>NZ_JAHSTT010000001.1 GCF_019145205.1 Pseudomonas khavaziana
GATCAAGATCAAGAGCGGCTCGCTTCGCATCGTGGTTACTGGCGGTCGCTACTTTAGAGTTGTGTCGATACCCATGGCTATCGGGGGCAAGCCCCCTCCCACATTGGGTCTTCGGACACGTCATTAACCTTACGTTACAAAACTCCCTCTCAAATTGAGCTATACAGACAGAGCGCCAAATAGTGGCTATCTGCCGCCGCCCTGCGCCTCAATAAAAATAAAAGAAGGGGAGGTCACCTGTGAAGAGCTTGCTCTATCCCGCCGTCGCGCTGATGAACCGCCTGAGCTTCGGCATGAAGTTCAGCCTGATCAGCGTGCTATTCCTGCTGCCGATGCTGGCGACCAACTATTACCTGGTGCGTGATTCCTGGCGCGAATTCCAAGGCACTCGCATCGAACTCCAGAGCCTTGACCTGCTTGGCAGCAGCCTGGTGTTGCGTCGCGACCTGGAAACCCTCAACAACCAGGTGCAGATCAACGCCACGCTTGGCCAGTCCGGCAAGGCCGCCGACCTTGAGGCGAGAATCAGCGCCCTGGAGCAGAGTGTGCTGGACCGCTTGCAAGTCTTCAGCGCCGTGGCGACCCAGCCCGAGCACGTCAGCGTTTTTGAAAGCAAGCGTGACGAGTTGATCGCCGCGTTCAAGGCGCAGCAACAGGAAAGTTCGTTGCTCAATAAAACGGCGCTGATCGGCAAATTACTTAACCAGGCCCAGATGCTCAGCCAGATTATTGCCAGCCAAGCCGGCTTGAGCCGTGACGCACAAAGTGATCTGCGCCAGCTCTCCGATCTGGTCACTACCGTCACCCCGCAAGTCACCCAGGCCCTGGGGGAGGGGCGTGCGATGGGCGCATATTCCCTGGGCCAGGGCTTTATCAATTCATCCTCCAGCACGCGCTTTGACGAACTGCTGCAGCAGTTGGAAAAACTCCAGGGCGAATATGGCTTGAAATTGCAGGACGCGCTGGGCGCCAGCCATGCTGCACACGCGACCCTCGACACCTTGGCACAAGCCAGCCGGGCCAGCCTCAAGCAAGGCAGCGAATTGTTCGAAGAACAGGTGGTGATGGCCGAGACTCTCGACGCAGCGTGGCAAGGCTTTTATGACAGCGTCAGCCAATTGATGGCCAAGACGTATCAACTGGATGACGCCACCTTGGCATTCATCGGGCAGCAACTGGAGCAACGCCTGGCACAAAACCGATTGCACATGGTGCTGCTGATCGCGGCACTGGCAGCGGTATTTGCGCTGATTTTCTACTTATACGCAGGCTTCTTCGTTTCCACCCGTACCACCTTGCGTCGCCTGGGGGCAATGATGGACAAAGTGGCGGCAGGTGACATGACGGTCACCTTCGTGGCCCAAAGCCGCGATGAGCTCGGGGACTTGGGCCAGGTGTTCAATGGCACAGTGGCCAAGATCCACGACTTGATCGAGCGCGTCGGGCATACGGTCAGCCAGGTCGAGCTGCAGGCCGGCCAGGTTCAGGCGGTTTCGGCACAGAGTAACCAGGCGGTGTCCGGCCAGCGCAGCCAGATCGAACAAGTGGCGACGGCGATGAACCAAATGTCGGCCACTGCCCAGGAGGTGGCGCATAGCGCGGCGGCGGCAGTCAGCAGCGCCCAGAGCGTCAATGATGAAACCGTCAGTGGGCGGGCGCTGGTGCAATCACAGCAAGGCGGTATCGCACGCCTGGCTACGGAGCTTGATGAGTCGGTGCGGGTAATCAACCAGTTGGCCGCCGACAGCCAGGACATCAGCAGGGTCTTGGAAGTGATCAAGAGTATTGCCGAGCAGACCAACCTGCTGGCGCTCAACGCAGCCATCGAAGCCGCCCGCGCCGGTGAACAGGGCCGAGGTTTTGCCGTGGTGGCCGACGAGGTGCGCACACTGGCCCGGCGCACCCAGCACTCCACCGAAGAAATCGAGCAAATGATCAGCCGCTTGCACAGTGGCGTCGGCGCGGCGGTGAAGGCCATGGGCAGCAGCCATGAAATGGCGAGTGGCACGGTGGGGCAGTCGGAAAAAGTCCAGCAAGCCCTGGAGAATATCCTCGGCGCCGCAGGGATGATCGTTGACCAGAACCAGCAGATCGCCGCTGCCGTAGAGCAGCAAACGGCGGTCGCCCAAGACATCGACCAGAATATTGTCGAAATCAATCGCGCTGGCGAGCATGCCGCGCAAGGCGCCCAACAGACCGAAGCGGCCAGCCGGCAATTGTCGGCGCAGGTCATTGAGTTGAAGCAATTGATCGGGGCGTTTCGAGTGTAGGAATTTTCTGTGGGATTGAGCTTCGGATTGCGTAGCGCATATCCTGATTTGTCGGACTGTGTTTTACGCGGCGTGGTTAGGTGAGAATTTATTTCATCCGTCACGGTCACGAGGAGACACGACGATGGCCGCTGCAATCGGTATCAAGGGGCATTGCGCCCAGTGCGATATGACGTTTGAACTCAAGCCTTGGCAATTGAATGCCATTGCCGTTGATATACCTTTTGACTGTACGTATTGCCACTGCGGCTTGCAGCTGTGTTGCCACAAGCAGTTGCGTCAGTTTCGCGCCCTCGACCAGTGGGCGTTGGTGCGCCCGAGCATGATCATGCTGACGTGCGCGACCTTGGTGGTGGCCCTGGTTGCAGAGTGGTTAGGACTGCTCAGCATGATTGCGCAGCTCAACCTTTCACTGGCTACGGTGTTGATTCATTTCCTGGTGGTGCGCTACGCCCGTCATCGACAGCGGATGACCTTGGAGTTGCAGGTCATCAGCCCGCTACCAGTTGAACAACTCGCACGCATTGCGTGTGCTCGTCTCAGCCAGCAATGAAGGGCTGATTGCCATGCGCTGCGCCAGGGCGATGCAGATGTCCGGCAGGTACTGCGGGCTGTTACGCTGGTTGGGATACATGGCCGGGGCCATATCGGGCGAATCGGTTTCCAGCACAACAGCCTCAAGGGGCAGTTGGGCAAGCACCTTGTGCATACGCAGGGCCTGGGGCCAGGTGGCGGCGCCGCCCAGGCCAAGTTTGAATCCGAGCTTGATGTACTCACGGGCCTCCTCGACGCTGCCGGCGAACGCATGGATGATCCCGCCCCGCGGCAGGCGGATGCGCTTGAGGGTGGCAATCACGACGGCGTGGCTGCGGCGTACGTGCAGCAAGGCCGGCAGTTGGAAGTCCGCCGCAAGTTTCAGCTGGGCTTCAAACAGGATTTGCTGGTGCTCGCGGTCCAGGTGCTCAAGAAAGTAATCCAGGCCGATTTCGCCCACGGCGCATAGTTGCCGGTGGCCGTGCAGGCGGGTCAACCAGTCCCCCAGCTCCAGCAGGTCGGCAGGGCGATGATCATCGAGATACACAGGGTGCAAGCCGAAGGCCGCGAATAAGCCGTCGTCTTCCTGCACCAAATCCCACAGCCGCTGCCAATTTTTCTGGTATACGCCCAACACCACCATGCGCTGTACGCCGAGTTGACGGCTATGGGCGAGGACTTGCGGGCGATCGTGGTCGAAGTCCGCGAAGTCCAGGTGGGTGTGGGTGTCGATCAGCTCCACGCTCAGGCCTCGTGAATACGCTGCTTGAAGGTCCGGCCAATGGCGTGCACGCCCGGTTGGTACTGTTCTTCCTCAATGGCGGCCAGAGCCAGGCGCAAGGCGGTCTCGGCGATCAACTGGTGTTGCTGGGCCATGGCGTTGACCGGCAATGGCAGGAAATCCAGCAGTTGGGTATCGCCAAAAGTGCCCAGGCGCAGGGGGCGCGACCTGAGGGGGAAGTCATGCAGCGCGTCGAACACGCCTTGCAGCAGCACGTAGGATGTCGTCACCAGCGCGTCGGGCAAATGCCCCAGGCGTTGCAGCAGTTGTTCCATCAACTGTCGGCCGCAGTCACGGCTGAAGGCTTCGCCCTGTTCGATGATCACTTCGCCGTTGAAGCCTTGCAGCGCTTCACGGAAACCGGCGGTACGCTCCTGGCTGATGCTCAATTCGGGGTGTGCGCCGATCAGCGCGATCTGCTTGGGCAGCGGTTGCAGCAGGCTGCTGGTGAGTTGCTGGCAGGCCTGGCGGTCATCGCTGACCACCGAGCAGAATTGGCCAGGCTCCATGACCCGGTCGATGGCGATCACCGGCAACCCCTTGGCTTGCAGCTCGCGATAGCTGTCATCCGTGGCTGGCAGGCAACTGGCGACAAACAACGCATCGCAACGCCGCGCACGGAACAGTTGCAGCAGTTGGCGTTCGCTGGCGGCTTCGTCATCGGAACTGGCAATCAGTAACTGGTAGCCCCGCGCTCGTGCACCTTGTTCCAGCAGCTTGGCGATGCGTGCGTAACTGGGGTTTTCCAGGTCGGGCAGGATGAACCCCAAGGTGCGCGTGTGCCGGCTGCGCAGCCCGGCGGCTTGGGGATTGGGCGTAAAGCCATGGGCCTGGACTACGGCGCGCACACGCTCAACGGTTGCATTGCTGATGCGTTGCTGTTCGGCCTTGCCATTGATGACATAGCTGGCGGTGGTCACCGACACTCCGGCCAGACGTGCGATATCACTGAGTTTCAAACCGGGATTTCCTTGTTTTTTAGAGCGTGCCCCGACATTTTGTCCAATCGTAACCGATTCCAGCCCACGACCAATGTCCCAGAGCACGCGCCGAGTGGCCCTTCTAGCTTGCGCAATTAACGCGTAATCTGCCATAAATTCTAGATTAAACGTTTCAGCAGGCGTATTTTTACGATGTTCGCCACTGAGTGACCACTGCCAATTGACCACTCAGTCAGTTATTTTTGAACATCTCGCGCTGATTAATTCAAAACAATACCTAGTGCGCACATCGCACTAACTAGGAGAACGGCATGCTTGAGCTCACTGTAGAGCAGATATCCATGGGCCAGGTGGCTGTGGATAAGTCTGCTGCCTTGCACCTGCTCGCTGACAAATTGGTGGCCGATGGCCTGGTTGCCGAGGGTTATCTCAGTGGCTTGCAAGCCCGTGAGGCCCAGGGTTCGACTTTTCTCGGCCAGGGCATCGCCATTCCCCACGGCACGCCAGAAACCCGCGACCAGGTATTTTCCACCGGTGTGCGCCTGTTGCAGTTCCCCGAAGGGGTGGACTGGGGCGACGGCCAGGTGGTCTACCTGGCGATTGGCATCGCGGCTAAATCCGATGAACACCTGCGCCTGCTGCAACTGCTGACCCGCGCCCTCGGTGAAACCGACTTGGGCCAGGCACTGCGTCGGGCCGGCAGCGCCGAAGCCTTGTTGAAGCTGTTGCAAGGCGCCCCCCAGGAGCTGGCGCTGGATGCGCAGATGATCAGCCTGGGGGTATCTGCCGATGATTTTGAAGAGTTGGTATGGCGCGGCGCAAGGCTGCTGCGCCAGGCCGACTGCGTAAGCAATGGTTTTGCGGCGGTGTTGCAACAGGTTGATGCGCTGCCCCTGGGCGATGGCCTGTGGTGGTTGCACAGCGAGCAGACGGTCAAGCGTCCGGGCCTGGCGTTTGTCACACCGGACAAACCCATGCGCTACCTCGGCCAGCCCCTGCACGGCTTGTTCTGCCTGGCGAGCCTCGGTGAAGCTCATCAAGCCCTGCTTGAACGCCTGTGTGCCTTGTTGATTGAAGGGCGCGGCCAGGAACTGGGGCGTGCCACCAGCCGCCGTGCGGTGCTGGAAGTGCTGGGCGGCGAACTGCCTGCGGACTGGCCCAGCGCCCGCATTACCCTGGCCAACGCTCATGGCCTGCATGCGCGCCCGGCCAAGATCCTCGCGCAATTGGCGAAGAGTTTCGATGGCGATATACGTGTGCGTATCATCGATGGCCCGGTGGGCGCCGTGTCGGTCAAAAGCCTGAGCAAGTTGCTCAGCCTTGGTGCGCGTCGCGGCCAGTTACTGGAATTCGTTGCCGAGCCGACGATTGCCGGCGACGCATTGCCCGCGCTGTTGGCCGCGATCGAAGAGGGGCTTGGTGAAGAGGTCGAGCCATTGCCGAGCGTGAGCGCCCAACCTGCCCAGGTCGATGTCGAGCCGGTACTCAGTGCGCCACTGAGTGGTAGCCAGCTCCAGGCCATCGCCGCCGCGCCGGGCATCGCCATCGGCCCGGCCCATATCCAGATTCCACAGCTGTTTGATTACCCCCTGCGCGGTGAGTCTGCCGCGATTGAGCGCCAGCGCCTGCACGCGGCCTTGAGCGAGGTGCGCCAGGATATCCAGGGCCTGATCGAACGCAGCCTGGCCAAGGCCATCCGTGAGATTTTCATCACCCACCAGGAAATGCTCGACGACCCGGAACTGACCGACGAAGTCGACACCCGCCTCAAGCAGGGCGAAAGCGCCGAAGCCGCCTGGATGAGCGTGATTGAGGCCGCCGCCAAGCAGCAGGAAGCGTTGCAGGACGCCTTGCTGGCCGAGCGCGCCGCCGATCTGCGCGATATCGGCCGTCGAGTGCTGGCGCAACTGTGCGGTGTCGAAACCGTCCAGGAGCCCAGCGAGCCCTACATCCTGGTGATGGATGAAGTCGGCCCTTCGGACGTGGCGCGCCTGGACCCGGCCCGCGTCGCCGGTATCCTTACCGCTCGCGGCGGTGCCACCGCCCACAGCGCCATCGTCGCTCGCGCCTTGGGCATTCCTGCCTTGGTCGGCGCAGGCGCTGCGGTGTTGCTGCTGAACGCCGGCACACCGCTGTTGCTCGACGGTCAGCGCGGTCGCCTGCATGTCGACCCGGACGCCGCTACTCTGCAACGGGCCGTGGTCGAGCGCGATACCCGCGAACAACGCTTGCAGGCGGCGTCGGCCCAACGCCACGAACCGGCGCTGACCCGTGACGGGCACGCCGTGGAAGTATTCGCCAATATCGGCGAAAGCGCCGGGGTGGCCAGTGCAGTGGAGCAGGGCGCCGAAGGCATTGGCCTGCTGCGCACCGAGCTGATTTTCATGGCCCATCCCCAAGCGCCGGACGAAGCCACCCAGGAGGCCGAATACCGTCGCGTGCTCGACGGCCTCGACGGGCGCCCGCTGGTGGTGCGCACCCTCGATGTGGGCGGCGATAAGCCTTTGCCCTATTGGCCTATCGCCGAAGAAGAAAACCCTTTTCTTGGCGTACGCGGCATTCGCCTGACCTTGCAGCGCCCCAAGATCATGGAAGCGCAACTGCGTGCGCTGCTGCGTTCGGCGGATAACCGACCGTTGCGCATCATGTTTCCCATGGTCGGCAGCGTGGATGAATGGCGTGCAGCCCGGGACATGACCGAGCGCCTGCGCCTGGAAATCCCGGTGGCTGATTTGCAATTGGGCATCATGATCGAAGTACCGTCAGCCGCCTTGCTGGCGCCGGTACTGGCCAAGGAAGTGGACTTCTTCAGCGTCGGCACCAATGACCTGACCCAGTACACCCTGGCCATCGACCGTGGTCACCCGACCCTGTCAGCGCAGGCCGACGGCCTGCACCCGGCGGTATTGCAACTGATCGACATCACTGTGCGTGCCGCCCATGCCCACGGCAAATGGGTCGGCGTCTGCGGCGAGTTGGCGGCGGATCCATTGGCCGTGCCGGTGCTGGTCGGCCTGGGGGTGGATGAGTTGAGCGTGTCGGCCCGCAGCATTCCCGAAGTGAAGGCGCGGGTGCGTGAATTCAGTCTGAGCGAGGCCCGGGGCCTGGCACAACAAGCACTGGTGGTTGGTTCGCCTGCCGAAGTGCGTGCCCTTGTGGAGGCCGTGTAAATGGCGAAGATTCTGACCCTGACGCTGAACCCGGCGTTGGACCTCACGGTGCGCCTGGCGCGCCTGGAACCGGGTGCAGTCAATCGCAGTGAAGCGATGCTCACTCACGCAGCGGGCAAGGGCGTGAACGTGGCGCAAGTGTTGGCGGACCTGGGCCATGACGTCAGCGTCGGCGGGTTTCTCGGTGAGGCGAACCCCCAGGCTTTCGATGCGCTGATCAGCCGCCGTGGGTTTGGCGATGCGTTCGTTCGCGTGCCCGGCGAAACCCGCAGCAATATCAAGATTGCCGAACAGGACGGGCGTGTCACCGACATCAATGCGCCGGGGCCGCTGGTGAGTGAAGAGGCGCAGCACGCACTGCTCGATAAGGTCGCAATGATCGGCGCGCAATTCGACGCGGTGGTGGTGGCCGGCAGCTTGCCGCGAGGCGTTAGCCCGCAGTGGTTTCAGGGGCTGTTGCAACAGTTGAAAGGCCTCGGTTTGAAAGTCGCCCTGGACACCAGTGGAGAAGCGTTGCGCACCGGTTTGCAGGCCGGCCCGTGGCTGGTCAAGCCCAATACCGAAGAGCTGGCCGAAGCCTTGGATTATGCCACCGATGCCATCAGCCAACTGCATCAGCAGGGCGTCGAACATGTGGTGGTCTCCGACGGTGCTGCGGGTGTGACCTGGTACCGCCCAGGTACGGCGCTGCACGCCACGCCGCCCAAGGTGACGGTGGCCAGCACCGTGGGCGCCGGCGACTCGCTGTTGGCCGGCATGCTTCACGGCTTGCTCAGCGACGAAGCAGCCGAACAGACCCTGCGCCGCGCCACGGCAATTGCCGCGATGGCCGTGACGCAGATCGGCTTTGGCATCAGCGATGACGCGCAGTTGGCGCACCTTGAAAGCGGCGTCGATGTACGCACGCTGACAGAACAATAAGAGGGTTTGTGATGAAGTTAGCCATTGTTACCGCCTGCCCCAACGGCATGGTCACCAGTGTGCTGTGCGCCCGCTTGTTGGACGCCGCCGCCCAGCGCATGGGCTTGCACACCAGTGTCGAAGTCGTCGACGTGCAGCGCCCGGAGCGCCAGTTGTCCCAGGCCACCCTCGATGACGCTGAATGGGTGTTGTTGGTCAGCAGCACACCGGTGGACATGCAGCGGTTTGTCGGCAAGCGCGTGTTCCAGACCACGCCGGCCCAGGCCCTGGCGGATGTCGAGGCCGTATTGCGCCGTGGCGCCGAAGGCGCCCAGGTGTATGTCGCCAACGACGCCCCGCTGGCTGCGAAGCATGCGCCGCGTATCGTCGCGATTACCGCCTGCCCGACGGGCGTGGCCCACACTTTCATGGCCGCCGAAGCCTTGCAACAGGCCGCCAAGCGCCTGGGCTACGACTTGCAGGTCGAGACCCAGGGCTCGGTGGGCGCCCGCACGCCATTGAGCCCGGAGGCCATCGCCAATGCCGACGTGGTGTTGCTGGCGGCTGATATCGAAGTCGCCACCGAGCGTTTTGCCGGCAAGAAAATCTACCGCTGTGGCACCGGTATTGCCCTCAAGCAATCCGAAGCCATCCTCAACAAGGCCCTGGCCGAAGGCGCAGTGGAAAGCGCAGCCAGCGGCGCGCCGGCCAAATCGGAGAAAACCGGCATCTACAAACACTTGCTCACCGGCGTGTCGTACATGTTGCCGATGGTGGTGGCGGGGGGCTTGCTGATCGCCTTGTCATTCGTGTTCGGCATCCATGCCTTCGAACAGCCGGGCACCTTGGCGGCAGCGCTGAAAAGCGTCGGTGACCAGGCGTTCCTGCTGATGGTGCCGCTGCTGGCGGGCTACATCGCCTACTCGATCGCTGACCGCCCAGGCCTGGCGCCGGGCATGATCGGCGGGTTGCTGGCGGGAACGCTGGGCGCCGGCTTTATCGGTGGCATCCTGGCGGGTTTCGTTGCGGGCTACTGCGTCAAGTTGATCAGCCGTGCGGTGCGACTGCCCCAGAGCCTGGAGGCGCTCAAGCCGATTCTGATCATTCCGTTACTGGCGAGCTTGTTCACCGGTCTGGTGATGATCTACCTGGTTGGCCCGCCGGTCGCCCGGTTGCTGTCCGGCCTGACCGATTTTCTCAGCACCATGGGCACCACCAACGCGGTACTGCTGGGTATTTTGCTCGGCGGCATGATGTGCGTGGACTTGGGTGGGCCGATCAACAAGGCGGCGTATGCGTTTTCCGTCGGCCTGCTGGCGGCGTCGAGTGGTGCGCCGATGGCCGCGACCATGGCTGCCGGCATGGTGCCGCCGATTGGCATGGGCATCGCCACCTTGCTCGCCCGACGCAAATTCGCCCAGACCGAACGCGAAGCCGGCAAGGCCGCGATGGTCCTGGGCCTGTGCTTTATCTCCGAAGGCGCGATCCCGTTCGCGGCCAAAGATCCGCTGCGGGTGATCCCGGCCAGCATTGCCGGTGGCGCCTTGACGGGTGCGCTGTCGATGTACTTTGGCTGCAAACTTGCCGCGCCTCATGGCGGCTTGTTTGTGCTGGTGATCCCGAATGCGATGAACCATGCATTGTTGTATTTGCTGGCGATTGTGGCGGGCAGCGTGTTGACGGGGTTGGTGTATGCGCTGCTTAAGCGACCTGAAGCTGTGGAACTGACGGTCACTGCTGCCAAGGGCTGATGGGATTCAAAATGTGGGAGGGGGCTTGCCCCCTCCCACATTTGGATTTTCATTGGCTGTAAGGGTGGTGTCATATCTGCTTCATCCCCGCATGCTTTAGTGACCCTTTTGATACTCAAGAGGGCACCTGCATGAGCCACTTCGATCTCGGCCGCCGCCGTGTGATGCAAGCCGTCGGCGCTGGTCTGTTGTTGCCAGGCCTGGCCCCGGCGGTGATCGCTTCGGTGAAGGACCGGCCGCAGCTTACTGACGGGGTGCAGTCCGGCGACCTGCTCGGCGACCGTGCGATGATCTGGAGCCGCAGCGACCGCCCGGCCAAGATGGTGGTGGAGTGGGACACCCGCAGTGTGTTCAGCAACCCGCGCAAGTTCATCTCGCCCCTGGCCGACAGCCGTACCGACTTTACCGCCCGTGTGGAGCTCAGCGGTTTGCCGGTGGACCAGGCGATTTTCTATCGTGTGCATTTCGAAGATGCCCAGACCGGTGTCGCCAGCGAACCCTGGTTTGGCCACTTGCGCAGCGTGCCGCAACAGCGCCGCGACATCCGTTTTGTGTGGAGCGGCGACACCGTCGGCCAAGGCTTCGGTATCAACCCGGACATCGGCGGCATGCGCATCTACGAAGCCATGCGCCTGCGCCTTCCGGACTTCTTTATCCACAGCGGCGACACCATCTACGCCGACGGCCCGGTGCCTGCACAGCTGGTCACCG
This sequence comes from Pseudomonas khavaziana, assembly GCF_019145205.1. Taxonomy (GTDB): domain Bacteria; phylum Pseudomonadota; class Gammaproteobacteria; order Pseudomonadales; family Pseudomonadaceae; genus Aquipseudomonas; species Aquipseudomonas khavaziana. The sequence continues at coordinate 11,059 of NZ_JAHSTT010000001.1, forward strand.
AAGGCGGGCGCATCTGGCGCAACATCACCACCGAAGCCAAGAGCAAAGTCGCCGAGTCTCTGGATGAGTATCGCGGCAATTACCGCTACAACCTGCTGGATGAGAACGTGCGCCGCTTCAATGCCCAAGTGCCGCAGATCTGGCAGTGGGACGATCACGAGGTGATCAATAACTGGTCGCCCGGCAAGCAGTTGGACGAGCGTTACCAGACCCGCGATATCAACACCCTCGTCGGTCGCGCTCGCCAGGCCTGGCTGGAGTATTCACCCATGCGTCGGCAGAGCGCAGACGGTGGCGGGCGTATTTATCGCAAGCTCAGTTATGGGCCGCTGCTGGATGTATTCGTGCTGGATATGCGCAGCTACCGTGGGCCGAATGACGACAACCTGGGCGGTGAAAAACCCTTTCTCGGTCGCGAACAGCTGGATTGGCTCAAGCGTGAACTCAAGGCGTCGCAAGCGCAGTGGAAGGTGATTGCCGCCGATATGCCCATCGGCCTGGGCGTGCCTGACGGTGAGGTAAGCCCTGGCGTGCCGCGTTGGGAAGCCATCGCCAACGGCGACTCCGGCCCGGCGCAAGGACGCGAGTTGGAGATTGCCGAACTGCTTGGTTTTCTGCATGCGCAACAGGTGCGCAACCATGTTTGGCTGACCGCTGATGTGCACTATTGCGCGGCGCATCACTATCACCCGGATCGGGCCGCGTTCCAGGATTTCGAGCCGTTCTGGGAGTTTGTCGCGGGTCCCTTGAATGCCGGGAGTTTCGGGCCTAATCCGCTGGATAAAACCTTTGGCCCGCAAGTGGTGTTCCAGAAGGCGCCGCCTGCGCAAAACACATCGCCGTTCGCTGGCTTTCAGTTTTTTGGCGAGGTGCAGATTGACGGGCAGACGGCGGAGTTGACCGTTATTTTGCGCGACTTGGACGGGCTGTCAGTGTTCGAGCAAAAACTGCAACCTGCCTGACCTGGAATGCAGTCAAAAAATGTGGGAGGGGGCTTGCTCCCGATAGCGCTGGATCAGCCAACTGATGAAGTGACTGTTATACCGCTATCGGGAGCAAGCCCCCTCCCACATGGGTTCTGTCTGAAAATCTCAGTACACATCCCGGCGATAGCGGCCCTGTTCAATCAAGCGTTCCACCGCCTCACCGCCCAGGATATCCACCAACGCCTGATCCACCCCTGTCGCCATTCCTTGCAGACTGCCACACACATAAATCGCCGCGCCGTCCGCCAGCCATTTACGCAGTACATCCGCCGATTCGCGCAGGCGATCCTGTACGTAGATCTTTTCTTCCTGATCCCGGGAGAACGCCAGGTCGAGCAGCGCCAAGTCGCCATTGGCGAGCCAGCCTTGCAGTTCGTCCTGGCACAGGTAGTCATGGGCGATCTGGCGTTCGCCAAACAGCAGCCAGTTGCGCTGCTGGCCATCGGCAATGCGCGCCTTGAGCAAGCTGCGCAAGCCCGCCAGGCCGGTGCCGTTGCCCAGCAGGATCAGCGGCACCGGCGCATCCGGCAGATGGAAGCCGCTGTTGCGGCGCAGGCGCAGACTGATGCCCGAACCGATGGCCGCGTGTTCCGTCAGCCAGCCTGAGCCCAGGCCCAGGCTGCCGTCGGGGTGGCGTTCCTGGCGCACGATCAGCTCGAGCACGCCGTCGCTGGCGATCGAGGCAATGGAGTATTCGCGCATGCCCAGGGGCACCAGTGCGTTCACCAAGGCTTGGGCATGCAGGCCGACCAGGTGCGCGCGGTTGTCCGGCAATTGGCGGGTGGCCAGGGCTTGGTCGAGGGTGTGCGCCAAGCCGTCGATCAACACGCCGTCGCTGCCGGCCAGACCCAGGCCGTGGAGGAAGTGATCAATGGCCCACGGGCAGTTTCGCGGCAGGATTTCCACCAGGTCACCGGCCTGCCAGCTTTGCGCCGAGGGCGGTGTGAGGCCCAGCAGATAGACGTCGGCGCCGACGCTGCCAGGGTTGAGCAGGGTGCGTTGGCTCAGTATCCAGGTTTCATATTGTGCGGGTTGCCAAGCCGCCGCTGGCGCGTGACCGGTGAGTTGGCCGAGTTGCTGTTGCCAGGTCAGCAAGGCCTCAGTGTCGCCGTTGTCGACTTCCACCGGGGCGAACAGTGCATTGCCGCCCTGGTTGGTCAGCCAGAAATGCAGGCGCCGGGCAAAGCCGCAGAAGTGTTCGTATTGGCGATCACCCAGGGCCAGTACCGAATAGTTCAAGCCTTTGAGCGGTAAGTCCCGACCGAGCACGCTGCGCTCAAAACCCCGAGCATTATCCGGGGCTTCGCCGTCGCCGAAGGTGCTGACGACGAACAATGCATGTTCCGACTGGCTCAGGTCGTCCCGGCTGACGCTGCCCAGGGGCTGCACCTTCACCGGCAGGCCCGCCGCCTGCAATTGACCAGCCGTTTGCCATGCAAGTTGTTCGGCAAAACCGCTCTGGCTGGCAAAGCCAATCAGCCAGGCCGGCGCATCGCTGTGATTGGTCGTCAGGCCCTGGCGGGCATCGCGCACCTGGCGCTTCTTGCGGCGGCGGTCGAGGTACAGCAGCCAGCCGGTGATAAAGAACAATGGCATGAGCAGCGAGCTGACGGTGAGCACGAGGCGTCCGATCAGGCCGAAATAGCTGCCGGTGTGCAGCGCATAGACACTGGTCAGTAATTGCGATTTGAGGCTCTTGCTGGCGTAGCGCTCGTGGGATTTGACCTCGCCGGTGGCCGGGTCCAGGTTGATCTGGTTCAGGGCACGGTCATGGGGCGAGTCTTTGAGCAGGTAATACACGGTGGCCGGTTGCCCGGCGACGGCCGGCATGCGGATGTTGTAGGCACTCAGGTCGGGGCCGGCGTTGCTGTAGATACTGCTCCAGATCGCGTCGTAGTTGGCTACCGGAGCAGGGCCGGCAGGTGGCGGGCCGCGCTTGCGCATGCGCTCGTTTTGCGGCGCGTCGGAGAGCAGTTTGGTCACGCCCTGGTTGTACCAGTCGTAGGACCAATACAGTCCGGTCAGTGCCGCCAACAGATAAAACAGCAGGCACCAGGTGCCGAATACCGAATGCAGATCCCAGTTGAAGCTGCGACCCTTTTTGCGCCAGTCCAGGGTCAGCCATGCGCGCCAGCTTTTTACCTGGCGCGGCCAGCGCAGATACAAACCGGAAAGGCAGAAAAACACCAGGATCAGGGTGCAGGCGCCGGTGATGTTGCGCCCGGTTTCGCCGACGGCGAGGAAGCGGTGCAGTTGCAGGATAAAACCAAACACATCCTGGCCGACGGCGTCGCCCAGGTAGTCGCCGGTATAGGGATCGAAGTAGCGCATCTGGCCACGACGCTCCCCCGGCGGCGGGGTGAAGGACACCCGGGCGGCGTTGCCGCTGTCGCTTTCCACCCACAGCATCGCGACGCTCTTGCCTTCGGTGGCCTCAAGCTTGCGCACCAGTTCGGCAGGCGGCAGCACACCGGCCTCGCGCTTCTGTACGCTCAATACGGTGGGGTTGAGTGCCCTCAGGATTTCATCCTGGAACGAGTACGCCGCCCCGGTGACCCCCATCAAGGCCAGCACCAGCCCGGCAGTGATGCCGAAAAACCAGTGCAACTGGAACAGGGTTTTCTTCAACACGTCGGGCCGCCTCGCTCATCTGGATGTCTATTTCACGGCGCGCATTATGCCGTGGCTTAACGAGAAAAATTCTGTTTTACACACAAAAGCCCCACGCATCCGATGCGTGGGGCCTTGGGTCGGGACATTGACCGCTTTTAGAAGTGGAAGCTGGTGGTCAACAGCGCGGTGCGACCGGCCGCCTGGTTGGCGAAGTGCGCCGAGTAGGCCTTGTCGTAGTAGGTCTTGTCGGTGAGGTTCTGCACGTTCAGTTGCAGGTCGACGTTCTTGGTCAGCTTGTAGCTGGCCATGGCGTCATAGCGGGTGTAGGACGGCACGTACACGGTGTTGCCGGCATCGCCGTAAACTTCGTCGACGTAGAACGCGCCGCCGCCGACGGTCAGCTTGGGCGTGATGTCGTAGGTGGTCCACAGGCTGAAGGAGTTCTTTGGCGTGTTGGGCATCTGGTTGCCTTTGTTGGAGCCGGCGCTCACCACACCGTTACGCCCGTTGAGTCCGGACTTGACCAGTTCGCTGTCCAGGTAGGTGTAGCCGGCGAACACTTGCCAGTGGTCGGTGAGCTTGCCGCTGGCCGACAATTCCACGCCATCGACCTGGGATTCACCAGCGTTCTGGTAGGTGAGGGCATCGACCAGGATGCGGGTGTTTTTCTTCTCGGTACGGAACACGGCTGCGGTCAGGGACAGGCGATCATGGAACAGGTCCCACTTGGTGCCCAGCTCATAGTTGACGGTTTCTTCCGGCTGCAAATCGCTGGTGGCCGCACCGGCTGACAGCTGATTGGGGTCGGCGCCTTCACCTACCAAGCCACCGGGCGGCGTAGCTGAAGTTGCATAGGACGCATAGATGCTGCCGTTGTCCAAAGGCTTCCACACCAGGCCTGCCTGCCAGTTGAAGAACTGGCTGTCATCCTTGATCTTGGTGCGTCCGGTAGTGGCGTTGGTGTTGGCTTCGGTATCGAAGGTGTCGTAACGCAGGCCGACGTTCAGCAGCCATTTCGGATCCAGCTCGATGGTGTCGAACACATAGGCGGCGCGGCTGGTAGCCTTGGTGTTGGTGCCGTTGTAGTTGCGCGCGACACTGCCGCTCCAGGCGTCGTCTGGATTCGGGTTGCCGAGCGAGGTGCACTGGCCGCCCACGCCGCCCTTGGCCGGGTTGCACACCGGGTTGGCATTGGGGCTGACGGTATAGCCGCTGACGCGGGTTTCTTCACCGGTGAATTCCAGGCCGGTGGAGTAGCTGTGCTTGAAGCCCAGGGCCTGGAAGCTGCCGAACAGGTCGGTCTGGTTGGTGGTCGTGGTGGTCGTGGACACGCGGCTGTTAGCGCGACGCCATACGGTGCCGAACTTGTTGACGTTAAGTTTGCTGTCATCCGGTTGGGTCAGCACATAGTCCTGACCGGTGCTGCCGTGACGCAGGGTGTTTTTCAAGGTCATGTTGTCGTTCAGGTCGTGCTCGATGGAGAACGTACTGATATCAGCGCGAGTTTTGCGGAAGTCGCGGCTTTTCAAACCGTAGAAATTATTGCTGTCGCCGCCATCGGTGGGTTTGTCGTGCACGTGGGCAGTGGCAGTCGACGAAGCATAGCCATAGGGAATGCCCGAATCCGGCAGGTCATCGCTTTCCATATGGTAGTAGCTGAGGTTCACGCGGGTTGGCGTGCCCAGGCCAAAGGTCAGCGACGGTGCCACCCCCCAGCGGTCGTAGTTCACCGCATCGCGACCGGCAACGTTTTGTTCGTGGCTCATCAGGTTCAGGCGGAAGGCGGCGCTGTCGTCGAGGAACTGGCGGTTGACGTCGAGCACGTAGCGGCGGGTCTGGTCGGAGCCGTAGGTGAAGCCGCCGTTGGTGAAGTCCCGCGCTTGTGGGGTCTTGCTCACCAGGTTGAGGCTGCCGCCGGCCGAGCCACGGCCGCCGAACGAGGAGTTCGGGCCTTTGCTGACCTCGATCGACTCGATGTCGAAGATCTCGCGGCTCTGGCCGCCGGTGTCGCGTACGCCATCCAGGTAAGTGTCGCCCTGGGCGTCAAATCCGCGGATGAACGGACGGTCGCCCTGGGGGTTGCCGCCTTCACCGGCGCCGAAGGTAATGCCCGGTACGGTGCGCAAGGCATCCTGCAGCGAGGTAGCGGCGGTGTCCTTGAGCACTTGTTGCGGCACCACGGTGACCGAACGCGGCGTGTCCACCAGCGGCGCGGTGTATTTTTGCGACGAGGCTTTTTCTACCTGGTAGGAGGTGTTGTCCTGGTCCTGGCCGGTAATGTTGGTGGCGCCGAGGGAGATAGGGTTGCGTTCGCCTTTTTGCTCGATGTTTTCTGCCGCCTGCGCCAGGTGGGCGGCAGAGCTGGCACTCAAGGCTACACCGATGGCCGAGGCCAGCATGCGTGGTGAACTGGCTGGTGTTTTTATAAGAATGCGCGACATGACGTGTCCCTTCCCCAAGGATGTGAGGCCGCGGAATATAGGGCCAACAAGACTTTGTATCAATTGCGATATATTGCTATTCGCATTGAATTTACATTCTTTACACTTTTTCATTACGGATTTTGCGTTCTCGTTCGTCCCCGGGTTTTACAGGGCGGATAAGAATCAATACCATTGGCGCCTCTCTGATCGCAGGTATTGCCCCATGTTGCTGCACATTCCCGGCCTGTTCTCTCGCGAGGAAGTGCTGCGCATACGCCAGGCCCTGGAAGAGACCGAATGGGCCGACGGCAAAATCACTGCCGGGCACCAGTCCGCCAAGGCCAAGCACAACCTGCAATTGCCCGAAGGCCACCCCCTGGCCAAGGAAATCGGCGCGGCCATGCTGGAACGGTTGTGGAGCAACCCGCTGTTCATGTCGGCGGCGCTGCCGCACAAAGTCTTCCCGCCGCTGCTCAACTGCTACACCGCTGGCGGCAGTTTCGACTTTCATATCGACAACGCCGTACGCCAACCCAAAGGCAGCCCTGAACGTGTGCGTACCGATCTGTCGTCCACGCTGTTCTTCAGCGACCCGGACGAATACGACGGCGGCGAACTGGAAATCCAGGACACCTTCGGCCTGCAGCGGGTCAAGCTGCCCGCCGGCGACATGGTGCTGTACCCCGGCTCCAGCCTGCACAAGGTCAACGCCGTCACCCGTGGCGCCCGCTATGCCTCGTTCTTCTGGACCCAAAGCCTGGTGCGCGAAGACAGCCAGCGCACCCTGCTGTTTGAAATGGACGGCGCGATCCAGCAACTGACCCGCGACGTTCCTGACCACCCGGCACTGATCCAGCTCACCGGCACCTACCACAACCTGCTGCGCCGCTGGGTCGAGGTCTGAGATGGGCTTTTTATTGCGTCGCCAGGAAGTGCTCAACGTCGAGCAATTGCAGTCCATGCTCGACGATTCCCCGGTGCGCGCCGCCCAGGCGATCCTGATCGCGGCCAGGGAAGGCGTGGTCGACGCCCAGGCTTTGCTGGGGCAGATCCTGCTGGAAGGACGTGGTATTGCGCGCGATGAAACGCTGGCATTGCGCTGGTTCCGCATCGCCGCCCAGGGTGGGCACGTGATGGCGCGCAATATGGCCGGGCGTTGCCTGGAGCATGGTTGGGGTTGCGCCGTCGATGAAGCGGCGGCTGCGCGGCAATACCGGCTGGCAGCAGAGGCCGGCCTGGATTGGGGCCAGTACAACTACGCCAACCTGCTGGCGACCGGCCGTGGCGTTGTGCAAGACCAGGCCCAGGCGCTGACGCTTTATCGCCAGGCGGCAGAGCAGGGCCACGCCAAGTCGATGAATCTGTTGGGGCGTTATCTGGAAGATGGCCAGTATTGCCCCGAGGATCCTGAGGCCGCCGTGCAGTGGTATCGACGCTCTGCCGAAGCCGGGGATTTTCGTGGGCAGTTCAGCTATGCGGCGGTGCTGGCTGGTAGCGGCCAGATCGACGCGGCAGTGGGGTGGTTGCACAAGGCGCTGGAAGGAGGGAATCTCAAATTTCTGCGAACGGCGTACAAGGCGTTGGCGTCTGCGAAGGATTCACAAGTTTTAGCGATGGCGCAGGTTTACCGCGAACACGCGGATCATTTGGAAAAGACTCTGTAGACGATGACTCCTATGAGATTCGTGTTCCGGTTAGTCGATGAACGGCAAGTGCTTGAGGCTGAAGCTTCTGCTTAAATCACTATGATTAATGTTTAATCACACTCAATCAAATGCGTGTCAGATATCCGCGAAGAGAGTTTCCATGGGTGCCGAAACCAAAGTAATGACAGCTCATATCCCCACCGCCCTTGCTCAGAAAGTCGACAAGATGGCCGCGAGAATGGATCGCTCACGCGGATGGGTGGTGAAACAAGCCCTTGCCGATTGGGTCGATCAAGAAGAAGAACGTAGCCGTTTGACGCTTGAGGCGATGGCAGATGTGGATGCAGGACGTGTGATTGATCACCAGGCAGTGCAAGCCTGGGCCGACAGCCTGAGTACGGATTCGCCGCTACCGGTACCGCGCTGATGGAGCTGAGGTGGACGAGTAAAGCATTGTCCGATTTGTCTCAATTGTATGACTTCCTCTCTGTTGTTAACCGCCAAGCTGCCGCCCGCACCGTTCAGTCACTATCCAAGGCGCCTGACACATTGCTCAGTAATCCGCGTATCGGGGAGAGAATTGAAGAGTTTTCGCCGCGAGACGTAAGAAGACTTCTGGTAGGCCATTACGAAATGCGCTACGAAATTCAACAGTCGACACTCTATGTTTTACGGTTATGGCACGTTCGCGAGGATCGCTGAGATTGTGTAGCACACACTAAAAAGCCCATGAAACGTCATGGGCTTTTTAGTTATAGCGTTATTACACGTAGAACGATTTCAACGGCGGAAACCCGTTGAACTCAACCGCGCTGTAGCTGGTGGTGTAGGCACCGGTCGACAACCAGTACAGACGATCACCAATCGCCAGGTTCAACGGCAAACCGTACTTGTAGTTCTCGTACATGATATCGGCGCTGTCGCAGGTGGGGCCGGCGATGACCACTTCTTCCATCTCGCCTTTCTTCTCGGTCCAGATCGGGAACTTGATGGCTTCGTCCATGGTTTCGATCAGGCCGGAGAACTTGCCCACATCGGTGTATACCCAACGCTCGACGGCGGTGCGCGATTTACGTGCAACCAGCACCACTTCACTGACCAGGATGCCGGCGTTGGCAATCAACGAGCGGCCTGGTTCCAGGATGATTTCCGGCAGGTCGTCGCCGAAATCTTCCTTGAGGAAACGGATGATTTCTTCGGCATAGGTTTCCAGGCTGTTGGTGCGGGTGATGTAGTTGGCCGGGAAGCCGCCGCCCATGTTGATCAGCTTCAGCTCAATGCCGTCTTCTTCTTTCAGGCGTTCGAAGATCACCTTGACCTTGGCGATGGCCGCGTCCCACACGCTGATGTCGCGCTGTTGCGAGCCGACGTGGAACGAGATGCCGTACGGCACCAGGCCCAGGTCACGGGCGAGGATCAGCAGGTCCATGGCCATGTCGGTCTGGCAGCCGAATTTGCGCGACAAAGGCCAGTCGGCCGTGGTCGAGCCTTCAGTGAGGATGCGCACATACACTTTCGAACCCGGCGCGGCCTTGGCGATGTTGCGCAGGTCGGCTTCGGAGTCGGTGGAGAACAGGCGCACGCCCTTCTCATAGAAGTAACGGATGTCCTTGGATTTCTTGATGGTGTTGCCGTAGCTGATACGGTCGGCGCTGACGCCGCGGTCCATGACCTTGTCCAGCTCGTAGATCGAGGCGATGTCGAAGCTCGAACCCTTGTCTTTCAACAGGTCGATGATCTCGACGGCCGGGTTGGCCTTGACCGCGTAATACACCTTGGCGAATTCGAAACCGGCGCGCAGGTCATCGTAGGCCTGGCTGATCATCGCGGTGTCGATCACCACGAACGGGGTTTCTTGCTTGTCGGCGAACGCCTTCATTTTGTCAAAGGTGGCGCGCGCGAAATAATCTTCGACGTTGATCGACATGCTGGGGACTCCTAAGGGCAAACAGTAGTAATCAATGGGTGCAAATGAACGTCCTCCGTATCCCCACTTTGGTTCGCCTACTTCCCAAGGCATGTCGCCGAAAGCAAAAAGGCCATGGGATAAGCTTCCCTTGGCCTTGCTGTCTCGTCGTCAGTACTTGAGCCGGATGGATCGTTTCCAGCATGGACGTTCGGCGCGAACTTTAGGGCTTGACGGGCGTGGGATCAACTAAAAATGTCGCGTTTTTGCACGCGTTCGTCGTACGGCCGCGTGCAGCTACTTATGTAACCGACCGGTGTGACGGATTGATGTTCCCCGCTGAATGGGAATTGAGGACATTTCCCTGACTCACCGAGGGGCAAATGTGGGAGGGGGCTTGCTCCCGATAGCGGTGTGTCAGTCACTTACTCAGTCACTGATCCACCGCTATCGGGAGCAAGCCCCCTCCCACATTTTTATCCCTGTTGTGTCAGTTCATGCCAATGCAGTCTCGGCAGGCGAGACAATACTGGTCTTGCCCCCACGGGACTTGCCAGAGCTCAAGTACTCGGCAATCGACTCCTGGGTCACTTCACCCAGGAACACCCGCTCTGCATCCATCACCGGCAACCACGAGCGGTTGAACTCATACATGCGCGACAGCAGGATGCGCAAATGCTCGTCGTACACGGCGGTGGCGTTGAACTCGCGCAGGTACTGGCCGCACGTGCCGGTCTGACGGTGCAAGTCGCGACGGCGTACATAACCCAGCGCCTTGTTCTCGGCACAGGTGACCACCACGTAGCGACGGTCATGCTCGTCCATCAGCTCCAGGGCATCGGCCACCGGGGTTTCCGGGCTGACCGACGGGGCGTTGTCTGCTGCGTCTTCGGCCTTCACCAACAACAGGCGCTTGAGGGTGCTGTCCTGGCCCACGAAGTTGCTGACGAACTCGTCGGCCGGGTGCGCCAGCAGCGTATCCGGGTGGTCGATCTGCAACAGCTTGCCGGCGCGGAAGATGGCGATCTTGTCACCCAGCTTGATTGCTTCGTCGATGTCGTGGCTGACCATGATCACGGTCTTGTTCAGCGCGCGCTGCATCTCGAAGAACTCGTTCTGGATCATTTCGCGGTTTATCGGGTCGACCGCGCCGAACGGTTCATCCATCAGCAACAGCGGCGCATCGGCCGCCAGGGCACGGATCACACCGATGCGCTGCTGCTGGCCGCCGGACAGCTCACGCGGGTAGCGATGCAGGTACTGCTTGGGCTCCAGCTTGATCATGCTCATCAATTCGCGGGCGCGGTCGTGGCATTTCTGCTTGTCCCAGCCGAGCAGCTTGGGCACCACCACAATGTTCTCTTCGATGGTCATGTTGGGGAACAGGCCGATCTGCTGGATCACATAGCCGATGTTGCGGCGCAGGGTCACTTCGTCCAGGTCGGTGGTGTCTTCGCCATTGATCAGGATCTTGCCCGAGCTGGGCTTGATCAGGCGGTTGATCATTTTCAACGTGGTGCTCTTGCCGCAGCCCGAGGGCCCCAGGAATACGCAAATCTCGCCTTCGTTGACGGTCAGGCTTACATCGTTGACGGCGGTAATGGTCTTGCCGTTGCTTTGAAAAGTCTTGGACAGGTTTTGAAGTTCGATCATTTGAGTAATCCTTTTGGAGTCAGCGAGCGTTGCAGCCATTGCAGGAGCAGGTCGGCGAAGATGGCCAGGAGACTGACCAGCACGGCGCCGACAATCAGCATCGACATATCGCTGCGGCTGATGGAAGCCAGAATAAGTACACCCAGGCCACCGGCACCGATGGTGGCGGCGATGGTCATCACGCCGATGTTCATCACCACGGCGGTGCGCACCCCGGCGAGGATCACCGGCACGGCGATGGGCAGCTCGACCATGCGCAGGCGCTGGCCGAAGGTCATGCCGATGCCGCGTGCGGCTTCGCGAATACCCGGTTCCACCCCGGTCAGTGCGAGGTAGGTGTTACGCATGATCGGCAGCAGGGAGTAGAGGAACACTGCGGTAATCGCCGGCATCGGCCCCAGGCCCTGGCCGAACTTGGAGTAGAAGGGCAGCAGCAGGCCGAACAGGGCGATTGAAGGCACGGTCAGCAGTACCGTGGCGCTGGCTTGCAAAGGGCCGGCCAGGGTCGGGAAGCGGGTCATCAGCACGCCCAGGGGCACGCCGACGACAATCGCCAGGATCACTGCGATGCCGACCAGGGTGATGTGCTGCCAGGTCAGATGCAGGACTTGGGCCCAATCAAGATGGGAAAAGGCGTTCAGGAATTCCATGTCTTCTCCTTCTTAGTTGATCGGATGTTGGCGCAGGAAATCGGCGGCGACAGCGGACGGGCTTTCATGGGCGACGTCGACCCGCGCATTCAGCTCGCGCATGGTTGCGTCGTCGAACAGCTCGGCCAAGGGCTTGAGCTCTGCGGCCAATTGCGGATGCTGGTCGAGATATTGCTGACGGATCACCGGAGCTGCGGTGTAGTCCGGGAAGTAATGTTTGTCGTCGGCCAGCAGCTTCAATTTGAACGCGTTCAGGCGGCCATCGGTGGTGTAGACCAAACCGGCAAACACCTGGCCATTACGCAGGGCGGTGTAGACCAGGCCAGCGTCCATCTGCCGAGTGTTTTTGCGCGTGAGGTTCATGTCATACAACTTGACCATGCCGCCCATGCCGTCGGAACGATTGGCGAACTCGGTGTCGAGGGCCACCAGGCGGTTTTCCTTGGTGTCCTCGGCCAGTGCCTTGGTCAGGTCGCTGATGCTGTTGATCTGCGGAAATTCCTTGGCCACGTTTTCCGGCAGTGCCAGCGCGTAGGTGTTGCTGAATTTTGACGGCGCGAGCCAGACCAAGCCTTTTTTCGCGTCGAGTTCTTTCACCCTGGCGTAGGACTGTTCGCTGTCGAGTTTCTCGTCCACGTGGTTGTAGGCCACCAGAGAGACACCGGTGTACTCCCAGAGCAGGTCCAGTTGCCCGCTTTCCTGGGCACTGCGCGCCAGGTTGCTGCCCAGGCCGCCAGTTACCCGGGTGTCATAGCCCTTGGTGCGCAGGTACTGGGAAGTGATTTCGGCCAGCAGGGTCTGCTCGGTGAAGACCCGTGCGCCGATGCGGATTACCGGTTTTTCTGCGGCTTGCGCGATACCTGCGAACAGCAGGACGCAGCCTAATATCAAGCTTAGTTTTTTCATGTGAATTCCTTTGCCAAGCCTTAAGACGGACGTAACCCGCGTTCCAGCCAGAGACGGCTGGCCATGGTCACCAGGCCATCAAGCAGCAATGCGAGCAGCGCGGTGCATGCAGCGCCGAGCAGCAGTTGCGGCTGGTTGTTCAGGGCAATGCCGGGGAAGATCAGGCTGCCCAGGCTATTGGCGCCAATCAGGAACGCCAGCGGTGCGGTGCCGACGTTGATCGCCAGGGCCACACGTACACCGCCGATGATGATCGGCACGGCGTTGGGCAGTTCCACGCGAAACAGCACCTGGCGCGGGGTCATGCCGATGCCGGTGGCGGCTTCCTTCAGGGAACCCTGAACATTCTTCAGGCCTTCGTAGGTGTTGCGCACGATGGGCAGCAAGGAGGCGAGGAACAACGCGAAGATGGCCGGGCCGCTGCCGATGCCGAGGACGCCGAGGGCGATGGCCAGTACGGCCAGGGGAGGGACGGTGTTGCCGATGTTGAAGATTTGCATGAAGCGTTCTGCACGTCCGACCATGTTCGGTCGACTGAGCAGGATACCGGCGGGGATGCCCAGAATCAGGGCTGCCAGCATGGAGACTAGGACGAGAATCAGATGAGCTTGCAGGTAAAACAACAAATCGTCGCGGTACAGTTCGATCGTGTTGATGCCGATCCAGTGGACCAGCAGGGCCAGGAGCGCGACGACAACCGCTGCTCCTATAAGCCCTTTGCCATAGCGAATAGCCACAGGCGGACTCCTTTTTTTCTTCTGTCGACGAACACATTTCCGCGTGGCATGCCATTGCTGGCTGTCAGCGAAATGTGATCGCGAAATGCAGCTCGCCAACGCCGTCAAAAGCGGCATGAGTTCGAGCCATAAGCGCAGCCTCGTCAGGCTAACTTGCTGATTTTTCAGCCCCTGTTCCGAGTGCGGTAGCAGGGGAGTGGACGTCTCTACCTTTTAAAAGGTTCCACAATTGGGCGCATTTAGCCACCCCCAATAGGCTCAACGGTGGTCTGTACCCTCGGGTTTGCGCTATACTCGCCGCCCTTTTTTGACTCACCTGCCAGGCGATTTCCCATGACCCACCAGGCCGCCGAAGTCGCGAAACGCCGCACTTTCGCCATTATTTCCCACCCCGATGCCGGTAAAACCACCATCACCGAGAAGCTGTTGCTGATGGGCAAGGCAATCGCAGTGGCCGGCACGGTCAAATCCCGCAAATCCGACCGCCATGCGACCTCCGACTGGATGGAAATGGAAAAGCAACGGGGTATTTCCATTACCACGTCGGTCATGCAGTTCCCGTATCGCGATCACATGGTCAACCTGCTCGACACCCCGGGTCACGAAGACTTCTCCGAAGATACCTACCGCACCCTCACTGCTGTTGACTCGGCGCTGATGGTCCTCGACGGCGGTAAAGGCGTTGAGCCACGGACCATCGCGCTGATGGACGTTTGCCGGCTGCGTGACACACCCATCGTCAGCTTTATCAACAAACTCGACCGCGATATCCGCGACCCGATCGAGTTGCTCGATGAGATCGAAGCCGTCCTCAAGATCAAGGCCGCGCCGATCACCTGGCCAATTGGTTGCTACCGCGACTTCAAGGGCGTGTACCACCTGGCCGACGACTACATCATTGTCTACACCGCCGGCCACGGTCATGAACGCACCGAAACCAAAATCATCGAAAAGCTCGATTCGGACGAAGCCCGTGCTCACCTGGGTGACGAGTACGACCGTTTCGTCGACCAGTTGGAGCTGGTGCAGGGCGCCTGCCATGAGTTCAATCAGCAGGAGTTCCTCGACGGCCAACTGACCCCGGTGTTCTTCGGAACGGCCTTGGGCAACTTCGGCGTCGACCATGTGCTTGACGCTGTTGTGAACTGGGCGCCGAAACCCCTGGCCCGGGTCGCCAACGAGCGCACCGTGGAACCGGTCGAAGAGAAATTCACCGGCTTCGTGTTCAAGATCCAGGCGAACATGGACCCCAAGCACCGCGACCGTATCGCCTTCATGCGTATCTGCTCCGGCCGCTACGAAAAAGGTATGAAGATGCGTCAAGTACGCACCGGCAAGGACGTGCGCATCGGCGACGCGCTGACGTTCTTCTCCTCCGAGCGTGAACAGCTCGAAGAAGCCTACGCCGGCGACATCATCGGCCTGCACAACCACGGCACCATCCAGATCGGCGACACCTTCACCGAAGGCGAAGCGCTGGGCTTCACCGGTATCCCGCACTTCGCTCCGGAACTGTTCCGCCGCGTACGCCTGCGCGACCCGCTGAAATCCAAGCAACTGCGTCAAGGCCTGCAGCAATTGGCCGAAGAAGGCGCCACCCAGGTGTTCTTCCCCGAGCGCAGCAACGACATCATTCTCGGCGCCGTCGGTGTGCTGCAGTTCGACGTGGTCGCCAGCCGCTTGAAAGAGGAATACAAGGTCGAATGCTCCTACGAGCCAATCACCGTGTACTCCGCGCGCTGGATCGAGTGCAGCGATAAGAAGAAGTTGGAAGAGTTCTCCAACAAGGCCGTGGAAAACCTGGCGATCGACGGCGGTGGTCACCTGACCTACCTGGCCCCGACGCGGGTGAACCTGGCGCTGATGGAAGAGCGTTGGCCGGATGTGAAATTCCGCGCGACCCGCGAGCACCACTAAGGTCTGGGCGGTTGAGAGAAGGGCGAAGCTGTAATGGCTTCGCCCTTTTTATTGACTTGAAATGCAATCAAATGTGGGAGGGGGGCTTGCCCCCGATAGCGGTGGGTCAGCCAACATCAATGTTTGCTGGGCCGACGTCTTCGCGGGCCCCCTCCCATATTCTGATCTCTATAAGGCTGTAAATTGACGCAAACCCTGGATCAGAACGACGTGGTCACCGACGCAAAGTAAGCCCGGCCTGGCTCGTTGTAGGTCTGGGCACCGGCATCCTCGGCGTTGCCTTTGCGCGACAGGCGCTTGTCCAGCAGGTTGTTGATACCGACGCGTACGCTGAGGTTTTTGCTGAACTCATAGCCACTGCTCAGGCCCATCAACCCGTACGGGTCGACATCCTGCTGGGCGCTGCGGTCATAGTTGTTGGCGCTGCGTGAGTTGAGCGTCGGCGCTTCCTGCTTGCCATAGTAGGTGCCGCTGACCTGGAAAGACAGCTTGTCAGTGGCTTGCCAGTCCAGCGTGGTGTTGACGGTGTACTTGGGGATGATGCTCAAGGGCTCGCCGGTGTCCTTGTCCTTGGAGTCGATCATGTAGGTCAGGTTGGTGTTCCAGTCCAAGTCGTCGCGCAGGCTCACGAACAGGTTGCCTTCAACCCCCTGGACCAACGCCGGTCCGCTGTTTTCCCACTCCAGTACACGACGACCATTGCCCAGGCGGAATGCCGCCTCGTTGCTGGCATTGATCTTGTTCTTATAGTCATTACGAAAGTACGTCGCGCTGGTGCGCCAGCTGCCCCTGTCGAACGCCAGGCCGATTTCCTTGTTGACGCTGATTTCCGGCCTGAGGTCGCGATTGCCAACCAGGTAGCACCCGCCCATGTTGGCTTCGCTGGCGTTGCAACCGTTGCCACGGCTGTAGAGCAAATAGTTGGGGTTGGACTGATACAGGTTCGGGGTCTTGTAGGCCCGGGCAATACCGCCCTTGAGGCTCAGCTCATCAGTCAACTGATGGGAGGCGTTGAGGCTGGGGCTCCAGTTGCCGCCGTATTCTTCATGATCGTCGTAGCGCAAGCCTGGAGTGATGATGGTCTTGCTGCCCAGTTCGATGTTGTCCTCGGCAAACAAGGCGTAGCTTGATGCGGTGGTCTTGGTGCTGTTGCGGCTGACCCCAGGTATGGCGGGTACGCCGCCGGTGCCCGGGTCATAGCTTTGCGGGCGCAACGAGCCGGGATCGTTCATCGATTCGTAGAGGTATTCGCTGCCCAGGGTCAGCACCTGTTCGGTGCCGAAGCTCAGCGGCAGATTGACCTCTGCAGTGGCCCGGGTATTGCGCAGGCGTGATTCAAAACGGCCTGCGCTGGCCGAAGGTGCACCCTCGCCGGAACCGGCCAGGCCTTCGTTGAGGCGTTCGTTGCGGGTCAGGTCGTGGGTCAACGAGGCCAGGGTCGAGCCCCAGTCAAATTCCCCGCGGTGCGTGGCAGAGAAGCTGCTGCGTTGAATCACACTGGTTTCCTTGCCCACCAGGCTTTCCACGAATGCACCACCGCCGTTGAGCATAGTATCGCCGGCGAAAATATTGCCCTGGCGGCTGTAGCTGGCTTCCAGGTCGAGGGTTTGTTCCGGGGTGAATTGCCAACTCAGCAGGCCATTGACGTCTTTATTGCGCACGCCCTCGCGGCCGGCCACCAGCGAATCCGGGGTCGCTTGGGCTGCGCGGTTGATGTCGGCGTCATCGGCGTCGGTCTTGTTCAGCCCGCCATAGACGCGGAATGCGAGACTGTCGGTCAGCGGGCCGCTGAGATTGAAGTTGGTACGTTTGCTCGCGCCTTCGGCGTCATTTTCGGGGAAGGCGGTGTAGGCGGTTAGCGAACCGTGCAACTGGTCGGTCGGGCGCTTGGTGATAATGTTGATCACCCCACCCATGGCTCCGGAGCCGTAACGGGCGGCGGCCGGGCCGCGCAGGATTTCAATGCGTTCGACTTCTTCGGCCGGCACCCAGTTGGTCTCGCCACGGGTGTCACGGTCACCGCTCCAGCCATAACGTACTGCGTTGCGGGAGGTCGACGGTTTGCCATCAATCAGGATCAGGGTGTTTTCCGGGCCCATGCCGCGCAGGTCGATCTGGCGGTTATTGCCACGGCTGCCGCTGGAGCTGTTGCCGGTCAGGTTGACGCCTGGCTCGCGGCGGATGATCTCCGACAGGTCATTGGTGGGCGGGCGCTTCTTGATGTCCTCGGCGGTGATGATCGATACGCCAGGGGCTTGCTTGAGTTCTTCGGCGGCAGTGCCCAGCACTCGCGTCTCTTCCAGCACCAAGGCCTGGGGTGTGCCGTCTACAGGCAGGTCTGTCGCTTCGATCGGCACTTTGTCGCGCTGTTTTTCCACACTCTCCGCCAACAGCGCGGGGGACGAAAGGGTAGCGATAAACGCCAGCGATAGATGGCTGAGCCTGAATTGAGACGACATGTCCACAAAGTCCTTTAAGGGGGGGCGATTGAACGAGAGGCGTCTGAATTTTTTCGCGCATCCAGCGCTCTCCATGCGCCGCAATGATATTGATTCTCAAACAGAAGTAAATTGCATTTACAATCTATACACTTTTCGTCAGGCCCTGGCTCAATGTTTTCAAGGTGCTTGGCATTGGTTCAAACGGTATTTTTTGTTACAGGCGCGCAAAAAAAAGCCCCTCCGGCCAGACTGATGCGCAATCTGGCGGGAAGGGCGATGGAACTCATTGAAACCGCAGCCTCTGTAGGAGCGAGCTTGCTCGCGAAGAATCCATGGACACCGCGTTAAACCAGACTACCCGCGTTATCGTTGACGTCTTTCGCGAGCAAGCTCGCTCCTACAGAGAAGAATTGTGTTGCTTCAGGCCACAAACTGCTCCGCGTAGTGGCAAGCCACCTGCCGATTATCCAACGGCCGCAACAACGGCTCCTCGCTGCTGCAGCGCTCGGTCGCATACGGGCAACGCTTGTGGAACGCGCAGCCAGGCGGCGGGTTCAGCGGGTTGGGCAGTTCGCCGACGATCTTGATCTTCGGCTTGTCCGGGTCAGGATGAATCGTCGGGGTGGCCGACAGCAGCGCCTGGGTGTAGGGGTGCAGGGGGCGTGCGTAAATGTCTTCCTTGGGACCCACTTCCACCGGGCGGCCGAGGTACATCACCATCACATCGTCGGCAACGTGCTGCACCACCGCCAGGTTGTGGGAGATGAACACATAGGCAGTGTTGAACTCCTGCTGCAAGTCCATGAACAGGTTGAGCACCTGGGCCTGGATCGACACGTCCAGCGCCGAGGTCGGCTCATCCGCCACCAGCACTTTGGGTTGCAGCATCATTGCCCGGGCCAGGGCGATACGCTGGCGCTGGCCGCCGGAAAACATGTGCGGGTAGCGCTGATAATGCTCGGGGCGCAGGCCCACTTGCTTCATCATCGCCTGCACTTTTTCGCGGCGCTCGGCAGCGGACAGGTTGGTGTTGATCAGCAACGGCTCACCGAGTTGATCACCGACTTTCTGCCGTGGGTTCAGCGAGGCATACGGGCTCTGGAACACCATCTGCACGTCTTTGCGCAATTGCTTGCGTTGAGCCTTGTCGGCGCCAGCCACTTCTTGCCCGGCGATTTTCAAGGAGCCCGACGAGGGCTCTTCAATCAGCGTCAGGGCCCGGGCCAGGGTGGATTTGCCACAGCCCGACTCGCCCACCACGGCGAGGGTCTTGCCGGCTTCCAGCTCAAAGGACACACCATTGAGGGCACGCACGGTGGCGTGGCCCTTGAACAGGCCACGGGACACTTCGTAGTGACGGGTGAGGTCGCGGGCGGTAAGAACGACGGCCATTACGCCACCTCCTGGTTCAAGGGGTAGAAGCAGCGCGCAAGGCTGTTGGTTTTCGGATCAAGGCTCGGGCGCTGGGTGCGGCAGTTTTCCTGCACGTACGGGCAGCGCGGCGACAGCAGGCAACCCTGCGGGCGGTCATACCGGCCCGGCACGATGCCTGGCAGCGTGGCCAGGCGTGTGGCGCCGAGGCTGTGCTCGGGAATCGCCTTGAGCAACGCTTCGCTGTAGGGGTGTGCCGGGATATCGAACAACTGCGGCACCTGGCCGACTTCCACGGCCTGGCCGGCATACATCACGCACACGCGCTGGGCAGTTTCGGCCACCACCGCGAGGTCGTGGGTGATCAGCACCAGGCCCATGTTCTGCTCTTTCTGCAGGGCCAGCAGCAGCTCCATGATCTGCGCCTGGATGGTCACGTCCAGCGCAGTGGTCGGCTCATCGGCGATCAGCAGTTTCGGCTCACCGGCAATCGCCATGGCGATCGCAACACGCTGGCTCATACCGCCGGACAGCTGGTGCGGGTAGGCATCCATCCGGCTGGCAGCGCCTGGGATTTCAACCTTTTCCAGCAGTTCGATCGCGCGTTTGCGTGCTTGTTTGCCGGACATTTTCAAGTGCAGGCGCAGCACTTCTTCAATCTGGAAACCCACGGTGTAGCTGGGGTTCAGCGCGGTCATCGGGTCCTGGAACACCATCGCCAGGTCTTTGCCGACGATCTGGCGGCGCTGGCGGTTGCTCAGCTTGAGCATGTCCTTGCCGTCGAAGTTCAGGGCGTCGGCGGTGACGATGCCGGGGTGCTCGATCAGGCCCATCAGCGCCATCATGGTCACGGATTTACCCGAACCCGACTCGCCAACGATCGCCAGTACTTCGCCTTTGTCGACGGAGATGTCGAGGCCATCGACCACCGGCACGGCAGTCTTGTCGCCGAAGCGGACGTTGAGATTCTTGATTTCTAACAGTGACATGGGAATCTCCTCAGGCGGCGTTCTTGAGTTTCGGGTCCAGCGCATCGCGCAGGCCGTCACCCATCAAGTTGATTGCCAGCACGCTGAGCAAAATGGTCAAGCCAGGCAGGCTCACGACCCACCAGGCGCGTTCGATGTAGTCCCGGGCCGAGGCCAGCATGGTGCCCCACTCCGGGGTTGGCGGTTGTACGCCAAGGCCGAGGAAGCCCAGGGCCGCGGCATCGAGAATCGCCGAGGAAAAGCTCAAGGTTGCTTGTACGATCAGCGGCGCCATGCAGTTAGGCAGCACGGTGATGAACATCAGGCGTGGCAGGCCGGCGCCGGCGAGGCGGGCGGCAGTCACGTAGTCGCGGTTCAGTTCGCCCATTACCGCAGCGCGGGTCAGACGGACATAAGACGGCAACGACACGATGGCGATGGCGATCACGGTGTTGATCAGGCCAGGGCCGAGGATGGCGACAATCGCCACGGCCAGCAGCAGCGACGGCAGGGCCAGCATGATGTCCATCAGGCGCATGATGGTCGGGCCGAGCAAGCGCGGGAAGAACCCGGCGAACAGACCCAGCAGGATACCCGGGATCAGCGACATCACCACCGACGACAAACCGATCAGCAACGACAGGCGCGAGCCCTGGATCAGGCGCGAGAGCAAGTCACGGCCCAGTTCGTCGGTGCCCAGCAGGAACTGCATCTGCCCACCTTCCAGCCACGCTGGCGGGGTCAGCAGGAAGTCGCGGTATTGCTCGCTGGGGTTATGCGGTGCAACCCACGGGGCGAAGATCGCGCAGAACACGATCAGCAGCATGAACAGCAGGCCGGCAACCGCGCCTTTGTTCTTGGAGAAGGCTTGCCAGAATTCTTTGTACGGGGACGGGTACAGCAGGCTCTGATCGACTGCTGACACTTGAGTAGGTGTGGTCATGGTCATGATCTCAGCGCTGGTGACGGATGCGTGGGTTGGCGAAGCCGTAGAGGATGTCCACTACGAAGTTCACCAGGATCACCAGGCAGGCGATCAGCAGAATGCCGTTCTGCACCACCGGGTAGTCACGCGCGCCAATGGCTTCGATCAGCCATTTGCCGATGCCGGGCCACGAGAAGATGGTTTCAGTGAGTACGGCGCCGGCCAGCAGCGTGCCGACTTGCAGGCCGACCACGGTGAGTACCGGAATCAGCGCGTTGCGCAGGCCGTGCACAAACACCACGCGTGCCGGCGAGAGGCCCTTGGCCTTGGCGGTACGGATGTAGTCCTCACGCAGAACTTCGAGCATCGACGAACGGGTCATCCGTGCGATCACCGCCAGCGGGATGGTGCCCAGCACGATGGCCGGCAGGATCAGGTGGTGCAGGGCGTCCCAGAACGCGTCCGGCTCGTCGGCCAGCAGGGTGTCGATCAGCATGAAGCCGGTGCGCGGCTCGATGTCGTAGAGCAGGTCGATACGCCCGGAAACCGGGGTCCAGCCCAGGCTTACCGAGAAGAACATGATCAGGATCAGGCCCCACCAGAAGATCGGCATCGAATACCCCGCCAGGGAGATGCCCATCACCCCATGGTCGAACAGGGATCCTCGTTTCAAGGCCGCGATTACCCCGGCCAACAGGCCCAGGATACCGGCGAACAACAGCGCGGCCATGGACAGCTCCAAGGTCGCGGGGAAGAGGGCGGTGAATTCGGTCCACACGCTGGTGCGGGTGCGCAGTGATTCGCCAAGGTCACCCTGGGCGAGCTTGCCGACATAGTCCAGGTATTGCGCATACAGCGGCTTGTTAAGGCCAAGGCGCTCCATTGCCTGCGCGTGCATTTCGGGGTCAACCCGTCGCTCGCCCATCATGACTTCTACGGGGTCGCCTGGAATCATGCGAATCAACGCAAAGGTCAGCAACGTGATGCCGAAGAACGTGGGGATCAATAACCCCAGTCGGCGGGCAATAAAACTAAACATCTTGGTGTGTACCTCAATCAGCCGGTTAGGCAGGTCCGGCACCGTCAGTGTCGACGGTGCCGAGCGTTTTTCTTATTACTTCACCTGGGTGGTGGCGAAGTTATTGGTGGTCAAAGGGCTTTGGGTATAACCCTCGACGTTCTTGCGCATGGCGGTAAACATTTTCGGGTAGGCCATGGGGATCCAGGGTTGGTCCTTCTCGAAAACGGCCAAAGCTTGTTCATAGAGTGCAGCGCGCTCGGCGGGTTCAGCGTCGGCGCGGGCCTTGTCGATCAAGTCTTGAAACTCTTTGTTACACCAGCGGGCGTAGTTTTCGCCGTTTTTCGCTGCATCGCAACTCAGGTTAGGGGTGAGGAAGTTATCCGGGTCGCCGTTATCCCCGGCCCAGCCGGCGGAAACCATGTCGTGCTCGCCTGCCTTGGCGCGCTTGAGCATCTCGCCCCATTCCATGACCTTGATGTTGACCTTCAGGCCGATCTGGGCCAGGTCTGCCTGCATGCGCTGGGCGCCGAGCATTGGGTTGGGGTTGGTCGGGCCGCCGCCGTTACGGGTGAACAGGGTGAACTCGGTGCCCTCCGGTACGCCGGCTTCCTTGAGCAGGGCACGGGCCTTGTCCAGGTCGCGAGGTGGGTTCTTGAGCTTGTCATTGAAGCCCAGCAAGGTCGGTGGATACGGGCCGGTGCCCACCACCGCGTTGCCTTTGCCGTAAAGGGCTTCGGTGTAGCCGGCTTTGTCGAACGCAATGTTGATCGCGTGGCGTACCCGTGCATCGCTCATGTACTTGTGGGTCGTGTTCAGGGCGGTGTAGCTGGTGGTCATGGCCGCCAGCTCATCGACTTTCAGGTTCGGGTCGGCCTTGACGCTCGGCACGTCATCGGGCTTGGGATACAGCGCGATCTGGCACTCGTTGGCCTTGAGCTTCTGCAGGCGCACGTTGTTGTCGGTGGTGATCGCCAGGATCAGCGGGTCGGCCGGTGGCTTGCCACGGAAATAGTCCGGGTTTGCCTTGAAACGCACCTGGGCGTCCTTGGCATAGCGCGTGAAGATAAACGGCCCGGTGCCGATCGGTTTGGCGTTCAGGTCATCGGTCTTGCCGGATTTGAGCAACTGGTCCGCGTATTCGGCGGAGTGAATCGAGGAAAACGCCATGGCTAGGTCGGCCAAGAACGGTGCTTCGGGACGGGTCAGGGTAAAGACGACGGTGTGGTCATCGATCTTCTCTACGCTTTTGAGCAGTTCCTTGAAGCCCATGCTTTCAAAATACGGGTAGCCCACGTTCGATTTCTTGTGCCACGGGTGATTCGGGTCCAGCTGGCGCTGGAAGCTCCAAAGCACATCATCGGCGTTCAAGTTGCGCGTGGGTTTGAAATAGTCGGTGGTGTGGAACTTGATGTCGTCACGCAGGTGGAAGGTGTAGGTCAAGCCATCGGCGCTGATTTCCGGCAGATCTTTGGCCAGGGCAGGGACCACTTCTGTGGTGCCGGGCTTGAAGTCCACCAAACGGTTGAACATGGTTTCAGCGGCGGCATCGGCGGTGACGGCGGTGGTGTACAGGACCGGGTCGAAACCTTCCGGGCTGGCTTCGGTGCACACCACCAGCGGTTTGGCCGAAACGCCGATTGCCACGCTCAACAGCGCGGCAGCCATGGCGGCTTGTAGCGGGAGCATTTTCATTCAGAGCCCTCTGCAATCGATGGAGCCAGAAAAGCGTAGACGGCGGGCTCGTCCTGAGCCCGCCGTCTGCCTGGCGCTAATTAAAGGATGTTGAATGGGATGGTGGTGACCAGACGGAATTCCTTGATGCTGCCATCGGACTGGAACTCGCTGCCACGGTGTTCAACGTAGGTGGCACGAATCGCGGTGGCCTTGAGCGGGCCACTCTGCACCGCGTAGGAAGCGCCTACACCGTATTCCTGGTGCTTCTCGCCGTCCTGGGACTGGATGCCGTCGTAGGCGAACTTGGCGCGGCCATTGTTGCCGGTGTAGTGGGTACCGTCGATGCCCCAGCCGCGGGCCGAGTAGGCATTGAACTTCAGACCTGGCACGCCGTATTCAGCCATGTTGATGGCATAGGCGATCTGGAAGGATTTCTCGTTCGGGCCGTTGAAGTCCGAAGTCAGGGAGTTGGCCAGGTAGATGCCGTTGGTTTCGTGCAGGTAGTCGAAGTACTCGTTACCGTTCACTTGCTGGTAACCGAAGGTCAGGCTGTGTGCCTGGTGAGTCAGGCCCAGGGACAGGGAGAAGGTATCGTTGTCGATTTCCCCCATCTCTTTTTTGCCTTCATCGACAGTCTTGTAGTAGTTGAAGCCGGTGGTCAGGCCCAGTTGCTGAGCGTCGCCCAATTCGTGGGTAGCGCCGAAGTAGTACTGGTTCCAGAAGTCCTTCACGTTGGCGGCGAAGAAGCTGGTCTTCAGGCTTTTCAGCGGCTGGTAGTTCACGCCCAGGGTGGACACTTTGTCGGTTTCTGCGCCATTGCCGTATTCGGTACGGAATTTCGACAGGCTCTGCTCGCTACGTGGCGAAACGCGGTCAAACACGCCGCCCTGGAACGACAGGTTGCTGAACTCTTCACTGTTGAAGCTCACACCCTGGAAGCTTGAAGGCAGGGCACGGTTGCCGATGGTGTCGACGATGCCGCTGCTGAAGTTCTGGCGACCGGCGGTCAAGGTGGTGTTGGACACGCGGAACTGCACGTTGGCCAGGCCCAGTTTGCTCCACTGGTCGACGGCGTCGCCGTTGGAGTCCGCCAGGGTACGGTTGGAGCCACCCTTGATGTCACGCTTGCTACGGTCCAGTACCAAGGCGTTGTAGACCGCTACTTCGGTCTTCACCCCAACGGTGCCCTGGGTGAAACCCGAGCTGGCGTTGAGGATGGTGCCCTGCACCCAGTTGGTACGGTTGCGATCAGTAAGGGTCTGGCCGTGCTTCTGGTAGGCGAAGGTGCCCCCACGGTATTTGCTTTCATGGGAGTACCAGTTACGTGTGGTGCCGCCCAGGCTGAAATCTTCAATGAAGCCCTTGGCCTCGCCTTGGGCGCTGGTGGCGGCCAACGTGGTAGGAACGAAGTCCTGGCTTTGCGTTTCAGCGTAGGCGGTTGCCGTGATGCTGCTGATGGCCAGGGCCAGAAGCGCTTTGCTGCTCAGTTTCATGGGTGAAGCTCCTTTGGTTCTCTTTTTTAATGCCGGTCTTTTTAGGTGAACCGGCTATTGGGTGTGTAACTCGTTCAAGCTATTGCAAACGTTTGGCGTAGGAAAAATCCCAACAAAAGGCTGCACGTTTACCGGAGAGTCAGCAGCACTCTCCGCAATCCGGTTATTTTCTTATGGGGTAATGCTGACGCCCGAGAACACGTTGCGGCCGAAGGGGCTCACCTTGAAACCTTCGACTTTGGCGCTTAACGGCTGGTTGACCGTCGAGTGGGCGATGGGCGTGATCGGCACCTGCTGCTTGAGCAGTTGCTGCGCCTGTTTGTACAGAACAGTCCTTTGTTCGCGGTCGGTCACGACCTTGGCTTGCTTGATCAGCTTGTCGTACGCCGGGTCACACCACATGGAGTAGTTGTTCCCGCCGATGGCGTCGCAGCTGTAGAGGGTGCCGAGCCAGTTGTCCGGGTCACCGTTGTCGCCGGTCCAGCCGATCAGGCTGACATCGTGCTCACCGTTCTTGGTGCGCTTGATGTATTCGCCCCACTCATAGCTGACGATCTTGACCTTGAGGCCAATCTTGGCCCAGTCGTTCTGCAGCATCTCGGCCATCAGCTTGGCGTTGGGGTTGTAGGGGCGCTGCACCGGCATGGCCCACAGGGTGATCTCGGTGCCTTCCTTGACGCCGGCGGCCTTGAGCAATTCCTTGGCTTTTTCCGGGTTGTAGGCGGCGTCCTTGATGCTGTCGTCGTAGGACCATTGCGTCGGCGGCATGGCGTTGACCGCCAGTTGCCCGGCGCCCTGGTACACGGCGTTGAGGATGCTCTGCTTGTTCACCGCCATGTCCAGCGCCTGGCGGACCTCAAGTTGGTCGAAGGGCTTATGGCGCACGTTGTAGGAGATATAGCCGAGGTTGAAACCGGGCTTGGTCAGCAGTTGCAGCTTCGCGTCAGTCTTGAGGGCTTCGACATCGGCGGGGCGGGGATGCAGGGTGACCTGGCATTCCCCGGCCTTGAGCTTCTGCACCCGCACCGAGGCATCGGTGTTGATGGCGAAGATCAGTTGGTCCAGCTTGACTCGACTCGGGTCCCAGTACTGTTTGTTGCCCACATAACGGATCTGCGAGTCTTTCTGGTAGCGCTGGAACACGAAAGGACCAGTGCCGATCGGCTTCTGGTTGATGTCGCTGGGCCGGCCTTGCTTGAGCAATTGTTCGGCGTATTCGGCCGAGAGGATTGCGGCAAAGCTCATGGCGATGTTCTGCACGAACGCGGCGTCGACCGTGTTCAAGGTCATCACCACAGTGTAGGGGCCGGTTTTCTCGACCTTGGCGATATTCTTGTTCAGGCTCATCCCGTTGAAGTACGGAAACTCGGTAGGGTAGGCCTTGCGGAACGGGTGGTCGGGGTCAAGCATGCGGTTGAAGGTAAACAGCACGTCGTCGGCGTTGAAGTCCCGCGTCGGCTTGAATTCCTTGTTGCTGTGGAACTTCACCCCTTCACGCAGATGAAACGTATAGGTCAGCCCGTCTTCAGAGATATCCCACTTGGTTGCCAGCCCTGGCACCACGTCGGTGGCGCCTTTTTCGAACTCGACCAGGCGGTTGTACAACGGCTCTGCGGCATCGTTGTCGGTGGCGGTGGTGTATTGCGCAGTATCGAAACCTGCCGGGCTGCCTTCGGAGCAGAACACCAGGCTCTTCTTTTCGGCGGCTTGTCCCATGGTGGCCACGGCCAACAGGCTGGTGGCAAACATCGCGGATAGAACGGTGGTATGGCGCATGACAATCCCGATCCTTGTTTGTAGTTATCAACAGCGAACCACCTCTCTGGCGTACGGCCAGGGAGACATCACTGGTCCCACACACAGCAAGTGCCTTTTCTCAGAATGATGCCTCTGCTGTCCTACGACGTTATGGGGCGCGGACATTGCAGTAAATGCGTCAATTCTGACTGGCCTTGTAGGTAACGGAGACACGGGTCGCAGTTCGTTGCTGTAGGACACAACGCTTTCAATCGTGGTCTGTTTCCCTATGGCCTGGGCAGATGGAATAACGGCGACGTTATGAAACGTCGCCGTTATTGATCCTTACTTGCCGCTGACGCTAACGCCGTAGAAGGAGTTCAAGCCAAACGGGCTGATCTTGAAGTCTTGGACGGTATTACGCATGGGTTGATACACCGTCGAGTGCGCGATAGGTGTCATCGGGACTGCATCTTTGAGGATATGTTGCGCCTGCTTGTACAGCTCGGTGCGTTTGGCGACATCCGATGTGGCCTTGGCTTCTTTTACGATGCCATCGAATTTTTTGTCGCACCACTTGGAGAAGTTGTTACCCGACAGCGAGTCGCAGCCGAACAGTACGTTCAGCCAGTTGTCCGGGTCACCATTGTCGCCGCTCCAGCCAATGATCATGGCCTGGTTCTCGCCGCCTTTGGAGCGCTTGATGTACTCGCCCCACTCGTAGCTGGTGATCTTGACCTTCAGGCCGATCTTGGACCAGTCGTTCTGCAGCATCTCAGCCATCAGCTTGGCGTTCGGGTTGTACGGACGCTGAACCGGCATGGCCCACAGGACGATTTCGGTGCCTTCCTTGACGCCGGCTTCCTTGAGCAGCGCCTTGGCTTTTTCAGGGTCGTACTTGGCGTCCTTGATGCTGGTGTCGTAGGACCATTGGGTCGGCGGCATGGCGTTGACGGCCAGTTGACCGGCGCCCTGGTACACCGAGTCAATGATCTGCTGCTTGTTCACCGCCATGTCCAGCGCCTGGCGTACGCGCAGGTCAGCCAGCGGATTTGGCTGATCGCTGCCCTTGATCTTGTCCATGACGTTGTAGGCAACGTAGCCCAGGTTGAAACCCGCCTGGTGCGGCAGTTTCAGGCTTTTGTCTTCACCCAGGGCCTTGAGGTCGGCTGGACGCGGGAACAGGGTGATCTGGCATTCGTTTTTCTTGAGCTTCTGGATGCGCACCGACGGGTCAGTGGTGATAGCGAAGATCAGGTTGTCGATCTTCACATCTTCAGGTTTCCAGTAGTCCTTGTTGCCGGTGTAGCGAATGTTCGAATCTTTCTGGTAGCTCTTGAACACGAACGGGCCAGTGCCGACCGGCTTCTGGTTGATGTCGGCGGGCTTGCCTTCCTTGAGCAACTGCGCGGCATATTCAGCGGACTGGATCGACGCGAAGCTCATGGCCAGGTTCTGGATGAAAGCCGCATCCACGGTGCCAAGGGTGAACTTGACGGTGTGGTCATCGACTTTCTCGATGTTCTTGATATTGGTGTCCATCCCCATGTCCGTGAAGTACGGGAACTCGGTAGGGTAGGCCTTACGGAAGGGGTCGTCTTTATTGATCATGCGGTTGAAGGTGAACAGCACGTCGTCTGCCGAGAATTCACGAGTCGGCTTGAAGTACGAGGTGGTGTGGAACTTGACGCCTTCGCGCAGGTGGAAGGTATATGTCAGGCCATCCGGGGACACGTCCCAACTGGTGGCCAGGCCAGGAACCACGGCGGTGCCGCCACGTTCGAACTGGCTCAGACGGTTGAACATGGTTTCGGCCGAGGCATCGAAGTCTGTTCCGGTGGTGTACTGGCCTGGATCGAAACCGGCCGGGCTCCCTTCGGAGCAGAACACCAGGTTAGTTGCCGCAAGGGCTGCAGGGGCGGCGGCCATAAGGCCCGCGCTCACTAATAACGGAAGGACTGCGTGTTTAAGCATGTTGGCCTCATGATTTGTTGTCATTTTTGGTGGTGAGGGCGACCTCGTGAGTCGGCCTGCGGATACTTATGCAGGCGCCATACCCAATGCAAGATGCAGAGCGGCCAGGAGCGGCAAACTGTGGTACGAACGTACAGGAATGTCGCAATTATGAAAGTTTCGACACAAATAGGCCTGTTTGGAGGTTTTTTTCGGTGCAGTGAGCGCACCAAAAAAGCCCAGCCGAGGCGTCTAGCGCACTCGGTTGGGGCGCTGTTGTTACTTATCTAGACCCACACCATAGAACGGGGTGAGCCCGAAGGGGCTGATCTTGAAGTCGCGTACTTCTTTGCGCAAAGGCTGGAAAACCGTCGAGTTCGCAATAGGCGTTATAGGTACTTGTTCCTTAAGGATTTGTTGTGCCTGTTGATACCACTTGATGCGTTTCTCACGGTCGTTGCTGACCTTGGCTTGCTGCACCAGTGTGTCGTAGGCCGGGTTACACCATTTGGCGTAGTTGCTGCCCTTGACTGCGGCACAACTGTAGAGCACGCCGAGCCAGTTATCCGGGTCGCCATTGTCGCCAGTCCAGCCATAAATCATCGCATCGTGCTCGCCATTCTTGGCGCGCTTTATGTATTCGCCCCACTCATAGCTGACGATGTTGGCCGTGATGCCGACGTTGGCCCAATCCTGTTGGATCATTTGCGCAGACATTCGCGCATTCGGGTTGGAGGCGCGCTGCACGGTCATCGCCCACAAATTGATGGTGGTACCTGGTGCAACCCCTGCTTCTTTTAGTAGCAACCGCGCCTTGATCGGATCGTGGGGCGCGTCTTGGATTTTCGGGTCATAAGACCACTGCGCCGGTGGCAACGCGTTCTGCGCCAATTGTCCGGCGCTCTGGTACACAGCCTTGATAATCGCGGGCTTGTCGATGGCCATGTCCAGCGCCTGGCGCACCTTGAGCTGGTCCAGCGGCGGGTGGGTCACGTTGTAGGCCAGGAAGCCCAGGTTGAAACCGGCTTGCTGCAGGACGCGCAGGTTGGGATCTTGCTTCATCACTTCGATATCGGCGGGGCGCGGGTAACCGCTGACCTGGCATTCTCCGGCCTTGAGTTTCTGCAGGCGCGCGGCGGCGTCCGGGGTGATGGCGAACACCAGGTTGTCGAGCTTTACGTCCTCGGGTTTCCAATACTGTTTATTGGCCGCATAGCGAATCTGCGCGTCTTTCTGGTAACGCTTGAACACAAATGGCCCGGTGCCGACCGGTTTTTGATTGATCTGCTCGGGCTTGCCTTCTTTCAGGAGCTGCGCGGCATATTCAGCCGATTGCACCGAGGCGAAACTCATGGCCAGGTTCTGTACAAACGCAGCATCGACATTATTCAGTTTGAAACGCACGGTGTGCTCGTCGAGCTTGTCGATGCTCTTGATCGTGGTGTTCAAGCCCATGTCGGTGAAGTAGGGCGACTCGGACGGGTAGGCCTTGCGGAACGGGCTGTCGGCGTCCAGCAGCCGGTTGAAGGTGAACAGCACATCATTAGCGTTGAAGTCGCGGGTCGGGGTGAAGAAATCGGTGGTGTGGAACTTGACGCCCTCGCGCAGGTGGAAGGTGTAGGTCAGACCGTCTTTGGATATGTCCCAACTGGTTGCCAGGCCGGGTTCGACTTCGGTGCCTCCACGCTTGAACTGGGTCAGACGGTTGAACACGGTTTCGGCGGACGCATCGAAGTCGGTGCCGCTGGTGTACTGGCTGGGATCGAAGCCGGCGGGGCTGGCTTCGGAACAGTAGACCAGGGTCGTGGCGGCCTGGGCCATCGGCATAAAGGCCAGGAGACTGGCGGCGAGGAGCAGTGGCTTGACGGCGATTCTTTCCATGGAGTCCCCTGAAATGGCAGGCATATAAAAGCTGTGCAAACGAAAACGGCGGTCACCGAGGTTACCGCCGTTCAAGCGGGTTAGGTAGGGGAGACTTCTATGCGGGTAG
Organism: Pseudomonas khavaziana; assembly: GCF_019145205.1. Taxonomy (GTDB): domain Bacteria; phylum Pseudomonadota; class Gammaproteobacteria; order Pseudomonadales; family Pseudomonadaceae; genus Aquipseudomonas; species Aquipseudomonas khavaziana. The sequence goes on from NZ_JAHSTT010000001.1 coordinate 42,069, forward strand.
GCGCAGATTTGTCGATTGTAACGGGCAATTCATCCACCGCATTACTCACACGAAGGGTGAACGTCCGACTGGCTGTGATGCTCAAGTCTGAAGCGGCGATGGGCTCATCTCCGCCTGCATAAACGAGTTTCCATTGCGAGGTCACCGTGACTTTGGTCTCATTTTCCAAAGGCGAATAGTCGATGAAAAAGTGTCGGTCGCCAGCGCTGCTCAGGTAGTCGTCTTTTACCCGGGGGGGCTGCAATTCAAGCCACGCCGGAGCGGCAGAGCCTTGATGCGCTACCTCTGAAATCGCCGCCCGCATGTCGGGGTCGGGGATCGCATTTTCAAAGGTTTCGATTCCGTCATGGATAAGACCATCGACGACTGACTGCTCTGCATTATTGCCCGGAACATTAAGTTCTTTTATCTGCTGGGGTATGTCGATTTCAACGTCCTGCAAACCCGGTCGCCTTATTGTGTAAGGGTTTCTGTTGATGTCTTTGATGAATTGGCCAGAGTAGTCGCTGGTGCCGAACGTTGAAGGGGATGCCGCTTCCGAGGCGGAGACCGTGAAGTTTCCATTGTCTACTTCCCATGAAAGGACAGGGCGACTTTTGACCGTACCGTTTTCCTCATAAACGCTGACGCCAAATCTATACTGCGTCTGCTCCTCAAAGTTGAGGTATTTGTCAAGTGTGTCGGCGCCTTCCATTTTTGATCCGTCTAACTCAATAAAGTTGTCCGAAAAGCGGGAGGATGACTTTAAGTCGTTACTCGGCGTCGGCGAAATCGGACGTTGCCACGGCCACTTGATCCCGCCATCGCCCGGTGCGCGAGCCCACTCTCCGTCACGCCCTGGCGTGATGACCATCACTGCTGATTGTTTATCGGGATTAATGATGGTGGCGAACCTGTCGCCGGTCCTGTAGCGACCGGATATCTCGAATACCTTGCTCGTACCGGTCTCATCGGTAAACCGCACAAATTGGCGCTGTATTCCCTCACTGTCGGTTATTCGATAGACGCCCAGTGCATCGCGGGGAGCATTCATTATCAATTCATCACCGTCAGGTACTGCATGGGGTGCCATTGGGAGCAGTGGCTTTGATTTTGGCAGGGCAGCCCCAGGCTCGTTGACAACGCGTATGCCACTGGATGGCCCGGGTGTGGGTTCCTCGATGGCATTGATTTCGGGTTGAACACGGGGCTCTACATCCGGCAGTTCTTTCTCAGGCGGTAGCGCAAAAGGATCCTCCGGGACTGCGCTTGCCCCGGCTGAGAACAGCGTATTCAGCAAACCATCGAATGCCTTGGACACTCCATCGCTGCGCTCGGCCTCGGTGTCGCCGGATGCTGCTTTTTCCGCGCCCAAACCCAGCTCGGTCAACCCTGCAAGCGCCGCCGCACCCGCAACCGGTGCTGCGATGGGCGCAAGCTTGGCCAATAATCCCGCGGCCACGGTTATGTCGTTCAGCCAGGTATCGCGGGTCACTTCGCTGTTGGATTTGATGACCACATCGGTATCGCTGGTCATGCGTTGTTTAGCGGCGGTCGTCAATGTGGAAAATACGTCTCCCTCGATTTTGGCGTGGCTGTCATTGAGCACCGGGGTTTTCAGATCACCGGCAGCCATTTTTTTGAACAGGGCGTCGAGACCATCTTGCGTGTCGCCTATTCCCGTGAAGTTCAAGCCAGGTATAAAGCCGATTCCCAGTTGCGGCAGAATGCCGGGCTTATGGTCCTGGCGATCAACCAATGAAAAATGCGCCAGCAGCGCCTGGCTTTTTTTCGGATCCTGGCTTTGCTCAATCACCCACTGATTGAGTTTTTTCAGGGAGTCGAAGCGCAGGAATGTCGGCTTTGCTCCCGGTATATAAAGTACCTGGCGACCTCCATCGTCAGCGCTGAACCGCACAATGTCGCTGGACTTAAAACCGTGGATGCTAAGGGCATGCACTTGAGTGTCGCCGTTTACCGGCGCTTGTGCATTGAGCTGCTCCATGCTCAACGCAGCGTTCTCGTCGAGCGGGAGGTTGCTGGCAGCCGCCATCACCAAGCGGTAGTCGCCCCGAGTGAATCGATGCTCGGGTGCTTGCAAGGCTCGCTCAGCGGGTGATCGGGCTTCGGCCGTCTTCAATTGTTCGCGGGCCTGGAAGACGAACTCACCTTTGATCGCGGTCTGGTAGCCATCGGCACGCGTGTTCCAGAAGTTGTCGATTTTCTGGGTCATCTGGGCCTGGAAATCGGTCTTCCAGCTTTCGTGCATTACTTGCGACGGCTTAAGGTCGATTTGATTGTGCTTGCCGTAGCCGCCTTTTTCGCTTTGTCCCGTAGGTTGGGTATACAGACCCGCCTCGAGATCCAGGTTTCCGGGTACCCAATCGTGCTCGGAGAAATTCTTCAGCAAGGCATCGGGCAGGCGTAGCGAAGACCAGGGCTCCTGGAACTTGTGCTCCCAGCCGGTCACTGTATCCGCGCTTTCGCCGCCCTTGAAGCGATTCAAGTAGACGGTATCTGAGTCGATTGGCTTGCCTGTGAGTTTGAGCAGCAGCGCGTCCGCCCATTTTTTGGCCTCTGCCCGCGTATTGGGGAGGTTTTTGGCAACATCTACCGCCAAGCGCTTGTAGGCTAACGCCTGTGGGGCGCTGCTGTAATAGCGGGTCGCATTCTGTTTATGTACCTGCAGCGCCTCTGCCGAGCGGCTGCTGGCAGGACGCAGGTGATCATCGGCGGGAATCGGATCGAAAGTGTTTTTATGCTCCAAGTGCCTGATCTGTTCCCGAGCCTGGGACAGTGTTTTTGGAAGTTCCACACCTTCAAAGTTTGCCACGACCTTTGCGCCGACTTGAATGGAGTCTTCACGCAGCCGCACACGCAAATCACCATGATTGCCTGGAGCGATGATCCTGGCGGCTGCCAGCAGAGGCCCCGAAATCTGTCCCCAACCTGATGTGTCCGTGAGGTGGAAGGTTTTCGTTTCGCCTCTTACCTCGGCGGACAAGGTGCCTGTAGACGGGTCGATTGAGAGGAGGGTGTTCGGCTCGATCTGCTGTTCGCGCAGCCAGCCCTGCACAACAGGGTGTTCCAAATGCTCGCGATATACTCCAAGCCATTGGCCCAGGTTGCTCTGGGGCGGGACTGCTATAAGCCCGGCATTGTTATGCAGGACCTTGCGTTGGGCGGCTTCAAGGTAAGCCTTGAGCAATGCTGTCTCGGCAGGCCGGGCGATGTTTGCGGTGAGCGGTTGAGCCGCTTGTGGGGATTGCGTTTCAGTTGTTGGCCGCGGATCGCCGGGTACCTGCGGCAGCGATGAGGATGGTGTTGCATTGACTGATAGGGACATAAGTTTGGCTCTCACTGTGTGAATAAATGCCAGCACAGCCCTCCCTGGTAGCTATGGCAGTCATTGAGTCGTGAAGGCCCTGAGGTTGGCTCCGGCCCGATATGCTGCTGGATATGACGTGGCAGCACCGAGCACAAAAAAAGGCGCAAGTCCGCGGTCTTGCGCCTTCGTTCTGTCTGAAAAAGTTACGGTAAAACTTCAATCACCCCATCTGCCGTCATGCTGACCTGGCTGGTACCGGCTTCGACTTCCGGCGTCGGCGCTGAATCGGCCATCGCCGCTTTCATCATCATGGCGCCGCGGGCATAAGGCATCGGATAGCCGTTGGTGTTGAAGTTCAGATTGACGATCTTGTAACCCTTACCACCCAAAGCATCGGTCGCCAACTGGGCACGAGCCTTGAACGCGGTAACCGCGTCTTTGAGCAACGCATCTTCGCTGGCCTTGCGCGTAGCGTCGGCGATGGCGAAGTCCATGTTCTCCATTTTCAGTGTGTTCAGCAGTTCGCCGGTAAGTTTGGACAGCGCCGGGAAGTCCGCGCTTTCCAGGCGCAGTTCGGCACGTTCACGCCAGCCGGTGATCTTCTGGTTCTTGTTGTCGTAGATCGGGTAGCTGTTACGGCTGCCTTGGCGCAGCGTCACGCCTTTGACTTCGCGGGCCTGGCCCAGGGCCTGGTTCATGGTGGTGGTGACTTCGGCAGCGAGCTTGGCCGGGTCGGCATTCTGCGATTCGGTGTAGAGAGAGACGATCATTTTGTCGCGAGCCACTTCCTGGCTGACTTCGGCACGCAGGGAAATCTGGTTGTAATGCAGTTCATCGGCAGCCATGGCCTGGAGGCTGGCCAGGGCGCTGGCGCTGAGGGCAAGGACAGCGGCACTGCGAGTGAAACGAGACATGGAAGCTCCTTGAGATAGTCGTGTTCGGTATGACTGTAGACGCTGGCATCGGGTTCTTCGGGTTTACACAATAGCTACAAGTTATGGTGGACCCGACGAACGGTCGTTTTCCCGCCCTGCGTCAAAGAGCCACATACGCCGTGCCAGCCGGCCTGCTTCGTTTATACTCGTGCCGATCCGCCTGCAGCGCTCACCGGGAGAGCTCATGCTCGCCGCCGTAAAACTGACTTCCGCCACCCGCCAGAACCTCTGGCGCCTGACGTTCATTCGCACCCTGGTATTGGCCGCACAGGCCGGTTCCGTCGGGCTTGCGTATTGGTTCGACCTGCTGCCGCTGCCGTGGCTGCAACTGGGCGTGACCCTGGCTTTTTCCACCGTGTTGTGCGCGTTCACAGCTATCCGGTTGCGCACCACGTGGCCGGTGACCGAGCTGGAGTACGCGCTTCAGTTGGCGTGCGACCTGTTTATCCACAGTGTGTTGCTGTATTTCTCCGGTGGTTCGACCAACCCCTTCGTTTCGTATTACCTGGTGCCACTGACCATCGCCGCCGTCACGTTGCCGTGGCGCTACTCGGTGGTGCTGTCGGGCATTGCCCTGACGCTCTATACGTTGCTGCTGGCGCAGTTCTATCCGCTGCAAACCTTCCCGATTGCCCGGGAAAACCTGCAGATCTACGGAATGTGGCTGAGTTTTGCCCTCTCGGCTGCGGTCATTACCTTCTTCGCCGCACGCATGGCCGAAGAGCTGCGCCGCCAGGAAGAACTGCGCGCCATCCGCCGTGAAGAGGGCCTGCGTGATCAGCAACTGCTGGCCGTCGCCACCCAGGCAGCCGGCGCCGCCCATGAACTGGGCACGCCGCTGGCGACCATGAGCGTATTGCTCAAGGAAATGACCCAGGACCATCACGACCCGGCCTTGCAGGAGGACCTCAGCGTGCTGCAGGAACAGGTCAAGCAGTGCAAGCTGACGCTGCAGCAACTGGTGCGCGCCGCCGAAGCCAATCGCCGCCTGGCGGTCGAAATGCAGGATGTTACCCACTGGCTCGACGAAGCCTTGAACCGTTGGCACCTGATGCGTCCCGAGGCCAGTTATCGTTTCAATCTGCTGGGCCAAGGCAGCGTGCCGCGCATGGCGCCACCGCCGGACCTGACCCAGGCGCTGCTCAATCTTTTGAACAACGCCGCCGACGCTTGCCCCGAAGGATTGGGCGTGCAGTTGGACTGGGACGCAGAAAACATCACCATCAGCATTCGTGACCACGGCGCGGGGGTGCCGCTGGCCATTGCCGAGCAGATCGGCAAACCCTTCTTTACCACTAAGGGCAAAGGCTTCGGCCTGGGCCTGTTTTTGAGCAAGGCCAGCGTGACCCGCGCGGGCGGCTCAGTGAAACTCTATAGTCATGAGGATGGCGGCACGCTCACCGAGCTGCGCCTGCCCCGTGTCGCACGAGGAGATATCGATGAGTGACGAGATCCAAGTCGAAGGCGAAGAACTGCCGCACCTGCTGCTGGTAGATGACGATGCGACCTTTACCCGCGTGATGGCGCGTGCCATGAGCCGGCGCGGTTTTCGCGTCAGCACCGCAGGCTCCGCCGAAGAGGGCTTGACCATCGCCCAGGCCGACCTGCCGGACTACGCCGCCCTCGACCTGAAAATGGACGGCGACTCCGGCCTGGTGCTGCTGCCGAGGCTGCTGGAACTCGACCCGGAAATGCGCGTGGTGATCCTCACCGGTTACTCCAGCATCGCCACCGCCGTCGAGGCGATCAAGCGCGGCGCCTGCAACTACCTGTGCAAGCCAGCGGATGCCGATGACGTGCTGGCTGCCTTGCTGTCCGAGCATGCCGACCTCGACACCCTGGTGCCGGAAAACCCGATGTCGGTGGACCGCCTGCAGTGGGAGCACATCCAGCGCGTGCTCACCGAACACGAAGGCAACATCTCCGCCACGGCCCGCGCCCTGGGCATGCACCGTCGCACCTTGCAGCGCAAGCTGCAGAAGCGCCCGGTACGACGCTGAACGAAAACTGAACAAACTGCTTCAGGCGGCACGGATGCGCGAACCGATCACCTATGATCGGTTCAAACGCCTGTGATGTTTTCCTGCCGAGCCTGAACAATGAACCAGAACGCTGAGTACTCCGCGGTCAACGACGCAGTGCGTGGGCAATTCTTCCGTCGAACCTGGGCCATGATCACGCCCTATTGGCGGAGCGAAGAGAAGGGCAGGGCGTGGTTGCTGCTGGTGGCCGTGATTGGCTTGTCGCTGTTCAGCGTGGCGATCTCGGTGTGGATCAACCATTGGTACAAGGACTTCTACAACGCCCTGGAGAAGAAGGACACCGCGGCCTTCTGGCAACTGATCGGCTATTTCGGTGGCATTGCGGCAGTAGCGATTCTCGGTGCAGTCTACCGTCTCTACCTGACCCAGATGCTGACGATCCGTTGGCGTGCCTGGCTTACCGAACAACACTTCACCCGTTGGCTGGCCCACAAGAACTACTACCAGTTGGAGCAGGGCGGCTACACCGACAACCCGGACCAGCGGATTTCCGAAGACCTCAATAACTTCACCTCCGGCACCTTGAGCCTTGGCCTCGGATTGCTGCGTAATGTGGTCAGCCTGGTGTCGTTCTCGATCATCCTCTGGGGCGTGTCGGGCAGCATCGAAGTATTTGGCTTCACCATCCCTGGGTACATGTTCTGGTGTGCGCTGCTGTACGCCGCCGTGGGCAGTTGGCTGACGCACTTGATCGGCCGTCGCTTGATCGGCCTGAGCAACCAGCAGCAGCGCTTCGAAGCGGACTTGCGTTTCTCCATGGTGCGGGTACGTGAGAATGCCGAGAGCATTGCCCTGTACAACGGCGAACCGAATGAAAGACAGCGCCTGAGCACACGTTTCGGCAAGGTCTGGCACAACTTCTGGGACATCATGAAGGTGTCCAAGCGCCTGACCTTTTTCACTGCCGGCTACAGCCAGATCGCCATCATCTTTCCGTTTATCGTGGCTGCGCCACGCTACTTCGCTGGCAAGATCGAACTGGGCGAGCTGATGCAAATCAACTCGGCGTTCGGCAACGTCCAGGACAACTTCAGCTGGTTCATCAACGCTTATTCGGAGCTGGCGACATGGCGTGCCACCAGTGACCGTCTGCTGAGCTTCCAGCAGGCCATGAGCGACAATGAGCAACGTGCCCCGGCCATCGATGTGCGCCCTGAAGGCGAGCGCCTGGTGATAAAGGATCTTGGAATGGACTTGGCCGATGGTCGTCATTTGCTCAGTGACGCCGACATGACGGTGGAACCTGGTCAGCGCGTAATGCTCAGCGGGCGTTCCGGCAGTGGCAAGAGTACCTTGCTGCGAGCGATGGGCCATCTGTGGCCGGCCGGTCATGGCAGCATTCGCCTGCCGGCGACGCGCTACCTGTTCCTGCCGCAGAAGCCTTACTTGCCGATTGGCACGCTCAAGGCCGTGTTGAGTTATCCGCAAGACGACGGAGTCTATCCGCCAGAACGTTATGCACAGGTCCTGGAAACCTGTCGCCTGCCCCATCTGGTCGCACGGCTGGATGAAGCCAACCACTGGCAACGCATGCTCTCACCGGGTGAGCAGCAGCGCCTGGCCTTTGCCCGTGCATTGTTGTTCGCGCCGCAATGGCTGTACATGGATGAAGCAACCTCGGCGATGGATGAAGAGGATGAGGCAACCTTGTACCAGGCGTTGATCGATGAGCTGCCGGGGTTGAGCATAGTCAGCGTCGGCCATCGCAGCAGCCTCAAGCGCTTCCATGGGCGGCATGTGCGGATCGAGGGTGGGCGGTTGCTGGAGCAACAACTTACTTAAGCTCATGCTCGGTAGTGTGGGAGGGGGCTTGCTCCCGATGGCGATCTGTCAGTAACAGATGCATTGGCTGACCCACCGCTATCGGGAGCAAGCCCCCTCCCACATTGATCTGTATTGTTCTTGAAGTGGGGCCCAAAAAAAAGCCCGGCTGATCGATGATCGGCCGGGCTTTTTGTTGCTTGAGGATGACTTACTTCTTCAAGCCGTAATGCTCATCCAGCATGCCTGGGGCGTTCGGCGTCTTTGGCGCGTAGTCCCGTGGTGGCTCCTGGTTTTCCCGCGGCGGGGTCAGGCGTTCCCGTGGGGTTTGCGGAGCATCGGAATGCAGCGCGGCCAGCAGGCGCTGGCGGGTGATGTCGTCGAGGGCCAGGCGATTAGCGCCATCGGCGAGGTGATCCTGTACTTCCTGGTAGCTCTGGGTGAGCTTCTTGACCAGGGTCGCGGTGCTGTTGAAGTGGGTAACAACCTCGTTCTGATAACTGTCAAAACGTTCCTGGATGTCATCCAGCTGACGCTGCGTGCGGTTAGGCGCGGCATTCGGCAGCAAGCGAGCAACCAGGAATCCAATGGCGACACCGGCAACCAGGGCAAGAGTCGGCAACAACCAAACTAAGAGCGAGTGTTCCACGAGTCCTTCCTCTATAAACGGCTTTGCTTTACGTTAACGGCTCGGACCTGCGCTGTATACCGCGATTAAGCTCGCAATGATGCCATGCACAGACTTTTAGCTAGACGAGTCGACCCCTTGAGAGGTCACGGAGTTCATCCTTGCTCATGCGTGAAACCCCCGTTTTGATCGATGGCCCGGTGGGCCAATTGGAAGCCTTGTACCTGGATCACCCCGAGCCACGTGGCCTGGCGCTGGTCTGCCACCCTAACCCGGTGCAGGGTGGGACCATGCTCAATAAAGTCGTTTCGACCCTGCAACGCACCGCCCGCGATGCCGGTTTGATTACATTGCGTTTCAACTATCGTGGTGTCGGCGCCAGCGCCGGTACTCACGATATGGCCGCCGGTGAAGTGGACGATGCCGAAGCAGCCGCCACCTGGCTGCGTGAAAAGCACCCGGACCTGCCGATCACCTTGCTGGGGTTTTCCTTCGGCGGCTACGTCGCGGCCAGTCTGGGTGGCCGCTTGGAGGCCAAGGGCGAGAAACTCGCGCACCTGTTCATGGTGGCCGCCGCTGTGATGCGCCTGGGCGATGCGGATGTGCTGCCTCAAGGCTGCCCATTGACCCTGATCCAGCCGGAAAGCGACGAAGTGGTTGATCCGCAGTTGGTCTACGACTGGTCTGCCGCCCTGAAACGCCCCCACGAGCTTCTGAAAGTGGCAGAATGCGGACACTTTTTTCATGGCAAGCTGACCGATCTCAAGGATCTGGTGCTGCCACGTCTTTCGAATTGATGACAAGCGATCCCCCATGACGACCCGTACCCGTATCCTCACCGGCATCACCACCACCGGCACGCCGCACTTGGGCAACTATGCAGGTGCGATTCGCCCGGCGATCCTTGCCAGCGAAGATGCCAATGCCGATTCCTTTTACTTCCTGGCCGACTACCATGCCCTGATCAAGTGCGATGACCCGCAGCGCATCCAGCGCTCGCGCATGGAAATCGCCGCGACCTGGCTGGCCGGTGGCCTGGATGTGAACCGGGTGACCTTCTACCGCCAGTCCGACATCCCCGAAATCCCCGAGCTGACCTGGCTGCTGACCTGCGTCGCCGCCAAGGGCTTGCTCAACCGCGCCCACGCCTACAAGGCGTCGGTGGACAAGAACGTGGAAAGCGGCGAAGACCCGGATGCGGGCATCAGCATGGGCCTGTACAGCTACCCGGTGCTGATGGCGGCAGACATCCTGATGTTCAACGCGCACAAGGTGCCGGTCGGTCGCGACCAGATCCAGCACGTGGAAATGGCCCGCGACATCGGCCAGCGCTTCAACCACCTGTTTGGCAATGGTAAGGAATTCTTCACCATGCCCGAGGCGCTGATCGAAGAAAGCGTCGCCACCTTGCCGGGCCTGGATGGCCGCAAGATGTCCAAGAGCTACGACAACACCATCCCGTTGTTCACCAGCGCCAAGGACATGAAAGACGCGATCTCGCGGATCGTCACTGATTCGCGCGCCCCAGGCGAAGCCAAGGACCCGGACAATTCGCACCTGTTCACCCTGTACCAGGCGTTTGCCACCAAGGCCCAGGAACAGGAATTTCGTGGCGAGCTGCTGCAAGGCCTGGGTTGGGGCGAGGCGAAGAACCGTCTGTTCCAGTTGCTGGACGGCCAGCTCGGCGAAGCCCGTGAGCGTTACCATCAGCTGATGTCGCGCCCGTCGGACATGGAAGACCTGCTGCTGATCGGCGCCAAGAAAGCCCGCGCCGTGGCGGCACCGTTCCTGGCCGAGCTGCGCGAAGCCGTGGGCCTGCGTTCGTTCGTCAACCAGGCGGCAGCGCCGGTCAGCACTAAAAAGAAAGCCGCGAAAGCCGCACGCTTTGTAAGCTTTCGCGAAGAGGACGGCAGTTTCCGCTTCCGCCTGTTGGCGGCTGACGGCGAGCAACTGCTGCTGTCGCGCAACTTTGCCGACGGCAAGGCCGCAGGTGCGGTGACCAAGCAATTGCAAAGCGGCGACGCGCTGGATGTACGCACTGAGGCCCAGGGCTTCTGCGTTTGGCTGGACGGTGCAGCAGTGGCCGATAGCGCAGCGTTCGCCGATGCCGGCTCCCGCGATGCCGCCATCGCCGCCTTGCGCGCGGCCTTGACCCCAACCGAGGATTAACCCGACCAAGGGTTGATTGCCATTATCCAGGGCCGTCGTTACAGTGACGGCCCGTTTTTGTTGCCTTGCTAACGAAATTATGACGCCCCTAGAACGATATCAAGCTGATCTGAAACGCCCTGAATTCTTCCATGACGCGGCCCAGGAAAATGCCGTGCGTCATTTGCAGCGCCTGTACGACGACCTCGTCGCGGCCTCGCAGAGCAAGCCAGGGATGTTCAGCAAGCTGTTTGGCAAGAAAGACCACACACCGGTCAAGGGCCTGTATTTCTGGGGTGGCGTCGGCCGGGGCAAGACTTACCTGGTGGACACCTTCTTCGAAGCGCTGCCATTCAAGGAAAAGGTCCGTACCCACTTCCACCGCTTCATGAAGCGCGTGCACGAAGAGATGAAGACCCTGCCGGGCGAGAAAAACCCGCTGACCATCATCGCCAAGCGCTTCTCCCAGGAAGCACGGGTGATCTGCTTCGATGAGTTCTTCGTCTCCGACATCACCGACGCCATGATCCTCGGCACCTTGATGGAAGAGTTGTTCAAGAACGGCGTGACCCTGGTCGCCACCTCGAACATCGTGCCCGACGGCCTGTACAAGGACGGCCTGCAGCGTGCGCGCTTCCTGCCGGCCATCGCGCTGATCAAGCAGAACACCGATATCGTCAACGTCGACAGCGGTGTCGACTACCGCCTGCGTCACCTGGAGCAAGCCGAGCTGTTCCACTTCCCGCTGAACGACGCAGCGCACGAAAGCCTGAAAAAGAGCTTCCGCGCTCTGACCCCGGAATGCACCCAGGCGGTGGAAAACGACAAGCTGATGATCGAGAACCGCGAAATCATCGCGTTGCGCACCTGCGATGACGTGGCCTGGTTCGAGTTCCGCCAACTGTGCGACGGCCCGCGTAGCCAGAACGACTACATCGAGCTGGGCAAGATTTTCCACGCGGTGATCTTGAGCGGCGTCGAGCAGATGGGCGTTGCCACGGACGATATCGCCCGACGGTTTATCAACATGGTCGATGAGTTCTACGACCGTAACGTCAAGTTGATCATCTCGGCGGAGGTGGAGCTCAAGGACCTGTATACCGGTGGTCGCTTGAACTTCGAGTTCCAGCGCACCTTGAGCCGCCTGCTCGAAATGCAGTCCCACGAATTCCTGTCGCGCGGACACAAACCCTAAAAGACCTATGGAGATCCAATGTGGGAGGGGGCTTGCTCCCGATTGCGGAGTGTCAGTCACTGTAGAGGTGACTGACCCACCGCAATCGGGAGCAAGCCCCCTCCCACATTTGCCCTGTGTCTGACTGGAGTTATGCGGCTTGCTGGAACTGCTGCCGATACTGGTTCGGCGACAGCTCCGTGTGCTGCCTGAACAAGCGCGCAAAGAAACTCGCATCGTCGTAACCCACCTCATAGCTGATGGTCTTGATGCTCTTGCGGCTGCCCGAGAGCAGGCCTTTTGCCGTCTCGATACGCAGCCGTTGCAGGTAATGCAGCGGCTTGTCGCCGGTAGCGGTCTGGAAGCGCCGCATGAAGTTGCGGATGCTCATGCCGTGCTCCCGGGCGACGTCTTCGAAGCGGAACTTGTCGGCAAAATGTTCTTCGAGCCAGTGCTGGATCTGCAGGATAATCACGTCCTGGTGCAGCTTCTGCCCACCAAAACCGATCCGTCCCGGTGAATAGCTGCGCTGCACCTCATAGAGGATGTCGCGGGCCACGGCCTGGGCAATGCTGGCACCGCAGAAACGTTCGATCAGATAGATGTAGAGGTCGCAGGCCGAAGTGGTGCCGCCGGCGCAATACAGGTTGTCGGCATCGGTGAGGTGCTTGTCCTGATTGAGCTGGACCTTGGGGAAGCGCTCGCTGAAGGCAGTGAAGAACCGCCAGTAGGTGGTTGCCTCCTTGCCATCGAGCAACCCGGCTTCTGCCAGCCAGAACACGCCGGTGGCTTCGCCGCAGAGCACGGCGCCGCGGGCATGTTGTTCGCGTAGCCACGGCAGCACTTGCGGGTAGCGGGTGCACAGGGCGTCGAAGTCGTCCCAGAACGCCGGCAATACGATGATGTCGGCGTCTTCCAGGCCGCCGTCCACTGGCATTATCACATCACTGAAGCTGCGCACTGATTGCCCGTCGGGGCTGACCAGGCGCGTATCGAACCCTGGGGTCAGGCCCAGGCCCTGCTGTTTGCCGTAACGCAGGCTGGCGAGATGGAAGAAATCCTTGGCTTGCATCAGGGTTGAAGCGAATACCCGATCAATGGCCAAAATGCTGACGCGCCGCAAGGGCGTGGAGATTTGGTTAGACATAATTTCATTTATTCTTATAGGGGAAAGTGGTCACCAGACGGCTGGATCGTCTTATTTTTTGTCGCATGTGTCCAGTGTCCCGTGACGCCGTCGGGGCATAGGCTCTGTGGGCTCATCCTTGTCCGACAATCCATGCAGGTGACCCATGATCCCCAGAACCTTGTTCAGCCAGGAGCACGAACTCTTCCGCGAGAGCGTGCGTGCCTTCCTCGACAAACATGCTGCTCCCTTCCATGGCCAATGGGAAAAGCAGGGCTACATCGACCGTAGCCTGTGGAGCAAGGCGGGAGAGGCGGGCATGCTGTGCTCCCACCTGCCGGAGGAGTATGGCGGCCTGGGCGCGGACTTTCTCTACAGCGCGGTGGTGATCGAAGAGATCAGTCGTCTTGGTTTGACCGGCATCGGCTTTTCCCTGCATTCGGATATCGTTGCGCCCTATATCCTGCATTACGGCAGTGAAGCACTGAAACAGAAGTACCTGCCCAAGCTGATTTCCGGGGAGATGGTCACGGCTATTGCCATGACCGAGCCGGGCGCCGGTTCCGACCTGCAAGGGGTCAAGACCACGGCGGTGCTGGACGGTGATGAGTATGTGATCAATGGCTCCAAGACCTTTATCACCAACGGCTACCTGGCCGACCTGGTGGTCGTGGTGGCCAAGACCGACCCCAAGGCCGGCGCCAAGGGCACCAGCCTGTTCCTGGTGGAAGCCGGCACGCCAGGCTTCGACAAGGGCAAGCGTCTGGAGAAAGTCGGCATGAAGGCCCAGGACACCTCGGAGCTGTTCTTCCAGGACGTGCGGGTGCCCAAGGAAAACTTGCTGGGCCAGGCCGGTATGGGCTTTGCGTACCTGATGCAGGAGCTGCCCCAGGAGCGTTTGACCGTGGCGATAGGTGCACTGTCTTCAGCCGAAGCGGCGTTGCACTGGACCCTGGACTACACCCGCGAGCGCAAGGCGTTCGGCAAGGCGATTGCCGATTTCCAGAACACTCGCTTCAAGCTGGCGGAGATGGCCACCGAGATTCAGATCGGCCGCGTGTTTGTCGATAAGTGCATGGCGTTGCACCTGGAAGGCAAGCTGGATGTGCCTACCGCGGCGATGGCCAAGTATTGGGCCACGGACCTGCAATGCAAGGTGCTCGATGAGTGCGTGCAGTTGCACGGCGGCTACGGCTTCATGTGGGAATACCCGATTGCCCGGGCCTGGGCGGATGCGCGGGTGCAGCGCATTTATGCGGGAACCAATGAGATCATGAAGGAGATTATTGCGCGGGCGCTTTGATCTTGTGGTGGTACTGATGGCCTCATCAGGAGCAAGTCGAATCGTCGCACCGCTCCTCCCACATTTGATTGGGTTCATAAGCCAAATGTGGGAGGGGGCTTGCTCCCGATAGCGGCCTAAAGGTCAATCAAGGTGCCGGGTTTGGATGATCCTTCTGAATCGCCTCAATCCCCTCCAACACCTCTTTCGACAGTTTCAGCTCGGCACTGGCAATGTTGCTATCCAACTGCGCAAGCGTGGTGGCCCCAATAATATTGCTGGTCACAAACGGCTGCTGCGTCACAAACGCCAGCGCCATCTGCGCCGGGTCCAGGCCATGTTCCCGCGCCAATTCCACATAGCGGCTGCACGCCGCTTCCGACTGCGAGTTGAAATAGCGGCTGAAGCGGCTGTACTCGGTCAGGCGCGCCTTGGCCGGCCGTGCGCCGCCTTCGTACTTGCCGCTGAGCATGCCGAACGCCAGTGGGGAATACGCCAGCAAGCCGCACTGCTCACGAATGGCGATTTCCGCCAGGCCCACCTCGAAGCTGCGGTTGAGCAGGTTATAGGGGTTCTGGATCGACACCGCACGGGGCCAGCCGCGGGCTTCGGCCAGGGCGAGGAACTTCATGGTGCCCCACGGGGTTTCGTTGGACAGGCCGATGTGGCGGATCTTGCCGGCCTTGACCTGCTCATCCAGGGCCTCGAGGGTTTCCTCCAGGGGGGTGAGGTCGTCTTCGTCCTTGTGCTTGTAGCTTAACTGGCCGAAGAAGTTGGTGCTGCGCTCCGGCCAGTGCAGTTGGTAGAGGTCGATCCAGTCGGTTTGCAGGCGCTTGAGGCTGGCGTCCAGGGCTTGGGTAATGTGCTTGCGGTTGTGGCGCAGGTAGCCATCGCGGATGTAGTCGATGGTGTTGCCGGGGCCGGCGATCTTGCTGGCGAGGACCCAGTCGGCGCGGTCGCCACGGCTTTTGAAGTAATTGCCGATGTAGCGCTCGGTGGTGGCGTAGGTGTCGGCCTTGGGCGGTACCGGGTACATTTCCGCAGTATCGAGAAAGTTGATCCCTGCGGCCTTGGCCCGTTCGATCTGCGCGAAGGCCTCTGCCTCGCTGTTCTGCTCGCCCCAGGTCATGGTGCCCAAGGCAATCGCGCTGACGTTCAGATCGGTGCGGCCCAGCTGTCGGTAATCCATCGGGTACTCCTTCGGGGGAAAACAATCATAAAAGCAGGTTGAATTTTTTTTCGCAATCTGCATAATTGCCCACCTCTTTCTGCAGTGGAAGTGATGCGCCGTCTGCCGAAGAATCTTGCCGTTGAACGGACGCGCCGACCCGAGCCCCCGATAGCGTCTGTATCCGGCTGCCTTTGACTTGTCAAAGTAAGCACTATTCAGTAAGATCCGCCGTCTAATTTACAGGGCGGCCCCTGAGGCTATTAAAGAATGACAACTTTTACTGCAAAACCGGAAACAGTTCAGCGCGACTGGTTTGTCGTCGACGCCGCTGGTCAGACCCTGGGTCGTCTGGCCACTGAAGTCGCCAGCCGTCTGCGTGGCAAGCACAAGCCTGAGTACACCCCTCACGTTGACACCGGTGACTACATCGTGATCATCAACGCTGAGCAGGTACGTGTTACCGGCAACAAAGCGCAAGACAAAATGTACTACCGTCACTCCGGTTTCCCAGGTGGTATCAAGTCTTCCAACTTTGAAGGCCTGATCTCCAAGAAGCCTGAAGCCCCGATCGAAATCGCGGTCAAAGGCATGCTGCCGAAGGGCCCACTGGGTCGCGATATGTTTCGCAAGCTGAAAGTCTATGCGGGCGCTGTACACCCTCATGCTGCTCAGCAGCCCCAAGAACTGAAGTTTTAACGGAATAGTTCATTATGTCGGCGACTCAAAATTACGGCACTGGCCGTCGCAAAACCGCAACCGCACGCGTTTTCCTGCGTCCGGGCACTGGTAACATCTCGATCAACAACCGCTCCCTGGACAACTTCTTCGGTCGCGAAACTGCCCGCATGGTAGTTCGTCAGCCGCTGGAATTGACCGAGACCGTTGAAAAGTTCGACATCTACGTCACCGTTATCGGTGGCGGTGTAAGTGGTCAAGCTGGCGCAATCCGCCACGGCATCACTCGCGCTCTGATGCAGTACGACGAAACCCTGCGTGGCGCTCTGCGCAAAGCTGGCTTCGTGACTCGCGATGCTCGTGAAGTTGAACGTAAGAAAGTCGGTCTGCGTAAAGCGCGTAAGCGTCCGCAGTACTCGAAGCGTTAATTCGCTTTACGTTCCACAAAAACGCCCAGCCTCCTCACGGAGCTGGGCGTTTTTTATTGCCTGCGATTTATACATAAATTTGTGCGTGACAACTTGCCACATCCGTAGACCCCCTATACTACAAGGCCTGGGGGCGGAGGCCCGGGCAATTCCCTTGTCATACGTGGGGCTTTTCATTACCATCCGTCAAAATTTTTATAAGTAAAGTTTCAACACTTAGTAGACGCCTGATTTAACAGGCCAAAAAAGCTGATGGGAGAGGACTGAATGAGCAATGACGGCGTGAATGCAGGCCGGCGTCGCTTCTTGGTAGCAGCCACATCCGTGGTGGGTGCTGCAGGAGCGGTGGGGGCTGCGGTCCCGTTCGTGGGGTCATGGTTTCCCAGTGCCAAGGCGAAAGCCGCAGGTGCACCGGTGAAGGTGAATGTCAGCAAGATCGAGCCAGGCCAGCAGATGATTGCTGAGTGGCGCGGCCAACCGGTATTCATCGTTCGTCGTACCGAGGAAATCCTGGGGAATCTGAAGAAGATCGAGGGCCAGTTGTCTGACCCGCAATCCGAAAATTCCGACCAGCCCGCCTACGCCAAGAACGAAGTACGTTCGATCAAGCCAGAGATTCTGCTGCTGGTCGGTCTGTGTACCCACCTGGGTTGCTCGCCTACCTTCCGCCCGGAAGTGGCCCCTGTCGATCTGGGCAAGGACTGGGTCGGCGGTTATTTCTGCCCGTGCCATGGTTCCCACTACGACCTCGCCGGCCGCGTCTACAAGTCCCAGCCCGCACCCTTGAACCTGCCTGTGCCTCCGCATACCTACGAAACTGACGACCTCATAGTCATTGGCCTCGACAAGGAGAACGCGTGATGAGCAAGTTCATGGATTGGGTGGATGCGCGCTTCCCCGCCACTAAAATGTGGGAAGACCATCTCAGCAAGTATTACGCGCCAAAGAACTTCAACTTTTTCTACTTCTTCGGCTCCCTGGCTCTGTTGGTGCTGGTCAACCAGATCGTCACCGGCGTGTGGCTGACGATGAGCTATACCCCGTCGGCGGAGGAGGCGTTCGCTTCCGTTGAATACATCATGCGTGACGTCGAGTACGGCTCGATCCTGCGCCTGCTGCACTCCACTGGCGCGTCAGCGTTCTTTATCGTCGTCTACCTGCACATGTTCCGGGGCCTGCTCTACGGGTCGTACCAGAAGCCACGCGAGCTGGTGTGGGTGTTCGGCATGCTGATCTACCTGGCGCTGATGGCCGAAGCCTTCATGGGTTACCTGCTGCCGTGGGGCCAGATGTCGTACTGGGGCGCCCAGGTGATCATCTCGCTGTTCGGTGCGATCCCGGTGATCGGCAACGACCTGACCCAGTGGATCCGCGGTGACTACCTGATCTCGGGCATTACCCTGAACCGCTTCTTCGCCCTGCACGTGGTGGCCCTGCCGATCGTGATCCTCGGCCTGGTGGTGCTGCACATCCTGGCGCTGCACGAAGTGGGCTCCAACAACCCAGATGGCGTGGACATCAAGAAGCACAAGGACGAGAACGGCATCCCGCTCGACGGCATTCCATTCCACCCTTACTACACCGTCAAAGACATTGTCGGCGTAGTGGTGTTCCTGTTCGTGTTCTGCTCGATCGTGTTCTTTTTCCCGGAGATGGGCGGTTATTTCCTCGAGAAGCCTAACTTCGAGCAGGCCAACGCCTTCAAGACTCCCGAGCACATTGCGCCGGTGTGGTACTTCACGCCGTTCTACGCGATCCTGCGCGCCATCCCTGACAAGCTGATGGGCGTGATCGCCATGGGCGCAGCCATCGCGGTGCTGTTCGTGCTGCCATGGCTGGACCGTAGCCCGGTCAAGTCGATGCGCTACAAAGGCTGGCTGAGCAAGATTTGGCTGTGGGTGTTCTGCATCTCGTTCGTGATCCTGGGCGTACTCGGCGTATTGGCGCCAACCCCTGAGCGTACGTTGCTGTCGCAGGTCTGCACCTTCCTGTACTTCGCCTACTTCATTCTGATGCCGTTCTATACCCGGCTCGAGAAGACCAAACCGGTTCCGGAAAGGGTGACTGGCTGATGAAAAAGTTATTCGTTGCATTCGTGCTTGCGGCCCTGCCGCTACTGTCCTTCGCCGCCGAGCATGGCGCGCAGCTGGAAAAAGTCGATATCGATGTGTCTGACAAAGCCGCCATGCAGGATGGGCTGCGGACCTTCACCAACTACTGCATGGGGTGCCACAGCGCCAAGTTCCAACGTTACGAGCGTGTCGCTGATGACCTGGGCATCCCCCATGAAGTGATGCTCAGCCACGCGGTGTTCACCGGTGCGAAGATCGGCGACCACATGAACATCGGCATGCAACCGGCCGACGCCAAGACCTGGTTCGGCGCCGCACCGCCCGACCTCACCCTGGTGGCCCGCGTGCGCGGCACCGACTGGCTCTACGGCTACCTGAAATCCTTCTATGAAGACCCCGCGCGCCCCTACGGCGTAAACAACAAAGTCTTCCCGAATGTCGGCATGCCGAACGTTCTGGTCGGCTTGCAGGGTCGCCAGGTGGTAGGATGCAAGCAGGTTCAGGTCGTTGAAGACGGCAAGAAGCAATATGATCCGCTGACCGGCACGCCTCTGACCCATGAAGCGTGTGATCAACTGACCATCGTGCCCAAGACCGGTACGCTGAACGAAGAGCAGTTCGACGAGAAGGTCAAGAACCTGGTGACCTTCCTGGCCTACTCGGCCAATCCGGTCAAACTGCAGCACCAGCGCATTGGTACGTACGTCTTGCTGTACCTGGCTTTCTTCTTCGTATTCGCTTATCTGCTCAAGCGCGAATACTGGAAGGATGTGCATTGATCCAACCGTAAGCAATTGCTGTTAATCTTGCGCGCCCAGCGGCATCTCTGAACACGTAGCGACCGGTTGAACCGGACGTTACAGGGATGCTCTCTGGGCGCGCTCGTTTTTGAGCTTTCGATAATTTCAACAAGCGAGGAGGACCGCCATGGGCGTGACCAATCGGTTGGCCTGTTACTCCGACCCCGCCGACCACTATTCCCACCGAGTACGCATCGTGCTCGCAGAGAAGGGTGTCAGCGCCGAGATCATCAGTGTGGAGGCGGGCCGTCATCCGCCGAAACTGATCGAAGTGAACCCTTACGGCAGCTTGCCCACCCTGGTTGATCGTGACCTGGCGTTGTGGGAGTCAACCGTGGTGATGGAATACTTGGATGAGCGTTACCCTCATCCGCCTTTGCTGCCGGTGTACCCGGTGGCGCGTGCCAACAGCCGTCTGCTGATTCATCGGATCCAGCGCGACTGGTGCGGGCTGGTGGATGTGATTCTCGATTCGCGTTCCAAAGAAGCCGCTCGGGTGCAGGCGCGCAAGGAACTGCGCGAGAGCCTGACCGGCGTTTCGCCGTTGTTCGCCGACAAACCTTTTTTCCTCAGTGAGGAACAAAGCTTGGTGGATTGCTGCCTATTACCCATACTCTGGCGCTTGCCGATTCTGGGCATTGAACTGCCACGGCCGGCCAAGCCGTTGCTTGATTACATGGAGCGCCAGTTTGCGCGTGAGGCTTTCCAGGCGAGTCTGTCTGGTGTCGAACGCGATATGCGCTAAGGCTTAAGGAGCCGTTGATGAACTCCAGTCGACCTTACCTGGTCCGCGCGCTCTATGAGTGGATTGTGGACAACGATTGCACCCCGCACATGCTGGTCAATTCCGAATTTCCTGCGGTTCAGGTACCGCAGGGTTTTGCCAGTGACGGACAAATCGTGCTGAACGTGTCGCCCAGTGCCGTGCGCCACCTGCACATGGACAACGAAGCGGTGAGCTTCGAAGGGCGTTTCGGCGGTGTGCCCCATACGCTGTTCGTGCCAATTGGTGCCATCCTCGGGATCTATGCCCGGGAAAATGGCCAAGGCATGGTGTTCGATCTGGAGTCGCCTTTCGAGGACGCCGAAACGATCGAAGGTGAAGGCGGTGATGATGTGCCGCCACCGGATACCGAGCCGCCGCGCCCTAGCGGTCGGCCGAGCTTGAAAGTGGTGAAGTAGGCGGATTACGCCTCCAGGCCCATGTGAAAAATGCCTCGACTGCTGTCGGGGCATTTTTTTTGCGCGAAGGATATGGATGAAAGTCGCGCCGGAACGGTGATCGTACAACCACCATGGGCTATGATGCGGTCTTTAGTTCGCCGAGAAAGATGGTTCATCATGGAAAACTCCAGCGCCGCTCCACGTCTTCCCCGCAAGCGTCGCAGCCTTGCCCAGGAATTGGTCACGGTGTTGTCCGAGCAGATCCGCGACGGCCAGCTCAAACGAGGCGACAAGCTGCCCACCGAGTCGGCAATCATGGACGCCCATGGCGTCAGCCGCACTGTGGTGCGCGAAGCCATCTCGCGTCTGCAAGCGGCGGGGCAGGTAGAAACCCGTCACGGTATCGGCACCTTTGTGCTGGACACGCCAAGCCCCAGCGGTTTCCGCATTGACCCGGCCACCGTGGTGACCTTGCGTGATGTGCTGGCGATCCTGGAGCTGCGTATCAGCCTTGAAGTGGAGTCTGCGGGCCTAGCAGCCTTGCGTCGCAGTGATGCACAGCTGGCGGCCATGCGTGCGGCCCTCGATGCCCTGAACGAAAGCGCGGCCCATGCCGGCGATGCGGTGGCTTCGGACTTTGCCTTCCATCTGGAAATTGCGTTGTCTACCGGCAACCGTTACTTCACCGACATCATGACCCACCTGGGCACCAGCATCATTCCACGCACGCGCCTGAACTCAGCGCGCCTGGCCCATGATGACCAACAGCACTACATGAGCCGCCTGAGTCGCGAACACGAAGAAATTTATGAGGCGATTGCCCGCCAGGATTCGGATGCGGCACGTGCGGCCATGCGTCTGCATTTGACCAATAGCCGTGAGCGGCTGCGCCATGCCCATGAAGAGGCCGAGGCGCAGCGAGGTTGAAGGCTGGTTCGCCGCGATCCAAATGTGGGAGGGGCGGTGCGACGATTCGACTTGCCCGCGAAGACGTCGGCCCAGCAAACATTGATGTCGGTTGACCCGCCGCTATCGGGAGCAAGCCCCCTCCCACAGTTGATCTCCATTGCCTGGAGTATTGCGGCGACTTAGCTGGTGGGTTGATTGGGCTTGTAGTCCTTGAGCAACAAATATGTACTCCAACCCCACCAATCATTGGTCCAGTGCTTGTCGTTCAGGTCATTGACGTCCTTGCGCCGCAGCACCTTGTCTCCCTCCATCTTGAACAATGGCGAGAAGTTATTCGCCGGGTTTTGTGCCGCGTTCAAGTCGGGCACATACAGCGGTGCCTTGAACTCAGCCGGGGAGGGCGCGATACCGCTGATGAAGGTTTCGAAGATTTCATCCGCCGAGGCCTGTACCGCCCGTTTGACCTGCACGCGGTTGTCCGCGTCGATGTCATCGAAGTAGCGTTTATCCCCATAGGCATGCCATTGATCCCCCATGGCATTGCGCACCTTGAGCCCGAACTTGCTGTCTTCATCGTGCATGAAGCGGCTGATCAGCGAGCCGAGTTCACCCGGCGTCACTACCGCTGCCAGTTGCTTGCGCGGTACGCGCAGGTGGCCGGCGGAAAACAGGTCAGTCAAGAAATGATCAGCAAAGCTGTTCATTGCATAAGCCAGCTCAAGGGCCTGGTCGGTGCCGGTTTGATGAGCCGCTAGGGCCTGTTGCAGTGCCGCTGTGTGGCCGGCCAGGTACGCCGACAGGGCCCACTCGCCGAAGTGGTCGGCATTGTCCGCCGCTAGTTTCAGGTAGCGCCCCAGTGGGAAGAGGGCTGAAACAGCGCTGCCGCCGCCGGTGATGCGATTCCACTCCTCGGACAACGTATCACCCAAGGCGTCATAGGCTTCGTGGGGCTGCTTGCCATCCTTGATCGCCTGCTTGACTGCGGCAATCTCCTTTTGCATCACCGCCAGGATCTTGTGGGCTTCTTCCCGGGAGGCGGGTAGCACTGCCAGAGAGTTGAAGGCGGCAGTGAAACGTTGCACGCGCTCGGCAGGGGAGGCGCCATCGCTGATCGCTTGACCCGGAATGCCATAGAAATCGCCGCCCAGGGCAATCATTTGGCCGTAGGTCAGCGCGAGTCCGTTGGGCAGGTGCAGCTCGACTTGGTACGCAGGAGTTGCCGGCGCGTCCTTGGCGAAGCGAAGCAGGGTTTCATCGCCGATGGCGGTGTGTTCACCCCCTTCGAAACGTAAGGACGGCAACTGTTTTTCTGGTGCAGCGAGTTCTAGACCTGACATGTTAGCTCCTTGCTATGTCGTAGGAATCTTCCTTGTTAGCTGTATATATATACAGCTACCCTGAGCATAAAGGAGAAATTTCCTACGTCAAGAAGCATTGTTAAGCGTGCCGGCTTTGCGATGAGCCGCGATGAATTGCAGTTGACGAATCTTTTTATAGTTGTACGATGACGTACGACATTAAAAATCAACAACAACCTTTCGTTAGAAAGTCTTCGCCCAGGGTGTTCGAATAATGAATCCACAAGAACTGAAGTCCATCCTCTCCCACGGTCTGCTGTCTTTCCCGGTGACCGATTTCACTGCCCAGGGTGATTTCCACCAGGCGGGCTATATCAAGCGCCTGGAATGGCTGGCCCCTTATGGCGCCACCGCCTTGTTTGCAGCGGGCGGCACCGGTGAATTTTTCTCTCTCGCCGCCAGTGAATACTCCCAAGTGGTAAAAACCGCTGTTGATACCTGCGCCACCAGTGTGCCGATCCTGGCCGGTGTGGGCGGTGCGACCCGTCAGGCCATCGAGTACGCCCAAGAGGCCGAACGCCTCGGTGCCAAAGGCTTGCTGCTGCTGCCACACTACCTCACCGAAGCCAGCCAGGACGGGGTCGCCGCCCATGTTGAAGCAGTGTGCAAGTCGGTCAAGATCGGTGTTGTGGTCTACAACCGCAATGTCTGCCGCCTGACCGCGCCGCTGCTGGAACGCCTGGCCGAGCGCTGCCCGAACCTGATCGGCTACAAGGATGGCTTGGGTGATATCGAGTTGATGGTGTCTATCCGTCGTCGCCTCGGCGACCGTTTCAGCTACCTCGGCGGCCTGCCGACTGCAGAGGTTTACGCCGCGGCCTACAAGGCCCTGGGGGTTCCGGTGTACTCCTCGGCAGTGTTCAACTTCATCCCCAAAACCGCGATGGATTTCTACCACGCCATTGCCCGCGAAGATCACGCCACCGTTGGCAAGATCATCGATGACTTCTTCCTGCCGTACCTGGATATCCGTAACCGCAAGGCCGGTTACGCGGTGAGCATCGTCAAGGCCGGTGCGAAAATCGTCGGTTATGACGCCGGGCCGGTGCGCACGCCGCTCACTGACCTGCTGCCCGAAGAGTATGAAGCCCTGGCCGCGCTGATCGACAAGCAAGGCCCGCAGTAAATTATCCACAAGGCCGCTGAGCAATCAGCGGCCTTTTGCGTCAGGAGAAGATTCGTGTCCCAAGCACAGCGTTTTGAGAACTACATCAACGGCGAATGGGTGACCGGCGCCGATTACTGCGTCAATATCAACCCGTCGGATGTGTCCGATGTCATTGGCGACTATGCCAAGGCGGATGTGGCCCAAGTCAACACGGCCATCGACGCCGCCCGCGCCGCGTTCGCGGGCTGGTCGACTTCCGGCATCCAGGCGCGCCACGATGCCCTGGACAAAGTCGGCAGCGAAATCCTCGCCCGTCGTGAAGAACTCGGCACCCTGCTGGCCCGTGAAGAGGGCAAGACCCTGCCCGAGGCCATCGGCGAAGTGACCCGCGCCGGCAATATCTTCAAGTTCTTCGCCGGTGAATGCCTGCGCCTGTCGGGTGATTACGTGCCGTCGGTACGCCCGGGCGTCAACGTTGAAGTCACTCGTGAAGCCCTTGGTGTGGTCGGCCTGATCACCCCGTGGAACTTTCCGATTGCCATCCCCGCGTGGAAGATCGCCCCGGCCCTGGCCTACGGCAATTGCGTGGTGATCAAGCCCGCCGAACTGGTGCCGGGTTGTGCCTGGGCCCTGGCGGAAATCATCTCCCGAGCCGGTTTCCCGGCGGGCGTGTTCAACCTGGTAATGGGCAGCGGCCGTGTGGTTGGCGATGTGTTGGTCAACAGCCCGAAGGTCGATGGCATCAGTTTCACCGGCTCCGTTGGCGTGGGCCGTCAGATCGCCGTCAGCTGTGTATCGCGCCAGGCCAAGGTGCAATTGGAAATGGGCGGCAAGAACCCGCAGATTATCCTCGATGACGCCGACCTCAAGCAGGCTGTCGAGCTGTCGGTACAG
This sequence comes from Pseudomonas khavaziana, assembly GCF_019145205.1. Taxonomy (GTDB): domain Bacteria; phylum Pseudomonadota; class Gammaproteobacteria; order Pseudomonadales; family Pseudomonadaceae; genus Aquipseudomonas; species Aquipseudomonas khavaziana. Next base: position 67,051 of record NZ_JAHSTT010000001.1, read on the forward strand.
AGCGCGTTTTACTCCACCGGCCAGCGTTGCACCGCGTCGAGCCGCTTGATTGTCACTGCGGGTATTCACGACCAGTTTGTTGCGGCCATGGCCGAGCGCATGCGGTCGATCAAGGTCGGCCACGCGCTGCAAAGCGGCACCGACATCGGCCCGGTGGTTTCCCAGGCCCAGTTGGACCAGGACCTGAAATACATCGACATTGGCCAAAGCGAAGGTGCGCGGCTGGTGAGCGGCGGTGGCCTGGTGACCTGCGACACCGAAGGCTATTACCTGGCGCCGACATTGTTTGCCGACAGCGAAGCCGCCATGCGTATCAGCCGCGAAGAAATCTTCGGCCCGGTGGCCAATGTGGTACGCGTGGCGGACTACGAAGCGGCACTGGCCATGGCCAACGACACCGAGTTCGGCCTGTCGGCGGGGATCGCCACCACCTCGTTGAAATACGCCAACCACTTCAAGCGCCACTCCCAGGCCGGGATGGTGATGGTCAACCTGCCGACTGCGGGTGTGGATTATCACGTTCCGTTTGGCGGCCGTAAGGGCTCATCCTACGGTTCGCGTGAACAAGGTCGCTATGCGCAAGAGTTCTACACCGTGGTGAAAACCAGCTACATCGGTTCGTAATACCGGTTTCACTGTAGGAGCGGGCTTGCTCGCGAAGAACGTCAACGATTACGCGCGCATTCAGGATGTACGCGGAGCCTGCGAGTTTTTCGCGAGCAAGCTTGCTCCTACAGGGGACGGTACCCAGCAATACATAACTATTACCCGCAAAAAAAATAATTAGTGGGAGTACTTCTACATGCAAGCGACCAAGCCGACCCATGTCCGCTATTTGATCCTGCTCATGCTGTTCCTGGTGACCACGATCAACTACGCCGACCGGGCCACCATCGCCATCGCCGGTTCCAGCCTGCAAAAAGACCTCGGCATCGACGCGGTCACCCTCGGTTATATCTTTTCCGCTTTCGGTTGGGCCTACGTTGCCGGGCAAATCCCCGGCGGCTGGCTGCTCGATCGCTTCGGCTCGAAAAAAGTCTATGCCCTGAGCATTTTCACTTGGTCCTTGTTTACCGTGCTGCAAGGCTATGTCGGTGAATTTGGCGTTTCCACCGCCGTAGTCGCGCTGTTCATGCTGCGCTTTATGGTGGGCCTGGCCGAGGCCCCCTCGTTTCCGGGCAATGCCCGTATCGTTGCAGCGTGGTTTCCAACGGCTGAACGTGGCACCGCATCAGCGATCTTCAACTCGGCGCAATACTTCGCCACGGTGTTGTTCGCGCCGCTGATGGGCTGGATCGTCTATCGCTTCGGCTGGCAGCACGTGTTTATCGTGATGGGCGTGATCGGCATCATTTTCTCGCTGATATGGCTTAAAGTTATCCACAGCCCGCGCCAGCATCCGATGATCAACGAAGCTGAGTTCAATCACATCGCGGCCAATGGCGCGATGGTTGATATGGACCAGGACAAGGGCAAGGGTAAGAAAACCGACGGGCCGAAGTGGGATTACATCCGGCAATTGCTGACTAATCGCATGATGCTCGGCGTTTATCTGGGCCAGTACTGCATCAACGGCATCACTTACTTCTTCCTGACGTGGTTCCCCGTGTACCTGGTGCAAGACCGTGGCATGACCATCCTCAAGGCTGGTTTCATCGCCTCGTTGCCGGCGATCTGCGGCTTTATCGGCGGCGTGCTGGGCGGGGTGATTTCCGATTACCTGCTGCGCAAGGGCCACTCGCTGACTTTTGCCCGCAAGGCGCCGATCATTGCGGGCCTGCTGGTGTCCAGCAGCATCATTGCGTGTAACTACGTCGATGTTGAATGGATGGTCGTGGGCTTCATGGCGCTGGCCTTCTTCGGTAAAGGCGTTGGCGCACTGGGTTGGGCGGTGGTGTCGGACACCTCGCCGAAACAGATCGCCGGCCTCAGTGGTGGCTTGTTCAACACCTTCGGTAACCTGGCTTCGATCACCACGCCGATCGTGATCGGCTACATCATCAGCACCACTGGCTCGTTCAAATGGGCCCTGGTGTTTGTTGGTGCCAACGCCCTGGTGGCAGTGTTCAGCTACCTGGTGATTGTCGGCCCGATCAAGCGCGTGGTGCTCAAGGAGCCACCCACCAAAGGCCCGGAGTTGACCAACCTTTCCCAAGCGCATTCCTGAGGTTCGTGTGATGCAGTTGATTGAACATGCCGACTCGCCGCGCTCGATCCGTTTGCACGAGCGCGACAACGTAGTGATCGTGGTGAACGACCAGGGCGTGCCGGCGGGCACTGAATTTCCCGACGGCCTGGTCACCGTGGACTTTATTCCCCAGAGCCACAAGGTGACCCTGGAAGATATCCCCGAGGGCGGCCGGATCATTCGCTACGGCCAGATCATCGGTTATGCCTTGGCGCCAATACCCCGTGGCAGTTGGGTGCAGGAGGATCAGCTGCGCATGCCTACCGCGCCGCCCCTGGACAGCCTTCCGCTGTCCACCGAAGTACCGGAAACCCAGGCACCGCTGGAGGGGTTTACCTTTGAGGGCTATCGCAATGCCGATGGCACGGTGGGCACGCGCAATATCCTCGGCATCACCACCACCGTGCAGTGCGTTACCGGTGTGCTGGACCATGCAGTCAAGCGCATCAAGGATGAGTTGCTGCCCAAATACCCGTATGTCGATGATGTAGTGGCACTGACTCACAGCTACGGCTGCGGCGTGGCGATCACGGCGACGGATGCCTATATCCCGATCCGTACTGTACGTAACCTGGCACGTAACCCGAACCTGGGCGGCGAAGCCCTGGTGATCAGCCTGGGCTGCGAGAAACTGCAGGCCGGGCAGGTGATGCACGACAACGACAGCTCCGTGGACCTGAGCGAGCCATGGCTGTACCGCTTGCAGGACTCCAGTCACGGTTTTACCGAAATGATCGAACAGATCATGGAACTGGCCGAAGTGCGTTTGAAAAAACTCGACCTGCGCCGCCGGGAAACCGTGCCGGCCTCGGAGCTGATCCTGGGCATGCAGTGTGGCGGCAGTGATGCGTTTTCCGGCATCACCGCCAACCCGGCGCTGGGGTATGCCTCTGACCTGCTGCTGCGGGCTGGGGCGACGGTAATGTTCTCCGAAGTGACGGAAGTGCGCGACGCGATTTACCTGCTGACGTCACGCGCGCAGAACGAGGACGTCGCCCGTGAGCTGGTCAGGGAAATGGATTGGTATGATCGTTACCTGGCCAAGGGCGAAGCGGACCGCAGCGCCAATACCACCCCGGGGAACAAGAAGGGTGGTCTGTCGAATATCGTCGAGAAGTCCTTGGGCTCTATCGTCAAATCCGGCAGCAGCGCGATCAATGGCGTGCTCGGCCCGGGTGAGCGTTTCAAGGGCAAAGGGCTGATCTTCTGCGCTACACCGGCCAGTGATTTCGTGTGCGGTACTTTGCAACTGGCGGCCGGGATGAACCTGCATGTGTTCACAACCGGGCGCGGCACGCCCTACGGGTTGGCGATGGCGCCGGTGGTTAAGGTGTCGACCCGCACTGAGCTGGCCCAGCGCTGGCCGGACCTGATCGATATCGACGCCGGGCGCATTGCCACCGGGCGCGCGAGCATCGAGGAGCTGGGCTGGGAGTTGTTTCACTTCTACCTGGACGTGGCCAGTGGCAGGAAGCAGACGTGGGCGGAGCATCATAAGCTGCATAACGACATCACGCTGTTCAACCCGGCGCCGATTACCTGAGACCGAGTCGCCTGCATCGGGAGCAAGCCCCCTCTCACATTTGATCGTATTCATTCTGTTGGAATGCGTTCAAATGTGAGAGGGGGCTTGCTCCCGATAGCGGTAGACCAGACGACACGGGCTGCATGGCTTATCATTAGCCAACTAACGACGCCCACCAAGGTTCTCCCCGGCATGCTGGCAATCTTCCTTACCACCCTCACCATCACCGCGCCGGTGTTTGCCATGCTGTTTCTTGGTGTGCTGCTCAAGCGCATCAACTGGATCAACGACAACTTTATCCACACCGCGTCGTCCCTGGTGTTCAACGTCACCATGCCGGCGCTGCTGTTCCTGGGCATCCTGCATGCCGACCTGCACGCGGCACTCAAGCCGGGTTTGCTGATCTATTTTGCCGTCGCCACCTTGGCGAGCTTTGCTTTGGCCTGGGGCTGGGCGATCTTTCGTTGCAAGCGCGAAGACCGTGGGATCTATACCCAAGGCGCGTTTCGTGGCAACAATGGCGTGATCGGCCTGGCGCTGGCGGCCAGCATGTACGGCGACTACGGCATCTCCCTCGGCGCGATCCTCGCGGCGCTGGTGATCCTGTTCTACAACACGCTGTCGACCATTGTGTTGGCGGTGTACAGCCCGGTGATCAAGTCCGACCCATGGAGCATCTTTAAGAGCGTGGTGGCCAACCCGCTGATCATCAGCGTGATCGTCGCCGCGCCGTTCGCTTACTTCCAGATCGGCCTGCCCGGCTGGTTGGAAAAATCCCTGCAGTACCTATCGGATACCACGCTTCCGTTGGCGTTGATCTGCATCGGCGGCACCTTGTCCCTGGCGGCACTGCGCAAAAGCGGCAACATGGCGCTGAGCGCAAGCTTGATGAAGATGGTCTGGCTACCGGTAATCGCGACCCTGGGCGCCTGGCTATTGGGGTTCCGCGGGCCGGAGCTGGGCATCCTGTTCCTGTACTTCGGCGCGCCGACCGCCGCCGCGAGCTTCGTGATGGCCAGGGCGGCGCAAGGTAATCACGAGCTGGCGGCGGCGATCATTGTGATCACCACGCTGATGGCGGCGGTGACCACCAATATCGGGATCTTCGTGTTGCAGGCCGGTGGCTGGATCTAGGCGTCTTGCTGATAGCTGTCGATCACTTCCTGCGCGGCCCGAAATGCGTCAATCGCCGCCGGCACCCCCGCATACACCGCGCAATGCAGCAACGCTTCGCGTATCTCTTCGACTGTGCAGCCATTGTTCAAGGCACCACGGACGTGGCCCTTGAGTTCCTGCGGGCACTTGAGGGCGGTCAGGGCCGCGAGGGTAATAAGGCTACGGGTTTTGAGCGGCAAGCCTTCGCGGTTCCACACGCTGCCCCACGCGTGCTCGTTGACGAAGTCCTGCAGTGGCTGGGTGAACGCCGTGGCATTGCCCAGGGCGCGGTCGACGAACACATCGCCCATGACTTGGCGGCGCACTTCAACCCCAGGCTTTTTCTGATCGGTCATTGCGATTCCCTCTTGTGTTGGCGATGCCAGGCGCGCAGCGAGGTCAACAACAGCAAAACCACCAGCGCCGGCAGGACGTAATGCAACATCAGTTGTTCAAGCTTGTTGGCCAGGGGCATGCCGGTGGTGAAGGCCATCACATGCAGGCCGTACGCCAGATATAGCCCCAGCAGCACCAGCCCTTCGATACGCGTCACGCGGTAGCCGGTATAAAACACCGGCAGGCACAGGACGATGGCACCGAGCATCACCGGCAAATCGAAGTCCAGGGCATTGGGTGATACCGACAGCGGCGACGGCGCCACCAGCGCGGTAAAGCCCAGCACGCCCAGCAGGTTGAACAGGTTGCTGCCGATCACGTTGCCCACCGCAATTTCCCGTTCGCCCCGCAAGGCGGCGATCAGTGATGTGGCGAGGCAGGGCAGCGAGGTGCCCACGCCGATCAGCGTCAGGCCGATGACCCGCTCCGATAAGCCCAGGTCGCCCGCCACGTCCACCGCTGCGCCGAGCAGCAGGTGCCCGGCCAATACCAATATCAGCAGCCCGCCGAGCATCAGCAACACGCTGCTCAGCCAGGGCGCCTTAGTGACGGTGTCCAGGCTTCGCGGGCGGCGCGAATGGCGCGTCTGGTAATGCAGCACGCCCAGGTAGGCCAACAGCGCCACCAGCAATACGCCGCCATCCAATGGCGTGAGTATTTCGTTGGCCGCCAGGATAAACACCAGCAGGCCGGCGAAGATCATCACCGGAATATCCACGCGCACCAGTTGCCGCGATACGCGCAAGGGAATGATCAGCGCCGACAGGCCCAGGGTGACGAGGATATTGAAGATACTGCTGCCAATCACACTGCCTACGGCAATGTCGGTATTGCCGGCCAATGTGGCCTGCAGGCTGACGGCCATCTGCGGCGCGCTGCTGCCGAAGGCGACCACGCTCAAGCCGATGATCAGCGGTCGCACCTTGAGGCTGGCTGCCAGGCGCACGGCGGCGCGTACCAGGATCTCGGCGCCGACGATCAACAGCAGCAAGCCGCCGACCAGTTCGAGCAGGCTCCAGGGCGAAAGGGCATTCAATCCAAAAATACTCAAGGTGGCCTCAATCAGTTGTTCAGGGCTTGCACGCGCACCCGTGCGGTGCCGCTGCCCAGCATCCGCAGTTGCTCGGCAGCCTTGCGGGAAACGTCGATCAGGCGCCCACGGGTGTGCGGGCCGCGGTCATTGATGCGCAGCACCACCGATCGGTCATTGTCGAGATTGGTCACCTTGACCTGGGTGCCGAAGGGCAGGCGCCTGTGGGCGGCGGTCAGGGCGTTCTGGTTGAAAGGTTCACCACTGGCGGTTCGCTTGCCATGGTGCTTGGCGCCGTAATAGGAGGCGGTGCCGGTTTCATCGTAGCCTTTGGGGTCGATGAGGCCGCTGGCGCAACCGGCCAGCAGGGAGGACAGGGCCAGGAGGCCGAGTAGACGCTTCATTGTCAGGACATCCCCAATGAAAAATGTGGAGAGGGGGCATATGTGGGAGGGGGCTTGCTCCCGATAGCGGTGAAGCAGTCAATACATGTGTTGACTGAAACACCCTCATCGGGAGCAAGCCCCCTCCCACACAGGTGGAGCCAGACCTTGAAGTCTGCTCCAACCATTCACCGCAATCAGCCTTCGAGTTTGCTTTTAAGCAGTTCATTCACCTGTTGCGGGTTGGCTTTGCCCTTGGAGGCTTTCATCGCCTGGCCGACAAAGAAACCGAACATCTTGCCGCGCTTGGCTTCGTCTGCCGCGCGGTATTGCTCGACCTGTTCGGCATTCGCCGCGAGCATCTCATCGAGCACGGCCGAGATGGCGCCGCTGTCGGTGACTTGCTTGAGGCCGCGCTTGTCGATGATCTCATCGGCGCTGCCTTCACCTGCGGCCATGGCTTCGAACACCGTCTTGGCGATCTTGCCGGAGATGGTGTTGTCCTTGATGCGCAGCAGCATGCCGCCCAGTTGTTCGGCCGTGACCGGCGCTTCGTCGATTTCCAGGCCCTGTTTGTTCAACAGGCTGCCCAGCTCAACCATCACCCAGTTGGCCGCCAGCTTGGCGTCGCCGGCAATGCCTACGACTTTCTCGAAGTAGTTGGCTTGCTCACGGCTGGAAGCCAATACGCTGGCATCGTAGATCGACAATCCGAACTGTTCCTGGAAACGCTCGCGTTTCTGCTGTGGCAGTTCCGGCAGGGTGGCGCGGATGTCATTGAGGAACGAGTCCTCAAGCACCACCGGCAACAGGTCCGGATCGGGGAAGTAACGGTAGTCGTTGGCTTCCTCTTTGCTGCGCATGGCGCGGGTTTCGTCTTTGTTCGGATCGTACAGGCGGGTTTGCTGGATCACCTTGCCGCCGTCCTCGATCAGTTCGATCTGGCGACGCACTTCGCTGTTGATCGCCTTCTCAATGAAACGGAACGAGTTGACGTTCTTGATCTCGCAGCGGGTGCCGAACTCGACCTGGCCCTTTGGCCGGATCGACACGTTGCAGTCGCAGCGCAGCGAGCCTTCAGCCATGTTGCCGTCGCAGATGCCCAGGTAGCGCACCAGCGCGTGAATGGTCTTGACGTAGGCCACGGCTTCCTTGGCGCTGCGCATGTCCGGCTCGGAGACGATCTCCAGCAACGGCGTGCCGGCGCGGTTCAGGTCGATACCGGTGGCGCCCGGGAATTCTTCGTGCAGGCTCTTGCCGGCGTCTTCTTCCAGGTGGGCACGGGTTACGCCGACACGCTTGATGGTGCCGTCTTCCAGTGCGATGTCCAGGTGGCCCTTGCCGACAATCGGCAACTCCATCTGGCTGATCTGGTAACCCTTGGGCAGGTCCGGATAGAAGTAGTTCTTGCGTGCGAACACGTTGTGCTGGCCGATCTCGGCGTCAATTGCCAAGCCGAACATCACGGCCATGCGCACCGCTTCCTGGTTCAGCACCGGCAGCACGCCGGGCATGCCCAGGTCGACCAGGCTGGCCTGGGTGTTGGGCTCGGACCCGAACGTGGTGGCACTACCGGAGAAAATCTTCGATTGGGTGGCGAGCTGGGTATGAATCTCCAGCCCGATCACAACTTCCCATTGCATAGTGTTCTCCTCAGAAGCCGGTAGGGGTGCGGGTGTGCCAGTCGGTGTGCAACTGGTACTGGTGCGCCACATTGAGCAGGCGGCCTTCCTGGAAATACGGGGCGAGCAATTGCACGCCGACCGGCAGGCCATCGACGAAACCGGCGGGCATGGACAAGCCCGGCAAGCCCGCGAGGTTGGCGGTGATGGTGTAGAGGTCTTCCAGGTACTCGGCAATCGGGTCGCCGGTCTTGGCGCCGATCTTCCAGGCCGGGTTTGGCGTGGTTGGGCCGAGGATCACATCGACTTCTTCGAAGGCAGCCATGAAATCGTTCTTGATCAGGCGACGGATCTTTTGCGCCTTGAGGTAGTACGCGTCGTAGTAGCCGGCCGACAGGGCGTAGGCACCGACCATGATCCGGCGCTGGACTTCACTGCCGAAGCCTTCGCCGCGGGAGCGTTTGTACAGGTCGGTCAGGTCCTTGGGGTTTTCGCAGCGATAGCCGAAGCGCACGCCGTCGAAGCGCGACAGGTTGGAGGAAGCTTCTGCCGGCGCGATCACGTAGTAAGCGGGAATCGCGTGCTGGTTGTTCGGCAGGCTGATTTCCTTGATCACCGCGCCGAGCTTTTCCAGCTCCTTGATGCTGTTTTGCACCAGGTCGGCGATGCGCGGGTCGAGGCCGGCGCTGAAATACTCTTTCGGCACGCCAATGCGCAGGCCCTTGATCGAGGTGTTCAGGCTGGCGCTGTAGTCCGGCACTGGCTCATCGATGCTGGTGGAGTCCTGTTTATCAAACCCTGCCATGCCTTGTAACAATATCGCGCAGTCTTCGGCAGTGCGTGCCAACGGGCCGCCCTGATCCAGGCTGGAAGCGTAGGCGATCATGCCCCAGCGGGAAACGCGACCGTAGGTCGGTTTCAGGCCGGTGAGGTTGGTGAAGGCTGCCGGCTGGCGGATCGAGCCACCGGTGTCAGTCGCGGTGGCAGCCGGGAGGAAGCGCGCGGCAACGGCCGCGGCCGAACCACCGGACGAGCCGCCGGGCACGTGCGCAAGATTCCACGGGTTTTTCACCGCGCCGTAGTAGCTCGACTCGTTGGCCGAACCCATGGCGAACTCGTCCATGTTGGTCTTGCCCAGGGTCACGGCCCCGGCAGCGGCCAGCTTGGCGACCACGGTGGCGTCGTAGGGCGCTTTGAAGTTGTCGAGCATCTTCGAGCCGCAACTGGTGCGAATGCCCTGGGTGCAGAACAGGTCTTTGTGGGCGATCGGAGCGCCCAGCAGTGCGCCATTTTCACCGTTGGCGCGACGGGCGTCGGCGGCCTTGGCCTGGCTCAATGCCAGCTCCTGGGTGAGGCTGATGAAGCTGTTGACCTTGGGATCGTGCTCGGCGATACGCGCCAGCAGGGTCTGGGTCAGCTCTTCGGAAGAAAACTTTTTGTCGGCGAGACCGCGGGCGATCTCGGCCAGAGTCATGTGATGCATGAAAGGCTCTTTCCCTTTAGTCGATGACTTTCGGAACCAGGTACAGGCCGTTTTCGACCGCTGGCGCGATGGACTGGTAGGCCTCGCGATTATTTCGCTCGGTCACAACGTCTGCGCGCAGGCGCTGGCTGGCTTCCAGCGGGTGAGCCAGGGGCTCGATACCGTCGGTATTCACGGCCTGCATTTGGTCAACCAGCCCGAGAATGCTGTTCAGGGCTGCGGTGGTCTGTGGAAGATCGGCATCATTCAGGCCAAGCGAGGCCAGATGTGCGATTTTTTCCACGTCGGAGCGTTCAAGCGCCATGGGATTCTCCAGTGGAAAACAGAACGGAGGGCGTCCGTGTGTTAGATTGTCGGAACACTACCGCATTTCTACGGTCATATGGCCGCGATTGTGGGGGTTGGTGCACAGAAAGTCGGCCAATTTAGCACATTGGCGCCTTGCCCAAAATCCCTGTCGTTGTTAGAGTTTGCCGCACTTTTTTACCCACGCGTTGCCTAGGGTCCCTTTCCCATGTTCAAGAAACTGCGTGGCATGTTTTCCAGCGATCTTTCCATTGACCTGGGCACTGCCAACACCCTTATTTACGTGCGCGAGCGCGGTATCGTCCTGAATGAGCCATCGGTTGTGGCCATTCGGACCCATGGTAATCAGAAAAGTGTCGTTGCCGTTGGCACCGAGGCCAAGCGCATGCTCGGCCGTACACCAGGCAATATTGCTGCCATTCGTCCGATGAAGGATGGCGTGATCGCCGATTTCAGCGTCTGCGAGAAGATGCTGCAGTACTTCATCAACAAGGTTCACGAAAACAGTTTCCTGCAGCCCAGCCCTCGTGTGCTGATTTGCGTTCCGTGCAAGTCCACCCAGGTGGAGCGTCGTGCCATCCGTGAATCGGCCCTTGGTGCCGGTGCCCGCGAAGTGTTCCTGATCGAAGAGCCGATGGCGGCTGCGATCGGTGCCGGTCTGCCGGTTGAAGAAGCCCGCGGCTCGATGGTGGTGGATATCGGTGGTGGTACGACCGAAATCGCCCTGATTTCCCTGAACGGTGTGGTGTATGCCGAATCCGTACGCGTAGGCGGCGACCGCTTCGACGAAGCGATCATCACCTATGTGCGTCGTAACTACGGCAGCCTGATCGGCGAATCCACCGCCGAGCGCATCAAGCAGGAAATCGGCACCGCTTACCCGGGCGGCGAAGTTCGCGAAGTCGATGTTCGCGGTCGCAACCTGGCCGAAGGCGTTCCACGTGCCTTCACCCTGAACTCCAACGAAGTGCTGGAGGCTCTGCAGGAGTCCCTGGCCACCATCGTTCAGGCTGTGAAGAGCGCCCTGGAGCAATCGCCGCCGGAGCTGGCTTCGGATATCGCCGAGCGTGGCCTGGTGCTGACCGGTGGCGGCGCCTTGCTGCGCGACCTCGACAAGTTGCTGGCCCAGGAAACCGGCCTGCCGGTGATCGTCGCCGAAGATCCGCTGACCTGCGTTGCCCGCGGCGGTGGTCGTGCACTGGAAATGATGGATAAACACACCATGGACCTGCTTTCCAGCGAATAAGATCGCCTGGATGGTTCGTGCTTGGTCGGCAGGCAGCACTTTGCAGTGCTGCCTGTTGGCGTTTATCTTCTTCAATCTGCATCCAGGCCGGTTTGATGCCGTATGAATAAAGAGAACATTTGCCTGGGAGGAGCGGCCTATTAAACCGCTTTTCGCCAAAGGCCCCTCATTGGGCGTGCGCTTATTGGTGCTGGTCGTGCTTTCGGTCGCGCTGATGGTGGTCGATGCCCGCTTTGCACTGCTCAAGCCTGTGCGTAGCCAGATGTCGCTGGTGTTGATGCAGACCTACTGGATCACCGACCTGCCGCAACGTCTCTACCAGGGCGTGGCCAGCCAATTCGGCAGCCGCACCGAGCTGGTTGCCGAGAATGAAAAACTCAAGACTGAAAACCTCCTGTTGCAGGGGCGTATGCAGAAGCTGGCGGCCCTCACTGAGCAGAACGTTCGGCTGCGCGAGTTGCTCAACTCTTCGGCACTGGTCAACGAAAAGGTCGAAGTGGCCGAGTTGATCGGCATGGACCCCAACCCCTTTACCCATCGCATCATCATCAACAAGGGTGAGCGTGACGGCGTGGTCCTTGGCCAGCCGGTGCTCGACGCCCGCGGCCTGATGGGCCAGGTGGTGGAGCTGATGCCCTACACCTCGCGGGTGTTACTGCTGACTGACACGACCCACAGCATTCCGGTGCAGGTCAACCGCAACGGTTTGCGTGCGATTGCCAGCGGCACCGGTAACCCGGAACGCCTGGAATTGCGCCATGTGGCCGACACCGCGGATATCAAGGAAGGCGATTTGCTGGTCAGCTCCGGCCTGGGCCAGCGTTTTCCGGCAGGCTACCCGGTGGCGACGGTCAAGGAAGTGATCCACGATTCCGGCCAGCCGTTCGCTATTGTGCGGGCTGTACCGACTGCCGCCCTCAATCGCAGCCGCTACCTGCTGCTGGTGTTCAGCGACAATCGCACCCCGGAAGAGCGTGCCAACGACGCTGCCCAGGCCCAGGAAGCGCAAGACAAGCAGAACGGCACTGCGCCGGTCGTGCCGGCCACGGTGCCGAAACCAGCCTTCGTCGGCCCGCCAGCCCCTGCGGCCGCACCCGCTCCCGCAGCAGTGGCGCCTGTGGCAACGCCGGCCAAACCGCCGGCGCATAACGCCCGCCCGGCCAAGCCGGCTGCGGCCAAACCAGTGGCCACGACGCCAACCGCCGCTCCGGCCCCCACGCGGCAGAGGGAGGAATAATGGCCAGTACTCATTCGCGTAATGGCTGGATCGTCTGGCTGACCTTCGCCATTGGTCTGTTGCTGAGCGTTTCGCCATTGCCGCAATTCATGGAAATCCTGCGCCCGCTTTGGCTGGCCTTGCTGTTGGCGTTCTGGTCATTGAACCTGCCGCACAAGGTGGGCATGGTCACGGCGATGTGCCTGGGCTTGGCGGAAGATGTGCTCTATGGCACCTTGCTGGGCCAGAACGCGTTGATCCTCACCCTGATTACCTTCCTGGTGCTGTCGTTGCAGCAGCGCTTGCGCATGTTCCCGATGTGGCAGCAGTGCCTGGTGATCCTGGTGATATTCGGCCTGGCGCAGCTTGTCCAGTTATGGCTCAGCGCCTTGACCGTCAATCGCCAGCCCACCCTGGCGTTGGTCTTGCCGGCCCTGGTCAGTGCCTTGCTGTGGCCTTGGATCAGTTTTGGCCTGCGTGGGCTGCGTCGTCGCTATAAAATCAATTGAATGGTTGCGAGGCTCTGCCTGGTTATCGGACCCCACAGGGAGAGGCAGCAATGAATTCGCTTTATCTGGCTTCGGGCTCACCGCGGCGACGTGAGCTGTTGACCCAGATCGGTGTGCCTTTCACCGTGGTCAGCGCCGCTATTGATGAAACACCTCTTAACCACGAACCTGCCGTTGCCTACGTCGAGCGCCTTGCGTGCGGCAAGGCCACGGCGGGTTTTGTTGCGCTTGGCCAAACCGCCGGCGTCTGCGTATTGGGTGCCGATACGGCTGTGATTATTGACGGCCGGATCCTGGGCAAACCGGTGGACCAGGCCGACGCGCTGGCTATGCTGATGGCCCTTTCCGGCCGCGAGCATGAAGTGCTCACCGCGATTGCCCTCACCGACGGCCGGCGCTGCGAAACTCGATATGTAAGCAGTCTCGTACGTTTTCGCCAGGTCTCTGTCGAAGAGGCTACAACCTACTGGCACAGCGGCGAACCCCAGGACAAGGCTGGCGGTTATGCTATCCAGGGCCTGGGTTCGGTATTCGTTGCCGGCCTCAATGGCAGTTATTCTGCAGTGGTTGGCCTGCCCGTGTGCGAAACCGCGCAACTGCTCGCCCAATTCGGCATACCCTGTTGGCAAAACCTTACCGTGCGCTGAACGCCGTATTCCAGCGCCAAGCCTTGAGCGACCGGTCACTATTGTGAAAACGCCTGAACGAGACCCAGCCATGAGTGAAGAGATTCTGATCAATATCACGCCGATGGAATCGCGCGTGGCGGTGGTAGAGAACGGTGTTCTGCAAGAAGTACATGTCGAGCGCACCCAGAAGCGTGGGATCGTCGGTAATATCTATAAAGGCAAGGTGGTACGCGTATTGCCGGGCATGCAGGCGGCTTTCGTCGATATCGGCCTGGACCGTGCAGCATTCATCCATGCGTCGGAAATTTCCCTGCGTGAAGGCCCTGCGGTGGAAAGCATCAGCGCCCTTGTACACGAAGGTCAGAGCCTGGTGGTGCAAGTCACCAAGGACCCAATCGGCTCCAAAGGCGCACGTTTGACCACTCAGCTGTCGATCCCGTCGCGCTACCTGGTGTATATGCCGCGCACCGCGCATGTGGGCATTTCCCTGAAGATCGAAGACGAAGCCGAGCGCGAGCGACTCAAAAAGGTGGTCAGCGATTGCGTCGCCGCTGAGGGCATTAAGGAAGCGGGCGGTTTTATCCTGCGTACCGCCGCCGAGGGCGCCGGAGCTGATGAAATTCTTATGGATATCCGCTACTTGCGGCGCCTGTGGGACCAGATCGACGCCCAGATCAAGACCATCGGCGCTCCCAGCGTGATTTATGAAGATCTCGGCCTGGCACTGCGCACGCTGCGTGACCTGGTCAGCCCGAAGATTGAGAAAATCCGCATCGACTCGCGGGAAACCTTCCAGCGCACTACGCAATTCGTTGCCGAGCTGATGCCGGAAATTGCCGATCGCCTGGAGCACTACCCCGGCGAGCGGCCGATCTTCGACCTGTATGGTGTCGAAGACGAAATCCAGAAAGCCCTGGAGCGCAAAGTGCCACTTAAGTCCGGCGGCTACCTGGTGGTGGACCCGGCCGAGGCCATGACCACCATCGACGTCAACACCGGCGCATTCGTAGGCCATCGCAACCTCGAAGAGACCATCTTCAAGACCAATCTCGAAGCCGCCACGGCTATCGCTCGCCAGCTGCGCCTGCGCAACCTCGGCGGCATCATCATCATCGACTTCATCGACATGGAAGATGAAGAGCACCGCCGCCAGGTGCTGCGTACCCTCGAGAAGCAGTTGGAGCGCGATCACGCCAAGACCAACATCATCGGCATCACCGAGCTGGGCCTGGTGCAGATGACCCGCAAGCGCACCCGAGAAAGTCTGGAGCAGGTGCTGTGCGAGCCATGCAGCAGTTGCCAGGGCCGGGGTAAATTGAAGACGCCGGAAACCGTTTGCTACGAGATTTTCCGCGAAATCCTGCGCGAAGCACGCGCCTACCAGGCCGAAGGTTATAGAGTACTTGCCAATCAGAAAGTGGTCGATCGCCTGCTGGACGAAGAGTCCGGCAACGTCGCCGAGCTGGAAAGTTTTATCGGTCGCACGATTCGCTTCCAGGTTGAAACCATGTATTCCCAGGAACAATACGACGTGGTGCTGCTCTGATCCCCAATTGCGTGCCTTATCCGAGACCGGCAGACCTTGATCTGCCGTCCGCCAACTGTTTTTTGAGGGTCGCCTGACATGGAGCGTCTGATACGCTTTTTTGCCGCTTTGACCCGCTGGGGCCTGGGCTTGTGCGCGTTGCTGCTGGTATTGGCGGCGGTGTACGTGAGCCTGGGACGTGAATTGACCCCTCTGGTGGCTGAATATCGCGCCGAAATCGAAGCCAAGGCCCAGGCTGCCGTGGAGACGCCTTTGCATATCGGCAGCCTTGAAGGCCGCTGGAGCGGGTTTGCCCCGGTATTGCTGGCCCACGACGTCATGGTCGGCGAGGGCAGCAGTGCCTTGCGCCTGGACCAGGTGGAAGTGGTGCCGGATATGTGGGCCAGCCTGGTGGCGCGCCAGGTGCGTATCGCCCACCTGGGAGTCAGTGGTCTGCAACTGAACGTCAGGGAAGACAAGGATGGGCGTTGGTCGCTGCAAGGCTTGCCGGTGCAGGACGACCAGCCGCTGGATCCGCAACAGTTGCTGACGCGCATGCAAATGGTCAAGCGCGTCTCCGTGCTCGACAGCCAGGTCACCTTGCAACCCTTTAACCAGACGCCGGTGACCGTGACGTACGTGGGCTTGAGCCTGCACACCGGCACGAGCCACCAGCGCCTGGATGCACGCCTGACCCTGCCCGACGGCCAACCTCTGGCCGTCAGCCTGCGTAGCCGCATCCGCGCAAGCCAATGGAAAGACGCTGAGGTCGACGCCTACCTGAGCCTGCCGCAAAGTGACTGGGCCAAGTGGATACCCGCCAAACTGACCCAGCAATGGAAACTCACCCAGTTCGAGGCCGGTGGCGAGTTTTGGCTCAGTTGGGCCAAAGGCACCGTGCAAAGCGCTGCGGTGCGCCTCAATTCCCCGCAAGTTAAGGGCAGCTACGCCGACCGCAAGCCCGTGCACCTGGAAAACCTGGCGCTGACCGCCTACCTGCAACGCAGCGACAGCGGCCTCAAGGTGCTGTTTGATTCACTGGCGATGAATATCGGTGAGACTCGCTGGGAGTCGCGCCTGCAATTACAGCAGAGCCTGGCGACCGATAAGGCTCAGGAAGTGTGGAACCTGCAGGCCGATCGTCTCGACCTGACACCCATCACGCCACTGCTCAACGCCTTGGCGCCGTTGCCGGAAGGCTTTGCCAAGACCGTCGAGCACTTGAAGGCCACGGGCCTGCTGCGCAATGTGCTGGTGGACTTCAGGCCCCAGGACACCACCGACCAGAAAGTCAGTTTTGCCGCCAACCTTGAGCGTGTCGGCTTCGACGCGTATTTCGGCGCGCCGGCTGCGCGCAATGTGTCCGGCAGCATCAGTGGCGACCTGGGCCATGGCGAGCTGCGCATGGACAGCAAGGACTTTTCCCTGCACCTGGACCCGATCTTCGCCAAGCCCTGGCAGTACATCCAGGCCAATGCACGTCTGACCTGGAAACTGGATAAACAGGGTTTCACCTTGATTGCCCCGTATATCAAGGTGCTGGGGGAGGAGGGCAAGGTTGCTGCAGACTTCCTGATCCGCCTGCACTTCGACCATAGCCAGGAAGACTACATGGACCTGCGGGTCGGCCTGGTCGATGGTGATGGCCGTTTTACGCCCAAGTATTTGCCGGCGGTATTGAGTCCGGCGTTGGATGAATGGCTGCGCACTGCGATTCTCAAGGGCGCGGTGGATCAGGGGTTCTTCCAGTACCAGGGGTCGTTGAGCCACAACGCATTACCGGCGTCGCGCAATATCAGCCTGTTCTTCAAGGTTCATGATGCCGAGCTGGCCTTCCAGCCGGGTTGGCCCCATGTGAATAAGGTCAACGGTGAAGTGTTCGTCGAGGAAAGCGGTGTGCGCATCCTGGCAAGCAAGGGCCAATTGCTCGATACCCAAGTCAAGGACGTCTACGTCAACATTCCCCACGCGCCGGCCGGCCAGGACAGCCATCTGCTGCTAACCGGCGGTTTCTCCGGCGGCTTGGGCGATGGCCTGAAAATCCTCCAAGAGGCGCCCATCGGCACCGCGTCCACGTTCGCTGGCTGGAAAGGCGAGGGCGGCCTGCAGGGCAGCCTGGATCTGGACGTGCCTCTGACCAAGGGCACCGAACCCAAGATCTTGGTGGACTTCAAGACCGACAAGGCACGCCTGCAATTGGCCGAGCCACCCCTGGACCTGACCCAGCTCAAGGGCAGTTTCCGTTTTGACAGCGCCAAGGGCCTCAGCGGGCAGAACATTTCGGCCCAGGCCTTTGACCGACCGATCACTGCGCAGATTTTTGCCGAAGGCAAGCCGGGCGATATCAGCACCCGCGTGACCGCCAACGGCCAGATGACGGTCAAGCGCCTCACGGATTGGTTGAACGTCAGCCAGCCACTGCCGGTGTCCGGGGATATTCCGTACCAGTTACAAGTCATCCTGGACGGCGCAGACAGCCAGTTGATGGTCAACTCCAATCTCAAGGGCGTCGCCGTGGACTTGCCGGCACCGTTCGGCATGCCGGCCAGCCAGGGGCGCGACAGCACCTTCCGCATGACCTTGCAGGGGGCTGAGCGTCGTTACTGGTTTGATTACGGCGAGCTGGCAAACTTCACCTTTGCTGCGCCGCCGGACAAATTCAATGATGGCCGCGGCGAATTGTTCCTTGGCGATGGCGATGCAGTGCTGCCGGGCGCGAAGGGCCTGCGCATTCGTGGTGTGTTGTCGGAACTGGATATCGAACCGTGGAAAAAACTCGTAGACCGCTACGCGGGGAATGACCCGGGCGGCAATGCCAAGCAGCTGCTCAGTGGCGCCGATTTCAAAGTGGGCAAGCTGACGGGGTTCGGCACCCAGTTTGACAAGGTCAGCTTGCAGCTTGATCGCAAACCCGCTGCCTGGGGCCTGCGGTTCGATAGCCAGCAGGCCAAGGGCACTGTGAATCTGCCGGACGCCAAGGGGGCGCCGATTGCGGTCAATCTCAACTATGTAAAATTGCCAGCAGTGGACCCGACGGTACAGGCGGACGAAAATGCGCCCGATCCGCTGGCCGATATCGACCCCAAGAGCATTCCGGCACTGGATATCGCCATCGACCAGCTCTACCAGGGCCCGGATCTGGTGGGTGCGTGGTCATTGAGGATCCGTCCGACCGCCAAAGGCATGGCTTTCAATAACCTCGACCTGGGCCTCAAGGGCATGCAGCTCAAGGGTGCCGGCGGCTGGGAAGGGGCGCCGGGCGCCAGCAGCAGTTGGTACAAGGGCCGCCTGGACGGCAAGAACATTGCCGATGTGCTCAAGGGTTGGGGTTTTGCACCGACGGTGACCAGCGAAGATTTCCATTTGGACGTGGATGGCCGTTGGCCGGGTTCGCCGGCCTGGGTTGGGCCCAAGCGCTTCTCCGGCAGCCTGGATGCGGCATTCCGTAAAGGCCAGTTCGTCGAAGTGGAGGGTGGGGCGCAGGCGTTGCGGGTGTTTGGCCTGCTCAACTTCAATTCCATTGGCCGGCGTTTGCGTCTGGACTTTTCCGACCTGCTTGGCAAGGGCTTGAGTTACGACCGGGTCAAGGGCTTGCTGGCCGCCAGTAATGGCGTGTTCGTGACCCGTGAGCCCATCACCATGACCGGGCCCTCTACCAATCTGGAGCTCAACGGTACCCTGGACCTGGTGGCTGATCGCGTCGACGCCAAGTTGCTGGTGACCTTGCCGGTGACCAACAACCTGCCTATCGCGGCGCTGATTGTCGGTGCACCCGCTATTGGCGGCGCGTTGTTCCTGATCGACAAACTGATCGGTGAACGGGTTTCGCGCTTTGCCAGTGTGCAATACAAGGTACAAGGCCCCTGGAAGGATCCGAAAATCACTTTCGACAAGCCATTTGAAAAGCCAAACTGAGAGCCTGTGGAGTAGCATGGCCCCATGCCCTGTATGGAGTGTCGGCCCATGTCTTTTGCGGTAATCCAAATGGTCAGCCAGAGTGACGTGCTGGCTAATCTCACCCAGGCGCGCCGCCTGCTGGAGCAAGCGGCGGCGGGTGGAGCGAAACTCGCGGTACTGCCGGAAAATTTCGCTGCGATGGGGCGCCGTGACGTGGCCGAGATCGGTCGCGCCGAGGCACTGGGTGAAGGCCCGATCCTGCCATGGTTGAAACAGGCTGCCCGCGACCTCACCTTATGGATAGTGGCCGGCACATTGCCGTTGCCGCCCAAGGACCAACCCCACGCCAAGTCCAATGCTTGCTCGCTGCTGATCGATGATCAGGGTGAAATGGTCGCCCGTTACGACAAGCTGCACCTGTTTGATGTGGACGTCGCGGACGCCCGTGGTCGTTATCGTGAATCTGACGACTATGCTTTCGGAAGCAATGTGGTGGTGGCGGATACGCCAGTGGGGCGTTTGGGGCTGACAGTGTGCTACGACTTGCGCTTCCCCGAGCTGTACAGCGAATTACGCGCGGCGGGGGCTGAATTGATTACCGCGCCCTCGGCCTTTACGGCGGTAACCGGGGCTGCCCATTGGGATGTGCTGATTCGGGCGCGGGCCATCGAAACCCAGTGCTACCTGCTGGCGGCCGCTCAAGGTGGCGTGCACCCAGGCCCGCGGGAAACCCATGGTCACGCGGCGATTGTCGACCCTTGGGGGCGGGTGCTGAGTCAACAGGATCAAGGCGAGGCGGTGTTGCTGGCCGAACGCGATAGCAGTGAACAGGCGTCGATAAGGGCGCGCATGCCGGTGGTCAGCCATCGGCGCTTTTTCTCGCAGGGCGCGCAGCGGCCTGCTTCAGAACGATGAATTTAAGGCCAAACCTATGAGCGAGTTGTTGTCCTCAGTCAGTGAACACCTCCTGGCACCCGGTGGCGTGACCATCGAAAGTCTGCAAACCGTGCTGGGCGATCTCGCCGGGCCGGGCGTCGATGCGGCCGACCTGTATTTCCAGGGGCAGATTTCCGAATCCTGGTCGCTGGAAGACGGCATCGTCAAGGAAGGCAGTTTCAACCTTGACCAGGGCGTCGGTGTGCGTGCGCAATCCGGTGAAAAAACCGGCTTTGCCTACAGTAATGCGATCACCCTGGAAGCCCTGGGCTTGGCGGCGCGTGCGGCACGTTCGATTTCCCGGGCCGGCCAGAACGGTACGGTGCAGGCGTTCAGCACCCAGGACGTGGCGCAGTTGTACGCGCCGGATAACCCGTTGGAAGTGATCAGCCGTGCCGAAAAGGTCGATTTGCTCAAACGTGTCGACGCGGCCACCCGCGCGCTGGACCCACGTATCCAGCAAGTGACCGTGAGCATGGCTGGCGTGTGGGAGCGCATCCTCGTCGCCTCCACCGACGGCGGGTTGGCGGCAGATGTGCGGCCGCTGGTGCGTTTCAATGTGAGTGTGATCGTCGAGCAGAACGGTCGCCGCGAGCGTGGTGGCCATGGTGGGGGCGGGCGCACCGACTACCGTTACTTCCTCGCCGACGACCGTGCGATGGGCTATGCCCGTGAGGCGCTGCGCCAGGCCCTGGTCAACCTGGAAGCGATTCCGGCGCCGGCCGGTACCTTGCCGGTGGTGCTGGGCTCGGGTTGGTCTGGCGTGTTGCTCCACGAAGCCGTGGGCCACGGCCTGGAAGGCGACTTCAATCGCAAGGGCAGTTCCGCCTACAGTGGGCGCATGGGCGAAATGGTTGCATCCAAGCTGTGCACCATTGTCGATGACGGCACCCTGGCCGGCCGCCGGGGTTCGTTGAGCGTCGACGACGAAGGGACACCGACCGAGTGCACTACCCTGATCGAAAACGGCGTACTCAAGGGCTATATGCAAGACAAGCTCAACGCTCGACTGATGGGCGTAGCGCGCACCGGCAACGGTCGCCGCGAATCCTACGCGCATCTGCCCATGCCGCGCATGACCAATACCTACATGCTTGGCGGCCAAAGCGATCCGGCGGAAATCATCGCCTCGGTGAAACGAGGCATCTACTGCGCCAACCTCGGCGGTGGCCAGGTGGATATCACCAGCGGCAAGTTTGTGTTCTCCACCAGCGAGGCGTACTTGATCGAAGACGGCAAGATTACCGCGCCGGTCAAAGGGGCGACGCTCATTGGTAACGGGCCGGAAGCCATGAGCAAGGTGTCCATGGTCGGTAACGACCTGTCACTGGACAGCGGCGTGGGCACGTGCGGCAAGGATGGGCAGTCAGTGCCGGTAGGCGTAGGCCAGCCAACCCTGAAAATTGATGCGATCACCGTGGGTGGCACGGGGTCGTAAGGACGGAGCTTCGGGTGGCGAAGACCGCCACCCGGGGAAGAGGATCAGCGCAGGCCGCGTTGAGTCTCGTCCAGCTCACGGATGTATTTGAAGATTTTACGGCTGGTGGCCGGCGCTTTGTTATGCGCCAGTTCGTGCTGGGCCTGACGGATCAGAGAGCGCAGTTGCTGGCGGTCCGCGTCCGGATAGTCCAGCACGAATTTCTCCAGCACGGCGTCATCGCCCGCGATCAGGCGGTCACGCCAACGTTCCAGGTTATGGAAACGTTCGTTGTACTGGCGAGTGGAGGCATCAGTTTGATCGAGCAAGGCCAGAATGGCGTCAATGTCCTGATCGCGCATCAGTTTGCCAATAAACATGATGTGCCGTTTACGCGCGATATTCGCGCTGTGCTTGGGCGCATCCGCCAAGGCCCGGCGCATTTCGTCGGTCAGTGGCAGTTTGGCAATCAACTCTTTTTTGAGCGTTGTGAGGCGCTCGCCAAGGTCAACCAGCGCATGCAGCTCGCGCTTGACCTGGGTTTTGCTTTTCTCCCCATCGAGGGAGTCGTCGTAAGAATCAACCATGGTGGCAGTCCGCAAAGAAACGCCGCCATGATAACCAGTCGGGGGCCGCTTGTCCGGCCCGGTCGCTCGATGGCCTTAACCGAAAGCAGAATTTGAGTGGAGAAAACCATGAGTGCAGCCCAAAGCGTCGGTCCGCAAGCGTTACCGGCACTGCAGGAACAAGTCGAGCAGATCCTTGCCGAGGCCAAGCGCCAGGGGGCCAGTGCCTGTGAAGTAGCGGTGTCGCTGGAGCAGGGGTTGTCGACGTCGGTGCGCCAGCGAGAAGTGGAAACTGTCGAGTTCAATCGCGATCAGGGGTTTGGCATCACCTTGTACGCAGGCCAGCGCAAAGGCTCGGCCAGCACCTCGGCCAGTGGCCCGGAAGCCATTCGCGAGACCGTTGCCGCTGCACTGGCGATTGCCAGGCACACGTCCGAAGATGAAAGCTCGGGGCTGGCCGACAAGGCGCTGATGGCCAGGGAAGTACAGGATTTCGACCTGTTTCACGCCTGGGACATCACCCCCGAGCAAGCCATCGAGCAGGCGCTGGTCTGCGAAGCGGCGGCATTCGATACCGATGCCCGGATCAAGAATGCTGATGGCACTACGCTGAGCACCCACCAGGGCTGCCGCGTTTACGGCAACAGCCATGGCTTTATTGGTGGTTACGCTTCGACGCGACATAGCCTCAGCTGCGTGATGATCGCCGAAGCCAACGGCCAGATGCAGCGTGATTACTGGTACGACGTGAATCGCCAGGGCAATTTGTTGGCGGACCCCGTCAGCATTGGCCAGCGCGCCGCGCAACGTGCCGCCAGCCGTCTCGGTGCGCGCCCGGTGCCGACGTGCGAAGTGCCGGTGCTATTTTCCGCAGAGCTGGCCGGTGGTTTGTTCGGTAGCTTCCTCGGCGCGATTTCCGGGGGCAACCTGTATCGCAAGTCTTCGTTCCTTGAAGGCGCCATCGGTCAGAAGCTGTTTCCAGAGTGGCTGACCATCGACGAGCGCCCGCACCTGATGGGAGCCATGGGCAGTTCGTCGTTTGACGGTGATGGCCTGGCGACCTATGCCAAGCCATTTGTCGAGAAGGGCGAGCTGGTCTCCTATGTACTGGGCACTTATGCCGGTCGCAAGCTTGGCCTGCCAAGCACCGCGAACTCCGGCGGGGTACATAACCTGTTTGTCACCCATGGTGATGAAGACCAGGCTGCGTTGTTGCGGCGCATGGGACGTGGGTTGTTGGTCACCGAATTGATGGGCCACGGCCTGAATATGGTCACCGGTGATTACTCTCGCGGTGCGGCGGGGTTCTGGGTAGAAAATGGCGAGATTCAGTTCGCCGTCCAGGAAGTGACGATTGCCGGCAATATGCGCGATATGTTCAAGCAGATCGTTGCCGTGGGGAATGATCTGGAGCTGCGCAGCAATATTCGTACGGGTTCGGTGCTTATCGAGCGGATGACTGTCGCAGGCAGCTAACCCCCTCAAACCCTCAATCAAAGGCGCGCCATCCGTGGGATGGCGCGCTTTATGGCTTGGTAACGGGATGATTAATCTCGAGCACTTGTTTTGATTCTCAATATCATTTAATAATAAATATCATTACCGAATGAGTGTGGATCATGAGTTCTGTCCTGCATGAGGATCCTTACCTGGAAAGCTGGCGTTGGATGAGTCGCCAGATTCGCTGCGGCCTCGATCCCGATGAACCACGCCTGATCGAGCATTATCTCAATGAAGGTCGGTACTTGGCGTGTTGCACCGCGACCCATCCCTGGACGATCGCCGAAACCTCGTTTCGTTTGCTGATCGACACCGCCAGTGATATTGCGCTGCCCTGGCATTGGCGTTCCATGTGCCTGGACCAGGCATGGCGCCCGCTACGCGACCTGGAAAAACTCTCCCACTGCCCATGCCGACTCAAGCGCTGGCAGACCTTCGCCTGGCAATTGGCGACCTGCCAATTGCGTCCTTCCATTTCTGTGTCTGACCTTGTGCAAGGATCCTCCGATGAGTAATACCCGTATCGAACGCGACAGCATGGGCGAGTTGAAGGTCCCCGCAGAGGCTTTGTATGGCGCCCAGACCCAGCGTGCGGTGAACAACTTTCCCATCAGCCATCAACGCATGCCGGCGCAATTCATTCGTGCGCTGATTCTGGCCAAGACCGCCGCGGCCAAGGTCAACGTCGATCTCAAGCAAATCAGCGAAGGGCAGGGCAAGGCCATTGTCGATGCCGCCCAAGGCTTGTTGGAAGGCGACTACATGCAGCACTTCCCGGTGGATATCTTCCAGACCGGTTCCGGCACCAGCTCCAATATGAACGCCAATGAAGTGATTGCCACCCTTGCCAGCCGGTTGCTCGGCGAGACGGTCAACCCGAATGACCATGTCAACTGCGGCCAGAGCAGCAACGACATCATCCCCACCACCATTCACGTCAGTGCTGCGTTGGTCCTGCATGAACAAACGCTGCCGGCCCTGCTGCACCTGGTGCAGGTGATCGAGCAAAAGGCCGAAGAGGTTCACCCGTTCATCAAGACCGGCCGTACACATCTCATGGACGCCATGCCAGTACGCATGAGCCAGGTGCTCAATGGCTGGGCGCAGCAGCTCAAGGCCAATATCGGTCACTTGCAGGACCTGCTTCCAGCCTTGCAAGCACTGGCCCAGGGCGGCACCGCCGTGGGTACCGGGATCAACGCGCACCCCGAGTTTGCCGGGCGTTTCAGCCAGCAACTGAGCCGCTTGACCGGGGTGAAGTTCACTCCAGGAACAAACCTGTTTGCGCTGATCGGCTCCCAGGACACTGCTGTCGCTGTCTCCGGCCAGTTGAAAGCCACGGCCGTCTCGCTGATGAAGATCGCCAACGACCTGCGCTGGATGAACTCGGGCCCACTCGCCGGCCTCGGTGAAATTGAACTGGAAGGCTTGCAGCCGGGCTCGTCGATCATGCCGGGCAAAGTCAACCCGGTGATACCGGAGGCCACAGCGATGGTAGCCGCCCAGGTCATCGGCAATGACACGGTGATCACCGTGGCCGGTCAATCGGGCAACTTCGAGCTGAACGTGATGCTGCCGATCATCGCCCAGAACCTGCTCAGCAGCCTTGAATTGCTCGCCAATTCCAGCCGTTTACTGGCGGACAAGGCCATTGCCAGTTTCAAGGTCAACGAGGCCAAGCTCAAGGAGGCGCTGTCGCGCAATCCTATTCTGGTCACTGCGCTCAACCCGATCATTGGTTACCAAAAAGCCGCTGAAATCGCCAAGAAGGCTTATCAGCAAGGCCGCCCGGTGATCGATGTCGCCCTCGAATACACCGACCTGCCGCGTAGCCAACTGGAGGTCCTGCTGGACCCGGAAAAGCTCACGGCCGGCGGCGTGTAATCAACGACCTGCTTTGGAGGCTCACCATGGAGCACTGGAAACGCACGATCGAACGGGCCAATCGCTGTTTTATGGCGGGTGAGCTGGTTGACGCCCGCGAGGCCTATCTGCAAGCCCTGGCCCTGGCCCAAGTGTTGTTCGAGCGCTGGGCGGATGCCGACGAAGCAGTGGCGGCTTGCGTCATTTCCCATCACAACCTGGCGGACCTGCATCTGCGCCTGAACCAGCCTGAGGAAAGCGCAGAGTACCTCTGCGCCATTCACCAGCGCCTGTTGCAGACCATGCAGGACCCGCGCCTCAGCCCGCAATTGCGCGAGGCGGCGTTGCGCCAGAGCAGCAAGACTTATGTCGAGCTGCTGAACTTCATCAGCGATCACGGCGAATACCCGCGCACGCATCGCTTGTTGGGCGTTGCTGCGCCGCAATCGACTATGTCTCACTATGGAGCACATTGATATGACTTACACCTTGCCGGCCCTGCCTTACGCCTACGATGCCCTCGAGCCGCATATCGACGCGCAAACCATGGAGATTCACTACACCAAGCACCACCAGACCTATATCAACAACCTCAACGCTGCGGTCGAGGGCACTGAGTTCGCCGGTTGGCCGGTGGAAAAACTGGTGTCCAGCGTTCATCAATTGCCGGAAACGCTGCGGGCCGCCGTGATCAATCAAGGCGGCGGGCATGCCAACCATTCACTGTTCTGGGCCGTCATGTCGCCCACCGGCGGCGGTAAGCCAGAGGGTGCGCTCGGTCATGCTATCGACGAACAACTGGGCGGCTATGATCGTTTCAAGGAAGCCTTTACCAAGGCTGCCTTGACCCGCTTCGGCAGTGGCTGGGCCTGGCTCAGCGTCACCCCGCAAAAAAAACTGGTGGTGGAAAGCAGCGGCAACCAGGACAGCCCACTGATGGCTGGCAATACGCCGATCCTGGGCCTGGACGTGTGGGAGCACGCTTACTACCTGCGCTACCAGAACCGTCGCCCGGAATACATCAATGCCTTCTACAGTGTTATCAACTGGCCCGAAGTCGCCGCCCGCTACCAGGCTGCCTTGGCCTGATACTCACCCTATAACAAGATCTAAGGCCGACTATGGGCACTGAAACACTGGCGATCAGTAGCGTGCGAATGTTTCGTTATGCGTTTGGCTCGCTGTTGCTATTGGCTGGTACCGCGTTGCTGGTGGCCCATGGGCTGGCCTGGCTGAACCTGGAGCCCCGCATCCTGCGCGCTTTGCAGGGAGGCGCGATTTGCGCGCTCGGCACGGCGTTGGGCGCGGTCCCAGTGCTGGTGATTCGGCGCATGCCGATAGCGCTGAGCGATACTCTGCTGGGGTTCGGTGCTGGTGTGATGCTGGCGGCGACCGCTTTTTCCCTTGTCGTGCCGGGTATTGCCGCGGCTGAGAGTCTGGGGCTTTCGCCTTGGGAGGCGGGTGGGCTGATCAGCTTCGGCATTATGCTGGGGGCTTTCGGTCTGTACCTGGTCGATCGCAAGGTCTCCGGTGCCAGCCCGGAAATGCTGGTGGGCACACCGGATAAACCGGTGATCCCGCCGCGTATCTGGCTATTTGTGTTTGCCATCATTGCTCACAATATTCCAGAGGGTATGGCTGTGGGTGTCTCGGCGGGTGGTGGCATGCCGGATGCCGATAGTCTGGCCATGGGCATTGCCTTGCAGGACGTACCGGAGGGCCTGGTGATTGCGCTGGTGCTCGCTGGAGCGGGGATGTCGCGGGTCAAAGCTTTTTTGATTGGCGCCGCATCAGGTTTGGTTGAGCCGGTATTTGCGGTGCTTTGCGCCTGGCTGGTGAGCCTGGCCGAGGTGTTATTGCCCTTGGGCCTGGCGCTGGCCGCCGGTGCGATGCTCTTGGTGGTGACCCACGAAGTGATACCCGAATCGCGCCGAAATGGTCACGAAAAGCTCGCCAGCCTCGGGCTGTGCATCGGGTTCTGCCTGATGATGGTGATGGATACGGCGTTGGGCTGAAGCCTGCCCCTGTATCGGCGACTACTCACCTTCATCGAATTTGTTATTGATCAGCTCAACCAAAGCGTCCATCGCTTCCTGCTCCTGCTCGCCTTCGGTCTTCAGGTGAATCTTGGTGCCCTTGCCGGCCGCCAGCATCATCATCGCCATGATGCTCTTGCCATCGACCATGGATTCCGGCGTACGACCAGCGCGGATCTGACAAGGGTACTTCCCGGCCACGCCGACGAATTTGGCTGAGGCCCGGGCGTGCAGGCCTAACTTGTTGATGATTTCAATTTCCCGAGCCGGCATCGCAGTGGTGTTCCTTTCAGCTAAGGTCGCGGTGGCGGACCTGGACGTTCTTGAGGGTTTGTTGCAATACCTGGCCCAGCCGTTCGGTCAGATAGACGGAGCGGTGGTGGCCGCCGGTGCAACCAATGGCAATGGTGACGTAGGCGCGATTGCTCGCGGCGAAGCGTGGCAACCATTTGAGCAGGTAGCTGGAGATATCCTGGAACATCTCTTCCACATCCGGTTGCGCAGCCAGGTAGTCTGCCACAGGCTGGTCCAGCCCGGACTGATCGCGCAACTCTGGCTTCCAATAGGGGTTGGGCAGGCAGCGCACATCGAACACCAGGTCGGCATCCACCGGCATGCCACGTTTGAAGCCGAATGATTCGACCAGGAATGCAGTGCCGGGCTCGGGCTGGTTCAGCAGGCGCAGCTTGATCGCATCGCGCAACTGATACAGATTCAGGTTGGTGGTGTTGATCTTGAGGTCGGCCAGATCAATGATCGGCCCGAGCAGCTTGGTCTCGTCCTCGATGGCTTCAGCCAGGGAGCGGTTGGCGCTGCTGAGTGGGTGGCGGCGACGAGTTTCTGAGAAGCGTTTGAGCAATGTTTCTTCGTCGGCATCCAGGTACAGCACATCGCAATGAATATGCTTGGCGCGCACCTCTTCCAGCAGTTCCGGGAACCGCGAGAGGTGGCTGGGCAGGTTGCGGGCATCGATAGACACGGCGACCAGAGGTTGCGCCAATTCAGTATGGATCAGTGCGCGTTCTGCCAGCTCCGGCAGCAGGCCGGCGGGCAAATTGTCGATGCAATAGAAACCGTTGTCCTCAAGGACATTGAGGGCGGTGCTTTTACCTGAGCCGGAACGGCCGCTGACGATGATCAAACGCATGATTACTGCCCGTTTTGTTCATCCAAGACGACCTGATAGAGCGCCTCATTGCTGCTGGCACTGCGCAGTTTGTCACGTACTTCCTTGCGGTCGAGCATGCTGGCGATCTGCCGGAGCAGCTCCAGGTGCGCATCGGTGGCAGCTTCCGGGACCAGCAGCACGAACAGCAGGTCGACCGGGGCGCCATCGATGGCGTCGAAATCGATGGGTTTTTCCAAATGCAGCAGCGCACTGACAGGCGTGTCGCAGCCTTTAAGGCGGCAATGGGGAATCGCAATGCCGTTGCCAAAACCTGTCGAACCGAGTTTTTCACGGGCAATCAGGGCCTCGAAGACATCTTGCATCTCCAGTTCAGGCACTTGGCTACTGATCAGGTTGGCAATTTGCTCGAGGGCTTTCTTCTTGCTGCCGCCCGGCGCGTTCACAAGGGAACGGCCGGGGGTCAGGATGGTTTCAAGTCGGATCATGGGGGGAGAGTTAACGACCTGTACCTTGCATCAGGTGCAGATTCTTTTCCTTATGCTTTATGAGTTGGCGGTCGAGCTTGTCGTAGAGCGAGTCAATCGCCGCGTACATGTCTTCATGTTCTGCATTGGCAACGAGCTTCGCATTCGGTACGTGGAGGGTGGCCTCGATTTTCTGCTTGAGCTTATCGACCTCCATGATGACCTGCACGTTGGTGATCTTGTCAAAATGCCCCGCAAGCTTGTTCAGCTTGCTCTCGGTGTACTCACGCAGGGGCTTGGTGACTTCCAGTTGGTGTCCACTGATGTTGACTTGCATACAGCTTCTCCTTCGTTGCCAGTGCATAAAGCGGCAGGCAAAACGCCTGCCACTGGAACGCTGTGGCCTGCCCGTCACATCAAACGCTTACGCTCGCTGGAAGGCGCGATCCCAAGGGACTCGCGGTACTTGGCGACGGTTCGACGGGCGACCTGAATGCCTTGTGCCTCCAGTAAACCAGCGATCTTGCTGTCACTCAACGGCTTTTTCTGATTTTCCGCGGCAACCAGTTTTTTGATGATCGCGCGGATCGCCGTGGAGGAGCATTCACCGCCCTCGGAGGTGCTGACGTGGCTGGAGAAAAAGTATTTCAGCTCATAAATACCCCGTGGGGTATGCATGAATTTCTGCGTGGTCACCCGGGAAATCGTCGATTCATGCATGCCGACCGCTTCGGCGATATCGTGCAGGACAAGAGGCTTCATGGCTTCGTCGCCGTATTCCAGGAAACCGCGTTGGTGCTCGACGATCTGGGTCGCGACCTTCATCAAGGTTTCGTTGCGGCTTTGCAGGCTCTTGATGAACCAGCGCGCTTCCTGCAACTGGTTGCGCATGAAGGTATTGTCGGCGCTGGTATCTGCGCGGCGCACAAAACCGGCGTATTGCGGGTTGACCCGCAGACGGGGTACCGATTCCTGGTTCAGTTCGACCAGCCAGCGTTCGTTGTCCTTGCGCACGATCACGTCAGGGACAACATATTCAGCCTCGCTGGATTCGATCTGCGAGCCGGGGCGCGGGTTGAGGCTCTGCACCAGCTCGATGACCTGGCGCAACTCGTCTTCCTTGAGCTTCATGCGGCGCATCAGCTGGCTGTAGTCGCGACTGCCCAGCAGATCGATGTAGTCCGACACCAGGCGTTTGGCTTCGGCCAGCCAAGGCGTTTTGGCCGGCAGTTGGCGCAGTTGCAGCAGCAGGCACTCGCTGAGAGTGCGGGCGCCTATGCCTGCGGGCTCGAATTGCTGGATGCGATGCAAGACGGCTTCGATTTCGTCCAGCTCGATGTCCAGCTCCGGGTCAAAGGCCTCTAGGATTTCGTCGAGGGTTTCGTCCAGGTAGCCCTGGTTGTTGATGCAGTCAATCAGGGTGACCGCGATCAGGCGATCGGTGTCGGACATCGGTGCCAGGTTGAGCTGCCACAGCAGGTGGCTCTGCAGGCTCTCGCCGACAGAGGTGCGGGTGGTGAAGTCCCACTCGTCATCATCATTGCTCGGCAGGCTGCTGGCGCTGGTCTGGTACACGTCCTCCCATGCAGTATCCACGGGAAGCTCGTTGGGAATGCGTTCGTTCCATTCGCCGTCCTCGAGGTTATCCACCGTAGGGGCGGTTTCCTGATAGGAAGGTTCCTGCACATCGGGGTTGGGTTTTTGCTCGATGTTATCGGCCAGCGGGTCGGCATT
Organism: Pseudomonas khavaziana; assembly: GCF_019145205.1. GTDB lineage: Bacteria > Pseudomonadota > Gammaproteobacteria > Pseudomonadales > Pseudomonadaceae > Aquipseudomonas > Aquipseudomonas khavaziana. The sequence continues at coordinate 97,806 of NZ_JAHSTT010000001.1, forward strand.
GTCGAAGTCGTCGCCTTCTTCCTGGCGTTCGAGCATCGGATTGGACTCCAGGGCCTCCTGGATTTCCTGTTGCAGGTCCAGGGTCGACAATTGGAGCAGGCGGATGGCCTGTTGCAGCTGCGGTGTCATCGTCAGCTGCTGGCCCATTCTCAGGACTAGCGATGGTTTCATGGCAGGGGCTTAACACCTTATTCGCCGGCGCAATGCGCCATCCACGACAGGGCGCGTGAGCGCCAAACATAAGCAAATTATATGCCTGATCTCGGGGCCTTTGCCTAGAGCGCGGTAACAATAAAAAAACTAAGGTTTCTATTGACTCCTGCGCGCTCCCGGGAAAGGCGCGAAACCACTGCGCCTACAGGCGGAACTCGTGACCCAGATACACTTCCTTGACCAGCTCGTTGGCCAGGATAGTCTCGGCATCGCCTTCGGCAATCAGCTGGCCATCGTTGACGATATAGGCAGTTTCGCAAATATCGAGGGTTTCACGGACGTTGTGGTCGGTGATCAGTACACCAATTCCCTTGGCCTTGAGGTGGTGGATGATCTGCTTGATATCGCCCACCGAGATCGGGTCGACACCGGCAAACGGTTCATCCAGCAGGATGAACTTCGGTGCGGTCGCCAGGGCGCGGGCGATTTCTACGCGGCGACGCTCGCCACCGGACAGGCTCATGCCGAGGTTGTCGCGAATGTGGTTGATGTGGAATTCCTGCAGCAGGCTTTCCAGCTCTTTGCGGCGGCCATCGCGATCGAGTTCCTTGCGGGTCTCCAGGATCGCCATGATGTTGTCGGCCACCGACAGTTTACGGAAGATCGACGCTTCTTGCGGAAGATAGCCGATACCTGCCCGCGCACGACCATGCATTGGCTGGTGGCTGACATCCAGATCGTCTATCAATACCCGACCCTGGTCGGCTTGGACCAGCCCGACGATCATATAGAAGCAGGTAGTCTTGCCGGCACCGTTGGGGCCGAGCAAGCCGACGATCTGGCCGCTGTCGATCGACAGGCTGACGTCACGTACAACCTGGCGGCTTTTATAGGCCTTGGCCAGGTGCTGGGCTTTCAGGGTCGCCATTACTCGGCCTTCTTCTTCGGCTGGATAACCATGTCGATACGCGGACGAGGTGCGGTGACCTTGTTGCCATTGGCGCGACCGGCCTGGGCGACCTGGGTCTGGGTGTTGTAGACGATTTTCTCGCCTTCGGTCGAGTTGCCGTCGGCGCTCAGCACCTTGGCCTGGTCGATCAATACAATGCGATTTTGCTGGGCATGGTATTGAATGGTCTTGCCGTAGCCCTTCATCGGGCCTGGATCTTGTGCCTTCTGCTTCTGTTCGAAGTAAGCGAGGTTGCCCACTGAGGTCACGACATCGATATCGCCGGCCTGGGTACGCGTCAGGGTCACCGTATTACCGGTGATCTTCATCGAGCCCTGGGTGATGATCACGCCGCCGGTGTAGGTGGCAACACCTTGTTTGTCATCCAGCTGAGCATCGTCAGCCGAGATGTGGATCGGTTGCTGGCTATCGTTCGGCAGAGCCCAGGCGCTCACGCTTCCCAGTGCTGCGCCCAGACCGAGCAAAATAGGGAGGGTTTTAACGAGCCTCATACTGTCCTCTTACGTTCGATAGCAGGTGTATCCTGCTTTCTTTCAAATACGCTTTCATTCCCTTGCCAGTCGATACACCGCCAGCGCCGTCGATTCTAACGTCTTGCTCGGTCTGCGCATATTGCTTCTGTGGGAATACCGTCATGCGACTGCTGGTAATGATGGTGTCGCGGTTCTGCGCGTCTGTACGTGCGACGCGCACCGAGTCGATCAGTTCAACTTCGGTGCCGTCCGGGTTGACCTCGCCACGTTTGCTGGTGACGTGCCATGGAAATTCGGTGCCGCGATACAGGTTCAGGTCCGGATTGGTCAGCAGGCTGACTTCCGAGGCCTTCAAGTGCTCGACCTTGTCCGACGTCATTTCATATTGCACCTTCCCATCGGGCAGATACTGGATGCTGTAGGCGTTCGTGGCGTAATAGTCGATAACGCCTTCGTCAACCTGCGCAACAGGCTTGTCGAGAAAGCGCCCCGGGCTGATATTCCAGTAGCCCACCGCCAGGAGCAGCGCGGCGATGACCCCGAATAACAGGAAGTTGCGGATCTTTTTACTCAGCATATAACGCTCTATAGGTAGGCGGCGTGGGCCGCTTCAAGACTGCCCTGGGCACGCAGGATCAACTCGCAGAACTCGCGGGCGGCACCCTCGCCGCCACGGGCGGTGGTGATGCCATGGGCGTGTTCGCGTACAAACGCCGCGGCATTCGCGACGGCCATGCCCAGGCCCACCCGTCGAATCACCGGCAGGTCGGGCAGGTCGTCACCCAAATAGGCGACCTGTTCATAGCTTAGGTTGAGTTGGCCAAGAAGCTCGTCCAGCACCACCAGTTTATCCTCACGGCCCTGATACAGGTGAGCAATCCCCAGGTTTTGTGCGCGGCGTTCCACAACCGGTGTCTTTCGACCACTGATAATCGCCGTTTGCACACCGGCCGCCATGAGCATCTTGATGCCCTGGCCATCGAGGGTGTTGAACGTCTTGAATTCGCTGCCATCTTCGAGGAAGTACAGGCGGCCATCAGTCAGCACGCCGTCAACGTCGAAAATCGCCAGCTTGATGTTTTTACCGCGTTGCAACAGGTCGCCGTTCATCTACATCACTCCTGCGCGCAGCAAGTCGCCAAGGTTAAGGGCCCCGACCGGGCGATCATCGTTGTCGACGACGATGAGTGCGCCGATCCGGTGGTCTTCCATGATTTTCAGCGCTTCCGCTGCGAGCATTTCAGCGCGGGCGGTCTTGCCGTGAGGTGTCATGACGGCGTCGATGGTTGCAGTGTGGATATCAATAGTGCGGTCCAGGGTTCGACGCAGGTCGCCGTCGGTGAATATCCCGGCCAGGCGCCCATCGGGTTCGAGGATCGCCGTCATGCCCAGGCCCTTGCGGGTCATTTCCATCAGCGCATCCCTGAGCAGGGTGCCGCGTGGAACGCTTGGCAGTTCGGCGCCCGAATGCATGACATTCTCCACTTTCAGCAGCAGGCGACGGCCGAGCGCGCCGCCGGGGTGGGAAAATGCGAAGTCTTCGGCGGTGAAGCCGCGGGCCTCCAGGAGCGCCACGGCCAGCGCATCGCCCATGACCAGCGCCGCGGTGGTGGAGGAGGTGGGAGCCAGGTTCAGCGGGCAGGCCTCGTGGGTCACATGCACGTTCAGGTTGACGTCGGCAGCCTTGGCCAGCGTAGATTCAGGGTTGCCGGTGAGGCTGATCATCTGGATGCCCAGACGCTTGATCAGGGGTAACAGGGTCACGATTTCGTTGGTGGTGCCGGAGTTGGACAGCGCCAGGATCACGTCATCCTTGGTGATCATTCCCATGTCGCCATGGCTGGCTTCGGCCGGGTGCACGAAAAACGCGGTGGTCCCGGTACTTGCCAAGGTGGCGGCGATCTTGTTGCCGACGTGGCCGGACTTGCCCATGCCGACCACGACAACGCGGCCCTTGCTGGCCAGAATCATCTCGCATGCGCGTACGAAATCTGCGTCGATATGGGCCAGCAAACCTTCTACGGCTTCAAGCTCGAGGCGGATAGTACGTTGTGCAGATTGAATAAGCTCGCTGGATTGGCTCATGTCTGAATCGTATAGCCTGACGAAAAGTCGGCGATTATAGCTGTAATGATCAATTCGCTCACGTAAGTTCGTCAGGGTTTGTGCGCGAAGTACATGAAAATCATCGTCGGTAACATAGGAGGCAACGTTTTTTCCCTGTCCCAAATCTGAACGAGCGCTGTTCCGGCCTTGGGCGCTCTGTACCAGCAGTGATATAGTTCGCCGCCAGTTCGGTCCACCCAACCCATGTACCTAACTATTGCGCATCCTTTGCAAACCAAAGTCGCACACATGGTGTCTGAGTGAAAGGCTGCATCCCAAGGAGATTAGATGAGTGCCGATAACGCCTACGCGGTCGAGCTGAAGGGTCTTTCCTTCAAGCGCGGGACGCGCAGCATCTTCAATAACGTCGATATTCGCATTCCTCGCGGCAAGGTCACGGGCATCATGGGGCCTTCCGGTTGCGGCAAGACCACCCTGTTGCGCCTGATGGGCATGCAACTTCGGCCCAGTGCGGGCGAAGTGTGGGTCAATGGCCAGAATCTGCCGACCCTGTCGCGCAGCGACCTGTTCGATGCGCGCAAGCATATGGGCGTGCTGTTCCAGAGCGGCGCGCTGTTCACCGACCTCGATGTTTTCGAAAACGTAGCCTTCCCGCTGCGGGTGCACACCCAGCTGTCCGATGAAATGATTCGTGACATCGTGTTGCTGAAACTGCAGGCCGTGGGCCTTCGTGGTGCCATCGACCTGATGCCCGACGAATTGTCCGGCGGCATGAAGCGCCGTGTCGCCCTGGCGCGAGCCATCGCCCTCGACCCACAGATCCTCATGTACGACGAGCCGTTCGTTGGCCAGGACCCGATCGCCATGGGCGTGCTGGTGCGCCTGATCCGTCTGCTCAACGATGCGCTGGGGATCACCAGTATCGTGGTGTCTCACGATTTGGCCGAAACCGCGAGCATCGCCGACTACCTCTATGTAGTGGGTGATGGCCAAGTGCTGGGGCAGGGTACGCCTGAAGAGTTGATGAACGCCGATAACCCGCGCATTCGCCAATTCATGACCGGCGATCCCGATGGCCCGGTGCCTTTTCACTTTCCGGCAGCGGACTACCGCTCAGATCTTCTGGGGAAGCGCTGATGCGCAAGACATCTCTCATCGAGAAGGTTCGCCTTTTCGGTCGCTCGGGTATCGACATCGTCGAAGTCCTGGGGCGTTCGACCATTTTCCTGTTCCACGCCCTGCTGGGCCGCGGCGGCATCGGCGGCGGCTTTGGCCTGCTGCTCAAGCAGTTGCATGCAGTCGGCGTGATGTCCCTGGTGATCATCGTGGTCTCCGGGGTGTTCATCGGCATGGTGCTGGCGCTGCAGGGCTTCAACATCCTGTCCAGCTACGGTTCGGAGCAGGCGGTAGGCCAGATGGTGGCCCTGACCCTGCTGCGTGAGCTTGGCCCGGTGGTCACCGCCTTGTTGTTCGCGGGGCGTGCAGGTTCGGCGTTGACTGCCGAAATCGGCAACATGAAGTCCACCGAGCAGCTGTCCAGCCTGGAAATGATCGGCGTGGACCCGCTCAAGTACATTGTTGCCCCGCGCCTGTGGGCCGGCTTCATTTCCCTGCCATTGCTGGCGATGATTTTCAGCGTGGTGGGTATCTGGGGTGGTTCGTGGGTGGCGGTTGACTGGTTGGGTGTCTATGACGGCTCCTACTGGGCCAACATGCAAAACAGCGTGACCTTCACCGGTGACGTGCTCAACGGCATCATAAAGAGCATTGTCTTTGCCTTTGTGGTGACCTGGATCGCCGTATTCCAAGGCTATGACTGCGAGCCCACCTCAGAAGGGATCAGTCGCGCCACCACCAAGACCGTTGTGTACGCCTCGTTGGCGGTACTGGGCCTTGACTTCATTTTGACCGCCTTGATGTTTGGAGATTTCTGATGCAAAACCGCACTGTGGAAATCGGTGTCGGCCTTTTCTTGCTGGCTGGCATCCTGGCTTTACTGTTGTTGGCCCTGCGAGTCAGCGGCCTTTCGGCCAGCCCCACCGCCGATACATATAAACTTTACGCGTACTTCGACAATATCGCCGGTTTGACGGTCAGAGCTAAAGTGACCATGGCCGGCGTTACCATCGGCAAGGTCACGGCAATCGATCTGGATCGCGACAGCTTCACCGGGCGGGTGACCATGCAGTTGGACAAGAAGGTAGATAATCTGCCGACTGACTCCACGGCATCTATCCTCACTGCGGGTCTGCTGGGCGAGAAATACATCGGTGTCAGCGTGGGCGGGGAAACAGCCCTGCTCAAGGATGGTTCGACCATCCACGACACGCAGTCGTCGCTGGTGCTTGAAGACCTGATCGGTAAATTCCTGCTCAATACGGTCAATAAAGACGCTAAATGAGGAATCTGTTCATGATCTCTACCTTGCGACGTGGCCTGCTGGTACTGCTTGCAGCGTTGCCGCTGATGGCCAACGCGGCAGGTTCTGCGCACGATTTGGTGCAGGACACGACCAGCCGGATGCTGGCCGACCTGAAGGCTAACAAAGAGCAGTACAAACAAGACCCTTCCCGGTTCTACCAAGCACTCAACACCATTGTTGGCCCGGTGGTCGATGCCGAAGGCATTTCCAAAAGCATCATGACGGTCAAGTATTCGCGCAAGGCAACCCCGGCGCAGATGCAGACGTTCCAGGAAAACTTCAAGCGTGGCCTGTTCCAGTTCTATGGCAACGCTCTGCTGGAATACAACAACCAGGGCATCGTCGTTGACCCTGCCAAGGAGGAGTCGGGCGACCGTGCCGAGGTCGGGATGAAAGTCTCCGGCAGCAATGGCGCGATCTATCCGGTGTCCTACACCCTGACGAAAATCAACGGTGAATGGAAGCTGCGCAACGTGGTCATCAACGGCATCAACATCGGCAAGCTGTTCCGTGACCAGTTCGCCGATGCGATGCAGCGCAATGGCAATGATCTGGACAAGACCATCAATGGTTGGGCCGGTGAAGTTGCCAAGGCCAAGGAAGAAACCGACAAAGCTGCCGGGAAGCCTGCGCAATGACCGAGTCGGCTGTTCGTATCGGCGACGCCGGCGAGCTGTTCCTCAGCGGCGTGCTGGATTACCGTACCGGGCCTGACCTGCGTAAGCAGGGCCAGGCGCTGATCAAGGCCAGCAAGGCGCCCGAAGTGGTGCTCGATTGCTCGGCGGTGACCAAATCCAGCAGTGTCGGCCTGTCGTTGTTGCTGTGCTTCATGCGCGATGCCGAGGCGGCCAGAAAGCCGGTCAGCATCCGCGCATTGCCCGAAGACATGCGTGAGATTGCCCAGGTTTCTGGTCTGACCGAGCTGCTGGCGCATCCTTAAGACACACTTTCAGGAAAGCCCCCCGTCAGAGTCCTGCTATGCGGGGTTCGCAGGCGCGGGGCTTTTTTGTATGATGTGCGACCCGTGCGCACTGGGCGCCGATAGAGGTTGAGCATGCAGGCCAACGAAGTTAAAAGCTTCCTTGAAGAAAAGCTGGCGGAAAACTTTTCTTCACAAGTGCAGGTTGAAGTTGAAGGCGAAGGCTGCAACTTCCAGCTGAATGTGATTAGCGATGAACTGGCGGCGTTGAGCCCGGTCAAGCGTCAACAGCAGATCTATGCCCATTTGAACCCGTGGATCACCGATGGCAGCATCCACGCGGTCACTATGAAATTTTTCAGCCGCGCGGCCTGGGCCGAGCGCACCTGAGCCCCCAAGGCGTCGAGATTCTTATGGATAAATTGATTATTACCGGCGGTGCCCGCCTCGATGGCGAGATCCGCATTTCCGGTGCGAAAAACTCCGCCTTGCCGATCCTGGCAGCAACCCTGTTGTGCGACGGCCCGGTGACGGTGGCCAACCTGCCGCACCTGCACGACATCACCACCATGATCGAGCTGTTCGGTCGCATGGGCATTGAGCCTGTGATCGACGAGAAACTGTCAGTCGAAATCGACCCGCGAACCATCAAGACTTTGATCGCTCCGTACGAATTGGTGAAAACCATGCGTGCGTCGATCCTGGTACTCGGCCCGATGGTTGCCCGTTTCGGTGAAGCCGAAGTGGCCCTGCCTGGCGGTTGCGCCATTGGTTCGCGTCCGGTCGACCTGCACATCCGTGGCCTGGAAGCCATGGGCGCGATCATCGACGTCGAAGGCGGCTATATCAAGGCCAAGGCGCCGGAAGGCGGCCTGCGTGGTGCGAACTTCTTCTTTGATACCGTCAGCGTAACCGGTACCGAGAACATCATGATGGCCGCTGCCCTGGCCAAAGGCCGCAGCGTGCTGCAAAACGCCGCACGTGAGCCGGAAGTGGTCGACCTGGCCAACTTCCTCAACGCCATGGGTGCGAAAGTTTCCGGTGCTGGCACCGACACCATCACCATTGATGGTGTAGAGCGTCTGCACACTGCCACCTATAAAGTCATGCCGGACCGTATCGAGACTGGTACCTACCTGGTCGCCGCTGCCGTCACCGGTGGTCGTGTGAAGGTCAAGGACACCGATCCGACCATCCTTGAAGCCGTCCTGGAAAAACTCAAGGAAGCCGGCGCAGAAATCACCACCGGTGAAGACTGGATCGAGCTGAACATGCACGGTAAGCGGCCAAAGGCCGTCAACGTGCGTACAGCTCCATACCCGGCCTTCCCGACCGACATGCAGGCGCAGTTCATCTCCCTGAACGCGATTGCCGAAGGCACCGGTGCCGTGATCGAGACCATCTTCGAAAACCGCTTCATGCATGTGTATGAACTGCACCGCATGGGCGCCAAGATCCAGGTCGAAGGCAATACCGCCATCGTCACCGGCATCGACAAGCTCAAGGGCGCGCCAGTGATGGCTACCGACCTGCGTGCCTCGGCCAGCCTGGTGATCTCGGCACTGTGCGCCGAAGGCGACACCCTGATCGACCGCATCTACCACATAGACCGTGGCTACGAGTGCATCGAGGAAAAACTGCAGATGCTCGGCGCAAAAATCCGCCGCGTACCGGGCTAACCCCCGCTGCACTGTAGGAGCGAGCTTGCTCGCGAAAAACTCATGTACACCGCGTTGACTCTGAGTAAACGCGTTATCGTTGACGTTCTTCGCGAGCAAGCTCGCTCCTACACGCACTGGTTTGTTTCAAATCGAGGCTGTCATGGCCTCGATCTGTGTCCGGCGCCATTTGCGACCGGGCCGCAATAGCCTGATGAAGGACTGACGTTCCCATGTTGACCATCGCACTGTCCAAGGGCCGCATCCTTGACGACACTTTGCCGCTTCTGGCTGAAGCGGGCATCGTGCCGACCGAGAATCCGGACAAGAGCCGCAAGCTGATCATCCCCACGACCCAGGACGACGTGCGCCTGCTGATCGTGCGGGCTACCGACGTGCCGACCTACGTTGAACATGGTGCCGCCGACCTGGGTGTGGCCGGCAAGGACGTACTGATGGAATATGGTGGCCAGGGCCTCTACGAGCCATTGGACCTGCGTATCGCCCTGTGCAAGCTGATGACCGCCGGCCGTGTCGGCGATGTCGAGCCCAAGGGCCGCCTGCGGGTCGCCACCAAGTTCGTCAACGTCGCCAAGCGCTACTACGCCGAACAAGGCCGCCAGGTCGATATCATCAAGCTCTACGGCTCGATGGAGCTGGCACCGCTGATCGGCCTGGCCGACAAGATCATCGACGTGGTCGACACCGGTAACACCCTGCGCGCCAACGGTTTGGAACCGCAGGATTTCATTGCCGACATCAGCTCCCGCCTGATCGTCAACAAAGCGTCGATGAAGATGCAGCACGCCCGTATCCAGGCGTTGATCGACACCCTGCGCAAGGCAGTGGAGTCTCGACACCGCGGTTGACTCACCCGCGTAGCCCAAAGGCTGCGCCCGTCTATCCGCCTCATAGCCAGAATTCTCAGGTGCCCAAGCGGAGCGAACGGTAGTTTAGGGCGCCTGAGTTTTTTGCCAATCCTATGAGGCCCTCGCTATGACCACGTCCACTGCAATTGCCCGACTCAACGCTGCCGACCCGGATTTCGCCCATCATCTGGATCATCTGCTGAGCTGGGAAAGCGTGTCCGACGATTCGGTCAACCAGCGCGTGCTCGACATTATCAAGACCGTGCGCGAGCGCGGTGACGCGGCGCTGGTGGACTTCACCCGTCAGTTCGACGGCCTGGACGTCAAGTCCATGGCTGACCTGATCCTGCCCCGCGAACGCCTGGAGCTGGCGCTGACACGCATCACCATCGCGCAGCGCGAAGCCTTGGAAGTGGCAGCGACTCGGGTACGCAGCTACCACGAAAAACAGAAGCAGGACTCCTGGAGCTACACCGAGGCCGATGGCACCGTGCTGGGCCAGAAGGTCACGCCGCTGGACCGGGCTGGCCTGTATGTACCGGGCGGCAAGGCTTCTTATCCGTCGTCGGTGCTGATGAATGCAATTCCGGCCAAGGTCGCGGGCGTAACCGAAGTGGTCATGGTGGTACCGACCCCGCGTGGCGAGATCAACGAGCTGGTGCTGGCCGCCGCCTGCATCGCCGGCGTCGACCGCGTATTCACCATCGGTGGCGCCCAAGCCGTCGCGGCGCTGGCCTATGGCACCGAAAGCGTGCCGAAGGTCGACAAGGTGGTCGGCCCCGGCAATATCTATGTCGCCACGGCCAAGCGCCATGTTTTCGGCCAGGTCGGCATCGACATGATCGCCGGCCCCTCGGAAATCCTCGTGGTGTGTGACGGCCAGACCGACCCGGACTGGATCGCCATGGACCTGTTTTCCCAGGCCGAGCACGACGAAGACGCCCAGGCGATCCTGGTCAGCCCCGACGCCGAGTTCCTCGACAAGGTTGCCGCCAGCATTGATAAGCTGCTGCCGACCATGGAGCGTGCCGAAATCATCGAGAAGTCGATCAATGGCCGCGGTGCGCTGATCCTGGTGCGTGACATGGAGCAGGCCATCGAGGTGGCCAACCGCATCGCGCCGGAGCACCTTGAGCTGTCCGTAGCGGACCCACAGGCCTGGCTGCCGTCGATTCGTCACGCTGGGGCGATCTTCATGGGGCGCCACACCAGCGAAGCCCTGGGTGACTACTGTGCCGGGCCTAACCACGTGCTGCCGACCTCGGGCACCGCGCGCTTCTCGTCGCCACTGGGGGTGTACGACTTCCAGAAGCGCTCGTCGATCATCTTCTGTTCACCCCAAGGCGCTTCCGAACTGGGCAAGACCGCTTCGGTGCTGGCCCGTGGTGAATCCTTGAGTGCCCACGCACGCAGCGCTGAATATCGCATTCTTGACGAGAAGGGGAACTGAGGCATGAGCAAATTCTGGAGCCCTTTCGTCAAGAACCTCGTGCCTTACGTACCCGGTGAGCAACCAAAGCTGACCAAGCTGGTCAAGCTCAACACCAATGAAAACCCTTATGGCCCATCGCCCAAGGCGCTGGCGGCCATGCAGGCCGAGCTGAACGACAACCTGCGCCTGTACCCGGACCCCAACAGCGACCTGCTCAAGCAGGCCGTGGCCAAGTATTACGGAATCGATGCTGGCAAGGTGTTCCTCGGTAACGGTTCCGATGAAGTCCTGGCGCACATCTTTCATGGCCTGTTCCAGCACGATCTGCCACTGCTGTTCCCGGATATCAGCTACAGCTTTTACCCGGTGTACTGCGGCTTGTACGGCATCAAGTTCGACGCCGTGCCGTTGGATGAACAGTTCCAGATCCGCGTGGCGGACTACGCCAAGCCCAACGGCGGGATCATCATCCCCAACCCGAACGCGCCGACCGGCTGCGTACTGGCGTTGGATGCGGTGGAGCAGCTCCTCAAGGCCAGCCCGGACTCGGTCGTCGTGATCGATGAGGCCTATATCGACTTCGGCGGCGAGACCGCCATCAGCCTGGTAGACCGTTACCCGAACCTGCTGGTGACCCAGACCCTGTCCAAATCGCGCTCACTGGCCGGTTTGCGTGTGGGCCTGGCCGTGGGCCACCCAGACCTGATCGAGGCGCTGGAGCGGGTCAAGAACAGCTTTAACTCCTACCCGTTGGATCGGCTGGCGGTTGTCGGTGCGGCGGCGGCGTTCGATGACCGTGAGTATTTCGCGAAGACCTGCCAGTTGGTGATCGACAGTCGCGAGAAGCTCGTTGCGCAGTTGCAGGCTAAAGGCTTTGACGTGTTGCCATCAGCGGCCAACTTCATCTTCGCTCGCCACCCGCAACACGACGCAGCCGGCCTGGCGGCCAAGTTGCGTCAGCAAGGGGTGATCGTGCGGCACTTCAAGCAGGAGCGGATTGCCCAGTTCCTGCGGATCAGCATCGGTACGCCGGAGCAGAACCAGGCGCTGGTCGATGGGCTCGGCGAGCTATAACAGACGCTGCAATACAATGTGGGAGGGGGCTTGCTCCCGATAGCGGAGTGTCAGTCAACAAGGATAGTGACTGATACACCGCAATCGGGAGCAAGCCCCCTCCCACATTGGGTTCTACAGTGTCGGTTAGATCAGCGGCTCGTCAGGCTTCTTGTTCTTCCAGCCATCATTGCCCGGCAGCAGCAGGTTCAGACCAATCGCTACCACCGCACACAGGGCAATGCCCTTGAGGCCGAAATCATCCGGGCCGGTGCCGGTGCCGACCAACACACCGCCGATCCCGAACACCAGGGTCACCGACACAATCACCAGGTTGCGCGCTTCACCCAGGTCGATTCTGTGGCGAATCAGCGTGTTCATCCCCACTGCGGCAATCGAACCGAACAGCAGGCATAGAATCCCGCCCATCACCGGTACAGGGATGCTCTGCAGCAGTGCGCCGAACTTGCCGATAAACGCCAGGCTGATGGCAAACACCGCCGCCCAGGTCATGATCTTCGGGTTGTAGTTCTTGGTCAGCATCACTGCGCCGGTCACTTCGGCGTAGGTGGTGTTCGGCGGGCCGCCAAACATCCCCGCTGCCGTAGTGGCAATGCCGTCACCCAGCAGCGTGCGGTGCAGGCCGGGCTTTTTCAGGTAATCACGGCCGGTTACGCTGCCTACTGCAATCACACCGCCGATATGCTCGATCGCCGGGGCCAGGGCCACTGGGACGATAAACAGGATCGCCTGCCAGTTGAACTCCGGCGCGGTGAAATGGGGCAGGGCGAACCAGGGGGCAGCGGCGATCTTTGCTGTGTCGACCACGCCAAAGTAGAACGACATGGCAAACCCCACCAGCACCCCGGAAATAATCGGCACCAGGCGGAAAATACCCTTGCCGAACACCGCCACGATCAAGGTGGTGAGCAGCGCCGGCATCGAAATCAGCATTGCCGTCTGGTAATGGATCAACTCGGCACCGTCGCCGGACTTGCCCATGGCCATATTGGCGGCAATCGGTGCCATGGCCAGGCCGATGGAAATAATCACCGGGCCGATCACCACGGGTGGCAACAGCCGGTCGATAAACCCGGTGCCCTTGACCTTCACGGCCAGGCCCAGGAACGTGTAGACAAAACCTGCCGCCATCACCCCACCCATGGTCGCCGCCAGGCCGAACTGGCCCTTGGCGAGAATGATCGGGGTGATAAAGGCGAAGCTCGATGCCAGGAAGACCGGCACCTGTCGCCCTGTCACCACCTGGAACAGCAACGTGCCCAGGCCTGCGGTGAACAGTGCGACGTTTGGATCAAGACCTGTGATCAGTGGCATCAACACCAGCGCGCCAAATGCTACGAAGAGCATCTGTGCGCCAGACAGGATCTGGCGCCAAAGCGGGTCGTTGAATTCATCCTGCATGCTCACGCGTCCTTCTGCTTGGTGCCGAAGATCTTGTCACCGGCATCGCCCAGGCCTGGGATAATGTAGCCGTGCTCGTTCAGGCGCTCATCGATGGACGCAGTGTAGATCTGCACATCAGGGTGAGCCTTCTCGACGGCGGCGATACCTTCGGGCGCGGCCACCAGCACCATGGCGCGAATGTCTCGGCAGCCGGCTTTTTTCAGCAGGTCGATGGTTGCGACCATGGAGCTACCGGTGGCGAGCATCGGGTCGATGATCATGGCCAGGCGTTCGTTGATTTCCGGGACGAGTTTTTCCAGGTAGGTGTGGGCCTGCAGGGTTTCTTCATTGCGGGCTACGCCCACGGCGCTGACCTTGGCGCCCGGGATCAGGCTGAGGACGCCTTCGAGCATGCCGATACCGGCGCGCAGGATCGGCACGACGGTAATTTTCTTACCGGCGATTTTCTCCACTTGTACGGGACCGGCCCAACCGGGGATCTCGTAGGTCTCCAGGGGTAAATCCTTGGTGGCTTCGTAAGTGAGCAGCGCTCCGACTTCCTGAGCAAGCTCACGGAAATTCTTCGTGCTAATGTCGGCACGGCGCATAAGGCCGAGTTTGTGTCGGATCAGCGGGTGGCGGATCTCGCGAGTGGGCATGGGAAAGGCTCCGGCGGCGGGCAAAAAAACCGGCCTAGATTAATCTATCCGAGGGTGTTGTCCTATAGACATCAAGTACGTTAGTCCATAAAGGCTTGATTGGAGCGCACGAGAAGCGTACCTTCGCCCGCTTTTCTTGCCACAGCACCCCCTTGGAGAGCGCCATGTCTGCTGATCTCGAGCATATCCGTCAAATCATGCACGAGGCTGACTGCCTGTACACCGAAGCGCAAGTCGAAGCAGCGATCGCCAAGGTAGGCGAACACATCACCCGCGAAATGGCCGACACCAACCCGGTGGTCTTCTGCGTGATGAACGGTGGCCTGATCTTCGCCGGCAAATTGCTCACACACCTGCAATTCCCGTTGGAAGCTTCCTACCTGCACGCTACCCGCTATCGCAATGAAACCAGCGGCGGCGACCTGTTCTGGAAGGCCAAGCCGGAAGTCTCGTTTATCGATCGCGATGTGCTGATCATCGATGACATTCTCGATGAAGGTCATACCCTCGGCGCGATCATCGATTTCTGCAAACATGCCGGCGCGCGCAAAGTGCACACCGCTGTACTGATCGATAAAGACCACGACCGCAAAGCCCGTCCTGAACTGAAAGCCGATTTTGTGGGTCTGCCGTGCGTCGACCGCTATATCTTTGGTTATGGCATGGACTACAAAGGCTACTGGCGTAACGCCAATGGCATCTTTGCCGTTAAAGGAATGTAATCGATGGCCCGCTTTCTTGATCAGACTCTGTTTGCCGAATTGGCCGAGAAAGCGGCCGTCAACCCCCGTGGACGTCAGAACGTCAATTTCCATGAGATGCAAGAGCCTTGTCATCGCATGGCGGTCGGCTTGCAGCCCAGCACCTATGTGCAGCCTCATCGTCATATGAGCGCCGATAAGGCCGAGACCTTGCTGGTGCTCAAGGGGCGCCTGGGAATCCTGATTTTCAGCGAGGCCGGCGAACTGCTCAGCAAGCGTGTGTTGCAAGCCGGCGGAGAGTGCCAGGGCGTAGACCTTTCGCCGGGCGTTTTTCATGGACTGGTGGTGCTGGAGCCAGACAGCATCATGTTTGAATGCAAAGCAGGCCCTTACCGTCCTGTCGGCGATGGCGAACTGGCAAGCTGGGCGCCCCGTGAAGGCGAGGTGGGTATGGCGGAGTATCACCGCTGGATGCTTGCCCAGTTCGATTAAGCCCCTCCCACATACTGCATCGCGCAGGTAGACTTCAAACCCCGTGTAAATGTCTGCAGGCTGGAGTCGGTAATGCGTAAAGATAAGAAACAGGTGATTGGCGACGAGATCGGTGACGACCAAATCAAGTTGTTCCTGGACTTCGAGCCGGTTGATGCGACTTCGCCGTCCCTGCACAAACTGATCAAGGCCTATCGTGGCCTGCGTATCGACGATTTCGAGCGTTTCCTGGGCTTTTTCAAAGAAGCAGGCCTGGACCTGGATGGCCAGGATGAGCATGGCCAGACCTTCGTCGACCTGATCAAGGACCAGCGCAACGCCGCCGAATACATCGAGTTGATCGACAAAGCCCGCGGCTGATTATCCGAGCCACAAAAAAACGCCCCGGCCTCATAAGAGTCCGGGGCGTTTCGCTTTCAACTGTAGGAGCGAGCTTGCTCGCGAAGAACCTGAGAGCGCCGCGTCAAACCAGATGAGCTGCGCTATCGTTATCGTTTTTCGCGAGCGAGCTCGCTGCTACAGGTTCCACCAGTTCCAGGCTGATGTTGTTCTGCGTGTTGATCCTGCGATACAGCTCTGCATCGGTCTCCAGGACCTTTTCCCGTGCCGGGAAGATCTCGTGCAGCTTGGTCGCCCATTCACCGGCCGCTTTCTGCGGGAAGCAGCGCTCAATCAGTTCGAGCATGATCGACACCGTGACCGAAGCGCCCGGAGACGCGCCCAACAGCGCCGCCAGTGAACCGTCCTTGGCCGCCACCAGCTCGGTGCCGAATTGCAGCACGCCGCCTTTCTTCGGGTCTTTCTTGATGATCTGCACCCGCTGGCCGGCCACTTCCAGGCGCCAGTCCTCGGCTTTCGCCTCGGGGTAGAAGCGGCGCAGGGATTCCAGGCGCTGTTCCATGGACTGGCGTACTTCGCTGACCAGGTACTTGGTCAGGTCCATGTTGTCGCGGGCCACGGCCAGCATCGGGCCGATGTTGCCGGCGCGAATCGACATCGGCAGGTCAAGGAACGAGCCGTGCTTGAGGAACTTGGTGGTGAAGCCGGCATAAGGCCCGAACAGCAGGGATTTCTTGCCATCCACCACGCGGGTGTCCAGGTGTGGCACCGACATGGGCGGCGAACCCACGGCTGCCTGGCTATACACCTTGGCCTGATGCTGCTTGACCACTTCCGGGTTATCGCAACGCAGCCACTGGCCACTGACCGGGAAGCCGCCGAAGCCCTTGCTTTCCTCGATGCCCGAGGCTTGCAGCAACGGCAGCGCCGCGCCGCCGGCGCCGAGGAATACGAACTTGGCGTCGACATCACGGCTGTTGCCGCTGTTGACGTCCTTGATGCTCACGGTCCAGCCGGCACCGTTGCGCTTGAGGCCGGTGACGCGCTTGCAGTATTTGACCTGGGCGTCCGGTGAACTGGTCAGGTGGCCAAGCAGCTGATTGGTCAGTGCGCCAAAGTTGACATCAGTGCCGTTCATTACGCGAGTGGCGGCGATTTTTTCGTCGAGCGGGCGGCCCGGCATCATCAACGGCATCCACTCGGCCATTTCGCTGCGGTCTTCGGTGTAGTGCATATCCGAAAACGCGTGGTGCTGGCTGAGGGTCTCAAAGCGCTTCTTGAGGAAGGACACGCCTTTGTCGCCCTGCACGAAACTCAGGTGCGGAACCGGGCTGATGAACGACTTGGAAGAGCCAAAAGTGCCCTTCTTGGTCAGGTACGCCCAGAATTGCTTCGACACCTCGAACTGGGTGTTGATGTGCACGGCTTTCTTGATGTCGATGGAGCCATCGGCGGCCTGCGGCGTGTAGTTCAGCTCACACAGCCCGGCGTGGCCGGTGCCTGCGTTGTTCCACGGGTTGGAACTCTCCGCGGCACCCGAATCCATCAGCTCAACGACTTCCAGCTTGAGGCCAGGGTCGAGCTCCTTGAGCAGTACGGCCAGGGTGGCACTCATGATGCCGGCCCCTACCAGTACTACGTCGACTGCTTCGTTATGCGCCATTTAACGCGTCTCCAAAATCTGCAGCACCAAATTGACGGCATGGCTGCCAGGAGTGACGGGGCGGTTCACGTGTTGCCCCAGGTTACCCATGGCCAGGATCGCCATGTCCGTTTCGCAATTCTTTGCAACTTCAGCACACGCTTCCTGCCGGGCTAATCTGCCTATGAACGCATTCATGGGCGCCTGTGGCAATTCGACTTATGGTCAAAGCGTGCGATTCGTGCAACCAATCCGTAGCGGACAGGCTCAAGCTCCGGTTTTTGAAGAAGGCTCGATCCTGTGTAATTGGGCTGCCCCAGACGCTGATGGTGCTTGTACAAACGCCAAACTATTCATTTGCTCGCCACACTCTTGTGAAGTTGTGAAAACCCGTTTTTTCACGCTCTTTTGAAGACGTGAACCTCAAAAAAGGGCTGCCCAGCCTGGCACCTGGCCCGCAAACCTCTGCCGACATGCGGCAAAACGGGCAAACAACTCAAGTGGCCGAGCGCAATGGCAGCTCTGGCAGATTCGACAAAGACGGGTGGTTTGCAAAGGAAACAGCAAGCACGCCAGCTTCACTCGATCTGTGTGGGCGGCTCTCTGTGGGCGATTTTGGGGGCTAATGCCTGGGCATTAACGATGCTGCGAGGCCCGATCAGGAGACGTCCTTATAATCGGGGGGAGATTGTAGCGAAGAACGCCAAGGAAATGGGCGTGTTTTATGACTTTTATTAGCGCCTCGGTCAGGAGGCCAACACTTGCCGGTGCCGTGGGCGAAAAACCTGTGGGCTGACCCGGGCGCTGGCCGGCAGTGGGCGGTGCATCCAGCCCAGGTGAGTCTCTGTCACTTCGACCCAGCCTTCACCGACCGGCGGCAGGCTGCACTGCTTGAATGCCTGGCAATGGCCTTGGGCATCGAGCAGGGCGAAGTGGCGGTGACGGGTGTGTGTCATAAACAGGGTCTTGAGAAGGCGCATGGCTGTGTACCTATTGCGTTACATGCTTGAAGGTTGCCAGTGTGGCATGACACTGGGGTGACGAATTTATGCGAATTTGTAATTTGCCCCCTGCCTTCAGCCGCCGTTCAGGATCGCTGGTGAGTGGCGCGCGTGCACCGTTATACTGGCGGCCTGTCTGCACCCAGTCCTGGAGAAATGAGTATGTTGCAACGCCTGTTGTTCGGTTTGATCACTGTGACCAGTTTGACCCTGGTTGGCTGCGCCAACAGCCCGCAACAACTCAGCCCGCAGCCTAAAGTCACTGCGCCATTGGCCGCGGTAGGCCATGGCCAGCCGGTGTCGGTGCGGGTGGTAGACGGTCGCCCGTCGCCGACCCTGGGTTCGCGTGGCGGCCTGTACCCTGAGACGGCGCTGATTTCGGTGACCGGCCAGGACGTGCTGCCCAAGTTGCAGGCCCAGGCTGAAGCCGCCGTGCGCTTGCTGGGCTTTACCCCGACCAACTCCCCAGGCGTGCCGCAACTGACTGTGACCCTGGCCGAGCTGAAATATCAGTCGCCCAAGGAAGGCCTGTATGTGACCGAAGCGTCCATCGGTGCGACCTTCAAGTCCGACGTCAGCGCCGGTACCCGCCGCTACAGCGGCCGCTACGCCGCCTCGCTCAACCAGCGCTTCGGGATGTCGCCCAACCAGGAAACCAACACCAAGTTGGTCAGCGACGTGCTCAGTGATGCCTTGACCCGCCTGTTCAAGGACCCAAGCATCGGCCAATTGCTCAGCGCGCAATAAGCTGTTCGAAAAAAACCGGGCTCATTGCTGAGCCCGGTTTTTTTATACCTGTGGTTTGGTCATGCCGCCGTATCGACATAAAAGTCCAGCACACTCACGCCGGTGAGCAAATCCAGCTCCGGCAGGTCGGCATGCTGGTGCCCGCCGAGGGCGCAATACACCAGCCAGTGGCGGTCCTGGACGTTGAACGCGAGGCTGCCGATCAGCGCCTCTTGCTCATCGCTTTGGGCGATCAGATACAGTCGATCCTGGTTTTGCGCATGCAACATGACAAGCTCCTCAAGCGTCGAAGGGCAACAGGGTGGCTTGTTAAGGTGACGTTCAGGTGACGCTGTAAATTACTGGATACATTAGCCGTCCACGGGAAGGGAGTATCAAAGACGCAGGAGGCGACTATCGTTCAGCTTTGTATTTGGACTGATACCCGAACACTGATCCGCCGAGGTTTGCGATGGCGCTGCCTGCACTGTTCATCAATGCTGTTGCCCTACTGATTGCCTGCTCGGGCGCCCTGGTGCTGTTCATCACCCGCCTGCACGCGCAACGCGCAATGGCCGACCTGGCCATGCGCAGCGAAGAGCGTGCGATTGACCAGCCGATGCTCTTTTTGGACGCGCGCACCGAACGGGCGCATCGCCAGTCTTACCGGGCTGGGTTCGCCTGCCTTGGCCTGGCCCTGGCCGCCTCCTGGCTCAGCACCCACTTGTAGGAGCGAGCTTGCTCGCGAAAAACTCAAAGGCGCCGCGTTTATTCAGAAAGCACGCGTTATCGTTGACGTTTTTCGCGAGCGAGCTCGCTCCTACAGGTATTAGGGCTGCCCCCCTCTCCCACATTTGGATGAGTGTTTACAGGGGGATCCCGGCCTTGACGCGGTATTGATTGCGTACCGGCGTCGCATACTGCACCACCAGATAAGGCCGGTGCTCCGCCGGGCATTCGTTCAGGCGTCGTTCCCATTCCGCCTTGGCCTTGGCCAGCTCATCGGCCGGGAATACATCGGCGGCCTCGGGCACTTGCAGCTGCGGGTCGGCTTCACTCCACTGCGCGTACGCCAGGTAATGCACCGGGAACAGCCGGTAACCGCCGAGGATCTGCCGATCCATTTCCACTGCCAGCAGCTTGGTATCTTCGAAGCGCTCGGTGATCGGCGGCGCAAAATTCACATGCACCCGGCCCTTGTAGCCGGTGATGCCCAAGGCAATGCTCACATCGTCCTCACCCGGTGCCTTGGCGTAGGTGCCGGTGGTGGCGCGGATATACAGCTCGCGGGCCTTGGCGGCGTCGCAAGGGTCGTACTCGTAGCTGATGGACACCGGCGTCAGGTTCAACGACTGGATGACCTCGGCAAACGGCTCGTCCTTGCGGCTGACATGGAACATCTTGAGGATTGCCGATTCAGTGCGGTCATCGCCATCCTTTGCCCGGCCTTCGGCCTGGGCAATCCAGATCGACTGGCAGTCGTTGCGGATCGAATGGTTGATATAGGCCGACAGCAGGTTATAGGCCGCCATCTTCTCCTTTCGCCCGGTAATCGAACGGTGCACGATAAAGCTCTTGTTCAAGCGCATCAGGTCGCTGACAAACGGCTTTTGCAGCAGGTTGTCGCCGATGGCGATGCGTGGCGTCGGCAAGCCGGCGTGGTACACGGCATAGTTGACGAAGGCCGGGTCCATCACGATGTCGCGGTGGTTGGCCAAAAACAGATAGGCGGTGCCGGATTTGAGCTGTTCGACGCCGGTGTAGGTTACGCCGTCGGTCGCCCGGTCAATGGTGTGGTCGACGTAATACTCGACTTTGTCCTGCAGCGTGGCCACGGTGGTGACGCCGGCAAACTCGCGGCGCAATTTGCGTGCGATCATCGGCTTGAGCAACCAGCCCAGGGCGCCGGCAAAGCGCGGGAAGCGGAAATGAGTCAGGATGTCCAGAAAGGCCTTGTCACTGAACAGACGCGCCAGCACTGCCGGGACTTCGCTGTCGTTGTAAGGTCGGATGGTATCGAATTCGCCCATCATGCTCTCTTGTTAGAAACGGCTAGGGTAAGTAAAGGAAATAGCAGGAGCGGCGTGAGTAAACTGGCTCAGCCGGAAATAGCCCTGTAAATAGACCGGCGATTATACGCACAAGTCACCTTGGAGACTGCGATGCTGGAAACTGCGCTGTACGATTGTCCTTATTGTGGCGAAACGGTCGAGACAACGGTGGATTTGTCTGGTGGTGACCAGTCCTATATAGAAGACTGCCAGGTGTGTTGCCGGCCGATCACGTTCGACCTGCAAGTCCATGGTGACGAGTGGATGCTTGAAACCCGCAGTGAAAATGAATGACAGGTACGCCCATGCAGCGAATCTATGAACCGGAAAACCTGATGGAAGGCGAGCTGCTGCAACAGATGCTTGCCAGCGAAGGAATCGAGGCGCACCTGGTGGGCCGCCATTTGCTCGGTGGCACCGGCGAACTGCCGATCTTTGGCTTGCTTGGGCTTGAAGTCGACAATGACCAGGCCGCCTGTGCCCGCGAGCTGATCACTGCCTATATCGGTGCGCAACCGCTGCCCGGTGATGAACCCGACAGCTTCCCCGACGTATTGGTCTGTTAGGCTGTCGGTCGGTTTACCCCAAGAGTCGTGTTGCCCCATGTGTGGACGTTATGCCCTGTTTCGCTGGAACCCCGCCTTTGCTGCCTTGCCCGGCTTCCCTGCCGACCAGCAGGCCCAGTGGAACATCTCTCCCAATGATTCGGTGCTGATCCAGCGCCTGAACGAAGGCCAGCTCACCCTGGCCCGTGCCCGTTGGGGCCTCACGCCGCCCTGGCTCACCGACCTTTCCCGCACCCCGGCCCACGCCCGCGCCGAAACCCTGGCCGAGCAACCGATGTTCCGCGAAGCCTTCCGCCAGCGCCGCTGCCTGCTGCCGGCCAACGGTTTCTACGAGTGGCGCGGCACCCAGCGCAAGCGCCCGTATTGGCTGACACCGGGGGAGGGTTCCACACTGTTTTTTGCCGCGATCTGGGAAGCCTATCCGGTGCAGGAACAGGTGTGGCTGAGTACGGCGGTGATCACCCAGGCGGCGCAGAGCCAGCGACGCCCATTGATCCTGGATGCGGCAGGGCAGGCGGCGTGGCTCGATCCCGAGACGCCGCTGCATGTGTTGCAGGGCTTGCTGGCCGGTGAGCCCGCCGCATTACGCGAGCGCGTGCTGGCCAATATGGTCAATGATCCGAAGCTCAACGGGCCGGAGTGCCTGACCCCGGCTTGAGCCGATGCCTGCCAGGTCATCTGCACTGTGGGATGTGTCCGAAATTCAGTAGTTAAATGTCTGATGTATCTGGCGCGGATACAAACGACCGCCTACGATACGCGCCATGTGTTCAGGGAGCGTGTTCATGAAGAAGTCATTGGTGGTAAGTGGTTTGGTTGCAGCGATGCTGCTGGCGGGTTGTCAGTCGGTTAATACCACCAGCGGCGGCGCCGTTGGGGTAGAGCGCAAGCAGTACATGTTCAGCATGCTGTCGAGCCAGGAAGTCGACCAGATGTATGCCCAGTCCTACCAGCAGACCCTGGGTGAAGCCAGCGGCAAAGGGGTTTTGGACAAGACCAGCGCCAACGCCAAGCGCGTGCAGGCCATTGCCAAGCGCCTGATTGCCCAGGCACCCACCTTCCGCCCGGATGCGGCGCAATGGAACTGGGAAGTGAACCTGATCAAGAGCGACGAGATGAACGCCAACTGCGGGCCGGGCGGCAAGATCCTGGTGTACAGCGCGTTGATCGACAACCTCAAGCTCACCGATGACGAGTTGGCGGCGGTGATGGGCCATGAAATCGCCCACGCCTTGCGCGAACACGGGCGTGAAGCCATGTCCAAGGCCTATGGCATCGAGATGGCCAAGCAGGGCGCCGGGGCGATATTCGGTCTTGGCCAGGACAGCCTGGCATTGGCAGATACCGTGGCCAACTATGGCATGACCTTGCCCAACAGCCGCAGTAATGAGAACGAAGCGGACCTGATCGGCCTGGAGCTCTCGGCCCGCGCCGGCTACAACCCGAACGCGGCGATCACCTTGTGGAACAAGATGGCCAAGGCTTCTGAAGGTGCCCCGCCGGAGTTCATGAGCACTCACCCGGCTTCCGACAGCCGCATCGCTTCGTTGCAGGCAGCGATTCCGAAGGTGATGCCGCTGTACCAACAGGCCAAAAAATCCTGATGGACGCCGTGTAGGAGCGAGCTTGCTCGCGAAAAACTCACCGGCACCGCGTTTATTCAGGCAGCACGCGTTATCGTTGACGTTTTTCGCGAGCAAGCTCGCTCCTACAGGCATCAGGGCCAACCATCCCTCGTGTTCGGTTTAGATCCAGCCACTGCTTTGCATGGCTTTGTAGACTGCCACAATCGCCAATACAAAGAACGCCGTAGCCGCCAATCGGCGAATCAAGGTCAACGGCAGTTTCTCCGCGGCAAAATTCCCCGCCAGAACCACCGGTACGTTGGCAATCAGCATGCCCAGGGTGGTGCCGATAATCACCAGCCACAACTCCGGGTATTGCGCTGCCAGCATCACCGTGGCGATCTGGGTCTTGTCCCCGATTTCGGCGAGGAAGAACGCAATCAATGTGGTCAGGAACGGCCCGAACTTGCGGGTGGTACTGGCTTCGTCATCATCGAGTTTGTCTGGCACCAGGGTCCACAGCGCCGTGGCGCAGAAGCTCGCGGCGAGGATCCAGTGCAGCACTGCGTCCGAGAAGAAGCTCCCGAACCAGGCCCCCACGGCACCGGCCGCCGCATGGTTGGCCAGGGTAGCGGCGACAATACCGGCGATGATCGGCCAGGGTTTGCGAAAGCGTGCGGCAAGGATGAGCGCGAGCAGTTGCGTCTTGTCGCCGATTTCGGCCAAGGCAACGATTGCGGTAGGAACGAGCAGTGAATCCAGCATCAGGTAGCTTCCAGGGGCGGGTCGACACGGCTATGACACGTACAGCCTTCCCGCCCCGGGTAAGGTGTGCGTGTCATAGGTCTTGTCAAACCCCGGTCCGTCTGTGCGGACTCCTGGGTCGCATACGCCATGGTCTGCTGACCAAGTATGTTGACGTATGCCGGACGAGCATGGTGCTCGTGGGAGACTACTCCCCTAGGACGCTGCGGATTCTGCCTAGGCAAAACCCATTCGGCAAGCCTTCTTTTTCAAACCCCCGTCACGGACGCTTGGCACGGTAGATGCGAAAACCATTGCCCTCGGCCTTGACCGCGCAAATGCCCAGATGCTCTTCGATCAACGGCTGATACTTGAGAAAACTGTTGGCAACCAAGCGGAGTTCGCCGCCTTTTGCCAGATGTTTGGTCGCTTTTCGCAGCAGGTTCTCCGTGGCGAAGTAATCCGTGTGCACGCCGACATGGAACGGCGGGTTGCTCAAGATCGCGTTCAAACCCATGGGCGCCGCATCGATGCCGTCACCGGTCAACACCTCGGCTTCCAGCCCGTTTGCGGCCAGGGTCAGGCGGCTGCTGGCGGCGGCGAAGGCATCCACATCCAGCATCGTCACCGTGTTATGCGGGTAGCGACGCTTTACCGCCGCGCCGAGTACACCGGCGCCGCAACCGAAATCGAGCAAATGCCCGCCGGGCAGTTTATCCAGGTGCTCCAGCAACAGCTCGGTGCCGCGGTCCAGGCGCCCGTGGCTGAACACGCCCGGCAAGCTCACCACCTTCAACGGGCCTTCGGCCAGCGGCACATCGAAGACCTGCGCCAGGCTCTCCAGCTCCACGGCTTGCGGAGCATTGGTCACGGTGACCTGCCACAACTGGCAATGCCGTGCATTATCCAGCTTGCGCGGCTTGCCGAAGGGCAGCATCTGTTTGGCGGCGCTTTCGATACCGCCTTTTTTCTCCCCCACCAGAAACAGCTCGGCACCTGGCAGGCGTGCGGCCACGGCGTTAAGCAGGTAGTCGGTGAGGTCCTTGGACTTGGGCAGGAAGATCACCGCCGCATCAAACGTACGCTCGGGTGCATTCACGCCGAACTGGCTGCGTTCGGGGAAGCGTGCGTCCAGTGCCGCCTGGTCGCCGGCATGCCAGCACCAGCCGTGGGCGTTGGGCAGGCGCCCGAGCAAATCGTCGGCGGGCAAACCTACCAGCAGCAGGTTGCCTTGAAAAAGTTCGGCCTGGCGAAGCAGTACTTCACTGCGCGGATCCATAGTCTGCTCCTTGAAAAAGGGGCGCAGTTTATCAAGTGACGACGCGCAACGGGGTGCCGCTGAAAAAGCCCCGGGCGTTTTCCGTCAGTTGGCCGACGATACGTTGCCGCGCTTCACGACTGCCCCAGGCGTTGTGAGGCGTGACGATCAACCGTGGGATGTCATCGGCCAGCAGCGGATTGCCATTGACCGGCGGCTCGACACTCAGCACGTCGGTTGCCGCGCCGCCCAGATGCCCGCTGCGCAGCGCATCGGCCAGGGCCTGTTCATTGATCAAGCCACCGCGTGCGGTGTTGACGACAAACGCACCAGGTTTGAGCAGGGCCAATTCACGGGCGCCGATAAAGTCGCGGGTGTGTTCGTTGAGTGGGCAGTGCAGGGTCAGCGCATCGACCTGGGCGAGCAGCTCATCCAGCGGCACGCGGTCGGCGCGGGCAGGGCGCCCGGGTATTGCGCCGAGCAGCACGCGCATACCGAAGGCTTCGGCCAGGCGCGCCACGGCGCCGCCTAACTCGCCATGGCCGAGCAGGCCGAGGGTTTTGCCTTCCAGTTCGACAATCGGATGGTCCAGTAGGCAGAACTGTTTGGCCTGCTGCCATTTGCCGGCGGCCACATCCTGTTGATAGTCCTTCAAGCGCGTCGCCAGGTTGAGCAACAGCATGATCGTGTGCTGCGCCACCGACGGCGTGCCATAACCCTGGCAGTTGCTCACGCTGATGCCGTGGGCGCGTGCGGCTTCGAGATCGACGTTGTTAGTGCCGGTGGCCGATACCAGGATCAGTTTGAGCTCAGGGCACGCCGCCAGGGTTTGCGCTGTGAGCGGAATTTTGTTGCTGATCGCGACTTGAGCGCCCTGCAGGCGTTCCACCACGTTCTGCGGCGTGGTCTGCTCAAACAGCTGCAACTCGCTGAAGCAGTCACGCAAACCGCTCAGATCAAGGTCGCCCAAGTCCAGGGAGGGGTGATCGAGGAAGACGGCGCGGCGATTGTTCATGATCAACTGTACCTTTTGCGGCGAGGTTCGAAGGCGTAATCTGCCGAGACTATCAGATGAAATAATCAGTTACTTAATGGAGTGAGCATGTACGTCGCCGAGTTTTTGACCGTAGCCTTGATTCACTTGTTGGCGGTGGCCAGCCCCGGCCCGGATTTCGCCGTGGTGGTCCGTGAAAGCGTGACCCACGGGCGCCGCGCCGGAACCTGGACGGCCCTGGGCGTCGGCACAGCGATTTTCGTGCATGTAGGTTATTCGTTGCTGGGCATCGGCTTGATCGTGTCCCAGTCCATCGTGTTGTTCAACGCATTGAAATGGGCGGCGGCGGCGTACCTGCTGTATATCGGCTTCAAGGCTTTGCGCGCCCAGCCGGCCAAGCCTGCCGCCGAGGGTGAGTTGCACCGAGAAGCGGGCGAGCGCACACCACGCGGCGCGTTTACCGCAGGCTTTGTGACCAACGGCCTGAACCCCAAGGCGACGCTGTTCTTCCTCTCGTTGTTCACCGTAGTGATCAACCCGCATACGCCGCTGGCGGTACAGGCCGGTTATGGCGTGTACCTGGCGGTGGCGACGGCGTTGTGGTTTTGCCTGGTGGCCATGCTGTTCAGCCAGCAGCGCGTACGGGCCGGGTTTGCGAAGATGGGGCATTGGTTTGATCGGACCATGGGCGCGGTGCTGATTGCGATTGGGGTGAAGTTGGCGTTTACCAGCATGAAGTAACGCTTCCAACTTAAGCGGGCACGGTCAAATGTGGGAGGGGGCTTGCTCCCGATAGCAGAGTGTCAGTCAGTCTATGTATGGCTGACACGCCGCCATCGGGAGCAAGCCCCCTCCCACATCTGGCATTTGCTCAGGTCTGCAAATCATTCCTTTGGCTGATTTGGCTGAAACATAAGCCCTCTACAGTGCAAGTCTTCAAGCCAAGACCGTGCAGTCATTAAAGGGATTCGTATGTTGCAGACCCGAGTTATCCCGCCCGCCGAAGGCGCGTACCAATACCCGCTGTTGATCAAACGCCTGCTGATGTCCGGGACGCGCTACGAAAAGACCCGCGAAATCATCTACCGCGACAAGCTGCGCTATACCTACCCAACGCTGATCGAGCGCGTTGCGCGCCTGGCCAATGTGTTGACCGAAGCGGGGGTCAAGGCCGGTGACACCGTGGCTGTAATGGACTGGGACAGCCACCGTTACCTGGAATGCATGTTCGCCATCCCGATGATCGGCGCGGTGATCCACACCATCAACGTGCGCCTGTCGCCGGAACAGATTCTCTACACCATGAACCACGCCGAAGACCGCTTCGTGCTGGTCAACAGTGAGTTTGCGGGGCTCTACCAGGCCATCGCCGGGCAGTTGACCACGGTCGACAAGACCTTGTTGATTACCGATGGTGACACCAAGACCTGCGAGCTACCCAATCTGGTGGGTGAGTACGAAACCCTGTTGGCCGCTGCCAGCCCCAAGTACGACTTCGAGGATTTCGACGAAAATTCCGTCGCCACCACCTTCTACACCACCGGCACCACCGGTAACCCAAAGGGTGTGTACTTCACCCATCGCCAATTGGTGCTGCACACCATCGGTGTGGCGACGATCATGGGCAGTGTCGACAGCGTGCGCCTGTTGGGCACCAACGACGTGTATATGCCGATCACGCCAATGTTTCACGTACACGCGTGGGGCCTGCCCTATGTGGCGACCATGCTTGGCTTGAAGCAGGTCTACCCCGGTCGCTACGATCCGGAATATTTGGTGGAGCTGTGGCGCAAGGAGAAGGTCACGTTTTCCCACTGCGTGCCGACCATCCTGCAAATGGTGCTTAACGCCAAGGCCGCCCAGGGTGTGGATTTTGGCGGCTGGAAAATCGTTATCGGCGGTAGTGCCCTTAACCGCTCGTTGTACGAAGCGGCCAAGGCCCGAGGCATTCAACTCACTGCCGCGTACGGCATGTCCGAGACCGGGCCGCTGGTGTCCTGCGCCCACCTCAATGCCGAAC
Source organism: Pseudomonas khavaziana (assembly GCF_019145205.1). Lineage (GTDB taxonomy): Bacteria > Pseudomonadota > Gammaproteobacteria > Pseudomonadales > Pseudomonadaceae > Aquipseudomonas > Aquipseudomonas khavaziana. The sequence goes on from NZ_JAHSTT010000001.1 coordinate 125,984, forward strand.
TGATGGCCGGCAGCGAAGACGAGCGCACCACGTATCGCATCAAGGCCGGCGTGCCCGGGCCGTTGGTGGAGGCGGCGATCATGGATACGAACGGCAACTTCCTGCCTGCCGACGGCGAAACCCAGGGCGAGCTGGTACTGCGTGCGCCCTGGCTCACCGAGGGCTATTACAAGGAACCGCAAAAGGGTGCCGAGCTATGGGCCGGCGGCTGGATGCACACCGGCGACGTCGCCACGCTGGATGCGTTCGGCGTGATCGATATCCGCGACCGCATCAAGGATGTGATCAAGACCGGTGGCGAATGGATCTCGTCCCTGGCTCTCGAAGACTTGGTCAGCCGCCACCCGGCGGTTCGCGAAGTCGCAGTGGTGGGCATTGCCGACCCGCAATGGGGCGAACGCCCATTCGCCTTGCTGGTGGTGCATGAGGGCCATGTGATCGGCGCACGGGAGCTCAAGGAGCACCTCAAGCCTTTTGTCGAGCTGGGGCATTTGAGCAAGTGGGCGATCCCGAGCCAGATCGCCGTTGTTACTGAAATTCCCAAGACCAGCGTAGGAAAGCTCGACAAAAAACGTATCCGTATCGACATCATCGAATGGCAGGCCAACAACAGCACATTCCTGTCTACACTCTAATGCTCCTCGCCGCGCCCGTTCGGCCGCGGCAACGCTCTATCTTGCGGCTTTACTTGTGATTTACCGAATTTCAGCCATCCTTCTCGCGCCGGCCTTCGCCGGCGTGGCGAAAGGGTTGTGGCAGACGGCTTGGTGATGCAAATCACACTTTAGAGGGATCAAGCGATACCTACCGCTGGCTATAGTCCCTTTCAGAGTTTTTCAAGGATGTTGTGCTTCGGGCCATGGGGGCCCGGTTGTCGTGCGGCATTGGAATCGTTGTATTCCGGCCGTTACATGCATCCAGCCGCAGAACTCACTGCCATAACAATAAAATGCACATGGAGTAGCGTCGATGACCTCAGTAAACCAGTTCTGGCGCCGGGCAAGACTGCCCCTGGCCGTCAGTCTCGCTTCTACGCTCGCCGGGCCCGCATTCGGCGTCAGTTTCAACATTGGTGAAATCGAAGGGAGTTTTGATTCGTCGCTTTCCGTCGGGGCAAGCTGGTCCACGGCCAAGCCCAACCGCGACCTGATCGGTGCCAACAACGGTGGCAAGGGCTTGTCCCAGACCTCCGATGACGGTCACTTGAACTTCAAGCGCGGCGAGACGTTCTCGAAGATCTTCAAGGGCATCCACGACCTGGAACTGAAGTACGGCGACACCGGTGTGTTTGTGCGTGGCAAGTACTGGTACGACTTTGAACTCAAGGACGAAAGCCGTCAGTTCAAGGACATCAGCGACAACAACCGCAAGGAAGGCGCCAAGTCTTCGGGCGGGCAGATCCTCGATGCGTTCGTCTACCACAACTACTCGATTGCCGATGCGCCGGGCTCGGTGCGTTTTGGCAAGCAAGTGGTGAGCTGGGGCGAAAGTACTTTCATCGGCGGTGGCATCAACTCCATCAACCCGATCGACGTGTCGGCGTTCCGTCGTCCGGGCGCCGAGATCAAGGAAGGCTTGATCCCGGTCAACATGTTCTATGTGTCCCAGACGCTCACCGACAACCTGTCGGCCGAGGCGTTCTACCAGCTGGAGTGGGACCAGACCGTCACCGATAACTGCGGCACTTTCTTCTCGCAGCCGGACGTGATCTCCGATGGTTGCAGCAATAACCTGCGGGTGCTGAACAAGCGCTCGACCATCCCGGCCGCAGCCTTGCCGACCTTGGGTGCCCTGGGTGTAGACGTCAACAGCGAGGGCGTGCTGGTGCGCCGCGGGCCGGACCGTGACGCACGGGACAGCGGCCAGTTCGGCGTGGCCATGCACTACAACTTCGAGCCGCTGGACACCGAGTTCGGCGCCTACTTCATGAACTACCACAGCCGGGCGCCGATCTTCAGTGCTCAGGGTGCGCCATCGGCGGCCTATACCCGTCCTTTGGGCCCGCTGGGGGCACTGCGTCCGCTGATCGTGGCCGGCAGTTCGAACTACTTCGTCGAGTATCCTGAAGATATCCGCCTGTATGGCTTGAGCTTCTCCACCACGCTGCCTACCGGCACCGCCTGGAGTGGTGAATTGAGCTATCGGCCAAATGCACCGGTGCAACTGAGCACCACCGACATTCTGTTTGCCGGTGTCACGCCGATTCCGGGCTTTGGCAATGCTTCCGTGCTCAAGGGTTCGCCCGGCCAGGATCTGCATGGCTACAACCGCAAGGAAGTCACCCAGTTCCAGACCACCTTTACGCACTTCTTCGACCAGGTCATGGGCGCCAGCCGTCTGACCACGGTTGGTGAAATCGGCGTGACCCATGTTGGCGGCCTGGAAAGCAAATCCCAGGCGCGTTATGGCCGCGATCCAGTGTTCGGCCCAGGTACCTTGCCGGGTGGCTTCTGCGCCGCGCTTAACAACTCCACCGCCAACGGCGCCGGTCTGCCCAACGCTGCCGGCCTGAACACCAATTGCAACAACGACGGCTACACCACCGCAACCTCCTGGGGCTACCGCGCCCGTGCCATCTGGGAATACCCGGACGTGTTCGCCGGCGTCAACCTCAAGCCCAACGTGGCCTGGTCCCATGACGTCAAGGGTTACTCGCCAGGTCCTGGCGGTAACTTCGAAGAAGGTCGCAAGGCGGTCAGCCTGGGCCTGGATGCCGAATACCAGAACACCTACACCGCGAGCCTGGCCTACACCAACTTCTTTGGTGGCAAGTTCAGCACTGTGGATGACCGCGACTTCGTCGCCTTGAGTTTCGGCGCCAACTTCTAAGCACACTCTTTTCAAGTGGCATGTATTCAGGAAGACCAGAGTATGAAAATAACTAAAAGTTTGTTGCACGTGGGTGTGCTTGGGCTGTCGATCCTGGCGAGCAACGTCATGGCCGCAGTCTCGGCGGATGAAGCCGCCAAGCTCGGCACGACCCTGACCCCGATGGGCGCCGAGATGGCGGGCAACGCCGCTGGCACCATTCCTAAATGGTCACCACTGCCCACCAATGCCGGCGCCGTGGATGCCAAGGGGTTCCTGGCCAACCCATACGCCAGTGAACAACCGCAGTTCACCATCACCGCGCAGAACGTCGAGCAGTACAAGGACAAGCTGGCCCCCGGGCAGTACGCGATGTTCAAGCGTTACCCGGACAGCTTCAAGATGCCGGTTTACCCGACCCATCGCGGCGCCACGGTACCGGCTGAGGTGTTTGCCTCGATCAAGAAAAACGCCACCACCACCAACCTGGTGTCCGGTGGCAACGGCCTGGAAAACTTCGAGACCGCCGTACCCTTCCCGATTCCTAAAAGTGGCGTCGAAGTCATCTGGAACCACATCACCCGTTATCGCGGCGGCAGCGTGACCCGCCTGGTCACCCAGGCCACTCCGCAAACCAACGGGTCCTACAGCCTGGTGTACTTCCGCGACCAGTTCGTGTTCCGCGACAAAATGAAGGACTTCGACCCGAAAAACCCGGGCAACGTGCTGTTCTACTTCAAGCAGCAAGTCACCGCGCCGGCCCGCCTGGCCGGTGGTGTACTGCTGGTGCACGAAACCCTGGACCAAGTGAAGGAGCCGCGTTCGGCTTGGGTCTACAACGCCGGCCAGCGCCGCGTGCGCCGGGCGCCACAAGTGTCCTACGACGGGCCGGGTACTGCCGCTGACGGCCTGCGTACGTCCGACAACCTCGACATGTACAACGGTGCGCCGGATCGCTACGACTGGAAGCTGGAAGGCAAGAAAGAAATCTACATCGCCTCCAACAGCTACAAGATCGACGACCCCAAGCTCAAGTACGCTGACATCATCAAGGCCGGCCACATCAACCAGGACCTGACGCGCTATGAGCTACGTCGTGTCTGGCACGTGGTCGCCACCTTGAAGGAAGGCCAGCGCCACATCTACGCCAAGCGTGACTTCTTCATCGACGAAGACACCTGGCAAGCGGCGGTGATCGACCACTACGACGGCCGCGGCCAACTGTGGCGCGTCGCCGAAGCCCATGCCGAGAACTACTACGACAAGCAAGTGCCGTGGTACGCCCTGGAAACCCTCTACGACCTGCAGTCCGGCCGTTACCTGGCCTTGGGCATGAAGAACGAAGAGAAACAGGCCTATGACTTCGGCTTCACCGCCACCACCAGCGACTTCACCCCAGCGGCCCTGCGCCAGGACGGTGTTCGCTAACCTGTAGGAGCGAGCTTGCTCGCGAAGGTCGTCAACGATAACGCGCCCATCCTGGATGGGCGCGTTGTTTTTGAGTGCTTCGCGAGCAAGCTCGCTCCTACTTCTTCCCAGGAGTCTGGGCGAGATATTTTTTGTCGCAGTTCTTTTTCAGCCATTTGTTGCAAAGATCTACAATCGCGCCGCTTTTACCGCTAGTCTGCGGACATCTGCAATGCCGACAACAGCCTTCTACAAGAGCCCGGCGATGACTGATCTGTCCCGAATCCAAGGGCCTGCCAGCGTGGTGATGCCGACCCTGGAAGGCCGTTTCTACAGGCCCCCGCTACCTGACGGCTACGTGCTGCGCCCGCGCCTGTGCGAACGCCTGAATGCCGGCCTGGACGGGCGACTGTTGCTGGTCTGCGCCCCTGCGGGGTTCGGCAAGAGTTCGTTGGCGGTGGAGTTCTGCCAGGGCCTGCCGGCCCATTGGCAAAGCCTGTGGCTGGGCCTCAGCCTCCGGGACAACGACCCCGGCCGCTTCCTGGAGCGACTGCTGGATGGCTTGCAGCGATATTTCCCACAACTGGGTGCCCAATCCCTGGGCTTGCTGAAAATGCGCCAGCGCCATCAACCCTTTGCCTTTGAAGAGTGGCTCGATGGCCTGCTCGACGAGCTGGCGGTGCACCTGTCCATGCGTTCGCCTTTACTGCTGGTGCTGGATGACTACCACCTGGCCCAGGGCCCGGTGCTGGACCGCTGCCTGCAGTTTTTCCTCAATCATTTGCCCGATGGCCTGGTGGTACTGGTTACCAGTCGGCAGCGCCCCGACTGGCACCTGGCGCGCCTGCGCCTGTCGCGGCACTTGCTGGAACTGCATGAGCAAGACCTGCGCCTGACCCATGACGAATCCCTGGCCGTGCTGGATGGGCACAGCAGTGCGTTGCGCGGCGAGGCGTTGGAAAACTTGATCCGCCGTAGCGAGGGTTGGGTCGCCGGCCTGCGCTTCTGGCTGCTGGCGGCCTCCGAAGCTGGCAGTGACGGCGCCTTGCCCCAGAGCCTGCACGGTGGCGAAGGGCTGATTCGCGATTATTTACTCGAAGAAGTCATCGATTGCCTGCCCGTGGAGGTGCAAGGGTTCCTCTACGACACGGCCTCCCAGGAGCGCTTTTGCAGCGAGTTGTGCGACGCAGTGCGCGAAGCCCATGACAGCGCAGAAATCCTGCGTTATCTGCAGGCTCACCAGGTATTTCTGGTACCTCTGGATGAGCAAGGCCATTGGTACCGTTATCACCATCTGTTTTCGGACCTCCTACGTACCCGCCGCGAGAAGAGCGCGACCTTGCCGCCGGCCAGCTTGCACTTGCGCGCCTGCCGTTGGTTCAACGCCCAGGGGTTGATCGACGAAGCGGTGGAGCAGGCGCTGCGGGCCGGTCATCTGGATGTGGCGGCGAACCTGGTGCAGAACCTGTCCGAAGAGCAGCTGTTGGCGGAGCAGAATGTCGGCATGCTGCTGCGCTGGAAGATGGACTTGCCCGACAGCCTGCTGATCAGCACACCGCGCTTGATCGTGCTGTATAGCTGGGCACTGGGGCTGGCGTGCCAATTGGATGCGGCGCAGGAGCTGTCCAGCTACCTCAGCCGCTTCCTGCCGGCGCCATCGGCCACCGCGCAGAAATCCATGCTGGCCCAATGGCTGGCACTGAGCGGGATCATTGCCCGTGGGCGCGGGGACCGCGAGCTGACCCAGCGCTATTGCAACGAGGCGTTGGAAAGCCTGCCGCAAAAGCGCTACGGCCAGCGCCTGATGTGCCTGTCGACCCTGTCCAACCTGGCCATAGTCGATGCCGACCTGTGGCGCGCCCGGGGCCTGAACCGCGAATCCCTGGAACTGGCGCAGCGCGTCGGTAACCCACTATTTGAAGCTTTGGCTCATTACGACCGGGCCCGGGTGCTGCAGGCGCGGGGCGAGATCCTGCGCTCCCTGGACGAAGTACGCCAGGGCCTGGAGCGCCTGCACGGCCTGGCGCCCCAACGGCTGTACGCCGTGCGCGCGCGGTTGTCGCTCTATGAAGGCTACCTGCTGCTGGCGCGTTACCAACCCGAAGCCGGCCTTGTGCGCTTGCGCGCCGGCTTGGCCGAAGCCCGCGTTTGCCGGGACATCAGCGTGCTGATCGGGCATTGCGTGATCGCCAACTTCGAAGGCCGGCGCGGCGATTTTTCCAATGCCTTTGCCGAGCTGGCCGAAGCCGAGCGCTTGATGCATATCTGGGACGTGCCGCCGATCTACTATCTGGCGATGATCACCCTGATCAAATGCGAATTGTGGCTGGCCCAGGGGCGCACTGACTTGGCCGATGCCTGGCTGACCCGGCTCGGGCAGACCTACAACGGTGAGCACGCCGCGGCCGCTCCGGAGTTTCATCCGCACCTGCCACAGCATATCGAGCTGCAACAAGCTGCCCTGGATGCCGCGCGCCATCAGCCCGACATTGCCCTGCAACGTCTCGAAAGACTGGCGCAACAGGCCCATGACAGTGGGCGCCAGATGATTGCCCTGATGGCCCTGACCCAGCAGGCACAGCTCCTGCTGGAGTGTGGTCAGGAGGCCAAGGCCAGGACGGTATTGGCTCGCGCACTTGAAGCTGGTGCGGGCGGCGCGCTACAGCCGTTTCAGCGGTTGCTGGAAGGTTACCCGGACTGGATGCGCGAGCAGTTGGGCAAGGAACCCCATGGCCTGCTGAACCAGAGCTTGCTGGCGCTGCTGCCTCAAGCCCGTGTGGTCGAGGCCTCGCCTCATCAAGAAACACTGAGCACGCGGGAACTGGCGGTGCTGCAACTGATTGCCCAAGGCTGTTCAAACCAGGAAATCAGCAACCAGCTGTTTATCTCCCTGCACACGGTGAAGACCCACGCCAGCCATATCAACAGCAAGCTCGGCGTGGAGCGTCGAACCCAGGCGGTGGCGCGAGCCAAGTCCATGGGTTTGCTGGCCTGAGTGCATCGCCGTTTATTGCGCAGCAGGGCAGCCTTTGAGTGATGTGTCGACCGTCTGATTGACCAACGCCGCGAAACGCTTGAGGTTGTTCTGGTGCGCCAACACCAGCTCGTCGATGCTCGGCCCTGCAGGTGACTGCAAGGTGCTGCGGCAGGTCAAGGCCGGGCGATCGCCGTTGACCTGCCGCAGGCGCCAGCGCACGTCGAGCAACGCGTACTGCCCGGGAACCGAGTCAAAACGCTGTACTTCAACGCGCAAAGCCACAGCCTGCTGCGGATTGCTGTTGGCCAACTGATCCACCAACGCGCTCCTCAGTTCGTCGGCGAGGCTGGCAGCCCACCACTGGGTTTCAAGAATCGCCAACCCACTGTCGCCCTGGCGCACCACTATCTGGGCGCGGTCAACCTGGGGCGGCACACTGATGCTGTCAATGCGCACGCCGCCGGCATCCGCTCGTGAGCTGTTGCTCCAGTGCGCCGGGGTCAGGGTGTGGAAGGCAATGGGTTCACTGCGACACGCTGCGAGCAGCAGCAGGGAGGTCAGCAGCGTGATCTTCAACGGCAGCGTCATGGCGGCTCCAATGGTCATTTGCGCGGTGGTCCTTGCAGGTCGGTCGGCGCGGCGTTATCGGGACGACCGCGAATCAGCGACTCCGGATGCCGGCCAAGGTAATCCGAGAGTTCGCGCAAAGAGCGCGACATCCGCCCCAGTTCATCCAGGGTCTGGGTCAGTTGTTCACGCTGCGGCGAGTCTTCGGCCAGGGTAGAGCTGGCTGATTGGAGGGTCTTGCTCACGTCGGCCAGTGTCGTCTGAACACCCGGCAGCGTCTTGGCGTTGAATTGCGCCAGCCCCTTGCGCAGTTCGACCAGGCTGGCGTCGAGGTTGCCGGCGATGCGCTCGACAGGCAGTTGGCTGAGCTTGTTGACGATGCCTTCGAGCTTCTCCTGCAACTGTTCGAGGTTGCCGGGGATCGTGGGAATGCCAACCGGACGTTGGTTGGGGTCAAAGGCGACTTTCTCGGCTTTGGGGTAGAAGTCCAGGGCAATGTACAACTGGCCGGTCAGCAAGTTACCGCTGCGAGCCTGGGCGCGCAGGCCGTTTTCGATGAAGCTGCCGATCAGGCGCACGCCGGCCGCCTCATCGTCAGGGTTATTGTTCATGGCCTTGAGCAGTTTGGTGTGGGCTTCGCCGAGCAGTTGCGGATAGATCACGATGCCGACATTCACCGGGAAGCTGCGTTTCTTCGTATCGAAATCCAGGTTGATCGACACCACTTTACCGAACTCGACGCCGAGGAACTCCACCGGCGCGCCGACTTTCAACCCGCGCAGAGCCTGGTCAAAGCGCAGGACCATGTATTGCCCCTTGCCATTGGGCGGGGCGAGGGCGCTTTGCTGGTCTTCGAACAATTCAAAACCGCGGTTTTCCTCGGCTGGCTTGTCGTTGGGGTTGTAGGGTGGGGCCTGGAAGGAGATCCCGCCCATCAACATGGACGACACGGATTCGGTCTTCAACGCAAAGCCATTGGCGCCGACGCTCAAATCGATACCGCTGGCATTCCAGAAGCGGGTGTTCTCGGTGACATACAGGTCATTGGGCGCATGCACGAAAATTTCGATATTCACGCCCTTGCCTTCGCTGTCCAGCTCATAGGCCACCACCTGGCCCACGGGGATTTTGCGGTAATAGACCGGGGAGCCGATATCCAGCGACCCCAGGCCCTGGGTATGCAGGGTAAAGCGCTTGCCTGGCTCGCCGTAGGTGATGGGCGGCGGATTTTCCAGACCCGTGAACTGTTTGGCGCGGGTCTCGGATTGGCCGATGTCTGCGCCGATGTAGTCGCCGGACAATAACGTGTCGATGCCCGACACGCCGCCCGCGCCAATGCGCGGGCGCACCACCCAGAATTTGGAATCTTCGCGTGTGAAGCTTTCGGCCTGTTTGACCAGCTCGACGGTGGCGTTGACGCTTTTCTGGTCATCGCTCAGGGCCACGGCGGTTACCTGGCCGATCACCACGTTGCGGTATTTGACCTCGGTTTTGTTGGCAACCAGCCCGCTGCCGGTCTTGAAATTGAGGACGATGGTCGGCCCTTGTTGCATGACGCTGTGAATCACCAGCGAGATCCCCACCAGCACGGCGACAATCGGCACGATCCAGACCAGCGAGACACTGAAGCGACGCGTCTTGATCGCAGGTTGCCCCGCAGGGGTATCAGCCTTGGATGAGCTCATCCGAGGTCTCCTCGTTATGTGGATTTTCCCAGATTAGCCGGGGATCAAAACTCATGGCCGCGAGCATCGTAAACACGACCACCAGGCCAAAAAACAGAATGCCCAGGCGCGGTTCTATCGTGCCCAGGGCTTGAAACTTCACCAGCGCGGCCACCAGGGCGACCACGATCACATCGAGCATCGACCAATAGCCGATCAGTTCGATAAACCGAAACAGCTTCGAGCGTTCCTTGCGCGCCCATTGGCTATTGCGCTGCACGGTGACCAGCAGCAGCCCCAGCGACAAGAACTTGATGCCCGGCACCGCGATGCTGGCGATGAAAATGATCAGGGCAATGTCCCAGGCGCCATGCTGCCAGAATTCCAGCACACCGCTCATGATGGTGCTGTCTGCCCCCGAGCCGAGCATGGTGGTGTTCATCACCGGCAGTAAATTGGCCGGTACATAAAAGGCGAGGGCGGTGAGCATATAGGCCCAGGTTCGGGTCAGGGACTGAACCTTGCGCCGGTGCAGGGGCGCGCCGCAGCGGTCGCACTCGGTGGGCTCTTGAAGCATGTCGCAGGCCTGGCCGCAGGTGTGGCACAGGCACAGGTTGAGCTCGCGGGCAGTGGGCGGTGAATTCATACGGTGTCCCACAGGTCGCGCACATCGCGCCCGGCAATGCGGATCAGCAACAGGCTGAGGGCGGCCAGGGCAAACAGGCCGGTGCCGGGAATCACATCCAGCATACCGGCCAGCTTGAACACCGCGACCATCGCGCCCAGCAGGCAGACTTCCAGCATGCTCCAGGGTCTGAGGGCTTCCAGCCAGCGCATGCACAGCTTGAACGCCGGCGAGCGCCGGCCGGCCAGGGCGAAGCTCAATACCCAGATCAGCAACAGCAGTTGAAACACCGGCGCGATGATGATGGAAATCGCCGCCACCAACGCAATAAACGTGATCGGCCCCAGGCTCAACGCCACCACCGAATCCCAGAGCGTCGCGCTGTTTTTCAAGCCCTGCAGACTGATGCTCATCACCGGGTAAAAGTTGGCGAAAGTCCACAACACCGCTGCGGTTACCGTCAGGGCCAGGCGTTGTTGCACCGTCAGGCCGTTATGGCGCTGCAGTACGCCCGCGCAGCGTACGCACAGGGCGGTTTGATGTTTGGCGAGCGTGACTTTTTCGTACACGCAGTCGCAGTGTTCGCAGATGACCTGTTGTTGATTCGCCATACGTCTTGCTCCAAACGCGACACGCTGCGGTCCTGGCTGTTGCTGGGTTCGATGGCGCTTGAGTAGCTTAGCATCTGATGCAACGCAAATTCGATGCCTTCCAGATCTGGGGCAAGGTCAACCATACTGTGTCTGGAATGCCATAGAGCTTGCAGGAACACCCCCATGCACAACCAGAAAAGCCCGTTGATCCGCGAAACTTTCCCCGTCGGCCCGTTGCAGTGCAACTGCACCATCATCGGTGACCCGATCAGCAAAAAAGCCATTGTGGTCGACCCGGGCGGCAACCCTGAGTTGATCCTGGCGCGTCTAGATGCCCTGGGCCTCCAGGTGGTGAGCATTATCCACACCCATGCCCATCTGGATCACTTCCTGGCCTCCGGGCAGTTGAAGGAGAAGACCGGCGCGACGCTGCACCTGCATAAAGAAGATCAATTCCTCTGGGATAACCTGGAAATGCAGTGCCAGATGTTTCGCGTGCCCTATGTCCCGGTGCCGTCGCCGGACCGCTGGCTGGAAGATGACGAGGAACTGGCCTGCGGTTGTGGCGTGGCTTTGCACACACCAGGGCACACGCCGGGTTCGATGAGTTTCTGGTTTGCCGATGCCAAGTTGCTGATTGCCGGTGACACCTTGTTCCGGCGCGGCGTGGGGCGCACCGATTTATGGGGCGGCGACCAGGCGACAATCGTGCGTTCGATCAAGCAGCGCCTGTATACGCTGGACGAAGGCGCGACGGTGGTCACCGGTCATGGGCCGGACACCTGCCTGGGCGACGAGATGCGGGAAAATCCCTTCGTGCGCGCTTGATGGTCGATGAGTCTGACAAGCGCTGCAGTAAAAACCCAGGTCGTTTTCTGCCTGCATCTGCTACGGTTCCTGTAGCGGTGACATTGGCTAAACTTTTGTTACAGCATGGGCGGCGACCACGGAATTTTTACCGCTGGTCGTGTTCCAAACTCGGCACAGGTCCATTGCCAATGTCCTCTGCATCTCAGAATGCAAAAGTAGGAGCTTCCCTTCATGTTTACTCCGCGTCGTCTGCTTGTTGTCGCTACTGCCGTAGCCCTGTTGTCTGGCTGCGCTTCACCTAATCCATATGACGGCAGCCAGGGACAGGCCAGCAATGGTTCCGAAAGCGGTATGAGCAAGACCGCCAAGTACGGAGGCCTGGGTGCGCTGGCCGGCGCGTTGGCTGGTGCGGCCATCGACCATAACAACCGTGGCAAGGGCGCGCTGATTGGCGCAGTCGTCGCGGGTGCCGGTGCCGCTGGTTATGGCTACTACGCCGACCAGCAGGAGAAAAAGCTGCGCGAAAGCATGGCCAACACCGGGGTCGAAGTGCAGCGCCAGGGCGACCAGATCAAGCTGATCATGCCGGGCAACATTACCTTCGCCACCAACTCGGACGCTATCTCCAGCAGCTTCTACCAGCCGCTGAACAACCTGGCGAACTCCCTCAAGCAGTTCAACCAGAACACCATCCAGATCGTCGGCTACACCGATAGCACCGGCAGCCGCCAGTTGAACATGGACCTGTCACAGCGTCGTGCCCAGAGCGTGGCCAACTACCTGACTTCCCAGGGTGTCAGCGCTGCCAACCTGAGCGCCCGCGGTGCCGGCCCGGATAACCCGATTGCCAGCAACTCCGACGTGAATGGCCGTGCCCAGAACCGTCGCGTAGAGGTCAACCTCGGCCCTATCCCCGGCCAGCAGTACGGTCAGCCGGGCCAGCAACAGCAGGTGCCACAGCAGAACAACCAGTTCCAGGGCAATCCATACCAGCAGTACCAATAAACCCTGCTCACTAAAAAGGGCGCCGTGCAGTCAATGCACGGCGCCCTTTTTTGTGGCCCTCTACATCAATCGATGTACTCGAACACCTTGACGATCTTCTGAACACCGGACACACCCTGCACCAGGTTGGCGGCACGGGTGGCTTCGGCCTGGGTCAGCAGGCCCATCATGTAGACGATGCCGTTATCGGTGACGATCTTGATCCGCGAGCCCGGCACTGCGCTGTCGGTGAGCATCTGCGCCTTGATCTTGGTGGTCAGCAAGGCATCGTTGCTGATGGCCAGCAGGGTGATCGGGTCCATGACCTGCAACTCGTTGTGGACCTTCTTGACCCGCTGCACCCCCGCGGCGGCTTGCTCGGCCTGGGCCTTGAGGTCGGCGCGGGGTGTTTGCCCTGCCAGCAGGACGACACCGTTGAAACTGGTCACCACGATGCGCGATGCGCCGTTGCCCAGGTCGGTGGCGGCCTTGGCGACGTTGACCTTGACCTTGGTTTCGATCAGCGAATCATCGATGGTGCTGCCGAATGTGCGCGTGCCCCTGTCGTCCTGGATGGGGGTGTCCCGTGTAGCGGTGATTGCCGAGCTGCAGCCGCTGATGGCTAGGCACAGCGTAATGGCCATAAGGCTGAGGCGGTTAACGGTCATTCTTCACTCCCGAACAGTTGGCTGTCGATCAGATCGCACAGGCAGTGGATCGCCAGCAGGTGGACTTCCTGGATGCGTGCAGTGACATTGGCCGGGACGCGAATCTCCACGTCCTCGGGCAACAGCAGCGAAGCCATGCCGCCGCCGTCGCGTCCGGTCAAGGCTACGACAATCATTTCGCGATCATGTGCGGCCTGGATCGCTTGAATAATATTCGCCGAGTTGCCGCTGGTGGAAATCGCCAACAACACATCGCCCGGTTGGCCGAGGGCGCGGATCTGCTTGGAGAAGATTTCGTTGTAGCTGTAGTCGTTGGCGATCGAGGTGATCGTCGACGAATCGGTGGTCAAGGCAATGGCCGGCAGGCTCGGGCGCTCACGCTCAAAGCGATTGAGCAGCTCGGAAGAAAAATGCTGGGCATCGCCAGCCGAACCACCGTTGCCGCACGAAAGCATTTTGCCTTCGTTGAGCAGGGCGTTGACCATGACCTGACTGGCTTGCTCGATGTGCGGTGCAAGTACGTCCATCGCCTGTTGCTTGGTGTCGATGCTGGCCTGGAAAAGCTGGCGAATTCGGGATTGCATGTCCATCTGTGTGACCTTAAGTAGCGCGGCTGTTTGGCACAGGTAATGTGCAGCCCGCAAAGCAAAGAGCAAAAGTGTGGGGTGAAGGTGCCGGGTGGGTCAGCTGTCGAAGGCATTCTTGAGCCAGTTCAAATCAGCGGGACCCGACGGTGTGCTTTCCATGGCTACCACATCGAAACGGCAGGGGCTGTCAGCCCAGCGATGCTCTTTTTGCAGGAAGAACTGCGCAGCGAGTATCAGCTTCTGACGCTTGCGCCCGTCGATACTGGCGAGCGCGCCACCCCATTGTGCGTGTTTTCTATAGCGGACTTCGACAAATACTACTGTATCGCCGTCAAGCATGACCAGATCAAGCTCGCCGCGTTTACACAACCAGTTTTGCGCCAAAAGGCGCAGACCCTGTTGTTGCAGGTATTTCAGTGCCTGGCGTTCGGCATCCTTGCCGCTTTGTGCGCTGGACCGCTCGGGCATCAGCGCGGGGTATCTGGAAGGCGCTGGATGTCGCCGCCGACGAATTTCGCCCATGGCATCTGGCGATCTACGCGCTGGTTGGCGCTGATGCCCAGGTTGCCCGAGAGGCCGTCGAAACGGGTGTCCGGCAGCGCCTTGAGCTGGCCCAGGCGTGGCGCCAGGCGGTAGGCATCGACGCCCATCGCGTACAGGCGACCCAGGCTGCCATTGGCCTGTGGCCATTGTGCGGCAACCTGATTGCGCAGCGGGTCGGTGGTATTAAGCAGCCAAGGGGTTTCGCAGAACATCACGTTGGTCATGTCCAGGTACTGGTTGCGGTCACCGCTGGCGCTGAATACGTGGGAGGTCGCGTAGACCGGCACATCACCGGCGTACTGGAAGTTCAGGGTCGGCTTGATCTGCTGGGCCAGTTGCGGGGTGACGGCCAGGAAGATGAACTCGATGTCCTGGCGACGCGAAGGCTGGGCGGCAACGTCGGTGCCGACCGTGCTTTGCAGGCTCTTGGCACGGCCTTCACTTTTGCGCAACTGAAACAGATCGGCGATCTGCTGGGCCAGTGCCACGGGCTGATCGACATATTCGACACCCATGACGGTGCCGCCATTGGCTTCCCAATCCTGGCGGAAGGCCTTGTAGACACGCTCGCCCCATTCGCCACGGGGCACCATGGCGGCGGCGCGATGCAGGCCATCGGCGCGGGCACGACGCGACACTTCACGGGCTTCGTCTTCAGCGGCCAGGCCGAACTGGAACAGTTGGGCCGGGCCTTGATCGGTCTCGCTGTAGTTCAGCGCCAGGGTAGTGATCGGCAATTGCGGGCGTGCACTGAGCTGCTTGACCAGTGGTTTTTCCAGCGGGCCAACCACCAATTGCACGCCGGCGGCCTGGGCCTTGGCGTAGAAGTCGTCGAGGGAGGTCATGCGCGAGCTGTCGTAGAACTCAATGACCGGCGCCTTCTGCCCGGCCTGCTCGGCCTGATAGTGAGCGGCCATGAAGCCTTCGCGCAGCGCCTTGCCGACCGAAGCCAACGGGCCCTCCTGTGGTAGCAGCACGGCAATCTTGTTCAAGGGCTGGCTGGCCAGTTCCTTGAGTTTGGTCAGCGGCGTGGGCAGTTGCACCGCGGCCGGGTGGCCGGGGTTCTGTGTGCGCCAGGTATCGATGGCCGTCTGCTGTTGCTCCAGGGTGCCGGCGCCCTTGACCGCCTGGGCCAGGGTAATCCAGCCGTCCAGCGTCGGGTTGCCGGTGGCTTGCAGTTGGTCGGCCGGCAGCGCGGCAATCAATGCCCAGATGGCTTCGTGGTTGCTTGCAGCGGCATCCCCGGTGAGCAGCGGCGCCATGGCCACCCGCTCGCGAGCAGCGGCGAGGGTCTGGCCATCGGCTTCATAGGCGCGGGCATGCACGGTGCCGGTGCGGACCTGCTGGTCTGCCGGCAGCTCCTTCAGGCTTTGCAGGCTGGGGTGGTTCAGCGCCGCCAATGCCGCCTTGGGCTGGTTGCGCGTCATTGCCAGTTCGGCGGCCAGGGTGCTGGCGAATACTTGAGCGGCCGGTTTCAGGACATCCAGGGGCACCTGCGCAAGAATCTGCGACGAGCGTGCAGGGTTGTTCTGCTGGTAGGCCAGATCAGCCGCACTCAGGCGCAGCATGGCGGCCTTTTCTGGCGTCTTGGCGTTCGTTGCCTGTTCGAGCAGTTGCTCGATACTGGCATCCGGAGTCCGTGGAAGGTCGCCAAGGCTGGACGAGGGCGAGCTGGCGCAAGCGGCCAGCAAGGCAGCGAGGCAGAGGGCGGAGAGCAGCCGCAGGCAAGCGATCATGTAAGTGTTCCTGATACCGATCAAATTAGCGTGGAAGTGTACCCAAGCACTGGCCCAGGCGCGACGTTAGTGGCGTGAAACAATCGATTTAGGTCGTGCAAATGTTGCGATCAACTAATAGTGGCTGAATCGACATCCACAGTGATGGCATATTTTCAAGGCGTCTACGCGCTACAATATTGCTTTTGCCAACCATCGAGGTGTGCGTTTTGACTGCTCCAGGTCCATTGAATTCCACTGCAGGCTCGCTTTTTGTCGTGGCGACGCCCATTGGCAACCTGGACGACATCAGTGCGCGGGCGCTGAAAGTGTTGCGCGAGGTTAAATTGGTCGCGGCCGAAGACACGCGGCACTCCCAGCGGTTGATGCAGCATTTTGGAATCAGCACGCCATTAGCGGCATGCCACGAGCACAACGAGCGTGAAGAAGGCAGCCGTTTCATCACGCGCCTGCTGGCCGGCGATGACGTGGCATTGATCTCCGATGCGGGTACGCCCTTGATTTCCGATCCGGGTTATCACTTGGTTCGCCAGGCACGCGCCGCAGGTATCAATGTAGTGCCTGTTCCGGGAGCCTGCGCGCTGATCGCTGCATTATCTGCCGCCGGGCTGCCATCGGACCGCTTTATCTTTGAAGGCTTCTTGCCGGCCAAGGCGGTGGGGCGTCGTGCGCGCCTGCAAACGTTGAAGGAAGAGCCGCGCACTCTTATCTTCTACGAAGCCCCGCACCGTATCCTGGAATGCCTGCAGGACATGGAGCTGGTGTTTGGCGGTGAGCGCCTGGCGCTGTTGGCCCGGGAGCTGACCAAGACCTTTGAGACCCTCAAGGGCTTACCGCTGGAAGAGCTTCGCGCATTTGTCGAAGGCGACAGCAATCAGCAGCGCGGTGAGTGCGTGGTGCTGGTGGCGGGGTGGACGGCGCCGGAAAATGAAGATGCGGTGGGGAGCGAGGCGATGCGCATCCTCGATTTGCTGCTCAAGGAAATGCCGCTCAAGCGTGCCGCGGCCTTGGCGGCCGAAATTACCGGGGTGCGCAAAAATGTGTTGTACCAGGTGGCGCTGGATAAGCAGAAAGCCGAATAGTTCCGGGGGCGAACCTGTATTGCGTCTGAACGTGATGGCACCGCGGTACTTTTAATACTTGTCCTGAGGCCGCCGTGCCGTTAACCTGCGCGGCGGAGAGTCGATTGGACAGTCGCTGCCCTCTATGAAAATTAGGGGGGGGAGGAAAGTCCGGGCTCCATAGGGCGAAGTGCCAGGTAATGCCTGGGAGGCGTGAGCCTACGGAAAGTGCCACAGAAAATAACCGCCTAAGCACTTCGGTGCCGGTAAGGGTGAAAAGGTGCGGTAAGAGCGCACCGCACGACTGGCAACAGTTCGTGGCTAGGTAAACCCCACTTGGAGCAAGACCAAATAGGGTCCCAAGGCGTGGCCCGCGCTGGGACCGGGTAGGTTGCTAAAGATGTCCAGTGATGGCCATCGTAGACGAATGACTGTTCAAGACAGAACCCGGCTTACAGATCGACTCTCCACCTTTTTTCCTTGCGTTCGAATCTCGTGCGCAAACCCGGTAGTAACGCAAGAATCCCTCCCTGCCAAATCATTGGCAGATGCATCTTCGTAATACCAAAAAAATCTTACTCTTAATAAATTACTTTAACTTTAGGTCGTAGCTCTATGAGCTATTTGCCGTTGTTGAGTCAAAAACATCGTCAAACTCTCGTTTCTCCTCCTTTTACCTTCCTAAATCTCCGTTCTGTAAGGCTTTTCCTTGAATACGCGCCTTGACGGTGTGGTAGGCGCATTCCTATAGTGTGCGCAAGTGGCGGAAAGTGGCACAAAGTGGGTTTTTTGAACGTAAAACGCTAAAATTTGGAGAAACGCATCTGTGTTTCGCGGAGCTAACGCTATCAGTCTCGATGCAAAAGGCCGTCTCGCCATGCCGAGCCGGTATCGTGACGAGCTCATTTCGCGAAGTTCAGGCCAGTTGATCATCACGATTGACGCCGTTGACCCTTGTTTGTGTGTTTACCCCCTCGATGAGTGGGAGTTGATTGAAACCAAGTTGCGCGCACTGCCTTCATTGCGTGAAGAAAACCGCCGCCTCCAGCGTTTGCTGATCGGTAATGCCGTCGACCTTGAGCTCGATGGCAGCGGTCGTTTCCTGGTGCCACCGCGTCTGCGCGAGTACGCCAAGCTCGACAAGCGCGCAATGCTGGTGGGCCAACTGAACAAGTTCCAATTGTGGGACGAAGATGCCTGGGATGCTGTTTCTGCAGCAGACCTGGCTGCTATTCAACAACCGGGCGCCATGCCTGATGAACTGCGTGATTTGATCCTGTGACTATTGATAGCGGCTTTAACCACATCACCGTACTGCTTGACGAAGCCGTCGAGGCTCTCGCCGTACGCGCGGATGGCTGCTATTTGGACGGCACCTTTGGCAGGGGCGGGCACAGCCGGTTGATACTCAGCCAGCTCGGGCCCGATGGTAAGCTGCTCGGGTTCGACAAAGACCCTCAAGCGATTGCGACCGGGCAAGCGCTAGCGGCCGAAGACGGCCGCTTTGTCGTTGTGCAACGCAGCTTTGCCGAGTTGGGTGCCGAAGTCGCCGAGCGCGGCATGGCGGGCAAGGTGGCCGGGGTTTTGCTCGACCTGGGCGTGTCTTCGCCCCAGCTCGACGACCCGGAGCGCGGCTTCAGCTTCATGAACGACGGCCCCCTAGACATGCGCATGGACCCCACTCGTGGAGTCAGTGCCGCACAGTTCATTGCCACCGCGCCGGTGGAAGAAATCGCCCGCGTATTCAAGGAATACGGTGAAGAACGCTTCGCCGGCCGCATGGCTCGTGCCGTGGTCGAGCGTCGCGAGATCCAGCCGTTCGAACGCACCGCTGACCTTGCCGAAGTGCTCAAGGTTGCCAACCCGGCCTGGGAGAAGGGCAAGAACCCGGCAACCCGTGCGTTCCAAGGCTTGCGCATTCACGTCAACAATGAACTGGGTGATCTGGAAGCCGGTCTCGAAGCCGCACTGGAGGCTCTGGAAGTGGGCGGTCGCCTGGTGGTGATCAGCTTCCACTCCCTGGAAGACCGCATCGTCAAATTGTTCATGCGTCGTCTGGTCAAGGGCGAGTCCGACAACCTGCCGCGCAACCTGCCGGTGCGTTTCGAAGCCTTTGTGCCGAAAATCAAAATCCATGGCAAAGCGCAGTTCGCTTCCGAAGCGGAGCTCAAGGCCAACCCACGTTCCCGTAGCGCCGTCATGCGCGTCGCGGAGAAGCTGCGGTGAGCAAGCTTTTCGCCAAGCCCCTCCCGGGCGGCAGCTTCTTTATGTTGCTGCTGTTTGTCGGCGTGCTGGTGTCCGCGATTGCGGTGTCCTACAGCGCCCATTGGAACCGCCAGTTGCTCAATACCCTGTACGGGGAATTGAGCGTGCGTGATAAAGCGCAGGCGGAGTGGGGCCGGTTGATCCTCGAGCAAAGCACCTGGACGGCCCACAGCCGTATCGAAGTGCTGGCCACCGAACAGTTGAAGATGCACATCCCTGGCGCGGCCGAAGTCCGCATGGTGGCGCCATGATGAAACTTGAAGGCGCACTCTACCCATGGCGCTTCCGCCTGATGCTTGGCTTGCTGGCATTGATGGTGGGCGCGATCGTCTGGCGTATCTTCGACCTGCAGGTGGTCGATCGTGACTTCCTGATCGGCCAGGGTGATGCTCGAAGCCTGCGACATATCCCGATTCCCGCGCACCGTGGCCTGATCACCGACCGTAACGGCGAGCCCCTGGCCGTCAGTACTCCGGTGACCACCCTGTGGGCCAATGCCAAGGAACTGCAGGTCGCCAAGGACAAGTGGCCTGAACTGGCCGCTGCCCTGGGGCAAGACCGCAAGGCTCTGACCGAGCGCCTGGAAGCCCAGGCCAATAAAGAATTCATCTACCTGGTTCGAGGGCTTACCCCTGAGCAAGGCCAGCAAGTGCTCGATCTCAAAATCCCCGGTGTCTATGGCATCGAGGAATTTCGGCGTTTCTACCCAGCCGGTGAAACCACCGCGCACATGGTGGGCTTTACCGATATCGACGACCACGGCCGCGAAGGCGTGGAACTGGCCTATGACGAATGGCTGGCCGGTGTGCCCGGCAAGCGCCAGGTCATCAAGGATCGGCGCGGCAGATTGATCAAGGATGTCCAGGTCACCAAGAACGCCAAGGCCGGCAAGCCCTTGGCGTTGTCGATTGACCTGCGCCTGCAATACCTGGCCAACCGTGAACTGCGTAATGCGATCATGGAGAACGGCGCCAAGGCCGGCAGCCTGGTGATCATGGATGTGAAGACTGGCGAGATCCTTGCCATGGTCAACCAGCCGACCTACAACCCGAACAACCGTCGCAACCTGCAGCCGGCGATGATGCGTAACCGCGCAATGATCGACGTGTTCGAACCGGGTTCGACCATGAAAGCCATCTCCATGAGCGCTGCCCTGGAAACCGGGCGCTGGAAACCCAGTGACAAGGTCGAGGTGTATCCAGGCACGCTGCAATTGGGCAAGTACACCATTCGTGACGTGTCCCGCAGCGAAGGCCCGATCCTGGATTTGACCGGTATCCTGATCAACTCCAGTAACGTCGGCATGAGCAAGGTTGCCTTCGATATCGGCGGCGAGGCCATCTATCGCCTGGCACAAAAAATCGGCCTGGGGCAACCCACCGGCCTCAACTTTCCGGGTGAACGCGTCGGCAACCTGCCGAACTACCGCGAATGGAGAAAGGCCGAGACGGCCACGCTTTCCTACGGCTACGGCTTGTCGGTGACTGCGATCCAACTGGCCCACGCGTTCTCGGTATTGGCCAATAACGGCCGCATGGTTCCGCTGAGCCTGATCCATGTCGACGAACCGCCGCAAGCCACCCAAGTCATGCCCGAGAACGTCGCCAAGACCATCCAGGGCATGCTGCAACAAGTGATCGAAGCACCGCGTGGCGTATTCCGTGCCCAGGTGCCGGCTTATCACGTGGCAGGCAAGTCCGGTACTGCACGCAAGACCTCGGTGGGTACCAAGGGCTACGCCGAAAACTCCTATCGTTCGCTGTTCGCCGGCTTTGGCCCGATGAGCGATCCGCGCTATGCCATCGTTGTCGTGATCGACGAGCCGAGTAAAGCCGGCTACTTCGGTGGCCTGGTTTCGGCACCGGTGTTCAGCAAAGTGATGTCCGGCACCCTGCGCCTGATGAACATCACGCCGGATAACTTGCCGCCGACCCAACAAGCCAATGCCGGGCCACCGGCCGCTGCTGTAAAAGCCAATGGAGGGCGCGGCTGATGTCTCTGAGCCTG
This sequence comes from Pseudomonas khavaziana, assembly GCF_019145205.1. GTDB lineage: Bacteria > Pseudomonadota > Gammaproteobacteria > Pseudomonadales > Pseudomonadaceae > Aquipseudomonas > Aquipseudomonas khavaziana. The sequence continues at coordinate 147,286 of NZ_JAHSTT010000001.1, forward strand.
AACAAGATTTTTGCCCATGCCGGCCGCGATCTGCTGATTCGCGAGTTGAGCCTGGACAGCCGTAATGTACGCGCCGGTGACCTGTTCCTGGCGGTGCCCGGCGGCAAGCTCGACGGTCGTGCGCACATTGCCGATGCCCTGCAACGCGGTGCGGCTGCCGTGGCCTATGAAGTGGAAGGCGCCACCGTGCTGCCGATCACCGACGTGCCGTTGATCCCGGTCAAGGGCCTCGCTGCGCAGTTGTCCGATATCGCCGGGCGTTTCTACGGTGACCCGAGCCGCCAGCTCAACCTGGTGGGGGTGACCGGCACCAATGGCAAGACCAGCGTGACCCAATTGGTCGCCCAAGCCCTTGATCTGTTGGGTCAGCACTGCGGCATTATCGGCACCCTGGGCACGGGCTTTTATGGTGCGCTGCAAAGCGGCCTGCACACCACACCGAATCCGATTGCCGTGCAAGCAACTTTGGCTGACCTGAAAAAGGCGGGTGCCAAGGCGGTTGCCATGGAAGTCTCATCCCACGGCCTGGAGCAGGGGCGAGTTACCGCCCTGGCCTTTGACGTGGCGGTGATGACCAACCTGTCCCGCGACCACCTCGACTACCATGGCACCATGGAGGCGTACGCCGCCGCCAAGGCCAAGTTGTTTGCCTGGAATGACTTGCAATGTCGGGTGGTCAACCTCGACGACGCATTCGGTCGCCAACTGGCTGGCGAAGACAGCGAAGCGCGCCTGATCAGCTATAGCCTGCAGGACCCCAGCGCGTACCTGTTCTGCCGTGAAGCCCAGTTCAATGACGAAGGCGTGCGCGCCACCTTGGTCACGCCCCAGGGCGAGCACCATTTGCGCAGCACCCTGCTCGGGCGTTTCAACCTGAGCAACCTGCTCGCCGCCATCGGCGCGTTGCTGGGCCTGGATTACGCCCTGGATGAAATCCTGCGCGTGCTGCCGAAGCTGGAAGGCCCGGCTGGCCGCATGCAGCGCCTGGGTGGCGGCACGCAGCCATTGGTGGTGGTCGATTACGCCCATACCCCGGATGCCTTGGAAAAAGTCCTCGAAGCCTTGCGCCCGCACGCCAAGGGCAAATTGCTCTGCCTGTTCGGCTGCGGTGGTGACCGTGATCGCGGCAAGCGTCCGTTGATGGCCGAGATCGTCGAGCGTCTGGCCGATGGCGTAGTCGTCACCGACGATAACCCACGCAGCGAAGACCCGAGCCAGATTTTTGACGACATCCGTGTCGGCTTCAAAGATGCCGCCAAGGCCACTTTCGTTGCCGGCCGCGGCGCCGCCATTGCCCAGTTGATTGCCAGCGCCGGCGTTGACGACGTGGTGGTCCTGGCGGGCAAAGGCCACGAGGACTATCAGGAAATCAACGGCGAACGTCATGCCTTCTCCGATCTGGCCGAGGCCGACCGCGCCCTGACCGCCTGGGAGGCTGCCCATGCTTAAGGCGATGAAGTTCAGCGAACTGGCCCAGGCCCTGTCTGCCCGTGTACTGTCGAACGACTGCACGTTCACCGGCGTCAGTATCGACAGCCGCAATATCCAGCCTGGGCAATTGTTTGTCGCGCTGGCAGGCCCGCGTTTTGATGGTCACGACTACCTCAATGAAGTCGCCTCCAAGGGTGCCGTCGGCGCCTTGGTGCAGCGCGAAGTGGCAGACTCCACTTTGCCGCAACTGCTGGTTGCCGATACCCGCTTGGCCTTGGGCCAATTGGGTGCGCTCAACCGTGCCGCCTTCGGTAAACCGGTAGCGGCCATCACCGGCTCCAGCGGCAAGACCACGGTCAAGGAATTGCTCGCCGGTGTCCTGCGCACGCGCGGGCCGGTACTCGCCACCCGTGGCAACCTGAACAATGACTTCGGCGCACCGCTGACCCTGCTTGAACTGGCCCCGGAACATACGGCGGCCGTGATCGAGCTGGGCGCTTCGCGTATTGGCGAAATCGCCTACACCGTGGCGCTGACCAAGCCCCACGTTGCAATCATCAACAACGCCGGTACCGCCCATGTCGGCGAATTCGGCGGCCCGGAAAAAATTGTCGAAGCCAAGGGCGAAATCCTCGAAGGCCTCGACGCCGCGGGCACTGCCGTACTTAACCTGGACGACAAGGCTTTCGAGACCTGGCGTGTACGCGCCACCGGTCGCAAGGTGCTGACGTTTGCGGTGCTGAATGCGGCCGCCGATTTCCATGCCTCCGACATCCGTGTCGACGCTCGTGGTTGCCCGTCCTTTACCTTGCACACCCCGCAAGGTGACGGGCACGTGCAGTTGAACCTGCTGGGCAACCATAACGTCGCCAACGCCCTGGCCGCCGCCGCCGCAGCCCACGCGCTGGGCGTGTCGCTGTTTGGTATTGCAACGGGCCTGGGCGCGGTGCAGCCGGTCAAGGGTCGTACCGTGGCGCAACTGGCCAGCAACGGCATGCGCGTGATTGATGACACCTACAACGCCAACCAGTCTTCCGTTTGCGCCGCCATCGACCTGCTCAAGGGCTTCGACGGTCGCAAGGTACTGGTGCTGGGCGATATCGCCGAGCTGGGCGACTGGGCAGAGCAGTCCCACCGCGAAGTCGGCACTTACGCCGCCGCCAAGGTCGACGCGCTCTACGCGGTCGGCCCGAACATGGCGCACGCCGTTAGCGCATTCGGTCCCGGCGCGCGGCATTTCGCGACGCAGGCTGAATTGATCCAGGCGCTGGCCGCGACTGAACACGACAAACACACAACCATTTTGATCAAGGGATCGCGCAGCGCGGTGATGGAAAACGTCGTCGCAGCCTTGTGTGGCTCAAGTACGGAGAAACATTAATGCTGCTGCTGCTGGCTGAGTATCTGCAACAGTTCCACAAAGGCTTCGCGGTCTTTCAGTACCTGACCCTGCGCGGGATCCTGGGTGTGCTGACTGCGTTGTGTTTGTCACTGTTCCTGGGGCCGTGGATGATCCGCACCCTGCAGAACCTGCAAATTGGTCAATCGGTTCGCAATGACGGCCCGCAGTCGCACCTGTCCAAGTCCGGCACCCCGACCATGGGCGGTGCGTTGATCCTGTCGTCCATCGGCATCAGCACATTGCTCTGGGCTGACCTGCACAACCGCTACGTGTGGGTGGTGCTGCTGGTGACCCTGTTGTTCGGCGCCATCGGCTGGGTCGATGACTACCGCAAGGTGATCGAGAAAAACTCCAAGGGGCTGCCAAGCCGCTGGAAGTATTTCTGGCAATCGGTGTTCGGTCTGGCCGCGGCGATCTTCCTCTACACCACCGCCCCGAGTGCAGTCGAGACCACCCTGATCATCCCGATGCTCAAGGACGCCAGCATTCCCCTGGGCATCGGCTTCGTGGTGCTGACCTACTTCGTGATCGTCGGCTCCAGCAATGCGGTCAACCTGACTGACGGCCTCGACGGCCTGGCGATCATGCCGACGGTGATGGTCGGCGGCGCGCTCGGCATCTTCTGCTACCTGTCGGGTAACGTGAAATTCGCTGAATACCTGCTGATTCCTTATGTACCGGGCGCGGGTGAGTTGATCGTGTTCTGCGGCGCGCTGATCGGCGCCGGCCTGGGGTTCCTGTGGTTCAACACCTACCCCGCACAAGTCTTCATGGGCGACGTCGGCGCACTGGCGCTGGGCGCAGCCCTGGGCACCATCGCGGTGATCGTCCGCCAGGAAATCGTGCTGTTCATCATGGGCGGTGTGTTCGTGATGGAAACCCTGTCGGTGGTCATCCAGGTGGCGTCCTTCAAATTGACCGGGCGTCGTGTGTTCCGCATGGCGCCGATTCACCACCACTTTGAACTCAAGGGCTGGCCCGAGCCACGCGTGATTGTCCGCTTCTGGATCATCACTGTGATTCTGGTACTGGTTGGCCTTGCCACCCTGAAACTGAGGTAGAAACGAGTGACCCTGATCGCTTCAGACCACTTCCGCATCGTTGTCGGCCTCGGCAAGAGCGGCATGTCCCTGGTTCGCTTCCTGGCGAACCGGGGCACGTCGTTTGCCGTGGCTGATACGCGGGAAAATCCACCGGAGCTGGTCACGCTGCGCCGTGACTACCCGCACGTGGAAGTGCGTTGTGGCGAGTTGGATGTCGAGTTTCTGTGCCGTGCCGATGAGCTCTACGTGAGCCCCGGCCTGGCCCTGGCGACACCGGCCCTGCAAGCCGCTGCGGCCCGTGGCGTTAAGCTGTCCGGCGATGTCGACCTGTTCGCGCGTAACGCGAAGGCGCCGATCGTGGCCATCAGTGGCTCCAACGCGAAAAGCACCGTGACCACCCTGGTTGGCGAGATGGCGGCTGCGGCCGGCAAACGTGTGGCCGTGGGCGGCAATCTCGGCGTGCCGGCGCTGGACCTGCTCAGCGACGACGTCGAGCTTTACGTGATGGAACTCTCGAGCTTCCAGTTGGAAACCACCCACGACCTCGGCGCCGAAGTGGCTACCGTGCTGAACGTCAGCGAAGACCACATGGACCGCTACAGTGGCCTGCCGGCTTATCACCTGGCCAAGCACCGGATCTTCCGTGGCGCCCGTCAAGTGGTGGTCAACCGTCAGGATGCCTTGAGCCGTCCGCTGATGGGCGAGGGCCTGCCATGCTGGACCTTCGGCCTGGGCAAGCCTGATTTCAAAGGCTTCGGCATTCGCGAAGAGAACGGCGAGAAATACCTGGCCTTCGAATTCCAGAACCTGATGCCGGTGCGCGAGCTGAAAATCCGCGGCGCCCATAACCAGTCCAATGCCCTGGCGGCCTTGGCGCTCGGGCATGCCGTCGGCTTGCCGTTCGACGCCATGCTCGCCAGCCTGCGCACGTTTGCCGGGCTCGAGCATCGCTGCCAGTGGGTACGCGACCTCAATGGCGTCAGCTATTACAACGATTCCAAAGCCACCAACGTCGGTGCCGCTCTGGCGGCCATCGAGGGGCTGGGGGCGGATATAGACGGCAAGCTGGTGTTGATCGCAGGTGGCGATGGCAAGGGCGCCGACTTCAAGGATCTTAAAGGCCCGGTGGCTGCACATTGCCGTGCCGTGGTGCTGATGGGCCGTGATTCGGATTTGATCGGCGCCGCCCTCGGCGATGGCGTGCCGCAAGTACGTGCTACCTCCCTGGACGACGCCATTGCCCAGTGCCAGGCGTTGGCCCAGCCGGGTGACGCGGTGTTGCTGTCGCCCGCATGTGCCAGTTTCGACATGTTCAAGAACTACGAAGAGCGCGGCCAGCTGTTCGCTCGCGCCGTGGAGGCCTTGGCATGAACATCAACTTGCGCAACATCATCAAGCCGTACCCGTCGCCGATCATCACCGGGCGTGGTGTCGACCTTGATTTCCCGATGCTCGCCGGTTGCCTGGCGCTGCTTGGCCTGGGCCTGGTGATGATCACTTCGGCATCCTCCGAAGTGGCCGCCGTGCAGTCGGGCAATACCCTGTACATGATGATCCGTCACCTGGTTTACCTGGTGATCGGCCTCGGCGCATGCATCGTCACCATGATGATCCCCATCGCCACCTGGCAGCGCCTGGGTTGGCTGATGCTGATCGGTGCATTTGGCTTGCTGGTGATGGTGATCGTGCCCGGTATCGGTCGCGAGGTGAACGGCTCGATGCGCTGGATCGGCTTCGGCGCGTTCAACGTGCAGCCCTCGGAAATCGCCAAGGTGTTCGTGGTGATCTACCTCGCCGGCTATCTGGTGCGACGCCAGAAAGAAGTACGCGAAAGCTGGATGGGCTTCTTCAAGCCTTTCATCGTGCTGCTGCCCATGGCCGGCCTGTTGCTGATGGAACCGGACTTCGGCGCCACCGTGGTGATGATGGGAGCGGCGGCGGCGATGCTGTTCCTCGGCGGCGTCGGCCTGTTCCGTTTCACCTTGATGGTGGTGCTGGCGGTGGCTGCGGTGACGATTCTGGTACAGGCACAACCCTACCGGATGGCGCGCTTGATCACCTTTACCGATCCCTGGTCCGACCAGTTCGGTTCCGGCTACCAACTGACCCAGGCGCTGATCGCCTTCGGTCGCGGCGAGTGGCTGGGCGTGGGCCTGGGCAACAGTGTGCAGAAGCAGTTCTACCTACCGGAAGCGCACACCGACTTTGTGTTCTCGGTATTGGCCGAAGAGCTTGGCGTGGTCGGCTCGCTGTGCACCGTGGCGCTGTTCGTGTTTGTGTGTGTGCGCGGCATGTACATCGGCTTGTGGGCCGAGCGGGCCAAACAGTATTTCGCCGCCTATGTGGCCTATGGCTTGTCGTTCCTGTGGATCGGCCAGTTCCTGATCAACATCGGTGTGAACGTCGGCCTGCTGCCGACCAAGGGCCTGACGTTGCCGTTCCTCAGTTACGGCGGCAGTTCGTTGGTGATCTGCTGCGCCTGTCTTGGCTTGTTGCTGCGTATCGAGTGGGAGAGCCGGACCCACCTGGGCAGCGAAGAGATGGAGTTCAGCGAAAGCGACTTTGCCGAGGAGCCGACCCATGGGCGCTAACGTGCTGATCATGGCGGGCGGCACCGGGGGCCACGTGTTCCCGGCCCTGGCCTGCGCGCGTGAATTCCAAAGCCGCGGCTACACCGTGCACTGGCTGGGTACGCCCCGTGGCATCGAGAACGAGTTGGTGCCGAGTGCCGGCTTGCCCCTGCATTTAATCAACGTCACCGGTCTGCGCGGCAAGGGCAAGCTGTCCCTGCTCAAGGCACCGTTCGTATTGCTCAAAGCTGTGTGGCAGGCACGCAAGGTCATTCGTGAATTGAAGCCTGTGTGTGTGCTTGGCTTTGGTGGTTACGTGACCGGCCCGGGCGGCGTCGCCGCGAAGCTCGCCGGTGTACCGGTGATCGTGCACGAACAGAACGCCGTCGCCGGGACCGCCAACCGCCTGCTGGTGCCATTGGCCTCGCGGGTGTGTGAAGCCTTCCCGAAAACCTTCGCCGCCTCCGACAAGCTTCGCACCACCGGCAACCCGGTGCGTACCGAGCTGTTCATGGCCATTGCGCGTGATGCGCTGGCCGGGCGCAAGGCGCACCTGCTGATCCTGGGCGGAAGCCTGGGCGCCGAACCGTTGAACAAACTGTTGCCCGAAGCAGTGGCGCAGTTGCCTGTGCAGTTGCGCCCGGAGATCTTCCATCAGGCGGGCAAGCATCACGATGAAGTCACCGCGACGCGTTATCGCGAGGCCGGTGTGGAAGCGAATGTGCAGCCCTTCATCAAAGACATGGCCCAAGCCTATGGCTGGGCCGACCTGGTGGTCTGCCGCGCTGGTGCGCTGACCGTCAGTGAACTGGCCGCCGCCGGTCTGCCGTCCTTGCTGGTGCCTTTGCCCCACGCCATCGACGATCACCAGACCCGCAACGCCGAATATTTGGCCGGGGAGGGCGCTGCCTTCCTGCTGCCGCAAAGAACGACCGGCGCCGCCGATTTGGCCGCACGCCTGACCGAGGTTTTGATGCAACCGGAACGACTCAACAGCATGGCGAGCACCGCAAGCCGCCTGGCCAAACCTGACGCAACCCGCACGGTGGTGGATATCTGCCTGGAGGTGGCCCATGGTTGAGAATCAGAAAGCCATGCCGCAACCCGAGATGCGCCGCATCCGCCGTATCCACTTCGTCGGTATCGGCGGCGTGGGCATGTGCGGGATTGCCGAAGTGTTGCTGAACCTGGGGTACCAGGTGTCCGGCTCGGACTTGAAAGAGTCGCCGGTCACCGATCGTCTTAAGTCGTTTGGCGCGCAGATCTTTATCGGTCACCGTGCCGAGAACGCAGCCGAGGCCGATGTATTGGTGGTTTCCAGCGCCGTGAACACCTCCAACCCGGAAGTGGCCACTGCCCTTGAGCGCCGTATTCCAGTGGTGCCGCGTGCCGAGATGCTCGCCGAGCTGATGCGTTACCGCCACGGCATCGCCGTCGCCGGTACTCATGGCAAAACCACCACCACCAGCCTGATCGCCTCGGTGTTCGCCGCCGGTGGCCTGGACCCGACCTTCGTCATCGGTGGCCGCCTGAATGCAGCTGGCACCAATGCCCAGCTCGGCACCAGCCGCTACCTGATCGCCGAAGCCGATGAAAGTGACGCGAGCTTCCTGCACCTGCAACCGCTGGTCGCCGTCGTCACCAACATCGACGCCGACCATATGGCGACCTACGACGGCGACTTCAACAAGTTGAAGAAAACTTTCGTCGAATTCCTGCACAACCTGCCGTTCTACGGTTTGGCGGTGGTGTGCCTGGACGACCCGGTGGTGCGTGAAATCCTGCCGTTGGTCAAGCGTCCGACCGTGACCTATGGCTTCAGCGAAGATGCCGACGTGCGTGCGATCAATGTACGCCAGGAAGGCATGCAGACCTTTTTCACCGTGCTGCGTCCAGACCGTGAGCCGCTGGACGTGTCTGTCAACATGCCGGGCAACCACAACGTGTTGAACTCCCTGGCGACCATCTGCATCGCTTCCGACGAAGGCGTCAGCGATGAAGCCATCGTCGAGGGCCTGTCGCGCTTTGCCGGTGTGGGACGACGCTTCCAGGTCTATGGCCAGCTGCCGGTTGAAGGCGGCGATGTGATGCTGGTGGACGACTATGGTCATCACCCGACCGAAGTCGCGGCTGTGATCAAGGCCGTGCGCGGTGGCTGGCCGGAGCGCCGCCTGGTGATGGTCTACCAGCCGCACCGCTACAGCCGCACCCGCGACCTGTACGACGATTTCGTCAATGTACTGGCCGATGCCAACGTGCTGCTGTTGATGGAAGTCTACCCGGCCGGTGAAGAACCGATCCCGGGCGCCGACAGCCGCAAGTTGTGCAACAGCATCCGCCAGCGTGGCCAGTTGGACCCTATCTACATCGAGCGTGGCGTGGACCTGGCGCCTATCGTTAAGCCGCTGTTGCGTGCCGGCGACATCCTGCTGTGCCAGGGTGCCGGCGATATTGGCGGCCTTGCGCCCAAATTGCTGGCGAGTCCGCTGTTTGCCGCAGCAAAGGGGAAGTCGAAATGACCACTGACTACGGCTCCCTGTTTTCCACTATCGCGCCTGCCGACTTCGGCCGCGTGGCGGTATTGTTCGGCGGCAAGAGCGCTGAGCGCGAAGTGTCGCTCAAGTCCGGCAATGCCGTGCTCGACGCGCTGCAAAGTGCGGGTGTGAACGCTTTCGGTATCGACGTGGGCGATGACTTTCTCCCCCGCCTGCAGGCCGAAAAAATCGACCGCGCCTTCATCATTCTTCATGGCCGTGGCGGTGAAGACGGCAGCATGCAGGGCTTGCTGGAATGTGCCGGCATCCCTTACACCGGCAGCGGCATCCTGGCTTCGGCTCTGGCCATGGACAAGTTGCGCACCAAGCAGGTGTGGCACAGCCTGGGTATTCCGACGCCACGTCACGCCGTACTGTGCAGCGAAGACGATTGTATTTCTGCGGCCAAGGAACTGGGCCTGCCTTTGATCGTCAAACCAGCCCATGAAGGCTCCAGTATCGGCATGGCTAAAGTGAACTCGGCCGCCGAATTGATCGACGCATGGAAAGCGGCAAGTACCTACGATTCGCAAGTGTTGGTGGAACAGTGGATTTCCGGTCCCGAGTACACCATCGCCACCCTGCGTGGCCAGGTATTGCCGCCTATCGCATTGGGCACGCCCCACACCTTTTATGACTACGACGCCAAGTACCTGGCTTCCGATACCCAGTACCGGATCCCGTGTGGCCTCGATGCAAGCAAGGAACAGCAATTGATGGACCTCACGGCGAAAGCCTGTGAGGCGCTGGGTATCGCCGGTTGGGCGCGGGCAGACGTGATGCAGGATGACCAGGGGAATTTCTGGTTCCTTGAAGTCAACACTGCACCGGGCATGACCGACCACAGCCTGGTTCCCATGGCAGCCCGTGCCGCCGGCCTGGACTTCCAGCAGTTGGTGCTGGCGATCCTGGCCGACAGCATTGAGCCAAGAGGCTGAACACATGAAAGGCGCATCGCTTCGTCATCAGCCCCCACAAGCACCGAGCCGCAAGCCGGTGCCGCGGGGCGCCAGCCGAATGGTGGCTAAAGAGCCGATGTCGGCGCGCCTGCCAAAAGCCAACTTTGGTTTTATCAAGGCGCTGTTCTGGCCGGTATTGCTGGTGGTATTGGGCTTTGGTACCTACGAAGGCGCGCAGCGGCTGTTGCCGTATGCCGACCGGCCAATCACCAAGATCAGCGTGCAGGGCGACTTGAGCTACATCAGCCAGCAGGCGGTACAGCAGCGCATCGGCCCGTACCTGGCGGCGAGCTTTTTCACCATCGACCTGGCCGGTATGCGCCGGGAGCTGGAACAGATGCCGTGGATCGCCCACGCCGAAGTCCGCCGTGTCTGGCCGGACCAGGTGACGATCCGCCTGGAAGAACAACTGCCCGTGGCCCGTTGGGGCGATGAAGCGCTGTTGAACAACCAGGGCCAGGCGTTCACCCCGCGTGAGCTGGCCAACTACGAGCACCTGCCGCAGCTGTTCGGGCCGCAGCGGGCGCAGCAGCAAGTGATGCAGCAGTACCAGGCCCTGAGCCAGATGCTGCGGCCACTGGGCTTCTCCATTGCACGCCTGGAATTGCGTGAGCGGGGCAGCTGGTTTTTGACGACCGGGGCAGGCAGTTCCGGCCCGGGCATCGAGTTGTTGCTGGGACGCGACCGCTTGGTGGAAAAGATGCGCCGCTTTATTGCCATCTATGAAAAAACCTTGAAAGAACAGATTACGAACATTGCGAGCGTCGACCTGCGTTACGCCAACGGCCTGGCCGTCGGCTGGCGTGCACCGGTTGCGCCCACGGCAGCACAACCCGCTGTCGCGAAGAATTAAGAAGAGGCAGGACCCATGGCAAACGTGCAAAGCGGCAAAATGATCGTCGGTCTCGATATCGGCACCTCCAAGGTGGTGGCGCTGGTGGGCGAGGTCGGGGAAGACGGCGCGATCGAAATCGTCGGTATTGGCACGCATCCGTCCCGGGGCCTGAAGAAGGGCGTGGTGGTGAACATCGAGTCCACCGTGCAATCGATCCAGCGCGCCATCGAAGAAGCGCAGCTGATGGCCGGTTGCCGGATCCACTCGGCGTTCGTCGGCGTGGCGGGCAACCATATCCGCAGCCTGAACTCCCACGGCATCGTGGCGATCCGCGACCGCGAAGTCAGCTCGGCCGACCTTGAGCGCGTCCTCGACGCCGCCCAGGCCGTGGCGATCCCGGCTGACCAGCGCGTGCTGCACACCCTGCCGCAGGATTACGTGATCGATAACCAGGAAGGCGTGCGCGAGCCCCTGGGCATGTCGGGCGTGCGCCTGGAAGCCAAGGTCCACGTGGTGACCTGTGCGGTCAACGCCGCGCAGAACATTGAAAAATGCGTGCGCCGCTGCGGCCTGGAAATCGACGACATCATTCTCGAGCAGCTGGCTTCGGCGTACTCGGTGCTGACCGACGACGAAAAAGAACTGGGCGTGTGCCTGGTGGACATCGGCGGCGGCACCACCGACATCGCGATCTTCACCGAAGGTGCGATCCGTCACACCGCCGTGATCCCGATTGCCGGCGACCAGGTCACCAACGACATCGCCATGGCGCTGCGCACACCGACCCAGTACGCCGAAGAAATCAAGATCCGCTACGCCTGCGCCCTGGCCAAGCTGGCCGGTGCCGGCGAGACCATCAAGGTGCCAAGTGTCGGCGACCGTCCTCCTCGTGAGCTGTCGCGCCAGGCCCTGGCCGAAGTGGTCGAGCCACGCTACGACGAGCTGTTCACCCTGATCCAGGCTGAACTGCGCCGCAGCGGCTACGAAGATTTGATCCCGGCCGGCATCGTGCTGACCGGTGGCACCTCGAAGATGGAAGGCGCGGTCGAACTGGCCGAGGAAATCTTCCACATGCCTGTCCGCCTGGGCGTGCCCCACGGTGTGAAAGGCCTGGGCGACGTCGTGCGCAACCCGATTTATTCCACCGGTGTGGGCTTGCTGTTGTACGGGCTGCAAAAGCAGACCGACGGCATTTCCCTGTCGGGCCCGAGTATCCGCGACAGCTACCGTAGCGACGACGAAGTGAAAGCACCGTTGTTCGAGCGGCTGCAGGCTTGGGTCAAAGGCAATTTCTAAAGATTTACCGCGACACCGCAGCACCCGTAGTAAGCAGTAGGCGAAAAAACTAGAGAAAATGAAAGGAGAGGGAACATGTTCGAACTCGTAGACAACATCCCCGCAAGCCCGGTTATCAAAGTAATCGGTGTTGGCGGTGGCGGCGGCAACGCTGTCAATCACATGGTCAAGAGCAACATTGAAGGCGTTGAATTCATCTGCGCCAACACTGATGCCCAGGCGCTGAAAAGCATCGGCGCGCGGACCATCCTGCAATTGGGCACAGCCGTGACCAAGGGCCTCGGCGCTGGTGCCAATCCGGAAGTCGGCCGTCAAGCCGCCCTGGAAGACCGCGAGCGTATTGCCGAAGTGCTGCAGGGCACCAACATGGTGTTCATCACTACCGGCATGGGCGGCGGTACCGGTACCGGTGCTGCACCGATCATTGCCGAAGTGGCCAAGGAAATGGGGATCCTGACGGTTGCCGTCGTGACCCGTCCGTTCCCGTTCGAAGGCCGCAAGCGCATGCAGATCGCCGACGAAGGTATCCGTCTGCTGTCTGAAAGCGTCGACTCGTTGATCACCATCCCCAACGAGAAACTGCTGACCATCCTGGGCAAGGACGCCAGCCTGCTGTCCGCGTTCGCCAAGGCTGACGATGTACTGGCCGGTGCCGTCCGCGGTATCTCCGACATCATCAAGCGCCCGGGCATGATCAACGTCGACTTTGCCGACGTACGTACGGTCATGAGCGAAATGGGCATGGCGATGATGGGCACTGGCTGCGCCAGCGGTCCGAACCGTGCACGCGAAGCCACCGAAGCGGCCATTCGCAACCCGTTGCTCGAAGACGTGAACCTGCAAGGCGCACGCGGCATCCTGGTGAACATCACTGCCGGCCCTGACCTGTCCCTGGGTGAGTACTCCGACGTGGGTAGCATCATCGAAGCCTTTGCTTCCGAGCACGCCATGGTCAAGGTCGGTACCGTTATCGATCCGGACATGCGCGATGAGCTGCACGTAACCGTGGTTGCTACCGGCCTGGGTGCAAAAATCGAGAAGCCTGTGAAGGTCATCGACAACACCCTGCATAACAGCCAAGCCAGCCAGGCAGCTGCCGCTCCAGCCCCTGCTCGCCAGGAACTGCCGTCGGTCAACTACCGTGACCTGGACCGTCCGACCGTGATGCGCAACCAGGCCCAGGCCGGTGCTGCTGCGTCCCGTAGCCCGAATCCGCAAGATGACCTGGACTACCTGGACATCCCGGCATTCTTGCGTCGTCAGGCCGATTAATGGAATGTATCAGGGCTATGAAGGTGATTGGTGTTCAGCAAAGGTCTGGTCTGCTATTATCGCCAGCCTTTGTTGATACCAGTTCGCAATTTGCGCTGAAGCGGTCCAAGCCATGATTAAACAACGCACCCTGAAGAATATTATTCGTGCCACAGGTGTAGGTCTGCACTCCGGGGAAAAGGTCTACCTGACCCTCAAGCCTGCACCTGTCGACACCGGCATCGTGTTTGTGCGTGCCGACCTGGACCCTGTGGTGCAGATACCTGCTCGCGCGGAAAACGTTGGCGAAACCACTATGTCGACCACGTTGGTCAATGGTGACGTCAAAGTGGACACGGTGGAGCACTTGCTCTCGGCCATGGCCGGTTTGGGCATCGATAACGCCTACGTCGAGCTCTCCGCGTCCGAAGTCCCGATCATGGATGGCAGCGCTGGACCCTTCGTATTCCTGATTCAATCTGCCGGCCTGGAAGAACAGGACGCAGCCAAGAAGTTCATACGCATTCTGCGGGAAGTGACAGTAGAAGACGGCGACAAGCGCGCCACCTTCGTCCCGTTCGAAGGCTTTAAAGTGAGCTTTGAGATCGATTTCGATCACCCGGTATTCCGTGACCGCACCCAAAGTGCAAGCGTGGATTTTTCCAGCACTTCGTTCGTAAAAGAAGTCAGCCGCGCCCGTACCTTCGGTTTCATGAGTGACATCGAGTACCTGCGCAAGCACAACCTCGCACTCGGCGGCAGCGTTGAAAACGCCATTGTGGTCGACGCGGATGGTGTACTGAACGAAGACGGCCTTCGCTATGAAGACGAATTCGTGAAGCACAAGATCCTCGATGCAATCGGTGACCTCTACCTGCTGGGCAATAGCCTGATAGGCGAGTTCAAAGGCTTCAAGTCGGGCCACGCCCTTAACAACCAGCTGCTGCGCAAGTTGATTGAGCAGACAGACGCTTGGGAAGTCGTGACCTTCGAAGATGCCAGCACCGCACCGATCTCTTACATGCGTCCCGTTGCGGCGGTGTAAGTAACAACTCTCTTTCTTTAGTTTTAAAGGCTGCCTTCGGGTGGCCTTTTTTTATGCCTGACTGTAGGAGCAAGCTTGCTCGCGAAGGTCGTCAAAGGTAACGCGGGCATCCTGATTGAACGCAGTGCCCATGAGTTTTTCGCGAGCAAGCTCGCCCCTACACGGGCAGGGTCGCGGCATCGACAATCCGATTGCGTCCACTGTGCTTTGCCTCATACAACGCCTGGTCGGCCTTTAGCAGCAAGTCCTCAAGGGTATTGCGGCTGTGTTTGTGCCAGGTACTCAAGCCGATGCTCACGGTAACCGGCTGTCTACCCCCAGCCACCCGTGGCAAACGCTCGACGCTGATGCGGATGCGCTCGGCGATCACCCAGGCGCCCTTGGCGTCGGTATGGGGCAGCACCACGGCAAACTCTTCACCGCCATAGCGTGCTGACAGGTCGGCCGGACGGCGGATATTGCTGTCGATCACCTGCGCGACCGCGCGCAACGCATCATCGCCACCCTGGTGACCGTGGCGGTCGTTGAAGGCCTTGAAGTGGTCCACATCGATCATCAGCATGGTCAAGGGCTCGGTCGAGCGCTGTGCCCGGTCCCATTCCAGGCGCAGGCGCTCGTCCAGGGTGCGACGGTTGGCCAAGCCGGTGAGGGCATCGGTGGCTGCCAGTTCTGACAGCACCTGTTCAGCGCGATGACGACGGCGCAGCTCCATGCACAGCGCCCAGGTCAGCCACAACAGGCCTACGCACAGCACGCCTGTGGCGATGCTCACCAGCCACGCCGCACGCCGCCATGGCGCAAATATCTCGTTGCTGGACAGGGCCACCGCTACAATCAGCGGCAGGTTGCCCACACTGGAGAAACTGTAGAGCCGCGCCTGGTGATCGACACTTGAGGTACTCTGGAAGCTGCCATCGCGCTCGCGCAGCATGCGTGCCACATTGGGACGCTGGCTGAGATCCTTGTCGATCATCCCTGCTTCCAGCAAAGGTTCTTGGGCCAACAGGATGCCTTGGTGGTTGAGCAGGTTAATGGTGCTGTTGCTGCCGATGTTCAGGCTGCTGAACAACTGGTGGAAGTACGACAGGCGCATGGAGGCGGCGGCGACGCCCAGGAAGCGCCCGTCCGGCGACGAAACGCGGCGGCTGAACGCGATGCGCCATGGGTCATCGCACGCACAACGGGCCATGAATGGACGGCTGATATACAGCCCGGCGTCCGGATTCTCGCGGTGCACCTGAAAATAGTCCCGATCAGAGAAGTTACCCAGCTTGGGTGTAAGCAGGGACGAATCGGCAATCACCTCGCCGTTCGGGTCCAGCAGCAGGATATCGCCTTTGTACGGCGCCGCCGCCGAGCGGTCGAACAGCACCAGATGACGGATGCTCGCTGAAACGTCTTGCAGGTCAGTGCGCTCGGCTGCCGCAATCAGGCCTTTGAGGGCCATGTCGTAGAGCTCCACGTTGCGCAGCACGTCGGCATCGATCAATTGAGTGATGGTATTGGCGGTGCGCTTGGCCGTCTGCAAGGTATTGGCCTGTTCCCGAATCAGCAGCGCGGTGACGATCCCCACGATCAGCAACACTGTCAGCGTGCTGCCCAGGATCAGCAAGCGCTCCGGGCGGCGGTCGGGACGGGTAAGGCTTGGGCTCATCGGACGCACTTCTGCTTTGGGGATTCCCATAGCTTAGTAGTAACTCTGGAATAGGTCGCAGAACCAAAATGCGGGAGCAAGCCCCCACATCAGAAACGCTGTTAGAAGACGTTGATGGGGTAGTCCACAATCACGCGGTACTCATCCACGTCCCGATCCACTGCCGAATAGCCATTGCTGCCGCGATTGGTCGCCCATTGCAGGCGCATCGACAGGTCCTTGGCCTTGCCGCCTTGCACTACATATTTCAAATCGATATCCCGTTCCCAGTGCTTGGCATCTTTGCCGTCGGCGCTGTACCAGCTGCTGTAGCCGCGGCTGTTGGGGTCGACCTTAGTCAGGTCGGTCTTGCCGCTGATGTAGGACACGGCAGACGTCAGGCCAGGCACACCGAGGCCGGCAAAGTCGTAGGCGTACTTGAGCTTCCATGAGCGCTCGTTGGGGCCGTTGAAGTCCGAGTACTGCTGGGAGTTGTCCAGGTAAATGCTGTCGCCCTGGGCGATGTAGTCGAACGGCGTATTGCCGTTGACCCGCTGGTAGGTGGCCGTGACGCTGTGGTTGCCCACGCCGACGGTGAAATGCAGGCTGTAGGTGTTGTTGTCGATATCCCCCAGCAACGATTGGCCGGTGTCTTGGGTGTGGTAGTAGTGCAGGCCTGGGGTCAGGCTGACCAGGTCGTTGAGAGCATAAGTGTATTCGAGGTCGTAGTAGTACTGGTGCCACACGTCCTTGAGTTCGGAGGCGTACAGGTTGCTGGTCAGCCCCGGGATACCGCTGAACGATACGCCGGCCCAGTCCAGGTGCTGGCTGTCGGCGTTGGCGGGCAAGGCGCCATAACTGGTGCCGATGCGCCGGTGGCCGCTCTGGTTGTAGAGCTTGGTAAAGCTGGCCTGGCCGCCCTCGATCAGCCAACCGTCGAAGCTGTGGTTGGCCAGGCTCACACCACGGAAGGTCTGCGGCAGCATGCGCGTCATGCCACCGGCGATCACCGGGTTGTTGAGGAACAGGTCGCCGGCTTTCAGTTCGGTATCGAAGGCACGCATTTTCAAGGTGCCGCCGGCGGTAGAGAACGATCCGGGTGCCTTGCCATTGCCACTGCCGTAGGGAAGGATGCTGGAGCCATCGGTGCCGCCACCACCGTCGAGCTTGAGGCCGAGCATCGCATTGAGGTCCAGGCCGAAGCCGACGGTGCCTTGGGTGTAGCCAGACTCGAAGGTGCCGATAAAACCCTGGCCCCATTCCTTGCTGTCATCGGTATGAATGTCGCGACGGTCGCGGTTCATGTAGTAGTTGCGCGTATTGATCGTGAGATGGGAGCCATCAACGAAACCGTCGGTGGGTGTGGTGTCTGCCGCCTGGGCGAGGGAAGTGATCGTTGTTGCAACTGCGAGGAATAACGGGGTGAACGTCAGCGAGTTCTTCACCGGTGGAGCTCCTTTGGTCAATCAAGAACGGCCAGTGTCGTGGGGGTGTGCCTGGCCTTTTTTTACGGCAAAAAAAAGCCGCTGAAGTCAGCGGCTTTAAGACAGATTCCCAGTGTAGAGCCCTGGAAAAAAGTCGAGGGAAATTCGGGGAAGCGGGTCAGCTGCCTTTGCCGTCGCGCTCATCGATGCGTCAAAGTAACGCAGGGGAGCGGTGCGATACAGAGTGTAACAAGATAATCACTATTGCCAAAACTACAACAGTGAGGCTCGAACGTGGGGCGTTCAGGCTTTTTCAAGCTGTCGATCGATTTATCTGGAGTTGAACGGCTTTCTTTGAGTAGTGCAGAAATGTCCGACAGCTCGTCTTAGTTGCATGGGTAAGACTCCTCTCGATTTCCTCCACACCATTGAAGTGCCAGATCACAGCTTCCTAGGATTGCGTCCGTCTCAGGCGTATTACAAGGATGCCCTCATGCCCCGTCAAAGCGACCTTCGTTACACCTTCCAACCGCTGCGGGGCGATCCCTTCGAAGTGGTCTCATTCACCCTCGAAGAAGGCCTGTCCCAGCCGTTCAAACTCGAACTGGAGCTGGTCAGTCACCACCCGGCCATCGACTTCTACCGCATGCTCGACCTCGCCGCCGTGTTCACCATCTGGCGCGACGACACCCCGGTGCGCTACGTGCATGGTTTGGTCAGCCTGTTCCAACAAGGCGACACCGGCTTTCGCCGCACCCGCTACACCGCCGTAGTCGAGCCGACCCTGGCGCGTTTCAACCTACGTTCCAACTGGCGCATCTTCCAGGCCCAGACCGTGCCCGACATCATCACCAGCATGCTGGCCGAGCAGAAACTGACCGACATCCGCAGCGAAATCTGCTTCGAGCACCAATCCCGCGAATACTGCGTGCAAGCCGGTGAAACCGACCTAGATTTCATCGCCCGCCTCGCCGCCGAAGAAGGCCTGCTCTACACGTTCGAACACCGCGCCGACGGCCACACCCTGGTTCTCACTGATCGCGTCGGCGGTCTGGGCACCATTGGCACGCACACCGATTGCCCGGTGATCTACCAGCCCATGGGTGGCGGCGACTCCAAGGAACCGGCGTTGACCCGCTTCCACTACACCGAACAAGTGCGCACCGCACGCCAGGTGCAGCGCGACTACACCTTCACCCACCCGCGCTACAACCAGCAGCACACCGCCACCGGCGACCAGGACCTGAACAACCAGCACAAGGACTACGAGCGCTACGACTATCCCGGGCGCTACAAACGCGATATCGCCGGCAAGCCTTTCACCAAGACCCGCCTGGCCGCCCTGCGCAATGACGCCAAGCTGGCCCATGTGGAAGGTGACGACGAACGCCTGCAACCTGGGTTGGCCTTCGACCTCAATGATCATCCCCGTGAGGACTTCAATGACCGCTGGCGCACCATCGCCATCAAGCACGAAGGCAAACAGCACACCAGCTTGCAGGAAGAATCGTTTGGTAGCGGCCTAGGTACGTCTTACTCGTTAAAGGCCAGCGCCATCCGCTGGACCTCGGACTGGAAGGCGCCGCTGCGTCCCAAACCCTGCATCGACGGCCCGCAGATCGCCACGGTGGTCGGCCCGCCAGGGGAAGAGATCTATTGCGATGAATGGGGCCGGGTCAAGGTGCAGTTCCCGTGGGATCGCGCGGACAAAAACAACGACCACAGCTCGTGCTGGATCCGCGTCACCCAAGGCTGGGCCGGGGCGACCTGGGGCTCGATGGCCATCCCGCGTGTGGGTCAGGAGTTAGTGATCAGCCACCTGGACGGAGATCCTGACCAGCCGATCGCCACTGGGGCCGCCTACAGGCAGACCAACCTGCCGCCCTACAAGCTGCCCAAACACAAGACGCGAATGACCATCAAGAGCCGCACCCATAAGGGCGAAGGTTTCAATGAGCTGCGTTTTGAGGATGAGCTGGGCCAGGAGGAGGTGTTTATCCATGCCCAGAAAGATCAGAACACGGTGGTGAAGAACAACCAGACCCAATCGATTGGCGCGGACCGAAGCAGCCAGGTCGGCCAGGACGAAACCATCACCGTCGGCCGCACCCGCATGCGGGTGGTGAAGGCCAATGACACGCTGAAAGTAGGCGGCAGCAAAAGTGATTCGGTCGCCGACGAATATACCGTCGAAGTGGGTAACGCGTTACGTCTGAAATGCGGCAAGACCGTGATCGAGCTGCATGCCAACGGCACGCTGAATATCACCTGCGAGAACTTCAATATCACCGGCTTGCAGTCCGGCCAGATCAACACCCCCGACGGCATGTTGGATCTCAACGTGGAAGGTGGCACTGCTGCCGTTTCCGCTGACGGGCGAGATGCCCGCGCGCTCCAAGACGAAGCCAATAGCCATTTTCAGCACGACTGAGACCGTTGATGACTGACCTGTACTTCCCAAAATAAGGAACACCTGAATGGCCAGATACCTGACTCAGGATCTCAACGTCGACCTCGGCGATGAGATGCCCGAAGACACAACACTGAACATGCTCCAGTTTCGCGAGCGGCAAACCACCTTGGTCATCGCTCGTAGCGCGCTACCAGAACACCAGAGCCTCGATGACGCCTACACGTTTCAACTGGACTTGCTGCACAAACGGCTCACCGCGTTGACCTGCACTGACCCCGTGACCGTTTTTATTGGGAAAGACAAGCACGTCGAAGGTCGTGAAGCAGCACTCCAGTTCACGCACGGAAATCAGCCTATGTACCAGCTTCAGTTGGCCTGCCAACTGCCTGGGCAACAACGCCTGCTGGTCCTGAACTACAGCAAACACAGCGCGCTTACCGAAGCCGATATCAGCCATTGGCGGGCGATCAAAGACAGCCTGCATTTTACCTGATCAGTTCACTCCCCCATTTGCATACACGCTAGTTCAGCAAGGAGCACACACCAATGGCGCAGAACGTCCATGCCGCCAGGGAAGGAGACGCGATCCTTCACCCCCCCCTGGCTGCCGAGCTGATGAGTGCATTGGCAGAAGCGGTTGTCTACGCCGCCGCGACCGCTCTCGTTGCGGCGGCTATCGCCGGCACCGTTGTCGCGGTGGTGGGTACGGGCGGTGCGGCGGCAGTGCTGGTTCCTGTGATTGCTGGAGCACTGGTAGGCGGTGCCAGCATGATTCCCATAGGCGATAAGAGCATTGGTGAAGCCATCACCGACGGGTGTGACTCTCTCGCCAACAGCGTGTTCCCGGCAGAGCCATTCGGCAAGATTGAAAGCGGCTCGCAAGATACCAACATCAACGGAAAGCCCGCAGCTCGGGCCGCAGGGCGCAGCTCCGGAGGTGGTGGCGCGGAAGCTGCCGAAGAGGAGTCAGAACCGTCATTTCTGGACAATGTAGGCGCAATGGCGATGTCCGCCGCGCCTATGCTCTTACCTGTGCTCGGGCTGGGCATGGCGATCTACGACATCTTCAATCCTCCTGTCACAACTCCAGCAGCCCCAGGAACGGAGCCGGCAGAACAGGATAAGGTCACTTGCGAACGCCATCCTCCCATGCCCGATACCTACATCGCGCAAGGGTCCAGCAAGGTGTTCATCAACGGGCAGCCTGCCGCCCGAGCCGGCGATAAAACCACGTGCGATGCCACCATCGACAGCGACGCCAATGTGTCTCCCAACGTTCGCATTGGTGGTGAACCGCTGACCGTACGCGATATCCGCAATGGCAAAAGCAAGATTGCGCAATTTACCGGCATGGTGGCCGGTATGTTGATCTCGCGCAAAATCAAGCTCAGGCCGCGACCGAAGGGCAGCCCCAAACCGCAGCCGCGCATCCGTCCGTGCAAAGGCAGCCCGGTGATTGTTTCAACCGGAAGCAAGGTGCTGGGTGGGCCGGAGGATCACGACTTCACCTTACCGGGCCTGCTCCCCATCGAATGGGCCAGGGGTTACAACAGCAACGACCTGCGCCGAGACGGCCTGTTCGGAATGGGTTGGAGTGTTCCCTACGAGGTGGAAATCCTGCGCGTTCCTCATCCCGAGGGCGGCGAGTTGTGGATCTATGTCGACGAAGAAGGCATCCGCCTGGAGCTGGGCCGCTTGAAAGCGGGCGATGCCTTTGTCAGCGTGCTCGACGGGTTGGCGTTCTTTCAACTGGAGGATGGACAGACCGTGGTCGAGGACATCTACACCGGCCTCTACCAAGTCTTCCAGACCGACCCGCACAACCCGAAACGTTCACGCCTTATCAAGCTGGGTGATCGCAACCTGAATACGCTGGGGCTTCTCTACGATCAGACAGGGCGACTGCACTACGTGTGCGACGGGGTGAGCCGAACCACCGTCCGACTGAGCTATGACACGCAACACCCGAAGCGGGTCAGCCAAGTGGAACGACTCTATATCAAGCTTGGCGATGACCCGCAGATCGAACACACCGAAATGCTCGCCAGCTATCGCTACACCCATACCGGCCAGTTACAGGAAGTGCTCGTTACCACAGGCCAAGTCCTGCGTCGCTTCACTTACACGGCGCAAGGCTACCTCGATAGCCACACCCTGCCCAGCGGTGCGACTCGGCAGTATCAATGGCAATGTTTCGAAGTTCCCGCGCAACGTCCTCAATCAGTGCGCTTAGATGGCAGCCTCTGCAACTTCCCTCCGCTGCTGGAGCCTCAGCCTGACCATGAGTGGCGCGTCATCCGCCATTGGGGCAGCGATGGCGAGGACTATCGCTTCGAGTACGACCTGGAAAAAGGCCAGACCCGAGTCACCGACAGCCTCGGTCGCCAAGACCATTACTACTGGGGGCCCTTCTATGAGATCTACAAACACATCGACCCCATGGGCCATTGTTGGCAGGAAGACGTACTCAGCGGGCAACTGCTCAAGAGCATCGACCCGCAAGGCGGCGAATGGCAATACGGCTACGACGAACTCGGCCGCCTGATCGAAACCCGCGACCCACTGGGCCGCTGCGAAAGGATCCGCTACACCCGCCACTGGGCCTTGCCACTGAGCATCACCGATGGCGCCGGGCGCACCCAACGCTTCGGCTACGACGGCCAGGGAAATCTGCTGTGGGAGCAAGATCCCCTCGGTCGAAAAACCCAGTACCGTTACGACAGCCAAGGACAGGTCCAATGCATCACCGATCCGCTGGACAAGCACAAATACCTGCGCTGGAACGCCCACGGGCAATTGCTCAACTACCGCGACTGCTCCAACAATGAGACCCACTACCGCTATGATCGGCGTGGTCTGCTTAGCGAAACCATCAATGCGCGTGGCGAGCACACCCTCTATCGGTATGACGTCCGCGGCTACCTGATCGAAAGCCAGCGTCCCGACGGACGCATCGACCGCTATGATATCGACGCCGCCGGTCAGCTCGTCGCCTACATCGACCCGGCCCAGCGTATCACCCGCCTGCGTTATGACCGCAGTGGTCGTCTGATCAAGCGTGTTGACGCCCTCGGCCACAGCGTCGAGTTTGGCTACGACGCCTATGACCGCCTGCTGCACCTGAGCAATGAAAACAACGATCGCTACCGCTTCGAGTGGGACGTGTTGGATCGCCTGCTGGCCCAGCAGGACCTGGACGGCAGCGGGCGCATCTACCAGTACGACCCGTTGGGTGATGTCACCGGTATCCGTCATATCCCCGCGCCAAATGCCGAGCCCGATCTGGACGGCAAGGACAGCGCCGAACCCAAAACGCTGATGGAGCACCATTTCGAGCGTGATGCCCTGGGACGGTTGACCCGCAAACGTACCGACGATGGCGTCACCGAGTATGCCTACGACAACGCCGATAACCTGCTGGCGATCAGTTTCACCGACAACCAGGGTGACCAGCAGCGGCTCGACTATACCTACGATGCTCTCGGTCAAATGCTCAGCGAGACCAACAGCGCCGGCCTACTGCAATACCAGTATGACGAGCTGGGCAACCTAGAAACCCTGACTCTGCCCGATCAGCGTCAGCTCAACCACCTGTACTACGGCAGCGGCCACCTGCATCAAATCAACCTGGGCGGCCGGCTGATCAGCGATTTTGAGCGCGATGCACTGCACGACGAAGTGCTGCGCACCCAGGGCGCCCTGCACACCCGTACCCGTTACGACCGTAATGGCCGCCTCAGCCAGAAAGCCCTGCACTACCAGCAGGTCGCCCGCGAAGTGTTGCCGCTGTTGCAGAAAGACTACCAGTACGACGCCAGCGACAATCTCGTGGCCGAAATACTGACGCAGACCCAGCGTCCAGGCATTAATCGCCCGACCACGGCGGCCAATGACGACAGCCTGATCGGGCGTTTTCACAACCAGACTTCTACCGGCAAGTCCTATCAAGGCAGCGCCCAATACGGCTACAACCCTGCCGAGCAGATCCAGAGTGTGCACCGCAGCAGCCCCATGGCGCAGGGCCAACATATCGAGAGCCTCAACTACGACGCGGCCGGCAACCTATTCGACGGCTACCGGGTCAACGGCCTGATCAAACACAACCGGGTGCATGTGTATCAAGACAAACGTTATCGCTATGACCGCTTTGGGCGGTTGAGTGAAAAGCGCACCGGCAGCAGCCGCATTCAACGCTTCGAATACGACGCCGAACACCGACTGATCGGCGTGCATCAACAGAACGGCGCCCTGCGCCAACGGGTGGTATTCGGCTACGACCCGCTGGGGCGGCGTATCAGCAAGCAGGTGTACAACGACGACGCCAGCGAACCGAGCAACCGCACGCTGTTCCACTGGCAAGGGTTACGACTTCTGGAAGAGGTGCAGGACGGCCGGCCCAGCCTGTACGTGTATGCCGATCCGGACAGCTATGAACCGCTGGCACGGGTCGACGGCAAACCGGGCAGCGAGGCGATCTTCTACTTCCACACCAACCTGGCCGGGTTGCCGGAACAGCTCACCGACACCGACGGCCACACGGTGTGGCACAGCGAGTACCAGGCCTGGGGCAGGACGCGGGAGGAGTGGCATGATCATCAGCCGGGGCGTGAGCAGAACCTGCGTTTTCAAGGCCAGTACCTTGACCGCGAAATCGGGCTGCACTACAACACCTTCAGGTTTTTTGATCCGGATGTGGGACGGTTTACCCAGCCGGATCCGATTGGGTTGGCGGGCGGGATCAACCTGTATCAGTATTCGCCAAACCCGATTGGGTGGGTTGACCCGTGGGGATGGTCTGGATGCAGCCTCCAAGAGTACGAAGTTGGAAAATTTGATGATTTGCAACGTAAATCACGAATCGGAGACAAATTGGATGTCCACCATGCAGTTCAAAAGCACCCTGCTGGCCAGATAATTAATGGATACGACCCCAAAACAGGCCCTTCGATTGCACTTCCCCGAAAGGAACACAAAAAAATCCCAACAGTCAAAGGGCAGTACACAGGAACGGCTCGCGACCTTCTCGCCAAAGATATTCGCGACCTTCGAAGATATACCAACACTCCATCTTCAGCGATAAAAAAACTAATCAACCTTAACAAAGAAATGTTCCCAAAAGCATTTGAAAGGACAACCACAAAATGAACACCAATGAATTTATTGAAGCAATAAAAATTGTCGTTCGTGACGCAGCAATTGAGGACTCGATATCGCTCCTCGAGTCCCCTCCCGGGAGAAACCCAGACAAAACAACTCTTGATTTAACAGATTTCTACAATCGCCAAGCAAATGATGACAAAGAAATGATCAGCAAAATTATTGAATCAGCTGTTGACGAGGCGATATTTGGACTCCTCTGCGTTCTTGATGGTGTCAGAGCAATAGAAAATGAGGACAATAAAGGCACGCTAGATTTGTATTTTACAAAGTCGACATCCGTACATTTAAACAAAGATCGGAATCTTCACGATATATACAACTAAACATAACGCATGCGAAATGGTCTGGGTGGACTATATGCCCGCCCATTATAACCACCATGACTCGCTGGCCTAGATCGCTGGTATACCGCCCCCCCTGTCTCCTCATCGCCCGAAAGTTCAGACTGAAGAGCTGCAAGGCAGGCAACCCGGCGGCTGTATTCACCGACAGCACGCTCCAAGATGACCCGGACGACCGGGGCCTCATCCTTTATTGATTCGGGCACGACCTGGAAAAAGACGAAACCCACGTCACCGACAGCCTCGGTCGCTAGGACCATTACTATTGGGGGCCCTTCTATGAGATCTACAAACACATCGACCCCATGGGCCATTGTTGGCAGGAAGACGTACTCAGCGGCCAACTGCTCAAGAGCATCGACCCGCAAGGCGGCGAATGGCAATACGGCTACGACGAACTCGGCCGCCTGATCGAAACCCGCGACCCACTGGGCCGCTGCGAACGGATCCGCTACACCCGCCACTGGGCGATACCGATGGCGCCGGGCGCACCCAACGCTTCGGTTATGACAGCCAGGGCAATCTGCTGTGGGAGCAAGATCCTCTCGGTCGAAAGACCCAGTACCGATGTGACAGCCAAGGCCAAGTCCAATGCATCATCGACCCGCTGGACAAGCATAAATACCTGCGCTGGAACGCATATGGCCAACTGCTCAGCTACCGTGACTGCTCCAACAACGAGACCCACTACCGCTATGATCGGCGCGGCCAACTCACCGAAGCCATCAACGCCCGTGGCGAGCACACTCATTACCGCTACGACGCCCGTGGCTACCTGATCGAAAGCCAGCGCCCCGATGGGCGCATCGACCGCTACGACATCGACGCCGCCGGCCAACTGACCGCCTACACCGACCCGGCCCAGCGTATCACCCGCCTGCGTTATGACCGCAGTGGACGGCTGATCCAGCGCGTCGATACCCTTGGCCGTAGCATCGAGTTCGGCTACGACGCCTACGACCGCTTGCTGCACCTGAGCAATGAAAACCGCGAACACTACCGCTTCGAGTGGGACGTGCTGGACCGCCTGCTGGCCCAGCAAGATCTGGACAGCAAGGACAGCGCCGACCCACACACGCCACTGCAACATCATTTCGAGCGCGACGCCCTCGGACGGCTGATCCGCAAACGCACCGACGATGGGGTCACCGAGTATGCCTACGATAACGCCGACAACCTGCTGGCGATCAACTTCACCGACATACGAGGTGAGACCAGCAGCTGCTCGACTATATCAACCACCTGTACTATGGCAGCGGCCACCTGCATCAGCTCAACCTCAATGGCCGGGTGATCAGTGACTGCGACCAACTGCATGCGAAAATGCTGCGCACTCAAGGCGCCCCGCACCGCACTTGCTACGACCACTGAGTACCCGGAAGTATTGCCATCGCTGGATAAGCGCTACCAGTTCGTTGCCAGCGACAGCCTGATTATCGCGCGCCACGCCCAGACCCAGCACTTTGGCGGCATCGATCCAGGGCTCAGCGAAGGTCGAAAGTCACTTAGACAGGCAGGGTAATGCCAAAGGTGTTGCCGCCGTGCTCGCTGCGCACAAACACATCCCCACCATGCATCAACGCAATCGCCTTGACGATGGCCAGCCCCAGCCCGTGGTTCGCCCCGCTGTTGCTACGCGACGCATCTACCCGATAGAAACGTTCGAACAGCCGTGGCAAGTGCTCGCGGGCAATCGCCTCGCCGGGGTTGGTCACGCCGATTACCACTTGTTGCTCCCGCACCTCGATGTGTACGTCGATCACCTGCCCCGGCGCGGTGTGCTGCACCGCATTGCTCAGCAGGTTGATCAGCGCTCGGCGCAGGTGGGCCTTTTCGATCTGCACCCGAGCGTCGCCGTGCACACGCACCTGCACCTGGGCATCTTCGAGGATGAAATCCAGGTAGTCGAGGGTGGTGGCCACTTCATCGGCCAGGGCGCTTTCGATCAACTTGGTGGCCTTACTGCCCTGGTCGGCGCTGGCGAGGAATAGCATGTCGTTGATGATCGAGCGTAGCCGTTCCAGCTCTTCGAGGTTTGATTGCAGCACCTCGAAATATTGCTCTGCTGAACGACCACGGGTGAGGGCCACTTGGGTCTGGCCGATCAGGTTGGTCAGCGGTGAGCGCAGTTCGTGGGCCACGTCGGCGTTGAAGGATTCCAGGCGCGAGTAGGCCTGTTCGACGCGGTCGAGGGTGGCGTTGAACGAATTGACGAACTGGCTCAGTTCCGGCGGCAGCGGTGACAGGTGCAAGCGCCCGGAAAGTTTGGGGGGCGCAAGTTTCTGCGCCTCATCCGAGAGTTTGCCCAGGGGCTTGAGGCCGATGCGTGCGACCCAGAACCCCAGCAGCGCCGCCAGCACCACACCGACCAGTGCCAGGCTGACCAGCGCTACCAGCAAGTGGTGCTGGGTGGCGCGGAAGTTTTCGGTGTCGATGGCGATCATGAAGCGCAGCGCCGGACGTTGGTCCTTGGCCGCAAACTGACTGACCAGCACCTTGAACGGATAATCGTGGCCGGGCAGGCGCAGGTCGCGCTTGCCTGTCGGACCCTGTGCAAAGGCGCGGATTTGCGCATCGGGCTCGCCGTATTCATAGCTTGGGTCGCTGCTGACCACCCAGAAACGGATACGCTTGTCTTCTTCGCCCAGCAACTTGAGCTTGGCCTTGATCTTGACCCAATGTTCCGGTGTGCCGAAACGATTGACCGACGATTCCAGCACGCTGTAGCGCGCATCCAGCTCGGCCCCCGGCAATAAGCCCAGGCCGCGATCCACCTGCTGATACAGCGCGCCGCCGATCAGCACGAAGATCAGCAACGCCACCAAGGTGAACATGCTGCTCAGGCGCAGGGCAATGGAATTAGCCGACACTACGGTTCTCCAGCACATAACCCATGCCGCGAATGGTGTGCAGCAACTTGTGTTCGAACGGCCCGTCGAGTTTGGCGCGCAGGCGTTTGATCGCAACCTCCACGACGTTGGCGTCGCTGTCGAAATTGATATCCCAGACCATCTCGGCAATGGCGGTCTTGGACAGGATTTCACCCTGGCGCCGCGCCAATACGCTGAGCAGCGAGAACTCCTTGGCGGTCAGGTCCAGGCGTTGGCCGTTGCGGCTGGCCTTGCGGCTGATCAGGTCGATCCATAAGTCGGCGACCGTAACCTGCACCGGTTCGTGACCACCGCTGCGGCGGGTCAGGGCTTGCAGGCGCGCTACCAGTTCCAGAAACGAAAACGGTTTGCCCAGGTAATCGTCGGCGCCTTCGCGCAGGCCGCGGATGCGGTCTTCCACGCGCTCGCGGGCGGTGAGCATGATCACCGGCGTCTGCTTGCGGGCGCGCAACGCACGCAACACACCAAAGCCGTCCAGGCCGGGCAGCATCACATCGAGCACGATCACCGCGTAATCGTTTTCCAGCGCCAGGTGCAGACCCTCGACGCCTTCACGCGCCACGTCGACGGTGTAGCCTTGCTCCGTAAGGCCGCGGTGCAGGTAGTCCGCGGTTTTCTCTTCATCTTCAATAATCAGGACGCGCATGACCGCCTCAGTGTGTGGTCGCCAGCGCCAGCGCTGGTTTGGGCCTGTGGAAAAACCGTTCAAGGTACAAGTATATGACCGGCGTAGTGAACAGCGTCAGTGCCTGGCTCACCAGCAAGCCACCGACTACCGCGATGCCCAACGGCTGACGCAGTTCCGCACCCGGTCCCGAGCCCAGCATCAACGGCACTGCGCCAAGCAAGGCGGCGAGGGTGGTCATGATGATTGGGCGGAACCGCGTGACGCAGGCTTCGTAAATCGCATCCTGCGGCGGCAACCCACGTACGCGTTGGGCTTCCAGGGCAAAGTCGATCATCAGGATGCCGTTCTTCTTCACAATGCCGATCAGCAATACCAGGCCGATCAAGGCCATGATTGAAAAATCCTGGCCCAGCAGCCACAGCATGACCAGCGCACCGAGGCCCGCCGAGGGGAGGGTGGAAATGATCGTCAGCGGGTGCACGAAACTCTCGTACAACACACCCAAGATAATGTAGACCGCCACCAGCGCCGCAAGGATCAACCACGGCTGGCTGGCCAGCGAACTCTGGAACGCCTGGGCCGCGCCCTGGAAATTGCCGATCAGGGTACTCGGCATGCCGATGTCGTTCTTGGCCTGGTCGAGCATGATCACGGCATCGCCCAGGGCCACGCCGGGGGCGAGGTTGAACGACAGGTTGGCGGCGGGGAACATGCCGTCATGGCTGATGGATAACGGCCCCACGCTCGGCGGGTCGACCTTGGCCAGCGCCGACAACGGCACCATCTCGTTGGTCAGCGGCGAGCGCAGGTAGAAGTAATTGAGGCTTTCGGCCTTGCCGCGCTGTTGGCTGTCCAGTTCGAGTATCACTTGGTATTGGTTGATCTCGGTCTGGAACTCGTTGATCTGGCGCTGGCCGAAGGCGTCGTACAGGGCCTGGTCGACATCGGTGGCGGTCAGGCCGAAGCGGGCAGCGGCCTGGCGGTCGATACTGATGTGGGTGATGCTGCCGCCCAGTTGCAGGTCATTGGACAGGTCGCGAAACGCCGGGTTGGCGCGCAGTTTTTCGGTGAGGCGTTGGGTCCAGGTGTTCAGCGTCGGGCCGTCATTGCTCTTGAGCACATACTGGTACTGGGCGCGGCTGGGGCCGGAGCTCAGGTTGATGTCCTGGCCAGCGCGCAGGTACAGCACGATACCCGGCACCTTGGCCAGTTGTGGGCGCAGGCGATCGATGAACTGGCTGGCGGATACGTCACGCTCACCGCGGTCTTTCAAGGCAATCCAGAAGCGCCCGTTGGCGATGGTCTGGTTGCTGCCGGTGACGCCCACTGAGTGGGAGAAGGCTTGCACTGCCGGGTCGGCTTTGACGATCTCGGCCAGTGCCTTGTGCTTGGCCACCATGTCCGGGTATGACACATCGGCCGCCGCCTCGCTGGTGCCGAGCACAAAACCGGTGTCCTGGACCGGGAAGAAACCCTTGGGGATAAACACGTAGCCGACCACGGCCAGGGCCAGGGTCACCGCGAAGATCGCGGCCATGCTGCGTTGGTGGTCCAGCGCACGGCGCAGGTTGCGTGCATAGCCGGCCAGCAGGCGTTCGCTGACGGTGGGCTTGGCGTGGGCGTGATGGGTGGGTGCACGCATGAACAGGGCCGCCAATGTCGGTGCCAGGGTCAGCGAAACCACCACCGAAATCAGGATGGTCGAGGTGGCTGTCAGCGCGAACTCCTTGAACAGCCGCCCGACCACGCCGCCCATGAACAGCAGCGGAATAAACGCCGCCACCAGCGAGAAGCTGATGGACACCACGGTAAAACCAATCTCGCCGGAACCCTTGATCGCGGCTTCGCGCTTGCCCAGGCCCGCCTCCAGGTGCCGGTGAATGTTCTCCACCACCACAATCGCATCGTCGACCACAAAGCCCACGGCAATCACGATGGCCACCAGGGTCAGGTTATTCAGGCTGAACCCCATCAGGTACATCAGGGCGAAACTGGCCACCAGCGATACGCCAAGCACAGCCGACACAATCAGCGTCGCCGACAACTGGCGCAGGAACAGCGCCATGACCGCCACCACCAGCAGGATAGCGATCAGCAGGGTCATTTCCACTTCATGCAATGAGGCGCGGATGGTTTTGGTGCGGTCGGTCAATACACTCACCTGCACCGAGGCCGGCAACATGCCTTGCAGGCGCGGCAGTTCGGCTTGAATGCGGTCGACGGTCTCGACGATGTTGGCGCCGGGCTGGCGTGAAATCACCAGGTTCACGCCCGGGGTATCGCCGGACCAGGCTTGCACGTAGGCGTTTTCTGAACCATTGACGACTTTGGCGATATCACGCAGTTGCACCGGCGCGCCGTCCTTGTAGGAAACGATCAGCTGACCGTATTCCTCCGGGTGAAACAGTTGGTCGTTAGTCGACAGTGTCGACACGCTGTCCTCGCCATAGATCGCGCCCTTGGCCAGGTTCAGGCTCGATTGCTGGATGGCCAGGCGGATATCGGCGAGGGTCAGGCCGATGGCCGCCAGCTTATCAGGGGATGCCTGCACACGAATCGCCGGACGCTGCTGGCCGGTGATGTTGATCTGGCCGACGCCGTCGATCTGGCTGATCTGGCGCGCCAGCAGGGTTTCCACGTAGTCGCTCAGCTCAGTGCTGGGCATGCTGGCTGAGCTGACGCTGAGGATCAGCACCGGGCTGTCCGCCGGGTTGACCTTTCTCCAGGTCGGCAAACTCGGCATATCGCTGGGCAGCTTGCCCGATGCGGTGTTGATCGCGGCCTGGACTTCCTGGGCGGCGGTGTCGATGCTTTTTTCCAGGGTGAATTGCAGGGTCAGCTGGCTGGACCCCAGGGCGCTGCTGGAGGTCATCTGGGTTATGCCGGGGATGGCACTGAATTGCACCTCCAGGGGCGTGGCCACCGATGAGGCCATGGTATCCGGGCTGGCGCCGGGCAGTTGCGCGGTAACCTGGATCGTCGGGAATTCCGCTTCCGGCAGTGGCGCGACGGACAGGCGCGGGAAGGCAATGATCCCCAACAAGACCAAGGCGAAGGTCAGCAGCAGGGTAGCGACCGGGTGATCGACACACCAGGCCGAGGGCGAACGGCTGCCGTTCATGGTTGCACCTTGGCTTCAGCGGTCTGGATTACCTGCGGCGGCTCCTTGAGCACCTCCACCCGGGCACCCGCCTTGAGCCGCGACTGACCGTCGCTGACCAGCACATCCCCGGCCTGCACGCCCTGGATGATGTTGATCTCGCTGTCCTGGTAGGCGACGTGCACCGGCACCACCTCCACGGTGTCATCGCTTACCCGGTACACGAAGTGCGAGTCCAGGCCACGCTGCACCACGGTGGGCGGCACCACCAGAGCGTTCTTGTCGAGGGCGGTCTGGATCTTGATGGTCACCAGTTGCCCAGGCCACAGCTTTTGCGCGGGGTTGTTGAACTCGGCCTTGGCCCGCAGGGTGCCGGTGGTGGAACTGATCTGGTTGTCGATCAGGCTCAGGTGGCCTTCGCCGAGCAGGTCGCCGGTCTGGCCGTCGGTGTCGGCGCCCAGGTAGGCATCGACACTTGCCCGGGTCGGCGCGGCAATCAGGCGCTGCAAGGTCGGCAGCATTTGCTGGGGCAGGGAGAATGTCACGGCTATCGGGTCGATCTGGGTGACTGAAAACAGTCCCTGGGTGTCGCTCATGCGCAGAAAGTTACCTTCGTCCACGCTGCGAATACCCACGCGACCGCTGACCGGGGAGCGAATCTGGGTGTAGGAAAGTTGTACCTGAGCCGCATCTATCGCGGCCTGGTTGCCCTGGGCCGTGGCCTTGAGCTGGTTGACCAGCGCCTGTTGCTGATCATAGGTCTGCTTTGACACGCCGTCGTCAATGCTCAGCTCCTTATAGCGCTTGAGGTTGACCAGTGCCACTTGCAGTTGCGCCTGGCTTTCGCCCAATTGCGCCTTGGCCTGGTCGAGGCTCGCCCGGATGGCGCGGTCGTCGATGCTTGCCAGCAAGTCACCGGCTTTCACCAGTTGGCCTTCCTTGACCAGCAGTTTGGTGAGGATGCCGTCAATCTGCGGACGAATCACCACACTGTGCAACGACAACACCGAGCCGATGCCGGTGACGAACCGCGGAACATCCTGTTGCACCACGCTCACCACCCGAACGGGAACTGCGCTGGGCGCTGCCAGCCGGGTCTTGGCCGGGCGGGTCAACGCCCAGGCTGCAACGGCCAGTATCAGGAGTACGCCCACCATCAGGGCCGTGTTTCGTTTTATGTGCATGGAAGGACGCCAGCGGCGCAGTTGCAAGTTTCAAGCTGCAAGCTGCAAGTTGAAGTTTGAATGAGTGCTTTATAGCGCTGTCATGCGGTCAGTACAGTGACGGCAAACTGACAGCGGTGACAGCTGGGGGCTTTGACTTCGGTTGAAGCGTACCGCTGGCAGCTCCAGCCCCGTATACTCGCGCTTTTATGCCTATAGCTGCGCCGGAGCCCTTATGTCTTCCCCCACCCAACCCCCTGTCGAAGCGGCCGAACTCGTCGACTTGGACACTGCCGACGGCGTTGAAAAAGCCGAGATCCCGGCGTTCAAGTTCCCTTTCAAACCGGGTGAGCTGGCCGGGGCAAAGCATGCCGGCCAGCCCTGGTACAAAGGCGGCGCCAAGAATGGCCATGCCAAGACGCCGGGTATGGCGCCACCGGGCACTCGTCGTTCGATGGGTAAACGTTAGGATCAAAGTTTGTTGCGCTGTATCGGCTGTTGCCTACGGCGTATGTAGATATTTCTGATTGTAGGTCCGCGCCCATTTCTTGAAAGCTGGCACAGCATTTTACTCCGCCCCAATGACGCTCATCGGGGGCGGTGAGCCAGTTTTTCCCGGAAAAGGACGTTCCTGTGGCCCTGATACACATTTGTGCAGTGTTTGCTCTCTTGCTGTCGACGACTGTTGCTGCCGCCAGCGATCAACCACGGCACGAAATCCGTTTCGCCGTCGCCGCGCACTTCCCGCCGTTCCAACACCGCAACTCGCAAGGACAACTGGTGGGGCTGAATATCGAACTGGGCAACGCCCTGTGCGAGCAACTCAACGTGCGCTGTACCTGGGTCGACCAGGTGGTCATGGAAAACTTCCCGGCCCTTGAAGGCCGAATGTTCGACGCGATCATGGGCATGGCGCCGACGTCGAATCGGCGACAACGGGTGAGCTTTACCCATGCGCTCTACCCCATCACTACTCGCTTGGTGGCCCGGAAAACAGCTGGCCTGACTCCTGATCGGCGGTCGCTCAAGGGCAAGCGTGTCGGGGTCTTGGTCAGAAGCAATCGTGAAGCCTTTGCCCTGTCGCAGTGGGCGCCGGCAGGCGTGATCATCAAGAGCTTCTGGCTAAACGATCAACTGATCAACAGCCTCCTCGCAGGCGATATCGATGCGACCCTGCAAGGTGCGGTAGAGATACGCGAGGCCCTGCTGGACACGGCCCAGGGCCTGGATTTCGATTTTCTCGGACCCGTTGTCTCGTCTGAGCTGTTGGGCGACAGCGTGGCGATCGCAGTGCGCAAGCTCGATACCTCGTTGCGCAATGAACTCAACCATGCGCTTGAACAGCTGATGCAAAACGGCGAATACCAGCGCATCGTCGAGCCCTATCGGCTCAATGTATTGCCCTCCAGTCCGTGATGGCTGGGGGCAAGCCCCATCGACATGACGAGCACCCGCCAAATCCCCATCAGCTATCAGGCCGCCCGCAACGAAATAAACGCATAGTTGGCCGGCACCTCGGTGGCAATCTGAGCCCCGGCGTCCAGCAGTTGTTCGGCGATATCCATCCCGGACACATGGAACACCCATTCAGTAGCCATGGCTGGCTGCTCTGTCGCCTGCTCAATGGCGTGGGCGAATGCCTGCATATCTGGCAGGTACGCGGTAAAGCCGTCGCCTTTGAGCGCAGTTGTCCGAATGCCGAGCAAGGCGCACACCGCCTCCTTGGCCTGTACATCATCACGGTCGGCCTGGCGCGAACGACGGATCAGCTCAGCCAGCTCCAGGTCCATCAATTCGCCACCGACGATCAGCGCCGGGCCCTGTTCCCAGGATTGCGGCGGGCAATCCTTGGCGCCCGGGTTCAGCGGGATATGCGGGTTGATCTCCATCGGATAGATCCGGCACACCAAAGGGCGTCGCTCATAGATGCGGCAGCGGTTGTCTTCGTCAAGATTCCGGCAGGGGCCGGCGTTGTAGGCGGCAAAGGTGATTGCCACGAACGCCTCGGTATTGCCGCTGGGCACGACCACCGAACGGCGTTCGGCATGCTCGCGTTGTTGCAGAGGCAAACCCAGGCCGTTACGCAGGAAGCCTTCGACCAGAACGATGACATTGCCGCCGTCCGCCGCCCATTGCCGGGCCTCTTCAAGGGTCAGGGGCACATGATGGTCGTTGCAGCATTTGCCACAACCTACGCAGGAAAAATGAGTGTTCATGACGGATCTGTCACCAGGCAAGTTCAGAGGAGACGCTTGAGGGGTGACGGGTTTTTACCTCTATCCACCGCTCGGGCTCTCTGGAAGCAAGTTATGCGCCAGTGGTTATCAGTCCTTGGGCAATACGTCCCGTAGGACAAATTTCATACCTGCACTTTCATACAGCTGCCGGGCGCGCAAGTTGCTCTCCAGCACCTTAAGGTCCACATAAGGTTCGCCGCGCTGCTTGAACATCTGGAAGGCCTGCAGCAACAAGGCGCGGCCCAGTCCCTGGCCCTGGGCGCAAGGGTGTACGCAGAGATTCTTGATAAAGGCGCTGGTCCAGCATTGCGCCACCCCAAGGATGCCGTCGGCGTTACTGGCTACCAGGCACAATGTCGGATCGAACTCGGCATTGGTGACGAATTGCCGGCGCCATTCATCCAGCCTGGCGACACGGCCGCCGCCCTGGTCCTGGGTCATGCGCAGCACGGCATGGATCGCCGGGGCCAGTTCATCCCGGTAATGATCCAGCCGCGTATCTGTTGGCCACTGCGGGGCGGGCAGGCTGCCTGTGAGGTCGCGACGCAGCAGCTGGAAATAATCGGCCAACGCCTACAGACCCTTCTGCGCCACGGCTTTGGCGGCGACGACCAGGCACTTGGTCAGTTCCGGCGATGAGAACTTGGTCAGCACCGCATCGGCGCCGGCCAGGCGGGCTTTTTCGCTGTTCATCGCGCTGTCCAGGGAGGTGTGCAACAGCACGTAGAGGTCCTGGAAGTCCGGGGTTTCGCGCAGGGTACGGGTCAGGGCGTAGCCGTCCATCTCGGACATTTCGATGTCCGACACCACCACGTTGATCTGCTCGCCGGTGCCTTGCAGCTCCAGCAATACGTCGATGGCCTCCTTGGCGCTGCGGGCGGTGTGGCAGGTCAGGCCGAGGTTGCGCAAGGTGTGTACCGATTGCTGCAGGGCCACCTGGCTGTCGTCCACCACCAGGATGCGCGCATTGCCCAGTACTTCGGCTTCTTCCATGGTCAGGTCGGTCGGCGCCGCTTCAATCGGTGCCGGGGCGATGCCGTGGATGACTTTCTCGATATCCAGCACCTGCACCAGGCCACCTTCTACCTGGGTCACCCCGGTGATAAACGCCCGATTGCCGCCGGAGCCGTAGGGCGGCGGGCGGATATCGGTGGTCAGGCAATGCACGATCTTGCTCACCGCCTGCACATGCAGGCCCTGCTTGGAACGGCTGACATCGGTGACGATCAGGCAGCCGCCGTCCGGGTCTTGCAGGGGCATTTCGCCCAGGGCGCGGCTCAAGTCGATCACCGACAGCGAAGCGCCGCGCAAGGTGGCGATACCTTTGACGTGGGGATGCGACTCCGGCAGTTTGGTCAACGGCGGGCAGGGGATGATTTCACTGACTTTCAACAGGTTGATGGCCATCAGCTTGCCGCTGCGCAAGGTAAAGAGCAGAAGCGAGAGTGAGTCTGCGCGGGCTTTGGTGGTGGACATAAAAACCTTCTGTGGATCAGGGATGACGATCATCTATGGAAGGTTATCGACTCGGCTGGTCTGGGCTTTAACCGGATTTTGTGTCGGGCACTGCTAATGTGGGAGGGGCTTGCTCCCGATAGCGGCGTGTCAGTCAGCAGATGTACAACTGATCCACCGCCATCGGGAGCAAGCCCCTTCCCACATTGGGTTATGTATCAGCCTTTCCAGGCATGGGGATTCACCAGATCCTGCGGGCGTTGGCCCAGCAGCGCGCTGCGCAGGTTGGCCACGGCGCGGTTGGCCATGGCTTCGCGGGTTTCATCGGTGGCCGAGCCGATATGCGGCAGGGTCACGGCATTGCTCAACTGGAACAGCGGCGATTCGGCCAGCGGTTCCTTCTCATATACATCCAGCCCGGCGCCGCGAATACGTTGGGTTTGCAGGGCTTCGACCAGTGCCGGTTCATCCACCACCGGTCCGCGGGAAATATTGATCAGGATCGCGCTGGACTTCATCAGGCCCAATTCGCGGGTGCTGATCAAGTGACGGGTCTTGTCGCTCAATGGCACCACCAGGCAGACAAAATCCGCCTCGGCCAGCAACTGGTCCAGGCTCCGGAACTGCGCGCCGAGCTCTTGTTCCAGCGCGGTCTTGCGGCTGTTGCCGCTGTACAGGATCGGCATGTTGAACCCCAGACGTCCACGCCGGGCAACGGCTGCGCCGATATTGCCCATGCCGACGATGCCCAGGGTCTTGCCGTGCACATCGCAGCCAAACAACGGTGCGCCCACGCTGGCTTTCCAGTGGCCGGCCTTGGTCCAGGCGTCCAGCTCGGCCACCCGGCGTGCGCTGCTCATCAGCAGGGCAAAGGCCAGGTCGGCGGTGCTTTCGGTGAGCACATCGGGGGTGTTGGTGAGCATGATCCCGCGCTCATTGAAGTACGGCACGTCATAGTTGTCGTAACCCACCGACACACTGGACACCACCTCCAGCTTGCTCGCGCCTTCGAGTTGCTCGCGGCCGAGCTTGCGGCCCACACCGATCAAGCCGTGGGCGTGGGGCAGGGCTTCGTTGAACTGTACGTTGATATCCCCCTGTTTGGGGTTGGGCACGATCACCTCGAAATCCTGTTGCAGGCGTTCGATCATGGGCGCGGTGATGCGGCTGAAGGCCAGGACAGTCTTTTTCATTGCAGGCGGGCTCATCGACTACGGAAGAATGCCAAGCACGCTAACATTCCCGCCGTTGATTGTCAGGACACCGTAGCTCTAAAGGGGAGCAAGCCCCCTCCCACAGTTGTTCTGTGTTGTCAGGCAGAAATCAGGTCGCCATCCGCACGCCACCCAGACCACCACTCAACTCGTACGCCACCAGCTCAGCCTGGTGCGCCGCCAGGATCTCCGGCAACGAACCGCGCAGGTATTCCACCCAGGTCTTGATCTTTGCATCCAGGTATTGGCGCGAGGGGTAGATGGCGTACAGGTTCAATTCCTGGGAGCGGTAGGTCGGCATCACCCGCACCAGTGTGCCGTTGCGCAGCCCTTCGATGGCGGCATATACCGGCAGCAGGCCGACGCCCATGCCGCTGGTAATTGCGGTTTTCATCGCGTCGGCCGAATTGACCAGGAACGGCGAGCTGTTGATCGCCACGCTTTCCTGGCCTTCGGGGCCGTTGAAGGTCCATTTGTCCAGCTGGATCACCGGGCTGACCAGGCGCAGGCACGCATGGTTGAGCAAGTCCTGGGGCCGCTGTGCGCAGCCCTTGGCCTTGACGTATTCCGGTGAGGCGCAGGCGATGCTGTAGGTGATGCCCAGGCGCTGGGACACGAACCCTGAATCCGGCAGTTCGCTGGCCAGCACGATGGATACGTCGTAGCCCTCGTCGAGCAGGTCCGGCACGCGGTTGGCCAGGGTCAAGTCGAAGGTCACGTCGGGATGGGTGCGGCGGTAGCGGGCAATCGCGTCGATGACGAAGTGCTGGCCGATGCCGGTCATGGTATGCACTTTGAGCTGCCCGGCGGGACGGGCGTGGGCGTCGCTGGCTTCGGCTTCGGCTTCCTCCACATAGGCGAGGATCTGCTCGCAGCGCAGCAAATAGCGCTTGCCGGCCTCGGTCAGCGCGATACGCCGGGTGGTGCGGTTGAGCAAGCGGGTTTGCAGATGGGCCTCAAGGTTGGAGACCGCGCGCGAGACATTGGCCGTAGTGGTGTCCAGTTGCACGGCGGCAGCAGTGAAGCTGCCGGCTTCGGCCACGCAACTGAAAGCGCGCATGTTTTGCAAAGTGTCCATGGAGTGTTCTCAAGGGAGATAGCAAATTGTGACAGAAAGTTACGCCGTCCAGTGATCCCTACCAACGGATTATCGCCTGAACGGTAACAAAGATTCACAGGAATGCCAGCTTATCGTCCTCCATGGCGCCGCCTAGAATTGCGCCACCTCTTGCGCAACACCCTCTCAGGAATTCGCTTGCCGTGCCGCGTCACATCAGCAGAGAGCTGAAGACTCTCAGTGTTTGGGCCTTATCGTTAGCCATCAGCGGTTGCATCGGTACCGGAGGAATCGCCCCCCAGGGTCAGGCCCTCAACGCCAATACCCTGACCACCGACGAAGCCATTCAAGCCGCCGCCCAGGACGCCCATTGGCCCACCATTCAATGGTGGCAAGCCTACGGTGATCCGCAGCTCAACCGCTGGGTCGAGCTCGCCACCCAGAACAGTCCCAGCCTCGCCATGGCCGCTGCACGGGTGCGGCAAGCGCGGGCGCTGGCCGGGGTAGCGGAGTCGACCGAGTCGTTGCAGATCAACAGCGACACCACCCTCAAGCGCCACAACTGGCCGAAGGATCAGTTCTACGGCCCCGGCGAACTGAGCGGCGCCAACACCTGGGACAATAATTCGTCCCTGGGCCTGAGTTATGCCCTCGACCTGTGGGGCCGGGAAAGCAATAACACCGAGCGCGCCGTCGACCTCGCCCATATGAGCGCCGCCGAAGCGCGCCAGGCCCAGCTCGAACTGCAGAGCAACGTGGTGCGCGCCTATATCCAGCTGTCGTTGCACTACGCCAACCGCGATATCGTCGCTGCCACCCTGGCCCAGCAACAGCAGATTCTCGACTTGGCCCACAAACGCCTGGACGCCGGGATCGGCACGCATTTCGACGTCAGCCAGGCCGAAAGCCCGCTGCCGGAAACCCATCGCCAACTGGATGCTCTTGACGAAGAAATCGCCTTGAGCCGTAACCAACTGGCAGCGCTGGCGGGCAAAGGCCCAGGCGAGGGCGCGCAGTTGCAGCGCCCGTGCCTGACTCTCGCTGCACCGTTGAAACTGCCCTCGAGCCTGCCGGCGCAGTTGCTCGGGCAGCGCCCGGACGTGGTCGCCAGCCGCTGGCAGGTGGCGGCCCAGGCCCGTGGCATCGATGTGGCCCACGCCGGTTTCTACCCCAACGTCGACTTGGTCGGTAGCCTCGGCTACATGGCCACTGGTGGCGGCATGCTGGAATTTCTGGCGGGGAAGAAATTCAACTACAACGTCGGCCCGGCGATCACCTTGCCAATTTTTGACGGCGGCCGCCTGCGCGCCCAACTGGGCGAAGCCAGTGCCGG
Organism: Pseudomonas khavaziana; assembly: GCF_019145205.1. Taxonomy (GTDB): domain Bacteria; phylum Pseudomonadota; class Gammaproteobacteria; order Pseudomonadales; family Pseudomonadaceae; genus Aquipseudomonas; species Aquipseudomonas khavaziana. The sequence goes on from NZ_JAHSTT010000001.1 coordinate 187,701, forward strand.
TTATGACATGGCCGTCGCCCAATACAACCAGACCCTGGTCAACGCGCTTAAGGGTGTCAGCGACCAGTTGATCCGCCGCGAGTCCATGGACAAGCAGTCGGCCTTCGCCGCGCAGTCGGTGGCCTCGGCGCAGAAAACCTACGACATCGCCATGATCGCCTACCAACGTGGCCTGACCGATTACCTCAATGTGCTCAACGCCCAGACCCTGCTGTTCCGTCAGCAACAGGTCGAGCAACAGGTGCAGGCGGCGCGCCTGGGTGCCCATGCGCAATTGGTGACCGCCCTGGGCGGCGGCCTCGGTGCCGGCAACGATGTGCCCCAGGATGCCAGGATCCTTCCGAGCAAGACTCCGGCGGCGCTTGCCGTGTTTGATCACTGAGTAGGATTTGATGACTCCCTTGCCTGCACCGCTGCGCTGGCTGCATTCCCTTGAGTGGCGCCGTGGCTTTTTCGACTGGGCACGCAGCGACGGCGTGACCTGGGTGTATATCTTCAAGGTGCTGGTCGCTGCGTTTCTCACGCTGTGGCTGGCCATGCGCCTGGAACTGCCGCAACCGCGCACGGCGATGATCACCGTATTTATCGTAATGCAGCCCCAGAGCGGCCAGGTGTTCGCCAAGAGTTTCTACCGCTTCCTTGGCACTTTGGCGGGGTCGGCGGTGATGGTGCTGCTGATCGCCTTGTTTGCGCAGAACACCGAACTGTTCCTGGGCGCGCTGGCGATCTGGGTGGGCATTTGTACCGCTGGCGCCACACGTAACCGCAACTTCCGCGCCTATGGCTTTGTGCTCGCCGGCTACACCGCGGCGATGGTCGGCCTGCCGGCCCTGGCCCACCCGGACGGTGCCTTTATGGCGGCCGTATGGCGGGTGCTGGAAATCTCCCTGGGGATTCTTTGCTCGACGCTGGTGAGCGCGGCAATTCTGCCGCAGACCTCCAGCGCGGCCATGCGCAACGCGTTGTACCAGCGTTTCGGCGTGTTCGCGTTGTTCGTTACCGACGGCCTGCGTGGGCGCAGCCAGCGCGAGCATTTCGAGGCCAGCAACGTGCGCTTTATCGCCGAAGCGGTAGGCCTGGAAGGCTTGCGCAGCGTCACCGTGTTTGAAGACCCACACATGCGTCGGCGCAACGGGCGGCTCAGTCGCCTCAACAGCGAATTCATGAGCATCACCACGCGCTTCAACGCCCTGCACCAGTTGCTTGAACGCTTGCGTGCCGATGAGGCCGATCATGTGGTCGCAGCGATCAAACCCGGCCTGCAAGACCTCGCCGAAGTGCTCGACAGCTTCTCCGGCCGTGCCCTCACCAGCCCGGATGCCGCACGCCTGGTCAACCAACTGAGTGCCTACAAGGACGGCCTGCCCGCCAAGGTGCGCAGCCTGCGGGCGAGTTTCCAGGACGATAAGCCTACCGAAGCCGAGCAACTGGATTTTCATACTGCCTACGAGCTGCTGTACCGCTTCGTCGACGACCTGCACAACTACGCGCAAACCCACGCGTCCCTGGCCGACCACCACCATGCGCGGGAAGACTGGCACGAGTCCTACACGCCAAAAACCAACTGGCTGGCCTGTGCTGCCGCCGGACTGCGGGCCTCGTTTATCCTCATCGTGCTGGGCAGCTACTGGGTGGCAACCGCCTGGCCCAGTGGCGCGACCATGACCTTGATCGCGGCAGCCACGGTGGGCCTCTCCGCCGCCACGCCCAACCCCAAGCGCATGGCGTTCCAGATGGCCTGCGGCACCTTGATCGGCGCCTTGGTCGGCTTTGTCGAAATGTTCTTCGTGTTCCCCAGGATCGACGGCTTCGCGCTGCTGTGCGTGATGCTCGCACCGGTGATCATCTTTGGCGCCTTTCTTTCTTCCCGGCCCCGGTACGCGGGTGTCGGCGTGGGCTTGTTGATCTTCTTCAGCACCGGCTCGGTGCCGGACAACCTCACGGTCTACAACCCCTACACCTTTATCAATGACTACATCGCCATGGTCATCGGCATGCTGGTGTGCGCGGCAGCGGGGGCGATCATCCTGCCGCCCAACAGCCGTTGGCTATGGCGTCGCTTGGAACAGGACCTGCGTGAGCAGGTGGTGTACGCAATCAGCGGCAAGCTCAAGGGGCTGGCGTCGAGTTTCGAAAGCCGTACCCGCGACCTGCTGCACCAGGCCTACGGCCTCGCGGTCGGCCAGCCGCAGGTGCAGCGCGACCTGCTGCGCTGGATGTTCGTGGTATTGGAAGTCGGCCACGCGATCATCGAGTTGCGCAAGGAGCAAGCGATTCTTCCGGTGCACCCGGCGTATGCCGAGTCCCAGCCATGGCGCCAGGCAATCCGTGTAATGGGCCGCTCGTTGGTGCGCTTGTTCTTGCAACCCAGCGCCAGCAACCTGGAGCGCGGCTTGATCGCCGTCGACCATGCGATCAGCCGCGTACAGGCCACCGACGAGCCTTTCGCCCCGCACTTCGACACCTCTGCCCTGCGCCGGGTGAAGAGCTACCTGCACTTTATCCGCACCTCGCTGCTCGACCCGCAATCGCCACTGGCGGCCCTCAAAGGCGCCACGCAAGGAGCCATGAATGCCCCGTGAAATCGCATTCCACGGCATCTATATGCCGACCATGACCCTGATGTTCCTGATCGCCGCGGGGCTGGCCTGGGCGGTTGACCGCTTCCTCGCCGGGTTCGACCTGTACCGGTTTTTCTGGCACCCGGCGTTGCTGCGCCTGAGCCTGTTCGCTTGCCTGTTCGGCGCCCTGGCGCTGAGCGTCTACCGTTGAGAATGCCCCGATGAAAAAATTTTTCAGCCTGCTCGCAACCTTGCTGGTACTGGCGTTGGCGATCTGGATTGGCCGCACGTTGTGGGTGCACTACATGCAAACACCATGGACCCGCGATGGCCGGGTGCGTGCCGACATTATTAACGTCGCGGCGGACGTTACCGGCGAAGTGGTAGACGTGCCGGTACGCGATAACCAGTTGGTGAAAAAAGGTGACCTGCTGATGCAGATCGACCCCGAGCACTACCGCATCGCCGTCAAGCAGGCGCAATCGCTGGTGGCGTCACGCAAGGCCACCTGGGAGATGCGCAAGCTCAACGCCCACCGCCGCGCCGACCTCGACGCCCTGGTGATCTCCAGGGAAAACCGCGACGACGCCAGTAACATCGCCGACTCGGCCCTGGCCGATTACCAACATGCCCTGGCGCAGCTGGAAGCCGCTGAGCTCAACCTGAAACGCACCCGTGTGCTGGCGGCGGTGGATGGCTACGTCACCAATCTCAATGTGCATCGCGGCGACTATGCGCGTATTGGCGAGGCGAAGATGGCCGTGGTGGATATGAATTCGTTCTGGGTCTATGGCTTCTTTGAAGAAACCAAGCTGCCCCATGTCAAAGTCGGTGACAAAGCCGACATGCAGCTGATGAGCGGCGAGACCCTAAAGGGCCATGTGGAAAGCATCTCCCGTGGCATCTATGACCGCGACAACCCCGAGAGCCGGGAGTTGATTGCGGATGTGAACCCGACGTTCAACTGGGTGAGGTTGGCGCAGCGTGTGCCGGTGCGGATTCATATCGATGAAGTGCCGGAAGGCGTGTTGTTGGCGGCTGGCATCACCTGCACGGTGATCGTCAACCCAACACAAAACTAAAATGTGGGAGGGGGCTTGCTCCCGATAGCAGTGTGTCAGTCGGTACATCTGACACTGACACACCGCTATCGGGAGCAAGCCCCCTCCCACATTTAGACCCGTGTTATGCCTTGATGAAGGTTTCATGCAAGTGCCGCCAAAGCAGCGCGCCGCTGGCCTGCTTTTCGAACACCACCGTGGCGCGGCGATCCGTCTGGGTGCCACTGTCATCCACCTGGTGCTCACGGTAAGTCACCGTAGCCCCCCGCGCATGACGATCAATGCCGGTCATTTCACTCAAGGTGATTTTCAAACCCGGGCGCATTCCGCCCAGGCGCGTGAACAGCGCATTGACCCCGGCTCTATTGACGCGCGTACCGGTGGCGGGCGCGATCATGCTGAACTCGGGTGAGAAGCGCGCCAGCAGGTTTTGCAGGGTGCCCTCAGGCGCAACGCCGGCGAACCATTGCTCGATCTCGACGTGGGTCTGGATCACTTCTTCAAAAAAATCGCTGTAGTCAATCATGCTTGGGCTCGCTGGAAGGGTGAAGCAGGCTGCGTACCCTGGATGCATCCAGGCGCAACACTGCGAAAAGCGGCAACAGGGTCAAGGCTGCCGCCATCGTGAAGGTTATGGCGAAGGAATCCAAGGCCGACAGCACGGCACTGAGCACGGCGGCGCCCACGCAGAAACTCACTTGGCGGTTGATATTCCACAAGGCGCTGGCGTGGCCCATGCGCTCGGCGGCGATATCCAGGAAAGCCAGGGTCTGCGCGGTGCTGCTGCACAGGCTGCCGCCCAGGCCCATCAACGCGTAAGCCGCAATGATCAAGGTCGGCTCGTTGAGCAACAGGATGCCGCCGCATTGCAGTGCCATGCCCGCCACCAACAAGGGTTTCGGGCCACAGCGATTGAAGAGTTGCTTGCTCAGGTGGATCGCCATGGCCGAGGCCAGGGCCCAGGGCAACATGAGTGCGCCGGCCTCGGTGGCGTCATACCCCAGGCCGCGCACATAGAGGATGGCGATCAGGCTCGTGCCGATAAATACCCCGGGAATGCACAGGTAGACCAGCATCGCCACGCGCAGCATCGGGCTGGCGGCCTGTTTGAAAATACTGCCCAGGTCCAGGGGCGGGCGCACGCTTGTGGGCACATCGGGTTTTATCCATAGGAGTGTCAGCAACAGGGTGATCAAGGCCAGTGGCACGTTGGCGTAGAAGATCCAACGCCAGGACAGGCTGTCGACAATCAGCCCGCCCAACGCCGGGGACAGCGCTGGCACCAGCAATGCCACCGACATTACCCGCGCTGTCAGGTGGCTGCGCTCAGCCGCTGGAAAGTGCCGGTAAGCCATGGCTTGCCCCACCGGAATCAACAAGCCGCCACCGAGTCCCTGCAAAGCGCGCCAGCCAATCAACGCGTCGATGGAACCGGCCTGGCCCACCATCACAGAGGCTCCTGCGAACAGCAGCAGGCTGGTGGCGATCAGTGTGCGCTCGCCCATGATTGCCGCCAGCCACACACTCAAGGGAATAATCACCGTCAACCCGAGCATGTAGGCATTGCTGATCCACGCCAGTTGCGTGACCGAGGCTTGCAATTCGCGGGCGATATCCGGGTAGGCGACGGTGGCGACAAACATGTTCACCAGGTCCAAGGCAAAGCCCAGTAAAAAGATCCAGGCGACTTTCGAGCGGTAGGTCATGAACGCGATCCTGCGAATGAAGCCGGCAGGGTAGGCCGCACGCAGGGTTTGGGATACGCCGGTTTGCCTGCTAGTTTGTCAAAAATATTTTGACAAAGGAGGGCGTGGCCCATGGTCAGCCTGGACCGATTCGACACCTTCAAGGCCGTGGTCGAGGCCGGCTCACTCACCGCCGCCGCTGATCTACTCGGCCAGACCCGCGCCGTGGTCAGCTTCAACCTCAAGCGCCTGGAGGCGGAACTGGGCGTCACCCTGCTGACCCGCAATACCCGCCAGTTGGCGCTCACCGATGCCGGCGAACGCTTCTACCTGCGCTGCACCCGCATGCTAGAAGAGGCCCGTTTGGCAGTGGAAGAAGCCCGTTCCGAGCACGCCCAGCTCAAGGGCACCCTGCGTATCACCACCACAGTGGAATATGCCCTGGCTGTGGTCGCCCCGGCGGTGGAAGCCTTTCGCCGCGTGCACCCGGACCTGAACATCCACTTATCCACATCCTCCACCCACGCCGATCTGATTTCCGAGCGTTTTGACGTGGCGATTCGCCTGGGGCGTTTGCTGGACTCCAATCACCGGGCGGTGCAGTTGTCGACGTTCGAGGTGTACGCTGTTGCGGCGCGAACGTTTGCCGGCGTTCAGACCCTGGATGAGTTGGAGCAGGTGCCCAGGCTGGGCCATGGCCGTTTGACCGAGTTGAGCGTGACCGACCCCGTCGGCCATGAGCATCAATACCGCGCCGGTCCCACGGCGTTAGTGGCCGACAGTGCGGCGGTGCTCCAGGCGTTTGCCGTGCGTGGCCATGGTGTGGCGATTCTGCCGCAATGGCTGGTGCAGGATGATCTGGACGCAGGCAGGCTGGTGCGCCTGTTGGCGGACCATCGCTTTGCTCCGCAAGGGATCTACGCGATGTATCCGGATACCCGGCACCTGCCGCTGAAGGTGCGGGCGTTTATTGATTTTATGAAGGGCTAGAGGCTGCCACTCAAGCCAAAGCGCTTCTTCAACACCTTCTCCAGCAATCCCTTGGGCAACAGCGCTGCCATCAACGGCAACGCGCGACTGCCGTTGCCCGAGCGCAGCAGGCGTGGTGGCTGGTTTTGTTGCACGGCCTTGAGCACATCCGCCGCAAACTCAGTGGCTGGGGTTGGCTTGTCCTGGGAGGCCTGGCTGCGCGCCCGAATGCCTTCGCGCAACGGCCACCAAGGCGACTTTTCATTGATCAACAATTCAGCCTGGGCCCCGGCATTCTTTGCAAAGCTGGTATTGATCGCGCCGGGTTGAACCTCCATGACACGCACGCCAAAAGGTGCCAACTCCATGCGCAGGGCATCGCTCAAGGCATGTACAGCCGCTTTGGACGCGCAGTAGGCGCCCGCGAACGGCGTTACCAACACACCGGAAACGCTGCCGATATTCACCACCAGCCCTTTGCTGCGACGCAGGGCGGGGAACAGCGCCTGGGTCACGCCGACGATGGAAAACACATTGGTTTGGAACTGGCGCTGCATCGCCTCGGTACCGCCGTCGAGCAACGGGCCCATGGCGCCGTAGCCAGCGTTGTTGACCAATACATCCAGCTCGCCCAATTGCTCGGCCAGTTGTTGCAAGGCGGCGCTGTCATTGACGTCCAACTGTACGGCATTGAAGCCTGCGGCAGCGAGGGCGGCGACATCATCGGGCTGGCGGGCGCTGGCCCATACGTTGAAGCCTGCGGCGTTGAACGCATCGGCGAGGGCGCGGCCGATGCCGCTGGAGCAACCGGTGATCAGTACGTTGGGCATGCATCATTCCTTTGTCAGTCCGAGAAACTGCCTTGCAGGTGCTCGGCGCGAAATTCCAGGGTTTGCGGGCGATAGCCAGGGCGCAATGGCGGTGTGGGCAAGCAATCGTCCCAGGTGGCACCGGCCTGCAATTCGCCGGGGCCACGATAGCGCGGGGCGGCGTAGACGTTGTCGGCCAGGTTGACCGTGTCGCCCGGCGCATAGGCGGCGACGCGCCAGCGCAATTCGGTCAGCGGTACGTCGTTGCCGTTGTTGAGTGTCAATTTCAGTGGGCGGTCGGTCGGGCATTCCTGCGGGGCATATGTGATGCGCAACTCAAGGCGCGCCAGTTGCGCGGCTTCGCGATTGTCCAGCCACACTACCCAGACGGCGACGAGACCCAGGCCGACGGCAGCCGTCAGCGACACCGGCAGGGCCTTGGCCGGGTAACGCAGCAGCAGGATCAGCCAGGTAATGATCAGTAAAACACCAACAAACATACTGAAAACCTCGTTTAAGGATAGGCCATCGTACCTGTGGCCGGGCCGGATTGACTATCGGAGGAGCTGAGGCAGGAGCGGCGATGCCTGGGGGACATATCCCTAAATAACTCTATGTCGCGTTATTGGTACGAATCGACACTCAGGAGGCGACCGAGCTTGTCAGAACGAATACCCCGACATGTCCCGGTTCCAGTCCCTTTTCTGTGAGATAGAATCGATGATCAGTTACTTGCCCAGCCCATCTCATCTGCCACCGCCGGTGGCCCTTGCCACGCCGTCGTCCTTGCCGGTCGAGGCGTCTGCCGTTGCGGTGGACGATAGAACATCCGAAATGCCCACTGTACCTCGTCAACCTGCGTTGTCCCGGTTGCGCCGCAGTATTGAATTGGAAAACCCTCCCGTTGGCGAAGGCGCGCTGATGGCCGGGCAGACGCTTGAGCATTGGCAGCAACTGACGGGGAGCATCCAAAACAACTATCGCCTCGTCACGGCGTTACAACAGATCCAAGAGGCCATTGCCAAGGATCCGAGCCTGGACGTAGCGGCGTTGCTGGAAGCGAAGACGTTTTCCATTCATGAATACTCGGCATTTGCGCGCTCCTATGGCATCGGGCCGGGTGAGGAGGACTCGGTGGCGTGGTTCCTGAGGGAAAACCAAGTGTTGGTCCCGAAAGATCCCGTGCAACTGGCAAACCTGATCGCGGTATTTAAACAGCCGTTACCCGAACCGGCGGATTACGGCAATCACTGGGGGCTGTTGAACCAGCCAGACACCCTGGACAGTGAGGGACGCACGAAGCTGAGCGAAATGGCGACGGCAGAAATGATCAAGCTATCGCCCGGCAATGGCATCTTCCAGGCCTTTTATGAAAGGCATGGGGCCTCGATCCAAGGCATGAGCGCGGCGCAAGTCCTCGAATACATGATGAGCACTGCCGAGATCAAAGGCTTGGGGCAAACGCTGGAAACTGCTTTCAAGAGCGAGGACACGACGGCGTCAGCAGATGCGGTTGATTGGGCATTGACGGCCATGATCCTGGAGCTTGATCCCCAGGCGGGCAGCAAGCGCGGCGTAGTCGCAGGCTACGACCTTTATCAGCCGGCCAACCGGGACGTTCATCCTGCGGTGGTGGTGGCGCGCCTTGAGCAGTATCTGGTGGACCAGGGCAAGGTGCCTGCCGAGATGGCGCCAGCCGCCGCACGTATGCTGCTTGCAGGGTCTGAACCGGCATTTATAGTCGCGGATATGCCCAGTAACATGGAGGTCAAGTCTGCAGCGTTTACCCGACTGTCGGCGGTTGTGCAGGCGCAAGAGTTCTGGTCGCCGGGAATAGCGACACACACCGATTTTAAAGCCTTCATGCGCCTGGGCGAGCTGAGTCCTGTTTCAGCCGCGCAGGTCATTATCGAGGCCAAGGCTCAGGCCAGCGCATTGACTCAGTGGGGCATCGCCCAGGGCATAATTGATCGAAGGGACGATGACGATTATACGGTGCAAGAGGTGACTAAGGTCCGCGAGGCCTTCGATCTGGAGCTCACCGCGCTGAAAAAAGCCCATGCCCAGTTAAGCGCGCCCATGCCGACTCGTGAAGGCATTGCGACTGGCAACCTGGAAAGTGTCTACAGAAACGGTCCGTTTGATGTGCGCAACACGCGCATCGTTAATATCGATGCCAGTGAGAGCGACGAGCACTCATTACTGGACATCTACATGTCAGGGAAAATGGACCGTATTCCCAGAAAGGAGCGCTACGACTTTCAGATTGGTAACCGTTTTGTGCGGGTCAGGCCGCTTCCTGACGTCAATGCGCAGTTCAATACTCAGTTCGATGATTACTTCAACGGTTTGAAAGAGGGGGTCACGACCACCGTCAAACACCAGTTGTCGCAGCTACCCTTGGAAGACAGGCAAACCATCGCGTCGGGTAAGGTCGAGTTTTTCTCCCTGCGCAAAGCCAGTGTCGCGGAGGCTGAAGGGGAAGAGTCTGATGCCCAGGCACGCGCTGCCAAGGGGCGTTATGGGCTGTTGATGCGCGTTCTGACCAAGATCGACCCAAGTGGCAGCGACCAGGACGAAAAGAACCTGCGGCATGTCTACTACGAAGTATTTCCTCTACAAGGCACCATTCGCCGTCGCGACGACCTGCCACGCTATTTGCCTAATCCCCCGCCTCGGGTCGCCAACGCTGAAACTTACACCACTACCCAGACCAAAGGGGTCAGTGTCGCGGTCGATTATGAAGCCTATGAAAGCAGCACCCCATCCCAGCCAGGCAAAGTCTCGCAAGGGCTCCTGACGCAGCGGCTCGATGGGCCTTACTTGCCCGAGCCGCGCCCAGGACAGGTCGCCAATGCAGCGGATGCCATGAATGCGCGGTTCGACACGATTGCCGATGTGGTGGCCGGCCACCTGCTGCATGATCGCGAAGCGATGCAGGCTGGCGCCAGGGGTGTGACCAGGGTGGAAGAGGAAGAGGCCGGTATCAAGGCTGGCCATGACTTTGTAAAAGGGCTGATCCCATTCGTAAATGCGATTGAAAACGCCGTCAACGGTAATACCGGCGCGGCGATTCGGGATTTTGCGCTGGACATTTTCGGTTTCATCGTTCCAGTCGCCAAGGGCGTGGGCCAAGCGGGTAAAGCCTTGGGCAACCTGAGCGGAAAACTTGGCGCGCGAGCGTTCAAGGCGTCCGATAAGGTCCTGCGCTCGACTGTCAGTGGCTTGAACCCTGCTGATGGGCTTGGAGACCTGGCGGAAGGCTTGGCAAGGGGTGGCAAGTCGGTATTGAAGAGCAGCTACAAGGAGTTGAAGGAAATATTGCAGAAGCAATCTTCTTCTCTAGAGGACACCGTCAAATTGTCCGACGCGGCGTCCGACGTTGCCGGTATCCGCCGCGACTACAGCGCTCACGCCATGCCTGAGGATTTTCTGGAGGGCCGTCCCTTAAGGGGGGACGGTACTTACCAGGTAGACGATGATTTCTATGTCAACTTTACCGATGGCACAGGCGAGAGCCGGGCATTTCTGGTTGAGCGTCGCTACCAGGGCGGAGGCAGACCGATTCGGGTCATTGATCCTGAAACTAAAAACCAGGTGATGGTGCTGGTGCCCAAAGGTAATGGCGAATGGCGATTGGCAGGCAATGTCGGTGCGGGCAGAAAGGCTACGGACGTGGACAGTATCAGGCTGCAACCGCAAAAAAACGCGCGCAAAGGCAATCCGCCTTCACCCTCTATCGTGAGTCGCCCTTTGACCAATCATCCTGATTGGTCTTCGGTATTGGATTCGGGCTTTCACAATGGGCAGCCGGTCTATATCCACTACACCAGCAAGGAAGGCGCCGAAGCGATCGCTCGAGCCCAAGGTATCAATGACCTGGCCCGAGGTGAAACACGCGCGGGTTCAAAGGGCGGCGTGTACGTAAATCCTCCCGGCCAACAACTCAACAGTGAGAACGTTGAAACCCTGTTGTTCCTGGGCAATGAACGCTATGCGGGCAGAGGCGACTACAAGGTGATATTCAGCACCGACCAGGTGCCAAAGGAGTTGGGTCCCGTCACTGCCGGCAGCCAGATCGTTGAGCTCAAGATGGACAAGGAAATCAAGCTGACGTCGTCGAACTTCCTGTATTTGGGGCCGAACACGTTCCCCGATTATTTCGGTTGAGGACGTGCTGAAACAGCTGTGAACGAGCAGAAAAAAGCCCCCACCCAACCCACTGCGGATAGGGGACGCAATGGGCTGGGCGAGGGCTTCTTGTACGACTGTTTTACTGCGCGATAGTTTTCACCGACACGCCACGTTCAACCGGCGTCGAGCGACCGTAGATATCTTCGAAGCGCTCGATATCGTCTTCGCCCAGGTAACTGCCCGATTGAACTTCGATGATTTCCAACGGGATCTTGCCCGGATTGCGCAGGCGGTGCACCGAGGCGATCGGGATGTAGGTGGACTGGTTCTCGCAGAGCAGGAACACGTTCTCATCACAGGTGACTTCGGCGGTGCCGCTGACCACGATCCAGTGTTCGGCGCGGTGGTGGTGCATCTGCAGCGACAGGCAGGCGCCCGGCTTGACCGAGATGTGCTTGACCTGGAAGCGTCCGCCCATGTCCACCGAGTCGTAGGAGCCCCATGGGCGATAGACCTCGCAGTGGTTCTGGGTTTCGCTGCGGCCTTGCTCGTTGAGCGTATTGACCATCTGCTTGACGCCCTGGACCTTGTCCTTGTGGGCAATCATCATCGCGTCCTTGGTTTCCACCACCACGATGTTGTCCAGGCCGATCACCGACACCAGTTTGCCGTTGCCATGCACCATGCAGTTGCGGCTGTCCTGGATTACCACGTCGCCTTTGCTGACGTTGCCGTTGGCGTCTTTGTCATTGACCGCCCACAGCGAGGCCCAGCAACCCACGTCGCTCCAGCCGGCGCTCAATGGCACCACGCAGGCGCGCTGGGTTTTTTCCATCACCGCGTAGTCGATGGAATTGTCCGGGCAGCAGGCGAAGGTCGCATCGTCGAAGGTCACGGTGTCGTGGGTCTGCTCGCTGCGCTCCAGGGTCAGCACGCAGGTGTCATAGATGTCCGGATCGTGCTTTTTCAGCTCTTCAAGGAAGCGGCTGGCACGGAACAGGAACATGCCGCTGTTCCAGAAGTAACCACCGCTTTTGACGAACTCGATGGCACGTTTTTCATCGGGTTTTTCCACGAATTGCTGCACACGGCTCACGCCTTCGGGCAGCAGCGAGTCGTTGGTGGACTTGATGTAGCCGTAGCCGGTTTCCGGACGGGTCGCCGGTACGCCGAACAGCACCATCTCGCCACGCTCGGCCGCCACGGTGGCCAGGGCCAGGGCACGTTGCAGGGCTTTCTGGTCGTCGATCACGTGGTCGGCGGGCAGTACCAACATCAGATCGTCACGACCTTCGTTGACCAGCATCATCGCGGTCAGGGCCACGGCCGGTGCGGTGTTGCGGCCAAAGGGCTCCATCAGGATGCGCTGGCATTCGAGCTTACGTGCGCTCAGTTGCTCATTGACGATGAAGCGGTGGTCCTTGTTGCAGACCACGATAGGGGCGTCCATACCTTCGAACACCAGGCGCTCCAGGGTTTGCTGGAACAGCGTGTGCTCGCCGGTCAGGGCCAGGAATTGCTTGGGGAACTGCTTACGCGAAAGCGGCCAAAGACGTGAGCCGCTACCACCGGAAAGGATTACTGGGATCATGGGTGTTTCTCCTTGAATCAGTTTGGGTCAGAGCTACGAAGGTTTGTCGTTTCACTCTTGTTTTTGTCTCGGTCCGAACTGACAGCCTTGCCCCCTGTAGGAGCGAGCTTGCTCGCGAAGCACTTCCAGGCAACGCGGTCATCCAGAATGCCCGCGTCATCGTCGGCGATTTTCGCGAGCAGGCTCGCTCCTACAGTGGGTTGCGTTCAGTCCGGGAAATCGTTAGCGGGTCGACACTGGGCGTTTGACCCAGACTGGCGACAGGCTCGAACCGGAACCGGTGACGTACAGCACCGCTGCCTCACCACGCTCCAGGGCCACCGGCTTCACATCGCCGACCTTCTTGTCGCCGTCATACAGCGCCAGGCTTACCTTCACCGGGTTGATCTCGCGCTCGCCACGGCCCTTGGCGGCCACCGACTTGACCACATCGGTTTTGCCGTCGGCAGTTTTCAGGGTCAGGGCCTTGTCGCTGAGGTTCTGCACGCGTACCAGGGATTTCTGCTTGTTCTTGAACGGCGGCTCTTCGATCAGCTGAGGCTGGCCGCTGCTGTTGTTGACCAGGGTGTAGTAGTGATCGGCAGCGAGTTTGACCGGCACGGTCTGGCTGCCGACCTTGGCGCTGTAGTCACCGCCCGGCATGAAGCTGAAGTCGCTGCTGGCCAATGGCGCCACGTCGCTGAGGTTGGTGCTGCCGACGGTGGCGCTGACTTCCTGGTTGCTGGCGTTGTAGATGCGCACGAAGCTCGAGCCCTTTGGTGCGGTTGGGCCGTACAGGGCGGCGTCACCACCGGCGAAGGCGGACATCGATACGAAGCTCAAGCCGGCAGCGATGGCCAGGGTCTTGGCGAGACGACGCGGAGTAGTAGTGAAAGTCATGTGAGTTACCTCTCTTTCAGTTTTGCGCCCGGTCGGGCGTCTCGGGTTTCTGATTTTTAAAAGCAGGTGTGTTGCTTGCCATGTTCTGTTGGCGCGAACCAGCTTGTTTAAGCTGCGCAACCCACGATGGGTCGGCATCACCGATTTCGTTATTCACGGGCAGATAGCGTTCGGGGAATTCCCAGATCAGCACCTGCGGCGGGTTGTTCTTGAAGTCGTCGCTTTTCAGATAGCTGAGCATCGGCAGGATCGGGCCGTGGCCGTCTTCGGCGTAGCTGACCACGTCGCTGCCCAGGGCTTGCTTGAGGGCGCCGACGAAGTTCCAGTTGGGGTTGGCGCTGTAGCTGGTGCCCACCAGGGCCACCGGGGTTTCGCTGTCGCTGAACAGCGCGTCGTCGCCTTGGGTTTCGGCCAGGTGCGTGACGCGTTTTTCCAGCGGCTCTTTAGGCGGCATCAGGTTTTCGAACAGCGGGTCCAGGGGCAGGAACAAACGCAGGTCGCCTTTGTGCGGCTCGGTTTTCTCCGCTTCGGTGACAAAGCGCTGTGGCTCGCCGCTCAGCGGGGTCTTGTCGGCAATGGTCTTCGCTAGTTGCTTGGCGGCGATTTCCGCGCCATCCGGCGTCCAGTGGGTGTCGGTGCGCAGGAACACCTGCTTGCCGCCCAGCTTGGCCTGTTGCAGCGGGCCGAGCAGGTCCGGGGCCGGGATGTTGTCGGCGGCGACCCGGGCGTGGAAGTCCTGGTACAGGTTGGCGTGAATGCTCGCCGGTTTCACCTCACCCAGGTGTTCCGGATACAGGCGCACCTTGGCCGGCACGATCGCCATCACCAGTTGAATGCCTTGAGCCTTGAGCTTCTGGCGCACGCCTTCGACCAGCGCGTAGTTGCCTTGCAGGTTCTGGTCCTCGTTGACGGCAGGGTTGAATTCCTCGTCGCTGTACAGCCAGTGATCGCGACCCAGCACCACGCCAGGGCGACCTTCATTGAACAGCTTGTAGTCCAGCGCTGCCCATAGGTTGGTGCCGATGCGCTTGATCGGGAACTCGTCGTCGTAGTGGGTCTCGACGGCCTTGGTCCAGCGCCCGTTAAGCACGGTGGCGTCAGCATTGGTGCTGAAGCCCAGGAAACTGCGCAGCGACCAGGCGCCCAGGGCCAGCAACAGCACCATGAACAGGCTGATGTAGAGGACGCGTAATGAACGGGTCATGATCGGCTCCCTCAGAATTGGAAGTAAAGGAACGGCGAGAAACTCTGCGCCGACAGTTTCAGGATCGACGCCACGAACAGCAGCAGCACCGCGCCGCGCATGGCGTAGCGTGGCCAGTCAGCGGTCCAGTAGGCCGGTTGCACGGCGGCGTCACGGCCCACGCTGAAACCAGGCTCGTGGATGCTGCCCGGGTTGTCGCCAGGCACCGCCTTGATCAGGCTCGGGTCAGCAGGCTTGGTCTTCTCGGCAGGGCGATTGGTGTAGAAGTCGCGCAGGCCGAAGAACGCCAGGGTTGCGTAGGCCACCACCAGGGTCGCCACTTGCAGGCCGGTGAGGTTGGCGCGGTTGAGTTCCGACAGCGACCACTCGCCAAAGCTGAACATCGCACCGTACATACGCCCGGCAACGTGCAGGTTTTCAGCGCGGAAGATCACCCAACCCATCACCACCAGCAGGAAGGTGAAGGCCCAGCGCAGCACATTGAAGCTGCGCGGCGCGGTGTTCAGGCCGATGGCTTTTTCAATCGCCAGCCACATGCCGTGCCAGGCGCCCCAGACGATGTAGGTGATGTTGGCACCGTGCCACAGGCCACCGAGCAGCATGGTCAGGAACAGGTTGCGATAGGTGGTCAGCGTGCCTTTGCGGTTGCCGCCCAGGGTGATGTACAGGTAGTCACGCAGCCAGGTGGAGAGGCTGATGTGCCAGCGCCGCCAGAACTCGGTGATCGACTGGCTGATGTACGGCTGCTTGAAGTTTTCCATGAAGCGGAAACCCATCATCAAGCCCAGGCCGATGGCCATGTCGCTGTAGCCGGAGAAGTCGAAGTACAGCTGCGCGGTGTAAGCCAGTGCACCCAGCCAGGCATCGCCGGTGGTGGGGTTTTGCAGGGCGAAACAATGGTCGGCCACCACCGCCAGGGTGTCGGCAATAAAGACTTTCTTGATGAAACCCTGCATGAACCGCGTGCAGCCCTCGGAGAACTTGTCGAGGGTGTGGGTGCGGTTGTTGAACTGGTCGGCCAGGTCACGGAAGCGCAACACCGGGCCTGCAATCAAGTGCGGGAAGATCGCCACGAACGCCGCGAAGTCGATCAGGTTGCGAGTCGCCGGGGTATCGCCACGGTACACGTCGATGATGTAGCTGATGGACTCGAAGATGTAGAACGAGATCCCGATCGGCAACAGCACGTGGGTGAGGATAAACGGCTCCAGACCCGCCGACTTCATCATCACATTGATGCTGTCGACGCCGAAGTTGGCGTACTTGAAGTAGCCGAGGATGCACAGGTCGACGGCCACGCCGAGCAGCAGCCAGCGCTGCGCCGGCTTGGTGCGCACGCCGGCGGCACCGACCTTGAGGCCGATCCAGTAGTTCCACAGCGTGACGGCGGCGAACAGCGCCAGGAAGTCCACTCGCCACCAGGCGTAGAACACGTAGCTGGCAATCAGCAGCAGCAGATTGCGATAGCGTTGCCCGCTCAAGTAGTACAAGCCGAGAAAGATCGGCAAGAACAGAAACAGGAACACATTGGACGAGAAAACCATCCCGATCTCTCCATGTTTAACCAACAGTCAAGGGCCAGAGCCCCCCCAAACCCCCCCACGATTTCGGGGGAGGCTGTATTGCATTTCTACTGACGAAACCGGCTTCAAATGTGGGAGGGGGCTTGCTCCCGATAGCAGTGTTTCATTGAACACAGACGGCGACTGTTACACCGCCATCGGGAGCAAGCCCCCTCCCACATTTTTTACCGAGTTCACTCAGGAACCTTTGTTGCCTTTTTCATGCGCCGGGTCATAGACCTTGGTCAGGTCGCCACCCAGGCGGAACGTCTTGAACGGCTGCATCTCATGCTTGCGCTCGATCACATCCGGCGCGCAGGTGTAGAGCGTGCAGAAGGGCTCAAGCCAGGCAAATTTCATGTCTTGCTTGAGGTCCTTCATGTCCTGCTCCTTGCCGTTCTTCTGCTCGAAGATGTCCGGGTCTTTCACCCCGGCCAGCACCTTGTCGCCCAGACGCTTGAGCGCGCCGTTGTTTTCCTGGCGCAGGTCCACGCCATTGACCAGGGCAAAGCTGGCGATCATCGACAGCGGTGGCAGGGCGTAGTTGTGATACGACAAAGCCCGTTGCTGACGCTTCAATTCGTTGGGCAGGAAGCCCTGGTCGTCGACCTGGTTCACGCCGACCTTGTATTCCTTCACCGCCCAATCAAACAGGTCGCGGCGGTTGGTGGCGATGGAAGTTGCCATCACCGACCAGGCGGCCCAGTAGGAGTGGTTGTTGGTTTTTTCCAGCGGCAGGTTGTCCCAGTCGCTCACCACCTGGTCGGCCAGTTTGTTGAACCAGGCTTCGATCTGCTGGGCTTCCTGCGGGTGCTTGGCCAGCGGTTGCGATTCGGAGAACTTCAGGCGTACGTAGGCCGAAGCCATGCTGCCCAGTGCCCATTTGCGCATGGACTTGCCGGTGTGGTTGAAGTCCTTGGACATCAGCGCGTCGGCCTTGGCCCACGACACCAGCCAGTTCAGCGTGCATTCGAGCTGCTGGGGGCGGCCGTCACGCATGAACTGCATCACGCGTTTGCTGGTGTCTTTCTCCAGTTTGGTGATGTCGGCGGTGCTGTCGCGAAAGGCCTTTTCGGATTGCACATTCAGCGTGGAGCGCGCCTTGTCCGAACCTTCGTACTTGCTGCGAAACTGCAACGGCCCGGTGTAGGGCGTCGGCATGGTGTCGCAGTTTTCCTTGAAATCGCCGGTCTTGAACGCTTCGATCGGTGCGAAATAGCCCTGGGGCGGACGCAGTGGCGCAGCGGCGTTAGCGGCCCCGGCGAAGATCGCCAGGCCCAGCAACGATGGAATCAATAACTTTTGCATAAGTAACCTCATTGCCCGGTTGAAGCGGTTTGTTGACCGCCGGCTGGGAATACGTTGCGTGTGCAAATTTTCGCTTCGACCTTCTGCGCGGCAGCACCCTGTTCCGGGCCCTGCACTTCCACGGCCAGCAAGTTCTGCGAGGCCCAGTCTTCATCGGTGCGCAGTTCAAAGGCGAAACGCCCGTCTGTATCGGATGTCTCGGGTTTCTCGATCTTGATGTCTTCGTGGCGACCGTTCATGTACCAGAGGGTGGCTTGCAAGGTTTTCACCGACGGATCGGCGAAGCGGATATCGACCTGATGGTTGGCGTTGCGCAGGTCTTTGTTGGCACTGTTGACCATCAGCTCGTTCTTGCCGGGCTTGAGGGTGGTGCTGGCGGACATCTGCGCAGTCTTGCCTTCGCACCCGTTGTCCAGCAGCGCCATCATCTGGCGATAGATGGTTTCCTGGTCGAGGCGGTACAGCGGCGAGAATTCCCAGATCAGGATCTTCGGCGGAGTCTTCTGGAATTCGTCGCTGCCCAGGTACTGGATCATCGACCCTTCCAGGCCACCGCCGGGGAAGGCGACGTTGAGGATGTCGGCACCGATTTCCTCCTGGAGGAAGCCGGCGAAGTTATAGTTCTTGCCGCTGTGGCTGGTGCCCACCAGGGTGATCTGCGGGTTGCCCGAATCGCTGAACAGGTCGCCGTCACCGGCTTCGCCCTTGGGCTCGGTGGTGAACTGGTCCATGTACTGGATCGCATAGCTGGTGCCGCACAGTTGCCCGGCCATGTTGTGCAGGGTGCCGGTCTTGCCCATGCGGCCCGAGCGCTTGGTCTCGAATTCGCGCTTGGGAATCTCGGCGTACTCGGGCATCTGCTTGACCTTGGCCGCGACGATTTTCGCCGTGCGCTGGGCGCCGTACGGGGTCCAGTGCTGGTCGCCGCGGAAGTAAAAATCGTGGGCCGGCAATTCGTCCGGTAATTGCTCGTTGGTCAGAGGCGACAGGTCCGGTACCACGTAACCCATCTTGGCGAAACGGCCAAGCATGGTCTTGTAGTTGGTCAGGGCCTTGTCGAAGTTGAATTTGGCTTTTTCTTCAGGGTTGAGCTTGTTGCGGTTCACCAGGCCACGGGTCGGCTGGTAAACCACCACCAGCTCCACGCCCTTGGCCTTGAACGCATCGTGCAACTGCTGCATGCGTTTGTAGCCGGCCGGTGTGGTGTCGAATTCGGTGCGCAGGTCTTCCTGGGTACGGAACAGCCAGTCGCCCTGGGCTTGGACCAGGGTTGTGAAGTTCTGCTGGTAGCGCGTGGTGTAGTTCTTCGCGTCATGGGCGGCCGGGCACAGGCTGCAGCATGGCTCGGCGGTGAAGGTCGGCGCCTTGGCCTCGTCGGCGCGCACGCCCTGGCTGGCCGCAAGCAGGCCGAGGGTCAGACCCGAGAGGCTCAGCAGTTTGATCATGTGTGGGTGCATAAGGGTCATCCTCAGTCCTGCAGTTCGGTCTGGCGTTCGACGGGGTCGATCAGCACGGCTTTCTGCTGGCGCACCAGCAAGTCGAGAATTTCTTCCTGGCGCTCGCCAAGAATGCCGTTGAAGCTGATGCCACTGGATTTGGTCGGCGCCAGCATCGACACGCGGTACAGCTCGACACTCAACGGCGAATCGATGGACAGCGGCCCGCTGCCGTTGCCCGCCAGTTCACCGCCAACCACGATCAGCGAGACCTTGGCGTCGAATGGGTCGAGGGCAATGTCGCGGTCGGTGTCGGTCAAGTCCTTGATGTGGCCGTAGAGCCCCGTCAGACCGTTGGCCATCGAGGTGTTTTCGTAGAGCTTGATGTTCACGCTGTTACGCACACGAATGCCGTGGCGACGATTGGCGATGACCTTGTTGCCCCACAACAGGTTGTCGCCACTCTCATAGAGCGTGATGCCGTCGGTGTGGTTGCGGTAGATCTCGTTGTCGGCGATCAGGTTGTTCACGCTGTTACGGTCGATCACCAGGCCCGAAAGTTTGTTGTCGTAGCTGCGGTTGTTGAAGATGAAGCTGTCGTTCACTTCCCGGGAAATGATGATGCCGTGCTTCTTCTTGGTGCCGTACACCGTGTTGTCGGCGATGATCAGGCCGTGGGAACGGTCGTGGGGGTCAATGCCGTAGACGATGTTGTCTTTGTAGGTATTGCCCTTGATCACAAAGCCCGTTGTCTCGTAGCAGTAGAAGCCGTACCACATGTCCGAGAACTCGGAGTCGATAATCCAGCCGGTTGGCTCGGGACGCTTGAGCACCTTGGCCATGTTCGGCGTGTACTGGGAAATACTCACCCCGTAGGACTTACTGTTGGCGTAGCCGAAGCTGGCCATCTTGGTCTTGGAGATATAGGTCTCGGTGCCGCCCCAGGCCAGCAGGAACGGGCGGAATTCCTTGGCCGACTTGAACAGCGCCGGGCCGTTGGCTTTTTCATCCCAGCCGGTGACCTTGGTATCGCGCACAAACAGCTGGCCGTCGTTGATCAAAAACGCGCCGGCTTGCTGGGACAGGCGCAATTCCTGGGTATTTTTGTCGATATCGAGGATGCCCTTGCGCCCCACCACGATCGGCAGCTTGGCCAAAAACACACCCGGCGACGTTTCGCTGAAGTACTGCTTGGGCACCTTGCCCAGCAGGTCCTTGAGGTTCATGTAGCCATCGTCGACAAAGATCGCCTGGGGAATGCCGTGCTGGCGCACTACCCATTCGGCCATCTTGTTATCGCCGCCGATAAAATCCTTGAGCGCGTCTTCCTGCATCATGCGGCGCACGCTGATCTTGCCCGGCTTGGTCTTGACGATCTTCTTTTCCATGGCTGCGGCGGTGTAGCCCGACAGGTCCGGCAGGGCAGGCTTGGCCATTTCCAGCGGCGCGGTGGGCGGGCTGGAAATGGTGTAGGTCTTGGCCTGTTGCAGTTCCTTGGCGATGATCGGCGCCTTGGCCGTCGTATCGGCGAACGCTGTGGCGCTGGCCAACAGCATTGCCGCGACGAGTAGGCTTTGAGCATTCATGGCGCAGGCTCCCATCAGAATTTCCAGACCACGTCGACAAACGCGCGGTGCATGTAGGAGTCGACCTGGCTGCCATAGGCGTCGCCCGGCTTGAACACACCGGCACGCAAGCGCACCAGGGCCGACGGCTCGTCGATCGACTGGCTCAGCGCGGCGGGCAACAAGCCTTTCTTGAAGTACTTGGTGACCACCAGGTCCATCTCCTGGCCGAGGTCTTTCTTACCGTCTTCCAAGGGCAGGGAAGTGCTGGAGAGGATCGCGCCGGTAACGTCATCGGTGTTGTTCTGCACTGCATCGATACCGTTGCTGCCCACCGGCTTGTTGCCGTCCACGCGCCAGAACTTGTGGTACACCAGGCTGGCGTCGTAGTCCTCGCGCAACTGCCACGAACCGAACAGGCTCATGGACTGCATGTTGTTCATCTCGCCGCGATACGCTTCGCCGAAGCGGTGTACGCGGGATTGGGTGCCGGTCCAGTTCGAACGGTTGCTTTGCAGGCCGTTCTGCTCGTACTCGGCGCTGGCGCGGGAGTAGGCCGCGCCCACTTGCCATTGCGGGTCCAGACGCAGGCGCACGCCGAGGTCGGTGACCCAGCCGCTCACGTTATCGCTGCGCTTGGCATTGGTCGGGCGGGTGCCGTCGGCGTTCAAGGCGTTGACCGTGTCGCGGTCGCCGCGCATGCCGGTGATGCTGGCCCAGTAGTTGACGGTGTTGGTATTGCGCCAGTTGTAGGCGTCGCTGTTGGCTTCGATACCGAGCCAGGTCAGGTCGCCGTTCTCGCGCTTGTCCAACGGGTCTGTGGCCACGCCCGGTTCGGCGTAGTCGAGCTTGCCGTCGTCATGGGTATGGTGACCGCGCAGGCCGATCCACTGTCCCGGCGTCCACTGGTAGGCGGCGTCGGCGTAGAAGTGCTGGCGGTCCTTGTCGACTGGCGACAGTTCCTTGAGGTCGGTGCGGTACTCGCTGAAACGTTCGGCGGCGCCGACATTAGCCTTGAGCAAGGTGGTGTCGAAGGTCCAGTTCAGCGCTTCGATGTTGGTGTCGCGCCATTGGCCGTCGTCATTGCGCAGGCGCTGGCGACCGAACTTGAGGATCTCTCCGGGGTAGGGCGTGAAGCCGCTGTAGCCGACCCAGAACTCGCGCAGGGCCAGGTAGTTTTTCTTGGCCTTGCGGTCGTCGTTGCTCGACTGTTCGGTGGTGTCATCGGCCGACTGTTGCAGGGTGTCGGTCTCGATGATGTCGCTGGATACCACCGCCTGGCCCATGGCGTAGGCACTCCACGCGCCGCTTTCGCCGTAGATCCAGGGGCGCAGGTCGAGGCCGATGCCGTTGACGTCGCCGCCTTTCTGGGTGCCGAGGTCGCGGTCGTCTTCGGACTGTGCAGTGGCTTTGACTTCCAGGCCGAAGTTCTTGGCTTCGGTCAGCGCGGCCAGGGTCGGGCACGACCACAGCAGGGCGAAGGTCAGGCCGATGCCGGCCTTGACGAATGGGTTGAGCTTCATAGGGATTCCTCGCCGTCTTCTTCTTGCAGGGCGTGCAGTTGCAGCGTGCTTTGGGCCAGGGTGCCGCGGGCGGCCAGTTCCTGTTGCACCAGGCGTTGGCCTTCGGCGCGTTGCTCAGGCGTCAGCGGCGCTTCGAGCTGGGTGGCCAGGTCATTGGCCTCAGGCGTGTCCTGGGCCTTGGCCAGTTGGCTGAAGACATAGGCGTTCAATGGGTCGGGCTTGGTGCCCTTGCCTTGGGAAAACAGTTGGGCGATGGCAAAGTCGGCGCTGTTCTGGCCGTTGCGCGCAGCGGTCAGCAGGTGGTCCAGGGCCTTTTGCGGGTAGACTTTTCCCAGGTAGCCACGGCGGTAGATCTGGCCGAGGTAGTAATCGGCGGCCACTTCACGGCCCACGGCTTTTTCGAAGTGGGCTTCGGCGGCCTTGGCGTCGGCCGGCACCCACTTGCCTTCGTAGTAGAGCTTGCCCAGCAGCAATTCGGCGCGCGGCTGGTCGGCGGCGCGGCCGTTGTCGAGGTACTTCATCATCTGGTCGACGTCGCCCATTTCGGGGAAGTCGTAGAGCAGTTGCGCCAGGCTGACCCAGGAGGCCGGGTAGGCAGGGGCGATTTTTTCAAGCAAAGCCTGGGCGGTTTTTTCGTCCGGCGTGCCGAGGCTGGCATCACCGAGTACGCGGGCGACGCTGTCGACGCGCTGGGCGGTGACGCTGCCTCGGCTGTAGCCGGCTTCCATTTGCTTGAGCAGTTCGGCCTGTTGTTCCGGCTGGGCTTTTTTCTGGTAGACCGTGGCCAACTCGACATAACAGATATCGGTGGTATTCAACGCGGCCTTGCAAATGCGCTCCACATCATCCAGGTGCTGGTCGTAAGTGTCCTGGGTGCGATACAGCAACACCTGGGCCAGGCCGGCTTCCGGGTAACCGGCCGCTTGCCACTTGCTGATCTGCTGCTGGGCATTCACGTTGGGGAAGCTGTGGGGATATTGCAGGTACAGCATCGCCAGCGGGATCAGGGTGTTGCCTTCGCCATTGGCAAAGGCTTTTTTCAGCAGGCTCTCGGCTTCATGGTGTTCAGCTTCGGTGGCGCCGGGCTTGGCCACCAGCAGGCGGCCGAGGCGTGCCTGGGCGCGAGGCGAAGTGTCCGCCGCCGCACGGTAAGTGGCTTCGGCCTGTTTGATCTGCGCCGGATCGCGGGTGCCTACCTGGATATCGGCCAGTCCTACCTGAGCCTCGCTGTAGCCCAGGTCTGCCAGTTGCTGGTAATTCTGCTGGGCGGTGACAGTATCGCCGCGTTTCAATGCTTCGTTGGCTAAACGCTGATCTGGCAAACCGGCACAGCCGGCCAGGCTCACCGCAACAGCCAGCAACGCCACCGAAGTCATGTGGGATAGGCTTTTGTGGCGAGGGAGCTTGCTCCCGCTGGGCAGGGCTGGCGCTCCAGTGCGTAGCGCTCCCGAAAAAGCCGGCTCCAGCTGCGCTGTCGAGCGGGAGCAAGCTCCCTCGCCACAGCAAGCCCGCTCCCACAGGGATTGTGTTGTTCTTGAAATAGGGTTCACAGGCATGTCCTCGCTTACAGACCGTGAGCCATGGCTTTATCGATCAGCCAGTTCAGGGACGGGCCACGGTCGCTGGTGACTTCCACCGGGCGGCCGGCGTAGGTGCTGTCCAATGGTGCATCCGGCTTGATCTGCACGCGGATGTCAGAGGACAAGTCGGCGCTGTTCAGGCTGGTGCTGCTGACGATGGTGCCGGTGCGAACCTGTTCTTCGTCGGCCACCTGGAAGCTCACCGGCGTACCTGGGCGCACATCACCGAACTGGCGGTAGGTGAAGCGTGCTTCCACATTGGCCTGGCT
Source organism: Pseudomonas khavaziana (assembly GCF_019145205.1). Lineage (GTDB taxonomy): Bacteria > Pseudomonadota > Gammaproteobacteria > Pseudomonadales > Pseudomonadaceae > Aquipseudomonas > Aquipseudomonas khavaziana. The sequence continues at coordinate 211,837 of NZ_JAHSTT010000001.1, forward strand.
GCCGCGTGGCACCAGTTGGAAGATCACATCACCCTTGCTGGCGTACTGGCCGTCGGCGACCAGTTGCTGGGCCACCACGCAATCGCATGGCGAGGTCAGGGTGCCGGTCATTTGCTTGCCGAACAGCTCTTCGACCTTGGCCGGCTGCAGTTGGTCTTCGTCCAGGTGGCCCTTGAGGACGTCGAGCATGCTGGTGCTGAAAGTTGCCAGTGGCGCGCCTTTGGCCGCAACCGAATCGCCTTTGAGCAGGCTCTGCACGGTGCCGTCACGCGGCATGGTCACGTTCATGCCCGGCACGCTGACGAGGCCGGCCTGGGCGTGGCTGACGAAGTACATGCCGTAGAGGGACTTGAAGACAAACCCGAACGCGGCCAGGCCGACCAGGAAAATCGCCAGGCTGAACGTCACGGCGCGCAGGCGACCGAATGCGGTCATGCCGCTGCCGCCGTCCTTGACCTTGCGTGCCTTGGTGAAGTTGTCGCGTTGCAGGGTCGCCAGCACGTCGCCCATGGTCACGATGTCGCCGGACAGGTGCGAGGTGATCAGGTGGCGCAGGGTGGAAATATCCTGCGCGTCGAGGTTCTGGAACTGGCAGCCGGTGCGGCCGGTCTGGCGGTCGTAGGAGCGAATCTGCAGCTCCACATCCATGGCCAGGCCGAGGTTATCGATGACGAATTGCAGGCGACCCTTGTGCACCTGGCCGACGGTGAGCGGCTGGGTTGCGGTAAAGGCCAGGCCGCCGGCGGACAGGTCGATGACCCGCGCTTCAGTCGGCGTGCGGTCGCTGTTGAAGAAGCGCAGCTTGGCCGGGATTTTGACCCGGGCGTGCTGGCGCTGGGCTTCGGATTCGTGGACAACGTTGGCGTTTACTTGGCTGTTCATAATGTTCTAGTTCCTAGTTAATTCAGGCTTGGCAGGGTCAGACCATCATCAGCAACACGGCAACGAAGATGCTGCCGGCGGAGAAGGTCATGGTCCGAGACGACCAGGTGTTGAACCAACGTTGAAAGCTGGCCAAATCGCGGGTCAGTTTGGTGTCCTGGCGGGTCCAGGACTGTTGATCAAGGCGGAAGAACACGTAGATCTTCACCAACGCGCCCATGATCTGGTTGTAATAGAGAATCATCGGGTAAGCCGGGCCGATCTTGTGGCCCGAGCACGACAGCAGCAGGGTCAGGATCAGGCGGGTAAGGCCGATCCACAGCAGGTAGACCAGGATGAACGCGCCGCCGTACTTGAAGGTGGCGATCATCGCCACGGTCAGGCCGAGCAGCGACGTCCACATCGACACGCGCTGGTCGAACAGCACTACGCTGGTGAACAGGCCGAGGCGACGTACACCCAGGCCGAGGGCACGGGAATTCTGGCGCAGGTTGTTGCCGTACCAGCGGAACATCAGCTTGCGGCTGGCCTTGATAAAGCTCTTTTCCGGCGGGTGTTCCACGGTGTTGATCGCGGCGTCCGGCACGTAGAAGGTGTCGTAGCCCAGGCGCATCAGGCTGAACCAGCTGGACTTGTCATCGCCGGTCAGGAACTTGAAGCGCCCCAGGCGCCAGTGTTGCAGCGAGTCGCTTTCCACGTCGGCGATAAAGCCCGGGTCAGTGACCACGCTGGCACGGAATACCGACATGCGCCCGGTCATGGTCAGCACGCGCTTGGACAGGGCCATGGAGCACATGTTGATGTGGCGCTGAGCGAAGCGCAGCTTGTGCCACTCGCTCATGATGTAGCCGCCGCGCACTTCGCAGAATTCGTTGGTGGTCAGGCCGCCGACATTGCCGAACAACTGGAACCAAGGCACGGTCTTGCGCACCACGCCTTCAGCGAGCACGGTGTCGCCATCGATTACGGCTACCACGGCGCGCTCATCCGGCAGATGGCGGGAGATGGCGCGGAAGCCGAAGGCCAGGCCGTCACGCTTGCCGGTACCGGCGATGCGCACGAAGTCGAGCTTGACGTGGGCCGGCGGGTTCATTTTTTCCCAGAGGCTCTTGACCAGCAGCTCATCGGACATTTCCACCAGCGAGCAGACCACGGTAGTAGGGAAGCCGCATTCGATGGCTTCACGGATCACCGAGCTGTAGACCTGGGCGGTGGTCAGCGCGTCGATGCGAAAACTGGTGACCATCAGGAACACATGGGACGGGTCGGCGGCCTTGCCCAGCTTGCGCACTTTGCGGCGCAGGTGCGGGTAGACCACGTACAGGAACAGCATGCCGCGAAAGAAATGCGTCGCGCCCATGGAGTAGCGCCAGATACCCACGGCACCAATCAGGAAAATAAAATTCTTCGATTGCGAGTCGAAGGTGCTCGCCGGCAACAGCAGGGCGAGACCCATCAGCAGGCTGAGGAAGAACAACCAGCCGGCCGCTTGCAGAAATACATGTTTTAACTTGGACATAAGCGTCATCCGCAGGGGGAGGAGGCTTCAGGCTGCAAGCGCTGGGGATAAAGACACTTGCAGCCTGAAACTTGCCGTTGCTGTTACCAGCAAATACCTTCGGTACGGCCGCTCACGCTGGTGGCCTTGGACATGAAGCCCACCAGGTCGACCACTTGCTTGCCATGCGGGGCGTTCTGCGCCAGGGCACGGAACTTCTCATCGCGGTTGCCCAGGATGATCACGTCGGAGTTGTTGATCACGTCGTCGAAGTTCGAGTTGAGCAGGGACGACACGTGGGGGATCTTGCCTTCGATGTAGTCCTTGTTCGCACCGTGCACACGGGCGTACTCGACGTTGCTGTCGTAGATGCTCAGGTCGTAGCCCTTGCCGATCAGCATTTCCGCCAGTTCCACCAGTGGGCTTTCACGCAGGTCGTCGGTACCGGCCTTGAAGCTCAGGCCCAGCAGCGCGACTTTGCGTTTGTCGTGGCTGGAAACGATGTCGAAGGCGTTCTGTACCTGGGACTCGTTGCTGCGCATCAGCGAGTTGAGCAACGGCGCTTCCACGTCCAGGGAACCGGCGCGGTAGGTCAGGGCACGCACGTCTTTTGGCAGGCACGAACCGCCGAAGGCGAAGCCTGGACGCATGTAGTACTGGGACAGGTTGAGGGTCTTGTCCTGGCACACCACTTCCATCACTTCGCGACCATCGACGCCGACGGCCTTGGCGATGTTGCCGATCTCGTTGGCGAAGGTGACCTTGGTGGCATGCCACACGTTGCAGGTGTACTTGATCATCTCGGCAACGGCGATGTCCTTGCGGATGATCGGGGCGTCGAGTTCTTCGTACAGCGACTGCAGGACATCGCCGGAGGCTTTGTCGAACTCGCCGATGACGGTCATCGGTGGCAGGTCGTAGTCAGCGATAGCGGTGGATTCACGCAGGAATTCCGGGTTGACCGCAACGCCGAAGTCGACGCCGGCTTTCTTGCCGGAGCAGTCTTCGAGAATCGGGATCACCACGTTGGCCACGGTGCCTGGCAATACGGTGCTGCGCACCACGATGGTGTGGCGGGTGGTCTTGTCACGCAGTACAAAACCGATTTCGCGGCATACCGACTCGATGTAGTTCAGTTCCAGGTCGCCGTTTTTCTTGCTCGGCGTACCCACGCAGATCATCGACAGGTCGGTGTCGCGGATGGCTTCGGCGAAGTTGGTGGTACCGCGCAGTCGACCGGTTGCGATGCCTTGGCTCAACAGTTCGCCCAGACCTGGTTCAACGATGGGGGATTTACCCGCATTGATCAGGTCGATCTTTTCCTTGGAGATGTCTACGCCGACCACTTCATGGCCACGGGCAGACAGGCAACCGGCACACACTGCGCCAACGTAACCCAAACCAAATATGCTGATGCGCATCGCAATTACCTCTTTGTTTAATTCATGCCATTAAATGGCCGGAGTTCATGTTTGCAAGCGTCACTGATGCCGCGAAAGTTAGGCGAATAGACGCCGACTCACCGCGTGCAGGCATGTTGAATAGTGAGTGACTAACTATTGCACTCAAGTTGTGCGCAACTTGGCCTTTTTATTGGGGCTTGCCCTGAAATGCAGCCGGGCTTCCTTGGCGGAGGGCTCCGGCGCCAGTGCCGCAGGGCTTTGATACAGGCCATAAGCCTTTTGATATCAATGCCTTGGGTCTTCACCACTGGCTCATTTAGGTCAGCGCTGCCTTGGCCTTCAGGGGTTGGCAATAAGTGCTTATCGCTACCCTCAACTCAAACAGTTGATGTTATGACCATAGAGTCAAAGTGTTTTATGACAACTTGACTACTTCCATTGGTCGCTGTGTAAGTCATCTCTTACGTAAACAGAGAATTTCGTTACCGGTGGTATGAGCGGCGCTTCAGGATGAAGTTCCTGGCCGCTCATCCTGTTTCCGGAAATTTCTTGAAATATTAGAAAAGATGGCACTGGTACTATAGTGATAGCACTTGCTATTTAGGCCAGTAGTTGTGGGGAGTTGGTGCGCGGGGATAGTTTTATGCCACTACTGATTAAAAAAAGTGGTGCCACTACGAAAAAAACCGACGAGTGTCGAGTGAAGAAATCGTTAGGGTTGTATCTGGATGTTTTTCTGGCGCCAAATAAATGACGATTTATGGTTTGGAATACAAACAAAATGTGGGAGGGGGCTTGCTCCCGATAGCGGTGCGTCAGTCACTGAAGTGTTGACTGAAATACCGCAATCGGGAGCAAGCCCCCTCCCACATTTGATTCGCAGTGTCTGTGCAGCCTTATTCCGGTGCGTGATCGCGCAAGAACACCAGGTTATCCGGCTTGGACTGCTCCGCATTGAAGCGATAGCCCTGTACATCGAACTGCTTGAGCTTGGCCGGGTCGTTGATGCGCTCTTCGATCACAAAGCGGCTCATCATGCCCCGGGCCTTCTTCGCGTAGAAGCTGATGATCTTGTACTGGCCGTTCTTCAGGTCCTTGAACTCGGTGTTGATGACCCGCGCATTCAGGGCCGGGCGCTTGACCGCCGAGAAGTACTCGTTGGAGGCCAGGTTGAGCAGCACGTCATCGCCCTGTGCGGCCAATGCTTCGTTCAGCCATTCGCTGATGCGTGTGCCCCAGAACGCGTAAAGGTCCTTGCCGCGGGCGTTGGCCAGCTTGGTGCCCATCTCCAGGCGGTAGGGCATCATCAGGTCCAGGGGGCGCAGCAGGCCGTAGAGGCCCGAGAGCATGCGCAGGTGATCCTGGGCGTAGCTGAAATCGGCATCGCTGAAGGTCTCGGCGTTCAGGCCGGTGTACACATCGCCCTTGAATGCCAGCAGCGCCTGCTTGGCATTGGCCGGGGTGAAGGCGGGCGTCCAGCTGCCGAAGCGGGCGGCGTTGAGGCCACCGATCTTGTCGGAGACGTGCATCAACTCGCTGATTTGCGCCGGGCTCAGCTTGCGCAGTTGTTCGATCAGTTCCTGGGAGTGGTCCAGGTATTGCGGCTGGGTGAAGCGCGCAGTGACCGGCTTGGACTCGAAGTCGAGGGTTTTGGCGGGGGAAATCACCATCAGCATGAAGTTGGCTCCTGGAATCGTGGCGTGATTCTAGGGGGTTGAAGCGTTCGACTCCACCTATCAAGCTGATAGGCCCTGTTTTGTGTAGGAGCGAGCTTGCTCGCGAAAATCTTCCAGGCACCGTGTTTATTCAGTCTGCCAGCGTGATCGTTGACGACTTTCGCGAGCAAGCTCGCTCCTACACAATAAGGGTGAACCAGTCCGCTATGATGGGCGGTAACTCTGGAAAGGAAGACCCCGTGTGCGATTAGCGCTTTTATTGTCGGCTTGTTTGCTGTGCGTCACCGCCCAAGCCGCGCCGGTTGACGTAGCCAGCCTCGACCGTGGTACCTGGCCGGAAAAACTCAGCAGCCCGGCGCTGTTCGATGTGGCTTCGCGTGCGGAAATTCTGATGTTCGCCCACGGCCTGCTCGCCAGCGAAGCCCTGGACGACGCCGCGCTAAAGCAGCGGTTGGGGTTGAAGATCATCAATCTAGCGGCCATCGACGACCTGCGTCGCCAGCTCTGGCAACGGCTGTTGGAGAACTACAGCTTCGCCCAAAAGAGCTGCGAAGAAGATGCTTCGTTCTGCTACCTGGTGGAAAGCATGGACGACCTGCGCGAGCAGGCCGGCAAATTCGAGGTCAGTGACAACTCCTTCTATATAGGCTGGGCCGCCCCCAGCCGGCACTTCCACGAGCGCTATCTCGACGAACTGCTGCGCAAGGCCGCGCTGTTTCCGCAGATCAGCAGTGAAGTGGCACGCTTTGGCGACCATGAGCGCAATGGCGACGAGCTCAATGACCGCATGTTCCTGCTGACCTTCGATGGCGGCCCGGCACCGGTTGGCGGCAATACCGACTGGCTCACCGACTACCTGCGCAAGCAGAAGATGAACGCCACCTTCTTTACCCTTGGCAGCAGCTTGCAAACCCGGGTAGAGCGTAGTTCTGCCGCCGATGTGCAGGCGCTGTACCAGGGGCAGTGCGTAGGTATCCAGGGGTGGGAGTACCGTTCCCACAGCCATTGGGTCGACTGGCAAAGCTCCATCACCCGCAGTGCCGCGCTGGTGCAGAACCTGATGCCGGAAAACTATCTGCCGCTGTTCCGCCCACCCTATGGGCAGCGCCGCGCGGACAGCCAGGGTTTCTTCCAGCAGCAGGGCTTGCAGGTGGCGTTGTGGGATATTGATTCCCAGGACGAGCCGGGCAAGCTCAAGGCCGATGAGTCGGCGCAGCGGGTGCTGACGCTGATGCTGCTATGGCGCAAAGGCGTGATTGCCTTTCACGACACCCAGGACAAGGCGCGGGTGGCAATACCGATGCTGTTGCAGGCAACGGCGCAGAGTGGCTTGGGTTGGCAGGAGTGCCGCGAGGCGTTTCGTTGAGAATGCCCGGCCCTGTTAGGGATGAGGGATTTTCGGGGTGATTTGCTGCGACATTTCGATGCAGGCGGACTTCCGACTTTAACGGGGCAGCTGGCACTCGGCTAGTGCTATTCGTCATCCTGAAAAATAAACTTCAAAAAAGCGTCAAAGTGCTTTTTCCTGTCATGGGTTTTGCGGTATTACGAAGTCAGACCGCCGAACCCTGCAACACAGGTGGCGTCTTCCAAGACTCCTCATGTGGGCACTGCACTTGACGTCACTCAGGTGTGGTCGGTGGTCGAATCGAGGCGCAGCACCGCCCAGGTATTGCGTCGACTGGCTCCCACAAAGGTGACCGAGTATGGATGATCATGGACGCACCCCTTCTTCCGACCAGCCAATCCTTTATGTGCTTGATACCAACGTATTGATCCACGATCCAAACGCACTGCTTAACTTCGAAGAACACCACGTCGCCATTCCGATGATCGTGCTTGAGGAGCTCGACAAACTCAAAAGCGGCCACCACAGCGTTGCCGCCGAATGCCGCCAGGCCATCCGCCTGATCGACAAGACGTTGGGCGAAGCCTCGCCCGAGGATGTTGAGGTCGGCGTGCCGATCCAGCGTGGCAAGAGCGGGCCCAAGGGCTTGCTGTCGATCCTGATGAGCAAGCGCAGCGAGCCCAACAGCCTGCTGCCGGAAAACCTCAACGACAACAAGATCATCAACCAATTGATCGACCTGCACGCCCGCGACAAGGACCTGCGCGTGGTGCTGGTGACCAAAGACATCAATATGCGCCTCAAGGCACGAGCGTGTGGGATCGCTGCCGAGGACTACAGCACCGACCAACTGGTCGACGACGTGTCGATGCTCTCCCGTGGTTATCACATGATGACCGGCTCGTTCTGGGACCGTGTCAGCAAGGTCGAGACCCGCCAGGACCACGGCCGCACCTGGCACCAGGTGCAGCTGATCGACAACCTGCCGGCTGTGCACATCAATGAATTCATCGTCGACGAACAGGGCTTCGTGGGCTGGATCAAAGAGATCCAGGTCGACAAGCTGCTGATCCTCGACCTGCATCAGGAACCCCTGTTGCACCAGGAAGCCTGGGGCCTGAAACCGCGTGATATCTACCAGAGCCTGGCGCTGTACGCGCTGCTCGACCCGGACATCCACCTGGTCAACCTGACCGGTGCCGCAGGTTCGGGGAAAACCATCCTCGCCCTGGCTGCCGCCATCGAGCAAACTATGGTGACCAAGCGCTATCGCCGTATCATCGCCACCCGCAGCGTGCAGGGCCTGGACCAGGAAATCGGCTTCCTGCCCGGCACCGAGGCGGAAAAAATGGAACCGTGGCTGGGAGCGATCACCGACAACCTCGAAGCCTTGCACATGGATGACGAAAACACCCATGGCAGCGTCGACTACATCCTCAGCAAAGTGCCGTTGCAGTTCAAATCCCTCAACTACATACGCGGGCGCAGCTTCCAGCAGAGCCTGATCCTGATCGATGAATGCCAGAACCTTACCCCGCACCAGATGAAAACCATCATCACCCGTGCCGGCGCCGGTTCCAAAGTGGTGTGCCTGGGCAACCTGGCACAGATCGACACCCCTTACCTGTCCGCGACCAGCTCCGGGCTTACCTACCTGACGGAACGTTTCAAAGACTTCCCCAACGGCGTGCATATCGCGCTGCAAGGGGTGCCTCGTTCGATCCTGGCTGAATACGCCGAATCCCACCTGTAAGCAATAAGTGGCTAAATGCCACGAACCACCCCGGATTTTTCACGAAATCCGGGGTTTTTGTTGTGGGCGACATTTGCCTGCGATAACGCGCCCTGGGTGCTTGTGGTTTTTGTAATTATTTTGTTACATTTTTTCTCGCGGTAAAAACAATAAGAACACTCCACGACCCCGTCGGAACGCCGCTTCCTTGATTCGACGTACGTTTTGAAGACCTATCCAGGGTTTTCACCGTGACCCTGCCTATTACAAAAGCCCGATACATCGCTCATTGACGACGCACATATCCAAAGGGAAAGGAAAATGGACGTAGCAGGTAATGGCTTCACTGTGTCGCAACACAAGCACGCCACTCGTTTCAAGCAGATACCCCTGACACCCATTGCGCTCGGCCTGGCCCTCTGGCTGGGCCTGGGTTCCATGGCCTGGGCCGAAGACAATCCCTACACCTCCCAGGTGCTGGAATCGGCGTTTCGCAAAGCCGTCGCCTCCTTCGGCCCCGGCACTGACGTGTACAAGAACCTGCGGTTCGCCTACGCAGATATCGTCGACCTGGCGGCCAAGGACTTCGCTGCCCAGTCCGGCAAGTTCGACTCGGCCCTCAAGCAGAACTACGAACTGCAACCTGAAAACCTCACCATCGGCGCCATGCTCGGCGATACCCGGCGACCGCTGGACTACACCTCGCGCCTGGATTACTACCGCAGCCGGCTGTTCAGCAACAATGGTCGCTACACCAGCAATATTCTCGATCTCTCCAAGGCGATCATCGCCAACCTGCCGGCCGCCAAGCCCTATACCTACGTAGAGCCGGGCGTGAGCAGCAATCTCAATGGGCAACTGAACGCCGGGCAATCCTGGGCCGGCGCAACCCGTGACTGGAGCGCCAACGCGCAAACCTGGAAGACCCCGGAAGCCCAGGTCAACTCTGGACTGGACCGCACCAACGCGTACTACGCCTATGCCCTGGGCATCACCGGAAAGGGGGTGAATGTCGGCGTGCTCGACTCGGGCATCCTTACCAGGCACTTCGAGTTTCAGGGCAAGAACGCCCAGGGCCAGGACCGCGTGCAGGCGGTGACCTCCACCGGCGAGTACTACGCCACCCATCCGCGCTACCGTCTTGAAGTGCCCAGCGGCGAGTTCAAGCAGGGTGAGCATTTCAGTATTCCCGGGGAATACGACCCTGCCTTCAACGATGGTCACGGTACGGAAATGTCCGGTGTGCTCGGGGCCAGCCGCAACGGCACCGGTATGCACGGCATTGCCTTCGATGCGAATATCTTTGTCGCCAACACCGGCGGCAGCGACAACGATCGGTACCAGGGCTCCAACGACCTCGACTACAACGCGTTCATGGCCAGCTACAACGCCCTGGCAGCGAAGAACGTGTCGATCGTCAACCAGAGCTGGGGGCAAAGCTCGCGCGATGACGTGGAGAATCACTTCGGTAATGTCGGCGACAACGCCGCGCAAAACCTGCGCGACATGACCGCGGCCTATCGCCCGTTCTGGGACAAGGCCCACGCCGGTCACAAGACCTGGATGGACGCCATGGCTGACACCGCACGGCAAAACAGCTTCATCCAGATCATCTCGGCGGGCAACGACAGCCACGGTGCCAACCCGGATACCAACGCCAACCTGCCGTTTTTCAAGCCGGACATCGAAGGCAAATTCCTCGCGATCACCGGTTATGACGAGACCAGCGCCCAAGTCTACAACCGTTGCGGCACCTCGAAGTGGTGGTGCGTGATGGGGGTGTCGGGCATCCCGTCCGCAGGGCCGGAGGGTGAAATCATCCCCAACGCCAACGGCACCTCTGCCGCCGCGCCGAGCGTTTCCGGCGCCTTGGCCCTGGTGCTCCAGCGCTTTCCCTACATGACCGCCAGCCAGGCTCGGGACGTATTGCTCACCACCTCCAGCCTGCAGGCGCCGGATGGCCCGGACACGCCTGTCGGTGAACTGACAGGTGGCCGCACCTACGACAACCTGCAGCCGGTGCACGATGCCGCGCCGGGAACGCCACAAGTGCCAGGAGTGGTCAGCGGCTGGGGCTTGCCCAACCTGCAAAAAGCCATGCAAGGGCCGGCGCAGTTCCTTGGTTCAATGGCGGTGGCCTTGCCCACGGGCACCCGCGATATCTGGGCCAACCCAATATCCGATGAAGCCATTCGCGCCCGGCGCGTTGAAGATGCTGCAGAGCAGGCGACCTGGGCGGCCACCAAGCAACAGAAGGGCTGGCTCAATGGCCTGCCCACCAATGCGTCGGCCGATGATCAGTTCGAATACGAGATCGGTCATGCCCGCGAGCAGGCGACGCTCACCCGTGGTCAGGACCTGCTCACCGGCGCCACCTACGTTGGCAGCCTGGTCAAGTCGGGGGACGGTGAACTGGTGCTGGAGGGCCAGAACACCTATTCAGGCAGTACCTGGCTGCGCGGTGGCAAACTGTCGGTGGACGGCACCTTGACCTCTGCCGTGACGGTGGATGGCAGCGCCGTGGGTATGCGCAATACGGATAACGGCGTGCTGACCACCATGGGCGGCACCCTGGCCGGCAACGGCACGGTAGGGGCTTTGAGCGTCAACAACGGCGGACGTGTGGCGCCGGGGCATTCGATTGGTACCTTGCACACCGGCGACGTGACCTTCAATCCGGGTTCGGTGTATGCCGTCGAAGTGGGTACCAATGGCCGTAGCGACCAGATCCAGAGCAGCGGTGTGGCGACCCTCAATGGCGGCGTGGTGAGCGTGTCCCTGGAGAACAGCCCCAACCTGCTGTCCGCCAGTGAGGCGCGTAGCTTGCTGGGCCAGCAGTTCAACATCCTCAGCGCCAGCCAGGGCATCAATGGCCAGTTTGCGGCGTTCGCGCCCAACTACCTGTTCATTGGCACGCAGTTCAACTACCAACCCAACCAGCTGACCCTGGCGATAGCGCGCAACCAGACCAGCTTCGCCAGCGTCGCACAAACTCGCAACGAGCGGGCGGTGGCGACGGCGGCCGAGACACTTGGGGCTGGCAGCGCGGTATACGAAAGCCTGTTGGCTTCGGATTCCGCCGACCAGGCACGGGACGCGTTCAAGCAACTGTCGGGGCAACTGCACTCGGATGTGGCGGCGGCGCAAATGGCCGACAGCCGCTACCTGCGCGAAGCGGTCAACGGCCGCCTGCAGCAGGCCCAGGCGCTGGATTCCAGCGCGCAGATCCAGGCCAGCGACAACGGCGGCTGGGTGCAACTGCTAGGGGGGCGTAATAACGTCAGCGGTGACAACAACGCCAGTGGCTACTCGTCGTCCACCAGCGGCGTGCTGCTGGGTTTGGACACCGAGGTGAGTGATGGCTGGCGGGTGGGGGCAGCGACCGGTTATACCCAGAGCCACCTCAATGGCCAGTCGGCTTCGGCGGACAGCGACAACTATCACCTGTCGGTATATGGCGGCAAACGCTTCGAAGCCATTGCCCTGCGCCTGGGTGGCGCCACCACCTGGCACCGTCTGGACACCTCGCGGCGAGTCGCTTATGCCAATCAGTCGGACTATGCCAAGGCCGACTACAGCGCACGCACCGACCAAGTGTTCGCCGAGATCGGCTACACCCAATGGAGCCAATTCGAACCCTTCGCCAACCTTACGTACCTGAACTATCAAAGCGACTCGTTCAAGGAGAAAGGCGGCGCCGCTGCTTTGCACGCCAGTCAGCAAAGCCAGGACGCGACGCTGTCGACCCTGGGCCTGCGTGCACATACGCAGTTGCCGATCAGCTCCACCTCGGCGGTGACCTTGCGCGGTGAGTTGGGTTGGGAGCATCAGTTCGGTGACACCGACCGCGAAGCCTCGCTGAAGTTTGCCGGCAGCGACAGCGCCTTTGCCGTCAACAGCGTGCCCGTGGCCCGGGATGGCGCGGTGATCAAGGCCAGCGCGGAGATGGCCTTGACCAAGGACACCCTGGTGTCGTTGAACTACAGCGGCTTGCTGTCCAACCGTGGTAACAACAACGGGATCAATGCCGGGTTTACCTTTCGTTTCTAACCTTGCACTTGATCTTCGTGTAGGAGCGAGCTTGCTCGCGAAGGACGCCAACGATAACGCGGGGTAGCTGGAACCCCGCGATATCGTCTGGTTTTTCGCGAGCAAGCTTGCTTCTACAAGGTTTACAATTGCCGCTCCTGATCAGGAGTATCCCTGTGCTGACTCATCTCGATTCCCAAGGTCGCGCCCATATGGTCGACGTCACCGACAAAACCGTGACGTTCCGTGAGGCGGTGGCCGAAGCGCGGGTGCGCATGTTGCCCGAAACCCTGACAATGATTGTCGACGGCGCCCACCCCAAGGGCGACGTATTCGCCGTGGCCCGCATCGCCGGGATCCAGGCGGCGAAAAAAACCAGTGACTTGATCCCCTTGTGCCACCCGCTGATGCTCACCGGCGTCAAGGTCGAACTACGCGCCGATGGCATGGATGCTGTGCATATCCTGGCGCGCTGCAAGCTTTCCGGGCAGACCGGTGTAGAGATGGAAGCGCTGACGGCAGCCAGTGTCGCGGCGTTGACCATCTACGACATGTGCAAGGCCGTGGACCGTGGCATGACCATCGAAAGCATTCGCCTGCTGGAAAAGCTGGGCGGTAAGAGCGGGCACTTCAAGGCGGATCAGGTATGAGTATCAACGTGCTGTTTTTTGCCCGTTACAGCGAAGCGATTGGCCTGGATTCGCTGGAGATGGAAGGTGACTTCGCCACCGTCGACGCCGTACGCCAAGCATTGGCGGTCGATCCGGGCTTCGAAGTGCTCAACGAGACCAGCCTGATGTGCGCCCGCAACCAGGAGCTATGTGGTCTCGACGAGCCACTGCAAGCCGGTGATGAAGTCGCGTTTTTCCCACCCGTGACCGGAGGCTGACCATGGCTATTCGTGTACAAGTCGAAGCCTTTGATCCCGGCGCTGAAGTCAACGCCATGCACGCCGCCAATGTCGGCGTGGGCGCGGTGGTGAGTTTTGTCGGCTATGTGCGCGACTTCAATGACGGGCGCGATGTGTCGGGGATGTTTCTTGAACACTACTCCGGCATGACCGAAAAGGCTTTGACTAAGATCGCCGTGGAAGCCGAGCAGCGCTGGCCATTGCTCAAGCTGGAAGTGCTGCATCGTATCGGCGCGCTGGAGCCGGGCGAGCCGATTGTGTTTGTCGCGGCGGCCAGTGCGCATCGCCAGGCGGCGTTTGATGCCTGTGCGTTTGTGATGGATTACTTGAAAACGCGGGCGCCGTTTTGGAAGAAGGAAAATACCCCGCAAGGGCCGCTTTGGGTAGAGGGGCGGGAAAGCGATCAAGTGTCGGCGGGGAGGTGGGAAGAATAGTAAAACGGTTTTCCTATTAAAAGCGGGCACGCCAATTCTTTTATGATCTAAACAACTGTCAATTCTGACAGTTGTTTCTTCCCTTTATTCCTATCTTAATCATTACCAGTCTTGGATATTGATAGGCCTCATATTTTGTATGCGGCACTGGATGTTTACGAGTGGGAGAACGTGATGGTTATTAAGACGGATAGTGTCAGATTATCTCACTTGAAGATTCGCTTGCCCGATGGATTAAATTCGACGTCCGCGCTGTACGCCAATAACCGACATCAGTGCCTGGTGATCATCGACATTGTCAAAGAGATGAGAGGCGATGATGGTGTCTGGCACCCTGTTGCCTTGACTGCACATGAGCGCACTAATATAAATGTCGTGGCTTATTCGTCTGACCCTGATGCAGGTTTGCCTCCGGGTTGGAACTGCGATGCCAGAAAAAACAAATTTACTTTAGGGCTGGTACCTCAGAAAGACTCAATCAAAACGACAAAAAAACAGCCAGAGATAAAAGCACTTGATCCTAGCGTGGAATCTATCAAGCGCTATATCCGTGTTGATTCAGCTATCGCACTTGCACCAGTTACTTTAATGGCCAGGGTTACCCTTGCTGGGCAAGTTTTTACCACTCATGGTTTCGGCAGGGAGGGCGATTCATCAGTGGTCATAGAGCCCACAGCCCCTTTGCGTTTGGGCGCTGCAGATCTTGAACTTAAGGTGACGCCTGGTGCGTTTCAGCAAGGGCTAGTCAAAATAAATCTCTATGAGTGGAAACCCCGAAATACAGGGATCTACTTTATAGAGAATCAGGGGTTAGAGGCACCTATTAAATTAACGGATGAGGGTGATTACTTTGAGACCTCGTTAGTTATTGGTGTGCCGATGTTTCCGACGATTTCACGTAAAGTTGGAGTGGGAATAAAAGCGCCGAACTCGCCCCTGTATATGAATGATATTCATAAAGGGCTTGAATTAAGTGAGCCCAACCCGTGGTTGCCCTTCACAACCTCCATAATGAATGCGATGATTGTGTCGGGTGAGTTCAGATCCACTCCATCAGACACGAACAGTGTCTGGCGCCTACTGGATAATGTCGGTAACGAGCATTCCTATTATCTCTCAATGTCTGATACGGGAACTTTGGTTCTAAGAGATGCTGCAGGGCCAAAGTTACGTAGAGTCTCACTCTTTGAAATTAAACTGGCCGCTGGGAATTCGTCCACCCAAGCGCTCTATTCCAGTGGCCACAATCAATGCAAGGTATTTATAGAGGTCATTGTACTAGAACGTCAGGATGACGGATTTTGGCAACGTGTGAATTTATCCTTCGATGAATCTCGGAGTGCGACCGTCACTTTTTTCTCCAATGATCCTAATCAATCGTTGTCCAAGGGTTGGTTCTGTGATGTTCTCAAAAATCGCTACAATACTGGTATATCGACAAGCCCGCAAAACAGCAGCGAACATGCGCCGGATGCGACCCGTTTCGACACTATCGAGCGCTATATGCGGGTTAGCCCAGGTACTATCGAGACTCAAAGGTTCATGGCACGCATCACGGTGGGAGGTAAGGTCTACACTACCAACTCTGTAGATGGCAGTCTGATCTTCAATTCATGCATTGCCATACGGCCCACACGCCCCTATGCGCTTCGTCAATACGATCTGCTTGAGCATATTGACACTAATGCATATCGAGATGGAAATTCCGTGCGGGTTTCTGTTCACTACTATACGACTCCGTCATCGATTCAAATAATTGAAACGGTTGGGTTGAGTCGCCCGGTTCCTATCCCGAGTGAGGGTATTTATTTCAAAACTGCAGGGGTGGTGAGAATCGTGGGTTCGAACAGTGAAAAAGTTGGCATTGTGGTGAGCCACGACCTGCCAGGATCCGTTCTGTATATGAATGACGTTCAACGCGGGGTTTACTCCGGTTCAAATCCAAGTATCAAGATCAATGAACGACAAACGATAATGCGTGCTTTTAGTTTTTATTGGGCGGGTTGGTATCCGAGTGAGGCGCTCCCACTCAATTACGTGACGTTCAGAGACTCTAACGGATGTGATCATCGATTTCGGCTGTCATTTAGGGCTGCATCTGTAGCGCTCGGCGCGCGGTTGACGGGCTGAAAACTGCCTTGAGGAGGCTACCATGAACAGTAGAAATGTGCGTTTGGAGGAATTTGCAATAGAGTCGGATCTTGGTGGTGTTTATACAAGTGAGTTATATGCAAATGGCCGGCATCAATGCAAGTTATACATAAGGCTTATCAAAAAGTTGGAAAATGCATTAGGGGGATGGGACGTTGTCCCGCTAACGTCTGCTGAAAAGGCCAGTGCCACTGTCCAATTGTTTTCGCCCAATCCCGCCATCGGATTACCAGCAGGTTGGAGTTGTGATGTAGAGAAAAATCAGTTTGATTGCGGGTTATGGCCTCAAAGCGGCCAGACAGAGGCAGAGGTACAAGAAATTGCTATAAATCCGCCCAGTGGTGCACCGCTGGAGCTGTTGGAGCGCTATGTGCGCGTGGCGCAAAACGCAATTACCGATACTAAGCGATTTATGGCAAGTATCGTGATTGACGGAAAGGTCTATACGACTTACTACAATGACGATAATGTTTTGTCTAATTCCTTCGTCGATATCACCCCCGTGAAGCCTTATGTACTCAGGGTAGCGCAACTGCAACGATTCATCGACATTGTCGATCTTTCGCACGTGGAAGAGAAATTGCGCGCTCAGATTTGTTATTGGCAACCGCCAGCCTCTCTTTATTTTGTTGAAAGTTTAGGTCTTACAGCGCCTTTAGATGTACCTGATGAGGGAGCAAGCTTTCAGACGGCGTTTGTGTTTTGGGCGGGGAGGGGCGGCGTGGCACGCGATAAAAATGTGCTAGGCACGCCGTTGTTTCTTTCTGACGTCAAACGGATCATTGCACCGGGTAAAGATACCGAGATTGAGTTCAATCTTCAACCCACAGCGATGCGAGCGGTCGTTTTATTTACTGATTATTTCGACCATAGGGAAAGCGCGGGAACATGGCGAGTGGTCGATAATTTTGGCTGTGAACACAGTTACCGAATGGTGTTTGGCACCTTTGGCGACCCGGTAAAACTCACGGATTAAATAGCTGTGCGTTGTTGCGTATTACCTTGAGCGGATAGATTGTATTCCTGGAGTTTCGTCATGGATGTTTACTCTAATGCCTTTAACTACCGTTCCTATATCGCAGGTTCGGTGGATGTGCGTACCGGTCAATTTGGTTGCCAGATCAAGTTGGCAGCCTTATCCCCCCAAGGGCCTTTAGAGGTGAGCCGTGAGGTCATCCTCGGGTTTTCAATGCTGGGGGGTGTCGGCGGCCTCTATGGTTTGAATTGGCATCTGAGTAATACCCAGTTTGATAGCGCAAAGTCCCGGCTGACATTACTCACGGGCGAGCGGTATCAAACCCAGGGTCTGCCTTCGGTAGGTGCAAGACTGGTGATTAAGGATCGCAAGCTCGAGGATCTGGTTGTCAAGCGCGTGGATACCAACACGCTGCATGTCATCTACAAAGATGGCA
Organism: Pseudomonas khavaziana; assembly: GCF_019145205.1. GTDB lineage: Bacteria > Pseudomonadota > Gammaproteobacteria > Pseudomonadales > Pseudomonadaceae > Aquipseudomonas > Aquipseudomonas khavaziana. The sequence goes on from NZ_JAHSTT010000001.1 coordinate 229,312, forward strand.
CTGTCGAAATCCTGCGCCGTACCAGCAGTACGACACCTTATCGAATCGTTGCCCTCCTATTTGAAAACGGCGAGCGCTTTTCCTGGCACTACGATACGGGTGATGCCCTTGAGCGAATTCTCAACCACAACCAGGAGGAACTGTTGGTGTTGACGTATTCGGGCGGCCGCTTGTCGATGGCCGATACCCGCGTCGACGGCAATCGTTATGCGCGTACTCGCTTTACTTATACCAATGGCCGGCTGACCAGTGTCACGGTGCCCTATGACCGTACTGAACCGCCTGGCACTCAGAGTTATACCTTTGGCTACACCCAGCCATTTCGTAATGGTCTGGTTGCCATCAATCGCGTGGGCACGCCCATGGGCGGCGTTGAGTCAATCAGCTATGTCGAAATGGGGCATCAGTATGGTAATGGCCAGTACCTTCCAAGGGTTGCGAGCTGGGTACAGACCGCCGCCGCAGGTCAGCCTGATATAGCGCGAACTTACAGCTACAGCCCGGATCGGAATTTTACCGGTTACCCCTTTAGGGGGGGCTTCACCGAAGGCGTCGATAACCTTTACCTGGTGCCCTCGCCCTACGCCTACTGGACGGAAGAGAGCACCATCGATAACACCGCTACCGTTGCTGCGCTGAGTATGACCCGCACCACCTACAACAACTTTCATTTATTAACCGAAGAGCAGGTCCGGCGAGAAGGCACACTGGTCACGACGACTATTGCCTATAATACCCGCCCCGGCTTTTTTCCCGAACAGCCCGCCAACCTGCAGATTCCCAAAACCATCACCAAAAGTTTTGAACAGGGGAGCGGAGGGGCTCCGAGAGAGGAAGTCCAACATATCGAGACCGACGACTACGGCAATGAGCTGAGCCGCACCGAGGCTTCCGGTGTTCGCACTGAATACAGCTATTACCCGATCACTGGCCAGCCAGGTAAATGCCCTGCCGACCCCCACGGTCTATTCCAGCGCTATGTGAAGCAGGAACGGCTTATTCCCGCAGGAGGCACGTCTGTGCCACCACCCACCGAGTACACCTACACAAGCATACAACGGGCCGGTACTGGTTATTTTGTCATGCAGGAATCGAGTACCCAGGCTACTGTATACAGCACTCGGAACACCTATTACCAAACCCCTGTCGAGCTGGCGGGCCGGTTGAAGAGTATTTCCAGCACCATTGACGGACTCACGTCAGTCAGCGAAATCAGTTACGCCATTACCGGTGACAACCTGATTGAAACCCGGCGTCTCAACGGGCGCGAGGGGCAGTGGCTTGAGTCAGTGCGCATACTCTCGTTGGTCAACCGTCGCCTGTTGTCCATGACCCGTGATGGCGGCAGCACGCTGACCATGGCGTTCGACGTCAATGGCCGAATGACAGCGGAAACGGTGTCAGCCGGTAAACCAGAACAGGCCGGGCGCCGTTACGCTTACCATTTTGCGACGCCCACCCAACGGGCGCATTTGATCACCACCGATGCCCAGGGCTCCCAGGTCATCACCTACTACGACGGTCTCGGGCGCCAAATATCCGAAGCTCACTTGCTGGGCGTGCCGGAGCTTAACACTGGGACCTGGCGGTATGACGCCCTTGGGCAATGCGTCGAAGAGGTGCATACCGATTATCTGAGCGACGGGACTCGGACACTCGAGACTACCTACACCTATAATCGCTGGGGCAACCTCAGCCGTGTGAAGCGTCCTGATGGCAGTGTGTTGATCGATGAGTACGATCCCCTGCTGAACCTCAAGATCGAGGGGGTGGAAGGCGGTGAACGCCTGAAGACCTGGTTCAATGAGCATAACCAGCCGGCGAAGGTCGAGCGCCTCGACGTTAACGACAACAGCGTCGAAATTGAGTCGCGCACCTACGATGGGCTGGGCCGATGCCTTTCGGTGCTGGATGTGGGTAAAAATCTCACCGAATTCACCTACGATGCTTTCAATCGACAGGTAACCGTTTTGCAAAAACCTGCCGATGGCACTGCACAGCGCCTGCGTAAAATCGAATACGCACGCGGTACCAGTAGCGAATCAGCTACTGCACTCATGATCGACGGCAAACTTGTGGGGGCCCATACGTATGACAGCCTGGGCCGCATGATCAGCCAGGTCCGCGGGAAAGGGCAGGCCATGATTTTGGAGTATGAGGCCGGATGGATGGAGCCTGCCTCCATTGTTTCCCCACTCGGTGTTCGTGAGAAACGTTTTTATAACAGAGAGCTGAACAGGCCTTGTCGTATTGAAATAGCAGGGCGCTCAGTCAACACCTACCGACATGACCTGATGTCCGGCGCTTTGACGCATTCGCAGACCGATGGCTCGATTCATGAGGTTGTTTACGACGTCAACGGCAATCCCGAAAAGGATGTTCAAACGGTCAGTGGTACGTCCGTTACCACACTGTATGACTATTCTCCCGGCGGGCGCTTGAAGTATCAAACCACAGCCGATGGCCAGCGAAGCCAGTTCGATTATGATGCACACGGGCGTTTCCTGCGGATGACCACCGGCTCAATGGTGATCGAGCAGGATTACGATATATTTGGTCGGCCTCAGACGCTGACCGCCGTTTACGAGAATACGCGAGTCGTCACCAGGATTACCTACGACTCCCTGGGGCGAGAAGCCGAGCGCCGCTTTGAGCAAAACGGCGAGCTGTTGCAGGTGATGACCAGTGAGTATCACCCCAACAGCATGTTGGCGAAGCGGGTTTTTCGAGACGCGAAAGCACAGCTGCTCATCGGTGAGACCTTTAGCTACGACGCCTACTTGCGCTTGAAGACTTATCGCTGCGAAGGCCGCGAACACCCACAGGATCGCTTGGGGCGTAGCATCGTCGGTCAAAACTTCAGTTTTGACAGCCTCAATAACATTACCCAAGTGGTCACCTCCTTTGTCGGTAATACGCAAGATGTTTGTGAACGGTTTTTCACCGGCACCGACCCCACCCAGCTGACGCGTTTGACTCACACGCTCCCGGTGCAGGATGTCACCCTGACCTATGATGCGGCGGGCAATTTATTGGTTGGGCCGTCAGGCCAGCTCTACACATATAACGAGTTTGATCAATTGACCGACATACGGGCCGATGGCTTTCAATACAGCTACCGGTACGACGCAGAATCCCGTCAGGTACTCGCTTGGCGTGGAAATGAACAGCCCGTGATGCTGGCGTATGCAGGCGAGCACCTTGAATCCTTAGTTGAAGGCAGTAAAAAGATCCGCTATTTCAACGGCGATGACCAAGTAATGGCGCGTGGTGGTGGCGTGGACGGGCCGCAACTGCATACCAACGATGCCGCCGGCAGCGTGCGTGGCATATCGGCGCCGGGGCAGGCTCATGTGCGGCGACAATACACGCCTTACGGCTATACCAAAATTCCTCTGGATGATGGCAAGACCCGCACCATGGCAGACCTGCAACTACCAGCGTTCAATGGCCAGCGATTAGATGCGGCATCCAGGCTCTACTTCCTGGGCAACGGTCGTCGTGCCTACGATCCGGAGCTGATGGTGTTTTTGCAGGTCGACGAGCTGACCCCTTTTGGTAAGGGCGGGCTCAACGGCTATGCCTACTGTGCGTGTAACCCGAGCAACATGGTAGACCCTAGCGGTTTATGGCCTAGCTGGTTGAAGTGGGTATTGACCGGCGCGTCGTTGGCGCTCTCCATCGTTACGGTAGGGTTTGCAGCTCCAGCGCTCGCGGCGGCTGTGTCGGCAGGTGCGGCGGGGATGCTTATCGCTTCCAAGGCGGCAGTGTTGGTTGGTGCGGGGTTGGGGGTCGTCAGCGGAACACTGAGCACCGCAGCACTGGGCGTCGCCGAGGTCGATAAAGCAATGGGTTGGGACCGCTCGAACCACATCAATAACTTGGGATGGGCCGCGTTCGGGTTCTCCATAGCCTCATTGGCTGTGGGCGTGGGAGGGGCCTATACCTCGGCGCATATGGCCTACAAGGGAGCCGCAGCAAAATGGACCGGTGTGGGTAACCTGTCTGATACACCGATCGGCAGTGCTGTATTGGCATCGCGAGACCGCATGTTGGGGTTGACCTATAAATTTACCGATAAAGCTGGAGTTACCTTGTACAGCCAGATGTTCGGTGGTACGCGGGCTATTTTGAGATTTACCAATCTTGGCCGATCAATCGAAAGTAGAAGTCAGACGAGGGAGAACGCCGTGCCTGAGGGCAATAAGGGTAGTTTTTCTGCTTCGACACAGCCTCAAACGCAACCCGCCCTCAGCAGCTTGAAAGATATGGTGAGCAGCAGCGTCGAATATTTCGATGCATTCAGGGACGAGGCCTGGCGTATTCGCCAGCCTATCCTGAGTGGGCTGATACAGGGGAGAGGTGACGCTTGATGCAAACGAATGCAGGAGGGGTGGTGCGACGATTCGAGGTGCTCCCGATTGGGGTGGATTAGTCGATATCTTTGTTGACTGACACACCGCAATCGGGAGCAAGCCCCTCCCACATTTTGAGCGTATTTCAGCTTAGGGGCGCTTGCGCTCCACTGCCCGCAACAGGTGCGTCGGCGGCGTCTCGCAACTGATCTTGCGTCCCAGCAGGGCTTCGATCGATGGCAACTGGTAGGAGTCATCTTCCCCGGCAAAGCTGATCGACACACCCGCAGCCCCGGCGCGCCCGGTACGGCCGATGCGGTGCACGTAGTCGTCCGGCACTTCCGGCAGGGTGAAGTTGATCACGTGGCTGATGCCGTCGATGTGAATGCCGCGCCCGGCCACGTCGGTGGCTACCAGCACGCGGATCTTGCCTTCGCGAAAGCCTTCCAGGGTCTTGATACGCTTGTGCTGTGGCACGTCGCCCGACAGTTGCGCAGCGTTGACGCCGTCGCGCACCAGACGTTCTTCGATGCGGCGCACCTCGTCCTTGCGGTTGGCGAACACCATCACGCGCTCCCAGCCGTTGTCATTGACCAGGTTGTAGAGCAGCTTGTACTTATCGGCACCGGCTACGGCGTAGATATGTTGCTCGACGTTTTCGCTGGCGACGTTCAGTGCCTCGATCTCGACGATGGACGGGTCGGTGGTCCACTGCTTGGCGAGGTTCATCACGTCTTCGGTGAAGGTCGCGGAGAACAGCAGGGTCTGGCGCTCGGCTTTGGGCGGGGTCTGGCGGATGATCTGGCGTACTTGCGGGATAAAGCCCATGTCGAGCATGCGGTCGGCTTCGTCCAGCACCATCACTTCGACCATGTCCAGGTGCACGTCGCCGCGCTGGTTGAAGTCCAGCAGGCGGCCCGGGGTGGCGACCAGAATGTCGCAGTGGCGGGCTTCGAGGTGCTTGAGCTGTTTGTCGAAGTCCATGCCGCCGACGAAGGTCATTACGTTGAGGCCGGTGTACTTGGTCAGGTCGGCGGCGTCCTTGGCGATCTGCACCACCAGCTCCCGGGTCGGTGCGATGATCAGGGCGCGCGGCTCACCCATGTAGCGCTCTTTCGGCGGTGGCGTCTGCAGCAGCTGGGTGATGATCGAGATCAGGAATGCGGCGGTCTTGCCGGTACCGGTCTGGGCGCGGCCGATGGCGTCTTTGCCTGCCAGGGTGAAGCCCAGCACCTGCGCCTGGATCGGTGTGCAGTACGGGAAGCCCAGGTCCTGGATGGCGTGCATCAGTTCCGGGGCCAGCTTGAAGTCGTGGAAGCGGGTCTTGCCTTCCTGGGGCTCGACGACGAAGTCTTCGAGTTTCCACGGGGTCACCGGCGGCTTGGGCGCGCGTTCGCGACGTGGTTTGGCCGCGGGCGCCGCAGCGACCTCGGCAGGCTGGGCCTGTTCAGGCGGCGTCACCGAGGGTTGTTTCGGTGCGGCGGCGGGCGCGGTCCGGCCAGGCTGTTGACCGTCATTGCGGTTGCCGGGCTTGGGGGCAGGAGCACTGGGAACAGGCGCGAGCGGCTCAGCCGCGCTTTTGCCGAACATCTTCTTGAGTGCTTTGAGCACGGTCATCTCATTAATTGGTTAAGGAATATACGCCGGCCAGTGTAATGCAAGAATCGGGCGCGGCGTAGTGCGTCTGTCATACGGCTACATAAATGCAGGTTTCAGCGCAGGCGTTCAGCCAGCCAGGTGCCGATGTCGCGTATCTCTTCGGGTAACACTTCGTGGCCCATTGGGTATTCCTGCCATGTCACGGTGACACCACGGCCCTTCAAATGCTCATAGGCGCTGCGGCCCATGGCGTTCTGCACTACATCATCGTACTGGCCATGCAGGCACAGCGTCGGAATGCGCTGCTGGCTGGCGGATAATTCCAGCTCATTATCAAAGGTTGGCGCGTAGGTGGAGAGGGCGATAACGCCACCCAGTGGCCCCTCCCAATTTAAGAATGCGGTGTGGAAAACCACCGCGCCGCCTTGGGAAAAACCCGCGAGGAAAATTCGCGAGGCGTCTATCCCGGTTCTCTTCTGAGCCTCGATCAAATCCGTGAGCATTTTCGCCGAGACTTCCAGTTCTTCCAGGCTGATCGAACGCGCCGGGCTCATGGCCTTGATGTCGTACCAGCTCGGCATCTCATAGCCGCCGTTGATGGTCACCGGGCGCGTCGGCGCCTGGGGCAAAACGAAGCGTGTGGTCAGCAGGCTTTCCTGCAGCGCCTCGGCCACCGGCAGGAAGTCGTAGCGATCGGCACCCAGGCCATGCAACCAGATAACGCAGGCGTCTGCGGGCTTGGCGGGCTGAAGAATCAAGGGTTCGGTCATGTCTGCTCCATATATGTGCGCGCGCTCCGATTGGGGGCGTCGGAACGGTGCGCGACAGGTTGATCTGTTAAGAGAATGTCGCAAGGGTGAATCTTTTGCCATTAACCCAGGGTTGCAACCCCTTGGTCGGCACTCTGGTACGCGCCTTGCTATGTGTAGGTCGATGTCAGAACTCTCCCGGGACGGTAACACTATCAGTGACCGCCGTTCAGAGGATAGCCGCTGGAATGATCGCGAAAACCTCATGCCGCTTGACCCCAAAAAAAGCCAACACGGGTCGATATCGCCTCATAAGGGTGCGCTGGGGTTGGAGCTTGGACACAACAAGAGCAACTGGAGGTTTGAATGAAGGTATTGAAATCCACCCTGGCCATCGTCACTGCGGCGGCTGTATTGGGTGTCAGCGGGTTTGCCCAGGCGGGCGCCACCCTGGATGCCGTGCAGAAGAAAGGCTTTGTGCAATGCGGCGTAAGTGATGGCCTGCCGGGCTTCTCGGTGCCGGATGCCAGTGGCAAGATCCTCGGTATCGATGCCGACTACTGCCGCGCCGTGGCCGCTGCGGTCTTCGGTGACGCCACCAAGGTCAAGTTCAGCCAGTTGAATGCCAAGGAGCGTTTCACCGCGCTGCAATCGGGCGAAGTCGACATCCTGTCGCGCAACACCACCATGACCAGCTCTCGCGATGCGGGCATGGGCCTGAAATTCCCAGGCTTCATTACCTACTACGACGGCATCGGCTTTTTGGTCAACAACAAGCTGGGCGTCAAGAGCGCCAAGGAGCTGGACGGTGCAACCATCTGCATCCAGGCCGGTACCACCACGGAGCTGAACGTTTCGGACTACTTCCGCGCCAATAACCTCAAGTACACCCCCATTACCTTCGACACCTCCGATGAAAGCGCCAAGTCGCTGGAATCCGGGCGTTGCGACGTGCTGACGTCCGACAAGTCGCAACTGTTTGCCCAGCGCAGCAAGCTGGCCGCGCCGAAAGACTACGTGGTGCTGCCGGAAACCATTTCCAAGGAGCCGTTGGGCCCGGTCGTGCGTAACGGTGACGACGAGTGGCTGGCCATCGTGCGCTGGGTGGGCTACGCCATGCTCAACGCCGAAGAAGCCGGTGTGACCTCCAAGAACGTTGAAGCTGAAGCCAAGTCGACCAAGAACCCCGACGTCGCACGTCTGCTCGGTGCCGACGGCGAATACGGCAAAGACCTGAAAGTGAAGAAGGACTGGGTCGTACAGATCGTCAAGCAGGTGGGCAACTACGGCGAAATGTTCGAGCGCAACCTGGGCAAGAGCACGCCACTGGAAATCGACCGTGGCCTGAACGCGCTGTGGAACAACGGCGGCATCCAATACGCACCCCCTGTGCGCTGATCGCTGATGGTTCTATCACCCGGTGGGCCAACCGCCGGGTGATGTTCTGTTCCATTCTTTGCGGGGCACTTCATGCAAAATCAAATCGGCGCACCCAAGCAGAAGCTCAGCTTCAGCGATCCCAAAGTGCGCGCGTGGCTATTCCAGATCATCACAATCGTGGCGGTGGTCTCGCTGGGCTGGTACCTGTTCCATAACACCCAGACCAACCTGCAACACCGAGGCATCACCTCGGGTTTCGACTTTCTTGAACGCAGTGCCGGCTTCGGCATCGCACAGCATTTGATCGACTACACCGAATCGGACAGCTATGCCCGGGTGTTTGTGATCGGCTTGCTCAATACCTTGCTGGTGACTGTGATCGGCGTGGTGCTGGCGACCCTGCTGGGCTTCATCATCGGCGTGGCGAGGTTGTCGCCCAACTGGATGATCAGCAAGCTGGCGACGGTCTACGTAGAAGTCTTCCGCAATATCCCGCCGTTGCTGCAAATCCTGTTCTGGTATTTCGCGGTGTTCCTGACCATGCCAGGGCCGCGCAACAGCCATAACTTCGGTGACACCTTCTTCGTCAGCAGTCGCGGTCTGAACATGCCGGCAGCCCTGGCGGCCGACGGGTTCTGGCCATTTGTCGCCAGCCTGGTGATCGCCATTGCCGCCATCGTGCTGATGACCCGCTGGGCCAACAGGCGCTTTGAAGCCACTGGCGTACCTTTCCATAAATTCTGGGCCGGCCTGGCGCTGCTCATCGTGATTCCGGCGTTGTGTGCGTTGATCTGCGGCGCGCCGTTGCACTGGGAGATGCCCCGGCTTGCAGGCTTCAACTTCGTCGGAGGCTGGGTATTAATCCCTGAACTGCTGGCGTTGACCCTGGCGCTGACGGTGTACACAGCGGCGTTTATCGCCGAGATCGTGCGTTCGGGGATCAAGTCCGTGAGCCACGGCCAGACCGAAGCCGCGCGTTCTCTGGGCCTGCGCCCGGGGCCAACGCTGCGCAAGGTCATCATCCCGCAGGCGCTGCGCGTGATCATCCCGCCACTGACCAGCCAATACCTGAACCTGGCGAAAAACTCGTCCCTGGCCGCCGGTATCGGTTACCCGGAAATGGTTTCGCTGTTTGCCGGCACGGTGCTCAACCAGACCGGGCAGGCCATCGAGGTCATTGCCATCACCATGAGCGTATACCTGGCGATCAGCATCAGCATTTCCCTGCTGATGAACTGGTACAACAAGCGCATTGCGCTGATCGAGCGGTGAGGAAACGCCCATGACGACGCATACGTTCAAACCTGATATGCCACCGCCGAGCAAAGTCTTCGGGCCGGTGGCGTGGATGCGCGCCAACTTGTTCTCAAGCTGGCTCAACACCCTGCTGACCCTGCTGGCGATCTACCTGGTGTACCTGGTGGTGCCGCCGATTCTGCATTGGGCCATTCTCGACGCCAACTGGGTTGGCACTACCCGCGCCGATTGCACGAAAGAGGGCGCTTGCTGGGTGTTCATCCAGCAACGCTTCGGACAATTCATGTACGGCTACTATCCTGGCGAACTGCGCTGGCGCGTGGACCTGACGGTGTGGCTGGCCATTGTCGGCGTGGCACCGTTGTTCATCTCGCGTTTCCAACGCAAGGCGATCTACGGCCTGGGCTTCCTGGTGCTGTACCCGATCATCGCCTACTTCCTGCTGCACGGCGGCGTCTTCGGCCTGACCAACGTGGCGACCAGCCAATGGGGCGGCCTGATGCTGACTCTGGTGATCGCCACGGTCGGCATCGCTGGCGCCTTGCCACTGGGCATTGTGCTGGCGTTGGGCCGGCGCTCGAACATGCCGGCGATCCGTGTGGTCTGCGTGACCTTCATTGAGTTCTGGCGCGGCGTGCCGTTGATCACCGTACTGTTCATGTCCTCGGTGATGTTGCCGTTGTTCCTGCCCGAAGGCATGAACTTCGACAAGCTGCTGCGGGCGCTGATCGGTGTGATCCTGTTCCAGTCGGCCTATGTGGCCGAAGTGGTGCGTGGTGGCTTGCAGGCGATTCCCAAGGGGCAGTACGAAGCCGCCGCAGCGATGGGCCTGGGTTATTGGCGCAGCATGGGCCTGGTGATTCTGCCGCAAGCCCTGAAGATGGTGATCCCGGGGATCGTCAATACCTTCATCGCACTGTTCAAGGACACCAGCCTTGTGATCATCATCGGCCTGTTCGACCTGCTCAACAGCGTCAAGCAAGCCGCCGCCGACCCCAAATGGCTGGGCATGGCCACCGAAGGCTACGTGTTCGCCGCCCTGGTGTTCTGGATTTTCTGTTTTGGCATGTCGCGCTATTCCATGCACCTGGAACGCAAGCTCGACACCGGCCACAAGCGTTAGGAGTGGTTTTTATGAGCGAAGCAATCAAGCAGCCTGTGAGCCCTGAGGGCATTATCCAGATGCAGGGCGTCAACAAGTGGTACGGCCAGTTCCACGTGTTGAAAGACATCAACCTCAACGTCAAGCAAGGCGAGCGCATCGTGCTGTGTGGGCCGTCGGGTTCGGGCAAGTCCACCACCATCCGCTGCCTCAACCGTTTGGAAGAGCACCAGCAGGGCCGCATCGTGGTCGATGGCGTGGAGTTGACCAACGACCTCAAGCAAATCGAAGCGATCCGCCGTGAAGTCGGCATGGTGTTCCAGCACTTCAACCTGTTCCCGCACTTGACCATCCTGCAGAACTGCACGCTGGCGCCGATGTGGGTGCGCAAAATGCCCAAGCGCAAGGCCGAGGAAATCGCCATGCATTACCTGGAGCGCGTGCGCATCCCGGAGCAGGCGCACAAGTTCCCTGGGCAACTGTCCGGCGGCCAGCAACAACGTGTGGCGATTGCCCGTGCCTTGTGCATGAAGCCGAAAATCATGCTGTTCGATGAACCGACCTCGGCGCTGGACCCGGAAATGGTCAAGGAGGTATTGGACACCATGATCGGCCTGGCCGAAGACGGCATGACCATGTTGTGCGTGACCCACGAAATGGGTTTTGCGCGTACCGTGGCCAACCGTGTGATCTTCATGGACAAGGGCGAGATCGTGGAACAGGCGGCGCCGAATGACTTCTTTGACAACCCGCAGAATGATCGGACCAAGTTGTTCTTGAGCCAGATTTTGCATTGATCGGTGTTTGAAAAAACAAACCCGGCCTGGCCGGGTTTATTTTTGGGGTTAGGACGCTTTGAGTGCTTCAGTGTCGTTGTTCACGGTGTAGGTGAAGGCGCCGCGCATATCAGCGCCTTCCGCCAGGGCTTTCGCGTCCGCAAGCAGGTGCGGGTGGCGATCCAAGAATCGCATCAGCAGCACCAAGGGTTTGGGGGCTGAAACTTCGCCGCGTTCGTACCGGGAGAATGCGTTGTGGCCGCCACCGGACAGCAAATCCACGGCTTCCTTTTGCGTAAGGTGCAGTTTTCGGCGGATGCGCTTCATCTCGGCGCCGATCATTTTTCGAGCGGCGAGGACTAGCTCGTCACCCGCTTCGCCATAGCGATCTGCACTATCGGTATCGGGGTCCCAAAAGCCGTCGCCGCATACCTTGCATTTCCAGCCTGCAAGATTGTCGACTCGACGCTCCATGCCTTTGACGCTTATGGTTTCGCTGCGGCCCTCGAAATAGCTCAATGCATCAGGGGCGCCACAGATGTAGCACAGCTCGGTTTTTTTCATGGGTGTTTCTCCTTGAAGGAGATTACCGGAGGCCTACCGTCTGTGCAGTAAGTGACCTTGATGTAAATCTCCCTGCCTTTCGAATGAGTGTGGTACACGTCCTGCCAGACTCGATGGTCTCCATAAGTGGTCATCGACTTGTACAACATCCAGTTTTGCAACTCATAGATGACCTCTTGCATTTCCTCAAGGCTAAAGCACAGGTCCCAGCCGCATCGTTGTGCTGACTGGGGAAATGCTTTCCTTCCAAGCCGCCTCACATCCGCCTTAATCACCGCCAAATCGTAATGAGGTGTGTACTTTTCCATAAGACACCTGAGTCCAATAATTACCCTCTAAGGGGAATTTTACCAATCGAAAATACTGCTCCTTTTCCTGCCTAAGAACCCTAGTGCGTTGCCTTTGTAGGCGACTCCGAATAGCCTGTAGGAAAATTCATCCTATGATTGGACGAAAGTGCAAAATCCATGACAGATATCGCTCCACTGATCAAACGTTCCCTGGTCGACCAGGCCTTGGAGCAACTGCGCCTGCGTATTGCCCAAGGCGTGTGGGCCATCGGCGAACGCCTGCCTACCGAGCCGGAGTTGTCTGCCGAGCTGGGCATCAGCCGCAATACCGTGCGCGAGGCCATGCGTGTATTGGCGTTCTCTGGCCTGATCGAAATCCGCCAGGGTGACGGCAGCTATTTGCGCTCGATGACCGATCCGTTGGGCACAATGCGTGCGCTGTCCCATTGCTCCCTGGAGCAGGCGCAGGAGACGCGGCAGATCCTGGAGGTGGAGGCTATCGGCCTCGCCGCAGTGCGGCGCACCGATGAAGACCTCGACGCGTTGCGCCAGGCGCTCCAGGCCAGTGCCAAGCTGTATCACGGTGACCTGGAGGCTTACATCAACGCCGATCTAGTGTTCCACCGTCGGTTGGTAGACGCCGCACATAACCCGGCGTTGAGCGAGCTGTACCACTACTTTTCCGCCATCGTCGGCGCGCAGTTGCGCCAGACCTTGAACATCTCACCACGTCGTCAGGCCGTGTTCGACCTGCACAGCGCCTTGATCGACGCGGTGGAACATCAAGACCCCGAACGCGCCAAATCCCTCTGCCGGCAGTTGATCAATGAACCCTGAAACCCAACGCAAGACTGAACTCGAAGAGCTGTTGATCGACGCCGAAGCCGATGACGAGGTGGTGCAACACACATCGCCGCTCGTCACCCGCCCGTGGCTGTTGCTGCTGGGCCTGATCCTGGTGGCGCTGAACCTGCGCCCGGCGCTGTCGAGTATGGCGCCGCTGCTCAGCGAGGTGTCCGCGAGCCTGGGGTTGTCGGCGGCCAAGGCCGGGTTGCTGACCACCTTGCCGGTGCTGTGCCTGGGCCTGTTCGCGCCGTTGGCGCCGGTGCTGGCGCGGCGCTTTGGTGCTGAGCGCGTGGTGCTGGGCATTCTGCTGACACTGGCTGCCGGCATCATTCTGCGCAGCGCGCTGGGAGAGGTTGGCCTGTTCGCCGGCAGCCTGATCGCCGGCGCGAGTATCGGCATCATCGGCGTGTTGTTGCCAGGGATCGTCAAGCGCGACTTTGCCAGGCACGCCGGCACCATGACCGGCGTCTACACCATGGCCCTGTGCCTGGGCGCCGCGTTGGCGGCGGGGGCTACGGTGCCGTTGAGCCATTACTTCGGCGACAGCTGGAACATCGGCCTGGGCTTCTGGATCCTGCCGGCGCTGCTGGCGGCATTGTTCTGGTTGCCCCAGGTCGGGTCGAAACACGGTGCGCATCAGGTTGCTTATCGGGTCAAAGGACTGCTGCGCGATCCGCTGGCCTGGCAGGTCACCTTGTACATGGGCCTGCAATCCTCCCTGGCCTACATCGTGTTTGGCTGGCTGCCGTCGATCCTGATCGGGCGCGGCTTGAGTGCAACTGAGGCCGGGTTGGCGCTGTCCGGCTCGATCATCGTGCAGTTGTTCAGTTCGCTCGCCGCGCCCTGGCTGGCCACCCGTGGCCAAGACCAGCGCCTGGCCATTGTGGTGGTGATGCTGCTGACCCTGGCTGGCCTGTTCGGTTGTCTCTATGCGCCCTTGGATGGCCTGTGGGGCTGGGCGATTCTGCTTGGCCTGGGGCAGGGCGGCACCTTCAGCCTGGCGTTGACCTTGATCGTGCTGCGCTCGCGCGATTCCCACGTCGCGGCCAACCTGTCGAGCATGGCCCAGGGCTTCGGCTACACCCTGGCCTCCATGGGCCCATTCGCGGTCGGCCTGGTGCATGACTGGACGGGTGGCTGGGGCGCCACCGGCTGGATCTTCGCCGTGATCGGCCTGGGCGCGATCGTCGCGGGCCTGGGGGCCGGCCGGACGCGCTATGTGCAGGTCACCAGCGAGAAGGTCTAGAGGTAAACCACTTCCAGCGTGGCCGAGCCATCCAGCGGTGTGTCGACGCTCAGGTCCAGGTTGCGACGGGCATTGATCACCGTGTGGACACTCACGATGCCGGTCAGCGTGCCGATCGCCGAGGGCCCGGCGACGCTGCCTTCGGTGTCGGTAAAGCCCAGGTAACTATTGGCGCCGATGTCGATCGGGTTGAGGTTGGCGGTGCGCCAGGCCACGCCGCCAGTGGTCGATTCGGTGCCGTAGATCGACGCGCTGGTGTCCGCCTGGGTTTGCCTGGGATCGAAACTCATGGAGTAAAGGCCGAGCCGGTTGCCGCTGTGGTCGAAGCCCAGCCCGTAGTAAATCTCACTGTTGACCGTGGCCGAGCCGTCGCGATTGTCGCGCATGCGCAGGGCATAGCGGCTGGGCGCATTGCAGTCGATGCTGATTTGCAGGGTCTTGACGGGCAGGCGCGTACCTTGCTCCAGGTTCAGGTCCTGGTGGGAGATCTTGCCGTAGTCGACTACTCCGCCTGCGGATAGCAGTGGCGTGCAGGCCGTGGGAATGATGCGGCCCAGGACACTCAGGTCGATGCTGGAGGCGGCTTGGGCTGGCGCCCCGGCCAGTGCAAGCAGCAGGACGGGTAGCGCGGTGCCGAGGATATTCATCAGGCGTACTCCTTAAAAGTAGATGATTTCGATAGTGCCGGAGCCGTTGATACGCACCACTTCACTAAGGTCCAGCGATTGGGTGGGGGCCAGGTAGGTCTTGATGCGTACGGTGCCGCTCAGGTTCTGGAGGGCGACCGGCCCTGCGGTGCTGCCGAGCTTGTCGGTGAACGCTAGGATACTGTTGGCGGCCATGGGGATCTGGCGCTGGCTGGAGCTGCTCCAGGCTATGCCGTTGCTGGTGGAGTCAGTCCGATACAGTGACGTGAAGGCATCCGCGGTGAATTCCGCCGGGTCGACCGTGACGAAATACACACCGATTTTATTGCGACTGGCATCCAGGTCCAGGCCGTAGGCAGTCTCGTCGAGCCCCCCAGTGGCCGAGCCTTCGCGGTTGTCAAGCATGCGCAGGGCGAATGGGGTCGGCGCATCGCAACTGACGGCAAAGCCCAGGGTGCGCAGGGGCATTGGGGTTTCGGTGGTGGCGTTCAGGCTTTTTGCCGGCAGGATGCCGTAATTCACCACGCCATGGTCAGACAGCGACGGTTGGCAGGCGGCCGGGGCAAAGTGTGCGCGCAAGGTCAGTTCGCGATAGCGCCCCTGCAATGGAGAGTAAAACGTCCCGGACACTTCCCAGGTGGTGGCGTCTCGCACCCGGGTGGCGGCACTATCGGCCCAGGCGCGCAACGTCAGTTGCAGAGACAGGGTGCTGCCTGTGACCACGCTGCCCTGCAAGGTCGGTGCGATGCCATGGCCGGCGCGCCAGTCCTGCATGCTGGCGTTGCTCAGCGGCGGTTGCCCAGGGGCGGCGAGCAGGCCCAGTTCCACCGCCTTGCCATCGACCACGCCGTTGCTGGCTTCAATCTGGTAGTGCCCATGCTCGGTAAAGCGCAGTTGCTGCGCATCGGCGGCCAGGGCGCGGTAGAACAGGCTCAGGTCTTGGGGCTGGGGGCAATTGAAAGTCAGGCTCAGGCGCCGTTCGCCGAGCAGGCGTTGTGGCGCACTGTCGTTCTGGGCGATACGGCTCATCAAGCCGAAATCGAGCAGCGATTCGCTGAGCGTGAGTTGGCATTCATCCGCAGCCACGGCCTTGCCGGCCAGGCCGAGCAGTAGCCACAGGCTGATAGGGCGCAGGAAAGTCATACGGGACATCACGGTGATCCTCATGGCGTTTGGCATCGGGCAGGGGCGGTTTCGAAATACACCGACGGGTCGGCTTTCTCCGGCAACTCGAAGCGCAACACACAGCGGCTGCCGCCCGGCAAAGTGACCCACAGCGTCGGCTGCTCCAGCACATTGGGCAGGAACACTTGGCTGGAGTCCTGCACCAGGGTGACGAATTCACCCTCTGCGGTGCTGACCGAGGCGCCCCTTGGCAAGGGCGCGCCCCCATCGGTGCTGACGGTGAGCAATGCGCGACGCGTCAGGCCTACGCCGAACTCGACCCGGTCCACCGCGCCGCGGCCTGCGGCGATCACCGCCAGGCCGTTGCTGATATCGGCGTTGCGCGGCAGCGAACGAGTCTGGACCTCCACCGGGCTACGGCCATAGGCGGCGACCTGGGGCACTACCGCCTGGCCTTGCCAGTCGGTCCATACCGGCCCACTGGGGGTGCTGACCTTGATCCCGCTCATCTCACCCACCGAGAGCAGGGCGAAGGTGTCGCGCACCGGGTAGGGCGAGAATGTCACTCCGTCGCCATGCAGCACTACGCCGCCGCGTGCGCCGCCCTGGTAGCTGGAACGCTCTGCATCGGAGCGGCTGTAGCTCAAGTCGAGCTGTGTGTAGCGCGGCAGGGCGGAGAGGCCCAGGGTGGTTTCCACTTGGTTGTCGCGGGTGTCGTGCTCGGCGCTGACGCGATAGCTCAATTGATCGTCGAGCTGGTCGTTCATGCCGACGCCGGTGCGATGTTCGCCGCCGGAATTGCGTGCCCAGGCGCGCACCCGGCGATTGTCGCCCAGGGGCAGGCTGATATTCAGGTAAACGGCATTGTCCTGTTGATCCTGCCCGCCCATCTGCCATTCGGCGCTGGCAGACAGCGAGACGCCGCCGACGCTGGTGCCCCAGGACGCCAGCGCCCGACTGCTGCTGCGTCCGTCGAAGCTGGCCGAGCGGGACACCCCGGCACTGAAGGCGCCGAGCCAGGGGTGGGACCAGCCCAGGGTGGCGCTTTGCTGGTCGCGGTAACGCGAACTGCTGTGCTCGCTGGTGACCTGGCGATAGGTGCTTTCTTCCAGCTCGCGATAGCCTGGGCTGCGCCAGGAGTTGGCGGCACTGAACGACCACCGCTCATTCAGGCGCTGTGACCAGGACAGGTCGGTTTGCACTCCAGACACCTGTTCCCAGCCGCTGGCATCCGATACCTGGCTGGTCAGTTGCACTTGGCTGTCCAGCCACGGCAACCAGCTCAGGCTGACGCCGCTGGCACGATAGTTGTCGGCCACCGTCACACCGCCGCCGACGCTCAGTTGCGGGTGCACGGGGCCGGTCCAGCCGGCGCTGACCACCCAGGGATCGGTGCCCTGGGCATCGCCGATATTGCGTACGCGGCCTGCCGCCAGGGAATAGCCCGGCGCAGGCAAACCGAGGCCCAGCATCGCCGCCGGCACGGTGAAGCGGCGTTCACCACCGACGCTTTCCTTGACCGTGACCTCCACATCCGAACGGGTGTTGAGGCGACGCACATCGCTCAGGGCAAATGGCCCGGCCGGCACTACCGTGGAATGGATCAACGCACCGTTCTGGCGTACCTCGACCTGCGCCGGGCTGTTGGCGATTCCTTCGATCACCGCGCCCTGGCCTTGCTCCTGCAGCGCTTGCTCGGTGAGCACCTGCACCCCGTTGATCTGCGCGCCAGCCAGCACCGGGTTATAGAGGTTGATCTGCCCGGCCTGCAGCACCGCCTGGTGGCTGGAGAAGGTCCGCTGGGCATAGGCTTCCAGATGGGTGCTGCGCGACAGACCATCCTGCCAGGTCTGAACCTGGCGGCTGCGCACGATCCAGTCGCCGGCATTGAACCCGATTTCAGTATTGGCCGAGCCGAACCGGCTGGCGTCATCGCCGTACCGGTTATAGAAACCACTGAGGTCGTAGTTGAGCAGTCCGGCGAAACCACCGGTTTCATACCCCGAGACATCTTGGGGCGTCGGGCGCAAGGCTTCGGTGGGCACCACCAGGGCTACCGAGAGTGTGGCTGGATCCGGCTCCACCAGGCTTTGCGGGTACTGCCCAAGAAAGTCGTGGCACGGGCCGCTGTCGTTGGGCGTCAACAGGTGGGCAGCGTCCAGCAGGGCGCGATCAAAACACAGCTGGCCCTGTTGATCGAAAGCCGCTTCCAGGCGGCCACGACGCTGGCCGTTGACCCGCAGGGTGACCGTATGCCGGCCGGCAGTGAAGCGCGGCGCGTCCAACAGCAGGCTCGCCAGTTGTGGGTCGATGCCACGCTGGTGCAGGGTCTGGGCGTCGAAGCCGGGCCGTGGCGCCACCTCGGACCACGCCTTGGCCGGCACCAGTGCGCACAGCAATACCAGGGTCGCCAACGGTTGACGGACAGATGCAGCGGGCACGGCTTCGCCGTCACGGTAACTCAGGACTGTTTTCACGAAAGGCACTCAATCTGGTGGACGCCCTGTGCCGGCCCTGGCTACGTTGGCGGCGTCCTGGTAACGGTCGATGAGCCGTTACTCGTTATGCAGGCGCCTACCTGGCGCCTGTGGGTTTCAAAGGGTTATGGGCGCGTCGTAGGCGGCGACCGCAAAGCCATACACCGTGGCCGGCTGCAGCCGCACCTGCGTGGCTGGCCCGCCGGTAGCCGGCACGCTCAGGGTTTCTCCGGGCAGCACATAGGTGCGCGGCAGGGTCGCCTGACCATCACCGGGCAGCAGGCGCAGCTCCTGCGCCAGGCGCACCACATACGGCGTATCGTTGCGCACCTGCAATGTGCCGTTGCGCAGGGTCCAGGTCAGGTCGGTCCAGGGCGTGCGATTGATCGCCAGGCCCTTGGGGTGCACGATCACCGGCAGGTTCTGGCGCACGGTCACGCCAACCCGGGCATGTCCGGCTTCGGTGGCTGCCCGGCCCTGGGGCATGCCTTCGAATATCACGCGTTTGAGACGCTGGGCGCGCAGCGGTGCCTGGTTCTGCAGGATGAAGCGCACCAGTTGCGACTTGCCGCTTTCCACCCGGGACAACGGCGGCGTCACCACCAGCAGCGGCTCGGTGTCCTCGGGAATGTCTTGCAAGGTCACGTGCAGCAATGCCAGGTTGCTGTCGGTGTTGGTGACCGAGACAGCCGCCTCGCCATCGGCTTCATGGATGATCACCACGGAGGTGTCGGGCACCATGCCGTCAGCCTGGGCATTGAAGCTCAACAGTAAGGCCAGGGTCGCGAGTGTGAGGCGTGTCGACGTCATGACAAAGTTTCCATTAGGTAAGTGAGTGGGTCAGAGGTAGCGCAAGTCCAGGACGACGGACCCGTCGAGGGGCACTTCCTGATCCAGGGTCAGGTACTGCGAAAAGTTGATCGAGGTGTCGACCCGCAGTTGGACGTTCAACTGGCGGATGAAGTCCGGTTGACGGTCGCCGGGCAGGGCAAACCCCATGTAGGACCTGGGATAGGCATTGGGCTCCGTCGCCCAGGTTTCGCCGCTGTCGTATGAGGCCAATACCTGCATGGTCTGTGCGTCGCCCACCGGGTTACGCAAGGACAGCGCTACGGAGCCAAGGCGCTCCTGCGGGGCATGGATATTTCGGCCCAGGCCGTAGAAATAGTCCGGTGCCAGGGATGAATCGGCACGGTTGTCGATGCCCACCAGGGCAAACAGCATTGGCCGGTTGCAGCGTACCGTCAGCTCCAGCAACTGGGCTGGCAGCACGGTGAATTCGTCGCTGCTGAGGGTGTGGGCGGGGATGCGGCCATGATCGACGGAGCCGTTGTCGGACAGTTCCACATTACAGGCGTCCGGGGTCACCCGGCCGGTCACCGTGAGGTCGACAAACGAGGCCGCGAGCGCCGGGGCGGTCAGTGTCAGTGTGAGTACGACAGCAAAAAGGCGAGGGCGCGTATTCATCGGTGCAGGGTCACTGGTTCGAATGAGGGTGGCCGATACGAAAAAAAGCCCATGACGGCCGGTTTCCAGGCGGGCATGGGCGTTCAGCGGGTCAGAGATAAATCACAGTCAGGGTGGCGGAACCGTCGATCTGGACTTCGTTGCTCAGGTCCAGGCCATCGGTACGGTAGATGATGGTTTGCACCTCCAGGTCCATCTGCAGGTCCTGCACCGGCACGGGTTGGGAGGCGTCACTCATGACGGCCACGGACATGTACAGGGTGGGGTCCCAGAATCTTTCAAGGTACCAATTGTCTTGGCCGTTGACAGAGGCGATGGACTGTACTTCAACGGCGTCGGCGAGCGGGTTGGCGATCCGCAGGACGTAGTGGCCGAGCTTCTGGTTGCCATTGATCAGGCCCAGGCCATAGTCGGTGTTACTGATCGAGGAGCCCCTGCGGTTATCTTCCGATTGCAGCGCGATAAGGGTCTGGCCCTCGCATGTCACCGACATGGTCAAGGTGTGGTTACCGATAATCGTGGTGCCGTCGGGGTTCAGATCCTTGGCGGAAATCTTGCCGTGGTCGATCACCCCACCACTGGACAGGCTCGGCGTGCAGGCGCTGGGAACGATCAGGCCCGTGACCGTCAGGTCCACGGTGGAGGCGGCGAAAGTGGTCGTGCTGGCGAGCAGCAGCGTTGCGCTGGTCAATGCGCCAACGAATAGTTTGTTCATGGGACGTGTTCCTTCGATAGGGGCTGTGTACGGCAGTTACAGGTACATGAGTTGTACGGTGGCGTGTCCGTCCACCGGCACTTCGTCGAGCAGCGTCAGGCTGCCGCTGGGCGCGATATGGGTGTTGAGCCGGAGGTTGGCCTGAAACTGGCGCACCGCTACCGGCACCGGCACGTTGTTGATCGCCACCGCCGTCAATACGGTGGGGTTGAGCTGGGTGCCCAACTGCCAGGTCGTGCCGCCATCGCTCGAATTGATGGTCTGGGCGGGTAGGTTGTCAGCCAGCGGGTTATGCAGGTTGAAGCCGGCGCCGCCAATCTTCTCGCCTTCTGAAGTCATGCCCAGGCCGTGCCAATGTGGGTGATTGGCGCTGGAGCCTGGCCGGTTATCGATGGTGTTCAGGGTGAACAGCGTCGGCCCTTCGCAGTTCACGCTCAATTGCACGGTTTGCCGAGGCAGAGGCGTGTACTGCTCGGCGTTGAGTTCCCTGGCCGACATTTTTCCGAAATCGACCACGCCGCCGCCGGTAATCAGGGTGTCGCAGGCACTGGGGGTAATCACCCCCCTGACGGTGAGGTCTTGGGAGCTGGCCGCGACGACGGGCGGCGCACAGGTGATCAACAGGACGCTGCCAAGGGCAACCAAATGCTTGTTCATAGAATGTGTTGTTCCGGTGTGTGGCCAACAGGCGAAAACAGACCCATGGCGACCCACTGCAGCAAGGCAAGTGCTGTCAGGTCTGGTTTATAGCCGCCCTGATAAATGTGGCGGATCGTTACCCTCTGGCGGGGTGCACACAATTTAGTGATCGCCGGTATGCGCGGACATACAACTTTTACGACATTGGCCCAGAGGCGAGTAGAGCGATGGGGTGGCGAGGTTATTTAGGCTAGAAAGTTGTTTTTCGTAGTTGTTGTATCGTCAGCTGTGTGGTCAAAAGGATATTTTGACAGTGCGATTACAGTTATTTGAATGGCTTTAAGCGCTGCGCCAGGCAGTGCCTTGAATGGTTGTTCCTGACTGTTACGTCAGTGCTGCCCGAACCTAAGTAGTACTGCAAAGGAGCACCTGATGAGGTAAGCGGGCGTGCTTTCGAGCAATGTCGCTGCGCAGAACAACTGATGCGTCAGGTTACGACACCGGCACATTGGCGGCATCATCGTGTGTTAGTGGTGGAGGATCATTCCGCCTACCGGGCAATGATGGGCTGGCAGTTAGACAAGCTCGGGCTGAGCCACCAATTGGTCGAAAATGGCAGCAGTGCCATGGCGGCCATTGCGTGCCGGCGTTTTGACCTGGTGATCAGCGATTGCCAGATGCCGGTCATGGATGGTTACAGCCTGGCGCGTGCCATACGCCAGCGCGAGCAGGACCTGGGGTGTGAGCGGGTGCCGATCATCGCGCTGACCGGCAACCTGGTGCACGACGACCCGCAACGTTGCCGCGACGCCGGCATGGATGCCTGGTTGCTCAAGCCGCTGGCCCTGGAGTCGTTGCGTGACATGCTGATGCACTGGCTGCCGGGCGCGCCCGCAGCGCTTTGCAACCAGCCGCCGGGCGTTGCTGCGCTGGATTGGCCGACCCGTGACAGTCTGGTCGAGTTGTTTGGCAGCCCGCGGGTCGTGGATCAGATGCTGCGCAGCCTGCTCACGGAAGCGCAGCGAGACACCAAGGCGCTGACGCATGCGCTGAATGCCCAGGATGCCAGCTTGACCGCCGAGCGCTTGCATCGCCTCGTGGGCAGCCTGGCCTTTTTGGGGGGCGCGGGGCTGGAGTCCAGAGGCAGCGCCTTGATCAGCGAGGTACGTGCCCATGGCGTAGCAGTCAACCAGAGGAAGTTGGAATTTTTCCAGAGCGACCTGGCGGCTTATCTCGACTACTTGCGTGGTTTATGACGAATTGTCGAAATTGAACGGTTTTGTAGTGACTTTGGGGTGTAAGAATTTTCCTTTTGTTTTGTAAGTTCAAAACTACCCCCTTCAAAACATGGGGTGCAGCTGAACTTCACTTGCTGTTACCGGTTGTTACCAATCGCCAGCAGGGTTATTTTGCGTGCATTCAATTTGCCATCATCCGTGGGTATCTATGCTTCGTGTAATTATTGCTGACGATCATCCCATCGTACGTATTGGGCAGAGAGTGGTGATTGAGGCGGGCGGCAGGTGCAAAGTGGTTGCGGAGGCCAACGGTCCCGATGAGCTGCTCAACTTGCTGGCCGAGGTGCCTTGCGATGTGCTCGTCACTGACTTTGCGATGCCTGGGGGCCAGCAGGCCGACGGTTACGGCCTGCTGAGCCTGTTGCATCGCCAATACCCGGGGCTGCCGGTGATCCTGGTGACCATGTTCGCCAACGTCGCCACCTTGCGTGCCTCGTTTGCCCATGGCGCACGCGCCATCGTTGCCAAGAGCGCTTCGGCCAAGGAGTTGCCTCTGGCAATCAGGGCGGTGTGCGCCGGCCAGAACTTCGCCAGCGAGTCCCTGCGCGAGCAGTTGTTAGAGGCGGGGCCGGGTGATCAATCGCAACAGCCGCAGCTGTCAGGCAAGGAGCGCGAGGTGGTGCGAATGCTCGCCAGCGGCATGACCGTCAGCCAGATTGCGGCGCGGGTCAATCGCAGTATTTCCACTATCAGCAAACAGAAAAGCACCGCCATGCACCGATTGTGCATATCCACTGACGTGGACTTGTTCGCTTATGCGCGTGCGGCGGGAATGGTGCCGTAGAAAGTTGCAGTTTTATGACAAGGATGAATTAACTAGTGTGAGTTTTGATTCGTATTAGTTGTATTCAGCTTGAAGTCGGCCTGCTCTAAGTTGTCACGGTCTTCTCGTCGTTATTGCGGTGAGGTCTGACATTCCTAGTCTAATTAGTTGAGCCGAACTGCAGGTTGGCAAAACGCCGGAGTGCGTTGTTCGATCCTTTGGTAATCGGCCGAAAGTGAGCATTGATATGCAACCGTCTCGTGCACTTATGACCGCCGCCTTGTTGTGGGCGGGTGTTTCCAATGTAATGGCCGCGTCCAGTGTGGACCTCAGTGTGGTCGGCAAGATCACCCCGGCAGCCTGTACGCCCACCCTGTCCAATGGCGGTGTGGTAGACCATGGCAAGATCTCCGCCCAGGACCTGCACCCCTCGCTGGAGACCGATCTTCCCAATGCCTCTTTGCAGGTGTCGGTGATCTGCGATGCGCCGACGTTGATGGCGATCAAGAGCGCCGATAATCGTCCCGGCACTGCGACAGACCCCGGCTATGAGTCGGCTTCAGCGTTCGGCCTTGGCCTGGCCAGTAACAATGCAAAAATCGGCAAGTACACCCTGAGGATGGCTGAAGTGAGCGCTGACGACGTACCGGGAATCCCGATTGAGTCGGCCAATGGCGGCACGTGGCTCGATGCTTCAGGGGACACAGCCTGGCAGCCGGGCTTTATGCGTACCATCAAGGACCCAGGTAACTCCATCCCGACGCCGCTGGCGATGACCACCTTCAAGGGGGTGCTGGAGGTGGTCGGCAAGCTTAACCACAAGAGAAATCTGCCGATTACCGAAGAGATCCAGATCGACGGCAGCGCTACTCTGGATGTGATCTACCTCTGACGCGGCCGGGCATCACTCATCGACGTGGTGAATAGCCATGGCTTTCCCACGCGGTGCGGACTATCGTTCAGTCCTTCCTGAACCACGTGCGAAACCTGCCCATGAGTGATGCCCATAACGCCCTGATCACCCAGTTCTACCAGGCCTTCCAGCGTCTGGACGCCGAAGCCATGGCCGCCTGCTACACCGATGACGTGGTATTCAGCGACCCGGCCTTCGGTGAATTGCGCGGGCGCGATGCCGGTGACATGTGGCGCATGCTCACCACCCGTGCCAAGGACTTCTCCCTGACGTTCGACCAGGTGCGCAGTGATGAAACCACCGGTAGCGCGCACTGGGTGGCGACCTACCTGTTCAGCGCCACCGGCAATACGGTGGTCAACGATATCGGCGCCAGGTTTGTATTTCGCGACGGCAAGATCTGCGAACACCACGACCACTTCGATCTGTGGCGTTGGTCGCGCCAGGCGTTGGGCCTCAAGGGCCTGTTGCTGGGCTGGTCGCCAGTGCTGAAAAACGCCGTACGTGCCCAGGCACGCAACGGCTTGAAGGCATTCCAGGCCGGTCGTTGATAAGATTGGCGTCCCTGCGGTTTGCCGAAACGACTTGTGACTGATCCTTCTGAATCCAAACCCTGGTTTGTCTACCTGGTGCGTGCCGCCAATGGCTCGCTGTATTGCGGCATCAGCAATGACCCGGTGCGCCGCTTTGCTTCCCATCAAAGCGGCAAAGGCGCGCGATTCTTCTTGTCCAGCCCGGCGGTGGCGTTGGTGTACACCGAGCAATGTGCGAGCAAGGGCGAAGCGCTGCGCCAGGAACGGCTGATCAAGAAGCTGAAGAAGAGCGCCAAGGAGTGTCTGGCGGCGAGTGGCGCTCAATGATCAAAATTATTTGCGGATTCAGGTGAGGTAAAACACCGGCCCATCCGTGTAGTGCATGAAACTGCGATCTATTCGCATTAACAGCGTTTTCTACACGGGTTCTCACAGCATGAAGGCAACGGCAGGCGGTTGGGTAAAACAGTGGCTGGGAGCCTCGGTATTAGCGGTGTCGGGGCTGGCATTGCTGCCACTTGGCATCGCCCAGGCGCAGGAGCAGCAAAGCGCCCAATTCAGGTTTGCCCTGGCCGCCAAACCGTTGCCCCAGGCCCTGAGCGATTTCAGCCGGGTCACCGGCCTCAGCGTGATCTACACCGATGAAGCGCCCTACGGTCTCTATGCCCCGGCGGTCAGCGGACAGATGAGCGCGACCCAGGCCCTGCAACGTCTGCTGAGCCAGTCAGGCTTCACCTTCCGCCAGATCGACCCCCGCACCCTGGCCCTGGAGCCGGTGCCTACCGAGGGGGCGTTGAACCTCGGTGCCACCACTATCAGCGCCGCCAACCCGACCCAGGACAGCACCAGCTACCAGCCGCCGCCCACCAGCTCGGTGATGCGTTCCCACGGCCTGCTGCTGGAAACCCCGCAAACCGTCAACGTGGTGCCGGCCCAGGTGCTACGCGACCAGCAGCCGCGCAACCTGGATGACGCCCTGGGTAATATCAGCGGCATCACCCAGTCCAACACCCTCGGCAGCACCCAGGACGCGGTGATGTTGCGCGGTTTTGGCGACAACCGTAATGGCTCGATCATGAAGGACGGCATGCCGGTGGTGCAGGGCCGGGCCATGAACGCGACCGCCGAGCGTGTCGAAGTGCTCAAGGGCCCGTCGTCTTTGTTGTATGGCATCCAAGACCCGGGCGGCGTGGTCAATATCGTCAGCAAGAAGCCCGAGCTGGTGCAGTCCACTTCCCTGACCGCCCGTGGCTCGAGCTTCGGCAGCGGCAAGTACGGCAGCGGTGGCAACCTGGACACCACCGGCCCGCTCGGTGACAGCGGCCTGGCTTATCGACTGATCGTCGATCATGAAGATGAAGACTACTGGCGCAACTACGGCACCCACCGTGAGACGCTGGTGGCGCCGTCCCTGGCTTGGTATGGCGACACCACCCAAGTGGCAGTGGCCTATGAGCACCGCGAATTTCTCGCGCCGTTCGACCGTGGCACCGCCATCGACCCCAAGACCAACCACCCGTTGAACATTCCCGCCACCCGTCGCCTGGATGAGCCATTCAACAATATGGAAGGCCGCTCGGATTTGTACCGCCTCACCGTCGACCACGACCTGAACGACGACTGGAAGGCCCACTTTGGCTACAGCTGGAACCGCGAAACCTACGATGCCAGCCAGGTGCGCGTGGTCAAGGTCAACACCAACGGCACCCTGACCCGCAGCATGGATGGCACCCAGGGCGCGTTGACCACTGACCGCTTTGCCACCGCCAGCCTCGAGGGCAAGGTGAACGTGGCCGGCATGCAGCATGACCTGGTGTTCGGCCTGGACGACGAGTACCGCAAGATCTACCGCGCCGACCTGATCCGCCAGGCACCACGTGGCACGTTCGACTATAACAACCCGGTGTACGGCAACGAAGTGGCGGGGTCCAGAGTCAGCGCCCCGGACAGCAACCAGACCGACCTGCTGCGCAGCGACTCGCTGTTCTTCCAGGATGCGATCCACCTGAACGATCAGTGGATCCTGGTTGGCGGCGCGCGCTACCAGATGTACGACCAATACGCGGGCAAAGGCGTGCCGTTCACCGCCAACACTGACGGTAACGGCCAGAAATGGGTGCCGCGTGCCGGGCTGGTGTATCGCTACACCGATGAACTGTCGTTCTACGGCAGCTATACCGAGTCGTTCAAGCCCAACTCCACCATCGCGCCACTGGCGAATAAAACCGTGCTGGACGGCAGCCTGCAACCGGAGGAGTCCAAGGCCTGGGAGCTGGGCACCAAGTTCGATATGCCGGGACGTATCACGGCGAGTGCGGCACTGTTCACCATCGACAAGCGTAATGTGCTGGTGCAGGTCGGTGAAGGCTTGACCTCGGTCTACAGCGTGGCAGGCAAGGTGCGCTCCCGTGGCCTGGAGGTGGACGCCAGCGGCCAGTTGACCGACAACTGGAGCCTGATCGGCAGCTATGCCTACACCGATGCCGAGGTCACCGAAGACCCGACGCTTAAAGGCAACCGCCTGCAGAACGTGGCAAAAAATACCGGCTCGCTGTCGGCGGTGTATGACTTCGGCAGCATCTTCGGCGGTGATCAATTGCGGCTCGGTGCGGGCGCCCGCTATGTGGGCAAGCGCGCCGGGGACGCGGCCAACAGCTTCGAACTGCCGAGCTACACCGTGGCCGATGTGTTCGCCAGCTATGACACCAGGCTCGAGGGGCAGAAGGTCAAGTTCCAGCTCAATGTGAAGAACCTGTTTGACCGTACTTACTACACCTCGTCGGTGAATACGCAGTTTGTGTCCATAGGCGATGCGCGGCAGGTGTCGGTGTCCAGCACGCTGACCTTCTAACGCCATCCCTTTGTAGGAGCGAGCTTGCTCGCGAAAAACGTCAACGCTCACGCGGGCTGCCTGGTTTAACGCGTTGCCTGTGCGTTCTTCGCGAGCAAGCTTGCTCCTACAGTGTTAGCGTTGCCGTTATTGTTGATTTTGCGGGAACGGCACACTGATGCACTTTGGGAAATGGTTTCACACCAGCGCCCTGCTGGTCGGCTTGAGCTTGTTGCTGGGCGGCTGCGCCAGCGTTTCGCAGACGTCCACGCCTGCCGCCCTGGACAAACTGTTAAGCGACCCGGCGCTGCACGGCGCCACGGTGTCGCTGATGGTGCGCGATGCCCGCACGGGTAGCACGCTCTACCAGCACAACCCGCGCACCCGGCTGGTGCCGGCTTCAAACCTCAAGCTGCTGACCACTGCGGCCGCGATGGATGTGCTGGGGCCGCAGTACCGTTTCTCTACCCAGTTGCTCAGCAATGGCATACGCCAGGGCGACCGCCTGACCGGCAACCTTTATCTGCGTGGCCTCGGCGACCCGAGCATCCAGTTCGCCGACTATCAGGCCCTTGCCGCGCAGTTGGCCAGCCAGGGCGTGCGCCAGGTGCAGGGCGACCTGGTGTTCGACGACACTTGGTTCGATGCCGAGCGGCTGGGTGTCGACTGGTCCCACGACGATGAAACCACCTACTACGGCGCGCAGATTTCAGCGCTGACCGTGTCACCCAATACGGATTTCGATGCGGGCAGTGTACTGGTCACGGCCAAGGCTCCGATGCGGGCTGGCTCGCCGGTAAGTGTCGATATCTTTCCGCCCACCGATTACCTGCAACTGAGCAACCGTGCCGTGAGCGGGCCGGGCAACAGCTATGGGATCAACCGTCGCCATGGCACCAACCTGCTGCAACTCAGTGGCGCAGTGGCACCGGGTCGGCAGAGCCAGCAACTGGTCAGCGTCTGGGAACCGACGCAACTGGTGGCCAATCTGTTTGAGCAGGCGTTGGCGCAGCAGGGGATTATGGTATTGGGGCGCCGGGTGATTGGCGGGGCGAGTCCGGCAGCAGTGACGGTCCTGGCCGAGCACCAATCGGCGCCATTGCAGGAGCTGATCGTGCCGCTGCTCAAGCTCTCTAACAACAACATGTCCGAAGCCTTGCTCAAGGCCATGGGGCGCCAGACCGCCAATCGCGGCACGGCGGCGGCGGGCGTGGTGGCAGTGGGCGGGTTCCTCAAGCGCCAGGGGATGGACACGGCCGCACTCAATCAAGTGGATGGCTCCGGCCTGTCGCGACGTAACCTGGTGTCTTCGCAAGCCCTCACCGACCTGTTGCTGGCGGCGAGCAAGCAACCATGGTTCAACGCCTGGTACAGCGCGCTGCCGATTGCCGGCAACACTGACCGCATGACCGGCGGTAGTCTGGGGCATCGCCTGCGCGCCACCCCAGCGCAAAACAACCTGCATGCCAAGACCGGCTCCATGGGCGGCGTGTCGTCATTGAGCGGTTACCTCACCGACGCCCACGGGCGCAAGCTGGTGTTCTCGATGCTGACCAACAACTATGTGGTGGCCGGCGCGCAGGTCAAGGCGCTGGAGGATCGCGTGGCCGTGGCCCTGTCACGCAGCGAGGATTGATTCAGGGCTGATAGCCCATGCGCCAACTCACGGCCCGGGTCGCTGCCAGTAGATGCTGCGCCGCCGGGCCATCTTCATCGGCGTGAAACAGTGATGTCGGGCCGACTACGGTCATCACCGCCGCCACGTGCCCGACCGCATTGAACACCGGCGCCGACAACGCATCCACGCCGGGCATCAGCAAGCCATGCACAAAATGCAGGCCACGGCTGCGGATCTGCTCGCACACCGTGGCGTAGGCCTGATCGTCCGCCAGTAAGTGGGCGGTGCCGGCTTGAATCTCGCGTTCGCGCAATTCCACGGTTTCCCTCGATGGCAGGTAGGCGCTGAACACCAGCCCGGTGGACGAACTGAGCAATGGCAATACCGATCCCAACTGCGTCACCACCGTGACGGCACGCACCGCCGGCTCGATCTGCACCACCGTCGCGCCCTGGTTGCCCCACACCGCCAGAAAGCAGGTTTCATTCAATTCATCGCGCAGCTCCGCCAGGGGCATCGCCCCGACTTTCAACACATCCATGCTGCCCAGCGCCGCCAGGCCCACGCGCAACGCTTCGCGGCCCAGGCCGTAATGGTTGGTGGCGGCGTTCTGTTCGGCAAAACCCGAGGCGATCAACGCCTGTAAATAGCGGTGGACCTTGCTCGCCGGCATCTGCACATGTTCGGCCAGGCGTGACAACGAGGTGGAGGGAGACAGTTCGGCCAGGGCCTTGAGGATATCGGTGCCAACTTCCGCCGAGCGGACTTTCTGTTTACCGGTGTCGCGGGGCTTTTCCATGGAAGGGCGAGAATCCGAGAGATGAATGGGCGTCTTTATAGCTTGACGCTCGAAAGCGATCAAATTACGTTATGCGTAACTGAATTACGATAAAAATAACTTGTGTACAGAGGAAGATCCATGGACCTCGAATACCTGTCGGGCTTCGGCAATGAATTCGCCAGCGAAGCCTTGCCTGGCGCGCTGCCGGTCGGGCAGAACTCGCCGCAAAAAGCCCCCTACGGGCTCTACACCGAACTGTTTTCCGGCACCGCTTTCACCATGGCTCGCAGCGAAGCGCGGCGCACCTGGTTGTACCGCATCCAGCCGTCGGCCAACCACCCGGCGTTCATCAAGCTGGAACGGCAATTGGCGGGTGGCCCGTTGGGCGCGGTGACGCCTAATCGCCTGCGTTGGAACCCGTTGGACATTCCGAGTGAACCGACGGACTTTATCGACGGCCTGGTCGGCATGGTGGCCAACTCGGGGTCGGAAAAACCTTCGGGCATCAGCATCTACCACTACCGCGCCAATCGCTCGATGGAGCGCGTGTTCTTTAATGCTGACGGCGAACTGTTGATCGTCCCCGAGCAAGGCCGCTTGCGTATTGCCACCGAACTCGGCGTGCTGGATGTCGAGCCGCTGGAAATCATCGTGCTGCCCCGTGGCTTGAAATTCCGCATCGAGCTGCTGGATGCGCAAGCACGCGGCTACGTCGCGGAAAACCATGGCGCGCCGTTGCGCCTGCCGGATCTCGGACCTATCGGCAGCAACGGCCTGGCCAACGCTCGCGACTTCCTTACACCCGTTGCCCATTATGAAGATCTCAAGCAACCTACAACGCTGGTGCAGAAATTCCTCGGTGAACTGTGGGCCTGCGAGCTCGATCATTCGCCACTCAACGTCGTCGCCTGGCACGGCAATAACGTACCGTACAAATACGACCTGCGGCGTTTCAACACGATCGGCACGGTGAGTTTCGATCACCCGGACCCGTCGATCTTCACCGTATTGACCTCGCCCACCAGCGTGCATGGCCTGGCCAACCTCGACTTCGTGATTTTCCCGCCGCGCTGGATGGTGGCCGAGAACACCTTCCGTCCACCGTGGTTCCACCGCAACCTGATGAACGAATACATGGGCTTGATCCAGGGTGCCTACGATGCCAAGGCCGAAGGCTTCCTGCCCGGCGGCGCGTCGCTGCACAGTTGCATGAGCGCCCACGGCCCGGACGGCGAGACCTGCACCAAAGCCATCAATGCAGACCTGGCGCCGCACAAGATCGATAACACCATGGCCTTCATGTTCGAGACTAGCCAAGTGCTGCGCCCGACCCAGTTCGCCCTGGAGTGCCCGCAACTGCAACCTGCTTACGACGCGTGCTGGGCCTCGTTGCCCGCCACCTTCAACCCGAATCGGAGATAACTCATGACGCAACCGACGCCTACCCGTAGCTGGGTGGCCTCCGCCAACGGCCACGCAGATTTCCCCCTGCAAAACCTGCCCCTGGGCATATTCAGCATCAATGGCTCGGCACCGCGCAGTGGCGTGGCGATTGGCGACGCGATCCTCGACCTGCACGCAGCGCTGGACGAGTTTGACGGTGAAGCCCGACGTGCCGTCGAAGCCACGGCGGGTGGGCAACTGAACGCCTTCTTCGAACTCGGCCGGGGCCCACGGGTGGCGTTGCGCGAGCGTCTGTTGGAGCTGCTGGCCGAAGGCAGCAAGCTGCAAACCCGCGAGGCGCAGGTGCTGCACCGTGCTATCGATTGCCAGATGCACTTGCCGGCCAGGATCAATGACTACACCGACTTCTACGTCGGCATCGAGCACGCGCAGAATGTTGGCAAATTGTTCCGCCCGGATAATCCACTGCTGCCGAACTACAAGTACGTGCCGATTGGCTACCATGGCCGTGCCTCGACCATTCGCCCTTCAGGTACGGATGTACGGCGCCCTAAAGGCCAGACCCTGCCGGCCGGCCAAACCGAGCCGACATTTGGTCCTTGTGCGCGCCTGGACTATGAGTTGGAACTGGGCATCTGGATCGGCCAGGGCAATGCCATGGGCGACGCGATTGCCATCGGCGATGCCGCCGAGCATATCGCCGGCTTCTGCTTGCTCAACGACTGGTCGGCGCGGGACATCCAGGCTTGGGAATACCAGCCGCTGGGGCCGTTCCTGTCCAAAAGCTTTATCACCAGCATCTCGCCATGGGTAGTGACGGCCGAAGCGCTGGAGCCATTCCGTAAAGCACAACCGGCGCGGCCCGAGGGTGATCCACAACCCTTGTCGTATCTCTTGGATAAGCGCGATCAGAACGCGGGTGCCTTTGATATCGAACTGGAGGTGCTGTTGACCACGGCTTCGATGCGTGAGCAGAACCTGCCCGCTCATCGCTTGACCTTGAGTAACACCGAGCACATGTACTGGACCGTGGCGCAAATGGTTGCGCATCACAGCGTCAACGGCTGCCAGTTGCAGGCCGGTGATCTGTTCGGCTCGGGCACCTTGTCCGGTCCGCAACCGGGGCAGTTTGGCAGCCTGTTGGAAATCACCGAAGGCGGTAAGAAGCCAATCGAATTGCCCAGCGGGGAGGTGCGTAAATTCCTCGAGGACGGCGACGAAATCATCCTGCGTGGCCGTTGCATCCGCGAAGGGTTTGCCAGCATTGGCTTTGGTGAATGCCGCGGCACCGTGGTCGCGGCGCGTTGAGAGGGCAGGGCAATGGAACTCTATACCTACTACCGTTCCACCGCCTCGTATCGGGTACGGATTGCCCTGGCGCTCAAGGGCCTGGACTTCACCGCGTTGCTGGTCAACCTGCTGGTGCCGGCAGGCGGCGCCAATCACCAGCCTGAGTACCTGGCGATCAACCCGCAAGGGCGCGTGCCGGCGTTGCGCACTGATGAAGGCGCGCTGCTGATTCAGTCACAGGCGATCGTTGAGTACCTGGAGGAATGTTATCCACAGGTACCGCTGCTTCCGAAAGATCCCGCGTCCCGTGCCCACCAGCGCGCAGTGGCGTCGATCATCGCCTGCGATATCCACCCGTTGCATAACTCCAGCACTCAAAACCTGTTGCGTAAGTGGGGGCATGATGAAACGCAACTGCTCGAGTGGATCGCCCATTGGGTCAGCCAGGGCTTGGGCGCGGTGGAACAGTTGATTGGCGATGACGGGTTTTGCTTCGGCGCGCAGCCGGGCATGGCGGATGCGTTTCTGATACCCCAGCTGTATGCGGCCGAGCGCTTCAAGGTGCCGTTGGGCGCGTACCCGCGTATCGGCCGAGTAGCGGCGTTGGCGGCGCAGCATCCAGCGTTTGTGCAGGCTCATCCTGCCAACCAACCTGACACCCCTTAGTTTTCAGAAACTGCCTAAATCCAAATGTGGGAGGGGGCTTGCTCCCGATTGCTGTGTATCAGCAATAAGTTTGGCAACTGGCACACCGCTATCGGGAGCAAGCCCCCTCCCACATTTGATCGTGCCAACATAAAAAAATAAAGGTACCTTGCGATGCACAATCAGATTGCCAGCTTTCGCGCGGCACTCGACGCCCGCCCGGTGTCGCGCTATCAATGGTTGATTCTCTTGCTGCTGGCGCTGCTGCTGGTCACCGATGGCTATGACGCCCAGGTACTGGGCTACGTGGTGCCGGCCCTGGCCCAGGATTGGGGCCTTGAAAAATCCGCGTTCGGCCCCGTATTCAGCGCCAACCTGCTGGGCCTGACCCTGGGCTCGCTGCTGGTGACGCCGCTGGCGGATCGGTTTGGCGTACGGCGTATCCTGCTGGCCTGTGTGCTGATCTACGCCAGCCTCACAGTGCTGATGGTGTTTGCCAATTCCCTGACCACACTGATGGCGGCACGGTTTATCTGCGGCATCGGCATGGGCGGCGCGATGCCCAGTGCTATGGCGTTGATGTCCGAATATTCGCCGCCACGCCTGCGCACCTTGATGGTGACCCTGGCAGCGTGTGGCTTCTCATTCGGCGGCGCCGCGGGCGGGTTTGTAGCCGCCGGGTTTATCGACGGCTTTGGTTGGCAGGCGGTGTTCCTGGCTGGCGGGGTGACGCCGTTGCTGCTGTTCCCATTCCTGGTGTGGCTGTTGCCCGAATCCCTGCCGCGTCTGTTGCGCGATGCACCGCCGTACCTGCGATTGCGCAAAGTCACGGCGCGCATGTCGCCCGACTGGCAACCGCCACCCGCGAGCGGCGCCGAAAACCTGCGGGAGCAGGGCAGCAAGTTCACGGTGGTGGAACTGTTCCGCAATGGCTACGCCCGCCCGACGTTGTTGATCTGGGCGACCTTTTTCGTCAGCCTGATTCTGCTGTATTTCATGATCAGCTGGTTGCCTTCGCTGCTGCTTGAAAGCGGCCTGGCACTGAATGAAGCCAATTTGGTCACTTCCATGTTCCTGTTCGCCGGCACCTTGGGCGCGATCCTTATGGCCTGGTTTGCCGACCGCCTGAAAAGCAAGGTGCGACTGCTCTCCGGCGTACTGGCGGCAGCGGCGTTGTTCACCGTCCTGCTGGGCTTGAACCACGACAACCCACGCTACCTGGTGGCCTGCGTGTTTGCCGCCGGGTTTTGCATCATCGGCGGACAACTGACCCTCAATGCGTTTGCCAGCAATTTCTACCCGGCACAGGTGCGCGCCACCGGCACGGGCTGGGCGTTGGGAGTGGGGCGGTTCGGTTCAATTCTGGGGCCGTTGTTCGGCAGCCTGTTGCTGGCGATGCACATACCGGTGCAGCAGATTTTCTTCTTCTGCGCGATTCCGGCGGTAATTGCAGCGTTGCTGATTATTCAAGTTCGGGCGCCGGGGCCTACTACGCCTCAAGGGCCGCTGCACAACGACATTCTCAAACCTTCACTGTAGGAGCGAGCTTGCTCGCGAAGGCCGCAAGGACACTGCGTTAAACCAGGATGCCCGCGTTATCGTTGACGTTTTTCGCGAGCAAGCTCGCTCCTACAGGGGGGCTCAGTGCACCACTGAATTGGGTGGCAGGTGCCCCAGCCGCTCGGTCAGCCGCAGGCGCTGTATCGGATCTTCGCTGAGCATCAGCGCATGTTCCAGGTCAAAGCGTTCAGCACTCGGGCAGTCCAGGCGCTGGTACAGGCTGGCCCGCGCCAGGAAGTCGGCGGCGTTGGCACCGCCCAGTTCCAGCACGCGCTCGGCGTCTACCAAAGCGGCCAGCGGTTCGTCGTTGGAAAGGTGCAGTTGGCGCAGGTTGCGCGACAAGCGTTGCAGAATCGCCCGTGGTTCGGCGGTATGCAGGTGGTCGGCCTGCAACTTGAGTTTCGGCCCGTATTGCCGGTGCAGCAGCTCGCGACAGTCATTGGGGTACAGGCGCCGTCCACCGCACGGGTCGAGCAGGTGATCGGTACCGGGTACCCGCAGCAGGAAGTGGCCCGGGAAGTTCACACCGACCATGGGGATCTCCAGGCGCCGCGCCATTTCCAACGCGATCAGGCCCATGGCCAAGGGCTGCCCGCGTTTGCGTTGCAGCACCTTGTCGAGCAATGCGGCGGCGGGACGCAACGGGGTGTGGTCATCCTGGGCAAACCCGAGGTCATTCATGCGCCGCAGCAGCGGTTGGCCCAGCTCGTCCGCCGGCAGCATGGGCATGCCCAGGCTGACCTGTTGTTGCAGCGCGGTGAGACCCTGCAGGATCAACAGTGGCTGCACGCTGGCGTCGTGTTCGGCAGCAATCCACAGCGCCGCTTCGAACAGCGCAGGGGGTGAACGGTCCAGGCAGGCGAAAAAGGCGGTGCGGGGATTCATTGCGTTCTCCGGCGGATGCCCCTGTTTTAGCCTTGCTGGGAATTTTCGTCCAGCATCTTGAGAAATATCCCACTTTCTTATGTCTTGGAGCCCACGAATCTGAGCCGCTTATTCCAGTGCGATCCAGCAGTTTTCTGACGTAAGCCTATAATTGGGCCAACACTAAAAGTGATTCGGGAGCTCGAAGATGTTTGCGCTCATGCACAGCACCCGCCTTGAATCGCTGCACCTGAGCGTCGATCCGGTAACGGGGCTGAAGGCGATCATTGCCATTCACAACAGTCGTCGCGGGCCTGCCTTGGGCGGTTGTCGCTACCTCGCTTACCCCGATGATGAAAGTGCCGTGGCCGATGCTGCGCGGCTGGCCCAAGGCATGAGCTATAAGGCCGCGTTGGCTGGGCTGTCGGTGGGCGGCGCTACTGCGGTAATCATGCGTCCTGAGCACGTGGAAAGTCGTGCGGCGCTGTTCGAAGCATTTGGCCGCTGTATCGAAAACCTCGACGGCCGCTACATCACTGCCATCGACAGCGGCACCTCAGTCGCCGATATGGACTGCATTGCCCAGCACACCCGCTTCGTCACCAGCACCACGGCCGCCGGCGACCCTGCGCCACACGCTGCCATGGGCGTCTTCGCCGGTATCCGCACCACCGCCATGGCGCGCCTGGGCAGCGACAACCTCGAGGGCCTGCGCGTCGCGGTGCAGGGCCTGGGCAACGTCGGCTATGCCCTGGCCGAGCAGTTGCACGCCGCCGGAGCCGAACTGCTGGTCAGCGACATTGATCACGGCAAGGTGCAACTGGCCATGGAGCAACTGGGCGCCCACCCCATCGCCAACGACGCCTTGCTCAGCACCCCCTGCGACATTCTCGCGCCCTGCGGCGTGGGTGCCGTTTTCAACCGCAGCAGCGTCGGGCAACTGCGTTGCGCCGCGGTGGCCGGTTCGGCCAGCGCCCAACTGACCAACCTGGACATCGCCGACCAGTTGGAAGGCCGTGGCATCCTCTACGCCCCGGACTACGTGATCAATTCCGGTGGCCTGATCTACGTCGCCCTCAAACACGCCGGCACGGACTTGCCTGGCATCACCGCGCACCTGTCAAACATCGGCACGCGCCTGACCGAAATCTTCGCCCACGCCCAAGCCGAAAAACGCTCCCCGGCCCGGGTGGCCGATGAGCTGGCCGAACGCCTGCTGTACAAATAGCCCAGGCATTAAAAAGGCCCTGAATCGATGATTCAGGGCCTGTTCAATTCGGGCTTTATTCTGCCGCCGGGTTCAGCAACTCGGACAGCGCGTCCGGTTGGCTCTTGAACGCCTTGGCAAATACATCGCGGTTCTTCGCCATGTAGATCCCGGCTTCTTCCACCTGCTGCTCGCTCAGCGACGGCACGGCTTTTTGCAACACTTCTGCCAGCAACTCAGCGAGTTCAAGCATCTTGTCATGACGGTCAGCTTCGGCTTTATCCATGAACAAACGCTCCAGATCTCGGCTGCTGCGGTATACCACTTCGACGGCCATTCACCACCTCACATGCCTTCACGATAGTTGTCTTTTGCGACTACTGTATTTATATACAGCCAAAAGGATAAGCCAAACGTTGGGGTTTGGATAGTAGGTTTTTAATGTAGTTGGGAAATGGGGGTTTGCTACACCGGAAATTTCTGACAACTTGCCGGGGTTGCGCTGGAATTGTCCGGTGGCTTACCTTCCTCGGGCGCTGCATTTGCAGCGAGCGGGCTTGGCGGCCCGGTACGAAAGGCGCAATAACGCTTTAAACAGATACAGACGCTAATGGCGTTTGAGTTTCTGTGTAATGGCGGGTTGCGCACGGACCCTTAGGGGGGCCGGTTCTTTCGTACCGGTCCGCCAACCTTGTGCAATCCGTCACCCAACCTGCTTGGCGGCAGGCGGTGCTTGGTTTCCCTACGAAAGGTGCTGTCTCATGAAAAAAATTACCCCCAATCCCCCATCGCTATTCAGTGTCACGCCTGAAGCAGATGTAGAAACCTTACTGGTCAATGCCAGCGAAACCCTCAGCAGCGCCCAGGAAATGGCTAGTACGCTGGCCTTTGATCTTGAAGGTCCTCAG
The DNA here is from genome assembly GCF_019145205.1 of Pseudomonas khavaziana. GTDB lineage: Bacteria > Pseudomonadota > Gammaproteobacteria > Pseudomonadales > Pseudomonadaceae > Aquipseudomonas > Aquipseudomonas khavaziana. The sequence continues at coordinate 267,160 of NZ_JAHSTT010000001.1, forward strand.
CGAAGCTTGGCGTTGGCTATTTACCAAGTGGTAGAACTGGGTGGCTTGTTAGTTGACCGAGCGCTGGAACAAGTAGCACCCGTTTGAGTCCCCACCACGCCTTTGCCGAGTGAGTTGGATGTGGCGAGCGAGCGAGCTTGCTCGCGCTGGGCTGCGCAGCAGCCCTAATTCAGGCAAGGGTGTGCTATCAGGAATCACAGTGACACGCTCTTGGGGGCGCTTCGCACCCTAGCGGGAGCAAGCTCCCTCGCCACATAGGAGGCGTTCATATGAAAAATAAGTGTTCTGAAGTTTCTCAACGCATTGAGGACCATTTGTCCTACGAACAATGGTTCAGAGCCCGAGTGCTAGAGGCTTTGGATGATCCAAGCCCAGGCATCCCTCATGACGAAGTCATGAGGGAGATGAAAGCGTTCATCGAGTCGAAGCTTTCACTCCATCCGACCGATTAAGTGCCTAATATCAGCCCGCCACCATCTCACTATCCTGCCTATGGCCTTGTTTCTGCATACAGAACAACCGTCACGTCCAACCCGCATTATCCGGTCGAGCCGACCTAAGGAAACACCATCGTGAAAATCAACTGGGCCGAAAGGCTGCGCCAGCAAGTCCATGGGCTGGCCGAGTCCCTGGGGAATCTGTTTGTCGAGTCGTTCCACTACCTGGCGCTGTTTGCCATCGGAGCGGTGACCGCCTGGGCAGCGGTGATGGAATTTCTGGGGATGCTGGAGAACGGGCACATCAAGATCGATGACATCCTGCTGCTGTTCATCTACCTGGAATTGGGCGCGATGGTGGGGATTTACTTCAAGACCAACCACATGCCCGTGCGCTTCCTGATCTACGTGGCGATCACCGCGCTGACGCGCCTGCTGATCTCCAACGTGTCGCACCACAACCCGCCGGACGTGGGCATCATCTACCTGTGCGGTGGCATCCTGCTGCTGGCGTTTGCCATCCTGGTGGTGCGCTACGCGTCGTCGGCTTTCCCTTCGGTGAAGGTCGAAGGCCCGCGTCGCAAGGGCGAGGCGAGCCTTGAAACCGAGAAAGGTGAGCTTTAAAGCCCGACGCTGAACGGCAGGGTACGGGCGGGCGGTTGCTGCAGGAGTTTGTGGTTGTCGCCGTCCGTCATCAGTTCGAGGATTTCCACGGCGCTATGGCCCTGCTCGATGGCGATGCCGAACTGGATGCTCTGTACCAGGCGGCGCAGCCGTTGCGGGTCGTTGCGTTGTTCGGCGCTGATCATGCGCTTGGCCACCACGCCGGTCTCGTCCGAAAGGGTGAGCATGATGCTGCCGTCCAGCCGCTGGATGCTCAGGTTGACGCGATATTGAGGGCTGAAGGTATCGGTGATGATCTGAAAAGGATTGTCCATGGTGCGTTACCGCCTGATAAGAACATGCAGTCATTGACGGCCGGTGTCGGGATTAGTTCGCATCGCCTGACCATCGGCCAAAGTCCGTTTTCCTCGTAAGTTCTACAGCAAGCCTCGTGCCGTACAGGCGCTGAAGTTTTAATGTGGGAGGGGGCTTGCCCCCGATAGCGGTCTTTCAGCCAAGTATTTATTGGCTGACACACAGCTATCGGGGCAAGCCCCCTCCCACATTTGTTCTGTGTGGCTATTGGGGTCGGTGAACTGTTTCAGGGCAACGCTGAGAAAATGATCGCAGACAACGCAATCTGGCAGTGCTCCAATCAGCACTCCACCCAGCTGACCGCCAGGCCGCCCCGCGACGTTTCTTTGTATTTGTCATGCATGTCGGCGCCGGTATCGCGCATGGTGCGGATCACCCGGTCGAGGGAAATGAAGTGCTTGCCGTCGCCGCGCAGGGCCATTTGCGTGGCATTGATTGCCTTGACCGCGGCAATGGCGTTGCGCTCGATGCACGGCACTTGCACCAGGCCACCGACCGGGTCGCAGGTCAGGCCGAGGTTATGCTCCAGGCCGATTTCGGCGGCGTTTTCCAGTTGCTCCGGGGTAGCGCCGAGAATATCGGCCAGGCCGGCGGCGGCCATGGCGCAGGCCGAACCGACTTCGCCCTGGCAGCCGACTTCGGCGCCGGAGATCGAAGCGTTTTTCTTGCAGAGGATGCCGACGGCGGCAGCGGCCAGGAAGAAATTCACTACGTCATCATCAGACGCATCAGGATTGAACTTCATGTAGTAATGCAGCACCGCCGGGATGATCCCCGCCGCACCATTGGTCGGCGCCGTGACCATGCGCCCGCCGGCGGCGTTTTCTTCGTTGACGGCAAGAGCGAACAGGTTGACCCATTCCATCGCCGACAAGGTGGAGGTGATGACGTTGGGCTTGCCGATTTCCAACAGGCTGCGATGCAATTTCGCCGCCCGCCGTGGCACATCCAGGCCACCAGGCAGGATGCCTTCATCGCGCAGACCCTGTTCCACGCATTCTCGCATCACCGACCAGATGTGCAGCAGGCCACTGCGGATTTGTTCGTCGCTGCGCCATGCACGTTCGTTGGCCATCATCAGTTCGGAAACCCGCAAGCCGTGCTTGTTGCACAAGGCCAGCAGTTCCACCGCGCTGGAAAAGTCGTAGGGCAATTGCACATCGCTGGTCGGTGCGATGCCTGATGCAGCTTCGGCAGCTTCGATGATGAAGCCACCGCCCACCGAGTAATAGGTTTGCTCGCTGAGTAGGCCGTTATCGCCATAGGCGTGTAGTGACATGGCGTTGGGGTGGTAAGGCAGGCTTTCGTCCAATAGCAGGAGGTCGGTTTGCCAGTTGAAGGCAATTTCCTGGGCACCCGCAAGCAGCAATTGGCTGGACTCGCGCAGTTGCTGGATACGTGCATTGATCGAGGTGGGGTCGACCTTATCCGGCCATTCCCCCATCAGGCCCATGACACAGGCGCGGTCGGTGGCGTGGCCGATGCCCGTGGCGGACAGCGAGCCGTACAGGCGTATCTCGACGCGGCGGGTCTGGCTGAGCAAATGCTGGTCGACCAGCGCCTGGGCGAAGGTTGCCGCAGCGCGCATCGGGCCGACGGTATGGGAGCTGGAGGGGCCAATGCCCACTTTGAATAGATCGAAAACACTGATAGCCATGCTAAACCCTTACAAGCAATGGAGTAGAAATCGCTGCCATGTTTTGTAGGACGAGCGCAATTAGGGCGATACTGAGCCTATGGATCGACACTGACCAACGAATTGTTCTAAGACACCCTTTAGCAGGACTAAACCCTATGACTCGCCCCCTCAATGGCCAGACCTATGTGTGGTTGCATGTTTTCGCCTGCGCTGCACGGCACCTGTCGTTCACCCGCTGCGCTGAAGAACTGCATATCACACCAGGTGCGGTGAGCCAGCAGATTCGCCAGTTGGAGGAGCGCCTAGGGTTTCGGTTGTTTCATCGGCGTGCGCGCGGGGTGGAGCTCAGCGCCGAGGGGCAGCGCCTGGCGGCTGTGGTGGGGGAGGCCTACGGCAGCATTGATGCGGAATTGCGGCGCCTGGACGCGGGAATGATCAGTGGCACCTTGCGCTTGCGTTCGATCCCGTCGTTTCTCGGTAAGTGGCTGACCCCGCGTTTGCCGCGTTTGCAGCAGCGTTTTCCGGACATTCAATTGCGCCTGGTCGCCGAAGACAGCAGCATCGCCTTGCATGAAGGTGATTTCGACCTTGCCATCGACCTGAACGACGGCAGCTACCCCGGCCTGTTATCCACAGCCTTGCTGGACGAGCAGATATTCCCGGTGTGCGCTCCCAGCTTATTGCGTGGTCGGCCACCGTTGCACGGCCCGGCTGACCTCGCGCACTTCCCGCTGCTACACGACATCACCGCCTGGCGTGGGAGTTATGAATATGCCGAGTGGGAGTTCTACCTTAATGCCATCGGCTACCACGGCGCGGATGTGCGGCGCGGGCATACCTTCAACCGCAATCACTTGACCATCGAAGCTGCCATTGCCGGCATGGGCGTGGCAATTGCGCGGCGCACCTTGCTCAATGATGAACTGGAGCGCGGCACCCTGATCGTGCCATTCGGCGTGGCCGTGCCCAACCATAAACGCTACGTGCTGCTGTATGCGCCGGGTGCGTTGAACCATCCGGGCGTGCGTGCGGTGCATGATTGGCTAGTGGAGGAGGCAGGGTTTTTTCGTGTTTTGCACCCTTTGGCAGAGGCGCAATTATGAGATTGGCTGGTCGTAAGAAGATGTAACTAACTCCCCACCCTACCAGCGTTTTTGCCCGTCGTCAGGGTTAATTTGTAATGTAGGATTTATCTTTGCAAAGGGGTTGAATTGTTTCAGCAGGTGCTCAATTGTGTAATCAGGAGGTCATGGTTTCACCACCCCGGTGTTGCAGTTTGTGACCTCTGGCGAGCTAGCTGAAATAAGGGAAGAACTATGCAAATCCAAGTCAATAGCGATAACCATATTGAAAGCAGCATCCGACTGGAGGAGTGGGTACGTACTACCATTGAGAGCACGCTCGAACGTTATGAAGAAGACCTGACCCGTGTTGAGGTCTACCTGCGGGATGAGAACGGCGACAAGCCCGGTCCCCACGATTTAAGTTGCCGCCTGGAAGCACGGCCAAAGGGCCATCAACCGGTTTCCGTGTGCCATAAAGCCGATACGCTGGAACAAGCGATCGATGGCGCCGCCACCAAGTTGGACCATGCGTTGGAACACCTGTTTGGCAAACTGCAAGGCAAGCCCCGCGCTGCCGCGAAAACCCAGCCAATCAACAAAGTGAATGAAGACGCGCTTGAAGAGGAATTCCTGGAAAACGAAAACGCTGCAATCAACGGCTGACCGTTTTTTAAACCCCACTGAAAACGGGCCTGCACATGCAGGCCCGTTTTCGTTCAGCCACGGAGCCTGAAGAAATACCGGCTCAGTGCGGCTAATCCGCAAGCCCCCAAACCCGCAAAGAGCATGGCCCAACCGGCGCCGGTGCGCAGTGCCGTCTGCGCATCAACGGCGGTCAGCCCCGGCGCGTTCAACTTGCCTGCTGCAATATGCTGGCTGAGTGTTGCCCACTCCAATGCCGTGTTGTCAGGCAGCACATTGGCCAAGTGGTGGCTGATCCCCAGCAACAACACCAGGCCCATCAACGCAATGTTGAGTGCCAGGGTGATCAGTCGTGCGCTGAAGTCAATGCCCGACGCCATGCCCGCACGGTCAGCCGAGACTGCGCCGGTGGTGGTGTTGGTGGTGGGCGAGTTGGTCAACGCCAGGCCAATGCCGGCGATCACGCAACTGAGCAACACCAGCGCGGTGCTTGGTTGTGCAGCGATATTGACAGCGGCCATGGCCAGGAACCCCGCGCCCATCGTACCCAGGCCCAGGGGAATGATGCGTTTGGCGCCGAAACGCAAGGCCAGGCGTTCGGCCACGGGCGGCACCAGCAGGGTAGGCAAGGTGTAGGCAAGCAGGGCGGCGCCAGTGGTCAGCGTGTCGTAGCCCAGCCCAGCCTGGAAGTACAGCGGCAGGTAGATCATGAACGGCCAGAAGCTGAAGTTCATGCCGATCGAGCCCATCAACGCACCGTTGAAGCGCTGGATACGGAATACCGAGAAATCGAACATCGGGTGTGGGCTGCGCCGTTCGATCAAAATGAACAGCAGCATGCCGATCAAGGACAGGCCGGCCCAACCGAGCATCGCCGGGGTGCCAAAGCCGTACTCGCTGCCCTGGGTGATGAAATAGACCAGCGCGAACACCGTCAGCGTCAAGGTCAGCATACCGGCAATGTCCAGGCGGTGACCGGCCGGGTCACGGGATTCCTGCACGCTGGCATGCAGCAGCACCAGGGTGAACAGAGTCAGCGGTACGTGGACCAGAAACACCCAGCGCCAGTCCGCCACGGCCAGGATCAATGCCCCGACCATCGGTCCGAACCCGAGGCCCACGCCGGCGATCACGCCCCATATTGCAAACGCCCGTGCCCGCGCCGCCGGTTCGCGGAACTGATGAGACAGGATGGCGAACTGGCAAATCATCATCGCCCCAGCGCCAATGCCCTGAACAAACCGCGCCACGATCAGTGTCGATGCACTTTCCGCCAAGCCACAGGCCAGCGAAGCCAGGCCGAACAGCCACAGGCATAGCACCAGCATGCGCCGACGACCAAAGCGGTCGGCCAAGGTGCCTGCCGCCATCAGCACGCTGGTGCAGGCCAGGGTGTAGGCATTCATGATCCACTGGGCGTCTTGAAAGCCTGTGCCCAACTCCTTCTCCAATGTAGGCAGGATGACCGGCACGCTGGAAATTTCCAGGCCGAACATCAGGGCTACCAGGCAGACAGCGGTGAGGGCCATGCCATTTCTGGCGGTGGTCGGCGGGTTGAGGGCCGTTACATCAGCGGCGGGCGGCATCACAGGTTCCTTTTGAATAGGGGAGGCTCTATTCTCTCGGGAACCGAATTCGTTATTCGTGATAATTTTTCCATCAATAAGGGAATTAAAGGTGACAATTGACTTATGGCTACCCCGCGCTTTGATGGTGTCGAGCTGTTTTTGCAAATCGTCGAGAGCGGCAACCTGACTGACGCCGCCGAGCGTCTGAGCCTTACCCGCTCGGCCGTTGGTAAAGGTTTGGCGCGTCTGGAGGCGCGGCTGGGCACTTGTCTGTTGCAGCGCTCCACACGCCGCCAGCGGTTGACCGAGGACGGGCAGGCGTACTACGAACACTGCATGCGTGCATTGGCCGAACTGGACGCGGCCGAATCGGTGCTGGAAAGTGGTCGGCAACAACCACGAGGGCGGCTGAGGGTCAGTGTGCCGCTGGCGTTCGGGCACCACTATGCCGCACCGGCGTTGTGGGGCTTGATGGAGCGTTACCCTGAACTGGAAATCGAGATTTGCTTCTCCGACCGCATAATCGACCTTGCACAGGAAGGTTTCGACTTGGCTGTGCGGATCGGCACGTTGCCGGATACCGACCGCCTGAGTGCACGTCGGCTGGGGCAGCAGGTCATGGGGCTGGCGGCGTCGCCGGCGTATCTGCAGCGCAGGGGGAGCATTGAAAGTATCGAAGACCTGGCCGTTCATCGCGGCATTGCGTACCGCAGCAACACCACGCATCGCTCACACCTGGCCTCGCCCTTGGTGCTGGATGATCTCCAAGCGGTAGCCGATGCGGTCATCGCGGGCGTAGGGCTGGCCTGGTTACCGAGTTGGTTGATCGCCCACTATGCGTTGCGCGGGCAATTGCAGGCAGTGTTGCCAAGCTATCGCGAGCAGCCGGCGCCGATCCATGTAGTCTGGCCGACGGCGGTGCATATGCCGGCCAAGACGCGGTGTGCCATCGATGCGTTGGTGGTGGCTACGCCCAGTTGCCTGGCGGGTAGCTGAAGTCGGTTAGGTCCAATGTGGGAGGGGGCTTGCTCCCGATGGCGGTGTATCAGTGGCAAATGTACCGACTGACACACCGCTATCGGGAGCAAGCCCCCTCCCACAGTAGGTTCTGTGTTGTTCTGCAGATTTGGATCAGAACGCGATAGAGGTTTGCACATACACCGTACGCGGCTCACCCACGTACTTGCCCTTGTTGTTATCGTCAAACGAGCGGGTGTAGTACTGTTTGTTGAAGATGTTCTTCACCCCCACCGCCACATTCAAATCCGACAGCTGCGGGCCGAAGTCATAGGCCGCTCGGCTGCTGAACAGCATATAGCCGGGGATGCGTCCATTGGCACCGTCGGCGCTTTCGGCCTGGGTGTTGGCATTGTCGGCAAACTGGCTGCTCTGGTAGCTGCTGTCCACATTCAGCTTCCACGGGCCGTCGGTGTAACCCACGCCGAGAGTGCCTTTGTGCTTGGACGAGAAGGGCACGCGGTTGCCTTTGTTCGGGCCGTCTTCGCGGATGGTCGCGTCAACATAGGCATAAGTGGCATACACATCGAAACCCGCCAGCGCCGGGCTCAGGCCGTCAAGGGCGTAGTTGATGCTCGACTCGATGCCCTGATGGCGCGTCTCGCCACGGGCGATCACCGTGTCGTTGGTCTGGTTGCTGTCGTACTGGTTATCGAAGTTGATCAGGAAGGCGCCAATTTCCGCACGCAGCGTGCCGTTGTCATAGCGCGTGCCGAGCTCCCAGGTGCGGGCCTTTTCCGGTTTCACCTCGCCACTGTTCACACGGTTGGGCATCTGGCTGTACTGCACGCTGCCGAACGAGCCTTCGGTATTGGCGTAGAGGTTCCAGTCGTCGGTGAGGTGGTAAAGCACGTTCAGCGCCGGCAGTGCGGTGTTGTAGTCGCCCTTGTACTTGACGTTGCTCAGGTTGTTGGTCTGCTGGGACTCGATCATCTCGTAGCGAATGCCCGGGGTGATGGTCCATTTGCCGATATCGATGCGGTCGTCGATGAAGAACGCATTGGCTTCGGTGCCACCGCGCGTGTCGCGGTCGTTGCGGCTGTCGGTGGTCGGGATTTGCTGGTTGGCGGCAATCGGTGTGCGGTAGCGCAGTTCGTGGCCGGCTTCATTGATGTAGCGGTAGCCGACGCCCACCTCATGGCTTGTGGGGCCGAGGTCGAAGCCCTGGGCGAAGCGGGTCTCGAGGCCACGTACCCAATATTCGCGTGGCGACAGCGACAGGAAGCTGCCCTGGTCCAGGTAACCGCTGCGCAGTGTCTTGGTAAAGAAGCTATTGACCGTGAATTCGCGGCGGTCCTGCTCGTAGCGATAGCCGACGTTGAACATGGTACGGCGGCCCCAGAACTTGTCGTAGGGGCGGGTGGACTGGTACGGATCGGCCTTGTAGTCCTTGACGTTCAAACCGCCGGGCATGTCGGCCTGGCCTTCGTAGTACTGCGCCATGGCGTTGAAGCTGTTGGCGTCGTCCAGTTGGTATTTGCCCTTGAGGATCAGGTCGTCGATGCGCGTGTTGCTGTTTTCGCGCCAGTCGCCGCCCCGGGTTCCCGAGTACAGCAGCGCGCCGCCCAGGCCATTGTCGGCAGTGCCGCCGGCCAGCAGGTTGCCGGTGGTCTTGAAACCGTCGTGGCTGGAAGACGGGCTGGTTTCGGTCTGCAAGCCACCCTTGACCGTGGGCGCATCCGGGATGGCGCGGGTCACGAAGTTGACGATGCCGCCGACGTTCTGCGGGCCGTAGCGCACCGCACCGCCGCCACGGACCACGTCCACCGCGTCCATGTTGCCCATGCTGATCGGCGCAAAGGACAACTGGGGCTGACCATAGGGTGCGAACGGCACCGGGATGCCATCCATCAGCACTGTTGAGCGCGACGCCAGTCGCGGGTTGAGCCCGCGAATGCCGAAGTTCAGCGCCATGTCGTGGCTGCCGGTGCCGTTGTTTTCCGGGGCATTGACCCCGGGAATACGGTTGAGCACATCGCGGGCCTGGGTTGCGCCTTGGCGTTCGAACTCTTCACGGCGGATCACATCACGGGCGCCGGGGTGTTCGAACACATTGGTTTGCGCCGCGTCACCGAGCCAGTCGCCGACCACGTTGGAGGTTTGCAATTCAAGGGGGACGGTGACGCCGGTCGGTTGCAGGCTGTAGGCATTGTCACCTTCGGCCCGGGCCTGCAGGCCGGTACCTTCCAGTAGTTTCTGCAGGCCGTCGGCCGCGCTGTAATTGCCCGCCAGGCCACGGGTTTGCATGCCGGCCGTCACTTCAGAACCGAAGGACACCAGCACACCGGCTTCGCGACCAAATTGATTCAGGGCCGCTTCCAGGGTGGTCGGCGCGATGTGGTAGGCCTTGGTGTCGGCAGCCATCACGGGGGGCAGGACGGTCAGGCTGAGGCTGGCGCCCAATAGGAGTTGGCGCAAGGTGCGGGCGAGTAGCGTCGGTTGCTGGGGCATGAAGGCGGTCCTGAGAAGGAAGGATCAAGGTGGCTTTCCTTCTCTGTCACGCCAGGTGCGGAAAACGGCTCACATTTATAAAAAAATATTTACTGTAGGAGCGAGCTTGCTCGCGAAAATCGTCAACGGTAACGCCGGTTGCCTGGTTTAACGCGGTGTGCTGGCGTTTTTCGCGAGCAAGCTCACTCCTGCAAATGCATCAGGCACGTGCCTGCACGGTCACCCAATAACGGGTAAAGCGCCGCACTTTCACTGGCAGGCTGACTTCCAGCAGGTCGAGGATGCGTTCGCTGTCATCCAGCGGGTAGCTGCCCGACAGCAGCAGGTTTGCCACTTGCGGGTCGCAATGCAGCTGGCCGCGGCGATAACGGCCCAGTTCGCTGAGAAAGTCTTCCAGGCGCATATGCGCGGCCACCAGCATGCCGTCGGCCCAGGCGCCGCTGTTGGCGTCGGTCGAGCGCGGGGTGTCCCAGCCCTTGCGGGTGAAATTCACTTGGTGCGCTGCCGCTATGGTCAGTGGCAGGCCACTGTAGTTATTGGGCGTGACCTCTACCTGGCCGGCCAGCACTGCGAGTTGGGTATGGTCGTTGAACTGGCGCACATTCAGGCGCGCCGCCTGGCTGCTGAGCAGGCCCTGGCCGGTCAGCACGCGCAATGGTGTATCGCCTGCACGGGAGGTCAGCAGAATTTCGCCTTCGAGCAGTCGGATCAGCCGTTGCTGCCCATCGATATGCACATCCACTGCGCTGCCCGTGTTGAGTTTCAACTGGCTGCCGTCGGCCAGTTGCACGCTGCGACGCTGGCCTACCGGGCAGCGATAGTCGGCGCTCAGCGGCGGCAGGATATGTTGCTGGCGCAGGCTCCAAACTGCTGCCGAACCGGCGCCCAGGATCAGCAGCAACTTCAGCGCCTGGCGCCGGCTGCGCAAGGTGGGGGCATTCAACGCCGCGTGGGCCAGGGGCGAGGGCATGCCGCGCAGGCGTTGGTTGACCTGCTGGATCTGTTCCCAGGCACGCTGGTGCTCGCTATGGGCATTCAGCCATTGTTGCCAGGCAGCTTGCTGGCGTGGAGTGAGCGCGCCTTGCTGCATTTCCAGCAGCCAGTGCACGGCTTGTTCGGCGACTTGGCTGGAGACGTTCATAACGCGAAGTAACAGCGCATGGCCGCCTTGGTCAGGTGGCGCTTGACGGTGGCGATGGAGATGCCCAGTTCGGCACTGATCTGCGCGTAGGTCAGGCCATCGAGCTGGGCGAGCAGGAAGGCCCGCTTGGCCAGCCGGGGCAAGCCATCGAGCAGTTGGTCCAGTTCCAGCAGGGTTTGCAGGATGATTGCGCGGTCTTCTTCCGACGGTGCGACGTGCTCGGGCATTTGCGCCAAGGCATCGAGGTAGGCGCGCTCCAGGTCCTGGCGGCGATAGAAGTTGAACAATACGCGCTTGGCCACGGTGGTGAGGAAGGCACGGGGTTCAATCAGCGTCGGGGTGTCCCGTGCGCTGAGCACGCGGATGAAGGTGTCCTGCGCCAGGTCGGCGGCGTTTTCCGGGCAGCCGAGCTTGCGTCGCAACCAGCCGGTGAGCCAGTGGTGATGGTCGTTGTACAGAACTTCGACAGTATTGGACGGCTGCAACGCGATCACTCCGTAAGCATCGCCATGCTTTAGAGAACAAGAATTGTTCGCATTGTAGGGGCGGCGACAAGGTTCGGCAATCCGTCACGGCAGGTGATTCATCCGTTCTCTTTTGCTTATGAGAATATTTATCATTAATATTGCGCGCTGATCAGCTTGGCGTCTGCCGCATGAAAAGCAAAACCTCATTGCCCGTTTCCTACCGCCTCGCCGTCACCTCGCGTGTGCTGGCGGCTGTTATCGGCGGCTACCTGATGGCGTCCCTGGCCGCCATCTGCCTGGCGTTGTGGATGCCCACATCGCGTGCCGACGCGGTGGTCACCGGCATGATGAGCTCGTTCGTGTTCTACCTGCTGGCGGTGCTGTGGTGCTTTGCCTGCCGCACTGCGTGGCGTGCCTGGGCGGGGGTGATGCTGCCAAGCGCGCTGTTTGCCACCCTGGCCGGCGTAGGTTTGTGGATGGTGCGCATATGAAGGAGGGTTTTCGCCAAGCCATGGCCTGGCTGCATACCTGGGCCGGGTTGATCTTCGGCTGGCTGCTGTTCGCGATTTTCCTGACCGGCACCCTGGCCTATTTCAAAGACGAAATCACCCACTGGATGCAGCCCGAAGTGCAGGCCCATCCCCTGGATGACGGGCGCAGCCTTGCCGTGGCCCAGAATTACCTGCAACAACAGGCGCCCACGGCCGCACGCTGGTTCATTACCCTGCCGACCCAGCGCGATCCTGGTCTTTCGGTGATGTGGCAAGACAAGGTCGAGCCCGGTAAGCGAGGGACCTTCATCCAGAAAGTCCTCGACCCGGTCAGCGGCCAACCGGTGCAGGCCCGCGACAGCAAGGGCGGCGAGTTCTTCTATCGCTTCCACTTCCAGCTGCAAATGCCTTACCCGTGGGGCCGCTGGCTGTCGACCATCGCCGCCATGGTGATGTTTGTCGCGTTGATTACCGGCATCATCACCCACAAGAAAATCTTCAAGGATTTCTTCACCTTCCGCCCGCGCAAAGGCCAGCGTTCCTGGCTGGACGGGCATAACGCGGTGGGTGTGCTGGTGCTGCCGTTTCATCTGATGATCACCTACAGCAGCCTGGTGATTTTCATGAGCATGGTCATGCCAGCGCCCATCATGGCGTCCTACGGCGACGACAGCCGGGCGTTCTTCAAGGAGCTGTTCCCCAACACCGACAACGCGCCGGCTCTCGGCCAATCGGGCCAGTTGCTGCCGTTATTGCCGATGTACCAGCAGGCGCGCGAGCAGTGGGCGGGCGGCCATGTGGGACGGGTGGCGGTCAACAACCCTGGGGATGTGAACGCGTCGGTCAATGTGTTCCGCGCCAGCTCCGATAGCGTGGTGCACGATTTCGGCAGCACCGTTTCATTCAACGGCACCACGGGCGAGTTGCTGCGAGTCAGTGGTGAACCGTCCTTGCCGTCGGTCATCGGTGGCAGTTTCTATGGCCTGCACATGGGCCATTTCGCCGGCCCGGTGCTGCGCTGGCTGTACTTTATCTGCGGGTTGGCGGGCACGGCGATGATCGGCACCGGCCTGGTGATCTGGCTCGGCAAGCGTCAGCTCAAACACGCCAAGAGCGCAGCGATGCCGTTTGAATTGCGCCTGGTCGAGGTGCTGAATATCGCCAGCATGGCTGGTTTGATGATCGCCATCGCCGCGTTTTTCTGGGCTAACCGCCTGTTGCCGGTAAGTTTCGCCGCGCGCTCCGACTGGGAGGTGCAAGCCTTTTTTGTCGCCTGGGGCCTGAGCTTGTTGCACGCGATGCTGCGTCGCGGTCGCCGAGGCTGGGTCGAACAACTGAGCATCGGCGCGCTGCTGTTTGTGGCGATCCCGCTGCTTAACGCAATGACCACCCCGCAGCATTTGGGCGTCTCGCTGATGAACGGCGACTGGGCCATGGCCGGCTTCGACCTGACCTGCCTGGCCAGCGGTGTGTTCCTTGCCTGGGCGGCGTGGAAGATGCAACGCCGTACCGCGTCGCAACCCAAAGCCGAGCGTGCGCGTGGGTTGACGCTCAAGCAGGAGGCCGGCTGATGCTCCTCGCGCTGCTGATGTGCTACGCCGGGTTTACCGCGCTGTGCCTGTCCACCGACCGTCATCACGGCGAGCTGCTGCACCGCAAACCCACGTCGAAGCGGCGCGTGGGGCTGCGCCTGGCCGGCTGGTTGTTATTGACTGTCTCGATCTGGCCGGCGGTGCGTGCCTCAGGTTGGAGCCAGGGCCTGGTCGAGTGGTGCGCAGTGTTGATGCTGAGCGCCTTGCTGCTGGTACTGCTGTTGCCGTATCGGCCAAGGTTGGCCTTGAGCCTGGCAGGTCTCAGCCTGCTGGCCAGCCCTGTTGCAGCATTCGCACTGTCCTGAGCCTGCCATGATAATCAGCCCACCGCCGGAGCCCCAGGACAGCCCGCACAGCGATGCGCCCGGTGGGCGTGCGCATTTCCTGCAGGTGTTTTTGTCCCAGCGTTCGCAGATGGAAGCGCTGGTCAGTCGCCGCGTCGGTTGCCGTGCCACAGCGGCCGACCTGGTGCAGGATTTGTTCCTGCGCTTCTGGCGTCGCCCCTTGGTGCAGGTTGAAGAACTCAGCACCTACCTGCTGCGCTGCGCCGGTAATATCGCTATCGATCACCTGCGTAGCGAAGGTGCACGGGCCCGCTGCAGCGAAGGCTGGTTGCCCGAGTACTCAGATCCCCAAGTCTGCGAACCCCAGGCCGCACTGGAGGCAGGCCACGATCTGCGACACGTGGAAACCGCCCTGCGCAATTTGCCCGAGCGTACCCGCCAGATTTTCCTGCTTAATCGTATCCACGGGCGCAAGTATGCAGAAATTGCCAAAGCCATGGGGCTGTCCCAAAGTGCCGTGGAAAAACATATGATGCGCGCCCTCGAAGCCTGCAAGGCCAGCCTTCGTGAACCAACGCAGCCACGCACGCCAGGGAAAGCACCGTGAACATCACGCCGACACCCGCCCAGGAACAGGCCGCCCTTGACTGGCTGAGCCTGCTGCATGACCAGCCCAGCAGCGGCGACCAGGCCACGTTCAGCCGCTGGCTGCGCGCCGATCCCGCGCATGCCGAAGCGTACGCCAAGGCTCAGGTACTGTGGGAGTTGAGCGAAGAGCCGGCGCGCAAGCTGGCCGATGAAGACGCGCTGGCCTTACAGGCCTACCTCAATAAGATGAATTCCTCCAGGCGCTCCCGTGCACTGCGCTGGCCCGGCGCCCTGGCCCTGGCCGCCTGCCTGCTGGTGATGGTGTCGATGGGCGCCGGTTGGCAGCCGTCGCGCTGGGTCGATGAGTTGGGCGCTGATTATGTGACGGCGCCGGGGGAGGTGAAGACCTTCACCCTGGCCGATCAGTCCGAGGTCACCCTTGACGCCGACAGCGCCATTGCCGTGGATTTCAGCCATGGTCAACGGCATATCCAGCTGCGGCGTGGCGCGGGATTTTTCAGCGTGGCACACACCGGCCAGTCCTTTGTGGTGGAGGCGGGCGGTGGTCAAGCGCAGGTGCTGGGCACCCAGTTTGAAGTGCGCCTGCAACCGGCCGGAGCCGAGGTCACCGTATTGTCCGGCCGAGTGGGCGTGACACCTTCGGAACAGGGCCGGCAGCAGGTTTTGACAGCAGGCCAGCAAGTGGCCTACGCCGATGGCGTTGCCGATGCCATGCACGCTGTCGACAGCGAATCCCGCTTGGCCTGGCGCGATGGTTGGCTCAACTACTACAAGGCGCCGCTGGCCGATGTAGTCCAGGATTTGAGTCGTTATTACCCTGGCCGATTGCTGCTGCTCAATCAAGAGCTGGGCGCCAAACGCGTCAGCGGCAGTTTTCCGAGCAAGGACCCGTTGGCAGTATTGAACGCCTTGCAAGCGGTGCTGGGCTTTGAACAACACAGGCTGTTGGGCCGAGTTATCGTATTGCGCTAGACGCAGCGCCGTTCACCGAACCTTCATCGCAATCGCTAAAACCTGTCACCAAACGGTTACACGTGCCGTGGATCATCCCTGGGTTCCTGAGCAAGTGGTCAGGAAGAGCACCTCTGCCCCATACAACACAACAATGTCAGTAAGGGATCTACACGTGAACTACAACTCTCTTTATGCCTTGCTTCTGGCATCGGGCCTGGGCGGCTTTGCACCGCTGGTGATGGCCGATGACACCCAGGACGTAGGTTCGGTGAACGTTGCCGGCAAGCAGACCCTGGGCAACGGCCACATGATTCGCGAAGAAAGTGCCAAGGCGCGCTCGACGGTGACCAAGGAGGCCATGGACGAAATGTCGGCCACCGCCAACGCCATCGACAAGCTCAAATACACCCCGGGCATCAACGTTTCCAGCGATGACGCCAGCGGCACCAGCGGCACCAACTTCACTATGCGCGGCATGAGTTCGGACCAGGTCGGGGTGTCGGTGGACGGCGTGCCGATCAACGATTCGGGCAACTACAGCGTGTATTCCAACCAGCTGGGCGACCCGGAAAACCTTGCAGAAGTGTTCGCCACCCAGGGCTCCTCCGAGGCCGACGGCCCGCACATCGGTTCCAGCGGCGGCAACATCGGCATGATTACGCTGCGGCCAACCAAGGAGGCGGGGGTTTTTGCCAAGCAGACTATGGGTACCAATAACCTGCGCAAGACCTTCGTGCGGGCAAATACCGGTGATTTCGGTGGCCTCAAGACCTGGGTCTCGGCATCGCACCTGGAAGGTGACAAGTGGCGCGGCAAGGGCACCCTGCGCAGCGATAAAATCGAGTGGAGCAGCCTGTTCGAAGGTGACAACGGCAATTCCACGTTGGCCACGGTCAAGTACAACAAGCAGGAGAACTACAACTACAACAGCCTAAGCAAGTCGCAATTCGACAACGAAGGACGGCGCAAGGACTACGCTGAAAGCCCAGTGTACAAGGCCGGTTTGTTGTCTGCGTCCTACAAGCTCAATCGCAACCCTTTTGAAAGCGTCAACGCCACGCTGACCCAGCGCTGGCAACTGCAAGACAATCTGTCGCTGACGGTCACGCCGTATTACTACTGGTCCAACGGTGGCAGCTTCAGCGGGCAGACTGCCTCCAACCTGGGGCCGAGATCCGACAAAGCCGGCAATTACGACCTCGGCAACCTGCAATCGGCCAACTACTACCGCCCTTCGTGGACCGAGACCTGGCGCCCCGGCGTCACGGCCAAAATGAAGTGGGACATCAACGAAGAACACAGCCTGGACTACGGCTACTGGTATGAACGCGCACGCCAGCGCCAGACCCAGCCGTTTATCGGCATCAACGGCGAAGGCGCGCCGGATGACGTGTGGGGTGACTACAACAGCGGCGGCCAGGTGGTCGACAAGAACGGCGCGACGGTACAAGGTCGTCACTACTACACCGTCACCCCATCGCAGAAGCTGTGGGTACAGGACAGCTGGCAAGCCACGCCGGACCTGAGTTTTGTCGGCGGCGTGGCCTACCAATACGTCGAACGTGACGGCAATAACCTCGGCAGCCTGTACGACAAGCCGGAAAAACGTAACACCCGTTACCACCAATTCCTGCCCAACTTCAGCGCCAAGTACCAGGTCGACGAGAGCAACCAGGCGTTTTACAACGTCACCCGCAACATGCGCACGCCGCCCAACTACGTGCTGTACAACAAGGGCGATTCCGTCAGCCTCAAGTCCGAGTTGAGCTGGAACCAGGAGCTGGGCTGGCGCTACACCGAAGACGACATGGCCTTGAGCGCGACCCTGTTCTACATCAGCTTCAAGGATCGTCAGGTGTCGACCACCGATGCCAGCGGCGACTACATGGTGCTCAACGTAGGCAGCGTCGCTAACAAAGGCCTGGAACTGGAATGGAGTGGCCTGCTGCCCCACAACTTCAACTACTACGCGTCCTACACCTACACCCAGTCCGAGCAGAAGGACGATCTGCTCAGCAAGAATGTGCTGTTGCCCACCTCAGGCAAGCAACTGGCCAACGTGCCGGAAAACATGTTCAACCTGGTGTTCGGCTATGACGACTCGCGGTTCTACGGCAACGTGGCGGGCAAGTATGTCGGCAGCTTCTACGGCGATTTGACCAACAAGGAGAAAATCGACGGTCGCACGGTGTTTGACCTCAATGCCGGTGTCTATTTGCCAGTGGACAAGAAAGTCATCAAGTCGGCGACCCTGCGCTTGTCGATGCTCAACGTCTTCGACAAGCAATACCTGAGCTCGGCTCGCACCGTGGCGTTCAACTCGACACCGGTCAACGGCCTGGCGCCGAGCACGGCGTATTACAACGTAGGGGAGGAGCGCACGGCGATGGTGTCTCTAGAGGCCAACTTCTAAGACCACCACGAAACCAAATGTGGGAGGGAGCAAGTCGAATCGTCGCACCGCCCCTCCCACATTTGATCCACGGTGTTTCAGGAACTGGGTTATTTCAGGGCCGCCATGATCGCATCCGGGTCGTAGTCGCGGATCAGTGTGCCATTGACGTCCACAAATGGAATTCCGCCACCACCCAACGCCTCATAGGCCTTGCGCGCCTGGGCGTCCTTCTCGATATCCAGCGCCTGGTACGGGATACCCTTCTGGTCCAGAAAACGTCGGATCTGCTTGCAGTATCCGCACCACTGCGTGGAATACAGCACCACACGCGCCGAGGCGCGTACCTGTTCCGAAACCACCTGGGACGGGTTGAATAGCCGCTCGACCTTGCCCCAGTTCTGGATCACCACCACCACCAGCAACACCAGCAGGACTTTCTTGAAGACCCCGCCCAGCATCAATTACGGCGCTTGAGCTGGTCGGTCAGTTGGGTCGGCAGGCCCTTGATGATCAAGGTGCCGGCAGCTTCGTCGTACTCGATCTTGTCGCCCAGCAGGTGTGCTTCAAAGCTGATGGACAAGCCCTCGGCGCGCCCGGTGAAACGGCGGAACTGGTTGAGGGTGCGTTTGTCCGCCGGGATTTCCGGCGACAGGCCGTAGTCCTTGTTGCGGATATGGTCGTAGAACGCTTTTGGCCGATCTTCATCGATCAGGCCGGAGAGTTCTTCCAGGCCCATGGGCTCGCCGAGCTTGGCCTGGCTGCTGGCGTAGTCCACCAGGGTCTTGGTCTTTTCGCGGGCGGATTCGTCAGGCAGGTCTTCGCTTTCGACGAAGTCGCTGAACGCCTTGAGCAGGGTACGGGTTTCGCCGGGGCCGTCGACGCCTTCCTGGCAGCCGATAAAGTCGCGGAAGTACTCCGAGACCTTCTTGCCGTTCTTGCCTTTGATAAAGGAGATGTATTGCTTGGACTGCTTGTTGTTCTGCCACTCGGAGACGTTGATGCGTGCCGCCAGGTGCAACTGGCCCAGGTCCAGGTGACGCGAGGGGGTCACGTCCAGCTCGTCGGTCACTGCCACGCCTTCGCTGTGGTGCAGCAGGGCGATTGCCAGGTAGTCGGTCATGCCTTGCTGGTAGTGGGCAAATAGCACATGGCCGCCGGTGGAGAGGTTGGATTCCTCCATCAGCTTCTGCAGGTGCTCCACGGCGGTGCGGCTGAAAGTGGTGAAATCCTGGCCACCGTCAAAGTATTCCTTCAACCAGCCGCTGAACGGGTGCGCGCCGGACTCGGCATGGAAGAAACCCCAGGCCTTGCCTTGTTTGGCGTTGTAGCTCTCGTTGAGGTCGGCAAGCATGTTCTCGATGGCGGCCGACTCGGACAGCTCGGAGTCGCGGGCGTGGAGAACTGCGGGTGTGCCGTCGGGTTTTTTGTCGATCAGGTGGACGATGCAATGACGGATCGGCATAGGCTTCTCGGCTGGTTGAAGGGGGAGCGGTCGGCCTCCCCGAAAAGTCGCCCAGTGTACCGCACCCATTGGTCAAGACGTGCCTGGAAGGGCGTTTTGGACGACGTCCGACCGGGCATATGCCTTTTTTTCACGGTTTAGAGCGATAAAGCTGACCAAATGGGTATGTTGAGGCGGATATTTCCCCGTCTCTGTGCTAGTTTTGCCCGGTCTTACGCCAAGTCTCGGCGTTAAGCGTGCATTCAGCATTTGTCAGGTCGAACCAATCCCCGTTTCAAGCATCTATAACCCCGATCTCCGTGGTTATGGCCGGGGATGCCAGGCCATGACGGCCAGGCTCGACGGCTGACACTGCACTCTGCAATCCATATGAATTTGATAGGGAAGGAACACCACAATGGCTTTGACTAAAGACCAACTGATCGCTGATATCGCTGAAGCTATCGACGCGCCAAAAACCACCGCGCGTGCTGCTCTGGACCAACTGGGCCAGATCGTTGCTGATCAGCTGGAAAACGGCGGCGAAATCACTCTGCCAGGCATTGGCAAGCTGAAAGTGACCGAGCGTCCTGCCCGTACTGGCCGTAACCCTTCGACTGGCGCTGCCATCGAAATCGCTGCCAAGAAAGTTATCAAGCTGGTTGTGGCTAAAGGCCTGACCGACGCTGTTAACAAGTAAGACGCAGTAAAAAAACCGTGCTCCGGAGTGATCCGGGCACGGTTTTTTGTTGCCTGCGGTTTTTCAAACTAACTGTAGGAGCGAGCTTGCTCGCGAAAGACGTTAACGATAACGCGCCCGTTCTGGTTGGACGCGGAGCCTTGGTGTTTTTCGCGAGCAAGCTCGCTCCTACAGGTGGGCTAGCGGACCCAGCGCTGGCGCCAGATCTGCTGCTCATTCTTGGTCTGGAACGTCCACGCCACGAACCGGCTTTGCTTCTGCCCCTGGGACATCTCCACCACCTGGCTTTCCAGCACGCCGGCTTTTTTCAGTGCGGTCTGGATCGCGGGCAGGTTTGACGCTTTTGACACCAGGGTGCTGAACCACAACACCTTGTGGGCAAAATGCGCACTTTCGGCGATCAGCTGCGTCACAAAGCGCGCTTCGCCGCCTTCACACCACAGCTCGGCCGATTGGCCACCGAAGTTGAGCACTGGCAACTTGCGTTTCGGATCGGCCTTGCCCAGGGCACGCCACTTGCGCTCGCTGCCTTTGGTGGCCTCGTCCATGGACGCATGGAAGGGCGGGTTGCACATGGTCAGGTCAAAGCGCTCGCCCGGCTCCAGCAAGCCCAGCAGGATCTGCTTGGGGTTGGGCTGTTGGCGCAGTTGGATGACCTTGCCCAGGTCATTGGACTGCACAATGGCCTTGGCGGCGGCCACGGCGATGGGGTCGACTTCCGAGCCCAGGAAGTTCCAGCGGTACTCCATATACCCAATCAGCGGGTAGACGCAGTTGGCGCCCATGCCGATATCCAGCACCTTGACGATGGAGCCGCGCGGGATCTTGCCGTCGTTGACGCTGGCCAGCAGGTCGGCGAGAAAATGCACATAGTCGGCACGCCCCGGCACCGGCGGGCACAGGTAATCGGCCGGGATGTCCCAATGCTCGATGCCATAGAACGACTTGAGCAAGGCCCGGTTGAACACGCGCACCGCATCCGGGCTGGCAAAGTCGATGCTCTCCTTGCCATAGGGATTGATGATCACGAATTGCGCCAGCTCTGGCGTGGTCTTGATCAGCGCCGGGAAGTCGTAACGGCCCGTGTGGCGGTTGCGCGGGTGCAGGGTAGCCTCTTTGCGCGGAGCCACGGGCTTGGCCGGGGTAGCGGATTTGGGCTTCTTGCGCGGAGGTTTAGGCGTAGTGGGGGCGGTCATGTTGATTCTGGTGTTGGCTCAAAGTGGCGGCCATTGTCACACATCCTGAGCTCAACCCGGTCAAATGTGGGAGGGGGCGTGCTCCCGATAGCGGTGTGACAGTCAAGAATATTGAGACTGATCCAGCGCTATCGGGAGCAAGCCCCCTCCCGCATAGGCAAAAAAAAGAGACCCGGAGGTCTCTTTTTTCACGCGAGTCAAACCTTACAGGCTGGAGATCCGCGCATGTTGCTCGGCCAACTTGCCCAAAGCCTGTTCAGCTTCGGCCAACTTGGCGCGTTCCTTGTCGATCACTTCGGCCGGTGCCTTGTCGACGAACGCCGCGTTGGACAGCTTGCCGCCCACGCGCTGTACTTCGCCTTGCAAGCGAGCAATTTCCTTGTCGAGACGGGCCAGTTCCGCGCCCTTGTCGATCAGCCCGGCCATCGGCACCAGCACCTCCATATCGCCGACCAACGCGGTGGCAGACAACGGTGCTTCGGCATCGGCAGCCAATACGGTGATCGACTCCAGCTTCGCCAACTTCTTGAGCAGCGCGTCGTTCTCGCTGAGGCGACGCTGATCTTCAGCGCTGGCGTTTTTGACGAACACCGCCAATGGCTTGCCCGGGCCGATGTTCATCTCGGCGCGGATGTTGCGCGTGCCGAGCATCAGGGTCTTGAGCCATTCGATATCGCTTTCGGCGGCCGCATCGATGCGTGCTTCATTGGCCACCGGCCAAGGTTGCAGCATGATGGTCTTGCCTTCGATACCGGCCAGCGGTGCCAGGCGCTGCCAGATTTCTTCGGTGATGAACGGCATGAACGGGTGCGCCAGGCGCAGCGCCACTTCCAGCACGCGCACCAGGGTACGACGGGTGCCGCGCTGGCGTTCGACCGGTGCGTTTTCGTCCCACAGCACGGGCTTGGACAGTTCCAGGTACCAGTCGCAATACTGGTTCCAGATGAACTCGTACAGCGCCTGTGCGGCCAGGTCGAAACGGAACTGGTCGAGCTGGCGGGTCACTTCGGCTTCAGTGCGTTGCAGCTGCGAGATGATCCAGCGGTCGGCCAGGCTCAGCTCATAGGCTTCGCCGTTCTGACCGCAGTCTTCGCCTTTGTCCAGCACGTAGCGTGCAGCGTTCCAGATCTTGTTGCAGAAGTTGCGATAGCCTTCGACGCGGCCCATGTCGAACTTGATGTCGCGACCGGTAGAGGCCAGGGAGCAGAAGGTGAAGCGCAGGGCGTCGGTGCCGTAGCTGGCGATGCCATCTGCGAACTCATCGCGGGTCTGCTTCTCGATCTTTTTCGCCAGCTTCGGCTGCATCAGGCCCGAAGTGCGTTTCTGCACCAGGGTTTCCAGGTCGATGCCGTCGATGATGTCCAGCGGGTCCAGGACGTTGCCCTTGGACTTGGACATCTTCTGGCCCTGGCCGTCGCGTACCAGGCCGTGCACGTACACGGTCTTGAACGGTACCTGCGGGGTGCCGTCTTCGTTCTTCACCAAATGCATGGTGAGCATGATCATCCGGGCAACCCAGAAGAAAATGATATCGAAGCCGGTAACCAGCACATCGGTGGAGTGGAATTTCTTCAGGAACTCGGTCTGCTGCGGCCAGCCCAGGGTGGAGAAAGTCCACAGGCCCGAGCTGAACCAGGTGTCGAGTACGTCGTTGTCCTGTTGCAGCGCAACGTCCGGGCCCAGGTTGTGCTTGGCACGTACTTCGGCTTCGTCGCGGCCAACGTAGACCTTGCCCGACTCGTCGTACCAGGCCGGGATGCGGTGGCCCCACCACAGCTGGCGGCTGATGCACCAATCCTGGATGTCGCGCATCCACGAGAAGTACATGTTTTCGTACTGCTTGGGCACGAACTGGATACGGCCATCTTCCACGGCGGCAATCGCAGGCTCGGCCAGCGGCTTGGTGGACACGTACCACTGGTCGGTCAGCCACGGCTCGATCACGGTGCCGGAGCGGTCGCCCTTCGGCACTTTCAGGCCGTGGTCGTCAACGCTGACCAGCAACCCGGCAGCGTCGAACGCGGCAACGATCTGCTTGCGCGCTTCGAAGCGGTCGAGACCGGCGTATTCGGTCGGGATCTTGCCGTCGATGCTGTTGTTCAGCGTACCGTCCAGGTTGAACACCTGGCAGGCCGGCAACACGGCGGCGTTCTTGTCGAAGATGTTCAGCAGCGGCAGGTTGTGACGCTTGCCGACTTCATAGTCGTTGAAATCGTGGGCCGGAGTGATTTTCACGCAGCCGGTGCCGAACTCAGGGTCGCAGTAATCATCCGCGATGATCGGTATGCGACGGCCAACCAGCGGCAGCTCGACGAACTTGCCGATCAGCGCCTGGTAGCGCTCGTCGTTTGGATTAACCGCGACGGCGGCGTCGCCCAGCATGGTTTCCGGACGCGTGGTGGCGACGATCAGGTAGTCGTTGCCTTCGGCGGTCTTGGCGCCGTCAGCCAGCGGATATTTCAGGTTCCACAGGAAACCTTTCTCGTCGTGGTTTTCCACTTCGAGGTCGGAAATGGCCGTGTGCAACTTAGTGTCCCAGTTGACCAGGCGCTTGCCGCGGTAGATCAGGCCGTCTTCATGCAGGCGCACGAAAGCTTCCTTAACGGCTTCCGACAGGCCATCGTCCATGGTGAAGCGCTCGCGGCTCCAGTCTACGGACGAACCCAGGCGACGGATCTGACGGCTGATATTGCCGCCGGACTGGTCTTTCCATTCCCAGATTTTTTCCAGGAATTTCTCGCGCCCCAGGTCGTGGCGGCTCTGGCCGGTGGCTTCGAGTTGACGTTCCACCAGCATCTGGGTGGCGATACCGGCGTGGTCGGTGCCCGGTTGCCACAGGGTGTTGCGGCCCTGCATGCGGCGGAAACGGATCAAAGCATCCATGATCGCATTGTTGAAGCCATGGCCCATGTGCAGGCTGCCAGTGACGTTCGGTGGCGGAATCATGATGGTGTAGGAATCGCCGGCACCTTGTGGGGCGAAATAGTTCTCGGACTCCCAGGTGTTGTACCAGGAAGTTTCGATAGCGTGGGGCTGATAGGTCTTATCCATGCGCGGCGGGACCCTAGTTGGCATTTATTCAGGAAAGCCGGCAAGTATAACGGGGCAGGGCGAGGAGGGCGAGTTGAAGACGGACTTAAGGCTGATGCAAAACTAATGTGGGAGGGGGCTTGCTCCCGATTGCTGAGTGTCAGCCACCGAATCATCGGCTGATACACCGCTATCGGGAGCAAACCCCCTCCCACAGGAAATATCAGTGTGGCTCAGGACTGGTATTGGCTGAGCAACCGTTCCATGCGCGCATCCATCCGCCGCTTGATCTCGGTTTCGATATGCGGCGCAAAATCATCGATCACGTCCTGCATGATCAATTGGGCGGCAGCGCGCAGTTCGTTGTCCAGGTGCAGCAGCAGGGCGTCGGGTGCTTTTTCAGCTGCTGGCGCGGGCTCGGCGACAGGCTCCGGCGCGGCGGGCTTGCCGCTGACCATATCGAACAACAGCGGAATCTGTACCTCGCCGTCCACCGTGTCGGTCAGCAGCGGCGGCTGCAGGTTGTCATCACCCAGCAACTGGCGGATCGACTCAAGGTCGTCCAGCAGGTGGTCGTCTTTTTTCAGCGGGTTGGGAGTGTCCATCGTGTACTCAGAGTCGTTGTAGCCGGTGATCCTGCAAAGAATAGCCCTGTTCGCGGTAGAAACGGAAACTCTCCCGCGCGGCCTGACGAATAGCCGGGTCTTCCACCACCACTTCCGCCACGCGGGCAAACGCCTTGGCAAAGGCCGGTACTTTCAGGTCAAGGTTGACCAGCAGGTCCTGGTGATCGCCGCAACTGTCCCCCAAACCCAGGACAATCGGGCTTTCGGGTTCGGATTCGGCGGGGCCGTGGGGCACGAAGCTTTCGCCCTTGAAGCGCCACAGGCGGGCATCCAGTTCGTCACGTTGGGTTGCATCGCTGCAGTGCAGGTAGATGCGGTGGCCCATGCGCCAGGCTTTTTCGGTGAGCTTGCAGGCAAAGTCCAGGCGCGCGAGGGGATCGGCGCTGGGCAATATATAGAAGTCGACTTGGGTCATTGCAGTTCCTGGTGCTGGCCCGCCAGTCCTGTAGGAGCGAGCTTGCTCGCGAAAAACCAGAGACACCGCGTTCATCCGGGATGGGCGCGTTATCGTTGGCGATCTTCGCGAGCAAGCTCGCTCCTACAGAAGGGCCGGTGGCGCTTAAGCTTTGGCGCGGTCCAGCAGGTACTGGGTCAGCAGCGGCACTGGGCGGCCAGTGGCGCCCTTGTCCTTGCCGCCGCTGGTCCAGGCCGTGCCGGCGATGTCCAGGTGCGCCCAGTTGAAGTTCTTGGCAAAACGCGACAGGAAGCAGGCCGCCGTGATGGTGCCGGCTTTCGGGCCACCAATGTTGGCGATGTCGGCGAACGGGCTGTCCAGCTGTTCCTGATACTCATCGAACAGCGGCAGTTGCCAGGCGCGATCATCGGCGGCCTTGCCGGCGCTGAGCAGTTGCTCGATCAGTTCGTCGTTGTTGCCCAGCAGGCCCGAGGTGTGGGAGCCCAGGGCAACGATGCAGGCACCGGTCAGGGTCGCGATGTCGATCACTGCTTGTGGCTTGAAGCGTTCGGCATAGGTCAGGGCATCGCACAGCACCAGGCGGCCTTCAGCGTCGGTGTTGAGGATTTCCACGGTCTGGCCGCTCATGGTCGTGACGATATCGCCAGGGCGGGCCGCGCCGCCGCTCGGCATGTTCTCGGCGCACGCCAGGATGCACACCAGGTTGACCGGCAGCTTGAGTTCCAGCACCGCACGCAGGGTGCCGAATACACTGGCGGCGCCGCCCATGTCGTACTTCATCTCGTCCATGCCGGCGCCCGGCTTGAGGCTGATGCCGCCGGTGTCGAAGGTAATGCCTTTACCCACCAGGGCATAAGGCTTTTCGGACTTCTTGGCGCCGTTGTATTGCATCACGATCAGGCGTGGCGGCTGGTCACTGCCCTGGCCCACGGCATAGAACGAGCCCATGCCCAGTTCCTTGATCTTCTTCTCGTCGAGGACTTCGACTTTCAGGCCCTTGAACTCCTTGCCCAGCGCCTTGGCCTGTTCGCCGAGGAAGGTCGGGTGGCAAATGTTCGGCGGCAGGTTGCCCAGGTCGCGGGTGAACGACATGCCCTTGGCAATCGCCTGGGCGTGGGTCACGGCGCGTTCGACTTCAGCCTGGGCCGCCTTGATGGTCAGCAGAGTGATTTTCTTCAGGGCGCGAGGTTCGGCCTTCTGGCTCTTGAACTGGTCGAAGGTATAGCCGCCGTCCACCAGGCTTTCGGCCAGCAGGCGGGTCTTGCCATAGCTGTCACGGCCCTTGATGACGATTTCGTCAAGTGCCAGTGCCGCATCGGTGCCACCCAGGCCCTTGAGGGTGCTGAGGATGCCGCTGACGATCTTGCGGAATGGACGGTCGCCCAGTTCGGCGTCCTTGCCCACGCCCACCAGCAAAACGCGATCAGCCTTGAGGTTCGGCAGGCTCTGCAACAGCAGGCTCTGGCCGACCTTGCCGGCCAGGTCGCCGCGCTTGAGCACGGCGCTGATCGCGCCACCGCTGAGTTCGTCCAGTTGCTTGGCGGCGACGCCGAGTTTGCGGCCTTCGCCGACAGCGACCACGAGGGTGGCGGTTTTCAACGTTTCGGGGCTAACGCTTTTTACAACCAATTCCATTTTCGGGTCCCTTATAAAGGTCGGTGAGCCTGGCGTTTGTACCCAGGCTTTAAAGCTTGGCGGCGTTGTAAGCCGCCCGCGACAAAGGCCGCAGTTTGAACCTCGCCGACGGAGCCTGACAACCCTTGGTGCGTGCTTTGTGCGTGCGCATGAGTAAGCTCCGTGACAGGCGCGAACAATCACAGGATAATGCCCCATCTTTTTAGCCGGCCCGCGCAAACGGGCTGACTCGGTATGCTTGCTTGTTTGGCCGCCTTAGCCTGACAACCCTGGAGTGTCTGGTTTGATCGTCTTCCGTTATCTATCCCGCGAAGTCCTGTTGACCCTGAGTGCCGTGAGTGCGGTATTGCTGGTCATCATCATGAGTGGTCGTTTCGTCAAGTTCCTGGCCCAGGCCGCCGCTGGCGCCCTGGACCCAGGCTCACTGTTCCTGATCATGGGCTACCGGATGCCCGGCATGCTGCAGCTGATCCTGCCGCTCGGGCTGTTTCTCGGCATACTGCTGGCCTATGGCCGGCTTTACCTTGAGAGTGAAATGACCGTGCTGTCGGCCACCGGCATGAGCCAGCAGCGCCTGCTGGCCATGACCATGGTGCCGGCCGCCGGCGTTGCCCTGGTGGTGGCCTGGTTGAGCATGAGCCTGGCGCCCCAGGGGGCCATGCAATTCCAGTTGCTGCTGAACAAGCAGGATGCGATGACTGAGTTCGACACCCTCGAGCCCGGCCGCTTC
This sequence comes from Pseudomonas khavaziana, assembly GCF_019145205.1. Lineage (GTDB taxonomy): Bacteria > Pseudomonadota > Gammaproteobacteria > Pseudomonadales > Pseudomonadaceae > Aquipseudomonas > Aquipseudomonas khavaziana. The sequence continues at coordinate 294,662 of NZ_JAHSTT010000001.1, forward strand.
CAGGCGCTCAACGATGGCACGCGGGTGACCTATACCGAAACCATGACCGATGACCGTTCCAACCTCGGCGGCGTGTTCATCTCCCAGAAGAACCTCGGCCAGAACCAGAAGGACCGTGGCATTTCGATCCTGGTGGCCGACAGCGGGCGCCAGGAAATCCGCCCCGATGGCAACCGCTACCTGATCCTGGAAAATGGCTACCGCTACGACGGCAGCCCTGGCCTGGCGGATTATCGGGCGATCAAGTACGACACCTACGGCGTCATGCTGCCCAAGGCCGAGATCAGTGACGAGGTCACCGACCGCGACGCGCTGCCGACCTCATCGCTGTTCGGCAGCCCGGAATTGCGCTCCATCGCCGAGTTGCAATGGCGCCTGTCTCTGCCGCTGCTGGTGTTTATCGTGACCCTGATGGCCGTGCCGCTGTCGCGCGTCAATCCGCGCCAGGGGCGTTTCCTCAAGTTGCTGCCGGCGATCCTGCTGTACATGGCCTACCTGACCATCCTGATTTCTGCCCGTGGTTCCCTGGAGAAGGGCAAGTTGCCGCCGGCCCTGGGCCTGTGGTGGGTACACGGGGTTTTCCTGGTGATCGGCCTGGGGCTGCTCTACTGGGAACCTATCCGTTTGAAAATGAAGAGCCGTCGTGGCCTGAAGGAGTTGGCTCGTGGCTAAGCTTGATCGCTACATTGGTAGCAGCGTACTGATCGCCATCCTGGCGGTATTGGGCATCATCCTCGGCCTGGCCTTGCTGTTCGCCTTCATTGATGAAGTGGGCAACGTCACCGACACCTACACGGTCTCGGATGTACTGAGCTACGTGGCACTGACTGCGCCGCGTCGCCTCTACGACATGATGCCGATGGCCGCGCTGATTGGCTGTCTGATCGGCCTGGGCACCCTGGCCAGCAACAGCGAACTGACCATCATGCGCGCCGCTGGCGTTTCCATTGGTCGTATCGTCTGGGCGGTGATGAAGCCGATGCTGCTGCTGATGGCGTGCAGTGTGCTGATCGGCGAATACGTCGCGCCTCCGGCGGAAGCCACCGCCCAGGCCAATCGCGCCCTGGCCCAGGGATCGGGCGATGCGCAAAGCGCCAAGCACGGCCTGTGGCACCGCCAGGGTGACGAGTTCATCCACATCAACGCCGTGCAGCCAGGCGGCCTGCTGATCGGGGTGACCCGCTACACGTTCGATAAAGAGCGGCACATGCTGTCCTCCAGCTTTGCCAAGCGCGCGCAATACAGCGCCGAGCAATGGCAGTTGAGCGATGTCACCACCACTTATTTCCGTAATGTGGGCCAGGGCACCAAGTCCAGCACCGAAGTGATCAACATGCCGACCGAGCAATGGGATATCGCCCTGAAGCCGGAATTGCTCAATACGGTGGTCATGGTCCCGGAAGCCCTGCCGATCTCCGGTTTGTGGAGCTATATCCATTACCTCAAGGACCAGGGCCTGAACAACGGCCGCTACTGGCTGGCGTTCTGGGTCAAGGTGCTGCAGCCGGTGGTTACCGCCGCGCTGGTGTTGATGGCGATCTCCTTTATCTTCGGGCCGTTGCGCTCCGTGACCCTGGGCCAGCGGGTATTCACCGGCGTGCTGGTGGGCTTTACCTTCCGCATCGCCCAGGATTTGCTCGGGCCCTCGAGCCTGGTGTTCGGTTTCTCGCCGCTGTTTGCGGTGCTGGTGCCGACGGCCATCTGTACCCTGGCCGGGTTCTGGCTGCTGCGCCGGGCCGGTTGAAAGCCGAGCTCTCGAGATGCCACTCACTGTAGGAGCGAGCTTGCTCGCGAAAGTCTGCGAAACGCCGCGTTTATCCAGAATAAGCGCGTTATCGTTGGCGATTTTCGCGAGCAAGCTCGCTCCTACAGTCTTAAGCCCCATTAAAGTGGGGCTTTTTTGTATCGGTCACCAAAGATGACGCCTGGCCCGAGCATCAGGTACAATTCCCGGCTATTTTTCAGCGGGCAATCTGCCTGCAGCCTTTTTGAGTGTTGATCCGTGAGTGATTTGAGTCATATCCGCAATTTCTCCATCATCGCCCACATTGACCATGGCAAGTCGACGCTGGCCGATCGGTTTATCCAGATGTGCGGCGGCCTTGCCGAGCGTGAAATGGAAGCCCAGGTCCTGGACTCCATGGATCTTGAGCGCGAGCGCGGCATCACCATCAAGGCCCACAGCGTGACGCTGTACTACACCGCCAAAGACGGTATCAAGTACCAGCTGAACTTCATTGACACCCCAGGCCACGTCGACTTCACCTATGAAGTCAGCCGCTCCCTGGCAGCCTGCGAAGGTGCATTGCTGGTAGTGGACGCGGGTCAGGGCGTTGAAGCCCAGTCCGTGGCCAACTGCTACACAGCCATCGAGCAGGGCCTGGAGGTCATGCCGGTACTGAACAAGATCGACCTGCCTCAGGCCGATCCTGACCGCGTCAAGGAAGAAATCGAGAAAATCATCGGTATTGACGCCACCGACGCCGTCGAGTGCAGCGCCAAGACCGGCCTGGGCGTCGACGAAGTGCTTGAGCGCCTGGTCAAGACCATTCCCGCGCCAACCGGCAACTACGAAGATCCGCTGCAAGCGTTGATCATCGATTCCTGGTTCGACAATTACCTGGGGGTTGTCTCCCTGGTACGCGTGCGTCATGGCCGGGTGAAGAAGGGCGACAAGATCCTGGTCAAGTCCACCGGCAAGATCCACCTGGTGGACAGCGTCGGTGTATTCAACCCAAAGCACACCGCCACCACTGATCTGAAAGCCGGTGAAGTAGGCTTCATCATCGCGGGTATCAAGGACATCCACGGTGCGCCGGTGGGTGACACCCTGACTTTGAGCTCTACCCCCGACGTCGCCATGCTGCCGGGCTTCAAGCGTATCCAGCCGCAGGTCTACGCCGGCCTGTTCCCGGTCAGCTCCGACGACTTCGAAGACTTCCGTGAAGCCCTGCAGAAGCTGACCCTCAACGACTCGTCGTTGCAGTACACCCCGGAAAGCTCCGATGCCCTGGGCTTCGGCTTCCGCTGCGGGTTCCTGGGCATGCTGCACATGGAAATCATCCAGGAGCGCCTCGAGCGCGAATACGACCTGGACCTGATCACCACGGCACCGACCGTTATTTTTGAGCTGGCGCTGAAAACCGGTGAAACGATTTACGTCGACAACCCGTCCAAACTCCCAGACCTGTCTTCCATCGAAGACATGCGCGAACCGATCGTGCGCGCCAATATTCTTGTGCCACAGGAACACCTGGGCAACGTGATTACCTTGTGTATCGAAAAGCGTGGCGTACAGCACGACATGCTGTTCCTCGGTACCCAGGTGCAAGTGACCTACGACTTGCCGATGAACGAAGTGGTCCTGGACTTCTTCGACCGACTCAAATCCACCAGTCGCGGCTATGCTTCGCTGGATTACCATTTCGACCGTTACCAATCGGCTAATCTGGTGAAACTGGATGTGTTGATCAACGGCGACAAGGTCGATGCCCTGGCACTGATCGTGCACAAGGACAACGCGCACTACAAAGGTCGCCAGTTGACCGAGAAGATGAAAGAACTGATTCCGCGCCAGATGTTCGACGTCGCGATCCAGGCCGCCATTGGCGGGCAGATCATTGCACGGACCTCCGTCAAGGCTCTCAGAAAGAACGTACTGGCCAAATGCTATGGCGGTGACGTAAGCCGTAAGCGCAAGCTGCTTGAGAAGCAAAAGGCCGGTAAAAAACGCATGAAGCAAGTGGGCAACGTGGAAATTCCACAAGAAGCCTTCCTTGCGGTGCTCAGGTTGGATAGTTAGGTCCTATGTCACTAAATTTCCCGCTGTTGCTGGTCATCGCCGTTGCCGTCTGTGGTTTCCTGGCGTTGCTCGATCTGGTGTTCTTCGCCCCGCGTCGTCGGGCAGCCATCGCTTCCTATCAGGGCAGCGTCAGCCAGCCCGATGCGGTGGTGGTCGAGAAGCTCAACAAAGAGCCCTTGCTGGTTGAATACGGCAAGTCGTTCTTCCCGGTGTTGTTCATCGTGCTGGTGCTGCGCTCGTTCCTTGTGGAGCCGTTCCAGATCCCTTCGGGGTCGATGAAACCGACCCTGGACGTGGGTGACTTCATCCTGGTCAACAAGTTTTCCTACGGAATTCGCCTGCCGGTGATCGACAAGAAAGTCATCCCGGTCGGCGACCCGCAGCGCGGCGATGTGATGGTGTTCCGCTACCCAAGCGACCCGAACGTCAACTACATCAAGCGTGTCGTCGGCCTGCCAGGCGACGTGGTGCGCTACACCAGCGACAAGCGCCTGTTGATCAACGGTGAGTCGGTGGCCGAGAAGCTGCTGGGCGCCGAGCCGAATACCCTGGGCAGCGCCGAGCTGTACCAGGAAAAACTCGGTACGGTAGAGCATGAAATCCGCAAGGAAATGAGCCGCTACCGCGCGATGCCCGATGGCGAGTGGAAAGTGCCTGCCGGGCACTACTTCATGATGGGCGACAACCGCGACAACTCCAACGACAGCCGTTACTGGGACGATCCCAATATTCCCAAGGACCTGCTGGGCATGGTGCCCGACGAGAATATCGTCGGCAAAGCCTTCGCGGTCTGGATGAGTTGGCCGGAACCCAAGCTCAGCCACCTGCCGAACTTCTCGCGGGTCGGGCTGATCAAGTAATACAGGCGGCGCTGTGAACACAGCGCCGAATGCTTTTCTGGGGCTTGGACAATTAACCGTCCGGCCTCATGCAGCACCAATCAGGATGTGAATTTGAACATTGCGTCAATCGTCGATGGCCGCCGGTGCCACCAACTAGATATGGGTAAACCGTGACCGTTTCTCTAAGCCGTCTCGAGCGCCAGCTCGGCTACACCTTCAAGGACCAGGAATTGATGGTCCTTGCCCTCACACACCGCAGCTTTGCAGGGCGCAATAACGAGCGCCTGGAATTCCTCGGTGATGCCATCCTCAATTTCGCCGCCGGTGAGGCGCTGTTCGAGCGTTTTCCGCAAGCGCGCGAAGGCCAGCTTTCGCGCCTGCGGGCACGCCTTGTGAAAGGCGAGACCCTGGCCGTGCTGGCCCGGGGTTTCGGCCTGGGCGAGTACCTGCGGCTGGGCTCCGGTGAGTTGAAAAGCGGCGGTTTCCGTCGCGAGTCGATTCTGGCCGATGCCCTGGAAGCATTGATCGGTGCGATCTACCTCGATGCAGGAATGGAGACGGCCAAGGAGCGCGTAGTCGCCTGGCTGGCTTCGGAAATCGAAAGCCTGACGCTGGTCGACACCAACAAAGATCCCAAGACCCGCCTGCAGGAATACCTGCAGTCGCGAGGTTGCGAATTGCCACGCTACGAAGTGGTGGATATCCAGGGTGAGCCTCATTGCCGCGTGTTCTTCGTGGAATGTGAAGTCACCTTATTGAACGAAAAAAGCCGAGGTCAGGGTGTGAGCCGTCGTATTGCCGAACAGGTAGCGGCCGCTGCAGCACTGATTGCCCTGGGCGTGGAGAATGGCCATGACTGATTCAACCGCAACACGCTGTGGCTATGTTGCCATCGTCGGCCGCCCGAACGTGGGCAAGTCCACGCTGCTCAACCACATCCTCGGCCAGAAGCTCGCGATCACCTCGCGAAAGCCCCAGACCACCCGCCACAACATGCTGGGCATCAAGACCGAAGGCAACGTGCAAGCGGTCTACGTCGACACCCCGGGCATGCACAAAGGCGGCGAGAAAGCCCTGAACCGCTACATGAACAAGACCGCTTCGGCCGCGTTGAAAGACGTCGACGTGGTGATCTTTGTGGTCGACCGCACCAAGTGGACCGACGAAGACCAGATGGTCCTCGAGCGCGTGCAGTACGTCACCGGCCCGTTGATCGTCGCGTTGAACAAGACCGACCGCATCGAAGACAAAGCCGAGTTGATGCCGCACCTGAGCTGGCTGCAGGAGCAACTGCCGAACGCCCAGATCATGCCGATCTCGGCCCAGCATGGCCACAACCTCGAAGCCCTGGAGCGCGTGATCGCCGGTTACCTGCCGGAGAACGAGCACTTCTTCCCGGAAGACCAGATCACCGACCGCAGCAGCCGCTTCCTTGCCGCCGAACTGGTGCGCGAGAAAATCATGCGCCAGATGGGCGCCGAGCTGCCGTACCAGATCACCGTGGAAATCGAAGAGTTCAAGCAGCAGGGCAAGACCCTGCATATCCATGCGCTGATCCTCGTCGAACGTGACGGCCAGAAGAAAATCATCATTGGCGACAAGGGTGAGCGTATCAAGCGCATCGGTACCGAAGCGCGCAAGGATATGGAATTGCTGTTTGACTCCAAGATCATGCTAAACCTGTGGGTGAAGGTTAAGGGCGGCTGGTCCGATGACGAGCGTGCACTGCGCTCCCTGGGCTATGGCGACCTGTAAGGTCTCGAATGCACCACAGGGCTGAAAAATGTGGGAGGGGGCTTGCTCCTGATGGCGGTGGGTCAGTTAACCATTAAGTGACTGACACACCGCCATCGGGGGGCAAGCCCCCTCCCACATTGGGTTTGTGTCGTTTTCAAAAATGCATTCCAACAGTGAGCATCCATGTCCAAAACCCCGCCTCCCAGCCAACTCGCCTACGTGCTGCACAGCCGCGCCTATCGTGAGACCAGCGCTTTGGTGGACTTCCTCACGCCTCAAGGCCGCTTGCGTGCGGTATTGCGCAGTGCGCGGGGTAAGGCGGGTACCTTGGCGCGGCCGTTCGTGGCCCTGGATGTGGAGTTTCGCGGCAAGGGCGAGCTGAAGAACGTCGGCCGCCTGGAGAGCGTCGGCACCTCTGCCTGGCTCAACGGCGATGCACTGTTCAGCGGCCTTTACCTCAATGAACTGCTGATTCGCCTGTTGCCCGCCGAAGACCCGCACCCGGCGGTCTTCGATCACTACGCCGCCACGTTGCTGGCCCTGGCCGAAGGCCGGCCCCTGGAGCCGTTGCTGCGCGCCTTCGAATGGCGCCTGCTCGACGACCTTGGCTACGGCTTTGAATTGAGCAACGACCTGCATGGCGAGCCCATCGCCGCCGATGGCATGTATCGCCTGCAAGTGGACGCTGGCCTGGAGCGTGTGTTCCTGCTGCAACCGGGCCTGTTCCAGGGCTTCGAGCTGCTGGCCATGAGCGAAGCGGATTGGACCGCGCCGGGTGCCTTGTCCGCCGCCAAGCGTTTGATGCGCCAGGCCCTGGCCGTGCATCTGGGCGGGCGGCCGCTGGTCAGTCGCGAGTTGTTTCGAAAGCCCTGACATCCCCGTGTATGCTGTGCACCGATTCTTTCCCTTTTCAGGAGCGCTTCCGTGACCACCAGCAATCGCATTCTTCTTGGCGTCAACATCGACCACGTCGCCACCCTGCGCCAGGCCCGGGGCACCCGTTACCCTGACCCGGTCAAGGCCGCGCTGGACGCCGAAGAAGCGGGTGCTGACGGCATCACCGTGCACCTGCGCGAAGATCGCCGCCACATCCAGGAGCGTGATGTGCTGCTGCTCAAGGACGTGCTGCAAACGCGCATGAACTTCGAAATGGGCGTTACCGAAGAAATGATGGTGTTTGCCGAACGCATCCGCCCGGCGCATATCTGCCTGGTACCGGAAACCCGCCAGGAACTGACCACCGAGGGCGGCCTTGATGTCGCAGGTCAAGAAGCGCGGATCAAGGCCGCGGTGGAGCGCTTGTCGAAGATCGGCAGTGAAGTGTCCTTGTTTATCGACGCCGACGAACGCCAGATCCAAGCCTCGCGCCGTGTCGGTGCCCCGGCCATCGAACTGCACACCGGCCGTTACGCCGATGCCACCACCCCGACCGAAGTGGCCGATGAGCTGCAACGCATCATCGACGGCGTGAACTGCGGGCTCAACGAAGGCTTGATCGTCAACGCCGGCCACGGCCTGCACTACCACAACGTCGAAGCGGTGGCCGCGATCAAGGGCATCAACGAGCTGAACATCGGCCATGCGCTGGTGGCGCATGCGTTGTTCGTTGGTTTCAAAGGCGCGGTTGCCGAGATGAAGGCGCTGATCCTGGCGGCTGCCAAGCACTAAAAAACAATGAAGATCCAAGGTGGGAGGGGGCTTGCCCCCGATAGCGAAGTGTCAGCCAATAAGTTTTTGTCTGATACACCGCTATCGGGAGCAAGCACCCTCCCACATGCGAACCCTTACTGTTTAGCGCCCGCGGGTGTATCGTATCTGCCCTTTGCAGGCCCTGTGCCTGCGGCAGATACGTGAGGTTGTTGTGTCCCAATCGTTTTCCCGTCGACAGATCCTCGGTGGCCTTGCCGGCCTGGCAGTAGTCGGTGTGGGTGCTGGTGGCGCCTACCGCTACTGGCTGGGCAAGGTTGCCGATGCCAACGCAGGAAGCGATTACCAACTGATTGCCGCGCCCCTGGATGTGGAGCTGGTGCCGGGGCACAAGACCGAGGCTTGGGCATTCGGCCCTTCGGCGCCTGGCACCGAGCTGCGCGTGCGCCAAGGCGAGTGGCTGCGGGTACGCTTCATTAACCACCTGCCGGTTGCCACCACCATTCACTGGCATGGCATCCGCCTGCCGCTGGAAATGGACGGCGTGCCCTACATCTCGCAGTTGCCGGTACTGCCTGGCGAATACTTCGACTACCAATTCCGTGTGCCCGACGCCGGCAGCTACTGGTATCACCCCCATGTGAACAGCAGCGAAGAACTCGGCCGTGGCCTGGTCGGCCCGCTGATCATCGAAGAGCGCGAGCCCACCGGTTTCAACTACGAGCGCACCCTCAGCCTGAAAAGCTGGCATGTGGATGAAGAGGGCGCCTTCGTCGCCTTCAGCATCCCCCGTGAAGCAGCGCGTGGCGGTACGGCGGGGCGCTTGTCGACAATCAACGGGGTGTCCCAGGCGGTCGTCGATCTCCCCGCCGGGCAGATTACCCGGGTGCGCCTGCTCAACCTCGACAACACCCTGACCTATCGTCTTAACATCCCCGGCGTCGAAGCACAGATCTACGCGCTGGATGGCAACCCCATCGAGCCGCGCCCGTTGGGCAAGGAATACTGGCTGGGCCCGGGCATGCGTATCTGCCTGGCGATCAAGGCACCGCCGGCGGGTGAAGAATTGTCGATCCGCAACGGCCCGGTGCGCCTTGGCACCTTCCGTTCGGTCGCCAATACCGACGCGCCCACCCAATGGCCTCCGGCATTACCGGCTAATCCGATTGCCGAGCCGGACCTGGCCAATGCGGAGAAACTCAACTTCAATTTCGAATGGGTCGGTTCGGTGTCGGTCAACGTCGACAACGGCAAGCCGCCAAGCCTGTGGCAGATCAACGGCCAGGCCTGGGACATCACCGACAAGACCTGCGCCGACCGCCCGATTGCCAAGCTTGAGAAGGGCAAGAGCTACATCTTCGAATTGAAGAACATGACTCAGTACCAGCACCCGATCCACTTGCACGGCATGAGCTTCAAGGTGATCGCTTCGAACCGCCACAAGGTGATTCCGTATTTCACCGACACCTACCTGCTGGGCAAGAACGAACGCGCCCGTGTGGCGTTGGTGGCGGATAACCCGGGGGTGTGGATGTTCCATTGCCATGTGATCGACCATATGGAAACCGGCCTGATGGCCGCCATCGAGGTGGTGTGATGCGCCAGATTCGCCCCGCGGCGATTATCGATCGCAGCCGCGACCAGGATTTCATGCGCGAAGCCCTGGCCCTCGCTGCCCAAGGAGCGGCGTTGGGCGAAGTTCCGGTAGGTGCGGTGCTGGTGCAGGACGGTGAAATCATCGGGCGCGGCTTCAATTGCCCGATCAGCGGCAACGACCCCAGCGCCCATGCCGAAATGGTCGCGATCCGCGCTGCCGCCCAGGCGATCAGTAACTATCGCCTGGTGGGCAGCACGCTGTATGTGACCCTGGAGCCGTGCAGCATGTGCGCCGGGTTGATCGTGCATTCGCGCATCGCAAGGGTGGTGTACGGCGCACTGGAGCCCAAGGCCGGGATCGTGCAGAGTCAGGGGCAGTTTTTTACCCAGGGCTTTCTCAACCATAAAGTGCTGTTTGAAGGCGGCGTGCTGGCCGAGGAGTGCGGCATGGTGTTGAGTGAGTTCTTCAAGGCTCGCCGAGCTAAACCACCACTCTAAAGAACACTGAGAACAAAATGTGGGAGGGGGCTTGCTCCCGATAGCTGTGTATCAGCCATAAGTGTGGTGGCTGACACTCTGCTATCGGAAGCAAGCCCCCTCCCACATTTGGATCTTCATCTATTCAGTGATTACTTCTTGGCGATGATCACAGCCCGCATCGGCGCCGGCAGCCCTTCGATGGTCTTGCTGTGATCTTCGGGGTCGAGGAAGTCACTGAGCGACTGGTACTTCATCCACTCTGTCCCCCGCTGTTCCTCAACTGTGGTCACACTCACATCCACGCACCTCACCTCACTGAATCCGGCACGGCGCAGCCACAGCATCAAGGCCGGCACCGAGGGCAGGAACCACACGTTACGCATCTGTGCGTAGCGATCTTCCGGCACCAGCACCTGCTGCTGATCGCCTTCCACCACCAGGGTTTCCAGGACCAGTTCGCCGCCTTTGACCAGGGTGTCTTTCAGCGCCAGCAAGTGCTCGATCGGCGAGCGGCGGTGGTAGAACACGCCCATGGAAAACACCGTATCAAAGCCTTCCAGGTTCGCCGGCAAATCTTCGAACGGGAACGGCAGGTGCCAGGCCCGGGGCTCGGACAGGTAACGCTGCACCGCCTGGAACTGGCAGAAGAACAACCAGTTCGGGTCTACGCCAATCACGCTGTCGGCCCCGGCGCCGAGCATGCGCCACATGTAGTACCCGTTGCCGCAACCGACATCGAGGATGCGCTTGCCGTTCAGGTCCAGGTGCGGCGCGACCCGCGACCACTTCCAGTCCGAACGCCATTCGGTATCAACATGCACGCCGAACAGGTGGAATGGGCCTTTGCGCCAGGGGCTCAGGCCCATCAGGGCGGTGTGCATTTGCGCACGGGTGGCGTCGTCGCAGTCGGTATCCAGCACCAGGCAATGGAGCAGGTCGACTTCGCTGGGCTGGATCTGCGGCAGCGCATCCAGCGCGCTCTGCCATCGTTCCAGATCGCCGTGGCCCTTTTCCATCTTGCTATCGAGCTGCGCTTGCAGACCTTGGGCCCACACGGCCAAGGGAGTGCCGACCAGGTGGCGGGCGAGGGGGGACAAATCAATCATGGCAAGGCAATCAACGAGGCAAAGTTAAGACACTGGAACCACGGCACGACTTTCGAGAACCCCGCCGCCAGCAGGCGTTCGCGGTGTTCCTCGAGGCTGTCGGGCTTCATGACGTTTTCGATGGCGCTGCGCTTCTGGGCGATTTCCAGTTCGCTGTAGCCGTTGGCGCGTTTGAACGCGATATGCAGGTCGGTCAGCAGTGCGTGTTCCTCGACATCGTTGAAGCGCAGCTTTTCCGAAAGGATCAACGCCCCGCCGGGCAGCAACGATTGGCGGATACGCCCGAGCAACGCCAGGCGTTCGTCAGGGGCGATAAATTGCAGGGTGAAGTTCAGCGCCACCACCGAGGCGGGCTTAAATTGAAGGGCAAGGATATCGCCCTCGACTACCTCGACCGGCAGCAACTCCTGGAACATCGAGTCCTGGCCATTGAGGTATTCCCGGCAGCGTTCGACCATCGCCGCCGAGTTATCCACCGCGATGACCCGGCAGCCATCGGTGCGTACATGGCGACGCAGGGCCTGAGTGACGGCACCCAGGGATGAACCCAGGTCATACAACACACTGTTGGGTTGGGCAAATTGCGCGGCCAGTACGCCGAGGTTCTCGACGATGGTCGGGTAACCCGGCACCGAGCGCTTGATCATGTCCGGGAACACCCGCACCACATCCTCGTTAAAGGCGAAGTCCGGCACCTGGGGCAGGGGCTGGGCGAATAGGCGATCGGGTTCTTTGCTCACGGCTGTTCCGGCGACGATGGGGGAAAGGCCGGCATTTTAGCCAAGTTGGCCCTCGGATGCGCGGGTTGTCTGATGGAAAGCAGAGGCGGTGATGCCCCATTGCCCGAGCCAATAGGTGGTGATCAACAGATAGGGGGCCGCATCGAACGCCAGTACAAACCGATTGATACCGATCAACGTGTCGGAAAACACAAACGACACTGCACCCGCCGCCGCCAGCAGTGCCGAGCGTTTCGGCACAGCGCTGCCCAAGCGCGCCAATGCACGCCAGAGCATGGCGCTGATCACCAGCGCGTAAACCACTACCGGTACCAACAGGTCGCCCAGGCCATGGGCAATCAGAACACTCAACAGGATCGTCCCGACGCCGAGGGCCAGCATCAGGGCCAGCACCGCCAGGCGCCGGCAATCACTGAGATAGGCTTTGAGATAGGCCAGGTGCGCGCACAGGAATGCGCCCAGGCCAAAGATGAACAGGTCCCCCGGCCAGGCGAGCAGTACATCGCCCACCAGGGAAAAAATCAGCCCCAGGCTGATCCAGCGCCGATAGTCAGTGGGCGGTGCGTCATGCAGCCAACCCAGCAACGCCAGTACCGGCAGCGGCTTGACCAGCAGGCACAGCAGCGTCGCATGGGTCGCCAGGCCGTAGATGAAGGTGCCGGCGCCCATCAAAGCAAGGATCAGCCATGGCATATCAGTTCACCGTAATGGCACAGTCAAAGGTTTCGGCGGGCTCGGCTTCCGGCTCCCAAGGTTGCTGGGAGGTCAGGCGTAAACGGCCCTGGCCCGCGGCAAACGCCTGGAAGCGCCAGGTTGACTGACCACCGCCACCGATCACGCCGGATTCGCTGCTGCTGTAGACCTCGGGGCTCAAGGCGCGCAAGACACCGCCAGCGGAGTCCTGGATGGCCCAGCGATAACCGGTGGTGGGGTTGCTTGGCAGGGTGAGGATCAAGTTTTGTCCGGTTTTAAGCAGGATTGGGCAACTGCTCTGGTTTTCCACGCTGATGTTTTGCTTGGGAGCACTGGCACAAGCGGCCAGCAGGGCAAGGCTCAAGGGGAGAAGCAGGCGGGCAGCGGTCATGGGGGCTCCGTTTATACACGACGAAGGGCGAGCATAACCGAAGATGAGACAGGGTGTGACAAGCAGGAGATGTGTTGCGGCCACTGACGCCATCGGGGGCAAGTCCCCTCCCACACTTGAATGTGTTCACAAATCAAAATGTGGGAGGGGGCTTGCCCCGATGAGGCCGGTTCAGGCGCTAGAGCTCTATCAGAACAGCACCTTCGCCACATCCGCAAAGCGCTTGGCAAAGTGCACCGTCATGCCCTCCTTCAGATAGTCGGGCAATTCTTCAAAGCTGCCACGGTTCGGCTCCGGCAAGATCAACTCGTGAATTTTCTGGCGCCGCGCCGCAATCACCTTCTCGCGCACTCCGCCAATCGGCAGCACATGCCCGGTCAGCGTCAGTTCACCGGTCATCGCCACGCCTTTCTTCGGCGGTTGGTTGCGCGCCAGGGAGAGCAATGCACTGGCCATGGTCACGCCCGCGCTCGGGCCGTCTTTCGGCGTGGCGCCTTCCGGTACGTGCAAGTGCACGAAGGCTTCGTCGAAGAACTTCGGATCACCGCCAAATGACTTCAGGTTCGAGCTGATGTAGCTGTAGGCGATTTCGGCGGACTCCTTCATCACCTCACCCAACTGTCCGGTGAGCTTGAAGCCGCGATTGAGCGTGTGGATCCGCGTCGCCTCAATCGGCAACGTAGCGCCGCCCATGCTGGTCCAGGCCAGGCCGGTAATCACGCCGGTGCCGGACAAGACTTGCTCGTTACGGAACACCGGCATGCCCAGGGAGCTTTCCAGGTCCTTGTTGCCGATCTTGATCACGCGGTCGGGCTCATCCAGCAGCTTGACCACCGCCTTGCGCACCAGTTTGCCCAGTTGTTTTTCCAACTGGCGCACGCCGGCTTCCCGCGCATAACCGTCGATCAACGCACGCAAGGCGCCGTCGCTGATGGTCAGGCTGTTTTTGGCCACGCCGGCTTTTTCCAACTGTTTGGGCCACAGGTGACGCTTGGCGATGGCGACTTTTTCTTCGGTGATATAGCCCGACAGGCGAATCACTTCCATACGGTCGAGCAACGGGCCTGGGATCGAATCGAGGGTGTTGGCGGTACACACGAACAGCACTTTGGACAGGTCCAGGCGCAGGTCCAGGTAGTGGTCTAGGAATTCGACGTTCTGCTCAGGGTCCAGGGTTTCCAACAACGCCGACGCCGGGTCGCCCTGGAAGCTCTGGCCCATCTTGTCGATCTCATCGAGCATGATCACCGGGTTCATGACTTCCACGTCTTTCAACGCCTGCACCAGCTTGCCGGGCAGGGCGCCGATGTAGGTGCGGCGGTGGCCCTTGATCTCGGCCTCGTCGCGCATGCCGCCGACGCTGAAACGGTAGAAAGGTCGGCCCAGGGATTCGGCGATGGATTTACCCACACTGGTCTTGCCCACGCCCGGCGGGCCCACCAGCAGCACAATGGAGCCGGCGACTTCGCCTTTATAGGCGCCGACGGCGAGGAATTCGAGGATGCGGCTCTTGATGTCGTCCAGGCCTGCGTGATGCTTGTCCAGCACCTTGCGTGCATGCTTGAGGTCGAGCTTGTCCGCGCCGTACACGCCCCACGGTACCGAGGTGGCCCAGTCCAGGTAGTTGCGCGTCACCGCGTATTCCGGCGAGCCGGTTTCAAGGATCGACAGCTTGTTCAGTTCTTCATCGATGCGCTTTTTCGCCTGGGCCGGCAGCACCTTGCCTTCCAGGCGCTGCTCGAACTGCTCGACGTCGGCGCTGCGGTCGTCCTTGGTCAGGCCCAGCTCCTGCTGGATGACCTTGAGCTGTTCCTTGAGGAAGAATTCGCGCTGGTGTTCGCCGATCTTGCGGTTCACTTCGGCGGAGAGTTCTTTTTGCAGGCGCGCGACTTCGACTTCCTTGCGCAGCATCGGCAAGACTTTTTCCATGCGCTTGAGCATGGGCACGCAGTCCAGCACCTCCTGCAACTCGTTGCCGGTCGCCGAGGTCAGCGCGGCGGCGAAATCGGTAAGCGGCGATGGGTCATTGGGGCTGAAGCGGTTGAGGTAGTTCTTCAACTCTTCGCTGTACAGCGGGTTGAGGGGCAGCAGTTCCTTGATCGCATTGATCAGCGCCATGCCATAGGCCTTGACCTCGTCGGTCGGCTCGCTGGGCTGGTGCGGGTATTCGACTTCCACCAGGTAGGGTGGACGATGATGCTTGAGCCAGGTCTTGATGCGCACGCGGGTCAGGCCCTGGGCCACGAATTGCAGCTTGCCGTTCTCGCGGCTGGCGTGGTGCACCTTGACCAGGGTGCCGTACAGCGGCAGGGCCGAGGTGTCGAAATGCCGTGGGTCTTCGGGCGGCGTGTCCATGAAAAACAAGGCAAGAGAGTGATGGTCGGATTTGCTCACCAGCTCCAGGGTCTCGGCCCAGGGCTCTTCATTAACGATCACCGGCAACACTTGTGCCGGGAAAAACGGCCGATTGTGGATCGGGATGATGTAGACCTTGTCCGGCAGGTTTTGCCCTGGCAGGGCCAGGCCGGTGTTGGACGAGGCGGTTTCAGCGTTTTCGGGATCGGCGTAGTCGTTGAGGTCGTAATCAGGGACGTCTTGCTGGTCGCTCATGGGGCACCTGCATAAGGAAGTATGCAGGTTAGATGGGGCGGGGTTGCGGTGGTTTCAATGGTGCGGGTGCATTAGCAACATATTGCATGAAATGTCCGGAATGGCGCCTGCGATATTCCGAACTGGAAATACCTGGCAATGCGCATGCCCAATGACTGGTACGTCAATAATGTGGCGGCGTATGCCCAGTGTTTATTGGTTTTACTTATCCACAGTCCCAGCTAATCTGCTTTAGCAAAGTACTGCATGAGAATGGACGTTTTTTTGACGCCAGCCTAGCGGTCGGCAGGGACGCGTATGACAAAAGTCAGGTACAGCACAGAGCGACGAATGCTGCCCGCGGGCGCGGCGATGCAGTGGCGCCACACCTTTCAAACCCGCATCGCGGGGGTGCTTGCATTGTTGCTGCTGGGGGTCGTGTGCGGCACCTATTTTGCCGTCAAGGCCGCCACCACCCGCGCGGTGGAGAACCAGGCCGAGGTGCAGTTGGACACTGGGCGGCAAGTATTCGAGCGCCTGCTGGACCTGCGCGGGCGCCGCTTGCAATACGGGTTGGATTGGCTGACCACCGATG
Organism: Pseudomonas khavaziana; assembly: GCF_019145205.1. Lineage (GTDB taxonomy): Bacteria > Pseudomonadota > Gammaproteobacteria > Pseudomonadales > Pseudomonadaceae > Aquipseudomonas > Aquipseudomonas khavaziana. The sequence goes on from NZ_JAHSTT010000001.1 coordinate 310,880, forward strand.
GCCCGTTCAAGCGGGCTGTGGCTGCTGGCGCAACTGTACCGATCCTGAAGGCCCTGGGACGACATAGTAACGGTGTCAGTTCCAGCGAAGTGTTTGTGCTGGGCCTGGATGACAAAGTCACGGTCAGTACCTTGCCGGTACTGAGTCAAGGCCAATCCTTCCCCTATGCCGATGCCTTGCGCAAGGCGCGGCGTAGCGGCCAGCAGATGTTGATAGTTGCCATGGCCGGGCTTCCCTATTTGCTGGTGCAAAAAGAGGTGCTCGGCCCTGCACCTGTCGCCCGGGTGATCATGGGCTTTCCCATGGACACGCAATTTGCCTATGAACTGCGCTCCATGAGCAACCTTGAGGTGTCATTCCTCAGCGTGCAGGACGGCCTTGTGGGGCAACTTTTCAGCACCCAGCCGGGCAATTTCCAGCCGAGTATCATCAGCCTCCTGCATGGTCCACCCACCAATCCCGACGGGCACATCCACCTGTTCCATGGCGAGCGCGTGCTCAGCCAGGTGTTATCCCTGGCCAACAGTGGTGGGGGCGACGAGGTGCGGGTGCTGCTACAACGCCCCCTGGACCATGCCCTGGAATCCTTTGCGCCGCTGGACCGACAATTCCTCGGGATCGCCCTGGTGGTACTGCTGGTCTCGCTGGCGGCGGCGTTGTTCCTCGCACGGCGTGTCTCACGCCCGCTCAATGCATTGGTGCAGGCCGCTGAACGCATCGGTGCCGGTGACTACCGCACGCCGGTACGGGTACGTAGTCACGATGAATTCGGTTTGCTGGCCCGGGCCTTCAATGCCATGCAAAGCGGCATCGCCATGCGCGAACGGCAGTTGGCCCATAATGCCTTGCATGACCCGCTCACCGGCCTGCCCAATCGTGCCCTGGCCATGGAGCGCCTGGGCAGTGCGATCAGCGCACGCAGGCCAGTGGTGTTGCTGTACCTGGGGATTGAAAACTATCGGGTCATCAATGAAGGCTTCGGCCCCCAAGGCGTCGAGGATATGTTGTGCGAAGCCAGTCGTTGCTTGTCCATGAGCCTGCTGGCCAGCGACACTGCGGCACGCATCGCCGGTAGTGAGTTTTTGCTGTTGCTGGAGAACACCGGGATCGACTGCGCCGTGTCCCGCGCCGATCGTCTCTATGGGCTACTGACCGAGCCCCAGCGCATCGGCAACGACGAAGTGCGCCATGAAGTGAGCATCGGCATTGCCGCCTACCCCGCACACGGGCAGCAGGTGGAAGAGCTGATCAGTCGCGCGGCCATCGCCCGGCATGACGCGGCCAACCTGCCGGGTCATTTGCAGATCTACCAGCCTGATCGCGACCTTGCTCACCAGCGCCAGATTACCCTGATCCGCGATCTGCGCCGGGCGGTGGTGGAGGGCGAACTGTTCCTGTGCTACCAGCCCAAACTCGACCTCACGCACGGCCATGTCGACCAGGCCGAAGCCTTGCTGCGTTGGCAACATCCGACCCTTGGGCAGGTGTTACCCAATGAGTTCATTCCTCTGGCCGAACGCACCGGCAGCATGGGCGGACTGACGTTGTGGGTGATCGAAGAGGCTATCCGCCAGATCGCCGAATGGGCGCAGCGTGGACTGGTTATCCAGCTGTCGGTGAATATTTCCGTAAACGACTTGGCCGATGACGACTTGGCCATTCGCGTTACTGCGCTATTGGCTCAATACCGCGTGGCTGCCGAGCACTTGATTTTCGAGATTACCGAAAGCGCGATCATGCACAACCCACAGCAAGCTCTCAGCGTACTGGAGCAACTGCGCGACTGCGGGATCAGCCTGTCGGTGGATGATTTCGGCACCGGTTACTCATCCCTCGCCCAATTGCAGCGCCTGCCAGTGCAGGAGTTGAAGATAGACCAGTCTTTTGTGCGCAACCTCGACAGCACCAGCGGCGATGGGGTGATCGTGCGTTCCACCATCGAGATGAGCCATAACCTGGGCCTCAAGGTGGTGGCCGAAGGCGTGGAATTCGAGCACAGCCTCACCCTGCTCAAACGCTGGAAATGCGATACAGCCCAGGGCTACCTGATCAGCCGGCCCTTGAATGCCATGGCGTTTGAGATGTGGATGAGGCGTGAACGGATGCCTACTTAGCAGGCATCTCAGTCACCAGGGACTGCAATAGCGCCCATAACCCTTCGACATGCTGGCGTTCGGTGCCCAGCGCGCCGATGGATACGCGCACCATCCAGCGGTCATCGAGGATCGCAGGGGTGACGTAGGCACGGCCTGACTGGTTGAGCTCTTCTGCCCAGGCGCGGGTGTGCTTATCCAGCGCTTCGCCGTTCAACCCTGGCGGTTCATGGCGAATGCACAGGGTTTGCAGTGCCGGTGCGGCCACCAGTTTCCAATGCGCACTGCCTTCAATCTGCTCGGCCAGCCAACGTGCATTGGCCAGGTCTCGCCGCAGCCGCGCTTGCAGGCCGCTGACGCCTTGCTCGCGGATCAGGAACCACAGCTTCAGGGCGCGGAAGCGGCTGCCCAGGGAAATTCGCCAATCGCGGTAGTTTCTGACGTGGCCGTCGGCGTTGGACTGCAGGTAACTCGGGTTGGTGGTCATGATGCGAATCAGATGCTCGGGGTCGCGAACGAAGTACACCGAGCAATCGAAGGCCGCGCCCAGCCACTTATGCGGGTTGAGGACCATGGAGTCGGCGTTTTCGATACCACGCCACAGCGCCCGGCATTCCGGCAGGATCATCGCAGCGCCGGCCATGGCCGAGTCGACATGCAGCCACAAGCCATGGCGTTGGGTCAGTTCGCCAATCGCATCCAGGGGGTCGATCGCCATGGCGGCTGTGGTCCCGGTGGTGGCAATCACCACGCAGGGGCGGTTGCCGGCGGCCAGGTCCTGCTCGATGGCTTGCGCTAATGCCTGGGGCGACATGGCGTTGCGTTCGTCGGTGGCGACCGTGCGGATATTGTTCTGGCCGAATCCGGCGAGAATAGCCGCCTTGTTCACTGAACTATGGGCGTGGGCTGAGGTGTAGACGATCAGGGGCGCGCCGCGGTCTTGCAGGCCGTCATGCATCAGCGCGTACTGGGAGCTGCGTTCCCTGGCGCTGATGAGTGCCACTAAGGTGGAGGTGGATGCGGAATCCTGGATCACGCCGCTCCATTCGCGGCTCAGGCCGATCATGTCACGCAGCCAATCGGTGGTCACTTCTTCAATTTCGGTAAGCGCCGGGCTGGATTGCCAAGACAATCCCACCACACCCAAGCCGGTGCTCAGGCAATCGCCCAGTACCGAAGACAGTTCCACGTTGGAGGGGAAGAATCCGAAAAAACTCGGATGTTGCCAGTGCAGCAGCCCGGGCATGATCAGTTTTTCCACATCCCCCATGATCTGTTCAAAGGGTTCGGCGCTTTCAGGCGGGCTCACCGGCAGAGCGGCTTTGATTTCGCCAGGAACAGTCGTGGGCTGCACGCCGCGTTGCTCGATGTTTTGTCGATAGTCTGCGATCAGATCGATCATGGCGTAGCCATGGCGACGGAATTCTTCGGGAGTCATAAAAAAATATCCATTTGCAAGCGGGTTAAAAGTATCAGCACCAGAAATAAAACGGTTCGCCAGCGGTATAGCCGATAAACGACTGCATGCTGATACGTTTCCCCGACTCGAATCCGCAAATGGCGTGGGGCCGGCGGGTGTTGATGATCACCAATTCGTTTTTGCGCGGCTGGATACGCAACGGCTTCTGCAAACGGTCCTCAGGCAGCTGGGCGCCTTCGAAACGCTTGACCTCGTCATAGGCAAAGGCCTCGGTATCCCAGATGATCAACTCTCCGCCTGACGGCGGCGTTTCCAGATAAATATTGGCGCTGAATTGGTGTTCCAGTTCCGCGATCGACAGGGGGAGGCAATCAACATGGGGAACCGTTTCCGAGAGGTGCGCGGTCTCGGGAAACATGGCGCGGATAATTCCGCAGAACATCGGTTGGCCTTGAAAAGCCGCGGTGACTGCGCCTTGCGGCCAGATCTCCTGGAGCTGGTCCATCAGGTGTTGGATGGGTGGCTTTTCAGGGGCGCAAATGCTGTCGATCACCCTGCGCATATGGGCCGCGTCAGCATAATATTTAGCTTGGGCATCGCTGCCGGCAGCCTTGCCGTAGGTGGAGTTGAACGGGGTGCCCCAGCGATGCACGCCATAGAAGTGTTGTACGACGTGGCCATCCTCGTAGGTTTCATGGCTGTATTGTTCCAGCGTGTCGGCCTCACCAATGATTTGATTTAACCGCTCGCTGGTTTTGGCGTTCGCAAACTCAGGTATTCGGATGGCAAGCACTTCTCCACTGATCAGTTGTTTCAGACTTGAAGTGTCGAGGTATTCGAGTTCTATAATTTTTGCTGATTTGGACGTAGTTGGTTTTGTCGCAGCATGGTCCATCATGTTCAGAAGCTCCCTTAAGAGTTTTATCAGTGTGCGTATAGGGTACGCAGGGCGTGTGCACTAAATTAGTTTTAAGGGCGCAGGGGACCGATAGGACTTTTCTTGAACCGCCGGTTTTTTAGCCGGCTGATGAATCACGCGTTAGCGATCGTTAATTTTTGTCAGACGAAAAAAAGGCGGCTACCCATCAGGTAGCCGCCTTTGTTTTACCGCCGGTCCTGCTTAATCCGGCAGTTTGAACGCCATCACATAGTCACCCTGTTTGGTACCCAGGGAACCATGACCGCCAGCCATGACCAGCACGTATTGCTTGCCGTCCTTGCCGGTGTAGGTCATCGGTGTGGTTTGCGCGCCTGCAGGCAGGCGGCCTTCCCACAGTTGCTTGCCGTTTTTCACGTCATAGGCACGCAGGTACTGGTCGAGGGTGCCGCTGAGGAACGCGACGCCACCGGCGGTGGTGAACGTACCGCCCAGGCTTGGCACACCCATGGTCAGCGGGATCGGAACCGGCGAGCTGTCACGCACGGTGCCGTTCTTGTGCATCCAGATGGTCTGGTGGTTGGTCAGGTCGACCGCTGCCACGTAGCCCCACGCTGGTGCCTGGCACGGCAGGCCCATCGGCGACAGCAGCGCTTCGAGGATCACGCCGTACGGCGCGCCTTTGTTCGGCTGTACACCTTCGGTTTCGCTGACGCGTGGGCCTTGCTTGGCGATGTCTGCAGCCGGGATCAGCTTCGATTTGAACGCCATGTAGCTCGGGTTCACGAAGGCGATCTGGCGGACCGGATCGACCGAGATGCCGCCCCAGTCGAATACACCGAAGTTACCCGGGTAAACGATCGAGCCTTGCAGCGATGGCGGGGTGAACGGGCCGTCGTAGCGCATCGACTTGAAGTCGATCCGGCAGATCAGTTGGTCGAACGGCGTAACGCCCCACATGTCGCGCTCTTTCAACGGCGGCGGCATGAAGTTCAGGTCGGACTTGGGCTGGGTAGGGGAGGTACGGTCGCCCGCCACTGCGCCTTGGGGTACGGCAACTTCGTGGATTGGCACCACCGGCTGGCCGGTAGCGCGGTCCAGCACGTAGATGCTGCCTTGCTTGGTCGACGCCATCACGGCCTGCTTGACGCCGGCTTCAGTCTTGATGTCGATCAGCGAAGGCTGGCCGCCGACGTCCATATCCCACAGGTCGTGGTGGGTGAACTGGAAGGTCCACTTCACGTGGCCGGTGTCGATGTCCAGGGCGGTCAGGCCAGCGGCGTATTTTTCCGAATCGTCGGTACGGTCGCCGCCGTACTGGTCGGGCATCTGGTTGCCCATCGGCAGGTAGAGCATGCCGAGTTTTTCATCCACGGCGAACATGGACCACATGTTCGGCGAGTTGCGGGTGTAAGTCTTGCCCTCGGCCAACGGGGTGGTGTCGTCCGGGTTGCCGCTGTCCCAGTTCCACACCAGTTTGCCGGTGTGCACGTCGAACGCACGGATCACGCCGCTTGGTTCGTCGATGGAAACGTTGTCGGTCACGTGACCGCCGATCACCACCAGGTTCTTGGTCACGGCCGGTGGCGAGGTGGAGTAGTAACCGCCTGGGGCGAAGCTGCCGATGTTGGCACGCAGGTCGACCTGGCCTTTGTCACCGAAGTCTTCGCACATCTTGCCGGTGTCGGCATTCAGGGCGATCAGGCGAGTGTCAGCAGTAGGGACGAATATGCGTTTCGGGCAGGCATTCGGCGCGGCAGCCGGGCTGGCGCTGCCGGTGGGGCTCTGCTCGGAAGCGTAGGCAGCGTCATCGTGGTACGACACGCCACGGCAAGTCATGTGCGCCCAACCCTTGAAGCTTTCAGCACCCTGGGTGGTGATCTTCGGGTCGAAACGCCAGATTTCCTTGCCGGTGTCCGGGTCCAGGGCAATCACTTGGCTGTGCGGTGTGCACACGTAGAGCATGCCGTTGACTTTCAGCGGGGTGTTTTCCGCGGTGGTTTCACCGGGATCGCCTGGGCCAGGGATGTCGCCGGTACGGAAGGTCCAAGCGGGTACCAGCTTATGCGCGTTTTCCGGGGTGATCTGCGCCAATGGCGAATAACGATCACCGTGGGCGGAACGGCCATAGGAATTCCAGTCGCCATCAGCCTGGGCCGGCGCAGCGCTGGCCATGCCCGGTACCGCGTCGCGGTCCAACTGGCCGGTCTTGACCATTTCACCTGGGTTGGTGAACTGGCTGGCCAGGGCGGTAGCACCGGCCAGCACCACGGCTACGCTCAGCGCGCCAGTGCCCAGCGGCGCGGCTTGGCCACGCAACAACGGACGGCGAAACCACGGCAGCAACATGACGATGCCCAGGGCGAACAGCAGCGCCAGGCGCGGCACCAGTTGCCACCAGTCCAGACCGACTTCCCACAGTGCCCACACGGTGCTGGCGAACAACACCAGTGCGTACAGGCCCAGGGCGGCGCGGCGGGTGGCGAGCAGCAACACGCCGGTCAAGGCGATGCCGATACCGGCCAGCAGGTAGTACAGCGACCCGCCGAGCATGCTCAGCTTGACGCCACCGGCCAGCAAGGCCAGACCCATGATCAGCAGCAAGATCCCCAGCAGCCTGGGCAGCAGGCGGCTTGGGCTTGAAGCACCATCAGTGCTCATAGTGTGTTTCTCCGTGACGTTGGAATAATTATGTAACCCCGTGCTTCACTCACTGTAGATGACGATTCAGCTCGGGCTTGGTTCATCGTTATTTTTGGTTTTTTCTGTGGATAACTGAGTTACCCACAGGCGGGCAATAACCCCTCCAGCGCTGGTCGATGTGAGACAGCGCTGTCTTTGCGTATAGGAAAATTGGCAAAGGGGATTGACCGGGAGGTGAAGCGTTTCAGATTGTTGCGAAGGATAATGCGGTGTGGCGTTTTGAGAAAGGGTGAATCGCAAGATGCATCATTTCAGTTTTTGTAACAGTGACTGAATGTCGCTGCAAAATTGAAGTGGGAGAGTGTGGGTGGTGTCGGCGCCGCTGGAGCGCAACTCGCCGGCGCCGAGGCTGCCTTTTCCTTGCAGGCTATATTCAATGCCATGCTTCCACCTGTACGCCTCGTCGGCTAAGGTGCGCGGCTGTGTTTCCTCTATTTGCAAAAGGCCCGGCATGACCGCGACAAGCAACGACCCGCTTCACGGTGTGACCCTGCAACACGTGCTCACCACCCTGGTGGAACATTATGAGTGGAGCGGCCTGGCCGAGCGCATTGATATCCGCTGCTTCAAGAGCGACCCGAGCATCAAGTCGAGCCTGACCTTCCTGCGCAAGACCCCGTGGGCGCGGGAGAAAGTCGAAAGCCTGTACGTCAAGCTGATGCGTACCAAACGCCCGCTGGATTGAGGCCATGAAGCGCTTTGTGGCGGCAGCGGCGCTGGCCGGTTGGGTGGGGCTGGCGATCCAGCAATACCTGATCTTCTATTCACGCTGGAGTATCGACGCCAGCCTGCTGGGTGGGCTGATCAGCTTTTTCAGTTTCTTTACGGTGCTGACCAACACCCTGGCGGTGGTGGTGCTCAGTTATGCAGGGGTCAAGCGCGACTCAGCGATGAAACGCTTTTTCCTGGCGCCGGTGGTCAGCAGCGCAATCGCCGTGAGCATCATTGTGGTGAGCCTGGCGTACAACCTGCTGTTGCGGCATTTGTGGAGCCCTGAAGGCTTTCAATTTATTGCGGATGAATTGCTGCATGACGTGATGCCGTTGCTGTTTGTGATTTATTGGTGGCAGTGCGTGCCCAAGGGGCAGCTGCGTTTGCGGCACATCGGTGCCTGGGTCATCTACCCATTGGTGTACTTCGGTTATGCACTGCTGCGCGGGGATTTACTCGGACAGTATCAGTACCCGTTCATTGATGTGCTGACCCTGGGTTACCCACAGGTGTTCGTGAATGCCGGGGGACTATTGGCGGGGTTTGTGCTGGTGGCGTTGGTGGTGGTAGGGCTGGATAAACGCCTGGGCCGGGCGCACTCCAACTGATATAGCTGATTCGACTTGCGCCCGATGGCGGTGGGTCAGCCTTGGATGTATTTACTGATCCTTCCTCATCGGGGCATAGGTATCTACACAACTTCTGGTATGGCGCTGTACCTGTGGGAGGGGGCTTGCTCCCGATGGCGGCCTCAGGGCCGACCAGTATGTTGGATCAGAGCGAGTACATATCCATTGCTGCGGTAACGGCCACTTAGGGTTCCGCCCTTACGGCGGGTCACTTTTGAAAAGCCGGAATGCCGGCCCAGGCAAAAGTAACCAAACGCTCTTGCCCCACCACTCGGCACCTCGCCCAGGCTCGGTGTGCCCGTAATCCGACACGGATTTGGGCCAGCGTGGTTTAACGGGGCGCCTAAGATCAAGATCAAAAGCAGATCAAGCTCAAGAGCGACTCGCTTCGCATCGTGGTTACTGATGGTCGCTATGGCGCAGTTGTGTAGATACCCATGCTCATCGGGGGCAAGCCCCATCCCACAGGTCCAGGGCCTACCCAATGTTGTAGATATCCATGGCCATTTATTCTTCTTCGCTACCCTCGGCCCGCCAGTAGCCCACAGCCTTCAAGAATTCCTCGTTGACCTTGTGCGTATCCAGCAGCACGCGCCGTATCTGGCGTGACAGCTTGGTTTCGGTTGCGACGAAGCTGTACAGCGTGCCGCCAGGCGGCGTCAGATTGCGTACTACATCGAGCAGGTCTTCCTGGCCGCGCACCACCCAAATAGTCTTAACATCCGCAGCGCTCTCCAGCACTTGCTGTTCCGCCGCGTCGGCGATTTCTATCACCGCCAGCACCTTGCGACCCGCCGGCAGTTCTTCCAGGCGCCGCGCGATGGCCGGGATGGCGGTTTCATCGCCAATCAACAGGTAGCTGTCGAAGATATCCGGCACGATCATCGAGCCCCGCGGCCCGCCGATATACAGGTGCTGGCCGACCTGCGCCTGCTCGGCCCAGGTGGACGCGGGGCCGTCGCCGTGCAGCACGAAGTCGATATCCAGTTCACCGATGCTCAAATCGTAACGTCGTGGCGTGTAATCGCGCATGGCCGGTTGCGGCCCGTCGCCTTTGATAGTGAACGTCGGGCTTTCCAGTGCGGCTTGTTCGGCGGCGTTCTGCGGGAACAACAGCTTGATGTGGTCGTCGCTGCCCAGGCTGACAAAACCGGCCAACTCAGGACCGCCCAAGGTGATGCGACGCATGCGCGGCGTGAGGTCGACCACCCGCAGGACTTGCAGGCGGCGGCGTTTGATTTCGTGGGTAACGCGATGGATGGCTTGAGTGTTCATTGGTCTTTCCCGTCGACAATGGCTTGGGCGGTGCCGTTAAGCAGCGCCGCGACACGAACGATTTCTTCCGGGCTCCAGCGCCCATGGTGCGAATGCAGGGCGTGACGCAGGTTGTGCACCGCCTCGTGGATTTCCGGCGGGCGGTCGTGGCCACGCAGTGAGCGCTTGCTCACTTCCATGCGCATGCGAATGCCTTGGAGGGCAACCGACTGTTCGCTTAAGAAGAAACGACCGGCGTCGGTGATTGTGTAGTGTTTTTTTCCGCCTTCGGCGTCACCGCTGATCAATTCGCTTTCTTCAAGGAAGGTCAGGGTCGGGTAGATCACGCCCGGGCTTGGGGTATAGGCGCCATCGAACAGGCTTTCGATTCGGCGAATCAAGTCGTAGCCATGGCAAGGCTGCTCGGCGATCAGCGCCGGCAGCAGCAGTTTCAAGTCGCCCGGTGCGAATACGCGTGGACCGCGGCCGGGGCGTTTATCGAAGCCGTCACGGCCATCGTGAGGAAGGTGTTCTCTCATCTTTTAAGTTCTCCGTCTTGGTTAAGATAGAACTTAAGATATATCTTTAATCTTGGCAAGCTTGAGCGACTGATGGTCGCTCAAGTGGCAGGAGGGCGGGTGGAGGATCAGTTGCTGGCGTGATCGCGGAAGCCGGGCACGTCCATTATCTTCGATGCACAGAGGCCCGCTTGATCACCGGTGACACAGTGCCTTCCCCGTTGCTTCCAGATATGGCACCAGCATTGGCGCCATACCCTTGAGCACTTGCACCGGCAATGCCGAGGTAAAGGTGAAGCCTTGGGCCGAGCTGCCGGGTACGAACGCGGTGAGGGTGCCGAAGTGACGGTCGCCGATAAAGAACACAAAGGTGGCGGTGCGGTTGATTGCCTTGGAACTGAGTATCCGCCCACCGGCGCCGATGGCTTCGATGCGGTTGTCGCCGGTGCCGGTCTTGCCGCCCATGGCCAGGGGCGTGCCATCGGCCAGTTTGAAACTGCCGGCCACGCGTTTGGCGGTGCCGGCGTCTACCACCTGGGACAGGGCACCGCGCAGGGCCTGGGCCACTTCCAACGGCATCACGCGCTTGCTGCGGTTGGGGTCGTTGACCAGGCGGGTGTCATAGGGCGTGCCGGCGCCGAAGTGCAGGCTGTCGATGCGCAGTACCGGTAGACGCACGCCGTCGTTGAGGATGATCCCCATCAATTCGGCCAGGGCCGCCGGACGGTCGCCGGAACTGCCGATGGCGCTGGCCAGGGATGGCACCAGATGGTCGAAGGGGTAGCCGACGGCCTGCCAGCGCTGGTGGATCTCCAGGAAGGCTTCGACCTCAAGCATGGTGCGGATGCGACTGTCACGGGCGCTCTGATGGCGGCTCTTGAACAACCAGCTATAAACCTCCTGGCGTTCGAACTGACTGGCCTTGACCACCTCACTGAACGTCGCTTCGGGATGGTTGAGCAGGTAGCCCACCAGCCACAGGTCCAGCGGGTGAACCTTGGCGATATAGCCTTGGTCCGGCAGGTCATAGGCCCCGGGGCCATAATCTCGATAGAGTTTTTGCAGGCGTTCGTCACTGAGTTTTTCATTCGTCTTGGTTCCGGTCAGGTGCGCACGCACGAACCGGTTGAAGCTGTCCTGGCTGGCGTCGGGCAACAGGTAGCGGTGCACGGCGGCCAGGCGCATGGGGGTGGGGCGCAGGCCGTCGAGAAAGGTATCGAGGCGCGCCTGGGTATCTTTCTTCTGGTACTTCTTCCAGAACTTGCGCAGGTAGGTCGTACCTTCACGGTCAGCAAAACCGGCGAGGTATTCCTGACGGCGCGGGTCGCTGTCGTCCTTGAGCAGTGCGGCGCTGTTGTTGGCGCCAGAGTAGGTGGTGAAGCGCACCAGATCGCGCATCAAGCGGATGAAGGGCAGGTTGATCGACTCGCGCAGGGCGTCACGCAAGGTCGGATTGCGGTGGTTGTCTTCATTGCGAAAATTATGGAAGTGATGCAGGCCGCCACCGGTGAAAAAACCTTCGTAGGGGCTGGCCGAGTAGGTGCGGTCGAGGGCGGCATCGAGCATGTTTGCCAGGGATTTATCCGCGGCCTGGATCAGGTAGTCGACGGCCCAGCGGCTGATGCGGTCCTGCTCGGCGATGTCGAGTTTCTTCAGGGCGGCCGGGGCCAGTGCGGCGTACTTCTCGTGCAGCTCGGCGATGATCTGCAGGTAGGTGGTGAGCACCCGCAGCTTGGCGGTGGAACCCAGTTCGAGCTTGCTGCCCTCGTTGATATCGAAAGGCTGGTCGGTGTTGTCGGTCTGCACCCGCACCCGCGCACCGTCGGTGGTGCGCTCGAACAGGGTAAAACTGTAGCGCACCTGCGCGGTGCTGGCGGGGCTGAGCAAGCGTTCACCGAGCAGGCCGAGCTTGGCGGCGTTGGTCGGGTCGGCGAGTTGCTTGAGGTAGTCGGTGAGCTGGTTCTGCAAGGGGCCTTGCAAGGTACTGGTGGCGGCCAGGTCAAGGCGATCCAGGTCGTACAGCGGGCGGTTGAGCAGGCCGGCCAATTGGCTGCGCGCCACGCTGATGCCTTTGTTGCTGTCGACCCGTTGCAACGTCGGTTGCTGTTGCCAGTCACGGAAACTGACCTGGGCTGCCAGCGCCGCCTTGGTTAGCGCTGCATCAATGATCTGATGATGAGCCAGCAATCGAAGGTGGCTGTCGGTCAACTGGGCCAGCTCGTCGCGGCCCTTGATCAGGTAATGGGAAGGCCGGCGCTGGGCAATCATCAACGACAGTACCTGGCGCAAGGCCAAGCCCCGTGCGGCGAGGCTGGCCGCAGACTGGCCAGTGTCCGCCAGCGCCCGGTTGACCTGGGCAAAATCGGCGCCGTACCACACCCGCAGCCCTTCGGCCATGCCATGCACTTCGCCATGGCCGGGCACCGCCGACAGCGGCACGCTGTTGAGGTAGTCGCGCACCACGTTCTGCCGGGCGACCAGGGTGTCGGGGCCATGCTGGTAGGCGCGCACGCTGGCGGACAGCATCTGGCGGATTTTCTCGCTGCCCGATAGGGTCAGGCCCTCGGGTGAGTGGCGGTACTTTTCCAGCTGGGTCGCCAAGGTACTGCCGCCGGCCGCCTGCCCGGGCAAGTGCAACTGGCGGGCGACTTGCGACCAGGCCGCCTTGGCAAAGCGCGGCCAATCCACGGCCGGGTTGGCCTGGGCCGGGTCGGGGTCCAGCAGTTCGCGGTTTTCGATGAATAACAGGCTGTGCACCAGCAGCGGCGGTACGTCGGTGAAATGTGCATATAACTGTGGCGGGTAGCTGAACTGATACAGCGGCATGGCGCGGCAATCGGTGATTGCCAACCCGGCCTGGAGTTTCTCGGCGTAGGGAATAAATAGCCCATGGCGGCTGTAATTCATCAGCGCCTCGGAGAAGCGCGCCTGGGATGCGATCACGTAGTTGCGCTTGAGCAGGCGCGGCAGGAACTCGTCCAGGGCGCTGTAGCCCAGGCGCTGGTCAAAGGGACCGGCGCCGGGATACACCATGGCGTCGCTGGCGCCGGGGCCGACGCTGTAGGTCAGATCGCTCGCCCACTGGCTGAACAAGCGGGCTTGCCAGTGGGCGCTACGCATTTCCCGTAGTGCGGCATAACCGGCGGCGACTACGACCATCAACACAATCAGCCAGCCCAACCGTCGCCAGAGGCGAGGCGGCGGTTTGTTTTTCGACAAAGGCGCGGTGGACGGGCTGTCGTTGTTGACTTCAGCCTTGCTCGGATCGGTTTGCCACAGAGCGCCCATAGTCGATTGATCCATGCGTGCAGATTGATCGGACCTGTCTCAAGCGTAGACGTAGATTGGCGGTTCAGACGGGCGCTGTGGAGGGCCCCGGCAGCGGCTCGGATACCTCGGCTACCGGGATGTTCAAGCGTTTGAGCCGCCGCACCAGGAACGCGTCTTCCTTGAAGCTGCCATCAAAGCGTACGTATCGGTACCAGGAGGCCAGATGAATATCGTTTTCGATGGCGAATCGCTCAAGGGCGATTCTGTTGCGATTGGCCGGGTCGCGGGCTTTCTCGTACCAGGCTTTCAAGTGCTGGTCAGTGATACGTCGGTTGGCTTTTCCGGTGATGCGCGTATTGAGTATTTTTGATTGCCTGGCCAGGCCCCGGATGGTCAGTGCACCATCGGGCTGAACGTACGTTTCCCATACTGAAAGCTTCACGCTGTTTTCCTGCCTGAACAACTGTGCGCTTTGTGGCGTCTTGTTGGGTGCATCCACCCATCGCATGAAGGTCGCATCGTTGAAAGGCTTGGCTTCGAATGTGAGCCGCTCGATACCCCGCGCCGTGAGTTCTCCGCTCTGCTTTACGTGTTGGCTCCACGTGTTGAACGGGATACCGCGTTCGGCAAAAAACACCGCAGGCGTCAGGGCCGGTGCTTGCCCCGGGGCCTGGGCCAGGGTGGTTGCGACGTACACTTGCCACTGCCTGAGCGCTTCATCCACTTCCTGGCTGGTCTTGGGGGCACCGCCGGGCAGGCGCTCCAGGGTGTCCAACGCCCAGCGCTGCGTCCCCGCCATCCGGCGCAGGCGAAACGGCGTACTGGCACCCGAGGGAGTCAGCACCCGTGCGACTACGCCATCGGGATCGTAGAGGTTGAACGAGTCCTGGATGCGCAGTACAACCTCATCACCCGAGGCGTGAGTGCCGCGCACCAGCAAGGTCGAGGGCGAGCCTGCGGTCCGATAAATGGCACTGCCTTCGGCCAGGGAGGCGCTTGTGGGAATGCCTCCGGGCACTGCCAGGCTGGCGCTCTGGCGTTGGAACTCACGCTGATAGCCCGGCAGAATGGCCTGGCTCATCGACCTTGTACCGCGTGGGCTCGAACCGAGCACCAGTGGCAGTGGCCGCAGGCTGATACCGGCACTGCGCGCCGCGCCGGCAACGGGCGCGCCAGCATTCGCCATCTCGACCATCACCCTTCCGGCAAAGCCATGCCGCACAATCAGCCCGGGGATGTTGCGCCCCAGTTTGCGCAGGGTTTGCAGCGTCAGGCCGCCCACTCGGGCCAGCCATTTAACCGTCGATGCCGCGTAGTGACCCGCCCCTGGGAATGCGCCCAGTGCGGTCAGGGCGAACTCGACGCCGTACATCACCTTGTTGAAGGTGGACTGGCTCTCCAGTTCCTCATTGCTCAGTGTCTGCTCGTCGGCCCGGTAGGCCAGGTGCTGGTGGTGCTGGCGATACAGCCCGGCGAGGAAATCACCGGTATGGGGGGCGAATCGCGGATTCAGCAGGCGCGCATCGGTCGGTAGCCGGGCCTTGAGGTAGGTCTGCCAGGCCGGGGCCTGGCTCAGCCTTGCCAGCTCGGCCTCGTTCTGGACCTCCCTGAGCAACTGCCCGTCCGGAGCGTCCGGGGTATACATCACGACCGGCTCCTCGACCGCAGTGCCGATCAGCAGCACCCCGTTCACCGTTTGCCCGCCGCGTCCTTCGGGGGCATCACTGGCGGCGTTGAACATCAGGGCGGCGGCGATCACGCTTTGGCCGTCTACGGGTTGGCGGTTTTGCGCAGCGGGGGCAGCCAGTACCGCGGCAACCCAGGCGGCGCCTTTCTTTTGCGCGTTGTCACTGGCCAGCGGCGTGCTGTAGGCATCCGGGTTCAGCTCGGCCAATAGCGCGGCGTAACTCAAGGTAGCTTGCTGGGCGGCCATCCACGTGTCTTTCAATGCTTGGGCCTGGCGCGTCATGGGCTGCGGATAGAGGTGTTGCTGGAGTACGTTTTCGATGTAGCGCGGGCCGATATTCAGCTCCTTGAGCCATTGCTCCAGCACGTCCTTCGCCAGGGTGATGGGTTTGCCGCGACCATCGCGCAGCCACCGGCCCGCGGTGTTGGTGAGCGTGGTTTCGAGCTTGTCGTCGGCACTCCAGGTGAGGCTTTTTTCCCAGGGCTTGGTGTTTCTCAGGAGTAACTGCGTCAGGCTCATGCGCTCGATGTCGCCGACGCTTTCATGGCCCGAACCAAAGCCACTGCCGGCGCTGATGCGTACCCGTTCAGTACGGATGACCATTGTCAGGTCCGGGTCTGCCTCAGGCACCGGGCATCCGGCCTTGAGGCTGGCGGCCAACGCTTTCATGGCCGGTAGCGCATTGATCTTGACCATCACCTGTTGCTTGGCGTATTCGCTCAGGGCAGGTACGACTTTCCACTGTTGCGCCAGCACCTGCTGTTTCTCCAGGGCCGCTTGGGCGTGGCTGTGCAGGCGGGCTTTGTTGGTCGGGCTGAGGCGTTTTTCCCAGTCTGGCCGATGCTCATCCAGCAGCAGCTGATTGCGCGCCATGAACGCGGCGGCGGTGTCCAGCAGTTCCGCCAGTTCGGCACGGCCATTGTGTTCGGCGCTGCCGGGGTCACACCCAGGCTTGAAGTCGGCCTCGTGCCAGTGTTCGGCCTGGCCCAGGAGGGTCTGGATATCATCGAGCTGTTTGTCCAGCAGGCTCTGCACGGCGTCGGCGATGAAGTCGCCCTCAATCGGCCTGAACACCTTGCTCAGGTGCATCCCCCAAAGCCCATCGAGCGATTGGGCCTGGGCGATCGGCAGGGTGCAGGCGAGCAGTCTGCCCGCTTCCTCGCCGGCGTCGAGGCGGGCGGTCAGCCCATCGTGCAACGTCTGCAACGTCGCGAACTCTTCAAGCCCCTGGACCGGGGAGAACAGCACCACCGGCCCATGCACCGTACTGCCGCCGGTGCCTTGGGTACTCAGGTTCTTGTGCCCATTGGGCCAGTGGGGCAGGGTTGCCAGGCTGGCGTCGCTGGGGGTCACTACGAAGCACCCGGCCAGGCGTTGGCCCTGAGCACTGCCGTTATCGACCGTGAGTTGATACACCCCGGGGCGTTGGCCGTGGCTGAAGCGCGCCTCGCGCCGGGCCTGGTTGGTATGGCCCAGTACGCGCTCGATCAGCAGCTTGGCGGCGGGGCTTAGGGTGGTGTCGATAAAACGCAGGCGCGCTTGCACGTCCAGGCATTGACGGTAAAGGTCGTTGAGCTTGATTTGCGGGCAGCTCAAGCCTGGCCCCAAGGGACTGTGCCAATACGCGGTGATCTGCGCCGGCAAGCGCCTGCGCAGGGTTTCGGCCAGTTCTTGCAGGGTACCGTTCCAGGCCACTTGCTCGGTCTCGGCCACCCTACTGGGGCTGGGGAACACGGCTTGGGCGAGCGTCGCATCCGCGGTGTCGTCCTGCATGATGTCCGTGGGCAGGCGTCTCAATAGCGCTTCGCGCAGAGTCTGGGAGAGCTCCAATCGGCGGGTGCCTGCACTGTCGATGCGGTAGCGGTTGACATATAAGGCGTCCAGGCGGGCGTCGGTGGGCAGTTGGGTGAAGGTTTCCTCAAGCAGAGTCGATAGCGCGCCCTCCAACGCTGGGTGTTTGTCCTTGTCCAGCAGGTAGCCGATTTGTTCGTTGAGGGAGTCCCAGAGGCGGATCAGGTGCTTTTGCTGCTCACTGTCGGGCGCGGTGTGGGGAGTGACGATTTGCGCCACCGGGTCGCGTGCTGCGGGCAGGTGCTCCAGCAGCGCCTGGTTGCCCGACAGCGGCAGCGCCAAGTGGGAGTGCAATCGGGTGGCCAGTGCCTCGAACGTGGTGTGAGTGGTACCAAAGGTGTGGGCGATATCCGCCTGTTGCTGGTCGCGCTGGGCGTGCAGGCAGTGGCTGAACACCGGCCCGTTGATTGGGGTAAAACGCAGGTTTTGCCCGCTTTTCAAGACTTCGCTGGCGCGCTCGCGTTCGCTGCCTGGCACGTTGGCCAACAGCAGGCTTTTGCTCGTGCCACTGACCAGGCGCCTGCTCAAAGTGTTTTGCAGGGTAAAAAAGTTCTTGAAGGTTTCACCACCATATTGCGGGGTGTACAGCACTGCCGGCAGCGTCGAGTGCAATTGTTCGCTGAGGATGAACACCCCGTTAAGCGGCACCGACCACGTGGGTGTCTGTGGGTCATGCAGGGTGAGGCTGACCGCCCGCGGCGGGGTCGCGGCGCCCGAGGTTTCATGCAGTACCAGGTTCTCGATCAATTGCCGGCCTTCGGTCAACAGCATCAGGTCCGGGTGCTTGGCCTGGCGCGCGCTGAGCAGTTTCAGGTCTGCTTCAATACGCAGCAAGTCGCGTAGCTGTTGACTTACGGCATCCTGGACACTGAGCCCGCCAGTGAGAGGGTGCAACCCCGACCAGAAATCCTGGAGCCTGCGTTGATAAGCCAGCAGGCTGTTCTGGCGCAGGTCATCGACCAGCGCATTCAGGGCCGCTACTTCAAGGGTGGCAAACTCGCCGTCTGTGCCTGCGCTCAACGCGTCGTGGTAGAAGCCCATGGCCGGGCCGTCGGGCGCGGCTGGCGTCGCCTTGGCGAGCAGGG
This sequence comes from Pseudomonas khavaziana, assembly GCF_019145205.1. Classification (GTDB taxonomy): domain Bacteria; phylum Pseudomonadota; class Gammaproteobacteria; order Pseudomonadales; family Pseudomonadaceae; genus Aquipseudomonas; species Aquipseudomonas khavaziana. Next base: position 328,978 of record NZ_JAHSTT010000001.1, read on the forward strand.
TGGGTGCGGCGCCGGTGACAACGGCCGCTTGCACGACCTGGGTCAGGTTGCGCGAACGCGTGATACGCGGCACCTGCGAAGGGCTGTCGTAGGTGTATTCATTCAAGTACAGCGCATCAGGGTTCAGAGGCTGGTCGGGCGACAGTTCGCCCAGTTCCTGGCGCAAGGCGGCGCTCAGTTGCGTGGCGAACAGGGGCTGGCAATCAAGCAGGCTCTGCAAGCTGCTGGTGCACAGGCTGAGTTGGCGCAGCAGCTCTTCATGGGTAGGGGGCGGGAGTGCGGACATATTCAGGGTTTTCCGTAGTGTGGGTGATTCGTGCGGGCCGTTGCACAGTTGTCGAAGAAAACGATCGGCCCACACTACGGAGCGCCATGCCTGGCCGGAGGGTAATTAACTACCTCAGCGGGCCAGTCGCAGCGCGGCATCGACGGCGGTAATTGTCTACGGCAATGGGGCGCAGGGCAGGGCGTAGGGTTGCGGGTTTGACCGTATGGAGAGCGCTCATCATGACTACCCTCGGCCCCGTCCCGGCATCGTCACGCCAGGCGGCTATCGAACAAATTCACACCTTGCTGCACCCGCCGCCGTCGTTGCGTACGGTCGCGCAGCAAAGTGCCCAGGCTGACCTGGACCAACACTTCGGGGCAGCGACCTGGCAAGCCGAGCGGCTCTATATCGGCACACCGGGCGAGAGCAATGGTGCCCTGGCCTATCAGGCCCTGGTCGATTGTTTACTGCAGCGCCTGGCCGCGGCCAAGCCACTGCTGCTGGTGCCGGGTTATCAGGTGGTTGTGCAGCGCCAGCGCGAGGTGTTCGTGCCCGGTGGCCCGCCCCTGGCACAGCTGGAAGTCCTGATCAATCGCTGCGCAACGCTGCTACTGGGGGCCTATGCCCAACACCTGCAAGCCTGGTGGCGAGAAGCCTTGCCGGTGAACATGACGCGTTGGGGCTATGTGTCGGATGACCTGCTGGCGTTGTTGTACGAGTCCCCGCCGCCACCTGGATTCACTGCGCAACGTTTTGCCAGCGTATTCCCCAGGCACTTGCTGCGCCCCGCTCGGCCCGATCCGCAGTGGAACCTGCACGGTGATGCGGTGCGCGTACAGGCCCTGTACCTGTGCGGCGAACCAGAGACGAACGATGGGGCGCAGATGCTGCCATTGCTGGTCCTCAGCCATGGGGCGCAGCATGTGCTGTTCAGCCCGGCCAATGGGCTGCACCCCTTGACGCGCCTGGAGGATGTCGCCAAGTGGCTGGCGGCCTATGCGCCGACGCCTGGCGCGCCGACCCACTGGTTTGCCGCCGATGTCGAGGGCGATCCGTTCGATGCCTTGGCGGCGAGTTACCTGGCGCAGCAACTGCGTGACATCGACCGCATCGACCGCAGCATTGCCCTGGCACCCGGGCAACATCAGGCGCTGCTCGATTACATCACCGATGCCCGCCGCTGGTTTGTGCCCCGCCCCAGCGCGTTGCAGCGCAGCCTGCGCAACGTCATGCCACTGTGGCTGACCCAGGCCGGCGATGCCGACAGCACTGCCTATGCGCGGTTGCTCCAGGCCTGGGTGCTGGCGCGCCAGGACAGTGCCGGCGCGCATTTTCTCGAGGGTATCGGCTCGATCCAGCAGTTTGCCGACAACGCCCTGCAAGCGTGCTTGAGGCGTGAGTCCAGTGCCCAGGAAGTACGCCCCGGCAATATCCGTCTGACGTTCAATCGCGTAGTCGCCGCCGCAGTGCCGGTGCAGGGGGGCTTCATCGCAGGGGAGGTTGACCCTGTGACCGTTACCCTCACCGAATTGGCCCTGGAGAACCTGGCCGGATTCCCCTCCACCCCCTCCTTGATCACCCTCGACAATGCGCAGGCCCCGGTATGGTTGACATACAACCTGCTCAAGAGCTGTGTCGCCCGCGCCAATGTCGGCCAGGCCTACCCGGATCTGCTCAAACAGAAACTGGTGGATGACCCGCAGGAGACCGCCCGCCGTTTGCAGATGTTCAGGCGCCAACTACGCGTGCAACTGCCGATGCTGGCGCTGGAATTGAAGATCAAGGGCGAGCACGGCCTGACCCAGCAAGGCTTCAAGCGTGTACATGCCGTGTTGCAAGCCAAGACCGCGGACCGCCAGGTAGACGGCCAAGCGATGGCGTTGTGGCCGCTGGCATTTAAGGCCACGGCAGATGCTGCCGCGGATGTGATTGCCAACCACTTCATCATCGGACCGCGACGGCTGCAGACCGGCGTGCACCTGCTATACCGGCCATTGCTGGAACCGATGTTGCTGGAGTTTGCCTCGATAGATGCTTTGTTCGCTGCGATCAAGGCCCCAGGCCCGTTGCAGGACAGCGTACTGACCTGGATCGCCCCTGGGCGCCGGGCGGTCTACGCCCAAGGCGGGTTTGAAGAACCGCATGTCCGCCGCTTTCTGGCGGGCGATGAATTCACCCGGTATGAAAAACCCGCGCCAGCGCAGCTCGCCAAACAGATCAGTGCCGAGGGGCCGACCAGCCAGGTGTTCAACGCGACCGCCAAGGCCCTGGTGGCCCTGGCCGACCGGCAGTCGGTGTCCAATACCGAGCAACGCTGGGCCAGTTTGAAACAGGCCGGCTGGTTGCTGTTCGGCGCCGTGCTGCCGTTCGCACGGGGACCATGGATGCTGGGCGGGTGGCTGCTGCAACTGATGGACAGCCTGCAACAGGATGTCCAGGGGCTGGGCAGCGGCGATAAGCAGGTGCAGAGCGCGGCGATCATGGATGTATTGATGAACCTGACGCTGATTCTCGCCCATCAGGGCGCCCCTCACGATCCACGACAGCAGGTTGCACTGGAACATCCACTGTTCGCCCCCTTGGCGCAACCCGAAGTGATTCCAGGGCAGCCAGTGCCGACGCAGATCCCGACGCCCGCGACCTTCCGCGCCGCCGCCGGCTGGGCCAATGCCCGCGCGACCTTGACCGATTCCCAGCAGGCGCGGCTGCGCACCCTGAGCCTCAAGGTGTTCGCCGAGCCGTGGCCCGAGTTCCTGCCCAACGCAGAACAAGGCGGTCGCTGGAGGGGCCTGCTGCGTGATACCACGCACATGCCGGCCCAGTGGCAGGCCCTGGTGCGCGGGCATTTGTACCGGGTCCAGGCTGAACAAGGCCGCGTGCGGGTGATCAGTGCCGATGGCGCCACCCTCGGTCCCCGGCTCGAAGCACTGGGCGAGGGGCGCTGGGATTTTGATTTGCGCCTCTATCTGGATGGCGGCAATGCCGATAGCGTGATTCAAGCCGCGCAACAGACGGCGCTGGCTTCACTGCCCACGCTTGAGCGCGAGTACCTTGACGCAAGCCAGGCACGCATACGCTCCCAGGCAGCCATGGAAGTCGCAGGGAGGCTGATGCGTCAGGCCACTCACCTCAGTGATGAACAACTGGCCCAGGTCCGCGAGCGCTACCGCACGGAAGTCCAGAACAAGGTGCGCCTGTCCCAGCACGAGCTGCAACTGCTGATGCGCCTGCGGGAGATCAAGCCGCGGCCCCACTACGAAGAGGATCTTTGCGAAGTGCTGGAATCGCTGATCCTGGCCCTGCAACTTCTGGACGCCCACGCCCGTGAGCACATGCTGCGGATCAATGCGCAGGTCAGGCCGTTGTTGACGCTGTTGGAGAGCGAGAGTGCGGAGGAGGCGGAGTCCGATATCAACCATCAGGCCCACACCCGACTCCAGGCGCGCATGGGCGAATTGGTGGTGGTACAGGAGTCGGCGATTGAGTGGCGTACCCTGGAAATCAACGCCATGCACCAACTGCGCAATGTGCCGCGCCTGGGGCGTGATAAAGCCGCCGCGCTGGTGGCGCAGTTGCCCGCGCGACCGTCGAATGTAGACCTCAAGACCTTGCAGATGACTTCCCTGTGGGGCCTGAGCATCGACGCCGGCGGCCCGCCGCTGGAAGATGAGTTCTATCAGGGCTTGAACCAGGTGATGAACCGGGCCCGGTGTGCCAGCCGCTCCCTGGCGGATCTGGAACAACTGGCCGTGACCCGCGAGGAACGGATCGAATTGCTCAAAAGCTTCAGTCAGGTGTACGCCTTCACTGACGATCGCATTGAGTTCTGGCGCGCCATGACACCGGAGAGCTTTGACTTGCCCTACCTGCAAAAACTCCAGGCGCTGCTGCGCGGTCTGCGCCAGCAGGTGGAGGAAGAACTGGCCGGGCTGCTGGCAGCGGATGCGCCAAGCACCAGCGCCCCGGTGGCGACCGGCGCACGGCAGAAAAAGATCATTCGTACGCGCAATCGTGATGTGTATGTGGCGCGCTTCAAGGCTCGTGCCCAGGGCGGTGGTGCCGAGACGGCAGAACTGGTGGACGCCAAGGACAATGTGATCGCCACCTTCACCGAGGCGGCAGACGGTGTCTGGGAACCTGTGGAACCACCGGCCCGGGGCCCCGCCGCAGATCCGCAATTGGGCGCGTTGATGAACAAGGGTCAGCGCCTGCTGCGAGATGTCGACAAGGCAATTCTCAAGGTACAAGCACTGGCCGCGACCTGTACCCCATCTTCCCTGCAAGCGTTGCTGGACGAGCAGGCGACCAGCCGACGCTGGGTGGCCGACAGTATCGCCGGCAAACTGCGTGACCTGGACCTTTCCCGCTTGTCGGTCGTACAGCAAGGCAATGCCAGGACTCGGGAAGGTGAGTTGCGGGCAGCGGCGTTGCGCCTTGAGGCTGCCGGGGTGCAGGCACGGGTCCGGGCCAGCAAACTCAAACTGGACAGCGTAGAGGACGTGGCCTTTCTGAAACAACTCGACGAGGTGAACATTCTTCGCCAGGGAGCTCGCGTGCCGCTTCAGGGCAAAGCCCAGGATTTCCTGCAGGTGTACACAGTGGTGGATGCCCATTCCAAACACCCCTTGTGCTATGCCCACTTTCACTATGAACGCAGTCAGGGGCCGGACGACCACTACACCGCCGCGCACCTCAAGAGCCCCGAGCAGGAGCGCCTGGGGCGCCAGGCCCAGGCCGAGGTCGAGGCCCAAGCTTTTGCGCGTATCCGTACCGGTCAGGCCGGACGGGTGCGCCAGACTCTGGAGATTGACCGGGCAAGCATTTCGCGGGCGCTGGCCAGGCGCTTGTTTTTCAGTGTGGATTAGCCCTGGCGACTGATGGCAGCTGGCTCGCCAACGGCGCGGACACATGCCCCCGGATGCAGACAAGTTATGTAATAATTCCCGCCGTTTTGCGCCGTGAAGGCCGATCTAGACGCTTGCAGCTGCCGCCGTCGAAAGCGGTTTTTACGGGGCTTATCGCCAAATTTTGCTGTTTATAGAGTGAAAAGCCCTGTCGGTAGCTTTTTATACTGCACGCCCGCTGACCTGCCCGGTTCCTACGGCCAGGCGGGTCTGTCCACAAGGCAGGCCCGGTCCCAGCCGGTGTATCAGGCCATCCGCCGATACGCTTGAGGCTCAGTGGCTAATCCAATAACAAAATGAGGTTGTACCCTTATGCCAGTCGGCAACCCACTGCCCCATGGCGAGACCGCTCAAGGCGGCCCGCTCAAACGTGAACTCGGTGAACGGCATATTCGCCTGATGGCCCTTGGCGCCTGCATCGGTGTCGGCCTGTTCCTCGGCTCGGCCAAGGCCATCGAAATGGCCGGCCCGGCGATCATGCTCTCCTACATCATTGGCGGCCTGGCGATCCTGGTGATCATGCGCGCCCTCGGCGAAATGGCGGTGCACAACCCCGTCGCCGGCTCGTTCAGCCGTTATGCCCAGGACTACCTCGGCCCGTTGGCGGGCTTTCTCACCGGTTGGAACTACTGGTTCCTGTGGCTGGTGACCTGCGTCGCGGAAATCACCGCCGTCGCCGTGTACATGGGCGTGTGGTTCCCCGATACGCCACGCTGGATCTGGGCCCTGGCGGCACTGATCAGCATGGGCACGATCAACCTGATCGCGGTCAAGGCTTTCGGTGAGTTCGAGTTCTGGTTCGCGTTGATCAAGATCGTCACCATCATTGCCATGGTGATCGGCGGCGTCGGCATCATCGCCTTCGGCTTCGGCAATGACGGCGTGGCACTGGGTATTTCCAACCTTTGGGCCCACGGCGGTTTCCTGCCCAATGGCGTGCAGGGCGTGCTGATGTCCCTGCAAATGGTGATGTTCGCCTATCTGGGCGTGGAGATGATCGGCCTCACCGCCGGTGAAGCGAAGAACCCGCAGAAGACCATCCCGAATGCCATCGGCTCGGTGTTCTGGCGCATCCTGCTGTTCTATGTGGGCGCTTTGTTCGTGATCCTGTCGATCTACCCGTGGAACGAAATCGGCACCCAGGGCAGCCCCTTCGTGATGACCTTCGAGCGCCTGGGCATCAAGACCGCCGCCGGCATCATCAACTTCGTGGTGATCACCGCCGCGCTGTCCTCCTGCAACGGTGGCATCTTCAGCACCGGGCGCATGCTCTACAGCCTGGCGCAGAACGGCCAGGCGCCGGCGACCTTCGGCACCACCTCCAGTAACGGCGTACCGCGCAAGGCCTTGCTGCTGTCGATCTTTGCCTTGCTGCTGGGGGTACTGCTCAACTACCTGGTGCCGGAAAAAGTCTTTGTCTGGGTGACCTCGATCGCCACCTTCGGCGCGATCTGGACCTGGGTGATGATCCTGCTGGCCCAGCTCAAGTTCCGTAAGGGCCTGAGCCCGGCCGAACAGAAAGCCCTGAAATACCGCATGTGGCTTTACCCGGTCAGTTCCTACCTGGCCCTGGCGTTCCTGGTGCTGGTGGTGGGCCTGATGGCGTACTTCCCGGACACCCGCATTGCGCTGTACGTGGGCCCGGTGTTCCTGGTGCTGCTGACGGTGTTGTTCTACGTGTTCAGGTTGCAGCCGACCAACGCTGGTGATGGAGCGGCGCTCAAGCAGCCATGAGCCACTGAGCGCGCCTGTGCACGCAAATGTAGCGCCTTAGGGGCGTCACATTTGCGTGTCGGTGCCCCTACCTATCTATTCCTCCCTGCGGTTATTCACTCTTTAGGCTGGCTGTTCCGACTGCCATTTTTCAAAGAGTGACCCCATGCCCGACACTAATCCCCTGCTGCTGCCCAATGATTGGCCGCCGTTTTCAGCGATCCAGGCGCACCACCTGGTGCCCGCCATTCAACAGATCATCAGCGAGTGCCGCAGTGTCACCGCTTCGATTATTGCCAGTCAGGCAGCCTTTCCCACCTGGGATGACCTGGTGCTGGCCGTGGATGAACTGGAAGCGCGCCTGGATGGTTTTGTGCACGTCCTCACCCTGCTTGACTCCGTCCCCCAAGGTTTGGCCTGGCAGCAGGCATCAACGCGTAGTCAAGCGATGGCAACACAGTACAAAGCCGAGCTGGCAGGCAATGGCGACCTGTATCGGCTTCACCGACAACTGGCCGCCAGCCCTATAGCCGCGCTGTTCAGTGAGCAACGCCAAAGCGCGCTGCAAAAAAAACTGCGCAAGTACAGCGTGGCCGGCCTTGAGCTGTCACCGGAAAAGCAGCTGCAGCTCAGTGCGTTGAACCAAGACATCGACGTCTTCAGCCAGGCATTCCTGGACCGCGTGAAAAACGCAAACGATGCATGGCGCAAGCATATCCTGGACGCGTCAGTGTTGAGCGGACTGCCTGATTCAGCTCAGGCACGCATGGCGAGTGCGGCTACGGCGGCCGGTCTGCAAGGCTGGTTATTGACCCTGTCGGAGCAGTCCTTTCGCGAGGTGATGACTTACGCCGATCATCGAGGCTTGCGTAAGGAAATCATGCTCGCGTACTACAGCCGTGCAGTGAACAGCGACCCGGAGGCGATCGCCGATGACAATGAACAGGTGCTGACAGCGCTGCTCTATAGTCGTCACCAGAAAGCGCAACTGCTGGGTTATGCCAATTTCGCTCAACTGGCACTGGTGGAGCAGATGGCAGGCACGACGGAGCAGGTCAGCGTATTTATTCACCAACAGATCGACCTGGCACGCACAACGTTTACCCACGAGGCACAGCAACTGCAAAACTATGCCGCGCAACGCGGTATCGATGTGCTGGAGCCCTGGGACCACGACTATTTCGCGGAAAAAATCCGTCAGGATCTGGCGGGCATCTCCCAGCAAACCGTGGGCAACTACTTCCCGTTTGAGTGGGTACTGCAAAGGCTATGCGCGTTCGCCAAGACCCTGTTCGGCGTCGATTTGATCGAACAGGCCACGGTCGATACCTGGCACCCGGATGTGCGGGTATTTGAGCTCAGAGAGTACGCAGAACCGATCGGGTATTTGTTCATTGACCCTTATCGGCGCAGTGAGGCGGCGGGGTTTGGCTTCACATCCAGTCTACGAAGCCACCGAATGACGGCTGAAGGACGACCAAAACTGCCCGTGGCGGTGCTGCGTACCCAAATGCCGGCCCCGATCACGACCCATCCTTGCTTGATGGATCATTTACAGCTGCGGGTCTTGCTACACGAGTTCGGCCACTGCCTGCAGCACCTGTTGACCTCGGCGCCTTATCGGACGATCTCCAGTATTGATCAACTGAGCCGGGATGCGTCGGAGTTCGTCAGCCAGGTCTTGGAGCAGTTCTGCTTTACACCCTCGTTCCTGATCTGGCTCTCGAACCATTTCCAGACGGGAGAACCGTTGCCTGACGACATGGCCACCAGAATCAGCCGGTTGATTCACACCCAGACCAGTCAGGAAACCGCCAGGGTTTTGCTCACAAGCCTGGTCGACTTCGAGTTGCACCGCACTCACGGTGACGGACGCACACCCCATGAGGTTTTCAGCCAATGCAACGCGCAAGTCGGGCATTTGCAATGGCCGGCTGGCGCTCGTCCACTCAATAGCTTTGAACAACTTATCGACTATGGAGCCAACGCCTACTCCTACAGGTGGTCGGGTGTCCTGGCCAGGCAGGCATTTGAGCGGTTCGAGCGTGACGGGCTGTTCAACCCCGAGACCGGGAAAGCCTTTCGTGAAGCGTTCATCACTCAAGGGACACCGGCACATTGTTAAAGTCACTGGCGCTTTTTCGGGGTGAAGGCGACTCCTGCGCCGAGCACTCCGAGGCATGACGCTTCGTTGTATATATAGCGCATCGGCGCAAGCCTGAACTGCCAGAGTGATCCTCCCGGATCACTCATGGCTGTTCATCCAGCAGCCAGGCCTGCATGGAGCGCACTTGATGGCTAGCGATAACCTTCCGTATTTTTTCCGCGAAACCCAAACCGACCGTACACAACTGACCGAGCGCCAAAGCACGCGCCACTTCACGCTCCAGGACCTCGACTGGCTCGACACTGTCTATCTGGCCACTGATGCCTTGCGCCAGGCACAAAAAGCGCCGATGCAGGTGCACACCCTGCACCTGAGCGTGCCCGATAAACAGCCGATTGAACTGGCGGGCGCGTTTGTCATGAGCCCCGCCCCAGGCGCAGGGGTATTTCTCTACACCCCTGCTCGAGGCCTGGAAAAGCTGGAAAGCCATCGGGCACTCAATACCCAATTGGCAACCTGGCTGAAGGATCCCGTGCAGCGCCAACCGTTGCTTGATTACCTGTCCATTGCCCAGCAAGCGCAGCTGGCGTCGGAGACGAGTCTGAGTATTTCCACCCAAACCGTGGCTGGGGCTGTCTTCGAAGCACAGCAAGCGACCCTTGCCAACAACCGGCTTGAAAATGCCCGCCTGATGCGCGAGGAACTGCTCAAGCTGCCCAGTTTCACGTCTTTGCTGGATGAATACATCGCCGCACAAATGGCCCAGTCCTTCGCAGGTATCGACCAGCGCCAGACTCAAGTGCAGAGCACCCTCGTCGATACTTCCAGCTCCTCGGGTGGCACCGCTACGCCAGCGTCCCGACACACCACCATGCGTTCCCTGCATGAAACCGTGTTGATGTATTTCGTCGCCGACGGCTGGCCAAGGGGAGAAACCCGCCATTACTCCAACCCCCAGCGATTGACTCAGGACGCCGATGATCAGTTGCGTTGGGAAACCTCAATCCAAGGGCTGGCCCGGGGGCTCAGCGCATACATGCTGCAGCAGCCCAAGTTGTTCTGGCAGCAACCGGCTTCGACCGGAATGACGCGACAGCAGTTGTTTATCCAAGCGATGTTCCATGGGTTTCTCACCGTCCTGCTGGACCAGCAACAGCAAGGCATCATTTCGCCTGGGCAGCGTCTGCAACTGCAGGCGCTGCCGCTCAAGGCCGACCCTGGCGCGATCATCATCGCCCCCGCCCTGGCGGTCGATAAAGCTCTGCTGGAGGGGCCGCGACAGCCCTCGACCGAGCTGGCCAGCACTTTGATTATCCGCGATGACAAAAGCGGCGAGGCATCGCTCTGGCTGCTCTATAGTCCCCACATGGGCTTACAGACGTTTACCGAGCTGGACTCACTCAAAGCCCACCTTCTCGGTCACCTGAACCCCCAGCAGCATCCCACCGCCTGGAGAAACTATCTGTCCAGGCAGGAGCGCTGCAGCGAAGTCGACCTGCAAACCAGTGACATTACCCGCGCGCCCATCACCGGGAGCATTTTCCAAAGCCTCCTGGAAGGCATCATTCAAAAGCAAGGACGCAACCTTGGATATGCGCTGGACCAGTATCGCCTGAGCCAGGGCACCCTGGACCTCGACGCGCTGGTCGACCATGTGCTGGATGTGCGCGGCATGGTTGATCCAGCACTATTGACCCTCGAACCCATGGGGCGCTGGAGTACACAGTTGGCGGCCAGCTGGACGGCGAGTGCGCTGCAACCGAGGATTCCACCAACGCTCCTGGCGATGCGCACCACGGTGCATTTGCTCGAAAACGTCGCTGCCGAAATCGAGCAGCAACGATCGTCGCGGCCCTCGCTGGAACGCTCGGCCATTACTTATCTGAATACCAGACTGCACAGCCTCAAGCTTGCGCAGCTGCAGGCTGCGTGCCTGTCGGTGCGGTATTACAGCCGCCCCTCGAGTGCCACCGGACAACCTCAGCTATTGTCATCGAGCAGCATGGTCGAGCATTTCCTGGCGCGCTTATGTGGCGAGGCGGGCCCACTCACCGACTCGCCGGACACCCAGTTCTATTCGACCGCGCCAGACAAAACCGCCAGCAAGATCCCGGGCCTGGAGGTCAAGACCTTCAATCATCTGATCGAAACGGCCATGGGCGGTTTTACCCAGTATCTACGTCGGACCCACAGCCTTTACCCCAATATGGAGCCGGTGCTGAAAAAAGCCATGGAGATGGGCCTGATCGCAGAAATGCAACTCAGGCTTTGGAACAACGCTGTGTTACCTATCGACTACGAAGTGCTCTCTAGCGTGCTGGGTATCTACGCCAGGGACCTGCGCCTGAGTGTCAACGGGTTTCGTCCTGATGCGTTTTACTTGAAGGTAGCGATCATCGGGCAAGCGACCTCGCACGCCCTCAAGAACTGTTTCGTGTTGACCGAGCGTGGTGGGCTGGACCCTCAATATTCGGGGCGCATGCTGCTATGGACGCCCGCATTGGGGCTGGAAGGTTTCGGTTCACTAAGTCAGTTCAAAGCTTCAGTGGATCAACGCCTGGCAGATCCGGTCGAACGCCAGGTTTTCCTGGAAAACCTGGCTCGACCGGACTGGCAGACCTACCCGACCTATGCGCTCAGTACCCTTGAACTGATCGAAGACAACCTTGTTGAGCACGTGCAACGAACCCATGCCCAACAAAAAGACCTTGAACTGGCACACATCCTGTCGATGCAGCTGTCGGTCCAGCAGTTGCACAAGCTATGGCAGGTTCAAGTCACGCAAAGCCTGGCGCCCACCAATGTGCAGCGGGCCATGGAGATGGCCCAGTCCATGATCGTGCAACATGGCCTGCAGTGGTTGGGCCACGCCAGTGCTGTCGATCAACAGCTCTATGCCGAACTGCTGGAGCAGTATCGAAACAATGTCAATGACAACCAGGATTACCTGCATGGGATCGACTCGCTGGCTCAGTTCACGCGCAAGAAGCTCATTGCTTTGCTGACAACGCTGTACGACCGCAGCAGCGTCACCCCTGATGAAATCGAAGTGGGTCTGCCGGCCCAGGGCGACACGCCAGCCCGCAATCAGTCGCTGCTGGGGTATGCACTGAGTCATCAATCGTATTGGAAGGATGAGGTGCCGTTCTTCGCCGGTACCGGAACAACGCCGTTGCCTGACACCCTGGATGCGCGCACATTGAAGACTCGGATTCAGGCGCTGAAGGTCAACGCGGCTTATCAGGCTTACATCGAGTCCTGTCTGGGCTCTGCCAGTGCGGATTTTGCGCAACGCTCAACGCGGTTCGCCAAGCAGTTGCCTTGGCAATTGATGCAATACGCTCACAGCCTGACGTTGCAAGGCCAGCTTTCACCGACGGCCTTCGGGCTTATCCAGCAGGTCATGGATATGCCGGATGCAATCGCCCGGGCGACCGTGGCAGGTGCCGACGCCATGATCTGTCCCCTGCAGTTGCTGATCGATGCCGGCACGAAAACCCTCAAGGTGCCTGGAGTCTACTTGATCGGTCGTACCGGTGCCGGCAAGACGCCTCAAGTGCTCTATGCGCCTTACAGCCCCGGTCATACCCTCAAGGAATACCCGCATGAGGCCGAGCTGGTTGCTGAACTGACGTCACCAGGCGCCTTGAATAGCTGGGTTTTGCAGGTGGCCCAGGCAGTCGACCAGGACGCGCTGACAGCCGCCCTGAAAGGAAAATCGGTGAGACTGGCTTACAACGCCATCCACATGCCGCTGTTCAAACAGCTGTTCATCGATAATACCGAGCTGCTGGTACGCTTGCTCGGCTGTCAGAACAAAGCCGACGCGCAGACCGCCTGGGATACGGTCAAGGCTGTGTTTGCAGAGGGCGTGCAGGCTGCCAGCGTGTTCCTGCCCGCAAAGCTGGCGTATCCCTTGATCGTCTGGCAGAGCTATAAACTGTTCAAAGCCAGCGCCGATGAGCTGCAAAGCCAGAACTGGCATGAGGCGCTTGGGCAGTTCATCGCGGGGGTTGCCCTGATCGCGGGCCTGCGGCGCTCCAGCCCCTGGGTGCCTGAGAGCGGCAGCCCGCCGACGCCCGCGCCCAGACCGGCGTTTGCAACCCCGGCAACGGCTGTGGCGTCCTGGCCCGCGCTGGATATAACCGCCGCGCGCCGCACCCGGCTACAAGGTTTTGAAGTCCTTGAGCCAACCTTGGCCAGCCTGGTCAAAGACACCGCGCTCAACCTGTACCGGTCCGCTTCCAATCACGACTACGCCGCCGTGGCAGGGAAAGTCTACCGGGTTATCAAGCTCGGCCTGGACTGGCACATAACCGGTGACGCCGAAGTCGGCCCCTTGGTGCACAGCAACACACGACAACAGTGGATGCTCAGTAGCAGCGACCCGTTGCTGACCGGCCGCAGAGCGGTTGCGCGATTGACCAATCGCTTTTACTCAGAGCCATTTGCCCGGCCAAGTATGAATATATTGGCCATCGGCATGCGCGATATTCGCGCGCTTTACGCTCAAGAATCACTGATGATCACTGAGGCGCTGGCAATGGCGACGTTCTATGCGAAGAACGCCGAGGAGAACCTGCGCCTGCTACAGCAAACGCCCCTTGCGGTGCCTGACGTGGCCGAACAGATCAAAATGTTCTTTGGCTTGCAGACCCTCGAAGCCCTGCATCTGGAAAAAATCCGCGAGGTTGTCGACAAGGTGTGCAATGCGTTGATCGAGCCCTCGCTGACCTCACCGTCTTCGAAGCGATTTGTCATTGGCCGCTCGAGAATGCCCGCGCTCACAGGTGCCTACAAGGTGCTGGCCTTCACGATTGTCCCCGATCCCCTTCAGTTGCTGTACTTGACCGAGGCGTTTTTCAGCCCGGGCTTAAAATACAGTCATCTGTTGATAAAACCCTTCTATGTCAATGTTCACGCGCGTGCCACTACCCTCATACATGAGGTCTCTCATCATGTGTGCGGCACCCTGGACCTGGCTTATGTGCATTCCACCCATCCCTTCCATGACTTGATCGACCCTCAGGTGCCTGACGGCAATAGCACTAAAACGGTGTTGGAAAACCGCCAGTTGTCACGACTGTCGCTCAAGACTCCGATCCATGAATTGTTCCAGGTTGTGGATATCGCCACCGGCCTCAAAACTGATCCGGCCCAGGGCACGTCAACGGCGCCGGTGCTCAATCGACTGCTCGCCGCGACGGGTACGCAAACCCTGAGCGATGCTCGACGTGTTTTCCGGACCGATGCGCTCAAACGCGTCGTCACCGTGCTTAACAACGCCGACTCCGTAGCCTATTTGATTGCACTGGTGGGACGTCGAAAAGCCATACCCATCGGCTTAACCAGCAATTCGCCCTGAGTCGTAATCCTTATTAGCGGTGCACCGAGCGAGTCTGGCGTGGCTAAACCTGTGGCGAGGAAGCAAACCACCTCGCCACAGGTTGCATGTAGTTGGCTCTAACGTCGATCAGGCATGTTGCAAGGCAGCCTGTGTGGCGAGGGTCAGTTGCCGCACCAGGCGGTTGAGTTCCGCCTGCTCCAGGTCGACCAGTGACTGACGCCGCTCCAGATAGTCTTCCGAGCGTTTGTCTGTCAGCTCCTTATCCAACTGTCGCACTTTGTGCTTGATACTGTCCTTGACGGTAGAAAAGGGCTCCGGATGACTCCTGGCCAGGTACTCGATCCAGAATCCTTCCATCAGCAACCATTCCTGCAAGGCCGAGCTTGCTCCGAGCCGACGCAGCTCGGTGCGAGCATCATCGAGCACCGTGTCGGTCACGTAGGTGTCAACGGTGTAGAGCAACTCCAATGGATGAAAGGGCAGGTCGAATTCATCGGCCAACTGGGCGCGCATATAAATAGTCACCTCGGCCGGGTCGACTTCCAGTGCGGCCATTTCCCGACGCTCAATGAACCTGGCGGAAAACTCATCCAGTTGGTTCAAGTAAAAACGCCCGGTGGCCAATTTCAGCAAGTCCCTGTCGCTCTCGTAGGTACGAGTCTTTGCCTTGGCCTGGTGTATGCGAAGTTCAAGCTCCATCTTGGTGAACGCCAGCAGGACGCTGTCTCCGCAGTCACCGGCACCGTAGGTATTGAGGCAGACGTTGTTGCGCAGTTCAGTGGAGTCGGCCATCGCCAGCAATAAGGTCCAGACTCTTGTGGTCAGTGCTTGCCTGGACTCGCTGGAGGCGCTGTAGGCATAGGTATTGGGCAGGTCTCGAAGCACTTCGAATACATCATCTGCGTGTACCGATTCATTGGCGCGCAGCTGCTCCCATAGCTGCTTGCGCTTGGGATGTTCGGTCGCCGGCACACCGGCCAGCCACTGGTCTATCTCGTGCGGCGCAGCCGGCGCATGTTGTGGCCCCCGCGCTGCACCGCCCAAGCGGATGCCGGTACTCTGCCTGTATTCGTCGAGCCTGAGCCATGTGTCCGGGCTCAAGTCGTTGCCATGCAGGTAAGTGTTGCGGTTGGTGAGGCGCATGCGTGCGTCGGTATACAGCACCGGGGGCACATGGGTGATGGAGTTATCCTGCAATAGCAGTGCATTCATATTGGGGCGCCGCTCGGCGCCAATCGGCCACTGGGTGATGCCGGTGCCGCGCAGGCTCAAGATCCGCAGGCGGGTCATGGTACTGACATCCGGCGTCAGTACCAGTGAGTTACCGTCCAGGTGCAACTCTTCCAGGCGCGTGAGAGACCTGAGGCGCTCGCGGGCCTCGACTGTCAGCCGGATGTCGTTGAAGCTCAGGTCCAGGTGCTCAAGCTGGGTCATATCGGTGATGCTGGTTGGCAGTTCAGTGAGCTGACAATCGACCTGCAGGTACTTGAGGTTCACGAACTTGCTCAAGAACGCGTTGCCGGTGGCGGGAAATTCATCGGCCATCAGGCGCAACGATTCAATGTGTTCGAAACCTCGGGTGCCAAGGATGAAGTCGGGGTCGGGCAGGTCGTTGCCGTCCAGTTGCACCACCAGATGGTGGGCGTCGAACAGGCCGTTCTGATACGGAGCACCGGTTTCGCGACGCCAGGCACGGCGGATCTGCTGGGCGACAAAGCGTCGCCTGCCCAGGTTCAAGCCGAGGGGGTCATCGGCGTCGTTGGCATGGGGGGCATCGGCCCAGCGCGTCAGGCCATGGTCCAGCGCCTGGTATTCGGCTTTGCGCCGTTGCAGTTCGATCAACGCAGCCGGGTCGCTCATGCCCAGGTCGTCGATCAGGTCGTGGGCGGCAGCCCGATTGAGGCTGGGATAGAGTTCGAGCACCTTGCTCACCAGGTCAACCGGTTGCTGGCTGCTAAATGGCCACAGGTTGCTCAGCGAGAAGGGGTAGGCGGTGAATGAGGTGTCCAGCGCCATGGGCGGCTGCAACCAATGGGGGATGTGGGGGATGTCCAGCAGGGCCTTGATGGCAATGCGCTGGTTAAGTGCCGCGTCGGCGATGCTGTTTTGCAGGGGTGCCAGTTCGACACCGCCCAGCACCAGACTGAGTGCCCCGAACAGGTCCTCGGCCGTGTCGCCCAGCAGTTGCCCCTGCTGGTCATATGCCAGGTAGCGCCCATCGACATTGGCCAGCACCTTGCGCGCGCTGCCGTCCAAGTGCCCGGCGCTGTTGAGCAATGCACCATTGGCATCGACTAAATGGATGTCCAGCCGTGTGTTGGCTGGCCAGCCTGCCGCCGACTTGAGCAGGTGCAGGATGATCTTTTCGCTGTCAGGATTGCGCTGGGTGCGTAGGTACAGGCCTTCAAAGGCCCGGTTGAGGCGCACATCGTTGGCGCTCAGGCGCGCCTGCTCGGCCAGGCGCAGTCCGACCTCGTCGTGTTCATGCAATTGCTTGAGTTCTCGGGGGCTGGCCTGTTCGAGCATTGCGTCGAGGGCACTGCCGGGCAGGTTGGGGTAGTGCTGCCGCAAACGACGTTGCAGGGCCGTGGTGCCATTGCTTTCACTTTGGGTATAGAGGGTGTCGAACAACTGTGTGCGCTCACGGTGAGCATACTCGGCGATTTTTTTGCCGAGTTTGAACAGGCGTTCTTCGAGACTTTCGGGCAGCTCATCCAGCAGAGCGCGGGCCACAGTGTCGTTCCTGACAATGGCGCTCAGCGGTTCGGCGCCGCGACTCTGTTCAAAGCTCATGCGGATGATATTCGGGGCTCTGGCGTTAGCGGCCGGGAAGCTGCGAATGATCTGCCCATCGCTGTCGACCACATGCAGTACATGGCTCGCCGGCCACGTGGGCAGCGCACACGCCAGCAACAATTGCAGGGCGGGCCGGGCATTGCCCTTGGCTGAATAGGTGGTCATGGCCTGGATGAAGGACTCGATCTCACGCTCGATGCGAAAGCGTTTGCTGGTATCGGCCAGCAGCGGCGGTGGCGGCAGGTTGGCGCTGTGCACCTGGCGCAGGGCACTGGGCGGGGTGCCTGTGATACGCAGGATGCGCGCGGCGGTGGGCTGGTCGACGTTGTAGTCCTGGGGGCCCAGGCGATAGAACAAGCGATGGTCGTCCCAGGTCATCGGATTTTCGCTGGACAAGCGCCACGCGCCCAAGCCGTTGTGCTCCAAACGCGGGGTCTGGACCCCGACTTTTTGCGGGTGCTTGAGGCGCCATTTGAGCAGGGTATTGTCGAAGACGACCGGGTACAGCGAGCCGTACAGCGGCACCAGTTGCTGGCCCTGGTATTCGTACAAGCCTTGGGCGTTGGGCAGCAGGTCGGTGGGTAGCACGATGCGCTGTTCGTACTGGGCCAGGGAGTTGTCCAACAAGCTGACATAGCCATCGGGGCTGCGCTGTGTGCTCATCAGGTCGCCGAGGGTCTGGCGCAGGCCCTGGGCGTCGGCGGCCGAGCGCATGCCCAATTGCGTACGCTCATGGGGTTGCAGCACGGAGCCGATGGCCAGGTAGAAACTGTCCGCTGGCGGTGAGACCGGGATGGGCCCGCCGTTGCGCATATCGTAGGCTTGGTAGCGGCCTTCACCGTAATGCAGCAGTTCTACTGTGGTGTCGTTCGGCCCGCTGGAGACGTAGCGGTCGGCAGGTGCACCATTGTTCATTTCGGTGACCACGAAGTGACGGCCCAGGTTTTTGCGCACCAGGCTGGAGGCGAATTCCCGCGCCCACTGGTCGGTGTCCTGGTGGTAGGCCCGAGGGTGGTAGAGGCCATCTATCACCGCGTCGATGCGCAGGGCAGTGCGCTGATGTTCCAGGTGTCGCTGCACGCTGGCGGGTAACTGACCATGGCTGAGAAACTGGCTTTGCTGTGCCGCGGTGAGTGGCGTTTGCACTAACAGCTGTTGCAGGTTGGCCGGAGTCAGGGGCGGGTACAGGTCATGCAGCTTTTGCAGCAGCGGGGTCACTTCCACGAGGGGCGACGCGACTTTGATCGGCACCAGCTCGCTGGCGCCATCGGTGGCCGGGACCTGCTCGCGTGCCTTGCCGGCGTGGCGGGTCATGGCGCTGAATAACTCAATTTGCCGGGCCTTGGCCAGGGCACTGATTTGCACGCGCACGCGCGCAATGCGCTGGGCGAGGGTCAGGTGCGCGCTGCCTTCCTTGCCCAGGGTGGAGTCAGCGGGTTGCCCGGTCATGATCAGTTCGAACAGTTGTTCCTGGCGCGCGACGTCCTGGGTGTTGTCGCCGAAGGCCAGGTAGGTGCCGTCATCGCGTCGGGTCAGGTCGATGAACTGGACTGCCGGTGGTAGCTGGCGGCTACCGGCATAGGTCTCCATAGGGGTGCCCGCCTGGTCGTAAATGCGGATGGCGCAGTCCCGGGGCCAAGTCTCCAGTTGGGTCAGCAGGCACAGCACGCTGCTATCGGCATAAGGCGGCATATGGCCGCGACGGTGGAAGTCGTGGATCAACTGCTTGATAACCTGGTCGACTTGCAAGCGGCGCACACTTTCGATCAGGTGAACCGGCGCGGGTTCTCCGGCCCAGATCCGGTCGAGGGTGGCGCGGGTGGTCGAGGTGCTGCGCAGCATGCGCTCCATGGCAGTAGAAGGCACGGCGCTTGAGCCGTTGGGTAGCATGCGCTCGGCCAATTGCACATCGGACAGGGTATGGGCGCCTTGCAGGTCCAGGGTCCAGGCTTGTTGTGCCGGGTTGAAGATAATCGGTGGCGCGAAGCTGGCGCCATTGTGTTGTTTGAGGACAAAACGCTGGGACTGTGGGTCGAGTTGCACTTGCACCACTTGGCGCTGCTGGTCCTGTATCAGCCACACATATTGATTGCCGTTGACCTGATAAACGCCCTGGGGGTTAGCGACCTGACCGTTGAGCAGGTGCTGGTCGAGGGTGGCGAAGGGGCTGATATCGGGTTTCCACAGTTCGAATTCACCGTCGGCGCGCTGTACTTTGCGCGGGTTGCCCAGGCGTTGCAGCAGCCCTTCCATACGCAGGCGATGCACGCGGCCGGCTGTAGAGATCAGCAGGCCATTGACCGCCAGGTCGGCGACATCGGTCAGGGCGGCGGCGAAGTTGCTGGCTTCGCCCTGGGCTGCCTGGGTGATCCCGGCGACCAGGCTATAGCTGAGGCTGCCAAATACCACGGCCTGCATGATCCGGTTCAGGCCGGTAACGCCACCTGGTATGGGCGTGAGCAGCAGTTGCAGGACTTCATCGGCCACCGCGGCGGCGCCGTCGATTACCGCCTGCAAGTCGCGCTCGGAGCGGGTGGTGGCCAGGGTCGACAGATTGGCTTGGTAACGCTGTACCTGGCGCGCTGCGAAAGCCTGCACCAGGGTCTTGCCCGGCCCGGATTGCGGGTCGTTGGTAAACCGAAGTTGATCGACGGTGCGCTCCGGGAACCAGTGATGGAAGGTGTCATACAGAAACCCTGCCGCCGGGCTGAGGCCCGTAGGGCGGGACTCGTCGCTCAACAGTTGCTTGAAGGCGTGCATCTGCGACATGGGCAACTGTCGGGAGAACCAACCCAAGTCGCGGTTGCGCTGGCCAAGCTTGAGGTCGGCCAGAAACTGCGCGCCGGCGGCCTTGGCGTCGGTGTGAAAATGCAGGGCGCCACCGGGGCGAAACGGAAAGTAGGATAGTACGCCGAGGCTGGCTACCCGGATCAACAGCAGGGGGAGCGGCACCGCAGTTTCATAGGGTCCGGTTTGCATACTCAGGGTGTCGAAGCCCAAGGCCGGACCACTGCCGTCGATGGCCTGTACCAGTTGCTCGTGGAGTGCCCAGGTGACGCCGGTACTGGCGCGGTTGCGATAGGCTTCCAGGGCTTCGAAGCGCAGGCATGCACGGGCACTGGCCTGAATCAGTGCCTGGAGGGTCCCGCCCGGGCCCAGGACGGTCTCCAGGCGGTTTTTCAACTGGCCGCCCAGGTCCAGTTCGCGGCTGATGGCGATAAAACGCTGCACATTCAGTTGCTGCTTATTCACCCCGGTGAGGTAAGTGGAGTCGACGAAACTATGCCCCGTTTTGTGTTTCACCTCGGTGGCAAAATCGAAGTTCAGGCAGGCAGCGTCCCATAGCGACATCGTGGATACGTGGGCGCGGTACATCCATTCATCAAAGGCGCGCCGAAAGCGCTGCCCGGCGAGCGGCAAGATGTCGCTGGTGCGCGGCTCCCATGGCTGGGGCGCACCGACTTCTTCCAGGTAGCGGGTGTGCAGGAAAATCGCCTCGGGGTCCAGCCCACCGAGTTTGCTGCGCAATTGCACCAGCCCGTCGGTCTTGAAGGCATCAATCAGCTCAGTGTTGGCCTTGTCCACTGCGTTGAGGGCATGGAGGGCTTCACGTTGCAGCCGGACATAGTCCTGCTGTTGGCTGGGGGTGAGGCTGGCGAGGGTGCGCGTGAACGTCTGGCGGATAAATTCCAGGGCCTGCTGCCGGGCCCAGGATTCATTGGACTGCAGGTTACCCGACAGTCCGTTGAGCAGTAGATGGGTAGCCAAGTGCTGTTCCTTTCACAGTGAAGTGGAAGGCAGATAGAAGCACTCGGCATGTGTCGACGGGGATTACCTATTTAGCGCCGTTTCGCGAGCCGCCTGATGGAGGCGTCTGTTGAAATCCAGCCAGGCAGCGAGGGCCGACATCAGCACCACACCGACCAAGGCAGTGAGCAGTTGCATGGTCACGGCGTCATCCGCCAGGGCATTGAGCATATCCGCCAGCGGTGCCAGCACTACACCCAGGCAAAACACCTCGAGTGAATAGCGGCCCATCTGGCAGACGCGCTCGGCCAGCGGGTTTTGCGTCCAGCTCCGGCCAGGCAGCAGTTTGGCGGTGACATAGGCCAGGGCAAGGAAATGCACCAGGCGCACCGGCGACAGGTCGGTCTTGCTGATGGGGTACAACAGGTTGCTGAGCGTGGCCGGCATCACTGCGTCATGCACTTCAGGCCAGAGCCACGACAGCGTGATCACGCCGGCCACCACCACATAGAATGCTGCCGCGACGAACAGCGGCTGACGATACAAGGAGCGTGTCTCGGGCACGCGGGGCCGCTGGCTGTAGATCGCCGCGGCGCCCCCCAGCACAAACAGCAACTGCCAGGTGACCGGGTTGAAATACCACACACCGTCGGCGATCGCCCGCAGGTTCCAGCCCATCCACGGTGCCATCAGGTATATCACCAGCGAAACGCCCACCACCGCCCAGGGGGCGCGCACCATCAATGGCAACACCACGGACAAGCCGGCAAGCAAGATGATGTACAGCGGCAACGGGTCCATCAGGTTGGGCTTGAAGCGCAGCAGCAGTTCATCGGTCAGCGCCTGTTGCGGGTGGGTGACGAAGTGCGTCAGCCCCATTTCCGCCACCAGGTCTCGGGTTTCCACGTGGCTGTTGGCGAAGAACACGATGCCCATTAACAGGGCCAGCAGGAAGATATGCACCACGTACAGCACCCAGGTGCGTCGCAGGATCTTCAGGCAGGCCATCCAGTAGCCCTCGCGTTGCAAGACCTTGCCGTATGCCAGCACCGAGGCGAAGCCGGCGAGAAATACGAAGACTTCTGCGGCGTCGCTGAAACCGAAGTTACGCAAGGTGATCAAGCCGAGGGGGTTGTGGGGCACGTGATCCCAGAAAATGAAGATCAACGCCAGGCCCCGAAAAAAATCGATGCGCGGGTCGCGTCCGTTCAGCATGGCAGCGGGCTCTTGAACAAGTTGTTGAATGACGATGGGTGAGTGCGCGGGTTGTCGTACGCCGCACATCGGGCGGGCGCAGGTTGGCGGTATTTGTAAGCAAATGCAAAGGGTGGATATTACTGGATGTCTCAGCCTTAGAAGGGGGGGGGACCTGTCAACTTTGACAGTAGACGCAAAAGGAGCGCCATGGCTTGCTAGGACGTAACCGCAAAGGACGACGGTATGGCCCGGCTATGGAAAGGTTTCACCCTTTACACAGTGATTGGTATCGCCAACACGGTGATCCATTGGCAGCTGTTTTTTATGTTGCGAGCAGGATTTGAGCTCAGCCAGGCGTCGAGTAATTTTTTCGCCTTCTGTGTGGCGGCATCCTTCTCGTTCTACGTGAATGCCCTGTTTACGTTTGCCATGCCGGTTTCCTTGGGCCGCTACCTGCTGTTCATGACCTGCATGGGGGCCTTGAGCCTGTTGGCGGGTTGGCTGGGTGATCATCTGCACCTGCCCGGGCTTGTCACTGTGCTGGTGTTTTCCCTGGTCAGTCTGTTGTGCGGGTTTCTGCTGTCGCGGTGGGTGGTGTTTCGCGAGGGTAGCCAATGAGGGTCTCACTGGTAGTGCCTCTGTTCAATGAGGAACAGACGGTGGGCGCGTTTTACCGTGCGGTTCGGCAAGACTCGTTATTGCAGGCCTGTACTGTGGAAATTGTGTTCATCAACGATGGCAGCAATGACCGCACGGCCGAGGTCGCCGAGGCGCTGGCGCTGGCTGATCGCGACGTGATGCTGATCAACTTCTCACGCAATTTCGGTAAGGAAGCCGCGTTGTTTGCCGGGCTGGAATACGCCACGGGCGACGCGGTCGTGCCCATGGACGTGGATTTGCAGGACCCGATCGACGTTGTTCCTCGGCTGATCGCTGCGTGGCAGCAGGGCGCCGACGTGGTGCTGGCCAAACGGCGCGACCGCTCCAGCGACGGCTACCTCAAGCGTCACAGTGCATCGTTGTTCTACCGCTTGCTCAACCTGATCGCCTACACCCATATCGAAGAAAACGTCGGAGACTTCCGGCTGATGGACCGCAAAGTCGTCGACGTGATCAAGTTACTGCCGGAACAGCAACTGTTCATGAAAGGCGTGCTGTCGTGGGCAGGGTTCACGGTTGCCATCGTTGAATACGACCGTGCCCCCCGAATGGCGGGGCAAAGCAAATTCAATGGCTGGAAATTGTGGAACCTGGCGTTGGATGGGATTACCTCGTTCAGCACTTTGCCGTTGCGGTTGTGGAGTTATATCGGCGGGGGGATTTCGCTGTTGGCGTTGGTGTATGCCGGGTTTTTGATTGTGGACAAGGTGTTGTTTGGCAATGACGTGCCGGGGTATCCGTCGTTGATGACCGCGATTTTGTTTTTGGGCGGGGTGCAACTGATTGGGATCGGGATATTGGGGGAGTATGTGGGGCGGATTTATATGGAGGCGAAGCATCGGCCGCGGTATGTAGTTAAGGAAGTCGTGAGTCGGTGTGCCGAGAGTGGTGAAAAGGGAGATAAATATGATGTGGGCTGAAAAAGCACTGAGCAGAAAAGAAGTGTTGGTTTTTTTTCTAGTAATGTCGTTTGTATATGTATATCCGATTGTTTATGCGGATTATGCCTATATAGATGATAATTGGCGCTCTCTATTGGGTGCTCAGGAAGCATGGCGCAATCAGGGGCGTATTCTGATTGAATGGTTATATGAAGTATTCACATTCGGTAGCGGGACGACAAATATTTTTCCACTGCCTTTGTTGTTTTCCATCGCGCTGCTCGCAGTAGCTATGAGTCGACTGACATTTTGGTATTTTTCTACACCTTTCATGTCAAGTTGTCTAGTCGTTCTACCGGTGCTCTGCAATCCATTTTTTCTCGGTAATTTGACCTATCAATATGATGGGCCCGCGATGGTCCTTGCTGTAGTTTCTGTAATTTATGCAGTTACGTGTAAAATCGAAAATATTAGCACTCGAGTTCTGGTCGTGGCTGTGCTGTTAGCTATAACACTCAGTCTTTATCAATTGACAGTGGCCTTGTTTGTTGGGTTCTGTATTCTTGAGTTCTACCTTGGTGTAAAAAACAAAATGGCAGTGCACGGAATTCTGCTTCTACTGTGTCAAAGGGCTGCGCAGCTTCTAAGTGGCGGACTAATTTACTTTCTGACCGCCTATCAGTTGTCAGTCGACAGTCGGGGGCATCTCTCCAGATTCGATGAACATTGGTTTGATGAAGTGGCTAGAAAGTTTATTTTTGCGATGGATAAATTAAGTTTGTTAGTGGTGCCAGGGAACGCATGGCTTTGTGCTGCAATATTGGCTGTTGCGTTCGTGGGGTACGTGATTTTTATGAAGAATATTTTTGCACTTAAAGGAGGATGGTTTGGCAAGGGTGTTGTCGCGATGTTGTATTTTCTGGGTGTGCCTGTATTGGTTCTAATAGTGCCAGGGATGATGTTGTTTTTAACAGAAATTAATCTGGATGCGCGAAATTACATTGCCTTTTCAGCGGTGTTGATTTTTTTAATGATGTTGAATTATGATGTTTTGGGTCATCTGCATTCAAAGTTTCGACTGGTGTTGGCTGTACCCGTTTTATTCATGTTTTCTTTTAGTTATATGTACGGCCAGGTCATTATCGCAAAAAAAGAGCTTGAATTTTCATTGGCGCAATATGTGGCTTATGATTTGATTTCGAATGAAACCCTGTGGGCGGTCGATAAGTTTTACTATGTAGGGCCAACCATGGATGGGAATTGGTTGCCGAGAGGTCATGCGGCTATGACTTATATGCCGCTGTTGAGATATATACTGAGTGGTTCTAATACGCTTCTGCATCCGCAATTTTTAACTCGAATGGGAATAAATAACGTAGTGCAGGGGCAGCGTGAGGTGTTCGAAGCCACTGTCACTGCCGATAATGAACAACCGGTGGTTGACAGGAGATTTTATTCGATTTACTCGCGTCGTGGGAGTGCGTTTATTGTAATGAAAGACTCTTTTGGTCCGGAAAATTATAATGCTAACTGAGTGGCTCGTGGTGATGAGGCGAACTTTCAATTATCATTAATGTGCCATAACTCCCTTCAATTACTGCATGTGCCATGTGTGCCTCTATGAGGTACATATGGCCAGCGTCTATGTTTATTTCCTTTCCGGCAACGTCCAAACGCAAACATCCACTGATCACCAGCAGCCCTCCATTGGTAAGCGCTCCATAAACCCCACCCAGTCAAAAGTGGGCGGCGCGTTTAGCCGTGGGATCCAGGCTTGCAGTTCCACGACAACAAGGCTTCGTAATCTTCAACCGAGGATGCCTGTGGCAGGCGCTCCAGTGCGTGGCGCAGCCACGCATGAGGCTCTTGGCCGTTGGCTTTGGCGGTCTCGACCAGGCTGTAGAGTTGAGCACTCGCCGTCGCGCCTTTGGGCGTATCGCTGAACAACCAGTTCTTCCTTCCGATAACGAAGGGCCGGATCGCACGCTCGGCGGTATTGTTGTCGATGGGCAGGTAGCCTTGCTCGACGTACCGTTCCAGTTTGCTCCAGTTGTTTGCCAGATAGGTCACAGCCTTGCCCAGCGCATTCTGCGTGGTCATGTATGGGAGCGTTTTTTCCATCCAGGCCTTCAGCTCACTCATCACCTTGAGACTTAAATCCTGACGTCCATTTTTCCGCCCCTCATCGCTGCTCTCTTTGAAGGCGATCTCGATGCCGTATAGCTTGCTGATCAGCTTCAGCGCTATATCCGCCCGGCCTGTCTTGCCTTTGGGTTGCACTTTTTGCGCTTCGACAAACTTACGGCGTGCATGAGCCCAGCACCCTAAACGCTCGACTCCGTCCTGCGCGCCAAGCGCGTTGTAACCGGCGTAATCATCGGTCATGAGATAGCCGCAGTAGCCATCGAGCAGGCGCGTTGGAACCTCCTGCGAACGGCTGGTGGAGTAGTCAAAAAGGATCACTGGTTTGTCTGGCGGGCCGCCGGTTTGCACCCACATCCAGGACTGACTGCTTGGTTCCCGGTCAGGCTCTTTCAACACCTGCACGCGTGTTTCATCGCAATGGATGACCCGGCTGGTTAAGAGGCTGTCGCGCATTAAATTCAGCAACGGCTGAAAGTGCTCACCGCATTGGATAACCCAGCGAGCCAGGGTCTGACGTGGAATATCGATGTCATGGAGGCTTAGTACTTTTTCAAAGCGGTGGAGCGGCAAACCGTCCACGTATTTGGTGGTCAGCAGCATCGCCAGAACACTTGGGCTGGCCATGCTTTTTTCAATCAGTTGAGCCGGCTTGTCCGCAGTGACCGGGGCCGTCTCGCAGTCGCGGCAACCGTAAACTTTACGAACGTGTTTGATCACTCGGATCTGCATCGGTACGATTTCAAGCTGCTCGTTGAGTTCCTCGCCAATCACGTGTTTGCGGCAGCCGCAGGCACACGTCAGTTCATGCTCGGGAAGTTCGTGGATGACTTCGGTACGTGGCAGGTCGGCAGGCAGCGGCTTGCGTTTGCCGCGACGCTTGGCCGGAGCGACAACCTCTTCTTCAACGTCTTCGCCGATAGGCTCGGCGATGCTTTCCGCCTCGTTGAAAAGGGCTAGCTGAGGCGTTGCCAGATCGGTTGTCTGCTCGGACTTAGGTCCGAACAGGCGCTGGCGCAGCAGCGCGTTTTCTTCTTCAAGATGAACGATGCGGCCCTTGTTAGACTCGCGCTCAATCAGCATCTGCTCTAGCAATTGCTTGAGCAGCGCAGGGTCGTCAGGAGGGTCTTTGGGCATCGAAATCATGCCCTGGATATACCGAGTCAGGCCACGAATCGTGGCGTCAAAACCTGATGGGGACGGTTACGCCAGAGGTCAAAACCGTCGAGCATCCAGTTGAGTTTCTGGACGGTCAGGACTATCGCTTCGTCGCTGGCATCGGGCGATGTTTTAAAGCGCTCGGATTCTAGGCGCTTGAGCCATAGGCAGAAGCCATTGCGCTCCCAATATAAAATCTTCACTCGGTTGCGGGGCTTGTTGAGAAAGACGAAAAGCACGGGGTCAAAAACCGCGACCTTAATGTCCAACTCGACCAGCGCAGCCAGGCCGTCGATGGACTTTCGGAAGTCGACGGGTTTGGGGTACAGATACACTTTTTCGACTTTTGCATCGGGTCGCATCATGGCGAACGAGCTCCAGAAAGAATCGGGAGTACAGCATCCGGGATCAGCTAAGCGCTTTGAATGTGGGGTTCATGGAGCGCTTACCTTCGTTGTAATCATGGGTTTCTTCTTCATACGCCTGCCCATCCATGCGTAACACCTTGATCCGCGCCGAACCGACCTGACCCAAGCAGGTGGATTTCCAGCTTTCAGGCAATTGCTCGGCGATGGCGACGAAGTCCAATAACGGCATGTGAGTCTCCTTGTTTTCAACGATGCCGTCGGTGGTCCGGTTCAGCGGGCAAGTGGGTATTTTCAGAAAGCGTCCATCAACAAGAACCTGCACGGCTCGGCCTGATAGGCGTTGATCTGCGGCACCAATCGTTTGAAGTGCTCGGTCTGGCAGTGCGCATCCAGCGCCGCCTGATCGGGCCATTGTTCGATAAAAATAAAGTGTCCCGGGTCTTTCTGGTCCACAAATAGATCGTAGGCGATGCACAGCGGTTCCTGGCGGGTTTTTTCCACCAGTTCTGCGTACCACGGGCGCACAGTCTCCAGGTGTTCAGGCCGGATGAAATCCTCGGCGATGACTTTCAACATGGCGGGCGTCCTCAGGCAGCGGCGACTTCATGGGGTTCAAAACTATCCGCTCGTGCCATTTGCCACATGCGTGAATAGAACTCACCGTTCACTTCGCCGGTGAGCAATTCACCGGGTTTCAAGAACACATGCAACTGCGAGAACAGCTTGATCTCGGTCGCCGACATGCGCCGCACCAGGTGCTTGGCCGACAACTGCGAGGGATGATCCAGGCCGGCAGCGGCGAGCATTTCCGCCAAGGCGTGCAGGGTGTTGCGGTGGAAGTTGAACACGCGCTGGGCTTTGTCTGGCACCACCAGGGCGCGTTGGCGCAGTGGGTCCTGGGTGGCGACGCCGGTCGGACATTTGTTGGTGTGGCAGCTTTGCGACTGGATGCAGCCGATGGCGAACATGAAGCCGCGCGCCGAGTTGGCCCAGTCGGCGCCGATGGCCAGGACGCTGGCGATATCGAAGGCGCTGACGATCTTGCCGCTGGCGCCAAGCTTGATCTTGTCGCGCAGGTTCAGCCCCACCAGGGTGTTGTGCACAAACAGCAGGCCCTCACGTAGCGGCACGCCGATGTGGTCGGTGAACTCCACTGGCGCGGCGCCTGTCCCGCCTTCCTTGCCATCGACGACGATAAAGTCCGGGAGGATGCCGGTTTCGAGCATGGCCTTGGCGATGCCCATGAATTCCCATGGGTGGCCCAGGCAGAACTTGAAGCCTACCGGCTTGCCGCCGGACAGTTCACGCAACTGGGCGATGAACTGCATCAGCTCGATTGGCGTGGAAAACGCACTGTGCCGCGATGGCGAGATGCAGTCTTCGCCCATCATGATGCCGCGGGTATCGGCGATTTCCTGGGTGACCTTGTGCTTGGGCAGAATCCCGCCATGGCCGGGCTTCGCGCCCTGGCTCATCTTGATTTCGATCATGCGCACTTGCGGGTTCTGCGCCTGCGCGGCGAAGCGTTCCGGGTCAAAACGGCCGTCGCTGGTGCGGCAGCCGAAGTAGCCGCTGCCCAGTTCCCAGGTCAGGTCGCCGCCATTTTCACGATGGTAGGGGCTGATGCTGCCTTCGCCGGTGTCATGGGCAAAATTGCCGAGCTTGGCGCCCTGGTTGAGGGCGCGAATCGCGTTGGCACTCAACGAGCCAAAGCTCATCGCCGAGATATTGAACACCGACGCCGAGTACGGCTGCGTGCACTGTGGGCCGCCGACCATCACGCGAAAGGCACTGGGGTCACTCAACGGTGCCGGGCGCATGGAGTGGCCGATAAATTCGAAGCCCGACTGGTACACGTCAATCAAGGTGCCGAAGGGTTTGTCTGCCGTTTCATTCTTGGCGCGCGAGTACACCAGTGAACGCTGGGCCCGGGAGAAGGGCAACGCGTCGCTGTCGGACTCCAGCAGGTACTGGCGGATTTCCGGGCGGATACCTTCCACCAGGTAACGGATATTGCCCAGGATCGGATAGTTGCGGCGCACCGCGTGGGGGCTTTGCAGCAGGTCGAAAATACCAATCAGGCTGAGGATGCCGGTGACCAGTGTGAAGGGCCACAGCCATTCATGTTGGATAAAGGGGAGGCTGGCGAGGGTGAAAATGACGCACACGGCAAAGAAGGCGTAACGGCTTAACAAAGACAGGCTCATACGGTTTTCCTTGGTTTCAACTCTGAAGGTCGATTACCCATTCTGCGCCTGTCGATAAAGCACGGACAAGGATTGATCTTCCGGTCGCGTATTTGTGCGTGCGAATCTTTGTACAGTAAAAAATATCTATCAACGTCATAGAGGAATCAATGACTGCAGCGTTACCACTCTTTAGGCACCTTCGGCATCTGGGTGTGACCAGATCGCGCTGGTAGGCCAAGGACGCATTTTTCAAGACGGAGTTTACAACGACTAGAACAAGTGATTTTTGTATGACTACATTGAGCAATGTTGGTGCTAGTGGAAGTATCTTTAACGCTTCAGATTACTTAGCCGATGATCATGAGGAAAAGGCTGCTGCGCATATCGCCCAAGAGCGCAAACTGATGGAAGGTATCGAGAAGCCCGAACAGGATGTGCGGCGAAAACCGAATTTCGCCACGGGCCGCCCTCCGGGTGATAACCGTTCCGCGGAACAGATCATCGCCGACAATCCGATCCTCAAGAACCTTGGTCATCAGAAAGATATCAATCGTGAATGGGCCTACCGACGTTTGGGGGACTGGACGATTAACAACAAAGACCCGGAGGCACGAGCCGATGCCGCATTCAACGCCGCGCGGGTGCTCAACTACATTGATACATCCTTATCGGCTAACGGTGAACATCGTGGCAAAGCTCACGATAATGGCGACCTCGAAGGTATCACCAGCAGCGGCGATGCCAGGCGTGGTACGCCGGCAGGCATGTGGAAGGACTTTACGGAGCAGGGTTATACCGCACTGCGCGATGACCACCGCCTGGATTCGACCAAAGACAACTATGTCAAGAAGGACGGTACGGTCAAAAGTGACCTGCAGTGGTTCGCGGGTGAAGTTGGAAAGAGAACCTGGTTCATCCCGGGACTCAGCAATATCTTGAATGGGATCAGCAATTCGGAACCCGGGATAGACGGGGCTATTCAGGGGGCCATAGGCGGTTTTGAAAAAACCCGGGCTGATGGTTTCGATAAGGCCCTTGTCAGTGCTGTGAGTGGCGACATCAAGGGTATCGCCCAAGGCTATGCCGATACGGTGCGCAACAACGAGTCCACGCCGCAGGTGGTCCAGTCAGCATTGGATGCTGTGCGAATTTAAGGCCCTTGGGTCAAGCGGCTAGGGCTTCTACGAAATCAGCTTGGATCCCGGCGGTTGCCGAGCAGAAACTGGCCTGCGGGTTTCGTGGGTCACAGTTTCCAGGGAGCCCATAGAGCCTTGTGGGCTACCACTGTTGCAATCGGTTCTCGTTTGGGGGTAATTTTGTGTTACTGTATAACACTTAAGTTGCACCCAAACGCCCAGGAGGCCTTATGAAAGCTGGTATTCACCCTGACTATCGCACCGTGCTGTTCCACGATACTGCCGCCGACGTGTTCTTCCTGATCGGCTCCACCGCTGACAGCGACCGCACCCACAAACACAGCGATGGCAACACCTATCCCTACATCCCGTTGGACGTGTCCAGCGCGTCGCACCCGATTTACACCGGCCAGCAGCGCAAGACCCAGGCCGAAGGCCGCATCGCCGGGTTCAACAAGCGTTTCGCGTCGTTTGGCTCAAGCCCGAAAAAAGCCGAGCAATGAGTATGAGCCGGCGGCGTGCCTTACGCCGCCGTCTGCCGAATCGGCAGAACCACCCGAAATGTGGTGCCCTTGCCCGGTTCACTGCTGACGGATATGTCGCCGCGGTGTTTCTTGACGATACCGTAAGACAGTGACAACCCCAGCCCCGTACCTTCGCCCACCGGCTTGGTGGTGAAAAACGGGTCGAAGATCTTCTGCACCGTTTCAGGCGCAATCCCGCAACCGTTATCGGCCACTTCCAGCCAGATGTTCTCGTCTTCCACGCCATTGCTGATGGTGATGGTGCCGCGCTCGGGGCCCATGGCCTGGGCAGCGTTGATCACCAGGTTCATCACTACCTGGTTGAGCTGCGAGGCCAGGCATTCGATGTCCGGCAGCGGCGCATAGTGCTTGACTACGTCAGCCTTGTACTTGAGTTCGCTGGCGACAATGTTCAGGGTCGAATCAATGCCGTGTTGCAGGTTGGCGAACTGCCAGGTCTGGTCGTTATCCACCCGTGAGAAGTTCTTCAGGTCCTTGACGATCTGTACCACGCGGCCAATGCCATCCTTGGATTCGCGGATCAGGATCGGAATATCTTCCTGGAGAAAGTCCAGCTCCAAGCTCGTGCGCAGTGCCTGGAGTTGATCACGCTGATCCTGTGCCGCAATGAACGCTTCGCTGTGCTGGTAGGCCTCGAGCATCTGCTGCAGTTGGTTGAAGTAGCTATCAAGGGTACTGAGGTTGGATGAAATGAAGCCTACCGGGTTGTTGATCTCGTGGGCGACACCGGCCGCGAGTTGCCCCAGTGAGGCGAGTTTCTCCGATTGCACCAGTTGGCTTTCCAGATGCTTGCGCTCGTCGATTTCCAGTTGCAGCGCCTGGGTGCGCTGTTCCACCAGTTGCTCCAGCTGTTCGGTTTGCAGGGAGGCGCGGCGAGCCATGTCCCATTTGTTGGCCAGGGTGTTGGCCATTTGCTGGACTTCAATGTTATCGAAGGGTTTTTTCAGGATCAGCAAGCGCTCGTGGGCATGCAGGCGAAACAGCAGGTCCTCCCAGGAATAATCCGAGTACGCGGTACACACCACCACTTGCAGGTCAGGGGCGACTTTCCATAATTCTTCAATTGTCCGGGCACCATCCCAGCCCTGGGGCATGCGCATGTCGACAAAAGCCAGGGCATAGGGGCGTTTTTCGGCCATGGCCGTGGTCAGCAAGCCCAGGCCTTCTTCACCGCCATAGGCCGAGTGCAGCTCGAACACCTGGGCCTGAGGTTTGGCGGTTTCACCAAACAGGGCTGATTCCATCGCGTCCAACGCCTGGTTGGATTCCACGGCCGGCATCAGGATTTTGCGAAAATCATCATGGATGGACGGCGTGTCATCAATCAGCAGGACGCGCCGGTTGGGTGGTTTGTTCATGGCGTTGTTCCGGCGTGGGTGAGAGGGATAGTCAAGGTAAATACCGCACCACGGCCCGGCCCGTCGCTGTGGGCGCTGAGCTGGCCATTCATTTCTACGGCGGCCAGGGCGCAGCTGTGCAGGCCGAAGCCATGGCCTTCCTTGCGCGTGGTAAAGCCGTGGCTGAAGATCCGGATCATATTTTCGGGCGGTATCCCTTCGCCGTCATCCTTCACGCTGATCTTCAAGGTGTCGTCAGCCCCCGGCAGCACCGTCAGGGTCATCTGTCGTGGCCGGTCGCTGAGGCCGGTCATGGCGTACTTGGCGTTGCTGATCAGGTTGACCATGATCAGCAGCAGCCGGTGTTTGTCGCCGAGAATCTGCGGCACCTGCGCGTACTCCTTGACTACAGTGACGTGATGACGGCTCAGGGCGCCGGCGTTCATGCGCAGGGCGTCGTCCATCAGGGCGCCGATGTCGACGGGTTCGAGCAGTGATGAAGCCCCGGCGTAGGACTGTTGGGTCGAGACGATGTCCTTGATGTGGTCGACGCTCTTGCTCAATTGCGTCAGCTCATCGGCCATGCCTTGCTGCTCAAGCGCAATCGCGCCGACCAACTGGTTCAAGTAGCCCGGCAGCAGTTTGCCTTTGGCATCTTCGGTAAGGAAGGTACCCAGGTCGCCGGGGTGCTCGTTGAGCAATTGCATGGCCTTGCCCAGCCCCTGGGCCTTGCTGTTGCGCAACGTGCGGGCGACCAGGTCGGCGGAGATATTCACGCTGTTGAGCACGTTGCCGACGTTATGCAGCACATTGGTGGCGATCTCGGCCATGCCGGCCTGGCGGGCGCTGTCCATCAGCTCGCTCTGGGCATCCTTGAGCTGTTGGGTGCGGCGTTCCACTCGTTGCTCCAGGGTTTCGTTGGCCGCCTGCAAGGCGCGGTTGACCCGGTTGATCTCGGCGAAGCTGCGCAGCAGGCGCACCGCCAGGTAGAGCAGCAACACCACGAGTAACGTCGAGAACACCAGCAGGTAGCGATGGTATTGATGATCAACCAGATCGGCCGTTTGCTGGTCCTGGTTGAGGTGGGTGGTCAGCTCGTCCAGGCGTTCGGCTACCGGGACCGCGGCAATCCGCTCAAGCAGGCTGTTGACCAGCGGTTGCTCACGCAGGATCAGCGAGATGTGATTGCTGAGCAGCTCCACCGGCGCCTGGAAGTCGCTGGGCAGGCTCTCCTTGTTGATCGCCAGCTTGCCCAGGCCTACCAGGATATCGGCAGCGCGCTCGTCGCTGGTAACCTGGGCAAACTCCAGGCTGCTGAGCAGCAGGTCGTAGGTGTCGGTGGCCACACCTTGCAGGCGCAGCCGGCCTTCATCGTCAATTTCATTGAATTGGGCCTGGATATCGTCTTCGGCCGTCGGCAGAAAAGCCAGCGAGTTGCGCAATACCGCGTTGTGGGATTTGAACTGGTCCACCAATCGCGCCTTTTCCTGGATGGCGGCCTGATAGGTTTCCTGGCTGGTGCGCCAACGCGGCAGGTCGACCGGGTTGTGATAAGTGTCGCGGCTCTGCAGGTCAGCCCAGAGCCGCGTCATTTCCGCCAGCGGCGTGACCAGAGGATCGTAGTTGTGGGTAATCGCAATCCGCGCCTTGAGCACTTCACTGTCCCACTGGGCATTGAGCTGCTGGAGCTGGCGGATCAGGTCCCGTGATTGGGTATAACTGGCCGTCTGGTCGCGGGAGGACTTGAGGTACAGAAACACCAGCGTCGAGACCAGCAGCAGGGTTATCACACCCAGGAGCAGCTGGCTGATGCGGCGCCGTGACATGCGTGACGAGCGGCTCATAGGGGCTTACCCGCCCATTCGCCGGTCAAGGTCTTGAGAAACTGGATGATCAGGTCCTTGTCTTCCTGGCTCGGCGTGCGTCCCAGCTGGTACTTGAACATCACGTCGACGGCCTCCTCCAGGGTCTTGGCCGAGGCGTCGTGGAAGTACGGCGCGGTGACCGCTACATTGCGCAGGCTGGGTACCTTGAACACGTGACGGTCTTCTTCATCCTGGGTCAACAGGTAGCGGCCCAGGTCTGATTCCAGCGGGTTGCCGCGGGCCTTGAAGTAGTCACCCATCACGCCGAACTTCTGAAACATGTTGCCGCCAATATTCACCCCCTGGTGGCAAGCGATGCAGCCGTAGTCCTTGAAACGTTGATAGCCGTACTTTTCCTGGATTGTCAGGATTTCGGTATTACCCAACAGGTACTGGTCAAACCGCGAGTTGGGGGTCAGCAGCGTACGCTCATAGGTGGCCAGGGCGTCTTGCACATTGGCGGCGGTGACGCCGTCGGTGTACGTCTGCTTGAACGCGTTCCGGTAAGCGGGCAGGGCGGACAGGTTCTGCACTACGGTTTTCCAGTCACTGCCCATTTCCAGCGGGCTGATCACCACGTGTTCGACCTGCGCCTGCAGGGTATCGACCCGGCCGTCCCAGAATTGCTTGAAGTTCAGGCTGGCGTTGAACACGGTGGGCGTATTGAGGGGCACCGGCTTGCCATCAAAGCCCAGGGAGAAGGCTTTGTCATCGGCACCACTGGTTTCCAGGTGGTGACAGCTGGCGCAGGACAGGGTGTTGTTTACCGACAGCCGTGGTTCATTGAACAGTTGGCGGCCCAGTTCGACTTTGGCCGGGTCGAGTACCGCAATGGCCGGCAGGGGCTTGAGCGCTTCGTCCAGCGGTGCGGCGATCAACGGCATCGCCAGGCCCGAACTCAGCAATAGCACGAAGCCGAGACGGTAAATCGAGACATCGCTCAAGCGAGCACTCCTTGCAAGCAATGGGTTATTGATCGGGTATCAGTGTTGCGCCACCGACTTGCAGCAACTGGGCGAAATCCTCGGCCGGCAAGGCCTTGCTGAAGAGAAAACCCTGGCCTTCCTCGCACTGCCGGGCTTGGAGGAATTTCAACTGTTCAAGGGTTTCCACGCCCTCGGCGATGATGTTCAGCTCCAGGCTCTTGCCCATGCCGATGATAGCGCTGAT
Organism: Pseudomonas khavaziana; assembly: GCF_019145205.1. Lineage (GTDB taxonomy): Bacteria > Pseudomonadota > Gammaproteobacteria > Pseudomonadales > Pseudomonadaceae > Aquipseudomonas > Aquipseudomonas khavaziana. The sequence continues at coordinate 364,508 of NZ_JAHSTT010000001.1, forward strand.
CAGCTGTGCGTCCTGGCTATTTACACTCAGGCCACGCACGAAGGACTGGTCGATTTTCAGCACGTCGATCGGAAAGCGCCGCAGGTAGCTGAGGCTGGAGCATCCGGTGCCGAAATCATCCAGGGCCAGGCGTACGCCCATGGCTTTGATCCTGTGCAACCTGTCCACGGTGGCGTCGACGTTTTGCATCAGTACGCTTTCGGTGATCTCCAGTTCCAGCAGGGTGGGTGGCAGGCCGGTGTGCTGGAGGATGGCGGCCAGGTTGTCAACAAAGTCGCGCTGGCGAAAATCGATGGCCGAGATATTGACCGAGATGGGCAAGGATGGCAGGCCCATGGCCCGCCAGGCCTGGGCTTGTTCGCAGGCTTGGCGCAACACCCATTGGGTCAGACGCACGATCAGCCCACTGTCTTCGGCCACGGGAATGAAGTCCGTCGGGCTGATCCAGCCTGCGCGCGGCTGGAACCAGCGGGCCAGCGCTTCGGCACCCACGATGCGCCCGGTTTTCAATTCCAGCTTGGACTGGTAGTGCAGGGTGAATTCATTGCGCTCCAGTGCCTGGCGCAGCGCGCTTTCCAGGTGTTGCTGGTGCTGGGCGCCCCGGTTCATGGCTTCGGTATAGAAGCTGAAGTCGTCCGGGCCACGCTCCTTGCTGGTGTGCATGGCGGTTTCCGCATGCTTGATCAACGCCACTGCCTGGGCGCTGTCATTGGGGTAGATACTGATGCCCAGGCTGGCGGTGATGCTCAGGTCATGCCCCGCCACGTGGCGGGTAACGCTGACGGCCTGGAGCACCTTCTGCGCAATATGCTGGGTCTGCTGGGGATGCTGGATGTCGTTGAGCAGGATCACGAACTCATCGGAGCCATAGCGAAACACCGAGTCCGAGGCGCGCACTGTTGCCACCAGGCTTTGACTGACCTGCAGCAGCAACTCGTCGCCCACCGGGTAACCCAGGGCGTTGTTGATGCGCTTGAAGCGGTCGAGCCCAAGAAACATCACCGCCAGTTGCGTATCGTGCCGACGGCCCAAGGCGATCGCCTGGGTCAGCCGGTCGCCCAGCAAGGTGCTGTTGGGCAGTGCCGTAAGCGCGTCGTATTGCAACAAATGCGAGACCTTGAGCAGCTCCTGCACGCGTTCCTCGATGGTGCGCTCCAGGCCGATCACTTTGAGGGCTACGTCCTGGGCCAGTTGCCATTTCCAGGTCAGGGCGCTGGCCATCTGGCGGATTTCCAGGGGGTCGAAGGGCTTTTTCAGGATCAGCAACTGATCGTCGTATTTCAACCGCGCTTCGATGGCTTCGAAGGAATAGTCCGAATAGGCGGTGCACAGGGCGATTTGCAGGTTGGGGTCGGCATTCCACAACTGCTCGATGGTTTGCAGGCCATCCCAGCCTGGGGGCATGCGCATATCGATAAACACCATGGCGTAGGGGGCATTGGCGGCCAGGGCTGTGTTGACCAGCGCCAGTGCCTCCTCGCCCTGGTAGGCGGAGTCAAGCTCGAAGCCCTGGCGCACCGGCGCAGTCGTGCCGAAGAGGGTGGACTCCAAACTGTCCAGGGTTTGCTCGCCCTGCTCATCGACACACAGGATCTTGCGAAAGTCCTGGTGGATCGAGGCGGTGTCATCCACGATCAGAATGCGGCGGTTGGCCCGCGCAGCCTTGGTGTTCATGATGCGCTCGGTAATGGCAAACGGCTTGATCGCATAGCGGTTCCTTCCCTGACCCTCGCTCGAGCGGGGCGCTGACTGACTGTGACAGCATAGTCGAGCTCCCTTGATATCGACGGCCAGTTGGCGTCAAATCAACAGCGATTGCGGTATGAGGCCCGTCAGCGACGGAGCACGGCACGATACAACGGCTCAATGTAGTCCAACTTGGTTTTATTAAGGCAGAGTTACCATGGATGAACCACTCTCTACCAAGCCGGCTGTGCTGCTTGTGGACGATGAAGAGTCGATTCTCAACAGCCTGCGCCGCCTGCTGCGCAGCCAGCCCTACGACGTGATGCTGGCGACCAGCGGCGCCCAGGCGCTTGAGATCATGGCCGGTAGGCCCATTGACCTGGTGATGAGCGATGCACGCATGCCCGGCATGGACGGGGCCACGCTGTTGGCCGAGGTGCATCGCCTGTATCCCGCCACCGGTCGTATCCTGCTGACCGGCTACGCTGACCTGACCACTATCATCAAGGCAATCAACGACGGGCAGATCCACCGCTACATCAGCAAACCCTGGAATGACGAGGAGCTGCCGCTGGTGTTGCAGCAGGTCCTCGAGCATCAGCGCCTGCAACGCCTGGCTCACGGGCAGAACGAGCAGCTCAAGGTACTCAACGCTACGCTGGAAAAACGCGTGGCGGCGCGTACCGCTGAATTGCAGCAGACCGCCGACATGCTCGACCTGGCCTACGACGAGCTCAAGCGCAGCTACGTGACCGGCACCGAAGTGTTCTCGTTGCTGGCCAACTTGCGCTTACCCAAGGACAAGCAGACCAACCGCGCCCTGATCGAGCTGATCCGCGTGTACTGCGCCAGCCAGGCCATGGACGAAGCCAGTACCCGCGACCTGACCATGGCCGCCGCGTTGTACAACATCGGCAAATTGAGCTGGACCGACAGCATGATGATCGCTCCATCGGACAGGCTGCACAGTACCGACCGCGGGCTGTACCGCGAGTATCCGACGCAGAGCGAATCGCTATTGATGACCCTGGAGCCGATGAAGGATGCCGCACGGATCATTCGCCATCACCAGGAACGCTGGGACGGCAGCGGCTTTCCCGATCACCTCAAGGGCGAGGCGATTCCCGCCGGTTCGCGCCTGCTGAAACTGGCGGTGGACTTTATCGAGCTGCAAAAAGGCCTGATCCTCGAGCGGCACTTGAACAGCGACGAAGCGCTGCTGTATATCCGCAAGTACGCCGGACGCCTTTATGACCCCCAGTTGGTCGAGGCCTTTGTGCTGGCCTGTGCCACTTTCCTCAGCGACGTGACCCTGGGCGACCCCAACGTCAAGGTCATGAGCACCCGCGAACTGGCCGAGGGCATGGTCTTGGCGCGCAACCTCAATGCCGACAACGGCATGTTGTTGCTTAATGCCGGCAAGGTACTGAACCTGCCACTGGTGGACAAGCTGATCGCATTCGAAGCCATGGAGGGCGCAAAGTACAGTGTGTTTATCCGGGTGCCCGATGAAGTGCCGCCGCTGCCGTAGCGGTTTTGTGGCTACACGCCCCAGGCCACATGCCTGCTGCCGTGATAGTCGAAGATGCCGCGGATGATGTAGACATCCTTGCCGCCTTCCTTGCCGTTTTGCTCGATCGCCACGCGCCACAGGCCACGCCCCGAGCCGGCCTGTACCTGGGGTAGATCTACATAGGTGTAGTTGTTGATCCGCTTGCGGCTAAGGCGCCCGGCCTGGATGTCCTGGGTGATCTGCTCAAGCTTGGCCATGGCGCTGTCGGGCAGGAGCTTTTTCTGGGTGTGTGCCAGGTCATCCAGCTTCACGATATTAATGTCCGGGTCACGGGCGGGGATGGCTTCTGTGACCGTCGTCGGTGCCGGCCTCGGTCGTTGGGTCCGGTGGGTCTGCACGCGGGGGACTTCAAATTCCAGGGGCGTGGAGAATTTGGGCAGCTCCCGTTCGAATTGCGTGACGGTTCGGCTGTCGACCATGGTGATGCCAGCGTCTGCGTCGTGTTTGCCCCGTGACATGGCGATATAGGGAATGCCGGACTTTTTGAAGTCTTCTGAATAGGAGTTGACCTGCAGCCGGGCAAGTTTGGCCTTGAAGGTGTCCTTCATGAAGTCATCCAGGGTTTTCTTCACATCGGGCCGCAACAAGAACTGATGCGCCGCCTGTTCGAGGGGGATGTTGGTGTCGGCGGCCAGCTCCAGGATCAGCGCGCGACGTGCCGGTTCGTTGGCGAACTCATTCAGCGCAGCCTGTTGCCAGGTATACAACTCATATTTGCGCGCAAACCGCTCCATCGCATTTTGATGTTTTTGCGTGATGGCGTAGCCGACGAATTGTGCCTCGGTATCAGGGTCGATGATGGAGATCGAGGTGCGGATCTCCTTGGCGAAATTGTCGTTCTTGCCGATCAGCCGTTTGACTTGCTTGAACAGCTCATCCTTGTCTGCGGCGGACAACGGCGGCGTCAGGCTGCGGGTCGACTTATGAATGTGTTCGAATGCGGCCAGGTCGAAGCGCAGCGTCAGCACGGACGTACGTAGCTTTTGTTGATTGGCTGTGCTCAAGCTGTAGGGTCTGGACAACCAGCGGCGAAACTCAGCCTCATCCACCTGGGCGCCGAGCTGCTGGCGTGCGCGGGTGATGAAGTTGAGTTTTTGTGCGGCGCTGGTTTGCCTGATGACCTCTTCGAAAACTCGCATTTCCGCTTCCGTGGCGTAGAGCTGCATGGCCGCGATCAGGTCCGCATCCACTTGCTGTTCCGGGCTGAGCGGGCGCAGGGCGCCGAGGATGGAACCGCCGCCCTGGGCATTACGTTCGAACCTTGGTTTCCAGCCCTTGGCGTCCCCTGGCACGACCATGAAATTGACCCGGGTGCCTGCCGGATCGCTGACATAGCGGGCGCCCTCCTCGACATAGGATTGATACAGGTGATAGCGGCCCGCTTGATCGCGCATCGCGATCCGCTGGTGATTGTGCTTATCAAGAAAATACGGTGCGCTGCCGGTCTGGCGCGACAACGTGTAGCGGTTGGCCTGGGCAAACCCGGCGACATTGAAGAACGGCTCGATCTGCTGCGGTAACCGATAAGGTGCTACATCGACCCAGGCAGGTTCCAGCGGGCGCACGGCGGCCGCGGTGAGTGTGAGGCGGGTTTTGTGGCCGGCGCCGATTGTCTTCGTCAGCCCCGGGATGCGCCGCCCCAACTGCCTGGCCAGGCCCAACCCGCGTTGGATACCGCGGCGCAGCAGCGTCAAGGTGGCTTTGCCGGGGACCAGGCCGAGCAGGGTGTCGGCAACCTCCGCGCCCAGCATAAAGGCATTCACCGCTGACTCACGGGAGACCTCAGCGTTACTGCGTGAGCGGAAATCGGCGTGGGCCAGTTGAAACCCCAGCTGCGCCGAGTACAGGTAGGCGTGGATATTCCCGTTGATGGGCGTCAAGGCATACCGATGCACACCGCGGGTATCGTTGAAGATCCGCGTGATCTCTTCGGCATCCCGGGTCGCCATGCGTGGCCTGAAATAGGCCCGCCACTCAGCCCTGGCCTTGAGCGTGTCAAGCTCCGCCAGGCCCTTGGCCAGTTCACGCAACGGCATGCCATCCGGGGCGTCCGGCGTATACAGCAGACTGACGCCGTCAGGCCTGGTGCCCTTGCGATGAATCACCAGCACGCGATTGATCACCTGCCCACCCTGGCCCCTGGCCTGTGCGCCGCCCATGACCAGCAGGTTGACCTCTATCTGGTGGCCGCTGACCGGGGGGCGAGTGTTCGAGTCGGGGTGTTCGGCAACGGCCTTTATCCAGTCGCGCCCACTGCCGGGGGTATGAAAGGTAAACAGTGCGTCGGCATCAGGGTTGAGCCGACTCTCCAGGGCATCCTTGTGCAGTTGCGCCTCGCAGGCCGCCTGCCAAGCTGCCGCAAAGGTGTTTCCCGCGCCATCCGCTGCGAACGCGTTGCGCAGGTAGGTGGCGTAGCCCTGGCCAATGTCGGCCCCTTGGGCGAGCGCGCGCAAATCTTCATCGCCGAGCTTGCCTCGATGCATGCCGGCGGTGTCGACAATATCGGCGCTGGCGCTGATTCTCGTGAGCAAGCTTGCCACGGAGAACGGCTCGACATTACGGCGGGCATAACTGGCCAGTGTGCGCAGGTCGACGAGGGTCGAGGTGCGCCAGGTGCCCCACCCTATTTGCTTGCCTTGCAGGTACTGCGGGATGTTGATCCTGGGGTCTTCGCTGACGTAGACAATGCCACTGGCCGCATCGCGATAACCGCGGACCTCGGCCGTCCTCGACCCAAGTTCTGCGGACGCACGCAGATGCACCAGGCTTCTGTAAGGATCGATCTCTACGTCGGCATAAATGGGTTTTTGTCGTTTCAACACCTTGTCGGTCTGCGCGTCGGAGAACGCTTGCAGGCTCGAGATCGCTTCCAGCAGCGGGAACAGCGCCAGGTTACTGTCGAGCAACGCCTTGTTCAATTGCCGGTACCGCGCTTGATCCTGCGCGCTGGCGGTTTTCAACCAGGCGGGTTCGGCGTCTAGCAGGCGAAGGTTGCGTGCAGCAAAAGCGCTGGCCACATCCAATTGCGGGGCCAGGTCGGCAACCACGTCGAGCTCGCCTGCCTGGGGCAAGACCTCGCTGCGCATCGCCTGGCGGACCGCATACTGTTGGCGTACACGAAGAGCGTGGACGCTGTCGGCAATCACGTCAGCGCTTATTCGCGCCGGTTGTGTCGCCATTGCCGGCAGGCCGCTCAGGCGCAAGCGGGCAGCTGCGGGCAGGCTGGCAACCAGCAGGTGTGCTGTCGGTCCGTCTTCCTGGATTCGCGCTGCAACGGTTTCATTCAAGCGCTGCAGGTTGTCAAACTCCTCGTATTCCTCGCTCGCGCTGTACAACAAAACGCTGCCAGCCGGCGGTGTGTCTTGGGTTGGGCTGAGGATAAATGCGCCGGCGAACTCACTGCCGTCCGCCAGCGCCAGCCGGTAGACCGCTGGTCTGTTGCCGACAGGGAGTGCCAGTTTCCGCGCTGCGTCACTGGGGTGCTTGAGCACCGTTTCCGCCAGCGCCTGTGCGCTGGCCGACAACGTGCCGTCAAGCACGCGCAAGGCCAGTTGGTGGGCCAGCACCCGCCGGCGCAAATCGACCAGTTGCGCTTGCGGGTTGGCTTGGGGCGGCTGGTCACTGCCCCAGAATGTATTCAGGCTCAAGGTGATGGCGACTTCCAGCCGGCCGGGCAGGGTGGCTGTCTCTGTTGTGGGGCGCAGGCGTAGGTCTTCGTCCAGTGTGTCGGGTTCGCGGTAGAAAGCGCCGGTTTGCGCGTTCAGGTAGGTCTCTGCGTCAGGTGCACGCAACCTGTTCAGCAACGTGCCGAGAGGCTCGCAGGACAGCAATTGTTTTTGTCCGGCCTTATCTCGGTAGCGACTGTAAAAGATCCGGTTGGGATCAATGGGCCGATGCAGCTCGGGGAATATCTCGGCCAATGTCTGCTGGTACACACCGCCCACACTGGGTTGTTGCTGCAACAGTTGCTGGGTCTGGGTATTGAGCGTGTCGAGGGTGCGGATGAGGTGGGCCTGCTGTGCGTCTGTGGACAGCGAAGGCGGCGGTACCACGGGCAGCGTCACTGGCTGTGCGGTCGCTGCAGGTGCGCGGGAAGCCTGAGGGTCGTCAGCTGAAGGTTCCAGGGGAGGCGGCAATGAAATAGGCATGGGCAAACTCGTCAAAAGGGGCGCGGCGCGCCATCGGTGCGGCACGCCTGGCGCTATAGGAGTATGCGAGTCTAGGGTGGCCGGCGGTGGGGCCGGCGGTGCATGTATGTCGGCCATACCCGGGCACAAGGTTGTGTGGGCAGCATGCCCATGGGATCCTTGGCGACTTTCAGAACCTGGGGTGTTTCATGTCCAAGACTATCCGCATTGCCGCAGCCATCCTGATCGGCAGCGACGGTAAAACCCTGCTGGTGCGTAAACGCGGCACCCAAGCCTTCATGCAACCTGGCGGCAAGATCGATGCGGGCGAGCTGCCGGTGCAAGCCCTGGTGCGTGAGCTGCGCGAAGAACTGGACTTGCATATCGACCCAAGTGAAGCGGTATACATCGGTACATTCTCGGGACCTGCCGCCAACGAGCCTGGGTATACCGTAGAGGCCGAGATGTTCCAGCTGCGGATCGACGTGGCAGTGACCCCCGCCGCGGAGATCGAAGAAGTGCGCTGGATCGACCCGGCCGGCGACGGCGGCTTGCAGCTGGCGCCGTTGAGCCGTGAGCAGATCCTGCCGTTTTATCGCGCTTCACTGACTGCGCTGGCCTGAAGCGAACAATTGGGTCGACATGGGGGCGGGTTGCATGTGATGCACCTCTATCCAAATGTGGGGGCTTGCTCTCGATGGCGGTCTGATAGCCGACCAGGATGCTGAATCAGACCGAGTACATATCCATTCCTGCGGTAAAGGCTGCTATTGGTTCCGCTCTTACAGCGGCTCACTTTTGAAAAAAAGCCCAAAAGTAAGCAAAAGGCTCTTGCCCCACCACTCGGCACCTCGCCCAGGCTCGGTGTGCCCGTAATCCGCCAGCGTGGTTTAACGGGGCGCCTGAGATCAAAAGCAGATCAAGATCAAGAGCGGCTCGCTGCGCATCGTGGTTACCGTTGAAACGTTGTGTAGAGACCTATGGCCATCGGGGGCAGCCCCCTCCCACATTTGGATAGCGGGGCGCCGTGAGCCCGTCATGGGGGCAAGCACTTGCTTAACGCACCGCACTGACCCCATCCAACGTGGAGAACGAAGTGTCCTTGGCCGTCAGCAGGAAGTCGCGCATATACGGCGCATCGAGCATGTCCGCGCGGATCCCGGCATACAGCGTTGCAAACAAGCCTTTTTCGCCCAGGCGCTTGGCCTTCACGTAGCCGCGTGAGCTGTATTCATGCAGGGCCCAATGGGGCATGCCGCACACGCCGCGGCCGCTGGCCACCAGTTGCATCATCATCACCGTGAGTTCCGAGGTGCGCACCTGGGCCGGCTCGACGTCGGCGGGTTCCAGGAAGCGCGTGAAGATATCCAGGCGGTCGCGCTCCACCGGGTAGGTGATCAGGGTTTCGGTGAGCAGGTCTTCGGGCACGATGTAGGGTTTGTTCGCCAGCGGATGCTGGTTGGCCACGGCCAGCATGGCTTCATAGGTGAACAGCGGCACGTAGGTGATACCGGCCAATTCCAGCGGATCGGAGGTCACCACCAGGTCCAGGTCGCCGCGGGCCAGGGCGGGCAGTGGGGCGAAGGCAAAGCCGGAGGCCAGGTCCAACTCGACTTCCGGCCAGGCATCGCGGAACTGGTCGATGGTCGGCATCAGCCATTGGAAGCAGCTGTGGCATTCGATAGCCATGTGCAGTCGCCCGGCGGTGCCGCCGGCCAAACGCGCGATATCACGCTCGGCGCCGCGCAGCAACGGCAGGGTGGCATCGGCCAGTTGCAGCAGGCGCAGGCCGGCGCTGGTAAAGCGCAGCGGCTTGGTCTTGCGCACGAACAGGGGCATGCCCAGGCGCTCTTCCAGTTCCTTGAATTGGTGGGACAGGGCGGACTGGGTCAAGTGCAGGCGTTCGGCGGCTTCCACCAGGCTGTCGGCTTCGCGCAAGGCGTGCAGGGTCTTGAGATGACGGATTTCCAGCACGATGGCCTCCATGAGCAGAATTTGTGATCAATGTTAACCCATTGAGTTCTGTTCATGTTTGTACGCCGTCTACCCTGCGGCTATTGGACTGCGCTGAAATGTTTGTTGGCGATCGGTTTATCAATGTTGCCCCGCCAGATTTTCAGGTCGGCAAACGTCACCCCGCGCCCTTCGGCAGCGATCTGCCAATGCAGGCCTTGCAGGCGCTGGTCGGCGATCTTCAAGTGGGCCTTGGTAAAGGACTCGAACCCTGAGTCGGCGCTCAGGTAATGAAAATGCGCATACCAAAGGGGCTTGTCCGCTGTTTGCTGGCGGTCATGCACGGCGTACTCCTGCAAGTGATCGGTGGTGCCATCGGGGCGCTTGAGTTTGAGCTCGCGACGAGCTCCGAGCTTGCGAATTTCAACGCGGTTCTGGTCCATCAGGTAGTCCAGATAGCCCTCGGTGGGGGTCTTGCTGGCCAGCGTACGTTCAATCCGCAAGGCCTGCCCGGCCGCCTTGAGGGGAGCGGCGCGGCTGCGCAGTTGGGCAATCAGCGGATGGTTGGCATCCAGGCGTTGCACCTGGCTCGCTCGTGATTCCAATGCCTGGGCTTCACTGACGAGCAGATGCTCAAGATTGATCGGTTCCAGGTTTTTGTAAGCGCGCACCTTGTGTTCAAAGGCATCCACCGCAGCGAGGCGAGCGCCGGCCTCGCTGACGACCTCGGTGAGGTTGCCAGGCACGGCAGGCGCCGCTGCTGCCGGCTGGCTCAAGGTGGTATTGAGGCGGTAGCGTTGGCTGTCGGAGACCTGGTCCCAGACCTCGACGGTTTTTCCCGCCTCGTTCGTGACGATGAACTGCCTCGGCGATTGTTGGCGCGCAGGTTGCTCCGTGCCCATCAACAGTTGCCCATCCTCGGTCTCGAAAGGCACTCTGCCGGCGCTCGTCTGCGGTCGGGTATGGGCCTGTTTGATCCCGCGTCGGGCGGTATCCATCAGTTGTGACAGGTGATCCAGCAGAGGCTGCACATAGAGCGGGTCAAAGTGGCTCGGCGACACGAGATGCCAGGTGCTCAGGTCGCGATGGAACTGCCCGTACACATCGATGATGTTGTGCAGCATTTGGTTGCGCTGAGCCTTGCTGAGGCTGGCAGTGGGCAGTTGCAGGTGGGTGACCAGGGTGCGATCAAGTCGCTGCATGGCGTCTTGCAGCACCACTTCCTGATAGGCCCAGCTGATGTTTGAGGGCTGGCGCTGACCATGCAGGCATTGCAGCAGATGCCCGGTTTTAAGCAGCAACTGGGCGCGCTCGGTATAGGTAGTCTGCAGCTTGGTGACATTTGGGACGACCTTGGCTTTCATGGACGGCACGGTGATGCGTGGCAGCCAGGTATCCAGCTCCCTGAGAAGGTCGCCCATGCTGTTCATGTCATCGATCCATTCAATCCGAATGCGTTTGAGCGCGTCTTGCGCGGCGAGGTCTTCAGGACCGTAACTGCGCATTTTCTGCCTGCGTTGGGAGAGATCGACGATTTGATCCTGCAGGCCGAGCAGCCGCCGATTGGCATTGATACCCTGGCGCATCAGGCGGTCGCCCACCACCAGGGCAGTGCGGCTTTGGTTAAAGGTGATGTCCTGGCGCAAGGTGTGGCCGTCGAAACCGGCGGCTCTCTGAGTGGCCGTGTACACCTGCTTGGCGCTTTCGATGTCCCTGGCCATCAACGCGTCCAGCGTTTTGGTGGTTTTGAGCCGTTGGGCGGTGTCTGCTGGCGTGACGGGGAGGGCAAATTGCTGTTCGAAGGCGGTCAACTCGCGTTGGGACACCAATATCTGCGCGTCGAATTCATCGCTGAGCCTGCCTATTTCCAGCAGCGTCGCCCGGCGTTGCTGGTTGACTTGTGAAACCGCCGCGGGTGTCTGGCGTTCCACCGCAGCGGGTACGCTGGCGCCCGGGCGACGTGACCCGCGCCCAGGGCGACGGCTACCGCCTGAGTAGCCGGTGAGGTGTCCGCCGTGCAATACCGAGTACGTGTCCCAGTGCAGGGCGTGGTCCAGAGCAATGATCGGTGAATAGTACTTGCCGCTGGCGACCAGGCGCATTTCGCGGGTGGTGGCGTCGTACCTGACTTTAAAATGCCGCCCTTCACTGAGAATAAAATGTTCGCCGGAAGTGTGGCGCAGGGTGTGCCGGTAGGGCCCGCTGTGCACCGGTTTCAGTGAGCCAGGCTCAAGGGGCTCAGGGTGTTCATAGCCGGCGAAGCGCTGGCGGGTGGTGGTGCCCTGGCGCGATTTCAACGAGCGCCAGAAGCTTGCGCGGGCGGCGGGCTGCAGTTGGCGAGCGCGGGCTAACTGGCTGGCCTTGCTGGCCCGTGTGCCGGGCGCGGCGGCAAGGGTCAGGGCATCCAGGGCGGCATACACCAGGCAGTCGAATACCGAGGCCAATTGATCGATGCCGTGGGCGGTTTCGCCACGCTGGAAGGCCGCTACCGCTTGATACAGGCTGGTGGTCGCGTCGGCGAGGGACAGGGCGGTGCCGATAAAGGGCACGAAATTCAGGGCTATCTTGATGCCATTGAATAACTGGCCACTTTTGAGTGCGTATTTTTCATGGGCCAGGTCTGCGTTGGAACGGGCGTCATTGCGATGGGCTTCAATCAGCCGGCCCATATAGGCATTCAACTGGTGGGCGGCCAACGAGGTGGTGGCGGGCCAAGGGAAGCCAGCCTGGATAATTGCGTCGTAGCCTTTGACGGTGGCCTGGTCGATACGCCCGATGTGTGCCCGCACGTTGCCCTTGATCGCACGGCCCGCCACATATTCCACCATGCTGTCGAGGCGGCACAGTTCAAACAGGGCAATGCGCGCCTGGTTGACGCTGGCGTAGCTGCGCAGGCAACGCTGGTCGGGTGCCTCAGGCAGGTAGAGCAACGTCTTGCCGGAGATCTTTTCCTCGATGAAAGTGATGCCGGACAGTGTGATCGGGCTTTGTTCCTGGGTGTCCTTGCCGCCCGCACTCAGGGTTGCCGGCAGCAGCCTGATGTGTTTTGCGTCGATATTCCAGGCCGCATGCGTGTCGGCATCAATCGCGATGTTCAGCAGGCGCAGTTCGTCAGCGTTGATGTGGTTTTGCATGCGCGCCAGCAGGCCCTGAGCCTTGAGCGTCAAGCGCCAGGGCTCGATCAGGCATTCGCGGCGGTAGTTTTTCTGATGTGCGGACTCTCGCGTGATGCCCCTGAATGTCTCGAGGATCAGGTCTTCATAGCGCTTGGCCAGGTTGAGATCAGGCACCATGCCCGTCAGGTAGTCTGCGGTGACGCCAGCCTTGAGGGTGGCCCGTTCAGCGGGCTCGTCGGCCGTCACCTCGGTACTCATGAAGCCCAGGCGCAGGTTGATGTCGCTGCCGATGTTGCGCAGGGCCAGTTCCTCCAGGGATATCTTGCTGCGCTTGGCGCTGGGTATATCAATGGTCTTTACCGGCGTACCCGGCGCGGCACCGGCAATGATGTCGCGCTTTTGCGTGACCGAATCGGGTAACTCCAGTTGTACGGTGAAGCCTTTGTCGAGGGCGAAATCCTTGCGCAGCCGCGCATCGATTTGCTGGCGCACAAACACGTCGCGGGGCAGCAGGGAGCGATCCAGCAGCGCCTGGGCGTGCTTCAGGGCGTGGATGTAGGCGTCGAGCAGCGTCTTGAGCGTCGCTTGGTCTTGCGGGGGTTGATTGAGTAACCAAGGCGGCAGTTGTTCCGTCAGCCAGCGGCTGTTGTATTGCTCCACCAGTTGTAGAAACGCCGCTTCACGGGCCGAGTGATCGGGTATCAACAGGGTCGGCAGGGTCTGTTCGTAGAGGTTTTCCAGTTCGCCGGTCAGCCGTGCCGCGTGCTCAGGGGCGGACCAGGTCTGGCGCAACTGCGCGGCCTGCTCTTCAAAGGCGCTTTGCTGGGCACGCAGGCTGTAGTCGAACGGGTCTTCGGCCAGTGTGACGAAGTGCAGGGCCAGCACTTCATCCTCGGGCTGGATCCTGAACAGGCCTTCTTCCAGGGCTTGCCTCGAGGCAAAGCGCTGCAAGGCGCCGTCGCTGCCGGGCCAGTAGATGAAATGCGTGCCGTCGCGGCGCGTAGGTGCCTGCGGGCCTGATGGCGGCAGGATGACCAGCGGGCCTTTGAGTTCAGTATTTTTGGAGGTGCCGGACTGGGTGATGGAGAGCGCCAATGCCACGATGTTCGGTTCGGGTGTGTCCAAGGCGCTTTCGATTTGTTGCAGGTCTTCAGCGCTGATCTGTATAAGGTTTCGTTGAATCCGGGCTTCGATCCGTATTCCCTGCAGGCGTGCCTGGTACAGCGCGGTGTATTGGCTGTTGAGCGTAGTGAGGTCCAGCGGGCGCCGTTTCAACATGGCACGAGCCGCTTGCTCTGCGGCCTGTTGCTGCACCTTCAAGGCGTCCAGTTGTTGCTTGAACGATTGCCAACGGAGGCCGTTTGGACCGCTGGACATTTCGTCGGCAAACAGGCTTTCGAGGGCGTTGCGATGGTGCAGCACCAGGGCCATGCGCTGGCCGGCGTCCACCGCGTTATGCAACTGGCCGAATTGGGGGAAATCCTGCTGCGCAAGTGTGCTGGCATCCGACTCTGGTAGCGGTGGTGCCACGCAAAACGGTGGAGGGCGCTGGGCATCGAGCTGGTCGATATGCAGGCGTGCCAGGAAGGCATTGTCGATCGTGAAGTCGGCCAAGGGCCTGATCGCGCTCTGGTACTGCTCCTTGGTCAGTTGGGTGAGCCAGAGGCTGATGCCCGCCTCGAGCGGCTTGGTGTTGAGCTTGTACTCAATAGTCGCCAGGGGATCGCTTGCGCGGGTGGAGAACAATTCTTGTTGCCGGTCGAGCAACCAGCGTTCCATGTCCGTGCGTTGGGTGAAGGGGTGCCAGAGCGGTGCGTGGGTCGGCAGGTACAACAGTTGGTTGACCGGCTGCTCGTTGTCCACGGTCAGTACCCAGGCGCCGGGCAGAGTAATGGCGCGGCTGTCGGCGGGCTTGAGCAGCACCTGTTCGACATAGAGGGCCGGTGCTGCGGCCCCAACCGGGTGAAGCAGCGAGAACAGCGGTGCGAGGACTTCGGCATTGATCTTGCCCTCGGCCAGCAATCGCTCAGCGCTGGCCTCGAAATGGGTGCGGTACAGTTCATATGCGCGCTTGAGGCACGTCACCGGCGCATAGGGTGCGCGCTCTGTGCGCCAATACCGCAGCCAGTTGTCATCGATGGCCTGTTCCAGGTCCAGGCCTTTCAATTCATCCAGCCATTGGGCGACGCTGTACTGTGCCAGTGTGTGCTGTGCCGGCAAATAAAGGAGTTTGCCCTGGGGCGCCTGGGCGGTATCCATGCCTGGGTGTTGCTGCATGTACAGGCAGGCTTCGGTCAAGGAGATACGGCTGCGGCCACGCTGCTCTGTGGCGGCAAACTCCAGTACCACCTGCTCACCGTCCAGTTGCAGCTGGTCCCTGAGCAATCGATTGATGGAGTTGCGCACGCTCGGGATACCCGCCATCAGCGCGAGCATCTCGCGGTGGCAATCCTGCCAACGTTGTGTGGCATCCCACAGCAGGGTTTCGTCGATGTTGCGCTGCAGCAGCGGTCGCGCCTGCGGGGCGAATGTGGGGTCGGTCATGGTGCTGGATCGCTCTATGGTTTCAATGCCCCCATTAAAGGGCGGCATCGCGGGCGGCCGGCGGCATATAGCTATCGACACGACCGTTGAGCGATCTTCATTAAACTGTCATGCAACTGTGGCAGCGCGCTCGAACAAACTTCATCAGACTCGCGCTCTACTGGGGTTCTGCGTTTCGGTGTTTTTCATGCGCGTGTTGTGTTTACTGGCCGCTCTGTTGTTCGGCCTGCCGTCTTATGCGGCGTCTCGATGTGATGTCAACGTCCCGACCCAAACGGTCGACCTGGAAAAGGTGAGCATCGCCTACCAGAGCATCGGCCGTGCCTCCGACCCGGCCTTGCTGCTGGTGATGGGGCTGGGCGGGCAGTTGATCCACTGGCCGGATGAAGTGGTCGTGGCCCTGTGCGAACAGGGGTTTCGGGTTATCCGCTATGACAATCGTGACGTGGGCCTGTCCACTTGGCGCCAGGCCCCGGCCAGCGCCAACCTGACCTTCGAAGTGTTGCGCTACAAGCTTGGCCTGCCGGTGGCGGCGCCCTACACGCTGACGGATATGGCCGACGATGCCCTGGGCTTGATGGATGCGTTGCAGGTTCGCCAATTCCATGTACTGGGCGCGAGCATGGGCGGCATGATCGCCCAGCATCTGGCAGCCATGGCGCCGCAGCGGGTGGAAAGCCTCACGCTGATCATGACCAGTTCCGGTGCCGAGGGCCTGCCGGCGCCGAACGCGGCGTTGGTGCAATTGCTGTCACGGCGCAGTGCGCCCAATCGTGAGGTGGCGCTGGAACAACAGGCGGATTTGCTCGCTGCCCTCGGCAGCCCGCAGGTGCAGGATGATCGCCAAGCACTGTTGCAGCAGGCGGCGCTGTCCTACGACCGGGCCTTCAACCCCGAGGGCGTCAAGCGCCAGATCATGGCGATCCTCGCCGAGCCCAGCCGTGTGCCGTTGCTCAACCAATTGAGGGTGCCGACCCTGGTCGTCCATGGCACCGCTGACCCGTTGTTGCCGGTGATGCATGGCGTTCATCTGGCCGCGCATATCCGGGGCAGCCAGTTGAAATTGATTCCCGGCTTGGCCCACCGTTTTCAGGAGGCATTCAAGGCACCGTTACTGGCGGCGGTGCTGCCTTACCTGCAAGCCCATCGCGAAGATGCCGCGCACTGGGCGCAGATTGGCCAGGGCGAGCCTTCGAAGCTGCTGTGAAGGTGGTGTATCGTGTGGCTTTTGCGGCGCATTAATGCCAGCGAGGTTGCCTACCATGAGTACTCCCCTGAAAATCGATTTCGTCAGTGACGTGTCCTGCCCCTGGTGCATCATCGGCTTGCGTGGCCTGACCGAAGCCCTTGACCAGTTGGGCAGCGAGGTGCAGGCCGAGATTCATTTCCAGCCGTTCGAACTGAACCCGGACATGCCCGCCATCGGTCAAAACATCGTCGAACACATCACTGAGAAATACGGCTCCACGCCTGAACAATCCCAGGCCAACCGCGAGCGTATCCGTGACATGGGCGCGGCGTTGGGCTTTGCTTTCCGTACCGATGGCCAGAGCCGCATCTACAACACCTTCGACGCGCACCGCCTGCTGCATTGGGCCGGGCTGGAGGGCTTGCAATACAACCTCAAGGAAGCGCTGTTCAAGGCTTATTTCACAGATGGCCGCGACCCTTCAGACCACGCAACCCTGGCACTCATTGCCGAAAGCGTCGGCCTGGACCTCAAGCGCGCCGCTGAGATTCTTGCCTCTGATGAATATGCCGCCGAAGTTCGCGAACAGGAGCAACTGTGGGTCTCCCGTGGGGTGACCTCGGTGCCGACCATTGTGTTCAACGACCAATATGCCGTCAGCGGCGGGCAGCCAGCCGAAGCCTTCGTTGGTGCGATTCGCCAGATCATCGAAGAAGCCAAAAACTAAAGCCAAAGCCGAGCACAGATCAAAATGTGGGAGGGGGCTTGCCCCTTCCCACATTTTGATCTGTGCAGGTCTCATAGCCCTGGCCCGGCCCTTGCATTAACCCCTTAAAGCCCAGCCGGCCTGCGGTTGGGCGCTGCCATTAGGGGTGAAACATTACCTTGAATATCCTTGACCTCGACCACAGCCTCACCGGCCAGGCCCCCATCGCCCGGCGGTTGGCCAGCGGCCGGGCCACGCGCCTTGATCTGCTGGACCTGGGCCCGAAACTGCGTTTGTGGGCCACCGAAAAAACCTGGAAGCGCTTTGTCGCACGCCTGGCCCAACGGCCAAGGCCCCGGGATGCGCGTCCGGAGATCCTGTTTGTCGGCTCCGGCGACTATCACCATCTCACGCCGGCCTTTTTGGCCGACCTGAAAGAACCCATCAGCCTGATCCACTTTGACAACCACCCCGACTGGGTGCGCTTTGCGCCCAAGCGCCACTGTGGTTCGTGGGTCAACCGTGCGCTGAAGATGCCTGCGATCAAACGCATCGTTACCCTCGGCCCGTGCAGTGATGACCTGCACAATCCGCAACTGCGCGGCGGCAACCTCGGCGCCCTCAAGCGCGGGCACTTGCAGTTGTTTCCCTGGCAGCACCCGCCGTCGAAAGTCTGGGGCCGGGTCGGCGACGGTGCCGGCCACCAGCAACAGGAAAACCACCTGCACTGGCGCAACCTGGCGGACCTGGATTGGGCAGCGTTCCTCGACCAGATGATCGCCAGCCTGCCCACCGAAGCGGTCTGGATCACCATCGACAAAGATGTGCTGGCCAGTGAAGACGCTGCCACCAACTGGGACCAGGGCGGCATGCGCCTGACCCACTTGCTCCAGGCCCTGCGGGCGTTGGCGGCGCATAAACGCATCATTGGTATCGACGTGTGCGGTGAGTTCGCTGTGCCGGCGTTCAGCAACGCGTTCAAGCGCTGGGAAGCCAAGTCCGACCAGCCCCCACCGGAGCGCTGGAGTGCGCAGGATCTGCAGCGCAATGCCGCGACCAATGAAGCTTTGATCGACCTGTTTGAGGAGCTGTTCCCATGACCCTGACCGTGGTGCTGTTGCTGGCCTTTTCCATCGTCCTCGATGTGATTGGTCAATTGTGTTTCAAACTGGGCGTGGACCGTTTGCCGCAACTCGATGGCGGCTTTCGGCTGCGCGCATTCTGGGGCCAGGTGTTCAATGCGCCGCTGCTTTGGGCCGGCGTCGGGGCTTATGTCATCGAGTTTTTTGTCTGGCTCGAGGCCTTGTCCCGTGCGCCATTGAGCCTGTTGTTTCCATTGGCGGCATTGGCGTATTGCCTGGTGGTACTGGCGGGCAGGGTGGTGCTCAAGGAAACCGTCAGCCCCCGTCGTTGGGTGGGCACGCTGGTGATTACCTTGGGCGTAATGTTGGTAGCGATTGCGGGGAGCCAGGCATGACGACGCAAACAGTCGACACCGGTTGGTTACATGGGCGTCTGGGCACCCTGATGCTATGGGCGCTGTTGATCGCGACCGAAAGCGCCGGTCAATTATTTACCAAGGTGGCCGGTGATCAATTGGGCCAGATGGACTTCACCTGGCAATGGCTGGCTGACGTGGCGCGCAATCCGGGGATCCTGGCGGCGATTGCCAGTTATCTCGGCGCGTTTTTTGTGTGGATGCTGATCCTGCGGCGCAGCAGTTTGTCCTTGGCGTTTCCGCTGAGTTCGCTGGTATTCGTGGCAGTGTTGCTCGGCTCGTGGTTGGGGCTGGGGGAGCACATCAGCCTGTTGCATTGGGTGGGTGTGGTGGTGATTGTGGCGGGGATTGTGTTGTTGGCGGAGGGGGAGGAAAGCTGAGTGAGCTGGTATGTCGGACTCAGTTCAAAATGTGGGAGGGGGCTTGCCCCCGATGACAGGGTGTCAGTCAACTGATTAATTGACTGACCCACCGCTATCGGGAGCAAGCCCCCTCCCACATTTTGATTTTCTTACATCGGGCTGATCTATACCTGCTTTTTGCTCTGGCTTTAATCGAAGGTGTAGCTGATCGCCGTCTGCACCTGGCCCTGATTCACGTCGCCAGCCTGCTTGACGATGCTGCTCTTGGCCGCCGAACCCACCAGGTGTACCCAGCTGGCGCTGGTCAGCAGGGACCAATGGGGCGCCAGGGGGAAAGCGAAGCTTTGGCTCAGTGTCACGTTCTGGAAACCGCCGCTGGCGTTGTAGGGCCGAAAGCCGGTAGCGGCGGCTTCGTTGCTGTCGACGCCGAAGAACGTATTGGCCTGGCGCGCATCGGCAAAATGCGCAACCAGGCCACTGCTGCCGATGATCCCGCCACCCAGCGGGTAGCCCAGTTCACCGCCAATTTTACCCAGGGCACCGCTCTGGGAATGCCCGCCGCCCACGGCCTGGCCCAGTTGCGCGTAGACGCGCCAGAAATTGGCCGGGGCGTATTGGATAAAACCGCCGACCTCGGCCATGTCCGACACGTTGCGCAAACCCTGTAACTCGCCGTTGGAAGTACGCCCCGCCAGGTAGTTGATATAGGGGCCGGCTGTGAGGCCGTGGCTGTTCAGCGCGCTCCAGGTCAGGCCGTCATCGGTACTCAGGCTGACGTCTCCCCAGTCCAGATCCAGGTAGGGCACGGGCCGGGTTTCGTAGCGGCTGCCGCTGGGGTCATGGGGCTGATAGCTCAGGCCCGCGCCCACGTCGCCGCTGATGCCGTCCGCCCACGCGGTACTCGAAGCGCTGCACAGCCCAAGTAGACCGGTGAATACAGCAGATGTGAGCTTGGACATGGTGCGTTTTCCTAAGGTGGACAGGCGCGCATGAACGCGCAAACCCTCGCCTCTGCGCAAGCACTCATCTTGTTTGTAGCAAGCTACAAAAATTGTAGCCCCCAAGACACATTGTCCTCTGAAAATCCTGCAAAGCCCCCAGCCCCGCTGGGCTTTGGCCAGTTGGCACAGTCCCTGCTCTATCCCTTGGCAAGCGCATACAGCGCACTCTCCAAGGCCCTTTACCTAAAGGAAAGGCAGATGATCCACTGGCATATCGTGTGTGACTTCGACGGGACCATTACCCCCACGGATGTCATCGACAACGTCCTCCAACGCTTCGCCGGCCCCGAGTGGGAAACCATCGAACAGCAATGGCTGGATGGGCACATCGGTTCACGCGAATGCCTGAGCCGCCAACTGGCACTGATCAAGGCGAGCCCGGCCGAGCTGTTGGCATATTTCGACAGCGTCGAGATCGATCCGGACTTTCCGGATTTCGTCGATCACGTCATGGACTTGGGTGCGTCTATCGAAGTAGTCAGCGACGGCATTGAGCAGGGCATCGCCCGCATCCTGTCGCGCCACTACGTGACCCTGCTGCCGATCCTGGCCAACCGCCTGCGCCAGGTCGACCACAACAGCTGGCGCATCGACTTCCCCTATGCCAGCGATGCCTGCCGCGCCGCGTCAGGCAACTGCAAGTGCAAATCCACCCCGCGCAACAGGCGCGTGCTGGTGATCGGCGACGGCAAGTCGGACATGTGCGTGGCCTCCACCGCCGACTTCGTGTTCGCCAAAGGCAGCCTCGCCGATTATTGCGTCGCCAACCAGATTCCTCACGCGCGCTTCGAGACCTTCGCCGAAGTGCCTGCATTGCTGGCCAAGCTGCCACAAGGCATCGCCGCCAACGCCACCACCTTCAATACCTCTGCTGACAATCAGGAACTCTTCCATCATGTCTGACATCCGTATCGCTACCGCCGAAGACCAGGTTCTGCTGGATAAAGAAGCCAAGTACTGCTCCTACGGCGACACCGTTCACTACATCGAGCCGCCGCGCATTTTCAGCCGCTGCGAAGGCTCCTATGTGTGGGACACCGAAGACCAGGCCTACCTCGACCTGCAAATGTGGTACTCGGCGGTCAACTTCGGCTACGCCAACCCGCGCTTGAATAATGCGCTGAAAAAGCAGATCGACACCCTGCCGCAAATCGCCAGCCAGTACCTGCACAAAGGCAAGATCGAGCTGTCGGAAATGATCGCGGTCGACGCCAAGAACAAGTTCGGCCTCGACGGTCGTGTGCACTTCAACGTCGGCGGTTCGCAGTCCATCGAAGACTCCCTGAAAGTGGTACGTAACGCCACCAACGGCAAGAGCCTGATGTTCGCCTTCGAAGGCGGCTACCACGGGCGTACCCTCGGTGCGTCGTCGATCACCTCCAGCTACCGCTACCGTCGTCGCTACGGCCACTTCGGCGAGCGTGCGCAATTCATCCCATTCCCTTATCACTTCCGTGGCCCGAAAGGCATGACCAAGGAAGAGTACGGCAGCCACTGTGTGCAGCAATTCGCCCGTCTGTTCGAGACCGAATACAACGGCGTGTGGGACCCGAAAGTCGGCCAGAGCGAATACGCTGCGTTCTACGTCGAGCCGATCCAGGGCACCGGCGGCTACGTGATTCCGCCGATGAACTTCTACCGCGAACTCAAGCACGTGCTGGACCAGCATGGCATCCTGATGGTGTCCGACGAAATCCAGATGGGCTTCTATCGCACCGGCAAGCTGTGGTCGATCGAACACTTCGACGTACAACCGGACGTGATCGTGTTCGGTAAGGCATTGACCAATGGCCTCAATCCACTGGGCGGCATCTGGGCCCGTGAAGAGTTGATCAACCCGAAGATCTTCCCGCCAGGTTCAACCCACTCCACCTTCGCCTCCAACCCGTTGGGTACGGCGGTGGGCCTGGAGATGTTCAAGATGACCAGCGAAGTCGACTACGGCGCCATGGTCATGGCCAAGGGCAAATACTTCCTGGAAGGCTTGCAAGACCTGCAGAAACGCTTCCCGATCATCGGCGACGTCGATGGCCTGGGCCTGGCGCTGCGCTGCGAAATCTGCGGGCCGGACGGCTTCACTCCGGACAAGGCGACCCTGGACTACATGGTCGAAGAAGGCATGAAAGGCGACATGGTCGTAGACGGCCAGAAACTCGGGTTGATCCTCGACGTAGGCGGTTACTACAAGAACGTAATCACCCTGGCCCCGTCCCTGGAAATCAGCTACCCGGAAATCGACCTGGGCCTCAAGCTGCTCGAGCAACTGCTGGTGCGAGCGACCCAGCGGTGAGCGCGCACGGTATTGACCTCGGGGAAGGCGATGCCGGTTTCGTTCTCGGTGACGGTCCGGTCGGGATCCTGTTGATCCACGGCCTGACCGGCACCCCGACGGAATTGCGCCAGGTCGCCAAGGGCCTGGCCAAGGCGGGTAACTGCACGGTATACGTGCCGACGTTGGCCGGGCACTGCGGCGACAACAGCGACCTGCAAGCCACCGGTTGGCTGGACTGGTACGAAGGGGTGCGCAAGACCTTCGTACAGGTCAGGCAACGCCACGAGCAGGTGTTTGTCGGCGGCTTGTCCATGGGCGCGGTGATGTCGATGTACGTCGCATCGGAACACCCAGGGCAAGTCGCCGGGCTGCTGATGTATTCCACCACCTTGAAGTACGACGGCTGGAGCATTAACAAGCTGGCGTTCCTCACGCCGTTGCTGATGAAGATTCCGTTCGGCGTGCACATCTGTCGCTTTGAGGAAAAGCCGCCCTATGGCATCAAAAACGAGCGCCTGCGGGCCATCGTCGAGCGGCAGATGAAGGAAGGTGAGAGCAGCGAGGCAGGGTTGCTGACCATGGAAGGCATCACCGTGCGCGAGTTGCACCGTATGAACGCTGTGGTCAAGAAACGCATGCCCCAGCTCAAGGTGCCGGCGCTGGTGCTGCACTCCATCGAGGATGACATCACCAGCCGCTGGAACGCCGACTACGTGGAGCGCCACCTTGGCGGCCCGGTGACCAAGATCCTGCTGGATAACTGCTACCACATGATCACCGTCGACCTGCAATACCGGCGGGTGATCGAGTTGAGTGCCGAGTTTATCGGGCAGCACGCGGTGCAACTCAATCGTGTGGCCTGATTAGTTACTTGTAGGAGCGAGCTTGCTCGCGAAGGTCGTTAACGATAACGCGTACTGCCAGTTTGAACGCGGTGTCTGTTCGGTTTTCGCGAGCAAGCTCGCTCCTACAGTAGAGCGGTGTTGATAAGGAAAAACTGTGCTAACTACCCAAGCCTTCCCGACCATCCGCGCCATCCAGCGCGATGCCTGGAACGACTGTTTTCCCGGTGCCCTGGAGGATTGGGACTATTACCTGGCCGTGGAAAATGCCGCGATCGATCACTTTCAGTGGCGTTACCTGGCGGTCTACGACGATCAGACGCTGGTGGCTGTGGCTGCCGCGTTCATCACCCATTATCGCCTCGACACCACAGTGTCGGGGGCCGGCAAGCGCTTGACCGAGTGCCTGGAGCGGCTGTGGCCGGGTGTTTTGCAACTGGCGTTATACGCCATCGGTTCGCCCGTGGCTGAACGTTGTGATGCGGGTGTCGCAAGCGATGTGCCCGAGGCCCGGCGCCCGTTGTTGCTGCAACAGTTGCTGGCGGCTGCGCGTGCCGACGCCGATCAATTCGGTATCGGGCTGGTGGCGGTCAAGGACGCGCCGACCAACGACCCGCATTGGGCTGAAAGCTGCCGGGCCGCAGGTTTTCAAAACATGCCGAGCTTGCCTACGGGTGTGTTACCGCTGCCCTACGGTTCGGTAGACGCTTACCTGGGTTCGTTGGGCAAATCCACTCGCAAGGACCTGCGCCGCAAACTGCGCGCACCGGGGCCGCGGGTCGAGTGGCGTCACAATATCGATGATGTGCTGCCCGAGGTCATGCGCCTGTATGAAGCGACGCTTGCGCGCGCGGACTTGCAGTTCGAACGCTTGCCCGCCGGTTACTTCACGCAAGTGCTCGAACAACTTCACGAGCGGGCGATCTGTGCTCTTTACTGGGTGGGCGAACACTTGGTGGCGTTCAACCTGATTCTGCTGGACGAGCATCGGCTGGTGGACAAGTTCTTTGGCCACGACATCGAATTCAGTCGTGAATACAACCTGTACTTTCGCAGTTGGTTGACCAATGTCGACTACTGTATTGAGCATGATATACCGGTGTACGAGTGCGGCCAGGCCGGGTATGCCAGTAAACTGCGCCTGGGGTGCGAGTTCCAGGGCAACAGCCTGTTCTTCCGTCACCGCAACCGGCTGGTCAACGGCCTGCTCAAGCTTGTAAAACTGTTTATTCGACCGGATCGTTCCGACCCTGCCATGGCTGCTGCGATAAGCGAAACCTGATGATCACCAAGACCCGCCAGAAAGCCCGCCCCTTTGCCATTTCGCGTTGGAGCGTCCAGCGCAAGCTGGTGCTGGCGTTCTGGCTGGTCAGCGTTATTCCGACCATGATCGCGGCCGAGCTGGCCGCCACCACGCTGTCGCAGATTTTCGACAGCAACGTACGCATCTGGCTGCAAGAGTCGACCAAGATCGTCAAGGACGAGATCGGCGACATCCTTCATGACAACGCGCGCATGGCCAAGCTGTTCCTGCGTTACACCAGCCCGCCGTCGTCCAAACAAGCCGCCAAGCATGACCGGCTCACCGCCGATATAGCCGATGCCACCGATATCGACGTGGTGGCGCTGATTCGCACCAGTGACCATAAAGTGGTGTTCAGCACGGCCGCCGATGACATCGTCAGGCAGATCAGCCTGACCAGCAATGCGGTGCTGCAGACCGTGCAAGTCGGCGGGGTGAGCACCGGCCTGGTGGTGTCGACCTTCGAAACCAGCCGTGACGGCGTTGACTACCTGCTGCTGGTGGCTACCTACCTCGATAGCAGTTTCCTGACCAGCGTGGCCGATGTGCACTCCCTCGACCTGCGTCTTTACCTCGCCAACCCGGCAGGTTTTTCCGAAATATTTTCCACCCAGCGCTTCGAGAATCACCCCTCGCGCATCCCGAAAAACGTCGAGGCTGCACTGCGCAGTACCAAGCAGCCCAGCGAGCAATTCACCAACCAGTACAGCGGTTTGTATTGGCCGATCTTCAACGATGCCGGCGAGCTGCAAGGGGTGATCTTCAGTGGTCTGCTGCGTCACACCAGCCTGGTGGGGCTGGTGAACCAGAGCAACCTGTTCGTGCTGATCTTCCTGCTCAGCTCGGCCCTGTCGCTGGCGGCCGGGTTGCTGGTGTCGCGGCGGCTGACCAAGCCGCTGCGGGACTTGTCCCAGGGCGTGGATGCAGTGATTTCTGGCAGTTACGCCCACCGTGTGGTGGTCAGCGGTGGCGACGAACTGGCGCAATTGAGCAGCACCTTTAACCACATGACCGAGCGCCTGGGTGAATTGCATCACCTCGAGGCCCAACTGCGTCGACGTGATCGCCTGCATGCCCTGGGTGAAGTCGCCATGGGCCTGGCCCACGAAATCCGCAACCCGCTGGGCATCATCAAGACCGCCACCCAACTGCTGCACCGGCGTGCTGACCTGGCGGACACCGACAAGCGCCATCTGGAATATGTGATCAGCGAGGTCAGCCGCATCAACGACCTGATCACCGAGTTCCTCGACTTTGCCAAGCCCAACCCGCCGATCCGCGTGTTGCAGCCGGCCCGCGCCTTGGTGGAAGAGATCCTCGGTTTCTGCAGCCCGGAGCTGAGCAGCCACAACATCGACGCACAGATAGACGACCAGGCGCCTGACGCCACGATCTATGCGGATGCCAAGCAGCTCAAGCAGGCCTGCCTCAACCTGATCCTCAATGCCATTGACGCGATGCCCGAAGGCGGGCGCTTGACCCTGGGGATTCGCAGCGTCGGCGACAACACAGTGATCAGCATCGCCGACACCGGCCAGGGCATTGCCGCGGATATGGTCGAGCGCATCTTCACGCCATTCGTCACCACCAAGGCGTCTGGCACCGGGCTGGGCCTGGCCAAAGTCTATTCGATCATGGAAAGTCATGACGGCAGCATCGAATGCGCCAGCGAGAAAGATGCCGGCGCCACGTTCAGCCTGTACATTCCCGCTAACGGCGAAGACGACGGCGAAGATGAGGATGGGCATGACGCATAACGTATTAGTGGTGGATGACGAGCCCAAGCTGTGTGAGCTGTTGTCGTCCGCCCTGAGCCAGAACGGCATCCAGGTGTTCAGCGCGGGCAATGGCCTGCATGCCCTCAAGGTGCTGGGGGACGAGGACATCGACCTGGTCATCAGCGACTGGCGCATGCCGGGCATGGACGGGCCGGCGCTGCTTGCCGAGATCAAGCTGCGCTACCCCCAGGTGCCGGTGATCGTGATGACCGCCTACAGCACGGTGAAAAATGCCGTGCAGTCGATGCGCAACGGCGCCTATGACTACATCGCCAAGCCGTTCGATATCGACGAGCTGGACATCACCGTGGCCAAGGCCCTGCAATTTCGCGACATCATGCGCGATAACGCACGCATGCGCGCCGAGCTGGACGAGCACGCACAGTTTGACAGCCTGGTTGGCGACAGCCCCGCGTTCCGCAAGGTATTGCAGGCGGTGGATTCGGTGCGTGACAGCAGTGCGACCATCCTGCTGACCGGCGAAAGCGGCACCGGCAAGGAAATGGTCGCCCGCGCCATCCACAAGCATGGCAGCCGCGCCGACAAGCCCTTTGTGGCGGTCAACTGCGCGGCGATTCCCGAAGGCTTGCTGGAAAGCGAAATGTTCGGGCATCGCAAAGGCGCCTTCACCGGCGCCGTGGCCGACCGTGTCGGGCGCTTCGTGCAGGCGGACAAAGGCACGCTGTTTCTCGACGAAGTCGGGGATATGCCCCTGGCGTTGCAGGCCAAAATCCTGCGTGCTTTGCAAGAGCGGGTCATCGAGCCGGTGGGCGACCCTCGGGAGCGCAAGGTCGACGTGCGGGTGATCGCCGCCACCAACAAGAACCTGCTGGACGCTGTGGCCAACAAAGAGTTTCGCGAAGACCTGTATTACCGCCTCAATGTGTTCCCGATCCCGTTGCCGGCCCTGCGCGAGCGCGTGGAAGATATCGCGCCCCTGGCCCGGCACTTTGCCCAGACTTTGAGCGCTACTGCCGGCAAACGCATCACCGGATTCAGCGCCGAGGCATTGCAGGCCATGGCGGCGTATCACTGGCCGGGCAATATCCGCGAGCTGCAGAACTGCGTGGAGCGCGCGACCATCGTGGCGGCGTCGCCGGTGATCGAGGATATTGATTTGCCCGGGTATCTGTTTGCTTCCAAGCCGACCGAGGACGGGGTGACAGCTATCCTCAGCGACGGGCCGGGCGTGCCGCGGGACCTGGATGCGGCGTTGGCGGAGGTGGAGAAGGCCTACATCCTCGCGGCGTTGCAGGAGAGCAATGGCGTTCAGGCTGCGGCGGCGCAGCGCATCGGGATTTCCGAGAGGAGCTTCTGGTATCGCCTGAAGAAACTAGGAATCCAAGTAGACAAAATAGTCCGCTGACACACGGTGGTCCAAAACGTGGGAGGGGGCTCGCCCCTCCCACATTTTCATGATGATTGGTTCCTGAAAAGAAATCGGGAGTTCAGCATCAACGGGTTAAGACAGGTTCTCCTCGAAAAAGAACGCAGCCTCCCCAAAGGCCGGTTTTAGTTGATCGAACCACGTAGCATTGGGATCAAATTTTGCGAAGAAGGGCCTCTGCACCCAATCCGGGTTTCGTGCCTGGATAAAACGTAAAACAAACACCTTTTCTCCCCTGATTTCAGCCACACCGCAGATCTCAACTTTTCCCGGATCCGCGCTCATCGAAGGTCCTCTGGCGGTCCTGCCAACGCCTGAAACTTGTTTAACAGCATCCCGGTAAATTTCCCACGAACGTACAAGAGGTACTTCAAAATATCGGCGGGCTCCGGTATCGCGCTCAATAAACATATAGTAAGGAGCAATACCTAGTTGAATTTGCGTCTGCCAGAGCCGCGCCCAAACGTCAGCAGAGTCATTGATATGAGCCAGCAGCGGGCCCTGGCTACGTATTTGAGCACCGGTTTGTCGAACACGCTGAATAGCCTCTCGAGCAATTGCAGGCTCAAGTTCCTTCCAATGATTGTAATGAGCCATTAACGCTAAGTGTTTACCGCTTTTGCTAATCCTCCTGAATAGATCAAGGAGTTCACCGGCGTCGCTGTCAGTCACAAACCGCTGAGGCCAGAAAGAAAGTGCTTTCGTACCAATTCGAATAGTGTGGATATGCTCGAACTCAGGAGTCAAAAGAGGTTCTAGGTAAGCACGTAGATTGCTTGTCTTCATAACTAGCGGGTCGCCACCGGTTATTAGGACATCAGTCACTTGAGGGTTGGCCCGAAGGTACTCCAACAGCTGAGCGTTTTCCTTGGCAGCAATCTTCAGCGATTGGTCACCAGTGAATTGGGCCCAACGGAAACAAAAAGTACAGTAGCTATGACAAACCTGGCCAGCGCTCGGAAAAAAAAGTACAGTTTCACGATATTTGTGCTGGACACCAGTTACTGGCACGCCAGACAGTGAAGGGATATTACGCTCCAGCTGTCCCGCTGGATGGGGGTTGAGCCTGGCTCTAACCTCCTTTACCGCGGCGTCGAACGATGAGCGGTTGGAATTCTCTAAAAGTAAAGAGGCTATCAAATCATAAGATGCTTTATCCAACATATCCTTCTGGGGGAAAGTGAGTTGATATATAGGGTCGTTTGGAATGTTTTCCCAGTTGATCAGGTGTTTGATAACATAGTCATTGACTCGAAACGGCAAGACACTCGCCACCACCTTCATCGCCCAAACAGTCTGGCTTTCTAATTGAGCAAGCTGAGGGATCTGGTCAATTTGATTCAAGGTATAAACCTTGAAGCGTTCGACCTCGTTTTTTGTTGTGAGGTCTTCAACGCTGATTGCTATGTTTTCTATAGAGTGCATAATTAGTGGCCAATAAATTTAATGGTGGAACATAGGGGCTATAAAATATTGAGCTGTTATTGCCTGAAATAAATGTCACACCCCACGATACTAACTAATGAAGCCATGCAGCCTCCGAGCAAAAAAATCCAAACTAGTAAATCTGTGGTATGCAATCAGCGATGGTGGACAAAATCAATAATTCTCCGACACGCCTCTTTGATGTCAGCTTCATTGACGGAAGCGATAGATAATCGGATATGGTCCTTCATACCGTAAGAAGAACCCGGCGTGGTCGAAACAGATTTCACATTGAGGAGGCCGTCTACAAATTGGGCATCCGAATCCCATGTAACACCCAATAGCCGGGAAATGTTAGGGAATAGAAAAAAACCACCCTGCGGCTGCACAATATCAAACGTAGAGCTTAGTAGCTGATGGCAGTAATAGGCTCGGCGTTGCAGCTCTTCAACACGTTTTTTAAGACTATTCTCAGGCAGCGCTATGGCGGCCAAGGCGCCGTGCTGCGCGAATGTACACGCATTATCTGTCATGACGCCCTGAAGTGTGGAGCAGCGCCTGATGATATTTCTATCCGCGAACATATAACCGATCCTAAAACCGGACATAGAGAACAGTTTTGAGAACGTACGTGTAACGACCAACAGGTTAGAGGATACCGCAAGATCCAGAGGGCTGACATATTCATCACCGCCGAATATAATGCCCTCGTAGGCTTCATCGGATATAAGTAGAAAGCCATACTCTTGAGATAACAAGACCAAGTCTAGAATGTTCTGTCGACTGAGAACCAAACCAGTAGGATTGTGAGGCGAGTTAATAATCAACGCCTTGGTTCTAGGAGTCACCAATGTTCGAATTTCAGCGATGTCGATACCCTTGGTTCCCATATGGTAATCGACGGCGACGCCTTCGTTAAAATTTATATAAGCTTTATAGGCGGGCCAGCATGGGTTCGGTATAAGAACTTCATCACCGCTGGATAATATGCTTTCCATCAACATGAACAAAGCCTGACTCGAGCCATTGGAAACCAAAAGCTCAGACGGGTCATACAGCTTACTGTGTTTTTGAAAGCACCTTTCGATTAACGCGTTTTTTAGAGTCTCTATACCGGTAAGATTACAATAGCCAGTGTGACCTTTCATTAGCGCGTCAATCGTTGCGCGAGAAACTTCTGGCGGGACTTCAAGATTGAATTCGCCATCGTGCATCTGAATTAAATTGCTTATTTGAGGTCCTTCACTTAAGACCTTCGATAACTGCTGGCTCGGATTTAACATAATTTTCACCCGCTATAATTATTTTAAGTGTCGCAGCATCTGCCGTGAATAGACTTCAATAAAAAAAGCTTTTGCAGACTGGCTCAGATCCTGTGGCCAGAAATCAAACATTAGATTAACGCGAGTGCATTTGCTGTAGTTCCAAGACTCATGTTGAAACGTCGTATCAATGATCGCTATTTCGCCAGTTTTCCAACTAAATATTTCCTCTCCGATTCTCAGTCCAGACAATCCATCGTCAGAACAAAGGATAGGAAGATGTAACGTCAGCATTGGGTAAACATAATCCAAATGCGGCTCGATATGACCGCCCGGTTCAAGGGTTGAAAGTACTACCTCTCGGATAGTAGCACCTGGCACAACATCTTCAATGAAACGAATAGTATTCGGAACGTGATCAGCGTATGTGGATACTTTTTGACCCCCTTTATAAAGTGGAATTGATTTCCACAAAGGATCACCATGAAAAGGATATTTTTCCTGGGTGTCCTTGTACTTTTCGTAGAGCTTGATTAATTCCTGCGTCATCTCGGCGATAAGTGAATCAATGCCTATGAGGAAGCTAAAGTCGTTTTTAGACCAAAGAGGCTTTCTTGATCCGAACAACGACTTAAATCCGTTGATGTTTATATTCGTAGCATAAGGTATAGGTATTACAGGCTTAGGCAAGCCGCTGGTGAGGCGGCCAGACGCTGATAATTCCCCTGCGTTAAATTCCAAAC
Organism: Pseudomonas khavaziana; assembly: GCF_019145205.1. Lineage (GTDB taxonomy): Bacteria > Pseudomonadota > Gammaproteobacteria > Pseudomonadales > Pseudomonadaceae > Aquipseudomonas > Aquipseudomonas khavaziana. The sequence goes on from NZ_JAHSTT010000001.1 coordinate 395,275, forward strand.
CAATTAGGTTGAGGATGCACTCTCGAGTTTTATCGTCAATATCGCCAAGGTCATCTAATGCCTCATGCCACAATTTGACTACCGGCTCCCGCCACTTTAGAGCAGACCTGCAGGCAATCACAATACTCGCATATAATTGGACTATGAGGTAAATGATTAATAACTGACTTGATACTAAAAGTCCAAACCCGACTGATTCGGTTCTGTAATAGAGCCCCCCTAGCAAAGTGAAAATGGAGAAGGGGACAAGCCAACATGCCAAGCTCCTAAAGCGTCGCACGCTAGAATAAGGTATGACGATATTCAGCATGTCCAATTGGGAGCGAATAATTGGTCCTGCACTGATGGAATAAATAAGGAAAAACAACAAGCAGCCGTAAGATATCAAATGGATCGATAAGAAAACTTTCGGAACTAACAGAATGAGTGACGTATACAGCAATGTTAAACAAACTATCACGAATATACTGTGTGTCAGTATATGCCTTATGCCTTGAATGCCGTATAGGTTTCTCATATCGCAGCCTGCTCAGGAGCCTTGTATCGAGACCATCTAAATAGAAGTACCAGGAATAGCGCGATAAGACCAAGTCCTACGCCACACCATACACCAGCTGCCCCTAGATCAGTATAAAATGCCAAGAATAGAGCGAGCGGTAGTCCCACGAACCAAAAACAAATAATCGAGAGCACCATCGGGAAGACGGTTTGTTTTAATCCCCTAAAGATGCCAAGTAGAACCATTTGACTTCCATCAAAAAAATGGAAGATGCCCAAGATGCAAACAAAGAGGCTAGAAAGCTTGATGAGTTCGTCATCTCCACCCTCACCCCGAGCAACAAATAGCTGAACGATATCATTAGAGAAAATAATCAAAAGAGAAGATATCACAGTGAGTACTATCCAGCAGAGCCATAAAGCACTCCATCCTGCGTCACTCGTCCGCCGCGAATACCTACCTAAAGGTGAACACAGGCTTATTCTCGTAGTAGAGGCTTGAGAAATGCCATTGGGTATTGTGAATACGACTTGAAGAACTTGCATAGCGATACCATGAGCAGCCAATGCAACGACTCCAAACTTACCCACTATAATAGTGAGGATAAAGAAAAACAGCGTGTCGTTTGCTTGTGTCAAAGAGACTGGAATACCGTTCTTTAAGATAGGCAGCATCAACCATCCTCTTACGGTCGCTAATTTTGTGCAGTGCCGGCGCTCCTTGAACCGCGTATTCTTTGAACCTAATATGACCAGCAATATACATAGCAGAACGTTTGTTAGCGTCGTAGCGATACCTGCTCCAACCAGACCCAATGGTGGTATCCATAAAAAGCCAAATATTAGAATCAGATTCGCAACGAAGTTAAAGATGGCTGCTATAATAATTGCGATAACTGTATATCTCGCTGATCCCATTATGGATAAAACGTTTCTGAGGTGTACAAATAAAATCGCTGGGCCAATGCTCCACATCAGGCTGTTCATGTATCTCTGAGCTTCAAGAGACAAAAGCGGATCCTGACCAAAAAAGACCAATATTTCTTTCGTAAAATAGAGCATTGTCAAACATATTAAAAACGCAACTATTACGATCTGAATGCAACTGGTTGACACGGATGTATATTGTTCCTCCTTTGCCTTAGGCCCTAACGCATCAGTTATAAATGGAATGGTAGAGACGAGTAATCCGGAAAATAATAAAAACAGGAGATAGTAGAGGCCCTGTGCCAACGTCGATGCAGCTAACGCCTCGGTACTAATCCATCCGGCCATTATTACATCCGTAGTGGCAATAATCACATGCGCAATATTGCCCGATACAAAGGCTAGCGAGAGCCGAGAGCTCTCGCGTATCTCGGATGTATATCTACGGGAAAATCTCGTGGCACGGTTATATATCAGTGATGATGTCAAGGCTGTACTCCCGCTCTAGGTGCTTAGACACATCCTTGGAAATTTGTACTCTCTTCAGCCATCGATCCGTTCCATCATATTTTGGCGTAAACTGCGGCCTGCCATGAGCGCACTTGTAGTTATTGATAAATAGTACTTGTGCTTCATTCATCGATAATTCAATAGTGGCTGACTCAACAAGCTCGATGAAATCTTTAAAATCCAGTTCTTCACGTTGAGACATTTTATTGTAGTCAATGTAGACCGGATCATAGATGAAGCGATAGCCTTCGGTCGGCGATTCGTGCAATACCGCCGTCTCGAGATCTTTCGGTTTATAGTCGATCGTAGAGGGGCGGTCGGAAAGAATGGTATAACGGCTCTCAATTAACCTATTCTTGAGTGTTGCATCAACAGCTGAAAAGTCTGGACAAGACAGCAAGTTAGGAATTTTGTCTTCGTTTCTTACGCACAGAAATCCCAGCACATCTGCTCTATAAGGTAACGCGGGGTCTTCAGTATGCAGTTCTAAATGCACCGAGCCACTTCCCAACTGCTTATTTCTATCTTTGAAGATCGGAAATATTTCTTGGACAAGTTTGCCATCCTGCAGGTCGCTATAGCCGAAGACATCACCAACATGCCTTGAAAGCTGAAGAAATAAATCATCGTAGTTTGAGCGACAGTCGTCCTTCCAGTGTTTCGGTGTCGGTCGCTGCTCATTGACTTTAGGGAGGCTTAACAATGTTATGTCAGATGAAAAACTAAAATCCTCCTTGAATTGAGCGACGATAGCTTCTGGTCTTAACAATGAGTAGTCTAATTTTGTAAGTATCATGTCAGTACCGAAAAATAGTAAATATCTAGTTTCAAGGCCCCAGGCTAGCGACCCGCTAATGCGTCAGTGGACCTCAAGAGATTTCGAGCGTTTTATGATCATAGCCAAGCACGAATTTCTTAGAACCTAGTTTATAGAAGTACTGGTTGTTCAGAGGGATCTTCCCAAGTTTAGTGGTGTAGACATACTGCGGAACACTGAAGCCAGTTTCATAGCCGTGAAGCTGCTCCATAATTTCAAGGCCTTTTTCTATTGATGTCCTAAAGTGCGACACGCCTTGAACATTGTCCGCGTGATAGAGGTAATAAGGCCTTACCCTGCCTTTAACCAGCATTCGGTTCAACGTTCTAAGTATTTCGACGTCGTCGTTTACACCTCGCAACAGCACTGTTTGGTTTTGCACCGGTATACCGTGGGAAAGGAGTTTATCTACCGCACTTAGGGCCTCTGGAGTCACTTCCACGGGATGATTGAAATGGGTGCTGAACCAGATAGATTTGAATTCAGACAACATCTTACAAAAATCATCTGTTATTCGCTGCGGAAGGAAAACCGGGTACCGTGAGCCAATGCGTACAAAATCTACGTGAGGAATTGCATTGAGTCTGGATATAATGCTATGCAAAAGTTTGTCGGAAAGAATTAGCGGATCGCCTCCGGTCAGTAACACGTCGCTGATGTTCTTGTTGTTCGCGATGTACTCTATGTCCTGATCATATGAAGTGGGCAGCTCTTTGTTGTAGTAACTGCCGGACTTGTCCGTTGTGTGGAATTTTCTAGTGCAATGTCTGCAATAAACCGGGCACGTATCGGATACGAGAAAGATGACTCGGTTTGGATACTTATGTACGACACGCCTGGTTTTCATGTAAACCATATCACCTACCGGGTCTACATCCTCCTGCTGATTACATTCATCAACTTCTTTTGGGTGGGGTATGCTTTGCAGCCGAATCGGACAATTCTCATTGGTTTCATCCATCAGCGACGCATAATAGGGAGTAATCATCCACTTATACTGGCTCTCGGTTTGCTCGATACCTTTCAACTCCGTATCGCTCAGAGTCACCCAGGCTTCCAGTTGAGCCTTAGTGCGGATGGCGTGCTTCATTTGAAACTTGTGGTCGCCCCATTGGTCGGAAGACAGTAAATCCTGTTTGCTCAAAGTGTCCTTTGCAATAATCATTTTATTATCCTTGGCTGGTAGGAGAGCTGACGAGATTCTTATAAATATTTGTAGCTGTCGAGGTCGTCCATCCACCGCTATGATAGTCGAGACCTTGAACCTTATATCTATTGTCTGGAAGTTCAAAGCCGAACTCTTGGAATATTAAGGCAGCATTGTTAACTGCATTGTCTTCCAATGGGAATGGCTTGTTATCCAGGCTCTGATTTATTGATTGAAGTGTGTCAAAAATGAGTTCGCCTATACCTGAGCCTTCGGACATCCTCATTTTGGGTCGTCGGGTGATGTAATCTGGTAGTTCGAGAGAAAAGGCGTCCCTCAGTAGCGCTTTTGTAAAGTCCTCTCTTACATGAAACTCCATCGGTGCTGATATTATGAAATCGACAAGATCTTTGTCGAGAAACGGTACGCGGCATTCCACTGTATTGAACATGCTCATTCTATCCACACGCTGTAGATCGGTTCGATACAAATTCTTGATTTTATGTAACTGAAGTGCTCGTCGGTCACTCGCCCCTTGAAAAAAGTCATAGCCAGCGAATAGCTCATCACTGCCATCTCCAGATAGAGCTATGCGTATTCCGTCTTCTTTCATTCGTGAAAAAGCCGAATGTATAGTTAACGCATCAGTTATATCCACGGGTTCAAACTGTTCAGAGACATATATGCTGGTTCTAATCGACTGCATCAGGTCGGCACGATCAACATCAGAAACTACTATTTTAATGCCGAGTTCCTTGCAAAATCTCTGCGCGAATACCAAGTCGGCTGAACCCGCCACGCCTACCGTATAGGCGGTGACGTTCTTATGGTATAGGTTAGCAAGATAAAGAACTATCGCGCTATCTAGCCCGCCAGAGAAAACTACTCCGATCGGTAGATCCGTATTCACTTGGCGCTGTACCGAAAGGTGCAGTAACTCATTGCATTTGTTTGCCGTAGAGTTGTAGTCAAGTCGCGGATCTATACGGTCGCTCACTGCATAATATGCGTTCTGTTCGCCGTCAAACCAATAATGTCCGGGTGAAATTTCTTGTGTCTTGTTGGTCAACCCGATCAGTGCTTTCAGTTCCGAAGCGAAATAGAGGGCTGATCCTTCTTGGGCCCAATATAGAGGCTTTACGCCCAGCCGGTCCCTCGCGGCGAAAACAGTGTTGTCTTCCGCTGAATAAATAATGAATGCGAATATTCCATTGAAACGGGTTAAACAGGATTTTCCCCAATGGATATAGGCCCTGAGTACTAACTCAGTATCTGAGTGGCCTGAAAACTCTACACCGTGCGATGATAAAATCAATCGCAACTCATCCAGGTTGTAGATTTCGCCATTAAATATAACTGCGTGACCCGACAGACTATCTATGAACGGCTGATTGTTGTCTTGTCTCTCCACGATAGGTAAGCGATTGGTACCCATAGCAGCATGAGAAAATATATAGCGCTCTCCAAATCTTTCAGCCGCGCCCCTGTGTGAGATTCTTCCTAGTATTTCTACTAAAGTAGCCTCAAGGTCGAGATTTTCATCAGAACGGGTAGAGGTCTCAAATATTGCAGCTATCCCGCACATTTAGCACTGCTCCACTAATTTTTTTTCAGTGTGTTCAGATAGATCGACTCTGATGTTTTCCTCATACTCTTTATGCAAGTGGAGTATCTCGTCTATAGACTGTGCTTTCACCCACATCTTAGCGATATAAGCTTCTTCGTTCTCCACATCGAAGAACCCATCTTTGTGGCCATTGGTACTGGGCAGTACCTGCGATAGGACCTCACACGCAGAATCAACTTCCGGCAGCTTTATAGCTTCGATATATCCTGAGTGAGCTGGATAGAATAGCAGCATCGCGTAGACGGCGTTCTTCGGCACGATCGGAAGATCATCAGCCGTATAGTGCTCTATGGTGACTGGCTTATTTGTAATGTACTTTACGTTTAAGTCATAAGCGTCACATGCGCACAAGTCCTTAAGCGCTTCATCCACAAAGAACCCGCCGAGCCTCGGATTCACCTCAATCACCTGAGGGCCACTTTTAGAAAGTTTGAACTCGACGTGTAAAAAGCCGTTTCTTATCTTCAGTGCTCTTATAGAATTGCTGATAGTTGAAACGATCATCGATATCTGGTCGTTGGAAAAGCTCTGCGGCGGTGTAACGATAACTTTTTCTAAAACCGTGCTGGATGCAGTGCTTGTTATCATTTTTTCAAATATCAGCATTGGGTGAATATTGCCGTCGATCACTAAACATTCTAGAGAGCCTTCGGGTCCATCGATGAACTCTTCAATTAGAATGGAGACTCCTGGTGTATATAGCACTGGGGTTTCTTCTAAAGAAGTAAGCCATTTTTCAACGCCAGAGAAAGAATAGGCTCCGGGCACGTCAGGGAATCTTTGTATGAAGTGCCTGTATGCCTTTTCAAGACTCTTTCGATCATTACATATCGAAACAAATGCCGAGCCGCCTCCGTACACCGGTTTCATCACGACGGGATAGATAAGGTCGTCAACGGTTTCAAAGTTCCCGTTGAAGAGCTGGAATTTGACGGGTAAGGAGCCTTTTATATTGTTTAACTTTGAACGCATTAAGTACTTGTTATTACAGTTTTCTAGCGGTTCGGCGTTGTAGTAGTTTAGTCCGTATTGCCTGGCGACCTCTTCAACTACAGGGTTGGCATCCCCGCGCGGTGTTACGTGGGCGGGGTAGCAAAACAGCCCTTTCACGCTGTATGTCTGGCTTAAATTTTCTACTGCGTGGAGCACTTCGCTTGTTTCAATACGATCCACTAAAATTATTTCATCGCTTTCATTGCTAGCTTCGCTGATGTTTTTACTGTCTTTTGCGATGATTGTTACACACCTGATGCCTTCTTTTGCAGCAGCTTGAAAGTGTAACCTTCTATATAAATAGAGTGAGGTTGATAGATAGTCGTTGTCGATGAAAATCAATATTTCAGGCTTCATGTGTTGGTCCATGATGATTTAGAGTTTTGTAAGAATAAGACAGCGAGCTAACGTATGCGCTGGAGGTGACACGCATGTTGGTAGGTTTTTTTGGGGAGTGTCACAGTTAAATCAGTCTCACCGAGATAGTAGATATCTCTACGGGGGCGGCCTGTCGTTATGAAGTAGGCGTATGTATGCGGGTGAACTTGCATACTGAGAGGATGAAACAAAACGTTTAGCTTGCGCTCACTCGAATGGTTCAGCATTATTATCTATTCCTTTAGATATTCGCTTCTAGCGTTGATCAATTTGGTGTACGAGTTGAGTTTTCTGCCCTTCTTGTCCATGGTAGCCATGAATGTTTGCAGTTTAGCTACAATTGAACGGGGCTTTCGTGCGGTGGTGGCGGCTTTACTATCGACGTGCATGCCTGACAGATAACCATCCCCAGCATGTCATCGACAGAAACCAGGCTCCGGATATCTTTTGAATGTTCAGTAGGCGCATCGGGCCGGCAGGTCAGGAGTCTGGATATTCCAGTGCGCCGTTTGTATTGGCGAATGATCCAGCGGTCGAAGCTGGTTTCGTCGATGCCGGTAATGGCGCTGTTCTTGAGGGGGACGCGGAAATGGTCCAGGACATTCTCAAGCAGGCCATGGTTTGCTTCTGGGACATGAAACAACATAGACAATCCTTCGCTATGTGAACTGCGCTTTCGCGGTCATGTTTCCTTGCCGATGCACTTAAACTGTGCAACGGGTTTAGACTACATGCGAAATATGCCGGCACGCAATACTCCTCCGAGCCGAAGTTTTCTCAATTTACCCAGGAGTGCGGTTGAAGTTTCGCCTTCATCAATCCGAGATCCGCAGACTAGACAGTTCGCCGCCTATGCCAGTTGCTTAAACCTCACGCCAGCAATTAATGCGCCTGGCCGGCAGAACCGTAGCCGGTGCCGACCAAGGATGATCAACGTCTGCCTGGGCTGGCCAAAATAGTGGCTGGACAGCGGCGGTGTATGCAGTCACCGCAAAATCCATGACGACCTGCGTGCGCTTGAAACCGTGCGCCAGCGTCGTGTTGTTCGATTGATGTGTCTGGAGCGGCCGCGCTCGCGGGCAGGGTATCAGTGCTGACCAGGACGTTATGCTGGCGAGCCTGCAGTGACTTCACCAAGTCATCTTGAGCGCCGATTCAATGTCTGCCAACCCAACAAAGACTAGTTACGGACATTACCTAGCTGCACGTACGGATCTATGCGCAGTGGAGGAGGGAGGTGACTGGCATTCCTACCGCCATCTCAACAGCGGTACCAGGCTCGTGACGTCTCGGCCAGCGCCGCTGTGGCGCCAAGGGCTGTCGTCAAGAAAGATCCATCAATGGCCCAACCCGTATTTTTTGACCTTGTCGAACAACGTGGTCTTGGCCATTCCCAGTTCCTGGCTGGCCTGGGTCAGGTTGCCGCCGCTGCGTTGCAGGGCGTCGCTGAGCAGGTTGCGCTCAAAGGCTTCCACTGCCTCGGTAAAGGCCAGGCCCTGGTTACCGCTGCCGGCGCCGCTTTTCTTGAAGGCGGGCAGGCCGAGGGCGAAGCGTTCGGCAACGTTGCGTAGCTCCCGCACGTTGCCCGGCCAGTCGTGGCTCATCAGGCTGGACAGTGTCTGGTTGTCGAGGTCCGGGACGCTGCGGTCGAAGCGCAGTGACGATTGCTGCAGGAAGTGTTCGAACAGCTGCAGGATGTCTTCGCGCCGCTCGCGCAGGGGCGGCAGTTCCAGGGTCACCACATTGAGGCGGTAGTACAGGTCGCTGCGGAACTGACTGGCGCGGCTCAGCTCGTCGAGGTCGGACTTGGTGGCGGCGATCACCCGGCAATCCACCGCCACGCTCTGGTTCGAACCCAGGCGTTCCAGGGTGCGTTCCTGTAGGACACGCAGCAGTTTGATCTGCAGGTTGATCGGCATGCTTTCCACTTCATCGAGGAAGAGAGTGCCTTGGTGGGCGTGCTCGATCTTGCCGATGCGGCGCTTGCCGGCGCCGGTAAAGGCGTTGGCCTCGTGGCCGAAAATTTCGCTTTCGAACAGGTTCTCCGGCAGGCCTCCGCAGTTCAAGGCGACGAACTGGTGGGAATGGCGCCGGCTGAAATCATGCAGGCAGCGCGCGACCAACTCCTTGCCTGTGCCGGTCTCGCCTTCGATCAGCACGTTGGCCGAGGTGTCGGCGACGTTGGCGATCAGTTCGCGCAGGTTTTGCATCGCCGGCGAGCGACCGATAATGCGGCCTTCCAACGAGTCGCGCTCGGCCAGTTGGCGACGCAACGACCAGACTTCCCGCGCCAGCCCGCGCTGCTCCAGGGCGCGGCGGGCGACTTCCACCAGGCGCTCGGGGGAGAAGGGCTTTTCCATGAAATCGTAGGCGCCATTGCGCATGGCACCGACCGCCATGGAGATGTCGCCGTGCCCGGTGATCAGCACCACCGGCAGGCTTTTATCCAGGGCCTTGAGGCGGGTCAGCAGTTCCAGGCCATCAATGCCCGGCAGGCGGATATCACTGATGACGATGCCGGCGAAGTTTTCGCCGACGCGATGCAGCGCCTCTTCGGCACTGCCCACGCCGATGCTGGGAATGTCCTCCAGCGCCAGAGCTTGCTGGCAGCCGAGCAGCACATGGGGGTCGTCCTCGACAATCAGCACGTTGAGGTCCTCGGTCGCAGTTGTAGTGTCTGTATTCATGTCGACTCGGCTTGTTGAGCGCCCACCAGCGGCAGGCTCAGGACAAAGGCAGTACCACCACCGGCCGGGTGCTCCACGGCGAGGTTGCCGCCGGTGGCCGCCGCGAGGCTGGCCGAGAGCGTCAGCCCCAGGCCCAGACCCTGCTCGCCAGGCTTGGTGGTGAAGAACGGTTCGAACAAATGCTTGCGCGTCTCGGGGTCGATACCATGGCCGTTGTCACGCACCCGAAGGCGGTATTTGCCATCAATCACCTGGCCTTCCAGCCACAGTTGCGGTGCCGGTTGCACCTGCATCGCATCAAGGGCGTTACCGATCAGGTTGACCAGGATCTGCTCCAGGCGCGTCTGGTCGATCTGCAATTGGGCGTTGCTGAAGTCTCGGTGCAAGGTCAACGGCAGGCCATCGAGCCGCGGGCCGAGCACCTGGAACGCGGCGTCCACGGCCTTGCCGAGGTTGGCTTCGCCCTGGTCGTCACCGCGTCGGGCAAAGGAGCGCAGGCTGGCGGTGATGCGGCCCATGCGGTCGATCAATTCGTTGATGGCCTTGAGGTTGGTACTGGCGGTATCCAGGGCGCCGCGCTCGAGGAAACGCACGGTGTTGCCGGACAACGTGCGCAGGGCCGCCAGCGGTTGGTTCAATTCGTGGGCGATGCTGGTGGACATCTGGCCGATGGCCGCGAGTTTGCCGGCCTGCACCAATTCGTCCTGGGCGTGGCGCAGGGTTTCTTCGGCCTGGCGCCGTTCGCGGATCTGGCCCTTGAGCCGTTCGTTGCTGGCGCGCAGGTCGGCGGTGCGTTCGGCAATCCGCCGTTCCAGTTGGCTGTTGGCTTCCTGCAGGGCTTCCCGGGCAGCGAGGCGGGTGGCAATGACTTTGCGCCGTTCATTCCACGCAATCAGCAAGAAGGCCACCAGGCCAAACGCCACGGCTACCAGGATGCCCTGGTTGATCGCGGCGCGGCGCAGGTCGTTGAGCGGGGTGAGGAGGGTGAAATGCCACGGTGTGTCGTTGAGCGGGCGGGTTTGCGCCAGGTAGCTGACGGCGTGTTCGTCGTTGACTACTTCGCTGTTGGCCGGAAAGGTCAGTTTCTCGGTGCCTTCGTTCAGGCGCTCACGGGCCAGGGGCTGCAGTTCGTTGAGTGTTGCCCAGTAATATTGCAGGCTGTGGGCCAGGCGTTCCTTAATGTCTTCGCTCAACGGGCGTACGGCCTTGAGGCGGCGGGCCGGGTCGCTGGAGAGGATGATGATGCCGTTCTCGTCGCTCACGAAGGCTTCGAGGCGGGCGCGCTGCCAGCGCTCTTCCAGGGCTTCGAGACGGACCTTGACCACCGCGACGCCGATGATCTTGCCATGCTCTTCCAGGCCATGGGCCAGGTAATAGCCGGGTTCGCCGTTGGTGCTGCCAATGCCATAGAAACGGCCTGGCTGGCCACGTACGGCATTCTGGAAATAGGCGCGGAAGGACAGGTCTTCGCCCTGGTAACTGTCGGCATCGCGCCAGTTACTGGTGGCCAGCACGCGGCCGGTGGTGTCCATTACGTAGATGGCCCGGCTGCGACTGCGGCGGTTCAGGCCCTCGAGGTAAGCGTTGACCGTGGTGCGGGTTTCCTGGTTCGGGTCGGCCAGCAACCGCGAAACGCTAGACTCCAGCTCCAGCAGGCTGGGCAGGTAGGTGTATTTGCTCAGTTCGCTTTCGACGGTGCGGGCGTGCAGCTCCAACTGGCGTTCGCCGTTGTCGCTGAGGGTGCGGATGCCATAGTAGTCACTGACCCAGAAGCCGATATAACCCAGGCCGACCATCAGGGCGATGATCAACGGCGGCAGGAACAGTTGGCGTATCAGACGAGGCTTCACGGCAAGTGATGGCGGCGCGGCGCGATATTGATGGGGGTCGCATTTCATCACAGATGCCTTGGGTCAACCAGAGCTGCCAGCCTGTGTGGTCCAGTGTGGGAGGGGGCTAGCCCCGATAGCAGTGTGTCAGTCGGCATACCTTTCACTGATCCACCGCTATCGGAAGCAAGCCCCCTCCCACATTGGCCCGGTTTCTACAGTAGGAGCTGTGTACTTAGCTAGGTAGTACTTAGTGCTGCAGGATTTTCTCAAGGAAGTGCTGCGCGCGTTCAGAGCGGGCGCTGATGTCGCCGAAGAACTCTTCCTTCGGGCAGTCCTCGATGATTTTGCCGGCGTCCATGAAGATCACGCGGTCGGCCACTTTGCGCGCAAAGCCCATTTCGTGGGTCACGCACATCATGGTCATGCCCTCGTGGGCCAGTTGCACCATCACGTCGAGTACTTCGTTGACCATTTCCGGGTCCAGCGCCGAGGTCGGTTCGTCGAACAGCATGACGATCGGGTCCATGGCCAGGGCGCGGGCAATCGCCACACGTTGCTGCTGGCCACCGGAGAGCTGGCCTGGGTGTTTGTGGGCATGTGCCGACAAGCCCACGCGATCGAGCAGTTGCAGGCCCTTCTTGGTCGCCTCTTCCTTGCTGCGGCCCAGCACCTTGATCTGCGCGATGGTCAGGTTTTCGGTGATGGTCAGGTGCGGGAACAGCTCGAAGTGCTGGAACACCATGCCCACCCGCGAACGCAGTTTCGGCAGGTTGGTCTTCGGGTCAGCAATGGAGGTGCCATCGACCACTACGTCGCCTTTCTGGAACGGTTCCAAAGCGTTGACGCACTTGATCAGGGTGGATTTGCCCGAGCCGGACGGCCCGCACACCACGATCACTTCGCCTTTTTTAACCTCGGTGCTGCAATCGGTCAGCACCTGGAAGTCGCCATACCACTTGTTGATGTTCTTGATAGAGATCATACGGCAAACCTTTTTTGCAGACGCTTGACCAGCAGCGAGGCGGAAAAGCTGATGATGAAGTAGACGACACCGGCAAAGATCAGGAACTCATTGGAGCGGCCGATGATGTCGCCGTTGGAGCGGGCGGAGTTGAGGAAGTCCACCAGGCCCACGGTGTAGACCAGCGAAGTGTCCTGGAACAGGATGATCGACTGTTGCAGCAGCAATGGCGTCATCTTGCGGAACGCCTGGGGCAGGATGATCAGGCGCATGGTCTGCCCGTAGGTCATGCCCATGGCTTGTGCCGCGGCCATCTGGCCCTTGGGAATCGACTGCACGCCGGCTCGCACGATTTCGCAGAAATACGCGGCCTCGAACATCATGAACGCTACGACGCAGGAGGTGAACGCACCGATGGGTGTGTCTTCGCCGGTGATCCAGCGCAGCACGAACGGCACCGCCAGGTAGAACCAGGTGATCACCAGCAGCAGCGGGATCGAGCGGAAGTAGTTCACATAGGCGCCAGCCAGACGCGACAACAGTTTGCTGGACGACAGGCGCATCAGCGCGAGGATCGTACCCAGAATAATGCCGCCGACCACGCCCATGACCATCAACTGCAGGGTCATGACCATGCCGTTCCACAAGCCCGGGATGGCGGGGATGATGCCACTGAAATCGAATTCCATTATTTGCCCCCCACGGAGATCAGGCCGGGCACCGCGACTTTCTTCTCTACCATGCGCATCAGCAACATCAGGCTCATGTTCAGGGTGAAATAGATCAGCGTGGCCAAGGTGAAGGCTTCAAACAGGTTGGCCGAGAACTCGGCAGTCTGCTTGGTTTGCGCCAGCAGTTCCATCAAGCCGATCAAGGACGCCACCGAGGAGTTCTTGAACACGTTGAGGAACTCCGAGGTAAGCGGCGGAATGATGATGCGATAGGCCTGGGGCAGCAGCACGTTCCAGTAGATCTGCGGCAGCTTGAAGCCCATGGCGCGTGCGGCGGACTCCTGGCCACGGGGCAGCGCCTGGATGCCGGTACGCACTTGTTCACACACACGTGCGGCGGTGAACAGGCCCAGGCACACGACAACGCTCAGGTAGGCCGAGGTGGTCGGGTTCAGGTCTTGCTTGTACCAGTCCTGCAGGTTCTGCGGCAGCAGGTCGGGCACCAGGAAGTACCAGATAAACAGCTGAACCAGCAGCGGCACGTTACGAAACAGTTCCACGTAGCAGGTCGCAATGCCCGATACGATGCGGTTTGGCACGGTGCGCATGACCCCCAGAATGGAGCCCAGTAGCAAGGCGATGATCCATGCCACGACAGCGATGGCGATGGTCCAGCCCAGGCCGGCGATGTACCAGTCGAGATACGTCTCGCTGCCAACGCCAGTGGACTTGAAGAACACGCCCCAGTCCCAGTTGTAATTCATTAGGGTCTCCCCTCGAGATCGATCAATGTACAAGCACCCGCTTGGGGAAGATCCTTTCCCGCCTGGCAATGAACGCCAGGCACACACGATCGGCTCGGAAACCGCCAGGTCGAGTGTTCCAAATTAAAGCCAGCAGGTAGTAACAGATGCCTGGGGAGTGAGCCCCCCAGGCGATAAGGTTAGTCAGGTTTTCAGATCTTTACTTCCGGTGCCGGCTTGTCGGTCGGATTCGCGATCAGTTCCTTGACCTTTTCGCTCATCGGGAAGTTGAGGTTCAAGCCTTTTGGTGGAATCGGGCTCTCGAACCATTTGGCGTAGATCTTGTTGATTTCGCCGGATTTGAACAGGCCGACGATGGCGTCATCCACGGCTTTCTTGAAGGCCGGGTCGCCTTTGCGCACCATGCAGGCATAGGCTTCAAAAGACTGCGGAGTACCGGTGATGACCCAGTCGTTCGGCTTCTTGGCCTTGGCTTCTTCACCGGCGAGCAGGGCGTCATCCATCATGAACGCAACGGCACGGCCGCTTTCGAGCATCTGGAAGGATTCGCCGTGGTCTTTGGCGGAGATGACGTTCATGCCCATCTGCTTGTCAGCGTTCATCGCCTTGATGATGCGCTCGGACGTAGTGCCAGCGGTGGTCACGACGTTCTTGCCCTTGAGGTCGGCAAAGTCAGAGTAGGACGGCTTGCCTTCCTTGTCTTTCTTGACCAGCAGGCGGGTGCCGATTTCGAAGATGTTGGTCGAGAAATCGACTTGCTGGGCGCGTTCGGCGTTGTTGGTGGTGGAGCCGCATTCGAGGTCCGCGGTGCCGTTCTGGATCAGCGGAATACGGGTTTGCGAAGTCACCAGGTTGTACTTGACCTTCAGGTCGGGCTTGTTCAGGTCTTTTTTCAAGGCTTCAACGACAGCCAGCTGAATGTCGTGGGAATAGCCCACTGGTTTGCCCGAACCATCCGCGATGTAGGAAAACGGAATAGAGCTGTCGCGGTGAGCGAGAGTGATGGTGCCGGAGTCGTTGATTTTCTTCAGTGTGCCGGTGAGTTCGGCGGCGAAAACTGGAGTGCTGATCAGAGCTGCAGCAATAGCTGCGCCCAGGATATGGGGAACGATGCGCATCAATACTTCCTCGACATTTGTTTTTTTTATGAAGCCAGCTAAACGGCTCTTTTGTACAGCGAATGCCCGTGACGGCTCCTAAGGCGCCTCAGGTAATCGTCAAAGAGTGTAGAGCATGAGTCGTGCCATACCGAATATAAAAGGTTAACTGCATGATTTATATCGAGATTAACTTTATGTTGCGACGCGGTTTTCGCTGCCGGGTCCGGCAAACCGAATAGGGAGGGAGCCAGTGTTCGGAAAACCGAATGCCGCTCCAGAGATCTGTAGGAGCGAGCTTGCTCACGAGAACGCAAAAGCGCCGCGTTTATTCTGAATAAACGCGGCGCTCTCAGGGTTTTCGCGAGCAAGCTCGCTCCTACGGTTTGGGGATGGCTGATCAGGCCGCTTCGATCTTGCTACGGCTCTGTTCGACCTTTGCCAAGTAGCGTTGCACGTTTTCCTGCTCCTGCGGCGTGGTGAACAGGCCAAGCTTGGTACGGCGCCACAGTACGTCCTGCGGTTGCGTCACCCATTCTTCGGCGCACAGGTAATCAACTTCGCGGGTGTACAGGCCGCCGCCCAGATGGTCACCCAGGTCGGCCAGCGATTGCACGCCCTCCAGCAGGCGCCAGGTGCGGCTGCCGTAGGTGGTGGACCAGCGACGGGCGATTTCGCTCGGGATCCAGTCGAACTTGGCGCGGATCGCATCGGCCAGGGCTTCGGGCGTGGTCATGTTTTCACCGCCGGGCAGGCTGGCCGTGGCGGTCCAGCTCGGGCGCATCTGGGTGAAGTACGGCGCCAGTTGCCCCATGGCCGACTCTGCCAGCTTGCGATAGGTGGTGAGCTTGCCGCCGAATACCGACAGGATCGGCGCTTCGCCGTTGCTGCCGGACAGCGCCAGGGTGTAGTCGCGGGTGATGGCCGACGGGTTGTCCGACTCGTCGTTGCACAGTGGGCGCACGCCGGAGTAGGTGTGGACGATATCGTCACGGCTCAGTTGTTTCTTGAAGTGCGCGTTGACCACCTTGAGCATGTAGTCGGTTTCACTTTCGGTAATCGCAACTGCAGCCGGGTCGCCGGTGTATTCGCGATCAGTGGTCCCAATGATGGTCAGGTGGTTCAGGTACGGAATAGTGAAGACGATGCGTTGGTCTTCGTTCTGCAGGATGTGCGCGTGGGCACCTTCGTAGAGCCTCGGCACGATCAGGTGGCTGCCCTGGATCAGGCGGATGCCGTAAGGTGAATCCAGCTTGAGGTCGTCCCGGATGAACTTCGCGACCCACGGGCCGGCAGCATTCACCAGCGCGCGGGCGCGGATCGAAAACAGGCTGCCGTCGGCACGCTCCATGTTCATTTCCCACATGCCGTTGCTGCGGTGGGCGCTGATGCAACGGGTCTGGGTATGGATGTGCGCGCCTTTTTCACGGGCAGCCATGGCGTTAAGCACTACTAGGCGGGCGTCATCCACCCAGCAGTCGGAGTATTCGAAACCCTTGGTGATTTCGCTTTTCAGCGGGCTGTCGGCGCCGAACTTAAGGCTCTTGGAGCCTGCCAGTTTCTCACGTTTGCCCAAGTGGTCGTAAAGGAACAGGCCGGCACGAATCATCCATGCCGGACGCAGATGCGGGCGGTGGGGCAGTACGAAGCGCATTTGCTTGACGATATGCGGCGCCTTGGCCAGCAGCACTTCACGTTCGGCCAGGGCTTCACGTACCAGACGGAATTCGTAATGTTCCAGGTAACGCAAGCCGCCGTGTATCAGCTTGCTGCTGGCCGATGAGGTGTGGCTGGCCAGGTCGTCCTTTTCGCAAAGGAATACCGACAAACCGCGCCCGGCTGCGTCTGCTGCAATGCCGACGCCATTGATCCCGCCACCGATTACGGCAACGTCATAGACTTCGGCAAGCGGTGGGGCAGGCAAGGTGGAAGGGTTCATCGGCTGGCCTCGCGATCTTTTCGTCTTGGAATTCGAACATTAATGTTCATTTGCGAAAATGGTAGCTGATAAATGCGCGCACAGCCACCCGACTTCGATTAAAAAAACTCATCGAAGGGCGGGAAAAGGAAAATTTGTGAACATGAGCCTGGGGAAGACTCAAAAGGTTGAGTGCTGGATAGATCACCATCGGGAGCAAGCCCCCTCCCACACTGGTATGTGTTCACAGCTCAAAATGGGGGAGGGGGCTTGCTCCCGATGGCGGCAGTGCAGGCGCTACACGACTTCCAGTCGCACCTTGTGCTCATTCAACACTTGCACCAACGCCGGCACTGGCTGCTGATCAGTCACCAGGCAGTCCACCAGGCTGATGGGCCCCAAACGAATCATGGCATTGCGCCCGAACTTGCTGGAGTCCGCTGCCAGGATCACCTGGCGCGCATTGGCAATGATTGCCTGGGAAACCCGCACTTCCTGGTAATCGAAGTCCAGCAGGCTGCCGTCCTCGTCGATGCCGCTGATGCCCACCAAGGCAAAATCGACCTTGAACTGGTTGATGAAATCGACACTGGCCTGGCCGACCACACCGCCATCACGGCGCACGTTGCCACCGGTGAGCAACACATCGAAGTCGTCCTTGGCACTGAGCATGGTGGCGACGTTGAGGTTGTTGGTGATGATTTTCAGGTGGTTGTGATTGAGCAGCGCACGGGCGATGGATTCGGTGGTGGTGCCGATATTGATGAACAGCGAGGCGTGATCGGGAATTTGCGCGGCGATGGCTTCGCCGATGCGCTGTTTCTCGTCGCGCATCTGGTCGGCACGCATGGCGTACGCGGTGTTCTCGACACTCGAATCATAGGCTGCACCGCCGTGGTAGCGACGCAACAGGTTGGCATCCGCCAGCTGGTTGATATCGCGGCGGATGGTTTGCGGGGTGACAACGAATAGCTGCGCCATTTCCTCGATACTGACATAGCCGCGTTCGCGGACCAGTTCGAGGATTTGTTGTTGGCGGGGAGGCAGATTCATGGGGCGTCCTTTGGGCTGCCATACAAAAGTGGCCCATGATGACGCAGGAATCCGCTCCCTGCCAGTTACAACCCGATATGGACCCGGCGCTTGGCTTATTCAGCGCCTTCGTGCGGTTCCCAGTCACGGGTGCGGCTCACCGCTTTTTGCCAGCCGGCGTAGAGCTTCTCTTTGGCGGCTTCGTCCAGTTGGGGTTCGAATTCGCGCTCGATTACAGCCTTACCACGAAGTTCGTCCAGGCTGCCCCAGAAGCCACACGCCAGGCCGGCCAGGTAGGCGGCGCCGAGGGCGGTGGTTTCACGCATTTGCGGGCGCTCGACCTGGGTGCCGAGGATATCGGCCTGGAATTGCATCAGGAAGTTGTTGGCAACCGCACCACCATCCACACGCAGGGCCTTGAGGCGCTCACCGGAGTCTTGTTGCATGGCGTCGAGTACATCGCGGGTCTGGAAGGCAATCGACTCCAGGGCTGCGCGAATAATGTGGTCCACGCGTACGCCGCGGGTCAGGCCGAACAGCGCGCCACGGGCATACGGGTCCCAGTAGGGCGCGCCCAGGCCGGTGAAGGCCGGGACCAGGTACACACCGTTGCTGTCCTTGACCTTGCCGGCAAAGTATTCGGTGTCGTGGGCGTCATTGATGATTTTCAGCTCGTCACGCAGCCACTGCACGGTGGAACCGCCGTTGAAGACTGCGCCTTCCAGAGCATAGGCCACTTCGCCGCGGGGGCCGCAAGCGATAGTTGTAAGCATGCCGTGCTTGGATTTCACTGCCTTGTCGCCGGTGTTCATCAGCAGGAAGCAGCCGGTGCCGTAGGTGTTCTTGGCTTGGCCGGCTTCCACGCACATTTGGCCGAACAGCGCCGCTTGTTGGTCACCGGCGATGCCGCCGATGGCGATGCCGCTCTTGGTGCGGCCATAGATTTCGGAGGAAGACTTGACTTGCGGCAGCATTTCCCGCGGCACATCCAGAATCTCCAGCATCTTCGCATCCCACTCCAGGGTGTGGATGTTGAAGAGCATGGTGCGCGAGGCGTTGGTGTAGTCGGTGACGTGGGTCTTGCCGCCGGTAAACTTCCAGATCAGCCAGCTGTCGATGGTGCCGAACAGCAATTCGCCATTGCGTGCACGCTCGCGGCTGCCTTCGACGTTATCGAGGATCCACTTGAGTTTAGTGCCGGAAAAGTAGGGGTCGGTGACCAGCCCGGTGGTGTCGTTGATGTACTGCTCGTGGCCATCGCGCTTGAGCTGCTGGCAGATTTCGGTGCTGCGGCGGCACTGCCAGACGATCGCGTTGTAGATCGGGCGGCCGGTGACCTTGTCCCAGACTACAGTGGTCTCGCGCTGGTTGGTGATACCAATGGCGGCGACCTGGTCATGGTGCAGGCCGGCTTGCGCCAGCGCTTCGACCATCACTGCGCTCTGGGTGGCAAAGATTTCCATCGGGTCGTGCTCGACCCAGCCGGCTTGCGGGTAATGCTGGGTGAATTCACGCTGAGCGGTACACACCACATTGGCATCGCGATCAAAAATGATAGCCCGCGAACTGGTGGTGCCCTGGTCAAGGGCAATGATGTAGTTCTTATTCTGAACGTCGGTCATGTCAGGTGCCTTACGAAATAAGGAAGTCAGAAATCAGCCTGGACCGCGAAGGGCAGGGGACCAGGCTGGCGCTTTCAGGAAATACGGGTCTTGCCGTTGACAGCCGTGTCGGGTGTTTCAGCTATAGCAGGTACGGCGCTTGGCAGGTGGCGGGCAATCAGCCCGCGATAGGCTGCGGCGCCGAGGCATGCGCCGACAATCGGGGCGAAAATCGGCACCAGGAAATAAGGAATGTCGCGGCCACCAGTAAAGGCCATTTCACCCCAACCGGCGAAAAAGGTCATCAGCTTGGGGCCGAAATCCCGTGCCGGATTCATCGCAAAGCCGGTCAGCGGGCCCATGGCGCTACCAATCACGGCGATCAGCAAGCCGATCAGCAGCGGGGCCAGCGGGCCGCGTGGCAGGCCGTTGTTGTCATCGGTGAGGGCCATGATCACGCCCATCAGGATCGCGGTGATGACCATTTCCACCAGGAATGCCTGGGCCGTGCTCAGCAGTGCATGGGGATAGGTGGAGAACACGGATGCCAGTTCCAGGCTGGCCTGGGAGCCGCGGACCATATGGTGGGTTTGTTCGTAATCGAAAAACAGGTTGCTGTAGAGCGTATATACCAAGGCGGCGGAGCAGAAGGCGCCGGCGACCTGGGCCAGAATATAGAAGGGCAGTTTGCGTTTTTCAAAATCGGCAAAAATGCACAGGGCGATACTGACCGCCGGGTTGAGGTGAGCTCCGGAAATGCCGGCGCTCAGGTAGATCGCCATGCTCACGCCGATCCCCCAGATAATACTGATTTCCCAGAGGCCGAAGCTCGCACCCGCGACCTTGAGCGCGGCGACACATCCTGTACCGAAGAAGATCAGCAGCGCGGTCCCCAGGAATTCGGCCATGCATTGGCTCGAAAGTGAAGGCTGTTGAAGAGCAGTTGTCATGGAAAACCTCGATTGTTGTTCTTGTCTGGCGCACTGCCTCAGCGGGCGGTTGCGCGATTTTCACCGTGACAAGGATCCCCATCCTGGGTCGCGGCTTACTGCTGGAGTACTGAGGAGTATTCCTACAGTATTCGGAAACGAAAAAATATAGACAAGAATGACCGCTGTCAAAGGTCGAAAGTGAACCGCCAGTCACTTTCTAACTATTGGTCTGGTGAATGATCACGCGGGTTGGGTTTGGCATGTGCGCCAGCAGCGCTTGAACTAGAGCGTTTTGCCAGCGCTTGTCCTAGAATTGGGCACCTGTTTTCCCTGCCCGGAGACTCCATGACACCCGCATTGGATTTGTTGAAAAAAGTTCGCGCCGAACATCGCATCCATAGTTATGAACATGACCCGAAGGCAGCTTCGTATGGCTTGGAGGCCGCGGAAAAATTGGGCCTCGACCCTGCGCAGGTGTTCAAGACGCTGCTGGCGAGCAGTGAGAAAGGCGAATTGTTGGTAGCGGTGGTGCCGGTCGTCGGAAGTCTTGATTTGAAAGCGCTGGCTCATGCGGCGGGCGTGAAAAAAGTCGAAATGGCCGATCCGGCGGCGGCTCAGCGTTCCACCGGTTACTTGTTGGGTGGCATCAGCCCGCTGGGGCAAAAGAAGCGCCTGCGTACGTTTATCGACGAAACGGCGCAACCCTTTGCAACGATTTTTGTGAGTGCGGGGCGGAGGGGGCTGGAGGTGGAATTACACGCAGCAGTGCTGGCTGAACATACCCAGGCCAAATTCGCGCCGATTGGCCGGGCCTGATTTTCAGCCCTGTTACGATCCAAATGTTGGAGGGGGCTTGTCCTAATGCCAGTCAGTTAAGGCTTTTTTGTAGGAGCGAGCTTGCTCGCGAAAAACTTACAGGCGCCGCGTTCATTCAGCAAACACGCGTTATCGTTGACGTTTTTCGCGAGCAAGCTCGCTCCTACAGAAGGCGATGACCGCTTAACTGACTGGTATTAGGGCTTGCCCCCTCCCACATGTTCAACCCGGTTCCCCCAAGAAGCTGCTTAAGCCTGGAACAGCACCAGATGCTCGGCAGCCACTCGAATGCCTACATCCGCACCAACGGCATGATCGGCATGGCTGGGGAAAATCGACTCCAATTGCGCTCCCGTAGGCAGCTGCAGGCGATACAGGGTCGATGCCCCCAGGAATGTCTTGCCGACGATCCGGGCTTTCAATGCACTGTCCGGTGCATAAACGATGTCATCCGGGCGTAGCAATACGTCCACCGCGCCGCCAGTGGGCCAGGTATAAGCGCGGTTGCCGCGTAGGTCTCCCAGTTCAGTGCTCACCGATTCCGGCGAGTTCAAGCGCCCACGAATGAAGTAACCCTGGCCAATAAAGCTTGCGACGTAAGGCGTCTGTGGTTCGTGATAAAGGTTGTAGGGCGTATCCCACTGTTCAAGGCGACCTTCCTTGAACACGCCGACATGGTCACTGACGGCGAACGCTTCTTCCTGGTCATGGGTGACGAGGATCGCACTGGTGCCCCGCACCTTGAGGATATCGCGCACTTCATGGCTGAGCTTGCGGCGCAGTTCGCCATCCAGGTTGGAAAACGGTTCGTCCAGCAGCAACAATTGTGGTTCCGGCGCCAAGGCGCGGGCGAGGGCGACACGTTGCTGCTGACCGCCGGAAAGCTCGTGGGGGAAGCGCTTGCCCAAATCCTTCAGATTCACCAGTTCCAGCAACTCGGCGACTACGCGATCCTTTTGCGGATGTTTGCGAATACCGAAGCCGATGTTATCGGCCACGCTCAGGTGCGGGAACAGAGCGTAGTCCTGGAACACCATGCCGATACGACGTTTCTCGGGTGCCAGGGTGAAACCGGCGCTGGAGATGACTTCACCCGCCAGGCTGATTTCGCCTTCGTGTATTGGCTCAAAGCCGGCAATGGCGCGCAAGGTGGTGGTCTTGCCGCACCCCGAGGAGCCGAGCAGGCAACCGATGTCGCCGGCATTAAGGTGCAGGTTGAGGTTCTGCACCACCCGTTGATCTTGATAGCCGCATGCCAGATTGCGCAGGTTCAGCAGGAGTGGCTGGCTCATGCGTGGTGGTACGAAGGTGGGACGAGAAATTCCAGCAGGGCTTTTTGCGCATGCAGGCGGTTCTCGGCCTGGTCCCAGGCCACCGAACGCGGGTCGTCAAGCAGGTCGAGGCTGATTTCTTCGCCGCGGTGAGCAGGCAGGCAATGCATGAACAGCACGTCGGGCGCGGCCGTATCGAGCAGGGCACGGGTCACCTGGAACGGCGCGAACAGGGCCAGGCGCTTGGCCGTTTCATCTTCCTGGCCCATGGAGGTCCAGACGTCGGTGCTGACCAGGTGGGCGCCTACTACTGCATCTTTTGGATCGCGCAGCAGTTGCACACGACCATCGGCCTTGGCCATGAACTCGGCGCTCGGCTCGTAGCCTTCAGGGCAGGCGATACGCAGGTGGAAGTCGAACTGGATCGCCGCTTCTA
Organism: Pseudomonas khavaziana; assembly: GCF_019145205.1. GTDB lineage: Bacteria > Pseudomonadota > Gammaproteobacteria > Pseudomonadales > Pseudomonadaceae > Aquipseudomonas > Aquipseudomonas khavaziana. The sequence continues at coordinate 418,190 of NZ_JAHSTT010000001.1, forward strand.
TATAGCTGTTGCACATGTTGTTGCCGTCGCCGACCCAGGCTACGGTCTTGCCCTGGATCGAGCCACGGTGTTCGAAGAAGGTTTGCATGTCGGCCAGCAGCTGGCAGGGGTGCAGGTCATCGGACAGGCCATTGATCACTGGCACGCGGGAGTTGGCGGCAAATTCAGTCAGGTTGCTGTGGGCGAAGGTACGGATCATCACCGCGTCGAGCATGCGTGACATGACCCTGGCGCAATCGCTGATCGGCTCACCACGGCCCAGTTGGGTATCACGCGGTGAAAGGAAAATCGCCTGGCCGCCCAGCTGGATCATGCCGGCTTCGAACGACAGGCGTGTACGCGTCGAGGATTTCTCGAAAATCATCCCGAGTACGCGGTTTTTCAAAGGCTCAAACAGTACGCCGCGGTTACGCAGGTCTTTAAGCTCAATGCCTCGACGGATCACGCTGACCAGCTCTTCGGGCGTGCAATCCATCAGGGAGAGAAAGTGCCTTGCGCTCATCATTAACTACCTTTTTGCAACAGACCGCAGATACTCAAAGCCTTGTTTATTGTGACAACGGGCGAGACCTGCGGCGGAAGCCGCACGGGGCGACGAAATAGGGGAAGGCGCGATATTGACATTAAATGTCGCGTCTTACCAATAGGGCTACGGTTTTTAGGGGTGTTCAAGCAGGGCGCTGACGCGCGTTTGAAGACGATTTCCTGACAGCAGCGGGTCATTTGTACACTGGCGCCGAGGCCTTTTGCAATGCGCCGAGGCGGGCCCAAGCCAGGTAGCGTCGGTTTTAGCCAATCGGTGGAGGAATTCTGAAACATTTACTCATGCTTAGCCATGCCTTGGCCTATGCCCACCGATTCACAGCACGAAGGTTGCTGGCGCGCTGGCAGCTCGCCGCCCATAGTCAAGCCAAAGCCCCTATAAAAGAGACTGGCCATGACCAAGACTCTCCATCACCGCGCCTGCCACCTGTGCGAAGCCATCTGCGGCCTGACCCTGGAAACCACCCAGGCTGACGATGGCAGCCTGGCGATCACCTCGATCAAGGGCGACCCTCTGGACAGTTTCAGTCGCGGGCACATCTGCCCCAAGGCCGTGGCCCTGCAGGATATCCAGAACGACCCGGACCGCCTGCACCAGCCGATGCTGCGTGTGGGCAGCGAATGGCAGCCAATTGCGTGGGACGAGGCTTTTGCCATGGTGGCCGAACGGCTGGCAAGCATCCAGGCCCGGCACGGGCAGAACGCGGTGGCGGTGTATCAGGGCAACCCCAGCGTGCACAACTATGGGTTGATGACCCATAGCAACTACTTTCTCGGGCTATTGAAGACGCGCAATCGCTTTTCCGCGACCTCGGTCGACCAACTGCCCCATCACCTCACCAGCCACCTCATGTACGGCCATGGCCTGTTGCTGCCCATTCCGGACATCGACCATACCGACTTCATGTTGATTCTCGGCGGCAACCCGCTGGCCTCCAATGGCAGCATCATGACCGTGCCGGACGTGGAAAAACGCCTCAAGGCCATCCAGGCCCGGGGCGGTAAAGTGGTGGTGGTCGATCCTCGGCGCAGCGAGACAGCCGCCATCGCCGACCAGCACTTGTTCGTACGCCCCGGAGGCGATGCGGCGCTGTTGTTCGGGCTGCTCAACACCTTGTTCGCTGAGGGGCTGACCCGCGACAGCCATTTGCCAGTTGAAGGGCTGGAAGACGTGCGTCGAGCAATTGCCGGATTCAGTGCCGAGGCCATGAGTCGCCAGTGTGCAGTGCCTGCCGAGCAGATTCGGCAATTGGCCCGCGATTTCGCTGGGGCTGATAAAGCCGTTTGCTACGGCCGAATGGGCGTCTCGACCCAGGCGTTCGGCACCCTGTGTCACTGGTTGGTGCAGTTGATCAACCTGGTAACTGGCAATCTCGACCGCGTGGGCGGTGCGCTGTGCACCAGTCCGGCGGTCGACCTGGTGGCCTCGACTGGTGGCGGCCATTTCAATCGCTGGCAGAGCCGTGTGTCCGGGCGCCCGGAATACGGTGGAGAGTTGCCGGTGTCGGCCCTGGCCGAGGAAGTGCTCACCGAAGGCGAAGGACAGATCCGCGCGCTGGTGACAGTGGCCGGCAATCCGGTGCTGTCGACGCCCAACGGTCGCCAGTTGGAGCAGGCGCTGGATGGATTGGAGTTCATGGTCAGCGTCGATCTCTATATCAACGAGACCACGCGTTATGCCGACCTGATCCTGCCGTCCACCTCTGCATTGGAAAACGATCACTACGACACCACCTTCAATATGTTCGCGGTGCGCAATGTCACCCGCTTCAACCGTGCGATCCTGCCCAAGCCCGAGGGTGCGCTGCATGACTGGGAGATCTTTGTCGGCTTGGCCAAGGCATTCGCGGCGCAGACCGGCGTAGCGCTCAAGCCAACCCTGCCTCCGGCACAGATGATCGATTTCGGGCTGCGCGCAGGCGCCTACGGTGATGCATCCAGTCATAAGCTATCGGTGGCGATGTTGGCCGATCATCCCCATGGTGTGGATCTGGGGCCGCTCAAGGCCAATCTCGCAGCGCGTTTGAAGACTGCCGATGGCAAGGTCCAGGCGGCACCGGCTGTGATCCTCGCTGACCTGGCGCGCTTCGAGGCCCAGCCGATGCCGGTGGCCGACGAGCTGCTGCTGATCGGTCGTCGTCATGTGCGCAGTAACAATTCCTGGATGCATAACTACCATCGGCTGGTGAAGGGCAAGCTACGCCATCAATTGCTGATGCATCCTGACGACCTCGCCAGGCGACAGCTCAATGACGGTCAACGGGTGCGGGTAAGTTCGCGCATCGGCATGATCGAAGTGGACGTGTTGGCCAGCCTGGACATGATGCCGGGCGTGGTCAGCCTGCCTCATGGCTGGGGGCATGGCCGCCCGGGCGTACAAATGAGCATCGCCAGTGCTCAGCCCGGGGCGAGTGCCAATGACTTGACCGACGAGCGGCAGTTGGACGAGTTGTCGGGTAACGCCGCGCTTAATGGCGTGCCGGTGCAAGTGGCAGCGGCGTGAGGTGCCCGAGCACCGCGCTGGGATTTTGCGTTACAATGCGCCACCGTGCCGACCTGTGAGTCGCAAAGTTCCAGCCGAGGTGTTCCATGGATATCATCGAAACGATCAAAGACCAGATTGCCAACAACACCATTCTGCTCTACATGAAGGGCGCGCCTAACGCTCCTCAGTGCGGTTTTTCCGCAAAAGCCTCCCAGGCCATCATGGCGTGTGGCGAGAAGTTCGCCTATGTGGATATCCTGCAGAATCCGGAAATTCGCGCCAACCTGCCTAAATACGCCAACTGGCCGACTTTCCCGCAACTGTGGGTAGCCGGTGAGCTGGTTGGCGGCAGCGACATCATCACGGAAATGGCAGCCGATGGTTCGCTGCAAGCGCTGATCAAAGACGCGGCGGAAAAAGCGGCAGCCAAGACTGAAGCTTGATTGACCTGCAATAAAAAGCCCCGCTTCTCAATACGAGAGCGGGGCTTTTTTGTACGCTAGGGGTTATTCACCCATCTGCGACTGCAGGTAGTTCTCCAGGCTGACCTTGTCGATCAGGCCCAACTGGGTTTCAAGCCAGTCGATATGCTCTTCCTGGTCTTCCAGGATGTCTTCCAGCAGTTCACGGCTGCCGAAGTCACCCTTGGTTTCGCAATGGGCGATGGCGGCCTTGAGGTCGCTATGGCTCTTGCGCTCAAAGCCCAGGTCGCTGCTGAGCATTTCCTGGGTATGCTCGCCGATGTTCAGCTTGCCCAGGTCCTGCACGTTCGGCAGGCCTTCCAGGAACAGGATGCGCTTGATCAGCGCGTCGGCGTCCTTCATGGCCTTGATCGATTCTTTGTATTCGCGCTTGCCAAGCTTTTCCAGGCCCCAATCGTCGTACATGCGCGCATGCAGAAAGTACTGATTGATCGCGACCAGTTCATTGGCAAGGATTTTGTTGAGTTGCTGGATGACTGAGATGTCGCCTTTCATGACTGGGGTCCTGCCCTGTAATAGCTGTGTATAGGGCAGAGTCTGAGCGGTGGAAATCCTAGTGTCAAACCTAAGTTATTGAATAATAAATGAAAATTAATCGGAATAAGAATGTTTGTGTTCCGCGTCTTGGCGCTAACTGATTGAATTACAGACATAAAAAAACCGGACACTAGGTCCGGTTCTTTAAAACAGCCTTTTCAGGCGTGTGTAAATTCTGTCGAGTAGGGGAGCACTGCCTGGGCTGTTTGCAGCTGCGTCAGGGTCTCCCGTACCACTTGCTTGGCGAGGCACGCACATTTACCACACTGACTGGCAACGCCGGTGGTCTCACGCACTTCTTTGTAGCTGCAGCAACCTTCGTAGATTGCTTCGCGGATTTGTCCGTCGGTGACGCCAGTGCAAAGGCAGACATACATAAGGGAGAACCGTCGCGGGTTTATGGCTTAAGTGCGATGGATCTTAATGTTAACGAGAATGATTGTCAAAGTAGTTTCATCAACGATCAGCCGCGCATTGCCCATGCGCTGACGAACGGTTTTTTCAGTGTATGATGGTCGGTCTTCACGAAGCGTGATTGCGTCATGTTTCTGTCGGATTCTACAGGCAGACTCGACCGGTCCTTTTGCTTCAATCGTCACCCCTACATCAGGAGATATCCAATGAGCGTACTCGTCGGTAAACAAGCCCCGGATTTCGACGTCCCCGCCGTCCTCGGCAATGGCGAAATCGTTGACAGCTTCAAACTGTCTGAAGCCATCAAAGGCAAATACGGCCTGGTGTTTTTCTACCCGCTGGACTTCACTTTCGTCTGCCCTTCAGAGCTGATCGCCCTGGATCACCGCATGGACGATTTCAAGGCGCGCAACGTAGAAGTGGTGGCTGTTTCGATCGACTCCCACTTCACTCACAACGCCTGGCGCAACACTGCCATCAATGATGGTGGCATTGGCAAAGTCAAATACACCATGGCTGCCGATATGAAGCACGACATCGCCAAGGCCTACGACGTTGAGTCCGAAGGCGGCGTGGCCTTCCGTGGTGCGTTCCTGATTGACGACAAGGGCGTAGTGCGCTCGCAGATCATCAACGACCTGCCGCTGGGTCGTAACATGGAAGAGCTGATTCGCTTGGTCGACGCCCTGCAATTCCACGAAGAGCACGGCGAAGTCTGCCCAGCCAACTGGAAAAAAGGCGACAAGGGCATGAACGCCTCGCCAGAAGGTGTTGCTGCTTACCTGACCGAGAACGCCGGCAAGTTGTAAGCGCCCGTTTCACGGTACAAAAAAAACCGGCCTGAGAGGGCCGGTTTTTTTATGTGCAGGGTTCAACTTCAATCGCTGAAGTCTTCCCAGCCGCCCATCTGCTTCCAGCGATTGACGATGCCGCAGAACAGCTCGGCAGTCTTCTCGGTATCGTAGCGGGCCGAGTGAGCCTCGCGGCCGTCGAAGTCGATACCGGCGGCCTGACAGGCTTTGGCCAACACGGTCTGGCCATACGCCAGACCGGCAAGGGTGGCGGTATCGAAGCTGGAGAACGGGTGAAATGGATTGCGCTTCATGTCCAGCCGCGCCACGGCCGCATTCAGAAAGCCCAGGTCGAAACTGCTGTTGTGGCCCACCAGGATCGCGCGTTTGCAGCCATTGGCCTTCAACGCTTTGCGCACGCCACGGAAGATATCAGTCAGCGCCGCTTCTTCGCTCACCGCCATGCGCAGCGGGTGGTCGAGCTTGATGCCGGTAAACTCCAGGGCTGCCGCTTCGATATTGGCGCCTTCGAATGGCTCGACGCGGAAGAAGTGGGTGTGTTCCGGGAACACAAAACCGTGTTCATCCATGCCGATAGTGGTAGCGGCGATTTCCAACAAGGCGTCGGTCGCGCAATTGAAACCACCGGTTTCTACGTCGATGACAACCGGCAGATAGCCGCGAAACCGCTCGGCCATCGGGTGACGGGAACCCCCGCCACTGTGCTCTTGTTCGTCGTCGTAATGGTCTTCACTCACTTGTTTTCCTCCAGCAGGCGCCAGCGCAGTGTTTCACCGGCGCGCAGCGGGATAACGGTCAGCTCGCCGAATGGCAGGCTGGCAGGGGCGGTCCAGTCTTCACGAACCAGGGTGATGCGGTCGGTATTTGCCGGCAGGCCGTAGAAACGCGGACCGTTGAGGCTGGCGAAACCTTCGAGCTTATCCAGGGCATTACGTTGTTCGAACGCCTCGGCATACAACTCGATGGCGGCAAACGCGGTGTAGCAACCGGCGCACCCGCACGCGGCTTCCTTGGCGTGCTGCGCGTGGGGGGCGGAGTCGGTGCCCAGGAAGAACTTGGGGCTACCGCTGGTGGCGGCATCCAGCAAAGCCACTTGGTGGGTATTGCGCTTGAGAATCGGCAGGCAATAGAAATGCGGCCGAATCCCGCCCACCAGCATGTGGTTGCGGTTGTAGAGCAGGTGATGGGCAGTGATGGTCGCGCCAACGTTGGCCGAGGCCTCGGTGACGAACTGCACGGCGTCGGCGGTGGTGATGTGTTCGAACACTACCTTGAGCGTCGGGAAAAGCTCGACCAGACGACGCATGTGCTCGTCGATGAAGATTTTCTCGCGATCGAACACATCCACATCGCCACGGGTGACTTCCCCGTGGATCAACAATGGCATGCCGACGTCGGCCATGGCTTCAATGGCTGGCATGATCTTGTCGATACTGGTCACGCCGGAGTCGGAGTTGGTAGTCGCGCCCGCCGGATACAGCTTGGCGGCGTGTACGAAGCCGCTGGCCTTGGCCTGACGAATTTCGTCAGGCTGGGTGCGGTCGGTCAGGTAGAGCACCATCAACGGTTCAAAGCGGCTGCCGGCCGGTCGTGCAGCGAGGATGCGCTGGCGATAGGCGTCGGCTTCTGCGGCATTGCGTACCGGAGGTACCAGGTTAGGCATGATGATGGCACGGCCAAACGTGCGCGCCACATCGGCCACGGTTTGGGGTAACGCAGCACCATCGCGAAGATGAATATGCCAGTCGTCGGGACGCAGCAGGGTCAGGCGGTCGGACATTGGGGATTCCAGGCGGGTCAATCTGGTGGGAATGCTACCGGAAAAGACTCTTGCAGGCACTCGCTATCAAGTTTTGCCGGATGCGACCGATATCCCCGGGTATGCCTTAACGATGTATGACGCTTTGAAGTGTTGTAGAAACCAGTGGAGCCTCCCGTGCGCCAGCATTATCTAGCCCTGCTCAGTGTGTTCGCCAGCCTGCCTGCGATGGCCCTCACGTTCCAGACCCGCCTGGAGAATATTGAGTGGAAGGTAGAGGGTGACCAGTTCGAGTGCCGCCTGACCCAGCCGATCACTGATTTCGGCTCCGGCGAATTCGTGCGTCGCGCCGGTGAGCAGGCGACGTTTCGCTTGAAGGCCTATAACGGCTCGTTCGGCGCAGGCTCTGCGACTTTGTTGGCTGCTGCTGCGCCCTGGCAGCCGGGCCGCGGGGATATCAACCTCGGTGCCGTACGGGTCGGCAGTGGTGACGTATTGTTCAACAGCTCCCAAGCCCAGGCCGGGCGTCTGTTCACCGGCTTGCTCGAGGGGCGTAGCCCGACCGTGCGGCATTACGGACGTGAGGGTGGCTACTCGGAAATTCGCCTGCTGCCGGTGAAGTTCAACAAGGCCTACAACGACTATCAGTTGTGCACCACCAAGCTGCTGCCAATGAATTATGACCAGGTCAAACAGACTGAAGTCGGCTTCCCCGGTGGCGGCATCGAACTGGACGCGGCTGCAAAAAAGAAGCTGTCGGTGATTCTTGCATTCATGAAAGCCGACCCCACGGTCAATCACGTCGAGTTGAACGGCCATTCGGATAACAGTGGCAACCGACTGACCAATCGCGATGTCTCGCGCCGACGCGCCCTGGCGGTGATGGACTACTTCAAGGCCAACGGCATCCCGGAATCGCAGATCACCCTGCGGTTCCATGGCGAAAGCTATCCTTTGGCGCCCAACACCAATGCGGCCAACCGCGCCCGCAACCGTCGGGTGAATATCCAGCTGGAGCGGGTAGCGGCCCCCGAGAAACCGGCACCCCAGGCCACAGCGCCGGGCAACCCTGCAGCCACATCATAAAGTGCGACCATCGGTCGCCCACTCGACATAATCTGTCGCTTTATCTTCATTTGCTGTCGCGCCCCTGTAATTTCACGGTTTTGATCGGTAGAATCGTCGCCTTTCCGTACAACCCCGTGGAGTGATGGCATGGCCGACGTAAACAAGGTCGTTCTCGCGTATTCCGGCGGCCTGGACACTTCGGTGATCCTCAAGTGGCTGCAGGATACTTATAACTGTGAAGTGGTGACCTTCACCGCTGACCTGGGTCAGGGCGAAGAGGTCGAACCTGCACGTGCCAAGGCGCAAGCCATGGGCGTGAAAGAGATCTACATTGACGACCTGCGCGAAGAGTTCGTCCGCGATTTCGTCTTCCCGATGTTTCGCGCCAACACTGTCTATGAAGGCGAGTACCTGCTGGGTACCTCCATCGCACGCCCGCTGATCGCCAAGCGCCTGATCGAAATCGCCAACGAAACCGGCGCCGACGCCATTTCCCATGGCGCCACCGGCAAGGGCAACGACCAGGTACGTTTCGAGCTGGGTGCCTACGCACTCAAACCAGGGGTCAAAGTGATTGCGCCTTGGCGTGAATGGGACCTGCTGTCCCGTGAAAAGCTGATGGATTACGCTGAAAAGCACGGCATCCAGATTGAGCACCACGGTAAGAGGAAATCACCTTACTCGATGGATGCCAACCTGCTGCACATCTCTTATGAAGGTGGTGTGCTGGAAGACACCTGGACCGAGCATGAAGAAGATATGTGGAAATGGACCGTCTCCCCGGAGAACGCTCCTGACAAGCCGCAGTACCTGGAACTGACCTACCGTAACGGCGATATCGTGGCGCTGGACGGCGTTGAAATGACCCCGGCCACCGTACTGGCAACCTTGAACCGGATCGGCGGCCAGCACGGCATCGGGCGCCTGGACATCGTTGAGAACCGCTACGTCGGCATGAAGTCCCGTGGCTGCTACGAAACCCCAGGCGGCACCATCATGCTGCGCGCCCACCGCGCTATCGAGTCCATCACCCTGGACCGTGAAGTGGCCCACCTCAAAGACGAACTGATGCCTAAGTACGCCAGCCTGATCTACACCGGCTACTGGTGGAGCCCTGAGCGTCTGATGCTGCAACAGATGATCGACGCTTCCCAGGCTCACGTGAATGGCGTCGTACGCCTGAAGCTGTACAAGGGCAATGTGATTGTTACGGGCCGCAAGTCCGATGAGTCTCTGTTCGACTCCAACATCGCCACCTTCGAAGAAGACGGCGGGGCTTACAACCAGGCAGATGCGGCCGGCTTTATCAAGTTGAACGCACTGCGCATGCGTATTGCTGCCAACAAGGGCCGCTCGTTGTTCTGATTGTTAGACGCGTTGTGAAGATGGCCCCTTGTTCAAGGGGCCATTTTTTTGCCTGGATATTGGTAGGCGAGCGTTAAAGTAGGTGTTGATGTTTATTGGCGTTTAGGCTTTGTAAGTTTTTCCGCAACTTGCAAGGATGATTTCGGTTGTTGTCTTTTTATTTTTTGGGGTGAATGATTTTTTACATCTGAAGAGGAACTATTTCTGACAGAAAATTCACTCATGTATGTGTTGGTGGTACGTTAATTGTTGAATTTTCTGTAGGAATTTTGAGTGTGTGTAAATATGTTAAATGGAACTAACGTAGATAGAATGTGCTCGTCACTTTGCATGCGCCTTCGTCAGAAACAAGGGGCATTTCCTGAAAGTCATGTGCGGTGCGTTTACCTTTTGTGGCTTATGGCAAGGATATTTCACTCAAAATATGTATGTGCCGAGAAAGTTCTGAAAGGAAGCATAAAGCCACACACCTCTAAGTTGGCGATTTTTTGTAGGCTAATTCCTATCTTCTTGTGGGTTGGGTCTCTGCCTACTGTTGCTCGGGGGTGAATGCTATGCCAACTAGTAATCGACTAGGCTATTGTGCTTGCTCTAAATAATTCGAACAGCGAAATTGGACTTTCTCATGAATAAAGTGCTGATCGTGGATGATCATCCCGTCATTCGTCTTGCTGTGCGCATGCTAATGGAGCGTCATGACTTATGGTGCGTTCCTAACAGTTACAAGAGCTTTGGGCCCCAGAAATAAGGGGCTTGGTACTTCTAACCTTTTTCGACTTACAGCTGCCCGCATCATAAGGTTGAGCAGGGAAATGAGCGATCGTCTGTTCAAGGCAAGCGACCAATTGACGTTACGCTTCTGTGTTCCTTAGCTTTGATAGTTCGGTTCTCATCAAGCAGTACTTCATTTAAAGATGCCAATTTTGCAACCTTAAGGCGAAGTTCATCTAGTTCTTTACGGAGTTCTTTGTTCCTGCTGCGCTCGGTTATAAGTTCATGGTGTTTATCATCTCTTTGCGCTCTACTGGACCGCCCCTGTGCGTCTCGGATATCTTCGGCGATTCGAGGGTAGTGGTTGTGAATCAACGCAGTAGATACCCCTGCCTCGCGAGCCACTGAAGCGATTGTGAGCTTTTTCTCTCCCAGCTTTGAGCGGCCTTTCTGAATTCTCAGCATCGCTAATTTAAGCTCTTTCTCACGAGCATCTGATGGCTTACGAGAGGTCGTCACTGGAGGTTCTCCTGGGGTTCATACTCGAGCTGAGAAAGAACATTCTGGCACCGGGCAAGATCTCTAGCGACTCTGGCCCGGCCAACTTCTCCAATATCGGGTAGGTCAAGAAGCTCTTCCAAATTTGAATGAAGGCTTTCATAAATTGGCGAAAATTCGCGGCCGATAACGGAATGGTCACAGTTACCGCACCTCGTTTTTTCCAAACTATTCCCTATGCAGCTGTCGTTGTCCGCCGTGCACCAAGCGTGTCCATTGCTCCTAATTGAGGTGCTCTCAGAGATAGATGCAATCATGGCTTTGTGAGATTTAAAAATAATTAGATTTTCTGGATCCCGCTGCCATTTTTTGAACGCTTGGCCGTACCCACCGCTGAGATTGTCTTCTTGAGTCCATGTGTTAACAGTATGATCTTTGGTAATGCCATACTCCCTTTCAATCTCCGTATAGAGATCTAAGTCTAAGTGGGCTCCCCAGTTCTCATCCATTGCATAGCCTATAGTCATGTCCATGCTCCAATGCGCGAAATGATCCCGAAGATAGCGCAAGTCGCCGAATTTGCTATGAGCTGCGTAGTTTGCAAATTTTCGTCTAAATTGGTGAGATGTCAAGTTCCAGTTAGTGCCTGAATCTTTTGCAAATCTTTTTAATTCAGAGTTCCACGTTCTCAGCGAAAGCGTTCTAACTTCGTCTTTTTTGAAGTAGTTTCCTAGAAAGAGAGAGTATCTGTGCTTGATCGCCTCGGTGATCGCCGGATCGAGAGGGTTAGACGTTCTTCGTTTCGATATTTCTTTAGCAATAGCTGCTTGGTATGGAGTAGCCCAGCGCTCCATGATTCTCAGTGCGCTGACTGCTATGTCAGGAATCATCCATTCAATAATGCCCGCACTAGTTTTCTCGGATTTTGAGCGCATCCAGTGATAAATATCTCCATCATTAGAGCGCGTGCGGTGACAAGCGCCAGATTGAAGATTGGCCAGCTCATGGTTGCGGCATCCCGAGGTCGACGCTACCACAATATAACAAGCAGTCCGGAGCTCGTTGATTCTTCTGTTTAACTCAACCTGACTATGATTCCAACCCGCCGCTCGCAATCTTGCTACCTTAGCTTTCGAATGGTTCGGTGCGTTACTTGATACAGAAATCGTTTTACCGTCACGGATGTCACGTAGATCCAGAATTCTTCGACCCTGCTCAACCATGCTATGAGCTCTCTCAAAAACTCGACAAAAAACATCGTCAGGAATAATTGGAGTTGTTCCACCGACGCGATGACGAGAGCCATCTCCAGTGAATCCAGACATCGAAGAGGCGGAGGTTTCCGGCCATGGATGCTGGGGCATTGGAGAGGAAGTAAACTGGCTTAACTCATACACAGCTTCAACCGAGACGAATATCTGAAATAGTGATCCCGGTGTGAACGGTGTTCCCCTCGCTGTGCGGTGTGAGCGAACGTTAGCAATATAGTTAGAAATAACTATTGGTGTTACTTTGGTTAAGTCGTTCATCCCTAGAGCATGCAGATATTCAAAAAAGCGCTTTGAACGATCAAAAAGGCTCCTGACTGAGCCACCTTTAGGTCGTGGAAGACCAGCACGTCCTCTTTTCATGTAGCGATGCATAACTTCTTTCACCACGCTCTGCATCGGCTCTGGCATGGTGCGGAAATCTATACGACGAAGCGCTTGTGATTTGTTACTGGGAATACCATCCAGATACCATATCGGATCAGCATAGCGAGATGTAATTACCCCCATCCCATCCACAACGGTAGTGGATATTATTGAGTTCTCGCCGACAGCCGAGATGACTGGGATTTCCTCAGACCCTAATAGACCTAAAGGATTTTCGTGTGCATTGTTCGTACTCATGCCACGATCTCTAAGTTGGCAATCAGGTCGACCGACCAAAAAGGATGAGGTGATATGCGGGCCTTTTCCCGCGCCTTATCTACAGCAGAAGTCTTGAAAATCCCCCGCCTCAGACCCTCTGCGATTATGTAGTCATCTATGAGCCTGGGGATGTGGGCGTACTGTTTACCCCACTGTCGCTTCTCGATGCGGGAGCGCTCCTCGAAGATACGGAAGTAGAAGCTGAAGAGCTTGTATAGGTCGTCCTCGGTAACAGCGTAATGCCTGCACCTCAGGCAGTTTAAGAAGCTCATGCACATGGCTCCTGCGGCCTTGGGGGCATACTGACCATTCACGATGTCACTGCATTTTCCTAGCGGTGTGTCCTTGTACGTAGCCCCGATTGTGTTCGTGAGAAGCTCTTGGACTAGCACTTCTCCCAGGAATCTCCAATTCCTTTTTGATTTATCGTCAGGCTTGAGATAGTGCCTGTCAGCAACGGCAATTGTGTTCCCTAAAGCTGCAGCAGTGACTGCGACGTCTCCGTTCGAGATTTCAAAAATTCTATTGCCGAAAGTTTTTCTCAGTCTGGATATGTTAACGCGCAAAGGATTTCCATCGTCACCGACAATTCCATTGTCATCCACGATTTTACGAAATGCCTTGTCAATGCATTGTTGTGTTAATTCAATGGTCTCCCCGGTTCTAGACGCGGCACGTGCAGGATGGATCCACACACGCTCGCGCAGATTACTAGAAGCGCCAACAAGCAGTGGCTCGGTTAGAGCTATAATGCGACGGATTAAGCGTTCGATGCTGGCTGTGATGGTAGGTGTAGATTCCAGTTGGGACTCATCTGTGCGACTAGAACGGAGAGCTACTTTACTGGTGTTATTCCCGCGTCGCTTCCATAGAACTAAAAAAACACAATTTTCTTTCGGATGACTGCGCAAACAGCTTCGCGTCATTTCAAGTAATGGTGTAGAGTTTCTACCCGTGTGAAGAGCAATAACAATCAACGCGCACGACAGAAGGTGGCTTGTAAGTGCTACACCCTCCTGCCAAATAGGCATCACTGCTTGTTTAATTGAATTGGCGAACCGGGTGCGTTCAGCCTTGGAAAGTCCTGTGGAGGATTTCTTCAGCTTGTTGCTATTAGGGAATGGGTTTTTGGGAAAGGTTGCAAGATCTCCAGATTCTATAAGCTGGAGCACTCCTCTCCGGCCCAAGGCGAAAAGGACACTTTTGGTTGCTCCCCAGATATTCTTTTGGGTTCCAATGCTTGATCCAGGTCTCGCAATATGGGACAAGAAGTCATCAATTGTCTCTCGGTTAATATCGCTGAGAGTTAGGTCGCGCTCAAGAGCCGTCACTCTTAGAGTGAGATATTTCAGAAAGTTTCGCAAGCCGGAGTGGCAGTATAGCGCTGCTGTGATGGCTTCGATTTGAGCATCCTGCCCCTTCACGAAGCGTTCGACTTGGATTTGGCACGCATAGGTAATTTGATCGATGCCCACACCATACCAAGTTGAAAAATCAAATTTACGATACTTTGATGTGTTTACGCCGAAGTTTACAGTGAGAATATCCGGCATAACGAAATCTTTCTGAGAATCCCGTTCTCCGCCATGCCCGGATTTTAGCTCTATCTGTGGGATACTAATATCAGTAAGAACGAAAAGCTTTTTCTTGGCCATCAGGGAAACTCGATGCTGTCGTTCAATTCTCGGTCGTAATCCAAGACGGCCTCATCAGCAATCTCGTTAACCAAATGTAAATAGATAGATGTTGTTTCGATGGAGCTATGTCCTAGTTGGCGCTGTAAGAACACTAAAGGGTCGACGTCCCCTTTGCTTCGCTGCAGCATTGCGAGGGTATGAGTAGCATATGTATGCCGAAGCATATGAGGATGTGCTTTAAGATTAGCTTTCTTACCCCAGTCGCGCACAATGCGCTCAATGCCTTTGCCATCGCCGCTGTAGTGTTGGCCCATCTGATTTACAAATAACGTTTTCGCCTCGTTTCCTGTTAATGAACTTCTCTCCCCGCGATAGAGACGAACATAATTTGCGATTTCCTGCCAGAACTCGCTACTCACATAAATATCACGAACTTTTTGTCCCTTTGTTCGCATGCCCGTGCCGTCATATGGATTGAGGGTTATCTTGACATTCCTTTCAGTAATCCCTTTGGCTTTAGGATCAAAAACGTAAGCCAAAGGGAAGGTAGCCAGTTCTTCTCTGCGGAGCCCGGTTTTTAATGCAAGCCGAATGAGTATCTTATGATGATGGTTCTTGATAACGCCTAGCAATAATTTTATTTGGCTCAGATTTAGGAACTTTGGCAAATGTTGTTGTTTTTTTGGCATCAAGTCGTTTGCGCTAACTGATCCGCTGCTAGCATCCACATGAGCCAGAAATCCTTTAGCACGGTTACTGCGACGATCTTCAACTGTAAATGGTAGGCGGTTAACCCACCCTCGCGATAATGCATACGCATAGAACTGGCAAATATAATGTATGCGCTGTCTGATCGTTGCAATGGCTAGCCCGCACTCAGCTTTCGAATAATCTCGGTAAGCTGCAATTAGGGTCTTTGCTTCTCCGCGATCAACATCTTTCCAGTCAAGTTCATGAGCTTGTAGAAAACTAAGGAAGTCATATAGCGCCCGCCCTACGCATGGCCAAGAGCGATTCGACCCAATTGCACCTCTGAGCAGATATGAACGAAAGAACTCATTAGCTGGAATTAAGCTTTCCATGTTGTCGTTCAGTAGTATCGGAAAGCCTGGGTAGGATTGCCCACCGATTACAAATTGTTCTGTTGCCCAAACTAATTCCACTCCCCTTCGCCTCGCACTATTTATGTCAGGTGACCAACTGCTCGGGTGACCAGCTAAGCGGCTCCCTCGGATCCGGGTTGTCCGGCAAGCAGCAGGAGTACCTTGTCATCGCTCCTAACCATTAGCAAGCACCGTAACATGGTTATGAGGTCGTTGCCGAGACTGATAACGGTGTCGATGCATTGCAACTTGCACGGGAACATATGCCGGACATTGTCATACTGGATATAGGAATTCCCAAGCTCGATGGCCTGGAAGTAATTTGCCGGCTGGCTTCAACCAAGCAGGCCGTATCGTTCAAGGTGCTGGTGCTGACGTCACAGGCTCCCGGCCATTTTTCCATGCGCTGCATGCAGGCGGGGGCGGCGGGCTATGTGTGCAAGCAGCAGGATCTGACAGAGCTGTTGAGCGCCATCAAGGCGGTGCTTTCCGGCTACAGCTACTTCCCGAACCAGGCGCTGAACTCGGTGCGCTCAACCATGGGCAACGCCAGTGAAGCCGATATGGTCGAACGCCTGTCAGGTCGAGAGATGATGGTGCTGCAACAATTGGCCCGTGGCAAAACCAACAAGGAGATTGCCGACGGCATGTTCCTCAGCAACAAAACCGTCAGTACCTATAAGACTCGCCTACTACTCAAGCTCAATGCCCGCTCCCTGGTGGACCTGATCGAACTGGCCCAGCGCAACGGACTGGTCTAGGAGGGCATTGCACCGCTCATACACCCGTGTAACCGGCAGAAAAAAGCCTCCGTCAGGGAGGCTTCCGGTCGTTGACGCCTCGATCAGAAATCGAAGTCGTAATCGGCCAGCTGTTTTTGCAAGCGTCGCTCTTCCAGAAGATTGTCGATAGTGCGGCGTTTGCTCAAATTGGTCTTGGCCACCTCTGCCACAGGTGCCTCTCCCACGTCGTCGTCCGACTCAACGAGGTCGTCGTCCACTTCAAGTTGTTCTTTGCCAGTGCTCATAAGGTTAACTCCAGGCTAAGACTGCCATTGGGGCTCCTTATAGCGATAATCGGCGGGTGGGTAAAAAAGATTTTTTCAATCGACTGATCAAGAAACCTAATGATTGCTCAATCGTCGGACGTCTTGTCCTTGTATTCACACAGATCTTCGATACGACAGCTGCCGCAGCGTGGCTTGCGCGCCTGGCAAACGTAGCGCCCGTGCAGGATCAGCCAGTGGTGGGAGTCGAGTAGATACGGCTTGGGTACGAACTTCATCAGTTGCTTTTCCACCTCGACCACATTCTTCCCGCGTGCAATACCGGTTCGGTTACTGACGCGGAAAATGTGCGTGTCCACCGCCATGGTCAGTTGCCGGAATGCCGTATTGAGCACGACATTAGCCGTCTTACGCCCTACGCCCGGCAATGCCTCAAGAGCTTCCCGCGTTTGGGGTACCTCGCCACCGTGAAACTCCAACAGCAGGCGGCATGTTTCGATCACGTTCTTGGCTTTGCTGTTGTACAGGCCGATGGTCTTGATGTATTCGGACAAGCCTTCCACGCCGAGGGCATAAATCGCCGCGGGGGTATTCGCTACCGGGTACAACCTGGCCGTCGCCTTGTTGACGCCAACGTCCGTGGACTGGGCCGACAGGATCACCGCAATCAGTAATTCGAACGGCGAGGAGTAGGCCAGCTCGGTTTTGGGTTCCGGATTGTCTTCGTGAAACCTGCGGAAAATTTCCAGGCGTTTTGCGGCATTCATGGGCAGAGCGATTCCTTGCGGGTGGTCTACGTCATTTAAAAAGCCCAGGCCTAAACCTGGCAGGTATCAATGTGACGGCGGCCATGTCGACTAGCAACCGCCCCTGGCTCATTCTGAGCTTGGTCTATGGGCTTGCAGCTGCCGCTCTGCCTCGTCCAGTCTACGCCGTGCGGCGTCCAATTCATCTACACATGGGGCCGGTTGGCGTTGTAACCTGCTGACATCTGCGCGAGCGTAGGCCAACGCGGTTTTCAACTGGCGCAGTTGGCTGTCGATAGGGCGTTTTTCTACACGCTGCAAAGACGGCCGCGGTTGCTCGGAGGCGGCTTCGGCCTCATGCAGACGGTGCTCGGCGGCGGTCAGCGCGGCATTCAATGTGGCCAGTTGCAGAGTGTCAGCACGCTGCTCCTGCGCCTTTTTCAATTCAGCGCGACGCGTGGCCAGTTGGATCTTGGCACGCTTGAGCGCTGGATCCTTGGGTATTGCAGTCGCTGGCGGGCTGTTCACCTCAAGCACAGTCAGTGCCCGCTCCGCGGCTTCGAAGTGCCGTTGCAGGACGATCAGTTGCGACTGCTGCTCAAAAGTCGGTGGATGGCCAAACGCCTTTAAGGATTTGTACAGCTGGGCTCGGCTCATCGCGACGGTGATCCTGGCTTTCTTGATTGCCGCATCCTGAACAACCTGAGGGTTATCTACAGGTATTGCGTCCATCGGCGCCGTGCGCTTGGCCCGTGCCAGGCGTTCAGCGAGCTTGTGTTCTTCTTCCCGGTGCAGGCGCGCTTTGCGTTGTTCATAGCGCCTGCGTGCCCGATCACGCTTGAGGTCACGCTCATGGTGCTCGAGATCGTTGGCCGCCAGGCCACCCACTATTGGCATGACGCCGAACCCTGGGCGCATTTCGATACAGTCCACAGGGCAGGGGGCCACACACAGGTCGCAACCGGTGCACTCGTCGATAATTACGGTATGCATCAATTTGGCGGCACCAACGATGGCATCCACCGGGCAAGCCTGGATGCACTTGGTGCAACCGATGCATTCGGCTTCGCGGATATAGGCGATCTGGGCCGGGGCTTCCCCGCGGCTTGTATCCAGTTCCAGTACCGGCACCCTTAACAAGTGGGCGAGACCTGCGATAGTCTCCTGTCCGCCCGGGGGACACTTGTTGATTGCCTCGCCTTCAGCGATGCCTTCTGCGTAAGGCTTGCAACCCGGGTGCCCGCACTTGCCGCATTGAGTCTGCGGTAGCAGCGCGTCGATACGTTGAATGAGGTTCATGCTTTGATCATAGCGTTGACGCCCGGCCCTTTGAGGTGGGCAAGCTGAAAAGCCCCGTCGCTGAAACGGCGGGGCGTTTTACAGGATTTACTTGATACGTTGACCCGGCTTGGCGCCACTGTCCGGGCTCAGCAGGTAGATTTCCTCTCCGCCGGGGCCTGCCGCCATCACCATGCCTTCGGAAATGCCAAACTTCATTTTCCGTGGCTTGAGGTTGGCAATCATCATGGTCAGGCGACCATCGAGCTTTGACGGGTCCGGATAAGCGCTCTTGATCCCGGAGAACACGTTGCGCTGTTCGTCACCGATGTCCAGCGTCAGGCGCAGCAACTTGTCGGCACCTTCCACGGCTTCGGCCTTGATAATCAACGCTACGCGCAGGTCCACGGCGGCAAAGGCGTCGAAATCGATTTCCGGGGAAATCGGGTCCTTGGCCAGCTCGCCATTGCCCGCAGGTGAGGATTGCCCGGTATCGGTCTGGCTGGCAATCAGGTCTTCTTTCGAAGCGTCGGTCATGGCTTGGACTTTCACCGGGTCGATACGGGTCATCAGCGGCTTGAACGCGTTCAACTGATGGTTGCTGAGCAACGTGGCATGGTCGGCCCAGGTCAAGGGAGCCACATTGAGGAACGCCTCGGCGTCGGCGGCCAATAATGGCAGCACCGGTTTGAGGAAGATCACCAGCTGGCGGAACAGGTTGACGCCAGTGGCGCAGATCGCCTGGACTTCAGCTTCCTTGCCTTCCTGCTTGTTCAGCGACCAGGGCGCTTTGTCGGCGATCCAGGCGTTGGCACGGTCGGCCAGGCCCATGATCTCGCGCATGGCGCGGGCAAAGTCACGGGCTTCATAGGCCTCGGCAATGCTTGGTGCGGCCGCCAGGAAGGCTTCAGTCAGTTCCGGCGCGGCGTTTTCCGCCACCATTACTCCGGCGTTGCCCTTGTGGATAAACCCGGCGCAACGGCTGGCAATGTTGACGACTTTGCCGACCAGGTCCGAGTTGACCTTCTGTACGAAATCTTCCAGGTTCAGGTCCAGGTCGTCGACACCACGGCCCAGCTTGGAGGCGTAGTAATAGCGCAGGTATTCCGGCGACAGGTGATCCAGGTAGGTGCGCGCCTTGATGAAGGTGCCGCGAGACTTGGACATCTTCTGGCCGTTGACCGTGAGGTAGCCGTGCACTGCGATGCCGGTTGGCTTGCGGTAGCCCGAGCCTTCGAGCATCGCCGGCCAGAACAGCGCGTGGAAGTTGACGATGTCCTTGCCGATGAAGTGGTACAGCTCGGCGGTGGAGTCCTTGGCCCAGAACGCGTCGAAGTCCAGCTCCGGCGTGCGGTCGCACAGGTTCTTGAAGCTGGCCATGTAGCCGATCGGCGCATCCAGCCACACATAGAAGTATTTGCCCGGCTCGTCCGGGATCTCGAAACCGAAGTAAGGCGCATCGCGGGAGATGTCCCACTGTTGCAGGCCAGCATCCAGCCACTCGGCGATCTTGTTGGCCACCGCGTCCTGCAGCGTGCCGCTGCGGGTCCAGGTTTGCAGCATCTGCTGGAAGTCCGGGAGCTTGAAGAAGAAGTGCTGGGAATCCTTGAGCACCGGGGTGGCACCGGAAATGGCCGATTTCGGATTCTTCAGGTCAGTCGGCGCGTAGGTGGCACCGCACTTCTCGCAGTTGTCGCCATACTGATCTTCGGTGCCGCATTTCGGGCAGGTGCCCTTGATGAAGCGGTCGGCCAGGAACATTTTCTTGTCCGGGTCGAAATACTGGGTGATCGAGCGCGTGGCAATGTGCCCGGCGTCACGCAGGCGCTTGTAGATCTGGCTCGACAGCTCACGGTTTTCTTCGGAATGGGTCGAGTGGAAGTTGTCGAAGTCCACCAGGAACTCGGCAAAGTCGGCGCTGTGTTCAGCCTGCACGTTGGCGATCAGTTGTTCCGGGGTGATGCCTTCCTTTTCGGCGCGCAACATGATGGCCGAACCGTGGGCGTCGTCCGCGCAGACATAAATGCATTGATTGCCGCGATGCTTCTGGAAGCGCACCCACATATCGGTCTGGATGTACTCAAGCATATGGCCAAGATGGATGGAACCATTGGCATAGGGCAGGGCGCTGGTGACGAGGATCTTGCGTGGCTCGGACATGGGGCTCGGCTACTTGATGAAACGGAGGTCGGCCACTATAAAGCGCCGGGAAATTTATTTCACCCCGTGAGGCTGTTTCAGAATTTTCGGCCGCTTAGAAAGCATGCCGTTCGGCGGCCGGAACGGTTAGGATAGCCGCCTGTTTCAGTCAGTCTTTTTTCGGGAGTAGCCCATGAGCGCCGTCAATCGCGCAGCGGTGGAAGCCGTTCTTCGCCAGTACACCGACCCTTATTTGAACCTGGACCCGGTCAGTGCCGGTTGCGTACGTGCCATCGAGGTCCAGGGTGACCAGGTGTCGGTCCAACTGGAGCTGGGCTACGCCGCCGGCCTGTTCAAAAGCGGTTGGGCGCAGATGCTGCAAATGGGTATCGCGGGCCTGGACGGCGTGGGTTCGGCCAAGGTCGACATCAGATGTGTAATCGCACCGCACAAGGCTCAGGCGCAGATCCCTGGCTTGGCCAATGTTAAGAATGTGGTGGCGGTGGCCTCCGGCAAGGGCGGCGTGGGTAAATCCACCACTGCTGCCAACTTGGCCCTGGCCCTGGCCCGGGAAGGTGCACGGGTGGGTATTCTCGACGCCGATATCTACGGGCCGAGCCAGGGCGTGATGTTCGGTATCGCCGAAGGCACGCGGCCGAAGGTCAAGGACCAGAAATGGTTCGTGCCCATCGAGTCGCTGGGCGTGGAAGTGATGTCCATGGCCTTCCTCACCGATGACAACACACCCATGGTCTGGCGGGGGCCGATGGTCTCCGGTGCGTTGCTGCAACTGGTCACGCAGACGGCCTGGGGCGACCTCGACTACCTGGTGATCGACATGCCGCCAGGCACTGGCGACATCCAGCTCACCCTGGCGCAGAAAGTCCCGGTGGCGGGGGCGGTGATCGTTACCACCCCTCAGGACCTGGCGCTGCTGGACGCCAGAAAAGGCGTGGAGATGTTCCGCAAAGTCAATATTCCGGTGCTGGGCGTCGTGGAAAACATGGCGGTACACATCTGCTCCAACTGTGGGCATGCCGAGCATCTATTTGGTGAGGGCGGTGGCGAGAAGCTTGCGACTCAATACGGCGTCGAACTGCTCGCATCGTTGCCGCTGTCGATGGCTATCCGCGAACAGGCCGATGGTGGTAAACCCACGGTAGCGGCCGAGCCCGATGGGCAGGTCGCGATGATCTACCAGGAACTGGCCCGTCATGTAGGCGCGCGCATTGTCCTACAAGAAGCGGCTGCCCCGGCGATGCCAACCATTACGGTCAGCGACGACTGATCCAGTCGACGGACAAAAGCCTCGACATTGTCGGGGCTTTTTTTGGCCCGCTCACAGGTCAAGCACGCGACTTCGCGCATTACCCAATTGGGCGTGTAAGCATTCGCTTACTTTCTCGTAAGTGTTTGGTTTTTTTGCTGGGTGTGTACGTCTCAAATACGTGCGAGTTTTTTCTATCTAATTGAAATATAACAATTATTTATCTTAATTTTGATGTGGGCGCGTGTCAGTTCGCACGTTGGATCCCGTTGAACTTCTCATTGAACCCTCTAAGATCAGTCCTGTGTCCACGGATTGACACAGCCATCAAGGAACGATGGTTTGAAGGAACGTCGCAGGATGCGATTCATCAGGACGATGAAAAGGAATAAAGGGACTAGGGAAAAAATGTGGGCGGGTCATACCGCCCCTTTTTTCGCCTGCAGAAAAGTAAAACACGTCCTTCAGAAACGCAAAAAGGCCCGCAAGGGGCCTTTTGGAGGGCGGCGACGCTATCAGCGTTCGAGGTCTGCAATCTTACCTGTCTTGCCATCCCATTCCGCGGCATCGGGCAGCGGATCTTTCTTCTCAGTGATATTCGGCCAGATTTCCGCCAGCTCGACGTTCAACTGAATAAACTCCTGCATCTGCGCCGGGACTTCGTCCTCGGAGAAAATCGCAACGGCCGGGCATTCCGGCTCACACAGGGCGCAGTCAATGCACTCATCCGGGTGGATAACCAGGAAATTCGGGCCTTCGTAGAAGCAGTCCACCGGACACACTTCTACGCAGTCGGTGTACTTGCACTTGATGCAGTTGTCGGTGACGACGAAGGTCATTTCTAATTTTCTCCTCAGGCGGCGGCAGCGAAACCCCTTCCGGCGGGGCTCGCGAGGTTTGGGAGCGATAGTCTGCAGGCCAGGCTAAAAGCCCACAGCATCCCAAACCGCGCGAGAGTCTACCAGCTTGCAAGCGTCTGCGTTATATCCGAGTCTTCAGTGCATATAACATTTCGAGCGCTTTACGCGGTGTCAAGTCATCCAGGTCAAGCTTGGACAACTCATCCAGTACCGGATGGGGCAGGCTGGCGAACAGATCGCTCTGGTGCGGCGCGGCGGGTTTCTTGCTGGCCTTGGCCGGGCTGGCGACCACCGTTTCATGGGGCAGGGCCGTGGTTTCCAGGCGGCTGAGGTGCTCACGGGCGCGGATGATCACGTCGTTCGGCACACCGGCCAGCTGCGCCACGGCCAGGCCGTAACTCTGGCTGGCTGGCCCCGGCAGCACATGATGCAGGAACACGATGCGCTCATTGTGCTCAGTGGCATTGAGATGCACGTTGGCCACCAGCGGTTCGCTTTCCGGCAACACCGTCAGTTCGAAGTAGTGGGTGGCAAACAGCGTATAGGCGCGCAAATGCGCCAGGCGCTCGGCCGCCGCCCAGGCCAGGGACAGGCCGTCGAAGGTGCTGGTGCCGCGGCCCACTTCATCCATCAGCACCAGGCTACGTTCGGTTGCGTTGTGCAGGATGTTGGCGGTCTCGCTCATTTCCACCATGAAGGTCGAACGGCCGCCGGCCAGGTCATCGCTGGAACCGATCCGCGTGAAGATGCGGTCCACCAGGGACAGCTCGCAGCTGGCCGCCGGCACAAAGCTGCCGATATGCGCCAACAACACGATCAAGGCGGTCTGGCGCATGTAGGTGGATTTACCGCCCATGTTCGGACCGGTGATCACCAGCATGCGGGTATCGTCGTCCAGAGACAGGTCGTTGGCGACGAACGGCGTGGTCAATACCTGCTCCACCACTGGGTGTCGGCCTTGCACAATGCGCATGCATGGCTCGCTGACAAACCGTGGACAGTTCAGGTCAAGGTTCAGCGCTCGTTCGGCGAGGTTGCTCAGTACATCCAGCTCCGCCAGAGCGGCGGCGGTGTCCTGCAATGGAGCCAGGCGGCTGATCAGGTCCTCGAGCAAGGCTTCGTAGAGCATCTTTTCCCGGGCCAGGGCGCGGCTTTTGGCCGACAGCGCCTTGTCCTCGAACTCTTTGAGCTCAGGGGTGATAAAACGCTCGGCGCCCTTGAGGGTCTGGCGTCGTTGATAGTCGATAGGCGCCGACTCGGCTTGCTTGCTCGGCAGCTCGATGAAGTAGCCGTGCACCCGGTTGTAACCGACCTTAAGGTTCGCCAGGCCGGTGCGGGCTTTTTCGCGGGCTTCCAGATCAATCAGGAACTGCCCGGCGTTTTCGCTCAGGGATTGCAGCTCATCCAGCTCACTGTCGTAGCCGGTTTTCAACACGCCGCCATCACGGATGATCGCGGGTGGGTTGTCGATGATGGCTTTTTCCAGCAGTGCCGCGAGATCCGGGTAAGTGCCGGCAGTCACCGCCAGCTGTTGCAGATGCGGCGTGTCCAGTTCGGTCATCGCCACTTGCAACTGCGGCAGGGCGCTCAAGGCATCACGCAGGCGCGCCAAATCGCGGGGTCGCGCATTGCGCAGGCCGATCCGCGCCAGGATACGTTCGATATCGCCGATTTCTTTCAGTTGCGGCTGCAGCTTTTCAAAGCGATAGCCGTCGAGCAGGCAGGTAATAGACGTCTGACGCGCTTGCAGCACGGTCAAGTCCCGTAGCGGACGGTTCAGCCAACGGGTCAGCAAGCGGCTGCCCATGGCGGTCTGGCAACGGTCGACCACCGATTGCAGGGTGTTATCGCGCCCGCCGGCCAGGTTGGTGTCCAATTCCAGGTTGCGACGGCTGGCGCCATCGAGCACCACGGTATCGTCCAGACGCTCATGACGCAGGCTGCGCAAATGCGGCAGGGCGGTGCGCTGGGTTTCCTTAGCGTAGCTGAGCAGGCAACCGGCGGCGCCGATGGCCAATGTCAGGGTTTCGCAGCCAAAACCTTTAAGGTCTTGCACCGAGAACTGCTGGCACAGACTCTTCAGGGCCGAATCACGCTCGAAATCCCACGGCGCACGACGCTTGGTCCCACGGCGCTTCTCGGCGGGCAAGTCCTTGGGCCAATCATCCGGGATCAACAACTCCACCGGATTGATACGTTCAAGTTCCGCGAGCAGGTTCTCCCAGCCCTTGATCTCCAGCACGCTGAAATTGCCGCTGGTGATATCCAGCACCGAGAGGCCGAACAGCCGTTCATCACCCAATACCGCAGCGATCAGGTTGTCGCGACGCTCATCCAGCAACGCCTCATCACTCACCGTGCCCGGGGTAATAATGCGCACCACCTGGCGTTCCACCGGGCCTTTGCTGGTGGCCGGATCGCCGATCTGCTCACAGATCACCACCGACTCGCCCAGCTTGACCAGCTTGACCAGGTAGCCTTCCAAGGAGTGATAAGGAATCCCACACATCGGAATCGACTGCCCCGCCGACTGCCCGCGCGCGGTAAGGGTAATGTCCAGCAGCTTGGCGGCCTTCTTCGCGTCTTCATAGAAGATCTCGTAGAAGTCGCCCATGCGATAGAACATCAACTGATCAGGGTGCTGGTTTTTCAGGCGCCAGTACTGCTGCATCATCGGGGTGTGGGAGGACAGGTCTGAAGTGTTTTTACTCATTGGGTAATAGACAAATTCGTTGAAAGTGATGGGGCAAAGGGGCGCTTGGCCCAGCATTTTTTGCGATGGCGGCAAGGTTAACACGCAAGGCCGGGGGGACGCAGGTCGCAAACGGGTAGGTAAAAAGCAAACGCGGTGCCGCCCCGATATCATTCACTAAAAGGGCGGCGGCGCCAGAGGTTAACGGTTACCCGCCTTTTCTATTTTCGCGGCTTACTGAGTATTACCGGCGAATCCAACACCTTCACCACATCATCAACTACCGCCTTGACCATTTCCTGCAAGTAATGCGAAGCCCTGGCATAACGGTCCGTCTCCTTGGTCATCGGGTCAGAGTGAGCGTTGTCGACGATAACGAAAGAACTACGCCAGTATTGAACCGTCCGTCGCAACAGGTGCAGGCAGTTGTGGTTGACGTGCCTGCACGCGCAAGTTCACCCTTACAGCGTCGTAGCTCCAGTAGCGGCGATCTTAAGAGACGATAAGCAGACGAAAGGTGGATTTCCTTATGTCAACGTATTAAATGTTGAAGTTTGTTATCCATATATACCCATCGATCGACATCTGCATGTGCAGGTTTGTTTCTGGTGATTTTGGGCCAGTCCCTAGCTAATTCCGCATTGAGTTTTTTGAAATTTTCCATTCCAATAGGTAGTGCGTCTTCGCGGAAAATAGCACCCGCTGGGCATTCTTGTACGCACGCAGCGCACTCAATGCATTCATCAGGATCTATTACTATAAAATTTTGACCCTCGTGAAAGCAATTTACCGGGCATACCATAACTCACTCGGTATATTTGCAGTTTATACAGTTGTCAGTCACTACATAGGTCATCTTAAATCTCCTCACATATTGCGGAATCTTTTATTGGTGGTTTTTGTTGTGAGTGTTAGTCGGCATGATTTGTATAGAATCTGTAACTGTCGGAAATGACAGTTTTTTATGATACTTAGCACTCTTTGTTATTCCCCCGGATTATTAGAAGCATTGTTCAATTCCCTTCACGCCAGAGCACCTCGAAGCCATTGAGCTCCATCGCACGCGCTGAAAAGACCGTGCTCTACAGCGACCGCACATTGGAATACCGCTCTACCGACGAATTGCTCAAGGCCCGCAACTAGATTCGTATGTCGCTTACAAACGCAGCCGGGCCGCGACCATGCGAGGTTCGGCTGATCAAGGATTGATCGCCTTACGGGCCTGTCAGGATTACGTAAAGGAAGTTTCTACATCGAAGTAAAAGGAGCGGCCGGGCAGGATGCGTCAACTCCCCCAAGTCAGCGGTTTATCGCGCTGATCGGGGCCTCAGCGTTGTTTTTGCAGCCCGTCACTTGTGGATAAGGCAGGCAAACCAGCGTCATTTCATGCTTGGGTTCAAAGCCATGATCAATCATGCAGCGTTGCGCCTTGGCTGTGCGCCCGATGCTGGCGACGGCCAGGTTTGACCCCAGCGGTTTCGGGTATCCGCAGGCGTACATGACCGGCAGCGCTTCCTTATCGTTAGCCAGTTGCACCGAGAAGTGCGGTGATGCACCCATTTTTCGCCAGGTGATCTGCATACTCTCGTACCGGCCAGAGTCAGGTTTTATTGGATAAAAACCTTCATCATCGCCAAACGGCAGGGCTTCGAGCTCGGACAGACTCAGTGGGCGACCTATCCTTTCTTCTACACAGGCCGGAACGTCCTTCATGACTTCACAGAATTTGAAATCGTCTTTACGGGTAAAACCGAGGCGCTGCATACACTGAAAATGGATCACTTCTTCGTTTATGGGGTAGCGAGTCAGTGAACCGCCTACAGGGTCGCCACATTCCGCCATAGCAGCCTTTACGCCATCGACTGTTGTGGACGTGCGCTGCCACTGTGTGAATTCGGCTGGCGGTGGACAACCAGTGAGCAAAAATATCGTTCCGAGCAGTGCAGGGATGGTGATGATCTGACTTTTGCGCAGCATATCTAATCCTTATTAAATTGGGATGGCTGCGCAGCCCAACGCAAGCTGGTCAAGAGTAGATGGTTGTATCGGGGAAGGAACAGATTATTTGGATTTACGCCCACTGGCCGGAAACAACCCTCTGATCACACCAAGGAACGCCGCAAACAAATTGATTGAAGTCGCCGTAGTGATGGCAATCAATACATTGTCCGAAAACGGCGCTTTACCCGAGTAATACGTCGACCACCCATTCCACACCAGCAAGACCGCCCAGAAGATCACCCCGCAGGCAGCGAACCAAAATGCACGCCCCGCATATTTCTTGCGCAGTTGCCTTTCGGCCTTCTGGTCTTTGAGGTTCTGGCTTCTTTCATCGTCGGTGCCTATGGCTTGCTCGCCACCGGCTTGGGAGTCCTGGTCCGGCCCTGCCACGGGGGGCAGGGTGAGTTCCAGGTTGTCGAGTTCTTCACTCACGGATGCGGCTCTTTGGGTGAATGAGTGTTGCCATGTCTTCCCAGTCAATGGCGGAACCGTCGGCGCCCTTGAGGGCCCAGGCTGTGCCCTCCTCGTGGGAAAGGTTGGACAGTTGGGTGCCGGACCATTTGCCGTATTTGTTAATGATCCGGTCAATCAAGCGGTGGGTGTAGGTATCGCTCTCAGGAACCCTCGGTGTCACGAAGACAATGTCTTCGGCGTCGGGCTTCAGGTTGCTGAGCAGCGATGTCACCGGGCGATTACCGTAGGATTTCAACTCATGGTAAAGCGACGGAATGACCGGGCCGTATTGCCAGCGGGCGAAGTGGTCATCCATAAGGGGCTGGTCCCGTTCGCGCAAGTGCCAGGACTGCGTATAAAACAGCAGTTTCTGCAGCTTCATCGGGGTCAGGCCCGAAACCTTGCCTTCCTTCGCGCGTTCAATGAAGGCGTTAGCAACAGCTAGCGCTGAATAAGCCATGAGCACCTCCGTCGTTGCTGGCTAGGTGATTGACGAGTTTTATACATAGCCCCTGAATTGTCGATAAGCAAGGGACGCTGATATCCGTGGCATCTCAACATCAGACCGCCCGGAAGAATAGTGGGTAATCAACTGTTTGCATATACAGTATTTTGTTTCGAGGCAAACAAAATTGTCTGTTTAATGCATAAATATGCAAATTAGCATTTGCCAACCTTAAAAACTCCCGTCACTATCCGCGTTATGCAAAAACGCAACGTTTCTATCGTCTTAAGAGAGCTGCTGGACCGCGACCGGATCTCCCCCACGGAGCTTCACCGGCGTACCGGCGTGCCCCAATCCACCCTGTCCCGGATCCTCAGCGGCAAGATCGTTGATCCGTCGGACAAACACATCTCGCGCATCGCCGAGTACTTTCGTGTCAGCACCGACCAACTGCGCGGGCGCGCTGCGGTGGGGGCATTGCGCGATGACGGGCGCGACCCGATGCATTCGGAACTCAAGGACATAAGCCTGTGGGACGACGACACCCCCGTTAATGATGACGAGGTGTCGATCCCCTTTCTGCGCGAGGTTGAATTGGCTGCTGGATCAGGAAGATTCGTCATCGAGGAAAGCGAGAAGGCCAGCCTGCGGTTCGGCAAGCGCAGCCTGCGGCATAACGGTGTGCAGTTCGACCAGGCCAAGTGCGTGACGGTGCGCGGCAACAGCATGCTGCCGGTACTGCGCGACGGCGCCACGGTTGGAGTGAATGCCGGCAAGAGCGGCATCGGCGATATCGTCGATGGTGATCTGTATGCCATCAACCACAACGGCCAACTGCGGGTTAAACAGCTCTATCGCCTGCCTTCCGGAATCCGCCTGCGCAGTTTCAATCGTGATGAGCATCCGGATGAGGACTACAGTTTCCAGGATATCCAGGATGAGCAGATCAGCATCCTCGGGCATGTTTTCTGGTGGGGCATGTACGCCCGTTAACCTCCTCGCGTAAGACGAAACCCGCCCATGAGCGGGTTTTTTTTCGCCCGCAGAAAGCCGGCAAACCCTTGGCCCACAAGGCTTCAAATGCACCCGTGCATTTCCATAGCAAAAATAAATGCATTTGTGCATTGACTGTATATGCATACATGCATATTCTTCACCTCAAGCCAGCCAACAAGGCTAGGTGGAGGCGGCAAGGATGCTGCCAAGGAAGACAAGGAAGGCACGCAACATCGGCAAGGACGCCATCGAAGCGATGGCAGGGATGCCAGGCAACACCGGCAAGGATGCCGACGCTCTTTAGTTACGACGCTTCAAAAAAACAGGCAGCGATGAACCGGCCTTGACGGTTCAGAGGGTTGGCAACTGACCCGGGTGTGCAGCGTAAAGCACCAGAAGCAGTTATCCGGCAGACAGGGATCGTGGTCGGAAAAACATTGAGGAAAGGACCGTACCGCGCCAGTAGCGCCGAAAGTCCGAGGACAGCATTACTGAAAAGCCCGGGCAACCGGGCTTTTTGGAATGCCTACCTATCGACGCATGTGTAAATGAAATATGGATTATTAATTGCTCAGCCAGGAGGCGTGACATGACAAATGAACAGCAAGCGTTAGCGGAAATGCCTATCTGGCTGGTGATCGTATTGGCCGTGATCGGCGGGGTGTCGGGAGAAATGTGGCGCGCCGACAAAGAAGGCGCCCGTGGTTGGTCGTTGATCCGTCGTCTGGCGCTGCGCTCCGGGGCCTGCATGGTCTGCGGGGTTTCGGCGCTGATGCTGTGCTACGCGGCCGGCATGTCGATCTGGACCGCCGGCGCCATTGGTTGCCTCACCGCTATGGCCGGTGCCGACGTGGCCATCGGCCTTTATGAGCGGTGGGCGGCCAAGCGCATCGGGATCAACCAAGGCTCCGGCCAGGACCCGCAGTAATTGTTGCAAGGACGCTACTCAAAATGACGCTTATCGAAAAGCCATCCCAACTGCCCCAGGCCGTGGGCGCTGCGCTGCATGCAGCCTTCCCGGACCTCAAGGTCGGCAGCCACCAGGACTTCCAGGGCGACGCTGAAAAAACCGGTGTGCAGGTCACCGTCGAAGGCAATGGCCCGGGCATTCGCTCTCGCGAAGGGCGCAAGGCCCACGTGCTGAGCATTTCAATCAGGGCCATGGTCGCCCCCGGTGCATTGCCGTTCGATGCCTGCGACCTGGCCAGCCAACTGATGGACCTGGTGCTGGATAACCGTTGGAACCTGCCCCAGGCACAGTGCGATTTGCCGGCGAATATCGTCGCTGCTCCCGCTGCGCGCACTTCCGTGGAAACGGACTACGACACCTGGACGGTTTCCTTCACGCAAACCCTCTATCTGGGGCCGGTGTTACTCGACGACCCCACAGGCCAACCGCTGTTTGCCTGCACCTGGGACGTCTCCAACATCGACGACCCGGCCCAATACAAGCCACTGGCGGAGTAGCCCATGTTCGACGCGCTGTTACGCATGCAATTGGGACCGATCGTCGAACGCCTGGCAGAGATGGAAACCCAGCTCGAAGACCTTTACCGTCGCGCCGAAAGCTTCTGTCGGATTGGTATTTGCCAACAGGTCGACGCGGCCAGCAACACCTGCAAGGTCAGCCATGGTGATTTGCTTACCCCGGCGATCCGCTTTTTCAACCCCAGCGCCGGTGCGCAAACCGAAACCCGTATCCCCACGGTGGGTGAACAATGCCTGCTGCTCAACTACGGCGGCGGGGAGGGCGGCGTGCAATCCGTGGCTCTGTTCGGCCTTAACAGTGATCGTTTTCCGCCGGTTTCCAGTGTTGCAACGCTGACCCGGCGTCGCCATCTAGATGGCACCCAAAGTGACTACGACGATGCCAGCCATACCTTCAACTGGGTCAATGGCCCCACCACCTTCAGCGGCTCCCGCGAACAAGTCGACGTCAAGGTCGGCGCCACCAGCCTGACCCTCAACGCCCAAGGCATCGTCCTGCAGGTCGGCGGCACCAGCCTGTTGCTCGATGCCAGCGGCGCGCATTTCAGCGGCCCGCTGGTGGACCATCAAGGACGACTCATCAGCCCCCGATAAGGACATCCCATGCTCGGAATCGAGAGGAATACCGGGGCAGCCGTCGATGACTGGCTGCAATTTGTGCAGCGCGCCACCCGAGCGCTGACCACCCCTGTGGGCACTCGGCAAAAGCGTCCGTTGTACGGTTCGCTGATCCCGCAGTTGCTCGGGCAAAACCTCGGCGACGACCTGCTGATCCTCGCCCAAAGCCACGCCGCCCAGGCGTTCTACAACATCCACAACGGTATCGACGACTTTGACCCCCAGGTCATCGTCGCTACCCGCCAAGGCGCCGGCCTGCTGCTGCGGTTTGCCGGCACCTGGAAAAACCGCCAACAATCCTTCGAGGTCGTGACATGAGCATGCTGATCCCCGGCCAGAACCAACTGGCGGAACCGGCCATCATCAAGGTGGATGAGTTCGAACCGTTGCTGGCCGAGTTCAAGGCGTTCGTCATCGACTATGTTGCCAGCCGAGCTCCGCAAAGCGCGGCCAAACTCAAGGTCAGCCTCGACAATGAAAGCGAACTGCTGACCCTGGCCCTGGAAGCTTTTTGCGTGCGTCTGCAAACCCACGAGCGCAAATACAACGCCCGTATCAAACAGATGCTCGCGTGGTGGGCCACCGGCAGCAACCTGGATGCGCGCCTGGCCGATATGGGCCTGGAACGCCAAGTGCTCGATCCTGGCGACCCGGCAGCTTTCCCGCCGGTGCCGCCCACCCTGGAAAGCGACGACGACGCTCGCCTGCGTTACTACCTGGCGCCCCATGCTCCGGCGGCCGGCTCGCGGATGCAGTATCGCCGCGAAGTGTTCACCCTTGGCGAGCGTCCGGCGGTAAAAGTGCAGAGTGCGACGCCGGGAGTGGTGACCGTCACCTACACCTTCGATCCGGATGGTTATGCGGCCCAGGTCAAGGACGGCAACGCTCGGCGCACCGCACCGGGCGAAGTCATGGTCACGGTGCTTTCCAGGGACGGTGACGGCACACCATCTATCGACTTGCTTGACGGTGTACGTCGACATTTCGCACGGCCGGACGTCCGGCCGGAAACCGACCTTGTCACTGTCCAAGGTGCGCAGATTCAACCTTATAAAATTCGCGTGGTGGCCAAGATCAACGCCGGCCCGGATTCGGGGCTGACCCAAGTGGCGGCGCAGAAACTGCTGCAAGACTACGCAGAGTCCTGCCATCGTCTGGAAGGTCGGGTCGACCCCAGTTGGATCGACTACGCAATCCACAGCGCTGGCGCTGCGCAACTGCAAATCCTTGAACCGCTCGCGCCGATTATCAGCACCGCGTTCCAGGCCCCGTATTGCACGGGCGTCGAGGTGGAGGTGCGCACGCTATGAGTGAACCTAAAGCGAGTTTGTTGCCGGCCAACAGTTCACCGCTGGAAAAGGCTTTGGACCTGGGCTTCGGCACATTGCTTGAACGTGTCACGCCACCGTTTCCGGCGCTGATGAATCCACTTCAAACTCCAAGCGAATTCCTGCCTTACCTGGCCGCCGACCGCGGCGTCAGCGAATGGGATGCCGAGGCCAGCGAGGCGGAAAAGCGCCTGACCGTGGCGTTGTCCTGGCAGATCCAACGCCAGGCCGGTACGCCCAAGGCACTGAGTCATGCGGTGGAGTCATTGGGTTTTACTCCCAACATCAGCGCCTGGTATCAGCAGCGCCCCTTGGGTGTGCCTTACACCTTCGACGTGCAGGCGATCATCGGGCGCAGTTGGTCCAGCGGTGATCACAACCGGCTGATCCGGCGTATCAATGCGGCCAAGAGTGAGCGCGACCAGGCGACGATTACCATCGTGCATGAGACCACCCAAGGCTTGCGTGTCGCTGCAGCAACGGATCCGGCACTGAGTATCAGTGACCATAGCCGACCCGGAGCCTTGCCCGAGGTGAAGCTACTAGGTTCCGTCTCCTTCAGCAGCGCTGCTCACAGACCCCTAAGCGATGGCGAGTTGCAGCTTGAGGGCGCGCTACCTGAATTCGGGCTTGCCGCCCGACTGAACAGTGCCGGGGTTGCCCGGCACTACACCATTAACGATTACGACCTCAGGGCGCAGCCATGACAGATGAAATCACGCGCCTGGTGCGCTTCACCTCCAAAGGTTTGGATGAAGTGCTGCAGGCAAAGAACCAGGGCCTCAAAGGCGAAATCACCCACATCGGCGCCGGCACCGGCCGCTACAACCCCGACGGCACGGAAGTGGCCTTGCGTGACGAGCGTCAACGGGTGGCCATCGTCGATTACGAAGACCTGGGCGAACGCCAACTCAGGATGGCCGCGCTGTTTGATGGCGACGGCGAGTATGAGATTGGCGAGTTCGGGTTTTACCTCGCCAGTGGGACGTTGCTGGCGGTGTATTCCGTGGCGGGCAAGTTGCTGACGTATAAAGCGGCGGCGGCGCGGGTGCTGCAGAAGTTTACGCTGGATGTTTCGCCGTTGCCGGCGGATAGCGTGACGATTGTGGTGGGGAGTGAGAACTTGAATGTGTTGTTGGCCGAGGAGATCGCAATCATGGCGGCGGCTTCGGTTGGCAATATGTCGAGGCATATGAATTTGATGTTTCGAGTTATGAATCTCGAAGCGAAGTAGGAGCACTTAAAAAAGTGCCGGACGGATTACCTAACAGGGAGTTGAAAATGGGAATTGAAACGACTATTACGAAGGTTGTAGATGCGTGTAACCAACTTACGGAGACCGTGACAACCCAGATTGGGAAAATTAATGCCCAAGTAGATGCTGTATCCAACCAGTTCACTGCGTGGCGCAGCAGTGTTCAGGCAAAAGATATTAACGGTCGTGCACTCTATAGTCAGGATATTGATCTGACGGGGTTGCCGACGGACACGTTCTACCCAGTCTGGTGGACTATGCCAGGTAATGATAGCGGTGAGACTGAGGTCACGCTTTCTCGTATTTACAGCCGCGATGCTGGTCTGTGGCCGTTTGGACAAGGGATTGTCCACATAGCGGGGTTGAATCTGCAAATGGAAGGGTGTGGGCATCTATGGAGTGGAGATGGAAACTACCTGACGGTAAAACGCATTTCGCAGACATACCGTGAAACCGTCCGTGGCATCAGTTTTGGGATGACCTGTATTGCCCGACACGTAACAGGCGTTAGACCTTTGTACTTGAACCTGAAGGATGGGCAGATCATTCAGTCGTCCATACACTCTGGACTTTATCTACGCGGCGGGTTGAGCTACACCGTTAACAAATCGTTCCCCGGCGCCATCGGTTTTAGCCGCTTAGATGCCGAAGTGCCTATGGGCGAAAGTAGCCAAGGTGATTGGGAGATCCGTTGGTGCGTTCGTCCATATCGTCTTTCAGAGGCCGACGCAGTATTGGGCGCTACGTTGCCTGAAAAGCGCATGGCATACGCTTATGACAATGACAAAATCTACGCGATGAAGGGGGCGTAAATGACTATTTCCATCAAGTCCGCAGTAACACCTGACGGCGAGCAGCTGATTAACATTCCTGCAGATCCCGAAATTCTCAAAAGTCTCGGTTTTTCCGCTGAGCAAGCGGCAGAACTGTGTAACGAGGCCGCTAAAGTCATTCAACTTGAAAATTCTATCGCTGCACGCCGCACGCTATATGTGACAGAAGCCGATCCTTTGTTTCTCGAGTGGCAATACGACGAAACCTCCGAAAAGGAAAAGGCCTGGCGTGACAAAGTCGCTGAAATCAAAGCGCTTTACCCCTTGCCTGATCGAATTTGACGCCCACCGCGAAAGCAGTTTTTTCGCCTCCCCCCAAAGCCCCTCCCGCAGGGGCTTTTTGCATTTTCCACCCGGAGATTTCCACTCATGCCCACCCGCCAAACCTACACCGTCCTCATCCCATTCCCCATCGGCAACGGCCATTGGTCCACCGCTGGCGAGGAACTGGAACTGCTCGACGTCGAAGCATCCGCCCTGCGCACCGCCGGCCGCCTGGAACTGACCAGCGTCCTCAACTCCACCCCCAAGAAGGCTGAATAACCATGGCAGAAGTCCTGAACTTCGAGCACAACGGCATCACTGTAAATGCCACTGAATCCCCCGAGGCCATGGGCGGCCTTGGCGACAACGTGATCGGCCTGGTCGGCACTGCGCCGAATGCCCATGCATCGATCCCGAAAAACGCGCCGTTCCGCATCAATAGCTTCACCACCCAGGCGTTGCTGGACCCGACCGGTACCGAGTCGGGCACCTTGTTCCAGGCGGTGTACCAGATCCTCAAAGTGGTCAAGGTGCCGGTCTATGTCGTGATCGTCGAAGAGGGCGCCACCCCGGCTGATACCGTCAACAATGTGATCGGCGGTAACGACCCGGTCACCGGTCGCAAGCTTGGCCTGGCTGCCCTGAGCAGCGTGCCTGAAGACCTGACCATCATCGGCGCCCCAGGCTTTACCGGCACCAAGGCCGTGGCCGGTGAGTTCGCCTCCTTCGGCAAGCGCATCAAGGCGCGTGTGGTACTGGATGGCAAGGATGCTTCGGTCGCAGACCAAGTTGCCTACAGCGGCGAGTTGGGCGGGGCTGACCTCGGTTTCGACCGTTGCCTGCTGGTGCACAACATGCCGTCGGTGTACTCCAAGGCCGCAAAGAAGAACGTGTTCCTGTCGCCGTCCTCGTTGGCCATCGCCGCACTGGCCAAGGTCAAGCAGTGGGAAAGCCCGGGCAACCAGGTGACCTTCGCCGAGGACGTTTCCCGCGTGGTCGAGTACAACATCCTCGACACCTCCACCGAGGGCGACCTGCTCAACCGCCACGGCGTGAGCTACTACGCGCGCACCATCCTCGGCGGTTTCTCGTTGCTGGGTAACCGCTCCATCACCGGCAAGTTCATCAGCTACGTCGGCCTGGAAGATGCCATCAGCCGCAAGCTGGTCAAGGCCGGCCAGAAAGCCATGGCCAAGAACCTCACCAAGTCCTTCATGGACCAGGAGGTCAAGCGCATCAACGACTGGCTGCAAACCCTGGTGGCCGACGAAACCATCCCTGGCGGCAGCGTATACCTGCATCCGGAACTGAACAGCGTCGAGAAGTACAAGAACGGTACCTGGTTCATCGTTATCGACTACGGCCGCTACGCGCCGAACGAACACATGGTTTATCAACTCAACGCCCGCGATGAAATCATCGAGCAGTTCCTGGAGGACGTTCTCTAATGTTTACCAACCGAGTCAGACAGGCCATTGCGGCCACCCTTCAAGGCCTGCCGTTGTCCGCAACCGTGGAAGAGTTCACCCCGCCAAAGATCGAGTTCGACATGGAAGCCATGTCCGGCGGGCGCTTCATCGCCGAAGAAATGGCCAAGAGCGGCAAGGTGCTCAATGCAACCCTGGTCCTCCAAGGTGCCGGCCCGGAAATCATGCTGGCCCTGGGCGTGCGCATGGGTGACGACATCCTGCTGAACGTGCGTGAAGCCGGCCAGGACCAGGACGGCAAGACCTACTTCACCTACCACACCGTCGGCGGCAAGCTCAAATCCCTGGAGGAGGCGAAGCTGAAGATGGGCGACAAGGCGCTCACCACGCTGGAACTGTCCTGCCGTACCTACAACCGTCTGGAAAATGGCATTTCGGTGATCGACATCGACGTGCGCACCCAGAAGTTCGTGCTCAACGGCGTCGATATTCTTGGCGATGCGCGCCGCGCCGTACTGATGCCGTAAAACCTCGGGGGCGGGCGTGCTCGCCCCCAAACTTCTCAAAGGAATTGCCCCATGGCCTGGATGCCACCGTTGCATATCCTGCTGGCCCCGATCACTGCCGATACCGGCGCGATGATCCAGCAGGTTCAACTCAAACCGTTGTTCTACGCCGCGCAAAAAGACGCGCTGGCCCGGGCCGGTGATGACGAGGACGACCAGTTCTTTGAACTGGCGAAACTCGCCACCGGCCTGTCGGAAAAAGAGCTCGACCAGCTCAAGCGCCCGGATTATGTGAGCATTGCCCAGTACGTACATGAAATGTCGACGCGCCCGGCGTCGTTCTTCCTGGACGCACAGGATGCGACACCCCACGACCAACCCGTCCCGTTGCTATTGCCCTTGGAAGCAGCCGGCCTAACCCTGACCGAACTGTCCCTGGAAATGCCCGCCCTGCGCGCCACCAAAGTGATGAAAAAGCTTGCCACCAATAAAGAGCGCGCCGAGTTCATCACCGCCCACTGCACCGGGCTGATGATCCCTGACCTGGCCGGTTTGACCGTGCCGGACTGGACGGAACTGCAGGAGCGCATCGACGATTTTTTAAATCAACCGGCGGACTTCTTTCGCAGCGCGACATCGACGTAATCCTCGATGTGGTGCCGCTGATCTACTCGGTCAATGAGGCGGAGATCCTCGACTGGGACGCCGGAAAAGCATTGCGCCGCTACGACATTGCGATCACTCGCCTTGGCGTTAAACAGGAGTAAGCGGGATGCAGGACAAGTATTCGCTCGCCTATGCCGTGGCCAGGAATGGCCGGGATGCGTTCGGCACTACAGACGGCGCACATGACGCCGATATCTTCAGCCTTGGCGCTTTGCCGGTTGGCAGCTCAACCCCACCAACAGGTCTGGCTGACTTGTCCGGGACAGTTGCCTCCCTCACTGACGCGACGCTGAAACTCGATGAGCTGGCTCTGTCGCTCGGCTCATTGCGTGAGGGTGTGGATTCTCTCGACACCGCCTTGTCGTCGCTCAGGGCGATTGCTGTGCGTTCGTCCAACATGGATGGGCGAACAGAATCGAAGACGGTGGCTGAATCCGTTTCGACCACCTCAGAGGATTTGCGCCATACCCGCGAGGCCATGACGCTGGGCAGCGCACAGATAATCGATCTGGCAAGTGCGCTGCAGCATTCAGGCAGCCAGTTGAAGTTTGACAAAACGGCGACTTCGGAAAAGTCGATCAAGGCGCTGCGCGAGGAGTCCAGCGAAAGCGGCAAGCGTTTCTCTACGACCCTGGAGGCCACGCCGGTCTGGGGCGAAGCACTTTGGCTGAAAGCCAAAACGGGCCTGGTGGATAGTGTCAATGGCGCTGCTGCAGAGTCGCCGGCTCTGGCGGGCGCGGTTAAAACAGCGGGCGCCGTTACGCCGGTGTTTTCCGAATTTTTCTCCGGTTTGGGAGAAACGATAAAAACCCGCGTTGCAGGCAACGTGGTCGATGCGACGCTGGGTAAACTTCCGGGTGTTGGCAAGCTGTTCAAGGAGGGCGGTGCTGAAAAAGATAAGTCGTGCTGCTGTGCAACGGCAACTCAGCACCCCATCGAAAGCCGCCGTTCGCGCTCGCCAGGTTCTCGCGGGAAAAAGAGCCATCGTCAGCCGAGGTCGCAAAAAAAGCAGGGGTCTCAACACACTCAGAACAGGCCGAAGAAACAACTGGTTGCACCGAAGACTGCCTCGACCAAACGATCACCCGCCCGCAAGAACGGCGGTGTGTTTGCGCGGATCCTAAACAGCCTCGAACGTGATGCAAAGGCATTGTTGCCTGCACCATTTTTAGGTTTCGATGCCGGTGGTCCGGCTCGACGGTTGCAACCTCGTGTGGCCGTGGCGAACCGTCGAAGCAAGAGCGGAACTGCGGGCCAGTCGCCAGCGAGCAGAGGTCCAGGGCTGATCGAAGCCTTAGAGCGCAAGCTCATCCACATGCCTTCCGAAGGTCGGGTAGCGACCGCGCCACAGGCTCGCAACTTCAGTCGTGAACCTCTGCCGGGCCCGCTGAAGATGCCTGCCAATCCTTCGGGAGCAGTGAGCAAACTGGGGCTGGCGGGTGCTCGCCGCCTTGGCCCGATGAGGTACGCCGACACGGCGTTTGATGTGATTCAGGGCGTACGCACTGGCGACGTCAAGGCTGTCGGTACCGGTCTCAGCACCGCCGGTGGCGCCTGGGCGGGAGCGTCCGCCGGCGCCGCTCTCGGCACGTTGATTTTCCCTGGTGTCGGCACCGCAGTCGGCGGCGCCATCGGTGGATTGCTGGGCAGCGAAGCAGGCAGTTGGCTCGGTGAAAAACTGTTCAGCTCGAATGATCGCCTGCCCGCGCCCAATGCACTGAGCAAGGAGCTCAACAGTGCCCGCACGGATAACGTCCAGGTCACGATTGCACCGAGTATCCAGATCACTGGCGTCAACCCTGCCGATGCCCAGCAGGTCGTCAATCAGGTGATCCAGGCCTTGCAATTCCAATGCATGCCCATGGTCACCGACTCCCTTGGCATCCGGCGCAACGCGGCACTGGCCGATCCTTCAGGAGGTGATTGATGCGACAACAAATGGTAATCGGCGACTTTATCTTTGGCTTGTCCCGGGGTTTTGCCTATTCGTCGTTGATCCGCAACAGCGACGGCGGCTGGAGTGACCTGGCGATTATTGCCAGCAAACCCCAGTCGCGGCAGAACGGCCAGAAGCTGGAAAAGCTCACGTTCAGCGGCACGGCCATGTACGCCATCGGCATGCAGCGCCTGGACGAACTGCGCGCACTGCAAGATGCGCGTGCGCCGTTGCCGCTGGTCGATGGCATCGGTCGTAACTGGGGCCTGTGGCGCATCAACTCGGTGGTGGAAACCCAAAGCAACGTGATCGATGACGGCACCGCCATGGTCATGACCTGGACCCTGGAACTGGAGGAATTCGTCAATGCGTAGAGTGCGAAGTATCGCCGGTGATTCGGTCAACCTGTTGCTCTATCGCGAGCTGGGACGTTGCGATGACACGGCGGAAGAAACCCTCTGGCGCTCGAACCCCGAACTGGCTGAATACGGTCCGGTATTGCCGGCCGGAGTATGGGTGATCGTGCCCGAGATGCAAGCCAGGCCGGCGGCAGTGCGTCCCGTGCTGGCGTGGGATTAAGGAGGCTGCATGGCACAGGGATTTACCCCGATCGTAGAGTTCTACGGCGCCAACGCGGCGCTGCTCAATCAACGCCTGATGCACTGGAGCCACATCGATGCTGGCGGTATCCAGA
This sequence comes from Pseudomonas khavaziana, assembly GCF_019145205.1. GTDB lineage: Bacteria > Pseudomonadota > Gammaproteobacteria > Pseudomonadales > Pseudomonadaceae > Aquipseudomonas > Aquipseudomonas khavaziana. The sequence continues at coordinate 458,415 of NZ_JAHSTT010000001.1, forward strand.
CTGACCGCCTGGAATTGACCCTCAATATCGAAGGGCTGGACGGGTTGCCCAGCCTGAGTGGCAAGATCGGCCTGCGCGTCGGTTACCAGGAAACCGGCTTGGTGGAAAAAGGCGAGTTTGTCGTCACCCAACGAACCCCAGTGTTGTTTCCGATGCGCCTGATGATCGTGGCCACGGCCGCGCCCTTCAGTGAGGTGGATAAGAGCGGGTACCGCCAGCGCCGCTCCGCCAGCCACGGGCCTACGACATTGGGGGCATTGTTTCGCCAACTGGTCAGCCGTCATGGTTTTTCACCGCGAGTGGCACCGACGCTGGACGGCATTGCGATTGCGCACATCGACCAGTCCAATGAAAGCGACATGGCCTTCATCACTCGCCTGGCCAAGCGCTACAACGCGGTCACCAAGCCGTTCAACGAACTCTATGTGCTGGCCGAGGCAGGGCAGGCCAAATCACTCTCCGGTCAGCTATTGCCGCCAGTGAAATTATCGGTGACCGAGGACAACCGGCCCGGTGAGCACGCCTTCATTACCGCCAAGCTCGACGAAAAAGCCCGCTCCAAATACATGGGCAGCCGCGTCAGCTGGTGGGACGCCGCCGCCGGCAAGCAGCGCGTGGTCCAGGTAGGGATCGCCCCGTTCAAAACCTTGCGTCAGCGCTGCCAGAACGAAGCCGAAGCCCGCGCCGTGGCCGAAGGCGAACTGCGTCGGGTGGGCCGTGAAGGCTTGAAGCTGCAGATCGATTGTCCCGGTAACCCGTTGCTTGCTGCCGAAGGCTTGCTGGTGCTGGATGAGACCTGGCCTTCGTACATGCAGGGACGCTGGTCGATTACTCAAGTGACCCACGTTGGCGACCCGGCGACGGGGTATCGCAGTTCGATCATGGCCAGTGGGTTGGCGTCTTGATGGTTACCGCTGCGACATGTTGAAGCTCGCAAACGCCACTCGATTTCATGGAGAACAATGAATGTTGATTATTACAAAGCTCAGCTATAAGGAAGGGGTGCGCACGCCTCAGGCCCTTGCTCATCGTGTTTTGCGATTCCTCGAGGAAACCACACCCATACCCGAAAATGTTCTGGCGGCCCGGGCGGAGGCGCGTGGCAAGGTCCTCACATGACGCTCAATCAGCTCCAGCAAATGTTCCCGAATGCCCGCTCTCAAGCGGGCATTTTCATATCTGCTATCAATTCGGCCATGCTGAATCGGGACATCAACACGCCCAAGCGCATCGCCGCGTTTCTCGCCCAGATCGGCCATGAGTCCGCCGAGCTGCGCTACGTCCGAGAACTAGGCAGCGATCAATACCTCAGCAAGTACGACACCGGTAACTTGGCCGCACGCTTGGGTAATACCCCCGAAGCAGATGGTGACGGTCAAAGGTACCGGGGCAGGGGGCTGATCCAGATCACGGGGCGTCGCAATTACCTCACGTGCAGTCAGGCACTGTTTGGTGATGATCGCTTGTTGAGGCAACCCCAATTATTGGAACAACCGCAATGGGCCTGTGAATCCGCCGCCTGGTTCTGGCAAAGCAACGGGCTCAACGAGCTGGCTGACAAAAACCAGTTCACCACCATCACCCGGCGTATCAATGGTGGACTCAACGGCCTGGAGGACCGTTTGCAGTTGTGGGCGCGGGCGAAGGCGGTGCTATGCGTTTCCTAGGTGTGGTGCGATGGATCGGCATATGCCTGCTCATGGCGCTGGTGTGGCAGTTGCAGGCCTGGCGATATGGTGCGCAGCTGGAGCGTCAGGCCGCTGCCCATCTGCAAGTGTTGAACCAGCAAAACCAGGCGGCGCTGAGCCAGCAGAGGGCGGAACAGGAAAAGCGCCTGGCCCTTGAGCAACAGCTCAACGCCAGCGACCGACAATACACCCAGGAGTTGAGCGATGCCCAGCGTAACCAAGCTGCTCTGCGTGGCCGCCTGGCCACTGCTGATGTGCGGTTGTCAATCCTTCTCGACGCCGCCGATGCCGCCAGTGGCTGTGCAGTGCCTGCCACCCCCACCCCCGGCAGCCTGGTTCATGCAGCCTCGCGAGCCCGACTTGACCCGGCGCATGCTCAGCGAATTATCCGCATCACCGACGACGGCGACAGCGCCCTGATCGCCCTGCGTGCCTGCCAGGCGTATGTGCAGGCCGTCGCACGTTAGCCTCTTGATGCACTCTCTATCTTGCATGGTCGATAAGCTCCTGTAGGGTAGGCGAACCCCTCGCTCATTCCTGGAGAAGACCGTGAAGGAAATCACTCAACTGGCTGCCGACCTTGGTCGCCGTTTGCAAGTGCTCAATGCCCACGTCACCACAGCCGAGTCCTGCACCGGCGGCGGGATTGCCGAGGCGATTACGCGGATACCGGGCAGTTCGGCCTGGTTCGAGGCGGGCTATGTCACCTATTCCAACCGGCAGAAGACCCGGCAGTTGAATGTGCCGGAAAAACTTTTCTCCAAAGTAGGCGCCGTCAGCCAGGAAGTGGTGGAGGCAATGGCCCGTGGTGCGCAGGAAAAAAGCCTGGCGCGATTTGCCGTCGCGGTCAGCGGTATCGCCGGCCCGGATGGCGGTTCGCCGGACAAGCCGGTCGGTACTGTCTGGCTGGCCTTTGCGGTGGGCGACGAGATAACGGCCGAGCTTGCGCACTTCCCCGGTAGCCGCGACGACGTCCGTCGGCAAACGGTAAAAGCCGCGCTGGAGGGCCTGTTGCGACGAGCTGCAGCAGAAATAGAAAAACAGGGGTAGGCGATCCCGGATCTTTGTGGAACAATACTGTCTACTTATACAGGTGTTGGCCGTCAGGCCTTATTGATTACGTGAGGACTTTAATGGACGACAACAAGAAGAAAGCCTTGGCTGCGGCCCTGGGTCAGATCGAACGTCAATTCGGCAAGGGTGCCGTAATGCGTATGGGCGATCACGACCGTCAGGCGATCCCGGCTATTTCCACTGGCTCTCTGGGTCTGGACATCGCGCTCGGCATTGGCGGTCTGCCAAAAGGCCGTATCGTTGAGATCTACGGTCCTGAATCTTCCGGTAAAACCACCCTGACCCTGTCGGTGATCGCCCAGGCGCAAAAGATGGGCGCCACCTGCGCATTCGTCGACGCCGAGCACGCCCTGGACCCTGAGTACGCCGGCAAGCTGGGCGTCAACGTCGACGACCTGCTGGTTTCCCAGCCGGACACCGGCGAGCAAGCCCTGGAAATCACCGACATGCTGGTGCGCTCCAACGCCATCGACGTGATCGTGGTCGACTCCGTGGCTGCCCTGGTACCCAAGGCTGAAATCGAAGGCGAAATGGGCGACATGCACGTGGGCCTGCAAGCCCGTCTGATGTCCCAGGCGCTGCGTAAAATCACCGGTAACATCAAGAACGCCAACTGCCTGGTGATTTTCATCAACCAGATCCGTATGAAGATCGGCGTGATGTTCGGCAGCCCGGAAACCACCACCGGTGGTAACGCGCTGAAGTTCTACGCGTCGGTCCGTCTGGATATCCGTCGTACTGGCGCGGTGAAGGAAGGTGATGAGGTTGTCGGTAGCGAAACCCGCGTCAAGGTTGTGAAGAACAAGGTGGCTCCGCCATTCCGTCAGGCCGAGTTCCAGATTCTCTACGGTAAGGGTATCTACCTGAACGGCGAGATGATCGACTTGGGCGTACTGCACGGTTTCGTCGAGAAATCCGGTGCCTGGTATGCCTACAACGGCAGCAAGATCGGTCAGGGCAAGGCCAACTCGGCCAAGTTCCTGGCAGACAACCCGGATATCGCCGCCACGCTTGAGAAGCAGATTCGCGATAAGCTGCTGACCCCAGCGCCGGACGTGAAAGCTGCCGCCAACCGCGAGCCGGTTGACGAAATGGAAGAAGCCGACACTGACATCTGAAGCAAACGATGACTGTGGTACTGGATACACTCGTCGCCGTTCGGCGCACTGCGATGGACCTGCTCGCTCGCCGCGAGCATGGTCGAGTCGAGCTGACGCGTAAATTGCGTCAGCGCGGCGCAGAACCTGAGATGATCGAAACAGCCCTTGACCGTCTGACGGAAGAGGGACTGTTGTCGGAAGCCCGTTACCTTGAAAGTTTTGTGTCCTATCGAGCGCGCTCCGGTTACGGCCCTGCGCGGATTCGCGAAGAACTGAGCCAGCGTGGCCTGCAACGTGCCGATATCGACCTCGCGCTACGTGAATGCGGTATCAGTTGGCAGTCGCAGCTGGAAGACACTTGGCGACGCAAGTTTGCAGGCCATCTTCCGATTGATGCCAGGGAGCGTGCGAAGCAAGGTCGCTTCCTGAGTTATCGCGGGTTTTCCATGGACATGATCAGTCGTTTGTTAAGCGGTCGGGATATGGACGACTGAACGCTACAAAAAAAGGCCCACTATGAAAATAGTGGGCCTTTTTTTTCGCCTGCGAAAAAGTCACGCGGGTTCTGGCGTTACCCGTTGCTGCGTCTTGCCCTGAGCCTGCGCCCAGTTTTCCGGGAGGTTGATGTAATCCACCAACTCTCGCAACCGCCCCTGATCGCGGCCATTGAAGTTGAACACCAAGCGGGTCAAATGACTGAATCGCGGTTCGTCGTGGTCTTCACCCGTATAGGCGAGTTGCTGGAACTCACCACTGAGCCGCAGACTGGCAAATTCTTCCTGCAAATGGGCCAAGGCATGGTCGCTGAGGGGATGGTGCATGCGCACCACAAACTCACGCTTCAACCAACGGGTAGAGTGGAAGTTGGCGTAAAACTGGTTGATTTCGTCCACCGCTTCCTCGGCGCTGTAGACCAGGCGGATCAGCTTGAGGTCGGTGGGCAGGATATAGCGATTGGCCTCCAACTGGCTGCGGATAAAGTCCAGGGCGCCTTGCCAGAAACCACCACCCGGTGCATCCAGCAGTACCACCGGCACCAGCGGGCTCTTACCGGTCTGAATCAAGGTCAACACTTCAAGTGCCTCATCCAGGGTGCCGAAACCACCCGGGCACAGCACCAGCGCGTCGGCTTCCTTGACGAAGAACAGCTTGCGGGTAAAGAAGAAGTGGAAGGACAGCAGGTTTTCGGTGCCGTCAATGGTCGGATTGGCGTGCTGTTCAAACGGCAGGGTGATGTTGAATCCCAGGCTGTGCTCCAGGCCCGCGCCCTCGTGGGCTGCGGCCATGATACCGCCGCCGCCACCGGTGATGACCATCAGGTCGGAACGCGCCAACGCAGCGCCCACTTCTCGGGCTAACGCATACAATGGGCTTTCCACAGGTGTGCGTGCTGAGCCGAATACTGTCACCTTGCGCCGCCCCTTGAACTGTTCGAGTACACGAAAGGCGTGGTCCAGTTCGCGGATGGCGCGCAGGGTGATCTTGGCATTCCAGCGGTCGCGGTCGTCCTGGGCCATGCGCAGGACGGTAAGGATCATGTCGCGATAAAGGGGAATATTCGGACTGTTAGGGGCCATCAACTGGATTTGCGCGTCGACCTGCTGCGTGAGGTCGGTCCCGTTTTCTTCAAAATGACGAAGCAACTGCTCATTCGATTCATAAGGCATTCAACTTCTCCTTCTTTGCAGGGCCTGGGTAGTCGACGAGAGCGTCGTCGGGCCACGACACTGCATGTGTCGCGGCATGCCGCAGGAGGGCAGGCCTTTTTTGCCCTGAAAGTACTACAGAACAGCATTGAAACTGCTGTGGATGGGCGTATGGGATGGCATGATCATGGGCCGAAAAACCCTTGTCTGGCAACCGCTTATTGGTCACCCTCAAGAAGTTCGGTAGTTGGCAGGAAACGCAGTGAGAAAGTACGCGCTGCTGGACAGCAGCGCGTGAGGGGTCAGCAATGGTTACTTTTTCTTCTTTGTCGGAGCCGGGCAATCGGCTTCTACGAACTTGACCGACGCCACGGGCCGGTTGGTCTTGTTCTCGGTGATTTCGTAGCGCATCACCGCACCCTTGGCCATCAACTCGCGATAGCCTGGGTTGGTGCACACACTGCGGCCCAGCTGGAAGTACACAGCCTTGGGGTTGGCGCGCATCTGTTCGGCGCGATCAGGTAGCACGCTGAGGTGATCAATCAGTTGCATGCCTTCGACGGTGTAGGCCACTTCCAGGGTTTTTTCATCGATTTCCCGGGGCAGGTCCTTGTTGCTTTCGGCTGCGACGCTTTGCAGCTTCCTGTTCATCTGAGCCTCCAGCAGCGAGGCCGCATGGGCGCCCATGGGCAAGGCCAACGCAAGGGCGACGGATGGGGCAACAAGGCGCAGCATGGAACGCAGCATTAAACTCTCCTGATTCGGTTACTGGTGCATAGACCAGCCACTGCGCTGTGCGTTCAGTGGCGCGCAATTATAGGTGAGCCCTTGCCACTACAGCCAGGCGTATCGCTGGTAAACTGCGGGTACTTCTGTTTTTCACGAGTTTGTTCCGTGTCGATCTCCTTTTCTTCGCCGCGTGTCCGATGAGCCACGCCGTTTCCCGTTTGCGCACCCAGCGCCTGGCGCGTGCCGTCAGGCCATTTCTCAATCGGGGTTCCCGCGCTGAGCGCTGCCCCGGCTGTCGGGTGATTCCCGAGTATTGCTTGTGCGCCTGGCGACCCAAAGTCGTGGCCGAGTCGGCAATGTGCTTGCTGATGCACGATGTTGAACCGATGAAGCCCAGCAACACGGGCTGGCTGATTGCCGATGTAATCGAAGACACCACCGCGTTTGCCTGGTCACGCACCGAGGTTGATCCCGGTTTGCTCAGGTTGCTGGTCGACCCGCAGTGGCAGCCATACATTGTATTCCCCGGTGAATTCGTGGCGCCCGAGCGGGTAGTCAGTGAAGTGCGCGTGGAGGAGGGCAAGCGCCCGCTGTTTATCCTGCTGGACGGCACTTGGAGCGAAGCGCGCAAGATGTTTCGCAAAAGTCCTTACCTTGAGCATTTGCCGGTCCTGAGCCTGGCCCCTGAGCAGTTATCGCGCTATAAGCTGCGGCGCTCCAAGCGTGATGACCATTTCTGTACTGCCGAGGTGGCAGCGCTGTGCCTGGAGCTGGCCGAAGATGTAGCTGCAAGCGAAGTGCTGGACGCCTACCTCGATGTATTCAGCACCCATTACCTGGCAGCCAAGTTCCAAATGCCCTTGGACCCGATGGACGCTGTCCATACGCGCCTTGCACCCTATATACCGCCAGTCTAGCCAGACGACGTTTGCATGATGGCACCCTGAACCCGCCACCCGCTAGAATGCCCACGGGCGTAGTGCTTGACCCTCCAGGCTGCGCTGGGCATGCTGGGCGCCGATTGGGGCGCAACCGTGAATGCTCGACGTCGTTTCATGTACTTTTGGCGTTGGGCGAGCCCTGTGGCGATGGCTGCCTGGCCGTCGCCTCGTGTATTGGTGAACCCTGAACCCATCAGGGCTCCCATAAAAAACAGGATCATTTAACCAATGGCCACATACGAAATCCTGATAGCCGATGACCACCCGCTGTTTCGTAGCGCACTGCATCAGGCGGTAACCCTGGGCCTTGGTCCTGATGTACGCCTGGTCGAAGTGGCCAGCATTGCCGAACTGGAAGCCCGCCTCACCGAAAAATCCGATTGGGATCTGGTCTTGCTCGACCTGAATATGCCGGGCGCCTACGGTTTCTCGGGGCTGGTGCTGTTACGCGGGCAATACCCGCAGATCCCCGTGGTGATGGTCTCTGCCCAGGAAGAAGCCGACGTGGTGGTACGCTCCAAGGAGTTTGGTGCCAGTGGTTTCATTCCTAAGTCCAGCGCAATGGAAGATATCCAGAAAGCCGTGCGCGCGGTGTTGGATGGCGATGTGTCGTGGCCACCCCAGGCGTTTGAAGAAATCAATGTGTCCGAAGAAGCCAAAGCCGCCCGTGATGGCCTGGCCAGCTTGACTCCCCAGCAGTTTCGCGTGTTGACCATGGTCTGCGAAGGGCTGCTGAACAAGCAGATCGCCTACGAGCTGAGCGTGTCCGAAGCGACCATCAAGGCACACGTGACAGCGATCTTCCGCAAGCTGGGGGTGCGTACTCGAACCCAGGCGGCACTGCTGTTGCAACAACTTGAGTCAATTTCGCAGCATTAAGTTACAACCACTTCACGCTTTTTTGACTTTGCGTGATCTAGCTTCCCCACTTCTTTGGTTCAGTTGCCTACATCTATGTCGCCTTTCAAGGGTCAAACCGGTATCAAACGTATCTTCAATGCAGGGGGCTATTCCCTCGATGGCCTGCGCGCGGCCTTCACTGGCGAGGCGGCATTCCGTCAGTTGGTGTTACTGAATGTCATCCTGATCCCAGTGAGCTTTTTCCTGCAGGTCAGCCGGGTTGAGCGGGCACTGTTGATTGCGGTGTGCCTGCTGGCACTGATCGTCGAATTGCTCAATTCAGCGGTGGAAGCGGCCATCGATCGCATTTCCCTGGACCGTCACCCCTTGTCTAAAAACGCCAAGGACATGGGCAGCGCCGCGCAATTCGTGGCACTGACCATGATCACCCTGGTGTGGGCGGTGATCCTAGTCTGAGCATCAAGCGATGCTCGGCAGTACGATCTCGTCGCTGCGCTGCACCCCCGCGGTGAAGGCGCGGCACAGCTCCAGAAACTCGCGCATGGCCGAGGTCTGGTACTTCTGCTTATGCCAGATGAAGTAGAACTGCCGGGCCAGGTCCAGGTCCGGGGTTTCCACCGGCACCAGACTGCCACGGCGGAAGGCATCGCGTAGCGCCAGCCGCGAAATGCAACCAATACCCAAACCCGACTCCACTGCTCGCTTGATCGCCTCGGTGTGTTCCAGCTCCAGGCGGATATTCAACGCGCTGCGGTGATGACGCATGGCCTGGTCGAAGGTCAGGCGCGTGCCCGAGCCTTGTTCCCGCAGGATCCAGGCTTCGTGGGTCAACTCGTCCATGCTCGCCACGCCACGTTTGGCCAGGTGATGCTGCGGCGCACAAAACACCACCAGTTCGTCCTCCACCCAGGTTTGCACCTCGATATCCGGGTGGCTGCAGTCGCCTTCGATTAGACCCAGATCAATTTCGTAGTGCGCAACCTGATGCACGATATGCGCAGTGTTCTGCACGTGCAGCTTCACTTGGCTTTCGGGATGCTGCTGCATAAAACTACCGATCAACAATGTTGCCAGGTAGTTGCCGATGGTCAGGGTCGCCCCGACTGCCAGGGAACCGAAGCCGGACTTACCGTTGAGAAGGTCCTCGATCTCCTTGGCCTGGTCCAGCAGCGCCACAGCCTGGGGCAATAGCTGATGGCCGAGGGCGTTAAGGCTCAGGCGTTTGCCGGCGCGGTCGAATAATTGGCAGCTGGATTGGCGCTCCAGCTCGGTAATCGAGGTGCTGGCGGCGGATTGAGATAAGGCCAGAAGGCCAGCAGCGCGGGAGACGCTTTCTTGCTGGGCGACGGCGACGAAGACTTGCAGTTGACGGAGAGTAAATCGCATATCGATATAACCGATAACCCTTATCTTAATAATCCAGTTAACAGATATTGTCGCCGCCATTAGAATGCTGTGCAATTGCGCATCTGTATCTTTTGCGCAGACCCATTTCCAGGAGTCCCCCGTACATGAGCAACATGAACCACGAGCGTGTCCTCAGTGTTCATCACTGGAACGACACTCTGTTCAGCTTCAAGTGCACCCGCGATCCGGGCTTGCGCTTCGAGAACGGTCAGTTCGTGATGATCGGCCTGCAACAGCCCAACGGCCGCCCGCTCATGCGTGCTTACTCGATTGCCAGCCCTAACTGGGAGGAGCATCTGGAGTTCTTCAGCATCAAGGTGCCCGATGGCCCGCTGACTTCCCAATTGCAGCACTTGAAGGAAGGCGACGAGATCATCATCAGCAAAAAACCGACAGGCACCCTGGTGCTTGACGATTTGAAGCCAGGCAAGCACCTGTACCTGCTCAGCACCGGTACTGGCCTCGCGCCCTTCATGAGCGTGATCCAGGATCCGGAAACCTACGAGCGTTTCGAAAAAGTGATCCTGTGCCATGGCGTGCGTTACGTCAACGAAGTCGCCTACCGCGAATTCATCACCGAGCATCTGCCGCAGAACGAATTCTTCGGCGAGGCCCTGCGTGAAAAGTTGATCTACTACCCGACCGTGACCCGCGAGCCGTTCGAAAACGAAGGCCGCCTGACCGACCTGATGCGCAGCGGCAAGCTGTTCAGCGACATCGGCCTGCCGCCGATCAATCCCGAGGACGACCGCGCCATGCTGTGCGGCAGCCCAAGCATGTTGGACGAGACCAGCGAAGTGTTGAACAGCTTCGGCCTGAAAGTTTCGCCACGGATGCGAGAGCCGGGCGATTACTTGATCGAGCGTGCGTTCGTCGAGAAGTGACTTCGGGTCACTGGTAGGAGCGAGCTTGCTCGCGAAGGACGTCAACGACAACGCTGGCAGCCTGAATTAACGCGGTGCTTGTAGTTTTTTCGCGAGCAAGCTCGCTCCTACAGTTGAATGCGTTTGCAAAGAAAAGCCCGCGTTGCCTATGAAAGCAGCGCGGGCTTTTGCGTTTTTGCGATTTACTGCGCCGGCACCACTTCCAGCACACAAATCATCCCCGGTTCCGGATAGTGCCAGCGCACATCCACATCCCAGAGTTGCGCGCCGTATTCCCGTTCTGACGTCGGGACCTGATACGCCGGCCGTGGATCCTGCGCCAGACACTGCTCAATCAGTTCCACCAAAGGCTCGCCGAGGCGCTGGGCGTGGCCTTTCGCCTGTTGCAGCGCGGTCTTGAGCCACTGCACAGCAATCAACTGCGGCGCACTGCTGGCGATGCCGTTTGTGGCATCGTCGATCATGTCGGCGTACGGCACATACGGCTTGATATCCAGTACCGGTGTGCCATCGAGCAGGTCTATTCCCGAGATCCACAGCCGCCCCGGCTCCACCTTGTCCAGCTTGACCACCGACTGGCCAATGCCATTAGGCCGATGAGTGGCGCGGGTGGCAAACACGCCCATGGACGTATTGCCACCCAAACGTGGCGGGCGCACTTTCAGGCGCGGCTTGTCTTCCAGGGCCTGGTGAAACAGAAACAGCAGCCACACATGGCTGACCTGCTCCAACCCCTGCACCGCCTCACCCTGGTCGAACGGCGCCACCAACTCCAGCACTCCGCGGGCAGCCGGCGCCAGTTGTGGTTGGCGTGGGATGGCGAACTTCTCCTTGAAGCAGGAGCGTACGAAGCCGACGGGCGAGACCTGGTAACTCATGGCTTAAGCGCGGACCCGCAGGGTCAAGCCCTTGAGGAAGTTACGCAGCAACTGGTCGCCGCACGGGCGGTAGTTGGTATGACCGAACTTGCGGAACAGTGCGCTCAGCTCAGGCTTGGACACTGGGAACTCCGCTGCCTTGAGGATCGCATGCATGTCGTCTTCCTTCAGCTCGAAGGCCACGCGCAGCTTTTTCAGGATGATGTTGTTGGTTACCGGGGTTTCAATCGGCTGCGGCGGACGGCTTTCGTCCTTGCCGCGCTTGAAGATCACCAAACCATCGAGGAAGTGGGCCATGACCTCATCCGGGCAGAACACGAAGCCTTCTTCCTCATCTTTCTTGAGGTAGGTCAGCAGGTCTTCCTTGGTCACGTCCATGCCGCCGAGCTTGATGATCTCGACCATCTTGTTGTCGCTGATGTCGAGCATGTAGCGCACGCTGCGCAGTACGTCGTTGTGAATCATGGTGGGCAATCCTGGTATCAACTGAGGACACCGCCCAATCAGGCGGTGTCGGGAAAAGGGAGCGGCTTAGAACTTCTCTTTGCCGGACAAGTAGCGCCATTGGCCAACTGGCACCTTGCCGATGGATACGCCGCCGATACGGATACGGCGGATGGCGACGACTTTCAGGCCAACCGCTTCGCAGAACAGCGCGATCACGCCGGGCTGCGGGTTTTTCATCGCAAAGCGCAGGCGGTTTTCGTTCTGCCAACTGGCTTTGACTGCCGGCAACTCCTTGCCTTTGTAGGTCAGGCCGTGGTTCAGGCGATTGAGACCGTGGGCAACCATGTCGCCTTCGACTTCTACCACGTACTCTTGCTCGATCTTGGCGGCATCGGCGGTCAACTTGCGCAAAATCTTCCAGTCCTGGGTGAACACCAGCAGGCCGCTGGCCTTGGCTTGCAGGTCGGCGCTGGCGGTCAGGCGCAGGAAATGCCCCTTGAGCGGGCGCTTGCTGAAGCGATGTTCTTCGGACAGGGTCTCGGCGCTGATCAAGGTCATGGCGGTTTCAGCATCCATGCCCGCCGGTGCATGCAGCAGGATGGTGACTGGCTCTGGCGCGGTGGCTTTAGCCTGCGGGTCCAGTTCAACTTTCTCGGTCGTGACCTTGAACTGCGGCTCATCGATCACTTCGCCGTCCACCGAGACCCAGCCGCCTTCGATAAACAGCTCAGCCTCCCGACGGGAGCAACCGACCAGTTCGATAAGGCGTTTGGAGAGGCGTATGGGGTCAGTCATGACAAGGGCCGTAACAAAAGGGGGCGGCTATTGTACCTGCCTGGCGTCGGTTAATCCCGAGCCCATTTCATTTAGCCCTGGCGCGCCTGTTGTCGCGCCTGGCGCAAACGCATATGCAGCAACGGGTAGGGCTGGCCAAGGCCGTCATGTTCCGTGCGTCCGATCACCTCGAAGCCTTGCTTGAGGTAAAAGCCCAGGGCCAGGGGGTTCTGCTCGTTGACGTCCAGTTCCTCGGCATTCATGTGGTCAATTGCATAGCCCAGCAATTGGCGGCCCAGGCCCTGGCCACGATGTTGCGGGTCGATAAACAGCATCTCCACCTTGCCCGCCGCCACCCCGGCGAACCCGGTGATACGTTGGCGTGAGTCCTTGGTGCAGATCAGCATCACCGCGTCCAGGTAGCGGGTCAGCACCAGGTTTTTCAGCAAGTCGATATAGCTGCCCGGCAGGAAATCGTGGGTGGCGCGTACCGAGTCTTCCCAGATCTGCGCCAAACGCGCGTAATCGCTGGATTGAGGTGTGTGGATAACCGAATGCTGCCGCATGCCTGCTGCCCCTTGCCGTAATTGGCGTCGATGGGCAAAACGATAGCCCGAAAAAAGCCCCGCATCTTGTCAGAGGCGGGGCTTTTTCAAAAATATTACGCCTTGATCATCATTGTCGGCGCCGGCTGGCGGGACGCTGAGGGTCCCGAGAGGCAATCCCACGCAGCGTGGGAACGATCAATTACGCAAATGCGATCAGTCGCGTTTTTCAGCCCACAAGTCGTACTCGTCGGCGTCGGTCACGGTGCACCAGACCTTGTCGCCCGGCTTCAAGCCGCTGGCATCGTCGATAAATACGTTACCGTCGATCTCCGGCGCATCGAAGAAGCAACGGCCAACCGCGCCTTGCTCGTCGACTTCATCGATCAACACTTCGATTTCCTTGCCGATGCGCAGTTGCAGGCGTGCCGAACTGATCGCCTGCTGGTGTGCCATGAAACGCTCCCAGCGCTCCTGCTTGACGTCGTCCGGCACCACGGCCAGGTCCAGCAGGTTGGCCGGAGCGCCTTCCACCGGCGAGTACTGGAAGCAGCCGACGCGGTCCAGCTGAGCTTCGGTCAGCCAGTCGAGCAGGTACTGGAAGTCTTCTTCGGTCTCGCCGGGGAAGCCGACGATGAAGGTGGAACGGATGATCAGTTCCGGGCAGATCTCGCGCCAGTTCTTGATGCGCGCCAGGGTCTTGTCCTCGAACGCCGGGCGTTTCATCGCCTTGAGCACCTTCGGGCTGGCGTGCTGGAACGGGATGTCCAGGTACGGCAGGATTTTGCCGGCGGCCATCAGCGGGATCAGCTCGTCCACGTGCGGGTACGGGTAAACGTAGTGCAGGCGCACCCACACACCCAGGCTGCTCAAGGCTTCGCAGAGTTCTGTCATGCGGGTTTTCACCGGCGCGCCGTTCCAGAAGCCGGTGCGGTATTTCACGTCGACGCCGTAGGCGCTGGTGTCCTGGGAGATCACCAGCAGTTCCTTGACGCCGGACTTGACCAGGCGTTGGGCTTCGTCGAGCACGTCACCGACCGAGCGGCTCACCAGTTTGCCGCGCATCGACGGGATGATGCAGAAGCTGCAGCTGTGGTTGCAGCCTTCGGAAATCTTCAGGTAAGCGTAGTGGCGAGGGGTCAGCTTGATGCCTTGGGGCGGCACCAGGTCGATCAGCGGGTTGTGGTCCTGGCGTGGCGGCACCACGTCGTGCACGGCGTTGACCACCTGCTCGTACTGCTGCGGGCCGGTTACGGCCAGCACGCTCGGGTGCACGTTGCGGATATTGCCTTCTTCCACACCCATGCAGCCGGTCACGATGACCTTGCCGTTTTCCTTGATGGCTTCGCCAATCACTTCCAACGACTCGGCTTTGGCCGAGTCGATGAAGCCGCAGGTGTTGACCACCACCACGTCGGCGTCCTGGTACGTGGATACGACGTCATAGCCTTCCATCCGCAATTGCGTGAGGATGCGCTCGGAGTCGACCAGAGCCTTCGGGCAACCCAGGGAAACAAAGCCAACCTTGGGGTTGGCTTTTGCGATGGTGGTGGACATGTCTAACCTCGGTATTGAATGACGCTGCCGGTCGTGCACGACAAGGCAGCGGAAGGGCGCTTGGTGCGCCTCTGATCAAAAAGTGCGCAATTCTAGCGACGGGCAACGCACTTGACCAGCTTTATGCAGGGAAATGCGACGAGTGCTGCGCTATGCTTCGCGCCGTTACGCACGGGTAATGCCCTTGGGTCAATAAAACGTCTGTTACGAGAAGTAAAACAGCGCATGCTAGGGTCAGCTTAGTCGTGCTGTTTATAAAAGACCTCAGGTCAAAGGGCAGGAGTGGTTGATGGGTCAGGCAAGTAGTCAGGCAGCAGGTGCCGAGCATTCAAACGCCAAGCCGATTGGCATGCTGGTGGCGGCGGTCGGGGTGGTTTATGGCGATATCGGGACCAGCCCGCTCTACACCCTTAAAGAGGTGTTCAACGGTGGTTATGGGGTGCAGGTCAACCATGACGGCGTCTTGGGGATCCTGGCGCTGATCTTCTGGTCGCTGATCTGGGTGGTGTCGATCAAGTACATGCTGTTTGTGCTGCGCGCCGACAACCAGGGCGAGGGCGGCATCATGGCGCTCACTGCATTAGCGCGGCGAGCCGCCGGGGAGCGTGCAAAACTGCGTAGTTTCCTGGTGGTGTGCGGCCTGTGTGGCGCGGCGCTGTTCTATGGCGACAGCATGATCACCCCGGCCATTTCCGTGTTGTCGGCCATCGAAGGCCTGGAGCTGGCGTTCGACGGCCTGGAAAAATGGGTGGTGCCGATTGCGTTGATTGTGCTGGTGGCGCTGTTCCTGATCCAGAAACACGGCACCGATCGCATCGGCAAGCTGTTCGGTCCAGTGATGGTCACCTGGTTCCTGGTGCTGGGAGGGCTGGGTGTGTACGGCATCCTGCAGCAGCCCGAAGTGCTGAATGCACTGAACCCGGCATGGGGCGTGCGCTTCTTTATGGTGCACCCCGGTATCGGCGTGGCGATCCTCGGCGCGGTGGTGCTGGCCTTGACCGGCGCCGAAGCGCTGTACGCCGACATGGGCCACTTCGGCCGCAAACCCATTGCCCGTGCCTGGTTCATCCTGGTGCTGCCGGCGCTGGTGCTCAACTATTTTGGCCAAGGCGCCATGCTGCTGGGCGATCCGGAAGCCGCACGCAACCCGTTCTATCTGCTGGCGCCGAGCTGGGCACTGATTCCGTTGGTGGGCTTGTCCACACTGGCGACGGTGATTGCTTCCCAGGCGGTGATCTCCGGGGCGTTCTCGTTGACCCGCCAGGCGATCCAACTTGGCTACATTCCGCGCATGCATATCCAGCACACCTCCAGTGCCGAGCAGGGCCAGATCTACATTGGCGCGGTGAACTGGTCGCTGATGGTGGGTGTGATCCTGCTGGTGCTGGGCTTCGAGTCTTCTGGTGCGCTGGCTTCGGCCTACGGCGTGGCCGTGACCGGCACCATGCTGATGACCACTATCCTGGTGTCGGCGGTCATGCTGCTGCTGTGGAAATGGCCCCCGGTACTGGCTGTGCCGGTGTTGCTCTGCTGCCTGTTGGTGGACGGCCTGTTCTTCGCGGCCAACGTGCCCAAGGTGATCCAGGGCGGTGCCTTCCCGGTGCTGGCGGGGATCGTGTTGTTTGTGCTGATGACCACCTGGAAGCGTGGCAAGCAGTTGCTGGTCGAGCGCCTCGACGAAGGCGGGCTGCCGTTACCGATCTTTATCAGCAGTATCCGCGTGCAGCCGCCCCATCGTGTGCAGGGCACGGCGGTGTTCCTCACTGCGCGGCCCGATGCGGTGCCCCACGCGCTCTTGCATAACCTGCTGCATAACCAGGTGTTGCATGAGCAAGTGGTGCTGCTTACGGTAGTCTACGAGGACGTTCCGCGGGTGCCCGCCACGCGGCGGTTTGAGGTGGACGCGTATGGCGAAGGCTTCTTTCGGGTGATCCTGCATTTCGGCTTTACCGACGAGCCGGACGTGCCCGAAGCACTCAAGCTGTGCCATTTGAGTGACTTGGATTTCAGTCCGATGCGCACCACCTACTTCCTCAGCCGCGAAACAGTGATCGCCTCGCGTATCAAGGGCATGGCGCGCTGGCGCGAGACCCTGTTCGCCTTCATGTTAAAGAACGCCAACGGCAACCTGCGCTTCTTCAAGTTGCCGGTAAACCGCGTGATCGAGCTGGGCACCCAGGTCGAAATGTAAGGCGTTGCACCACGGGAGCCGGCAATCGGCTCCCGCTTTCCTTATCTGAACCCTGTGCAATCGATGGTTGTCGACTAGGCTGGTAGGAGCGAGCTTGCTCGCGAAAAACGTCAACGATCACGCGTTAATCCTGGATAAACGCAGCGCCTATGAGGCCTTCGCGAGCAAGCTCGCTCCTACAGAAATGTCTAGAAACCCAGAAGAGGTGCGCCATGAGTCAGCTGCTCGAACCCTATACCCTGCGCCAATTGACCCTGCTCAACCGCATCGCGGTCTCGCCGATGTGCCAATACTCAAGCGACGATGGCCTGGCCAACGACTGGCACCTGGTGCATCTCGGCAGCCGCGCCGTGGGGGGCGCCGGGCTGATTTTCACCGAAGCCACCGCCGTGACGGCCGATGGGCGCATCACCGCCCAGGATCTGGGTCTGTGGAACGATGCCCAGATCGAACCGCTGCAACGCATAACGCGCTTTATCGCGGCCCAGGGGGCAGTTGCGGGTATTCAACTGGCCCATGCAGGACGCAAGGCCAGTACCCATCGGCCTTGGATTGGCAAGCATGGCAGCGTCAAGCCGGACGAAGGCGGCTGGGTGCCGGTGGGGCCTTCGCCGATTGCCTTCGACCCGAATCACACCCAGCCCAAGCAATTGGACGAAGGGCAGATCCAGCAGGTGATTGCCGATTTTGTCGCTGCCGCCAAGCGCGCCTTGACCGCCGGCTTTGAAGTGGTGGAAATCCATGCTGCCCATGGCTACCTGCTGCACCAATTTCTATCGCCGATCAGCAACCAGCGTCAGGACCACTACGGTGGGTCGTTCGAAAACCGCATTCGACTGGTGCTGGAGGTGACCAAGGCTGTGCGCGCTGCCTGGCCACAGGACTTGCCGCTGTTTGTGCGAGTATCGGCCACCGATTGGGTAGAAGACGGCTGGAACCCGGATGAAACCGTGGAGCTGGCGCGCCGCCTCAAAGACTTGGGTGTCGACCTGATCGACGTGTCCTCCGGGGGGACCGCCGCCAATGCCGAGATCCCCACCGGCCCCGGCTACCAGACGCGCTTCGCCGAGCGGGTGCGCAAAGAGTCGGGCATCGCCACCGGCACGGTCGGCATGATCACCGAACCGGCCCAGGCCGAGCACATCCTGCGCACTTGCCAGGCTGACATTATCTTCCTGGCTCGCGAACTGCTGCGCGATCCTTATTGGCCGCTGCATGCCGACGATGACCTGGGTGGGCGCAAGGCCATCTGGCCGGCCCAATACCAGCGGGCGACCCATCGCGACCAGCCGATCCATGAGTCGGATCTGCGCGACTGATCTTGCACACGGCCCCGCCAGACCCACTCTTACACGGTGGGTTTTTTCTTGCCGGCGTTTAAAGGAAGGCTGATCCTTGGTGGTCGTGAAGCAGGAGACCCCTATGCTGGTGGAACGCGCGTTAACCGAAAACGATATCCCCTTGCTGGCTACCATCGACCGTACGGAGTTGATCCAGGCGTGCTATCGCATGGAGCGTGGTGAACTGGTGTTGTATACCGCGCACCATGACATGCGCGGCTGGCCCGAAGGCGAGGCCGAGCAGGATGCCGTGGCCCTGCGTGCCTGTCTCCAGCGTGGCGGGTGGCTGTGGGGCGTTTTTGACGGCCCCGCGCTGGTCGCCGCAGCGGTGGTGGACAACCGGCCCTTGCGCCATCAGGGCCTGCTAATGCGGCAGTTGAAATTCCTGCACGTCAGTCACGCATCCCGTGGTTCGGGCCTGGGTGGCCGGTTGTTGGCGCTGGCCTGCGAGCACGGCTGGCAGGTGGCGGCACAGGCGTTGTATATCTCGGCCACGTCGTCGCGTAACACCGTGGACTTTTACCTGCGCCATGGTTGCCGACTGCTGCAGCAACCCCATGCTGAGCTGTATGCACAAGAGCCTCTGGACATTCACCTGTATCGGCCACTGTGTGAGTAACGGCTGTAGGGTTTTATTACCCAGCCTATTTTTTTAAGTGAATACTCTAAAAAAATCCCACGTGCGACGAGATAGTTTCTAAGATTAGGGTAAGTCTGGTTCCTGGCCCAGGGAGGCAGGCTGCTTGTCCACGGAAGCGTTGCGCTTCGGGGAGTTGGGAAGTGGGCACCAGGAGTATTTGACTGATATCAGGAGTAACAGTCCATGGCCAAGTCCTATGGCGTAGCGGGTGCGGTGGCGTCTTTCCTCAGCCGCCGGATGTCCTTGCGGGATCGAAGGTTGAGTTCGGATGAAATGGAGCTGCTGGCCCAGTATCGGGCGCTGACCGAAAGTGATCAGGTGGCGATGCGGTACTTGATTGGTGCGATGAAAAGCGTATCGCGCTTCTGAGCTATATACGATCACTCCCACGTTCTCGCGTGGGAATGATCGCGAAGCTCACCTCAGGTGTACTTGCGCTGCTCCGGCGCAGGCGGGAAGTATTGGTAGAGCCAGGTTTCGCTCAAGGTTCGGTCCTGGGTGCGAATAAACAGGCGCAGCTCCACCGGCTCCACACTGTCGCTGGTGGGGTACCAGTCGAACAGGATGCGATATCCTTTGATGTTGTCCAGCACCAGCACGCTGAAATCCTTCACCTCACCATGGGAGCAGGTCACTACCGGCTCGATACCGGTGCCTGCTGGCAGGCGATCCAGGCCGCCGCCCTTGAAGTCGACGGCGAAACGCCGTGCCCACACCTTCGGGTAATGCTCGCCGGGTGCCCAACCCTCGGTAAATCCACCCATGCCCGAACGAGTCGCGTCGACCTGGGCCAGCGGCGTGCTCACCGGCGGTAGTGCGCTCCAGTACAGCTTGTAGCCATAATTGAGCGAATCACCAGCGGCCACGGGCTTTTTCGGGGTCCAGAAGGCCACGATATTGTCCAGGGTTTCGCCGGTGGTGGGGATCTCCAGCAAATCGATCGAGCCTTCACCCCATGCAGTGGTAGGTTCAACCCACAGACTTGGGCGCTTGCTGTACCAGTCGACGGTGTCCTGGTAGCTGGCGAACTCATGATCGGTCTGCACCAGGCCGAAGCCTTTGGGGTCGGTGTCGGCGAACGCATTGAATTGCAGCTTGGCCGGGTTGTTCAGCGGGCGGCAGATCCACTCGCCATTGCCGCGCCACATGGCCA
This sequence comes from Pseudomonas khavaziana, assembly GCF_019145205.1. Taxonomy (GTDB): domain Bacteria; phylum Pseudomonadota; class Gammaproteobacteria; order Pseudomonadales; family Pseudomonadaceae; genus Aquipseudomonas; species Aquipseudomonas khavaziana. The sequence continues at coordinate 478,270 of NZ_JAHSTT010000001.1, forward strand.
GGCGGTCCGAATCGTGGATTTGCGGGTGGATGGTGTCGCACATGCGCCGCTCGTGGGTACCGCAGCTGAACATGCTGGTCATCGGCGCGATGCCCAGTTGTTCGATGGCGGTGCGCGCATTGATATGCGCATCGATCGCCATCACCACCTGGTTGGCCTGGCAGTCGATATCGAAGCGGTAGGCGCCGGTGGCGCTCGGTGAGTCGAGCAGGGCATAGACCACAAAACGGGTGGCGTTCTTGTCCGGGGTTTCGAACCAGAACTGCGTGAAATCGGGGAATTCTTCGCGTTTTTTCGCGTAGGTATCAATCGCCAGGCCACGGGCCGAGAGGCCGTATTGGCCGGTGGAGTCCACTGCGCGGAAGTAGCTGGCGCCGAGAAACGACAGCACGTCATGGCGGTCCAGTTCCGGCGCCTTGAACAGCTTGAAACCGGAGAAACCCAGGTCGCCGGTCAGTTGCTGGGTGTCCACCGTGGTTTTTTCATAGTTGAACAGCGAAGGGCGGAAATGCACTTCGCGGGCCTCGCGGGTCTTGGGATCGACACTGTGCATGCGCACCGGGGTCTTGAAGCCCATGCCGACATGGAAGAACTGCACGTCGAGTTGGCCATTCAATTCTTTCCATAACGAATGGTTGCCGTCATAGCCGATGGCGTTGAAATTCTGCGGGGTCATGGTGGCCAGGGTCGGCGGCAGTACCTGTTTAGTGTCCTGATAGCCACGGATGGCCAATTGCTTGGCTTGCGCCTTGAGCGATTCGAAATCGAACGCCACGGCCTTGCCATCGGCGGCCCGGTTCCCGGCCCAAGCCTGCGCGGCCAGCAGGCCGCTGGCCGACAAACCGGTGTAAGCCGCAATGGCCATGGACGCTTTGAGCAAATTCCTGCGGTGCATAGAGACAACCTGTCGTGAGCAAATCCCGCGCCGTTCCTGGCACGTAATGGATCAGAAATAACGGTTCGGACATGCCTTCGGCCAAACGCAACGGACATTAAACAGACGCCGGATAGCTTAAGCGGTTCGATGTATAAGGAAAATTGATTGATGGCGTGATGATAGCGCTGCATGTGCAACAAGACATTTCCAGGATGGCAGCCAAACGTTACATCTGGAAGCACTCTAGATCGTGGCTCTTTGGCACTTAGTTTTACGCTGAGGGCCTACTGTCCCTACGAACTCAAGTGTCTGGAGGCTACAAATGAATACCCGTGGATTGCTCGATCAGTTGCTCAAGTCTGGCCAGGACATGTTGCAAAACAAGGCTGGTGGCCAGGGTAAGTCCAATGACAAAGGCGCCCTGGGCGGTTTGCTTGGCGGCGGCGGGCTCGGCAGCCTGCTCGGCGGTGCTGGCGGCGGCGCCCTGGCGGCCGGGGCCATGGGCTTGCTGTTGGGTAACAAGAAGGCGCGCAAATTCGGCGGCAAGGCCCTGACCTACGGTGGTTTGGCTGCATTGGGTGTGATTGCCTACAAAGCCTACGGCAACTGGCAGGCCCAGCAGGCCAGCGCTCCCCAGGGCGAGCCACAAACCATCGACCGCCTGCCACCGGCCCAGGTCGAGCAACACAGCCAGGGCATCCTCAAGGCCCTGGTGGCGGCGGCCAAGGCTGACGGGCATGTAGATGAGCGCGAACGTGCGTTGATCGAAGGGGAATTCACCAAGCTGGACAACGACCAGGAGCTGCAGCACTGGCTGCATGCCGAGCTCAACAAGCCCCTGGACCCTGCCGACGTCGCCCGTGCCGCCAGCACCCCGGAGATGGCGGCCGAGATGTACATCGCCAGCGTGATGCTGGTGGACGAGGAGAACTTCATGGAGAAGTCCTATCTGGACGAATTGGCTCGCCAACTGAAGCTTGAGCCCGGTTTGAAGCTGGAGTTGGAAAAGCAGGTGCGGCTTAACGCATAAGTAAGGCTACCGGCACAGCTCTGCCCCGCTAACCACGAAGCGAAGCGAGCCGCTCTTGATCTTGATCTGCTTTTGATCTCAGGCGCCCCGTTAAACCACGCTGGCCGGAATTCGACAGGGGATTGGGGGGTAAACCGGCAGGGATGCCGGTTTAGCCGCCCCGCGCCATGGATGGCGCGTGGCGGCGGCCCCCCAAATCCCTGTCGGATTACGGGCACACCGAGCCTGAGCGAGGTGCCGAGTGGTGGGGCAAGAGCGTTTGGTTACTTTGCGCTTTTCAAAGTGACCCGCTGTAAAAGCGGAAGCCTAAGTGGCCGTTACCGCAGCAATGGATATGTACTCGCTCTGATCCGACATGCTGGTCGGTTGTCAGGCCGCCATCGGGAGCAAGCCCCCTCCCACATTTGAACCGCGTCCGTCAGTTGGATCGTCCTCGGCACACGTGCCACCCATCCCACGTACGCATTCTGTGCACGCGCCCTCAAAAGCGTTGATAAACGCAGGCATCCGCTCAGCTATACTCCCCTCCATTTGAATGGCCCTGCGAGGAATTACTGTGAAGAACTGGACCCTGCGCCAAAGGATTTTGGCGAGCTTTGCGGTAATCATCGCGATCATGCTGCTGATGGTGGTGCTCTCGTATTCGCGTCTGCTGAAGATCGAAGCCAGCGAAAATTCTGTCCGCGACGATGCCGTGCCCGGGGTGTTTTTCAGTTCGATGATTCGCAGTGCCTGGGTCGACAGCTACCTGCAGACCCAAGAGTTGGTCGGAATCCACGAAAACCAGGGCATTTCCGAGGAAGACAAGCAGGACTACAAGTCGTTCGAGACGCGACTCGAGCAGCACATGGCGAGCTACGCGGGGACGATCAATATCATCCAGGATCGCACGCAATTCGATGCCTTCGAAAAACTGCACCAGAACTACAATGCAATGCTTGCCCAGGTTCTGGCGGCCCATCAGAGCAACAACCCGGCCGAGGCACTGAGGTTGTTCAACGAGAAGCTGACCCCCGCCTGGATCGCAGGCCGCCTGAAACTCAACGACATCATCAATGAGAACAAACAGGTCGCCGACAATGCCACGGCCGCCATCGATGATGCCGTCGCGGCCGCGAAGGTCAGCATGGGAGTTTCACTGCTGCTGGCGGTTCTCGCTGCAGCGTTGTGCGGCCTGTTGCTGATGCGCGCGATCATGGCGCCGATGCAGCGCATCGTCGAAATCCTCGAAGTCATGCGCACCGGTGACCTGAGCAAGCGTTTGAACCTGGAGCGCAAGGACGAATTCAACGTTGTCGAAACCGGCTTCAACGACATGATGACCGAACTGACCGCCCTGGTCTCCCAGGCACAGCGTTCGTCGGTGCAGGTCACCACCTCGGTCACCGAGATTGCCGCGACCTCCAAGCAGCAACAGGCCACCGCCACGGAAACCGCGGCCACCACCACCGAAATCGGCGCCACGTCCCGCGAGATCGCTGCCACCTCCAAGGATTTGGTCCGCACCATGACCGAAGTGTCCACCGCCGCCGACCAGGCCTCGGTCGCCGCCGGTTCAGGCCAGCAGGGCCTGGCGCGCATGGAAGAAACCATGCACTCGGTGATGGGCGCGGCCGACCTGGTCAACGCCAAGCTGGCGATCCTCAACGAGAAGGCCGGCAATATCAACCAGGTGGTGGTGACTATCGTCAAGGTGGCTGACCAGACAAACCTGTTGTCCCTCAATGCCGCCATCGAGGCGGAGAAAGCCGGTGAATACGGTCGCGGTTTTGCCGTGGTAGCCACCGAAGTGCGTCGCCTGGCCGACCAGACCGCCGTGGCCACCTACGACATCGAGCAAATGGTGCGTGAGATCCAGTCGGCAGTGTCGGCGGGGGTGATGGGCATGGACAAGTTCTCCGAGGAAGTACGCCGGGGCATGTTCGAAGTGCAGCAAGTCGGCGAGCAGTTGTCGCAGATCATCCATCAGGTCCAGGCCCTGGCGCCGCGGGTGTTGATGGTCAACGAAGGCATGCAAGCCCAGGCCACCGGCGCCGAACAGATCAACCACGCGCTGGTGCAATTGGGCGATGCCAGCAGCCAGACCGTCGAATCCCTGCGCCAGGCCAGCTTTGCCATTGATGAACTGAGCCAGGTTGCGGTCGGTCTGCGCAGCGGCGTGTCGCGTTTCAAAGTCTGATGAGCGATCTCGCGGCTAAGCGCGGCGCCGTCCCGGCACCGAAAAAAGCGTTGTTCCTGGTGTTCCACATCGGCAACGAACGCTTTGCCCTCAAGGCTACCGAAGTGGCGGAGGTGCTGCCGCGCCTGCCACTCAAACCCATCGCCCACGCGCCATTGTGGGTGGCGGGTATCTTCGCCCATCGCGGGGCGCTGGTGCCGGTGATTGACTTGAGCGCCCTGACCTTCGGCACCTCGGCCCAGGCTCGCACCAGCACACGGCTGGTGTTGGTCAATTACCAGCCGCAGTCCTGGAGCCAGGCGCGCTGGTTGGGGCTGATCCTGGAACAGGCCACCGACACACTGCGTTGCGACCCCGCCGAGTTCCAGCCCTATGGCTTGGACAACCAGCAGGCGCCGTACCTGGGGCCGGTGCGCGAGGATGCCCAGGGCTTGATGCAGTGGATTGGCGTCGCCGAGCTGCTGACCGCTGAAGTGCGTGCCTTGTTGTTTTCTGCCGAGTTGAGTTTATGAGCAGCGACCCGCGTTTTTCGGCGTTCTTGAAAGAGCGCATCGGCCTGGATGTTGCCTCGGTGGGCGAGGCGATCATCGAGCGTGCCGTGCGCCAGCGTTGCCAGGCATCCCAGGCGCAGTCGGCGGAGGCTTACTGGCAGCACCTGCAAAATTCCCACGACGAGCAGCAGGCGCTGATCGAAGCGGTGATCGTGCCCGAGACCTGGTTTTTTCGCTATCCCGAATCCTTTGCAACCCTGGCTCGCCTGGCCCAGGTACGCCTGGCCGAAATCAAGCAGATGCGCGCCCTGCGCATTCTCAGCCTGCCGTGTTCTACCGGCGAAGAGCCCTATTCGATTGCCATGGCTTTGCTCGACGCGGGCTTGGCACCCCATCAGTTCAAGGTGCAGGGAATGGATGTCAGCCCCTTGTCAGTGGAGCGTGCGCGGCGCGGTGTGTACGGCAAGAATTCGTTTCGCGGCGCCGATCTTGAGTTTCGCGACCGTCACTTCACCGAAGAGGCGGGCGGTTACCGCATCGCCGACCGGGTGCGCGAACAAGTGCGCCTGCAAGTCGGCAACTTGCTCGACCCGGCACTGCTGGCCAACGAGCCCACCTATGACTTTGTGTTTTGCCGCAACCTGCTGATCTATTTCGACCAGCCGACCCAGAAGCAGGTATTTGACGTGCTCAAGGAGCTGACCCACGTGGACGGCGTGCTGTTTATCGGCCCGGCCGAGGGCAGCCTGCTGGGGCGCCACGGCATGCGTTCGATTGGCGTGCCGCAATCCTTTGCCTTTAGCCGGCATGTGGAACAGGCTCCGCCGGTTCCGGTTTTTGTACCGATGCCCGCGCCAACGCCGCAGCGCAGCGCGGCACCGATACCGCTCAAGCCGCGTCCGTTCAGCAAGCCCTGCCCGCCAGTGCCTCCAGCCAAAGTGGCACCCGCCGATGCCGGCGAGCTGCTCAGCCAGATCGCGACCCTGGCCAATGAAGGCAAGAGTGCCAACGCCCGAGCCGCCTGCGAGCGTTATTTGAGCAGCCATCCACCGGCCGCCCAGGTGTTCTACTGGCTGGGGCTGCTCAGTGATGTGGCCGGCAGCGCCCTGGAGGCCCAAGGGTATTACCGCAAAGCCTTGTACCTGGAACCGCAGCATCCACAGGCCTTGATGCATCTGGCCGCATTGCTCGAGTCCAAGGGCGACAGTGCGGGGGCGCGCCGTCTACAGGCGCGCGCTGCCCGTAGCGAGCGAGCCGAGAGTGAGTCCAAACGATGAGTAGCCCTGACGCGCTCGACACCGCAGGCCTGGACCTGACGCTGACCGATACCCAAGCCATCGACGACTGCTGGAACCGCATCGGCATTCATGGTGACAAGTCCTGCCCATTGCTGGCTGAGCACATCCACTGCCGCAACTGCTCGGTGTATTCCGCCGCCGCCACGCGCCTGCTGGACCGCTATGCACTGCAGCAGGACGATCATCGCCCGCAGGCCGCCGTCGAAGCGGATAAAGAGGTAGTCACCCGTTCCCTGTTGATGTTCCGCCTGGGCGAGGAATGGCTCGGTATCGCCACCCGTTGCCTGGTGGAAGTGGCGCCATTGCAGCCGATCCACTCCCTGCCGCACCAGCGCTCCCGGGCGCTGCTGGGCGTGGCCAATGTGCGCGGCGCGTTGGTGGCGTGCCTGTCACTGGTAGAACTGCTGGGCCTGGACAGCACCATTGCTGGTGCCGGCGGCGCGCGCATCATGCCGCGCATGTTAATCATCGCGGCTCAGGACGGCCCGGTGGTCGTGCCGGTGGACGAAGTGGATGGCATCCATGCCATCGATGAGGGCACCCTGAAGGCGGCGTCGGCCTCCGGTACCCAGGCCAGCGCACGCTACACCCAGGGCGTGTTGCAGTGGAAAGGCCGCAGCCTGCGCTGGCTGGACGAAGCGCAATTGTTGTCCGCCGTGACTCGGAGCCTCGCATGACCCCCGACCAGATGCGCGATGCCTCGCTGTTGGAACTGTTCAGCCTGGAGGCCGATGCGCAGACACAGGTATTGAGCGCGGGCCTTTTGGCGCTGGAGCGCAACCCAACCCAGGCCGACCAGCTTGAGGCGTGCATGCGTGCCGCGCACTCGCTCAAGGGCGCGGCGCGGATTGTCGGCGTGGATGCCGGGGTCAGCGTGGCCCACGTCATGGAAGATTGCCTGGTCAGCGCCCAGGAAGGCCGCCTGTATCTGCAACCCGAACATGTCGATGCGTTGCTGCAAGGCACCGACCTGCTGATGCGTATCGCCACGCCGGGCAATGATGTGGGGGCGACGGATATCGAGGTGTATGTGGCGCTGATGGAGCGCTTGCTCGATCCGACACAGCCCATCGCCATGGGTGTGCCAAAGCCCGAGCCTGTGCCCCTCGTTGACGAAGTGCCGCAGGAGCCGGAGCCAGCACCGCCGGTCAGCAGTGAAGCGCCGCGCCAGAACAAACGTATGACCGAAGGCGGCGAGCGCGTACTGCGGGTGACGGCCGAGCGCTTGAACAGCTTGTTGGACCTGTCCAGCAAGTCCCTGGTGGAAACCCAGCGGCTCAAGCCGTACCTGGCGAGCATGCAGCGCCTCAAGCGTATTCAAAGCAACGGCTTGCGCGCCCTGGATACGTTGGACGGCCAGCTCAAGGCCCTGGACTTGAATCTTGAAGCCCTGGAGGCCCTGGCCGATACCCGTCGCCTGTTGAGCGAAGCCCAGGCGCTGCTGGCGGAAAAACACGCCGAGCTGGATGAATTCGGCTGGCAGGCCGGGCAGCGTGCCCAGGTGCTCTACGACACCGCGTTGGCCTGCCGCATGCGCCCGTTTGCCGACGTGCTGGCCGGGCAGGTACGCATGGTGCGTGACCTGGGCCGTAGCCTGGGCAAGCAAGTGCGCCTGGAGATCGAGGGCGAGAAGACCCAGGTCGACCGCGACGTACTGGAAAAACTCGAAGCGCCGCTCACTCATTTACTACGCAATGCCGTCGACCACGGCATCGAAACGCCCGAACAGCGCATGCTGGCAGGCAAGCCCGCGGAAGGCCTGATCCGCCTGCGCGCGTCCCACCAGGCCGGGCTGCTGGTGCTGGAGTTGAGCGATGACGGCAACGGTGTCGACCTCGAGCGCCTGCGCGGCGCCATCGTCGACCGACACTTGTCGCCGCTGGACACCGCCCTGCGCTTGAGCGAAGAGGAACTGCTGACGTTCCTGTTCCTGCCCGGTTTCAGCTTGCGCGACACAGTCACTGAAGTGTCCGGGCGCGGCGTCGGCCTGGATGCGGTGCAGCATATGGTCCGCCAACTGCGCGGCGCCGTGGTGCTGGAGCAGACGGCGGGGCAGGGCAGCCGCTTCCACCTGGAAGTACCGTTGACTTTGTCGGTGGTGCGCAGCCTGGTGGTGGAAGTGGGCGAAGAAGCCTATGCCTTTCCGCTGGCCCATATCGAACGTATGTGCGACCTGGCGCCCGACGACATCGTGCAATTGGAGGGTCGCCAGCACTTTTGGCATGAGGGCCGGCACGTCGGCCTGGTAGCCGCCAGCCAGTTGTTGCAGCGTCCGCCGGGGCAAACCCCATCAGATACCTTGAAAGTGGTGGTGATCCGCGAGCGTGACGCCGTGTACGGGATTGCCGTGGAGCGCTTTATCGGTGAACGTACCCTGGTGGTGTTGCCCCTGGATGATCGCCTGGGCAAGGTTCAGGACATCTCTGCCGGGGCCCTGCTCGATGACGGCTCGGTGGTGTTGATCGTCGACGTCGAAGACATGCTGCGTTCGGTGGACAAGCTGCTCAACACCGGCCGCCTGGAGCGTATCGCCCGGCGCAGCCAGCAGGCCAGCGAAGCACCGCGCAAGCGCGTGCTGGTGGTAGACGATTCGCTGACCGTACGCGAGCTGCAGCGCAAATTATTACTCAATCGTGGTTATGAAGTGGCTGTTGCCGTCGATGGCATGGATGGCTGGAACGCATTGCGCTCCGAGGACTTCGACCTGCTTATCACTGACATTGATATGCCTCGCATGGACGGTATTGAATTGGTCACACTCCTGCGTCGTGACAGTCGCCTGCAATCGTTGCCGGTGATGGTAGTTTCCTACAAGGATCGTGAAGAAGACCGGCGCCGTGGCCTCGACGCCGGAGCCGACTATTATCTAGCCAAAGCCAGTTTCCATGACGACGCCTTGCTCGACGCCGTGGTTGAACTGATTGGAGGCGCCCGGGCATGAGGATTGCGATCGTCAACGACATGCCCCTGGCCGTAGAGGCATTGCGTCGTGCCTTGAGTTTCGAGCCCGCCCATGAGGTGGTGTGGGTGGCCAGCAATGGCCTGGAAGCGGTGCAGCGTTGCGCCGAACTGACCCCGGACCTGATCCTGATGGACCTGATCATGCCGGTCATGGATGGGGTAGAGGCTACCCGCCAGATCATGGCCGACACGCCCTGCCCGATCGTGATCGTCACGGTCGACCGTCAGGCCAACGTCAGTCGCGTATTCGAGGCCATGGGCCATGGCGCGCTGGACGTGGTGGACACGCCCGCGCTGGGCGTGGGCAACCCCAAGGACGCGGCCGCACCGTTGCTGCGCAAGATCCTCAACATCGGCTGGCTGGTCGGCCAGCGCGGCAGTCGTGTGCGTGCCGAAACGCCGACGCAGCGTGTCACTGGCAAGCGTCAACGGCTGGTGGCCATTGGTTCTTCGGCCGGTGGGCCGGCGGCCCTGGAGGTCCTGCTCAAGGGCCTGCCGCGCAATTTTCCCGCCGCCATCGTGCTGGTGCAGCACGTGGACCAGGTGTTCGCCGCGGGCATGGCCGAATGGTTGAGCGGCGCCTCCGGCCTGCCGGTACGCCTGGCCTGTGAAGGCGAGCCGCCGCAAACCGGGGTGGTATTGCTGGCCGGTACCAACCACCATATTCGCTTGTTGAAAAATGGCACGCTAGCCTATACGGCAGAGCCGGTGAACGAGATCTACCGGCCTTCCATCGACGTATTTTTCGAAAGCGTCGCCAGCCACTGGAACGGCGATGCCGTCGGCGTCTTGCTGACCGGCATGGGGCGCGATGGCGCCCAGGGTCTCAAGTTGATGCGGGAACAAGGATATTTGACCATCGCCCAGGACCAGCAGAGTTCGGCGGTGTATGGCATGCCCAAAGCGGCAGCGGCGATCGACGCCGCTGTTGAAATTCGCCCACTGGATAGAATTGCGCCCCGATTGCTGGAGGTCTTTGCGAAATGAACAAAAATCTCCCGCCGTGCTGGCTTGCAGGTAGTAATTCAGGTGATTGCACATGAATGATTTACAGCTCGACGACTTCAAGACCGACGAAAACGCCGCCATGGTGTTGTTGGTCGACGACCAGGCCATGATCGGCGAAGCCGTGCGGCGTGGCCTGGCCCATGAAGAAAACATCGACTTCCACTTTTGCGCCGACCCGCACCAGGCGATCGCCCAGGCGATTCGCATCAAGCCGACGGTGATCCTGCAAGACCTGGTAATGCCGGGCCTCGACGGCCTCACCCTGGTTCGCGAATACCGCAATCACCCGGCTACCGCGAATATCCCGATCATCGTGCTGTCCACCAAGGAAGATCCGCTGATCAAGAGCGCGGCCTTTGCCGCCGGAGCCAATGACTACCTGGTCAAGCTGCCGGACAACATCGAGCTGGTGGCCCGCATCCGCTACCACTCGCGTTCCTACATGACCTTGTTGCAGCGCGATGCCGCCTACCGCGCACTGCGGGTCAGCCAGCAACAGCTGCTGGACACCAACCTGGTGCTGCAACGCCTGATGCACTCCGACGGCCTGACGGGGTTGTCCAACCGCCGCCACTTCGACGAGTACCTTGAACTGGAATGGCGCCGTGCCATGCGTGATCAGACCCAACTGTCGCTGTTGATGATCGACGTGGATTTCTTCAAGACCTTCAACGACAGCTTCGGTCACGTCGAAGGCGACGAAGCCCTGCGCAAAGTCGCCGAAGCCATCCGCGATGCCAGCAGCCGCCCTTCGGACTTGCCGGCGCGCTACGGCGGTGAAGAGTTCGCCCTGGTGCTGCCCAACACCTCGCCGGGCGGTGCGCGGCTGGTGGCGGAAAAACTGCGCATGGCCGTGGCCGCGTTGAACATTCCGCACAATGCGCCGGTGGAAGGTTCGAGCCTGACTATCAGTATCGGCTTGTCGACCTTGACACCGGTACAGGGCACGGATTGCCGGCAGTTGATCATGGCGGCGGACAAGGGGTTGTATACGGCCAAGCATAATGGGCGTAATCAGGTCGGCATCGAGTAGCCACACGCGCCACCCCCCCCCCTGTGGGAGCTGGCTTGCCTGCGTTCGGGCACACCGAGCCTAAGCGAGGTGCCGAGTGTTGGGGCGAAGGCCTTTTGGTTACTTTTGTGCCTTTACAAAAGTGACACGCCGTAAGGGCGTAACCCTAAGTGGCCGTTACCGCAGCAACGGATATGTACTCGGTCTGATCCAACATCCTGGTTGGCTGTCAGGCCGCCATCGGGAGCAAGCCCCCTCGCCACAGGTTCAGGGCCACGCCAAAGTTATGTAGATACCTATGCTGCGATAGCGGTGTGTCCGTCACAGAAGTATCGACTGATACACCGTTATCGCAGGCAAGCCAGCTCCCACATTTGATTTGTATTCTGCTGCGGATCCTGTACAAACCTCCGCCTTTTCGGCCAGGCGGACTGCCGTTTCCAGCCGTTTGCCGTTATACTCGCCGGCTTTCAAAAGTTCGCCAACGAGTGCTGCCCGCCATGGAAATCAACCCGATCCTTAACACCATCAAGGACCTGTCCGAGCGCTCCGAAACTATTCGGGGGTATCTTTGACTACGATCAAAAGCATGAGCGTCTGACCGAGGTCAATCGCGAGCTTGAAGATCCGAGCGTCTGGAACAAACCTGAATACGCCCAGGAGCTGGGGCGCGAGCGCTCTGCGCTGGCGCAGATCGTCGATACCCTCGACGAACTGAACACCGGCCTGGACGATTGCCGTGACCTGCTGGACATGGCCGTCGAAGAAAACGACGAAGGCGCAGTGGGCGATGTCGTCGCCGAGCTGGCCCGTCTTGAGGAAAACCTCGCCAAGCTTGAATTCCGCCGCATGTTCAGTCACGAAATGGACCCGAACAACGCCTACCTGGACATCCAGGCCGGTTCCGGCGGCACCGAGGCCCAGGACTGGGCCAACATCCTGCTGCGCATGTACCTGCGCTGGGCCGACAAGCGCGGTTTCGACGCGACCATCATGGAACTGTCCGCCGGTGAAGTCGCCGGTATCAAGGGCGCGACCGTGCACATCAAGGGTGAATACGCCTTTGGCTGGCTGCGTACCGAGATCGGTGTACACCGCCTGGTGCGCAAGAGCCCGTTCGACTCCGGCAACCGTCGCCACACCTCATTTTCCGCAGTGTTCGTCTCGCCCGAGATCGACGACAAGGTGGAAATCGAGATCAACCCGGCCGACCTGCGGATCGACACCTACCGTTCCTCCGGTGCCGGTGGCCAGCACGTAAACACCACTGACTCGGCCGTACGTATCACCCACGTACCGACCAACACCGTGGTCAGCTGTCAGAACGAGCGTTCCCAGCATGCCAACAAGGACACCGCCATGAAAATGCTGCGGGCCAAGTTGTACGAGCAGGAAATGCAGAAGCGCAACGCCGCGTCCCAGGCGCTGGAAGACACCAAGTCGGATATCGGCTGGGGTCACCAGATCCGTTCGTACGTACTCGATGCGTCGCGGATCAAGGATCTGCGCACCAACATCGAACGCAGCGACTGTGACAAGGTACTCGACGGCGATATCGACGAATACCTGGAAGCCAGCCTGAAATCCGGCCTGTAACACCCTATGTGGGAGCGGGCTTGCCCGCGATCCCCAGGCCGCAGGCCTGGGGGCAACGAACCTGTGATGGAAAATTTAAAGACATGAGCGACCAACAACTCGACCCGCAAGCCCTGCAACAGGAAGAAAACTCCCTGATCGCCCTGCGCAAGGAAAAGCTTGCTGCCGAGCGCGCCAAGGGTAATGCCTTTCCCAATGACTTCCGCCGCGACAACTACTGCGATGCCTTGCAGAAGCAGTACGCGGACAAGACCAAGGAAGAGCTGGCAGAGGCTGCGATCCCGGTCAAGGTGGCAGGTCGCATCATGCTCAACCGTGGCTCGTTCATGGTGATCCAGGACATGACCGGGCGTATCCAGGTCTACGTCAACCGCAAGACCTTGTCCGAAGACACCCTGGCCGCGGTGAAAACCTGGGACATGGGCGACATCATCGCCGCCGAGGGCACCCTGGCCCGTTCCGGCAAGGGCGACCTGTACGTCGAGATGACCAGCGTGCGCCTGCTGACCAAGTCCCTGCGCCCGCTGCCGGACAAGCATCACGGCCTGACCGACACCGAACAGCGTTACCGCCAGCGCTATGTCGACCTGATCGTCAACGAAGACGTGCGCCACACCTTCCGCGTGCGTTCGCAAGTCATTGCGCACATCCGCAGCTTCCTGATGCAGCGTGACTTCCTCGAAGTCGAAACCCCGATGCTGCAGACCATCCCCGGTGGTGCCGCAGCCAAGCCGTTCGAAACCCACCACAACGCCCTGGACATGGAAATGTTCCTGCGCATTGCGCCTGAGCTGTACCTCAAGCGCCTGGTTGTCGGCGGTTTCGAGAAAGTATTCGAGATCAATCGCAACTTCCGTAACGAAGGCGTCTCGACCCGTCACAACCCTGAATTCACCATGTTGGAGTTCTACCAGGCCTACGCCGACTACGAAGACAACATGGACCTCACCGAAGAACTGTTCCGTGAGCTGGCACAGCTGGTCCTGGGCAGCACCGACGTGCCGTACGGCGACAAGGTATTCCATTTCGGCGAGCCGTTTGTGCGCCTGTCGGTGTTCGACTCGATCCTCAAGTACAACCCTGAGCTGACGACTGAAGACCTCAATGACATCGACAAGGCCCGTGCCATCGCCAAGAAAGCCGGTGCCAAGGTGTTGGGTTTCGAAGGCCTGGGCAAGTTGCAGGTGATGATTTTCGAAGAACTGGTTGAGCATAAGCTTGAACAGCCACACTTCATTACCCAGTACCCGTTCGAAGTGTCGCCACTGGCCCGCCGCAACGACGACAACCCCAACGTCACCGACCGTTTCGAGCTGTTCATCGGTGGCCGTGAAATCGCCAACGCCTACTCCGAGCTTAACGACGCGGAAGATCAGGCCGAGCGCTTCATGGCCCAGGTGGCCGACAAGGACGCCGGCGATGACGAAGCCATGCACTACGACGCCGACTTCGTGCGGGCCCTGGAATACGGCATGCCGCCCACCGCCGGTGAAGGCATCGGCATCGACCGGCTGGTGATGCTGTTGACCAACTCGCCGTCGATCCGCGATGTGATCCTGTTCCCGCACATGCGGCCACAAGCGTAACCGTAGCGAAAACCGAAGCCGCCTTTTATAAGGCGGCTTTTTTATGTGGCGTATTCAAGCGTCAAGCGAACAGCGCCAGGTTTTGATCTATTCAAGGATGTGTTTGGTGAACCGCGTAATGGCTCAAGAAGGTGCCGCCGGCATAGCTGCTGCAGTGGCTGAAAGCGTTCAATATCAAGGCCGCAAGGCCAGCCGCCGGGGCAGTGAGCAACGCAGGCAAGATATTCTCGATGCGGCCATGCGCATCGTGGTGCGCGATGGCGTACGTGCCGTGCGCCATCGGGCCGTGGCTGCAGAGGCCGGCGTGCCGCTGTCGGCCACTACCTACTATTTCAAGGATATCGATGACCTGCTCACCGACACCTTCGCCCAATACGTCGAACGCAGCGCGGCTTTCATGGGCAAGTTGTGGGTGCGCAACGAAGGCCTGCTGCGCGAAATGGTTGCCTATGGCGATGGCAGCCCGCAGTCGCGCTCGCAGCTGGCCGATGACATCGCTCGGCTGACCGCCGACTACGTGCTGCGCCAACTGACCAATCGTCGCGACTATCTGATGGCCGAGCAGGCCTTTCGCCAGGAAGCCTTGCTGAACCCGCGCCTGGCCGAGCTGGTACGTTCCCACCAGCAGATCCTGTTGCAGGGCACCGGGCAGTTTTTCCAGGTATTGGGCTCCCGTGAGCCGCAACAGGATGCCAAAGTGTTGACGGCTATTATCAGTCGGATGGAATATCAGGGCCTGCTCGGCGGCCCAGAGCCGCTGACGGGCGAAGAGATGCTTGAAATCCTCAAGCGTTACATGCATTTGGTGCTGGCTTCGGTCTGACACCGGGGGATGTCCAATGAAAGCCTGGCGTGTCGCGGTAATCGCCTTGTTGGTCCTGTTGCTCAGCGGTTGCCTGGTGACTTTCAAGGAACCATTGCCGACGGCTGAAGCCGCGCCAGAGGCTCTGCTAGGCAAATGGGCCAGCAGGAATGCCTGGGGCGAGCCGCTCAACCTTCAGATCACCCGTGCCGGCGAGCACCGTTATAAAGCGGTGAGCTACCCTAAAGCCAGGCCGGGCCAGCGCGATGAGTATCTGTTCAGCGTCTCGCGCCATGGCAGCCGCTGGTATCTGTCGGCGCCGTTGCCTGCAAGACTGGGCGGGCATTTCATCCTGGCGGGCTTTGAGTTTGATGAAAAGCACGAACTTGTGGTCTACAACCTCGACCTTGAGCAGATCCACCAAGCCATTGGCCAGCAGGCCTTGCACGGCAGCACTGTAGACACCGTCGAAGGCGCCGGCGTGCTGGTGGATAGCCCCATGGAACAGGTGTTTGCCTACCTGGATGACCCGGCCAATGCCGATGTGTTCGTTGAAGCCGTGCGCTACCGGCGCGTGGGTAAATAACGTTTAAAGAGGAAGCACCGGGTGGACGAATACCAGCAGACGATACGCACCTTGTCCGATCGCATTGTGCTGGCGCAAACACCGATCCGCGTCCTCGACGCGGTGAAATGGGACGAGAATATTCGCCAGGGATTTCTCAAGGCCAAGGGCAAGGCCATGCCTGCCGTGGACCGCGATTACTACTTGAACCGGCCATTGTCGTTCGACTCCAGTGCGGTCAAGCTGGAGTTCCAGAACATCGAGCGCGACATCACCCGTCGCCTTGGGCAGTTCAGCCCGGTGGGGCAGATCATGCGTCGCATGTGCCGCGAATACCGCATGGTGGTGCGCATGCTCGAAGCACGCGGCACCGAGGATTTCGGCCTGATTTCCCAGGAGCTGTATGGCGCCGCTTCCGATGCCTTCCACGCCGGCGACCCGACCCTGGCGGACCTGGGACTGATGCTGTCCGACTACCTGAACAATATTGATGGCCGTGGCGACCTCAAGGACGAAGCCAAGACCCTCACCGCCAAGGATGCGGTCAGCCTGCTGCAAACCCGCTTGAACAAGGTGTTTGGTGAAGCGGAGGAAACCATTCGGGTGTTCGAGTCTGACGGGATCGTCGCTGACGCGGCAGCCGGCGCCGACTACATCAAGATCCGCGCCGATGCGATGTTCAACGACCGTGACGTGCGCGCCCTGGAAGTGCATGAGGGGCTGGTGCATGTGGGCACCACCCTCAATGGCCAGAACCAGCCGATCTGCACGTTCCTGTCCAAGGGGCCGCCGTCATCCACCGTGACCCAGGAAGGCCTGGCGATCCTGATGGAAATCATCACGTTTGCTTCCTACCCCAGCCGCTTGCGCAAGTTGACCAACCGTACCCGCGCCATCCACATGGTGGAGGAGGGTGCCGACTTCCTGCAGGTGTTCGAGTTCTTTCGCGAGCAAGGCTTTGAAATGGCCGAGAGCTATGGCAACGCCAGCCGGGTATTCCGTGGCTCGGTGCCGACCGGCCTGCCGTTTACCAAGGATTTGTCCTATCTCAAGGGCTTTATCATGGTCTACAACTACATCCAGCTCGCCGTGCGCAAAGGCAAGCTGGAGCAAGTGCCGCTGCTGTTTTGCGGCAAGACCACCCTGGAAGACATGCGTACCCTGCGCCAATTGGTCGACGAAGGCCTGGTGGTACCGCCCAAGTACCTGCCGGAGCAGTTTCGTGACATGAACGCGCTGGCGGCGTGGATGTGTTTCTCCAACTTCCTCAACCACCTGAGCCTGGACCGGATCGAGGCCGATTACTCCAATATCCTCTGACCACTGCAATCCCTACCAGTGGTGCGCCAATAACCATGAGGTTTCAACGGATGAGAATCCTCGGCATTCTATGCCTGCTACTCACACTGAACGGCTGCAGCTCCTTGCTGTTCTACCCCGAACCCGGCCTGCCATTTACGCCGGAGAAAGCCCGCCTGCAATACCGTGACGTCACCATCACCACCGCCGACGGCATCAAGCTTCACGCCTGGTGGCTGCCGGCCAAACCCGGTGTGCCGCTCAAGGGCACGGTGCTGCACCTGCACGGCAACGGTGGCAACCTGTCTTGGCACCTGGGTGGCAGTTGGTGGTTGCCGGAGCACGGCTATCAAGTGCTGTTGCTGGACTACCGCGGCTATGGGCTGTCGGAAGGCAAGCCGTCTTTGCCGGCGATCTACCAGGATCTCGATGCGGCGTTCAGTTGGATCGACAAGGCGCCTCAGGCCCAGGGTCAACCTCTGGTTGTGCTCGGTCAAAGCCTGGGCGGCGCACTGGCCGTGCATTACCTGGCAGCCCATCCGGAGCGTCAAAGCCAACTCAAAGCCCTGGTGCTGGACGGTGTGCCGGCCAGTTATCGTGACGTAGGACAATTCGCCCTGAGCACTTCATGGTTAACCTGGCCGTTCCAGGTTCCCTTGTCTTGGTTGGTGCCCGACGCCGACAGTGCGATCAACACCATGCCCCAGTTGACCGGCGTGCCAAAACTGCTGTTTCACAGCCTGGATGACCCGATCGTGCCGGTGTCCAATGGGCTGCGCCTGTATCAAGCGGCCCCACCGCCAAGGGTGCTGCAACTGACCCGTGGCGGCCATGTGCAGACTTTTGCCGACAAGACCTGGCAGACCGTGATGTTGCGTTACCTGGAAGATCCACAGCATTTCAATGGCCTGCGTCGCCTGGGCGAAATCCCGAATTATCCAACCTCTAAAGTTGATCCATCAGAGAGCCCGCAATGAGTGAAGAACGCAACATGATCCCGCTGATCCTCACCGGTATCGGCACCATCATCGGCACCGTCGGTTGCCTGTGGTACTACGGCTACCTGCATTTCGCCAAGCCGGAGGATGCGTTGCTGCTCAGCGACTTCACCATGCTCAAGACCTTGCCGGGTGAGGATTACAAAATATCCCTGACGCCCGCCGCACAAGTGGCGCAGTGCGTGGACGGTGTGTTGGTGATGTTTGATACTGAACAGAAAGGCTTGAGCGGCGTACTGGTGAACAACAAGAAGCAGGCTGTTCGTTGCATGGGGCAGGAAACCCCACAGTTGCAACAATGAAGCGCCGCACCGCTGTTGTGGGAAAACTCCGTTATACAGGCCGATTAGTCATTTAAGGCTGTTGCGATCCGTTACAGGCTGGAACCACTTTGGCGCGCTTGCCACAGATTGTGGACTGATTGGCTTGGCCGATCAGTTCCGCGTATTCATTAATCTGGAGCATGCAATTATGGGTGGTGTCAGTGGCGTACAGAGCGCAGGCAACGTTGGCAATCAGGGCAATGTCGGAGAGGCGCAGCAAACCCCTGCCCAGCAAATTCAAGACATTCAAGATCGAATTGCCAAGCTTACCGAAGGGGCCCAAGGCGGGCAGGGCAGCGGCGGCAGCCAGGGGGCCGGAGGAGCTCAAGGATCTGGTGGTGCCCAAGGAGCCGGGGGCGGTGATAGCCTTGAAGACCTGCTCGAAAAGCTGAAGCAATTGCTTGCGCAATTCGGTCAAGGCGGTCCGGATGGTGCGCAGGGTGAGGGCCAGATTCAGGCGGGCGCGGCCGAAAGCCAGGGCCCGATCAACTTTTGATCCACGCTGATTCGACAACCCGCCAGATATGGGCGGGTTTTTAATGCGTGCAGGGATGAAGCGTGCCGTTCCAGTCGCTGCTGGCTGGAGGGCGCATCTGACGAAATTATCTGGAACCGTTTTGTGTAAATAGCCACAGAGGGCATATAACTTTTACACGGAGCGGGGCCGGGAAGCAGTGATAAATATTAGTGCGATACACAACATGGTGGCCATGGCCAGGGCACATCAGGCGTTGGAGCGGGAAAGCGCCCAAGAGCAGGCTCATAACAACTGGACGGACAATTCGACCGATACTTCCCGTAGCGGAGCAATGATAACGCCGCCAGATGAAGATACAGATCGCACGATCAAGTATTCCTGATCAAAAAAAACCCACCATAAGGTGGGTTTTTTTATCCAGCGTCAACGATCAATAAGCAACGGAAGAGCGTGGCTTGACCGGCTGGTTATCGTTGGAGATGGTAACTTCAACGCGACGGTTCATGGCACGGCCAGACACGCTGCCGTTGTCGGCAACCGGGTATTCCTTGCCGTAGCCCTGGGTCACGATGCGCGAGATGTCCACGCCTTGTTGAGCCAGTGCACGCTGCACGGAAGCGGCACGGCGCTCGGACAGGCTCTGGTTGTACGAGTCCGAACCGGTACTGTCGGTGTAGCCTTCAACGATGACTTTACGGTCCGGGTTATCGCGCAGGAACTGCGCCAGCTTGGTGATGTTCACCAGGCCGCTGGATTTCAGGTCGGACTTGTTGGTAGCAAACAGTACGTCACCGAAAGTCACCAGGGTGCCACGGTCGGTCTGCTTGGCATTCAAGCTGTTTTGCAGTTGCTTGATCTGCGCATCACGGGCGTCCAGCAGGGCGCGGGCGCGTTCGTCGCCGGCGTTTTTCAGCTTGGCTTCGTTCTCGCGCAGGGAGATGGTGTCCTTGGCGACTTCAACGCGTTGGTTGGTCAGGTAGGCGAGTTGGTCGACCTTCTTCTCGTCTTCCTTGTCGCGGTACGCCTTGTCAGCCTTGTCCAGCCATTCGCTGGCGTCTTTGGTTTCCAGGGCTGCCAGCTTGGTGGCTTGCGGGTTGGTTTGCAGGGCCGAGAAGTTGGTCCGTGCATTTTCCAGGTTCGCGTTCGGCGGGGTGGAGCACGCCGCCAAGGCAACGCTCATCGCCAGCAGGGCAGGGATCATCAGTTGTTTACGCATAGTCGTGTCGTCCTTTCAATTCGATATCAGGTGCGATGCAGTCAAGGGGCTGCGGCTTACTTCTGCTGGATAGCAGCCGGGCGCATGCCTTCCTTACGCAGCTCTTCAACAGCCTTCTGGGAATCCTTCACAGCCTGTTCAGCCTTGGCAGCCTGGGCTTTACGCTCAGCGACGCGAGCGTCCCACTCGGCCTGCTCAGCCAACATACGAGCCTTGTCGTAGTTCTTGTCATGCATGGCCAGTTCAGCTTCCTTGAGCTTGTCCTGGGCCGCCTTCATTTCCACGGCAGCGTACTCGGTGCCGCCGGCGCTCACGGCGCTGTTGACAGCCGATTGAGTCACGGCGTACTGCTCGGTTGGAGGATTGCCGGCGCAGCCCGCGAGAACGAAGCTGGTGCCGATTGCCAGCGCGGCCAATTTGAGCCCGCGCAGGTGGTTAAACGAGGATTTGGCAGTGCTGGTGTTCATCGTCTTCAACTCCATTGGATAACTCCTGAAAAACATCAAAATCCATCGTGGCGTATCGATTGCGGGCCCGGCGATAAAGCACATGACGCCAGTTTCAAACGACCGTTCCAAGTGATGGCTTACTGGCTGTGACCGGCGGCTTTTTTCAAAAGTTCAGAGAAGATGGCGATTTGCCTAAAAAAATATCTGACTGATCGGTCAGCGTTTAAACATGGAACTTTCAGCGCTCGCAGAGGTAGGCCGAGCCTCTAAGAGGCCCGGAATACTTGATTCAGATAGGCATTGCAGACGTTGATCAGTGCTTTTGTTCGTCGGCACTGGCTGACAGATCATGCAGATAACGGCGCGACAGGGTCAGAAAACGTGGGGTGGGCCCGACGTCTTCATACAGCGGGTCACCTTCTTCGTCGGTGGCAATCACCTGCTGACCCTTGATATAGGGGAAGCTGGCTTCCAGCTCTTCCAGGGCGGCACCGATCAGCTCGCCGAGCAATTCCTCGGTATGGCGCTTGGGGTACATCTCGGCAAGGGCAGCCAAGCGTGCCGCGGATTCCACATCCAGATGAATCGCGTATTCAGTCTGGGTCAGGCGACCCTTGGCGGTTTCTTCCCAGTGCTGGGGCAGTTCTCGAATCTTCATGGCAACCTCAATGAGCCTGCAATGGCAGGCGGTGATGAGTGACCAGCCGTCTGCGTGGATAACGTGGCGGCTCACTCTTGAGACTCGCTGTCAGCCACAAGGTTTAAAGTCGTTTGCGTTCGGCCTTGTCAGATACCGATGCCGACGGCACTCTGGAACACTTGCGCGTCCCGGATTTCTGGCTGGAGATTGGCTGATGAGTGATATCGATGCACGCTTGCGTGAGGATGTTCACCTGCTGGGTGAACTGTTGGGCAATACCATTCGAGAGCAGTACGGCGATGGTTTCCTCGATAAGATCGAGCAGATCCGCAAAGGCGCCAAGGCCGACCGACGCGGCGCCGGCGACGAGTTGAGCACCCGTCTCAACCAGTTGCAGGAAGACGAATTGCTGCCCGTGGCCCGGGCCTTCAACCAGTTCCTCAACCTGGCCAACATTGCCGAGCAGTATCAGTTGATTCATCGACGCGACGAGTCGCAACCGGCGCCGTTCGAATCGCGGGTCTTGCCGGAGTTGCTGGCGCGCCTTAAAAGCGAAGGCCACAGTGATGAGTCCCTGGCCCGTCAGTTGGCGCGGTTGGAGATCGAGCTGGTACTGACCGCCCACCCTACCGAAGTGGCCCGCCGCACCCTGATCCAGAAATACGATGCAATCGCCGCGCAATTGGCCTTGCAGGATCACCGTGACCTCACCAGCGCCGAGCGCGAGCAGATCCGCACACGCCTGCAACGATTGATCGCTGAAGCCTGGCATACCGAAGAAATCCGTCGCATCCGGCCCACCCCCGTAGACGAAGCCAAATGGGGCTTTGCGGTTATCGAGCATTCGCTTTGGCACGCCATTCCCAATTACCTGCGCAAGGCTGATCAGGCCCTGTTTGCCGCTACCGGGCTGCGCCTGCCACTGGAGGCAGCGCCGATTCGCTTTGCGTCGTGGATGGGCGGTGACCGTGACGGCAACCCGAATGTCACCGCGCCGGTCACCCGTGAAGTGCTGTTGTTGGCACGCTGGATGGCGGCGGATCTGTATTTGCGTGACGTCGATCACCTGGCCTCCGAGTTGTCGATGCAGCAAGCCAGCCCGGCGTTGCAGGCCAAGGTTGGTGACAGCGTCGAGCCCTATCGCGCGTTGCTCAAGCAACTGCGCGAACGCCTGCGGGCCACCCGGCAGTGGGCCCACGCGTCGTTGACCGCCAGTACGGCGGTGTCTGCCGAAGTGTTGCAGGACAACCGTGACCTGCTGGACCCGCTGGAGTTGTGCTACCAGTCGCTGCATGAATGCGGCATGGGCGTGATTGCCGATGGCCCGCTGCTCGACTGCCTGCGACGCGCCGTGACCTTCGGCCTGTTCCTGGTGCGCCTGGATGTGCGCCAGGATTCCAGCCGCCACTCGGCGGCCATGACCGAGATCACTGACTACCTGGGCCTGGGGCGTTATGAGGACTGGGACGAAGACGCGCGCATCAGCTTCCTCACCCAGGAGCTGGCCAATCGTCGGCCGTTGTTGCCAGGCTATTTCAAACCGTCGGCGGACACCGCCGAAGTGTTGAATACCTGCAGGGAAATCGCAGCGGCTCCGGCGGCATCATTGGGTTCATACGTTATCTCCATGGCGGGCGCCGCGTCGGATGTGCTGGCGGTGCAGTTGCTGCTCAAAGAATCGGGCGTACAACGGCCGATGCGCGTGGTACCGCTGTTTGAAACCCTGGCCGACCTGGATAACGCCGGGCCAGTGATGGAGCGGCTGTTGCAACTGCCGGGCTATCGCGCACGGTTGCAGGGCCCGCAGGAAGTGATGATCGGCTACTCGGACTCGGCCAAGGACGCCGGCACTACCGCTGCGGCCTGGGCACAATATCGAGCGCAGGAGCGCCTGGTGGATATTTGCCGTGAGCAGCAAGTTGAGTTGCTGCTGTTCCACGGACGTGGCGGCACGGTCGGCCGTGGCGGCGGTCCGGCTCACGCGGCGATCCTGTCGCAGCCACCGGGCTCGGTGGCGGGGCGGTTCCGTACCACGGAACAAGGCGAGATGATTCGCTTCAAGTTCGGCCTGCCGGATATTGCCGAACAAAACCTCAATCTCTATCTGGCCGCCGTGCTGGAAGCGACGCTGTTGCCGCCGCCACCACCGCAGCCGGCCTGGCGTCATTTGATGGATGAACTGGCGGCCGACGGTGTCAGCGCTTACCGTGCCGTGGTACGGGAAAATCCGCAGTTCGTTGAATACTTCCGCCAGTCCACCCCGGAGCAGGAGCTGGGTCGTTTGCCCCTGGGCAGTCGACCGGCCAAGCGCCGGGCCGGTGGTATTGAAAGCCTGCGTGCCATTCCGTGGATCTTCGGCTGGACCCAGACGCGCCTTATGCTGCCTGCCTGGCTCGGTTGGGAGGCAGCATTGAGCAAGGCGCTGGAACGGGGTGAAGGCCCGTTGCTGGAGCAGATGCGTGAGCAGTGGCCGTTCTTCCGAACGCGCATCGACATGCTGGAAATGGTGCTGGCCAAGGCGGATGCCGATATTGCCCGCCTTTATGACGAACGCTTGGTGCAGCCGGACTTGCTGCCATTGGGTGCGCACTTACGCGACCTATTGTCGCAGGCGTGTGGCGTGGTGCTTGGCCTGACCGGCCAGTCGCAGCTGCTGGCCCATAGCCCCGACACCCTGGAGTTCATCCGTCTGCGCAACACCTACCTCGACCCCTTGCACTTGTTACAGGCCGAGTTGCTGGCACGTTCGCGTCAACAGGAGGCCGCGCAAGACAGCCCTCTGGAACAGGCGCTGCTGGTGTCCGTCGCCGGTATTGCCGCCGGTTTGCGCAACACCGGTTGAGGTTTCTTGCGTGTTCTCAACGGCTTGCGGATAAACCCCGATGACCGCCCTGAAAAGGGCGGCCATCGTTTGAAGGAGCGGGTTGCGCTCGGGCACACCCCGTCGCTGACGCATGCCGGGCGTGGGTTTCTCCTACTTTTGGCGGCTTGTATGGTAAGGGCCCGCTGTGTATCTTGATCAGCCTTTGGCCGTTTGATCGGCCTGGAACCACATTTTTACGAGATTGGCCCCACGCGGCGAATCCGAGCGTCATCTCTATAAAAAATTGAGGAGCACATCGATGCGCGTCATTCTGCTGGGAGCTCCCGGGGCCGGTAAAGGTACTCAGGCAAAGTTCATCACTGAAAAATTCGGCATTCCACAAATCTCCACCGGCGACATGCTCCGTGCGGCCGTCAAGGCTGGCACCGAGCTGGGCCTGATCGCCAAGAGCGTGATGGACAGCGGTGGCCTGGTCTCCGATGACCTGATCATCAACCTGGTCAAGGAGCGCATCAGCCAGGACGATTGCAAGAACGGTTTCCTGTTCGACGGCTTCCCGCGCACCATTCCCCAGGCTGAAGCGCTGGTGAAGGCGGGTGTTGAGTTGGACGCCGTGGTCGAAATCGCCGTTGAAGATGAAGAAATCGTCCAGCGGATTGCCGGCCGCCGTGTCCACGAAGGTTCGGGCCGCGTTTACCACATCGTCTACAACCCGCCGAAAGTGGAAGGCAAGGACGATGTCACCGGCGAAGACCTGGTGCAGCGCAAAGACGATACCGAAGAAACCGTGCGTCATCGCCTGTCGGTCTACCACTCCCAGACCAAACCGCTGGTGGATTTCTACCAGAAGCTGTCCGCAGCCGAGGGCAAGCCGAAGTACAGCCATATCCCTGGCGTAGGTTCGGTAGAAGCCATCACCGCCAAGGTGTTGCAAGCGCTGAGCTGATTCAGCTATCCGCTTGTGTACAACGGCCCGCTTGCGGGCCGTTGTTGTTTATACTGGCGCACTTTTTTCCGACTTGGACACCTACACCGATGAGCACCCTGCTGGCCCTGGACACCGCGACTGAAGCTTGCTCCGTTGCCTTGCTGCACGATGGCAAGGTAACGAGCCACTACGAGGTGATCCCGCGCCTGCATGCGCAGAAGCTGTTGCCGATGATCAAGCAGTTGCTTGAAGACGCCGGCACCACCCTGGCGTCTGTGGATGCCATCGCCTTCGGTCGTGGCCCCGGTGCCTTTACCGGCGTGCGTATTGCCATCGGCGTGGTGCAGGGCCTGGCCTTTGCATTGGAGCGTCCGGTATTGCCGGTGTCCAACCTCGCCGTGCTGGCCCAACGCGCATTGCGTGAGCACGGCGCCACGCAAGTGGCGGCGGCGATTGATGCGCGCATGGATGAGGTCTATTGGGGCTGCTACCGCGAGACCGCCGGTGAAATGCGTCTGGTGGGTGTGGAAGCGGTACAGGCGCCGCAAGCGGTGACATTACCGGATGACGCCAGTGGGGATTGGTTTGGTGCCGGCACGGGCTGGGGTTATGGCGAACGCATCAAGGTGCAGTTGGCAGGACGGGACGCTGCGATGTTGCCCCATGCTGAAGATTTGCTGGCATTGGCACGGTTCGCATTCGAGCGCGGCGAGGCCATTGCGGCAGATCAGGCGGCACCGGTTTACCTGCGCGATAAAGTGGCGCAGACCAAGGCCGAACGCGGAATTATTTGACGTCAAGAATGTAGGCATCCGGTGGCAAATGTCGCCAATCGTCAGAATTTGCCGCAGTTTTTAAACCTTTTACGAATTATGTGTTCTAGTTATCACCAGAGCATTTGCGCACCACGGAAAGTGCCGCTAAATTGCCATCATTGATACCGAGTCTGCATGTATGCGTATAGACGGCTTTTCCTCACAGTCCTACCCACTCAAGCGTAAGCCGCGCAAGGCGAACGTGACGGTAGACGATAGCGTCGAGGATTCGCCGGACTTCATCGAAGTCCACTCTGAGTCGCCATCACGCGCCCAAGGGGCTGCAGGCGCCCGTACCAGCGGCGTTCCCGCCCGTCAGCAAGACATGGTCTTCCCCCGCTCCATGAGCAAAAGCGTTGCCACCGCCTTGGCCAGTTACCTGACCACTGCCGGCTTTGTCGAGTGGGATATGGAAGTGCTGGGTCTCGACATCCATATCTGATGGGGTTGTTGCCTTACTACATCGGCTGCCCGTCCTGGAGTGAAAACGCCTGGCGCGAATACCTGTATCCCTTGGATGCTCGTTCCAGCGATTACCTCGGTCTCTACTCCCAGGTCTTCAACGCCGTTGAAGGCAATACCACATTCTATGCGCGCCCCTCGGCCGTCACTGTGCAGCGTTGGGCTGACATCATGCCCGATGACTTTCGCTTCACCGCCAAATTCCCCGGGGATATCAGCCGTGCCGGCGACTTGCGTGAGCAATTGCCGGCGGCGATAAGTTTTGTCGGGCTGATGAGCCCTCTGGGGGCGCGCGTTTCGCCGCTGTGGCTGCAACTTTCCAAGGGTTTTACACCGCAACGCCTCGCTGAGCTGGCCGGGTTCCTTGATGGCATTGATCGTCCGCTGGCCGTGGAAGTCAGGCATGAGCAGTTCTTCGCCAAAGGCGACGCCGAACGCATGCTCAACCGCCTTTTACGTGACCGTGGCGTCGAGCGCATTTGCCTGGATCCCCGTGCACTGTTCAGTTGCACTTCCACGTCAGCGGCGGTACTGCATGCCCAGGCAAAAAAGCCCAGGGTGCCACCGCGCCCGGCGGCGCTGACCCAGTTTCCCCAGGTGCGTTTTATCGGCCATCCGCAGCTTGAGGCCAACGACCCGTTCCTGATCCCCTGGGTGGAAAAGATCGCCAGCTGGATCGAAGAGGGGCGTACGCCCTACATGTTCCTGCACACCTCGGATAACCGCCTCGCAGCACAACTCGCCCTGCGCTTTCACGCCAAACTGATGGCGCGCCTGCCCGGCTTGCCGTCGCTGCCCACCTTGCATCGAGCGCCCGAAGCGGAGCAACTGGGGTTACTCTAAGGCTCCTTTTCTCGCCAGGAGTCAGTCATGGATGCCCAAACCCTACGCGCCGAAACCTTCAAGGCCCTGCATGAGCGTGACCGCGCGTTTGTGATGCCCAACCCCTGGGATGCCGGCTCCGCGATCATGCTCGCCAGCCTGGGCTTCGAGGCGCTGGCCACCACCAGCGCGGGTTATGCATTCAGCCTGGGGCGGCCGGATGCGGAGGGCGCCCTGACCCTCGAGGACACTCTGCTCAATGCTGCGATGATCGCCAACGCCACCACGCTGCCGGTCGCGGCGGACTTGGAAAACGGCTTCAGTGATACCCCCGAAGGCTGCGCCCAGACCATCCTGCGGGCGGCGGCCAGCGGGATTGTCGGTGGCTCCATCGAAGATGCCACGGGCATTGCCGTAGATCCGATCTATCCCTTTGATCTGGCTGTTGAGCGTGTGGAGGCCGCCGTCGCCGCCGCCCGCAGTTTGCCATTCCCCTTCACCCTGACCGCCCGCGCAGAAAATCTCCTGCATGGCCGCCTCGATCTGCCCGACACCCTTCGGCGCCTGCAGGCCTTTGCCGAAGCCGGCGCCGACGTGCTTTATGCCCCGGGCTTGCGCAGTGCCGAAGAGGTGCTGGCGGTGGTCAAGGCTGTGGCACCTAAACCCGTGAATGTGTTGATGTCCGGTGGCCTTAAGCTCAGCGTGGCACAGTTGAGCGCGATGGGCGTCAAGCGCATCAGCATCGGCTCGGCCATGGCGTTGGCGGCGTATGGCGAATTCTATCGCGCTGCGCGGGAAGTCCATGAACAGGGCACATTCACCTTTACCGAGCGTTCGATGTCTTATGCCCAGGCCACTCAATTTTTCAAGGGCTGAGCCGTGAGCTGGATAAAAGTGTCGGGTGCGTTGCTATTGCTGGCGTGCGCGTTCGCGCTGGCAGTTTGGCGTGGCTGGGTGCCGATGCCGGCTGAATGGAATCCCTGGGCGCCTTTGGATGTGCGCGCCAGCCCGAACCTGCTGACGCGCTACAAGCTTAGCCGTTTGCAGGATGACCCGGCGCTGTGTGATCAGGTGTTGAAAACCTCCGGCCTGCGGGTGAGTCGCCAGGCGGATACCGCGACCGATGCGGCGTGCCCCTTGCGCAATATCTTGCGGGTGCAGGACGCTGACGTGGCCTTGAGCAGCAGCTTTCTCGCCAGTTGCCCGCTGGCCGTAGCGTTTGCCTTGTTCGAGCGTCACCGTCTGCAACCGGCAGCCCAGGCGATTTTTGGCCAGAGGGTGAGTCGCGTCGAACATTTGGGCAGCTTTGCCTGTCGCAATGTCTACAACCGAGCCGAAGGACGACTCAGCCAGCACGCCTCGGCCAATGCCCTGGACATCGCCGGTTTTCGCCTGGCCGATGGGCGCAGCATCAGCGTGCTCAAGGATTGGCCGGGGGAGGGTGACGGTGCGCGGTTCCTGCGCCAGGTACGCGATGGCGCTTGCGGCGATTTCAACGTGGTATTGAGCCCGGACTACAACGCGGCGCATCGCAACCACTTTCATCTGGATATGGGGCGGTGGTGGGTGTGTCGCTGAGGTTTAAGCGGCCAGGCGCAGGTTTTGGGTGACCAGCGGGCGTGCCCAGTAGTAGTCGAAATCCAAGGCCTTTTGCTGTTCCATGAGCTCTTCTTCAGGGTAAGGCGCAGCAGCCGGTGGCAACAGGTCCAGTTCGAACTCGGCAATCGGCAGGTGCAGGGGGCGTGGCTGCGGCGCCGGGCCTGGCGCTGGCAGCGGTTGGCCGGCGTTCAGGACAATCGGCCGTACCCAGCCACTGTCGAAATCCTGCATGCGCTGCTGGGCGATGATTTCATCTTCCGGGAACGGTGTCGCGGCCGGTGGCAGCAGTTCGGTTTCGAATTCGGCTATCGGCAGGAACAGCGGCTCGGGCGGCGCGATCTCGATGTCTTTCACCTCGCACTCACGTTGGGTGAGGATCTGCGACAACAAGTCGGCGCCTTCACTGGGCTCAACCGCTGGGTCCAGCGGTGCTGGCGCCTTGGCGGCCAGCGCCTGCGGCGTTTCACCGAGCTGCTCGGCCAATGCCCGGGCGAAGAAGTCCTGCCACACATGACTCACCCCGGCCAGCGCTTGGGTATTGCGCAGGCCGTAGTGGTTGTGGGTCGGCAGTACACCGATGGTTAGAGGAAGAATGTCTGACATTTTTCTCGGTCGTCGCTCAGCTCTGGCAAAATACCTGACTGTTGTTTTTATCGGCCGTTTTTGGCCGATCCTTAATATTTTCGAGCGTAGCGATTGATGAGCGAACAACCAGCGGCCAGC
Source organism: Pseudomonas khavaziana (assembly GCF_019145205.1). Lineage (GTDB taxonomy): Bacteria > Pseudomonadota > Gammaproteobacteria > Pseudomonadales > Pseudomonadaceae > Aquipseudomonas > Aquipseudomonas khavaziana. The sequence goes on from NZ_JAHSTT010000001.1 coordinate 507,251, forward strand.
CGCATCCAGGTCGAGGCGTTGGCCGACAGTTTCCAGGTCCGCGCCGAGCAGTGGGCTGCGCTGTTGGGCTTGCCCCTGCAGGTGGCGGATGCGGATTTTTCCCTGCAAGTCGGGGAGCAGGGCCTGCAACTGCAACAGCTTGGGCCTGATGCGCCGGGGCCCGTGCGGGTCGACTTTGTCGAGGGCGGGGCGGCGCACCGGCGTCTATATGGCGGTGGCAGCGGGCAGATGATCGCCAAGGCCGTGGGCATTGCCCAAGGCGTGCGGCCCCGGGTGCTGGACGCCACGGCTGGCTTGGGCAAGGACGCGTTCGTACTCGCCAGCCTGGGGTGCGAGATGAGCCTGATCGAGCGCCAGCCGTTGATCGGCGCCTTGCTCGAAGACGGCCTGGCACGGGCTGCGCAAGATGTTGAAGTGGCACCGATTGTGGCGCGCATGCAACTGCTCAAGGGCAACTCCATCGACGTGATGCTTAATTGGGAAGGTGAGCCGCCGCAGGTGATCTACCTTGATCCGATGTTTCCGCATCGTGAGAAAACTGCCCTGGTGAAGAAGGAAATGCGCCTGTTCCGGCCGCTGGTAGGCGATGATCCGGATGCACCGGCGTTGCTCGCGGCTGCCCTGGCGCTGGCCAGCCACCGCGTGGTGGTCAAGCGCCCGCGCAAGGCGCCTTGCATTGACGGGCCGAAGCCGAGCCATGCATTGGATGGTAAATCCAGCCGTTATGACATCTATCCTAAAAAAGCCCTGAAACCCTGAGGTTGGTCGCTCCCACGCAGGCGCGTGGGAGCGATGGGTTCAGGGCCTGAATGCGCGCATAAACAACCTCACGACCTCCTGCACATGCTCCTCGGCCTCTACGGCGCTCAGCTGTCCGCCGCAGCCATACAACAAGCGAAAATTCGCCGTGCCCTTGAGCAGGCAAAAGAAGTGTTCGGCTGCCTTGAATGGTTTATCGATGCGCAGGGCACCGCTCTGGTCAATCTTGCCGAGCAGGCGCTCCATGCCTTGCAGCATGCGCATGGGGCCGGCCTCGAAGAAGATTTGTGAGAGTTTCACGTCCTGATTGCCGCTGGTCATCATCAGGCGATGCAGGTTCACCGACTCCTCGCTGTTGATCAGCCGATGGAAGCCCCGTGCGATGTTCAGCAGCACCGTCTCGACGGGCATGCCTGCGGGCAGCTCGAAGTACATCACCGGCAACTGCTCTTCACACTTGGCCACCACCGCGGAGGTGAACAGCGTCTCCTTGTCGGTGAAGTGGCTGTAGACGGTTAGTTTCGATACGCCGGCCGCCAGGGCGACGGCATCCATACTGGTGCTTGCGTAACCCTTGCTCAAGAACAGGAATTTCGCCGCTTCGAGGATCGCCTGGCGTTTTGCCATGTCCTTGGGACGCCCGGGGCTGGCGGTGTTCACAGGATTGTCGGACATTTTCACCTTTAATACTGGACTGGCGAGTTTGGTATTAATAACATACCGGCCAGTATAATTATTCCTAGCACTATTTGCGAAAGGTCCTTCAGCATGCGCAGCGCCGTCCTGCCCCTTGCTTTGTCTGTCAGCCTGGTCTTCCTGTTGGCCGCCTGCGGCCATGAAGAAGCGACCCCAACCAGCGTCCGCCCAGCCATGGTGGTACAACCGCAACCCTCCGCGCAGGCGATGGACAGTTACCCCGGCGAGGTGCGTGCCCGTTATGAACCGGACCTGGCCTTTCGCATCGGTGGCAAAGTCAGCAAGCGCCTGGTGGAGGAGGGGGAGCGGGTCAAAACCAATCAGCCGCTTGCCGAACTCGACCCCCAGGATGTGCGCCTGCAACTGGAAGCCACCCGTGCCCAAGTGGCTGCCGCCGAGGCCAACCTGAGCCTGGTGCGCGCAGAGCGTGATCGCTACAAGACCCTGATGGATCGTCAGATGGTCAGCCGTTCGCAGTACGACAATTCCGAAAACCTCTACCGAGCGGGTGAAGCACGCCTGAAGCAGATCAAGGCCGAGCACGAGGTCTCGAGCAATCAGGCCGGCTATGCTGTGCTGCGTGCGCCTCAGAACGGAGTGGTCGCCAAGCGTGCGGTGGAAGTGGGACAAGTGGTTTCTGCTGGCCGGACTGTGTTCACCCTGGCCACCGATGGCGAGCGCGAAGTATTGATCAGCCTGCCCGAACATGGCTTTGGCCGCTTCAAGATTGGCCAACCGGTGTCGGTGGAGTTGTGGAGCCAGCCGGATCAACGCTTCGCCGGGCGCATTCGTGAGCTGTCACCTGCCGCCGACCCGAAATCACGCACCTTCGCCGCTCGCGTCGCCTTCACGGGTGGCAAAGTACCCGCCGAGCTGGGCCAAAGTGCCCGTGTGTTCATACAAGCTGACGGTGTCATTCCACTGTCGGTGCCGCTGTCTGCCCTCAGCGCCGAGAATGGCGCGTCCTACGTCTGGCGCGTGCAGCCGGACAACACGCTTGAGCGCATCCCGGTGCGCATTGGCGCCTTCGGTGAAAAAACCGTGCCTGTACTGGAAGGCTTGACCCCCACCGACTGGGTGGTTGCCGCAGGCGTGCATGTGCTCCATGAGGGCCAGCAAGTGCGCCCGGTGGATCGCTCCAACCGTGTGGTGAATCTGGCGGCCAAGGAGTAGTCCATGGGTTTCAATCTCTCCGAATGGGCGTTGCGTAATCGCCAGATCGTGCTGTTCCTGATGATCCTGCTGGCGGTGGTTGGCACCTTGTCCTACACCAAGCTGGGGCAAAGCGAAGACCCGCCCTTTACCTTCAAGGCCATGGTGATCAAGACCAACTGGCCCGGCGCCACGGCCCAGGAAGTGTCGCGCCAAGTCACCGAGCGCATCGAGAAAAAACTGATGGAGACCGGTGAGTACGAGCGCATCGTGTCCTTCTCGCGCCCTGGTGAATCACAGGTGACCTTCATGGCTCGCGATTCGATGCCTTCGGCGCGAATTCCTGAGCTGTGGTACCAGGTGCGCAAGAAAATCAGCGACATCCGCCAGACCTTGCCGCCGGATATCCAGGGACCGTTTTTCAACGATGAGTTCGGCACCACTTTCGGCAACATTTATGCCCTGACTGGCGACGGCTTTGACTATGCCGTGCTCAAGGACTATGCCGACCGCATCCAGATTCAACTGCAGCGGGTTCCGGACGTAGGCAAGGTCGAGTTGCTTGGCCTGCAGGACGAGAAGATCTGGATCGAGCTGTCCAACCTCAAGCTCGCCACCCTCGGGTTGCCATTGGCAGCGGTACAGCAGGCGTTGCAGGAACAAAATGCGGTCTCGACCGCCGGTTTCTTTGAAACCCCGAGCGAGCGCGTGCAGTTGCGGGTATCGGGCAATTTCAAAACCGTGGAGGAAATCCGCAACTTCCCGATCCGTGTGGGGGATCGCACCTTCCGCATCGGTGATGTGGCCGACATCCACCGTGGCTTCAATGACCCTCCGGCACCGCGCATGCGTTATATGGGCGCAGACGCCATCGGCCTGGCCGTGGCCATGCGTGACGGTGGGGATATTCTGGTGCTGGGTAAAGCCCTTGAAGGTGAATTCGCACGCTTGCAGAAGAACCTTCCTGCAGGCATGGAGCTGCGCAAGGTGTCCGACCAACCGGCAGCGGTGAAGACCAGTGTCGGCGAATTCGTTCAAGTACTTGCCGAAGCATTGGCGATTGTATTGCTGGTGAGTTTTTTCTCCCTCGGTGTGCGTACCGGCATGGTGGTTGCCCTGGCGATTCCGCTGGTACTGGCGATGACCTTTGCCACCATGTATTACCTCGGCATCGGCCTGCACAAGATTTCCCTCGGCGCCTTGGTCCTGGCTTTGGGCTTACTGGTGGATGACGCGATCATCGCCGTGGAAATGATGGCGATCAAAATGGAGCAGGGCTACGATCGCCTCAAGGCTGCCAGCTTCGCCTGGACCAGCACCGCGTTCCCCATGCTCACCGGTACGTTGATCACGGCGGCGGGCTTCCTGCCGATTGCCACCGCGCAATCGAGCACTGGCGAATACACCCGTTCGATCTTCCAAGTGGTGACCATCGCCTTGCTGGCTTCCTGGGTGGCCGCCGTAGTGTTCGTACCCTACCTGGGGGAAAAGCTCCTGCCGGACCTTGCGAAGATTCATGCGGCCAAGCATGGCGCTGATGGTCCTGATCCCTACGGCACGCCTTTTTACCAGCGCGTAAGACGTTTGGTGGAGTGGTGCGTACGTCGGCGTAAGACGGTCATCGTCCTGACCTTGCTGTTGTTCATTGGCTCGGTTGCGTTGTTCCGCTTCGTGCCGCAACAGTTCTTCCCGGCGTCCGGGCGCCTGGAGCTGATGGTCGATCTGAAACTGGCCGAAGGTGCCTCCCTGAGCAACACCGCCGACCAGGTCAAGCGCCTGGAGGCGTTGCTCAAGGAACACGCCGGCATCAACAATTACGTGGCTTATGTGGGCACCGGCTCGCCGCGCTTTTACCTGCCTTTGGACCAGCAATTGCCGGCCGCCAGCTTTGCGCAATTCGTGGTGCTGGCTAACACCATCGAGGAACGTGAAAGTCTGCGCACCTGGCTGATCGAAACGCTTAACGAGCAATTCCCCGACCTGCGCTCGCGGGTCACCCGCCTGGAGAACGGCCCGCCCGTGGGTTACCCGGTGCAATTTCGTGTGACTGGCGAGCACATTGAAGAAGTCCGCGCACTGGCCCGCAAAGTAGCGGCCAAGGTTCGCGAAAACGCCCATGTGGTCAACGTGCACCTGGATTGGGAAGAACCGAGCAAAATCGTCTACCTGAACATCGACCAGGATCGTGCGCGTGCCCTCGGCGTGAGCACCGCAAACTTGTCGAAGTTCCTGCAGAGTTCCTTGACCGGTTCCAGTGTCAGCCAATACCGGGAGGACAATGAATTGATCGAGATCCTCCTGCGCGGCACTGTCCATGAACGTACCGAGTTGTCGCTGCTGCCAAGCCTGGCGGTGCCTACCGACAATGGTAAAAGCGTGGCGCTCTCGCAAATCGCCACCCTCGAGTACGGTTTTGAAGAGGGCATTATCTGGCACCGCAATCGCCTGCCGACAGTGACCGTGCGCGCCGATATCTACGGCAAGGAACAACCGGCGACATTGGTCCAGCAGATCCTGCCGACCCTTGCACAGGTGCGTACCGAACTGCCGGACGGCTACCTGCTGGACGTGGGCGGCACGGTTGAGGACTCCGCTCGTGGGCAGAACTCGGTGAAGGCGGGCGTGCCGCTGTTCATTGTGGTGGTGCTGACGTTACTGATGCTGCAATTGCGCAGCTTCTCACGCACCGCGATGGTCTTCCTCACCGCGCCGCTGGGGTTGATCGGCGTCACCCTGTTTCTGCTGGTATTCCGCCAACCCTTCGGTTTCGTTGCCATGCTCGGCACCATCGCTCTGTCGGGGATGATCATGCGCAACTCAGTGATCCTGGTGGACCAGATCGAGCAGGACATTAAGGCCGGCCTGGCGCCCTGGCAGGCGATTATCGAAGCCACCGTCCGACGTTTCCGCCCCATTGTGCTGACGGCCCTGGCAGCCGTGCTGGCGATGATTCCGCTGTCGCGTAGCGTGTTCTTCGGACCGATGGCCGTGGCGATCATGGGCGGATTGATTGTGGCGACGGCGTTGACGCTGCTGTTCTTGCCGGCGCTGTACGCGGCATGGTTCAGAATCAGGAAGGATGGGGTGTAAATCTGCGAATGTTTTGGTAAGCCGGGCGGGAACCTTTTTTTCACGCTTGCCACATATGGTTACCTGTTCGACAGGTATTTAATCCGGTCGATTTTTATCGCCAGGATCAAGTTTCCAGAACATTCATAGAGGTGGAACTGAGATGCTACTACAAGCATTGGGTAACTTTTATACCGGGATCGGCATGCTGCTGGGTGGTGGTCTAAACCAGATGGGCTGCAACAAGCATTCGCATAATGATTCTGTCAGTCGGCGTGAGCTGACTGATGCGCTCGAATCCTTTAAATACGACAATTCACAGCCCAAGGGCAATATCACAATCAACAACAGCATTGCCAACGCCAATGCCAATAGCAACACCCAATTGGGTCGCTCAACGCATTGAGTGAGCGTTTGTCACTTTTTGTCATTGGGTGAACGGCAAGCACTTCGCGCGCCGCGAAGTGTTTGCCGTTTACGATCAAGCAATGCTCCATGGGCCAGGCTGTTGGCTGGTTATCCGCGCTGATTTACATGCTGATGCAAACACCCAGCAGCTCAGTTGGAACGCCTGCGCCTGTTTCCCCGACTCAGAAATGCCTGATGGACAGGCAGAAGACTTGGCATCGCCATCTGGCGGCCAAGCCGTTTTCAATGAGTATATGGAGAGTTCTACATGTCGTTTTTTAATGCCATTGCAGCTTTCAAAGGGGCGTTTCTCGGGGCTTTGCTAGGTAATCATTTTCCCCGTGATGACGTTGGCACCACCCGACCCTACAGGCCTGATGAAGGGGCTTCGGGCCATCACCGTCCCCACTTCAGCCACGCCCGACCCGTGACGACATACCAGCATCAACAACCGGTCAGCGGCTATCACTCGCCCCACAGACCCTTGTACCCGCTTTTTCGTTGAGCCATTAGTAGGCGTTACCTGAAACCACTGCGCCAAGGCCGTAAGAAGCGGCCTTGGCGCAGTGGTAAACAGGTGCAACTGAGGGTTACAGCGCCCCAAACACCTTTTTCGCCAGACTGGTGGCTGCAGCGGCCGGATTCTTGCGAATGGTCTCTTCCTGTTGCGCAATCATCTTGAACAACCCGTCCAGTGCCTGCTCGGTCACGTAGTTTTCGACGTTGGCGCTCTTGGCATCCACGGCACCGAAAGCTGCGGCTTTACCGGCCAGGGCGTTGTACTGCTGGGCGACGCCGACCTTGTCGGTGGCGGCCTTGACGATGGGCAGGAACTTGGCGCGGATTTCCTCGCGGCTGCTCTTGTTCAGGTATTGAGTGGCGGAGTCCTGACCGCCACTGAGAATGCCCTTGGCGTCGGTCACACTCATCTTCTTCACGGCGTTGACCAGAATCGGCTGGGCCTGGGTCACGGCGGTCTCAGCCGCCGCGTTCATGCTGGTTTCCAACTGAGTGACCTGGTCACCCATGCCAAACATTTTCAGCTTGTCGGCGACTTTGCCGAGTTTGCCCGGCAGGCCGATTTTTACTTCCGGGTTGTCGCTGAAACCACCAGGCTTACCCAATTGCTTCACGGCGATCTGCGCACCTTGGGTCAAGGCATCCTTGAGGCCGCCGCTGGCGTCGCCCTGGGACAGGCTACCGAGATCCAGGGCCATGGCATTGGCGCCGAACATCAGCCCGGCGCACAGGGCAGTAAGGCGAAGAGTTTTACGGAGCATTGGCGCTTCCTTATGACTGTTGAATGATCAGTGTGCGACCGCATCGACCCGCAGGCGCAGCGGTTGGGGATCCTGGCCGTTGAGCTTCACGGCGTGCCGCTCGGTGGTGATAAACAGTAGCTTGCCGTCCAGCTCGATGCGAGCGCTCAACGAGTAGGTGTGACCGGGCTTGACCTGGGCCGGGTCGTAGCTCAGGTGAAACGGTAGCGGCACCTGACCTTTGACCGGGCCTTTCTGTTCGGCGAGGATCACGGTCGCAGTGTCCATCAGGGACACGTCTTGCAGGCTGACACTCAGTGTGGCGGCAGGCGGCAAGGCGATGCGTTGCAGGTAGAACACTTCGCCGTCGAGGCTGGCCTTCGGGGTAGGGGTCATCGAGTGGCAGGCTCCGAGCAGGGCAGTCAGGCCCAGGAGGATGATCTTTTTCATGGTGCAGCTCCTTTTCAACGGCGCCGGAATCCGCCCGGCGCCTCAGTCAATCTAGCGGCTTTCTGTAGGGGGCAGCGCATCCGCTTCGGCCGGTGCCTCGGCGGCGCCATCCACGCGGTGCAAGGCGACCTGGCGGATCGACAGGCGGATATCGGCCGGCAGCACGCGTTTGGCGGCGCCTTCGGCCAGCTCGCCAAGCAGGTCGTGATAGCCCAGTTTGCCGGCTTCATCGCGGCGCAGCACATCTTGCTCCAACAACGTCTGGATGAAATGTCGGAAAAGACTTTTGTCGAAGAACTCCGGTGCGTTGAGGCCGTGCAGGATCGACAGGCGCTGGGCCATGATCGTGCACAGGTCTTCCAACTCCTCGGCGCTGATGCTGTTCTGGCCACTGTTGAGCAGCAGCGAGATCGCCATGTAGAAGCGCTGCAGGGTCTGGGCGATGCTTTTGGACAGCAGCGTCAGCAGCACAAACTGCCGCGAGCTCGGTGCCGGGCGCAGGTACACGTTGTTTTCGAAGCGCAGCAGGCCTTGTTCGACGAACGCGTCCAGCCATTGGTCGACCACGGTGTCCAACTCCTCCAGCGACCAGCGGATGAACAGCTCCGATTGCAGGTACGGGTAGAGCGCCCGGGTGTAGCGCAGGATCTGTTCGCGGCTCATCCGCGAGCTGCTTTGGAAGAAGCTCGCGAGCAACGCCGGCAGGGCAAAAATGTGCAGCACGTTGTTGCGGTAGTAGGTCATCAGGACGGCGTTCTGTTCGTCCAGGTAGACGATCTTGCCCAGGGCGTCGCTCTGTTCCGACAGCAGCTTCATGTCCTTGACGTGCTTGATCAGCGCCAGGCCATCGCCTTCCGGCAGGGTGGTATGGGGCGAGTAGGGCACGCGGCGCAACAGCGCCAGGTACAGGTCCAGCTGGCGCGCCATGGCTTGCTCATCCAGGGCCAGGCGCGTGGTCGACAACAGTGCCAGGGCCACCAGGTTCACCGGGTTGATCGCTGCAGCTTCGTTCAAGTGCCGCGCCACCTGCTCGCCGAGTCGGTTGGTGGTTTCGTTGAGCCAGGCCGGCTTGTAGTTCGGGCCCAGTTCCTGGGCGCGCCAATCCGGTTGTTCGGCGTCGAGGAATTCGGCCAGCTTGATCGGTTCGCCGAAGTTGACGGCGACTTGGCCAAAGCGCTGCTTGAGGGCGCCGACCACTTTGAAAATATCGAAGATCGATTCTTTCTTTTTGCTCGCGCCGCGCAGTTCCCCCAGGTAGGTGCGACCTTCGAGCACGCGTTCATAGCCGATATACACCGGCACGAACACGATCGGCATGCGCGAGGAGCGCAGGAAGCTGCGCAGGGTAATCGCCAGCATCCCGGTTTTCGGTTGCAGCATGCGTCCGGTGCGCGAACGCCCGCCTTCGACGAAATACTCCACCGGGAAACCCTTGGTGAATAGGGTATGCAGGTATTCATTGAACACCGAGGTGTACAGCGGGTTGCCCTTGAAGGTGCGGCGCATGAAAAACGCCCCGCCACGGCGCAGCAGGCTGCCGATCACCGGCATGTTGAGGTTGATGCCGGCGGCGATGTGCGGTGGGGTCAGGCCATTCTTGAACAGCAGGTAAGACAGCAGCAGGTAGTCGATATGACTGCGGTGGCAAGGCACGTAGATCACCTCGTAGCCTTGGGCCACCTTCTGCACGCCTTCGATGTTGTTGACCTTGATGCCGTCGTAGATCTTGTTCCAGAACCAGCTCAGCACCACTTCCAGGAAGCGGATCGCGGTGTAGGTGTAGTCCGAAGCGATCTCGTTGCCATAGCGCAGGGCCAGGGCCTTGGCTTTTTCCGGAGAGATCTTCTCGCGTTCGGCCTCATCCAGGATGGCCTGGCGGACCAGCGGCATATTGACCAGGCCCTTCACCAGATTACGGCGGTGGGACAGGTCGGGACCGATCACCGCCGTCTTCAGGTTACGAAAGTGCACACGCAGGATGCGCTGGGCCATGCGCACGGTGCGTTCGTGGCCTTTATTGTGCTCGATCAATTCACGCAGGTTGATGGGCGCGGAGAATTGCACGCGGGTCTTGCGCCCCAGGATCAGGATGCTCAACAACCGGCGTAGGCGCCCGGTGACCGCCCAGCTATCGGCGAATAACAGCTTCCACGGGCTGGACTCGCTTTCGGGGGATTGGCCCCAGAACACGCTGACCGGAATGATTTGTGCATTCTCTTCGGCGTGTTCGGTGAGGGTATTGACCAGGCGCGCCAGGGTGGGCGGCGTACCGCGCTTGTCCTGGCGGCCGAGCCAATCCGGATCCGGCGTGAGGTAGAAGAACGCCGCGGGCTCCAGCAACGGCCCCACCGATACCGGCAGCACCGGGCGCGGCAGGCCGGCCTTGGTGCACTCGGCATCGACCACGGCCAACTCGGTAAGGGAGGGGGATTGCAGGACGTAGAAAACCGGCCGGCTGCGGTCCAGGTTAAGGGTTAGGGACGACTGGTTGATCGTCTCGGAGCGAACCCAGAGGTACAACAGTCGGCGCAAGGTGCCAAACACCAGACGGCGGAACGGGGAGCGGGTCATAGGCGAACTGCTTCAAGTGGAAAAAAACCGAGCAGGCGCTCGGGCGGGTAGTGTGCCGTATTCGCCGAAAATCGGCAAAAAAGCAGCGATGTAAAGTTGAGTTGATGGTTTTTGAGCCTGTCTTATACTCGGCGGTTCAATGCAACCGACTCAACAATAAAAACCAAGTGGGAGTGAACTGATGGCAACGCGAGAGACGGGCAGTGTGAAGTGGTTCAACGATGCAAAGGGCTACGGCTTTATTCAGCGTGAGGATGGCAAGGATGTGTTTGTGCACTACCGCGCCATTCGTGGTGAAGGCCACCGTTCGTTGGCCGAGGGCCAGCAGGTGGAGTATGCCGTGGTGACGGGTGAGAAGGGCTTGCAGGCCGAGGATGTGGTCGGTTTGTAAGTTCACCACTGAACCAATGTGGGAGGGGGCTTGCTCCAGATGGCAGAGTATCAGTCAATGTATTCAGTGACTGACCCACCGCTATCGGGAGCAAGCCCCCTCCCACACTTTTGATTGGGTTTACAGATCAGGATCAGGTGGTTTTCCAGGTGATCTGTTCTTCACCGTCTACGCTGATGCGAATCCAGGTATCGGCACTTTCCTCACCTTCCTCTTCAACCCACGTCCCCGGTGCACAGCGCACTTCGACGTTCAGCGCGACGAACGCAGCGCGGGCGCAGGCGATGTCGTCTTCCCACGGGGTCTGGTCGCTTTCCAGGTACAGGCTGTTCCACTTGCCGACGGCTTTCGGCAGCCAGGTGACCGGCACGCTGCCGGCCTTGCACTTGTAGGTCTGGCCTTTCTGGATCCAGTCGGTGCACGGGCCCAGGGCGCCGCCGAGCCAGGCGGCGATGGCCTTGTGATCGACGTCGGCGTCTTTCAGGTAAATCTCAATATCAGGTTGGCGCATGGATGTTCCTCGTTGCGGGATTCGAAAATCCATTCGCGGATGCTTGAAAGGCGGTTATTGAAGCACGAAATAATCGTAGCGCATCGACACAGTGACCAGCAGTGGCTCAACCGCCTCGATCACCTCGCTGCGACGCTCGGCACTGGCACGCCAGCCGTGGGGCGTCATCGCCAACAGGTTGGCGCGGTCCTTGGGGTTGGCAAGGCTCAAGGTGAATTCCAGGGTTTCACTGTGCGCAAGGCTCATGCCGTCCGGCACCAGGGCCAGATGTTTGTCGTCGGTGTACTCGCGCACTTCGTCGTACAGACGCTCGCGCAGTTCCATCAAGTGGCCGCTGGTCGGACCGACCTTCATCAAGCCGCCGCCGGGGCTGAGCAGGCGCTTGGCTTCTTGCCAATCCAGCGGGCTGAACACGCTTGCGAGGAACTGGCAGCTGGCATCGGCCAATGGCACACGGGCCATACTGGCGATCAACCAGGTCAGGTCAGGGTTACGTTTACACGCGCGCTTGACTGCTTCCTTGGAGATATCCAGGGCATAGCCATCGGCATGGGGCAGGGCCTCGGCGATCTGCGCGGTGTAGTAACCCTCGCCACAACCAATATCTACCCAGCGCTGCGGTGCACGTTCGACGGCCAGTTCGGCCAGGCGTTTGGCCACCGGGGCGTAGTGCCCGGCGTTGAGGAAGTCGCGGCGCGCCTCGACCATGGCCAGGTTGTCGCCTGGGTCGCGGCTGTTCTTGTGCTGCACCGGCAACAGATTCAGGTAACCCTGGCGCGCGCGGTCGAAACGGTGCCCGGCCGCGCAGGCCACGCCATTGTCCACCGCATTGAGCGGTGCGCTGCAAATGGGGCAGGCAAGCATCAGGCGAGCAACTTGATCAGGGTCTGGTAATAGATTTCGGTCAGTACATCGAGGTCGCTGGCCAGGATGCGTTCATTGACCTGGTGGATAGTCGCGTTGACCGGGCCCAGTTCGACCACCTGGGTACCCAGGGTGGCAATAAAGCGCCCATCGGAGGTACCGCCGCTGGTGGACGCCTTGGTCTCACGTCCGGTGATCGCCTTGATGCTGGCGGATACCGCATCCAGCAGAGCCCCCGGCTCGGTGAGGAACGGCAGGCCCGACAGTGCCCACTCCACGTGCCAGTCCAGGCCGTGTTTATCCAGGATCGCCGCGACCCGTTGTTGCAGGCCCTCGACGGTGGATTCGGTGGAGAAGCGGAAGTTGAACACCGCCGTCAGGTCACCGGGGATCACGTTGGTGGCGCCGGTGCCGGAGTTGAGGTTGGAAATCTGGAAGCTGGTCGGCGGGAAGAAGGTGTTGCCGTCATCCCAGTGCTCGGCAGACAGTTCCGCCAGGGCCGGCGCGGCGAGGTGGATCGGGTTCTTCGCCAGGTGCGGGTAGGCCACGTGGCCCTGTACACCGCGTACGGTCAGGGTGGCGCCGAGGGAGCCGCGACGGCCATTCTTGACCACGTCGCCCACCAGGGTGGTGCTCGAAGGTTCGCCGACGATGCACCAGTCCAGGCGCTCCTTGCGTGCCGCCAGGCGTTCGATCACGGCCTTGGTGCCGTGGTGCGCCGGGCCTTCTTCGTCGCTGGTGATCAGGAAGGCTACCGACCCCTTGTGGTCCGGGTAGTCGCTGACGAAGCGTTCCGCTGCCACCAGCATCGCCGCCAGGCTGCCTTTCATGTCCGCCGCGCCACGCCCGCAGAGCATGCCATTTTCATCGATCAACGCATCGAACGGGTCGTTCTGCCAGGCCTGCACCGGGCCGGTCGGTACTACGTCGGTGTGACCGGCGAAGCACAACACCGGGCCCTCATGCTTGCCGTGGGTGGCCCAGAAGTTGTCCACGTCGAAGATGCGCATCGGTTCAAGCGCAAAACCGGCGTCGCCCAGGCGCTGCATCATCAGCTTCTGGCAATCGGCATCGATCGGCGTGACCGAGGGGCGACGGATCAGGTCGATGGCAAGTTGAAGGGTCGGCGAAAGGTCGGCATGGGCCGTCATGGGGAAACTCCGGAAATCGAGGCGGCGACGTTCTAACTGTAGGAGCGAGCTTGCTCGCGAAAAACTCAAGGGCACCGCGCGCATTCAGGATGCCCACGTCATCGTTAACGATTTTCGCGAGCAAGCTCGCTCCTACAGTGATGGGTGTAAGGCACACAAAAGGGCCGTTATCTTATAGCAAAACGGCGGCCAGAGCAGACTGTGTGAAAACCTAGCAATCTGCCGGCCGGTTAAAGAAAATGCCCGTATCGCAAGATACGGGCATTTTGCTTATGCGCTATATCCAAGGTGAAGACCGCTCCCAGAGCGCTCTGTTTCCACTTTCGTTGGACGAACTTATCCCCGATGACCATCTGGTTCGGGTGATCGAGGCCTACATTTCCCTGCTGGACCTTGAGCAGTTGGGTTTCGACAAAGCCAGACCCAAGGCCACGGGACGCCCTTCGTACGATCCTGCCGATCTGCTCAAACTCTATCTGTACGGCTATTTCCAGCGTATTCGCTCGTCGCGACGACTCGAGGCCGAGTGTCAGCGCAACGTTGAAGTCATGTGGCTGTTGGGCCGACTGGCCCCTGACTTCAAAACCATCGCTGATTTTCGCCGCGACAACAGTGCGGCGTTCAGCGCCACCTGCCGCGCCTTTGTTCAGTTTTGCCGACACGCTGGCCTGATTGCTGGCGAGCTGGTGGCCATCGATGGCAGCAAGTTTCAGGCGGTGGCTTCGAATCGAAAGCACATGACGCCGAAAAAGCTCAAACACCAGGAAGCGGCGCTCGAGAAGCGCATTGAACGCTATTTGGCGCAGCTCGATGAGGCGGATCGTGGCGAGGAAGGGGAATCCATTGACCGCTCGGCGGTGCAGGCGACGCTTCGGGAGTTGCAGGTAAAAAAGGCCAATAACCAGACCTGCCAACTGCTCATGGAAGCTCAAGGTCTGGTTCAACACATTGTGGGCGAGTCCGATGCGCAAAAAATGCGCACGCCTTCTGGCAAGTTCGTGGCGTACAACATCCAAAGCGCCGTGGACGCTGAACATTGTCTGATTCTGCACCACGAGGTAACTCAGGATGGCTCTGATCGGCAGCAGCTTGAGCCAATGGCAAAAGCTGCTAAAACCGAGCTGAATCAATCGCAATTAAGCGTCACGGCCGATGCCGGCTACTCCAATGGCGAACAGTTTCAAGCCTGTGAAGATGTCGGCATCATGGCCTTCGTACCGCCTAATCGCTCGGTCAACAATCAAGGTGACGGTACTGAGTTTTTTGATCGCACGGACTTCAAGTACGAGGAACAACGCGACGCTTATCAATGCCCTGGCGGTAAATGGCTAACACTTAAGCAGATGAACAAAAGCAATCGGATTTATCAGGCGACTATCGCCGATTGTGGCGTTTGTCCGTTAAAAAGCCGCTGTACCAAAACGAGCCGCCGCCACCTCACGCGCCATGCTCATGAAGCCGCTTTTGAACGGATGGAGCAGCGAATGCGGGCCCATCCCGAGATGATGGCTAGCCGACGATCTATCGTCGAACACCCCTTCGGCAATCTCAAGCAATGGCTATTTGGCAATGGCCGGTTCTTGCTACGACAGCTGAAAGGCGCCAGAGCCGAAATGGCACTGGCGGTACAAGCCTACAACCTGAAAAGGGCGATCAAGGTGCTCGGAGCACAAAAGCTGATGGCGTTGATGGGCTGAGAGGCCCATTATTTTTCAGATTTCAGAAAAGCCAATGCCCCGACAAGTCGGGGCATTGGCTTTTAAACAGTGGCAGACTGCGTTTTCACACAGTCTGCAGAGGCCGCCGTTTAGTGCATTGCGCAAGTTTTTACACCGCAGGCACAGGCTCTGCCTTCGGTGCCGGCTTGGGCAGCGACGACAGAAACGCCATGATCAGCGCCGCTACGTACGGCAGCGATTGCACCAGCAGCATCACTACCCAGAAGCGTATGTCGTTGCTGGGCAGGCCCTGTACCAGGTAGATCCCCAGCGCGGCGCCCCACAGCAGCAGCATGATGAACATTTCTTCGCGGGCTTCGGAGATCGCCACCCAGAAGCCGTGGTTATCCGCGTTTTTCGGCGTACGAAAGAACGGAATGCTGGTGGTGAAGAAGCCATACAGCACCGCCTTGGCGATGGTGTGGGACAGCGCCAACCCGGCCAGCGCGGCGCAGAACGCATCTTTCAAGTTCACGCCTACCGCACGACGGTAGAGGAAGATGATCTTGCCGACCTTGAACACAAACAACGCCAATGGCGGGATGGCGAAAATCAGCAACGGTGGGTCGACCCGGGTCGGCACGATGATCATTGCCGCCGACCACAACAGTGCGCCGACGGTAAAGAAGATGTTCATGCCATCGGCCACCCACGGCAGCCAGCCGGCGAGGAAGTGGTAACGCTGGCCACGGGTCAGCTCGGTGTCCTTGCCGCGCAACAGGCTGGCGGTGTGGCGCTTGATGATCTGGATCGCACCATAGGCCCAGCGGAAACGCTGTTTCTTGAAGTCGATAAAGGTATCCGGCATCAGGCCCTTGCCGTAGCTGTCGTGGTAATAGGCCGCCGACAGGCCTTTTTCGAACACGCGCAGCCCCAGTTCGGCGTCTTCACAGATGCACCAGTCGGCCCAGCCCAGCTCCTCGAGCACCGAACGGCGGGTCATGGTCATGGTGCCGTGCTGGATGATCGCGTCGCGATCGTTGCGGGTGACCATGCCGATATGGAAGAAGCCCTTGTATTCGGCATAGCAGAGCTTCTTGAAGGTACTTTCGTTCTGGTCGCGGTAATCCTGGGGCGACTGCACCACAGCGATTTTCGGGTCGGCGAAGTGCGGGACCATGTGCTTGAGCCAGTTGGGCGACACGCAGTAGTCCGAGTCGATCACCGCGATCACTTCAGCATCCTTGGCGGTGTGTGGGATCAGGTAGTTCAGCGCGCCACCCTTGAAACCAGCCAGAGGGGCGACGTGGAAGAACTTGAAGCGCGGGCCCAGGGTTTCGCAGTAGTCACGCACCGGCTCCCACACCGCAGGGTCCTTGGTGTTGTTGTCGATGATCAGGACTTCGTAGTCCGGGTAATCGAGGGCGGCCAGGGCGTCGAGGGTCTGTTTGACCATCTCCGGCGGCTCGTTGTAGCACGGCACATGGATGGACACTTTCGGGCGGTAGTGCGAATCCCCGATCACCGGCAGGAATTCACGCCGACGCTTGTGGGTCCACACCGCTTCTGCCAGTTCGTGGGCTTCGGTCAGCAACACGATAAACACACCGAGGGCGCCCAGGGCGAGGAGGATGCCCACGGTGACGCTGAACCAAGTGCTGTATTGCTGGCTGTAGTCGTAGCCGATCCAGACCAGCACTGACCCACACAGGAACGCGACAAAGGTCAGGAAAGTACGACCGCGTTGACGCAGGGCCGAGCCGTCGATCATCAGCAGGGTCAGGGACAGCAGTGCAAGCACCACCGAGCCGATGGCCAGCACGCGCCATTGCGGGATCGCCACCACCGGGCCTTCAAAATTGAATTTCTGCTGGCGTGCGGCGTTGAACACGCCCCAATACGCGCCCGCCGAGCCTTCGTCGCTGACCTTCCAAGGCTGGTCAAAGGCCTCGATCACGAAGTAGTTGTAACCCTGGCGATTGAGCTTGTTCACCAGCGTGCGCAGGTAAATCGCCTGGTCGGCCGGGGACGACTCATTGCCACCGCGCATACGACCGTTGCTCGGCCAGCCAACTTCCGACAGCAGCAGCGGTTTTTTCGGGAAGGCTTTCTTCAGGTCTTTGGCGCGGTCGATCACGTATTGGCCGGCCTTGTCCATCGGGATGTATTCCCAGAATGGCAGGATGTGCGCGGCAATCAGGTCAACGTGCTTGGCCAGTTGCGGGTTCTTTTCCCAGATGTGCCATTGCTCGGAGGTGGTCACCGGTACTTTTACCGCGGAGCGCACTCGGTCCAGCAGCACGATCAGGGCTTCTGGGGTGATTTCTTTTCGGAACAACGCCTCGTTGCCGACCACCACGCGCACGACACTGCGCGAGGTGTTGGCGATTTCGATGGCGCGCTGGATTTCACGCTCGTTGCGTTCCAGGTCCGGGCTGATCCAGATCCCCAGGGTCACGCGCAGGCCGAACTCTTCGGCCAGCTTGGGGATGTCGCCCAGGGTGCCGTCGACCGAGTAGGTACGGATGTTATCCGTCAGCTTGCTCATGATCGCCAGGTCTTGACGCATCTGTTCGTCAGTGGGGAACTGGTTTTTCTGCGGGTACTGGCCCTGCTGGAACGGCGAGTAGGAAAACCCGGAGATCTGTTCAGGCCAGTTGGGAGTGGTGACCGGGCGGTTGATCAGCGCCCAGAAGCCGGTGAACAGCGCGGCAATTGCCAGCACTACCACCAGGTTGAGTCCAAATTTACGCGATGACATGGCGATTTCGGGTTCCAAAAGGTGTGGAACGAAAAGAGGTGTCGGCCTACGCCGAACGGCGCGCATCCTACACCGGCCCCTCCCTGAGCGTATAGCAGACAAGGAAAGGCCGGACGTTAGTCTGCGAAAGTTCACCTAAGTTCTTTACTTGTAGCTGGAAGCTTCGAACTTGTCGCTCTGTAGTCCATAATGCGCGCCGGTTTTTGGGGTAATGATCATGAGTACAGAAGATCCGCGGTTTGCAGGCGTCGCCCGCTTGTACGGCATTGAGGGCCTGGAACGCTTGAAAGCGGCCCATGTGGCAATTGTCGGCGTCGGCGGCGTGGGCTCCTGGGCGGCGGAAGCGATTGCCCGTTGCGGGGTGGGCGAGATTTCACTGTTTGATCTGGACGATGTCTGCGTCAGTAATAGCAACCGGCAGTTGCATGCCCTGGACAGCACCGTGGGCAAGCCCAAGGTCGAGGTTATGGCCGAGCGCCTGCGGGGCATCAACCCGGATTGCACCGTGCATGCCGTGGCGGATTTCGTCACTCGCGACACCATGGCCGAGTACATCACCCCGAACATCGATTGCGTGATCGACTGCATCGACGCCGTCAACGCCAAGGCGGCGCTGATCGCCTGGTGCAAGCGCCGCAAGATCCAGATCATCACCACCGGCGGCGCCGGCGGGCAGATTGACCCGACGTTGATCCAGGTGTGCGACCTGAACCGTACCTTTAATGACCCCCTGGCCTCGAAAGTGCGCTCCACCCTGCGCCGCGACTATGGTTTCTCCCGCACTGTGACCCGCCATTACAGCGTGCCCTGTGTGTTTTCCACCGAACAGCTGCGCTACCCCAAGCCGGACGGCAGTATCTGTTTGCAGAAGAGTTTTGTTGGCGATGGCGTAAAGTTGGACTGCGCGGGCGGGTTTGGCGCGGTGATGATGGTGACGGCTACCTTCGGGATGGTGGCGGCGACCAAGGCGGTGGACAAGATTGTGGCTGGGGTGCGCAGACCTTCGGAGCGGGTCAAGCCCCTCTGAGTCTCAGAGCTTTACACCGTTCAAAATGTGGGAGGGGGCTTGCTCCCGATGGCGGCCTCAGGGCCGACCAGGATGTTGGATCAGACTGAGTACATATCCGTTATTTGGGTAACGGCCGCTATGGGTTCCGCCCTTACGGCGGCTCACTTTTGAAAACAGCGCAAAAGTAAGCAAAACGCTCTTGCCCCACCACTCGGCACCTCGCTCAGGCTCGGTGTGCCCGTAATCCGCCATGGATTTGGGGGGCCGCCGCCACGCGCCATCCATGGCGCGGGGCGGCTAAACCGGCATCCCTGCCGGTTTACCCCCAAATCCCTGTCGAATTCCGGCCAGCGTGGTTTAACGGGGCGCCTGAGATCAAAAGCAGATCAAGGTCAAGAGCGGCTCGCTTCGCATCGTGGTTACCGTCGGTTGCTATCAAGTTGGAGTGTCAGATTGATAGATCTGGTGGCTGATACGCCGCCATCGGGAGCAAGCCCCCTCCCACATTCAGTTGTGTGTATGGCTTAGTTCGCGCATACGTTGCAGGACTGCATTCAAGCCGTTGGTGCGCGATGGTGACAGCTGCCGGGACAGGCCTAGTTGTGCAAACCAACCCGGCAAATCCACCGCTTGCAGTTCATCAGCCGACACCCCATTGACCCGCGCCAGCAACAGCGCCACCAACCCGCGAATCATCCTTGCCTCGCTGCTGGCAGCAAACTGCCAATGGCCGTCCTGCAAATGCCCCACCAACCACACCAGGCTTTCACAGCCTTGCACCAGGTTGGCGTCGACCTTTTCATCATCCGCCAACGCGGGCAGTCGCTCGCCCCATTGCATCAGCATCCGCGCGCGCTGCTCCCAACCGCCGACAGCCTGGAATGCCTGCAGCGCAGCCATCGCGTCCACTGGCAAGCTCATCGCAACATATCCAGCGCCTGGTCCAACGCTTCAAAGAAGCGCTCCAAGTCATCGGAGTCGTTGTACAGCGCCAGGGACACTCGAATGGCGCCGGATAAGTGCATGGCCTTGAGCAGCGGCATTGCACAATGATGCCCGGCGCGCACGGCGATGCCTTGCTCGGTCAACAGGTGAGCCAGGTCGGCGTTATGCACACCGTCCACCACAAAGCTCACCAGTGCTGCTTGCGGTGATCCCAGTACGCGCACGCCATTGCGTGCTTTCAGCCCGCGCAGCAAATAGTCGTGCAGTGCCGCTTCATGGGTGGTCACGGCGTGCTGATCCAGTGAGCTCAGGTAATCCAGGGTGGCACCCAGGCCGATCACGCCGGCAATGGGCGGCGTGCCGGCTTCGAACCCCAGTGGGGCAGGGCGGAAGCTGGCGCCTTGATAATCTGCCTGCTGCACCATCTCGCCGCCAAACTGCCAGTGGCGCAGGTGATGCAGGGCAGCGTTGCGACCGAACAGCACGCCGACGCCGTCCGGGCCGTAGAGCTTGTGGCTGGAAAATACGTAGAAATCGCAGCCCAGGGCCTGTACGTCGTGGCGACCATGCACGATGCCTTGGGCGCCATCCACAACAGTCAGGGCACCGTTTGCCTGGGCCAGCGTCAGTAGCGCTTCCAGCGGCTGCCAGGTGCCCAGCACGTTGGACAACTGGCTCACCGCCAGCAGGCGCGTGCGCGGGCCGATCAATGATGCGGCGGCTTGCAGGTCGATCACGCCGTCATCGTCCAGGGGCAATACCACCAGCGTCAGCGCACACCGTTTGGCCAATTGCTGCCAGGGCAACAGGTTGGCGTGGTGTTCCAGGGCGCTGATGGCTATCTCATCGCCCGCATTGAATAGGTGCTCAAGGCCATAGGCCAAGAGGTTCAGCGCAGAGGTTGCGCCGTGGGTGAATACGACCTGCCCGCTGTCGCCTGCATTCAACCACTGCGCGACCTTGCTGCGACTGTCCTCAAAGGCTTGGGTCGCATGGGCCCCCGGCAAATGCTGGGCGCGGTGCACATTGGCTGCGCCATTGGCGTAGTAATGGCTGATGGCATCCAGCAGGGCCTGGGGTTTTTGGGCGGTGGCGGCGCTGTCCAGATAGGTCTGGTCTTGCCTTTGCAGGGTGGCGATGGCCGGGAAATCGGCGCGCCAGGGGGAGGGCACAAGCATGGTGGTCAAAACTCGTATAAGCGGGCCGCCCCGAAGGTGCGACCCGCTAGTGGCATCGAGTGGCTGCTTAGTTGTGAGCGTGCAGCGCTTCGTTCAGTTCGATGGCCGATTTGTGGGTTTTGCATTCCACGGCACCGGTCTCGGAGTTACGACGGAACAGCAGGTCTGGTTGGCCAGCCAGCTCGCGCGCCTTGACCACCTTGACCAGCTGGTTTTGCTCGTCGAGCAGGGCAACCTTGGTGCCGGCGGTGATGTACAGGCCCGATTCCACGGTGTTGCGATCGCCCAATGGGATACCGGTACCGGCATTGGCGCCGATCAGGCAGCCTTCGCCCACCTTGATCACGATATTGCCGCCGCCCGACAGGGTGCCCATAGTGGAGCAACCGCCGCCCAGATCCGAGCCTTTGCCAACGAATACGCCTGCCGATACGCGGCCTTCGATCATGCCCGGGCCTTCGGTGCCGGCGTTGAAGTTGACGAAACCTTCGTGCATCACGGTGGTGCCTTCGCCCACGTAGGCGCCCAGGCGGATACGCGCAGCATCGGCGATACGCACACCGGCCGGTACCACGTAGTCGGTCATTTTCGGGAACTTGTCCACCGAGAACACTTCCAGCAGCTCGCCACGCAGGCGCGCTTCGAGTTGGCGTTCGGCAAGCTCGTTGATATCGATGGCACCCTGGCTGGTCCAGGCCACGTTCGGCAACTGCGGGAACACGCCGGCCAGGTTCAGGCCGTGGGGCTTGACCAGGCGATGGGACAGCAGGTGCAGCTTGAGGTAGGCCTCAGGCGTGGAGGTCAGCGCGGCGTCTTCGGCCAGCAAGGTAGCGACCAGCGGCGTATGACTTTCTGCCAGGCGATTTAGCAGCGCGGCTTGGGTGGCATCGACGTTCTTGAGTGCATCGGCCAGTTGCAGCGCTTGGCTGATGGTGAACGTGATCGCGTGGTTGCCCTCGGTGTAACCCAGGATCGGCGCAATGGCCGCAACGATTTCTGCCGACGGGTTGAGCAACGGTTGTGCGTAAAACACTTCCAGCCAAGCACCTTGGCGGTTCTGAGTGCCGACGCCGAAGCCCAGGCTGAACAGGGAATTGGACATGCTGTTACCTCTACAAAAATGGAAGGCTGGCCTACTTGAGGGCCGCCGAATAACTATCTGGCTTGAAGCCAATCAGGGTTCTGTCACCGAGATCGAGCACCGGGCGCTTGATCATCGAGGGTTGTGCGAGCATCAATTCAATGGCTTTCGACTGATCGAGATCGGCTTTGCGTTCGTCTTCGAGTTTGCGAAAGGTGGTACCCGCACGGTTCAAAACCACCTGCCAACCGTGCTCGTTGCACCATTGGGTCAAGTGTTCGCGGTCGATACCGGCCGTTTTGTAGTCATGGAACTCATAGCTCACCGCGTGCTCATCGAGCCAGGTGCGCGCCTTTTTCATGGTGTCGCAGGCTTTGATGCCGTAAAGCTGTAAGTGCTTGATTTCACTGGGCATAAAATCCTCCCCAAAACTTCCCCAATATCGCCCAAAAATTCAGCCGTCGATTATGCCACGTCGATCCACTCAGCGCCTCGGCTGTCGCGGTACAGATCGGTCATTGTGGCCGAACGATGACCGAGTAGTTTCTGGGCGTCACGGCCTTCAAGCTCATGAAGGCGTGCAGCCAGCGAGCGTTGTTCGTGAAAGGACGGTGGCTGGCGCCCAAAACTTATACCCAGCTTCGCGCCGGCCTTGTCGCGCGCTTCGGCAAATGCAGAGCTCAGCGTGTCCAGCACCAATGGCTGGCCAGCCTTTGCCCGGCCCGAAGCTTGTGCATGGTGCACCAGGTGTTGTGACAGAGCGCGGTCGCGGCATTGCTTAATTACGGTGGACAGATCCAGGCCGACCGACTCGAGGCGAAGCGCGGTGCTGATCCGCAGCCGGGCCCCGGTCTTGGACTGAACGACATGAAGGAAGCCGTCGTGCACGTCCTTGAAAAGCATCGAGGCTATATCGTCCCGGCGCTGGCCAGTCAGCACCGCCAGTTCCATTGCCCTGCGAAGCCATGGTTTCTTGGCTTCCTCATAGATTGCCTTCCACAGTTCCAGCGTCAGCCGTTCGCGCTTGATGCTTACCCGCGCGGCCTTGGTCACTTCGACCGGGTTGGCGTCTGCCCACCCTCGCGCCTGAGCCTCGGCGAACACGTCTCGCAACAGCGAGCGCATCGCCCTGGCCATCTGCGCCTTTCCCTCTTTAGCCATGCCCGTCAGGTAATCGGCCACATCCATCGTTGTGATGTCCTTAATCCCCTTCGAGCCGAAGACTGCCGTCAGGCGGTTTAGCCGCATACCCACGTTTTTATTGCTGCTTGCCGACAGCTTCCGCTCGGCGAACAGCTCGCGGTATTCGTCCAGCCATTCCGAGAACAATTTGCCAGGCGCTGGCGCCGGAGTGCTGATGCGCTCAGCCAGCGTTGGTTTGATGGCGTCTGCGTGGTTGGCGGCGACGGCCTCTCGAATGGCCGCCTCCTTATCCTTACCCAGGCCGAATACGCGACCGCTGATTGGGTCGCGGTAGGTGTAATAAGTGACGCCGTTGCGGGCGTCAGTTTTACGGTAGAGATTGGGGGGGAGGTCCTTTGACCCGGTGTTACGCGGCCTGGGCGCCATGGCGGGCTCTCTCTATTCTGCTGATCAGGCTGCCCCCTGTGATTCGGGCGGGCTGCTGCTCAGGGTCCTGATAATGTGCGTCCGATTCTACATAGTAGTTGCGGCCGTGCTTTACGGGTACAGGGTTGATTCGGCCCTCCCGTGCCCATTTGCGTAGGGTGTTGGGGCTTGGTGGCGTTTTGAACTCGGCCGCCGCCCATTCATCTAGGGTGACTTTGCTCATGGATTCCTCCCGCCGGCAGTGGGCCGCGCTGTCTTGATGATGTGGATTGCCAGGCCCAAGCTGATCAGCAGCCAGGCGCATGTGCCGGCGAAGGCGTAGAGCAGTGCCTCGGTGGTGCCGGTGCCAACAAGGCCGGGCCCGGCCCAGAAGAACCAGCCGAGTGTTCCTACCAGGTACAGAAAAGCGCCCAGCAGTATCAGGGTGAGTTTCATAGCGAACATGGGGTGTCCTTGCCGCGCTGGGCGGCAGAAGGTGGTTAATCCATCTGATACCAGACGTAGCAGTCGACGCCCTGGTCCTTGAGTGATTTGTGCATGGCCTGGACGCCGGCATAACGACGATTGCCGATGCCAGCGAAAGGGGTGTCGAGGTGGAAGCCTCGGCGGTGCCAGCCAGTCGCCTCCTGGAGGTATCCGCGCATACCATTAACCCATGACTCGCGAACACCGGGCATTGGGATAACAACTCGGTCACAGTTGGCGCTACCGCCATCGTCGTCGCATGCATCAGCGGCGGCTTGGCCTGCTTTAATTGCAATTTCAATCTTTGGCGGCAAGGCCACGATTTCTTCTTTGTTCATGCCATAGCTCCGCCCGCCGCTCACCGGCAGGCATGTAGGGGGATTGGGGTTAGGCTGTTGCTTTGATGGAGATGCCGGCGGCGGTCATTGCAATGCGCACATCGATGACCGGAGCCAGGCCCATGGCGCAGTTGGCCGTGTCGTCCTTTTCGCGATCCAAGCGCCCGTCGTTATCCCAGGCCTCGACGGCGGGCAGGTCCACCACCAGGGTTTCGCGAGAGCGCTTGAACCAGTACCAGGCCCTGGCAACGCGTGGCACGCTGTAGCTGTCGCCCTGGCGCTGCAGTTTGATGAAAGCCACTGGCATCTTGCCGTTGTCGTCGCTGAAGGCTTGTTCGAACTGTTCCTGCATTGTCTGCGTCATGGCTTGCTCACCTTGTAGATGAAGACGTAGGCGAACCAGAGGGTGGCGATCATGGCGTCACCCGCTTGAACGAAACCGCCCAGACCCACGGGTTGGCGACCCATGCATGCGGTCCATTGATGGAGTTCCACAAGTCGCTGAATGCTTCTTTGGCAGTCGGCCATGGTGTAACGAGGTTTCCAGGGCCTTCTCTACTTACCCACGTATCGCTGCCGTCGCGCATCAGGCGCACACCCTCGGCTTTGGCCTGGTCTTCGCTGATGTCCTGCAACCGCTCGACGCGCACGTCGGTGATCTCCAGCAGGATGCGGCACGCAACCCGCGGCATGTGAATGCTGGGTTTGTACTTCAGGCCGAAGTCTTTCCGTGCCTCGTCGCTGTGTGACCTAGGGCGGCAGTCGGCAGCATAGGCGTAGCGCTGTAGCGGGCCGGCCGGGTCTGGGCGGTGCTCAACGCCGGTACCGCGCAGATCGATGAAAGTCTCGCGCACCCACAGCCGGTCGCCTGGCTTGCCGTAGGGGCAGTCAGCGATGATCTGTGCTTTGGCATTCGGATAAAGCCAGTGGCCGCCTCGCTTATTTTTGAAAGTCAGCATTGGGCCGATCATGTCGACCATGCGTACTTCGGGCTGCGGCTTCACCGCACGGCGCGTGACCGTCTTCCGGCCTTCCAGGATGGCGCGCACCATCGGCGCCGAGAACAGGATCGGCCATTCCTTGACGCTGCTCATGCGGACTCCTTGGCTGGTGGCCATTTCGCGTACTCGTTTGGCGGAAGCTGATCAGTTACGTCATGGCTGGCCCATGCGAGAAATTTCTCCTTGGTCACCTTCGGGTAGTGCTTGCCGAATCCGACCGAAGGGCCGTCGTACTGAACCTCACACGAGCCGACCCACGTGATAGTTCGGTCGTTGATCGATGGGTTCCAGGTGGCACCGGCCTTGGCTGGCTTCTTTGCTCGGTAGGTCCGGCCTACCTGGAGTTTGAGTTTTTCTTCAGGCATGACTTCGTCCTTGCCGCTATAGCGGCTGACTTTGAAGGGGGAGGGGTTACAGGTTTTGCGCGGGAGTACGGATGTACTCCTATCGGGATTTTGCGCTCTGCCACGACAACTCTAGGGCGTCTTCGCCTTGCTGAGTCATTTCCCACAGTGCAGGGCTGCGCTGCACACGATTCAGTAGGCCGAGCTGGGTGAGCAGGTCAAACCAATGCCGTCCGATGTCCGCACCTTGGCCGTCGTCCGCGCACTCCTGGAAGCGTTCCAGTTTGCGGATGACCTTTTCGGCGAATGGATGCATCGCTGTCGCCACTGTCAATTTTTGCTGCTGGGCGTCACGCTGACCCTCAATTCGGCAAAGAAGACTACCGCGATAAGCCAGGCTTTCCTTAATCTCTGAAAGCTCGGCCAGAGCCGCGTCACGCTCGGCGGTTACCCGGTCGAAGTCTGAGGCGAGCACGACCAAGCGCTCTTCTGTACCCATCCGGCGCCCAGGCAAATCCAAGAACATCCCATGCCAGTCAGCCTGATACCGTTTAGCTTCGCTCATACAGCCTCCCTCGTTACCAGATCATGGGCATCCACAACGGTCATGCCGAGCTTCTCGGCGATCAGCACTTCCAGCTTTGCGCCCTTTGAATGCTCCCAACCGGGCAGGGTGGCCACGGTGTCGCAGTCCATCAGGGCGGCAATGTCGCGGCGCATACAGTCGGTCCAGGTGCCGCCTTCTGGGTTGATCTCGGCGGGGTTGGTGACGGTGTGGCCGCTGGCGCGAAGGCTGGCGGTCATGCTGTGGAAGGTGGGGAAGTTCAGCCCTGGCAAGCCGCTCATGGGCCCGCTGAGGTAAATTCGTTTCACGGGGAGTCCTTGCCGGGCCATGCCCGGGCGGTGGAGTGGGGGAGTTATGCGGCTTCGAGATAAGCTTCGATCACTCGCTGTCCGGCCAGCGGCGGTACTGCGTTGCCCGCCATGTGCATGGTCAGCCGGTGGTTGTCAGGTCGCAGGGTATTGGTCGGGAATGACTGGGCTGCCAGAGCCTCATTAGCGCTGAGCATTCTCATCTCGTTGCCGCGTACCAGCGCCCACCGATCCAGCGTGGTGATGGTGCCGATTGGTCTGCCCATGTCTCTGCCCGTGAGTCCAGAGCCTTTGCCGTAGTAGGGCATGATGAACTGATCACCGAAGCGATCCCTGCCGTTAGCCACGCGCGCGAGAGTTGCCGCGGCACGACCAGGCTTGTCTATGAGCGACCATTTTCCAGAGTTGAAATCAAGGAAGCTGGTGGCCGGAACATGCTCATGCCGCTGTATTTGGAGCAGTAGTGGCGCCCTGCTGCGGGTCAGAACCAGAAACAGACGAATACGATGCTGGGGAACGCCAAGGTCGGCGCAGTCGACGATGTGCGGCGCAACCTGGTATCCAAGAGCCTGAACAGCTGCGAGCCAGGCTGGATATAGCGCCCAGTCCATGAACTCGGCCACGTTCTCCAGTAGGCCGCCTTCGGGTCTGTGAAATTCAAGCGCAGAGACAACCGCCCAGGCAGTCGAGCGGCTCGCGTCGTGCTGCGGATTACCCGATGACTTGCCACGCGCCTTTGAATGGCCCTGGCAACACGGTGACGCCAGAAGCAAATCATGCCTGGGAACCGTTTCCCACTTGGCCTGGTGAAGGTCTTGGCATACATGCTGGGTGCCTGGGTGGTTGGCGCTGTGCCATTTGACGGCTTCAGGCCAATGGTTGGCAGCCCAAAGAACGTTAACGCCGGCAGCGCGTGCACCAGTACTCCATCCGCCCAGCCCGGCGAACAAATCGATTGCTGTTGTCATTATGAATTTACCGTTTCTGAAAGGTTTTGGTCAGCGCCGAGTTGACGCTGTTGCCGCGCTTCAGCACGACGCGGGCGAGTGCCGCCCGGTCTTTCTCGCTGTGGCTGGCCTGACTGAGCAGGCCGAAGTAGCTGTTGGCCGTCTCGCGTAGATCCTCGGCTGGTGCTGCGGCCGTTCGCTTCAATGCCTGGGCCAGTGATCGCTTGCGAGTGGTACGCCGCCAGGGCTTGATGACGTGGCCCACGAAGTCGACGCCGCGATCCACTGGCTGCAGGATCGTCTTCGTGGGGTTGAGCTTGGCGCCGAGCCTCGGCAGGAATGCTTCGACCTCGGCCAGCCACTGGTTAAGTTGCTGCGGTGACTCATGCAGAAAGACGAAGTCGTCCACGTAGCGTATGTAGTGCTTTGCGCGCAGCGTGTGCTTGGCGAACTGGTCCAGGGCATCGAGGTAGACGTTGGCGAAGAACTGCGACGACAGGTTGCCGATCGGCAGGCCGAGGCTTGCGGGCTGCGCGACCAGGCGCTTGTGCTGTGGCACCCGGTTGAACAGGTGGGCCGGGCTTCGCGTCTCGTAATCCTCACGCGGGTCGTGCATGAGGATCTGCGTTGCCAGGGCCAGCCACCAGGGTTCGGTGATCCTTGCCTCCAGCTGCTTGCGCAGCACCGCCTTGTCGATGGCGACGAAGAAGTTGGCCAGGTCGCACTTGAGGTAGAAGATCGGCTTCGACCAGTTCTCGCTGGCGCTGCGGATCTTCGATTCAAGACGCTTGGCGGCGTACAGCGTGCCGCGCCCTGGGATGCATGCGCAACTGTCCGCTATGAAGCTGGCGTAGAAGCGCGGGGCCACATGGTTGTACATCAGGTGGTGGACGACGCGATCCCGAAAGGCTGCCGCCCAAACTTCGCGGGCTTTCGGGCGGGAGACAACGAAACAAATGGATCGGCCTGGCCGGTAAGTGCCGGCAATCAGGTCGTCGTACAGTTCCAGCAAGTTGATCTCCATGTCCTTCTCGAATTGTCGGGCACTCGCGGAGTTCCGCTTGTTGCGCCGACAGTCGTAGTAAGCCTGGACGAGATCCTCGAACTGGAATGGAGCAACACTTAAATCTGCGGACAGGGCGCGCGAGCCGCTCGTTGTTCTTGTCGTTGTTGTTGAGCCAGCCATCTTCAAAGTCCATGTTGTAGGCGTTGTTGGCGGAGCGCTGCGACCTGTCGAGCTATCTAAATCGCCAAGCCGAAGGCATTGCCGATCAGCTTGGAAACTGCGCGAGACCAGCCCGGACGCTTTAGACCGGTGGTATCTGTTGTGCGCATGGCGGTGACCAAGAGGTCAGCGGCTCGACCAGATTTGGCGCACAGGCAAGAGGGCCTTAACCCTCAAGCAGCGGGCGCGGTTGCGGACTTCTTCCAGGCGTTTGCCTGGCGGCCAACTGAGGCCGTCATCATCATTGCCTTGGCGTGCTGCCCTTTGCTGATCAACCCTCTGTTGGTGAGGGCGCGCAGCAAGTAGTTGAGCATCCAGATGCTTTCAAGCAGGAGGTTGATGTGGGGTAGCTTCTCCCGGGTCATGTTGGCCCGGCCGATCAGAACCAGGACCTGCAAGCACTCGTCCCGGATCTTTGCCCCGACAACCTGTTTCAGGTCGCGCGGGATGTTGCGCACCAGGTCAAGCGAAAGCCCGAGCAACTCCTCGGCCACTTTGTGGATTTCCAAATCCGTATGCAGCGCCATCCCTGGCCTCCTGAAAAGCGAGGGTGCTATCGCACCCATGAATGAAGAATTGAATGATCAAATAAACTTTCTGCGGACAGGGCGCGCGAGCCGCTCGTTGAGCTTGCCGTTGTTGTCGAGCCAGCCAGCTCCAAAGTCCATGGTGTAGGCGAAGTAGGCGGAGCGCTGCGAGCTCGTCCAGTGATAGGCCTTGGTGAACACATCTGGAACGGTGATTTCGAGGAAAGACGCCTCACGGCGCGCCATCAGGTAAAAGTCCTTGTGACCATCGCGCTCGTACGCGGCGCAGAATTGGGCGGCAGGGTGGTCGTGTTCCCGATTGCTGCTTATCAGGTAAGCGGTGTTCGCCTGGCCATCCCATGGGGATTTGGCGCCGTCGAGTTCTTGTCCGTAGCTGCCCCACTCAAGACTGGACTCAGCATCTGCGCCCGTCGGCATGATGAGGTAGTAGGGCTTATCGCCGCCAGGGAACAGGCCGCCGTTCACGCCGCCTTCGCCGGGCCAGTATTCGCCGATAGCTGGGATGCCGCTTGCGGTGATGGCGGGCTCGGCGGCGATGGCGAGCGTCGCCAGTTTCAGAACCACCGCTTCGTCTGGGCCACTGATCATCAGATCGCCACGGGTGTACGTGGTCAGTTCATTTGAACGCATGGGATGCTCCTGTGAGTGAGATAAGGGTGCAGGTAGCCGGCGCTTCCCGACGAGCTTCTGGTCTGAGCGCCGTCCTGGCGCTCCCGGGAATCACCTGCGAAAAACGAATGAAGAAATGAATTACTGAATAGGCAGGCTGCGGACAGGGCGCGCGAGCCGCTCGTGGAACTTGGCGTCGAAGTTGAGCCAGCCATCTTCAAAGGCCATGTGGTAGGCGTAGATGGCGGAGCGCTGCGTACTTAGCCAGTGGTAGCGGTCATCGCGGAGCTCCACCAGGCCATCAGACATTGCCGCCATCAGCAGCTGGCCTTCCAGGCAAGACGGGATGAAGCCATCCAGCTCCAGGGCCTTGATGGCGATCACACTGCCAGCCTCGGCCATCGCCCTGGTGTTGGCTTCGCCGTCGCTGTAACTGCCGGTGCCTTTTATCTCGACGCCGTACTCACCCCATGGGCCGCTGAGTTCGTCAGGCAGTAGGATCAGGGCGCGCTCGGCGCCGTTGAGCCAGTAGCGGGTGACGAACACACCGCCGGCCAGAGGTTGGCCGCGCTCAGGGAGTTCGGCGGCGAGTACTGTTTGCTGTGCTTGCTTGGTCATGGGGTTACTCCGGGTAAGCGCCGCCCTCCGTTTACCGGATGCAGCGAGTAGGGTGGGTTATGCTGGTTCGATACCGGTCTTGCTGAACTCTTCAAGCTGTCGCGACTGCTTTTCTGTTATCTCGAAATCAGGTCGCGACATGTTCACGAGGCGGGCCGACACTTCGGTGGGTGCCGCCGCCAGATTGATCAGGAAGGTTGATACCGTTTCCTGCCATTCCTCAAAATCGTGACGCTCGCCCAGCACTTGAAGCGCATCATCGAGCGCTTTCGAGACAATCAACGAGCGCTTCTCGGCGCCGATCTTGTCGAGCAGCGCCTTCTCTTTCGCACGCTTGTCCCGCTGGATCTGGGCGTTGTCCTTGGCCATGGCCTACCTCTTCGATTTCATGTGCTGGCAAATCAAGCCATGCCTGGCGCCGGCGTTGGCGCACCTGGTTGTTGATGCGTCTCATGGGGTGTCGGCGAACTTGAAGCCGTTCTCCTGGGCGATCAACGTCACGCGCTTGATGTGCATGCCCAGGTTCTTTGCTGCAACGCTGGCCACGACACCCTTGGCTGCTTCGGCGCGCACGGAAGGTGCAAGCTTGTCGCGTTCTTTGCGCAGGCGTTCGTGGTGTGCCGTGGTGCCGCTGTAGGGACCGTCAACACCAACGCCGTTCGGGATGATCTGGGCTTTCTTGCCAGAGCCGAAGAACGCTTCCAGCTGCTGGTTCAGGTTGTCGATAATCGAGTGCCGTGGATCCGGCATTGGTTCGCCGATCATTGCGCACCGCCTGAGAGCGTTACCTTCACGCCATCTGCACGCGCCTCAAGAGCCTGGGCAAAGTTGCTTGCCTCCTTCCAGGTCCAGCGGAAGCCCTTCACCTTTCGTGTTGCGAGCTCGACGATGTGATACGCCTTACCGCGGGTGATGATCTGATAGCGGATCTTCTGCACTGGCTGC
This sequence comes from Pseudomonas khavaziana, assembly GCF_019145205.1. Lineage (GTDB taxonomy): Bacteria > Pseudomonadota > Gammaproteobacteria > Pseudomonadales > Pseudomonadaceae > Aquipseudomonas > Aquipseudomonas khavaziana. The sequence continues at coordinate 538,646 of NZ_JAHSTT010000001.1, forward strand.
TCCTTGCCGATCAAGGCGTAGAAGTCTTCGGTGGCAATGCGGGAGCGAACATGCAGGGCCGCAACCCCGTCTACGCGCTGTTGAATTGATGCGTGCATGGTGGATACCTCAGTGGGTTGCGTTTATTCGTCAGCACCCTGACCGCCTGGTATGTGCCGGTGAGCCCAGGGGAGGGGGCTGGCGGGTAAAGGCCAGTCGTAAAAAAGCCCAGTCGAAACCGGGCTTTCAGTGCGCTTCGTAGACCTCCCTACGTCACGCGGTCGACGCTTTGGCGTCTAGGGTTCGTTGTGGTTCACATGGCTGCCAATCCTCCGCGCTGGGTGGGCTGAATGCAGGTGGCCGGCAAGTGCCGGGTGTTCGTCCGCATTGGACTGCTCTCAGGCTTTCGGTGAAGGTTCTTTAACGATCTAAAGCCTGTCGTGAAAGGTGGAGAGCAGTCCGATGCGGCCTGGTGCTGGGGAGTACCAGGTGCTCGGGCCGTCTTTCCGGCTGTCCGTCGTACTCTTCCGACTGTCAGCGTTCTTGATTTGGCTCATTGGCTAAGCCTGCGCTCATACGGAACGAAACGAACACTGCTCTGGAGTGTTCACAGAGACCGTCTTGTCCGACGGCCGTGGCGGAGGCGGCTTTATCCCCGCTCTGGATTCGTTTGGGCCTTCGCCATCCCGCTGCCCACTCAGTGAATGGGCAGAAGTGATGCTCAGCGTTGTTTGATCAGCGGCCAGATCAGAAGCAGGATCAGCAGCGCAAGGAACCCGTCGGCGCACATGCTGATGATTCGAGACACTGAATCGATCAGCACCACGCCGATGAGCAGAGCGAAGATGAGAAACGCACGCAGGCGTTTAACCAGCTCTGTGATCCCCGGCATTACAGGTGGTCTTTCAGGTTCAGGCCCAGCAGCTTGGCGCTGCGCTCCAGGGCGGTCAGTTCGGCTGGTTCGATCTCGCCGTCGGCCTCGGCCACCGTCAACATGACGTTGAGGACGGTCAGCGCTTCGGCTGGAGAGTGAGCCAGGTCGCCCAGTTCTTTCTCGGCGTTCTGGCGCAGGATGCGAGCGCCTGACTTGAAGTCGGTCTTGGCACGGTCGATGGTGTTGGACAGCTCCGCGCCGAAGCCCTGGAGCGCCGGGTTGTTGCTGAGGATGGTTTCGATCTTGGACAGCTCACTGTCTTCCAGCTCGCCATCGGCAGCCGCAACGTAGATCGAGCCGTACACGACCGCTTCCATCAGGTCGCGGTTGGCCAGCTTGGAGACTGCTGCGCGGGCTTGGCCGGATTTCTTGCCGAACAATTTGCCTAACATGGTGATTCCTCTGGGTTGGGTTACATCCCGCTGCACCCTGTCGCCAAGGTGCACAAGTGATGCTCCGCTGGCGTTTAAGCGATAAAGACACCATCGTTTGATTCTCCTGCTGGGCCTTGAGGATTCGGGCTTTCAGACAGGCCAACGATGATTTCTCGCCGCATCGCCTCGGCTACCAGCGCCGTTTGACGAGTCACGCCGAGCTTGAACATCGCGCTGGAAAGGCGCTTCGCTACGGTGCAGGCCGCCACGTTGAACTGGCGTGCAATCTCCTTGGCCGTCATGCCCTGGGCAGCGCCAAGAACGTACTGCAACTCCCGAGGCGCTAAACCCATGCCCAGATAGCCCTTCCACAATCCACTTACGATTTTCGGTTTCACTGACTTCCCTCCTGGTTGATTTCCCGTCAGGCCCTTTTGCGAAGGCCTATCGGTGAAATCCCGGTCACGCTACTGGCGTCAGACCGGGTTTGTTGCGTCATCGGTGTTGGCCAGTTACCCGCCGCTGGTTGCAGGGATGGCCGTTCGTCTTCGTGGGTGGGCTTCGAGCTTCCTACGCACAGCGTCAAACAGCATTTGTTCGCCGTGGATCACAGGTCCTTACAACATGCACGCTACAGCTCTGAGTGCCCTGATTGAGTGGGCAGGGTGCATGAGGTCCGGCGGTCCCAGCCGAGGCTATCGGGCCCGCTAATTCAATTCGTTTGATGCTGGCCGTGACCCGCTACTGGCGTCGGTCACCGGCTTGAAACAAATGTCACTCCAGCCGCGGGCCTTTCGGCTTGTTCTCCCGCTGGATAACTCGTCTTGGCGATTTACGCTGCACGCCCGGGTCAGTTGCCAACCCTCTGAACCGTTGAGGCCGGTTCATCGCTGCCTTCCATCTGGCCGGTTGTTATCCGGCGATGGGGCAAATATGTACCAATGGTTCATATTGGTCAAGTACCAAAAGTACATATTTTGTCAGGGGGCAATAAAAAGCCCGCTCAATGGCGGGCTGTTCGGGGTGGGAGGGTTATTCTTTTCGTATCGTGGAGGAGGGCCCGAATTCTGACTCGTAATCTTCAACCATCTTCTGGCAAGCGCCTCTAATGAACCTGCGATTGCTCAAGGGCTGAAGGTTGTCGTCCACACGCTTCCAACAAAGATCAATTGCATCGCGAGCGTGCGACTTTTGCTGCCCTTCTGGCGTGCTATTGATGATTGCGCCGTAGCCTAAAAACAATACCACTGCTACCACTATGCCTATTGCGATTTTACCGAACATTGAATCCATTCCCATTCGTAGATTTATGGTTAGTAGCAGCGCTTTCTAGCTACAGCATACCCCCTCGCCAAACCACACGACCGATGATTCTGACTTCGTTTATCTCACCATCACGCAGTGTCTCATCGCCGTAACGTGCTTTATCTGGATTGTCACTACGGATAATCCATCCATCAAAGTCTGACTTCACCAGGCGCTTCACGATGGTACCCTTCGATTCGCTCTGCATCGCGAATATCTGGCCATCCTTCGGTTCAATCTTGGACTCATCCACCAGCAGTACGTCGCCGTCATTGATCGTCGGCTCCATGCTATTGCCGCTAGCGTAGATCACGTCCAGATGCTTCTGATTTAGGTTGTTGGCCCGCAGCCATGTCGACTTGAATGCCATGACGCCGCGTATCTCAACATGCGGATTATCATCACCGTCACCAGTTGAGCCCCGCGCCGTGAGTTGCAGCACGCCAGTGTAGCCGGGCTCACTGTTTAGATCGAAGCTGCGCGGTTGCGCGCGAGGATCTTCAGGAGTCAGTGCTGCTGATTCACGCATTGGACCGCGGCCGTATTCCAGCCACTCAACTCTCACGTTAAGCGCTGCAGCCAAGGCAAGCATCTTGGCGCCTCCAGGCATTGATTCTCCGTTGAGCCATTTACTACAAGCCTTCGGAGTCACCTTTGCCATTTTTGCCAAGCGCACACCCGCCCCCCACTCAGGAATCCCTGCCTCGGCGAGGGATTGCTTTAGGCGCGCTACGAACGAATTGCGGATTTCTTCTATTTGAACCATGGGTTCATGTTCTCACGCGCTTGCATGTACTTTCAGTTCCGACTTAAGATGTACCGTAAGTTCATATTTGAATTGGAGGCCAAATGCGGCCGCTCAAGAAAACGATCGACGACGCAGGTGGTGTTCCAAGCGTGGCCTTGGCTTGCGGAAAAACCCCGCGCGCCATTTACAAGTGGCTGGCTGCCGACGCGTTACCAAGAACCGAGTACACGGGCGAAACAAATTACGTCATGAAGATTGCCGAGCTTGCGGCAGCCAGGGGTAGACCCTTCGATCCGGCCTGGCTGCTTATCGAGGCACATCCCAACAAATCTGCGGCTTAGCCGTTCGATGCCGCCATTTTCCGCTGAAGCGGGGAGGGCGAATAGAGATTCTGGATCAGCTGTTAATTCATACAGTGCATAGGAAGGGAATAGCGATGGTTGCAGATAGCTTGTTGGTCGCCTGTGGGGCCTTTGGTGTTTCTGCCTTTTGCTTTGCCGCTGGCTTCGTAACGGGAAGCGCGAACCGCGGTGGGTCCACAACCTTTCCTCTGACTCACGTCAGCTTTGATCCTTCCGCCAGCGACCTGGATCGCTTGAAGGTTTTGGACGAGGCCCGCGCCGCCGTGCTGGATGGTCGCTTAAGCGAGACCCATCAGCTTCAGGATTATCGCACCGCCGATGAGGCTCGCAAGCCAGGGGGCCGCTTTGAGAATTAACCCTTTCCGTCGCTCCCAGAAGTCCCGCAAGGGCGGCCTGTCGAACCCCATCATCAGAAACATGGGTTCGTCGTGGATGTATGGCTTCAGATCCCAATGCTTCGCCTTCCAGCGTGCAAAGGCTTCCTTCAAACGTTTCATGTCCGGTCTCCGTGACCTTTTCGTGTGGAAGCAAAAAGCTACCACGGATGCGCCGGACACCCATAACGCCTGAATCGCAGGCATAAAAAAACCGCCTGGCAGGGCGGCTTAGTACAGCTTTATTTCGAGGTGAATAATGATCAATAAAACCCCCGCAGTCAACAGTTCGAGGGATGTCGCGACACTTTCCGACACCTCTAAAAACGTGTCACGACACCTCACAACAAATCAATCCGCCGCGATGGATGCCGCGCTGATGATCAGCGGCCAGTACTCGCACGCATCTAAATCCAAATTTCGCCGGGAATGCCTCAGTCACCTGAAGGCGTCCCTGGCACCTGCCCAGGATGTTTCCGCATGAGTACCATCATCATGAGCCTGTGCTGGCCGTTGCAAGGCATGAGCGGCCCGCAAAAGGCTGTCCTGATATCGCTGGCTGATAACGCAAACGACGAGGGTGTTTGCTGGCCTTCTGTTGCTCGTATCGCTGAGCGCACCTGCCTGGGTGAGCGCACGGTTCAGTCGGCAATTAAGTGGCTGGGGACAACTGGGATTCTGTCATTTCGCGAGCGTATGGGACGATCGACTATGTACACCCTGACCCCCGCAGCATACGCACCCCCGCAGGAGGTGCACCCCGCAGCAGATGCACCACCACCCCCGCAGGAGAAGCACACCCCCCCCGCAGCAGCCGCACCCAGAACCGTAATAGAACCATCAAGTGAACCATCACCTTCTCGAGTTGATGCAAATCCGTCGAAAGCCTCCAAGCCGAAATGCCCAACTCAGGCCATCGTCGATCTGTTCAACGAAACCCTTCCTGGGCTTCCTCGGGTAGTGATGATCACCAAGAGCCGTGTAGCCACGCTCAACGCCCGGTGGAATGAGAGTGTGGTTCATCAGGATCTCGATTTCTGGTCGGACTTTTTCAAGTTGGTCGCCGCTAGCCCCTTCCTGATGGGCCAGACAGAAGGGCGAGCCGGCAAACCGTTCCGCGCAGTGTTCGATTGGCTCATTGCGCCGACCAACTTCGTGAAGGTGATCGAGGGTAATTTCAATGCGTGACCCATACAGCCTTGAGGCCGAGCACGGTGTGCTGGGGGCCATGTTCCTGCGCCCTGAGTTGATCGACTTGCTCAGTGCTGACCTGTCGGTCGAGGATTTCTACTACGAGGATAACGCCGCCATCTATCGCGGCATCTTGGACTTACATGGCGCAGGCCAGCCGGTGGATATCGTGACTATCGGCGCTCGTGTCGGGGACCTGCCTTGCGGTTCTCCCGCCTTCGCGTACGCCGCCGATATCGCCCGGAACACTCCAAGCGTTGCGAACGCTGCCTCGTACGCCGGAACCGTTCGTGAGCGCAGCCTGGATAGATCACTGATCGCATTGAGCGTTCGGATCAACGATATCGCTTACGGCGACCAGACCACCGTGGACAAGGTGGCAGCGGTGCAGGCCGAGGCCCAGGCGGTCGACAGCCAGTCGGCCACGTCCGAGGTGATCAAGGCTGAGGACATCCTGGATGACTACATCGAAGTGCTTCAGGCCCGTGCCGACCGGGGTGACGAGATTGACGGGCTATCCACCGGCATTCCCGATCTGGACGAGAAGCTGCAGGGCTTGAAGCCTGGCCAACTGATCATCATTGCGGGCCGCCCGGCCATGGGTAAAACCACCCTGGCCATGAACATCGCATCCAATGCCGCTATCCGTGAGGGTAAGAGCGTGATGGCGTTCAGTCTCGAAATGGATAACACCGGCCTGATGGACCGTTTCATGGCGTCCGAAGGGCGTATCCCCCTGCACTTGATCAAGAACGGAAAGGCCCCGCACAGCCATGGCGCCGAGCTGATGAGTGCCGCCAGCAAGCTCAAGCACTCCAGCCTGTACCTATCGGACCGCGCATCGATGTCGATGAACCGGATGCGCGCCGCTGCCCGTCGTCACAAGCGCCGATACGGCCTGGACCTGATGGTGATCGATTACCTGCAGCTGGTGGACTCCGACTCACGCACGTTCAGCCGAGAGCAGGAAGTCAGCCACATGACCCGCACCGCGAAACTGATGGCTCGCGAACTGGGCATCCCGGTGATTCTGCTCAGCCAGCTCTCGCGTGAGTGCGAAAAACGCCCCAACAAGCGCCCAATGTGCTCTGACCTGCGCGAATCCGGCGCCATTGAGCAAGACGCCGACATCATCTTGTTCGTCTACCGCGACGAGGTTTACCACGAGCATTCCGAAGCGAAGGGTATTGCCGAAATCATCATTGGCAAGGGCCGTGACATCGCCGGTGGCACCGTGCGTGCTGCCTTCCTCGGGCAGTACAGCCGATTTGAACAACTGGCTGCTGGATGGGTTGAGCCGTCCAAGCCTGCAAAGGTCACCAGCATGGCTGACCGCTACAAACAAAAGGATCAATTCTAATGGCAGATCCCCGCCTTGCGGTTCCGAAGCCTGACCTGTACCGCTACGCGGTGTTTTGCTGTTCATCCAAGATAGACCTGGGGAGTGCACCAGATCATGCGCTAGCGCTCTTTTTTGATAGGGCCATGGCAGTTCGATACGGCGGCCAGATGTGGCCGTCGACGTTTGAGGTTATCGACCTCCTTAATCCGGAGGAGGGCGCGTTTTGAACACCCAAATCAAAACCCTGACGGTGAAGCTGTCAGATGCCGAGATTGCCCGCAATGCCAAGCTTGAGCATGTGCGTGATCTGCGGGACGCCGGCCACCCGGCGCTGCACTTCCGTTTCGCCAAGAATCGCACGCGCGGCTCCTGGTACCTGCTCAACAAGCGCAAATGGCATCGCATCGGCGGCTTTCCCGACCTGAATACCAAGCAGGTGATCGCCGCACTGCCGGCGGTGCGCTTGCGGGTTGCTGCCGACAGCGCGGCCAGTGTTTCAGGCTGGGTGACTGTGGGCGAGCTACTCGATTGGTTCGGTGATCGCATGGCCAAGTCGCGTGCGCTCTCCGACAAGCGTCGGGCTGCGGGCAAGTCGGCCATCAGTTGCCAGCTCAAGCCGCGCCTGGACGATCTGCTGCTGCGCGACGTGAGCGCCCAGACCCTCGACAAGCTGCTGATGTGGCCAGCCCAGGCCGAACTATCGCTGTCCTACGTGCAGCAGCTGTACCGGCTGCTCGCGGTGGCCTTCCGTCAGGCCCGCAAGCTTGACTTGATCCCGGTCAACCCGATGGCGGAAATGAAGTTCGTCAACTTCACCACGGCGCGGATCCTGCCCAAGCCGGCGCGGTTGCGTGACGTGCAGCTGCAAGACCTGGTGAGCCTGTTGGCCGAGCGCTTCGACAGCGCGCCGGGTGACGCCATGCTGGCCTTGATGATGCTGTGCCACGGCACCCGTATCGGTGAGACCCGTCAGTCCCGTTGGGCTGACATCGCGCAGCCAGAGCGTGAGTGGTTCATCCCCGCAGAACACACCAAGACCAAGACCGAGCTGCGCGTGCCACTGACCGACCAAGTGTGCGCGTTGCTGCGCCGCTACCGTGACCGCCAGACCGCCCAGGGATACGAGGGGGCTTTCCTATTCCCATCGCGCCGTGGCAAGCCGCTGAGCGATAACCAAGCAAGCGCGGTATTCACACGGCTAGGGCAGGGCGCCTGGACCAGTCACGACCTACGCAAGGTCGCCCGCACTGCGTGGACTGACCTCGGCGTCGACGGGCACATCGGCGAGATGCTGCTCAACCACTCGCTGGGCAAGATCGCCTCCACCTACATCAACACCCAGGCCAAAGAGCAACGCCGCCTGGCTCTGGTGAAGTGGCACAACTGGCTAGATGAGCGTGGCTTCAAGGCGATCCACGAGCAGACAGGCGTTAGATATGAAGATTCGCAAAACCTCGTAGACACCTTGAACGGCGGGGCCTGCGAGCCGGAACCACAATTTGTTAAGGGCGAGGTTTAAAAATGATCAAAAAGCAGCAAGGCCCCGCCCTCCACAAGGAAGTGATCCCGCTCAAGACATGCCCAGTATGCAAAGGAAGGGCAGTAGTTAGCGGTGTATTCCACGAGCTCGACTGCCTCCATTGCCACGCCTCGGGCTGGGTTCGATTCGACAATGGCGAGGCGCTGGGCCTGCAGGATCTGGTCACCCAGCTGGGGTTAAACCTGCGGATTGCCTGCAAGCAGATAGATCAGCGGATGTCCCGTGTATCCATGGACGTTTCCGATTACTACGAACAGAACAACCGCCGCGGCGCCGGTGGCACCAACTACACAGGGGATTGAGCCATGGCCTTCACACCGAGCTTTAGAGAACGTACTGCTGAGGATCTGCTGGAGCATTGGGGCCGCTGGGTTGTACTGGGCTCCGGTGTGTCGTGCTGCGCCTCCCGTGAGAACACCGTCCTTTCGCCAATGATCACCGACGACGATGCCCTGATGATCGATGGCTTGATGGGGCGGCTGCTCAAGCGCTACCCGGAATGCGGCCAGGTTCTAATGAAGTACTACACCAGGCTCGACAGCTCCTTAATGGAGGTTGGTAAGAAGATGGGCTTCGGGGAAGAGAAGACGCGGCAGCTCTGGAAGGCGGGCGTCGCCTGGATTGATGGGGCTTTAGATATTCGTCGCCAGGCTGCTTGACAGGCCCGGGGACGATATATAGATTTAAGTTACTTTGCGGTTTTTCCGCGAGCAAAGCCCGACCCTGAGTTGGGCTTTTTGCTTTCTACGATATGGTTATTGAAGGAAAGGGAAATGGATTCCATCAGCTCTGCGGTTTGGTTCCCGGTGGTAACTCTTGTTGTGGGTCTTGTGTTGAAGGCTGTGTTCGATTCCTGGACGGAAAATCGGAAAGCTGGTTTTGATAGAGAGTCGCGAGTTGAGAGGCGAAAGGAGGTTCTGCTTTTGCAGCGTATTGACCTGCAGAGAAAAGCCTTGGGTGATCTGCAGATAGCCATCGCGGACATGATGCGTTCCACAAGTATGATTCAGACCCATGACTTGGTTTCTTTTCATGAGACGGGGGAGTGGGGTCAGACTCCTGCCCCTGAGAGTCTTGATGAAGTAGCGAGATCCAACTTCAGGGCTGTTTCGCTCATGAAGGTGAGAGTTAGTGATGCTGAAATCAGAGAAATGACAAGTGAGCTCTCCTCCTTGTGCGCTAACGTAACGCTGGCTGCATCGGCAGAGATTGCTGAAGATGATTGGCGTTCTGCAAGCACGCTTTACGTTGGAGCGAATGAGCGTATTGGTGATGTTTTGAGGTCTTTAGAGCATCAAGAGCAAGCATTTCTTAGCTAGCTGTAAACAATAGCAGCACGGAATCTAATTTTTAGCCTCGCCATCGTGCGGGGCTTTTTCGTTTCTGGAGTACACCCATGGCCGAACCGAGCACCGGCGCCTTGGCAGTAACTGGTGTTCTTGCCAGCGTGGGCTTGGGCGCGGCATTCCCCACCATCGACCTTGCTGCATTGGTCGGAGCATTTGGTGGTGCCTTCCTATTTGTTGTTGCTGCGGACGCCATGCCAACTTGGCGTCGCATTGGTTATCTCTTCGCCGGTTGGATTGGCGGTTATTTCGGCGCTGCCGAGCTACTGGGGCTTGCCTGGACCAAAACAGCCGGATTCAGCGGCTTCGTTTGTGGTGCGATCTGCGTGGCTGTTGCCACCGGAATCCTTGAGTGGATGCACACAGGCGTAATGCCTCGCTGGCTGCAATGGTTCTTCCGCCTTCGGGCGAGGAAGGAGGGCTAAATGGTTTCCATTGTTCAGGCTGCGCTATGCGCGGTCATCTTCATCATGATCGGTCTGCGCTATCGCCCATACCCTGACAGTCGCTACAAGTTGTCGGTATCGCTGTGTGCCTGGGCCGCGTGCGCCATCACCGGCATGCAGTGCGTGAGCCTGGTAGGCCGCATGGTGCTGGAAGGTGAGTTCGCTGATGCATCGTGGTTCAACACCGCTTTCTATGGTCTGGCTGCTGTATTGGTGTGTCGTGCCAAGGGCAACGTCGCCCGCATCCTGAGAGTTGAGTGATGGCAAGCATTGAATTAAAACTGAAGATCACCCTCGGCTGGTGGGTGATGCCACTGCTCAACTGTGCAGTGGTGTGGTATTGGCTCACACGCCGAGATGAGATCGCACCTGGCTTGATTGACTGGGTCCTACGTCACGGCCTCACGATTGAACTGGAGTGATGGCCTGTTCAGGATGTGCGGCCCGCCGAAGCAGGGCAGTCAAGTGGCTGAGAATCGCCGCAGAGCGAGCAGCATCAGTGCTATCACCTAAGCCGAATGACGGAGTACCACCAGATGGGAAGGCTGAAGACACTGGCAAACAGGGTCAAGACCCAGCCTGATCGCCTTGTGGCCGTGAACACCAACTCTTGGCGAGCCACGAAGGAAACCGCCGCCCAGCGTGGTTACGGCTACAAGTGGCAAAAGGCGCGCGAGGGCTGGCTCCATGCCCATCCACTCTGCGTCTACTGTGAGCGGCTTGGTAGGGTGACAGCAGGCTCAGTCGTAGACCACACAGAGGCTCACCGCGGCGACATGGCGCTATTCTGGGATAGGAACAACTGGCAGACCCTGTGTAAGCCATGCCACGACTCGATCAAGCAGGCCGAAGAGGCAGCCGGTGTGCGGTCCTGGTAGACACCCGCAAATGATAGGAATTCCCATCTGAATTGCACCGAAATGGTGCGATTGAGGATTGCTATGGAGGGGGGGGTCTAAATATAGTGGGTGTATCGCTTCCAGACCGCGCCCGATCCCATTCGCACTTTTTTTCCCGACCCCAAGGTATTTTGTTAATGGTGTTAACAGACAAACAACGACAGTTTGTTGACGCTAAGGCCCGGGGTGCGTCAAACAAAGAAGCGGCAGAAGCCGCAGGCTGTAAGGCCTCCACGGCATCCGCCGCCGGTTCCCGCTGGGCAAATGACCCAAAGATTTGCAGTGCAATTCTTGCGCGCCGATCTGAGCTGAGTGTTAAACCCGAAAAGCAGCGCAAGCAGAAACCAAGCGCTGACGACCAAGCCCCCGAACAGGATGAAGCTGGCGGTGAGTACCTCGACTGCCTGCCGACTACCGAAGATCCCCTTGCCTGGCTCTTGGCTCTGATGAATGAGCCCAGGGCAAAAATCTTTGACCGCCGAAACGCAGCGCAGACAGCCGTGCCCTATGTGCACGGCAAAAAGGGCGAGGCTGGTAAGAAAGAAATCAAGGCTGATGCCGCCAAAGAGGCGGGGAAAGGCAAATACGCCGCCGGCAAGCCGCCGCTCACTGTAGTCAAGAGGTAGGCCATGCAATGGACAACTGCCTGCCCGGACTGGTGGCGGCGCCTCTCTGTCGGTGAATCAATAATCCCAGCACCACTTTTTCCAGCTGAAGCTGAAGAGGGCCTGGAGGTTTTTCGCTCGCTCAAGATCGTCGACGCGCCAGGCTGCCCAACTATTGAGTCGGCTTGCGCGCCCTGGGTGATCGACTTTGCTGGCGCGATTTTTGGGAGCTACAACAGCGAGACTGGCCACCGCCTGATCAGCGAGTATTTCCTCTGCATCCCGAAGAAGAACTCCAAGTCCACGATCGCTGCCGCGATCATGCTGACGGCGTTGATTCGCAATTGGCGGCTTGAAGCTGAATTCATCATCTTGGCGCCCACCAAGGAAATTGCCGACAACGCTTTCAAGCCGTGCGCGGCAATGGTCAAGCATGACGAAGAGTTGAGCGCGCTGCTTCACGTTCAGCCGCACCTGAAACTCATCACGCACCGCGAAACAGGCGCCACGCTAAAGGTAGTGGCGGCTGACAGTGATGTGGTGGGTGGCAAAAAGGCCGTGGGCGTGCTGATCGATGAGGCTTGGCTGTTCGGTAAGAACGTCAAGGCCCCGGACATGATCCGTGAGGCTACTGGCGGGCTGCTGTCCAGGCCTGAGGGCTTCATTATTTGGCTGACGACTCAGTCAAACGAGCCTCCTGCCGGCATCTTCAGATCGAAACTGAGCTATGCCCGTGGTGTGCGGGAGGGTCGAATCGAAGACCCGCGCTTCCTGCCGGTGATCTACGAGTTTCCGCCCGAGATGATCGAGACTGGAGAGGCCCGGCGGCCTGAGAACTTCCACCTGGTGAACCCGAATATGGGGTACTCGGTGGACAGGCCCACCCTCGAACGCTTGTTTATGCAAGCCGAGATGGATGGTGAGGCTGAGGTACGCGGCTTCCTGGCCAAATTCCTGAACATCGAGATCGGCCTTGCGTTGATGTCGGACAGTTGGGTGGGCGCAGACTTCTGGGAGCCGCAGGCCGAAGCCGGATTGACGCTCGACTCACTGATCGAGCGTTGCGAGGTGATTGTCGTCGGTGTCGACGGTGGTGGTCTCGATGACTTGCTGGGCCTGGCAGTCATGGGCCGAGTTCGTGACTCGCGCACCTGGCTGCACTGGGCTCATGCATACGCTCACCCGTCTGTGCTTACACGCCGAAAGACCGAAGCCCCGCGCCTCATGGATCTTGCGGCGGTTGGTGATCTGACCCTGGTGAAAAAGATCGGCGATGACGTCGAGCACCTCGCCGCCACGGTGGCCCGCATCAATCAGGCCGGTTTGCTGGACAAAGTTGGCCTTGACCCCGCCGGTATTGGCGCTGTGCTTGATGCCCTGGCTGATGCGGGCGTCGAGGAGGACAAAATTATCGGCATATCCCAGGGCTGGAAGCTCACCGGGGCGATTAAAACCACCGAGCGCAAGCTTGCTGAAGGCGCGTTCTTGCACTGCGGTCAGCCGCTTATGGCCTGGGCCTGCGGTAACGCGAAGGGCGTGCCCTCGGCGAACGCATTCCTTATCACCAAACAGGCGTCGGGCACCGCGAAAATTGACCCACTCATGGCCACGTTCAACGCCGTATCGCTGCTTTCTCTCAATCCAGAGGCGCTTGGCGGCATGGACGACTACCTCAATAACGGCTTTTTCGGACTAGTAGGCTGACCATGGAATTTCGCTGGTACAACCCCCGCACCTGGGGCTTTTTCGGCTACACCGACCCGACTACCGGTGACTATGTCGAGGTCGACATGGAAATTGGCGGCAAGCGCACGAAGTCCGGTGTCACCGTCACCACCAAGACCGCGCTGTCGATCAGCATGGTCTGGTCTTGCGTGAAGATCCTTTCGGAATCGTTGAGTGGGTTGCCTCTCAAGCTGTTTGACGATTCGGCGGATGGCCGAAAGCTGGTTTCTGGTGATGATCGATCGCTCAAGCTTCTGCGCAAGCCGAACCCATACATGACGATGCTGAATTTCCTCAAGTTCGTCGTGGTGAATATGGCTCTACGCGGTAATGCGTTCGCGCTGATCGAGCGAAATCGAAACGGCGAGCCCATCGGCTTGGTGCCCTTGGACTGCAACACCGTCACCATCGACACCGATGAAGACATGATTTATTGGGTGACGCCGAAAGACGGAGATCCTTTTCCGGTTTCTCCAGAAAACATGCTGCATTTCAAGCTTTTCAGCCTTGATGGGGTAGTGGGTTTGTCGCCCATTGAATACCAGGCTGAAACGATGGGATTGGCGAAGGCCGGGCAGCAATGGTCATCGCGATTTATGCGCAAGGGCGGGTTCACCGGCGGATATGTCATCTACGAGAACTTCCTGACCAAGGCTCAGCAGGCCCAGGTCATGGAAAAGTTTCCCGATGTGCGCAAGGGCGACGTGGATGACATTGGCAAGATGGCCATCCTGCAGGGTAACCCCAAAATCGTCCCTGCCGGCCTGAGCCAGCGTGATGCGCAGTTCATTGAGTCTCAGCAGTTTCAGGAAGAGGCCCTGGCCGGTATATACGGCGTTCCCCTTTGGCTGGCGAACCGCGCCGGCAAGACTTCCATCATGGGTTCCAACCTGGAACAGCAGCTCATCGGCTTCATCACATTTGGATTGAAGCCCTACATCGACGTCGTCGAAGACGAACTGAACGACAAGATTTATCGAAAGTACTCTCGTTTCGTCGAGTTCACAGTTGAGGGCTTGCAGCGCGCCGACAGTGCTGGCCGGGCCACTCTATTCGCCGCAGCCTTAGGCGGATCTGGTGGGTCTGGCTGGATGAGCGTCAACGAAGTCCGCCGAAAGGAAAACCTGCCACCACTTGATGGCCCTGAATATGACCGGGTGACCCGGTGGGAGATGCAGAAAAATGCTGACAAAACTTGATTGTCCGTTCGAGGTAAAAGCTGCCGATGACGCTGGCAATTTTGAAGGGTACGCGGCTGTGTTCGACAACGTCGACGACGGTGACGACGTCATTCTGAAGGGCGCTTTCACGAAAGTGAAAACCGCCCGCAATGGCCGGCTCAAGCTCGCGCTATATCACGACTTGACCCGCCTTGTCGGTAACTCTGAGTTCACTCAGGACGATAGAGGGCTGTTTCTCAAGGGCAAGGTCAATCTTGCAGTCAGCTACGCGCGAGATGCCTACGAGCTGATGAAAGACGGTTCGCTGGACAGTATGTCCATCGGTTTCAACACAATTGAAGCGACGTTCGAGCAGCGTGCCGGCCGTCAGGTTCGCGTGATCAAGTCAGCCGAGCTGTGGGAGGCATCTTTCGTCCCCTTCGGCATGAACACCGAGGCCGAAGTCCTCAGCGTCAAATCTAACATTCGACTTTTTGAGACGGCTTTGCGTGATCGCATGGGCCTCTCACAGAAGGAAGCGGCGGCAGTCGCTTCGCTCGGCTACCCCGCGCTACGCCGTGATGGCGGCAGCGAGGCCACGGCGATCGTGGAAGAGCTGAAATCAATTTCCACGTTATTCACCAACCATTTTGGAGTGTCGCCATGAGCGAAGTAGCAGAACTTAAGGATTCCCTCGAGCTGCAATTGAAGACCGGTTTCACCGGCTTGCAGGCGAAGTACGACGCTGCGATTGCCGAAGTTGAAAAGGGCAATCAAGTCACCACCGATCTGAAGGGACAGATCTCCAAGCAGAAAGACGATCTGCAGCGCGTGATTGACCAGGTCCAGGATCTTGAGCAGAAGGGCGTCAAGCTGCGCGGGCAGCAGGCCGAGGGCAAATCGTTTATTGACCTCATCGGTACGCACGAAAACTACAAGGGCCTGCAGCAGAAAAGCGTCAGCATGGCCGATATCGAAGTCACCAAGTCGGACTTGGCTGGCATGAAGGAAATGAAGGTCGGTAGCGCCGGCATCGTCGCGCCGATCTATGATCCGGTGATCCAGCCCGGCATTCGCCAAGAGCTGCGCATCCGTGACCTCCTCACCACCATTCCGGTGACCGGCCAGAGCTACACCTATTTCCGAGAAAACGTGCACACCCGCGGCGCTGCCCCGGTCGCAGAAGGCGGGCTGAAGCCAACCAGCAACGTTACCTTCACCACCGCGACGGACCGCGTGAAGAAAATTGCTGTGTGGATGCCGGCCACCGATGAAGTGCTTTCCGATGTGCCGCAAATGTTCGCCTACCTGCGTCAGCTGCTGCGCTACGACCTAAAGCTCGAGGAAGAAGGCCAGATCCTGAAGGGCGATGGTACCGGTGAAAACCTGAATGGCCTTATGACCCAGGCGACCACCTACAACGCGGCGCTGAGCAAGGCGGGCGATACGGCAATTGACCTGGTGCGACGTGCCATTTACCAGGTGCGCAAGCAGTCGCAAATGTCCGCCGATGGCGTGGTGATGACAGAGCTGGACTGGATGAACATCGAGCTGCAGAAGGATGGCGAAAATCGTTATCTGTTCGCCAACCTGCAGGGCCTGGTGACGCCGATCCTGTGGGGTCGCCCAGTTATCACCTCCGATAGCATGGATGAAGGTGACGTAGATACCGGGGGTGAATTCCTGGTGGCCAACTTCGCCCGATCGAGCACTCTGTTCGACCGCATGGCGTTCCAGTTCAAGATGGGCTTGATCAACGATCAGTTCATCCGCAACGAGATCGCGCTGCTGGTTGAAGAGCGACTGGGCCTGGGCGTGCGCCGCCGCGAAGCGCTGGTCAAGGGCCAGTTCGCTGTCGCACCGTAATTCATCCAACCTGGGAAGGCCGACATTTAGTCGGCCTTTTTGATTCTGGAGGCAGCATGGACATCAAGACTTTGTGGGGGTTCGTCGGCAATGCAGAACTGCTCGGCGCCGAATCGCCCAAGATCAAGGCGGGTAAGGAGTTCAGCGGCGTCGACGATGAGTACGCACATGCGCTGATCGGCAAGGGGCTGGCGGTTGAGGTCGGCGCCGCCGATAGTCAGAAATCGGCTGCCGCGAAGGGAAATAAAGCCGCTGCACCTAAAGAGAATAAGTAGATGATCGAATTGGCCACTTTGAAGATGCATTTGCGGGTCGATGGCGACGAAGAAGACGCCTTGATCGGCGGCTACCTCGAAGCGGCCAAGGCTCATGTTGAACAGCACTGCGACCGTAAGCTCGTGGATGGTGACCCGGTCGATCCCGCTGAAATGGGTCTTACCCGGGACGTCGAGCAGGCGCTGTTGCTGCTCGTCGGGCATTGGTACACAAACCGTGAGGCGGTTGTTGCCGGTGCGGCTCCATCAGCTGTTCCTCTCGCGGTTGACCGGCTGCTTTGGTATAGGAAGCGCTTCTAATGCAGGCAGGAAAACTGAGGCACCGCATTCGTATCCAGCAGAAGGTCACCGTGCAAGACCCTAAGACTGGTGAGCAACTCACGAACCAATGGGTTGACTTCGCCAAGGTGTGGGCTTCCATCGAGGACTTGAGCGCCCGGGATTTTATCGCTGCCCAGGCCGTTCAATCCGAAGCAAAGAGCAGGGTCGTGGTTCGTTACCGAGCCGGCATCACCTCTGACATGCGCATCGTACTGTCGACCGGAGCAGTCTGCAAAATCCTAGGGCCGCCCCTGGCGGATCCAAACTCAGGTAAGGAGTACCTGACTATGGTTGTATCTACGGGGGTGAGCGATGGCTGATTGGGTCACTTACAACCTCAAAGGTGCTGACGCGCTCTCTGCAAAGTTCAAGGGGCTGACGGAGGAGCTGCGCCGCAAAGTGGTCACGCCGGCGGCCAAGGATGCCATGGACATTGTTCTGCTGGATGCGAAGGATCGCGCAGCTCGCATCGATGACCCGGAAACAGCAAACTTCATTCCGGCCAACCTGGCGATGGTGGAGCGCAAAGCCCTTGGCGAAGAGATTGGCGCCGTAGTCATCTCTGTGGGGGTGAGGATGCGGAAAAAGGGCCAGAAGGGCGGCAACACGTTCTACTGGTGGTGGGTTGAGCTCGGGACCGAAAAGAATCGGGCAAAGCCTTTCCTTCGGCCTGCCCTGGCGAACAACCGTGAACAGCTGTTCCAGGAGTTCCTCAGCTCGGCGAAGTATCAGCTGATCAAACTGGGGGTGAATGAATGATCGCGCCTATTTTCCAAGTGTGCGCCGCCAGCCTCGCGGTCACCGCGCTGCTCGGAACTGGGCCTACGCGCCTTTATCCGCATGGCGAGGCGCCAGAGGGGACCGAGCGGCCCTATGCCGTTTGGCAAGTCGTAACCGGCTCGCCGATCAACTTCATCAACTGCGTACCAAGCACGGATCGCTACGGCCTTCAGGTCGACGTATACGCTGAAACAGCATCCGCCGCCGACGAGGTAGTGAGCGCGCTGCGCCGGGTGATTGGCCAGCACGCCTATATCACCGGTTTTGGGATCGACGCTAAGGACGAGGACACCCACAGCTACCGCAAAGGATTCGACGTCGCCTGGCTGGTGAGTTTGTAGCTGTAAACCAGAAAAGAACCACCCGCTTAGGCGGGTTTTTTTATGCCCGCTCAACAGTGATTTTCCAGGAAAATCGGGGAGTACAAATTGACCATTAAAACCCAAGGCACGGACCTCTATGCCATTGATCCAGCCAACAATAGCTTGTTGGTGGTTGGCTGCTTCACCTCCCTGGACGGGATCGACACCAGCATCGCGCAGATCGAAACGACCTGCATGAACTCAAGTGCCCGCGAATACGAGGCGGGCCTGGCTGAGCCTGGTTCTGCATCCTTCGGCCTGAACATCGACCCTCAGTCGCCGGCACACGTACGCCTCCACCAGTTGAAGACAGCCGGCACCAAGCTGGTATGGGCAATTGGCTGGTCTGACGGCCGCGTCGTGAACAGTGCGGGCGACCTGGAAGGCATCCCACCGACCATCAGCCAGCCAGGCACTGTTTCTGGGTTGCTGCTCACCAACCCAGGCACTGGTTACACCACGGCGCCTACTGTCGCGCTGACTGGTGGCGGCGGTACCGGTGCAACCGCTACAGCAACCGTTTCAGGCGGTGCGGTGACTGGTTTCACTATCACGAACGCCGGCAGCGGCTACACCTCGGCGCCAACGGTAGCGCTGACTGGCGGAGCCGGGACCGGTGCTACAGCGTCGGCCGCTATTGATGCCGGTGTCGATTTCAACCTGCCGAACACCCGCACCTGGATCACTTTCGAGGGCTACATGAACAGCTTCCCGTTCAGCTTCGCGCTGAATGACGTTGTGAAGTCCACCGTGGGCATCCAGGTATCGGGCGATCCGGTATTTGTCCCTAAAGTCATCGCACCATAAGGAATATCCATGGACCTCAGTATTCAGGCCCTGAAGGCCGCCGGTGCGTTTTCTCCGCCACCGGTTAAGAAGGACATCACCTGGCACTCGGGCGGTAAGCCGCAAAAGGCATCGATCTACATTCGGCAGGAGTCGTTTGTAGAGCTCACCGAGCGCTGGAAGGAACAGGACAAGGGGGCCGATTTCCTCGCTACCCGAATCGCTGCCAACGTCCTGAAAAAAGACGGTACGCCAGTATTCACGGTGGCGGATGTGCTGGGTTCTGAAGAGGCTGGACACGGTCCTCTCTCGGCCGAGCTGACCATCGTCCTGCTTAACGCTATTTCCGAAGCGAACGGGGCCGGTGCGACGGACAAGCCAAAAAAATAGGGCCCGCCGAAGAGTTTTGGCATGAGCTGGTGCTTAACGGCATCGGCGGGCGAACGATCGCCGAAGCGAAAGCCAGCCTCACGTACAACGAGGCGCTTTCGTGGATGGCGTATGTCGAGCAGAACGGATCGCTGAATGTGGGGCTCAAGCTCGAGAAGGGCTTCGCCCTGCTGGCCACCATCCTCAACAACGTGCACGGCGGAAAGGCGAGTTTTGAAGACTTCCTGCCGCAGCGCGGTGAGCCCCAAGAGGAGGCTGCGGCATCGCCACAGGATCTGTTCAGGCTTTTGCAGTCGGTCAAGAGGTGATTTATGGCTGTTGATTCACTTGGCCAACTGACGGTCGACCTGGTGGCGAACACCGGCGGCTTCGAAAAGGGTATGGACAGGGCGGAGCGCAAGCTCAAGTCCACCACCAAGGAAGCGGCCTACCAGGCCAAGGAACTGGATAAGCTGGTTGGCCGCATCGACCCTGTCGTCGCAGCCTATGGGCGCTTGGACAAAATGGAGGAGCAACTCCAGGCCCATCGCAAGGCTGGCCGGTTGCCGCCCGCCGATTTTGACGTCTACAAGAAAAAACTGGACGAGCAGCGCGCCGCTATTGAGCAGACCGACAAGGTCATGGCTAAGAACGGCCAAACCGCCAAGCAATACGCAAACAACCTGCGCGGGGTGCCTGCACAGTTCACTGATATTGCAGTGTCGTTGCAGGCCGGCCAGAACCCCATGACGGTGTTTTTGCAGCAGGGCGGCCAGCTCAAGGATATGTTCGGCGGCGTGGTTCCCGCTGCAAAGGCCCTGGGCGGCTACGTCCTCGGCTTGGTGAACCCGTTCACCGTTGCAGCGGCAGCTGCTGCCGTGCTGGCCTTGGCTTACAAGCAGGGCAGCGATGAGTCCACGGCTTACAGTACCTCTCTGGCGATGACAGGCAACACCGCTGGCACCACCGCCGGGCAGCTTTCAACTCTTGCCCAGCAGATTGCCCAGTCCAACGGCACGGTCGGCAAGGCTGCGTCCGTTCTGGCACAGCTGGCCGGTTCCACACGCATTCCGGTTCAGGCCTTCGAGAGCATCACGGCATCGGCTATCAGGTTTGAATCGGCTACGGGCCAGGCCGCCGAGGAGACGGTCAAAAACTTCGAGAAGATCGCCAGGGAACCGGCGGCGGCAATTCTCGCTCTCAATGAGTCGATGAATTTCCTGACAGCGACGACGTACGAGCAAATCAAGGCGCTCCAGGAACAGGGTCGAACCCAGGAAGCTGCGGCGCTGGCCAACACCGCGTACCGAGAGGGGATGGATCGCACTTCCGCCTCAGTAAAACAGAGTTTGGGTTATCTGGAGACAAGCTGGAATGCCGTAAAAAGCGCCGCGAAGGGCGCGTGGGACGCAGCCCTGAACATCGGCCGCACAGACACGCTTGATCAACAGATTGCGGCGCTGGACAAGCAGCTCAACGATATCGCCAATGCGCGAAAGCTGAATAAGTCTGACGGCTTCAACAACCTGGCGCCTGACGATAGCTTTCGTGTCGAAGCCCTCGAAGCAGAGAAAACCCAAAAGCTTGTTCTGAAAGCTGAGGAGGATCGTCGGGCCGCCGCGCGCGGGTTCCAACAGCAGCAACAACAGCTTGCGCTAGCCGATCAGCTCGCCCTGGACAAACTCCGTAAGGAGACGGAGAGCAACGCCGACAAGCGCGCTCGGGAGCTGGGTGAGTATCGAATGCTCGTTGAGCGCCGAATCATCCAGGCGCGCGCGTCCGGCGATAAGTCGTTGCTGATCCCTGCTGATCAGCAGACGAAAGATATCGCTGCAATCAACGAGAAATACAAAGATCCGAAGGCCGCCAAGACCCCTCAGTACCGAGAGGACGCTGGCATTAAGGCGCTCGACCAGGCCAAGCAGCAATATGCGGTTCTACAGCAGCAAAACGCCCTGATCGGTGACCAGAGTGCCGCCAGCCAGACCCTGGGCGCGAATGCCAAAAAGCTGGTGGAGTTCGAGCAGCAGCTGGCGGACATCAAGAGCAAGAAAACCCTCACCGCCGACCAGAAGTCGTTGCTGGCGAACCAGGAGCTGATCACCGCCCAGCTGAAACGCAATGCTGCGCTTGAGGCCGAAAACACGCTGCGCGAGAAGGGGCTGGAGACCCGGAAAAAGCTCGCGGCGTTCGATGAGAACCTGAAAAGCCAGCTCGCCAGCGCCCAGCAGGGGCTGGACAACAACCTGGCCGGTGTTGGGCTTGGCGATGAGCAGCGCAAGCGTCTGCAGGAGCAGCTGAGCATTCAGCAGTCCTACCAGTCGCAAATGGACAAGCTGACCTCCGACTACAACAAAAGCGACAAGGACCAGTTCAGCACTGAGCTGTACGACAAGGAAACCCAGGCACTGCGGTCGGCACTCGACAAACGCACGGCGATGCAGAGCAAGTATTACGAAGACGAGGACTTGGCCAGGGCCGATTGGTCGTTGGGCGCATCCGCTGCTTTTCAGAACTTCAACGACCAGGCCAAGGACGTTGCCGGACAGGCCCAATCGGCGTTCACATCGCTGTACGACGGGCTGACCGACGCTGCTGTGGATTTCGCTTTCGGTGCCGATCAAAGCTTTGGTGATGTGGCCAAAAGCTTCGCCAAGATGATTGCAAAAATGGCATTGCAGTCGGCCGCCTCAGGAGTTTTCAGCAGCATTGCAGGCGGGGCCCTGGGCTCTGCCATTGGTAGTGCGTTCGGTGGTGGTGCGGCGCCGGCATCGCTTGGAAGTACTGCCGCCGGATATTCCGCCGACATCCTGTCCCAATGGCCCGGGCTTTCTGACGGGGGGTGGACAGGGCCAGGCGGGAAAATGGAGCCGAAAGGGGTTGTTCACGGAGACGAGGTAGTGATCCGCAAGGAGGTGGTGAACAAACCCGGCATGAAAGATTACCTGGTCAACCTGAACAAGCGCGGCTATGCAGACGGTGGCTACGTTGGGTTGTCAGGCGGATCTGCCGCCAAGCCCGCCATGAGCGGTGGTGTGACCATCAACCAATCGTTCCAGGTGCCGGCGGCGCAGGGCGGAGCCTCTGATCAAGATACGCAGGCCCTCGGCCAAGCGTATGCCGACGTGGCCCAGCGCGGTGCCCAGCAGGAAATCGCTAAACAAACTCAACCTGGCGGACAGATTTGGAGGCTCGTTAATGGCCGTTGAAACGTTCACCTGGTGCCCGCTGGTTTCGGCCACCAGTGCACCTGAATACCGCAACCGAACATCAAAGTTTGGGAGCGGATACGAGCAGGTTGTTGGCGACGGCCCGAATAACCTAGTCGACAGCTGGCCGCTCACGTTTGTGGTGAAAGAGGCGGTGGCCAGGGAGATAAAGGGCTTTCTTGATCGTCATGCCGGCCACAAGTCTTTCTTCTGGACGCCTCCACTTGGTGAGCTTTCCTTTTTTCGCGCATCGGCACCGGCAATCACACCCAACGGCGCGGGAATGTTCACGCTTACAACCACCTTCACCCAATCGTTTCTTCCATAAGAGGCACGTATGCCGCTGATCAGTGATATCCAGTTGCTCGAGCCTGGCAGCGAAGTGCTGCTATTTGAGTTGGACGGTACCGAGTTCGGCGCAGACATCCTGCGCTTTCACGGTCATTCCATACCTCACACCCCGGCGGAGCTGATGGCCGCCGGCGCACAGGCTGACCAGCTGCCAGCGAAACCCATCTATTGGCAGGGTGAGGAGTACGGCGCGTGGCCGATGCAGATCGACGGAATTGAAGCCAATGGCGATGGAACCGCTGTTCGGCCCACGCTATCTGTCGGCAACGTCAACGGGCGCATTACTGCGCTCTGCCTGGCGTTTCAGGATTTGGCCGACTTCAAATTGACCATGCGTCACACGCTGGGCAGCTACCTCGACGCCGAGAACTTCCCCGGCGGCAATCCGACCGCAGACCCGACCCAGGAAACCATCGAGATTTGGTACATCGACCAGAAAACGAACGAGGATGGGGAGGCTGTCAGCTGGGAGTTGGCCAGCCCGGGCGACGTAGGCGGCGAGTCAATCGGGCGGCAGGCCACCACTCTCTGCCACTGGTGTCTGACGGGGGGGTACAGAGGCCCCAGCTGTGGCTACACAGGCCCCTATGTCACAAAGGACGGGTTGGTTACCGATGATCCTGAATTGGACGTGTGCGACGCCACCCTGGGGCGGGGCTGCATCCCCCGCTTCGGCGAGGGCAATCCCTACCCATTCGGTGGATTCCCCGCCGTGTCACTCATTGCCCGGAGCTGAAAGATGCGTAAACACATTTTGAGCGCGATCCAGGCGCACGCGGCAGCGGAGTACCCGAAAGAGTGCTGCGGGCTTTTGCTGGCGGTTGGCCGGGCACAGAAGTATTTCCCATGCCGCAACACTGCCACCGAGCCAAGCGAAGAGTTTCGCATCGATGTCGAGGATTACGCCGCCGCTGAAGACGCTGGAGAGGTGATCGGCATCGTTCATTCCCACCCAGACGCCACTAGCAGGCCGTCGCCGCGGGACCTGGCAATGTGTGAGGCCACGGCGCTGCCCTGGCATATCCTCAGCTGGCCCGAAGGCGACATGCGCACCGTTATGCCCTCGGGCTCTGTTCCGTTGCTCAAGCGGCCTTTCGTGCACGGCGCCTGGGACTGCTGGCAGGTTTGTGCCGACTGGTATCAGCGCGAATGGGGCTTGGAGTTTGAGGCATTCAAGCGCGCCGACGGCTGGTGGGAGAGTGCTGACAGCATCAGTCTGTACGAGGCCAACTATCAGGCCGCGGGATTCTATCGGGTAGATAAGCCTCAGCGCGGCGACATGATCGTGATGCAGGTAGGTCGCACGGCTCACCCGAACCATGCAGGGATTTTCCTCGGCACCGACCCAACGCTGCCTGGTGAGGCTGCTGATACTTTCGGTCCAGGTCCGTTCCTGTTGCACCACATGTACGGCAGGCCGTCAGAGCTGATCGTCTTTGGCGGGCCATGGCTCGAACGCACACGCCTGATGCTGCGCCATCAGGATGCTCGGTGATAAGGTGATTACCTTTCCACAGGAGTGAACCGTATGAAGTTGATTTTAGGAGCGCTGGCCCTGGCGCTGTTGGCGGGATGTGTTTCGCCTAGCGATCTGAAGAGTAACGCACCCACAACAACTGCAACCACCAAGAAAACCCCGAAAGAATATGCCGTTTGCGTCTTCCCGAAGTGGCAAGACGCAAGGTCTGAGGCGGTTATGTCTGAAACTGAAAATGGCTACCGCATAGTTATCGGTGCCATGCAAATGACTGACGAACTACTTGAAGTAAAGAAAACAGCAAGTGGGAGCTCGGTTATGTTTTATCAGCGTTTGGCTTGGATGCCTGGGGTTGGCCGTACCGCTATCGAAAGAGCAGTGAAGAACTGCCTTTAACCAGTATTTCGTAAAGCAGCCGCCGATTGGCGGCTTTTTATCGTCCGGAGAATGGCATGTCTACAGCAGCACATTACTCGCCAATGACCACTATTAAGCTTTCGGGGCCGCTTGCACAAAAGTTTGGCAGGCTGCACCTTCGTCTTCTGGAAACTGGAAGCGTGAAGGAAGTGTTTGCGGCTCTCAAGTCAACGATTCCTGGATTCACAGAGGAGATCAGGCGGCTAGATATGCTTGGTATGAGATTTGCGATTTTTCGAAACAGGGTCAACGTCGGAGAAGCGGAATTTGATCGGAGGGGTGTAAGTGATCTACGAATTATACCAATTGTCAGTGGTAGCAAGCGCGCCGGCCTGCTGCAAACGATTATAGGCGCTGTCATTTTTGTCGCGTCTTCTTTCATCCCTGGTATGCAAGGGTGGGGACATTCGCTTGGTGCTTCCTTGGCGCTCGGAGGGGTAATTCAGATGCTCAGCCCGCAGGCCGCCGGCCTCAAGCAAAGCGCGGCCCCTGAAAACGCACCCTCCTACGCATTCGGTAGTGCCAAGAACACCACGGCCAGCGGCAACCCTGTACCGATCTGCATCGGCGAGCGCGACTGGGGCGGGATGATCATCTCTGCCTCCATTACCGCTGAAGACAAAACGTAACCCGATCAACAGCACCGCTACCGCCCGAGAGGCGGTTTTTTTATGCCTGGAGAAAAGCATGGGCCCACCAGAAAAAACCGAGATCCACGGGGAGAAGGGCGGTAGCGCCAAACCAAAGTCGCCAGTAGAAGCCAGCGACAGCCTGCGCTCGACTAACCTTGCAAAAATCTTGATTGCTGTGGGTGAAGGTGAGTTCGACGAGGCTCCTACCGACTACACCGTGAAGCTGGACGGCACGCCCATCAGAGACGCCAGTGGCAATTACAACTTCCCGAATGTGAAGTGGGACTGGCGCCCGGGTTCAGTTGACCAGACCTATATCCCTGGGATTCCCTCCGTTGACAACGAGACCTCTCTGAATATTGAACTTCGTAGCGATGCGGCGTGGGTGCGCTCGATCTTCAACACGCAATTATCTGCTGTGCGTATCCGCTTGGCCTGGCCGGCCCTGCAGCGCTCGGACGACGAAGGTAATGTCGGCGGGTACCGCATCGAGTACGCCATTGATATCGCCACCGATGGGGGCTCTTATCAGGAGGTGCTGGTGGACGCCGTCGACGGAAAGACGACCACTCGCTACGAGCGCTCTCGGCGCATCGATCTTCCAGCAGCTACCACGGGCTGGCAAATCCGCGTACGCCGTCTGACGCCCAACCAGAATAGCAACAAAGTCGCCGACACTATGCTGATCGCCGGGTATACGGAGGTCATCGACGCAAAACTCAGGTACCCGAACACGGCTCTGTTGTACATCGAGTTTGACGCCGAGCAATTCACCAACATCCCCGCGGTGACTATGAAGTGCAAGGCCCGGCGCTGGATGGTGCCGAGCAACTACGACCCGGTGCAGCGCACCTATTCCGGCACCTGGGACGGCACCATGAAGTCGGCTTGGACAAATAATCCGGCCTGGATCACCTATGGAGTTTGTACAGAGGACCGTTTTGGCCTGGGCAAGAGAATCAAGTCGTTCATGGTCGACAAGTGGGAGCTTTACCGGATTGCTCAGTACTGTGACCAGGCCGTACCGGATGGCGTAGGCGGCACAGAGCCCCGCTTTTTGTGCGATATGAACCTGCAAGGCAAAGCCGACGCCTGGTCTCTTCTGCGCGATATTTCGGCCATTTACCGCGGCATGACTTACTGGGCCCAGGGCCAGCTGGTGATGCAGGCCGATATGCCCCGCGCTCAGGACTTCGATTATGTGTTCACGCGCTCAAACGTAGTTGATGGCAAGTTTTCCTACGGCAGCGCCTCAGCGAAGACTCGTTACACCCGGGCCTTGGTGAGCTTTGACAACCCTGCAAACAACTACGATACCGACGTTATCCCATTCTCTGATCTTGACCTGCAGCGCAGATACGGAGATCGGCCGACTGAGCTAAGTGCGATAGCGTGCACACGAGCGTCGGAAGCTCAGCGTCGTGGTAAGTGGGCGGTACTGAGCAACAACCAGGACAGAACGGTTTCCTTCAAAACAGGCATGGAGGGTGTGATCCCGCTACCTGGCCACATCATCCCAGTAGCTGATTCGCTATTGGCCGGTCGAGAAATCGGCGGGCGTATTTCTGCCGCATCTGGTCGCGTTATCCAGCTTGACCGGGACACCGTGGCAAAAGCCGGTGATCGACTGATCATCAACTTGCCTGGCGGCCGGGCCGAAGGCCGCACCGTACAAAGCGTCAGCGGGCGAGATGTGACCGTCACGGTAGCGTACAGCGAAGCACCGAATGAACAGCTTCAATGGGCGCTCGACGCGGACGATCTGGCGATTCCTCTTTATCGAGTGTTGCGCACGAAGCGGACCACGCAAGGCGATTTTGAAATCACTGCGCTGCAGTTCGAACCAAGCAAGTTCGCTCACATTGATACCGGCGCCCGCCTTGAAGAGCGCCCAATCAGTGTAATTCCGATCACCGTTGTTCCCGCTCCCGCAAGTGTTTCCTTGGTGGCGGCCTCTTCTGTTGTTCAGGGCCTGGCGGTAGCCACTATGACGATCAGCTGGCCCGCCGTAGATGGCGCGGTGGGTTATGACGTGGAGTGGCGCAAAGACAGCGGCAACTGGATAAAGCTGCAGCGTACCGGCCTGTCCAACGTGGACGTGGTCGGCATCTATGCCGGCGGCTACGTTGCGCGCGTGCGCGCGGTGAGCGCTTTCGATATCTCCTCGCCGTGGAGAACTTCGCTTCTCACGGCGCTGAAGGGAAAAGAAGGTCTACCGCCGGCGGTGTCGTTCCTGACCACCACCAGCTTGATCTATGGCATCGGCATCCAGTGGGGATTCCCACCAGGTGCCGAGGACACCCAACGGACGGAACTCTGGTACAGCGAGTCGCCCGACTTGACGACGGCGGTCAAGCTGAGCGACTTCAGCTACCCGCAGGCCTCGCACGAAATGCACAGCCTGTTGGCGGGGGCGAGTCTGTTCTTCTGGGCACGCCTGGTTGATCGGACTGGCAACGTCGGGCCGTTCTTCCCGATACCTGGTGCCGTCAACGGACAGGCCAGTACCAATCAGAGCGACTACGAGGCGTACTACGCCGAGAAGATCGGCAAGGGCGCCCTGTACCAGAGCCTGCGCGAAGAGATCGAGCTGATTACAGGGGATGGGCCTGGCTCAGTAAATGAACGCCTCGAGGAAGCCAAGCAGGAACTGAAAGACCTGATCGATCAGGTGAACGATGCGCTCGCTTACGACCCGGCAAAGCCTTATCTGAAGGGCGACATCGTGCGTCTTGATCAGCGCCTGTACCAAGCGAAAGGCCCCGTGCCCGTGGGAGCAACGCCACCCGACGCCACGTACTGGATCGATATCGGCACCATCCTTGAGACCACTGACGCACTGGTATCCCAGGTCCAGATCATCGAAACCAAAATCGAGGAAATCGACGGCAAGGTCTTGGCTACCGCCACGTCAGTTGAGGCGTTGCGCTCAGCTGCCCGTGGTGATGACGGCGCCGGCGATCTGGCCGACGCCATCAAAGGCTGGACTTCGACGGCCGATCTTGCGGTCGAGCGTAAAACCCGAGCCAGCGAAAACGATGCGATGGCTCAGCAACTGCTCACCCTGGGCGCCCAGGTCGGTGACAACAAGTCGTCGCTGACCGTCCTGGAACAGGTGGTTGCCAGTAATCGCGAGACGTCCGCAGCGCAGATCAACCAGCTTAAGAGCGATCTATCTGCGGTCGATCAAAAGGCGACCGGCAATGCACAGGCGCTCAACAGCCTCGACACAAAAGTCACCAGCTTGGACGGGAAGATCACCTCTCAGGCGTCTAGCAATGAGGCGCTGCGGGCTTCGGTTCGTGGGGACGATGGCTCTGGTGATCTGGCAGGGGCGATCAAGGCATGGGAGTCAACTGCCAGCTTCGCGGCCGAGAAAGTCGTGCAGGCAAGTGCAAACGAGGCCTTGACCAAAACTACGGAAACGCTGCAGTCGAGCATCGGGCAGACCAGTGCGTCGGTTCAGACGGTGAGCGAAACAGTCGTGCAGCTCAACGGCAAGGTACTGGCTCAGACCACTATGAAGGCTCAAACCATCGTAAATGGCCAAAGGGTTGTATCGGGCCTGGCTTTCGGCGCGAACGGAGAGCAGTCGGAGTTTCTGATCTTCGCTCAAAGGTTCGGCGTCGTTAACGAGATAGACGGAAAGATCGACCCGATGTTCGTCATTGAGAACGGCCAAGCGGTGTTCAACACGGCGATCATTAGCAAGGCGATCATTCAGGAAATTGTTTTGGGGATGGTGCTTCGCTCGCCGACGGTGGACTCGAAAGGCCGGCCGCTACTGGAAATCAACATTCCGGCGGGCACGGTGACTGTGCGTGGCGAAGGCACCGACGGTTCGAGCTTGTTCGATAACAGCGGTATCTCGGTGTTCGACGCGAATGAGAAACGTCGCGGCAAGTTCGGGAGGCTTAACTGATGGCTGAATATGGCCTGGCTACATGGGACGAGAACGGGGTTCAGCAACTTGGCCCCGCATCTTTCACGCTCCGCACCGTTTTCTCAACGCTGGTCACCTTCTCTGGGCCTGTCACTGGCGCCGGCGCTGCGCAGGTCTTCTCTGTGCAAGGGGTGACCCCACTAAACTGCATCGCTATCGTTGTGCCGATTGGGCCATATACAACCGGGTTACACACAGTAGTTCAATACGAACCTGAAATACTTACGGACCAAATCAGGGTGTGGAGGGGGCACAGGACCGCTGTTGATGGAAGGTTTGGGACTGGGACCCAGCGCCTTATAGTGTCGAGGTACAAATAATGAGTTGGGGGTTTGAGTTCAAGAATAATGACGATGTCGTTATTCTCGATTCTGAATATGCGCGTCTTTCAATTCTATCTAAAGGGCGTTTTGTCCCTACACAAGAGTCTGGGCTTGGATCTTCGACAAACTTTGAGAGGGTTATAACCACTCAAGAACCACCGCTGGTATTTGTCAAGCCTGACAATGTTGGAATAATTGCTGGTCTCTGTAGGGTCCTCATACTTGGGTCGCCGGGCAACTGGACAGGCTTTTACGTTCGAGCATATGACGTGAACACGGCTCAGCCCAGGGGTAACTACTTTGCAGCAGCATTCTCAGCAAGCCCTACAGCTCTATGGGGAGGACGACTTTATGATCAGAATGAGTCTTTGATTTTCGACACAGGAACTCCCAGCGCGGTGTTCAGCCAATCTCTAGCTTCTTGGAACTACGTTACATCCGGCAGTGACGCTCAAGGCCAAACTATGGTTTATTTTAGTGTGCCTTTTGTCTTCTCTAGTAACGAATATATGCTGATTAATAACTTCGGCATGGATGTCGCCGGGAGTTCATTTCGGGCTTCAGCTTTGTATTGTTGGTGGGATTTTCCCGCGAATCGGTTATGGGCCATAACTATAGGAGTAACGCCACAAAACACTCTTTATATACCGGCCGTGTTCGCGAAAATGCAAGCATGACTATTCAGGTTAGACCTGCTTTTATAAATTTTTATTGGAGAAAAACATGGCCTCTTGGTTCGCAGAAGGAACGGTAACAGTCACTAACGGCAATGCTGTTGTAATCGGCGTCGGTACAAAGTTTTCAAACTGCCGGGCCGGTGACATGTTCGTTGGCCCAGACAACGGGATCTATCAGGTTATTAACCCGTCAAGCGATACCTCTGTCTCGATCTCGCCAGCGTATCGTGGCGCAACCTCAGCGGGCGCCGCTTATGGCATCGTCCCGGTGAATGGATATCCCAAGGCTTTGGCTGATGCCGTCAACCTGATGGTTCAACAGTGGGGCGCTACGCTTGCGGGACTTGGCACTGTCTCGACTGAGAATGTCGTTCCGATTACGAAAGGAGGAACGGGGGCAGCCACGCAAGCCGCTGCCCGGGCGAATTTAGGTCTTGGATCCGTGGCAACTGCCGCTTTCGGGACTCAGAATGGGCAGGCCCTCACCACTCCGATGCTTGGCCTTGGCGCGCGAGCGACCATTGGCAATAGCTCCATCTATACATCTATGAACGTTTGGGAAACCGGATTCGGCGTAATTGCAGATGGCACGCAATTTAGGCCTGTGACTTACGGCACGCTACTCAACCTGGCTTTTCCGGGGGAAGGAAACCTCGGCTCGCAGCTTTGGATGGGAACCTCACCAGGAAAAACCCTTGGATTCCGTAGTGGCGACTACGGTACAGAAAGCTTCAATTTCGTTTATCACACGGGCAATACCACTCGGGGCTCAGGCGGCGTGCTTTCTGCTGCCTCGCCAATCATGCGGATTGCCTGTGTGGCCACCAGCGAGCGCCGCGACCTTCAGGAAGAAACCTTCGTGCCTGCTGGTGAATGGGGAGTGGTGAACAGCGAGGCCCGCGGTGTCACCGTGGAGCGCGTAAGCGTGGGCGAATACAAGATAGCGGGAAGCCTTGGCTTGGCGCTTGAAGGGTGGCGAACCCAGGATCCTTGCTCACCAGATGGGGGGCGCACGCTCGGCGTTACCGAAAGTGAACAATCCGAAGATGGCACTGTGATCATCCGCCTTTTCAAACAGCGCTGGACACTTTCCGATGAGGGCGAGATGTTCCCAGGTCGAGGCGCGCCGATGGATGTGCCGCTGAACAGCTGGATCGACGTACGTCTCGAAATGCCGAAGGCTGAAACGCCACCACCCATGGAAGTCGCAACAGAGTAACTGCCCGCCAATTGAGCGGGCTTTTTTTCGCCTGGAGAAAAGCATGAACGCAACCGAGAAAGACCGGGACATCCTGGCGCGCACGCTGTGGGGCGAAGCCCGCGGCGAGGGACTGGACGGCCAGATCGCCGTGGCCTGGACCATCCGCAACCGCGTGTTCGATGGCAAGGCAAAATCCTGGTGGGGGGAGGGCTACGCCGGTGTGTGCCTGAAACCGTGGCAGTTCAGCTGCTGGAACACGAACGACCCGAACTACGCCTACCTGAACGGTGCCAAGCAGATCCCGGCTGCACAGTTCGCCCAGGCCCAGCGTGCGGCTGACCAGGTGATGAATGGCGCGGTACCAGATCCAACGGGTGGCGCCACGCACTACTACGCAACAACAATGCCCAAGGCCCCGGCCTGGGCGGCGAAGGCCACACAGACGCTGCGCCTCGGTCACCACGTCTTCTTTAAGGACGTGCCGTGATGACGCCCGGGCAGATCCTTGGCGCGATCCTGCTAGCGCTGGCCATCGGGTTCGGCGGGGCGTGGCAGGTTCAGGATTGGCGAATGGGCAAAAAGCTGGCTGAGCAGGCCGGGCAGTTTGAGAAGGAGCTGGCCGCGATCAGCAATAAGGCTTCCGCCCAGGCCCAGGCCGAGCAGGACAAGCGCCTGGCCCTGGAGCAGCAGCTCGCAGGCCAGGACCAACAACACTCTAAGGAGTTATCCGATGCCCAGCGCAACCAGGCTCGCCTGCGCGACCAGCTTGCTACTGCTGATGTCAGGCTGTCAGTCCTCATCGAGGATCCAGCCAGTAGCTGCAACATGCCTTCCACCCCCGGCGCCGTCGGCGTGGTTCATGCGGCCCATCGAGCCCAACTTGACCCAGCGCATGCGCAACGAATTATCCGCATCACCGACGACGGGGACAACGCCATAATCGCCTTGCGTGCGTGCCAGGCGTACGTCAGGGCTGTGGCTCCTTGAGTGCAGCCAGTTCAAGCAGAAGCCGCTGGTTCTCAACGCGCAACTGCTCGTTCTGACTCGCGATCATCTTCAAGCCCATAATGTCCTTGCTCATTTCTGAGGTATGCACGTTCGCTCGGCTCAGGTCTGCCATTGTCATCCTGAGTTCCGTTTCAGCCTTGGCCTTTCCTGTCATGAGCAGGTCATTCATCTGCACCAGTCCGGCTATATTCGCCCGCGCTCTGCGCAGCATGCGCTCGGTCTCGACCAGTTCGTCCACGAGGATTGAGCATTGGTGCTTGTACATCTCCAGTGGAGTGGGGCAGCCGAGCCAGTCTTCGGTGTCCATGTCAACGTTCATAGCGTGAATCTCAAATACTGTATGTGTGTACAGTAATCGAGGTGTGGCAGGTTTGGGGAGTGGTGTTCGTCGGCAGGACGCCGGGGCGGGATTTCGCGTTTGAGCTTCTTCCCCAAAACGCAACCGTTTGGACCAATGTTTATTGGTTTTAGAAGAGTCGCAAAAGTGGGTATTTTTGGAGGGTGTTTTTAGGGTCAAGGCCTTGATATTAAAGGCCTTGAGCGTTTCTTATTCGGCATCCCAGGCTTTGATGCCGAAAAGGTGCAAGGTTTTGCTTGAAGCGGTCAAGGAATTGCCCCCCTTTGGACGTACGAAAATGAAAGGTCACGGATTATGCCATGACCAGCAAGTTTCGGCGCCGCTCGTCAACACTCTGCGACTTTTGTGCAAAAGCCTGCGCGTAGCATGAACGGGTAACATAGCCGGGTAATATGGCACTTCAACGGCCAGTTGTTGCCTCACGTGTGTCGTTGCAAGTCGATTGCCCGGGAAACCCGCGTTATGCAAACCGCCTATACCGTTCTTATCCTGCTGATGCTGGTCAGCGTTTCGCGCCTTGTCGGGCGTGTCATTCCTCTGCCCTTGCCGCTGGTGCAGATTGCCGCCGGAGCCTTGTTGGCCTGGCCAACGCTGGGGCTGCATGTGGCCCTGGACCCGGAGCTGTTCCTGTTTCTGTTTCTGCCACCATTGCTGTTTTCGGATGGCTGGCGCATGCCCAAGCGCGAATTGTGGCGTCTGCGCGGGCCGATCCTGACGCTGGCGGTAGGGTTGGTGTTATTCACCGTGGTCGGCGCCGGCTACTTCATCCACTGGATATTGCCGACGATTCCGCTACCTGTGGCCTTCGCTTTGGCGGCAGTTTTATCACCAACGGATGCCGTGGCGGTGTCGGCCATTTCCCAGAACCGTTTACCCAAGCCGCTGATGCATATGCTTCAGGGCGAGGCGTTGATGAACGACGCGTCGGGCCTGGTCACCTTCAAGTTCGCCCTGGCAGCGGCGTTGACCGGGGTGTTTTCCCTGGCGGATGCGAGCCTGACGTTTGTGTTGGTCGCCGTGGGCGGCCTGGCGGTCGGCGTGGCGTTGAGCTGGCTGGTTGGCCGCCTGCGCGCCTGGATGATCGCGCGGGGCTGGGATGACCCGGCGACCCATGTGGTGTTCATGCTGTTGCTGCCCTTTGCTGCCTACGTGTTGGCCGAGCGGCTGGGCGCTTCGGGCATTTTGTCGGCGGTAGCGGCGGGCATGATGCAGAGCTGGCTTGACCTGCTGCCACGCCAGACCAGTACGCGCTTGCTCAATCGCAGTGTCTGGTCGTTGCTGGAATTCGCCTTCAACGGCCTGATCTTCCTGCTGCTCGGCTTGCAATTGCCGGACATCATCAAGGCGGTGGTGAGTCACGAAACCACGCTGTGGCCCACCCTGTTGTATCGCTGCCTGGATGTGGTGGCGATCTTCCTGGTGCTGGTGGTATTACGTTTTATCTGGGTGCAAAGCATCTGGCGCCTGTCGGGCTTGCTTCGCAGGCTGCGTGGGAAAAGTGCGCTTACCCTGGTGCCGACCGCCCGTTCCTGCTGGTTGTTGACCGTCGGTGGTGTCCGCGGGGCTGTGACCTTGGCCGGTGTCATGTCGGTGCCGCTGCTGTTGGCACCGGGGCAGAATTTCCCTGAGCGTGACCTGCTGATCTTCATTGCGGCCGGGGTGATTTTGTTGTCGCTGGTTGCTGCCTGTATCGCGCTGCCGTTGTTACTGCGTGGCGTCGAAAAGAGCCCGGATGAAAAGCGCCATAATGAGGTGCGTGAGGCTTGGAAAAAGACCGCCGTCGCCGCGATCCATGCCCTGGAGGCCGATGAGCCTGCCGAAGCCGAAACGCCGGATGCGGCTCAAGCTGCATTGGCCACCGAACTCAAGGCGCGGCTGATGGCGGAGTACCGCCATCAATTGCAGGTTTTCAACGACTCGGCCGAAGCCCAAGCGCTGGCGCAACAGATGGATCAGTTGGAGCGCAAACTGCGGCTCAAGGCCCTGCGTGCGCAGCGGTTGGAATTATATAGCCTAAGTCGTCATCACCAGATTGGTGATGACGTGTTGAGAGAGGTGTTGGCGGAGCTGGATTTAAGTGAGGCGGGCCTGCGTTTGGCCAAATAAATGAGCATTCGACTGGCGCTTGTTTTACGCCGAATACAGCAAGGGTTTCATTCTGGTGGAACCTGTGACTCAGGTAATTCCGATGATTCCGGTGGTTGCTCAGCGCCCGGATCCCATTCAAAAGCCTGTGTGCCCCCTGTCCGAGCGTTTTGAATCAAAAATGTTCTTGGGGTTTCGGGAGGGTAAAGGGTTTCTGCCAGATGTTTATCGCCAGGTGAAAGTTCATAGTTTGGCGCTTTGACGTCACCGCCGCTCGCGAAATTATCTATTACGTGGTAGTGCATGATTGACTTGGGGTCATAAGGGGTCAGCTTGATTTCGTCTGGCCCAACATGAAGTAATGCCGTCATGATTCTTTGGTAACTGCTGAATTCCTGATTCGCAAACTGTTCACCAAACATCTCAGCTAAGGCGGGCACGTTATATTGTATAGGGTTAGCTGGGTGCTGGTGTTCGTGAATTATGCCCAGTGCGTGACCGAACTCATGTTGTATGACTCTGGATGTCTCCCTGGTGTTATTGGTGTAACGAACGGTCATCGTTGGTTGGTCGGGGGGAGCGTCTTTTGCATTCGTGCCGCGCAGGGATTGCCCTCCGCTTGCTCTTTGAGTACCTATCCTGATATCGCCGTCGTCCGTATCGACGAATTCGAGTTTTAAATTGATATAAGGCTGCCATTTTTTTATGGCTGTTTTAGTCAGGTCCTTGTCCTCGTCGCTCATGCCAATCAATGAAATTCGCACCGTTGAGTGTTGTGGCCATAAGTACCGAGTGTCGGCGATTCCCCGCTTTTTCCTGATTGAAGGTGATGTGCTGGCTTCGACGGTCGAGTCTTGCGAGGGTGGCTGATCGGCGTCAAGCTGGGTTGGCGGGAGGACGGCCGTGGGCGGAATGGCAGTTATGTTCATGAATTTCCTGACTAAGCGTCGACGTGTAGGGCGAGTCGTACTTAGTAGTGGGAATTGGATATGAACAGTTCCGGAAAAGTATGTTTCAGAGTTTTTCGTTATTTTTAATGCTGTGGCTTGAGCAAAAGTTAGAAGTTCGAAATAGAAGTAAGTTTATTTGGAAGTTTGATTTATTAATCAGAGAGTTTTTTCGGTTTGAAAGCTTGCCAAACGTTTATAGTTTATTTTTTTTTACGCATATTAGGTTGTTGACTTCAGGCTGAACCTGATCTCAAAAACATTTGGGTGGTCAAGCCTAGGAAACTATGCTGCTGGTGGTCTAGAACCTTGGGTTTACGAGTATTTGCTGAAGGCGCATCCGTTGCAGCCGCCCCCACAGTATGGAGGCGGCACGCGGTTCAAGCGCGACGCTGGATGAAGTTGCGAATTCGCTCGGCCGCCTCCATGCACTCTGCCAACGGAGCAACCAGCGCCATGCGTACACGCCCCGAGCCAGGGTTGAAACCGTCCACTTCCCGTGACAGGTAAGAGCCCGGCACCACGGTCACGTGTTCTTCTACGAACAAATCACGGCAGAAAGCAGCATCGTCGCCATTCACGTTCGGCCACAAATAAAAACCACCGTCCGGGCTCTGCACATCCAGCACTGGTTTAAGGATCGCCAGCACCGCGTCGAACTTCTCGCGATACAGGTCACGGTTGGCCTGTACGTGGGCTTCGTCCTGCCAGGCGGCAATGCTTGCCAGTTGGGTTTGCACCGGCATCGCGCAGCCGTGGTAGGTGCGGTACAGCAGGAAGCTCTTGAGGATGTCGGCATCGCCGGCCACGAAACCCGAGCGCAGGCCTGGCAGGTTGGAGCGCTTGGATAGACTGTGGAACACCACGCAACGCTTGAAGTCCTGGCGGCCCAGTTCGACGCAGGCACTGAGCAGGCCCGGCGGCGGGGTTTGTTCGTCGAAGTACAGCTCGCTGTAGCACTCGTCGGCGGCGATCACGAAGTCGTGTTCGTCGGCCAGGGCGATGAGTTTTTTCAGGGTGCCCACCGGGATCAGCGCGCCGGTCGGATTGCCTGGCGAGCACAGGAACAGGATCTGGCAGCGTTTCCAGATATCCGGTGAAACTGCCTCGAAGTCCGGGTTGAAGCCGTTGGCATCCAGGCAAGGCAGGTAGTGTGGCTTGGCCCCGGCCAGGAACGCGGCGCCTTCGTAGATTTGGTAGAACGGGTTCGGGCTGACCACCAGTGCATCGTCGCCGCGGTTGACCACGGTCTGGGTAAAG
This sequence comes from Pseudomonas khavaziana, assembly GCF_019145205.1. GTDB lineage: Bacteria > Pseudomonadota > Gammaproteobacteria > Pseudomonadales > Pseudomonadaceae > Aquipseudomonas > Aquipseudomonas khavaziana. The sequence goes on from NZ_JAHSTT010000001.1 coordinate 575,623, forward strand.
GCGAACAGCGCTTCACGGGTGCCGTTGACCGGCAGGATGTTACGCGCCGGGTCCAGCCAGCCCTTGGGCACGTTGAAGCGGCATTCGCACCAGGCGCCGATGGCTTCGCGCAGTGCCGGGATGCCCAAGGTGGTGGGGTACACCGCCATCTGGTCGAGATTGTTGCTCAGTGCCTCGGCAACGAATGCTGGCGACGTGTGCTTGGGCTCGCCGATAGACAGCGCGATAGGGCGTTTGTCCGGGTTTGGCGTGACACTGCCGAGCAGAGCGCGCAATTTCTCGAAGGGGTAGGGCTGCAACTGGTTAAGGGCGTTGTTCATCGAAGATCTCGTTTAATTCAGTTGTAATGCGATGTGCCGGACAAAGCAGATCTAAAGGTGGGAGGGGGCTTGCTCCCGATAGCGGCCTGCCAGTTGATCTCTTTGTTGCTGACCCACCGCTATCGGGAGCAAGCCCCCTCCCACAATAAACCGGGTGTTCAAATGGTCAGGCGCGTCAGCTCAACGCCAGGTTCCTGGGTCACGCTCAATTGCTGCACGATGGCGTCCTGCAAGCGTCGACACAGTTCCGGGTCGGACAGCGGCTGGTTGTCGGCATCGGTAATAAAGAACACGTCTTCCACCCGCTCGCCGAGGGTCGCAATCTTGGCGTTCTGCAATGACAGATCGAACTCCAGGAAGATCCCGCCGATGCGTGCCAGCAGGCCTGGGCGGTCCGGTGCGCTGAGCTCCAGCACCGTTACCGGGCGCTGGGCATCGTTGGAAATGGTCACCTGGGGCGCAAAGGCAAAATGCTTGAGCTGGCGTGGCACCCGGCGCTGGATGATGGTCGGGTAATCGTCCGGGTTGCGCAGTGCTTCCGTCAGGCCCTCGCGGATCTTTTTCACCCGCACCGGGTTGTCACCAATCGAGTCGCCGTCGGTGTCGAGCACGATGTAGGTGTCGAGGGTGAACTGGCTGCTGGAGGTGATGACCCGGGCGTCGTGGATATTCAGGTTGAGCTGGTCCATGGCGGCCACGGTCACGGCAAAAAAGTCGTGCTGGTCCGGCGCATAGATGAAGATTTGCGTGCCGCCTTCAAATTCTCGCTGGGTGGTTTCCTTGATCAGCACCAGGGGGCCGCCATCGGCCGGTTGCTGCAGGATCGCGTCGCTGTGCCAGGCCACGTCGCCGGCGGTGTGGCGCAGGAAATAATCGTCACCCAGTTGTGACCAGAGTTGCTCGACGTCGTCCGGGTCATTGCCACCGCGTACCAGGATATCCAGGGCCGCGCTCTGGGTGCGGCGGATCTGCTCTTCGCGATCCACCGGGTTCTCCAGGCCGCGGCGCAGGGCGCGCTTGGTCTCGGTGTAGAGCTGGCGCAACAGGCTGGCACGCCAGGAGTTCCACAGCGTGGGGTTGGTGGCGTTGATGTCGGAGACCGTGAGCACATACAGGTAGTCGAGGCGGGTTTCATCACCGACGATTCCGGCGAAGTCGTGGATTACCTGCGGGTCGGACAAGTCCTTGCGCTGGGCTGTGGTCGACATCACCAGGTGGTTTTGCACCAGCCAGACAATCAGGCGGCTGTCCCACAGGGGCAACTGGTGACGCTGGCAGAAGGCTTCGGCGTCCACTGCGCCAATTTCCGAGTGGTCGCCATGCCGGCCTTTACCGATGTCGTGATACAGGCCGGCCAGGTAGATCAGCTCGGGCTTGGGCAGCTTGGCCATCAACTTGCTGGCCAGCGGGAATTTCTCTGACACCTGGGTGTACTGCAACTTACGCAGATGCTTGATGAGGTTCAGGGTGTGGGCGTCGACGGTATAGATGTGGAACAGATCATGTTGCATCTGCCCGACGATAAAGCCGAACTCCGGCAGGTAGCGCCCGAGGATGCCGTAGCGGTTCATGCGCCGCAGGTTGCGGTGGATGCCGATGCGGCACTTGAACAGCTCTATGAACAGGCTGGTGTTGCGGATGTCGTTGCGAAATTCGTCGTCGATCAGGTGGCGGTTTTCCCGCAGCAGGCGAATGGTGTCGGCGCGCACGCCTTTGATTTCCGGCTGCTGGGCCATCAGCACGAAGATTTCCAGCATGGCGAACGGGGTGCGGCGGAACACGTTGTCGTTGCGTGCTTCGATATAGCCATCGTGCAGCTGGAAGCGCGCATTGATCGGCTGTGGCGGCGCTTCGTCTTCGGGGGCCAGGATCACCTCTTCGAAGTGCTGGATGATCAGATCACTGAGCTGGGCGATGCTCATGACCACACGGTAATACTGCTGCATGAAACTTTCGATGCTGGTCTTCGCGTCTTCGCCTTCAAAGCCCAGCAGGGTGGCAATGGAGCGCTGGTGATCGAACAGCAGGCGGTCTTCGGAGCGCCCGGCGAGCATGTGCAGGGCGTAGCGCACCTTCCACAGAAACTCCTGGGACGAGGCCAGCAGGGTGTTTTCGCTTTCCACCAGGAAGCCTTCGCCGGCCAGGGCGCGCAAGTTCAGCGTGCCATATTGGCGGCGCGCCACCCATAGAATCGTCTGAATATCCCGCAGCCCACCCGGGGAGCCTTTGACGTTGGGTTCCAGGTTGTATTCGGTGTCGTTGTACTTGTGATGCCGCGCCTTCTGTTCGGCGCGCTTGGCCAGGAAGAAATCCTTGCTCGGCCACATGTGTGCAGTGCTGGTGACCTCAAGCATACGTTGGCGCAGGCGCTCGGGGCCGGCGATGGTGCGGCTTTCCATCAGGTTGGTGATCACCGTCAGGTCGGCGCGGGCTTCTTCGGCGCATTCGGCCACCGAGCGCACGCTCTGGCCGACCTCCAGTCCAATATCCCACAGCAATGTCAGAAAACGCTCGATGGAATCGCGAAAGATCTCGTGGTCGGCGCTGTCCAGCAGGATGAGCAGGTCGATGTCGGAGTAGGGGTGCAGCTCGCCGCGACCGTAGCCGCCGACCGCCACCAGGGCGATATCGGCGTTTGCGCTCCAGCTGAACTGTTCCCAGGCTTTTTGCAGGATGTTATCGACGAACCAGGCACGATCCTCGATCAGGCGACGGATGTCCCGACCGCTGCGAAAGCGTGCGTCGAGCACTTCGCGGGCTTGGCGGATGGCTTTCTTGAAGGCGGCGATGGGGCTCGCCTTCAGTGCCAGCTCGGCCTGGAACTGGCCGCGGTCGAAGAGTTCGGGATCCACCTGGGGCATCGATCGGCTTTCCTTTCTATCTAATAGTCAGTCACAGCACAGCCTGGGAAAACCAGCACAGCCTTTTACGCAGAGACGCGAGGGATTGTGTCGTCGGCGCGCAGGGTGAAGATCTCGTAGCCGGTGTCGGTGACCAGCAGGGTGTGTTCCCACTGGGCCGAGAGCTTGCGGTCCTTGGTGATGGCGGTCCAACCGTCGCCCAGCACTTTGGTATCGGCCTTGCCCTGGTTGATCATCGGCTCGATGGTGAAGGTCATGCCGGCCTTGAGTTCCATGCCGGTGCCGGCCTTGCCGTAGTGCAGGATCTGCGGTTCTTCGTGGAACACCTTGCCGATACCGTGGCCGCAGAATTCGCGCACGACCGAGAAGCCGTTCTTTTCCGCGTGCTTCTGGATCACTTCGCCGATGTCACCCAGGCGGCAGCCAGGCTTGACGATCTCAATGGCCTTGTACATGCATTCCTGGGTGACCTGGGACAGGCGCTCGGCCCACACCGGCACGTTGCCGACGTGGAACATGCGGCTGGTGTCGCCGTGGTAGCCATCCTTGATCACGGTGACGTCGATGTTCAGGGTATCGCCATCCTTCAGCGGCTTGTCACCGGGAATCCCATGGCAGACCACGTGGTTGATCGAGGTGCAGATCGACTTGGGGAAGCCTTTGTAGTTCAGCGGGGCAGGGATGGCCTTTTGCACGTTGACTATATAGTCGTGGCAGATACGGTCCAGCGCTTCGGTAGTGACACCGGGCTTGACGTGTTCGGCAATCATTTCCAGCACGTCGGCAGCCAGTTTGCCGGCAACGCGCATGCCTGCGATGTCTTCGGCGGTTTTCAAGGTAACGGTCATACAGGCTCTCTCTAGCGCGACGCGCTGAAATCAATACGGTTCACGGGGGCGCGACAAAGGGTTGAAGTATTCGCGCAAGTCCCAAAAAACGCGATTCTAACAGACGATGGTGTCAAATCATGAGCGTCTGGTGATCGCTTCTCTCTATAAGGTGGCGGCAGGTTGGCTCTATTCAAGGGGTTGGGTAAAGGTCGCGGGGGGCAAATGTGATTGCGGGTTTCGTTTTTGTCGATGCTGTGGTATAAAATGCGCCGCTTTCCGGGGATACCCCGCAAAGCTTAAATCCACACACGTGTCGACACGATGACCTGGGTGCCGGAGGCCTTGAAGCCGCTGGTTGGTCATTGGGATACGTGGAGGCCAAACCCGACTTATTAAGGAACTATCATGTCCCAAGTCAACATGCGCGATATGCTGAAGGCCGGTGTGCACTTCGGTCACCAGACCCGTTACTGGAACCCGAAAATGGGTAAGTACATTTTCGGCGCGCGTAACAAGATCCACATTATCAACCTTGAAAAAACCCTGCCAATGTTCAACGAAGCGCTGACTTTCGTAGAGCGCCTGGCCCAGGGCAAAAACAAGATCCTGTTCGTCGGCACCAAGCGTTCCGCTGGCAAGATCGTTGCTGAAGAAGCAGCACGTTGCGGTTCGCCGTACGTCGATCACCGCTGGTTGGGCGGTATGCTGACCAACTTCAAAACCATCCGTGCTTCCATCAAGCGTCTGCGTGACCTTGAAGTGCAAGCCGAAGACGGTACTTTCGCCAAGCTGACCAAGAAAGAAGCGCTGATGCGCACTCGTGACCTGGAAAAGCTCGATCGTTCCCTGGGTGGTATCAAGGACATGGGCGGTCTGCCTGACGCACTGTTCGTTATCGACGTTGATCACGAGCGCATCGCGATCACCGAAGCCAACAAGCTGGGCATCCCGGTTATCGGCGTAGTCGATACCAACAGCAGCCCGGAAGGCGTTGACTACATCATCCCAGGCAACGATGACGCAATCCGCGCTATCCAGCTGTACATGGGTTCGATGGCTGACGCTGTAATCCGTGGCCGCAACCACGTTGCTGGTGGTACCGAGCAGTTCGTTGAAGAAGCTCCGGTAGCTGCCGCTGAGTAACTGACGCCCTGGCGTTGACTCAGTAAGCAAAAAGGGGGCTTGGCCCCCTTTTTGCCACCTCGAAAACCATTTGTCGGCAGCGCAGCTACATTATTTGTAACGTGCAGCGGCCTACAACGGAGATTCGGGAAGAATTGATCGCCCGTTTGATCGGGTGGAATGGTTGAAAACCTATCCAAGAGGATTTTGAAATGGCAGAGATTACTGCAGCGTTGGTTAAAGAACTGCGTGAGCGTACCGGCGAAGGCATGATGGATTGCAAAAAGGCCTTGACCAAGGCCGGCGGCGACATCGAAAAAGCCATTGATGACATGCGTGCTTCCGGCGCCATCAAGGCTGCCAAGAAAGCAGGCAACGTCGCTGCTGAAGGCGCCATCGCCCTGAAGGAAGACGGTAAATCCGCCGTTCTGCTGGAAGTGAACTCGCAGACCGACTTCCTGGCCCTGCAGGATGACTTCAAGGCATTCGTTGCTGCCAGCGTTGAGAAGGCCTTCGCTGACAAGCTGACCACCGTTGAGCCTCTGATCGAAGCTCAAGAAGCTGATCGCCTGGTACTGGTCGGCAAGGTTGGCGAGAACGTCAACATCCGTCGCCTGGTTCGCGTTGAAGGTGATGTTGTCGGTGGCTACCTGCACGGCAACAAAATCGGTGTAGCGGTTGTTCTGAAAGGCGGCGATGTTGAGCTGGCCAAAGACATCGCCATGCACGTTGCTGCAAGCAACCCTGAGTTCCTGCTGCCTTCGGAAGTGTCTGCCGACGCAATCGAACGTGAAAAAGCTGTGTTCCTGAGCCTCAACGCCGACAAGATCGCCGGCAAGCCAGAGAACATCGTTGAAAACATGATCAAAGGCCGTATCAGCAAGTTCCTGGCTGAAGCAAGCCTGGTTGAGCAGGCGTTCGTGAAGAACCCTGAAATCAAGGTGGGCGAACTGGCCAAGAAAGCCGGTGCTGAAATCGTTTCCTTCACTTACTTCAAAGTAGGCGAAGGCATCGATAAGCCGGTCGACAACTTCGCTGAAGAAGTTGCTGCCCAGCTGGCTGCCGCCAAGCAATAAGACAGTTCCAGACTGTCGCCGAAAGAGGCTGCCCGCTCACGCGCGCAGCCTCTTTTCAAATGGGAAGGCCAATTTTATTTGGTTTCCTCTCGGAACTGGCTTACAAAGCCGTGTTCCGATGGCGCTGTGATAGCGTCCAGCTAGAGTGAACGCAAGCCGTAAACGGCTCGCCAAGAATTTTTTAAAAAATACGCCGCAGGAGAGATTCGCAATGGCTCAGCAGGGCAGTGGTTATCAGGCTCGCTATAAACGCATTCTACTCAAGCTCAGCGGCGAGGCCCTGATGGGCTCGGAAGAGTTCGGGATCGACCCCAAGGTGCTTGATCGCATGGCGCTGGAAGTCGGCCAACTGGTCGGTATCGGCGTGCAGGTCGGCCTGGTGATTGGCGGTGGCAACCTGTTCCGCGGTGCGGCACTGAGTGCGGCAGGCATGGACCGTGTCACCGGCGATCACATGGGCATGCTGGCCACTGTGATGAATGCCCTGGCCATGCGCGACGCCCTGGAGCGCGCCAACATCTCGGCCATCGTGATGTCGGCTATTTCCATGGTTGGCGTGACCGATCACTATGATCGCCGCAAAGCCATGCGCCACCTGAACGCCAAGGAAGTGGTGATTTTTGCTGCCGGCACTGGTAACCCATTCTTCACCACCGACTCGGCCGCATGCCTGCGCGCTATCGAAATCGATGCTGACGTGGTGCTGAAGGCGACCAAGGTGGATGGTGTATACACTGCAGACCCATTCAAAGACCCGCATGCCGAGAAGTTCGATCATCTGACCTACGATGAAGTGCTGGATCGCAAGCTGGGTGTGATGGACCTGACGGCTATCTGTCTGTGCCGCGACCACAAGATGCCGTTGCGCGTATTTAACATGAACAAGCCCGGCGCCCTGCTGAACATCGTACACGGCGGCGCAGAAGGGACTCTGATCGAGGAAGGCCAACAATGATCAATGAAATCAAGAAAGACGCCCAGGCGCGTATGCAAAAATCCCTGGAATCCCTGAGCCACGCATTTGGCCAGATCCGTACCGGCAAGGCGCACCCGAGCATCCTGGGCAGCGTGATGGTGCCTTACTACGGCGCTGACACTCCTCTGAGCAGCGTAGCCAACGTCACCGTAAAGGACTCGCGCACCCTGCAAGTCGTGGCCTTCGAGCGCAACATGCTTGCTGCTGTGGACAAAGCGATCCAGAGCGCCGGCCTGAACCTCAACCCGACCAACCTGGGCGAGTTGCTGCTGATCTCCATGCCTGCCCTGACTGAAGAAACCCGTAAAGGCTTCACCAAGCAGGCACGCAGTGCCGCTGAAGATGCGCGCGTTGCCGTGCGCAACATCCGCCGTGACGCATTGGGCGACCTGAAGAAGCTGGTCAAGGACAAGGAAATCAGCGAAGACGAAGAGCGTCGTGCCGTCGCTGATATCGACAAGCTGACCAAGGACGCCGAAGCGCAGATCACCAAGGCGACCGAAGAAAAAGAAAAGGACCTGATGGCCGTATAAGGGGTCAGGACGCCTTCATGGAAAAGACCAAGCAGACTGTGCCCTCCGTGGTGCCGCGCCATGTCGCGATCATCATGGATGGGAATAATCGCTGGGCGAAAAAACGCTTTATGCCGGGTGTCGCCGGGCATAAAGCGGGTGTTGACGCGGTAAGGGCGGTGATTGAGGTGTGCGCTGAGGCCAAGGTCGAAGTGTTGACCTTGTTCGCCTTCTCCAGTGAGAACTGGCAGCGGCCCGCCGATGAAGTCAGTGCCTTGATGGACCTGTTCTTCAAGGCGTTGCGTCGTGAGGCCAAGCGCCTCAATGACAACAACATCAGTCTGCGCATCATTGGTGATCGCTCGCGGTTCCGCCCGGAACTGCAAACCGCCATGCGCGAAGCCGAGGCCATTACCGCAGGCAGTAACCGCTTTGTGCTGCAGATCGCAGCCAACTACGGTGGCCAGTGGGATATCGCCCAGGCCGCGCAGCGGCTGGCCCGCGAAGTGCAGGCCGGCCACCTGCGACCCGACGACATCACGCCTGAACTGTTGCAAACCTGCCTGGTGACTGGCGACCTGCCGTTGCCGGACTTGTGCATTCGTACCGGTGGCGAGCATCGCATCAGCAATTTCCTGCTGTGGCAGATGGCATACACCGAGTTGTACTTCTCCGACCTGTTCTGGCCGGACTTCAAACACGATGCCATGCGCAATGCGCTGGCTGATTTCGCTTCCCGTCAGCGTCGCTTCGGTAAAACGAGCGAGCAGATCGAAGCTGGAGCCCGGGTTTAAATGTTAAAACAACGAATCATCACGGCGCTGATCCTGCTGCCGATTGCCTTGTGTGGTTTTTTCCTGCTTGAAGGTTCCGGCTTTGCGCTGTTTATCGGCCTGGTCGTGACGCTGGGAGCCTGGGAGTGGGCGCGCCTGGCGGGTTTCAGCAGCCAATTGCCGCGTATGGCGTATGCGGCAGTGGTCGCAGTGCTGTTGTTCCTGATGTACATCCTGCCGGACATTGCGCCTTGGGTGCTGGGTGCGGCAGTGCTGTGGTGGGCGTTGGCGACATTCCTGGTGCTGACTTACCCGCGCACCAGTGGCCAGTGGTCGAGCGTGGCCTGCAAGCTGGTGATTGGCCTGCTGATCCTGCTGCCGGCCTGGCAAGGGCTGGTGGAAATCAAGCGCTACCCCCTCGGTAACGAATTGATCCTGGCGGTGATGGTGCTGGTGTGGGGCGCAGATATTGGCGCTTACTTCTCCGGCCGTGCCTTCGGCAAGCGCAAGTTGGCTCCGGCCGTCAGCCCCGGCAAAAGCTGGGAAGGCGTATACGGCGGCTTGGGATTGACGCTGCTGATCACGCTGGTAGTCGGTGTGGTACGCGGCTGGTCGGTGAAGGAGATTTTCCTGGCCTTGCTGGGCACGGCTATCGTCGTGTTCATCTCGGTGGTGGGTGATCTCACTGAAAGCATGTTCAAGCGCCAGGCCGGGGTCAAGGACAGCAGTAACCTGCTGCCAGGGCATGGTGGTGTGCTGGATCGTATCGACAGTCTGACTGCCGCGCTGCCGATCTTCGCCGTGCTGCTGTGGATGATCGCTTCGTGAGCCGCCTGCAACAGGTCACCGTGCTGGGGGCGACCGGCTCGGTCGGGCTGAGTACCCTGGACGTCATTGCACGTCATCCTGATCGCTATCAGGTTTTCGCCCTGACCGGCTTCACGCGCTTGAGCGAGTTGCTGGCCTTGTGTGTGCGCCATGCGCCGCGCTTTGCCGTAGTGCCCGAGGCCGCGGCAGCCCGGAGTCTGCAGGATGACCTGCGGACCGCCGGGCTGGCCACGCAAGTCCTGGTGGGTGAGGCGGGACTGTGCCAAGTGTCGGCCGATACGCAGGTGGATACCGTTGTGGCGGCGATTGTCGGCGCGGCGGGTTTGCGCCCGACCCTCGCTGCAGTCGATGCCGGCAAGAAGATTCTGCTGGCCAATAAAGAAGCCCTGGTCATGTCCGGCGCGCTCTTTATGCAGGCGGTGCGCAAGAGCGGTGCGGTGCTGCTGCCACTGGACAGCGAGCACAATGCAATTTTCCAATGCATGCCAGGGGATTTTGCCCGTGGCTTGAGCCAGGTCGGCGTGCGCCGGATTCTACTGACGGCGTCTGGTGGTCCATTCCGGCAGACTCCGTTGGCCGAGTTGGAGCATGTGTCTCCCGATCAGGCCTGCGCTCACCCGAACTGGTCCATGGGGCGCAAAATCTCCGTGGATTCGGCGAGCATGATGAACAAGGGCCTGGAGCTGATCGAGGCGTGCTGGTTGTTCGATGCGCGGCCTGACCAGGTCGAAGTGGTGATTCACCCGCAAAGCGTGATCCATTCCCTGGTCGATTACGTAGACGGTTCGGTGTTGGCGCAGTTGGGTAATCCTGATATGCGTACACCGATCGCCAACGCCCTCGCCTGGCCACAGCGCATTGATTCCGGCGTAGCGCCATTGGATCTGTTTGCGGTTGCGCGCCTGGACTTCGAAGCGCCGGACGAGCAGCGCTTTCCCTGCCTGCGCCTGGCGCGGCAGGCGGCCGAGGCGGGTGGCACCGCGCCAGCGATGCTGAATGCGGCCAATGAAGTGGCCGTGGCGGCGTTTCTCGAACGGCGCATCCGCTTTCCACAGATCGCGAGTATCATCGAGGACGTCCTGAGCCTTGAGCCTGTCGAGGCGGTGAATGACCTGGGGGCCGTGTTCGAGGCGGATACCAAGGCGCGAGCCCTGGCCCGACAATGGCTGGGTCGCAATACGCGTTAGGCTGTGGGTGGGTTCGAGCCTTCAGGCATTGGATTGAAATGCGGAGAAATTAGATGAGTGCGCTCTACATGATTGTCGGCACCCTGGTTGCTCTGGGTGTGCTGGTTACCTTCCACGAATTCGGCCACTTCTGGGTGGCGCGTCGTTGCGGCGTCAAGGTATTGCGCTTTTCCGTCGGTTTCGGCATGCCTTTGTTGCGCTGGCATGATCGTCGTGGCACCGAGTTTGTGATCGCCGCTATCCCGCTGGGTGGCTACGTCAAGATGCTCGATGAGCGCGAAGGCGAAGTGCCCGCCGATCAATTGGACCAATCGTTCAATCGTAAGACCGTTCGTCAGCGTATCGCAATTGTTGCAGCGGGGCCGATCGCCAACTTCCTGTTGGCTATAGTGTTCTTCTGGATCCTGGCCATGATGGGCAGCCAGCAAGTGCGTCCGGTCATCGGCGCGGTCGAGGCGGACAGCATTGCGGCCAAGGCCGGCCTGATCGCTGGGCAGGAAATTGTTTCCATTGATGGCGAGCCCACCACGGGTTGGGGCGCGGTCAATTTGCAGTTGGTGCGTCGCCTGGGTGAAAGCGGCACCGTCAATGTGGTGGTGCGTGACCAGGATTCCAGCGCCGAAACCCCGCGGGCATTGGCGCTGGATCATTGGCTCAAGGGGGCCGACGAGCCCGATCCGATCAAATCCCTGGGGATTCGCCCTTGGCGTCCGGCGTTGCCGCCGGTGCTGGCTGAGCTGGATCCGAAAGGCCCGGCCCAGGCAGCTGGCCTGAAAGCCGGCGATCGCCTGCTGGCCCTTGATGGCCAGGCGCTGGGTGACTGGCAGCAAGTGGTCGACCTGGTGCGTGTACGGCCTGATACCAAGATTGTGCTGAAAGTTGAGCGCGAGGGTGCTCAAATTGACGTCCCGGTAACCTTGTCGGTTCGGGGAGAAGCCAAGGCAGCCGGGGGTTACCTGGGTGCCGGGGTCAAGGCTGTCGAGTGGCCGCCGTCGATGGTGCGAGAGGTCAGCTTCGGGCCTTTGGCGGCAATTGGCGAGGGCGCGAAACGCACCTGGACCATGAGCGTGCTGACCCTCGAATCCCTCAAGAAAATGTTGTTCGGTGAGCTCTCGGTAAAAAACTTGAGTGGACCGATAACCATTGCTAAAGTGGCGGGCGCTTCTGCCCAGTCGGGTGTCGCGGATTTCCTGAATTTCCTGGCTTATCTGAGTATTAGCCTTGGGGTTCTGAATTTGTTGCCCATTCCAGTGTTGGATGGGGGGCATCTGCTGTTTTATCTGGTCGAGTGGGTGCGTGGTCGCCCCTTGTCGGATCGGGTGCAGGGTTGGGGGATACAGATCGGTATCAGTTTGGTGGTCGGGGTGATGTTGTTAGCTCTGGTCAACGATCTGGGACGACTGTAACGCTTCGCTGAATTGCGAATCTGCCGCATTTTGCGGCAGTTTGTTTATTGCCAGTTGGAATAAGAAAGGACTTCATGAAACGTCTGCTGCTAACTGCGGTTCTCACCGTATTGATGATCGCCGAAGTTCACGCCGAGTCCTTCACTATCTCCGATATTCGTGTCAACGGCCTCCAGCGGGTTTCCGCCGGTAGCGTCTTTGGTGCCTTGCCGTTGAACGTCGGGGAACAGGCGGATGATCGTCGCCTGGTGGAATCCACTCGTGCGCTGTTCAAAACCGGGTTCTTTCAAGATATCCAACTGGGTCGCGAAGGTAACGTCCTGGTTATCACGGTCGTCGAGCGACCTTCCGTCGCCAGTATCGCGATCGAGGGTAACAAGGCCATCTCCACTGAAGACCTGATGAAGGGTCTCAAGCAATCCGGCCTGGCCGAGGGCGAGATCTTCCAGCGCGCTACCCTTGAGGGTGTGCGTAACGAACTGCAACGCCAGTACGTTGCCCAGGGCCGCTACTCCGCGACCGTGGAAACCGAAGTGATCCCGCAGCCTCGTAACCGTGTAGGCCTGAAGGTCAATATCAACGAAGGCACCGTGGCGGCCATCCAGCACATCAACGTGGTGGGCAACACCAAGTTCGCTGATGACGACCTGGTCGACCTGTTCGAGCTCAAGACCACCAACTGGCTGTCGTTCTTCAAGAACGATGACAAGTACGCCCGTGAAAAACTCTCCGGTGACCTCGAGCGCCTGCGCTCCTACTACCTGGACCGCGGCTACATCAACATGGACATCGCTTCGACCCAGGTGTCCATCACCCCGGACAAGAAGCACGTCTATATCACCGTCAACGTCAACGAAGGCGAGAAGTACAAGGTTCGTGACGTCAAGCTCAGCGGCGACCTGAAAGTCCCAGAAGACCAGGTCAAGTCCCTGCTGCTGGTGCAGAAGGACCAAGTGTTCTCGCGCAAGCTGATGACCACCACCTCCGAACTGATCACCCGTCGCCTGGGTAACGAAGGCTATACCTTCGCCAACGTCAACGGCGTGCCGACCCCGAATGATGAAGACCACACCGTGGACATCACCTTCGTCGTCGACCCGGGCAAGCGTGCCTACGTCAACCGCATCAACTTCCGTGGCAACACCAAGTCTGCCGATGAAGTGCTGCGTCGTGAAATGCGCCAGATGGAAGGTGGCTGGGCTTCGACCTACCTGATCGACCAGTCCAAGACCCGTCTCGAGCGCCTGGGCTTCTTCAAGGAAGTCAACGTCGAAACCCCGGCCGTACCGGGTGTGGATGACCAGGTTGACGTGAACTACGCCGTTGAAGAACAAGCCTCGGGTTCGATCACCGCCAGCGTCGGTTTCGCACAGAGTGCCGGCCTGATTCTCGGTGGCTCGATCACCCAGAACAACTTCCTCGGTACCGGTAACAAGGTGTCCATCGGCCTGACCCGCAGCGAATACCAGAGCCGCTATAACTTCGGTTATGTCGACCCCTACTGGACGGCTGACGGTGTGAGCCTGGGCTACAACGCCTTCTACCGCACCACCGACTACAAAGACCTCGACGTTGACGTTGCAAGCTATGCGATCGACAGTTTGGGTGTGGGTGCCAACATCGGTTACCCGATCAGCGAGACCTCGCGCCTGACCTTTGGCATCACTGCGCAACAGGATGAGATCAAGACCGGTGTGTACACCGTGGATGAGATCTTTGACTTCACCCGTCGTGAAGGTGACAAGTTCCTGAACTTCAAGGCGTCTGCCGGCTGGTCCGAGTCGACCCTGAACAAAGGTGTGCTGGCAACCCGTGGTCATTCCCAAAGCCTGACTGCCGAAGTCACCACGCCGGGCAGCGACCTGTCGTTCTTCAAGCTCGACTACCGCGGCCAGCTGTTCCAGCCGTTGAGCGACAACTACACCATGCGCCTGCACACTGAGCTGGGTTATGGCGACGGTTATGGTTCCACTGACGGCTTGCCGTTCTATGAAAACTACTATGCGGGTGGTTTCAACTCGGTACGTGGCTTCAAGGACAGCACCTTGGGCCCACGTGGTACCCCAAGCCGCGGTTTTGCTGACACCGGTAACGTCGGAACTCGACGTGACGACGACAACGACCCGCTGCCATTCGGTGGTAACGTGCTGATCCAGGGTGGTGCCGAGATCCTGTTCCCGCTGCCGTTCGTCAAGGACCAGCGTTCCCTGCGCACCTCGGTCTTCTGGGACGTGGGTAACGTGTTCGACTCCAAGTGCGAGCAGATCAAGAACCCAAGCGGTCTGAAGTCCAACACCCAGTGCAACGACGTGAGCCTCAGCAACCTGGCGAGCTCCGTGGGCGTGGGTGTGACCTGGGTGACGGCACTGGGCCCGTTGAGCTTTGCTCTGGCCATGCCGATCAAGAAACCGGATAACGCTGAAACCCAGATTTTCCAATTCTCCCTCGGCCAGACGTTCTAAGCGTCTGACCTAAGATAACGACAACGGATTCTGTAGGAGTACATCGTGCGTAAGTTGACTCAATTGGTCCTGCTGGCCACTGTGCTGGTAACCACCCCGGCCTTCGCCGAAATGAAAATCGCCGTGCTGAACTATCAGATGGCCCTGCTGGAATCCGACGCGGCCAAGAAGTACGCGGTGGATGCCGAGAAGAAGTTCGGTCCGCAACTGACCAAGCTCAAGACGTTGGAAAGCAGCGCCAAGGGCATCCAGGATCGCCTGGTAGCCGGTGGCGACAAGATGCAGCAAGGCGAGCGCGAGCGTCTGGAGCTTGAATTCAAGCAAAAGGCCCGTGACTACCAGTTCCAGTCCAAGGAGCTGAACGAAGCCAAGGCTGTGGCCGACCGTGAAATGCTCAAGCAGCTCAAACCTAAGCTCGACAGCGCCGTGGAAGAAGTTATCAAGAAGGGTGCCTTCGACCTGGTGTTCGAGCGCGGCGCCGTGATTGACGTCAAGCCTCAATACGACATCACCCGCCAGGTGATCGAGCGCATGAACCAGCTGAAGTAACCCATGACCGCGACTATCAGGCTCGGCGAGTTGGCCGAGTTCCTGGGAGCCACCTTGCGTGGCTCCCCGGAGAAAGAAATCACTGGGCTAGCCACCTTGCAGGAGGCTGGCCCAGCTCAGTTGAGCTTCCTCGCAAATCCCCAATACCGTAAGTACCTCGTCGATTGCCAGGCCGCAGCCGTGTTGCTGAAGGCCGCTGACGCCGAAGGGTTTATCGGGGATGCGCTGGTGGTGGCTGACCCGTACCTGTCGTACGCCAAGGCGTCACACCTGTTCGATCCAAAGCCCAAGGCGGCCGGCGGTATTCATCCATCGGCCGTGATCGCCCCGGATGCCCAGGTTGACCCTTCGGCCAGCATTGGTGCGTTTGCCGTGATCGAGAGTGACGCGCGTATCGGTGCAGGCGTGACCGTGGGCGCCCACTGCTTTATCGGTGCGCGCTGTGAAATCGGTTCCGGTGGCTGGCTGGCTCCCCGTGTGACTCTCTACCACGATGTGCGTATTGGTCAGCGTGTAGTCATTCAGTCGGGTGCGGTGATCGGCGGTGAAGGGTTCGGTTTTGCCAACTCCAAGGGTGTCTGGCACAAGATCGCCCAGGTCGGCGGGGTATTGATCGGCGACGATGTAGAGATCGGCGTGAACACCGCTGTTGATCGCGGGGCCCTGGCCGATACCGTGATCGGTAACGGTGTGAAGCTCGATAACCAGATCCAGATCGCCCACAACGTACAGATTGGCGATCACACCGCCATGGCTGCCTGCGTGGGCATCTCCGGCAGCACCAGGATCGGCAAGCATTGCATGCTCGCCGGTGGTGTCGGGCTGGTCGGGCATATCGACATTTGCGACAACGTCTTCATCACCGGTATGACCATGGTGACCCACTCGATTACCGAGCCTGGGGCCTATTCTTCCGGGACCGCCATGCAACCTGCGGCTGAATGGCGCAAGAGTGCGGCGCGGTTGAGAAAGATCGACGACATGGCACGACGCATCAAACAGCTGGAAAAGCGTGTTGGGGACGTGACCCCTGGCGGTAATGCTTCATCAGAAGGCTGATACCATTTCCATATCAAGTGTGCACAGCCGCTAGACTGCTCCCTTGATTTGCTAGCGGGGCGTGCGCTTAGTCCGCCCGCCCCCAATCTTTATTACAGGCTTCCCCCCGAAATGATGGACATCAACGAGATTCGCGAATACCTGCCTCACCGTTACCCGTTCCTGCTGGTGGATCGTGTAGTGGACCTCAACGTCGAGGAAAAGCGCATTCGTGCCTACAAGAATGTCAGCATCAACGAACCATTCTTCAACGGTCACTTTCCTGCGCATCCAATCATGCCGGGTGTGCTGATCATCGAAGCGATGGCCCAGGCTGCCGGTATCCTTGGTTTTAAAATGCTCGACCTCAAGCCTGCCGACGGTACGCTTTACTATTTCGTGGGTTCCGACAAACTGCGTTTTCGCAGCCCGGTCACTCCGGGTGACCAGTTGATCCTGGAAGCCAAGTTCATCAGCTGCAAGCGCCAGATCTGGAAGTTCGAATGCCAGGCCTCGGTAGATGGCAAGCCAGTGTGCTCTGCCGAGATCATCTGTGCGGAACGCAAACTATGAGTTTGATTGACCCTCGCGCAATCATCGATCCGTCGGCCGTACTGGCCGCCGACGTTGAGGTCGGCCCTTGGTCGATCGTCGGCGCAGGTGTGGAAATCGGCGAGGGGACTGTCATCGGGCCACACGTGATCCTCAAGGGTCCGACCCGCATTGGCAAACACAATCGTATCTACCAGTTTTCCTCGGTAGGCGAAGACACCCCGGACATGAAGTACAAGGGCGAAGAAACACGCCTGGTAATCGGTGACCACAACATCATCCGTGAAGGCGTCACCATTCACCGCGGGACTGTACAGGATCGTGCCGAAACCACCTTGGGTGATCACAACCTGGTCATGGCCTATGCGCATATCGGTCATGACAGCGTGATCGGCAACCATTGCATCCTGGTCAATAACACCGCGTTGGCAGGCCACGTGCACGTTGACGACTGGGCGATCCTGTCGGGATTCACCCTTGTGCATCAGTATTGCCATATCGGCGCCCACAGCTTTTCCGGCATGGGCACTGCCATCGGCAAGGATGTCCCGGCATTCGTTACGGTGTTCGGCAATCCTGCCGAAGCCCGTAGCATGAACTTCGAAGGCATGCGCCGCCGGGGTTTCAGCGAGGATGCGATCCACGCCCTGCGCCGCGCCTACAAGACCGTTTACCGCCAAGGATTGACGGTTGAGCAGGCCCTGACCGAACTGACCGAGCCGGCTACGCTGTTCCCGGAAGTCGCGGTGTTCCGTGACTCGATCCAGGCGTCGACTCGCGGCATCACCCGCTGATCATGGCGAACCTGCGTATTGCGCTAGTGGCCGGTGAAGCTTCCGGCGATATCCTCGGTGCAGGCCTGATGCGTGCCCTCAAGGCCCAGCATCCCGCGGTGGAATTTGTCGGGGTGGGTGGCCCCTTGATGCAGGCCGAAGGTCTTGCCTCCTATTTTCCCATGGAGCGTCTGTCGGTCATGGGCCTGGTGGAGGTATTGGGACGCCTGCGCGAGCTTCTCGCTCGTCGCAAACTGCTGATCAAGACGCTCATTGAAGAAAAGCCCGATGTGTTTATCGGTATCGATGCGCCGGATTTCACCCTCAATATCGAACTCAAGCTGCGTCAGGCCGGAATCAAGACCGTGCACTACGTCAGCCCGTCCGTGTGGGCGTGGCGACAGAAGCGTGTGTTGAAGATTCGCGAAGGCTGCGACTTGATGTTGACCCTGTTGCCATTCGAGGCGCGGTTCTACGAAGAGCAGGGCGTGCCGGTGCGGTTTGTCGGTCATACCCTGGCCGATGCCATCCCCCTGCACGCTGACCGTGCTGCGGCGCGTGCTGAATTGGGCTTGCCTGATGGCCCATTGGTAGCGTTGATGCCGGGCAGTCGTGGCGGTGAAGTCGGGCGCTTGGGTGCGCTGTTTTTTGACGCCGCCGAACGTCTGCAAGCGCAAAAACCGGGCGTTCGTTTTGTATTGCCATGCGTCAGCCCGCAACGTCGCGCGCAGATCGAAACCTTGCTGGAAGGCCGCGACCTGCCGCTGACCCTGCTCGACGGCCAGTCCCACCTGGCCCTTGCAGCCTGCGATGCCGTGCTGATCGCGTCGGGTACTGCCACCCTGGAGGCCTTGCTGTACAAGCGCCCCATGGTCGTGGCCTATCGCCTGGCGCCGCTGACCTTCTGGATCCTCAAGCGCATGGTCAAGAGCCCCTACATCTCCCTGCCCAACTTGCTGGCCCAGCGTCTGCTGGTGCCGGAGTTATTGCAGGACAATGCAACGCCCGAAGCGCTCGCGCAAACTCTACTACCCTTGATCGACGGCGGCGAAGAGCAGACCCGCGGTTTCGACGACATTCACCGCACCCTGCGACGTGATGCCTCGAACCAGGCGGCCGACGCCGTATTGACCTTGATCGGCCAAAAACAGGGAGCTTTATGATCACGCAAATGGGCCTGGATTTCAGCCTGGTTGCCCAAGCCCATGAGCTTGTGGCCGGCGTTGACGAAGTTGGACGCGGTCCGCTGTGCGGCGCAGTCGTCACGGCAGCGGTGATCCTTGATCCGAACCGCCCGATCCTGGGGCTCAACGATTCGAAAAAGCTCACCGAGGCCCGTCGTGAAAAACTCTTCGACGAGATCTGTGAGAAAGCCCTGAGCTGGCATATTGCCCGGGCAGAAGTAGAAGAAATCGACGAATTGAACATTTTACACGCTACCATGCTGGCCATGCAGCGTGCGGTGGAAGGCCTGCATATCACCCCGAAATTGGCGATGATCGACGGTAACCGTTGCCCGAAGCTGGCCATGCGCGCTGAAGCTGTGGTCCAGGGCGATAGCAAGGTGCCGGCCATTGCCGCGGCATCCATCCTGGCCAAGGTTAGCCGTGACCGCGAAATGGCTGCGTTCGAGCTGATCTACCCCGGCTATGGCATGGGCGGTCATAAAGGCTACCCGACGCCCGTTCATCTGGAAGCCCTGGCCCGTCTTGGCCCAACGCCCATCCATCGTCGCTCCTTTGCCCCGGTGCGCCAGGCTTATGAGGCGCGTGAGAGCCTGATCGAGGTTTAGCGGCAAGGCTGATGTTTTTACCAAGGCCCGGTACAATCCGGGCCTTGTTGTTTTCATGTATCAAGACAGGATCACTATGCCGGCTTCATTCGTTCACCTGCGCCTGCACACTGAATATTCCCTGGTCGACGGCCTGGTACGGATCAAACCACTGGTCAAAACCCTGGTGGGCATGAACATGCCTGCGGTGGCGGTTACCGATCAGAACAACATGTGCTCCCTGGTCAAATTCTACAAAAATGCCATGGGCGCCGGCATCAAGCCGATCTGCGGTGTTGACCTGTGGCTGTCCAACAAAGACCCGGATAACCCCCTTAGCCGCATCAGCCTGCTGGCGATGAATGGGGTGGGGTATCGCAACCTCACCGAACTGATTTCCCGTGGTTTTATCGACGGCCAGCGCAACGGCTCGATCATCATCGAGCGCGAGTGGGTCGCCGAAGCCAGCGAAGGCGTGATCATGCTTTCGGCGGCCAAGGAGGGTGAAATCGGTATCGCGCTGCTGGGCGGTAATCCCCAGGAAGCCGAAGTGCTGGCCCGCGAATGGATGCAGGTTTTTCCGGACCGCTTCTACCTGGAAGTGCAGCGTACCAACCGCCCCAATGATGAAGAGCACCTGCACGCCGCTGTGGCTCTGGCCGACAAGTTGGGCGCGCCGCTGGTGGCGACCAACGATGTGCGCTTTATCAAGAAAGAAGATTTCGAAGCCCACGAAACCCGCGTGTGCATCGGCGAAGGCCGGGCCCTGGATGACCCGCGCCGTTCGAAAAACTACAGCGAAGAGCAGTACCTCAAAAGCGCCGAAGAAATGGCGGAGTTGTTCAGCGATTTGCCCGAGGCCCTGGAAAACTCCGTCGAGATCGCCAAGCGCTGCAACATTGAAGTGAAGCTGGGCAAGCACTTCCTGCCCAACTTCCCGATTCCCGATGGCATGACCATCGATGAATACTTTCGCAAGGTGTCGTTCGATGGCCTGGAAGAGCGCCTCAGCGTCCTGCTGCCCAAGGACACCACCGAAGACTACGAAGCCAAGCGCCAGGTCTATGTTGACCGGTTGAATTTCGAACTGGATATCATCATCCAGATGGGGTTCCCCGGTTACTTCCTGATCGTGATGGACTTTATCCAGTGGGCCAAGAACAACGGCGTGCCGGTCGGTCCGGGCCGGGGGTCAGGTGCTGGCTCGCTGGTGGCCTATGTGCAGAAGATTACCGACCTCGATCCGTTGGAATATGACCTGCTGTTCGAACGGTTCCTGAACCCGGAACGGGTATCCATGCCCGACTTCGACGTCGACTTCTGCATGGACGGCCGTGACCGGGTCATCGAGTACGTAGCCGAGAAATACGGTCGCAACGCGGTAAGCCAGATCATCACCTTCGGTTCCATGGCCGCCAAGGCGGTAATCCGTGACGTGGCGCGGGTGCAGGGCAAGTCCTACGGTTTGGCGGATCGCCTGTCGAAGATGATCCCGTTCGAAGTCGGCATGACCCTGGAAAAAGCCTACGAGCAGGAAGAGATCCTGCGCGACTTCATCAAGGTCGATGAAGAGGCCGCAGAAATCTGGGACATGGCGCGCAAGCTTGAAGGCGTGGTGCGTAACGTCGGTAAGCACGCCGGTGGCGTGGTGATCGCGCCGACCAAGCTGACCGACTTTTCGCCGATCTATTGCGATGAAGAAGGCGACGGCCTGGTTACCCAGTTCGACAAAGATGACGTGGAGGCGGCCGGCCTGGTGAAGTTTGACTTCCTCGGCCTGCGCACCCTGACCATCATCGACTGGGCGCTCAAGACCATCAATCGCGACCGTGCCAAGGTTGGCGAAGAACCGCTGGATATCGCGTTTATCCCGCTGGATGACAAACCAACCTACAGCCTGTTGCAAAAAGCCGAAACCACGGCGGTGTTCCAGCTTGAATCCCGGGGCATGAAGGAGCTGATCAAAAAGCTCAAGCCCGACTGCCTGGAAGACCTGATCGCACTGGTGGCCCTGTTCCGTCCGGGCCCGCTGCAATCGGGCATGGTGGATGACTTCATCAACCGTAAGCACGGCCGCGCCGAACTGGCGTACCCGCACTCCGACTACCAGTACGAGGGCCTCAAGCCCGTATTGGCGCCGACCTACGGCATCATCCTGTACCAGGAACAGGTGATGCAGATCGCCCAGGTGATGGCGGGCTACACCCTTGGTGGTGCAGACATGCTGCGTCGCGCCATGGGTAAGAAAAAGCCCGAGGAAATGGCCAAGCAGCGTGGCGGTTTCATTGAAGGCTGCGCAACTAACAATATCGACGCCGACCTGGCGGGTAACATCTTCGATCTGGTGGAGAAGTTCGCCGGTTATGGTTTCAACAAATCCCACTCCGCCGCCTACGGCCTGGTGTCGTACCAGACCGCCTGGCTGAAAGCCCACTACCCGGCGCCGTTCATGGCGGCGGTACTCTCGGCGGATATGCACAACACCGACAAGGTCGTGACCTTGATCGAGGAAGTGCGCACCATGAAGCTGCGCCTCGACGCGCCGGACGTGAACGCCTCGGAGTTCAAGTTCACGGTGAATGACGAAGGCCGCATCATCTATGGCCTCGGCGCGATCAAGGGCGTGGGCGAAGGCCCGGTGGAAGCCATCACCGAGGCGCGCCAGGATGGGCCGTTCAAGGACCTGTTCGATTTTTGTGCACGGGTTGACCTCAAACGCATCAACAAACGTACCCTCGATGGCTTGATCCGCAGCGGTGCACTCGACCGGCTCGGCCCGTATTTCCATGATGAGCCGAAGGCTTACCAGGCCAATATCGACCGCAACCGAGCGGTGCTGCTCACCGCCATGGAAGAGGCGATCAAGGCCGCCGAACAGACCGCCCGTACCCATGACAGCGGTCACGCCGACCTGTTTGGCGGGCTGTTTGTCGAAGAAGATGCCGATGTCTACGCCAACCATCGCAAGGCCAAGGAGCTGACCCTCAAGGAGCGTCTCAAGGGTGAGAAAGACACCTTGGGCCTGTACCTCACGGGTCACCCGATTGACGAGTACGAAGGCGAGATCCGGCGTTTCGCCCGCCAGCGCATCATCGACCTGAAACCGGCGCGCGATACCCAGACCGTCGCCGGCATGATCATCGCCCTGCGGGTGATGAAAAATAAGAAGGGCGACAAGATGGGCTTTATCACCCTGGACGACCGTTCGGGCCGTATCGAGGCGTCGCTGTTTGCCGACGCCTTCCACTCCGCCCAGTCACTGCTGCAGACCGACGCCATGGTGGTGGTGGAAGGGGAGGTCAGCAACGACGACTTCTCCGGCGGCCTGCGCCTGCGCATCAAGCGGGTGATGAGCATGGAAGACGCCCGTACCAACCTCGCCGAGAGCCTGCGCTTGAAGGTCAAGACCGAAGCACTCAAAGGCGATCAGCTACGCTGGTTGGGTGACCTGCTCAAACGTCACCGCGGCGCGTGCCCGGTGACCATGGAGTACACCGGCAGCGACGCCAAGGCCATGTTGCAGTTTGGCGAGACGTGGCGAATTGATCCCGCCGATGGCTTGATTCAAGCTTTGCGTGACCAGTTCGGGCGAGACAACGTCTTCCTCCAATACCGTTGACGGTCAGCGCCCCTGACCTCGGCTGAACATTTAATCTCGACCTAAACGCGCCTCTCCCTTAAGGTAGGGCGCGAATAGACAACCGGCTGGCCAGGCACCCCTTGGCCGTCGACCCAAGACGGACGCTTATGAACCCGAATTTTCTTGATTTCGAACAGCCGATCGCTGACCTGCAAGCCAAGATCGAAGAGCTGCGCCTGGTCGGCAATGACAATTCGCTGAATATCGGCGATGAGATCGCTCGCCTGCAAGACAAGAGCAGCACGCTCACCGAAGACATTTTCGGCAAGCTGACCAGTTGGCAGATCGCGCGCCTGGCTCGCCACCCGCGCCGTCCGTATACCCTGGACTACATCGAGCACATCTTCACCGAGTTCGACGAGTTGCACGGCGACCGCCACTTCTCCGACGACGCAGCCATCGTGGGCGGTATCGCTCGCCTGGACGACCAGCCAGTGATGGTGATCGGTCACCAAAAAGGCCGTGAAGTGCGCGAGAAGGTGCGCCGCAACTTCGGCATGCCGCGCCCGGAAGGCTACCGCAAGGCGTGCCGCCTGATGGAAATGGCCGAGCGCTTCAAGATGCCGATCCTGACCTTCATCGACACCCCGGGCGCCTACCCGGGCATCGATGCCGAAGAGCGTAACCAGAGCGAAGCGATTGCCTGGAACCTGCGGGTCATGGCGCGCCTGAAAACCCCGATCATCGCCACCGTGATCGGTGAGGGTGGTTCCGGCGGTGCACTGGCCATCGGCGTCTGCGACCAGTTGAACATGCTGCAATACTCGACCTACGCGGTGATCTCACCGGAAGGTTGCGCCTCGATCCTGTGGAAAACCGCAGAGAAGGCGCCGGATGCGGCTGAAGCCATGGGCATCACCGCCGATCGCCTCAAGGGCCTGGGCATCGTGGACAAAGTCATCGCCGAGCCACTGGGCGGCGCTCACCGCGACCCGGCTGCGGCCGCCGCGACCATACGTGCTGAATTGGGCTCGCAATTGGCGATGCTCAAGAAGCTGGATAACGAAGCGCTGCTGGCCCGTCGTTACGAGCGCTTGATGAGCTACGGTCTCTAAAGTCGACGCCGTAACTCAATGTGGGAGGGGGCTTGCTCCCGATAGCAGTGGATCAGTCACCCGATGCAGTGACTGACACTCAGCAATCGGGAGCAAGCCCCCTCCCACATTTGCTTTGTGTATGCTCAGCCTACGTATTCCAGATTTGTGGCGGTGACATCTGATGAAACCGGCTCTACCCGCCAGACTCCTGAAAACCCTGGCCCCCTGGCGCAATGCCCCGGTCTGGCACATCGCGTTCTCCGGTGGCCTTGATTCCACCGTCCTGCTGCACCTTCTGGCCTCCCTGGCAAACACCGAAAGCCTGCCGCCCCTCAGCGCTGTGCATGTCCATCATGGCCTGCAAGCGGCCGCTGACGCCTGGCCCGGTCATTGCCAAGCGTTATGTGACAGCCTGGGCATCCCTTTGCAGGTCTTGCGTGTACAGGTGCAACCCGGTGCCAGCCTGGAGCGTGCCGCACGTAACGCACGTTACCAGGCGTTTGCCGAGGTGATCGGGGCAGGGGAGGTGTTGCTCGCCGCCCAGCATCGCGACGATCAAGCCGAGACCCTGCTGTTGCGCCTGTTGCGCGGCGCCGGAGTGCGTGGGTTGGCGGCAATGCCCGAGTGTCGCCCGTTGGCGAAGGGCCGCTTGGTGCGGCCATTGCTGGCAGTCTCTCGGGAAGCGCTGGAGGCCTACGCTCACGAACACCAATTGAAGTGGATTGAAGACCCTTCGAACGCCGATCCACGGTTTTCGCGCAATTATTTGCGCCATCAGGTCTTTCCAGCGCTGACACAGCGCTGGCCACAGGCAGTCTTGAGCCTGGCCCGCACTGCCGAGCACCTGAGTGAAGCCCAGGGCCTGCTCGATGAGCTGGCGCACATGGATCTGACCGCTGCTGATCAGCCTTCAGCGTTTCCGTGGCTGCCTTTGCCCTCCCTGGCCCTTGCTCCGTTGCGCAATCTTTCCGATGCGCGCCAGCGCAATGCCTTGCGTCATTGGTTGAATCCGCTGACTCGACTGCCCGACAGTGATCACTGGGCCAGTTGGTATGCCCTGCGCGATGCCAAGATGGACGCACAGCCATTATGGCGCCTGGCAGACGGTCAGCTTCATCGTTGCGGCGAACGCATTTGGTGGCTGCCTTCCATTTGGTCGGAATTTTCCGACGTGTCGGTGAGCTGGCCCCATCCGCGAAATCCACTAGAGTTACCTGGGAACGGCCAATTGATGTTTGCCGACAAGGCTCCCGAGGGACCCTTGTCGATTCGTTATCGCCAGGGTGGCGAAATCGTCGAAGTGCCAGGTCGAGGCCGGCGTGATCTTAAGCGCCTGCTGAATGAAAGTGGTCTGCCAGGCTTCGTGCGTGGCAGATTGCCGCTGGTCTATCGGGGCGAGCAATTGCTGGCAGTCCCAACCGTCGCGGGGACTTGGACCCGCTCGATGGATGGGGGCCAATTACATTGGTTGCCACAGACCTGCGATCAAGGTTTGAGCTGATAGAGCCTTTCCGGTAGACTACGCTCCCTTCTTGATACAACTTCTGTGGATTCGACTGAATCGCAGCAGTTGCCGATTACCAAGCAGTCTTTGCTGGGCGATTCCAAAAAATGTGTAGCGATCAACGTACCGGTGTTCCATTGCTGGTCTGTCACAACGCGGCGGTTTTTTTGAAAGGTGCACTGTGATTAATGCAGGTGATCGGGGGCTTCGGCCTTCCTTCGCTTTCCCCGGCGGCTCGGACCGCTTTAACGCAGACTTCTAGGGTTTTTCATGACGCGCTACATATTCGTCACGGGCGGTGTTGTTTCTTCATTGGGGAAAGGCATTGCCTCCGCTTCATTGGCGGCCATCCTGGAGGCGCGGGGACTTAAGGTCACCATGCTCAAGCTGGACCCGTACATCAACGTTGACCCGGGCACCATGAGCCCGTTCCAGCACGGTGAAGTGTTCGTCACCCACGACGGCGCCGAGACCGACCTGGACCTGGGCCACTACGAGCGGTTCATCCGCACGACCATGACCCAGAACAACAACTTCACCACCGGCCGTGTCTACGAGCACGTGCTGCGCAAGGAGCGCCGTGGTGACTACCTGGGTGCAACCATCCAGGTGATCCCGCATATCACCGACGAAATCAAGCGCCGCATCATCAAGGGTGCAGGCGATGCCGACGTGGCGATGGTCGAGATCGGTGGCACAGTGGGTGACATCGAATCCCAACCGTTCCTCGAAGCCATCCGCCAGTTACGTTTCGAAGTCGGCGCCAAGCGCGCGATGCTGATGCACCTGACACTGGTGCCGTACATCGCCACCGCCGGCGAAACCAAGACCAAGCCCACCCAGCACTCGGTCAAGGAACTGCGTTCCATCGGCCTGCAGCCTGACGTGCTGGTGTGCCGCTCCGATCACCCGATCGATATTTCCTCGCGCCGCAAGATCGCGCAATTCACCAACGTTGAAGAACGTGCGGTAATTGCCCTGGAAGACGCCGACACCATCTACAAGATCCCGGGCATCCTGCATTCCCAGGGCCTGGATGATTTCGTGGTCGAGCGTTTCGGCCTGCAGTGCAATGGCGCGGACCTGTCCGAGTGGGAAGCCGTGGTCGACGCCAAGCTCAACCCTGAGCATGAGGTCACCATCGCCATGGTCGGCAAGTACATGGAGCTGCTGGATGCGTACAAGTCGTTGATCGAAGCGATGAGTCACGCCGGTATCAGCAACCGTACCAAGGTCAACCTGCGCTACATCGATTCCGAAGACATCGAGAACCAGGGCACCGCGCTGCTTGAAGGCGTTGATGCGATCCTGGTTCCCGGCGGTTTCGGCCTGCGCGGCGTGGAAGGCAAGATCACTGCGGTGCAATATGCCCGTGAGAACAAGGTGCCGTACCTGGGCATCTGCCTGGGCATGCAAGTGGCCGTCATCGAGTTCGCCCGTAACGTGCTGGGCTGGAAAGACGCCAACTCCACCGAGTTTGATCACACCAGCGGCCACCCGGTCGTGGGTCTGATCACCGAGTGGGAAGATGCCACCGGCGCGGTCGAAACCCGCACCGAAAGCTCCGACCTGGGCGGCACCATGCGCCTTGGCGCACAGGATTGCCTGCTGGAAGCAGGTTCCCTGGTGCACGACTGCTACGGCAAGGACGTGATCGTCGAGCGTCACCGTCACCGCTACGAAGTGAACAACAACCTGCTGCCGCAAATCAAAGAGGCTGGCCTGAAAATTTCCGGTCGCTCCGGTGATGGCAAGCTGGTTGAAGTGGTCGAGGCGCCGGATCATCCGTGGTTCGTGGCCTGCCAGTTCCACCCTGAGTTCACCTCGACGCCGCGCGACGGTCACCCGTTGTTCAGCGGTTTCGTCAAAGCAGCACTGACGCAACATCAGAAGAAGGCGTAAACCTGATGGCCCAGAAGATCATTCGCGTAGGTGACATCGAGATTGCCAACGACAAGCCCATGGTGCTGTTCGGCGGCATGAACGTGCTGGAAAGCCGCGACATGGCGATGCAGGTCTGTGAAGAGTACGTGCGGGTTACCCAGAAACTGGGCATCCCTTATGTGTTCAAGGCCAGTTTCGACAAGGCCAACCGTTCATCCGTGACCTCCTATCGCGGCCCCGGCCTTGAAGAAGGCATGCGGATCTTCCAGGACATCAAGCAAGCCTTCGGCGTGCCGATCATCACCGACGTCCATGAGCCTGAACAGGCTGCGGTGGTCGCCGAGGTGTGCGACATCATCCAGTTGCCGGCCTTCCTGTCGCGTCAGACCGACCTTGTGGTCGCCATGGCCAAGACCGGCGCTGTGATCAATATCAAAAAAGCCCAGTTCCTCGCGCCCCAGGAAATGAAACATATCCTGAGCAAGTGCGTGGAAGCGGGTAACGACCAGTTGATCCTGTGCGAACGTGGTTCGAGCTTCGGCTACAACAACCTCGTGGTGGACATGCTCGGTTTCGGCATCATGAAGCAGTTCGAATACCCGGTATTCTTCGACGTGACCCACGCGCTGCAAATGCCCGGTGGTCGCTCGGACTCTGCCGGCGGGCGCCGTGCCCAGGTCACCGACCTGGCCAAGGCGGGCATGAGCCAGTCCCTGGCCGGCCTGTTCCTTGAAGCCCACCCGGACCCGGACAACGCCAAGTGCGACGGCCCATGCGCCCTGCGCCTGGACAAGCTGGAGCCATTCCTGGCCCAGCTCAAGCAGTTGGACGAACTGGTCAAGAGTTTTCCGACGGTAGAGACCGCGTAACTGCCATTTCTCCGGTAGAATTTCCCACGCTTTACGCTCAGGCCCGCGGGCCTGGGCCTTGCCCTCTGCAAGCCTGCCCGTTGTTCCACCCTTGCGGTCGGTCAAAGATTTCCTTCAGCTGCGTCGTTTTCGTCAACTTTGGAGTGTTTACAACAATGGCAAAAATCGTCGACATCAAAGGTCGTGAAGTTCTCGACTCCCGTGGCAACCCCACCGTCGAAGCCGACGTGCTTCTCGATAACGGCATCATCGGCAGCGCCTGCGCGCCGTCCGGTGCCTCCACCGGTTCGCGCGAAGCGCTGGAACTGCGTGATGGCGACAAGAGCCGTTACCTGGGCAAGGGTGTACTCAAGGCTGTGGCCAACATCAACGGTCCGATTCGCGACCTGTTGCTGGGCAAGGACCCGCTGGACCAGAAAGCCCTGGACCACGCGATGATCAAGCTCGACGGCACCGAAAACAAAGGCAGCCTGGGCGCCAACGCCATCCTCGCCGTGTCCCTGGCTGCCGCCAAGGCCGCAGCCCAGGACCAGGACCTGCCGCTGTACGCGCACATCGCCAACCTGAACGGTACCCCGGGCGTCTACTCGATGCCGGTGCCGATGATGAACATCATCAACGGTGGCGAGCACGCTGATAACAACGTCGACATCCAGGAATTCATGGTGCAGCCGGTGGGTGCCAAGTCCTTCTCCGAAGGCCTGCGCATGGGCACCGAGATTTTTCATCACCTCAAGGCTGTACTGAAGGCCCGTGGCCTGAGCACCGCCGTGGGCGACGAAGGTGGTTTTGCACCGAACCTGGCCTCCAACGAAGACGCCCTGAAAGTCATTTCCGAAGCGGTGGCCAACGCTGGCTACAAGCTGGGCACCGATGTGACCCTGGCCCTGGACTGCGCTGCCAGCGAGTTCTTTGAGGATGGCAAGTACAACCTGTCCGGCGAAGGCCAGGTGTTCAACTCCGAAGGTTTCGCTGAATACCTCAAGGGTCTGACCCAGCGCTACCCGATCATCTCGATCGAGGACGGCCTGGACGAGTCCGATTGGGATGGCTGGAAAATCCTCACCGACAAGATCGGCGAGAAAATCCAGCTGGTGGGCGACGACCTGTTCGTGACCAACACCAAGATCCTGAAAGAGGGCATCGACAAGAAGATCGCCAACTCGATCCTGATCAAGTTCAACCAGATCGGCACCTTGACCGAAACCCTGGAAGCCATCCAGATGGCCAAGGCCGCCGGTTACACCGCGGTGATCTCCCACCGCTCCGGCGAAACCGAAGATTCGACCATTGCCGACCTGGCCGTGGGCACTTCGGCGGGCCAGATCAAGACCGGCTCCCTGTGCCGTTCCGATCGCGTTTCCAAGTACAACCAATTGCTGCGCATCGAAGAGCAATTGGCAGGTAAAGCCAAGTACAACGGTCGCGGCGAGTTTCGCGGCTAAGCAGTAAATGGTAAAAAGTCGGCGGATTGCGTCAGAAATTTCACGACAGTGTGAATTTCGGCGCTAATCTGCTGACTGACAAGCGCAAGCCTGGTTTTTCCAGGCTTTGTGCTATCAGTTGCTGCAAAAGGTTTGCATGACTGTTTTTTTTCACTGGATATCCGGATTTCGATGCGCAGTCCCAATTGGTTGTTCCTCGTCTTGCTTTTGTTGCTGGCTGGCCTGCAGTACCGCCTATGGGTCGGTAATGGCAGCTTTGCGCAGGTGGAAGAGCTGACCCAGCAAATTGCCGACCAGCGTGCCGAAAACGAACGCCTGCTGGAGCGCAACCGCGTCCTTGACGCCGAAGTGCTTGAGCTGAAGAAAGGTACGGAGACCGTTGAAGAGCGGGCTCGCCATGAGTTGGGCATGGTCAAGGAGGGCGAGACCCTCTACCAGTTGGCCCAATGAACCGTGATCTCCCGGCCTTCTGGGCCGTGATTCCTGCCGCGGGCGTTGGTGCCCGTATGGCTGCGGACCGTCCCAAGCAATACCTGCAACTGGGCGGGCGCACTATTCTCGAACACAGCCTCGGCTGTTTCCTCGACCATCCATCGCTCAAGGGCCTGGTAGTCAGCCTTGCTGTGGATGATCCCTATTGGCCGACCCTGGCGTTTGCCACTGACCCGCGTATCCAACGTGCGGACGGCGGCTCGGAGCGCTCGGGCTCTGTGCTTAATGCGCTGCTGCAGCTCAATGCCCTGGGCGCCAGCGATGATGATTGGGTATTGGTGCATGACGCGGCGCGGCCTAACTTGAGTCGTGATGACCTCGACAAACTCCTGGCTGAACTGGCGGATGACCTGGTCGGCGGTCTGCTGGCGGTGCCGGCTCGCGACACGCTCAAGCGCGTCGACAAGCATGGCCGCGTGGTCGAAACCATCGATCGCAGCCTGATCTGGCAGGCTTATACGCCGCAGATGTTCCGCCTGGGGGCCTTGCACCGCGCCTTGGCCGACAGCCTGGTAGCAGACGCCGTGATCACCGACGAAGCATCGGCCATGGAATGGTCCGGACAGGCGCCGCGGCTGATCGAAGGGCGTGCAGACAACATTAAAGTCACCCGCCCCGAAGACCTCGAATGGCTGCGTCAGCGCCGGGCTTATCAGGCATCCTGACCCTCAGCCGTTGACTTGCTTCAACCCGGGCAGGGTTTTCAGCTCGCTCACCAATGCCTGAATGCTGTCGAATGGCTTCTCATCAATAGGCCAGCCGGCCACGTTGATGGAGTACCGACCGTCCTGGCTGTTGATCCTGAAACTGCGCAGGTCCCCACGTCGGGACCTATAGTCAATGTGGGTGGTCTCGGTGAGCATGAATTGGCCTGGCCGTGTCAGCAGTGTCTGGGCCGACTTCACCACTCGACTATGGGAAGGGCCGGGCTGTGGTTCCATTGAACGCTGCAAGACGGCAGGATCGACGCGCAAGACCAGGTTGGCTTTGACCGTAGCTTCTCCTTTGTTGAGGCCCAGGCTGGCAGTGCGCCCCGGATCGACTTCGATGCCCAAGGGGTGGGCGCCCACTCTATCTTCTATCCGCAAACCGATGCTGCCGGTGAGTTCGGCCACCCCGGGGATGTCCTTGAAGGTATTGGTATGGGTATCGCCCACCAGCGCGACCCATTTACCTGGTTGGCGCTTGGAGGTCTGGATCCACTGGATCACCTCGGTGGCGTAATAGTTCATCATTCGCTGGCGCAGGGTTCCTGCGTTGTCGCGCATATCGCGAAGTACGTAGCTCACGGTACAGTCGATCGGTTGGATCTTGATCCCGGCGTCGCGGGCTTTGGTCACGACATTTCTGAATGAGTAATAGTGGTTTCGGGGCAGTGGGTAGATCCCGTTCAGAAAGTTTGTCAGCGCCTCGGCCATGGGGGCGCTCTTGGACCGGTAGAATGCCTTCAACATTGGAATATGCACATCTGTCAGCAGATGTTCGAAGTAAATGCGTTTGACACCCTGGCTGGCGAGTAGCTGCATGTTGTCGATCAGAAAGGCTTTGCTCGATTCGGCGCTGTGGCTTTCGCCGACCACGAGGCCATCACTGGCACGTAGCAATTTCTCGATAATGCTTGGCTGTGATTCGTTCAAGCTCAAGCGGGGGAGTACCGGCTGCAGGGGCGAATAGGGCAAGCGGTTAAAGAAGATCGCGGAATCCTGGTTCAGTTGGCTCCTCTTTTCAAAGAACAGCTTGCGGACGTTGCTGATCGATTGCGCATCCATGCCGAAGGGTTCGAAGTCTTCCGAAAATGAACTGGTGTCGGTGAGCATCTGCACGAGAGTCTCGCGCACTGGCGCTGGCATCTGGTAGGTGCTGAACAGACTTGACTGTTCAGGGCCGCCGAACAGCTTGTAAACCCGTTGCCAGGCATTGCGAAATGCCCCACCCCCGGCCAGGCCGGCACGCCGCCATTGCCGGTCGGTGCTCTGGATAGCGTAGAGACCTGTGGATTGGAGTGTCTCCGGGGCTTCTGGGTTGTTCACGAAGAGTTCAAAAAAGCCCCAGGCATTTGGGGTTTTGTAGGTCAGGAAGGTCTCCCCCTGAATCTTGACGGTCTGCAAACCGCTGGGGGCTGTTGCAGCGACCAAGGGTCGTGTCTCGGTTTGGATCGATGCGGGGGGCTCAGTGATGACCCTGGCACTGATCTGACCCTCCTCTGTACGCATGGCCGGGCCAAGCACAGGGCGCAACGCCTCAAGACTGCTCACTCCTTTGCTGATGCCACGGATAACCACCGGGAAGGCGTTCAAGGCACCGAACACAATGCGCTCAACGGCGTGGGGTTTGTCTTTAATAACGTCATCGGCACCGATAGCCATTCCAGTCAAGCCCGATGTCACGAAGCAAAACTCCGCCAGCAGCGCCGTACCCATGGTCAGCGCCACCGGGATCGCCAGCAGGCAAGCCTTTTCCAACGCGTCAAGGGTGTCGGCCTTGAGTGTGTCCAAGGGCGAGACAATGGTTTTTGCCGCCAGCTTTGCAATGCGAGCGCGGATCTGCCGTGCGATATAGGCAAATGGATTGCTTCTGAGCGCCGGATACATTGGATTATTGATGTATTGCTCGGGGTCCCAGTAACCGTTGTGCAACAAGCTGTTGAAAAAGCCGGGAGGGCTGGAAGATTCCGGGTACATCGCCATGCCGATCAATGCTTCCTCCACACCACTGTAAAGCAGGCCGGAGTCAATCGAGTCGGGTTCAAAGTGGTTGTTCAGGGCTTTGCGCTGGGTCGGGTCCCTGGCGAGTTTCACCAGCGCATTGCGCATGTCCGTCGGGGTGTTGAAACCATGGATGGGCGATGAATTTCCCGGTATGTACAGCAGGGTGATCTGGCTCTGGTTGTCGGTAATCGTGAGGATGTCGGTGGCTTCGGATTGATGAATACGCAGCACGCGCACGGACAGGTTTGCATCGGGTGAATAGGGCGCCTGGAAGTCTTCGAGGGTCAGGTTGCTGGCGTCCTTGTCGATGCCGATACCTGCCGCCCGGGCGGCGAGTTGCCGTTCTGCCTGGGTGAGCGTGAACTCTTCGTACTGATGAAGCTAAGCCTTGGTGAAGGCGATGCGCATCAGGGTGGTGTAATTGTCTCGATGTTCGCCCCAGAACAGGGTGATGGCCTGATCATAGGTTTGTTCGAAGTTACTTGATTCAATGACCTTTCTAAGAACAACCGGCGCGATCTCTAATTGCGTGGTCGGGTCGTAGACCTGAGGTTCACTTTGCCGGTAAAGCGCTTCATAGCGCCTGGGCGGGATCCAGCCGGACGTAATGAACTCTTCGTTGAACATCTGCGGAATGCGGTTATCCATCAGGCGCGGTAGTTCATCAACGATATTGAAGTATGGCGCGGTGGTGGAAAAGCCCGTGGTGTTGATCATGCCGCCGGGGGCGTGGGGCGCATTGCAGATCATGGCATCGGTCAGGCTCATGGATTGGACGATCTGAGCGTTGTAGGCCGCGTTGGGGTTGTCGATGTTGTATTCAAGGGTGGTCAGGAACGTGGTGTCCGGGTCCAATGGCTCCTGGCTGAACGGTTGCAGATGCTCGCAAAGCAATTGGGCGGCAATGGCGCTGGGCACTGGAAAGTCGGCCAGGACCTTACGGACAAAATGATTGATATGCTGGAGTTGTTCGGCGTTGGACGTCATGGGCTTGCCTGGTTCTGCAGTGGAAGCGGCTATTTACCGGTAGCCAGGCAATGCACGGGCGGTAATTGTTTATGCTCGATAGACCGGGTTGTCACCCAGGCCTTCCTTGAGGAAGTCCACCAGCTTCCTGACCTTTGGCGACAAATGCCGTTGCTGCGGGTACATCGCCCACACGGCCGTATTCGGCGGCTGATGGGCCTCCAGCAACGACACCAGCGCACCACTGTGCAGATGCCCCAGCACGTAATAGTCCGGCAACTGGCACAAACCCACGCCCAATAGGGCAGCATCCAATACCGCCTGGCCACTGTTACAGCGCCAATTGCCCTGCACACGCTGGGAAAATTCCCGCCCGTCCTGGGCCAGTTGCCAGATATCCGAACTGCCAATCAGGCAATTATGTCGACTCAGTTCCGACAGACTATGTGGCCGACCATAGCGTTCGAGGTAGGAAGGCGAGGCACACAGGTACATGCGCCGCGGCGCCAGACGGCTGGCAACCATGCGCGAGTCTTGCAGGCGTCCCAGGCGGATGGCCAGGTCGATTCCTTCATGGACCAGATCCAGCGGGCGATTGGTCAACTCGATATCCACGCGCAACTGCGGATAGAGCGCCATGAACCGCGTGACCAAGGGCACGATAAAGCGTTCGCCGTACGCCACGGCACAGGTCATGCGCAACATGCCCTTGGGTTCGCTGGTGAGGTCGCCGACTGCGCGCAAAGCTTCTTCGCGACCGTCCTGCAGGCGTTGGCAGTGCTGCAGGAAGGTCTGGCCGGCTTCGGTCAACGTCACCCTGCGCGTACTGCGGTACAGCAAACGGGTTTGCAGGCGTTCTTCCAGGCGCGCCACCTGCCGGCTGATGTGGGAGGACGATACCCCCAACCGCTCCGCTGCTGCCGTGAACTGGCTGCATTCGGCCACCGCAACGAACTCATCGATGCCTTCCCAGCGGTTCTCCAGCATGGTCATTGTCCCTGTACAGCAATAATGTTTTGCTTTTGCCTGGATTATTAATCATCGGGTGATGTTTTACACTCCCTCTCTCAGTTTTTAACCCGATGGAGAAACCCGGATGATCAAGTCCCGTGCCGCCGTAGCCTTCGAAGCCAAGAAGCCCCTTGAGATTGTTGAAGTGGATGTCGCCATGCCCAAGGCCGGCGAAGTGCTGTTGCGGGTGGTAGCGTCCGGCGTGTGCCATACCGATGCCTATACGTTGTCGGGCGCAGACCCGGAAGGCATTTTCCCGTCGATCCTCGGCCATGAAGGCGGTGCAGTGGTGGAAGCCATCGGCGACGGCGTGACCTCCGTCGCAGTCGGCGATCATGTGATCCCGCTGTACACCCCGGAATGCGGCAAGTGCAAATTCTGCCTGTCGGGCAAGACCAACCTGTGCCAGGCCATTCGTTCTACCCAAGGTAAAGGCCTGATGCCGGATGGCACCACGCGTTTCTCCTACAAGGGCCAACCGATTTTCCACTACATGGGCACCTCGACCTTCTCCGAGTACACCGTGCTGCCGGAAATCTCCGTGGCCAAGATTCCTAAAGAAGCACCATTGGAAAAAGTCTGCCTGCTCGGTTGCGGCGTCACCACCGGCATCGGCGCGGTGCTCAACACCGCCAAGGTCAAGCCTGGCGATACCGTAGCTATCTTCGGCCTCGGCGGTATCGGCCTGTCGGCGGTGATTGGTGCGGTCAAGGCCAAGGCCGGGCGCATCATCGCCATCGATATCAACCCGGCCAAGTTCGAAATCGCCAAGCAACTGGGCGCTACCGATTGCATCAACCCGAAGGACTACGACCGCCCGATCCAGGACGTGATTGTCGACCTGACTGACGGCGGCGTGGACTTTTCCTTCGAGTGCATCGGTAATGTGCAACTGATGCGGGCCGCCCTCGAGTGCTGCCACAAGGGCTGGGGCGAATCGGTGATCATCGGTGTGGCCGGTGCTGGCCAGGAGATCGCCACACGTCCGTTCCAACTGGTCACCGGGCGCGTCTGGCGCGGTTCGGCGTTCGGTGGCGTGCGTGGGCGTACGGAATTGCCAAGCTACGTGGAAATGGCCCAGACCGGAGAAATTCCGCTGGACACCTTTATCACCCACACCATGGGCCTGGAAGACATCAACAAAGCGTTTGACCTGATGCATGAAGGCAAGAGCATTCGTACCGTCATCCACTTCTGAGGTCGCCATGAGTCTGGAAAACCTGTCATGCCAGAAGAGCTTCGGTGGCTGGCATAAACGCTACAAGCATCATTCCGATGTACTCGGTTGCGACATGACCTTCGCCGTCTATCTGCCGCCGCAAGCGGAGCAGGGTGGCAAGCTGCCGGTGTTGTACTGGCTGTCCGGCTTGACCTGCACCGATGAAAATTTCATGCAGAAGGCCGGCGCCCAGCGCATGGCTGCCGAGCTGGGCCTGATCATCGTCGCGCCGGACACCAGCCCTCGTGGCCCGGGTGTGCCGGACGATCCGGACAACGCCTGGGACTTCGGCCTCGGTGCCGGATTTTATCTGAATGCCACCCAGGAACCCTGGGCCAAGCATTATCGGATGCATGACTACGTGGTGCAGGAATTGCCGGCACTGGTGGAGACGCATTTCCCAGCGTCGGATAAACGTGGCATCAGCGGACATTCCATGGGCGGGCACGGTGCGCTGGTGTGCGCGCTGCGCAACCCCGGGCGTTACCAATCGGTATCGGCGTTTTCGCCGATCACCAATCCGATGGACTGCCCTTGGGGCCAGAAAGCCTTCTCCCGTTACCTCGGTGAAGAGCGTTCCAAGTGGCGTGAATGGGACGCCTGTGTGCTGATCAGCGAGGCCTCGCAAAAGCTGGCGCTGCTGGTAGACCAGGGCGATCGTGACGACTTCCTCGAGGTTCAGCTCAAGCCGCAGGCCCTGGTGCAAGCGGCCAAGACAGCCAACCATCCGTTGGAATTGCGCCTGCAACCCGGCTATGACCACAGCTACTTCTTTATCGCCAGCTTCATCGAAGACCATTTGCGACATCATGCTCGTGCTTTGCTCGGTTAATATCAGGCAAAAGTAGGTAGAATCACGCCCTGAATTAAATCGGGGCGTTTTTTTATGCGTATTGGCCACGGCTATGATGTGCACCGTTTCGCTGAGGGCGATTTCATCACCTTGGGCGGCGTGCGCATTGCACATCACCATGGGTTACTGGCCCATTCCGACGGCGACGTTGTCCTGCATGCCTTGAGTGATGCCTTGCTCGGCGCGGCGGCGTTGGGCGATATCGGCAAGCACTTTCCGGACACCGACCCCACCTTCAAGGGCGCGGACAGCCGAGTATTGCTGCGCCATGTGGTTGGCTTGATCCACGCCAAGGGCTGGAAGGTCGGCAATGTCGATAACACCATCGTGGCCCAGGCGCCGAAAATGGCCCCGCACATCGAGGCAATGCGCGCACTGATTGCCGCAGACCTGCAAATTGAATTGGATCAAGTCAACGTGAAAGCTACCACCACCGAAAAACTCGGGTTTACCGGTCGTGAAGAGGGCATCGCGGTGCACTCTGTCGCCTTGTTGCTGCGCGCATGAACGACTTGCAACTGCTGGGTCCTCGGGCCTATGGCGAGGCGCTGGGCAGCGCGGTGCTGAAGGCGACGGCTGAAGACTTCCAGGTGGATGAGGTGCTGGACATCCCGCTGACAGGCGAGGGCGAACACCTGTGGCTTTGGGTAGAAAAGCGCGGCTTGAATACCGAGGAGGCTGCACGGCGTATCGCCAAGGCTGCCGGCGTGCCGTTGCGCACCGTCAGCTATGCCGGGCTCAAGGACCGCCAGGCCCTGACCCGCCAGTGGTTCAGCGTGCAGCTGCCCGGCAAGGCCGACCCGGACCTGAGCGGCGCGCAAAACGACACCCTCAAGATCCTCAAAACCGCCCGTCATAAACGCAAGTTGCAGCGTGGCGCGCATTCGGCCAATGGCTTTACCTTGCGCCTGACCCAGCTGGCCGGCGACACCGCCGCCATCGACGCGCGTTTGCAGCTGATTGCCCAGCACGGTATTCCCAATTATTTCGGTGCCCAGCGTTTCGGCCACAACGGCGGTAATGTGGTGGACGCACGCGAATGGGCCGCGCGCAAGGCCTTGCCGGAGCAACGTAATGTACGCTCGCGGCTGCTGTCCACTGCCCGTAGCTACTTGTTCAACAAACTGCTGGCAGCGCGTGTCGCCGACGGCTCCTGGCAGCGCGCCCAGGTGGGTGACTTGCTGGCCTTTACCGACAGCCGCAGCTTTTTCCCGGCAGGGGAGGCTGAATGCAGCGATCCGCGCCTGGCGATCCTGGACCTGCATCCAACCGGCCCACTATGGGGTGAGGGTGACTCGCCAGCGACAGGTCCTACACATGAATTGGAACAATCTGTCGCCGGCAGCGAAGCCGACCTACGTGATTGGCTGGTGAATGCGGGCATGAGCCAGGAACGTCGCATTCTACGACTGCCCATTGGCGGGTTGACGTGGCATTATCCCGTGCCTGACATTCTGCAATTGGAATTCGTCCTGCCGGCCGGATGCTTCGCCACTGTCTTGGTGCGCGAGCTTGTTGATCTGGTGCCGGTGGGGCAGACGGACAGCCCATGCGTATTCTGATATCAAACGATGACGGTGCTACCGCACCCGGTCTTGCCGCGCTCTATGCTGCGCTGCAAGATTATGCCGAGTGTGTGGTGGTTGCCCCCGACCAGGACAAAAGCGGCGCCAGCAGTTCGTTGACGCTCGATCGTCCACTGCACCCGCAGGTCCTGGCCAATGGCTTTATCAGCGTGAACGGTACTCCCACCGACTGCGTGCACCTGGCGATCAACAGTCTGCTGGAGCATCAGCCGGACCTCGTGGTCTCGGGTATCAACCTGGGCGCCAACCTGGGCGATGATGTGCTGTATTCCGGAACCGTGGCGGCGGCCCTCGAGGGGCGCTTTCTCGGGCGCACCGCGTTCGCTTTTTCCTTTGCCTCGCGGCAGTTGGATAACCTGCCGACGGCGGCCTATTTCGCGCGCAAGCTGGTGCAGGCCCATGGTTCCCTGGACCTGCCGCCGCGTACTGTACTCAACGTCAATATCCCCAACCTGCCCCTCGACCATATCCGCGGTATCCAGCTGACGCGCCTGGGCCATCGTGCCCGTGCGAAGGCGCCCTTGAAGGTGGTCGATCCGCGTGGCAAGGAAGGCTATTGGATCGCAGCGGCCGGTGATGCCGAGGATGGTGGCGAGGGCACGGACTTTCATGCGGTGATGCAAGGTTATGTCTCCATTACTCCGTTGCAGTTTGATCGCACCTTCAGTGATGCCTTCAGTGGTCTCGATGGCTGGCTGGAGGGGCTGCGTTGATGGCTCGTGAACAAGACGACCTGCTGCGCCGTGGCATCGGCATGACGTCCCAGCGCACTAGGGAACGATTGATCCAGCGTCTCTATGAAGAAGGCCTGTCCAACGCCCAGGTGCTGGAAG
This sequence comes from Pseudomonas khavaziana, assembly GCF_019145205.1. GTDB lineage: Bacteria > Pseudomonadota > Gammaproteobacteria > Pseudomonadales > Pseudomonadaceae > Aquipseudomonas > Aquipseudomonas khavaziana. The sequence continues at coordinate 614,706 of NZ_JAHSTT010000001.1, forward strand.
TCATCCGGCGTACGCCGCGGCATCTGTTTGTCGATGAGGCTTTGGCGCACCGCGCCTATGAAGACACGGCGTTGCCCATTGGCCACAACCAGACCATTTCCCAGCCCTACATGGTTGCGCGCATGAGCGAGTTGCTGCTGGCGGCGGGACCGCTGGACAAGGTGCTGGAGATCGGAACCGGTTCCGGCTACCAGACGGCCGTGCTGTCGCAATTGGTGGAGCGGGTGTTCTCGGTGGAGCGCATCAAGGTGCTGCAGGACCGGGCCAAGGAGCGTCTGGTCGAGCTTAACCTGCGCAATGTGGTGTTCCGGTGGGGCGACGGTTGGGAAGGCTGGCCCGCGTTGGCGCCCTACAACGGTATCATCGTCACTGCAGTGGCCACCGATGTGCCGCAAGCCTTGTTGGATCAATTGGCACCTGGCGGGCGGCTGGTCATTCCAGTGGGCTCCGGCGAAGTGCAACAGTTGATGCTTATCATCCGTGAAGATGAAGGCTTTTCCCGGCATGTGCTGGGTGCCGTGCGCTTCGTGCCGTTGCTCAATGGTCCGCTGGCCTGATCATTTATTTGCAAACAGTGAATTCTGTTGGCGGGTATGTGTCTTACGGCGGGGTCTATTGAATCAACATGCCTGGCGATCGGTATTAAACATGATGAAATTTTCGTTTCAGTCATGTGCCAGTAAAAGACCAATGCCCAGTTATACTTGCGTCATATTTCAAGCCTGATACAGGCGTTAATGTTCAGCCACCACAAAGGGAGCGGCGGGTGAGTCTCACAGGTCCTGCGCAGCGAATGAGTAAAACAAGCTTTCAGCGACTGGTGCTTGGCCTTGTCTTGAGTTCCTTATTGGCAGCCTGCTCGAGCACGCCATCCGGCGGTGCGCGTGTCGTTGACCGCACCAAGGCCGCGCCGCAAAGACCGACGGTGACCACCGGCCAATACGTGGTGCGCAAAGGCGACACTCTGTTCTCGATTGCCTTCCGCTACGGCTGGGACTACAAGGCGCTGGCCGCCCGTAACAACATTCCTGTGCCCTACACCATACATCCTGGGCAAACCATCCGTTTCGATGGCCGCAGCGGTTCGGCGCCTACGGCAGTTGTGACAAAATCCGGTTCTTCGCCATCGTCTTCGAGCAAAACCACCGTCATCACCCGGCCGGCAGGCAGCGCTGCGCCTACGGTTGCGAGCAAGTCGCCACCCGCGCCATTGCCACCTGCCGGGCCTGCGCCGACGGGGTGGGGGTGGCCTTCAAACGGAGTGTTGATTGGAAAATTCTCTTCAAACGGTAGTTTGAATAAAGGCATTGATATCGCCGGGGATTTGGGACAGCCTGTTTTAGCTGCGTCTGATGGGACAGTGGTGTACGCCGGGAGTGGTTTACGGGGCTACGGCGAGCTGGTCATCATCAAACACAGCGATACCTACGTCAGTGCCTACGGTCATAACCGCAGGCTGTTGGTTCGGGAGGGGCAGCAGGTCAAGGTCGGACAGACAATTGCGGAGATGGGTTCAACGGGTACAGACCGGGTGAAACTGCACTTTGAGATTCGCCGCCAAGGGAAACCTGTAGATCCGCTGCAATTCCTACCCCGTCGTTGATATGTTGCACAGCCTGTTCCTAGCGTAGAAGGAACAGGCTCCAGCGTTGCCAAGGATAAAGGCGTCGCTTGAGCTTGAGGTCGAACTCACCAAAGGACTATAACAATGGCTCTCAGTAAAGAAGCGCCGGAGTTTGACATCGACGATGAGGTTCTCCTTATGGAGGCCAGTATCGATATGGATTCGATGTCAGATAATGAAGGAGCGACACCACCTTCAGTTCGCACCAAATCCAAGAACTCCACCGCGTTGAAGCAACACAAATACATTGATTACACGCGGGCGCTCGACGCCACCCAGCTGTACCTCAATGAAATCGGTTTTTCCCCTCTGCTGACCCCTGAAGAAGAAGTCCATTTTGCGCGTCTGTCGCAAAAGGGCGATCCGGCTGGGCGTAAACGCATGATTGAAAGCAACCTGCGTCTGGTGGTGAAAATCGCCCGACGCTACGTCAATCGCGGGCTGTCGTTGCTGGACCTGATCGAGGAGGGCAACCTGGGCTTGATCCGGGCGGTGGAGAAGTTCGACCCTGAGCGGGGCTTCCGCTTTTCAACCTATGCCACCTGGTGGATTCGCCAGACCATCGAACGGGCGATCATGAATCAGACCCGTACGATCCGGTTGCCGATCCACGTGGTCAAGGAGCTCAACGTCTACCTGCGGGCGGCGCGTGAGCTGACGCAAAAACTCGATCATGAACCTTCGCCTGAAGAGATCGCCAACCTGCTGGAAAAACCGGTAGGGGAGGTCAAGCGCATGTTGGGCCTCAATGAGCGCGTTTCTTCGGTTGATGTCTCGCTGGGGCCGGACTCGGATAAAACCCTGCTGGATACACTGACAGATGATCGTCCGACGGATCCTTGTGAGCTGTTGCAGGACGATGATCTTTCCCAAAGTATTGACCAGTGGCTGTCGGAGCTTACCGACAAGCAGCGTGAGGTGGTGATTCGCCGCTTCGGTCTGCGCGGCCATGAGAGCAGCACCCTGGAAGATGTGGGCCTGGAGATTGGCCTCACCCGTGAGCGGGTGCGGCAGATCCAGGTAGAGGGCCTCAAGCGCTTGCGTGAGATCCTGGAGAAAAATGGTTTGTCGAGTGAGTCGTTGTTCCAGTAAGCGACGCCGCTTGAATGCTTGAATGTGGGAGGGGGCTTGCTCCCGATAGCAGTGCCACAGTCGCTAGATATATCGACTGACATAGCGCTATCGGGAGCAAGCCCCCTCCCACATTTTTTGTGCCTGGCAGTGGATGGGTACTAACGCCAAATCCCAGGCATAAAAAAACCCCGCTTTTAAGGGCGGGGTTTTTTCGACTAAGTCAGTACAAGTTAGATAACTTGAACTTCTTCAGCTTGCATGCCTTTCTGACCGCGGGTAGCGATGAAAGAAACCTGTTGGCCTTCTTTCAGGCTTTTGAAGCCGTCGGATTGGATAGCTTTGAAGTGAACGAACAGGTCGTCACCGGATTGTGGAGTGATGAAGCCGAAGCCTTTTTCATCGTTGAACCACTTAACGGTACCAGTTTGGCGATTAGACATGGTGTATCTCCTTGGACAAAGTTAACTGCGACTCAGGAAAAGCCCTGGCCGAGACTGAGTGCAAAGAGCAGGAAAAATTCTTGGAGATGGTTGGATCGAAATTCAACATATCGTGTAGAGATTCTCAGTGACACAAGCAGCACAGTGGCGCCACCTTAACCCTTTTTCCGGAACGTGCCAATGGTATTTCCGAAGGTTTCTCTATTTTCGTGACTGGCGGTGGTATTTACAGTCAACCCTGACGGCAATCCGGGTCCCGGCCCCGCTGGCTGCGGCCTATAGACAGCAGCCTATTCATTAAGAAAACCCCAGCGGCCTTTGAACCCCAACGCCGGCCCCGGTAAGATGGCCCACAGTTTTTTCTACCTCGCTATTCAGGACACCGCCATGAGCATCAAATCGGACAAGTGGATTCGCCGCATGGCGCAGGAACACGGCATGATCGAGCCGTTCGTCGAGCGCCAGATTCGTGGCGAAGGCGACGAGCGGGTGATTTCGTACGGGGTTTCCAGCTATGGCTACGACGTGCGGTGCGCCGATGAATTCAAGGTGTTCACCAACATCAATTCGGCAATCGTCGACCCGAAGAACTTCGATGAGAAGAGCTTTGTCGACGTCAAGAGCGACGTGTGCATCATCCCGCCAAACTCCTTCGCCCTGGCGCGTACCGTGGAGTTCTTCCGTATTCCCCGTGACGTGTTGACCATCTGCCTGGGTAAAAGTACCTACGCCCGCTGCGGCATTATCGTCAACGTGACTCCGCTTGAGCCGGAGTGGGAAGGCCACGTGACCCTGGAATTCTCCAACACCACGACCTTGCCGGCGAAAATCTACGCCAATGAGGGCGTGGCGCAGATGCTGTTCCTGCAGTCCGACGAAGCTTGCGAAGTGTCCTACAAAGACCGCGCCGGCAAGTACCAGGGCCAGCGTGGCGTTACGCTTCCACGCGCTTGATCGAAAGCTCGTACTGGTAAAGGGAATTAGTCTGCGCAAAGTGACTCTATCTAGGTGTACTGCCTCGGCGCGTGCAAAACGCGCCGGGCCACGCTTGAGGAGTACCTTATGAAGATCGACCCGCGAATCAGCGCAGAACTTGCCCGGCTTGAACCCAACCAGATTGGCGTTCTGGCCTGGTCCCTGATGGCCAATCCCGCCCATGCCGGTGGCATTCCGGGCCAGCCCGAACCCGATTATCCACAGCCTACCGAACCCGGTGAGCCGACCCTGCCAGACGAGCCGCCACCGGCACCTGTCGCCTGATACCTGGATGGCCGGTCAGCACTTCACTGAATCGGCCAGACCGCGTGATCGCCGATCACAAAGATTCGGCGGTCATCGTCCTGCTCCACGGCATACCCGCCCGTAAATGCGCCAAACGCTGGCAGCAGGCTGACCCGTTGGCCGATCTGGAAGCACGGTAGGCGCAGATGCTGGCGCCCTTTGCCGCGCAGGTGATACACGGGGTGCACATGCCCCGCCAGCACGTGATGGGTGGGGTGGCTGTCCGGTTCATGTTGCAAGGCGAAAGGGCCCATCAGCAGCGGCTCAGGGACCACCTCGATCCTCAAGTCCCCAGGGGGATCGCCCGCACGTTTATCGTGATTGCCGCGAATCAGGGTCATGACCAGTGTCGGATTGCGTGCACGCCAGGCCCGGATCGCGCTGAGGGTGCCGCTGGCGTGTGAGCCAGGCCCGTGTAGGAAGTCGCCTAGAAAGATCAACTGCGTGCAAGGCAGGGCCGCTATCAGCTTGTCCAGGCGTTGCAGATTGGCCGTGGTGGTGCCCTGGGGCACAGGTTGCCCGAGGCTGCGGTAGGCCGATGCCTTGCCAAAATGCGCATCGGCAACCAGCAGGCATTGGCGGGCGGGCCAGTACACCGCCTTATCGGCCAATAACCACAGATCTTCGCCTTCCACTGTCAGAGCACAATGCATCAACCTTTTCCCTTGTCCGCGACTTTTTCCAGATCCTTGACCATCCGCGCAATGCGTTCCGAGAGTTTTTCCGAACTCATGCTCTCGCGCATGCGTTCCACCAGCAGCGGGAAGGCCAGGGGCGTAGGCCGTTGGATCTGGTGCAAGTCGAGCTTCAATGCCGATAAATGGCTTAAGGTCTGTTCCAGCCGACGAATATCCAACTCATCGCGTAGCACTTCTTCACCTGCCTGGGCCAGCAGCAGGTTCTGCGGGTCATATTGTTTGAACACTTCAAAGAACAAACCGCTGGAGGCCTGTACCTGTCGCGTACTCTTCGGCGCGCCGGGATGCCCTGCAAACACCAGCCCGGCAATGCGCGCAATCTCACGAAAGCGGCGCAGGGCCAACTCGCCAGCGTTGAGGCTGGCGGCCACATCGCCCAGTAAATGCCGGGGGCTCAACAATGCCGTATTCAACAACTGCGGCCAGTGCACCTCTGTAGCACTCAATAGCTCCAGGCCATAATCATTCACGGCAATCGAAAAGGTCAGCGGTTGCTGTTGGCTGACCCGCCACGCCAGCAAACTCGCCAGGCCCAGATGCACCTGGCGTCCGGCGAACGGGTACAGAAACAGATGCCAGCCTTCGCGTGATTGCAGACTTTCAGCCAGCAGATTCGCGCGTGTCGGCAGGCCGGACCAACGCAGCTGGGTTTGCAATAACGGTTGTACCGCCTGCATCTCCGGGCCCTCGAAGTGCCCCTGCGCCGCAGCATCAAAACGCTCGATCACCGCCTGGGCCAGCTCGTTTGAAAGCGGCATGCGCCCGCCATTCCAGCGGGGCACGGCGGCTTTTTTGGCGTTGCTGCGGCGCACATAGGCGGTCATGTTTTCGACCCGTACCAACTCCAGCAAGCGCCCGGCGAACAGGAAGCCATCTCCTGGCTTGAGCCGGGCAATAAAACCCTCCTCGACACTGCCCAGGTGCTTGCCGCCGCCGCCTTTGCTCCAGAATTTCAGCTGGATACTGGCATCGCTGACGATGGTCCCCACGCTCATGCGATGGCGACGCGCCAGGCGTGCGTCCGGGACACGCCAGATGCCGTGCTCGTCGGGTTCTACACGGCGGTAATCCGGGTACGCGGTGAGTGACAGGCCGCCGTGGCGCACGAACCCCAGAGCCCAGGCCCAATCCGCGTCGGTGAGGTCGCGATAGGCCCAGGCGCCGCGCACTTCCGCCAGCAATGCATCCGGGGTAAATCCGCCGCCCAGGGCCATGCTGACCAGGTGTTGTACAAGCACATCCAGCGGTTTGTGCGGCGATTCCCGCGCTTCGATGCGCCGTTGGGCTATCGCCTCCTGGGCCGCCGCGGCTTCCACCAGCTCCAGGCTGTGTGTCGGCACCAGTGTCACCCGTGATGGCCGCCCGGGCGCATGGCCGGAGCGCCCGGCGCGCTGCATCAGCCGCGCCACGCCCTTGGCGGAACCGATCTGCAGCACCCGTTCTACCGGCAGGAAGTCCACGCCCAAGTCCAGGCTTGAGGTGCACACCACCGTCTTGAGCTGGCCGTCTTTCAAGGCGCGCTCCACCCAGTCCCGGGTTTCCCGCGATAACGAGCCGTGGTGCAGGGCAATCAATCCAGCCCAGTCCGGGCGGGCGTCGAGTATCGCCTGATACCAGATCTCCGATTGTGCCCGGGTATTGGTAAACACCAGGCAACTGCTGCTGGCCTCCACCTCGGCGACCACTTGCGGCAACATCTTCAAGCCAATATGCCCGGCCCAGGGAAAACGCTCGGTGACGGGCGGCAACAAGGTGTCGACCCTCAATTCCTTGGCTGTTTGCCCCTGTAGATTGACTCCGCCACCCTGTGGCACCAGCACTTCCAACGCGTGGGCCTGGTTACCCAAGGTCGCCGAGATGCCCCACACCATCAGCTCAGGATGCCAGCGCCGCAAGCGTGCCAGGGCCAGCTGCAACTGCACGCCGCGCTTATTGCCGATCAACTCGTGCCATTCGTCCACGATCACCATGCGCAGGTGCGCCAGGCTCGTTTCACTGTCGGCCCGCGCCAGCATCAGCGTCAGGCTTTCCGGGGTGGTGACCAGTGCCGTGGGTTGGCGGCGGGTCTGGCGCGCGCGTTCACTGCTGCTGGTGTCGCCGGTACGCAGGCCCACGGTCCAGGGAATCTGCAGGGCCTCCAGCGGTGCTTGCAGGGCGCGTGCGGAGTCGGCGGCCAAGGCACGCATCGGCGTGATCCACAGCACCGTCAGCGGTTCTGCGGGCGGTTTACGCTTGCTCGTGGCGGTCGGGCGGGTGATGGCGAAACGGTTAAGGGCGGCAAACCACAAGGCATAGGTTTTACCTGCGCCGGTGCTGGCATGCAGCAACCCCGACTGGCCAGCCTTGACCGCTGCCCATACGTTTTTCTGAAAGGCGAACGGTTTCCAGCCTTTGGCGGCAAACCATTGTTTGGCGAAATCGTGGGTTTTTGCCATTCGGCAACTGACGCTCTGGCGGGCTTAGTTCAAAGACCTCTCAGGCACCGCCGACGTTCAACTGCCTAATGCCAGTCAGTTAAGCAGGAGCGCTGCACTGTGGCGAGGGAGCTTGCTCCCGCTGGACTGCGCAGCAGTCCAAGTTTTTTTTGAACAAAGAGCGGGGCCGCTTCGCGCCCCAGCGGGAGCAAGCTCCCTCGCCACAGCAAGCTTGCTCCTACTTCAAATTGCCACTTAGAAACTGCTGCAGGCGCTCGCTTTTCGGATTGCCCAGCACATCCTCTGGCGTGCCTTGCTCTTCCACCAGCCCCTTGTGCAAGAACAGCACCTGGCTTGAGACCTTGCGCGCAAAGCTCATTTCGTGGGTCACCATGATCATGGTGCGGCCTTCCTCGGCCAGGCCCTGAATTACCTTCAACACTTCACCTACCAGTTCCGGGTCGAGGGCCGAGGTGGGTTCATCGAACAGCATCACCTCCGGCTCCATGGCCAGGGCACGGGCAATGGCTACCCGCTGTTGCTGGCCGCCGGACAGGAACGCCGGGTACTGATCAGCTACCCGTGCCGGCAGCCCGACCTTGTCCAGGTAGCGACGGGCGCGGTCTTCGGCTTCTTGCTTGCTGCACCCCAGCACGCGGCGCGGGGCCATGGTGATGTTTTCCAGCACACTCATATGGCTCCACAGGTTGAAGTGCTGGAACACCATCGCCAATCGTGTGCGCAGACGTTGCAGCTCGGCATCGTCGGCCACGCGCATGCCGTGGCGGTCGCTGACCATGTGGATCGTCTGGCCGTCCAGGGTCATGGCACCATCGTTGGGAGTTTCCAGGAAGTTGATGCAGCGCAGGAAGGTGCTCTTGCCCGAGCCGCTGGCGCCGATCAGGCTGATCACATCACCGGTCTTGGCCTTGAGCGATACACCTTTGAGCACTTCATTGTCGCCATAGCTTTTATGCAGGCCTTCAACGGTCAGTTTGTACATGGGGCGTGCATCCTCAAGGCGAAAGTAGGTAGCCGCTGCGATAGGCCTGCGTGCCGGCGACATGGCTGATCACCATGCCGGCAGTGGCCATGCGGCGTAGTGAGCGGGCGTAAAGCAGGCCCGCGTGCTGACAGTGCACGGGCGTTACGCGGTCAGTAATAGGGTCGATGATTTCGGCAATCAGTTGCCCAGCCTCCAGGTATTCACCGGGCAGGGCGCTGAACACCAGCAGGCCGCCCACCGGGGTTGCCACTGGCTCCACGGCCGCCAGCGGCGTCGCCGGGTAGGCCAGAGCGGGCAGTGGCGCCAGGTCGCCGCTGATGGCGCCGAAGTGGGTCAGGTAATCGAGGATGGCCTGGCAGTCCAGGGCGGCCAGGCCATGGTTTACATCGCCTTGGCCGCGCAATTCGACGGTTACCGAAAAGCTGCCCATGGGGATCGGGAAGCGCTCGCCAAAACGTTGCTGCAACTGCCACCACAGCAGGGTGAAGCACTCATCGAAAGACTGCCCGCCGGAATCGGTGGCCAGCAGGTTGGCCTCCGAGCCGAGGTAGCGTGCAAGCGGTTCCACCCGCGGCCAGGCTTCGGGGGTGGTGTACAGGTGCGCCACGGCTTCGAAGTCGCAATGCAGGTCCAGCACCATGTCGGCATCACAGGCAAGGCGTTGCAGCACCAGGCGTTGGGAGTGCAGTTGGGTCGAGGCGCTTTGCGCGGCCAGAGCGGCGGCCAGTGCGGTACGGATCAAACCGGTGTTGTGCTGGGGATCATCGCCCAGCAGGCCTTCGACCTGGTTACCGACGTCGTCACTGAGGTCGACAAACCAACGATTGAAGTTCTGCCCGCTTTCCAGTTCGTAGCGGCCCAAGGGGACGTCCATCAACACTTGTTCGAGGCCCACCGGGTTAGCGACGGGCACCAGCACGATTTCGCTGCGCAAACGGCCGGCCGCCTCCAGCTGGGCCAGGCGCGCCTTGAGATGCCAGGCCACCAGCATTCCCGGCAATTCGTCGGCGTGCAGCGATGACTGGATGTAAATCTTGCCTTCGGCCTGTTCCGGGCCGAAGTGGAAGCTGTGAATCTGTCGCGCCGTGCCTGGCAGCGGCGCAAGCAGATCATGTCGCTGATGTCGCATGCAGGCTCCTTAATGGCTCGGCCCGAGGAAGGCCAGCCAGCGGCGCTCCGCCAGGCGGAACAGGCCGACCAGGGCAAAGGTCACCGCGAGGTAGATCAGCGCGGCGATGCCGAACGATTGAAAGGTCATGAAGGTGGCGGAGTTGGCGTCCCGTGCCACCTTGAGGATGTCCGGGATGGTTGCGGTAAACGCCACCGTGGTCGAGTGCAGCATCAGGATCACTTCGTTGCTGTAGTAGGGTAACGAACGCCGCAGGGCCGACGGCATGATCACATAGGCGTACAGCTTCCAGCCGCTGAGGCCGTAGGCCTTGGCCGCCTCGACTTCGCCGTGGGCCATGCTGCGGATCGCCCCGGCGAAAATCTCCGTGGTGTAGGCGCAGGTGTTGAGGGCGAAGGCCAGAATGGTGCAATTCATTGCATCGCGAAAGAACGCATCCAGCACCGGCTGAGCGCGCACTGCCGCAATGCTGTAGATGCCGGTGTAGCAGATCAACAACTGGATATAGAGCGGCGTGCCGCGAAACAGGTAGGTGTAGAACTGCACCGGCCAACGCACCAGGCGCTTGCGCGAGACGCGGGCGATGGACAGCGGGATCGACACCAGGAAACCGATGACGAGGGCGGCGCTGAGCAGCCACATCGTCATGGCCAGTCCGGTGATGTGCTGGCCATCGCTGTAAAGGAAGGGGCGCCAGTATTCCTGCAATAGTTCGATCATCGCACTGCCTCCCGGGCGCCTGCAGAGTAGCGACGTTCAAGACGGCGCAAGACAATATTGGAGGCGCTGGTGATCAACAGGTAGATCAGCGCGGCGAGTACCAGAAAGTAGAACAGTTGATAGGTGCTCTTGCCCGCGTCCTGGGCCGCCTTGACCAAGTCCGCCAGGCCAATGATCGACACCAGCGCGGTGGCCTTGAGCATCACCATCCAGTTATTGCCGATGCCCGGCAGGGCAAAGCGCATCATTTGTGGAAAGGTCACGTAGCGAAACCGCTGGCCGCGCTTGAGCCCGTAGGCGGTGGCGGCTTCCAGTTGACCACGGGGCACCGCGAGGATCGCGCCGCGAAACGTCTCGGTGAAATAGGCGCCGTAGATAAAGCCGAGGGTAATCACCCCGGCGCTGAAGGGGTCAATCTCGATGTATTCCCATTCCATGAAGTCGGTGAAGCCGCTGAGCCAGGTCTGCAGGCTGTAGAAAATCAACAGCATCAGCACCAGGTCGGGCACCCCGCGAATCAACGTGGTGTAGAGCTGGGCGGGAATGCGCAGGAAGGGCAGGCTGGACAGTTTGGCGCTGGCGCCGAGCAGGCCCAGCAAGACGCTGACGGCCAGGGACAGCACCGACAGCTTGATGGTCATCCAAGTGCCTTGCAGCAACAGCGGGCCGAAACCCTTCAAGCTGAACGCGCCCAGCCCGAGGGTTTGCAACAGATCTTCGAACATAAATCAGGACCTATGGCGATAAGAAAGCGCCCCGGAGAGGCAGGGCGCCCCAGGCATTATTTGCCGCTGTACAGGTTCAGATCGCCAAAGTGTTTTTTCTGGATGGTGGCGTAGGTGCCATCATCGTGTAACGCTTTGATACCTTTATCCAAAAGGGCCTTCAGCTCAGTGTTACCTTTTTTGATACCGATGGCAGTTTTCGACGGCAGCAACGGATCGTCGATGGCAGCGCTGACTTCGTAGCCGGCACCGGCTGGCGACTTGAGAAAGCCCAGCTCGGCTTGCAGCATGTCCTGCACGGAAGCATCAAGGCGTCCGGAGGTGAGGTCAGCGTAGACCTGGTCCTGATTGGCGTACGCCTTGGTGGTCACACCGGCTTTATCCAGCACGGCCTTGGCATAGGCTTCCTGGATGGTGCCTTGCTCGTAGCCTACGGACTTGCCCTTGAGGGACTCAGGCGTCGAATACCCTGCGCCTTTCTTGAACACCAGCGAAGTCGGACCGGAGAACAGTTCGCTGGAGAAGTCGATCGCCTTCTCGCGCACCGGGGTCACGGTCATGGAAGAAATCACACCGTCGAACTTGTTGGCTTTCAGGCCGGGAATCATGCCGTCAAAGTCACTTTCGACCCACTTGCACTTGACCTTCAGCTCCGCGCAGATCGCATTGCCCAGGTCGATATCGAAGCCCACCAGGCTGCCGTCGGCGGCTTTGGATTCGAACGGTGCGTAGGAGGGGTCTACACCAAAACGCAATTCCTTGTATTCCTTGGCGCTGGCAACACCAGCAGCCATGCACAAAGCCAGTGCAGAAAGGGTCAGCAATGCTTTTTTCATTAGGTAATCCCTGGAAACCAAGATAAGCGCTTTTGGCGCGTTTAGGACTGTTACTGAGCGGTGTCAGACGGATCACAAGTAGCAATTTCTGCACCATAGTTCCGGATGGGCGTTTTAAAAGGTGGGATAAGGCAAGGCTGAGCGTAGGAGATGCCCGAAAATGGGCATCAAAAAATGGGTGCACTGTTTCAGGTCGTGTGGAGATTCCAATGTGGGGCTTGCTCCCGATAGCAGTGTGTCAGTCAATACATGCTTGGCTGACAGCCTGCTATCGGGAGCAAGCCCCCTCCCACAGGGATTTGCGTCAAGTCAGTAGGTCTTGCAGTGTGGCAAGGTTGTCAGCTTCATCCACCGTCTTATCCTGCCGCCAGCGCAACATCCGCGGAAACCGCACCGCGATCCCGCTCTTGTGTCGCTTGGACAGGGCGATACCCTCAAAGCCCAGCTCAAATACCATGCTTGGCGTCACACTGCTGACCGGGCCGAATTTTTCCACCGTGGTTTTGCGCACGATGGCGTCCACCTTGCGCATTTCTTCGTCGGTCAACCCGGAGTACGCCTTGGCGAACGGCACCAGGGTGCGCTCGCTGCCTGGCGGGCCATCCCACACCGCGAAGGTGTAGTCGCTGTACAGGCTGGCGCGCCGGCCATGGCCACGCTGGGCGTAGATCAACACGGCGTCGACGCTGAAGGGGTCGACTTTCCACTTCCACCACAGGCCCATGTCCTTGGTGCGGCCCACGCCATAGAGGCCTTGGCGATCCTTGAGCATCATGCCCTCGACACCAAGGCTGCGCGAGGCTTCGCGCTGCTCGGCCAACGCTGCCCAGGTCGGCCCCTCGAGCAGTGGTGAGGGCAGCAACACGGGTTGGTTACACTGAGCGATCACGCGTTCCAGCTGTGTGCGACGCTCAGCCTGGATGTGGTTGCGCCAGTCATCGCCCTGAAACTCCAGCAGGTCGTAGGCCAGAACCGCGACCGGCGCGTCCTCCAGGACTTTTTTGCTCAGGGTCTTGCGGCCAATCCTCTGTTGCAGCAACGCAAAGGGTTGCACCGAGTCTTTCCACACCACGATTTCGCCATCGATCACCGTGCCGTCGGGCAGGCCACTCACCAGGCTGTGCAGCTCGGGGAAGCGCTCAGTCACCAACTCTTCGCCCCGGGACCAGATCCACAGGCGCCCTTCGCGCTTGACCAGTTGCGCGCGAATGCCATCAAACTTCCATTCCACCTGCCAATCGGCGGGTGACCCGAGCAGCGTGTCGAATTGCTCCACCGGTTGCGCCAACCCATGGGCAAGAAAAAACGGATACGGCTGCCCACCTCGTTGCGCATGCTCGTCGGATGATTCGGCAGCGATCAGCTTGAGATAGCCCGCAGCCGTCGGGCGATTCGACAAGTCGGTGTAGCCCACCAACCGCTGGGCCACGCGCTTGCTATCGAGGTCGGCCATGGTGGCAAGGGCGCGGGTGACCAGCAGCTTGGACACCCCGACGCGGAAGCTGCCGGTGATCAGCTTGATGCACACCATCAGGCTCGGCTGGTCCAACTGCGCCCAGAGTGCCGGCAGTCGTTCGGCCAGGTCCATGGGCGAAAGCCCACGCAGTGGCAGCAATTTGTCTTCCAGCCACACCGCCAGGCCGTCCTCGGAGCTGTAGGTGGATTCGGGTAGGAGCAGGGAAATCGTCTCGGCCAAGTCACCCACTGACTGGTAGCTCTCCTCGAACAGCCAGGGTTCGATGCCGGCCGCTTCGGTGGCCATGTCCCGTAGCAGGCGCGTGGGCACCAGTTGCCGCGGCCGTCCACCGGAGAGGAAGTACACCGCCCATGCAGCATCTGCTGGCGGCGCTTGCAGGAAGTAGGTTTGCAGCGCCGCGAGCTTGGCATTGCTGGAGGTGGTGGCGTCGAGGTTGGCGTACAACTCGGCGAAGGCTTTCATGCCGTAGCCTCTTCTTCGTCGTCACCGTACTCGGTGGTGAAACCCTGGGCGTCCAAGCCCTTTTCCCGCAGATGACGTACCAGCACGCCGACTGAGCCGTGGGTAACCATCACCCGTTCGGCACCGGTTTGTTCGATGGCCCATAACAGTCCGGGCCAATCGGCGTGGTCCGACAGCACAAAGCCACGGTCCACGCCACGCCGCCGACGGGTACCACGCAGACGCATCCAGCCACTGGCGAAGGCGTCGCTGTAGTCGCCGAAGCGGCGCATCCAGGTGCTGCCGCCGGCGGAGGGCGGGGCGATGATCAGTGCTTGGCGCAACAGCGGGTCGGTCTTCTTGAAATCGCCGGCATACAGCGTCTCGGGAATGTAGATGCCGGCTTCACGATAGACCCGGTTCAAGGGCTCGACTGCGCCGTGGCTGAGGATCGGGCCGATGCTGGCGTCGAGGCCATGGAGAATGCGCTGGGCCTTGCCGAAGGAGTAGCAGAACAACACGCTCGCCTTGCCGTTGGCGATATTGGCCCGCCACCAGTCGTTGATCCCCGCGAAAATCTGCGCCTGGGGCTGCCAGCGGTAGATCGGCAGGCCGAACGTGGATTCGGTGATAAAGGTATGGCAACGCACCGGTTCAAACGGCGCACAGGTGCCATCGGGTTCAACCTTGTAGTCCCCGGACGCTACCCACACTTCGCCCTGGTATTCCAGGCGCACCTGGGCCGAACCGAGCACGTGCCCGGCCGGATGAAAGCTCAAGGTCACGCCGTGATGCTCCAAGCGTTCGCCGTAGGCCAGGGTTTGCAGGTTGATGTCCTGGCCCAGGCGCCAGCGCAGGATGCCTTCGCCTGGGGCGGCAGCCAGGTAATGCTGGTTGCCGGTGCGCGCGTGGTCGCCATGGGCATGGGTGATCACGGCGCGCTCCACCGGACGCCAGGGGTCGATATAGAAATCACCTGCAGGGCAATAGAGGCCTTCGGGGCGGGCGATGACAAGGTCCATGGGGTTGCCGTGGGCAATGGGCTTATCAGTTAGGAGGCGAGGGCGGTGCGAGAAGTTCTATCTGATATACATGGGGCCAAATGTGGGAGGGGGCTTGCTCTCGATAGCAGTAGTTAAGTCAATGAATGTGTTGACTGTGACACCGCTATCGGGAGCAAGCCCCTCCCACATTTGGATTCGGTTTCTGCTGGGAAAACCGGGTTACTTGCCAGGCGTCAGGGTCAATCTGGTCTTGCCATACACCTTGTCAAAGTTCTGCGGCTGCATCGGGAAACTCAGGTATTGCGCCTTGAGCGATGGGTCGATGCCGTTGGCATAGTTCGGGCTCGCCGGGTTGCCTGATTGGCCGATGCCACCCTGGCCCAGCATTGGTTCCGCCAGGCCGAAGTCGATGATCATGCGCAGCGCCGGCACCTGGGTGGTGTCGAAATCCTGGCCCCAGCTGTACGGTGCCGGGTTCAGGGTGTTGTGGTCGCCACCGCTGGCAAAGGGGCCGCGGATAACCTGGCCGTGAGTGTTTTTCCAGCGGGTGCTGTGTAGCTTGCCCCATTGCCAGGCCTTGTGATCGGCGCCCATTTGGCTATCGCCGTTGCTGATGGCGGCGGCGAGGGTGCGGGCCAGGATCGCGGGTTTGTCCTCTTTTTGCGGTGTGCGCGTGTCGTCCCAGAACGGGCTGTCTTCACGCCCCAGCAAATGATCGGCGATGGCCGAGTAGGACAGGCTGGCGTTGCTGACGAAGGCGTTCCAGCTGGGGCTGTTCTGCGGGCCGAGTTTGTCGAGGAAGATCTGTTTGGCACTTTCCTGCAGGAACAGCTCGTAGATTGCCGCGTCAGCCGAAGCAGGCACAAGACGGCCATCGAAGGCCAGCAGGCGGTCCAGTGCTTCGCGAGCCTTGGCGAGATCCGCCGCGGGGAGGGCGTCGATGGCCTGCTTGAGCGGCTGGGCCATGCCTGGCGCCTGGAACATGCCCTTGAGCTTGGCGGCGAAGGTAGTGGTCTGGTCGTACTGCATGGCGATCAGGCTGCGGCTGTCATGCTTGCCGGCATTGGCCAGTTGCGCCAGGCGCTCGCTACGTTCCGGTGCGTCCCAGGAGTTGGACAACTGCATGCCGTAGCCACGCGGCGCAGTGCGCTGGTTGGCGGTGCCGATCCAGCCTTGGGCCGGGTCCTGGTCGTAGGGGTGCAGCATCGCGTCGGCGTAGCCGTCCCAGTCAAAGCGCGTATCCCAGCCAGGCGATGGCAACAGGCCTTCGCCTTCGCGGCGGTTGGGAAAGCGGCCGGTGACCTGCCAGCCGATGTTGCTGGCGTCGGCGAAGATCATGTTCAACGCGATGGCACGGATCTCACGGGTGGCATCCGATGCCTTGCCGGCGTTCTGCGCACGGGACAGGTCGAAGAACGCGTCCAGGCTCTTGTCGTCCTTGAAGTCGGCGGTTTGCAAAGCCAGGCCAAGCCCGCTGGTAAGCGCCTGGCTGCTGTTGAGCAGTACGCCGTGGCGGGTTTCGTACACCACCTCGCGAATCGAGCGCTGACCCTTGATGAAGAAAGTTTCGTTACGTACGCCGGCCGGTAGCCATTTGCCGTTGTTCTCGTAGTACAACGCGCTGCCCTGGCGCTTGACCTTTTCCAGGAACAGGTCCTGGGTGTCGCCCTTGACCGCGCTCATGCTCCACGCAACCTTGCCGTTGAAGCCGGACAGCAGGGTCGGTAGGCCGGCGATTGAAGCCCCGACGGCCTGGTATTTCGGTGCACGAATCTGCACGTAGCTCCACGGTGACGGCGCTTGCGGCTGGGCGGCGATAGCATTGGCCAACAGGCTCTTGCCGCTGCGGCTGCGTTGCGGCCCGATGGCCCAGTTGCTGGACGTGGTGACCGCCAGCGCGTTGAGGCTGTTCAATTGCTGGCTGACCGTGTCCAGGCCGGCGAGGCCGGTGATCTGACCCAGGTTCACGCCCTTGAGCTTGTCGGCTTCGGCCTGCGGGATCGCTTCGTCCGGCGCACTCGGAGTGAGCCAGGCGAGTTTGTCGATGCCGACTTTTTGCGCCAGCACCAGGGACGAAATTTCTTCCTGCAAGTTGCCCGACTGACTGAAATTCAGCAGGCAGAACAGCAGCGCCGAATCTTCCGGCTTCCAGTACTCCGGTTTGTAGCCGCTCTGGGCCAGGTCCGCCGGCAGTTTGTCGCGATAGCGGAACAGGTAGGCATTGACGCCCCGGGCATACACCTCAAAGAAACGTTTGAGGCGCGGCGACGAGGAGTTGTACAACTCGCCCGCGCTTTTCTTGAGGTTGACCGCACGCATGAAACGGTCGACATCCAACACTTGCGGCCCGGACATTTCCGCCAGGCGACCCTGGGCCAGCAGGCGCAGCGTGACCATCTGGGTGATGCGATCGCTGGCGTGCACATATCCGAGGCTGAACAGTGCGTCATGGAAGGTGTTGCTTTCGATCAGCGGCATGCCCTGGGCATTGCGGCGCACCGACACATTTTGTGCCAGGCCTTTGATCGGCTGTACGCCTGCAACGGGGGGAAGGGTGTCCTGGGTGCTCTGGAGCTGGCAACCGGCCAGGCCCAAGGCACTGGCCACTGCCGCGGCAACGCCGAACCGGGGAATAAAGTGTAAGAGGGCTGGCGAGGCCATGGCAAAGCTCCTGCGGGGGGTAGCGTCAGTAAAGGCGCTACGTTAGTGAGCGCGGCGAAACGACGCAAGCGGGAGTTGTGTAATGCCTTGTAGGAGCGAGCTTGCTCGCGAAAAACCCATAGGCGCCGCGTTTATTCAGAAGACACGCGTTATCGTTGACGTTTTTCGCGAGCAAGCTCGCTCCTACAGGTATATAGGGCTTGCCCCTCCCACATTTTGGTCTTCAGTGTGGCTTACGCACCATGGCACTTTTTGAATTTCTTCGCACTGCCGCACGGGCAAGGATCGTTGCGACCCACATCCTTCAAGGCATTGCGCACGGGCTCCTGGTGAGCGTGGCCGCAGTTCGGGCCATGGACATGGCCGTGGTCGTGATCATGGTGCTCATGCTCGTGGTTGCAGTCAGGACCATGGACATGGGGTTGTTGAGTCATCGATGTTGCTCCGGAATAAAATCGCCGGGGATTATCTCGCCATTGTGCGCGACCTGCACGTCATTACCGATGAATAATCCGGTTTTCAACTCGCCTTCCAGGCGATAAGGCACAGGCGTGTCGGAATTTTTCAGCATCTGCACCACGTCACGTACCTGAGGCCAGAGGTTGGTGCGTACCGAAACCCGGAAGAACTTATGACTGCGCGGCGGTACGGTCAGCCATTCGTTGGACTCGCCCTCGGTCAGCAGCAGGTTGCCCAGGCTGATCTTATAGACCAGTCCACGCACCGTCAGGTCGGCGTCGTCGCGGTTGTCCACGCGAAAGTACAGCTTGAATTTCTGCTCCAGCAGCTTGGCCCGCACCACTTCGACCTTGACCAGCGACACGTGGGGCGGGGGCGAATCGTCTTCGAACCAGGACGCGCAGCCGGTGAGGCCCAGGGTCAACGCCAGCATCAAGCTGTACATCCGAAGCATGGCGTTATCCCTTTCAAGTGATTAGAGGTAGCTGGAGCAACACTTCTTGAATTTCTGACCGCTGCCACACAAACATACATCATTACGTCCGAGCGTCACGTCCACTGTAGGATCGATGAAGTACCAGCGCCCATCATGCTGTACGAAAGATGATTGCTCACGGTGGCTGTGTTCGCCGCTGCTGTCATGCCAGCGCGCGGTAAAGGTGACGAAGGCGTGTTCCGGCTGGCCGCCGAACACTTCTGAGCTTTCCACCTCAAGGCCCAACCAGGTGCTCTGGGCACTCCAGGCGGCAATGGCTTCGCGATCCAGCCCGGCTTGTTGCGCGGGCAGGGTAGTGGCTACCAGGTAATCGACCAGGCCCAGCACGTAGGCGCTGTAGCGCGAGCGCATCAACGCGCTCGCGCAGGGCGCCGGGTGGCCGGCGTGATAGTGGCCGCAGCAGGCATCCAGCAGATTGCCGCTGCCGCACGGGCAAATGGATGTACTCATCGGGTTACCACCAATACTTTCCGAAGTTTTCCGGGTTGGCCCAGAAGCGGGCGTTGAGCCAGTCCGGCACCTGTTTATAGTCAAGCAGATCATAGGTAAACAGCGTCAGGACCTGCTCATCACGCTGGAAGCGTTCGCCGGCTTGCAGCGCCAGGGAGAAGAAATCGGTTTCCTTCCAGTCGCAGGCGCCCAGGTCGACCAGAACCGCGATCCGGCTGGCATTGAGGTTTCTAATGCCGCCCAGAAGCGTCAGACCTTGGGGCTTGGGCAAGTGTTCAAGGCAATCGACTACCAGTGCCAGATCGAAACGCTGCGTAGCCAGTTCAGCCGGCAGTGGCCCAGGTGCCGCGACACTGACGTGCACATCGGGGTGCGCCGTTTTAAATGCCTCCAGCGCCGGAAACTGGCTGGTGCCCACTAACAGCAGGCGTTTGGGTTGGTGCAGGTCGAGCAGGGCAGCCAGGGCTTGCTGGGGTGTACGGGTAGAAATGCCAGCGGTCATTGCAGATCCTCACATCAGGACCGTAGAGACTAGCGCGGCTGGACGTGGGAGCCTAGGACATTGCGGTCAAGGGCAAGAGGGCCTGTACCGTACCTGCGTAAGTTTTTTGATCCTTCACTGGCAAATCGCCGGTAGAAGTCGTTACTGTGCGCTCAAAGAAAAATTTGAAAACACTCAGGAGCCCCATGATGCGTAAGGTTTTTCTGTTGGCCCTGTTGGTCAGCCCCGTTGCCCTGGCCCAGAGCGTCAGTGTCGAAACCAACTCGTTGATGCGCCTGCCCAGCAGCACCAGCGTGCTGCAACTGGAGCGCCTGGAGGTGGCGGACTACGGCACTTTGCTGATTCCGTCCACCATCAGCCAGGTCACGGTGGATGAGCTGCACCTGGGGCGCGACGCACGCATCGCCATTGTCCCCGGCAATACTGCGTTGCAAATGCAAGTGCGCCAGGCGCAACTGGAGCACGGTAGCCAGATCACTTCACGCGGGGCCCCCGGCACCCATGAAAAACCGGCCAAGGCCGGGCGTGACCTGATCTTGCGGATCAACGACCTTAGTGCTGAAGAATTGTCCGTGGACGCCCGCGGCGGTGCCGGTGCCCAAGGGTATGCGGGGCTCGATGGTGCCAACGGCGAGGACCCGGGATGTACCTGGGGTTCGGCTGGGCGCGGGGCCAACGGTGATAACGGCGGCGACGGTCTGCCGGGTGCTTCGGGGGCGAGTGTGCGGTTGGAGCTGCCGCAAGACTTTCCCGGCGACAAGATCAAGGTCTGGGTTGATGGTGGCGCCGGCGGTTTGGCCGGTATAGCGGGCAAACCCGGGAAGGGGGGGCAGTCGAAGGGGTGCCTGGTGTACCGTGCTGATGGCGGCGACAAGGGCCGGGCCGGGTTGGAAGGGCAGCCGGGGCCGGCTGGGCCTGCGGGGTCTGTGACTATTCAGCGGCTTTGAGTCGCCTGGTCTGACGCTATCGGGGCATGGGTATCTACATAACTTTGGTTACGCCGCTGAACCTGTGGGAGGGGGCTTGCTCCCGATGGCGGCCTGACAGCCGACCAGAATGTTGGAATCAGACCGAGTACATATCCGTTATTTGGGTAACGGCCACTATTGGTTCCGCTCTTACAGCGGGTCACTTTTGAAAAGCCGGAATGCCGGCCCAGGCAAAAGTAACCCAAACGCTCTTGCCCCACCACTCGGCACCTCGCCCAGGCTCGGTGTGCCCGTAATCCGCCATGGATTTGGGGGGCCGCCGCCACGCGCCATCCATGGCGCGGGGCGGCTAAACCGGCATCCCTGCCGGTTTACCCCCCAAATCCCTGTCGAATTCCGGCCAGCGTGGTTTAACGGGGCGCCTAAGATCAAAAGCAGATCAAGATCAAGAGCGGCTCGCTTCGCATCGTGAGTTGTGTAGATACCTACGCCCCGATAGCGATATAAGCGCGCCTC
The DNA here is from genome assembly GCF_019145205.1 of Pseudomonas khavaziana. GTDB lineage: Bacteria > Pseudomonadota > Gammaproteobacteria > Pseudomonadales > Pseudomonadaceae > Aquipseudomonas > Aquipseudomonas khavaziana. The sequence goes on from NZ_JAHSTT010000001.1 coordinate 635,588, forward strand.
AGAACATCGGCCGAGCCGAAGCGATCGCCACCACCGCCAACCCCACGATCAAATTAATCCCCACCAATTTGCGAATCTGCCCCAGCGCAGCCGCGCCCGCCGGCCAATCTTCGGCTGCTACTGCCTTGCGCAGCTCCGGGAGTTTCAACGCCTGGATGCGGATAAACAGCGCCGTCATCACCAGATACAAACCCATCATCACCTGCACATAGCGCGGTGCTGTCTCAAATCCGTTGAAGCGCAGGTGCAAAAGGCCTATGCCACTGATCGGCAAAACCAGCACTGTCACCCATACCCATACGAAAAAACGTTGAAACACATTCGCCCACAGCTTGAGCCGGGCAGGGCCCTCAAGGGCCGCCATGGCGGCGGGGCGCAGGATCATCCAGGCGAAAAACATACCGCCGACCCAGATCAGGGCAGCCAGTACATGCAGGGTGTAAGCGAAGCTAAACGCGGTCATTGTGGTACTCCGTTCTGCGCGGGATTAATTAGCGGGGTATGATAGCGGCCGATCCGAACCACTGAAAATTTATCCAGCGTTTTTTGCGCCCGACTATCCATGATCAGCACTGAACTCAAAACCACGATCCAGGGCGCCTATTCGCGTTTTCTCGAAGCCAAGAGCTTGAAACCGCGCTACGGCCAACGCCTGATGATCGCCGAAGTGGCAAAAGTCCTCGGGGATATCGATACCGACGACGAAGGTCGCCGCGAGGGTGATCCCGCGGTCGTGGCCGTCGAGGCCGGCACCGGTACGGGCAAGACCGTGGCCTACAGCCTGGCTGCGATCCCTACCGCCAAGGCCGCGGGCAAGCGCCTGGTGATCGCCACGGCCACCGTTGCCCTGCAAGAGCAGATTGTCTACAAAGACCTGCCCGACCTGATGCGCAACAGCGGCTTGAGCTTTACCTTCGCCCTGGCCAAGGGCCGTGGCCGTTACATGTGCCTGTCCAAGCTCGACGTCCTGCTGCAGGAAGGCCACGCGCAAACCGCGACCGCTTCGCTGTTCGAGGAAGAAGGTTTCAAGATCGAGGTCGATGAAACCAGCCAGAAGCTGTTTACCAGCATGATCGAGAAACTGGCCGGGAATAAATGGGACGGCGACCGCGACAGCTGGCCCACCGCCCTGGAAGATGCCGATTGGGCGCGCCTGACTACCGATCACAGCCAGTGCACCAACCGCCATTGCCCCAACTTCGGCCAGTGCGCTTTCTACAAGGCCCGCGAAGGCATGGGCAAGGTTGACGTCATCGTCACCAACCACGACATGGTGCTGGCCGACCTGGCCCTGGGCGGCGGCGCCGTGCTGCCCGATCCGCGCGACACCCTTTACGTATTCGACGAAGGTCACCACCTGCCGGACAAGGCCATCGGCCACTTCGCCCATTACACACGCCTGCGTTCCACCGCCGACTGGCTGGAAACCACCGCCAAGAACCTTACCAAGTTGCTGGCCCAGCATCCGCTGCCCGGTGACCTTGGCAAGCTGATCGAGCAGGTGCCGGAACTGGCGCGCGAGATCAAGACCCAGCAGCAGTTCATGTTCAGCGCCTGCGAACAGGTCGCAGACTTCAAGCCCGGTGAAGACGTCGAGGGCCGTGAGCGCCCGCGCCATCGCTTTGTCGGTGGGATGATTCCCGAGCACATGCGCGAAATGGGCATCGAGTTGAAGAAGGGCTTTTCACGCCTGACCGACCTGTTCACCCGCCTGACCGACTTGCTCAAGGAAGGCATGGATGGCGAGGTCAATATCGGCATCGCCAGCAACCAGGCCGAAGAATGGTACCCGTTGTTCGGCAGTCTGCTGTCCCGCTCACAGGGCAACTGGGAGCTGTGGACCGCCTTCACCGTCGAAGACCCCGAAGACAACCCGCCGATGGCCCGTTGGCTGACCCTGTCGGAAAGCGGTGCGCTGTTTGATATCGAGGTCAACGCCAGCCCGATCCTTGCCGCCGAAATGCTGCGCCGCAACCTGTGGAACGTGGCCTACGGCTGCCTGGTGACCTCGGCCACGCTGACTGCCCTGGGCACCTTCGACCGCTTCCGCATGCGCGCCGGCCTGCCGAAAAAGGCTGTTACCGCCGTGGTGCCGAGCCCGTTCCATCATGCCGACGCCGGGGTGCTGCGGGTGCCGGACCTCAAGGCCGATCCTCGGGATGCAGCGGCGCATACGGCGGCGATCATTCGTGACCTGCCATCGTTGGTGGAAGGCTCTCGCGGCACCCTGGTGCTGTTCTCGTCGCGCAAACAGATGCAGGACGTGTTCGATGGCCTTGATCGCGACTGGCGCAAGCAGGTGTTTATCCAGGGCAACCTGTCCAAGCAGGAAACCCTGAACAAGCACAAGGCCCGGGTCGACGGCGGTGATTCCAGCGTATTGTTCGGCCTGGCCAGCTTTGCCGAAGGCGTGGACTTGCCCGGGGCCTACTGCGAACACGTGGTAATCGCCAAGATCCCGTTCTCGGTGCCCGATGATCCGGTTGAGGCCGCGTTGGCCGAATGGATCGAAGCCCGGGGCGGCAACCCGTTCATGGAAATCTCGGTGCCGGATGCTTCACTGAAGCTGGTGCAGGCCTGCGGTCGCTTGCTGCGTACCGAGGAAGACCGGGGCACCATCACCTTGCTCGACCGCCGCCTGGTCACCCAGCGCTACGGCAAGGCTATCCTCAATGCGTTGCCGCCGTTCAGGCGCGAAATTTCTTAAGCCACCGTGGGCGAATTCGCCCACTTCGTGGTCTATTTCATCACTATCATCAGGCCATTCATCGGCCGTCTGGGAGAACCTTGTTCGTATGATTCGCACGCTGCCCGCCCTGTTTGCCTTGCTGTTCGCTGCGCCGTTGATGGCCGCGCCAGCGGGGCAACAAACGCTGTTCAACTTCGTCAGGCCTGCCGATGTGGTCAAAGTGGCGACCCAGGACGCCAGCCTGCCGCAATACAACGCCGAACAAACGCCCGAAGGCGAGGTGCTGCGCCGCATCACCTTCAACCCGGCGGCCGAGCCGAGCCTGGTGCTCAGTCCGCAAACCGGCGCTTGGGACTGGTCGCAATCCAGCGCCATGAGCCTGCGTATCCAAAGCGCCATGAACTGGGCGCTGACCCTCTACATCAAGGTGCAGAGCGCCGACGGCAAGACCCTGGTCAGCCGCGTCGACCTGCCGGCCGGACCGGCCCAGACCCTGCTGGTGCCGCTGCAAGCCAACTCGCCGCTGAGCCAGGGCATGAAGGCCGGCCCGCCGATGCCTGTCACCGTGGACGGCCAACGGGTGTTGCTGGCCGCAAGCGCCGGGGAAATCGACCGCAGCCAAGTGGTCTCGGTGACCCTGTCGATGATCAAGCCCAACGCCGCCCAAAGCATTTTGCTGGAGCGCTTCGGCGTGCAGGACAGCGAGCCGGTGTTGAAGGCCGCCTATAGCGAATTGGTCGACGCCTATGGTCAGTCGACCCGTGCGCGCTGGCCGGAAAAGGTCAGCAGCGATGACCAGCTCAAGGCTTTGGCCGCCAAGGAACAGCAGCAGCTCAAGACCTGGCTGGCCGAGCGGGACAAATCCTCCCTGGACCCATATGGCGGCTGGAACAAAGGCCCGGCATTCGACGCCAGCGGCTTTTTCCGCACCGAGAAGCGCGATGGTCGCTGGTATCTGGTGACCCCCGACGGTCATCCGTTCTATTCCCTGGGCATCAACACCGTGGCACCGGACAACAGCCAGACCTACGTGGCGGGGCGTGAATGGATGTTCGCGGCGCTGCCCAAGGCCGGCGAACCTTTCGACAAGTATTACGGCAGTGGCGACAACCGCACCGGCAACGGTGCCGGCGAAGGACGTGGCTTTGGCTCGGGCCGCTGGTACGATTTCTATGCAGCCAACCTGCAGCGCACTTATGGCGGTGAAGGTCTGGACCAGAAGCGCTGGGTCACCCATACCCTCGACCGCCTGCAAGCCTGGGGTTTCAACACCGTAGGCAACTGGAGCGACGCGGACTTGGCCACGGCCGACCGCGTGCCATACACCTTGCCGCTGTCGATTGTGGGTGACTATGCCAGCATCAGCACCGGCACCGACTGGTGGGGCGGCATGCCCGACCCGTTCGACCCACGCTTTGCGATGGCCACCGAACGCGCCGTGGCCATCGCCGCGCGCGATCACCGCGATGACCCATGGTTGATCGGCTTCTTTGCCGACAACGAGCTGGCCTGGGCCGGCCCAGGCGACGATCCAAAGTCCCGCTACGCCCTGGCCTACGGCACCTTGCGCATGACCACCGATGTGCCGGCCAAGCGCGCCTTCCTCAAGCAACTGCGCGACAAATACCGCAACGAAGAAGGCCTGTCCAAAGCCTGGGGCATTCATTTGGCGGGCTGGGAGCTGATGGAAGACCCAGGCTTCGAGCCACCGATGCCCAACCCGGAGCACCCGGAGATCGAAGCCGACTTCAAGTATTTCCAGAAGACGTTTGCCGATGCCTACTTCAAGACCCTCTCTGACTCGCTGAAGTGGCATGCGCCCAACCAGCTGTTGCTGGGCGGCCGTTTTGCAGTGAGCACCCCGGAAGCGGTGGCGTCGTGCGCACAGTATTGCGACGTGTTGAGCTTCAACATGTACACCCTCAAGCCCCAGGACGGTTATGACTTTGCCGCCCTGCGGGCATTGGACAAACCGGTACTGATCACCGAATTCAACTTTGGCTCTGCCGACCGTGGCCCGTTCTGGGGCGGCGTGACGCAACTGGCCCGTGAAGAAGACCGCGGCGCCGCTTACAGCGCTTTTCTCAAGCAGGCTATGGCCGAGCCGTCGATTGTCGGCGTGCACTGGTTCCAGTACCTCGACCAGCCGGTGACCGGGCGTCTGCTGGATGGCGAAAACGGCCACTTCGGCCTTGTCGGTATCACCGATGTGCCGTTCCAGGGCTTCGTCGACAGCGTACGTAAAAGCAATCTTGCGGCAGTTGACCAATTGGGCAAGGCGGCCGAAAAAGCCAAGGCGGCCGGTGCCGTGCGTGAGCACGAAGGTGGCCGATCAGCCCAAGCGGGCAAAGGGGCCGGGCAGGGCGCCGGGCAGGCCGGTGGGCACTCTGGAAATGGCCATTGATTCATCGTTGACGGGTTCACAAAACCGACAATGACTGGAACAATGTCGACCATTTCCTACAGTATTTTCAAGGCGGCTTAGGTGCAGATTCAGGGTCATTACGAGCTCCAGTTCGAAGCGGTACGCGAAGCCTTCGCCGCGCTGTTCGATGACCCCCAGGAGCGTGGTGCCGGGTTGTGCATCCAGATCGGCGGGCAAACCGTCGTCGACCTGTGGGCCGGTACTGCCGACAAGGACGGGGCCGAAGCCTGGCACAGCGACACTATTGTTAACCTGTTCTCTTGCACCAAGACCTTCACGGCCGTTACCGCCCTGCAGCTGGTGGCCGAAGGTAAGCTCAAGCTCGATGCGCCTGTGGCCGATTACTGGCCGGAATTTGCCGCGGCGGGCAAGGAAGCGATTACGCTGCGCCAGTTGCTCTGTCACCAGGCCGGGCTGCCGGCCATCCGCGAAATGCTGCCCACCGAAGCCCTCTACGACTGGCAATTGATGGTCGATACCCTGGCGGCCGAGGCTCCCTGGTGGACACCGGGCGAGGGGCATGGCTATGAGGCGATTACCTATGGTTGGCTGGTCGGCGAATTGCTCCGCCGTGCCGATGGGCGCGGGCCGGGGGAGTCTATCGTGGCGCGGGTCGCACGGCCCTTGGGGCTGGATTTTCATGTGGGTCTGGCGGATGAAGAGTTTTATCGTGTTGCCCACGTAGCTCGCAGTAAAGGCAATATGGGCGATGAAGCGGCACAACGATTACTTCAAGTAATGATGCGCGAACCTGCGGCAATGACCACACGTGCATTTGCCAATCCACCGTCTATTCTGACCAGCACTAACAAGCCTGAATGGCGACGCATGCAGCAGCCCGCGGCTAATGGTCACGGTAATGCACGCAGCCTGGCCGGGTTTTATAGCGGATTGTTGGACGGTAGTTTGCTGGAAAGCGACATGCTCGAACAATTGACCCGTGAACACAGTATCGGGCTGGATAAAACCTTATTGACCCAAACCCGTTTCGGCCTGGGCTGCATGTTGGATCAACCGCAGTTGTCCAATGCCACGTTCGGCCTGGGGCCACGCGCATTCGGGCATCCCGGGGCAGGCGGCTCAGTTGGGTTTGCCGACCCTGAACATGATGTCGCATTCGGTTTTGTGACTAATACCCTGGGCCCTTACGTACTTATGGACCCGCGTGCACAGAAGTTGGTCGGAATATTGGCCGGTTGTCTATAAACCCCTTGCTGTTTCACAATTTTTTGTTACAAAGGCAAGTATAAGAAAGATGCTGAACGACACGTTGTAACTTGAATGTTCTTAAGCGTCGGTTTAACGGGTCACGAGACCCCCCTGGTTTTTTCTCATTTTGTGGATATCTCATGTTATCGAACAAGTCCTTGGCACTGGCGCTGTGCCTCACTATTACGGGTTGCGCACAAACTCCCCAAAATGATGCCGAAGGTGGGCATTGGTGGTCATTCGGATCGGACAAGACTGCGACCAAGGACGCAGTGTCCCAAACCGACGCCAAGCCCGATGCCAAGCCTGCCGCGGGCGCCAAGCCTGTTGAGCCCGTCGCTGCTGCTGCTGCACCCGCTCCAGCTGCCAAGGCTGACACCGGCTACAGTTGGTGGCCGTTCTCCACCAAGAGTGCCGAAGAAAAGGCCGCCGATGCCAAGGCTGACCTGAAAGCCGACCTCAAGGCCGCCACCCCGACGTCGGACGCGGCGCCTGTGGTCGCCAAGACCGACACCGGGCCTCACTGGTGGTGGCCGTTCGAAAGCAAGCCAAAGCCCTTGGCCAAGGTCGACGTGACCAACGTGCAGATGCCTGACCCGAAAATCACCCAAGCCTGGCTGGATGACTACGAACCACGCCTGCGTGAGGCCATCAAGGGCAGTACCCTGCAACTTGAGCGTCGCGACAACGTGCTGGTAGTGATTGCCCCTGTCGACGGTTCCTACAACCCGAAGCGCCCGGCGATGTTGCTGCCGGTGACCCTGGGCCCGTTCACCCGTGTAGCCAAGGCTGTCGAGGCTGATCCCAAGACTGCCGTACTGGTCCTGGGCCACGTCGACGCCACTGGCAGCGCGCCGGCTAGCCAGGCGTTGAGCAAGGAACGTGCGCAGTCGATTGCGTCGATTTTCAGCCTCAGTGGTTTGAAGCAGGATCGCCTGATGCTGCGTGGCATGGGCGACCTTATGCCGCGTGCCGCCAACGACAGCAATCAGGGCCGTGCGCTGAATCGTCGCATGGAAATCATGTTCACTCAGCGTACAACGATGTTGGCACTGCTGAGCAAGTACAACTCGGGCAAGACCCCGCCTGTTGCTGAAATGGTTGCCGTGCAAGATGTTCCAGCCCCGGCACCCGCGGCCAAGGCAAAAGCGCCAGCCAAAAAGGCCCCGGCCAAGAAAGCTGCTGCCAAGCCCGCGGCTAAAAAGGCCGCAGCCAAACCGGCAGCGAAGAAACCCGCTGCGGCCAAAGCCAAGGCTGCTGCACCCGCTTCGAACGACCAGGCGAAGAACTGAGCCGTTGAACCACGAGGATAAAGCCGCATGACCCAGGCACTGGCCGATATGCGCCGTGACTACACACGGGACGGTTTGAGCGAGGCCCAGGCCCCGGACGAACCGTTTGCATTGTTCCACCAATGGTTTGGCGACGCGGTGAAAACCGAACAGCCACCGGTGGAGGCCAATGCCATGACCCTGGCGACGGTCGACCAGGACGGTCGCCCGCACTGTCGTATCCTGTTGCTCAAGGGCCTGGATGCACAGGGCTTTACCTTCTTCACCAACTATCAGAGCGCCAAGGGTGAGCAACTCGCGGCGCGGCCGTTTGCGGCCATGACCTTCTTCTGGCCGACCCTGGAACGCCAGGTGCGCATTGAAGGGCGCGTGGTCAAGGTCACCCCTGAAGAGTCGGACGCCTATTACCAGGTACGTCCTTTGGGCAGCCGCCTGGGGGCTTGGGCTTCTCCACAGAGCCAGGTCATTCGTGACCGCGAGGAACTGCAGGAACTGCTCAAGGCCACGGAACAGCGTTTCAGTGATACCCAGCCCGACTGCCCTGAGCATTGGGGTGGGTACCGTTTGCTGCCCGAGCGCATCGAGTTCTGGCAAGGCCGCGCCAGCCGCCTGCATGACCGCCTCAACTATCGTCTGCAAGGGGCTCAATGGTCCCGCGAGCGCCTGGCGCCCTGAGCCTCACCTTTCGTCATCCCGCCTGAATCAAAGCTATTGCGCTGGAGTCCCTGATCAAGAGACCTCGGTGCTTTCGGCTGCGCGGCTACACTGATCAAACAGGTCGGCATCGTTCGGTGCCATAACCTTGGTTACCGTTCGTCGAGTTTTCTGGTGCTTGCAGTCTGTACTCAGGCTGAATGAAAACAATTTTTTGCCTGGCTTGCCGTGACAGGCGCCAAGCCAGAGCGTTTAATGAATACCTGTCCTTTGGAGTTGATGCTATGCGTAAGTCCGTTTTACTAGTTGCCTGCTTTACCACCCTGTCGTTGCTCCTGGGTGGCTGCGCCTCGAGTCTGACCGGCGACTCGTACTCTCGCGATGAGGCGCGTCGTGTACAGACCGTGCGCATGGGCACCATCGAATCCCTGCGTCCGGTGAAAATCGAAGGCACCAAGACCCCAATCGGCGGCGCCGCAGGCGCAGTCATCGGCGGCGTTGGCGGCAGCGCCATCGGTGGCGGCCGTGGCAGCATCGTCACCGCGGTGATCGGCGCGGTCGCTGGTGGCCTGTTGGGCTCGGCCACAGAAGAAGGCCTGACCCGTACCCAGGGTGTGGAAATCACCGTTCGCGAAGACGACGGCAGCATGCGTGCCTACGTACAAGCCGTGCAGGAAAATGAAATCTTCCGCATCGGCGACCGCGTACGCATCATGACCGTTGACGGTACCAGCCGCGTTACCCGCTAAGCGCTAGCGAGCAGGCAAAGAAAAACCCCAGCCGGGTGACCGGTTGGGGTTTTTTTATGTTGTTTTCCCAGAGGGTCAGGCTTTCTTGCGACTCGCCATTGCCGTCACCGCGTACCCGATAAAGGCTGCCAGGATCGACCCGGTCAGAATCCCCATGCGGTCCTCACCGGCAAACTCACTGGCGCCCGGCACAAATGCGAGGGAGCCGACAAACAGGCTCATGGTGAAGCCGATTCCGCACAGGATCGCCACGCCAAGCACCTGGCCCCAGTTGGCGCCGCTCGGCAGCGAGGCAATGCCGGTCTTGATCGCCATCCAGGTCAGGCCGAACACACCGACTGTCTTGCCGATCAACAGGCCGGCGGCGATGCCCATGGGCACGTGGTGGGTGAAGCTGTCCAGGCTGACGCCGCTGAGGGAGACGCCAGCATTGGCGAATGCGAAGAGCGGCAGGATGGCGTAGGCCACCCACGGGTGCAGGGCGTGTTCCAGGGTCAGCAGCGGTGAGGTTTCGGCATTTTTGGTGCGCAGTGGAATGCAGAACGCCAGGGTCACCCCGGCCAGCGTGGCATGCACACCGCTCTTGAGTACACACACCCACAGGATCAGGCCGATGATCAGGTAGGGCCCAAGCTTGATCACGCCCAGGCGGTTCATCGTAATCAAGGCAATCAGGCAAGCACCCGCGCCAGCCAGGGATGCGCCGGACAAGTCGGCGGAATAGAACAACGCAATGACGATGATGGCACCGAGGTCGTCAATAATTGCCAGGGTCATCAGGAACAGCTTCAGCGACACCGGTACGCGCTTGCCCAGCAGGGCCAGGACACCCAGGGCGAACGCAATATCCGTGGCCATGGGGATCGCCCAGCCGGCGAGGGCGGCGGGGTTGTCCTTGTTCAGCGCCCAGTAGATCAGTGCCGGCACCACCATGCCGCCGATGGCTGCTGCGCCGGGCAGTACCACTTGGGAGGGCTTGGACAGGTGGCCGTCGAGGAGTTCGCGCTTGACCTCCAGGCCGATCAACAGGAAGAACAGGGCCATCAGGCCGTCGTTGATCCACAGCAGCGCCGGCTTGGCGATGGTCAGCGCCCCCACCTGTGTGACCACCGGGGTCTCGAGGAAGGCGTTGTACAGATGCGACAGCGGCGAGTTGTTAATGATCAGCGCCAAGGCGGCAGCGGCGATCAGCAACAGGCCACTGGCGGCTTCCAGCTGGAAGAAACGGGTAAAAGTGCTACGCAGAGGCAAGGGATGCTCTCCATTCCAGGTTCAATAGGTGGGTACCCTAACCCGTACTGTTAGTTGTTAAAACAAAAGTTATATTCTTATTTGTTATAAAAAACTGGCCGGGTTGTCGACGCGCCAAAGACTAGCAATTGTGTGTCCAATTGAGTCGTTACTGTATCTGTGTGGAGTGAAGGAAACATCCTAAGATCGAGACTGAAAACCTTTAGAGAACTCATCATGAGCGACCACCGTACCTGGGCCCGCGAAGCCATTCGCATCATTGAAGCGGACTTCCAGCGGAGCGCCGATACCCATCTGATTCCATTGCCGCTGCCCGGGTTGCCCGGCATCGAGTTGTACTTCAAGGACGAGTCCAGCCACCCCACAGGCAGCCTGAAACACCGGCTGGCCCGCTCGCTGTTTTTGTACGCGCTGTGCAATGGCTGGCTCAAGCCGGGCGCCCCGGTGATCGAAGCGTCCAGCGGTTCTACGGCCATCTCTGAAGCTTACTTCGCTCGCCTGTTGGGGTTGCCGTTCATTGCCGTCATGCCGGCCACCACCTCCCAGGAGAAAATCGCCCAGATCGCCTTCTACGGCGGCAAGAGCCATCTGGTCCAGGACCCGACGCAGATCTATGCCGAATCCGAACGCCTGGCCCAGGAAAGTGGTGGTCACTTCATGGACCAGTTCACCTACGCCGAACGTGCTACCGACTGGCGTGCGAACAACAACATCGCCGAGTCGATCTTCCAGCAGATGCGTTTTGAACAGCACCCGGAGCCCAACTGGTTGATTTCCAGCCCCGGCACCGGCGGTACCACCGCCACGCTGGGTCGTTATGTGCGTTATCGCCAGCATTGCACCCGCGTGCTGTGTGCCGATGCCGAACGTTCGGTGTTCTTCGACTTCTACCAGAGCGGCGACGCCAACCTGCGCCTGGACTGTGGCTCACGGATCGAAGGGATTGGTCGGCCGCGAGTGGAAGCGTCGTTTCTGCCTGCGGTGATTGATGCGATGGTCAAGGTGCCGGACGCCTTGTCATTGGCGGCCATGCATTACTTGGCTGGGCGTTTGGGACGACGGGTCGGCGGTTCCAGCGGGACCAACCTGATCGGCGCCTTGATAGCGGCGCAACAGATGAAAGCGGCCGGGGCGTCGGGGTCGATCGTGGCGATCTTGTGTGATGGCGGCGAGCGTTATGCCACGACCTATTACGATCAGGCGTGGTTGGCGGGGCAGGGGTATGAGCTGGAAGGGTTGATTGCGGCGGTGGCGGCGAGTGTCGAGCGCGGTGAACCGTTGCCCAACACTATCCTGCGCGCCAATATCTGACCCACCGCAAATCAAAATGTGGGAGGGGGCTTGCTCCCGATTACGGTGTGTCAGTCAAAAATACTGTGACTGAACCACTGCTATCGGGAGCAAGCCCCCTCCCACATTTTATATTGCGGTGTGCTCAGGCCTCTATGCCGAGCATATCCCGCGCCAACGCCTCGGCAATCCGAATCCCGTCAACCCCCGCCGACAGGATCCCGCCGGCATAACCCGCGCCTTCCCCGGCCGGAAACAGGCCTTTTACGTTCAGGCTCTGCATCGACTCATCGCGAGTAATGCGCAGTGGTGACGAGGTGCGGGTCTCGATCCCCGTCAGCACTGCATCGTGCAGCGAATAACCTTTGATCTGTTTCTCGAACGCCGGCAAGGCTTCGCGGATGGCCTCGATGGCGAAGTCCGGCAAGGCCAGGGCCAGGTCGCCCAATGAAACGCCGGGCTTGTAGGACGGTTCTACACTGCCGAGGGCAGTGGATGGTTTGCCGGCGATAAAGTCGCCCACCAACTGCGCCGGTGCCTCGTAGTTGCTGCCGCCGAGGACGTAGGCGTGGGACTCCAGGCGCTCCTGCAACTCGATGCCGGCCAGCGGGCCACCTGGGTAATCCACCTCGGGCGTGATACCGACCACGATGCCGGAGTTGGCGTTGCGCTCGTTACGCGAGTATTGGCTCATGCCGTTGGTCACGACGCGATTGGGTTCCGAGGTCGCGGCCACCACCGTGCCGCCCGGGCACATGCAGAAGCTATAGACCGAACGACCGTTCTTGGCATGGTGCACCAGCTTGTAGTCGGCCGCGCCCAGTTTCGGGTGGCCGGCGTACTTGCCCAGGCGTGCGGCGTCGATCAGCGACTGCGGGTGCTCGATACGGAAACCCACCGAGAACGGCTTGGCCTCCATGTAAACGCCGCGGCCATGGAGCATGCGGAAGGTGTCGCGGGCGCTGTGGCCCAGGGCAAGAATCACATGCCTGGAGAGAATCTGCTCGCCGCCGTCGACGACCACGCCGTTCAACTGCCCCTCTTCGATCAATACGTCGGTGACGCGTTGCTCGAAGCGCACTTCACCGCCGAGGGCGATGATCTGCTCGCGCATGTTTTCCACCACGCCGGTCAGGCGGAAGGTGCCGATATGGGGCTTGCTGACGTAGAGGATCTCTTCCGGCGCGCCGGCCTTGACGAACTCGTGCAGCACCTTGCGGCCGTGGAATTTCGGGTCCTTGATCTGGCTGTACAGCTTGCCGTCGGAGAAGGTGCCGGCGCCGCCTTCACCGAATTGCACGTTGGACTCGGGGTTGAGCACGCTTTTACGCCACAGGCCCCAGGTGTCCTTGGTACGTTGACGCACTTCCTTGCCGCGCTCGAGGATAATCGGCTTGAAGCCCATCTGTGCCAGCAGCAGCCCGGCGAAGATCCCGCAGGGCCCAAACCCCACCACGATCGGCCGCTCGACCAAATCTGCCGGCGCCTGGCCCACCACCTTGTAGCTGACGTCGGGGGCCGGGTTGACGTTACGGTCGTCGGCAAACTTGAGCAACAGGGCGGCTTCGCCCTTCACGTTCAAGTCGATGGTGTAGATGAAGCACAGCTCCGACGATTTTTTACGGGCGTCGTAGCTGCGTTTGAACAGGGTGAAATCGAGCAGGTCATCACTGGCGATGCCCAGGCGCTGCACGATGGCTGGCCGCAGGTCTTCTTCGGGATGGTCGATGGGCAGCTTGAGTTCAGTGATTCGTAACATGACAGGATCCGGTAGGCGGCGGGCGAGAAGGCCGGCTGTTTTGCAAACCGGCGATTATAAGCCCCAATGGCGACTTTCCGTCAGGTTAAAACAGCGCAGGGTCGAATCAGTCGTCCCGCGAGCCGCCAAACGCCGCGCAACCACGCTGCACCTGGCCGTTAACCCGCAACTCGGCGCTCATGTGCTGCAGGCTGCCGCTCACGCTGTCGACGCAGCGCTGGGGCGCCACCCACAGTTCGATGTGTTGGTTATTGGCTTCGGTCATCAGGTTGAAGCGGCCGTCGCCCAGCTGTTCTTCAACGTACGGCACTGCCAGCGGCGGTTGGCCCTCACGTTCCAGCACCATCCCCTTGGCCGTGACGTTCATCGCCCAGGCCGGTTTGTGGCCGTTGGCGCGCAGGATCATGCGCTTGAAGTCCGGGTCGGTACAGGCGGAGGTCGAGCGTTCGACGCGGTACAGCTGTTGCAGCTCCACTTCGCCCTGGGTGCCGGTGGCAACCCCGGAAAACTTGCCGCGCAGGTCGGCAAACAGTGCGCCTTGCTGGCCGGCCAGGGAGGCCGCTTCCTGCAGGATGCTGGTGCCGCCGGTATCCTTGACCACGTAGTTACGCTGGTCGCCGCACGGCTGGAACAACAGCTTGCCGTCCACCGCGGTCAATTCACCCTGCATACGGGTCAGCCCGACGGTAGATGGCTTGGCCGGCTCGCTTTCGAACAGCTGGCAAGCGGCGAACAGGGGAAGCAAGGCACACAGGGCGAGGGTACGGGCGGCACGCATATTGGGTCTCCAAACAAGTGCCGCCACGTTACGCAGGCTGGCGCCGCATCACAAGCCCGCTTGCCAGCTTCAGGTGTTTCTGACAGATATCAAATTCAGCCTACGATAAAGGTCTGACCGGTTTGTAGGCCCTCGACGCTTTTTGCATAAGCCAGTGCCACATCGGCAGCTGGGGCTGGCTTGTAGCCACGGAAATACGGTGCATAGCTGCCCATGGCCTCCAACAGCACCGTCGGGCTCACCGAGTTGATGCGCAAGCCGCGTGGCAATTCAATGGCGGCCGCTTTGACGAACGCATCCAGTGCACCGTTGACCAACGCCGCCGAGGCCCCGGTGCGAATCGGATCACGGTTCAGGATGCCGCTGGTGAAGGTGAACGAAGCGCCGTCGTTGGCATATTCGCGACCGATCAGCAGTAGGTTGACCTGGCCCATCAGTTTGTCACGCAGGCCCAGTTCAAAGTCGCTTTCGCTCATCTCACCCAAGGCTACGAAGTTAACGTTGCCCGCTGCGCAGACCAGTGCGTCGAACTTGCCGGTTTGTTCAAACAATTTACGAATCGAAGCGCTGTCGCTGATGTCCACCTGGAAATCGCCGCTGGTGCGACCGATGCTGATCACTTCGTGACGCTGGCTCAGCTGCGCCTTCACCGCCGAACCGACTGTGCCGCTGGCACCAATCAATAGAATTTTCATCGTGCTGTTCCTCTGGGTTAATTACTTGTAGGAGCGAGCTTGCTCGCGAAAAGCTCAAGGTCGCCGGCGTGCAATCAGGCTTACCGCGTGATCGTTGACGTTCTTCGCGAGCAAGCTCGCTCCTACAGGAGTTGGGATTTGCATTGAGTCTAGTGTGGCTTTTTCAGTGGATAAACGCGCTAATAGGCAACCTTTGGTTTTCAAATGGAAACAATCCATGAGCGAAATGGATGACCTGGCGGCCTTTGCGGTGCTGATCGAAGCTGGCAGCTTTACCCTGGCCGCCGAGCAACTGGGTTGCAGCAAGGGGCAGCTGTCCAAGCGCATCAGCCAGTTGGAAGCGCAGTTTGCCGTGGTGCTGCTGCACCGTACGACGCGCAAACTGAGCCTCACCGCCGCCGGCGTGGCGTTGCTGCCCCAGGCACAAGCGCTGGTGGTGCAGGTGGAGCGCGCGCGCCAGGCATTGGCGCGGCTCAAAGATGATTTGACCGGCCCTGTGCGCATGACCGTTCCGGTTTCGTTGGGTGAGACCTTCTTCGATGGCTTATTGCTGGAATTCTCCAAGCAATACCCGCAGGTACAGATCGAGCTGGAGCTCAACAACAGCTACCGCGACTTGGCCCGGGATGGTTTTGACTTGGGCGTACGCTCGGGCGCCATCGAACATGAACGCCTGGTGGCCAAGCCTCTGCTGGCGTGGCGCGAGATGACCTGCGCCAGCCCGGCCTATCTGGAACAGCACGGCGAACCACTGACCCCGGCGGACCTGGCGACACACATCTGTTTGCTCAACAGTCACTACAGCGGCCGCGAGGAATGGTTGTATCACCAGCAACACGAATTGCTGCGGGTGCGGGTAAGCGGCACGTTTGCCTCTAACCACTACAACTTGCTGAAAAAAGCCGCCTTGGTGGGCGCCGGTATCGCACGCCTGCCATCCTATGTGTTACCGACGGAACTGGCTGACGGCCGATTACGCTGGCTGCTGCGCGACTATCAGACGCGCAGCATGCCGATGTACCTGGTGCATCCCTACCAGGGTGGCCTGCCGCGGCGCACCCAGGTATTGGCCGATTACCTGGTGGAATGGTTCAGGCGCAGCGGCGAGGCGTTGGATCGACTTTAATGTAAGCGACGGGCGATCAAGTGGTCGATGGACAGGCTGCCCGGTCCCTTGGCGAGTAACAGCAACAGCAGCGCAATCCAGGTGCCGTGGGTCGGATAGGCATCCGGGTAGACGAACAACTGGATGGTCAAGGTCATGCCGATCAGGCCCAGGGCCGAGAAGCGTGTAGCCAACCCCAGCAGGATCAGCACCGGGAAAAAATGCTCGGCAAAGGTTGCCAGATGCGCGGCCACTTCCGGCGACAGCAACGGCACGTGGTACTCGCTGCGAAACAGCCACAACGCCGACGCAGCAAGTTTGGGCTCGCCCCATTGGAATGTGCCGCTGACCAAGTCAATGGCAAAGCCTTCGACTTTGGTTTGCCCGGATTTCCAGAACACTGCCGCAATGGAAAAGCGCGCAATAAACGCGATCAGGCTGTAGGGGATGTTTTCGAACAGGGCGACTGCCCGTTTTACCAGGCAGGGAGCGGGCGTGTTCATGGCGATACCTTTTGTTCCAGATGCAAATGAGTGATGGCGTCGTGGCTGATCAGCAGCGTGAGACATTGGTGCAGGTCGAATTCGTCCGAGTTTTCAAGCGCATTGGCAACGGCCACCTCTAACCCCGCGCCATGCTTGAGGCTATTGATAAAGGTGACCGAGCCACTGTCGATGGCGAACACTTTGACCGCCACCCCTTGGCGCAGGACCAGCGCGCCCTGGGCATGCCGGGGGTTAAACGTGTCGATAGCGTCCTCGGCCTGGTGCGCGGCCCATACTGCGACGATTGCGTAGGGGGAGTTCAGCGTGGCGAGTGATGGGTGCAGTTGCACACGCAAGTGCCCCAGTTGCTCTGCGCCTTGCAGTTGTTGAAGAACGCCGGGCTGGTCCAGCACCTGGCGATCCGCCGCGTGGTAGGCGCGAACCCGTAGGCGTTCCAATCGCGCTATATCTGCCAGGTAAGGCACGCTCGAAGCCGGCTCAAACCCTTGGATAAAGTCAGCCAAAGAGTTGCCGTATTCGCTGATCAACGGGGTAGCGGGAGGATAAGCCTGGACGTACAGGCCGGCCATGGCGCGGAAAAACTCATCGCCGACCACCGGATAAGCGGTCGCCAGCCCATTGATCAACGAGCTGTGAACGTTATTGCGATACACCGCGAAGCGGCTCGCAGGGTCGGCACCGTTGCTGCTGAACACACCCTCGGGACAGGCTGCGGCGGGCGTCAGCAAAGCTTGAGCAAATGCCTGTTGAATACTCATCGGGCTACCTGCGACAAATACCATTGGGCTTGCTGCGCCTCGGCCTGCAGCACGCTGAACGCCGGGACCTGATTATCCCGTTCGATCAGCGTGGCTACCGGCCCGGTCCGTGCCAGCACCTGTTCGTACAACTGCCACACGGCGTTATCGATAGGCGCGCCGTGATCATCGATCAGCAGGCGGTCACCCAGGCTGTCGGTGTCTTCAGCAAAGCCCGCCAGATGAATCTCACCGACTGCGCGCAATGGCAGGGCATCGATATAGGCAAGTGGGTCGCGCTGGTGATTGATACAGGAGACATAGACGTTGTTGACGTCGAGCAGCAGGCCGCAACCGGTGCGGCGGATGATCTCGCCGATGAAGTCGGTCTCGTCCAGGGTGGAGCGCTGGAACTGCAGGTAGGTCGAGGGGTTCTCCAACAGCATCGGCCGCTTGAGTGTGCTTTGTACCTGGTCGACGTGGTCGCATACCTGGCTCAGGGTGCTGGCGTCGTAGGCCAGGGGCAGCAAATCATTGAGAAACACCGGGCCGTGGCTGGACCATGCCAGGTGTTCGGAAAAAGACTGGGGTTGATAGCGCTCGATCAGCATGGCCAGGCGTGCCAGGTGCTCATGGTCCAGTGGACCTTCGCCGCCGATGGACAGGCCCACGCCGTGCAGTGACAGCGGGTACTGCGCGCGGATCAAGCCCAGGTAGTGATGAAACGGCCCGCCGGCCACCATGTAGTTTTCGGCGTGTACTTCGAAAAAACCGATGTCCGGGCAGGTCTCTAGCACGTGGGTGAAGTGCTGGGTCTTCAGCCCCAGCCCGGTCCGCAAGGGCAGGCCAGGTGCCTGAGCCGGTGAGACCATGGAGTCGGGTGTTGGCGTCATCATCAGTACTCAGGCTTCGCGGGGGATCAGGACTTGGCGGTGAAGGCGGCTTCCTGGCCGAAGCCGGTCGGCGAGGTGGTGCTTGGGGTCTTGGTGCAGGTGCCGGCGGGCACCAGTTTCCAGGCGTTGGCCTGGTCTTTGGTTTTGGAGGTGCCAGCGCAGGAAGTGCCAGCACCCGCGGCGCAGTCATTCTTGCCGGCTTCAGCCACGCCGAAGCACTTCTGCATGTCGTCGGCCGCATGGGCGGTGGTGCTCAGGGCGGACAGGCTCAGGGCCGAGCCCAGGGCCAGGATGAGGGAGGCGGCGGACAGTTTGGTGGTCATGGGTATAACTCCAGCAGTGGGTTGAATGAGCGGGCTTGATTGCCTGCTTGCACCACTAGAGAGAGGGGGGGGGAGTTCGTTACAACGAGTTCGAAAATAATTCGAGAATCTTTCGGTACACACAAAAAAATGTGGGAGGGGGCTTGCTCCCGATAGCGGTGGTTCAGTCACCAGATGCAGTGACTGTCACCCTGCCATCGGGGGCAAGCCCCCTCCCACATTTAGATCCGGTTTACTCAGTTACCGGTCTTAGCCGCCAAGGTACGCCTCCCGCACCTTCGGGTCCGTCAGCAGTTGCTCGCCAGTCCCCTGCATCACCACCCGGCCGTTTTCCAGCACATAGGCACGGTCAGCAATTTTCAGCGCCTGGTTGGCGTTCTGCTCCACCAGGAACACCGTTACACCGTCCTTGCGCAGCTGTTCGATGATGTCGAAGATCTGCTGGATGATGATCGGTGCCAGGCCCAGGGACGGTTCGTCCAGTAGAAGCAGCTTGGGCTTGCTCATCAGCGCCCGGCCGATGGCGAGCATTTGCTGCTCGCCGCCGGACATGGTGCCGCCGCGCTGGCTGAAGCGTTCCTTGAGGCGCGGGAACAGGTGCAGCACCTTGTCCATCTGCTCCTGGTAGTCGCCCTTGTCGGTGAAGAACCCGCCCATGGCCAGGTTCTCTTCCACGGTCAGGCGCGAGAACACCCGACGACCCTCCGGTACTACGGCGATGCTCTTGCGCATGATTTCGGCGGAGTGCTTGCCCACCAGTTCCTCACCCATATAGCGGATGCTGCCGCCGTGGGCCTGGGGCGAACCGCACAGGGTCATCAGCAGGGTCGATTTGCCGGCGCCGTTGGCGCCGATCAGGGTGACGATCTCACCCTGGCGCACTTCCACATTGACATCGTGCAGGGCCTGGATCTTGCCGTAGAACGTGGAAACGTTTTCGAATTGCAGCATTTTACGCTTCCCCCAAGTAGGCTTTGATTACTTCAGGATTATCGCGGATCTGCTCCGGCGTCCCGTCGGCCAGCGGCGTGCCCTGGTTAATCACGACAATGTGGTCGGAAATGCTCATGACCAGTTTCATGTCGTGTTCGATCAACAGCACCGTGGCGTTGTTTTCCTCACGCAGTACGCTGATCAACGCCTTGAGGTCTTCGGTTTCCTTGGGGTTCAGGCCGGCGGCAGGTTCGTCGAGCATGAGGATCCGCGGGCGGGTCATCATGCAGCGGGCGATTTCCAGGCGACGCTGCTGCCCATAGGCCAGGGTGCCGGCCGGGCGGTTGGCGAACTCGGTCAGGTTGACCTTGTCCAGCCAGTACGCCGCGTACTCCATGGCCTCGCGCTCGCTCTTGCGGAACGCCGGGGTCTTGAACAGGCCTGCGAAGAAGTTGGTGTTCAAGTGACGGTGCTGGGCGATCAACAGGTTCTCGACCGCCGTCATGTCCTTGAACAACCGCACGTTCTGGAAGGTGCGCACCACGCCCTTGCGGGCGATCTCGTGGCCGGCCAGGCCCTGGATCGGCTGGCCGTCCAGCAGGATGCTGCCGCCGCTGGGCTTGTAGAAGCCGGTGAGGCAGTTGAACACCGTGGTCTTGCCGGCGCCGTTGGGGCCGATCAGTGCTACAACCTGTTTCTCTTTCACGGTCAGGGCTACGCCGTTGACCGCCAGCAAGCCACCGAAGCGCATGCTCAAGTTTTCGACTTTCAGGATCTCGCGGCTCATTTGCGCAGCTCCATGTGTGGACGTTGCATGGGCAGCAGGCCTTGAGGGCGCCAGATCATCATCAGCACCATCATGGCGCCGAACATCAACATGCGGTATTCGCTGAACTCACGCATCATTTCCGGCAGCAGGATCATCACGATCGCCGCGAGGATCACGCCCAGTTGCGAGCCCATGCCACCGAGCACCACGATGGCGAGGATGATCGCCGACTCGATGAAGGTGAACGACTCGGGGGTCACCAGGCCTTGGCGGGCGGCGAAGAAGCTGCCGGCAAAACCAGCGAACGCGGCACCCAGGGTGAACGCGGAGAGCTTGATGATGGTCGGGTTCAGGCCAAGGGCACGACAGGCGATCTCATCTTCGCGCAACGCTTCCCACGCGCGGCCGATGGGCATGCGCAGCAAGCGGTTGATCACGAACAGTGCCGCCAGCGCCAGCAACAGCGCAACCAGGTAGAGGAACACCACTTTGCTTATCGGGTTGTAGGCAATCCCGAAGTATTCGTGGAAGGTCTGCATGCCTTCGGCGGCGGTACGGTCGAACGACAGCCCGAAGAACGTCGGCTTGGGGATGCTGCTGATGCCGTTGGGGCCGCCGGTGATATCGGTGAGGTTACGCAGGAACAGACGGATGATTTCACCAAAGCCCAGGGTCACGATCGCCAGGTAGTCACCGCGCAGGCGCAGCACTGGGAAGCCCAGCAGGAAGCCGAACGTCGCCGCCGCCATACCGGCCAATGGCAGGCAGATCCAGAAGCTCCAACCCAGGTAGTGCGAGAGCAGCGCGTAGGTATAGGCACCCACGGCGTAGAAGCCCACATAACCAAGGTCAAGCAGGCCGGCCAGGCCCACCACGATGTTCAGTCCCAGGCCCAGCAACACGTAGATCAGGATCAGCGTTGCAATGTCGACCGCACCGCGGGAGCCGAAGAACGGCCAGATCAGCGCGGCGATAATCAGGCCGATGATAATGTAGCGCTGGGTGCGCGGCAGAGTCAGGAATTGGCTGACCTTGGGCGACACCAACGGGCCACGGTTACCTTTGAACAAGGCACCGACCTGCTGGGTGAACAGCACGCGCAGGAACATCAGCACCGAGCACAGGGCGATGACCGCCAGGGTCACGGGACCGGTGCCATGCACTTCCAGGTTGATGCCGACAATGCTCAGCTTGAGGCCGAGTACCGGAAAGGCCACGGCCCATACCAGCAAGGCGCTGAAGAACGCCGATTTAAGATATCTGCTCATACTTTCTCAACCTCCGGACGGCCCAGGATGCCGGTCGGACGGAACAACAGCACCAGAACCAACAGGCCGAACGCCACGACGTCCTTGTACTGGTCACCGAAGATATCGGCGCCAAAGGCTTCGGCCACCCCCAGCACCAGCCCGCCGAGCATCGCGCCCGGAATGCTGCCGATGCCGCCCAATACCGCTGCGGTAAAGGCCTTGAGGCCCACCAGGAAACCCGCGTTGGGGTTGATCACGCCGTATTGCATGCTCAGCAACACGGCCGCCACGGCCGCCAGTGCGGCACCGATGACGAAGGTCAGGGCGATGATGTTGTTGGTG
Organism: Pseudomonas khavaziana; assembly: GCF_019145205.1. Lineage (GTDB taxonomy): Bacteria > Pseudomonadota > Gammaproteobacteria > Pseudomonadales > Pseudomonadaceae > Aquipseudomonas > Aquipseudomonas khavaziana. Next base: position 657,237 of record NZ_JAHSTT010000001.1, read on the forward strand.
TTGATGCCCAGGAGGTTGGCCATCTTGATATCTTCGGCGCAAGCCCGGCAGGCGCGCCCCAGACGGGAGCGGGAGATGAACAGGGTCAGGCCCAGCATGGCCACCAGGGTGACGACGAAGACCAGGATCTGCATGTACGAAATCAGCACTTCTTGTGCGCCACCCGGGCCGAAGGAGATGCTCCCCGGGATCAGGTTGGGAATGGACTTGTCCTTGGAGTCCTGGGACAGCAATACGGTGTTCTGCAGGAAAATCGACATGCCGATGGCGGAAATCAGCGGGATCAAACGGTTGCTGCCACGCAAGGGACGATAGGCAACCCGCTCGATACTGTAGCCATAGGCACTGGTTACGATGATCGACGCCAGGAACGCAGCGGTCATCAACAGCGGCAGGGAGTGGATCCCCATCATGGCCAGCCCGGCGAGGGCGATGAAGGCCACGTAGGAACCAATCATGTACACCTCGCCATGGGCGAAGTTGATCATTCCAATGATGCCGTAAACCATTGTGTAGCCAATGGCTATCAAGGCATAGGTGCTGCCAATGGTCAGGCCATTAACCAGCTGTTGGAAAAAATGATAGATCTCAGGCATTACAGCGCTCCTAAAAACCCGATACGCATTTCACTGGTGGAGTCATTTCCGGCTCGGTGCCCTGTTCTGTGACCAGGTTGCACAAAGCGTTTGCCAGCGAACCGCTGGTGACGGTTTTAAGATTTTCAGGTGAGCCAGCGCCCGGATCGCGGGTGACATGGCCCATAAACCTCGTAAAACAAAGCCCACTGCTTGCACAGTGGGCTTGTTGACCAGTAACGCCTGGCTTACTGAGGGGAAACTTCGGTTTTTGGTTTACCGAAGTGCCATTCGTAGACCACGAACTTGAAGTCCTTCAGATCACCTTTGGCGTCGAAGCTCAGGTCGCCGGTAGGGGTCTTGAAGGTACCCGCGTGGATGGCCTCGGCCACTTTGGCGGTGTCTTCGCTCTTCGCCGCAGCGATACCGCCAGCGATGACTTCAACAGCAGAGTAGGCCGGGAACACGAACGGACCGGTTGGGTCCTGCTTGTTCTTGGCGAACTCTTCAACGATGGCTTTGTTGGCAGGGTCGGTGTCGAAGGATTTCGGCAGGGTCACCAGCAGGCCTTCGGAAGCGCCCTGGGCGATTTGCGAGATGGAGTCGTTGCCGACGCCTTCTGGGCCCATGAACTTGGCGTTCAGGCCTTTTTCCTTGGCTTGGCGCAGGATCAGGCCCAGCTCAGGGTGGTAGCCGCCGTAGTAGACGAAGTCGACGTTGGCTTGCTTGAGTTTCTGGATGATCGAGGAGAAGTCCTTGTCACCGGCGTTCAGGCCTTCGAAGACGGCAACCTTGGTGCCTTTCTCTTCGAGGGTTTTCTTCACGGCGCTGGCGATGCCTTCACCGTATTGCTGTTTGTCGTGCAGCACGGCGACGATTTTCGGCTTCACATGGTCGGCGATGTAGTTGCCGGCTGCCGGGCCTTGCGCGCTGTCGAGGCCGATGGTGCGGAAGATCAGCTTGTAGCCACGGGAGGTGATTTCCGGGCTGGTGGCGGCTGGGGTAATCATGATGACGCCTTCGTCTTCATAAATATCCGACGCAGGCTGAGTGGAGCTGGAGCAGAGGTGACCGACTACGAACTTGACGCCGTCGTTGACCACTTTGTTGGCGACGGCCACGGCTTGTTTCGGATCGCAGGCGTCGTCGTATTCCTTGGCTTCAAGCATTTTGCCATCGACGCCGCCTTTGGCGTTGATGTCTTTGATGGCTTGCTTGGCACCCATGAATTGCATGTCACCGTATTGCGTCACCGGACCGGTCTTGGGGCCGGCAATGCCGATCTTGATGGTGTCGGCTGCGAACGAATGGCCGGCAACCCCAGCCAGGACCATAGCGGCAAACAGTTTGGAAATCTGCTTAGTAGCCTTATTCATAGTGCTCCACTCTTACTGTTGTATTTTTTATAGTTCTAGCGGCCTTGTGAGCTGCAGAACCGGATCAGATATCGCGGATATCCCCCCCGGCATTGCCCTGGCAACTGTACCGGTACAGTGTAGAGCGCCGGTTGATCGCTTGAAAAGCTGGCAGCTGGGGGCATACCACTGCTATGTCGCTTAAATGAAAGAAAAAGACAGAATTGCGGCGGGTTCATATCAGCCTTCAAGGCATTCCTTGGCTTTCCTGGCACTTTCAGTCGCTACTTCATTTGCTACTGGGTTTTTCTGCCTGGGTTACGACGCTATGATTGCGCCGATTTTTTTCTCAGGTGAACTCCCATGACGCAAGAACCTAGCACCCTCTATGCCAAGCTGCTCGGTGAAACCGCCGAAATTTCCTGGAAGGAGCTCGAGCCGTTCTTTGCCAAGGGTGCCCTATTGTGGGTCGACGCCGGCCTGGATCTGATAGAAGCGGCTGAGGGAATGGCCGAGGACAACCGTGACAAAGTCGCCGCCTGGCTGGCTGCGGGGAGCCTTGGCGAAGTGTCTGCAACGCGGGCTTTAGACTTGGTGGAGCGCGATCCGAACCTGTGGGCGGTGGTGGTCTCGCCTTGGATTTTGATCCAGGAAAGGGCGGCTTGAGAATTGCCTGCACGAAAAAGGTGCGTCTTTTTAACCTCTGTAAGTGTGTAGCGGAGTAACCGCCCGGCCGGTGATGGCACCTTGCCGTAGAGAAAGGTCACAGCCGAGGGTGACGTAAACGTCACGGGAACAGTTGATACCGAGGGGAAACCGAGGATGAATTGTTTCCGGGTGTGCCAGGGCGCTGAAGGCCAACAACTGCACTGTCCATTCGATCTCAGCGGATTGGCCTGACGATGGAAGGCGGGCCGATGCGCGCCGGCGCAGGGTCGTTCGACGGTGGGGTGTCCGTGGCGCCTTCCACGCTGAATGGGTAAATCGGGTTGCGCAGCGCAATGCCTTGAATCACACCGATGATCTCGTTGAAGGGCACCGCCGGGCTGAGCAGGTACCCCTGGATATAGTCGCAGTCATGTTTGAGCAGCAGCTCGAATTGCTCCTGGGTTTCCACGCCTTCAGTGACCACCTGCAAGTGCAGGGTGTGGGCCATGCCGATAATCGCCTGGACAATTTCGCTGTCGGCTCTGGACCTCGGGATGTCCTGGATAAACGATCGGTCGATTTTCAAGGTGTTGAGCGGCAAGCGCTTGAGGTAGGCCAGGGATGAATAGCCAGTGCCGAAATCATCGATCGCCAGGGAGACACCCAACGCACGGATTTGCCGCAACAGCGCCAGGGTGCTGCTGATATTGCCCATCAGTGCATTTTCGGTGACTTCCAGTTCCAGGCGGTTGGCAGCCACAGCGGCGAAGCGCAGGGCGGCTTCGATTTCATCGGCCAACTCGTCCCGGGCCAGGTTCAGCGCCGAGCAGTTCACCGCCATGGTCAGCTCGGTATAGCCTCGGTCAGACAGCAGGCTCAGATCATGACAGGCCTGGCGCAGTACCCAGTGATCAAGCTCGGCGATCAGTCCGTTATTCTCGGCGATGCCGATAAAGCGGTCCGGTGCCAGCAGCCCGTGCTGCGGATGCTGCCAGCGCACCAGGGCTTCCAGGCGCGTGACCTTGGCAAGTTTCATGTCGAAGATCGGTTGATAAAAGAGCACCAGCCCACTGCGTGCGCGCAGGGCAGCGCGCAGCTCTTCTTCCAGCTGCAGCTCGAGGAACGCGCGGGTTTTCAGGTTGGAGCTGAAGAAGTGCAGGCTGTTGCGCCCGGCGTCCTTGGATTGATAAAGCGCCAGGTCCGCTGTTTTAAGCAGCTCTTCGCAGGACTGGCCATCATCCGGGAACAGGCTGATGCCGATGCTGGTGGTCATCACCATGCGCCGGCCGGCCAGTTCGATGGGTTCTTTCATTTTCTGCATGATGCGCAGGGCCATGTGCCGTGCTTCGTCGCGGTGATGGATATTGATCAGGATGCAGAACTCGTCGCCACCAAACCGGGCGACCACGTCCTCATGGCTGCGTACCGAGCTTTTGATATGCCCGGCCAAAACTGTGAGCAACTGGTCGCCGGCGTCATGCCCAAGGCTGTCATTGATGCGCTTGAAGTGGTCTATATCGAGGAATATAACCGCCATCATTCCTTTGTTTCGCGTTTTTTCGACGATTTTTTCCGCGAAAATCTGATTGAACCCGCGGCGGTTGAGCAAATTGGTCAATGCATCGAAGTGGGCCACCTGCTGCAGTGAGGCGCGAGCCTGGTCCAGTTCGCTGAGCAGCGCGTTGACCCGGCGCAGGTCATGCTCCTTGTGTTGCAGTTTTTTGTCCGCCAGGGCTGCGCTGATACTGCTGCCGATTACCAACAAGGTAATCACAGCCACCGACAGGCCCAGTTGAATCGGGTTGTTATCTGCCGGCAGCGACAGGTCCGCATCATTGGGTACCAGCATTTGCATGGCGGCCATGCCAGTGAAGTGCATGCTCAGGATCCCGGCGCCCAGCACCAGGCTGGCGGCGTATTTGAGTAATTGGTGAAAGACTCCGGCACCGTTGCGCAAATAACTCGACAGCAGTAAAGCTGCCAGGCTGGCACCGATGGCTATCGCCACCGACGCCATGAACAGCCGCGATTCAACGTACACCTGGGCCTGGGAGCGCATGGCCGCCATGCCCACGTAGTGCATCAGTGCGATGCCAAGGCCCATCCACACAGAGGCCACCAGGTATTGATGGAGCCGCAGGTGGGCATGGCTGAGGGTTTGCATGGCCAATAGTGCAGCGATCAGGGCGATCAGCAGCGAAGCGAAGGTCGTGAGCAATTCGTAGTGAATGGCGACAGGGGCCTGGAAGGCCAGCATGCTGATAAAGTGGGTCGACCAGATCCCACCTGCCAGGCAACCTGCTCCCAGCCAGCACCAATGACGGCGGGCGGTGGGGTCTTCGACATGGCCGACGCGTTCAGCCATGTCCAGCGTACCGAAACCCGCTGCGCAGGCGACCAGGTACGCGAGTAGCACCAGAAACGGGTTATGACTGCAGTTGAGTAATAAATGCCCGCTGTCTGGAAGGTCGGTAAAAAAATGCTGCCCCAGCCATTCCATAGCTTATCCCGTCATGGAGCCACGTCACTGCCAGAGGCGATGACCTATGACGTCGAGTATAGAAGCTTCGTGGTATTTGCCATGAATAATGGCACTTTGCCTCCAATGATTTTGGCATGCGACACATAGCATTTGGTGCTAAGCGCTGATGGGCAATTGCAGTTCGAAGTGTTGCTCTTCAAGGGGCGCCAGGCCGAACGCGGCGCGGGCTGCATCGCAGTCGATGTTTTGCACCCCCTGGCTCCAGGAAGAATCGAACTCGCGGCATACGCTGGAACGCTGTTCATAGATCGAGCAACTGGTTGCCTGTCCTACCTCGCCTTCAAGGCTGCAGCACCGTGCGGGCTTCTGGTCGGTACCGATCATCGCCACGCGGCTGGGGTTGATCTGCACCACCAGATCATCGGGCACCGAGCCCCCGGAAGAGGCGCACTCACCCCAAAAGAAAGACACACGAAAGTGTGAACAGCAGGCACCGCAATTCAGACACGGACTGGCTTCGGACATGGGCGTCATCGATAAAAAGGTAAGAGGAGGGTGCTACGGAAGGCTCGCCATTCTATCCGCGCCAAGGCCGTTGGGAAGGGGGGCAAGCACTTATATTTCTGTGGGTGAAATCCCGCGTTACCGGGCGAAATCATGCCCTATCAGCTTTACGAATCATTACAGACAACCGCTGCCAGCCTGATTATGTTGCAGGTACCGGGCAGGATGCGTCGGGCATCGCAGCTCTCATAACAATAAAAGAGACGGACCCATGCAGAACTCGACCCAAGCGGCGAATGCCTGGCGCATTCTGTTCCTGCTGTTCCTCGCCAACCTGTTCAATTTCTTCGATCGCACCATCCCCGCGATCATCATCGAGCCCATTCGCATGGAATGGCACCTGAGCGACTTCCAGCTCGGGATCATCGGCACCGCCTTTACCATTGTCTACGCCATCGCCGGGCTGCCGCTCGGACGCCTGGCCGATACTGGCTCACGCAGCAAATTGATGGGCTGGGGCCTGTTCGCCTGGAGCGGGCTGACGGCGGTCAACGGCTTGGTCGGCAGTTTCTGGACCTTCCTGCTGGTGCGTATGGGCATTGGTATTGGCGAGGCCAGCTATGCGCCGGCTGCCAATTCGCTGATTGGCGACCTGTTTCCCGCCCACCGCCGCGCGCGCGCCATGGGCATTTTCATGCTCGGTTTGCCGTTGGGGCTGTTGCTGGCGTTCTTTACCATCGGCTGGATGGTCAAGGCATTCGACAGCTGGCGCGCGCCGTTCTTTATCGCGGCGGTGCCGGGGCTGATCCTGGCGGTGTTCATGTTCTATATAAAAGAACCCAAGCGCGGCGCGGCGGAAACCGTGCAAGTCTCCCAGGAGCGCGTCGACCGCCCGATCCGTCGCGTGCTGGCGGTACCGACTTTCCTGTGGCTGGTGCTGGCCGGGTTGTGTTTTAACTTCGCCACCTACGCGTGCAACTCGTTCCTGGTGCCGATGCTGCAGCGTTATTTTCTGATGCCATTGCAGGATGCGGCTGTCGCGACTGGTGTGATTGTCGGCTTGACCGGCCTGGTGGGCTTGACCCTGGGTGGCTGGATTGCCGACAAGATCCATCAACGGGTCGCCAATGGCCGTCTGCTGTTTGCCGCGTGCAGCTTGATCATCTCCACGGTGACTACCGCCTGGGCCCTGCATGCCGGGCGTATCGAGATTGGCGTGTTTGTCGCGCTGTTCAGTGTGGGCTGGTTGTTTGCCTACAACTTCTACACCTGCGTTTATACGGCGATCCAGGATGTGGTCGAACCGCGCCTGCGCGCTACGGCAATGGCGCTGTTCTTTGCCGGGTTGTATTTGCTGGGTGGCGGGATGGGACCGATCGTGGTGGGCGGGCTGTCTGATCACTTTGCCCATTCGGCAATGTATGCGGCGGGAGCGGAGCAGATGACTGAGGCTTATAAAGCCGTGGGGTTGCATGACGCCATGTACCTGATTCCGGTGGCGCTGTTCTTGACCATGCTGTTTTTGTTCCAGGCGTCACGCAGTTTTGTGCGCGATGCCAAGCGCATGAAGGATGGGTTGAGTGGGGTTGAGGTGCCGGCTGCTGCGGTAACGGCATGAGGCCGAGGTGACGCTATCGGGAGCAAGCCCCCTCCCACACTGACCGAGTAGAGTTCAGACAACTCGGTCAAATGTGGGAGGGGGCTTGCCCCCAATGAGGCCCTCAAGACCAATAAAAAAAGGCCCGCACTAAGCGGGCCTCCTAATTGGCAGCGAATGATTAGCCGGCCACCAATACCCGAATCGCTTCCAGTCGCAGCGCCGCCTTATCGAGCATGGCCAGGCCTTGCTCGCGTTGATTGCGCAAGGCAACCAGTTCGCTGTCACGCACGGTGGGGTTGACCGCTTGCAACGCGGTCAGGCGCGCCAGTTCTTCGTCGGTGTCCGCCGCCAGGCGGCGCTTGGCCTCGGCCACACGCTCGGCGTGGCGCGGGGCGATCTTCTCTTCACCGGCGTTGATACGCGGTGTGAGCTGGTCGCGCTGGGCCTGTACGAACTTGTTGGCGCTGGCCCGCGGTACGCTTTCCAGTTGGTCGTTCAAGGTCACAAACGACACGCGCCCCGACAGATCGTTGCCATTGGCATCCAGCAGGCAGCGCAGGGCGGCCGGTGGCAGGTAGCGGCCCAGTTGAAGCGAGCGCGGCGCCACCACTTCGCTGACGTAGAGCAGTTCCAGCAACACGGTGCCCGGTTTGAGCGCCTTGTTCTTGATCAACGCCACGGCGGTGTTGCCCATGGAGCCGGACAGCACCAGGTCCATGCCGCCTTGCACCATCGGGTGTTCCCAGGTGATGAACTGCATGTCTTCGCGCGACAGTGCCTGGTTACGGTCGTAGGTGATGGTCACACCCTCGTCGTCACCCAGGGGGAAGCTGGCGTCGAGCATTTTTTCGCTCGGCTTGAGGATCAGCGCGTTTTCCGAATGGTCTTCGCTGTCGATACCGAAGGCGTCGAACAGAGTTTCCATATAGATCGGCAGGGCGAACTGGTCGTCTTGCTCGAGGATGTCCTCGACCAGCGCATCGCCTTCACCGGCGCCGCCGGAGTTGAGTTCCAGCAAGCGGTCACGGCCGGTGTGCAGCTCCTGCTCCAGGCGTTCGCGCTCGGTCCGGGCTTCGTCGATAAGGGTTTGCCACTCGCTGTCGTCGGCGGCTTCCAGCAATGGCAGCAGGCGCGGGCCGAACTGATGCTGCAAGGCGTTGCCGGTCGGGCAGGTGTTGAGGAAGGCATTCAGTGCTTCGTGATACCACTGGAACAGGCGCTGTTGAGGGCTGGTTTCCAGATAAGGTACGTGCAACTCGATCACATGCTTCTGGCCGATCCGGTCCAGACGGCCGATGCGCTGTTCCAACAGGTCGGGGTGGGACGGCAGGTCGAACAGCACCAGGTGGTGGGAGAACTGGAAGTTGCGGCCTTCACTGCCGATTTCCGAACAGATCAGCACCTGGGCACCGAACTCTTCATCGGCGAAGTAGGCGGCGGCGCGGTCACGCTCGAGGATGTTCATGCCCTCGTGGAATACCGTGGCGGGGATGCCGGAGCGCACGCGCAGGGCGTCTTCCAGGTCCATGGCGGTTTCGGCGTGGGCGCAGATCACCAGGACCTTGGTGCGCTTGAGCATTTTCAGTTGGTCGATCAGCCACTCGACCCGTGGGTCGAAGCGCCACCAGCGGTTTTCTTCCTCGATGTCCGGTTGCGCCTGGAAGCTGACTTCCGGGTACAACTCGGCGTGTTCGCCCAACGGCAATTCGAGGTATTCATCCGGGTTCGGCAGCGGGTAGGCGTGCAGCTTGCGCTCGGGGAAGCCTTGCACGGCGGCACGGGTGTTGCGAAACAGCACGCGGCCGGTGCCGTGGCGGTCGAGCAGTTCACGCACCAGGCGGGCACTGGCTTCGCTGTCGCCATCGTTGACGGCGGTGAGCAGGGCTTCGCCTTCGTCACCGAGGAAACCCTGGATAGTCTTGTGCGCGGCCGGTGACAGGCGGCCCTTGTCCAGCAGTTCCTGCACGGCCTCGGCCACCGGGCGATAGTTCTCGCTCTCGGCGCGGAAGGCCTGCAGGTCGTGGAAACGGTTTGGATCGAGCAGGCGCAGGCGCGCGAAGTGGCTGTCCTGGCCGAGTTGTTCCGGGGTGGCGGTCAGCAGCAGCACGCCTGGAATAACCTCGGCAAGCTGCTCGACCAGGCTGTATTCGGCGCTGGCCTTGTCTTCATGCCACACAAGGTGGTGGGCTTCGTCGACCACCAGCAAGTCCCAGCCGGCCGCGAACAGCGCATCCTGGGCCTTCTCGTCATCCACCAGCCATTCCAGCGCAACGAGTGCAAGCTGGGTGTCTTCGAACGGGTTGGTGGCATCGCTTTCGATAAAGCGCTCTTCGTCGAACAGCGCGACCTGCAGGTTGAAGCGGCGGCGCATTTCCACCAGCCACTGGTGCTGCAGGTTTTCCGGGACCAGGATCAACACACGGTTGGCACGGCCCGACAGCAGTTGGCGATGGATCACCAGGCCCGCTTCGATGGTCTTGCCCAGGCCCACTTCGTCAGCCAGCAAGACCCGTGGTGCGATACGGTCGGCGACTTCACGGGCGATGTGCAGTTGGTGCGCAATAGGTTGCGCGCGTACGCCACCCAGGCCCCACAACGAGGACTGCAACTGGCGGCTGGTGTGTTCCAGGGTGTGATAGCGCAGCGAGAACCAGGCCAGCGGGTCGATTTGCCCGGCGAACAGACGGTCGCTGGCCAGGCGGAACTGGATGAAGTTGGACAGTTGGGTTTCCGGCAGGGTGACCTGCTCGTTCTGCCCATTCAGGCCGTGGTAGACCAGCAGGCCATCGACGTCGTCGACTTCCTGTACGGTCATTTTCCAGCCTTCGAAATGGGTGATGGTGTCGCCCGGCGAAAACCTCACGCGAGTGAGGGGCGCATTCCGTAGCGCATACTGGCGGGTGTCGCCAGTGGCCGGATAGAGCACGGTCAACAAGCGCCCGTCCTGTGCCAGAACGGTGCCTAACCCCAGCTCTGCTTCGCTGTCACTAATCCAGCGTTGCCCCGGTTGATACTGCTGCGCCATGCTGCCTGACTCCCGCCGTGAAAAAGCCGACTATCTTAACGGAACAAGCCCCTGCGCCCAAGGACTCTGACAAAAACTACGCTGTTTGTGAGGTGCGCCGGGAGTTGAATCGACGGGTGGCGGGCACTTGCGAGTGTCGACTGGGTCACAGCTTGGCACGCCGGTGCTCAAGTCGCCCTGCCACCCGCCGACAGCCTGTTGATCAGGAGAATAACTATCATGCTGCCACCCATGCTGCCCGTCAGTGTTGTGCCGGTCACGTCGCAACTCGATCCGGCACGCCAGAAGCCGGATATTCCGCCGGTGGTACCCGTTCAACCGGGCTCCAACGAGAGCACCATCGACCTGAAGAAGGGCGATGCCGAGCAATCGACCTTTTTGCTGCGCGAAGAACAACGCCGCCAGCAGGAACAGCAGAAACGCCGGCGCGAAGCCGACGATGAGACGCAGCAGCACTTGCCCATTCCCGGCGACCTGCTCAATGCTGACAACACCGTTCCCGTGGCGCCGCTGATCGAAGACGCGCCGCGCCAGGGTCTGTGGGTGGATATCGAGGTTTAGTCGCTCAGTTCACCCAGGGACGTCATCAGTCGCTCGATGTCGTCATCGGTGTTGAGCGGGCTGACGGATATCCGTGCAATGCTTGCCAGCCCGCGTGCTTGCATATCCAGCGGCGTATAGGCGATGCCATTGGCGCCGATGTTGATGCGCTTCAATCCCAGGCGTCGCTTGAGTTCAAAGCTATCCCAGCCAGCCAGGTTGAAAGCGATCAAGCCTGAATGCGTGGTGCCCAAGTCGTGCAGGGTAATCTGCGGTAGCTGACGCAGTGCTTCGCGGATTCGTGTGCTGGTCTGCGAGACCCTCTCCCACACCCGCTCGATCCCCCATTGATTGATCTCTTGCAACGCATTGCCCAGGCCCGCCAGCAAGGCGAAGGACACTTCACTGGTTTCGAAACGCCGGGCGTCATTGCGCAAGTCGAAGCCGTCGGCAGTCCATGGCGCTGAAAACACGTCGCGCTGGACGGGGTTCAGGTGCTGGAGAAAATCAGGCCGTATATAGAGCAGTGCGGTACCGCGAGGCCCGCGCAGGTGTTTGCGACCGGCGGACTTGAGCACGTCGCACTGCAACGCTTGCACATCCACTGGCACCTGGCCGATGGCTTGGCCCGCATCGATAAAGAAGGGGATAGCATGCCGCCGGGCTACTGCACCGATGGCCTGGGCCGGGTTGATCAGGCCACCGTTGGCCGGTAGCCAGGTAAGGTCGATCAACTTCACATGGTCGTCGAGCATCGCCTCCAGTGCCACCGGGCAGACCGCGCCGGCAGCGTCACAGGGGATCACCTCCACCTGCGCGCCCGCTTGCACGGCCAGCGCCATGCTCGCCAGGTTGCCGCCCCATTCATGGCGGCCCACCAGGATGCGGTCGCCCGGCTGCCAAGGCCCCAATGCCTGGAACGCCATGCTCCAGGCCGTGGAGCCACTGCTGGTGAAGGCAATCGACGACGCCGGCGCATTGAGTAACTGCCCGGCGGCACGGCGGGCTTTTTCCACCAGCACGGCGCCCCGTTCGCCGGCCTCCATCGGGCCGTCACGAGCTTCGTGGTGCAACTGCTCGATGATGGCGTCCAGGGTCGCCTGGCTGGGCAAGGACGCCCCGGCGTGGTTGAAATGCACAATGCCCGACTGACAGCCAGGCGTGGTGTCGCGCAATTGCTGGATGTCCAGCGGGCTCACGGTTGCAGCTCGAAAATGGCATCCACCTCGACGGCGACGCCGGCAGGCAAACTGCAGACGCCTATGGCGGTGCGCACATGTCGGCCCTTATCGCCCAGAGCATTGACCAGCAGGTTCGAGGCGCCATTGGCGACCACGCTCTGGCGTTGGAACTCGCCAGTGCTGGCGATGAATACGCCCAGACGCAGGGTACGCGTCACTCGCGACAGATCGTCCCCCAGCGCATCGCTCAATTGCCCCAGCAGGCCCAGCGCTGCCAATTCCGCCGCCCGTGTACCTTGTTCATCACTGACGGAGTCGCCCAGGCGCCCGATGTAGGCCGGTTTACCATCGACCAGGGGAATTTGCCCGGAGATAAACAGTTGGTGTTGGCTGATGACATGGTTGATGTAGTTGGCCGCCGGCTGGCTGGGCGTTGGCAGTATCAGGCCGAGCGCGTGTACGCGTTGGCGGATGGAGTCGGTCATGGTGAAGCCTCCGGGTTCAGGAGGTTTGAGCATGTCGGTCGACGCGGCGGCCGACAAACGGATAGATCTCAACCGACGTATCGAAAAAACTCACGCGTTGGCGCAGGCTTGCTTGAGCCACTGGCTGAAACACTCGGCCGCTTGGCTGAGCGGGCCTTGGGGGGCGACCAGCCAATAGCCGATTTCACTGTGATAGGGCGGCCAGTCAAACGCCTGGACCAGGCTCCCGTCCTGAAGTCTGCGCTCGATCAGGCGATGGCGGCCCATGGCGATACCCTGGCCGGCCACGGTGGCTTCGACCACAATGTTGTAGTCATGCAGCATGACGCGGGGGTAGGGGCCGAGGTCGACCTGGTAATGGGCAGACCAGTCCGTCCATTCGAAAGGGCGGTGCGAAGTCGCCATCAACAAGGCGCCATGGAATACCCGCCGGGCCTTGAAAGCCGGGCTGCACACCGGGGACAGGATTTCGGCCATCAGGCGTGTGGCTTGCACGTCGGGCCAGTCGCCCTTGCCGTAACGGATGGCGAGGTCAACCTCGGCCGTGGCGACGTTGGCCAGTTGGATCGCGGGCAGCAACTCCACCTGGATGTGCGGGTAGCGCTGGAGAAAGTCGGCCAGGCGCGGTGCCAGCCATAGCGTGGCGAACGATGCCAGCACGCCGATGCGCAGTACGCAGGCGCTGGGGGTAACCCGTTGGCTGCGAGTCGCCGCGCCGATGGCTACCAGTGCCGGGCGGATTTGATCGTAGTAGTGTTGCCCGTCCAACGTCAGGTCAATCGCACGGGTACGCCGGATAAACAGCGGTTTGCCCAAATGCTGTTCGAGCTTGTGCACCTGATGGCTCAGCGCGCTTTGGGTCACAGACAACTCGTCCGCCGCCTTGATAAAGCTCAAGTGCCGTGCCACGGCTTCGAAGGCGCGCAGGGCCAGCAGCGGTGGAAGGTCGTTGTGCAAGGCCACCTGGATGCGCCTCCTGGGTCGAGTGGAAGGTGCCGATTTTGGTCGATGCCCTGCATTTTGTCGCCCGCTGATTTGCCGTCAGGCGGGGCAGGCCGCATTATTGGGGCATTCCCGCCACGACGTAAGCCAAGCCATGAGTGATGATGACAAGCTGATTGACCTGAATGCCGAACGCGCCAAGCGCGTACACGATCTCAATGACAAACGCTTGAATGAAGTGCGCCAAGCCTTTGAACAAGCCATGCCCTTGGGAAAAACCAAGAAGAAGTCGAAAAACAAACCGAAAAAGCGTTGAAACAGCCTGTATCCATTGATGCAGGTCAGTTATTACCCTTCTTTACGCCCCGTTGCGGGCGACATTGATCCTGATCAATTTCCCACTGCGCCTTCTCCATTAACTTAGCCCTATCGCAACAGGGCAAGTGCAGGAGGCCGGTCATGTTTATCGATAATGTGGTTTTTGCCGGAGTGCTGACTGTAAGCCTCATGGTGCTGTTTTTTGTAGGGTTTGGATTTTTTATCTGGAAGGACGCGAACAAGCGTAAAAAACCTTAGGTTTTTCCGGATTACATGGGCACGCAAGGCATTTTGGGCGACTTCGGTCGCCCTTTTTTTTGCTCTGCTTTTCTCTAAGCGCGAATATAAAAAAAGGTGCGACCCTCGCGGATCGCACCTTTTTTACTGCCAGCTGGCTATCAGTTGCCCAATGCCTTGGATGCCAACCAGAACAACCCGGCCGAGAGGCCCACGGTGGCTGGCAGGGTCAATACCCAGGCCATCAGGATGGTCTTGACGGTGCCGCCTTGCAGGCCGCTCTTGTTGGCGACCATGGTGCCCGCGACGCCCGAAGACAGCACGTGGGTGGTGGACACCGGCAGGGCGAAGATATTCGCGAAGCCGATCATGGTGGCGGTGGTGATCTGGGCCGACATGCCCTGGGCATACGTCATGCCCTGCTTGCCGATCTTCTCGCCGATGGTCAGTACCACGCGCTTCCAGCCCACCATGGTGCCCAGGCCCAGGGCCAGTGCGACCGCAAGAATCACCCAGAACGGGGCGTACTCGGTGGTGGCGGTCAGGTCTTTGCGCAGTTTGTCGAGGTCGGACTTCTCACGGGAGTCCAGGCCTGGCAGCTTGCCGACTTTCTTCGCGGTGTCGTCCAGGCAGAGCAGGTAGCGACGTACTTCAATGCGGTGGTCGGCAGTCAGCGAGTGGTAGTCCGAAACGCCTTTCAAGGTACCCAGCAGCGCGTTGATCGTCGGTTCGGTCTGCTGCGGGTTGCAGCGGAATTTGCCCGGCAGGTCATCCTTTACGCTTTTGCCCAGGGCCAGGAACTCGCCCAGGGTCTCGTGGTTACGCTGGTAGAACTGGTTCAGGTGCAAGGTCGCGTCGCGGGTACGCTCGATCTGATAGGTAGTGCTGCCCAGGTCAAGAACGAACTGCGCCGGCACGATACCGATCAGCACCAGCATGATCAGGCCGATGCCTTTCTGGCCATCGTTGGAGCCGTGCACGAAGCTGACGGCCATGGCCGAAATCACCAGGACCAGGCGGTTCCAGAATGGCGGGTGTTTCTTATCGTCGAGCTTGCGGCGTTGGTCCGGAGTCTTGTGCATCTTCGACAGCGGGCGCCACCACTTCAGGCCGATCAGCACCAAGGCTGCGACCAGGAAGCCGGCCATCGGCGAGAACACCAGGGACGCGCCGATATCCACGGCTTTTTGCCAGTTCACACCGTCAGCCAGGGGGATGTCGTTGATCAGGGCATTGGCCAGGCCAACACCGAGGATCGAGCCGATCAGCGTATGGGAGCTGGAGGCGGGGATACCGAAGTACCAGGTGCCCAGGTTCCAGGTGATCGCCGCAGCCAATAAGGAGAAGACCATCGCCAAGCCGTGGCCGGTGTTCACATTGATCAGCAACTCCACCGGCAGCAAGTGCACAATGGCGTAGGCGACACCGACACCACCGAGCAATACGCCGAGGAAATTGAACACCCCGGAGAAGAACACGGCCAGGTGTGGCGGCATGGCTTTGGTATAGATGACTGTGGCCACCGCGTTAGCGGTGTCATGAAAGCCATTGATGAACTCGAAGGCGAGGACAAAGGCCAGGGCGAGCAACAGGCTCACTAGAACCCAAGCATCCAGTCCGCTGAATAAATCGATCATGAAGGTTTTCTGACCCGGTCGTAAGGGGGCGCGATTATGCCAGAAAACATCGGTAATCGATGCATTAGCTGCTCATCGGTAACAATCTTCATTGAAAAACCGCTGCCAGGGCGGGCGCATCCCAGGGTTTTCGGGGCTTTGGCAAGTCTTTGATTTATAAAGCTCAGGCAGGAAAAGACCGGCATTGGTCATGAAAGTGTCATGCCTGAAACATTTGTATGAAATTTCGTTGGCGGCTGTAGGTTACTGACCAGCGGGCGTTGCGCCATGGAGCCCTCTGCCAGTGGTGGACCGGCAGAGACAGCAGACCCTGGAAGCTCGACCGCAAGTGCTTATGGCTCCTGCGTCTTGAGTTCCTGTTCTATCTTTTGGATTTCCTGGGCAAAGGCTTGGTCGAGCAGGCTGGCTCGCTTGCGCCATGGCTTGCGTTCTGGCTCAGGTTGCGCGGCGTAGGTGGTGACTTCCCCGCCGTAGACGTCCTTGTAACGTTGCTCCTGGCGCTCAAGTTCCGCGCGCAGTTCATCTTTCGTCACAGTGTTACCTAATTGAGTTAAGTTTATTGATTGCGCAGTGTCATGCCTGAAAGTCGTCCTCGCATGGTTTCAGGTTGAACAGTCGAACTGTTCAACTTGGAACGCAGACCTGAGGGCAGTTCTTTTAAGCGGGTATTGTGACCGTCGCTGCATACATCCGCAGCGCCTGGCGAGCTCCAATTCCGATAGTGATACCGGGCTGACCTCTGCACAGGTTGCATTATAGCGGCGCATTTGAATAACACTATCACTACGAAGTTAAAAAGCGTCAACGCTGTGTGAGGGTTTTATTACATGCGGGTGCCAGTATGTGTGAACACCGTCACCCTGATTTTCTACGTTAATTCTAAATGGCAGGTAAACGCCCACATTTTTCAGATTTATCAGGCAAATCTGAAACGTTGACCACAGGGTCCGTGCAGTGCTGGGCAAATTGCGATAATCGCATGATCGTCCGATAATCGCCCAGTGTTGCCGGTGCTGTCTTGTGCATCGCGACCGGCACGGCTTGTAATGGCGGCCAACCCTCCCGTGGTGAAAACAAGAGAAAGGACCCCTGAAATGAACGATCAATTGCGCAACTCCTTTGCATCAGTGGCGCCGCCGATCGTGGCATCACCGGCCAAGCGCATCCAGGCCTTCACCGGTGATCCGGATTTCATGACCTCCCTGGCCCGTGGCTTGGCCGTGGTGCAAGCGTTTCAGGAGCGCAAGCGGCACCTGACCATCGCCCAGATCAGCCATCGCACCGAAATCCCTCGCGCCGCCGTGCGTCGTTGCCTGCATACTTTGATCAAGCTTGGCTACGCCACTACGGATGGGCGCACCTACTCGTTACTGCCCAAGGTCCTGACCCTTGGTCACGCCTATCTGTCGTCCACACCGTTGGCCGTGTCGGCTCAACCCTATCTGGACCGCATGAGCGAGCAGCTGCATGAAGCCTGCAATATGGCCACCCTCGAAGGTGATGACATCCTCTATATCGCCCGTTCGGCCACCACCCAGCGGCTGATTTCGGTTGATTTGTCGGTGGGTGGGCGCTTGCCTGCGTATTGCACATCCATGGGCCGCATCCTGTTGGCCGCCCTCGACGATGCTTCGTTGCAGGACTATCTCCAGCATGCCGACCTGCAAACCAAGACCAGCCGTACCTTGACCACGCCTGAAGCCCTGTTCGAATGCCTGCAACAGGTGCGTCAGCAAGGCTGGTGCATTGTCGATCAGGAACTGGAGCAGGGCCTGCGTTCTATTGCGGTACCTGTGTATGACGCATCTGGCCAGGTGCTGGCCGCGCTCAATGTCAGCACCCATGCCGGACGGGTTAGCCGCAGTGAGTTGGAGCAGCGCTTTTTGCCAAGCATGCTCAGTGCCAGTCGCGAGTTGAGTGCGCAGTTGTTTGCCTAAGCTGTTCGGTGACCGCACAGATCCCGGTTGGCTCGATTGACGGTGTTTCCCCTGGCTTATTAATGTGCGGCAGCGCTCTGAGGAGCTGCCCAATAATAATGATGACCTGAGGTCGTCAGCCCGCCATCGGTGTGGAATAAAAATAATGAATCAGCCTTCTGTCGGTACCACCCTGGACGTGCAGTCCTTCATCAATACCCAGCCACTGTCACGCTATCAGTGGCGCGTGGTCATTCTATGTTTCCTGATTGTCTTTCTTGACGGCCTCGATACGGCGGCCATGGGCTTTATCGCGCCTGCATTGTCCCAGGACTGGGGCATCGACCGCGCCAGCCTCGGCCCGGTGATGAGCGCCGCATTGATCGGCATGGTGTTCGGCGCATTGGGTTCCGGCCCGCTGGCCGACCGCTTTGGTCGTAAGGTCGTGTTGGTGGGCGCGGTGGTGGTATTTGGCGCTTTCAGCTTGGCGTCGGCCTACAGCAGTAATGTCGATCAGTTGCTGGTGCTGCGCTTTCTCACCGGGCTGGGTCTGGGCGCCGGCATGCCGAATGCCACTACCTTGCTCTCCGAGTACACCCCCGAGCGCCATAAGTCGTTGCTGGTGACCAGCATGTTCTGCGGCTTCAACCTGGGCATGGCTGGCGGTGGGTTTATTTCGGCCAAGCTGATCCCCGCGTTCGGCTGGCACAGCCTGTTGCTGATTGGCGGCATCCTGCCATTGATCCTGGCGCTGGTGCTGTTGCTGTGGTTGCCGGAATCGGCGCGTTACCTGGTGGTACGCAATCGCGGCACCGACAAGGTGCGTAAGACCCTTGCACCCATCGAGCCCGGTATCGTGGCCCAAGCCAGCGCTTTCAGCGTGCCGGAGCAAAAAACCGTCAAGGCCCGCAATGTGTTCGCGGTGATCTTCTCGGGCACCTACAGCGCCGGCACCTTGCTGTTGTGGCTCACTTACTTCATGGGTCTGGTAATTGTGTACCTGCTGACCAGTTGGCTGCCCACGCTGATGCGCGACAGCGGCGCGAGCATGGAACAGGCCGCGTTTATCGGCGCGTTGTTCCAGTTTGGCGGAGTGTTGAGTGCAGTGGGTGTGGGCTGGGCGATGGACCGGTTCAACCCTCACAAAGTGATCGGTACCTTCTATCTGCTGGCAGGGGTGTTTGCCTACGCGGTCGGGCAGAGCCTGGGCAATATCACGCTACTGGCGACCCTCGTGCTCATCGCCGGGATGTGTGTCAACGGTGCGCAATCGGCGATGCCGTCCCTGGCCGCACGGTTCTACCCAACTCAAGGGCGTGCCACCGGTGTGTCGTGGATGCTTGGCATTGGTCGCTTCGGCGCCATTCTGGGTGCATGGATGGGCGCCACCTTGCTGGGCCTTGGTTGGAATTTCGAGCAGGTGCTTACGGCACTGGTGATCCCGGCGGCGTTGGCCACGGCAGCGGTGGTGATCAAGGGCATGGTCAGCCATGCCGATGCCACTTAAGCCTTGGTGGGTTCCAAATGTGGGAGGTTAGCCAGGTAACAATCCGTTCGATAATCGAACGCTGAGTCGATTATCGGATTGTTTGGCCCCTATCTCCGGCTTAACCTTCAAGCACTTCGGCGCCCTCTCAGCGCCTTTTTCGATCAACACCGGGAGCCCAACCCCATGGCTGAAATCCTCACCCTGCGTGATGCGGTCAAGCGCTTCGTGAACGACGGCGATACCGTCGCCCTCGAAGGCTTTACCCACCTGATCCCCACGGCCGCAGGTCATGAAATCATTCGTCAGGGCAAGAAAGACCTGACACTGGTACGTATGACCCCTGACCTGATCTACGACCAATTGATCGGTGCCGGCTGTGCGCGCAAGTTGATTTTTTCCTGGGGCGGCAACCCGGGTGTGGGCTCCCTGCATCGGCTGCGCGACGCGGTCGAGAAGCAATGGCCGCAGCCTCTGGAGATTGAAGAACACAGCCACGCCGACCTGGCCAATGCCTACGTTGCCGGGGCATCGGGCCTACCGTTCGCGGTGCTGCGTGCCTACGCCGGTTCTGACTTGCCCAAGGTCAATCCACTGATCAAGACCGTTACCTGCCCGTTCACCGGCGAAGTGCTGGCGGCGGTACCGTCGGTACGTCCGGACATCACCGTGATCCACGCGCAGAAAGCCGATCGCAAGGGCAACGTGTTGCTCTGGGGCATTCTTGGCGTGCAGAAGGAAGCGGCCCTGGCGGCCAAGCGCTGCATCGTCACCGTCGAGGAAATCGTCGATGACCTGAATGCACCGATGAACAGTTGCGTGTTGCCGACCTGGGCGCTGACGGCAGTGTGCCACGTACCCGGAGGTGCACATCCGTCCTACGCCCACGGCTACAACGAGCGCGATAACCGTTTCTACCAGGCGTGGGACCCGATTGCCCGCGACCGTGAAACCTTTACCGCCTGGATAGACGAATACATCCACGGCACCGCCGATTTCAATGAATTCCAGGCCAAGCTGGCTACCGCGCAGGAGGCCAAGTAATGGCTTACTCCACCAATGAGATGATGACCGTCGCCGCCGCGCGTCGCCTACAGAACGGCTCGGTGTGCTTCGTCGGTATCGGCCTGCCGTCCAAGGCCGCCAACCTGGCGCGCCTGACTTCATCGCCCGACGTGGTGCTGATCTACGAGTCCGGCCCGATTGGGGCCAAGCCCAGCGTGCTGCCGCTGTCCATCGGCGATGGCGAGTTGGCGGAGACCGCCGACACCGTGGTGCCCACCGGGGAGATCTTTCGCTATTGGCTGCAGGGCGGGCGCATTGACGTCGGCTTTCTCGGCGCGGCCCAGGTCGACCGTTTCGGCAATATCAACACCACCGTGGTCGGTGACTATCACCAGCCCAAGGTGCGTTTGCCCGGTGCCGGGGGCGCGCCGGAGATCGCCGGTTCGGCCAAGAGCGTGCTGATCATCCTTAAGCAATCGTCCCGTTCGTTTGTCGACAAGCTGGACTTCATCACCTCTGTTGGTCACGGCGAAGGCGGCGACTCACGCAAGCGTCTTGGCCTGCCCGGCGCAGGACCCGTAGGCATCATTACCGACCTGTGCATCATGGAGCCGGAGGAGGGCAGCCATGAATTTGTGGTCACCGCGTTGCATCCCGGCGTGACCCGTGAACAGGTAGTGGCCGCAACTGGCTGGGCGATTCGCTTTGCCGATCAGGTCAGCGTCACTGCTGAGCCCACCGAGACAGAACTGACCGCCCTGCGTGATCTCGAAGCTCGCACCGCCGCGGCCCACGGCCAAGCGCCGGGAGAAGCCTGATGCGCGACGTATTTATCTGCGATGCCATTCGCACGCCTATCGGCCGTTTCGGCGGCGGCTTGTCGACTGTACGCGCCGATGACTTGGCGGCACTGCCGATCAAGGCCCTGATCGAGCGCAACCCTTCGGTGGATTGGAATGCAGTGGACGAGGTGTTCCTCGGCTGCGCCAACCAGGCCGGCGAAGACAACCGCAACGTGGCGCGCATGGCACTGTTGCTGGCGGGGCTGCCGGAAAGCGTTCCGGGCGTGACCCTCAACCGTTTGTGCGCCTCAGGCATGGACGCCATCGGCACGGCCTTTCGCGCCATCGCCAGCGGCGAAATGGAGCTGGCGATTGCTGGTGGCGTCGAGTCGATGTCCCGTGCTCCGTTCGTGATGGGCAAGGCTGATGCGGCGTTTTCGCGCAACATGAAGCTGGAAGACACCACCATCGGCTGGCGCTTTATCAACCCGCTGATGAAGGCCCAGTACGGCGTGGATGCTATGCCGCAGACCGCCGACAATGTCGCCGACGACTATCAGATTTCCCGCGCCGACCAGGACGCTTTCGCCCTGCGCAGCCAGCAGCGCACCGCCGCCGCACAAGCCGCTGGCTTCTTCGCCGAGGAAATCGTGCCGGTGCGGGTCGCCCATAAAAAAGGTGAAACTGTGGTGGAGCACGATGAGCACCCACGGGACACCAGCCTGGAAGCCCTGGCCAAGCTCAAGCCGGTCAACGGTCCGGACAAGACCGTCACTGCCGGCAATGCTTCGGGCGTGAACGACGGCGCTGCGGCGTTGATCCTCGCGTCTGCCGAAGCGGTCAAGAAACACGGCCTCACCGCCCGCGCCCGCGTGCTGGGCATGGCCAGTGCCGGTGTCGCCCCGCGTGTGATGGGCATCGGCCCGGTGCCGGCGGTGCGCAAGCTGGTGGAACGCCTGGGGTTGGCGGTCACTGACTTTGACGTGATCGAACTTAACGAAGCCTTCGCCAGCCAAGGTCTGGCGGTGCTGCGCGAACTGGGGCTTGCCGACGATGCGCCTCAGGTCAACCCGAACGGTGGCGCCATTGCCCTCGGCCACCCCCTGGGCATGAGCGGTGCGCGGCTGGTTCTGACGGCCCTGCACCAGCTGGAAAAAACCGGCGGCAGCAAAGGCTTGGCGACCATGTGTGTGGGTGTCGGCCAAGGTTTGGCCCTGGCGATTGAACGCGTCCAATAAGAGAGGATTGCTCCATGAGTGACAAGCCCGGTTACCGGCGCCCGCAAGCGGGCACTCAACCTGATTACCTGCACCCGGCCTACCAGTCGACGAACTTGCGTTCGCCGTCCCAGCCGTTGGTGTTCCTGCCCCATTCCCTGTCGGAAATCACCGGCCCGACCATCGGCGCCGAGCGTCTCAATGACAAGGACAACGACCTGACGGCCCAGCATGAAGGCGAGCCTCAAGGCGAGCGCATCATCATTCATGGCCGGGTGCTGGACGAGAACGGCCTGCCGGTGCCGGGCATCCTTGTGGAGATCTGGCAGGCCAACGCCTCGGGTCGCTATAACCACAAGCGCGACCTGCACGACGCACCGCTGGACCCGAACTTCACCGGCACCGGGCGTACCGTCACCGACGCCGATGGCTGGTACCAGTTCCAGACCATCAAGCCCGGTGCCTACCCGTGGGGCAACCACCACAACGCCTGGCGCCCGGCGCATATCCACTTTTCGCTGTTCGGCCCCAGTGTGCTGACGCGGTTGGTGACGCAAATGTATTTCCCCGGTGACCCGCTGCTGGAATATGACCCGATCTACAACTGTGTGCCGGATACCAGTGCCAAGGAGCGCCTGATCGCGCGATTCGACCTGGAGAAAACTGTTCCGTCCTACGCCCTCGGTTATCGCTGGGACATCGTCCTGCGCGGCCGCGACGCCACGCCGATGGAGAAATGAGATGACACTCTACGCAACCACGTCCCACACCGTCGGGCCGTATTACCACATCGGCCTGACCTGGCTG
Source organism: Pseudomonas khavaziana (assembly GCF_019145205.1). Classification (GTDB taxonomy): domain Bacteria; phylum Pseudomonadota; class Gammaproteobacteria; order Pseudomonadales; family Pseudomonadaceae; genus Aquipseudomonas; species Aquipseudomonas khavaziana. The sequence continues at coordinate 679,979 of NZ_JAHSTT010000001.1, forward strand.
AATCGCGAAGATCTCACCGTAGCTGCGACCCTCGGCGACCGCGTGGCGATCAGCGGGCAAGTGCTGGACGGCAACGGCGATGTCGTCAACGACGCCATGCTGGAAGTCTGGCAGGCCAATGCCGCCGGCAAATACGACCACCCTGAGGATGATCAGGACAAGGCGCTTGACCCCAACTTCGAAGGCTTCGGCCGGGTGCCCGTGGATGCCGAAGGACGCTTTCGCTTTACCACCATCAAGCCAGGCAGTGTGCCGGGACTGAAAGGCACGACCCAGGCGCCGCATCTGGTGGTACTGGTGTTTGCCCGGGGGCTGGTGAAGCACTTGCTGACGCGGATTTATTTTGACGGTGAGGCGCTCAATGGCGATGACCCGCTGTTGGCGTGTGTGCCGGCAGAGCGTCGCGGTACCTTGATTGCCAAGGCGGACGCGCAGGGTGTGCATCAGTGGAATGTGATTTTGCAGGGGACAGATAAGGAAACGGTGTTTTTCGACTATTGACCGGTCCGTGTAGGAGCGAGCTTGCTCGCGAAAATCGCCAACGATAACGCGGTCAGCTTGAATGAACGCGGCGTTCTCAGGGTTTTCGCGAGCAAGCTCGCTCCTACAGTGATGAGGTCTCAGACAGTGCCTACCCAAAAGTCTGCTTGCGGAACATGGTTGTTGCAAAGTATGTCTAGGCTATAACCGTTCCCACTGAGTGAAAAAACATGACAACAACAACCAGCCACTACACCGGAGAAGAGCGCAGCAAACGGATTTTTGCGATTGTCGGTGCCTCATCCGGCAACCTTGTCGAATGGTTCGATTTCTACGTCTACGCCTTCTGCGCGATATATTTCGCCCCGGCGTTTTTCCCCTCCGACGACCCCACGGTGCAACTGCTCAACACCGCCGGTGTGTTCGCCGCCGGATTCCTGATGCGGCCCATCGGCGGCTGGTTGTTTGGCCGGGTGGCCGACAAGCACGGGCGCAAGAACTCGATGATGATCTCGGTGCTGATGATGTGCGCCGGTTCCCTGGTCATCGCCTTCCTGCCCACCTATAACGATATCGGTGCCTGGGCGCCGGCGCTGCTGTTGGTGGCGCGGCTGTTCCAGGGCTTGTCGGTGGGAGGCGAATACGGCACCACCGCGACCTACATGAGCGAAGTCGCGCTCAAGGGCCAGCGCGGTTTCTTCGCCTCGTTCCAGTACGTGACCCTGATCGGCGGCCAGTTGCTGGCGGTGTTGGTGGTGGTGATCCTGCAACAGATCCTCACCGAAGAAGAACTGCGCGCCTGGGGATGGCGCATTCCGTTCGTGATCGGTGCCATCGCGGCGGTGATCTCCCTGCTGCTGCGTCGCACCCTGAAGGAAACCACCAGCAAGGAAATCCGTGAAGACAAGGACGCCGGCAGTATCGTCGCGCTGTTTCGCGACCACGGCAAAGCCTTCATTACCGTGCTTGGCTACACCGCTGGCGGCTCGCTGATTTTCTACACCTTCACCACCTACATGCAGAAGTACCTGGTGAACACTGTCGGCATGCACGCCAAGACATCCAGCTACATCATGACCGGCGCGCTGTTTCTGTACATGTGCATGCAGCCGCTGTTCGGCATGCTGGCCGACAAGATCGGCCGGCGTAATTCCATGCTCTGGTTCGCCGGCCTTGGCACCCTGTTCACCGTGCCGATCCTGCTGACTCTGAAAACCGTGACCAGCCCGTTCCTGGCCTTTGTGCTGATTACCCTGGCCCTGGCGATTGTCAGCTTCTACACCTCGATCAGCGGCCTGGTCAAAGCCGAGATGTTCCCGCCCCAGGTACGTGCCCTGGGTGTGGGCCTGGCCTATGCCGTGGCGAATGCGGTGTTTGGCGGCTCCGCGGAAGTGGTCGCGCTGAGCCTGAAATCCATCGGCATGGAAAACACCTTTTATTGGTACGTCACTGCGATGATGGCGGTGGCCTTCCTGTTCAGTTTGCGCTTGCCGAAACAGGCGGCGTACCTGCACCACGATCTGTAAGGGACGAGTTATGACGCTGCGCACGAGCAATCAACTGTTCGACGCCTACTTCACCGCCGGCAGCATGGCCGAAGTGTTCTGTGACCAGGGACGCTTGCAGGGCATGCTGGATTTCGAGGCCGCGCTGGCCCGGGCCGAGGCCCGGGTCGGGTTGATTCCGCAGGCCGCCGTGGCGCCGATTGCCCAGGCCTGCCTGGCTTCGCTCTACGATGTGGACGCCCTCGGCGTGGCGATTGCCACGGCAGGCAACTCGGCGATCCCATTGGTCAAGGCACTGGGCAAGCTGATCGCCAGTGAAGATCCCGGTGCCGAGCGCTATGTGCATCTGGGCGCGACCAGTCAGGACGTGATGGACACTGGCCTGGTGCTGCAGTTGCGTCAGGCACTGGGGTTGATCGACGCGGACCTGGCGCGCCTGGGCGATGTAATGGCTGCCCAGGCCCAGCGTTACGCCGCCGTGCCATTGGCCGGGCGTACTTGGTTGCAACACGCGACACCGGTCACCCTGGGGATGAAAATCGCTGGTTTGCTGGGCGCCCTGACGCGCAGTCGCCAGCGCCTTGCCGAATTGAAGCCGCGCCTGCTGGTGCTGCAGTTCGGCGGCGCGTCCGGCACCCTTGCAGCGCTCGGCGAACACGCCATGCCCGTCGCCGAAGCTTTGGCCGCTGAATTGCAGTTGGGCTTGCCCGAACAACCCTGGCATACCCAGCGTGATCGTCTGGTGGAATTTGCCAGCGTGCTCGGCCTGATCGCCGGCAGCCTCGGCAAGCTGGGTCGTGATATCAGCCTGTTGATGCAAACAGAAGCGGCGGAGGTATTTGAACCTGCGGCGCCCGGCAAGGGTGGTTCCTCGACCATGCCCCACAAGCGCAACCCTGTGGGCGCCGCGGTACTGATCAGCGCCGCCACCCGCGTACCGGGCCTGGTGGCGACGATGTTCAGCGCCATGCCCCAGGAGCACGAACGCAGCCTGGGCTTGTGGCACGCCGAATGGGAAACACTGCCCGAGATTTGCCGCTTGGTGTCCGGCGCCTTGCAACAGGCACTGCTGGTCTGCGAAGGGTTGGAGGTCGACCCCGAGCGCATGGCAGGCAACCTTGACCTGACCCAAGGCCTGCTGCTGGCCGAAGCCGTCAGCATCGTGCTTGCCCAGCGCCTGGGCCGCGACACCGCCCACCATCTGCTGGAGCAGTGCTGCAAACGCGCCGTGAACGAGCGGCGCCACTTGCGTGAAGTATTGGCGGATGAACCGCAAGTGACCGCCGAGCTATCCGCGGCTGAGCTGGATCGCCTGCTCGACCCGGCCCACTACCTGGGCCAGGCGCACACCTGGGTCACCCGTGCAGTGACCGAACACTTTGCCTTGACTGCCTAGGAGACCGCTGTGGCTTTTGTACAACTCGCCCAGGGCGAACTGCATTACCAATTGGAGGGGCCGGTGGATGCACCGGTGCTGGTGTTGTCCAACTCCCTGGGCACCGACCTGCATATGTGGGACATCCAGATCCCGGCATTCACCAAGCATTTTCGCGTGTTGCGCTACGACACTCGTGGCCATGGAAAATCCCTGGTGACCGAAGGGCCGTACAGCATCGGGCAACTGGGCCGAGATGTGATTGCCCTGCTGGATGCGCTGGATATTCAACGCGCGCATTTTTGTGGCCTGTCCATGGGCGGGTTGATCGGCCAATGGCTGGGCATTTACGCCGTCGAACGCCTGCAACGCCTGGTGGTATGCAATACCGCCGCCAGGATCGGCACGCCAGACACCTGGAACCCACGCATCGAAATGGTCCTGCGCGATGGTGCCGCTGCGATGGTGGCCCTGCGCGATGCGTCGATTGCGCGCTGGTTCACTGCGGATTTCGCCGCCGCCAACCCGCATCAGGCCAAGCAGATCACCGACATGCTCGCGGCTACTTCGCCTGAGGGTTATGCCGCCAACTGCGGTGCGGTGCGCGATGCGGATTTGCGTGAGCAATTATCGTCGATCAAGGTCCCGACCCTCGTCATTGCCGGTACTGAAGACGCCGTGACGCCGCCAGCCGGCGGCCACTTCATCCAGAATCATGTGCAGGGTGCCGAATATGCCGAGTTCTATGCAGCGCACCTGTCCAACGTGCAAGCCGGTGCTGCATTCAGTGACCGGGTGATTAAATTCCTGCTGGCCCGCTGAGGAGCTTTTCGTGGACGAGAAACAACGTTACGCCGATGGCCTGCAAGTGCGCCGCGAAGTATTGGGCGATGCCCATGTCGACCGCAGCCTCAATGCCTTGACCGAGTTCAACAGCGAGTTCCAGGAAATGATCACTCGCCACGCCTGGGGCGATATCTGGACCCGCCCCGGCCTGCCTCGGCACACCCGCAGCCTGATCACTATCGCGATGCTGATCGGCATGAACCGCAGTGAAGAACTGAAACTGCACCTGCGCGCCGCCGCCAGCAATGGCGTGACCCGCGCCGAGATCAAGGAAGTGTTGATGCAGAGTGCGATTTACTGCGGGATTCCGGCGGCAAATGCAACCTTTCACCTGGCTGAATCGGTGTGGGACGAATTGGGGGTTGAGTCTCGAGAAACCTGAGTTGAAATACATTTCTGATCTCTACAACCTGCACAGATCAGCGTGAGTCGGCATTCCATACCCAATTCCACACGCCTGGCAGGTGCACGGGCTCGCTTACGACCTTCACCGTACGTGCCAGCGCCGCCCTTTGAAGCTGGGTGGTGTCGGTGTAGAAAGGCTCGACAGCGGTGTTCAAACCGTTGATGTGCGCGCTGTCCATCAGGATCTGCAAGTACTCCTGCATATGCCGCGCGGTATAGCGGTTGATATCATGGAAAGTCATCACCACGGGGATAACGCCGTCCACCGTCGGTAATTCGCCCAGGGCAATGCGTTCACGTACCAGTGACAACTGCCGGTACAAATTGGCCCGTCGGCGCGGGCTGCCATTGAAACCCCAGATCTTGCCGTCATTGGCGCTCAAGTCCGTCAGCAACACCTGCAGGCCATGCCGCTGGTAGGCGGCGAAGGTGCGCTTGTCGTAGTTCCAGAAGGGCGGGCGTACCAGCACGGGAGACGTGCCGGTGATGCTGGCGATATCGGCGGCACCTTCGGTCAGGGTGCGTTCCAGTTCGGCATCATTGAGCCAGCGATGGTTAGTATGAAGCGCCGTTGCCGTATGGAATGCCAGGATGTGGCCGGCGGCATGTTCGCGCTCCATGGTCTTGCGCCCCCGGGAACTGCCGCCGGAGCGGGCCGCTTCGGTCTGGAGGAAGAACACCGCCTTGATACCCGGCAGTACCGGGTTGTGCGCCAGGTCGGCTATCACTGAGCGGCTCGGATTGTTGTAGCCCGAGGCGCTGGGGCCATCATCGAAGGTCAGCAGGAAGCGGATCGGTGCCTGGGCTTTCAGGCGTTGCTCGGTTTGCGGTGTCAGGGCCACAGGCGCACCGATGCAGCCAGTGAGACTCAGGGTCAGGAGTGCGCATGCAAGGGTGAAGAGTTTCATGGCATAGGCCTGGCTCGAAAAAGGCCGCCACTGGGGAGGATCAACAGCGGCAGGCGCGCACCATACAGCAAGTTTGTCGTGAGTCTACGATCAGCTGACGAGTGCGCGCCTGGTCCGCCAACTCAGCGGGCTTGAAGCGGGTTGTAGTTCTGGTTCCGATATTGCTGGTCCTGTTTAGCTTCTTCCGGGTTGGAGACAAAGCCACCGCCCATGTAGACCGTCCCTGACATCTCTGCACCCAGATTGATATAGGAGAAATTCTTGACGTTGGAGTCGATGATGACGCTATCGTTACCTTCCTGGGTTTGTATAAAAAAGCGTGAACGGCCGGTAGGATCATTTTTGACCGGCAGTAAGAATTTTTCTCCATTGATGTCGGCAATTAATGAACCATCGTCGGCGGCACTGATGCGTACCTTGTCGTCACCATTGCCTGTCTTGATTACCGTGACGCCGTCGCCGGGGTAGTCGGAGTGATTATTTTGAGTGAAACTAATAGTGACATCGCCCTGTTTGAATACTTGGCTGTCACCTTCTTTCGTCATGTGCAACGGTACGGGAATAACGTCCGGAGCAGAAAAAGTTTCTTTGTCGGCGGATTCAGGCGCTGATGTGTAGTGATCTCGGCCCGATACAAGATGATCTTCGTTGAGGCTGATTGAGGTTTCAAACCAGATTTTCTTATCAATGTTTACTTGATCGTTTCCTCCATTGGTTTTTATTTCAAGCTGCCCCATGATCGCCCCATGATTTTCAATGGGCAGCCCGTAGGCTTTTCCATTTATTTCAGCAACAACAGCTCCTGACTGAAGTGTCTTGATCTCTATGTGATCATCTTGGTTGCCGGTTTCTATGGTGACTTTATTACGCGTGGTAGGCGTGCCATTGAAACTTCCCTGATGCAGAGGAGAGGAAGTTATTTTGACGTTGCCATTCTCAAATTCGTGGGTGACAGGCGCTCCCGTTGGAGACCTTGGCACCTCCGTAAGCGTGGTCCAGATGACATTTTGGTCAGGTGGTGTCGTGCCAGCCGAGCTTTGAACTGGAGCTTGAGTTGGCGCTTGAGTTAGCGTTGGAGTTGGAGTTGGAGCTGGAGCTGGAGTTTGGCGCGGGCGCGGGCTTGGGCGATGCCAATCGTGCTTGTGGCGAGTCAAGTGCGAGGAATGGTGAAACCGGCCACGTTTACCTGCTTTGCGGGTATGGACCTGCGGCGCCTTATCGGTGCTGTCGGAGTCTGCCGAAGTGGTCGTTGCGTTTTGTTCTTTGAATGTGTGCTTGTCGTCTAATTGCTGTTTCCAGTTGTTCCAAGTGTGCAAGGCTGGGTTGCCGGAATTTACTGTAGTCATGTTGTTGCTCCATATGTTAAGAAATGAAGAAAGGTTCGAGTACGAAAAGGCTCTCTTAGTAACTCGGCCATTCTTAATGGCGCAGCGACGACTATGGTTCATATTGTATTTGTTTCATTTCCCTACGGTTTGGAAGGGCGTAAGCCGCGAGTGGACGAACCGTTTCCTCACCTGTTAATGAAGGGCGCTTGCTGGGCGGCTGGAGGTAGCAATTGAGGTGTTAGAGCAGGGAGATCGGATAGCTGACGATCAACCGGTTTTCATCAAACTCATTGTTGCTGTAGTCCCGGCGCATGCTTGAATTGCGCAAGCGCACATTGAAGTTCTTCAGTGCGCCGCTCTGCACCGTATAGCCGATTTCACTTTCACGGCCCCATTCCTTGCCGTCGCTGATGGTGCCTGTGTGCACATTGCTGCCGCTGATATAGCGGTTCATGAGCGTCAGACCGGGTATGCCGAGGGCGGCGAAGTTGTAGTCGTGGCGCACTTGCCAGGATTTTTCCTCGGCGTTGTCGTAACTCGAGTTATAACTGTCGTTGGCCAGGGTTCCGCCACTGGTGCCATTGACGCGCATCCAGGCGCTGTTGCCGGTGAGTGTTTGTAGGCCGAGGTAGAAGGTGTGGCCGCCGTACCTGGCGGAGAACAGGCCGGACCAGGTTTTGTTGTCCAGGCTGCCTGCGCGGGCGCTGCCGTCGTCCTTGCCGTAGAAGAGCCCCAGGTTGGCGCCGAGTGTCCAGTTGCCGACGGGCTGGCTGTGGATCAGGTTGACGAATTGCTGACTGTAGATGTCCTTGAGCTGGGCGTTCCATACGCCGACCTGGGTGCGCTTGTCGTTGAAGGCATATTCGGCACCCTGGAAGTTGAAACGGTCGGAAGTAAACGCAGCTTTACCGACCATCGACATGTCGCCCATGCTGCCGTCATCACGCGGGCTGTTAGCGCGGAACTGGCCGCCATACAGGGTCAGGCCGTCGATTTCCTTGGAGGTGATCTGCCCGCCGCGTAGGGTCTGCGGCAGGGAGCGGCCGTCGTCCGAACGCAGGATCGGCAACACTGGCATCCATTCGCCTACCTTGAGTTCCGTCTTGGAAAACCGCGCCTTGAATGCCACACCCAGGCGTCCGAATTCGTCCGCTGGCCGGCCATCATGGTCCAGCGGCAGCAACTGAGTGCCGCCCGTGCCACGCCCACCATCGAGCTTGAGCGAGTACAAACCCAGCACGTCCACACCAAAACCTACTGTGCCTTGGGTGAACCCGGACTTGGCGTCGAGGATAAAACTCTGCGTCCACTCCTGCGCGCCGCCCTGGGCCTTGGTCGGGTTGGTGTAATTGCGGTTGAAGAAGAAATTACGCAGGTTGAGGTTGGCGCTGGCGTCTTCGAGAAAGCCGTGCTCTTCGGCGATAGCGGGAAGGGCAAGGCTGGCGACAGCGGTCGCCAGCAACAGCTGGCGCGGTTGGAAAGTGCTCATGGCGTTGGACCTGTTGTTATTGGGCTTATGCAGGTGGCGGCCATGGTGCGCGGCGGTGTGGGGTCGATTCAATCGGGGCAGGGCGGGTTGTGGGCGATGATCGAACGCAACTTGGCGGGGTAATCATCCAGGCATAAAAAAACCGCTTCCGGTGAGGGAAGCGGTTTTCTTACACCCGCACTATCAGAACAACTTCAAGGGCGGTGCTTCTTCTTTCAACGGCTCATTCTGCGCGGTCTGCTCGTTCCAGCCACCGCCGAGGGCCTTGTACAGGTTGACCTCGCTGTTGAGCTGAGCCAGGCGGTCGGTGATCAGCGATTGCTGGGCACTGAACAGCTGACGCTGGGCGTCGAGGAAGGTCAGGTTGCTGTCGACACCAATGCGATAGCGACGCTCGGCCAGGCGGTAGTAGTCCTGGTTAGCCTCGACGAAGCCACGTTGGGCGTCCAGTTGCTGCTTGTAGGTCGCCCGTGCGGCGAGGCCGTCGGAGACTTCCTGGAAGCCGGTCTGGATCGCCTTCTCGTAGTTGGCCACGTTGATCTCTTTCTGGATCTTCGAGTAGTCCAGGCTTGCGCGCAGGCTACCGGCGTTGAAGATCGGGATGTTGATCTGCGGGGCGAACGCCCAGGTGCCCGAGCCGCCTTTGAACAGGCCGCCCAGGGTAGGGCTGGCGGTGCCGGCGCTGGCGGTCAGGCTGATGCTCGGGAAGAACGCTGCACGGGCAGCGCCGATATTGGCGTTGGCCGCCTTGAGGTTGTACTCGGCCTGCACAATGTCGGGACGACGTTGCAGCAGGTCCGATGGCAACCCGGCAGGTACTTCGCTGAGCAGGTTATCCGACAGCGGCTTGCTGACGATATTCGCCGGCAGGCCGGTACCCAGCAGCAGGGTCAGGTTGTTCTCGTCCTGGGCCACCTGGCGGGTATACCGGGCCAACTGGACCCGGGCATTTTCCACCGAGGTGCGTGCCTGGCTGAGGTCCAGCGCCGAGGCCACGCCGACTTCGTTGCTGCGCGAGGTGAGCTTGAAGCTCTGCTCGAAAGCACCGAGGGTGTCCTGGGTCAGCTTGAGCAGTTCCTTGTCGGCCTGCCAGGTCAGGTAGGCATTCGCCACGCTGGCCACCAGGCTGATCTGGGTGCTGCGCCGCGCCTCTTCAGTGGCGAAGTACTTTTGCAGCGCTTCTTCACTCAGGCTGCGTACGCGACCGAACAGGTCCAGCTCATAGGAGCTGATTCCGAGGCCGGCCGAGTATTGGCTGGTGATGCCTGCTTCGCCGGTCTGCGACAGCTTGGCCGGGGTGCGCTGGCGGCTGCCGCTGCCGGTGGCCGACACGGCCGGGAACAGGTCGGCACGCTGGATCTGGTACTGCGCTGCATAAGCGTCGATGTTCAAGGCCGCGACACGCAGGTCACGGTTGTTCACCAACGCGGTCTGGATCAGCTGCTGCAGGGCAGGGTCATGGAAAAACTGCTTCCAGCCTTGCTCGGCAGCGGCCTGGCCCGGCGCCTGGGCCGACGAATACGCCGGCCCCTGCGGGAACTGCGCGGCCACCGGCGCATCGGGGCGCTGATAGTCAGGTATCAGCGAGCAGCCACTGAGCACGAATGCCGTGACGGCTAGGGAAAGTAGCGACTTGCTCATTGGCCAGCCTCTTTAGGAGTTTCAGTAGTGTCTTTCTTTTTGCGTTCGCCAGCCGAGGACACGGTTGCATAGAACAGTGGCACCCAGAAGATCGCCAGCACGGTGGCGGTGATCATACCGCCGATTACGCCGGTACCGATTGCGTGTTGGCTACCTGAGCCGGCGCCACTGGAAATCGCCAGCGGCAGTACGCCGAGCACGAACGCCATGGACGTCATGATGATCGGGCGCAGACGCATCCGCGAAGCTTCGATCGCCGCCTCGACGATGCCTTTGCCTTGCTCATGCAGCTCCTTGGCGAATTCCACGATCAGGATGGCGTTTTTCGCCGCCAGGCCCACCGTCACCAACAAGCCCACCTGGAAGAACACGTCGTTGGACAAGCCACGCATACTGGTAGCGATCAGCGCACCGATTACACCCAGTGGCACAACCAAGATCACCGCAATCGGGATCGACCAGCTTTCGTACAGTGCCGCCAGGCACAGGAATACAACCAGCAGCGACAGTGCGTACAGCGCAGGTGCCTGGGAGCCGGACAGGCGTTCTTCATACGACAGGCCGGTCCAGGAGTAGCCGATGCCGGCCGGCAGTTCCTTGGCAATGCGTTCGACTTCCGCCATCGCGTCACCGGTACTGTAGCCCGGCGCCGGGGTACCGAGGATTTCCATCGCCGCTACACCGTTGTATCGCGAGAGCTTCGGTGAACCATAGATCCACTTGCCCGACGAGATGGCCGACAGAGGCACCATTTTCCCGGACTCGCTGCGCACATACCATTTGTCCAGGTCTTCCGGCGCCATACGACTGGCAGCGTCACCTTGCACATACACCTTCTTCACACGACCACGGTCGATGAAGTCGTTGATGTAGCTGCCACCCAGGGCAATGGCCAGGGTCTGCTGGATATCGGCGAGGCTGATGCCCTGGGCACTGGCCTTCTCGTCGTCGACGGTCAGCTCATATTGCGGCTCATCGTTCACACCGTTGGGACGTACGCCTGCCAGTACCTTGCTCTGCGCCGCCGCACCGAGGAACTGGTTACGTGCAGCCATGAGCTTGTCGTGGCCGACGCCACCCTGGTCTTGCAGGAACACGTCGAAACCGGTGGCGTTACCCAATTCAAGAACCGAAGGTGGCACGATGGCGAATACCATTGCGTCCTTGAAGGCTCCGAAGAAGTAACCCTGGGCCCGCTTGGCGACTTCGAATACCGATTGGGTCGAGTCACGCTCATCCCACGGCTTGAGCATCACAAACGCGAGGCCCGAACTCTGGCCACGGCCGGCGAAGTTGAAGCCGTTTACGGTAAACACCGAGTTCACGGACTTGCCTTCGCCTGGCTCGCCTTCCTTGTCATGCAGCAGGAAGGCCCGCATGTCATCGATGACTTTTTGCGTACGTTCAGCCGAAGAGCCGACCGGTGTCTGCACCTGGGCAAAGATCACGCCCTGGTCTTCCTCAGGCAGGAACGCGCTCGGGATACGGGTGAACATCCAGATCATGCCGGCCAGGATCAGCACATACACCAGGAATGCCGGGATCTTGTGCTTGATCATGCCGCCCACGCCGCGCTCGTACTTGAGTACGCCGCTGTCGAAGGTGCGGTTGAACCAGCCGAAGAAGCCGCGCTTGGGTTGGCCGTGCTTTTCCGGATCGATCGGCTTGAGCATGGTGGCGCACAAGGCCGGGGTGAAGATCAGGGCAACCATGACCGACAATGCCATCGCCGAAACAATGGTGATGGAGAACTGACGATAGATCACCCCGGTGGAACCACCGAAGAACGCCATCGGCAGCAGTACCGCCGACAGTACCAACGCAATACCCACCAGGGCGCCCTGGATCTGGCCCATGGACTTGATCGTCGCTTCTTTGGGCGACAGGTGTTCCTCGGCCATTACCCGTTCGACGTTTTCCACCACCACGATGGCATCGTCCACCAGCAAGCCGATGGCCAGGATCATGCCGAACATGGTCAGGGTGTTGATGGTGAAGCCGCACGCGGCCAGGATTCCGAAGGTGCCCAGCAATACCACCGGTACGGTCATGGTGGTGATGATGGTGGCGCGGAAGTTCTGCAGGAACAGGAACATCACCAGAAACACCAGCACGATCGCTTCGACCAGGGTGTGAACCACACCGGAGATCGATTCGGTCACCACCGGGGTGGTGTCATACGGCACCACCGCTTTCATCCCTGGCGGGAAGAACGGCTCCAGGGACTTGACTGTTTCGCGGATGGCCTTGCCGGTGTCCAATGCGTTGGCACCTGCCGCCAGCTTGATGGCCATACCCGAGGCCGGCTTGCCGTTGAACTGCGCACTGATGCTGTAGTTCTGGCCGCCCAGTTCGATACGCGCCACGTCACCCAGGCGAACCTGGGAGCCGTCGGTATTGACCTTCATCAGGATCTTGGCGAACTCTTCAGCGCTTTGCAGGCGCGTCTTGCCGATGATGGTAGCGTTCAGCTGGGTACCGGGCAGGGCAGGCAGGCCGCCCAGTTGGCCGGTGGCCACCTGCACGTTCTGCGCCTTGATGGCGTTGCTGACATCCACCGGGGTGAGCTGGTAGTTGTTCAGCTTGGCCGGGTCGAGCCAGATACGCATGGCGTACTGCGAACCGAAGACCTGGAAGTCACCCACGCCCGAGGTACGGGAAATCGGGTCCTGGATGTTGGACACGATGTAGTTGGACAAGTCGTCCTTGGTCATGCTGCCGTCTTCCGACACCAGACCGATCACCATCAGGAAGTTCTTCACCGACTTGGTCACACGGATACCCTGTTGCTGCACTTCTTGCGGCAGCAGCGGGGTGGCCAGGTTCAGCTTGTTCTGCACCTGGACCTGGGCGATATCCGGGTTGGTACCTTGGTTGAACGTCGCGGTGATGGTCATGCTGCCGTCGGAGTTACTGTCCGAGGCGACATAACGCAGGTTGTCGATACCGTTGAGCTGTTGCTCGATAACCTGCACCACGGTGTCCTGCACGGTTTGTGCGGACGCGCCTGGGTAGGTCACCTGGATATCAATGGCCGTCGGCGCAATGGCCGGGTATTGGTTGATAGGCAACTTCAGGATCGACAGTGCCCCGACCAGCATGATCACCAGGGCAATTACCCAGGCAAAAATGGGACGGTCGATAAAAAATTTCGACATGGATTACTCCCCTTGACCAGCAGCGGCAGCAGGCGCTGCAGCAGTACCGGCGGGTTTGGCGTTGTCGGCGTCCTTGACCTTGACTTCGATACCCGGCTTGATGAATTGCAGGCCCTCGGTGATCACGCGGTCACCGGCGTCCAGGCCTTTTTCCACCAGCCAGTAGGCACCGGCAGTGCGGTTGGCAACCAGCTCGCGTTGCTCGACCTTGTTGTCCTTGTTCACGATCAGCGCCGTCGGAATGCCCCTGAGGTCACGGGTCACGCCTTGTTGCGGAGCGAGAATGGCCTTGCTGTTCACACCCGCTTGCAACTGGGCGTGCACGAACATGCCCGGTAGCAGCACATGGTCAGGGTTGGGGAACACGGCACGCAGGGTCACGGAGCCGGTGGTCTGGTCGACCGACACTTCGGAGAATTCGAGCTTGCCGTCTTGGGCATAAGGCGTGCCGTCTTCCAGAGTCAGCTTGACCTTGGCCGCGTTGTCGCCGGCTTTCTCCAGTTGGCCACTGGCAAGGTCGCGACGCAGTTTCAACATTTCAGCCGAGGATTGGGTAACGTCGACGTAGATCGGGTCCAGTTGCTGGATCACGGCCATGGCATCGGCCTGGCCATTGCTGACCAGTGCGCCTTCGGTGACCGAAGAACGGCCGATACGCCCGGAGATCGGTGCGAACACCTTGGTGTAGCGCACGTTGATCTGGGCGCTCTGCAGGTCGGCTTCGGCGGTCATGCGGTCGGCGACGGCGGTGTCGTATTCCTGACGGCTGACGGCCTGTTCATCGACCAGTTGCTTGTAGCGGTCGGTGATCGACTTGGTCTGGGTCAGCTTGGCCTGGGCGCTCTTGAGTGTCGCTTCATAGACCGACGGGTCGATCTGGTACAACTGCTGGCCTTCCTTCACATCCGCGCCTTCCTTGAACAAGCGCTTGAGAATGATGCCGTTGACCTGAGGCCGGACTTCCGCGATGCGATAGGCCGTGGTGCGGCCTGGCAACTCGGTGGTCAGGGTAAAGGCTTGCGGTTGAATGGTGACCACGCCGACCTGAGGGGTTTGAGCGGGCGGTGCCGCTTCTTCCTTTTTACATCCGCTGAGCAGCGATGCCAGGGCGACGGCAGTGACCAGAGCGGTAACAGCTGGCTTAAGTTGCATGAAGATCCTCGGGTCAGGCGCGCAGAGTGCGCACAAGAAGTGTGGAAGGGTAAAAAACAGGCTGCGAGTGGATAAGTAGCTTGCTACGCAATATACTTACGTTCATGGTTGTTTGTAAACTCTTGACAGGCCGTGCGCAATGTTGACAAAGCTGCGCCCCAAGCCTCGATTCTAGTACGTTCGGCGCCCATGACGGCGTCGTCCCACAATTATTCAGATGATGGTCAAGCACCATCCACAGTGTCCCGATTGAGGTTTTACTGCCATGGTTCGTCGCACCAAAGAGGAAGCTCAGGAAACGCGCAGCCAGATTCTCCAAGCCGCCGAGCAAGCCTTCTATGAGCGTGGCGTGGCGCGCACCACCCTGGCGGACATCGCCGCGCTGGCCGGGGTGACGCGCGGTGCTATCTACTGGCATTTCAGCAATAAGTCCGATTTGCTCCAGGCATTGCTCGACACGCTGCACGAGCCCTTGGACGAATTGGCCCGCGCCAGTGAAAGCGAGGACGAAGTCGACCCGCTGGGCTGTATGCGCAAGTTGCTGATTCATCTCTACCATGAAGTGGCCCTGGACCCGAAAACCCGGCGCATCAACGAAATCCTGTTTCATAAGTGCGAGTTCACCGATGAAATGTGTGACATGCGCCGCCAACGCCAGACCCACACTCTCGAATGCAACCTGCGAATCGGCTTGACGTTGCGTAACGCAGTCCATCGCGGGCAGCTTCCGGAAGCGCTCGATACCACCCGTGGAGCCATATGCATCCATGCGTTTATCCACGGTCTGATCGGTCAGTGGCTGTTGGTGCCTGACAGTTTCCAACTGCATCAAGATGCCGAGCGCTGGGCCGACATAGGGCTGGACATGCTGCGCCTGAGCCCCAGCCTGCGCAATTGAGACAAAATGCGTAATTGCGTCCAGTTGTGTCAATAGTAAAGACCAGAGACAGTCAATCGTCCCTTTGCCTGATTGGAGGGGTGACTTTATATACGGGCTGGCCTGCGGTTGATAGGTAGCCGGCTAAGTATTTTGTAGCGATTTTGTTGCGGTTCTGTGAAGCAATGTTTCCAAGCGCCTACATACAGTCAAAATGTGGAAGGGGGCTTGCTCCCGATAGCGGTGCCTCAGTCAACCCATCATTGACTGACACACCGCTATCGGGAGCAAGCCCCCTCCCACTTTGTTTTTTGTTTCAGTCAGTTAGATCGGCAGCGTCGGATAGTCGATGTAACCCACCGGGCCTTTGCCATAGAAGGTTTCCGGGTGCGGCTCGTTCAACGGCGCATCGGCCTTCAATCGTGCCGGCAGGTCCGGGTTGGCGATAAAAGGAATACCAAAGGCCACCGCATCCGCCTTGCCCGCCGCCAGCCAGGCGTTGGCGCTGTCCTTGGTGAAGCGTTCGTTGGCGATGTACACACCGCCGAAGGCTTTTTTCAGTTGTGGGCCGAGGCTGTCCGCGCCTTCTTTTTCACGGGAGCAGATGAAGGCGATGCCACGCTTGCCCAGTTCGCTGGCGACGTAGGTGAAGGTTTCGGCCAGGTTGGCGTCGCCCATGTCGTGCGCATCGGCGCGCGGTGCCAGGTGCACGCCCACGCGGCCGGCGCCCCAGATTTCGATGGCGGCGTCGGTCACTTCCAGCAGCAGGCGCGCACGGTTTTCCAGGGAGCCGCCGTATTGGTCGGTGCGCTGGTTGGTGCTGCTTTGCAGGAACTGGTCGAGCAGGTAGCCGTTGGCGCCGTGGATTTCCACGCCGTCAAACCCTGCAGCCTTGGCGTTCTCGGCACCTACGCGGTAAGCGTCGACGATGTCGGCGATTTCAGCGGTTTCCAGGGCGCGTGGGGTCGGGTAGTCGGCCAATGGACGAACCAGGCTGACGTGACCTTTGGCCTGGATCGCGCTGGGGGCCACTGGAGTTTCGCCGTCCAGGTAGGACTCGTGGGAAATGCGACCCACATGCCACAGTTGCAGGAAGATCTTGCCGCCCGCGCCATGCACGGCCTTGGTGATGTTGGCCCAACCACGTACCTGGTCGTTGGACCAGATGCCCGGCGTGTCCGGGTAGCCCACGCCCATGGGCGTCACGGAGGTGGCTTCGCTGAGGATCAGCCCGGCGGAGGCACGTTGCACGTAGTACTCGGCCATCAGCGCATTGGGCACGCGCCCGGCATCGGCACGGCAGCGGGTCAGCGGCGCCATGATGATGCGGTTCGACAGTTCCAGCTCGCCCAGTGTGATCGGATCGAAAATAGTCGTCATGGGATAACACCCTTCTCTTTAAGTGGATTGATCAGTTGGTCGCAGGGGCCAGGTCGGCATCGCCGCTCTGACGGAAAGTGAGCAGGGTCGCCAGCAGGGCCAGGATCGCCAGTGCTGCGGCGGCCAGCGGCACGCTGGTCAGGCCGAAACCGTGGGCAATCACGCTGCCGCCGACCCAGGCGCCAAGGGCATTGCCGATATTGAACGCGCCGATGTTCAAGGTGGACACCAGGTTCGGTGCCGCCTTGCCGAAGGTCACCACATTGATTTGCAGCGCCGGTACGGCGGCAAACGAAGCGGTGGCCCACAGGAACAGGGTGATTTCGGTGGGGATCAGCGCGACGCTGGTCCAGGACAGGACAGTTGAGACCACCGCCATGCTGATGAACACGCCGATCAGGGTGGCCGCCAGGCGTTTGTCCGCCAGCTTGCCGCCGATGATGTTGCCCACCGTGAGGCCCAGGCCGATCAGCAGCAGGGTCCAGGTCACGCCCTTGGGCGACACGCCGGTGACATCGCCAAGCAGCGGTGCGACGTAGGTAAAGAGGGTGAACATCGAAGCGGCAAACAACGCTGTCATGCTCAGCGACAACCAGATGCCGGCACCTTTGAGGGCTGCCAGTTCGGCGCGCATGTCGAGTTTTTCTTCGTCACGTTTGGCCGGCAGGAAGCGGATCAGGCCGATCAAGGCGATCACGCCAATCACGGTCACCGCCCAGAAGGTCGAGCGCCAGCCAGCTTGCTGGCCCAGGGCGGTGCCCAGCGGTACGCCGAGCACGTTGGCCAGGGTCAGGCCGGTGAACATCAAGGCCACGGCCGAAGCGCGCTTATTGGCTGGCACCAGGTTGGCCGCGACCACTGAGCCAATCCCGAAGAACGCGCCGTGGCACAGCGCGGTGACGACGCGGGCAAACATCAGCACGTTGTAGTCACTGGCCAGGGCGCAGAGCAGATTGCCGACGATGAAGATGCCCATCAACGCGACCAGCGCCGCCTTGCGTGGCAGCTTGGCGGTGGCCAGTGCCATGAAGGGGGCGCCGATGGCCACGCCCAGGGCGTAGCCAGTAACCAGCCAGCCGGCGCCGGGGATCGACACGCCCAGGTCCGCCGCCACATCGGGCAGCAGCCCCATGATGACGAACTCGGTGGTGCCGATGGCAAAGGCGCTGAGGGCCAGTATGAGTAGCGAGAGGGGCATCTACGTTTCCTTTATTACAGCGGTGCGCTCATATCAGCGCTGAGTTCAGTGGTGAGCGCCACGAGAAAGGCTTGGATCACTGCCTCGTTGCGTTTGAAAAAGTGCCATTGCCCGGCCTTCTGGCTGCTGATCAACCCGGCCCGTTGCAAGGTGGCCAGGTGGGCCGACACAGTCGACTGGGACAAGCCGCAGCGCTGGTCGATCTGCCCGGCGCAGATACCGTATTCGTGGTTGTGCAGTTGCTCGGGAAATTGCACCTTCGGGTCTTTCAGCCAGGTGAGGATGTCTCGTCGTACTGGGTGCGCCAGGGCTTTTATTATTTCGTCGAGGTCAATGGACATGGCAGTTTGCTCGGTGTCGTAAAGCGTTATATCGCGATGAGGCGAACTTTAAATCGGTCTATCCCGATATACCAATATGAATTTGATCTGAGGTCAGGCTGAATCGGTATATCGGGTTATAACGATACGTTGAAGGCAGTGGTAGACTGCGCGCCATGAATTATCTCGCACATCTGCATCTGGGCGGCCAACTTCCTGCGCAACTGCTGGGCAGCCTCTATGGCGACTTTGTCAAAGGTCGCCTGCAGGGCCAGTTCAGCCCGCAAATCGAAGCGGCGATCCAGCTGCATCGCTCCATTGACCGTTTTACCGATAGCCATGCGCTGGTGGGTGAGGCGTTGTCGCGTTTCAGCCTGACCCGCAGGCGCTATGCCGGGATCGTCCTCGATGTGTTTTTCGACCATTGCCTGGCGCGGGATTGGGCGCTGTATGCCGACCAGCCCCTGGAGCGTTTTACCGCGCAGGTGTATGGCGTGCTGGCGGCCGAACCCGCGTTGCCGGGGCGGCTGGCGCAGATTGCGCCGTATATGGCGGCGGATGATTGGCTGGGCTCGTATCGCGAGTTTGCGGTGATGGAGCAGGTGTTGAGGGGGATTTCGCGGCGGCTGACCGACCCAGACGCGTTGGGGTTTGCGATGCAGGAGTTGCGGGTGTTGTATGAACCACTGAGCAGAGACTTCAGTGAGTTCTACCCAGAGTTACAGGCATTCGCACAAACCCAGCAGGCCACACAGAATTGAATGTGGGAGGGGCTTGCTCCCACATTTAACCGTGCCCGCTTTAGGCCGCAAACGCAGGCCGAGTATTTACTGGCTCAACCTCCGGCACCGGCCCAAACAACGCCTTCTGCACCGCCTGCTGCGCCTGGAACGCCAATGCCGCACGCTCTTGCCCAGCGCAGGCAATCGGCTTGAGCACATGAATCTCCACATCGCCCTGGTCATTGGAAAACAGGCGCATCAGGTGCGAGAGCAAATCATCATCGCCAATAAACGGTGCCAGCGGGTCGACCTGGCCGTCGCGCAAATAACGGATCGCTACCGGTTGCAGCGACACATCCGCCTCAATCGCGCTGGCCAGTAAACGCCCGTGGAACGTACGCAGGCTGCGTCCATCAGTGGTGGTGCCTTCGGGGAACATCAGCAGCGGGTGCTGTTGCTCCAGATGGCGGGTCATTTGCTTGCGGATCAACTGGCTGTCGCCCGCGCCGCGACGGATAAACAGGCTGCCAGCCTTGGCCGCCAACCAGCCGGCCACCGGCCAGGTGCGCACTTCGGCCTTGGACAGGAACGACATTGGCGTGACCATGCCCAGCAGCGGGATATCCGTCCAGGACACGTGATTGCTCACCCACAGCATCGGCTGTTGCGGCACCTCACCGTGCACCGTCACGCGAAAGGGCAGGGCGTTGCTCAGGCGCGCCATAAAGAACCGCGACCAACGCTGGCGCCGCACCATCGAGTTGGCGACACCCAGGCGCTCGAACAGGCCAAACGCACTGGCCATGCTCAAACCCAGCGCCACCACCAGCAGCACCCGGGCGATGCGCCCGTACACACGCAGGCGGCTCATCACATGGCCGCCTTGAAGTGGCGTGCATAACGCGGGCACAACTCATCGCGCTTGAGCAGGATGAACACGTCGGCGACCTGGAAGTCTTCATCCCAGCACGGCTCGCCGCAGATCTTTGCGCCCAGGCGCATATAGGCCTTGAGCAGCGGTGGCATCTCGGCGATGACATTGGACGGCAGGTCCAGGGCCGGCAACGGTTTTTTCGGTTCGGCGCGCAAGTGTTCGTTGCACAGGTAACGCTCGCGCAGGCGCTGCATGATCGCGTGGGCCTGGATACCGCCATCGTGCATCGGGATGCTCGCGCAGCCCATCAGGTAGCTGTAGCCACCCTGATTGAGCACCTCGGCCAACTCACCCCACAATACCGCGATAGTACCGCCGTTGCGGTAGGCCGGGTCGACGCAGGTGCGGCCGATTTCGAGGATCGGGCCCTGCAGGTGCAGCAGGCCATGCAGTCTGAATTCTTCTTCACTGTAGAACCGGCCCAGGGTACTGGCGGCCTGGTGGTCGAGCAGACGGGTGGTGGCGACGAGTCGACCGCTGTTCAAATCCCGCACGCCGATGTGGCTGCAGTGAACATCATAGTCATCCATGTCCAGGCCCAGTTCCGCGCCTTTCAGCTTGGCGTTGAACTCGCCGCTGAACACGTTGAACCGCAGGGCCTGGGCTTCCTGCAAAGCCTGTGCGCCCACCAGGCGTTCGGCTTGCAGACGGCGTTCATTGCCTTTGTCGCTGATGCGGGCGATCTGAGTCATAGCGAGTCTCCGAGTGCCGGCCAGGTTGTACGGCCAGTCGACTTTGTTGTCCAAAGTCAGGCTATGTAGCCTCGGTGTCATCTCCATGAAGTTACGGTGACGGTTGGATGACAGACCCTGTGTAGCAAATCTGTCATTGGCCTGCGCTAGGCTCGCGGGCTTGAATGCCCCCCCTTGAGTTTGCGTCCATGGTCCGAGGCCTGTTGTGCGTTGCCCTGTTGTTTGTCACCGTTACCGCCCGCGCCGAAACCTGGCCTGAAAAGGATTGGGCCATGGGCACACCACTCAATGGCCCCGCTGTCGATGCATTGGACGCCTACGCTTTCCCGCCCCGTGACGACACTAGCCGCGAAGGCATTCGTACCGATGCGCTGCTGGTCATTCGTGACGGCGAAATCATCTACGAACGCTACGCCGCGCCCACCACCGCCAGCACGCCGCACCTGACCTGGTCGGTGAGCAAAAGCCTGATGGCCACCGTGCTTGGAGTCGCCTACGGCGAAAACCGCTTCAAGTTGAGCGACCCCGTTGCGCGTTTCTACCCGCCGATGAAGCAGCATCCCAAGGTGACCATGGCCGACCTGCTGCACTGGGCCTCGGGCCTGGACTGGCAGGAAGACTATGAATACGCGCCGCTGAAATCCTCGGTGGTGGCGATGCTCTACACCCGAGGTCGTGGCGATATGGCCGAGTTTGCCGCCAGTACCGACGCTGCTGCTGCCCCGGGCCAGGCGTTTCGTTATTCCAGTGGCGACAGCAACATCTTGTCTGCGGCCCTCAAAGGCATGCTCGGCCACAAGGCATATATGAGCTATCCGTGGGATGCGTTGTTCAAGCCGTTGGGCATTCGCAATGCGACCTGGGAAACCGATGCTGATGAAACCTTCGTCGCCTCGTCCTATGCCTACCTCACCGCCCGCGATCTGGCGCGTGTCGGCCTGCTGATGGCGCGGGGTGGACGTTGGGGTGAGCAACAGTTATTGCCTGAAGAATGGGTCGCCTTCAATCGCCAGCCGTTCGCCAAATACAAAAGCGGCCAGGATGAAGCGGTTCCCGGCGGCCAATGGTGGCTCAACACGGGTGCGTCCAGACCGTGGCCCGATGCCCCCGCCAATACCTTCGCCGCATTGGGCCACTGGGGCCAAGCGTTGTTTGTGATACCTGACGAACACCTGGTGATCGTGCGCTACGGCGATGACCGCGACGGCAGCTACCGTCATAACGAACTGCTCAAGCGCGTGC
The DNA here is from genome assembly GCF_019145205.1 of Pseudomonas khavaziana. Classification (GTDB taxonomy): domain Bacteria; phylum Pseudomonadota; class Gammaproteobacteria; order Pseudomonadales; family Pseudomonadaceae; genus Aquipseudomonas; species Aquipseudomonas khavaziana. The sequence continues at coordinate 701,631 of NZ_JAHSTT010000001.1, forward strand.
TGGCGGCGGTGCGGTCATGATCCGTCGTCGGCCGTTTACCAGTCTGTTTCTGCTGCTGTTGCTCGCCCTGCTGGGCTGGGTGTGGCATGAGCGCGTCAACCTGCAAGCCTTCCCCGACATCATCGCGGCGTACACCGCCAAGGAATATTGCTCGTGTCGGTATGTGGAAAACAACCCGGCGCAGTATTGCCGTGGGTATGTGAAGCAGTACGTGCCGACCAGTGCGCTGATCGACACGCCTGAGCGCAGTGAAGTGACGGCGAGTGGGTTGGGGCGTACGCATACGGCAAGGTGGGTGGGTGAAAGGCAGGGCTGTCGGTTGTTGCTGTGAAGTATCAGGCGCCCGGTGCAGTGCACCGGGCGTGTACTACTTACTGCGGTTCTGGGGTGCCGGGCTGCATCGCCAGCAGCAGGTCATCGATGATAGCTTTGCCCATTTCGCCCAAGTAATGCGAGGCGAACGCAAACCTCTCGGCCCTGGGGTCCATGGCAGCTTCAAGGGAGAGCATTTTTGCGTAATAGAGCACGTGGGATGCGTGTTCGAGGGCTTCTACAAGCGGAACCCCGGCGTTGACGCGGAACAGTTTCAGGTGGCTTTTGTTTTCTCCGCAGTCTGCGAAGGTGGCGGCGCCGATGGTTTCGGCTGATAGAGCATTTGGCATAGCAGAGTCCTTTTGCATGAACAAAAAGAGCTGCCACTTACGTTTCCAGGCGAAGGGTGGCAGCTGTACGCGGGCTGGAAACCGAGGCAAAAGGAACCCGGCAGACCCGAAGGTCTCCCACGCACAGCCGCCATAAAGCACAAACTGCAGGCATAAAAAAAGCGCCTGCTGATTGTTTGACGACGCTGTAGCGTCCTTAAGCATCGGGTTTCCAGGCCCGGTCACTGATGAGCAGCGACGGTGGGAGATTAACGCTATGCAGGCGCCCTCGCAACCGGTGGCAAATGGCTGTTGTGTTTAGCGAGCATGCTGATGGCAGCGGCGGGTCAGTTAGAAATGTTTTGGCTGGCACTCAGTCATCGGGAGCAAGCCCCCTCCCACATTTTGATCTCCAGAGATTTTAAGAAAATGGTTGGCTTCAGGTTCCACTGGGTGGAACCACCTTTGATTGTCCTCGCGCCCACATCGCGGTTAGCTGGCGGTGTGTCGCCAACAAGAACGGGAACACCCGCCTGTGAGGAGAATCACCATGCGCCCACACCAGCACATCCTGGATTGGCTCAGCGACGTTGCCAGCGACTTGCACGCTGTGCGTCACGATATCCATGCTCATCCTGAGCTTGGCTTTGAAGAGAACCGTACCTCGGCACTGGTCGCGCAATCCTTGCGGGAGTGGGGGTATGAGGTGCATACCGGCATCGGCAAGACTGGTGTGGTCGGCGTGCTGCGCAATGGCAACAGCTCGCGCACGTTGGGGATTCGCGCCGACATGGACGCCTTGCCCATCATTGAAAACACCGGCGCGGCCTATACCAGCCTGCATGCCGGCTGCATGCACGCCTGCGGCCATGACGGCCACACCACCATGTTGCTCGGCGCCGCGCGTTACCTGGCGGCGACGCGGCAATTCGACGGCACTTTGAACCTGATTTTCCAACCCGCCGAAGAAGGCCAGGGCGGTGCCGAGGCGATGCTGGCTGACGGTTTGCTGGAGCGTTTTCCCTGTGAGGCATTGTTCGGCATGCACAACATGCCAGGCTTGCCGGCTGGGCATCTGGGCTTGAGAGTGGGCCCGATGATGGCGTCCCAGGACCTGCTCACCGTGACCCTCGAAGGTGTGGGTGGCCATGGCTCCATGCCGCACCTCACAGTCGATCCATTGGTGGCGGCCGCCAGCATGGTCATGGCCTTGCAGACGGTGGTGGCGCGCAATATCGATACCCAGGAAGCCGCCGTGGTGACGGTCGGCGCCTTGCAGGCCGGCCAGGCTGCCAACGTGATTCCCCAGCAAGCGTTATTGCGCCTGAGCCTGCGCGCACTCAACCCCAAGGTGCGTGAACAAATGCTGGAGCGGGTCAACGCGATCATCCAGACTCAGGCCGCCAGCTTCGGCTGCACGGTACAGGTCGAACACCGCCCGGCCTACCCGGTGCTGGTCAACCATGCCGAAGAAACCGAGTTTGCCCGCCAGGTCGCAGTTGCGCTGCTCGGCGCCGATGCCGTGGACGGCAACACCCGCACGCTGATGGGCAGCGAAGACTTCGCCTGGATGTTGCAGCGCTGCCCTGGCAGCTACCTGTTCATCGGCAACGGCGTATCGCGGCCGATGGTGCATAACCCCGCCTATGACTTCAACGACGACATCCTGCTGACCGGCGCCGCCTATTGGGGCGCACTGGTCGAGAGCTGGTTGAAACCAGCTGGATGATCCGAATACCCGTAGGAGCGAGCTTGCTCGCTAAAAACCAACAGACGACTCGGGCTACCTGACAGCGCTACGTCATCGTTGACGATTTTCGCGAGCAAGCTCGCTCCTACAGCAACACCTTTTTTTCTGCCGCTGGACCCTTTCCCTTATCGGTTGAATGGAGTGTTCCTCATGCAGACTTCAAACCCCGGCGTTTCCCGCAGCCGCCAAGTAGTGGCGGCCGTGATCGGCAACGCGTTGGAGTGGTACGACTTTATCGTCTACGGCTTTCTGGCCAGTATCATCGCCCGGCAATTCTTTCCCTCCGAGGATGAATACGCTTCGCTGCTGATGGCCTTGGCCACCTTTGGCGTGGGCTTTTTCATGCGCCCTGTGGGCGGCATCCTGTTGGGCATCTACTCCGACCGCAAAGGCCGCAAAGCGGCGATGCAGTTGATTATCCGGCTGATGACCGTGTCCATCGCAATGATCGCCTTTGCGCCAAACTATGCCGCCATCGGCATGGGCGCGCCGCTGCTGATCGTGGTGGCGCGCATGCTCCAGGGCTTTGCCACCGGCGGGGAATACGCCAGTGCCACGGCGTTCCTGGTGGAAAGTGCGCCGGCCCATCGCAAGGGCTTGTACGGCTCGTGGCAGCTGGTGGGGCAATGCCTGGCGGTGTTTGGTGGGGCGGCGATGGTGGCGCTGGTCACGCATTTCTTTTCCCCCGAAACCCTCGACCTGTGGGGCTGGCGCCTGCCGTTCGTGCTGGGCTTGCTGATCGGCCCGGTGGGGTTGTGGATTCGTCGGCACATGGAAGACCCGGAAGAGTTCATTGAGGCGCGCAGAAACGCCACCGGCCCGGCGCCGAGCCTGATGAATGTGTTGCGTGATCATCGCCGCAGCATCCTGGTGTCCATGGGGCTGGCCTGTGGGGCGACGGTGTCGTTCTATGTGGTGCTGGTGAACATGCCGACCTTCGCCCACAAGAACCTCGGCCTGCCGTTGGATCAGGTACTGATGGTGCAGATGTTTGCGGTGGCGCTGATGACCGTGGTGATCCCATTGTCCGGCCTGCTCTCGGATCGTCTGGGGCGGCGACCGGTGCTGATGGCGTTCACCCTGGCGTTCTTTGTGATGGTCTACCCGCTGTATGTGTGGGTGGCCGCCGCGCCGTCCATCGAACGCTTGCTGGTAATGCAAGTGATGCTGTGCACGGCCATCGGTGGGTTCTTCGGCCCCGCGCCGACGGCATTGGCCGAACAGTTTCCCATCGAGGTGCGCTCCACCGGCGTATCGGTGGCCTATAACGTAGCGGTGATGGTGTTCGGTGGTTTTGCACCGTTGATCGTGACCTGGTTGAGTAAGGTGCTGGGCACACCGGTGGCGCCGTCGTTCTATGTGTTGTTCGCTTGCGTGCTGACGCTGTTGGGCACTTACTGCATGCAGGAGGCACCGCGGGCGAAAAAACCGCTGCCGTTTTCAAGCGAGGTGAAGCCTTGAATATTGTTGATTGGGATGCCACGCAACTGTCGCGGGCGATCCATGGGCGGCAGGTGTCGTGTGAAGAGGTGATGCAGGCGTACCTGGCGCAGATCCGGCGCTTTAACCCTAAGGTAAATGCGCTGGTGTCGTTGCGCGACAGCGATGCCGTGCTGGCCGAGGCGAGAGCCTGTGATCGTGAGCTGGACCAGGGCCAGACCCGCGGCTGGATGCACGGCATGCCCCAGGCGATCAAGGACCTGGCGGCGACCCAAGGTCTGCGCACCACCCTGGGCTCACCGTTGTTTGCCGAACATGTGCCGAGTGAAGACGCCATCAGCGTGGCGCGGGTGCGGGCCAGTGGCGCGATCATCATCGGCAAGACCAACGTGCCGGAGTTCGGCCTGGGCTCCCATACCTACAACACGCTGTTCGGCACCACCGGCAATGCTTATGACCCGCGCCTGTCGGCCGGCGGCAGCAGCGGCGGGGCGGCGGTGGCCCTGGCGCTGCGCATGCTGCCGGTGGCCGATGGCAGCGACATGATGGGCTCGCTGCGCAACCCGGCGGCGTTCAACAACGTATTCGGCTTGCGCCCGTCCCAGGGGCGTGTGCCCCACGGGCCGATGCCGGAACTGTTCGTGCAGCAGCTGGGCACCGAAGGTCCCATGGGCCGCAGCGTGACGGATGTGGCGCGCTTGCTGAGCATCCAGGCCGGTTACGACCCACGGGTGCCGTTGTCATCCAAGGATGATCCCGCTGTGCTGGGCCAGCCGCTGCAGCGCGACTTCAACGGCGTGCGCCTCGGTTGGCTGGGGGACTACAACGGTTATCTGCCGATGGAAGACGGCCTGATGAGCCTGTGCGAAACGGCCCTGGGTGACTTCGCCGAGCTTGGCTGCAAAGTAGAAAGCTGCCAGCCGGACTTTTCAATGGCACACCTGTGGCGCTGCTGGCTGGCACACCGCCATTGGCTGGTGCACGGTAACCTCGGCGCGGCTTATGCCAACCCCAAAAAACGCGCACTGCTCAAGCCCGAAGCGCAATGGGAAGTGGAGGGCGGCCTGGGCTTGAGCGCCCAGCAGGTGTACCAGGCTTCGGTGGATCGTAGCGAGTGGTACAGAGCCTTGACCAAATTGTTCGAACGTTACGATTTTCTGCTGCTGCCCACCGCCCAAGTGTTCCCTTTCGATGCACAACAAGCGTGGCCGTGCCATGTAGCCGGGCGCGAAATGGACACCTATCACCGTTGGATGGAAGTGGTGATCGGCCCAACCCTGGCCGGCTTGCCGAGCATGAGCATCCCGGTGGGCTTCAACTCCCAAGGCCTGCCCATGGGCCTGCAAATCATCGGCCCGGCCCAGGCGGACCGCGCCGTGCTGCAATTGGCCTATGCCCATGAACAGTTGACCCAATGGGTGCAGCGCCGACCGCCGGCGTGCCTGGAATCGACCGGCTGAAATGCCAACGGGCCTGCATCTTGCTGTGAAAATGATCATCCACCGGCAACAGGGAGATCGAACATGGACACAGGCACCGTACGCTCGGTTGAGCGCGCATTGGCAATCGTCGAATTGCTGGGTGAGCACCAGGCCCTGGGGCTGGAGGAACTGCACTACCTCACGCGCCTGCCCAAGGCCACGGTGTCGCGCATGTTGCTGACCTTGCAGGAACAGGGCTGGGTCTATCGCGGCCTGAGCGATCGGCGCTACCGCCTGCGTGCCCGGCGTTTGTTCGGCGATACCCAGCAACGCTTCAGGCGCCAGGTGGTGGAAAGCGCGGCGCCGTGGTTGGTGGAGTTGAGCGAGCGCACCGGCTTGGTGGTGGACTTGTCCTGCTTCGACGGCGAGCGCCTGGAAGTCATGGAGAGCGCGATTCCCAGCGTGTTGCGCAAGCTGTACCCGAACAACTGCCAGATCGTCGGCCAGTACGCCAGCCTGTTTCACTCGGCGATGGGCAAGGCCTGCCTGACGCAACTGCCCCGTGATGAAGTGCAACGCCTGGCGGGCCGCGACCGGGTGGCCGCCGATGAGCAATACCATGCGTGCGAGCACACCCAGCACCAGGGGTTCGGCCAGCGTACCGAAGGCTATTGGGAATACCCGGTACGTCTGCCGTTTCTGATCCGGGCGGTGGCGTTACCGGTGCGCGCCCAGGGCCGGTTGGTGGGTAGCATGGCCTTGCATTGGCCGATGCATCAGGCGCCGGTGGAGCGGGTGTTGAACCTGCATATGGCCAGCCTCGAACAGGCTGTGCTTGAGGTGCAGCAGGCCTTGGCCTAGACACTCACCACAGGACCAATGTGGGAGGGGGCTTGCTCCCGATAGCGGTGTGTCAGTCAGTTCATCTATAACTGACCCACTGCTATCGGGAGCAAGCCCCCTCCCACAATCGATTTGCGCCGCTCATGATATTGCGCTTAATGTTCGCCCAGGTTTTTTGCCCCATGAGTCTTTATGTTCAATGTCAAACCCCTGGTCTTCGCCCTGCTGACCTGTGCCACCGTGCCTGCCCACGCCGACTGGTACCTGGATAACGAATCCTCGCGCCTGTCTTTCGTCACCACCAAAAACACCGAGATTGCCGAGGTGCATCGCTTCCTGGTGCTGCACGGCAAGGTCGACGCCAAAGGCGCGGCGCAGTTGCAAGTGGAGATGGAGTCGATCAACAGTGGCATTCCGCTGCGCGACGAGCGCATGCGCAAGGAGCTGTTCCAGATCAAGACCTTCCCCAACGCGTTGATCAGCGCGCAGATCAATCTGCAGCCGATCAACGACCTGGCGCCCGGCGCGCAGTTGGAATTGCGCCTGCCGCTGAGCGTTACCCTGCACGGCAAGACCCAGACCTACAGCGCCGAATTGCTCGCCACGCGCCTGGATGAGCGGCGCTTCCAGGTGGTGACCCTGGAGCCGGTGGTGTTGCACGCCGAGGATTTCGACCTGGCGCCGGGCGTAGCGGCGTTGCGCAAGGCTGCCGGGCTTAAGTCGATCAGCCTGTCGGTGCCGGTGGGTGCGGTACTGATTTTCACGGCGCGCTGACATGAGCGGCGCAGTGTTCCCGTGGCGCAGCGCCAATCAGTTTGAATTGCTGATCGACGGGCCGAGTTTCTTCCCGCAGATGCTGGTGGGCATTGCCCGGGCCGAGCAGCAGGTCGATCTTGAATTGTATCTGGTCGAAGCCGGGGCCTGTGCCGATGCCATGGTGCAGGCGCTGGTGCTGGCCGCCGAGCGCGGCGTGCAGGTGCGCTGCCTGTTTGATGATTACGGCAGCCTGGCGTTTACCCTCGGGCTGCGCAAGCGCTTGATCGATGCTGGCGTGGAGTTGCGCTTCTACAATCGCTTGAATTGGCGGCGCTGGATGCGCAACCTGTACCGCGACCACCGCAAGCTGTTGCTGATCGACCAGGGGGTCGCCGTGGTCGGCGGCACGGGCGTCACCGATGAGTTCTGGACGCCAGGGCAAGACAGCGCCGACTGGCATGAAGTGATGGTGCAGATCCGCGGCCCGCTGGTGCTGGACTGGCAGGCCCTGTTCGACCGGCAGTGGCACGCCAACGCGGCGCGCCGTGAATGGAAACCGGCGACCCATTTCGGTTTGCCGCGCTTGCCCAAGGTGCCTGCGATGGGCCCCGGCCTGGGTCGCGTGGCCTATGCCGACGCCCGTCAACACCGGGATATCCTGCAATCGCTGATCCGCGCCTTGAACAGCAGCAAGGGGCGGGTCTGGCTGGCGACGCCTTACTTCCTGCCGACCTGGAGCGTGCGTCGTGCCTTGCGCAGGGCGGCAGGGCGGGGCGTGGATGTGCGTTTGCTGCTCACCGGGCCACGTACCGATCACCCGTCAGTACGCTACGCCGGCCATCGTTATTACCCGCGTCTGCTGCGGGCAGGCGTGCAGATCTTTGAATACCAGCCGTGCTTTTTGCACCTGAAAATGGTGCTGGTGGATGATTGGGTGAGCATTGGTTCGTGCAATTTCGATCACTGGAATTTGCGCTTCAACCTGGAAGCCAATCTCGAAGCGTTGGACCCGGGATTGACGGCGGCGGTGGTGAGCAGTTTCGAAGCGGATTTTGCCCAGAGCCAGGCGGTGAGCCTGGAGGCATGGAAAGCGCGGCCGTTGTGGCGGCGGGTGAAGCAGCGGGTGTGGGGGTGGATTGATCGGTTGGTGGTGAACCTTCTCGACCGACGCGGCTAGCAAGAACAATGAGGTCAAATGTGGGAGGGGGCTTGCTCCCGATGGCGGTGGATCAGCAACTCATCCAGTGACTGACACCCTGCTATCGGGAGCAAGTCGAATCGTCGCGCCGCCCCTCCCACATTTTTTACTGCATTTGAGGTTTAGAGCAGTTCAAAGGTCTGTTGCTGCACATCCTGGGAATCCAGCCCGATCTGCACATTGAACTCACCCGGTTCCGCCGCGAACTTGAGCTGGGTGTTGTAGAACTTCAAGTCCTCCTCGGTGATGGTGAAGTGCAGCGTGCGTTCTTCGCCAGCCTTGAGCATGACCTTCTGGAAGTTCTTCAGCTCCTTGATCGGGCGGATCATTGAGCCGGCCACGTCCTGGATATACAACTGCACCACGGTTTCGCCATCAACCTTGCCGGTGTTCTTCACCGTGACGCTGGCGTCGAGCTTGCCGGTCTTGTTCAGGGTGGTGGACGACAGCGCCATGTCCGCCAGGCTGAACGAGGTGTAGCTCAGGCCATAGCCAAATGGAAACAGCGGACCTGTGGTGTCATCGAAGTACTGCGAGGTGTAGTTGCCCGGCTTGCCTGGGGTGAATGGCCGGCCAATGGTCAGGTGGTTGTAGTAGGTGGGAATCTGCCCCACCGAACGGGGGAAGGTGATCGGCAGCTTGCCCGACGGGTTGTAGTCACCGAACAGCACGTCGGCGATGGCGTTGCCCCCTTCGGTGCCGGCGAACCAGGTTTCCAGGATCGCGTCGGCCTGCTGGCTCTCGTCGAGGATCGACAGCGGACGGCCGTTCATCAGTACCAGTACCAACGGCTTGCCGGTGGCTTTCAAGGCCTTGATCAAGTCGCGCTGGCTTTGCGGGATGTTCAAATCGGTGCGGCTCGACGATTCGTGGGACATGCCACGGGACTCGCCCACCGCCGCGACGATCACGTCGGCATTCTTTGCCGCTTTTACTGCTTCGTCGATCAGCACTTGGGCAGGGCGCGGGTCATCCACCACTTCCGGGGCGTCGAAGTTAAGGAAGTTGAGGTAATCGAGCACCGCCTTGTCGCCGGTGATGTTGGCGCCGCGGGCATAGATCACTTTGCCCTTCTCGCCGATCACCGCGTTCAGGCCATCGAGCAGGGTCACCGATTGCGTAGGTCGGCCGGCTGCAGCCCAACTGCCCATCATGTCGATGGGTGCCTTGGCCAGCGGGCCGACGAGGGCAATGGTCGCGGATTTTTTCAACGGCAGGGTTTCGTTGTGGTTCTTCAGCAACACCAGGCTGCGGCGCGCGATGTCGCGGGCTTCGGCGCGGTGCAGGCGGCTGTCGGCGTAGGTGTCGGCCGGGTCATCCTCGGCCTTGCCGATGCGCAGGTACGGGTCCTTGAACAGGCCCATGTCGTACTTGGCGCCGAGCACTTCGCGCACGGCGTTGTCGATGTCGCTCTGCTCGATCTCGCCGGACTTGAGCAGCCCGGGCAATTCCTTGCCGTACAGCGAGTCGTTCATGCTCATGTCGATGCCGGCCTTGATCGCCAGCTTGGCGGCTTCGCGCCCGTCCTTGGCCACGCCGTGCTTGATCAGCTCGAAGATCGCGCCGTGGTCGCTGACGGTCAGGCCCTTGAAGCCCCAGTCTCTGCGCAGCAGGTCGTTCATCAGCCAGGTGTTGGCGGTGGCGGGCACGCCGTTGATCGAGTTCAACGCCACCATCACGCCGCCGGAACCGGCCTTGATTGCCGCGTGGTAGGGCGGCAGGTAGTCCTGGTACATCTTGACCGGGCTCATGTCGACCACGTTGTAGTCGCGCCCGCCTTCTACCGCGCCATACAGGGCGAAGTGCTTGACGCTGGCCATCAGGCTGTCGGCATTCGCGGGGCTGGTGCCCTGGAACGCCTTGACCATGACTTCGGCAATGCGCGAGACCAGGTAGGTGTCTTCACCGAACCCTTCGGAGGTGCGGCCCCAGCGTGGATCGCGGGAGATATCGACCATTGGCGCAAAAGTGATGTCGAGGCTGTCGGCAGCGGCTTCCTGGGCGGCGATGCGCCCGGAGCGGCCGATGGCGTCCATGTCCCAGCTGGAGGCCAGGGCCAGGCTGATCGGGAAAATCGTGCGGTGACCGTGGATTACGTCGTAGGCGAAGAACATCGGGATCTTCAAGCGGCTGCGCATGGCCGCGTCCTGCATTGGACGGTTTTCCGGGCGGGTGATGGAGTTGAACGTGCCACCGATACGGCCGGCGGCGATTTCCTGGCGGATCAGTTCCCGGGGCATTTCCGGGCCGATGCTGATCAGGCGCAATTGCCCGATCTTTTCATCCAGGGTCATTTGCTTGAGCAGGTCGCTGACGAAGGCGTCCTTGTCTTTGAGCGCAGCAGGCTTTGTTTCTGCCCAGACGGGGTGGGTGGCCAGAGTGGCAACAAGGCCGAGCAAACACAGCTTCTTCATGAATATCCTTTTTCGGCTCACTGCACAGCGATAACGCTGATCGGCCAAAATGTGGGGAGCGTCTATTGTTGTTCGGGTGTTGTTCAGATAAATGCAGCACACTCTGAACTCTTTTTCGCGCTGGGCATCTTTGTAGCTGATTGGCTCGATGCATGCCAGTGGTGGCGGATTATGCCCCAAGCGCGTCGTTTGTAGGGTTAGTCATCAAATTCCATCGAGATCGGGCAGGAGAAACATCATGCAAGCAGCACAAACTTACCGCTGGGGCTTCAAGGCTGCGGCGTTGTTACTGATCAGCACCGTGCTGAGCGGTTGCGGCATCAACAATATCCCGACCCTGGACGAACAGGCCAAGGCGGCCTGGGGCCAGGTGCAGAACCAGTACCAGCGCCGTGCCGACCTGATCCCCAACCTGGTGGAAGTGGTCAAGGGCTACGCCGCCCATGAGCAAGACACCCTGACCGCGGTGATTGAAGCACGGGCCAAGGCCACCTCGATCCAGGTGGATGCCAGCACCCTGGACAACCCGGAAAAACTCAAGCAGTTCCAGCAAGCCCAGGACGGCCTGAGCGGCGCACTCAGTCGCTTGATGGTGGTGTCCGAGCGTTATCCGGACCTCAAGGCCAATCAGAACTTCCTGGCCTTGCAATCCCAGCTTGAAGGCACCGAGAACCGTATCGCCGTGGCCCGCCGTGATTTCATCCAGACCGTGCAAGCCTACAACACCGAAATCCGTACTTTCCCGGGCCGCCTGTGGCACACCGTGATGTACAGCGACCTGCCGATTCGCGCCACGTTTGAAGCCACCAGTGCCGATGCCGATAAAGCACCGCAAGTGAAGTTCAAATAAGGCCGCGCTGAGGTGTCGATGCGTTTATTACGGATAGGCCTGGCGCTGTGGCTGTTGGCCTGCGTGGGCGTGGCCCAGGCAGCGTTGACCTTCCCGGCGCTGAGCGGGCGTGTGGTGGACAGCGCGCAGATGATCGACCCGGCGGTGCGCGAGCAACTGACCCAGCAGTTGCAGGCGCTGGAGCAAAGCTCGGGCGACCAGGTCGTGGTGGTCACCGTGCCCGACCTGCAGGGCGTGCCCATTGAAGACTACGGTTATCAATTGGGCCGCCAGTGGGGTATTGGCCAGAAGGGCAAGGACAACGGCGCGCTGCTGATCGTCTCCCGTGATGACCGCAAAGTGCGCATCGAAGTCGGTTACGGCCTGGAAGGTGTGCTGACGGATGCGCAGTCCTGGGTGATCATCAATCAGGTGATCCTGCCCAAGTTCAAGGCCGGTAACTTCAGCCAAGGCATCAGCGACGGCGTGGCCGCGATGGTGCAGGTGGTGGGCGGCGACCCCTTGGCAGTGCCGGCCCATGTGGCAGATGCCAACTTTGCCAAGGATAATCCCGGATTTTCCATCGGCTTGTTTATCCTGCTGATCGGCGTGTTGTGGCTGTGCAATCGCATGGGCCTGCCGGTGGGCGCTATCCTGCTGGCCATTCTCAGCAGCAGTGGACGCGGTGGCGGTGGGGGAGGCGGTGGCGGTGGTTTCCGGGGCGGCGGCGGTGGCTTCGGCGGCGGCGGGGCTTCGGGGGGCTGGTAATGACAATAACTAGAAAAGAGCATCTACAACCATGGCATTACTGACTGAACACGAGCAACGCCAAGTCGCCGAAGCCATCGCCCGGGTCGAGAAAACAACCGACGCGGAGTTGGTAACGGTGCTGGCGGCGCGGGCCGATGACTACGCCTACATACCGTTATTGTGGGCCAGCTTGATCGCGTTGGTGGTGCCTGGCGTGGTGCACTACCTGTCGGGCTACCTGACCATGTACACCTTGCTGTTGGCGCAATGGGCGACGTTCATTGTGTTGTGCCTGGTGTTCCGCTTGCCCAAGGTCACCACCCGGCTGATCCCGCGTTCAGTACGCCACTGGCGTGCGTCCAACCTGGCGCGCCGGCAGTTCCTGGAGCAGAACCTGCACCACACCGTGGGCAGCACCGGCGTGCTGATTTTTGTCAGCGAGGCGGAGCGTTACGTGGAGATCCTGGTGGATGACGGGATTTCCCAGCGCCTGGATGACAGCAACTGGGATGCCATCGTCCAGGCGTTTACCCAGCAGGTGAAGCAGGGCCAGACCCTGGCCGGGTTCATCGCCTGCGTTGAAGCCTGTGGCGAGTTGCTCAAGGTGCATGTGCCGGTGACGCAAACGCGCAATGAACTGCCCAATCGCCTGGTGGTACTCGAATAGTCCAGCCAACTCAGTTCCAAATGTGGGAGGGGGCTTGCTCCCGATGGCGGTGCACCAGTCAACGAATCTGTTGGCTGACACACTGCAATCGGGGGCAAGCCCCCTCCCACATTTGGATCTACTGTGGCTGCTGGAACTGACCATTGGTCAAATAACTCCGTGCCGTTGAGGGTTATCCCCCCTAAAATGCCCGGCATTCTTTGCCCGAGGCGTTTTTGTTCATGTCCGTCACCGCTCAACCCGCCAACCCTGCGCCGGATCATCACGCCCAGTTCATCCAATTGCTGAGCGCAAGCCTTGCGCAAAACGCCTTTATCAAGCTGGTGCTGGCCAAGTACGTCGGTGAGGAAGCCGAGCTGCAACGGCTGATCATCAAGCCGGTCACCGTCAAAGACCAGCCGTGCCTGTCCTTCGTGTACCGCTACAAGACCCGCGACATCACCAAGAATTTCCCCGTGGCCGAGGGTGTGGCGGCGATTGCCGCGCTGTTGCCGGCGTCGTTCAAGAACGCGCACTTGCTGTCGCTGACCGACGAAGCCCAGTTGGAATACAGCAAGAAGAACAAAAGTTCGCTGTTCAAAAGCAAGCCGCAGCAACTGCGTGAGGCGCCGTCGGCCGAGCATAACCGTGAAAAGAACCGCTTCCTCGACCTGAGTCGGCCGTTCCTCGCCGACCTCGGTGTGACCGACGCCAAGCAGGCGCTGATCCCATCGATGTCGCGCAAGTGGAAGCAGATCAACAAGTTCATCGAAGTGTTCAGCCATGCGCTGACGTCGTCGCCGTTGAAGCTCGATCAACCGGTGCGCGTTGCCGATTTCGGCTCGGGCAAGGGTTACCTGACCTTCGCCATCCATGACTACCTGCGCAATACCCTCAAGGCCGAGGGCGAGGTCACCGGCGTTGAATTGCGCGAAGACATGGTCTCTCTGTGCAACGCCGCCGCTGCGCGCCTTGAGCACCCGGGACTGGTGTTCAAGTGTGGGGATGTGCGCAGCGTGGCGCCGAGTGAGCTGGACGTGATGATCGCCCTGCATGCCTGCGACATTGCCACTGATTATGCGATCCACACCGGCATCCGTTCCGGCGCGTCGATCATCATGTGCTCGCCGTGCTGCCACAAGCAGATCCGCCTGCAGATCCAGAGCCCGGCGCTGCTCAAGCCGATGCTGCAATACGGCCTGCACCTGGGCCAGCAGGCGGAAATGGTCACCGACAGTTTGCGTGCGTTGTTCCTCGAAGCCTGCGGCTATGAGACCAAGGTGTTTGAGTTCATCTCGTTGGAACATACCAACAAGAACAAGATGATTCTTGCGGTCAAGCGTGCGCAGCCTTTGGACAACGCGCAGTTGCTGGTGAAAATCCAGGAGCTCAAGGCGTTCTACCACATTACGGAACATTGCCTGGAAACCCTGCTGCGCGCCGATGGCTACCTGGCCTGAATACAGCGTTTTTGTAGGAGCGAGCTTGCTCGCGAAAAACATAAGGACGCTTCGGGGCATCAGGTGCCCTCGTGTCAGCGTTGGCGATTTTCGCGAGCAAGCTCGCTCCTACAGGTTCAGCGATCAGAAGAACCGCGTCACGCTGATCTTCGCATCGCGGCCCTTGGTGTAGGCGCGGTCGCCGCTCAAGGCCGGGCGGAAGTTTTCGTTGAACAGGTTGTCCACGGTGAAGTTGACCTCGGTGCCTTTGAGGTACGCCTGCTGCGGGGTCCATTTGGCGAACAGGCCCTGGGTGTTGTAGCGCTTGTTGCCGTACTGGTCGAAGAACAAGTCACCCACACCGGAGCCTGGGCCACCGGAGTATTTGTCGCTGGGCAGGCGGTCGGTGGCACCGATGAACTGGCCCATCCAGCCCACCTGGGCATCCCAGGCGGGGATGTGGGTACCCAAGACCAGCACCCATTTGGTCGGCGGGATATCCCGCGCTGCCACATCAGGGCCCCAGGGGTTGGTGTAGGCGCCTTGGTGCTGGCCCTTGGCATAGGCGAACGACACCGAACCAAACAGGTAGGTGGAGTTATAGATCGACTCCAGCTCGACGCCCTTGATGGTCATGCCACCGATATTGCGGTAGTTGGACATCGGTCCCGGCGGGCACGCAGAGGCAATGCTGCCGCCGTTGATGGCCTGGTTCTGGCAACCCACGCCGGTGGCCTTGAAGATTTCGTCTTCGACTTTGTTGTGGAACAGGGTGGTGCGCAGCTGCAGGTTATCGTCCTGGGCGATCAGGTTGTCGAAGCTGGTGATGTTGCCCAGGGTGATCGAGGTGATGCGTTCCGGGTCCAGGTCCACGCTGGTGGCGGTACGGCTGCCCAGGCCCTGGACTTCATATTGTTCGTCGATCACCGGCGCACGCCAGGTCTGGCTCCAGTTGGCGAACAGCCCGACGTTCGGCGTCACGGTCCAGAACAGCGCCACGCGTGGCGACCAGCCTGTGTAGGTGCGGTCGCTGTAGTCGTGGCCAACGGCCGGGTCGGGGTTGTTGTAGTAGGGCGCATCGTTGCCTTCGCCGCGGTTGCGCACATGGTCGTAGCGCAGGGACGGCGTAATCGTCACGTCGCCGATGGTCACCGCGTCCTGGATAAAGAAGCTGTTGGTGTCGACCTTGCCGTGGGGCATGAAGCCCGGCTGGAAGTGCCCGTAGTTGTAGCGCGCTGTGTTGTAAGTGGTGCCGGGCATCCACATTTCGGTTTCGCGGACATGCTTGCGGATCTGCCCGCCGACGGTTACGGCGTGCTGCAAGGGGCCGGTATCGAACAGGCTGACGTTACGGATATCGAGGTTCTTGTCCGTATAGGACGTGTCCATCTTGCGCCCGCCGGTGGCCAGCTGGAAAAACGCGGTGGCGTCACGCTCGTCGGTCTGCTCGGTGTCGGACTGGGAATACTTGATGGTCAAGTCCACCAGCGGGTTGTCCAGGGGTTGGTATTCGTACTTGCCCGACCAGGTGGTGTCGACCGTGTCACGGTGGGCCAGGAAACGCTTCAACGCCCCTTCGTAGCCGTAGCGGTCGATGTTGAACTGGGTGGGCGGCGTCGGATAGCTCGCGGCGGAAAACGGCGTCCAGCGGTTGCTGTGGGAGCGCGAGTACGACAGGCCGACACTGTGCTCATCGGTGAAATGGGCGTTGACCTTGAACAGCTTGCCGTCCACATCCTGGGCGCTGTTGGGCAGGCGCTGGGGGTTGATGGGGTATTGGTTATTCTCGTTGGGCAACTTGGCGGCCACCTTCATATCGCCGCCGTCCCGTTGAGTCAGGTAGGCCAGCGCGTCGAAGCGACCATCGTCGGTACGACCATACACCGCACCGCTGTAGACCTGTTCATGGTCATTGCTGGAGTAGCCGTATTTGAGCATCGCGCCGCTGTTGCGGCCGTCCTTGAGCAGGTCCGGGGCATCCTTCGTAATCATGTTGACCGTGCCGCCGAAGCCGCCATTGCCGGTGAACGGCGAATTGGGGCCTTTTTCCACTTCGATGCGCTTGATCAGCTCAGGCTCGATGAACACCGTGCCTTGCTGGTAGCGCTCAAAGCCAGTCTTGGTAGCGCCGTCCACGGTCAGCGGTACGTCTTCGGCATCACCGAAACCACGGATGTTGATGGTCTGGCCGCCGGGTTTCAGCGAGCCGCCCTGGCTGACGCCGGGCAGGGTCTGCAACAGGCTCGGGATGTTATTGGACTGGTAGCGGTCGATGTCGGCCTGGGTCAGGGTGGAGCGGTTGACCGTGCTGGAGTTCACTTCGTTGCCGGTGCCGATCACGCTTAACGTGTCCAGCTGGATCGCGCCGCTTTGGGTGGTCTTGCCCTCATCCGGGCGCACGACATAGGTGCTGCCGACCTTGATCAGGGTGAAGTCGCCATTCTTGAGCAGGGAGCGAATCGCCGCTTCCGCTGTGTAGTCACCGTTGAGTGCCGGCGCTTGCAGGTTCTTGAGCAGGCTTTCATCGAACAGCAGCTGGATTTTAGCCTGTTGCGCCACCTGGCTCAGGGACGTGGCCAACGACTGGGCCGGCAGTTGCAGCTTGAACGACGCGGCCTGGGCGCTGAGGCTGAAGGTCAGGCAGGTAGCGATGAGCGTCGGTCGAAGAAACAGGTGCGAAGCGTGGCAAGGCGCGCGAAACATGAAATCCCCCGGTGCGGCTAAGTAGCCAAAAAGGTGTGCGTATCAAACGCAGACAGAAGGGAGACGGGGCAGGCAAAAAAAACCACACATGCGAATGCAAAATATTCTCATGTGTGGATTATGCAGGCTATTTGTTTGGCTCGATTTTCACAATGCCATCGGTCGATACCACGGTTTTCACCGGCAACAATGCGGGCAGGGCGCTGAGCAGGGCGTCCGGGTCATTCACGTCAAGGTTGCCCGACACCTTGAGTTGGGCGACGGCCTTGTTGACCTGCAACGGTTGTTGGGGACGGTATAAGCTCAATTCGTCGATCAGGCTGGCCAGCTCGCGATTACGAAACGACAAGTGCCCGCTGCGCCAATCGGCCACTTCTTCGGCGCTGAGGGTTTGCTGTTGCAAGGTGCCCTTGGCGTAGTTGTAAGCAGCGCGTTGCCGGGCGCCGAGCAGAGTGACCGGGCTTTTGCCATCCGCTTCGAACGCCACTTGGCCATGGGCAACACTGACCACCAGTTGCTGCTGGCCGCGACGCACATCAAAACCGGTGCCCACCACCCGTACGTTCGACTCGCCGGCCTGTACGTAGAGTGGGCGCTCCTTGTCGGCGGCTACTTCGATATACAGCTGGCCCTTGTCCAGGTGCAGGATGCGTTGGTGGGCGTTGAAGTCCACACGGATGCGGGTGTTGGCATTTACATACAAGCGGCTGCCATCGGGCAGGTTCAATGTGCGCATGCCCTTGGCCTGGGTGGCGATCTGGCTGTGATACAGCTCGCGGGGCGCGCCGAGAGGCGTTGCCATCACGGCGCAGAGCAGGGCAGCGGCCACCGCCAAGGCAGGGCGCCAGAGGCTGGGCTTGCGCTGGGCCAATGGCACGGGTTTGTTCAGTTGTTGCAATTGGGCCAGGTCGGCCCACAGCTGTTCGAATTCGGCATAGGCGCGCGCGTGCGCAGGCACGGCTTGCCAGGCAGCAAAGGCTTTGCGGTCGACGCGGCTCGCCTCGTTGCAGTTGCGTGCAAACCAACTGGCGGCTTGGGCGTCGATGGAGTCGCTTGCTTCGATGTCCAGGGCGTCGATGTCGCTCAGGCGGTTCATTCTGGCTGCTCCGTGCCGGGGTCGGGTTGAAGGCGTCGCTTGCAATGCAGCAGGGCAAAGGCGATGTGCTTTTCTACCATGCTGGTCGAAATGCCCATGCGCTCGGCGATCTGCGCCTGGCCCAGGCCTTCGAAGCGGTGCAGCATAAGGGCTTCTCGTCGGCGGGGCGAGAGTTCGGCGAGGACTTCTTTCAATTGTTCCAGGCGTTGCAGGCGCAGGGCGGCGGCCATGGGGTCGTGCTGCTCGTCGGTGACCGGCTCGGCATCCATTTCGGCGGGGTCAGAGTGGACGGTCTGCCGTACCTTCTGTTTGCGCCAGTGATCGCGCAGCAGGTTGCGCGCCATCTGGAACAGAAACGCCCGTGGCTGCTCGACCTTGGCCCGGTCGCGGTAGCCCAGCCATTGGGTAAAGACATCCTGGGTCATGTCCGCCGCGTCGCTGGCGTTGTCCGTGCGTTTACGCAGGAAATACAGAATATCTGCATAAAACCCGCGACAGGCATCGGCCGATGACGGGTCGGGCTTGGGACGAGACATGGATATCCTTCTTGACGAAGCACGACGTGGAAAAGTCGCGAATGATATCGAGAATTATTGTCATTTGTCTCTATTGAAGTGCCATCTTCTGTAGGAGCGAGCTTGCTCGCGAAAAACGAACAGGCGACCCGAACACCCGATGTGCTGCGTTATCGTTGGCGTTCTTCGCGAGCAAGCTCGCTCCTACAGGGGCGGGGTGTTTACTTCAGAAGTGTTTTGAGTTGCTCGATCCCGGCGTCACCCAGCGGGAATACCGGCAGGCGTGGATTACCTACTTCCAGCCCGGTCAACCGCAACCCAGCCTTGATCGTCGCCGGCAACCCACCCTTGAGGATAAATTGCAGCAATGGCAACTGGCGGTAGAACAGCTCCCGCGCCTGGTTCAGGTCATTAGCCAGCACTGCCTGGTACAAATCCAGGTTGAGTTGCGGGATCAGGTTAGGCGCTGCGGTGCACCAGCCTTTGGCACCGGCGGCGAAAGCCTCCAGGGCCAGCGGATTGCAACCGTTGTAGAACGGCACGTCACTCTGCAGTTTCAGCTGATGCATGCGCTGGATATCGCCGGTGCTCTCCTTGACCATGGTCACGTTGTCGACCTGCTTGAGGATGCGCAGGATCAGCTCCACCGACATGTCGGTGCCGCTGGTGGCCGGGTTGTTGTAGAGCATGATCGGTACGCCGATGCTGTCGCCAATCGCGGCGTAGTGGGCGAGGATTTCCGCTTCGCTGAGCTTCCAGTACGAGGCGGGCAGTACCATCACCACATCGGCGCCGTGCGCTTCGGCATAGCGTGCCCGGCGCACGGCCTTGGCGGTGGTCAGGTCGGATACGCTGACAATGGTCGGCACACGCTTGGCGACTTTCCTGATGCTGTAGGCGCTGACTTCGTCCCACTCGGCGTCGCTCAGGTAAGCGCCTTCGCCGGTGCTGCCCAAGGGCGCGATGGCGTGGACGCCGCTGTCGATCAAGCGGTCGATGGAGCGCCCGAGGGCGTCGAGGTCAATACGCTGGCCGTCGGCGCTGAACGGGGTGATGGTGTAGCCGATGATGCCGTGGATAGTTGGGTTGGACATGGGCAAACTCCGGTCAAAAAGGGGCAATCAGTTCAGGCAATCGGCGTGCGTGCGCAGGTTCTGCCGGGCGTAATAGTTGAACGCGGCGCCATGGCGCTTGGGCTTGGAGATCCAGTCATGGGCTTCGCGCCCCAGCTCCGGCAGGATAGGCTTGACGGTGCCTGCGGCCATCGCCAGCAACTGCAACTTGGCCGCACGTTCGATCAGCTGTGCGATGACGCAAGCCTCTTCGACGCTGGCGCCCGTGGACAACTGGCCGTGGTGCGAAAGCAAAATGGCGCGCTTGTCGCCCAGGGCCGTGGTGATGATTTCCCCTTCTTCATTGCCCACGGGCACGCCGGGCCAGTCCTGCAGGAAGGCGCAGTCTTCGTACAGTGGGCAGAGGTCCATGTGTGACACCTGCAGCGGCACTTCCAGCATCGACAGCGCAGCAATGTGCGTCGGGTGCGTATGGATGATGCAGTTTACATCCGGCCGGCCGCGGTACACCCAGGTATGAAAACGGTTGGCCGGGTTGGGAATGCCATGGCCTTCCAACACTTCAAGGTCTTCGTTGACCAGCAGCAGGTTGCTGGCGGTGATTTCGTCAAAACCCAGGCCCAATTGCTGGGTGTAGTAGGTGCTAGGGGTGGGCCCGCGCGCAGTGATTTGCCCCGCCAGGCCGGAGTCGTGACCGTGCTCGAACAGAATTCGGCAGGTCAGCGCCAGCTTTTGCCGGTCGGTCCACGTATTATCTGCCAGATTGTTTTGCATCTGGCTCAGGGCTTGCTTGACCAGTTGTTCTTTTGGGAGTGCTAATGTCTTGGCCATATCGGTGTCCTTTGGGTGGTTCAATGGACGTCGGATTTGCTGCTCGCCCGCTGCTCGCAAGGTCGTTGGGTGAATGCAAATGACACGAATGATGCTATATGACACTTTGTGTCATTGGCAAGCACGGCTCATCGCTTTCTGCAGGGATTAACCGCAGCAAATGTCTATCCGTTTGAAATTATTGAGAAAAAAACTTGGCGTGACCCTGGAAGCCCTGGCTGAAAAATCCGGGATGACCAAGAGTTATCTGTCGAAAGTGGAGCGCGGGCTCAACACGCCCTCCATAGCCGCTGCGTTGAAATTGGCCAAGGCGTTGAACGTGAAGGTCGAAGAGCTGTTCAGCGAAGACAAGGTCAGCCTCGACAGCTACAGCCTGGTGCGCACTCACGAACGGCCAGACACCTCGCCGGGTTACGCGGTGCTGGCCCATCAAGTCAGCGAGCGCAGCCTGCTGCCGTTCATCATCTACCCACCGGCGGATTTCACCGACAAGACCTTCAAGGAGCATTTGGGGGAAGAGTTTCTGTTCGTGCATGAAGGCCGGGTGGAAGTGGATTTCATGAACGAGCGGGTGATTTTGGAGCGTGGTGACGCTTTGCATTTCAATGCGCAGAAGCCCCACCGCCTTCGTTCGTTGGGGGAGGTGCAGGCTCAATTGCTGGTGGTGGTGCACAGTTCGGAGGAGTAACGCTTGCCGCAACCTGAAATGCAGTCAGTGTGGGAGCAAGCCCCCTCCCACATTTGATTTTCTTTGTTCACTGGATCAGCGTTCGACCGGGACCGAAAGCGTCGGGTTACCCAGCGGATGGGTGCGTGCTACGAAGAACCTCAGCGTTGCGCCACTGCCCTCAAACAACTCCAAATACCGCCGCTTCTGCTGGCGGATAAACCCATCGCTGCGCCCCGACACCGAGATCGCCAGGGTGCTGATGCTGGCTTGGCGAATTGCATCCACCAGGTGTTGATCCTGCGGTCCCAAGTCGTGGCCGAAGATGCACAACGCGCCTTCATGGCTCAGCAGTTGCTCATAACAGAACGACAGGTAATCCGAACTGCGGATGCTCTTGAGCTTCTCTTCTACCTTGCCTTCACTGACGAACAGTGGCACATCGTCCAGGGTCTTGATCGTGTTGTTGATCGCAAAGCTGCTGAGCAAGGTGCTGTCGGTGGACGGCAGTTTGCGTGCCGTGCCATCGAGGTTGCGCACCAGGTGCAGGCCGCCGTGCAGGTAGAGGATGCGCGTGGCATCGGTATGGGTATTGCGCAGGTCGAAGCTTGAGTCGGCGCTGCGGAACAGGTCATCAATGCCCGGCGTGTGGAGGATCGCCCAGTAGTTGAGCAAGTCGTAGTTGCTGGTGAAGACGGTGGCGTAGTTGGCCAATTCTGCGTTGATCGTCGTCAGCGTCGACGGCTGCACCAGGCGCCAGGGAATGTGCACGGCATGAATGGTGTTGATCAGCGCTTCCTTGATCGCGTAGTAACGGTTACGCGGCGCCGCCGAACTCACCGCCAGGGCCTTGTTGACCCGGCTGGTGGTCTTCAAGGCGCCCAGGACCTGTTCGAAGCTGCGGGTTTGCAGGGCGTCAAATACGCTGAGTTCGGACTGGCTCAGGGGTTTTTCTTCAACGGTGCGGGCGTTTTCGAACAGCGAATCGTAGGCGAAGTCTTCCCAAATCGTACGACTGGCGCCGTTGCCGATCAGAATCCCGCTGAAGTCGAGGGCAGCGCGCAGGGCGCTCCAGTCTTCAAGGTGGGCGTCAATATCCTGGAAATCCTTCATTGCGGCGGGTCTACTCGAAATCGGCTGGGCGGTGACTTTATCACGAGCCGACGTTGATCCTGATCAAGATGCGCCATGCGGTACAGGTTGATTCTGTGGGCATAAAGCCTCTGAGGATTGACCATGAGCAGCACGTTCTTCATCCCCGCCGTCAACATCATGGGCAGCGACTGCCTCGACGAAGCCATGATCGCCATTCGCAATTATGGCTTTCGTAAAGCCTTGATCGTCACCGATTCCGGCCTGGCCAAAGCCGGCATGGCCAGCATGATCGCCGAGAAGCTGGCGATGCAGGATATCGATTCGGCGATCTACGACGGCGCCAGGCCCAACCCCACGGTGGAAAACGTCGAGAAGGGCCTGGCGCTGCTACAGCAAAATGCCTGCGATTTTGTGTTGTCCCTGGGCGGCGGCTCGCCCCATGACTGCGCCAAGGGCATCGCGCTTTGCGCCACCAACGGCGGGCGTATCGGCGATTACGAGGGCGTCGACCAATCGAGCAAGCCGCAACTGCCGCTCGTAGCTATCAACACCACCGCCGGCACTGCCAGCGAGATGACACGGTTCTGCATCATCACCGACGAAACCCGCCACGTGAAAATGGCCATCGTCGATCGCAATGTTACGCCGCTGCTGTCGGTCAATGACCCGGCGCTGATGGTCGGCATGCCCAAGGGGCTCACCGCTGCCACTGGCATGGATGCGCTGACCCACGCCATCGAAGCCTATGTGTCCACCGCCGCTACGCCGATCACCGACGCCTGCGCCATCAAGGCCATCGAGCTGATCAGCGCCAACCTGCGTCTGGCGGTGCGCGATGGCAGTGACATGGCGGCACGGGAGAACATGGCCTACGCGCAGTTTCTCGCCGGCATGGCCTTCAACAACGCGTCCCTGGGTTTTGTGCATGCCATGGCCCATCAGTTGGGCGGTTTGTACGACTTGCCCCATGGCGTGTGCAACGCGGTGTTATTGCCCCATGTGCAGAGCTTCAATGCCAGTGTCAGTGCCAAACGCCTGAGCGACGTGGCTCGTGCCCTCGGCGCGGATATC
This sequence comes from Pseudomonas khavaziana, assembly GCF_019145205.1. Classification (GTDB taxonomy): domain Bacteria; phylum Pseudomonadota; class Gammaproteobacteria; order Pseudomonadales; family Pseudomonadaceae; genus Aquipseudomonas; species Aquipseudomonas khavaziana. The sequence goes on from NZ_JAHSTT010000001.1 coordinate 724,809, forward strand.
AAGGGCATCACGGTGGAAGAGGGCGCCCAGGCGGCCATCGCAGCGATTCGCCGCTTGTCCCAGGACGTGGATATTCCCGCTGGCCTGCGCGAGCTTGGCGCCAAATTGCAGGATATCCCGCTGCTGGCTGCCAATGCGCTGAAGGATGCGTGTGGGCTGACCAATCCACGGCGAGCTGATCAACGGCAGATCGAAGAGATTTTCCGTAGCGCGTTTTGATAGGGGGCAGCCTTTAGCCGCAAGCGTTAAGCTGCACGCTGAATGCGTTTAACTTGAGCAAGCTTGCGGCTTGCCGCTGAGGTCCCCCAATGAGAGTTCTGTTATTCGGCGCCACCGGCATGGTCGGGCAGGGCGTGCTGCGCGAATGCCTGCTGGCGGCTGATGTGCAGGAAGTCGTCGCCGTCGGCCGTACGCCCCTGACCCAGGAACATGGCAAGCTGCACCAAGTGTTGCACAGCGACATGCTGGATTTCCAACCCCTGGAAAACCTGTTGCAAGGCTTTGACGCGTGTTTCTTCTGTCTCGGCGTTTCCTCGGCGGGCATGAACGAAGCGCGGTACACCCATCTCACCTATGACCTGACCCTGGTCGCTGCCAGTACGCTGGCGCGGCTTAATCCGCAGATGACCTTTATCTATGTGTCCGGTGCCGGCACGGACAGTTCCGAAGCCGGCAAGTCGATGTGGGCCCGGGTCAAGGGCAAGACCGAGAATGCCTTGCTGCGAGTGCCGTTCAAGGCGGTGTACCTGTTCCGTCCGGGGATTATCCAGCCGTTGCATGGTGTGCGTTCGAAAACGCCGCTGTACCAATCTTTCTACAGCGTGCTCGGGCCTGTGCTCTCGTTTGTGCGTCGGATAAAACCGGCTTGGGTGGTAAGCACCGAGACCGTCGGCCGGGCGATGTTGCAAGCCGCCAGCCATGGCGCGCCGCAGCCGGTGGTGGAGCAGGCCGAGATCAATCGCCTGGCTGTCGAGCGCCGTTGACGTTGCACAAACGCTCGATCTGATCAGCCGGTAGTTGCCAGCGCCCGGGCGGGTGCTGCGCTGAACTGAATCAACGCCACGCCGCCGATCAACAACACCGCTCCCAGCACCCGTGGCGTATTCAGTTGGCGTTCCACCAGGCCGAACAGACCAAAATGGTCGAGCAGCAACGACGCAAGAATCTGCCCGGCCATGGCCAACGCAATAAACCCCGATGCGCCCAGCTTGGGCAGCAGCATCAACGCCAACGAAATAAAACACACGCCGAACGCACCGCCGGCCCACATCCACAAGGGTGCCTTGCTGATAAAGGCCAGGCTCGGCAGTGGTAAACGCAGCGCCACCATCACCGGCAGCAACACGATGATGCTTACCAGCAGGGACGCCAGGGTGGCCCACAACGGATGCCCAAGCCCGCGCCCGAGGTTGGCGTTGATCGCACTTTGAAACGGCACCACCGCCCCTGCAATCACCGCCAACGCTAACAAACCCAACCAATGCAACGTCGTCATTTCAAATCTCCCAGAGGTTTTGCTGGACTCTAGGCTATTCGTCACGCAAATTTAAATTCCAAATTTTTATGCCGAGCATGCAGCTGATGAATGACCTGCGCCGCATCGATCTGAACCTGCTGGTGATTCTCGACGCCTTGCTCAGCGAGCAACATGTCACCCGCGCTGCCGAGCGCCTGCACCTGAGTCAGCCGGCAGTCAGCCATGCGTTGGCGCGCTTGCGCGATATGCTCGGTGACCCGTTGCTGGTGCGCCAGGGCGGTACACTGATCCCAACGGCTCGTGCCCTGGAGCTGGCGGCGCCGTTGACCGAAGCCCTTGCCCAAGTGCAGGCGCTGCTGGCACCGAATCGTTTTGACCCTGTCTCGGCCAAGCGCCGGTTTCGTGTGGCGATGTCGGACTACAGCGCGGCGATTATCCTGCCCAGCTTGGTCCGCGTTCTACGCCATGAAGCGCCCGGCATCGATCTGCAGATCATCCAGGCCAGCCGTGAAGGTATGGTCGACGGCGTGCTCAATGGCGATCTCGACCTGGCGGCTGGCGTATTCCCCGATATGCCCGCCGAACTGCGTACTACGCCTTTGTTTGAAGAGCATTACACCTGCCTGGTCGACCGCAGCAGCCTTGCACCCAGCGGCGTGCTCGACTTGCCGACTTACCTCGCACGCCCCCATGTGCTGCTGGAGATGCGTGGCAGTGGCACGCCGGAAATCGAACGGGCACTGAGGGCAATACGTGAACGGCGGCATGTGGCGATCAGCTTGCCGCATTGGGGCGTGGCGCCACAGTTGATCGAGGGCACGGACCTGATTTTGACGGTGTCGTCCCGCGGTTTACTGGATATCGATCATGCACGCCTGTTGACCGTGCCGCCGCCCTTTCATATTCCGTCATTTGCCTTTGAGCTGGCCTGGCATGCGCGGCGGGGTGGGGATTCGGGGTTGCAGTGGTTGATTGGGCGGGTGCGGAGTGTATTGTCAGACGGTCACCAATAACCACGGGAAATCTACATGCTCAGCGGCTTTAACCACCTGACCCTGGCCGTGACCGATGTGCCGCGCAGCGTCAGTTTTTATCATGAGTTGTTGCACCTCCGGCTTGACGCCACCTGGGACAACGGTGCCTACCTGTCATTACCCGGCCTGTGGCTTTGCCTGTCACTGGACCCGTTGCGTCCGAGCGTGCCAGCGGCGGACTATACCCACTATGCGTTCACCGTCGAGGCCGCTCTTTTCGCCGCGCTGGTCGACCGCCTGCGGGCGGCTGGCGTGCAGGAGTGGCGCGACAACCGCAGCGAAGGCGCGTCGTTTTATTTCCTCGATCCTGACGGCCATAAACTGGAGGCCCATGTCGGCGACTTGGCCTCGCGCCTGCGAGCGTGTCGCGCCAAGCCTTATGTGGGAATGAAGTTTTACCCGTCGCGCTGAAACATGCAGAATCAATCACCTTCACACGTCTGTCAGAGCCTACCTATGACCCCCTCCTTGCTGCTCGCCGTCCTTGCATCGGGTTTTATCTACGGTATTACCCCTGGCCCGGGTGTCTTGGCTGTGTTCGGCATCGGCGCTGCCCGTGGTCGACGTGCCGGGGCGGGTTTCCTGTGTGGGCATTTGCTCGGCGATGTGGTGTGGTGCAGCACGGCGCTGATTGCCATCGTCGGTGCGCGGGAAGTCGGCAGCAGCGCGTTCGATGTACTGGGTGTGCTCAGCGGTGTGTATCTGTTCTGGCTCGGCTGGCGGGCGATCCGCACCCAGCGCCGCAGCGGCGATGCGCCCCAGGGCGCGGCGCGGCATCCGTTCTGGCATGGCATTCTGTTCGGCCTGACCAACCCCAAGGCGTATCCGGTTGCCGTGGCGACCTTCACGGCGTTGCTGTCCAGCCGTGCAGAGTTGCTGACCTGGTCGATGCTGCCCTCGCTGATCTTCCTGAGCTTTATCGGTGGCCTGCTGGCCTACGCGATTCTGATCGGCGTGGTTGGCGCCCAGCGGGTGCGTACGGTGTATCAGCGTCATGAAATCCTGATCACCCGGCTCTGCGGCGTGATGTTTATCGGCTTCGCCATCAATGCCCTGGCGCACGCGCTGCCGGGCCTGTTCGGCAATAAACCGGCCTGACGCATCCACGACCGTTCGTCGCACTGGCAGGTTTTTTCTAAACCTTTGCCGCGCAAAAAATTCCAACTCAGGGCGGGGCATGTTTTCCCCGCACTTATTTTTGCCCTGGAGGAACCCATCATGAGCCGCATGGCTATCCGGTTACGCACCGCCAGTTTCGCGATGCTGCTGGGCCTCGGCGCCAGCAATGCTTTCGCCCAGTCGCCTGCCGAATTCATCGAGCAGGCTTCGGCCAAAGGCATGGCCGATATCGAAACCAGTCGCATGGCCCACGCCAAGACCTCATCCCAAGAGATCAAGGACTACACCATCGAGGTCATCAACGAACGTACCCTGGCCAACCAGCACTTGGCAGCCATCGCCAAGAAGCTCGACTTGCCGGTAGCACCTCGGGAAAAGATCGTTGATAAAGCCGAAACCCTGATGCCCGAACTCAAGGACGGCGACTCCTTTGACGCTGCCTACACCGCACAACAGATCAAGGAAAACGAGGACGCTATCGCCCTGTTCAAGAAAGAAGGTGCCGCGTCGGATGTGCCGGAAATAAAAGCGCTCGTGGATGAAACACTGCCCAAGCTCGAAGAGCGTCTGCAAAAAGCCCGGGCCCTGGCATCGACCTATGGCAAGGGGCATCAAGGTGATGGCTGAGGTTATTACGTGAAATAAAAAAACGGCGATTGGATCACTCCAACCGCCGTTTTTTTTCAGGCCTGGTGCAGGTCAGTCTTGATCTGCGCTGCATCGTCGGCCGCGGCCCCGCAACTGCTGTTCAAACTCACCTTGTCGCTGCTGCCAATGCTGCGGTACTCCTTGCGCAGTCTTTCAAGTTCTTTGCGGTCCAGGCCATCCAGGCTGAGCACGGCATTCTGTGCGTCCTTGGATGCGCGCAAGAGTTCATCGATCTTGATATGCAGGATGTCGTTATCCCGGTTTTGCGTGTTCTGAATCAGGAACACCATCAGGAAGGTGATGATGGTGGTCGAGGTGTTGATGATCAGTTGCCAGGTGTCGTTGTAGTGAAAGTACGGCCCGCTCAGACTCCATAGGAGAATCAGCGCGACTGCCGCGTAGAAGGTCCTGGGACTGCCTGCCCAACGGGACAGGGTTTGGGAGACTGCAGAGAATTTCATGACCGTTTTTCCTCAAAAAGGGTGATGAAAATACTGACCGCGGGCAGTCGCTGAAATTTCTTTTTACAACTTAGCATGTGCACAAAATTGAGCGTTTTTCTGCCAGGTATTTAGGCATGAACCTACGGCGTCCTGAAACGGCCAGAGCAAGACTGGGTTTTTTATCTGGAAATTGCCCATGCGTGCTGACCCTGCTTTTGAACTGGACACACTTTATCACCTGACCGAAGACCATTATTTTGCCGCCACCTGCCTGACGCATCACCGCTACTGCGCAGCCATCAACGCGTATTTTATTGACGAGGATGATTTCCCGTTGAATTTGCTGTTTATTCGTCTTGGCAGCGGTCCGTTGGGAGATGAAATGGCTGCGACACTCGAGCTGATCCGACGCACCCTGATTGAAGTACGCCTAGTGATTCATGAGCAAAAGGTCGAGGGCTTGCGCGAATTGCTTGCCGGGCTCGATTTTCAGCCCGCTGAAAAGACTACGGCGATGGTGCTCCAATTGTCAGCGCTTATTCCATCAGAGGGTGAGGGTGATGTGCAGGTCCGCCTGACACGGGATTTGAATGAGTGGGCCGTTCCGCTTGGCAATGCGTACGCGATGCTGCCCGAGGTGGCTGCGCATTATCAGGCCCGACACCAGAGGGCCCTTGACGCTGGTGAAAGCCTTTATCACTTCACCCTGTCCGCCGAGGGGCAGGTGAGCTGCTCTTTGACCTTGTCGCTATGCAATGGAGAGGCCCGGCTTAATGATGTTGGCACGCTCATTAACTCGCGCGGGAGAGGCTATGCCACGCGTTTGATCCAAGAGGCCCTGAATCATGCGTCGAGCCTGGGCGCCCAGCGATGCTTTCTCGAGGCATCGGAGGGCGCCGTCCCGCTGTATCGCAAGTTGGGTTTCGAGCGTTTATTCGACTACCGGGCTTTTGTTCGCGTGGCTGTACCAGGCCTATGATCAGAAAGCCATTTTGACTTGGCCGCGATCTTCGAGGGTCAACAGATACTGTTTGGCCTCAAGCCCTCCTGCAAACCCGGTCAGCCCGCCCGATGCACCCACCACGCGATGGCACGGTGCGATGATCGAGATCGGATTACGCCCGTTGGCGGCGCCTACTGCACGCACGGCCTTCGGGTTGCCGATCTGCTGGGCGATCTGGCTGTAGCTGCGGGTTTCGCCGAACGGAATGGTCAATAGGGCCTGCCAGACTTGCTTTTGAAAGTCGGTGCCCGCGAAGTCCAGTTCCAGCTCGAACTGATTGCGCGTTCCAGCAAAGTATTCCGTCAATTGGCGCTCGGTTTCCAACAGCACCGGGTTGTGGTTGGCCTCGATCAATTCACCCAGGCGCACGCGGTTGGCACGTTCTGCTTCCCAAAGGATAGCGCTGAGTTTGCCCTCACGCGCCACCAGCGTAAGTTCACCGACGGGGGAGGGCATGAGCTTGTAGTGGTAAGTCATGAGCAGGCTCCTCGAAAGGGCGTTAATGGGATGACGCTACTGTAGCTGCACCTGCTGGCGAGGAAACTACGTTTCTTGCGGTCAAATTCGTCGCCAGGCTAGAAGTTCCAGTAAACCCAACTGGAATAGTACGGGTACCAATAGAGCCATGAGATCCAATAGAGCGCCACGAGCACTGATGCATGACCCATCGCCAACGAAATCACATTGAGCACGGTCATGATCAGCGCGAAAAGCGTCACGCGCCGGCTGGCATGGCGCGAGGCGAACCTTACGCCGTAAACCGATGCTGCAATCGATCCGAGTATCAGTAACCAGCCAAGGGGAAATGGCAGCCTTAAAAACGAGACCAGCAGCGGCACCACTACCACCCAGCCAACCACTTGACGCAGGATAGGTTTTCCAAGCATGGGGTGCTCCGGATCTCTGAATCGACGAGCTGACATCATCACGATGTGTATTCGTCACCACCGTAAGATTTTACTTAGGTAATTACCGGTCCTGCTGCAATACCTTGAGCGCTGCCGACGCCAGGAACCCCGAGCGGCTTTTTTCTTCCGGATGACTCAACACATATTCATCGATGCGATTCAACAGGTACCCCGGCAGGGTGATGTTGAGTTTTTGCGCCTTGCCCAGGTACTTGGTGACATCGATGTCCACTACTGCCCACGTGCAGCCGGCGTACTGTGGGTTGGCGGCATGCAGGGTGACTTTCTGGGCGCTGGGGATCGGGGCGCCATCTTCTGCCAGGATCTCGAAGTGCCCCTCGATGGCTTCGCGGGCCATCGCCATGGCGTCGTCCAGGTCATCGCCGGCGGAGTAGCAACCTGGAATATCCGGGACCTCCACGCCCCACGCGTGGTCCTTGTCACCGGTTGAAATTGCGATGGGGTAAAGCATGTGTGTTGCCCTCCAGGGACGGTTAACTCAACAGAGCCTGTTTCAAGATGCTCTTGGCGGTCTTATCCAGCAGGTCCTTTTTTGGATGAGGGATCGTTACCAACCCTGGCTTCGTCGGGTGCTTGCAATGGTGATGACTGCCCCTGATGCGTACAAGATACCAACCGTCTGCAACGATATGACCGATCAAATATCGACTGTCCACATCACCTCCTTGTGGTGTGTGTTGGTGGTGACTATAACCACTGAAAAAAAATAATCAACACGCTACCTACCAGCGGTAGCTGTGCGGTTTTTCAGTAAGCGTTGAATAAAGTGTATGGGCGCGCATCCAAGGCGGAGTGGAGAGGTATTGCAAGGATTTTCAGGGGCTAACGGGTATGCAGTGACTGCTCAAGTACGCCGAGAAATGCATCCGCCAATACACTTCTTGCTGATGCCGGGGTCAGTACCAGCAACTCTGCACACGCATCCACTTCCTGCATTGGCCTATAGGTCACGCCCCTATTCATCAGACTCTGCGTACAGTCCGGCACCAGCGCCACGCCCTGTCCGGCCGCCACCAGGGCGATGATCGAAGTGATCTGCCGCCCGGTCGGCCCAGGCCGCAACGGATGGCCATGGTTGCGGTAAAGTTGCTCGATGGACTGGTTCAAGCCTGACCCATAGTCAGCGGGAAACAGAATCAGCGGGTAAGTGCTCAGTTGCGCCAGGCTGACCATCGCCTGGCTCGCCAACGGGCTGTCGCTGGAGACCGCTGCCACCAGCCGTTCTTCACCCAGCGACAATACCTGGACATCAGTGTTTTTTGGCAACAGCCGGCTCAAGCCGATATCCAGGCGCCCATCTGCGACCTGCGCGCCCAGACCGCCGGAGGCGCACTCCACCAAGGTCAGTTGCACATCGGGAAAGCGCTGGGCGAAGGCCTGGATGGCGCGGCTGAACAGGTCTGACAGGGCGATTGAGCTGACGTAGCCCAATGTCAGCTGACCCGCCGTGCCGGCAGCCAATTTACCGGCGATCACCTGCGCCAACTGCACCTGTTCCAACACGCTCCTGGCGTAGGGCAGGAACGCCCTTCCCTGGGCAGTGAGGGTGACCGTGCGGCTGGTGCGGTCAAACAGCTTGAACCCCAATTCGGCTTCCAGGGCGGAAATCTGCCGGGTCAGCGGCGGCTGGGCCAGATGCAGGCGAATTGCTGCGCGGCCGAAGTGCAATTCTTCGGCGACCGTCAGAAAGTAACGCAGCTTGCGTAGGTCGAGCATCCTGGTCCTTGGGTATCAATCGGTCGGAATTCGGTATTGGTTTTAAGCCCTCTGGCCATTCTATAAAGACCGCACAAAATAAAACGAGAAGTTTCATGAAACCGCACCTGCACTGTGCCCGCCTTGCCCTGTTCCTGTGTGGTTGCGCGGCGTTTCTCAATCTCTATGCCACCCAGAGCATCTTGCAGGTGTTCGCCGCGCAATTTCATATCAGCGCCAAGACCGCGGGATGGAGTATTACCGTGACCACGCTGGCCGTGGCGATGACTGCGCCATTTGTCAGCCGCCTGACCCGGCACTTCGAACAGCGCACCGTGATCTCGACTGCGGCGTTGCTGCTGGCCGGACCGGTGTTGATGACGGCCTATGCTGACAGTTTCGCGCAAGTGCTGGTGTGGCGCTTTGTCGAGGGCATGTTGATCCCGTTTGTGTTTGCCTCCAGCGTTGCCTACATCGGCGATCGCTGGCGCGGCGGCACGGTGACCGAAGTCACCAGCCTTTACGTGGCGGGCACTGTGTTGGGCGGGCTTGGCGGGCGCTTCATCATCGGGGTGGTGACCGAATATGTGGGCTGGCGTGAAGCGTTTGAGTGGCTGGCGGTACTGAGCTTGATGGTGGGCGGTTTTATTCAGTTTCTGCTGCCGGCCAACCGCCCGCGGGCGCAGCAGGTCCAGGCGGCTTCGTCAGGTGTTTGGTGCAGGCCGTTGCTGGCCGCTTACGCCGTAGGCTTTTGCGTGCTGTTCTCGCAAGTCGCTGCTTTTACATACGCAGGTTTGTACCTTGGCTTACCGCCGTTCAACCTCGGGCCTGCCGCCTTGGGGACGCTGTACATGGTGTTTCTGTTGGCGTTGATCGTGATCCCCATCGCAGGCCGGCTCAGTAAAGCTCGCCCGCATGCCGAACTTCTGAGTGTCGCTGCTGTGCTGGGTGTGACTGGTTCGGCCCTGACCCTGGTGCCTGCCCTGTGGTGCATCGTGGTGGGCCTGGCCCTCAGTTCCACCGGCGTGTTCCTCGCCCAGGCCGCTGCCAATGCCTTCACCACCGCTACAGCTGGCGCCAACAAGGCAGGTGCCGTGGGACCCTACCTCAGTTGTTATTACGTGGGGGGCAGCTGCGGCGCCATCGTCCCGGCACTGATCTGGGAGCGCTGGGGCTGGACCGGTTGTGTGGGGCTGATCATCGGTTTCCAGGTGATGACCCTGTTGATCGCGCTGGCCGGCTGGAAGCCCCTTAAACCTGAGCTGATCCGCGTACCATGACCCATAAAAAAACCGGCCACCAAGGGCCGGTTCTTATGCATTCGCGCCAGAACCATTCCGACGCAAGCGCAAAATCTGAGTGGAGCGGGTAGAGGGAATCGAACCCTCAACTAAAGCTTGGGAAGCTTTCGTTTTGCCACTAAACTATACCCGCTCAGAGCGGCTGACTTTGTACCAGATGTCCGCCAGAATTTGAAGTTTTTCTTCGAAAAATGTGCGGGTTGCATGTGGCGAGGGCGCTCGCTCACGCTGGAGTGCGAAGCGCTCCTACAGACAGAGGCTCTGCTTCGCACCCCAAGTCGCTCCCGTCAGCCTTCATTTCAGATGGCAAACGCCTGCTGGGCATGACCCTGCTGATACCGCAACCTGCTCACCTGCCGCTCCGGTTTCAAGAAGCCCACCACCGCCTCTCGGCTGTCCCTACACGCCGCTTTATGCTCCATATCCAGGAAATGCCCCGTTGCCTGGATGGTGCTGAAGCTGCTCTTGGCTACATGCTGGCCAAACAGCTTGGCATCTTCGGCACTGGTGTATTCGTCCCATTCACCGTTCAGGAACAGCACCGGAATGTCGATCTGCCTCGCCGCCTTGAGGTAGCACAGCCGGTCGCTGTTGAGCACGTGGCTGATATGGAAGTGCATCTGCCCGTATTCATGCTCGGCCAGGCTGCTGACGTGGCGGTAGTTGAAGCGTTTGAACAGCGACGGCAAGTGTTTGCCGAGGGTGCTGTTGACCAACTGGCCGACGCGGTCGCGGTCGAGGTTGCCGAGATAGTCGACGCCGCGTTCGAGGTAGTCACGCATGGGGGTGTTGATCACTGGCGAGAATGAGCTGATCACGGCTTTCTCCACGCGGCGAGGCCGGTGCGCGAGGGCGACCAGAGTGGCAGCACCGCCCCAGGAGAAAGACAGCACGTGCTCGGCGGCGAAGTGGGCGAGCAGCTCCAGGAGAATCTGGCCTTCGACTTCCTTCGTCAGCATTTGCTCATGACGGTTATGGATTTTTGAGCGGCCAGCGTAGGGCTGGTCGTACAAAACCACATTGAATTGCGGGTACAGGCTTTTCACGGTTTGAGCGAAGGACGCCGTGGTCGCCATGGAGCCATTGACCAGGACGATGGTCTTTTCAGCTGCGTCCGCGCGATAGAACTCCGTATACACCCGATACTGCCCCTGTATATCCAGCACAGCGATTTCTGGCCTCATGTCGTAAGACTCCTGGCAAGCGGGTAGTGCGCGCAGATCACTCTGCACGAGCTTTGTGACAGGTAGGCATACGCCTGGAAAGGAGGGCCCATGTCCGGCCGATGACGGCTGGTGCACGGGTGTAGTCATGGCGGCTGTTTGCCGGAAAGGCCCGTCAATCAAGCGCGGGCGAGGCAAAGTCTTTCTTGGAGATTATGGAGGTTCATCAGCCTGAAACTGGCTCAGACCCTGATTCAAGCAGTCCACACGGCAGGTCGCAAGGCGACAGCGCGGTTTCTTGTCATCATCGGCCGAACGGTCGTCAGACTTGTCGGATTTCTTCGTCAGTCAATGGCCGATATTGGCCCGGCGTCAGCGCCGCATCCAGCACCAAAGGTCCCATTCGCTCACGATGCAGGCCGATCACCTTGTTATCAAAATACCCGAACATGCGCTTCACCTGATGGTAGCGCCCTTCGATGATGCTCAACCGCGCCGTTCTTGAACTCAGTAGTTCAAGCTCGGCGGGTTGGGTGGTGAGGTCTTCGAAGGCGAAATACACACCCTTGGCAAACATCGCCGCGTATTCCGGGCCGATGTCCTGCTCGGTTTGCACGTAGTAAACCTTGGGCAACTTGGTCTGTGGTTGCGTCAGGCGTCGCGACCATTGGCCGTCGTTGGTGATCAGCATCAGGCCGGTGGTATTGAAGTCCAGGCGTCCGGCGATATGCAGTTCGGCCTTGTCCGGTTCATCCAGCAGGTCCAGGACCGTGGGGTGTTGTGGGTCCGAAGTGGCGCTGACGCAACCCTGGGGTTTGTGCAGCATGAAATAGCGCGCCGGCTTACCCGCCTGCAGTATGGCGTCATCAACGCAGATCAGGCTGAATTCACGTACGTCATGATGAGCGTCGCTGATCACAACACCATCGACGGACACTCGGTGTTCCGCGAGCAGCAGGCGCACTTGCTGGCGATTGAACTGCGGCAGGTTGCTGAGAAAACGGTCAACGCGCATTGCGCTGACGCATCTGGTCGTCCACCTGGGCACAGCGTGGGCACAAGCAGGCTTGATTGCGCAGTTCATCAGGCAAGGCTGCAAGCACCGCCGGGTCGATGGTGACGCTGTAGCACCAGCAGGCTTGGTCGGCGGTACGCGGGTCGGCCAGTGTGCAGTCGTTGCGGGCACCGCAAGCGGGGCAGAGGGATGGCGTGGTCATCGGTCGGTTCAGGCAGGCATCGGGCAGGGTTGCGCAAGTTCTTGCACGATACAGTGCTGCTCAGTCGCATTCCATCTCCCTGTCCTGAAGACAGGTATTCAATTCGTCCGAAACAGATGTTTCTACTTATGTCGTCAGCGCACCAGATTCTGTTTTTGATGTCAGATATTTCGTCATTCAGTGAAAGCTGAATGCCGCTTCCCAGCGTCGCTGGAGGAGCTCTTCCGCGGTCCAGGAGGCCGCCATGTATCGACGACTGCTACTTATCGCTTTGCTCGGCCTGACCCTTTGCGCCTGCGTGCCCTACTACGATGGAGGCTCTACTTACTACCGTTCTGAGGTCTACACCGCACCTGCGCCGGCCTATTACTACGGTGGCCCGCGTTACTCCCCGTATGGGCGCAGTTACTACGCTCCAGCGCCTCGCTACTATGCGCCACCGCCTCGTTATTATTCCGCGCCGCGTTACTACCAGCCCGCGCCGCGTTATTACCCGAGGGCCGGTTACCGGCCCTATCAGAACCAGGGATGGGGCAATCGCTGGGGCAACGGTGGGCATGGCCGTGGTTCCGATCACGGAGGTGGCCGAGGCGGTCACCGTTAAATGTTTTGAAAAACAAGCGGCGCCTGATGCGCCGCTTTTTTTTACCGTTTGTCGGTACTGTCAGATTTAACAGCTATCTTTGGGTTTCTAGATGCATTTCACTACGTGAGGCTGTGTATGCCCCGTAGAGAAAATGGGTGAATGGAACCTGCTATGTTCAAACGATTGATGTGTCTTCTCTTAATGATGGGCAGCGTTGCTGCCCTAGCCAGAGCGGAACAGGGTTGCCCTTATCCCTTGATGATCAAGCATGTCGATGAGCATTTTGAAGTCGTGGATAAAAATGTGCTGTGGCAGAGCCAGAAAGTCGAGAGCCGCGATTTTATCGACCGGTTTATCGGCGCCGTATTTACCCCGGGCAAAGGTGAGGAACGGCAAGGCGGCTACATGGACAAGTGTATCTATCGAACGGGCGGGGGCGCCGTTGTCGCCTTGAGACCAAGCCCGCCTGGTGTTCCGACCAGCATGTCGTTGACTGATACGTTGTATTGGCGGCTAGACAAAGATCTATTCGGCCAACCGGTTTATTTGTGTGACGAAGGGCCGCCGGATAACTGCGCCTTCAAGGTAGCCGACAAAAACCGTAAAGCTGTCAAAATTCGGATAAATCCGCCAGAGGATTCCTACCTTCCCACGCCTTATTGAAGTGTGCCTGCACCACTGCTTCCGGAAGCGTGTTGATATCCGGCCAGTGCCAATGGGGCGTCTGGTCTTTATCGATCAGGCGCGCCCGGACCCCTTCGGCGAATTCCGGGTGACGGCAGCAGTTGAGACTGATGGTGTATTCCATCTGGAACACCTGGGCCAGGGACAGATGGCGAGCGCGCTGGATCTGCTCCCATACCAGATGCGCCGTCAAAGGGCAGCCTTCACTGAGGGTTTTGCCGGCGCGGCTCAACAGCGGGTCGCTGTGATCACGCAGCAGGCTCAATGCACGCCAGGCACAGCGTACATCCCCCACATCCAGCCACTCGTCGATCTGCCCGCGGCGGGGCAGCCACTGCGCTTCGGGTTGCTGGCTCACCGCTTCCTGGGCCAGGGCCTTGAGCAAGCTGTTGAGTTGCATGGCGGTTTGTTCCTGCCAGTTCAGTTGCAGCAGGCCATTGAGCAATTCGTCTTGCTGGTCATCGCGCAGGAAGCGGTCGGCCAGGCCCAGGTCCAGTGCATCACGACCGTTGATATGGGCGCCGGTGAGGCCCAGGAATAACCCGAGCTTGCCCGGCAGGCGGGAAAGAAACCAACTGGCACCGACGTCCGGGTAAAGGCCGATGCTGATTTCGGGCATGGCCAGGCGGCTGCTTGGCGTGACGATGCGCACGGAAGCGCTTTGCAACAGGCCCATGCCGCCGCCCAGCACATAGCCGTGGCCCCAGCAGATCAGCGGCTTGGGGTAGGTGTGCAGGCGGTAATCGAGGCGATATTCGGCAGCAAAAAACTGCGCGGCCAAGGCCGGGACTTCGCCGGGTTGTTCACGGCATTCCTGGGCCAGGCTGCGCACCTCGCCACCGGCGCAAAAGGCTTTGGGCCCATTGCCGCGCAACAGCACGCAGACGATTTGCGGGTCTTTGGCCCAGGCATCCAGGCGGTCGCTCAGCGCGAGGATCATCGGTAGGGAGAGGGCGTTGAGGGTCTTTTCTGCGTCCAGGCTGGCGATGCCAATGCGGGCGCCGCCACTGCCGGTCAGTTCTTCGAAGTGCAGGTTCATCGTGACCTCAATCGAGAAGGTGAAGGATGAGTATGATCCCTTCGTGGGAAAGTGCCGGTGGTGTGTCAGATCAATTGACAAGCGGAGTCGGCTTTCCTAGGGTTCGCCTCATTCTTTTTTACAAGACAATTCAACTATGACCGATGGCGACCGTATCAAACTCGAACCCAGCTGGAAACACGCCCTGCGCGATGAGTTCGAGAAGCCCTACATGGCCCAGTTGCGCGAGTTCCTGCGCCAGGAACACGCCGCCGGCAAAGAGATCTACCCGCCTGGCCCGCTGATTTTCAACGCCCTTAACTCCACCCCCCTGGATAAGGTCAAGGTGGTGATCCTTGGCCAAGACCCCTACCACGGGCCCGGCCAGGCCCACGGCCTGTGCTTCTCTGTGCAACCTGGCGTGCCGGCGCCGCCGTCACTGGTCAATATCTATAAAGAACTCAAGCGCGACCTGAATATCGACATCCCCAATCACGGCTACCTGCAAAGCTGGGCCGACCAGGGGGTGTTGATGCTCAACACCACCATGACCGTGGAGCGCGCCAATGCCAACGCCCATGCGGGCAAGGGCTGGCAGTTCTTTACCGATCGTATTATCGAGGTGGTCAGCGAGCATCAGCCGCACTTGGTGTTTCTGCTGTGGGGCGCTCACGCCCAAAGCAAGCAGAAGCTGATCGATGCCACCAAGCATCTGGTGCTGACGTCGGTGCATCCGTCGCCGTTGTCCGCGTATCGCGGGTTTCTGGGATGTGGGCATTTCAGCCGGGCTAACAAGTTTCTTGAGCAAAGCGGTGAGACACCGATTGATTGGGTGTTGCCGCCTGTCTGATACGTGCGAGGCGTGCTATGCCGTCTCACATCTGCAATTCGATGATTCGAAAGAATTTTATCGTTCTGGCCAGGCTTAACAAAACTGCAGGGGACGCAGCACCTGTTAGTTCTGACAGTATCCGCTTGGGGGCAAATTGCCTTAACTACTCTCCGTGATCTTTGGATGGGGTCAGTACCCTTTAGGTGGTCGAGGGCCTCAACCTGATAGTCGTCTAGGAGAGTCGATATGTCTGAGTACGATCCGCTTAACCCACCTTCCAGTCGTGGCACAAAAGCAGGTGTGCTGGTCCTGGATGCACCTGTTGCACCTGATGCATTACCCCTTGAGGCAGATGATCGCGGTCATAAAATACCGGTATTTTTTCAAAGCACAGGGCTGAGGGTTGAAGTGCCTACGTTGTGGCCCGGCAGTAACGTGCTCGATCCTGGGGATATCACTCTTGTCAAGTGGTTTTTTGGAGTCGAGATGTTTGATGAGAAGAGGCTGACGGCGCCTTATGACGCTAGCGACCTGCCTGACGTTGACGCTCTGGTACCTCCCCATCTCATGGACGTACCCGGCCTGCATAAATTGTACTACGAGGTGATATTAAGAGAGTCAAGTGGTAACCCAGGGGAGCTTTCGTTTTCGACAAATCTGGACAGTGACAAGGTCGGGCCAAATAGCGGCTTGCGTGGTCCGCGTTTCCAGTTCCCGCAGGTCATCGAAGATGACGGCGTAACGGATGAATATCTGGATAATCCCGCCAACCTGGACAGAGTGACCGCTACCATTGATTTGATTTGGCCGGACATACGTTTGGGGGATGTGGTGGAGGCTTCTTTAATACCATTGCCTTTTCTCAAGCCTTTGCGCAAACGTCCACGCCATTTGGACATCGTTGCCACCACCACCATTGTTCAAGCGCACAAGGATGGGGTTCGGCCCATCGAGGTGCATTTCCCGGGCGCTTTTCTTCGCGGTTTGCCCAATCGGGAGTTCAACGCTCAGTACTATTTGAAAGACCGCTCGGGTCGTGAGTCGGGCCCATCACGTACCGCTCCCCTGTTAATCAATCTGACGCCTACGCCCACCGACCTGCGTCCTGTTGAAATTCCGCAGTTGAATGATGGGCGTATAGCCCTCAATGACGCCCGTGCTGAAGGCGGGGTATATATGAATATCCTCGAAGTATTCGGCTCAACAGAGGGGGATCGTCTCCTACCGTCATGGGATCTTATACCGCTTGACCCCATCGTTATTTCAGCTTTTCAGGCTTGGCCTATCAGGGTGCCGATTCCGTATTCGGTGTTGGCCAGCGGCGGTTACGAGTTCGTTTCCGGGATTGTGAGGGCAGAATACCGTTGGCAGAGAGGCGTTGCCCCCTCCAGGCCATCGATCACCCGCTTTGCTCCTGTGGATCTGACGGTTGCCGGGCCGGTGAGCCCTAATAACCCAGACCCTATCAACCTGTTGCTGGACGTGGTGACAGTGAAGGGGGTAGATGGTGACAACCAATTGACTATCAACGACGAGGGTAAGCCGGTACGCGTGATTACCTCGTTGTATGACGCGCCCGATGTTGGTCAAACGTTGGAACTGATGGCAGGGAGCTTTCCCGGGCCCATCGCGACCTACACCGTGCAAGCGGGAGATAGCGCGGGTCGGGAAATTGAGTGGTTCGTCGGCTGGAACATCATCGAGCTTTTAGATACAGGTTGGGTTCCTTTCTTTTACTGGACCTTCAACGGGGTCAACCGGCAACGCGCGTCAGACACGCCGGTAATGGTCAATATCGTGCGGCTCGTCGGGCTAAAACCGCTTGAGTATGTAGGAGTCGAGTACGGACCCGGTCCTGGTGCCGGGTTTATCAGCTGCCATCTGCGACCTTGGGTAAACGGAGCGGGCGTTAAAATACCCGGGGATCCAACGCTGTTGGACGGCGGTGATGAGGTGATTTTGCACTGGGCCAGTTATGCGCACCCTAATGGCTTCGCTGGCGCTGTTATTCCTGAAACCATCAAGGCCTTCAGCCATACGCTGACGGAACAAGAAGCTCGTGAGGGATATGTCTTTCAGGTTCCGTTTGACCCATACATCTTGCTTCCAGGGCTGGTCAAGCCACCAGAAGGGCAAACCAACCCTCGGCATGGCTCTGCGGTTGCGCGCTATCAGATCATCAAACCGGCAGGTGCAGGCATGGGGTATTCCGAGCGTAACTTGGTGTTCATCAGATTGATTCGGCCCAACTCACCGCCTTGCGTGTCGGACGATTAGGCGTAGTGGAGAAGGATGCAGTGTGCTTGTAGTGAAGGAGGTGCTCGTGGTTGCGAGCATCACAGTCGAGCCGCAGGGGATACTGTCAAGTTTGACAGTTACGCGTTAAAGGGAAATCCCATTAAATGAATGAGAGGCCAGCAGATTTTCCAATTCAGACCTCTGCAGGGTCGGCATACGTTTAGAAAATGACACCCGGGTGTTTAGTCTTACCGTCGTTTTATGCCCGGACAGATACTTATTCTTTTGAGGAGTTTGAATCATGTCCAACACATCCAGTAAACCTGTTAGTCAAGACCCTGTAGGCCCCATGGAAGAGTGGGAAGAACCCGTTCCCGATCCCACATTATTACCTGCTCCGACGATCCCTGGTTTATTGCCGGCCATTGCTGGCGACAACCACCGGAATGTGGTGACAAGGGCGCTTCAATTGAGCGGACTCATTCTATGGATTGACCTGTGGGACCGTACCGGCTTTTTTAATCTATTCGATATACTCACCGTCTTTGTGGATGGCCGGCCGGTACATATTGAGACCTACGACGCAGCTGTCACTTTACCTGATCCGGTAATTGTGAATTTGGGCCCCAAGTCGGCCTTGCAAACCAACGGTGTCAAAGACATTAGCGTTCATGTGCTCAACCTCAGCGACAATGACGTTAATTACAACATCATTCGGGTTTACGTAGATGCGCAGGACCCTAACTATGGCAGTCAACCTTCGAGGGTCATGATAGAAGATTACGGCACCGAACTGACCCCAGCCTTTCTCGTGGGTAAAGCCGGTTTGGAATTCACCATTCCCACGCCGGCAGACCGGCGTGGCGGTGATACTTATCGAGTACTTGTGGGAAGTAATATCGTTGCGATCGAGGATGACGTGCCGGTGACAGGCGACATTACTGGTCATATTCCAACTGCAACGATTCTTGAGCGGTCAGGTTCGATAGACGTGAGATATAACCTGGCTGATCGGTCTGGCAACACGACTACGTTGTCTATTCCAAACTACGTACAAGTGAGTCTGAACGAAGCGCCCGTGTTTGGTCCCGTCAGTGTGTTGGAAGCGCCATTGGTTGATAAAGCAGAGGCCCGTAACGGCGCAACGGTGCGGTTGGAAAGCCTGACCGGCCATTTGCAGAACGACACCCTGGTCGTGTTATGGGGGGCTATTGAGATCTATCGTCAATCTATTGGCATGCCCGTTTTCCCAATTGACATCCCTGCAGGTTTTGCAGCTATTGCAGCAGGCGGGAATTTCTATACGGCGGATATCAAAGTCATGATTGAGCGCCAAAGCAGCCCCACTTACAACGCAACTGCGGTGCAAGTGGATGTCGACCTGCGTGAGCCCGGTGGGCAAAACCCTGGCGAAGGCCCTGTAGACCCAAACTTGGCACAGCCCGTTCTGCTCGGTGGGGGCCCCGACCCCAAACCCGATAACCGCCTCTCCGAGAAAGATCGCAACTTCGATGCCACCGTCACTTTCACCCTACCACCGGGGCTGGAAGCAGGTGATTTCATTGACTATGTCTATGGGGGGGATGTCGTTGCGACTTACCCGGTAACCGGGACGGAAGCGGCCGATTTTCCGGTGCCTTTTACCGTGCCGTGGGCCGCTATCGATGCCAAGGGCAATGGCACCATTGAAACCCACTGCGTTATTCGGGATGCCATCAACTATAAGCATTCTCCGAATCAAGATGTTGTCGTGGAGATCTTCAACATCGGTAGCCTCACGCCTGTGACCTTTGAAAATGCCACGGTTATTACAAACAACCCGAACTTCACCTATGCCATTAACTGTGCTCGGCAGCCTTGGCTAGGTGTGCCTGTCAAGATTCTGGATCCCGGGCTCCTCTTGGTTGGCGACAAAGTGATCATCGAGGCTGTCAGATACGTGTTCAACGCTCCTGGCGCGCCTGTCGGTACGCCCATAGAGACCTCTGAATTCGAGCTCAACAGTGAGCATATCAATCTTGGCTTGACCGTCCCGCTGGATTTGAAGGTCTGGCTTCAAGACGTCACAGGCAATAATGGCCGAGGCATCGTCGGTGTGCGTTGGAGGCTTCTGCGCCCCTCCACGGGAGACCGGGGCAGGTCCGAAGAGGTGAGGGCAGCCTGGGATCTGGTTGGTTCGGGAGGCAACATTCCTGGCTATTGTGTTCCGGGTGCGTCGCGCGTCAAAGGTACGCTTTGATTGATTGTCGGGGCCCCACCCTCTCGCTTGAGAGGGTGGGGTTTTTTATTGAGTTTGTACCTTAAGGAAAGTCCTACGCTCTTTGGGAACTCACGTTATTAGTCTCTGCACCGTGGAAAACGGAAACCTCTTCGATACGGGTTCCGGGTTCGAACTGGTACTTAATTCTGAGGCTACACAACATGATTTCTCCTGCTTCCCAGCGTTTTCGTTACTCGCGTTTATCATCGATCATCAAGCTCGTAGCCGCCGCACCGTTATGCCTGTTGAGTCAACAGGCAATGTCGACAATTGTGGTGGACGGAACGGTGGGCAGCGGCAAATATGACGTCCGCCCGGGGGCCGCAGCCAGCGACTATCTGGCCCAAAAAGGTGCGACGCTTACTGTTCACAAGAACGCCAATGTTAAAGAAATACGTGCGACGAGCGGGTCGACCTTGACGTTGACAGGAGCCAGCGTGAGTTCTGTCCATGGCTCCCAGGCGGCCATTGCGCTCAGCAATTCAAGCGCCACTATTTCCGACGCGCGCATTACCAGCCACACCAGTGGCGGCTTGAATGTGGCTCGCCAGGTGGGCACGCCCACGGGGTCCTACGCACAAGTCGACAATAGTGAAATCACTGGAGCGACCTATGGGGCCAACGTCACGTCCCATAGCCTTCTGGAGTTGAACAACTCTGTGCTGGTGGGCCAACGCCAGCAAGGGTTGAGGCTCCTGGGAGGGGCCGCAATCGCCACTGACAGCGAAATTACCGGTGGTACCACGGGCGTTGTGATGTCCCTTGAAAGTGCAACTGCCCTTGAGTCGCCTCACCTGATACTCGACGGTTCGCGTGTGACGGGCCTCGATGGCCCCGCGATTAATGTGCTGGGGCCGATCACGGCTGAAATCGACGTGACCAATGGTTCGTCCCTGCAGGGTCAGAACGGTAACATGCTCGAGCTGACCCAAGGCGGCTCGGCCAACATGCGCGTGCGCTTCAGCGAGTTGGCTGGCAATATTCAGGTGGGTGCCGACAGTGCGTTGGACCTTAACCTGGACCACGCAATTCTGACGGGTGATGTCATCAACAACGGCGGCAGCGCCAGTGTCGGCCTGAATAATGGCTCGGTGCTCACCGGCCGCCTGGAAAACGTCGACACACTGGCGATCAACAGCGACGCCACCTGGGTCATGGTCGACGACCAGCATGTGGGCGATCTGCTCCTGGCCGGCGGTAACGTCAAGTTCGGCGACACCGGCACGTTCTACCAATTGGACGTTGACAACCTGTCGGGCAATGGCACCTTCGTCATGAGCGCGGATTTCGCTACCTTGACCGGCGACTTCCTGAATGTCACCGGCACGTCCTCGGGTGACCATCAGTTGTTGATCGCCAGCACCGGTGCAGACCCGTTGTCGGAAGATCGCTTGCATGTCGTGCACACCGAAGACGGCGGCGCCAAGTTCAGCCTGGTGGGTGAACGGGTGGACGTGGGTACATACTCCTACAGCCTGGTCGACGACAACGAAGGCAAGGATTGGTTGCTCGATCCGGGCAGCAAAGTGATCAGCCCGAGCACCAACTCCGTGCTGGCCCTGGCCAACGCGGCGCCGAGTGTGTTGTACGGCGAAATGACCAACCTGCGCACCCGCATGGGTGAGCTGCGCCATAGCGATGGTCAATCGACCGGGTTGTGGAGCCGTGCCTATGGCAACAAATTTGAAGTGAACAACAGCGATAAAGGCATGCAGTACAACCAGACTCAGCGTGGTTTCACCCTGGGTGCCGATGTGCCGTTGACCGGGGGCGATGGTCAATGGCTGGCGGGCTTCATGGCCGGTCACAGCACCTCGGACCTGGATCTGACCCGCGGCAGCAAGGCCACCGTCGACAGCTACTACGTGGGCGGCTATGCAACCTGGCTGGATGCAGAAAGCGGCCTGTACTTTGACGGTGTGCTCAAGTTCAACCGCTTGCACAACAAGTCAGACGTTGCCATGAGCGACGGCAAGAAAGCCAAGGGCAACTACACGCAAAATGCGGTCACGGCTTCGGCTGAAGTGGGGCGTAATATCAAGCTGGATGACGGTTACTTCGTCGAGCCATACGGCCAATTGGCCACGGCGATCATCCAGCGCCAGAGCTATGAGCTGGACAACGGCCTGCAGGCCGAAGGTGCACGTACGGCTTCGGTAGTAGGTAAGCTCGGTGTGACCGCCGGACGTGACATCCAGTTGGACAGCGGCAGCGTGTTGCAGCCGTACCTGCGTACGGCGGTGGCCCATGAGTTCAACCAGAGCAACAAGGTGTCCGTCAATGGCAACAGCTTCAACAACGACCTGTCGGGATCGCGGGTTGAGATGGCGGCCGGTGTCGCCATGGCGGTGTCGAAGAACTGGAAGGTGCATGCCGATGTGGAACGTAGCATGGGCAAGAGCATTGACCAGCCTTGGGGGGTGAATGTGGGGTTGCGTTACGATTTTTAAGGATGTGAACCTCTGACGTGTAACCCACTAAAAAAGCCCCGGATCGCAAGATCCGGGGCTTTTTATTGAGTTCGCACCGGGGCGAGCTAAAACACCACCAAGGACACGGAATCGCCGCCAACATTGGCGTTATACCCGTGGGAATCTTCTGGAGCTACCACGACTCCACGGGGCTTGTTAAAGCCGTGTGCGCGGTTGTTATCGGGGCTAAGAGTGACATCAATGGGGGCACGCACAGGGATTGACGCCAGGCGTTGGCGGGTGGCGGTATTGATTATCACCAGTTGTGACGCCCCGTTATCAGCCACGTACAGGTGATTGGCCGCTGGATGAACGGCCACCGGTGTGGTCAAACCGGGAATGTAAGGTGCTAGCTGCGAGACAGGGGGGAGGTCGCTCAGGGCTGGTTCCATGATCAGGACCTCGTAGTAAGATGCGGCACCGCGACGGGAGGGAGCATCAGGGGATTGCACGCAGGGTGGAGGATGAATGACTAGCTGTGAGAATTGACAGTGCCGACGAATGGTATGGCCCGCTGAGGCCTGCCTGAACGGTTGCCCCCAAACTTGCGTTGAGCAGATATATTCGCGCTTTCCTGCAATTCGATGCGGCCGCCGCGGATGACTCCGCTGCCGGGCTGGCTGCAAGCACTGAAAATGCGGATTAGCGCTGATAAGTAGCGAATAAAGCGCAAACAGGTTTATCGGAGAGATAAACCTGTTTGCGTTACTTCTGGCTCATGTTGCCCTGGGTTGTCAAAGTTGAACGACAAACACTGTATTGGCATTGTAGTTGCTGACTAATGCATATGACCCATCGGGGGCAATAGCGATGCTTGTGGGATAGACGAACCCCGTCATGGTTCTGATGACTTCCTCTTTGTCGATGTCAATGATTGCCACTGAGTTGGAGGTCTGCATCGTTACATAAGCCAGCCGGCGTGTGGGATGAAAGGCTATACCGAATACGCCGGTTAGGTTGGGTATGGTGTTGCTGATTAAGTTGGTGCGCGTGTCGACGATTTTCACGTTGGCCATATTTTTGTCTGTCACATAGATTTTTTGCGCATAAGGGCTGTATGCCAGTCGCCAGGCATAACTGAAACCTGCAAGTGTCGACAGCTGAGTATTGGTAGCCGTGTCGATAATGCCCATCGCATTATAGGCTGCAGAGTATAGACGTGTGCCCTGTGGAGCCAGCGTAAAGTCCGTAGGGTAATAGGCGTATTCCGACTGGATTATGCTGTCGTTCGATGTGTCAATAACTTGTAATGAGCTGTAGTAGCTACTGCCATGGTAAAGGCGTGAGCCGTCAAGATTAAATGTTAATGCGCCAAATCCATAACGGGAAAGGCCAGTAATTTTATTGATGATTTTATTGTCACTTGTATCGATTATTTGAATTTCGCCAAGGTAGTATCCACTTGTGTACAGGCGTGACCCATCTGGATGAAGCGCCAATCCATTTGTGTAATTATTAATCGGCAGAGTAATGGTGTCCGTCAGGCTGAACGTCGTCAGATCAATCACGGATATCGTGCTGGTATTGTAATTGGCAACATAAGCTACGGTGCCCTCTGCATTAATGACAATGCGGTCCGGGGCGCCACCTACGTTGATGCTGTCTACAACGCCCGGTTGCTTGCTGATTCTGTAACTTGCAGGCACCAACCGTTGCGCTGTCGCCCGCCCGCCGCCATCCAGCGACACATACCCCTTGAGGTCCAACGAGCTGCCATCGGCGAGTCTTCTCAGGTAACTGGCCGGAATCGGCGTCAGGATGCGCTTGGCGGCAAACTCGTCGGGCGTCAGCGGGGTGCCGTTGCGCAGCACTTGATTCACTGTGCCCTCGGCATCAATCCACACCGCTTGCGGGTTCTCAGGGTCATAGCGCAAAAACGGCCAGGCATTGATCCGAACATCATGTGCCTTACTGACATCAATCACCCCGCCATTGGTCTCGGCCTGTGGCACACTCACCAAGTCCCAATACTGCGTCTCCAGCGCCTCGATCTCGAGCGTCAGTTCCCTGGACGGTTCACGCTTGTGGTCACGGATCACCTCGTAGAATACCCGGCAACTTTGCGCCAGGTTGGCGCCCACAAACACGTTGGGCACGGTGAAATCGACATAGTCTCCACCGGGCGCAGGTATGCCAGGCTTGATGCCGATATCCGGTGTGCCGAGCCCCGGTTTGCCGATGACGTACACCTTGATGTCATCGCTTGCCAGCATCGGGCGATAACGTACGCGCACGGTCACCACGCCCGACTGCAGCACATGCGCAGGGTTCAGGCGGCTCAGGGTCGGCGTGATCTGCGTGCTTTCGAGCACTTCTGGGACGGGCAGGTCGAGGGCCGCGCCGACGCGGATCCTCAGGGCCTCGGAAAGCATGTCACGCTGCCCCGGTTTTACCACGGTGTAGTACAAACTTTGGGTGCCATTGAGGTTGGCGGTGACGTAGAGCCGAGCAACCACGAAGGGCAGGTCGACACCGAGCCAGTTCTCGTCGATCTCGAATTCCATCCGCGGGGCGCTACCGCCAGGGGCACTGCCTTCGGCGTACAGGTACACCGTGGCGCCCAAGGTGAAGGCGGGATGAGCCTTGACCGTGACATTCAGGTTGCCGCGGTTCTTGTCCGGGTCGAACACATGGTCCGGTGGCACTGCTTCGCGTGTGATGGGCGGTGGCAGGATAGCTCGCAGGCCTCCCACGTACAGGTCCAGCCGACGTGACGGTGGCCCGCCGTTGACGGTGTAGTGCAGCGAGAGCGAGCCGCCTTCCAACTGGGCGATTTCGCCATTGGGTCCGTTGGGCAGTTCTAGGATTATATCGTCCTGGCCGGCGCGGGCCGTGTACTCGGCATAGTAGGACCGACCATTGGCGTAGGTGCCGTTGAGCACCAGCAAAACGCGAGCGTTGGCAGGGTAGCCGGTAAGGGCCCTGATGAACACTGTCACTGGGTCGGTGGCTGCGGGCAGGTTTCCACCTACGGCCTCGCGCACGATAGGCGGCGCCAGGCCGGCCTCGACGGGGGTACCGGTGATATCCACCGACGTGCCGAGGGAGTTGCGTGGTAATGCGTTGAGGCGAAGCCGTTGATAGGTCAATTGGACGCGCCCATCGATCAACGGCACGATATCGGCGTAGGGCCAGCGGATGCGCTGGGCGCGAGTGGTGGAGTCAATAGGGTGGTCGTAAAAGGTGGTAATCAACTGGCTGCCTTCAGTGCGCCCGGAGACTTTCAGACGTAGTACGTCACCGAGTTCATAGCCCAGGCGGTTCACCTCAACCACAATGGTTGCATCGTTGCCGTCAAGGTCATCAGCATCGAGCAGATCGTTTTGGCCTGGCCGCTCGATGGATTCTTCGATGTAAGGGGCCGGTAAAAGCGGTTCTGCACCCGTGTTGCGCCGTACCTCGATGATTTGAGGTGGGGAAAATCCTTGGGAGTGGTTGCCGACCTCGTCCACCACTTCGTATTCGCACACGTGCACGCCGTCACCCACCTTATCCCAAGTGCCGGTGTTGACGTTGATGATGATCGGGGCTTCGCCCGCCGCCTCGAATTCAGTCACGGGGTGTTTGACAACGACCCCCCCGAGGCTCAGACGAATTTCATCACGAACCATGCGATGATTGACCCTGGGGAGGTTTGTGTTAACCGGGTAATAGCCGATGGATACGGGGATGGGGTTTATGGAGTTTTCCGGCGTGACGCCGAAGTCGATTACATCCTGAGGAAATACGGGCTTGGGCAGGTTCTCGTTTTGCGGGGTGCTGGCCACCGGGTTACGCCCACCTGGGAACTCGATATCGACCTTGATATTGAAGGGTTTGGTTTGGTCGCTGCCTCCACCGAAGTGGGTCACAAAGGCCTGCAGTGTATTGCCGGCCTCACGGATAAAGCGTTCGCTGGCCACATGCAGGACAATTTGCAGGCCCTTGCGGGCCTCATCATCGGTTACGGTATGAAAGTCAACGCGAACACCTTTTAATTTCAGCTCGATGAAGTCCCCTTCAACCTGCTCAAGATAAGGCAGCAGGATACAGGTCACGCCTTTGTCACTGACCTCCAGCGCCGCTCGGTTAAAGCCACCATCGAAGCCGACCACCGGATTGCTCAGAGTGGGCAGGTACAGGGGCAAGTCCGCGAAGGGAGTATTGCGAAAGGACTGTGACGTCAAGATGGCGTCGTCGGATTGGGCAATGGTGAAGCCTTCAGGGCGCAAAGAGGCGGGCTGAACGGAAATGGGTGAGCGATCGGGGTGCTGGGTATCCTGGTCGATAGTCATGAAGAAGGTCCTGTCAGAGCCGTTGAGGGGCGTGCCCGAACTGGTTGGGCTGAGCATCACTCGGTTGATTCAACGCTGTGACGAGGGCGAGATATAGCTGTGAGAATTGACAGTGCCGACGAATGGTAGGGGCCTGGGGCGACCCAAGCCAAAGCAAGATCAGGACTGCCGATTCCAATGCCTGAATAACGGCTCCGCCAGAAACAACACAAACAACAAGCGCATCACCTGCATCGCCGTCACCAACGGCACCGACAATTGCAGGGTCTCTGCCGTCAGGCTCATCTCGGCGATGCCACCGGGCATCATGCCCAGCGTCAGTGAGCGCAGGTCCAGGTGGGTCAGCGCACTCAACCCTACCGCTGCCAACGTGGCGAGCGCCATGGTCAAGGCCGTTCCAATCAAGGTGCGGCCCATGAACGCCGGTGCGCTGCGGAAGAACTGCCGATTGAAGTGGCAGCCCAAACCGCTGCCGATCAGCCATTGGCCGATCTGGCTGCCGCCGTCGGGCAGGCCAATGTGTAAATCCCAGGTCACGCTGGCGATGGCGCTCACCAGCAATGGCCCGAACAACCAGGGATTGGGTTGGCGCAAGCGCTGCCAGCCCCAGGCAACCAGCGCACCTATCGGAAATAGCAGGGCCAGCCAGGCCCAGTCGACCGGAGCGGGATGAAACTGCGGTGCACCGCCGCCGAGCAAATACTTGAAGATCGCCGGCACACACAACACCACCACCAGCACCCGCAGACTCTGCCCTGCTGCAACCCGGCTAAGCACTGCGCCATTGCGTGCGCCGAGGTTGACCATTTCGCCGGAGCCGCCCGGCATGCTCGAGAAAAACGCCGTAGCTCGGTCTTCACCGCTGCGGCGCATCAACCAAACGCCGACTACGCTCGACAAGCTTGTAACCAAGGCACCAAAGAAAATCAGGCCGAAGTGGCTCATCACCTGCTCGATCACCACCGGCGTGAAGTGCAGGCCGATGCCGATGCCTACCACCCATTGCCCGCATTTGCGTCCGCCGGGAATCTCCGCCAATTGCCAGGGCGTGAGGCAGCGCACCAGGATGATCGCCAGCAACGAGCCGACCATGTACGGCAAAGGCCAGCCGACCAGGCTGGCCAGGTAACCGCCGGCCAGGCCGACCAGCGGTGTTCCCCACCAATGTTTGAAGGTGACCTCAAGCATCGGCTACGGCACGACGCTGCAAGGAGCGCTTGCGCCAGATACGCAGCAACGGCACGAGCAGCATGATGGCAGTCATTACCCACACACCGAAGGTGATCGGGCTTGACCACAAGATCTCCAGCGCGCCATTGGAAATCGACAGCGCACGACGCAGGTTCTGCTCCATCAGGCCACCGAGGATGAAGCCCAGCAGCAACGGCGACAGTGGGAAGTCCAGCTTGCGCAGGATGTAGCCGAAGATGCCGATGGCGATCATCAGGAACAGATCGAAAGTGGTGGCATGTACGGCGTACACACCGATCGCGGTGATGATGGCGATCACCGGCACCAGCGCCCAGTTCGGCACGGCAAGGATGCGCGTGAAGATGCGGATCATCGGGATGTTGAGGACCACCAGCATGATGTTGGCGATAAACAACGAGGCGATCAGGCCCCAGACGATATCGGGTTGCTGTTGGAACAGCAGCGGGCCAGGGGTGATGTTGTAGAGCGACAGCGCCCCGATCATCACGGCCGTGGTGCCTGAGCCAGGAACGCCGAGGGTCAGCATCGGCACCATGGCGCCGCAGACCGAAGCGCCGATGGCGGTTTCCGGTGCTGCCAGGCCGCGCATGTCGCCTTGGCCGAACTTGCCGCTGGCGCCGGCGATACGTTTTTCGGTCATGTAGGCCACGGCCGAGGCCATGGTCGCGCCAGCACCTGGCAAAACACCGATGATAAAGCCTGACACCCCGCAACGCAGGTTTACGGTCAGCACCGACAAGGCTTCCTTGACGTTGAACATCATGCGCCCGGTGGCTTTCACCGCTTCCTGGCCACGGTGGGTTTTCTCCAGGAGCAGCAGGATCTCACTGATGGAGAACAGGCCCAGCACCAACACCACGAACTGGATGCCGTCGGTCAGGTGGATATTGTCGCCGGTAAAGCGATACACACCGCTGTTGGCATCGATGCCCACGCAGGCCAGGAACAAGCCGATCAACGCCGAGACGAAGGTTTTCAGTGGCTTGTCGCCGGCCATGCCGCCCAGGCAGACAATCGCGAATACCATCAACACGAAGTATTCCGCCGGCCCAAAGGCAATTGCCCATTTGGCCAGCAGCGGGGCGAACAGCACCATGCCGCAGGTGGCGATAAACGCACCGATGAACGAGCTCCAGGCAGACAGCGACAACGCCACGCCGGCCATGCCTTTACGGGCCATTGGGTAGCCGTCGAGGGTGGTCATCACGGTGGAAGCTTCGCCCGGGATGTTGAGCAGGATTGAGCTGATACGGCCGCCGTATTCACAACCCAGGTATACGGCTGCCAGCAGGATCAGCGCTGATTCGGGCGGCAGGCCCAGAGCAAACGCGATGGGGATCAACAGTGCCACGCCGTTGATCGGGCCCAGGCCCGGCAGCAGGCCGACCACGGTGCCGATCAGGGTGCCGCACAGGGCGGTCACCAGGTTGTAGGGGCTCAGCGCGACGCCGAAACCCTGGCCCAAATAGCCGAAAGTATCCATATCAGTTCTCCAGAACGTCGAGCAGACCGAGGGGCAGTGGCACGTCCATGGTTTTATCGAACAGCAGATAAAGACCGATGCTCATCAAGGTGATGATGACCACGCTGGGCAACCAGCGGCCGCCGTACAGCCGTGCCATCGGAATACCGATGAGCATGCTGCTGAGAATGAAGCCCAGGGATTCGAAAGTGCCGGCAAACACCAGCAGCAAGGCCACGCAAATCCCGATCTTGACCAGGGTCGGGCGGTCCAGCGCCGGCTCATCTTCGGTGTGCTTGGTCGGTTGCGGACGAATCAGCATGTAGATCAGCGCCAGGCCCATCAGCCCGATCAGCAGCAGGGGGAAGGCTCGAGGCCCTACCGGTTCGTAGGAAAATGCCGCCTGATACGGCCAGGCCATGAGTGCCAGGCCGATACAGGCCAGTAACATCGCGGCAGCGAAAATGCGTTGAAAGAGCATGGAGAACTCCTGGGCCACGCCTTCGATGCACGAAGGCGTGGCCGCGCGAACAGGGGGCGATTACTGGATCAGGCCGAACTCTTTGGCCAGCACTTTATAGTCGGCCACCTGTTTCTTCACGTAGGTGTCCAGCTCCTGGCCAGTCATGGCGAACGGGAACAGCTCGCGCTGGTCACGCAGCTTGGCGAAGTCCTCGGAGGCCAGCAGTTTGTCGAACGCATCTTTCCACCAGGCATAGTCGGCATCGCTGACTTTTGGCCCAAGGTAGAAACCGCGCACCACCGGCCAGACGATGTCGTAGCCTTGCTCCTTGGCCGTCGGGATGTCTTTCATTTCCGGCTCGTCCAGGCGCTTTTCGGCGAATACGGCCAGCAAGCGCATATCGCCGCTCTGGATGTGTGGCATGGAGTCGGAGATGTCGGTACTGCCCACCTGGATATGGCCGCCCAGCAGCGCCGTGGCGATTTCGCCGCCACCTTCGAGCGCCACATAACGCAGGTCACGGGGGTTGATGCCGGCCGCCTTGGCGATCAGTGCTGTTTGCATCCAGTCCTGGCTGCCGACGGTACCGCCGGAACCAATCACGACCTTGCTCGGGTCCTTCTTCAACGCCTGGACCAGGTCGTCGAGGGTCTTGTAGGGCGAGTCGCTTTTCACCGCGATGGCACCGTAGCTGGTGCCCACCGCCGCCAGCCAGCGCACGTTGGTTTCATCGAAACGGCCGAACTTGCCTTGGGCCAGGTTCAATAGCGAGCCGCTGGACCAGGCCACCAGGGTGCCGGCGTCTGCAGGCCGTTGGGCGACTACGGCGTTGTAGGCCACCGCGCCCACGCCGCCGGGCATGTAGGTCACACGCATCGGCTTGCTTAGCAGCTTTTCATTGACCAGCGCGCTTTGCGCCAGCTTGCAGGTCAGGTCGAAACCACCGCCAGGTGAGGCCGGGGCGATGCATTCAGGGCGCTTGGGTTCGTCGGCGGCCAACAGTTGGCCTGCGAACAGCATGCAACCAGCGGCGAGGGCAACTCTACGTAGTGAAGAGGTCATGGGATTTCTCCGTTATTGTTCTTATTTTGACGAAAACGCGTCGAGGCGTTTTTCGGGTGCTACGAATCAGGTAGCTCGGCAGGCATAGACCACCGTGGCTGGATGCTAAAGGGCGAAGCTTTCACTAACCTTTCAATGGCCTTTCAATGTTTTCGGGCTTCACAGGGCAGGTTGCGCCTGTAAACTCGCCGGCCAGCGGGTCTATAAAAAGCCGCGCCGATCACTCCTCATGAGGTAGAAGTCCATGCGTGTCCTCCTGGTTGAAGACCATTTGCAACTCGCCGAAAGTGTCGCCCAGGCGCTCAAGGGCATGGGTTTGACGGTCGACGTACTGCACGATGGCGTGGCCGCGGACCTGGCCTTGGGCAGCGAGGAGTACGCGGCGGCAATCCTCGACGTGGGCCTGCCGCGCATGGATGGTTTCGAGGTGCTGGCGCGCTTGCGCGCCCGCGGCAAGAATCTGCCGGTGCTGATGCTGACGGCGCGCAGCGATGTGAAAGACCGCGTGCACGGTCTGAACCTGGGCGCCGACGACTACCTCGCCAAGCCGTTTGAGCTGACGGAGCTGGAAGCACGGGTCAAGGCGCTGCTGCGGCGCAGCGTGCTGGGCGGGGAGCGCCAGCAGGCGTGCGGGGTGCTGGTGTACGACCTCGACACACGGCGCTTCACGGTTGGGGGCGAGTTGATGACATTGACCTCCCGCGAGCAAGCCGTGCTCGAAGCCCTTATCGCCCGACCGGGCCGCGTGATGAGCAAGGAACAGTTGGCCTCCCAGGTATTCGGCCTTGATGAGGAAGCGAGCCCCGACGCCATCGAAATCTACGTGCACCGCCTGCGTAAGAAGCTCGACGGCCAACCCATCGCTATCGTGACGTTCCGCGGCCTTGGCTACTTGTTGGAAGCCCGCGATGCATAAGCCCAGCAGCCTGCGCTGGCGCCTGCTGTGCAACCTGGCGCTGCTGCTGGTGTTGTTGATGCTGGCCAGCGGCATGAGTGCCTACTGGAATGGCCGCGAAGCCGCCGACACCGCCTATGACCGCACCTTGCTGGCCTCGGCGCGCACCATTGCTGCCGGCTTGACCCAGGTCGACGGCACCCTTAGCGCGAATGTGCCATACGTGGCCTTGGACACCTTCGCCTACGACAGCGCAGGGCGTATTTATTACCAGGTCAATGACATCGACCAGAAGCTGATTTCCGGCTACGAAAACTTGCCCGGCCCGCCCCCCGGCACGCCGCGCACCGACGATTACCCGGCCCTGGCGCGCTTCTACGATGCCAAGTATCAAGGCCAGCCTGTACGGGTGGTGAGCCTGCTCAAGGCCGTCTCCGAACCGAATATGAATGGCATGGCGGAAATCCGCGTCGCCGAAACCGACGAAGCACGGGTCGCCATGGCCCGCAGTTTGATGGCCGACACGCTGTTGCGCCTGGGTATGCTCGCCATCGGTGCGCTGTTGCTGGTGTGGTTCGCCGTGAGCGCGGCATTGCGCCCGTTGGAACGCCTGCGCACGGCGGTGGAAGAGCGCCAGCCCGATGACCTGCGGCCATTGCCGCTGGTGGAAGTCCAGGATGAATTCGGCCCGTTGGTGCGTTCCCTCAACCACTTTACCGAACGTCTGCGTGGGCAGTTCGAGCGCCAGGCGCAGTTTATTGCCGACGCAGCCCATGAACTGCGTACGCCGCTGGCGGCGCTCAAAGCCCGGCTGGAGCTGGGCCTGCGCGCCGAAAAGCCGGCCACCTGGCGCAGCACCCTGGAAAGCGCCGCACAAGGCACCGACCGCCTGACGCACCTGGCCAACCAGTTGTTGTCGCTGGCCCGCATTGAAAACGGTGCCCGGGCCATTGCCGAGGGCGGTGCGCAATTGCTCGACCTCAGCCAGTTGGCCCGTGAGCTGGGCATGGCCATGGCGCCGCTGGCCCACGCGCGGGGAGTGGCCCTGGCGCTGGAGGCGGACGAGCCGGTATGGCTGCGCGGCGAACCGACGCTGTTGAACGAATTGCTGAGCAACCTGGTGGACAACGCCCTGGCCCACACACCGCCTGGCGGCAATGTGATTCTGCGGGTGACGGCACCGGCGGTGCTGGAGGTCGAAGATGATGGCCCGGGCATCCCGCTGGATGAGCGGGACCGGGTCTTTGAGCGTTTTTACCGACGCAGCCAGCAGGGCATGGGGTCGGGCTTGGGGCTGGCGATTGTCGGCGAGATCTGCCGCGCCCACCTGGCGCAGATCAGCCTGCATGATGGCGAGTTGGCTGGGCTGAAAGTGCGCGTGAGTTTTATTGCGGGTTGATCAGTAAAACATTGAGCGCGCTTCATCCAGTTCGGCGCGTGACTTTTCGCTGTAGAGATCAAGCTGCAGCTTTTGCATCGCCGGCACGCTGGAAATGTTGACTTCCGCCAGCGGATGGTCGGTGTTGTGGTGGCAGTAGAGCACGGCGATCTGCACCAGATCGACGTAGTCGAGCCTGGCAGAGTCGCGTTCCAGGTTCAGGTACTGGCCCGGCAGTTTTGCCAGCATTTCCGGAAAGTCCCAGCCGCCCAACAGTTTGTCGCCCAGCAACGGGTGAATGCTCTCGATGACGTGGTTGAGGCTGACCGGGTCCGAGAGCAGTTCGTAATGGTCTTCGGCGTAGGTGAGGATCGGCAGCACGCCGATCTGATGCACCAAACCACCAAGGGCCGCCTGGTCCGCCTTGAGGTGGCTATGCTTGCGGCACAAGGCGTAGCTGACGCCGGCTACTTCCAGGCTGCGACACCACACATCACGCATTTTCTGTGCAACCACTTCGGAGCGGGCGTGAAAGATCTGCTCCATCACCAAGCCGATGGCCAGGTTGCTGCTGTAGTTGGTGCCGAGCCGCGTGATGGCGGTGTGCAGGTCGGTGACTTCCTGGCTGGCCCGCAACAGCGGGCTATTGACCACTTTGATCAGGCGCGCCGACAGAGCGGTGTCGCGACTGATCACCTTGCTCAAGTGGCTGATGCTGATCTCCGGGTCTTCGGCGGCCTGGCGAATCCTCAGGGCCACCTCCGGCAGTGTCGGCAGAACCAGGTCATCGTTGTCGATGGCCATCACCAAAGCCTGTTGGACTTTTTCCGCCAGCTTGTTCATTCATGCTCTCTAGGGTGCTGCAAAAAGGTACGGCAATTAACGCTGGATCTCGCGATCACGGTCCAGTTGGTAGGGCAGGTCGAGCAGGCGCAAGCCAGGGCCTTCCAGGGTGCCCAAGCGCACGTCGCCATTGTCGGCAGCTTCGGCTTGCAGCACGGCGAGAAGTTCAATCGACTGGTCCGCTTTTGCCGCGATGACGACTTCGCCGATCGCGCTGTTGTGGCTGGGTGAAAACAATGGCGTGCCTGGCTCGGGTAGATCGACCGCCTCCAGGCTCAGGCGATACAGGCGCCGCTTGAGTTTGCCCAGGTACTGCATGCGCGCGACGATTTCCTGGCCGGTGTAGCAGCCTTTCTTGAAGCTCACGCCACCCACGGCCTGCAGGTTGAGCATTTGTGGGATGAACAGCTCACGAGTCTGCGGCATCACTTGGCCGATACCGGCACGGATCTGGCCGAGCAGCCAGGCATTCAAGTCAGCCTGTGGCAGCTGCGCGGCCAGTTGGCTGCGCATGGCGTCGGCTTGCTCTACGGGTACCCAGAGTTCGGCACGGTTAGGGGAGACGCGTATGGCGATGAGCGAATCGGTGCGGACTACGCTGTCGGTCTCGGCCGGCAGTGCCAGGCCAAGGGCGGCCAGGGAAGCGTCTGCGTTTGCCAGGCCGAAGCGCGCCCAGGCGGCGCTTTCGTCGGTGAGTTTGGATTTGGAGAACACCGCGTATTTCTTCAGGTCCGCCAACTGTGGTTCGAGCAGCTCGGTGGCCATGGCCATCAGCACGCCGTCGCCTTGCAACAGGATGCGAAAGCTGGACTGCATACGGCCTTTTTGCGTACAGCGCGCGCCCAGGCTGGCCTGGGTGTCACTCAGGTAATTGAGGTTGCAGGTCAGTTGTCCCTGCAGGAACTTGGCAGCATCGGAGCCGCGGACGGCAAGCACGCCTTCGTGGGTCAGTGAACAGAAAAACGCAGAGTCAGCCATGGGTCATCGCACATCAAAAAGTCATGGGTGCATCATAGAGGGGCGCCCGGCAAATGGATAGTTTCCGTAATGGGCGACCAAAGCCGAGTGTCCCGGTCTCGCCGGGGCTGTATACTGGCGCTCTATTTGAGGAGGGCTCCATGGTCGAAGATGTAGAAATCAATCGTCTCTTCTGGCACAGCCGTCGTGGCATGCTTGAGCTGGATGTGTTGTTGGTGCCGTTCACCAAAGAGGTGTACGCGACGCTCGATAAAGTCGATCGCGATCTCTACGTCAGGCTGCTCGAATGCGAAGACCAGGATATGTTCGGCTGGTTCATGGAGCGCTCCGAATCTGAAGATCCGGAGCTGCAGCGCATGGTTCGCAAGATTCTGGACCGTGTCCAGCCCAAGTAACCACTTCGAATGCCGCTGGCAGGCCTCACGGCTGTTGCTGGCGGCGTATCTGCTTGCCCAGCTGATTGCGCTGGGTAGCCTGCTGGTGCTGAACCTGCCTTATTCAAGCCTTGGCATCCTGCTATGCCTGGCTCACTGCACCTGGGTGCTGCCGCGCCATATCCTGCTCACTCACCGTTCGTCGATTCGTGGCCTGCGCCGTGACGACGATGGCTGGCAGTTATGGAGCGCCGCGCGCGGTTGGCACGCGGTGCAATTGCGTCCCGACAGCCTCGCGTTGCCGCTGATCGTTGTGTTGCGCTACCGAGTGCAGGGTGAGCGGCGAGTGCGTTCGATCTGTGTGCCGCAGGACGCACAGGCTGCCGATGTACACCGGCGCCTGCGGGTACGTCTGAAGTTCAGCCGCCGTAGGTGGCTGGCACCAGGATAGTGTCGCGGGCTTCGGGCAGCATCTGCGGGTAGTCGAGGGTGTAATGCAGGCCCCGGCTTTCCTTGCGCTCCATGGCCGAGCGAATCATCAGTTCTGCCACTTGGGCCAGGTTGCGCAATTCGATCAGGTCACGGCTGACCTTGTAGTTGCTGTAGAACTCGTCAATTTCATCCAGCAGCAAGCGCACCCGGTGCTGGGCGCGTTGCAGGCGCTTGTTGGTGCGCACGATCCCCACGTAATCCCACATGAAGCGTCGCAGCTCGTCCCAGTTGTGGGCGATGATCACGTCCTCGTCCGAATCGGTCACCTGGCTGGCATCCCAGCGGGGCAGGGCGGCTGGTACCGGGATGCGGGGCAGTTGTTCAAGGATGTCGGCTGCGGCTGAGCGTGCATACACAAAACATTCGAGCAGTGAATTGCTGGCCATGCGGTTGGCGCCGTGCAGGCCGGTGAAACTGGTTTCACCGATGGCGTACAGGCCGGGGACATCGGTGCGGCCATGCTGGTCGACCATTACGCCACCGCAGGTGTAGTGCGCAGCGGGTACCACCGGGATCGGGCCTTTGGTGATGTCGATATTGAAGGTCAGGCAACGTTCATAGACTGTCGGGAAGTGGGTCTTGATGAAGGCTTCGGGCTTGTGGCTGATGTCCAGGTATACGCAGTCGATACCCAGGCGCTTCATTTCATGGTCGATGGCGCGGGCGACAATATCGCGCGGCGCCAGCTCGGCGCGAGGGTCGAAGCGCTGCATGAAGCGTTCGCCATTGGGCAACTTCAGGTGTGCGCCTTCGCCACGCAGGGCTTCGGTAATCAGGAAACTCTTGGCCTGGGGGTGGTACAGGCAGGTGGGGTGGAACTGGTTGAATTCCAGGTTGGCCACCCGGCATCCCGAGCGCCAGGCCATGGCAATACCGTCGCCACAGGCGCCGTCGGGGTTGCTGGTATAGAGGTAGACCTTGGCCGCGCCGCCCGAGGCCAAAATAGTGAAGCGTGCGCCGTAGGTATCGACTTCGCCGCTGGCACGGTTGAGCACGTAGGCGCCGAGGCAGCGCTCGCCCGCCAGGCCCAGGCGTTTTTCGGTGATCAGGTCGACGGCGACGCGTTGTTCAAGCAATTGGATATTGGGACGCTGGCGGGCCTGCTCGAGCAGCGTCTTGAAAATGGCCGCGCCGGTGGCGTCGGCGGCATGGATGATTCGCCGATGACTGTGGCCGCCTTCGCGGGTCAGGTGGAACTCAAAGCCACCGTCGTCGCTGCCGGCATGTTCATCGCGTGTGAACGGCACGCCCTGGTCGATCAGCCACTGGATGGCTTCCCGGCTGTGCTCGACGGTGAAGCGCACCGCCTCTTCATGGCAAAGGCCGCCGCCGGCATTGAGGGTGTCCTCAACATGGGATTGCACCGTGTCGGTGTCATCCAGCACCGCGGCGACGCCGCCTTGGGCCCAGAATGTCGAGCCGTTGGCCAGGTCGCCTTTGCTCAAGACGGCGATACGCAGGTGGCTCGGCAGGGTCAGCGCAAGGCTCAAGCCGGCCGCGCCGCTGCCGATTACCAGGACATCGTGTTGGAACTGTTGGCTCATTGAATGGATTCCGCAAAAAGCGATCCGAAGGAGCGGCGCAAGCAGGACGCCTGGATCGGCGAATCAAAGGGGCACACGGGCCACTAGTATATAGAGGGGGGGAGCGGCACAATAGCCACGCACACGTGGCATTGTGAGATTATGCTGCGCAGCTTTGGGAAATGGCCGGTTGGCGAGGCGGGAACTTTTTGCATGGGTCCCGACTCAATAGCAGGTTGCCCGAAAGCTGGGAAAACGTTGAGTTTATTGGCCCGTCGGGAGCATTGGACGCGTCACGAAACCGGCGACAAGATTATTCGCGCAGCCGGCGCCGCCCGGGCTGCGTTTTTCGTGTGTGCCAAATCAGTGCATGCCGGAAACTTGCTTGAAGGGGGAGAACTTTTGCGAAAAGCCCGAGTCTATGTTTGCAAGCCTGATCGTTTAGTTATGCAAGCCTCCTTCGAGTACAACGAGGAGTGTTCATGCTAACCCAGGAAGAGGATCAGCAGCTGGTCGAGCGCGTACAACGCGGCGACAAGCGAGCATTTGATCTGCTAGTGCTGAAATACCAGCACAAAATTCTCGGGTTGATCGTGCGGTTTGTGCACGACACCCATGAAGCGCAGGACGTTGCACAGGAAGCCTTTATCAAGGCGTACCGTGCACTGGGAAATTTCCGCGGTGATAGTGCGTTTTATACGTGGCTCTACCGCATCGCCATTAACACGGCGAAGAACTATCTGGTGTCTCGCGGCCGCCGCCCACCAGACAGTGATGTCAGTTCAGAAGATGCAGAATTTTACGATGGTGATCACGGCCTCAAAGATCTCGAGTCGCCGGAGCGTGCATTGCTGCGCGACGAGATCGAAGGCACCGTCCATCGCACAATTCAGCAACTGCCAGAAGATTTGCGTACGGCGTTAACTTTACGTGAATTTGATGGTCTGAGTTACGAAGACATTGCGAGCGTCATGCAATGTCCGGTGGGGACTGTAAGGTCACGGATTTTCCGGGCCCGGGAAGCCATCGACAAAGCCTTGCAACCTTTGTTGCAGGAAAACTAAAGACAGCGGCGACAGCCAAGAGAGGAACCGCCATGAGTCGTGATGCCCTGCAGGAATCGCTGTCCGCAGTGATGGATAACGAAGCGGATGAACTGGAACTTCGTCGGGTGCTCAATGCATTTGATGATGCCGAAACCCGTGATACCTGGTCTCGTTACCAAGTCGCTCGGGCGGTGATGCACAAGGATCTTCTAATCCCTCGTCTGGATATTGCTGCGGCCGTTTCTGCTGCGCTTGCTGATGAAGCCGTTCCGGCAAAAGCTGCACGGGGTCCATGGCGTAGCCTGGGTCGCCTGGCAGTAGCTGCTTCGGTCACCGTCGCTGTGCTCGCTGGTGTTCGCCTGTACAACCAGGATGAGATTGCTGGCAACGAGTTGGCCCAACAGACCCAGCAACCGGTCATGGCCGGTCCGCAAGTCAAAGGCCCGGCCGTACTGGCAGGCTACAAGGAAAGCTCCGATACCACCGGCCCTATGGCTAATGGTGTGCTTCAAGGGCAATCCGGTTGGCAGGACCAGCGTCTTCCAGGCTACTTGCGTCAACATGCGCAGGAATCGGCTTCGAAAGGCACTGAAAGCGCTCTGCCATACGCTCGCGCAGCAAGCCAGGAAAACCGTTGATCCGCTAAGGAGCCCTATGCGCGCCATACCGCTCCTTACGCTTTGGCTCAGTAGTTGGTTTGCACTATCCGCCCATGCCGATGAAGCCCAAGATTGGCTGACTCGACTTGGGCGTGCAGAGCAGCAGCAAAGCTTTGAAGGCACGTTTGTCTACGAACGCAATGGCAGTTTTTCTACCCATGACATCTGGCATCGCGTCCAGGATGGTCATGTACGTGAGCGCTTGTTGCAGCTCGATGGCGCTGCTCAGGAAGCCCTCAGGGTAGACGGTCGCACACAGTGCGTCAGCAGTGTCTTGGTTGCTGGCTTGGCGAGTTCTTCTGATACACCTTCGCGTGCACTCGATCCACAAAAACTCACTCAATTCTATGAATTGGCCGTTATCGGTAAATCCCGTGTGGCCGGTCGTAATGCGGTGATCGTGTCGATCAGCCCGCGTGATCAATATCGCTTTGGTTTTGAATTGCACCTGGATCGTGAAACTGCGCTGCCGCTCAAATCCTTGCTGCTCAATGATCAGGGGCAGCTGTTGGAGCGCTTTCAGTATACGCGCCTTGATACCCGCGCCGTTCCGTCCGACCAGGACTTGCAGCCTGGCCGCGAGTGTTCGCCTGTCGCTGTAGCCTCCTCTAAAGTCTCCAGCACGCCTGTCACCCAGGTGTGGCATCTGGATTGGCTGCCGCCTGGCTTCCAGCAGATCAGTGCTGTCACGCGCAAAGATACCCAAACCAAAGCCACCGTCGATAGCCTGATGTATGACGATGGGCTCGCGCGTTTTTCTGTGTTTCTGGAGTCAGCAAAAGGTGCTGATGTGAATGAAACCCGTGCTCAGCTTGGGCCAACCGTAGCCGTATCCCGACGTTTGAATACGGTGGAAGGTGAAATGATGGTGACGGTGGTGGGCGAAATCCCTATTGGCACTGCTGAGCGTATCGCCTTATCGGTGCGTAGTGGAAAGGCTGCTGCCAAGCCATGAACTTGTTAATCCTGCGTTCATGCTGATCTTTCAATCTGTGCCCAACTTTGGTTGGGTACTGAGCGTATGAAATCTCTGGATCAGCATTTTCACTTGCAAAAACTCCCTATGTTTTTTATAGGTCAGGGTTTGATGGCCCTGGCCTTGTTTTGTTCGCGGGACAAAAGTGCCGGTCGCAGTCTCCGGCATTTATTGAACCCTGTCGCTTAACCCTGCTCGTCGTAACGGGAGCTGTATGTCGATACCACGTTTGAAGTCTTACCTATCCATAGTCGCCACGGTGCTGGTGCTGGGTCAGGCCTTGCCTGCGCAAGCAGTCGAACTGCCTGACTTCACCCAATTGGTGGAGCAGGCCTCGCCTGCGGTGGTGAACATCAGTACCACGCAAAAACTGCCGGATCGCAAAGTATCGAACCAGCAGATGCCGGATCTGGAAGGCTTGCCGCCCATGCTGCGCGAGTTCTTCGAGCGCGGCATGCCGCAACCACGCGCCCCTCGTGGCGGCGGTGGTCAGCGCGAAGCCCAGTCGCTGGGTTCCGGCTTCATCATCTCGCCCGATGGCTATATCCTCACCAACAATCACGTGATTGCCGATGCCGACGAAATTCTCGTACGCCTGGCTGATCGCAGTGAGCTCAAGGCCAAGCTGATCGGCACCGACCCACGCTCTGACGTAGCGCTGCTGAAAATCGATGGCAAGGACTTGCCGGTCCTCAAGCTCGGTAAATCCCAGGACTTGAAAGCCGGCCAGTGGGTGGTAGCCATCGGTTCACCGTTCGGCTTCGACCATACGGTTACCCAGGGCATTGTCAGTGCCATCGGTCGCAGCCTGCCGAATGAAAACTACGTACCGTTCATCCAGACCGACGTGCCGATCAACCCGGGCAA
This sequence comes from Pseudomonas khavaziana, assembly GCF_019145205.1. Lineage (GTDB taxonomy): Bacteria > Pseudomonadota > Gammaproteobacteria > Pseudomonadales > Pseudomonadaceae > Aquipseudomonas > Aquipseudomonas khavaziana. Next base: position 765,431 of record NZ_JAHSTT010000001.1, read on the forward strand.
TTCCGGTGGTCCGTTGTTCAACCTGGCTGGCGAAGTCGTGGGGATCAACTCGCAGATCTACACGCGCTCCGGTGGTTTCATGGGCGTTTCCTTTGCGATCCCGATCGACGTGGCCATGGACGTTTCCAACCAGTTGAAGAGCGGTGGCAAGGTCAGCCGGGGTTGGTTGGGTGTGGTCATCCAGGAAGTGAACAAGGATCTGGCTGAGTCCTTCGGCCTCGACAAGCCGGCCGGTGCGCTGGTTGCACAGATTCAGGACAATGGCCCTGCAGCCAAGGGCGGCCTGAAAGTCGGCGACGTGATCCTGAGCATGAACGGCCAGCCAATCATCATGTCGGCCGACCTGCCTCATCTGGTCGGCGCGCTCAAGGCTGGCGGCAAAGCCAAGCTGGAAGTGATCCGTGACGGCAAGCGTCAGAACGTTGAGCTGACCGTCGGCGCCATCCCGGAAGAAGGTGCGACCCTGGATGCCCTGGGCAATGCCAAGCCAGGTGCCGAGCGCAGCAGCAACCGCCTGGGTATTGCCGTGGTTGAGCTGACCGCCGAGCAGAAGAAAACCTTCGACCTGCAGAGCGGTGTCGTCATCAAGGAAGTCCAGGACGGCCCGGCCGCCTTGATCGGCCTGCAGCCTGGCGACGTCATCACCCATCTGAACAACCAGGCGATCGACTCTACCAAGGAATTCACCGACATCGCCAAGGCGTTGCCGAAGAATCGTTCGGTGTCGATGCGCGTCCTGCGTCAAGGTCGAGCCAGCTTCATCACCTTCAAGCTGGCGGAGTAATCTACTAGCCCACAAAAAAGCCCCGCTGTCGGTTAACGACAGCGGGGCTTTTTTGTGGCTGATGGGTTTAGCTCATCATGCCTTTGACCAAGCGCTCCTGTTCGATCAGCTCACGCTGGCGGGCATCGATGCGCGAGGACAGTGGGAAATTATTGCCGGCGCGGCGCTTGGCAAAGTCCAACTGCTGGATGGCTTGCTGGAAATCACCCACCAGGGCGAAGTATTCGGCACGAGCCTGGTGCAGGCCGATGATGTTGCCGGATAAGCCGCGGGTCTCGGCGACCTGATACCACACGTCCGGATCGTCCGGGCGGGACTTGAGCAGCCCGTCCAATGCTTTCTCCGCATCGGCGGTGCGGTTCTGCTTAAGCAACAAGTCCACTCGCACCTGATTCAGCGGGTAGTTGCTGGGATACTGGGTGAGCATGCGGTCGGTACGTTGCTGTGCGTCCGGCATGCGGTTGCTGGTGATGTCCAGCTCGATCTGCGCCAGGTTGTAGGTGATATCGTTGGGCGCCTTGGCCAGCAGCGGTGCCAGGCTCTCCCGTGCTTCCTTGAGCTGGGTGCCCTTGATCTGTGCGATGGCCAGGCCGTATCGCGCCACATCGTTCTTGGGGTTCTCGTCCAACTGTGCCTGGAAGCGCTTGGCGGCGAGACCTGGCGTGTCTTCGTACTTCAATTGCACCCGTGCGCGAATCAACTGATAGCGCAGGCTGTCTTCCTTGCCGCCGGGTTTGGCCTGCTCGGCGCGGTTACGGGTATCGGCGATCCGCGATTCAGTCACCGGGTGAGTCAGCAGGAATTCCGGTGGCTTGGCGTCGAAGCGGTATTGGCGCATCAGGCGTTCGAACATGGTCGGCATGGAGCGTGGGTCGTAGCCGGCTTTCTCCAGGTTGAGGATGCCGATACGGTCGGCCTCCTGTTCGTTCTGCCGGGAGAATCGGCGTTGTTCCTGGATCGCTGCGGCTTGTGAGCCGGCAATCGCGGCGATACCCGCGTCGCCTGCACCCGCGGCGGCGGCGATGATACCGCCGAGCAGGGCGGCCATCATCGGCAGCTGCATGCGTGACTGCGCTTCCACGCCCCGGGCGAAGTGGCGCTGGGACAAGTGCGCCAGTTCGTGGGCCAGTACCGACGCGTATTCACCTTCGGTCTGGGCATTGAGGAACAAGCCGCCGTTGACTCCGACGATCCCGCCAGGTGCCGCAAAGGCATTGAGCTGCGGGCTGTTGATCAGGATGAATTCCAGGCGCCGGTCGTTGACCTGGCTGGTCTCTACCAGCTTGTACACGCTGGTTTCGACGTAATCCTTGAGTTGTGGGTCATTGAGCTGAGACACCTGGCCGCGCAGGTAGGCCAGCCAGGCGCGGCCCAGTTGGTATTCCTGTTGGGGCGAGACAATGGCAGAACTGGCGTCGCCAAGTGACGGCAGCTCGTCAGCGAAGGCCGGGGAGGCCAGCAGGCAGGCCAGCGTCAGCAGGGTAGGGCGCAAAAAAGTCATGCACAAAGCCTTTCGACAAAGAGCTTACTGTAGCCGGACACTGAGCTTGGGACCAGATATTCTAAGCAACCCAAATGTTTGCCTGGAGTAACACCATGACCGACGCTGCAGCCTTTGACGCCGAACTCGATGCCAGCGGCCTCAACTGCCCGCTGCCTCTGCTCAAGGCCAAGCTGGAACTCAATCGTTTGGCTAGCGGGGACGTGCTTAAAGTGATCGCCACCGATGCAGGTTCCCAACGCGATTTTCGCACCTTTGCCAAACTGGCGGGCCATACGTTGGTTCGGGAAGAAGAGGCAGCTGGCGTTTACCGCTATTGGTTGCGCAAGGCCTGAAGGCCTTGCAAGCGCGAGATCAGGCCTTGTTCAGCGCCTGCGCCGCGGCCAGGACCGCATCCACATGCCCCGGTACTTTCACGCCCCGCCATTCCTGACGCAGCACACCTTCGCTGTCGATCAGGAAGGTGCTGCGATCCACGCCCAGGTATTCCTTGCCGTACAGCTTCTTCAGCTTGATCACATCGAATAGCTGGCAAACCGCCTCGTCTTTATCGCTGATCAGCTCGAAGGGGAATTGCTGCTTGCCCTTGAAGTTCTCGTGGGACTTGACGCTGTCACGCGACACACCAAACACCTCGGTGTTGGCCACTTTGAACGCTGCGTACTGGTCACGAAAACCCTGGCCTTCAGTGGTGCAGCCTGGGGTGCTGTCCTTCGGGTAGAAGTAGATCACCACTTGCTTGCCCTTGAGGGCCGCGAGGCTGAAAGTCTGGCCGCTGGTGGCCTGGGCTTCGAAATCGGCCACGGGTTTGTCGATGGCTACCGGCATGGGTGTTTCCTTACATTGGGTTCTGTGGGCGCCATGGCTCGATCAAGGCGTCGAGGTTCAGGGCATCGGCGAAGTCCAGGAACTGGTCGCGCAACCAGCTGATCTGCACGCCGGCCGGCAGGGTCACGGTGAACGTGGCGTTGAGCATGGTGCCGCCGGTCTGTGGCGCCTGGTAGGTGTCGCAGGTCAGGTTTTCCAGCTCGACGTTGTGGTCGATGAAGAACTGGCACAACTCGTTGACGATGTCCGAGCGGTAGGCCGAACTGACATACGCTACATAAGGCAGGGCCTGCGGGCGATTTTCCAGGGCGGCGCTGCGCACCACGTTGACAGTGAAGTCGTGTTTCTTGGCCAGGCCCGGCAGGCCGGTTTCCAGACGCGCCAAGGCGTCCCAGGAGCCGGAGATCTGCAAGACCAGCGCACTGCACTCGCCGTGGCGGGTCAGGCGCGAGGTCACGACGGCGCAGCGGTTTTCATGGCTGGCGCGGCACAGGACGTTGGTCAGCTCCATGGGGTTGGCGCCGAGGGCACTGATAACAAGGAATTGTTCGCGAACTGTGGGGGTGGACATGCAGCCTTCCTAAAGCGATGAGCGGTCGATACTGTGTGGGCCGTATCGATCAAAGGATGAAGGGTAGCGAAAACCGTCGCCAAGGGCTAGGAGGTGGCGTTTTCATTGTGTGATCGGTCGGCTTGCGGCAGTGCTTTGGCCCAATGATGGCATTGCCCGACGTTTAGTTGGTCCAGAACGCATCCTCACGCGGTACTTCGCTTGTACAAGCATCTTGGCGCCAGTACCATTACGGCTCTCTTTTTCCGGCAGGAGCGGTTGCATGATTGCGGGCAGTATGGTGGCACTGGTCACACCCATGGATGCACAAGGTCGTCTCGACTGGGACAGCCTGGGCAAACTGGTGGACTTCCACCTGCAAGAGGGCACCAACGCCATTGTGGCGGTCGGCACCACAGGTGAATCGGCCACTCTCGATGTGGAAGAGCACATCCAGGTGATCGAATTCGTCGTCAAGCGCGTCGCGGGCCGCATTGCCGTGATCGCCGGTACGGGCGCCAACTCGACGCGTGAAGCGATCGAGCTGACCAAAAACGCCAAGAAGGCCGGCGCCGACGCTTGCCTGCTGGTAACCCCGTACTACAACAAGCCGACCCAGGAAGGCTTGTACCAGCACTTCAAAGCCATCGCCGAAGCCGTCCAGATCCCGCAGATCCTCTATAACGTACCGGGTCGCACCGCGTGCGACATGAAGGCCGAGACCGTGATCCGCCTGTCCACCGTGCCGAACATTATCGGCATCAAGGAAGCCACCGGCGACCTGCAGCGCGCCAAGGACATCCTGGCCGGCGTGAGCAGCGACTTCCTGGTGTATTCCGGTGACGACGCCACCGCTGTCGAATTGATCCTGCTGGGTGGCAAGGGCAACATCTCCGTGACCGCCAACGTGGCCCCGCGTGCCATGAGCGACATGTGCGCCGCCGCCATCGCTGGCGATGCCGCGACGGCCCGTGCGATCCACGAGAAGCTGATGCCGCTCAACAAGACACTGTTTATCGAATCCAATCCTATTCCCGTGAAGTGGGCGCTGTTTGAGATGGGCCTGATGCCGGACGGTATCCGTCTGCCGCTCACCCGCCTCAGCGAAGCCTGTCACGAACCGCTGCGACAGGCCCTGCGCCAGTCCGGCGTCCTGGTTTAATTGAGGAAGCACTACGCATGAAGCGATTGGCCGGACTTTCCGCACTTGCCTTGATTATCTCCAGCACCAGTGGCTGCGGTTGGGTATGGGGCCCGGAAGGCTACTTCCGTGACCGTGGCAGCGATTACCTGGAAGCGCAAGCAACCAAACCGATGCAACTGCCGCCTGATGTCAATGTCGCCAAGCGCCTTGACCCGTTGCTGCCGATTCCACGCAACGTCGCCGACGACACCGTCAAGGGCGAATACGTGGTACCGCGTCCACAGCCGATTACCGCAGTGGCGGATGCCAGCGACTACAGCCTGCAGAAAAGCGGCGACAACCGCTGGATCGTGGCCCAGCGCCCACCCGCCGAAGTCTGGCCGGTTGCGGTGCAGTTCTTCCAGGACAACGGTTTTAGCATCGACCAGCAACGCCCGCAGACCGGTGAGTTCACCACGGCGTGGCAGCAAGGTCGCGAGCTGTCCGCGAACATGGCCCAGCGCCTGTTGGCCGGCGGTGTAGCCGCCGACAGCGAAGCCCGTGTGCGGGTACGCATCGAGCCAGGCGTGCAGCGCAATACCAGTGAAGTCTATGTGGTCAGCGCCGAGCGTCCTGCCGGCAGCACGGCCAACGTTGATTTCACACCACGCTCGGTTAATACCGGCGTCGATGTCGCGCTGGTCGACGAGATGCTGGCCAGCATGAGCCGTATCTCCGAGAAGGGCGGTTCCGTTTCCCTGCTCGCCGCCCGTGATTACGACACGCCTAACCGTGTCAGCCTCACCGAAGACGGCAGCGGCAACGTCGTACTCAACCTGGGTGAAGACCTCGATCGCGCCTGGGCCAGTGTTGGTCGCGCGTTGGAGCAGGGCCCTTGGCGTGTTGAAGACATCAACCGCAGCCTGGGCCTGTACTACATCAACGTGGCTGAAAAGGCCGAGAAGAAAGACGACGAGCCAGGTTTCTTCGGCAAATTGTTCGGCAGCACGCCGACCAAGGAAGAGGTTGAAACCCGCGCCGAGCGTTACCAGGTTCGTTTGAGCAAGGTGGGCGAGAGCGTGCAAGTCACCGTCGAGAAGAACATCAACACCGTCGCGCCAGCTGAAACAGCGCGCAAAGTGTTGGGCGTGATTCAAGACAACCTGGGCTGATCCGGTGCGTTTTGCCGTTCTCGGCAGCGGTAGCCAAGGGAACGGTACGCTGGTCGCCCATGACGACACGTATGTGCTGGTCGATTGTGGTTTCTCCCTGCGGGAAACCGAGCGGCGCCTGCTGCGCCTGGGGGTTCACCCCACGCAGCTGAGCGCAATTGTGGTGACCCACGAACATGCCGACCATGTGCATGGCGTGGGTTTGCTGTCTCGGCGCTACAATCTTCCGGTGTACTTGAGTCGTGGCACGTTGCGCGGGATGCGCAAACCCGTTGAACCCGCAGGCTTCCTGGCTGGTGGCGAGCAACTGCAAATCGGAGCGCTGAGCATCGATGTCATTGCAGTCGCTCACGATGCACAAGAGCCGACGCAGTATGTATTCAGTGGCGGTCAGCGGCGTTTCGGCGTGCTGACCGACCTGGGTTCCTACTGCGCCAAGGTGCTGGACGGTTACCGGGACCTCGATGCCTTGATGATCGAATCCAATCACTGCCGAGACCTGCTGGCGCGCGGTCATTACCCCTACTTCCTCAAACAACGGGTGGGCGGCGAGCTGGGACATCTGAACAACCACCAGGCGGCGTACCTGGTGTATGAGTTGGGCTGGCAAGACCTGCAACACCTGGTCCTGGCCCATCTGAGCAGCAAGAACAACCTGCCGACGCTTGCCCGGCAATGCTTTGTCGACACCCTTGGGTGCGACCCGGACTGGCTGCAACTGGCCGATCAAGATTCAGGGCTCGACTGGCGACACATCGCCTAGCCCACCTTACTCAAAGCGGAGCCCATCATGGAAAAACGTGAAGAACTCTACCGCGGCAAAGCCAAGTCGGTGTACAAGACCGACGACGCCAACCGCCTGATCCTGCTGTTTCGCAACGACACCTCGGCGTTCGACGGCAAGCGCATCGAACAGCTTGATCGCAAAGGCATGGTGAACAACAAGTTCAACGCCTTCATCATGCAGAAACTCGAAGCGGCCGGCATCCCGACCCAATTCGACAAACTGCTGGGCGACAACGAGTGCCTGGTCAAGAAGCTCGATATGATCCCGGTGGAATGCGTCGTGCGTAACTACGCCGCCGGCAGCCTGGTCAAGCGCCTGGGTGTGGAAGAGGGCCTCAAGCTCAACCCTTACACGTTCGAGCTGTTCCTGAAGGACGACGCCAAGGGCGACCCGTTCATCAACGAATCCCACGTTGTGGCGTTCGGTTGGGGCACCGCTGAACAACTGGCGCGCATGAAAGAGTTGTCCCTCAAGGTCAACGACGTGCTGAGCAAGCTGTTCGACGACGCCGGCCTGTTGCTGGTGGACTTCAAGCTCGAATTCGGCGTGTTCCACGACGGCTCCATCGTCCTGGGCGACGAGTTCAGCCCGGACGGCTGCCGCCTGTGGGACAAGGACACCAAGAAGAAGATGGACAAAGACCGCTTCCGCCAGGGCCTCGGTGACGTGATCGAAGCCTACGAAGAAGTCGCCAATCGCCTTGGTGTACCGCTGTAATCGACGCAAGCATCTGATAGCACGGAAAAAAATCACCTTTGGGGTTTGCTTCCGCGAAACACACTGTTATGATGCGCGCCGTTGGAGAGATGCCAGAGTGGCCGAATGGGACGGATTCGAAATCCGTTGTACCTTCACCGGTACCTAGGGTTCGAATCCCTATCTCTCCGCCATTATTTATAAACAGAAACCCCCAATAACTTAAAGGTTGTTGGGGGTTTTTGTTTTTGTAGCAGAAATGCTCAGGTGAATTCTGCTACGGTCGTGATTACCTGATGACAATGCGGGTCAATCATGAATTTTGAAAAAGTGCTCACGCATTTGCAGGCTAACCTTCCAGGTCTTTTGGCAGTGTACGTCTTTGGCAGCCAGGCGACGGGCGAGGCAAATGCCGACAGCGATCTTGACTTGGCTGTGCTGATTGAGGGAAGCATTGACCCACTGCAACTGTGGCGCCTATGCGGGGAATTAGCGGATATCGTCAAGGTCCCCGTCGATTTGCTGGACTTACGCGCGGCCTCGACGGTCATGCAATACCAAGTCATAACCACAGGGCGCCGCCTCTGGAGCAAGGACAGTCAGGCGGGTATCTTCGAGAGCTACATACTCAGCGAGAAAACTGCATTGGATTGCGCCAGGGCAGAGCTGCTAGTCGACATTCAAAAGGATGGAACGGTATATGGCCGATGATGTACTCATCAACAAGGCTGCCAGTATTGAGCGTTGCGTTGCTCGTGCTCGGGAGGAGTACGAAAAGGATCCAGCCAGTTTTGCCACTGACTTCACCCGTCAAGATGCGGCCATTCTCAATATTCAGCGTGCCTGCGAGGCGGCTCTGGACATGGGTCAACATCTGATTCGTCGTGAGCGCCTCGGTGTCCCCCAAAGTGCTCGTGACGTGTTTGAGCTGCTGGCGCAGGGAGGATGGGTGAATCCTTCCTTACTGACTAACCTGAAAAACATGGTCGGTTTCCGCAATATCGCGGTGCATGAGTATCAGACGCTTCAGTTGCCTATTGCCGTTGCGATCATCACCAAACATTTGGGCGATTTCCTGGCATTCAGTGCACATGTCTTGACTAAGGACGCAGGCCCGTGAGCCGATTCAAATGGCCCGCGGTAAAATCAAGGCTACAGGTCGTCTAGAGAAACCTTCACTCGCTGAGCAGACGCCTGGCGCTCACGTACGGTCGCTATCAACGCTTCATCCTCTTTTGCCGGGCGCTTTTTGTCCGATTCTTTTACCGTTTCCCTTGGTCTTTTCTTCGCCTCTTGCTCGGTTACGTATTCACCTGTGACCGCATCGCGATATCTCGTTGGCATATCAGCATCCTTGACAGTATGTCGCCACGGCGGCGACCTTTTTGAGGCTAGCTTGCAGGCTTGTGCACACAAGCTTCCTCGCCGGAATTCTGGTTACCAAGCTTTTCCGAAACAGGTGCTTACGTTGTGCCGGTTCGACAGTTTTCCAGCAGGGTTGCGTTGACTGGGGCAGGACGCTAACCTTTCGCCGTCGCCCTAATGGCGACCGGTTTTGACAGACTGATTTACAGGTGTACGACCTCCATGCGATTACAGGCTCTTCTGCTGTGACGTCGTTTTATGGCGGCTGTGCGTGGGGCATCTTCGGGTGCGCCGGGTCCTGTATACCGGTCTGTCAACCCGCGCATAGCTGCCACCTGATTCTGTTTGACAGCGGGATGTGGCAGCTCCCATTGCATACAGGAGCTACACAATGAGCAATCTCGATTCTGACTCCGAATTTTCCCCTCGGAAAATCTTCCATGTAGGTGCAGATGTCGGCACCGAAGAAGCCCTCACCAACGCTACCGAAATCCTTTCATCCGCCCTGCAAACCGCCTATCAATGCGCCGAAGATCCTGACAGCACGCAGTCGCCCGTGATCATGGCCCTGGCTCAATTGATCGAAAACGCGCAAATGCTGGTGGATGCCGTCCTCGAGCGTGATTTCCCCACGGCCAAATAAGTACCTGCTCCCTGAAACGAAAAAAGCCTGCTGAACTCAATGCTCAGCAGGCTTTTTTGCGCATCTAACCCGGTCAGGCAGGCTGCGCCACCAGGCTATTGCTGACCTTGCGCCCCAATACCAGCACGGTCGCAAACCCGAACCCCACCAACACCGTGGCCAGGCTCAACAACACCGAGCTGCCCATCTGGTCGACGATGCGCCCGCCAAAGAACGAGCCCAGGGCAATGATCACCTGAAACAGCGCCACAAACAGTGGCATGCCGCGTTCGACATCCTTGGGGGCCACGACAAACATCCAGATGCTGGCGCAAGCCGGGAAGGCGCCGAAGGCGAAACCCCAGAGTGCGATCAGCATCGAGGCGCCTGTCAGGCCGGTGGCGAAGTAGGGGAACAGTGCGGTGCTGGTACCGATCATCAACGCAACCAGCAGCAGGGTGTGACGTACGCTGCGGTTGGCGGCGAAACCGGCAAAGATATTGCCCATTACCCCGGCCACACCGTAGAGCAGCAGCAATGAACCAATTGTCGGGCCGTCAAAGCCGGAGCTGTTTTTGAAGAAGGGCGCGACATAGGTATACGCAGCAAAGTGCGCCAAGCCGATGAGCAACACTGCGATCAAGCCGACTCGCGCCTGTGGGTTGATAAACAACGCGGGCAGGTCACGGATCTCAATGGCCTTTTCCGGGGTGAGTCGCGGCAGCAGAAAAATCTGCGCCAGCAGCACCGGTATGCCCACCAACGCCGTGACCAGGAAGGTCATGCGCCAGCCCATCAGGCCGCTGAGCCAGGTACCCACAGGCACGCCCAGAACGGTGGCCAGGGTCACGCCCATCATGATGATCGACGTGGCTTTCGCAACCCCAACGCCTTTGGGCGCTAGCCGCCCGCTGAGGGCAATGGCCGTGGCCCAGAAGCCGCCGATGCTGATGCCGAGCAATACGCGGCCGAACAGCAGCAGGCTGAAATCGGTGGCGAAGGCCACCACCGAGTTGGCGATGATCATCACCAGTGTCAGGCCAATCAGCAGATAGCGACGGTCCATGGCGCCAATGCTGACCGACAGAAACGGCGCGGCGAGAGCGGCCATGATGCCGGGCAATGTGACCATCAATCCGGCGTGACCGGCACTGATGCCCAGGTCGCTGGCGACGTCGTTGAGTACGCCCACCGGCAGGAATTCACTGGTCACCAGGGCGAAGGCACCCACGGCGACTGAAAGAATCGCCAGCCACTGCTGTTTGACGCTTTGTTGATTATGTTCGGGAAGCCCGCTAGGGGCCTGGCTCGCGCTTGGCATGGGATTGGGTTCCGGGAGGAATATCGCCTGAAGCCAGGCGAGGAGGGAATTTGGAGCGATTATAGGAATCAGTGGCGGCAATCGTTCAGGCGCTCGTTTCGATAGTAATCATCAGTGCTATCGATGTGAGATTTTAAAAAGCCTTAAATCTGCCGCACAAACGAAAAAGCCCGTCGCTGAGTCAGCTCCGAGCTTTTCCGGTTATGACGATGGTTAAGGCGCAGCGGTGGAGTCTTATTTTAGCTAGCCAACGCATTCAGTACATGGACTGGGTCATTATGGATAGCTTTCAACAATGCCTTTGCTGGTCCGGTAGGTTCACGACGACCCTGCTCCCAGTTACGTAATGTGCCAAGTTGCACATCAATCAGCGCTGCGAATTTAGCCTGGGTCAGCCCTGTCGCCTTGCGGATCTCTTTGACTCGCATTGAATCAACATGGAATTCACGAGAAGGTTCGCGTTCTCCGCGCAGGATCTCGTTCATCTCTTGAACGCTTTCCATCAGTTCATTAAAAAATCTGCTCATAGCTATCTCCAGTGCTCAATCGCAGCCTTCAGTGACTTGCGCTCGTCGGCAGTCAAGTCCTGCTGTTCATTTTTGGGATAGATCATCAGTAGAACAATCTGTGATGCCGAGACGAAGTGGTAATAGATCACCCGCGCCCCGCCTCGTTTGCCATGGCCCTTGGCTGCTACTCGTATCTTGCGAACTCCACCCGTACCCTCGATTACATCGCCAGCAGAAGGGTTGACTACCAACACGTTCTGAAGAGCCGTGTAGGCATCCTCGTCGATCAATTCTTTAACGCGACGGGTGAAGACTGACGTCTCTATGAAAATCATCGCTAATGTACGCCATTGGCTTAGTTGACTGCAATCCTAGCCGTGCGTGCTTCGACGTGCATCCAGTGAGTTGTAACTGCTTTTTGACACGCAGGATGTGGCCAATTATACGTCGGCCAACCGCCCCAAAAGACACTCAATAAACACCCCCTCCGCCCGGCTCATCTTCTGCTCCCGGTTCCACAGCAGATGAATATCCACATCCGCAATCCCCTCATCCGGCGGCAACCGCCACAGCAGCCCGTTCTTCACATCGTCCGCCACCACATGAATGGGCAAACACCCCAAGCCAAACCCGGCAATCACCAAACGCCGCACTTCTTCCAGGCTGGAAGATGACGCCACGATCCTCCCACCGAACCCTTGCTGATCACGGAAAATCGTCAGCGGCGAGAGCATTCCGCCAATCTGGTCGCTGGTAAAACTCACGAAGTTTTCCGACTGCAAATCCCCCTCGGCCAGGCCTTTGCGCCCAAACAATCGATGGTGTTTTCCGCAGAAAAAAGCGTAACGCTGACGCAAAAAGAGGTGCTGTTCCAGGCGCGGTTGCGGCCGACGATTGAGACTGAGCCCAAGGGTCGCGGTTTTTTCCAGCAGGGCGGCGACGATGTCGGAGCTGCGCATCACTTCGACTTCCAGATCGACCCGCGGATGTTCACGATGAAAGCCTGCGAGAAAGTCATCGAAGGTGTCGGAATTAATCCGGCTGATCATCAGCAAGCGCACCTTGCCGATCACTTCATCACCGGGCTTTTGCACGGCGTTGCTCATCTGCGACACCTGGCCGTACATCTCGCCGGCGATCGCGAAGATCTGTTCACCGGCCTCGGTGAGCACGAAGCGCGGGCCACGGCGCACGATGAGCTGGCAGTCGAGTTGCTCTTCCAGACGCTTGAGCGCCTGGCTGATGGCCGGTTGCGTCAGGTGCAGGCGCGCGGCGGCGCGGCTGATGCTCAGTTCCTGGCCGATCACGCGGAAGGTGCGCAGCAGGTTCCAGTCCAGACGGTCGTTGAGCAGCGGATGAATATCGCGACGGGATTGGGACATGGCATCGCTCGATAATAAGCAGGATTTATAATCAAGATAATAAATAGAAAATTGACTAATCATAGCCCGGAGCCGAAAAATCGGGCTTAACAAGCGCCACCAGAGCGCACCGGTTCGACCTTCTCCTGCCAAAAAAATAACCAAAGGAGCCAGCCCCATGAAGCCTTCCGCTTCGCCGCAGCCTCGCCGTGCCGCGGCCGCCGCTTTTATCGGCACCATGATCGAGTGGTACGACTTTTACATCTATGCCACCGCTGCGGCGCTGGTGTTCGGTCAGCTGTTTTTCCCATCCGACGATAAGCTGTTCAGCACCATGGCTGCGTTCGGCACTTTCGCCGTAGGCTTTTTCGCCCGGCCATTGGGCGGCATCGTGTTCGGCCATATCGGTGACCGTATCGGCCGCAAGAAATCCCTGGTGATTACCCTGGTCATGATGGGCGTGGTCACGGTGTGCATTGGCCTGTTGCCGACCTACGCACAGATCGGTGCTGCCGCGCCGGTGCTGCTGATACTGCTGCGGGTAGTGCAGGGCATTGCGGTCGGTGGCGAGTGGGGCGGGGCGGTGTTGATGGCTGGCGAGCATGCGCCAAAGGGGCGGCGTAATTTCTTTGCGTCCTTCGCGCAGTTGGGTAGCCCGGCGGGTTTGATCCTTTCCCTGCTGGCGTTCAGTGCGGTGACCCGTTTGCCCGAAGAAGACCTGCTCAGTTGGGGCTGGCGCCTGCCCTTTCTAGCCAGTGCCTTGTTGTTGGTCGTTGGCCTGGCGATTCGCTTGGGTGTGAACGAGTCGCCGGAGTTCCTCGAAGACAAAGCCCTGGCGGAAAAAGCGCGGGCGATCAAGAAGGACCAAGCCCCCGTGCTGGAAGTGCTGAAAACCGCTTGGCGCCCACTGTTGTTGTGCATTGGCGCCAACACGTTGGGGATTGCCGGCGTGTATTTCACCAACACCTTCATGATTGCCTACAGCACTCAGCAACTGAACCTGCCGCGCTCGCTGATTCTGGAATGCCTGTTCTTCGTCGCCATTATTCAATTCTGCGTTCAGCCACTGGCCGCCTGGGTGGCGGAGAAGGTCGGCGCTACGCGGTTTCTGTGCGCCATGTGCGTGCTGGCAATGGCCTCGCCGTACCCGATGTTCGTATTGGTCAGCAGCGGCCAGGCGCTTTTGATCATCCTCGGCATTGCCCTGGCGGTGGTGTGCATGGCGTCGTTCTACGCCGTCATTGCAGGTTTTGTCAGCGGCTTGTTTGAAACGCGCGTGCGCTACACCGCGATCTCCCTGGCTTATCAGGTATGCGGTGCGTTGGCCGGTGGCCTGACACCGTTGATCGGCACCTGGCTGGCCCATCAGTACCAAGGTCAATGGTGGCCGATGGCAGTGTTTTACAGCGTGATCGCGGCGGTCTCGTTGGTGTGCGTGCTGGCCTTGTCCCGCCGCCATGCTACGGCCCACCGCCTGGAAATGGCACACAGTTGAGGAAGTCAGCAATGTTGAAGATTAATGGCGAGCGCCTGTGGGCCAGCCTGATGGCCATGGCCGAGATCGGCGCTACCGCACGCGGCGGCAGCTGCCGCCTGGCGTTGAGCGCCGAAGACAAGGCCGGTCGCGAGCTGTTCAGTCACTGGTGTAAAGCCGCTGGCCTGACGTTGAGCGTGGATGCCATCGGCAACCTGTTCGCCCGTCGCGCGGGTACCGACAATGGCGCCGCCCCGGTAATGATCGGCAGCCATCTCGATACCCAGCCCGAAGGCGGGCGCTTCGATGGCGTATACGGCGTATTGGCTGGCCTGGAGGTGATTCGCAGCCTCGACGACCACGGCATCCAGACGCGCAAGCCCCTGGAAATTGCGGTGTGGACCAACGAAGAGGGTGCGCGTTTCACCCCGGCGATGCTGGGCTCGGCGGTCTTCACCGGCGCCCTCGCGCTGGACAAGGCGCTGGCGACCACCGACGGTGATGGCGTCAGCGTGGACGAGGCGTTGCGCGCCACCGGCTATAACGGTGAGCGTGCATTGGGTGGGGCGGTGGACGCCTATTTCGAAGCACATATCGAGCAAGGCCCGATCCTGGAAGACAACGCCAAAACCATCGGCGTGGTGACCGGCGGCCAGGCGATTCGTTGGCTCGATGTACGGGTCGAAGGCATGGCAGCCCATGCGGGCACCACGCCGATGGCGTTGCGCAAAGACGCGTTGTACGGCGCCGCAAAAATGATCCAGGCCCTGGAAAACCTCGCTGCCGATTTTGCCCCGCAAGGCCTGACCACCGTGGGTGAGCTGAACATCGTCAAGTCGTCGCGCAACACCATTCCTGGTGTGCTCGACTTCACTGTGGATCTGCGCCATCACCGCGACGCCGCTATCGACGCCATGGAGCAGCAAGTGCGCGCACGCCTGCAGGCGATAGCCGACAACCGTGGCCTGAGCGTAACCATCACACCGCACTGGATCAGCCCGGCCACGCCGTTCGATGCTGAGTGCGTGGCCTGTGTGCAAGCGTCGGTGGACGCCTTGGGTTACAGCCAGCAGAGCATTGTCAGCGGCGCCGGCCACGACGCCATTCACCTGGCGCGCTATTGCCCGACTGCGATGATCTTCATCCCCTGCGTCGGTGGCCTGAGCCACAACGAAGCCGAAGACGTGTTGCCTGAAGACGTGCGCCAGGGCACTGATGTATTGCTCAACGCCGTGTTGAAACGCGCCGGCCGGGTTCAGTAAGGAATATTCTTATGCGTACATTCTTTCACCCCGAACAACTGCTGCATTACCCACGCAGCTACTACTCTCGTGGCCAGATGCGCACGCCACAGGAGGTCCCCGAGCGTGCGCGCAATTTGCTGCTGGCCGCGCAAACCCTGGGCTTTAATATCCAGCAACCGGTCGACTACGGCATGGCGCCGCTGCTCGCCGTACACGGCGCGGCATACCTGGATTTTCTCCAGGAGGCTCACCAGCGCTGGAAGGAAATCCCCGAAGACTGGGGCGACGAAGTCATGTCCAACATCTTCGTACGCGAGCCCAACGCCCTGCGCGGCATTCTTGCCCAGGCGGCACGTTACCTGGCCGATGGCAGTTGCCCGGTCGGTGAGCTGACCTGGCGCTCGGCTTATTGGTCAGCCCAGAGCGCGGTTGCCGCTGCCCAGGCCATCCTCGATGGCGCACCTGCCGCCTACGCCTTGTGCCGCCCACCGGGCCATCACGCCCGCTTCGATGCGGCAGGCGGCTTCTGTTACATCAATAACGCGGCGGTGGCTGCGCAAGCGTTGCGTCAGGGCTTCCAGCGCGTCGCGGTGCTCGACACCGACATGCACCACGGCCAAGGCATCCAGGAGATTTTCTACCAGCGCGATGACGTGCTCTACGTGTCTATCCATGGCGATCCGACTAACTTCTATCCAGGGGTGGCCGGCTTTGCCGAGGAAAAAGGCGATGGCGCAGGCTTAGGATTCAACCTCAACCTGCCCATGCCCCATGGTGCCAGCGAAGCGCTGTTTTTCGAAAAGCTGGAACTGGCCCTGACAGCGGTGAAGGACTTCTCGGCGGATGTGCTGGTGTTGTCACTGGGTTTCGATATTTATGAGCTGGACCCGCAAAGCAAGGTCGCGGTGACGCGGGAAGGCTTTGCGCGGCTGGGGCAGTGCATTCGAGGGCTGGGGTTGCCGTGCTTGATCGTGCAGGAGGGGGGGTATCACCTGGAGACGCTGGACAGTAATGCGCAGGCGTTTTTCAGTGCGCCAGCGGCTTGGGAGAAGTTATCAGGCGATTAAGCGCTAAAAGCCTGCCGATCAGTTTTCAGCAGGCTTCTCATCCGTCAGTGGGCGCTCGCTTCCTTCATCCTACAACAATGCCGTGTAGTCTTGCCCGCCATAAAACACACCCACTATCGACACCGTTTCGCATTCAGGCCTCACCCTGAACGCGATGATGGTGCTGCGACGATAGTGCGTGATGCGCAAGCCGGTAAGCAGGTCGTCACGGCGCGCGCCACGCAAGGGGAACAGGCCAAGGCTTTCACAGTAGTTGACGAGGTTGTCGATAAATCGCGCCGCTATCGAGGGGGAGCCGACATCGCTGATGTAGTCTTCAAGGGCATCGAGTTGCGCCAGGACTTCAGGCGAAAAAACTACCGAGTAGCTCACGCGTTCCCGGTGCCTTTGCGCTGACGTCTGGCTGCCATATGCTCGCGAACCTGTTCTGCGGATAACCCGCGCGCAGGCTGTGCCTCAAGAGCGGTCGCTGCCGGGATGACTTCGTCCCTCAGCCAATCTTCCATGGCACGGTCACGTGCCAGCAGCACCCGCAATCCGTCGCGAATCACTTCGCTTTCGCTGGCATATTCGCCGGCAGCTACCTTGGCTTTGACCAGGGCCGCCATTTCAAGGGGCAAGGTGATGCTCATTTGCTGGGTTGAGCGCATTGGGATGTCCGCCAGAGGTGAGTAGGATTCAATCCTACTTGACCATTGGCGCGATGCAAGAAGCAGTTGATCAATGCCGATATCCGGCGCCTCGCCGTCCATCCAGAAGGGGTAGGTTTGCATAAGTGGCTGCGTCTCCATTTGTGTGGGTCAGGCCGCAAGTATTGACTCGTTTTGGCGACCGCGTGGCCGTAGGTGGCCGATAAGCTGCTGAAATGTATGACTTGATATCTGTAACAGGGTTATCTCGGCAAACCGGCTCCGGCTCGCATGGCATCCCATCGGCTCCCATACGATAATGCTCGCCATCCCGACCACTTTGGCCTGTCTCCCGTGATCATCAACTTCGACCTCAACGACCTCCAAGCCTTCCGCGCCGTGGTAGACAAGGGCAGTTTCCGTGGCGCCGCAGAGGCCATCCGTATCTCGCAGCCGGCCCTCAGCCGGCGTATCGAGAAGCTTGAATCTGCCCTTGATGTAAAGCTGTTCGAGCGCACCACGCGCCGGGTCAGCCTGACCATGGTCGGTCGTGCATTCTTGCCCCAGGTGGAGCGCATGCTCGATGACCTGGACATCGCCCTGATGGGCATCAGTAACGTCGCGTCGACGCGCATGGGCAACGTCACCATCGCCTGTGTGCCATCCACCGCCTATTACTTCATGCCCCACGTGATCTCCGAATTCCACAAGCTGTATCCGAAGATTCGCCTGCGGGTGCTGGATGCCAGTGCTGGTGAGGTGAGCAATGCGGTGGCCAGTGGCGAGGCGGACTTTGGCGTGAGTTTCAGCGGCAGTCTGGCCGATGAAGTGGAGTTCGAACTATTGCTGCAGGAGCGTTATGTGCTCGCCTGTCGTCGTGACCATCCGCTGGCCGCACGTGAGAGCGTGACGTGGACCGAAGCCTACGAACACGACTACATCACCGTGGACAAAACCTCGGGCAACCGTTTCCTGCTCGACCAGGCCCTGCGTGGCGTGCGCGTGAAAAAGCCGAGTATCTGCGAGACTCACCACGTGACCACGATGATCGGGCTGGTAGAGGCGGGGTTGGGCGTGGCGATGGTGCCGTCGATTGCGATGCCGGCGTGCGAGCACCCGATTCTGGTGAGTGTGCCCTTGGTAGAGCCGCAGGTGATGCGCAACGTAGGCTTGATCAAGCGCCGCGGGCGGACATTGCCGCCAGCGGCGCTGGAGTTGGAGCGATTGGTGCGGGAGATGCCGTTTCGGTCAGCGTGACACCGAGTCCAGGCCGGTGGATTGCACCACCGGTTGAGCTTGCGGCGAGGCCATGAACTGCAGCAGCGCCTTGGCCTCTTCGGGGTGTTCGGCGTTGACCGGAATGCCCGCCGCAAAGCGTGTCACCGACTGCACGTTTTCCGGGATCTTGCCGACAAACGTCACACCCTTGACCGGCAACAATTCAGCCACCTGTTGCAAGCCGACTTCGTAGTCACCCTTGGCTACCTGCTCGCCCACCGGCACGCGTTCGATCATGGTGCCTTTGGCCGGCATACCGAGTTTCTTGAACAGCTCCTTCTCGACATAGACACCGCTGGCACTGTCCGAATACGCCACGGATTTAGCCTTGCTCAGCACGGCCTTGAGTTCGGCATCGGTATTGATTGCAGGTTTCGCCGCGCCTTCTTTCACCACCAGCCCAATCCGCGAATCCGCCAGTTCCACGCGGGATGCGGGGTCGACCTTGCCCTGTTTGATCAGCTCGTCCAGTGCGTAGCCGACCATGATCACCACATCGGCATGTTCGCCACGGGCCAGGCGGTTGGGAATCGCTTCCGGCGACTTGCCCATGGAGGGGCCGAGGATGGTGTCGAGGGTGTCACCGCTTTGCTTGGCGTATTGCGGGCCGAGCAACTTGTAGGCAGCGGTGAAGCCACCAGAGGTCATTACCTTGAGTTCTTCGGCCTGGGCCGCCAGCGCCAGGGTACCGAGGGCCAGTGCGGCCAGGGTATTGAAAAGCTTCATTGCACAGCCTCCTGCATGACTTGACCACGGGTATTGGCGCGGCGATACAACGCCAGGGTGGAGCACAGGGCGCAGAGCGCAGCGAACATCATCCAGTAAGCCGGCGATGCCTTGTCTTCGGTGATGTGAATGAACCAGGTGGAAATCGCCGGCGTGAACCCACCGAAGATCGCCGTTGCCAGGCTATAGGCCAGGGAGAAGCCCGCCACGCGCACTTCCACTGGCATGATTTCGGTCAGCGCAGGGATCATGGCGCCGTTGTACATGCCGTACAGGAACGAGAACCACAACAGGGTTTCGAGCATGTGCACAAAGCTCGGTGCATTGACCACGTACGACAATGCCGGGTAGGCGGTGATCAAGGTCAGTGCGGTCATCGCCACCAGTACTGGCTTGCGGCCGAAGCGGTCGCTCAGGGTGCCCCCGATCGGTAGCCAGACAAAGTTCGACACAGCCACCAATAGCGTCACCAGCAGGGCATCGGAGGTGCTCAGGTGCAGAACGGTCTTGCCGAAGGTCGGCGCGTACACCGTGATCAGGTAGAACGCCGTAGTGGTCATGGCCACCATCAGCATGCCGCCAATCACCATGGTCCAGTTCGAGGCCAGGGTCGCCAGCACTTCGCGCATGGTTGGGCGATGCTTGCGGTTGGCGAACTCTTCAGTTTCCTGCAGGTTGCGGCGCAGCACGAAGATGAACGGGATGATCACGCAGCCGAGGGCAAACGGAATGCGCCAGCCCCAATCGGCTACTACCGCCGGCTCCATCCACACGTTCAGGCCGTAGCCCAGCGCGGCGGCCACCACGATGGAGATCTGTTGGCTGCCCGACTGCCAGCTGGTGTAGAAGCCTTTGCGGCCCGGCGTGGCCATTTCGGAAAGGTAAACCGACACACCGCCCAATTCCGCACCGGCGGAGAAGCCTTGCAGCAGGCGGCCCACCAGCACCAGCGCCGGGGCCCACAGGCCGATGGTTTGATAACCCGGCACCAGCACGATCAGCAGGGTGCCGCTGGCCATGATCGCCAAGGTCACAATCAGGCCCTTACGACGACCCACATCATCAATGTAGGCCCCCAGGATGATTGCGCCCAGGGGACGCATCAGGAAACCCGCGCCGAACACGGCAAAGGTCATCATTAATGACGCAAACTCATTAGCCGCCGGGAAGAACGCGGCAGCGATATAGGTGGCGTAGAAACCGAATAGGAAGAAGTCGAACTGTTCGAGGAAGTTGCCCGAAGTAACGCGCAATACCGCGCCCACTTTCGAACTGGCAGCGTCGGGCCGGGAAGGGCTAGTCATGGTTTTGTGTCTCCAGCGTTCTTTTTAAAGTGCTTGTTTCGCTTAAGACTTGGGATAGTGGCTGACACATTTAGAAATGATAAGTGACAAATTTGGATGGATTGATGCGCGCTGGCTATCAATCAGTGCCTCCGTCAAAAGACCTGCCTTGTTCTATACTTGAGCCTGTGTCCAATTCTTACGGATGGGAGGTGGTAATGGCTGACGAACAGAAACGGCAGAATGAGTCGGAGCGCGAACAACCCCGGCGACAGGAGGAGGAAAAACCGCAGACCTGGAAGCATCCCGATGATGGGACTGAGCTTTCCGAGCGGGACCAGGAGCGTCCGCTGAAACCCTGAGTACCCATCCAGTCAAAAAAATTGAGAGCGACGTTGTAGGTGTGGGGGGGGGGCGTCAAAGTGCCTTCGCTCTCATATATGACCGATGCAAGGGGTATATTTATATTTCGTTTTCCTCGAAGTTGAAGATAAACGCTTTATTTATGCGGGTGGCAAATAATTATTATTTTTTATATTTTACGTCGCTTTTAAGGGAGTGTCCCTCGAACTCGCCCTCGCCATCTATTTTCTTACGTTCTTGGTTGTTTGCCGGGTTAACTGCAACAAAATTGAAAGATATTTTGATAGAAGCTTCGTTCGAGGAAACTGATAACACATTCACCGTTCCTCCTTTTTCATCGGCATGCCAGCTGTTTGCCCTCCCGGGATTGAACCACGCGCCGACTCTGGTATCTCTATTGATTGCATGCTCGCCAATAGAGATATTTGTGGGGAATGTAAAATACAAACCTTTGAACATGAATCCTCCTTCTGGACCACCTACTACAAAAGAGTTCGTGTCGGCCTCATAGATAACTGAGTCAGCCACCCACCGTTCAGTGTCACCTTCGATATCGGCTTCTAAGCGACCTGTAGTTGCGCGTTTTTCGATAGTCGTCATGATGGAGTTCTCATCAGTGTCAGTAGTATTTAACAGCCTTTTTCGTGATTAATGAATAATACTAATGTCAGTGAAAATCTACTGTCAGATTTAACAGTAAATCGATTCAGTTGATTTGTGGGAGTGCCACCACATCTTCGATGTGACGCTGTCGCGCAGCAAACTAGGGAGCTTGCTCCAGTGGCGGCCTGATAGCCGAGGATGTTGGTTTTCGTCCTGGGTACATATCCGTTGTTTAGGTAACGGCCACCCGGCGTCCTGCCGGGTTACCCGCGGCTTCAAGCCTGCGTTCGGCCAGCGTGGTTTAACGGGGCGCCTGAGATCAAGATCAAGAGCGACTCGCTGCGCATCGCAGATACGCTGGCGGCGCTTTTGCTTTTCTGTAGGAGCGAGCTTGCTCGCGAAAAACCTGAGAACGCCGCGTTCTTTCTGCTTTCCCGCGTCATCGTTAACGACCTTCGCGGGCAAGCCCGCTCCCACAGTTGTACGCGCACGCTTCAACGATCAGGTCGGCTATAAGGCCGCCTCGCTGTGCTTTTGATCTTAGGCGCCCCGTTAAACCACGCTGGCCGCAAATCAATGTCGGATTACGGGCACACCGAGCCTGGGCGAGGTGCCGATTGGTGGGGCAAGAGCGTTTTGCTTATTTCTGCGCTTTTCAAAAGTGAGCCGCTGTAAAAGCGGAACCATAAGTGGCCGTTACCTAAGCAACGGATATGTACTCGCCCTAACAACCCAACAACCCGGTCACATCGTCGACGTGGTGCCGTCGCGCAGAACCTGGGCCGCCTCCAAAATATCCGGCATTAAGACTAAATTTTAAATATTTAAAATCAGTAGCTTACTTGAAGCTTGATAAGAGCAGCCTCGCCTGGAAGAGAGCGACGACCGAATTTCGCAACACCTTCAGAGACATTACCCACATCCCCCAATGCCTGCGTCGAGAACCGCACCCGCTTTGGCGGCCTAGTGGTCGCATTGTCGGCATTACGCCTGCGCCAGGGCCAGGAGGCCCTTCACACCAGCAGCGAGGTCGGAAACCCGGAAGCCAGCACCAGGTAAGCCACCACCGCCGCCAGGCATAAACCGACAAAAACGCGCAGCAAAGTCCTGGCGGTGGGGTGGACGATGAATTTGATGGCCCAGAGCAAAACCCCGCTGAGCAGGATGCTTAAGGCGAAAATGACCAGCACGGCGGTGTACCTGTGACCTTCAAGAGCTGATTTATAGTCTCAAAGCCTGCGGATGAACAGTGCGCACATAGACGCAGCCCCGCTGCCTTTCTAAACTGCGGCTTGTCTTGGGGAAAGGGGCAGGCGCCGATGAATCGCAATGAATTACGCAAGGCCGATATCAACCTGATGGTGGTCTTCGAAGCGCTGATGCTCGAGCGCAATGTGACGCGGGTGGCCGAGAAGCTGTTTCTTGGCCAGCCGACTATCAGTTCGGCCCTCAATCGCTTGCGCACCCTGTTCAATGACCCGCTGTTTATTCGCGTCGGCCATCGCATGGAGCCCACGGCCCGCGCCGAGGAAATTATCCAGCACCTGTCGCCGGCCCTGGATTCGCTGTCATCGGCCCTGAGCCTGACCCACGACTTTGATCCGTCCATCAGCACCATGACCTTTCGCATCGGCCTGTCCGACGACGTTGAGTTCGGCCTGCTGCCGCCGTTGCTGCGAGCCTTGCGCCAGGAAGCACCCCAGGTAGTGTTTGTGGTACAGCATGTGGATTACTGGCGTATTCCCGACCTGCTGGCTTCCGGCGATATCACCGTCGGCATCACCCAGACCCGCGGCCTGCCGGCAAACGCCAAGCGTAAGCTGTTGCGGCATATCCGCCCGTGCCTGCTGCGCGCCGATGCCTCGGATACGCCGCTGACTCTCGACGAATATTGCGCACGGCCCCATGTGCTGGTGTCCCACACTGCCAACGTGGCCGGGTTTGCCGATGAGTGGCTGGCGGAGGTGGGTCGCAAGCGTCATGTGGTGCTCTCGGTGCCGCAATACAGCTCGCTGCCGGCGTTGCTCGCCGGCACTGACATGATCGCCAGCCTGCCGGACTACACTGCCCAGGCTATGGCCGCCAGCGGGAACCTGTTCTGCGAGCCGTTTCCGTTCCAGACCCCGACACTGGACTTGTCGATGGTCTGGCTCAGTCATGTCGACACTGACCCGGCGGAGCGCTGGATGCGCTCGCGGCTTGAAGCATTCATGAGTGACCGAGGGCTTGCAGGTGCAATGTAGGAGCGAGCCTGCTCGCGAAGAGCGTCAGCGATAACGCGGGTAGCCTGGTTCAGCACGCAGTGCTTGAGTGTTTCGCGAGCAAGAACTAGGCGTCCCCCCTCGCGCCTACAAAAGGCTCTGTTCCTCACACACCCTCACCACTTGTTCACGAAACCAGGTATTGGCCCTGTCCTGCCCACTGGTTTCATTCCATTGCATATCCAGAGTGAAACCCGGCAAGCCATTCGGGGCTTCGCACACACCGAACGCCGGCGCCGGTGCCAGCAATTTTTGCACGCGGCGGGGCAGGGTGAGGATGAAGTCAGTGCCGGCAATCATCTTTAACGCCGCGCTGTAGCTGTTGGCCCGCGCGATCACCTGGCGCTTGCGGGCCTGGCGGGCGAGCCAGCCGTCGATCATGTTGGTGTCGGAGGTCCACGGCGTGGGAAATATGTGACGTCGCTCAACGTAGGATTGCAGGCTGAACGCCGGCTCCCGTGGCGCCGAGCGTTGGTCAAATACGCAGACCAGGTCGTCTTCGAGCAGCATCTGTGTCTTGAAGTCTTTATGCGCGCGGTGAAAGTGCGGACCGAAACAGATCACCAGGTCGAGGCGACCTTCACGCAGATCATCGGCGGGAATATCGGCTTCCAGTTTTTGCACATTGACGATCACCGGCAGGTCGGCGCGGTCGAAGTGCTTGAGCAGGCGCGGCAGGATCAGTTGTTCGAAATATTCCGGGGCGCATACATTGAAGGTCACCGCCTGTTGGGTCGGGTCGAAAGCCTGGCCACCAGCGTGACACAGGTTGATGCTTTCCAGGATCTTCTGCACATGCCCGTACATGGTGGTGGCCTTGTACGTGGGACGCATGCCCGCCCGCGTGTTGATAAACAGCTCATCCTCAAAGCTGGTACGCAGCTTCTTCAGGCTATAGCTCACGGTGGACTGGCTGACGAACAGCGTCTCGGATACATCGGTAACGCTGCTCTGGTCGTAGACCGCGATAAACACCATCAGGTCCTGCATGTCGAGTTTTCTGAGCAAGTTACTGTTTAGCATCGGTTTCGTCCGTAAACCCTTTGTACCGAACTCAGTACAAGACTGGGCAAAATGTTAACGGAACGCTCGTACCAATAGAAAGCTCTGTAGGACTCTTCAATGTTATGTGTGGGACAAATAATGTTTGCAATACGACGTCAGCGGATATGTCGCGCGTAATGCTTCGGATCGAAGCGGATGACGATCAGCAGCATCACCACGACCACAGCCGTCAACGACCACCAGGCCCATTCAAAACTGCCCAACTGGTCGCGGATCATGCCGGCGATCAGTGGCGACAGGCCGGCGATCAGGTAGCCAATGCCTTGTACAAACGCGGTAAGGCTACCGGCGCGTCGGGGGTTGTCGAGGTGGTCTAGAGACAGGATCAGGCTCATTGGAAACAGGCCGCCTATACCCAGGCCGAGCAGGCATGGCCACAGCAGGCTCCAATGTCCGGGGCTCAGGATAAGGCCGCAGAACCCCAGGATGATCAGCACCAGCAGCACCGCGACTACCGCGCGTTTATCCTGGCGGCGGTTGGCGATGGCCGGGGTGACCAGGCCCGAGATCACTTCCATCGCGGTCAAGAAACCCAGCAACAAGCCCGCATTCTGTTCGCTCCAGCCCTGTTCGACGTAATACGGCGCCAGCCACGCCAACACACAGGTGTAGGACGCCGTGCCGAGGCCGAAAAAAATCGCCAGCAACCAGGCGCGGCGATTGCCAAAAAAGGAGGCCTGCGCGCCTGAACCGGCTTGGGGTAACGCCGGCAAGACTGCGCGCTGGGCATGCCAGAACACCAGGGCCAGCAACGCCAGCGCTGCCCAGATTGCCAGGCCGATGCGCCAACTGCCGGTCTGCACTTGTACAAACGGTGAGAACGAGGCGGCCAGTGCGGCGCCACCCATGATTGCGGTGACGTACAGGCCCATGAACAATGAGACATTAGCGTTGAACCGCGACTTGATCAGCGCCGGCATCAACGCCTGGATCAGCGCAATGCCGACACCCGCTGCGATGGCGCTGACGATCAACTCCAATGCCGAATTCAGGAACAACCGCGACAAGGTTGCCAGCCCAATCACCAGCAGCGACAGCACAATGCTGCGATGCTCGCCCAGGCGCTTGGCCAGGCCCATGCCAAAGAACATTGCCAGGCCCATGGCCATGACTGGCAACATGGTCAGTAAGGCTGCGCTGCTGAAACTCAACGGCACATCCAAGCGGATCGACGACAATAACGGCCCCACGGCTGCCATCGACGGGCGCAGGTTAAGGGCGACCAGCACCACGCTGATCATCAGCCAGACGGCGGTGGTGGGTTTTGCCTGAACGTTTTCCATGGGCCTGCCTTGAGTGAACAAGGGCGAATCAGGCCACGGATGGGGAAGCAGGGCAAATCAGAAAGTTGCAGGGGCTATTGAAAAAAACGATTCATGCCTCTGTGAACTGTGCAAATTGCCACGGGTATTCAATGTCGTCGCGTTGTTCCGGCAGGGGCTTAATGGCCGGCCGCCAGTCGGTCTGCCGGGCAAGCACGAGGCCCAGGTACGGGTACGCCGCGTCGAGGACATGCGTATGGTCCATATCCTCGGCTTCGACAATGCCCCGGTCGGGGTTGCGCACCGCCCAGACCATTCCCGCGAACACCCCCGCGACGACTTGCAGGCTGGTGGCCGTATTGAACGGCAGCAGGGCCCGCGCCTGGTCAACCGACAGCATTGAGCCAAACCAATAGGCATTCAATGCATGCCCCATGAGCAATACTCCGAGCGCATCAATGCCGCCGTCGGCCACTTCATGACCCATTACCCGTTTGCTGCGCGGATGCTGCCAGTTGTTGCCGATCAATTCGTGGATCGACAATAATGCGTCGTCGCAACAGCGGTAGGCGTAGTGCAGCGTGGGCCGATATATCACATGGCCGTTTTCGCGCAGCGTCAGGCAATCGGCCAATGAACAGGTTTCATGGTGGGTAATCAACAGGCCCAGGCAGCTACCCTCTACAGGTGTCCAGGTCTTGACCGGCACCGTCGCGCTGGGGCGATCCAGAAAAATAGCATTTTTTTCACCATTACGATGACGTCGCGCATTTGGCGGCCAGTGTCTCTCATGGGTCCCCCACGCCAACTCTGCCGGCTGTCCGCCTTCGCTGATAAAACCGTCGACCGACCAGGTATTGACGAACTCTCCGGTTTGTTTGGGCTGGGTGGAGCGTTGCGTGTCGTGCTCGGCGATATGAATCACCTTGACCCCCATTTGCATCGACAGCCGTGCCCATTCCACGTGAGCGTTGGCGACGGGTACTGGGTGCTTCAGTTCGTCTGCCAGCCCCATGAGCCCCGCCTTGAGCAAGTGTGAGATCAGCCCGGGGTTGGCGCCATGGGCCACCACCGCCGTGGGCCCCTTGCCGAGTTTCTTGCGCAACTTGAGCATTTGCTGGCGCAAGGCGTAGTTGGTGCGTTGCTCGCTCGACAGCGTCGGGTCGGTGTAACCACCGGCCCAGGGTTCGATACAGGTGTCGAGGTACAACACACCGGCATTGGCGGCATAGGTCATCAGGGCGATGGAACTGACGTCCACGGATAAATTGAGCAGGAAGTCGCCGGGGTCGATATACCGATCCAGCAAGGCTTCGTAGTTGTCCTCGTCCAAGTGCGCCTTGATAAAGGTGATGCCGTGGGCTTCGAACCATGATGTCTGGTCAAGTACGGGCGCGATCACGGTGATGGTGCGCAGGATCAGCGTGTCCTGCTGCAGCAACAGCGGCAGTGTGGCCCTGGCGATCGAGCCAAAGCCAATCACTACCAGGTTGCCGGAAAATATCGATGCCTTAGCCATGCAGCCTCCTTGTGCATCAACGTTGTGCATGGCTTGAATATTACGGCGTCGTACTCGTGCGTCTACTGTCAGAATCGACAGGGTGGTTGGCGTGATCCACGGCTCAAATGTTCGCCTGCTGCCACCGCCCCTGATCGATTTCAATCAGCGTCGGCCCCGGGCGCTCAGCAGCCGCACGCAATGCCGCACGCAGTTGTTCGATGCCATCGATGCTTTCTGCCGCGCACCCCATTGCCTTGGCGATGCCGATGAAATCCGGGGTGTAGATGTCCACGCCCACCGGCTCGATGGCGCGGTTGAGCATGTACTTCTTGATCTCTTCATAACCCTGGTTATTCCACAACAGCACGATCACCGGTATGCGGGCTTCCACGGCGCTGGCCAGTTCCGGCAGGGTGAATTGCAGGCCGCCATCGCCGATCAGGCACACCACCGGTTGCCCGTCGCCGTGCCCCAGCCAGGCACCGATAGCTGCGGGCAGGGCGTAGCCGAGGGTGCCGTAGCCGGTGGAGGAGTTGAACCAGCGGCGTGGGTGGTCGAGGTTCAGGGTCAGGTTGGCGCTGTACACCGGCTGGGTGGAGTCGCCTACCAGCACGGCGCCGGGCAGTGCTTCCAGGATGGTGTGGAGTAACAGTGTTTGTGCGCGGGTGGCGGCATCCCAGGTGGGCGCCAGTTCGGCCCACAAACGGGCTACGCGTGCTGCGCCCCACTCGGCGTGGCGCGGTGGCAGTGGCTGGCGGTTCAGCTCGGTGAGCAAGGCCTCGGCGGCGATTGTCGCGTCGGCCACCAGCGCCACCTGGGGTGGGTAGTTGCGTACGGTCTGGTCCGGGTCGATATCGATGCGCAGCAACGCGCCGGGAATCTCGAAACCGCCGGCGAAGGTCACGTCATAGTCGGTCTCCGCCAGTTCCGTGCCGATGGCCAGCACCACATCGGCCTCGGCGACCAGGGCGCGGGTGGCCGCCAGGCTTTGGGTCGAGCCGAGCAACAAAGGATGTGCGGCAGGCAGCAGGCCTTTGGCATTGATAGTCAGGGCCATGGGGGCGCCGAGGGTTTCGGCCAGGCGGGTCATTTCTGGCGCTGCATCGATAGCACCGCCACCGGCCAGGATCAGCGGGCGCTTGGCGGCGGCGAGCAAGCGGCTCATCTGCCTGACCGTCGCCGGTGCCGCGCCGGCGCGGGCCACGTTGACCGGTGCACTGCCCAGCAGGGCATCGGCGTTCTCCACCAACACATCCAAAGGGATCTCGATATGCACCGGGCGCGGCCGACCGGCCTGGAACAGCGCAAACGCCCGCGCCAGCACGCCAGGCAATTCTGCCGCCGACATCAGGGTATGGGAGAAGGCCGCCACGCCTGCCACCAGCGCGCTCTGGCTGGGCAGCTCATGCAACTTGCCGCGCCCGCCCCCCAGTTGGCTGCGCGCCTGCACACTGGAAATCACCAGCATCGGGATCGAGTCGGCATAGGCCTGCCCCATGGCCGTGGTGATATTGGTCATGCCGGGGCCCGTGATGATGAAGCACACGCCGGGCTTGCCACTGGTGCGCGCATAACCGTCGGCCATGAAACCGGCGCCCTGTTCGTGGCGCGGGGTGATGTGACGGATACTGGAACGCGCCAGGCCACGGTACAGCTCCACGGTGTGTACGCCGGGGATGCCGAACACCTGGTCCACGCCGTAGCTTTCCAGGAGGTTGACCAATACTTCGCCGCAGGTCGCCATAGAGGTCGCTCTTGTGATGGATTCGAGACGCTATTGGAGCGGCAGGCCGGTAGCGGCAACAATCGATAAAAAGTCATACTTGCCATGTCCTCACGTCATGGCTGAACCGCGATGAAACGCCTTCCACCATTGCCCGCGTTGCACTCCTTCTGGGTCACTTCCCAGTGTTGCAACTTCACCCGTGCCGCCGAACAACTGCACATTACCCAGGGGGCGGTGAGCCGGCAGATTGCCGGGTTGGAAAGCCAGTTGGGCTATGCCTTGTTCCTGCGCCAGGCTCGGGGCTTGAGCCTGACCGAGGAGGGGCGCGAGTGGGCGTTGCGGGTACAGCAGGTGTTCGGCTTGATCAACGAGGCGGTGGAGCAAATCGGCGGGCGCCGCGAGGTCCTGCAACTCAAGGCGCCCACCTGCGTCATACGCTGGCTGCTGCCGCGCGTGTTGCAATGGCAAAAGGAGCGCCCGGACGTGCCGGTGGAACTCACCACCACAGTGGCCTATACCGTGGACTTTCATCGCGAGCGATTCGACGCGGCGGTGATCTACGCACCCATCGCCGAGCAGGCCGCCGAGGCACGGCATTTGTTCGACGAACAACTGACCCCGGTGTGTGCGCCGACGCTGCTGGCAGGCTTGCACACCCCGGTTGATCTGCAGCAACAAGTGCTGTTGCATCCCACGCGGGACGAGCGCGATTGGGCGTTGTGGTTGAAGGCGGCGGGTACGCACTTGAGTCACCTGAGCCAGGGGCCTCATTTCGAAACTTTGGACCTGGCGATGACGGTGGCATCACAAGGTTCAGGCGTGGCGATCGGTGATCGTGCGTTGATAGGCGAGGACTTGAAGGCCGGGCGCCTGGCGATGCCGTTCGAATTGCGGGTGCCTACGGGGATGGGCTATTACCTGGTGTATCCCCCGGGGAAAGTGCCTTCTGCTGGCTTGTTGGCCCTGATGGACTGGCTAGTGAGCCAGGCACAGCAGTCACAGCACTGAAGGTCCAAATGTGGGAGGGGCAAGCCCCCTCTTATCAAACTTCAAGTAAGCTACTGATTTTAAATAGTTAAAATTTAGTCTGAACGCCAGATATTTGGAGTCGGCCCAGGTTGTTGCGCGACGGCGCCACGTCGACGATGTGACCGGGTTGTTGGGTTGTTGGGGCGAGTACATATCCGTTGCTTAGGTAACGGCCGCCGTAAGGGCGGAACCAATAGCGGTCGTCACCTAAACAATGGATATGTACTCGATCCAACCGAACATCCTGGTCGGGTGTGAGGCCGCAATCGGGAGCAAGCCCCCTCCCACATGGGCCGGCGGCGTACCAGAAGTTGTCTAGATACCCATGCCCCGATAGCGGTGTGTCAGTCGCAAATAATCTGCCTGATCCACTGCTATCGGGGCAAGCCCCCTCCCACATTTTTAACCCGTTGTATCAGTAACCGACGGTGAAGCGCTGACGCGAGTGTCTAGGTGTTTCAACCTCATCAATCATGGCGATGGCGTAGTCGGCAAAGCTGATCGAGCTGTTACCGTCACTGCTCACCAGCAGATCATCCTGGCCCAGACGGAACTTACCGGTGCGCCCGGTTCCATCGAACAGGGCAGAAGGCGACAGGAACGTCCAATCCAACTCCTTTTCCTGACGCAGCGCTTCCAGGAATTCAGCCCCGGCACTGGCTTCGGCCTTGTACTCTGCCGGGAAGCCCGGGCTGTCGATGACGCGGCTGCCGTCCGGTAGCAGCAGCGAACCTGCACCCCCCACCACCAGCAGGCGTTTGACCCCGGCCCTTTTCACCGGGCCGATCACGGCGCCGGCGGGCAAGGTGGCAAAGTGTGCGGCGCTGATTACCACGTCGCTGCCACTGATGGCGTGTTGCAGGGCGTCGGCGTCCAGGGCATCGACCTGCTTGACCGTGACGCCCGGGCGAACGCCCAGCTTGTCGGTGTTGCGGGCGATGGCGGTGACGCTATGCCCACGGCGCAGCGCTTCTTCCAGCAGTTGGCTACCGGCACGGCCAGTGGCCCCAATGATTGCGATCTTGCTCATGACGTTCTCCAACAGGGTTAAGGGTTCAAACCAATCACCACTTCATTTCGCCCTTGGCGACTTTGGCGCTCAGTTCCAGCGAGCTCTCGTCGGCGAGGGTGGGGTAACGCTGTTTCATGGCCGCGATCAGGGCGGCAGAATCCTTGGCCTTGGCGGTCTCGATGTCGAAAGCCTTGATGTAGTCAGCGGTGAATTTCACCGAGGCCAATGATGGAGTGCCTAGGTAATGGCCTGGAATCACCGTCTGCGGTTTCAAGTCTTCAATACGCTTGAGGGTTGCCAGCCAGTCTTTATGGGATTGCGCGCCCTGGGTATCGGCCATCCACAGGTGGATGTTTTCTGCGACGACCACGCCACCGACCACGGCCTTGATCGACGGAATCCACACAAAGCTGCGATCCGGCTGCGGGCCGTCGAGGCCGATCACTTCAAGCTGTTGCCCTTCAAGAGACAGGCTGTGGCCTTGCAGTGCCTGCGGCACGATGGTCCTGGCGGGTTTGTCGGCGCCCATTTTCGGACCCCAGAATTCCAGCTTGCCGGCGACGGTGGCGTTGATATGGTCGACCACCGGTTGCGGCGCCAGCACCTTGGCGTCGGGGAAGGCGCTGGTGAGCGTGTCGAGGCCGAAGTAGTAGTCCGGGTCGCCATGGCTGATGTAGATGGTGGTCAGGTGCTTGCCGCTGGCGCGGATCTTTTGCACCAGTTGCTCGGCTTGACCCTTGCCGAATTGCGCATCCACCAGGATCGCGTCTTTGGCGCCGCTGACCAACACCGAACTGACCGGGAAGATCGCGGCTTCGCCGGGGTTGTAGACGTCGAGTTTCAGCTCTGCGGCGGCGGCGTGGGCGGCGAAGGCCAGGGCGGCAGTAGCCAGGGTCAAGCGTTTGAAGGTCGAGAACATCGGGCAGCTCCTGCCATGGGTAAGGGATGCACAGAGCTTAGTTGCATAAAACACCACAAAAAATGCGATGCTGGGACATAGTTTGTTTCTGAAATCGGGCAAATCATGGATCGTCTTCAAGCAATGCGCGTGTTTGTCACCGTGGTCGACCTGGGCAGCCAGTCTGCCGCCGCCGATCATCTGGACCTGTCGCGGCCGGTGGTGTCACGCTACCTGGCCGAACTGGAGGACTGGGTCGGCGCGCGGCTGCTGCACCGCACCACACGCAAGCTCAGCCTCACCGCCGCCGGCAGCGAAACCCTGCCGCGCTGTCGGCAATTGCTGGAACTGTGTGGTGATATGCAGGCCGCCGTCAGTGAGCCCGATGACGCGCCCCGAGGCTTGCTGCGCCTGAGTGTCAGCACCTCGTTCGGCCAGGCGCAATTGGGCGCGGCCATTGCCGAGTACGTCAAACGCTATCCGTTGGTGACGGTCGACCTGCAGATGCTCGATCGCACGGTGAATCTGGTGGATGAGCGCATTGACCTGGCGATCCGCACCAGCAATGACCTGGACCCGAACCTGATCGCCCGGCGCTTGACCGTATGCCGCTCGGTGGTCTGCGCCACACCGGCCTATCTGCGCGAGCATCCAGCCCCGCAGAAAGTCGAAGACCTGGCCCGGCACAATTGCCTGACCCACTCTTATTTCGGCAAGAGCCTGTGGCATTTCGAAGAACAGGGCGAACACGTGTCGGTGCCGGTGCACGGCAATATCACGGCCAACGAGGCCGGCACGTTATTGCGTATCACCCTGGCCGGGGCAGGGGTGGCGATGCTCCCCAGTTACCAGGCCGGCGACTTGATCCGCAGTGGTGAACTGGTGCGCTTATTACCAGAAGCTGAGCCGCGGCAGATGAACATTTATGCGGTGTATGCCTCGCGCAAGCACATGCCCTCGGCGCTGCGCAGCCTGCTGGATTTCCTGGTGCTGCGGTTTCCCGAAGAGCCCGCATGGGACATCGGGCTCTGAGCGCGCTATAAACGCGCTGAATGGCAACCAATCATGGCAACTTGCCCTAGCTGACCTATGCTTTAAACAGCACCCTGTAGATCGGGTCCGGAGGGCAGTGCCATGAGTATTAAAACCCGCAAATACCTGACGATTTTCTCCCTCTGCGCATTGGCGACGGCGCTGTATGGCACTGCCGCCTATCGCGTCGAGCAAACGCGCATGCAGCCGGCGGCGTTCGCCATCAGCTGCCATCAGGATCAATGCGTGCCGCGCAGCGGCAGTTTCAGCGCACTCCGGTAGGCTGCTCGGCCTTTAACTGCTCGCGAAAGGCCTTGGGCGAAAACCCGACTCGGCGGCGAAACAGCCGCGAGAAGTTGGTCGGGTCAGAAAAACCCAGCACCTCGGACATCTCATTGATGGTCATGCTGGTGTAGGTCAGCAAGCGCTTGGCTTCCAGCAACTGACGATCATGCATGATCTGCAACGCCGGTTGCCCGCCCAACTCCCGACACGTGCCATTCAAGTGTGAGACCGAGATGCCCAGCTTGTGGGCCAAGTCTTCAATCTTGGGATGCTCACGGTAATGCTGCTCGACCAGCTGGGTGAAGCGGCGGAAATACTCACGACCCCGCGGTGCCCGGGGATGGCGGCGCTGGATCGCCTGGCGACTGACCCACACCAGCAGCACGCTCACCAGGGCATGCAGCATCATGTCCCGGGCCGGTTGATCATCGGCGTATTCGTCCTGCAAACGGGCAAAAAGCCTGTTCAGGTAGTCGCTGTCCTTGCCTGCCGGGTAACTGCCGAGGGTTTGCAAACCATCGATGGTGTCGCCCAATTGCGCCTGCAAGTGGCTGACCAGCGGCGCCGAGAGGGTCACGACATAACCTTGTACATCTTCAGAAAAACGAAAGCCATGCACACAGAGCGGCGGCAGCACTTGCAGGCTCGACTCGTTGAGGGTGGTGCGCTGGCCTTCGATTTCCAGTTGTGCCTGGCCTTTGTGCACATACAGCAACTGACACAGGTCCGCGTGCCGGTGGGGCTGGATTTCCCACTGGTATTCCCGACTGCGCCGGGAAATAGTTTCGCAGTGCAACAAATCGGGCGTCGGCCACTGCTGGCTTTCCCCGTAAAGCTTGAAGACCGGAATCGCGGTTTTGGTCATGGTTTCAATCCGATACTCAGGATAGTGGTTCGGTAATCGCCCCGATTGGCGAAAAGTGCAGGCTTTGAGGCAGTTTTCACCTTCTTATGCTGCTCACTCAAGTGAAAAATGTCAGCCACAAGTCCACTGACAACTCTTTCACTCGATCCGTTCGAATGAAGGGTGAAGGCGATAAAAATAATGAAAACCCTGAAAACTCAAGTTGCCATTATCGGTGCCGGTCCGTCCGGATTGCTGCTCGGCCAGTTGCTACACAACGCTGGTATTCAAACCCTTATCCTAGAGCGCCAGAGCGCCGATTATGTGCAAGGTCGCATCCGGGCCGGCGTGTTGGAGCAAGGCATGGTCGACCTGCTGCGCGAGGCCGGCGTCAGCCAACGCATGGACACCGAGGGGCTGGTACATGACGGTTTTGACATTGCGCTCAATGGCCGACTCTTCCCCATCGACCTCAAGACCTTGACCGGTGGCCAGTCGGTGATGATCTACGGCCAGACCGAAGTCACCCGCGACCTGATGGCCGCTCGTGCAGCCGCCGGCGCCACCACCCTGTATGAAGCGTCCAATGTGCAGCCCCATGACCTCAAGGGTGAGCAGCCCTGGCTGACGTTCGAGCATGAAGGCCAAGCCTGGCGCTTGGAGTGCGACTACATTGCCGGTTGCGATGGCTTCCATGGCATCGCCCGTCAGTCGATTCCGGCCGAGGCATTAAAGGTGTTCGAACGGGTCTACCCCTTCGGTTGGCTGGGTGTGCTCGCCGACACACCGCCGGTACACGCCGAGCTGGTGTACGCCAAACACGCGCGGGGCTTTGCCCTGTGCAGCATGCGTTCACCGACGCGCAGCCGTTATTACCTGCAAGTGCCGCAGGACGAGGCCGTGGAGCAATGGTCGGATGCACGTTTCTGGGAGGAGCTCAAAGCGCGCCTGCCCCATGCATTGGCAGAGCAGTTGGTCACCGGCCCGTCGATTGAAAAGAGCATCGCGCCGCTGCGCAGCTTCGTGGTGGAGCCCATGCAATACGGGCGCCTGTTCCTGCTCGGCGATGCCGCGCATATCGTCCCGCCCACCGGTGCCAAGGGCCTGAACCTGGCGGCCAGCGATGTGAGCAGCTTGTTCCGGATCCTGCTCAAGGTGTATCGCGAAGGGCGCCTGGACTTGCTGGAAAAATACTCGGCGATCTGCCTGCGCCGGGTGTGGAAAGCCGAGCGGTTTTCCTGGTGGATGACCTCGATGCTGCATCAGTTTCCCCAGGCGGACGCTTTCAGCCAGCGTATTGCCGAGAGCGAACTGGACTATTTCATTCACTCCGAGGCCGGGCGCAAAACCATCGCAGAAAATTACGTCGGGCTTGCTTACGAGCCTATCGAATAGCCTGCTATCGTATCGAGCATTCCCGCGGGCGACCTTTTCCTGCGGGCCTTGCTCGAAGGTTCTGCCGTGACTCACCTCAATCAGCCCGCTCCAACCGTTCCCGCCGTGCGCAGCATCCTTGCTGCACTGATGATGGCGATCTTCCTCGGTGCCTTGGACCAGACCATTGTCGCCGTGTCCATGCCGGCCATTTCCGCGCAGTTCCATGACGTCAACCTGCTGGCCTGGGTGATCTCCGGCTACATGGTGGCGATGACCGTGGCGGTGCCGATCTACGGCAAGCTCGGCGACCTGTATGGGCGCCGGCCGATGATGCTGATCGGCATGGGCGTGTTCACCCTGGCGTCGCTGTTCTGTGGCATGGCGCAGAGCATGGAACAATTGGTGCTGGCGCGAATTCTCCAGGGCATCGGTGCCGGCGGGATGATCTCGGTCAGCCAGGCAATCATCGGCGACATCATTCCCCCACGCGAACGCGGCCGTTACCAGGGCTACTTCAGCAGCATGTACGCGGTAGCCAGCGTGGCCGGGCCGGTGCTGGGCGGCTATATGACCGAGTACCTGTCGTGGCGCTGGGTGTTTTTGATCAACCTGCCATTGGGTGCAGGCGCCTGGTACGTGGCCCATCGCACCCTGGTGGGGCTGCCGGTGCCGCAGCGCAAGCCGATCATCGATTACCTCGGCACGGTGCTGATGATCATCGGCCTGACCGCGTTGCTGCTGGGTATCACGCAAATCGGCCAGGGCCATCATTGGCGCGATGACGAAGTGCTGGGGTTGCTGGCCTGCGCACTGCTGGCGCTGAGCGTGTTTGTGTGGCACGAGCGCCGGGCCCGCGAGCCATTGCTGCCCATGCACCTGTTCGCCAACCGCAGCGCGGTGTTGTGCTGGTGCACGATTTTCTTCACCAGCTTCCAGGCGATTTCCCTGACCGTATTGATGCCCCTGCGTTACCAGACCGTGACCGGTTCAGGCGCCGACAGCGCGGCCCTGCACCTGCTGCCACTGGCGATGGGTCTACCGATGGGGGCGTATTTCGCCGGGCGCATGACCTCGGTGACCGGCCGCTATAAACCCATGATCCTCAGTGGCGCATTGTTGAGCCCCTTGGCCATTCTTGGCATGGCCTACAGCGCGCCCCAGGCGATGGTGATCACCGCCGTATTCATGTTGCTGTGCGGGATCGCCGCGGGCATGCAGTTCCCCACCTCATTGGTAGGCACGCAGAACTCGGTGGAGCAACGGGACATCGGCGTCGCCACCAGCACCACCAACCTGTTCCGCTCCCTGGGCGGGGCCGTCGGGGTGGCGTGCATGTCGGCGCTGCTGCTGGCGTTGTTGCACGATTCCAGTTTTGCCCACTTGACCAGCGGCGCGCTGGTGGCCGAAGGCAGCTCCGGCAACGTCTTGCTCGACGGCCTCAACGCCGCCCCGGGCCCGGCCCAGGATGCGTTGCGTGGGGAGTTGGCGGTGACGTTCCGGCATTTGCTGATGGTGAGCGCGGCGGTGTCGTTGCTCGGGTTGGCGGCGGCGATAGCGATGCCGAACCGGGTGCTGCGCGGCCGGGAAGACAAAGCCCGCTAACTGACACCCTCAAAGTCCAAATGAATGCAGGAGGTCAAAATGTGGGAGGGGGCTTGCTCCCGATAGCGGTGGATCAGTCAGAATATTTTTGACTGATACACCGCTATCGGGAGCAAGCCCCCTCCCACATTTTAATTGCATTCCAGGTCAGGGGCTGTAGTAACCCACTGCCACCATGAAATGCCCGGTCTTGCGCACATAAGCGTGCTTGTTCTCGACCTTGCCGGTCACCGGGTTCCTCCAGCGGTACTCGTATTCCCCCTGGTCCTGCTCGGCCATCAGCTTGAGGATCGGCTCACCCACCGGCTTGCCGTCCGGGTCCTTGATCTTGCCGAAGTCGGTATTGACCAGGCGCAGGTTGGTACCGTGGGCCACATAACGTTGGGTATCCAGGTCGACCACAAATACATACAGGTCATCCTGCAGGAAACCGCCCTGCAAGGAATTGATCGCCTTGAGTGTGCCGGTTTCGTCCTTCACCAGCGCATTCACCGCTTTGTTGCGCAGCGCTCGCGCCTGTTCCGGCGTGGCCCGGGGCAGGTAATAGCCGACCGCGAGGATGCGTTCGCCCACCCGCTGATAAAACACGTGCTTGTGTTCGACCTTGCCGTCATTCCAGTTCTGCCAACGATAGTCAGCCTGTTGGATGCCCTGGCCTTCGGGCACCTTGAGCGCGTCCTTGAATGACTGACGCAAATCCGGCCCGAGTACCTCGGACACATCGCGACCGATCAATGCAGAGGAGGGGCCGCCACTGGCGAGCAGTACGCCCCGGGTATCGACCACAAACACATAGCGGTCCTGGTCGATGAATTCGCCTTGGCGGCTGAACGCGGCAAAGGCTTTGTCGCCTTGCTGGTGGTAGTACGCCAAGGCCTTTTCCAGCAGGGCCTTGGCGGCTTGGGCGTCCGCTTCCTGAGCCGGGTCGGCATGCACCTGGCTGCAACACAACAGCAGCAGCCAGGTGATTCGAAGCAGTGTGTTCATTTACCCGTCCCTCGATCTTGTTGATGTGCCAAGAGCGTAGACGGTTGCCGGGTAATCAGAAGGGTTTGGTCGGCAGGTATTTGCCGTCCAGGGTGATGACCGCACGGGAACCGCCGTCCGGGTCTTCGACTTTCTTGATGTCCAGCTTGAAATTGATGGCGCTGATGATGCCGTCGCCAAACTGTTCATGCACCAAGGCTTTTAGGGTGGAGCCGTAGACCTGCAGCATTTCGTAGAAACGGTACATGGTCGGATCCGTCGGCACGCCGCCTGGGAAGCTGCCGCGCAGAGGCACGCTTTGCAGCAGGCGGCTGGCGTCCTGGTCGAGGCCGAGTTTGTCGCACACGATGTCTGCGGCGTCCTTGGGCAGCGGGTGCTGGCCGAGCAGGGCGGCCGTGACGAAGGCCAGGCTCAGGCCGGTGCCGTCGGTGAGGTCCTGCCAGGACAGGTTCTTGCGCGCCTTGAGGTCGATAATGGTGTCCGCCAGGGCCAGGCGTGGGGTTTGGGCGAATTGGGATTGCAACATGGTGACGTCCTCTTGGTTAAGTCAGGTTCAGGCGGCGTGGGCACGGGTGGCTGGATGGTCGAGCAGGGAGACGAAGCGTCCAGTGCGCCCATCCAAAGCGTCGATGCCGCCGGTTTCGATGTCATAGACCCAGCCATGCAGGTTCATCCGGCCTTGTTCCAGGGCCAGGGCTACGCTGGGGTGGGTCTTGAGATTAGCCAATTGGGCGACTACGTTTTCGCGCACCAATGCCTCCAGGCGTGCAGCGTCCGAGACGTGCTGGCGTGAAGCGTTGATCACCCTGGCCGACTCGGCATGGCGTAACCAGTTGGCCACGGCCGGCAAGTGGTTCAGGCATGTGCAGGTGGAAATCGCGGTCATTGCGCCGCAGTCCGAATGCCCGCAGATCACAATGTCGCTGACGCCGAGTACCGCGACCGCATATTCGACCGTGGCTGACACGCCGCCCGGCTCCGGCCCGTAGGACGGCACTATGTTGCCGGCATTGCGGATGACGAACAGATCGCCGGGCTCCTGCTGGGTCAAAAGTTCCGGGACTACACGGCTGTCGGAGCAGGACACGAACAAGGTGCCAGGGTTTTGCGTGGTCGCCAGGTGTTTGAACAGGTCGCTGCGCTGGGTAAAGGCTTCAGCCTGGAATTTGCGAAAGCCGTCGATGAGATGCTGCATGGTGGTTCTCCTTGCGTCGCTGGTGGGGCAAGGATGGAAGTTTTCAGCTATAGCGTCCAAGACCGGTTTATTATGCTTTCTATAAGTCGTTCCTATAGCTGGAGCATTGTCGATGCTGTTGCGCCATATCCGTTATTTGCTGGCCGTCGCCGAGCACCGCAATTTCACCCGCGCAGCCGAAGCGTTGCATGTATCGCAGCCGACCTTGTCGCAGCAGATCAAGCAACTTGAAGAAAGCCTGGGCGCGCCGCTGCTTGACCGCTCCGGGCGCAGCGTCAGCTTGACCGATGCAGGGCAAGCCTATGTGCGCTTTGCACGGCTGGCCTTGCAAGACCTACAGGCCGGCACCCGCGCCATTCACGATGTGCAAGACCTCAGCCGCGGGCATTTGCGCCTGGCGATGACGCCGACCTTTACCGCCTACCTGATCGGCCCGCTGCTGGCGCGGTTCAACCGGCTGTATCCGGGCATTACTTTGAGCATCGAAGAACTGACCCAGGACCGCATCGAAGTCGCCCTGGGCGAGGATCTGCTGGATATCGGCATCGGATTTACCGGCGAGCATGGGCCAGACATCGAGTGTGAGGCGCTATTTGTCGAAGAGTTGAGTGTGGTCGTGGGGAGCACACACTCCGAATTGATTCGCCTCGATTGGCTCGAGCAGCCGCTGGTGCTACTGAATACGGGCTTCGCCACCCGCCGTCATATCGATGACTATTGCCGCCGGCAAGGTGTGAAACCCCGCATCGCCATGGAAGCCAACTCCATCAGCGCAATCATCGAAATCGTGCGCAATACGCCACTGGCAACCGTCCTGCCCCAGGCACTGGCCGAGGCGCAGACGGGCTTGCACGCCGTGACCATCGACCCACCGTTGCCGCAGCGTACTGCCGCACTATTGAGCCGCAAGGGCGCCTACCGCAGTGCCGCCTGCAGGGCGTTCGTCGAGTTGATCAAGGCGCCGAGTGGAGGGGCAAGCGCGTTTTACCTGGTGTAAGACAAGCAAAGTGTGGGAGGGGGCTTGCTCCCGATAGCGGTGTGTCAGGCGTAGATTTATTAGCTGAGCCACTGCAATCGGGGGCAAGCCCCCTCTTATCAAACTTCAAATAATATACTGATTTTAAAGAGTTAAAATTTAGTCTTAACACCGGATATTTTGGAGGCGGCCCGGGTTGCTGCGCGACGGCGCCACGTCGACGATGTGACCGGGTTGTTGGGTTGTTGGGGCGAGTACATATCCGTTGCTTAGGTAACGGCCACTATAGGTTCCGCCCTTACGGCGGCTTACTTTTGCCTGGGCCGGCATTCCGGCCTTTCAAAAGTGAGCCGCTGTAAAAGCGGAACCATAAGTGGCCGTTGCCCAAATAACGGATATGTACCCAGGACGAAAACCAACATCCTGCTCGGCTGTCAGGCCGCCACGGGAGCAAGCTCCCTAGTTTGCTGCGCGACAGCGTCACATCGAAGATGTGGTGGGGGCTCCCACATTTTGACCGCGGTGTACCCGTTGGATCGCCATCAAGGCGCAGCCAACCACTGACTGACCACTCCCTC
The DNA here is from genome assembly GCF_019145205.1 of Pseudomonas khavaziana. Taxonomy (GTDB): domain Bacteria; phylum Pseudomonadota; class Gammaproteobacteria; order Pseudomonadales; family Pseudomonadaceae; genus Aquipseudomonas; species Aquipseudomonas khavaziana. Next base: position 806,347 of record NZ_JAHSTT010000001.1, read on the forward strand.
ATACACACCGGTTGCTACGCTCAGGTGCAGCCACTGATCCACATAACTCTTCCAGGCCACATCATCGCGAGGCAGCAGGAAGGCTTTTTCACTGTATTGCATCGGTTGCTCCGGGTTGACCGCACACAACCCAGGCTTGAGCTTCTGCTGGTAGCGCGCCTCGCTGGCGTCGGTGATCATCACGTCGGCCTTGCCTGCCAGCAATTGGTCAAAAATCGTCACATTGTCATGCAGGCGAATCTGCGTTTTGGCCAGGTGGGCGCGGGCAAACACTTCGTTGGTGCCGCCTGCCGGCTCGATCACCCGCACCTGAGGCTGATTGATCTGTTCGACTGTCTGGTAGCGCTGCACGTCGGCGCAGCGCACCAGCGGGATCTTGCCGTCGACTCCGAGGGACTGGCTGAAGAAGGCTTGTTTCTGGCGCTCCAGCGACACGGAAATACCGCCCACGGCGATGTCGCAACGTCGGGCAAGGAAGTCCGGCATCAGGGTTTTCCAGGTCGTAGGCACCCAGTTGACCTTGGCGTTGAGGCTCTTGGCCAGGGATTCGGCCATGGCAATGTCAATGCCTTCATAGCGGCCGTCGGTACGCAACGAGGTGTAGGGTTTATAGTCGCCGGTGGTGCAGACGGTAAGGGTGCCGCGCTGAAGTACTTCATCCAGGCGCGAGGCGGTGGTGTCGGCCTGGGCGGTGCTTGCCAGGGTCGCCAGTACACAGAGGGCTAGAGGCACTTTCATGGGAGTCGAATCCTTGGAGGCCATGCGGGGGGCGGCCATTATTTCCAGCAGAGCGCCAAGGTAGCAAGCGGCGGCGAATGTTTGGCCGCATTGCAACAAAACGTTATAGAACCTGGATCTAACTCGCGACCAACGCGTGCTAAGGTGCCGGGCATCTACCTCAATGTGATTTGCGCATGGACGGTTCTTCCCCTCATCCCGCGACATTGCCCGTGCCCGGCCCGGCCGATATTGAGGCGCTACCCTCCGAACTGGCCTTCTGGGCCTTGTTTCACTGCCGACACGCACGCCCACCCGATACCTTTTCCTACGTTGATCTATCCAATGGATGACGCACTTGTGCGCATCTGCCTGACCCAAACGTATGAGAATTCCCATGACAGATTTTGCCAGCCTGGACGAAGCCCAGGCGTTCCTTGAACAGAACCCGGACATCGAGCTGTTCGAGTTGTTTATCCTCGACAACAACGGCGTACCACGCGGCAAGCTGCTGCACCGCGACGAGCTGCTGGCGGTGTATGAAAGTGGCCGGCCACTGCCCAGCACCATCCTCGGCTTGACCATCAATGGCGACGACGTAGATGACTCCGGGCTGGTATGGGACGTGGGTGATATCGACTGCCGCGCCTACCCGATCAGCGGCAGTCTGCAGCGCATGCCCTGGCGCTTGATCCCAACCGCTGCGGTGCAAGTCAGCATGCACCCCACTGAAGGTTTACCCGCCACCGTTGCCGACCCCCGGCACCTGCTGGCCAAGGTCATCGATGCCCTCAAGGCTGACGGGTATTACCCGGTGATGGCCGCAGAGCTGGAGTTCTACCTGCTCGACCAGAAGCCCGACAGCAACGGCCGCCCGCAACCGGCGCGGGACGCGGACGGCAAGCGTCCACGTTCGACCCAGGTCTACGGCCTGCGCGAACTGGAACAGATCGAGCCGTTTCTCGCCGACCTCTACAGCGCCTGCAAACTGCAAGGTATCCCGGCGCGCACGGCGATCTCCGAATACGCTCCGGGCCAGGTTGAAATCACCCTCGAACATCGCACTGACGCGTTGCAGGCGATGGACGAGGCGGTGCGCTACAAACGCCTGGTCAAGGGCGTGGCCCACAAGCATGGGATGACGGCGTGTTTCATGGCCAAGCCATTCGATGACCTGGCCGGCACCGGTATGCATATGCATGTCAGCCTGGCCGATGCCCAGGGCCATAACCTGTTCGCCAGCGAGGCGGCTGATGGCACGCCGCTGTTGCGCCAGGCGGTGGGCGGCATGCTCGACACCTTGCTTGATTCGTTGTTGATGTTCTGCCCTAACGCCAACTCTTATCGGCGTTTCCAGACCAACAGCTACGCGCCCCTGGCCGCCACCTGGGGCGTGGACAACCGCACCGTCAGCCTGCGCGTGCCCGGTGGCCCGGCCCATTCCCGGCATATCGAGCATCGCATTTGCGGGGCAGACGCCAATCCTTACCTGGCGGCCGCTGCGATTCTTGCCGGCATCCACCGCGGCATCCGCGAACAGCGCGACCCCGGTGCCCCAGTGGAAGGCAACGGCTACGCCCAGGCCAAGGCGTTGCTGCCTACGGATTGGCTGACCACCCTGCGCGCACTTGAGGGGTCAAGTTGGGCACGGGATGCGTTCGGCGGTGAGTTCCTCGGCGTCTATCTGGCGGTTAAACGCGAGGAATACCGCCAGTTCATGGGCGAGGTCGGTGAGCAGGATTGGCGTTGGTACCTGCACCAGGCGTGACCGATTTCACGGTAGTGAGGCTTTCGACCTTTTTTTCACGTTGCGGTGGTTAAGCTGCGGGTCAAGATCGTTCACTACCGTTTTACCCACATGAGCCCGCGATGTTGCCACAACCCCCACCCTCCATCGAGATCGAATTCACTGAGCGCTGTGACCGTGAGCACGCCAGGGTCTGCGGTGACTCGCGCCCACCCCGGCTGTTGCAGCGCCTGGGGGCTTGGCGCGATGCACGGCTGGTGCGCCATGCGCTGAAGGTGGCCGGCGAGCCGGGGCTCGTCCTTGACCTGGCGTGTGGTTCGGGGCGTTTCTGGCCGGTGTTGGCGGAACATGTCAACCGGGTGATCCTGGCCTCGGACCACTCCCAGCCCATGCTCGACCATGCTCGTACCCATCACCCGGGGACGCTGCTCAAGCGCGTAAAGACATTTCAAGGCTCGGCGTTCTCCATTGGCCTGTCGGCGAATGCGGTGGACTGCATTTTCTGCCTGGAATTGTTTCGGCATGTGCGCTGCAGCGAGGTGCGATCAATCTTGTTACGCGAGTTTCATCGCGTCAGCCGCGACACGGTCATTGTTTCTGTCAGCGCAGGAACACCGGTGGAAGACGAGTTTCGTCGGGCAGGCTTCAAGATTCTGAATTATCAGGAGTTCCTGCCGGGCTCGAGGCTTTGGTGCGTGTACGTTCTGCGTAAGAGAGGATAACTTCCATTTGTCGGACTATTCTTCGTCTGCTGTCGGAGTTTTCATGATGCTGTGTGCACTACGGATGCTCGCAAGTCCCTTTCGCGATATATACTGCGCGCCATTCTTCAAGGGAGAGCCGTGTGGCCATCGATATTCACTGGATCTGCGACAACGATAGCCTCGGCCAGCATTGCGCCGAATGGCAGCAGTTGCCATTCGTCGCCCTCGACACCGAATTCATGCGGGTCGACACCTTTTATCCCATTGCCGGGCTGATCCAGATTGGTGATGGCATCCGCGCTTACCTGATTGATCCGCTGACTATCGATAATTGGCAACCCTTGGCCGCCTTGCTGGAAAACCCGGCGGTGATCAAGGTGGTGCATGCCTGCAGCGAAGATCTGGAAGTGCTGCTGCGCCTGACCGGCAGCCTGCCGGTGCCGCTGTTCGACACCCAATTGGCTGCGGCTTACCTGAACCTCGGTTTCTCCATGGGCTACTCGCGCCTGGTCCAAGCCGTGCTGGATATCGAGCTGCCCAAGGGCGAAACCCGCTCTGACTGGCTGCAGCGGCCGTTGTCGGAGACGCAAGTCAGCTACGCCGCCGAAGACGCGGTGCACCTGGCCGAGGTGTATATCCGCCTGCGCCCCCGGCTATCGGATGACAAGTACGCCTGGGTACTGGAAGACGGCGCCGAACTGGTAGCCAACCTGCGCCGTGAGATCGACCCTTACGAGGTCTACCGCGATGCCAAGCTGGCATGGAAGCTGTCCCGCGCCCAACTCGCCGTGCTGCGTGAACTGTGCGCCTGGCGCGAGCAGCAGGCCCGTGCACGTGACCTGCCGCGCAACCGCATCATTCGCGAGCACTCGTTGTGGCCGCTGGCTAAATCCCAGCCGGATAACCTGGCAGCGCTGGGCAAGATCGAAGACATGCACCCACGCACCGTGCGCCAGGACGGCCAATTCCTGCTGGACCTGATCAAGCGAGCCGGCAGCGTGCCGATGGACCAGTGGCCTCCCGCCGTCGCCGAGCCTTTGCCGGTGGACGCAGCCACGCTGATCAAGCAACTGCGCGCCCTGGGCCAGACGTTCGCCGAGCGCCTGGACATGGCGCCGGAACTGATGCTGCGCAAGAAAACCCTCGAAGCCCTGGTTAAAAGCGGCTACCCCGATGGGCCTTATCAATTGCCAGACTCGCTGCGTGGCTGGCGTCGCGAGCTGATGGGCCAGGCGCTGCTCGACAGCCTGGCCACCGCCGGAGAACAGCCTTGAAACGTATTTGCTCCATCTATCGCAGCAAGAAAAAAGACGGCATGTACCTCTACGTGCTCAAAAGCGACGCCCTGGAGCGCGTGCCTGAACCCTTGATGGAAGCCTTCGGCAAGGCCCACCACGCCTTCGACATGGTGCTGACGCCGGAGCGCAAGCTGTCCCGCGAGGACATCACGGTGGTGCTGGAAAACCTCGACAAGCAGGGCTACCACCTGCAAATGCCGCCGGCCGAGGACGAGTACATCGAGCACTTGCCCGAAGAGCTGTTGCGCCGCAACGACCCGATGTGATCGATCAGTGCCCGCATCAGGGCGCAGGCTTTAAATGGAATCGTATTAGAGGACGGTGGCCGTAAGGATGCGGGCGACCGTCTGTACTGTTTTTGAAAGGTTTGAACCATGCGTGTTCTGATTGCTGAACAGGATCACCCGCTCTACGCCCAATTGCTCAAGCAAGCGGCCCCAGACCTTGAAGTGCTGACCAGCGGCGACTCGGCCGAACTCTCGCGGCTGGCCGCCGATTGCCCGGTCTGGCTGGGCCAGCCCGATCTGCTGGCGACCCTGTTGCGCCAGGGCCATCACCCCCAGTGGCTGCAATCGACCTGGGCCGGTATCACGCCGCTGCTGGCCGATGGCCTGCCCCGCGACTATCGCCTGACCCGCGCGGTGGGGATTTATGGCCAGGTCATGGCTGAGTTTGTCCTCACCTACATGCTGGGCCACGAGCGCGAAGTGCTGGCGCGCCTGGTCAGCCAGGTCGAGCGCAAGTGGGACAACCGCATGGGCCAGAGCCTGGCGGGGCGGAAAGTGCTGATTGTCGGCACCGGCGATATTGGCCAGAGCGTGGCCGATTTCCTCGTGCCGTTTGGCGTCACGCTGTATGGCATCGCCCGCGTAGCCCGGGAGCAGGCGCCGTTTCTCGAAGTGGCCGAACTCGACCAATTGGGCCGCTTGGTAGGGGAGGTGGATTACGTGATCAACCTATTGCCCAACACACCGGACACCCATGACCTGTACGACGCCGCGCTGTTCAAGCAATTCAAGCCGACCGCGTTGTTTATCAACGTCGGGCGCGGCGTGGCGGTGGTGGATGCCGATCTGGTCGAGGCCCTGAAAGAAGGGCACCTGGCCGGTGCAGTGATCGACGTGTGCCGCCAGGAGCCGCTGCCGCAGCGCCACCCGTTCTGGACCGCGTGGGGGTTGCTGTTGACCGGGCACAGTTCGGCACCCACCTCGCCGTCGATGATGGTGGCGTTGTTTGTGCAAAACGTGCGCGCCTACCAGGCCAAGCAGGCGTTGCGCGGGGAAGTGGATTTCGAACGGGGCTACTGATCCTGGGCCATGCATGAGGAGGCTTGCCCCAATGGCTTTATGTAGGAGCGAGCTTGCTCGCGAAGAACGTCAACGATGACGCGTACTTTCTAAGTAAGCGCGGCGCCTATGAGCTTTTCGCGAGCAAGCTCGCTCCTACAGAGGGCGATTATTGCCCAAGGCTTACAGGCTGAAGTCACCTTCGCACACCAGCTCGCTCAACGGTTTGCGCGGGCTCGGCGCTTCACGGCCCTGCAGATATTCCGGCAAGCTCGACTTGTCACCCAGCTTGCCCACAGCCACGGCCGCATGCAGCGCGTAGCCTTGTGGAATTTTCAGCTCCTTGCGGGTCAGCTCCTGATCGAAACCGGCCATGCCATGGGTATGCCAGCCGCTTAGACTGGCTTGCAGCGCCAGGTGGCCCCAGGCTGAGCCGGTGTCGAAGGTGTGCCATAGCGCCGGGGTTTCTTCGGTGGCGCCTGGAGCCATGAACTCGGTTTTCGAGGCGATGATCACCAGGGCCGACGCGTGCTGCGCCCAGTTGCGGTTGAATTCATTCAGCAGGCCCAGGAAACGCTCCCAGTCCGGGGTGTCCCGACGCGCATAGAGAAACCGCCACGGCTGCGAATTGTAGGCCGAGGGTGCCCAGCGTGCGGCTTCGAAGAAACTCAGCAGGGTCTCTTTCGGGATGCTTTCGCCGGTAAAGGCGCGGGGCGACCAGCGTTCTGTGAATTGGGTGTGGATCGGGTAATCGGCAACGCGTGTCATGGGCTGTTCCTGATCGTCAATTCGGTGCCCAAAACTACTGCGGGCTCAGTAGTCTGACAAGTGTTGCTACACCGTCAGTCGTAAGCGCTTGGCCCCAGCAGGCTTGGGCACTAGACTGGCGGCCTTTTCAGCTTCCGATACTGATGTAGAGCCATGGCCGCCAAAGTCGAACCTTTCTGGATACGCAAAACCCTTGAACAGCTCGACCAGGAGGAGTGGGAGTCGTTGTGCGATGGCTGTGGCCTGTGCTGCCTGCAAAAGCTTGAGGATGAAGACGACAACAGCGTTTACTACACGCGTATCGCCTGCAAACTGCTCGACCTGAAAACCTGTCAGTGCACCGATTACCCCAACCGCCGCGCATCGGTGCCGGACTGTATCCAGCTCACTGCGGGTCAGGCCGACCAATTCAAATGGTTGCCACCAACCTGCGGCTACCGCCTGGTCAGCGAGCGCAAGGATCTGCCGCTCTGGCACCATCTGGTCTGCGGCGACCGTGACGCGGTGCACCACGAACGCATTTCCCAGTCCGGGCGCATGCTCAGCGAAGGCAGCGTGCCCGAGGACGACTGGGAGGACTACCTGATCTTCCGCGCAGGCTGAACCAAGGAGTGTGTATGAAGGTGGTAGCCAAGTTAGCCGCGGGCCTGGTATTGCTGGCGCTGAGCGGGCCGGGCTGGTGCGCGAAAAAAGTCGACCTGGACTATCACGTCAAGCTGCTGCCCCAGAGCGATCAGGCGCAGGTGCGCGTCAGCCTGTCCCAAGGCTCGGCAGTGCGCAGCCTGGACTTCGACCTGGGCCGCGAGGGTGACTACAGCGACTTCAAGGCCGACGGCCAATGGCAGGTCACGGGCAACCGTGGGCTTTGGCAACCCAGCGCCGACAAAGCCAGCCTGACCTACAAAGTGCGTCTGAGCCATACGCGCAAGCCGGGCATCTATGACACACGGGGCACACCGGGCTGGGCGTTACTGCGCGGTGAAGACCTGGTGCCGGCTGCGCGTCTCGATCAGCAAGATGGCATTGAGTTGGTCTCGCGCCTGGCGTTCGAGTTGCCCACGGGCTGGAAGAGCGTCGAAACCGCCTGGCCGCGCATTGGCAAGCATAAATTCCGCATCGATAACGTGTCCCGCCTGTTCGACCGACCTACCGGCTGGATGCTCGCCGGTAATCTCGGCAGCCGCCGCCTGCGCCTGGGCGAAACCGAAATCACCGTGGCCTCGCCCAAGGGGCAGGGCATGCGCCGTATGGACGTGCTGACCTTGTTGACGTTCGTCTGGCCCCAGGTGGAAGCCGCGTTCCCGCGTCATCCTGGCAAATTGTTGATCGTCGGCGCCGGTGACCCGATGCGGCGTGGCGCCTATTCGTTGCGCGATTCGATCTACCTCAACAGCCGTACGCCGTTGGTCAGCGAAAACGCCAGCAGCCCGTTGCTGCGCGAAGTGGTGCAGGCTATCGGGCGCTTTAACGACCATGACAGCAGTGACTGGATCAGTGAAGGGTTGGGGGAATATTACGCGGTTGAATTGATGAGGCGTGCCGGAGGCATTACCGATGAGCGTTATGCGGCGATCCAGGCGCGGCTGGTCAAAGAGAGCAAGGCGGTCACTACCCTGAGGGGCGAGCAGATCGGCAGTGCCGGCGTGGCGCGGGCGGTGCTGGTATTGCAGGATCTGGACCGCGAGATCCGTGTGAAGACCCACAACAAGCGGTCCCTGGATGATCTGGCGCAGGCAGTGATGCGGGTGAACAGCATTGATACCAAGGAGTTTGTGCAACTGGCTGAAAGTGTGATCGGCGAGTCTTCAGTGGTTCTGGACAGCAAACTACTGCGCTGATCCGAAGCCATGTGCAGTTCAAAATGTGGGAGGGGGCTTGCTCCCGATGGCGGTGGGTCAGCAAAAAGTATGCTGCTGACACTCTGCTATCGGGGGCAAGCCCCTCCCACATCTGAATCTCCAGCATGTCCAATACTCAGGTCAGGCTTTGGGTTTTACAGCCTTTTCAGCCGCCACTTCGGCCTTGGTCTTCAAGTTCTTCAACTCTTCACCAGCACGCTCGATCTTGGTGCGCACGCTGTTCATTTCCTGACGGCCCTGCTCCAGCTTGTCCTTGAGCGAACTGTGCCCGGTAAAGCCGCGGGCCAGGGCCACGCCGCCAATCGCTACCTGGATCAACCCGAAAATCCCACCCCGGCGCAGGCCTTTGCCGACCATCATCACGCCGCCGGCCACCGAGCCGATGCGTTCCCAGCCATGCACGTTCTGGGTAGGCTGAGCCTTCAACGGCGTGGCTTCGATGATAGGTTGTAAGATTTTGCTGTCGCTCATGATCTGTCTCCAACAAGGGCAAGTGTAACTAGCTGACTGCGCGCAGGTGCCGGATGTTCCCGGAAAGTCAGTACTTGGGGCCCGAGCGGGTGTTGTTGCCCTTGGCCAGGCGGTCGTAGAGCACCACGTTGACTGTGGCCGCCAGGTTCATGCAGCCAGTGGTGGGGATGTACACCACATCTTCGCACCAGTCGCGGATTTCCTTGTCCAGGGAGCCGTCTTCGGGGCCGAAGATATACAGGGCACGGTCGGGGTGGGTGTATTCGGGCAGCGGGCGGGCGCCTTCCACCAGTTCCACGGCGACCGGGATGCAGCCCAGGGGCAGGATCTTTTTCAGGTCGTCGATGCCGATCAGCGGAATGTCGTGGTGGACCTTCTTGGTGTCGGTGATGAAATCCCGGGCGCGCTCGTAGCGCACGCCGGTGTAGAACACCGAGGCCACGCCGTAACAGCCGGCGGCACGCATTACCGAGCCGACGTTTTCGGGGGATTTGGGGTTATACAGACCGATGCAGCTGTAGCGTTTATTGCCCACGGGGAAGGGTGCCTTGCAGGAAAAGCCGGGATTATACGGCTTGGGGGGATGCAATGCTTGGGCGATCGCCATCGCGGGCAAGCCCGGCTCCCACAGGTAAATGCATTCCAAATGTGGGAGCTGGCTTGCCTGCGATGAGGCCAGTACAGGCAAGGACGATCTTCAGTCGTCTTTCTTCATCAACCCCGCCAACGCCGCAAACGGATTATGCGTCGCCTTGGCAATGCTCGGGCTGCTGGTAGAGCCTTCGCCGAAGTACTGCTGGTCGGTGTAGCGCGAGTGTTCGTTGTCATGGCAATACAGGCATAGCAACTCCCAGTTGGAGCCGTCCTGGGGATTGTCATCATGGTTGTGGTTACGGTGGTGTACGGTCAGTTCGCTCAGGCGTTTGCCGGCGAATTCACGGGCGCAACGGCCGCAGACGTGGGGGTACATCTTCAAGGCTTTGTCGCGATAGCCCATTTCGCGGTCGCGCTGGGCATCGGCGAGGATGCGGTCCAGCTTGGCGGTGTGTGAGGGCGGGTTGGTCGAGCTCATCATGGCTCCTGGCTATTTGGTGGGTCACGGATAAGGTGGATTCTAGCCGCTTGTGCGGTAAATGACCGCTAGGATTGCTTCACTGACTGAGAAGGAATGGAAATTCATGCGTCTGCATTCATGGACTATCGGGCTTGTGCTCTGTGCCCTTACTGCCCAAGCCCAAGCGTTTTCGACGCCACAACCGGGGCAGGTGATCGAGGTCGCCCTGGAACAATTGCATCCGACCCAGGCTGTGGTGGGTTTCGACCAGATCTACTACAGCCTGGGGCTGTTCGCCGACAAGCCCGCCAAGGCTTTCGATGAATACTGCGAAACCAATGGCCAGGGCGAGGCCGTTCAGGTGCCCAAGAACGCCGAACTGCTGCGGCCCGCCAGCTTCACCTGCAAGCGTGCGGTGGGCACCTATCCCGATGAGATGAAAACCGTGGTGGTCGGCCCCGGCGGCCAGCTGTACCTGACCGATGGTCATCACAGTTTCACCACCCTGTGGGAGACCCCCGGCGCCGGCCCGCGCTTGAAGATGTGGGTCAAGGTCACCGACGATTTCAGCAGCAGCCCGAACCTTGCCACCTTCTGGCAACGCATGGAGGCTGCGCGCAAGGTCTGGCTCAAGGATAACCGGGGCCAGACGCTGTCACCTGCGCAATTGCCGGCGCACTTGGGCTTCAACAACCTGCAGGACGACACCTTCCGCAGCCTGGTGTATTTCACCCGCAAGGCGGCGTATGGCAAACCGACCGAGGGTGCAATTGCGCCGGAGTTCCTCGAGTTCTACTGGGGCAACTGGCTGCGCACGCAAATTGATCTGGGGGCGTTCAACCTGAACAAGAAGGGCGGCTATAAGGATGCCATTGAGGCCGTGGCCAAGCGCATGGTCGGCCTGGCGCCGGGGGCGCAGGTTGGCGTTAGCGGTTTCACCGCCCAACAATTGGGCGGTATGACCCAGTTGGATCACAGTGAGATGGAAAAGACTTTCGATAAAAAACTGCCGTATGTAATCGATTACCGCAAATCCAGAGACTGAAGCAGTACCAAATGTGGGAGGGGGCTTGCTCCCGATAGCAGTGTGTCTGCTAAGGATAGGCTAGCTGAGACACCGCTATCGGGAGCAAGCCCCCTCCCACATTTGATCGATGATGATTCAGCCCTTCAGCTTTTCTGCAATCCAGATGGTATGCCGCGTGCCCTTGTTGCCATGGGCAAACACCTGGACTTCCTCAGCCTTGAAGCCGGCCTTGCGCAGTTTGTCGCTGAACAGCTTATCGGCACTGGCCGACCACACGGCGAGCACGCCCTTGGGCCGCAGGGCCTTGGCGCACGCGGCCAGGCCACCGGCGGAATACAACCAGCTATTGGCCTTTTGCGTCAGACCCTCGGGGCCGTTGTCGACGTCGAGCATGATTGCGTCGAAGCCCTGGGGCTCGGCCTGCAGCACCTTGGCCACGTCTTCTAAGCGGATCACCGTGCGCGGGTCCAGCAGCGGGCGCCCGGACTTTTCCCCCAGCGGCCCACGGTTCCACTCCACAACGCCGGGCACCAACTCCGCCACCACCACTTCGGCACTCTTGCCCAAATGCTTGAGGGCGGCGGCCAAGGTAAAACCCATGCCCAAGCCGCCGATCAGCACCCGTGAGCCCGGGCGACCGGCGACCTTGCGGCAGGGAATCTCGGCCAGGGCGTCTTCGGAGCCGTGCATGCGCGTGTTCATCAGTTGGCCGCCGTCACCGCCCTGGATCTTGATGACAAAGTCCTCGCCGTATTCGAACAGGCACAAGGCACCGCCATTGTCGGGGATCGGAGTGGTGTCCAGCAGAACGAAACGTTTCATGGAAATCTCATTGGGAAGGGCATTCTTGCGCAGTTGGGAGTAGCCTTACGATATTCCGGTCAGGCCATGGAGCCATCGATGAAGTGCAGCATTCTAACGGTCATTGTATTGAGCGCGCTCATATCTGCTGTGGCGCAGGCTCAGGAGTTGCAAACCGTTCCGGTCGCGCCCGCTCCAACCCCAGGCGCGCCGGGCACGCCAACGCCGACCTTGTACCCGCAAGTCACGCCACCCGTCGTGCCCAAGACCGATGGCTCGCCGCCCCTGGTGCCCATCGTATTGCCCGCGCCGCCCAAGGACCAGACCGTCCCCGGCCTGCAGCAGAACGACAGCAAGCCCAAGCCCCCCGGCGGTTAAAACTGTTGAGATAACAGTTGCCCGTCGGCCATGCGCAGGCGCTTGGACAGAGCCACGGCAATGGCGCGGATGATCTTGGCCGCCACCCTGGGCGTCTCATTGAGCATTTTTTCCAGGGCATCCTTGCCCAGGTTCAGCAGCACGCAATCACTGGCTGCAACGCAACTGGCCGAGCGCCGCTCGCCGTCAAGCACCGCCATTTCACCAAACGCCCGGCCACTGCGCAGGGTGGCGATGGTCAGGCGCTGGCCGGTGTGATTGGTTTTCTGCACGGCCACCTGGCCAGTGTGGAGGATGCACATGAAGGTGCCCGCATCGCCCTCGAGGAAAATCACCTCGCCCTGGGCAATGCTGCTGATATTGAAGTAGCCCGCGGCGATATGAAAATCTTCCGGCAGCAGCGGGTCAAACAGCCCGCAGTCCATCAGCATGTCGCGGATTTCGTCATTGAGTAAGGTGGCTTCTGGCATGGCAGCAGTATTGGTCCGTCAATAGGTAGGGCGGTCCCCTGTTCAGACAGGGCCGCCCCGGTAAGTTCCTAAATCAGCCCGAGCGCCTTGAACACAAACGCATATTCGAGCGCTACGTCACGTAATCCCTGGTAGCGACCGCTCATACCGCCATGGCCGGCGCCCAGCTCGGTCTTGAGCAGCAGCAGGTTGTCGGAGGTGGCGGTGTCGCGCAGCTTGGCCACCCACTTGGCCGCTTCCCAGTACTGCACGCGGCTGTCGTTGTAGCCGGCGATCACCAGCGTGGCCGGATAGGCCTGGGCGCTGACGTTTTCGTACGGCGCGTAAGCCTTGATGCGCGCATACACCTCGGGATCCTCGGGGTTGCCCCATTCATCGTACTCGGTGATGGTCAGCGGCAGTTCCGGGTCGAGCATGGTGTTGAGCACATCGACGAACGGCACTTCGGCAATCGCTGCCTGGAACAGTTCCGGACGCTGGTTGAGTACGGCGCCGATCAACAGGCCACCGGCACTGCCGCCGCTGATCGCCAGTTGCCTGGAGGTGGTCAGGCCCTCGGCAATCAAGTGTTCGGCGCAGGCGATAAAGTCGCTGAAGGTGTTCTGCTTGTGCTCCTGCTTGCCGTTGCGATACCAGGCTTCGCCCAACTCACCGCCGCCACGCACATGGGCGATGGCAAACGCCACCCCGCGATCCAGCAAGCTCAGGCGCGCATGGGAGAACCACGGATCAAGGCTTTGGCCGTAGGCACCATAGCCATACAGGTACAGCGGCGCCGGCTGGCCGAGCCGGTCACGCTTGACCACCAGGCTGATGGGCACCTGGGTGCCGTCAGCGGAGGTGGCCCACAACCGTTGGCTGACGTAATCGTCGGCGTTGAACACCCCGAGTACCGGGGTTTCCTTGAGCACCACTTGGGCGCCGCTCGCCAGTTCGAGCTGACGTACCTGGGCCGGACGGTTCAAGGCCTCATAGCGCAGGCGGATCTTGTCGCTGGGAAACTCCAGGCTGTTTTGTACGTAGAGGCTGTAGGCCGCGTCGGGCAACTCCACCCGATAGGCCGGTACGTCTTCAGGGTGCACCTCGATGACCGGCAGTCCACCGATACGCAAGCTCAAGGTCATGGCGCTGGCGTTCAGGCTCACACCGTCGAGCATGACTTCATCGCTGTGGGGGATCAGGTTCTGCCAGTCGGCCTCGGTAGGCGGTGTGCCGTTATCGGCGGCGATGAACAGCGCGTAGTTGATCCCATCGCGGTTGCTGCGAATAAACCAGGTCCACTCGCCATTGCGCTTGCCGTGGTCGACATCGTATTCATGGTCATCGACCCGTGGCGCCAGGCAGGTGAAAGGCAGGTGCGGATGCTCGGCGTCCAGCGCCCAGATCTCGCTGGTGGTCTTGCTGCCCAGGGCCAGCAGCAGCTGGCGCTCGGAGCTGGAGCGGTAACAGTGCAGAAAGAAACGGCCGTCGGGCTCGTGGAACACTTCCTGCGCCGCGGTGCCATCCAGGCGATAGCGATACAGCTTGTGCGGGCGATGGGTGTCGTCCAGCTCGCCGAAGAACAGGGTCAGGCTGTCATTGGCCCAGGTCATGCTGCCGTCGCAGTTCTCGAACGCCAGTTCGCTGACTTTGCCTGTGGCCAATTCCTTCACGAACAGGGTGTAGATCTCTTCGCCGCTGGTGTCGAGGCTGTAGGCCAGGCGCTGGTGGTCGGGGCTGATGCTGAACGCGCCGAGGGAGAAAAAGCCACCATTGGCCAATACGTTCGGGTCCAGCAGCAGCTCTTCGCTGCTGTCATCCACCTGGTTGCTGTCGTCAGCCGGGCGGCGGCAGCGGTAATGGCGTGCATATTCGTCACCGGCGGTGGTGCGGGTGTAGTACAGGAACGGGCCCCAAGGGGAGGGCAGGGACAGGTCGGTTTCAAGGATACGGCCTTTGATCTCTTCGAACAGCGTCTCGCGCAGCGCCTGCTGGTCGGCCAACTGGGCCTCCTGCCAGGCATTTTCGGCCTTGAGGTAGTCGAGCACTTCAGGGGTGTCCCGCGCTTGCAGCCATGCATACGGGTCTGGGTCTGGGGCCTTGCGGGCAATCGGGGCGGTCGATGACGTCATGGATCACTCTCTGTCTGGCGGAAGGTGGCAGGCATTGCAGCCGCGACACGCAAAAGCCGTTATCATAGCCGCCTGTTTGCCAACCTTGCCATGGACACCATGACCGAGAACGACTATCTGACCGCTTGGGGCCTTTACGCCTTCGCCGCTTTGGGCTGCCTGTTGGTGTGGTGGCGCATGACCCGCTGGATGTGGCGCTGGCTGCGCGAGCCACTGCAATTGCTGATGGCGGTGCTGTTGCTGAGCCCGACCATCGTCGACCCGGTCAAGACCCAGTTCGCGCCGGCCGTGGCGATTACCGCCCTGGACCTGGTGCTCAAGGTCGGCAATAACGCCTGGCGGGCGATTTCCGATCTGTTCATGTACACCATGATCGTGTTTGCCCTGTACATCGTGTTTGTGCTGATCCGCTGGCCCATCGAGCGTGCGGCCAACGCCCGGCGTGAGCGCAAGGCCGCCACGGATGCTGCCCTGGCTGCCGAGCCGGAAGACGATGAACCGTTCCGCCGCCCTGCACCTGTCGGCGGCATGCGGGTCGAGCCGCGCCTTTAACGTTGTCCGCCCTGCAGCGAGAGCCCTGGCATGTGTGAATTATTGGGCATGAGTGCCAACGTCCCCACCGATATCGTGTTCAGCTTTACCGGGCTGATGCAGCGCGGTGGGCGTACCGGCCCGCACCGCGACGGTTGGGGCATTGCCTTCTATGAGGGCCGTGGCCTGCGGCTGTTCCAGGACCCGGCCGCCAGCAGCGAGTCGGAAGTCGCGTTGCTGGTGCAGCGTTACCCCATCAAGAGTGAAGTGGTAATCGGTCATATCCGCCAGGCCAATGTGGGCAAGGTGAGCCTGGCCAATACTCATCCGTTCGTACGTGAGCTGTGGGGCCGTAACTGGTGTTTCGCCCACAACGGCCAGCTGGCGGATTTCAACCCCCGCGCCACCTTCTACCGCCCAGTGGGCGATACCGACAGCGAAGCGGCCTTTTGCGATCTGCTCAACCGCGTGCGCGAAGCCTTCCCCGAGCCGGTAGACATCGAGCAAGTGTTGCCGGACCTGATCACCGCCTGCACCGAATACCGCAGCAAGGGCGTGTTTAACTGCCTGCTCAGCGATGGCGACTGGCTGTTCTGCTACTGCTCGACCAAACTGGCGCAGATTACCCGGCGCGCCCCCTTTGGCCCGGCGCGCTTGAAAGATGTCGACGTGATCGTCGATTTTCAGGCCGAAACCACCCCCAATGACGTGGTAACGGTGATCGCCACCGAGCCCCTGACCGACAACGAAAACTGGACCCGCTACGAACCGGGCCAATGGAGCCTATGGCGACGCGGTGAATGCGTCAGCCAGGGCGTTACCGAGTAAGGATATCGACCATGTTGCTTAGCTATCTGCGGTTGGTGCTGTTTGCCATTGGCTTGTTGGTCGGCGTACAGGTGCCGGGGTTTATCAACGACTACGCCAAGCGAGTAGAAGCCCATTTGATCGAGGCGCAGACCGGCTTGCGCGGCTTCGAGTCCACCGCGCAGCAGTTCTTCAATGGTGATATGCAAGCGCTGGTGGCGCATTACCGCGCCAGTGACGACCCGGTGTTCCAGAGCGATGCCAGCAGCCTTGGCGCGATGCTCGATCGCCAGCTCGAGTTGGACAAGCAATTCCAGGCCATGCAGGGCCCGTGGTACATCCGCGTGCTGCAAGTGGCGGTGGCTGCCGACCCGGATATCCGCCAGGAGACCTGGAATGGCTACAGCTACCAGATCTTGCTCACCCCTGAAGCCATGGGTTGGGGCCTGGGCGGGGCGATGCTGTTGTCGTTCGGCATCGAATGCCTGTACCGCCTGATTGATTGGGTGGTGTTGGGCGGCAGGCGCTTGCGCCAGAGCCGGCCCATCGAAGAGCGGGACCTCAAGGGCCTCTAACGCTCAACTCGGCCAAATGTGGGAGAGGGCTTGCTCCCGATGGCGGCAGGTCAGTCAACATCTTCATCGACTGACACTCTGCTATCGGGAGCAAGCCCCCTCCCACATTTGGATCCGGTTTAGTCAGTGGCTCAGCACCATCCGTTCTTCGCCGACCTCCTTGGCATAGCGGGCCACCACCTTCTGGCACAATCCCACAATCTCCTCCACCAACTCTACCCCCACGCGCCATGACACCACCACCTGCAAGTTCGGCAGGCGCTGGGCCATCGGCAGCATCACCAATTCGCCCCGCGCCAGTTCTTCGCTGACCAGTACCGGCGGCAATGCGCCAATGCCGAAGCCATCGCGCAGCAACCGGGTAATCGCCGACACCGAGTTCACACAGTTCATCCGTGGCGCGGCCACGCCGTTGGCCTGCATCAGGCTGATCACGTCCTGGTGCGGGTGGGAGTTTTTCGAGTAGGTGATGATGCGCTCCTGGGCCAGTTCGGCCAGCGAGGCGTAGTCGCGGTGGTAGATCGATTGGCTGGCGACGATCCAGGCCATGGGGTGGCTGGCCAGTTCCAGGCTGCGTACGGTTTCCAGGCGCAGCAGGTCGGTTTGCAGGATCAGGTCCAGGAAGCCTTTTTGCAGCTGATCGCTGAGGTTAAGCGCGGTATCGGCGACCAACTCGATTTCCACCAGGGGGAAATGATCCATCAACTCCGCGACCAGCGGGCTCAGCCAAGTGTGGATCACCGTGTCCATCGCGCCGATGCGGATGCGTCCGACCTTGCTGCTGCTGGTTTCCAGGGACTGCTTCAAGCCCTGCATGGTCACCATCATCTGTTCGGCGTAATCGAGCACCTTCAAGCCTTCCGGGGTCAGGCTAACGCCACGGGAGTCGCGCAGGAACAGCTTCACGCCCAACTCGCTTTCCAGCACAGCGATGCGGCTGGAGATCGAGGCCTGGGTGGTGAACAGCTTCTCGGCAGTCAGGCGAAAGCTCTTGAGCTTGGCCACCCAGACGAAGGTTTCGAGGAACTTCAAATTCATGGGATCAACTTTTTCTTATGCAT
The DNA here is from genome assembly GCF_019145205.1 of Pseudomonas khavaziana. Taxonomy (GTDB): domain Bacteria; phylum Pseudomonadota; class Gammaproteobacteria; order Pseudomonadales; family Pseudomonadaceae; genus Aquipseudomonas; species Aquipseudomonas khavaziana. The sequence goes on from NZ_JAHSTT010000001.1 coordinate 824,012, forward strand.
GGATCGGTTTTTATTAGTTGGACGTCGCACCGGGCAAGCGCCAAAAATCGAGCTGTTCCACGATAAGCGTCGTAGGGGTGCCAGGACAAGTTGCCAGTTCTGTGTAATAAATCCCACACTACAAAAAAACAAAGCCTACAGGAGCGACCACCGTGAGCCGCCTGCTTTTGAACTGCGACATCGGCGAAAGCTTTGGTAACTGGACTATGGGTCTGGACGCCGAAGTCATGCCGTTCATTGACTGCGCCAACGTGGCCTGCGGCTTTCATGCCGGCGACCCGAGCATCATGCGCAAGACCGTCAGCCTGGCGTTCAAGCATGGCGTGCAGGTCGGCGCCCATCCGGCCTATCAAGACCTGCAGGGCTTTGGCCGGCGTTCCATGCATTACACGCCCCAGGAAATCCAGGATCTGTTGCACTACCAGATCGGCGCGCTGGACGGCATCTGCCGGGCCCAGGGCGGTCGCGTCAGCTATGTGAAGCCCCATGGGGCAATGTACAACGACATGATGGCCAACCCCGAGCAGTTGCGTGCGGTGATCCAGGCCGTGGCCGCCTACGGCGACCTGCCACTGATGCTGCTGGCCACCCGCGACAACAGTGCTTCCCAGGCATTGGGCGATGAATACGGCGTGACTTTGTGGTTCGAAGCCTTTGCCGACCGTGCCTATGACAGCAAGGGCCACCTGGTTTCGCGCCAGTTGCCCGGCGCGGTGCATCACGACTCCGAGACCATCGTGCAGCAGGCCCTGACCATTTCCCGTGGCGAGCCGCTGGTCGCCAGTGACGGCAGCGCGCTGGTATTGCAGGCCAATACCTTGTGCGTGCATGGCGACAATGCCAGCTCGGTGGCTGCGGTGCAGCGTATCCGTGAGGCGTTGAAGACAGCATGAAGCCACGCATTGAAGTGGTGGCTATCGACTGCCTGATGGTGCGTCTGTTTGAGGTGATTGCCGAAGCCAATATGCCGTGGATGCTCGCCGCCACCCAGCGTCTGCGGGCCGGGTTCGGCCCGGCGTTGGTGGACCTGGTGCCGTCCTACACCACCTTGATGGTGCATTACGATCTCACGGCGCTGACCCCGGCCCAGGCCCGGGAACTGATCGACCAGGCCCTTACCGATCTGCAACCCCAGGCCCAGGGTAGCGGCCAGTGCCATGTGCTGCCGGTGTGGTACGACCTGAGTGTCGGCCCGGAACTGATCCTGCTGGCCCAGCGTAGCGGCTTGGCGGTGGATGAAGTGATCCGCCGCCACAGCGCCCATGAATACCAGGTGTTTGCCCTCGGTTTCGCCCCGGGTTTTGCCTTTATGGGGCTGGTGGACGAAATCCTTGCCACGCCGCGCCTCGACACACCGCGCAAACGCGTGGCGGCCGGCAGCGTCGGCATTGCCGAACGGCAAACCGCCGCCTACCCGGTGGTGTCGCCGGGCGGGTGGAACTTGATCGGCCGCACCCCGGCCAAGCTGTTCGACCGCGAGCGCGACGGCTACAGCTTGATGCAGCCCGGTGACACGGTGCGTTTCGAAGCGGTCGATCACGCTGAATTTATCCACTTGGGAGGCGATGACACGCCGTTGGAGGCGCAGGCATGAGCCGCTTGATCATCGAGGCCAGCACGCCGCTGTGCCTGTTGCAGGACGCCGGGCGTTTTGGCGTGCGCCACCTCGGCGTGACCCAGGGCGGCGCGCTGGATTGGGTATCCATGTCCTGGGCCAATTGGCTGCTGGACAATGCCCTGGATGCGCCGGTGGTGGAAATCACCCTCGGCGGCTTCACCGTGCAAGCCGAGGACTATTGCCTGCTGGCCCTGGCCGGTGCGGATCTGGGCGCTTATATCGATGAGCGTGCCATCAGCCCGGGTCGCAGTTTTATTCTGCAAAAGGGCCAACGGTTGCGCTTCACCCAGCCGTTCAATGGGGCGCGGGCTTATCTGGCGGCGCCCGGCGGGTTCGACGCGCCGCCCGTGCTCGGCAGTTGTGCCACCGTGGTGCGTGAGTCTTTGGGCGGGGTGGACGGTTTCGGCAAAGCCTTGGCTGAAGGCGCGCGGTTGAGCTATTCCGGGACCGGAGGCGCGATGAAAGTGCTGGCCAACCCGGATTTGCCATCCGCTGCATCGCTGGACGTGATCATCGGTGCGCAGATCGGCCAGTTCAGCGGGCAGAGCCTGTTCGATGCGTTCAACACCGAATGGGCCCTCGACAGCCGCGCCGACCGCATGGGCATGCGCTTGCTCGGTACACCGCTGCACTACCAGGGCCCGTCGTTGATTTCCGAAGGTATTCCGCTGGGAGCGATTCAAGTGCCGCCGGATGGGCAACCGATCGTGTTGCTCAATGACCGCCAGACCATTGGTGGCTATCCGCGCCTGGGAGCGTTGACGCCGTTGTCGCTGGCACGATTGGCGCAATGCCTGCCCGGTGCGACGTTGAAACTGGCGCCTATGATGCAGCCTGGCGCCCACGCGCAGCATCTGAGGTTTCTGGCGCAATACGCCAACCCGTAATCGAGCCTCATGGGTCAGCGAAGACACTGCCCTGGCCGGACAGGGACGCCAGAATTGCCTGACTTGCCCTGACGGCTTGAGGCTGTCGACCTCGAGGCGCAGCAATGGGAGCCTGTCGGTTCTTCTTGTTACGAGTTTGTATTATGCGATTCTTGATGCTGCGTGCTTACGATATTAGCGACAACGCCAGGCCCGACGTGGTTTACCTGGATTTTTACGACGACACACTCGCGCAGCCCCTTGCCATGGCGGCTGCAGCGGTGGATATGAAGGGCGATGGCAGGCTTGATTGGAAGCTGGCTGACGACATCAACCATAACGGTGTCACTGACACGCTGGATGCTGCCATGGCGCTGGAGTTCGCCCAGCAATTTCTCGAGTTCAACTGGTTCAGCCAGGATGGCGCCGCCGATAAATACCTGATGGTGTTTGCCGTAGACTTCGATGCCAATGGCATACCAGACACCGTGCGCCTGCATTTTCACCAAGGCGAGGGGCAGCTCGATGATGAGTCACTGGCCTACACAGCGGCTTATTTTACCAACGAGGTGGGCACCGCCGATGGCGCCCATATCAGCCAGGACGTGAACAACGACGGCCGCGTCAATGGTGTCGATGCAGAACTGGTGCGGCGGTTCTCCAGTAACTTCCTGCTGTTCGGCTGGCATGATGCGCGCAGGCCCACGCCGTCGACACCACCCTGCAAACCGGTGCTGAATCGGCCGTAAAGGGCCTGCCGAGGTGGCTTATTTGGCCAGGAAACGCATGCCTTCCTCCAGGCCGCGCAAGGTCAGCGGGTACATCTGATCCTCCACCAGCTCCCGCACGATTGCGGTCGATGCCGTATAACCCCAGGTGTCCTTGGGGTATGGGTTGATCCAGATCAGCTTCTTGTACTTGGCCATGAAGCGCTGCATCCACACATACCCAGGCTCCTCGTTCCAATGCTCGACGCTGCCGCCGGCCTGGGTGATCTCATAGGGCGCCATGGCTGCATCGCCGATGAAGATCACCTTGTAGTCGGCGCCGTACTTGTGCAGCAGGTCCTGGGTGGAGGTGCGCTCCGAGGTGCGGCGCTGGTTGTTCTTCCACACCGACTCGTACACGAAGTTGTGGAAGTAGAAATACTCCAGGTGTTTGAACTCGGTTTTGCAGGCGGAGAACAGCTCTTCGCAGGTCTTCACATGGGCGTCCATCGAACCGCCGATATCGAACAGCAACAACAGCTTGATGGTGTTGCGGCGCTCGGGGCGCATCTGGATATTCAGCAACCCGGCGTCGCGGGCGGTGTGGTCGATGGTGCCGTCGATATCCAGCTCTTCGGCCGCACCCTGGCGTGCGAACTTGCGCAGCCGGCGCAGGGCGATCTTGATGTTGCGCGTGCCCAGCTCCACCTGGTCGTCGAGGTTCTTATACTCGCGCTGGTCCCAGACTTTCACGGCCTTGCCCTGGCGCTTGCCGGCGTCACCCACGCGAATGCCTTCCGGGTTGTAGCCACCGGAACCAAACGGGCTGGTGCCGCCAGTGCCGATCCACTTATTGCCGCCGGCATGCCGTTCTTTCTGTTCTTCCAGGCGTTTCTTGAACTCCTCGATCAACTTGTCGAGTCCGCCCAGGGACTGGATCTGCGCGCGTTCTTCATCGCTCAGGGAACGTTCGAACTCCTTGCGCAGCCAGTCTTCGGGGATCAGCGCCTGCAAGTGGTCGTCGAGCTTTTCCAGGCCGTTGAAATAAGCCCCGAAGGCGCGGTCGAACTTGTCGAAATGCCGCTCGTCCTTGACCAGGATCGCCCGGGCCAAGTAGTAGAACTCGTCCATGTCGGCGAAGGTCACGCGCTGTTTCAGCGCGTTGATCAGGTCGAGCAGTTCGCGCACCGATACCGGCACCTTGGCTGCACGCATTTCATTGAACAGGTTGAGCAACATTATCGGTTACCGCGGCGGCTCATGAACGCCAGACGTTCCAGCAGCTGCACGTCTTGCTCGTTCTTCACCAAGGCACCGGCAAGCGGCGGGATGGCTTTGGTCGGGTCGCGTTCGCGCAGCACCGCTTCGCCGATATTGTCGGCCATCAGCAGCTTGAGCCAGTCCACCAGTTCGGAGGTGGACGGTTTTTTCTTCAGGCCCGGCACCTTGCGTACATCGAAGAACACATCGAGCGCTTCGCTGACCAGGTCCTTCTTGATGTCCGGGTAGTGCACGTCCACGATCTTCTGCAGGGTAGGGCGGTCGGGGAAGGCGATGTAGTGGAAGAAGCAGCGACGCAGGAAGGCGTCCGGCAGCTCTTTTTCGTTGTTGGAGGTAATGATGATGATCGGGCGCTTCTTGGCCCTGATGGTCTCGTCGATCTCGTAGACGTAGAACTCCATCTTGTCGAGTTCCTGCAACAGGTCGTTGGGGAACTCGATGTCGGCCTTGTCGATTTCATCGATCAGCAGGATCACCCGCTCTTCGGACTCGAAGGCTTCCCAGAGCTTGCCCTTCTTCAAGTAGTTGCGCACATCGTGGACCTTGTCCACACCCAGTTGCGAGTCGCGCAGGCGGCTGACCGCGTCGTACTCGTACAGGCCCTGATGGGCCTTGGTGGTGGACTTGATGTGCCAGGTGATCAGCCGGGCACCGAAGGATTCGGCCAGTTGCTCGGCGAGCATGGTCTTGCCGGTGCCCGGTTCGCCCTTGACCAGCAACGGCCGTTCCAGGGTGATGGCGGCGTTGACGGCCAGTTTCAGGTCATCGGTAGCCACATAGGCCTGGGTGCCTTCGAACTTCATCGGTCATTCCTCGAATTCATCAATGTCCGGACTATACCGCGCAGCCCTGGCGACTGTGAACGCAGACGGGTTATTCAGTCTCTGACTCACCGGTACACTCGCAAACTGTTGAGTCCGCTGGAAGCCCTGTAGAATAAGGGGCGCAGCGGTTCTGCTCTGTGTCACATGGCTGGGCATTCAGCGTTTGGATGTGCCGCATGTCACCAACACACGACCGTACCACGTGCCCCGGAGAATCCTGCATGTCTTATTTGTCCCGCCGCGATGGTCGGTACCACTACCGCCGCCGATTCCCCGCCGATGTTGCCGAGCTTGTAGGGCGTGCAGAATTTCGCAAGGCGCTGGGCACCGCTGATAGAACCGAGGCACTGCGCCTTGCTAGGCAAGTATCAGTAGAGTTCGACCGTATATGCTCTGACGCCTTGGCACCGGCTACAGGCTCAGCCCAGGGGCAAGCGGACCCAACCTCACCGGTTGATGCTCAGGCTGTCTTGCGGGGCTTGAGAGACGTTGTGGAGAGGGTGACTACGGCCGCTGTTGAGGCGATGCATCCCCGAGGTCGGCGGGTAGCTAAAGACTGGAAGACCGAGTTCGATTGGCAGGAGAGGGCGCTGCTAGCGATCATAGACGGCACGCATCCAGGCGCAGCAGAAACTCACGTGCTTGAAGCAATGACCGCATTAAAAGCATTGCGGGCTGTACGTGATGGTTCGCCTTTGGCAGTGACGCCAGATGCACACGCGCCGGTCGAACCGATGCTGCCGCAAGAAAGCGCCGTATCTTCCAATCCTGATAGCCGTACTGCTGCTGAATTCACGGAAGCACTCGACGGCTACTGTGAGCGGGTCAGCTCTGGCCGCGTTGCCATCATGCGCAAGCTTTGCAAAGACGTGTTGCGCTGGCCGAGTACCCAAGCGGATCAGGTCGAAAGGATTATGCGGTACGCCGAGGGCAAGTTAGCGGGCGGCGGTAAGGCGTCGTCGGTGCATACCCAGGCTGCGGGACTTATCACTATTCTCCGGGAGGTTCCCGGCTGGTCTGGTATCAGCTTGCCAAAGACTGGTGCGGTAGCACGTGCAGTACGCGCTGGTGGTGCGCTATCCAAGGAAGCCCGCGACCCTATGCCGTTAGACGTGGTGAAGGTGGTGCAGGCAAGCCTTGAGGCTCGCGGTGATGATGTGGACGCGACGGCAGCAAAGCTGCTGGTTCGATACGGTTTACGCCCCATTGAGCTATTGCAGGAGGGGCGGGCAGCATTGACGGAGAGGGTGGATATTCTCGGCAAGCGAGAGCTAGTGTTTCGTGCAGGGTTGTCCGGTGCCAAGAACGCAGCCAGCCGCCGCGATTTACCGGTGCATGCGGATGACGTGAAAGCCTTTGAACTGGTACTCAGCGGTATTGGCATTGAGGACTCTGCAACGAAGGCGGAGCGCGAGCGAAGGGGGAGGCAGCGAGTCTCTCGACTGAGCAGAGCAGTAAGTATCGGCTTGCGAGGACAACCTGAGCGGCTGAGTTTGTACAGCTTTCGGCATACCTGCGCTGACCTTCTACGCGCCGTGGGTGCATCTGGTGAAGAGGTCGGCGGTGTTCTTGGGCACACGGCTGGAGGATCGAAAGCCACTAGCATCTATGGTGGTACTGCGCCACTTGATCGGCCACGGGCATTACTCGCGGCGGTACGTGACCTGCTGCCCTGAGTCGGGAAGTGGAGTTCTATACGCGGCCTAAAAATGCTGACCTCGTGCGCTAGGGCTTCTCCGATTCGATCACGTGTTTCTCCCCCGTGGCCCCTCAATCGGCAGTCGTTTGCGACGGTTTCAGGGGGCGAGAGCCTCGTGCTTGCAGCCATGCAGAGTCGATGTCTCCTGCGTCACCGATGACGATGACATCGCCTGTCTTCTCATTGCTAGCGATAAGGTCTAGAAGTTTTGCAGATGGGTGCATTGCGAGCACCATACCGTAGGTGCGGTACTTGTCGAACGTCTGCGTAGATTCGAGCGTGACTGTCACGCCTTCACATGGAATCGCGCTAGGCAGGCGCAGCTTGTTAAGCAGTGGCGCACTAAACAGATGCTCTAAAAAGGAGGCGCTACCTTTACTGTTCACAGCAAGCACCAATGACGTGCCGGATTCCTTGGCAATATCTAATGCGAACGTGAGAGCTGCGGACAGATGTTCTTCGTCAGCATGCGTCGGCAGGTAGTGCGCCCAGTTTGTCATGTGGTCAGTCCGTTGAGGTTGGCCCATAACGATAGCATGACAACGCTCTGAGTAGCGGCTCAAAAGGTACACCCTGTGAGCCACCGCTAAATTATCTGCAAGGCATGGCTCAAAGGTGTTGACTTGTATTGAGCTATTAGTGACTATATGAGCCATAGGTTCTGAGCTACTCAGGCCGCTCATTAGGTATCGGAACATGGCAACCATCGGATATGTGCGGGTCTCCACTCACGACCAAAGCGTCGAAGCCCAAAAGCATGGGCTCACTGAGATGTACAACGTAGACGAGTGGTACGAGGACAGTGGAGTGTCTGGCGCTGTGAAGGCATTAGAGCGCCCTGGCTTTGATGCCTTGGTTGCCTATGTTCGCCGTGGCGACACGCTGGTAGTCAGCGCCGTGGATCGCTTAGGGCGCGATACTCTGGACGTACTCCACACAGTGGAGGCATTGCAGGCCAAAGGCGTGAGCATAATCTCCAAGCGCGAGGGTTTCGACCTCAGTACGCCCATAGGTAAGGCCATGCTTACCATGCTGGCCGCTGTAGCGGAGCTGGAGCGTTCAAATATCAAAGCCCGTCAGATGGCAGGTATTGAGCGTGCAAAGGCTGAGGGGAAAGCCCTGGGCCGTGAGAAGACTATCAATGACGCGCAGGTCAGCGAGTGGCGTAAGACCAATAGCGCCAGCATCAAGGCCACTGCCGAGCACTTCAATATCTCAGTAGCCTCGGTCAAGCGCGCTTGTGCGGCGGTTTGAGGCTGGTAATCAGCACTCCATACACCCTGTCTGGTTTGAAGTCTCATACAGTGGTAAGAATGCAAGCGCTATGAACTGGGCCGGATGGTCCCAAGACGCTATCGACGAGCCCATGAACGTAGCGTGCGCCTGATGGGCGACCACTTGTAGTTCGGTTGGTCTGGATTAAATGTCTCGTACCAATGATAAGGATGGCGGCGATCAACACCACCGGCTCCCTCCAAGTTTCGGTGCCCCTGCTGTCATGGGTCAGGGCAAGCAGCAGCCGTTGTACGTTTCGGCTGCTGTAGCACCACCAATCCTAAGCCCGATCACGTGGCTGTCTGCACTCGCAAGCTCCTTCGCTCGTGTCGTGAACGCGTCAGCACCCATCCTCGCACCACCCCGTAAACAAGCCGTTCCTGTACTGCTACACGTCTCGTCCGCGCTCTGTGGACAACTTGAATCGAACCCATCACCACTAGCCTGGAGGCCCCGGCGTGTCTGGTGATTCCCTTTTGCCGTTTCGGCACCATTCCTACAACAAGGAGTACACCAAGATGAAAGCAAGCTACCTCGCTGGCGGGCGTAAACCCATCGGTCAAGCCATGATTATCCGGGCGTTGCGTGCCTTAAACGGACGTCAGGAACCAGCAACAGCCGGTGCCATCCACCGCCAAGAACCAAACCTGTCCCGCAGCACGCTTATGGCCGGGCTGGCCTCGTTGGTTCGTACTGCTGGTCTGATCCCCAATCCATTGGATGGGGCACCCTCGATCAACACGTACACCCTGGCAACTTATGCCCATCGGGTTGGTGTCAATCTCAGCGACACCGATTTGCGTTACTACACCAAAATGGAGAACACCGCCCTACTGATGCTCTCCGAACATGAACAAGCTAAGGCGGTATTAACCCATGGCGCGTAAACGCAAGATCACAACTGCAACGGTCAAAGAGTCCGCTTTAGAGTTGCTTGACCTGACGCTACAAGCAACTAACGCTAGATTCAAGGACGCTCTTGCGGACAATTATCCCGTCGAAGCCGCATTGGTGTCGGCCTCTGTTTCTCTTTTGAAGTTGGTAGAGGCGCGGACAAGTCTTTCCGAAGATGACCAAACCAATGACTTGGCTGCGCAACGTAAAGCGTTTGCTGAGCGTAAGCCAATTGCGAAACAAACTCCCGAAGACATCGTTGCATTGTACGGAAATGGTAACTAATGGATTGATAATGACAAAACTAGAAGTATTACAACAGCAAGCCCACACCGCGACACCTGTACTCCCTACCTGTAAGTGGCACGAACAAACCGACGTACCCTTTGTAATACGAGCATTGAAAGGCGCGGGCATCTCGCTGTCGCAGCTTAGTCACTACGTAGCAAAGGCTGAGCAGTACAAGCTCAAGCATGGCGAGTTGGCAGGTTGGACAGTGCGCGGCGGTGGTAATGCTCAATCTGTTTACCGTGAACACTTCAAGCGTGAGCAGGCGTCCCGTAGACAGGCACAGAAAGAGCTGGCTGCCATTGGGCACAAGGCTTTGTATCCGACCTACCATGCTGTGCGCGACATGTTAACGGCAGCCCACGATAGCGCGTTCGAAACGGTGCGCCCGAGTGGTCGTGAGATACTGCGAGGCTTGCACACTGACCAAGAGGTAGTTGTCACGTTTGCCAAACGCGTTCCTAGCAAGCACACCCGGCGTGCCCTGAGCGAACTACAGAGCCACCCCACGAGTAAGCGTCTAGAGAAGCAGGGGTTACGTGGTGCACGTGACATTGCTGCAATCACCGGAGCATCCATGGCAGGTAGTGTTGCAGAACTATACCGGCGCGCAGATGTAGCCAAGCGTCTAGAGCAACAGGATGTATTGGTACTGGAAGTGGCCGACCTCAAGGCGCGCTTGGCCGAGCTGGAAGCCCGTGCAGTTGCATCTGAGGCACGACATGAGATAACCGAGGCGGGTGGTCATTGGCATGAGGTCGCGGCCCGTATGCGTGCTGATGGCGCTTCCTATGGTGCCATCGCCAAAGCTACTGGGCAGGGCCGAAGCACTGTTAGCCAATTCATTCTCCGTCAGCAATCGGCAAAGCAAGGGTAAGGTTTTAAGTACGTAGTACTAGAGGAATCCGCCCGGATCGGCTGTACACATCTGTACACCTGCCGTGTACAGCCTAAATAACAACCGGCAATAGTTACCACCCATCCGGGAGGTGGCGCCGTGGGCGCAATTAAAGGAATCACCATGGACACTCCGTACCCGTACTTGACGGTTGAACAGCGCCTTGTAGTTGTACTCAGCCATCATCTCTGTAAACACCCCTATCGAACTGCTCATTATGCATTGCGGAACGCGAACAAGTGGGTAGAGCGAGGGCGCTCATTTGAAAGCTTGCCATTGCTCAAATATGGATGGCCGTAATGTCTGTACTCCCTAACTTAATTTCTACCGCACTCCCTCGCGCACTTTGCGCCAATCAAATTGGAATAACTATGACTACTACCAAAAAGAACTCTAACGTAACCGCTATCGATAACGAGCGCGCCCGTGCGCTACTTGCGTTGATGTCGACCACTATAGAGCTGACCCGTGATACAGCCCCTTCGATTGTGGTTCCGGACATGCCAGCGTCGTATCCCGATGTACAACGGGGCATTGAGCGGATGACAGCCCAGTTCATTGACCCAGCACGCGCAGAGGGGCGCCGCACCAGCGCCGACGATGTGGAGCAGGAGCTATTGCAGGTTCTGACCAATGCGCAGGACGCGGGCTTCGACTTCGCAGAACTGGCGAAGGTGCTGACGTACCGCAAAGAACGAGACCGTGCCCGTAACATGCAGGACAGTTATGTGCGTGCATCCAGCGCCAGGGCCGAACGCCTCGGCGAGCAGGTCCGCGAGTGGCTGCAAGACCTTCTCGACGTAATCGCCATCCGTGATGTTGTAGGGGTTGATGCTGTTAAAGATGCTGCCGAGGCAAGTAACAAAACCTTAGCGGCTGTGGCCCTGGACTTGATGGTACGGGAGACCGTCAATGCTGCTGCCGCATCGGAGTTGAACACCGTAGCTGCTGGCCGTGGGCTAATGACCTTGGCGCAGGCTGGTATCCCACCGGCTGAGCTTGAACATCGTGACCTTGAACAAGTCGCCGCCCTGGCAGGGTTTGCAGTGTACCCCGAAGGTTTCAAAGGCTTCGGACAGCGCCACGCCCCTCTGAGCATTCGCGTGGGTCGCAGCCTAATTCAGGTGGACACCCAAGCCGCCGTGCTGTGTACAGAGGCCACTACTCCCCAGCAGGGCACGACGCTCCTGGCGCGGCTTGCATTGGTGGCCGGTTCTGAGGGCGCACTCATGGGCGCACAGACACTTATTGACGAGCGCTTGGCCGGTATTCCGCATCGCTTCCACGACGCCGTAGACGATGGTTCCAGCAGCTTAGATGTGGCGCGACGTTCGGTCATCTGAGATTTTCCGAGTAAGGGGCGGTGAAGATAACCACCCCTTACTAATCACTGCTTATGCAATGTACAGACTGCGTTTACCAACGTGTGATGTGGCGTGCCGTTAGTTGAGTCAAGATAACGCGTTGGTATCCTGATCTTTTCCAATAGAAGGAAGCGGAGCGTCGCTTGAAAGCTCTTCTGCCCGGGCTTGAGTGCGCCAGGTAATGTTCGTGAGTTCGCGTATCCGATCAACAATTGGCTTGGCATCTTTACCGAGTTTTCCTAGCACTACTCCTGCATCCCCTATAAGTCCATAAATATTATCTAGGTCCGAAACCTTCTTATGGATTTCATTTTGAAGCTTTTCCAAGCGCTTTAGCAATCGCTGGCGATGGTTTTGCTCAAGCTCTTTGGATGAAGTGATATGGCTTCTGAGTTCGTTGATTAATTCTTGTACTCGTGTGAGGTCGCCATCTGTGAATTCGTATGCAAAGTTATTTGTAAGTCTAATCGACATTTGCTTTTTGAGGTTTTCAAGCTTTACCTCAGCCGCTGCCCCGATTAGCTGATTTTGCACTAGGCTGAGGAATTTTGAGATGGTTCCACATACCGCGTTCATATCCGGCTCAATTGATGGTTCAAATTCGCTGTAAAAAATTAGATCGTTTTCTTTTAATGTCGAGACAATAGCTAAACATTCCAACAGCACTTCATAATCATCTATCGTCCATTCGCGTGACGATTCAACTGATTGCAAGGCGTAGTTGCATGCATCAATGGCACCCTGCAATGGGTTGGCTTGGAGGGTAAGCATGATGTGTTCAGGAATATGCATATCTCGTCCTTGTTGAAGAGGCAGGCGGAACCCTAGACGATAGGTTAAAAGATGGCGTTTAGCTATGCTTTCTGTGATGTCGCTGCGATGTGGCACATGGCGTGTGCTCAAGTGCGCCCCAGTCGTCCCGTTCACGCCTGAAAGGCCCGGTTTAGAGGGGTTATGTAAATATCCCTTGTTCAGTCTCTGAATGGCGGGTCACATCAATATCCTGAGCAATGAGGGACATGTGGGAGGGAGCAGGCCCCCTCCCACAGGGTTAATCAGCGCTGGGCTTGGGTTGTTCATAGCGGGCATTGAACGCCTGGATAAACCCATTGCGCAGAATCGCGATCACCGCAGAAAACGCACTGACATTCTGCTGGTGCACGCTACCGCTGAGTTCCACACGGGTGGCGAACTGATTTTTACGCTGGTTTTTTAGCACCGTTTCGCTGGCTCCGACCACGGCCTCCCAGATTGAGCGGAAGATATTCTTGTCCTTGTTTTCAACGTCTTGTTGCCAGTCAAACACCTCTACGTCACGCAGCAGCGGCTTGATGTAGCCGGTGAGGCGGCCTTTTTCAGCCTGGGCTTCGATCACCACATCGCCGGTACCGGCCTTGAAGTCGAACTTGCCATAGGCCGATGCAAAGTCGTTCATGCGCTTGAGTTGCAGGTCGCGGGCGCGGAAGCGGAACTCGAATTCTTCGAAATCGCTCAGCGGATCAAAGGTGGCATTAGCCTCCAGAGGCGCCTGGCCTTGCAGCAGTGCCTTACCTTCGAAGCGGGCGTCGCGCTTGCCTTTGACATCCACCACATTGGTCAGGTTGTAGAAGCTGGCGTTGACCCCAGTGGCGTTGATATTTACCCGGGGCTTGGAGCTGAAGTTATGGAAGGCAATCTCACCGTCTTCGATGCGCACTTCATTGAGGGTGATCGGCAGCAACTTGCGCAGTTGTTCCTGCCAGTCGGTGCCTTTACCCGTCTGGGACGCCTGCTTGTTGGCACCGCCATCGACGAAGTTGATCTGCGGACGCACAAAATGCCCCTCGGCCACGACGGCGTGGTCGTACCAGAGTGAATGCCAGCTCACGGCGAACTCGATCAGCGGCGCCTTCACGAACGGCACCGGGACCTTGCCGTCCACCTTGACGATTTGCAAGCCGTTGATCCGGTAGGCGCCGCGCCACAGGGCCAGGTCCACATCGGCGATTTCCCCGCGGTAATCGCCCATGTTGGCGAGTTTCTCGTTCAGGTAATTGCGCACCAGGTAGGGCAGCGCGATATTCAAGGCAATCAGGACCAGCACCAGAGCGGCGATTGTCCCTAACGCCCAACTGTAGCGACGTTTCATGGGTTGGTTCTCCTTGCTTGTAGGAGATTGACTGTTCTGATGAACGCAACGTTCCACCGTCTGGACGCGTTGAAGTACGAGGCATACCCTTGGGGCCTTCTTCAAAACCGCCAATAGGACCCGTCATGAGCCGTATCTTTGCAGACAACGCGCACTCCATCGGTAACACGCCCCTGGTCCAGATCAACCGCATCGCACCGCGTGGCGTGACCATCCTGGCCAAGATCGAAGGGCGCAACCCCGGCTATTCGGTGAAGTGCCGCATTGGCGCGAGCATGATCTGGGACGCGGAAAGCAGCGGCAAGCTCAAGCCAGGCATGACCATTGTCGAGCCGACTTCCGGCAACACCGGCATCGGCCTGGCCTTTGTCGCCGCCGCCCGTGGCTATAAGCTGCTGCTGACCATGCCAGCGTCCATGAGCCTTGAGCGCCGTAAAGTGCTCAAGGCCCTCGGCGCCGAACTGGTGCTGACCGAGCCGGCCAAAGGCATGAAAGGAGCCATCGACAAGGCCGGCGAAATCGTCGCCAGCGATCCGGCCACCTACTTCATGCCGGCCCAGTTCGATAACCCGGCCAACCCGGCGATCCACGAGAAAACCACCGGCCCGGAAATCTGGAACGATACCGACGGCGCCGTGGACGTGCTGGTGGCAGGGGTAGGGACCGGCGGCACCATCACCGGTGTGTCGCGCTATATCAAGAACACGGCGGGCAAGCCGATCCTGTCGGTGGCCGTCGAGCCGAGGGTGTCGCCGGTGATCACCCAGGCCTTGGCGGGTGAAGAGATCAAGCCCAGCCCGCACAAGATCCAGGGCATCGGCGCCGGTTTTGTGCCAAAGAACCTCGACCTGTCGATGGTTGACCGCGTGGAACTGGCGACCGACGAAGAATCCAAGGCCATGGCCCTGCGCCTGATGCAGGAAGAGGGCATTTTGTGCGGTATCTCCTGCGGCGCCGCCATGGCCGTGGCGGTACGCCTGGCCGAGAAGCCGGAAATGCAGGGCAAGACCATCGTGGTGATCCTGCCGGACTCCGGTGAGCGCTACCTGTCGAGCATGTTGTTCAGCGACTTGTTTACCGACCAGGAAAACCAGGCCTGAATCGACTGTAGGAGCGAGCTTGCTCGCGAAAAACCTGAGAGCGCCACGTTGTATCAGTAAGCCCGCGTTATCGTTGACGTTCTTCGCGAGCAAGCTCGCTCCTACAGGGGGCGGGGTGTTGATGCAGGTCAGTCTGTTTGCGTGGGCCTTCTGCATAATGGCTCAAGTGTTTATCATGGCCGGCTATTACGTCTGGTTTCCCGTTGACGGAAGTTTGCTGGCCAGGCGCTTATTTCCAGGAGTTGCTGCATGACCTTTTCCTTGGCCACCAAACTGTCGGTGTTGCTGCTGTTTATCGGCAGCACACTGTATGTCCACCTGCGCGGCAAGGCCCGTTTGCCGATGTTGCGCCAGTTCGTCAACCATTCGGCGCTGTTCGCCCCGTATAACGCCCTGATGTACCTGTTCTCCGCGGTGCCGTCCAAGCCCTACCTGGACCGCAGCAAGTTCCCGGAACTGGACGTGCTCAAGGACAACTGGGAAGTGATCCGCGAAGAGGCCATGCACCTGTTCGACGAGGGCTACATCCGCGCTGCCGAAAAGAACAACGACGCCGGCTTCGGTTCGTTCTTCAAGAAGGGCTGGAAGCGTTTCTACCTCAAGTGGTACGACAAACCGTTGCCATCGGCCGAGGCGCTGTGCCCCAAGACCGTGGCGTTGGTGAGCAGCATCCCTAACGTCAAGGGCGCGATGTTTGCGCTGTTGCCGGGCGGCAGTCACCTCAACCCGCACCGCGATCCGTTTGCCGGGTCCCTGCGTTATCACCTGGGGCTGTCCACGCCGAACTCCGACGACTGCCGGATCTTCGTCGACGGCCAGGTCTACGCCTGGCGCGACGGTGAAGACGTGATGTTCGACGAAACCTACGTGCATTGGGTGAAGAACGAAACCGAACAGACTCGCGTGATCCTGTTCTGCGACATCGAGCGCCCATTGAGCAATCGCCTGATGACCCGTATCAACCGCTGGGTCAGCAAGCAACTGGGCCGTGCTACCGCTCCGCAGAACCTCGATGACGAGCGCGTGGGCGGCATCAACCAGGCCTACGCCTGGAGCAAGACGTTCAGCGACAAGTTCAGTGGCCAGGTCAAACAGTGGAAGCGCAAGCATCCCAAGGCCTACCGCATTGCGCGGCCGGTGCTGGCGGTAGTCGTCTTGGTACTGCTCTGGAAGTGGTTGTTCGGCTGATCTGAAATGCGGTCAAAACTGTGGGAGGGGGCTTGCTCCCGATGGCGGTGTGTCAGGTTAAATATCTGTACCTGATCCACCGCCATCGGGAGCAAGCCCCCTCCCACATTTGATCTCCAGCGATCTTTAGCTGGCAATCAACTGACGCAGCACATAGTGCAAGATTCCGCCCGCCTTGAAGTATTCCACTTCATTCAAGGTATCAATCCGGCACAGCACCTCAACCTTCTCGCTGCTGCCATCTTCCCGGGTAATCACCAGTGTCAGGTTCATCCGCGGTTCGATCTCGGCATCGGTCAGCCCGAGGATATCGATCTTCTCCTTACCGGTGAGCTTGAGCGTCTTGCGGTTCTGGTCCAGCTTGAACTGCAACGGCAAAACACCCATGCCCACCAGGTTGGAGCGGTGGATGCGCTCGAAACTCTCGGCAATCACCGCCTTGACCCCCAGCAGGTTGGTGCCTTTGGCTGCCCAGTCACGGCTGGAGCCGGTGCCGTATTCTTGCCCTGCGATCACCACCAGCGGCGTACCTGAGGCCTGGTACTTCATCGACGCATCGTAGATCGCCATCTTCTCGCCGGTGGGGATATACAGCGTGTTGCCGCCTTCCTCACCGCCGAGCATTTCATTGCGGATGCGGATATTGGCGAAGGTGCCGCGCATCATCACTTCATGGTTGCCCCGGCGTGAGCCGTAGGAGTTGAAGTCACGTGGCTCCACGCCTTGCTCGCGCAGGTAGCGACCGGCCGGGCTGTCGGTCTTGATATTACCGGCAGGGGAGATGTGGTCGGTGGTCACCGAATCCCCCAGCAGAGCCAGCACGTTGGCGCCCTTGACGTCCTTGATCACCGGCAGCGGGCCGGCAATGTCGTCGAAGAACGGTGGATGCTGGATATAGGTGGAATCCTTCTGCCACACGTAGGTTGCCGCTTGTGGCACTTCAATCGCCTGCCACTGCTCGTCACCGGCAAACACCTCGGCATACTCCTTGTGGAACATGCTGGTACTGACCTGGGCCACCGCGTCGGCGATCTCCTGGCTGCTGGGCCAGATGTCCTTCAGGTACACAGGATTTCCGTTCTGGTCGTTACCCAGTGGCTCGCTGCTGATGTCGATGCGCACAGTGCCGGCCAACGCGTAGGCGACTACCAGGGGGGGCGAGGCCAGCCAGTTGGTTTTCACCAGCGGGTGTACGCGGCCTTCGAAGTTGCGGTTACCCGAAAGCACCGAGGCCACGGCGAGGTCGGCCTTCTGGATGGCTTTTTCGATAGGCTCGGGCAACGGCCCGGAGTTACCGATACAGGTGGTGCAGCCGTAGCCCACCAAGTCGAAGCCGAGCTTGTCGAGGTATTGGGTGAGGCCCGCGGCCTTGTAGTAGTCGGTGACCACTTTGGAGCCCGGGGCCAGCGAGGTCTTGACCCAAGGTTTGCGGGTCAGGCCTTTTTCCACGGCTTTTTTCGCCACCAGCCCGGCTGCCATCATTACGCTGGGGTTGGAAGTGTTGGTGCAGGAGGTAATGGCCGCGATGACCACCGCGCCGTTTTTCAGGCGATAGGTCTGGCCGTCGTACTCGTAATCGGTTTCGCCCACCAGGTCAGCATTGCCCACGGCTACGCCGCCACCGCCTTCACTTTCCAGGCGGCCTTCTTCCTTGCTGGTGGGTTTGAATTGCAGGTCGAGGAAGTCACTGAACGCTTGGCCGACATTCGGCAGGGATACACGGTCCTGCGGGCGCTTGGGTCCGGCGAGGCTGGCTTCGACGCTGCCCATGTCCAGGGCCAGGGTGTCGGTGAACACCGGCTCCTGGCCGGCGTTGCGCCACAGGCCCTGGGCCTTGGTGTAGGCCTCCACCAGTTTGACCGTTTCTACCGGGCGACCGGACAGGCGCAGGTAGTCCAGAGTCACTTCGTCGACCGGGAAAAAGCCGCAGGTGGCGCCGTATTCCGGAGCCATGTTGGCAATGGTGGCGCGGTCGGCCAGGGGCAGGTCGGCCAGGCCGTCGCCGTAGAACTCGACGAATTTACCCACCACGCCTTTCTTGCGCAGCATCTGCGTGACGGTCAGCACCAGGTCGGTGGCGGTGATGCCTTCCCTGAGCTTGCCGGTGAGCTTGAAGCCGATCACTTCCGGGATCAGCATCGATACCGGTTGGCCGAGCATTGCCGCTTCGGCTTCGATCCCGCCCACGCCCCAGCCGAGTACGCCGAGGCCGTTGATCATGGTGGTGTGGGAGTCGGTGCCGACCAGGGTGTCCGGGAAGGCGTAGGTACGGCCGTCTTCCTCCTTGGTCCACACAGTGCGGCCCAGGTACTCCAGGTTGACCTGGTGGCAGATGCCGGTGCCCGGCGGGACCACGCTGAAGTTGTCGAAAGCGCTCTGGCCCCAGCGCAGGAAGGCGTAGCGTTCGCCGTTGCGCTGCATTTCGATATCGACGTTTTGCTCGAAGGCGCTGGTAGTACCGAACCTGTCGACCATCACCGAGTGGTCGATCACCAGGTCCACCGGCGACAGCGGGTTGATACGCTGCGGGTCGCCACCGGCCTTGGCCACGGCGGCGCGCATGGCGGCCAGGTCGACCACGGCGGGCACTCCGGTAAAGTCCTGCATCAGCACACGGGCGGGGCGGTACTGGATCTCGCGGTCGGACTGGCGTTCTTTGAGCCAGGCGGCGATGGCCTTGAGGTCGGTGCCGGTGACGGTCTTGGCATCTTCCCAGCGCAGCAGGTTTTCCAGCAGCACCTTGAGGGACATCGGCAGCTTATCCAGGTCACCCAGGCTCTTGGCGGCTTCGGGCAGGCTGAAGTAGTGGTAAGTCTTGCTGTCTATTTCCAGGGTTTTAAGGGTTCTCAGGCTATCAAGGGATGACATTACATGACTCCTTATGGTCCGCACGGCTACGGACCTGACGGGACGAACAGAGCTATCACGTTAGCGCTGTTTTCAATAGCAAGCTAATAACTGGACTCTATCGCCGAGCCCAAGGTTCCGAACTCGGCTATCATGCGCGCGTTTTCATGACAGGCATTGCGATAGCGCAAGGTCAGTTGATTCACCAGGAGAGTTGATGAACACCCTTTTTATGCACTGCCGCCCCGGCTTTGAAGGCGAAGTCTGTTCCGAGATCGCGGAACACGCCGCGCGCCTGAACGTTTCCGGCTACGCCAAGGCCAAGACCGGCAGCGCCTGCGCCGAATTTGTCTGCACCGAGGAAGACGGCGCCCAGCGCCTGATGCACGGCCAGCGCTTCGCCGAGCTGATCTTCCCCAGGCAATGGGCACGCGGGGTGTTTATCGACCTGCCGGAAACCGACCGCATCAGCGTGATCCTTACCCACCTGCGCGACTTCCCGGTGTGCGGCAGCCTGTGGCTGGAGATGGTCGATACCAATGACGGCAAGGAACTCTCAAACTTCTGCAAGAAATTCGAAGTGCACCTGCGCAAAGCCCTGCTGGGCGCAGGCCGGCTGGTGGATGACCCGAGCAAGCCGCGCCTGCTGCTGACTTTCAAGAGCGGTCGCGAAGCGTTCATGGGCCTGGCCGAGTCGAACAACTCGGCGATGTGGCCCATGGGCATCCCGCGCCTCAAGTTCCCACGTGACGCGCCCAGCCGCTCGACCCTGAAACTGGAAGAGGCCTGGCATCACTTTATCCCCCGTGACCAGTGGGACGAGCGCCTGCACGGCGACATGACCGGCGTTGATCTCGGCGCAGCACCGGGTGGCTGGACCTGGCAACTGGTCAACCGCGGCATGCTGGTGACCGCCATCGACAACGGCCCCATGGCCGAAAGCCTGATGGATACCGGCCTGGTGCAACACCTGATGGCCGACGGTTTCACCTTCGTGCCCAAGCAGCCGGTGGACTGGATGGTCTGCGATATCGTTGAAAAGCCGGCGCGTAATGCGGCGCTGCTGGAAACCTGGATCGGCGAGGGATATTGCCGCGAGGCGGTGGTCAACCTCAAGCTACCGATGAAACAGCGTTACGCCGAGGTGAAGCGCCTGCTCGAACGCATCGAGGAGGGCTTCAAGGCACGCGGCATACGTGTGGAGATCGGCTGCAAGCAGCTGTACCACGACCGCGAGGAAGTGACGTGCCACCTGCGCCGCCTGGTAGACGTAAAGAAATCCAAAAACCGCTGAAATCAAATGTGGGAGCGGGCTTGCCCGCGATAGCGGTATAACAGTCGAAATCTATGTTGAATGTGCCCACGTCATCGCGGGCAAGCCCACTCCCACATAAGAGCGGGCCTGTTTCAGGAGTGAAGTATGAGTGTTGATTTACCCGTAGACGGCACCCTCGACGCCACCGGTCTCAACTGCCCGGAGCCGGTGATGATGCTGCACCAGCATATCCGTGACCTGCCGGCGGGTGGCTTGCTCAAGGTGATCGCCACCGACCCGTCGACCCGCCGTGATATCCCCAAGTTCTGTGTGTTTCTTGACCACGAGCTGGTGGATCAACAGGAAGATGCTGGCACCTACCTGTACTGGATCCGCAAGAAAGCCGATTGACCTGTAGGAGCGAGCTTGCTCGCGAAAAACTCTAACGATAACGCAGCACTTCCGGTTTAACGCGGCGCTCTCAAGTTTTTCGCGAGCAAGCTCGCTCCTACAGGGCGCGTGCGTTGTCTGCGCGAATGCGTCGGCGTGCACTGCGCGCCAGGCGCACCAGCAACATCCCCGCCGCACAGCTCAAGCCGACGATCAGCCCTTGCCACAAGCCGCTTGGGCCGCTGGGCTCGCCGAGCCAGTCGGTCAGCCCCAGGGCGTAACCCACCGGCAACCCTACGCCCCAATAGGCGAACAATGTCAGCACCATGGTCACCCGGGTGTCCTGGTAGCCGCGCAGTGCGCCGGCGGCGGTGACCTGGATCGAGTCGGAGAACTGGAACAGCGCCGAGAATACAATCAGCATCGATGCCAGGTGGATCACCACCGGGTCCGGTGTATAGATCGCGGCGATCTGCTCACGAAACACCAGCATCAGGCTGCACGACAGGCACGCATAGGCCAGTGCGGTGCCCATGCCGACCCCCGCAGCGAAGCGCGCTTCGCGGGGTTCACCACGGCCCAGGGCCTGGCCGACCCGCACGGTCACAGCCATGCTCAAGGAGTAGGGGATCATGAACACCAGGGAGCTGACGTTGAGTGCGATCTGATGGCCGGACACCACGGTAGCGCCCAGGCTGCCAAGCAACAGGGCAATCACTGCGAAAATGCTCGACTCGGCGAAGATCGCCACACCAATCGGCAGGCCGATGCCCAATATGCGCTTGATCACCGTCCATTGCGGCCAGTCGAAACGCTTGAACAGTTCGCTGCTCTGATACACCGGGCCCCAGCGCGTCCAGCCGGCCAGGCCGAGCATCATCACCCACATTGCAATCGCCGTGGCCCAGCCGCAACCCACGCCGCCCATCGCCGGCACGCCGAAGTGGCCGTAGATGAAGATGTAGTTCAGCGGAATATTCAACGCCAGGCCGCACAGGCCCATGACCATGCTCGGCCGTGTGCGGCCCAGCCCGTCACTGAAACAGCGCAGCACGTAATACAGCGCAATCGCCGGCATACCTGCGGCGATGCCATGCAGGTAACCCATGGACGGCTCGATCAGGTCAGGCTCGACCTTCATCGCATGCAGGATCGGCTCGGCGCATAGCAACAACAACGCACCGCAAAGGCCGACCACCACGGCCAACCACAACGATTGGCGCACCAACGGCCCGATCTCGGTGAGTTTGCCCGCGCCATAACGCTCGGCAACTTTCGGCGTGGTGGCCAGCAACGTGCCCGTCATCAGCAGGTACACCGGGATCCAGATCGAGTTACCCAGGCCGACCGCCGCCAGGTCCTGGGGGCTGACACGCCCGGCCATCACCGCATCGACAAAGCTCATCGCGGTGGTTGCCAGTTGGCCGATCATGATCGGCAAGGCCAGCGTCAGCAGGCCGCGCACTTCCCGGCTGATGCGCGCGGGGCGGGAGAGGGTAGCGGTGGCAGTGTTCACGTACAGGTGTCCAATCAAAAGGCAGTCGCAAGGACGGCGGATTCTACGCTTTGACGCAGCGGTCAGGAAAAAACCTGTGTTGTTGATTTGTAATGCAACCTCGCAGGCACTGCATGACCCTGGTGGGAGGGGGCTTGCTCCCGATAGCGGTGTGTCAGTTTATGCATCTGTGACTGAACAACCGCTATCGGGAGCAAGCCCCCTCCCACAGGGATCTGTTGTGTTACTTGAATCCCATGCCTGTACACTGCTGATCCGCCAAAGGAGCCTGCCATGCTGATTGTTGCCGACGAAAATATCCCGCTGCTCGATGCATTCTTCGAAGGGTTTGGCGAGATTCGCCGCGTGCCCGGCCGGTCCATCGACCGCGCCACCGTCGCGCAGGCCGACGTGCTGCTGGTGCGCTCGGTGACCAACGTCAACCGTGCCTTGCTCGAAGGCAGCAACGTGCGCTTCGTCGGCACCTGCACCATCGGCACCGACCACTTGGACCTCGATTACTTCAAGCAGGCGGGTATCCAGTGGTCCAGCGCGCCGGGCTGCAATGCCCGTGGCGTCGTGGACTACGTGCTCGGCAGCTTGCAGACCCTGGCCGAAATCGAAGGGGTTGAGCTTGGCCAGCGCACCTATGGCGTGGTCGGGGCCGGTGAAGTCGGCGGGCGGCTGGTCAAGGTGCTCAAGGGCCTGGGCTGGAACGTGCTGGTCTGCGACCCGCCGCGACAGATCGCCGAAGACGGTGACTACGTCAGCCTGCAACAGATCATCGAGCAGTGCGACGTGATCAGCTTGCACACACCGCTGACCAAGTCCGGCAATGGTTCCACCTGGCACCTGTTGGATCGCCTGCGCCTGGAGCAGCTCAAGCCCGGTACCTGGCTGATCAATGCCAGCCGTGGTGCAGTGGTGGATAACGCCGCCCTGCGTGAGGTGCTGCTGGCCCGTGAAGACCTGCAAGCCGTATTGGACGTGTGGGAAGGTGAGCCCGAGGTGGATGTCGACCTGGCTGACCTGTGCGTGCTGGCTACGCCGCATATCGCCGGATACAGCCTTGACGGCAAGCAGCGCGGCACGGCGCAGATCTACCAGGCGTTCTGCGCGCACCTGGGCCAGGAGCCGAGTGTTCAACTGAGTGATTTGTTGCCGGCACCGTGGCTGGCTGAAGTGCACCTGAACGCTG
Source organism: Pseudomonas khavaziana (assembly GCF_019145205.1). Lineage (GTDB taxonomy): Bacteria > Pseudomonadota > Gammaproteobacteria > Pseudomonadales > Pseudomonadaceae > Aquipseudomonas > Aquipseudomonas khavaziana. The sequence continues at coordinate 847,327 of NZ_JAHSTT010000001.1, forward strand.
CAACCGATCCGGCCTGGGCGCTGGCGACCCTGTGCCGCAGTGTGTACGACCCACGGCGTGACGATGCGGATTTCCGGCGCAGCCTGGTCGGCACGGTGGAGGAACAGCGCAAGGCATTCGACCTGCTGCGCAAGCACTATCCGCTACGGCGCGAGATTGACGGCTTGAAGGTGCGGATCAATGGTGAGTCGGCGGCGTTGCCCGCTATCGTCTCGGCCTTGGGTGCCGAAGCCCTGTAGCCCCCCATTAAAAACCCGGCCACCTGGGCCGGGTCTCAAAGAGCGCGGGCGTATCAGCCTTGCTGGGCAGGTTTGACCAGACGCTGTTCCAGTTCGCTGCAGGCTTGCTGGATCATCTCTTCGGTAATCTGCACTTCGCGGCCCTTGGCATCGATGTACGAGCATGGCAGTTGCTGCGGCTGGCGGATCACTTCAATCTCGGCGTTGCTGCTATCTTGCAAGGTCATGGCCTGTCTCCTCATCAGGTTGTGTACCTACTCTAAATCTCCCGCGTGAACGCGCTGTTACAACTCCGTTCGCGTCTATCGGTTAGAACACCCAGTCCACCAGAAACCGATACATATTTCCAGATGAGTCTTAGACCGATAGCCTCTATGGGCTTGCGTCGGCGGGCATAATTAACCTGACTCATTGTTATTCACGCAAGTTCCCCCAATGTTGAGGTACACAGACTCCTCATTGGTGATGTCCCATGCTCTCGACCCGTCAACGCCGTGCGATCCGCCTGGCCAGCCGCTTTATTGCGCCCTATCGCTGGCAGGCGCTGGGTGCCCTGTTGGCGCTGATCGTCACCGCCGGCATTACCTTGTCCATGGGGCAAGGCATACGCCTGCTGGTGGACCAGGGCTTCATGACCCAGTCACCTCATCTGCTTAACCAGTCCATCGGCCTGTTCATGGTGCTGGTGCTGGGCCTGGCCGTGGGCACCTTCACGCGGTTTTACCTGGTGTCCTGGATAGGCGAGCGGGTGGTGGCGGATATTCGCCGGCAGGTGTTCAACCACCTGATCTACCTGCACCCCGGCTTCTACGAAAACAACCGCAGCTCGGAAATCCAGTCGCGGCTGACCACCGACACCACGTTGTTGCAATCGGTGATCGGCTCCTCGCTGTCGCTGTTCCTGCGCAATGCCCTGATGGTCATCGGTGGCATCGTGCTGCTGTTCATCACCAACCCCAAGCTCACCAGTATCGTGGTGGTGGCACTGCCCCTGGTGCTGGCACCGATCCTGATTTTCGGTCGCCGCGTGCGCAGCCTGTCGCGTCAGAGCCAGGACCGCATCGCCGATGTCGGTAGCTACGTCTCGGAAACCCTTGGTCAGATCAAGACAGTGCAGGCCTACAACCATCAGGTGCAGGACGAAAAGCGTTTCGCCGTCACCGTGGAAGAGGCTTTCACTACCGCTCGTAAACGCATCTTGCAGCGCTCCTGGCTGATTACCCTGGTGATCATGTTGGTGCTTGGCGCCGTGGGCGTGATGCTCTGGGTGGGGGGCATGGACGTGATCAGCGGGCGCATTTCCGGCGGTGAGCTGGCGGCATTTGTGTTCTACAGCCTGATCGTCGGTAGCGCCGTCGGCACCCTGAGCGAAGTGCTCGGCGAGTTGCAGCGTGCCGCCGGCGCGGCCGAGCGCATTGGTGAACTGTTGCAGTCGAGTAACGACATCCAGGCGCCGGCCAATGGCAGCGAACGCCTGCCGGAGCGGGTCAGTGGCCGCATGGAGCTTAAAGACCTGCGCTTTTCCTACCCCTCACGGCCGGACAGCTACGCCATCGATGGCTTGAACCTGACCATCAATCCCGGCGAAACCCTGGCGCTGGTAGGCCCCTCCGGCGCGGGCAAGTCGACAATTTTCGACCTGCTGCTGCGCTTCTACGATCCCCAGCAAGGTCGCATTCTGCTCGAAGGCCGCCCGCTGACCGAGTTGGACCCCCTGGACCTGCGTCGCCATTTCGCCCTGGTGTCCCAGAGCCCGGCGCTGTTTTTCGGCAGCGTCGAGGAAAACATCCGCTACGGCAACCCGTCCGCCACCATGGCCGAGGTCGAAGCCGCTGCCCGTATCGCCCATGCCCACGACTTCATCCTGCAAATGCCCGATGGCTACCAGACCCATCTCGGCGATGGCGGCATGGGTCTCTCCGGCGGCCAGCGCCAACGCCTTGCCATCGCCCGCGCCTTGTTGGTCGACGCGCCGATCCTGTTGCTGGACGAGGCCACCAGCGCCCTCGATGCCCAAAGTGAGCACCTGATCCAGCAAGCGCTGCCGCAATTGATGCAAGGGCGAACCACCCTGGTGATCGCGCACCGCCTGGCGACTGTGAAGAATGCCGATCGAATTGCAGTGATGGATCAGGGCAAACTGGTGGCGGTGGGCACGCACCAGGAGTTGATTGCGAGCAACCCGCTGTATGCGCGGTTGGCGGCGTTGCAGTTCAGTGAGGGGCAATAGCCACAATTCTGGACCCGCTCAATACCAAATGTGGGAGGGGGCTTGCTCCCGATGGCGGCGGATCAGCAACACAAGCGTTGACTGACAGCCTGCCATCGGGGGCAAGCCCCCTCCCACATATGAAGCAGATTCAGTGCCTTACTGGTCGTCGAAGTACCGCTCATGCCAATCCACTAGCGGCTGTGGCGAATTGAGCTTCTGCCCGTAGATCACCGAATAAGACAGCACGTTTTGCACATACTGGCGGGTTTCGTCGAAGGGGATACTTTCTACCCAGACATCGAAACTCAGATGGTCTGCGCCGCGCAGCCATTGGCGCACGCGGCCGGGGCCGGCATTGTAGGCGGCGGAGGCGAGTACGCGGTTGCCATTGAACTGGCTGTGCACCTGGCTCAGGTAGGCGGCGCCGAGCTGGATGTTTTTGTCCGGGTCCAGCACCTGGGCCGGGGAGGCCAGGGGGATGCTGAACTTGCGCGCAGTCTCTTTGGCGGTACCAGGCATCAGTTGCATCAGGCCGCTGGCGCCCACGCCGGAGCGGGCGTCGTCCATAAAGGCACTTTCCTGTCGCGTGATAGCGAATACCCAGCTCGAATGCAGGCCTCGTACCTTGGCCTCTCGCACCAGGGTGTCGCGGTGGGCCATCGGGAAGCGGATGTCCAGGTCATCCCAGTACTGCGCCTGGCTGATGGTGCGGATCGCCGGGAAGTACCACTTCATGTCGTAGGCCAGCTTGGCCTGGGCAACCATCTCGTCACGGTTGAAGTGGCGGCTGACGTGATACCACTCGCGGCGGCCGTCGACGATCTGGCCGCGGGCATAGAACTCCAGGGCACGGCGTACACCTGGGGTATTGCGGACCTTGTTGACCAGCGCCTGGCTCATCACCAGCGGCTTATTATTCAACTGGTAGGGGGATTTGGAGCGATCAGCGGCTAGAAAGCCGTAGAAGTCCCGCTCCTTGGCCACGTTCTTGTAGAGCACCAGCGCCTGCGGGTTTTGCGGCTCGGCCAGCTCCAGGCTACGCGCCTGCCAGTAGCGCCAACGGTTGCTGGTGGCCAGGTCTTGTGGGAGCTTGCGGGTCAACTGGTAGGCATCTTCCCAGCGCGCCAGGCGCAACAGCAGGCGCAGGCGCCATTCTGAAACGGTGTTGTCGCGCAGTTCCGGGTCGTATTTGGTCATCACTTCCAGCGCGCGCGGGTCGAAGCGCTTGGCCAGGGTCAGGCCGATCTCGCGGGCAATCGACACTTTTTCGTCACGGGAGAAGTGCATGCTGCTGGCATAACCGTCGAGCAGGGCCATGGCCTTGTCTGGATCCTGGCGCGCCAGGCGACGCAGGCCCAGGCCCACGGCGTCTGACATCGCCTCGGTGGCCGGCAGGAAGCGTGACGGGTCACTTAGCATGTCTGGCTTCTGCGCCACATCCACCATCAGCCGGCCTTGGGCGCCGAGGGTGGGCAGGGTTTTCACCAGGCTGTTGGCCAGCGCGTAGTTACGGGCTTCGGCGGCGAGCTTGGCGCGGTCCCAGATCTTCTGTTCGGTCAACTGGCCGGCAGCGGCCCATTGGCCGAAGGTGGCGTCACAGGCGGCCGGCTGGGTTTTGCCGGTCATCCACAGTTTCTCGGCGGTCTTGTAGCCTTCAGCTTTGAGATTGTGACTGAGCTGGTACTGGCCGTGCAGGCAGTCGAGTTCGACGAAATTGAGCTTGGCGTCGTAGTACTTTTCAAAGGTCTGCCAATCGCCACGCTCGGCCAACCAGCGCAGCCAACGCAGTTTCATCCAGTTGGCCTGGGGCAGGTCGCCGTGTTTGGCGAGGAACTGTTCGATTTCCTCGTTGCTCGCGGTTTTCAGGCGTGCGGTCAACTCGTCATACGCCAGGTACGGCGTGAGCGGGTAGTCGGCCAGGGCCTGGCTGTATTGCATGTAGGGGCCGCTGTCGCCCTTGGCCAGGGCGCGTTTGGCTTGATCGTAATACTGACGTTGGGTAGTGAGGTCCACCGCCTGGGCGGATTGAACGGCAGTGGCGGAAAGAAGCAGGCAAGATAAAAAGTTGAAAAGGCGACTGCGCATGAGACGTCCGTGCAGAGAAATCACGACTAGCACCGGCACTGCCGACACTGATTGCCCCTAGCTTAGCCTTTTGCCAGCGGCCCGCGAAAGCTTTGCCGACCGGTTCGATCAAGTTCGCCGGAAATGTCCTACAGAACGTGTCGATAGAGAAAATCCCGACCGCATCCCACCCTCAAGTCAGGTAGAATGCGCGCCCAGTTTTTGGAGAAGCGTATGACCCTGCTCAAATTCAGCGATGTGTCCCTTGCTTTCGGCGCCATGCCGTTGTTGGACAAGGTGTCCTGGCAGATCGCCCGTGGTGAGCGGGTGTGCATCATCGGCCGCAACGGCACCGGCAAGTCCAGCATGATGAAGCTGGTAAAAGGCGACCAGAAGCCCGATGACGGCTCTGTGTGGCGTGCCCCGGGCCTCAAGATCGGCGAATTGCCGCAAGAGTTGCCGGTGGCCGACGGACGGACAGTGTTCGACGTGGTTGCCGAAGGCCTGGACGGCGTTGGCGAGTTGCTCGCGCAATACCATCACCTGGCGCAGAACTGCGTCACCGAGGAAGATCTGGACAAGCTGATGCACGTCCAGCAAGACCTCGAAGCCCGTGACGGCTGGCGCTTGCAGCAACTGGTGGACAGCACCCTGAGCCGCCTGCAACTGCCGGCCGACAAGACCCTCGCCGAATTGTCCGGCGGCTGGCGTCGCCGTGTGTTGCTGGCCCAGGCCCTGGTGTCCGAGCCGGACCTGCTGCTGCTCGACGAACCGACCAACCATCTGGACATCGGCGCCATCGCCTGGCTTGAAGAGGCCATCAAGGACTTCCAGGGCGCCGTGCTGTTTATCACGCACGACCGTGCATTCCTGCAGAGCCTGGCCACGCGCATCCTCGAGCTGGACCGTGGCGGCCTGATCGACTGGAACGGCGACTACGCCAGCTTCCTGGTGCACAAGGAAGCCGCCCTGGCTGCCGAAGAAACTGCCAACGCGCTGTTTGACAAAAAGCTGGCTCAGGAAGAAGTCTGGATCCGCCAGGGCATCAAGGCCCGTCGCACCCGCAACGAAGGCCGCGTACGTGCCTTGAAAGCCTTGCGCGTCGAGCGTAGCGAACGTCGCGAGCGTACCGGCAAGGCCAATATCCAGCTGGATACCGCCGACAAGTCGGGCAAACAAGTCATGGTGCTGGAGAACGTCAGCTTCCATCACCCGGACGGCCCGTTCCTGATCAAGGACTTTTCCATGGTCCTGCAGCGCGGCGACCGTATTGGCCTGCTGGGCGCCAACGGCACCGGCAAGACCACCCTGCTCAAGCTGATGCTTAGTGGTCTGCAACCGACCAGTGGCAAGGTGGAAGAGGGCACGCGCATCGACGTGGCCTACTTTGACCAGTTGCGCCATCAGCTGGACCTGGAAAAGACCGTGATCGACAACGTCGCCGAAGGCCGCGACTTTATCGACATCGACGGCCAGAGCCGCCATGTGCTCAGCTACCTGGGCGACTTCCTGTTCAGCCCGCAACGTGCGCGTACGCCGGTCAAGGCTCTGTCCGGTGGTGAGCGTGCGCGTTTGCTGCTGGCCAAGCTGTTCAGCAAGCCGGCCAACCTGCTGGTGCTCGACGAACCGACCAACGACCTCGATGTGGAAACCCTTGAGTTGCTCGAAGAAGTGCTGCTGACGTTCAACGGCACTGTGCTGATGGTCAGCCACGACCGGGAATTCCTCGACAACGTGGTCACCAGCACCCTGGTCTTTGAAGGTGAAGGCAAGGTGCGCGAATACGTCGGTGGTTACCAGGACTGGCTGCGCCAGGGCGGCTCGCCGCGCCTGCTGGGAGTGACCGAGAGCAAGTCCGGCAAAGCCGACCTGACCTCGGCGGTGGTGACGCCTGTGCAAGAGGCTGCACCAGCCCAGGAAGCTGCACCGGCGGCCAAGAAGAAACTCAGCTACAAGCTGCAGCGTGAGCTGGAAGCCTTGCCGGGTGAGATCGACGCCAAGGAACAGCAGATTGCCGCCGTAGAGGCGCAAATGGCTGACGCCGGTTTCTACCTGCGCCCGGCGGCAGAAACCGCTGCGGTCATCGCTTCCCTGGAGACGTTGAACCAGGAGCTGGAAGCGTTGGTTGAGCGTTGGGCCGAGCTGGATGCCTGAGTGATTGCTGGGCAATAAAAAACCCGGTGTTCATCTGATGAACACCGGGTTTTCTATATGAAGTGCGATTCAAAATGTGGGAGGGGCGGTGCGACGATTCGACTTGCCCCCGATGAGGGAGTGCCAGTTGAGACATCTGTAACTGACCCGCCGCCATCGGGGGCAAGCCCCTCCCACCTTAGCCTCCATCGGTCTTACGAATTTTTTACCAGCTTGACGGCCAGCACATCGCACGGCGCGCCGTGCAGTACATCATTGGCAGTAGAACCCAGCAACAACGCCAAACCGTGACGACCATGGCTGCCAACCACGATCAAGTCGCAAGCCTTTTCCTTGGCCAAGTGGTGGATTTCCTGGCGCGGTTGGCCGTACGTCAGGTGGCAGTCTTCCTTTTTCAGGTGCGGGTATTTGAGAATCAAACGGTCCAGGCGCTCCTTGGCCTGGTCGAATTGTTGTTGCTGCAACTGGGAAAGGTCCATCGGTACGTCACCGCCAAAGGCCATGGCCATGGGCTCGACGATATGCACCAGCGATAGTATGGCGCCATTGGCCAATGCAGATTCCTGCGCGCGCTTGATCACCGGATCACACTCTTCGGTCAGATCGACAGCAACCAGAATATGTTTGTAGGGCATGAGGCGTTCCTCCAAGGGACTGCAATAAGTTCAGTATGGCTGCTTTCAAGCGGATGGGGTTGCGTCAGGTCAAATCCGCTCATCTAGAAATTCGGGAGTACACATATGACGGTGTGGATAGTGGTGTCAATCCTTGCGGTGGTTTTAAGCCCCCTGGCCTGGCTGCGCCCGTCGCGTGGGCAGAGTGGGCGCATGGCCCTGCGCATGGAGGCGCGCCGCATCGGGCTGGCCATGCAGCTCGCGCCCCAGGAGTGGCCGCATTGGCTCAAGCAGGAGCCGCCGAGCCCCTGTGCGCAATACTGTCGGCCACGTCGCGGCAGCACCCCGGCCCTCTGGAGTTACTGGCAGCTGGAGCCGGGGGTGTGGGTCAATCAATGGCGTGAAGTGTGCGTGGATGAAAAGTTGTTGCCGCATTTTGCGACGCTGCCGGCGAACGTCTACAAGGTCGAGGCCGACAAGCAGATGATCGCCTTGTACTGGGGCGAGAAGGGCGACATGAGTGTGTTGAAGGATATTGATGCGTTGCTCAGGGCCTTGGCCTGACACTCCTACAGAGGCCGGGCAATAAAAAGCCCGACATCATCATCGGGCTGGAGGTGGCCAGGCAGGCCGGTAAATCTGCAAGTTGCCGCTAGCCTAGCCGTATATCCCTTTCTGTACAGCCTTTTCCCACATCTTTCCTATTATTGATCCTGTGAATATTTAAATATTGACGGGTTGCCCGCCCGTGGTCCGGGTTCTGAAATGACTGGAAAGTCGCGTTTTTCCTAGCCTTTGGAGCGATTGACAATTGCTCGGAATTGGATGAAGGTGGCGTACCCAAATCAAACGGGCGTATGAATTGAGCGTTTGCCTGTCAGACGACTCGTACAGAATCCCGACTATCGCACTGGCGGGTGTGCCTGGCTGATTGGCGTGAGCATTGATGCAACTGTCAATGTCAAACCAGCGACCAGCGTCCAGTGTGTACTGTTCAGCTTCCATATCGTGGAGATCAGTTGATGATTTACGAAGGTAAAGCCATCACGGTTAAGGCTCTTGAAAGTGGCATCGTCGAATTGAAATTCGACCTCAAGGGTGAGTCCGTCAACAAGTTCAACCGTCTAACCCTGAACGAACTGCGTCAGGCCGTAGACACCATCAAAGCAGATGCTTCGGTCAAGGGCGTGATCGTCTCCAGCGGCAAGGACGTGTTTATCGTCGGCGCTGACATCACCGAATTCGTCGACAACTTCAAGCTGCCCGATGCCGAGCTGGTGGCTGGCAACCTCGAAGCCAACAAGATCTTCAGCGATTTCGAAGACCTCAACGTGCCGACCGTTGCCGCGATCAATGGCATCGCGTTGGGCGGCGGCCTGGAAATGTGCCTGGCGGCGGATTTCCGCGTCATGTCCGCCACCGCCAAGATCGGCCTGCCGGAAGTCAAGCTGGGCATCTACCCAGGTTTTGGCGGCACCGTGCGCCTGCCGCGCCTGATCGGTGCTGACAATGCTATCGAGTGGATCGCCGCCGGTAAGGAAAACAAGGCCGAGGACGCGCTGAAAGTCGGTGCGGTCGACGCTGTGGTTGCCCCGGACAAACTGGCCGAAGCCGCGCTGAACCTGATCAAGGGCGCCATCAGCGGCGAATTTGACTACAAGGCCAAGCGTCAGCCAAAGCTGGAAAAACTCAAGCTCAACGCCATCGAACAAATGATGTCGTTCGAAACCGCCAAGGGTTTCGTGGCTGGCCAGGCCGGCCCGAACTACCCGGCGCCGGTTGAAGCGATCAAGACTATCCAGAAGGCCGCGAACTTCGGTCGCGACAAGGCCCTGGAAGTGGAAGCGGCCGGCTTCGTCAAACTGGCGAAGACCTCGGCGGCCCAGAGCCTGATCGGCTTGTTCCTGAACGATCAGGAACTGAAGAAAAAAGCCAAGGCCTACGACGAAATCGCCAAGGACGTGAAGCAGGCTGCCGTACTCGGCGCCGGTATCATGGGTGGCGGCATCGCCTACCAGTCGGCGTCCAAGGGCACGCCGATCCTGATGAAAGACATCAACGAGCACGGTATCGAGCAGGGCCTGGCGGAAGCCGCCAAGCTGCTGGTTGGCCGTGTTGATAAAGGTCGCATGACCGCGGCGAAAATGGCCGAGGTGCTTAACGGCATTCGTCCTACGCTGTCCTACGGCGATTTCGGCCACGTCGACCTGGTGGTCGAAGCGGTCGTCGAGAACCCGAAGGTCAAGCAGGCGGTATTGGCTGAAGTTGAAGCCCAGGTCAAGGACGACACCATCCTGGCGTCCAACACCTCGACCATTTCCATCTCGCTGCTGGCCAAGGCCCTCAAGCGCCCGGAAAACTTCGTTGGCATGCACTTCTTCAACCCGGTGCACATGATGCCTCTGGTGGAAGTGATCCGTGGCGAGAAGTCCAGCGAGCTGGCGGTAGCCACCACCGTTGCCTACGCCAAAAAAATGGGCAAGAACCCGATCGTGGTCAATGACTGCCCGGGCTTCCTGGTCAACCGCGTGCTGTTCCCCTACTTCGGCGGTTTCGCCAAGCTGGTCAGCGCCGGTGTGGACTTCGTGCGCATCGACAAGGTCATGGAAAAATTCGGCTGGCCAATGGGCCCGGCGTACCTGATGGACGTGGTCGGCATCGATACCGGCCACCACGGTCGCGACGTGATGGCTGAAGGCTTCCCGGACCGCATGAAAGACGACCGCCGCTCGGCGATCGATGCGCTGTACGAGGCCAAGCGCCTGGGCCAGAAGAACGGCAAAGGCTTCTACGCCTATGAGGCCGACAAAAAGGGCAAGCAGAAGAAAGTCGCCGACCCGTCGGTGCACGAAGTCCTGGCTCCGGTCATCTACGAACAGCGTGAGGTGTCCGACGAGGACATCATCAACTGGATGATGATCGCCCTGTGCCTGGAAACCGTGCGTTGCCTGGAAGATGGCATCGTCGAAACCGCCGCTGAAGCCGACATGGGCCTGGTGTACGGTATTGGTTTCCCTCCATTCCGTGGTGGTGCGCTGCGTTACATCGATTCGATCGGTGTGGCTGAGTTCGTTGCCCTGGCTGACAAATACGCTGATTTGGGCCCGCTGTACCACCCGACCGCGAAGCTGCGTGAAATGGCCAAGAACGGCCAGAGCTTCTTCGGTTAAGTGCCCAGACGACTAGAGCGAGAATATTTATGAGCTTGAATCCAAGAGACGTCGTGATTGTCGACTTCGGTCGTACTCCGATGGGCCGCTCCAAGGGCGGCATGCACCGTAACACCCGTGCCGAAGACATGTCGGCGCACCTGATCAGCAAGCTGCTGGAACGTAACGTCAAGGTTGATCCCAACGAAGTCGAAGACGTGATCTGGGGCTGCGTCAACCAGACCCTGGAGCAGGGCTGGAACATCGCGCGCATGGCTTCCTTGATGACCCAGATCCCGCACACCGCGGCTGGCCAGACTGTCAGCCGCCTGTGTGGCTCGTCGATGAGTGCACTGCACACCGCTGCCCAGGCGATCATGACCGGCAACGGCGATGTATTCGTGGTCGGTGGCGTGGAGCACATGGGCCACGTCAGCATGATGCACGGTGTCGATCCTAACCCGCACATGTCGCTGTACGCGGCGAAAGCCTCGGGCATGATGGGCCTGACCGCAGAAATGCTCGGCAAGATGCACGGCATCACCCGTGAGGCCCAGGACGCGTTCGGCGTGCGTTCCCACCAGCTCGCCCACAAGGCGACCGTGGAAGGCAAGTTCAAGGATGAAATCATCCCGATGAACGGCTACGACGAGAACGGCTTCCTGAAACTGTTCGACTACGATGAAACCATTCGTCCGGACACCACCCTGGAAAGCCTGGCGGCCCTCAAGCCGGCCTTCAACCCAAAGGGCGGCACCGTGACCGCCGGTACGTCGTCGCAAATCACCGACGGTGCCTCGTGCATGATCGTGATGTCGGCGCAGCGTGCCCAGGACCTGGGTATCCAGCCGCTGGCCGTGATCCGTTCGATGGCAGTGGCGGGTGTGGACCCGGCAATCATGGGCTATGGTCCAGTACCGGCCACACAAAAAGCCTTGAAGCGCGCAGGCCTGACCATCAACGACATCGACTTCTTCGAGCTCAACGAAGCCTTCGCCGCACAGGCCCTGCCAGTGCTGAAAGATTTGAAAGTGCTCGACAAGATGAACGAGAAGGTTAACCTGCACGGCGGTGCGATTGCCCTGGGCCACCCATTCGGTTGCTCCGGTGCACGTATCTCCGGTACTTTGCTTAATGTGATGAAGCAAAATGGCGGCAACCTTGGGGTTGCAACCATGTGCATTGGTCTCGGCCAAGGCATTTCCACCGTCTTCGAACGCGTCTAAGCGTTTCGTTGACGGAAGCCGGGGCCCAGTGCCCCGGTTTTTGTTTTTTGAAACTTTTTAATATTTTTTTTCAACAAATTTTGTAAGGGGGCCAGAGCATGAAAGTCGAACCGGGGCTCTACCAACATTATAAGGGGCCGCAGTACCGCGTTTTCAGCGTGGCACGCCACTCCGAAACCGAAGAAGAAGTGGTGTTCTACCAAGCACTGTATGGCGAATACGGCTTTTGGGTGCGCCCCTTGAGCATGTTCCTTGAGAGCGTCGAAGTTGACGGCGAGCAGGTCCCGCGCTTTGCTTTGGTCCAGGCCGAACCCAGTCTTTTTTCAGGGCAATAACGGCAGGTCGCGCAGAATGCTGCGCTTGACCTCACCTTGTTGCCACTATATATAGCGTTGCCGCGTCAGGCGCCAACTGCCTTTCACTTCTCGAATTCAGGAATTTTCCGATCCATGGGCAAATCGCTGGTCATTGTGGAATCCCCGGCTAAGGCCAAGACCATCAACAAGTACTTGGGCAACGAGTACGTGGTGAAGTCGAGTATCGGCCATATCCGAGACCTGCCCACCAGCGGTTCGGCTAGCGCCAGCAAGGAGCCTGCCGCCAAGCGCGGCAAGGCGGCTGCGGGCGAAGGTCCGGTGCTCAGTCCTAAAGAGAAAGCGCGCAAGCAGCTGGTCTCGCGCATGGGCGTGGACCCGGACCATGGCTGGAAGGCCAAGTACGAAATCCTTCCGGGCAAGGAAAAGGTCATCGAAGAGCTGCGCCGGCTCGCCAAGGATGCTGACACCATCTATCTCGCGACGGACTTGGACCGCGAAGGGGAAGCCATTGCCTGGCACCTGCGCGAAGCCATCGGCGGCGATGACAGCCGCTACAAGCGCGTGGTGTTCAACGAAATCACCAAGAAAGCCATCCAGGAAGCCTTCTCCAAGCCAGGGGAGCTGGACATTGACCGCGTCAACGCCCAGCAGGCCCGTCGTTTCCTCGATCGCGTGGTGGGTTACATGGTCTCGCCACTGCTATGGGCGAAGATCGCCCGTGGCCTGTCCGCCGGTCGTGTGCAATCGGTAGCGGTCAAGCTGGTGGTAGAGCGTGAACGCGAAATCCGTGCGTTCAACCCCGAAGAATACTGGGAAGTCCACGCCGATCTCGGCACCGCCAAGGGTGCCAATGTGCGCTTCGAAGTGGCGCGAGAGAAAGGCGAGGCCTTCAAGCCGCTGAACGAAGCCCAGGCCATGGCTGCGCTGGAAAAGCTCAAGGCTTCCAGCTACAGCATCGTCAAGCGCGAAGACAAACCGACCAGCAGCAAGCCGTCGGCGCCGTTTATCACCTCCACCCTGCAACAGGCCGCGAGCAACCGCCTGGGCTTCGGGGTGAAGAAAACCATGATGATGGCCCAGCGTCTGTACGAAGCCGGCTACATCACTTATATGCGTACCGACTCCACCAACCTGTCGCAAGACGCGGTGGCAATGGCGCGTACCTATATTGAAAGCGAATTCGGCAAGAAGTACCTGCCGGAGAAGCCGAACGTCTACAGCAGCAAAGAGGGCGCCCAGGAGGCTCACGAAGCGATTCGTCCTTCCGATGCCAACACCGAGCCCTCCAAGCTAAGCGGCATGGAGCGCGACGCTGAGCGCCTCTACGAGCTGATCTGGCGCCAGTTCCTGGCCTGCCAGATGCTGCCGGCGCAATACCTGTCCACCACTGTCAGCGTGGGCGCTGGCGACTTCGAGCTGCGTGCCAAGGGCCGTATCCTCAAGTTCGACGGCTACACCCGCGTCATGCCGCAAATCGCCAAGCCAGGCGATGACGACGTGCTGCCGGACATGGCCCAGGGCGATACGTTGAAGCTGATCAAGCTCGACCCGTCCCAGCACTTCACCAAACCGCCGGCGCGCTATTCGGAAGCCAGCCTGGTGAAGGAGATGGAAAAACGCGGTATCGGTCGCCCGTCGACCTATGCGGCGATCATCTCCACCATTCAGGACCGCGGCTACGTCGCGCTGCACAACCGTCGTTTCTATTCGGAAAAGATGGGTGACATCGTTACCGAGCGCCTGTCCGAGAGCTTCTCCAACCTGATGGACTACGGCTTCACCGCCGGTATGGAAGAGAATCTCGATGACGTGGCCCAGGGCGAGCGCGACTGGAAAAACGTGCTCGACGAGTTCTACGGCGACTTCAAGAAAAAACTCGAAGTGGCTGAAAGCCCTGAGAGCGGCATGCGTGCCAACCAACCGGTGATGACCGACATCCCGTGCCTGACCTGTGGCCGTCCGATGCAGATTCGTACTGCGTCCACCGGCGTGTTCCTCGGCTGCTCGGGCTACAGCCTGCCGCCGAAAGAGCGCTGCAAGGCGACCGTCAACCTGGTGCCGGGCGACGAAATCGCGGCCGATGACGAGGGCGAATCCGAGTCGCTGGTATTGCGTGGCAAGCACCGCTGCCCGATCTGCAGCACGGCGATGGACGCCTACCTGCTGGACGAGAAGCATAAGCTGCACATCTGCGGTAACAACCCGGATTGCAACGGCTACGAGATTGAAGAGGGCACCTACCGCATCAAGGGCTACGAAGGCCCGAGCCTGGAATGCGACAAGTGCGGCAGCGAGATGCAACTCAAGACCGGCCGTTTCGGCAAGTTCTTCGGCTGCACCAATCCTACGTGCAAAAACACCCGCAAACTGCTGAAAAGCGGTGACGCGGCGCCGCCGAAGATGGACCCGGTGAAGATGCCCGAGCTCAAGTGCGAGAAGGTCAACGACACCTACATCCTGCGTGACGGTGCTTCGGGCCTGTTCCTGGCGGCCAGCCAGTTCCCGAAAAACCGCGAGACCCGTGCACCGCTGGTGATGGAAATCGTGCCGCACAAAGACGAGATCGATCCCAAGTACCACTTCCTGTGTGAAGCGCCGAAGAAGGACCCGGATGGTCGTCCAGCCGTGATCCGCTACAGCCGCAAGACCAAGGAGCAGTACGTGCAGACCGAAGTGGACGGCAAGCCTACCGGCTGGAAAGCGTTCTACGACGGCGGCAAGTGGAAGGTCGAGGACAAGCGCCAGGGCGCTTGATCCATCGCATGTGCTGAAGATCCAAGGTGGGAGGGGGCTTGCTCCCGATGAGGGAGTGTCAGTTGATACATCTGTAACTGACACTCCCTCATCGGGAGCAAGCCCCCTCCCACATTTGGATCTGCTCTGTTCTGGAAAGTGAAGTCCCGACCTTTCTGAGCAGTCGTTTATTGCACTTGCAGTACGCCCGGCCGTTCCGTGACACTGTTCAGCCAGCATCACGCCTATTCGTTGTGGAGATTGCCGTCATGGCCAACGAACTCTATACCCGTACCAATCAGAAAATTTACTTCGCGGGTTTGTCCCTGGAGGCCCTTGGCCGTGCCGAGGAAGGGAAGGAGATGAATGCCATCGCGCTGGTCCAGGCGGGGCGCGAGGCGGCCTTGTTCCATCTGTATGGTGCCTTGCTGGGGCTGTGTCATGAAATCGCCGGGTTCTACCGCTTGCCCCAGGCCGGTTCGCCCCGTGCGGAAATGATCGTGAATCGTGAAGTGCTGGATTCCATGGCCATCCCTGAGTTGGCCGAGTTGGTGGAAATGGCCCAGAGCCCTGACAGTTGGGTGGCGCGGCTGCTCAAGGCGCATGCGGATATGTTTCAGCCGCCGCGTATTCCCCATGTGCCTAAGGGGGATGTCACCCAGCCGCTGATCGTCGCCGTGGCGTTGGAACAGGATGAACCCAAGCCCTTGAGCCGCGAGGAATTGGAAGGCTGGCGCCAGGAGCTGAAAAAGATGGCGTTGAGGTTTCGTGAGGGTTTGAACGAGTGCTGAGGGTTAAAGCAGGCTTGCCCGATATTGCCCTGTGCAGGAGCGATTGGCCCGGCACCATTCATCAAGTCGTAAAGAAACCTGCCCAGATCCTCTGCGAGGCTGGGTGGATGACTGTATAATCCTGGCCTTTCGTGGAGAACAGACTTTTATGCCAACGTCCTTTCTGGAAATTGTTGAACTGCCTGATGGCCGAATCGAACTGCGCCGAGCTGAGGACGAAGGTTCTCTAGTCATTCTGGATTTCTCCGAAGATGCCAAAGTGTTCCTGCAGGGGCAGCATGTGGAAGTGGCTAAGGCCATGTTGAGCGTGGGCGTGCAGATGGCAGGTCGCCTGGCGGAAGGCGAGCCTGAGAAAGACGACGGCCCGCGGGTTCTTCACTGAGCCCAGATAACAAGCTCGTTCGCCACGACATGTCCCTCTATCCCAAGCGAATATTCAAGCTCTGTGCATCGCCGATGCGTGCGGCACTGATCAGTTGCTGCTTGGCGCTGGCAGTCAGCGGATTCAACCAACTCACCACCGTATGACTACGACCCAGGCGCAAGGCTTCGCAGGTCAGCTGCTGGGCACTCTGCGCACCGCGTGGTTGCAGCAACAGGATGCGCTCACGGTTGAGGCCAGCCTCCCGCAGCCAGGCCTGGGTAAGGCTGGCGGGCGGGGCGATCAGCGTCAGCCAGCGTGCATCCTTGTCCTCGCTTAGTTCGCGCAGGATAGGCGCCAGCAAGTTCAGGCAGCTCTCAGCCGCACCGCGCAACGACAATTCACTGAATGCCTCGGGCTCGCCGCCCCAGGGAGTCTCGACCGTTTCCTTGAGGATGGGTGCAAGGGGTTGGGCCATGAAGGCCTCGAACAGCGATAGTTGGGCGTGTTGTGGGGTGTGCACGAGCTGCATGATGCCTCCTTTAGCGGCGAATAACGCCGACACTCAAGCCTTCGATCACCAGGTCCTGGTCTTTCAGGTTCACTTCAATCGGGGCGAACTCAGGGTTCTCGGCCAGGAGCCAGACCTTGCTGCCTTCACGTTTGAAGCGCTTGACGGTGACTTCATCGCCGATCCGGGCCACGACGATCTGGCCATTGCGGGCTTCTCGGGTGGTATGGACGGCCAGCAGGTCGCCATCGAAAATGCCCACGTCCTTCATGCTCATGCCGTGCACACGCAACAGGTAGTCGGCGCGAGGATGGAAGAAGGTCGGGTTGATGTTGCAGGATTCCTCGACGTGCTGCTGCGCCAGAATCGGCGCACCGGCGGCGACTCGACCGATGATCGGCAATGTCGATTCGTCGGCCTTGGCTTCGAAGCCTGGGATGCGAATGCCCCGCGAGGCACCCGGGGTCATCTCGATCGCGCCTTTGCGGGCAAGGGCCTTGAGGTGTTCTTCTGCGGCATTCGGGGACTTGAACCCCAATTCCAGGGCAATCTCCGCACGAGTCGGCGGGTAACCATTGTCATCAAGGCAGCGCTTGATGAAAGCCAGAATCTCAGCTTGGCGTGGCGTCAGTTTTAGCATGTTGATCGCTCTGTCTTTTTATACAGTGACTGGGATTATATACAGTGGACTGCGCTTGGCAATCATCCTTTTCATCGACTCCGCTGGACGGTCATTCGTCATCCTTCCTACAACCTAGAAAGAGTGCTGCCTACAGAGCGAGAGGGATGTGATTAAATAGCCATGTTCAGGATGACTGCCCGGCCGGAAAGCGAACCCGCAGGCTTGACAAGACACACTCTGAAACGTATGTTTCAAACAAGTGTTTGTCAGGCGGAGTAGCCATGGCCCAGTCGGAAACCGTTGAACGCATTCTCGATGCTGCCGAGCAGTTGTTCGCGGAAAAAGGATTTGCTGAAACCTCACTGCGGCTGATCACTAGCAAGGCTGGGGTCAACCTTGCCGCGGTGAATTACCATTTCGGCTCGAAAAAGGCCCTGATCCAGGCAGTGTTTTCGCGCTTTCTGGGGCCGTTCTGCGCCAGTCTTGACCGTGAGCTGGAGCGTCGTCAGGCCAAGGCCGATCACAAGCCGAGCCTGGAAGACCTGCTGGAAATCCTCGTTGAGCAAGCGTTGGTCGTGCAACCACGTAGCGGCAACGACCTGTCGATCTTCATGCGTTTGCTGGGCCTGGCGTTCAGCCAGAGCCAGGGCCACCTGCGGCGTTACCTGGAAGACATGTACGGCAAGGTGTTCCGCCGCTATATGTTGCTGGTCAACGAAGCCGCCCCGCGTATTCCACCTATCGAACTGTTCTGGCGCGTGCATTTCATGCTCGGCGCCGCGGCGTTCAGCATGTCCGGTATCAAGGCTTTGCGAGCGATTGCCGAGACCGATTTCGGGGTGAACACCTCCATCGAGCAGGTGATGCGCCTGATGGTGCCGTTTCTCGCGGCCGGCATGCGCGCCGAAACCGGCGTCACCGACCCGGCCATGGCCTCTGCGCAACTGCGCCCGCGCAGCAAAACCGTGCCAACCGCCGCCAAGGTTTGACTGCCCCCGGGTGTGCGCGGCCGCTTGCATCCGCTAAGCTAGCCGCCATGCCGATTTCAGCTATCTATTCGCAACCCGTCGTGCTTGCCGTGTCTGGTGAGGGCGACGGGTTGTGTGCGTTATTTAAGGAAGGTTTATGACTGCTGTCCTGCAAGGTTCTTTGATGGTCGACGTGGCCGGTACCTGGCTGACGGCCGAGGATCGCCATCTGTTGCGCCAGCCGGAAGTGGGCGGCCTGATCGTTTTTGCGCGCAATATCGAGCATCCACGTCAGGTGCGCGAGTTGAGCGCGGCGATTCGTGCAGTGCGCCCGGACTTGCTGCTGGCGGTCGACCAGGAAGGTGGCCGCGTACAGCGCCTGCGCCAGGGCTTCGTGCGCCTGCCGGCCATGCGCGCTTTGGCCGATAACCCCAACGCTGAATACCTGGCAGAACAGTGCGGCTGGATCATGGCCACCGAAGTACTGGCTGTGGGTCTCGACTTGAGTTTCGCCCCGGTGCTGGACCTGGATTACCAACGCAGCGCCGTGGTCGGCACCCGCTCCTTCGAAGGCGACCCCGAGCGTGCCGCCGTCCTCGCTGGCGCCTTCATCCGTGGCATGAACAGTGCCGGTATGGCCGCCACGGGCAAGCACTTCCCCGGGCACGGTTGGGCCGAGGCCGATTCTCACGTTGCGATTCCCAATGACGAGCGCAGCCTGGAACAGATTCGCGCCAATGACCTGGTGCCCTTCGCACGCTTGAGCAAGCAATTGGCCGCAGTGATGCCCGCGCACGTGATCTACCCGCAGGTGGACAGCCAGCCCGCCGGCTTCTCGCGCCGCTGGTTGCAGGACATCCTGCGCGGCGAGTTGCAGTTCGACGGGGTTATTTTCAGTGATGACCTGTCCATGGCGGGGGCCCATGTGGTCGGCGATGCGGCGAGTCGGATCGAGGCGGCGCTGACGGCGGGTTGTGATATGGGGCTGGTATGCAATGATCGCGCGGCTGCCGAACTGGCGCTGAGTGCGGCGCAGCGCATGAAGGTCACACCGTCTGCTCGTATTGCGCGGATGCGCGGGCAGGCCATTGCTTCGACGGAGTACAAACAGGATCCGCGTTGGTTGGCAGCGCTTGCCGCGTTGAGGGATGCTCAGTTGATTGATTGACTGACTGAGTCGCACCCATCGGCGGCAAGCGCTCTCCCACACTTTGAATTGTAAATACATACAAATGTGGGAGCGGGCTTGCCCCCGATGACGATCCAACAGTCAGCGCTTTTCTTGTTTGTTGGGCAACGGCGCAAACAACGCTTCAATCTCTTCATTACCCAACTGCCAATCCCCAGTCGTACGCCCATCCAGCACGCCCGCCGCCAAGTCGGACTTCTCCTTCTGCAGGTGCTGGATTTTCTCCTCCACCGTGCCCCGCGCAATCATCTTATACACAAACACCGGCTTTTCCTGCCCGATGCGATACGCACGGTCGGTGGCCTGGTTTTCCGTGGCCGGGTTCCACCACGGGTCATAATGGATCACCGTGTCGGCTTCGGTCAGGTTCAAACCCACGCCACCGGCCTTCAAACTGATCAGAAAAATCTGCAACTTGCCGCTCTGGAAGTCCTTTACCGGTGTGCGCCGGTCACGGGTCTGCCCGGTCAGCAGTGCGTAGGCAATCCCGCGCTTTTTCAGCTCGATCTCGATCAGGCTCAGCATTGAGGTGAACTGGGAAAACAGCAGTATCCGCCGGCCCTCGGTAAACAGCTCGTCGAGCATTTCCATCAGGCTGTCGAGCTTGCCCGAGCTGCTGCCACGCACCGCCAGGCTGGCATCGTTGACCAGGCGCAGGTCGCAGCACACCTGACGCAGCTTGAGCAGGGCTTCAAGAATGATGATCTGGCTGCGGGCCACGCCCTTGCGGGTGATCTCATCTCGGACTTTTTTATCCATGGCCAGGCGCATGGTTTCGTAAACGTCGCGCTGGGCCTCGTTGAGGTCGACCCAGTGGATGATTTCAGTCTTGGGCGGTAGCTCTGTCGCCACCTGTTCCTTGGTGCGGCGCAGCAGAAACGGTTTGATCCGACCGTTGAGGTGCTGCAAGCGCACCTCACTGGCGCGCTTTTCAATGGGCACGCGGTAATCACGGTTGAAGCTCTTCACGTCGCCCAGCCAGCCCGGCAACAGGAAGTGGAACAGTGACCACAGCTCACCCAGGTGGTTTTCCAGCGGTGTGCCGCTCAGGCACAGGCGCTGGCGGGCGTTCAGCTCGCGTGCAGCCTGGGCAGCCTTGCTCGAAGGGTTCTTGATGTATTGCGCTTCGTCGAGGATCAGCACGTGCAAGGGTAGGGCGGCAAGCTGTTCGACGTCCTTGGGCAGCAAGGCATAGGTAGTCAGCAGCAGGTCGTAGTCCTGTAGGTTGGTGAAGTGCTTTTTGCGTGAGGCACCGTACAGCGCCAGTACCTTGAGTTGCGGGGTAAAGTGCGCAGCCTCATCGAGCCAGTTCGGGATCAGGCTGGTCGGCATCACTACCATGCAGGGTCGATCAAGGCGCCCGGCGATTTTCTCGGTAAGAATATGCGCAAGGGTTTGCAGGGTTTTGCCCAGGCCCATGTCGTCCGCAAGAATCCCGCCCACTTCCAGCTGGCGCAGCGACTGCATCCAGCTCAAGCCTTCCAACTGATAAGGGCGCAAAGTCGCGTTCAGTCCCTTGGGCGCCACGCAGGTGAAGTCCTTGATATCGCGCAGGCGCTGGGCGAAGTTGCGGATCTTTTCGCCGCCTTCCCATTGCAGCGGCAGGTCTTCCAGCG
Organism: Pseudomonas khavaziana; assembly: GCF_019145205.1. Classification (GTDB taxonomy): domain Bacteria; phylum Pseudomonadota; class Gammaproteobacteria; order Pseudomonadales; family Pseudomonadaceae; genus Aquipseudomonas; species Aquipseudomonas khavaziana. The sequence goes on from NZ_JAHSTT010000001.1 coordinate 868,093, forward strand.
GGTTGAGGCGAATCGCGTCGGCCTTGGCCAGGCGCAGGGCGGTCGTACCGGGCTCCTGCAAATAGAACTCGCCAAGGGTGGCCAGCACCGGTTTCAAACGGCCGTAGGGCAGCGCCACTTGCAGCGGGCCATGGCCGCCGTTGGGCAGGCCGGGGATATTCACCAGGATCAGCTCATCATCACGGCGCCGCGCCACTTTCTCCGGGTTGAGGATCTCGGTGTGGGAGCGCATCAGGTTCAACAGGATCGGCAGCAGGCTCAAGCGTTCGCCGTTGACGATAATGCCCAGCTCCAGATCGAACCAGTCGCGCTCCGGGCCTTCCTCTACCGTGGCATACCAGTCATCGACGGGGCTCAGGTCAAAACCGAAATCTTCATCGATCTGCAGCTCCCAGCCCTCGGCACGCAAGGTCGGCGATGCATTGAGGGTAAAGTTCAGCCAGGCGCTGTCATTGACCATCTCGAACAACTCGCCGGCACTTTCCGGCAAGGCCTTGCTCTGGCGCGTGGCGATCTTGAAGCCGAGCAGGCGCAGTTGCTCGCGATAGGGTTGTTCCAGCTCGGGATGACGTTTGATGCGCAGGCTCTGGGTTTCCTGGCGCACGATAATGTCGGCATTTTTTTGCCCGCTGACATAATTGCCCAGGTAGTTGAACGACAGCGCCGCACGGTGCTGGATATAGCGCTGCATCTTGCCGTTGCGCGGCTCGAACGCGCTGAATTCCACACTGGCCAGCCACAGGCGTGGCACGGGCTGTACATCCTCCATGACCACCTGTGGCAACACCACACGGTTATCCAGTACGGCCTGGAGTTTCTCCAGCAGCTCGGCATCCTGGGCCGCCGCCGGGTAGGCCAGGGTTTCCTGGACCTTGAGCAGCACCGCTGCGATATGTTTGCAGTTGGTATGCACCGGGCACGTACAGCGGCTGTCCACCAGGATCAGCATGCCCTTGGCCGACTCGCGCAGCGAGATCGTTTGCCGGTACACATTGCCACCCGAGCCTTCGCAGCTGGCGGTGATGGTGCTGTCGCCGCACTCGACGATGCGCACGCGGTTTTCCAGGGCGTAGCGCCGCCCGCGCTCAAGGCTTTGCTCTTTGAAGCGATTGGCCCACGAAGGGGCCAGGGGTTTGGTCAGTGAGGACGTCAGGGGCATGGCGCTGGATCAGTCCTGAAGCTCGGGCGGTGGAGCGCTGGGTGGCTTGGCGGTCAGCGAGGTGATTTTGATCAGCAACGCCAGATGACCGCCGTCCAGGTAGTTGAGCTGGTTGTTCTTGGTGCGCACGTCTTTCTGCGCCAGGTGCTCACTGGAGACCACGCTGCCGTTGCCGTCGAACTGGTTGATCCAGAAGTCGGCATCGATATCGGTAAAACGCCCCAATTGCAGGCTCAACACACCTTCGATGGGGAGTTGGCCGAATTGCTCCTGGCCGTCGGTAATCGCGACTTTGACCGGCTGCTCGCCCAGGTTCTGTTCCCAGGCCTTGTGGGCGAGCACCGTGTAGTTGGTATCGGCGCGCAGCTTGTCGACAATATTGCCCAGGCGCGGCGGGCTCAGCCGCTCGCCCAGGCGCGGTGCACCTTCATCCCAGTTTTCCGGTGCGGCCCGGCTGTTGATCACCGGCTCGGCATTCTGGCGCACCAGGATCATTTCCACCTGGTACGGGCTGTCGGCAAATGCCGACGGCGCAAGTACCACCAACAACAGGCTCAGGAAGCGGAACAGGCGCATGGGGCGTCCTTCAAGCGGATTTCGGGATGAGGCGCTCAAACAGCGCCTCCAGGGTATTGAAGCGTTCTTCGGCGCGTTCCATCGGCACCATGAACTTGAACAGCGTAGCCCCTTCGAACTTGTAGCGGTTGGGCTGGCCTTGGATCAGCTTGATCAGCACCAAGGGGTCGACCGGCGTCTGCGCTTCGAATTCGATGCGCCCACCCTGCGGCCCGGCGTCGACCTTCTTGATACCCAGCTGCTCGGCCTGCAACTTGAGCAGGGTCAGGCGCACCAGATTCTTGGTCGGTTCCGGCAGCAGGCCGAAGCGGTCGATCATTTCCACTTGCAGGTCCTTGAGACCTTCTTCGTCGGTGGCCGAGGCAATGCGCTTGTACAGGATCAGCCGTGCATGCACATCCGGCAGGTAGTCTTCGGGAATCAGCGCCGGCAAGCGCAGGTTGATCTCCGGGCCGCCGCCCAGGGGTTGGTCGAGGTTCGGTTGCTCGCCCTTGCGGATGGCTTTTACCGCGCGTTCGAGCATCTCCATATACAGGGTGAAACCGACCGCCTGGATCTGGCCGCTCTGGCCGTCACCGAGCAGTTCGCCGGCGCCACGGATTTCCAGGTCGTTGGTGGCCAGCACGAAGCCGGCGCCGAGGTCCTGAGTGTTGGCGATGGCTTCCAGGCGCTTTTCCGCGTCGCCGGTAATTTGCTGACGCGGCGGCGTGAGCAGGTAGGCATAGGCCTGGTGGTGACTGCGCCCGACGCGCCCGCGCAGCTGGTGCAGTTGGGCCAGGCCGAACTTGTCGGCACGCTCGATGATGATGGTGTTGGCGCTCGGCACGTCGATGCCGGTCTCGATAATGGTCGAGGCGATCAGCACGTTGAAGCGCTTGTGGTAGAAGTCGCTCATCACCTGCTCGAGTTCGCGCTCGCGCATCTGCCCGTGGCCGATGGCGATGCGTGCTTCGGGCACCAGCTCGGCGAGGTCGGCGGCACATTTCTCGATGGTCTTCACATCGTTGTGCAGGTAGTACACCTGGCCGCCACGCAGCAGTTCGCGCAGCAGTGCTTCCTTGACCGTGCTCTTGTTCTGTTCCATCACAAAGGTGCGCACCGACAGGCGACGCGCCGGCGGCGTAGCGATGATCGACAGGTCGCGCATGCCCGACACCGCCATGTTCAGCGTGCGCGGAATCGGCGTGGCGGTCAGGGTGAGGATGTCGACTTCACTGCGCAGGGCCTTGAGCTGTTCTTTCTGGCGCACACCGAAGCGGTGTTCTTCGTCGATGATTACCAGGCCCAGGTTCTTGATCTTCACATCGTCCGACAGCAGCTTGTGAGTGCCGATGACGATATCGATCTTGCCTTCGGCCAGGTCGGCGATGGCGGCGTTCACTTCCTTGGCGGACTTGAAGCGGCTCATCACCTCCACGGTCACCGGCCAGTCGGCAAAGCGGTCGCGGAAGCTGTTGTAGTGCTGCTGGGCGAGCAGGGTAGTGGGCACCAGGATCGCCACTTGCTTGCCGCCGTGTACCGCAATGAAGGCTGCGCGCATCGCCACTTCGGTTTTGCCGAAGCCCACGTCGCCACACACCAGGCGGTCCATCGGCTTGGGTGCGAGCATGTCGGCGCGCACCGCTTCGATGGTGGTCTGCTGGTCCGGGGTTTCTTCGAAGGCGAAGCCGGCGCTGAAGGTGGCGTAGTCGGCTTTCGGGTCGGCGAACGCGTAGCCTTCGCGGGCCGCGCGGCGGGCATAGATGTCGAGCAGTTCGGCGGCCACGTCGCGTACCTGTTCGGCGGCCTTGCGCTTGGCTTTCTGCCAGGTCTCGGAGCCCAGGCGGTGCAACGGCGCCAGAGCGTCGTCGCTGCCGGTATAGCGGGCGATCAGGTGCAGGCTGGCCACCGGCACATAAAGCTTGGCGCCTTCGGCGTATTCCATGGTGAGGAATTCGGCGGCCTGGTTGTCGATCTCCAGGGTCTGCAGGCCCAGGTAGCGGCCGACGCCGTGGTCGATATGCACCACCGGCGCGCCTTCGCGCAGTTCGGTGAGGTTCTTGATCACCGCATCATTGTTGGCGTCTGCGCGTTTCTCACGGCGACGGCGCTGCATCACGCGCTGGCCGAACAGTGGGCTTTCGGCAATCAGCGCGAGCGCCGGGTCGTCCAGCAGCAGCCCTTCGTCCAGTGGCGCGATGGTGATCGCCAGGCGCTCTTTACTGGCGACAAAGTCCGGCCAGCTGTCGACTGTCTTGGGCCGCAGTTTCAGGCGTTCCAACAGCTCCAGCAGCACTTCGCGGCGCCCGGCGGACTCGGCGGTAAACAGCACGCGGCCGGGAAAGTCACCGAGGAAGTTGGACAGGGCTTCCAGCGGTTGGGTGGCCTTGGCCTGGATCGACAGGTCCGGCAGCATCCCCGCCGGGAAGCGCTCACGGCCACTGCCGGCGTCCACATCCTGCTGGCTGGCAACTATACGCGGCCAGTTTTTCAGACGGGCGAAGCAGTCTTCCACCGGCAGGAACAGTTCGGCAGGCGGCAATAAAGGCCGGGACGGATCGACGCGGCGCTCTTCGTAGCGGTTGCGCACGTCGTTCCAGAAGTTTTCCGCGGCCTGTTCGATGCCCGGCAGCGAAAACACCTGGGTGTCCTGGGGCAGGTAATCGAACAGGGTGGAGGTTTCGTCGAAAAACAGCGGCAGGTAGTACTCGATACCGGCCGGGGTAATCCCGCTGCTCAGGTCCTGGAAGATCGGGCAGCGGCGGAAGTCCACGTCAAAGCGTTCACGAAAGCGCGCCTTGAAGCGGGTGACCGCGTCTTTTTGCAGCGGGAATTCCCGCGCCGGCAGCAGCTTGATCGAGTCGACCTTGTCGATGGAACGCTGGTTTTCCGGATCGAAGGTGCGCAGCGTCTCGATTTCGTCATCGAACAGGTCGATGCGATACGGTAACTTGCTGCCCATCGGGAACAGGTCGATCAGCGCGCCGCGCACTGCGAACTCACCGTGTTCGTACACCGTGTCGACGCAGCGGTAGCCGCTGGCTTCCAGGCGCGTGCGCATTTGTTCTACGTCGAGCTTCTGACCGATATCCAGCACCAGGCTGCTGCCCAGCAGGAACTTGGTCGGCGCCAGGCGATGCAGGGCCGTGGTGATCGGCACCACCAGCACGCCGTGAGCCAGTTCCGGCAGGCGGTACAGGCTGGCGATGCGCTGGGAAATGATGTCCTGGTGCGGCGAGAACAGGTCGTAGGGCAGGGTTTCCCAGTCGGGAAAATGCAGCACCGGTAAATCCGGGGCGAAGAAGCTCAGCTCCTGCTCCAGCCGTTCGGCACTTTGGCTGTCGGCGGTAAGCAGCAGGGTAAAGCGCTTGGCTGCGCTGGCAGCCTCGGCAATGGCCAGGCTCAGGGCGGCACCGGGCAGGTTGCCCCAGTGCTGTTTACCTGCCGCAGCAGGGAGAAGCGGTAGACGCAGAACGGGCACGGAAGGTTGAGCTCCAAGCGTTGCGACAAAGTCGGTAATTGTAACGGCCCGAGGTGCCGCCTGTCAGTTGCTGACTGTGCCTATTACGGTTTGTAGGAAATGTAGTGGCTAAGACAAACAATGCCGGGTTTTGACTCAATATGTAGTGCCAAAAAGCGCGAATGTTTAGGAGGGTTACGGACAAGTCGGCCCGTCGGCTCAACTAGTGGCCTTCTGGAACCCGCGTATTTCCTGGGCTGTAGCGCGGTGGTATTTTTTTGCAAGGGCTTTTTGTTGCCCCTCGCGCATTGCTCATCGTGCAGTCGGGCGACATAATGTAGCCCCTTTTTTCTGCCCCTACATGTGGAAGGTTCCCGTGACTCAGAAGCCCGACCAGTGTCTTGGTGAATGGATCGACCGTGAAGCACTCGCAGAAGCGATGATTCCGCTTATCGGCCAGCTGTACCGCAATAACAATGTGGTGAGCTCGATCTATGGCCGCAGCCTGATCAACCAGTCTGTCATCGCGATTCTCAAGGCGCACCGCTTTGCGCGCCATCGCTCCGCCGACGACAGCGAACTCTCCGTCCACGAAACATTCCCACTGCTCAAGGCCATGAGCGAGCTCAAGCTCGGCGCGGCCTCGGTAGACCTGGGCAAGCTGGCCTACAAGTTCCGCAAGGAAGGCGCCGGCCGTAGCGCCGAGCAGTTCGTGCGTGAAGAAATGGCCGATGTGGTTGGCCAGCAAAACGCCGCACCTCGCAAGGGCACCGACGTGGTGCTGTACGGCTTCGGGCGTATCGGCCGCTTGCTGGCGCGCATCCTGATCGAGAAAACCGGTGGCGGCGACGGCCTGCGCCTGCGTGCCATCGTGGTGCGCAAAGGCGCCGAGAATGACCTGACCAAACGCGCCAGCCTGCTGCGTCGCGATTCGGTACATGGTTCGTTCAACGGCACCATCACCATCGATGAAGAAAACAACACCATCACCGCCAACGGTAACCTGATCCAGGTGATCTACGCGAAGAACCCGACTGAGGTGGATTACACCCAGTACGGCATTCAGGACGCCCTGCTGGTGGACAACACCGGCGTATGGCGCGATGCCGAGGGCCTGGGCCAGCACCTGGCGTGCCCGGGTGTCGACCGCGTTGTGCTGACCGCGCCTGGCAAGGGCAAGCTCAAGAACATCGTGCACGGCATCAACCACGCTGAAATCACCGCTGACGACAAGATCGTGTCCGCCGCCTCCTGCACCACCAACGCCATCGTGCCGGTGCTCAAGGCGGTGAATGACAAGTTCGGCATCGTTAACGGCCACGTTGAAACCGTTCACTCCTACACCAACGACCAGAACCTGATCGACAACTTCCACAAGGGCGATCGCCGTGGTCGCAGCGCCGCGTTGAACATGGTGATCACCGAGACCGGTGCTGCCACCGCTGCCGCCAAGGCCCTGCCTGAGCTGGCCGGCAAGCTGACCGGTAACGCGATCCGCGTACCGACGCCGAACGTATCGATGGCCATTCTCAACCTGAACCTTGAGAAAGCCGCCACCCGTGAAGAGATGAACGAGTATCTGCGCTACATGGCGCTGCACTCCGACCTGCACAAGCAGATCGACTTCGTCAATTCCCAGGAAGTGGTCTCCACCGACTTCGTCGGCTCGCGCCACGCCGGTGTGGTGGATGCCGAAGCGACTATCACCCAGGACAACCGCGTTGTGCTGTACGTGTGGTACGACAACGAGTTCGGCTACAGCTGCCAGGTGGTTCGCGTGATGGAAGACATGGCTGGGGTCAACCCGCCTGCGTTCCCGCGCTAAGCCTTGGCTGAATGAGAAAGCCCCGACTGGTTCGCAATGCCGTTCAGTTAAGCGTATACCACCCTCTGTAGGAGCGAGCTTGCTCGCGAAAAACATCGTCACGATAACGCGCCTCTGAATGAACGCGGCGCCTATGAGTTTCGCGAGCAAGCTCGCTCCTACAAAATGCCTTAACTGAACAGCATTACGACTGGTTCGGGGCTTTTTTTATGGCTGTGGGTTTTGTGTTGTCTGGGAGGGCGTCATAGGGGGCTCGCCCCGATGGCGATGCTACAGCCGACATCAATCCAGCAATTTGTCGCGCAACTCATCAGACAGCCCTTTGGGTGCCAGCCAGATGCCCAGGTAGGCCTTCGCCAGTTCCTCATCACGGCTGCTGAACACCACTTGCCCATTGATTTCCAGCTCCAAGCCACGCCCCGGATGAAAATCCAGGGCATAACGATCACCGCTTCGGATGTCGCGAAAGCTGGCGTGCAACCTATCCAGCTGCGGTTTTAATCGGGCATTGGCTTGCTGGCGTTCCAGAGTGACCGTGGCGGCCTTGATCACGTCACTACGGTCGATGTCGCGAAAGTAATACAGCGCCAGCCGCAGGGCCTTGTGCTGGTCCCAGGCTTGTCTTGCACTCACTTGTGCCGGGGCGTACAGCGCCGCCGCATATACATCCACCCACAGATAGTTGAGCACCGCCTGGTTTTTCAAGGCCAGCCCCTCGATCTGTGCCGGGAAGCCAGCCTGCTTGAGCCGCTGCGCATCGTTGGCATGCGCCGTGATCGACACCATCAGCATTAAACAAAAAAATAGTTGTCGCATAATGGCTCATCCTGAAATCGGCGCTGATTTGCGTCCTGTAGTATGGCAACACTGGCCTACGACGCGACCAAGGGTTAATGTTCGCGGCGCTCGGCCTTCTATAGACTGTGCCCCGGTTCACACACTTGAGCCAAATTGTCCTTCATGACCGCTGGCCGCGGCATGATTTAGCCAGGCGTCCAACCGTATGCCTGGCCTGTTTTGAGGAGTACGCATGGCTGTCTACAACTATGACGTGGTGGTACTGGGTTCCGGCCCAGCTGGAGAAGGTGCGGCGATGAACGCTGCCAAAGCAGGGCGCAAGGTGGCGATGGTCGATAGCCGTCGCCAGGTCGGCGGCAACTGCACCCACCTGGGTACCATCCCGTCCAAGGCGTTGCGTCACTCGGTGCGCCAGATCATGCAGTTCAACACCAACCCGATGTTCCGGGCCATTGGCGAGCCGCGCTGGTTCTCGTTCCCGGACGTGTTGAAAAGCGCCGAAAAAGTCATCTCCAAACAAGTCGCCTCGCGCACCGGCTACTACGCCCGTAACCGCGTCGACCTGTTCTTCGGCACCGGCAGCTTCGCCGACGAGCAAACCGTCGAAGTGGTCTGCGCCAACGGCGTGGTCGAGAAACTGGTGGCCAAGCACATCATCATCGCTACCGGTTCGCGCCCGTATCGCCCGGCGGACATCGATTTCCACCACCCGCGTATCTACGATAGCGACACCATCCTCAGCCTGGGCCACACCCCGCGCAAGCTGATCATCTACGGCGCCGGCGTGATCGGCTGTGAATACGCCTCGATCTTCAGCGGCCTGGGTGTATTGGTGGAACTGGTGGACAACCGTGACCAGTTGCTCAGCTTCCTCGACTCGGAAATCTCCCAGGCGTTGAGCTACCACTTCAGCAACAACAACATCACCGTGCGTCACAACGAAGAGTACGAGCGGGTCGAAGGCCTGGACAACGGGGTGATCCTGCACCTCAAGTCCGGCAAGAAGATCAAGGCCGACGCCTTGCTGTGGTGCAACGGCCGCACCGGCAACACCGACAAGCTGGGCATGGAAAACATCGGGGTCAAGGTCAACAGCCGTGGCCAGATCGAAGTGGACGAGAACTATCGCACCTGCGTGACCAACATCTACGGTGCCGGTGATGTGATCGGCTGGCCGAGCCTGGCCAGCGCCGCCCATGACCAGGGCCGTTCGGCCGCCGGCAGCATTGTCGACAATGGCAGCTGGCGCTACGTGAACGATGTGCCGACCGGGATCTACACCATTCCCGAGATCAGCTCCATCGGCAAGAACGAGCACGAACTGACCAAGGCCAAGGTGCCTTACGAAGTCGGCAAGGCGTTCTTCAAGAGCATGGCGCGCGCGCAGATTGCCGGTGAGCCGCAAGGCATGCTCAAGATCCTGTTCCACCGGGAAACCCTGGAAGTCCTCGGCGTGCATTGCTTCGGCTACCAGGCGTCGGAGATCGTGCATATCGGCCAGGCGATCATGAACCAGCCGGGTGATCTCAATACCCTCAAGTACTTCGTCAACACCACGTTCAACTACCCGACCATGGCCGAAGCCTATCGGGTAGCCGCCTACGACGGCCTCAACCGGCTTTTTTGAGCGGCTCCGGCCGGTGGCCTGAGCCGGCCGGGGAGACCGATTTCAGTAATTCCCGAGGGTGGCAGTGGCCAAACCGGGAAAGTCTGTAATCAGGCTATCTACGCCGAAGTCGGCGAGCCTGCGCATCAGCGCGGGTTCGTTGACTGTCCACACGGACACGTGCAAACCCTGGCGCTGGGCTTTTTCCAGCCGCTCAGGGGTGCACAACGTCCAGTTCAACGCCAGGTATTCACAGCCGTAGTTCTGCGCGACCTTCAACGGGTCGAGCCAGGCGTATTCGGCCACCAGGCCGCGTGACAGGTCCGGGGTGAGTTCCACGGCGGCCTTGAGCACTTCCCGCGAGCTTGATGTCACGGTGACCTTGTCCATCAGGCCAAAGCGCACAGCCATTTCGCGAATCGCCAGCACAGTGGTGGCGGCCCGGGTGCGCGAGGCGCTTTTGACTTCCAGTTGCCAGTGGTCGAAGTCACACTTTTCGAACAGCTCCTCCAAGCGTGGGATCGGGCACGGGCTGACCCAGCCCGGGCCGCCTTTGCGCGCGTCCATCTTTACCAGGTCGGCCGCAGAATACTCGACGACCTTGCCGCGCCGGTCGGCGGTGCGCTTGAGGGTCGGGTCATGTATGACCATCAGTTCGCCGTCCATGGACAGGTGCAGGTCCAGTTCGCAACGGCGTACGCCGTGCTTGAGGCATTCCTGAAAACTGGTCAGGGTATTTTCCGGTGCTTCGCCTTTGGCACCGCGATGGCCGTAGATCAGGGTCACAGTTGCTCCTTTGCGCCAGGATCGCTGGCGTAATGACTAGGTATTCAGGTGTCGTCGCTTTGTTCTCGCGCCAGGCGGCGTTCCTGCGCCTGCTTTTGCAGGATGTAGCGCGCCAGCAACTGGCGTTGGGCATCGGTCATGGATTCGAATTCCGTGCCCACATCAAAGCTGTCGCCCTTGGGGTCGCAATGGGTCACCCGCGCACGCAGCAACAGGCCGAGCGCCTGGGGCATCAGCACCAGCTTGACCGCCAGGTGAGTGTCGGGCGCCAACGGGGTAGGGTGCTGGAAGTCGATGCCGCCCTCGGAAAGGATCACCGGTTGCGGCGCGCCCACTTCACTCAGCAGGCCGCGGGCCATGACCTGGCTGAGCAGGTCCAGGCGTTTGTTCTGCACCTTGAGGAACGCCGCCAGGCTGCGGTCTTTTTCGCTGATCTGGCGCAGCAGGTGCTGGGCTTCGAATTCGCTCAGGTGCAGTTCGCTCAGCAGGTTGAACAACGGCGAATCATCCAGCAACACTTCCTTGCTCGCCGCTTCGGGGCCAGACAATGTGCTGATTTGAAGTGCGATCATGTCGTCGATACGGTAGTATTCGCGGCGCTCTTCTTCATCTAATGTCGACATGGCGAACCCCAGGTTACGGTAATGGTCTGAGTGTAAAGCTGCTTACCAGACCCCGCCACCGGGACGTCTTCTTTTCCTCCGAACAAGCCCCGACATGTTCAGACCTCTCTTCGTATTTATTGGCACGCGTTATACCCGTGCAAAGCGTCGCAATCATTTTGTGTCGTTCATTTCCTTGACCTCGATGATCGGTCTCGCCCTGGGCGTGGTCGTGATGATCGTGGTGCTGTCGGTGATGAACGGCTTCGACCATGAGATGCGCACCCGCGTGCTGGGCATGGTGCCCCACGCGACCATTGAGGGCGATGCGCCCATCGATGATTGGCAAAGCCTGGCCGCCAAGGTCAAGCAGAACCCCAAGGTCGTGGCCGTTGCGCCGTTTACCCAGATGCAGGGGTTGCTGACCAACGACGGCAAGGTGCAGAAGATCCTGCTCAATGCCATCGACCCGGCCCAGGAGCGCAACGTCTCGATCATCGACAAGTTCATGCAGCAAGGTAAGCTCGACGACCTGGCCCCCGGAAGTTTCGGCATCGTTATCGGTGACAAGGCCGCGGCCAAGCTCGGCGTGGGGGTTGGCGACAAGCTGACCTTCGTCGCGCCGGAAGTCACCGTGACCCCGGCCGGCATGTTCCCGCGCATGAAGCGCTTTACCGTGGTGGGCACCTTCCATGTCGGCGCCGGCGAAATCGACGGTTACATCGGCCTGACCAACCTCACCGACCTGGCCCGCCTGCATCGCTGGCAGCCGGACCAGGTGCAGGGCCTGCGCCTGAAATTCAATGACCTGTTCGATGCGCCGCGTGGCGCCTGGGAAATTGCCCAGCACCTGGGCGAGTCGCAGTACTACGCCCGCGACTGGACCCGTACCCACGGCAACCTGTACCAGGCCATCCGCATGGAAAAAGCCATGATCGGCCTGCTGTTGCTGCTGATCGTCGCGGTTGCCGCCTTCAACATCATCTCCACGCTGGTGATGGTGGTGAACGACAAGAAGGGCGATATCGCCATCCTGCGCACCCTGGGCGCCACGCCGGGGCAGATCATGGCGATCTTCATGGTGCAGGGCACCGTGATCGGCGTGGTCGGCACCCTGATCGGCACGGCGGTGGGCATTCTGGCCGCGCTGAACGTCAGCGCCGCCATCGCCCTGCTTGAAAAAGTGATCGGCCACAAGTTTCTCAACGCCGACGTCTACTTCATCGATTACTTGCCGTCCCAGGTGCAAACCCAGGACGTGCTGATGGTGGGCGGCGCTGCGTTGGTCCTGAGCTTCCTTGCCACCCTGTATCCAGCCTGGCGCGCGGCACGCACCCAGCCAGCACAGGCATTACGTTATGAGTGAATCGGGCATGAGTGAAAAAGCAATCCTGAGCTGCCGCAACCTGGGCAAATCCTACGAGGAAGGCCCGGAGTCTGTGGTGGTGCTGTCCAACCTGCAACTTGAACTGCACCCGGGCGAGCGCGTGGCAATCGTCGGCAGTTCCGGTTCCGGCAAAAGTACCTTGCTCAACCTGCTGGGCGGCCTCGATACGCCGTCCCAGGGCAGCGTGTGGCTGGCCGGTGAAGAGCTCTCGGCGTTGAATGAAAAGGCCCGTGGGCAACTGCGCAACCGTTCGTTGGGCTTTGTGTACCAGTTCCACCACCTGTTGCCGGAATTCACCGCCCTGGAAAACGTGTGCATGCCGCTGTTGATCGGCAAGACCGCGATCCCCGAAGCGCGCCAGCGTGCCACCGCTTTGCTGGAGCGTGTCGGCCTCGGCCATCGCCTGGAGCACAAGCCGGCCGAGCTGTCCGGCGGCGAGCGCCAGCGTGTGGCGATTGCCCGCGCCCTGGTGAACAACCCGGGCCTGGTGATGCTCGACGAGCCGACCGGCAACCTCGACTCCCACACCGCCCAGGGCATCAAGGATTTGATGCTGGAACTGAGCACCCAGATGCGCACCGCGTTCCTGGTGGTGACCCATGACATGAGCATGGCCCGGCAGATGGACCGCGTGTTGCACCTGCAGGAAGGTCACCTGGTCGCCATCTGACCTGTTTCAAGCCTGGCGCCTGGCGTCGGGCTTTTTCATTTTTTCAGGCGGTGTACGCGAATGTTCAGACCGTTATCCATTTTCATCGGCACGCGCTATACCCGCGCCAAGCGCCGCAACCGTTTTGTCTCGTTTATCTCGATGACCTCGATGATCGGCCTCGCCCTGGGCGTATTGGCGATGATCGTGGTGCTTTCGGTGATGAACGGCTTCCAGCGCGAAATGAGCTCGCGCATCCTCGGCATGGTGCCCCACGCCACCATCGTCGGCGTAAAGCCGATTGATGACTGGCAACCGGTGGCCGCCGCGGCGATGAAGAATCCGCAAGTCACCGCCGCCGTACCCTTCACACAGATGGACGGTATGTTCTCCTACAAGGGCGCCATGCAGCCGATCGAGATCAGCGGCGTCGACCCGGCCCAGGAAGGCAAGGTATCGATCGTGACCCAGCACATTGTGCGCGGCAAGCTGGACGACCTGAAACCCGGTGAATTCGGCGTGGTGGTCGGCGATATCACCGCACGCCGCTTCCGCCTGAATGTGGGCGACAAGCTGACCCTGATCGTGCCGGAACTGAGCAGCGCGCCGGGCGGTATCACCCCGCGCATGCAGCGGCTGAACGTGGTGGGTATCTTCAAGGTGGGCGCCGAGCTGGATGGCTCCATGGCCCTGATCCACATGGCCGACGCCGCTGAAATCCAGCATTGGCAGCCCAACCAGGTGCAAAGCGTGCGCCTGGCGGTGAAGGACCTGTATGCAGCGCCCAAAGTCTCGGCAGATATCGCCGCCAGCCTGGGCGCGGCTTACAAGCCGGACGACTGGACCCACACCCAGGGCAGCCTGTTCAGCGCGATGAAAATGGAAAAGACCATGATCGGCCTGCTGTTGCTGATGATCGTCGCCGTGGCCGCGTTCAACATCATCGCCACCTTGATCATGGTGGTGAACGACAAGGGCGCGGACATCGCGATCCTGCGCACCATCGGCGCCACGCCCCGGCAGATCATGGCAATCTTCATGGTGCAGGGCACGGTGATTGGTGTGGTCGGTACCCTGATTGGCGGGGTGCTTGGGGTGATCGCAGCGCTGAACGTCAGTGAGCTGGTGGGCTGGCTGGAGCGGGTCAGTGGGCAGCATATCTTCAGTTCGGACGTGTACTTCGTCAGCAACCTGCCTTCGGAGCTGCAAGGTGGGGATGTGTTGCTGATTTGTTCGGCGGGGTTTGTATTGAGCTTTTTGGCGACGATTTACCCGGCGTATCGGGCGGCGAAGATTGAGCCGGCGCATGCCTTGAGATATTCGTAGTCTTTGAGAATGCCATCGGGAGCAAGCCCCCTCCCACATTTTGACCTCATTGTTCCTGAATAAACGCGGTCCAGTGTGGGAGGGGGCTTGCCCCCGATAGGGCCTGCCGAGCCTGCATCAATCTCCCTTCGGCAACTCGATCACAAACCTTGTCCACCCCGCCTGCGACTCACAATAAATCCTCCCCCCGTGGGCCCGCACAATCGATTGGGTAATCGCCAACCCCAGCCCTGCATGTTCACTGCTGCCTGCGCGCCTTGACGGGTCGGCCCGGTAGAAACGGTCAAACAACCGCGGCAATAACTGCGCTGGAATGTCATCCCCGGTGTTCTCAACCGCAAGTGTCACGCCTTCGTCCATTCGCACCCGCACCTCACCGCCTGGTGGGGTAAACCGCAGCGCGTTATCGAGCAAGTTCGACAGGGCCCGGCGCAACATGCCGCGATCGCCCAGCGTATGGGCGGTGCCTTCGCGAACCAGCGTGACCTGCGCATCCTCTGCCAGCAGGGTAAAAAATTCCAACAGGGCGTCGACCTCATCGCCCAGATTCAGGGCTTCACGGCTGGGCATCAGCAAGCCGTGGTCGGCCTTGGCCAGGTATAGCATGTCGTTGACCAGTTGTGCCATCCACTGCAATTCCTCCAGGTTGCTGTGCAGCGCTTCGCGGTAATCCTCCAGTGGGCGTGGCTGGGTGAGAATGACCTGGGTCTGGGTCAGCAGGTTGGAGAGTGGTGTGCGCAGTTCGTGGGCGATATCCGCCGAGAACGCCGATAGACGCTGGAACGCATCGTCCAGGCGCCCCAGCATGGCATTGAAGGCCTGGGCCAGTTCCGCCAGCTCCACTGGCATTTGCGCCTGGGGCAGGCGTTGGGTCAGGGAATGGGCGGATACGCTGGCGGCCACCTCGCCCATGCGCCGCAACGGTCGCAACCCACTGCGCGCAGCCCAGGCGCCGAGCAGGGCGGTGGCCAGGGCCGAGAGGCCGACGGTCAGCCAGATCAAGCGCTGCATACGCTCCAGAAAGTGCTGGTGGTGGGTGATGTCGAGTATCAGGCTCAGCTGTGGCGAGCCGGGTTGGCCGGGCGTCAACGGCGCGTTGTACACACGGTAGTCGGTGCCGGCGTTTTGCAGGCTGTGCAGGCCCGGTGCTGCGGGCACGCTGAGGTACGGCGCACCGTCCACCCAGCGCTGGTCGGCCGCAGTGATACGCAAGGTGAAGTCGGGCTGCTGATCAAGTTCGGCGCGCCATTGCGGGCCTCGCAGGGCAAAGGCTTGCCGTGAGTCGACACCCTGCAAGGCGCTGCGCAGGGCCACCAGCTTGCTGTCGAGCAGTTGCTGGTCCAGCTCGATAAAGTGCGCTTCGCTGGCGCGGTTGAACAGCACCCCGGCAATCAACGAGACCACCGCCGTGCAGGCGGCAAACAGCAGCGCCAGGCGGCTGGCCAGGGACAGGCGCTTGATCACGTGAACCGCTCCTCCAGCACATAGCCCATGCCGCGCACGGTGTGGATCAGCTTGTTGGGGAAGTTGTCATCGACTTTAAGGCGCAGGCGACGGATCGCCACTTCGATGATGTTGGTGTCGCTGTCGAAATTCATGTCCCAGACCTGGGAAGCGATCAGGGTCTTGGGCAGCACTTCGCCCTGGCGACGCAGCAGCAGTTCCAGCAGGGCAAATTCCTTGGCGGTGAGGTCAATGCGCTGGCCGTCGCGCTCGACCCGGCGGCGGATCAGGTCCAGGCTCAGGTCGGCCAGTTGCAGGGTGGTTTCCTGCGGTGTGCTGCTGCCACGGCGCAACAAGGTGCGCACCCGGGCCAGCAGCTCGGAAAAGGCGAAGGGCTTGACCAGGTAATCGTCGGCGCCCAGTTCCAGGCCATGCACGCGGTCTTCCACGGCATCGCGAGCGGTGAGGAACAGCACCGGCATATCCAGGCCGGCACTGCGCACCGCCTGCAGGATCTGCCAGCCATCGCGGCCCGGCAGCATCACATCGAGGATCAACAAGTCATAGTCACCCGTCAGCGCCAGGTGCTGGCCGGTCGTGCCGTCGGCCACCAGTTCGGTGGTAAAGCCAGCCTCGGCCAGGCCCTGACGCAGGTAGTGGCCGGTTTTGGGTTGGTCTTCGACGATCAGCAGTTTCATATAAAACTCTTAATAGGTGCTATGCAGGAGCGAGCTTGCTCGCGAAAAGCGTCAACGATAACGCGTATGACCTGGCTCGGCGCGGTGTGCTGGAGCCCTTCGCGAGCAAGCTCGCTCCTACAAAAAAACATCGGCCTTTATACCCTGGGCTCCAGGGGATGGGCGCAAGCTGACAAAGTTGTAATCTAGCAGTCAGCTGGCTGGCAGCGGGGCTATCTTAAAGTGCGACCCAAGCTGGTCACCTATTTTTGGAGAGTGAAAGATGGCGTTGCGCACACCCCTGTTATTGGCGGGCTGCTTGTTGGCGATGAGCTTCAATGCGCTGGCGGACGCTGCCCACACCTACGCGTTCGGCCAGCCGGCACCGGCGGATCAAGCCACGCGTACTGTGGAAGTTACGCTGCAGGACATTGCCTTTGAGCCCAAGGCCCTGGACGTAAAGGCCGGTGAAACCGTGCGTTTCGTGCTGGTCAACAAAGGCCAGCTGCTTCACGAATTCAACCTGGGCGACGCAGCGATGCATGCCGCCCACCAGAAGGAGATGCTGCAAATGCAAGCCAGCGGCATGCTCACCGCCACCGGCATGGGCAAGATGGACCACAGCGCCATGGGCCACGGCGATATGGGTGGCATGAAGCACGACGATCCCAACAGCGTGCTGGTGGAGCCGGGCAAGACCGCCGAGCTGACCTGGACCTTCACCAAGGCCACGGGCCTGGAGTTCGCCTGCAACCTGCCGGGGCATTATCAAGCGGGCATGGTCGGCAAACTGACCGTTGAGTGAGGGGTTTGTTAAGGCCATGAGCAAAGGCTGGTAGACTGGCGCGGTTTATTTAGCCAGGTTTCCGCCATGCATCCCGCAGCCGAACATTCGCCGCTGGGCAAGTCCAGTGAATACATCTCTACCTATACGCCTTCGTTGCTGTTCCCGATTCCGCGCGCCGCCAAATGGGCCGAACTGGGCCTGAGCGCCGACACCCTGCCGTACAAGGGCGTGGATTTCTGGAACTGCTTCGAACTGTCCTGGTTGCTGCCGTCGGGCAAACCGGTGGTGGCCATCGGTGAGTTCAGCATCCCGGCTGACTCGCCGAACATCATCGAGTCCAAGTCGTTCAAGCTGTACCTCAACTCGTTGAACCAGACCACCTTTGTCGATACGCAAAGCCTGGAAGCCACCCTGCGCACCGACCTCAGCTTTGCAGCCGGCAAGCCGGTGACCGTGCGCATCCGCAGCCTGGCCGACATCGAGGCCGAAGGCGTGATGGCGTTGCCGGGTGCGTGCATTGATGGCCTGGATATCAGCGTCAGCAACTACGAACACCCGCGCCCGGAGCTGCTGCGTTGCGATGACTCGCGTGTGGTGGAGGAGAGCGTGCACAGCCACTTGCTCAAATCCAACTGCCCGGTGACCAGCCAGCCGGATTGGGGCAGCGTGGTGGTGGAGTACCGTGGCGCGGCATTGGATCACGCCAGCCTGCTGGAATATATCGTGAGTTTTCGCCAGCACTCGGACTTTCATGAACAGTGCGTGGAACGCATCTTTCTCGACCTGCAGCGCTTGCTCAAGCCGGAGAAGTTGACCGTGTATGCGCGCTATGTGCGCCGGGGCGGGTTGGATATCAACCCGTACCGCAGCACTGAGAATACGCAGTTCCTGAACGTGCGCCTGGCGCGCCAGTAAGCCTGCACACAAAACTAAATGTGGGAGGGGGCTTGCTCCCGATAGCGGCGTGTCAGTCACAGCATCTGTGTCTGAACTTCTGCTATCGGGAGCAAGTCGAATCGTCGCACCGCCCCTCCCACATTTTGGTTCTTTATTTGGCTTAGGGTCGGGTCAGATCCCGATATTGCCCAGGGTGATCATGATATTGCGCAAGGTCCCGGAAATGACCGGGTGCTCGGCGTCGAACTCTATGGCCGCCTGATTCACATCGTCGGAGATGCTCGGCGTCTGGGTGGCTGGTTCCAATTCAAGTTGCACTTCGAACTTGGCAATCAGTTCCTCCAACGCTTCACGTTTTTCCGGTGACAGCGGTGGCTCCTGTTCCAGCTGCCCGCGCAGGATCTCGACCTGTTCTTCCAGCTTTTTGCGATCAGGCATGACGTTCTTTCCTTTTATCGATAGTCACTGGCATAGACCACGGCACGCCGCGAAAGGTCTACGGGCTGACCTGTAGATTAATCCACTGGGGCCAACCGTGCATGATCTCCGTCAGGGCTTCTCACCTTTGAGCCGGCGCAGGTTGATGTCTGCCAGGCAACTGCCGAGCTCGCCGAGATGGTCGATCACCGAGTGCACGCCCAGGCCATAGAGCGCCACCGTCGCCTTGCCGCGCTTGTATTCGCGTTGTTGCGCGGTGAGTGCCTGCCATTGCTCGGGTGACAGGCCGCAGAGCGAACCACAGGAGGCCAGGCCCACAGTCCACAACCCGGCATTAAGGCCCGATTGCAGCAGGCGCGGCTCGCCGCTGACCAATACGCAGCCTTCCAGGCGTTCGATATTCAGCTCCATCAAAGCTTGCCAGCAGGCGTGGGGCGCGGGCCAGCGGATGGAGGAGGGCGAGGCGGCCTTGACCCAGCCCGGCAGGCTGGCGGACAGGGGCGTGGTGACCGAGGGCGGCAGTTCATCCAGCCAGGCGCAGGGCACGCCTAGTTCTTTCAGGCTGCGCAGGCTTTTCAAAGCGCCGGGTGTGGCCACGGAGCCGGGGCAGGCCGAGTCGGTACGCGCCAGGGAACCAAAATCCACCAGGCAGCCACTCAGGCCAAATAACACGGCGGTCAACGAGGGGGCTGTGGCGAGGGCAATCTCGGCGTGTGGCATCTGAACGTCCCTGAAATAGCAGCAACACTATCGGGGTGGCGTGACAAGCCCATGACACTGACGGTGTTTGTAGGAATTTTGTGCATTTTTCGTAAGACAGGATCCTTGTAGCTGCCTAAACACACACTTCCGTCATATACTGACGGCCTTATTCAGGGCATAGCGCCCATGACAGACCATTCAAGGAGCAAAAGCTATGCGCTGGAGCCACTACTTCGCTCAGCTGTCGGTGTGTGCCACCGTGCTGTTGGCACCTTTCGCCGTACAGGCCGCGTCGGAAGATGACCCATGGGAAAGCGTCAACCGCCCGATCTTCACCTTCAACGACACCGTTGATACCTACGCCCTCAAGCCAATCGCCCAGGGCTATCAGTTCGTCACCCCGCAGTTTGTGCAGGACGGCGTTCACAATTTCTTCCGCAACATCGGCGATGTCGGCAACCTGGCCAACAATGTGCTGCAGCTCAAGCCCTACAATGCTGGCGTCGACACGGCTCGCCTGCTGGTCAACACCACGTTTGGCGTGCTGGGCTTTATCGACGTCGGCACCAAAATGGGGCTGCATCGCAGCGATGAAGACTTCGGCCAGACCCTCGGCTACTGGGGCGTCGGCAGCGGTCCATACGTGATGATCCCGTTGCTCGGCCCAAGCACCTTGCGTGATGCGCCATCCAAATACGTCGACAGCTACACCCAACCCTACCGCTACATGAACGACATCGGCTGGCGTAACAGCACCTTCGGCCTGAACGTCGTCGACGTGCGCGCCAGCCTGCTCGACAGCGAGAAGCTGATCAGCGGCGACAAGTACACCTTCATTCGTAACGCCTACCTGCAGAACCGTGAGTTCAAGGTCAAGGATGGCAAGGTCGTTGACGACTTCTAGGCCGTGACGTTTTGAAATGAAAAAGGCGACCTTCGAACGGTCGCCTTTTTTGTGCGCGCTTTTCAGCGCATCTTCAAGATCCTGAGACCCAAGTGCTGTTCATCGCCCGCAGCCTTAGTCCACACGACTTCAGTGTCTGCCTCCAGGCCCTTGAGTGCTGCGTGCTCTGAATCGATGCGCACGGTCAGTAGGTCGCCCACGTTAAACTGGCGCGGCGCCTGCACCTGCATGCCGGAGCTGGAAAGGTCCAGGCATACACCTTCAATCTCCTGCCCGGCGTGAATCAGAGACACATTGGCGTCCACCCGCATGCGGATGAAATCGCGTTTTTCGGCGTAGTCGCGCTCGTGTTCGCTCACAGCATCCGTCCTTACTTTACGTTGGGGTTGTGGCAGTTCTTATAACTCCCGGTGATTTGCGGTGTAAAGACGCCCGGCGACCATCGGCATGAGCTTGAAACCCCTCACGGATGGGAGTACCGTCTGCGCCTTAGAAGGGCACCTCTGCTTTACCGTTGTGCATGGGCCAAATCCCAATGCTTTGTAGGACAGAGAGGCTAGAAAGCGAATCCAGTACGTGAGCCCGGCCATTGCCGAGCCGCCTACGCCAACCTAATTCTGGCGCCGTTTGCCCACATGCAAAAAACCAGTGCCACGCTGCTGATAATCGATGACGACGAAGTAGTGCGCGCGAGCCTCGCGGCCTACTTGGAAGACAGTGGCTTCAGCGTCCTGCAGGCCAGTAATGGCCAACAGGGTCTCCAGGTATTCGAGCGCGACAAGCCCGACCTTGTGATCTGCGACCTGCGCATGCCCCAAATGGGCGGCCTGGAGCTGATTCGCCAGGTGACCGAGCTTGCCCCGCAGACGCCGGTGATTGTCGTGTCCGGTGCCGGGGTCATGAACGATGCCGTCGAAGCCCTGCGCCTGGGCGCTGCCGATTACCTGATCAAGCCCCTGGAAGACCTGGCCGTGCTGGAGCACTCGGTGCGCCGCGCCCTGGACCGTGCCCGCCTGCTCCTGGAAAACCAGCGCTACCGCGAAAAGCTCGAGACCGCCAACCGCGAGCTCGAAGCCAGCCTGAACCTGCTTCAGGAAGACCAGAACGCCGGTCGCCAGGTGCAGATGAACATGCTGCCGGTGAGCCCCTGGAGCATCGACGAGTTCAAGTTTGCCCACCAGATCATCCCGTCGTTGTACCTGTCTGGTGATTTTGTCGACTACTTCCGCGTCGATGAGCGACGCGTGGCGTTCTACTTGGCCGACGTGTCCGGCCATGGCGCGTCCTCCGCTTTTGTGACCGTGTTGTTGAAGTTCATGACCACACGGCTGTTGTTCGAGTCCAAGCGCAATGGCACCTTGCCGGAGTTCACCCCCTCCGAAGTGCTGGGCCACATCAACCGGGGCCTGATCAGCTGCAAGCTGGGCAAGCACGTGACGATGGTCGGCGGCGTTATCGACGAAGAAACCGGTCTTTTGACCTACAGTATTGGCGGTCACCTGCCGATGCCTGTTTTGTACACTCCTGACAGTGTGCGCTACCTGGAAGGGCGTGGCCTGCCCGTAGGCTTGTTCAATGAAGCCACCTACGAAGACCACATCCTGGAACTGCCGCCGACCTTCAGCCTGACGCTGATGTCCGACGGCATCCTGGACCTTTTGCCAGAGCCTACACTCAAAGAGAAAGAAGCCGCCTTGCCCCAAAAGGTCAAGTCGGCGGGCGGCAGCCTGGATGGCCTGCGGCAGGTTTTTGGATTGGCCACGCTAGGGGAGATGCCGGATGATATCGCCCTATTGGTGTTGAGCAGGAATCTTTGATGAGTACCGGAAGAATCCAATTCGCCGAGCAAGACGGGACCTTCGTCCTGAAGTTTGTCGGCGAAGTGCGCCTGACCTTGTGTTCGGCCCTGGATGCGACGATTGAGCGGATCTTCACAGCGCTGAACTTCTCGGCGATCGTGATCGATCTGACTGAAACCCGCAGCATCGATAGCACCACTCTTGGGCTGTTGGCCAAGCTGTCCATTCTGTCGCGGCAGAAGGTCGGCCTGTTGCCGACCGTGGTCACCACCCACGAAGACATCACCCGTCTGTTGCAGTCCATGGGATTCGACCAGGTGTTCAACATCGTTGACCGCCCGATCCCCTGCCCGGAATGCCTCACCGACCTGCCGTCGCAAGACCAGTCCGAGGAAATCGTACGGGTCAAGGTGCTCGAAGCGCACAAGATCCTCATGGGCCTCAACGAGTCCAACCGCGAAGCCTTCCACGACCTGGTCAACGCCCTGGAGCGTCACTGACGGCTTCCCTGTCGAAACACATTCCAATGTGGGAGGGGGCTTGCTCCCGATAGCGGTGTGACAGTCGGCACATATCCAGCTGACAGTCCGCAATCGGGAGCAAGCCCCCTCCCACATTTGATCTGTGACTGGCTTGAAATTGGCAGCATAAAAAAGGGCGGCACCCTCACAGGTGCGGCCCTTTTTGCTGCTATCTGCCTTTACAGCTTGGCCGACAACAACGCCTCCAGCTTCTCTTGGTCCCGAGCAAACTGGCGAATGCCCTCGGCCAGCTTCTCAGTGGCCATCGCATCCTCGTTGGACTCCCAACGGAACTGCGCTTCAGTCATATGCACCCGTGCCTCACCGGCATGGCCTGGCGACAACTTACGCTCCAGCTTGCCCTCATCCGCCGCCAGCTTCTCCAGCAGGTCGGGGCTGATGGTCAGGCGGTCACACCCGGCCAGCTCTTCAATCTGGCTCAGGTTACGGAAGCTCGCACCCATCACCACAGTCTTGTAGCCATTGGCCTTGTAGTAGTTGTAGATGCGCGTCACCGACTGCACGCCTGGGTCATCGGAACCGGTGTAGTCGTTGCCGTTGGCCTTCTTGTACCAATCGTAGATACGGCCCACGAACGGCGAAATCAGGAATACACCGGCTTCGGCGCAGGCCACGGCCTGGGCGAAGGAGAACAGCAGCGTCAGGTTGGTCTGGATGCCTTCTTTTTCCAGCTTCTCGGCGGCGCGGATACCTTCCCAGGTGGAGGCGATCTTGATCAGCACGCGATCACGGCCAACCCCTGCTTTGTCGTACAGGTCGATCAGACGGTGCGCACGCTTGAGAATGGCGGCTTCGTCGAACGACAAACGGGCGTCCACCTCGGTGGAAATACGGCCCGGCACTACTTTAAGGATCTCCTGGCCGACCGCCACGGCAAAACGGTCACTGGCCAGGCCCACATCGCCGTTGCAGTCTTGTACACACTCATCCAGCAGCTTGGCATAGCCAGGGATCGACGCAGCCTTGAGCAGCAGGGATGGGTTGGTGGTCGCGTCTTGTGGCTTGAGCTTGGCGAGGGTAGAAAAATCGCCGGTATCGGCTACGACGGTGGTGAATTGCTTGAGTTGTTCCAGCTTGGAAGTCATGGGCGTGCTCTGTCCTGTGGGTCTGATGACATTACCCGAGCGCTGGCAGGCGCTCAAGGGCGCAAATGCGTTAGGTCGTTTGCGAGGGCAATAACCTGGAAACGGCCGTTTGAATTACCGGCAGTGGTGCTCAATAGGAGGGCAAAATCGCTGGCAGGTTCAACCCAACTGCCCGATGACACGGTCATCGCCACTGGGCCTGACCCAATACTGTAGGAGCGAGCTTACTCGCGAAAAACGTCAACGATAACGCGTGCTTCCTGAATAAACGCGGCGCCCATGGGTTTCTCGCGAGCAAGCTCGCTCCTACAAAAGCCCAGCAGCTATCCAGTCAACGCCCTTCCAACAACTCCCCAGCCTGATCCAACAATGCCAACGGATCCGCCGCCTTATGAATATCCACCGACAACAACTGCCTGAACCTGCGCGCTCCAGGGAAACCAGTACCCAACCCCAACACATGCCGGGTAATGTGATGCATCGTCCCACCACTGGCCAAATGCTCAGCAATATAAGGCCGCAACTGCGCCAACGCCTGCGCCCGGCTAATCACCGGCGCCTCACTGCCAAACAACTGCTGATCCACCTCCGCCAACAGATACGGATTGTGATAAGCCTCACGCCCCAGCATCACCCCATCAAACGTCTGCAAATGCTCCTGGCACTGCTCCAACGTCTTGATCCCACCGTTGAGATTAATCTCCAACTCCGCAAAGTCCCGCTTCAACTGCGCCGCCACGTCATAACGCAACGGCGGAATGTCCCGGTTCTCCTTGGGCGATAACCCCTCCAGAATCGCAATCCGCGCATGCACGGTAAAACTGGTGCAACCGGCATCCTTCACCGTGCCGACAAAATCACACAGCTCGGCATAACTGTCCCGGCCATTGATGCCGATACGGTGCTTCACCGTCACCGGAATCGACACCGCATCGCGCATCGCCCTCACACAGTCCGCCACCAGGGCAGGGTGAGCCATGAGGATCGCGCCGATCATGTTGTTCTGCACCCGGTCGCTGGGGCAACCGACGTTCAGGTTCACTTCGTCGTAACCGGCGGCCTCGGCCATACGGGCACAGGCGGCCAGATCCGCGGGGACACTGCCACCCAATTGCAGCGCCAGCGGGTGCTCGGCTTCATTGTGGCGCAGGAAGCGCTCGTGGTCGCCGTGGAGGATCGCGCCGGTAGTCACCATCTCGGTGTAGAGCAGGGCGTGTTTGGAGAGCAGGCGTAGGAAGTACCGGCAGTGGCGGTCGGTCCAATCCATCATGGGGGCGACGGAGAAGCGGCGGGAGAGTGGGGCGGTTTGTAGGGGCATGGGGGATCTGAGTTGGCGAGGCGAATGGGGCGTAGTTTATCAGGGATGCTTGTCAGGTACTTGACGGGTTCTCAAGCCCTAGCCAGTCAGCCCATCGGTGGTAACCCGAGTACACGCTCGGTAGGCTTTCGACGCGCACCTTGTGTTGATGATTTATTGTGGCTACGATAATCAAATGCAGATTACCTACGACCCAGTCAAAGACGCTCGTAAAGTTGAAGAACGCGGACTCCCATTTGCGTTAGTACGGGACTTTGAATGGTCTACGGCCTTGATCGTGGAAGATGATCGTTTTGACTACGGTGAGTGTCGTTATCGGGCGATGGGATACATAGGGGATCGGCTGCATGTCGTAGTGTTCACCCCACGGGGTGATGCGGTTCACGTCATCAGCTTTCGTAAAGCCAACAAACGGGAGGTCAAAAATTATGACCAAGAAACCCAATCCTGAGAAGGTCGACACAGCGAACCCGGAATGGTCGGCTGAAGACTTTGCTAAGGCCAAGCCAGCCAGCGAGGTGCTTGTGGGATTGTTTGGCAAAGCTCAGGCGAAGGAAATGCTCAAACCCAAGCGCGGGCGGCCAAAGTCGGTAGCCACTAAAGAGCACGTTAATGTTCGTTTTGATGCTGACGTGCTGGAGCGATTCAGGGCTTCCGGACCGGGCTGGCAAACGCGAATGAATGCCGCCTTGGCTGATTGGCTTAAGACGCATACGCCAGAAGAGCTGAAGGCCTAAGGCAAAAAGACGCGGATGACGCGGATGACGCGGCTTTTTGCTGTCTTGTGATTAGCTTTTTGTCAGCGAGCGTATAAATAAATCTGTCCGTTTTTTGCTACCTTTCGGCGTTGTTTCAATAGGAATATTTCTTGAGTTAGAGCGAGAAGTCGTCAGCGGCTTTTGGATCTTCGAGAGCGATATAGTTCGCTTCGTCTTCCAGGTTTTTGAGTGCTTTTTCAAGCCCCTCAACTCGCATTCCTGCTCCAGCGCATAGCGCGCATGGCCGCCACCTGGTCATCAGTAGCGAATATGCCTTGATCTGCTTCCTTTACTGCCCGCTCGATTTGAGCCGTAAGCGTTTTTTCATGCTCGATGTAGTCGCGGAGAACGTCCATCGCCAAGTAGCTCGCTGTCTGGTCGTTGGTTTTGGCCAGGTCGGAGAGAGAGTTGGATAGGTCTTCCGGCAGGTTTAGGAATATCCCAGTCATGGCGGCCTCAATGGTGGACGAATGTTGGGCATCTTACGCCGTGAAGCGTCGGGTTGAAGCCGCACGCCGTCGCGAGGTGTGTCTGGGAGTGAATCGTTTGCTTTTCCTCTGCCAACTCATAGCCGGGTGTCGTGGTCTGATCCCGGTATTCGAGGTGGTTTTTCGCTGCCTGCTCTCTTTATCTCCGCGCCTTCAAAAACCGCCCTTCGTAATCCGCCACCGGAAGACGGGTGGAATCGTACTTCCCAAATAATCTATAGCGATTTATAGCGATTTTGTCGTACATCCAATCTCGCAGGGTCGCTGGGACGACGCGGGCAGCCGTTAGCCAGCGCCACGGGGCATTCAGGCGTGCCAAGATCTCGAACATCGCCTCGGAACGCACGGACACCTTGTCATTCGAGATGAGAACAATGGTGTTGAATTTGTCCTGCGGTAGCCCCGCCCACTTTAATAGCGCTTGACCTTCCGGCGATTGAACCGCAGCAAGCTGAATTCGATGTGCATGGTCATAGTGGATAATGAACCGCGCCCAGCCGTTGCAGAGCTTGCAGGTGCCGTCGAAAAGTACTGCTGTTTCGCCTGGTTGCAGGAGCGGGGCAGGAGATCGGGGTTGGATGATCATCGGGTCTGCCGTATCTGAAGATAAACCATTTTAGAGGCTTTCATTTGCGATCGTTTTTATAACTTAACGATCTTTAAATTCTCGTTGCCTCTACGCCTGTTCAACAAATCTCTCGCTCAGGCTTGGCAGGATATGACATGGAACGTCACAAGGGCATCCCCCTGTCGTTGGCGTTGCTCCACTCTGGAGCGCATACAACGTTGTTTAAAGCATCTTGCAGCTCGCAGACGAAGTTGGTAATGGTGCTGGCCGGGAGTTTTAGATCCAGTCGTTGATACGCCTTAGGGTATTTCCTACACATTTCTCGGCTTGCCCCTCAGACCACCCCTAGCTAACCTCCTCAAGCCGCTGCAAACCAGTGGCCGGAGGTGGAAGTCCGCATTGCTAAGGCGTTTTAACTCCCGTAAATATTTGGAGCTTCGCCATGCACTACAACACACGAAATTCTTCTATTGATCACGGTACATCGTCCGCCGATCCCAAGCTTCAAGCCGCAGCCCAGCGCGCAATCAACCATCACTTGCCCCCATCCGAAGATGCTGCACCCACCGAACGCCCAAGCAACAACCTATTCCTCGTAAACCCAACCATCGACCCCGAAACCCTCCTGGCCAACGCCGCCGAAAACCTCGCATCCGCCAACGAAATGGCCGCCACCCTGGCGTTCGACCTCGACGACTCCCAGCGCGCCATCGCCCTAGGCATTCAGCAGTTAATCGAGTTGAGCTCGCTGCTGGTTGACCGAGCCCAGGAGCAGGTTGCGCCTGTAACCGCCTCAGTCAAAGCCTGATAACCAACCCTGCCGCCTCACCCAAGGCGGCAACCTGAACTCATGCTGTCCCCCCGCAAAGTTTCATAATTCCCTGCGCCGTTGAGGCCTACGATTGCCTGCAAGAGAGGACCCCAGCGCCTCCAGCCCATAGGGAGTTGAAACCATGATCTCGAACCTCGTCAAAGTTGTGATGATCGCCGGCACGTTGCTGTTGAGTGCTTGTTCATCTTCACCAGCCGTGAGCAGTGACCCGTGCTTTTCAGGTGGATGCCAGGCATTTGGGGACCATAGCCCCAGCAAAGCAGCGAAGATGAATTTTGGTGGCAGTGGGTTGGGAAGTAGTTATGGGGAGTATGGTTCGGGGTTGTTGCGTGATGATTGATGCCGCGCTGGGCTGCTGTGCAGCCCGCTTGAGTGATGACGTGTAGGAGCGAGCTTGCTCGCGAAAAACTTGAGGGCGCGGTGGTGAATCAGGATGCCCGCGTTATCGTTGGCGATTTTCGCGAGCAAGCTCGCTCCTACAGAGAGCCTAGTGGCCGCCTTTCATGCGCCGGGCTATCAAGTAGAGGCCCAGGCCGACCAGGGCTGTTGCGGCGCCGATGTAGCCGGTGCTGGTCCAGCCCAGGCCGGCAGTAATGGCCATGCCGCCAAACCACGGCCCCAGCGCATTCGCCAAGTTAAACGCCGCATGGTTCGACGCGGCCGCCAAGCTTGGCGCTTCATGCGCGATGTCCATCAGGCGGATCTGCAACGGCGCTGCCAGCGCAACCATAGTGCCAACCAACCCCATGCTCAGCAGCACGCCCCACAGCGAAGACGCAGCGAAGGGGAAGAACAGCAGCACGGCCATCGACCACACCAATATCAAGCCCACGGCCCGAAATTGCATGCGATCAAACAGCTTGCCACCGGCAATGTTGCCGATAATCCCGCCGACGCCGAATGCGGCGAGGCCAAACGGGATCCATTGTGGCGAGACTTTGGTCACTTCCAGCATGGTCGGCGCCAGGTAGCTGAATACGCAGAACATCCCGGCAAAGCCAATTGCGCCGATGGACAGGGCCATCCATACCTGGGGTTTGGTGAAGGCGCGCAGTTCCTTGCGCGGGTCGCTGCGTTGTTCGTCGTGGCGGTGGGGCACGAATTGCCAGACCAGGGCGATGGTGAGCAGGGCGATCACGCTGACCAGGGCGAACGCCGATCGCCAGCCCAGGTGTTGGCCGAGGAAGGTGGCGATGGGGTTGCCCAGCAGCATGGCCAGGGTCAGGCCCATCATCACGCGGGCCACGGCGCCGGCGCGTTTGTCGGTGGGCACCATGCTGGAGGCGACCACGGCGGCTATGCCGAAGTAGGCGCCGTGGGGCAGGCCGCTGATAAAGCGGAAGGCCACCAGCGAGCCGAAGGTGGGGGTGAAGGCGGTGGCGAAGTTGCCCAGGGCGTACAGGCCCATCAGCAACAGCAGCATGTGTTTGCGCAGCAGCTTGGCGCCGAGGATGGCCAGCAGTGGGGCGCCGACCATCACGCCGAGGGCGTAGGCGCTGATGGCGTGGCCGACCTGGGGCTCGCTTAAACCCAGGTTTTGGGCGATGTCGGGCATCAGGCCCATGATGGCGAATTCGCCGGTGCCGATCGCGAAGGCGCCTACGGCCATGGCCGCTTCCATTTTCGCGGCGCTGCGCGCGGGCAATACGTGCCCGGGGGGGTGCTGGGTAGTCATGGGTAACTCTATGTGGAAGGTGTGCACGAAGGACAACCGCCGATGCTACGCAGGCAACGGCGAAGGTGTCTAGAACCGCCATTTGCGCCAGAGTTCCAGGCCTGTGACCGCAGGTCGCGCCTGTCAGGCTTGACAGGCGCGCATTAAAAGCCGCGATTTGGGTCTGTCAATTGGCCAAACGGCGCATAAACGCTGTTTAGCGTGATATTCTGCGCGCCGTCTTGGTCTAGGCTTTCCCTGGTGCGTACACCCGTATACGTCCCAGCGGTTGGCTGTCGCCCAGGTAGCTGAGCCAATAATGATAAGAAGTCAGCGCAGAAGGGACATAACAGTGAGGTCGATCCATCGGCCTTGTGTGCCCACCCTGCAGCCTTCATGTGAATGTGCAGACCCCGCGGTACGTTGCCTGACGTAGCGTGAACGAGGGTTACTCATGACAGGGGGCGGTAGGGCGGATGGCGTTTTATCATAGGTGCTACTGATGTTTAAAAAAGTAAACACTGCCCTGCTGGGGCTGGCTTTGTCGATGGGGATCACGTCCGCGCAAGCGGAAGAGGCAAAGAAAGTCGATGTGCTGCTGATCGGCGGCGGCATCATGAGTGCGACCCTGGGTGTCTGGCTCAATGAGCTGGAACCGGATTGGTCGATGGAGATGGTCGAGCGCCTCGATGGCGTGGCCGAAGAAAGCTCCAACGGCTGGAACAACGCCGGTACCGGTCACTCTGCTTTGGCTGAGCTGAACTACACCCCGGAAGACAAGAACGGCAACGTTGAGATCCCGAAAGCGGTCGAGATCAACGAAGCGTTCCAGATCTCCCGTCAGTTCTGGTCCTGGCAGGTTCAGCAGGGCGTGTTGAAGAACCCGCGTTCGTTCATCAACTCCACACCGCACATGAGCTTTGTGTGGGGCGATGACAACATCAAGTTCCTGAAGAAGCGCTACGAAGCCCTGCAAGCGAGCCCGCTGTTCGCCGGCATGCAGTACTCCGAAGACCCGGCGCAGATCGCCAAGTGGGTTCCGCTGATGATGGAAGGGCGTGATCCGAAGCAGAAGATCGCGGCCACCTGGAGCCCGATCGGTACCGACGTGAACTTCGGCGAGATCACCCGCCAGTTCGTCGCTCACCTGCAAACCACGCCGAAGTTTGACTTGAAGCTGTCGAGCGAAGTGCAGGACATCACCCGCAACGACGACGGTTCATGGCGTGTGAGCTACAAAAACCTCAAAGACGGCACCAAGACTGAAACCGACGCCAAATTCGTGTTCATCGGCGCCGGCGGCGGTGCCCTGCACCTGCTGCAGAAGTCGGGCATTCCTGAAGCCAAGGAATACGCTGGCTTCCCGGTCGGTGGTTCGTTCCTCGTGACCGAAAACCCAACCATTGCCGAGCAGCATCTGGCCAAGGCCTACGGTAAAGCCTCGGTAGGTTCGCCACCGATGTCGGTGCCGCACCTGGACACCCGCGTGCTGGATGGCAAGCGTGTGATCCTGTTTGGCCCATTCGCAACCTTCTCGACCAAGTTCCTGAAAGAAGGCTCGTATCTGGACCTGCTGACCAGCACCACCACCCACAACATCTGGCCCATGACCAAAGTCGGTATTCGTGAATACCCACTGGTCGAGTACCTCGCCGGCCAACTGATGCTGTCGGATGACGACCGCTTCAAGGCGCTGCAAGAGTACTTCCCGAACGCCAAGCAATCCGACTGGCGCCTGTGGCAAGCCGGCCAGCGCGTGCAGATCATCAAGCGTGACGAAGAGCAGGGCGGCGTGCTGAAACTCGGTACCGAAGTGGTCAGCTCTGCCGACAACTCCATTGCCGGCCTGCTGGGCGCATCGCCAGGCGCGTCCACCGCGGCTCCGATCATGCTGACCGTGCTGCAGAAAGTCTTCAAGGACAAGGTAGCAAGCCCGGCCTGGCAGGAAAAACTGCACCAGATCGTGCCAAGCTACGGCACCAAGCTTAACGACAGCCCTGAAGCGGTTGCCAAGGAATGGGCCTACACCGCCGGTGTCCTGCAACTGACCCCGCCACCTGCGATCCCGCAACTGGCTGCTCCACAGGCTACCGAGGCTGCCAAGCCTGCGGCTGAGCCGAGCAAGCCGGCGTCTGACCTGGCGCTGTAAG
Organism: Pseudomonas khavaziana; assembly: GCF_019145205.1. GTDB lineage: Bacteria > Pseudomonadota > Gammaproteobacteria > Pseudomonadales > Pseudomonadaceae > Aquipseudomonas > Aquipseudomonas khavaziana. Next base: position 899,288 of record NZ_JAHSTT010000001.1, read on the forward strand.
CAACACCCACGAAAAAGCCCGCTGAACCGGTGACGGTCAGCGGGCTTTTTTGTGGGCGCAGTTCAGACCTTGAAGTGGCGGATTTGCTCATGCACATGCAGCGCCAGCGCATTGCTGGTATCGCACATCAGGTACAGATGCTGCGCGGGTAGAGGTGGCAGTTCTGACATGTGGATCAGCCCCTCGCCCATGCGGCTTTGCTCCATCAAGCCAACCGCCACGCCACTGCGTACACAGGCTTCGACCGCCGATGAGTTGGGGCTTTCCAGCAGTAGCCGGTGGTAGATCCCATAATCCTTCAACGACTGCAGCGCTGCGGCGCGATAGGGGCAGCCAGTGATGGGTACAGTGACGGGTAATGGCGCGTTCGGCGGCGTGTTGAAGCCTTTGGTCGCTACCCACAGCGGCTGCACGGCCCCCAGGCGTTCACCTTGTGCAAGTGGGTGCGCGCTGACGGTGATCGCCAGGTCCAGTTGGTTGGCCGTGAATAAGTCCAGTAACTCACCGCTGGTGCGCGCTTCGATCTCCAGTTCCAGCAGGGGGTTGTCAGCGATCAGTCGCGGTAAAAATTCCTGGATGAAGGCGGGCGCATAGGTATCCGGCACCCCCAGGCGGATCTTGCCCTGCATGCGCTGGGGCATCAGCGAAATCAGCAGGCGGTCATGGCTCTTGAGAAACTCGGTGGTTTCGCCCAGCAGTTTCTGGCCGTACAGGGTCAATTCCACGCCCTGGTTACTGCGGCTGAACAGACGCTGCCCGACCTGGTCCTCCAGCTTCTGGACCTGCGTGGTGACGGTGGACGCGCTGCGGTGCACATGCTCAGCGGCTTCGTTGAAGCGCCGAAAGCGCGCTACGGCGTGAAAGGTGCGCAGCAGCTCGATATTCAGTTGTTTAGTCATGATTCGGTTTTTTTGGATTTGTAGTTCGCGTAATTCAAATATACGCAAGCATGTGCAGCCTTTAGCCTTTGAGTCAAATCACAGCGATGGGAGGCGATATGAAGCGATCTACCTTGGGGTTGCTGTTGTTGCAGGCGGTTTTCGTTTTGTCGTGGAGTTCAGGCTTTATCGGCGCCAAGCTCGGCACCCAGGGTGGTGGAGCGTTCAATCTGCTGTTCTGGCGTTTCCTGCTGGTCTCGCTGTGCCTGGCGCTGTTCCTGAACCGGCGGTTGCTGGAGGTGACCTGGCAGCAACTCCGTCATTACGCGGTTGTCGGGTTCCTGTCGCAGTTTCTCTATTTGAGCTGCGTCTACGTCGCCATCCAGAACGGCCTGCCCCCCGGGATCGCGGCAATTATTGCGGCATTGCAGCCATTGATGACGGCGGCATTGTCGACGGGAATGGCGTCCGAGCGCAGTGGCGGCTGGCAATGGGTGGGGTTGGTGATCGGCTTTGTCGGTGTGTCGATTGTAATTGCCGGGCAGTACGGTGGCGGCGGGGAGGATGTCGGGCTGGTCATGTACCTGTTGCCCCTGGTATCGGCACTGGGGCTGACACTGGCGACCTTGTACGAGCGTCGCTCGGTGCAGACCCAGGACAGCGGGTTGGTGTTGCCGCTGTTTATCCAGTCGCTGTTGACCCTGATCGGTTTTACTGCGGCCGTGATCTACACCGACACCTTGAGTATTCCCCATGACACCAACGTACTGATCTCGATTGTCTGGTTGACCCTGTTCTCCACCTTCATCGCCTATTTGAGTCTGTGGATGCTGCTGCGGGTGATGACTGCCACCCATGTGGCGACGCTGGTGTACCTGGAGCCGCCGGTGACGTTGGTGTGGGCGGCGTTGATGTTTGGCGACGTGATCCATGCACCGACCTACGCGGGCATAGCTGTGGTCGTGGCCGGGTTGGTGTTGGTACGTCTGAAGCGACCGACTGTCGCCTGTACTTCCTGAGGCTGGCGGGTTCAGCAAGCTGACAGACACCACCTGTTAAAAAGTACCCATGCCTAAGCAGGAGCGCGGCTGAAACAAGGGGGGACTTTTACCAGTGCAGGTATTGGGCGTACGCGCCCGAGGGTTTTGTATGTTGCTACGTTATGCAGCATTGGCCGCCATGGTCGTCGCGGCATCCGGGTGTGTGCAGGAGCGCGTTGTGCATGAGCGCAGGCCGGTGCAACGAGAGTATGTAGAGGTTGTCGCGCCGCAACCGCCGCCCGTACAGGTGATCGAAGTCGAGCCTCCGGTACGCGAAGGTTATATCTGGTCTCGTGGTTACTGGCGCTGGCAAGGCGGGCGATACGTCGCGGTGCACGGCCACTGGGAGCCGGTGCGCGAGGGTTATCGCTATGTGCATCCGCATTGGGTGCAGCGTAACGATGGCTACCACTGGCAGATCGGGGGCTGGGTTCGCTGACCCAACACTCTCTTTCGTTGTAGGAGCGAGCTTGCTCGCGAAAAAATCACAGGCACCGCGTGCTCCCTGAATGGCTCGCGTAATCGTTGGCGTTTTTCGTGAGCAAGCTCGCTCCTACAAAAAGAGGGCCTAGCCGATCCGTTTCATGCCCGCTGCCTTGACCGCATTGAGGTCGAAGGTGGCGGTGTACTCGCAGCCGGCCGCATGGGCGCAGCGTTCGATCAGGCAGTCGGCGAAGTCACCCTTGTTCGCCACAAACCTGCGTAGCGCCTGCCAGATCACCTCGGCATGTTCTACGGTCAACTCACGGGTGCGCAGCAGGGTTTCCAGCACCGTCACTACATCACTCTTGGCCGACTGGTAGCAGCTCTGCAGCACCCATACCAATTCGACGACTGACACCAGGCTGATAAAGCCCGGCGAAGCAGTGGTCAATGATTCGATCAGTTCGGACGCCTTGGCTGATTGAATCGGATCATCCTGGGTGACGTAGCGCACCAGCACATTGGTATCCAGGCCAATCATCGGGCTTTGGCCCCCTGCGCGGCGATAGCCTGGTTCATCTCGTCGATGGACACAGCCTTGACTGGCTTGCGGATCAAGCCCTTGAGGTCGTGCACCGTTTTGCTCGCGGCTATGATGGAAAACTTTCCATCCTCCGTTTCTACGAATTCAACCCGATCGCCTGTTTCCAGGCCCAGGGCTGTCCTGACTTGGACAGGAATGGTGATTTGACCTTTCGAGGTCAGCGTGGCGGTCGCCATAGTAAAGATCTCCATCGTGATGCTCCTTACCTTAGGGTAAGGAATGATGGAGGACAATATCCGTTGGTCCATAGGTTGTTCTCAGAGGTGTGGGGAAGAGTCGCACTCATAAAAACCCTAGTCCGAACGCTTGCTCCTCACACCCTTGATCACGCCTCAAACAAATACAAACTATGTCCGACCGCCGCTACCTCACTGCACCACGCGATAGCACGGCACATACGCCGCGCCGCCCGGCAGTTTCATGCGGTGCTGGGCCACGAATGCCTTCAATAGCTCATCCAGCGGTTTCATGATCGCCGGGTCGCCGTGGATCTCATACGGGCCGTTCTCCTCGATCAGGCGAATGCCCTTGTCCTTGACGTTACCCGCCACGATCCCCGAAAACGCCCGCCGCAGGTTGGCCGCCAGTTCGTGGGGGGGCAGGCTGTGGTTCAGCTGCAGGCTGGCCATGTTTTCGTGGGTGGGGTCGAATGGGCGCTGGAAGCCTTCGTCGATCTTCAGCAGCCAGTTGAAGTGAAACGCGTCGTTACGCTCGCGGCGGAATTGCTTCACGGCCTTGAGGCCGACGGTCATCTGGCGCGCCACTTCGGCCGGGTCGTCGATGATGATCTGGTAGTGCTGCTGCGCCGCTTCGCCCAGGGTGGCGCCAACGAACGCATGCAGCTGCTCCAGGTAGGGTGCGGCGTGTTTCGGCCCGGTGAGGACCACCGGAAACGGCAGGTCGCGGTTGTCCGGGTGCATCAGGATGCCCAGCAGGTACAGGAACTCTTCGGCGGTGCCGGCGCCGCCCGGGAAGATGATGATGCCGTGGCCGACGCGTACGAAGGCTTCCAGGCGTTTTTCGATGTCCGGCAGGATCACCAGCTCATTGACGATGGGGTTCGGCGCTTCGGCAGCGATGATGCCCGGCTCGGTCAAGCCCAGGTAGCGGCCATTGGTGATGCGTTGTTTGGCGTGGGAAATGGTCGCGCCCTTCATCGGGCCTTTCATCACGCCGGGGCCGCAGCCGGTGCATACGTCAAGGCTGCGCAGGCCCAGTTCGTGCCCGACTTTCTTGGTGTATTTGTATTCTTCGGTGTTGATCGAGTGCCCGCCCCAGCACACCACGATCTTCGGCTCCACACCCGGGCGCAGCGTGCGGGCGTTGCGCAGCAGGTGGAACACGTAGTCGGTGATGCCCTGGGAGTTGCTCAGGTCGATGCGCTGGCTGTCCAGCTCGTTCTCGGTGTAGACGATGTCACGCAAGGCGCTGAACAGCATCTCGCGGGTGCTGGCGATCATCTCGCCATCGACAAAGGCATCGGCCGGGGCGTTGAGCAGTTCCAGGCGCACGCCGCGGTCCTGCTGGTGAATACGCACTTCAAAGTCTTTGTAGGCGTCGAGGATGGTCTTGGCGTTATCGATGTGGGCGCCGGTGTTGAGAATGGCCAGGGCGCACTGGCGGAACAGGGTGTAGATGCTGCCGCTGCCGGCTTCACTCAGTTGCTGGACTTCACGTTGTGACAGGGTTTCGAGGCTGCCCTTGGGGCTGACGGAGGCGTTGATGACTTGACGTTGGGGCATTCTGATTCCTTGAAAGCATAGCCACCGCACCCACTGAGTTGCGATGGCCTGAGAATGGTGGGCGCCGTTTACGGTCGCACGAGACAGTTATTTACCTCAGGCCAGAGGCCAAGCGCAAACATCGTCCAGCACCATCATGCCGCAGAACTCACTCAATCAGCTTCCAGTTTTTGTAGAAAACCCGACGCAGGGTAAAGACCAGGCCGGCAAAGCCCGCGATCACGGCGTTGAGCACCGCGGGCAGCGGGGTCGGCCGCACAATGTCGATGAACAGGCAGTAGCGTTTGGCGTCGTTCTTGTTGAAGGATGCGTGCATCAAGGTGTCGTCGAAGATAAACAGCGGGTCGTCGTGCCAGTAGTGCTTGTGCTTGCCCACCTGGATATACACGCCCTCGTGATGCGGCGCCGGCGCCATGTTGTAGAGCACGCGGAACATCATGCGCAGGGGGCCGAAATGAAAGGAGGTGGACCGGTTCTCGTTGAACACCGAGACACCGATGGTCTTCACGAAGGGCAATTTCTTGCGCAGTTGCGGAATATCCAGGGTGGTCTCGATCGGGCGGCCGTACCACTGGAAAAACAACATGCCGCGTTTCTTCTCGGCCATGCGCTCGTCCAGGTAGCCGATGATTTCATCCTTGCGGGCCATGGCGTCGTCGATCGCCTGTTGCAGATCTTCGCGCCAGGCGGGGGGCAGGTCGTGCATCGTGTAGACATGGCGGTTGCGGCTGCTCAGCAGGTCAAGCAGGGTGTTGAAGGGGGCGAGCACCCAGGTATTGCGGCCGTTGCCGATGAAGTATTTCTTGAGGGTGGCGCGGTCATAGAGGCCGTTGCGCAGGAAATCATAAATACCGCACAGCACCACCAGCAGCAGGAATACCAGGCAGGTACGCGGGAAACAGTCGATCAACAACAGAACGCCGAGTACCCAGGCCAGGGACACCAGCTTTTTGCCGACAGCACTTTTGCTCATGAAAAACGGCTCCAACTTTGAAACATAATGAAACAATATCGTCATGATAAGGCTTTGAGGAGCCGCCAGGGGTTATTAAATAGGGCGAAATTGTGAAGCCCTTGCACAATTTGTAAGCGTTGCCACGCCCCCTTCGAGGGTTTTTGGATTGAATTTTGAGAACAGAAGATTTGCGACTATCGTGACGCTTCGGTTTTTTGGACGTCATAGACCGGTACGATTGAAGTTGAATGGCCACCATTGGCCTTCGGCACCTTGGAAGAGGCAGAAATTTTTATGATCATCAAACCGCGGGTTCGTGGCTTTATCTGTGTGACCGCTCACCCTGTTGGCTGTGAAGCGAACGTCAAAGAGCAGATCGACTACGTAACCAAGAATGGCGTCATCGAAGGCGGCCCGAAGAAAGTGCTGGTGCTTGGCGCTTCCACCGGTTACGGCCTGGCCGCGCGCATCAGCGCCGCGTTTGGCTGCGGCGCCGACACCCTGGGCGTGTTTTTTGAGAAAGAAGGCGAAGAAGGCAAACTGAGCTCTGCCGGCTGGTACAACAGCGCGGCGTTCGAGAAGTTTGCCGTGGAAAAAGGCCTGTACGCCAAGAGCATCAACGGCGACGCGTTCTCCGATGAGATCAAGCGCCTGACCATCGACACCATCAAGAAAGACCTGGGCAAGATCGACCTGGTGGTCTACAGCCTGGCCGCGCCACGCCGTACCGACCCGCAAGGCGTGGTGCACAACTCCACCCTCAAGCCAATCGGCAAGGCCGTGACCCTGCGCGGTATCAACACCGACAAGGGCGTAGTGGTCGACACCACCCTTGAGCCTGCAACCCAGGAAGAAATCGACGGCACCGTGAAGGTCATGGGTGGCGAAGACTGGCAGCTGTGGATCGACGCCCTGCGTGACGCCGACGTACTGGCCGAAGGCGCCAAGACCACTGCGTTTACCTACCTCGGCGAGAAGCTGACCCAGGACATCTACTGGAACGGTTCCATCGGCGAAGCCAAGAAAGACCTGGACAAGAAAGTCCTGACCCTGCGCGAAAACCTTGCAGCGCTCAAGGGCGATGCCCGCGTGTCGGTGCTCAAGGCCGTGGTCACCCAGGCCAGCTCGGCGATCCCGATTATGCCGCTGTACCTGTCGCTGCTGTTCAAGGTGATGAAAGAGCAGGGCACCCATGAAGGTTGCATCGAGCAGGTCTACGGCCTGTTCAAGGACAGCCTGTACGGTAAAGAGCCTAAGCTCGACGCCGATGGCCGCCTGCGCGCCGACCTGGCTGAGCTGGAACCCAAGGTTCAGGACGCCGTAGCCGCGCTGTGGAATCAGGTTACCGACGACAACGTCAACGAGATCAGCGATTTTACCGGTTACAAGGCTGAGTTCCTGCGCTTGTTCGGCTTTGAAGTCGACGGCGTGGATTACGACGCGGACGTGAACCCGACCGTCAAAATCAACGGCCTGGTCCAAGCCTAAGGTCTGATGCAGATCTAAAATGTGGGAGGGGGCTTGCTCCCGATAGCTGTGTGTCAGTCACTGAAAATAGGGACTGGTGCACCGCTATCGGGAGCAAGCCCCCTCCCACATTTGATTTGTGTTACGCATTCTTTTTGGGAACCGTCCTACCTGCCATTGCGTTCCCACGACCGCCCTCAATCTGCCAGACTCCTGCGGCTATCAAGTCACGCTAACGGAGGATCTGATGACGATTCGTGCAGTAGTTTTTGATTTCGGCGGTGTCCTGTTCGACTGGAGCCCGCAGCACCTGTACCGCAAGCTGATTGCCGATGACGCAGAGCGGCAGTGGTTCCTCGACAACATCTGCACCCAGGCCTGGAACACCGAGCAAGATGCCGGTCGTACCCTGGCTGAAGCCACCCGCACCCTGATTGACCAACACCCCGATCACCACACCTTGATCCAGGCTTATTACGAACGCTGGCACGAGATGCTGCGCGGTGAGTTGCCCGAAGGCGTAGCGATGCTCGAGGCGTTGCACCAAGCTAATGTGCCGTTGTTCGGCCTCACCAACTGGTCGGCTGAAACTTTCCCTTATGCCCGGGCCAATTACCCGTTCCTACAGCGTTTTCGCAACATCGTCGTGTCCGGCGAATTGAAGTTGATCAAGCCTGATCCGGCGATCTACCACGCCAGTCTTGCGCAGGTTCGTGCCCACCTGCCGGATATCCAGCCGGGTGAAGTGGTGTTTATCGATGATGTCGAAGGCAATATCGACGCGGCTGTCGCCTTGGGCTGGCAGGGTATCCACCATGTGTCGGCCGATCGTACCGCTGCGCGTTTGCGCGAGTTGGGCGTGGCCTTCTAGGGCGCCCACTTCTCCATGGCGAAGTCGACGAACGCCCGCAGCTTGGGCAGGCGATAGCGGTCCTGGCGATACAGCAGGTGCATGGGGCGGCTGGGTAGTTTATAGGTGGTCAGCAAGGCCACCAGCTTGCCGCTCTCCAGGTCCGGTTGCACCAGGGCATCGGCCAGCATGATGACGCCCATGCCGTTGATGGCCGCCTGGCGCAAGCCTTGCGAGCTGTTGATGGTCAATGAACCGCCAACCGGGACTTCCACCTGGCCTTCATCCCCGGTCATGCGCCAGAGTTTATCGGTATCGCGCCAGTTATCATTCGCGGGGTAAGCGAACGCCAGGCAATCGTGCTGCTGCAGATCATCTGGGGTCTGCGGCGTACCCCGTCGCGCCAGGTACGCAGGTGATGCGCACAGGGTCAGGGTGTAGGGCTGCATGGGCCTGGCGATCAAGCTGGATGTTGCCAGTTCACCCAGGCGGATCGCCACGTCGAAGCCGCTGTCTACGAGGTCCATCCGCTCATTGCTCAGCACCACGTACAGGTCAATAAGCGGGTAGCGCTGGGAAAACTCGCTCAAGGCCGGCACCAGGCGTTCGGTGCCGAACACGGGCGGTGCAGTGATACGCAGGCTGCCTTTGGGGGTTTCGCTGTGGATCTGTTCGGCCATTAGCTCGGAGTCGGCCACCAGCCCCAGCACTTCCAGGCAGCGCTGATAATACTGCGCGCCAAATTCCGTAAGGTCCTGTTTACGGGTAGTGCGTTTGAGCAGGCTGACGCCCAGCCGTTGCTCCAGGGCACGCAAATGGTTGCCCACCATGGTGGTCGACATCCCGCATTCGTGGGCGGCGGCGGTCATGCTGCCGGTCTCGACGACTTTCACGTACACCGACATTGCCTGGAACAGGTCCATTATCAACTCCTGGTTTAAAGTCATTGCAGGCATTCAGAGTTTATCCATCCCAGGTGGTTAACGATACTGAAACCACCTCAACGATGCACTGGAGCCCCCCATGACCGCCGCCTGCCTGATGAGCACCTATCAACCCTTGGCCCTGAGCTTCAGTCGTGGCCTGGGCACGCGCCTGTGGGATCAGCAGGGCCGCGAATACCTGGATGCAGTTGCCGGCGTGGCAGTGACCAATGTCGGTCATTCCCACCCCAGGCTGGTAGCGGCCATCAGTGAACAGGCCGGCCTGCTGCTGCACACGTCCAACCTCTACAGCATCGACTGGCAACAGCGGCTTGCCCTTCGCCTGGCCCAACTGTCCGAGCTGGACCGTGCGTTTTTCAACAACTCCGGCGCCGAGGCCAACGAGACGGCGCTGAAACTGGCGCGCTTGCATGGCTGGAAAAAAGACATTGAACAGCCGCTTGTGGTGGTGATGGAGAATGCCTTTCACGGCCGGACGCTCGGCACCATGGCCGCCAGCGACGGGCCGTCGGTGCGCCTGGGGTTCCAGCGCCTGCCCGGGGACTTCATCAAGGTTGGCTTTGGCGATATGGCCGCCTTGGAGGTGATCACCAGGCAATACGGCACACGCATCGCCGCGGTGCTGCTGGAACCGATCCAGGGCGAAAGTGGCGTGCTGGTGGCCCCACCCGGTTACCTCAAAGCCCTGCGCGACCACTGCACGCGCCACGGCTGGTTGATGATGCTCGACGAAATCCAGACCGGCATCGGGCGTACCGGCATCTGGTTTGCCTTCCAGCACGAAGGCATCGTGCCGGATGTGATGACCCTGGCCAAAGGCCTCGGCAATGGCGTGCCCATCGGTGCTTGCCTGGCCCGGGCCGCCGTGGCCGAGTTGTTCACGCCTGGTAGTCATGGCAGCACCTTTGGCGGCAACCCACTGGCCTGCCGCGTGGGCTGTACCGTCCTGGAGATTATTGAACAGCAAGGTTTGCTACAGAACGCGACACACCAGGGTGAATACCTGCTGGCGCGGTTGCATATGGAATTGGACGAGCACCCGCAGGTACGGGCGATTCGCGGCAAGGGCTTGATGATCGGCATTGAACTGGCCAGCCCTTATCGCGACCTGGCCCAGCGCGCGGCCCAGGAGCATGGGCTGTTGATCAACGTCACGCGGGGCAAGATCATTCGCCTGTTGCCGCCGCTGACTTTGCAGCGCCATGAGGCAGAAATGATTGTGCGGGCCATCACCCGCTTATTGGGTTGAAATATGATCAAAGTGTGGGAGGGGGCTTGCTCCCTCCCACAGTGGTTCTGTGTAGGGTTCAGAGGGTGGGGCCATTCAGCCATTCCTGGTTCATGGTCTGCGTATCCCCCAGATACTCCAGCAACCACGCCATGGCCGGTGAAAACTTGCTCTGCGCCCAGGCCACACACGACGGGCTGGCCGGGAACGGTCGGCTTAATTGCAGCGCCACCAACTCGCCCTTTTCGATCCACGGCAACACCTGATGGGCCGGGGCCATGCCCACACACAGGCCATCGCGCAGGCAATCCAGCGCCGAAGCCCAGTTGGGTACCACCAGGCGGCGCTGGTTATCCAGGGTCCAGGTGTCACGCTTGGGCAGGTTGCGCGAGGTGTCGGTCATGCAGAGTGAGGCGAAGGGGCGTAGCTGGTCATCGCTGAGCAAACCTTCTACCGCCGCCAACGGGTGCCGGGCACTGACCACACACAGCCAGTTCAACAGGCCCATGTCGCGGAAGCTAAAGTGGCTGGCCACCGGTACCGCGCTGGTGGCGCCGATCACGATGTCGGTGCGCTCATCGGCCAGCGCATCCCACACACCGTTGTACACCTCGTACTCAAGCAGCAATTCCACTTCGGGAAACTGCCGATAGAAGTCCAGCACCAGTTGACGACAACGCTGGGGTTTGACGATGGAATCCACGGCCACCTTCAATTGGCCGCTCCAGCCATTGGCCACCTGTTGGCACAAGCGCCGGGTGCCAAGCATTTTTTTCATCACGCCGCGGGCTTCGTCGATAAACAGGCGGCCGGCGGGCGTCAACTCTACGTCGCGATGCCTGCGCACAAACAAGGGCACGGCCAGCCATTCCTCAAGCTGACGTACCGTGTAGCTGATGGCCGATGGCACGCGGTGCAGTTCCTGGGCGGCGGCGCTGAAGCTGCCGTGGCGGGCAACTGCATCGACTACATCCAGGGAATATTCTGACCACATGAAAGTTGCCTTCAAAAATATTGATAAGAGCGTCCAATTATTATCGCTTCACACACATATTGTCAGCTTCATAATGGACGCCAGTCAGCAAATAGTTTGATGGCAGTATCTACAAGGCTTCGATGAAAAATTCTTTTGGTTTTACCTGGTACCTGGCGGGGCTGAGCATGCTCGGTTATCTCGCCATGGACATGTACTTGCCGGCGTTTGGCGCCATGGGCGAGCAGTTACAGATTGGCGCCGGCGCAGTGGGTGCCAGCTTGAGCATTTTCCTCGCCGGCTTTGCGGTGGGGCAGTTGGTGTGGGGGCCGTTGTCGGATCGCCTCGGGCGCAAGCCGATCCTGCTCGCGGGCCTGAGCCTGTTTGTGCTTGGGTGCCTGGGTATGTTCTGGGTCGAGACCGCGCCGCAATTGCTGGCCCTGCGCTTTATCCAGGCGATTGGCGTATGTGCTGCCGCCGTAAGTTGGCAGGCCTTGGTGATCGATCGCTACCCGGCCGACAAGGCCCACCGCGTATTCGCCAGCATCATGCCGTTGATGTCGCTGTCGCCGGCCCTCGCGCCATTGTTGGGCGCCCTGGTGTTGAATCACTTTGGCTGGCAGGCGATCTTCGGCGTGTTGCTGGTGGTGTCGCTGTTGCTGCTGTTGCCAACGCTGTTCCTGCGCAGCCTGCCCAAGCGTCTTGAACAGGAGGGTGCCCCTACGCGCCTCGGTTATGGGGAGTTGCTCACCTCTAAAGTGTTTACCGGCAATGTGATGATCTTCGCTGCCTGCTCAGCCAGCTTCTTCGCCTGGCTTACGGCCTCGCCGTTCATCCTTGGTGGCATGGGCTACAGCCCGAATGACATCGGTCTCAGCTACGTGTTGCCGACCCTGGCGTTTCTCGTCGGTGGCTATAGTTGCCGCAGCGCCCTGCAGCGTTTGCCGGGCAAAACCCTGTTGCCGTGGTTGCTGGCTGCGTATTGCTTGAGCATGGTGGCGTTGTACCTAGTAGCTACCCTGAGCGTGCCGACCCTGACCACCTTGCTGATCCCGTTCTGCCTGATGGCGCTGTGCAACGGCGCCAGCTACCCGATTGTGGTCGCGAATGCGCTGATGCCGTTTGCAGAAAACTCCGGCAAGGCCGCGGCACTGCAAAACACTCTGCAACTGGGGCTGTGCTTCCTGGCCAGCTTGTTGGTGTCGTCGATGATCGAGCAACCGCTGATGATTACGGTGATTGTGATGTTGGCGACGGCGCCATTGGCGGTGTTGGGGTATTGGTTGGCGCGGCCGAAAGCAGATTGCTCCGAGCTGGCAACTGATTTGAAGTGACAATGTGATCAAAAATGTGGGAGGGGGCTTGCTCCCGATAGCGGTGTATCAGCCAGCACATTTGCCACTGACATACCGCTATCGGGAGCAAGCCCCCTCCCACATTGGTCCTGAATTTATTCAGTTAGAACGTCACTTCCATGTTCAGGGTGGGTGTTGAGGTGCGGGTTCCCCGCCCCCCGTCCACACCGAATTTGTTATGCCAGTATTCATAGCCCACCCCCAAGTACAGGTTCGGCTTGACGCTTTTACCCGGCCGTACCGCCACCATCAACGCCGTACGCATCAGCCCTTCAGGCGCGGTATCGCGGCCATGGTAATCCTCGCCTTTGTCCCCGACATAATTGATAAACCCCTGGAACTTCGCCGCGTGGCTGCCAACCTCGAAAGGGCGCATCCAGGTCAGGTTGAGCATGTAGGTGTCGTCGAACGTATGGTTCGACTCTTGCGCGCCGGGGATGCCGGTGTGGTTCCTTTCCTTGTAGTACATCAGGCTCAGGTCCAGTACGCCGACGGTGTTGAACTTGAAGGTCGGGCCGATCACCAGAGCGCGCTTTTTGGCTGAGGCGAAGTTGTTGTTGCGGTTGGCGTCAAAACCCAGGGTCAGCGCGTAATCCTTGATCAGGCCAGTGCCCGGCGGCAGGTCGAACACCCGCGAGGCATACAGCTGGTGCCGGTACACGGCGTACACCTCGCTGCCGCCGTGATCGGTGCCCTTGCGCGGGTCGCGGCTGTCGGACAGGAACACATCCAGGTTGAGGAAGTTGCTGCCATAGCGGTAGCCGCTGGCGTGGGTAAAGCTGTAGATGCGCTTGCTGAAATCGTCGGGGTTGTTTGGGTTGGTGAAGTGCTGGCCGTAGCGAAATCCTACGCTGTTGTTCATCCACTCCACCGCGACAGCCTCGCCGCCGCCGAGAAGGGTCAATGCGACGGTGGCGCCCTGTATTGCCTTTTTCATTATTGTTGGTCCTTTGGCGTTGTGGCTCGTGACGGCCGGATTATTTTTGTAACGCCGCGGGAGGGTATCTTGTTCGATTGATTGTATACAACTCTATGGACATACAGTCTTAACATTGCATACAGTGAGCGCACAACAAAAACAGAGAACCTCTCACCATGACTATCCCGAAGGCGTCACCGCAGCGGCCCGAAGACGAGAACCTGGGCGTCGCCGCCAACATGGCTTACGGCCTGCAGCATGTGCTCACCATGTACGGCGGCATCGTCGCCGTGCCGTTGATCGTCGGCCAGGCAGCCGGGCTGTCGCCTGCGGATATCGGCCTGTTGATCGCGGCATCGCTGTTTGCCGGTGGCCTGGCCACCTTGTTGCAAACCCTTGGCCTGCCGTTCTTCGGCTGTCAATTGCCGCTGGTGCAGGGCGTGTCGTTCGCGGGCGTGGCCACCATGGTGGCGATTGTCGGCAGTGACGGTGCGGGAGGGATCCCGGCGATTCTCGGCGCAGTCATGGCCGCTTCGTTGATCGGCCTGTTGATCACCCCGGTGTTCTCGCGGATCACCAAGTTTTTCCCGCCGCTGGTGACCGGCATTGTGATCACCACCATCGGCCTGACCCTGATGCCCGTGGCGGCGCGCTGGGCCATGGGCGGCAACAGCCGTGCGGCGGATTTCGGCAGCATGTCGAATATCGGCCTGGCCGCATTGACCCTGGTGTTGGTGCTGTTGTTGAGCAAAATCGGCAGCGCCACCATCTCGCGCTTGTCGATCCTGCTGGCGATGGTGATCGGCACGGTGATCGCGGTGCTGCTCGGCATGGCTGACTTCTCCGGGGTGACCCAGGGGCCGATGTTCGGCTTCCCCACACCTTTCCATTTCGGCATGCCGACCTTTCATGTGGCAGCGATCATCTCCATGTGCATCGTGGTGATGGTGACCCTGGTGGAAACCTCGGCGGATATCCTGGCGGTGGGTGAGATCATCGACACCAAGGTGGATTCCAAGCGCCTGGGCAATGGCCTGCGTGCCGATATGTTGTCGAGTATGTTTGCGCCGATCTTCGGTTCCTTCACCCAAAGCGCGTTCGCCCAGAACGTTGGCCTGGTGGCGGTGACTGGAGTGAAAAGCCGATTTGTAGTGGCTACCGGCGGGGTATTCCTGGTGGTGCTTGGCCTGTTGCCGTTCATGGGCCGGGTAATCGCCGCAGTGCCAACCTCGGTGCTGGGCGGTGCAGGTATTGTGTTGTTCGGCACGGTGGCGGCCAGTGGGATCCGCACGCTGTCCAAGGTGGATTACCGCAACAACATGAACCTGATCATCGTGGCCACGTCCATTGGCTTCGGCATGATCCCAATCGCCGCGCCGAGCTTCTATGATCACTTTCCAAGCTGGTTCGCGACCATCTTCCATTCGGGCATCAGTTCGTCGGCGATCATGGCGATCCTGCTGAACCTGGCCTTCAACCACTTCACCGCCGGTAACTCGGACCAGCAGTCAGTGTTTGTGGCCGGGACTGAACGCAGTTTGTGCTTCCGCGATGTGGCCGCGTTGCGTGACGGGGATTACTACAGGGGCGGGAAGTTGTTTGATGCAGAGGGCAAGGAGATTCCGTTGGTAGCGGATACCTCAAAGAAAGCTACAAAACCCGAAACCACAGAGGTCTAAAAATGTGGGAGGGGGCTTGCTCCCGATAGCAGTGTGTCAGCCACTGAAGCTATTGACTGATACACCGTCATCGGGAGCAAGCCCCCACATTGGAATCTAGCCAGCCTTGCGGGCTTTGTGCGGCATTGAACACACCTCATCCAGAAACTTCACCACTGTCCCCATGCACGCCTGGCGTTCTTCAACATGGGGCATGTGGCTGGAGTCTTCAAACAATGCCCAGCGCACGTCCGGGATTTCATCCAGGAACGGCTTGACCACCAGTGGCGTGGCCTCGTCATGCCGGCCGGAAATCACCAGGGTCGGCACCTTGATTGCCGCCAGACGACCGATCACGTTCCAGTCCTTCAAGCTACCGATTACGTGGAATTCGGTCGGGCCGCTCATGGCGTGGTACACCGTGGGGTCTGCATCGACCTGGGCGAAGGTGCGCGCCACTTCTTCCGGCCAAGGTTTGACGCGGCACACATGCTGATCATAGAAAATCCGCGAGGCGGCCAAGTATTCCGGATCTTGATAGGTGCCGGCCTGCTCGTGCCTGAGCAGGGTTTCGTGCACGCCCTCAGGCAACAACTTGCGCAGGCGGTTGGCTTCGCTGACCCAGGTGCGCATGCAGGTCGGTGAGTTGGCAGGAATAAACGCGCGCAGGCCCTTGGGCTGCAGGATCGCGTGTTCGCTGCCCAGCATGCCGCCCCAGGATTGGCCGAGGATCGCGTAGTTATCGCTGATCTGCAGGTGGTCCAGCAGGTTGTTCAACTCGTCGAGGAACAGGCTGATGGTCCAGAACGATGGGTCTTTATCTGGCAAGTGCGTGGAGCGGCCATTGCCCAACTGATCATAGTGAATCACCGCGTGGCCGCTGGCGGCGACGTCCTTGAAGGCATCGACGTAATCGTGGGTGCAGCCCGGGCCGCCATGGATGATCACCAACGGCGTACGGCCTGTGCTCAGGTCGCCCGTGACGCGATACCAGGTCTGATACGCGCCAAAGGGCGCATAGCCTTCGCGAACTTTTTCGATGAATTCCATTTCGTGCCCCGCTCTGAAAAAAGGATCAGGGCTACGATAGTCTGAACAAAAAGTTTAGGTAACTAGCAAAACAGCTAGGTTTTTCCGGTAGTCAGCCTTCCAGCAAGCGGTAATGGGTAGCCCGCACCACTGCCTGTACGCGGTTCTTGGCCCCCAGTTTGTGCATGGCCGAGGCCAGGTGCAGGGTGACCACCGCCAGCGAACGACTCAATTGCGTGGCGATTTCGGCAGCGGTCAGGCCGTCGGCGGCCCATTTCAGGCATTCGCGTTCGCGTTTGGTCAGGTGGATATGCGGATAGGCCCGCAGTTCCTTGCTGAACAGCGGGTAGGCTGCTTCCTGCAGGGCATGGGTAATCAGGCTGAAATCGGCCAACGTATGTTGTGCGTCCTTCAATACCGTGCGCGCCTTGCCGGTGCGCAACCCGGTCAGCGACGCGAAGCCGCCCCGGGGCAGGTGAATAGGGACGCTGACGCCACAGGTCAGCTCACGTTCGTGCAAGTAAGAGGACACGGGCGCGTGGCACGGGTCGATGATCTTCTGCAGGGCTGTCTCTGTCTTCGCTTCATAGGACCAGACAAACGGCGATACCGTGCTCAACGCCAGGTGCTGCACCGGATCGATCTGGTAGAACCCTTCGCTGCACCACAAGGCATGCCAGTCCGGCGGGGTGTTGCGCAACTGCAACACCGAGGGCGTGATCAGCGTGCCATTGAGGTCGATGGGCACCGGCGTGTAGTCATACACCAACGCATCGAAGCCCAGTTGTTGGGCCAGGATAAACGTATTGTCCATCTGTTCATCCAGGCTCCTGCCTGGCATGAGGCGATTATTGAAGGCGGTCAGCTTGGCCAGCATCCGTTCTGCTCCCGAATTCATTTGAATCTCGACTTGCGGCAAGTAGAATGCCACGCCCCGGCGAAGGACTGCCAGGCCAAACCTATAAGAAATACTAGGTTATGGACGCACGGCATCCTCGGTAGTGTTTACCTGATAAACGGCCGCTACCCGCCAGGCCGATACAACACAAGGAATGTATGCATGTGGCGTGAAATTGCCCCCGACCAGCAGTACAACGTGCAAGTCGACGGCCACAACCTCGTGGTCTACAGCTTCGGCGAAGGTGATGAGGTGCTGCTGTGTCTCAACGGCGGGCCGGGCCTGCCGTGTGACTATCTGCGCGACGCCCATGGCTGGCTCAAAGCGCATAACCTGCGAGTGGTTGCATTCGACCAGCTTGGCACGGGCGCATCAGCCAGACCGACCGATACCGCCCTGTGGGAAATTCGCCGTTATGTCGAAGAAGTCGAGACCGTGCGCCAAGCCCTGGATCTGGGCCGCGTGCATTTGCTCGGGCACTCCTGGGGCGGCTGGTTGGGTATCGAATATGCCATCCATTACCCCGATGCCCTGAAAAGCCTGATCCTGGAAAACACCGTCGGCGACATCCCGCATTTGTCCCGGGAACTCGAACGCTTGCGCGGGGCGCTGGGCAGCGAAACCGTGGCCATGATGCAACGCCACGAAGCCATGGGCACCCTCGACCACCCGCAATACCAGGCTGCCATCACCTTGCTCAACTATCGTCACGTGTGCCGCCTCGACCAATGGCCGGAGCCGCTCAAGCGCTCCCTGGACGACTGGAACATGGGCCCCTACGAAACCATGCAAGGCCCCAACGAGTTCCTTTATATCGGCAACCTCAAGGATTGGAACCGCCTCGAGGAAATGGCCGGGTTCACGATGCCGATCCTGATTACCACCGGCCAGCACGACGAACTCACCCCCGCCTGTGCCATGCGCATGAAGCTGGCGGCCCGGCATGCCCAATTGCATGTGTTCCCCAACAGCAGCCATATGCCATTTTACGAGGAGCCCCAGGCGTACTTCCCGGTGCTGCTGGACTTTCTCGCTCGCCACCGAGGTTGACGCATGAACTTGGCGCGTTACCGTTTTGTCCTGTCCCGGCCGCTGCAACTGCTGCCGGTGCTGTTTGGCATCAGCCTGATCACCTTTGTGCTGGTGCGCTCGATCCCCGGCGACCCGGCGCGAGCGCTGCTGGGCTCACGCAGCACGCCGGATGCCCTGCTGAAAATCCGCGCCCAGTTCGGCCTCGACCAGCCCTTGTGGCTGCAATATTTCTACTTTCTGAAAAACCTGCTCAAGGGCGATCTCGGTCAATCGCTGTTGTACAAGGTCGATGCCCTGAAACTGATCGTGACCCGTATCGAGCCGACGCTGATGCTGGTGCTGGGCAGCGTGGTCCTGGCGTTGTTGATCGCGGTGCCGTTGGCGACAGTGGCGGCACGCAACAAAGGCGGTTGGGCGGATAACCTGATCCGCGTTTTTACCACGGTCGGCCTGGGCATGCCGGCGTTCTGGCTGGGGTTGATGCTGATCCTGCTGTTCAGTGTGCAATGGGGTTTGTTCCCGGTGTCCGGCTACGGTCGCACCTGGCTGGACAAGGCGCACCATATGGTTTTGCCCTGCCTGACCATCGCCCTGGCACTGGCGGCGGTGCTGGTGCGCAACCTGCGCGCGAGCATGCTGATGGAGTTGCAGGCCGATCCTGTTACCGCCGCCCGAGCGCGGGGCCTGTCGGAGGCCGTGGTGTTTCGTCGACATGTGCTGCCCAACTCCCTGGTGCCGGCGGTCAACCTGCTGGCGGTCAACATTGGCTGGCTGATCAGCGGCACGGTGGTCATCGAAAGTCTGTTCGCTATCCCGGGCATCGGCCAGTTGCTGGTGCGCGGCATCTTCACCCGTGACTACATGGTGGTGCAGGGCGTGGCGATGGTGCTGGCGTGTGCCACGGTGGTGGTCAATTTCATTGCCGACGTGGTGACGGTGGCCCTCGACCCACGGGTGAAGATGCAATGAGCAGCCGCCCACTGATCGCCCCATGGCGCTTGCGCCTGCGCTTTGGCTTTCGCAACGGTCGACTGACCGCCGCGTGGGGCCTGTTGATCCTGTTGGCATGGCTGGCCCTGGCGCTGTTTGCGCCGTGGATCGCACCTTTCGATCCTATCGCGCAGAACACCGACATGAGTTTGCTGGCTCCCAGCCTGGCACATCCGTTTGGCACTGATAACTACGGCAGGGATATCCTTTCGAGGGTTATCTGGGGTGCGCGCATCGACCTGCAACTGGCGGTTGTCGGGGTGATCTTCCCGTTCATCATCGGCACCTTCATCGGTGCGGTGTCCGGTTATGTCGGCGGGCGTTTCGACAGCTTCTGCATGCGTGTGATCGATGTGGTCCTGGCGTTTCCGTTCCTGGTGCTGATGCTGGCGATCATGGCTATCCTCGGGCCGGGCTTGAAGAGTTTCTATATCGCCATGGCGCTGGTGGGTTGGGTGTCGTATGCGCGGCTGATCCGCTCGCAGATCCTGGTGCTCAAGGAAAGCGAGTTTGCCTTGGCCGCCAAGAGCCTGGGCTTTGGCCATGGGCGCATTCTGTTCCGGCATTTGCTGCCCAACGCGCTATTTGGCTCCATTGTGTTTTCCATGTCCGACGCAGTATTGGTGCTGCTCAACGGCGCCGCCGTGAGTTACCTGGGCCTGGGCGTGCAACCGCCTACCGCCGAGTGGGGGACGATGGTGGCCGAGGGGCAAGCCTTTATCACCACCGCCTGGTGGATCTGTACGTTCCCGGGCCTGGCCATCGTGACCCTGGCCATGGGTTTCAGCCTGTTGGCTGATGGCGTCGCCCAAGTGTTGGGGGATCGCTCATGAGCCTGCTGCAAGTGCGTGACCTCAGCGTGATCGCCAATAACGGCGGGCGCGATGTCACCCTGGTGGATCGCGTGTCCTTCGACCTGGCCGAAGGTGAAATCCTCGGCTTGGTGGGTGAGAGCGGGTCCGGCAAGACCATGGCCTGTCGTGGCCTGATACGCCTGCTGCCCTCTGCGAATCTACGCGTGCAAGGCACCGCCGTGAGCTTGGCCGGCCAGGACCTGTTGCAGCTCGACGATGCTGGCATGCGCGCTGTGCGAGGCGGGCAACTGGGTATGATCTTCCAGAACCCCGGCAGCCACCTGGACCCGCTGATGCGCATCGGCGAGCAGATCGCCGAAGGCATTCGCCTGCATCAAGGTGCATCGAAAAAAGACGCACGCTTGCAGGCCATTGAGGTGCTGCGCCAGGTTGGGATCCCTGACCCCAAGGCGCGGGTCGACAACTACCCCCATGAGTTTTCCGGTGGCATGCGCCAGCGCGCGATGATTGCTGTAGCCCTGGGCTGCAACCCCAAAGTGCTGATCGCCGATGAGCCGACCACGGCCCTGGATGTGACGGTGCAGGCGCAAATCCTGCGCCTGTTGCTCGACCTGCGTGACCAGCGTGGACTGTCGATCATCATGATCACCCATGACCTTGGCGTAGTGGCGCAGACGTGCGACGCCATCGCGGTAATGTACGCCGGGCGCCTGTGCGAGCATGGCAGCAAATACGAGCTGCTGGCGCACCCGCAACATCCGTATACCGCAGGCCTGATCGACTGCCAGCCGGCCCACAGCAGCGGCCATGCCTTGTTGCGCACTATCCCCGGCCAGCCGCCGTTGCTGGATGCATTGCCCGATGGTTGCCGCTTCCACCCGCGCTGCCCCCAGGCCGGTACCTTATGTGCCGAGGTGTTGCCCCAGGGCGCACGCGTGGCCTGTCACTATCCGTTGGGAGAGCGCCCATGAGCCTGTTGCAGATCAAGGACCTGGAGGTGCGCTTTGCCGCGTCCGGCACTGGCCTGTTCGGCCTCAACAAGCAGTGGGTGAGGGCGGTGAATGGCGTGTCGCTGAATCTGGCCGCCGGTGAAACCCTGGGTTTGGTGGGCGAATCTGGCAGTGGCAAGAGCACCCTGGGCCGGGCGATTCTGCACCTCAACCCGATCAGCGCCGGGCAGGTGTTGTTTGACGGTGTCGACATGGCCCATGGCAGCGCCATCGACATCGCTCGCCTGCGCCACGAAACCGCGATGATTTTCCAAGACCCCTACGCTGCGCTGAACCCACGCCAGAGCATCGGCGAGATCATTGCCGAGGTGCTACGCGTGCAGCGCAAGGTGGCGGTGGCGCAGATCCCGGCGCGGGTCAATGAGCTACTGGAACTGGTTGGCCTGCGCCCCGAGTTGGCCACGCGCAACCCAGGCTCACTCAGTGGCGGCCAGTGCCAGCGCGTCGGTATTGCCCGGGCGCTGGCGGTGGAGCCACGCCTGATCATTGCCGACGAATGTGTGGCGGCGCTGGATGTATCGATCCAGGGCCAGATCATCAACCTGCTGCTGGAACTGCAACAGCGCATGAACCTGGCGATCCTGTTTATCGCCCATGACCTGGCCATCGTGCGGCGCCTGTGCGACCGCGTGGCGGTGATGTACCTGGGCAAGATCGTCGAAGAAGGGCCGGTGGAAGCGGTGTTTACCGCGCCGCGTCATCCGTATACAGCGGCGTTGATCGAGGCGATTCCCGAGATCGATCCGCATCGGCCGTTGCCCGCGCAGCCGTTGCCCGGCGAGCCGCCGAGCCCGTTGGATTTGCCTGCAGGTTGCGCCTTTCATCCACGTTGCCGGCATGCCCGAGCGATGTGTTCGGTGGTGTTGCCGCCGACCCATTTCCTGCACGAGCATCGGTACAGTTGCGTGCTTGAAGAACCTTTGCTTTGACCCTCTGCCATTCATTAACAAGGAGTTGTGATATGCAATCGCGCCACTTGAAATTGCTCGCCGCCGCCACGCTGACCGCTTGGTCGCTGACCGCTGGCCTGGCCCAGGCCGCTGGTGTTCTCACCATCGGCTGCCGTGAAGACAGCACCACCTTTGACCCGATCAAAAGCGCGCAAAACCGCGACACCTGGGTGTTTGCCAACGTCTACGACACCCTGGTGCGCGTGGATAACCTGGGCACCAAGATGGAACCAGGCCTGGCCGAAAGCTGGGAGATTTCCAAGGACGGCCTGACCTACACCTTCAAACTGCGTGAGGCGAAGTTCTCCGACGGATCAAAGATCACCGCCGATGATGCCGCGTTCAGCCTGCTGCGCATCCGCGACAACAAGGCGTCGTTGTGGAGCGACCCGTTCAGCCTGATCAACACCGCCAAGGCCAGCGATCCGAAGACCCTGGTGGTGACCCTGAAAACCCCGGCGGTGGCTTTCCTCTCGCAATTGGCGTCGCCGACGGTGTCGATCCTGTCGGAAAAAGCCATGAACACCCTGGGCGAAGACGCCTACTCGGAAAACCCGGTGACTTCCGGTGCGTTTACCGTGGAAGAATGGCGTAAGGGCGACCGGGTCATCCTCAAGAAGAACCCGAACTTCTGGCAGGCCAGCAACGTCAGCCTCGACGGCGTGGAGTGGGTGTCGGTAACCGATGACAACACGCGCATGCGCATGGTGCAGAACAACGAACTCGACACGGCGATCTTCGTGCCGTTCTCGCGGGTTGAAGAGCTTAAGAAAGACAAAAATGTGGTGATCCACTCCGACCCGTCCACCCGTGAAGATCACCTGTTGATCAACCACGAGCACGGCCTGCTGGCCAAGCCGCAAGTGCGCGAGGCCCTGGACATGGCCATCGACAAGCAATCACTGGTGAAGGCCGCCACTTACGGTCAAGGCACCGTGGCCTATTCCTACATTCCAAAAGGCTCGCTGTACCACTATGCCAATAACCTGCAACGCCCCTATGACCCTACGGCGGCGAAAAAGCTGCTGGAAGAGGCCGGCGCCAAGGACTTGAAGCTCAACTACGTGGTCAATGCCGGCAATGAGGCCGACGAGCAGATTGCGGTGATCATCAAGGACCAGTTGGCCAAGGTCGGCGTCACCGCCAACCTGCAAAAGGTCGACCCGACCCAAAGCTGGCAGATGCTGGTGGACGGTGAGTACGATATTTCGGTGATGTACTGGACCAACGACATCCTCGACCCGGACCAGAAGACCACCTTCGTCCTGGGACACGACACTAACCAGAACTACATGACTCGCTACAAGAACGACAAGGTCAAGGCGTTGGTCGCGGCTGCACGGGTCGAGGCAGACCCGGCCAAGCGCGAGCAAATGTATGTGGAGTTGCAGAAACTGGCGAAACAGGATGTGAACTGGATTGACCTGTACTACAGCCCGTATATCAACATCTCACGCAAGAATGTGAGCAACTTCCTGCAGAACCCGTTGGGGCGTTTCACCCTTGAAGAGGTCGTGAAAAACTGAGTTCCAGAGAACACCCGATACAAATGTGGGAGGGGGCTTGCTCCCGATAGCTGAGTGTCAGTCAATGCATTTATTGGCTGGCCCACCGCTATCGGGAGCAAGCCCCCTCCCACATTTAATACTTATGTATGTCTATTATTGCGCGTCGAACGCCTGCCCATTGATGCCGGCACTGTCCGGCCCCATCAGGTACAGGTACACCGGCATGATCTCTTCCGGTGCCGGCCGCTCCATCGGATTTTCCCCTGGATACGCCTGGGCCCGCATGCTGGTGCGCGTGCCGCCGGGGTTGATGCTGTTCGAGCGTACTGCCGCCACATCCTCAAGCTCATCGGCCAGGGTCTGCATCAGCCCTTCGGTGGCGAATTTCGACACCCCATAGGCACCCCAATAGGCACGGCCCTTACGCCCGACGCTGCTGGAGGTGAACACCACCGACGCATCCTGGGACAGCTTGAGCAACGGCAGCAAGGTGGCGGTCAGCATGAACATCGCGTTGACGTTCACATGCATCACCCGCATGAAATTCTCGCCGGACAACTGCTCGATGGGCGTGCGCGGGCCAATGATCGAGGCATTGTGCAGCAGGCCGTCGAGGTGGCCGAATTCCTTTTCGATCATCGCCGCCAACTCATCGTACTGATGGGGCAGGGCGGTCTCCAGGTTGAACGGGATCACCACCGGTTGCGGGTGGCCGGCGGCTTCGATCTCGTCATACACCTGGGCCAGATTGGCTTCGGTCTTGCCCAGCAACAGCACGGTAGCGCCATGGGCGGCATAGGTCTTCGCCGCTGCCGCGCCAATCCCGCGACCGGCGCCGGTTACCAGGATGATCCGGCCTTTGAGCAGTTCTGGAGGTGCGGAGTAATCAAACATAAATAGCCTCGACAAAATTCACAGAAAATCCACGTGCCTTCTGTAGGAGCGAGCTTGCTCGCGAAAAACGTTAACGATAACGCGGGGGATCAGGATAAACGCGTCGTCCTCGGATTCTTCGCGAGCAAGCTCGCTCCTACAGGTGGGTGATAGCGCTTCAGCAACTGCACAGCGCGTTATCCAGCACCTTGCGCAGCTCCAGCGGGTGGTCCACCACCACATCCGCGCCCCAGTGACGTGGGTTGTCATCCGGGTGGATATAGCCGTAGGTCACCGCCGCCGTGCGGGTGCCGGCGCCGCGGCCGGACTCGATATCGCGCAGGTCATCACCGACGAACAGCACGCTGGCCGGGTCCAGGTCGAGCATCTTGCACGCCAGGATCATCGGCTCGGGGTCCGGCTTGCTGTTCTTCACGTGGTCCGGGCAGATCAGCACGGCCGAACGCTCGGCCAGGCCCAGTCGCTGCATGATCGGTTCGGCAAAGCGCACGGGCTTGTTGGTGACTACGCCCCAGATCAGCTTGGCTTTCTCGATGTCTTCCAGCAGCTCCGCCATGCCGTCGAACAGTTTGCTGTGAACTGCACAGTCCTTGAGGTAGCGCTCGAGGAATTCCAGGCGCAATGCTTCAAAGCCGGGTGATTCCGGGTCCATCGAGAAGGTCACCGCGACCATTGCCCGCGCTCCGCCGGAAATCTCATCGCGGATATGCTGCGGGCTGATCGGCTCCAGGCCCCGGTCGGCGCGCATGGCCTGGCAGATGGCGATAAAGTCCGGCGCGGTATCCAGCAGGGTACCGTCCATGTCGAAGAGAACCGCTCGCAACTTCACAGGCTTACTCCTCGCGCAGGGTCTGGATCATGTAGTTGACGTCAACGTCGCTGGCCAGCTTGTAGTGCTTGGTCAGCGGGTTGTAGGTCAGGCCGATGATGTCCTTGACCGTCAGCCCGGCCTGTCGGCTCCACGCGCCCAGCTCGGAAGGGCGGATGAATTTCTTGAAGTCATGGGTGCCACGCGGCAGCAGCTTCATGATGTATTCGGCGCCGATGATCGCGAACAGGTAAGCCTTGGGGTTGCGGTTGATGGTGGAGAAGAACACCTGGCCGCCGGGCTTGACCATGCGGAAACACGCACGGATCACCGAGGATGGGTCGGGTACGTGCTCCAGCATCTCCAGGCAGGTGACCACGTCGAACTGCTCGGGCATTTCCTCGGCCAGGGCTTCGGCGGTGATCTGGCGGTATTCCACGCTCACGCCGGATTCCAGCTGGTGCAACTGGGCCACGGCCAGGGGCGCTTCGCCCATGTCGATGCCCATCACCGTGGCGCCGCGCTGGGCCATGGCTTCGCTGAGGATGCCGCCGCCGCAACCGACGTCCAGCACTTTTTTGCCGGCCAGGTTGACGCGTTCGTCAATCCAGTTGACCCGCAGCGGGTTGATGTCGTGCAGGGGCTTGAACTCGCTTTCGCGGTCCCACCAGCGGTGGGCCAGGGCTTCGAACTTGGCGATTTCGGCGTGGTCGACGTTGCTCATGGTGAATCCTCTAGAATCTGATAAATCGCTATGTCGGTGCTGAACGCAGGGGCCAGCACCTTCGTTATTCGCTGTGCCCGCTGATGCGTTGGCCCCAGGCGATGGCCGTGGCGGTCAACTGTTGTTCATCCATGCGGGTCAATTGCCGATCGTCGAGCAATGGCTTGCCGGCGACCCAAAGGTGTTTCACGCAATCGCGCCCGGTGGCATATATAAGCTGTGAGACCGGATCGTAGATCGGTTGTTGCGCCAGCCCCGACAAATCAAAGGCGACCATATCTGCTGCCTTGCCCACTTCCAGCGAGCCAATCTGGCTTTCCAGACCCATGGCGCGCGCGCCGTTGAGGGTCGCCATACGCAGGGCGCGGTGCGCATCCAGGGCGGTGGCCGAACCGGCGACGGCCTTGGCCAGCATCGCGGCGGTGCGGGTTTCGCCCAGCAGGTCCAGGTCATTGTTGCTGGCGGCGCCGTCGGTGCCGACGGCCACATTGACCCCTGCCTGCCACAAGCGCTCCACCGGGCAAAAGCCGCTGGCGAGTTTCAGGTTCGATTCCGGGCAATGGATAACGCTGGTGTTGCTTTCTACCAGTAAAGCCAGGTCATCCTCGCTGATTTGGGTCATATGAACGGCCTGGAAGCGCGGCCCCAGCAAGCCGAGGCGACCCAGGCGCGCCAGTGGCCGCTCGCCGGTCTGCTCCACGGCTTGCTGCACTTCGAAGGCGGTTTCATGCACATGCATATGGATCGTGGCGTCCAGCTCCTCGGCGACCACGCGGATTTTCTCCAAATTGGCATCGCTCACGGTGTAGGGCGCGTGAGGGCCAAAGGCGATCTTGATGCGCGGGTGATGCTTGAGGTCGCCGAATAGCTCGATAGCCTGGCGAAGCGCCTCGTCGGCACTGCTGGCGCCGGGAATCGGGAAATCGAGGATCGGCATCGCGATCTGCGCGCGCATGCCGCTGTTGTGCACGCAGTCGCTGGCGACCTTGGGGTAGAAGTACATGTCGCAAAAGCAGGTGATGCCGCCCTTGAGCTGTTCAGCGATGGCCAGGTTGGTACCGTCGCGCACGAAGGCTTCATCGACCCACTTGGCTTCGGCGGGCCAGATGTGTTTTTCCAGCCAGGTCATCAGCGGCAGGTCGTCGGCCAGGCCACGGAACAGGCTCATGGCTGCATGGCCGTGGGCGTTGATCAGGCCGGGGCTGAGCAGCATGCCGGGCAGCTCCCGCACTTCCTTGGCCGCAAGCTTCAATGCCGCAGCCCGCGGGCCGATAAAGGCAATGCACCCGTCGCGGATGCCCAGGCCATGCTCCTTGAGCACTACGCCGGCAGGTTCGACGGGTACCAGCCAGGTCGGCAGCAGCAGCAAGTCGAGCGGGGCGGCAGAGGTGGTCATCGCAGGCTTCTTCCCAGGCAGCTATAAAAGAAGGGCGAAGTATACCCGAGCGTCCTGGCTGGCGGATCGCTATAATCCGCGGCTTTTGTTCATGAGTGCGGGGTAAGGGATGCGCGACCGACTGTTGGCTGCAGAGAACGTGAAGGCCATCGATTGGCGTGATGGCGCGCTGTATCTGCTCGATCAGCGTGTTTTGCCGTCCCGGGAAAGCTGGGTAGCCTGCCGTACCGTAGAGGCAGTGGCCGATGCCATCCGCTCGATGCTGGTACGGGGCGCGCCGGCCATTGGCATCTGCGCCGCGTATGGCTTGGTGCTGGCTGCCCGTGAGCGCATCGCTCAAGGCGGTGACTGGCAAGCTGCCTGGGAAGAAGACTACGCACTGTTAGCCGATACCCGACCTACTGCCTCGAACCTGTTCTGGGCCTTGCAGCGCATGCGCGACCGCCTGGACCGCCTCAAGAAGCACGCCGATCCGCTGGCGGTGCTGGAAGCCGAAGCCATTGCGATTCATGAAAGCGACCGGGAGGCCAATTTCGTTATGGCCCAGCTAGGCATGGAGCGGATTCGCAAGCACCAAGGCAACGCCCAGGCGATCCTGACTCATGGCAACACTGGCGCTTTGGCCACGGGCGGCGTCGGCACGGCCCTCGGGGTTATTCGCGCAGCGTTCCTTGAAGGGTTGGTCGAGCAAGTCTATGTCAACGAGACCCGGCCCTGGCTGCAAGGCTCGCGGCTGACTGCCTGGGAGCTGGCGGGCGACGGTATCCCGGTGACGGTGAATGCCGACTCGGCGGGGGCGCATATCCTCAAGACCAAGGGCGTGACCTGGGTGATTGTCGGCGCCGACTGCATTGCCGCCAATGGCGATGTGGTCAGCAAGATTGGCACTTATCAGTTGGCCGTCTGCGCCATGCACCACGGCGTGCGCTTCATGGTGGTGGCGCCAAGCTCGACCCTCGACCTGATGATGGCTACTGGCGATGACGTTGCGCTGGAGGCGCGTGATCCCGGCGAATTGCTGGAGGTAATGGGGCAGCGCTTGACGGTAGAGGCTATTAATCCGGTATTCGATGTCACCCCGGCTGACCTGATTGACGTGATCGTGACTGAGAAGGGCGTGGTCGAGCGGCCGGATACTGCCAAGTTGGCCAGGTTGATGTGCCGTAAGCGGCTGCATTGAGGCCTGTGGTGTCTGTGAAATAGCAATCGGGAGCAAGTCCCCTCCCACACTTGAATTGTGAACACCGTCAAATGTGGGAGGGGGCTTGCCCCCGATTGGCCCTTGAAGTCAATAAAGCATCCAGATCCAGCCTCAAAAAAAGCACCACCCCACCTCTGAGCCCCTCTCGTCGCCCTCAAGCCTGTCATCCGTCAAATTACTAGTCTCCATGCGCATCAGGGGGATAGGTGCGTGGCGGCGATTGTGATAACATCCGGCGGTTTCCAGGGCCACCCCGAGGGGTGGCCCATAACGTGCAGATCCGTGTCATAACTCGTTGATTTGTCGTAAGTCGTTGTCAGGCACCGTGCCGGCAGCGGCGAGCTTCGTTCGTCCCATATGGATGCGACGAAGTTTCACCCGAAAAAGGAATCAGGCTTCTCATGGGCGAACTGGCCAAAGAAATCCTCCCGGTCAATATCGAAGACGAGCTGAAACAGTCCTACCTCGACTACGCGATGAGCGTAATTGTCGGTCGGGCACTGCCTGATGCACGCGATGGCTTGAAGCCCGTGCACCGGCGTGTGCTGTTCGCGATGAGCGAGCTGGGTAACGACTGGAACAAGCCGTACAAGAAATCTGCCCGTGTTGTCGGTGACGTGATCGGTAAGTATCACCCTCACGGCGACACTGCGGTGTACGACACCATCGTTCGGATGGCCCAGCCGTTTTCCCTGCGCTACCTGCTGGTAGACGGCCAGGGCAACTTCGGTTCGGTCGACGGCGACAACGCCGCGGCCATGCGATACACCGAAGTGCGCATGACCAAGCTGGCGCACGAACTGCTGGCCGACCTGCATAAAGAAACCGTGGACTGGGTGCCGAACTACGACGGCACCGAAATGATCCCGGCTGTCATGCCCACCCGCATCCCCAACCTGCTGGTCAACGGTTCCAGCGGTATTGCCGTGGGCATGGCCACCAACATCCCGCCGCACAACCTCGGTGAAGTCATCGACGGTTGCCTGGCCCTTATCGACAACCCGGAGCTGACCGTCGATGAGCTGATGCAATACATCCCCGGCCCGGACTTCCCGACCGCCGCGATCATCAACGGTCGCGCCGGCATCATCGAAGCCTACCGCACCGGTCGCGGGCGCATTTACATGCGCGCCCGCTCGATGATCGAAGACATCGACAAGGTCGGTGGCCGCCAACAGATCGTCATCACCGAACTTCCGTACCAGCTGAACAAGGCGCGCCTGATCGAGAAGATCGCCGAGCTGGTTAAAGAGAAGAAGCTCGAAGGCATCACCGAGCTGCGCGACGAGTCCGACAAGGACGGCATGCGCGTAGTGATCGAGCTGCGTCGTGGCGAAGTGCCTGAGGTGATCCTCAACAACCTCTACGCCCAGACCCAGCTGCAAAGCGTGTTTGGTATCAACGTAGTTGCTCTGATCGACGGCCGCCCACGCATCCTGAACCTCAAGGACCTGCTGGAAGCCTTCGTACGTCACCGCCGCGAAGTGGTGACCCGCCGTACCGTATTCGAACTGCGCAAGGCTCGTGAACGAGGCCATATCCTGGAAGGCCAGGCCGTTGCGCTGTCGAACATCGATCCGGTCATCGCCTTGATCAAGGCCTCGCCAACCCCGTCGGAAGCCAAGGAAGCGCTGATCAGCACGCCTTGGGAATCCAGCGCCGTGGTGGCAATGGTTGAACGTGCCGGCGCCGACTCGTGCCGTCCGGAGACCCTGGACCCACAGTATGGCCTGCGCGAAGGCAAGTACTTCCTGTCGCCGGAACAGGCCCAGGCTATCCTGGAACTGCGCCTGCACCGCCTCACGGGCCTTGAGCACGAGAAGCTGCTGGCCGAGTACCAGGAGATCCTCAACCAGATCGGCGAGCTGATCCGCATCCTCAGCAGCGCCGTGCGCCTGATGGAAGTGATCCGCGAAGAGCTGGAAGTGATCCGCGCCGAATACGGCGACGTGCGCCGCACCGAAATCCTCGATGCGCGCCTCGACCTGACCCTGGGTGACATGATCCCGGAAGAAGAACGTGTGGTGACCATCTCCCACGGCGGCTATGCCAAGACCCAGCCGCTGGCTGCGTACCAGGCCCAGCGCCGTGGCGGTAAAGGCAAGTCGGCTACCGGCGTCAAGGATGAGGACTACATCGCTCACCTGCTGGTGGCCAACAGCCACACCACGCTGCTGCTGTTCTCCAGCAAGGGCAAGGTGTACTGGCTGAAAACCTACGAAATCCCGGAAGCTTCCCGCGCCGCCCGTGGTCGCCCACTGGTCAACCTGCTGCCGCTGGACAGTGATGAATACATCACCACCATGCTGCCGGTCGAGGAGTACACCGAAGGTCACTTCATCTTCATGGCCACCGCCAAGGGCACCGTGAAGAAGACCCCGCTGGAATCCTTCAGCCGTCAACGCAGCGTGGGCCTGATCGCCCTGGAGCTGGACGAAGGCGACGTACTGATTTCCGCCGCCATTACCGATGGCGAGCGCGAAGTCATGCTGTTCTCCGACGGCGGCAAGGTCACCCGCTTCAAGGAATCCGACGTGCGTGCCATGGGCCGTACCGCCCGCGGTGTGCGTGGCATGCGCCTGCCAGAAGGGCAGAAGCTGATTTCGATGCTGATCCCGGAAGAAGGCAGCCAGATCCTCACTGCTTCCGAGCGTGGTTATGGCAAGCGCACCGCCATCAGCGAGTTCCCGGAATACAAGCGTGGCGGCCAGGGCGTGATCGCCATGGTCAGCAACGACCGCAACGGCCGTCTGGTCGGCGCGGTGCAGGTGCTCGATGGCGAAGAGATCATGCTGATTTCCGACCAGGGCACCCTGGTGCGTACCCGCGTGGCTGAAGTCTCGAGCCTGGGCCGTAACACCCAGGGCGTGACGCTGATCAAGCTGGCCAAGGACGAAAAACTCGTCGGTCTTGAGCGTGTGCAGGAGCCTTCGGAAGTTGAAGGTGAAGAGCTGGAAGGCGAGGAATTCGACGACGAGGTAATCGCAGCTGGCGATGACAGCGTCGACGAGCCAACCCTCGATGCTGCCGCAGGCGAAGAAGAGCCGCAGGAATAAGCGGACACACAGGGGGCGGATGAAGATTCGCCCCCTTGTTGTTTGTCCGGATGGAAATATCGACAGCGATGAAAATCCAACTGTGGGAGGGGGCTTGCTCCCGATTGCGGAGTGTCAGCGGCATATCAGCTGACTGACCCACCGCTTTCGCGAGCAAGCCCGCTCCCACATTGGATCGGGTGTCGCCTGATATGTTTGCGTGACTACCACCAGATCAGAGTGAGATTGGATGTGAGCAAGAGAGCCTATAACTTCTGTGCCGGTCCCGCGGCGCTTCCTGAAGCAGTCCTGCAGCGTGCGCAGGGTGAACTCCTCGACTGGCATGGAAAAGGCCTCTCCGTGATGGAAATGAGCCATCGCAGCGATGAGTTCGTATCCATCGCCACCAAGGCCGAGCAGGACCTGCGCGACTTGCTGGACATCCCATCCGACTACAAAGTGCTGTTTCTGCAAGGTGGTGCGAGCCAGCAGTTCGCTCAACTGCCGCTGAACCTGTTGCCGGAAGATGGCACTGCCGACTATATCGACACCGGGATCTGGGGGCAGAAAGCCATTGAAGAGGCATCGCGCTACGGTCACGTCAATGTGGCAGGCACCGCCAAGCCCTACGACTACTTCGCCATTCCAGGTCAGAACGAGTGGAAGCTTTCGAAGGATGCGGCCTACGTCCACTACGTAGCGAACGAAACCATTGGCGGCCTGGAATTCGACTGGGTGCCGGAAGTGGGTGACGTGCCGCTGGTGTGCGACATGTCTTCGGACATCCTTTCGCGCCCGATCGACGTATCCAAATACGGCATGATCTACGCCGGTGCGCAGAAGAACATCGGCCCGAGCGGCATCCTGGTCAATATCATCCGCGAAGACCTGCTCGGTCGCGCGCGCTCGCTGTGCCCGACCATGCTCAACTACAAGGTTGCGGCCGATAACGGCTCGATGTACAACACCCCACCAGCGTTCGCCTGGTACCTCTCGGGCCTGGTGTTCGAATGGCTCAAAGAGCAGGGCGGTGTGGCTGCCATGGGCAAGCGCAACGAAGAGAAGAAGCGCACCCTGTACGACTTCATCGACGCCAGCGGCTTGTACAGCAACCCGATCAACCTCACTGACCGCTCGTGGATGAACGTGCCGTTCCGCCTGGCCGATGATCGCCTGGACAAGCCATTCCTGGCCGGTGCCGACGCGCGCGGCCTGCTGAACCTCAAGGGCCACCGTTCGGTCGGCGGCATGCGCGCCTCCATCTACAACGCTGTCGACATCCACGCGATCAACGCGTTGGTGGCCTACATGGCAGAGTTCGAAAAGGAACACGGCTAATGTCTGAGCAAGAACTCAAGGCCCTGCGTATACGCATTGATAGCCTGGACGAGAAAGTCCTGGAGCTGATCAGTGAGCGAGCGCGCTGTGCCCAGGAAGTGGCACGGGTGAAAATGGCGTCCCTGGCAGAAGGCGAAGTGCCGGTGTTCTACCGGCCTGAGCGTGAAGCCCAGGTGCTCAAGCGCGTGATGGAGCGCAACAGGGGCCCGTTGGGTAACGAAGAGATGGCGCGGTTGTTCCGTGAAATCATGTCCTCGTGCCTGGCGCTGGAGCAGCCGCTGAAAGTGGCTTACCTCGGCCCGGAAGGCACCTTCACCCAGGCCGCAGCCATGAAGCACTTCGGCCACGCGGTGATCAGCAAGCCGATGGCGGCCATCGACGAAGTGTTCCGCGAAGTGGCGGCCGGGGCGGTGAATTTTGGCGTGGTGCCGGTGGAAAACTCCACCGAAGGCGCGGTCAACCACACCCTGGACAGCTTTCTCGAGCACGACATGGTGATCTGCGGCGAAGTCGAGCTGCGTATCCACCATCACCTGCTGGTGGGTGAGAACACCAAGACCGACAGCATCAGCCGCATCTACTCCCACGCCCAGTCCCTGGCCCAGTGCCGCAAGTGGCTGGACGCCCATTACCCGAATGTGGAGCGCGTGGCGGTATCCAGCAACGCCGAAGCGGCCAAGCGGGTCAAGGGTGAGTGGAATTCGGCGGCGATTGCCGGTGATATGGCTGCGGGCCTGTACGGCCTGACGCGCCTGGCCGAGAAGATCGAGGACCGCCCGGACAACTCCACGCGCTTTTTGATGATCGGCAGCCAGGAAGTGCCGCCCACCGGCGACGACAAGACCTCGATCATCGTCTCCATGAGCAACAAGCCCGGCGCGCTGCATGAGCTGTTGGTGCCATTCCACGATAACGGGATTGACCTGACGCGCATCGAAACGCGTCCTTCGCGCAGCGGTAAATGGACTTATGTGTTCTTTATCGACTTCATCGGCCATCACCGCGACCCACTGGTCAAGGGCGTGCTGGAGAAAATCAGTCAGGAAGCCGTAGCACTCAAGGTGCTGGGCTCGTACCCGAAAGCGGTTTTGTGAGGCTTTGACATGAGTGGCAACTTTCTCGCCCTGGCGCAGCCGGGCGTGCAACAACTCTCGCCTTATGTTCCAGGCAAGCCTGTGGACGAGTTGGCCCGTGAGTTGAATCTGGACCCGTCCAGGATCGTCAAGCTGGCGAGCAACGAGAACCCGCTGGGCCCGAGCCCTAAAGTGCTTGCGGCGATTCGCGAAGAGCTGGCCGAGCTGACCCGTTACCCCGATGGCAACGGCTTTGCGCTCAAGTCCCTGCTGGCGGACAAGTGCCGGGTCGAGCTGAATCAGGTGACCTTGGGCAACGGCTCCAATGACATCCTTGAACTGGTCGGCCGTGCCTACCTGGCGCCAGGCTTGAATGCGGTGTTCAGCGAGCACGCGTTTGCGGTCTACCCGATCGTGACCCAGGCGGTGGGGGCGGATGCTCGGGTGATTCCTGCCAAGGACTGGGGTCATGACTTGCCGGCGATGCTGGCGGCCATCGACGCGCAAACCCGCGTGGTGTTTATCGCCAACCCGAACAACCCGACCGGCACCTGGTTTGATGAGCGGGCGCTGAACGAATTCCTGCAGGATGTGCCGGAGCACGTGCTGGTGGTGCTGGACGAAGCCTATATCGAGTACGCCGAGGGCAGCGACCTGCCGGACGGCCTCGACTTCCTGGCGGCCTATCCGAACCTGCTGGTATCGCGCACGTTCTCCAAGGCGTATGGCCTGGCGTCGCTGCGGGTCGGCTACGGCTTATCCACGGCGGTGGTTGCCGATGTGCTCAACCGTGTGCGCCAGCCGTTCAACGTCAACAGTCTGGCCCTGGCGGCTGCGTGTGCGGCGGTAAAGGATGCCGAGTATCTGGAAGAAGGACGTCGCATCAACGAAAGCGGCATGCTGCAATTGCAGCAGGGCTTTCGCGAGTTGGGCCTGGGTTGGATTCCGTCCAAGGGCAACTTCATCTGCGTCGATCTCGGCCAGGTTGCTGCCCCGGTGTTCCAGGGCCTGTTGCGCGAAGGCGTGATCGTGCGTCCGGTGGCCAACTACGGCATGCCGAACCACCTGCGTATCACCATCGGTTTGCCGGCTGAGAACAGCCGCTTCCTTGAGGCACTGGCCAAGGTTCTGGCCCGTGGTTGATGTCACTGCATTGCAACCTGCTGTGCCTATGATCGGTCGCCTGGTGGTGGTCGGCCTGGGGTTGATCGGTGGCTCCTTCGCCAAGGGCCTGCGCGAAAGCGGATTATGCGGCGAAGTGGTGGGGGTGGATCTGGACCCGCAGTCGCGAAAGTTGGCGGTGGAGCTGGGCGTGGTGGACCGCTGTGAGGCGGACCTGGCGATCGCTTGCCAAGGCGCGGATGTGATCCAGCTCGCGGTGCCGATCCTGGCCATGGAGAAGCTGCTGGCGGTGTTGGCTGGCCTGGATCTGGGGCAGGCAATCCTCACGGACGTCGGCAGTGCCAAAGGTAATGTGGTGCGGGCTGCGCAGCTGGCATTTGGCGAAATGCCGCCGCGCTTTGTGCCGGGCCATCCGATTGCCGGTTCCGAGCAGAGCGGGGTGGAAGCCTCCAATGCACAGTTGTTTCGTCGGCATAAGGTGATCCTCACGCCGCTTGCGCAAACCGATCCGGCGGCGCTGGCCGTCGTGGATCGTCTCTGGCGCGAGCTGGGGGCAGATGTGGAGCACATGCAGGTTCAGCGCCACGATGAAGTGCTGGCGGCGACCAGCCATTTGCCCCATTTGCTGGCATTTGGCTTGGTGGACTCCCTGGCCAAGCGCAATGAAAACCTGGAGATTTTCCGCTATGCCGCCGGTGGCTTCCGCGATTTTACGCGGATTGCCGGCAGCGACCCGGTGATGTGGCACGACATCTTCCTTGCCAATCGCGAAGCGGTGTTGCGTACCCTGGACACCTTCCGCAGCGACCTCGACGCCCTGCGTGACGCGGTTGACGCGGGTGACGGCCATCAACTGTTGGGCGTGTTCACCCGTGCGCGGATGGCGCGTGAGCATTTCAGCAAGATCCTGGCACGCCGGGCTTATATGGAAACCGCAGTGAACGCCGATGAGCTGACTTTCATCGCCAGTCCGGGAGGCCGCTTGAGCGGGCGTATTCGGGTGCCGGGTGATAAGTCGATCTCTCATCGCTCGATCATGCTCGGTTCGTTGGCCGAGGGCGTGACAGAAGTCGAAGGTTTCCTTGAGGGCGAAGATGCCCTGGCGACTTTGCAGGCATTTCGCGACATGGGCGTGGTGATTGAAGGGCCGCACCATGGGCGCGTGACTATCCATGGCGTCGGCCTGCATGGGTTGAAAGCTGCGCCGGGGCCGATCTACCTGGGTAATTCCGGTACGTCCATGCGTCTGCTGGCCGGTTTACTGGCGGCGCAGAGCTTCGATAGCGTGCTGACCGGCGATGCGTCGCTGTCCAAACGCCCGATGGATCGCGTGGCCAAGCCGCTGCGGGAAATGGGTGCAGTGATCGAGACCGGGCCGGAAGGCCGCCCGCCGCTGGCCATACGTGGCGGTCAAGTGCTCAAAGGTCTGACCTACGCATTGCCGATGGCCAGTGCGCAGGTTAAATCCTGCCTGTTGCTGGCTGGCCTGTATGCACAGGGTAAAACCGCGGTCACCGAGCCTGCGCCGACGCGTGATCATACCGAGCGTATGTTGCGTGGTTTTGGGTGCCCGGTGGCAGTGGAGGGCGCGACGGCGTCCGTGGAACCTGGCCGTAAGTTGGCCGCGACCCACATTGAAGTGCCTGGGGATATTTCGTCTGCGGCGTTTTTCCTGGTGGCGGCATCGATTGCCGAGGGCTCCGAGTTGCTGCTGGAGCATGTCGGTGTCAATCCGACCCGCACCGGGGTGATCGATATCCTGCGGCTGATGGGCGCAGATATCACCTTGGAAAACCCGCGTGAAGTAGGGGGCGAGCCGGTTGCTGACTTGCGTGTACGTGCCGCCAAGCTCAAAGGTATCGAGATTCCAGCGGCGCTGGTGCCGTTGGCAATCGATGAGTTTCCTGTGCTGTTTGTCGCCGCTGCCTGCGCCGAAGGTCGAACCGTACTACGCGGTGCCGAGGAGTTGCGCCTCAAGGAGTCCGACCGTATCCAGGTCATGGCCGATGGTCTGGTGGTCCTGGGTGTGACGTGTGAAGCCACGGCCGATGGGATTATCATTGACGGTGGCCCGGTGGGTGGGGGTGAAGTGCAGGCCCATGGTGACCACCGCGTGGCCATGGCGTTCAGCGTGGCTTCCCTGCGGGCCGCGGCGCCGATTCGTATCCGTGACTGCGCGAACGTTGCTACATCTTTTCCGAACTTTCTTACACTGTGTGCCCAAGTCGGCATCCGTGTTGCCCAAGAGGCTCAATTGTGAATATCAAAGCACCGGTGATTACCATCGACGGGCCAAGCGGCTCGGGCAAGGGCACCATCGCCGGCATCCTGGCCAAGCGCCTGGGCTGGTGCTTGCTCGATTCCGGCGCGCTGTACCGCCTGCTGGCGTTCGCGGCGCGCAACCATGGCGTCGACCTGACCAACGAAGAATCCCTCAAGCTGCTGGCCGCGCATCTGGATGTGCAGTTCGTCGGCGCGACGGAAGGTCATCCCCAGCGCATTATCCTCGAAGGCGATGATGTGACCGATGACCTGCGTAACGAGCAAGTCGGCTCCTGGGCGTCCCAGGTTGCCGCACTGCCGGCCGTGCGCGATGCCCTGCTGCAGCGTCAGCGGGCGTTCCAGGAGCCGCCGGGCCTGGTGGCCGATGGCCGCGACATGGGCACCGTGGTGTTTCCGGACGCGCCGCTGAAGATTTTCCTGACCGCCAGCGCCGAGGAGCGGGCGCGCCGCCGCTACTTGCAGTTGAAGGGCAAAGTCGATGGTGTTAGTCTGTCGAGTCTGCTAGATGAGATCCGTGCACGCGATGAGCGTGATACCCAGCGCGCAGTAGCCCCGCTAAAGCCGGCGGCTGACGCGATACAGCTGGATTCCACGGAGTTGTCCATCGAGCAGGTGCTGGAACGCATCATGAGCGAGATCGCCATTCGCGATATCGCCGGGTGACCAAGAAGGCTGCAGGGGACCAGTCATAGTCCTGCGGTGCTTCTTCTAATTGAAACTGACCCATACCGTCTGGGGTGTGGAGATGGGCGTATTCTTCGCCCTTATCAACAGGAATTAAAATGAGCGAAAGCTTTGCGGAACTCTTTGAAGAAAGCCTAAAAACCCTGAACCTTCAGGCAGGCTCCATCATCACCGGTGTTATCGTTGATATCGATTACCAAGCTCGCTGGGTAACCGTTCACGCTGGTCTGAAGTCTGAAGCTCTGATCCCGCTGGAACAGTTCTACAACGATGCTGGTGATCTGACAATCAATGTCGGTGACGAAGTTCACGTTGCTCTGGACTCGGTTGAAGACGGTTTCGGTGAAACCAAGCTGTCCCGTGAAAAAGCCAAGCGCGCTGAATGCTGGATTGTTCTCGAAGCAGCCTTCGCAGCTGAAGAAGTGGTCAAGGGCGTTATCAACGGTAAGGTTAAGGGCGGCTTCACTGTCGACGTTAACGGCATCCGTGCGTTCCTGCCAGGTTCTTTGGTCGACGTTCGTCCAGTGCGCGACACCACGCACCTGGAAGGCAAGGAACTCGAATTCAAGGTCATCAAGCTCGACCAGAAGCGCAACAACGTTGTCGTTTCCCGTCGCAGCGTCCTGGAAGCAGAGAACTCCGCCGAGCGTGAAGCTCTGCTGGAATCCCTGCAGGAAGGCCAACAAGTCAAAGGTATCGTCAAGAACCTCACCGATTACGGCGCATTCGTCGATCTGGGTGGCGTCGATGGCCTGCTGCACATTACCGATATGGCTTGGAAGCGTATCAAGCATCCTTCCGAAATCGTCAACGTTGGCGACGAGATCGATGTCAAGGTTCTGAAGTACGATCGTGAGCGTAACCGCGTTTCCCTGGGCTTGAAGCAGCTGGGCGAAGATCCATGGGTTGCTATCAAGGCTCGTTACCCAGAAAGCACTCGCGTAACCGCGCGTGTTACCAACCTGACCGACTACGGCTGCTTCGCAGAGCTGGAAGAAGGCGTGGAAGGCCTGGTACACGTTTCCGAAATGGACTGGACCAACAAGAACATCCACCCTTCGAAAGTCGTACAAGTCGGCGACGAAGTGGAAGTTATGGTTCTGGACATCGACGAAGAGCGTCGTCGTATCTCCCTGGGCATCAAGCAGTGCAAATCTAACCCATGGGAAGATTTCTCTGGCCAGTTCAACAAGGGCGATAAAATCTCCGGCACCATCAAGTCGATCACCGATTTCGGTATCTTCATTGGTCTGGACGGCGGCATCGACGGCCTGGTTCACCTGTCCGACATCTCCTGGAACGAAGTTGGCGAAGAAGCTGTTCGTCGTTTCAAGAAGGGCGACGAACTGGACACCGTTATCCTGTCGGTTGACCCAGAGCGCGAGCGTATCTCCCTGGGTATCAAGCAGCTGGAAAGCGATCCGTTCTCCGAGTACGTTCAAGAGAACGACAAAGGCGCAATCGTTAAGGGCACTGTGAAAGAAGTTGACGCTAAAGGCGCCATCATCACTCTGGCCGACGATATCGAAGCGACTCTGAAAGCCTCCGAAATCAGCCGTGACCGCGTTGAAGACGCGCGCAACGTTCTGAAAGAAGGCCAGGAAGTAGAAGCCAAGATCATCAGCGTTGACCGCAAGAGCCGCGTAATCCAACTCTCCATCAAGTCGAAAGACGAAGTTGAAGAGAAAGAAGCCATCCAGAGCCTGAAAGCCGCTCCGGAAGCTGAAAAAGGCGAGACCACCATGGCCTCCCTGCTGCGCGAAGCAATGGCTAAGCAGAACTAAGTTCTGTAAAGCTATAGAAAAAGGGCGACTTCGGTCGCCCTTTTTTGTGCCTGAAATTTGATGAATCAACAACATAGAACCAAGGCGTTCAGCTCAATGTCAGAACTGACTATAGTCTTCACGAAGGCTATTCGTTTTGCTGACCTATAAGGGCTTGAATGAACAGGATTATTGTAATAGTTGCGTTGATGGTGCTTGCAGGCTGTTCCTCCACCAGTGCCAAGACCTACGCCAAGCGCGGCGCCAGCGGTATCGAAATCGACTGCTCTGGCCTGGGTAATAAGTGGGAGAAGTGCGAGAAGCGTGCTGCCCGTGAGTGCAAGATGCAGGGCTACAAGGTTGTCACACGCTCCAGTGATGCCAAGGACGAAGAGGGTGACTACTTGTTCGGTTGGAACCCTGCAGGTGCCGTAACTCGAACCATGTTGGTAATCTGTAAATGAGGGCAGATGCTTACGCGATGGGCATTCATTCTGCCTGTAGATTAGTTGACACATGGGCTGTTCAAATTCATCAAGTCATGCTAAAACCTTCGAAGCGCTTTTCCTAGCTGCTTGAAAAAGAAGGGAAAAATATGACGAAGTCGGAGTTGATCGAACGAATTGTCACCCATCAAGGGCTGCTCTCATCCAAGGATGTGGAGCTGGCTATCAAGACCATGCTTGAGCAAATGTCCCAATGCCTGGCCACCGGAGATCGTATCGAGATCCGCGGCTTCGGCAGCTTCTCACTGCACTACCGTGCACCGCGCGTAGGCCGTAACCCAAAAACCGGCCAATCCGTCAGCCTCGACGGCAAATTCGTACCCCACTTCAAACCGGGCAAGGAATTGCGTGATCGGGTGAACGAAGAAGAGGAAGAAGGCGTCTGAGTGTTTTTGGGGTAGGAGAAGGTTATGCGTGGGGTTAAGCGCTTTGTTGCGGTATTGATTGCAGTGCTTGCGGCGCTGGTGGTCTTGGCGTTTGTGTTGGAGAACCAGCAGGGTGTGGCGCTGTCGTTCCTGGGTTGGAGTACTGCGCAGATGCCGGTGGCGGTGTTTGTGGTGGTGGCTTTGATTGTGGGGATGTTGATTGGGCCGGTGTTGGGGGTGGTTGTTCGGAGGCGTCGGGGTAAAGCGGTTGCTTAGGGTATGCTCTCTGGGTCAGGTGTGATGAGGGGGCGGCGGCGCTGGTGACCGTTTGTCAGAAACCTTGTCATGCAGAGCGCTTCAAACTGCCTGGCTACCTATCCCCGTTGGTTCCGACAGTTCTCCTAGAAAAGTCAGAATCGTCCGACATACATGTCAAGACTTGTAATATACCAAAGAGATGGCAGAATGGAATCTGTTCTCGATAACAGGCATTTTGTGCGCTCAAAATTTGGCAGAGACGCTGGGTTTTGGCGGTCAACCAATTAGAATAAAAAAACGCAATTTTGTCTGCATAACGAGCCCGCAGTTTCTCTTTGAAGGCAGGTTTTTGTTGTGAGTAGTAGTCTCCGCGTTCCCCCATTAAGATCCTCCGACGAAATAGATTTAATAACTCTATTAAAAAACGTCTTCCTTCAAAAAAAGCTCGTGTTCTTAGTGACCTTAGCTGTCACATTGATTGCAGTGTGCTATGCGTTTCTGGTAACGCCACAATACAAGATCAATGCGGTGTTGCGCCCTGCGGCCATCAACGAGTTGGATGCACTGAATCGCTCTGAGATTTACCAGTTGCCACCAGCGGACGCATTAATCAAGGTTGGTGAGGCACTCGAATCCTACGATACTCGCTTAGCTTTCTTCAAAGCCAATCAGAGGCTATTCGCAAGGTTCGTTCGCCCAGGAGAAACGCTGGAGCAGAGTTTTGAAGCATTCAACCGCAACTCTATTCAATTAACGTTGCCTGATCCAAATAAAAAAGACGCTCTGAGTGATTATATAAAGCTTGAAATGACTTATCCCAAGGGTATTGATGGCGTAGCGATTCTGAATGGTTTAGTGGATTACGCTATTGGGACTGAGCGTGAGCAGATCAGTGCGGACGTTAATGTAATCGTTCAAAATCGGTTAAGGGAACTCCAGGGAAAATTCGATTCAGCCCGATCGAATTACAATGTTGAGAAAGAGGCCAAAATAGCCCGGTTTCGTGAAGCTGATTCATTGAAGCGTGCCCAGTTGCAGGACGAGTTGAAAGCCTTGCGGGCTCAATTGAAAGCGTTACGCAGCGATCGTATCTTTCAACTGAATGAAGCTATCGGAATTGCTAAAACTTTGGGTATTCAAAAACCGGCAACGCCTTCATCGTTCGGTGAATCTGATAAGGCGGGCGCTGGCAGCGTAATTCGTACCGAAGTAAATAATCAGCAAATCCCACTTTATTTTATGGGGGTTGAGGCGCTTAAAGCTGAGATCACCGCATTGGAGCAGCGTAGATCGGATGATTTCACCGATCCTCGCGTGGCCCAGATCGCAAAGGAGCTTCAGTTGCTAGCGACCAATCGCGAAATTGAAGTGCTGAACGCGCGTAAAAATGAGGATGTTTTTCTCGCTGGTGTCGAGTCCTTACGTGCGGAGATGACTCGTTTGAGTAACTTGAGTACCGATATGTCGACCCTCAAGCTAGTCACTATCGATCAACAGGCCCTTGAGCCGGTAGCGCCCTCTAAGCCTAACCGTATATTGATAATGGCGCTTGGTTTGTTTGGCGGCGCTGTCTTAGCATTTTTTATTGCGCTTACTAGGATTATGGTCGTTACCGACAGCGCCCGCATAGTCGATGAAGATATAACCTCAAGCAGTCGTGTGCGCGGCGATGTTAAATCGACCAGTAGTGTTAAACCCAACTTATCCCAAATTAGTTGAGCGCTATGGAGTGATTGAGGTTTAATGGGCTCCCCCTTTTCAGAGCGTCACTATGGTGCGTCTTCGCTTTAAGGCCCGGGGAGGGGCAGTTTTGAAAAGCGTTTCCGGGTTGGATGTTTTGATCTTGAATTGGTTGTTGCCGCAAAAAAGGGTAGGTCAACTGAGAATTTTTTGTAGGAAATGACAGGTCGGGGTCTGTGCTGAGATCGCTTAGGATACATAGCTTGGCGTCCAAGTCCGCACTGGATTGTGACGGCCGTAACGTAGTTACGAATCAGATTGTCGCTCTCAAGTGCTCGGATCCTATATGTCGGCGTGTTCCTGTTGCTGTCAGCCGGGCGCTGATAGATCCATTGGTAGCTGTGGTTTATCAGCTTTACACCGTGGGCTCTAGATACGTGCCCCCAGCTGATGATCAATTTCAGCAAATTTA
The DNA here is from genome assembly GCF_019145205.1 of Pseudomonas khavaziana. Taxonomy (GTDB): domain Bacteria; phylum Pseudomonadota; class Gammaproteobacteria; order Pseudomonadales; family Pseudomonadaceae; genus Aquipseudomonas; species Aquipseudomonas khavaziana. The sequence continues at coordinate 942,158 of NZ_JAHSTT010000001.1, forward strand.
TGGCGCTGCTGATTCTTCTAGAACAGGTTGTAAACCTAATTTCAAGGTACGGTTCCCCTCACCTACCCTCGACCATTGAATTCTTGGCCCAATACCGAGAAACTGCGTCAGAGTTTTTGCATTCACCTGGCAGAATGGCGCGGTGGTGTAATTCCTATGCTAAAGGAAGTTTTAGAGAATGACGGTTATTAAACGCAAAGGCATTATTCTGGCAGGCGGTTCTGGTACGCGCTTGTACCCGTTGACATTGGGCGTGTCCAAGCAGCTGCTGCCCATCTTTGACAAACCGATGATTTTTTATCCGCTATCCGTGCTCATGCTAGCCGGTATGCGCGAGATCCTGATCATTTCTACGCCAGAAGACCTGCCATGCTTCAAAAAATTGCTGGGCGATGGCAGCCAATACGGCATCGAACTCACCTACGCAGAACAGCCAAGCCCCGACGGATTAGCGCAAGCCTTCATCATAGGCGAAGAGTTTATTGCTGATGATCCTTGCTGCCTGATTTTGGGTGACAATATTTTTTATGGCCAGCATTTCTCGGACAACCTTAGCTCTGCGATGTCTCAAAACTCTGGCGCAACCGTATTCGGATATCATGTTTCGGACCCGGAGCGTTTTGGTGTGGTTGAATTTGATCACGACGGCCGTGCGCTTAGCATTGAAGAGAAGCCAGCAGTTCCGAAGTCAAATTACGCAGTTACAGGTTTGTACTTCTACGATAATCGTGTTGTAGATATTGCAAAAAACATTAAGCCTTCACCGCGTGGTGAGCTTGAAATTACGGATGTTAACAAGGCCTATTTGGACGACAAATCATTAACTGTAGAGATGCTAGGTCGAGGCTTTGCCTGGCTGGATACAGGCACTCACGAGTCGTTGCTTGAAGCAAGCCACTTTGTTCATACCATTGAACATCGTCAGGGACTCAAAGTCGCTTGCCTCGAAGAAATAGCTTTCAACAACAGTTGGATCTCACCAAAGCAACTAAGCATGCAAGCAGAGAAGCTTAAGAAAACAGGTTACGGACAATACCTGCAGAAACTTCTTAAAGAGGCTTCTGAAAAATGAAATTGATTCAAACATACATTCCAGATGTTGTGATAATTGAACCTGCTGTTTACACGGATGCGCGTGGCTGGTTCATGGAAAGTTTTAATCAAGCGAAGTTTCAGGTGGCGCTGAAGGAGCTGGGGCTACCCGTTCCGAGTGCATTTATTCAAGACAATCATTCTTACTCCTCGAAAGGGGTATTACGTGGACTGCATTTTCAGCGTGCACCTCACGCCCAAGGAAAATTAGTCCGGGTTGTAAGAGGTTCTGTATTCGATGTTGCAGTCGATATCCGCCCCTCTTCTCCTACCTATCTCCAATGGGTCGGCGCGGAGCTAAGCGGCGATAACAACCGTATGATGTGGATTCCGGAGGGCTTTGCTCACGGCTTTGTTGCGTTGGAAGATCATACGCACTTTTTGTACAAAACTACTGGTTACTATGATAAGGAGTCCGAAGGTGCGCTCCATTGGAACGACCCTAAACTATCCATCAAGTGGCCTGGGTCTATTAATTATAATGTCAGCGATAAAGATGATGAGGCCCCCGGGGTCGAGAGCTTATCGGTGATTGTAAAATGAGTTTAATTAAACTTTTGGATATCAAGAAGTTAGGTGATCATCGCGGTCACCTCGTTGTTCTTGAGAATAACAAAAGTATTCCGTTCGCTATAAAGCGCGTCTATTACCTCACTGGCACGCAAGCGGGGGTACCTCGTGGGTTTCACGCTCACAAAGAGCTCACACAAGCTGCCGTTTGTGTTTCAGGGCGTTGCCTCATGAAAATGGATGACGGAAGACACAAAGATGAAATTTGGTTGGATTCGTCTGATAAAGCTATCGTCATTGATAAAATGATTTGGCACGAAATGCATGAGTTCAGTGCAGATTGTGTACTGTTAGTGCTAGCCGATGATTATTATGATGAAGAAGACTATATTCGAAATTATGATGCGTTTTTGGAGTTGGTAAAACATGCCTAAAATTCATCCGCTTGCTGATGTAAAAAGCACAAACATTGGAAAAGACACCCGGGTGTGGCAGTATTCGGTGATTTTTGAGGGAGCGGTCATTGGCGAAAATTGCAACGTTTGCGCTCATACACTAATAGAAAACGGCGTCTCGGTAGGCAATAATGTAACGATTAAGTCGGGTGTATTTCTCTGGGAAGGGACAGTGGTTGCTGATGACGTTTTCATCGGACCGAATGCTACATTTACTAACGACGCTAAGCCTCGATCCAAAGTTTATCCAAAGAGTTTTTCTGGCATTACTATCAAACGAGGCGCCAGCATTGGTGCCAACGCGACTATCTTGCCGGGAGTAGTTGTGGGAGAGGATGCGATGATAGGCGCCGGTGCTGTAGTGGTTTCTGATATTCCAGATGGTGCAGTCGTTGTGGGTAACCCAGCTAAAATTATTAGGTATTTGACAAAATGATAAGTTTTCTTGATTTGAAATCTATCAATCAAGTGTTTCGTCAGGAACTGATTGACGCTTGCACCCGAGTTATAGATTCAGGATGGTATATAGGGGGGAGCGAACTGGAGCAGTTTGAACAGAGCTATGCTGACTATTGCGGGACGAAGTATTGTATTGGCGTTGCCAATGGGCTTGACGCTTTGGTACTGGTCATCCGAGCCTGGAAAGAACTTGGCTACTTGAGCGAAGGTGATGAAGTTCTTGTTCCTTCAAATACTTATATCGCTAGCATTCTAGCTATATCAGAGAATGGGCTGATACCTGTTTTAGTAGAACCGGATCCTGCGACCTTTAATATGTGCCCCCTCAAAGCAGAAGCTGCTATTTCTAGCAGAACCAAATGCATTCTGCCCGTGCATTTATATGGTCGTCTTGCGGATATGCCGGCCATCTTGGAACTCGCTGAACGTTCTGGTCTGCTTGTGCTGGAGGACTCAGCTCAATCCCACGGGGCTAACTTGAATGGAAGGAAAGCTGGTAGCTGGGGGAATGCCTCCGGTTTCAGTTTCTACCCTGGAAAAAATCTAGGTGCGCTTGGAGATGCAGGTGCAATAACTACAAATGATGAAGTGCTTGCGTCGACTCTGAGGGCTTTACGCAATTACGGTTCTCACCAAAAATACAAAAATTTGTACCGTGGGGTGAACAGCCGGTTGGATGAGATTCAGGCAGCTTGTTTGTCTGTCAAACTCAAATATCTGGACGAGCAAACGTCCCATCGTCGTCAAATTGCTGATCTCTACACCAGATCTATCAATAACCCGGCAATTGTTTTGCCGACGTCGGAAGGTTTCGAGCCTTTGCAGAATACGAGTCACGTATGGCATGTTTACACCGTGCTTTGCGAGCAAAGAGAAGCGCTCCAAGAACATTTTATTGAATGTGGGATTCAAACTCTAATTCATTATCCAATTCCTCCACACCATCAAGATGCCTATGCTGAATTGGCGGGCTACTCTTTCCCAATTTCTGAAAAAGTACATAATCAGATCTTGAGCTTACCGATCGGTCCTACCTTATCGCTGAGCGACGCTGAAGTAGTAGTTCAAGCATGTAATAGTTTTATGGTTAAAAATTAAATGAATCTTGTTAAAACCAGCTTTTTTAATGGAATAGCTGTTGTTGTTAAGATGTTGACCCTGTTGGGCATTAATAAAATATTGGCGCTGTATGTTGGGCCGTCAGGCTACGCTGCGTTGGGGCAGTTACAGAATGCCCTTACGATGATCATAACGCTCTCCAGCGGCGCTGTTAATACGGGTGTTACTAAATATACAGCTGAATATATCGACGAGCCGAGTAAGCAGCATGCAGTATGGAAGACCTCAACAGCTTTGGCTATTGTAGGCTCTCTTTCTGTAGGTATCATAGTTGCGGTATTTAGCGATAGACTGTCAGTGTATTTTTTCAAAAAGGAAGAATACGCGAGCGTATTTTTGTGGGTCGCTTTATCCCTAATATTTTTTACCTTTAATGCATTGCTGATGGCCGTTATTAACGGAAAAAAAGATGTAAAAACATTAGTCGTTGCTAATATCTGTGGAAGTTTTTTATCACTGATAGTGACTGGTTTCCTTACTTGGTTTCTAGGGCTTTATGGCGCTTTAGTTTCTCTTGGGATATACCAGGCGCTGGCTTTCGTTACGACTGTTTTTTTATGTAGGCATGCAGAGTGGTTTAGAGTTGAATATTTTTTTGGACGGTTTGATAAAGGTGTAGCTGTTAATCTAGCTAAGTACGCGGCAATGGCGTTGACCACTGCAGTTTGTCTTCCGATCGCTCAGATATTGATTCGAGACCATTTAACCAGTGAGTTTGGAGTAGAATACGCTGGTTATTGGGAGGCAATGTGGAGGCTAAGCAGTGCGTATCTCTTGTTGGTGACAACTACTCTAGGTGTTTATTATCTTCCCCGCCTTTCTGAGCTGTTCGGCTACGCGGCTATTTTGAAAGAAGTTGTAGAAGGTTATAAAGTTGTACTCCCTGTTGTTATCGCAGGCTGTGTGGTTGTATATTTTTTACGCGATTTTGTTATATATATATTATTTAGCAATCAGTTTCTGCCAATGAGAGATTTATTCGCGTTTCAACTCATTGGTGATGTCATGAAAGTTGGAAGTTGGATACTTGCCTACGTCATGCTGGGTAAGGCTATGTATAAACTTTACATAGTTACAGAGATACTTTTTTCTATGTCATGGTATTTCCTGGTTTTGCTCTTCACTCGATGGCATGGTTTTGACGGAGTGGTTGAAGCTTATGCACTCAATTATTTTTTGTATTGGGTTGTCATGTCTATTTGTGTAACGTGGGCGCTGAGCACCCACTCTAAGGGTAAGATCGCCCCATCAATGAAGAGTTCTCAATGAAAATTTTAATTCCAATGCTTGCATTTTCAAGTGCTGGTGGGATGAGGGTGTTATCCAGGCTGTCAAGTGAGTTGATAGAAAGCGGCCACGAAGTTGATTTTTTAGGTCCGCACTTTATCAATAGTCCTTATTATCCAACGCGGGCTAAAGTGAGGGTGTTTTCGAATTTTTTTCATCGTGTGCCGGTAGTGCGAGGGATTTTTAACCTCTTAGGAATGTTTTTGTTTATTCTAAAGCATCGGAAAGAATATGATGTTTTTTTGGCAAACTATAATTTGACTGCATTCCCGGTTGCGTTCGGTGCTTTAGGTACGGGTAAAGGTTTTTATTATATTCAAGCCTATGAGCCCGACTTTTACGATAAGAAAAGTTTTATAGGTTTTTTTGGCTATCTTATGGCTTCAGCTTCTTATTTCTTACCGCTTCGACGAATCGTTAATGGTGAAATATATAAAAGTTATAAGTTGCTAAAAGCAAAGTGTGTTGTTGAGCCGGGCATTGATCTTGAGGTTTTCAAATTTACTCCTAGGCCGGTTCCTTCTGAAAAAATAGTATTAGGCTGCATAGGTAGAGAGCTAGCATGGAAAGGTACATACGAGATTGTGGAGGCAGTAAAAATAGTTAGGGCAACCACAGGTAAGAACTTAATTTTAAAATTAGCGTTCGAGCTTCCGAAAAATGTAGCTTTGAAAAGCTATGACTTTATCGAGATGAGTGTGCCTCATGGAGATGAGAACCTAGCAGCATTTTATAGCGGTGTTGACTTGTTTATAGCCATAGGGCTCCTTCAAGATAATGCCTTTCACTATCCGTGTTTAGAGTCGTTGGCGTCGGGGTGTATAGTTATTTCAAATTATGGGCCGGCCAGTAAAAGTAATTCGTTAATTGTTGAGCAGGTAACGGTTGAAAAAATAGTTACTCAGATACTGCGTTACCTTCAATTAGATCAGCACGTTTTGGCCACCATGCGGGCTCATGCAGAGCGTGACGTGAAAGCATATGATTGGTCAGCGATAGCAAAAAAAATGCTCGATTCATTCGCTTTTTTACGTTAATTAAGTTTAAGAAAATAAATATGAATACTTCCGTTGCCGCAGTAGTAGTGCTTTTTAAACCTGATCTGATCGTGCTTGATAGGTTGCTGCTTAGCATCTATGAGCAAGTGCAGCTTGTGTACATTATTGATAATACCCCCGGGTCAAGTATTGAGGATTACGCGGGCAGGTTTGATGATCGAAAATTGTTTTATAAATCCCTCCACGATAATTATGGTATCGCCCGTGCACATAATGTTGGTGCTCAGCTGGCTGAAAGTGAAGGCTATTCACACGTTTTGCTGCTCGACCAAGACAGTGAGTTACTACCTGGCACTGTTCAAACATTGTTAGCTGAAGAGAAGAAGCTGCTCGATAAGGGCATTAAAGTTGGTGCAATAGGGCCCGTATTCGTCGATGAAAAAACAGGCGATGCTGCCCCTATACTTAGGCCATCATTTTTTGGCACTAAGAAAATTGATATTGATTTAAGTTCTACGTTACCTGTGCTCAGTAACTATATCATCGCCTCAGGGTCATTGATCCGCGTTAGTGTTTTTAAGGTGGTCGGGTTGATGCAGGAAGATTTATTTATTGATTGGGTCGATATAGAATGGGGAGAGAGAGCTTCTTCAGTAGGTTATGGTTCATATTTGACTCCGTTTGTGACAATGCGCCACAGCATTGGTGACGAGTTTGTAACTTTGATGGGTAAGCGAATTACGCTACACAGCGACTTTAGGAATTACTTTATTGTCCGAAATGCCGCTTATCTTGCCATATGGAGTAAGGCACGTATTCAAACACGCCTCGAGTTTGCGCGAAAGGTGCCTTATTATATTATTTGTTATACCCTGTGTTCAAAGAGGAAGTTTTACTCTGCGAAATTGTTGTGCCAAGCTCTTTATGATGGCGTAGCGAGAAATATGTTTAAAGGCAGATTTTGATGTTGTACTTGTTAGTTTTTTTGACTGCTTTAATGTGTAGCTTTTTTTCTTTGGTTCGCAGCCAGGAAAATTTAATAGCGGTTTCACGCGCTTTGTTTGCGCTTTTGTTTTTGTTTTTGGTTCTCTTTGCGGGGCTGCGTGCGCCAGATGTGGCACCCGATTATTCAAATTACATTGACTGGTTATATCGAGTCGGAAGCTCATCCGAGTCCATTTTTGAAGAATTTAAAGATCCCGGGTTCTTACTTGCTTTCGGCTTTATACATTGGCTTGGTTTTCCGGATTATATATTTTTCTGTTTCATTGCATTTGTTTCCTTGTATGCTAAGTCAGCATTTTCAAACATAGTCTTGCGTGGATTTTTCTCTTACGTGCTTTTTTTTATGATCTTGTCTCGATTCTACATCGTTCACGACATGGTTCAAGTTCGTGTTGGGGGCGCGATAGCGTTCGCTTCTTGCGGCATAATGTTTTTTTATATGGGGCAGAAAACCAAGGGCCTAGTTTTATATGTTTTAGCGCTTAGTTTTCATCTTTCGGTCATAGTGTTTGTCCCCTGTTTTGCTCTGGTAGTGTTAGGGTTTAGATATATTGGGCGAGTCGGTATTGCTATTTTATTAGGTTCGGCTTTCGCGTTGAGCACTTTGATTTCTGGTTTTGCTGATCGTCTAGCTGGGTTTAGCCGTCTGGCACCTTATATTAATGGCGAATATCATACAAGTGCACTGTCTTTATTGTCCTTCTACTTTATTTCTCGCATGACGCTGATTTCGGCGATTTTGATTATGCTTTATCAACGACTTACAGATGTCGAACGCTTTATTTTAAGTCTGTCTGCCATCGGTTTGGTTTTGCAGATTTCTCTCTCGTGGAATGATTCATTTTCATTGAGGGCTGCCGAAATTTTCGGTTTTTTCGATATGGCCTGTTTTGTCATGCTGATGCGATTATTTAACTATAGAAGTAGAGTTTTCTATTGGTTAGCTCTTGTGGGGATGTCTGCCGTTTTCTATTTCTCATCGTTGAAAATGGTTGAAGATTATCATTGGATATTGTCTTGAATTTTACGAAGGTATATTGTGAGTCCTAATTTTCTTGTTCTTCTCGCTGCTTATAACGGCATGAAATGGATATCTGATCAGGTTCATTCCATACTCAATCAGAATGAGGTTTCTGTAACGCTGATCATCAGCATTGATAGCTCAAATGACGGAACGGAGGAGTGGGCTATTGCGTTGTCGGAGCGCAATCCGCAAGTCTTCATTCTTGAAACGGGCAAAAAATTTGGTGGCGCAGCCCCTAATTTTTTCCGGCTAATCAATGAAGCCTCGCTCAAGGAATTTGATTATTTTTCTTTTGCTGATCAAGATGATATCTGGTTGCCTAATAAGTTAATTGAGGCTGTTGAAGCTATGTCTTCCGCAGGTGCTGAGGGCTATTCAAGTAATGTCACCGCATTTTGGCCTGATGGTAAAGAAAAACTCATCGTCAAGTCGCAACCACAAGTGCAATTTGACCATCTGTTCGAGGCCGCTGGGCCTGGTTGTACCTATGTCTTTTCAAAAGAATTGTTTCGTGATTTGCAGAAACATGTTTCTAACCAGTTTTGGGAAGTTCAAAGCGTTACCCTTCATGACTGGTACTGCTATGCGTTCAGTCGTACTCATGGGTACAAGTGGATCATAGATAGTCGCTCTCACATGCTTTATCGGCAGCATAGTAACAATCAGGTTGGAGTGAATGCAGGCCTAAAAGCCTTTAAAGCTCGCCTATCGCAGGTTTTCAACGGTTGGTGGCTAAATCAAGCCGCTTTGATTTCAAGGTTAGTCGGCGTTGAAAATACTCCTTTCGTGCAACGTTGGATAAGCTTGCGCCGGGTCGCCCTCATTCGCTTAGCCTTCTCTGGTTATAAGTGCCGTAGGCGCGTTCGCGATAAGATCGTATTTACAGTGTTGTGCGTTATACTGGCAATTTTGAGACAAAAGAAATGACCAGAATAGTGGTTACCGGTGGTAGCGGATTTGTGGGAAAGCGCTTAATTGAAAAACTCGTAAGCGTTGCTGATTATCAGGTAGGCGCGATTGTTCGTCAGGTCCCCGCGCAACCTCTCAGCGCTGTGATTTATCATCTTGTGCCCGATTTTGCAGCTATCGATACGCATCACAATGCGTTAGAAGGCGCTGAAGTCGTGATCCATCTAGCGTCACGTGTCCACGTCATGAACGACACTGAGCTTGATCCTCTGGGTGCTTTTCGATTGGTGAACGTCGGATATACACTGAAATTGGCGCGCAGTGCAGCGGCGGCTGGTGCTAAGCGGTTTATCTTCATAAGCTCGGTAAAGGTCAATGGAGAGGGCTCCGGGCCTGGGTGTCCATACCGTGAAAATGATGTTCCTGCCCCTGTTGACGCGTATGGTATCTCCAAGATGGAAGCCGAAGCAGGCTTGCGCCTGATCGCTGCCGAAACAGGCCTGGAAGTTGTAATTATTCGTCCAGTACTCGTGTATGGTCCTGGTGTGGCCGCCAATTTCGAAAGCATGATGAAATGGTTACGAAGAGGTATACCGTTACCATTCGGTGCTATACATAATCAGCGCAGTCTGATCGCTTTGGATAATCTGGTCGATTTTATCATGACGTGCGTCAGTCATCCTGCGGCTCGCAACCAAACCTTTTTAGTGAGTGATGGCGAAGATGTTTCCACTACTCAACTACTACAAAAATTGGCAAATGTGTTAAACAGTCCGGCACGACTGCTGTCTGTGCCTGAGTGGGTGCTGAAAGCTAGCGCTAAGTTTTTGGGTAAGAAAGCTCTTTCTCAACGGCTCTGTGGTTCTCTTCAAGTAGATATTACTAAAGCTCGCTGCATGTTGGAGTGGAACCCAGTGATCAGTGTAGATCAGGGATTACGCAAGACTGCAGATCATTTTCTGAACGAGCGAAATAAATGAAGTATTGGTATGTTTTTCCCGTAGTTGCGCTGGCAGCTTTGCTTTTGACGTCGGTTTTAAGACAATATGCGTTGCGGCGCAGTATTATGGACGTCCCCAACGAACGAAGCTCCCACTCAGTTCCAACTCCTCGGGGTGGGGGAGTTGCGATTGTTGTGACGTTTTTGGTTTCCTTAGTCTTGCTAGGATATCTCCAAGTACAACCTTATGTCTGGCTAACTGGGTTACTAGGCTCTGGCAGCTTAGTCGCAGTGATCGGTTTCATGGACGACCATGGGCATATTGCTGCACGCTGGCGTCTATTGGGGCATTTTGTTGCGGCGCTATGGGCGCTGTTTTGGCTCAATGGATTACCAACGTTCAGTATTCTAGGATTTTCTATTGATTTGGGTTGGATAGGTCATGCGCTTGCAGCATTTTATCTAGTATGGATGCTCAACCTTTACAACTTTATGGATGGTATAGACGGCCTAGCCAGTGTTGAGGCTATCAGTGCCTGCTTAGGGATGTGCGCCATCTACCTTTTTTTCGGTTTTGATAATTTGATTTGGGCTCCAGCAATACTTGCGATGGCGGTAGCCGGCTTTCTTTTTTGGAACTTTCCTCCGGCTAAAATATTCATGGGCGACGCAGGTAGCGGTTTCCTGGGGATTACGTTGGGTATCCTGTCGCTCCAAGCGGCATGGGCTGAGCCAGGCTTTATCTGGGCTTGGCTGATTATGCTCGGCATATTCATTTGCGATTCGACCTTTACCTTGGTCCGCAGATTGCTGCGAGGGGAGAAGGTATATGAGGCCCACCGAAGTCATGCTTACCAGTTTGCATCGCGTAATTTTGGTAGACATTTACCTGTTACAATGGCCGTGCTTTGTATAAACATTTTTTGGTTATTGCCGATTGCTTTTTTAGTCATGGAGTTTCGATTCACAGGTTTTGTTGGATTGGTTTTTGCGTACGCTCCGCTCATTTATTTGGCGGTTAAATTTAACGCGGGCGCAGTTGAGCGTTCTAACGTAAAGTGAGTTGAAAGTCTTGGTCTTAATAGTGTGCCCAAGGCACGCGGTGCGCGTCTCTGTACGCTCAGAGGCAGATAATAAAGAACGGCGGGCAACTTATGGATAAAGTCAGATTATTTCTATTGGGCCTTTCGCGCCGACAAAAGCGTTTCATCCAGGTTGGGACGGACGTAGTGCTGGTCTGGCTGTCCTTGTGGATGGCTTTTCTCGTTCGCCTAGGCATTGACGAAATGATAAATCCCGTCAGCCGCCACCTCTGGCTGTTTCTCGTTGCTCCAGTGGTATCCGTCCCTCTGTTCATTCGCTTCGGGATGTATCGTGCGGTAATGCGTTATTTTGGTAATGACGCATTAATAGCAATCATCAAGGCCGTCAGCTTGTCAGCCCTTATCCTTGGTGTAGTTGTTTATTGGTACAGCAATCATCAAAACGTGGTTCCACGCTCGATCATTTTTAACTATTGGTGGCTTAGCCTAATCATGATTGGTGGGCTGCGCCTAGCGATGCGTCAGTATTTTCTGGGCGACTGGTTTGCCGCATCGCAACACGTGCCATTCACCAATCGTGACAATGGTCTACCACGTGTTGCTATTTATGGTGCAGGTGCTGCGGGTAACCAATTAGTCGCTGCTTTGCGCATGGGTAGAGTGATGCGGCCGGTAGCGTTTATTGATGATGACACCAGTATCGCGGAGCGTGTCATTTCAGGCCTGCAGGTCTACAAACCCAAGCACATCCAACGCATGATCGATGCCACTGGCGCGCAGGAGATCCTACTTGCTATACCGTCTACCAATCGTGTTCGCCGGCGTGAAATCCTTGGTTTTCTCGAAGGCTTTCCACTACATGTTCGCAGTGTCCCGGGGTTTATGGACTTGGCCAGCGGTCGGGTTAAGGTGGATGACATTCAGGAAGTTGACATCGCTGACTTACTTGGACGTGATGCTGTACCTGCGCAGAACGAGTTGCTGGAACACTGTATCAAGGGGCAATGCGTACTGGTGACAGGGGCCGGTGGGTCGATCGGTTCAGAGCTCTGCCGGCAGATTCTTACCTTGCGCCCGACCATATTGCTGCTGCTTGATCACAGCGAGTTCAACCTATACAGCATCCTTTCGGAGCTGGAGCAACGTATCACTCGCGAGTCGCTGCCAGTTAAGTTGTTGCCGATTTTGGGATCTGTGCGCGATCATTCCAAATTGCTGGATGTGATGAGCACATGGCACGTAGACACTGTTTACCATGCTGCGGCTTACAAGCATGTCCCGATGGTTGAACACAATATCGCCGAAGGTGTGTTGAATAATGTAATCGGCACTCTTAATACAGCACAGGCAGCGTTGCAGGCTGGCGTATCGAACTTTGTGCTGATCTCCACTGACAAAGCGGTGCGCCCGACCAATGTAATGGGTAGTACGAAGCGCCTAGCAGAGCTGACCTTGCAAGCTCTCAGTCGTGAATTGACACCGGTATTGTTCGGCGACGAGTGGAATATCTCAAGAAATAACAAGACCCGCTTCACCATGGTGCGTTTCGGCAATGTCTTGGGCTCTTCGGGCTCTGTAATTCCGCTTTTTCACAAGCAGATCAAGTCTGGCGGCCCGCTCACGGTGACCCACCCTAAAATTACTCGCTATTTTATGACGATTCCCGAAGCTGCACAGTTGGTGATTCAGGCTGGGTCAATGGGGTTGGGCGGTGATGTGTTCGTTTTGGACATGGGCGAGCCAGTTAAAATTGTCGAACTCGCAGAGAAAATGATTCATTTGTCTGGCTTGAGTATTCGCTCTGAGAAGAATCCTCATGGAGACATTTCAATTGAGTTCTCGGGGTTGCGCCCAGGAGAAAAGCTTTATGAGGAGTTGCTTATTGGTGACAACGTAGTCGCAACGCAACATCCTATGATCATGAGTGCTAACGAAGATCACTTGGTGTGGGATGCTCTTAAACTCAAACTGAAGGAGCTGCTGGTAGCGGTGGAGCAAGACGACTATCCACGCGTTCGTCAGATATTGCGCGAAACTGTAAGCGGCTACGCCCCAGACGGCGAAATCGTTGACTGGATCTACCAGCAAAGACGTCTGGAACCGTGAGGGTATTCGAACCACTCCTTTTTGATCATATTATTTAATGACTTAGCCGCTTCCGAGCGGCTTTGTTGTTTCGTAAGCGCTTCATGAACCTCACTTAGTTAAAAGTGGGTGGCGCGCTTAACTGTGGGTCGAGGCTGCAGTTCCGCGGCAACAGGGCTTCGTAGTCTTCAACCGAGGATGCCTGTGGCGGGCGCACCAGTGCGTGGCGCAGCCACGCATAGGCTGTTGGCCGTTGGCTTTGGCGGTCTCGGCCAGGCTTTAGAGTTGAGCACTCGCCGTCGCGCCTTTGGCCGTGTCGCTGAACCGCCAGTTCTTGCGTCCGATAACGAACGGTCTGATCGCACGCTCTCCCGCATTGTTGTCGATCGGCAAGTAACCGGCTTCGGTGTAACGCGCCAACTTGATCCAGTTGCTGGCCAGGTAGCTGATGGCTTTGCCCAGTGCATTCTGCACCGTCATTTGTGGCTGGGTTTTCTCCAGCCATATATGCAACTGCGCCAACACCGGCAGGCTGTTTTGCTGTCGGCTTTCGTGGCGATGTTCATCGCCTACTTCTTTTAAATCTCGCCCGATACCGTACAGCTTGTTGACCAGATTCAGGGCAATATCCGCCCGCCCGGTTTTGCCTTTAGGCTGCACCTTTTGCGCTTCGACGAACTTACGGCGAGCGTGTGCCCAGCAGCCCATACGTTCGACAGCAGGCCGCACACCCGGCCCGTTGTAACCGGCGTAATCATCGGTCATCAGGTAGCCGCGATAACCTGCGAGCAAGCGCGACGGAACCTCCTGCGCTCGGCTGGTCGAGTAGTCAAAAAAAATCACTGGCTGATTCGGCGGCCCGCCGGTTTGCACTTAAATCCAGGATAGAGATAGACTTTTTCGAATTTTGCGTCGGGCACATGAGTTGCTGGCTCCAGAGGGAATCGGGAGCACAGCATCCGGGATCATCTGGTCGCTTCAAATGTGGGGCTCATGGAGCGGTTACGATTGTTTTCTCCACGAAAGGTGTGTCCTCCGTGTTCAGGCTGGTCCTGAATCTACAAGGATCAACAAAAACTGCAAGCACAGGGAATGCGACAGTTACCATTAACGGTACTCCGGTGGCAACAATACCTGTCGCCCAGCTTGGAACCGAGTTAGTGAAACTAGATATACAGCTGCAGACCATTGCCCCTGCGGACACCTACACCATCAACCCCGCTGACACCTGCAGCGACATGGGTTTGCGTCGGCGGTGTTTGAGTTGCAAACGGTAGAGTCATGACGCAGGATCTAGCAAAATAGCCGATGTCGCAGACGGCAACCGATGATAGTTGCCGTCCACCCTAATTCAGGACTCAGTCCCGAATGAGCGGGTGACTATGATCGCGGACATCCCTTAGTGTATTGTTTGGCGCCACTGGAAAACTCATAAATCATGCAAGTTACGATTTCGCCCGACTCAAGCTCAGTCTGCCAAACACTCACGCCTCCACCAGATTCAGCGCGAATCATCCCGGAGGAGTAGGGTTGATTATCAAGCTTGAAGGTCCTGTATTGATTGTCTTCTAGAGACGAAACGTCTAAATCTAAGCCTGTCTCCTTACCATCCTTGGTTGTGAATGTGACCTTGGCCGCCCCTTTGTTTTTGCGTACGTGTGTTGCAAACAGAACGCTAACAGAACGTAGGAGTGCGTCGCTTTTCAGGTGCTGTGTGTCGAAGCGTAAAATTATCGGATCGGCTGTCGACAATTGCGCGCTGGGTGTAATTTTTGCTGGAATGACTGGTTGTTGCTCGGCCCCAATGAAATATCTGGATATTAAAAGCGAGCTAGTAACGTACGTTGAAAAGAGGAATAGGATGGCTAGCATTCCTGCGTTTAAATATCGGATTGCGACGTATTTTTTGTTTTGGTCGTTTCCTATTGAATATGCGAATAAAAGTGCCGGTATGAGTAGATACCTACCTTGCACCCCCTGGATTAGCGTAGCTGGGTGTTGTAATGCGTTCCACTGTATTAGAAGCGCTACAAAGGTTAATCCAATAGATGCAATGCCACACGCAATCAAAAGCGCTATGTAAATGCCTACGTTCTTTACCCTGGCTGTCAGAATGGATAGCGCGAGAATTATAATTATTAGGGTGTATATAGTTTCGTATATTGTTAATGGAAACTTGGTATCAAGCCAGCCTAGAATACCCACAAAGGATTGCAAATAGAACGTTCGGAGCGTGTCATCCATAATCGTGTGGAATATTACTCGGACGAGCGCTATAGGGTCCTTTATGTAGTAGGCAGCTATTGTAGCCGCAGATGGCGCCCCCTGGAATGTAATGTTGGTAGTTAGCTTTATCGAAACTAACATCCAAGATATCACGAATACCAAACAAGCCAAGCTTGCCGCAAGAATTTTTCTATCTCGTGTATAGAAGTAAGATGCGAATATTAAAGCGAAAAGTGGCAATGCATGCGCTCGACTTGACGTTACTATTAATACGCAAAATATCAAGGTGTAGCTTAAATATTTCTTTGATCTCTGTCGGTCTATTGTTATTCGTGAAAAGCACGAAATGGCAAGTATAAATATTGCTGTGGATATTCCATCTATTGTCGCTGTGGAAAATTGAAATAGGCTCATTGGCAGCACCAAAAGCGCTACAGCTATGATTGGTGGGCGATGAATTGAAAATGCCCATGCCAGCACTAAAGCTGTGCTGACAAGCACGAAGAACCTTGCCATTCTATAGGATGTATCGACAGTGAACCCGAATGCCTCTCCAGCGGCTAACCCTATCGCCTGCGGCGTATAAATCAAGGGGAAGTAATATCCTGTTCCTGACGGAGCGTCGAATTCTTTATGTCCAGTCCATCGCAAATTGTTAGCCTCATCTATCTCCACTTGTGACATTTTGGTATCAGGTCTGGAAATAAATTTACTGTAAGCTTGCAAGTAGGCACGCAGGCCTGAATCAATCATCCCCCCCGAGGAGCTACCCTCGGGTGTTTCAAGCATTAATTGGCCTTTGCCAAGCAGGTAAATTCTTTCCAGATGCGCTCCCTCGTCGGGCGACTGAAGAGGGGGTATTAGCATTGATAAAATAAAACACGTCATGAAGATTGCGGCGGTTAGCGGTACCCATGACACGTGCCGCTTCATCGTGGTTTGAGGTGAACCCGTCATGGCTATTGTATTCTCCATCATGATCTAAACGTCCTTAAGCTTTTACAGTAACTACAATGCCCACAATTATAAGCGCGACGCCAACCATATATTGTGGCTGAAAGCGCTCGCCGAAAACGAAATGGCTACCAATCGGGACTATTACAAATGCCAAAGCCATGAGGGGATATATCTTTCCAAGGTCCGCTCGCTGCAACACGTAGACCCATAGAATAGTTGTCAGTCCATATAGTGCGAACGCAGAGAAAAGAACTGTCAGAGTTTGCATGTCAAACCATGATCCCGACTTACTAAGAGATGATGAGCTCATCTTGAATAAGATCTGGCCGGCGGCAATTCCAATTACACAAACTATAGCTAACAGATAAGTCACTTCAAGCTCCTTTTCTTGTGAAATGGTCGTTTAGGTATTGATGCAATATCATATCCGATAAATGCAAGCAATAACTGTACTCCGAGTATAAGAGGGAGCGATGAAATCATTACCTTACCTGCTGTAGCTGGCGTTCCTTGCTGTATGGATTCAATCCATCCAGAGATGCCGTACGAAAGGCCAAACAATATCAATAGAAGGCCGATAGGTAGCTCAAGTGAAGCCAGCGACATATCGCGTAAGTAATAGTTGTAGAAAATTCTCTTGCCGAAGTTTCTAACGTGTTTTACGAAGAACTCACCCACTATCTTTGAGATTTTGAGGTTTGATTCCTCGTCCTCGTATTTTGCTTCCATTGGCATATCTACAACTACTGCACGGACAGTGTTTAATCTGAATAGTATGTCAGTCTCGAAAAAGTACCGCTTACTGATTTTTTCAAATGGAAGATGTTTGGCTACGTCGGCATGTATAGCGGTATAGCCATTGGTTGGGTCGAATAAATCCCAGTAGCCAGACGACATTTTTGTCATGAAAGAAAGCACAGCATTGCCAAAGAGTCGAACTCTTGGCATCGCTCGGACGCTTTCCAAATCGAAAAATCGGTTACCCTTCGTATAGTCAGCGTGACCTGAGATGATTGGCTCAACGAAATATGGAATTAGACTAGGGTCCATTTGCCCATCACCGTCCACTTTGACGATGATATCAACGCCTTCTTCAATGGCAGCTCTGTAACCAGACATAACTGCACCACCCACACCCTGGTTTACCTCATGGCGAATTATTCTGACGCGAAGGTCATCACAGTGCGCCTCCACAAAGTCTCCTGATTGCTCAGGACATAGATCATCTACGACGTAGATTCTTTCTACCTCATTTCCTATCCCGGAAATCACTTCAAGTATGTGTTTCTTGACCCTGTAGCTAGGGATGACAACCGCGATGCGTTTATCGGCTTCCATTAAATAAGTCTCGCTTAGTTGGTAGAGCGGGTGCTGGTTAGCAAGGTCGATGGAGAGCCCTTCGAATTCCGTTTGCTGGTCATAACCGCTCCATAAAATGCTCAATTTCGTAGGGTGAACACGTTGGGGCGGACGGCAATGATCGCTTTTTTTTTACCAAAAGTCCCGTATCAGATACTTATGGCTATTGGGCCGAACGTGTGTGATGGCGGTTAGGAACCGCCTCGCTCGGTCGGGCGGTTTCATTGTGACTTTACGACTGCCTTCGTGAATCGCGGTTGCGCACTGTTTGGGCATCGTTGTAGTGAGTGTCAGGCGCTTTTAGCGAGCGGTACAGATTCCCGCTTGCATGAGGTGCTAGGAACCGTGAGTTAACACTCTGTTACTCACCCATTTTTGACACCCTCCACCCATTGCCTAACGTAGAAAAGCAGCTTCGGAAAAGCTGCTTTTTCTCACACCGATGTCATGGAGCGTCACCAATGCAAAACCTTTACATTTCCTCGCTAATCTTCGCCTTCCTTACCTCCTTCTCCATCGCCACCATCGCTGCGCCTTCCATCAAGCCGGAAGCCCTTACCCCGATCGCCGCCCAAATGACCAAGCCCGAGCAATCCACCAAGGTCAACCTCAACGCCGCCGACGCCGAAACCCTGCGCCGTGATCTGTTTGGTATCGGCGCTTCCAAGGCGAAGGCAATCGTTGCGTATCGCGAAAGCAACGGTCCGTTTACGGCGGTGGATGAGCTACTGGAAGTGAAGGGTATCGGCAAGGCACTGCTGGAGAAGAATCGCGACAGGTTGGTTATCAACTGAGGATGTGAATATCGCCCAGAAGGCCGGTCATTGACCGGCCTTTCCTTTATCGGGCTTGCGTCTATTTCTTTTCAATCATGCATTGGCATGAAACGTGATTACATCCATCTCAACGATTGTTCAACAATCTTGAGGTAACCATGACACTTAGCTTGTCGTTAGCCGACCAAATAGCCCTGGAACTACGCGCCGACATCATCGGCGGACGTTTGCTGCCGGGTGTTTCGCTCGTCGAGGCGGAGTTAGTCAAGGCATACAACGCCTCACGCAATACCATCCGTGAGGCGCTGCATCGCCTGGGCCAAGAAGGCCTTACCCGCTATGTCCGCAACAAGGGCGTAATGGTTCGGCGCCTGGAGCGAGCAGAGGTGCGTGATCTCTTTGTAGTCCGCCGCACCCTGGAGTTGCGGGCAATAGCACAATGTGGCCCGCTGACAGACGCTCAATCAGGCCGTATGCAAAACGCCATTGACGCCACCACCCTGGCCCGGGAGCGCGAGGATTGGCGAGCGGTGGCCACCCACAGTCTTGTGTTCCACCAACAGATCGTCGCGTTGATGGGCAGCCCGTTGTTCGACGAGTTCTTCGCCCAGGTGATTGCCCAGTTGCGCCTCGTGTTTTGCGCTGCAC
Organism: Pseudomonas khavaziana; assembly: GCF_019145205.1. GTDB lineage: Bacteria > Pseudomonadota > Gammaproteobacteria > Pseudomonadales > Pseudomonadaceae > Aquipseudomonas > Aquipseudomonas khavaziana. Next base: position 961,050 of record NZ_JAHSTT010000001.1, read on the forward strand.
CGGATGAGCAGTGTTTCCAGTCGCCCTGGCTGGAGCGCGACCTAGAGATATACACGCTGTTAACCAGCAACCAAACCCAGGCTGCCAGCGAGGCGATGAGCCTTTACCTGGACGATTCCGAACACCTTTCTCTTGCCCTGTTTGATCACCCTTGATAGAGGATTGCCCCATGTACAAAGACTATCCCGCCGCTTACCAGGTCAGCAAAGGTTCGGCGTTGCAGGTGGATACGGCGTTCTATGAGCGTATTCGTGATCAGAAAGGCCAGCGTACGTTGATCGAACAGTTCGAGGTGCCGATTCGAACGGGGAGGGCGTGGAAGGTGCCGGCCGGGCATGTGTTTCGGGTGACTACGCCGGTGGGGCCGCAGGTGGGGGATTTCAACGTGTGGAACGCCAACGACCCGCGCGAACGCTTGTGGGCTGCGCGCACCCGACAGCTGCAAGGCGCCCATGTCAGCACCCATGACCGCTTGTGGTCGAACCTGCCCTTTCTAAGACCCTTGGTCACGATTACCGATGACAGCCTGGCCAGCTACGGCATTGATGAACACGGTGGGCGTTTGCACGATTTGTTGGGCACGCGGTGCGATCCCTATGTGAACCGTATGCTGACCGGTGAGGACTTCCACCACCACTGCCACTCGAACCTGACCCGTGCGGTATTGCCCCATGGCCTGACTGAGTTCGACGTGCATGACGTGTTGAATATTTTCCAGTGCACTGGCCTCAATCACGATGACATGTACTTCATGAAGGCCTGTCCGGCGCAGAAGGGTGATTACTTGGAGTTTTTTGCCGAGATTGATTTGCTGTGTGCATTGTCGACGTGCCCGGGCGGGGATTTGTCGTTGCCGATGTGGGGGCCGGAAGCGCAGGACCCGTTGACGGTGTGTCGGCCGTTGGGGGTTGAGATCTATAGGCTGGAGGATGAGTTGCTCAGTGGCTGGAGCCAGCCTGAGCGTGCGGCCTATAAGGGGCAACATGGGTTGCATATTGCCAAGGCGGAATGGGAGTAGGGGGCTGCTTCGCAGCCCAGCGGGAGCAAGCTCCCTCGCCACGGGGGAATAAGCGTTTATCGGTCTTGCGCATCCTTGGCATCCGCCTGGGCATTGCGCTCGGCCACGCGTTTGCGTTGTTCGTCGGTGAGTTCCACTTTGTTGGCGCTGTCACGCAGCATCATCAGCCCACCGACGATCGACCCGATCGCTACCACCATAATCAACCACGCATACCACGGCATAAGGGCTCTCCTTGAGGCAGATGACCGTCGAAGAATTCTCCTACGGTGATAACTGCTTTGAGTAACGGGCTTTCTGAGTAGTTCAGTGTAGGCCCGTTCTGCCTCGCTGGCTCTATAGTCCTGTCAACATCGCATCCGCGGGGGCATCGGCCCGGTCCTGTGCGGTGAGTTGGAAGTAGACGAAGCCCACCAGCATGAAGCCCAGGAAGATCAACCCGATCAAGACATTGAACCAGGCCATCGCCACCAGGCACACCAGGGCTAGTACCAATGCGATACCCGGCACGATGGGGTAGCCCGGCGCACGGAAGGTGCGTTCCAGCAGTGGCTCGGTCTTACGCAGTTTGAACAGGCTGAGCATGCTCATGATGTACATGACGATAGCGCCGAACACCGCCATGGTGATCATGGCGGCGGTCAGGGTCATGCCGCCCAGGTTGATCAGGCCGTCGCTGTAGATGGCGGCGATGCCGACCACGCCGCCGGCGAGGATGGCGCGGTGGGGTGTCTGAAAACGCGAGAGTTTGGCCAGGAAGGAGGGCAGGTAACCGGCGCGGGCGAGGGCGAAGAACTGGCGCGAGTAACCGAGGATGATGCCGTGGAAGCTTGCTACCAAACCGAACAGACCAATCCATACCAGCATGTGCAGCCAGCCGGAGCTTTCGCCGACTACGGTTTTCATCGCCTGGGGCAGTGGGTCGTTGATGTTCGACAGGGTGCGCCAGTCACCCACGCCACCGGCGAAGAACATCACGCCCATGGCCAGGATCACCAGGGTCAGGATGCCGCTGATGTAGGCTTTTGGAATCGTACGCTTGGGGTCCTTGGCTTCTTCGGCCGCCATGGCCGCGCCTTCGATGGCGAGGAAGAACCAGATGGCGAAGGGGATCGCAGCAAACATCCCGGCAATTGCCGGCGCGCCGAAGGTATCGGAACCGGCCCAGCCATTTAGGGCGAAGTTGCTGAAACTGAACGCGGGGGCGACCACGCCCATGAATACCAGTAGTTCGGCGACGGCGAGTACGCACACCACCAGCTCAAAGGTCGCGGCCAGTTTGACCCCGAGGATGTTCAGGCCCATGAACACGATATAGGCGCCGACGGCAGCGTGCTTGGGGTCGAGTGCCGGGAACTGCACGTTCAGGTAGGCGCCGATGGCCAGGGCAATCGCGGGCGGGGCGAAGACGAATTCGATCAAGGTGGCCAGGCCGGCAATCAAGCCTCCTTTCTCACCGAAGGCGCGACGGCTGTAGGCAAAGGGGCCTCCTGCGTGGGGAATGGCGGTAGTCAGCTCGGTGAAACTGAAGATAAAGCAGGTGTACATCGCGGCGACCATCAATGAGGTCACCAGAAAGCCCAAGGTACCGGCCACGCCCCAGCCATAGCTCCAGCCGAAGTACTCGCCGGAGATCACCAGCCCGACGGCGATACCCCATAAATGCAGGGTGCCCAAGGTGGGTTTGAGGTGTGTGGTCATGGTGGGGTGCTCCCTGAAGGGGTTGGAATGATTCAGGGTGTTGCAGTGGACATGCCACTTCCCAAAGTGCTGTCGTAAAGCGGTGCGAGTGTCGTTGGCAGGATGGTTTGGCGTTTGAAACTGTATGGCGATGCACCAGGTAGGGGCGGTGGTGGCTGGGCTGGCGTTATCGGGAGCAAGCCCCCTCCCACATTTTGATCGCGTTGCCAATGCGCGCCTGCGGGGCGTCTGACCCCTGTATAAAGCCCGCATAAAGCCATTCTTTACGCCATCTTTACGGCCCTCCCACCCCCTCGCTCTCGTTCCTTTACACCCCTCCTGCGGACAATGGCCTCACACGCGGCACTCGGCCGTTAAACGGAGAAACTTCCATGAGCGTTCTGGACGGGGTGTCACTGCTATTGGCCGTGGCGCTGTTCATTTATCTGCTGGTTGCGCTGTTACGCGCGGATCGGAACTAGGAGCGGGCTATGCACAGTTATGACTATTGGCTGATCATCGCCTTCTTTGCCGTGGTACTGGTGCCGGCACCGTTCCTGGGGCGGTTCTACTACAAGGTGATGGAAGGCCAGCGCACCTGGCTCAGCCCAGTACTGGGGCCGGTGGAAAACGCCTGTTATCGCTTGTCGGGTGTGGATGCACAGCAGGAACAGAGCTGGCAGAAGTACATGCTGGCCTTGCTCGCATTCAACCTCGCGGGTTTTTTGCTGCTGTTCTCGATCCTGTTGTTCCAAGGCTCCCTCCCGCTGAACCCGCAAAAACTGCCGGGCCAGGAATGGACCCTGGCGTTCAACACCGCCGTCAGTTTCATGACCAACACCAACTGGCAGAACTACAGCGGTGAGGCGTCCCTGAGCTACCTCAGCCAGATGGTCGGCCTGACTGTGCAGAACTTCGTCAGTGCGGCGACTGGCCTCGCCGTCCTGGTCGCCTTATGCCGTGGGATTGGTCGCAAATCTGCCCAGACGCTGGGCAATTTCTGGGTCGACATGACCCGCGCCACCCTCTACGGCCTGTTGCCGTTATGCCTGGTGCTGGCGCTGTTTCTGGTATGGCAGGGCGTGCCGCAAACCTTCGCCCATTACATTGATGCCGTGACGATGCAGGGCGTGGACCAAGTCATCCCCCTGGGCCCGGCGGCCAGCCAGATTGCGATCAAGCAACTGGGTACCAACGGCGGCGGTTTCTTCGGTGTGAACTCGGCGCATCCGTTTGAAGATCCGACGGCCTGGTCAAACTTGTTCGAAGTAGCGTCGATCATCCTGATCCCTGTGGCGCTGGTGTTTACCTTCGGCCATTACGTCAAGGACCTGCGCCAGAGCCGGGCGATCCTCGCCTGCATGCTGGCGCTGTTCCTGATCGGCGGCGCGACGTCGCTGTGGTCCGAATACCAGCCCAATCCAACCCTGAACCACCCGGCCGTGGAGCAAACCGCACCGCTGGAAGGCAAGGAAACCCGCTTTGGCACCACCGGTACCGTGCTGTGGTCGGTGACCACCACCGCGGCGTCCAACGGTTCGGTCAACGGCATGCAGGACAGTCTCAGCCCCCTGAGCGGGATGGTGGCGCTGGTTAACATGATGGTCGGCGAAGTGATCTTCGGCGGTGTCGGTGCCGGCATGTACGGCATGTTGCTCAACGTGTTGATCGCCGTATTCCTCGCCGGCCTGATGATTGGCCGCACCCCGGAATACCTGGGCAAGAAACTCCAGGCCAAGGAAGTGCAATTGCTGGTGGTGACCCTGCTGGTGATGCCGGTCGGTGTGCTGGTGCTGAGTTCCATCGCCGCCAGCCTGCCAGGCCCGGCAGGTGCCATCAGTAACCCCGGGCCCCACGGGTTCAGCCAGTTGCTGTACGCCTACACCTCGGCCAGTGCCAACAACGGTTCGGCGTTTGCCGGCCTCGGCGCCAATACCGCGTTCCATAACCTGATGCTTGGCCTGGGCATGTTGATCGGCCGCTTTGGCTACATCCTCCCGGTACTGGCCCTGGCCGGCAGCCTGGCGATGAAGAAGGCCGCACCGATTGGCCAGAACAGCTTCCCCACCCATGGCCCGTTGTTCGTGACCTTGTTGACCGTGACCATTTTGCTGGTGGGCGGCCTGACTTTCCTGCCGACGCTGGCGTTGGGTCCTATCGCTGAACACTTGAGCATGGGCTTCTAGTTAAGGGATATGAAAATGAATATGCCTGCAAAAAACGCGGCCCCGGTCAAACCCCGGGAGCCTGCCAAAACCGCCATCTCGGCGCTGTGGCGCCCGGCGCTGGTCCAGGCCTTCGTCAAGCTCGACCCACGCCAACTGCAGCGCTCGCCGGTGATGCTGGTGGTCGAACTGACCGCCATCCTCACCACCGTATTGTGCTTCGTGCCCGATACCACCGTGCCGACCTTTGTCGCCGTGCAAATCGCGGTGTGGCTGTGGTTCACCGTGCTGTTCGCCAACTTCGCCGAAGCCCTGGCCGAAGGCCGTGGCAAGGCCCGCGCCGACAGCCTCAAGGCCGGCAGCGAAGGCTTGAGCGCTCGGCGCCAGGAGGCCGATGGCAGCTTCAAGGTGGTGCCGGCTACCAGCCTGCGCAAAGGCGATGTGGTACGTGTTGCCGCCGGGGAAATGATCCCCGGTGACGGCGAGGTCGTCGAAGGGATTGCGGCGGTCAACGAAGCGGCGATTACCGGCGAATCCGCCCCGGTGATCCGCGAGTCCGGCGGCGACCGTTCGGCCGTCACCGGCAACACGCGGCTGGTGTCGGACTGGCTGCTGATTCGCATCACCGCCAACCCGGGTGAGTCCACCCTGGATCGCATGATCGCACTGGTGGAAGGTGCCAAACGCCAGAAAACCCCCAACGAAGTCGCGCTGGATATCCTGCTGATCGGCCTGACCCTGATCTTCCTGCTGGTGGTGGTGACCCTGCAACCGTTCGCCCACTTCGCCAATGGCAGCTTGCCCCTGGTGTTCCTGGTCGCACTGCTGGTGACGCTGATTCCGACCACCATTGGTGGCTTGCTGTCGGCCATCGGGATTGCCGGCATGGACCGCCTGGTGCGCCTCAACGTGATCGCCAAGTCCGGTCGCGCCGTGGAAGCGGCGGGGGACGTGCATGTATTGTTGCTGGACAAGACCGGCACCATCACCTTCGGTAACCGCCGCTGCTCGGCGGTGGTCGCCGCGCCTGGCGTCAGTGGCCGGGAATTGGCAGAGGGCGCGTTGCTGGCGTCACTGGCCGATGATACGGCGGAGGGCAAATCCATCGTCGAATACCTGCGTGCCTTGCACCCGCAGGCCGAGCCGAGCCTGGATGAGTTGACCGCTGTACCCTTCAGCGCCGAGACCCGCTTGTCGGGTGTCGACTACCAGGGCCGCGTATTCCGCAAAGGCGCGGTGGATTCGCTGCTGGCGTTTATCGGCCAGCAACGCAGCGAGCTTTTACCGCCACTGTCGCGGGAAATCGACAAGATCGCTCAAAGCGGCGGTACACCTTTACTGGTGTGTGCCGATGGCAAGTTGCTCGGTGCAATTCATCTCAAGGACGTGGTCAAGCCCGGCATCCGTGAGCGGTTTGCCGAGCTGCGCAAGCTGGGGATCCGCACCGTGATGGTCACCGGCGACAACCCGCTGACCGCCGCCGCAATTGCCGCTGAAGCCGGTGTGGACGACGTGCTGGCCGAGGCCACGCCGGAGAAGAAACTCGCGCGTATTCGCCATGAGCAGAACGACGGCCGCCTGGTTGCCATGTGTGGCGACGGAGCCAACGACGCCCCGGCGCTGGCCCAGGCCGACGTCGGCATGGCCATGAACGACGGTACCCAGGCTGCACGCGAAGCCGCCAACATGGTCGACCTCGATAGCGACCCGACCAAGCTGTTGGACGTGGTGCAGATCGGCAAGGAATTGCTGGTGACCCGTGGCGCGCTGACAACATTCTCGATCGCCAACGACGTAGCCAAATACTTCGCGATCCTGCCGGCGCTGTTCGCCTCGATCTACCCGCAATTGGGCGTGCTCAACATCATGCACTTGCAGAGCCCGCAGAGCGCAATCCTGTCGGCCATTGTGTTCAACGCCTTGATTATCGTGGTGCTGATTCCTCTGGCGCTGCGCGGTGTGCGTGTGCAGGCAGCGAGTGCAGCGGCGTTGCTGCGACGTAACCTGCTGATCTACGGCCTGGGTGGGCTGTTGGTGCCGTTCGTGGGTATCAAGGCTATCGACATGCTGCTGACGGCGCTGCACCTGGTTTGACCTGTCTGATTTATTGAGGATTTGACCATGACAAAGATCATCCGCCCGGCCCTGAGTCTGCTGGTACTCATGACCCTGATCACCGGCGTCGCCTACCCGCTGGTGGTCACTGGCGTGGCACAGGTCGCGTTCCCCGACCAGGCCAATGGCAGCCTGGTGCGTGACGCCAGCGGCAAGGTGCGCGGCTCCAGCCTGATCGCACAGGACTTTACCGGCGACAACTGGTTTCACCCACGCCCGTCAGCCGGGGCTTTTGCGACGGTGTCCAGCAGTGCCAGTAACCTGGGGCCAAGCAATCCGGCTTTGGCGACCCGCGTATTCGAGGACGCCAGCAAGCAATCGGTGCCTGGCCAGGGGCCGGTGCCATTGGCCTCGCTGACTACCTCGGGCAGCGGTCTTGATCCACACTTGCCACCACAGGCGATTGCCTATCAACTGGCGCGGGTAGCGGCGGCGCGGAATGTGCCGGTGTCGACGTTGCAACGGTTGTTGGATGAGCACATCGAAAGCCCGTTGGTGGGGCCGCCGGTGGTAAACGTCCTGGCCCTGAACATGGCCCTGGAAAAACTCTGAACCCCTGTGGGAGGGGGCTTGCTCCAGATAGCGGTGGTTCAGTCGAAATATCTGTCGCTGATACACCGCTATCGGGAGCAAGTCCCCTCCCACAGTTGATCTTCATTGACCTGAAAATACCTGCCTGAAGGAACCCGCATGAGCGACTCCGGCCGCGCCGACGCCCTGTTAGCCGATCTGCCCCGTAACGGCCGTGGCCGGCTCAAAGTCTTCCTCGGCGCCGCCCCCGGCGTGGGCAAGACCTACGCCATGCTCCAGGCGGCCCACACCCAGTTGCGCCAAGGCGTAAGCCTGATTGCCGGTGTGGTCGAAACCCACGGCCGCGCCGAGACCGAAGCCTTGCTCAGCGGCCTGCCGCAACAACCGCTGCTACGCAGCGAGTACCGTGGCGTAATGCTTGAAGAAATGGACCTCGACGGCCTGCTCGCCGCCAAGCCCAAGCTGGTGCTGGTGGATGAGCTGGCCCACAGCAACGCCCCCGGCAGCCGCCATGAAAAGCGCTGGCAAGACATTCAGGAACTGCTCGCCGCCGGTATCAACGTGTTTACCACGGTCAACGTCCAGCATCTGGAAAGCCTCAATGATCAGGTGCGTGGCATTACCGGCGTGCAAGTACGTGAAACCCTGCCGGACTGGGTGCTGCAGGAGGCCGACGAACTGCTGCTGATCGACCTGCCTTCCCGCGAGCTGCTGGAGCGCCTGCGTGACGGCAAGGTCTACGTACCGGAGCAGGCGCGTGCGGCCATCGATGCGTTTTTTACCCAGACCAACCTCATGGCGCTGCGCGAGCTGGCCATGCAGACCGCCGCCGCCCACGTCGACGACGACCTGGCCCAGGGCTACCGCCAACTGGGCCAGGCCGCGCCCGCAGTCCGCGGGCGTTTACTGGTCGGCGTAGATGGCGATGCACAAGCCGAACGCCTGGTGCGCCATGCCAGCCGGGTGGCCCAGCGTCGGCATTTGCCCTGGAGCCTGGTGCATGTCGATAACGGCCGGGCGCGGGACGAGCAATCGCGCCTGCGCCTGCAGAACGCCCAGCAACTGGCGGAGCGGCTGGGTGGAGAAGTGGTGCTGCTGCGTGCCGGGGAAGTGGCCAAGACGCTGATCCAGCATGCCGCTGAACGCCGCGCCAGCTTGTTGCTGGTGGGGCAGTCGCGTATGCGCTGGCGGCGGCGCTTGTTCGGTGGCGGTTTGGCGGCGCGCCTGTTGCGCAATGCCCGAGGCTTGGAAATCAACGTCCTCGACAGCGATGACATGCCTGCACCGCCGCGGCTGCCGGATGTGCGTGGGCTGGTGTGGTTCGATTACGCCTTGGCCGTGGTTGCCACAGTGGTCGCTACAGCTGTGGCCTGGGCCGTATCCAGCCTACTGCCACTGCCGAATATCTCGCTGGTGTTTCTCGCTGCCGTGCTGCTGGTGGCGGTGCGCAGCAGCCTGGGGCCGTCCCTGGTGTGCGCGGCGCTGTCGTTCATGACCTACGACTTTCTGTTTATCCCGCCGAACTTTTCCTTCGCCATCCAGCGCGAAGAAGATGTGCTGACACTGCTGTTCTTCCTGCTGATGGCGGCCTTGACCGGTAACCTCGCTGCACGTCAGCGTCGTCAGTTGCAGGCGCTGCGTGATACCCAGGAAGAAACCAGCGAGCTGCTCGACCTGTCGCGCAAGCTCACCGCCGCCACCGATCGCCAGGCCGTGATCAGTGCCGCTGCCCATCACCTGCAAGGTTGGAGCGATCTCGACCTGTGCCTGGTCAATCGCGATGGTCAGGGCGGCTGGAAGGTCGAGACCGGCGGCCCATTGACCCTCAGCGAAGCCGAGCGCGCTGCCGCCGATTGGGCCTGGCAGCATGACCAGCCCGCCGGCATGGGCACCGGCACCTTGCCGTTTGGGCGTTGGTGGTGGTGGCCGCTGTCGGGTGAAGAGGGGCCATTGGGCTTGCTCGGTGTCAGTGCCAAGCCGGGCCTGGAGTTGAGTGGCCAGCGTCGGCGCTTGCTCACTGCGTTGAGCCAGCCGCTGGCCCAGGCGCTGGCGCGGGCACAGCTGGGGCAGGAGTTGGAATCGGCGCGCCTGCACGGGGAAACCGAACAACTGCGCAGCGCTTTGCTTGCTTCAGTGTCCCATGATTTGCGCACGCCCTTGACCTCCATGCGCGGCAGCATCGACAGCCTGCTGGCCCTCGGTGAGGCCATTCCCCTGGAGGACCGCCGCGAGTTGCTCGAGGGTACCCGTGACGAAGCCGAGCGTCTGGACCGTTATATCCAGAACCTGCTGGACATGACGCGCCTGGGCCACGGTGCGCTGAAGCTGGCGCGCGACTGGGTATCGCCCGGCGATATCGTCGGCAGTGCCCTCGCACGCTTGCGCGCGGTGCTGGCACCCTTGCAGGTGCATACCGATGTGCCGCCGGAACTGCCGTTGTTGTATGTCCATGCAGCGTTGATCGAACAGGCATTGGTCAATGTGCTGGAGAACGCCGCACGTTTTTCGCCACCCCAGGGCCGCTTGCAGTTGAGCGCGGGCGTGGCCGACCACCAGCTGTTTTTTGCCGTGGCCGATGAGGGCCCGGGGATTCCCGAGGATGAGCGTGCGAAGATCTTCGACATGTTCTACACCGCTGCCCGCGGCGACCGGGGCGGGCAGGGCACCGGCCTCGGCCTGGCGATCTGCCAGGGCATGGTCGGCGCGCATGGCGGGCATATCAGCGTGGCCGATGGCATTGAAGGGCGGGGTACCTGCATCACTTTGTTTCTGCCATTGCCGACACAACCTGCCCTGGAATAAACCTTGAAGGAGCGAGCTTGCTCGCGAAGGTCGTTAACGATAATGATGGCGTCCTGAGTTTACGCGGTGCCTATGGGTTTTTCGCGAGCAAGCTCGCTCCTACAAAGGTTGGTTTTTAATGGATTTTGATGAGACACCATGAGCCAGACCGCGACGATTCTAGTCATTGATGACGAACCGCAGATCCGCAAATTCCTGCGTATCAGCCTGGCCTCCCAGGGCTACAAGGTGATCGAGGCCGGCAGCGGCAGCGAGGGCCTGGCCCAGGCGGCGCTGGGCAAACCGGACTTGCTGGTACTCGACCTGGGCTTGCCTGACATGGACGGCCAGCAAGTGCTGCGCGAGTTTCGCGAGTGGTCGACGGTGCCGGTGCTGGTGCTGTCGGTACGCGCCAGCGAAGGTCAGAAGGTCGAGGCCCTTGACGGTGGCGCCAATGACTATGTGACCAAGCCCTTCGGCATCCAGGAATTTCTCGCCCGTGTGCGTGCGTTGTTGCGCCAGGCGCCGGCGGGAGATGCCCAGGAAGCCGCCTTGAATTTTGGCCCGCTGACGGTGGACCTGGCCTATCGCCGCGTACTGCTGGACGGTGCCGAAGTGGCGCTGACCCGCAAGGAATACGCAGTGCTCGCGCAACTGGCACGTCATCCTGGGCGAGTGATTACCCAACAGCAGTTGCTCAAGGACATCTGGGGACCTACCCATACCGAGGACAGCCACTATCTGCGTATCGTGGTAGGGCACCTGCGCCAGAAGCTCGCGGATGACCCGACCCAGCCACGGTTCATCGTGACCGAGGCGGGGGTGGGGTATCGACTGCTGAATGCTTGAGTTTTTTGTGGGAGGGAGCAAGCCCCCTCCCACATTTTGATTTTCCTATATCCGCAACTCCTACAATTTCAGGGCTGCTCACTCTCATACCGATCCAGCGTATCCCTGGCAATCTCCCGCCCCAGCGCGATCAGCTCCGGCGCCTTGTAGAATTCGAAAAACCGGCACACCCGCTTCGGCACGTTGATCAGGATATCGGGCGGATACCCGGCGATCTTGTATTGCGCCAATGACGTCTGCATCACCTCGAAACTCTGGTTGATCAGGTCCAGCAGCGACGCAGGCCCGACGTTATCGATGATGAACGAACCCGTCGCCGACTTCGGTGCGCCGGCTTTCTCCGGCGCGGCGGCGGGTTGCTGGGATTCGGGTTCGGCCGACTCCAACCACGGGTTGATCTCTGCCGCCTGGGCCTGCAAGGCCTCCTGCTCAAGCTTCATTAACTGCTCGGCTTGCTTGCGGCGAAACGGCAGGTGCGACCCCAGCGATTTTGCCAGGCTGTTGAAGCGGCTCTTGAACGCTGGCGGACGTGGGATTACCGGCAACTGGTAATGCTTCTGGTTGGTGGCATTGAGGTTGACCGCGATGATCAAGTCGCAATGGCTCGACACCACCGGCACGATGGGCAACGGGTTGAGCAGGCCGCCGTCCACCAGCATGCGGTTGCCTTGCATCACCGGGGTGAACAGGCTGGGGATCGCTGCCGATGCGCGCATGGCCTGGTGCAGGCAACCCTCCTGGAACCAGATTTCCTGCTGGTTGGTAAGGTCGGTGGCAACGGCGGTGTAGGGGATGCGCAGTTCTTCGATATTGATCTCGCCGACGATCTTGCGGATCTGCCCAAAGACTTTTTCACCGCGAATCGCGCCCAGGCGAAAACTCACATCCACCAGGCGCAGCACGTCGAGGTAGTCCAGGCTTTCGATCCAGTTGCGGTACTCGTCGAGCTTGCCAGCGGCGTAGATCCCACCCACCACGGCGCCCATGGAGCAGCCGGCGATACAGGCGATGTCATAGCCGCGTCGTTCGATTTCTTCGATCACCCCGATATGGGCGTAGCCCCTGGCTCCCCCGGAGCCCAGCACTAAGGCAACACGTTTTTTCATGACCAGATCCTTCGAAAAACAGGTGCCCACAATGCACCCATCGGGGGGGCGGCTTCAATCCTGGGCTGGGCCTGCGATATTTTTCGAAGATAACCCTTGTGCTCGGGTATGCTCTGGCAATAGGTACTACCGATTTCAGGCTAAGGACAAGGCACTTTTTCCTGTGGGCAACGTCTACAGGCTACGAATGATTTTGCTTATTTTGAGGTGTCATCAATGAAAGCCTGGATGTGTGTGCCTGTGATCGTGCTGGCCTTGGCCGGTTGTGCTGGCAAAACTGCCTACCGAGACAGCTGCGGCTCGCAACTGGACGCCGCCTGGAAAGAACTCGACCTGGCCAAGGCTGAAGGTTTCGCCGGCACCGTCAGTTATTCCAAGGCCCTGTCGCTGTTGACCGGCGCCAAGACCCAGCAGCAATTCGAAGCGTTTGAAGGCTGCTCTAACAAAGCGGAAAAGGCGCGTTTCTATATTCGAGAGTCTCGCGCCGGGCGTTGACCTGTAGCGGGTAGGATTATTCATCGCAAAGTGAGGGCAGGATGTCAGCCTTGGTCAATCAGTTAGTCGCTCAGGTCATTGGCCTGGAAGTAGGGTTACTGAGCTGCCAGGCTCGCCTCGCCGCCGTCACCGACGATGAAGCCCTGCATGATTTGCGCACCACCGTGCGCCGCCTGCGCAGCCTGTTGCGTCCGTTGCGCGGCCTGCCAGGTGTCGAGCAACTCGAGTTGGCCGCCAAGGCGGTGGGTCAACTGACCACGCCGCTACGCGACCGAGAGGTCCTGGCGGCGTATTTGCATCAGCACGGATATCACGACGCGGCTGATCGGCGTCTGCGCCTGCAACCAGAGACCTATCGCCAAGTGGCGCAGAGCGAGGAGTTGGCGCATCTGTTGCTGATTCTGGATGCCTTCCCCCGATTTATCCGCGCGGCCCAGCACCAGAAACTGCTCAAGGGCCTGCGCCCGCGCATTGAGAAGCGCCTGGCCAAGCAATGGCAGAAACTCGGTGAAGCACTGAAGGATCCTGAGCATGATCGCCACCGCCTGCGGTTGCTGATCAAGCGCGTGCGTTACGCCGCCGAGGCTTATCCCGAGCTGGACAAGTTGCCCGTCAACGCCATGTCGCGGTTGAAGAAGGCCCAGGGCGCACTGGGTGACTGGCATGACTGTTGGCAATGGCTGGCCCAGGCCGGGCACCAGCCGGACCTGCAACCCTGTGTAGCGGTGTGGCAGCGCACCATGCTCAAGGCGCAAGGTCGCGCTGATCGCGTGCTGGACAAACTCAGCGCCGATTGCTTTTGAAGTGGTCCGGTTTTTGGCCGGAATAGGCGCTGTGTCTGCCGGATTCGATGGTTAAGATCCCTCCATCGATTTTCTTGATGTGAGGTCGCCATGCGCTTTAGTGATTTGCTCGATGCTGCCCGTAGCAACCCGCTGGATGTCACCATCCCGGCCGAATGGGCCCAGGGCCGTGCCACCTTTGGCGGCCTGGTCGCCGCCCTGCAATATGAGGCGCTGCGCGCCCAGGTGCCGGCGGATCGCCCCCTGCGCTCCTTGGCCATCACCTTTGTCGGCCCGGTCGCGCCGGATGTGCCCGCCAGTTATCAAGTTGAAGTGTTGCGCGAAGGCAAGGCCGTCAGCCAGTTGCTCGGCCGCGTGGTGCAGAACGGCGAAGTGGCGACTCTGGTGCAGGCCAGCTTTGGCGCATCTCGCGCGTCGGAAATTGACGTGTCGAGCGAAGCGCCGCCGGTATTCAAACATTGGGATGAGTGTCAGGAGTTGCCCTACATCAAGGGCGTCACCCCTGAATTCATGCGCCATCTGGCGATGCGCTGGAGCGTCGGCGGCCTGCCGTTCACCGGTAACAAATCCCGCGACATGGGCGGTTGGGTGCGGTTGCGCGGGGATGTGAAAGAAGAGCCACTGACCGAGGCGCACGTCCTCGCCCTGGTCGACGCCTGGCCGCCGGCCCTGCTGCCACACCTGAAAAAGCCTGCGCCAGGCAGCACCCTGACCTGGACCATCGAGTTCATCCAGCCGCTGCAAGACCTGACCACCCTCGATTGGTGCCAATACCACGTCAACATCGAACATGCCCGCGACGGCTACGGCCATGCGGCCGCTGCGCTGTGGAGCCCGACCGGCGAGTTGATCGCCCTCAGTCGCCAGACCGTGGTGGTGTTCGCCTGAGCATCAGTGCCGGTGACGCTGCCGCCAGGCGCGCCACCAGCCACCGCTCAACACAAAGCGCGGGAAGGTCACGAACTGCTCGACCACCAGCCGTTGCACCGCGTCTTTACGGTCACTGAACGGCTCACTGGCCTGGGCCTCCAGGCTATGACCATGACGCTGCAACGCCAGGCCTGCCACGATCCCCACCACACCGATGGCGAAGCTGGCCAGACTCAGGCTGAAAACCCCCGAGACGATCAGCAGAAATCCGACGATAAACAGTGGCACGGCAATCAGATGCAGTGCCAGGTTGGCCGGGTGTTGATGGTTTTGTGGGTAGTGACGCCATTGCCAGGCGGGGAGATTGGGGTGACGTTTGCCCATGGTGGTGAATCCTCTGTCCGTTGAAACAACTTGGAAGGAGTGTAGGCTGGGCTGGATAGTGGGGCGAATTAGCCTTTGCTATCGCCCTCATAGTTGCGGTCCCGTAAATAAACTCATCATTTTTATAGGTTATCGTCTGACCAGTTGACATCTCCTGGTTCAGGGCAATTTATATAGACTGACGGTCCAGATAGGGATAGCCATTTAGCCTTGAATTCAACAAGTGCATTTTTCGATTTTGCTGTGAAAAAGAAGTGCTCGCTCGCTTTCATTATTTCTATGGTGAAAATTTCCCTGAGAGGAAGGTTTGTTATTTTTAAGTCGGTGATGCTGGAACAAGACAGTCCAATTCTGCATGTGTTGTATCCTTTGTCTTTCCATTTTTCCGGCAGCCGGTCAGGAAAATCTGGTATGTCAAAGCCGATACCAAAATCATTCTGATCATTTTCTATATTTAACGAGCGGATGTAGGCTTTTCCGATTTCAATAGGCTGACTGAACACTTTGTTGAAAAAGATAGAGCCATCAAGGTCATTCCAGTTTTTCATTTTTTAAGATTTTATGTCAATAGATCTGCAGGGGAGTTTCGGTCATTGTCGGGTTAGATTCAAAGACCAGAGGTGCCGTTCTGAGTATTTCTGAAACGTGCCTACTTTTGTCATATGCGTTCAACGCTGTAACCGCTTGCAATGACTGCAAGAACAGTCTCACCATTGCCAGACTTGAAGCAATAAGTTGTAATTGCCTCATTTGGGTCAATGCACACGTTCTCCTGCGAAAGAGTAGAGGTCTTTTCCTCATGCATATCGCATACTTTACTACCCGCTGAGCTTAATCTATGAAAGGAAATTAATTTGTGGAAGGTAATTAAGAAGGTTTGTTCTTGCTGGTCCGTAAAGACCATTAATAGCTCATCTCGTTTAGCGGTCAGTTGATCGATGACTCCATCCGAAAAAGAGAATTTTCCTGTGTTGGAATGAGTTTTTTCTGTTGAAGCTGGTTTCCAGAATTTCAAGTCTAGTAAATGTCTTTCCATGTCATCCATATCATCGTCGCCGATAGAATCGTCAAAATGATGAGAAATTATCGTGCGAACCCTTGCAAGACGCTTGGTGACCTCGCAGTTGTCGATGAAGTCAGTAGTTGTTCTTCTATATTCTTCCACTGCGCCAGGTTTGTCAGCATAAAAGCTGCCCATTTTGTGAAGAGATATCAATATGAATTCAATTTCTTTCAAGGCTTCAAGCGCCTCCTCGCCTGTAAGTATTATTTCTTTGTTTTTCTCTAGCATTACTTTCTTCTCGTGAATGTAGGGTTATTTGTTTCTAAATTCCCTCTTACGGTTAGCTCCATGACGTTATACCTAGGGTTTTTCACCCATTCTAATCTTGATTCAGGTACATCCATCTCAATGTAGTCTCGACCCTTGCCTTTTGCAATTTGGTATTTATCTTGGGCGTCGACAGGACTAAGTACCTTGTTTTTCGCAGGCTCGAGATACACTCTATTGTTATCTTGAGCCAATATCACGCCATCTTTTTCAATTCCTTTCGATCCTTTCCTATTTGTGTAGTGCCTAACCCGAACCGTTTTCTCTGGCGTTGATGCTGGTGCGGGCAGCGTTGGCTCGCCATTGTTAGCTTTCGCGTGTTTTGTCGAATCATCGACACTATGAGTTGGTTTGCAGCCATCCCCGCCAGGACACGAGTTCAACCCCAACGGGTCTATCCAGCCTGTCGGATTTGGCGCGTATCGGTAAGCGTTGACCCCACCCGCCAACTTCACTGGGTCTGGTGTGAGGTAGCGACCAATATCCGGATTGTAGTAGCGATGGCGGTTGTAGTGCAGTCCGCTTTCCTGATCGAAG
>NZ_JAHSTT010000010.1 GCF_019145205.1 Pseudomonas khavaziana
CGCTCCTACGGAACTGCTATCGGGGGCAAGTCGAATCGTCGCACCGCCCCTCCTACATTTGGAACATCATTCGGCTCAGGGTTTGGCTTCGTTGCTGAAACTATCGACCGTCTTGATCAGCCCCTGCGCCGCCAACGCCACCAGCTCACCGCCTTTCTCCACTGTGGCAAGCGCCGGGTCCGAGCCCATGCGCCCATCGGGGAAGCGTGCGCGGAAGTCCAGGGCTTCGCGAATCGGGCCGGTGTTGGCAATTTGCGGCGAGTACTCGGCCGACTTGATCGACTGCGGGTACGCCCACTGTGTCACCGCAATCTCCGACGGCGTGGCGTGGCTGCCGTGGCCGACCGGGAATTGGCGGTGGGCCAGGTCCGTTACGCCTTCCAGATCCCACCAATTAACCAGCTTCAGCGCGAAGCCGGCCGGGCGGCGGGCGAAGCTGGCTTCGGCGTACAGCTCGGAGAACGCTGCTTCGATTGTGGCGATATTGCCGCCGTGGCCGTTCAAGAACAGGATCTTCTCGAAACCATGCCCGGCCAGCGAGCGCACCCAGTCGCCAATCGCGGCGATAAAGGTGGAAGGGCGCAGGGAGATGGTGCCGGGGAAGCCCAGGTGATGTTGGGCCATGCCGATATTGAAGGTCGGGCCGATGAGGATGTCGGCGTTTTTCTGTGCCTCATGGGCGATGATCTCCGGGCACATCCAGTCAGTGCCCAGCAGGCCGGTAGGGCCATGTTGTTCGTTGGAGCCGATGGGAATCACCACCGTGCGACTGCGTTCCAGAAACTGCCCGATTTCGATCCAGGTGGAGGTGTGTAGAAGCATGCGACGCTCTCTTTTATCTGTGGGGACAGGCTATCCGCCACGGATTGTACGACTACTCGCCACCTGTTGGGGTTTGCAATTGAGGTAGGTCGAAGACTTCAACCAGCGCTGGTCAGGGTACCAGGAGAACATGAACTGCCCACCCTTGAGCTTGTCCACTACCTGGCGCGCCACCTGTGGGCGCACCGCCGGACAACCCTGGCTGCGGCCTATGCGGCCTTCGCGCTTGCTCCACAAGGGGCTGACGTAGTCGGCGGCATGGATCACGATGGCACGGTCGCGTGCCAAGTCATTGAAGCCGGGTTCCAGGCCATCCATGCGCAGCGAATAGCCGTGGGTGCCGAGGTAGCTTTCCTGGGTGCGGAACAAGCCCAGGCTGGACTGGTGGCTGCCCTCGAGGTTGGAAAACTGGGTGGCGAAGTTTTCCCCGGACTTGGCTCCATGGGCCACCAGGTCACGCAGCACCAGAGTCTGTTTGCGCAAATCGAAGATCCACAGCCGACGAGCGGTCGAGGGCTGGGAGTAGTCAATAACCGCTAGGCGATCGGAACGTTCCTCGCCGTTATTGACCGCGCACTGCACCGCGCTCAAGGCGCTTTTCAGCACGGCGGGATTGAGTTCTGGAGCCGAGCGCGCCAGGCTGCTATACAAGGAAGGAGGGGCGCCATTGGCGGCGAGCGCAACGTTGCTCAGTAAAGCCAGGCTCCCGGTGATCAAGCCCACGGTGGTTATGCCGAGGCGGCGCATAAAAGTCAGCATCTACAGTCGATCCCCAAGCTGTGGAGTGGAGCTCAGTCAATTGTTCAAAAAACACGCATGTTACTTGAGCATTTGCCTGCTCGTTGCACCATTGGTCGCCATGGCCGATGCACCGCCGCTGGAGCCGTTGCCGGTGACCACGCCGGCGCCGATCGACCTGGCGCCCGTGCAACAGGCTTTGGCGCAATTGCCCAGCGTCTGCCCCCAGTTGGCTCCGCGGATTGACGCCACCGCGTTGGTGCGCCTGCAAGCCTTTTACCAACAGCAGGGCAATGCCTCGCTGTGGTCGGACGACGAGCCCCGCAAAGCCTTGCAAGCCCAGCTGCTGATGCTCGCCGACGACGGCCTGGATCCCACCCACTATAGCTTGCCCACGGTGGATGCTACGTCCAACGTGCTGTGCAGCGATATCGCGACCAGCCAGCAGTACCTGCAGGCCCTGCACGATTTGCATTACGGGCGCCTGCTGCAATCGCATTATGAACCGCTCTGGCATTCTCAACCGCCCACAACAGACCCGAACACTGCAGTATTGGCATTTGCCGCTACCGGCTTGCAGGACATGGTCAAGGCGTTCGACCAGGCGCGCCCCAGTGCGGATTTGTATCGCAGCCTGCGCAATGCCTATTCCAACGTGCGCCAACAGCCTTTACCGCACTGGGACGCGGTGGGCAGTGGCCCGTTATTACGCCCCGGCATGGAAGATCCGCGCGTGCCGGAACTGGCGCGGCGCCTGCACAGTGGCGGCTATCTGGCCAAGTTGCCCGGCGGCAATGGCAAGCAATACCAAGGTGAGTTGGTCAAGGCGGTGAAGGCGTTCCAGCTCAGCCACTCCTTGCAAGCCGACGGTGTGATCGGTGCGGGCACCGTGGCCGAACTCAATATCAGCCCGGCGGTGCGCCGTGAACAACTGCGCATCAACCTGGAACGTTTCCGCTGGCTGGCCCAGGACCTGGAGCCCGAAGGCGTCGTGGTCAATGTGGCGGCCGCGCAACTGAGCGTTTACCAGAGCGGTATCCCGGTGTGGCAAACCCGCCTGCAGGTCGGGCGCGCGGAACGCCAGACACCGTTGCTCAAGTCGCGCATCACACGGTTGACCCTCAACCCCACCTGGACCATCCCGCCGACCATCATGCGCGAGGACAAGCTCCCGGCCATCCGCCTCAACCCCGAATACCTGCGCCAGCAAAACCTGCAGGTGCTCGACGCCGAAGGCCACCCGCTGGCGCCCGAGCAAGTTGACTGGGCACGCCCCGGCAACATCCTGCTGCGCCAGCAGGCCGGCCCGCGTAACCCGCTGGGCAAGATCGTGATGCGTTTCCCCAACCCGTATTCTGTGTACCTGCACGACACCCCCAGCCAACCGCTGTTCACCAAGGGGCCGCGGGCGTTCAGTTCCGGCTGCGTGCGGGTCGAGCAGCCGCTGCTGTTGCGTGACCTGCTGGTGACCCCGGCCGAGCGCACCCGCACCGATGAATTGCTGGCCACCGGCGTGACCCATGAATTCAGGCTGGCCACGCCAGTGCCGGTGTTGTTGGGGTATTGGACCGTGGAGGTGGATCGCCAGGGGAGCCTGGTCTACGCGCCGGATATCTATGCATTTGATCCGGTGTTGATCAAGGCCATGGGGAGTGTGCTCTAGGCAGAATGTTGGAGCGAGCTTGCTCGCGAAAACGTCAACGATAACGCGTTTCTCCTGAATAAACGCGGCGCCTATGGGTTTTTCGCGAGCAAGCTCGCTCCTACAAGTGCCCTAAGCGGGTTCTCAGTCAGGTATCAATTGCTGGCGGCACTCCAGTACAAGCCGGGCACCGCCCAGTTCGCTGGTGCCGACGTCGAGCTTGAAGCCGTGCAAGTTGATGATCGCCGCCACAATCGACAGCCCCAAGCCAAAACCACCTTGTTGATCGTTTTCATCCACCCGATAGAAACGCTGGAATACCGAAGCGCGTTCAGCCGCCGGAATTCCGGGTCCCGAGTCGAGCACTTCAATGCGGGTGCTGCCCATATCATTGACCGCCCGCAGGATGACCTTGCCATTGGGCGGGGTGAACTTGATCGAGTTGCTCAACAGGTTGGCCAAGGCTTCAAACAACAGCGCGCGGTCGCCGGTCACCCACGGCAGTGATTCGGGCGCCTGCAGCACCAGTTCCATTTCACCTTCTTCAGCCAGGGGCAAATAGAAGTCGTGCAATTCGCGCAGCAACGGCAACGGGTCGAGTACCAGGAAACCCGAGCGGCGCTGGTGGTCCTCAAGTTCCGAAATGCGCAGCAGCCCGCGAAAGCGCGCCATCAGCGTGTCGGTTTCGGCTATCGCATCATCGAGTTTTACCGCGTGGGCGGAGTCTTCCTCGGCTTGCTGTTTGATGCGGTAAAGCTGTGCACGCAGACGTGTGAGCGGGGTACGCAAGTCGTGGGCGATGGCGTCGCACACACCCTTGACCTCGTTCATCAGTTTCTCGATGCGGTCGAGCATGGCGTTGACGATGGCGGCGAGCATGTCCAACTCGTCACGGCGGTTGGACAGCGGCAAGCGGTGCGTCAGGTCGCCGGCGACGATGGCTTCGGCGCTGGCCTGGATCCCGCGGATCCGCCGCAGCGGGCGACGGCGCAGCAGGTGCCAGCCGGCAGCGCCAGGGATGATGGTCAACGATAGGGCCCACAGCAAGGCGTGCCAGATGATCCGGGTCACGCCGAACAGCGAACCGTTGGCGCGCACCAGCACCAGCCAGCGCCCGTCGCCGGTGCGGGTAGCCACGGCGTCGCAGCTGTCCTTGGGCAGTTTCGGGTCGTCGGATTCGACGCAATTGGCCAGCGCATGGATCTTGCCATCCAGAGGCAGATCGGCCGGCACCTTACGGATTGGCCCGCTCAGGGGGCGAAATTGCTCATCGAACAGACCATAGGCGTCCACGCCCTTCATGTCGAAGGTCATGCTGGTGGTCAGGGCCTCCACCAGTTCTTCGCCGTCGAAGCGCTGGAATAAATGCTGGCGCTGCAGCAGGGAGTGGCGCGACAAATCGCCCAGGTAACCTGATACCTCGTAGTACAGCACCCCCATGAGGATGCAGCTCCAGGCCACGAACAACGAACTGTACAGCGCCAGCAAGCGGCTGCTGGAAGAGCGCCAGCCCTTAGAGGGGTTCAGCAATGACATAACCGGAACCTCGTACCGTGCGGATCAACGGCGTAAGGCCCGGTGGGTCGATCTTTTTGCGCAGGCGACCGATGTGCACATCGATCAGGTTGGTGCCTGGGTCGAAGTGATAACCCCAGACTTCTTCGAAGATCATCATTCGCGAGAGAATCTGCCCGGTGTTGCGCATCAGGAATTCCAGCAGCTTGTATTCGGTAGGCAACAGGGTCAGCGGTTGCTCGGCACGGCTGGCTTCGCGGCTGATCAGGTTCAGTTCCAGGTCGGCCACGCGCAGGGCGGTCTCGAACTCCTTGACCGTGCTTTTGCGCCGCAGCAGCACTTCGACGCGGGCGGCCATTTCGTCGGAGGCGAAAGGTTTGGTCAGGTAGTCATCGCCCCCGGCACGCAGGCCGCGTACGCGCTCGTCGACATCAGAGAGCGCGCTGATCATCAGGATCGGCGTCGACACGCCGATGGTGCGCAGGGTGGTGACGATGGCCAGGCCATCCAGTTCGGGCAACATGCGGTCAAGGGTGATCAGGTCATAATCACCACTGACGGCACGGACCAGGCCTTCGCGGCCATTGTCCACCCAATCTACGTCCAGTCCATGGCTACTCAGCTCGGCGACAATCTCGCGGGCCGTTACGGCGTCATCCTCGATGGTCAAAATGCGGGTCATAGGATTACCTGGTGAGCGTTCACACTAGAAGTGCGGGTATTTTGCCAAGAAGTTGCTGAATGTTTCCTAAATAAAACTTCATCTAGGCAGCCGTCACCTGTTCGTGACTGGCACGGATCCAATGTGGGAGGGGGCTTGCTCCCGATAGCGGTCTGTCAGGACAAGTTTTATAGCCTGGCACACCGCTATCGGGAGCAAGCCCCCTCCCACAGGGAATGCATAACGCCCGCCTGCAACAGACAGTTCTTGCAACTTGCATGGTTTGAATAAGTTCAATCTTCCTAACTCTTTGAAATGTAAAGATTTTAATTTTATACGCGACTGGCATGGTGCCTGCACTGTCCCTTTTGAGACTTGTAACACTATTTTTCATGCCTGGAGCAAAACAACAATGATCACATCCTCATCCACGCTGCAAGAGTCAAGCACGCTCTCCGGGGTTTCCTGGGGGGCGATCTTCGCCGGGGCCGCTGCGGCGGCTGCCTTGTCATTGATACTGGTGCTGCTGGGCTTCGGCCTGGGCTTTTCGGCGGTTTCGCCGTGGGCCGATAGTGGCATCAGTGCCAAGGGCCTTGGCATTTCCACGATTGTCTGGCTGGCCTTTACCCAGATTGTTGCGTCGGGCCTAGGCGGCTACATCGCCGGTCGGTTGCGGGTAAAGTGGGCCAATATGCATGGCGATGAGGTGTACTTTCGCGATACCGCCCATGGCTTCCTGGCCTGGGCAGTGGCGACACTGATCACCGCGATGTTGGTGGTCGGCTCCGTCAGCAGCGTCGTCAGCGGTGGTGTGCAAGCCGGTGCCAGCGTCGCGTCGGGCGCCGCCAGTGGCATGACCCAAGCGGCCGGCAGCGCAGCACAGGGTGCCGACAGCGGTGACTTCGGCTACTACGTCGACAGCCTGTTCCGCGATGACCGCCCAGCCGCAGTCAGCGATGACGCCGCTCACGCCGTGGTCGGTCGCATTTTCGCCCGCACCCTGAGCAACGACGGCCAACTGGCAGCCGAAGACCGTGCCTACCTGGCCCAGTTGATCAGCCAGCGCACCAACCTCAGCCAGGCCGATGCCGAAGCGCGTATCGACAAAGTCTACGGCGATGCCCGTAAAGCCATCGAAGACGCCAAGCTCAAGGCCAAGCAAGCCGCTGATACCGCTGCGAAAGTCGCTGCCTATACCTCGCTGTGGACCTTCGTGGCGTTGTTGATCGGTGCGTTCTTTGCCAGCTTCGCCGCTACCTTCGGCGGCCGCCGTCGGGATGCCGTGGTGTATGTCGAAACCGAAAACTACGTTCGTTAATTCAAGGCCCGTTCACTTAAGGAGAATATGATGCGCTCATTATTGCTGTGGTTCCTCGGCGTGCCGATTCCGCTGATCATCCTGATCGCGATCTTCATGCACTAAACCCGAGCCCGGCTCGGTGAAGGGCGGGAGGGACTTTGTTCCCTCCCACTTTGCGTTTTGCGCAGGATCAGCCAGCTTGTGACCAGTAATGCACTGGCAAGCGAGGTCATGATCACCAACGGCTGTGAAGTACCGTCCGACAGCAGTCCGGTGGCCCAACTGCTCAGCGCCGTGACAAACATCTGGATGAAAAAGAACAGCCCCGACGCCGTGCCGGCAATTGCCCCATACGGCTGCAACACAGACAGCTGGCAAGCAGGCATCGTCAGGCCCACCGACACCATGATCACCACCATCGGCACCACAATGGCCAGCCACGCCTGTGGCAGCAGTGCCGTGGCCAGCGCGAGCAAGATGCTGCCCAGCACATTCAAGCCGATGGCCACGCTGATCAGGCGGTCGGCTCCGATCCGCTGCACCAGGCGCCGGAACAGGTTGGCACCGAGCATATAGCCACTGATTGTCGCGGCAAACACCAGGGCGTAGGCGCTCGGCGACAAATCGAAGCCTCGTTGCAGCAATGCCGAAGACTCGCTGATGAACGGAAAGTACGTGCTGTACGCACAGCCGATCGCCAAGGCATAACGCAGGAAGTAGTGGTCGCGCAGCAATTGGCTATAGGTGCGCAGCAAGTGGCCTGGCGGCGCAGCGGCCAATTGCGGCGGGCGAGTTTCAGGCAGGCGGCGCTGGACCATTACGCAGAGCACGCAACCGATCACCCCGAGCAATACAAACAAGCCACGCCAGCCCAAAAGCGGCAATAACAGGCTGCCGAGCACCGGCGCGGCCATGGGCGATACGGCCATCGCCATGGAGATCAACCCCAGCAGGCGCGCCTGCTCATCGCGGTCAAAATAATCGCGCACGATCACTCGGCCAATCACCGTGGTGCAGCACCCGCCAAGCGCCTGGAACAGCCGCGCAATGACCAGCACGCCGAGGCTATCGGCCAGGGCGCAGGTCACTGTCGCCAGCACATACAGCATCAACCCGGCCAACAGCACCGGGCGTCGGCCGAAGCGGTCGGTGAGCGGGCCGCTGACCAGCAGGGAAATCGCCGAGCCGAGGGTGTACAGGGTCAGGACCAGTTGCAACTGGCTGTCCGAGGTGTGGAAGTAGTCGGCCATGGCGGGCAGGGCGGGCAAATGCAAATCCAGGGTGAGGCGCGGCAGGCCCACCAGGACCGTCAGCAACGTCAGCCAGAACCAGGGAGCGAGAAGGCGTTGAGTCATGGGCGGGTTTCTTCGCAATGGGTCGAGCCCGGACTCTAGCGACTTTGTGGTTTAATCCTCAGTACCACTTATGCCATGGATGACTGGACCACTATGAGCCGCGGAAAAGCTGCCTCCGACCTTGACCTGCCGCGCCCCGATACGCTGGATGCAGGCAAACAGCAGGGCGCCTACGAAGCGTTGCGCGAGGCGATCCTGGCTCGACAGTTGCCGGCCGGCAGTCGTTTGCCGTCGACCCGCAGCCTGGCCGAGCGCTGGCAGGTCTCACGTGGCACCCTTGAGGCCGCTTTTGACCGTTTGCACAGCGAAGGCTATGTGCAGCGTGTGGCCGGCTCCGGCACGCGGGTGTGTGCGGTGATTCCGGAGCAGTTCATCGCCGCCCCGGTGGCCAGGCAAAACCAGCGCCGACCGGTTGAGCCCGACTTACCTCACGCCGGCGTGCAGAGCCACGTGCCCTTTGTCGCACGACGCCCGGATGCCAGCCTGTTCGACCTGAAAATCTGGGTGCGCTGCCTCTCCCGCGGGTTACTGGCGGCAGGCCCCGGCGTGCTGGAGGCTGCGCACCCCGGCGGGTTGCCGGCCTTGCGCGAACTGATCGCGGATTACCTGCGCCGCTATCGCGGCATGCAGTGCGAGGCAGATGAAGTGATCGTCACCACGGGCATTCGCCATGGTCTTGACCTGATTGCGCGCACGCTGCTCCAGCCAGGTGACACCGCCTGCGTCGAAGACCCCGGCTACACACCGGCGCGGCGTTTGTTCGGCCTCGCCGGGGCGCGGGTCCAGGCGATCGCGGTCACCACCGAAGGGCTCGACACCGACCAGCTCCCCGAGCACGCACGGCTGGCCTATGTCAGCCCGGCGCACCAGGCGCCGCTGGGCGTGACCCTGTCGGTGTCACGTCGGCTGGCACTGCTGGACTGGGCGAACCGGGCGGATGCCTGGGTGGTGGAGGATGACTACGACAGCGAGTACAACTACAACAGCGCACCTCTGGCGGCGCTCAAGTCCCTGGATTCGAACAACCGCGTGCTCTATTGCGGCAGCTTCAACAAAAACCTGTTTCCCGGCTTGCGGGTCGGCTTCATGGTAGTGCCCAAGATCCTGCGCCCGCCACTGCTGCGCACCTTGCAACTGACCGGGCATTCAGTGGGCGCAACCGACCAGCTGGGCTTGGTGGAGTTTCTTGGCAGTGGTGCCTTCGTGCGGCACCTGCGGGCTTCGCGCCAGGCGTATCAGGCGCGGCGGGATGCGTTGCTTGCCTGCCTGCCGGAGGGCGTCACGGTCAGTGGCCAGCAGGCCGGGCTGCATTTCGTGCTGTGGTTGCCGGCCGGGGTGCAAGAGGCGGACTTCTGTGACCGCGCCGCCGACGCCGGGCTGAGCTTGCAGCCGTTGGGCAAATTTTGTGTCGATGTGACCTTGCCGCCCGCCGTGATTATCGGCTACACCGCGTTGACCCTCGCGCAGATCCGCTTCCACGGCCGGGCCCTGGCGCAATTACTGTAGGAGCGAGCTTGCTCGCGAAGATCGTTAACGATAACGCGGGCATCCTGGATGGCCGCAATGCCTATGGGTTTTTCGCGAGCAAGCTCGCTCCTACAGGTAGCGCGCGTCAGTCGTCGAACCCGACCTGCTCATGAATCTCGTCCACCTTCAATTCCAACCGATACGCCACCGCAATAAACAGCGCCTGGCACAGGCACAAGGTGGCGCTCAACGAGCGGAAGGCGAACGAGGAACCTTCATTGACCAGAAGCACCGCGTTCGCGCGCTTGGCCAGCGGTGACAGGTTGCTGTCGGTGATGATCAGGGTCTTGGCCTGATGATGCTGGGCGATGCGCAGGCAGTGCTGGGTTTCCTTGCCGTAGGGCGTGAAGCTGATCGCAATCACCAGGTCATTGGCACGCACACTGCGCATCTGCTCGCGATAGCTGCCGCCCAGGCCGGAGATCAGGTGGATGCGCTTGTTGGTGTGCTGCAGGTTGTAGACCAGGTAGTCGGCCACCGCAAAGGAGCGGCGCACACCGACCACGTAGATGTTGTCGGCATTGACCACCAGGTCCACGGCTTTTTCGAAGGCGGTATCGTCCAGCTCCAGGCCCAGGCGCTCGATGCCCGAGAGGGTCGCGTTGACGCATTCGCGCGCGAGGTCGCCACCGCTGGCCTTTTGCGACTTGTTGGCGATCATGCTGCGGATGCGCTGCTGGTAGTTCTGCACCGGCGTGGTTTTGTGGGTATACGCCTCGCGAAACAGCGCCTGCATCTCGCTGAACCCGCTGAAGCCGAAACGCTGGGAGAACCGCACGATGGCCGAGGGGTGCACTTCGCATTCGCGGGCAATGTCGCTGATGCGATCGACCATGATCCGGTCGCTCTGCTGGCTCATGTAGCTGGCGATGCGCTTGAGTTGACGGGGCAGGCTCTCGTATTCGTCGGTGATCAGCTGCAACAGGCGTTCGGCATTGATCGGAGGGCTGGCGACAGTTTCTTCCAGAGTGGTCTCGGGATCGGTGCGGGACATGGGCAATCCTTCTGGCGTGTTCGTCTGATGCGCTGATGGGTGGCGCAAGTCTACAGGGTAGGCGCAAAAAAATACCTCGGCATCACGGCCCGCGTGGCCTGCTGAAACGATGCACGGGCGCTGGCGTGCCGCTATGCTGACGTATTGGAAAAAATATTCCACTAAAAATAATTATGGAATAAATATTGATTGCCGCCGCTGGACGTTCTAGTCTGCTCCCACCAAGAGCGTTTGCCGTCGCCACGGCGGCACAACGCAGGCTGATAAAAATAACAGGAGCCAGCATGGGCCAGACTCGTTTTGCCAGTGGGCGTCAATTGGATCTGATTTGCCTCGGGCGCCTGGGCGTCGACCTCTATGCGCAGCAAGTCGGTGCGCGGCTTGAGGACGTGACCAGCTTCGCCAAGTACCTCGGCGGTTCTTCCGCCAACATCGCCTTCGGCACCGCCAGGCTGGGTCTCAAGTCAGCGATGCTGAGCCGCGTGGGCGACGACCATATGGGCCGTTTTCTGGTGGAATCCCTGGCCCGTGAAGGCTGCGATGTCAGCGCTATCAAGATTGACCCGGAGCGCCTCACCGCCCTGGTGCTGCTGGGCCTCAAGGATCGTGAAACCTTCCCTCTGGTGTTCTACCGCGAAAACTGCGCGGACATGGCCCTGCGCGCCGAAGACATCAGCGAGGCCTTTATTGCCTCCAGCAAAGCGCTGTTGATCACCGGCACGCACTTCTCCACCGACGGCGTGTACAAAGCGAGCATCCAGGCCCTGGATTACGCCGCCAGGCACAACGTCAAACGCGTGCTGGACATCGACTACCGCCCGGTGTTGTGGGGCCTGGCGGGCAAGGCTGATGGCGAAACCCGTTTCGTTGCCGACCAGAATGTCAGTCAGCATGTGCAGAAGATCCTGCCGCGTTTCGACCTGATCGTCGGCACTGAAGAAGAATTCCTTATCGCCGGTGGCAGTGAAGACCTGCTCACCGCGTTGCGCACGGTACGCGAACTGACGCCTGCGGCCCTGGTGGTCAAGCTGGGTCCCCAGGGTTGTACGGTCATCCACGGCGCGATTCCTGCGCGGCTGGAAGACGGGGCGATCTACCCCGGCGTGCGCGTGGAAGTGCTCAATGTGCTGGGGGCCGGCGATGCCTTTATGTCGGGCTTTCTCAGCGGCTGGATCAATGACGCCAGCGATGAACGTTGCAGCCAATTGGCCAATGCCTGCGGTGGCCTGGTGGTTTCGCGCCATGCCTGTGCACCGGCCATGCCGACACCCGCCGAACTCGAGTACCTGTTCAGCAGCCCGGTGCCCATTACCCGCCCGGACCAGGACGTGACCCTGCAACGCCTGCACCGCGTAACGGTGCCGCGCAAGGCCTGGAAGCAATTGTTCGTGTTTGCCTTCGACCACCGCTGGCAACTGGTGGACCTGGCGCAAAAGGGCGGCCAGGAACCGGCGCGCATCAGCGCGATCAAGCAGCTGTTTATCCAGGCCATCGAACGTGTGGAGCGCAAACTCAGCGAGCAGGGCATCGAGGCCGACGTTGGACTGCTCGCCGACCAACGTTTCGGCCAGGATGCCCTCAACGCCGCCAGCGGTCGCGGCTGGTGGATCGCACGCCCGGTGGAAGTGCAGAACTCGCGGCCTCTGGCGTTCGAACACGGCCGCTCGGTGGGCAGCAACCTGATTGCCTGGCCCCAGGAACAGATCATCAAGTGCCTGGTGCAATTTCATCCCGATGACGAACCGATGCTGCGCCTGGAGCAGGAAGCGCAACTCAAGGCGGTGTACGAGGCCTCCATCGTAAGCGGGCATGAGCTGCTGCTGGAAGTCATCCCGCCCAAGGATCACCCGTCCACTTACCCAGATGTGCTGTATCGCAGCCTCAAGCGCCTGTACAACCTGGGCATCTACCCGGCCTGGTGGAAGATCGAGGCGCAGTCGGCCGAGGATTGGAAGAAACTCGACGAACTGATCCAGGAGCGTGACCCGTACTGCCGGGGCGTGGTGCTGCTGGGTCTGAACGCGTCCGCCGAATGCCTCGCCGATGGTTTCCAGCAAGCACGCCTGAGCACCACCTGCCGTGGGTTTGCCGTAGGCCGCACGATCTTCCAGGAGCCGAGCCGGGCGTGGATGGCGGGGGAGATCAATGATGAGACCTTGATCCAGCAGGTACAGGCTACCTTCGAACAACTCATCAATGCCTGGCGCAGTTCCAGAGCTTAATCACAGTTCTAAAGGTGCAATGTAATCAAATGTGGGAGGGGGCTTGCTCCCGATAGCGGTGTATCAGGTACCAATTTATCAACTGACCCACTGCCATCGGGAGCAAGCCCCCTCCCACACAGGCTGATCCCAGTGATCTCAGGCTAAAACAATAAAGGTGCAGCCATGCCCGCAATCCGAATTGGCATCAACCCGATCTCCTGGAGTAACGACGACCTCCCGGCCCTAGGCGGTGAAACTCCGCTGAGCACAGCCCTGAACGAAGGCAAGGACATCGGCTACGAAGGTTTTGAACTCAACGGCAAATTCCCCAAGGATGCCAAGGGTGTCGGCGACGTGTTGCGCCCCTATGACCTGGCCCTAGTCTCGGGCTGGTACTCCAGCCGCCTGGCCCGTCGCTCCGTGGCCGAAGAAATCGAGGCGATTGCCGGCCATGTCGAACTGCTCAGGCACAACGGCGCCTCGGTGCTGGTGTATGGCGAAGTGGCTGATTCGATCCAGGGCTCGCGCATTCGTTTGATCGAACGCCCGCGCTTCCATAGTGAGCAGGCTTGGCAGGACTATGCCGATAAACTCACCGAACTGGCGCGCTTCACCCTGTCCCAGGGGGTACGCCTGGCGTACCACCACCATATGGGCGCCTACGTCGAGTCCCCCGAAGACATCGACCAGCTGATGCAGCGCACCGGGCCGGAAGTCGGCCTGCTGTTCGATTCGGGCCACTGCTACATGGGCGGCGGCGAACCCATCGAGGTGTTGCGCAAGCATATCGACCGGGTCTGCCACGTGCATTTCAAGGATGTGCGCAAACCCGTGGTGCAACTGGCGCGCAACCAGATGTGGAGCTTTCCCGATTGCATCGTCAACGGCACTTTCACCGTGCCCGGCGATGGCGACATCGATTTTGCACCGTTGCTGGACGTACTGCTGGCGGCGAACTACGAGGGCTGGCTGGTGGTGGAAGCCGAGCAGGACCCGGCCGTGGCGCCCAGCTATATCTACGCCAAAAAGGGTTATGACACCTTGCGTGCGCTTCTCAACCAGAGGACATGAGTGATGAGCTTGTTGGTCAAAAGCAGCAAACGCGGGCAAACCATGGTCGCCCTGGAGCCCGGGCGCCTGGAATACGTAGGCTTTGCCGCCTACCGCCTGAGCCAGGGCGAAAGCCTGCCGGTCAGCGCGGGCGATCAGGAGTTGTGCCTGGTGTTGCTCAGCGGTCGGGTAAACATCGAAGGTGAAGGTTTCAATTGGCAGAACCTCGGTGATCGTCAGTCGGTGTTCGAAGACAAGTCACCTTTCGCCGCCTACCTGCCCCCCGGCACCGACGCCCGGGTCAGCGCTTTGAGCGACGTGCAGATCGCAGTCTGCGCCGCGCCCGGTGTGCAGGGTTACGAGCCGCGCCTGATTCGCCCCGAAGACTGCAAGCGCAGTGTGCGTGGCAAAGGCGCCAACACCCGCTACGTGTGCGACATCCTGCCCGACAGCGAGCCGGCCCATTCGCTGCTGGTGGTGGAAGTGCGCACACCGTCGGGGCATTCCTCGAGCTACCCGCCGCACAAGCATGACACCGACGACCTGCCGCACCAAAGCTTCCTGGAAGAGACCTATTACCACCGGATCAACCCGCCCCAGGGCTTTGTATTCCAGCGCGTGTACACCGATGACCGCAGCATCGACCAGGCCATGGCCGTGGAAAACAGCGACCTGGTGGTGGTGCCCAAGGGTTACCACCCGGTCAGCGTGCCATACGGCTACGAGTCGTATTACCTCAACGTGATGGCCGGCCCCAAGCGCGCCTGGCATTTCCATAACGACCCGCAGCACAGCTGGCTGCTGGACCTTTAAACGGTTTGGACGGAGAACAACAACAATGAAGTCGCCGCTACGTTTTGCCCTTAACCGCATGGTCGCGCCTGACCTGGCCCTGGCGGATTTCATCCAGATGGCCAAGGCCCTCAAGTGTGATGCCATCGAGATCCGCAACGACCTCAAGAACCGCGAAATCGAATACGGCATGCCCGCCACTCGCGTGCGTGAGTTGTGCGCGGCGCAGGGTATTACGGTGCTGTCGATCAACGCGCTGTACCCCTTTGATGTGTGGAACGACGAGCGTCGCGCCCAAGCGTTGGAGCTTGCCACCTACGCCCGCGAATGCGGTGCCCAGGGTCTGGTGATGTGCCCGTTCAATGAGCCCGGCGATACGCGCACCGACGCGCAGCGCGCCGCCGCTTTGCGCACCGCCTTGAGCGAACTGGCGCCCATCCTGCGCGAGTACGGGATTCTCGGTTTCGTCGAACCCCTGGGCTTTGAAGTATCCGCCCTGCGTCGCAAGCGCGTGGCGGTGGAGGCGATCAAGTCCATCGGTGGCCTGGATGTGTTCCGCGTGGTGCATGACACCTTCCACCATCACCTGGCCGGCGAGCATGAGTTCTTTCCCGAACTGACCGGCCTGGTACATATCTCCGGGGTGGAAGATCGCGAGGCGCCGCTCAACGCGATCAGCGACGGCCACCGCGTACTGGTAGGCGAGGGCGATATCCTCGGCAATGCGGCGCAGATCGACACCCTGTTGAGTACCGGTTACAGCGGCTATCTGTCGTTCGAACCGTTTGCCGAAAGCGTGCATGGGTTGGCGGATATCCAGCAGGCCTTGGGGGCAAGCATCGCCCACCTGCAAAAACCATAAGGGGCGCGTCATGACCACCACACGATTGACCATGGCCCAGGCCCTGGTGAAGTTCCTGGATAACCAATACATCGAAGTCGACGGCGTACAGAGCAAGTTTGTTGCCGGCGTATTCACCATTTTCGGCCATGGCAATGTATTGGGCCTCGGCCAGGCCCTGGAGCAGGACAGCGGCGACTTGGTGGTGCACCAGGGCCGCAACGAGCAGGGCATGGCCCATGCTGCCATCGGCTTTGCCAAGCAGCACCTGCGACGCAAGATCTATGCGTGCACGGCGTCGGTCGGGCCTGGCGCTGCGAATATGCTTACCGCCGCAGCCACCGCCACGGCCAACCGCATCCCGTTGTTGCTGTTGCCCGGCGATGTCTACGCCAGCCGCCAGCCGGATCCGGTGCTGCAGCAGATCGAGCAGTTCCACGACCTGAGCATCAGCACCAACGACGCGTTTCGCTCCGTGAGCAAATACTGGGACCGCATCAACCGCCCCGAGCAATTGATGACGGCCGCGATCCAGGCCATGCGCGTGCTCACAGATCCCGCGGAAACCGGCGCGGTGACCCTGGCCTTGCCCCAGGACGTACAGGCCGAAGCCTGGGACTATCCCGACTACTTCCTGCAAAAACGCGTGCACCGCATCGACCGGCGCCCGGCCACTGCGGCGATGATCGGTGATGCGCTGGCCGCGTTTCACGGCAAGCGCAAGCCGCTGATCATTTGCGGTGGCGGGGTGAAATACTCCGGGGCCAATGCCGCGCTGCAAGCCTTTGCCGAGCGCTTTGCGATTCCCTTCGCGGAAACCCAGGCGGGTAAGAGCGCAGTGGTTTCCAGCCACCCGCTGAACGTCGGCGGCATCGGCGAAACCGGCTGCCTGGCGGCCAACCTGCTGGCGCCCGAAGCCGACCTGATCATCGGTATCGGCACCCGCTATACCGACTTCACCACCTCATCCAAATCGCTGTTCAAGCACGCCGGGGTGAAGTTTCTCAACCTCAATATCAGCCCGTGCGACGCCTTGAAACTCGACGGCGTGCAAGTGCTGGCGGATGCCAAGGTCGCCCTTCAAGCGCTGGCTGATGCCCTGGGCGATTACCGTTCCGGCTGGGGGGAGCAAATCGCTGACGCCAAGGCGCAACTCGATGCCGAAGTGGACCGTGTGCATCAGGTGGAATACCAGGGCGATGGGTTCGTCCCCGAAGTCAACGACCACCTGGACCCTGGAGTCTTGCGTGAATTTATCGAGCTGACCGGCTCATGCCTGACCCAAAGCCGTGTGCTTGGCGTGCTCAACCAGAGCCTGGCCGACGACGCGATCATCGTCGCCGCCGCCGGCAGTCTGCCCGGCGATTTGCAACGGGCCTGGCGCAGCAAGGGCGTCAACACCTACCACGTCGAATACGGCTATTCGTGCATGGGCTACGAGATCAACGCGGCCCTTGGTGTGAAGCTGGCCGAGCCGACCAAGGAGGTCTATGCGCTGGTCGGTGATGGCTCCTACATGATGCTGCACTCGGAGTTGGCCACCTCGATCCAGGAGCGGCGCAAGATCAACGTGGTGCTGCTCGACAACATGGCTTTCGGCTGTATCAACAACCTGCAGATCGGCAATGGCATGGACAGCTTCGGCACCGAGTTCCGCTACCGCAACCCCGAGAGCGGCAAGCTCGACGGTGGCCTGGTGCCGGTGGACTTCGCCATGAGTGCGGCGGCCTATGGCTGCAAGACCTACAAGGTCAGCACGGTGGAGCAGCTCGACGCGGCCCTGGCGGATGCGCGCACGCAAAGCGTCTCGACCCTGATCGATATCAAGGTGCTGCCCAAGACCATGATTCACGGCTACCTGTCGTGGTGGCGGGTGGGCGTGGCACAGGTGTCCACCAGCGAACGCACCAATGCCGCTGCGAAAAAACTCAATGAACACCTGGCAAAAGCCCGGCAGTACTAATAACAAGAGGAGTGTTTGCATGTCTTTGCTTTCTAATTCACTGCGGTTAGGTGTAATCGGCACAGGCGCCATCGGCCGTGACCATATACGTCGTTGCAGCCAGACCCTGCTCAACAGCCAGGTGGTGGCGGTCACCGACATCAACCTTGAGCAGGCCGCCAAGGTGGTCGCGGACTTGAAGCTGGACGCAGAGGTGTACCCGGACGGCCATGCACTGATCAGCTCGCCGCAGGTCGAAGCGGTACTGGTGACGTCCTGGGGCCCAAGCCACGAAGACTTCGTACTGGCCGCCATCGCCGCCGGCAAACCGGTGTTCTGTGAAAAGCCCCTGGCGGTCACTGCCGAAGGCTGTCGCAAGATCGTCGAAGCCGAAGTCGCCCATGGCAAACGCCTGGTGCAAGTGGGGTTCATGCGTCCGTATGACGAAGGCTATCGTGCCTTGAAAGCGGTGATCGACAGCGGCCAGATCGGCGAGCCGCTGATGCTGCACTGCGCGCACCGTAACCCCACGGTGGGCGAGAACTACAACACCGGCATGGCGATCACCGACACCCTGATTCATGAGCTGGATGTGTTGCGCTGGCTGCTCGACGACGACTACGTTTCCGTGCAGGTAGTGTTCCCGCGCAAGACCAGCAAGGCCATGGCCCACCTGCGCGACCCGCAGATCGTACTGCTGGAAACCGCCAAGGGCACGCGTATCGACGTGGAAGTGTTTGTGAACTGCCAATATGGCTACGACATCCAGTGCGAAGTGGTGGGGGAGACCGGTATCGCCAAGCTGCCGGAGCCGTCCCAGGTGCAACTGCGCAGTGGTGCGAAGCTGTCCAACGCGATCCTGATGGACTGGAAGGACCGCTTTATCGGCGCCTATGACGTGGAGTTGCAGGCGTTCATAGACAGCGTGCGCGCTGGAAAGCTAGGTGGGCCGTCGGCCTGGGATGGGTATGCGGCGGCGGTGGCGGCGGATGCCTGCATTGAAGCCCAGGGCAGCGGGCAGATTGTGAAAGTCAGCTTGCCGGATCGCCCACACTTCTACAGCTGATCCCAATCTCACAGGTGGAACCTGGTCAATGTGGGAGGGGGCTTGCTCCCGATAGCGGTGGGTCAGTCACCCAGTATGTATCTGATCTACCGCTATCGGGAGCAAGCCCCCTCCCACATTTGGATTGGTTTTCACTTCAAGTCAGGAGTGTATGCATGCGAATTGGACTAGTCGGCTACGGCCACGGAGGGCGCTTCTTTCATGCGCCGCTGATTGCAACGTTGCAAGGCGCGACGTTTGTAGGCGTCGTCACACGCTCAGCCGAACGCCGCCAGCAATTAAGTACCGACCTTCCAGGCGTGAAGGCCTTCGACTCCATCGGCCAGATCGTCGAGGCCGGCGTCGACGCCCTGGTCATCTCCACCACCCTTAAAGGCCGCCCTGCACTGGTCCTGGAAGCCATCGAACACGGCGTAACCGTGGTCAGCGATAAACCCTTTGCCGCCAACGCCGAACAAGCCCAAGCCTTGATCACCGCCGCCGAGCGCCAGGGCTCGCTGCTCAGCGTCTACCAGAACCGGCGCTGGGACTCGGATTACCTGACCCTGCGCAAACTTATCGACGCCGGCGCCCTGGGCAGCATCACCCGGTTTGAATCCCGCGTGGAGCGCTACAGCCCGGATGCTGTGGGCAATGCCAGTGGCGGCGGATGGCTGCGTGACCTGGGCAGCCATCTGGTGGACCAGGCGCTGCAACTGTTCGGCCCGGTGGATCGAGTGTTCGCCCAACTGCACTACACCCCTGAACACCCCAGCGTGGATTACGGTTTTTTTGTTTCCCTGACCCACGCCAGCGGTGTGATTTCACACCTATGGGGCAACGCCTTGCAGAACAGCCAGGCACCACGCTTTCGGGTCAGTGGCAGCTTGGGTTGCTACACCGTCGAAGGCTTGGACGGCCAGGAAGACGCGTTGATGGCCGGTAAATCGCCGAAGACCGAAGGCGAGCATTGGGGGGCCGAGGAACATCGACGCTGGGGCTGGTTCGAACAGGGGCCGGAACGTGAGCGGGTGCCGTCGGAGAAGGGCTGCTGGACCCAGTTCTATCGGCAGTTGCAAGCGGCCGTGCAGGACCAGGGGCCGCTGCCGGTAAGCGCCTATGATGCGCTGGAAACCACCCGTATATTGGACGCCGCGCGCCTGAGTGCCGAGCGCCAGCAGGT
The DNA here is from genome assembly GCF_019145205.1 of Pseudomonas khavaziana. GTDB lineage: Bacteria > Pseudomonadota > Gammaproteobacteria > Pseudomonadales > Pseudomonadaceae > Aquipseudomonas > Aquipseudomonas khavaziana. The sequence goes on from NZ_JAHSTT010000010.1 coordinate 19,612, forward strand.
GGTTTCGACAAAAATAGAATAAAATTCTAAAACAGGTTGATATGGAAATTATTTTCCAATAAAGTCTTTTCCAGGTTGCATAAAGTCCGTCCCGCACACATTTGGGGCGACTCAACAAAAACAAGATCAAAAACAACCAGGTACCGTCAGATGAAAATCGTCAACGCTGTACTGCGAGTTTTACGCCCCGCCCAAACGCCTCGCGGCCTGCCCCGCGCCCGGCCGTTCTACTTCTCCTTCCTCAATGTGCTGTGCGTCGAAAACCAGGGCGCGCTGCTCTGCTGCATTCCGGGCGCGCCGGTGGTGCGAGTGCCGGCCGAGGCCTGATCAACGCAACGTCCAAAAAAACCAACAAAAAAGTGGAGACAGACCGTTCATGAAGACCCCGATCCGTTTTACCGCGCTGGCCCTGTCCATGCTGCTGGCCAGTGGTGTTGCCGGCGCCGCCGATCTCAAGGTGGGCGTCACGATGTCCGCGTTCGATGACACCTTCCTTACCTACCTGCGCGAAGACATGGACAAGCAAGCCAAGTCCTACCCCAAGGGCGATGGTGTACAACTGCAGTTTGAAGATGCCCGTGCCGATGTGGTCAAGCAACTGAGCCAGGTCGAGAACTTCATCAGCCAGAAAGTCGACGCCATTATCGTCAACCCGGTCGATACCGCCTCGACCAAGAACATCATCAATGCCGCGACCAAGGCGGGCATTCCGCTGGTGTTCGTCAACCGCCGGCCCGACCAGAAAGACCTGCCCAAGGACGTGGTGGCGGTGACGTCCGATGACGTTGAGGCCGGTCGCCTGCAAATGCAGTACATCGCCGAGAAACTCGGTGGCAAGGGCAAGATCGTGATCCTGCTCGGCGACCTGGCGAACAACTCCACCACCAACCGCACCAAGGGTGTGAAGGAAGTACTCGCCAAGTACCCGGACATCAAGATCGAACAGGAACAGACCGGTATCTGGCTGCGGGACAAGGGCATGACCCTGGTCAACGACTGGCTGACCCAGGGCCGCGAGTTCAATGCAGTGCTGGCCAACAACGATGAGATGGCCATTGGCGCATCCATGGCGCTGAGATCGGCCGGCAAGGAAAAGGGCAGCGTGCTGATCGCGGGTGTCGACGGTACGCCGGACGGCTTGAATGCAATCACCAAGGGCGACATGGCCGCTTCCGCGTTCCAGGACGCCAAGGGTCAGGCCGTGGGTTCGGTGGAGGCGGCGCGCAAGATGGCCAGGAACGAGCCGGTCGAGCAGAACGTGATCATTCCGTTCCAGCTGATTACTCCGGACAACGTCGCCCAGTTCAAGTAGCCCTGACATCACAACAATGAACCGGCAGGGCGGTCGTGCCCGCCCTGCTGATGGAGTACCGCCTTATGCTCGCTCATGCCGCTGTTTCGCAGCCTCCCGGTATCCAGCCGTTGCCGCTGGACGAACCCTACCTGTTGGAAATCGTCAACATCAGCAAAGGCTTTCCCGGCGTCGTGGCCCTGGCCGACGTACAACTGCGTGTGCGTCCTGGCACGGTGCTGGCGCTGATGGGCGAGAATGGCGCGGGCAAGTCGACCTTGATGAAAATCATCGCCGGTATCTATCAGCCCGACGCTGGGGAAATCCGCCTGCGCGGCAAGCCCATCGTGTTTGAAACACCGCTGGCGGCACAGAAGGCCGGGATCGCGATGATCCACCAGGAACTCAACCTGATGCCGCACATGAGCATCGCCGAGAACATCTGGATCGGCCGCGAGCAGCTCAACAGCCTGCACATGGTCAACCACCGCGAAATGCACCGCTGCACCGCCGAGTTGCTGGCGCGCCTGCGCATCAACCTCGACCCGGAAGAACAGGTCGGCAACTTGAGCATCGCCGAGCGGCAGATGGTCGAGATTGCCAAGGCAGTGTCCTATGACTCCGACATCCTGATCATGGATGAGCCCACCTCGGCGATCACCGACAAAGAGGTGGCCCACCTGTTTTCGATCATTGCCGACCTCAAGTCCCAGGGCAAAGGCATCGTCTATATCACGCACAAGATGAACGAAGTGTTCGCCATCGCCGATGAAGTGGCGGTGTTTCGCGACGGCCAGTACATCGGCTTGCAACGTGCCGACAGCATGAACAGCGACAGCCTGATCTCAATGATGGTAGGGCGTGAGTTGAGCCAGTTGTTCCCGGTGCGCGAGACGCCCATTGGTGAGCTGCTGCTGTCGGTGCGCGACCTGAGCCTGGACGGCGTGTTCAAGGATGTATCGTTCGACCTGCACGCCGGGGAAATCCTCGGCATCGCCGGGCTGATGGGCTCCGGACGCACCAATGTGGCAGAAACCATTTTTGGCATCACCCCAAGCACCAGTGGGCAAATCACCCTTGACGGCCAGGCGGTGCGTATTACCGACCCGCACATGGCCATCGAGAAAGGCTTTGCGCTGTTGACCGAGGACCGCAAGCTCAGTGGCCTGTTCCCGTGCCTGTCGGTACTGGAGAACATGGAAATGGCGGTGTTGCCGCACTATTCGGGCAACGGCTTCATCCAGCAGAAAGCCCTGCGTGTGTTGTGTGAAGACATGTGCAAGAAGCTGCGGGTGAAAACCCCGTCCCTGGAGCAATGCATCGACACCTTGTCCGGCGGCAACCAGCAAAAGGCCTTGCTGGCGCGCTGGCTGATGACCAACCCACGTCTGCTGATCCTCGATGAGCCGACCCGCGGCATCGATGTGGGCGCCAAGGCCGAGATCTATCGCTTGATCGCTTTCCTCGCCAGCGAAGGTATGGCGGTGATCATGATTTCCTCCGAACTGCCCGAAGTACTCGGCATGAGTGACCGGGTGATGGTGATGCACGAAGGCGAGCTGATGGGCACCCTGGATCGCGCTGAGGCCACCCAGGAAAAAGTCATGCAGCTGGCTTCCGGTATGACCGCGGTCCACTGATCTACAGAATAAGAAGGTGATGGGTTATGAACGCAATAACAGACAACAAGCCGGCGACGGCACCGGTCAAGAACCGTCGACGCATGCCTACCGAGCTGAGCATCTTCCTGGTGCTGATCGGCATCGGCCTGGTGTTTGAACTGTTTGGCTGGATCGTGCGCGACCAGAGCTTCTTGATGAACTCCCAGCGCCTGGTGCTGATGATCCTGCAAGTGTCGATCATCGGCCTGCTGGCCATCGGTGTGACCCAGGTGATCATCACCACGGGGATCGACCTGTCTTCCGGCTCGGTACTGGCCTTGTCAGCAATGATCGCCGCGAGCCTGGCGCAGACCTCCGATTTTTCCCGGGCGGTGTTTCCGTCCCTCACCGATTTGCCGGTGTGGATCCCGGTGGCGATGGGCTTGGGCGTGGGGCTGCTGGCCGGGGCAATCAACGGCAGCATCATCGCGGTTACCGGCATCCCGCCGTTTATCGCAACCCTGGGCATGATGGTCTCGGCCCGTGGCCTGGCGCGTTATTACACCGAAGGCCAGCCGGTGAGCATGCTCTCGGATTCCTACACTGCTATCGGCCATGGCGCGATGCCGGTGATTATCTTCCTGGTGGTGGCAGTGATCTTCCATATCGCCCTGCGCTACACCAAGTACGGCAAGTACACCTACGCCATCGGCGGCAACATGCAGGCGGCACGCACCTCAGGGATCAACGTCAAGCGCCACTTGATCATCGTCTACAGCATCGCGGGCCTGCTGGCGGGCCTGGCCGGCGTGGTGGCTTCGGCACGTGCGGCTACCGGCCAGGCGGGCATGGGCATGTCCTATGAGCTGGATGCGATCGCCGCAGCGGTGATCGGCGGCACCAGCCTGGCGGGCGGGGTCGGGCGCATCACCGGCACCGTGATCGGCGCGCTGATCCTCGGCGTGATGGCCAGTGGATTTACCTTCGTCGGCGTGGATGCGTATATCCAGGACATCATCAAGGGCCTGATCATCGTGGTGGCGGTGGTGATCGACCAGTACCGCAACAAGCGCAAGCTCAAGCGCTGAGTGAATCCAAGGGACGAATCAGATCAAATGTGGGAGGGGGCTTGCTCCCGATAGCGCGGGTTCAGTCAATGCATATGCAAGCTGATACTCCGCTATCGGGAGCAAGCCCCCTCCCACATTTAGTCCGGGAGCAGCCACTTTCAACCGTTTGTCTTCTATATAGCTCCACAAACTTGAATTTCTTGCTATAAACGCACTCCGATGACCGTTCGCCAAGCCCGTCCTGGTGCCTTTGGGGGTTAATTGGGAAAAAATGCCTGTCTTTTCAGTTGCTGCGCCCTCAAGTCGGCCTTAGACTGCCGCCCCTCGTAAATTGAGTGCCGGGTGGCGCTTGAAATGGACGGCGCCCTTCCGAGACCTGCAGAGGCCTGCCGGAACGCTCCCTTATTCGCCTTAATGCACGTATTTTTTATAGAGAAATCAATGACAAAGGAAAAGTTGCTGGCCATGCCGGCGGATGACTACATGAATGCCGAACAGCACGCTTTTTTCGAGAAGTTGCTGCAAGACATGAAAGTGGAACACCACGAGCGCATTGAACAGAACCGCATCGCCATTGAAAGCCTGGACACCCCGGCCGACCCGGCTGACGCCGCTTCCGTGGAAGAAGAGCGCACCTGGCTGGTAAATGCCATCGATCGCGACCAGCGCATGCTGCCGCAGCTTGAGCGCGCCTTGGAGCGTATCAAGGAAGATTCCTTTGGCTGGTGCGATGACAGCGGCGAGCCTATCGGCCTCAAGCGTCTGCTGATCAGCCCTACCACCAAGTACTGCATCGAAGCGCAAGAGCGCCACGAGCAGATCGACAAGCACCAGCGTCAAGCCTGACACGGGTGAGGGGGGCGCCTGCCAGTGAGCCGGCCGCCCCGCCTGCAACAGCATCGCGAGAGCATCCGGCCGCGTCCAGCGCGTAGATTGTTGCTGTTTATGCAATGAAGCTATTCCGAAGATAGCTTTTTCCAACTGGAATAAAACCGTAGCATGGCCAACATTGTTAGCAAGCTAACTAATGCTGCGGAGAAGCTCCATGCAAAACAAAGTCGATGTGGCCGTGATGATCGGCAGTGGCGTACCTGAGACCTTGCGTGCTCTGGGCCAGAGAGCTTGCTGGGTGGTATTGCTCAATGGTGAGCAGCGCGGTACCGCCTTCGCCAGCCGCGATGAGGCCGAGGAGTGCAGGACTGCATGGCAAGCGCTGTTGCGCATGGAACAGTCAGACAGCCTGCATTGAATTATTCCTTGGGCGATTCGTGCAACAGTGCGTTGAGGTCGTCCACCGCAGGCGCCCATTCGGCATCTACATGCAATTGTTCCTTGAGGAAACTCGCCTGTTGTTCGCTCCAGAACGGCGCGTCGATGAGTTTGACATCATCCGGCAGGCGATGCTCGGCGGTAAAGCGCTCGATGGCTTCCTGGCTCGAGTCCAGGCCCAGTTGATCGAACAAGGTTTCGAGCGTGGGGGTGGTGGTGTCCATGTCGTACTCCATGCAGTTCAGGTGTGTATGCATGGGAGGCTTGGGGCGCGGCAGAGTTCTATCAGATTGTCAGGAGGTGAGCGCCCCTGAATCCACGGCTGCCTTGAGCGCCTTGGCGGCATCCTTCGCGGCGCTGGCGGCGGCGTCCACGGTTTTGAACCAGCGGTCCTTCTCTACCTGATGCGTAGTGACGGTGGTCAAGGGTGGTTTGGCACGCATTACGATAACTGCTTGAAACTCTCCGTCTACTTCCCTGGCATCGCCATGGATAAAAAATTCGCCAATATCAAATTCCGTCACGTATAGCCTTCCCTTCAAGGTAACTGCACTGATGAAACCTGACCCGCAGGGGGCAAACTTCAATGGACGGGCCAGTATGGCAGTTGTTGAAGGGCGACGGCGCGGTAAAGTCATCCAGGTGACGAAACGAGTGTGTCACACAGGGCTTGCAACTTGGCTTCCAGGGTCTTGGCCAGTTCGCAGGCCTTGTTATGATCGGTGCGAAACCCCTTGATCCGGCCACTGGGTACTTCAAGGATGTGGAAAAAGTTCTTCCCGGCCGGTACAACTTGATAAATGACCGAGTTGGAGTACCCCTGAGGGTTATGCAGGCAGTAATATTGGCGTTCTTCTGACCATGATGAACGCTTGTGGAAAGACGCAGCATCGTGTTGACGTCGTTGCATGCTCAGCTCCTGTCGATCTTGTTGGCCTGTCAGTGGCGTTTCGGGTGGTTTAACCTGGGTTGCTGTTTTAGTATTGTCGTCGGCAGTTCGCGACTGGTTCCATGCGCGGTTATTTTTTTGCTTTGGGCGTCGGAAAACTGCATTTTCGATTGGGTTATTCTCTGAAGTTGCTCGACTTGTATTCTCGGGTCGCTAAACCTGTGATTTGCTGTGCTACCGGATGACCTTGATTGAGGTCCACCGCGGCTGTATGTACCAGCCTTGTAGGTTATCTTCAGTTTTTAACGAATGGGTGATCGTGCCGTAACGGCCGTTTTTTGTGTTGCCCGCTTCAGCGGCCAGCGCTTTTTTGATGTGGGGACGTTTCCTTGGCAGTCAGTAATCTGGATATGCACGCGTTATTCGTGCTGGGTGATTTGCGCGCAAAGTTGGTCAAGCAGTTTCAATCGCGGTTTGTCTACGTCACCGAGCAAACCCCAGAAGGTATCTATATCGCCGAGATCGATACCGAAACGGCGCTGGTCGTGGATGACAAGCCACGCCTGGAACTCAAGGTGGGCGACCATTTCCGTGCGGCGGTGTTACCCAGCCGCGAAGGTGGCAAGTTCGAACTCAAGTTTCGCGATATCAAGTTGACCGTGTATGGGTTGGGTGATTACGCCTTTGTTTCGTCGGCCGAGGGCCAGGGCATTGTGTTCAAGGAAGGCCACAGCGTGATGCTGGTATTTGCCGCCCATGAACAATTGCAGGAAGGCCTGACCAAGACTTTGAAAGCCGTGACCGGCAAGGCCGCCAAATGGCGCAAGGGCGAGCTGGTTACCTTCAAGGCCAGCGAATAACCGATAAACACTTCGTGTACCGATCTGTTCCGGAACCTCTACTACAGTTGCGTTGACTTAACTATTCAGAGGCTTCGCGCATTGGCGGCAAAGCCGTTCGCCATGACTGTGAAGACGCGAGGTGCAACGCATGAAGGGATTGAAATCACTGTTGGCAGCGTCCTTGACGGCCTTGAGCTTGTCATTGCCGGTCTCGGCTGCCCAGGCACCGGTGCATTTTGCCGACCTGAACTGGGAAAGCGGCAGCTTGATCACTGAAGTACTGCGCTTTATCGTCGAGAAGGGTTATGACCTGCCTACCGACACTTTGCCTGGTACCACCATCACCCTGGAAACCGCCCTGGCCAAGAATGATATCCAGGTGATTGGCGAGGAATGGGCTGGCCGCAGTCCGGTGTGGGTCAAGGCCGAAGCCGAAGGCAAAGTGGTAGGCCTTGGAGATACAGTCAAAGGCGCCACCGAGGGCTGGTGGGTGCCGGAGTACGTGGTCAAGGGTGACCCATCGAAAAACCTCAAGCCGCTGGCTCCGGACCTGAAAAGTGTCAAGGACCTGGCGCGCTACAAGGATGTGTTCAAAGATCCGGAATCACCAGGCAAAGGTCGCTTTCTTAACAGCCCCATCGGCTGGACCTCCGAAGTGGTCAACAAGCAGAAGCTCAAGGCCTATGGCCTCGACGATAGCTACGTGAACTTCCGCAGCGGTTCGGGCGCGGCGTTGGATGCGGAAATTGCGTCTTCGATCCGCCGGGGCAAGCCAGTGCTGTTCTATTACTGGTCACCCACCCCATTGATGGGGCGTTATAAATTGATCCAGCTGGAAGAACCGCCGTTCGATGCCGATGCGTGGAAGACCCTGACCGACGCGGACAACCCTGATCCCAAGCCCACGCGCTCGTTGGCATCCAAATTGAGCATTGGCGTATCGACGCCGTTCCAGCAGGAACATCCGCAGATTGCCCAGTTCTTCGAGAAGGTCGAGTTTCCCATTGAACCGCTTAACAAAGCCCTGGCGAAGATGAGCGAAAACCACACGGCACCACGGGAAGTGGCCCAGGTGTTCCTCAAGGAGCATCCTGAGGTGTGGAAGGCGTGGTTGACGCAAGATGTAGCGCAGAAGGTTGAGGCGAGTCTCAAGTAACCGATAGTCTTGATGTGGGAGGGGGCTTGCTCCCGATAGCGGTGTATCAGCTTGCATATGCATTGACTGAACCACCGCTATCGGGAGCAAGCCCCCTCCCACAGTTGGCTGCATTTCAGGCTCAGAACTTGGTTTGCACCGCTACCTCAAACGTTCTCGGCGACCCCAGGTAATACGCCGGCGATACATGGGCAAACTCGGCATACACCTCATTGGTCAAGTTGCGCACGCGCCCGGTCACCGAGGTGTGGGCGTCCAGCTTGTAGCGCAGGAAGGTGCCGAACAGCGTGTAGGCCGGTACCGCCTGGGTGTTGGCATTGTCCGCATACACCTGGGCGACATACCGCGCATCCACACCCCCTTGCCAATCCTCGGAAAAATCATAGGTCAACCACAGGTTGCCCACGCGCCTGGGCACGTTGGTCGGCGTATTGCCCTTGCGTGACACCACTGCGCCACTGGCCATTTTCTCATTGAATTCATCGTACTCGGCGTCGACCCAGGCGAAGTTGCCTTCAGCCAGCAACCTTGGCGTGATACGCAGTGAGCTGGCCAATTCGATGCCCTTGGACGACTGCGCGCCCACCGGGATGCTGTTGGTCGGATCCAGCGGGTCGGTGACGGCAAAGTCTTTGCGTTCGATCTTGTAGGCCGCGACCGTGGCGGAACCGCGACCGTCCAGGTAGTCGAACTTGCTGCCGATCTCCCATTGCTTGCCGGTGGACACATCGAACACCTGGGTAGTGGTATTGGGCTGTTCTACGGCGGTGCTGTATTGCACGTAAACATTGGCCGACGGGATGAATTGATAAGTCAGGCCCACACGCCCCGTCAGCGGTTCCCAGCTGCGCTTGAAGTGCCGTGGGTTAGTGGCGGTGACCGTGCGGTGGTTGGTCACGTCCATGTCGATGGCGTCATATCGCAGGCCGGTCAGCAGCGAGAGCTTATCCGTCAGCCCCAGGCGGTTTTCCACGAACAGTGCCTTGGTGGTCACCTGGTTGGTCTTGTCCTTGACGAAACCCGGGCGGGTGCCGGGGATGTCATAGAAGTGTCCCGGGTCATAGTTGTTCGGGTCCACGGTACTTTTTCCCGGCACGTTCAAGGGGCTGTTGGTGGTGCTGTTGACCTTGTACTCAAAACCGCCGGACCAGGTGGTGGAGAGGCCGAAAATCCTGTTGTCATGACGCAGTTCGAGCTGGTTGCCGTTCTGTTGGCCCTGATGCCGCACCTGATAGGCGGTCGAGCGGTTCACCGCGCTGTTATCGGCGTTGTACTGGTAGGTCTCCAGGTTGCGGTAGTCGCGCTGGCTGTCGAGGTGATAGAGGGTGTTTTTCAGTGTGGTGCTGTCGTTTATCCGGTAGTCGATGATCGACCGTGCCCAGATCGTGCGCTGTTCGTAACGACCGTCGGCGACGTTGTAATTGTTGAAGCGATTGTGCTTGTCGATCTTAAGTTCGCCGACCTTGGGGTTGAGCACCGGCGTGCCCCAATAGGGGCTGTCTTCATGCTCGTCCTGATATTCCAGGGCCAGGGTGTGGGACAGGTCGGGGGTCAAGTCGCTGAGCAGCGAAAATGCCAAACTCCAGGCATCTCGTTGATCGCGGTCGATATAGCTGTGGTTGGTGTTGCGGCTCACGTCCAGGCGTGCGTAGTGCTGCACCTCGGCACCAGGATCGGTCAGCGCATGGTTGAGGCCGAACGCCATGCCCGCGGTGTCGTAGCTGCCATAGGTCAACTGGCCTTCGACAGCCTGTTCCTCACGGCTCGCCAGCTTGGTCACGTAGTTCAGCGAGCCGCCCACGGAGCCTGCGCCGTTGATCAAGGAGGAAGGTCCACCCACCAGCTCGACACGGTCATAGATCCACGCATCCACTGGCCGCGCCAGGCCCGTGGCGACATTGATACCGTTGAACATCTGGGTAATCTGGCTGCTGGTAAACCCTCGGTACGAGACAAACCCGCCAAACCCGGGCGGCGCGCTGGCATTGACGCCGGGCAGGGTATTGGCCGCATCGCGGAAGGTCTTGGCGCCATGGCGCTCGATATCGTTGCGATTAGCGATGGCCACCGAGGCCGGGGTTTCCCGCACGCTCAGTCCCAGCCGCGAGGCCATACCGCTGGATTGGTCCAGGGCCAGCCCGGGCTCAACGCTTTGCTCGCCTTCAATGGTGGTCGGTGCCAGCTCAAGGGCCGGGGCGCAGACAGGCAGGCAGCCGAACAGGCCTGCCAGCAGGGGTAGATGTTTCATGGTTGAATCCTGAAAACTTGGCTTGAAAACACACGCACGGCCGCCCGTTCTTCCTCACGGAAACGGTCGGCAATGCAGATCAGAAAGCGCAGGGATCAGGCGAGGGCAGGTGGCGCGCGCGGGTTAGCGGTGGGCCAGGTGAAGCGGGCAGGAATGTCAGCGGCGAGCACGACCGCCGCAGGCGGCGCGTGGGGTTGTGGCAAAACCGTCACGTTCAGGTGGCTGTTGAGCGCGGGGCCCATGCCGCCGGTCGAACACAACGGGCAACCGAACGCCTTCGACAGCGTTGGCAGGTTCTCATCCGTAGAATTGTTTTGCAGGGGCGCCTGGGTACGCGGATCCACGGTGCAGAACTGGCCGCTGATGCCGTTGAGCTGCATGCCCACCATCTGCCCATGGCCAATACTGCAGGCGAACACATTGAACAGGACGCAGCAGTAAAGCATCCAGGCAATGAGCGAGCGGTCGGCACGGGCGAGTTTCATGGGGCGGCACTTTACCATCAGCTACCGACGAAATGCCTGCAAAAAATCTCAGGGCGACTATCCTGATTCCCACATTTTTCGGGAGCGTCCGCCATGAGTTTTGTCATTGCGCGATGGATTGTCGGGGTTTTTACCTTTATCAGCATGCTGCATCTTTACTGGGCCGCTGGCGGCAAATTCGGCAGCCTGGCGGCGATTCCGCAACTGCCCGGCGAATTTGCCAGCGGGCCGCGACCGGCGTTCAAGCCCTCGGCGCTGGGCACCTTTCTGGTCGCTATGGGGTTGGTGGCAATTGCCTTGCTCGTTTGCCTGCGCGCCGGGTTGTATTTCACGCCGGTGTCCCATGGGGCGTTGCAGTGGGGCATCAGTGCGATTGCGGTGCTGTTCTTTGCCCGGGCGATAGGGGATTCGGAGCTGGTGGGTTTTTTCAAGAAGGTCGGCGGCTCCCGGTTTGCGCGCCTGGATACGTACGTCTACTCGCCGCTGTGCCTGGTGTTGGGTGCCGGGTTGTTGGTGGTGGCCTGGACCTGATCGTCTCAGCTCCAATGTCGGTGGTGCGACGATTCGACTTGCCCCCGCTGAGCATGGGTATCTACACAACTTCTGGTACGCCGCCGGCCCATGTGGGAGGGGGCTTGCCCCGATGGCGGCCTCACAGCCGACCAGTATCTAACTGACGGTCTCGGTCCAAATGTGGGAGGGGGCTTGCTCCCGATGGCGGCCTCACAGCCGACCAGGATGTTCGGTTGGATCGAGTACATGTCCATTGTTTGGGTGACGGCCGCCATTGGTTCCGCCCTTACGGCGGGTCACTTTTGAAAAGCCGGAATGCCGGCCCAGGCAAAAGTAACCAAAACGCTCTTGCCCCACCACTCGGCACCTCGCCCAGGCTCGGTGTGCCCGTAATCCGCCATGGATTTGGGGGGCCGCCGCCACGCGCCATCCATGGCGCGGGGCGGCTAAACCGGCATCCCTGCCGGTTTACCCCCCAAATCCCTGTCGAATTCCGGCCAGCGTGGTTTGACGGGGCGCCTGAGATCAAAAGCAGAGCAAGATCAAGAGCGGCTCGCTTCGCATCGTGGTTACTGACGGTCGCACGTCAGAGTTGTGTAGATACCCATGCTCATCGAGGGCAAGTCGAATCGTCGCACCGCCTCCTTCCACAACAAAGCGCCTAAAGGCCGAGATCTCCCAAACTGCACACCCAGCCCACGCTCCAAACACCCTCCAGACAAAAACACACCTGTCGGTTTTATAGCGCTTGACCTTCCCAATGTGGCAAGCCCGATAAAAACCTTCAGTGTCGATTTGTCTTGAAAATTCCAAGGAGGGTGAACGATGTACGCCAAACCAATAAGCCTGATCACCGGGGCAATGGCCGTGGTGTTGACGCTGGGCGGATGCACAGACAACGCGCCGCCGGCTGCGGCCGCCAAGCCGCCCAGTGTGCCGGTGGCCGAGGTGGTTGCGCGAGCGGTGACACCGTTTGTCGAATACACCGGTTCGTTGACCGCCATTGATCAGGTGGAACTGCGCCCGCGTGTCAGCGGCTATCTGCAAAGTGTCAGCGTGCCCGAGGGCCAGTTCGTGACCAAGGGCAGCCCATTGTTTGTGATTGACCCGCGGGTGTTCCAGGCGGCGTTGAATGCGGCCAAGGCACGTTTGCGCGAGGCCGAGGCCAATGCGGTGCTGGCCCAGGCCGAGCATGGGCGAGCCGAGCAACTGTTCGCCAAGAAGGTGGTGGCGCGTGATCGTCTTGATACCGCCATTGCTGCGTTGAATGCAGGCAGGGCCCAGGTCGAAGCGGCGAGGGCAGCACTGGATGCGGCACAACTGGACCTGAGCTATACCCGTGTCGCCGCGCCCATCAGCGGCCGTATCGACCGTGCCCTCGTTACCGAAGGCAACTACGTGACGCAAGGGGTGACGGCGTTGACGACTATCGTCTCCATTGACCCGTTGCATGTGTATTTCGATGTCGACGAGCGCACGTATCTGCATTCGCTTGCCGCGACGCGGGACCATGCCGGGTCCAAGGGCGAAAAAGCCGCCAAGGTCAGGGTGGCCATGCTCAACGATACGACCTATGCACGGGCCGGGCGGGTGGACTTCCTGGCCAATGCGGCCGACCGCAAGACCGGCACCGTGCGCGTGCGTGCGGTGGTTGACAACCCGGATGGGCGCCTGACTCCCGGGCTGTTTGCCAAGGTCAAGCTGGACACCGGCACCGCCCAACCGCGCGTGTTGATCGCCGACCATTCCATCGGCACCGACCAGGGCCGCCGCTATGTGCTGGTGGTCGGTGAGGGCGACAAGACCGAATACCGCCCGGTCGAACTGGGCCCCGTGGCCGACGGCCTGCGCGTGATCGAACAGGGCCTGCAACCGGGCGAGCGTATTGTCGTCAAGGGCCTGGTGCGCCCCGGCATGCAGGTGACGCCACTGGCCGCCAGCATCGAGGGCAAGCCGCTTGAGGCGCCGCTGACCGTGGGGGGCGTGCAATGAGCTTCCCACGCTTTTTCATTGATCGGCCGATCTTCGCCATTGTCCTATCGGTGTTGATGATGATCGGCGGCATCGTGGCCTTCTTTCATCTGCCGCTGAGCGAATACCCCGCGGTCACGCCGCCCACGGTGCAGGTCACCGCGTCCTATCCCGGGGCCAACCCGCAGGTGATCGCCGAGACGGTGGCGGCGCCATTGGAACAGGTGATCACCGGGGTCGAGGGCATGCTGTACATGACCTCGCAGTCGGCCACCGACGGCCGCATGATCCTGACCGCGACCTTCGCCCAGGGCACCAACGCCGATATGGCGCAGATCCAGGTGCAGAACCGTGTGTCGCGGGCCTTGCCGCGCTTGCCCGAGGAGGTGCAGCGCCTCGGCGTGGTCACGCAAAAGACCTCGCCGGACATCCTCATGGTGGTTCACCTGCTGTCCCCCGACAAACGTTATGACCCGCTGTACATTTCCAACTATGCCTATCTCCAGGTGCGTGACGAGCTGTCGCGCCTGCCGGGGATCAACGACGTGCTGGTATGGGGCGCGGGCGAATACAGCATGCGCTTGTGGCTCGACCCGGACCTGATCGCCGCCCGTGGCTTGACTGCCGGCGATGTGATTGCCGCGGTACGCGAGCAGAACGTGCAAGTGGCGGCCGGCTCCGTCGGCCAGGCACCGGATTCCAGCGCGGCCTTCCAAGTCACGGTCAATACCCTCGGGCGGCTGACGGATGAAGAGCAATTTGGCGACATCATCATCCGCACCGGCGATAACGGCCAGGTTACGCGCCTGCGTGATGTGGCCCGTATCGAAATGGGTGCCGACGCCTACGCGCTGCGCAGCCTGTTGGACGGCGAGCCGGCGGTGGCCTTGCAGATCATCCAGAGCCCGGGGGCCAACGCCCTCGATGTGGCCCAGGCGGTGCGCGATACCATGCAGCGCCTGCAGGCCAACTTCCCGGAAGGGCTGGAGTCGCGGATTGCCTATGACCCGACGGTGTTTGTGCGCGCTTCGCTGGAGTCAGTCGCGATCACCCTGATGGAAGCGATCCTGCTGGTGGTCATCGTGGTGGTGGTGTTCCTGCGTAACTGGCGCGCGTCGCTGATCCCATTGATGGCCGTGCCGGTATCGATCATCGGCACCTTCGCGGTCATGCACCTGATGGGCTTCTCCCTGAATACCTTATCGTTGTTCGGCCTGGTGTTGTCGATCGGCATTGTGGTCGACGATGCCATCGTGGTGGTCGAGAACGTCGAGCGGCATATCGAAAACGGCGAGGAGCCCACGCAAGCTGCGCGGCGTGCGATGGGCGAGGTCACCGGCCCCATCATTGCGATTACCTCGGTGCTGGCTGCAGTGTTCATCCCCACGGCGTTCCTCAGTGGATTGCAAGGTGAGTTCTACCGGCAATTTGCGCTGACCATCGCAATTTCGACGATCCTCTCGGCGATCAACTCGTTGACTCTCAGCCCGGCGCTGGCCGGCCTGTTGCTGCGCCCACGAGGTGCCGCCGTGGTGCATGATCCGCGCAGCCTGCGCGGTCGTGCCGCGCACCTGCTGGAGCTGTTGGGCCGGCCGTTCCAGCGGGCGCCGCAGGCGTACGGCAACACAGTGCGCAAGGTTGTCGGTCGTCGTGGCGTGGCGCTGGTTGCCTATTGCGGATTACTCGCGCTGACCTGGTTCGGCTTCAACGCTGTGCCGGCGGGTTTTGTGCCGATGCAAGACAAATACTACCTGGTCGGCATTGCCCAATTGCCCAACTCGGCCTCGCTGGATCGTACCGATGCGGTGGTGCGGCAAATGTCGAAAATCGCCCTGGACGAACCGGGAGTGGAAAGCGTGGTGGCGTTCCCGGGACTGTCGGTCAACGGCTTCGTCAACGTACCGAATGCGGCGGTGATGTTCGTGATGCTCGATCCGTTCAAGGAGCGAACCTCGCCGGACATGGCCGCGGTCGCCATCGCCGGGCGCCTGCAAGCCAAGTTCGCGAGCATTCCCGACGGTTTCCTCGGCGTGTTCCCGCCGCCACCGGTGCCTGGCCTTGGCGTCACCGGTGGTTTCAAGCTGCAGGTCGAGGACCGTGGCGGAGTAGGGCTTGAGGCGTTGGTGCAGCAGACCCAGGTGCTGATGACCAAAGCCACCGAGTCGGGCCAGGTCGCCGGCTTGATGACCAGCCTGGACGTCAACGCGCCGCAGCTGAATGTCGATATCGATCGCACCCAGGTCAAGAGCCAGGGTGTGCGGCTGGCGGATGTGTTCGAGTCACTGCAGGTCTACCTCGGTTCGCTGTATGTCAACGACTTCAACCGTTTCGGCCGCACCTACAAGGTCACCGCCCAGGCCGATGCGGACCACCGCATGCAGGCCGAAGCCATTGGCCGCCTGCAAGTGCGCAATGCGGCCGGGGACATGCTGCCGTTGTCGGCGTTTGTCACCGTCACCCCGGGTTCCGGCCCTGATCGTGTGATTCACTACAACGGTTACCCCTCGGCGGATATCTCCGGCGGGGCGATGCCGGGCGTCAGCTCAGGCCAGGCCGTGGCGCTGATGGAGCGCCTGGCGCAGGAGGTGCTGCCCGAAGGTGTGACCTATGAATGGACGGACTTGACCTACCAGCAAAAGCTCGCCGGGTCATCGGCGCTGTTTATTTTCCCGCTGTGTGTGTTGCTCGCTTATCTGATCCTCGCGGCGCAGTACAACAGCTGGCTGCTGCCGCTGGCGGTCTTGCTGATTGTGCCCATGTGCCTGCTCAGCGCGATCATCGGCGTATGGCTGGTGGATGGCGACAACAACGTGTTCGTGCAGATCGGGCTGGTGGTACTGGTCGGGCTGGCGGCGAAGAACGCCATCCTGATTGTCGAGTTTGCCCGCAGTCTCGAAGCCGAGGGCGCAAGCCCGTTGGAGGCGGTTATCCACGCCTGCCAACTGCGCTTGCGGCCGATCCTGATGACCTCACTGGCGTTCATCGCCGGTGTGGTGCCGCTGGTATTTGCCAGCGGTGCCGGGGCCGAGATGCGCCATGCCATGGGGGTCGCGGTGTTTGCCGGCATGCTCGGGGTGACGCTGTTCGGGCTGTTCCTCACCCCGGTGTTCTACGTGGTGATGCGCAGCCTGGCGCTGCGCGTGGAGCGTCAGGGTTCGAGTCCGAAGTTGCAGTTGGAGGAGCGTGCATCATGAGACTGTCTTATCCAGCGTTTCTGTTGCCGTTGCTGATGATGGCCGGCTGCGTCTCGGTGGGGCCTGATTATTCCGCCCCTGTGTTGCCTGCCGCGCAGCGCCCGGCGAGCTTCGGTGCGCCCGTCGCCGGTCTCGGTACCTCCGAGGTCGAGGCGCAGTGGTGGCAGGTGTTCGACGAGCCGGCACTCAGCCAGTTGATCCGGCAGGCGTTGGCGGCCAACCACGATATCGGCATCGCCGCCGCGCGCCTGGACGAAGCCAAGGCGATGCTGCGCGAAAGCCGCCAAGGGTTCTTGCCCAGCGGCGGTGCCGCCCTCGGTTATGAGCACCGACGGCGCAGTGAGGTCGAGACGCCATACGGCGAGCAGCGCTCCATTGAAACCACCCGTGCGGCCCTGGATGCGGCCTGGGAAATCGACCTGTTTGGCCGCGTGCGACGCTCGGTCGAGGTCGCGCAGGCCCAGGCCGGGTCACGCCAGGCGCTGCTGCGCAGTGTGCAGGCGAGCGTCGCGGCCACCGTTGCCGCCACCTGGTTCGAACTGCAAGGAATCGAAGCCGAACAAGCGGTGGTCGCTGACATCAGCCAGAGCCAGCGCGACAGCCTGGGCCTGGTGCAGCATCTGCTCAGTGTCGGCGCTGCCACCGAGTTCGACCGGTTACGTGCCGAGGCTTTGCTGCGCAATGTCGAAGCGGTAGCGCCCGACCTTGAGCGGCGTCGCGCAACCTCCACTAACGCGTTGGCGGTGCTGCTGGGGCAGGTGCCGCAAGGGTTCAAGCCACCGCAGGCCAGGCCCGGTCGTGAGTCTTTGAGCCTGCGCACCCTGCAAGTCGGTGACCCGGCCGGCTTGATGGCCCGGCGCGCCGATATTGCCGCGGCCGAACGCACCCTGGCGGCTGAGACCGCGCAAATAGGCGTGGAAACCGCCGGTCTGTATCCGGATATCCAGGTGCAGGGCTCCATCGGGCTACTGGCCGGAAGCCTCGGCTCCCTCGGCGATGCAGGCATGCAGTCGAACTTTATCGCCCCGGTGATTCGCTGGTCGCTGCTGGACACCGGGCGTGTGCGTGCGCGGATCGCCGCCAGCGAGGCGCGTACCCAGGCGGCGTTGATTGCCTACGACCAGACCGTATTGCGTGCCCTGCAGGAAACCGACGATGCGTTCCAGGCCAACAGTGCCGCAGGCAGCACCCTGGGCTTGCGGCTGCTGGAGGCCGCGGCCAACCGCGAGGCGGCCAGGTTCGCGCGCACGCGATTTGCCGAAGGCGAGGGCATGTATCTGGATGTGCTTGAGGCCGAACGTGCCGACTTCACCAGCCGCCGTGCGTTAACGGCGGCGCGCACCCAGCAGCGCTTGGCGGTGGTCGGGATCTACAAAGCGCTGGGCGGTGGCTGGCAGATTTGTGAACAGGCGGGGCAGGCTTGCAGTGGGGCTGCGGCGCTGCGTTAGCCACAGCCGAGCAAAAACACAGCACTGCAGTGCAAATGTGGGAGGGGGCTTGCTCCCGATGGCGGCGGGTCAGTCAGTACATCAGGCATTGACCCACCGCCATCGGGAGCAAGCCCCCTCCCACATTTTGATCTCCACACATAAGGAAAATGACCATCGAAAAGAAATTTCCTACAGGTATTGACCTTGCCACTAGAGGAACCTTTAGCCTTTTCTTCGAGTACGCCAAATCACAAAAACAAGAATCAAGGGGTTATCAATGGATACTGCTGCCCTGCAACAACGCCCGAATTCCGATCTGTTCACCACGGCTTCGACGCTGATGGTCAATGCCCTGGAACCCGGCGCCCATTACGCCCAGGTCACCCGCGCGCTGGAAGCACTGCTCGCGCTGACCCGGCAAGGCTTGTCGGGGGATGCCGATGCCTACGCCCGCTACCAGGCAGCCCTGCTGCAGCTGCACATTCCGGGCGATCCACGTACTGAGCCGACCCGCCGTTGGATGGCCAGTGAGGTCTACCGCGTCGAAGATGAGTTCGCCACCGACCTGCCGGGCTTCACCGCGTTGCCGGTGGATGAGTTCCGACAGTTGGTTGACGCTGAAATCGCCGCTCGCAGCCGGGTCAACCACCCCATGTCGGTGCACCTGTTCCAAGGTACGCCGCCTGTGCAAGACGTGCGTTTCTTCCTGGAACACCACTGGACCCGCTCCTACAACTTCTACAGCCTGCTGGCCGAGCTGGCGTTTCGCTTCGAGGCCATCGAGGATGCCTCGGTGTTCTACCGCAACCTTTACGGTGAAGCGGGGGCCGAGACTCCGCAGCGTTCGCACCCGGCGATGCTGGCCCATCTGATGGAGTATTTCGATATTCCGCTGGCCATCGATTTTCCTGCGTTGCATCCCCTGGAAAAGGCCTACCTGAATAATCGCATTCGCTGCGTGCGCCACACCGATGTCGCCTGGGGCCTCGCGCTGCTCTATGCGGTGGAGTCTGTCAGTTGCGTCAACCACCGGCGCATCTACGAGCTGTTGCAGCGCCTCGACGTTCCAGAGCAGCCCAGCGAATTCCACCGCCTGCACGGCACCCAGGATGAGATCGACACCGAGGAAATGTGGGCGCTGATTGCCAAGTTCGCCGGCGATGAGGGCTTTCAGCGCACGTTCATGCGCGCGCTCAAGCGCCACTTCGAAATCAACAAGGCCTATTTCGACAGCTTGTGGCAGCAGATGCAGGCACAGCGCTTGCCCGCCTGAACCATCCAGCGATCCCAGAACAACAATAATGGAGCACATGATGAGCCCACGTAATTTCTCGCAGCCGCAATTGCAGAATATCCACACCGCCGAAGCCCGCCTGTTGGCCGAAGCGCTGAAGCCGGATGCGACATTCAATCGCATCGAAATTGCCGCCAATATGCTGCGTGCCCTGTGTGAGTCGGGCCAGCGCGGCGATGCCGCGAACGCGGCGCAGTGCCAGCAATTGCTGTACATCCTGTCGCTGAGCGATGACGTCGCCACCGCCTCGACCCGACGCTGGCTGGCCAACGCCATCTATAGCGTGCAAGAGCGTTTCATGCCGTCTGCGGACCTGGCCTCGCCGTTGTCCGAGGCCGCGTTCCAGCAACGCCTGGAAGAGCAGATTGCTGCGCAGTCACGGGAAAACCACCCGATGTCGCAGTATGTGTTCGAGGGCAAGGCGTCCCGCGAGCAACTGCAGGTGTTCCTGCGCCACCAGTGGTTTCGCACCTACCGGCTATACCGGGATGCCGCCGATCTGTTAGTCAACCTGACCGATGTTGACGAGGCGGCCGCCCTTGGCCGTTATCTCTACGGCGAGCTGGGCGAAGAGGACGAACAGCGCTCCCATCCCCGGCTATTGGCCAAGCTTCTGGCCGCCATAGGTCTGACTGCGGATTTCGAAGCCATCTCGACGATGCCCGAGGAAATCGCCTACCTGAATAACCGTGCCCGCTGTTTCCGCAACCCCGATGTCGGCTGGGGCCTGGCGGTGTTCTACATCACCGAGCTGGTGGTGCCCGGCAACCACGGCAAGTTGTACAACGCCTTGCGCAATGCGGGCTTGAGCCAGGACGACGCGGAGTACTACGAAGTGCATATCAGCCTGGTGCCGCCACGGGCCAAGCGTGAATGGGCACTGATTGCACGGCGTATCCCGGACCTGGGTTTCCAGAATGCCTTTCTCACGTCCCTGGCCGAGCACTTCCGGCTGGAGCGGGCCTATTACGACGCGGTCTGGGAAGCAATGCAGCGCGTGAAGTAGCCCTCCTTAGGACAACGCGAGTAACCCGACATGCCGAGTCATATCACTGAATCCCGTATCCACGGGGGCGCTTACTCGTCCCCGGAATTTGCCGCGATCTTCTCTGATGCCAATCAGGTGCAGAAGTGGCTCGATGTAGAAACAGCGCTGGCGGCGACCCAGGCGCAGATGGGCATCATTCCACAAGAGGCTGCACGGGAAATCGCCCGAGTGGCCAGTGTGGAGCTGCTGGATCTCGACGCCCTGGGACGCCAGAGCATGGAGACCGGGCATATCCTGGTGCCGACGCTTCGCGCCCTGGAAGCCTTGTGTGCCGATGGCTGGGGTGAGTACGTGCATTACGGCGTGACCACCCAGGACATCCTCGACACTGGGCTGATCCTGCAAGTGCGCGATGCCTGGGGCCTGGTGTTGCAGCGCTTGCACGCGATCCGTGGACATTTGCTCACGCTCGCCCTGCGACATAAGCACACGCCGATGGTCGCCCGCACCCATGGGCAACAAGCATTGCCCACCACGTTTGGCTACAAGGTCGCGGTGTGGGTCGATGAGATCGATCGCCACCTCGAGCGCTTTGACGAGGCGTATGCCCGGGTCATGGTGGGCAACCTGACCGGCGCCGTGGGCACCCTGGCGGCGCTTGGCCCGCAGGGTTTGGAGGTGCAGCGCCGCACCCTGGAAAGTCTCGGCCTGGGGGCACCGTTGAGCAGTTGGCACAGCGCCCGGGACCGCATTCTGGAGGCGGCGTGGCTGCTGGTCCAGGCGTCGGCGACCCTGGGCCGCGTCGCCAATGAGATCTACCATCTGCAGCGCACCGAGATCGATGAAGTGCGTGAAGGCCGCCGGGCAGGGCAGGTGGGAAGCAGCACCATGCCCCACAAGCAGAACCCATCGACGGTGGATCTGATCAGTGCCCTGTCGCGGCTGGTACGTGCGCAGATGCTTGCCCTGACCGATGCGGCATTCCAGTTGCATGAGCGCGACGGCACCACGTGGCGCATTGAATGGGCGGCTTTGCCGGAGCTGTTTATCTACGCCGGTGCCTTGCTCGCCCGCATGGAGGGCGTGCTGCTGGCTGGTTTGGAAGTGCGCGAAACGCGCATGCGCAGCAACCTCGAGATGCTCGGCGGGCTGATCCTGTCGGAGCGCATCATGCTCGCGCTGGCGCCACGGTTCGGCAAGCAGACGGCTCATCAGCTGGTCCACGAAATAGCCCAGCGGGCCCAGGTCGAGGGTCGTCCTTTTCGCGAAGCTCTGCTCGGCGACTCGCGCCTGCACGGCTGTTTCAGTCGCCAAGTGCTGGACGACCTGCTTGACCCGGCGGCCTACACCGGGCTGGCGGCAGACATGGTCGACCTGGTGGCGAATAAAGCGATACCCCGTCTTGAAGGGGTAGAAACCCAAGGCAATACCGGTCAGTCCCAGTACGCAATGGAGGGTATGTGATGGATGCGCAAACGTTGGAAATGGCAGCCCGTGCGTCTTGCACCGCACGTTCGGAACACCCGGGCCTGGGTCATGACGGCGAACAGTGCCGGCATGAACACAGCCACATTCTTGACTCGAAAACCCACGGTTCAGGCTATGCCGGCCCGCAGAGCCGCAAGATCTTTTGCAGCCATTGCCGCCTGCAACGCTGGCTGGATGTGGAAGCCGCACTGGCCATGGCCCAGGCTGATGTCAATATCATCCCGCGTGAGGCGGCCCTGGACATCGAAAAAGCCGCGTTGCTGTCGGGCATCAATGTGCGCCAGTTGGCCGAGGGCGTGGCGGCCACCGGTCATTCGCTGATGCCATTGCTCAGCGCCCTGCAAAAGAACTGCAGCCCGAATGCCCGTGAATACGTGCATTACGGTGCTACCACCCAGGACATCCAGGACACCGCCCAGTCCCTGGAAATGCGCGACGTCCTCGACGCCATGGACCAGGCCCTGGAAACCTTGCTGGGCAAACTGTCGACGCTGGCCGATGCACACCGTGACTCGCTGATGGTCGCCAGAACCCACTCGATCCCGGCGTTGCCGACCACTTTCGGGCTGAAGGTCGCCGGCTGGATCGACGAGCTGCTGCGCCATCGCCAGCGCCTGGCCGAGGCACGCCAGCGCGTGCTGGTGGTGCAACTGTTCGGCGGGGTCGGCACCATGGCCGCGTTCGGTCCGGAGGCGATACCGATGCTGGAGCGTTTTGCCGAGCGCTTGTCATTGCAGGTGCCCTTGACCGGCTGGCACGTGTCCCGTGACCGGGTCGCGGAGTTCGTCAGCACCCTGGCGATGGTCACGGCCTCGTTGGCCCGGGTGGCCGATGAGATCCGTACGCTCAATCGCTGGGAAATCGCTGAAGTGGAAGTGGGCTGGAGCGATCAGCAGATCGGCAGCAGCACCATGCCGCACAAACGCAACCCGGAAGGCTGCGAGCAAGTGGTGGTGCTGGCGCGGCTGGCCAAGGCCCAGGTCATGCTCGCGCTGGACGCGATGATTCTTGAACACGAGCGCGATTACCGCGGCACCCGCCTGGAGTGGTGTGCGGTCGCGGACGTTTCCCACTATGCGCTGATGGCGCTGTCGATCCTCACCGACACCATCGACGGGCTCACTGTGAACGTGCAGAAGATGGAATGTACCGCCCACGCCTACGGCGATGCCATCTGCACCGAAGCCGTGGTGTTCGAAATGGCGCGCAAGCTGGGCAAGAGCAGCGCCTACGAAATCATCTTCGAAGTGTCCCAGGCGAGCCAGCGCAATCATGTGTCGATTCGCACCGCCATCGAGGCCGATGCGCGGGTGGTCGCCGCCATGGACACCGGCGCACTGGCTCGGCTGTTCGAGCCCAGGACCCACCTGGGCATGTCCGACCGCATCGTCGACAACGTGCTGTCCAAACTGGCGGCCCGCTAAGCATTGATCACCCCACAGACTTATCAAGGAGCGACACATGTCAAACGTTATGGCAGTTGATAAAGCCAAGGTGCAACAGTTTTCGGCGCGCATCATGGAGGACTACGGCAACACCCTGCGCGGCGCCATGCTCTATATCGGCGACCAGCTCGGCTTGTTCAAGTCCCTGGCCGACGGCGAGGCGGTGACCCTGGAGGAGCTGGCACAAAAGACCGGCTACAACGCCCGTTACCTGCGCGAATGGCTGGGCAGCATGGTCACCGGCAGCTATGTGACCTACGACGCGCCCACCCGCCGTTACCAGATGCCTGCGGAGTTCGTGCCGGTGCTCGCCGATGAAGACTCGCCGTATTTCGCCGGCGGCATCATTCAGTTGAGCGTGCCGTTCGTGAGCATGGCACCCAAGGTCATCGAAGCGTTCCGTAATGGGGGAGGCTGCGCCGAAGAGGCGTTCCCGCTGGAGACCTGGAAAGGCATGGAGCGCATGACCATGCCTTGGTACAAACACTATCTGGTGCAGCACTGGATCCCTTCCCTGGACGGCGTCGAAGAGAAACTCAAGACCGGCGGCAGTGTCCTTGACTTCGGCTGCGGCGCCGGCCTGGCGGCGATCACCATGGCCAAGGCCTACCCCGAGGCGCGGATTGTCGGCTGCGACTTCCATTTGCCCTCCATCGAGTTGGCGCGGGCCAACGCCGAGGCGGCGGGCGTGGGCGACCGTGTGCAGTTCGAAGTGAATGATTCCGATGCGCTGCGCGGCCAGCAATTCGACTTCGTGACCACCTTCGTGGTGATCCACGACGCCACCGACCCCCAGCAAATGCTCAAGGACCTGCGCGCAGCTACAGCCGCAGACGGCACCTACCTGATGGTCGAACTCAACTTGTCCGAGGAGCTGCACGAGAACATGAACCTGTTCGGCCGGGTGATGTACCCGCAGAGCACGCTCTATTGCATGACTTGTTCGCTGTCCCATGGCGGGGCGGGGCTGGGCGCGTTCATGGGTGAGAAGCGTGCCCGTCAGATGGCGCAAGCCGCCGGGTTCAGCCACTTCCGCAAAGTGCCTTCGGAATGGCCGCCGATGCCGGCGTTGTTCGAACTTAAGCCCTGACCTGGGCCATGCCTGCGACGGCTGCCTGAAGTTCGCACAGTAAGGCAATTTAGTGGCCCCTTTGTAACCAAATCCTCGCCAAAATCGCTTTTATTTTCAGGTGGTTAGGCGAGGATGCAAATGCGCACTGTGGGAATGATGCTGATTGCCTGCTCCCTGGCCGGCGGCGCGGCGGCCGTGCAGGCCAGGGAATTGCGCGAGGGCGACAAGTACATGTGCAGCTGGGGCGCGGGCACTGCTGCCAGGGCCCAGGAACTCAAGCTCTCCGGGGTGTCGCTGTACGCCGCTCGGCAGAAGATCCAAAGCATCAAGTTCAACAAATCGTGGATGCGCATGATGGCCATGGGCATTACCGAACAGACCTATGACAGTCGTTCACGGCTTAAGCCGGAGGCGATTCGCAAGAGTTTTTATCAGGATTGTTTGCGTTATAAGGTGGCGCGTAAATAACCGATTGCCACGCACTGGCGCTTACAAATCCACGACAAACTCAATGTAGGTATTTGCATACAATCACCCACTTCTTCATGGAGGCCTGTATGCAAGTGCTTATTCGAGCGGCAACAGCCGATGACGTTGACACGCTGTGTGCTATCCGCACCGCGGTTGTGCAAAACCATCTGAGCCTTGAGCAGATGGCTGACCTTGGCATTACCCCACAGGTACTGGTCGATACCCTGAGTGCGGCCCCCTGCGCCTGGATCGCGGAAGTCGATGGCCAGGCGGCCGGTTTTTCCATGGTTGACCTGGCCGAAGGCGAAGTGTTCGCGATGTTCGTGTTGCCCACCCATGAAAACCTTGGGCTAGGGCGCCAGCTGATGGCGTTGGCCGAGGCGGCATTGTTTGAACACCACGACAGGCTGTACCTGGTCACCGACGGGCGCGATGACATCCGCGCCAATGGCTTCTATCAGCGCCTGGGCTGGTCCGTCGTGGGCAGTGTCGAGGGCGACGACGTTCGTTATGAAAAGGGCAGGGCGCGGTAGGCCATGAATGCGCCGCCGCCAGCGTCCAACAGCTTGCGTTATCTCGCGGTTGGCGTGCTGTGTGTCGCGGTGTTATTGGGGTTCTATTTCGTTCAAATCAACGCCAAGGCAGACCGCCAGCGTGAAGAGACCGCCGAACGCCTTGCGCTGTGTCGTCATCTGGAACGGGTCGCGGGGGCGACCTCTACCCGTAACGAGGAGCTTCGTCGAACGTGCGCGCAACTGAGCGAGCAGTTATTCAAGCGGGCGCCGTCAGATTGATTAATAACCCTCTTTTATAAGTGGAATTGTTTCAAGAATATTTGCGCTACTTGCACCAAAAAGTGGCACTCGTATTATTCGTTACCTTAAAAAACATGTGGTTATTGAATGACTTACGCAATATGTAATCCGACGAAAGGATTAAAATATTGTTGTTACAGGGTTTTACAGTCGCTACTATAGCCGGGCGTTCACCTCCCACGGTTTATGCATTTTTAAATCCCAAGTTTCCATCAGCTACTTGGGATTTTTTTTGCCTGCGATTTGACCTAGGGGATCGAATTTCAGAATATTTCATCTGGCGTCAGAGACGACGCAGGAAGGATTTGACGATGTGGCGGGTGGCATCGGTGGTATCCAGCTCGTCCAGTGCCCCATAGGCGTACCACTGGCAGTCCACGATCTCATTGCAGGGGCGTGCCTGGTCGATATTCACCACCGAGGCCTCGAACACATGGTGCAGGGTGTCGCGGGTCTTGAGTTCCTGTAAATACAGCAAGCCGTCCACGTTTAATCCGGTTTCTTCTTCCAACTCGCGTTCCGCCGCGCCGACCGGGCGCTCGTCGGACTCGACCTTGCCGCCTGGCAACGCCCATTTAGACCGGGCTTTGCGCACGAAGAGAATATGCTCCTCATGTGCGCAAATGACCGTTGCACGTATTTTCAATGCCTGTACCTCCCACAGTGCGATCAATGTCATAAAAGTGTAATGCAATTGTCATGCTAAGTGGTTGTGGCGTGCCGGGGCCGGTATGTGGATACTTCCGGTTTGACGAATACGAGCGAGGACATTCAATGAAGACCATACGCTGGGGCATGATCGGCTGTGGCAATGTCACTGAGTTGAAGAGTGGACCGGCTTTCTATAAAGCGCCAGGTTCGGCACTGGTGGCGGTGATGGGGAGGCGTCTGGATGCAGTGCGAGATTATGCGGCGCGGCACGGTATTGCCCGTTTCTATACCGACGCCCAGGCACTGATCAATGACCCTGAGGTGGACGCCGTCTACATCGCCACACCGCCCGACAGTCACCTTGAGTACGCCCTGATGGTGGCGGCGGCGGGCAAGCATTGTTGCGTCGAAAAACCCATGTCGCTGAATGCCGAACAGAGTGCGTTGATGCAGCGCACTTTCGAACGCGCCGGCCTGCATCTGTTTGTTTCCTACTACCGGCGCTCGTTGCCGCGCTTCCAGCAAGTGCGCACCTGGTTACAGGAAGGCCGTATCGGTGCATTGCGCCATTTAACTTGGACTCTGTGCAAGCCGGCCGCTGCCGCTGACAGCAACGCCGCCAATTGGCGCACTGATCCTGCGATTGCCGGTGGCGGCTATTTCGCTGACCTGGCCAGCCATGGCTTCGATCTTTTCCAATACCTGGCTGGCGATATTGTCGAGGTCTCGGGCTATACCGCGCGACAGGCCGGACGCTATGCAGCAGAAGATGCGGTAACCGCCTGCTGGACCTTTGCCAGCGGTGCGTTGGGCATGGGCTGCTGGAACTTCGTGGCGGACCGTCGTGAGGATTGTGTCGAGTTGATCGGTAGCCAGGGTCGCATCCAGTTTTCAGTGTTCGAGGACCAGCCACTACGCCTTGAAGGTGAGACCACCGAAGTATTGGAGGTGCCATGCCATGCCCATATCCAGTGGCACCACGTACTGAACATGAACGCCCATATCCGCGGGGAGGCCGAGCATCCGTCGCTGGCGATCGAGGCGTTGAAGACCGATATCATCCTGGACAAGGTGTTACAGCGTTACTCCCAGCATCCCTAGCCGTTGCAATAGCGTGAGGCTTCATTTTTTTCAAAGGAATACCGGGATGAAATACTGGATGGTGTTGTGGCTGCTGATCGCTACAGGCGCAGCGGCGGCTTCGCGCAACCAAGGGCAAGCGGGGGAGTTTGATTTTTATGTGCTGTCACTGTCGTGGTCGCCGACGTTCTGCCTGACGCACCCAGGCAATGAGCAGTGTTCGGGCAAGGGCTATGGCTTTGTGCTGCACGGCTTGTGGCCGCAATACGCACGAGGTGGTTGGCCGGCCTCGTGTGCGCCGCAGTCGCGCCTGAGTGACGAGGAGATGGACAAGGGCGCGGCGCTGTTTCCGACCCGTGCGTTGCTCAAGCATGAGTGGGCCAAGCATGGCACTTGCAGCGGGCTCGAGCCGCTGGAGTATCTGCAAAGGACCGACACGGCACTTGGCGTGGTGGTTATCCCGCAACAGCTGCAGCCGTTCAATACACCGCCATCGCTGCCGGCACAGGAGATCGAGGCGCTGTTTCGCGAGAGCAACCCACGCATGGGCAACCACGGGCTGGCGGTGATCTGCAAAGGCAAGGTGCTCTCGGAGGTGCGTGTGTGCCTGACCAAAGACCTGGCGTTTGCCGGTTGCCCGCGCAGCGTGAAAAGCCAGTGCCGAGACGGTGATATTCGTATTCCAACCCAGCGCTGAATGCCAATTCGAGCACTGGGCAGGGAGCAGGGCAAAGGGGCATTTTGTTCAATACCTTGAGCGTTCCGGGCGTTACCGTGATCTCAACCTCGTTTGGCATCACAAGAAGGAACTGCAATGAGCTTGATCATTTCCATGGCCGCCTTTGCCCTGGCGACTTCCATCACCCCTGGGCCAGTCAATGTCGTGGCCCTGAGCAGTGGCGCGCGCTTTGGCTTCGCCGCCAGCCAGAAGCATGTGTTCGGCGCCGCTGTCGGCTTCACCTTGTTGCTGGTGCTGATCGGCCTGGGCCTGCATGAAGTGCTGGTGCGCTGGCCGATCCTGACCCAACTGATCCAGTGGGGTGGGATCGCCTTTCTGCTGTACATGGCCTGGAAGCTGGCGGTGGACGATGGTCGCCTGGACGCCGACGGCACTGCAACCGCGCCGTCGATGTTGTACGGCGCAATCATGCAGTGGCTCAACCCGAAGGCCTGGCTGGCCTGTGTGGCAGGCATGGGGTTGTTCGCGGCTGATGGCGACGCTGGGCAGGTGTGGTTGTTTGCGGCGCTGTACCTGGTGATCTGCTACCTGTCGGTGGCGTGCTGGGCGTACGCCGGGACATTTTTGCGCCGCTACTTGAGCAACCCCCAGGGCGTGCGCCTGTTCAACCGCTCAATGGCCGCGTTGCTGGTGGCCAGTGTGGGTTATTTGCTGATGGTTTGAGGTTTTCGCGGTACTGCCCCGGCGTGGCGGCGAAGTGCTGTTTGAAGGTGCGCTGGAAATGGGCCTGGTCGGCAAAGCCCGCGGCCAGGGCGACGTCGGCAATCAGTGCACCATTGCGCAATTGGCTGCGGGCAAACTGGATGCGTCGGTTGACCATGAACGCGTGTGGCGTCAACCCGTAATACTGTTTGAATGCGCGGATCAGATAGGACGGCGACAGCTCGGCCGCCTGGCAAATGTCTTCGAGCTTCAACGCCTGGGTACAATGGGTGCGGATGTAGTCGGCGGCGCGTTCCAGCTTGTGGTTGACCTCACGCACTGGCGTCAGCGACGGATTCAGGCGCTGTTGCACCTCGGTAAAATAGCTCACCAGCGCGCTCTGTTTTTGCAGCAGCTCGGCCTGTTCGTCCAGCAGTATCCGGTACAGGTCCAGCAAGCCGAGATACAGCTGCGTGTCACGGGTATGGGGCGTATCGAAAGGTCGGTAACCCTGCTCGGTGCTGAAACCCAGCTGGTATTGCAGGTCGGTCAGCCACGGCGTGTCGAGGTACAGCATGTGATAGGACCAGGGCTGGTCATAAATTGGGTTGCATGCATGCACATCGCCCGGGTTCATCAGCACCACCGTGCCGGCGCTGATCTCGAAGGTCTTGGCGCCGTAGTGGTAATAGCTGCGCCCGGTGGTGATCGCGCCAATGGAAAAATGCTCGTGGGCATGCCGGGTGTAAGTGACCTTGCGACCGTCGGCGATGGTCCGCGCCTCAATGAACGGCAAGCGTTCATCACGCCAGAAAAGCGGTGCTGTAGCGGCGGTCATGGGCAGGCGCTCCCGGGTGTCGATCAAGTGAGCAGGCAGCCTTATACAAAATCCGGGATTGTTCAAGCCTCAGCGATGTTCAAGCGCCAGGCCGCGCAGGTAGTCGGCCCAGGGGTCGCTGCCGCTCGCGGCGGCCTGCAGGCTGATCGGCAACCTGGCTTGTTGACGCAAGGCCTGGCTGTCGTGCAGCAGGTGCTGTTCGACAATGACCCGCGTGAGTGCATAACTGCGCGGTGAATCCAGGGTAGAGGGCACCCGCCGACCGAGGCTGTCGGGTGCGGGAACGTCGTCCACACTGGGCAGTTCATGACCAAGTTTGTTGAGCCGCAGGTCAGTATCGACCGGCGTCAAGGCGACCTCGACAGGTGCGGCTCCGCGTGCATACGCCGGCCAGTCGAAGCGCATCCAGGCAGAGTGGCTGGCGCTGTCGACCGCTTGCATGACCTGGATGTAATCCAAGTCACGTCGTGGCCGAATCAGTAACTGCTTGGGGAAGAATTCGTAGAAGTCCAGGTTGCTAAAGTACGTGACATACACCAACACGCCCAGCCGACCCACCTCGTTGGGGGTGCCTGGTCGCCGTCGATTCACGCTGAAAAACTGTACGCGGCCATATTCCAAGGCTTCACGGCGCGGCAGAGTCAGATGCGACAGCCAATAACGAATGGACTCTCCATAAGCGGCCTTCAACTGTTGGAGTTTGAGGTCAAAGGCGATGGCAAATACTGTATTGATCCGCCCCAGCAGATGAAACTGCTTAGCCATTTCCCGGTATTTGATCGCCGGGTTCGAGGAATGCCAGCGGCTAGAGGTGGTGTCCAGGGCGCCGGCCATGTGCAGGTCGACGAAGGAATACTTAGGGCCGGTATGCACATCCTCAAAGCGCCCCTCTTCGGAAAATGGCGAGTCTTGCGGTAGCCACATCAACACGCGCGTCTCGAGCAACACATTGTCAGGGTAGACCTTGCGCAGATCCTCCAGGGCGGTCTGGCGTAACGTGACGATGGGCTGGGCAAACGCCTGCAGCGTTGAGGCTAGGCGTGCGCGTTGGAAGTTGAGCGCCTGGCTTGCGCTGTTCAACGCTTGCGTACCGCTGCGTTTCTCGCTCGGCAGTACGCCGTTGGCCTCGGCCCAGTCCAGGATCGGGCCGGCCGCTTCGGTGCTGGCCAGGAAGCTTTTCCAGCCACCTTCCGGATTCAGGTAGGCCAGTGTCATGATCTGCGAGTAGCTCAACTGACGGGACGATCCTGTCACGACCTTTTCCATATAACTCACGTACTGACGGAACAGCACCCAGGCCTGTGAACTCAGGCAAGGGGTGGATTCGGGGATGTCGCGAACCAGCAAGTGCGGGCCTTTTGCGCACAGCAGCAAGTGGGCGGCGAGGGCGGCGACCGGTGCGCTGAGCCGGTACAAGCTGACTTCAATCTGGTGGCGGACGAAAGACACGGATTCACCCCAATAGTAGGCATCGTGCCAGTCGATGTGGCTGATACGGGTGGGGTGCACGTGCGGCTCGGGATCCAGGCTCAAGATCAATGCCGCCAGGATCAGCGCGTTGCGACTGCCACTCTCGGTGCGCTCACTCGCATGGCCTCCATGCCAGTGCAAGGTGTTCGCGAGATTCTCGCCCAGTTGCTGGGCCAGGGGGGACGCCAGCAAGCGCACCAGGAGGAAGTCCGCTTCGGCGCGGACGTCGGCCACCGACTTACCGGCCAGGCCGGTTCCACCCAGTGCTTCAAACAGCAGGCCGTCCCTGTCGGCCATGAAGGCTTGGCTGATGCTCAAGATCTGCTGGCGTTCCAGCCTCGACAACTGCCACGCCGTCGGCTGCCAGCCGGTCGACGGTTTCAGCGCCCGCCACCAGGCACGATCGCTGATGGCCAGAGGTTGGCTGACTTCCAGGCGCTGCAGGGTGACGCGGGCTTCTTCTAATGAGCGTGGCAAACTGAATTGGTACAGTTTCAACGCCTGGGCGAGGGTGACGGTGGTGTCGGTGCGCAGGTAGCCACCGGTCTTGGCGGCCACTTCCTGAAGTTGGCTGACCAGCGCCGCCAGCCTGGGTTGCTCCAGTACGGCATCGGTCAGGGATGTCCAGTTGCCGTCCAGATCGGAGGCGCCGAGGCTGCCCGCGGCGCTCAGTACCACTGGGCTGGCAGGGTCAATGCGTTCGCGAAGACGCAGGGCCACGAAGGCGGGGTCGTCGGTCAGCACGCGCAATTGCCCATAGGCTTTATTCACGGTGGCCTGGAGCGCATCCGGGTCACCGTTGAACGGTATCTCGAGGCCTTCTGCCCCTTGTAGTGTGCCGGTGTCGATGACCTTGGCCAACGCGGTGCGCAATATGTGACGGTCGTTCAACAGGCCGACATATTGCTGGTAACGGTACAGCTCGGCGAGCGAACGGCTGGCATTGAGCACCACCGGTACTGTCGGGGCGGGTTGTTGGCGCAAACGCCTGACCAGCGCGTTGATAGCCGATACGCTCCAGGGTCGCTCGAGGGTGTAGGCCTGCAAGGCGGCGGCGATACTGAGGCTGGGGTCCGGGTAAAGATTGATGCCCAGTTGGTTGCCGAATGCCACCAGCTTGTCCCAGCGCGCATCGCGATGGGTCGGGATATGGAAGCCCAACTCTTGCTCGTTGCCCGGCGTGGGGACCGCCAGCTGTCGGCGCTGGCAGTCGAAGTACAGGGAGGTCGATGTGTCCGTGGATGCGCTCAGATCGTTTTCATCCATGATCGCCTGCAGCAGGCCCGCGGCGTCCTTTAAGGACCTGGCCAGCCGCGAATCGGAACCCAGGTGCAGGCGGGTACGATATATATCCAGGGCTGAAAATGCCTCGCTGTCCTGGGTAAGAAGGGCCAGCGTATCGGCCAGTTGCTGGAGGTCCCGGGCCTGCTCGGTCAATTCAGCGTAGATCATCGACTTGCTGCGGCCGTTGTCGTCAAACCCGGGGAAGCCGCCCAACGTCTCCAGTTCTTCGACAATCGTTCGCGCCTGCAAGTGGTTAGCCGGCATCGGCAAGCCATGGAA
Organism: Pseudomonas khavaziana; assembly: GCF_019145205.1. Classification (GTDB taxonomy): domain Bacteria; phylum Pseudomonadota; class Gammaproteobacteria; order Pseudomonadales; family Pseudomonadaceae; genus Aquipseudomonas; species Aquipseudomonas khavaziana. Next base: position 52,127 of record NZ_JAHSTT010000010.1, read on the forward strand.
GGCCAGCGCCAGGTTCAACGGCAGTGTCAGGGCGGTCGTCGGCGATTGCGGGTCGATAGGGGGCATGCCCAGTTCCATCGGGTCGATCAGTTGGCTGATGAAAATAATCGGGTTGGCGTGGGCCCACCAGCCGGACGCGTCGGCCAGCTTGAAGACCCTGTGCTGACCGCCCACGGTGGCACTCAGGGTGCTGTTGTGGACCCGCAGGCTCTCCTGCTCAAAGCCTTCCAGGGCATCGACCCAGGCCCTGAACGCCTTGCCATTGATGGCTTTGCCGAAGGCCGCACTCCATTGGCCCAGCAATGAGCCCGCGGCAATCGTCAGCGGCTGGGAAGGTGGTGCCAGGGCCTGGCTCGCCGCAATGGCAAGCACGCCGGTCAACTGCTCTATCAGGTTGCGGTCACCCTCCACGCGCAGGGCCTGGCGTTCGCTCACAAAGGTGGCGGTAGGTTTGAGCGTGACCGGCAAGGCGGTATCGCTGGGCAAGGCGTCCCAGGTCAGGGCGAGGGTGCGAAAGTCTTCCATGAGTGCGGTTCCGGATTTGAATGTAAACCCGGATGTTCACATGGGTGGTCGGCGCCTCAGTAGCGGGAGGTTCCGCTAAGGCCGTGGCTTGTATCAGCCAGGACTGCCCGTCATCGCGGCGTGGGGCGGCCTGGCGGCGCTCCTCTCACTATAAGAGCAGGCTACTGCCCTATTTCGCCCCGCGTTCCGTCAGGCAGGTACCAGGAAGGCTGCCTTGAGCAACTGTCGGGTATAGGCGTGCTGCGGATCAGCAAAAATATTTTGCGCGTCGCCCTGTTCCACCACCTGACCTTGCTTGACCACCATCAACTGGTGACTCAGCGCCTTCACCACCGCCAGGTCATGGCTGATAAACAGGTAGGTCAGGTTGTACTTGGCCTGCAGGCCGCGCAGCAATTCCACCACCTGGCGTTGTACCGTACGGTCCAGGGCCGAGGTGGGTTCGTCGAGCAGGATCAGCCGCGGCTTGAGCACCAGGGCGCGGGCGATGGCGATGCGCTGGCGCTGGCCGCCGGAGAATTCGTGGGGGTATCGATGGCGGGATTCGGGGTCCAGGCCCACCTCCTTGAGCGCCGCGATGATCGCCGCTTCCTGCTCGGCAGGCGTGCCCATCTTGTGGATGCGCAAGCCCTCGCCGACGATCTCGCTGACGCACATGCGTGGGCTCAGGCTGCCGAACGGGTCCTGGAACACCACCTGCATTTCCCGGCGCAATGGGCGCACCTGTTGCTGGGTGAGCTTGTCCAGTTGCTGGCCTTCGAAGCGAATACCGCCTTGGCTGCCGATCAAACGCAAGATGGCCAGACCCAGGGTGGATTTGCCCGAGCCGCTTTCACCTACAATGCCCAGGGTCTGCCCTTGGGGCAGGCTGAAGTTAATCCCATCCACGGCCTTGACGTAGTCGACGGTGTTGCGCAAGAAACCTTTCTTGATCGGAAACCAGACTTTCAGGTCGTCGACTTCCAGCAGCGCTGGGCCCACTGCGTTGTTGGCCGGCCCACCGCTGGGCTCCGCCGCCAGCAACTCCTGGGTGTAGGGATGCTGGGGTGACTGGAATAGCGTCTCGCAATCGGCCTGCTCGACGATGCAGCCCTGTTGCATCACGCACACGCGGTGGGCGATGCGTCGCACCAGGTTGAGGTCGTGGCTGATCAGCAGCAGTGCCATGCCCAGCCGGGCCTGCAACTCCTTTAATAGTTCGAGGATCTTCAACTGCACGGTGACGTCGAGGGCCGTGGTCGGCTCATCGGCAATCAGCAGTTCCGGCTCGTTGGCCAGGGCCATGGCGATCATCACCCGCTGGCGCTGGCCGCCGGATAGTTCGTGGGGCAGGGCCTTGAGGCGTTTGTGCGGCTCGGGAATGCCCACCAGCTCCAGCAGCTCCAGGGTGCGCTGGGTGGCGACCTTGCCGGTGAGGCCCTTGTGCAGGCCGAGCACTTCGTTGATCTGCTTCTCGATGCAATGCAGCGGATTCAACGAGGTCATCGGCTCCTGGAAGATCATTGCGATACGGTTGCCGCGAATATGCCGCAGAGTCTTTTCTTTCAGGGTCAGCAGGTCTTGCCCGGCATATTCGATGGTGCCGGAGGGGTGCCTCGCCAATGGATAGGGCAGCAGACGCAGGATCGAATGGGCTGTCACCGATTTGCCGGATCCGCTTTCACCTACCAACGCCAGGGTTTCACCACGCTTGATGTCGAAGCTGACGTGATTGACCACGCGATGGTGATGCTCGCCCGTGACGAACTCGACACTCAGGTCGCGGATTTCGAGCAGATTGTCCTGAGTCATCTCATTTCCTCGGGTCGAACGCATCGCGAGCGGACTCGCCGATAAATACCAGCAAACTCAACATGATCGCCAGCACCGCGAAGGCACTCATGCCCAGCCACGGCGCCTGCAGGTTGGATTTGCCCTGGGCCACCAGTTCACCCAGCGACGGCGAACCTGCCGGCAGTCCGAAGCCGAGAAAATCCAGGGCGGTGAGCGTGCCGATGGCGCCGGTGAGAATGAAAGGCAGGAAGGTCATGGTCGAGACCATCGCATTGGGCAGGATATGCCGGAACATGATCGCGCCGTTCTGCATACCCAGCGCCCGTGCCGCACGCACGTATTCGAGGTTGCGCCCGCGCAGGAATTCGGCGCGCACCACATCCACAAGGCTCATCCAGGAAAACAGCAGCATGATCCCCAGCAGCCACCAGAAGTTGGGCTGCACGAAGCTGGCGAGGATGATCAGCAGGTAGAGCACCGGCAACCCCGACCAGATCTCCAGAAAGCGCTGCCCCGCCAGGTCGACCCAGCCGCCGTAGAAACCCTGCAAGGCGCCGGCAATCACACCGATGATCGAACTCAGCACGGTCAGGGTCAGGGCAAACAGCACCGACACGCGAAAGCCATAGATCACTCGCGCCAGCACATCACGGCCCTGGTCATCGGTGCCCAGCAGATTGGCGCTCGAGGGGGGCGCGGGGGCAGGGACCTTCAGGTCGTAGTTGATGCTCTGGTAGCTGAACGGGATCGGCGCCCAGAGGGTCCAGGCGTCCTTGGCCTTGAGCAGCTCCTGGATGTACGGGCTCTTGTAGTTGGCTTCCAGGGGGAACTCGCCGCCGAAGGTGGTCTCCGGGTAGCGCTTGAGCGCCGGGAAGTACCAGCCGCCGTCGAAGTGCACGGCCAGGGGTTTGTCGTTAGCGATCAGCTCGGCGCCCAGGCTCAGCACGAACAGGACCAGGAACAGCCACAGCGACCACCAGCCACGCTTGTTGGCCTTGAACCGCTCGAACCGGCGGCGATTGAGGGGGGACAGGTTCATCTCAATGCTCCCGGCTGGCGAAGTCGATACGCGGATCGACCAGGGTATAGGTGAGGTCACCGATCAGTTTCACGACCAGCCCCAGCAGGGTGAAGATAAACAGCGTGCCGAACACCACCGGGTAATCACGGTTGATCGCCGCTTCAAAGCTCATCAGGCCCAGGCCGTCTAGGGAAAAGATCACTTCCACCAGCAACGAACCGGTAAAGAAGATGCCGATGAAGGCCGAAGGAAAACCGGCGATCACCAGCAGCATGGCGTTGCGGAATACGTGACCGTAGAGCACGCGATGGTTGGTCAGCCCCTTGGCCTTGGCGGTGACCACGTACTGTTTGTTGATCTCGTCGAGGAAGCTGTTCTTGGTCAGCAGGGTCATGGTCGCGAAGTTACCGATCACCAGCGCGGTGACGGGCAGGGCCAGGTGCCAGAAGTAATCGAGGATCTTGCCGCTCCAACTCAACTCATCGAAGTTGTTGGAGGTCAGGCCGCGCAACGGAAACCAGTCCAGGTAACTGCCACCGGCAAATACCACGATCAGCAGGATCGCAAACAGGAACGCCGGGATCGCATAGCCGACGATGATCGCCGAGCTGGTCCACACATCGAAGTGGCTACCGTGGCGCGTAGCCTTGGCGATCCCCAGTGGGATCGACACCAGGTACATGATCAGGGTGCTCCATAGCCCGAGGGAGATGGACACCGGCATCTTTTCCTTGATCAGGTCGATGACCTTGGCGTCACGGAAGAAGCTATCGCCGAAATCCAGCTGGGCGTAGTTCTTGACCATGATCCACAAACGTTCCGGCGCCGATTTGTCGAAGCCGTACATCTTTTCGATTTCCTGGATCAGCGCCGGGTCCAGGCCCTGGGCACCACGGTAGCTGGAACCGGCCACTGCGACTTCGGCACCGCCACCGGCGATGCGGCTGGTGGCGCCGTCAAAGCCTTCGAGCTTGGCGATCATCTGCTCCACCGGGCCACCGGGGGCTGCCTGGATGATGACGAAGTTGATCAGCAGGATCCCGAACAGCGTGGGGATGATCAGCAACAGGCGGCGAACAATATAGGCCAGCATTCAATCGCCTCCGCTCGCCGTATCGGCGTTTTGCGTGGTGTCCAGGGAGACCGCCGGCTTGACGTCGGGCTTGGCCCACCAGGTGGCCGTGCCCACGTCATAGCGTGGAGAGACCTTCGGATGGCCCAAATGGTCCCAGTACGCCACGCGGAAGGTCTTGATGTGCCAGTTGGGGATCACGTAGTAACCAAACTGGAGTACGCGATCCAGCGCCCTGGCGTGGGCTATCAGGCTCTGGCGCGAGCCGGCGTCGATCAACTCTTCCACCAGTTGGTCGACGGCGGGGTCCTTGAGGCCCATGTAGTTGCGGCTGCCGGGCTTGTCGGCGCTGGAGGATTTCCAGAATTCGCGCTGCTCGTTACCCGGCGAAGTGGATTGCGGGAAGCTGCCCACCAGCATGTCGAAGTCCCGCGAGCGCAGGCGGTTGATGAACTGCGAGACATCCACCCGGCGAATCACCAGGTCGATGCCCAGGTCCGACAGGTTGCGCTTGAACGGCAGCAGGATGCGTTCGAACTCGGTCTGGGCCAGCAGGAACTCGATGGTCACCGGCTTGCCGGTGGTGTCGACCATCTTGTCGTCGACGATCTTCCAACCGGCCTCTTGCAGCAGTTGGTAAGCCTCGCGCTGCTGGGTGCGGATCATGCCGCTGCCGTCGGTTCTGGACGGCTCGAACGCCTGGGTGAAGACTTCGGCAGGGATCTTGTCGCGCAACGGTTCAAGGATCGCCAGCTCATCCGGGCCGGGTAAACCGGTGGCGGCCATTTCCGAGTTCTCGAAGTAGCTGCGGGTGCGGGTGTAGGCGCCATTGAACAGCTGCTTGTTGCTCCATTCGAAATCCAGCAACAGGCTGATGGCCTTGCGCACGCGCACGTCCTGGAACATCGGCTTGCGTGTGTTGAACACGAAGCCCTGCATCCCGGTAGGGTTGCCGTTGGGAATTTCTTCCTTGATCAAGCGGCCCTGGGCTACTGCCGGAATGTTGTAGGCATTGGCCCAGTTTTTCGCGCTGAATTCCAGCCAATAGTCGAACTGCCCGGCCTTCAAGGCCTCCAGGGACACGGTACTGTCGCGGTAGTAGTCGGTGATGCGGGTATCGAAATTGTAGAAGCCCTTGGTCACCGGCAGGTCCTTGGCCCAGTAGTCCTTGACCCGCTCGTAGCGGATCATGCGTCCGGGCTTGACCTCGGCCACCTGGTACGGCCCGCTGCCCAGGGGGATTTCCAGGTTGCCCTTGGAAAAATCGCGGGTCGCCCACCAGTGCTTGGGCAGCACCGGCAACTGCCCGAGGATCAGCGGCAATTCACGGTTGTTGGTGCGCTTGAACTTGAACAATACCCGCAGTGGGTCTTCGGCCACCACTTCATCGACGTCGGCGTAGTAGTTGCGATATAGCGGGTTACCGTCCTTGATCAGGGTCTGGAAGGTGAAGACCACGTCTTCGGCGCGGATCGGGTGGCCATCGTGGAAGCGCGCCTCGGGGCGCAGGTAAAAACGCACCCAGCTGTTGTCCGGGGCCTTTTCGATCTTGCCGGCTACCAGGCCGTATTCGGTAATGGGCTCATCCAGGCTTTGCACGGCCAGGGTGTCGTAGATCAACTGCAGGTTGTCCGCTGGCACGCCCTTGCTGATGTAGGGATTGAGGCTGTCGAAACCGCCCATGGCCGATTCACGGAAGGTGCCGCCCTTGGGGGCGTCGGGGTTTACGTAGTCAAAATGCTTGAAGTCGGCGGGGTACTTGGGTGGCTCGTTGTAGAGGGTCAGCGCATGTTGCGGGGCGGCTTGCGCTGCGGTGCACAGCAACAGGCTGGCGAGCAGGGTAGTACGCAAAGATATCATTGGGCTTTCTCCGAAGCTTTCAGCCACCACGCGCTCAGGCCCAGGCTATAGGGCGGCGTGGTGACGAAGGCGAACCGGTTGCGGTACGCCAGGCGATGATAGTTGAGGTACCAGTTGGGAATGCTGTAGTGCTGCCACAGCAGCACACGGTCCAGGGCACGGCCGGCGGCCAGTTGTTCTTCGCGGGTCTGCGCCGCCAGCAGTTGGTCCAGCAGGTGATCGACCACCGGGTTGGCGATGCCGGCGTAATTCTTGCTGCCCTTGATCGCGGCCTGGCTGGAGTGGAAGTACTGCCACTGCTCAAGACCGGGGCTTAAGGTCTGGTTGAGAGTCATTAGAATCATGTCGAAATCGAATTGATCGAGGCGCTGTTTGTACTGTGCACGGTCGACCGTGCGCAAGCGGGCGTCGATACCGATGCGGGTCAGATTTTCGACATAAGGTTGCAGGATCCGCTCAAGGTTCGGGTTGACCAGCAGGATCTCCAGGCGCAGCGGTTGCCCGTCCTTGTTGAGCAGGCGTTGCCCTTGTCCCGACAGCTTCCAGCCGGCGTCGCCGAGCAAGGCCAGGGCACGGCGCAGGGTATCGCGGGGGATGCCGCGGCCGTCGGTTTGCGGCAGGCTGAAGGGCTGGGTAAAGAGGGCGGATGGCAATTGGTCGCGGTAAGGGGAAAGCATCAACCACTCATGCCCGGTCGGCAGGCCGCTGGCCGAAAATTCGCTGTTGGGGTAATAGCTCACCGAACGCTTATAGGCGTTGCTGAACAGGGTGCGGTTGGTCCATTCGAAATCGAACATCAACCCCAGGGCTTCGCGCACCTTGGCCTGGCTGAAGGCTGGGCGTCGGCTGTTCATGAACAGGCCCTGGCTCTGGGTGGGAATCTGGTGCGCAATCTGCGCCTTGATCACGTCACCGCGATTGACCGCCGGGAAGTTGTAGCCCGTGGCCCAGTTCTTGGCCTGGTGTTCGATATAGATGTCGAATTCTCCGGCCTTGAAGGCTTCAAAGGCTACGTCGCTGTCGCGGTAGAACTCCACGTCGACTTTGTCGTAGTTATAGAAGCCGCGGTTGACCGGCAGGTCCTTGCCCCAGTAATCCTTGACCCGCTCGAATACCAGTTGCCGGCCAGGGGAGACCTTGGTGATGCGGTAAGGCCCGCTACCCAGCGGTGGCTCGAAGGTGGTGGCTTTGAAATCGCGGTTCTTCCAATAGTGCATGGGCAGCACCGGCAGCTCGCCCAGGCGCAGGATCAGCAATGGGTTGCCGGCGCGCTTGAACACGAAGCGGATGCGGTGGCGGTTGAGAATATCGACCCGCGCCACTTCCTGCAGGTTGGTGCGGTATTGGGGGTGGCCTTCGGTCAGCAGGGTGCGATAGGAAAATGCCACGTCATCGGCAGTGATCGGCTTGCCATCGTGAAAGCGCGCCTCGGGGCGCAAGTTGAAGACCACCCAGCTGCGGTCTTCGCTGTATTCCACTGACTGGGCAATCAGGCCGTAGCTGGAGGTGGGCTCGTCGCCGGACGGCGCATATTGGCCGGTGCCGACCATTAAGGGTTCGTTCAGCTCATTGACGCCGTATTGCAGGAAGTTGCCGGTGGCCACCGGGCTGGTACCCTTGAAAGTATAAGGATTGAGGGTGTCGAAGGTGCCAAATCCCATGATCCGCAGGGTTCCGCCTTTGGGCGCTGCAGGATTTACCCAATCGTAATGGGTGAATTTGGCCGGGTACTTGAGTGAGCCGAACTGCGCGTAACCGTGGCTCTCGGTAATCGTCGCGTTCGCCGCAAAGCTCAAGGCCAGACTTATTAGTAGAAGGAGAGGACGCTTCAAGTCAGAGATCCGATCCAGGCGGCTTGGGCTTTATGATCGGTACAGTAACAGCTTGTTCCGGTTGGAAAAAGGCTGCTGAGAGCACTGGAGACTCAATGTGGGAGGGGCGGTGCGACGACTCGACTTGCTCCCGATAGCGGTGTGTCAGTCAATACCAGGCTGACTGACCCACTGCTATCGGGAGCAAGTCGAGTCGTCGCACCGCCCCTCCCACATTAGCCTCCCGGTGTTCTTGGGGCTTTACCTTGGCCCGGAAACGACCAGCATCTGTCCGGGCTTCAAGGCCTGGCCGGTGCGCGGGTTCCAACGCTTGAGATGTTGCATCTCGACGTTGAAGCGCTTGGCGACCATGTACAGCGAGTCGCCTTTCTTGACCTTGTACTGCACCGGTTTTTTCGCCGCGGCTTTACGGGTGTCCTGCATCACCAAGGTCTGGCCGACCTTGAGGGCCTGGCCGTTGAGCTTGTTCCAGCGTTGCAGGTCATGCACGTCGACCTTGTTGGCCTTGGCGATCAAGGTGAGGTTGTCGCCACTGCGCACCTTGTAGCTGCGGGTACGCCCGGCCACCGCCTTGGTCTCGACTTCGTCGAACACTGGCTTCTTGGGGCGCATGCTCAGCAATTCTTCCGGCTTCATCGTCGAAAGGGTGCTGGTCAGCAGTTGGGCCTTGGAGGTTGGTACCAGCAGATGCTGGGGGCCATCCAGAGTGGTGCGTTGTTTCAAGGCCGGGTTGAGCTGGAACAGTTCGTCTTCGTCGATCTCGGCCAGCGCGGCAACCCGTGACAGGTCCATGCTTTGCTTGACTTCAACCACTTCGAAATACGGCGTGTTGGCAATCGGGTTCAGGTTGACACCGTAGGCCTCGGGCGCCAGTACCACCTGGGACAGGGCCAGGAACTTGGGTACGTAGTCCTTGGTTTCCTGGGGCAGGGGCAGGTTCCAGTAATCGGTGGGCAGGCCGAGCTTTTCGTTGCGCTCGATGGCCCGGCTGACGGTGCCTTCACCGGCGTTATAGGCCGCCAGGGCCAGCAGCCAGTCGCCATTGAACATGTCATGCAGACGCGTCAGGTAGTCCAGGGCGGCGGTGGTGGAGGCGGTAATGTCGCGACGGCCGTCGTAGGCACGGGTCTGGCGCAGGTTGAAGTAGCGCCCGGTGGAGGGAATGAACTGCCACAAGCCGACCGCATCGCTGCGCGAATAGGCCATTGGGTTGTAGGCACTTTCAATCACTGGCAGCAGCGCCAGCTCCAGGGGCATGTTGCGTTCTTCAAGGCGTTCGACGATGTAATGAATGTAGAGGCTGCCGCGTTCGCCGGCGTTCTCGAGGAAGGACGGGTTGCTGGCGAACCACAGGCGCTGTTGCTCGATGCGCGGGTTGACGCCAACGCCGTCCTGCAATTGAAAGCCCCGACGCATGCGTTCCCAGACATCCTGGGGCACTTCGGGGCTAGGCTTCTCTGATAGCCAAATAGGTTTTTGCTTGATCTTGGCAGCAAGATTGGGTTTGGGTTGCACGGTGGATTGTGCAGCGTAATGGGTCGATTGGCAGCCCGCCAGAGTCGCGGAAACAGCCACCGCCACGGCTTGAGCCAGGCGGGTCAATGCGTCTGAAGAAATGGATTTACGAATAGATGACGACATTGGCTGGAAGTAAGTTCCGGGCAAAAATGTCGGGCGATTCTAGAAAGCGCTTCGGTTCCGGTCAACCATTCAGAAATTACCTACCAGAATAGCTCCTCTTAGAACTTATCTTTCCAAGCCCTCAAGCTAGCAAACACCTCGGCCCCAGAGCGGTTGTCGCGGCCATTCCGTTCGTCTGCTTTTTGTTTAACGGATGTTTCAGCGGTGCGCAGGAAAGGATTAGTGCGTTTTTCCAGGGCCAGATTGGAAGGCAGCGTCATCTCGCCCCGAGCCCGTAATCGGGCAACGTCTTCTACCCGTGCGGCGATGTCGGCGTTGTGCGGTTCCACGGCCTGGGCAAATTTGAGATTACTTTGTGTGTATTCATGGGTGCAGTACACCAGCGTATCGGCGGGCAGGGCGGCCAGGCGTTCCAGGGAGGCATGCATCTGCTCGGGTGTGCCTTCGAACAGGCGCCCGCAACCGGCGGCGAACAAGGTATCGCCACACAGCAGCACCCCTTCGTGATAAAAGGCGATATGGCCCAGGGTATGCCCCGGTACGGCGTAGACGTCGAAGTCCCAGCCCAGCACGTTGATACGGTCATTGTCCTGCAGCGCCACGTCCCGCGCCGGGATCTTTTCGTTGGCCGGGCCGTAGACCTTGGCGCCGGTCACCCGTTTCAGTTGTTCGACACCGCCCACGTGATCATGGTGATGGTGGGTGACCAGGATGTCGCTGAGCGTCCACTCGGTGTTCTGCTGGAGCCAGGCCAGCACTGGCGCGGCATCGCCCGGGTCGACCACGACGCAGCGCCGGGTGGCAGGGTCTTGCAACAACCAGATGTAGTTGTCGGTGAAGGCGGGTAGGGCACTGATCTGTATCATTCTTCGATTCGCCAAGCTGAACACATTGGTGCATCTTAGAACGTCTAGGCGAGTTGGAGAATGCAATGACCGATAAAGCGTTCGCCCAGGCCGATCCTGAGTGGCTGGCCCTGATCAGTGCGGCCCGCGAATGGTTGTCCGGGCCGATTGGGCAATTTCTGCTGGATGAAGAACGGCGCATGCTCGATGACGAACTGGGCCGGTTCTTTGGTGGCTACCTGGTGCATTACGGGCCGTCGGCCGAAACCCCGCCGTCGGCGCCCCAGGTGCAACGCAATGTGCGCTTGGGCGCGCCGCTGCCGGGGGTGGAAATCGTCTGTGAGGAGCAGGCCTGGCCCTTGAGCGAGCACGCCGCCGATGTGGTGGTGTTGCAGCATGGCCTGGATTTCTGCCTGTCGCCCCATGGCTTGCTGCGCGAAGCGGCGAGCAGCGTGCGCCCTGGTGGCCATTTGCTGATTGTCGGCATCAACCCCTGGAGCAGCTGGGGCCTGCGCCGTGTGTTCGCTCATGACGGCCTGCGCCAGGCGCGCTGCATCTCACCGTCGCGGGTTGGGGACTGGCTGAACCTGCTGGGCTTCGCGCTGGAGAAACGCCGCTTCGGGTGCTATCGTCCGCCGCTGGCGACGGCCAAGTGGCAGGGGCGCCTGGCCGGCTGGGAGCGCCGGGCGGGTGCCTGGCAACTCTCGGGTGGTGGCTTCTATTTATTGGTGGCGCGCAAGATCGTGGTGGGGCTGCGGCCGGTGCGCCAGGTACTGCGACAACCCATGGGCAAGCTGGTACCGATGCCGATGGCCAAGGTCAACCGCGAGCAAAGCGAACCCTAAACCTCTTTATTGATTTCAGGCCGGGCTGCCCGGCCTCGGGATACTGTCGGTCAACGACCGCCAGCCCGTCTTGATGGATGCAACCGATGACCGATAGCGTAGAACTCTTCACCGACGGCGCCTGCAAGGGTAACCCAGGCCCGGGCGGCTGGGGTGCCCTGCTGGTATGCAAGGGCGTGGAGAAGGAACTGTGGGGCGGCGAAGCCAACACCACCAATAACCGCATGGAACTGATGGGCGCCATTCGCGGCCTTGAAGAGCTCAAGCGTCGTTGCAACGTCCTGCTGGTGACCGACTCGCAATATGTAATGAAGGGCATCAACGAGTGGATGGTCAATTGGAAAAAGCGCGGCTGGAAGACCGCAGCCAAGGAGCCGGTCAAGAACGCCGACCTGTGGCAATTGCTCGACGAGCAATGCAACCGTCACGACATCACCTGGAAGTGGGTGCGTGGACACATCGGCCACCCTGGCAACGAGCGCGCCGACCAGTTGGCCAACCGTGGTGTAGATGAAGTGCGCGGCTACAAGCAGAGCTGATGTCAGCTCACGTGTTAACATTGCGCCCATTGATTCACACCACACCGTTGAGAGCTGAACCCTGATGGCCATCCGATCTGTTGTACTCGATACCGAAACCACCGGCATGCCGGTGACCGATGGTCACCGGATCATCGAAATCGGCTGTGTCGAACTGATGGGCCGCCGCCTGACCGGCCGCCACTTCCACGTCTACCTGCAACCCGACCGGGACAGCGACGAAGGCGCGATTGGCGTTCACGGCATCACCGACGAATTCCTCAAGGGCAAGCCGCGTTTTGCCGAAGTGGCCGATGAATTCTTCGAGTTTATCAACGGCGCCCAGCTGATCATCCATAACGCGGCGTTCGACATCGGCTTTATCAACAACGAATTTGCCCTGATGGGGCAGATGGACCGTGCGGACATCTCCCAGCACTGCACGATCCTCGATACCCTGATGATGGCCCGCGAGCGTCACCCGGGCCAACGCAACAGCCTTGATGCCCTGTGCAAGCGTTATGGCGTCGATAACTCTGGCCGTGAACTGCACGGCGCCTTGCTCGACTCCGAGATCCTGGCCGACGTCTACCTGACCATGACCGGCGGGCAGACCAGCCTGTCCCTGGCCGGCAATGCCTCAGATGGCGCCGGATCGGCGGAAGGCTCCGGCAACCGCCCTTCGGAAATCCGCCGTCTGCCGGCTGATCGCAGGCCCACGCCGATCATCCGGGCCAGCGAGCAGGATTTGGCCGAGCATGCGGCGCGGTTGGAAGCGATTGCCAAGTCGGCGGGTGCGCCGGCGTTGTGGACCCAGTTGACCCAACAATAACCCAGGCTCAATGCAGTAAAAATGTGGAGGGGGCAAGCCCTCTCCCACAGCTGATCCTCATTGCCTGCAAAATCTTCATTCGCTACATTCGCGTCCAGCTTCTACTCTGATTGCAAAGCCTCAGAAGTAAGAGCGCTCATGTACAAAGACCTGAAGTTCCCCATTCTGATCGTGCACCGTGACATCAAGGCCGACACCGTTGCCGGTGATCGGGTTCGAGGCATCGCCAGGGAGTTGGAACAGGAGGGCTTCAGTATCTTTTGTGCGGTGGACTATGCCGAGGGACGTCTTGTGGCCTCCACCCACCACGGCCTGGCGTGCATGCTGATCGCCGCGGAGGGCGCCGGGGAAAATACCCATCTGCTGCAAAACATGGTCGAGCTGATCCGCCTGGCGCGGATGAGGGCGCCCAACCTGCCGATCTTTGCCCTGGGCGAGCAAGTCACCCTGGAAAATGCCCCCGCCGATGCCATGAGCGAGCTCAACCAACTGCGCGGGATTCTCTATCTGTTTGAAGACACTGTGCCGTTCCTGGCGCGCCAGGTCGCCCGGGCTGCACGCAGTTATCTCGATGGCCTGCTGCCGCCGTTCTTCAAGGCCCTGGTGCAACACACCGCCGACTCCAACTACTCCTGGCACACTCCCGGCCATGGCGGTGGCGTGGCCTATCGCAAAAGCCCGGTGGGGCAGGCGTTTCATCAGTTTTTCGGGGAGAATACCCTGCGTTCGGACCTGTCTGTTTCAGTTCCCGAGCTGGGCTCGCTGCTCGATCACACCGGGCCCTTGGCCGAAGCCGAAGCCCGCGCCGCTCGCAACTTTGGCGCTGACCATACGTTCTTTGTGATCAATGGCACGTCCACCGCCAACAAGATCGTCTGGCATTCCATGGTCGGTCGCGACGATCTGGTACTGGTGGATCGCAATTGCCACAAATCGGTGTTGCACTCGATCATCATGACCGGTGCCATCCCGCTGTACCTGTGCCCTGAGCGCAACGAACTGGGGATCATCGGTCCCATTCCCCTGAGTGAGTTCAGTCCAGAGTCGATCCGCGCCAAGATCGATGCCAGCCCCCTGACCCGTGGCCGGCCTGCGAAAGTGAAGCTGGCGGTAGTGACCAATTCCACCTACGACGGCCTGTGCTACAACGCCGAATTGATCAAGCAGCAACTGGGTAGCAGCGTTGAGGTGCTGCATTTTGACGAGGCCTGGTACGCCTATGCCGCGTTCCACGAGTTCTTCGCCGGGCGCTATGGCATGGGCACCTCACGCACCCCGGACAGCCCCTTGGTCTTCACCACCCATAGCACCCACAAACTGCTGGCCGCCTTCAGTCAGGCCTCGATGATCCATGTGCAGGACGGCGGTGCACGGCAACTGGATCGTGATCGGTTCAACGAAGCCTTCATGATGCATATCTCGACCTCGCCGCAATACAGCATCATCGCTTCATTGGACGTGGCGTCAGCGATGATGGAAGGCCCGGCCGGGCGTTCGCTGTTGCAGGAAATGTTCGACGAGGCTCTGAGTTTCAGGCGAGCCCTGGCCAACCTGCGCCAGCATATCGCTGCCGAAGACTGGTGGTTTTCCATCTGGCAGCCGCCCTCGGTCACCGGTATCGACCGGATCGCCACCGCGGATTGGTTGTTGCACCCTCAGGATGAGTGGCATGGTTTTGGCGACATTGCCGAAGACTACGTATTACTCGACCCGATCAAGGTGACGCTGGTGATGCCCGGCCTCAACGCCGGAGGCGCCCTGAGCGACTGCGGGATTCCCGCTGCGGTAGTCAGCAAGTTTCTCTGGGAGCGCGGCTTGGTGGTGGAAAAAACCGGGTTGTATTCGTTCCTTGTGTTGTTTTCCATGGGCATCACCAAGGGCAAATGGAGCACCTTGCTCACCGAACTGCTGGAGTTCAAGCGCAGCTACGACGCCAATGCCAGCCTGGCCAGCTGTCTGCCGTCGGTGCATGCCCAAGGTCCTGCGCGTTATCAGGGCATGGGGCTGCGCGACCTTTGCGACCAGTTGCACAGCTGTTACCGTAGCAACGCTACTGCCAAGCATCTCAAGCGCATGTATACGATGTTGCCGGAAATCGCGATGAAACCCGCCGATGCCTACGACCAGTTGGTGAGGGGCGAGGTGGAGGCAGTTCCTATCGATGCTTTGCCAGGGCGTGTCGCGGCCGTGATGCTGGTGCCTTATCCGCCCGGTATTCCGTTGATCATGCCCGGTGAACGCTTTACCGAGTCAACCCGTTCAATCATCGACTACCTGGCGTTTGCCCGTACGTTCGATAGCAGCTTCCCCGGTTTTGTCGCGGATGTTCATGGGCTGCAACACGAAGATGACGGCAGTGGCCGTTGTTACACCGTCGATTGCATCAAGGGCTAAGGATGTTTATGCAAGCTGTAATGAACCCGAAGTACCCAGGGCTCAGTGTGCGGGTCGCGGATGAAGGTTTCGACCCCTATGTATGGGGCAATGACTTCAGCTTTGAGGTCAGCGCCTATGGTGTGCCGCAGATGGGCCAGCGTGTCGACCAATGGCCTGTGGAGCGGGTCCTGCCGTACCGCAAGTGCTACGGTATTGACCCAGAAGAGTTCGCCAGTTTTCGCAATGCCGCCGACAGCGCGATCTTCATGGCCTACCTGGATGATCGCGCGGTGGGACATGTGGTGGTCAGCACCAACTGGAACGGTTTTGCCCACGTCGATGAGCTGGCCGTGGTGTTGCCTGCGCGACGCCACGGTGTGGCCAAGGCGTTGCTGGATGTGGCGCAGTTCTGGGCGCGCAAGAAAAACCTGCCGGGCATGATGCTGGAAACCCAGAACAATAACCTGGGTGCCTGTCGCTTGTACGAGCGCTGTGGTTATGTGCTGGGCGGGATCGACCACCTGCGTTATCGCGGCATTGATCCGCAAACCCGCGAGGTGGCGATTTTCTGGTATCGGTTGTTCATGCCCGAGCGGGACAGTCTATGAATTGATCCACGAATGTTCGGCGCCGACACTGATCTGTAGTTGATCACGGTAAGCACGATAGTGCTTCTTCGCCTCCCGTACGCTTTGTTGGAGCCCATCGGGCTCTGTCAGACCTTTGCTAGCGTAATACTGGCGGGTGTCGTCCTCAAGGTTGAACGGTTTTCCGGGCGTGAACCCGTGTTTGCCTTGCTGCATTTTTTCTTTGCTCATTCCATCAAAACCTGCGTCGTAAATGTCAGGTCGCCTGGATTTCAGCACATCGTCAAACATGTTCGGGCCTACGGTTTCAAAAATCTTGCCTTCGTACTCCAGAAAGTCCGAGGTGTAGTCGAACCCACCCTTGGGATTTTTGTCGATGGTCGGGCGATTGGCTTCAAAATAGGCTTTGTTTTTGGTGAAGCGTTGATTCATCTCGGTGATCATTTCAGCTATGACCGGATTATTCGGTTGCGTGGCGAAGTTACTCGTATTAAAAAATGGCTTGTAGTCAGTCAGCTTATGGGCGACAGGTCGACTGACCAGAATATCCGAGTCGCCCGCATTTAAGCCTGCCGATCCGACCGCGCCTTTGATCGCATCATCGGTGTCGAGATAAATGCCTCCGTATTTATTCATCAGCGGATAGCGAGCTACATCGGAAGTCGCAGCGAGGTTCTTGCCCTGACCCTTGCGGAAATATGAATACAGCTCTGTGTTTTTCAATGACTGGAAGAACTCTTCTTCATGCAAGTTCATGGCTGTGACACCGGGGGCGTCTTTTGCCAGCTTGAGCTTGATTGCCTGGAATAGCTCAGGGGTGTCGGCGTCGACATGCACGATGGATTTGAACCCAGGCATTTTGTCGGTGTTGGCCGCGATATTCTTGATCAACCTGTCCGGTATTTCGCCACCGGCCCAGAAATAGTGAATGTCTTGGGGGACGGGGCGGATGTTCTTGGGCATCTGCAATATGGCCGGCGCGGGTGCTTCGATAAACCTGAAGTTGTGATCGGCTATCTTTTTGGCACTTTGATAGTTTTCCAGTGAGCCCCTCTGCCATTTATTTTTTGCGCTTCTCCAGAAATATTCAGGCGTTGTCCCTTTGGTATTCCCCACCCCGGCTGACCAGGCACCGACCTTGGTGTCAAAAGTGGTGGCGTAATTCATGCCTTGGTAGTTGATGACGTAGGGGTACGGGGAGTCTGTGTGTATTTTTATGTCGTCTATCGGCACGATGTAGGTGTTCTCATTGAGCTTCCAGGCAGACCAGGACTCACCACCGAGTAAACGATTCGCTGTTGCCGAAAGCTCCCATCCTCGGCCGCCCAAGTCCCTGACCGCAAGGTCGGGATGGCCTGCGTTGGGGTGCTGGATAACACGTTGACCATCCTTGAGTTTGGACTGATAAAACCGGTGGTCAATTTTTATGAATTCCTTACCGTTGTGGTCTTTGTAGATATTTGATTGGAGGCCTTTCACCTGCAGCCGGTCGGGCGAGATGTCCACCGCGTAGTCCCGCAGTGCGGGCGGGTTGAGAACTTTGAGCTCATCCGCAGCCGCCACGATGCCAGGTCTGAAATCCTTCAGCGGCGTCCCGTAGGGTTGCCCCTTCGCCACGTCATAGTCGTACCAGTTGCCGTTGCGCAACACTGCTCCCGTTTCCTCGGTGTGGTCGAGGAGCTTGTAGGTGCCCACGGCAACCACGGCATGCTGCTTGCCGGCCTCTTTGAGCACATCGTAGCTGCCGCTGGCCCCCCGGAGAAAATTAACCGCGGACTTTCCCTTGGACCACACAAGGCGGCTGGCGCCCTTGAGCAGGTCGCCAGCGCCACCCAGTGGGTTGAGTGCCTCCAGCGCGGCGCCGCCAAGGAATCGCACGGTTTTCGATGCGGCCTTCAGGCTGGTCACGCCCTTGGTCAATACCTTGCCCGCCTGGGCGGCCTTGCCGGCGCCCAGCGTGACCAGCCCAACCACGTCAAGGCCAAGGTCGAACAAGCCTTCGCCAACGTTACCTTGCATGAAATTGACAATCGCCGACCTGAACGGAATCAGATTGAGGAAAAAATCGCCGATGGCATCGTCGGCAGCTGCGCTTTTGTCATAGGAGGTCATGCCGCTGGCATGTTCACGCAGATCATCGTTGTGCAGGTCGAGGGACTTGGCGAATACCTTGGCGATGTAGTTCGTGCGTTCGGAATTGAATACTTGCGGTATTTGCGAGACCGTCGCTTTTTCCTTGGACTGCTTAGCGTGCTCGTCTTCGAACGGATTGAACTGGACGGTTCTATACAGCCTGTTGGCGTCTCTTCTATCGAGCTTGCCGTAAGGCGGGGAGTACTGGTCGATGAGGTGGTTGTGCTTTGAAACAGTGCCTGCGCTGGTGTCAATGCGATAAACGTTGACCTGGCCGTCGCGGGTGGTTTTCACATCCAGCGTATGGCCCCGCTTGGTCAGGGTCTTCGTGCTGAAGTCGGTGCCTATTTTATATTCATTGGTATGGAAAAACTCGAGCTGGCCGTACTCGAAGTTCTGCTTGTCCTCTGGCGGCAGGTTCGAGATGAGGTACTGGGTCAGGCCAGTGTGGCCTTTTTCCAGTTCCGTTATGGTCTGGTTGTAACGCTCGGTAAAGGCATCTGCCACCGTCAGTTTGCCGCTCGCGGACTTTTCGCAGAACTCATTAATGGGAATTCGCTTGTCTTGAGTCAGCCAATGTTCTTTGTCGTCATGCTTGACCTTGTCACCCTGCATGACGATATCCAGCATTGAGTGGTTGCCAGGGAAGCGACCGGGCCGTCCTGGAGTCAAGTTGGCTTTGAGGATGTTTCTTGCCTTGAAAACGCTGTCCGGGACTCCCGGGAACTCTGCGCGGAGCAGCTCCAGCGCCATCGTTTCACGGCTGGGGATGGGCGTTGCAAGCGCTGTGGACGTGGCTTGCAATGCGCTCTGCTGGGCATTGAATGCATTTTGCACCACCTGCATTTCAATCTGGGTGGGCGCGATGTCACCGGCTCTCAACAGCCCATGGACGACTCCCCAATTGCTCAAGGCTTTATGCTGGATATGCTGGGTGAGCGGGGCGCCAACATCGATCGCCTCTGCGGCGGCGAGCACCTGGCTGTAGCTCATCGTGAGTACGCGCCCTGGGGAGTGGGCCTCCAGCTTGGCTGCCGCGATTGCCAGTTGTGTCCATGGGATACTGCCGTACGTCACGTTGGCCGGGATGTCCTTGACCCGGTATTCAGGTGCGACCCTTGCCAGCAGCATGCGGGCTGCAAGGTCGGCCGATTGCGGGGTGGCTCGCCCCTTGGTCACCAGATAGCGGCTCAAGCCGTCAATTACCAGTGCAGCCGGCTTATGCCAGAACTGTCGCTGCCCCAGGTCAAAGCCGGCAACGCTATTGCGAGCCGGGGTACCCAGGGATTCCGGATCCAGGCCAAGATGGATCGCTGCCAGCAAGTAGTCATTGCTGCTGGCTTCTGTCGCAATGCCTCCCAACTGGGTTTGTATAGCCTGCCCCAATGCTTGTGCCTTGGCCGAGCCCAGCAGTGTTTCCATCGCTGAGCTGGGGTATTTGAAGTCATCGTTGGAGAGGTTCGCGGCTGACAGCAGATAGCCCAGTACCCCTTTTTGTTTGTCGGCCAATGGCAGTCCGGGCACCGTCGAGTCGGGTGCATTGAGCAGGTCGATGATGGTTTGTTTGTCCTGCATTGCCAGCGGCGTCGGCCATGACAGCGCCCCGCTGAAATTACCCAACGGGTGGGTGTGCACCTGTTGGATAGCGCGCTGATACAGCGTGATCAACTCAGCCAGGGTTTTCGGCACGTTCAAGCCGCTGCCGCTGAGGAAGGTGTGAAGCTTGACGACGCTGGTTGGAGTCAGGTTGTGTTTCTCGTAATAGCTGGAGAGTTCACAGATCGGCAGTGAAAGGCTGTTCAACTGCGCTTCCAGTTGTGCTTCAAGCCGGCTTTGCTGTGCGCTGGACAAGTCCCCTGGAAAGGCTCCGGTCAGTTCTTCAAGGAGCGGCAGCAGTTTTGCAGCCAGCTCTTTCCAGTTGCAGTATTCAGCAAAGGCTTTTTTAAGGGCTGAGGGGTTGTCGAGTTCGTCAGGGCTTGGATCGTTGGCCGCGACAGCGGGCCGGTTGTTGAGGGGGTTGGACTGAAAACCGGTGAGAACTGTAGCGGCTGATGGAGAGTTGTGCCCGGTCAGAGCTGTGGCAGGCAGGTGGGTAAGCACAGGGTTAAGATCATTCATGGAAACCGTTCCTTAGTTTCATATTCGTCTGATAGAAAGCGGAATTGGCGCTTCCTTACAGCGATTGGGTGTAAAAAACTTCGGACGAGGTTCCCGTCACACCTCTACCGGATGTGTCGGGTACAGCACGAGAAAAAGAAGGTGTGGGAGGAGCGTCAGGGTGCGGGCGTGCCAAGCGAAGCGCCGGTCAGCAAGGCTTCGGCTTTGTGCATGACAATCTCCAGCAGCGCGTTTAGCGCCGGCGTGGGTGATGCGTTCTTCAAAGTCAGTGCGTAAAGGATGACAGGGATGGGAGGAGATAACGGGCAGCTATCCAGCCCGGATTCCCGCGCGCCAGCTGCGGTGAACGAGTCGACAATCGCCAGGCCTTCCCCGGCTTCCACCATGCTGCGCATCATCTGGTAGGTCTGCACCCGCGTTTGTACCACTGGTAACGGGCGCAGGGCTTGCAGCTTGGCGTCCAGCAGGCGGCTGAGCGGGTCATGCCCCTCAAGCCCGATCAGCGACTGCCCGGCCAGGTCCTGCAATGCAATGTACTTTTGCTTGGGTTTGAGCCAGCCATGGGGCGCGAGCAATTGCAATTTGCCCTGGGCCAGTACGGTGCTTTGGATTTGCGCATGGTCCGGATCATGCAGGCTCAGGCCCACATCGGCTTCGTGCAGCAGCAGGCTCTTGACGATCTCCCGGGTCGGCTGGCTCGACAGGTTGCACGGGGTGTCCTGGAAGCGTCGGCGCAATATGGCAATGCTTTGCGGCAACAGTTGGTTGGCCAGCGGTGGGGTGCACAGCGCGCGCAGTGTCGGGGCGTGATGGTGTTTCAAACGGCTGGCCATGCGTTGTACCGGCTCGAGCGCTTCGTACAGCGCGCCAATATCTGCCTGCAACTCCAGGGTCTCGCGCGTCGCCTGCAGGCGGCCGCGTACACTGGCGAACAACATGAACCCCAATTGCAACTCGGCATCCTTGAGGGTGGCGTCTACCTCGCCCACGGGGAGTTGCAACCACTCGGCGGCCGTGCCGAGGTGCCCGGTCTGCAAGATGGCCTGAATCACTTCGATATGACGTAAACGCATGGCCGGAGTCTATGTGCAGCGCGATGGGGATTCAATGGTGCAAGGCTTTGTGCGCAAAAAAGACTGCACGGGTCGCCCTGGCCTATGGCGTTCGGTCACGACCTCACTAGAATGGCGCATCTGATCAGCAACGACCAATGCCGGTGTTCCGGTACTTAAAACAATAAACAGGTCTGGTCTCAAAATGCCTCTACCCTCGACATTCTTCGGGGTGACGGCCAAGCAACTACTGGTCCTGGTGACCTTGGGATGCGTGGCGGCTTACCTCTTCAATGATTACGCTGAACCCACGCCGGAAAACCGCGCACTGGAAACCTTTATCCGTTCCCAGGAACAGGTGGGTGAACAGGTGGGCGCGGTGCTGGGCATTACCCTGATTCGGCAGGTGGAGGCCTATCCCGCCTATAACGCGTCGGGCTACAAGCGTTCCATGTACGCCGTCGAGGGGGAGCGAGGGCGACTCGTCGTGACGCTCAAGCAAGGCGAGCAGGGAATTGAAGTGACGGATATCCGCAAGCCCTGATCCTCCAGCCCAGTCGCCGCCAGCACGCGCGGGGACTGGGCGGGTGGATAAGGGCTGGAACTTATGAGGCGAGGGTGGTTTGCGATTCGCGGACGATAATGGTCCCCGACTGGGTCAACTTGAATTCATCGCCTTCCAGTTTTTCTACACGGTCGCCAATGGCCAGCTTGTAGGTAGTGGAGGGCGCCGACCCAACCAGGTCGCCTTGCGCCGGGTTGGATTCCTGGAACTCATGCACCGAATAAACGCGACCTTCCGCGTCTCTGGCATGGAACTGTCCGACTAGTACTGCTGCCATCTGTTTAGAACCTCTGGAGATAAACACTCGATTTGCGGTTCTGTAGACCGTCAAGGAGCGGGGTAGTTTACCTATAAGAAAAAAATACTATTCGCTGGTGTTTTCAGACGCTTCCTACGCAATCGCTTGCAAAGAAAACGCCGGGAAAATCACCGGGAACCTCTGGTGAACACGCCGGGAAGCCTCTATAACTACCAGCTCCTTTATTCAGAAGTCGGGAAAACCTCAATGAGCAAGGTCTACACGATCGCCGTCCTGGTGGGCAGCTTGAGAAAAGAGTCGATCAACCGCAAGGTCGCCCTGGCGCTGGCAGAGCTGGCCCCCGCCAATCTCAAGTTGAACATTATTGAAATCGGCGATTTGCCGCTCTACAACGAAGACCTCGAGGGAGCAACACCGCCCGCAGCCTACAGTAATTTCCGCAAACAGGTGAGTTCATCCGACGCAGTGCTGTTCGTGACCCCCGAATACAACCGCTCCGTACCCGCTCCGTTGAAGAACGCCATTGACGTGGGTTCGCGTCCTTATGGGCAAAGTGTCTGGGGCGGCAAGCCGGGGGCCATCATCAGTGTGTCGCCGGGTGCGATGGGCGGTTTCGGCGCCAACCACCACTTGCGCCAGTCGCTGGTGTTCCTGGATGTGTGGTGCATGCAGCAGCCGGAAGCCTACCTGGGCGGAGCGGGCAGCGTGTTCGACGAGGCGGGCAAAGTCTCGGAAAGGTCCAAGCCGTTTCTGCAGGCCTTTATCGATGCCTACGGCAAGTGGGTGGAAAAACAGAAGGCCTGATTTGGCAATGAGTTCAAGTGTGGGAGCGAGCCCCTCCCACATTTTGTCTATCGCAGCCAGTTAGTCCGCGCCAGCTCAATCACCTCATCCCCACGCCCGCTCATCACCGCCTTGAGCATATACAGGCTGAACCCCTTGGCCTGTTCCAGCTTGATACTCGGCGGCATCACCAACTCTTGAGTGGCGGTCACCACGTCCACCAGCACCGGGCCGTCATGGGCCAGGGCGCGGCGCAAGGCCGGTTCCAGGTCTTCGGATTGCTCCACACGAATAGCCAGGATGCCCATGGCATTGGACATGGCTGCGAAGTCGGGGTTTTTCAGCTCAGTGCCGGTGTCCAGGTAACCAGCGGCTTTCATCTCCATGGCGACAAAACCCAGGGAGGAGTTGTTGAACACAATGAGTTTGACCGGCAGTTTCAATTGCGCCAGTGAAATGAAATCCCCCATCAGCATGGTGAACCCGCCGTCACCGGACATCGAGATCACCTGGCGCCCGGGGAATGCCGCCTGGGCGCCGATCGCCTGGGGCATGGCGTTGGCCATCGAGCCATGGTTGAACGAGCCGATCAGCCGGCGCTTGCCGTTCATCTTCAAATAGCGCGCAGCCCATACCGTGGGGGAACCGACGTCGGCGGTAAAGATCGCATCATCGTCGGCCAGTTCGCTGAGCAGGCGCGCCACGTACTGGGGATGGATCGGTCGGTTGGCCTTGGACGGTTGCGCCAGGTCATCCAGACCTTGGCGGGCTTTTTCGTAGTGCTTCAACGAAGCATCGAGGAAGCTGCGATCGGTCTTGCGGGTCAGGCGCGGCAGCAGCGCGTCGATGGTTTCACTGACATCGGCGGCGATGCCCAGGTCCAACGTCGCACGGCGTCCCAGGGCCTGAGGGTCGCGGTCGACCTGGATGATCCTGGCGTCGGTCGGGTAAAACTGGCGGTAGGGGAAGTCTGTGCCGAGCATGATCAAGGTGTCGCAATCGAGCATGGCGTGGTAACCGGAGCTGAAACCGATCAGGCCGGTCATGCCGACGTCGAACGGGTTATCCCATTCCACGTGCTCCTTGCCCCGCAGCGCATGCACCACTGGTGCCCCGAGGGCGTCGGCCAAGGCCACCACCTGGTCGTGGGCGCCGGCACAGCCGCTGCCGCACAGCAGGGTGACTTTCTTGCTGTCCTGCAGGATCTCGCTGAAGCGTTGCAGGTCCTGCTCAGCAGGCAAAGTGCGCGGCGCATGCAGGGCCGGCCAGGGCTTGAGCGTGTCTTCGACTTCCAGCAGCGACACATCCCCCGGAATCACCACCACCGCCACGCCGCGATTGAGGATCGCCGAGCGCATGGCCCGGTGCAGCACCTGGGGCATCTGTTCGGGGTTGCTGACCAGCTCGATAAAGTGGCTGCACTCCTTGAACAGCTCCTGGGGATGGGTTTCCTGAAAATAATTCAGGCCAATCTCCGACGATGGAATTTGCGCGGCAATCGCCAGCACCGGCACGTGGTTGCGATGGCAGTCGAACAAGCCATTGATCAAATGCAGGTTGCCCGGCCCGCAGCTGCCGGCACACACGGTCAACTCACCGGTAGCAGCGGCTTCGGCGCCAGCGGCAAAGGCCGCGACTTCCTCATGGCGCACGTGCATCCACTCAATGCTGTCCATGCTGCGCAGTGCGTCGGTCAAGCCATTGAGGCTGTCGCCGGTCAGGCCCCAGATGCGCTTGATGCCCGCCTGTTCAAGGGTGGTCGCCAGCTGCTGGGCCAGGTTGATTTTCGCCATGAAGAACTCCAATCGTCAGTGAGTTGAAAAGCTGCTGATCAGTAGAGGACAGTTCGATTACGGCGAATGCTCACCCTTTAGTGTGAAGATTGCTTCATGTCTACGCGGTATCGGCGGGGGCGCCGGGGGATGACCCACCGGCCGCGTACCAGCGCCATGCACGCGGCGACGTTGGCTTTGGTCGGCAGGGGAGTGTTCAGGCTAGGCTGTTTTTATGAATGTCGGTGAGCTATGTTCGATGTGACAGAAGGGGAGGGGCGTCGATTGGAATAAGCCCGGCTCACCAAAATTTGCAGAGCCAAGCAGGACCCAATGTGGGAGGGGGCTTGCCCCCGATAACGGTGGATCAGCCAACGAATCTGTTGACTGGTACTCCGTCATCGGGTGCAAGCCCCCTCCCACATTTTGGTACTCAGCGCCGGCGAAACAGCGGCAGCGGCTCGTCCGTCGCAGCCTGGTAGGTCACCGAGAAGTCCTTGAGGCTTTCCAGCGCTTCATACGGGTCTTTGTCGGCGCGCAAGGCGAAGGCATCGAACCCGCAACGGCGCAGGTAGAACAACTGGTCGCGCAACACATCGCCAATTGCGCGTAATTCACCCTTGTAGCCATAACGGTCACGCAGCAGGCGGGCATTGGAGTAGTTGCGTCCGTCGGTGAAGGCCGGGAAGTTCAGGGCGATGACCTGGAAATGTTCCACGTCATCACCGATTTCCTCGGCCTCTTCGTCGGCGTCCAGCCACACGCCCAGGCCACCGTCGCGGGCCTTGAGGGCGTGGCCGTGTTCGCGCCACAGAGCCAGCGGCACGATCAGGTCATCGCAGTTGGAGATGCCGTCGAAGCTCGCGTCCTTGGGCAGCAGGTGCCAGGTTTCGTCGACGACTTCGTTGTTCTTAATGATTCGCTGCATAGACGCGCTCCTTGAACAGGTCGATGCCGATGCGCTGGTAGGTGTCGATGAAACGCTCATCTTCGGTGCGCTGTTCGATGTACACGTCGATCAGCTTGCCGATCACCTCCGGCATGGCTTCCTGGGCGAAGGATGGGCCGAGGATCTTGCCCAGGCTCGCATCGCGGCTGGCGCTGCCACCCAGGGACACTTGGTAGAATTCTTCGCCTTTCTTGTCCACGCCCAGGATGCCGATATGGCCGACATGGTGGTGACCACAGGCATTCATGCAACCGGAAATGTTCAGGTCCAGCTCGCCGATATCGAACAGGTAATCCAGGTCGTCGAAACGGCGCTGGATCGATTCGGCAATCGGGATCGACTTGGCGTTGGCCAGGGAGCAGAAATCGCCGCCCGGGCAGCAGATGATATCGGTCAACAGGCCAATATTCGGCGTGGCGAAACCGCCTTCGCGCAACTCGCCCCACAGGGTGAACAGTTGGCTCTGCTCAACGTCCGCGAGAATGATGTTTTGCTCGTGGGAAGTGCGCAACTGGCCGAAGCTGTAGCGCTCGGCCAGGTCGGCGACAGCGTCCAGCTGCTTGTCAGTGATATCGCCGGGGGCAACGCCGGTGGGTTTCAGTGACAGCGTCACGGCGACGTAGCCCGGCTTCTTGTGCGCCAGTGTATTGCGTGTGCGCCAGCGGGCGAAGCCTGGGTGCTGCTGGTCGAGTGCAGCCAGCTCGGCATCCTGGTTGCTCAGGGCCTTGTACTCAGGGTCGACGAAATGCTTGGCCACGCGGTGCACTTCGGCTTCGGTCAGGGTGGTCTGGCCGCCGCGCAGGTGTTCCATCTCGGCATCGACTTTCTGGGCGAATACCTCAGGGGTCAGCGCCTTGACCAGGATCTTGATCCGGGCCTTGTATTTGTTGTCGCGACGGCCATAGCGGTTATAGACCCGCAGAATCGCATCGAGGTAGCTCAACAGGTCCTGCCACGGCAGGAACTCGTTGATAAACGCGCCGACCACCGGGGTACGACCGAGGCCGCCACCCACCAGCACGCGGAAACCCAGCTCGCCGGCGGCGTTGTGCACCGGCTCCAGGCCGATATCGTGCACTTCGATGGCCGCGCGGTCGGACGTGGAGCCGTTGATGGCGATCTTGAACTTGCGCGGCAGGTAAGCGAATTCCGGGTGGAAGGTGGTCCACTGGCGGACGATTTCACACCAGGGGCGCGGATCGATCAACTCGTCGGCAGCGACGCCGGCAAATTGGTCGGTGGTCACGTTGCGCAGGCAGTTACCGCTGGTCTGAATGGCGTGCATCTGCACGGTGGCCAGTTCAGCCAGGATGTCCGGCACATCTTCCAGGGCCGGCCAGTTGAACTGCACGTTCTGGCGGGTACTGATGTGGGCATAGCCTTTGTCGAAGTCGCGGGCGATCTTGGCCATCATCCGCGCCTGGCGCGAAGTGAGCTGGCCATAGGGCACGGCGACCCGCAGCATCGGCGCAAAGCGCTGTACATAAAGGCCATTTTGCAGGCGCAGAGGGCGGAACTCTTCTTCGCTCAGTTCACCTGCTAAGTAGCGTCGGGTCTGATCACGGAACTGCTTGACGCGGTCCTCGATGATGCGCTGATCGTATTCGTCGTATACGTACATATAGGTCCTGTTCTCGGCAAATCTGCGCGCACGGCCGCGCACTCCCAACGGAGCCGCCGCACGATACCAGTTTGCG
The DNA here is from genome assembly GCF_019145205.1 of Pseudomonas khavaziana. Taxonomy (GTDB): domain Bacteria; phylum Pseudomonadota; class Gammaproteobacteria; order Pseudomonadales; family Pseudomonadaceae; genus Aquipseudomonas; species Aquipseudomonas khavaziana. The sequence goes on from NZ_JAHSTT010000010.1 coordinate 79,182, forward strand.
TATATGCGCAAAAGTGATGTTTGGGTATATGTAAATAACCAAACTGACTAATAAGAACCGTTATCGCGATACCCACATTTGTCATAAGGGCAATCATGATCTTTACTGTGGTCGAGTCTTAGTGCCGTCACCTATAAAACCGACAAGAGGCGATGCAATGAGCAATTCCACCAAAGCCCGTAAACCTGACAGTACCGTGGATGCCTGGGCCATTCTTTTCCTGATCATACTGGTGGTTGGAACCGCCGTATTCTGGGTCAGCCACCAGTAAAAGAATGCGTTGATTGAGCCTCGATTGGCTGTTGGATTGCCACTATCATGGCGATCAATTTTCCAGGCTCTAACAACCATGTTGAAGGTTTTGATTGCGTGTGTGTGGTTAGCAGGATCGGCGTACGGGGCAATGGCCCAGGCCGCGTCGGTAGTGTTTCTCAACCCAGGCACCTCCAGCGAAACTTTCTGGGTCAGCTATGCGCAATTCATGCAGGCCGCTGCCAAGGACCTCGGCCTGGATTTGCGCGTGCGTTATTCCGAGCGCGACGCCCATAACACTTTGCTCCACGCCCGCGAGGCGTTGCATGGCAGCGAGCGACCCGACTACCTGGTGCTGGTGAACGAGCAATACGTTGCCCCACAAATTTTGCGTATGGCCCAGGGCAGCGGGGTCAAGTTGGTGATCGTGAATAACGCGTTGACCGCCAGCCAGAAGCAAATGCTGGATGCGCGAGATGATGCCCATTGGGTTGCCAGCCTGGTGGCGGACGACGAGCAAGCCGGCTACCTGATGCTTACCGACTTGCTGCGCCAATACGGCCCGGTATCGTCTGGTGAAACCCTGGATCTGCTGGCCTTCTCCGGTGCCAAGAACACCCCCGCTGCACAGTTGCGCGAACAAGGCTTGCACCGTGCCTTGGCCGAGCACCCCGAAGTCCGTCTGCGCCAACTGGTCTACGGCGAATGGAGCCGCCAGCGCGCTTTCGAGCAGGCCACACAGTTGTTCAAGCGCTACCCGCAGGCGGCACTGGTGTGGTCGGCCAACGATGAGATGGCGTTGGGGGCCATGCAAGCTTTGCAGGACAGCGGGCGGGTGCCGGGCCAGGCTGTGCTGTTCAGTGCGGTCAACAGCTCGCCGGCTATTTTGCGGGCACGCCTGGAAGGGCGGCTCACCACCTTGGTCGCCGGGCATTTCACCCTTGGCGGCTGGGCCATGGTGCTGATCCATGATGATGCCAAAGGCGTCGATATTGACGCTTACGGTGGGCGCGACCGCCAGCAAGCCTTATTCCAGTTGATTGGTGCCGACCAGGCACGACGCTTGTTGGCGCCTGCTCCGTTGGTGGATTTTCGCGCATTGTCGGCAATCGGCAAGCAGCAACCTTACCGTTACCCCTTCAGCCTGCAACTGTTGCTGCGCTAGACGCCGGCCAGGTGCAGCACCAGCTTGACGACGCCGAACAGCGTCAAGGCGAATACCACGGTGAACAGGATGCCCAGCACTACGAAATGGCTGGGCTTGCCGTGGGTAAAGTCGCGCGCACGGTTCTTGCCGCTTTGCACGCCGAAAGCGGCGGCCATGACGCTGTGCAACATTTGCCAGAACGTCGGTGGTTTGTTGTCGACTGGATCGCTCATGAGAACCTCGTCAGGTGCAGCGTTCTATAGAGCGTAGACAATGTCCGGGCCCAGGGCGTCATTGATTCATCGATGTGCACCCGCACCGCATAATCGCGGCGGGGGTGCACGGGTTGTCGTGGCGTCATTCAGCCCGGGCAGGTTCCAGGTCAAGGAACAGTTGCTTGTCCAAAGGCGGCCTGATCGTGGCTTTATCCAGGTTGACCACGGCGCGGTTTTCGGCGGCGGCCTTTTCGATCAATTGTCTGCGCGTGAACAGCTGATCTGCTGGAAGCTTCAAGTGCCCGAAGCTGTACTGCGCGGCCGGCGTCTCGACGGTGGGATAGTGGAAATGCGCGTACCACAAGACATGGGCCGTACCTTTTTCGTACACCGCGTATTCGCTGAGAAAATCCCCGGCTGCCAGCGGTTCTCGGCTCTTGGCCAGGTTGATATCGACAAACCCGTGACGCCACAGATAGGCAACGTTGGACGCCTTGGGCAACTGTTGCTTGTAGCCTTCGGCACATACCTGGCGGGCGAGTGTCTGCGCCGAGGCGGCCTCGTCCCGGTACTGCTTGACCAGTGAGCCAGCGCTGGCCTGGCTGGGATGATCGCGCTGGATTTCATCGGCCAGGGCTTCGAGTTTGCGCGCATGCTGGCTCAGCATGTCATCCCAGTCCAGCGGGCTGAGGGTCTCGCGCCGTGCGGGGTCTTGAAGTTTTTTCTGCTGGGCGCGAATCGTGCGTTCGATACCGGCCCGTTGGGCGATCAGGGTGTCGGCATTTTGCCTGATGATCTTGAGGGCGCGGGCTTTCGCTACGGGTGTCGGTGTAGAGGGTTTGGCCACCTCGACTTCGACCCATTCGCTTTGATTGGCATGTTCATGGTACGTGGCGACCGTTTGGCCTGTCAGCGGGTCTTTGATATCGACAAAACTGCCCGGTGTCGCTGCGTCTGGTGGACGCAAGTCACCCACCAGAGTCGCTTGTTTGCGTGTCTTGATTACCTTGCGGCTGGCGGGTTTCGGGCGGGTGGGCGCTGCCACGCCGGGCACGTGGGCGAAGCCTTCCTCGGTGAGAAGCACATCGGCCAGTTGCGCTTCCAGGCTGGTACGGGCGGTCACCAGTTGGTCGAGGAACTCTGTGCGATAGGCCTCGCGCACAAAGCCTGAGCCCATTTCCGAAAGTGAATTGACGGCGTTCTCCATGCGCTCATAGCGTTCCAGTGCGCCCTTGAGTACATCGATCTGTTCGGTGGTGGAGTAACCGCTGGTCGTCCGCATCTCGGTATGTGCCAGGATCCGGGTGGTGTTCTCGGGGTTGGTGAGGTCCACGATAAAGGGCAACTCTGCCGGGCTTCGCGAAGTATGGGTGCGATCGAGCACCAACTCGGCAAGAAACATCAGGATGTTTTGTTCGACCGTGACCACGGAGAGATACTGATCCTCGGGGTGCTCTTTGAGCAGGAACTCGCGCAGTTCCGGATCGGCCTGCTTGAGGGCGGTCTGGATTTTTTCGATCGGATCGTGCATCTCTCGCAATGTTTCGATCTGTCGTTTGCGGGTGTCCAGGAACGTTTGGTAGGCGTAAGGGATGCCTTCGGGCAGTTCACGGTTGACTCGGTCAAACAGCTCATCGGCATTTTCGCCCTGGTCGGTTTCCAGGATATCGGTAAACTTTTGCATCAGGGCCTCGAACACCGAGCCCCAGTAGTCATAAATCGCCTTGGCCCCGACATTGCGGGAGGTCTTGTGTTTTGCGTTGGCGTTGTCAGCCTCCATCAGTTCACTGGCCTTATCCTGGATCCTTTGCATGGCGGCATTGCTCATCTCGGCGTTTTGCTGGTAACGCTCAAAGGCAACACCCCATTCTGCCCTGGCCCTGGCCACGATCTCGCGTCGTTGCCCATGACGGGCAGCGAGCTTGTCTTGCAAGCCTGGAATTTCGCTCGCGGTGCGCAACCTCAGCCAGTCCTCGCGCAGCTTTTGCTTTTGTTCGACCAGTTCGGTGCGCGCCTTGTCCAGCGCGCTCTTCAGCGGTAGCGAGGCAAGCGCCTGGGGCAGGAACTCCAGGTTGAGTCGTGCAAGGTCCGCCTCCAACGCCTTCAAACGGTCGCGATGCTGGCGCTGCCAACGTTCCCGGCGCTCCCTGGGCATACCACCCGCCAGCCGCGCCTGGCGTTCCAGCTGCCAATGCCCCTGGCCGTCGCTGGCCAGTTTGAAGCCGGGCCGCAGCGGGTGCTGTGGATCCACCAGGTAGACCTCGCCGAAGCCTTGCACCACGCTGACCTGGAACAGCAGCCCGGCAAGGCTGGCATGCCAGGTTTCGCCAATCCGGTACAACCCCTTGAACGGGCCGCTGGCCTGCGCAACGGGCAACGAGTCTGGCCAAGGTACATGCAGGTCGAGCAATAATTTCAACAACCTCGCACCAGCCTTGGGGCTGGCAAGCGAGCGGCTGAAATCCAGCGGGGTATGCCCTGTGGCGGGCGGTTCACCAGGCAACGCCACCTCGCCATGACTTACCTGGGGCACTGTTGGTTCCTGGGCCGGATGGGCAGGGCGGCGCCAGGCGGTCAGCGCCGGTGCGACGTCTTCGTGAGCCTGCGGTTGGGTGCGCGGCGACGGGCTGGCAGCATGCAACAGCACCATGGCGGTGTTGAGCAGCAGGTCGATCAAGGCCAGTTCGCGGGTGGTCGGGTCGCTGCTGTCCAGTCCCGCCAGGTCCTGCTCCAGGCTGCTGACCATCACCAGGAACCAGCCGGCCAGCATCGCCGGGCCACGGGCCAACGGCAACAGCAGAGTGTTGAACAGCAGCCAGGCGCCCTCCATCACGATGGCCCAGCGGCTTTCGCTGTTGGACACTGATTCACGGTCCGCCAGCTCCACCAGGGCCCGTGCGGTACTGCCGAACAAGTGACTGAGCAGTTGCCCATTGACTTGCGATTGCAGCCATTCTTCGGCGCCTTCATCCACCGCCAGGGTCGCGGGTGCGGGCTTTTCAGGAATGGCGAACTCATCCCCGGCCAGAAAGCGAATGATGTGCGGCTCCTTGATACCGCCGTGATCGTAGATCGGCCGCGCCCTGTCGCTCAGCCAGGTGAGCACGCTGGCCTGCAGGTCACCGGGGGCGGCCAGCGCCTCCAGCAGCGCTTCGCGCGTTGGGTACTGATACAACGCATCGGCGTACAAGGGGCGGTACAGCACGTGCGGGCCGATGCTGGCGTCCCGGGGCTCGATAATGAAGAAGTTGTTGACGACGTCCGGGGTGGCGCCGGTCTTGCGGCACAGCGCCAGGGGACGCAGGACAATTTCCTGGCCGTCGACAATTCGGTCGGTAGGTGTCTCGCCCATCAGGGCGTCTACATAGCGGTAGCCCAGGGTAGTGACACCGTATTGCTGCCTGATCGCGAATTCCAGCGCCATGCACGGCAGGTGCACCTTCAGCTCGCGGGTGAAGAGTTGTTCCCGGAGACGGGCATCGACACTGTCGGAAAGCAGCAGGTCCTTGATCGTTTGCGGATAGGCCGTGCCGATGTCGACCCGCTGGATCAGGCCCGAGGAGCCCAACACGTAATCGTCAGTTAGCCACGGCGGCAGCGTGCCGCCACTTTTGGATGACAGCGTCAGCGTACCTTTGGGTTTGCCGGCGAGGTTTTTCACCGCCAGCTCGGTCAGCGACATCCTGACGTGGTCGATAATGCCCGCGCCACCCGGGTAACCGGCGGCCACGGCAAAGTCCAGCAGCACATCGTCAGGGTCGTAGTCGCCATGGTCGGCCTGCATCTGCTTGCGCAGGGAAGCGCGGCTGAAATCATGCAGGTTTTCTATGCCCTCATTGTAGGAACGCCCCTGGTTCACCCGCAGTACCGTGGCCACCTGCTGCAAGTGCAGATGGTAGGCGAAACGGTCATCGGCAGTTGCCTGCCTGAGCCAGCCAGGCAACTGCGCTTCAATTTTCTGCAGCGGTACCGGGTCACCTATGGGCGCTAGTATGAACTGCATCGCCGGATCCGTGAGCCGGTCCAGGCGCCGGTCAACCTCGGCTTCGCTGGGGCCGCGCAGGTCCATGGCGGCCAGGTCTTCAAGTTGCTGATTGAGGATTAGCCCAGCCTGTTGTTCGAACAGGTTGCCGTCCGGCTCATTGCGCCGCCAGGTCAGGCTGTCGAACTGGTACTGGCGTTGCAGGCGCAGGCTCCAGGCCTGGCCAAAGGCATCCAGGGAGTCAAACGCCTCGACCGCTCCGGCGACGTTGCACAGCAGCACCTGTTTGTCGCGTATCAGGAGGAGGTCCGGCGTCAGCAGGCGTACTTCCTGCGTAGCCCTGGCCAGTGTGGTTTCGATGAAATACGCATAGGTGGCAGGCGTGGAGCGCGGCAGGCGTTCACTGCGCGCCGGCCAGGCTGCGGCGACCGCCAGCATGTCCCGCTGGGTATCGCCAAGGGTGGAGGCAGCCGCAGCTGCGGCGGTCATCTGGCCTTGGAGAAACTCCCCCAGCCATTGCCAACGACTGCGGCCATGGCTGTCGGCCTGGCTCCAGTAATCGACCAGGTCCTGCTGGAAAGACAGATGCAGCGAGGCGCGCAGCTCGTCGATGACCTGCGCAATCACCTGCATATCAATGTCAGCCAGGCCGCTACCCGGTGCGGGCGACAAGTAATACGGCAGTTCACCGCGAGGGCTCAGGTCAAGCAGCCGGGGGTTGAGGACGTGGGCGAGGGCGACATGGGCCAGCAAGGGAAAGGCATAGCCGCCACTGGGGGTAGGGCTGGCGAGCTTGAGCGTGAGCAGATCCAATTGCAGGTTCGGGTAGCGCTCGCTGATACCCGTGCGCAGGGCCTTGAACACCACTGAAAACAACGCTGGGCGCGTAGCGAAATGGGCGTGGACGGCTTGGCTGGGCAATTGGCTCAGGGCCGTAGGTGAATCGGGCATGATGAAATCCTTTTTCCTGTGTGAATCCGGCTGGACGGGCTGCCGGGTCAGCGGACCGAGGATCGGTCCTGCACAGGAAAACGGATTTTGTGGTCACGGGTGCGGCATCGGGATACCGCAACCCTTGGCCAATGGCCTAGTTGTCGTAACCCAGGTTAGGCGCCAGCCAGCGCTCGGTCACGGCCAGATCCTGATGTTTGCGTGCGGTGTAGCTGGCCACCTGGTCCTTGTCGATTTTGCCCACGGCAAAATACTGCGCCTGCGGATGGGCAAAGTACCAGCCACTGACCGCCGCCGCCGGGAACATTGCGTAGTGCTCGGTGAGGAATACACCGCTGCGCCCGGCGTGCATTTCCCTGGCCTCGGGGTCGAGCAGTTGGAACAGCTGGGCTTTCTCGGTGTGATCCGGGCACGCCGGGTAACCCGGGGCAGGGCGGATGCCGCTGTACTGCTCCTTGATCAGCGCCTCGTTGTCCAGTTGCTCGTCCTTGGCGTAACCCCAGTGCTCCTTGCGTACCTGCTGGTGCAGCCACTCGGCGCAGGCTTCGGCCAGGCGATCAGCCAGGGCCTTGACCATGATCGAGTTGTAGTCGTCGCCGGCGTCCTGATAGGCCTTGGCGACTTCTTCGGCACCGATGCCGGCGGTGGTGATAAACCCGCCAATGTAGTCGGTCACGCCGCTGTCCTTGGGCGCGACGAAGTCGGCCAGGGAGAAGTTCGGCTTGCCGTCGGTTTTGATGATCTGCTGGCGCAAATGATGCAGCCTGGCAATCGGCTGGCCGTCCTCGCCGTAGACTTCCAGATCATCATCCTGCACCTGGTTGGTTGGCCAGAAACCGAACACGGCGCGGGCGCTGATGAGTTTCTCGTCGATCAGCTTCCTGAGCATTTCCTGGGCATCGGCGTACAGCGCAGTGGCCGCCTCACCGACCACCTCGTCTTCGAGGATGCGCGGGAACTTGCCGGCCAGGTCCCAGGAGATAAAGAACGGCGTCCAGTCGATGTACTTGGCCAAGACGTTGAGGTCGATATTGTCCAGCACCTTGGCACCGGTAAAGGTCGGCTTGACCGGGGTGTAGCTGCTCCAGTCGAACTGCGGCTTCTTGGCGATGGCCGCCGGGTAACTCAGGCGCTCGGTGCGCGCACTGCGGTTGGAGGTGCGTTCACGCACGTCAATGTATTCCAGGCGGGTCTTCTCGACGAAGCCGGCCTTCAACTCCTTGGACAGCAATTGCGTGGCCACACCCACGGCACGGGAGGCGTCGGTGACGTAGATCACCGCGTCGTTGCTGTACTTGGGCTCGATCTTCACCGCCGTGTGCGCCTTGGAGGTGGTGGCACCACCGATCATCAGCGGCAGGTGGAAGTCCTGGCGCTGCATTTCACGGGCCACATGGACCATCTCGTCCAGCGACGGCGTGATCAGCCCGGACAGGCCGATGATGTCGCACTTCTGTTCCTTGGCCACCTGCAGGATCTTTTCCGCCGGCACCATCACGCCCAGGTCGACAATGTCATAGCCATTGCAACCGAGTACCACGCCGACGATATTCTTGCCGATGTCGTGCACGTCGCCCTTGACCGTAGCCATCAGGATCTTGCCCTTGGCTTCCGGTTTGTCGCCTTTTTCCAGCTCGATGAACGGGATCAAGTGGGCCACGGCCTGCTTCATCACACGAGCGGATTTGACCACCTGGGGCAGGAACATCTTACCGGCGCCGAACAGGTCGCCGACGATGTTCATGCCGGACATCAGCGGGCCTTCGATCACCTCGATCGGGCGCACGAACGACAGGCGCGACTCTTCAGTGTCCTCGACGATATGGGTGGTGATGCCCTTGACCAGCGCGTGTTCCAGGCGCTTGTTCACTGGCCAGCCGCGCCATTCTTCGGTCTCGGCTTCCTTGACGCTGCCGTCGCCCTTGTACTTGTCGGCGATGGCGAGAAGGGCATCGGTGCCTTCCGGCGTGCGGTTGAGCACCACGTCTTCCACGGCGTCACGCAGCTCGGTCGGGATCTGGTCATAGATCTCCAACTGGCCGGCGTTGACGATGCCCATGGTCAGGCCGCTGCGGATCGCATACAGCAGGAATACCGAGTGGATCGCCTCGCGCACCGGGTTGTTGCCGCGGAACGAGAACGACACGTTGGACACGCCGCCGGAGGTCAGTGCGTAGGGCAGCTCTTCGCGGATATACGCACAGGCATTGATGAAGTCGACGGCGTAGTTATTGTGCTCTTCGATACCGGTGGCGACGGCGAAAATGTTCGGGTCGAAGATGATGTCTTGCGGCGGGAAGCCCACTTCATTGACCAGGATGTCGTAGGAGCGCTTGCAGATTTCCTTCTTGCGCGCTTCGGTATCGGCCTGGCCGGCCTCATCGAACGCCATCACCACCACGGCGGCACCATAGCGCTTGCACAGCTTGGCGTGGTGAATGAACTGCTCGACGCCTTCCTTCATGCTGATGGAGTTGACGATGCCCTTGCCCTGGATGCACTTGAGGCCGGCCTCGATCACTTCCCACTTGGAGGAGTCGATCATGATCGGCACCCGGGAGATGTCGGGCTCGCCGGCAATCAGATTGAGGAAGGTCACCATGGCCTTCTTCGAATCGAGCATGCCCTCGTCCATGTTGATGTCGATCACCTGGGCGCCGGCTTCCACCTGTTGCAGGGCGACTTCCAGGGCTTCGGTGTAGTTGTCTTCGCGGATCAGCCGGGCGAATTTGGCTGAACCTGTGATGTTGGTGCGCTCGCCGACGTTGACGAACAACGAGCTGCGATCGATGGTGAACGGCTCCAGGCCTGACAGGCGGCAGGCCTTGGGAATATCCGGGATCGCGCGCGGCGCATAGCCGGCCACGGCCTTGGCGATGGCCTCGATATGGCCTGGGGTGGTGCCGCAGCACCCGCCGACGATATTGAGGAAGCCACTCTGGGCAAACTCTTCGATGACCTTGGCGGTTTGCGCCGGCAGTTCGTCGTATTCGCCGAATTCGTTGGGCAGCCCGGCGTTGGGGTGTGCGGACACATGGGTGTCTGCCTTGTTCGACAGCTCTTCCAGGTAGGGGCGCAGCTCGCTGGCGCCAAGGGCGCAGTTCAAGCCCACGGAGATCGGCTTGGCGTGGGCCACGGAGTTCCAGAAGGCCTCGGTGGTCTGCCCCGACAGGGTGCGGCCGGAAGCGTCGGTGATGGTGCCGGAAATCATGATCGGCAGTTCAATGCCTAGTTCTTCGAACACGCCTTGCACGGCGAAAATCGCGGCCTTGGCGTTAAGGGTATCGAAGATGGTCTCGATCAGGATCAGATCGGCGCCGCCCTCGATCAGGCCCTTAGTGGCCTCGGTGTAGTTCTCCACCAGTTCATCGAAGGTCACGTTGCGATAGCCGGGGTTGTTCACGTCCGGCGACAGCGAGCAGGTACGGCTGGTCGGGCCGAGCACGCCGGCGACGAAGCGCGGCTTGGCCTGGTTCTCGGCCGTCTTGGCATCGGCGATACTGCGCGCCAGGCGTGCGCCTTCCACGTTCAGTTCATAGGCCAGTTCTTCCATGCCGTAGTCGGCCATGGAGATGCGCGTGGCGTTGAAGGTGTTGGTCTCAAGGATGTCGGCGCCAGCGTCGAGGTAGGCTTTCTCGATCCCACCGATCACGTCCGGGCGGGTAATTACCAGCAGGTCGTTGTTGCCCTTGACGTCGCTTGGCCAGTCGGCGAAGCGTTTGCCACGGTAGTCCTGCTCCTCGAGCTTATAGCTCTGGATCATCGTGCCCATGCCGCCATCGAGGATCAGGATACGTTCCTTGAGGGCTTGGTGAAGGGCTTGCAGGCGAGCGCTACGATCGGGCATGGGACTACTCTGGTCAGGCATTACGGAGGGCATGGATCATAGCAAACCTGTGCCGATTTGGAGCATGTGCCGGTTTTGCATGAATATCGTTCATGTTGAGGGCGGCCGTGGCCCGGTAGAATCGCCGGCACTTTTAGCGCACGCATTGAATCGGGACCGGATACATGTCACTTCGCTTTTTCACCAGCGCCTTCCTGGCACTGGTCGCCTGTACCGCCCAGGCACAAGGTCCCGTTGCGGCGATCTCTTATACTCGCGACATCCAGCCGATCTTCACCGAGAAGTGCGTCGCCTGCCATGCCTGCTACGACTCCGCCTGCCAGCTTAACCTGGGTAGTGCCGAGGGTGCGGCCCGTGGTGCGAGCAAGGTGCCGGTATACAACGGCGAGCGGAGCCGGGCGGCACCGACCACCCGCTTGTTCTACGACGCTTTCGGCCAGCAGGCCTGGCAGCAGAAGGGCTTCTATTCGGTACTCGATGCCCAGGGCAGCCAGGCCGCGCTGATGGCGCGCATGCTGGAGCTGGGGCACAACGCGCCGTTGCAGCCCAATGCCAAGCTGCCGGAAGGCATCGTGTTGGGTTTGAACCGCGAAAACATGTGCGCGACGCCCGGCGAGTTCAACGCTTATGCAGGCGCCCATCCCAAGGAAGGCATGCCGCTGGCCGTCACTGGCTTGTCCGACCAGCAATACCAGACTTTGCAACGCTGGCTGGCCTCCGGCGCACCGATTGACGAACAAGGTCTGGCACCCAGCGCCAAGGAGGCCCTGCAGGTGCAGCAGTGGGAAAACCTGTTCAACCAGCCCGGTGCCCGGCAAAGCCTGGTGGCGCGCTGGTTGTACGAGCATCTGTTCCTGGCCCATATCTACTTTGAGAACGGCGAGCCGGGGCATTTCTTCCAGTGGGTCCGTTCGCGTACGCCAAGCGGCCAGCCCATCGACCTGATCGCCACGCGCCGTCCCAATGATGACCCAGGTACCAAAGTCTATTACCGCTTGTGGCCGGTGCAGGGCGTGATCGTGCATAAAACCCACATCACTTACCCGTTCAGCCCGGCGAAAATGGCGCGGATCAAGGCGCTGTTCTATTCCGGTGACTGGCAAGCGAGCGCCTTGCCGGGCTACGGCCCCGGGCGCCGCGCCAATCCGTTCGAAACCTTCGAAGCCATCCCGGCCAAGGCTCGCTACCAGTTCATGCTGGATAACGCCGAATACTTCGTACGCACTTTTATCCGCGGGCCGGTATGCCGGGGGCAGATCGCCACGGATGTGATCCGCGATAACTTCTGGGCCCTGTTCCAGGACCCGGACCACGACCTCTACATCACCGATGCGCGCTACCGTGGGCAGACCACGCCGTTGCTGGCGATGCCGGGACAGAACGATGATGTCGGCAGCGTGCTGAGCCTGTGGCTGGCCTATCGCGACAAGCGCAACCAATACGAAGCCGTGCGCCGTGACAGCTATGCAGACGTGCCGCCACCGAGCTGGTCGAGCCTGTGGGCGGGCAATGACAATGCCTTGCTGACGATCTTCCGCCATTTCGACAGCGCCTCGGTCACTAAAGGCCTGATCGGCGAGGTGCCGCAGACGCTGTGGCTGTTCGATTACCCGCTGCTGGAGCGCACCTATTATCAGTTGGCGGTGAACTTCGACGTGTTTGGCAACGTGTCGCACCAGGCTCAGACGCGCCTGTACTTTGACTTGATCCGTAACGGAGCCGAGCAGAATTTCCTGCGCCTGATGCCGGCTGACACCCGCGAGGATTTCCTCGATGACTGGTACCAGAACAGCGGCAAGCTCAAGCTGTGGCTGGACTATGAAGCCATTGACGACGATAAGCCCACGGGCATGCATCTGGACGAAAAGGATCCCAAGCGCGACTTTGCCAACCAACTGCTGGCACGTTACGGCGCTTTGAACGCCAGCCCGGATCCGATCAACCGCTGCACGGGGGCCTATTGCTCGCGCACCGCTATCGACCCAGGCCTGCAGGATGCCGAACAGGCGCTTAGCCGCCTGACTTCACGGCCTGCGGCGGGGCTCAAGGTGATCGACCAGTTGCCCGAGGCCACGATGCTGCGCATCGAGACCACCAGCGGCCAGCGTGTGGTGTACAGCATGCTGCGTAACCGCGCCCACAGTAACGTGGCGTTCCTGCTGGGGGAGGCCTATCGCTACCAGCCGGGGTTGGACACGCTGACCATCTACCCTGGTGTGATGAGCAGTTATCCGAACTTCATGTTCAATATTCCGGCCCAGGAAGTGCCTGAGTTTGTCGCACGCATGCAGCAGGCCCAGGATGCCAAGGCGTTTGAGCAGATTGTCGACCGCTGGGGCGTGCGCCGCAGCCATCCGTTGTTCTGGCAGTATTTCCACGACTTGTCGCGATACATTCATGAAACCACGCCGGTGGAAGAGGGCGTATTGGACATGAACCGTTATGAGAACCTATAACGGTAGTCAGTGATCCAGTCATCGCCTTGAGCAGGTGCTGAAGCGGTCGGATGGTTGCCTTGCGGGATTGGAAAAGGTATTCCGATGATGTTGATTTCAGTGCAGGCGCTACGGGCGCTGGCGGCGTGGGTGGTGTTCGGGCACCACTTCACCCAAGTGTTTTTTGAATTCGAGGTGCATAACCCACTGGCTTATCTGTTTGCCGACAAGGGCGGCATCGGGGTGGACATATTCTTCGTCATCAGCGGCCTGGTGATTTTCCTCGCCACCGCAGATAAGGCGCTCACGCCGTGGCAATTCATGCTGATGCGCCTGGCGCGGATCGCTCCAGCGTATTGGTTCTATACGCTGCTCATGGCTGTGCTGGTCCTGACAGTGCCGTCGATGTTTCCCGATGCTGAGCTGGCGCTGGGCCATGTGCTGCTGTCGCTGCTGTTTATTCCTGCTGAGAACCCGGGAGGGTATGGGGTCTATCCGCTGCTGGATGCTGGCTGGACCCTGAACTTCGAGATGCTCTTCTACGTTCTGTTTGCCGTGGCCTTGCTGGTTGGCCGTTCATATCGGTTGTGGGTGGTGGCAGGTTTTTTGTACCTGGTGTGTTGTGTCCTCAGTCCCGCACTGGGCCTGGCCAGCGGTTTTTACAATGATGACATCGTGCTTGAGTTTTTGATGGGTATCGTAATCGGCATGCTGTACCACCGTGGCTTGTGTCGGGCCCGGGCTTGGCTGCCATTATCTGGGATCGCGGCGGCCCTGGCGGCGATTTATCACGGGGCAGATGTACCCCGTGCGCTTGAGTGGGGCGTGCCCAGCGCGATATTGGTTATCAGCTGTGTAACTCTGGAGCCCTACTTCCAAGGTTCGCGCATTTTGAAAATGCTCGGCGATTGCTCTTATTCGGTATACCTGATCCACGTGCTGGCGCTGGCCGCCGGGCGATGGATTGCTGAGCGAAACGCAATAGATCCCTACACAATCCTGCCGGTTTGCATCGTAGTGACGGCGCTGGGCGCATACGTCAGCTACCAATGGCTGGAGAGGGCAACCTATCGCCCGCTCAAGCGTTGGCTGGCTGTCGAGGATCAGGCAATTATTTCCCGACAAAAATACTAGGACTTTGTACCTCTGGAATGATTTGGCGTAAACTGCCGGCAAGCCTGTGAGGAGTTTCCATGACTGCCATAACCATTACCGACGCCGCCCATGATTACCTGGCTGACCTGCTGTCCAAGCAGAACACCCCGGGTATTGGTATCCGCGTCTTTATCACCCAGCCTGGCACCCAGTACGCGGAGACGTGCATCGCCTACTGCAAGCCGGGTGAAGAGAAACCTGAAGACACCGCCCTGGGGCTGAAAAGCTTCACCGCCTACATCGATGCCTTCAGCGAAGCCTTCCTCGATGACGCCGTGGTCGACTACGCCACCGATCGCATGGGCGGCCAGTTGACCATCAAGGCCCCCAACGCCAAGGTGCCGAACGTCAACGCTGATAGCCCGGTCAACGAGCGCATCAACTACTACCTGCAAACCGAGATCAACCCAGGGCTGGCCAGCCATGGCGGCCAGGTGAGCCTGATCGACGTAGTGGATGACGGCATCGCCGTATTGAAATTCGGCGGCGGCTGCCAGGGCTGCGGCCAGGCAGACGTGACCCTGCGCGAAGGCATCGAGCGCACTTTGCTTGAGCGCATTCCGGAGCTCAAGGGCGTACGTGACGTGACTGACCACACGCAGAAAGAAAATGCCTACTACTGAGTAAGGTGTTCACTGCGAAGAAAAAACGGCGCCCCGTGAGCGCCGTTTTTTTGTGCTTAAAATTCAGAGGCTTATGATATCTATCTAATAATAAAGATTAAGTTTCGGAGGGGGCTTGCCCGCGATAACCATGGGTATACACAACTGTGTAGCAGCCGGTAACCACGATGCACAGCGAGCCGCTCTTGATCTTGATCTGTTTTTGATCTTAGGCGCCCCGTTAAACCACGCTGGCCGGAATTCGACAGGGATTTGGGGGGTAAACCGGCAGGGATGCCGGTTTAGCCGCCCCGCGCCATGGATGGCGCGTGGCGGCGGCCCCCCAAATCCCTGTCGGATTACGGGCACACCGAGCCTGGGCGAGGTGCCGAGTGGTGGGGCGAAGCGTTTTTGGTTACTTTTGGCGCTCTTCCAAAAGTGACCCGCTGTAAGAGCGGAACCAATAGTGGCCGTTACCTGAATAATGGATATGTACTCGGTCTAAAACCAAGACCCCGGTCGGCTCTAAGGCCGCCATCGGGGGCAAGCCGTCTCCCACATTTTATTGGCATTTATTCATTTAAATCAGTGCGTTGATTTAATTTTATAAAGTAAAAAATCAAGGTCGGTACAGGTGCGCATGTCCCGCCCGATACAGTGAAGACTCACTGAAAGTGTCATTGGCCAGCACCCGGCCCACCACAATCAACGCCGTACGCCGGAACCCCTTGGCCGCGACCTTCTGGGCAATATCCGTCAAGGTGCCCACGGCCCAATCCTGATCCGGCCAGGTTGCACGGTGAACTACGGCAATCGGACAATCGGCGCCATAGTGAGGCAGCAGGTCGGCGACGATCTTCTCCAGGTGATTGACCCCCAGGTGAATCGCCATGGTCGTGCCGTGCCGGGCCAGGCTGTCGAAATTCTCGCCGGCAGGCATGCTGGTTTTATCCGCATAGCGGGTCAGGATCACGCTCTGGGCAATGTCCGGCAGGGTCAGCTCGGTTTCCAGCAGCGCCGCGCAAGCCGCTATCGCCGTGACCCCAGGGATGATCTGGAAGGGAATGCCCAGCTCACGCAGGTGACGGATCTGCTCGCCAATCGCCCCATACAGGCTTGGGTCGCCAGAGTGCACGCGTGCCACATCCTGGCCTTGTCCATGGGCGGTCTTGATCAAGTCGATGATCTGCTCCAAGTGCAGTTCGGCGCTGTTGACCACCTGATGCGCCTGATGGCCTTCCAGCACCGCCGCAGGCACCAGCGAGCCCGCGTAGATGATCACCGGGCAACTGCGGATCAGCCGCTGGCCCTTGACGGTGATCAGTTCCGGGTCGCCGGGGCCTGCGCCGATGAAGTAGACGGTCATGGAAGATTCCTGTTGAAAAACGGACGAGCATGAAGATTATTCATGATCGATAACGACAATTATCGGGATTTTAACCGGCGCAGGCTAATGCAAAGGTGGCCTGGGTGGTTTTCCGGCGGGTAATCAGCAGGCGGGCAGGGCTGCCCGAGAGGTGTTCGGCCAGGGCCAGGGCAGCGCTTTCGGCCACGCCATAACAGCCTGCATGGGCAAAGGCGACCGCTGACTTATGGCTCAAACGGTGTTCATAACCTGCCAGTTGTTCGGCATTGAAGCACTGCAGCGGTAGACCCAGCAGGTGAGCGAGGGCCAATAAACCGGGCTCATCCTGTTTGCGATCAAGGCTCGCCAGGGCGTTGATACGCTGGGGTTCGATACCGCCCTCGGCGAGGGCGGCGTCAAACAGGCCCAGCAGGGTTTGAACATCACAACCGCGCTGGCACCCCAGGCCGACCGCCAGGATCATGCCGGGTATCGATCGTCGCGGTGGCGGCGAAACAGCCAGGCACTGATCAAGCCCAGGGCCAGCCAGAACGCCACGTTGGTCAACTGCGAGGCAATCTTAAATTGCGTCTCGAGAGCCTCCGGGGCCAGCATCGAGTGCACCTGCGGCTGCGGTGCGCCGATCACGTGGGGCACGGCAAGTATCGCCACGCCCAGCACTTTCAACAGCCAGTTGCGGCCGAACACGATCAGCGCAATACCGGCGGCGGTGGAGGCAGCGGTGCCTATCCACCAGCTCTGGCGCAGCGTCAGGTCAGCCGCAGCCGTGCCCGGCAATTCCGGTGGCAGGCCCAGGGTGGGTGCCAGCACAAAGGTCGCGTAACCCGCCAGGCCCCAGAGCAAGCCCTGGACAGTGCGGGTCGGTGCGCGCAGGGTGTACAGGCCGGCAAGCATCAGTGCAAAACCGACGGCGACCACCAGGTTTCCACCGGTGGTCGACAGCACGCGCTGCCAGCCATCTTCCGGCTCCCAGGCCTCGGCGTCGTGGGGGTGCGCAGCGGCGCCGGCATGCTCATGGGTGACTTCGGTGGTTGCCGGCGGCTTTTCATAGGTCTCCGCCTGTAAAATCAACGGTGCGACCCACAAGCTTTGCAGCAGGGTCAGCAGCAGGGCGGCCAATAAGCCGGTGAACCCTGCGGTCTGGGCAATACGCTTGATCATATCGGCAGGTCTCAGTGGCACGGGAACGCGGCGCTGTGGCGAGTATCGTGGGCCGCGTTATGCACTGCCTCGATATGGGAGAAACCGGCGAAATACACCAGGCATGCGCCAAGGATCGACGCACCGATTGCGGCGCTCAGGCGTTGGCTCAAGGTGGCAGTGCTGCTGGCGGAGTGCGAGGTGCTGGTGGTGATCGACATGGCGCGTCCCTATCAGGTGTCAGAGGTGAAACGAGCGCATGCAAACCACGCGAGCCAGGCACGCAGGGTTCTGAACAGCGCCCGCCCACCGCGGGTTTGTTATCTGATTTTTTCGGGCCGGTCTCCGGGCTTGCGAGGGGCGGCTCTTGGAAGAGTTCCACCTGATAAGCGTCTCCTTCCCATGCACGGCACAGTGGATTTGACGCTTCGCTCGCTTACCGTTGCGGGGGCAGCACCGGACTTGCCATAGGTTTATGGCGCACCGGTTTCCCGTTTCACCCTATGAAGGGCACCCGAAACAAGATGTGTAGGAGAGCATGCGACGAGCGCTTACGTCAAATGGCGGAATGCGCTCCAGAGCGGCGAGAGAGGTGGCCCTGTGCGTGCCCAGAATCTTTATTCACTTGTCGTTAGCTAATGCAGGAGAACATGAACATTTCAACTGTTTCAAAAGGCAGAAAGGTTGTTCTTTCTGTTGCCGAAATATAAAAATATATTTTGTGGGTGTGAGTAGGTTATTTGGAGGTTTACTTAATTTCCAATAGGTTGTTGAGGCGATATGTTCAGTGAACCAATGTCCTGTTCTTGTTTTGGTTATTTAAAGTGATGCAGAATTTGAATCGTTGAGCAATCTGCTCGGGAACGCTTTTCGTGTTTCTTCCTACTGATGCTCGTGGTTGTGGTTTTGTCTCCCTCAAGTAGTCAAAATTAATGGTGCCTATTGTGCAGATAACCAACAGCGTGCAACGTTCCTATAACCCTCCCGTAGAAACTCAACAAAACAGCTCTTCCGATCCCACATTGCGTACATTCGACCCGCATTTGAGGCCAATACCGGGTCTTGATAAGCCGGTTTTTACCGTGGACCAGATCGCTCAGCACCTCACTCGGAACGACCGGAAATGGAATGACAGCAATGGTGATGGCGTCACGCAAGTCTCCTATACATTCGATACCCAGGGACAAGGGGAGACCGCGTTCAATGCCACCCAGAAAAGCCAGGCCAGACTGTCCATGCAGTCCTGGGCCGATGTGGCGAACGTGTCTTTCGAAGAGCATACTGACCGTGGGGAAGGGCACCTGGCTTTTTCCAACAGTGAGGAGCCCCGGGTTGCATTCGCCCAATTGCCAGGTGGAGACGGTAAAGTCCTCATCAATCCACGTTTTGGCACGAATGCTGCGCCTGCACTTAACAATCACGGCCGATATACGCTTACCCATGAAACAGGGCATGGGCTGGGCCTTTTGCATCCTGCGGACTATGACAATAGCGGCGATTCCACCTACCCCAGTTACTATCGCGACGCCGTCTATGCCCAGGACACGCGTGGCCATACTGTCATGAGCTACTTCGATGCCAACTTAAGTGGTCAGAATCTTAAGGGAAGGTACTCTGCTGCACCATTGGTGGGTGATATTGCTGCTGCCCAGCGGGTATATGGTGCCAACTATAGAACACGTAATTCAGACACCACCTACGGTTTTAACTCCAATTCGGGTCGAGACTATTATCAACTCGATCATCCCAGGAATACGGCATTATTCTGCGTGTGGGACGGTGGAGGTAACGACACGTTGGATTTTTCCAAATATCGCCAAAACCAGACCGTCAACCTCAACGCTGAATCCTATTCCGATGTTGGAGGGTTACGGGGGAATGTTTCTATTGCCAAAGGCGTTACGGTTGAAAACGCAATCGGCGGTTCTGGTCATGATGTGATCATCGGGAACGATGCGGACAATGTGCTCAAGGGGTCAGCGGGCGCCGATTGGCTGAGGGGGGCAGGGGGGGGCGGATACCTTTGCTTATGACGACGCCAGCGATTCCACGTTGGAAAATCCTGACCTGATCATGGACTTTGAGAGTGGCACCGACAAAATCGACATTTCGGTCTTGTTGAAAAACGCCGGTATTGGCACGTTGACGTTTGTAAGGCGGCTATCGGGTGAACCCGGTCAAGCTGTGCTGGGTTACAACCGCCACACCAATCAGTCGAGGTTGGCTATTGATCTGACGGGCAACGGCCGTTTTGACTTTTTTCTCAAAAGCCACGGTCCGATAAATACACCCGACATCATTAGTAATGTTCCGGTTAAGTGGGTCTATTCCTAAAAAAGAAGCAGCATGCCAGTGGGTAGGGAGTAGCCGCTTCAACACGCCGGCAGCTGCCTGTGTGGTTTCGGCGTTTCTCGATGTCGGATGAGTGATCAACATTGACCCGTTCTCCCGCACTGCGTAGCCTTGCTCGCTCGAGGTTCTTCGGCCCAGGCCGAAGCTAAGAAGGGAACGCGGTTCAAGCCGCGGCTGCCCCCGCAACTGTGAAGGGTCCAGTTGACTGCCATGCCACTGCCGAGACGGCGGGAAGGCGCATTCAGCGTTGGTCGCAAGACCTGTACGCCCCAAGCCAGGAGACCTGCCTCGTCACTGATTTTCCAATTCAACCGGGCGGGGTGATCCGGTGACGAAATCCGCTGCTGCGCGCCGCCGCAGGGCCTGTCGTCCCGTATGCCCGCCCCAAAGGGCATCCGATGAAAACACTGGCCAAACTCCCCGTCACCATCGTTACCGGCTTCCTTGGCTCGGGCAAGACCACCTTGTTGCGTCATATGCTCGACAACGCCCAGGGCCGTCGTATTGCGGTGATCGTCAACGAATTCGGCGAGCTGGGCATTGACGGTGAAATCCTCAAGCAGTGCTCCATCGGTTGTACCGAAGAAGAAGCCAACGGCCGCGTCTACGAGCTGGCCAACGGTTGCCTGTGCTGCACCGTGCAGGAAGAGTTCTTCCCGGTGATGCGCGAACTGGTGGCCCGTCGCGGCGACCTTGACCATATCCTCATCGAAACCTCGGGCCTGGCCCTGCCAAAGCCGCTGGTGCAAGCCTTCCAGTGGCCGGAGATCCGCAGCGCCTGCACTGTCGACGCGGTGATCACCGTGGTCGACAGCCCGGCCGTGGCCGCCGGCACCTTCGCCGCGTTTCCGGATCAAGTCGACGCCCAACGCAAACTCGACCCGAACCTGGACCACGAGTCGCCGTTGCATGAACTGTTCGCCGACCAACTGGCCAGTGCCGACCTGGTGATCCTCAACAAAGCCGACCTGATCAGCCCCGAAGACCTAGCCCGCGTGCGCCTGGAAGTTGCTGAAGAGCTGCCGCCGGCGGTGAAGGTCATCGAAGCCAGCAGCGGTCGCCTGCCATTGGACGTGCTGATTGGCGTGGGCGCAGGCTCCGAGGAGCATATCGACGCTCGCCACAGCCATCATGATCATCACCACGACGGTGAGGACGACCATGATCACGATGCCTTCGACTCCATTTCCATCGACCTGCCTCAAGCCGACGAAGCGCTGTTGCTCGACGCGCTGGCCCAATTGGTGGTGCAGCACGGCATCCTGCGTGTCAAAGGCTTTGCCGCGATCCCGAACAAGCCGATGCGCCTGCTGATCCAGGGCGTGGGCACGCGCTTCGACAAGCACTTCGACCGTGCCTGGGGGGCCGATGAAGCTCGTACCACGCGCCTGGTGCTGATCGGCCAGGAACTGGATGCCGCCGGCCTTGAAGCGCAATTGCGCGCTGCCCTCAGCGTTTAACCATGCACCTGCTCAGGACCCAACCCGGTGGTTTCGTCGCGGACGACAATATTGCCGACCTTGGCCAAACCCCTGCTGAACTGGTGATCCTGTGCAGCGGCGACTCCAGCCTGGCGCTGCTCGCCGAAGCGGCCCAGCAGTTGCCCGAGGATTACCCCAGCCTGCGCCTGGCCAACCCGATGCAGGTGCAAAACCATGCCTCCGTCGACCTCTACGTCGATGAGGTGTTGCGCCATGCCAAGGTGATTCTGATTTCCTTGCATGGCGGCATTGGTTACTGGCGCTACGGCATAGAGCGCCTGGTGGAACTGGCCGAGCGCGGCGTCACGCTGATTCTGGTGCCGGGGGATGACCGCCCCGACCCGGAGCTCAGCGGCCTGAGTACCGTTGATGCCGAACAGCGCGAGCGCCTGTGGCATTTCCTGCGCCAGGGTGGCCTGGGTAACGCGCTGGATTTTTATCATTGCCTGGCCAGCGCCCATCTGGGCCGCGACTATAGCTGGGCCGAGCCGCAAACCTTGCCGCGTACGGCGATCTATCACCCTGGTAAAGCCAATGCCCGGCTCAATGACTGGCAGGTGGATTGGCGCGCTGACCTCCCCGTGGCCGCCGTGCTGTTCTATCGCTCCCACTTGCAGGCGGCCAATACCGGTTTTATCGATGTGTTCTGCCAGCGCTTGCAGGCCGCGGGCCTCAACCCGTTGCCCATCGCGGTGGCCAGCTTGAAAGAGCCCGGGTGCCTTACGGTGGTCGAGGATCTGCTGGACGACGTGCAAGCCGCCGTGATCCTCAACACCACCGGCTTTGCCCAGTCCAGCCCCGAAGCCCCGCACCTGCGCCCATTTCGTCGCAATATCCCGGTGATCCAGGCGATCTGCGCCCAGGACAACCAACCCGGCTGGCAAGCCAGCGAACAGGGGCTCGGCCCCCGCGACCTGGCGATGCATATTGCCTTGCCGGAGCTGGATGGGCGCATCATCAGCCGGCCGATCAGCTTCAAGGACCTGGCCTGGCGCAGCGAGCGCAGCCAGTCGGACGTGGTGTGCTATCGCGCAGCCCCTGAGCGCATGGACTTTGTCGCTGAATTGGCGCGGCGCTGGGTCGACTTGGCCCGGGTGCCCAATGCCGATAAGCGTATTGCCCTGATCCTTGCCAACTACCCGACCCGAGATGGGCGTATTGGTAATGGCGTGGGCCTGGACACCCCGGCGGCGGCGCTGAATATCCTGCGTGCCTTGCAATCTGAAGGCTACCCGGTGGCAGAGGTGCTTCCCGATAGCGGCACCGCATTGATCCATGCGCTGCTCGGTGGTGTCACCAACGACCTCGACAGCCTCGACCTGCGCCCGTGCCACCAAAGCCTTGGCCTGGAGGATTATCAGGCGATGTTCGATCGCTTGCCGGCGTCCAATCGTCAGGCTGTGCTGGAACGTTGGGGCACGGCGCAAAACGATCCCATGTTTCGCGACGGCCGCATGATGATCGCCGGCTTGCGCCTGGGCCTGACCTTCGTCGGCATCCAGCCGGCCCGGGGTTACCAGGTGGACGCCAGTGCCGTGTACCACGACCCGGACCTGGTGCCGCCCCATGGCTATCTGGCGTTCTATTTCTGGTTGCGCCACACCTACGGCGCCCATGGCGTGATCCATGTGGGCAAGCACGGCAACCTGGAATGGCTGCCGGGCAAAGGCGTAGGCCTGTCGGAAAACTGCTGGCCGGATGCGTTGCTCGGGCCGCTGCCGAATATCTATCCGTTTATTGTCAACGACCCAGGTGAGGGCGCCCAGGCCAAGCGGCGTACCCAGGCGGTGATCATCGACCACCTGATGCCACCGCTGACCCGCGCCGAAACCTATGGCCCGTTGCGTAACCTGGAGCTGTTGGCCGACGAGTACTACGAGGCGCAATTACTCGACCCGCGCCGCGCCCTTGAATTGCAAAAAGACATTCTCAAGCTGGTGCGCGAAACCCGCATCGACCAGGAGCTGGCGCTGGACAGCGAGACTGACGCCGACATCTGGCTGCCGCGCCTGGACACCTACCTGTGTGACTTGAAGGAATCGCAGATCCGCGACGGTCTGCATGTTTTTGGCGAATCACCCGAGGGCCGCTTGCGCATCGACACCTTGCTGGCCTTGCTGCGCATTCCCCGTGGCGATGGCCGTGGCCCGCAATCGAGCCTGCTGCGGGTACTGGCCAAGGCATTCGATCTGGGCTTTGATCCGCTCGATTGCGCCTTGTCCGAGCCCTGGACGGGGCGACGTCCGCCAGTGTTGCAGAAGATCGACGGGCAGTTATGGCGCACCGCCGGCGATACCCGCGAACGCCTGGAGCTGTACGCAGCGCGCCTGATCGAGCAGGCGCTGGAAGGTCCTCTCGAGCAGTTGGAAGAGCCCGGCTGGCAGGACGTGAAGTCGGTGATAGAAAGCCTGCGTATCGTGGTCGCGCCACGCCTGGACGCCTGTGGCCCAGCGGAAATGCGCGGCTTGCTGGATGCCCTGGGCGGGCGGTTTGTACCGGCAGGGCCCAGCGGTGCGCCCAGTCGCGGACGCCTGGATGTATTGCCGACGGGGCGTAACTTCTTCACCGTGGATGTACGCAACCTGCCGACCACCACGGCCTGGCGCATCGGTTTTCAGTCGGCCAACCTGATGCTTGAGCGACATCTGCAAGATCACGGCGACCACCTGCGCCAGCTTGGCTTGTCGGTGTGGGGCACCGCCACCATGCGTACGGGGGGCGACGATATCGCCCAGGCCATGGCGCTGATGGGCGTGCGCCCGGTATGGGCTACCGGCAGCCAGCGGGTGGACGATTTTGAAATACTGCCGATCAGCCTGCTGGACCGCCCGCGTGTCGACGTGACCCTGCGTGTGTCGGGGTTCTTCCGCGATGCCTTCGCCAACCTGATCCGCCTGTTCGATGCCGCGGTGCAGGCAGTAGCGGCCCTCGATGAACCGGATGACATGAACCCCCTGGCCGCCAAGGTGCGCAGCGAGCGCCAGGCGCTGCTGGAGTCGGGCCTGGATGCAGAGGCCGCGGCGAAGCAGGCCGGCTGGCGCATCTTCGGCGCCAAGCCCGGTGCCTATGGCGCAGGTGTGCAGGGCGCGATTGACGGGCGCCTGTGGCAGAGCCGTGAAGACTTGGCCGAGATCTACCTGAACTGGGGTGGTTATGCCTACGGTGGGTCCGACGAGGGCACCGCCGCCCGCGAGCAATTTGCCCAGCGCTTGAGCCAGGTGCAGGCGGTATTGCAGAACCAGGACAATCGCGAGCATGACCTGCTCGACTCCAATGACTACTACCAATTCCAGGGCGGCATGCTTGCCGCCGTGGAAACCCTGAGCGGTGACAAGGCCGCCAGCTATCATGGTGACCATAGCCAGCCGGACCTGCCCAAAATCCGTACCTTGAAGGAAGAGCTGAACCGGGTTATCCGCGCCCGCGCCGCCAACCCCAAGTGGATCGAAGGCGTAAAGCGCCATGGCTATAAAGGCGCGTTCGAGATGGCCGCGACCGTGGACAACCTGTTCGCTTTCGACGCCACCACCGCGCTGATCGACGATCATCAATACGCGCTGCTGGCCGATGCCTACCTGCTCGACCCTGACACCCGCGCCTTTGTGCAGCAACACAACCCCGACGCCCTGCGGGACATGACCGAGCGTATGCTCGAAGCCCAGCAGCGGGGCATGTGGCAGGAGCCGGGGGCGTATCGCGAGGCGCTGGAAAACCTGTTGCTGGATATAGAAGAAGACAGCCGATGACTGAGACTCCCCATTTCCCGCTGTCCGCCGTGGTTGGCGCCGACGAGCTGAAACTGGCGCTGTGCCTGACTGCCATCGACCCGAGGATCGGCGGCGTGTTGATCGAAGGGCCGCGAGGCATGGCCAAGTCGACCCTGGCCCGTGGCCTGGCCGACCTGCTGGCCAGCGGGCAGTTTGTCACCTTGCCTTTGGGCGCGACCGAGGAGCGGCTGGTCGGCACCTTGGACCTGGATGCAGCACTGGGCGAAGGCCGTGCGCAGTTTTCCCCCGGCGTGTTGGCCAAGGCGGATGGCGGCGTGCTGTATGTGGATGAGGTCAACCTGTTGGCAGACCACTTGGTGGACCTGCTGCTCGACGTGGCTGCCAGCGGTACCAACCTGATCGAACGTGACGGTATTTCCCATCGCCATTCGGCACGTTTTGTACTGATCGGCACCATGAACCCGGAGGAGGGCGAGTTGCGCCCGCAGCTGCTCGACCGCTTCGGCTTCAATGTGGCGTTGAGCGGGCAGACCTTGCCAGCCGAGCGCGGGCAGATCATCCGTCGTCGTCTGGATTTCGACACCGATCCAACCGCGTTCTGCGCGCAGTGGGCTGAACCCCAGGCCGCCTTGCGCGAGCGCTGCACCCAGGCGCGGGCACGGCTCGACAGCATCCCGTTGGATGACCAGGCATTGGCCCGGATCACCGAACGCTGCTTTGCTGAAGGCGTCGATGGCCTGCGCGCTGACCTGGTCTGGCTGCGTGGCGCCCGCGCCCATGCCGCGTGGCGTGGCGCGTCAGCCATCACCGAGGAAGATATCGACGCAGTGGCCGAGTTTGCCTTGCGCCATCGTCGTCAGTCGCAAACGCCACCGGCCGCGCCGCCGAATGAAGGGCAGTCGCCGAAGCCGTCTGAGACCTCCCCTGGCCAGGGCCAATGGGGTGATATGCCCGCACCGGCCATGCCCACCGGCGCACGCCGCGATGTGCCGGCCTGGCCAAAAAAGCCCTAGGCATTCGCCCCCGACCTGACGCGGGGGCGGATGCCCGGCCCCAGGCGGGCAGACTGGACAACGGCAGGCAAGGCAAGGCGCGCAGCGCACAGCAGGGCACGATCAATTGGCCGGGCACCTTGCTCGGCGGCCGGCCGCAATGCCGTGCAGATTTGCTGTTCCACTTGCGTAGCCGTTCGGCCGCTGAACTGTGGTTGGTAATTGTCGACGCCTCGGCCTCGACCCGGCGCCATCGCGCGTTGACCGATGCCAAGGGCTTGTTGGCCCAGCTGTTTGACGATGCTTACCGGCAACGGGCGCGCATGGCGTTGCTGACGGCGAGCGGCGCATCGCCGAAGTGGCAGGTGCAAGGCTTGAAGGCTGCCAAAGGCCTGGCGGGTTGGCTGGAACAACTCGGTGCCGGCGGCGGCACGCCATTGCTGGCGGCGCTGGCCGAGGCCGGGGAGTGGCTCGCGGCGCGGCGCAAGCGCTATCCGGTGGAGCAACAGAAGTTGCTGGTGGTGACCGATGGGCGGCTCAAGGCGATTGACGCGTTGCCACGATTGGACTGCCCGGGAGTGCTGGTCGATATTGAGCGTGGGCCGATCAGGTTGGGGCGGGCTGAAGCGCTGGCGATGGGGTTGCAGTTGGAGTATCGGCATATCGATGGTTTGTAGCGCCTGCGCAATCGCCATCGGGAGCAAGCCCCCTCCCACAGGGGGAATGCGGTGTGCTCAAAATGTGGGAGGGGGCTTGCCCCCGATGAGGCCTTCAAATACACCACAGCTTTATCAGCCCGCCCCCGGCACATTCGGCCAAAGATCGGCCACCAGGAACAACCGTTCCGCTTCCTCCCACTCCTCACCGTTCTGCACCATCCGCACCAGCAACTGCGCCGGGGCCATCGGGTCCAGGTCCGCCAGCCAGCCTTGCATCTGTTCTTCACTCCATACTTCACCCGCCGGGTAATGCGCCGGTGCCAGCCAGGCATGGCGGGGCAGGGGTTGCCAGCGGCCGGCCGGGGTGGTGCTGACAAAGTCCCGCCAGTCGCGTTGATGCAACCAGCGCCCACGCAAATGCTGGGGGTGAGCGCCAAGGGGAGATTGCGCCGCGCCGGGCCAGGGGTAGAGCAGATAACCGCCCAGCCACAAATGCGCATCGAACCGTTGGATATCCAGCGCCGCCAAGGCCTCGCGGCTCTCGGCCCGTGCCGAGATCGGCAGTTGGTGCTGGGCCAGATGAGCGAGCTTGCGGTCCAGTCGGTCATGACAGCCCGGGCCGAGCCACTGCGCGGTATCCTGGCCTTCGCCGTCCTGGGGGCCCAGGTAGAGCTTGATCGCCAGCTCCAGGTGGTGCACGCCATCGCGGTCGCGCAGCAGCATGTCCAGCTCGCCCAGGGTATGCCCGGCGCGGCGGATCGGCAGGTTGGCGGCCAGCAACTCCACGCCCGGTGCATGCTGCACCGCGAACTGCCACAAGCGTTCGTAGTAGAGGCCCAGGCGCCGCGTGCGTGACAGGCTCAGCCACAGCTGTAAGGCACTGCTGTCGCTGTCCAGTTGACGCAGCCAGGCTTCGAGCAAGTGGGGCGCCTGCACCCAGTCACTGCCGGCCAACGGATGGCGCTGCGGCCATGGCGTCTGCGCCAGCATCGGCGGGGCGAGTATCACCCACGCCAGGTCGCGCACCTCGGGGTGGCGCAATTGACGGGGCAGGGCGTGCAAGTCAGGGAACACTGTCATGGTCCGAGCATAGCCTTTTCAGACGTGCGCAAGGTGCCTGAGAACCATTGTCATCAAGGCTCTGCGGCGACAAAGGATTTTGCCTGAGACGGCCTTTCGCCCATAATCGTTCTTTTTGGCCGCACCCCACACCCCGCAGGAGCCCCATGGAGCAATTTCGCAATATCGGCATTATCGGTCGCCTGGGCAGTACCCAGGTGTTGGACACCGTCCGCCGACTGAAGAAGTTTCTGCTCGAGCGCCACCTGCATGTGATCCTCGAAGACACCATCGCTGAAATCCTCCCGGGCCACGGCCTGCAAACCTCGTCGCGCAAGATGCTCGGCGAAGTCTGCGACATGGTCATTGTGGTCGGCGGCGATGGCAGCCTGCTCGGCGCCGCGCGTGCGCTGGCGCGGCATAACGTGCCGGTGCTGGGGATCAACCGCGGCAGCCTGGGGTTTCTGACCGATATCCGCCCCGATGAGTTGGAAGTCGAAGTGGCCAAGGTGCTCGACGGCCATTACCTGGTGGAAAACCGCTTCCTGCTGCAAGCCGAAGTGCGCCGCCACGGCGAGGCCATTGGCCAGGGCGATGCCCTTAACGATGTGGTGCTGCACCCGGGCAAGTCCACGCGGATGATCGAGTTCGAGTTGTACATCGACGGCCAGTTCGTGTGCAGCCAGAAGGCCGACGGCCTGATCGTCGCCACCCCCACCGGCTCGACCGCCTACGCGCTGTCGGCAGGTGGCCCGATCATGCATCCCAAGCTCGATGCCATTGTGATCGTGCCGATGTACCCCCATATGTTGTCCAGCAGACCGATTGTGGTCGATGGCAACAGTGAGCTGAAAATCGTGGTGTCCAAAGACATGCAGATTTACCCGCAAGTCTCCTGCGACGGGCAGAACCATTTCACCTGCGCCCCCGGTGACACCATCACCGTGAGCAAGAAGGCACAGAAGTTGCGCTTGATCCACCCGCTGGATCACAACTACTACGAAGTGTGCCGTACCAAGCTGGGCTGGGGCAGCCGCTTGGGGGGTGGAGGCGACTGATGCTCGATCCCGCGCGTAGCTACGACCTGATTGGTGACGTGCACGGTTGCGCTCATACCCTTGAGCACTTGCTCGACCAATTGGGTTACCACAAGCAGGGTGGCACCTGGCGCCATCCTTCACGCATGGCGGTGTTCCTCGGCGATATCATCGACCGTGGCCCGCGCATCCGCGAGGCGCTGCATATCGTCCACGATATGACCGAGGCCGGCCAGGCGCTGTGCATCATGGGCAACCATGAGTTCAATGCGCTGGGCTGGACCACTCCGGCTCCACCTGGCAGCGGCAAGCAGTTCGTGCGCGAGCACAACCCACGGCATGCGCGCTTGATCCAAGAGACCCTGACCCAATTCGAACACCATCCGGCCGACTGGCACGACTTCCTCGGCTGGTTCTACGACATGCCGCTGTTTGTCGATGCCGGGCGCTTTCGCGTGGTGCACGCATGCTGGGACGACGGCTTTATCCAGCCGCTGCGTGCGACCTTCCCGGATGGCTGTATCGAACAGCACTTCCTGCAGGCCGCCGCCGTACCGGGCAGTTTCGCCTGTAACGCTTTCGATCGGCTGCTGCGCGGTACCGATATGCGCCTGCCCGACGGCTTGACCCTGACCGGTGGCGATGGCCTGACGCGCTCGTTCTTTCGCACCAAGTTCTGGGAAGACGACCCCAAGACCTACGGCGACATCGTGTTCCAGCCCGACGCTTTGCCAGAGCCGGTGGCGCGCACGCCGTTGTCTTCCCAGCAAAAGAATTCGTTGCTGCGCTACGGCGTCGATGAACCGCTATTGTTCGTCGGCCATTACTGGCGCAGCGGCAAACCGGCGCCGATCCGCCCGAACCTGGCCTGCCTGGACTACAGCGCGGTGCTGTACGGCAAGCTGGTGGCGTATCGACTGGACCAGGAAACCCAGCTGGATCCGCGTAAATTCGTATGGGTCGACGTTGAGCGACCAGAGGCCATTCCATGAGTACCGTAGCTGTATTGCGCCTGCCCCTGAGCGTCGACCTGGGTGGTTTCGTCAAGTTGCTGCAACGCATGCAAGTGCCCCATCGCGTCAGTGAAGAAGCGGGCGAGCAAGTGTTGTGGGTGCCCGAAACCATCAGCGATGACGTGCGCGTGTTGTATCAGCGCTTCCCCGCCGGTGACCCGGACCAGCAGTTGGATATTCCCGAACAGGCACCGATTGCTCGGCCAGGTTTTGTCCAGCAAGTACGCCATAGCCCGGTCACCGCGCTGGTACTGCTGGCCAGCCTTATCGTTGGCGCCCTGACCCTGCTCGGCGAAAACCTGCAAGCCATGGCCTGGCTGACCTTCCTGCCGTTCCGGGTGCTGGGCGAGTACATCCAGTTCACGCCGCTTGCCGACACGCTGGCTTCGGGGCAGTGGTGGCGATTGGTCACGCCGATGCTGATTCACTTCGGCATCCTGCACCTGGCCATGAACGGCATGTGGTACTGGGAGCTGGGCCGGCGCATTGAAGCGCGCCAGGGCAGTATCAACCTGCTGGGCCTGACCCTGCTGTTCAGCCTGGTCTCCAACTACGCTCAATATGCCTATGGCGGGCCCGGCCTGTTTGGCGGTTTGTCCGGCGTGCTGTATGGCCTGCTCGGGCATTGCTGGATCTTTCAATTATTGTCACCCAACCCCGCCTATCGCCTGCCCCGTGGGGTGCTGGTGATGATGCTGGTGTGGCTGCTGCTCTGCCTGTCGGGGCTGGTCTCGATGATCGGCTTCGGCGAAATCGCCAACGCGGCCCATGTGGGCGGCTTGGTCATCGGTTGCCTGACGGGTTTGCTCGGTGGCTTGTACAACCGCCGCAAAGCGTCTATTTGATAAGGAAGAGCCTTATGTCCTCTTTTGCTGCAATGATCGAAAACATCACTCCGGACATCTACGAGAGCCTCAAGCTCGCCGTGGAAATCGGCAAATGGTCTGACGGCCGCAAGCTCACCGCCGAGCAGCGCGAGCTGTCCCTGCAGGCGGTGATCGCCTGGGAAATCCAGAACCTGCCCGAAGAGCAGCGCACCGGCTACATGGGCCCGCAGGAATGCGCCTCCAAGTCGGCGCCGGTGCCGAATATCCTGTTCAAGTCGGATGCGATCCATTGATTGAGATTGGTCGCGGTGCAGTCAGCAAAATGTCGGCGCAACTCGGTGAGCCGACCGTTCAATACGCCTTTCGCCTGGGTGATGTCGAGGTACCGGTCAACCCCTTGATCGGCACCCACGTGCGCCTGGAGTATCTCGGCGCCATTCATTGCAGCCACTGCGGGCGCAAGACCAAGACCAGCTTCAGCCAGGGCTATTGCTACCCGTGCATGACCAAGCTGGCTCAGTGCGACCTGTGCATCATGAGCCCCGAGCGCTGTCATTATGATGCCGGCACCTGCCGTGATCCGGGCTGGGGCGAAACGTTCTGCATGACCGACCACGTGGTCTACCTGGCCAATTCGTCGGGGATCAAGGTCGGCATTACTCGCGCTACTCAATTGCCCACCCGCTGGCTGGACCAGGGTGCCAGCCAGGCGCTGCCGATCATGCGGGTCGCCACGCGCCAGCAGTCCGGCTTCGTCGAAGACTTGTTCCGCAGCCAGGTGGCCGACAAGACCAACTGGCGCGCCTTGCTCAAGGGCGACGCGCAATCGGTGGACCTCAAGCAGGTGCGCGATGAGCTGTTCGCCTCCTGCGCCGAAGGCTTGCTGGGTTTGCAGGAACGCTTTGGCCTGCAAGCCATCCAAACCATTGCCGACATCGAGCCGATTGAAATCCGCTACCCGGTCGCGCAGTATCCGACCAAGATCGTCAGCTTCAACCTGGACAAGAATCCGATTGCCGAAGGCACGCTGCTGGGGATCAAGGGCCAATACCTGATCTTCGACACCGGCGTTATCAATATTCGTAAATACACGGCCTACCAGCTCGCCGTGCATCAGTAGAAGGATCCCAAGCATGCGCACCGAACAACCGAAGATGATCTACCTTAAGGACTATCAGGCGCCGGACTACCTGATCGACGAAACGCACCTGACCTTCGAGTTGTTCGAGGACCACAGCCTGGTCCACGCGCAGCTGGTGATGCGCCGCAACCCCGAGCGCGGCGCCGGTTTGCCGCCATTGGTACTCGACGGCCAGCAACTTGAGCTGTTGAGCGTGAATCTGGCTGATCAGGAACTGACGGACGCTGACTACCAGCTGACAGACAGCCACCTGACCGTGCAGCCCAAGAGTGCAACCTTCACCCTCGACACCACCGTCAAGATCCACCCGGAAACCAATACTGCGCTGGAAGGGCTGTACAAATCCGGCAGCATGTTCTGCACCCAGTGCGAAGCCGAAGGCTTCCGCAAGATCACTTACTACCTCGACCGTCCGGACGTGATGAGCGTCTTCACTACCACAGTGATCGCCGAGCAGCACAGCTACCCGGTGTTGCTGTCCAACGGCAACCCGATTGCCAGCGGCCCTGGCGAAGACGGCCGGCATTGGGCGACCTGGGAAGACCCGTTCAAGAAACCGGCCTACCTTTTTGCGCTGGTGGCCGGTGACCTGTGGTGCGTGGAAGACAGCTTCACCACCATGACCAACCGTGATGTAGCGCTGCGCGTCTACGTCGAACCGGAAAACATCGACAAATGCCAGCACGCCATGACCAGCCTGAAAAAATCCATGCGCTGGGACGAAGAAACCTACGGCCGCGAGTACGACCTCGACATCTTCATGATCGTGGCGGTCAACGACTTCAACATGGGCGCCATGGAGAACAAGGGTCTCAATATCTTCAACTCCAGCGCCGTGCTGGCTCGCGCCGAAACCGCCACCGACGCCGCTCACCAGCGGGTTGAGGCCATCGTCGCCCACGAGTACTTCCACAACTGGTCGGGCAACCGCGTGACCTGCCGCGACTGGTTCCAGCTGTCGCTCAAGGAAGGCTTCACCGTGTTCCGTGACTCGGGCTTCTCCGCCGACATGAACTCGGCCACGGTCAAGCGTATCCAGGATGTGGCCTACCTGCGTACCCACCAGTTCGCCGAAGACGCCGGGCCCATGGCCCACGCGGTGCGCCCGGAAAGCTTTATCGAGATTTCCAACTTCTACACCCTGACCGTGTACGAAAAGGGCTCTGAAGTAGTCGGCATGCTCCACACGTTGCTCGGCGCCGACGGTTTCCGCAAAGGCAGTGACCTGTACTTCGAACGCCATGACGGTCAGGCCGTGACTTGCGATGACTTCATCAAGGCCATGGAAGATGCCAATGGTGCCGACCTCAGCCAGTTCAAACGCTGGTACAGTCAGGCCGGTACACCACGTCTGGCGGTCAGTGAGTCGTATGACGCTGCGGCCAGGACCTATAGCCTGACTTTCTGCCAGAGCTGCCCGGCTACTCCGGACAAGGTTGAGAAGCTGCCGTTCGTGATTCCGGTGGCACTCGGCTTGCTGGACGGGCAGGGTGCGGGTATCGCCTTGCGCCTGGCCGATGAAGCGACGGCTGGCGGCACGTCCCGGGTGATCTCGGTGACTGAAGCCGAGCAGACCTTCACCTTCGTCGACATAGCCGAAAAACCCTTGCCTTCGCTGCTGCGTGGCTTCTCGGCGCCGGTGAAACTGAGCTTCCCTTACGACCGCGACCAACTGATGTTCCTGATGCAGCACGACAGCGACGGCTTCAACCGTTGGGATGCCGGCCAGCAACTGTCGGTGCAAGTGTTGCAGGAGCTGATCGGCCAACATCAGGCGGGCCAGCCGCTGAAGCTTGACCAACGCTTGATCGATGCCCTGCGCACGGTGCTGAGCGACGAAACCCTCGACCAGGCAATGGTTGCGGAAATGCTCTCGCTGCCGAGCGAAGCCTACCTGGCGGAAATCAGTGAGGTGGCGGATGTGGATGCCATTCACGCCGCCCGTGAGTATGCCCGCAAGCAATTGGCCGACAACCTGTTCGAAGGCCTGTGGCTGCGTTACCAGGCCAACCGCGACCTGTCCAGGCAGACGCCGTACGTGGCGGAGGCCGAGCACTTTGCCCGTCGTGCCTTGCAGAACATCGCGTTGTCCTACCTGATGCTCAGCGGCAAGCCCGAAGTGCTGGCGGCCACCCTGGATCAGTTTGACACCAGTGACAACATGACCGAGCGCCTGACCGCCCTGGCGGTACTGGTGAACTCGCCGTTCGAGGCGGAAAAAGCCCAGGCCCTGGCGGTGTTTGCCGAGAACTTCAAGGACAACCCGTTGGTGATGGACCAGTGGTTCAGCGTCCAGGCCGGCAGCACCTTGCCGGGCGGGCTGGCGCGGGTCAAGGCGTTGATGGAGCACCCGGCATTCACCATCAAGAACCCGAACAAGGTGCGTGCGCTGATCGGTGCATTTGCCGGGCAGAACCTGATCAACTTCCATGCGGCGGACGGTTCGGGTTATCGCTTCCTGGCGGACCTGGTGATCCAGCTCAACACCCTGAACCCGCAGATTGCCTCCCGCCAACTGGGGCCTCTGACGCGCTGGCGCAAATACGACAGCGCGCGGCAGGCGCTGATGAAAGCGGAGTTGGAGCGCATTCTCGCGTCCGGTGAGCTGTCCAGCGATGTGTTCGAGGTGGTCAGCAAGAGCCTGGCGTAAGTTGGGGGCAGGGTGGCTGCCGGCGGTTATTGAGCGGGTGATCTTCAATCCAAGGGGGCTTGGTTCCGCTGGGGCCTTACAGCCGACCGTTATCTAACCAGCGCCCTGATCCAATGTGGGAGGGGCGGTGCGACGATTCGACTTGCCCCCGATGGCGGCCTGACAGCCGACCAGCATGTTGGATTAGGCCGAGTGCATATCCATTGCTGCGGTAACGGCCACTTAAGGTTCCGCTTTTACAGCGGGTCACTTTGGAAAAGAGCCCCAAAGTAACCAAAGGGCTCTTGCCCCACCACTCGGCACCTCGCTTAGGCTCGGTGTGCCCGTAATCCGACAGGGATTTGGGGCCGCCGCCACGCGCAGCTCATGGCGGGCGTAAACCATCCTGCCGGTTTGCCCCCCAAATCCCTGTCGAATTCCGGCCAGCGTGGTTTGACGGGGCGCCTGAGATCAAAAGCAGATCAAGAGCGGCTCGCTGCGCATCGTGGTTACCGTCGGCTGCTACGAAGTTGTGTAGATATCTATGCTCAGCGGGGGCAAGCCCTTTCCCACATTCATGGCATTTCTGACGGAGTTCGAGATCTTGAAAGCGGTCGGCTCGAAGGTCAATATCGAGCCCGTACTACTGACATTTGCTGACAGGAGCCTCTGCTAAGCTGCTGCACCTCTATCCCCAGTTCTGGTGACATCAACGTGTCGCGCACCACTCGTCTATTAACGTTGCTCCAGGCCCTGCGGGGTAGAAAACGCCCGGTCACCGCCGCCATTCTCGCGGCGCAACTGGAAGTCTCGGAACGCACGCTGTACCGCGATATCGCTGAATTGACCGCCCTGGGCGCGCCGATTTTTGGCGAGGCCGGG
This sequence comes from Pseudomonas khavaziana, assembly GCF_019145205.1. Classification (GTDB taxonomy): domain Bacteria; phylum Pseudomonadota; class Gammaproteobacteria; order Pseudomonadales; family Pseudomonadaceae; genus Aquipseudomonas; species Aquipseudomonas khavaziana. Next base: position 114,074 of record NZ_JAHSTT010000010.1, read on the forward strand.
GTCGGCTATGTATTGCGCAGCGGCCTATTTCTGCCGCCCCTGATGCTCAACGCCGAAGAGACCGAAGCGGTCGTGCTGGGCTTGCGTTATGTAGACCAGCGCGGCGATGACGTATTGAGTCGCGCCGCCGCCAACGCCCTGGCGAAGATCGGCGATGTGTTGGACCCTGCGGCTCAAGAGGCGTTGCGTAACCCGACGCTGCTCCCTGGACCTCCCGGCTTCGGTTACCCGGAAAACCGCGTCCCGCTCAACGTGTTCCGCGATGCTATTGGCCATCAGGCCAAGCTGCATATCAACTACGCCGACGCCAGCCAGACCCAGAGCCAACGCCTGATCTGGCCGCTGGCCCTGGGCTTTCTCAACGAAGCGCGGGTGATCGTGGCGTGGTGCGAGTTGCGCGGTGCCTATCGCACCTTTCGCACCGACCGTGTGGCCAGCGCCGATGCACAGGGTGAGCGTTACCCCGGAAGGCGCAGCGACCTGTTGCGAGGCTGGCGCAAGCTGATGGAGCAGCAAGAGTCCGCGCCGTTTACTCCTGACAAAAACTGACACACCCGTGGCTTAGCATGGCATCACAAATCATCCAGGCAAGGAGTTGTGCCATGTCTTTTCCCGAGCTGGCCCCGGCCATCGTGGCTTATATTGCAGCAACCAATACCGGCGACATTACCGCGATCGACCGGTGTTTCGCCGACGACGCCAATGTATTCGATGAAGGCGAACATCAGGTGGGTACGGCCGCCATTGCACGCTGGATGGAAGATACCGGCCGCCGCTACCAGCCACGGGTCGAGGTGCTTAGCGTGCAGCAACGCACCGGCAAAGTGCTGGTCAGCAATATCGTCTCCGGTAATTTCCCCGGCAGTCCGCTGGAGCTGCGCTACACTTTTCGGCTGAACGAACAGGGCAAGATTTCACGGCTGGATATCTGCGCGTAAGTCATACTGACGGGCATGACTTTCGACTCGCCGCTCGCCGCTTACCAACATGCCATCACCCAGCAAGGTTTCGTTCACGACGACGCCCAGCGCCGGGCGGTGCAAGCCTTGCAAGCTTGCCACGAGGCATTGGACCAACGCCGCTCGCCGGTGACCGGGGTTTACCTGTGGGGGCCGGTAGGCCGCGGCAAGACCTGGCTGATGGACCAGTTCTACCAAAGCCTGCGTGTGCCTGCGCGGCGCCAGCATTTTCATCACTTCATGGGGTGGGTGCACCAACGTTTGTTCCAGCTCACAGGAACCCATGATCCGTTGCAGGCGCTGGCCCGGGAGTTGAGCCGGGAGGTGCGGGTGCTGTGCTTCGATGAGCTGTTTGTGAATGACATCGGTGACGCGATCATCCTCGGCCGCCTGTTCCAGGTGATGTTCGAGGAGGGCGTGGTGATGGTGTGCACCTCCAACCAGCCGCCCGACCAGCTGTACGCCGATGGCTTCAATCGCGAGCGTTTCCTGCCGGGCATCGTTGCACTCCAGCGGCACATGCAGGTGGTGGCAGTGGACGGAGGCGAGGACCATCGCTTGCATCCCGGTGCTGGCATGCAGCGATACTGGGTGAACCAACCCGCTGCGCTGGCTGCGGTGTTCAAGCAATTAAGCCTGGGCCAGCGTGTGGTCAGCGGGGCAGTGAGCGTAGGTCACCGCTCCATTGTGGCTGTACAGGCCAGTGACAGGGTGCTCTGGTGTCGTTATGCCGAACTGTGCGAGCAACCCCTGGCCGCCATGGACTTCATGCTGCTGTGTGACCGCTACCAGGCCATCCTGTTGGGTGACGTCCCCAACCTCAGCGCACAGAGGCGTGCCGGGCGGATTGCCCGTGGCACCGAGGACGGCGTCGAACGTGTAGTGGCGGGGGACCGCGAATTGCCGCAGCTGTCGGTGCACGATGACAGCGTGCGGCGCTTTATCGCGTTGGTGGACGAATGCTACGACCGTAAGGTGCCGCTCTTTATCGATGCCGCGGTGCCATTGGATAGCCTTTACACCGAAGGCTATCTGGAATTTCCTTTTCGTCGCACCCTGAGCCGTTTGCAGGCGATGCAGTTACAACGCTTCGCCACCTAGGAAAAATCGTCGTTTCAGGGGTGTTTGCGGGTTTTGATGCGTTCAACCTTCGCGATTTCTGTCGGGCATTTGTAGTTAATCTCCTTCATCTGTTGCCGACTCCGCGCTTACAATCGCAGCTCTCAAAGGGAAACGAATCCCTGGTTGTCGTTATCGAGGAAGGAAATGGACACCCCAGACATCCTGGTGCTGCAAGCCAGCTACACCAACGCCGTGCATGCCGATGCCATCGGCCTGTTGCTCAATCACTATGCTGAAGATCCGATGGGCGGCGGCCACACCTTGGCGGCTGATCTTTTGCAGCAGTTGCCTGCCGAGTTGGCCAAGCGCCCACACGCGTTCAGCGTACTGGCGTTTGTCGGTGGCGAGCCGGCGGGGTTGGTCAATTGTTTTGAAGGTTTCTCAACCTTTGCCTGCCGCCCGTTGGTCAACGTCCACGACGTGGTGGTGATGGATAGGTTTCGTGGCTTGGGGTTGAGTCAGAAAATGCTGCAGAAGGTCGAGGAAATCGCTCGGCAGCGCGGCTGCTGCAAAATCACCCTGGAAGTGCTTGAAGGTAATGAACTGGCACAGTCGGCGTACCGAAAGTATGGTTTCGATGATTCAGTTTTTGATCCGGATCATGGGCGTATGTTGTTCTGGAGCAAGTCGCTTTAATAAATACCGTGCAAAAAAAGGGCGCCATTAAATGGCGCCCAATACACTTTGCCAACGGAGCAGGATGGCGCAGGGTGTTGCAGATTAAATAAACATTAAATCAACTGTTCGGTTGTTCCTCGTTGACGGTGTCGACCTTCAAGGTCTTGCCGTCGGCGGAAGCCATTCGCTGCTCAGCTGCGCCATGAGTTTGTTGCTGAATGAAGCTGAAGTTCTGGTAGAACTCCTTTGAGCGCTCTGAACCGCCCTCTGCAAAGGCCGCGGCGGAGGTCAGTGACATGAGGCTGGCAAACATCAAGGTTGAGAGTTTCATCGCAGTATTCCCATTAAGAGTGATAGGTGTCTGGCCGTTCCTTGATCAGAATCATGGAGCGACTATGGCCGTATCGTATTAAGTGGGAGTTAACGCAAAGTGCCTGCGAAGTTAACACTTTCGTTAACTTCGCAGGCACTTTGCGGGGCAGAGTTCAAACACGCCAGGGGATGAAGAACGTCAGGCCAGGACGAGAATGATTGTATCGTTCTGTCGCCTGACCCAGGTTTACTTCAGTACCACTTCACTGCTATCGACCTTCTTCGGCTTGATCAGGCTGAAGTCGATCAACGCCTTCTGCTTGGTTTCGTAAGGGTTGCCGATCAACAATGGACGCGGTTTGAAGCTGTCGCTGACCAGGCTCTTGCTATGGTCCAGCTCGTCAAAACTCAAGCCGGCCATGTCGGCCCAGGTGTGGATCAGCTGTGAGCTGCTGTAAGGCCGCTGCAGGTCTGCGGCGAAGCTCCAGTCGTGGCTTTCGCGCCACTTCGGTGAGGCGTAGGCCATGAACGGGATAGTGTACATCGGCGCAGTCGGCTTGCCTTCGTTGCGGCCCAGGGTGTCGTGGCCGGCAGAATCGAACACGTCTTCGCCATGGTCCGAGAGGTACAGCAGGAAACCGTTGGGGTCGGTCTTGGCGTAGTCCTTGATCAGGCTGGAGACCACGAAGTCGTTATACAGCACGGCGTTGTCATAGCTGTTGTAGGTCGGCAACTGCGCATCGCTGACACCCGCGGGCACGCCCTGGCGGTCAGTGAACTTGTCGAAGGTCGGTGGGTAGCGGTACTGATAGCTCATGTGAGTGCCCAGCAGGTGTACCACGATGAACTTGCGCTCAGCGGTATCGGCCAGGGCCTTGGAGAACGGCGCCAGCACATCGCCGTCGTACTGACGGGCGTTCTGGTTGCGGTTGTTGTTCAAGTACACCTGCTCGTCAGCCTGTTCGGAAAAGGTCGTGAGCATGGTGTTGCGCTTGGTCATGGTCTGCTGGTTGGTGATCCAGAAGGTCTTGTAGCCAGCCTGTTTCATTACGCTGACGATCGACGGCGTCTTGAGGTACAGGTCCGGGTTTTCTTCGTCGGCAAAGGTCAGCACCTGTTGCAGCGCTTCAATAGTGTAGGGGCGCGGGGTGATGACGTTATCGAACACGGCCAGTTGGTCGCGCAGCTTGTCCAGTTCCGGCGTGGTATTGCGCGGGTAACCGTAGAGGCTCATGCGCTGGCGGTTGGTGGATTCGCCGATCACCAGCACCAGGGTGGACGGCTGGCCGGCCATGCTGTCCTTGAGGTTTTTCAATGGCGGGATCTGGCTGGCACTGGTCAGCATGCCTTGCATATTGTCCAGCTGTTCGGTGTAGCGACGGTAGGCGACGATCATCTGCCAAGGCACAGCCGGTTCGATACGGGTCTCGAAACGGTCGATGGCCAATTCCATGGTTTCGCTGGTAGCGATCTGCTTGACCAGCGGGTAGCCCACAACAGCCAGGACGATGGCCACCGCTGCCACGATCGACTGGCCGCGCGGCAGGTATACAGGGCGCAGGCGCGTCCAGAGGAAAATGGCGAAGGCGGTGTGGGCAATAAATGCCAGCACGATCCACCAGGCAAAATATTGGGTCGCGTATTCGCCGGCTTCAGAGATGTTCGATTCGAACATGATGAAGATGACGCTCTGGGAAAATTCCTGCTGATATATGAAGAAATAACCCAGGCTCGCCATGGAGCAGGCCCACAGCACCACGCCGATCAGTGCGGCGAGCAAACGCGTACGGCGCGGGAACAGCAACATCGGTGCCAGCCACAGCGCACTCATGAAGAAGGCTTGGCGGAACCCACTGAAACCGGAGGTGCCGGTCAATTGGATAAGAAGCTGGGTGATACCCGAGAAGTACCAGAAAAACAGGAATAGCCAACCCAGGCCGGCCCAATCAAAACCTTTCGCAGTCGTCGTGCTGCGTTTGAACATCGCCATCCAGCGCCCCATCAGAGAATGATTGTCGCGCGTAGGCGCACGACATCGGGCCGCTCAGGGAGTGAGCGGCATCGCGGGCGGGAGTATCGGGATAGGCGTGTGAAAACTTTGTGAGTTTTCTGTAAGTATTGCCTTACAAACTAACCAGAGGCGTTCAGCAAAGCGCAGGCTTGGCGTCAGACGGCAATTCGAGCTGGCTTTGAAGGTACGAGCGCAGGCGCAGGACTTCCTGCTGCAACTGATCGCGCTCATCTTTCAACTGACGCAATTCATCGCGGCGGATGCTGACGTAGAGGGTCTGTGGCGGGCGGGTCATCTGTGCTGTGCTCATTGCTTACCTCGCAAATAGCCGGTAGATCGCGGTGCCGGAACAGGTTTCCAGCAACAGTCGGAAGCAAGTTTGAATTCTTTTTCGAGACAAGGGAACTTTTTTATTTTTCGCGGTCGTGTGACTTTTCCGAGGGTGATGGTGAAACGATGGCAATTTTTTTGTCATGAAACTACACGGATCCGCTCTGGACTAACCCTCATTAGCCTCATTGCGCTATAAACTATGTCACACATTTTTTAGCAGTTAGGAGCATCAGCACATGCAACTGGGGATTATCGGACTAGGCCGCATGGGCGGTAACATTGCGCGGCGCCTGATGCTCAATGGGCATACCACCGTTGTATACGACCGTAACAAAGCCTTTGTCAAAGCCCTGAGCGAAGAGGGCGCTACCGGCGTCGCCGACTTGAATGCCCTGGTGGCCGGCCTGCAAAAGCCACGTGCCGTCTGGGTAATGCTGCCGGCGGGCGCGCCCACTGAAGACACCATCAATGCGCTGAGCGAGCTGCTGGAAGACGGCGACGTAATCATCGACGGCGGCAACACCAACTACAAGGACGACGTGCGTCGCGGCAAGGCCCTGGCGGAAAAGGGCCTGCACTATGTCGATGTCGGCACCTCGGGCGGCGTCTGGGGCCTGGAGCGCGGCTACTGCATGATGATCGGCGGCGACGTCGAGACCGTGCAGCGCCTGGACCCGATCTTCAAGAGCCTGGCGCCGGGCCTGGGCAACATCCCGCGCACCAAGGACCGTTCGCCTTCTGCCGACCCGCGTGCCGAGCACGGTTATATCCATGCCGGCCCAGCGGGCTCCGGTCACTTCGTCAAGATGATCCATAACGGCATCGAGTACGGAATGATGCAGGCGTTTGCCGAAGGTTTTGACATCCTCAAGACCAAGAACTCAGAAAACCTGCCGGAAGACCAGCGTTTCGACCTCAACGTTGCCGATATCGCCGAAGTCTGGCGCCGTGGCAGCGTGGTCTCGTCCTGGCTGCTGGACCTGACCGCCGACGCCCTGGCCACCGATCCGAAGCTCGATGGCTACTCCGGTTCCGTGGCCGACAGCGGTGAAGGTCGCTGGACCATCGAAGCGGCCATGGAACAGGCGGTGCCGGTGCCGGTGCTGTCGACGTCGCTGTTTGCGCGTTTCCGTTCCCGCCAGCAGAGCACCTACGGTGACAAAATGCTGTCTGCCATGCGCTTCGGCTTTGGTGGCCATGTGGAGACTTCAAAAAAATGACCGCCAACGGCAAGAAACCCAAGGCCGAACCCGCTCCACCTACCACGTTGTTTCTGTTTGGCGCCCATGGCGACCTGGTCAAACGCCTGCTCATGCCGGCGCTGTATAACCTGAGCCGCGACGGGCTGCTGGGCGATGGCCTGCGCATTGTCGGCGTTGATCACAACGCCATCAGCGACGCCGACTTCGCCAAGAAGCTTGAGGACTTCATTCGCACCGAGGCCGCCAGCAAGGTGCGCGGCAATGCGGAAAATGCCCTCGACCCGGCGATGTGGGCAAAATTGGCCAAGGGCATCAGCTACGTCGAGGGCGACTTCCTCGACGACAGCACCTACGCGGATATCGCGCAGAAGATCGCCGACAGCGGCACCGCCAACGCGGTGTTCTACCTGGCCACGGCACCGCGCTTCTTCAGTGAAGTGGTGCAGCGCCTGGGCAGTGCCGGGCTGCTGAACGAAACGGATGAGGGCTTTCGGCGCGTGGTCATCGAGAAGCCGTTCGGCTCCGACCTGGCCACCGCCGAGGCGCTGAATGCGTGCCTGCTCAAGGTGATGAGCGAGAAGCAGATCTATCGCATAGACCATTACCTGGGCAAGGAAACGGTGCAGAACATCTTGATCAGCCGTTTCTCCAACGTGCTGTTCGAAGCGTTCTGGAACAACCACTACATCGACCACGTGCAAATCACCGCTGCCGAAACGGTCGGTGTGGAAACCCGGGGCAATTTCTTCGAGAAAACCGGCACCCTGCGCGACATGGTGCCCAATCACCTGTTCCAGTTGCTGGCGATGGTCGCCATGGAACCGCCGGCTGCCTTTGGCGCCGATGCGGTGCGTGGCGAGAAGGCCAAGGTGGTCGGTGCGATTCGCCCCTGGTCTTTGGAGGATGCCCGAGCCAACTCGGTTCGCGGTCAGTACACCGCCGGCGAAATCGCCGGCAAGGCGCTGCCAGGCTATCGCGAGGAAGCCAACGTTGCGCCTGACAGCAGCACCGAGACCTTCGTCGCCCTCAAGGTGATGATCGACAACTGGCGCTGGGTTGGCGTGCCGTTCTACCTGCGTACCGGCAAACGCATGAGCATTCGCGATACCGAGATCGTCATCTGCTTCAAGCACGCGCCCTATGCACAGTTCCGCGACACCGAAGTCGATGAGCTCAAACCCACCTACCTGAAAATCCAGATCCAGCCGAACGAAGGCATGTGGTTCGACCTGCTGGCCAAGAAGCCTGGGCCGACCCTGGAGATGGCCAATATCGAGCTGGGTTTTGACTACAAGGATTTCTTCGAGATGCAACCGTCGACGGGGTACGAAACCCTGATCTACGACTGCATGACCGGCGACCAGACCTTGTTCCAGCGTGCCGACAATATCGAGAACGGTTGGCGTGCGGTGCAGCCATTCCTCGATGCCTGGAAGGAAGATGACGGCATCCAGGCGTACAAGGCCGGTGAAGATGGCCCCGCGGCGGCAGACGCGCTGCTGGCCCGTGATGGCCGCACCTGGCATAGCCTCGGATGAGTGACGCGGCGATTCATCCCATCCGATTTGTTCTCAGTGATGTGGACGGGACTTTATTGCATCCCGACCACAGCCTCAGCCAGCGTACCGCCGACGCGATTTGTGCGATGCGTGAAGCTGGAGTGCTATTCAGCCTGGCCAGCGGGCGTCCGCCCAAGGCCATGCTGCATCTGATCGAGACGTTTGGCATCGATGTGCCGGTGGCCGGTTTCAATGGCGGTACGCTGGTCAACCCCGATGGCAGCATCCTGGTTGCACACCACCTGCCGGCAGAGGCGGCGCTGGTCACCCTGGCGCTGTTTTCGGCCGAACCGGACGTGGAAGTCTGGGTGTTTGCCGACGGCGACTGGCTGCGCCGTGACCCGCCGGGGCCGATGGTGCAGCGCGAAGCCGATGGCTTAGGATACGGGCCAGGGGTGGTGGAGAATTTCGAGCCCTACCTGGATCGCGTCGACAAGATCGTAGCTGCCAGTAACAACACACAGTTGCTGGTGGAGCTGGAGGCGCAATTGCAGCCGAAGGTGCAAGGGTTGGCCCAGGTGTCACGTTCGCAACCGGTGTACCTGGACGTGACGGCGATGCTGGCCAATAAAGGCGAAGCCTTGAAGACCCTGGCAGCGCACCTTGGGGTGCCGCTTGAACAGACCGCAGCCATCGGCGACGGCGGTAATGACCCGGCCATGTTTAAAGTGGCCGGATTATCCATCGCCATGGGCCAGGCCGAAGAAACCGTCAAGCGCCAGGCCAATGTGGTCACCGGCAGTAATATCGAAGACGGCGCTGCCGAGGCGTTCGAACGGTTTATTCTCGCGGCACGTTAAACCTGAAGTCTTGCTGCACAACTTCCAGCCAATGTTTCCAAAGGGCTGGAAGTTGTTGTAGTGAATTATTTCGGCATTGCCCAGTGCTGCAACTGGTAGCCATCTTTATCGAGCTCGGCGCGAGCCTGCAACAACAGGTTTTCCAATTGCGCTGGATCGGTATAAGTCTTCGATGACAGCTGTTTGCTGCCGATACGGGTATTGGTACGGTCGATGACGCTCAGGCTGAGGGCGCCATTGCCATCGTGCCAGGCCACGCACTGGAAGGGTTGGAAGGCACGGTCTGCAATCAAAAGAGCTTCGTTGATGCGCAGCGGAGCGTTCATTTGGGTCTTCTCTCTGTATGCCCATTCAAGTGAGTACCGGCGGTTGGGCTGACCGTACGGTGGGTTACTTGTACTGATGCACGATGATGGGGTGCGGGTCACATGTTAGAGCAAGAAATTTTAACTTTCCCTGATTGACGTCATTTAAGCGCCTGTTTTGATAGCTGAATAAAAGTTCCGGCCGCCGGCAACTTGCTAGACCCACATGGCTTTTTGCCCGTACTTATAGCGAAATGGTACAAGCCAGGCGTCAATATCTTGCTAGGGTTACCGGCAGGCGTCACAAACCCTTGTTTATAAATAACTTTAATAATTCTGGCGCCAAGGAATCGTCATGATTGTGACACCCGTCCAGCGTCGCTTGCTGGTAGTCGACCCCTGTGATGACTGCCACGACTTATTACCCGGCTTGCGCACAGCCGGCTGGGAAGTGGACAGTTGTGCCTTGCAGGCGGTAGGTGAGCGCTCCTGCGACGTGGGCCTGCTGCGCTTGCAGCCCAGCCATCTGGAGCGCCCCGAAGCGGTCAAGGCGTTGATTGGCCGTAGCGGCACCGAGTGGATTGCGGTCCTAAGCCCAGATGTATTACGCCTGCAGAACGTCGGTGATTTTGTCTGCGAATGGTTCTTTGACTTCCATACCTTGCCGTTCGACGTGTCCCGGGTCCAGGTGACCATCGGGCGTGCGTTTGGCATGGCGCGATTGCGTGGCAAGGGTTACGCGCCTGTGGATGAGCCCCACGAGCTGTTGGGCGATAGCCGCCCCATTCGCGAACTGCGCAAATTGTTGGCCAAGTTGGCCCCCACTGAATCCCCTGTGTTGATCCGCGGCGACAGCGGCACCGGTAAAGAGCTGGTAGCCAAGACCTTGCACCGCCAATCCCAACGGCACGCCAAACCCTTCGTGGCGATCAATTGCGGCGCCATCCCTGAACACCTGATCCAATCCGAACTGTTCGGCCACGAAAAAGGTGCGTTCACCGGCGCTCATCAGCGCAAGGTGGGGCGCATTGAGGCCGCCAACGGTGGCACGCTGTTCCTGGATGAAATCGGTGACCTACCGTTGGAGCTGCAAGCCAACCTTTTGCGTTTCCTGCAGGAAAAACACATTGAGCGCGTCGGTGGCAGTCAGCCGATCCCGGTGGATGTGCGGGTGCTTGCCGCGACCCATGTCAATCTTGAAGCTGCGGTGGAAACGGGCGCCTTTCGCGAAGACCTGTATTACCGCCTGAATGTCCTGCAAGTGGTCACCGCGCCTTTGCGCGAGCGCCATGGCGACGTGGCGATGCTGGCCAACCACTTTTCGCGTTTCTACAGTCGGGAAACCGGCCGGCGCCCGCGCAGTTTCAGCGAGCACGCGCTGGTGGCGATGGGGCAACACCCTTGGCCGGGCAATGTGCGCGAACTGGCCAACCGCGTGCGCCGCGGCCTGGTGTTGGCAGAAGGCCGCCAGATTGAAGCCGTGGATCTGGGGTTGCAAAGCCAGCAGGCCCTTTCGGCGCCGATGGCGACACTTGAAGATTACAAGCACCGCGCCGAGCGCCAGGCGCTGTGCGATGTGCTCGACCGGCACAGCGACAACCTGAGTGTCGCCGCCCGTGTGCTGGGCATTTCCCGGCCGACGTTCTACCGGTTGCTGCACAAACACCAGATTCGCTAGGGCGGGTTGTGGAAGGGCTCGCTCCCGATGGAGGTGTGTCAGCTATAGATAAGTGAATGACACACTGCTATCGGGAGCAAGCCCCCTCCCACATTTTGATATGTGTCAGTCTGCTGGGTTTGGTAGTTGCGAGCCGCCGCAAAGGTTCGGAAGTCTGGCGCGCAAGTGTTCAACTGAAGGAATGTTGCCCAAATGTGGGAGGGGGCTTGCTCCCGATAGCAGTGTGTCAGTCACTTACCTGCAGCTGAGCCACCGCTATCGGGGTGTAGTCAGAAGTAATACGGAAATTTCAGGCTGAACGTAAAGTCCGGTGCATCATCGGTCATGCCGATCGCCAGGTTCGGCACGATGGTCAGGTTATCCGAGGCGGCAATGGTCATGCCCACGTTGAAATAGCCCGCATTGGCATCGCTGGAGACCACCGATTGCCAGTCGCCGCCGTCCGGCTTGAGCTTGCTCTTGCGCTGCACCAGGTCGGAGACCGAGAACGACATGCTCATCTTTTCGTTGAGCGCGAAGGCCACGCCGACACCGAACTGGAAACTGTCGCCCAGGCGCACCTTGCCTCCGACCTTTTGATTGATGTCACTGCTGATGTCATCGAACGAGTCTTCAAAATTGTGGGTATACGACAGTGAACCAAACAGCACCGCCGGGTCGAAGGTCTTGACCAGGGAAATGCCCGGTGTGACCGACCAGACCCCGTTGCCCGTCGGCAGGCTTTCCGGCAGATAGAGGTTGTCGTTATTGGGTTGCCTGACCAGCTTGATGCCGAAAGGCTCTTTACCCGTGGGCGCCTTGACCCGTACAGACACCACCGCATCCGGCATGGTCGGGGTTTCGTCGAGAAACTTGTAGGCCACGCCAAAGTTGACATCGCCAATGGTTGGGTCGCGGGTCACCGAGCCTTCCGAGGTGGCGGTGGCATCGTTGCCGGCGCCGGCCGACTGGTAGGTCGAGTCGCGGTACACCACCGGTACGTTCAGGTCGAACTGCCAACGGTTGTCGACGTTGTAGCGCCCGGTGAGGTCCAGGGTCCAGCTGTCGGACTTGATCCGGTCCAGGTTGATGTTGCCGAGGAAGATCGAGTCCAGTGCGAGGAAGCCATTGAGGGTCAATTGGCGCGCGTCATAACGGGCATAGGTGATGCCGGTTTCAACGCTGAACTTGCCGTTGCCGAAGAAGCCGCTGGCTTCGTTGTAGAGGTTGCTCACACTTTGCGCGGGGGCCGAGTCGTCCTTGAGGGACTGGCCGTAGGAACTGCCTGCACCACCTGAGGCGGCTGCGGCTCCAGCCCCCGAGGCCGCGACAGCGTTACCGCCATTCTTGAAGTCGGCAGGTGATTTGGCCAGGCGCCTGGGGGCGGGCGTCGCCGGTTGATCCTCGACTTGGCGCACACGTTGCTCCAGAACCGCCAAGGCTTTTTGCTGCACGTCATAACGTTGCTTGAGTTCCAGGAGTTCCTTCTTCAGGGTTTCGATGTCGGCGTCTGGCGCGGCATACAACAGGGATGCGGGCAAGAGCGTACTTAAACAAACCACCGCACGTAGCGATAACGATCGATGCATGAAATAAGCCGTCCTTTACTAATGCGTAAGTGTCGAAGGGTCAGCGTAGTTCAATAACCGAGCGTACGTAGGCCTTTGAGCTGATCCAAATTGCAATTCAACGCGGCGTTATTCAAGCCGTTATTGTTCATCACCACGTTGATCTGAGTGATATTTCTGACAAGGTTGGTATTGCCGGTCAGCACCGTGCCCTGCAGCACGTTGCCGCCGCCGATCTGCTGCAGGCTACTGCCTTGGTTGTGGTTGGCCTGGATCGCCATCTGCACGCCGCCATTGTTGGCCGATACGCTGACGCGGCCCGCTGCGCTGTCACCGCTCACGGTACCGCCGGCCATCAGCACCTGCCCGGATTGGAGGTTGTCGGCGGGGGCACCGCCGTTCTCGACATTGATGCCGACATTGTTGTAGGCGGTGTTGCCATCGCCGGCCGTGCGCACACTTTGGGTCACGCCCTGGCCGCTGCCCAGGCCCGCCCCGCCGATCACGTTGCCGGTGCCGGAGGTTGGAGGCGTGCCGGTGCCGGCCGAACCGGTGGTTTGCACATAGAACTGCGGGGTGATAGTAGTCTTGTCGATCTGCATGTTCGCCGTGCCGGTGATACTGTCACCGACGGCATTGGTCCAGGTGCTGCTCATGACGATGCCGAAGCTGATGATGCGCCCCGGCATCACATAGCGGCCACGCAGCTCGGCCATTTCTGCGTCCTTGAGTTCGATGGGCTTGAACCCCGATGACGCATAAGCGGGCATTGAGGCTGCCACGCACAACAGCGTCAGCCAACGGCGAGTATTCATCTGTGGCTCCTGGGGCGTCCTGCCCCTTATTGCGCTTCTAGAAGAAGTCGCTCTGGATAAAACCGAAATCCATCAGCTCTGCATCGCCCACCGGCTTGAACTCATTCATCTGGCTCTTGGCGGTCAGCGGCATGGGCGGATCGAGCAAGACATTGGCCTTGTCGTAACCCTCACCCAGTACGGCGAAAACAATGCCATTCCAGCCTTTGACGAAATCGTCACGGGAATAGCGCTTGTGGCCCAGTACCGGGTCGCCGATATACACCCAGTCCTTGTCGGCCCGCTGCATCACCACGAAGTGCTTGTAGCCACGGATTTCCAGCAGCACCACCACCGGGATCTTCACGGTCAGCAAGGTATCCGGCGCGATCTTGTAGCCGCGGGCACGCATGCCGATGCTTTCGAGGTAGCGCTTCATGTCCAGCATGGAAAAGCCCTGGGTGCGCACCAGATCCTGGTCGGCGGTCACCAGCATCCCTTTGATGATGTGGTCTTCGTCGACGTCCAGCCAATAGGCCTGGCGCAGAATGGTGGCGAGCGCTGCCGCACCGCAGCTGAAATCGGTTTTCTGTTCCACCAGGTTGGCGAAGCGGCGCTCGCGGATGCTCTCGACCTTTTTGTAGATCACCGCGCCGCCGGGCATGGCGGAGATCGCCATGGTGCCTGCCCAGGTCGTGCCGGTGAGCAACATCAGGAGGGTGAAGGTCGCAAGGCGCATGATCGATTCACCTGCTGGACACTGGAATAAGAAAGGGCCTTGTTGCCAAGGCCCCGTTGGATCAGAAGCGCACGCTGCTGCTGCAGACGCTGCAACCCTGGCCGATCGACAGGCTGTTGCTGCCTTGGTTGCCTGCACCGGATTGCAGGTTGACGCCTACGTTGCCGGAGTTGCGGTTAACCGAGTTGTCGAGGCTTGCGTTGTTCGACACGTATTGCGGCTTGCCACCATAACCATGGCTGCTGGCGGCCGCATTGAGGTAGCTGTTGTTAAGCGAGTTTTGCTCGGTGTTGGAGGCCGCTGCGATGTTCTTGCCATCGGCAGTAGTGATTGCCAGGTTGTTTTTACCTTGGTTGCCTTGCCCGGCTTGGCCGTTGTAACCCACGTTGCCGGAGTTACCAGTGATGGACCCGTCAAGAGAGGCGTTGTTTTGCGTGCCTTTGTTGACGAAGTTATTACCTGAACTGCCTTGATCAACATCGATCACCGCAAACACAGTGGCAAAGTCACCTTTTGCACTGGAAATGGCACCGGCATTGTCGGCTTGGTTACCGGATCCCGATTGCCCGTTGACGCCGACGTTACCGCTGTTGTTGTTGAGCGAATTATCGGCCGAGGCGTTGTTTTCGGTGTTGGTGTCGTCGAATTTGTTGTGTTCACTTTTTTGTACGTCAGTGACGACAGCGGCAACAGTACCGGTGGGTTGAGGGGTTGGATGCCAGCCACCCGCTTGAGCAGCAGCAGCCATGAGCGCGGCGAGAGCAAAGACCAGTGGTTTGAGCGCCATTTGAGGTTTCATGGTGTTTCTCCTTGCTTCTGATTAGTTGGTTAAGTGTTGGTACGGCCTAACGAACGTCTATCAAGCGGTCACTTGATAGTGATGCCCAGGGTGTTAGCCACTCGGTTCCCCACCCCGGCACTCTGGTTCACCTGAATCACACCTCGGCTGCCGGTGAAGGCCTGGTCGCTGGTAACGACCTGGCGGCTGCCAGTGGTGGGGGTGAGCCCTGAGTCAGTTGCCAGCGTCGTCGTGTTCTGTTGCAACAGGACGCTGTCATCGATGCTTTGCGGGCCAGGGTTGAGGCTGATCCGCACCGCGTTGATCGATTGGTTATTGGCCCCGGCCGACTGGTTGATGCCCAGTACACCGTTGCCATTGGTAAAAGAAGTGCCCTGGATCACCGCCTTGGCGTTCAGGGCCGGGTCGACCTTGCCATTGAGGTTCTGGATGTCGACGGTGGTGGCCTGGCCATCGAGCGCAATGGCGCGGCTGTTGGACGTTTGTTGCTGGGTGCCGGCTGCCTGGTTGATCGACAACACACCTTCATACTGCTGGCCGCTGTTGTTGATCACCGCGGTGTTGTCGGCCATGGCCGAGGCGCTGCCCAGCAGGGCACCTATCAGTAGGGCGCACTTCATCACTTGCCCCCCATCATGCTGCCGAGGTTATTCAAAGGCGCCATGCCGCGCTGGATCGAGTCGCTGATCTGCCCGCCCATGCTGCTGCCCGCACCATGGCCGGCGGCTGCGCCAGTACCCAGTGTCGACATGCCGTGCTGTGTGGTGCCAAGGCCGGACAAACTGGCATTGGGCTGGATGGAGCGGGCGAGGCTTGCGCCGCTGCTGATACCGCCAATATCCGCGTCGCTGAGTTCGCCGGACAGGGCGTTGATAATCTCTTTGCTGGGGTTGGCGTTGGCGGTAGTGGGGTAGGGGTCGGGGCCGAAGGCCGGGCGGCCAACCATATGGCCCTGCACATTGCGGCCCGTGACGATAACGCCGTCACCCGCAAAGCTCGGAATACTGATACAGGCGCTGAGTACACAGCTGACCAGCAGTACGGTCATCGAACCTTGAGCAAGTGTGTTCACGGCGGCATTCCTTATGCTTCACGCTGACCCTAAACAGCGTTGTCAGGGAAAGAGCAGGAGCCGTGCCGCTTTTGATTTTTTGTTGATTTACAGATGGTTATGTTTAAAGCCAGGCAAAGTGATGGCAATGCTGTTTCAACGTTGAAACAGTCCCCCGGCGCTTGAGACAGGCCCATCCTCACCTCGCACTGTCTCAGCGATGTAACACCGCCCATGACAAATGGATGAAACCGCACAAAGCGGGCGATCCAGGGGCAGGAGGTGTTTCAAAACTGAGACTGCGGGCGTGAGCGAACCCACTCCCGCATGGGGGCTCAGCCCTTGGGGGTTTTGCCTGGGATGGAATTGAGTACGGGGTTGCCGTCCTGGTTCTGGGTCAGGTAGACCGGCAGCACCTTGGGCAGGGAGGGAACGAGGTTGCTGACTTCGTTGATATTGTAGATACCGCCGATGCGGATCTTGCCGGTACCGGCGTCTGCCAGCATGACCGGCGTTTTCAGGTAACGGTTGATCAGCGGCAGCGCATCCGCCAGGGGCAGGTTGTCGAGCACCAGTTTGCCGTGGCGCCATGCCAGCGCGCTGTCATCAGGGCTGATGGCGGCGACTTGCGGTGTGTCGTCACCCTGGCGAAAGCTGGCCTGCATGCCTGGGCTCAGCGGTACACTGGCGTGCTCCGCGTCGCTGGAAACCTGCACCGAGCCTTCCAGCAATATCACCCGCACCTGTTCGTCGTATTCCCAGACGTTGAACTGGGTACCGGTTACCCGCACCAGGCCTTCGCCGGCCCGCACAATAAACGGGTGTTCGCGGTCGTGGGTCACTTTGAAGAACGCTTCGCCCTTTTTCAAGGTGACCCGGCGCTGGTCCTTGTAGTGGCTGTAGACCAATTCGGTGCCCAGGTTCAACTCCACTTGGCTGCCATCGCCGAGGGTGATTTTTTCCAGGCCATTGGTAGCTTCGAAATGTTCATAAGAACTGGGCAACCAACCGGCTTCCCAGCCGGTAAAGGCCGCAAGCGGCAATGCGGCAAGGCAGACGGCTGCGGCCACTGCGTAGTTGCGTAACCGGCTGCGTGGCTTGACGTGGGGCACCCTCGGGGCAGGTGGGGGGCGGGGCAGGTGATCGGCCACCTCCCAGATTTCCAGCATGGCCGCATATTCGAAGGCGTGCAGCGGATGGGCATCGTGCCATTGGGTGAAGGCCTGACGTTCCTCCGCCGTGCAATCGGCAGCATGCAGGCGCATGCACCAATGCGCAGCGGCATCGGTGATCGCATCGTATTCGGCTTCTGGAACGGGCTTTTCGCTCATTGACTCATCCTGGTTTGCCGCATTCTAACCCCCCGAGGCAGGCGGCGAGAACCGCCATCATGGCGATTGCACATCAATTGGAACTTATTCTTATTTGGTAATACCTAAAATATCAGGACAAGTGTCCGGCATTCCCACAATGGAGTACGAATATGTTGAAGAAAACCTTAGTCGCCCTGTGTGCAACCTCTGCGCTGCTCAGCGCCGGCGCCGCCCTGGCCGATAAGCCGGGCGCCGGCTGGATCCCTATCGAGAAGGCCATTGAAGTGGCGAAGACCAAGGCCGGATATATCGAGGTTTACTCGGCTGAAGCCGACAACGACGGTTACTGGGAAGTCAAAGGGCGCAAATCCGACGGCACTGTTTATGAAGCCCGTATCGACGGCGCCTCCGGCAATGTCCTGCGCGACCAGAAAGACTGATTCGCCCGCTGGGGGCCGCTCAGGCCCCCGCATCCAGCATGCGCCCCAAGTGTGTGACCAGGTAGGCGACTGAATCGGCGTTGGAGAGAATGACGTCGATGCGTTTATCGATATTACTCATGAAGACCTGCCGCGCCTCCGCCAGGGTCTTGGCCCCGGTAGCACTCAAGACTTTACGCTTGAGGTAATGGGTCGTGGTGAAAAAACCGTAATCCTCCCAGGTGTTCGAAATGTCATCCCAGGTCTTGAACAGTATCCGTTCGGGCGTCAGGGTGGACAGTGCCGTGGTTTGCAAATCATCCTGGCGGGTCTTCACCGCCTGGGCGCCGGGTTTGGCCGTGTCGATCAGGTCGCGAAATGGTTCTACGCAGCGTAGGTAGGCGATGTCCGCGGTTTTGAACCGCAGGTGCGTCAGTTCATGGATCAGCGTAGAGGCCCTGGCGTGGGCCACCATATCGAAGGGCACGCTGAGCCTGTTCACGTAATCGGTCAGGTTTGGATCGAAGAAGCGGTCGAACAGATACACTTTGCGTTCGCTGTCGTTGACCAGCACCATGGCGTATTCATTGGTGGGGTCGGCCAGGCTGTCGCCGATGATAAAGCGCATCGAGTCAGGGCCGGTCAACGTGGGGTCGCTTAACTCATCGAGTATCCCGTCGATGATGGTGTCGATTTTCTTGACGTGGTCCGGGCTCAGGTTGAGAGCGCCGAACAGCTCGCACAGAAACAGGCCAACCCGGCTATCAGGGGAACGCAGGGTGGCAAACAGCTGGAGGTTGCGCTTGCAGTTAACGGCGTAGTACGTCGCCACATTCAATGCTTCGTCGATGGCCTGGGCTTTCCAGCTGGACACGGCGGCAATCTCACGCATGCCTCGTGCTTGAATGTTGATGTCGCGTCTTTCGGCCCGTAGTGTTTTATGCTGCGTCCAGGCTTGGCCGAAGCGCGGTTTATGCACGCTCAGGTCCAACACCCATCTGCCCTCCGAGTTACGGCCTACATAGGGGCCGTGTTGATCGTCGCTGTCCAGACGCCACTGGTCTTTGGTTTTCTTTACCGGGTAGACCTTGCCGGCCAGCGGTACATAGCCTTGGACGCTGGTCTTGTCCGTGTAGACATGGGTGGACGTGTCCAGCGCAAGGTCCTGCAGGGCGACGTCGTGGGTCTCAAAAGGCTGCAACCGCGTACGTGAAGCGGCGGTGATGTCCAGGGTGTCGTGGGTGGTGGCCGCCGGCAGTTTGCCCTCCGGCAGGTCGACCACGTCTGCCTCATCGGGTGGCGGGGTTTCGCTGCCGTCAAGCTCGCTGTACAGCGAGGCCATCTGCACCACGGCCAGGATGAAGCTCTTCATCGCGGCTTTCCATTGGTGCAATTGCAGCGCTTCCATTGAGCGCTTGACCAGTTTGTAGCTGCGCCACACCACCAGCGGATAGGCGAGTTTGCCTGCCATGAAGTGCACTGCCGTGGGAATACCCTTGCCGAGCAGAGCGACCACCTTATCCCAGAGCAACTGGGCACCGTGTTCGAATTGGCCGGCGAGCATCTTGAGCAGGATCAGGGTGTTTTCACTGAATAGGTAGTGCAGCAGGTTACCGGTAACTGGAGAGGTAGCCAGTTGGATATCTGATGGGCGATAACGGTGGTTGTGCAGCAAGTTGCGGTAAACGGCCTGGTGTGGGTCTTCCAAGTGCTGGAGGACCCAGTCCTGCAGTTCGCCCGGTCGCTCCAATTCATCCAGCAGCGCTTGTTCGCTGGCGTATTGCTTGAGCACATGGTGTTCGCTGTAGGGCGCATACAGCACCACGGGGCCGGCCTGCTGGCTGTCGGCGTTGATCAGGTACATGCCCAGTACCTTGGCGGCAGTGGCACCTTCGGTCGCGACCAGTTCCACGGGCCGGATCAGCGCCGAGGCACCCTCCAGTGCCGCGCGGGCCAGGGCGTCAGGCATATCGAATACCTGCCGGACCCAGCCCAGTGCCTGGGCCGACAAGCGTTCTTGCAACTGTTGTTCGTGGGCGTACTGCAACACCTGCCATGGCAGTTGTCGGCAGAACCGGCGCCGGCGTGTGCGGGCGGCCTCGGTGCGGGTGTCCAGCGCGGTTTGTAATTGCTTCTGGTAGACCGATTTCAAGTCCAGCTGCCGAACCATCTGGATCACTGCGGTGGCATCGAGTGTGTCTGGCAACGCAGTGGCGGTGCGCGAGCGCGGGCGGATAATCTGGCTGTTCAGGTCGGGCCAGTGGCGCAAGGCAAAGTCGGTCAGGCTGTAGTCGTGGATATCGAGGGCCTGGTGCACGGGAATCAGCACGTTATCGGGGCTGATGGTCTGTTTGGGAAAGCGTGCCTGGAGCAGCTCCAGCAGGGCAGCGAAGGTATGTTCGCGAATGGTGGTGATGCCATGCAGGTAGTCTTCTTCCTGCGGGGCGCTGTTGTGGTATTGCTCCAGCAGTTCGGCATGGTGGATCTGCTCCTTGGCCGGCGTCATTGCCAGCCAGACGGGCAGGGCCTGCTGGGTGATCATGGCTTCGGCCAGCGCCTTGGCGCGCGCCAGGTTGGTGGGCGCCGGAGTCTCCAGCAGCGCATCCAGGCGGTCCTGCACCGCGCGCGCCGGCAGGTCCATGGCCAGCAGATGATCCACCGCGTCCATGACATAGTCGCCGTAGCTGTCCAGGCGATTGTCCAGCAGGTTATCGTCAATGCGTTGCAGTGGCCCCAGCCGGTATTCCCGGTGAGGCACGCGTTGGGAAAACGACAGGTTCTCCAGCAGCGATAGGCGTTTGACCGGGTGCGCCAGGCGCCGGGTGAGTGCCTCGCGCAGGGCTGTGACCGATGGAAATACCTCATGGCCACGCCGGGGCGTCCACAGGGTTGCCTGGCCCGAGTGCCTCGGGTCCAGGCCGCCACGTTCGGTCAGCACAAACAGGTTGGGCAGTGGCAGCAGCGCCTCGGACGTGCCCTGTTGCAAGGCCAGTGCAAAGGCATCCGGGAGAAAGCCGTTGATCCCGTGACGGGTCAGGCGCACCAGGCTGTCGGTGCGCAACACCGTATCGAGAATGGCGTGGCTGCGCGCCGGCAGGAATTTACCCAGCAGCCGCAGTTCGGCCTCGCTGCGCAGGCCAAGCAGCATTGAGTGCGTGTGTTTATCCCGGATGTTTTCCAGGAACAGGCGCGGCAGCTCGCGCATCTCGTGACCGGCAAAGACCTTCAACACCTGTTCGATGAGGTTGTTAAACACCTTCAGACTGATGCTATTGAGCTGTTCGGCCACACCCTGGTCGTGTTTTTTGTAGAAACCGGTCCTGGAAGACACCGGCAGCGGACCATATTCCTCGCCCAGGCGTTCGATGAAGTGCTCAACCATGCTCAAGGACGAAAGGGGCATGCGTTCTTCGCGCTGCTGGGCGCGAGAGGCATAGGTATTGACATAAACCTCATCGGCCTTAAGGTCCAGGTGTCGCTTTTGCAGTTCCGTGTCCAGGGCCAGGGCCACCATGCTGCGCAATG
This sequence comes from Pseudomonas khavaziana, assembly GCF_019145205.1. Lineage (GTDB taxonomy): Bacteria > Pseudomonadota > Gammaproteobacteria > Pseudomonadales > Pseudomonadaceae > Aquipseudomonas > Aquipseudomonas khavaziana. The sequence goes on from NZ_JAHSTT010000010.1 coordinate 135,160, forward strand.
TCGGGTGCCGGGCGCGTTCGATGTCCAACCCTTGCTCGGCAGCTTGCAGGCGTTGCAGGTGCAGCTTGGCCCGTTCGGCCTGCACGGTCGAAGGGCGGCCATTACCGCTGGTCACGGGGTGCACGCTCCAGCGCCCGTCGGTTTCCAGGTCGGCCAGGCGATTGTCGAGCATGCTGCGCACGTCCAGGGCGTAATCGAGCAAGGCATCCGCGTCCACCTGGCCGGCGCTGCTGCGGTAGAGGCCCAGGGCATGGTCCATATTACTGATCTGCTTGGCGGCGATGTCTTCGATCATGCCGGTGAACACATGCCCGGTAACGGGATGCGCGGCAATATTGATCTGGTCAAGACCGATAAAGGTGTTGCGCTCGTCCAGGGACAGGAAATTGAGCAATTCATCTTCGTGCCCGGCCGCCTTGAGCATGCTCAATAAAGTGTCTTTGAGGTCATCCAGGTCTTCGAGTACCTGCAGGCCACGGGACTGGGTGTAAAGGTAGGCGTGGTTTTCATGCAGCATCAGCGTGCTGGCCAGTTCCACGTAGTGCTGGTAGGGCGCGTAGACACGCACTTTTTCCACGCTCAGGTTGGCGGCGTAGGCGCTGCGAGCACCCTGGTCGCTGAGGAACATGGCCTGGAGCATGTGACTCTCGTCGGCGCTGAGGATGCCGGCCTGGCGCTTGAGCAGTACATCGAGGCGAAATTTGTCTACCATGACTTGCGCAAATAGTTCCAGACGCGAGGTGCCGCCGCCGATGTCTTCGTTCCAGTAGGTCTGCAGCAGGCTGTCGAGCAGTTTGGACAGCGTGCCGGAGGTCTGTTCGACGAGGTGCTCCCAGCGCTCGCGGTCTTGTTGCAACTGGGCTGTGGTGAAGTCGGTGGTGACATGTTTGGGGTTGAAGAACTCGCGGGTTTGCCCCGGGGGCCAGGCATGCTTCACATAGAACAGCAGGAGCGCTTCACGTAGCGGCAGGGAGTCGGTCCAGTGCCGCTCGGCATCCGTGGGGCTTTGCATGAAGCAGTTGACCCGCGTATCACGTTGATCCAGGCCAGGGAAATACGGGTGGGCCATGATACCGAGCAGGGTGTCGAGCATACCGGACAGGCTGGGGGTTTTCTGCAAGTGCGCCAGCATGGCGTGTACGTTGGCCTGCTGGCAGGCCTGCAGGGTTTGTTCCTGGTCTTCCATGACGGCACCTTCGACCAATGTGGTCGTCAGCGTCATGGCCGTGCCCACCGGCAGGCTGTTGCGCTGGGCAACCGACAGAAAACAGAGCAAGTCGACACGCTGCACCGGGTCGGCCAGTGCCTGGCTGACCTCGGCGAGCAGCGTGGCATGGCTGTCAAACACCTGGATACCGCCGTAAGGGGTGTACAGCAGGGCCTTGTTACCGTCCGGGCTGGAGCTCATCAGGAACGCACCGGCCAGCGGGATCGCGGTTTTGCCCGTGACCTTGATCAGCAGCTTTTCGACACGCATGGGGGGGCTTTGCAGGCGTGTATCCTGGCGGCCGGCATCGCTGGCGTAATACACCCCGTGCAGCCATTCCAGATCCTTGACCGTCAGCCCCAGGGCGCGTTCGCGCTCGCTCAGTGTCGAGCGATTGACGGGTTGCAGGAATTCATCGAAAAAATACGGCGGGGTGACGCGGGTCATGGCCTGGCTCCAGCGTGAATAAGGAAAACCAGGGTAGGCAGCGCGTTGTGCCAGGCGGGGGTAACTATTGAGTCACGCCGTAAGTTGACAGCGAGCGCCGTGCGTGGTGTTTAATCGACGGCCTGGATGTCCATTCGTTGCCCCCTCCAATCATAAAAACGGAGCTTCAAATGTCTGCACAGTCTCCGACAGTTGCCACGGCTTCAACCTCGATCCCGTTCACCGAGCTGGTGACCTTGCTGCAACAGGTGTTTGTCCGCCATGGCACGTCGCCCGAGGTGGCTTTAGTGCTCGCGCACAATTGCGCCAGCGCCGAACGTGACGGTGCCCATAGCCACGGGGTGTTCCGAATTCCCGGGTATGTCTCAACCCTCGGCAGCGGCTGGGTCAACGGCAAGGCGGTGCCGGTGGTAGAGGATATCGCCTCCGGATTTGTACGGGTGGATGCCAATAACGGCTTCGCCCAACCGGCCCTGGCGGCGGCGCGCAGCCTGTTGGTAGAGAAGGCCCGCAGCGCCGGGATCGCCTTGCTGGCGATTCGCAACTCCCACCACTTCGCCGCGCTGTGGCCGGATGTGGAGCCATTCGCCGAAGAAGGCCTGGTGGCCCTCAGCGTGGTCAACAGCATGACCTGCGTGGTGCCCCACGGCGCGGATCGGCCGCTGTTCGGTACCAACCCGATCGCGTTTGCCGCGCCCCGCGCCGATGGCCCGCCGATTGTGTTTGACCTGGCCACCAGCGCCATCGCCCATGGCGATGTGCAGATTGCCGCACGCAAGGGCGAGCGCTTGCCCCTGGGCACCGGGGTCGACAGCCTGGGCCAGCCGACCCAGGACCCCAAGGCCATCCTGGAAGGTGGCGCGCTGCTGCCGTTCGGCGGGCACAAGGGCTCGGCCTTGTCGATGATGGTCGAACTGCTGGCGGCGGCGCTGACTGGTGGCAACTTTTCCTTTGAGTTCGATTGGTCCAACCACCCCGGCGCCCGCACACCCTGGACCGGCCAGTTGCTGATCGTCATCGATCCGGCCAAAACGGCAGGGCAGGGCTTCGCCGAGCGTAGCCAGGAACTGGTGCGGCAGATGCATGCGGCGGGACTGCGGCGGTTGCCGGGAGACCGGCGGCATCGCACGCGGAAGAAGTCGTTGCAGGAGGGGATTATGTTGGAGGTGGAGGTGCTGCAGCAGTTGCGCGAGCTGGCGGGTTGAAACAAGGGCGTGGCAGCGGAAGGCCGCTGCCGCCATGGATCAGTTGCGGCGACCCAGCAACAGGCCGACCACCAGGCCGAAACCGGCGGAAATCGCCACGGTCTGCCATGGGTGGCCACCGATATAAGTCTCGGTGGCATCGACCACCGGCTTGCTGCGTTCACGCACGCTGGACAGCGAGTCCAGGGCTTGCTTGAGCTTGATGGCAACCTGCTCGCGCAGGGTTTCACCTTCTTCGCCCACCAGGGAAGCGCTGCTTTTGAGCAACTTGTCCGACTCTTCGATCAGCGCGGTCAATTCGCTGAAGGCTTGGTCCTTGATTTGTTCTTCGACAGCTTGGGCGGCGGTTTTGCGGGCCATTGGGGTGACTCCTTGCAGGTGAATGTGACAGTGAACAATGGAGTGTCGGGCAGCGGCAAAAGTTGCAGTTATTTTCCCGGGCGTTCATCTGCGGCAAAATCCGGATCGGGAACCTTAGACCTACAGTGTAAGATGTCACTTATTTGTGCAGCAGGTAATTCAATATGAGCTTCAATCTCGCCAACAAGACCCTCGCCGAACGCGCCGAGCTGGAAGATGAAAAGTCCCGCCTCTACGACCTGTGGCAAACCAACCTGGGCAAGGCCAAGGGCGAAGCCGCGCGGTTGTTCGGCGAGCGCGCCAAGCGCAAGGGCAAATGGGCCGAATGGGTGCGTGCCGAACTGGACGGCATGTCGCCGCCGGAGTTTTCCAACATGGTGCGCAGTGAAGTCAACAAGCTGATGGCAGCGGCGAAGTAAAGCACGCCACAACCGCCTCGCGCACCTTGAGCAACAGCGGATCAAGCTGGGCCTGGGTGCGCCAGCCCAGCTCCATCGGGTAGCGCGGCAACGCCAGAGGGCAGGGCAGTACGCGCAGGCCGGTCATCTGTGCAATGGCTTGGGCCGCATGCCCAGGAATCGTCGCCACCGCCGAACTGCCCTTGAGCAGATACGGCAGCGCGGCGAAGTGGCTGGTAGACGCGCACACCTGGCGGCTCAAGCCCAGCGCTGCCAAGCCTTCGTCGGTTATGCCGATAAACCCGCCTGACGACACCAGCACATGTTCCCGCGAGACGAACTCCTCAAGGTCGATACGTTGCTGGTCAGGTGCCAGGCTGGGCGGGTCTACCAGGCAGCGATAATCACCTTCTCCCAATACCTGTCGGCTCAGCCTGCGCTCGGCAAAGCCGCCGGCGGTGATGGCCAGGTCCAGGTTGCGGTCAAGCAGGGCGTCGGCGACGATCTGGCTGTGGGTCTGGCGAAAGATCACCCGCAGTTTCGGCAGGCGCTGGGCCATGGCGTCCATCAGTCGACGGCCGTAGGCAATCTCGAAGTCGTCGGACAGCCCCAGGACCACCGAACGCCCCTCGTAGTGCGGGTTATCCGGGTTGATCATCGCCAGGCTCTGCCGACAGCGATCCAGCGCCTCGCTGATCACCGGTTTCAACTGATTGGCGCGCAACGTCGGGGCCAGGCCGCGCCCGGTGCGGATGAACAACGGATCGCCATACAACTCACGCAAACGCCGCAAGCCGGCACTGATCGCCGATTGCGTCACCCCCAGGCGCAGCGCTGCGCGGCTGGCGCTGGACTCGTCCCGCACCGACAAAAATCCTGGACTTTTAACCTATGGACTTTACGAATAAAAGTGCCTTTATTTGATATAAGGATTATCCAGTTCCTAACTGAAAGTTACAAAAAAACTGATTTTTTGTTTTTTTTGTTACAAAAAGTCCATGATGGATAAACCTGTCGCGACAAAATATGTGGACAATTAATCGTAAAGACACAAACCATGTACTTTTAATCGTACGCAGTTCGTACGGATTAGTTGACTGATTTTAAAGAAAATTTTATTTTTATATAGGTGTTTTCTTTCGGGCGTAAAGGTTTGAAAGATAAAAATAATTATCGGTTCGGCATGCGGCTTGATAGCGTCGTAATTAATGTTCGTGAGGGTGCCCCCAGGACATCTAAGAGGATATGGCACTCCTTACTTTCCGAAGAATTCGTTCTTGGAGGTAAGGTGTGCTTTTTTTTTACCCAACTCATTTTTTCGTATTTATTGGCGAATGCGGCTTCGCACGCTATACGCTATCACCTGATCAACCCTTCTTTCCTCGGTTAACCATTCTGATTGATTCAGCTACATCTACTTTATTTTGCTCAGTGCCTGAATTGGAATCTTGGGCTGAAACCTCGATATATAAAGGCCGTAGGCACTATTTTAATCAATCAGCCTTTATAGGATGCGAAATTCTTTCGCGGTTATCGCCGCAGCCGATAACTGTTAATTTTAGTGTCAGCTTAATCTACTTCCGTGATGTATTTCCTATCGTTTTTTGGAGGGTATCGCTATGAGCGATGAAAACGTCGGTTTAATTGACATGACTCGGCCTAAGGGGGCTCATCTATTTCGTGTGTACAGTATGAAAAATCGAGAGCGATTTGAGTTTTATTATCGAACGCAGTTAATAGAATGGGTACGTTTGGAGTTTGATGCTGGGCTTATAAGGTTTGTACCTGTCAATAAGGTGTTTAAGACCGCTGAGGGGCGCTTATTTGTTGCTTTCAAACTCGTTTATTTGAATTCGGAGACTTTAGTGTATTTCGCAGAGCCGGGAACGGATAGGGTAGTACAGGCGTTCGAGGAATATTGCTCGGCATTAGGGATGCTTAGTAAGATTTTAGGTCGAGAAATCATAAATGATGAGAGATTCGAAGTATGGAACCGATTTAAGATTCTATCTTTCATAGTTCGATGGAAGGACGAAATTACCGATGCGAATCTTAAGCTTTTTGTTTTTAGCTTAAGTCATTCCGCCTCATGCGCTCTTAGCAATTTTGATCGCCTTGATGGATTCGGCGATGGCAGGGGGTTAGCTTTCGCGCTTGAATTGGTTCGGATTGGGAAATTCAACCTGCCATCACTACGAGAGCAGTTAATTGGCGGCAGTACGATAGTTGTATGCTCCTCAAAAGGAGATGCTATATGAATGAGAAGCAGCGTTTTTCTAGAACAAGGATATTACAAGAAGGTGTGAAGCTATCGGATTGGAAGATACCTGACTTGAGAGCATTACCTGAGGAAGTTAGAGAAAAAACAGAAAATCGAATATCCGCATTGAAAGCTTTTTTTATTCAGGGGGCCAGCTGTGAAGAAATACAAAATCGGTACGGTGTTGCCAAATCATCCTTGTATCTGATGATCGAAAAAGCGATTCAATTTGATTCGCGAGGCGAATATATCGGTTATCGGGCGGCTATTTTGCAGTTTCGAGTGAAGCCCAATGAACGTCACGTAAACTCGACTGACCAGCAGCCAGGTGATGCGAATGACTTTTCACAATTGCTGAATCAGCATCCTGAACTAGATAGATTGATACGGCGTTATGCCAGTCTGTATAAGTCTCGTAAAGAGGGCGGAACTAGAAGGTTAGTGGATTATCATGCTGAATTTTTGAAGAAGTGCGGAGAGCTAGGAATATCCACTCCCTCTTACCCGTTTGCACTACAAGACAAAGCTTTACGAAGTTTTTCTAGGCATTTGCACAAGAAGGCGGAAGAAATAGCCCAAGAAAAACGCGCGCATGTCAGGAGCGCCGAAGACCTTGCCATCTTATCCCCTATAGAACCTCTACAGGAAGTGGAAGTAGACGGCCATAGCCTAGATTTACGCTTAACGGTACAGGAGGTAGACACTTATGGATTAACCTGTGTGACAGAAATTCTTACTGTGTGGGTTATTTTGGTGATCGATGTATTTACTCGGTGCGTGCTTGGTTACAGCTTGGCATTGGGTAAAAACTATGATCAGACAGATCTTCTAATTGCGATCCATAATTCGTTAGCTCCTCATAGGAAACCTAAATCCGTAATTTCTGGACTCTTTTATAAGGCAAGTGGTGGTTTTCCGAGTGAAAGAAATCCTGAGTTGGCTTGGTGCTGCGGATTGTTATATAAGCTCGATAATGCCATGTCCCATTTGGCTAAAGATGTAGAATTGAAGCTTCGTAATGTTGTAGGTTGTATAGATGACTTTGGTCCGCCTCACAAACCTAACGAAAGGTCGATAGTTGAAACGTTTTTCCGTTATTTGGTGGATAACTTTTCTCATCGGATAATAGGCACTACGGGGGCGCAGCCAAAGGATGAAATCATCAAGCGTCTTTCGCCAAAAGGGGGCGATTTTTCCATCTTGCTGACTATGGAGGAAATGCATCAGGCTTTAGATGTAGTGATATCTGACTATAACGGGCGACCACACACAGGCATTACTCCTCACAGCCCACTCGAACTATTTTTACGCTCGGTAGAAGAGCGGAAACTTATATTCCCTAAGTTGCGCGCTGAGAATCGAGATTTACGTAAGTTCACCTGCCGTACTGACCTGGTTACTGTCCACCAAGATGGGCCGCAAAGCGCTTTTGTAAATTTCAAAGGCGCCAGATACAGAAATCTGCCAGTACTGAGTTTCGCGGTAGGGGGTAAAGTGATGATCGAATGGGACCCGATGAATATTTCTTATTTAAGAGTTTATGATTTAAAAGGTGCATACTTAGGAGATATTTTTCCGCCAAGTCTTTGGTCTTCCCCTCACAGTGAAAAATTACGACTAAGATTGCAGCGTAGCCTTAAGATTGGGCAAATAGCGTATAGGGAAGGTGATTCTATTCCCGATTTATTACGTTCACTGCAGCTTTCAGAGGGTTGGAAAGAGCGAGAATCAGCAACTTATAACTTAAAGCATCTAGGTGCTGCTACGTTGAGACAGAATACTGCGACGCTGCTTAAACCCGCCAATAAACCGACTGAGCGCCTAACTATAGGATATATCCTGGCGGAGGATAAGGGATGAAAGAGTTAGAAACTAATTTTATCAGGCCTAAAGCGATTGAAGAGCACCCACTGTGTTCGCAAAACTACCTCGTACCTACCGATTCGATATCCATGGCGTGGGAACATCTAGATAAAACCCTTCGTCGCCGTTCGGGTGGCTTTATTATGTGGGGGCGCTGGCGTATAGGAAAGTCTAGAGCTATTAAATATTTAAGAATGGTCGCGCAAAATAAATACAAAGGCCTGTACACGGTTATTCTGGACGCAGAAACTAAATTATATATATCGGAGCGTGACTTTTTTGCTGACCTGTGTAAGGAGTTAGGGGTTAGCGCCAATGGCTCGTCTGGAGAGTGCAAAAGGCGAGCAGTCGATCGCATGATTTCGATGGGCGAGCGAAATGCAAAGCGTTTATTTTTGATGTTCGTAGATGAGCCTCAAAAATGGACCGATTTGCAACTGAATTGGGTGTGTGAAATTTACGATAGGCTAGAACGACATAACATTCGACTTATTTCTGTGATGGTCGGTCAAAGTATTCTTGTTGCGTTCCGACAAAATTATATTGATCGTGGTAATGGTGTGTTGATTGATCGCTTGATGAGAGAGGCTGTCGAATTTCATAGTATTAGAGATCGTGAGGAGTTAAAGGTGGTTTTAGCCGGTTACGACACTATTGAGTCGGAATCGGGGTGGCCATTTACTCGATTTTTCTTTCCTCAGGCTTATTCATCTGGCTTTCGCCTGCAAGAGGCTACTGAGATAATCTGGGAAGTATTTGTAGAAGCTATTGATTCTAATGGAAAGCTTTTAGAATATTGGATTCCGATGAAGTATCTCGCAATGTTGGTCGAAACATTGTTTCAAGAATATTACTTTAGGGATGCGCCTGATTTTGAAATTGATAAAGATCTTGTCGCTTCTTTATTGACGGAGTGTAATTTTTATATTTATTTAGCGGTGCTTTCCAAATCGTAGAGGTCTGCTTATGGAGTTTAATAATTCTTATGGTCTAATCAATTCTTACAGTAGGCCTCAGTTGAGCGGGCTGAGTTATTCATCGGGTGGCGCCGTTGACCGTTATGAGTCAGTTTATGCCGCATTGTCTCGCTTTACTCTTGCGAACACATTGACAAAACGTGAGTTGGTGGATCTTTTCAAGGTTGGAATGTTAAGGGATTCTTCTGGATCGCAAAATCTTGGAAATATGGGTCTGATTAATGCTAAGCAGATGATGAACTGTTTGGCGATCAGTAGCTCGCAACTCGGTGAGATGTTTTTCTCGTGGCGCTCTAAAATTAAAGCTTCATTCTATTGTCCCTATTTTCGATATTGCTCAATTTGCGCCAGTGCGCATAGGCATTACACAGTATTTCAAGCCGAGGGTCTTAGTAAGTGTCCCTTTCATTCTCTCCCCCTTAAAGCTAGTTGTGATTATTGTGGTGAATCCATGTTATATAAGTGGAGTGGTCCACTTTTGAGTCACCCTTTTCGCTGTGCTTATTGTCTGGGGCCTTTGGGGAGCCGAAAAGGAAGCATTGTCTTTTTTGACCTTCATACAATCACACGATCCTACCGTATGGCGCGGGCGAATGGACAGCGGAACCTGGAGCAAACGTTAAACAATGGCCCGGTAGAGGAGTGCCCCGGCTACATTGTTTGCGGTTCCCGTACTGGTGACTTCGATCAATGGCGTGCCATGAATAATTTGCCACTTTACGGGCATGAATGGAATGATAGAAATTGGAGCAGCCGTGCTGGCTATATTCAGATAAGAGGAGCGCGTGTCAAATCGCTCGGCAAACGTGGTGTGATTAATAAACAGAATGTCCATCCGCAAATCGCAACTAACCTGATGCTGTGCCTGAAATCAATTTTGCGTCATCTACGTAAGCGCTGGCGTATTGCATGTATATCTTCTAATATACCAGACGGATTTCAAAAGCAGCGCCTAGAGGCCTATTACCTTCTCTTAAGGCATTGGTATGGGAACTCAAGTAATCTGCGTGCTCGGGGTAAGAGAGGGACATGCAACCACACAATTTCGGTAATTAACGCGTGGCTCCGCTGCGCTATAAATAATGCTGATGCGTATGCGGTACCTTTGAACGTCTCCTCTTGGTTTTTGGCGCACCAGTTCTGCGACTGGGTGGTTGAGTCTATTGCGACGACCGCTCGCATAGTAGAGTTACCCGACCTGATACCTGGTGCCTACCTGCTGGAGCAATTACAGTGCCCACAAAAACCACTTTGGTTAGTGGCGTTCATTGAACCTGCATCGTATATTTCATACCGGGTACTCCATTACTACCGCTACTCTGCTTATCTTTCCTCGGAAGAGGCTTGGTTTGGCTCATCTGTTGAGGTGGGAGTCTGTTAGTGCTCATACCAATCCGCGGTTCACGCTCCTAGTCAGGTGGCTTTTTTTATCTTGGCCGTTAGCGTTTACAAGACGCGGATTTCATTGGTTAAGTTTGAAGAGGGCTAAGGCGGCACGTACCTAACAACGCCTCATTTAACAGAGCCCCCTCAATCCAGTAAGGGGATCTCATGACTTTTTCGTTCTTACGTCATGACTTCGTAGTTGTGGTGCGTTTTTTGTTCTGGGCTGTCCGGTTCTCTTTGCCTTGGGTCTTCAGGAAAAGGCATCAGGGAGGTGGCACGGCTATTTAGGAGGGAGCCTGTTTGAAAGTAGCCCATGACGGTGTTGATGCTGCGGTGTTCGGTCATGGACATGACGTCACCGAGCGGTACGCCCTGACGGCCGGCTTCGGTAACAAAACCCGAACGCAGGCTGTGCGCAGCCCAATCACCCTCGAGGCCGGCCAGTTTGGCTCGGCGTTGCACTATGCGCGCCACTTGATCGCTGGACAGTCCATCAGCGCTGACCCTCCCGCCTCTATGCAGACGTCGAAACAGTGGTCCGTCAGCGATCGGTGCAGCCTCCAGCCAGGCAGACAAGGCGTGGGCGGCGGGGCCGCGCAACGGCTTCTCCCTGCGTACACCGCCGGTATTGGTCTTAGTGACACCCAACGCATAGACCCACGTGTCGGCATCCAGCTGGCGCACATCGTTGACCCTCAGCCCTACCACTTCCGAGCGCCGCCGGCCGCCGCCGCTCCAAGCAAGCAAGAGCAGGGCGCGATCGCGGACGCCACGTACACCGTCTGTACAGGTGGCCAAAAGCGCCTGCAGCGATTCGAGCACTGCCGCAGTCTTTTTGCGTACTTGAATCCCCTGACGGCTTTGTGCCTTGCGCGCTTCGTGCAACAGGGTTTTCACCGGCGCTGCTTCGGTCGGGCTGATCCAGCCATTGAGCTGGTGCCATTTGCTCAGTACTGCAAGACGGTGGCTGACGGTGTTGATGGCCAGGGCGCCGGTTTTGGCCTTGACGCCGGAGCTCACAAGCGCGGCATCCATCGCAGGCGGCAGTAGGTGAACCCAAGTATTGTCTTCTCGCGGACACGCCAGATGATCGAGGATGAATTGCAGAGCGACAGGAGTGGGTAGCGCAGTGTCGGCAAGCGTCAGGCCATATCGGAGTTTTAACCAGGCTGACCAGTAGGTGAGGGCGCTTTGGTAACTGCGTAGGGTGTTGGCCGCTGTGCCTGCTGCGACAAACGCTGCTGCAGCTTCCTGAGCGTTTAGCGCGAGAAAATGTATGTCAAGCGGTGATTCATTTACGAGGACAAGGCGCTCTGTAACGTTCAACGTAGGTAAATTCCAGCTTGTTTAAAATAACATCGGATAATCTTTCATTATCAGACCTAATATAGCCCGAGGTGAACCATGACGATAGGCGTGCCGGAAAATGAAGTGTTTGCGGCCGCGGACGCGGTGTTGGCGCGCGGCGAGCGGCCGACAGTGGAGAGAGTGCGCCTGGAACTGGGTCGGGGTAGCCCAGCGCGAGTTGGTGGCTTGCTCGATCAATGGTGGGTGCGCTTAGCTGAAAGGCTAAACGGCGCGACCCGATTACCGACACTGCCGACCGAGGTAGCGGAAGCGTTTGTCGCTGTGTGGCAACAGTCGATCTATCTTGCCCGGTGCGTCGCCGAACAGGCACTAACTGAGCAACGGCAAGTTATGATTGCCGAGCATGAGCGAGTGGCCGCTAGAGAGGAGCAGGCGCGAGAGGATGCAGGACTGGCGCGGCAACTTGCGACGACCGCGCAGGCCGCCCAGCAAGTTAGCGAGACTCGCTTGACGGACCTAGAATTGTTGCTTGAACAGCGCGTGAAGCAGATTCAAGACCTTCAACATCAGCGCGATAGCATACTGCGGGAGCGCGGTGACACGCAGCAGCGGAACCAGATATTGCACCGGGAACTGCGAGAATTGCAGCTCAACACCCAACAGGAACTGCAGGCGCTACGACTCAAGGCCGAGGAGGAACGTGTCGCGCAGGAAGTCTACGTGCGTAGTGTCGAGGATCGTGCTCATCGTGAAGTTGATCGTGCCCGAGAGGAGGGCAAGCGCACGATCACGCAACTGAAGATAGTCGGCAACCAACTTGAGCAGTTGCAGCAAAGGATTGAAGAACTCCAAACTGCGCTAGGCCAAGCTCTGCAGAACTCCGCTGCACAGCAAGCACGTGGCGATACGCTGGAGCAGCAGCTTGCGCAACTCCGTTCATCGCCGTTCAGCGAACGTCAGACGCGCGCGAAAAAAAAGCGCGAGTCCAAGCCATCGAAGTAAGACCGACAGGGTACAATTAAAGGATACGTCACCTACGCTTCAATAGCTGGGCACAATAGGATTCGGGAAATGAACGAAACAGTTGCGCGAAACGTAGCGGAATATTCAACGGCGTGATCGCGTACACATCGCCGCCCTTGTGTCGTCGCTCAGGTAGTTGTCACTTGTTAGGGTTTGTCTGAAAAGTCGCCTCGGCTAAAATGACGCGCTCTGGTTGCCGGGAGGGCCGTCATGACAGGTCGATATGATATTTCATCTGAGCGCTGGGCAATGATCGAAGCCATCGTTTCCTTTCCTCAACGCATGGGGCGCCCAAGGTGGGATGATCGTCAGATGCTCAACGGCATCTTCTGGATCTTGTGCTCAGGCGCCAAATGACGTGATCTTCCAGAACGCTTTGGGCGTTGGAAAACCGTTTACCAGCGCTTCTGACAATGGCGTGACAACGGTACTTTCGAGCAGGTTTTGCGCCATTTACACCTTCGTTCGCGTGAAGACGGCTTCATCGACCTGGATACCTGGATGGTCGATTCGACATCCATCCGAGCTACCCGAGCAGCCAGCGGTGCTGGAAAAAAAGGGGCCCGCAGGAACCCCATCACCACTGCCTCGTCCGTAGCCGAGGCGGATTGATCACCAAGACTCATCTCGCCTGTGATAGCAATGGCTTCTCGCTGACGGTCATGCTGTCGCCCGGTGAAGAAACCGACTCGCGCTACTTCATGCCGCTAGTGGAGCAGATTAGCCTGCCAGGGGGGCGTCCGCGTAAGCGCTGCCGGCATGTACTGGCCGACAAGGGTTATTACAGCCAGATGCTGCGTCAATACTGTGATCGCTATGGCGTGCGGCCGATCATTCCCTTGCGCAAGATGCATCGCAAGCCTCGGCCAGGCCTGCCTCGACTATTCGACAGGCCGCAATATAAAAAGCGCAACGTAATCGAGCGGCTGTTCAGTTGGCTCAAGGAAAAACGTCGACTCTGTACGCGATACGACAAGCTGGCGAGCAGCTTCAAAGCCATGGTCACGCTGGCCTGCATCGAGAAGTGTTTGCGGGCTGACTTTTCAGACAAACCCTAGGCTCTGTACGAAAAGTATTGCCTTATACACCGCATGGCACAGGCCAATGAGGCTATTGCCCCAAAACTTTTCGCGAGCTTGTCGAAACGCGTAACGATGCGGCGGCTCTCCTTCAGCCATCCGAACATGCGCTCAATGACGTTGCGCTGCCGATATTTGGGGCGGTCGAACAGTCTGGGCAAGCCCGGCTTGGATTTGCGCTTCATGCTTCGCAACGGAATCACTGGCGGCATACGATACCGATCACAGTACCGGCGCAGAGCATCAGCGTCGTAGCCCTTGTCAGCCAACAGCCATCGGCAGCGTTTGCGAGGGCGGCCACGAAAACTTGGGATGCAAGCCTCATCCAGTTAAGGTTGAGCATAGGCAATATCGCTGGCTTGCCCGCCTGATAGCAGGAAACGCAGCGGCACGCCATTGGCGTCGCATAGCATATGGATTTTTGGTTGTCAGGCCGCCCCGGCTGCGTCCGACCACATGATCTTGCGGTTCTTCAGGCCCCCTTTTTTCCCGGCGCCTGATGAGGCTCGGGTTGCTCGTACGGCAGTGGAGTCGAACATCCATGTTTCCAGGTCGATCAACCCCTGCTCGTTTAATCGGATATGAAGCCGCTTGAGCTTCTGATCAAACGCTCCGCTATTACGCCAGTCACGAAACCGTTGATAGACCGTTGACCAAAGACCGAATCGCTCGCGCATATCTCGCCAAGCCGCGCCAGAGCAGAGTACCCAGAGGATGCCGTTAAGCATCTGCGCGTCCCGCTCGTTATGGCGAAGTACGAGACTTGCTGGATGTGGCTAATGCGTCAGACAAGGTTTATTACTCTGAGCAGAGAGCTCCACTCACTAGCGAAATGACTCCTGAAGAGGCAGTTTCAACTCTTATTAACTTAGGTTCTATCCAGCCGTTGAGGTTGAGTCCAGAGCTGAATGCTTTTTTATGTATAGTAATTTTACAGAGGACGAGTAGTTGAAAATTATTCGACTCGGGAGATGACCCGGTTATGGGTTTTATTGAGAAAAACGAAAAGCTCCGGGTCGAACACGGCGACTTTGATATCCAGCTTAACCAGAGTGGTCAGGCCATCAATGGATTTTCGGAAGTCCGCGGATTTGGGATAAAGGTACACTTTTTCAACTTCGGTGTCGGGTCGCATCATGGCGGACATGCTCCAGAAAGAATTCAGGAGCACAGCGTCGACCTTCGGTTATTCGCTTGGGATGTGGCTTTTATGGATCGCACTCCAAGCGGTGGGTTGTTGAGCGAACTCATGCTTGGAATGGGAGAGGGCGGTGGCTAATCATGCACCACGATCGACTGCTCGCTGTGAGTGAGGCGTGGGTGTGGTTGGCCGAGGCGCGCATACTCGTGCGTCGACTCACGACATGATTTTGTCTACACCCTCCTAGCGTCCTCGTCCTTCATAATTTGCTTATGTGACAGAGACATAATTATCGCAACAATAGAGTCTGCGTTAGTCATGATAATTTTATTTTTTTGTTCATTTCCAATACCATCCTCAATGCACAGAGACCTCAAAAATTCATCTTCAGCGGATCTGGCGCGAAGTTTAGACCATATAGCTTTATTTTTACCATCAGGCTCGTTTACGTATGACATTTCAGCAAAAGTAACCCTATCATGTATCTCAAAATAATTTGATTTTGGTTTTTGGCGTTCGTACATGGCGTAATTATTATACCAATAATCTTTGGTGCGTAAAAAATGATGCGACAATTCATGAATAACCGTCGTGGCAATGCTTGGCACTGACAATTTCAATAAGTCATTTGTGAGAAATAATCGCCTATACTTAGAGTCCAGTGCACCTACAACCAATGCCAATGCTGAGCCTTCCTCGCTAGGAAATTTATCACGTATTTTCGCAAACTGATTTTCTCTGGGAATACCTTTACAATATTGTCCAATCTGAGCCTTCATCTCCTCTAGTTTCTGAAGTATATCTGGAAGAATCTTGCTGAGATCTTCTTTCGTCTTAATTGCAAAATGCAAAGACAAAATATCAACTAGGTACTCGGCATTTTCTGTCTTTAATGCGGTGATCGCGGAAGTTATAATATGCATAGAAAAGTTTAGCGATGCATCTAGTTTTTCTTGATGTTCAATTGAAAATTTTGAGCGCCCCCTTGCGCCAATTAAAATAGCGAGAAGCAACATGCTTTTCGATTTCATCGTCTACTTCATCTTCCGAGTACTCGGGAGTGCGGGAGTATTTTTCTTTTGCTTGTTCGAAAGTGCTCGCATTCGTTTGACTAGAACAGTACATTTGTATATTCCGCTTTCAGTGTGGTATGAGCATTACAATTAATTTTCCATTCGCTTTTAAGTATCCTAGCAGATCACAGCCGACTGCCCCGGCTTTACCGAATCGCTTTGCATTGGCCGGGCGGTTGCCCTCGAATTAGTGCTGCCGATCTTTACAGCGCCTCGCTCGCATGTGGTGAAGCCTTGGGATTCTCCGAACAAAGTGCGCAAACAGCTTACTCACCCGACTGCGCAACCGAAGCCGTTCGACATCCGGCGCTTGAGCGCCGGGCGTAATAACTTGAGCGGTTGATATCAAACACTTTGCACAGCCAATCAACCGGCTCGTGGACGTTTAACTAGACAAAATCGTGTAGTAATCCGGACGTTGGCCGGAGGATCCTATCGAGCGCGTCTACAGCAGTCTTGGTGCCATCCCTGCACGCCGCCGCGCGGCAACTGGAAGATCTCCCTGTCAGCTTGGCGACGCTCTACGACAAGATCAGTCGTACCGAACCCGCGCTGTTGCGTGCTCTGGTCACCGGTTGTGCGCAACGACTGACTCCAACCATCAAAGAACTGGGTTACACGACGATGCTGCCGGACTGGCAGGTTCGAGTGGTAGATGGCAATTATTTGGCATCCACTGAGAAGCGTCTGGGGGCTTTACGCCAGGAGCGAGGTGCGGTTCGTCCCGGTTTTTCGGTAGTGGTCTACGATCCTGATCTCGATCAGGTCATCGACCTCCAGGCATGTGAGGATGCCTATGCCAGCGCGTGTTTGCGTGTTGCCTCTGTTGGCTAATGCTGAACCGGGCCAGGTGTGGCTGGCTGACCGGCTCTACTGCACGCTCCCGGTAATGGAAGCTTGTGAGCAGGTCCAGAGGTCCTTTGTCATTCGCCAGCAAGCCAAACATCCACGCCTGATTCAAGAGGGTGAGTGGCAAGAACCCGTGCCTGTGGAAACAGGCACTATGCGTGAGCAGATCATCCAAGTCAGAGGCGGTTACCAATGTCGGCGTGTCGAACTGACGCTTCATTCGCCAACAGACTCGGGTGACAGAAGCTTGATGTTCTGGAGCAATCTGCCTGAAAGCGTCAGCGCTCAGCAGATCGCGCAACTCTATCGCCGCCGCTGGAGCATTGAAGGCATGTTCCAGCAACTGGAAACGATCTTGGAAAGTGAAATCGAAACTCTCGGCAGTCCAAAGGCCGCCTTGCTCGGGTTTACTACGGCAGTGTTGGCCTACAACGTCCTGGCCGTACTCAAGCGAAGCGCGGAGCAAGCCCATCGGGAGACCCAGCCTGACGGCTGGGAAGGCTCGATCTATCACTTGGCGGTCCAGATCAGGAGTGGTTATGAGGGAATGCAGATTGCACTGCCCTCGGAATATCTTCCCGCCATTCCTGTGGAAAAGTTGGCCCAGCGTTTGTTGGAGCTGGCCAGAAACATCCAACCCAAACAAGTTGCGAAAAGCCCCCGCGGCCCCAAGGTGCCTAAACCTAAGACATGGGTGCAAGGCACGGCGGTGAATGCTCATGTTTCAACGGACAGGGTAATCAAGGCTGCCAAAACGAAAAGTCCTTGGAAGGGAAGGGTTTTACAGCGCAGATGCAAGTACCACTCGATTGTTAGAATCATTACGATTGCGGCACGTATAAGTGGGTGGCCCTCTACAATCAAAACATTTTGCATTTTATTCAACGCTGACGCAGGGCTGTTTTATAGAAGTCGATGTCTTTCCAGACACCCAGCTCATCAATCCCCCCGCCAGTGACGGAGACATGCACATGGGGGTGCCAGTTAAGACGCCGGCCGTAAGTGTGGATGGCGCAGAAGATACCCACTTCAAGCCCACGCTTTCGTGCCGCGTAGGGCAGATTATCGACGACCAAGCGGCAGACGTCATTGAGTAAACGGCGGTTGTGAAAGAAGAGCGGCCAGAGGGTCGGGCAGGGTGAACGCTAGATGCTGCCAGGCACAATCGGGCAGGGGTTATATGGGTTAGCGATCCACTGATCGGTGGCCTTTTTGCCATAGGAAGGGCAAACCCGGCAGTGCAGGTGTTGTAGAAGTATTTGGCGTGGTGGCAGCTACACATATACTGCTTAACAGAATAGACGTGCCACGGGCGAGCATTTTGGTCACGACTTCGATTTTGATATCGCGCAGACCACCGGTCTCGAGCAAGGCTGGCCAGCACTGGTTGGGGGTGAACAGGTTTTTCAGTGGTCGGGCTTTGTAGGCAGGCAACATGTGCAGTCACCGGTTGAAGGGGCATTTGCCTCATCATGATCGTTTATCGCGGTCATGACAAAGCAACCCTCCCTCTCCTCTACGGACAATGCTACGGAGGAGGCGTCCAAGAACATATCGCTCAGGTCCATGGGCTCAAACCGATGTCATCGTAGCTGACATGGTTGGCTGCTGCTCGCTGAATCCGGGTGTGTTGGGCTTTGACTTTGGCGCGCTGGGCGCGTCTTTGCTGCTTATTGAGTGATGCCATCGAGACAGCTCCTTGCTCCTGCTGCGCTCATTGGGTTTTCCTGATGCTACCCGATTTTGAACATGGATGATTTGCAGCCGTAGGCTGCCCTGTTCCTGCAAGAGCCTGAGTAATTCCTTGTTCTTTTTATCCAGCATATCAACGTACCTTATTTGGAGAATTTTCTTCTGTAAAAACAGCATAAAAAACAATATTTTTCTCCAGGCAAAGGGTAAATTAATTTCTTTTCCGGAGAGCATCGTATGCGTAGAGTGACAGTATTAGTGTTGTTCGTGCTGATTGCGCTGACCTGGGGCACGACGTGGCTAGCCATGCGGATTGCCGTGGAAACAATCCCTCCTATATTTGCAACCGGGATGGGATTTATGTTTGCTGCACCATTATTAATCAGTATTGCGTATTTAAGAAAAACGCTGATTTTGTTTCCGCCCGGGCAACGCCTATGTCAGCTCTGGACTTGCCTCCATTTTATTTGCAAATATGCCGCTAGCTGTTTTGATAGCATCAGTGTGTTTTTTGAATATAAAAACGAATATTGTGCAAGTAACTGGCATAACTATGGCGATAGTGGCGCTGACTGGCATCCTCTACGAGGAAGCGAATACAAATATAAATGCCGGGGGGGCACTGGCAGGGAATAATTGCGCTTATTGTGGCCGTAGTTATTCATGCCATAGTTTATGCTCAATGCAAGAAAAGAGGCTGCAATGTTTCAGTCATAACATTTAATACACTTTCGTGCTTTTTAGCAGGCTTGATAATTTCTACTGTCGGATGGCTCTTTGAGCCTCCCCCCAAATATCAAACTTTTCAGTGCGCTCGGTAATGGCGACATTATATCTCGGGGCTTTTGCTGGGGTGTTCGGGATTCTTTGCTATTTTGGGTTTCAGCAAAAGGCTAGTGCCTTCCAGGATTCACTTGTATTTCTCATCTTTCCTCTGATTGCGGTAAGTCTGGAAAGCTATATTTATGGATATGCGATATCAATACATTCAATATTGCTTGTTATACCGCTAGCTAGTTGGATATTTATTGCTCTTGCCTCCAAAATATTTTCACTAGGTGGCCGACGATTGGGCAGTTCTTCATAGATGAAAGATCGTATACCATCAGGGTAGGGATGTCTTGCAGGTGTGATATCTTAGAAGTACCACATAAAAAATGTCCATCGCTCGTGCTGCACGAGCGATGGATGTCAAAGGACTATTATGAAAAACCGACTCCGTTTAATGGTATTAACCCTGACTGTTGCGAGTTTTACCGCCACGGCGGCATACGCTGCAAGTGTTGGCAGTCTGATTAATGAACGTTTATCGTACATGAAAGACGTTGCTGATGATAAGGCACAACACCATCAGGCGGTCGAAGATCTGGTGCAGGAAAAAATTGCTGGAAAAAGCCGTTGCGGAGACTGATGGGCTGGGAATAAAAGGTGAAACGGTGAAGCCTTTTATTCAGGCTCAAATGGATGCGGCGAAAGCAATCCAGTACCGACATACGCCTGGCACGCCGCCGCGCGATCAAACCTTGGTCGCCGGCATCGGTGATGGCGAAAATTCGTTCCGCATGCGCTGGGGTTGAGTTGGATTCTCGTTTCTGCCCATACTCGTCAGATAAAGATCACCTGACCTCTGCCAGAGAAGCAGTCATGTCCCTCACCAAACCAAACCGGCAGTTACGTAGCGAGTTAATAGACCTAGGGTGTTCTCTTGAGCAAACCGCAAGCGATGTACTCTGTATCACCAAGTATTGCAAAGATATCGATGTGAAAGCCGTCCCGAGGCTGATAGCGAAGCTCTACGAAGATGCTGATCGGCTTAAGGCGCTGGCCGATGAGATCAGGGATGGCAAAGTGACGCGAGTCAAGCCTGAGTAGGCTCAACACGAATTCGAAAGGACACTACATGACACTCAGCAAGCCAAACCAAGACCTCAAGCGCGACCTGCAAGGCATCGCCTCCGACCTCAAATGGTCAGCTGTTGAGCTGATGAGGATCGCGGAGCGGCTGAGCCTTGCAGGCAATGAGGCAGACGCCCAGGCGGTGCTAAGGATGCTCACCGTATTTCATGCGGACGAGAATAGGCTGGCGGGGTATGCCGATGAAGTGAAGGTCGGCCGGATAAGTCGAGCTGCGGAACAGCGAGAATGACTGCATAGCGAGAGCAGAGCTTTTGGAGCAAGCTTGAGGGGGGGGCCGCTCACGTACTCATGGTCACTCCTAGAGCTTCCGACGCGGGATGGATGGGTGGTGCCTCATCCAATCGCAGGTGTAGTGGTCTAATGAAACCGGACACCCATTTAGGCGAGAATGCTCGCCAGATCGAGGTGTCAGATGACCAAACAACGCCGCTCCTTTACTCCTGAATTCAAGCGCGAGGCTGCCGACCTCGTGCTCAAGCAAAACTACAGCTACATCGAAGCCAGCCGTTCACTCGGCATTGGTGAGTCGGCATTGCGCCGCTGGGTTGACCAGATTCAGAAAGAACATAAAGGCTTCACCCCGCAGAACAAAGCACTGACTCCTGAGCAGCAAAAAATTCAGGAGTTGGAAGCCCGGATCGCTCGGCTTGAGCGAGAGAAATCCATACTAAAAAAGGCTACCGCGCTCTTGATGTCGGAAGATCACGAGCGTTCGCGCTGATTGACCAATTGTAAGGGATCCATGATCCCCACATTCAAAGATCAGAATTGATCGCCGATGCTGTACTCCCGATTCTTTTCAGGAGCCAGCATCCCATGATGCGACCCGACGCCAAAGTCGAAAAAGTCTACCTCTACCCCAAGCCTGTGGACTGTAAGCGATCCACGAACTACACCTACCTCCAGATGAGGCAGTCGTTTACCGTGACATCTCTGGCGAGCAGTTCCATGGCAGCAAGGCTTCGTAGTCCCCAACCGATTGTGCCGGCGGCAGTCTTTCCAGTACGTGGCGCAGCCACGTATAAGGCTCCTGGCCGTTGACCTTGGCGGTCTCGACCAAACTGTAGATCTGCGCACTGGCGGTGGCACCCTTGGGCGTGTCGCTGAACAGCCATGCCTTGCGCCCGATTACAAACGGCTTTATCGCGCGCTCCGCCGCGTTGTTGTCGATCGGTAAAAAACCGGCCTCCACGTATCGCTCCAGACGGCTCCAGTTGTTGGCCAAATAATTCACGGCTTTACCCAACACACTTTGCGGCGTCACTTGGGACTGTGTTTTATCCAGCCAGCTTTTCAACTGCCCCAGGATCGGCAGGCTCTTCTCCTGACGACCGATAAAACGCTGTTCATCGCTGACGTCCTTGAGTTCACACTCGATGCCGTACAGCTTATTGATCATTGTCAGCGCGATATCGGCACGCCCGGTTTTGCCCTTGGGCTGCACTTTCTGCGCGTCGACAAACTTACGACGCGCATGAGTCATGCACGCCAATCGCTCAACACCGGGCTGCAACGCCAACGCGTTGTAACCCGCGTAATTGTCGGTCATCACGTAGCCGCGATAACTTTCCAGCAGGCGTAGAGGCACTTCCTGCGCACGGCTGGTGGTGTAGTCAAATAGCACAACTTTTCGATCCGGCGGCCCGCTGGCCTGCACCCACATCCACGATTGGCTGGTGGGGCCTCGATCCGGCTCTTTCAGTACCTGGACTCTTGTTTCATCGCAGTGGATGACCGGACTTTCCAGTAATCGGTCGCGCATTAAATTCAGCAAGGGCTGGAAGTGTTCGCTGCACTGGATGACCCAGCGCGCCAGTGTTTGCCTTGGAATATCCACACCGTGTCGACTCAGCACGGTTTCGAAACGATGCAACGGCAGGCCATCGACGTACTTGGTGGTTAAGAGCATGGCCAATACGCTGGGGCTGGCCATGCTCTTTTCGATCATCTGAGCGGGTTTGTCTGCGGTGACCGGCGCGGTTTCACAACCGCGGCAACCGTAAACTTTGCGGATGTGTTTGAGTACGCGAATCTGCATCGGCACGATCTCCAGCTGTTCGCTGGTTTCTTCACCGATGACATGTTTGCGGCAGCCGCAAGCGCAGGTCAGTTCGTGCTCGGGCAGTTCGTGGGTCACTTCGACGCGTGGCAGATCAGCCGGCAGTGGCTTGCGTTTGCCGCGACGCGGCGTCGAAGCAACCGCTTCTTCGTCAGCGTCGCCGACTGGAAGCATCGGCTCGCTTTCGGGCTCATTGAACAACGCCAGTTGCGGCGTGTTGGGCTCGATGGTCTGCTCGGATTTTCGACCGAACAAACGGTCGCGCAGCAGTTTGATCTGTTCTTTCAAATCGACGATATGAGTCTGGTATGCCTCAGTCGTTACTTGCTGACGACTGAGTGCCTCAAGCAACATTTGCTTGAGCAAAACAGGATCATCGGGAAGGTCTTCGGGTATCAAATTCATACCGGGGATTATACCCGTCAGGCGACGAATCTTGGCGTTAAAACCTTATGAGGACGATTGCGCCAGAGATCAAAGCCATCCAGTAACCAGTTCAATTCCTGGACAGTCAGCACGATCGCCTCGTCGACCTCATCAGGGGAAAGTTTGAAACGTTCAGACTCCAGGCGCTTGAGCCAAAGGCAGAAGCCGTTGCGCTCCCAGTACAACACTTTGACGCGGTTGCGGTGGCGATTTAGAAAGACGAAAAGCACCGGGTCGAACACCGCAACTTTGATGTCCAGTTCGACCAATGCAGCCAGGCCGTCGATGGACTTTCGAAAATCTACAGGCTTCGGGTAGAGGTACACTTTTTCAACGCTGGCATTGGGACGCATCATGGTGATGGGCTTCTGATGGAAATCGGGAGCACAGCATCAGCCGTCAGCTATCCGCTTGGAATGTGGCGCTCATGGAGCGGATACGACCAATTGAGCGCCCATGAGCCGGTTGATTGGCTGTGCAAAGTGTTTGGCGTCACTCGCTCGTGTTACTACGCCCAGCGCCTGCGGCGCCGCACACCAGATGTTGAACGGCTTCGATTGCGTAGTCGCGTTAGTGAGCTGTTCTCGCAAAGTCGCAGTTCTGCGGGCAGCCGCAGCATCCTGTCGCTGATGCGTGAAGACGGTGAGCAACTCGGTCGATACAAAGTGCGTAGCTTGATGCGCGAGCTTGATTTAGTCAGCAAACAACCCGGCTTCCATGCCTACAAACGAGCAACAGTAGAAAAACTGGATATCCCGAACACATTGAACCGCGAGTTCGACGTGCCAGCGCCCAATCAAGTCTGGTGCGGCGATATCACCTACATTTGGGCGCAAGGAAAATGGCATTACCTGGGTGTCGTCCTGGATCTGTGCACTAGGCGGATAGTGGGCTGGGCACTGTCGGAAAAGCCGAATGCCGAACTGGTGATCAAGGCGCTGGATATGGCCTACGAGCAGCGTGGCAGGCCTTCGGATCTGCTATTCCACTCGGACCAGGGATCGCAATATGCAAGCCGACTCTTTCGCCAACGGTTGTGGCGATACCGCATGCGCCAGAGCATGAGTCGACGAGGAAACTGCTGGGATAACGCACCGATGGAGCGCGTATTTCGCAGCTTGAAAACGGAATTGTTCTGGTCAAGTTTTTCCGGACGCCGATTACGGTGGTCAAGCCGCCTGCTGCTCCATGGCTATTGGAGACAGGTAGTTATTGTAGCTGTGGAGCCTAATTCGGTTATGCCGCACGAAGAAGCTGGTCATATCCTGCCTGGCTTCTTCAACTGTCGTATAACCCTTGGTGGGCACCCGCTCTGACTTGAGTGTCCCGAAGAAACGCTCTGTTGGCGCGTTGTCCCAGCACTGTCCTCTGCGGCTCATGCTTTGCGTTATCCCATGTTCCAGCAGCTCGGACTGAAAGCGCTGACTGGTGTATTGGGCGGATTCAACCGGTCGTCGCAACACCTTGATCGAGGTGTTTATGGGACGACCCGCAGGATGGATGCAAAAATTGACGGGCCGGGGAGCGATGCGTTCTCCAGGTGCACCCTCACTTCGTAATGAGATCGAGCGGCTATTTTGGGTGCAGATTGCGACAGGCATCACAAGCGAAAAGGCAGCACATGCCGTTGGCGTATCAACAGCGGTAGGTACACGCTGGTTTCGTCATCGAGGCGGGATGCCATTATTCATGTCGAATCACATATCAGGACGATACTTATCGTTTGCAGAGCGAGAAGAGATTGGGCTGCTTCGAGCGCAAAGTGTTGGCGTTCGTGAGATAGCCCGTCGCCTTGGACGAAGCCCATCGACAATTTCACGGGAGCTGACACGAAATGCTGCTACCCGTTGCGGTCGGCTTGAATATCGAGCGTCAGTAGCACAATGGAAGGCAGAACTGGTGGCGAAGAGGCCGAAACCAGCGAAGCTGGTCATTAACCCGCGACTGCCAGTACGTACGCGACCGCCTTGAGGGCAAGGTTCAAGACGCCGATGGTCGTGAGATTTCTGGGCCTCGGCAAGCGCCCTTCAAAGGTCGAAATAAACCGCATCGCAGTGACCGTAAATGGGTCAATGGCTGGTCGCCTGAACAGATCGCCAACAGGCTCCAGATCGATTTTCCGGATGATGAATCCATGCGCATCTCTCATGAAGCCATATATCAGGCGCTCTATATTCAGGGTCGAGGAGCTCTCAAGCGCGAACTGGTGAGCTGCCTGCGCTCAGGACGAGCATTGCGCGTGCCGAGAGCCAGAGCGCAGGCCAAAGCGTGGGCACACGTCAGCGAGGACGTCATGATCTCCAGTCGCCCTGCTGAGGTAGAAGATCGGGCTGTACCCGGGCATTGGGAGGGCGACCTGATCATCGGTCTGAACCGGTCAGCGATTGGAACTCTGGTCGAGCGCTCAACTCGATTTACCATGCTCGTCCATCTGCCTCGCGAGAAAGGTTATGGGCTAATTCCTCGCACGAAGAACGGCCCGGCGCTGGCTGGCTATGGGGCTGTTAGTATGGCCAACGCATTGAAGAAGACGGTGACTGATCTTCCCATCGAGCTATGGCGATCTTTGACCTGGGATCGTGGAAAGGAGCTGTCGGATCACGCTCGATTTACCATCGAGTCCGGAGTAAAGGTTTTCTTTGCTGATCCACATAGTCCATGGCAGCGCGGCACAAACGAAAATACGAACGGCCTTCTACGGCAATATTTCCCGAAAGGCACTGACCTCTCTCGTTGGAGTGCCCAAGAAATACAGGCGGTAGCTCACGTACTTAACATTAGACCTCGAAAAACACTCGGCTGGAAAACACCTGCCGAAGCACTGAATGAGTATCTAAAGTCTGTACAACAATCCAGTGTTGCGACGACCGGTTGAATCCGCCTTGGCAGCCTTGATCCGAATGAAACATCAAGCCCCCATGTTTGCCTCGAACCTCCACCGCCATTCTTACCGCCTTGCTAACCAGGTTGGCGTCGTTGATCAGGGAAAACGCCCAACCAATGATTCGGCGGGCGAACAGATCAATGACCGCTGCCAAGTGATACCAGCGTTTCCCAACCATCAGGCTAGTAACATCGCCGCACCAGACCTGATTGATTGCGGTTGGCTCAAAGTTACGCTCAAGCAGGTTCTTGGCCACAAATGCTTCGACGCCTCTAGAGCGATATTGATGGCGGCGGCGCTGCCTGCTGGCCAGATTTGCCTCCGCCATGAGTTTTCCGGCCAAATGCCGTCCCACCTTGACCTGCTGGGCCTTCAAGTGCTGAGAGATCATCCGCGCGCCTGCACTTCCCCGGCTTTCGTCATGCAGTTGCACGACTTTTGCTCTGAGCGCGTCACGCTTGGTATTGGGCGCTGAGCGACGCTTAAGCCAGTCGTAAAACGCGCTACGGGAAACGCCCAACGCACTGCAAAGCAGGCAGGTCGGATATGAACTCGACTCCCTCAGCTCCTCGATCAGGAAAAACGATCGGGATCCGACATCAAGAGAGCCGTAGCCTTTTTTAAGATTTCAGCCTCGGTCTCCAGACGCTTGACCTTGGCTCGCAGCTGCTGCAGCTCTCGCTGTTCTTCGCTGATTGCCTTGGTACCGGCCACTGGCTGCCCTTTCTGACGCTCTTTACGAACCTGATCAAGCCGTAGGGCCAACCTCTATCGATACACAGACGTCGGGAACTGAGCAGTTATCATCAAGAACCATGCTTGCAGCACCTTGCTTGAACTCGCGGGTAAAGGTTTTTCGTTCTTGCATGGAACCTCCTGAATGGGCGAATCATATCGCCCTTAAGAGGTGTCCGGGATCATTAGGCCAGTTCAGGGCCAGACCCTTTGTTCGATGGTTTCTCAGGCACTACGGACGTATCGCTGGGATCGGATAGATGACTTCGCTCGACGCTTACGGATGGTCGAGCGCTGCGCATCCTCAAGGTTTGCCGCAAAACAGCGTTCCAGGCTCGCCGCGTGACATTGCAGCTTATCCGGAACACGTTCGTCAGCGCAGAAAATGAATTTCGTGAGTAATTACGCAGGTTGATGCGATTGCAGTTGATTCGGATGCTGGCCGCGTGGCGTCCAGATCGTAGCGACGGCTCTTTAAGGTGAGAAGGCCCAGTGTCTCGTTGCTCAGGGCGGTGCTATTGACCCTGTCTAAATCGCCGTCTACAGCATCATTCCTTCAGTATTCCCGTACAACGAGCAGTTAAACTGGGACTTCAGCAAAAAAAATTCACACACTCCCGTTTCTTCTACTAGACTCCAAACGCAAGCCCGTCGAGCACTTGTATGGAAAGGGTCTATTAGATCGATTTCAGTGCTTATAGCGACGCTTAGATTGCGCGATTCAGGTAGGTGGATACATCGATGCCCGCTTCCGTAATCAGATTGATCGAGAGAAATTTCTTCCTCCTGTGGAGAGCATTCAGCGTCAGAAGAAACCTAAGTTTTCATAGCATGACGAACGCAGAAAATAAAAATGGATGCAATACGGTTGAAGGGGGTACATCGTGCCGCAAGGTCATGGTTATTTACGCAGGCTCACCCAGTCGTTCGATGGGGCAATAATTCCCCAGAGCACAGCTAAAGCGCCCGCCGACGAGGCGGGCAACGCTTCGCTTTGGCTGGATGGCGAAATTCTTTGCAAGCTTGTGGGTGTCCATCCTACAGCGTTGAAATATCGGAAATTTGTTGACCGGCCTGCATGCCCTAACCCTTCGGTGGGCAGGTCGATGAAATGGAGCGGTTCCGATACCGTTGACTTGGTGGTCAACGTTGTGTCACTGCCGTTGAGTTCGCCCAGCCGGCGCAGCGACCTTTTCGAGGCGATTGATGCGGCCCGGGCTTCTCATGCCGCGGGATATGCGGTCCAGGCATCTAAACTCTTTCGTCGGGCAGCGGCGTACGCACCACGTGCTGAGAAATCTGACTCCTGCGCCCCTCTCCGTAATGTTTGTTCCTCAGGTAGCCTATACGGGGCAAGGTCGCTGGCAGGGCGCAACAATAAAACCAGTTCGAATTCTCTTTCACTTCTGTCTCTGTTGGGTCGAAGTTTGCTCATTTATCGCTGTCGTCGCCAAACCGCCAAGTAGGTGCTAAAAGAGGGCGGTTGCCATGCCAACCTCGGTCACGCCCGATTACTTTATCAGTGTTTTCGTTATCTCGAGTTGGACGACGTAAGCGCACGATAGTGCTAAGTATTATCATGGCTTTTCAGTATTTGGAATTCGTTCAACTTCGTCCAGATAAGTATGTGTGATTGTCTTATATCTGCGCCAGTAAAGTGGCGGTATTCGAGCATCAGCGAAGCGCGTTGGTAATAGTCGCAGCGGTATGAGATCGATGATCTGTGTATTCTAAGTATCGGAGTAATAATGATGTCACCTCAAAAAAAATCTGCGCCCGCCCCAGCTAAACTGGACGAGGAAAATTGGAGGACCCACTTTCAGGCATGGCGGGTGCCGCGGGCTGCGGATTTTCAAGCGTTGATTTCGCTGGCGGAAGTTGGGCGACAGGCGGTGGGGTTGGGCGAGGACTTGGCAGTAAGCGGCGATGTGCCGACTGGGCTAAGCGTTGCGGGTGAAGGCCTGCCGCTCCAGGTGGTGCCGGCGGCGGGCCTTCACATTACTTCGGGTGTGGGGCTTAAGGTAGGTGCAGGTCTCAAGGTGGCGTCGGATGGGCTATCACTTCAATTGCAAGGCGGTTTAGCGATACTCAATAAGGATGTAACAGTGGCCGCAAGGCTGCCACTGTCGCAAGAGAATGATGCGCTGACCATTAAATCTGGAAATGGGGTGGCTGTTCGTGATGATCATGGACTTTCGCTAAAGCTTGCGCCAACCTCGCCATGTCTTACGTTGAGTGACGGCGGGTTGTCGGTTTGCTGCGCGCCGAATGGCGGGCTGACGGTAATAGATGGGAAGTTGACACTTGATCTTGAGTGGCTGATGGATCAATAGTTGCTTAGGGAATGGTGCAGTTTAACTTTTACAAGCAGGGCTGTGTGAAAGAGATTATGAAAAAAGAAGACTTGTTGGTCAAAAAAATGTCGTTAGCCCAACTCCGAAGCGCCTTTGAAACCGGAGCTATTCCAACGGACAGCGATTATGCAGCGCTTATTGCGCGAGCCGATATAGGCCGTCAAGCAGTCGGATTAAGTGAGGATTTGAAAACCGTTACGGAGAATCAAACAGGACTGAGTTGGACCGCGAATGGACCCTTGACAATCAAGTTGGCAGCGGACGCGGATGATAAGAGTGGGCTGAAGCTTACGACGGAAGGTGTTGGGGTTAAAGCTGGGGCGGGCATTCAAGTCGATAAGCAGGGGGTGGCGGTGCGTGCAGTTGGCGCACTCAGTGCTGATGAGCAAGGTCTGCATTTAAAACTGGGCCCTGGCTTGGAGTTGGCAGATAATAAGGTTACTTTAAATTTAAAAGATGGATCTGGTTTGGTCTTGGAAGAAAGCGGATTGGCTGTTAAGTTGGCTGAAATGTCAGGTATGAGTACCGAAAAAGGCCTTAGTCTAATTGTTGACCAAACGTTTCTGGTGCAAAAGACAACAGGTCTGTCCTTAGTCGCGGAGGTGGTTAAAGAAGCAGTTGATAAAATCGGCGGCGCTTTACAAAAAGCTATCAGCTTGGTGACGACTTATACTATCGATGCTTCACATCCAACGCCTGAAAAAATTGCTGAATCAACGGTCGCAACCAGATTGCAGAAAACTTTTAGTAATGCGTTGAGGTTGGCTAAAGAAACTCACATTACGTCAAGTCTCAAAGGATGGGCTGGCAGCATGCAAGCCGAGCTCACTCTGGCCCACTCCTCAGGGCAGTCGGCAATGGTCGATTCGCTGGTGGATGATGCGGAAGCGCGAAAAAGCATAGAAGATCGGCATATTTATGAAGCGGACGAGGGCAAAGGTTTATTTTTAGCGGTTCGTTCAATTAACGAAATGTCGAAGCCACGCCCAACTAACGCCACACTCATTGATGCTGGCGGCTGTATTGTCGCATTTAAAGATAGCACAGCGGCGGTAGCTAATAAGTTGTACGTGGGGTATGGCGGCTACTATTTGAATTTTGAGGAAGCCTTCCGTAATGTGACGGTGAATGTTACGGATATTAAATTCATATTAATGCCGGGCTGTAAAAATAGTAAAAGTGTACTGTTCAGATTCACGTTTCCACCTGCGTAATATTATACATCCATAGCGGTATGCTTCTAGCTTTTGTAGGCTGAAGATGATGGGTCGGTATGTTGCCGGCGAATTTTAGCGAACAGGCATGCAAGCAGGCAGGCTGCGCGCATAACCCTAAACCATGAGGTCAAAAATATGACAGCGGATACCAAAGCCAAGATCGCAGAGGTTTACCCTCTAGTCTCGCATCGATTCAAAGTTAAATTGGGCAAAGGAAAATTGGAGGGGCGCTTTAGTAGTGTATCCGGGCTCGAGGTGGGCGTGGAGCTCGTCAAGTATCAGAACGGTATGGGCGAGCGCTTTCAGCAGCCGGGACAAGAGGGGTTTCCGACGATCACCCTCAAGCGCGGCATTGTGCCTAAACAAAGCGAGCTGTGCGAGTGGATGGAGGGCGTCGTATTGGGACAGTTTGACAAGCAGGATTTGGATATTTCCCTGCTGGATGCCAAAGATAACGTGAAAGTTACCTGGACGGTGAAGAACGCCTTTCCAACAAAACTGACGGGGCCGAGCATGGATGCGACGGGTAATGAGGTCGCGTTTGAAGAACTGACCCTGGCCGGTGATGCGGTGTCGGTGCATTACGCGTCGTGATGCCGTGTGTTATGCGATGCGCATAGCTGCTTAACTTTAAAAAGGAGAGGACCATGGCCAATTACACCGTACCGGGTGTGTACGTAGAAGAGCCGTTCAAGCTGGCATTGTCGATTCCGTCGGGGGCGACGGCGGTGCCGGTGTTTGCACTGGACACGAAGAACTTCGTCACCACAGAGCCAATGCTTTCGTCTACTGACAAAATTATAAATTATTTCAATCTCGCTGCTGACGACGTTGCCGTATTCGATACCTGGCTAGATATTCAGGCAAAAATCGTAACCGCGCCTTTGCCCAACGAGGATGCGCAGACACATGCAAAGAGAGCGGAGGACGTGTTGAACCGCTGCCCACTTTACTTGGCGCTCAAAGCGTATTTCGATAATGGCGGCGGTCGATGCTATGTCGTGCCGGTCGGCAAGTTACTTGAAAAGGTGCCAGCATTGGATGACGCCACGCTAATCGTTCAAGCGGGTAGCGAGCATGCGGAGTTTGCCGGGCAAGTAAAAAGTCTTTGCAAGGTGGGCAACTCCTATTTTGCACTATATGACGGACCTAACGATGCCGCGCTGACTTCCACAACCGCGAACGATGCGGGGAGCCGATATGACGCTAATGCGTTCGCTGCAGTATATTACCCGTGGCTGCAAATGTCGGTGCCAAAGGTAGCCACAGCCGAAGGCAGCGATTGGGTGGATGTACCGCCCAGCGCCGTCATGGCCGGCATTTATTGCACGGTAGACCGTGATCGTGGCGTATGGAAGGCGCCGGCCAATGTGCAAATCGGTGGGGGGTTGCGACCGAAATATCAGGTGCCCGATGCGGTTGATGGGCCGCTCAATGCCCCCGGAGGTGGACATGCGATTAACGTTATTCGCTCCTTCCGCGGCGCGGGGACGCTAGTTTGGGGGGCACGTACTTTGAAATCCGACAGCGATACCTGGCGCTACGTCCCGGTGCGTCGGCTGTTTTGCGCCGCCGAGCGTGATATCCGCACGGCAATGAGCACAGCGCTGTTCGAGCCGAACAGCCAACCGACCTGGGAACAGGTGCGCAGCGCGGTGACCAGTTACCTGCATCGACTGTGGCAGCAAGGTGCATTGATGGGTGATACACCGCAGCAGGCGTATTTCGTACAAGTGGGGTTGGGTACGACCATGTCGGCAGACGATGTAAACCAGGGCAAGATGATTGTGAAGGTGGGAATGGCGGCGGTACGCCCGGCCGAGTTCATTATTTTGCAGCTAACCCAAGACGTTGCACCGGCTTAACCTGAACATGCGATCTAAAAAAATCACCGCGGCGGGGACGTGTGTGTTTTGAGCACGTGCTTGCCGAACGAGCGGCAGCCGTCCAACAAGAGGTTCCAAAATGAATTATCAGACTCCTGGAGTGTATGTCGAGGAATCCAATGCGTTGTCGCTGGGTATCCAGAGCGGTCAGACGGCGGTGCCAGTTTTTGTGGGGCATTTTGATGCGATAAAGAAAGACGGCACGCTAGACAAACAACCGCCGGTGCAATGCGTCCGTATCGATAGTTGGTTGAGCTTTACCCAGCAATTTGCATCTGATTCCAGCGCCACATTCTCTATCGGCCTTGATGGAAACAATAATGTAGTTACTCATGGTACTAATTTGGGTGCTGCAAGCGTACGAATGTTTATAGAAAATGGTGGCGGGATGTGTTACGTGCTGCCGGTTAATAACTTCAAAAAAGCTATATCACAAATCGTCCCTGCGATTGATTTATGCCCAGATATCACATTGCTTTGCTGGTGCGAGCATCGCTCGGAGAGCGATGACCAATCCGTCGTCACTGAGCTTGGAAAGTTAACTGGAAGCGAAAAGAGCGGCGGTATGCAGAGTCGCTTTTTGCTTATCGATGCGGCTTTAATAAACAGTATGATCGCCGTACCTATCGTGACAGACCCGCATCATGCGGCGGCGTATTTTCCGGCACTGCGTACGGCATATCGGCATACAGCCGATATTGAAGCAGTACCTCTTAAGGGCCTGAACAATGCCCCTTACAACCTCACCGGCGAATTTAATATAAAAAAATTGCGCGATAAGTGCGACGAGAACCTCAAAAAGCTGTCTGCCGCAGGGGAGCTCGTAAAGAAATCCGCAATGATTGTGAAGGCAGCTGCAGAAGTCGATAAAATAACTGTTAGCACTACGTCTTGGGAGAAAGTGTTTACCTTACTACACGCCATTAACGACAGCATGGATAAAAGTAATTCAGACGCTGCTGAGAAAGACTACAAAGCATTGGCGAGTATAATAACCATAGCAAGCGCTCCCAAAGCTTTCCCCACACTGGTAGATTTTAAGAGTAATATTGAAAACTATAAAACTCTCTACGAAGCGAGCCTTCCAGTCCAAAAGCTCCTGAAAACAGTCATAAAAGTAGCCAGCGAACCCGTAGTACTGCGTGCGAGTGTAGCTATGGCCGGTGTGTATGCGCGCACCGACCGGGAACGTGGGGTATGGAAGGCGCCTGCCAACGTGGAGTTAAGTAGCGTCGCTGGGCTCGTAGCAGTAGACCTAGGTGCCAATACGGTTTCGGATATTCGCATCGACGATGCTTTTAACAACACGCTGGTTGAGAACAAGGTCAATGCCATACGAGCCTTCAGCGGGCGTGGCCATTTGGTCTGGGGCGCACGTACCATGGCTGGGCCGAGCGAGACAGCGTGGCGTTATGTATCGGTGCGACGACTGTTCAGCACAGTGGAGCGCGATGTGCAGGATGCGTTGCGTGTCGCAATGTTTGAGCCCAACAGTCAGCCCACTTGGATGAGCGTGCGCTCGGCGATCAGCCATTATTTGCATCGTTTGTGGCAGGACGGGGCGTTGGCGGGTGCGACGCCGGCCGAAGCGTATTTTGTGCGCGTGGGGCTGCATGAAACGATGACCGAGGAGGATGTGAACAATGGCCGCATGCTGGTAAGTATCGGTTTGGCGGCGGTGCGGCCGGCGGAGTTCATTGTCCTGCAATTGACCCAGGACATGGGTGCAACTTAACCGGAGACGGCCGCGGGCCGTTGTATACGTGCCCGCCGTTCGAGTCTTCTCCGTTTAGGCCATTGTATAGCCTATCAGTTCAGGCTGTGACTTGATTGGTACGATTAAAGGAGTCGCAAGATGGTCCTGATGAACCAGGATGGAGCCGCTCTGCCGGGCATATCCATTATCGACCCGCAATTGGAAGTGGACGCCGAGCCTTGGCCGACCGCGGTGCCGGTATGGGTGGGGTTGCATGAGATGATGGGATGCACTGACATCGTGTGGCTTCCGGTGTCTTCGTGGGAGGACTATAAACAACTGGCATTTGGAACATCCGGGGAGTCCGAGAAGCCATGGTTCGGGGTATGCGAGTCGGTGCGGCTATATTTCATTAATGGCGGAGTTAGAGGGTACGTGATGTTATTGCCTGCTCCCCAGAGTTCGACGGACCTTAACATCGAAGCCAAAGTAAGTTGGCTCGAGAACCAGTTGGGGCAGGCTGGCGTGTGGGATCATGCTGTGCACGAAGACCAAGTTAGCCTGATCACACTGCCTGTATTACGGGAATGGCTAGAGCCTTTACCGTCGGTCATTTCAACACTAGGGACAGAAGGCACGCAGCAAAGTTTAGCCTCTGAGATCGCGCGAAATTATGTCAGGATTTGGGCGGCCGTAATGCGGGCAACCGCTGCGCGGTCGGATTGGTTTTTTGTTTTAGATACCCCTTTTGAACAGACCGCCATTAATGCCTGTATCGAATTACTGCACGCGTCGCCGCCATGGGGAGCGCGGGGCGGATACGTGGCGTTATATGGTCCTCATATTGAGTTGGAACTGGAGTTGGCGCTTGAGAAGCGTTATGCGCCACCCAGCGGCGCAGTATGTGGCGTAATGGCGCGCGTGGATGCCGCACAAGGAATCTGGAAGGCGCCAGCCAATGAACTTGTAGTGGGGGCTCAGGGGCTGGCGTATCGGGAAGGAATGCGTGGTGTTTCCGCCGCGAAGGGTGGGTCCGTTAACCTGATGCGTAATATGGCGGGGCATAGGGGGGAAGTGAAAGTTTGGGGCTGCCGGACGCTGGCATCGCGCGCGCAATCCCGCGATCACTATGTGCAGGTCCGCCGCACAACGACATGGATTGAGCGTCAATTATGTTCGATTTGCCAATTCGCAGTTTTCGAACCCAATACGCTGTTGACCTGGTTGCGATTGCGTACCTCGTGTGAGGCATGGTTGCGACGATTGTGGGAGGAGGGCGGCCTGAAGGGCGCTGAGGAGTCCCAGGCGTTCGTGGTGCAGATAGGGCATGGTGAGACAATGACAGCTGCCGAAGTAGCGGCAGGTGTAATCCGTGTCAGTGTGGGGCTCGCGCTACTGCAGGCGGCAGAGTTTATCGAGGTGCATTTGACGCTGAGGCATGAACAGTCTGTGACACGTAGTCTCCAGCGTGGGTATCAGAACTCCGAGGTGGAGCTATGAGCATGGCCCACGATCAGATGCTGCTGTCGCATCGGTTCCATGTGTATTTTGAATTACAGGTGCCTGGCACTTCATCCGGAACGGGTTCCTTTCTTTCCAAGATGGCCCCCTTGAGCCGTCTTCCTCTGGGATTCAGCCCTTTGGATATGCGTTTTCAACGCATCTCTGGCATCGGCAGCCAACTTGATGTGACGGCCTTGCGCCAAGGCGGTGAAAATGTGGGTGACATCCATCTGCCGGAGCATGTTTCCCATAAGCCCCTCGTACTGGAGCGCGGCGTTTTGTCTAAGTTGCCGAGTACGCCGATGTCTGGGTTATTTGAAAGTGGACTGGGATACTTTTTGAATGGCTATGCCGATATTCAAGTGGTGCTGATGGATAGCAGAGAGCGGCCGACGTGTTTGTGGTACATCCGCGATGCGATGCCGACCAGTTGGAGTTTGGGAGATTTGAGTGCAGCCGGCAGTAACGTATTGATCGAGAAGTTGGAGCTGTCGTATCGCTGGATTAAACAGGTGCCTGTCAAATTATGACCATCGAAATCAGAGAGTTAGTCATCGAGGCGCGCGTATTGGCTGATGGAGACGAGCGCGACGGATGTTCGGCATCGCAAGGTTCATCGTCTATGCAGCTTGATGCGGTTTCACAGCAGCGTCTTATTGCGCAGGTGGTCCAGAGAGTGCTCCGAGTCCTTGAAGATCGAGGGGAGAGGTTGCAATGAGCGTCTTAGGTGCATTCAGCGGTGCGAAAGAGGCGTTGGGTATCCGCTTGGAGAAGCTCACGATTCAACAAAAGACTCGCCCGCAGATCTCTATCAGGGCGATGTATAACCCGACAAGCTTGTCGTTCGCCGTCAGCGCAGAGTATGGCAAGACATTGGGCATTGGAGAGTTCACTGAAAAAGTAGTGTTTAAACACCTCAAGTCCGGAGAGCTTGAACTTGAATTGATTTTGGATGCGAGCAGGCCTGGGATGGGTGAGCCGGTAGCCGAACAATTGGCTCAGCTTAAAGATGTGTGCATGCCATCTCCTGGACAAAAAGGCAGGCTTGGGCTGTGGGAGCTGAAAATCAGCTGGGGTCGTATGGATTGGTTGGGCGAACCCTCCTGCACGGCGGTCGCCGAGAAGATGACCGTTAAATATACGTTGTTTGACCGTGGCGGGCGCCCGTTGCGAGCACATGTAACCTTAAAATTAAAAGTGACGCCATCCGCCTCAACGAACGGGGAGTCTGCTATCGCAAGCAAGTCACCCAAGCAGGCAATCAACAACTTGCGTGACAAGCTGGGTATCTGAATAAAGCGTGGCCGTCCTGATAGGAGAGTGCAAGGTGCCAAGCCATTAGTGCATGTACCTTATAACGACCGGGCGGTTCAGAGAGTGCGTACAGAGAGGCATGCATGTTTAATCATATCGCTATTAAAAATAGATTGGATCGCCTAGCGACCCTCGGTACGCAAAAGGCGATGCCGGCGAAAGGGGCGTCTGCTGGTGACGTCTGGACGGAATGCGAGGTGCGAGTGACGGTGGGGGGGATGGTATTGCCTGATGCGTACAAAGACCTGTGTGTGATTAGGAATGTATCTACTCGTTTTGCGCTGAACGAAATTCCGAGCGCGGTCGTCAGGCTGGACGTGATTGATCCACGCAGCCCATCGACAGCAGGTGAGGTGCTCACCAGTGTACTTAACAAATGCCGGGTGTCGACGCGGTCATTAGTCCAGGTGCGCAAGCGAGGGGCGTCGGCGTGGTTAACCTTGTTCGAAGGGGTCGTGGAACAACTGGACTGGGAGGTATTGGCTGATCCCAAGACGAACCTGGTTGAGCTCAAAATCAAACATAACCTAGTGCGGCTCCAATCAAACTTTTCAGGTAAGGTCTTTCAGAATACGGCGGATGCGGACGTCTTAAAGGAGTTGCTAGGCGTCGGGACTATTCAGGCCGATAAAAGCCATAGTTTGACGGCCAAACGCGATCAAACCATTCATTGGCCATTCGGCGCTTCAGCATGGGAGTTTGCCAAGGCCTTGCTCGGGCGTAACGGTGTGTGCTTTTGGCCCAACGCCAAGGGCGGGAGAGTAGGACCTGCAGGGTGGTCCAAAGATGTGATTACCCTTGATGGCATACGCGCGCAAATCGAACGATTAACGTGGAAGCATTCTGCGTTGCGTTCGCCAAAATCGCTTTGGGTTGATCAACATGACGTGCAGAAGCAGGCGACGGTCAAGATGCAGGGCGAGCAATGCTTGCGCGGTAAAGGGTGCTTCGACCTCAAAGAAATCCCCTCACTTACACATGCTGACTCTCATTTAATTGATTGTGGATGGCTGACCCCTAGTGGCGGTGCAACGTCCAAAGGACGCGCCAATGGCTTGCTGCTGTCCTCGGCGCTTCAGGCTGCCCGAGGGACGGCGGTGCTTCGTGGCTATGTGTCGGGCGCGGTAGGGAACGTCCTTAAGATCGACCAACTGGAAAAAGGTTTATGTGGCGAAGGCTTGGTGACGGCAATCGAGCATGAGTTCAGTGCCGAGACGGTAGGTTGCATAACGACGTTTACTGTTGGGCTGACTCCGCAGGCTGCGCAATGGCCAGATATCCCAAGCCCCGCCGGCATGTTAGTCGGGCGAGTGCGGGCCTATGAGAAGACGCATGCTCGTAAGGACTGGCATGAGGTCTGGGTGGATGTAGCTGGCTTGGAAGGACATGTGCGCGCGCGATACAGCGGGCCCTATGCCTCAAAAAACGCAGCTCTGTGGCTGTATCCGCAGCAGGGGGACGAAGTGATGCTTAACACAATGGCGGGCGACCCCTGCAGTCTGGTCATGGTGGGGGCGATGAATAACCCGATCAATAAGCTGCCTGCGCCGTGGAGCGTGACAGATAACGATAAGCGGGGTTTGGTGTTTCATAAAGGCGAGGCATCCCTGGGGCTCAAAGTTGATCAAAAGGCCCACCGTATGGAGTTTGGTGTTGGCTCCGGCGATGAGATGCAGCACATCACCGTCGATGCGAAAAAAGGCATGACCTTTGAGGCGAAGTCTGGGGCGTTTTTGGTAACAGCTGCTAAGGGCGGGATCTCGCTGAATGCCAAAGAAAAGGATGTACAGCTGCATGCGAAGAATCACCTGACCCTTGGTGGTGATCAAGGCGTAGTGCTGTCCAGTGACAAAGCGACCGTCAAGATCAACGCCAAGACAACGGCGCAAGTGACAGCCAAAGACGTCGCGCTTGCAGCGGGGCAAAGCAAGATAGATCTGGCCCAAGCATCTATAACGATCAAGGCGACGTCGATCTCCGCGAAAGGCTCTCAAGGCGTCTCGCTTAGCGGAGGGGGAACTTCTGAGCTGACGCTCAAAAGTGCTGGTGCAGGCATGAAAGGGCCAAGCGTGGAGATTGAGGGTCAAGCCAAGACGGATGTCAAGGCGCCAATGATTGCGCTGAAGCCATAACAGAGGGCATAGCATGAATACGAATCAACGAGGGGGATGGGCGTTTCCTCTTACTTTTAAGCTAGGCCAAAGCCAATACGATGGCGCCGATGCGAGCAGCATAAAATTGATTGACGGGGATGAAGGTATCCGCCAAAGCATTTGCACGTTGCTGCACACACAACCTGGCGAACGCATTATGCGACCGGCCTACGGCTGCGATTTGGAGTCGGCCATGTTTGCCAATATGGACGACGGTCTGGTGGCTCATGTGACGGCCCTGATTCATGAAAGCATTACGAACTTTGAGCCGCGCGCGCAGGCATTGCAGATAGTCGTGGATAGGGATTCTGCGCACGAGGGCCACCTGCGCGTGAGCATTGCGTATAGGCATGTGGAAACTGGGCGTGCCGAACAGATAAGCGGGGTACTTCATCTAACCGACGGCACGCGGGGTAGCTTCCAGTGAGCGACCAGTTAGTGGTGCAAGGCGATATGGTCAAAATTAATCCGTCGTTCGGGCCGATGATTGTCAATGCGCCGCCGGTGCCAATGGTCGCGATGGGTTTGCCCAACATTGCCGGCAAGGCAATCTGTGTGATGGGTGATGAAAAAATGCTCCAGATCATGGGAACCTATACAAAAGGCCAGTTTGTAACGCCCGGAATGGGTATCGCGAAGGTGGTTGGGTTAGCGCCCAATCAACCCTTACCGTGGTTAATGGTGGGAGGCAAACCGGCGCTATGCAAGGGCGCGCAGTTTCAAGTGATGTTCACGCCCACGGTACCTGCCATAGATCCCTCCACCGGAACGCCCGATGTACCCGTACCAGGAATGGGGACGGGCGCATTTATCGCTACCGAGGTAAGCGTACTAGCGGGGTAGTGCCAATGGGCTGCTAAGGCTTGGTATTCGCGAACGCAAGAAGCGTAGGAACGAAAAAACATGACGAACGAAAACGATGTTGACGAACAGTTTGTACTGGATGGTCGCTCGCTGGCGCAACGGCTTGATGCGCTGCGGGATTATGGACAAAAAGTGGTTATGGGGCCCGAGGAGAAGACGACCTGGGCGGAGATGATGTTTGGAAAGGAAGCAGGTGGCGACGATGTTTCCGCATGGCCCCCCGTTCGCCAACGGTGTATGGACTGGTACCACGATCCAGAACGTGCCGATGGCACGCTTGCTCCGGAGCAGGCATTTCTACTGGCGTTGTTGGGCATATTGGAAGGGCCTAACCAGGCGTTCAACCGATTTGCGCCGCGGTATCGGGATTTGTACTACCGCGGGCTGCTCGGCTTGGCCCCGGAGCGGGCCCGAGCTGACCAACTTGTGGTGCAGTGGAGCTTGGTAGATACCCTCAAGGAACAAGCTATCACTTCGGGTCAACTGTTGGAGGCTGGTCAAGACAGCCTGGGCCAAACATTGCGGTATCGAGTAGATCGGCCGGTAGTGGTCAATCATGCACGCTGGACTGATTTGTGTTGGTGTGTGCCTGACGGCACCCGCCGCGGGGGGCGACGGGCGCGAGTCGTATTTGACGGCGCGGTGAGTGTGCCCGAACAAGGGCTGCGTTTAGGCGCACCTGCAAGCGGGCTCACCGATAGTTTGCCGACAACGGCTGTTGATCGTGATGTGATCGGAACGCGAGTTATCGGCTCGCCACTCTTCATGGCGGCGAGTGGGCAACGCTTGTGGCGCTTGACGTTTGTCGACATCGTGCCATTCCTTGAGGCAGCAATCAGTGTGGAGAACGTTTGGCAGCCGATGAGTGCTACGAGTCCGGATTCGATAGTCTGGACCTTAAGCCTGGCTAACGATGTGGTGGTGCCAACGCTGCCAACTGATCTGGAAGGGCTGCAAGCGGATACGCCGCTGGTGCGTCTGCGCCGTGCGGACGGCGGGCCGATTGCACGCGTAACTGAGTTGTCATTGGAAGTCAACGGATCCACAAATTTGCGCTGTGTCACTGACGAGGGCGATGAGATCCAGGCTGGACTACCGTTTGGAGAGATGGCCGCTGCAGGGAGCGGGATCAGTCTTATATCAGAAGAGTGGGTGAGGTTCGCCTCGTTCCTGGAAACAGTCACCATTACGCCGGTATGGGCGGGGCTCCCAACTGTGCCTTTCGAGGCATGGTACAAGGGGTATCAGATAAACGAACAGTTCATTGAGGACACCCACCTTTTTACCGGCACCGCTCTGAAGGCGAAAGACCATGAATATTCGGTGGGTATTGACTGGATGGCAAAAGGAAAACTGGTAGACAGTAATGCCGTCCCCCTTGAGCTTTTTGACACCGATTCAAATAAAGCTCCGACCGGCAAACCTTTAGATGTGGGATTACCCATATATGCACCTGAAGTGATATCAGCGATACCTGAGAGTTCAGAGGTGCTGGACTGGCCTTTATACATTCGTATGTACCTCAGCTATTCCTTTCACGCAGAGCTCTATCAACAGCACCTAAAATTGCTACCTGGGTTTCAGACGAAAACTGAAGACGTTAAGTCGGAGGCCACTTCTACAGTTGGCAATCAAGTGCATAAAGTCACACAAACCATACCTATGACGACAAAGGTCGTCGTGACGCCCCCGGTCTGGAACCCACCCTACATCCCTCATTGGCAATCGGTGCGCATGGGCTACAAGGCAAGCGAAAAGACGGTTGGATATCAGTTGGTCAGTACACCCTTTGGGTGGGCGGACGAAGATCAAGCCTATCGCGGTCCTACGATGGATGTGTATTTAGGCGTTGACGGCATCGAACCCGCCCAGTTACTGAGTCTGTACTGGCTGTTGAAAAGCCCGGGAAGAATGAAGGGCATTGCCTGGGAGTATTTGGCACGCGGTGAGCGATGGGCGAAGCTTGGACATGAGTTATCGGACGAAACGGACAGTTGGGCTAATAGTGGTCTGTGGACCCTTATGTGGCCTGGCGATGCATTGCATGAGGCAAAAGGTATGCCCGCAGGGCGCTATTGGCTGCGCGCCCGGGTGACACCTGACGCGACGCCCGCCCACGACGGTGTCCCGGTGTTGCCCCGTTTGATGGGGCTGGCGACCAACGTCAGTGCCGCGACATTGGTTGATGCAGATAGAGTTGCGGCGGACCATCTGATGAGTCCGTTGGCGGCCGGTTCCGTGACCCACGCCGT
The DNA here is from genome assembly GCF_019145205.1 of Pseudomonas khavaziana. GTDB lineage: Bacteria > Pseudomonadota > Gammaproteobacteria > Pseudomonadales > Pseudomonadaceae > Aquipseudomonas > Aquipseudomonas khavaziana. Next base: position 176,688 of record NZ_JAHSTT010000010.1, read on the forward strand.
CAATGGACCCGAAGGTGTCCAGCAGGTAATTCAACCGTGGGCTTCTGTGGGAGGTTCTCCCCCAGAGTCCCGGCAGGCGTTTAATGCGCGAGTCGCCGCCCGGCTACGCCATCGCGGACGGGCATTGGATACCTGGGATTTGGTCAAACTTCTGCGTGAGCACGACGCGGGAATTCGCGAAGTGAGCGTGTGGGCGCAACCACGGCGCGATAATAACAACGAAGATTACGGGCGGGACGGCACTTTGCCTCAAGTGTTGGTGGTGATGCCCACGCTGTTGGCTAACGACAGCGAGAACGCGCTAATGCCCGTCTACAGTCCGGCGAGATTACGCGGTCTGGAACTTTGGTTACAGGCGCGGACGTCCCCGTGGCTGAAAGTTACGTGCCAAAGCCCGAGTTACCGTTCAGTTCGTGTGAGTTGGCAAATCAAATACCGGGCGGGAGTCAGCCAGTCTTACGGCGATCAACTTGTGCGTGCGACGCTAGAGCGAGTGTTGCGGCCTTGGATGGGCGTTGAGAGCGCCCCCGTCTCAGTTATTGGCAAGCCACTGGCACGCCGCGCCATCCGCGAATGCATCATGCAGGTCACTGAGGTTGAGGATCTGCAGCGACTGTTAATTGGCGGGGATGACGGTACTCGAGCTATCCCTGGTGGAAAGGTTAAGTGCTTTGAAGTCGCCGTTCCGGAGTACGTTCCATTGGAGTATCACAATGTGGCGATCAAAATCGTCGCGCTGACTGACCCTGATGGCAAGGTGAACGTCTTAGATTCAAAGACAAATGATCGACTGGTCCGCTTACCTCAAAACAAGAAGGTATTACTAGAAGTTGAGCTCGACGGCAACCCACAAGATATATTCCTCTACAACATTGACTCGGGGCTGCCGATCCCCTGGGGTTCCTTAATGACCAGAGAAGCTATTGGCATATTCGGCGAACGGATTTCAACAAAGGCTGCGTTCAAGGTCGTCCAGCGGCCTGCAACTTTGTATCAGATTGCGGCAGAGCCATGGCTGAAGGGTATTTGCCGTATTGGCGTGGCATGGAAGGTTGGGCAGGAGACGTTGCTCTCCGGGCGTGCCGGGCAATGGATCACTCTTGAAATTCAAGCGCAGACGCAGGCCAATGGGCAGCATATTGGTTTTTCCATGAATAATAATAGAGACATGATCAATGAATGACGTTTCGCACGATGACATGGAAGAACCGATCGAATTTGAAACTCTCTGGGAGGCTGCACAGGATGCGATTCAGCTATACGCCGGCGAACGTTGGACCCAGCGAGGTGAGCACGATCCCGGGGTGACGCTACTTGAAGCGCTGACGTTCAATGTGGCGGATTTGTCGTTTAGACAGGGTTTCCCTTTGAAAGATTTGCTGACGCCTCGCGCGTTAACAGCCCCGCATCAGGCGGGCATGGATCCTGAGGCGTTATCGTTTACCACGCAACGCAGGGATGCTTCACAAGGTATCTTTGCAGCTGAATTCGGCCCCGAGACCGCACTTACCTGCGGGCCGGTGACTTGCGAAGACTACCGGCGGGCCATCTTGGACTTGGTGGTTAAAGATTCAGATTTCGAGCGTTATTGCTTTCGAGACGTGCAGGTATTCCGCGAAGATGATCCTAAACTGGAGTTCGTTGTTCAAGACTCCCGATATTACTATCGCTATGACAATACCCCACCGACTGGCACATGGCCCACTGAGCAAAATAATGCGTTTCGCTTCGTGGTTCGCCCCACTAGGCGAGTGCAGCCGGATTATATAGCGGTATCTGGCGGATATGTTCTGTGGCTGGCCTTGGCTCCTGGGGTGGTGGAGGCTCAGGCAAAACCTGTTTTGGCGAAGTTTCTGAATACAAATCAAAATCTGTGTGAGGCGTTTAATCAAATTGTCTTTATGGAAGACACTTACGTTGATTTTTACCTAACGATTGACTTAGAAGACGATGTGGTGGACTTCGCTGCATTGCTCGCGCAGATCTATTTAGCCTTCTCAACTGTACTCCTGTCCCCGGTTAAACGTCGTAGTGCTGAGGCTAGACTCAAGGACGAAGGGATCGAAAACGTGTTTGCGGGCCCCCGTCTTGAACATGGTTGGATTGAGGAGCTGGCACCGACGGCGACGAGTTGGCTAGCCCAGTCTGTCCTGAAGTTTGAGCCGTTGCGTATTGCGCTTGAGGCCGTCAGAGGAGTTAACCAGGTCGCGCAAATGGCGACGAAGAAGCCTTTTGTTCAAGATGAGGTTTCGTTTGATGTGGCAAAACAAACGCGTCCGGTGCCTTGGGGCATTCTCGTGCATGGAAAGGTATCCACGGCCAAGGCTTTGGCGAAAAAACTGTGCAAATATGTTGTATTGCGTAAGCGCGGGCGTCCGATTGACATGGGAGAACTTGAGGGCCAGGTAACAATCGCGCTTAGCGCGCTCACAGATCCCTTTGTTGCCCCAGACAAAAAACCTATCAGTCACATTGCTTATGGCGAGTATCGGGAGCCGGGTGCCTATGCGGGTACCGCTACTTTGCTTCCAGCACTTTACGGCACGCAGGTCGATGCTATTGAACTGAGGACGGACGCTCAAAAGCTGTTGCGGTTTTTGTTGCCATTCGACCAGTGCTTGGCTGACGAAATGGACTTGTTACGCAAGTTGCCGTGGCTACTGTCGTTTGACCGGCGTGATCCACAGGCGCGGGTAATCGGTGCCAGTTGGCCGCCCTTCAAGCCTGGCAGCTTACCCCAGGAGCAGATTGAGCAAGCCTTGGGGACGGTAGGCGTAAACAACCTTAAAAATTACGTAACGAACGGCGCGCAGGCCCAAAACCAAGAGCTGGCGTTGCTTGACTACCTGTTGCGTTTTTTTGGCGAGCCGCGGACGCAGCGCGTTGCTGTTGGGGCAACAGTAGCAGGTGGTAACGTTTCTGGGAATGTTTCTGGGCAGGCGGACGAGTTCCTAAAAGTCCAACAGGGCTATCTGCGCATGATTCCAACTTTGGCGCAGAAGCGAGCGTCAATTCAAATCGGCGAAATCTCAGCTTTGCAGCGCCGTTTGGCTGCGCGCTTGGGCGTGGGCGCCGCGCTTTTTGACGCTTCGCCCGACTTTAGCAACCTTCCATTTTACGTGCTTGAGCACCGTCAGTTGCTTCCTGTCGCTCCTCCAGACAAGCTTCTGAAGCAAGATTGGAAGCCCGTGTTAAGCGCTGTCAAGGTGGTGGGGAAAACAATTAACCAGGCGGGTTTTTTGTTGTTGAGCTTAGAGGAAGGGCTGCAGTTGCAAAGTGGACAGTTGATCGAATTGCGTAGCTCTAGGTCGATTAAACCGATAGTCGCCAACGTAATTCACCAAACATGGGAAAAAACGAATGATCTGCCCTCCCTGGATAAGGCGTCCTGTCACGGCGATATCCAAACGTTACTAAAGACCTTCGCAGGTAAAAAAAACGCGACAATTGTTTCGATCGACTTAGATCAACATGACCGGCTGAGATGGAGCGCAGGAGCACTGGTTGATGATATCCTTTCTAAGGATAGCAACAAAAAACTATGGTCTTGGCGGACTGGCGTCGTTTGGCTTAAGCGCGTGATACACCCTCTGAGTTTTGTAGGCTCTGTTTGGCCAAAGGCAGGGAAGGTAGCGGAGTTGGATGTCTCTCCCTCGTTTCCGCTAGAGTGGCGGACCCTTAGGCCCACGAATATTACGTTGCAGGATAAACGGAACTGGCTCATTCTGGAGAAGGAGCCGAAAAAACTGCTAGAAGATATAAAATTAATTGTAATGGATAGCGATCCGTTGCTAGGTAAAATCTCCGTAAAGTTGGATAGTGGTGCGAGCTGGCCCAAGCCCGAAGACCAATTTCAATACGGTTGGGTCGCGGGCTACGAAAAAGATATGTTCTCGTTCAATTTAAGTGTTGTGATGCCACGCACTTGGCTTGATTTAGATGGCAGCAGTCCATCTGCAACCGATAGTTGGGTGCAGGAAGTTATTCGCGATACTGTGCCAGCACATATCGTGACTCATGTCCATTGGCTAGGTAGGGACGAATTCAAAGACTTTTCGAGAGTCTATGCGCGCTGGCAGAGCTCCGGCATGCCCGCCGGCGACCTCTCATATAGATTATTGAGCTATTTATCCATTGGTGAGTTGCCGGCGGACCATCGCACAGGAATTGGCTTTGTCCGCATTGCTCAAGATGAGCAGGCTCAACAATTGGAATTAGCGTTTGCGAATATGGGAAAAAACGCATCCAACACGACGAAAGCGCAAATTGCGGACCAAGCGCAGGTGGCTTATGTCAGGCCGAGCCAGCCTGCTATTAGCATGCAGAAATTTTAACGTACGACCCGAAAGTCGGTTGCACCGTTCTAACCGGGAATTTGAGCGGCTCAATAAAGGCTCGTTCGAAATTTTGAGCCGATAAAAAAACGTTTCTTATGCGCAGGAGAACAAAACGTGAACTTATTATTTGCAAGTGCCTTCGGATGGCCGTGAATATAACGCGTTTGCGCATTATCTTGCGTACACAGCGTTCACAAGCACAGCCTTTACAGCAGCGATGTAGTGAATGGTTTTATCGCGATTTCCGCAGTCAACTAGACCGATGCCTCGGTCAGATTGAACAGCAGGCTCCTGGTGCGTTGGTGCTTGATACACTGCGGCTCGATCTTGGCGACATATATGCGGACCGGTTCGAACGGGAGCTCAGTAAGCGCGCAATTGCGGCGCTGGCACGGGAACTGGCACTGCATGCCAGCTTGATAAAGGACGATACTGCGACATCATTGAAACGCGCTAACGTCAGTGTTGCCGAGGCAACGCCAAGTGCTCTAAACCTGATGGCCAGGCAAATGGATCAGACGCCAGATGATGGCTTGAAGCTTCTGCTCAATTATTTGGATACCGGCAGACTCCGTTCGCTGCGAGCATGGCTTCCACCAGGCAACCCCAACGCCTGGATGCACACACAACTCGACGCCTGGGAGTCCTGTGGCATAGCGTGGCAGGGGCGTATTGAACTAGCATGGCGTTGCATTGGTTTCATGGGCAGCGGGCGCATGGCGGCCACGTTTAACCAATCAGTATTGGCACGCCTGAGTCGATGGTTGCTGACTGCGGTGCCGACGGCCACCGTCGCCTCCTTGTCCGAGAGCCAGGCCGCACAGTGGTTGCCGCTAGCCGCAGCGTTTACGTTGCGGTACGACACGACGACAGGTCAGGTTTTGCGTGAGCGGCTTCGCCAGTTGGGGTGGCCGGCAAGCTCCATGCATGGAGCTTCTAGTCTGCTCCCCGAGGGATCTTTGCAAATCGGCAGCATGATAACTAGAGCTGCACATATAGGGCTTCGGACCGATGTATCTGAGCGATGGGGCAACCAATTGAGTTCACCAACGCTGAGGGAGGGCACCGCAGACGGCCCGCTAAGTGTATTGGGCCGGTCGATGCTGCTGACGCCGCCGTTGGCCGAGACGACGCGATTAGCGCTGCAGCTACTACTGAGGCAGTGGGCACCCTTGGCGCGCCCGCAACATTCTGATGCTCAGCGCTTACGCTCTTTGTTGCAGGCAGCGGTCTATGACGTCCCGAAGACGACGCGAACAGGCGAGTCACTTGTTGCACCGGCACGCATTCAGCCGCCGAGCTCGGAACAAGTGGACGCGGCGGCATCAGCTGCTACGCAACTGCATGAATTGCGCAGACGGTCGACGTCGGTTTTCCCTGAGATCGATGAAGAGGTAGGGCTGGTCTTCCATGGTGTGGGCATCGTTTTGCTTTGGCCGCTGCTGACCGGACTTTTCGAAGCACTCTCTCTGATCAAAGAGTCGGAATTTATTGACGACCACGCGCAGCGTCGGGCGGTGATGGTGTTGGACGCCCTGGTATGGGGGGATGGAGCACTGGCACCTTGGCGTTTAGAGGAGTTTTGCTATTGGTGTGGATTGCTTACTTCACAAGACATAAACCATCCCAGCGTATGGGAGTCGGTAGATGGCGATACACAAGCCCAACTGGATGAATGGCTATTAGAGGTACTCATACAGGTCCCAGCGTTGGACGGCTTTGATGCCCCAGCCATCCGCGCCTTATTTCTACAACGTTCAGGCCAGTTGGAGGCGGGTGAGTCGCCAGCGCACCTGACGATCGATGCACAAGCGCAGGACATTCTATTGCGAGATTGTCCCTGGCCGCTCTCGCACCTGACGCTGCCATGGTTGCCTCAGGTAATAACCATAAATTGGCTGACTATATGAACCTACATACATCTTCGACAGACGATGTCCTGCATGAAAACGCCGGAACATCTGCACGTGAAAATAGTACGCCGATCGACATGCTGGCGCCTTGGCTCGAGGCCGTGGATGTGGCTGTTCAACGATACCTGGCTCTGCAGCAGGCACGAGGTGAAGACCGTTTCGATATGGAGTCGATTATGATGCCCGCCGAAGAGTTGGAAGTTGATGGCTTGCGTATTCCGACCGGGCGTCCACTATGGCTGGATATGCGAGCGGAGGCCGTTGACCTTGTTGAGGAGTTACCCCCGTTAACTGGGTTGTTGGCAGGTGTGGCGAAACGGTTTAGCTTGGTGAACTTTGACATTCTTGCGCTCGTGCTGGGAATGATGCCCGCTTTGGAGCCGCGCTACGGTCCGCTGCTCGCTTTTCTGCAGGGCGACGAGCAGGCCGTGTGGCCCCATATAGACCTTATCTTGTTGTTATTTGGCGCGCAGGAAGAACGTGAACAGCGCCGTCTGCACTTGATTGCCGCAGACCAGCCCTTGCGCTGTGGTGGGCTAATGCATCTGTCGGAACGCTCCGGGCGAACCTCGAACCGTGAAGATGCCACGTACATGCGCACCTCGAACGCGGTTGTCGCCTACTTGAGTACCGGTATCGTGCCGTTATCTCAAGCGATGCTGGATGTCGGCCATTGGCTGGAACCCACCTCGCCCAATATGCTGGAACTCTCTGATGAATGGAAGCACTTTGGTGCGCGGTTGCAGCAATTCTGTTACCCACTTGTTGAAACCGTCACGCCACTAGTGTTACTGGAGGGGGCGGAGGATCGCGATAAGGTCTTGGCTCATATCGCTGCCGGGGAAAAAAGTCGGGCATTATTGTTGGACTTAGCAGCGCTGCCCGATGAGGCGCATGATGCGTGGCCCGTGATCTTGGAAGCGTTGCAGATCACCCGGTTAAGCGCAAGCATGCTGGTGTTGAGAAACTTTGGTGTGTTTGAACAAACATATCCCAACCTACTGCATGCACTTGATATGCGATTACGTACCCATGGACAACCTGTGGTGGTGTCGCTGCCAACCGATGCAAACGGACCTGGTCTACGTGAGTTGCCGCGATTGAAGATGGCGTTGCCGGCGCAAGCTCCTGGAGACGAAATCGCCGCGATTGGCGCGTTGTTGCTAGAGCACGCTAACGACGAGCCGCCTGAAGGCTTAACCCATCTGCTGAAACGTATCCACGTCAATCTGGATACGCTGAATTTCGCGATGCACGAAGCGCATTGGTACGCACAGCAGCGTGTCCCCAATGCAACGGTGGAAGGCGATGATATCTACCAGGCCCTACGCGCTAGAGCCCAACAGCAGTTCGGCCCGCTCGCTCAACGCCTGGAACCTCGTCGTGGTCTTTCAGACATTGTGATCAGCACGGGTTTGCGTGAACAGCTTGACGAAATACTCGCCGCCATCAGTTATCGCGATGACGTTCTCGGAAAGGGATTTGCGAAAAAAGTGGCTTATGGGGTGGGAATCAGCGCGCTTTTCTACGGGGAGTCGGGTACTGGCAAGTCAATGGCGGCAGAGGCGCTGGCGTATGAACTCGGATTGGATCTGATTCGTGTGGATCTATCGACCGTAGTGAATAAGTACATCGGTGAAACAGAGAAGAATCTATCAAAGATTTTCGACCTGGCCCAAGCTGACACCGGAGTGCTGCTATTCGATGAAGCAGACGCCCTGTTTGGGCGCCGTAGCGAAGTGAAGAATGCGCAAGACCGCCACGCCAACGTCCAAGTTTCGTATCTGCTGCAGCGACTGGAGCATTATCCGGGTTTGGTGGTGTTGTCGACCAACAATCGTGGTCATCTCGACAGCGCGTTTACCCGTCGACTAACTTTTATGACACGTTTCGATAAACCAGACGCGGCGTTGCGAGCCAAAATGTGGGAGCAGATTTGGCCAGCTGAGCTTGATCGAGACGCGGATATCGATTGGACCCAATTGGCTGATCGCGCCGAGCTAACAGGAGCTGGTATACGTAATGTCGCGCTGCTGGCAAGTTGGCTGGCAGCGCAAGCGCGACGGCCCGTCGGGAAAGCTGATATTGAGCGGGCGATGCGACGGGAGTTAGACAAGACTGGACGCTTGATAGGGGCGGCTGAAACGAATAGCCGCCAAGGTCATTAGGCGATCTATAGCGAGACGCAAGAATATTCAAATAAACTGTATTTTTTATTCGAGGAATAATGATGGGATTGCAAGAAAGTGATGATCGTATTCTACGTTTGAATGAACAAATCTATGAGGTTTTAAGGAAATACGTTAATGTTAATAGTGAGTACATTCGATTTGATATGCCTAATAAAGATCAACCGCCTGAGGCGCCGACGTTGTGTGTTTTTCTTTACGATGTTCAAGAGGATATGAAGCTGCGACAGAGCCAGCCAAGTATGACGCGATCCACGATCAGGCAATATACACCTGTAAGGTGCTGCTATTTATTGACCTATTGGGATCCAACGGCACAAGCATCGGGGCCGCGTAGCCAAACGATGATCGTGATGAACCAGGTGCTCAATGCACTATTAAATTTAGAATTGATTTTTAACCAAGACTCTGAAGAGGGACCAGTACTCACGCGTGTGATTGAGCCTACTGAAAAGTTGTCAAGTCTGGGAACTTTTTGGCATTCGTTGGGTGATAAGCCGCGACTGTGCTTGAATTTGACCGTTACGGTACCGGTTGGTTTGGCTCTTGGGAAGCCGAACGCTCCGGCTATTTCGCATTTAAGTCTGCTCACCGAGGCGGAGGGGCAAGATCGATTGTCCGACGATGTTCTACTGCACGAATTGAAAGCTGTACTGCTCAAGCATTTGGCACCCACCACTTCGCTTGTACGCGCGCAGATCCACAATTTAAATATGAACTTTCAATTCGAAAAAAGAGAGAGCGACATAGGAAAGGACCAGCTTAATGTGAGTTTGGTGGGCACGGTAGCACCGTCGGTACATAAGAAGATGAATGCGCAGCAGCTTGCCCAGCTGTTTGACATGTCACTTAATAACGTTACGACAACATTTGATATTTCCGAACTTAAGCAAACCACAAAAGAAGTGGGTGAAGGAATGTAAACCAGCCCGAATGCGGCGATGCTTGCAATCGTACTAGCAGATCATCGACGTCAACTACAGTTGGGGCAATGAGGTGAACAAATTGGCATGAGTATAGTGTCCCTGGGTCAAACTCATTTATACAGGCAGTAGCCAAGCCAAAGAATGAAAATGACATGCAGGCCCAGAGTGCCGCGTCTCTATAGCCGCATAGAACGAGTATCGATGGAAATATACCAATGGCGGAGCATCGATAAAAGTTGCCGTGGCACTATATCGCCATCATTCTGCGAGGCTTCATGGTACACAGAGGATTTTCAGCATCGTCATTGGACGACCTATTCCGTCAAGCCGCAATCTTTATAAAATCAGCGTTTTTCTGAAAATTTTGTGCGGTGAATCGTATCACTGAAAGAAATTTCTCGTCTGTCGGCCGAAATTTCGAGCTAATGAACATCTCTCTTGTTGATAGCCTAATCGGGATTTCCGCACAGCTGACACTGTCGTTGAAAAATTGAGTATCGACCCCCTCTTCACTGGTGTTTTTATCGGGAGGTACTATCCTCATGTTGTCCCAATTTCTGCAAGGACCACCTCTGGGAATCAGCTTATGCGTGATTTTTTTTGTTAAGTACGTGCCCTTCGTGCTAAGGAGTAAATATGCATAAGGTTTTAGTAGTAGACGATCACCCCTTTATGCGGGCTATCGTTGTAATGATCTTAGGTCAAGAAAATTTCGATGTGGTTGGCGAGGCTAATAATGGCGTCGACGCACTGCAACTTATAAAGCAGCATGAGCCCGACCTCGTAGTATTAGATATAGCAATCCCGAAGCTTGACGGACTGGAAGTCATTCGTCGAATCAAAAAACTTAAACTACGAACTAAGATACTGGTATTGACTTCTCAGCCTACAACGCTTTACGCAAATCGCTGCCGCCTGGCGGGCGCCGCTGGGTATATATCTAAAGTTGATGAATTGAATGAGTTGCGTAAGGCACTCGCTACCGTGATGTCAGGATATAGTGTCTTTCCCGTGCTTGAACATGACTCTGTTAATCGTGCCGATCAGGATGCGTCCGATGAGCATCTAATTAGTCGGCTTTCAGCTCGCGAGCTTGCAGTTTTACAGCATCTGGCGCGCGGAATGAGCAATTTGGAAATCGGCAATAGAATGTTGCTTAGCAATAAGACAATCAGCGCTCATAAAAAACGGTTGTTGGACAAATTAAATGTAACATCACAAGTGGCTTTGGCGGAATTTGCAAAGCGAAACTCAATAATCTGATGGCGTCATTTATGGGCAAAGCGTGCATTATTGTAGGGGCATTTTTAGCGCTGTCGTTGCAAGCGTTTGCCCAGGAAGACGTGCAGCGTTTGAACTTACTCGGACGTTCTGCGGTTGACGGATATCATCTTAACTTGACTGAGGCTGATAGGGAGTGGCTTAGAGCCAAAAAAAGCTTAGTGCTTGGCGTGTCGGTGGAGGATATCGCACCGCCTTTTGAGCTGGGGCTCGCTACTCATGATTATGAAGGGGTAGTGGCGGACTATGTTGGACTGCTCAGTCAACTCTTAAAGATAGACGTTCAGGTACATCGTTATGATACTCGGGATATGGCCCGTAAAGCATTAAAAGAAGGTCTAGTAGATTTTCTGGCCATGGCTCGTTCTGAAGATGCTGTGGATGGATTTGCGTTGTCAAAACCATATTCGGATGACAGGCAAGTACTCGTTAGTCGCGAGGACCCCGATAAATTAAGTGCTACGAACCTCGCTAAAAAACGTATTGCAGTAGTTGGACGATATTGGCGCCCAGATATATTCAAATCTACATACCCGCAGGCCAATTTCCAAATCTACCCTTCAGCGCAATCCGCCATCGGTGCTGTAGTCTTTGGCAGAGCTGACGCCTATTTAGGGGAAGCGATTCGGGCGAATTATTTAATTAACAAGAATTATTTAAATGATTTGCAGATATTGCAAATCCCGATAATCGATCATCAGCACTTTTCATTTTTGTTACGTAAAGAGCAACATAAGTTGTTAGCGGTGATAAATTCGGCAATCATGGCCATTCCGCTTTCTGAGCGTTTAAATATATTGCGTCGATGGAGCGCTGGCGGTGACAGTCTTTCAAGTCAGTTTTTTTTCAATCACAGTTTGACCATTGAAGAGCGTGCCTGGTTGCGACAACACCCGCGCTTGAAAGTCGGTATTTCGATAAATGATATTCCTGTATCTTTCGTGGACGGCAAAGGGCGGTTTCGGGGAGTGTCAGCCGATGTTTTGAATCGGCTCAGCATATTAATGGGCGTTAAGTTCGAACCTGTCTATCAGGAAAGTTTTTATGAAATACTGCCGCTAATAAAGGATAGTAATATCGATTTTTTGGCAGCATTGCCTAAAAGTCAATCGCGTGAAAAAGTTTTGGATTTTACACGCCCGTATTTGATTGAGCCTGTAGTGCTGGTTAATCGAATGGATGGGGATTCGATAAGTACTCTCGAGCACTTGGAGGGTAAGAAGTTAGCGACAATACGTGATTCAGCGGTCTGTGAGTTTGTTTCGGAGAAATATCCGAAAGTTAATCTCGTTGAGGTTAATAGCATTTCTGAAATGTTAATATTGCTCAATACGGGCGCGGTCGATGCTGCAATTGGCCCTCTACATGCTATACGTTATGAAATAAAAAGATCCTATCCAGATAGTTTGCAAGTGATTGGGTCACTTGATCAGCTTTGGATGCAGGTCGCATTTGCCACCCCTGCAGGTTCCCCTCTGTTGTACTCCATCTTAAATAAAGCGCTTTTGAGCATTCCGCCTAAGGAAATGGATGATTTAACAGGGCGCTGGCAGGGCGATTTTGCGATTGATGACAGTTATTGGACGAGACACCGTCATGACATCATCGAATTTTTGAGTATCGGCCTAGCAATATTGGTGACTGCGTTATTTTGGGTGGGGTACTTGGTGCGTCAGGTGCGTAAGCGGCGACAGGCCGAGCGCGCTTTGCATGAACAAATGGTTTTCATGCGTTTGGTAGTTAATGGTACACCTCATCCAATTTACGTGCGTGATCGAAAGGGTCGTCTGTTGATCTGCAACAATGCTTATTTAGAAACAATCGGGCTTAAGCGAGAGCAGGTAGTCGGCAAACTGCTCACAGAAACACCGCTGGATGTTACATCAGTCCGACTACTTCACGATGTCTATGTTAATGCACTGAGTCGCGGAATAGCTGTGTCTCAAGATCGGGTATTAACATTCGCTTCTGGTAAGGTTTTGAAAGTCTATCATTGGGTACTGCCCTACCACGATGAAAGGGGAGCGGTGGCTGGTATCATTTGCGGATGGTTGGATATTGGAGAGCGACTACGGCTCTTGGAAGAGCTTCATGAAGCTAAAGAAGATGCTGAGATGGCCAACAGGGCTAAGACCACTTTTCTGGCGATTATGAGCCATGAAATTCGAACCCCGATGAACGCTGTAATTGGTATGTTAGAAATGATGTTGAAAGGCAACGAAAAACGGTCAACCGATCTGTTTTCGCTTGAAGTGGCTGCGGGGGCCGCACGTGAATTACAAAATTTAGTTGGAGATATTCTTGATATTGCCAGGATTGAGTCAGGCCGTTTATCGCTAAGCCCCTCGCGTATGGGATTGCGCAAAATAGTTGAATCAGTAGTGCGCATGTTTGAGGGCGGGGCTCGACAAAAGGGTCTTCGATTAAGGTTCTACTTTGATCAAGCGGCTGAGCGTGACGTCTGGGGCGATTCGCTCCGGATTAAGCAAATTTTGTCCAACCTTCTAAGTAACGCTATTAAGTTTACATCGTCGGGCGAGGTTTCACTTGAGATCAAAGTGCTTGATACGTTCAACGAATCGTTGTCATTGTTAATAGAGGTTAAGGACAGTGGAATAGGTATAAGCGCAGAAGACCAACTTAAGTTGTTTAGTCCTTTTTCTCAGGCTAGCAACAATAATCAAAATGCTCGTAACGGTTCGGGGCTCGGGCTCGCTATCAGCAGAAGCTTATGCGAAATGATGGACGGCACGTTAGTCCTCTCGAGTATGCTTGGGGAAGGTACTCAAGCCAGTGTTAATTTGCGGCTGCCTATTCTCAAGCCTCTATCCGCGGCTGACACTGAACAAACAGTTCCCGTTCAGTTGAGTAAGGCACTCAATATTTTGGTTGTTGACGACTATCCTGCCAATAGACTGCTATTGGCTCAACAACTAGAGTATCTAGGACATAAAGTAGTGACCGCTGAAGATGGGGCGAAGGGATTGGAAGCTTGGCGCAACGGAAACTATGAGGCAGTGATTACTGATATCAATATGCCTTTTATCTGTGGCGGAGAACTCACTCGTATTATTCGCTCGGAGGAGGGCGGTAAGAAAACTAAAAGGTGTCTCATTTTAGGCTTCACTGCCAATGCTCGTCCAGAAGAGCGGCAACGCTGTTTGGATGCTGGAATGGATGATTGCATGTTCAAGCCGGTACGGCTTAACGATCTCAGCGCTCGTGTGGGTATTGCGCGTCTGCATGCACTTGAGGAAACAGGAAACTTGGCACTTGGCAGTATGTCCGAGCGAAACAGCAAGCCTATTGATGTGAGTAATATTATTGAGCTTGCGCGCGGTGACAAAGCTGGTGTGAAGGCTTTGCTCAGTCATTTACGGGACAGTAACATTGAAGATCTGCAACTTTTGACCAAGTTAGATCATTCCCGTGAAATAACTGCCATCGCCGATTTAGCGCATCGAGTTAAAGGCGGTGCACAGGTGATAAATATGCAAAGCCTAATTGAATGTTGTGAGGCGGTTGAAAGTGCTTGCGAACGGCAAGATATAGACGCGCTTGGTCTTGAAGTTGTCGCCTTGAAACAGACAATGCACGAACTAAATAATGCACTTTTGAATTTTTAGTGTTAGCCTGCGTTGGCATAACGGCCCCATCGTGATTAGCGAGTTGTGTGTGATACTAAAAGATCCCTTCACTAGCGATTACAGCTGTCACGTAACGCTGCGAGGAATTCTTAACGTTAGACCGATTTGAGTTTCTTGATAGTCGTGGAGTTTGACGGGTCGCGGTAGGATGGC
>NZ_JAHSTT010000011.1 GCF_019145205.1 Pseudomonas khavaziana
GCCCCCTCCCACATTTTGATCACTACAAGGTGTTAGATGGCACTGAATCTTTGGCCTAACTGCTGCTCGACAAACTGCTCAATGATGAAATCCACAAACGCCCGGGTCTTGCCGGGCAACAGTTTGTGTTCGGCGTAGTAGATGGAAATATTGCCGTCGTTCACATACCAATCCGGCAACACCCGCAGCAACTTGCCACTTGTCAGCCAGGGTACGGCAAACGGCATGCTCACCAGTGCAACGCCCAGTCCCTGGTGGGCGGCGATGCAGGCGGCTTGGGAGTCGCTCATGGTCATGCGCGGCTTGAGGTTCAACGGGCCGAGCTCGCCATTGCGATGAGTCAGTTGCCAGGAGCGCACACGACCGGTTTGCGGTGAGCGAATCAGGATGCCGTCGCAGCGCTCCAAGTCCTCGGGCTGTAACACCGCCGGCCGTGCTGCCAGGTAATCGGGGGATGCCACCAACACCCGATGCGCTGGCGCCAGTTTGCGCGCCACCACGCCCAGGGGAAGCTCGAACCCGCCGCCAAGTGCCGCGTCGAAGCCTTGGCCAATCAGGTCGACCTGGCGATTGTCGAAATGCCAGTCCGGAATGATATCGGGATAACGTTTCAGGAATTCACCCAGCAGCGGCACGATATACAAGCAGCCGACTACCGTGCCCATACTGACCTTGAGCGTGCCCACCGGCCGCCCTTCGGCGCTGGCCAGGTTGGCTACGGCATTCTGGATGGTGGTGAGGCTGGAGCTGACCTCGTCCAGGAACAGCTTGCCGGCTTCGGTCAGGGCGAGACGTCGGGTACTGCGTTGGAACAACCGCACGCCCAGGCGCGCTTCCAGTTTGGCAACGCTTTTACCCACCGCTGCCGGGGTCAGGCTCAGGTGCCGGGCGGCCTCGGCAAAACTGCCGCCCTCGGCGCTGCGTACAAAGCATTCGATACTGCCAAAGCTCTCCATATCGCCCCACTCTAAACTTTTGGTTTACACAGACTATAGCAATCGCGGTCTACCGGCTTGGATGGGTGAGGTCGATACTCGGCCCATCAACTACTCGGAGATCGACATGACCACACAAAACCTCGTCGGCAAAGTCGCCCTGATCCAAGGCGGTTCCCGCGGCATCGGCGCCGCCATTGTCAAGCGCCTCGCCGCCCAGGGGGCAGCGGTTGCCTTTACCTACGTCAGCTCGGCCGCCAAGGCTGAAACACTGCAGAACGAGGTGATCAGCGCAGGGGGTCAGGCTCTGGCGATTCACGCCGACAGCGCCGATGCCACGGCGATTCGCGCTGCGGTCAACGCCACGGTCGAGGCGTTTGGACGCCTGGATATCCTGGTGAATAACGCTGGCGTGCTGGCCATCGCGCCGCTGGAAGAATTCAAGCTGGAAGACTTCGACCAGACCTTGGCGATCAATGTGCGCAGCGTATTTATCGCCACCCAGGAAGCGGCCAAGCATATGGGCGAAGGTGGCCGGGTGATCAATATCGGCAGCACCAACGCCGAACGCATGCCCTTTGGCGGTGGCGGGCCCTACGCCATGAGCAAGGCGGCGCTGGTGGGGTTGACCAAGGGATTGGCGCGGGACCTGGGGCCACGGGGCATCACCATCAACAACGTGCAGCCTGGGCCGGTGGACACCGACATGAACCCGGCGAACAGTGATTTTGCCGAAAGCCTGATCGGGTTGATGGCGGTAGGTCGGTATGGGCATGTGGAGGAGATTGCCAGTTTTGTGGCCTATCTGGCAGGGCCGGAAGCCGGGTACATCACCGGTGCCAGCCTGACCATCGATGGTGGCTTCAGCACATAACCCAATGTGGGAGGGGGCTTGCTCCCGATAGCGGTGGGTCAGATACAGATCAGCTGACTGACACACTGCCATCGGGAGCAAGCCCCCTCCCACATTTTGCCCTATGTTGAATCAGGCCATGGGTGGCAAGCCATAGGCCGCCAAATCGAAATCCGCGAGCTTGCGGATGATCTGGTCAGCATGCTGGTACTTGCTGTCCGCCATCGCCTCATCGGGCACAGCAATGGCAGTCATATGGGCGGCCTTCGCGGCGGTCACGCCGAACGGCGAGTCTTCGAACACCAGACAATCCTCTGGCGCCACACCCAGACGGCGCGCGGCAGTCAGGAAGATATCCGGCGCAGGCTTCGCAGCGCCCACCTCCGGATCGTCCGCAGTAACGATAGTGTCGAACAGGCCAAACCATTCACGGTGCAGGGTGGTCTTGTGGCCAAACGAATTACGCGATGAACTGGTGCCCACGGCAATCGGAATATTGTGCGCCTTCAAGTGCCGCACCAACGCCTCGGCGCCGGGCATGCCCAGGGCTTTGGGAAAGCGCTCGCTCATCAGCGGTTCGCGTATTTCCAGAAACTCGGCGGGTGTGATCGGCAAGTCCAGCGCCTTGACCACGTAATCGGCCAGGTCCTGGGCACCACGCCCAATGATGTGCTGCTTGATCCCCCAGTCATAGGTACGGCCGTAGCGCTCGGCAATGATCTGCGTGACTTCGGTGTAGATGCCTTCGGTATCCAGCAACAACCCATCCATATCGAAAATTACGGCCTTGATTGGACCGACTGCTGTACGCGGTGCATTCATCACAACAAAACCCTGGGGTAAGACTAAAAGGATTCAGCACAATAACGGCCACGCTTGCCAGCGAGCAACCCTTTAAACAGTCCACCCCTCCTTTCGAAGTACCCACAATGTTCTACCGACTAGCCGCCGACGGCCTCGTGCTGTTTCACCTGAGCTTTATCCTGTTCGTGCTGTTCGGCGGCCTGCTCACCCTGAAGTGGCCCCGGGTAATGTGGCTGCACCTGCCCGCCGTTGCCTGGGGCATCGCGGTGGAAGTGCTGCACCTGCCCTGCCCGCTCACGCGTTGGGAAAACCTGTTGCGCCACCTGGCCGGGCAAGACGGTTATGGCGGCGGGTTTATCGAACACTACATACTGACGCTGATCTACCCGGCTGGCCTGACCGCGAATATTCAGCTGGCGCTGGGAGCCGTGGTGGTGTTGGTTAACCTGGCGGTGTACGGGCGGGTTATCCGACGTTACGTACAGGCTTGAGACAGCTGCGCTGGTGAAGAATCAGCCCTCCTCAATCCGTTCGCAGACGCCGCCATGTCCGAAGCCTTCGAAGTCCCCAGCCCCCACGAAAAACACCTAGAACACACCACCGAACATGCCCACGGTCGCGGCGACACCTTCGCCAGCCGCATCGCCGTGATGACCGCCATCATGGCCACCGTCGGCGCCATGCTCAGCTACCAGGCGGGCTCCAGCGAAAGCACAGCTGCGATGGACAAGAACAACGCCGCCATCATCAAGACCGAAGCCGCCAACCAATGGAACTACTACCAAGCCAAATCCAGCCGCCAGAACCTGGCGGAGCTGGCCACCCATATTCCCGGCGTGGATGCGGCGCACTACACGGATGAGATCGAGCGCTACAAAAAGCAGAAGGAAGACGTGCGCAAGCAAGCCGAGAAGCTGGAGGCTACCTCACGGCAATGGGATCAGAAATCCGAGCAGGCACTGCACCAGCACCATCGCTGGGCCCAGGCGATGACAGCGATTCAGATCGCGATTTCGTTGGCGGCGATCACCTTGCTCACCCGTAAGGAGTGGCTCAAACGCATGTCGTATACGGCCGGCGCAGTGGCTGTGGTGCTGGGCAGCCTGGCATCGCTGCATCTCTGACCCAACGCGGGCAAATGTGGGAGGGAACTTGCTCCCGATGGCGGCCTGACAGTCGCCACCTACACATGAAACCTTGGCCGATTGATTTCAATCTGCCTGCTGAGCGCTTAGAGTGTCGCCCCTCGAGAATTGAGTCTCGAGATTGAGTCCATGGAGTTACAAGTGAAATACGTCAGTAAAGTAGTTGCAGCAGCCGTTCTCGGTTTCACCCTGGCAGGTTGCACCGGCACCGCCATGAAAACCCAGCAATACGACGCCAGCCAATACACCGTCCTCGGCCACAGCGAAGCCAGCGCCACCGGCATCATGCTGCTGGGCGTTATCCCGATCGGCCAGAACAACCGTTTCGTACGCGCCCAGGATGCAGCCATCAAAGCCAAGGGCGGCGATGCGCTGATCAACACCCAAGTGCAGGAAAAGTGGTTCTGGGCCTGGGTACTGAACGGCTACACCACCAAGATTTCCGGTGATGTGATCAAGTTGAAAACCGCGCAATAAGTATGAAAAAGCCGCTTGATCTCGGTATGAGACAGCGGCTTTTTAGCGCCAGTGATAAGCGGATGTGCTACGTCGAGAGCAGCCGATTAAAGGAAGCAGTCATGCGAATATTGTTTGTATCACTCTTCAGTTTTTTTATAACGGCGTGTTCAAGCAGTCCAGCAACGCTGTTTATAGACCAAGTCAAAAACAGCCAGACGCCTTTGGCTCTCACACCGGTGGAAGCCCTGCATATTTCGCAGGCAGTACCCATGCCTGTCGACCCCGGTTGGCGACCACCTCAATGGAAAATTACCGCCGCAGAACCTCGTATCCTGATCAATGGAACGCCCTCTAATTATCGAGTGTTCAGCACTACCCTGGTTAAAGATAAAGTCTTCCATATCAACGTTAACTCTTGGTGCGTCAACGCCTGCTTAGGATTCAGCAAATACGCTTTGAACCCGTATTTAATCCTCATGGATGCCCAGGGTAATGTGCAAGGCGAAGGCTTTGGCAAGGCGACCGGCATAGTCGGAGTCATCAACCAAGCCTTGACCGGTACAGTGAAAAACAGCGGTACTTATTACCTCATCGTCGCCGCAGATAATCGGGCACCGGGAGAGACCATTGTTATCGACAACGTCCTGCTGATCGGCGCTGCAGCTAGCCCGATAACGCCTTTGCGTATTGGCATGAACAGTTACCCATTTGGCTCAGTCGGACCGTTTCTGAGTACCGAAGAGTCGCCTTGAAGCGGTGACAGATCTGCCTTCGAATCATCGGCGCGCCCCCTGAAGCCCATTGGGGTAGCTAACCCCAAACAGCACAGTGTGGGCGAAGGCAGGTATGATCAGACTAACCCGGCCCGACTGGACCCATACACATGCCTGCCTCCGACCCCCGCCCTCCCCCCGCGCCATTCCTCAAGCCCGGTGAAACCGTGGTGTTGTTCGACGGGGTGTGCAAGCTGTGTAGCGGTTGGGCAAGGTTTCTGATCCGCCACGACCACCAACGGTGCTTGCGATTAGCCGCCGTGCAGTCACCCGAGGGCCAGGCGCTGCTGGCGTGGGCGGGGTTGCCACTGGAGCAGTTCGACAACCCTCGCAGTGATCCGCGATCGGCACTGTTGGGAGCGCTCGGAGGCGGTGTTGCAAATCATTGCGCAACTGCCTGCCCGCTGGTGCCCAGTGCTGCTCCTGCGCGGCATCCCGCGCTTTCTTCGGGATTGGGCTTACGACCGCGTCGCGCGCAATCGCTATTGGCTGTTCGGGAAATACGATACCTGCCTGTTGCCGAACGCGGATCATGAACAGCGCTTTTTAAAGGATCAGCCATGAATCCCCTGTTGCGCATCAACTGGATCGCCCGGGGCGGCCTGGCTTTCATGTTTGCCTATCATGGGCTGGTGCCGAAGCTGCTGTGGCTAAGCCAGGGTGAGCGGGCAATGATCCAGGCGCACGGGATCGAGCAGGTGCAGTTGTTCGCCAATACCAAGCCCTGAACGGCACTTATTTCAGCCCGAGTGCCTCAAGTGCACGGCCAGCGCTGATGTCAGCCATACAGCAACAGCCCAATCAACTGCCATGGCGTCATCTTCGTAACCATGATCAGCACGATCACAAACATCCCAGAGAAACCCAAAACGCCCATCCAGAACCATTGCCTATAGACGCCGCGGTATCCATCACCAAGCGCCCTGCCCGTCTCAACCGCACTGAGCGCCATCTGCTGCAAACGCTTCTGCAGCACCAGCACCGGCAGCCAAAGAGCCCCCACACACAGGAAGATGATCAGCGAAGTCAGCACCCATTCGGTGGTCAACCCAAGTCCGGCAAGCTTGATCAACACAAAGCCGGTAATGATCTGAATGACGCCCGCCGGCGTAGTGATCCAGGTATCGAACTGCACCACCATCCGCGCCACATGGGCAATCACTTGCGGGTTGGCCGTACGGCTCGCGGCGATCAGATACAGATACGAGCCCATGCCGAAGCCAAACAGGAAAATCGCCGCGATGATGTGGATGTATTTCAGGCTCAGATAGAGCATGGTCAGCCCTGCCCGTCAGAGAAATGCACGGCCAGGCTAAGGTTCGCCGGGTCGTTGATGGCGGCCATGTATTCGTCGACGGTGATTTCGCCAACGCACGGCCGCGCACCGGGTTCAGGCACATAGCCTTGGGCGACTTTGAGGGCCAGAGCAACGGCGGCGCAGCTGGGGATTTCCGGGCCTTTATCATTCAGCGCCGTCAGTTGCACCGCCAGGGACAGCGGTTGCCCTTCTGCACCGAGGCCTTTCACGTCGATGTACATCGCGCTTTTGCCATCGCCAAAGCGCTCGAACCAAGTACCCAGCCGATGAAGCCGCGCAGCCCAGGCAAGATGGTCACGCACGACGCCCCACCGCAGCGCCTGGGCCAGCAGATAGTTGGCGACACCGCCAAGCTTGAGCCCCGCACCAGCCTTGAAGCTCAGGGTGTGGGCACCATAGCGGCCAGCAAAGATGTCCATATCGGGCACATCCACATTCGCCAACACCCGCGTGCCAAGCTCAGGCATTTTGCGCAGCGCCAGGTCCTGCCAGCCCAGCACTTCATGCACCTGGCCATGCCTGAGCTGCTTGATTGGTTTGCCCGCGTAAGCCAGCACACCTTCGACGGTGGACAGGCCCGGCATCTTGGCCGAGGAGGAAATACCGTGCTCGATCGAGTCGATACGGGTGAAGCGATAGCGATACTGATCGATGATGGCGGACGACAGCGTCGGCACGGAGCTGCACCCGCTAAGGATCGCCACGCCTGCCTGCCGTGCTTGTGCATCCAGCACGCTCACGCCGTTGACGAAGGTGCGGCAGTCGGACAAGTCGCAGTAGTTCACTCCAGCGTCGATGCAACTCTGGGCGACAGCATAGGACTGCCCCTGGAACGGGCCGCCGGTGTGGATCACCCACTTGATGTTCATCGAACGCAAAACGGAGGCGAACCCGGCTCCCATGGCATCGCCGCACCAGCCTTCGCAGAGGGTGCCCGATTGGTTTTTCAGCTCATCCAACTTGCGCTGCAGCTTGTGTGGGTCGCGGCCAGAGATCACCACCTCAATACCCGGCGCCAATACTAGATGACGACAAACGATACTGCCGAAATTGCCGTAGCCACCAACTACCATCACCCTGAGAGTCATTCCATTCTTCCCTAAACAATCGATCATGCGCTGAGCCTGAGGAAAACTGGCGGCTGAGTCGGCTAAAGATACCCGATTTGTTCAGCTGCTTGAGCCTGGATCAACTGGGAGCCTCGAGGAAACGGCTACGGTTGTGAGTCAATGCAACGGGTCATGATCACACCACCCGTCGCCAGAGTAGGTTCGAGCTACATTTGCGCCTTCAATCGCACAGGGGTTGGTGGCTTTGGGCAACGTCCTACACATTACTCAGAAGCGACAGGCTGCCGTTTTAAAACCTCAATGCCTATAGTCTTCTGGTCGCCCATATGGCGACCGGGTTTGGCGACTCGACTATAAGATGGCAAAAGCCTCCCGGCTGATTTGCGGGATGCCCCTGCACGCAATAAGCTGCTCAATGGTAGCTGTGCGTGGGAGACCCTCGGGTCTGCCGGTCTTTGTCCGTTCTTATGCCGGTTCGCCAACCTGCGTACAGTTGCCACCTTTTGTTTGGCGACAAATAGGTGGCTTCTCCCCCTCCAAGCGAACGGACTTTACGCATGAACCAATACATAGCACTTACCAGCAACGACAGCGCCACACCTGCCCTTTTTGTCGATACCACCGTGCCATTGGAAATACTCCTCGACGCCGCGACCTATCGACTTCGTGCCGTTACACAAGTCCTTGAGAACCTTGCTCTACGTAGTGAAATCAGTAGTGACGCGGTTGTACTCAGTGATTTTGCGTTGCTTTGTTCAATCCCTTTGCGCGACGGCTGCGATTTGCTGGACGTCATAGGAAGGCGAATGGATATGCCAAGCGCGTGACCTGATAAAGCTGGACTTTTCAAACCCCATAAATCACAAAACCCCTGGTTTCTCTCGAAACCAGGGGTTTTGTTTACATCGAATTTGGCGGTGAAGGAGAGATTCGAACTCTCGATACAATTTCTTGTATACACACTTTCCAGGCGTGCTCCTTAAGCCACTCGGACACTTCACCGTATCTCGTCAAACCAGTTCAGTCTGTCGAGGCGCGCTAATGTAGTCGAAAGCCTTTCTGATGGCAAAGGTTTTTTTCAGAATTTTCATGCGGTTAGACAGTTATGCCGTGGCGCGCCCGGTAACCGGCGGTGTTTCTGCCATTCTTGGGCAGGCCCAGCACCGGTTTAGCGGGACTGCTGCGCTGTACTGCGGGGCGTCTACCCTTGGGCATAGGGGAAAAGCCTGACCGGGTAGTCAGTCACAGCGCTTTACCCGGGAAGGCTTGGTGGGTAACGTCTGCTGCATTCTCTCTATAACAAGCCCTACAAGGAACCGCGTCATGAGTGAGTTGATTGCCTACCATTTCGAAGACGGTATCGCGACCCTGACCTTGAGCAACGGCAAGGTCAATGCCATTTCTCCGGCGGTGGTCAGCGAATTCAATGCTGCGCTGGATCAGGCAGAGAAGGATCGGGCGGTGGTGATCATCACGGGCACGCCGGGGATTTTGTCAGGTGGTTATGATTTGAAGGTGATGACGGCCGGCCCTAAAGAAGCGATCAGCCTGGTGACGTCGGGCTCGACCCTGGCGCGGCGTTTGTTGGCGCATCCGTTCCCGGTGATCGTGGCGTGCTCTGGACATGCGGTGGCCAAGGGCGCGTTTTTATTGTTGTCGGCGGATTATCGCATTGGCGTGGAAGGCCCGTTCAGCATTGGCCTGAATGAAGTGGCAATCGGCATGACCATGCACCATGCGGGTATCGAGCTGGCGCGGGATCGTCTGCGCAAGTCGGCATTTCATCGGTCAGTGATCAATGCCGAGATGTTTGATCCGCAAGGCGCACTGCAAGCAGGCTTCCTCGATAAGGTCGTGGCACCGGAAGAATTGCACGCGGCAGCCCTGGAGGCGGCGCGGCAGTTGAAGAAGATCAATATGAACGCTCACAAGCACACCAAGTTAAAAGTGCGCCGGGCGCTGCTGGAGGCTCTGGACGAAGCAATCATCCAGGATCAAGGCCATCACCTGAGTTAACTCCTACACCTGCTTTATCACAGCCCGATCTAGTATCGGGCTTTTTCTTACAAATAAACCCGAGACATCTATAGCCGCTCTGGGCAGCCGTTACTGGCGTGCGTAGAAACATGCGCTTAAACATCGCCTATCTCCTACATATGTAGGGGCAATTGCCGAATACAGTGCACATCCGTACACTGCGCCACCTTTTGTCCCGATGGGCCGTTTCGATGCTTTTTCTGTTACGTATGCTGTTGATGGGCCTGCACTTTATGATCGCCGGGGTATTGGGCGTGCTTATAGGCGTATGTCGGCCATTCAATCCGGACAACAGCCGCCTCTGTGCCCGTCTTTACGCATTACCGGCCATGTGGATTTTGCGCCTGAAGTTGAAGACAGATGTCGACTCGCTGCGCAACAAGTCCGGTACCTGTGTGGTGATCGCCAACCATCAGTCCAACTATGACCTGTTTGTACTTGGCAATGTAGTGCCGCACCGCACCGTATGCATCGCCAAGAAAAGCCTGAAATGGGTGCCGCTGTTCGGCCAGTTGTTCTGGCTGGCGGGCAATGTGTTGATCGACCGCGGCAATGCACACAAGGCGCGGCGTGCCATGCTTACCACCACCCATACGTTGCAGCATGAGGATACCTCGATCTGGGTGTTCCCTGAAGGCACGCGCAACCTGGGCAAAGGGTTGTTGCCGTTCAAAAAAGGCGCTTTCCATATGGCAATTGCGGCCGGCGTGCCGATCGTGCCGGTGTGTGTCAGCACTTATGCGAAGCAGATGAAGCTCAATCGCTGGGACAGTGGGGATGTGCTCATACGTTCATTGCCGCCGATTCCTACGATTGGCCTGACAGTGGATGATATCCCTCAGTTGATGCTGGCCTGCCAGACACAGATGGATGAGTGCATTGCCCAGATGGACCGTGAACTTGTAGGAGCGAGCTTGCTCGCGAAAAACCTATAAGCGACGCGGGTCACCTGTGGGCGCTGCGTTATCGTTGACGATTTTCGCGAGCAAGCTCGCTCCTACAGGGGGATAGGGCAACATCAGCCCGCAACAACGGAACGCCATTCAGGCTAAGCTGCCCAACATCTGTCCTCTTGATAAGAAGTGATCAGCACCATGGGTAGAGTTGTTGCGGCCGCCGTCTACAGCGCCGGAAAGAAAGTCTCGGATATCACCCTCGATGAAGGCGCGGCCTGGGCCGCCAAACCCGGACACTTCGTGTGGATCGGCCTGGAAGAGCCCAGCGCCCAGGAGCTGAACAATCTGCAACGCCAGTTCAACCTGCACGAACTGGCCATCGAAGACGCCATGGAAAAGCACAGCCGCCCGAAGCTGGAAACCTTCGGCGACGCGCTGTTTATCGTCACCTACTCACCGGTGCGCGAGAACGGCAAACTGGAGTTTATCGAAACCCATATCTTTGCCGGCAACGGCTACATCATCACCGCACGCAATGGTCATTCGGCGTCCTACGGTTTTGTGCGCCAACGTTGTGAAGCGCGGCCACTGCTGCTGGAGCATGGGGAAGATTTCGTACTCTATGCACTGCTGGATTTCGTCACCGAAAACTACCAGCCGGTGAGCGAGGCGATCCATGCGGAGATTGATGAGCTGGAGCGCAACGTACTGTGCAGCTCGCTGAGCGAGGGCGATATCCAGAACCTGCACGGCCTGCGCCGCGACGTGCTGCGGCTCAAGCGCTATGTCGCGCCGATGGTGGAGATCAGCCAGGAGCTGCAGAAGCTGAGCTTTCCGTTTATCGACAAGAACATGCGCCCCTACTTTCGCGACGTGCAGATCCACGTGACGCGGCAGATGGAAGACCTCACCACCCTGCGTGATATCGCCAGCCAGACCATCGAGATCGGTGTGTTGCTGGAGGCCTCGCGCCAGAGCGTAGTACAGCGCAAGTTCGCCGCGTGGGCGGCGATCCTGGCCTTCCCCACGGCAGTGGCGGGGATTTATGGGATGAACTTTCAGAACATGCCCGAGCTGCAGTGGCACTACGGCTATTTTGCGGTGCTCGGGTTTATTGCGCTGGGCTGCACAGGTTTATGGGCCAGCTTCAAGCGTTCGGGCTGGCTTTAGCTGGCGTCCGGCTTGTGGGCGACAAAACGCATCATCCACTCCGCCACGGTTGCGCCGTGGTGGTCGCGTTCCAGGCTGGCAACGCCGTTGGTGTAAACCTTTTCCCCAAGGGTTGTCTGAAGAATCTCCAACAACTCGCGGGAATAGTCCTGGACAAATTCAGGGTGCCCCTGGAAGCACAACACCTGGTCACCGATGTGATAAGCGGCAATCGGGCAAAACTCACTGGAGGCAATGACCGTGGCATTTTCCGGCAAGGTCGTGACCTGGTCCTGGTGACTGATCAATAGCGTCAGCTCCGGCACCTCGGGGCTCATCCATGGGGCCTTGGCATCCAGTTTGTAGTCATGGATGCCCATGCCCCAGCCCTGGCTCGCGCGCTCAGTCTTGCCGCCGAGCAGCAATGCCAGGAGTTGATGGCCGAAGCAGATACCCAACAGCTTGTCACCGCGCTCGTAGCGCTCGAGCACATAGGTCTTGAGGGTCTGGATCCAAGGGTCAGTGCCGAACGAGTCGGCCTTGCTGCCGGTGATCAAGTACGCGTCAAACACTTCGTCATCCGGTGGGTATTCGCCCTGCACCACGTTGTAGACGACAAATTCGGCGGCAATCGGTTGCTTGGCGAACAGGCGCTTGAACATCTGCCCGTAACCTTGGTACTGATCGATCAAGCCTGGACGCAGGATATCGGTTTCCAGGATGCAGACGCGTAGCGACATAAAAAATACCTGACACGGCGATGGGAATATTGCACACCCCAGAGCCTGCCTTGAAATACACCCTCAAAGCAAGCCCCCAATGGGCGCCCACACTCCCTGTAGGAGCGAGCTTGCTCGCGAAGAACGTACGGGCAACGCGTTTATTTAGGATACCCGCGTTACCGTTGACGTTTTTCGCGAGCAAGCTCGCTCCTACAGTAAGACGACTAAAACAGCGCGCCTTTTGCGGCTTTCTCCAGCAACAACGCCGGTGGCGAGAAGCGCTCCCCGTACTCCTCGGCCAGGTAGCGGGCGCGGGCGATGAAGTCGTTCAGCCCGTACTGGTTGATAAACTGCAACGCCCCGCCACTCCATGCGGCAAAGCCGATGCCGAAGATTGAACCGACGTTGGCATCCGCCGTGGACATCAACACGCCCTCCTCCACGCAGCGTACGGTTTCGATGGCTTGGATAAACAGCAAGCGGTCACGCACGTCCTGGGGTGAGATTTGCTTTCCGGGCTGTTCAAAGCGGGTTTTGAGCTCAGGCCACAGGTGCTTCTGGCCGCTAGCGGGATAGTCGTAAAAACCAGCGCCTGCCGCCTTGCCCGTGCGCTTGTATTCGTTCACCAACAGATCGATCACCGCCGTTGCCGGATGGTTCGGCATGGCCTTGCCTTCGGCCTGCAGGTCCTTGGTGGTTTGCTGTCGGATATGGCTCATCAGGCTGAGGGAGACTTCATCGGACACCGCCAGCGGCCCCACCGGCATGCCGGCCTTGCGCGCTTCGGTTTCGATCATCGGCGCGGCCACGCCTTCGCCGAGCATGGCGATGCCTTCGTTGGTGAACGTGCCAAACACCCGCGAAGTAAAGAAGCCGCGACTGTCGTTGACCACAATCGGGGTTTTCTTGATTTGCAGGACGAAGTCAAACCCTCGGGCCAGGGTTTCGTCGCTGGTGTGGGCACCCTTGATGATTTCCACCAGGGGCATCTTGTCCACGGGACTGAAAAAGTGCAGGCCGATAAACCTGGCTTGATCGGGGACTGCCGTGGCGAGCCCGCTGATCGGCAAGGTGGAGGTGTTGGAGGCGATCACTGCGTCGGCACCGACCACGCTTTGTGCGGCGGCCGAGACCCTGGCCTTGAGCTCGCGGTCTTCGAACACCGCCTCGATGATCAGGTCGCAGCCGGCCAGATCGGCATCATCCTGCGTCGGATGAATGCGCGCCAGGGTGGTTTCCCGCTGTTCGGCGGTCAATTGCCCACGGCTGACCTTCTTGTCCAGCAACGCTGCCGAGTGCGCCTTGCCTTTCTCGGCGGCGGCGAGGTTGATGTCCTTGAGCACCACGTCGATGCCCGCACAAGCGCTGACATACGCAATGCCGGCGCCCATCATCCCGGCCCCGAGCACACCGACCTTGTGTGTGACGTAAGGGGCAAAACCCTGGGGCCGCGAGCTGCCGGCGTTGATTTCATTGAGCTGGAACCAGAAGGTGCCGATCATGTTTTTCGCCACCTGCCCGGTCACCAGTTCGGTGAAATAGCGGGTTTCGATCAGGTGTGCGGTGTCGAAATCCACCTGGGCGCCTTCAACGGCCGCGCAGAGGATTTTCTCCGGCGCCGGGAAGCAGCCATTGGTTTTGCTGCGCAAAATCGATGGGGCAATGGCGAGCATCTGCGCGACTTTGGGATTTGACGGTGTACCACCTGGGATCTGATACGCCTTGTTGTCCCACGGTTGCCTGGCCTCAGGATTAGCGAGAATCCAGGCCCGTGACTTGCTCAGCAATTCATCACGATCCGCCGCCAGCTCGCCAATCAAACCGGCTTGCAGGGCCTGGGCGGGTCGGACTTTTTTACCCTCGAGCAAGTACGGCAGGGCTTTTTCCAGGCCCAGCATGCGCACCATACGCACGACCCCGCCACCGCCCGGCAGCAGGCCAAGGGTGACTTCCGGCAGGCCGAGCTGAACGGCTTTGTCGTCCAGCGCGACCCGATGATGGCAGGCCAGGCAGATCTCCCAGCCGCCGCCCAAG
Source organism: Pseudomonas khavaziana (assembly GCF_019145205.1). Taxonomy (GTDB): domain Bacteria; phylum Pseudomonadota; class Gammaproteobacteria; order Pseudomonadales; family Pseudomonadaceae; genus Aquipseudomonas; species Aquipseudomonas khavaziana. Next base: position 14,196 of record NZ_JAHSTT010000011.1, read on the forward strand.
GCCGCGCCATTGATCGCAGCCACCACTGGCTTGCCGAGGGTTTCCAGGCGCCGCAACTGCGCTTTCAACACCAGCACGCTGTCGTAGAAATCTTTGCCGTGGGCTTTATTGACCTTGATCAGCTCATTGAGGTCGCCACCGGCAAAAAAGGTTTTCTTTGCCGAGGTAATCACCACCCCGGCGATCTCGTTCTTTTCCGCTTCCAGGCGCGTGAGGGTGGCCGCCATGGCTTGGCGGTAGGCGGCGTTCATGGTGTTGGCGCTCTGGCCGGGCATGTCGAGGGTCAGCACCACGATCTGGTCCTGGCCTTTTTCGTAACGAATGGCATCGGTCATGACAGATTCCTTAGGCTCAGAGGCGTTCGATAATGGTGGCGATACCCATGCCGCCGCCGACACAGAGCGTGGCCAGGCCGTAGCGTTGCTGACGCACCTCCAGCTCATCGAGCAAGGTGCCGAGGATCGCGCAACCGGTGGCGCCCAGCGGGTGGCCCATGGCGATGGAACCGCCGTTGACGTTGACCCGGGCGGCGTCGATACCCATGTCCTTGATAAACTTGAGCACCACCGAGGCGAACGCTTCGTTGACTTCGAACAGGTCGATGTCTTCAACCCGCAGGCCGGCCTTGGCCAGGGCCTTGCGAGTGGCCGGCGCCGGGCCGGTGAGCATAATGGTCGGGTCGGTGCTGGTCACGGCCGTGGCAACAATGCGCGCCCTCGGTTGCAGGCCCAGTTCGCGACCTTTGGCCTCGGAGCCGATCAACATCAATGCGGCGCCGTCGACGATGCCTGAGCTGTTGCCCGGGGTGTGCACATGCTGGATGCGCTCCACATGGCTGTAGACCCGCAGTGCGGTGGCGTCGAACCCCATCTGGCCCATCATTTCGAAGCTGGGCTTGAGCTTGCCCAAGCCCTCAAGGGTGGAGTCGCCCCGGATAAACTCGTCATGGTCCAGCAGCACGATACCGTTCTGGTCCTGCACTGCGATCAGCGACTTGTTGAAGGAACCGTCTGCCCGTGCCCGGGCGGCTTTCTGCTGGGACTGCAGGGCAAAGGCGTCCACATCCTGGCGGCTGAAGCCTTCCAGGGTGGCGATCAGGTCGGCGCCGATACCTTGGGGCGTGAAGTGGCTGTGCATATTGGTTTGCGGGTCGAGCACCCAGGCGCCGCCATCGCTGCCCATGGGTACCCGGGACATAGATTCGACGCCGCCGACGACGACCAGGTCTTCGAAGCCGGAACGCACCTTCATCGCGCCCAGGTTGACCGCCTCCAGGCCCGAGGCACAAAAGCGATTGACCTGGACGCCGGCGACGCTGATGTCCCAATCCGCTACCAGCGCGGCAGTCTTGGCGATATCGGCGCCTTGGTCGCCCACGGGAGTGACGCAGCCGAGCACGATGTCATCCACATGGCGCGTATCAAGATCGCTGCGTTGCGCCAGCGCAGTGAGCAAGCCCGCTACCAGGTTTACCGGCTTGACGCTGTGCAGGGCACCGTCGGCCTTGCCCTTGCCCCGGGGCGTGCGTATCGCATCAAAGATCAAAGCTTGGGTCATGACATCCTCGAGCCGCTGTGAGTGTATGCCCCTACCTTAGGCCCGATTGACACGGTTTCAATGACGAATGCGCTCAATGCTTTTGACCCCCTCGCTCGGACGAACGGTAGGTAGCTACGCAAAACGCCTGATTAATCGTTTTAGCTGTCTAGCCCTAGGGCTGGCGCCAAGATGGCACTAAGCCTCATGCCTTTTTTAGCGCAAATGCTGATTAGCTGATATGAAATGGATCTAAGCGAAGAAGGGCGGGCGCTCTAAGGTTGAACCTGTGACACGCTGCTGCCGGGTCTTGCTGGAGCAGCTGTAAGAAAAGTGCAACGCCAGCTCGTGATACTGAAATTAACCGGCACGCATTTGACGCTCAGGAATAACAACAAAATAGGCAGTCAGCCATGTTCAAACATTCGAAAGTACGTCAGGCAGGACTTATTCTGTTCGCCACCACACTGATTCTGATCCTGCCCAACCTGACCAAGGTGCTCGGGTGACGCCCCGACCCCAGACACGTGCACATACAGCACCAGGCCTGCAGCTTTTGGCAGCACCTGCCGGAACAGTGCGCTTAGCACTGCCGTAGCGGGGGCTGTCTTTTTACCTGTCAATTTCCGGTATCGTGAGCGCCACCGCCACCTAGCCTCGGGCCGCCGCCTTGAAATCGATCCTAGCCTTACTTGCCCTGCTGCTGAGCTTTCCTGTAGCCGCTGCGCAATTGACCATCGAATTGGACCACACCAGCCAGACCTGGCAAACCGCTGATCTGCTCAAACACCCGCAAGCGCAGACGGTGCAGATCGTCGATGACGTGTCCTACAAGCACAACATGACCTATCGCGCGGTGCCCCTGGCGGCACTCCTGCCCGGCCTTAAACCTCAGAGCCACCTGCAAGCGGTTGCCCTGGATGGTTTCGCCGCAGAACTGTCTGCCGCGCCGTTGTTGGAAAAAACCGGCGCCCGCGCCTGGTTGGCGGTGGAAGACCCGGCCCGTCCATGGCCCGCGCTTGCACAAGGCAAACCGAGCGCCGGGCCGTTCTACCTGGTGTGGACCCACCCCGAAGCCGGGCACATCAGCCCGGAGCAGTGGCCGTTCCAAGTCTCCAGGATCAAGCAATTGCAGACGGTTGCCGAACGTTTCCCTGCGCTGTTACCCGACCCGAGGCTGACGGCGGATGACCCGGTCAAGCAGGGCTTTGCGTTGTTCCAAAAGAACTGCCTGGCCTGCCACCGCCTCAACGGCGCGGGCGATGCCCAAGTGGGTCCGGACCTGAATATTCCCTACAGCCCCACCGAATATTTTGGCGGTGATTTCCTCAAGCGTTATATCCGTGACCCGCAAAGCCTTAGGCACTGGCCACAGGCAAAGATGCCGGCGTTTGCTGCCAGTGTATTGCCGGAACATGAGTTGGATTTGCTGTTGGATTATCTGCGGCATATGGCAGGCCGCAAGTTGTAGGAGCGAGCTTGCTCGCGAAAAACCTGTGAGCACCGTTGGGTATCAGGCTCCCCGAGTAATCGTTAACGTTTTTCGCGAGCAAGCTCGCTCCTACAGTTATCGGTCATTGCTGCGGTGCCACAAATACCTTGGCATGCATCTGCTCATGCCCACCCCCTCGGCGCATGCCGCGTACAGGGCAGGCGTCGAGGTAGTCCAGGCCCACGGCCAGCTTCAAGTGCCGCTCTGGCCGGGCCAGTTGATTGGTCACGTCAAAACTGTACCAGGCGTCATCCAGCCAGGCTTCGGCCCAGGCGTGACTGGCCAGATGGGCGCAGTCTTCGGTGTACAAATACCCCGACACATACCGCGCAGGAATCCCCAGGCTACGCGCGCAAGCCAGGAAGGCATGAGTATGGTCCTGGCACACGCCCGCAGCGCCTGCAAAGGCCTGGGCGGCACAGGTGTCGACTTCAGTAGCCCCCGGCGTGTAGATCATCGCTTGATTGAGGGCCTGCATCAGATCGATGAGCGCCGTGCGGTCGCGACGCTGGTGGCAATGCTGCTCGGCAAACCGGCGCAGGGCTTCATCGGGCTCGGTCAGGCGCGTGCAGCGCAGGAAAGGCCAGGCAGACTGGCTTTCGTGTTCGGCCTCGCGCAACTCGTCGATCTCCACCTGGCCACGGGCGCCGATGATAATGGCGTCGTGGGGTTCGTCCAGGGTCAGCACATGCAGGATATTGCCGAAGGGATCCACCTGCGCCCGCACCGGGCGTGGCAGGTCGAGCTGCCAGCTCAACACGTGCTGGCGTTCACTGTCATGGGGCGTGAGCCGCAGGTACTGGATGCTGGCGCGCACTTGGTCTTGGTAGTGGTAGGTGGTTTCGTGGCTGATAGAGAGTCTCATGCCGCCTCCAGGTAGGAACTGTAAATGGCGTCGCCCAATTGGCGGACCAAGGGGATAAAGTCGGTCAGCCAGGCATGCAGGCCTTCCTCGAGGATTTCGTCGATGGTGGTAAAGCGCAGGCTAGCGTCCATCTCGGCGGCCAGGCGCTGGGCCGGGCGGCCGTTGAGACCGGGCAGGCTGGCGAGGATCTGGGCAATCTCCTCACTGCACGCCCTTAGTGAACGCGGGACATCGGCGCGTAACAGCAGCAGCTCAGCCACTTGCCTGGAACCCGGCGCATCACGATAAATCTCGGTGTAGGCCTCGAATGACGACAACGCACGCAGCAACGCACTCCATTGGTAGTACGCGTGAGCCGTGCCATCGCTGACCGCCGCAGCCTGGTCGCCGGCCATTTCGTAGCGCGCGTCCAGCAGGCGCAGGGTGTTATCGGCGCGCTCTATGAAAATGCCCAGGCGGATAAAGCGGAAGGCATCGTTACGCATGATGGTGCCGTAGGTGGCGCCGCGGAACAGATGGGAGCGCTCCTTGACCCACTCACAAAACCGGCTCATGCCGTAGCGGCTCAACCCCTGTTGGGCGATATCGCGAATGTCCAGCCAGGTGGCGTTGATGTTTTCCCACATGTCAGCGGTGATTCGCCCACGTACTGCATGGGCGCTGGCCCGCGCAGCGCCCAGACAACTGTAGATACTGGCCGGGTTGGCAGCATCCAGTGCGAAAAAGTGCAGCAGGCGCTCGGCATGCAATTGGCCGTGGCGCTCGTGGTAATCCTCCAGGGTGCCGGTGATCAACAACGGCATGGCCAGTTCGTGCAGGCCGTCGCCGCGCCCATCCTGGGGCATCAACGACAGTGAATAGCTGACGTCGAGCATGCGTGCGAGGTTTTCGGCACGTTCCAGGTAGCGCGACATCCAGTACAAATCCGAGGCAGTTCTACTCAACATGGCATCAGTCCTCGACCACCCAGGTGTCTTTAGTGCCGCCGCCCTGGGACGAGTTGACCACCAGCGACCCTTCGCGCAGGGCCACGCGGGTCAGGCCGCCGGGCACCACGCGGGTTTCCTTGCCGGACAGCACGAACGGGCGCAGGTCGATATGCCGTGGGGCGATGCCGTTTTCGACGAAGGTCGGGCAGGTGGATAAACACAGGGTCGGCTGCGCGATATAGGCGTGGGGCTTAGCCTTGATGCGCGCGCGAAAAGCTTCGATTTCCGCCGCCGTGGACGCGGGGCCAACCAACATGCCATAGCCGCCGGAGCCCTGGGTTTCCTTGACCACCAACTCGGGCAGGTGGGCCAGTACGTGGGACAATTCGTCGGGATTACGGCATTGAAAGGTCGGAACGTTCTGCAGGATCGGCTCTTCATCCAAGTAGAAGCGAATCATTTCAGGGACGAACGGGTAAACCGACTTGTCGTCCGCCACTCCCGTGCCGATGGCATTGGCCAGCACCACATTAGCGCAACGATAGGCCGCAAGCAGGCCGGGCACGCCGAGCATGGAGTCCGGGTTGAAGGCCAACGGGTCGAGGAAGGCATCATCGAGGCGGCGGTAAATCACATCCACGGCTTTTGGGCCATCGGTGGTGCGCATGAATACACGGTCGTCGCGTACGAACAGGTCCGCCCCTTCCACCAGTTCCACGCCCATTTCCCGGGCAAGAAACGCATGCTCGAAGAACGCGCTGTTGAAGCGCCCCGGGGTCAGCACCACCACGCTGGGGTTATCCAGGGGGCTGGCGCTTTTGAGGGTATCGAGCAACAGGTTGGGGTAGTGGTCGATGGGCGCGATGCGCTGGGCCGCAAACAGTTCCGGGAACAGGCGCATCATCATCTTGCGATCTTCGAGCATGTAGCTGACGCCACTGGGCGTGCGCAGGTTGTCTTCCAGTACGTAGTAGGTGCCGTCACCATCGCGCACGAGGTCGACCCCGGAAATATGGGAATACAAATCACGGTGCAAGTCCAGGCCCTGCATTGCCAACTGATACTGCTCATTGGCCAGTACCTGCTCGGCGGGAATAATGCCGGCCTTGATAATGCGTTGGTCGTGGTACAGGTCGGCGAGGAACATGTTCAGTGCCTTGACCCGTTGGATACAGCCGCGCTCGACAACCCGCCATTCACTGGCCGGAATACTGCGCGGAATGGTATCGAAGGGAATCAGGCGCTCAGTGCCCAGCTCATCCCCATAGAGGGTGAAGGTGATCCCGGCCCGGTGGAACAGCAAATCGGCTTCGCGCCGACGCTGGGCCAGCAATTCCGTGGGGGTGTCGGCCAGCCAGCGGGCGAACTCGCGGTAATGAGGACGCACCTGCCCTGCCCCATCGTACATTTCATCGTAATAAGTGCGGATCATGCCGTACTCCTTGTCACCCGGACGCGAGAACCTTCGCAAGGCCCGTGCCAGCGGCATAAACACTTAAAAATCAATGATTTGAATAACTCAGGCGGATTCTTCGCACCATCCCGGTGCGTAGAACGTCCCCAGTGCACGTCGCACGCGTCATTGCAACGCGGCACTTGCCTATCGATAGCATAGCCAGAGTTGATTTCACTGCCCGGCCAGCGCTGCGGATAATCACCTCCATCGGCTGAACAGGACATGTCCTACAGCGAAACCCTTTGTGCAAGCGGTACTGTGTTACTTCGTGTACTGATCTGCTCCCTCGAGCTTCCCTTTCCGCCACCCTATTGGGGTGGCTTTTTTTTGCGTGCAACGAAACCAGCGCTCCTGCCGAAGCCCCAAACAAAATCGGCCGACCCAAAGGTCAGCCGATACGCTGCGCTGCTCATAAACACCAACTACATGGGTAACCCACGCACCTCCTGCTTGACGCCCCATCCTTCGATGATCCCACCCAGGGGCTCGACCACCGCCTCGAAGTCTTGCTCGAAGTCTCCTATGCCGTCGTAGGTTGCAAACATGATTTTGCTCAGTTCCAGATACCAGGCGCCATCGTCGCGCGCGCTGACCTGGGCATTCAGGGATTCGCCACGAAATCGACCCGCAGCCCTGCGCGCCCGTTCCTCATCCGGAAAAATGGCGTAGAACTCAATGGGGTGAAAACGCGAGAAATCGAAACCGCCTTCTTTCATGCGGCGCAGGACGTTGGTACTGATGTCTTCTTGATAGGCTGTGCTCATGAAAAGTGCTCCTCAAATGATGGATAGACTTTCCGTGCTTCCCGAAGCTCGCGCCCTACTGGCGCGAGTACTACGGCAGGAACAACACCGCTGGAAAACAAGCATGTAGCTGACAAGACCAGACCTTAGCGATTCATTCGCTGATCTCGATTGCAGAGTAGCGCGAAGCTACCACCTCCACCAGAGGTGCTTGAAGAAGGGTTTAGAGAAAATGTTCAGGCCGCGGGTTCGACTTTGAGGTCCTTGATACCATTTTGATCATGCAGGCTCTTGACCGTGGGATCGGGAACACGATCGGCAAGATCGTTAAGGTCCAGCTTTTCCAACACCGGTGACACACGCACCCGCACCATCTGTGCGGCTTCTTCCAGCGTCGGCTCATGCTCGCAGTCGAATTGCTCGACTACCGGCTCGCCACGGTCATTGATGAAAGAAACATTCCACTTCGGCATCGGTGCCTCCTCGATAAAACCCATGTGTGGGCTTACATCTATCTGGACCTTGAGGCTTTGCCAAACGTTCCACCCAAGGCAGGAGGCACCGGATCAGTTGGGCTTATTTTTCAGCGCGCTCCTTGAGGGCCTTCAGGGTATTGAACGGCGCTTCCACCACAAATTTGTTGGCCAACCACGACGGCACGCTGCCGCCCGGCTCGGTGTGCACTTGGTAAGTCACTTCGGTCTCATTGGCGCCTTTGGGCACCAGTTTCCAGAAGCCTTCGACCTGGGCGACCCGCACATAGCCTTTTTCTTCCGGCTTGTAGGTAGGCACGCCCTGCAAGGTGCGGGTTACGCTACCATCGGCGTTTTTAGCGGTTGTGACATGAGTATACGAGTCACGATCACTCACCGGAAAGGGTGCCTTGAATTGCGTGTAGGTCCAGGCCTCATCGCCTTTCTTGTCGACCAGTTTCTGGGATTTGCACTCGTGAATCCACGCGCAGGCACCCGCCACGTCTTCCTGCAATGCAACGATCTTGGCCACAGGCGCCTTGATCACGGTCACGCCGCGATACGCTTTGTACTTGGAGCCGGCAACTTCGCTCAGGGACACCTTGATACCGTCTTCGTCCTTGGCCACTTGCCAATCCTCAGCCTGGGCAGTAGCAGCAAACAGCAGCGTAAAACCGAACAACACGGCCAGTCGTTTCAGCGAACCCATTGTTGTATTCCTTATTGTTGAAGTTCCAATAGTAAAGCCCATCAAGCCGCCGTCATCTGCTCCCACCAGCCGATCAAGCGAATTGCATCGGCCTGGTCATTGCCACAGACCTCGATATCAGCCTTAAAATCACTGCACACCGCCGGCCGTTCAGGCAGGCCGAACAGCTGGCACAGTTGTCCGACCGACAGGTGCAGGCAGCGAACACCTGCTGGCTTGCCCTGGGGCATTCCGGGCAGCGGCGAACTGATGGAGGGGGCGATGCAGCATGCGCCACAGCCTTCACGGCATTTCATGACCAGCAGGTCCTCGACGACTCAATAGGGATGGCCGGGCTAGAGTACGCCCTTAAACAGCCGTTTTAAAATGGTCCAACAGGGGTTTTTCGCACAAAACAAAAGTGACCGACCAGTCTGCGACAGATGGTCGGCAACCTGGGTCACGCATAGCGGCATAGTTTACTGCTTGAATTCAAAATCCAGCGCGGCGCCTTCAACATCACGGCGCTCATCGTTGCGCAGTTGCAGCTTCATCTCATTGCTGAGCAAGCGGCCGTTGATCTGGAACGCACTGTTGTCGGTGGGCTTTTCGCCAAACATCGGCGGCAGCAAGGGCACGCTCTTGGGCTTGGGCATGGTGCCGATCGGCTGCAACAGCCTGACCATGTCCGAAGGCAGCGAAAGGTCCAACTGTGCCGGTGGCAATTTAGTCTTGGCGACTTCACGGGCCGACTTGGACTTGCTCGCAACAGGCGCGCGCTTTTTGGTCGTTGCGGTTTTTTTCTGCGTGGCGGGGGCTTTTTTCGCGGGAGCTGGTTTCTTCGCTGAGGTCTTCTGTTCAGAACTGACTGCCGGCTTGCCATCCGCCACCGGCTCCGCCAGCACAGTGCTGACATTGCACAGGCTCAACAGGCCAATCACCAGGGTAACGCGAAAAATAGAAGTCATATCGCCAGCAGCGTTAACGGCAGAAGGCCATATGCTCGCTTGTTGTGGGCGACATGACAAGGGCGCAGATCAGTGTTGTCCCCTTTGCACGCCTCAAAAAACCGCCCCGGTCTCCTGGCACAACTGGCTGGCCAGCATGCCCAAGGTCATCAACGCCCGCTCTGCCTCGCGGTTCCAGGGGGTACCGCAGTTGAGGCGAATACAGTGGTTGAACTGTTCCGTATTACTGAAGATCAGCCCTGGCGCAATACTGATGCCCTGTTGCAAGGCACGCACGTGCAGTTCCTGGGTATTGACCCGACCCGGCAAACTGACCCACAGGATAAAGCCGCCGGTTGGACGGGTCATCTGGGTGCCCTCGGGGAAATATTGCTGCACCGCCAGTTGGAAGGCGCTGAGGTTCTTGCGGTATTCCTGGCGGATATAGCGCAGGTGGCGGTCGTAGCCACCGTTTTCCAGGTAGGCCGCGACCCCCATCTGGGTGACACTGCATGCTGAGTGGGTACTGAACATCTGCAGGCGCTGGATCTCCTGCTGGTACTTGCCGGCGATCATCCAGCCGATACGCACCCCCGGGGACAAGGTCTTGGAAAAACTCGAGCAGTAGATGACCCGGTCAAGGCGGTCGTAGGCTTTCAGAGCCTTGGTGCGACCCAGTTCGAACATCAGCTCGCCGTAGATATCGTCCTCGACGATCTGGATATCGAAATCCGACGCCAGGCGCAGCAGTTGTTTCTGGCGCTCCTCGGGCATGGTGCCACCCAGGGGGTTGCTCAGGCGCGTGGTGAGCACCAGCGCCTTGATCGACCACTGGTTGGCGGCCAGCTGCAGGGCTTCCAGGCTCATGCCCGTGGCTGGGTCGCTGGGGATCTCGATGACTTTCAGGCCGAGCAAATCGGCGAGTTGCAATAAGCCGTAGTAAGTCGGTGATTCGGCGGCGATCAGGTCGCCAGGCCGCGTGAGTACACGCAAGGACATCTGCAACGCATCGACGCAGCCGTGGGTGATCACTACCTCGGAAGGGTCTACCACCACACCGGCATCGCGCATGCGGATCGCCACCTGGCGACGCAGCGGTTCAAAGCCGGGGCTGAACATATAGCTGAAGGCACGTGGGCTCTGGAACCGTGTGACCTTGGCCAACTGCTGATGCAGCGCCCGTACCGGTAGGTAATCGACACTCGGCACCGCAGCGCCCAAGGGGAACACCCCTTCACGGCGCGATTCGACCAATACCTGCTGGATGATGCTGCTGCGGGTGACCAAGCCTGGACGCTCGACCCGTGCGATGTCTGGCGTCGGCGCCGTGAGTGCGGGCGTCTGGTGCACGTAATAGCCCGACTGCGGCCGCGCCCGGATCAGCCCCTGGTCTTCCAGGTTGGCATAGGCCTGCAGAACCGTGGCATGGCTCACATTGAGCTGGGAACTCATTTTGCGCACCGATGGCACGCGCTCCCCCGGTTGGTAGACACCGCGTCGGATGTCCTCAGCCAGTTGCTGGGCAATACGCTGGTAAAGCAACAGATTGGTCATGACGCAGCACTCGATTTCACGGGTATTTTATTTTTGTGTGAAACATACCAGCACAGTTTAGAAGTGTACGGGGACAGTTGTCACGATAGTCGAGCGCGGGAGGGAGTGACAGCAAAAACTGTAAAGGGAGTACGCCTGACAAAATATGGGAGGGGGCTTGCTCCCGATGACGGTGTATCAGTCAAAGATGTTGCAACTGAACTACCGCTATCGGGAGCAAGCCCCCTCCCACATTAAATCGCAGCCTGGCGCTCAGCGAGCGGCGCCCAGTTGGCCTTTCTCGTCGGAGAATACGATTTCCACCCGGCGATTCTGTGCGCGGCCTCGTTCGGAGGCGTTGGCTTCTACCGGATACTGATCGCCATAACCCTGGACCTCGATACGCTTGTCATCGATACCCAGGTCCATCAACAGGTCCGCCACCGATTGGGCACGGTCGCGGGACAGCTTGAGGTTTTCCTGCTCGCCCCCGGTGTTGTCGGTGTAACCCTCGACGCGCACCCGACGCTTGGGGTTGAGTTGCAGGAACTGCACGATCTTCAACACCGTGCGATTGGCCGAGTTGGCCAGTTCCGCTTCGCCGGTGTCGAACAGCACATCTCCCAGCGTCATCACCAGGCCACGGTCGGTCTGGGTGGTGAGGCTGGCAATTTGTGCTTCAACCCACTTGCCCTGTTGCTGCACGCTGGCCAGTTTGTTTTCGCGCAGGGCCAGTTGCAGGCGCTGGCGTTCCAATTCGAGTTGGGTGCCGCGTTCTGCGTTGAGGCCTTGCTCGGTGTGTTCACGGGCGATGGCGCTGTAGCGCTGGCTCAGATAGGCGTAATGCACCACATCGGCGCCGCTGCCCCAGTAGCTGGACAAGCGATCGGCACGGGCCAGGGATTCGCCGGCGCGGATCACATCCTTGGGGGCGAAGCGCAGCACGTTGGCGTCCTCCTTGACCTTCTGGAAGTCATCGCCGGCCTGTTGCAACGCCTGCTCGCTGCTGGGTTGGCTGGCGCAACCGCCCAATGCCGCACTGCCCAGCAGCAACACGCAGCCCAAACCACGGATCATCGGGCTCATTGCGCGTCTCCCAACTGCAGCTGCTTACGCAAGCGGGTGATGCGGGTATTGAGCACGTTCAATTGTTCCTGGCTCTTGGCGGTGAGCACTTTAGCCTCGGCGAGACGCGCATCCAGCTCAGCCTGTTCGGACCGCATACGCGCGCGCTTGTAGGATTGGTCGGCCATGTTGGCCTTGGCCCTGGCGAATTTTTCTTCGGCCAGTTTCAGCTCGGGCGATTCGTCGGCGTTGACCCCGACCGCGGTGGCTTGCTCCAAGGCTTGCTGGGTCAGGCGCATTTGTTCATTCGGCGCAGGATCGGTTGCACATCCCGCCAGAGCGACGACGGAGAGGGCCGCGAAAAGAGGTCGAAAAATCACTGTAAATCCCTACTGTGTTGGGGTGCCGACAGGCTGTTGCAGTTGCGCCTTCCAGCGCTCCAGATTGCGCTGCAGCGCGGCTTGCGCGACACCGGACGCGGGCAATTCTGTCATCTTTTTCGCCAACTGTCCGCGCAGCCATGGATCATTGCACGCCGAGTTGTGGGAAATCGCCAGGTACAAGCCGGGCTGATCGACAGGCATCTCATGGGCGACCAGATCGTTATTCATGCCCAAGGTCTGGGCCATGGCCATGCCGGAATAGCGCCCGGCCAGCACGTAATCCACCTCACCCAGCAACAATTTCTGGAATGCCGGCGTCAGATTGGGCAGGCGTTGCAGGCTGAGCTGCTGGCCGGCGAAGGCTTCGAATTCAGCGCTCAAGCGGGCGCGTTCCGATACCGCGCCTTTGTGGCCGTGCAGGTCCGCCACTGTGGTGTAGGCCAGGGGGGAATCCTTGCGTGTCCAGACCAGGTAATCGGTCTGCATCAACGCCGGATGGATGTAGTCGAAGTTGTCCAGTTCACCGAGGTTCAACGGCGCGTCGGCGAGGATGTCCATGCGCCCGCTGCGCGCTTCATCCAGGGCCAGGGAGCGTTTGCCGCCGTAGAGCAGGTCGATTTTCAGCCCGAGCTCTTTGCCCACTTGTTGCAGCACCTCGGCGGTAGCGCCGATCAGATGCGTCGGGTCCTGGGGATCACGCCACAACAAAGGTGGTGCATCCGGGCTGCCGGTGATCACCAGGCGCTCGCACTTGCCGGCGGCCAGTGACAGGCTCGGCAGCAGCACAAGGCCCAGCAGTACAGTCCAGGGGCGCAGCTCCATGGCATGTTCCTTCGTAAAGTTCTTGGTAGGAGCGAGCTTGCTCGCGAAAAACGTCAACGATAACGCGTGCTTTCTGAATAAATGCATCGCCTGGGAGTTTTTCGCGAGCAAGCTCGCTCCTACAGGGAATAAAAAAGCCCGGTCACAAGACCGGGCTCTTTATAAGTGAAGCGGCTGGATTAGACCAGCTTCTCCAACTCAGGTACGGCTTCGAACAAGTCCGCCACCAGGCCGTAATCGGCAACCTGGAAGATCGGCGCTTCTTCGTCCTTGTTGATCGCAACGATCACCTTGGAGTCCTTCATACCGGCCAAGTGCTGGATCGCGCCGGAGATACCGACGGCGATGTACAGCTGTGGCGCAACGATCTTGCCGGTCTGGCCGACCTGCATGTCGTTGGGTACGAAGCCTGCGTCGACGGCTGCGCGGGAAGCGCCGACCGCAGCGCCCAGCTTATCGGCCAGGGCGTACAGGTGCTTGAAGTTGTCACCGTTCTGCATGCCGCGGCCGCCGGAAACGACGATCTTGGCAGCCGTCAGCTCAGGGCGATCCGACTTGGCCAACTCTTCGCCAACAAAGCTGGACGTGCCAGCGTCGTGGGCAGCGGAGACGGCTTCAACGGCGGCCGAACCACCTTCGGCGGCAACCGGATCGAAACCGGTGGCGCGCACGGTGATGACTTTGACCGCAGCGTTGGACTGTACGGTGGCGATGGCGTTACCAGCGTAGATCGGGCGCTTGAAAGTATCGGCGCTTTCTACCGAGATGATCTCGGAGATCTGGTCAACGTCCAGCTGCGCGGCAACCCGTGGCAGGATGTTTTTGCCGTTGGAGGTGGCGGCAGCCAGGATGTGGCTGTAGCCAGCGCCCAGCTCTGCAACCAGCGGCGCAACGTTTTCTGGCAACTGATGCGCGTAGGCGGCATTGTCAGCGTTCAGGACTTTGCTCACGCCCGCGATTTTCGCAGCGGCTTCAGCCACGGCGCCAGCGCCCTGGCCAGCAACCAATACGTGGATATCACCACCGATTTTCGCAGCGGCAGCCACGGTGTTGAGGGTGGCCGGGGCCAGCACCTTGTTATCGTGTTCGGCGATTACGAGGATAGTCATGATCAGATCACCTTCGCTTCGTTTTTCAGTTTCTCGACCAGTTCAGCCACCGACTTGACCTTGATGCCCGCGCTGCGTGCTGCCGGCGCTTCAACCTTGACGGTCTTGTTGGTGGAGGCGGTGGAAACGCCCAAAGCATCAGGAGTCAGCACTTCAAGAGGCTTCTTCTTGGCTTTCATGATGTTTGGCAGGGACGCATAGCGCGGCTCGTTCAAACGCAGGTCGGTGGTGACGATGGCCGGCAGTTTCAGGGAAACCGTCTGCGCGCCGCCGTCGATTTCACGGGTCACCGCGACGCTGTCGCCGTTCACTTCGACTTTCGAAGCGAAGGTGCCCTGGCCGTAACCGGTCAGTGCGGCCAGCATCTGGCCCGTCTGGTTGTTGTCGCTGTCGATGGCTTGTTTGCCGAGGATCACCAACTGAGGCTGTTCCTTGTCGACAACGGCCTTGAGCAGCTTGGCAACCGCCAGGGAGGTCAGTTCTTCGGCGGATTCGACCAGGATTGCGCGGTCGGCGCCCAGGGCCAAAGCGGTACGCAGCTGCTCTTGGGCAGTGGTCGGACCGATGGACACCACGACGATTTCAGTCGCAACACCTTTCTCTTTCAGGCGTACGGCTTCTTCCACAGCGATTTCGCAGAAAGGGTTCATCGACATCTTGACGTTAGCAAGGTCGACGCCGGAATTGTCCGCCTTGACGCGAACTTTCACGTTGTAATCGACAACGCGTTTGACAGCTACAAGAACCTTCATGGATTCCTCGTTACTCTCCGGTGAAAAGAAAGTCGCCTAGGCGAACCTGGCGGTTGATGCTCATCGGCACACAAGGGCACCTCCAAAGACTTCGGCAGTGGCCTTGCACACGGGAAGTGACGACCGTTCGTCAGTGGTGACTGAGAGGTCATTCTTTATCGCGGCGTGTAAACTGCGCCCCATTGTTCGGGGGCGCGTCACATTTTTACCTTGGGCCGGCCTTTGGACGTGCTCTTGAAACCTGCAGTCTGCCTACGGGAAGCGCAAAACCGACCGTATCTTGACCGGAACGCCTATTCTGGTCAATACGGCAAAATGGTCAGTCATAAGCCCCGTTGCTTTGATTTACCTAGGCTGCGGGCAATTCAAACAAACGTTTGTATTGGACGCTGCCAGTGGTCTATATATAATGCGCCACCTAGAGAGACAGGTGGGTGCTGCCGTTGAGCAGAACCCCGCCGAACCTCCACCCATTAGAAAAAAAAGCCTGTTGAGCCTTGAGTAGGAGATAGCCTGTGGAACGCGAATACATGGAATTCGACGTGGTCATCGTCGGCGCTGGCCCGGCTGGCCTGTCTGCCGCCTGCCGCCTGAAGCAGAAGGCCGCCGAAGCCGGTAAGGAAATCAGCGTCTGCGTGGTCGAGAAAGGCTCCGAAGTCGGCGCCCACATCCTCTCCGGTGCCGTGTTCGAACCCCGGGCCCTGAACGAACTGTTCCCGGACTGGAAAGAGCTCGGCGCCCCGCTCAACACCCCGGTGGTGCGTGACGACATCTATGTACTGCGCAGCAGCGATACCTCCACCAAGGTTCCCGACTTCTTTGTGCCCAAGACCATGCACAACGAAGGCAACTACATCATTTCCCTGGGCAACCTGTGCCGCTGGCTGGCCCAGCAGGCCGAGAACCTGGGCGTGGAAGTCTACCCAGGCTTCGCCGCTCAGGAGGCGCTGTTCGACGAGAACGGCGTGGTGCGCGGGATCATCACCGGTGACCTCGGCGTCGACCGCGAAGGCAAGCCCAAAGAAGGCGTATACACCCCGGGCATGGAATTGCGTGGCAAGTACACGCTGTTTGCCGAAGGTTGCCGTGGCCATATCGGCAAGCAGTTGATCCAGCGCTTCAACCTGGACAGCGACGCCGACGCCCAGCACTACGGTATCGGCCTGAAGGAAATCTGGGAAATCGACCCGGCCAAGCACCAGCCAGGCCTGGTGGTGCACACCGCCGGTTGGCCGCTGGACATCATGAGCGCCGAGAACACCGGCGGTTCGTTCCTCTATCACCTGGAAAACAACCAGGTGGTGGTCGGCCTGATTGTCGACCTGTCCTACAGCAATACCTTCCTGTCGCCCTTCGACGAGTTCCAGCGCCTCAAGCACCACCCGGTACTGGCCCAGTACCTGGAAGGCGGCAAGCGCGTCAGCTACGGCGCCCGCGCCATCTGCAAAGGTGGCCTGAACTCGCTGCCCAAGATGGTCTTCAAGGGCGGCGCGCTGATCGGCTGCGACCTCGGCACCCTGAACTTCGCCAAGATCAAGGGCAGCCACACTGCGATGAAGTCCGGCATGCTCGCCGCCGATGCGGTTGCTGATCGCCTGTTCGCCGAATCCGAGGGCGGTGACGAGCTGACTGCGTATGTCGATGGCTTCAAAGCCAGCTGGCTGTATGAGGAATTGTTCGCCACCCGTAACTTCGGCCCGGCGATGCACAAGTTCGGCCCGATCATCGGCGCCGGCTTCAACTGGTTCGACCAGAACATCCTCGGCGGCAAGATGCCGTTCACCCTGCACGACACCAAGCCGGACTACGCCTGCCTCAAGCTGGCCAAAGACTGCAAGAAAATCGACTACCCCAAACCCGACGGCAAGCTGAGCTTCGACAAACTGAGCTCAGTGTTCATCTCCGGTACCAACCACGAAGAAGAGCAGCCTTGCCACTTGAAGTTGAAAGACCCGAGCATCCCGATCGGCACCAACCTGCCGCTCTACGATGAACCGGCGCAGCGCTACTGCCCGGCCGGCGTGTATGAAGTGATCACCAAGGAAGACGGCGAGAAGCGCTTCCAGATCAACGCCCAGAACTGCGTGCACTGCAAGACCTGTGACATCAAGGACCCTTCGCAGAACATCATCTGGGTGACACCGGAAGGTGCGGGTGGGCCGACTTACCCGAATATGTAAGTCGTTCGCTTAACCAAAAAAGGCTCCCGAGATGGGGGCCTTTTTTGTGGGCGGCATCGATCAACATGTAGGAGCGAGCTTGCTCGCGAAAAACGTCAACGATAACGCGTACTGTCTGAATGAATGTGGCGTCTATTAGTTTTTCGCGAGCAAGCTCGCGCCTACAGTGGGGTGTCAGGCGGCCCGCTCTTCACCAGGGTTACGCAGGAAATAGCGCTTGTACTCGCGACTGAACTGCGACGTGCTCTGATACCCCACGCTATGCGCCGCCTGCGCCACACTCATCCCCTCTACCAGCAGCAACTGCTGGGCTTTCAACAACCGCAGGCGCTTGAGGTACTGCACCGGCGACAACAAGGTGCAACGCTTGAAATGCTCATGAAAGGTCGAGGCACTCATATGGGCATAACCGGCCAACGTCTCAATATTCAGCGGCTCGGCGTAATGGGCATGCAGGTGGTTCAATGACGTGGCGATTCGCGAAAACTGCCCCTGCTGTTCCACCAGCGCACGCAGCACATCCGCCTGTGGCCCACGCAACGCGGTGAACAACAATTCGCGCACCCGCGCCGGGCCCATGATCCGGCTTTCCAGCGGATCGTGCAGACACTGCAACAGTCGCTCGACACACCCGCGCATAGCGTCGTCCAGCACCACCGAACTCATCGACTCCAATGTCTGCGCCGTCGGCGGTGGTCCGCCCTGCATGCCCATGGCAATGACCAACTCCCCCAGCACCACCCGATCGATACCCACCGTCACGCCTAACAACGGCGCGCCAGGCGCCATGGCAAAGGTTTCGCATTCGAACGGCACCGGCATCGCCTGGACCAGATAATGCCCGGCACCATACTCCAGCGTTCTCGGGCCAAGGTAGGCGACCTTGCTGCCTTGGGCCACGAACATCAGGCTTGGCTCATAAATCTGCGGCCCCCGCGCCACGTCGCAACTGGCACGCAGCACCTGCACACCCGGCAGGTAAGTCGGGGAGAAACCGTCGCGGGGCGCAAGCCCCTCAATCAGGGACACCAGCGTGGCGTTGGCGTCGAGATGGCGGGTCAACAACATGGCAAAAAACTTCGTGAACAAGGGATGAGAACATCATCGCAGGTCTGACGGCGAATACATCCAAAGCAATGCCAGTCCCGGACGAATAGGCATGAGACTCGGAGCATTTGCCATGTTCGCGTCCAGGGCCGGCGCGCAGAATGCGCCGCCTCACCAGTCCAAGCTTTAGCGAGGTTTAGCATGTACACCGCCATCGGTTACGCCGCCCAGTCGGCCACCACTCCCCTCGCCCCCATGTCGTTTGAACGCCGCAGCCCGCGCGTAGATGACGTGGCCATCGAGATCCTCTACTGCGGCGTCTGCCATTCCGACATCCACCAGGCACGCAACGAGTGGGGCATCGCCGTTTACCCGCTGATGCCGGGCCATGAGATTGTTGGCAAGGTCACCGCTGTCGGCGCCAACGTGACCGCACATAAAGTCGGCGACCTGGTCGGCGTCGGCTGCATGGTCGATTCGTGTCGCCACTGCGAAGCCTGCCAGTCAGACCTCGAGCAATACTGCCTCGAAGGCCCGACCATGACCTACGCCACCCCGGACCGTGTGGACGGCAGCAACACCATGGGTGGTTACTCCGACAGCATCGTGGTCAGCGAACATTTCGTGGTGAAGATCCCGGCCAAGCTCGACCTGGCCAGCGCCGCGCCGATCCTGTGCGCAGGCATCACCACCTACTCGCCGCTCAAACACTACGGTGTGAAGGCTGGCGACAAAGTCGGGATTCTCGGCATGGGTGGCCTGGGCCACATGGGTATCAAGTTCGCCAAGGCCATGGGCGCCGAAGTGACGCTGTTCACCCGCTCCGCGAGCAAGGCCGAGGAAGGCCGTCGCCAAGGCGCCGATCATGTGATCGTGTCCACCGACGCCGAGCAGATGAAAGCCGCGGCCGCGCACTTCGACTTCCTGCTCGACACCATTCCGGTGCAACACGACCTGAACCCCTACCTCGATGTACTGCGCTTTGACGGTGTGCATATCCTGGTAGGCCTGATCGAACCGGTGGACCCGCCCGTCAATGCCGCCAAGCTGGTGCTGGGCCGTAAAGTGCTGGCCGGTTCGCTGATCGGCGGTATTGCCGAAACCCAGGAAGTCCTGGATTTCTGCGCCGAGCACAACATCACCTGCGACATCGAAATGCTCGACATCCGTCAGATCAACGAGGCTTACGCACGCATGATCGCGGGTGACGTGAAGTACCGCTTTGTCATCGACATGGCGAGCCTGAAAGCCTGATCAGGCTTTCGCGCCCAACTCCGCTGACAGCCGGGCTGCGACCTGCTTGATCACAGGGATCAGCTCGGCCATTTTCTCCAGCGGCATGTAGGGCACGGTACTGGCGATGCTGATGCCGGCGACTATCCGCCCGCTGGCATCACGCACCGGTGCGGCCACACAGCGGATCGACGGCTCGTTGTCTTCCAGATCGAAAGCATAACCGCCCGCCACATATTCACCCATGCGCTGCTCGAATTGCGCCCAGGATTGCTCCGGGTGCTGCGGCCATTGCAGGTTTTTGCCTGCCGCCGGCAAGCTGACTTCGTAGAGGCGCTGCCACTCCTGCGGCGAATCATCCAATAACAACGCCTTGCCGATGCCGGTACGCGCCAGCGGCATGCGATGGCCGACCCGTGAGCGCATTTCCGGTCCGTTGCGACCGGGGTTCTTGTGCAGGTAAAGCACGTCGTCGTATTCACGGATCGCCAGATGGATGGTGTCGCCCGTCAAGGCCGACAGCTCGTCCAGATACGGCACCGCCAGGTTCACCAATGGCAGCTCTTCGCGGGCCTGGAACCCCAACTCGATCAGCTTCGGACCCAGCAGGTACCCGACCTGCGGCACCACGCGCAGGTAACGCTCATCCACCAGGCAACTGGCCAGGCGGTGCGTGGTGCTGCGGGTGGTGCCGATGCGCCGGGCGATCTCTTTCAGATCCCGCGCACCGGCCGCCACCGCTTGCACCACGCCCAGGCCACGCAGCAGGGTCTGGGTGCCGGTGGGGGCGGCGTCTTTGACGGGGGTGTGGGCGTTTTCCTGCATATCCGGGCCTATAAATAAAAAAGCGGGGGCATTATGGCAAATACCGCCCTCCTGAACACAGGAGATCCAATGTGGGAGGGGCGGTGCGACGATTCGACTTGCTCCCGATAGCGGTGGGTCAGTTACAGATTTTCTATCTGATACACCGCTATCGGGAGCAAGCCCCCTCCCACATTGAGTCCTCACCTGGAATAACTCAGCGTTGTTTCATGCGGTCGATGATGACCGCCAGCAGCAGGATCGAGCCGCGGATCACATACTGGTAAAACGTGTCGATGTTCTTCAGGTTCATCGCGTTCTCGATGATCGCCAGGATCAGCACCCCAGCGATCACGTGGCGGATCATGCCGATGCCGCCGCTCAGCGATACCCCGCCCAGTACGCACGCCGAAATCACCGTCAGCTCGAAGCCCTGGCCGATCATCGGTTGGCCGGAGGTCATGCGCGAGGCGAGGATCACCCCGGCCAGCGCGCCGATCAAACCGTGCACGGCAAAGATGATGATCTTGGTGCGGTCGACATTCACCCCGGCCAGCAGCGCGGCTTCCTGGTTGCCGCCGATGGCCATGGTGTTACGCCCATAGCTGGTGTAGTTGAGCAGCCAGCCGAAGAATATAAAGCACAGCACGGTGATGATGATCGGCACCGGCACGCCCAGCAGTTGGCCGTTGCCAAACACGAAGAAGCGCTCATCCATCACCCCCACCGCCTTGCCGTTGGAGAAGATGTAGGCCAGGCCGCGTACGATCTGCATGGTCGCCAGCGTCGCAATCAGTGCATTGATGCGCAGCTTGGCAATCACGATGCCGTTGATCAGCCCCACCACCAGGCCCATGCCCAGGGCCGCCGACACGCCAAGCGCCACACTGTCGGTGTCACGGATCACAATCCCCGCCACTACGCCGGCGCAGGCGATCACCGAGCCCACCGACAAATCAAAATGCCCCGACGCCAAACAGAACAGCATGGTGCACGCGGCAATGCCCACGGTGGAAATCGCCAGGCCCAGGCCACGCATGTTCAGCGGCGACAGGAAGTTATCAATAAACACTGCGCTGAGCACAAAGATGCCCAACGCCGCCAACAGCATCACCCAGTCATCGAGAAATTTGCGCTGGTTGAACGCCGGCCAGAAGCCCTTTGCAGTTTTTGCCTGAGACATACCCACACCTCTTATTCTTCAAGCCCGCGAACGCGGGAGTGCCAGTTGCAGCAGTCGTGCTTCATCCGCCCGCTCGCGGGGCAATTCACCGGCCAGGGCGCCTTCGCTCATGACCAGGATACGGTCGGAAATGCCCATCACTTCCATCAGGTCGCTGGACACCACGATCACCGCAATGCCGCTGGCCGCCAGGTTATGGATGATCTGGTAGATCTCTGACTTGGCGCCGATATCGATGCCACGGGTGGGTTCGTCCAGCAGCAGCACCTTCATCGGCATCGACAGCCAGCGACCAAGAATGGCCTTCTGTTGGTTACCGCCGGACAGGTACATGATCTTCTGCGCGGCGTTCGGGGTTTTGACCCGCATCGCCTGGATCTGCCGGTCGGCGTTGCCTTTTTCCCAGCCGTCGCGCAGTAGCCAGCCAAAGGTGGAATGCGCCGCGCGGGCACTGATGTTGATGTTTTCGGCAACGCTGGCCAGTGGGATGATGCCTTCTTTCTTGCGGTCCTCCGGGCACAGCAAGATGCCGGCGGCGATGGCGTCGCGGGGTGAACGCAACTGCAGCGCTTGCCCGCACAGCGCCAGGCTGCCGGCGCTGGCGCGCTCCAGGCCACTGAGCAAACGAAACAGCTCGGTGCGCCCCGCGCCCACCAGCCCGAACAGGCCCAGGATTTCGCCCTTGCGCACCTGGAAACTGATCGGCTCACGCAGCCCCGGGCCGAGCAGGCCGTCGACCTTGAGCGCCACCTCGCCCTGCTCCCGCGCGCGGTAGTCGTAGATGTCCTGGATATCGCGGCCGACCATGCAGGTCACCAACTGATCGTGGGTCAGGCTGCTCATGTCTTCGAAGGTGCGCACATAGCGACCGTCCTTGAACACCGTCACCGCGTCGCAGATACGGAACACCTCTTCCATGCGGTGCGACACGTAAAGCACCACTTTGCCCTCATCCCGCAGGCGCGCGATGATCGCCATCAGCCGGTCGATTTCCCGCGCCGACAAGCTGCTGGTGGGCTCATCGAAGGCGATCACGTTGGCACCACGGGACAGCGCCTTGGCGATTTCCACCAGTTGGCGCTGGCCCAGGGACAGGCGCCCGAGCTTCTCGTCGGGGTCGATCTCATCGGCCAGGCCCTTGAGGCACGCCAGCGCCTGCTGGCGCAGCAAGCCGCGATTGACCACGCCCAGGCGCGTCGGCAGGTGCCCGAGGAACAGGTTCTCGGCGACGCTCATTTCCGGCACCAGGTGCAGTTCCTGGTGGATCACCGCGACGCCGCTGGCGATGCTGTCGGCGGCATTTTTGAACGCCATGACCTGCGCGCCGATCTGCACGCTGCCGCTGCTGGGGATGTAGGCGCCGCCGAGGATCTTCAGCAGCGTCGACTTGCCCGCACCGTTCTCGCCCATCAAGGCATGCACCTGCCCCGGGTGGGCGGTGAAGCTGATGCCATCCAGCGCCTTGACCCCGGGAAAGGTTTTGCCGATCGCGTCGAAACGCAGGGCCGCAGCGGTCATTTCCACAGCCCGATCTTGGTCAGTTCTTCCTGGAAGTTTTCGCGGGTGATCAGGGTGACTTCGTCCATGGCGGTGTACTTAGCAGGTTCCTTGCCTTTGGTGACCCATTCGTACATCGCCAGCGCGGTGTTGTAGCCCTCGATATGCGGGCTCGGCAGCATGGAGCCGAAGAAACCGCTGTCGGCTTTCTTCAATTCGCCGATGGCATCGGTGCCATTGATGCCGATGCCAATCACGTTGGCCGCCTTGAAGCCGGCGCTTTCAGTGGCGCGCACGCCGCCGAGCACGGTGTTGTCGTTCATGCCGCCGATGATCAGGTTTTTCGCGCCACTGGGCAGCTTGACCAGGGCCGAGTTGGTGGCGTCCATGCTGCCGGGAACGTCGAGGGTTTTAAGCGCGGCGGTGAGGATGTGATCCTTGGGAATGCCGGCTTCTTCCAGGGATTTGATCGAGCCGTCGGTGCGCTTTTTACCGGTGTCGAGCTCGTTGAAGGTGTTGATCACCGCATAGGTGTCCTTCCAGTCCCAACCGCGTTTCTTCGCCTCGGCGGCCATGGCGGCGCCCTGCTTCTGACCCACTTCGAAGGCGGCCATGCCCAGGTACGGCACGTCCTCCATGAAGTTGCCCTTGGCGTCGACGAAGCGGTCATCCACGGCCATCACTTTCAGGTCATTGACCTTGGCCTTGGCGACGATGGCCGGGCCCAGGGACACGTCCGGCGGGCAGATCACAAAACCCTTGGCGCCGTTGGCGGCCAGGCTGTCGATGGCCGAGAGGGTTTTCTCGCCGTCGGGCACGGCGATCTTGATCACGGTGAAACCGTGTTCCTTGCCGGCTTTTTCGGCGAAGGCCCATTCGGTTTGAAACCAGGGTTCTTCGGCCTGCTTGACCAGGAAGCCGATCTTTACTTCTTCAGCCGATACAACGCCGCTGAAAGCCAACGCCAGTGCCATAGCCCCGAGTGCCTTCTTGAACATGAACCACCTCCTTCTTGTTATTGGAAAACGCTTTGTTAGTCGTGGTACATCACCGACCGCCCGCCATCGATCATCAGGCAGGTGGCATTGATAAAGGGCGCCTCGTCGGTCGCCAGGAACAGCGCAGTCATCGCCACCTCGATGGGCTGGCCGATGCGCTTGGGCGGGTGCAGATCGAACGCTCGCTGGCGCTCGGCGTGAGGGTCGGGGAAACCGTTCCAGTAATCGACATTGAGCTGGGTTTCGATATAACCCGGGGCGATGGCATTCACGCGGATACCCTTGGACGCATATTCGATGCCCAGGGCGCGGGTAAGGCCGAGCAAGCCATGCTTGGCGACGGGATAGGGAAAGCACCCGGGAATGATGTGGCTGGAATGGGTGGAGGCAATATTGATGATGTTGCCGATGCCCTGCTCGAGCATGTGCGGCAACACCGAGCGGCAGCCGTACCAGGCGCCGTCAAGATCGATGGCAAAGCAGCGGCGCCAGTCTTCGTCGGTCATCTCCAAGGGGTCGCGGAACACATTGACCCCGGCGCAGTTGACCAGCACATCCACGCGGCCGAAGCGCTCGATGGCCAGGTTGACCAGCGCCTGCCATTGATCCTTGGAAGTGATATCGACAGGTTGGGCATGGATCTGCGCACCGCGTTCGCGCCAATGGGCGGCGATCTTCTCGATTTTTTCGCCCTGGATATCGGCAATCACCAAGCGCGCCTGCTGGGCCTGGAAGCAGGCGACAATCGCTTCGCCAATGCCTTGGGCAGCGCCGGTGACTATCACTACCTTGTTCTTCAAACGCTCGCCGTAAGTCGGCTCGGGCACCGCGGGTAGTGACAACGGTTGTGCCTGCATCGCTTCACCTGTTTTATTTTTTGATAGTGAGTGCTGATGCAGGCGACTATAAACCTAGATCTTGAAATATCTCAATATATAAATTTCAATCCCATATTGTGAGCAATCGCAAAATAAACCGGCCATTCATAGCCGGTTCTGAAGACCGTCAACCTTGGGCAAAATCCCTCAGCGCATCACCTTCCATGCGGTAGCGCACCCACTCTTCCTGCGGCTGGGCGCCGATGGACTTATAGAAGGCAATCGCAGGCTCATTCCAGTCCAGTACGCTCCACTCAAAGCGACCGCAACCGTTGTCGCAGGCGATCTTGGCCAAGTGGCGCAGCAACTTCTTGCCTGCCCCACCGCCACGTTGTTCCGGGTTGATATAGAGGTCTTCGAGGTACAGGCAGTTGCTGCCCAGCCAGGTGGAATAGCTGAAAAAGAACACCGCAAAACCAATCGGCAGGCCGTCGCGCAGACACATCAGGCCATGGGCCGTGGCACCTTCGCTGAACAGGCTGCGTTCGATATCCACCACGCTAGCGATCACCTCATGCCGGGCTTTCTCGTACTCGGCCAGCTCGGTGATAAAGGTCAGGATCTGCGCAGCATCGCTGGGCACGGCGGGGCGAATCTCGATGGTCATGGGCAAGCCTTGGGTAAATTCAAAGTTCACATACTAAGGCCGTTCAGTGACCGATTGCAGCGCAATTTCATGCTCAGGAGCGTGTCTTACTCCGCCGCGCAGGGATGCCAGCACCGGCAAACACAGAACACTCCCGACGGGCGCCCATGGTAAACAGTCGGCATAAATCCAATGATCAGGTCCTGCTTATGCACGCCACTTCTCCCGTAGGCTCAAAGACTTTCGCACTGTTCTGCCTCGCCAGTTTCCTGCTGTCGCTCTCCTACGGTTCAACTTTTTTGCTGTCGTTGCTGATTCACTCACGCGGCGGCAACGAGCATGACGCCGGCAGCGTCATCGCCACCGCAATGCTCAGCACCTTTGTGGCGGTGCTTCTTTCCGGGCACTTGGCGGATGCGTTGGGCGCGGCGCGAGCGATTGCGAGCACCGGCGTATTGCTGGTGGTGGCCTGCCTGGGGTTCGCCGTAGCGCCTGGGTTCGGCCAGGGCTTGATGGTGTTCGGGTTGTCCCTGGGTCTGGGCTGGGGCGTGTTTTATACCCTGGGCCCGATCATCGTGACGCTGCTGGTGGAACCCTGCCAGCGCGCCAGGTATTTCGCCCTGCTGTCGGGCAGCATGTTGAGCGGAATCGGCTCCGGCCCTTTGCTGGGGCGCGCCGCCACTGCGCTGGACCTGCCCGTGACGGCCGCGTTCTATATCGCCGGGCTGGCCAGCCTTGCCGGCGTGGTGATGTTCTGGCGCATGGGCCCCCTGCTCAAGGGGCATGCGAATGTGCCGGCGTCGAAGATCTCCTGGTTCGCTAGCCGCCGCGTACTGTCGTCCAAAGCGGCGTTCGCCATCCTGATGGTCGGCCTGGGGGGTTGCGTGTTTGGTGGGCTGTCATCGTTCCAGACCAGCTACGCCGCTGCCCATGGGCTGGACTACTCACTGTTCTTTGCAGGTTTCCTTACGGCGGCGATCAGCAGCCGTCTGCTGATCGCCGGATTTGTGGTCAAGCGCGACGCCTACCAGGCTGCCTGCGTGTTGTCCGGGATAATGCTCGGCGCCATCGCGCTGTTTGCATTTGGTGTAAGCGGCAACCTCAGCTATTTACTGGCCGCCGCTATTTTGGGGGTCGGGTATGGCCTGACGTATTCGGTGATCAATGGGCTGGTGGCCAATGAGGCACCCAGTGGCACCACGTCCCAGGCGTTATTGCTGTTCAGCATGGCGTACTTTGTCGGCGTCTTCGGGTTTCCCTGGCTCGCGGGCAAGATCATTGTCGATTACGGCCTTTGGACAATGATGCTGAGCATACTGGTTATTGCCGCACTCAATTGGGCGATCGCCACAGTGCGCCTGATAGGGCGTAGCGTTTGGGCACATAAAACGGATACAGGCGAATTGATACCGTTCGTCGACATCAAGGCACGATCACCGAATGAGGGGGGACCAATACAGGGTAAGGACATTAATCATATGGAGACACCCTCATGAAAAATTCCAAATTGTCTGCCCTCGCCCTCGCCGGCCTGTTGTCCGCCGCCTCCCTGGGCGCGTTCGCCGCTACATCATCTACCGGCAAGACTGATCCAGTCGGCAGCCCGCCCAGCCCCGCCACCCAGGAGTCCCAGGATTCAATGGGCACCGGCCTTGATACCAACGGTGGCGCGATCATCGACAACGGCGCGGACCCACGCACCAAGGGCAACGACACCCAGCGCCAGGCACCGGCTGCCGTCGGCAACGGTAAGATGGGCCCTGGCGCCAATGAGCCGAAGATCAACAAAGGGGATGACTCGAACGTCCCTGGTGCACCGAAACAACCCGCGCCTTGAGACACCCATAGCACGACCGACACCCGATCATTTCCCAGTGAAGAGGTACACATGAACGTCGATAGAAACCTTGAAAAAGAAGTCCTCACCCGTCTGCTGCACGCCCATCCGCAAGGCTTGGGCAAGGAGGTGCTGGACAATTACCGCGGTGAAAAGGAGGTGGCCAGTGTCTTGGCGTTTCTGCAGGACCGCGGACTGATCAAGGATGGGCATGTGACCACTGATGACGCCGGTGAATACTCGTTGAACCTGCCGATCAAGCTGACTGCCTCGGGTGTGGATGAGGCGCGCAAGCTGGACGGTGCAGCCCCTCAGTAATCCATTTTTGGTCTGGCCCCCGGCAACAGGGGCCAGAAGGAGTTTTAGCGATGCCTCGTGGAAGCAAAGCCAAATACACCACCGAACAGAAACGCAAGGCCGCTCATATCGAAGACAGTTATGAGCACAAGGGATTATCCAAGGAAGAAGCCGAAGCCCGTGCCTGGGCCACCGTCAACAAGCAGTCTGGCGGCGGTGAAAAAGCCGGTGGTTCGGGCCGGCGCAAGGCCCCGGCGAAGAAAGCCGAGGATCGGCATGAGTCGTCCAAACGTGCGGCGGCCAGCCGTGAAGGACACCCGCGCAGCAGCCGCGCCTCGCTGGGTACGCAAACCAAGGAAAGCCTGATGAAAGAAGCGCGGGCCAAGAATATCCCTGGACGGTCGACCATGCGCAAGGATGAGTTGATCCAAGCGCTGAAAAAAGCAGGCTGAACACCCATCAAAATGTGGGAGGGGGCTTGCCCCCGATTGCAGTGGACCAGTCAACAGATGTATTGACTGACGCTCGGCTATCGGGGGCAAGCCCTAATGCCAGTCAGTTAAGGCTTTTTTGTAGGAGCGAGCTTGCTCGCGAAAAACTTACAGGCGCCGCGTTCATTCAGCAAACACGCGTTATCGTTGACGTTTTTCGCGAGCAAGCTCGCTTCTACAGAAGGCGATGACCGCTTAACTGACTGGCATTAGGGCAAGCCCCCTCACTCATTTATGTTTGTCTGGAAACTAGTGCATCAACTTCGGCTGCGCCTGGACAGGTAGCCGGCCCCCAACGCGTCACGGCCAATGCCGCCGCCGCATTCGCCCGGCGCGCTGCTTCAGCCGGCTTCAACCCCGTCGCCAGGCCCGCAATAAACACCCCTGCGTGCGCATCCCCCGCACCATTGCTGTCCACCGCCTGCACCTTGAAACCGGGCACATGTTCAATCTCATCCCTGCGCCCTACCCAGCAGCCATTCGGCCCATCGCGTACTACGAGCAGCGTTTGTGCAGGCAGGTATCGATTCAGTTCTGGCAACGCGGCGGCGATATCCGTCGCCCCGGTAAACGCCAGGGCTTCCGGGCCATTGCTGGTCCAGATATCAATACGCGGCAGCAACCCACGCATCAACGCTGAGTCCGGCGCCTTGACCAGCGGTCCCGGATCGAACACCACCACGATCTCCCGTGGCAATGCCAGCAGCCAGTCAATCAACGGCTGTGCCTTGCCCTCAAGGAGCAAGCTGTAACCACTGACGTACACATAGTCATCGGCATGCGGCGCGATCCGGACCAGGTCCTCGGCACTCAGCTCGCCCTCGACGCCGATATGGGAAATGAATGTGCGCTCGGTGCTGGCTTCGGTCAGGGACACACACAGGCCGGTGTCTTTGTCGCTGCTGGCCGCCAAGGCCATCTCAATGTCCTCGGCCTGCATCGCCGCGCGCGCCAGGTCACCGAAGCGCCCGTTGCCGTGGCGGCCCAGGTAAACCACCGGCAAGCCATTGCGTCGAGCGGCAGCCATGACGTTAAAACCACCACCAGCTTCGAAACTGGCGGACTTTGCCAACACGTCGCCGCCAGTTGCCGGCAGCGTATCAAGGGCCATGACCAGATCGACGATGACCTGGCCGGTGTGCAGCAATCTAGACATTAGGGCTCTCTACCAAAGCCGGACGACGGTCAGCCGCGCCGCCCAGTACCGCATAAATTCCGCCCGCCATCAGGAACGTGACGATCCAGCCCAGGCCGTTATGGCCCAGCCAGGAGTCGGACAACGGCCCGGCAAACCAGATGTTGTCGGCGGTAGTACCGATGGTGGTGAAGCTGAACCCCAGCACAATGGCCACCGCCCAGGCGCCAAACGCCCGCCATTCCACGCCGCCGCGGTACCAGTAGGCGCTGCTCGGACTGACATCCAGCAGATCTGTGGGGCTGTAGTAGTGACGGTGAATCAGGTCGACCACAAAGATCCCGACCCATGCCGTGATCGGCACCGCCAGCAGCGAAATGAAGGTGATGAACGGTCCGTAGAAACTGTCGGCGATCAGCATGAAGTAGATGGAACCTGCGAAGATCGCCACGATATCGACGATCACCGCATGCACACGCTTGACCTTCAAGCCCAGGGTCAGAGTGGTCAGACCGGCCGAATACACCGACAGGTTGTTCGACAGCAACAGACCACCGAACGCAGTGATCAGGTACGGCACGGCCATCCAGGTCGGCAGCATGTCGCGGATCGCGATGATCGGGTCGGTGGCTGACGCCAGGTCATTGTTACCTACCGACAGCAGGCCGCCCAGGGTGATCAGCAACACCAGCGGAATCCCCGCACCAAACGCGGCAGAAGCCACCAGGCGCACGGCCTTGACGCTGCGGTGCTGGTAACGCGACATGTCGGCACCGGCATTGGCCCAACCGATACCCGTGCCCGCGGCCATGGTGCCCACACCAATGATCATCGCGCTCAATGGCGCCGGGGTAGCATTGAACACTGCACTCCAGTCGATGGTGGCGCAGAGAAAGCCGCCCACCAGGATATTCAAGGCGCCGAATACATAAGTGGCCCACTTCTGGATCACCAGCAAGGTGGCATGGCCGAGGCCGGACACAGCCAGGGTCAGCAGCACGAAGATGGCAATGAAGATCAGCGTAAGCACTGGCGCGCTTTTCGCCTCGACCGCAGAACCGAACAGGATCGAGCACAACGACAGCAACACAAAGGCTGCAGTGGTGGTGTTGACAGTTTCCCAGCCCAGGCGTGACATCAAGGACACCAGCGTCGGGCCGATATTGCCGCGCACGCCGAAGATGGCACGGGACAAGGTCAGGCTCGGCGCGCGACCACGGCGGCCGGCGATGGAGATGATGCCCACTACCGCGAAGGAGCCGGCTGCGCCGAGAATCGCGACGATGATCGCCTGCCAGATGGCCAGGCCACGAAACGCCACAAGCGTCGCGCCGAGTGGCAAGCCGAGAATGCTGATATTGGCAGCGAACCACACCCAGAACAATTGCAACGGATGACCATTGCATTCGCCTTCGGGGACCGGTTCGATGCCGCGTGTTTCCAATTGCCCGGCGCTTTGGCCGGAAGAGGTACTGCTCATGAAGGGGAACTCCAGGTGCCTGTATTGTTATGGTTGTGGCAGATGCGCAATGTGAACCTTTACACGGTCGTCATGACTCGATGCGATCAAATGTGTGATCTGTGGCGTTACCTCAATGCGAGTAACCCACGGACTAACGGCTGCAAGTCCAGGCCATTGACCTTCCGGACCTGCTCGATCAATGCCTCAGGCCAACACTGCATGCCCAGGCACGCTCCCAGCATGGCGCCGAGCATGGCGGCGATCGTGTCAGTATCACCTCCCAGGCTGGCAGCCAGGCACAGGGCTTCGAAGGCACTCATGTCGCCGCAGGCCACTTGCTGCGCCAGGGCAAACGACACCACCACCGACTCTTGTGAGGCAACCGAAGTGCCGATCAACTCATAGAGCAGGTCTGCAAACAGAGCTTTGTCGCCACTGCCGACGCTCAGGGTGCGGGCCCAACTGATGCGCGTAGAGATGCGTCCGCCGGCAATCCAATAACCATGGTTTTCGGCCTGCTGGGCAATCTGAATGCCGATGTTCAGGGCTTCGCCCAGGTCCACGCCGTCGATACCGGCCGAGACCACCGCCGCCACGGCTGCGGCGCTGGAGATGCCCAGGCAGGTGTTATGGGTGACCTGGCAGGCCTGGATCACCGCCTGGATAAACCGTGCCGGATCGCTGATATCGGTGGCAATGCCCACCGGGGTGATGCGCATGGCAGCGCCGTTGGTGGTGCCGTAGCGCCCGGATTCCTCCGGGGTGTGACCGGCGAGGATCATGTCGATGGCGCGCTTGGTCGACGGCCCGAGCAAGTCCTGGGAACCCTTGGCGCGCATCCCCGCTTCCCAGTCGATCAGGCGCTGGGCAAGCACGGCAGGTTCGATCCGGCCTTGACCGTCCACCAGCAGCTCAGCAACGAGGATGGCTTGCTCGGTGTCATCGGTGATGGAACCGGCGGGCATGTTCGGCGCAATGGGCTGGTCGGCGTCCGCATCTTCCAGCGCAGTGATGGCGCCGAAGCGCTTTTGTACCTGCTCTCGGCTCAAGGACTGGGTGGGCATGCCCAAGGCGTCGCCCAGGGCGAGGCCGTAAAAGGCGCCGAGGGCGCGATTTTCCCGGCTCATTTTGAATCTCCAAACTGCAGGTGCAGACGAAAATGCAAGGGGTCGAGCACGCTTTCGACATGCTCCATAAAACGCTCGCGACGGTCGTAGGTAGTGCGCGAGGCCTTGAGGAATACCGTGCCGACGGGCCGGCCGAGCAAGTCAGCGTCTTCATCACTCAAGGGCTCGGCACCGATCCATTGATCGCCCTCGGCGCCCACATAGCCGTAGGCAGCCAGGGTGATGGTCAGGGAATTATCGATCAACCCGGTACGGGGCAGGCTTTCCAGGCCACCAGAAGCAGGCATCAAGGAGCGCTCCAAAGACACGGCAGTACCATTGCCCTTACGCCGGCGGCGGTCCAGGGCAATAAATTGATCAGTGCCGAAACGGCTGAACAGGTCAGGACGGCTCACCGCTTCGAAGCGCAGGATGTCGGTACTCACCCGGGCACCCGTATCAGCCAAGGCCTGGGCCCAACCGCTGCGCTGGTCGAGCACCATGCCGTCAAAGGTGACGATGGAACCGACGCCGCTCTGGGTGGCGATGTAGCTGCGGCGTTTGAGTTCGGCCAGGGCTTCGCGCAGCGTGCCACGGCTGACAGCAAACTCCTCGGCCAATTGGTGCTCTCCCGGCAACAGGAAACCGTCGGCCATTACTCCACCCTCGATACGACGGATGAGCTCGTCGACGACGCGTTTTTTCTTATCAAATCGGACATGTCTAATCATGTACAAATTGATAACCGAAAGCGGCCATTTACAGCAAGGGAATTATCTTAGGAAGTAGGAAAAAACGCCTTCAAGGTTCCAGGCCGATAGGGAAAAACACCCCGCTGCTCCATACCCCAAGCCAGTTTTGACCATTGATCGGACGGCTCACGGCCAGCTCCACCAATTGGTAAAACGCGTTGCGATGCACAAGGGCTTCAAGATTGGTGCGCACGCGCAGATAGGGCGCAGGTTCCTGAGTAACAGGATCGATCTCAACCCGCAGCGGGTGTTCAAGGCCGGCCTCGACCTGCTCGTCGACGTTGGTGGTGAAGCACAATACCTGGCTTTCGCCCTGCCCTTGCACGTCCAGGGTGACGGCGACAAAAGGTGCGTCATCGACGGTGATGCCGACTTTTTCCACCGGAGTCACCAGAAAATACTCATCGCCGTCGCGGCGAATGATGTTGGAGAACAATTTGACCATCGGCTTACGCCCGATCGGTGTGCCCTGATAGAACCAAGTGCCGTCACGGGCAATGCGCATGTCGATGTTGCCGCAGAAATCCGGGTTCCACAGATGTACCGGTGCCGGACCCTTGCCCTTGGGCAACTGGGCCAATAGATCATTGGCCTTGGCGGAATCGGTCATGGGGTTCTCCTCAGGTCTACTGATTGCTCATGCCCAACAAGCCTCGGGCGTATTGCGCCAGGGGACGGGCAATCAGATCTTGTGGCGATGTGTCGTGGAACGTCAGTAAACCGCCACGACTGCGAATACGTGCAGTATCAATCAAATACTGGGTGCTGGTCTCGATCAACATGACTTGGATCACGCCGCTGTCCAGTCCCAGGCGGTCAAGGGCTTGCTGGTCAGTCCACTCGTCGGCGTTGCCGATACGGTCATCGGCTGCCGCAAAACGGCAATACAGCAAGTAGTGGGCACCCGCCTCGCGGGCTTCGGCCATGGCCTGTTCAAGACCTTCCGGTTGGCGCGCACGACGCACCATCGGGAAATATTCGACGAAGCCGTTGAACGCCTCCTCGGCTACGACGTTAGGCCGCGGATATGCGCTGCCCGGCGGTACGAAGGCGCCCTGGGCGATGAACACAAAAGAATCCGGCTGTATGCGCACCGAGGCGGTACGCCGGGTGTCGCTATGGTCGAGCAAGCCGGCGTCGCTCATCTGATAGCGGGTGCCTTCGGCCATATCGCTGACGGTCATGCAACCGCCCAGGGTCAACGACACCAGCAGCAAAACCAGACTACGCATCCTAATCCTCCAGAAGCCGGTGACGGAAAACCGGCGAATGGGCGTGAGATGCAGAATCCGCGCCATTGAGCAGCGCCTCAAATCAAATGTGCGAGCAAGCCCCAACATTCATTTGTGTGAACTCGGAAGATCTACATTAGCCGCCGATGATCTTCATGACCGTCGCGCCGCCAGAAAAAGCTACTTCCTGTTTGTCGCCCAGGGCCTTCATCAGCAAACCCTGCAGGGCCGGCAATGCCTGGTGGCGCGGCTGGTCCAACAAATCACCGACGTAATGACGGTTGCTCGAGGACAAGCACCCGTGCAACCAACCGGTGGAGGACAAGCGCAACCGCGAACAGGTGCGGCAAAACGGTACGCTTTCGTTGGCGATCACGCCGAAGAAGCCCTTGCCCGGCACTTCGTAGCGCACGGCCGTGGCGTCGACGGGTGCATTGGCCTGCAGGTATTCGTGGTGTTCGCCGATCAGGCTGAGCAGTTGTTGCAAGCTGACGAACTGTTGCAGGAACGCGTTGGAGTCTTTCGCCAAGTGGCCCATACGCATCAGTTCGATAAAGCGCAGCTCGTAGCCTCGCTCCAGGCAGTAATCAAGCAGGGGCATTACCTGGTCCAGGTTCTGGCCGCGCAACGGCACCATATTGACCTTGATCTTGATCCCGGCGGCGCTGGCCTGGTCCATGCCATCGAGCACGGTGGCCAGGTCGCCGCCACGGGCGATGCTGCGGAAGGCGTCGGCATCCAGGGTATCAAGGGAGACATTGATGCGCCGAATGCCGGCGGTCACCAGCAACGGCAGCTTGCGCGCCAACAGTTGGCCGTTGGTGGTCAGGCTGATGTCGCTGAGGCCCATCTGCCCTACCGCGCCCATGAAGGCTTCCAGCTTGGGGCTGACCAGCGGTTCACCGCCGGTAATGCGCAAGCGCTCGATACCGGCGGCTTCGATCAGGTAAGCCACGCCCCGGGCCATGGCCTCGGCCGAGAGTTCGTCCTGGGCAGCCACCAGCCGCTTGCCATTTGGCACGCAATAGGTACACGCGTAATTGCAGGCTGAGGTCAGGCTGATTCGCAAATTGCGAAAACGCCTGCCTTGACGATCAACGATCATGGATCACTCCGGCAGCGGATAATTCGGGCACACTAAAAGCTGACTTATAAATCAGCTTTTAGCAAGATCCTTGCCTGAGTATATTCCTGGGGTACTGCACCTGGCAGTAAATCATTGGCAAATGACTTACGTAGCCGGGGTTTCTTCACCCTTTTCAGCGCCTGGCAGGTCAGTGCTGTGCTTGCGCTTGTTACCCATGCGCACGCCGATGTCCATCAGGAACTGGAAGAAGCCTTCCTGGTCTTCCAGCACATTGCTCCAGAACGGCGAGTGGTACAGCGCTACAGCGCCATGCACCAAGGCCCAGGCGGCGCAATAGTGGAAATACGGCGGCACGTCTTCGAGCTTGCCTTCATTGATA
This sequence comes from Pseudomonas khavaziana, assembly GCF_019145205.1. Taxonomy (GTDB): domain Bacteria; phylum Pseudomonadota; class Gammaproteobacteria; order Pseudomonadales; family Pseudomonadaceae; genus Aquipseudomonas; species Aquipseudomonas khavaziana. Next base: position 49,173 of record NZ_JAHSTT010000011.1, read on the forward strand.
CGGCCCTTGATCAGCAGCGTCAGGCGTTCGAAGTTCGAGGCGCGGATCTTGTGCAGCTCCTCGACCATTTCCGGCACCTGGTGACCTTTGACCACCTTCTCTTCCAGGCGGTCGAACAGGCGGTAGCGCTGCGGGTCACGCATGCGGAACTCGAAGTAAGCGCGGGACAGGGCTTCCTTGTCTTTGTCGACGTCGGCCGAGTGCAGCAGCTCGTTCAAGTCACGCTCGTAATCGAGCATCAGGCGCAGATAGATCTCGGCCTTGGATTTGAAATGCTTGTAGATCGTGCCTTTGCCGATACCCACGGCATCCGCAATCATCTCGACGGTGACACTGTCTTCGCCCTGGTCGAGGAATAACTTGAGTGCGGTGTCGAGAATTTCCTGCTCACGGCGGCGAAACTCACGGACCTTACGGGGTTCTTTGTGCATGAGGAAGAGGTCTGCAGAGGTCGGAATAGGGAGGGTTGCGCAGGGCCATAGATACGTGGCGATACGATTTACCCGATGCGAGGGATTATCCCGACTGAACGGTCGTTGGGCAATGTCTATGTGAACCCGCCAGGCACATAACTTTCAATGCGCCAACGATTCTCCCTCTATCAGTCAGAAATAATACGTATCACCTGAACCTGCCCACCTGCGCAATGAGAACTCAAGAGAAGCGGACGTATTCCAAATCTGTTTAAAAAACGATCAGATCCGACTGGACTGAATGGGATAGTGATCAATACTTCAACTGTCGGCGCGACATCTCCCCCAAGTGACGCGTCGACCTGGGTACCGACGGACTGTGTGCCCTTGTTTTACTCCTAATGGTCTTAGCCCGGATTCCCCCCCCCAGAACCCGGGTTTTTTTTGCCTGGGATTCGAGCGTTTATCCAACTGCTACATGGGCCAGCGGAAACAGGCGCTTGAAGTTCTCGGTAGTCTGCTCGGCAAAATGCTCGTAGGACTCGCCACGCAGCATTGCCAGGTAATCGGCCACGTCACGCACATATTCCGGCAGATTCGGCTTGCCGCGATGGGGGATAGGCGCCAGGTAGGGCGAATCCGTTTCCACCAGCAAGCGATCGGCTGGCACCTGGCGAGCTACGTCACGCAGGGCGTCGGCGTTGCGGAAGGTGACGATACCCGACAGGGAAATATAGAACCCCAGGTCCAGGGCGGCTTTGGCCATGTCCCAGTCTTCAGTAAAACAATGCAGTACACCGGCCTGTGGCAGCGCGGCTTCACGCAGCAGCGTCAAGGTATCGGCCCGGGCGCCACGGGTGTGGACGATCACCGGCTTGCCGGTCTGCTGGGCAGCTTGCAGGTGCAGGCGGAACGAAGCCTGCTGTAACTCGGCGGCTTCGGGTTCGTAGTGGTAATCCAGGCCGGTCTCACCGATGGCTACCACCCGTGGGTGGTTGAGTTCGCCCAGTAGCCAATCGAGGGCCGGGGCTTCGCCGGGCTTGAGGTCCAGCGGGTGGATACCCACAGAGCAATCCACGTCCGTGTAGCGCTCAGCAAGTGCCTTGACGTCGGCGGCGTTCTCAGCGCTGACACCGATACATAGGAAGTGGCCTACCCCACGCTGACGGGCAGCTTCAAGGGCGGCGTCGAGGGAACCGCTGTGCTGGGCAAGGTCGAGACGATCAAGGTGGCAATGGGAATCTACGAGCATAGGGAGTCAGGGCTTTAAGTCACGAAAAGGGTCTGGCCAACGATACACCCGTCGGCCACGGAAATTAACGCCGACCGAGCAGGCCGACCCACTGCACCAGCAGCGCTTCGAGCAACAGCACGCGGTTGAGGTTGGCCTTGCCGAGTACCTTCTGGCGCTGGGCAAGAATCCAGTCCTGGATGTTCAGCACTTTGTCCTGGGCACTTTTCTGCGCCAGGTATTGCACGACCTTGCGCATATCCGCCAGGCCCAGGCCGTTTTCATCCTGGGTCAGCTGGTAGCGCAGGATCAGGCTGGACCAGTCGCAGAACCAGTCGAACAACAGCAACAGGGGGATATCCTTCCAGGCGCCTTCGGCCAGTTGCGTGGCGGACAGTTCCTGCTTGAGCAGCTTCTTCACGCCATCCACGACCAACCCCCGCTGCTCACGCACGCCTTGGGCCTGCAGCTTGACTGCCGCCAAGGGCGAACCGGCCGCCAGGGTCAGCAATTCGACGCGCTCTTCTGCGGTGCATTCCGGCAATGCCTGCGCCAGCCATTGCAGGCTCATGGCCTCGCTCGGCAATGGGCAGGCCTGCTGCACGCAGCGGCTGCGAATAGTCGGCAACAAACGGCTGGACTGGTGGCTCACCAGCAGCAGCACGGTATCGCCGGAGGGTTCTTCGAGGCTTTTGAGCAAGGCGTTGGCCGCGTTGATGTTCATCGCCTCGACCGGCTCGATCAGCACCACTTTGCGCCCGCCCATCTGCGCGGTCTGCACCACGAAGCTGACCAGATCACGCACCTGGTCGACCTTGATCGCCTTGTCCGCTTCCTCGGGTTCCAGCACATAGTTGTCCGGGTGACTGCCAGCCTTGAGCAGCAGGCAGGATTTGCACTCTCCGCACGCCTGCAGATTGACCGGACGCTGGCACAACAGGCTGGCCATCAGGCGCTCGGCGAGGTGGCGTTTACCGATGCCCACCGGCCCATGCAGCAAATAGGCATGGGCGTGCTGGGCGCGCCCGGCCAATTGCTGCCAGAGGCTGTCCTGCCATGGGTAGGACTCAGCCACGGGTGCGCTCCAACAGTGTCGGCAACAGTGCGTCGATGGCCTGTTGCACCCGGGCCAGCGGCTGGGCGGCATCCAGCAGGTGATAACGTGCAGGCTCAGCCTTGGCACGTTGCAGGAATGCGCTGCGTACAGCGTCGAAAAATGCCTGCCCTTCCAACTCGAAACGATCCAGGCGCCCCCGGGCGCTGGCGCGAGCCATGCCCACTTCCACCGGCAGGTCGAACAGCAGGGTCAGATCGGGGCGCACATCCCCCTGCACGAAGGTTTCCAGGGTAGCGATGCGTTCCAGGCACAAGCCTCGGCCACCGCCCTGGTAGGCGTAGGTGGAATCGGTGAAACGATCGCAGATCACCACGGCACCGCGTGCCAGGGCCGGTAGGATCACTTCGGCCAGGTGCTGGGCACGGGCGGCAAATACCAGCAGCAGCTCGGTGTCCGGGTTCATCTGCTCGTCACCCGGGGCCAACAGGACGTCGCGAATCCGCTCGGCCAGTGGCGTACCACCCGGTTCACGGGTCAGCACCACTTCGATGCCCTGGGCACGCAGGCACTCGGCCAGGTAGTCACGGTTCGTGCTTTTGCCGGCGCCTTCCGGGCCTTCCAGGGTAATAAACAAGCCAGTCACGGGCAGTCCTTAGTCAGAGTCATTGCGGGCTTTGCGGCACGATGGTGTCCGGCGCGGGCTCGATCGGTGCGTCGCCGGGCGGGGCTGCGTCGTCCAGTGGTTTCACCACCGGCGCCGGGCTGGAGCGGTAGTCGGCACGCCGCTTAAGCTGGAACTCGCGCACGGCGGCATTATGCGCATCCAGGTTATCCGAGAAAATATGGCTGCCATCGCCACGGGCGACGAAATACAGGCTACTGCCTGGCGCCGGGTTCAGCGCCGCGTGAATGGCCTCGCGACCGACCATGGCGATGGGTGTCGGCGGGAGGCCGGCGATCATATAGGTATTGTAAGGGTTGGCTTCCTTGAGGTGGGCGCGGGTCAACTTGCCGTTGTAGCGCTCACCCAGGCCGTAGATCACAGTCGGGTCGGTCTGCAGCAACATGCCGATCTTCATGCGACGCACAAACACACCGGCGATCTGCCCACGCTCTTGCGGTACACCGGTCTCCTTCTCCACCAGGGACGCCATGATCAGCGCCTGGTAAGGGTCAGTGTACGGCGCATCGGCGGCACGCTTGCTCCACTCCTGGGCGAGGACATCGTCCAGGCGGTCGTAGGCTTTTTTCAGGAATTCGACATCGGTCATGCCGCGCACGAAGCGATAAGTGTCGGGGAAGAAACGCCCCTCGGGGAATACACCCGGGTGGCCGAGCTTTTCCATTACTTCACTGTCAGTCAGCCCTGGAAGGGTCTGCACGATCTTTTCGTGCTTGGCCAAGGCCATGCGTACCTGGCGGAAATTCCAGCCCTCCACCAGCGTCAGGCTGTACTGCACCACTTCGCCACGCTGCCACAAGCCAATCAGCCCCTCGGCGGTAAGACCGGGATTCATGCGGTATTCGCCGCTGTGCAGTGGCTGGCCTTCGAGATTGAAGCGCCAGTACAGGCGCAGCCAGAAGGCATCGTCGAGCACACCGTCAGCTTCCAGTCGATTGAAGGTGCCCGTAGGGGTAGCGCCAGCCGGGACGTCGAGCAACTGCTCCTGGGACAGCTTCAAGGGCTGCTTGAGGGCAGAGTCGAGCTTCCAGGCCGAAAAGCCCACGAGCAACGCCGCCGAGACCAGGCTGATCTGTAGCAGTAAAACCAGTTTTCGTATCAACTCAAATATCCAATAGCGCGCGAACAATACCCTGCAGTTTACGGGTGAGTGGCCCAACCGACCAGCTCATCGCAGCGCATCCGCGCACCGGCCAAATGCCATATACGCTGTTGCAGACAAAGACTTCATCGGCTTGTCGCAACTGCTCGACACTGACGTCGGCCACGGCTACCGGGATGCCCAGCGCTTGAGCCTGGGCCAGCAGCTCGGCGCGCATCACGCCGGCCACGCCACAACGGCTCAGGTCAGAGGTTAGTAACAAACCGTTGCGCACCAGAAACAGGTTGCTGAACACGCCTTCGATAACCCGACCGGACATATCCAGCATCAGGCCTTCGGCATGATCGGCATCTTGCCACTCTGCGCGTGCGAGCACTTGCTCCAGACGATTGAGGTGCTTGAGACCGGCCAGCAACGGCTGTTCGGCCAAGCGGGTCGCGCACGGAAACAGGCGGATGCCTTCGACACCATGGGCGGGGGGATAAGTCGCGGGCGCACTGCCCTGCAAGATACGGCGCACCGGAGCGCCAGGATTGAGACCATAGCCGCGCAGGCTATCGCCACGGGTAAGGATCAACTTGAGGATACCGTCGCCGAGGGCGACGGCATAGGCCAGCACTTCGCTGCGAATCAACCCGTGATCGGCAACCAAGGCCAAACGCCTGCAGCCCTCATTCAGGCGCTGCAGGTGACGGTCGAGCAACAGCGGCTGCCCGGCCTTGACGGCGATGGTCTCGAACAAGCCATCGCCATACGCCAGGCCGCGATCTTTCAGGGGCACGGAGTCCGCTGGTTGACCGTCGACCCAGCTGTGCATCACTCGGCGAACCGGCGGAACACCAGGGACCCGTTGGTGCCACCGAAACCGAACGAGTTGGAAATCGCCACGTCGATCGGCATCGGTTGCGCTTCGTGAGGCACGAAGTTCAGGTCGCAGCCTTCGTCCGGTTCGTCCAGGTTGATGGTCGGCGGAGCGACCTGATCCTTGATCGCCATCACGCTGAAGATCGCCTCCACCGCGCCTGCCGCGCCCAACAGGTGGCCGGTCATGGACTTGGTGGAACTGACCGCCAACTTGTAGGCGTGCTCGCCGAACACCGACTTGATGGCCTCGGCTTCCGCCAGGTCGCCGGTCGGCGTCGAAGTACCATGAGCGTTGATGTACTGCACCTGGTTGGGGTTGACCTTCGCATCGCGCAGGGCGTTGGTGATGCAACGCGCAGCACCGGCACCGTCGGACGGTGGCGAGGTCATGTGGTAGGCGTCGCCGCTCATGCCAAAGCCGATCAGCTCCGCGTAGATGGTGGCGCCACGCGCCTTGGCGTGCTCCAACTCTTCGAGTACCAGGGCACCGGCACCGTCAGCCAGTACGAAGCCGTCGCGGCCCTTGTCCCATGGACGGCTGGCGCGAGTCGGTTCGTCATTGCGGGTCGACAGCGCACGGGACGCGCCGAAGCCGCCCATGCCCAGGCCGCAGGCGGCCATTTCGGCGCCACCGGCGATCATCACGTCCGCCTCGTCGTAGGCGATATTACGCGCCGCCATGCCGATGCAGTGAGTACCGGTGGTGCACGCCGTCGCAATGGCGTAATTAGGCCCCTGTGCCCCCAGGTGGATGGACAGGAAGCCGGAAATCATATTGATGATCGAGCCCGGTACGAAGAACGGTGAAATTCGACGAGGGCCGGAATCGTGCAGCGTGCGGCTGGTTTCTTCAATATTGGTCAAGCCGCCAATACCCGAGCCCATGGCCACGCCGATACGCTCACGGTTGGCGTCGGTGACTTCCAGGCCGGCATTCCGCACTGCCTGAAAACCGGCGGCCAGGCCGTATTGAATGAACAGGTCGAGCTTGCGGGACTCTTTGATCGAGAGGTATTGCTCGACATTGAAACCCTTTACCGAGCCGCCAAAACGGGTGGAATAGGCAGAAAGGTCCGTGTGTTCGATCAGACCAATACCACTGCGGCCAGCCAGAATGCCCTGCCAACTGCTTGGCACATCCGTGCCCAGTGGCGACAACATACCCATACCGGTGACTACGACGCGTCTACGCGACACAGCACTCTCCTTTTTCTAATGACGACACTTCGCTTCGCAGCTTGCTTTTCATCACCGCTTAAAGAAAAAACCGCACGCCGTTACAGCAGTGCGGTTTTTCCCTGACAGCAAGCGACGACTACAAACTATTACGCCTGGTGGCTAGTAACGTAGTCGATGGCAGCTTGAACAGTAGTGATTTTTTCAGCTTCTTCGTCCGGGATTTCGGTCTCGAATTCCTCTTCCAGAGCCATCACCAGCTCAACGGTGTCAAGGGAATCGGCACCCAGGTCTTCTACGAAGGAAGCAGTGTTGACCACTTCTTCTTCCTTAACGCCCAGTTGCTCGGCGACGATTTTCTTGACGCGCTCTTCGATGGTGCTCATACCTTGTTTAACTCCTAATGGACAAATTCAGGCAGCTGGCCAGTGGGTAAGTGTATAGAAAGCCATTTCAGCTTTTCAACTGAAAGCTTCACCCTGTACCCCGCCGACCATCTGCCTATAAATTAAGTTGCAGCTTTATAACGGATTTTAGACAGCTCGTATGACATTTTTTTGAAGCGATCCGTCACAATTTAACTCATGTACATCCCGCCGTTCACCGGGATTGTAGCCCCAGTCACGTATGCCGCACCGTCGGATGCCAGGAAAGTGACCACATTCGCGATCTCTTGGGCCTGGCCCAGACGGCCCAGCGGAATCTGCGTCAGCAAGGCTTCACGCTGTGCTTCCGGCAGTTCGCGGGTCATATCGGTGTCGATGAACCCTGGGGCCACCGAGTTGACCGTAATCGACCGCGAGCCGACTTCACGCGCCAGTGCACGGCTGAAACCTTCCAGGCCGGCCTTGGCGGAGGCATAGTTTACTTGGCCTGCGTTGCCCATGGCACCCACTACGGAGCCAATATTGATAATTCGGCCCCAACGCGCCTTGGTCATGCCGCGCAAAACGCCCTTGGACAGGCGAAACAGACTGTTCAGGTTGGTATCGACCACGTCGTACCACTCGTCGTCTTTCATGCGCATCATCAGGTTGTCACGGGTGATGCCGGCGTTGTTCACCAGAATTGCCGGCGCGCCGAACTGTGCGGTGATCTGGGCCAATACGGCAGCCACGGACTCATCGCTGGTCACATTCAGCTCAAGGCCGGTGCCCTGCACGCCATTTTCCTTCAAGGTCGCGGCGATACGCTCGGCGCCCGAGGCGGAAGTGGCGGTGCCGATCACAACGGCGCCCTGACGGCCCAGTTCCAGGGCGATCGCCTGGCCAATGCCACGGCTTGCGCCAGTAACCAGTGCAACTTTACCTTGCAGACTCATGCAGGCTTCTCCTAATTTCGCAATTCAGGCCAGTGCCGCGCGGGCGGCAGCGAAGGCTTCAGGGGTGTTGAGGTTGGCGGTCGACACACCGTCGGCGCAACGCTTGTTCAGGCCCGCCAGGACTTTGCCCGGGCCGCACTCGACCAGTTCGGTAGCGCCGTTGGCGGCCAGGGTCTGGACCGATTCAACCCAGCGCACTGGCTTGTAGAGTTGCTCCAGCAGGTCGCGCTTGAGGGTCTCAAGGTCGGGTGCAACCGCGGCACTGACGTTTTGCACCAACGGGATCTGGGGCGCCTGCCAGTCGATGGCCGCGATGGACTCGGCAAAACGCTCGGCAGCCGGGCGCATCAGCGCACAGTGGGACGGCACGCTCACCGGCAATGGCAGCGCACGCTTGGCACCAAGGGCCTTGCAGCCTTCGATGGCACGCTCCACAGCCGCCTTGGCGCCAGCGATCACCACCTGGCCTGGGGAGTTGAAGTTCACCGCGCTGACCACCTCGCCCTGGGCCGCTTCGGCGCAGGCAGCAATCACGTCAGCATCTTCCAGGCCAAGGATAGCAGCCATGCCGCCCTGCCCGGCCGGTACGGCCTCCTGCATCAACTGGCCACGACGCTCCACCAGCTTGACCGCTTCACCGAGGGTGAGGCTGCCTGCTGCAACCAGAGCACTGTATTCGCCCAGGCTGTGACCGGCGACGAATGCCGGACGCGCGCCGCCTTCGGCCAGCCACAAGCGCCACAGGGCGATCGAAGCGGTCAGGATGGCCGGCTGGGTTTTATCGGTTTGGTTGAGCAGCTCTTGCGGCCCTTGCTGGGTCAGCGCCCACAGGTCGTAACCCAGGGCGTCGGAAGCTTCCTTGAAGGTATCCAGGATCAGCGGATATTGCGCGCCCAACTCGGCCAACATGCCGAGGGACTGCGAACCCTGCCCTGGAAAGACGAATGCGAGGGATGTAGACATGTAACAAGCCCCTAAATGATCGGGTCGTCGAAAATAGTCGCTCCCGATCTTAAAATGAATGGAGGGAGCACCGAAACTGACAGATTGGATGGTCAATTGAACTGGCCGGTCACATTTAAGCACTCCCGGGCCAATTCGCCTAAGGCAACAGATCCTCAAGACGGCCGTGCAAGCGTTGCGGCAGGTTTTCCTGGATCTCGATCAAGGCCCGCGCAATTGCGCTTTGGAAGCCCTCGACACCTGCCGAGCCATGGCTTTTCACCACAATGCCCTGCAATCCCAGGAAGCTCGCGCCATTATGCCGAGCCGGCGCCAGATCAGCCTGCAGGCGGCGCATCAACGGCAACGCCAAGGCACCCACCATGCGCGACGCCAGGTTGCGCTTGAACAATGTCTCGATACGCGAGGCAATCATGGTCGCCAGGCCTTCGCTGGACTTAAGCAGTATGTTGCCGACAAAACCGTCACACACCACCACATCGGCCTCGCCACGGTACAAGCCGTCACCTTCGACAAAGCCGATATAGTTCAAGCCCCGCGCACTTTGCAACAAGGTGGCGGCAAGCTTGACCTGCTGATTGCCCTTGATGTCCTCGGTGCCGATATTCAGCAGGGCCACCCGCGGACGGGCCACGCCCAGCGCTTCGGCGGCCACTGAGCCCATCACGGCAAACTGCAACAAGTGCTCGGCACTGCAATCGACATTGGCGCCCAGGTCCAGCAGTTGGCAATAGCCTTTCTGCGTCGGGATCGCCGCGACCATCGCCGGCCGGTCAATACCGGGCAAGGTTTTGAGCACATGCCGCGACAAGGCCATCAACGCCCCGGTATTGCCGGCACTGACACAGGCTTGCGCCTTACCATCACGCAGCAGCTCCAGAGCCACTCGCATTGAAGAATCGGGTTTGCCGCGCAGGGCGGCCGCCGGCTTTTCATCCATGCTGATGGTTTCACTGGCCGGCGTAATCGTCAGGCGCGCGCGATCCACCGCCGGATGGCTGGCAATCAGTTCTTCAAGAAGAGAGGGTTGACCGACGAGGGTCAGGTGCAGCGAGGGCGTTGCAGACAGGCTGGCAATGCAGGCCTGAACAATGCTGCGGGGACCGAAGTCCCCGCCCATTGCGTCAATCGCGATGACTTGAGCAGACAAGTGATTACTCGTCAGCGCCCTTGTCGATCACTTTACGGCCACGGTATACGCCTTCTGGCGATACGTGGTGACGCAGGTGAACTTCACCAGTGGTCTTTTCCACAGACAGGGTGCTAGCCTCGAGAGCGTCGTGCGAACGGCGCATGTCACGGGCGGAGCGGGATTTTTTGTTCTGCTGAACAGCCATAATTGATTAACTCCTAAACGTTTGGGTCACGCTTTAACTGCGCCAATACACTGAACGGGTTGGACCGCGTTACCTCGTCCTCGCTCGGCTCGGCCTCGTCATCGAGACCCTCCGGCTGCTGGCATTCTTCCGGATGATGAGCAGGCACAATGGGCAAGGCGAGCAGAAGCTCCTCCTCGATCAGTGCATGCAGATCCAATGGATCTTCGCCCAGTTCCAGCACGTCATAACCTTTCGGCAACGACTGGGTATTCGCACCCTCTTTCACCACAGCATAACTGCATTCGCTGTGGATCGGCAGGGTGACCAGCTCAAGACAACGCTGGCAAACCATTTTGACTTCGGTGTCGATAATGCTGTGGATTACCACAGACTTACGTTCATCTCGTTCAAAAACGAATTTAGCCTGCACCGTACCGACAGTGTCGGAAAGCGGGTCGCAGAGTCTCTCCAAATCGGCCAGCAGCACTTCACCTTGAAGGGTGGTGCCACGATCAGCCAATTTGCGCGGGTCAACGTGAGGTGGAATCGGGTCATTCAACATAGGCGCAGCATTATAGGGATGCACCCGGCCATGTCAAAGGAAATTCAGCCCTGTGCGTCAGCCGGTCACGTCGCTAGAATCGGCGACTGCCTTGAGGAGACGTATATGCTGCCTTTATTACTCGCGTCCAGCTCGGTTTATCGCCGGGAATTACTGAGCCGCCTGCACCTGCCATTCACCTGCAGCTCACCGGATATCGACGAAAGCCACCACATGGATGAATCGGCCACCGAGCTGGTCAAGCGCCTGGCCGAACAAAAGGCCCGCGCCCTTGCCGCCAGCCATCCAGGGCATTTGATCATAGGCTCCGATCAGGTGGCAGCACTGGAAGGCCGGATCATCGGCAAACCCCACACCTTTGAAAACGCCCGCGAGCAATTGTTGGCGGCCAGTGGCAAACGGGTGATCTTTCTTACCGGGTTGGCAGTGCTTAACAGTGAGACGGGGCGCTGCCAGGTCGACTGCGTACCTTTTACCGTGCACATGCGCGAGTTGGATGCAGAGCGTATTGAGCGCTACCTGCGGATCGAGCAACCCTACGACTGCGCGGGCAGCTTCAAAGCCGAGGGGCTGGGCGTGAGCCTGTTCCAAAGCACCGAAGGGCGGGATGCGACCAGCCTTGTCGGCCTGCCGCTGATTCGACTGGTGGATATGCTGCTCGCTGAAGGCGTGCAAATCCCCTGAGAACACCATAAAAACAAATGTGGGAGGGGGCTTGCCCCCGATAGCGGTGGACCAGCCAAGTTATCTATGGCTGACACACCGCGATCGGGGGCAAGCCCCCTCCCACATTTTGATCTACAGCTGGCTTGAGATATCAGCGTAGCGTCGGGCCTTGGAAGCCCATATACAGCGCAAGCTTCTCAGCCACACTGGCACCAAGCTTCTTGGAGAAACGGTCAAACGGCGATTCCTCAACCGTAAAGTCCACCAACTCCTTCTCGCCAACCACATCCCGCGCCACCGAACTGGCACTGCCCAGGCCATCGATCAAGCCCAGCGGCAATGCCTGCTCGCCCGACCACACCAGCCCGGAGAACAGCTCCGGATGGTCTTTATCCTTCAATCGATCCCCACGTCCCTGCTTCACGCTGGCAATGAACTGGCGATGGGTGGTGTCGAGCACGCCCTGCCAGAACTGGGTCTCATCAGCCTTTTGCGGCTGGAACGGATCCAGGAATGCCTTGTGCTCGCCGGAGGTGTAGATGCGCCGCTCCACCCCCAGCTTCTCCATGGTGCCGACAAACCCGTAACCGGCTGCCGTCACGCCAATGGAGCCCACCAGGCTGGCCTTATCGGCATAGATCTGGTCGGCGGCACTGGCGATGTAATAGGCCCCTGAGGCACCCAGGTCAGAAATCACCGCATAGAGCTTGGTATCCGGATGCAATGCACGCAGGCGACGAATCTCGTCATAGACATAGCCCGACTGCACAGGGCTGCCGCCCGGGCTGTTAATGCGCAGGATCACGCCCTTGACCTTGGAGTCTTCGAAAGCGGCGCGCAGACTGGTGACGATATTGTCGGCACTGGCGGGCTCCTTGTCGGCAATCACTCCACGCACTTCGATCAAGGCAGTGTAGTGACTGCCGCGGGTGGCGCTTTTTTCCATGTCCATCAGCGGGCTGAACAGCGCCAGCATGCCGAGCAGGTAAACAAAGGTCAGCAGCTTGAAGAAAATCCCCCAGCGCCGCGAACGACGCTGTTCCTGGACGCTGGCCAGGAGGGTCTTCTCCAGCAGCTTCCAGCTTTTATCATCACTGCTCTCGGCCTTTTCGGGCGCTTTCCACTCGTCACTCATGCCATTAACCCCAGCAAAAACTCATTGGGCCCGGCTAAGCCAGACCTGCAATTCAGAAAAATGATCAATCGTCAGCCTCGGCTCGTATTGCTGCAACGCCTCGGCAGCCTGGGCGCCATAACTGACCGCCACGCTGTCCATGCCGGCATTGCGCGCCATCATCAGGTCGAAGGACGCGTCACCCACCATCAATGCCTGGCGTGGCGACACTCCGCAATGATCCAGGATCTGCTCCAGCATCAGAGGATGAGGCTTGCTGGCGGTTTCATCCGCAGCGCGAGTGATGTCGAAATAATCCTCGAAACCATGGGCCTTAAGCACACGATCCAAACCACGGCGAGCCTTACCGGTAGCAACAGCCAAGTGATAGCCCTCGGCACGAAACGCCGCCAAGGATTGCCTTACGCCGTCAAACAGCGGCGACGGCTCGGCTTCCAGAGCGATGTAGTGATCGGCATAGTGCTGCCGGAACGCTATCAGTTCCTGGTCACCGATCTGCGGGTACAGGGTGCGGATGGCCTCAGGCAAGCCCAGGCCGATGATGCCTTTAACCGCCAGGTCGCTGCATAGCTCATAGCCTGAACGGGTTGACGCCATGTGCATCGACTCGACAATCCGACCAATGGAATCGGCCAGCGTCCCATCCCAATCGAAGATCAGCAGCTTGTAGTCAAGGTGCGACACTCAAACGCTCCACGGTCTTGGCCCACATCTCATCGACCGGCGCCTGCAATTTCAGCTCGCCGCCATCGGGCAGCGGCACCGTAAGCATATAGGCATGCAGGAACAGGCGCTTACCGCCCAGGTCGCGGATTTCCTTGGAGAAGCCCTCGTCGCCGTACTTGGTATCGCCAGCAATGCAGTGGCCCGCATGCAGGGTATGCACACGAATCTGGTGGGTGCGGCCAGTGACCGGCTTGGCCTCGACCATGGTGGCAAAGTCACCGAAACGGCGAAGCACCTTGAACAGGGTCAGGGCTTCCTTACCCTCCTCGTCCACCTCGACCATACGCTCGCCGGAGCGCAGGTTACTTTTCTGCAGCGGCGCACGCACGCTCTTGATCGAGCTGGCCCAGTTACCACGCACCAACGCCATGTAGCGCTTGTCCACGCCATCGCCACGCAGGGCAGTGTGCAGATGACGCAACATGCTGCGCTTCTTGGCAATCATCAACAGGCCGGAGGTGTCACGGTCCAGGCGATGGACCAGTTCCAGCTCCTTGGCATCCGGGCGCAACTGGCGAAAGGCTTCGATCACGCCGAAATTCAGACCACTGCCGCCATGAACTGCAATGCCGCAGGGCTTGTTGATCACGATCAGCTTGTTGTCTTCGAAGACAATCGAGGCTTCCAGGCGCTGCAACAGACCCTGGGCCAATGGCACAGGCTCGTCGCGCTCAGGCACGCGCACAGGCGGCACACGGACGATATCGCCCGCCTGCAATTTGTACTCAGGCTTGATCCGGCCCTTGTTCACGCGCACTTCGCCCTTACGCAAAATGCGGTAGATCAAGGTCTTGGGCACGCCTTTGAGCCGGGCCAGGAGAAAATTGTCGATGCGTTGGCCGGCATATTCCGGCGAGACCTCAAGCAGCTGGACGCTGGGGGTCGGGGGGGTGGTAGTCGTCATGCCGGCGATGATAACAATTTTTATGGAATTGAAGCACTTAATCATTGCTGCTATAGTCGCGAACGCCGCCAAAAGCGGCCTGGACAGAGGACATGCGGCAAATTGCCGGCCCTGACCATCGCAATTCATCAGGACGCGAGGCCGTCCTACGGGGCTTTCGCCACCTTGGAAGGCTCAAGATTGTAACAAGCGCAGGTGACATGAGGCCTGAAGCGAGTGCAGAAAGCAGAGTGAATACTCGCATTCTGCGCCGATATTTACGGCCAGTTCACAAAGTGCAGTCAATCTTGAACCAGACCACGGCGAATACTTCGGAAACAACGCCTGTTAAGAGCTGAGTGAGAGCGCAGTCGCCCACACCTAGTCTTGTTTAGCCATGAGCGTGGACTCCCCATTGGAGAACACGGTAAATGCCAACCCGCTGCGGATTCTGCGCGCGGCAGCACCCGAATTATCAGGGATACGTGTAGGGTGGAGATGCACAACCGTCGGACTGTGTAGCACTAGGCTTATTTTAGACGCTTCATCTCGTCCACAGTCGCCGGTTGATTCCTCCTCCTGACCTTAGCTTTTGTTGAAGTGGTGCCTTTGTCACCACCGCTAACGAGCAGGACGCGTCCGTCGCGATACCGGCCCAATTGGCAGGTTTTGCTGGACACTGGAGTGGCCAACCACTCTTGACGCACCTGACACCGACCGTGAGAAGTCGTGTGTGCCGAACGCCGTTTCCGGCAGCCCGGAAACCGACGGTACAACATGAAAAGAATGCTGATTAACGCAACTCAACCCGAAGAGTTGCGTGTTGCACTGGTAGATGGCCAACGCCTCTACGACCTGGACATCGAATCCGGTGCACGCGAGCAAAAGAAGGCCAACATCTATAAAGGCCGTATTACTCGCATCGAACCAAGCCTTGAGGCTGCCTTTGTCGATTTCGGCTCCGAGCGCCACGGCTTCCTGCCCCTCAAAGAAATCTCCCGCGAATACTTCAAGAAAGCCCCCGAAGGCCGCGTGAATATCAAGGACGTCCTGAGCGAAGGCCAGGAAGTCATCGTGCAGGTCGAGAAAGAAGAACGTGGCAACAAGGGCGCCGCCCTGACTACCTTCATCAGCCTCGCCGGCCGTTACCTCGTGCTGATGCCGAACAACCCACGTGCCGGCGGCATTTCCCGTCGTATCGAAGGCGAAGAGCGCAATGAACTGCGTGAAGCGCTGAACGGCCTGGTCGCACCGGCCGACATGGGCCTGATCGTTCGTACTGCAGGCCTGGGCCGCAGCAGCGAAGAAATGCAGTGGGACCTCGACTACCTGCTGCAACTGTGGACCGCCATTAAAGAAGCGTCCCTGGATCGTTCCGCGCCATTCCTGATCTACCAGGAAAGCAACGTGATCATCCGCGCCATCCGCGACTACCTGCGCCAGGACATCGGCGAAGTGCTGATCGACAGCGTTGAAGCCCAGGACGAAGCCCTGACCTTCATCCGCCAGGTGATGCCGCAGTACGCCAGCAAGATCAAGCTGTACGAAGACAGCGTACCGCTGTTCAACCGTTTCCAGATCGAAAGCCAGATCGAGACCGCCTTCCAGCGCGTGGTCGAACTGCCTTCCGGCGGCTCCATCGTCATCGACCCGACCGAAGCCCTGGTGTCCATCGACATCAACTCGGCGCGCGCCACCAAAGGCAGCGACATCGAAGAAACCGCCCTGCAGACCAACCTGGAAGCGGCTGAAGAAATCGCCCGCCAACTGCGCCTGCGTGATATCGGCGGCCTGATCGTGATCGACTTCATCGACATGACCCCCGCCAAGAACCAGCGCGCCGTGGAAGAGAAAGTCCGCGAATGCCTGGAAGCTGACCGTGCTCGCGTGCAAGTCGGCCGTATCTCGCGCTTCGGCCTGCTGGAAATGTCCCGCCAGCGCCTGCGTCCATCCCTGGGCGAGAGCAGCGGCATCGTCTGCCCGCGTTGCAACGGCACCGGCATCATCCGTGACGTTGAATCGCTGTCCCTGGCGATCCTGCGCCTGATCGAAGAAGAAGCCCTGAAAGACCGCACCGCCGAAGTCCGCGCGCAAGTGCCGATTCCGGTTGCCGCCTTCCTGCTTAACGAAAAACGCAACTCGATCACCAAGATCGAACTGCGCACCCGTGCCCGTATCGTCATCCTGCCGAACGACCACCTCGAGACGCCGCACTTCGAAGTCCAGCGCCTGCGTGATGACAGTCCGGAAGCCCATAGCGGCCAGTCCAGCTATGAAATAGCTGCTGCCGCTGCCGAAGTGGAAGAAGTCCAGCCAGCGGCTGCGACCCGCACCCTGGTCCGCCAGGAAGCCGCCGTGAAGACCGCGCCGGCCCGTGCCAACGCACCGATGCCGACCGAAGCCGCTGCTCCGGTTGCCGCCCCGGCCGCCCTGCCTGAGCCAAGCCTGTTTAAGGGCCTGGTGAAATCGCTGGTCAGCCTGTTCGCCACCAAAGAAGAGCCTGCTGCCCCGGTCGTGGTCGAAAAGCCTGCCACCGAGCGCCCGGCGCGCAACGAAGAACGTCGCAACGGTCGCCAGCAGAGCCGTAACCGCAACGGTCGCCGTGACGAAGAGCGCAAGCCTCGCGAAGAACGTGCACCGCGTGAAGAACGCGCGCCACGTGAAGAGCGTGCACCTCGCGAAGCCCGCGAAGACACCCCGGCCGTCGCCCGCGAAGAACGTGCACCGCGTGAAGAGCGCGCACCACGTACCCCACGTGCCCCGCGTGAAGATCGCAAGCCGCGTGGCGAGCGCGAAGAGCGCGTGCGTGAACTGCGTGAGCCGCTGGACGCCGCGCCAGCCGTTGCTGCTGCCGCCGCTGCCAGCACCGAAGAACGCCCGGCGCGCCAGCCGCGCGAAGAGCGTGCCCCACGTGAAGAGCGCCAGCCGCGCCCACCGCGTGAGGAGCGTCAACCACGCGCTGAGCAAGCCTCTGCCGCCAGCGAAGAAGAAGTACTGACCGGCGAAGAGCAACTGCAGGAAGACGGTCAGGACAACGCCGAAGGCGATCGTCCACGCCGCCGCTCCCGTGGACAGCGTCGTCGCAGCAACCGTCGCGAGCGTCAACGTGACGCCAACGGCAACGTGATCGAAGGTTCGGAAGAAGCCGGCGAAAATGCCGAAGCCGCCAGCAACGAACCAACGGGCGCCGAACTGGCTGCCGGCTTGGCCGTTACCGCTGCCGTTGCCAGCTCGGTCATCAGCGCACCTGCCGAGGCCCAGGCCCACGAGCAAGCCGAGCGAGCTACCGCTGCTGTCGAGGAAACCGTTGCGGTAGAAGCGCCAGCCGCCGAGACCCCAGTGGTTGAAGCGCCGACTGTTGAAGCGCCAGTCGTTGAAGCCACTACCCCGATCGAAGCCCCAGTGGCTGCGGAAGTGGAAGTTGCCCCGGTTCGCGACGCACAGCCAGAAACCGAAGTGGTTGCTGTTGAGCCCGCACCGGTTATCGAGCCTGCGCCAGTGGTTGAAGCGGCTGTAGAAGCACCGGCTGCCGAAGAAGCTGCCCCGGTTGTGCGTGAAGTTCGCGAAGAACAGACCGCCTTCCAGTGGACCGCTGAGCCGGCTGCCCCGGTTGAAGCGCCAACGCCTGCCCCTGCGGTAGAAGAAGCGCCGACGCCGGTTGCCGAAGTCGTCGCCGAGCCAGCCCCAGTGGTTGAGCCGACGCCGGTTGTGGAGCCTGCACCCGTGGTTGAAGTTGAAGCCCCAGTGGTTGCCGAAGTGGCCGCCCCTGTAGTTGAAGCTGCACCTGCCAGCGCCCTTACCGAAAACGGCCGTGCGCCGAACGACCCACGTGAAGTGCGTCGTCGCCGCAAGGAAGCCGAAGCAGCGGCTGCAGCGGCTGCCCAGGCGGTAGAGCACAAGGCCGTGGAAGAAGAGCCTAAACCCCTCGTTTGATTCCATCCGCCACTAAAAAGCCCCGCCTGAGCAATCAGGCGGGGCTTTTTTTTGCAAAAGATTCGAACACACGGCTGTTCAAGTGTGGGAGGGGCTTGCCCTAATGCCTGTAGGAGCGAGCTTGCTCGCGAAAAACTCACAGGCGCCGCGTTCATTCAGGAAGCACGCTTTATCGTTGACGTTTTTCGCGAGCAAGCTCGCTCCTACGGAGGGCAATGTACGCTTAACTGACTAGCATTAGGGAAAGCCTCTCCCACTTTACTTACAGTCCTGTGCCGCCTGCTCCAGTCGCGACGGTTTGATCGCCGAGGCCAGCGGTTTGCGCTCATACAGGAACACCTTGGTGCCGTCCTGGGATTTGTAGGCCTCCAGCACATCATCGGCAGCGATCTTGCTGGTCAACAACACCTTGGCGTGGCGCGAGTTCTGCGTCACGGTCGAGGTGATGCCGTGTTTTTCCAGCTTGGGCAATACGCACTGCACATAGCCTTCAGGGGTCTTGGCGGTTTGCAGGGTCAGTGAGGGAGCATTTGGGGCAGTGATACATCCGGTCAGCGACAAAGCAGCGAAGGCCAGGGCCGGGGCAAAAAAAGAGCGCATACAGATTCCTGAAAATAACCAATAGGGTTTACATCCATTCGCGGGTCAACCTGCGCGAACCAGGGCCTTGAGCGACATATCGAACTGCTTCAGGGCGTCTTGCTGGACATCGCGTTGTTGCTCGATCAGCGCGGCGATCTCAGGCGCGGCCTTATCGTGCACCCACACCGACGGCACATGCTTGTCCACCGAGCCTTCAGCCTTGGCGATGTACTGCAGGTTCGCGTCATAGAAGCGTGCGGCAAAGCGCGCCTCGACCCGGTCGTTACGCTGGGTCAGCAATTGGTTATGGGCATCGAGCACCACCACCACGTCCGGATGTGCCCGCACCAGGGCATCCAGGCTGCTATAGACCGTCACCGAGAGAAAAGTGCCCTGTAGCGAATTCATCAACCAGTCGATGGCCAGTTGCGGATCGGAGCTGTTGACGAACGCTTCACGAATACGCCCATCCAACGCGTCCTTGGCGCCGTTCAGCGCCATGGCGTGGTAGCGTTCAAGGTAATTAAGGTTCTCGCGAGTGTTTTCGCTGAACAATACCCCCACCGACTGGGCGCGCTGCAGGGAGTCTACGCCAGCGGCAAGCGGGAGCAAATGGCCTGTACGCAGTTCATCGGCCATCGCCGGGGTGGTCATGGCCGCCGAGCCCAGCATCAGGGCCATTAGTGCAAACTGGATAATCGTCCTCATCGCGCATTTCCTTGACCGCGTTTCGATGTGCAGATTCTGCGCGATTGGCGAAAAAACAGAACTTGTGATCCTTGATGGTGACTATCATTTGAACCGATAGTGTCAGGCAGCCGATAAAATCTATAAGGACCCCGCCATGAAGCCCTACCAGAAAACCTTCGACCGCATCCGCGAAGCCGTACTGCCGGAATTTCGCGAGCGGGTCGCCGATTACCTGGTCGATTATGAAAACGTGTTGCTGGACCCAAGCGCCGATGCTGAACAACGCTCGGCCAGCGCCCAACAACTACGCGGCTACCTGCGGGGCTTGAACACCACACGGGTGCTGGGCATGGCCCACTGGGAGGAGCTCGACCGACGTGTCGAGGAAGAGTGGCAGCTAGAGCACCGGCCGTTGCAGGTTGACCCACTCCTGCACTGACGGCCGTTGCCACTGGCGCTGCGCGTACACCACCAGCTCGGTCGGTACACTGTCGCCGTTGAGGATCAGGCGATTGAGCATCACCGCCAGGTCCACATCGGCAATTGACCATTCGCCAAACAAATACTTAGGGTTGCCTGCCAGAAGTGCCTGAGCAGCAGTGATCAACTTGCCCGCAGCGGCCTGAGCCACCGGCGATAAAGGCGGCATCTTCTGCCCGTAGAACACCACCAGCGTCGAACGTTCCTGGCGAATCGGCAGCAAATCGCTGCGCAGCCACGCCTGAACCTGCCGCGCCCTCGCTCGCTGCTGCAGATCAGTTGGGTAAACGCAGATCTGAGGGTACGCCTGGTCCAGGTACTCAGTGATTGCCGAAGATTCCGACAGCGTGAAATTACCGTGTTCCAGAGTGGGTACCCGTTGGGTCAGGGAGCGTTGGGCGTAATCTGCCGACTGGTTTTGTCCAGCATCCAGATCCAGAGGAACCGTCTCGAACGCCAAACCTTTTTCCCGCAGCGCGACGAACACCGACATGGCGTAGGGGCTGGTGAACAGCGAATCAACGTAGAGGCGCAGTTGGCTCATGGGCTATCTCCGGTGGATGAGCCTCTAAGCTACGAGATTCGGGTCGATAAGGACAATGCCGGGTTTTTATGGGGGCATTCCTGGTGGGAATACAAAAGCCGCCCCGATGCCTAGCTGCTACTGTTATTTGACAGTAAAACTGTCACCAGCGCTCCCAAGGCGCCTAAACCAAGGGTTAGTAATGCCACGCCATGCAGTCCAACGGCGATGAGCAGTGATGCTAATGCTCCGAATAACAGAGCAACTAGCTGTTGCAAGAAACTAAACAGCATCATTGCCTCAATACCTGGGTATTTTTTTACCGCCATGGACGCGACACAGGGGTAGATCATTGCCTGGGCATACCAGACTGCTAGATATGCCAAGAACACAAAGTGGCGATCCAAGTGCTTTAAGGTTGTTAACAAAAATATCGACACCGCAAAAAGCAGCACACCGCCGGCCATAATTGAAAGTGCAGATATGCTAACCGACCTCAATGCATACCTTACAGACAGCGCCCCGCCGAAATAGGCAAGCCCCAGCCATACCCCAAACATCCCGTATTGCGCGCTATCCCACTCCAATAGCGCGTCAAAAACGTAGACACCTACACCTTGGTACACAACAAACACCCCATAACCACACCCGCCTAGTATGACCGGCAAATAAAAGCTGGGATGACTGACCATAGCTGCATACCTTGGACGTCCGACTCGCTGCTGACTGTCGATATCCAGAGCAGACAGAATCTCTCTTACAGGCAGTACCAAGATAGCGCAGATGATTGAGCCGCACGCCATGACCACTGCCACCACTTCCCAGCGAAAAAAAGAAACTAAAAACCCGCTTGCGACTTGTCCCGCCACCAACGCAAAAACAAATGAATAGGATAAAAGGGATAAATTCCTCGCCAAGTGAGCTCCCGAGAAAACCTCCGATAACAATGCGCGTCCCAGCAACGCCGCCCCGCCGCCACCCAAGCCTTGCAGCAGCCTGGAAAGATAAAAGCTTTTATCGTCATTAGCCCACACGGATAAAAAACTTCCACTAAAGAAAATGCAGCAAAACATCCACAGAACTGCTGAACGACCAAATAACCTAATAAGATGAACGGCGAAAATCAATGGAACTGCGGCACCGCTTAAATACATTAGTAAGGCGCTGTAGCCTTCAGCCGCACTCATACCGAGTGCATCGACGATATAAGGCGTGACTGGAAGATAAAGCGTCACGCCAAGCTGGGCCATCACAGTGGTGCTGCAAGCTAAAATCAGTATTCGCACATTTGGCTGCAAGTCATGCGTCTCAAGTTAGTTATCCTGATAATAATGTTTGAGCACGCAAGAAACCTTTACAAGCACGCAAAGTATGGGATTTAACCTAAAACTTTGTAGGCGAATTCTTCAGGTGATTCAGGTTTCCTCCAAGCTAACCGACGCACAGCGCTGTTGGATCAGCTAGAGGCGATGAGCAAGCCTCCTCCTACGCCCTACCCCGCAAATCCACCCTCATCCAAAAAAACCTGTTCCGCTGGTGTCGTAGCCCTGCCCAACACCGCATTGCGATGAGGAAAGCGCCCGAACCGCTCAATGATAACGGCGTGTTCCTTGGCCCAGTGGTAAGTATTGGCATCCAACTGCTGGTTAAGCGTCAGCGAGCGTTGCTGGTCCTGCGGATCTTCCGAGTGTTCAAACGGCAGATAACAGAACGCGCGCAACTGAGGTTCGATCTGTTGATCCAGTCCGGCGTCCACCATCTGGTGCGCATACAGGCGCGCCAGCGGATCGGTGGCGAACATATGCGCGGTGCCGCGAAAGGCGTTACGCGGGTATTGGTCCAGCAGGATCAATAACGCGAGCGCACCGTCGGCGCAGGTCAGCCAATCTTCCAGTTCGCGCCGTGCAGCCTGCATATGGGTGGCGTAGAAGGTGTCGCGAAAAACTGTGTCGAAGCCATCGTCCTTGGCGAACCAACGCTTGGGCCCCGCCTGTTTCCAGAATTCGATTACGGCCTCGGCCGATTGCGTTTTCATGCTGATCATCATGCGCCTCAATAAATGTTATAGGATAACGTCAATTATTTGCCCGCTCGCGATTCCCTACTTATGACCGACGCTACTACCTTACGCCAACGCCTGCAGTCCATCGACGCCCTGCGCGGCCTGGTGATCCTGTTCATGCTACTGGACCATGTGCGCGAAACCTTCCTGCTGCATCGCCAGGTCAGCGACCCGATGAGCATCGACAGCACAGAGCCTGCGCTGTTTGTCAGCCGCACCCTGGCCCATCTATGCGCGCCGGTGTTTGTGCTGCTCACCGGCTTGTCGGCCTGGCTGTATGGCCAGAAATACCAGGGCCGGCACGACGTGTCGGCGTTTTTGTTCAAGCGCGGGCTGTTTTTGGTGGTGCTGGAGTTCACCCTGGTCAACTTCGCCTGGACGTTCCAGTTGCCGCCCGCAGTGATCTATATGCAGGTGATCTGGGCAATCGGCGTGAGCATGATCGCCCTCGCCGCCCTGGTGTGGTTGCCGCGTGCGTTGCTGATCAGCTTGGCCCTGGTGATCATTGCCGGGCATAACCTGCTCGATGCAGTGCACTTGGCTCCGGGATCGACGTCGCAGTTGGTGTGGTCGATCCTGCATGAACGCAGTTGGATCCAGGTGTCTGAAAACCTGCGGCTGCGCGTGACCTACCCGGTGTTGCCGTGGATCGGCGTGATTGCCCTGGGCTACGGTCTTGGACCCTGGTTTGCCAATGTCACATCGCCGGCCACACGTCAGCGTTATTTGTTGATGGCGGGGTTGGGCGCGCTGGTGGGTTTTGTGTTGTTGCGGGCGGTCAACGGGTACGGCGACAAGCCTTGGCAGGCGTATGACAGCGGCGTGCAGACACTGATGAGCTTCTTCAACATTACCAAGTACCCGCCTTCACTGTTGTTCCTGGCGCTGACGCTGGGCATTGGCTTGTTGGTACTGCTGGCGTTCGAACGTGTCGGGCATAAACGCTGGATCGGTGTACTGGCCGTGTTTGGCGCCGCGCCGATGTTCTTCTACCTGTTGCACCTGTATGTGCTGAAAATACTGTATGTGGCCTGTGCTGCGTTGTTTGGACTCAACCAAGGCAATTATTTCGGCTTCGACAGCATCGGCGCGGTGTGGCTGGCCGCACTGTTGCTGCCGCTGGCGTTGTACCCGCCCGTGCGTTGGTTTGCCGGGCTCAAGGCGCGTCGGCGCGACATCGCCTGGCTCAAATATCTCTGACTATCGCTACTCCAAATGTGGGAGGGGGCTTGCCCCCGATAGCGGTGGGTCAGCCAATGGATTTGGTACTGAAACTCCGCCATCGGGGGCAAGCCCCCCTCCCACATTTTTAATCCGTATCAGGCCAATTCGGCGCGCAGTTGGCGGGCGGCGGTGACCATGTGAATAAGCGCCGCTTCGGTCTCCGGCCAGCCCCGGGTCTTCAACCCGCAATCGGGGTTGACCCACAAGCGCTCCGCCGGAATCCGTTTGGCGGCCTTGCGCAATAAGTTGGCCATCTCCGACGCATCCGGCACCCGTGGCGAGTGGATGTCATAGACCCCCGGGCCGATTTCATTCGGGTAAGCAAAGGCTTCGAATGCGTCGAGCAGCTCCATGTCCGAACGCGAGGTTTCGATGGTAATCACGTCGGCATCCATCGCCGCGATGGACTCGATCACATCGTTGAACTCGCTGTAGCACATGTGGGTGTGGATCTGGGTTTCGTCTCGCACACCACAGGCGCACAGGCGGAACACCTCGGTGGCCCAGTCAAGGTAGTGCTGCCACTGCGCCTGGCGCAACGGCAAGCCTTCACGGAACGCGGCTTCATCGATCTGCACGATCTTGATCCCGGCCGCTTCCAGGTCCAGCACTTCGTCACGAATCGCCAGGGCCAGTTGCCGCGCTTGCACTTCGCGGCTCACGTCTTCCCGTGGGAACGACCACATCAGCATGGTCACAGGCCCCGTCAGCATGCCCTTCATCACTTTGTCGGTCAGGCCCTGGGCGTAGCGGATCCACTCCACGGTCATGGCTTTCGGGCGACTCAGATCACCCACAATCACCGCCGGTTTCACACAGCGCGAACCATAGCTCTGCACCCAGCCGAAACGGGTGAACGCGTAGCCATCCAGTTGTTCGGCAAAATATTCGACCATGTCGTTACGCTCGGCTTCACCGTGCACCAGCACATCCAGCCCGAGGTTTTCCTGGACCTCGACGGCGTGCTTGATCTCACTGTGCATGGCCTCGACGTATTCGGCTTCGCTCAACTTGCCGGCCTTGTAAGACTGGCGTGCCAGGCGGATCGACGTAGTTTGCGGGAATGAACCGATGGTGGTGGTCGGGAACAGCGGCAGGTCCAGGCCGGCCCGCTGTTTCGCGATGCGTTGGGCAAACGGCGACTGACGCTGGCTGTCCTGGGCAGAAATAGCAGCCGCACGGGCTTGAACGGCAGGTTTGTGGATGCGTGGCGAAGTCGCGCGAGCCGCTTGAATGGTGCGGCTCTGCGCCAAGGCGACAACTATGTTGGGCGCCTCGGGCTGGTCGACGGCCTGGGCGAGCACCGCCACTTCCGCACACTTCTGAACAGCAAAGGCCAACCAGCTTTTCAGCTCCGCATCCAGCTGGTCTTCACGGCCAACGTCCACAGGGCTGTGCAGCAGCGAACAGGACGGCGCAACCCACAGGCGATCGCCCAATTTCTGGTGGGCATGCTGCAAGGTGGCCAGGGCTTTTTCCAGGTCGCAGCGCCACACGTTGCGGCCATTGACCACGCCCAGGGACAACACTTTATAAGCCGGTAGGCGGTCGAGGATGGTCGGATACTGGTCCGGCGCTCGCACCAGGTCGATGTGCAGGCCATCCACTGGCAGGTTAGCGGCCAAACCGAGGTTCTCTTCCAGGCCACCGAAGTAGGTCGCCACCAGCTTTTTCAGTGGGTCACGCTGGATCAGGTTATAGGCACGCTCAAACGCGTTCTTCCACTCCTGGGGCAAATCGAGCACCAGGATCGGCTCGTCGATCTGCACCCACTCCACGCCCAGGTCCGCCAGGCGCTGGAAGATCTGGCCGTACAGCGGCAACAGGCGCTCGAGCAGATCGAGCTTGTCGAAATCGCCACCCTTGGCCTTGCCCAGCCACAGGTAGGTCAGCGGGCCGATGACGACCGGCTTGACGGCGTGGCCGAGGTCACGGGCTTGCTTGACCTCTTCGAACAGTTGGTCCCACCCCAGGTGGAAGTGCTGGTCGACGCTGAACTCTGGCACCAGGTAGTGATAGTTGGTATCGAACCACTTGGTCATCTCCTGGGCGTGAGCGCCGCCGCAGCAGGTGTCGCTGACCCCGCGGGCCATGGCGAACAGGGTGTGCAACGTGGCCTGGCCGTCGGCCGGGCGGAAGCGCTCGGGGATCACGCCGAACATCAGCGAGTGGGTGAGCACCTGGTCGTACCAGGCGAAATCACCGGCGGGCAGCAGTTCAATGCCGGCCTGTTTTTGCAGCTCCCAATGGGTCTTGCGCAAGTCACGGCCCACGGCACGCAGGCCGGCCTCGTCGAGCTCGCCCTTCCAGAACGCTTCCTGCGCTTTTTTCAGTTCACGATCGCGTCCAATGCGCGGAAATCCCAGGGAATGAGCGACTGCCATGACTTACAACTCCAATGTCGGTATTTATGGCAGCCATTGTCGGCAGGCGGTAATAGTGAGACAAACTCATTTTATTCTAGATCATCACAAGATCTGCTCATGTTTGCAGCGCGGTCATCCTAACGAACCGTAACACTCAAGCCTTATGCTCAAGCACGGCGCGCAAAAACCGCCCGCTAACCTTTCGATCTGTTCCAAGTGCGGGCACAATGCGTGTCCTTTTTTGGCAGGCACCGCCGCAGGCTCTCAAAAATGATCAAAACGCCGTATTACCTCATCGATAAACAGAAGCTTCTGGTCAACATGCAGAAGATTGCCTACGTGCGCGAGCAGTCCGGCGCCAAGGCTCTGCTGGCACTCAAGTGCTTTGCCACCTGGTCGGTGTTCGACCTGATGCAGCAATATATGGACGGCACCACCTCGTCGTCGCTGTATGAGTTGAAGCTCGGTCGCCAGAAGTTCGAAGGTGAAGCGCACGCCTACAGCGTGGCCTGGGCCGACGATGAAATCGAAGAGATGCTGGAGAACTGCGACAAGATCATCTTCAACTCCATCAGCCAGTTGCAGCGGTTTGCCGAGCGTTCCGAGGGCAAGACCCGTGGCCTGCGCGTAAACCCGCAGGTGAGCAGCTCCGACTACCTGCTGGCCGACCCGGCGCGCCCGTTCAGCCGCCTGGGCGAATGGGACCCGGTGAAGATCGACGGCGTGATTGAGCAGATCTCTGGCTTCATGTTCCACAACAACTGCGAGAACGGCGACTTCAGCCTGTTCGACAAAATGCTTGGCACCATCGAGGAACGTTTCGGTGAGCTGCTGCACAAGGTCAAGTGGGTCAGCCTCGGCGGCGGCATCCACTTTACCGGTGAAGGCTATGCGCTGGATGCGTTCTGCGCGCGCTTGAAGGCGTTCTCCGAGAAGTACGGCGTGCAGGTGTACCTGGAACCGGGCGAAGCTGCGATCACCAACAGCGCCTCCCTGGAAGTCACCGTGCTCGACACTCTCTACAACGGCAAGCACCTCGCCGTAGTAGACAGCTCCATCGAAGCCCACCTGCTGGACCTGCTGATCTATCGCCTCAATGCCAAACTGGCGCCAAGCGAGGGTGAACACACCTACATGGTGTGCGGCAAATCCTGCCTGGCCGGGGACATCTTCGGCGAGTATCAATTCGATCGTCCGCTGGCCATCGGCGATCGGCTGTCGTTCATCGACACCGCGGGCTACACCATGGTCAAGAAAAATTGGTTCAACGGCCTGAAAATGCCGTCCATCGTAGTGAAACAACTCGACGGTACAGTCGAGGTGGTTCGTGAATTTGGTTACGACGACTACCTGTCCAGCCTTTCCTAAGCTGGCGGATATAGGAGAAATAAAGCAATTGAAAAAGAACGTTCTTATCATTGGTGCAGGAGGTGTCGCCAAGGTGGTGGCCCACAAGTGCGCGCAGCACAACGACGAACTCGGTCGTATTGCTATCGCGTCGCGCAACATCTCCAAATGCCAGGCCATCATCGACAGCGTCAAGGCCAAGGGTAGCCTCAAGGTACCCGCTGATATCCAAGCCTTTGCGCTGAACGCCCTGGACGTGGAAGCGACCAAGGCCCTGATCCGCGAGACTGAGTCGCAGATCGTCATCAACGTCGGTTCCGCGTTCCTCAACATGTCGGTACTGCGCGCCTGCATCGATACCGGCGTGGCCTACCTCGACACCGCCATCCACGAAGAGCCGGGCAAGGTCTGCGAGACCCCGCCGTGGTACGGCAACTACGAATGGAATCACCTGGAAGAATGCAAACAGAAGAACATCACCGCCATCCTTGGCGTGGGCTTCGACCCAGGTGTCGTCAACGCGTACGCCGCGCTGGCGCAGCAACAGCATTTCGACCGCATTGATTCGATCGACATTCTCGACGTCAATGCCGGCTCCCATGGCAAATACTTCGCCACCAATTTCGATCCGGAAATCAACTTCCGCGAATTTACCGGGCAGGTGTGGAGCTGGCAGAACAGCCAGTGGACCAGCAACACCATGTTCGAAGTCAAACGCACCGACGACCTGCCGGTAGTTGGTTCGCAGAACCTCTACCTCACCGGCCACGATGAAGTGCACTCGCTGTCGAAAAACCTCGACGTGCCCAACGTGCGTTTCTGGATGAGCTTCGGCGAACACTACATCAACGTGTTCACCGTACTGAAAAACCTCGGCCTGCTCTCCGAGAAGCCGGTCAAGACCGCCGAAGGCCTGGAAGTGGTGCCGTTGAAAGTGGTCAAGGCCGTACTGCCCGACCCGTCTTCGCTCGCCCCGGGCTACACCGGCAAGACCTGCATCGGCGACCTGGTCAAAGGCACCAAGGATGGCCAGCCGCGTGAGATGTTCATCTACAACGTGGCTGATCACGAAGAGGCGTATGCCGAGACCGACAGCCAGGGCATCTCCTACACCGCAGGCGTACCACCGGTCGCTGCTGCGCTGCTGGTTGCGCGTGGCGAGTGGGATGTGAAGCACATGGCCAACGTCGAGGAACTGCCGGCTGAGCCGTTCCTGAAAGCGCTGGATGTGATGGGCTTACCGACCCGGATCAAGGACGAGAACGGTGATCGCGCTTGGGATGCGATTGCCTGATAGGCGATAGCTGACCACACAAAAAAATGCGCCCAACCGGGCGCATTTTTTGTCTGGGTATTCTAGATATTCCCAGAACGCTGGAGAGCCAAATGTGGGAGGGGGCTCGCCCCCGATGGCTGTGTGTCAGCCAGCCTATTCTTTACTGACCCACCGCTATCGGGGGCAAGCCCCCACCCACCTTTTGACCTGGACTACCTGTTATTCCAGGTTCCGCGCCGAGTTACTCAGCGCTCTTGAGCACTGCAAAAGCGCCGGCGCCAACTGCCGCTCCGCTTCCGCCTGGCTCCAGCGACTGGTCGGCGCCACCACATGCACCGCCGCCACCGGCCGGCCATTGGCGCCGAGCACGGGCGCGCCGATGGTCATGTCGCCCAGGAACAGTTCCTGGCCATTTACCGCATACCCATGCTCGCGTACTTGCTGCAGCGATTCCAGAATTCGGTCGACATCTGTCACGGTATGGCTGGTGTGCGCCACTCGCTGACTGTTCTGGATCAGTGCCAGCGCTTCATCCTGCGGCAAGGCGCTCAAATAAGCCCGCCCCGACGCGGTGCAGTACATCGGCACCCGCGAACCGATCGGCATGTGCACCGGCACAAACCCGGCGCTGACAAACCGCGCAATGTAAGTCATGTCATGGCCCGCCGGCTCGGTCAGACATGACGTCTCACCAGTCAACCGCGTCAACTCGGACAAGAACGGGTTGGCCACTTCAATCAACGAATGCGCATCCAGGTAACTGAACCCCAGCTCCAGCACCCGAGGTGTGAGTTGGTAATGTCGTGTGCGCGAGTGTTTCCGAAGGTAACCCAGGCTTTCGAGGGTAAACACCATGCGTTGGGCCGAGCTTTTGGTCATGCCGGCGGCCTCGGCCACCTCTGCAAGGCTCATGCTGCGGCGCTGGGCGCTGAATGCCTTGAGCACAGACAGGCCTTTTTCCAGGGATTGGTTATGCAAACTGTTGCGGTCTTCGGGCATGGCGAACTCGCGGGCAGGTCAATCAGGCGTGGCGATATTTCTACCTTAAAAGCTATAAAATGACTACTAAATATCGCATAGCGATACAATACGTTCATTTATTAAACTTTATTCGATCATTTACGATTTATCCGATTCAAAATGGCATAGAGCTTGCGGTTTTATCAGCAGTCGCTTGCGCAACTGACTTCTGTTTTCCTTATGGAGTAACCCGATGAACAGTCTTTCGCCCTTGTTTCGCCGCCTTGCCTTCGGTGTATGTGCCGCGCTTTGTATCAGCGTTGCGCACGCAGAGGGTGCGTCCTCGTACAAAGTCGGGGCAACGGCCAGTGGTTCGCCGTTTACCTTCCTCGATATCAAGAGCAATAGCATTCAGGGTGTGATGGTCGACGTGGCCGAAGCCGTGGGTAAAGCCGGTGGGTTCAGCAGCCAGATCGAACAGACCAACTTTGCCGCCCTGATCCCGTCGCTGACCTCCGGCAAGCTGGACTTTATTTCCGCCGGCATGCTCAAGACCGAAGAGCGCACCAAGGTGGTCGACTTCAGCGCGCCGGTGTATGCCTACGGTGAACGCCTGATCGTCAGCGCCGATGACAATGCCACTTATCCCGACCTCACCCCGCTGAAAGACCAGGTGGTCGGCGTGCAAGCCGGGACGATCTTCTACGACCAATTGAACAAACTGGGTATTTTCAAGGAAATCCGCACCTACGACTCCATCGGCGAGATGGTCCGCGACCTGTCCCTGGGCCGCATCAAGGCCGCCGTCGGCGACCAGCCGGTGGTGGCTTACCAGATCCGCCAGAAGCTATTCAAAGGCGTGAAACTGGCGCCTGACTACCAGCCCACCAATGTCGGCGAAGTGTGCCTGGTGGTGCGCAAGGGCGATGCCGAAACCCTGGAACGCCTGAACAACGCCATCGCCAGCATCAAGGCCGATGGCACCCTGGACAGTATTCTCAAGAAATGGGGGCTGGATACCCAGGCGCGCCCATGAACTTGGCCGAGTTCCTGCAAAACGCCCAGGACTTCCTGCCGATCCTGCTGCAAGGCGCCTGGGTGACGATCCAGATCACGGTGTTGTCGTTCCTGCTCAGCAGTGCCATCGGCCTGGTGCTGGCGTTGCTCAAGCTGTCGCCGATCCGTGCGCTGTCGTGGGCGGCCAGTACCATCATCAATGTGATCCGTGGCCTGCCGATCATCGTGCAGCTGTTCTACATCTACTTCGTGCTGCCGGACATGGGCATCCACCTCACCGCGTTCTACGCCGGGGTGATCGGCATGGGCATCGCCTACTCGGCGTACCAGGCCGAGAACTTCCGCACCGGCATCATTGCCGTCGAACAGGGCCAGCGTGAAGCCGCCGAGGCCCTGGGCATGCGCCCGATGCTGATGATGCGCCGGGTGATCCTGCCCCAGGCATTTCGCATCGCCCTGCCGCCCTACGGCAACACTTTGGTGATGATGCTCAAGGACTCGTCCCTGGTGTCCACCATCACCGTGGCGGAGATGACCCGCCAGGGCCAGCTGATCGCCTCGTCGACCTTCCAGAACATGACCGTCTACACCCTGGTCGCCCTGCTCTACCTGCTGATGAGCTTGCCGCT
This sequence comes from Pseudomonas khavaziana, assembly GCF_019145205.1. Lineage (GTDB taxonomy): Bacteria > Pseudomonadota > Gammaproteobacteria > Pseudomonadales > Pseudomonadaceae > Aquipseudomonas > Aquipseudomonas khavaziana. Next base: position 80,362 of record NZ_JAHSTT010000011.1, read on the forward strand.
GGTATATGGCCTGCGCCGCATGGAGCAGTACCTGGGCCGGAGGAAAAAAGCATGATCGAGATTCGTCAGCTGCAAAAACACTACGGCGACCACCGCGTGCTGCACGGCGTCGACCTCGCCGTGGCCAAGGGCGAAGTGGTGTGCCTGGTCGGCCCCTCGGGCTCGGGCAAATCCACCCTGCTGCGCTGCATCAATGCACTGGAAGCCTACGACGGCGGCCATATCAAGGTGTTCGGTGAAACCGTGCAGCGCGCCAGCAAGACGGTGCACACCCTGCGCAGCCGCATGGGCATGGTGTTCCAGCGCTTCAATCTGTTCCCCCACCGCACCGTGCTGGAAAACGTGATGGAAGGCCCGGTGTACGTCAAAGGTGAGCCGCCGCGGCAAGTGCGCGAGGAAGCCCTGGTACTGCTGGAGAAAGTCGGCCTGAGCGCCAAGGCCGACGCCTACCCGGAACAACTCTCCGGCGGCCAGCAGCAGCGCGTGGCCATCGCCCGCGCCCTGGCGATGAAACCCGAGGCCATGCTGTTCGACGAACCCACCTCGGCCCTCGACCCGGAGCTGGTCGGCGATGTGCTGGCGGTGATGCGCACGCTCGCCGATGAAGGCATGACCATGATCGTGGTCACCCACGAAATGGGCTTCGCCCGTGAAGTAGCCGACCGTGTGTGCTTCCTGCATGGCGGCTACATCGTCGAAAGCGGCCCCGCCGAGCAAGTGCTGGGCAACCCACAGCATGCGCGCACCCAGGACTTCCTGCGGCGCGTGCTGCACCCCACCGGCAACACGCGGAGCCTGTCATGAAGTCGTTGTGGTCGGCAACTGCACCGTCGGTAGTGCCCACGCCCGCGCTGAACGAGTCAGTGAAGGTCGATGTGGCGATTGTCGGCGCTGGCTATACCGGCTTGTCGACAGCGCTGCACCTGGCCGAGCGTGGCGTGCGCGTGTGCGTACTGGAAGCCCATGAGCCAGGTTGGGGCGCATCGGGGCGTAACGGTGGGCAGGTCAACCCCACGCTCAAATATGACCCGGAGCAACTGGTAAGGATGTACGGGCCGGAGCGCGCCGAGGCGCTGATCTCCACGGTATCGGGCTCGGCAGACCTGGTATTCAAGCTGATCGAGCGACATGGTATCGATTGCGCCCCGGTGCGCAAGGGTTGGATGCAGGTGTCTTACAACGAAAGGGGCGTGACCAGGCTGCATGCGCGGGCGGACCAATGGGCCCGGCGCGGCGTGCCGGTGCAACATCTGGATGCCAGTGCAGTGGCGGCGCGCATGGGCAGCTCGGCGTTTGCCGGCGGCTGGCTGGATGGGCGTGCCGGCGCGATCCAGCCCTTGGCATACGCCCGTGGCTTGGTCGCAGCAGCATTGGCGGCCGGTGCGCGGGTGCATGGCCACAGCGCGGTGACAGGGTTGCAGCGCCAGGGTTCGGCTTGGCAGTTGCAGACAGCGGGTGGCGCGCAGGTCATGGCCGATCAAGTGGTGCTGGCGACCAATGGCTACAGCAGCAACCTTTGGCCCGGCATGGCTCAGAGCGTGCTGGCGGCCAACAGTTTTATCGTCGCCACCAAGCCATTGAAGGGTCACGCGGCCGAGAGCATCTTGCCCGGCCAGGAAACCGTGTCTACTGCACAGAGGTTGCTGCTGTATTTTCGTAAAGACGCCTATGGGCGTCTGCTGATGGGGGGCCGTGGTTTGTTCAACGATCCCACCGGGCCAGAAGACTTTGCCCACCTGGAACGCTCACTGGCGCTGCTGTTTCCGCAGTTGGGACCGCTGCAATTCGACTACCGCTGGGCCGGGCGTATCGCGATCACGCGGGACTTCATGCCCCATGTCCACGAACCGGCGCCGGGGTTGACCCTGGCACTGGGCTGCAATGGGCGTGGGATCGCGCTGTGTACCAGCCTGGGCCAGCAACTGGCCGGGCGGCTGTGCGACAGCCATGCAGAGTTTGCCTACCCGGTGACGCCGTTGCAGCGGCTGCCGTTGCATGGGTTGCAGCGGTTTTATATTGGGGCTGGGGTGGCTTGGTACAGCTTGTTGGATCGGTTGAATGTGAGCTGACCCCGACTCGACCGAACAACACAAAACCCGTGCGGAATGGGCTTTGTGCCACTGTGGGACCGAGCAACCGCTCAGACTTTTCCCACAGTTGTTTCAGGTTGTAGATCGGAACTTCACTGACTAACCTCTGGGCCGTCGCTGCCAATTCAGCGGCCGGATTTGACCGTCCGACCTTGTTAACGAACTGCTACGCCCTGCACCTCTTCAGGCGTTTTTTTTGTGCCTGAGGTATCGTGTCGCGGCAGTTGTGCGCGGGATACCTTCGGGTATGCCGGGTTCGTTGACAACCGGTCGGTCAACCCGCGTACAGCTGCCACCCTCTTCGTTTGACCGCGAACGCTGGCGGCTCCACTTGTCGACGGAGTTTCACCATGATCAAAAACACCCCAAATCCCCCAGAAACCCTTTTCACTGTCTGCCCCAACCTCGACACTGAAACCCTGCTGGTCAATGCCTCCCAGGACCTGGCATCCATTACCGACATCGCCACCCACCTGGCTTTCGAAATCGACGGCGCCCACCGCAATGTAGCGCTGGGTATCTGCCGAATGCTCGAAGGCGTGCAGCTACTGGTAGGCAAGGTGCTGGATGAAACCCACCCAGTCGCGTAAAGACAAGACCGTATGAAGACCTCCAAACCATTGGAGATCCAAATGTGGGAGGGGGCTTGCCCCCGATAGCCGTGGGTCAGTGAAGAATATGCTAGCTGACACACCACTATCGGGAGCAATCCCCCTCCCACATTTTGCTTTGGTGATGTGTTCAGAACACCGACCACCCAATCCGCTCACTCAACAATTCCAACGCCTTCATCCCCGCCAGCGAGTTCCCCGCCGCGTTCAACTCCGGTGACCACACGCACACCGTGAACTGCCCCGGCACCACAGCGACGATCCCGCCACCTACCCCACTCTTGCCCGGCAACCCGACGCGATAGGCAAAATTGCCCGCCTCGTCATACAGCCCGCTGGTGGCCATGATCGAGTTGACCTGCCTGGTCTGACGCGCTGTCAAAATCTGCTCGCCACTGTGGGCACTCACGCCTTCGTTGGCGAGGAAGCTGAACGCCCGGGCCAGGTCCAGGCAGCTCATCTGCAAGGCGCAGTAGTTGAAGTAGCTGTGCAGCACCGCGTCCACATCGTTGTGAAAGTTGCCGAAGGATTTCATCAGGTAGGCCATGGCCGCATTACGTGCGCCATGCTGGGCTTCGGACTCGGCAACCACGCTGTTGACCAGGATCTGCGGGTTGCCCGACAGGCGCCGCACAAAGTCGCGCATCGACAGGATCGGCACGGCGAAGCGCGATTGGTTGATATCGCAGATCACCAGGGCGCCGGCATTGATAAACGGGTTGCGCGGGCGGCCGCGTTCGAATTCCAGTTGCACCATGGAGTTGAATGGCTGGCCCGACGGTTCGTGGCCCAGGCGTTCCCAGATGCTCTCGCCGCCGTGGTCGATGGCCTGCACCAGGCTGAACACCTTGGAGATGCTTTGCACCGAGAACAGGGTGTCGGCGTCCCCGGCACAATAAGCTGCGCCGTCATTACCGTATACCGCGATGCCGAGTTGCTGGGCCGGCACGTCGGCCAGCGCGGGGATGTAGTCGGCCACTTTGCCGAGGCCGATCAGGGGGCGCACTTCGTCGAGAATCGACTCGAGCAGCGCCTGCATATCTTGTCCTGTCATCTGTGTTTGAATCAGTAAAAAACCAGGCGCGCAGGATACGTTAATGGGCGCGGTAGCCCCACACAATCTCTACCACCCGCTCGGCAACCACCACGTACACCAGGATCAGCAACAGTTGCAGCGCCAAGTGATAGCGCAACTTGGCCAGCCTTCGAATGCCATCACTGACGTTCAGCAACATCAATAGCGTCGACAGGATAATCAGCCCCCAACCGGCGACGTTGGAGGCGAACACCCCGATAAACAACTCACGCTGCCCCACCAGCGTATTGGTCCCCGCCGCGAACAACAGTGCGCACACCAGCAGGTTCTTTACGTTGTCGAAGATCTGTGTGCTCAGGTCGTTGTCCAGCAACGCCAGATACCGCGTCCATAACGTGCGCATGCTTGAGTACCGAGTGGGAAGGCTCGTCAATCAAGGTAGTTCAATTGTGGCCGCTGTCGAGGGTTGGCCAGGCTTAGAAATGCGCCACATCCGAGACCTGCTCATCGAGCACATCGCGGGCCAATGCCCAGGCGCGGTCCTTGGACTCCACCACCCACGGGAAGCCATGCAGGCTTACCTGGACTGGGAGTTCGGCCTGGTCGCGCAACTGGCCCGCGACGGCACCCATGGTTTCTATGTAATCTGACCCACCGCTGCACCGTTCCCACGGACATCCGACCCCTTCTCCAGGCGGAGGTATCTCCTTTTATCCAACGCCTGGAGTTTGCCCCATGCTGTACGCCACCCCATTCAAACGCCTGCTGCTGGGCGCCGCATTGGCCCTCGGCCTGTCCACCGCCCAGGCAGCCGACCTGCAACCGCTGCGCGTAGCCAACCAGAAGTCCACGATCAAGGCACTGCTGGACGCTTCTGGCGAAAGCCAAAACGTTCCCTATGAGATCAAGTGGTCGGAATTCCCCTCGGCTTCGCCCCTGGGCGAAGCGCTGAATGCCGGCGCCGTGGATGTCGGCGCCCTGGGCGATGCTCCCTATGTGTTCGCCCTGGGCGCGGGCGCCTCAATCAAAGTGATCAGCATCATCCATGCCGAAGGGCGTAACACCACCGCACTGCTGGTGCCCAAGGACTCGCCGATCAAGACTGCGGCAGATCTCAAGGGCAAGAAAATTGTCACCGGCCGCGGCTCCATCGGGCACTACCTGGCAATCAGGGCCCTGAACGATGCCGGCCTGAGCACCCAGGATGTGCACTTCATCTTCCTGCTGCCCGCCGAATCGCGGCTGGTGCTGGACAACGGCACTGCAGATGCCTGGGCAACATGGGACCCCTACACCACCGTGGTCACCTCACAGAGCAACGCCCGCGTGCTGGTCAGCGGCAAGAACCTGTTGAGCAATCACCTCTATTTCGCCGCCACCGGCCAGGCGATCGCCGACAAACGCGTGCAACTGGACGACTTTGTCGCACGGGTTGACCGCGCCTACGCCTGGGCCAACGCCCACCCCGATGCATACGCCGCCGCCCAGGCCAGGATCACCGGCTTGCCATTGGCCGTGCACATCGAAGTGGCCAAGGACACCCACCTGTCACCTGTCGCGATTGACGACAGCGTGGTCCGCGGCCTGCAAGCCACCGCCGACACCTATGTCAAAGAAGGGCTGCTGCCCAAGCACATCGACGTCTCCCAGGGCTTCGATCCAAGTTTCAACACCAAGCGTGCGTCCCAGTTGTAGTGCCAGCTCCGCTCAAGACGCTGGCCTGGACACTCCCCCTCCCACATTGGTCCTGTGTTGGCCGCGAGAAGTCATTTGATGCGGTAGTGGAAGGTGTTGCGCACTGCCGGTACGGCTACAGCCTTGCCGTCAACGATCCTCGGCTGGTAGCGAAAGGTATTCGCCGCCGCCAGTGAAGGCCGGATAAACAGTGGGTGGCAGCCGTCCAATACCTTGGGATTCTCCACGCGGCCCTGAATGTTGACGCTGTACTCCAAGGTGCAATCGCCTTCAATGTTCTTGTCCAGGGCGCGCTCGGGATAGTCCGGCGCTGCCTTGCTCAGGGGTTGATATTGGCGGCTGTCGAAGGCTGGCGCAGGTATGGCAGCCCGGGCTTTTTCAACGGCCAGGCGTTGCTGATCGAGGCGCTGTTGTTCGAGCTCACGGTTGCGTTGTTCGGTGGCGAGGCGCTCCTGCTGTTGCTCGGCTTTCTTTTCCTCGACGCGTTTACGCGCCAAGGCGGCTTTCTCGAGTTTTTGCACCTGGACCTGCGGGTCAACCCTGGGCTTTGCCGGCACCGGCTCAGGCACCGGCTCAGGCTCAGGGTGTGCGGAGGTAGCCGCCAGCGGTTCAGGCGCGGGCGCAGCGGGCAGCATGACCAACTGGGTGTGCATCACCCGCGGCGCATCCACCACAGGCGTTTGCGTCGACCAAGCCATCATCAACGCGGCCAGCACGCCCACATGCAGTGCCACCGCCAGGCCGGCGGCGAGGCTGTTTCTCCAAACCCCCGAAGCATCCCTGGGCGCCATCGCCGGCGTGGGGTTGTGCATGATCATCGCCGTCATTGCGGGGCCTCGGTCACCAGTCCCAGGTTGCTGACACCGCCCTTCTGCAACACCGCCATGGCCGCGACCACCCGGCCATAACCGGCGTTGTCGTCAGCGCGGATATACACCTGGGTGTCGCTGCGCGCCGCCACTACCTGCATGACCTTGGCGCCCATTTCGTCCAGGCTTACGGCGCTGTCGGTCTGGTGCTGGGTATCGAGTTCGCCGCCGAGGTTCCAGTAGTAGCCACCGTCGGCCTTGACCGACAGCGTGAGGATCTGCTGGCGGGTGTCGGTGGCCAGTGCCTCGGCGGCGACCTTGGGCAGTTCGATCTTCACGCCCTGGGTCAGCATCGGCGCGGTGACCATGAAGATCACCAGCAGCACCAACATCACGTCGATATACGGCACTACGTTCATTTCGGCCTTGGGCCCGTGCTTGCGTTGCGGCCTGACTAACATGGGAATTGCTCCTTTCAGGCGGCCACGGCCAGGTTGCTCGACGTGCCGCGCAGGGAACGGTGCAGGCGCACTTGCAGTTCATTGCCAAACGCGTAGTAGCGGGTCAGCAGTGTCTGGCCGCGGGCCGCGAAGCGGTTATAGGCGATCACCGCGGGGATGGCCGCAAACAGGCCGATGGCCGTGGCAATCAAGGCTTCGGCGATGCCCGGCGCGACGGTGGACAGCGTGGCCTGTTGCACCTGGGACAGGCCGATAAAGGAATTCATGATGCCCCATACCGTGCCGAACAAGCCGATGTACGGGCTGACCGATCCCACGGTGGCGAGAAATTGCAAGCCCTTTTCCAGCTCGATTTCCTGCTCGGTGATCGCTACCTGCAAGGCGCGCTCAACGCCTTCGAGCACAGCCGGGTCATGACTGTGCAAGTGCTGGTATTCCTGGACCCCGGCGATAAAGATCGGCGCAATGCCGCCCTCGCCCGCCTGTTGGATCTCACGGGACAGCGCCGGCAAATCCGGCGCGGCACGAAAACGCTGCACGAAACCGTTCAACTGCCGTTCCAGGCGGCGCAGCACACTGCCGCGCTGGATTATCAGGTACCAACTGAGCAAGGACGCCAACAGCAAGGTCAGCATGACCGCCTTGACCAACAGGCTGGCGTCGCTGATCAACCCCCAGATCGTCATATGTTCCATCGTCGCGTGCATGGTGAAGCTCCTATTCGATTGAAAATGAATGACTGCCTGATGACAGGCTCAAGGCAACTTCAAGGCGCGGGCTACCTCAGCCCAGGGTACGAACTTGAAGTTCTGGGTTTGCTCGGGCATGCGCTTGCGCCCGTCCTGCACTACCAGCATGCCCTGGCTCCATGGCCCGCCCAGGTTGACGGCCGTGACCTCGAGGCCGTCGGTTTCGGAGGCACCATCGATGCCGCCGGCGGCATTCAAGCCAACGCGCAGGGCACCGTGCACGGCAAACGGCGGTTCGGCGTCCACCACCAGGTAGCTGTCATTGCCCTGGCTGGAGATCACCAGATAGTCACGCTGATCGCTCTGGTACAGCGCCAGGCCCTCGACATCCGCATGCAGCTGCGGGCCGACCTTGATCACGCTGGTCAACGTTGCCGGCTGGTCGGCGCGTGCATCCACCGCCCATACACCGACGTCTTCCTCACCGATAAACAGGCGCTGGCGCTGATCGTCGGCCACGCAGCCTTCGGGTTGGCTGTCGACCTTGAACTGGCGCACCAACTCGCCTTGCGCACGCCCGTGCGGCGCGCTGAGACGGTATTGCAGGAAGGTGCCGTCCTTGCCGTTGGCAATCGCGTAGATCTCGCCGCTGGCGGGCTGGAACAGGCAAATGCCATAGATATCCTTGAGCGGCGTGGGCACTTCACCGGCTTCACGCAGCTCGCCGCTCTGACGGTCGATGCTGAACAGGCTCAGGCTGTTGCGGTCGCGGTTGCTCGCCACGGCCAGGTCGACCGTTTGTGCGCCGAGCTTGAAGTTGGAACGCACATCAACGTTATTCAGACGGCCCACCGCCAGCTCCTGCAACAGCTTGCCGTCGAGGTCATAGGCGAGCAGGCCCTGTTTTTTGTTGGTGCCGAGCACACGGCTGCTGGCCGGTGTCTGGGGGTGAATCCAGATCGCCGGGTCGTCCGCCGCATCGCCCTGGCGGCCAACCGGATCGCTCTGGCGCAAGGCCGCGACTTCCGGCAGCGTCGGTGCGGCCGCGACGGGCTTGGCCTGCCAGTCGAGCCTGGCCTGGTAGAGCTTGCCACTGTCGTCATCGCGCACCAGCAGCTGGCGGCCATTGATCGCCAGTTGCTGCGGTTCTTTGAGCCCCGGCAGGCTCAGGCTCACTTCCTCCAGCCAGCGCTCGCCGGCGTGCTGGAACAGGTGCAACTGGGCGCTCTTCGGGTCCAGCGCAACCATGCCACCCGGCACCAGCGCCATGGCCCCGGCTTGGCGCTTGGAGTCATCGAACAGCGCCACCGGTGTGCGTTTCACATCGGCTTCCGGGTGCGCTGGGTAGGCCCACCAGCCGACATTCTCTTCATTGACCACCAACTGCTGGGTGGCGTCGTCCACCTGGCAGAATTGCGCCGATGGCGGCAGCGGCAAACCGCGTACACGCTGGGGTTCGGCGAGCAGCGTCGCGCCGTTGCCCACCAGCCATTGCTCGCCCTTGCCTTCTTCGCCCACCAGGAATACGAACAGGTTGGCCACCGAATCGCGATAAAGGCACAGGCCATTCACCGAGTAGTCGCGGGTTGGCAGGTACAGGGGCTTGCCCCATTTTTTGCTGGCGGTGTCCAGGCTGATCAGCAACGCCTGTTGGCGGTCGTTGTCGAGGCTGGCGACCAGTACCTGGGCGCCTGTGACGCGGGTATCGAGGCTGGTGAAATTGCCTTTGAAGCGCGCCAGTTCAGCGCCCTGGCTGTCGAGCAGTTGTAGCCCGTCGCGGGTACCGGCGGCCAGGCGCTCGGTGGCGTTGGGCAAAAAGGCCACGGCTTCGGCATTCAGGCTCGGCGCCCAAGGCGACAGGGCCAGGTCGGTGGCGAATGCATTGGCGCCGGTGACCAGCGCGATCAACAGGTACAGCTTGGAAATTCTCATGAACAGGCAAATCCTTCGAATACGATAAAGATCCAATATGGGAGGGGGCTTGCTCCCGATGGCAGTGGTTCAGTGAATACAATGGAGGCTGACACACCGCTATCGGGAGCAAGCCCCCTCCCACATTGGAATCCAGGTGCGGTTTAGAAATGGGTGAAGGTCAGGCCCAGCTTGTAAGTGGGGCCGTACTCTTCGTACTGGCCGTTGTAGCTGCGGTGGCCGGTGTAGACGAAGTACGACTCATCAGTGAGGTTCTGGGCCTCGAAGCTGACTTGCAGGTTCTTGGTCACCGAGTAGCGCGCACTGAAGTCGACGAAGGTCTGCGCGTCGACGTGCAGGTCATGGGCCTTGTCGTTGATCGAGGCCAGTTCATACAGGTAGGCCGATTTGTAGTTGGCCGACAGGCGCAGGCTGAGCTTGTCGTCTTCCCAGCCAAGCATCAGGTTGCCGACCGTGTCCGACTGGTTGGGCAGGCTGATGCTGCGCTTGCGGTTGCGCCCGCTGGCGCTGTCGAAACCTTCGATATCCGCGCTGGAGCGGCTGAAGGTGCTGTTGGCACCGACCAGCAAGCCATTCCACGGCGCGGGCAGCCAGTCGAACTTCTGTGAGTAGGCCAGCTCCAGGCCGTAGAGTTTGGCGCTGTCGCCGTTGGCGTAGGTGTGGGCCTCGGAGAAGTTGGCCCAGGCACCCGTGCCGGCCACGTCGGTGTTGTAGACGAAGTTCTGTATGTCCTTGTAGAACACGAACGCCGATACGGTGCCGGCACGGCCCATGAAGTGTTCGATGCCCAGGTCCAGGTTGCTCGATTCCAGGGGTTTGAGGTCCGGGTTGCCGAAGGTGGCTTCGTCATCGTCGATCACGAAACCCGGCGCCAGCTGGCCGAATGTTGGGCGCACCACGGATTTGGTCCAGGCGGCGCGCACCTGGGTGTTCTTATCGATCTGATAGCGTGCGTGCAGGCCCGGCAACCAATGGTGATAACGCCGCTTGGTCTCTGTGGCGCTGAACTGGCCGTCGGTGGCGCCGGTGCCCTTGGCTTCGAACTCGGTGCCCTCGTAACGCATCCCGGCGATGAACCGCCAGTCGTCGATATCGACGGTGTTCATCAGGTAGCCGGCGTTGATATCTTCGCGGATGGTGAAGTCGTTGACCCTGGACTCGGTGGGGTCGTAGAAATCATCCCGATTGAGGCCGCCAATCAGCTGGCGGATGTTGCCCGCGCTGATACCTGGGCCATATCGGCCGAGACGGTAGTCGACACTGCCCTTCTGGAACTGCGTGAGGTTGAGCTGTTCATCACTGAGACCTTGCTGATCCAGGTCCTTATAGACCCAGGCCTCCAAGTCGTTGTCCTTGTTGCGGCGGCTGGCCTTGCCACCGAACTTGAACTGGGAGGCATAGCCACTCAGGTCATAGTCACGGGCCAGGTCCAGGCGCAGGTTTTTCTCGGTGTCCTTTGTGTACTGTTTCTCCCAATCGACCTTGTCGAGGCTGAAATTGCTGGCGTCGTAGAAGCCGCTGCCGATGATCGGACGGGGTTTGTCCTTGTCATAGAAACCGCTGTTGGCGAAGTCGCCGCCGTCGAAGGTGGCGCCCGCAATGTGCGCCGGGCTATCTTCGCTGGACTGGCTGTAGCCGGCCTGGCCGCTGAGGGTCCACAGGCCCAGCATGCGTTCGCCGCCAAACACATAGGATTGGATCTGCTGGGTTTCCTCACGGTTTTTCAGCTTGCGCTTGCCCTCGGCATCGCCCAGTTCACCAGGCGCTTGCGGGTCGGCAAATTCGAGGCTGGCGGCGTTGCGGGTTTCGGTGTCCTTGTAGCGGCTGTAGAGGCTACGCAGGTAATAGCTGCTGAGGTCGTCGGGCTTGTAGTCGAAGTTCAGGCCGCCACCTGCGCGTTCGCGGCTGATGTCGTAGTCGCGCTGTTCGAACTCGTTGAGCCTGGCGCCGTCGGTGAAATCCCAGGCGCCACCGGTCTCGACGTTATCCGAACCGAAGTCGCGCTTCTGCCAGCTCAGCGCTGCGGCCACGCCGAAGTTATCGATGCCATCGCCGAGGCTGAAGCGGTTACTGGCGGCACCGGAGAATTTCGGGCTGGTCTGGCGAGTGTTCTTGTCGTAGCTGGCTTCGGTGCTACCGGTATAGAACAGGCCCTTGTGATCGAACGCCGACAGGCTCTTCACATCCACGGTGCCGCCGAGTGAGTTGGCGTCCATGTCCGGGGTCAGGGTCTTGATCACCGACAGCGATTGCACCAACTCAGAGGGCAGTACATCGAGGGCCACGGCGCGGCGTTCGCTCTCCGGCGCGGGCACCAGGGTGCCGTTGATGGTGACGCTGTTGAGGTCCGGGCCCAGGCCGCGCACGCTGACAAAACGCCCTTCGCCCTGGTCGCGTTCCACACTGATGCCCGGTAGGCGCTGCACCGCTTCGGCGACGTTTTCATCCGGTAATTGGGCTACCCCGTCGGCATGTATCACGCTCCTGATGCTGTCGGAAGAACGTTGTTCCTTGAGGGCGCTGTCCATGGCAGCGGCCTGGCCGACCACTTCGACATGCTCGGTGGTGGCCGCCTCGGCCGCCGTGAGCCGCTCGCTGGCCATCGCCAGGGCCAAGGCGGTAAGCGTGAAGCTGACGAGCCCGGTGCGCTTGTACATGCAATCCTCCCCAAGAATCCATTGGCGCCAGGCAAGAGGGCCCGGCAACTGGGAGGGCACGCTAGGGGTGGGGGATGACGGTTCTGTGACAGCATTGAGTGGTCATGTCCGTAAACCGCAGGTTTACACGGATTATTGGCTTGGAATGAGCTGATATGACCTCAGCAGTTCTCATGTGGGAGGGGGGCTTGCCCCCGATAGCGGTGTGTCAGCTACAAATAAGCTGACTGATACACCGTCATCGGGAGCAAGCCCCCTACCACATGTTTAATCTTTGTTGCCTGTGAGATGAGCTGATTCGACCCTCGCCCACCGTCATCCAACGGTCACATCCATCTGCTGTGCTGGCGCCCATCGCTCATTTGCCCAAGGACTCGCGGCCATGTTTTGCGTGCTCAAGCCCCACCGCTGGAAACTCTCGTTGCTGCTGGTCGCCGCCAATCTCGGGCTGATCCTGCACCTGGCCTGTGGCGAATTGAAAAGCGTCAGTGAATGGGTGTGGCTGGATATTGTCGGCGAAGGCGGTTCCGCCCTGCTCGCCCTGGTATGGCTGGGACTAGTGCTCAAAAGCCGCCCCGCAGGGCGCGTCACCAACTACCTGGCGCTGGGCCTGTCGTGCATCTTTTTCTCCTGGTGGATCGACAGCCTCGACGAGTTTATCCGCCTGCCCGACAGCATCACCTGGGACCATTGGCTGGAGTCCGGGCCGATGCCGGTGGGCATGGTCCTGCTGACCATCGGCATCTACCACTGGCACCGCGAACAACTGGCGATCAGCGCGCAGATGGAAAAACGCGAGCGGCTGTTCCGTGAGCATCGGCTGTTCGACAAACTCACGCCGCTGGCCGGCGCTGACTATCTCAAGCGCCAGTTGGCCGGCAGCCTGCAAGACAGTCGCGACCAGCAACAACCGCTGTCGCTGCTCGCCCTGGATCTGGACAACTTTGCCGCCATCAACCAGGCCTACGGGCATGCCGAGGGTGACGCGGTGCTGCAGGCCCTCAGCCATTTGCTGCTGCTCAACCTGCGCCGCCAGGACCTGCTGTGCCGCCTGGCCGGTGACCGCTTTGTGGTACTGCTGCCCAATACCGGTGAACGCCAGGCCAGGGAGCTGGCGCTGGAGTTGCAGCAGGCAGTGCTCGGCCTGGCCCACAAGACCCGGCAACAAGGCGAACGCCTGCAACTGGCCGCGACCACCGCCGTAGTCATGGCCCTTGAAGAACCGTCCCAGGACTTGCTCAAGCGCCTGAACCTGGCGTTGGCCAGGGCCAAGCAACCGCTTGCGAAAAGTGCCTGAGATGGCCGTGAAAACCAGCTGGTATGAAGCCGACAGCCGCTTCATCCCAGGGCATTACCAACCCGCCACGCTGATCGACCTGGCCTTGTCCCGCGACATCGACAGCCATCGCCTGCTGCGCGGCACCGGCCTGTTTCACGAGGACATCCTGGCCGGCACCGCGCACCTGAGCCCGCAACAGTTCTTCGGCCTGATCGGCAACAGCCGCAAGTTATTGGACGCCGACGACAGCAGCTTCTTGTTTGGCCAGCGTCTGCTGCCGGGCTATTACGGCGCCGCCAGCCACGCCCTAGGCCATGCGCAAAACCTGCACCAGGCCGTGGAGATCCTGATCCAGCAACAGGTGCTGCTCAGCCCGTTGGCCACCCTGCAACTGGAGCTGGATGAGCATCACGCCTACCTGTACTGGCTGGACAGTTGCGGCGCCGGCGAGCATTGGCGTTTCCTGCTGGAAGCCAGCATGACCTCGCTGGTTGCCATGAGCCAATGGCTGAGCGGCGAGCGCCTGCCGTGGGCATGCAGTTTCAGCCATGCCGAGCCGCGTTATATCGAGCAGTACTGGGTTCACCTGGGCGAAGACACGCATTTTGAGCGCCCGCTGGACATGATGAGCATCCCGCGTGAATACCTCACCCGCCCCTGGCCTGGCGCCTCGGCCACGGCCGGTCAGGTTGCGCGTCGGCAGGCCCGCGAGCAGATCGAACAGCTGGGTTTTGCTGGCAGCTTTCTCGACTGTCTCTACGACTACCTGCGCGACCTGGTACGCCAGCCGCCCAGCCTGGAACAGGCGGCCCAGGCCTTCGCCATGAGCCCGGCGACCCTCAAGCGCAAGTTGAGCAAGCATGACACCGGTTTTCAACAGCAAGTGGACCGGGTACGCAAACAGGTGGCGTTGCACCTGTATCAGCTCAAGGGCTACAGCAATGATGAGGTGGCGACGTACCTGAACTTCAACGATGCGGCGAACTTCCGGCGTTCGTTCAAGCGCTGGACCGGCAGCACACCGAACCTGATCCGCCAGCTGTTCAACAGCCGCTAGCCAGGCGTTCGCGCAAAAACTCCACCAGCGCCTGCACCGGCCGTGAGCTTTGCCGGTGCTGGGGATATACCGCCGACAGGGTCAGTGCTTCGGGGGCGAAGTCGTCCAGCAGTGTCACCAGGCGCCCATCTTTCAACGCCTCCGCGACGATAAAGGTCGGCAGGTAGGTCACCCCCAGCCCGGCGATGGCGGTATCACGCAACAACTCGCCGTTATTCACGCGCATACGCCCACTGACGTTCAACCCCTGCAACTTGCCTTTGAAGCGCCATTGCACCTGGCGACCATGGCCATAGGGCAGGCAGGCGTGCGCGGTCAGGTCCTCGGGTTTCAACGGCGTACCCCGCAGCGCCAGGTAATCGGGGCTGGCGCAGTACACCCGCTGCACGCTGGCGATCCGGCGGGCAATCAGGGTGGAATCTTCCAGGGTGCCGATGCGCAGCACCAGGTCGTAGCCCTCGCCGATCAAGTCTACCGGGCGGTCGCTCAGGTCGACTTCCACCGACACCTGCGGATGACGTTGCAGGAACAACGGCAGCAGGCAGCCCAGGTGAGCCATGGCGAATGACAACGGCGCGCTGAGGCGGATGGTGCCACGCGGCTCGCTGTTCTGGCCGGCGATGCCCTGCTCCACTTGCTCGACTTCACCGAGCAGGCGCAGGGCGGATTCGTAGTAGCTCTGCCCCAAAGGCGTGACATCCAGGCGCCGGGTAGAGCGATTGAGCAGACGCACGCCGAGGCGCTCTTCCAGCTGGATCAGGCGGCGGCTGACGAATTGCTTGGACAGGCCCAGTTGCTCGGCGGCAGCGGTGAAACTGCCGGACTCCATGACCTGGCAGAACAGGCGCATGTCTTCGAAAGGGTTCATTGTCGCTTCTCGGTGGACGATGGCTGATTTATAGCCTTTCAGCGGCCACACCACAAACCTAATATGGGAACACAATCAAATGTGGGAGGGGGCTTGCTCCCGATGGCGGTGCATCAGTCAAAAGTGCTGTGACTGACACACCGCCATCGGGAGCAAGCCCCCTCCCACAGGAGACTGCCTACATCTGGCAGACCTGCTTACTTGGCGGTGAACGCCGAGTAGCTGTTCATCAGGTTGCGGTAGTTGGGAATGCGCGGCGACAACAGGTTGGCCAGGCCTTCCATGTCGTTGCGCCAGTCAACCTGCAGCTCGCAGGCCACCGAGAACCAGTTCACCAACTGTGCGCCGGCGGCAGTCATACGTGCCCAGGCGGCTTGTTGCACGGTTTCATTGAAGGTGCCGGAGGCGTCGGTGACCACGAATACCTCGAACCCTTCGTCGAGGGCGCACAGGGTCGGGAAGGCTACGCATACATCCGTGACCACGCCGGCAATGATGATCTGCTTGCGACCGGTCGCCTTGACGGCCTTGACGAAATCTTCGTTGTCCCAGGCGTTGATCTGGCCAGGGCGGGCGATGTACGGCGCATCCGGAAACAGTGCCTTGAGCTCTGGCACCAGTGGGCCGTTGGGGCCGCCTTCAAAACTGGTGGTCAGGATGGTCGGCAGGTTGAAGAACTTCGCCACGTCGGCCAGGGCCAGCACGTTGTTCTTGAATTCGTTGGGGGAGAAATCCTGCACCAGAGAAATCAGGCCGGTCTGGTGATCGACCAGCAGGACAACCGCGTCGTCTTTGTTCAAGCGCTTGTAAGTCATGGGGTAACTCCTTTGGTTTCTGGATTAAAAGGCAAAGCATGAACAGCCAAACGCACCCCAGAAGCCCTGGAAGTCGCTGACTGGGACACTGGAAAGACGGGCTTTTTCATGGCTGTGGGCATGCACGCCGCACGGGCCGCTGCACTGGTGGACCTGGGCCTGCAAGGGCGAGGACGGACGCCAGTGCCCTGGTACCTTGACCACCGGCGACCAGTCCGGCAGCACCGGCACGCGTGGCGGGGCGAAATCTTCGAAGTCACCCGCGCCGTATACCACCTTGCCGCCGACCACGGTCAGTACCGATTCGATCCACTTGATGGCTTCCTCGTCGACACTGAAGAAGTCCGCCGACAACGCGGCCACGTCCGCCAGCTGGCCGACCTTGATCTGGCCCTTCTTGCCCTGCTCGGACGAGAACCAGGCGCTGCCGTGGGTAAACAACTCCAGCGCGGTAAGGCGTGGCAGACCCTCGGCGTGCAGCTCCAGGCCGCCAACGGTGCGGCCGCTGACCATCCAGTACAACGAGGTCCAGGGGTTATAGCTGGAGACCCGCGTGGCATCGGTGCCCGCTCCTACCGGCACGCCTTCGGCGAGCATGCGCTTGATCGGCGGCGTGGCTTCGGCGGCCTTGGCACCGTAGCGCTCGACAAAGTATTCACCCTGGAACGCCATGCGGTCCTGGATCGCAATGCCGCCGCCGAGGGCGCGCACGCGCTCGATGTTTTTCGGGGTAATGGTTTCAGCATGGTCGAAAAACCATGGCAAGCCATTGAAGGGAATGTCGCGGTTAACTTTCTCGAACACATCGAGCATGCGCGAGATGGATTCGTCGTAGGTGGCGTGCAGGCGGAACGGCCAGCGCTGTTCCACCAAGTGGCGTACCACCGGTTCCAGCTCCTGTTCCATGGTCAGCGGCAGGTCCGGGCGCGGTTCGAGGAAGTCTTCGAAATCCGCCGCCGAAAACACCAGCATTTCGCCAGCGCCGTTATGACGCAGATAGTCATCGCCCTGATGCAGAGTGACGCTGCCGGTCCAGTTCTTGAAGTCGCTGAGTTCTTCCTTGGGCTTCTGGGTGAACAGGTTGTAGGCGATGCGCACCGTCAACTGTTGATCCTTGGCCAACTGTTCGATCACCGCATAGTCATCGGGATAGTTCTGGAAGCCGCCACCGGCATCGATGGCGCTGGTCAGGCCCAGGCGATTGAGTTCGCGCATGAACTGGCGGGTGGAGTTGACCTGGTATTCCAAGGGCAGTTTCGGACCCTTGGCCAAGGTCGAATACAGGATCATCGCGTTAGGACGCGCCACCAGCATGCCGGTGGGGTTGCCGTGGCTGTCGCGTACGATCTCGCCGCCTGGCGGGTTGGGCGTGTCCTTGGTGTAGCCGGCCACCCGCAACGCCGCGCGGTTGAGCAAGGCGCGGTCGTACAGGTGCAGCACAAACACCGGGGTGTCCGGCGCGGCCTGGTTGAGTTCTTCGAGGGTGGGCATGCGTTTTTCGGCGAACTGGAATTCGTTCCAGCCGCCGACCACGCGCACCCATTGCGGTGTAGGGGTACGGTCGGCCTGGTCCTTGAGCATGCGCAAGGCATCGGCCAGGGACGGCACGCCTTCCCAGCGCAGTTCGAGGTTGTAGTTCAGCCCGCCACGGATCAGGTGCAGGTGCGAGTCATTGAGCCCGGGGATCACCGTGCGGCCCTTGAGGTCGATGACCTGGGTGGCGCTGCCGCGCAGGGCCATGGCTTCACCGTCGGTACCCACAGCGACAAAGCGCCCCTCACGAATGGCGACGGCGGTGGCCCGTGGGTTTTCCCGGTCCACGGTGTGAAACTGGCCATTGAACAAAATCAGATCGGCGTTCATAGGGTTTCCTTTACAGAAGGTTGAAGCCAGGGGGCAAACAAGCGGGTGGCCGCCGGCATCAGCAGGTAGACCACCAACAGCACAATGGTCAGGGTGACCAGGAAAGTGGAGACCACGTAGTTGGATAGCAACGGGTGCAGGCGCAGGATCGGCCCCCAGATAAACGGCAGGAGCAAGGTTTGCGGCAAAATCACGCACAGGCTGACCACTGCCTGCTTCCAGCGCGGCGGCTGGGCAGCGCCGTCGGCCTGGGGCGCGAACCAGAACTCATTGACGGCGCCGATTTCGGTCTGGTCGCCGTCCGCCAGCATCGGCGCGGCTTCGTCGATCAGGGCCTGACGTTGGGGAGAGTCAAGCCACAATTCCAGGGCATCGGTGGATCGATAGCGCAGCACACAGGTGAACAGCGCCATGCCGTTCTGCCGGCTGCGTACCACATCGACGCCCAGATGGCCGGGGCGCTCACCGGCAATACGCACGATACGGCGCAGCCAGGCTTCATACTCGGTTTCGCGCCCGGGCTTGACCCGGTGCTTGACCACCAGCGTGACGACTTCGTCCGGGCTGGTCTTGGGTGTTGGGTCCATGGTTGGGTGACTCCCCCGCAGGATTGAGCGATGGGAGGAGTTTGCCGGGCCGTGGATATTGGGAATTGGATGTATGTGCTGTTTGGAGCGTGAGGATGTTGGAGGGGGCAAGCCCTATGCCTGTAGGAGCGAGCTTGCTCGCGAAAAACCCATAGGCGCCGCGTTTATTCAGAAAACACGCGTTATCGTTGACGTTCTTCGCGAGCAAGCTCGCTCCTACAGAGGATCACCGACAGGCTTGAGACTGAGTCACTTGGCAGTCAGTTCGCCGCCATATGCTCCGAAATTCGCCCCCGCAACCAACGTTCCGCCGGGTCATTGTCATGCACCCCGCTCCACACCATCGACAGCTCCGCTGCATCGATCGCAAACGGCGGGTCTTCGGCGCGCAAGCGGGTGCCCTCGGTCAAAGCGCAGGCCGCGTAATCCGGTACGGTGGCGATAATCTGCGTGCCCGCCAGCAATGCACGCAACCCGCTGAACTGCGGTACAGCCAGCACCACACGGCGCGAGCGGCCGATGCGTGCCAGGTCGAGGTCGATATTGCCGCTCAAGTCGCCTGAAAACGACACCATCGCATGGGGCCTGGCGCAGTAGTCATCCAGGGTCAGCGGCGCCACGCCGTCATCGCCGCGCAGTACCTTGCAAGGGATGTCCCGCAGTTTCTTGCGCTTGGCATTGGCCGGCAGTTCGGTGGTGTAGCTGACGCCCACCGAGATCTCACCGCTGGCCAGCAAAGCTGACATCAACAGGTAATTAGCCCGGCGCACCACCACGATGATGCCCGGTGCCTCTTCGCGCAGTTGGCTGAGCAACGCCGGAAACAGCCCGAACTCGGCGTCATCGGACAGGCCGATGCGAAACACCGCGCTGCTGCTGGAAGGGTCGAAGTCCTTGGCGCGGCTGACGGCGCCCGAGATGGTGTCCATGGCCGGTTGCAGCTCCTTGAGTATTGCCACCGCACGGGACGTGGGCTCCATGCCGCGGCCGTTGCGCAGCAGCAATGGGTCGTCGAACAAGTCGCGCAAACGACCCAGTGCGGCGCTCACGGCCGGTTGGCCCATAAATAGTTTTTCGGCGACCCGGGTCAGGTTTTTTTCAAACATCAAGGCTTCGAAAATCACCAGCAGGTTCATGTCGACGCGTCGCAGGTCGTTGCGGTTCATGGCGGTATCCAAACGTTTTCCAGACGGTCAGGGAAGCATATCCGCACCACCCGTGATTGCATGCCTGTGCTGTCTTTTCCACGCCTGCAGCTGGCGAAATTAACAACGATTAACTCGTCAGGCCGGTGCTCCTGCACCAAGAATGCAGGCGTCTACACTGCACTCATCCACCGGGAACGCTCCCATCGACTACGGATATCTGTCATGGCCCGACTCGAGCAATACGCCCCACGTTTGTCCGCCACCGGCGGCCTGTGCCCCCGGCGCGAACGAATCGCCAAGCAACTGATCCTCGCCAACCTCGGCGAAAGCCTGGCCATCGCCGACCTCGCCCAGGCCTGCGCCTTGTCGCGCAGCCACTTTTCCCGCGCATTCAAATGCACCACCGGGCTATCGCCCCAGGAATGGATCCGCCAGCAACGCATCCAGCGCGCCAAGGAGTTGATCACCGGTTCGTCCTTGAGCCTCACGCAAATCAGCCTGGAATGTGGTTTCTGCGACCAGGCGCACTTCTGCCATATGTTCACGCGCAGCGAAGGCGTGAACCCGATGACCTGGCGAAACCATCAGTCGCGCCACAAGCCTTTGGTGATCGCCGCCTAGTGGTCTTCACGCACCTGGAATATGCTGGCCCATCTTCGACTCCGGAACCAGGGCAGCCATGACTGACTTGAGCGACCAGGCCGTGCACTTCGGCCCCTACCGTGTCCACCCGCGCCAGCGTTTGGTGCTGGAGGCCGGTCGCCCGCTGCGCCTGGGGCGGCGGGCCGTGGATATCCTGCTGGTCCTGCTGGAGCAGGCCGGCAATGTGGTGAGCAAGCAGGAGCTGATCTCGCGGGTCTGGCCTAAAACCGTGGTGGAAGACGGCAACCTGCGGGTGCATATGGCCGCGTTGCGCAAGGCACTGGGCGATGGCCAGGCCGGGCAGCGCTATATCGTCACGGTCGCTCAGCGCGGCTACAGTTTTGTCGCGCCACTGAGCATTGAACCGATGACGCTACCCACAGGTGGCATGCCCCAGCGCCCGAGCCATAACCTGCCGTTGCGGCGTACGCGAATGATTGGCCGCCAAGCCCTGATCGACGCCCTGGTGCAGCAACTGCCGCAGCAGCGCTTCATCACCCTGACCGGCGCCGGTGGCATCGGCAAGACCACCGTGGCCCTGCGCGTCGCCGAGTTGTTGATCGGGCATTACCGTGACGGCATTCATCTGCTGGACCTGGCGCCACTCAGCGCAGCCTCGATGATCCTGCCCAACCTCGCCGCCCTCCTCGACCTGACACCCGCTGCGAATGCACCGCTGGTCAGCTTCGCCCGTAGCCTGCAGGCACGCCAGATGCTGCTGGTGATCGACAACTGCGAACACTTGCTCGACGACATCGCCCTGATCAGCGAAACCCTGTTGCGCCATGCGCCGCACCTGCACATCCTCACCACCAGTCGCGAAGCCCTGCGCGCCGACGGTGAATATGTGCAACGCCTCGAGCCGCTGGCCTGCCCGCCCGCCACCGGCAACCGTGCCCAGGCCCTGGGCTATCCGGCCATGCAATTGCTGATCGAGCGGGCCATGTCCCATCAGGACAGCTTTGCCCTCAGCGAAGCTGAACTGCCCCTGGCGATTGATATCTGCCAGCGCCTGGACGGCATTCCCCTGGCAATTGAACTGGTGGCCGCGCAAATCGAGCGTTTTGGCTTACAGGGGCTGCTGGTACAGATGGAAGACAATTTCCGCCTGCTGGCCCGCGGGCGGCGCAGCGCCCTGCCCCGCCAGCAAACGCTGCGGGCTACCCTCGACTGGAGCTTTGACCTGCTCGGCGAGTGCGAAAAAACCTGCCTGCGTCGCCTCGCGGTTTTTCGCGCAGGCTTCAGCCTGGCCAGCGCCGCAGCGGTGATCGCAGGGGAAACGCTCGCACCCGCCGAAGTGCTGGGCTCCATCACGCAATTGGTGGCCAAGTCTTTGTTGAATGTGGAAGCCGGCGATGACGAGATGGTGTATCGCCTGCTGGATATCACCCGCACCTACGCCCTGGAAAAGCTCAGCCTCGCCGGCGAACTGCCAGCCACCCGAGAGCGCCATGCGGCCCGCTGCCTGGCGCTGATGGAGCAGGCCCGGACCGACTGGGAACTGCTGGCCACACAGCCTTGGCTTGACCGCTATGCACCGCTGCGCGAAGACGTGCGCGCCGCACTCGATTGGGGCTTTGCCGAGGACGTCGGGCACTTGCTGGCCATCCGCCTGACGGTCAGCGCAATGCCCCTGTGGCAGGAATTGTCATTGCTGCGTGAGCACGGCGGCTATGTGGACAAGGCACTGGCGCTGATAGGCCAGGTCGATACGCCCTGCACGCAACTGATCCTTCAATTGCAATTGGCCCTGGGCAGCCTCTCCTACCATGCCATGGGCGCTGCGCCCCGCACCATTGCAGCCTTTGTCAGTGCCGAACGCCTGGCCCTGGCACGTCGGGACGTTGCAGGGCAACTGCGTGCGGTCTCCGGACAAATGGCTGTAAACCTGTGCGCCGGGCGCTATGCCCAAGCGCTGCAACAAAGCCTGCAGTTTGATCGCCTCGACCCGCGTACCGAACCGTTGCTGGAGCTGAGCGCCCAACGATTGCGCGCATTGGCCCAGCATTACACCGGGAACCAGGCGCTCGCCCGACACAATGCCGAACAAGTGCTGCAGCGCATGAGCCACAGCGGCCATGTGAACCGGTTCGCCCATGGCGTCGGCGTGCAATACGATCAAAGCGTGGCGTCCTTGACCCTGCTGGCGCGGATCCTGTGGTTGCAGGGGTTTCCCGATCGCGCCTGGCGCACCGCCAGCCAGGCGCTGGAGCTGGCCCTGCAGATCAATCATGGCACGTCGATCTGTTACACCCTGGCCCTGGCCGGGGTCGTCATCGCCCGCTACAACGGCAACGAAGACGATGCTCAAGCCCTGCAAAAGCTGCTGCTGGAACAGTCGCACAAACATTCGGCGCAGCTGTTTCAGACCTGGGCCGGACATTACGCCGGCATCCTGGGCAACCAGGATCTGCAGGGCCTGGGACTGATCGAGGACACCCTGATCACATTCGGCGCCGACGAAGTCAATGAAGCAGCCTTCGAGCGCGCACGCGCAGGCTCTTCGGGCTGGTGCGCGCCTGAAATCCTGCGGGTCTGTGCCGAACAGTGGGTGCAACGGGACGACAGTCGCGCCGCTGAAGCCCTGTTGCTCGACACCCTGGGCCTGGCGCACCAACAAGGTGCCTTGGCCTGGGAACTGCGCTGTGCGACTTCCCTGGCACAACTGTGGCAACAACAGGGGCGTTTGCAGGCGGCGCGGGACCTGCTGGGTTCAGTCTACGGGCGATTTACCGAAGGCTTCACCACTCGCGACTTAGTCCGCGCAGGCAGCCTGCTCGACGAGTTGCAAGACAAACGGCCGGCCTGAAAAAGCGCCCACACATGGCTCGTAACCCTGCTGCAAACGCTCGACCTGACGCGGGTCACGCAGTTGCGCCAGGGCATAACTGCGCACGCAATTGAGCAGGCGGTAGCGGCGCTGGGGGTCTAGCCCAGGTTCGACGCTCAGCAGCGAGACATTGACCAGGCGCGCCAGCAGATAGGCCAGGTCGGCGTGCTCAAGCTCGGTCCCGCTCACCAGCTCGCTCAAGGCGGGCAAGGTCACTGCCATCTTGAACAACCCCAACTGCAGGAACAGCCAGCACTCCGGCAGGCTCAGGCGTTCGTAGCTCCAGTTCAGGGCAGCAGTCAGTGATCGATGGTGTTCCACCGCCGTGCGTCGCCCACCGGTCAACGTCTCCAGCCCCGTGCGCAACTGTCTCTGCACACCGCTGACGCCCAATGCGTCGACTTGGACCGCCGCCAGTTCGAGGGCCAACGGGATACCGTCCAGGCGCCGGCAAATATCGCGCAGCGCTGCCAGATCCTGACGTCGTAATACAAACCCCTGCTGGCTGGCACTCACCCGAGCGATGAACAGCTGCACCGCGGGACAGATCATGGCCTGCTCGACACTGCTCAATGCCGACGGCGACGGCACGGCCAGACGCGGCACGCGCAGCACCCACTCGCCAGGGGCCAGCAGCGCTTCGCGGCTGCTGACCAGCACGCTGACGCCGGGCGCCCGTTCGCGCAATGCACGCACCAGCTTGCGAGACGCGCCCAGCAACCGGTCGGCACCATCGAGTACCAACAGCAACTGGCGCGAGGCCAATTGGCGGCACAGCTCATCAAGGCACTCGCAATCCTGCAGTTGCAATACCGTGGCCAGACTGCCGAGCAGTTCGTGGGGTGCATGCATGCGGGTCAGGTCGACCCACCACACCCCGTCGCGGTAGCGGGGCAATACCCGCTCGGCCAAGGCCAGGGCCAATGTACTTTTGCCAATGCCGGCCATCCCGGTGAGCGTCAACAGCCGGTGCGCGGGCAAGCGTCGCGCCAGCACCCGTACAAGCTCATCGCGGCCACATATCGGGCTGAGCCGCGCCGCCAGGTTGTGCTGTGGCAGTAACGTCGGCGCCGAACCTTGCACAGGGGCGACGAAACAGTAACCGCGCTGGGGGTGATTGAGGATCAGGCGTGGCCCGTCGAGCGCCCGGCGCAATGCGGCAATGTGCACGCGCAGGTTATTGTCCTCGACGACACTGTTGGGCCAGACCCGCTGGATCAAGGTCGTCTTGCTGATGAATTGCCCAGGCGCCTCGAGCAGCACCGCAAGAATATCCAGGGCGCGTCCGCCCAGCGCCACCGGCAGGCCCGTCTTGCTGACCAGGCGCTGTTGCCGATGAAAAGTGTAAGGGCCGAAGCTGATCGCCGCAGAGTTGTGCATGTCCGCTAAAAGCGCTGGAACACCCGTGCTTGAGTGCCTGCGCGTCCTTTTCCATGGGCTCGGCGCTATCTTGCCAGCTGGCGATGACAGGGCAATGCTGGCACGGGGAGCGATACGGACAATCGAGTGCCCTGGACGGACATTGTGTCGTTAACTGAACTGTTGTCGGTATTGGGTAGGGTTCAGACCCAGCTTTTCACTGAACAGAAAACGCATATGCCGCACGCTGCCGAAGCCTGCGTGGAACGCCACGGTCTTGAGTGGCAGGTCGGTGGTTTCCAACAAGTGCCGGGCACGGTCGATGCGTGCGCCCTGCAGGAACGCCATGGGCGTCATCTGCACGTCCTTGGCGAACAGTCGCGCAAAATGCCGTGCACTCATGCCGGCCAGTTCGGCCATGGATTCGATGGTAAAGGCTTGTTCCAGATGCGCCAGTACATGGTTCTGCACGCGGGTGATCGCGGTTTCCTGGGGCGCCACGGCAGCGGTCATCGGGCTGAACTGGGCCTGACCGCCCTGGCGCTTCATCACCACCAGCAGCACCTTGGCCACATCCACCGCCACTTGCTTGCCGTGGTCCTGGGCGACCACCGAGAGGGCCAGGTCGATACCGGCGGTGACGCCGCCCGAAGTGATCAGGCGCCCGTCCTGCAAGTAGATACGGTCGGTCTCGACAATGGCATTGGGGAACGCCTTGATCAGCCGCTCGGTGTAATGCCAGTGGGTGGTCACGCGATGCCCGTCCAGCAAGCCTGCGTGCCCGAGCACGAAGGCGCCGGTGCAGATCGAGCCGAAACGCCGGGACCGTGGCGCCGCTGCTTTCAGCCAGGGCAGCAGCGCGGGATGGCATTCGTTATAGGCACCCGGGCCACCAGGCACCAGCAGCAGGTCATAGGCGGCATGGTCCTGCTCCAGGAGCAGATCGGTCTGCACCATCACGCCGTTGGAGGCCCGCAACGGCCCGGGCTCAGTGCCAATGGTCAGGATCTGGTAGTGATCGGCTGCCGGCAGGTAGCGGTTGGCAATCGAAAACACTTCCAGCGGCCCGGCCATGTCGAGCAGCAGGAAGTCCGGAAACAGCGCCATGGCCACGGTTTTCATAAGCGGGAGAGTCCATTGAACAGAAATGCGGCGGGCATTATGGCACGACTTTGAGTGTCAACCAGAGGGAGACAGTTATTCTATTTTCAGCTCGTTAATGAATAATTCGATAACCATTAATCTTCTCCTCACCCCAGCGCCCTGCATCTCGCAGCCCGCGCTCACTTGAGGACTGGACCATGCTGACCCTTCGCAAAGCTTCCGAACGCGGCGCCGCCAATCACGGTTGGTTGAAGTCGTTCCACACCTTCTCTTTCGCCAACTATTGGAACCCCAACGAACAGGGTTTTTCCGACCTGCTGGTCATCAACGATGACCGCGTCGCCGCCGGCAAAGGCTTTGGCCAGCACCCGCACCGCGACATGGAGATTTTCTCCTACGTGCTCGAAGGCGCCCTGGAACACAAGGACACCCTGGGCACCGGCTCGGTGATCCGACCCGGCGATGTGCAGTTGATGAGCGCCGGCAGCGGCGTGGCCCACAGTGAGTTCAACCACAGCCAACGTCTGGGGGTGCACTTCCTGCAAATCTGGATCGTGCCCAACGAGGCCGGCGCCAAGCCGCGCTATCAGCAGGAACATTTCAGTGAAGCGCAGAAGCGCGGGCGCTTGCAGTTGATCATCTCCCCGGACGGCGCCAATGGCTCGCTGAACGTTCGCCAGGATGCACGGGTGTATGCCGGGCTGTTCAACGGCGACGAAAGCACACGGCTGGAGCTGGCGCCGGATCGCTACGCCTACGTTCATGTGGCACGCGGCAGCGTTGAACTCAATGGCCAACGCCTGCAGGAAGGCGACGGTGTGCGGGTGCGTGACGAGCGCCAGATTCGCCTGAGCCATGGCGAGGACGCCGAGGTGCTGGTGTTCGACCTGCGCCCCAATGAACTGCCGCAGATGCCGTGAGGCTTGCAGTGATGGTTCGGCAAGGACCATCGCTGGCATCGATAGTCACCATCAGCGCAATGAAGTTCTCTTAAAAAAACCAACGCGTAACATCAACCCCATGCCAAACGGCACCCAAACTAAGACACTCGGAGCACACCATCATGAAACGCCAACTCTTGCTTAGCCTCGCTTTCTCGGTACTCGCTGCAAACGCTTTTGCCCATCCGGTAGTCGCTGAAGGCGGCTCGGATCGCCTGATAGAAACCCGCGTTGCCGAAGGTGGCGCGGATCGCCTGCAGGAACGTGGCCTGGCTGAAGGCGGTGCGGATCGCCTGCAGGAACGTGGCCTCGCCGAAGGTGGTGCCGAACGCTTGCTGAGCACCCACGTATAACCCCGCTCAGTTGGCGGGACACCCCAAACCGGCCTGATCAGCCGGTTTTTTTTCGTCTGCGATTTGCATGAAAATCGCAAAATCCTGCATCGCCCTACGCCAACCACGATGCGCAGCGAGCCGCTCTTGATCTGGCTTTTGATCTTGATCTTAGGCGCCCCGTTAAACCACGCTGGCCGGAATTCGACAGGGATTTGGGGGGTAAACCGGCAGGGATGCCGGTTTAGCCGCCCCGCGCCATGGATGGCGCGTGGCGGCGGCCCCCCAAATCCATGGCGGATTACGGGCACACCGAGCCTGGGCGAGGTGCCGAGTGGTGGGGCAAGAGCGTTTGGTTACTTTGCGCTTTTCAAAGTGACCCGCTGTAAAAGCGGAACCAATTGTGGCCGTTACCTAAATAATGGATATGTACTCGGTGTGATCCAACATCCTGGTCAACTGTCAGGCCGCCATCGGGAGCAAGCCCCCTCCCACATTTGGACCGCGACCATCAGTTAGATACTGGTCGGCTGTGAGGCCGTCATCGGGGGCAAGCCCCCTCCACATTTGGACCGAGACCGTCAGTCAGGTACTGGTCGGCTTTGGGCAACCGTCGGCAAGGCCCCCTTGAGAGTAAAAAGAAACCGCAGCAGAACAATGTGCATATTAGAACCCGATTTGCGCTTTTCCCATGTAATAAGTCATTTGCGGACCTACCCTAGCCGATCACGCATCTTTACAGTGCTGCCATTGATCAACTGTCGAGTAGTTTCATGAATCTCTGGTTTCGATTACTGCACATGCTGTTGCGCCGCCCATGGCGCAAACCGGTACATGGCCTGGACACCACGGTGGTGCGCATGCGCGTCTGGCCCCTGGACCTGGACCTCAACCGGCATGTCACCAATGGCCGGTACTTCACCCTGGCGGATGTGGCGCGCATGGATTTTGTCTTGCGCACCGGCGCCTTCCGTGTGGCGCTGCGTCACAAGGCCGTGCCGATCGTGGGCGATACCTGGGGCAAGTTCCGTCGAGAGTTGAAGCTGTTCGAGGTCTTCGAAGTGCACACCCGCATGCTCGGCTGGGACCACAAGTGGAGCCTGATGGAACACCGTTTCGTCAGTAACGGCCGAGTGATTGGCGTGGTGGTGATACGCGGGGTGTTTCGCTCCGCAAAGGGCACCCTGCCCCCGGCGGAATTCGTGCGCGAACTGGGTTTGAACGAAAGCTCGCCGCCGATGCCGCAATGGCTAAGCAACTGGGCGCGTAGTTGCGATGAAATGAGTGTGCAACTGAGGGATGAAGAGCAGGTTTGAACACATCTGTTGGGCTACATCTTATGTCTGACGCTTGACCTTCAAGTGCCGCGCATACCACGGCCGTTTTGGTACGCGCTTGAACAAACCCTCGAGCAGTTCCTCATCGGCGCCAAAGATGATACGCAGGGCCAGCTTCATGATTTCCGGGTCCATTTCCATCGAGCGCCCCTGTTGCAGCCCCGGTGTGGTGCTGCAGCCGTGGGTGTCCGGGCCCAGCCATGGGTCGCCCACCTCCACCCATCGGCCCGGTGCAAACCAGGCCACGCCGTTGACCCTCATCCGCGTCACCTCGCCTGGGTTGAACCGTTCGTGGGCACGGAACCAGTCTTCGATGCGGTCGTCGATCCAGCCATGGAAATGCCAGAACACCGGGTTTACATGGGATGAAAATGGATCGCCGAGAAAGTCGTTTTCAGGCGCATACCAGCGCGCGGCAAAGTCCGCAGGGTCGCGGGCGAACGGCACCGGCGCACCGTTGGACGGATCGCGGGGCACCGAGGCCCAGCGCATGTGCAGCCAGTCGTGCAGGCCCAGCTCCATCTCCGAGCCCAGTTGCCCCAGGGTCAGTTGGGCCAGGTAACGCGGATCGCGGTATTGGGACTCCCAGACCTGGAAGTTGCTGTGGTAGGTCTCGGCCGCCTTGATATCGCTGACCCACTGGGTGTAGTCGGCGTCATCCGGTGCCGACCAACAAGGGGGCAGCGCGAAGCCGTCGTGGTTGTCGAAGTACCGCACAAAACCCAGGCGATCACGCTCCAGCGCAGGTTGCGGTTCGGGGAATTGCGGCCATGAGGGCAAATCCTGCATGGAGCGTGCGGTGCCGAGCATATGGCGGTGCATGAAGAAAAAGTCGATACCCGAGCCGTTGCGATCCTTGCGTTTGCCTCGGGCGTCGCGCTCCTGGCCCCGGGGCCCGGGTTGCCAGCCGATGCCGCGCAGGGCCTCGCGTTGCTCTTCGGAGAGCTTGTGCCACCGATCACGGCTGGCATGCCAGAGTTGGTGAAACAGCCGATGTTCGGGAGACACCAGCCAGGCCAGCAAGGTCGGATTCAGGCCAATGCGCTGGCGGGCTTCGGGAAACAGCTGTTTGTGGGCGATGAAACGATTGTCGCGCTCGGTCAAGGCCAGGGGGCGCGCAAGGTCGAGAATCTGCCCGCTCAGGGTGCCGCTGCCGGCATTGCCGAAGTCGGCCCAGACTTCATCGAGGGTCATCTTGAATTCATAGGTGGGCACACCGGCCTGCGCATCGCGGTCGATCAACCGCCAATAGAGCACGGCGCCATCGCCGGTGAGCAGATCGCCCAATACACGGTAACGCGGCTCGCCGTCGGCGCGCAGGTTCTCGGCGGTGTCCAGGTAACCACGCAGGCCGCGGCCACGGGGGGCGATGTCGAGCAGCAGTTCCAAGCCCTGCAAAGGCAAGTCCTTGAGCCCGGCATCGCGGCCTTCCAGGCGCAGGCTCCACACACCGCGCAAGGCGTCCGCCAGGTGCTGGCCCTGAGTATCGGCAAGGTCGACCGTGGCTTCGCCGGGGGTAATGGGGAACTCTTCCCGCGTCAGCTCGCGATGGGCGTAAAAGGCCGCCGGCACGGCCGCGCCGGTCAGCGCCAGGCCTGCGATGAACCCACGTCGAGAGATTGTCATTGTCTACCTTAGGAAACGGCTTAATCAGAGCTAGAACGTTTGCAGCCCGCTGAAATTTACCGCCGTACCACCACCATCTAAATTTCCCCCGTCATCGCTCGTTCTTTCCTGATAGCAAAGGCCTCAACTGACTGAGATGGCAATGACAAAATCACGTTCGAAAAAGGCGCTGTATATCGGCCTGCCGTTGGCTCTGGCTATCGGTGCCGGGGCCGGCTTTCTGGTCTGGGATCAGTGGTTCAAGGGCAACGCCGGCTACTCGCTGGAGGTGATCCAGCAAGCCAATGAAATGCAGGATCGCCTGTTGTCGTTTG
This sequence comes from Pseudomonas khavaziana, assembly GCF_019145205.1. Classification (GTDB taxonomy): domain Bacteria; phylum Pseudomonadota; class Gammaproteobacteria; order Pseudomonadales; family Pseudomonadaceae; genus Aquipseudomonas; species Aquipseudomonas khavaziana. The sequence goes on from NZ_JAHSTT010000011.1 coordinate 110,444, forward strand.
ACAGCCATATCACCGTGCCCCTGGATTTCGGCACAGCGGGCAACGAGGCCGACAAGGATGGCAGCGGCCAGTTCGACCTGGCCAAGGCAGCGCGTGGGCGATTGTCCGGCGCGGCGCTGACGATCTTTGGCTGGCCGGAAATCTGGAGCGGCCCCAATGCCCCGCACAAGCCCACCGACGGTTTTGTCGAAGAGGCCCGCCATGAGCAGGAGGTGCGCTACAAGATCATCTCCGGCATGGTTCGTGATTTTCCCAACCAGGTGGGCATCGCCTACACCCCGGACGATATGCGGCGCCTGCACGGCGAAGGCAAGTTTGCAATTTTCATCAGCATGCTCAACGCCTATCCCCTGGGCAATGATCTGAACCAGCTCGACCTGTGGGCCGCACGCGGCATGCGCATGTTCGGTTTCAGCTACATCGGCAATAACGCCTGGTCCGACTCGTCGCGTCCGTTGCCGTTTTTCAATGATTCGACCGACGCCCTCGAGGGCCTCTCGCCCATCGGCCAACAAGCGGTGCACCGCCTGAATGACCTGGGAGTGATCATCGACGTGTCGCAGATGTCGACCAAGGCCCTGGAGCAGGTCGCGCAATTGAGCCGCACGCCGATGGTGGCGTCCCACTCGGCGCCACGGGCGTCGGTGGATATCCCACGCAACCTCAGCGACAAGGAACTGCAACTGATCAAGAACAGCGGCGGTGTGGTGCAGGTGGTGGGCTTCCCTGCGTACCTGCGCCCCTTGAGCCAACCGACCCAGAACAAGCTCAACGCCCTGCGCGCGCGCTTCGACCTGCCGCCGTTGCCCAACCTGGCCGTGGCCTTGATGCCCGGCGACGCAATCATTGCCGCCTGGCCCGAACAACGCTTCGGCCAATACGCCAGCGCGCTGTACGCCATCCTCGAGGAAGAACCCAAGGCCACCCTCAAGGACCTGGGGGACGCCATCGACTACACCGTGCGCAAGATCGGCATCGATCACGTCGGCATCGCCTCGGACTTCAACGACGGCGGCGGCCTCAAGGGCTGGGAGAACGTCGGCGAGGTGCGCAATGTCACCGCCGAACTGATCCAGCGCGGCTACTCCGAAGCCGATATCGCCAAGCTGTGGGGAGGCAACTTCCTGCGGGTTTGGGACCAGGTACAAAAAGCCGCCAAGCCATTGGCCAACCGCTAATCACCACGAAGTAAGTCCATGACCGACCGCCGTACATTTCTCAAGCAGGCCGGCGTCTTTGCCGCGAGCCTGCCACTGGGCACCGCACTGCTACCCCGGGCAGTGGCAGCCACTACGAACGACCCATGGACGGGACTAAAACAGCTGTTCAACCAGGACCCGGATTACCTGCACTTTTCCAACTTCCTGGTGGCCTCGCACCCCAAGCCGGTGCGCGAGGCCATTGAACGCTATCGCATGCAAATCGACCGCAACCCAGGTCTGGCGATGGACTGGGACTTGCAGGAAACCTGGAAGCGTGAAGGCCAGGTGCGTGAATGGGCCGGCCGCTACCTGAATGCAACTCCTGCACAGATCGCTCTCACCGGCAGCACGTCCGAAGGCCTGGCGATGATTTATGGCGGGATCAAGGTGCGGCCGGACCAGGAAATCCTCACCACGGTGCATGAGCACTACGCCACGCAGAACAGCCTGGATTTTCGTGCGCTCAAGCAGGGCACCCGGGTGCGTCGTATCCACCTGTTCGAGAACGCCGCCCAGGTATCCGTCGACGAAGTGATGGGCAATATCAAGCGCAACATTCGCCCCAACACCCGCGTGCTGGGTATGACCTGGGTGCAATCCGGCAGCGGCGTGAAACTGCCCATCGGCGAGATCGGCCAACTGGTGAACGAACATAACCGCAACCGTGACGACAACGACCGCATCCTCTATGTGGTCGACGGCGTACATGGCTTCGGCGTCGAGAACCTGGATTTCCCGGACATGCACTGCGACTTCTTCATCGCCGGCACCCACAAGTGGATGTTCGGCCCGCGCGGCACTGGCCTGGTGTGCGCCCGCGATACCGAAAACAAATACGTCACGCCGATGGTGCCGACTTTCTCCGAGGACAAGGACTTCGCCACCACCATGACCCCCGGTGGCTATCACGCCTTCGAACATCGCTGGGCCGCCGACGAAGCCTTCAAGCTGCACCTGCAGTTGGGCAAAGCGCCGGTGCAGGCGCGTATCCACGCCCTCAACACCGAACTCAAGGACCAGTTGCTGGCCCGCCCGCAGGTCGAACTGGTCACGCCGCGCAGCCCAGAGTTGTCGGCGGGCTTCACCTTCTTTCGAATCAAGGGCCAGGACAGCGACGACGTGGCGGCCTACCTGATGAAAAAACGCGTGGTGGTGGACGCAGTCGACCGTGACGTCGGCCCGGTGATTCGTACCGCGCCCGGCCTGCTCAACAGCTCGGATGAGATCCAGCGCTTCGTGACCTTGCTGAGCCAACGGCTATGACCTTTTTCCCTTTGGACGAGATGCCCACATGACTCCATTCCGACTCAAACCCCTGACCGCCCTGGCGCTCACCGCCCTGTGCGGCGCGCTGGCGCCGAACCTGGCCCAGGCCGCCGCGCCGCAACCGGGCAAGGTATTCAAAGACTGCAAGGATTGCCCGGAAATGGTGGTATTGCCTGCCGGCACCTTCACCATGGGCACGCCGGAAGGTGAAGTCGGCCGCGAGCCCGACGAAGGCCCGATGCATGCCGTGACCTTCGCCAAGCCCTTCGCCATGAGCCGTTTCCATATCACCGCCGCTGAATGGGACAGCTACGTGCGCCAGACCGGCGTGAAGATCGCCAATGGCGACGACCGCCCCGGACGCGAATGCATCGCCAGCAAGCCGCGCTATCCTCAAGGCCCGCGCCAGCCGGCGGTGTGCATGGACATGGACGACATCAAGCAGTACGTGAGCTGGCTGTCGAAGAAAACCGGCCAGCAGTACCACATGGTCAGCGAAGCCCAGCGCGAATACGCCGCTCGCGCCGGCACTACCGGCCCGTTCCCCTTCCCGTTCGACGAGGGCAAGGGCTACAGCATCGCCAAGCACGCCAACACCTACGGTCCGGCGGATGGCTACAGCTATTCATCGCCGGTCGGCAGCTACCCGCCGAATGCGTTTGGCATGTATGACATGCACGGCAATGTGTACGAGCGGGTGGCTGATTGCGAACATCCGAACTACATCGGCGCACCGACCGATGGCAGTGCGTGGGTTGAGCCCAACTGTGAGGCGTATCAGATCCGCGGGAATGACTGGGGGGAGGCTCCGGTGTTTTCGCGCTCGGGGAATCGCAATAACATCTATCCGCAGACCCGTGGGGATTGGATTGGCTTTAGGGTCGTGCGCGAGCTCTAAATTGTGGGAGGGGGCTTGCTCCCGATAGCGGTGTGTCAGTCACCCATGCATTGACTGACATGCCCTCATCGGGAGCAAGCCCCCTCCCACCTTTAGATCCCATGCATCAGCAAGATTGTACTCAGCCTTGTTTGGCCAACAGCTCCAAGCCTTCGTGCAACGCCGGGAACAGACTGTTATTGAAGTTGTTCCAGCGCAGCTCGAGGATGGTGTCCTCGGGCGAAATCTCTGTCTTTAGAACATCGTGGAACACCTCGCCAGAGTCAATGCCGTTATCCACGTAGTGAAACGACGCACCAGTCAGGTACAGCGGTTCGCACTGTTGCGTCTGCTTGGTCGCCCAATCGACCACTGCTTGCCCACGCGCACCGTACAAGGCATTCCAGGTGGCATAGGCACCCCGGCGCTCGTATGGCGACTCAATGCGAGTGATGCCCGGGTGGATGTTCATGATGCGGCGGGCAAACGGTGCGCCTGGTCGTACCAACTCGTCGAGGATCACCAGCAGGCCATCCAGCACCACGATATCGGCCTTCAGCTCCACCAGGGTGTCATGCAGGCGCCGCTCGAAATCCTGCTTGCCGGCGATATGTTCGGCGCTGCCCCGTGGCAGGCGACGATAGGTGGATGGCACGCTTAAAAGCAGGTCGTTGACCAACTTGCCCTGTACACGCAAATCCGCCGGATACAGCCACTGGCGACCCGGCTTGCAGGCAAAGCCATAGTCCGCCACCAACTGCTGGTCCCGTGGGTTTTGCTCATCATCGTCATACACCACACCCACCAGGTTGTAAGCCTCGCCCAACGGCGTGTCGTTGAGCGAGCCCACCAGAAACTCCAGCACTGACTTCATGTAGCGCTCGTGGTCCTTGTAGGCCACCGGCTGCCCGGCCTTGTCGGCGGCGGCATTTCTCAGGGACCAGACATACACCAGGTTCTTTTTCGTCATTTGTTTCGCTCTCGCTGAAAGGACCACGCATGGCGTCAATACACCTGCGCCTACAGGAGAAGAACGAACCAAGCCCCAGGCAATTTATCGGTCACTGCCACCGCCGGGCACGCCGAGCTAAATAGTCACGTCGGCGCTTCGTTTGTCATGGGTAAGGGTCTGTGTGCCCAGCGCCCTCTTTTTCACTTTCCGGGAAGTATTTATGACCGACCCCAAGCGCGGCGCCTTCAAAGGTTTGCTCGCATTGCTCAGGCCCTTCCGTACTATCGTGACGGTCTCCGTCGCCCTCGGCATGGTGGGCGGCCTGGCCATCACCCTGCTGCTGGCGACCATCAACAATGCCCTGCATTCGGAGGGCGGCATGACGCAGGGCGTGGTCCTGACCTTTGCCGCGTTGTGCGTGGTGGCGCTTGTCAGTTCGATCATTTCCGACATCGGCACCAACTACGTCGGGCAACGGATTATCGCCGCGCTGCGCAAGGACCTGGGTGAAAAGGTGCTGTCGGCGCCCATCGGGCAGATCGAGCAGTACCGCTCTCACCGCCTGATCCCGGTGTTGACCCATGACGTGGATACCATCAGCGACTTCTCCTTCGCCTTCACGCCCCTGGCCATCGCCGCCACGGTGACCTTGGGTTGCCTGGGTTACCTGGCCTACCTGTCGGTGCCGATGTTCCTGATGATGGTGGTTGCGATCATCATCGGCAGCGCCGTGCAGTTCATTGCCGGGGGCAAGGGCATCCAGGGTTTCGACCTGGCGCGCGGCCACGAGGATGAATTGCAGCGTTACTACAACGCGATTGCGTCAGGCGCCAAGGAACTGCGCATGCACCGCCCGCGGCGTTTTCGCATGAACACCCACCGCATCCAGGAAACCGCGGACCGCATCAGCGACATCCAGGTGCGCTCGGTCAACATCTATATCCTCGCCAAGACCTTTGGTTCGATGCTGTTCTTCGTGGTCATCGGCCTGGCCCTGGCAATGCAAGCCTACAACCCGAACCCCGACCCCACGGTGATCACCGGCTTCGTGTTGGTGCTGCTGTACATGAAAGGCCCGCTGGAGCATCTGCTGGGTTATTTGCCAGTCGTGGGCAAGGCCAAGATTGCCTTTGGGCGCATCAGCGAACTGTCGGAGCGTTTTTCTTCGCCCGAGCCCCACCTGTTGATGGACGACAGTGAAGCGCCGAAGCCTCTGGTCAACAGCCTTGAACTACGCGGCGTCAGCTACAGCCCGCCAGCGGTTGAAGGCAGCCAGCCGTTCCATCTGGGGCCGATCAACCTGAGCATCAAGCAAGGCGATATCGTATTTATCGTCGGCGAAAACGGTAGCGGCAAGACCACCTTGATCAAGCTGCTGCTGGGTCTGTATCCGCCTCAGGCTGGCGAGATTCTGCTCAACGGCGCAGCGGTGACCGACCCTGAACGCGACGATTATCGGCAGCTGTTCACCACGGTGTTTTCTGACTACTACCTGTTCGACGATTTGGTACAAGGCAGCGCCGCTCAGTCCCTGGACAGCGCCACCAAATACCTGGAACGCCTGGAAATCGCCCACAAGGTCAGCGTCAAGGATGGCGTATTCAGCACCACCGACCTGTCCACCGGCCAACGCAAACGCCTGGCCCTGGTCAATGCCTGGCTGGAGGAGCGCCCGGTACTGGTGTTCGACGAATGGGCTGCCGACCAGGACCCGGCCTTCCGCCGCATCTTCTACACCGAGCTACTACCGGACCTCAAACGCCTGGGCAAGACCATCATCGTGATCAGCCATGACGACCGTTATTTCGACATTGCCGACCAATTGGTGCGCCTGCGTGCCGGCCAGGTGGTGCATGAAATGGAGCCTGCATGATGCATCGGAATATTTTTTCCGGTTTTGCGAAGTAGGAACGTCTCACTAGTGGTAATGAGAACTAACCTCAATAAATACTTTTAATTGCCCACTTAAAACATAGAAGAGAAAGCATCCATGCCAGCACGACTCGGTCTCAGCCCCCTGAGCAAAGCGCTATCCATGCGCCGGGCCCTGAACATCAACCTCTTGCCGAGTGCCCTGGCGCTGGCTGTGTCGATGCCGATTGCAGGCTATGTGCAGGCCCAGGAGATCGAGTTGAATATTCCTGCGCAGTCGCTGGGGAGCGCACTGCAGGAATTTGGCCGCCAGACCAATGTGCAAGTGCTGTACAGCCCAGGCGATGTACAGGGCAAGAACAGCCGTGCTGTCAAAGGCAAGATGCAGCCGCAGCAGGCCATCGATGCGTTGCTGGCTGGCAGCCAGACCACCTATAGCCTCAATGGCAATACCTTGACCGTTGCCGCCGCCAGCAGCGGTGGCGGGCTGGAGTTGAGCCCCACACAAGTCACTGGCAACATGCTGGGTAATGTCACCGAGAATACGGGTTCCTATACGCCAGGCTCCATCGCAACCGCAACGCGCCTGGTGCTGACACCCAAGGAAACTCCACAATCGGTGACCGTCGTCACGCGCCAGCACATGGATGACTTTGGCCTTAACAATGTCGACGACGTGATGCGCCACACGCCGGGGATTACCGTTTCAGCCTTCGATACCGAGCGCAGCAACTACTACGCCCGTGGTTTCTCCATCAACAACTTCCAATATGACGGGATTCCTTCCACCGCGCGCAACGTTGCTTACTCGGCGGGGAACACGCTGAGCGACATGGCGATCTACGACCGTGTTGAAGTGCTCAAGGGCGCGACTGGCCTGCTGACCGGCGCAGGGTCATTGGGTGCGACCATCAACCTGGTACGCAAAAAACCGACCTCTGAATTCCAAGGTCATGCCACGCTGGGGGCAGGTTCCTGGGACAACTACCGCAGTGAATTGGATGTGAGTGGCCCGCTGACCGAGACCGGCAATGTCCGTGGCCGGGCGGTTGCCGCCTACCAGGACAAACATTCGTTCATGGACCGCTACGAGCGCAAAAGCCCGACTTACTATGGCATCATGGAGTTCGACCTGTCTCCCGACACCATGCTGACCGTCGGCGGTGATTACCAAGACAGCCTGCCGAAAGGCTCGTCGTGGTCGGGCAGCTTTCCGCTGATCGACGCCCAGGGTAATCGCAACAACGTCAAGCGTTCGTTCAACAACGCGGCCGACTGGAGCAGTTGGGAGCAATACACCCGCACCGTCTTCGCCATGCTGGAGCACGACCTGGGTGACGGCTGGATAACCAAGCTGCAACTGGATCACAAGATCAACGGTTACCACGCACTGATGGGCTCCATCCAGGGGGATACCCCGGGACTGGATGGTAAGTCACAGCTCACTTCGGGCAAATACACCGGTGAAACCGTCAGCGACTCCGCCGACCTGTATGTGAGCGGTCCGTTCAGTCTGGGCGGTCGGGAGCATGAACTGGTATTCGGCGGTTCCATCAGCGCTTCGGAATGGAATGGCAACGGTTACTGGAACCTCGCCCCCAACCTGGTGGACTTCAATAACTGGCACGGCAACGCCCCGCAGCCTGATTGGGGCAAACCACAATCGAAAATCGACGACACTGTCCGCCAGACCGGCATGTACATGACAACACGGCTGAACCTTGCTGACGACCTGAAGCTGCTGCTCGGTGGCCGGGTAGTCAACTACACGGTGACCGGTTACAACCCTACCTATCGCGAGTCAGGACGCTTCGTACCTTATGTCGGTGCGGTGTACGACCTGAATGACACCTACTCGGTTTACGCCAGCTACACCGATATTTTCATGCCCCAGGAAAGCTATAACCGCGACAGGGACAACAAGCTGCTTGAGCCGGACGAAGGCCAGAATTGGGAGTTGGGTGTAAAGGCCGACTTCCTGGATGGTCGTGTAAACGCCAGTGCGGCCTACTTCGAGATCCATGAAGACAACCGTTCCGTTTCGGACGATGACTACAACAACTTGAAACCTACCCCCTCGAACTACGCGTTCAAAGGCACCCAGGCCGTGACGAAGGGGTACGAGCTGGAGATGTCCGGCGAACTGGCTCCGGGCTGGCAGCTCCAGGCTGGCTATACGCACAAGATTGTGCGTGACGACAAAGACGTCAAGATTTCCACTTTCGAACCCGAAGACCAGGTCAGCCTGTACACCACTTACAAGCTCAAGGGTAATCTTGACAAGTTGACCGTTGGCGGTGGCGCTCGCTGGCAGAGCATTGGCTGGCAGAATATCTATAACTCTCCCCGTGGTGGCTACGAGGAGTTCTCTCAAGAAGCGTACTGGTTGGTGGACCTGATGACCCGTTATCAATTCACTAAAAACGTGTCGGCGACGCTGAACATCAACAACGTTTTCGACAAGTCCTATTACACCAACATCGGCTTCTACAATTCTGCCGCTTATGGTGAACCCCGTAACTTCATGCTCAGCACTCGCTGGGACTTCTAAAACATGAAATCAGACGCCCCGAGGCACTGGCTGCCCGGGGCGTTTTGTTTGTCCGAATACTATAGATAGCGCCATAAAAAAGCCCCCAGTCGCTCAAGGTGACTGGGGGCTTTTCATATTGGCCTCTGGTCAGCTCATCGCGGCGGCAAAGCTACGGACGAACTCTGCGTTATCGATTAATCGGTCATGGCTGGTCTCGATCAACACTGAGCGCTCGATCGTTGATTGCACTGCAACTTCCAGCATGCTCGCCTCAATCAATTGACGATGTACCCCAGTACGACTCAAGGTCGCCCACCAGCAACTTATCGGTGCCTTGATCGCCTTGAAGTCGGCATCGTGCAGGCGCTGCCCGAGAATGCGGTCAACCTCCCAGGAAATCTGCGCTTCGTGGCCACTGAGCAACTCATCCTTGAGCTCGCCAAAGCGCGAGCCCAGGGTTTTCTCGGCCCAGTGGCTGAATGCAGTCCATTGCTCGCGTTCTGCAGCCTCTAAGCATTGCAGCCCGGACCAATGGGCGCGAATTTGTTGGGAGAACTCAGGGAACATCACCTCCAACAGCTCCACACGCCGTTCATTGGCAGAAATATCTCTTTCGTCAACCATCACCGCCGTATCCCAAAACGGCTTGACCCACTGCGGCGGGGATGCGTCGATCCAGCCAACACACTCGACCTGTCGGCCCGCCTGCTCCAGGCCATAGGCGACTTCCATCGCCAGGTTGCCCCCCAGAGACCAACCTGCCAAACGAAACGGTCCTTCGGGCTGGGCCTTCAATAATTGCGCCGTGTAGTCCTCGACCATCGCAGCCCAGGCTGGCACCTCGCTGCCCTCCTCGGCCAAGGCGCGACACATCACCCCCATCACCGGCCTGTGCTCACGCAACGCGAGGGCAATCGCCTTGTAACAATGCACCGAGCCATAGCTGGGATGGAACAGGTACAACGGTGTTCCACAGCTTTGACTGTTGAGCCTTACGATCAACGAACTGCCAGCGCTTCCCTCAAGGCAAGCCGCCTGTCCTGCGACGCTCGGATTGAGCATCAGCTGACTCACCGACAGCTCCACGCCAACTGCTTTGCGGATGCGCTCCTTGAGCATCAGGACCAGCAAAGAATGCCCGCCCAACTCGAAGAAGTTATCTTCGACACTCACCTGCTCAAGCTCTAGGACTTCGCGCCAAATGGCTACAAGTGTTTGCTCCAGCGTATTGCGCGCTGCGACGAAGTGCCGTTCTTGCAAGTTTGAATCCGGCGCAGGCAAAGCCTTGCGATCCAGTTTGCCGTTGGGGCTCAGTGGCATATGGTCCAGCAGTACCCACTGCGCAGGCACCATGTAGCCCGGCACATGTGCCAATAAATGAGTGCTCAGTGCATCACGCCAGGCGAATGTCGAATCCTGCAGCACCAGATAGCCAACGAGATACTTGCCGTCATGCACTTGCACCGAGGCTTCGCGCACCAGTGGATGCTCCAGCAAGCGCGCCTCAATCTCACCCAGCTCTATGCGCAAACCGCGTAGTTTTACTTGATGATCCAGACGCCCGATGTATTCGATCACGCCATCCCTGCGCTGTCGCACCCGGTCTCCGGTACGATACAACCGCGTGCCAGGCTGGAACGGGCACGGTACAAACCGCTCTGCGGTCAGGCTGGGACGCCGATGGTAACTGCGTGCTAGCCCGACTCCCCCCACGTACAACTCGCCCGCAACGCCCACCGCGACTGGCTGCAACTGCGCATCCAGCACGTACGTGCGCAGATTGGAAATGGGTCTGCCAATCGGCACGCTGTCACGATGCTCATCGACGCACGTCCAGTGAGTCACATCAATCGCAGCCTCAGTCGGTCCATACAGGTTGAACAAGCCCGAATTCGGCAGCTCGGCGAATACGTGTTGCTGCACCCCCACAGGCAACGCTTCGCCACTACAGATGATGCGGCGCAACCCCTGACAGCTGGCCACCTGTGAATCCTGCAGGAATGCGTGCAGCATGGAAGGCACGAAATGCAGGGTGGTCACTTGGTGCCGATTGATCAACTCCACCAACTTCGATGGATCCCGATGATCTCCAGGGGCCGCTACCACCAGCCGTGCACCGGTCATCAAGGGCCAGAAAAACTCCCATACCGATACGTCAAAACTGAACGGTGTCTTTTGCAACACCGTATCTTCGGCGCCGAGCGTATAAGCCTGTTGCATCCATAGCAATCGATTGGTCAACGCACAGTGACGGTTACCCGCCCCTTTCGGCTGGCCGGTGGAACCGGAGGTGTAAATGACGTAAGCGAGATTTTCCACGTCCACGGCCACATCAGGATCGGTATCGGCATACTCGCTCAGCCAGTGATCGTCGGGCTCGACCACCAGACACTGCGAGGGCTCGCTGACCGGTAAGGCCTGTAACAGATGCGCCTGCGTCAGCAGCAGCTGTACGTTGCTGTCTTGCAGCATGTAGGCCAGGCGTTCGCGCGGGTAGTCCGGATCCAGCGGCACATAGGCGCCACCTGCCTTAAGCACAGCCAGAAGTGCTACCACCATTTCAATGGAGCGTTCCATTGCCACACCTACCAACACATCAGGCGCGACACCGGCCTGGATCAAGCGGTGCGCCAAGCGATTGGCTCGTGCATTCAACTGCGTATAACTAAGTGTCTGAGCACCAAACACCAATGCCTGGGCATTGGGTGCGCGCCGCACTTGCGCTTCGATCAGCCTCTGCACGTTGTCTTCCAAGCGATAATCCTGCGCCGTGTCGTTCCACTGTTCGACTATCACCTGATACTCAAGAGGTTCTAACAGCGGTAGCTGAGCGACACGTTGGTGAGGGTCACCCAACATGGACTGCAACAGGTTTTGCCAATGGCGCGCCATGCGATTGGGCGTGGCGGCGTCGAACAGGTCGGTGGCATAAGTCAGGGTTGCCCATAGCCCATCGACGGTTTCCTGTGTGTCCAGGCTCAAATCGAACTGCGCAGTTTGCGTGTCCCACTCCAAGCCTTCAATCCTCAGGTCGGATAGTTGCTGGCTCGTACTGGCTAGACGCGCTTGACTCTGATGATTGAAAAGCGCCTGAAACAACGGGTTGCGGCTCAAGCTGCGTTCAGGTTGCAGGGCTTCGACCAATTGCTCGAACGGCAGGTCCTGATGGCTTTGGGCGTCCAGCGCCCGGTGCTTGGCCTGCTGCAACAGCTGGGTGACCGTCAGATGCGCGTCGAAATCTCCCTTGAGCACCTGGGTGTTGACGAAAAAACCTACCAGGCGCTCGGTTTCGATCCGGTTACGATTCGCAATAGGTACACCGACGCGAATATCCTGCTGCCCGCTGTAGCGGTGCAGTAGAGCCTGGAACGACGCCAACAAAACAATGAACAGCGTGACATTCTCACGCTGCGCCAGGGCCTTGAGCCCCGCCACCAATGCCGGTGCAAGCTTGATCTCCAGGCTTGCACCACGAAAGCTCTGCACCGAAGGCCGCGGCCGATCAAGGGGTAGCTCCAACACTGACGGCTCACCGCCAAGCAGAGCCTGCCAGTAACCCATTTGCCGATCGCGTTCACCACCCGTCATCCAGTCACGCTGCCACTGGGCATAGTCAGCATATTGAATCGGCAATGCCGGCAGTTGCAGATCCTGGCCCTGGCTGTAGGCGGCATAAAGTTGCACCAACTCATCCACCATCACCTGCATTGACCAGCCATCGGAAACGATGTGGTGCTGCACGAGCACCAACACATGGTCGTCTTCGGCCAGGCGCAACAATGTTATGCGCAGCAACGGCCCTTGCTGCAGATCGAAAGGTTGTGCGATCTCGGTCTCTACCCGACGCTGCAGGTCCATCTCATTGACCTGCTCATGAAGGATGTCCACAGTGTCGTTGTCACGGATTACCTGGAAGGCCTGCCCTTCGTCCTGATACACCTGAGTTCGCAGGCTTTCATGACGGGCTACCAGACTGTCGAAACTGCGTTGCAAAGCCGCATGATCCAGCCAGCCACGCAAGCGCAAGGTGCTAGGTACATGGTAGGCCGCACTGTGCGGATCCAATTGCCAGAGAAACCACTGGCGCTCCTGGGCATAAGACAGCGCCAACGGCTGCTGACGGCTGACCGGCAGGATTTGCAGCACACTCGCCTGTGATTCATGGGAATTGCACAGGGTCTCGACAAAACCCTGCAGTCCCGGTTGCTCAAACATTGTTCTGAGGGGTAATTCCCGCCCCAACAGCTGACGCAGGCGCGAAATTACCTGCATTGCCAATAATGAATGCCCCCCCAATTCAAAAAAGTGATCGGCCAGACCGACACGCTCCACGCCCAGGATTTCGGCCCAGATGGCCGCCACCTGTTGCTCCAGCTCACTCTGAGGTGCCACATACACCTGCTGCATCTGGCTCGCATCCGGCAGCGGCAGGCCCTTGCGGTCGAGCTTGCCGTTAGGGGTCAGCGGCATGCGTTCGAGGAACATCAAGTGCGTCGGCACCATGTAGTCCGGCAAGCGGGATTTCAACGCGCGACGCAAGGTTTCGCGACCGTTTGATTGAGCGACTGCGTCGTCCAGAAGTGTTGAGTCCAGCGGTACGACATAGGCCACCAGTTGCTTGCCAGTGGGGCCCTCCTGAGCCACTACCACGGTTTCACCGACACTGGCCTGCTCGCGCAAACGCGCTTCGATTTCACCCAGTTCGATACGGAAACCACGGATCTTCACCTGATGGTCAACACGCCCCAGGTAGTCCACCACGCCATCCGGACGCCCACGGGTCAGGTCGCCGCTGCGGTACACACGGCTGCCGGGTTTGCCGAACGGGTCCGGCACGAAACGCTCGGCGGTCAGTGCCGGGCGCTCCAGGTAACCCCGGGCCACGCCCTCGCCGCCCAGGTACAACTCGCCTGCCACGCCGATGGGTTGCAGATTGAGTTGCGAATCCAGGACGTAACCGCTGCGGTTGCCGAGCAAGGTGCCGATGGGTGCGTAGACGGCGCCGCATGGGTCGCCCTTGCGCGCTTTCCACAGCAACGGCGTAACCACGGTTTCGGTAGGGCCGTAGCCGTTGAACAGGTACTTGGGTTTCAGCGCGCGCCAAGCCAGGTCATAGCTGGCTTGAGCGACAGCATCACCGCCGAAGCAATACACCCGCACCGCCGGTGGGTTGCCGTCACGCTCGGCATGTTCGGCCAACTGTTGCAGGTACACCGGCGGGAATACCGCCATGGTCACGTTATGGCGGTGCATCTGCTCATAGGTGTATTCGGGCAACCACAGGCTGTCATCACGGATCAACACGCTGGCGCCGTTGATCAACGGGTGCATCCAGCCTTCGTGGGAGCCGTCGAAGGCGAACGACATAAAGTGCAGTTCGCAATCGGCCGGCGAGGTTTCATAGCGCTCGCCGGTGGCGATAATGTGCGCCACCAACGGCCCGTGAGACACCGCCACGCCCTTGGGCAGGCCGGTGGAGCCGGAGGTGTAGATCACGTAGGCGAGGTTGTCGCCATCGAGTGCCACGTCCGGTGCCGTGTCGCTGTAGCCAGACCAGATGTGTACCTGATCCACCGCCAAGGCCTCCAGGCCCTCCTGGATCGGCAACCGGTGTTGCACCGCCGAGTGGGTCAGCAGCAACTTCGAGCGACTGTCCTGCATCATGTACAGCAGGCGATCACGCGGGTACTCGATATCCAGCGGCACATACACGCCGCCGGCTTTCATCACCGCCAGGAATGCCACCATGATTTCGGCACTGCGCGGCATGGCAATGGCCACGCGCACTTCCGGGCCGACGCCACGGGCAATCAGGGCATGAGCCAGACGGTTGGCCTGGTGGTCCAGTTCGGCGTAGCTCAGGGTTTGCGCGTCGAACTTCACCGCCACCGCCGTCGGGTTTTCCCGGGCGCGATCGGCAAACAATTCGTGCACCCAGCGCTCGGCCGAGAAGCCGGAATCCGTGCGGTTCCAGAGTTGCAGGATCTGTCGTTGTTCGGCCGCGTCCAGCAAGCTCAACTGACTGAGCTGCTGCCGTGGGTTGGCAACCATCCCCTGCAGCAGGTTCTGCCAGTGACGCGCCATGCGTTGCACGGTGCCGGCTTCGAACAGGTCCTGGGCATAACCCAGGGTGGCCCATATGCCTTCGGTGGACTCCTGGATATCCAGGTCCAGATCGAAGTGCGCGGTCTTGCTTTCCCACTCCAGCCCTTCTACCCGCAACATCGGCAGTTGGTGCTGGACCTGGGCTTGGCCGATGTCGGTCTGATGGTTGAACATCACCTGGAACAACGGGTTGTGGCTCAGGCTGCGTTCGGGTTGCAGGGCTTCTACCAGCTGTTCGAACGGCAAATCCTGATGGGCCTGGGCCTCCAGCGCGCGCTGCCGGGTGTGCTGCAACAACTGCTCGACACTCATCTGCCCATGCACATCCGCCTTGAGCACCTGGGTGTTGACGAAGAAGCCGATCAGGCGCTCGGTCTCGCTGCGGTTGCGGTTGGCAATCGGCACACCGACGCGTATTTCTTCCTGGCCGCTGTAGCGATGTAACAGGGTCTGGAACGATGCCAGCAGCAACATGAACAGGGTCACGCCCTGTTGCTGGGCCAGGGCCTTGAGACCCAGGGTCAGTTCGGGCGCCAGCTCGAAGGCCAGGCGCGCACCACGGTGGCTTTGCACTGCCGGGCGCTGGTGGTCGAGCGGCAGCTCCAGCACGCTCTGCTCACCACCCAACAGCTCACGCCAGTACGCCAGCTGACGTTGCTTCTCGCCAGCGTCCATCCAGTTACGCTGCCATACGGCATAGTCCGCGTACTGGATCGGCAGCACCGGCAAGTGCACGTCCTGGCCTTGGCTGTAACCTGCATACAACTGCACCAGTTCCTCGACCACTAACTGCATCGACCAGCCGTCGGAGATGATGTGATGCTGCACCAGCACCAGTACATGCTCGTCGGCGGCCAGGCGCAGCAACGTTACGCGCAGCAACGGGCCTTCTTGCAAGTCGAACGGCTGGGCAATCAACGCTTCCACCCGGGCCTGGAGCTGGGCCTCATCGACATCGGCCCGGATGATGGGTAAGGACACCCGCGGCTCAATTACTTGCACAGCACCGTCGTGTTCCTGGCGGATATGGGTGCGCAGGCTTTCATGGCGCGCCAGCAAGCTATCGAAACTGCGTTGCAGTGCAGCCAGGTCCAACTGCCCTTTCAAGCGTAATGCGCTGGGGATGTGATACGCCGCGCTGTGGGGCTCCAGTTGCCACAGAAACCATTGGCGCTCCTGGGCATAAGACAGCGGCAAGGGCTGCTCGCGGCCCGCCGGCAGCAGAGGTGGCGCCGTCGGCATCGGGCTGTCCTGGGCCTGCAAGGCGGCGACAAATGCCTCCAGGCGTGGGTGTTCGAACACAGCCTTGAGCGGCACTTCCAGGCTCAGGGTCTGGCGAATCCGCGATACCACCTGCATGGCCAGCAGCGAATGCCCGCCCAATTCGAAGAAGTGTTGGTTCAGGCCCACGCGCTCGGTGCCCAGAATATCCGCCCAGATCGCTGCCACCTGTTGTTGCAGCGGTGTGACCGGCGCCAGCCAGTCCTGCTGTGCTGCGCTGGCAGTGGGCTTGGGCAGCGCCTGGCGGTCCAGCTTGCCGTTGGGGTTCAAAGGCATGCGGTCGAGGAAGATCAGATGCGCTGGCACCATGTAGTCCGGCAGGTGTTTGCGCAGGGTGGCCAACAGCTGTTCGCCAGTCTCGGCACGCTCGGTTTCCGATAGCGTCTGCGCAGGCACCAGGTAGGCCAGCAGTTGGTTGTCGGCGGCCAGCAACAGGGCTTCACGCACGCTGTCCTGGGCCAGCAGTACGGTTTCGATCTCACCCAGTTCAATGCGAAAACCGCGGATCTTGACCTGGTGATCGACCCGCCCGACATACTCCACCACGCCATCGGCGCGATAACGCGCCAAGTCGCCGGTGCGATACAGGCGCTCGCCTGCTGTGCCGAATGGATCAGCAACAAAGCGTTCGGCAGTCAGGCCCGGCCGCTGCAAATAAGCGCGGGCCAAGCCGCTGGCGCTGGCGATATAGAGTTCGCCGACGGCGCCCAGCGGCAGCAGGTTCAAGTCGCGGTCCAGCACATACAAGCCACGCCCTGGCAGCGCCCGGCCAATCGGGCTGGCACCGGCGGCGCTGACGGCGCTCGCGTCAGTGCAGTCCAGCACACTCGAGACCACAGTGGCCTCGGTAGGCCCGTAGGTGTTGAGCAAGCGCACATGGCCAAGCCCGGCGCGCTGCCACAGGAGTGGGCCATCCAACGGCATGGCTTCGCCGCCGATATGGATTTGACGCAGGTCGCCATAAGACCTCGAACCTGCTGCCAGGCAATCTTGCAGGAACAGCTTCCAGTAGGCCGTGGGCAAGTCGGCCAGGGTAATGCCCTGGGCGATGATCTGCCGGTACAGCTCGTCACCGTCCCACAGTTGCGGGCCACGCAGCACCACGGTGGCACCGAGGGTCAGCGCCGGATACAGCTGCTCGACGAAACCGTCGAAGTTCAGGGTTGCGAACTGCAACACCCGGTCTTGCTCAACCAGCTGTGAGTAGTCCGCCGCAATACCAACGAACTCACTCAATGCGCCATGGCTGATGGCAACCCCTTTGGGCTTGCCGGTGGAGCCGGAAGTGTAGATCACATAGGCCAGGCCCTGGGGCTCGACATCAGCCGATAGATTGTCCTCGGCACACAGCGACAATTGCGTGTGGGCCAGGTCGATATCCACGGCCTGCAAATGGGCCGGTAGCGGCAGACGCCCGCGCAGGTGGGACTGGGTCAGCACCAGGCCCACGCGGCTGTCCTCAAGCATATGCACCAGGCGTTCGCGCGGGTACTCAGGGTCCAGCGGCACATAGGCCGCCCCCGTCTTGAGCACCGCCAGCAAGCTGACCACCATGGCAAAGGAGCGCTCCACGGCGATCCCCACCAACCCTTGCGGGCCTACGCCCTGGGCTAGCAGGTAATGGGCCAGGCGGTTGGCCTGACGGTTCAGTTCGCCATAGCTGAGGGCCTGGTCATCCAGGGCCAGGGCTTGGCGTTCCGGCTGCCGGTCAGCCTGAGCTTCGAACAGCCGGTGCACGGCGTGCAGGGTAGCGGCGCAAGCCGGGGCATTCCAATCCTGGAGCATCACCTGTTGCTCCACGGCGCCCAGCATCGGCAGCTCGCAGAGACAGCTGCGCGGTGCGCTGACCACCGCCTGTAACAGGTGCTGCCAGTGCTGCGCCAAGCGCTCGATGGTGGCGGCGTCGAGCAAGTCAGTGGCGTAAGTCAGCGCGGCCCAGAGCCCTTCGGCGGATTCATGGGTGTCCAGGCTCAGGTCGAAATGGGTGGTCTGGCTGTCCCAATTCAGCTCTACCACGCGCAGGCCCGGCAATTGCTGGCCTTCGCGGCCGCCCTGGGCGTCGGTCTGGTGGTTGAACATCACCTGGAACAGCGGGTTGTGGCTCAAGCTGCGTTCGGGCTGCAACGCCACCACCAGTTGCTCGAACGGCAGGTCCTGGTGCGCCTGGGCCTCCAGCGCGCGGCGCTTGGTCTGTTGCAGCAGTTGGGCAAAGCTCATCTGCCCGTCGAGGTCAGCCTTGAGCACCTGGGTATTGACGAAGAAGCCGATCAGTCGCTCGGTTTCGACGCGGTTACGGTTGGCATTTGGCACGCCAATGCGAATATCCGATTGCCCGCTGTAGCGATACAACAAGACTTGGAACGACGCCAGCAACAGCATGAACACCGTCACGCCCTCTTGCTGCGCCAGACGCTTGAGGCCGGCCACCAGCGCCGGTTGCAGATGCACCTGCAAGCTTGCCCCGCGATGGCTTTGTTGCGCCGGGCGCGGACGGTCGAGTGGCAGTTCCAGCACCGGCTGCTCGCCGCCCAGCAGGGCCTGCCAATACGCCAGCTGGCGCGCCTGCTCTCCGGCTTCCATCCACCCGCGCTGCCACAGGGCATAGTCGGCGTACTGGATCGGCAGCTCAGGCAGTTGCAAATCATGGCCCTGACTGTGAGCGGCATAGAACTGCACCAACTCTTCGACCATCACCTGCATCGACCAACCGTCGGAGACGATGTGGTGCTGCACCATCACCAGCACATGTTCATCATCGGCCAGTTGCAACAGGCTGACGCGCAACAGCGGCGCCTGGTGCAAATCGAACGGTCGTGCGACCTCGGCTTCCACCCGCGCCATCAACTGCGTCTCGTCGATGCGCGCCTGCTCGATCTGCACATGAGCCCGGGGCTTTACTGCCTGCCATAAGCGTTCGCCGTCCTCGACCAATTGCGTGCGCAAGCTTTCATGCCGGGCCAGCAGGCTGTCGAAACTGCGCTGCAACGCCGCCAGATCCAGGCGGCCGTGCAGGCGCAGGGCACCGGGGATGTGGTAAGCGGTGCTGTCCTTGTCCAGTTGCCAGAGAAACCACTGGCGTTCCTGGGCGTAGGACAGCGTCGGGGTGTCGCTGTCGTGACGGGTGGGGGCAATCGGCAGTTGAGCGAAACTCATGCCCCGGCTTTGCAGACGCTGGTAAAACTGCTGGCGCTGCTCCAGAGGCAAGCGAAGAAAGCGCGACACCAAGTCGATATTAGGGTTGGAAAGCATGGTTCAAATCGCCTCAAGTTCGCTCAAAAAGTCACGCAGGTCATCAAAATCTTCCACGCTGCCGGCGCGCAAAGCGGCGGCGGCCTGCACGTAGGCACGCAGTGATTCGGTCTGGAACAGTTCCATCAGCGGCACATCCAGGCCCAACTCGGCCTGCACCCGCGAGGTGATCTGGATCGCCAGCAAAGAATGGCCGCCAACTTCGAAGAAGTTGTCGTTCAGGCCCACTTGCGGCAGATGCAGGATGTCGGCCCAGATGGCGGCGATCTGCTGCTCCAGTTCGGTTTGCGGGGCCACGTACTGCTGTTGCATCTGGCTCGCATCCGGCAGCGGCAAGCCCTTGCGGTCGAGCTTGCCGTTGGGGGTCAGCGGCATCTGCGCCAGGAACACAAAGTGGCTGGGCACCATGTAGTCCGGCAGGTCGGCTTTCAGGGCACGGCGCAGGGCATCACGGAACTCGGCCTGGTCGGCCAGGCTGGCGTCGGCCGGCACTACGTAGGCCACCAGCTGCTTGCCGGTGGGACCCTCCTGAGCCACTACCACGGTTTCACCGACGCTGGCCTGCTCGCGCAAACGCGCTTCGATTTCACCCAGCTCGATACGGAAACCCCGAATCTTCACCTGATGGTCGACACGCCCCAGGTAGTCCACCACCCCATCCGGACGCCCACGGGTCAGGTCGCCACTGCGGTACACGCGGCTGCCGGGCTTGCCGAACGGGTCCGGCACGAAACGCTCGGCGGTCAGTGCCGGGCGCTCCAGGTAACCCCGGGCCACGCCCTCGCCGCCCAGGTACAACTCGCCTGCCACGCCGATGGGTTGCA
Organism: Pseudomonas khavaziana; assembly: GCF_019145205.1. Classification (GTDB taxonomy): domain Bacteria; phylum Pseudomonadota; class Gammaproteobacteria; order Pseudomonadales; family Pseudomonadaceae; genus Aquipseudomonas; species Aquipseudomonas khavaziana. The sequence goes on from NZ_JAHSTT010000011.1 coordinate 130,605, forward strand.
GATTGAGTTGCGAATCCAGGACGTAACCGCTGCGGTTGCCGAGCAAGGTGCCGATGGGTGCGTAGACTGCACCGCATGGGTCGCCCTTGCGCGCTTTCCACAGCAACGGCGTAACCACGGTTTCGGTAGGGCCGTAGCCGTTGAACAGGTACTTGGGTTTCAGCGCGCGCCAAGCCAGGTCATAGCTGGCTTGAGCGACGGCATCACCGCCGAAGCAATACACCCGCACCGCCGGTGGGTTGCCGTCACGCTCGGCATGTTCGGCCAACTGTTGCAGGTACACCGGTGGGAACACCGCCATGGTCACGTTGTGACGGTGCATCTGCTCATAGGTGTACTCCGGCAACCATAGGCTGTCGTCGCGGATCAACACGCTGGCGCCGTTGATCAACGGGTGCATCCAGCCTTCGTGGGAGCCGTCGAAGGCGAACGACATAAAGTGCAGTTCGCAATCAGCCGGCGAGGTTTCATAGCGCTCGCCGGTGGCGATGATATGCGCCACCAACGGTCCATGGGACACCGCCACGCCCTTGGGCAAGCCGGTGGAGCCGGAGGTGTAGATCACGTAGGCGAGGTTGTCGCCATCGAGTGCCACGTCCGGTGCCGTGTCGCTGTAGCCGCACCACTCTTCGCGGCGATCGATTGCCAGGGTAGTCAGCCCCTCGGGGATCGGCAGTTGCTGCAATGCATGGCTGTGGGTCAGCAGCAGTTGCGCACGACTGTCCTGCATCATGTACAGCAAGCGATCACGCGGGTACTCGATATCCAGCGGCACATACACGCCGCCGGCTTTCATCACCGCCAGGAATGCCACCATGATTTCGGCACTGCGCGGCATGGCAATGGCCACGCGCACTTCCGGGCCGACGCCACGGGCAATCAGGGCATGAGCCAGACGGTTGGCCTGGTGGTCCAGTTCGGCGTAGCTCAGGGTTTGCGCGTCGAACTTCACCGCCATCGCCGTCGGGTTTTCCCGGGCGCGGTCAGCCACCAACTCGTGAACAAGACGCTCGGCGCAGAAGCCGGCGTCGGTCTGGTTCCACAGCTCCAGGATGTGCTGTTGCTCATCCTGGCCCAGCAGGTTCAATTGGCTGATGGGCTTTTGTTGATCAGCAACCATCGCCCGCAACAGGTTCTGCCAATGCCCGGCCATGCGCTCGATGGTCGCCGCAGCGAACAGGTCGGTGGCGTAGCTCAGGGAAGCGCGCAGTGCCATCGGGCTTTCTTCCACATCCAGCGCCAGGTCGAACTGGGCCACGCCCTCATCCGAATTCAACACTTCGATGTGCAGGTCAGTGAGCAGGCGCAGGTGGCTGTCGGCAGTGCTCACACGGTGGTTGAACAACACCTGGAACAATGGGCTCAAGCTCAAGCTGCGTTCCGGTTGCAACACCTGTACCAGCTGCTCGAACGGCAGGTCCTGATGGGCCTGGGCCTCCAGAGAACGCTGGAGCACTTGGCGCAATAACTGCTCCACGCTCATCTGCCCGTGAATATCGGCCTTGAGCACTTGGGTGTTGACGAAGAAGCCAATCAAGCCCTCGGTTTCGAGGCGGTTGCGGTTGGCAATCGGCACGCCGACACGCACATCTTCCTGGCCGCTGTAGCGATGTAACAATGCCTGGTAAGACGCCAGCAGCACCATCGGCAGCGTCACACCAGAGGTGCGTGCCAGGCTGCGCAAGCCGTCCAACAGCTCGGGCGCCAGCTCGACGCCCAGGCGTGCGCCGCGATGGCTTGGTTGTGCCGGGCGCTGGTGGTCGAACGGCAACTCCAGCACCGGTTGCTCACCGCCCAGTTGCCCACGCCAGTAGGCCAATTGACGCGCCTGCTCACCCGCCGCCATCCAGTCGCGCTGCCACACGGCATAGTCGGCGTACTGGATCGGCAGCGCCGGCAGGCTTGGGGTTTGGCCCTGGCTGAAGCCGGCATACAACTGCACCAGCTCCTCGACCATCCGTTGCATCGACCAGCCATCGGAGACGATGTGGTGCTGCACCAGCACCAACACATGGTCGTCCTCGGCCAGACGCAACAACTTGACCCGCAGCAGCGGCCCGCGCAGTAGATCGAACGGGCGTGCGACCACCTGCGCAACCCGCGCCTTGAGGCCGGCGTAATCGCTGTCGACCCGCTCGATATCGATACGGCCCTGGGCTTCAATGACCTGCACCGCGCCGCTGGCGTCCTGGCGCACATGCGTGCGCAGGCTTTCATGGCGTGCCAGCAAACTGTCGAAGCTGCGTTGCAGCGCCGCCTGGTCCAGCGGGCCCTGCAAGCGCAAGGCGCTGGGGATGTGGTACGCGGCGCTGGTGGGGTCCAGTTGCCAGAGAAACCACTGGCGCTCCTGGGCGTAGGAGAGCGGCAAAGGCTGCGTGCGGTCGGCCTTGAGCAACGCCGGCGCAGTAACGCCCTCCTCGCCCAGGGCTCGCACGAAATCTCCCAGCAGCGGTTGTTCGAACAAGGTCTTGAGCGCGACTTCCAGCGCCAGGGCCTGGCGAATCCGCGACACCACTCGTGTTGCCAATAATGAATGCCCGCCGAGCTCGAAGAAGTGATCGTCGAGGCCGACCTGCGGCACCTCCAAGACCTCGGCCCAGATCGCCGCCACCTGCTGTTCACGCGGGGTGACCGGCGCGACATGGCCTTTGAGCAACAAGCCGGCATCCGGCTTGGGCAGAGCCTTGCGGTCGAGCTTGCCATTGGGAGTCAGTGGCAGGCTGTCAAGGAACATTAATTGCGCTGGCACCATATAGTCGGGCAGACGCTCGCGCAGCGCGGCTTTGTACACCTGCTGCTCCTGAGGCGCAGTGCTGACCAGGTAAGCGATCAGACGGTCGTTGTCGGCCAGCACCACAGCTTCGCGTACGCCTTCGTGCTCACGCAGGCAGGCTTCAATTTCACCCAATTCGATACGGAAACCGCGGACTTTGACCTGATGGTCGACCCGGCCGATGTACTCCACCACACCGTCGGCGCGGTAGCGCGCCAGGTCGCCGGTGCGATACAAGCGTTCGCCGGGTGCGCCAAACGGGTTGGGCACAAAGCGTTCAGCCGTCAGCGCCGCTTGCCCGTGGTAACCTCGCGCCAGGCCGACGCCGCCGATCAGCAGCTCACCGGCTGCGCCTTGCGGGCATGGGGTGAGGCCGGCATTGAGGATGAACAAGCCGGTATTGGCGATAGGTCGTCCGACAAAAGGCTGCGCCTCGTGCAGACGGTGCGCCGCTGACCAAATGGTGGTTTCCGTCGGGCCATAGAGGTTCCACAAAGAGCCTTGCAGGTCGAGCATGCGCTGGGCCAGATCGGTCGGCAGCGCTTCACCACCGCACAGGCACGCAACGCCGCGCAGCACCTGCGCACGCGGGCTGTCGAGCAACATGCGCCAGGTCGATGGCGTGGCTTGCAGTACGCTGGCCGCTTGGCGCTGAGCCAGGTCGAGGATCGCTTCCGGGTCGAGGGCCAGTTCCTGGGCGCTCAGCAATACCGTGGCCCCCACACTCAGCGGCACGTACAGCTCCAGGGCGAAGATGTCGAACGAGAACGTAGTAAGCGACAACAGCCGTGCATCCCGGCCGATGTCCAGGGTGCCGGCCATGCCGCTGGTAAAACTGCACAGCGCCTGGTGGCGCACCATCACGCCCTTGGGCTTGCCGGTGGAGCCGGAGGTGTAGATCACGTAGGCCAGATGTTCCGGGGTGACGGCGACCTGCGGGTTATGCTCTTCAGTGCAAGCATCCTCCACCAGCAGCACCTGCAAGCCTTGCGGCTGCGCCAGGCGCCCCTGCAGGTGTGGCTGGGTCAACAACACCCGGGCGCAGCTGTCTTCGAGCATGAACGCCAGGCGCTCTGCCGGAAATTGCGGGTCGAGCGGCACATAGGCACCACCGGCCTTGAGCGTCGCGAGCAGGCCGACGACCATGTCCAGGGAGCGCTCCACATGCACCGCTACCAGCACGTCCGGGCCGACGCCCATGGCGATCAAGTGATGGGCCAGGCGATTGGCCCGAAGGTTGAGTTCGCCGTAACTGAGGCGCTCGTCGTTGAAGTGCAGCGCGATGGCGTCGGGTTGCGCCAGGACCTGCGCCTCGAACAGCTGATGTACACAGCGCTCCCGCGGGTAAACGGTGCCACTGCGGTTCCAGTCGTACACCATCTGTTGCCATTGCGGTGCGCTGAGCATCGCCAGTTCGTCTACCGCCTGGGCGGCATCGTGCAGCACTGCGCGCAGCAGGTTTTGCCAATGCTCGGCCAGGCGCTCCACGGTTGCGGCTTCGAACAGATCGGTGGCGTAGGTCAACGAGGCCCAAAGGCCGTCCGCTGATTCTTCGGTTTCCAGATTCAGCTCAAATTGCGTGCTGTGCCCGGCCCAGTCCACCGGCTGCAAGGCCAGGCCGGGCAATTGCACCGGGCCCGAACGCAAGTTGTCTTGATGGTTGAACATCACCTGGAATAGCGGGTTATGGCTCAGGCTGCGCTCCGGCTGCAACACTTGCACCAACTGCTCGAACGGCAGGTCCTGATGGGCCTGGGCCTCCAAGGCGCGCTGCTTGACCTGGGCCAGCAACTGCTCGAAAGGCATCTGCCCATTCAGGTCGGCCTGCAGCACTTGGGTGTTGACGAAAAAGCCCACCAGCCGCTCGGTTTCGAGGCGGTTGCGGTTGGCAATCGGCACGCCGACACGGATCCGCGACTGGCCACTGTAGCGGTGCAGCACGGCCTGGAACGACGCCAGCAGGAGCATGAACAGCGTCACGTCCTGCCGTTGGGCCAAGGCCTTCAGCTCAGTCAGCAGCACGCGGTCCAGATGGATCTGCCAGCGTGCGCCGCGATGGCTTTGCACCGACGGGCGCGGGTGGTCCAGGGGCAGTTCAAGCAGTGGATGTTCGTCGCCCAGGCGCGCGCACCAGTAATCGAGTTGGCGCTGTTTCTCCCCTGCTGCCATCCAGTCGCGCTGCCACTGGGCATAGTCAGCGTACTGGATCGGCAATGCCGGCAAGCCAGCGCCGCCTTGGTAAAGTGCCAACAGCTCGTCGATCATCACCTGCATCGACCAGCCGTCAGAGATGATGTGGTGTTGGGTGATGACCAGCACATGGTGTTCAGGCGCAACGACCAGCAACTTGACGCGCAGCAATGGGCCGTTGCACAGGTCGAACGGGCGCTGGATCTCTTCGGTGACCGCCTGCTCAATGGCGTCGACGTCGACCGTTTGTTGCTCAATCAGCACTGACAGGCGTGGGTGGATGACTTGCAATGTGTGCTCGCCCGCCTCCACAAACGTGGTGCGCAGCGGTTCATGGCGCTGTACCAGGGCCTGGACGGCGCGTTCCAGTGCGGCGCTGTCGAATTCACCGCGCAGGTGCAAGGCGGTGGGCACATGATAGGCCGCGCTGGTGGGGTCCAGTTGCCAGAGAAACCATTGGCGCTCCTGGGCAAAGGACAACGCCAGCGGCTGTTCACGCCCAAGCGCCTGCATCACCGGTGCGGCGTCGGCCTGCAAGCCAGGGCAAGCTGCCGCAAAGGCGGCCAGCGTCGGCTGCTCGAACAGGGCCCGCAACGGCACATCCAGCTTGAGATCATGGCGCACCCGGGAGATCACCTGGGTAGCCAGCAACGAGTGGCCGCCGCGTTCGAAGAAGTGATCGTCCAAGCCAACCCGTTCCACTTGCAGTACCGCCTGCCAGATCGCCGCCAACTGAATTTGCAACGGGCTTTGAGGCGCCACATAGGCGGTTGAGGTTTGGCTCAGGTCCGGCGCTGGCAGCGCCCGGCGGTCGAGCTTGCCGTTGTTGTTCAATGGCAGAGCATCGAGTACCCGCCAATGCCCCGGCACCATGTAGTCCGGCAACGACTGGCGCAAGCGCGTCGCCAGTGCCTGCGTGTCCAGTTCGTGGCCTTCAGCGGGTACTACGTACGCCACCAATTGCGTGCCGGTCGCGCTCGGCTGGGCGATCACTGCCGCTTCACGCACGTTGGGCAAGGCCTGCAGGCAGGCTTCGATTTCGCCCATTTCGATACGCAGACCGCGAATTTTCACCTGATGGTCGATACGCCCGACATATTCCAGGACACCCGCTGGGGTGTAACGAGCCAAGTCGCCGCTGCGATAGAGCCGCGCACCGGGAGTGGCGGAAAACGGATCCGGCAAGAAGCGTTCGGCAGTCAGCGCCGGGCGGTCGAAGTAGCGCTGGGCCAGACCGGCCTCGGCGCCAATGCACAACTCGCCGACGCCATCGGTAGCCAACAGTTCGAAACCGCTGTCGAGCACATAGAGGGAGCGCCCTGCAATCGCCTGCCCGATCGGCACGCCATATGCATCGCTGGCATCAGCCAGCTGGCAGTCATGCACGCTGGACACTACAGTGGCTTCGGTCGGCCCGTAGGTGTTGACCAGACGCACGCTCCCCAACCCGGCGGCGTGCCATGCACGCACGCCTTCCACCGACATAGCTTCACCGCCCACATGCACCTGACGCAACTTACCCAGGGAGCGACGCTCCACAGCGCACTCTTGCGCCAACAGGTACCAGTAGGCAGCCGGCAAGTCGGCCAGGGTCACACCTTGCTCGACAATCTCCCGTGCCAGTTGCCCGGCGTCCCACAGTTCATCGCCGCGCATGATCAACGCCGCGCCCACGCACAAGGACGGGAAACACTGCTCGACAAAACCGTCGAAGCTGAAGGTTGCAAACTGCAACACGCGGTCCTCGGCACTCAGGCGGCCGTACAGCGTGGCGCTGTCACAGAACTGGCCGAGGGCGGCATGGTCGATGGCCACGCCTTTGGGCTGGCCGGTGGAGCCGGAGGTGTAGATCACATACGCCAGGTCAGCGGCGGCCGCATGGTTGGGTGGATTGGTCGTCGGGTAGCCGGCGAGTTCATCAACGCAAGCGCTGAAGTCCACGCGGGTCAGGCCATGCGGCAACGGCAGGTCGGCGAGCAGCCCGGCTTCGCTGAGCAGCAGGTTCAGGCGGCTGTCGGCGAGCATATAGGCCAGGCGCTCAACCGGGTATTTCAGGTCCAGCGGTACGTAGGCCGCGCCACTTTTCAGCACCGCCAGCAGGCTGACGATCAACTGCGGGCCACGGCGCGAAGCCAGGCCCACCCGCTGGCCGGGACCGACGCCCAGTTCCAGCAGGCGATGGGCCAGGCGGTTAGCGCGCTGGTTAAGCTGGGCGTAGCTCAGGCACTCGTTACCGGCCTGCACAGCCAATGCGTCTGGCGTGGCCTGGGCCTGGGCCGCGATGCGCTGATGCACGCGCTCGCTACCCAGGGCACCCGCGGCAGACCGGCTAAGGGCGAGCCTATCGCGCTGCGCTCCAGCATCGAGAAGACGCAGGTTGCCAAGGGGCACTTGCGCATCTGCGAGCAGTTGCGTCAGCAGATGTTGCAAGTCGGCGCTCAGACGCGCGACCTGCAGGTCGCTGAAGTGGGAGCGGTCATAGCTGAACTCCAGGCGCAAGCTGGCGCCCAACTCGATACCCAGGGTCAATGGATAGTGAGTGCGCTCGTGGTTGTGCAGGCTGCCGAAGGTAAGGCCCGCCGGTGCGCCTTGCTTGAGGGCCTCGGCCACCGGAAAGTTTTCGAACACCAGCAGGGTGTCGAACAACGCGCCTTGTTGGCCGGCCCAACTCTGGATGTCGTAGAGCGGCACATGCTCATGGTCGCGCAGGCTGAGGTTAAGCGCTTGCAGTTCGCCAAGCCAGCTCGCCGCCGACTGGGCGGGCGAGGCCGCGCTGATGATTGGCAAGGTGTTAATGAACAGGCCCAGTTGCTGCTCGATCCCCGGCAGCGGCGCGGAACGCCCCGCCACGGTGGCGCCAAAGGCAACGCAATCCTGGCCGGTGTAGCGCTGCAACAACACGCCCCATGCGCCTTGCAACACGGTATTGAGGGTCACTTTGTGCTGACGCGCGAATTCGCCGAGGCGTCGGGTAACGTCGCTGTCCAGTGCCATGTGATGGTCGGCCATGCCAACCCCGTCCACCGGCTTGCGCAACGCTTGCGCCAGCAGGGTCGGCGCCGGCAACGCCGCCAGCGAAGCTTTCCAGAACGTTTCCCCCGAGCCTTGCTGTTGCAACCAGCTTAGGTAATTGCGGAATTGCCCCAGCGGTGCAGGCACGCACTGGCCTGCGTAGTGGGCAATGACTTCGCCAAGCAACTGCGCGTTACTCCAGCCATCCATGAGAATGTGGTGGCTGGTGAAAATCAGGTGCCAGGCCGCGCCGGTACCGCGCACCAGCGTCAGGCGGAACAACGGCGCGGTATTCAGTGCAAAACCACGCTCACGTTCAACCTGGGCCAGCGCATCAAAGTCGGCGTGGGGGTCTTCGATCACTTGCAATTGCAGGTCGACCTGGCGTTGGATCAACTGATGGGCGCTGTCCAGGCCGAGCCAGTGGAAACTGCTGCGCAGAATGTCATGGCGGTCCAGTGCGGCCTGCCAGGCACGCCCGAAGGCCAGCAGATCGAGGCCCTCGATATCAAGGCGCAACTGGTTGATATACGCTTGGCCTTCAGGCGCAAGCAAGGTGTGGAACAACATGCCCTGCTGCATCGGCGACAGCGGGTAAAGGTCTGCGATGGCTGGCCCGGCCACCGGCAATGCATCCAGCTGCAGCTGGGTCAGACGTGCCAGTGGGAAATCCGACGGGGTCGCCTGCCCCGCCGGCGTGGCACAGCAATGTTCGATCAGTGCCTTGAGCTCGGCGGTGTACTCGTCCGCCAGACGCTGGACAGTCGACGCCTCGAACATCTCACGACTGAACCCCCATTGCAGCGCCAGCTCGCCGCCATACACCTGCCCTTCCACCGTCAGCCAGTTGGCCAGCGGTGCCTGCGGGTCTTGGGCCTGGCCACTGCCTTGGCTGGCCGGTACGAACAGTGCCGAGTCGTTGAACTGTTGGTCGAACTGGCCCAGGTAGTTGAAGGTGATGCGCGGTGCAGTCAGGTTCGACAGGCTTTCGCGGGCCTGCGAGGTGCCCAGGTAACGCAGCAGGCCGTAGCCCAGGCCCTTGTCGGGCACCGCACGCAGTTGCTCCTTGACCGACTTGATCGCATCGGGCAGCGCGCCTGCAGCGTGCAGCCGCACGGGGAACAGGCTGGTGAACCAGCCGACGGTGCGGCTCAGGTCGATGCCGTCGAACAGGTCTTCACGGCCGTGGCCTTCCAGTTGGATCAACGCTGCGGGTTGCTCGCTCCAGCGGCTGATTACCCGCGCCAAAGCGGTCAACAACAGATCATTGACCTGGGTGCGATAGGCCGCTGGTGCGTCTTGCAGGAGGCGACGGGTTTGCTCGGCGTCGAGGCGCGTTTCCAGTTTTTTGCCCAGGCGATTTTGCAGGCCGCCCTCGGAGTGATCGCAGGGTAATTCGGCGTCGATGGATTGCGCTTGCCAGTACGGCAGTTGCGCATCAATAGTTTGCGCGTGGCTTTGCAGCTGTTGCGCCCAGTGCTGATAGGCACTGGTTTTCGCTGGCAGCGCCTGTTCGCGGTAAACCTGTTGCAGGTCTTCAAGCAGGATGCGCCAGGACACGCCATCAACGACCAAGTGGTGGATCACCAGCAGCAAACGCTGGCTGCCATCGGCCATGCTCACCAACGCGGCACGTAGCAGCGTGCCTTGCGCCAGGTCAAGGCTGCGCTGGGCTTCATCACACAGCGCCGCCAATTCAGCCTCGGAGCTGGCTTGGCATTGCCACAACAGCGGTTCGCTGACCGGCGCAGCATGAGCCTGCTGCCAGCCATCAGCCTGCTGCACAAAACGCAGGCGCAAGGCGTCATGATGGTGGACCAATTGCGTCAAAGCAGCGTCAAGCCGCGCAGGCGCCAACGCTTCACGCGGCGTCAGCAGTAAGGACTGGTTCCAATGATGACGCGCCGGAATCGCCTGGGCGAAAAAGCTCTGCTGTATGGGGGTCAGGATCACCTCGCCGCTGACCGGGCCTTGGTCGATCACGCTGACTTGGTCGAAGCTGGCCACGAGCGCCAGGCTGCGGATGCTCTGGTACTGGAACAGGTCGCGTGGACTCAGGCGAATACCGGCCTGGCGTGCCCGGCTGACCACCTGCATGGACACGATGGAGTCGCCGCCCAGTTCGAAGAAGTTGTCATCCTGGCCGACTTGCTCAACGCCGAGCACATCGCTCCAGATCGCCGCCAAGGCTTTTTGCAAGGAATTTTCCGGCGCGATAAATGCCTGTTGCAGCGCTGCGTCCGGCGCGGGCAATGCCTTGCGGTCGAGCTTGCCATTGGCGGTCACCGGCAGCTTGGTCAGTGTGATGAAGTGCGTCGGCACCATGTATTCCGGCAAGCTGCTGAGCAGCCAGGCCTTGAGGTCGGTCGGTTTTTCGTCTTCCAGCACCAGATACGCGACCAACTGCTTGCCGCCCTGCACCAACACCACCGCTTCACGCACCTGCGGGTGCTGCATCAAGCGCGTTTCGATTTCACCCAGCTCGATACGCAAGCCGCGCAGCTTGACCTGATGATCGAGGCGGCCAAGGTATTCGATCACACCATCGGCGCGCTGGCGCACACGGTCGCCGGTGCGATACAGACGCTCGCCGGGCACGAACGGGCTGGGCACAAAACGTTCGGCGGTCAACGCCGGGCGCTGGTGGTAACTGCGCGCCAGGCCGGTGCCGCCCAGGTAGAGCTCGCCGGCAACACCGGCCGGTACCGGGTTGAGTTGCGCGTCCAGCACATAGGTGCCGAGGTTGGCGATCGGACGACCGATGGGCACGCTGTCGGCGCCTTCGTCGATGCAGGTCCAGTGAGTGACGTCGATGGCCGCTTCGGTCGGGCCATAGAGGTTGTACAGCGCCGCACCCGGCAACTTGGCGAACACCTGCAGTTGCGCATCCAGGGGCAAGGCTTCGCCGCTGCACACTATGCGCTTGAGGTGGGTGCACGCCTGCACGCCCGGCTCGTGGATAAACGCCTGCAGCATCGACGGCACGAAGTGCAAGGTGGTGATGGCGTGCCGGCCGATGGTTTCGATCAGGCGCGCCGGTTCACGGTGTTCGCCAGGCGCAGCAACCACCAGGCGCGCACCAGTCATCAGCGGCCAGAAGAATTCCCACACCGAGACGTCGAAGCTGAACGGGGTTTTCTGCAACACTGCATCACTGGCACCCAGACCATAGGCCTGCTGCATCCAACTCAAACGGTTGACCAACGCACGGTGGCTGTTGCCGGCGCCCTTGGGCTTGCCGGTGGAGCCGGAGGTGTAGATCACATAGGCGAGGTTGAGGGCATGAACAGCCACGGCGGGCGCTTCGCGGCTGTAACCGTCGAGCCACAGCGCCGGCTGATCCAGGGCAATCACCTGGATACCGGCAGCGGGCAGCAAGGCCAACAGGCTTTGCTGGCTGAGCAGCAATTGAATGCCGCTGTCTTCGATCATGTAGGCCAGGCGTTCCTGGGGATACTCGGGATCGAGGGGCACATAGGCGCCACCGGCCTTGAGAATCGCCAGCAGGCCGATGACCATTTCGACGGAACGCTCGACACAGACTCCCACCAGCACGTCGGGACCTACGCCCTGCTCGCCCAGGGCATGGGCCAACTGGTTGGCGCGGGCGTTGAGCTGGGCGTAGGTCAAGGTGGTCGTACCGAACACCAGTGCCGGAGCATCCGGGGTGCGTTGCACCTGGTCTTCGATGAGGTGATGTATCCCGCGCTCGGTCGGGTACGACTCGGCGGTCTGGTTCCAGGTGTACACCAGCCGCAGCTGCTCGCTCGCGCCGAGCATCGGCAATTCGCCGATACGCTGTGCGCCATCCACCACCATCGCCTGCAACAGGCTGATCCAGTGTTGGGCCATGCGCTCGATGGTCGGCGCGTCAAACAGGTCACTGGCGTAGGTCAGGGCCGCATGCAGGGTGCCGGATTTTTCATAGGTATCCAGGGTCAGGTCGAACTGGGTAGTGCGGCCTTGCCACTCCACCAAGGCCAATTCCAGGCCGGACGCGGTGCTCACCGCAGCAATGTCGGCGACCACCGGCTGGTGGTTATACATCACCTGGAACAGCGGCGTGTGGCTCAGGCTGCGCTCGAGCTTCAGCGCTTCCACCAGGCGTTCGAAGGGCAACTCCTGATGAGCCTGGGCACCCAGGGCGTGCTCCTTGATGCCTTGCAACAGCTCGGCAACGCGGGTTTGCCCACTCAGCTCGGTGCGCAGTACCTGGGTGTTGACGAAGAAGCCGATCAGCCCTTCGACTTCGGTGCGGTTGCGATTGGCAACCGGCACGCCGACGCGGATATCGCCCTGGCCGGTGTAACGATGCAGCAGCACATTAAAGGCACCCAGCAGCAGCATGAACAGGGTGACGTTGTGTTTTTGCGCGCAACTGCGCAGTTGCGCAGCCAGCGCCGGACCAATCGCGAAGTTATACCGCGTGCCTTGATAGCTGGGCATCGCCGGGCGCGGATGGTCGGTCGGCAGTTCCAACACCGGATGCTCAGTGCCCAGGCGCGCCTGCCAGTATTCGAGTTGACGGGCCTGCTCGCCCGCTTCCAGCCAGCGTCGCTGCCACAGGGCGTAGTCGCTGTACTGGATGGGCAGCTCGGGCAGCTGCGGCGTTTCGTTGCGCTCATGGGCGTCATAGCAACGGATGAACTCGTCGATCAGTACGTTCATCGACCAACCGTCGGAGACGATGTGGTGCAGCGTCAGCAGCAGCACGTGTTCCTGATCGGCGAGCTTGAGTAATTGCACGCGCAGCAGCGGGCCGTGTTCCAAGTCGAATGGCAACAAGGATTGGCGGGTAGCGGCGTCGTTGACGGCCTGCTCGCGCTCGGCGGCGGGCAAGGCGCTGACGTCCAATTGCTCGACCGCAAGCGACGGTTCTATCGCCACCTGCACCAGATGCTCATCGGCCTGGCGTTGGAACACGGTGCGCAGGGTTTCGTGACGCGCCACCAGGCTGGCGAATGCTTGTTCCATCGCTGACAGGTTCAGCGCGCCGATCAAGCGCACCGCGCCGGGCAGATTATAGGCGCCGCTGGCCGGGTCCAATTGCCAGAGAAACCACATGCGCTGCTGTGCGTAGGACAGCGCCTGGCGGTCCTGCGCCTCTACCCCTGCCGGAATCGGAAACCGGGAAAACTCCACGCCTTCTTTCTGCAAGGCTTGCAGGAACAGCTGGCGTTTTTCCAGAGGCAGCCCGATAAACCGGCGAGCAAGTTTCAAGGAGTCTTCAGCATTCATTTCTTCGAATCCGGGGCAATAGGCGGGAAGCACAAAGGCACGTCGTCCCTATAAAACGAACCGGAAGGGGAAAAATTAGCGCGGGGATGGGGGCTGCTGCCCGCGGGAAGCGTGGGCTTGCGGAAAGCGTCCTACGACAAACCAGTACGCTGCCGATATTTTCAGCGATGCGTGCGTTCCAGGCTTGCCGACGTCAGATTATCCAGCCGTTGACACAGCCTTTTCGCGAGGCCGTGAGTAATATTCTTGACCTGGAACGCAATGCACGCCCTTCATCCCAACCGTCGGTAACCCAACACCGCCGAGCCCAACACCACCGCCCCCGCCGCCAACGCCACCCAGAATCCGCTGGCGGCTCCAAAATGATCGATCATCCAACCGGAGCTGGCGGCACCGATGGCCACGCCGATGCTCAGGCCGGTGATCAGCCAGGTCATGCCTTCGGTGAGGCGGCTGGGCGGGACGATCTGCTCGACCATGGCCATGGACACGATCAAGGTGGGCGCGAAGAACAGGCCGGAGATAAAAATCGCGGCGGCCAGGCCCGGAATATTGCTCACCAGCAACAAAGGCAAGGTAGTCACCGCCGTGGCCACGCCGCAGTACAGGAACTGCCGGGGCAACGGTGCCTTGAGTTTGAGGGCGCCAAAGGCCAGCCCAGCCAGGCACGAACCGATGGCGTACACCGACAGCACGATACTCGCCGCCGCCGGCTGGCCTTGATGCTGGGCGAACGCCACGCTGACCACATCCACCACGCCGACGATCACGCCCATCGCCAGCAGCAGGATCATCAGGATCAGTACCGAGGGCGAAGCGATCAGCCAGCGACCGTGTGCGTCGTGGTGCGTATGGACCGGTGGCTCGGTCTGCCGCTGCAATACAAAGGTGGTAACGCCGACGGCCAGCAGCAACGCTGCGACCAAGGGCCCGGCTTCAGGAAACAGCACCACGCTCAGGCCCACGGAAATGGGCGGGCCGATAATGAAGCACACCTCATCGAGCACCGACTCCAGGGCAAAAGCGGTTTGCAGCCTGGGCTGGCCACGGTACAGCTCGGTCCAGCGTGCCCGCACCATGGCGGACATGTTCGGCATGCAACCGGCCAGCGCGGCAAACAGAAACAGCGTCCAATTCGGCGCCTGCAAGCGCGTACACAGCAGCACCATCAACAACGCCCCGCCGCCGATCGACGCGGCAATCGGCAACACCTTGCCCTGGCCGTAGCGGTCCACCCACCGTGAGACTTGCGGCGCACAAAACGCCGTAGCCAGGGCGAACACCGCCGCCACCGAACCGGCCAGGCCATAGCCGCCATGCACCTGGGACAGCATGGTGATCAGGCCGATACCCGTCATTGATATCGGCATTCGCGCCAGCATGCCGGCGAGCACGAAGGCCCGGGCGCCGCGGACCTGGAATAATTCGGCGTAGGGGTTTGCCATACTGCTTGACCTCTTGCTTGAAGCCCCGGACTTGTTATCTGTAGCGATCAGGGCAAAATACATACGATGCGTATGTAACGAATCATGCTTCGCATACGCAGCGTATGTCAATCACTCAACCAAGAGATTCCCATGAGTCGAGCCCGTGCCGAAATGATCGAAGCCACCCGCGCCCGCCTGATAGCCAGCGCGCGCCGAGCCTTCGCGACCCAAGGCTATGCCAATACATCGATGGATGACTTCACCGCCCAGGCCGGACTCACACGCGGCGCGTTGTACCATCACTTCGGTGACAAAAAAGGCTTGCTGGCGGCCGTGGTCGCGCAGCTCGACAGCGAGATGGACGAGCGCTTGCAGCGCATCTCGGAGCAGGCCGCAGAACCCTGGAGCGGTTTTTGCGAACGCTGCCGCGCTTATCTGCGCATGGCCCAGGACCCTGAAATCCAGCGCATCGTATTGCAGGATGCGCCAGCGGTGCTAGGCGACACAGGCGGCCAACAACATTGCGTGGAATCATTGCGCCAATTGCTGGAGGCTTTGATGCAGGCCGGGCTGACCCCTCAGGCGCCCAGCCAGGCACTGGCCCAAATGATCAACGGCAGCCTGGTCAATACCGCGCTGTGGATTGCCCGGGATGACCACCCAGGCACACGGCTGGAGGAAGGTTTGCAGAGCCTGGAGCTACTCTTGCGCGGGCTGAGCCTCAAACCAAGCGCTTGATCTGCTTATGCCGCCACACCAGCCGGTAGTACAGAGTCTGCAACACCAGCATCGCCAGGTAGGTCACCGGGAAGGCCATCCACACCCCTTCCAGACCGAAGTGGGCGTTGAACAGGTAAGCCATCGGCAGTTCCACGCAGAGCACGCAGAAAATCGAGATCGCCACCGGCATCAGTACCACGCCACTGGCGCGCATGATGCCGCCGATCACCGCCTGGAATCCGAACACCAGGATGCTCCAGAGCATAATGTGCAACAGGTGTTCGGCCCTGACCCGTGCGCTGTCGTCGGTGATAAACAACCCCAGCAGCCAGTGCGACAAACCGTAGCCGAGTACGATCAGGCCACCCGTCAGGCACAGGTTGATCACCAACCCGGTGCGCAGGATCGGCCCGATGCGCTCCAGGCGCCCGGCGCCAATCGCCTGGGCACCAAGGATCGAGGCGGTGATGGCAATCGACAGCGCCGGGAACTGCACATAGTTGACGATCTGCGTGACCGCGCCATAGGCCGCCGTGGCCTGTGAGCCGTGGCCGTTGACCAGGGCCAGAATGACCAATTCCGACAACGACAACACCACCATCTGCAGGCCCGTCGGCAAGCCGATACGCAGGACTTTGCCGAGGATGACGCGGTCCAGGCGCAAGGCCGCGAGCAATTCGCGATCCGGCGCCATCACATGGTTTTTATGCCGCAGCCGCAGGACCAGAAACAGCATCGCCAAGGCGTTCCCCACCAGACCTGCGTACACCGCACTCTGGATGCCCATGGGCGGCAGGCCGATCCAGCCGCGGATCAGCGCCGGGGTCAGCAACAGACCCACCAGGGTCGAGACCATCAACGCCAGCAGCGGCGAAATCGTGTCGCTCACCCCGCGCAGCAATTGGGTATAGAGGATGAACACCAGCAACAACGGCATGATCAACATCATCATCTGGGCGTAACCCACCGCATCGTCGAGCACGTCCAGCGGCGTACCCAATGCCTGCAAGGCCGGACGCGCAAACAGGCTGCCCAGTACTGCGGCGATCAGGCCCACCAGCGCGCCCAACGTCAGGGTGGCGCCGGTAATTACTTTGACCAGCCCCGTCTCCTGGGCGCCCCACGCCTGGCCGATCAATACCGAAGCGCCCGCCCCCAGGCCGATCACCAGGGCGATAAAGAAAAATACGATGGGGAACATGCCCGACACCGCCGCCAGCGCCTGGGTGCCGAGCATTTGCCCGACATAGATGCCGTTGAGGGTGCCGGAAAAGCTCTGCAGAAAATTGGACAGCACCATGGGTGCCAGAAAGATCAGATAGATCTGCCACAACGGCCGTTGCTGGGTAACTTCCATGCTGGTTCGAGTCCCGAAGTGATTAGGCTGGGAAGGCATTGCGCGATAACCAGCCCAGGTACGTCTGCACGTCCGCCGGCCAGTGCGCGATGTTGTTGGAAAAGCCGGCCCTGTCCTCGGCAAACAGCGCGCGCGCGGCGTCTTCAAAGCCCGGCAGGTTGCCGCCAATCGCGCTCATGAAGCGATAGCTGGCCTCCTTGGCCTGGCGCAGTTGATCAACGCTGGCATGGGCCGTGCGGGCTTCATCCACCAACCGGCGCAGGGCCGCCGATGCGCCGCCGCGCTGCTGGCCGAGCCACTCCCAATGACGTGGCAGCAAGGTGACTTCACGGGCGACCACGCCCAATTTCGGGCGGCCCACCGAGGGCGCTGCAGGTGGCTCGTCGTCGTTTTCGGCTGGGGCCGGGGGCTGCGACGCGTAACCCGCTGGCCACGGATAATCGACCTGGGTGCCCGTGGTGTCATCGAAGACCAGGAAGCTACCGGCGGGCAATGATTGCGCGGCAAGAACCTCGGCCACATCGGCATAGGTGCCGGCGGCAATGCGTTGATGGCCTGTAAAGGCGGTGCATAGGGAAAGGTTGTGCGCAGCCATGATTTATTACCCGGATGTTATTTGTTTTACCCGGGTTATATTAGACTGAAATGGCCGACTTGCAAGAATCTTTTGCGGGCGCAATCGCCTACCCGCCAAAAGCCTGCGAGGGCCGACGCAACGTGGGGTCGAATGGGTTGACGCGCGGCCCGATTGCCGTGGCTTCGCGTTTGAGCAACTCCACGACCATCGGCAAGCGGCTCGGCCCCAGGCGGTCACTGATGGTCGCCACACTCAATGCTGCCACCGCATGCCCGTCGCGATTGAGGATCGGCACCGCCAACCCCGCCATGCCCTCCAGCACCCCGGTATTGCGTGCCGCATACCCCAGGCTACGGACATTCTCCACTTCCGAACGCAGCAGCACTTCGTCGTACAGATGGAAGTCCCTGAGCCGTGGCAGGTTGTAGCGAATCACTGTCTCGCGCTCCTCCTCCGGCAGGAACGCCAGGATCGCCAGGCTGCCCTGCCCCACGCCCAAGGCCACGCGCCCGCCGATATCGCCGGTAAAGGTGCGGATCGGGTACGGGCCTTCGCTGCGGTCCAGGCAAATCGCATCGAAGCCGCTGCGCGCCAACAGGAACAACGAATCGCCCAACGAAGCGCTCAAGCGCAGCATGCTCGGGCGCACCAGCTCGCGCAGGTTGCCGGTCTTGCCGGCATTGGCCGCCAAGGCAAAGAATTCCAGGCTCAGGCGATAACGCTTGCTGCGCGCATCCTGCTCGACCATGCCCTCCTCCACCAGGCTACGCAGCAGGCGGTGGGTAGTAGGTTGGGACAAGCCAACCTGTTGGGCGAGTTGGGTAACACGCTCGCCGCCGTCGGGCACCTCGCCCAGGGTACGCAACAATGCGAACAACCGAGACACGCCGCCCGCGCCAACTTCCTTGCTGCCGCCATTCCGATCAGTGGAATTCAAATCAAGTATCTCCATAAAAAATTCTGCTGAATGAATAAATATTAAAATAGTAGTCCATTGAGTGAAATTCCATCTTCCGCCCATCCTAGTCTTCGTCCTAATCTGCGTCCACAGGGGCGAAATGAACAACAAACGGCAGCCGACTCGATCGAGCGCCAACGCACCGGCAACACTTCATTCGCATCTGCCCAAAACAAAAAAGCGCGTTTCGACGCGACTGAAAAAAGGTGGAACGCAGACATGGCATTTCTCCAACTCAACGCCTTGAGCAAACGCTACGGCGCCGTCGACGCAGTGGTCGCCACTGACCTGGCGGTGGAAAAAGGCGAGTTCGTTTCCCTGCTCGGCCCTTCGGGCTGTGGCAAGACCACCACCCTGCAAATGATCGCCGGCTTTGTCGATGTGAGCGGCGGGCAGATCCTGCTCGACGGTCGCGACATCACCCACGCCAAGCCTGCCAGCCGTGGCTTGGGCGTGGTGTTCCAGAGCTACGCGCTGTTCCCTCACATGAGCGTGCGCGACAACGTCGCCTTTGGCCTGAAAATGCGCAAGGTGCCGGCCGTGGAAATTGCCAGCAAGGTCAAGCAGGTACTCGAGCTGGTACGCCTGGCTCCCCACGCCGAACGCTACCCCCGGGAGTTGTCCGGCGGCCAGCGCCAGCGCGTGGCCCTGGCCCGTGCGTTAGTCATCGAACCGCCGGTGCTGCTGCTGGATGAGCCGCTGTCCAACCTCGACGCCAACCTGCGCGAAGAAATGCAATTTGAAATCCGCCGCATCCAATGCACTGTCGGTATTACCACCTTGATGGTCACCCATGACCAGGCCGAAGCGCTCTCCATCAGTGACCGTGTGGTGGTGATGCAGGCCGGACGCGTGACCCAGATCGATGTACCGTACAAGCTCTATGAACACCCGCGCACGCGCTTTATTTCGGACTTCGTCGGCAAGGCCAACATGCTGGCCGGCGACTACGACGCCCTCGGCACGCCCCAGGTGCGTCACGAGGGTGGCGATGGCGAACTGACCCTGAGCCTGCGCCCGGAAAAGATCCAGTTGGTGGATGCAGGCACCGGCCGCGTGCAAGGCAAGGTGCTCGACCGCTATTTTTTTGGCAGCCAATGGCTGTACCGCATTCACACCTCGCTCGGCGAAATCACCGTGGTGCGCAGCAATGACGGCAGCCCACCGCTGGGCCGCGGCACGGCGGTGGGCCTGCAATGGCACGCGGATCTGCTGCGGGTGCTGGCGGCGGATGAGGTGCACCCATGAGTCGCGGTTACCTGCTCTCGCTGCCGGCGTTGGTGCTGTTTGCCGGGCTGCTGATCCTGCCGCTGGGCCTGACGTTGGTGCTGTCTTTCAACGTGTTCGACTACCAGGTGGGCGTAAAGGCCGATGAGTGGACCCTGGCCCATTACCTGGCGTTGTTCAGCGATGCCTACTTCTACGAGATTTTCTGGCGCACGTTCTGGATCAGCGCCTTGGTGACCCTGCTGTGTGTGGTAATAGGCGTGCCGCAAGCCTACATCCTCAGCCGCATGGGTACGCCGTGGCGCTCGATCTTCCTGATCCTGATCCTCACACCGCTGCTGATTTCGGTGGTGGTTCGCGCGTTTGGCTGGAGTTTGCTGCTCGGCGCCGACGGCCTGGTCAACCAGGTAATCCAGGCCCTCGGCGGGCGTCCGCTGAAGCTGCTGTACACGCCGTTCGCGGTGATCATCGCGTTGGTGCACGTGATGCTGCCGTTCATGATCATCCCGGTGTGGACCTCGCTGCAAAAGCTCGACCCCTCGGCTGAGCAAGCTGCGCTGTCCCTCGGTGCGAGCCAGACCACGGTGATGCGCAAGATCGTGCTGCCCCAGGTAATGCCCGGGGTGTTGTCCGGCACCCTGATCGTGTTCGGCCTGGCCGCCAGCTCGTTTGCAATCCCCGGGCTGCTGGGTGGACGCCGCCTGAAAATGGTCGCTACCGTGGTGTACGACCAATACTTGTCGGAACTCAATTGGCCCATGGGCGCGACCATTGCCGTGGTGCTGCTGTTGGTCAATCTGCTGATCATGCTGAGCTGGAACCGCATGGTCGAAGGCCGCTACAAAAAGTCCCTGGGGGTTTAAGCGCATGTCTAGAAACGGTCCTTTGGCCCTAGGTTTTCATACGGTGGTGGTGGTGTTCATGATGGCGCCGCTGGTGGTGGTGTGCCTGGTGGCGTTCACCCCGGAGAATACCTTGAGCCTGCCCACTTCGGGCTTCTCCCTGCGTTGGTTTCGCGCGGTGTTCGAGCGCGCCGACTTTATCCAGGCGTTCTATAACAGTTTGATCCTGGCCTTTACCGCCGCGTCCCTGGCGACCCTGATTGCGGTGCCGGCGGCCCTGGCGATCAGTCGTTATGCGTTCCCTGGGCGCAATTTTTTCAGTGCGTTATTTCTGTCGCCGATCATCATCCCGCACCTGGTGCTGGGGGTGGCGATGCTGCGCCTGTTTGCGCTCATGGGCGTCAACGGCAGCTTCACCTGGCTGATGCTGGCACACGTGGTGATCATTACCCCCTATGTGTTGCGCCTGGTACTGGCCGCTGCGATCGGTATCGATCGCAGTGCCGAACAGGCTGCCGAGTCCCTCGGCGCCGGGCGCTTCACGCTGTTTCGGCTGGTTACCCTGCCGATGATCCTGCCCGGCGTGGCGGGCGGCTGGTTGCTGGCCTTCATCAACAGTTTCGATGAAGTGACCCTGTCGATCTTCGTCAGCTCGCCGGCGACTCAAACCCTGCCGGTGCGTATGTACGTGTACGCCACCGAGTCCATCGACCCGATGATGGCCGCCGTATCGGCACTGGTGATCGCGCTCACCGCAGCCACCATGATTGTGCTCGACCGGGTCTACGGCCTGGATCGCGTGCTGGTGGGGAAACACTGATGGCCTTGTTCAAGCGCTTGACCGAAACCCAGCGCCCTGCCCTGGCGTTCACCCTGGATGGCCAGCCCGCCACGGGTTTGCTTGGCGATACGCTGCTGACCGCCGTGCTGACCTGCGCCGAGCATGTGCGCGGCAGCGATTTCAGCGCCGAACGCCGCGCCGGTTTTTGCCTGATGGGCGCCTGCCAGGATTGCTGGGTACGACTTGGGGACGGGCGCCGGGTGCGGGCCTGTTCGACCTTGCTCGAAGCCGGCCAGGCGATCAGCCGTGACCCGGGGCGCCAGCCATGAAGCCGGTGGTGATTGTCGGCGCAGGCCCGGCGGGCATCCGCGCCGCCCGCACACTGCTTGACCACGGCATCCGGCCCTGCCTGATCGACGAGAACCTGCGCGCAGGTGGGCAGATCTATCGGCGCCAACCGGAAAATTTCCGGCGCTCTGCCAGGCAGCTTTACGGTTTTGAAGCAGGCAAGGCTCAGGCTGTGCACCACACCATGGATGAACTCGCAGGGTTGATCGACTACCGACCGCACACCCTGGTGTGGAACGCTGAGGACGGCCGCCTCGACCTGCTCGACAATGGTCGCGCCCAGAGCATCGAGTACTCCAGGCTCATCGTCGCTACCGGCGCCACCGACCGCATCCTGCCGGTACCGGGCTGGACCTTCCCAGGTGTCTATAGCCTGGGCGCGGCACAGATCGCCTTGAAATATCAGGGCTGCGCGATTGGCGGGCGCGTGGCGTTTTGTGGTTCCGGGCCACTGCTCTATCTGGTCGCTTACCAATACGCCCAGGCCGGCGCCAAGGTGGTGGCGGTGCTCGACAGCGCACCGTTCAGCGCCCAGTGTCGTGCATTGCCGGCGCTGCTCAGGCAACCGCTGACCCTGGCCAAAGGCATGTATTACCGCGCCTGGCTGAGCGCCCACGGGATCCCCGTGCATCAGGGCGCGACACTCAGGCAGATCGACGGCGACCAACGGGTTCGCGGGATTCGCTGGGGCGAACAGAGCCTGGAATGCGACGCGGTGGCCTTCGCCCATGCCCTGCGCAGCGAGACACAATTGGCGGATTTGCTCGGCTGTGAATTTGCCTGGGACAGTCTCAACCGAGCCTGGTTGCCCCAACGGGACAGCGCCGGGCGCAGCAGTGTCGAAGCGGTGTACCTGGCCGGCGACGGCGCCGGGATCATGGGCGCGGATGCGGCGCAAATGGCCGGCGAATGTGCGGCGTTGGCGCTGCTGGAGGATGCCGGCAGCACGGTCGATCAGCGCCGCCGGGAGGCACTGCAGAAACAGTTGGCGAGTATCCGACGCTTTCGCCAGGGCCTGGAAACCGCGTTCCCCTTCCCTGAACACTGGGCCGCGCAAGCGCCGGACGAATTGATGCTGTGCCGCTGCGAAGAGGTCAGCGCCGGCGCGGTGCGGGCGGTGGTAGATGAAGGCCACTGGGAAATCAACCGGGTCAAGGCCCATTGCCGCGTCGGTATGGGTCGTTGCCAGGGCCGCATGTGCGGGTTGGCGGCGGCGGAAATTGTCGCGGAGCGCAGTGGGCGTCGCATCGATCAGGTGGGACGCCTGCGTGGCCAGGCGCCGATCAAACCATTGCCGTTTGGCGTGGAGGTACAACCGTGATCGACGTGATCGTCTTGGGCGGCGGCATCGTCGGCGCTTCGGCGGCCTTGATGCTGGCGCAGAAAGGTCAGCGGGTGGCGCTGGTGGAGCGGGACTTTTGCGGCTCGCATTCCAGCGGCGTCAATTACGGCGGCGTGCGCCGTCAGGGGCGGCCATTGCATCAGTTGCCATTGTCCCAGCGCGCCCATCAGCTGTGGGCCGACTTGCCGGGGCTGATCGGTATAGACGGCGAATACGTGTGCTGCGGGCATTTGAAGCTGGCCCGCAGCCCTGCGGACTTCGCCACGCTGCAAGCGTACGCCACACAAACCGATGGCTTTGGCCTGGACTTGCAGTTACTGGATCAGCGCCAATTGCGCGTGCGTTTCCCTTGGGTGGGTGACGTGGCCGTGGGCGCCTCGCTGTGCCCTGAAGACGGGCATGCCAACCCACGTCTGGTCTCCCCGGCCTTCGCCCGCGCCGCGCAACGCCTCGGCGCCTCGGTGCATGAGCAAGCCGAGGTGACCCGCATCGAACATGACAGCCGCCAGTTCCAGGTGCATTGCGCCAATGGCTTGCACTTACAGGCGCCCTGGCTGCTCAACTGCGCCGGCGCCTGGGCTGGCAGTGTCGCCGCGCAATTTGGCGAGCCGGTGCCGATCACTTCGGCGCACCCGGCAATGCTGGTGACCGAGCCGTTGCCGGTGGTGATGACAGTCAGCACCGGCGTCGAGGGCGGCGGCATCTATGCGCGACAGGTCGCCAGAGGCAATTGCATCCTCGGCGGCGGTCGTGGCTTTGCCGTCGACCCATGCAGGGCCAGGCCAGGCCAGGTGGCGGTGCTGGAGATTTTGCGCAATGCCGGCGAGCTGTATCCGTTTCTCAAGGGCGCCCAGGCCATTCGGACCTGGAGCGGCACCGAAGGTTACTTGCCCGATCACGAACCGGTGATCGGCCCCAGCAGCACCCAACCAGGGCTGCTCCACGGTTTTGGCTTCGCCGGCGCCGGGTTCCAGCTGGGGCCCGCGGTCGGTGAGGCCCTGGCAGAAATCGTCTGCACAGGCGCCAGTCGCCAACCTATCGAAGCGTTTTCCATCCGTCGTTTCCAAGCCTGAGAGGAAAAACCCCATGCACTTACGTCTTGCGTTGTCCTGCTTGTCCCTTGCCTTGCTCACCGGCACCGCCCACGCCGCACCGACGCTGTACCTGGGCATGAACGGCGGCACCATGGAACGGGTGTACGCCGACAAGGTGCTGCCCGCCTTCGAGAAGGCCAATAACGTCAAGGTGGTGATCGTGCCCGGCACTTCATCGGACATCCTTGCCAAGGTCCAGGCCAACCAGGCCAACCCGCAGATGCATGTGATGTTCCTTGACGACGGCATCATGTACCGCGCCATCGCCATGGGCCTGTGCGATAAGCTCGCGCCGAGCCCGACCCTGGCGCAAATCCCGGCCAAGGCCAGGATCAAGGAGCAGGCGGTGGCCGTGACCCTGGGCGTCACCGGCCTGGGCTACAACGCCAGGCTGTTCAAGGAAAAAGGCTGGGCAGCGCCCACCTCGTGGATGGACCTGGCCGACCCGCGCTTCAAGGAAAAAGTGGTGTTCCAGTCCCTGGCCTCCTCCACCTTCGGTCTGCACGGGTTCTTGATGTTCAACCGCCTCCAGGGTGGCGATGAAACCAACGTGGAACCGGGCTTCAAGGCCTGGCCAAGCACCGTCGGCCCCAATGTGCTGGAATATATCGCCAGCTCGGCAAAAATCTCCGAGATGGTGCAAACCGATGAAGCCGCAATCTTCCCCCTGACTCCGACCCAGGTCGCCACGCAAAAGCTGCTCGGTGTGCCCATGGAGTACGCACAACCCAAGGAAGGCGCAGTGGTGCTCAACGTCGCCGAATGCGTGATCGCCCGCAACGACCAGCCGGAACTGGCGCAGAAGCTCGCCGCCTTCCTGCTGACCGCCGAAGCCCAGGCGCCAGCGTTGGAAGAAGGCGACCAGATTCCATCGAACCCGACCACGCCCACCACCGAGAAGACCCGTGAACGTGTGGAGGCCATGCAGAGTTATCTGCAGACGGCGATTTCGATTGATTGGGACCAGGTGAATCAGGCACGGCCGCAGTGGAATGCGCGGTGGAGTCGGTCGATTGAGCGGTAGGCTTCTGGGCCTGTGGGAGCAAGCTTCCTCGGCCAAGTCACCGATTGCCTGGGCCATCTCTTGACTGACCAGCCGCTCCCACAGGTCCAGCGGCGTAACAAAGTTGTAAGGGCAACTTTGCCTAAAGAGGCACGATGGGCAGCGCACGCTTGTGCGCGGTCTTGCTGTAGGCGCTCTCTACAATAGTTCTTACGTGCTCACTCACGGGCTCACCCATCAGGTACGCATCGATGTCGTCATAGGTACAGCCGTAGGCGACTTCGTCCAGCTTGCCTGGCGCCAATTCCTCGAGGTCGGCGGTCGGGGCTTTTTTGACCAGGTTGTCGGGGGCGCCCAGTGCAGTGCCGAGCAGGCGTACCTGGGTTTTGGTCAGGCCGGACAGCGGTGCCAGGTCGCAGGCGCCGTCGCCGAATTTGGTGAAGAAACCCATCAGCGCTTCAGCGCCTTGGTCGGTACCGACCACCAGACCGTTTTGCAGGTTGGCGACGGCATATTGCGCAATCATCCGCGTGCGCGCCTTGACGTTGCCTTTGATGAAGTCCACGCGTTCAGCATCGACCTCGCCGGCAGGCAGGCTGCTCATCAGGCCATCGACACTGGCGGCGATGTTTACGATATCGATCTGGTCCGGCCGTATAAAGTCCAGGGACGCGGTAGCATCGTGCTCGTCAGCCTGGCTCTTGTACGGTAGGCGCATGGCGATGAACCGCGCGACGTAATCCTGCGCGCGCAGCTGCTCGACCGCCAGCTGGCACAGGCGGCCGGCGACCAGCGAGTCGACGCCACCACTGATGCCCAGCACCAGAGCTTTGCAGTTCGAATTGCGCAAGGTGCGCTTGATGAAGTCGATGCGACGTTGGATTTCCTTGGCTTCGCCCCCCTTCACCAGTTGCCGATTGATATTCAGTTCCTGTGCGATACGGTCCTGCATGTCACACCTCCACCTTGCCGACATTGAATACCTGCGCCGCGTATTGCAAAAACGAGGCGTCTTCGCAAACGTTCTTGACCGGGTCATCGGAGAACTTCACCACCGGCTCGCCGTGCACCCGTACCAGTTTCATCACGATGCTCAGCGGCTCCACACCTTGCACATCACACGCCAGGCTGGTGCCCATGCCAAAGCCGAACCTGGCCTTGCCACGGATGTGGCGCAGGATCGGCAGGCATTTTTCGAAGTTCAAGCCATCGGAGAACATAAGGTCTTTGGTCATGGGGTCGATGCCAAGTTCCTTGTATCTGGCCAGCACCTTGTCGGCCCAGGCGATGGGGTCACCGGAATCCTGGCGCAGGCCGTCGTAGAGCTTGGCGAAGTACAGGTCGAAGTCCTTGAGGAAAAAATCCGTGCTGATGCAGTCGGTCAGGGCAATGCCCAGGCGGCCACGGTACTCGCGCACCCAGTTTTCCAGCGCGGCGTTCTGGCTTTCACGCAGGCGCCCCAGCTGCTGGTGCACCATCAGCCATTGGTGGGCCATGGTGCCGATCAGAGGCAGGTCGAACTCGTAGGCCAGGTGCGCGTTGCTGGTGCCGACAAACTGGCCGGGAAAGTCGCGACGCATGATGTCTACCACTTCGCGCTGGGCCTTGAAGGACAGGCGCCGGCGGGTCGAGAAGTCAGACACGCGCAGGTCGGCCAATTCATCGCGGCTGAGGTTTTTTTCCAGCCAGTCGAATTTCTGGTACAGCTTGCGGGTGACGTCCTCCAGGGTGACGTCTGGGTATTTGTCACGGTTGCGCAATTCGCTGACCAGGGCCAGGACCGGTTGTTCGAACATGATGCAGTGCAGCATCGGGCCGATTACGCGAATGTTGAGCTGGCCGTCGACCTCACTGACGTGGATATAGCGCAGGTTGAAGCGGAACAGGCCAAGGAAGCGCTCGTAGTCCGGGGTGAGGTATTCGCGAAAACGCGGGTTGAACAAAAAGCGCAGCTCACCTTCGCGCATGTGCAGGCCGGCGAGTTTTTCCAGCTCGTCGCGCAGCTGCGGGATCAGGTGCCCGAGTTTTTCCCTGGAGCGCACGATGAAGTTGTATTCCACATCGACATTGGGGTGCTGGTGCAACACCGCCTGCATCATGGTGAAGGTGTAGTAGTCGGTATCGAGCAGGCCCTGGATCACTGGGGATTGCTTGTCGTAGGCACTTTCCATGGTGGGTCTCCTTAACGCGCGGCCATCGCGGCCAGTTCTTCGCGGGTACTGCTGATGACAGCACCGGCCTTGAGCAACTCATTCACGGCCTGTACACCGCCCTCCTCACTGATGCTGCGGCAGGCCGGCAGGTGCAGGACGACTTGCAGGCCAGCCTTGAGCAGTTGCAGTGCGGTGGTCTTGACGCAGTAGTCCAGGGCCAGGCCGCCGACGATCACGCGGGCGACGCCCTGGGCCTTGAGGTACTCGATCACCCCGGTGGACAGCTTGTCGTGCAGGTCGTGGTAGCAGGCGCCATAGGGGTGCAGGTCGGGTTCGACGCCTTTCCAGGTGAAGTAGTCGTAGTCATAGGGGCTGGGCAACTCGTCGAGCAAGGTGAAGCCCTCGGTGCCCGGCACACAGTGGCTGACCCAGGTGACATCGGCGTGGACCAGGCCGGTGGGTTGCAGCATCTCGCTGTGCTGCGCTACCACCCATGGCGCGTGGGGCGTGTGGGCGTCCTTGCTGCCGATGCGATGGCCGGCAAGGCTGGCCATGTAGTTGAGCTCGGCACCGATGCGGTCGCCACCGGCCACCGGCAATTCATTGGGGCACAGCGGCGTGAAGCTTTTCTGGGCGTCGACGTCGAATGAAGCGACAGCGGTTTTAGCAAGGGTCATGGCGATTCTCCGGTGGCCTGAAAACAAAAGTACACGTCATGTACTTTCATGGCAAGAAACATTTGTTTATTTAGGCGCAGGTCAGTTCATGACATATCTGTTCGATCCGTTAGACTATGCCGGCCACTGTTGATAAGGACCTGTCATGCCACTTAGCGCCTACCTGCACACCGTCGATCTCTGCGTGCTGTGTTATTGCCGCGCCGCTGCAGAATTGAAGCTGCTGCTGAATAAACGCGAAGCTGAGCCGTTCGCCGGGCATTGGGCATTGCCGGGTGTGGTAGTGAATGGCGACGTGCAAGACCTGAGCCTCAAGGATGCGGTGGAACGCTTGCGCGCCAGTGACAAGGTCGGCCTGGACCTGGCCTGGAGCGAACAGGTGGGCACGGTGGGCGACGCGTTTCGCGACCCGCGCTGCTGGTCGTCGTCGACTTACTATCTGGCAATCGTGGCGGATGAAATGGAGCTGGGCGGGCACCAGGGCTGGTTTTCACTGAATTCAGTGGCCGATGGCAGTATCAAGCTGCCATTCGATCACAACAGCATCGTGGCGGCCGTGCATGAGCGGCTGTTGTCAAAGTCGCTGTACAGCAGCTTGCCGCTGATGTTCCTGGGCCATGAATTCAGCGCGCCGGAAGCGACCACGATCTTCTCCCTGGTGCTGGCGCGGCCGGTGTTGAAGACCAGTATTCGCCAGCGCCTGTTGAAACTCATGGAGGCGGGATATCTGCGCGAGACGGGGCGCAAGAAGAATGGCGAAGGCGGCCGTCCCCAGGCGACGATGGAAAACTTGAAACCTGGGGCGGTTTACTTCTTTGATCGAAGCTTTGCTGACTGACGTTCTTGCAAGAACAGCGATGGGTAAATCCGCGGGGCTTTAGTTCATCCAGTTACCGCCATCGACGTTGTAGGTCTGGGCCACCACATAGTCGGCTTCCTTCGAAGCCAGGAAGATAGCCATGCCGGTCAGGTCTTCGGCCGTACCCATCCGCCCAAACGGCACCTCGTCCCCTACCCGCTTTTTCTTCTCGCCCGACGCCAAACCTTCATGCCTGGCGAACAGCGCATCCACGCCATCCCAGTGCTCGCCGTCCACCACGCCCGGGGCGATGGCGTTGACGTTGATGCCCTGCTTGATCAGGTTCAGCCCCGCCGATTGCGTCAGGCTGATCACCGCTGCCTTGGTCGCACAATAAACCGCCACCAACGGCTCGCCACGCCGCCCCGCCTGGCTGGCCATGTTGATGATCTTGCCGCCATGCCCCTGGCGGATCATCTGCCGGGCTGCGGCCTGCAAGGTGAACAGGGTGCCGGCAACGTTGATCGAAAACAGCCGCTCAAAGCTGTCGCGGGTGATGTCGACGATGGGCGCCAGGTCGAACAGTGCCGCATTGTTGATCAAGATATCCAGCTTGCCGGCATGGGCCACCACCGTGGCGATGGCAGTGTCGATGGATGCTTGGTCGGTGACGTCCATCGCCACCGCGTAGGCTTGAGGCCCAAGTTCGGCTGCTGTAGCCCGGGCCCGTTGCAGGTTGATATCGGCAATGGCAACCGTGGCGCCTTCGGCGATGTAGGCCTGGGCAAACGCACGGCCAATGCCCCGCGCCGATCCGGTGATCAGCGCGCTTTTACCTTCGAGTCGTTTCATCGGAATGTCCTGTCAAAGTTATTTCGGGTAGCCGGCGCGTTTCATCTCGCGTTCGGTGCTGGCCTGCGCCTGCTGCAATGCCTGCTCAACCGACATACCGCCGGTGAGCGCCGCCGAGAACAGCTTGCCGACAGAGGTGCCGATGGCCTGGAACTCGGGGATGGTCACGTACTGGATGCCCACGTATGGCACAGGTTTGGCCGAAGGATGTGCGGGGTCGGCGTGCTTCATCATCTCCAGGGTCACCTGGGCAAACGGTGCGGCCTGCAGGTACGCCGCGCTGTAGGTGGACTGGCGGGTGCCCGGCGGTACGTTGGTGACACCTTCTTTCTCGGCGACCAGCTGGATGTAGGCCTTGGATGTCGCCCAACTGATAAACGCCTTGGCGGCGTCCTTGTGCTTGGAGGTGGCCGGGATCGCCAGGGACCAGGCATAGAGCCAGGACGAGCCCTTGTCGGTGACTTCGGTGGGGGCTGCGGCGAAACCTACGCGGTCGGCGACTTTGCTCTGGCTGGTGTCGGTGGTGAAGGAGCCGGCGACGCTGGCGTCCACCCAGATCGCACACTTGCCGCTGTTGAACAGCGCCAGGGTTTCATTGAAACCATTGCTGGACGCGCCTGGCGGGCCGTATTGCTTGAGGGTGTTGACGTAGAAGTTGGCGGCCGCAGCCCATTCAGGGCTGGTCAGCTCGGGTTTCCAATGCTCGTCGAACCAGCGCGCGCCGAACGCATTGGCCATGGTGCTCAGCAAGGCGATGTTCTCGCCCCAACCGGCCTTGCCACGCAGGCACAGGCCGTACTGGTCTTTGTCCTTGGCGGTGAGTCTGGCAGCGAATTCACCCAGTTCGGTCCAGGTCGGATGTGAGGGCATGCTCAGGCCGGCTTGCTTGAACAGGTCGGTGCGGTAGTAGGTGACGGTGCTTTCGCCGTAGAACGGCAAGGCATACAGGGTATTGTTGACGGACAGGCCCTGGCGAACCGAGGGGAAGATATCCTCGATGTCATAGTCGGCCGGCAGTTGGGTCAGCGGCTCCAGCCAGTGCTTGGCGCCCCATAACGGGGTTTCGTAGGTGCCGATGGTGAGCACGTCGAATTGCCCGCCCTGGGTGGCGATATCAGTGGTGAGACGCTGGCGCAGCACATTTTCTTCCAGCACCACCCAATTGAGCTGGATATCCGGGTGCTGCGCTTCGAAGACCTTGGACAGACGCTGCATGCGGATCATGTCGCTGTTGTTGACCGTGGCGATGGTGACGGTTTCAGCGGCGTGGCTGGGTATGGCCAGGGCCAGGCCGGTCAGCAGGAACAGTGCTTGCGGTAGCTTGAGCATGGCGGTTTCCACCTGTTGTTTTTGTTGTCGAGCCCCGATTACAGCAGCTTGGCCTGGCCCTCACAAACGCTTGGCGAATCCGCGACTGATACTTTTTTAACCTCGGGCCCAGGAGCAAAAAAGTATCAGTGCCAGGTGAAACCGGGAGTAGCGCACTGATTGCCAGTGCGCGTATTTTTAAGGCCATTGCATACCTACAAGAGGCATCAGCATGCCCGTCAGTCGCGTCCAACTGTTTGAGCACCGCCCAGCCGAACTCGAAGTGATCCTGCCCGAACCGGAGCACTGCTTTCGCTGGTTCGAACATGACTATCCCTATGAGCTGGCGCGCTGGAACCATCACCCCGAATTCGAAATCCACCTGATCCGCCAAGGCAGCGGCAAGCTGGTGGCGGGTGACTATATCGGTGCCTTCTGCGCCGGGCACGTCGCACTGATCGGCCCCGACCTGCCCCACGACTGGATCGGCGACCTGGCCCCCGGCGAATACCTGAGTGGCCGCGATGTGGTGCTGCAATTCGACGGCGCCGCCCTCCTCGCCCTGCGCAAGGCCCTGCCGGAACTTGGCGATTTACAGCCGCTGTTTGAACAGGCAAGACGTGGCGTCGAATTCACCGGTGAGGCGGCGGTTAACGCCGCCAGGCTGATGGAAGCCATCGGCAGCGCCCATGGCCTGCAACGCCTGATCCTGTTCCTGCAACTGCTCGATATCCTCAAACATGCCCCGCCCTCACAGGCCAAGGCCCTGGCCAGCCCATGCTATGCGCCGACCCTGGATGCGCGCAGTGCCGAACGCATCAACCAAGCCTTCGATTACCTGATGCGCGAACTGACGGGGGATGTGCGCCTGTCGGACATTGCCCGGCAACTGGAGATGAGCGAACCGGGCTTCTCACGCTTTTTCAAGCGCAATACCGGCCACGGCTTTATCGACCTGATGCGCAAGTTCCGCGTGCAGCGTGCCTGCCGGTTGTTGTTGCAAAGCCAGATGTCGGTGGCGGATATCTGCTTTGAGGTGGGCTACGCCAACCTGTCCAATTTCAACCGCCACTTTCGCATCGAAATGCACCAGACGCCGAGCGAATATCGGCGGCAGACCGCACTGCATCTATTCAACCCCATCGGCAAGGTCTGAGCCTGTTGGTTTTCTGACCAAACCGTCGGCTAATTCGCGTTTTTTCTAAACAGTTCAAGCCATTGAGCAAAGTTGGTACAGCCTGTGCAAACGTTTGCGGAACGAACTTGCGCGCCAAGTTCACCCCTACCCGGCAAATCGGGCTCCAACCGCGTACGAATAAGGATTTTCAATGCTCCCCACCTCAAGGCCCCGCGCTTGCTTTGGTGTTTCCTTGCTACTGGCTGCCGTTACGGGAGTACTCAGTGCACCCATTTTGGCGCAGGAAAAGCCCGTCGATGACTCAGCACAGGGCGAAGCCCTCAGCCCAGAAGCCAATCCCCCGGCAAAAAAAGGCGTTTATCTGTCGGAGTGGTTCAACCAGGACCTGACGCTGATCGGCAGCAAAGACATCAGCTTCGGCCCCAAGCCCCAGGACGACGTCTACCTGGAGTACGAGTACTTCGGGCGCAAAGGGCCCTTTGAGTTGTACGGTTATATCGACGTACCGAAGATCCTCACCATCGGTAACAGCAATGACAAAGGCGTGTGGGACCATGGCTCGCCGGTGTTCATGGAGCATGAACCGCGCATTTCCATCGACTACCTCGCGGGGCGCAGCCTGGCGATTGGCCCGTTCAAGGAATGGTATGTGGCCTTTGACTGGATCTACGACCATGGCAGCAACAAGGAAAACCGCGCCAACACCCTGTACAGCGGCCTGGGTACCGATATCGAGACCCACTCGCGGGTCAACCTGTCGGCCAACTTCTACGGGCGCTACCAATGGGAAAACTACGGCGCCAGCAATGAATATTCCTGGGACGGCTACCGTGCGCAAATGAAGTACATCGTGCCCATCGGCAAGTTCGACAATGGTGCTTCGCTCACTTATATCGGTTTTACCAACTACGATTTCGGTTCCGACCTGCACAAGGACAACCCGGCGCGCACCGCCAATTCCCTGGTGGCCACCAACGTGCTGCTGTACTCATTCACTCACCTGCGTTTTACCTTGGTGGGACGTTACTTTCATAACGGCGGTAACTGGGAGGACGGCAGCGAGTTGAATTTCGGCGAAGGCAACTTCCGCGCCCGCTCCGACGGCTGGGGTTACTACGCCGGCGTGGGCTACCAATTCTGATCAAGGAGCTATAGATGAAAACACTTACCCGTGTCTCGCTGGCCGTCGGCCTGGCCCTGCTGCCCCACGTGGTGCTGGCGGACAACCCGGCGCCGATCAAGCCCAAGGTGATGCTGATCACCATGTTCGCCCCCGAGGCGCAGACCTGGATCGACCGCCTGGAGCTCAAGCAAGAAGTGCGCGTGCCGGGTTTGTCTGCCGACTATCCGGTGATTCGCTGCAATACCCAGGACGTGTGCCTGCTGGTGACCGGCATGGGCCAGACCAATGCTGCCGCATCGACCCTGGCCCTGGCCCTGTCGCCCAAGTTCGACCTGCGCCAGAGTTACTTCCTGATCGCCGGGATTGCCGGCATCAGCCCCAAGCACGGCACCATCGGCACTGCTGCCTGGGCTCATTACCTGGTGGAGTTTGGCACCCAGTGGGAGCTTGATTCCCGCGATGCGCCCAAGGATTGGCCGACCGGTTATATCGGCATCAACACCAAGGGCCCCAACGAAAAACCACCACTGGACTACAAGACCGAAGTGTTCGAGCTGAACCCTAAGCTGCAAGCCAAGGCCTTTGCCTTGTCGCACCAGGTTGAGCTGACGGAAAGCAAGGAGTCGGCGGCCTGGCGCAAACACTACCCTGCCGCCCCGGCCAACCAGCCACCACAAGTCACGCGCTGCGACACCCTGGCGGGCAACACCTGGTTTTCCGGCACACGCTTGAGCGAGCGCGCCGAAGTCTGGACCAAGTTGCTCACCGACAATAAAGGCGAGTACTGCACCACCCAACAGGAAGACAACTCCACCTATGAAGCGCTGCTGCGTGCCAGCCGCGAAGGCTTGGTGGACATCCAGCGCCTGGCCGTGGTGCGCGCGGGCTCGGACTTTGACCGGCCTTACCCGGGTTACAGCGAGGTAGACAACCTGCTCAAATATGCGGACCAGGGCGGCTTTGTACCGGCGCTGGAAAACCTGTATCGCACGGGCAATCCGTTGGTCCAGGCGATTGTGAAAGATTGGTCGGCGTGGGAAAAAGGCGTACCTGAGACCAAGTAAAGATCTGAATGTGGGAGGGGGCTTGCTCCCGATGGCAGTGTGTCTGTCAGTACATCTGACACTGACACACCGCCATCGGGAGCAAGCCCCCTCTTATCAAACGTCAAGTAAGTTACTGATGTCTCAAAGAGTTTAAATTTAGTCTTAACGCCGGATATTTTGGCGGCGGTCCAGGTTGCTGCGCGACGGCGCCACGTCGGCGATGTGACCGGGTTGTGAGGTTGTTGGGGCGAGTACATATCCGTTGTTTAGGTAACGGCCCACTATAGGTTCCGCCCTTACGGCGGCTCACTTTGCAAAAGCGGCAAAGTAAGCAAAACGCTCTTGCCCCACCACTCGGCACCTCGCCCGGGCTCGGTGTGCCCGTAATCCGACATGCATTTGGGGGGCCGCCGCCACGCGCCATCCATGGCGCGGGGCGGCTAAACCGGCATCCCTGCCGGTTTACCCCCCAAATCCCTGTCGAATTCCGGCCAGCGTGGTTTAACGGGGCGCCTAAGATCAAAAACACAGCGAGGCGGCCTTATAGCCGACCTGATCGTTGAAGCTTGCGCGTACCCCTGTGGGAGCGGGCTTGCCCGCGAAGGTCGTTAACGATGACGTGGGAAACCAGAAAGAACGCGGCGTTCTCAGGCTTTTCGCGAGCAAGCTCGCTCCTACAAAAAAGCAGACGCGCCGCCAGCGTATCTGCGATGCGCAGCGAGTCGCCTTTGATCTTGATCTCAGGCGCCCCGTTAAACCACGCTGGCCGAACGCAGGCTTGAAGCCGTGGGTAACCCGGCAGGACGCCGGGTTAGCCGTCCTGGGCCAAGGATGGCCCATGACGGCGGCCCACGGTTTCAAGCCGGAGTGAGGGCACACCGAGCCTGGGCGAGGTGCCGAGTGGTGGGGACTCCCACATTTGATACGGTTTACGGCAGGAAGATGATTTTATCCGGGCTACCGCTGTTCACTTGCTCATAGCACTCAATTCCGTCAGCCAACGCTACTTCGCGCAGGCCGGTCGGCGACGGCAACAAGCCTTCATCGAAGAACCGCCCGAACGCCTCCAGCATCACCGCACATTGCTCACAGCTATAGAGCAACGAATTGACTCCCACCACCGACCCACCCTTGCGGTACAGCGCCAGGGCCGGCAGTTGCACGTGGCCGTCGACCGGTGCGGCAATAATCGCGATACGCCCGAACGGCGCCAACCCCGCCACCGCAGCGGGCAGCCAGAAACCGGTGGTGTCGAAGATCACCTCGGCGCCGCCCTCGAACACTGCATGCACCTGGGCACCGAGTGCTTCCGGCTTGCCCAGGCCAATCGCGTCAACCCCTTGCGCCCGCAATGCCTCGACCTGATCAGCCTTGCGCACCGCCGCCAACACCTGGGCGCCGCGAATCCTGGCCAGTGCCAACGCCGCACTGCCGACGGCACCATTGGCGCCAATCACCAGCAAGCGCGTGCCCTTACCGACCCCGCTGCGCTCCAGGGCATCCCAGGCGGTGGTATACGGCACACCCAGGCTGGCGGCCTGGGCAAAGCTCAGGCGACTGGGTTTATGCGCCACGCCTGTGGCTGACACCCGAAGGTATTGGGCATGGGAGCCGTCAGCGAAAAAGCCCAGGTCACGACCGGTGCCCCAGACCTCCTGGCCGAGCAGCGCTTGCGGGCCGTCCACCACCACGCCGGCAAAGTCACGCCCGGGAATGCGTGGCAACGTGGTGTAGGGAAAACGGCCGAGTACATTTTTTACGTCGCTGGGGTTCAGGCCCGCGGCTTTTACCTGGACCAGTACTTCATCGGCGCCCGGCACGGGCATGGCGACATCGACCAGGTGCAGGTTGGCGAGGTCGCCAGTGGCGCTAAATTGCAGTGCTTTCATCAAAGACATCCTTCGAGGGGAAACGGCGTCAGGACAACCAACCGCTGAACAGCTGTCGCCCCATGGGCCAGAGTTTTTCGCCGAGCAATATGCCCATCAGGCCCACCAGGGCAATGGCTGGCGGCGCGGGCGAGCGGAAGTCCAGCGCGCCGTAGATCACGCCGACAAACAGGCCGATGGCCAGGGAAATCAGATAGTTCATGGAGGCTAGGCCCAGTTGATTGATGGGCTCAGCTTAAGGCGCGCCTGGGGTCGGCATCGGCCAAGTGCTTCAGGATTTCGGCCAACCCGCGTACTGCGAAGGCGATACCCCCAGTTCCCTGCGGAACATGTCGCTGAAACTGCTGGGCGAATAACCCAGGCCGCGGGCAATGCCGCTCACCGACTGGCCCTGGACCAGCTCCGCGGCTGCCGTCGCCAACTGCACCTGGCGCCGCCACTCGGCAAAGCCCATGCCCAGATGGTTCTGGAACAGTCGCGCCAGGGTGCGCACGCTGGCGCCCGCGGCCTCGGCGTGCTGCTCGAAGGGGATTTCCAGGGAGGGCGCAGCCATGACCGCCTGGCAGGCCTTGATCAGCCGCCGATCAGCCGCCACCGGCATGGCGATGCGGATTGGCGAGCGGCGTGCGCGTTGCAGCTCCAGCAGGGCCAGGCCGACGACCGCCTCGTAGTAGCCGGCATCGCCATGATCGCTTTGTTCGACCAACGTCACGATCAATTCACGCAACAACCGGCCTACTTCGATGACCTGCACCTGGCTGTCCAGCGTCGCTGCCAATGCCGGACGCAGGTAGATATTGCGCATTTGCAAATCGGAAACCACACGGATCCCGTGCTCCACCCCCGGCGGCAACCACACGGCGCGCTGGGGCGGCACCACCAGGGCTTCGCGGGGCGTCTCGACCCACATCACACCGCTCATGGCATAGAGCAACTGGCCCCAATCGTGGCTATGGGGCTCCACGTATAACCCACGCGGATAGGTGCGCGCCAACGGCTGCACAGGGACGGCGTGATTACTGAGGTCGGGAGGCGCGGCCAGGGCCATGGCGGGTGCACATTAATCGAAGACAGGTGGGCATGGTAAAGACTCACCGCCGACAAGCGAACTGTTTTAACTCAGCCTGCAGGCACCGGTTTGCCCGGGCCTGCAGGTCGAACACCTCAGGTGTGGGCCGACTTGGCGCACTCGCAGCCCGTCGCGGCGGCGCAAGGCTCACCGTGGGCATGGTGCTCGGCACAGCCCTGGCAGCAATAACCCTTACCGTCCTTCATGATCGCATCGCTGCCCAGTACGCATTTGCAGTGTGGGCAAGCACAGGTTTGATCTGGCATGGTCAGACTCCTTTTTCATGGTCGTCGCGATGCGGCGAACACCGCACCTTAAGCAGTGACTGCGCATACGACGCCAAGGTTCAGTGCCATCAGTCGGCCGCCCGGGTATTGCTGCGATACATGAACACCAGCGCCAGGGCCAGGCAGAGCATCGCCACGATGCGGCTACCTGATAATTCGATGGCCGGGTTGCCCAGCCAGCCGAAGTTGTCGATCAGCATGCCCATGCCCAACTGCCCGACAATCACCGCCACCGTGGCGACAGCCGTGCCGACCACCGGTACCGCACCGACCATCACCAGCATGTACACCACACCGAACAAGGCGCCGGTCAATTGCCACTTCGGCACGTCCAGCAGGCTGACGGCCTGGGCCGGCTCGAAGAAAAATACCAACAACGCCGTGGTGAGCGCGCCAACGGCAAAGGTCAGCAGGCTGCTGCGCAACACCCCAACCGTCTGGCCCAGGCGCCCATTGATCGCGGCCTGCACGCTCAACACCGCCCCCGCCGCTATCACCACCACCAACAACAGAATCAGATTCATCGTCTTACCCTCGTGCAATCAGGACCAGTGCAGCCACAATCAACGCCAGCGCGATCCAGCGCTCGCCATTGACGCGCTTGCGCGCCGTGCCGAACCAGCCGAAATGGTCGATCAACACACTCTTGCCCACCTGGCCCGACAGGATCGCAATCATGGTCATGGCGATACCGATGTGCGGCGTGGCGAGTGTCAGCACCACCACATACATCGGCCCCAAAAACCCGCCGATCAACTGCCAGCGTGGCAGCTGGGTGAATGCCGGGCCCTGCTGCGGGCCGCTGAACAGCAACAGCAGAAGCAGGATCGCCGTGCCGACACCGAAGATGCTCAAGGTCGCCCACAAATGTCCGACCTGCGCGCCCAACGGCCCAAGCAATCCGGCCTCCACTGACAGCCCCATGCCCGCCAGGATCACCAACGGCAACAGCAGCAACCGTAGGAGGTTTTTATTTGGCCTGGCCTGCGCCAAGCCCTCGATTGTGCGTGCCTGCATACATCACCTGCGTATCAATAAAGGAAACATGGCGCGCATTATCCGGTGGCCGCCCTGTGCGATAAATGGGAGTATACGGACAACACCTTTGCGCAATACGCACAGCCTGGAGACATGATGCAGGGCTTGAATGAACTGAGCTTCAAGGCGCTTCGCCTGTTCGTGGCCGTACTGGACCATGGCAGCTTTTCCGAAGTGGCCCGCCGCGAGGGCCTGGCGCCCTCCTCCATTTCACGGCAGATCCAACTAATGGAACAGGCCCTCGGCCAGCAATTACTGTATCGCCATACCCGCGCCGTGAGCCCCACCGAAGCCGGGCGCCTGCTCGGGCGGCACGCGCGCCTGGTATTGGAACAGTTGGAAATGGCGAACCAGGCCCTGCAGGAACAGGACAGCGAGCCCAGCGGGCTGGTGCGGATCAACGCGCCGATGGTATTCGGCCAGCGCCACCTGTCTCCCTGGCTGGGCGCGTTGTGCCGGCGCTACCCAAAGCTGCAGCTGGATATCCAGCAGACCGACACTTTCGTCGACCCGCTGCAAGATGGCACCGACCTGTTGTTCCGCATTGGCGTGCTCAATGACTCCGGCATGCAGGCACGCATCTTCGCGCCCCAGCGCTTTCGCCTCGCCGCAAGCCCCGCCTACCTGGCGCAACACGGCACGCCGCGCCACCCCGACGAACTGGCCCACCACCAATGCCTGGCCTACAAAGGCATCACCGGCCAGCAACGCTGGTTCTTCCGCCACGGCCAGGGCGACTGGACACCCTACAGCGTCAAGGGCCCGATTACCGGCAACCACGCCGACACCCTGACCCACGCCGCCGAACAGGGCCTGGGGCTGGTGGTGTTTCCTTCCTGGCTGATTGGCGAAAGCCTGCGCGCCGGCACTTTGCGGGCCGTGCTGACCGACTATGAAGTCGCAACGACCCTGGAGCCTCAGCAGATTGCTGCGTTGTGGCCGGGCAGCCGGAGGCTGTCGTTGAAGGTGCGTACGGTGATTGATTATTTCGTGGAGTGTTTTGGGGTGGTGCCGTATTGGGATAGGTGACCCCTGGTACGCTCCAGACACGCCACTGGTGAGGGAAATTTCCTCGTAGGAAAAGTAGGCACGTTCTGATTTTGCGGGCCAGTATTTTTGGGCACGGTGCGTTGGGGCAGACTTTGGCGAATTCTTTTTTGGAGAGACGCCATGGATGTCGTGTATTACAAGCCATCACGTGCCGAACGAGCGGCTTTGACCAGTGGTCGAGCCGTCTTTGATAGCGCCCGTAGTTTTGGCTATATTTGGCCAAAACACGGGGAAGACCACATGATTACCGTTGCGTTGGGTGAGGCAAAAAACAATCTGTCCAAGCTGGTCGATGAAGCCGCCGCCGGCAAAGTCATCACCATTGCCAAGCATGGCCGTGCAATGGCACAGCTTGTGCCCATCGGTAAATCCAAGGGCCGGCGAATTGGCGCAATGAAGGGGAAGC
Organism: Pseudomonas khavaziana; assembly: GCF_019145205.1. Lineage (GTDB taxonomy): Bacteria > Pseudomonadota > Gammaproteobacteria > Pseudomonadales > Pseudomonadaceae > Aquipseudomonas > Aquipseudomonas khavaziana. Next base: position 170,329 of record NZ_JAHSTT010000011.1, read on the forward strand.
TGGTCATCCCTGACGACTTCGACGCACCGCTGCCCAGCGATTTGTTGGATGCATTTGAGGGCAGTCCTTCATGAGACTGCTGCTGGATACCCATATCCTGCTGTGGGCACTCAACGATGACCCCAGACTATCTGGCAAAACCCGCAAGCTGATTGAAAATGCCGCAGACGTCTACGTCAGTGCGGCAACATTCTGGGAAATGGCAATCAAAGTTGGCGTCGGAAAGCTTGCCGTAGACCTGGATGAAATCCGTGAGTATTGCCTGGAAAGCGGTTTCGTCGAACTCCCCATCACCTCGGAGCACGCCATTGCAGTCAAGGATCTCGAACATCATCACAAGGACCCTTTCGATCGGCTGATTATTGCAACAGCGATGAGTGAACCAATGAAGCTACTAACAGCCGATCCGCAGGTTGCCCAATACACATCCTTAGCAATGTTGGTTTAGGTCATACCCCAGTAGCGCTATGTCCAATCAAAACAACCATTGCCCAATCAACCACGCATTCGCCCCACTGATCACCGCGAACAGAAACCACGCCAACAACCGCGTGGGCAGTCGGTTTACGAACGGCCCCATCAACTGTTTATCACCGGTCATGCGGATCAGCGGGTACAGCGCAAAGGGCAACTGCAGGCTCAGGACCACCTGGCTGAGGATCAGCAGCTTGCCGATGGCATCGTCACCCATCAGCCACACGCCGAGGAACGCCGGGATCAGCGCCAGCCCGCGGGTAATCAGGCGTCGTTGCCAGCAGGGTATGCGCAGGTTCAGGTAGCCCTCCATGATCACTTGCCCGGCAATGGTGCCGGTAAAGGTCGAGCTCTGCCCCGAGGCCAGCAAGGCGATACCGAACAGGATGCTGGCAAAGGCGCCGCCTACGAGTGGGTCGAGCAGGTGGTAGGCGTCCTGGATTTCCACCACATCGGTATGGCCGCTCTGGTAGAACGCCGCCGCAGCCAGCACCAGGATCGCCGCGTTGACCAGTAAGGCAAGGGCCAGGGAGCCGATGGTGTCGATACGCGCCAGCTTGACCGCATCCTGCTTGCTGGCCAGGTCCTTGCCGACCAGGCGGGTTTGCACGATGGAGGTGTGCAGGTAGAGGTTATGGGGCATCACCGTGGCGCCGAGAATGCCGATGGCCAGGTACAACGGCGCTGCGTCGCTGATGGCCGACAATGACGGGGTGAAACCGCTGAGTACATCGGGCCAATAGGGTTTGATCAGCATCAGCTCGATAAAGAAACACACGCCAATGGTCGCCACCAGCGCCAGCATGATCGCTTCCAGGCGGCGAAAACCGCGGTTTTGCAGGGCCAGGATCAACAGCGTATCAAAGGCTGTTATGACGATGCCGGTGGTCAGCGACACACCAAGCAGCAGGTGAAACGCCAGGGCGCAACCGAGCACTTCGGCCAGGTCAGTGGCGATAATGGAAATTTCCGCCAACAGCCACTGGGTCCGTGAGGAGCGCTTGCTGTAGCGCTCACGGCACAGTTGCGCCAGGTCTTTGCCGGTGGCGATACCCAGGCGCGAGCACAGGCATTGCACCGCCATGCCTGCCAGGCTGGCCAGCAGCACCACAAACAACAGACTGTAGCCGTAACGAGACCCGGCTTCGATGGCGGTCGCCCAGTTGCCAGGGTCCATGTAGCCGATGGAAATCAACAGGCCGGGGCCGGCGAACATCAGCATCCGTTTGAAAAACGATGCCTTGGGGTCGACGATGACGGAGCCGGCCACTTCCGGCGGGCAGAACGGGGCGGTAGCGATTTTCGGCAGGCTGAATTTCACACGGTATTCCAGGCAAATACACAAGACATGGGCAGCAGCTTATCAGTCGGACGCGACCGTGCGCATCACCGTGTCCCGCGGCAGGTCGAACGTTTCCACCACTTGCACCACCAGGTCCAGCTCCTGGTTCAGCGCTTCGCGCTCCATGCGCTGGCGAATCACGCCGATCACCAACACCGCCAAGGTGGTGATCGAATACGCCGGGCCGGAAAACGCCCGGACGCCGCTGACCAGCAACATCGCCGCGGCCAGCGCCTGGCCCACCAGCGGAATCGCCGTGGCCGCACCCCGGCGCAGGATAAACCCGGTAAGCCCGGCCAGCGCGGTGCCGCTCAAGGCGGTGGTGGCCGAGCGGCCCACATCGAAGCGGGTGAACAGGCCCTGCTCTTTTTGCGCCGCAGCCTTGAGCTCGGCATCGAACGCCTGGCGATCGGCGCGGCTGAGCTTGTCCTTGTACTGCTCGATGAGCTTTTCTGCGACTTGCCCTTCGATATCCGCCAGCGCCACGCTTTCAAGCGCCGCGTCAAACTTGATGCCCAAGCGTTGCGCCGCATCTTCGGCAATCTGCCGATAGCCCACGCCATGGCCACGGGCCAGGTTCATAAAGCTGTCGCCGCCCATGCGCTGCAACTCGATGGCCAGCTTCAGCGGTTCGCGCACGCTGGCATCAATCGAGGCACTGCGTTTTTGCGCCATCAGCTCGGCAAGAAACTTCAACTCTTCCGGCCGCGCCTGCACCAGTGCCGGATACAAGTCCCCATCCTCCTCGGCAAAACGCACTTCACTGCTGCGCAGGTCGGCGCGGATCAAGCCACGGCGCTCCTGCAGCAGGTCAGTGTATTGCACCACCGTCTTCAACTGCGGCCAGTAGGCGGCATGGTCGAAGCTGGCCAGGTGCACATTGGTGACCTTGGTCTTCAATGCCGGCGTTACGTCAATTGCATAACGGCCGATGCACCGTTCGGTATCCGGCTTCATCGCCAACGCCCAGTCCTTGCTCGAATGACAGTTGATCAGCCGGCCCTTGAGCGGCGCCGACACGTCACCCCAAGGGCTCGACGTACAGATCGCCCCGCCCATCAGCAACAGGTTATTCAACGGCAATTCACGGGCAATCTCGGGGCTGGCCAGCAGACTCTTGACCAGGATACGTGCACCCAGGGAATGGCCGATCAGGTTGATGCGCCGCACTGGCAGAGACTCGGCGTGCAGGTAACCGGCCAATTCAGGCAACAAGGTCTTGGCCACTTCATCGACCCGCGCCTCGACACTTTTGTAATGGTCAAGAAAATACCCAATCGCCTTGCCCACCCCCACCGTGGCCGCACCCAGGCCGCCACCGCCGAGCATCGAGGTGATCACATCCTTGAACGGTGCAAACAGGTTTTCCAGGAAATGCCCCGCCGGCCAGAACAACATCAGGTTGGTCGAGCCTTCGATACCTGCCAGTTGTGCCTTGAAATTGCCCAACTGCTGGCGGTTGAAGAAGGCCGAGTAACCGTGGACATAGAGATTGAGCACCTCCCCCTGGGGCTCGCCACACAGAACGAACGTGGGCTTGCGGGTGCGGTGCATTTCATCCCACTGGTGTTGCATGGGCCGGTGACTCCTGGTGGCAAGGGATGGCGATAGTAACAAACCAAGCCGAGAAGGAAGGTGAATCCTGACCAGCGTTCGGCCCCATCAGAACGAGGGTGCCGCCTTGAACCTGCCCAGGCAGGGCGTTGGGGAGTCTTCTAGATTTCGCTGGAACACCGCGGTAAATGCGCTGCAAGCGTGATAGTGCATGACGATAGATAGTCATGTGAGGAATCTGGAATTTTGACTATCCCACTATAAAGCAGACAGCAAAAAAGCCCGGCTTGGCCGTAATGCTGTTCAGTTAAGGCATTTTGTAGGAGCGAGCTTGCTCGCGAAAAACTCATAGGCGCCGCGTTCATTCAGGAAGCACGCGTTATCGTTGACGTTTTTCGCGAGCAAGCTCGCTCCTACAGAGGGCGGTATACGCTTAACTGAACGGCATTGCGGCTTGGCCGGGCATACGGTAGTTCTATCAGTATCAGCAAGCAAAATTGTCAATCTTGACCTGGCCATCTGGGAAGGTCGCGATGATTTCCAACTCACCGCCCATCGCACGGATATAGTCACGCAACGTACTGATGTACATGTCGGTGCGCCGTTCCATCTTCGAAACCGCCGCCTGATTGATGTTCAATGCCTTCGCCAGGCTTGCCTGGCTCAACTGCTGGGCCTTGCGCAACTCATGCAGCGGCATTTCTTTCAAATGTTGCTGAAGTATCTGCTCGGCATCGGCAAGCGACTCGGGCGTCATACGAGCTTTCAATTCCGCGAATTTTTTAGCCATGGTCACGGCCCTCTTTACGCAATGTTTCTAAATGTACGTCGTACAACTTCTCTGCCAAGGGTACGTACTCGTGGTACCAACGGTGCTGTGCAGTTTTATCGCCACCTATGAGCAGCACCGCACAACGCCGGAAGTCAAAGGCGTACAACACTCTGAAAGGTCGTCCTGCATGCTGTACCCGCAGCTCTCGCAGGTTGCCGTGTCGAGCGCCCTTGATATCGCTGCTATGGGGAAAGCGCAGCCCCGGCCCGAACAGCCCCAGCAAATCAACACTGGCAGCCACCGAAGATTGCTCCTTTGCATCCAAGCCACCCCACCAGTCCCCGAATTCATCCGTGTATTCAATGTCCCAGATCATGCAAATATGCCACCCAAGGAATATAAACTCAAGGGCATAACTTTAGGTCGACGTTGGTTAGCCAGCCAACCGCGCTCCGGAACAAATTGTGTGTACATTCTTCAGCCTGGCGGATGAGCAATAAACTCTGTGCATTCAGGAACCGGTATTACTTCAAAAAAAAACCGCCCTTTCGGGCGGTTCAAAAAACTCGGCCTTGATCAAAAACCGAGGGAGAAACTGACCGTTACCGCATGGTCCTTGTCGTTGCGTGAGAGCTGACCCGAATAGCCCAGGCCCAGCTTGCCGTTCTGGCTGATCTGGTAATCCAGGCCCGCTTCCACCACCGCGCTGTCCTTGGCAATCGGCACGCCCTGGGTGCTGAACGAGCCACCGCCATTGATAAAGCTCAGGTCGGCGTCAGGCTTGGTATCGCCGAAGGCATGGCGCCAGCCAATGCTGCCCCGCGGGGTGATTTTCGAGCCGTTGCCCAAGGTGATGGTCTGGCCGATGCGTACGCCCAGGGTCGAGTAGGTGATGTCCTGGTCGGCATCGCCGCGCAGGGCTGCCGAACCGCCCTTCTCCTTGATCGTGTCGCTGTCGTAGTTGACGTAGGCCAGGCCGGCGAAGGGTTCCAGGGCGACGCTGGCGGTCTGGATGGTGTAGCCGACTTCACCGAACACCTGTGCACTGCGTGCCTTGTAGTCGGCTTTCAGGCGTTGGCCCTCGCCGCCCACGGCCACGTTGCGCTTGCTTTCGATGTCATGCCAGCTGTACGCCACGCCCATGCGTGCGGCGAAGGCTTCCTGCTGGTAGGCGGTGTACGCCATCAGGTGGTAGCTGTCGACGTCGGCGCTGGAGTTGCGGCGTTTGGCATCCAGGTCACTGCGGGTGTAGCCGGCAGCCACGCCTACGCGCCAGGCGTCATCCACTTGTTTGTCGGTGCCGAGCAGGAAACCGCTGAGGTTGCGGTCCAGCTTGGCGGTGTTGCTGTCGCCGCCCAGGTGCCCCCAGGTGCCGAGTACACGCATCCAACCGACCATCTCACCGTGGCAACCGGCGCTGGTCAGGCGATTTTCGCTTGGCGCCAGGGCATTGCGTGGGTCGTCCTCGCGGTAGCAACCGGGTTGGCGCAGACGCTCGTTGACCGCGTCACGCACGTAACGCGAATCTTCGAGCATCGCGCTGGCGGTGCTGGCGTGGATCTCGCCGGACAAGCTATCAAAGGCTGCACGTGCGCCTGCCACGTCAGCGTTAAGCAGTGCGTTCTGCACCGCTGCGCCACCCACTGCCGCACCGCTGCCCAATGCCGCCGCCACGCCGCGCTGGTTCCCGGTGGCCGCCACGCTGGCATAGCTGACGTCGTTACGGCTGACCGCCAGGGCCACCTGGGTCGGGCTGTAGTTCAGTGCGGTATTGAGGAACGCCAGGTTCTCCAGGTTGGTGGTGGCGAAGGTGCCGTTGACCGCGCCTGCGGTCAGCAGCGTGTAGTTGGTCGCGCCGGCATAGGGGGCCAGGTTGATCACGTTCAAGGTGCCGCCCAGGTTGGCGGTGCCGCCAACCGCCAGAGAGCCGGTGGTGGATGGGGTGATCACCAGGTTCAGCGCCCCTGTGCTGGCGTTGGTGAAGTTGCCAGCCACACTCAACTTGCCGCCGTCAGGCGTTACCGAGCCGTTGTTGACCAGCGAACCGACACTGCCGTTACCGGTCAGGCCCGCACCGCTGGCCACGCTGACTTGGCCGCCAAGCACTGCGCCAGGATTGGCCGCGTTACCCACCTGCAGCACGCCTTCGTCCACCGCCACGGTGCCGCTGAAGGGCTGGTTGCCGGTCAACAACAGCGCGCCTGCGCCTTGTTTGACCAGGGCACCGGTACCGCTCAGGATGCCGCTGAACTGCCCGTTGGTGCGCTGGACAAACAGCAGCCGCGCATTGTTGAGGATCCTGCCACGCAGGCTGGTGGTCGTGCCCGCCAGCGTACCGCCACTGACCGTGGTGCCGCCGGTGTAGGTATTGGCACCGGTCAGCAGCAAGGTGCCAGAGTCCAGCTTGTTGATCCCGCCGGCGCCTACCAGCGGGGCATCGATTTGGGTGGTCACGCCGGAGTTGACCCGTACCGCAGCCAGGCTGCCATCGGCCGCATTGGTGGGGCTCAAGCTGCCGCCTTCGCCAGCGGCCAGCGTGTAGCCGGCGTCGAGGAATTGCAGGCCGGTGAAACCTTGGTTGCCGACCACTGTCACGGTGCCACCCTGCCCGCCAAACACGGCGAACTGATTGGTGGAAGCCTGGCCCTGGGTGCCGGTCGGATCGGTCCAGTTGGTGCCTGGGCCCCAGGTGCCGCTGCCACCGTCGATGCTGCCATCCGGGTTGGTGGTGCCGCCGTTCCAGAACTGGATCTGCCCAGGGGTGGTCTGCACCACCAGGTTGAGCTGGTTGGCCAGGGCGGTCTGCAGGCTCACGTTGCCCAAGGCGACTGGCAAGGTACCGAAGGTGACGCCGTTATCGGTCAAGTTGCCGCCGTAGCGGAACAGTTGGTACACGCCGAGCCCAAAGCCCCCCGCATCGCTGACGTTGAGCGTACCGTCCAGGGTCAGGTTGCCGGCGACATTTACCGCAGTGCTGGAGGCACCCGGCGCACCGAGGGCGAAGTCCAGGGTGGTGCCCGACGATAAGGCCAGCGCACCCACCGACAGTGGCGTCGCTGCACCGGCCTTGAGTACCGATCCGTCCGCCATGTTCACCGCACCGCCCAGCGTGCCGCTGCCACCGAGGGTTGCACCGCTGGCAACTTGCACCGCAGCGCTGTTGAGGGTGCCGTTGACCAACAGGCTGCCGGTGTTGACGTTGGTTGTGCCGGTAAAGGTGTTGTTGTCGGTCAGCAGCAATGCGCCGGTGCCGGTTTTGTTCAACACGCCAGTACCGGTGAGGTTGCCGGTGTAGGTGCCATCGGTGGCTTGCTCAAAGGTCAATGCCGCATTGTTGACGATGGCGCCTTGCAGGCTGTTGGTGCTGCCGGTGGTGGTGCCGCCGCTGAGCGTAGTGCCGCCGCTGTAGGTGTTGGCAGCGGTCAGCAACAAGGCGCCGCTACCGTTTTTCACCAGGCTGCCGCTGCCGCTGACCACGCCGTTGAGGGCCAGGTCATGGCTACCGGTAAGGCTCAGCGGGCCGCCCAGATTGATGGCATTGGCCAGTTGCAGGTCAGTGCCGCCATCCAGTTGCGCGGCGCCGCCGACCGTCAGTGCGCCACTGCCCAGGGCGTCGTTATTGCCGAGCACCAATTGACCGGCATTCAGCCCGGTGCCGCCGCTGTAGCTGTTGGTGCCATTGAGGGCCAGCGTCGCAGCGCCGTTTTTCACCAGGCTGCCGCTGCCGCTGATGTCGCCATTGAGGGTCAGTGCATTGCTGCCGCCCACCGCCAGGGCGCCGTTGAGTACCGCCGCATTGGCCAGGGTGACCGCCGCGTTGCTGTCCAGCGTAGTACCAGCGGCCGCCGTCAATGCGCCAGAGCCCAGGGCGCTGTTGTTACCGACCACCAGCGTACCGCCATTCAGGGCGGTGCCACCGGTGTAGCCGTTGGCGCCGTTGAGCACCAGAGTGCCGCTGTCGAGCTTGGCCAGGGTGCCGGCGCCGTTGAGCGTCACGCCCAGGGTCGCGGTGACGTTCGGGTCGACGCGCACGGCGGTGTTGCCGGTGCCGCCATTGACCAGGTTGAGCACACCCGCCGCGCCGGAGGCCAAGTTGTAGCCATCGGTGACGAACTGCATGCCAGTGAGGTTTTGCGTGCCGTCTACCGTCACAGTGCCCGCCGCCCCTTGGAACACCGCGAAACTGTTGTTCCAGTTTTGGTTGAGCGTGCCGTCGACATTGGTCCAGTTGGTCGTGCCGGCGGTCCAGGTACCGTTACCACCGTCGATGGCACCGTTGCCGATCAGGCTGTTGCCATCCCAGAACTGCACGGTGGTGTTGGGTGCGGTGACCAGCAGGTTGACCTTGTTATTGATCGCGGTCTGCACTTGCAGGTCGCCCGGGATCACGCTGCCCGGCAGTGTGCCGAGGGTCAGGCCGTTATCGGTGAGTGCACCGCCGTAGTTGATGAGGTTGTAGACGCCGCTGCCAAAACCGCCGATATCGGTGACATTGAGGTTGCCGTCCAGGGTCAGGTCGCCGCCGACATTCAGCAGCCCGCTGCCGCCGCCCAGCACTGGGGTGCCGAGACCGACATCCAGATTGGCGTCGCCGCCCAGTATCAATGAGCCCACCGACAGGGTGCTGCCGGCGTTCAGGCCGATATGGCCACCGTCGGCCACCGTCACGGCACCGGCCAGGGCACCGCTGCCGACCAGGGTCGCACCGTTGTTCACCGCAACCGTACCGCTGGCCAGCAAACCTGTGACATTCAAGGTGCCGCCGTTGACGTTGGCCGCGCCGGTGATGCCGTTGGTGCCGGTCAGGTTGAGTACACCGCTGCCGTTTTTATCCAGGCTGCCGGCACCGCCCAGCGAGCCGCCGAAGGTGTTGTCCAGGTTACTGCCACCCACTGCCAGCGTACTGCCGCCAGCCACTTGCACCACACCGTTGCCGGCCAGGCTGTTGAGGCTGGCATTGCCGCCCAGGTTGAGGCTCGCGCCTGTGCCGACGGTGACACCGGAAGTAGTGCCCAGCGCGCCATTGCCCAGTGTGGTCACGCTGCCGGCCGCCACAGTGAGCGGGCCGCTGAAGCTGTTGTTGCCAGTCAGCAGCAGGTCTGCCGCGCCATTTTTGATCAGCGCCGCATTGCCGGCGAGTACACCGGCCAGGGTCAGATTGTTATTGCCAGCGACGGTAAGGTCGCCGTTAAGGTTGACCGCATTGGCCAGCACCAGCGGCGCGCTATTGGCCAGGCTCGCCGCACCGCCAACGGTCAGGGCGCCAGAGCCCAGGGCCGCGGCGTTGCCGAGGGTCAGCGTACCGGCATTGAATGCCGTTCCGCCGCTGTAGGTGTTGGCGCCGTTGAGGGTCAGGTTGGCGCCACCGGTTTTGGTCAGCGAACCCGCGCCATCCACTATGCCGTCAAGGCTCAGGTCGTTGCTTCCGCCGACCGTCAATGCCGCATTCAGGCTGGTGTTGTTGGCCAGGGCCAGCGCGGTGCTGGTGTCCAGGGTCGCCGCACCGTTGACCGCCAAGGCGCCGCTGCCGAGTGCCGACGCGTTGCCCAGGGTCAACGACCCCGCGTTCAGTTGGGTGCCGCCGAGATAGGCATTGGCGCCATTGAGGGTCAGGTTGCCCGCACCGCTTTTGGTCAGGCTGCCGACACCACTGATCAGGCCGTTCAGGCTCAGGTCGGCGCTGCCCAGAATGCCCAGGTTACCGGCCAGGCTCACCGTGTTGGCCAGGGCCACTAAGGTGCTGCTGTCCAGGGTAGTGCCGGCGGCTGCGTTCAAGGTGCCGCTGCCAAGTGCACTGTTGGATGCGAGGATCAGCCCGCCCGCGTTCAGTGCAGTGGCGCCTGCGTAGGTGTTGTTGCCGCTGAGGGTCAAGCTGGCGATGCCGTTCTTGATCAGGCTGCCGGTGCCCGCCACGCTGCCGGCCAGGGTCAAGGCATTGCTGCCACCGACAGTCAAGGTGCCGTTGACGTCCACAGCGTTGGCCAGGCTGACCGCGGCATTGCTGTCCAGGGTGGTGCCGTTGGCGGTGGCCAGCAAGCCGCTGCCCAGGGCACTGTCATTGCCAACGATCAAGGTGCCGCCATTGAGCGCGGTGCCGCCGGTGTAGCTGTTCGCACCGTTGAGCACCAGAGTGCCGGTGTCCAGTTTGGCCAGGGTGCCGCCGCCGTTGAGCGTGACGCCCAGGGTGGCGGTGACGCCAGGATCGACTCGCACGGCGGTGTTGCCACCGACGCCATTGAACAGGGTCAGGGCACCCGCCGTGCCGCCGGCCAGGTTGTAGCCGTCGGTGACGAACTGCAAACCGGTGACGGCTTGCGCACCGTCAACGGTGACCGTGCCTGCAGTGCCTTGGAACACCGCAAAGCTGTTCGGCGTCCAGGCTGTATCGAACGCGCCATTGACGCCGGTCCAGTTGCCGGCGCCTGCGCTCCAGGTGCCGCTGCCGCCTTCGATGGCTCCGTTGCCGCTGGTTTGGCTGCCGTCCCAGAACTGCACGTTGGTACTGCCGTTGACCAGCAGGTTGATCTGGTTGCCGATGGCGGTTTGCAGGTCCAGGTCAGAGGCCGGGATGTTTACCGGCAGGCTACCCAGCAGCAGACCGTTGTTGGTCAGGCCGCCGGTGTAGTCGATCAGGCGGTAGATACCTGCACCGAAGCCACCAATATCACTGACATTCAGGGTGCCATCCAGGGTCAGGTTACCGTTGACCTGCACCAGTGCCGTACCGCCAGTGGATGGCGCGCCAAGGCCAGCATCCAGGTTGGAGTTGGCATTGAGCAGCAACGAGCCGGTGGTCAAAGTAGTGCCCGAGTTGACGGCCAGGTGGCCGCCATCGGCGATGGTCACATTACCCAGCAAGGTGCCGGTGCCGCCCAGGGTCGCGCCGCTGCCCACGCTCACATTGGCGCTGGCGAGCGAACCGTTGACGAGCAGGCTGCCGGCGTTGACCAGGGTATCCCCGGTCAACGCGCTGAGGCCGCCGAGGGTCAAGGCGCCCGAGCCGTCCTTGGCAAAGTTGCCGAGGCCTGCCAATACGCCATCGAACGCACTGTCGAGGTTGTTGGCCCCGACGCTCAACGTGTTGCCCGCACCTACTGTTGCCAGCCCTGTGCCGGTGAGTGCACCGAGGCTGGCGCTGCCGCCCAGGTTCAGGGATGTCCCGCTCGCCAGGTTGACGCCGGCGCCGACACCCAATGCCCCGTTGCCCAGGGTGGTGAGGCTGCCCGATTGCACATCGAACAAGCCCGAGAACGAGTTGTTGCCTGTCACGCTCAGGTCAGCAGTGCCGGATTTGATCAGGCTGCCGCTGCCTGCCAGCACGCCGGCCAGGGTCAGGTTGTTATTGCCACCGCCCACGCTCAGGTTGGCATTGAGGTTGACCGCATTGGCCAGCACCAGCGGTGTAGTGTTGCCCAAAGTGGCCGCGCCGCCGACCGTCAAGGCGCCGGTGCCCAGGGCTGCTGCCGTGCCCAGGGTCAAGGTGCCCGCATTGAGGCTGGTGCCGCCTTGATAGGTGTTGATGCCATTGAGCGTCAGGTTGGCCGCGCCGTCCTTGACCAGCAAGCCGGTGCCGCTAAGCAGGCCACCCAGGGTCAGGTCATTGCTGCCGGCCACCGTCAGCGCCGCGTTCAACACGGCATTATTGCCGACGGTCAGCGCGGTGTTGTTATCCAGGGTCGCTGCACCGCCAACGGTGAGGTCGCCCAATCCCAAAGCCGTCGCATTGCCCAGGGTCAGCGTACCGGCATTCAGGGTGGTGCCGCCGAGAAAGGCATTGGCGCCCGCGAGGGTGAGGTTAGCCGCGCCTTCTTTGGTCAGGCTGCCGGCGCCATTGATCGCGCCCGCCAAGGCCAGGTCGGCCGTGCCGCCGATGCCCAGGTTGCCCGCCAGGTTGATTGCATTGTTGACGGTCAGTGCAGTGCTCGCATCCAGGGTGGTACCGCCTGCCCCATTCAAGGTGCCGCTGCCCAACGCTGTATTCGCCGCCAGGACCAGCCCCCCTGCGTTCAAGGCCACCGGGCCAAGGAAGGTATTGCTGCCGCCGAGGGTTACGCTGGCCGCGCCATTTTTGATCAAGCCACCCGCGCCGCCAATCACGCCATTGAGCGTCAGAGCGTTGCTACCCGCCAGGTTCAGGTTGCCATTAAGGATGATGGCATTGCCAAGCGTTGCCGCGGTGTTGCTGTCGAGTGTGGTGCCCGCCGCAGCAGTCAGGGTGCCTGTGCCCAACGCACTATTGCCACCGACCACCAATGTGCCGCCATTGAGCAAGGTGCCGCCGGTGTAGCTGTTGGCACCATTGAGCACCAGGGTGCCGGTGTCGAGTTTGTCCAGCACGCCCGCCCCGGTGATATCGACGCCAATGGTCGCGGTCGCCAGCGGGTCGACGCGCACCGCAAAATTGCCACTGCCCGTACTCAGTTGCCCGCCGGTGCCATTGACGAGGTTGTAGCCATCGGTGACGAACTGCATACCAGTCATGGCTTGCGCGCCATCAACGCTGACAGTCCCCGCCGCGCCCTGGAACACCGCAAAACCGCCGCCCCAGGTCTGGTTGAGGATGCCGTCGGCCGAGGTCCAGTTAGTACCGCCCGCCGTCCAGGTGCCGCTGCCACCGTCAACACTGCCGTTGGCCACGTTGTTGCTGCCGTCCCAGAACCGAATGTTCGGCGCCGACACCACCAGGTTGATCTGATTGCTGATCGCGGTTTGTACCAACAGGTCGCCCAGGCCATAACCCAACGGCACGCTGTTGACATTCAACGCGCCGGACAGGCCGCCGGTGTAGTTGATCAGCCGATACACCCCGGCGCCGAAGCCACCGGCATCGCTGACATTGAGGTTGCCGGCCAGGTTCACATTGCCGCCAACGTTCAGCAGCGAAGTCAGCGAAGGTGCGCCGAGGGCCACATCCATATTCGCGCCGGCACTCATGTTCAAGCTGCCGGCCGACAAGGTGGTGCCACTGCCCAGGGCCAGGTGCCCACCGCTGTTGATATTCACCGCGCCCAACAGCGAGCCGCTGCCGGTGAGGGTGCCACCGCTATTGACGTCGACCACGGCGCTGCCCAGGGAGCCGCTGAGGTTCAGGGTGCCCGCGTTGATCGTGGTGTTACCGGTAATGCCGCTGATACCGGTGAGGTCCAGGGTGCCGGTACCGACCTTGATCAAGCCACCTGTGCCGCTGAGGCTACCGTCAAAGGTACTGCTGGTGCCCAGGCCACCCACGCTGAGGTTGAAACCGCCACCCACCGCCACGTCGCCCGTTCCACTGAGGCCGGCCAGGCTGGAATCGACATTCAGGTTCAGCGCGGCACCGGCTGCCACGTTGGCACCCGTACTGCCGGCCAGGGCATCGGCGCTCAACAGCGTGACGCTGCCGGACAGAATATCCACGGCCCCGGTGAAGGTGTTGCTGCCGGACAGTGCCAAGTCAGCCAGGCCATTTTTGATCAGCGCACCCGCGCCGCTGATCACACCGTTCAGGGCCAGGTCGTTGTTGCCGGCGATGCTCAAGTCGGCATTCAACGCAATGGCGTTGCCGATGCCGAAGGCCGCGCTGTTATCCAGGGTGGCTGCTCCGCCGACCGTCAACGCACCACTGCCCAGGCCATTGGCATCGCCCAGGGTCAGGGTGCCGGCATTCAGGGTAGTACCGCCGCTGAAGCTGTTGTTGCCATTGAGGGTAAGGTTGGCCCCGCCCTCCTTGACCAGTGCACCGGTGCCGCTGACGACGCCGCCCAACGTCAGCCCATTGCTGCCGCCCACACTCAGCCCCGCATTGAGGGCTATGTTGTTGCCCAGGCTGACGCTTGCATTGCTGTCCAGGGTCGCCGCACCGCCGACGGTCAGGTTGCCAAGGCCCAGGGCCGAGTTGCTGCCGGCGATCAGGCTACCGGCATTCAAGGTGGTGCCACCGAGGAAGCCATTGGCGCCGTTGAGAATCAGGTTGGCCGCGCCATCCTTGGTCAGGCTGCCGGCGCCATTGATCACCCCGCCCAGGGTCAGGTCGGCCGTGCCGCCAATGCCCAGGTTGCCCGCCAGGTTGACTGCATTGGCCAGGGTGACCGCAGTGCTGGCATCCAGGGTGGTGCCCGCCGCAGCATTCAATGCTCCGCTGCCCAGCGCAGTAGCGGAACCCAGCACCAGCCCACCGGCATTCAGCGCGGTAGTCCCGGTACGGGTGTTGTTGCCGGTCAGGGTCAACAGGCTTGCACCGGTTTTGATCAAGCTGCCGGCGCCGGACATCACGCCGCCCAGGGTCAGCGGGTTGGTGCCGGTCAGCGTCAGATTCGCGCCCAGGTTCACATTATTGGTGAGTAACGACGCGCCGCCAGCGTCCAGGTTGGCAGCGCCGGTCACACTCAATCCACCGCTGCCCAGCGCAGTGTTACTGCCCAGCACCAGGGTGCCGGCGTCCAGGCTGGTGGTGCCGCTGTAGCCGCTGTTGTCGCCGTTGAGGGTCAGGCTGCCCGTGCCGCTATGGATGATGCCACTGGCGCCGGACACCGCACCGCCCAAGGTCAGTGCGCCAGCCACGTCGGTGGTCAGGTTGCCGTTCAGGGCCAGTGTGTTGCCCAGGTTGATGGTACCCGGGGCCTGCAAGGTGGTGGCCGCGCTGACGGTCACCGCGCCAGTGCTCAACGCCAGGTCATTGCCCAGTTGCACCGAGCCGCCGCCCAGGGTCGTCGCGCCGGTGTAGGTATTGGCACCGCTGAGGATCAGTTGGCCGCTGCCGGCCTTGGTCAAGCCACCGATTCCCGAGAGCACACCGCTCAAGGTCAGCCCAGTCGAGGCACCCTGCACTGTCAACCCGCCAGTGCCCAGGGTCAGCAAGTTGCTCAGGGTCAGGCCATTGCCGGTGGCCTCGATGGTCCCGCCGTTGACGGTCAGCACACCGCTGCCGAACGTGGCGTTGTTATTGAATTGCGAAAGGCCGCCATTGAGCGTGGTGCTGCCGCTGACCAGTGGCCCTTGCAAAGTCCAGGTACCGCTGTTGATGGTCAGGTTGTTGAAGTTGACATAATTGGCGCTCGACGCCATGCCGGTGCCGGTAATACCACCGCCAGCGCCGAGGGTGTTCTGCAGGATCAAGGTGTTGCTGCCCAGGGCGCCGCCATCCACCTGGCCGGTGGGTGCGAATGTGAGATTCACCCCGATCAGGCCGCCGAGGCTCAGGCCGATACCACCGCCGGCCGTCACGCTCGAACCGGTAACGGCGGTGAAGGTGTTGGTACTGGCGGCCCCCATCGATACACCGCCGGAGAGGGTGCCAGTGTTGAGGAAGGTGTTGCCGGTGGCAGAACTTTCGAAGGCTACGCGCCCGGTCAGGGTGCCGTTGTTGGTCATGTTGACTTGCCCGCCGCCTTGCACCGCCACTACCGGCGTGTCGGAGGTGAACAGGCTCAAGCCAAGCAAGGACGAAGAACCGATGGTGCCGTTGTTGACGATCGTGGTAACACCGCCTGCGCCGTTGGTGGCGTTCAGGGCCATGCCATCGAGCGAAGCCAGGTCAAGCCCGAGCAGCGCACCGGTGCCGCGCATGATTCCGCTGGCGGTGTTGGTGATGTTCAACGCACTGGCGGCCGTATTGCCGATCACCACGCCACCACTCAGCACTGAAACCAACCCGAGTAGTGCCGGGTCAATGGTGCCGGAGTTGTTCAACGTCGCGTTATTGCCAGTCAGGGTCAACGCTTTACCGCCCAGAGTCGCGTTGAGTTGCGCGCCGGCGTTGACGTTGAGCGTGAGGTTGTTGACTGCACTGCTGAAGGTGTTGAGGAACAGCGGCAATGACGGCACGCCGGTACAGGTAACCGTCGCGCCGGGCGTAGGGCTCGCTGGCGTACAGGCGGCAAGCACTTCAGGACTCGCCGAGCCCATCACCAGCCCCGCCACCCCCAGGCGGATGGCAAGAGCGAGCGCAGAAATACGAGGTGAAACGGCAGCCGCAAGTCTTCTATCCACGTTCTACTCCTTGTGGTCCAAGCGTTTCGTCCATGAATGCGTGAAAACCCTGGGTTAACGTTGCACACGCATCGAATTCGAAATACCTGACCGTGGTGACTACTGATCCAGTTTTCGAAACGTTAGTAGAGCTATCCAAAAGTCATTGAATTAAATGGTATTAATACTTTCGTAAACCCCGGCGTAAGAACAGGCTGACAGCCAGCAACCATTGGCTGTCGCGACAGAAATACAAGTTTCAAAATGTGAAAACGAGTTTTAATAGCGTCCTGCTTCCGTCCCCCCGTAGGGGCAGTCAGCTGTTGATCCAAGTAAACAATGGAGTTCGCAATGCCCCATGAAGGCAACCTGTTACAAGCGGCCGTGGTGTTCCTGTTCGCCGCCGTACTGACCGTGCCCCTGGCCAAGCGCCTGCAACTGGGCGCGGTGCTTGGCTATCTGTTCGCCGGTGTGATCATCGGGCCCTCGGTGCTGGGTCTGATCGGCAACCCGCAAAGCGTGGCGCAGTTTTCGGAACTGGGCGTGGTGTTATTGCTGTTCATCATCGGCCTGGAGCTGTCGCCCAAGCGCCTATGGGTAATGCGCAAGGCGGTGTTCGGCGTCGGCCTCGCCCAGGTGCTGCTCACCGGGGTGGTCATGGGCGCAGTGGCGTTGTGGCTGTTTGGCCAGTCGCTGAACAGCGCCATCGTGCTGGGCCTGGGCCTGGCGCTGTCGTCCACCGCCTTTGGCCTGCAAAGCCTGGCCGAGCGCAAGGAACTCAACCAACCCCACGGGCGCCTGGCCTTTGCCATCTTGCTGTTCCAGGACATCGCCGCCATCCCGCTGATTGCCCTGGTGCCGTTGCTGGCCGGCAGCGATCATCCGACCACCGAGGCCCAGGGCCTGCAACACGTGTTGCAAGTGCTGGGCAGTATCGCCGTGGTGATCATCGGCGGGCGCTACCTGCTGCGCCCGGTGTTTCGCATCGTCGCCAAGACCGGCCTGCGCGAAGTGTCCACCGCCACCGCGCTGCTGGTGGTGATCGGTACCGCATGGCTGATGGAGTTGGTCGGCGTATCCATGGCCCTGGGGGCCTTCCTCGCCGGCCTGCTGTTGGCGGACTCGGAATACCGCCACGAACTGGAGTCCCAGATCGAGCCCTTCAAGGGCCTGCTGCTGGGGCTGTTTTTTATCAGCGTGGGCATGGGCGCCAACCTCAGCCTGCTGTTCAGCACGCCGCTGGTGGTGATCGGCCTGACCTTGCTGTTGATCGGTCTGAAACTGCCCCTGCTGTATGCCGTGGGGCGAATGGTGGGCGACCTCAATCGCGAAAGCGCCTTGCGCCTCGGTGTGGTGCTGGCGGCGGGCGGTGAGTTTGCCTTCGTGGTGTTCAAGATCGGCCGCGACCAGGGCTTGTTCGAACCGCACCTCTACGACGTGCTGGTGCTGACCATCACCCTGTCAATGGCGGTAACCCCGCTGTTGCTGCTGGTGTGCCCGAAGCTGTTCAAGCCCAAGGTCAAGCCGGTGGAAGTGCCGGAGGAATATCGCGCTATCGAGAGCGACGCCCCCCGTGTGGTCATCGCCGGCATGGGCCGGATGGGCCAGATCGTGGCGCGGATCCTGCGTGCCCAGAACATTTCGTTTATCGCCCTCGACACCTCGGTGGAAACCATCGAGCTGACCCGCAGTTTTGGCGGCATGCCAGTGTTCTACGGCGACCCGCAACGCCCGGAAATCCTGCATGCGGCCAAGGTCGACCAGGCGGAATTTTTCGTCATCGCCATGGACGACCCGGAGATCAACATCAAGACTGCCGAACTGGTGCGCAACCTCTATCCGCACATGAAGATCATCGCCCGTGCCCGTAACCGCCAGCACGTACACCGGCTGGTAGACCTGGACGCCTCACCGGTGCGCGAAACCTTCTATTCCAGCCTGGAAATGAGCCGCCGCACCCTGGTAGGCCTGGGCTTGACCCAGGCGCAGGCCGATGCACGCATCAACCGCTTCAAGAATCACGACCAGCAAGTGCTCGCCGCCCAACACGCGGTGTATGACGATGCGGCCAAAGTCATGCAAACCGCCCAGGAAGCCAGGGCAGAGCTGGCACGTCTGTTCGAGATGGACAGGCTTGAGGAAGAGTCTGGCAAGGTCTGAGGCTGGAGATGAACGAAGTTGCGAATTTTCTGACAGAATAGATCGCAATTTCGTTCATCCCTGGAGTGCTTCATGGCCACTTTCACCAAGACCGCACTGCTGCTGAGCCTGGTGCTGAGCGCCGGCAGCGTATTCGCGGCCCCCAAGCCAGACACGCAGACGATCTCCACCCTGGGTGGCAAGTTCACCTTCAACCTGCCCAAGGCCTACAGTGCCGACGCCCTGCCCTCCGGCAAGGCCGATGACGGCACCGCCGATACCCAAGGCACCCTGTACGCCAACCCGACCACGAAAAGCGTGGTGATCGTTGCCGAAACCGTGCGTAAAGACGGTGCGACCATCAAGGATAACGACCCACAGTTCCTCGATGGCGCCGTGGCCGATTTCGTCAAGGACCAAAGCGCTGCCCTGCCTGACTTCAAGAAACTGGGCGAGAAGAAACTCACCTACAAGGGCCTCGGCCTGCGCCAAGTGGACAGCACTGCTACCCAGGGTGGCGGCAAGACCTTGAATACCACTTTGTTGAGTGGTTCCGGCAACCAGATGCTGGTGATCCAGGCGATCTCCAGGGCCGATGATGTGAAGGGCCATGCACAGCTGGTGAAGCAGATTACTGGCGGTAAGTAATCCAATTTACCCAAACAACACAAATCAAATGTGGGAGGGGGCTTGCTCCCGATGGCGGCGTATCAGTCGACATATTCATCGACTGTTGCATCGAATCGGGGCAAGCCCTCTCTTGTCAAGCTTCAATTAAGCTACTGATTTTAAATAGTTAAAATTCAGTCTTAACGCCGGATCTTTTGGAGGCGGCCCAGGTTGCTGCGCGACGGCGCCACGTCGACGATGTGACCGGGTTGTTGGGTTGTTGGCGCGAGTACAT
>NZ_JAHSTT010000012.1 GCF_019145205.1 Pseudomonas khavaziana
CGGTCGAGCCGCAGTGGGCAAGGGCAGGGCGGTCGAGCGGTTTTCATGATCGGTCCACACCACCGAATCGCCCGACACAGCAAGCCTGTGCGCCAGCCCATGACTCCAGCCAAACCCCAGCCCACAATCCACTTCCACCGCACTGGTGCGATAAAGCCGCGTCCACTCAAACGGCAACATCCCGTCCAGCGTGCCATCGGTGAGGGTCAGCAATTCCTCCCCGTTGACCATCGACACCGGGCAGCCGTTAGTAACCGTCTTGTCCGCAGGTGCCGCCGCATCGCCCTTGGGATTGGAAGCCACGACAGGCACATCATCCACACGCTCTTTCTGCGTCAGCACCGCGTTCTGCCGCGCCCGCCAGCGCATCTGCATCGTGCCTTGCTTCAGCCTGCCGACCACTCCGCGAACCGCCACCGCTTTGTAACGGTCCACCGCCTGCATGAACTTCGTGAGAATCGCCAGCACGCCCTCCACGAAGCCCACTGCCGCCGCAAGAATCTGCTTGCCGTACTTGACCAGGCGCATGCTCAAATACGCCACGCCCGCCGCTGGCAACGCGATGGTCAACACTGCGCCAACCACCAGATCAATCAGCAGCGACACCATAAAACCGGCGGCCGCCTGCGCAATTTCACGGGGCGGTAACGTGTCCAGCCAGATCATGGCGGTGCGCAGTAGCAGGTACAGCACCGCTTCATCACTGGCGAGCAGCATCGCCTGCTCCATGACCTTGGGCGTATCGGTGGCGATCTGCGCCAATTTGGCCGCCTCGCTGCCCAGTTGCTCGACGTACTTCAACGGGTCTTCAAGCATCGCCTGCACCAGCTTGATGCTGTCCCACGCGTCATGGATCGCCGCCCAACTGCCTGCCAGCACGCCGCTGCCAATCGCGCTGGCAGTAGAGCGTTCCCAGTGGGGTTTGAAGCCTTTCCACTGCGACCGAAGCCACTGTTCCAAGTCCGCCGTCAGCCCGGCATAGGAGGTAAACAAGTCGTCCACTTGCTGCGCTGAAACGCCACCCTGAACCCGCACCTGATAGCGTTTGCCGGCGGCGCAGTAGTGCGAACCCTTGCCGTGCTCATCGAGCATCACCCGCGTGGAACTGCCGTCATCCAGTCCGATCACCTCGACCGGGATCGCACCAATCGGCACGTCATACGCTGATTCGAATTTGCTCTCGATCTTCAGCACGCCACCCACCGGGCAGCGGGCCACGGTGGAAAAATCCGCGTCGCTAAGGCTTACCGAACGCTGGGAATCCCCAACCCGCAACACCCGGTCCATGCCCAGCAACGACGGCATATCCGCTGCATGACTGACCGAATCCAGCGCACGCGAATACCAGGCACCTATCTGCTGGCGGTACTCCACCAGGCTCTGATGGAAACCATCCAGCTCATGTTCGATAGCGGCAATGTGGGCAGCGTGGGTCATCCATGACGTCTCGACAGAAGGCAAGGCGTCGGAGTCTGCCGTAGCGAAAAGCGGCTGGATGAACGGTCTGGAAAATCAGATAGCCCTTACAAGTGGCTCGCAAAAGTCTGCGTCAACTCATGCGCAAAAGCTGCGTCAAGTGGCGACGCTGCTGATTGACAAGCAGTGCCCTTGGGCTTCTTTCAGTTGGGTTTCAAACGCGATCAAGCCTGCCTGCATCCGTTGCAACACGGCGATTTGCGCGGCCAGAGCGTGCTTCTTGTGGGCGATGGCTTGGTTTGCTCGCTCCCAGGGAAGGGCGTTACCGTCGTACCCCAGCAAAATCTCCTGCAATTCCTTGAGTTTGAACCCCAGCTGCTGGGCGCATTTGATAAAGGTCAATCGCTCCACGCTCTGCGCCGTATAAACGCGATAACCGCCCTGGCGTTGAGGCTCGGGCATCAATCCAATCGCCTCATAGTGACGAATCGCCTTGATGGTGGTGCCGGCCAACTGCGCGGCTTTGCCGATGTACATGAAAACTCCCTTTCTCAAATAATGCGCCGGCCTGTTTCAGCCACCTGGCCCGCTGCGCCAGCGTAGCGCCCAGCACCGGCCCGAACAGCAGGGTCTTGCTTGGCGTGATGCCGCACAGCGCCAGCGTGGTGCGACGCATCTGGTGGATGGCCGGCATGCGGTAGACCCAGCGGTAATACCACGCCGGCGTGTCCAGGGTCACTAGCAAGTGCGCGGTTCTGCCCTTTAGCAGCTTGTCAGGGAATGCCTTGCCTGCGCGGTATTTGAAGGCGAAGCCGGGTAGGAAAACTCGGTCAATGAAGCCTTTCATCAGTGCCGGGATACCACCCCACCAAACAGGGAAAACCCATGTGAGGTGCTCGGCCCAAAGAACGTCGGCTTGGGCGCTGAGCAGGTCGGGCTCCAGCGCTTGGACCTGGGTATAACCGTGGTGAAGGATGGGGTCGAACCTGAGGTCACCCAGGCGTAGGACGCGTACGTCGTGGCCTGCCGTTTTCGCGGAGTGGATATAAGTCTGGGCGAGCGCTGAACAAAAACTATCGGTGGACGGGTGGCCGAGAATGACCAGGATGCGCTGACTCATGCTGAAGGCTCCTGAAATGAGCATTCAGGGTAGGGTGTGCCGTATAGGGGAGAGTCAAGGACCACGGCGAATGCTGCTCTCGTTTTTCGACTCAATGGCCAATGCACGCGGTCAATCGTGAATCGGTGCTGCTCTACTTGCAGATCAGCCGCGATATTTTGACCCGTCAGGCCGATCAAGGCTGGGGTAGCAAAGTGAGCGACCGTCTTGCGCAAGATCTGCGGGCGGCCTTTCCTGACATCAAGGTTTTTCGCCGCATAATCTCAAGTACATACGCCCTTTTGCCGAGGCGTGGCCGGATTCTGAATTTGTGCAACAGGTGCTTGCACAATTGCCTTGGTGTCATCAAATCACGCTGTTGGACAAACTTCCTGGGCTCGAAACGCGACGTTGGTATGCCATTCAAACTATCAAACATAATTGTTCACGCAACATCCTGGTTCTGCGCATTGAAAACCGCCTGCCCAAGGCGCAATTGGATCTGGCCCGCGATTCGGCTCAAACGCCGCAAGCCTGCTTTTCAGGGCAGGCTTATCGTCACACTCGGCTGGCTTACTTCTGCTGTGCAGTCAACGCCGCATAGCCATTCATCAAGTTGCGATAGTTAGGAATGCGCTGGGACAACAGATTCCCCAGGCCTTCAATGTCGTTGCGCCAGTCGCGGTGCAGCTCACAGGCCACCGAGAACCAGTTCATCAACTGTGCACCGGCTTGGGTCATCCGGCTCCACGCCGCCTGTTGCACCGTGGTATTGAACGTGCCCGATGCATCCGTCACCACAAACACTTCAAAGCCTTCCGCCAGCGCCGACAAGGTCGGGAACGCCACGCACACATCGGTTACCACACCGGCAATGATGATCTGCTTGCGACCGGTGGCCTTGATCGCCTTGACGAAGTCTTCATTGTCCCAGGCGTTGATCTGGCCAGGGCGGGCGATGTACGGCGCGTCCGGGAACATCTCCTTCAACTCCGGCACCAGCGGGCCATTGGGGCCTTGCTCGAAGCTGGTGGTGAGGATGGTCGGCAGGTTGAAGAACTTGGCCAGGTCCGCCAGGGCCAGCACGTTGTTCTTGAACTCGTTGGGGGAGAAGTCCTGCACCAGGGAGATCAGGCCGGTCTGGTGGTCGACCAGCAGTACGATGGCGTCGTCTTTGTTCAAGCGGTTGTAGGTTGCAGTGCTCATGGTTGAATCCTTTTTTGTTTAGGTTGGTTGGGCGTTGCGTTCAACATGGGCACAGATTAATGGGTGGGCGACGGGGGATAAATCGGCTGGAATAGGTAATACCGTCAACTCAGAAGAGACAATTCCTGGGCGCTCACAAGATATGGTCTTGCCTATGGGCGGAAAATCTTCGGAAAAATCTCACGCGTGAGCTATTGAGTGCAACGAACATTGCCTGTAGATTTTCTCACGCGTGAGTTTTTCACAGCGAGGTCAGTACGATGAAAAGCAGCTCTCCATCGAGCCCTGCTGCAGGGCCCGATACCGATTCAGCCAGCCTTCAGGGAGAGCGCTTGAAACAGTCTGCGAAAAAGCCATCGAGCTTTTACATGAAGCAGATGCGAGCGGGCCTGGCGGCCGCCGGCTATGTGAAACACGAGGCTTGGGTGCTTCCCGAAAACCGAAGCTTGCTCAAGCAGATGGAGAAACAGCTTCGCCAACCGATTCTGGCTGGCTCATTCATGTCGGAGAATTTCATGAGCGCAGGTACCAACTGGAACATCGATCGCCTCTTCAGTGCGCTGCAGGCCCTGGATGAAGTGACGTCCAAAGACATTACGCTTTCCCTCGTCCAAGGCTCCGAGTCCAGCATCAAGCTGGAAATGAACGACTTCGGCGGCCTGCCGATTTACATCGCAGTGGTGGGCGAGCAGATCATCGTGGACACCGTGCTGGTCGACGTCGAGTCCATCAATGATGTCGCCAAGTTCAATGATGCGGTGCTGCGCAGCCGGGAGATGTTCCCGTTGTCTTCCATCGGCATCGAGTCCATGCCCAACGGGCAGGTGGTCTACAACATGTTCGGTGCACTCAGCTCCGACTCCAGCCTGACCAACATCGTGACCGAGGTGAAAACCCTGGTCGACAACGTGCAGCGCGCCAGCGAAGCCTTCGAACGTTTCTTCAACTAATTATTCGGGAAAACCTAATGACTCAGTCCATCTGGAGCAAATTGTTCACCGCGCTGCGTGGCGGTGCCAATGAAGTTGGCGAATCGATCGTCGACCAACAGGCCCTGCGCATCCTTGACCAGGAAATCCGCGATGCTGACAGCGCCCTGGCCAATGCCAAGCGTGAGCTGGTCAGCATCATGGCCAAGCACAAACTGGCCGCTGATCGTGTCGGCGAGTACGACGCCAAGATCAAAGACCTGGAGACCAAGGCGATGGCCGCGATCCAGGCTAATCGTGAAGACCTGGCCCTGGAAGTCGCCGAAGCCATTTCGACCCTGACCAACGAGCGGGACGTCGAGCAAAAGCAGACCGCCGAGTTCGGTGGCTACGCCGAGAGCATGCGCAAGGACATCACCAAGGCCGAGAGCCGAATCAAAAGCCTGCGCCAGCAAGTGGACATGGCCAAGGCTCGCGACAGCGTGCAGAAGGCCCAGGTCAGCGCATCCATTGCCAGCGGCGGCGCCAACGGCAAGCTGGAAACCGCCGTCGGTACGCTGAATCGCTTGCAGGCCAAACAGCAGCAGCGCGCCGCGGAACTGCAAGCCCAGGATGAACTGGCTGAGGCATCGACGGGCACTGACCTGGAACGCAAACTGCGCGACGCCGGCATCACGCCGAACGAAGGCAGCGCCAATGCGATTCTTGAGCGTCTGAAGCAAAAGTCGGCTGAATAAGCGACACCGCTGAAAGGAGGGCATTTGCGCCCTTCTTTTTTATGCCGAGGTGAGGATGGATACCTTCAAGGGTTTCAAGACAATCGCAGGCCTGGCCCTCTTGATGGTCGCGCTGCAACTGCTCAATGTAGCGACTGGTTACAGTCTCATGGCCTTCGGGCTGGTCCCGCGAACGCTGCACGGCCTGCTCGGCATCCTCACCTCACCGTTTCTGCACGCGTCCTTTGCCCACCTGAGCGCAAACCTGATTGCCTTTCTGGTCCTGGGCACCCTGGTCATTCTCGACGGGCTCCACCGCTTCATTGCTGTCAGCGCAATCGTGATTGTGCTGGGTGGCGCGTTGGTCTGGCTGTTCGGTTTTGCAGGCATTCACGTTGGCGCCAGCGGTTGGGTATTCGGGCTATGGGCTTACCTACTGGCGCGCGCCTGGTTCCACAGAAGTTGGAGCAACCTGATAACTGCCGGTGTGGTGGCGGTATTGTATGGCGGCCTGATTCTTGGCTTCCTGCCCCGCCAGGGTGTTTCCTTCGAAGGCCATCTCTTCGGCGCGTTCGCCGGGTTTATTGCCGCCAAGGTACTTCTCTCTGCACCGCGCAGCAGGTTTAATGCCGGGTGAGCGCACTTAAGCATCCAAATGCCGAGGCGAGCGCCTCGTCAGGAACCCAGTACCCACGGAACCAGGGATGAAATGTCGATCTTTCTTTTATTGCGCCGGTACGCTTCGTCCCTCTTTCACCGCTTCGGCTGGGCAGGCCTGGTCGTTGCCTTGGGCGTACACCTGGGCGTGGCTTATCTGGGCCTGGTGTTCCTGGGCGAGCAACACCTCACCGCCCCCGCGACATTTGTTTACTTCTATCTGACCACCACACTGACCGTCGGCT
Organism: Pseudomonas khavaziana; assembly: GCF_019145205.1. Lineage (GTDB taxonomy): Bacteria > Pseudomonadota > Gammaproteobacteria > Pseudomonadales > Pseudomonadaceae > Aquipseudomonas > Aquipseudomonas khavaziana. The sequence goes on from NZ_JAHSTT010000012.1 coordinate 6,269, forward strand.
ATGGCGATCTCGCACCGCAGACCGCGGTGGGGCGGATATTCGTGGCAACCTGGGTCATGCTCGGCGGTATTGCGCTGCTCACGGCCGCCATCGGCAAAACCACCAGCAGTGTCATCGATGCATGGAGAAAAGGCATGAAAGGCAAAGGCGATTTCACCGGCAAGGTCGGCCATACCGTGCTGATCGGCTGGGAGGGCGCGTCCAGCGAACGGGTTATCGAGTTGTTGCTGCAAGACGAAACCTCCAACGACAACCTGATCGTGATTTGCGACTGCATCCTCGAAGAAAACCCGATGCCGGGCAAAGCGGCGTTCATCCGCGGTGAAAGCCTGTCCTCCACCGCGTTGCTGCTGCGTGCCGGCGTTCCCGGTGCCGAACGTGTGCTGGTGCGAACCCCATCTGACGACCTCACCCTGGCCACCGTGCTGGCGGTCAATCAATTGAGCCCCCTCGGGCATGTGGTCGCCCACTTCAACGAAAGTGAAATCGCCGCACTCGCCAGCTCCTACGCACCCCGCCTGGAATGCACCTCAAGCATGGCGATTGAAATGCTGGTGCGTGCCTCCCAGGACCCAGGCTCGTCCGTGGTTATCAATGAGCTGCTGTGTGTGGGGCAGGGTGCCACCCAATACCTGATGAAGTTGCCCGAGGCCTTTGAGGCCACGTTCGGCGAGCTGTACACCCGGCTGAAAGAACAGCACAACGCCACCCTTATCGGCTATCGCGCCAAAGGTGCCCAGCAACCCGCGATCAACCCGCCGAGCGCCACCCGCGTCGAGGGCGGTGAACTCTTCTATATCGCCTCCACCCGGCTCAAGGAAATCTCCCATGGGATGGTTTAAACAACTGATGGGGCTCGAAGCTCCGAACGCCACTGCTGACTCTAAAGCGCCGGCCAACCAGGCGCTGCCGGTCACCGGGCCATTGGGCCTGGCACCGGGCAAAGGCCTGATGTTCGACACGAGCCTGAAACTGTTGCTCGATGAGAAAACCTCGGTGGTAATACCCGGTTCCCAGGAAATCTGGGCCAACGGCACCGTTGACCTCGGGCAGTCGACATGGCTGTCGCGCTATTACATGAACGACGAAGACTATTGGCTGCAGGTGCACACCACGGGTGACATCGCCGGGCAGGTCGAGTCGGTGATCCTGTTCAACTACCTCAGTAACGTCACCGTCAGCAGTGAAGCTGAACTGCGCCGGCTGGCGGGCCCGCAAAGCCTGATCGGGCTGCCGACCTACACCCATGACGGCGTCGAGTTCTTCCGTGAGTGGGGCAGCGAGGATGGCCAGACCGAATTGGTGGCGATGAGCGAGCAAATCGTCAGCCCGGAGGCGGCCTACAGCATCGAGCACCGTTCGATGCTATACGCACGCGACACCGGCCTGACCGACCGCCGCGAGTTTTTGCTGTTTTCCGTCGAAGAAGACGCCGAAGGCACCATCAGCCTGAGCACGTCGCTGGGCATTTCGCTGTACACAACCGATCTGACTGCGCTCTAAAAAAAGGAAGCATCCCATGCTAGAAGCTCTCTCCATTTCCCTGAACAAAGCTGCCGTGTTCGGCTTTGTCCTCTACATCCTGGGGGCTGCGGTACTGTTCGCGCTGTTCCAGTTCATCTACACCCGTATCACCCCGCACAAGGAGTTCGAGCTGATCCGGGCGGGCAACACATCCGCAGCGGTTGCCCTGGGCGGTGCCATCGTCGGTTTCGCCATCCCGGCCAGCAACGTGATTGCCTATTCCGTCAGCCTCGTCGATTTCGTGGTCTGGGCAGTGATTGCAGCCGTCGTCCAACTGTTGGCATTTTTGCTGACCAGCCTGGTGCTCAAAGGCACGTCTGAGCGCATCAAGAACGGCGAGCTCGCGGCCGGTATTTACGTAGCCGCCGTGGCCATCAGCGTCGGCATGTTGAATGCCGCGTGCATGACGCCCACCTCGAACTGATTGCGCACGGAGCTCTCGATGAAACGAAGCAAGTACGTCCAGCTGTCGCTGGCAGCGTCGGTCGCCATGGCGATATCCGGCTGCGGGCCAACGGAAAAAACCTACGATTTGCAGAAGAAGTACAACTTCCAATCGGTGCAGCAATGCGCCGATGAAAAACTCCCGGTAGACGTCTGCTCGGACGCCTACATGACCGCCATGGCCGAGCATCGCCGCATTGCGCCGGTGTACGACAGCCAGGCCGATTGCGATGCCGACTTTGTCGCCGACTGGTGCCAGCAAGACTCCACCGGCAAGTTCATCCCAAGGCTCGGCGGCTTTGAACTGACCGCCGAAGGCCAGGTGACCCAATCCCAGGTCGACGCCGCCAATGCCCAAGCGACCAACGCCCAAGCCAGCGGCGGTGGCTCAGGTTTCTCCACCACCAGCCTGCTCACCGGCCTGCTGATCGGCAACATGCTGAGCAACAACCGCAACAGCTACCGTTCCGAGCCGGTGTACCGCTACCGCGATGATCGCGGCAACTACGGCAACTCCACGCTCAACCAGCGCGTCTCCAATGGGGCCACCTTCGGCCGCTCCAACCAGGCCCGGTACGGCAGCAGCAATTACACCAACACGCTGCGCTCCTCCACCAAGTCGAGCTCCGTGTCCTCGGCCACCTCCCGTGGCGGCTTCGGCAGCAAGGCCAGCGCCCGCAGCGGCTGGGGCGGCGGCGGGTCGAGCAGTTAAGGAAGGCAGGCATGAAGAAGATCCACTGCGCAGAGCGTCATGATTGGAAACAGACCGCCGACAGCCTCGGTTTTCTGTTCCACACCATCGACGGCGAACCCTACTGGGACGAGCGCGCGTATTACCAGTTCACGCTCCAGCAAATCGAGCGCGACCTCGAAGACCCCACCACCGAGATCCATGACATGTGCATGGACCTCGTGGCCCGCGTGGTCCACAGCGAAGAACTGCTCGAACGCCTGAGCATCCCCGCGCCTTTCTACGACATGATCCGCACCTCATGGCTCGAAGGCCACCCGCACCTGTACGGGCGCATGGACTTCTCCTACAACGGCACCGGCCCCGCCAAGTTGCTGGAGCTCAACTACGACACCCCCACCAGCCTCTACGAGGCCGCGGCGTTTCAGTGGGGCTGGCTGGAACAATGCATCGAACGCGGCCTGCTGCCCAAGCACGCCGACCAGTTCAATAGCATCGACACCAAACTGCACCAGGCCTTTGCCCAACTGCAGGTCAACCAGCCGTTCTACTTCGCCTCGATGAAAGACTCGATCGAAGACAAAGGCACCACCGACTACCTTCGCCTCGTCGCGGAAAAAGTCGGCATCGAATCACGCCACATCGACATCGAAGACATCGGCCTGACCAACGAAGGCCGCTTCGTCGACCTACAAGATCGCTGGATCCCCCACCTGTTCAAACTGCACGCCTGGGAGTTCATCTTCCACGAACCCTTCGGCACCGCCATTGCCGAGAGCGACACGCAGTTTTTCGAGCCTGCGTGGAAGTCCATCCTCTCCAACAAAGGCATCCTGCCGCTGTTATGGGAGTTCAACAAAGGCCACCCGAATTTGCTCGCGTCACACCTGGATACTGACCCAGGTAAAGCCGTGCCGAAGGGCTGGGTACGCAAACCGTTCTTCTCGCGGGAAGGGGCCAACATCGAACTGCAAACGGCTGATGGGCTGATCGTGAAAGAGGACGGGCCCTACACGGATGCGCCGTTTATTCTTCAGGAGTTTGCGCCGTTGCCACGGTTTGGCGACAGCTACACGTTGATTGGGTCTTGGGTGATTGGAGACCAGGCGGCGGGGATTGGGGTGCGGGAGGACAATAGTTTGATTACCAAGGATTCGAGCCGGTTTTTGCCGCATTTGATATTGGATTGAAAAAGCCTGCTGGGCTTCTCAGTCAGGACTGGCCGGGCGCGCCTCAACAAATTGGCTTAAATGCCCGCGTCAGCGGGCATTCCGACCCTCAACAGATAGCCATCTGAGCATTGGAGGGGGTGTGCGTAAGCCGTTTAAGTGCAATCTCAAGCGCTTGGTCGTCGAACAGCTTGTTCTTACGAGCACCAGCACCGGCTCCGCCTTCCCACTGTTTCAATGCCTCGCGCACAGCAGGGACGCTAGGGGAAACATTTTTCTGGCTCAGCAACCAATCGACTGTCGCCAACAACTCCATACCAAACGGCGACTCAAATCCGTCGATCAATTCGGCGGTGCACTCCAAGGCTTGTGAGTACTCTTTGGCCTCTGTGTTGAGGTAGGTTTGGAGAAAGGCTTTACGGTCTTGGTCAAACCAGATGACATCGCTGATTTCCGCATCGCTGATGCGCTTATCGCAATGCAGATAACTACCATCCAGATTGTTAAGCAGGTGCTCCAACCGATTGGCATACGGCCCGTACTTATGAGCAACGAACTTAAGGTCCAGCGGGTTCTTGAGGTCTGGCCGCTTTTCAATAGCACGCTCCAGGAACCAGGCCAGCTTCTGAATCTCCAGCAGGCTGCATTCCATACCTAACACCCAGTACCGCCGCACTAGTTCCGCAATAAGTGCGCGAGCAGGTGTGAGCTTCTCAACGCCGCTGCGTTTGGCGACATTCAGGTACTGATTGGACGGCTCGAATACCAGCACATCGACATCCAGATCACTTAACACCTCAACGATCTGCTCGCGAACCTCCGGCCATTTCAGCCCCCCGTTACCTGCACCTAACGGCGGAACAGCCACGGACTTCACATGATTTTCAATCAGAAAGCGCCGTAGATCATGCAGACCTTCGGTTATCCACGCCATCTGCGAAGGTGACCGCCAGTGGCGCTTAGTCGGAAAGTTAACGATCCAACGAGGACCTTCCAGTTCGTTGACTGCGGTTACGTGAACCTTGCCTGTTTCTACCTCGCCAGCCTTACAGGCTGCCGCGTACAAACGATAGTTTTCTGCAAAGCGCTCTTTGAACATCAGCGCGATGCCTTTGCCCATCACGCCTACGGTATTCACCGTGTTGACGAGGGCTTCGGTATTGGCTTCCAGAAGGTTGCCTTGGGTGAATCTGATCATTGGAAATACCATCCCGGACGCGCATGCACAGACAACGTAAGGCCTCGGGCGGCGGCGTCCTGTTCTATGCGTTTTTTCGTTGCATCGGTGTAACACATGATGCCAAGGAGTCCTGTAATCGGTAGGTGGTGATGAATCAGCGCCTCAGCCTGATAACGCTCCATTTTGCGAGGGTCATCGGGGTCACGTTTGAAATCACGCCGTTGAAGGATAGACCAATCGATCTCGTGGAGATTCGCCACATCGCTGTAATAGTCTGTCCAATCCGGGTACGCATGTGCGTTTGTAAAGACGAACGGTAGACCAAGCTCGGCGACGCGGTGCAAGCTAGAGACGAGAATTACGATTTCGTCATTTTTGCGCTGCTGAACGCTCCACCCAGAGTGAATATTTTTCATCATCACAGAGAAGGGGGTGAAATAGAAGGGTACGTAGTCTGACAAAAAGCCCGCGGGAGCGATGGGGACAATGCGCGTGCGGCGTTTGTCGATTAAATCAACATTGCCTATGTCCACATAGTGTGGAGCCTGCACCTCGGAGCTGGCGCGAATTCGTTGTGCCAGCAGGTTAGATCCCTTTCATTTGCGGGACATTTCCTAGAGAATTCCAGCCGCTTGCGCCAGCGAAACTCTGTGACTAAGCTGCGGATCGTCACTGCTAATTCAGTGATCGGGTTTAGTCGCCCAGCTTCGATTGGCGCATAAGCAACTCATGAGTCAGGCACCCCTTCGCCTGCATCTTATGGTGGCTGTGCGCAGGGCACCTTCGGGTGCGCCGGGTTACCAATCGACCGGTCGACTAACCTGCGTACAGCTGCCGCCTTTCGTTTAGTCGCGTAGATGGCAGCTTCAAATCATCGATTGGAGTTTTGCTATGGATAACGTTGTTTCGGATTCGCCGTCATCGGGTGCGACTAACCCATTTACTGTTAATGAAGAGCTGAGCTTTGAGGATGCTTGGGTGCGGGTGTCTGAGTTGCTGCAATGTGCGGTGGCAACGTCGCAAGTGCTAGGGGAGCCACTGGCTGCTCCGCAAAGAGCGGTGATGCATTTGGTGGAGATGGCGAAGATGGTGGCGGACCGGGCTGTGGACTGTTTGCAGTCCAAGTAATGTGAGGGTGCTTGTCTCAACATTATTGAGGCAAGCACCAGCAGGTCATTTAGCGTTCGCGTGATCGTCAAGCCGGCTCGCAAAGTACTGCGCGGTTTCTGGGTCGGTGCAGTAGAGGTAGCAACCCTTCATTCCCCTGGTCATCAGCGTTCGATAGGTGTTCTTGATGATCAAGTCCGTTTCCTGCTTTGCCAGATCGGGTTGCTCCTTCATCATTTTCTTCCAGCCGCGAATGGACTTGTCGTTTTTATCTCGCTCAAGGGCAGAGGTAAGAACGCGCCCATTCCGCACGATGAGATCGGGCCCGATGATGACGCCGATATAATCGACTTCCAGGCCTTGGCATGTATGAATACACCCGACCTGATCAACTGAATTCTCCGCGATGATCCACAAACTGCCGTCCTGATCAAGGTTCCATTGGCGTTCGTAGTCGTCGCCGATGACGATGTCGGATTCTCGAGCATCTTTCTTGCTGCGCCACGGCCAGCAGTAACCGGCAACAACCCGGGCTTTGTTACCTTGGTTTGTTTGTTCGATAGCCATATGCATGGCTTGAGGGCTGTCAAAGATTTTGAACTCGTATTCGCTATTGTCGAGCAGCGGATTGGCGGTTGCGCGTATATCCAGTACGTCATCGAGCCAAGCCAGATAACCGTCAGACCCGCTGCAACGGAACTGCGAGGACAACGTATATTCCTCTACCTCCGCGCCTTTGGCTTTCGCAAAAGCACGTACGGCTTGCTTGCTGCCTATGTCATTCAACGTGACGCGCTGATCTTCGTCGATAAAGAAGATTGAACATTTGGCCGACTCGATCAGTTCCTTGATTTGGTTCTCACCCAAATTGCCGTAAAGCCCGCTTTTTTCGTTAAGACGGTGAGCTTCGTCTACGATGAGCGCATCAAAGGTGTTGGGCTCGGTATCAATGAAAGCGCCTGAGCCAGAAAAAAGATTGGAGAAGTGGCTACGCTTGACCGTTCCCACCAATTTGCTCTCATACACCTTTCGCGGCGCGGCATTTTTTGAGACGTACTTGCTCAATAATCCCTGGCTCGTAAGCTTCACGAGCAAGTTGATCGCCAGCACGGTTTTACCCGTACCAGGGCCGCCCTCGATGATAATCACCTTCGGCGCCGCTTCCGAGGCAGCGCTCGCCGCCGCCAGTGCGGATTCAAACGTCGCCTTTTGATCGTCGATCAGTATGAATTCCGGCTGGCCCTTCAGAAGTCCTTTAAGTGCATCAGCTAGTGCTTTCGACGGGCGAATTTTTCCATTGGAAAGCTCATAGAGAATTTCTTTGTTATCGCCATGAAGGATGTGGGTCTTGAGAAACGTACGCAGTTTTTCAAGCTCATCCGGCCCTTTGAGGAACAGTGGAGCTTTGCTGATATATGCCTGGTAATGCGCAGAATTTATAACCCCATCGCTGACATAGTTGTGAAGATAAGCGCAGGGTCGAACCTCGATGCTTTTGTCATAGACGGCTTCGTTAAAGCCTTCGAGCAATGCGGCGTATGACCAGACTTGGTAGGACGGATGGATAGTTTCCACTAGCCCGCCGCCTAGCGCAGTTTTGACTATCGCGTCCTTGGACGTTGCAGTTGATTTGCTCCATTGCTTCAACTCGATCAGGACAGCATTTTTACCCTGATTCGCATCCCTCCCAGTCAGCAAGAAATCAATACGCTTCGAAGACTGTGGGATATGCAACTCGATAGCCAAGCCGGCGTCATTCGGCAGCCCTTCATCTCGGAGCACCTTTGCCATGTACGTCAGCGAGCCCTGCCAGGATTTGATCTCCGACGCCCCAACTCTTTTCCCCGTGGCTTCCTTGTAGTGCCTGAGAATGACTTCTTCGATATCGTCGTTATCGTTGTCTTTTAGGAATTGCTGTTTGGTCGCAGCGTAAACGATCACGAGAAGTCCTTAGCGCGTGGGGTATCAGAGTTGGTCGTATTTTTTGCTGGTGCTTCTGGCTTTATCGACGGGGTACTTCGAAGCGTTAAGGGCAAGCTTTTCCCGGGTAGCTTCGTCGAGGTCGACGCCTAACACGCTGGCTAAACGGACCAGGTACATCAGGACATCAGCCAGTTCATCTTTCACCGCTTGGGCAGTTTCCGGACGCTTCGCTGCTGCAATCGAGTCGGTCTCGCTCATCCATTGAAAGACTTCGCAAAGCTCGCCAACCTCGCCGGTGAGGGCCAAAAGCAAATTCTTGGGCGAATGGAACTGGTGCCAGTCGCGATCATCAGCAAAACGTTGCAGGCGAATGGACAGGTTTTCGACGTTCACCAGTTGTTCGGGTGTGCTGTCTGGTTTGATCACAGGCCCGCCTCTCGATTGGTGGTTAACGGATCTGACGCATGTTGGAAAATTGAGAGAGGGATTGTAAGAGGTTTCTTTGCGGGGGGTGGGCTTTTTGCGCTTAAGGCTGGAGGCGGTGCGTAGGAAGGAAAGGTCCAATGAGCTTGAGGGGGAGTAGGCCCACAGGGGATTTATTGACAGATATTAAAAAGCCGGCTTGTGGCCGGCTTCTCGGGGACTGCCTCAGCTTGTTTTTGACAAACCTCACCAGCCTTCAAATCGCTCAGCCCACATTGCGTCGGGCTGAATAGTAGGGGCATCAGCGGGAACTCCTCCGCATCGCCAAGCAGGTCAAATAGCTAAGCCATCCCCCTGCCAAATGTGCGGCGCATTCTACCCACATTCATCTTAATTGCCCACCTCCGGTTCCGATTTAGAGCCTTCCCAGCCCAGCAGGTGTTCATCCAGTGGCACCGGTGGGCGGCGGTTGTTGAGGGTGGACCACCAGAATACCCAGCCGACGATCTTGAAGCTTTGCTCGAAGCGTTCCTCGTGGTTGAGGTATTCGTCCGGGTGTTCGGCGGCGTTGTGGCTGCGCATGCGCAGGCCGCCGCCGGGGCGGTTGTAGAGGTATTTGATGCGTAGCATGCCGTCGTGTTCGACGGCGTAGATTTCGCCGTCGATGATTTGGGTGCGGCCTCGGTCGATGGCGAGGGTGGCGCCTTGTTGGATGATGTCGATCATGCTGTTGTCGACCATGTAGGCGCCTACCGCGCGGTCGGGTTTGACGTTGAGGGTTTCGAGGGTGTGCAGCGAGATGCGGATGCGTTCGGTTGAGGTGAAGGTGGGGTGGAGGGCGATCTCCACGTCGGTTTTTTCCGGGCGGCAGGCGGGGCCTGTGAGGTATTTGCCAGTGTCTTCGCGGGTGGCTGCAATCCTTGCGGTGGGGCCTTCCAACAGGTAGTTGGCAGGCGGATGTTTGGGGCCTCGGCCGTCGCTTAGCCAGCGACTGGAGACGCACAGCAGTTCTGCGATCTCGTTGAGTCGGCCCATGGGAACTCCGCGCTTGAACCAGTTGTTCACGTGTTGAGGCGTGACGCCGCGGTTCTTGGCGAAGTCGGAGGCGGAAAGATGAACTTCCCGAAGTAGTGCTTTTAAACGATCACCTGATGTATTCATAAACGCAGAGTTTACTGGCCGGAAATACTAATCAAATAAACCATGCGTTGAATTGCATGTGTAGGATTTGGCTTAGTTGTGGCTTGTTTTTTCAGGTGTGCTGCTTAGTTAAACGCCATTAAATAAACATTGAACTTGATGTTTAATCTTGCGCATAAAAAAGCCCCGAATTAACGGGGCTTTTCTATTTGCCGTGGCAATGAGGCGCGGGTATCAGCCTTTGTAGGCGGCAACCGACTTCATGATCTCGGCGCGGGCGGCTTCTGCGTTGCCCCAACCGTCGATCTTCACCCATTTGCCTTTTTCGAGGTCTTTGTAGTTCTCGAAGAAGTGCTTGATCTGTTCCAGCAGCAGTGGCGGCAGGTCGGTGTATTCCTTCACGTCCACGTACAGCTGGGACAGCTTGTCGTGTGGCACTGCGATGACTTTGGCATCGCCGCCGCCGTCGTCGGTCATGTTCAGGATGCCGACTGGGCGTGCGCGGATGACCGAACCTGGGGTAACCGGGTAAGGGGTCACGACCAGCACGTCGAGGGGGTCGCCGTCGTCAGCCAGGGTGTTGGGGATGAAACCGTAGTTGGCCGGGTAGAACATCGGGGTGGCCATGAAACGGTCAACGAACAGGCAGTCGCTGTCTTTGTCGATTTCGTATTTGATCGGCGCGTGGTTGGCCGGAATTTCGATCGCGACGTAGATGTCGTTCGGCAGGTCTTTGCCAGCCGGAATCTTGCTGTAGCTCATTGGGCGTTGCCCCCGTAGTTGGCCATATGACATGGCCGGATTGGCCTAAAAGTGGCGGCGATTATAGGCATATTCTGACGCCGATGCCATGCGCCAAGCGTCGTACGGTCATTCGTCGTGTGGCTGGTAACGCGGGTCATGGGCTTGCAGTTGGGTCAGGCGCGCCAGGGGATCCTGGCGGTAAAAGCGGCTGAGTTGGGCGTACACCTGTGGATAACTGTCGGCCAGCAAATCCGGGGCACTGAAGAAATACTCGCTGGTGACGGCGAAGAATTCCGCCGGGTTTTCTGCGGCGTAGGGGTCTATTTCTGTCTCGGCGTCCGGGTTGGCGTCGAGTTGGCGGTTGAGGTCATCGAAGGCGCTTTGCATCACGCTGGCCCATTCCTGCACGCGCATGTCGTGGTGCAGGGGCGGCAGGCCGTTGGCGTCGCCGTTGAGCATGTCCAACTTGTGGGCCAGCTCGTGGATGACCAGGTTGTAGCCTTCCCATTGACCGCTGGCGAGCACGCCGGGCCAGGCCAGGATCACCGGGCCTTGTTGCCAGGCTTCGCCGCTGTGTTCACCGTCCCACTCGTGCTCGACGCCGCTGGCGTCGCGATGGCGTTGCGGGCTGAGGAAGTCGTCGGGGTACAGCACAATTTCATGGAAGCCCTGGTACCAGTCGAGGTCGCCCAGGTTCATCAGCGGCAATTGCGCCTGGGCGGCGAGCAGCAGGCGTTGTTCCTGGTGCAGCTCGACGCCGGGCAGGGCGCTGAGGTGTTTTTCGGCGAGGAAGATTACGCAGGCTTCGCGCAGCCATTGGTCTTGCTCGGCGCTGATGCCGTCGAGGAAGGTCAGGTGCTGGCGCACCCGCTGCCAGGTGTCATCGGCAATCGGGTGCTTGGCCAGCAGGCGCCGGCGACGCCAGGCGCTGAGGGACCACATTGCCGGTCAGTGCGGGTTGGCTTCGGAGGAGGTGCGGCCAAAGCGGCTGCGCACCACGCCAATGATCATCGGCACCAGGGACAGCAGGATGATGAACACCACCAGCAGCGAGAGGTTTTTCTTGATAAACGGCACGTTGCCGAAGAAGTAGCCCAGGGTCACCAGGCCGCCGACCCAGAGGATGGTGCCCAGTACGCTGAAACCGAAGAAGCGTGGGTAAGGCATTTTGGCCACGCCCGCGACGAACGGCGCGAAGGTGCGCAGAATCGGCAGGAAGCGCGCCAGGGTCACGGTTTTGCCGCCGTGCTTGTCGTAGAAGTCGTGGGTTTTTTGCAGGTAGTCGCGACGGAAGATCTTCGAGTTCGGGTTGCTGAACAAGCGCTCGCCGGCTGTTCGGCCTATGACGTAGTTGGTGCTGTCACCGAGGATCGCCGCCAGCATCAGCAGGCCGGCCAGCAGTACTGGGTCCATGCCGCCACCGGCCGCTACGGCACCGGCGATGAACAACAGGGAGTCACCCGGCAGGAAGGGCATGACCACCAGGCCGGTTTCGCAAAAAATAACCAGGAACAGAATGGCGTAGATCCACGGACCGTAATTGGTTACCAGCATGTCGAGGTAGACGTCGAGATGCAGGATAAGGTCGAGCGGGTTGAAATCCATGGATGGCACCTGTGTGAACGGCCCGGCTCAGCAGGCCTGTGCGGAAGCTCGGGCAATAAGGCTACAAGTAATTGCGGCAGTTCTTACGGCCCTGAAAGGTCGGCATTATACGGATTGAATGGTGAAAAGCGTGTGGCTTTTGTAGCGGGGAGTGTCGTGAAAGTGTGAAGCGGTTGGGCTTGGTTTTTTGTGGGACGGGGCTTGCTCGCGATTGCGGCGGGTCAGGGACAAATTCGTTAACTGACACTGCGCCATCGGGAGCAAGCCCCCTCCACAGGGGGTTGTGGTGTTTGGGGGATTGGGGTCAGTCCTCGTTGATCGGCAGTACGTAGTTCTTGAACTCGGTGTCTTCACGAAAGCCTATGGACTCATAGGTCTTCTGCGCCACGTCATTGTCGCTGCTGGTGGAGACCCGCAAGCGTACGGCGTGGGTTTCCTTGGCCATCTTCTTGGCGGTGCGCATCAGGTTGTCGGCCACCAGTTGTCGGCGCGCATCCTCGGCTACATAGATGTCGTTGAGGATCCACACCCGTTTGAGCGACAGCGAGGAAAAACTCGGATACAGCTGGCAGAACCCCAGCAGCCGCTTGTCATCATCATCGGCCAGGGCCAGGTAGATGATTGACTCCTTGCGTCGCAGGCGCTTTTCCAGGAAGGCCCGGGACGAGTCCGGGAACGGCAGGGCGCCATAGAACTCGCGGTATTTGACGAATAGCGGGGTCAACAGGTCCAGGTGTTCCAGGGTCGCTTGAGTAATCCGCATGCCAGGCCTCAACTTCCGAATGGGGGTATGACCACGCGAGCGGCCGTGGCTTGATGCTGCCTAATGCGACAAAAAAGCGCAATCGTGCCGCTATCGGTCATCCGGTGGGCTGAGCAGGAAATTGCCCTTCATCAGGTCCGGATCGTCGGATTCGAGGGTCTGAACCTGTGCCTCGTCCTTGAGATTGACCCCTGACAACTGCCGGCGACACGCCTCGCGCATCAGGTACAGCAGACGATGGGCCGCCATGCCATAACTCAAGCCTTCCAGCCGCACATTGGAGATGCAGTTACGATAGGCGTCGGTGAGGCCGACCTTGGGGTTGTAGGTGAAATACAGGCCCAGGCTGTCCGGCGAACTGAGCCCTGGGCGTTCGCCGATAAGGATCACTACCATTTTTGCCCCGAGCAGTTGGCCGATCTCGTCGGCCACCGCTACGCGGCCTTGTTCCACCAGAATTACCGGTGACAAGGACCAGCCTTCGGCGTGGGTCTGTTCTTCCAGGCGTGCCAGAAATGGCGCGGTATGTTTATGCACCGCCAACGCCGACAGACCATCGGCCACCACAATCGCCAAGTCCACCCCAGCGGGGTGCGTCAAGGCGTAGTCGCGCAAAGTCTGGGCCGACTCATCACTCAGGCGCCGTCCAAGGTCCGGGCGTTGCAGGTATACATGCCGATCGGGGGCGGCGCTGTGCAGCAGCAGGCTGTCGCGGCCGCGTTCGGCGAATTGGCTGCTGAGCCCGGCGTGATCGAAGGGCAGGTGCACCGCATCCCGCGCCTGGGCGTGGGCGAACTGGAAGTCCAGCTGGGCGCTGGTGGGAATGCTGGTGCCAGTGCGGCCCAATGCGATGCGCGCCGGGGTCAGGCGGCGCAGTTCCAGCCAGGGGTTATCAGGCAGTTCTGGTTGCACGGTCGGCTCCTTCATCCCAGTTGCGCCAAGGCATGGCGAAACGCCGGTGGCAGGCTGTTGCCGAAGTGCACCTTGCCGCCTTCTTGCGTGAAGATGCCCATTTTCGCCAGCCACTGTTCAAACTCCGGCGCCGGTTTTAAACCCAAGGTCTGACGGGCGTACAGAGCGTCGTGGAACGAGGTGGTCTGGTAGTTGAGCATGATGTCGTCGGAACCGGGAATGCCCATGATGAAGTTGATACCGGCCACGCCCAGCAGGGTCAGCAGGGTGTCCATGTCGTCTTGGTCGGCTTCGGCATGGTTGGTGTAGCAGATATCGCAACCCATGGGCACGCCGAGCAGCTTGCCGCAAAAGTGGTCTTCGAGGCCGGCACGGATGATCTGCTTGCCGTTGTACAGGTACTCGGGGCCGATAAAACCCACCACGGTGTTTACCAAAAATGGCTTGAAGTGCCGCGCCACGGCGTAGGCGCGGGTTTCACAGGTTTGCTGGTCGACGCCGAAATGCGCATTGGCCGACAAGGCGCTGCCCTGGCCGGTTTCGAAGTACATCAGGTTCTGCCCCAGGGTGCCGCGCTTGAGGCTCAGGCCAGCGTCGTAACCTTCCTGCAGCACGCTCAGGTTGATGCCGAAACTGGCGTTGGCCGCCTCGGTGCCGGCAATCGACTGGAACACCAGGTCCAGGGGCACGCCCCGGTTGATCGCCTCAATGGAGGTGGTGACGTGGGTCAGCACGCAAGCCTGGGTGGGAATTTCGTAGCGCTGGATGATTGCGTCAAGCATCTCCAGCATGGCGCAGATCGAGGCGATGCTGTCGGTGGCCGGGTTGATGCCGATCATCGCGTCGCCATTGCCGTAGAGCAGGCCGTCGAGAATACTCGCGGCGATGCCTGCCGGTTCATCGGTGGGGTGGTTGGGCTGCAAGCGTGTGGACAGGCGCCCGCGCAATCCCATGGTGCCGCGAAACTGGGTGACCACGCGGATCTTCTGCGCCACCAGCACCAGGTCCTGCACACGCATGATCTTGGACACGGCAGCGGCCATTTCCGGTGTCAGCCCTGGCGCCAATGCGCGCAGGGCGTGTTCATCGGCCGCATCGCTGAGCAGCCAGTCGCGCAGGCCGCCGACGGTGAGGTGGCTGACCGGCGCAAACGCCTGTTTATCGTGGGTGTCGATGATCAGTCGGGTGACTTCATCGCTTTCATAGGGAATCAGCACTTCCTGCAGGAAGTGCTTAAGCGGGATATTGGCCAGCGCCATCTGCGCCGCCACCCGTTCACCGTCGTTCTGCGCGGCGACACCGGCGAGGAAGTCCCCGGAGCGGGCGGGGCTGGCCTTGGCCATCACGTCCTTGAGGTCGTCGAAGCGGTAGGTGAGGGCACCCACCGCGTGGGAAAAGCTTGCCATACAGTGTCTCCTGAATGACGCGGGCAAAACGTAGAAAAAGCGCCCGCGTCGAGGTTTTCGGCAATCAGTGCAAGGCGGCCTCTGCGGCCTGGATCGCCGCGAATTCCTCTTCCGGCGTGCCTGCTACCAAGTGATGCCGGCTGTAGAAAGCAAAGTAAGCAATTAATACTCCATAGATGACCGCGGCGCCAATCACCACCCGTGGATCTACCAAGAAGCCCGCCACCACGGCCACGCAGGCCAGTACCAGCGCCACGCCCGAAGTAAAGATGCCGCCCGGCGTGCGGTACGGCCGGTCCATTTTGGGGCGACGGATGCGCAGGGTGATGTGCGCGGCCATCATTAGTACGTAGGAAATCGTCGCGCCAAACACCGCCACCAAAATCAGCAAGTCACCCTGGCCGGTCAGCGACAGGCCAAAACCGATAATCCCGGGGATCACCAACGCCAGCACCGGCGCCTTGCTCTTGTTGGTCTCGGACAGTTTGCGCGGCAGGTAGCCAGCGCGGGACAAGGCAAAGATCTGCCGCGAATAGGCGTAGATGATCGAGAAAAAGCTCGCGATCAAGCCAGCCAAGCCGACCAGGTTGACGAAGCTGCCCATCCAGGTCGAACCGCCGTAGGACAACGCCAGCGCTTCTACCAGCGGGTTGCCGGATTTGATCAGCGCGTAAGTGCCCGCACCGCCCGGCGCGATCACTAGAATCAGCAGGGCAAAACTGGTCAGCACCACAATGGCGCCGATCAGGCCGCGGGGCAGGTCGCGTTTGGGGTTCTTGGTTTCTTCGGCGGCCAATGGAACGCCTTCCACCGCGAGGAAAAACCAAATGGCATAAGGGATCGCCGCCCACACGCCAACATAGCCGAACGGCAGGAAGCTGCTGGCGCCCTTGGCTTCGGTCACCGGAATGTCCAGCAGGTTGGCGACGTTGAAGTGCGGCACCATCGACACCAGGAACACGCCCAGGGCAATTGCGGCGACGGCGGTGATCACGAACATCAGCTTCAAGGCTTCGCCCACACCAAAGATGTGGATGCCGATAAAGATGATGTAGAACGCCAGGTAGATCATCCAGCCGCCAATGCCGAACAGTGACTCGCAATAGGCGCCGATAAATACCGCGATGGCCGCAGGGGCGATGGCGTATTCGATGAGGATCGCGGTGCCCGTGAGAAACCCACCCCAAGGGCCAAAGGCGCTGCGGGCAAAACCGTAGCCACCGCCAGCGGTGGGGATCATGGACGACAGTTCTGCAAGCGAAAAGCACATGCACAGGTACATCGTCGCCATCAGCAAGGTGGCGAGGAACATGCCGCCCCAGCCACCCTGGGCCAGGCCGAAGTTCCAGCCGGCGTAATCGCCGGAGATCACATAGGCAACGCCAAGGCCCACCAGCAGTACCCAGCCGGCGGCGCCTTTTTTCAGTTCGCGTTGTTGGAAGTATTCGGTGCCGACTTTTTCGAAGTCGACGGAAGAGCCAGTGGGTTCGCTAGGCATGGGGAAGTACCTTTCATTCTTATTGTTTTGATCCCGACAGGTTGCCGCCGGGTAATGTAGGAGCGAGCATGCTCGCGAAAAACTTGCGAGCGCCCCGGGGGAGTCAGGCTACTCGCGTTATCGTTAACGTTCTTCGCGAGCAAGCTCGCTCCTACAGTGACGGTTGTTGCCTCTGTGGGGTTAGAAGAAGCCCAACGGATTAATGTCGTAGCTCACCAGCAGGTTCTTGGTCTGCTGGTAGTGATCCAACATCATCTTGTGGGTCTCACGGCCCACACCGGACTTCTTGTAACCGCCAAACGCGGCATGCGCCGGGTACAGGTGGTAGCAGTTGGTCCACACACGGCCGGCCTTGATCGCCCGGCCCATGCGGTAGGCGCGGTTGATGTCGCGGGTCCACAGGCCGGCACCCAGGCCGAACTCGGTGTCGTTGGCAATTGCCAGGGCTTCGGCTTCGTCCTTGAAGGTGGTGATGCTCACCACCGGGCCGAAGATTTCTTCCTGGAACACGCGCATTTCGTTGGTGCCCTTGAGCAGGGTCGGCTGGATGTAGTAGCCGGTGGCGAGGTCGCCTGTGAGCTTCTCGACCTTGCCGCCGGTCAGCAGCTGCGCGCCTTCGCCCTTGGCGATTTCCAGGTAGGACAGGATCTTGTCGAACTGCTGCTCGGACGCCTGGGCGCCGACCATGGTATCGGTGTCCAGCGGGTCGCCACGCTTGATCGACTCGACCTTCTTCATCACCACTTTCATGAAGTCGTCGTAGATCGATTCTTCCACCAGTGCGCGAGATGGGCAGGTGCACACTTCGCCCTGGTTGAAGAACGCCAGCACCAGACCTTCGGCGGCTTTTTCGATAAATGCAGGTTCCGCTTTCATGATGTCGGCGAAGAAGATGTTCGGCGACTTGCCGCCCAGCTCCACGGTCGACGGAATGATGTTCTCGGCGGCCGCATGCATGATGTGCGAGCCCACTGGCGTGGAACCGGTGAAGGCGATCTTGGCGATGCGCTTGCTGGTGGCCAGGGCTTCGCCGGCCTCTTTGCCGAAACCGTGTACCACGTTGAGTACGCCCGGCGGCAGCAGGTCGCCGATCAGTTCCATCAGCACGTTGATGCCCAGCGGCGTTTGCTCGGCGGGCTTGAGCACCACGCAGTTGCCCGCGGCCAGGGCCGGGGCGAGTTTCCATGCGGCCATCAGCAGCGGGAAGTTCCACGGGATGATCTGGCCGACCACGCCCAACGGCTCGTGGAAGTGATAAGCGGCAGTGTGTTCGTTGATCTCGGCGCTGCTGCCTTCCTGGGCGCGGATGCAGCCGGCGAAGTAGCGGAAGTGGTCGGCGGCCAGGGGGATGTCGGCGTTGAGGGTTTCGCGTACGGCCTTGCCGTTGTCCCAGGTTTCGGTGATGGCCAGCAGCTCGAGGTTCTGTTCGATGCGATCGGCGATTTTCAGCAGCACCAGCGAGCGGTCCTGGGCCGAGGTCTTGCCCCAGGCATCAGCAGCGGCGTGGGCGGCGTCCAGGGCTTTTTCGATGTCTTTGGCCGTGGAGCGCGGGAAGTCGGCGATAGGCTTGCCATTGACCGGCGAGGTGTTGGTGAAATAGTTGCCATCGACTGGCGCAACGAATTCGCCGCCGATGTAGTTACCGTACTTGGCCTTGAACGAAACGATAGCGCCTTCAGTACCGGGGTGTGCGTAACGCATGGTGGCATCTCCTGCTTTTATGTTTATTGGAGTACATCGCGACAAGCGCGTGATAAAGCGTAGAGCAAAGGTTGGGCCACTGCAGTGCTGGCCAGTTAAATCAAGGGGTTGGACGGTGGCGCCATGGGTTGCTGTCACCCTTGCGATACAAGTGCCGTGACAGTTTGTGCCATAAGCGGTACAGCCTGTGACCGGTGGGTCGGCCCGGGATTGCAATGGGCAGAGGGCTGGGGGATGCTGGGCGCTCTCACGCAGGGAGAATAATAAGAACATGCATAACGATCATTTCAGTCGCCATGCCCAACAAGTCTTGACCGTCACCCGCGGACAGGAGCTGTCCCAGGGGCCTGGCAGCGATCCGTCCATCGCCCGTTCCTGGCTGCGTTGCGTGGAGGATTATCACCTCGACCCTGCGCAGACCATCGCCCCCACGGTGCTTGAACACGGCCGCCTGCTGGAAAGCCGCGAGCGCCTGCGCCAAGTGCTGCACATCGCCGGCAGCGAGATGAACAGCCTGCATCAGCAGCTCTCCGGCGCCGGCCATGCGGTGCTGCTCACCGACGCACGGGGCGTGATCCTCAACTGCGTAACCGCGCCGTCCGAGCGCAAGATCTTCGAGCGTGCCGGGTTGTGGCTGGGCGCGGATTGGAGCGAAGCCTGCGAGGGCACTAACGGCATTGGCACCTGCCTGGTGGAACGCCAGTCCTTGACCATTCACCGCGATGAACACTTCCGTGGCCGCCATACCGGGCTGACCTGCTCGGCGAGCCCGGTGTTCGACCCCCACGGTGACCTGCTGGCGGTACTCGATGTGTCCTCGGCACGCGAAGCGGTATCGCGGCAGAGCCAGTTCCACACCATGGCGCTGGTGAACCTGTCGGCGAAGATGATTGAGAGTTGCTACTTCCTGCGCCATTTTGAACACCATTGGCTGCTGCGCTTTCACCTGCAGGCCGAGTCGGTGGGCCTGTTCAGTGAAGGGCTGTTGGCGTTCGATGGGGAGGGGCGGATCTGCGCGGTCAACCAGAGCGCGTTGAACTTGCTGGGGCAGGTACGCGGGAGCTTACTGGGGCAACCGGTAGAGGCGTTTTTCGACTGCTCCCTGGACCAACTGCTCGGTCGCGCCAGTGCCAATGCCACCGCGAGTTGGCCGTTACGCAGCCGCGATGGACGGCACTTGTTCGCCGCGTTGCGCGGTCAGCCGCGCTCTGTGCCGCACCCCGTGTCCAAGACGCCCGAGCCGCCACGCATGCCCGGCATCTGCCTGGCCGACCAGACCTTGCAAAATGAGTTTCGCAAGGCGCTGCGCGTCTTCGAGCGTGACGTTCCACTGCTGGTCAATGGTGAGACCGGTTCCGGCAAGGAGGCGTTCGCCAAGGCCATACACCAGGCCAGCCAGCGTGCCGATAAACCTTTTATCGCCCTCAATTGCGCCGCCATTCCGGAAAGCCTGATCGAAAGCGAATTGTTCGGCTACCGCGGCGGCAGTTTTACCGGCGCCCTTAAAGATGGCATGCGCGGCAAGTTGCAACAAGCCGATGGCGGCACCCTCTTTCTCGACGAAATCGGTGACATGCCCCTGGCGATGCAGACGCGCTTGTTAAGGGTGCTGGAAGATCGCATGGTGGTGCCCATCGGCGGTGAGCCGCACGCTGTCAATGTGCGGATTATCAGCGCCACACACCGAAATTTGCTCGAGCGCATGCAAGACGGCAGCTTTCGCGAGGATCTGTATTACCGGCTTAACGGCCTGGAGATTGAGCTGCCCCCGCTGCGCGAGCGCAGTGACAAGGCGCAATTGCTCGACTTTCTACTGGCACAGGAAGCCGGAACGCTGTCGGTGGTACTCGACGTCCAGGCTCGGCAAGCCCTGCTGGCGTATGCCTGGCCAGGCAATGTGCGTCAATTGCGCACCGTGCTGCGCACGTTGGTAGCCCTGAACGAGAGCGGCAATGTCGGCCTCGGGGATCTTCCCGCGATAATTCGCCAGGGCCGAACCGCACCTATCAAGGAGGCCCGCAACGGTTTGGCGTTGGAAGATGCAGAGCGCCTGGCATTGCTTGACACGCTGGAGCGCCAATGTTGGCACATTACGCAAGCGGCCGTAAGCCTGGGTATTAGCCGGAATACGCTTTACAGGAAGTTGCGCAAACACGGGATTTCACGAAGTTTCGGTATTTAGACTACATTTGTTGTGGCCTTTTATTGCTTGAAGAGTGATGCAGTAAGTGTCTTAAAGGGTGTTGAGAATCTCGGTATTATATTGTTTAAAGTATGCTGAGCCCTTGAGGTTTGCGGCGTGCGAATGCGTTGAGGAGTAAGTGTTTTAAAGTTGTATTATTTGGTTGAGATTTAGTTGTGCGATTTTTTTTCGATGCTCCACTAAGTGCATGTATGAAGGTTCCTTTGTCGGGAATCTTAATGTCTGCATTCAGGGTGAACCATGAATATTTCACAACTGTCCCAGCCTCTACTCCCGTCTGCCTTCAACGCCATTCTGGCACCTGTTGCAGAGGCAATTGGCACGCCTCACGGTAATGCTGCCACAGATGAGTTACGCGCTGCCGCCCATAGTGAGCAGCCCAAGCGCGCTGATGGGCCAGCGGCGGTTTCACGGGTTGGCGCCGATGCTGAAGTGGCAAGATCTTACGCCAAGACATTGGCCGCGAGCATCAACAAGACGTTTGGCCCCGCGCCTTTGGTTGACGTGCCTCGGGAGTCGACCTTGGGACTCTGGCGTTCACAGTTAGATAGCGCGTTCAAAGAACCAGGGTTTCTAGCCTGGGCGAGGCGGGAGAATCTCGACACGGCTTATTTGAAAGTCAATCCGTCTCGCGGGGAAATATCAGGGTATGTAGGCGGCTCGATTAAGACCTTTTCGTTATTAGATGACTCCGGGTGGTCCGATGTTTCGCGCACCTTATTGTCCATTTCCAGCGTATTTGCGCCAGAACCGCAGCAAGAGTTTGTCTACCCGTTATATGGTCATGGTGATCAAGTACCGCTTAACCTGGTCGCGCAGTTTTACGGTGAGCCCAAGATCCCAACCACCGCTGAGGTGAATGCCCGCATTCGACAATTATTCCAAAAGCCTGGCTTTGAATTACCCGATCACTATGTGGCGCCGCGTTCTGATGAAGCGTTGTCTGCACACCAACAGGCATTGGGGGATAACGCCGATCGTCATGCGCTTATTACCGCGTTGCGCTCCCAGGTAGGTGATGCCAGCGGGCGTATTGACCTGGACGCAGTCAAGATAGCCATTGACCCTCGTTCAAGCCTGTTCGCCAGCGAGCAGCGCAGTGAGATGAGTGTTGCGCAAGTCCTCAGGCAGGAAGGCAACATGATCCCGGTTAACGCTGAGCAGGCCTTCGAGGTGGCTCAGGCGTTGTCGTTTGACCTTGCTCATCGCGCGCCAGGTGTTGAATCGGGTGGTGTGAAACAGTCGGACATAAAGTTGAATCGTCGTACTCCGCTGCGCTTGATGCAAAGCCTGATAGACGAGTGGAAGAGGCTTCACCGGGCTGAGGTTTCCGATGCACAGACCGGGGCTGGTGCCGACAGTCTACTCAGGCTGCTCATGAATTCGCTTCCCCAAACCATAAGGAAGATGACTGCGGACAACCCCGCATTGGTAATGGACCAGCTCATTCGCTCGCCCGAGGCGCTGGCGTTAGGGGGCGATGCCCAACGCCTGTTCAAGCTGATCAAAACCCCAACCAGCGCGATTGAGAGTGTGAATGCCGCACTCGTACATGACCTTGACGCCAACCCAGCGAAATCGCGTTTCAACGTGACAGGCTATGACCTGTATAACAAAGATAATATCGGTCTTTCCCCCGCTGAAATCGTGAAACGCTTTATTGCTCACCTTGAGCCCAAGGTCGGTGTTGATTTGGCCCCAGTGGCTGCGCGTTTACTGTTATCGGCGGTAGCCCCGGAACTGCTGGTAAAAAATATACCGCCCGGGATTATTTATGGCTCCCTTGCATGGCTGAGTTTCTGCATATCAGTCATGCGCATTGAGCTGCAAGTGCCTGGCGCATCGGCAAACATGACCTATAACCAGGTGATGGCGTATGGTGACGTGTCTCTACTTTCGTTCGAGAGCGACAGCGAGATGAGCGCGGCCATGCACGACGCTATGGTCGCCTGGGGCTTTGCAAACAACCTCATTGAAAACAGTTCGAAAATCGGCGTTACCGCGACTGAGGTAGAGCGGATATGGAAAGTATTAAAAGAAATTTTATGGGCGAGCGAAGCGTTGAATACGCTTCCAACAACGCGAGAGGCGCTGGCGTTGAAAGAGCTCAAGCGCGTATTTCCGGATATCGATCCGACGCTCAAGGTATTGCAGGACACGAACGTCAAGCATACCCCGATGTCACTGCTCGATATTTACATGAGTGGCCCTGTCAAGGTGGATAAATGGAAGTCGCTGGACGAGCAAAAATTTCCATACAGCCAGATGAAGTCGCGTATTGGGGAGCTTGAACCCGACATCAACAAGACGTTTTCTGAGGCGTTCCAGGATTACCGGACAACCCACGAAAGTGCATGGGGTATCCAATTCAAATACCAGCTTTCATTATTGCCAATTGCCGATCGAGAGAAAATCAGTCAATCGGATGTGAGCTTTTTCGAAGTGTCTCGACCTTTCCTGGATGTTTTTCCGTCTCCACTTGAAGTGTTTGTCACCAAGGTCTTCTGGCCAAGGAAGCCGACTGAGCAGGAACTTAAGGAGCTTAAGGGAACTCAGGGTTTGTTGATGAAAGTGGTGGACAGCAAGGGTGACGTTTCTACCTACAGCGTTCTGCCCTTCGCGGGGCGAATCGTCAAGGAAGATAGTGCTCCAGGCAGCCGAACCGGCTTCGACGACAGTTCGTATTTCAGCGACCAAGGCAAGGGTTATGTCCCAGGCTCGTTGCATGTTTACAGCCCCTATGGACTGCTCAACGAAGTGCGTGACCCGCCGGATGTGGCGGGGCAGAAGCCGGGTTCCTACTTCTCAAAAAAAACCAATGCGCTTGCTCGGGCAGTGGGGAGTTTTGCCGTGCAGACTTATGAGGATCTCAAACTCAAGGCTGCCGGGGTTACAGAAATTGAGAAAGGGCGTGCGATTGATGAAAGCCTCAAGGAGTTTTTCCTAAGCCTCGTGCCTTTCTATGATGGTGTTCAAGATGCGCGGAAGGGCGATATCAAGGGGGCGGCGTTTAATATCGGCTTCGATATTTTGGGTTTTGCCCTTCCTGCGGCAAATGCTGGTCGTAAAGCATCCAAGGCAGGCAAGGGCTTGCTGACGATTCTCAAACGCGGAGTATTTGCCGGTGTCGGTGCTTCGGTGGGGTATACCGATAGCGCAGATATTGCCAAAAACTTGAATAAGGGCGCACGCGCGGGCTATCGGGATATTAATTACCTCGTGAGCAATAGCGATGAGGTCCTGTCAAAACTGAAAGGTTATTATAAAAATTTTGATGCCTCCAAAATTTACAAGGATGGCGATATCGTCAAAGGTTTTTTCAAATCGGCGGAAGATAATGTGTGGCGACCCACCGTGGCAGTCCTGAGAAACGGAGGGTGGTATGCATATAATGTTATTACCAAGACGCCCTTTGGGGTGCAAGCTGCACAGTTTGGTGTTGTGACTGCCTTGGAAGAATAGTGTTTGGCAGGTATTTAATCCTTGCTTGGTGGGTGGGTGTGTTGCGATATTTTTAGTGGTGAAGAACTGGAACTGTTCTTGGTGTTTTTCTCACTTATTAAGTGAAGGTAATGGATGGCTTTCTAATAATTATTAATCATCAGGTAACTCATTATGATACTTTCAATGTCGGCACACACGCACCTGCGTACAAAGCATTCAAAAATTGGCGGGCTTTTAGAGAGCATTACAGGTGGTTCGCGAGGCAATAGTCCGATCCCGACTCGGACTTTAGAAGCTCCGAAAGTTGGCGACGCACCTGCGGGTAGCCGGTCAGGGAGCCCCGACCAAACGCTGGATCAAGCGTTCATTGACTCCAAAGTCGCAGGCTTCGACGGGCCAGGGCATACGAGCGGCGCTCGGCTACCAGGGGAGGCTGGCCAGGGCAATGTTCATCAATCGCCAGCGATGGCTGAATACAGGGCCAAACAGCAAAAAGAATGGCAAGCCCGCAAAGATGCGCAAGCCCGCGATAAGTTGTTTGGCCAGCCCACGGCGGGACGAGTCGATGGGCAAGAGGTAGAGCCCTTTTCTGCGGCCAAGCTTGAGAAGAATGCCGATGAACTGGTGAAAGCCAAAGAGACGGCGGCTCCGCCCACGACCAAGACGCTCCTCAAGACCGCTGCCATCACCACAGCAATCAGCGCGCCTTTTAGTACGATGGGATTGTTTATTGCCGGAAGTGCAAACGAAGCGCTCAAGCCAATCATCAATCCGCCACCAGTCTATGCGTCTACTCAAAGTGTAGAAGAAGGACGCATCGTCGATCACATTCAACGCAACGTATTTGAGGTCGTCCATACCTTAAATAAGCTGCGTGATGAGGAGCCTGTTCCTATATCGGTGAAGTGGCTGATGCTGGATAACGACACACGCCTGGATGCGCTTGGCGCCATGCTTGACTATGCCGAGGTTGAGTTCGCTAAAGAAGCACGCAAACACAATATTTCATTTCAGCCCGCTTTCACGGGGGCTGACGAAGATGATATCAAGCCCCGTGCAATCGCCATGGAGACCCGTATGGCAGCCCTTTCTGCGTTGATGGGCTCGCTGAAGTCGAAAATTGAAACTAACCCCGGCTAAGGTCTGTCATGCCAGCAAAGCCCATCTACTCTGTCGGTGGGCTTTTTTGTGTGCGCCACGCAAGGGAGTCGCAGGTGACTGCGAATCTGAAGGAAGCCCGGGGTCATAAGATGGCTAACGTCATGAGTGGATAAATCCCATGCTACGGGGGCGGGGAGTTATTTCAGGCTAGAGCAAGCTGTAGCCCTAGTTCCGCCGTTATTGACGTCACCACAAACATTGTTACTGACGTTCTGACTACCATCATTACCAACTTGGTGCAGATAAAGCTTAATGCGCATTTTGAACGCCCCGATGTCCGCGTGCCAGGCTGGAATTCTGGCGACGCGCAGGATCCGACGCAAGAGCCTGTCGAACCCGCTCTACGAGCTCAGCTTGAGGCCTCCATGAAGGATGCGAAGAAGGTTTCGCAATCGTTGCGGGAATTGTGGCCGGACCTGGAAATAGATGATGTTACATGGTCCGACCAACCTCAGGGAATGATAGGCCAGCTGGAAGACGAGTTGCTTATCCTGGAAGATCACACCAGCGAACTCGCTGACAGTTTCGGCGTTTTCTACAAAATCTGGAACCCGGAAGAAGAACCTGACCAGCCTAACAAAGGGCTTGCGGAACGAGCAGCCTTAGTTAAAAAAAGGATAGCTGCCATGAACGACGCGTTGGCGCAGATGCAGGCGAAGCTGGGGGGCGCGGGGGCATAGAGGTAAGGCAGTCACCTAAAGAGTGCGATTTCGCCGTCCCTGCGCTAACCTGCCGCGATGTTTACGAGGTCGACTATGCACATTCATATTCTCGGTATTTGCGGCACTTTCATGGGCTCGATGGCGGTTCTGGCCAAGGAACTGGGCCATCACGTCACCGGTTCCGACGCCAACGTTTACCCCCCCATGAGCACGCAACTCGAGGCACAGGGCATCGAGCTGACCCAGGGCTACGACTCGGCGCAGTTCGACCCGGTCCCGGACCTGGTGGTGATCGGCAACGCCATGTCCCGCGGCAACCCAGCGGTAGAGTATGTACTAAACAAGGGCTTGCCTTATGTCTCAGGGCCTCAGTGGCTGGCGGACCATGTGTTGCAGGGCCGTTGGGTACTTGCAGTGGCCGGCACCCATGGCAAGACCACCACCAGCAGCATGCTGGCCTGGGTGTTGGAACATGCGGGCATGAGCCCGGGTTTCCTGATCGGCGGTGTGCCGCAGAATTTTTCGGTTTCGGCGCGGCTGGGCGATACGCCGTTTTTCGTGATTGAGGCGGATGAATACGACAGCGCCTTCTTTGATAAGCGCTCCAAGTTCGTCCACTACCGGCCGCGCACTGCGATCCTGAATAACCTCGAGTTTGATCACGCGGACATCTTCCCCGATCTGCCGGCCATTGAGCGGCAGTTCCATCACTTGGTGCGGACCATCCCCAGTGAAGGCCTGGTCATCCACCCGACCACCGAGCCGGCTTTGCAGCGCGTGATCGACATGGGCTGCTGGACACCGGTGCAGACCACCGGCGCGGGTGGGCAGTGGCAGGTCAAATTGCTCAGCGAAGACGGTTCACGCTTTGAAGTGCTGTTCGAAGATGAAGCCCAGGGTATCGTCGACTGGGGCATGACGGGCCAGCACAACGTTGCCAATGCCTTGGTGGCCCTGGCCGCCGCTCGGCATGTGGGTGTAGTGCCAGCCATGGGCATTGCGGCATTGAGCGCATTCAAAAGCGTGAAGCGCCGCATGGAGAAAGTTGCGGACGTGAATGGGATTACCATCTACGACGACTTTGCCCATCACCCAACCGCAATTGCCACTACCCTGGATGGTCTGCGCAAGCGCGTCGGCGACGCCCAGATCATTGCGATCGTTGAGCCCCGTTCCAACTCAATGAAGCTCGGTGCGCACCGCGATGGTCTACCGGAAAGCGTCAACGATGCCGACCAGGTGGTGTGGTACGCACCGGCCAACCTTGGCTGGGACCTGCCAGCGATTGCTGCGTTGTGCACCGTGCCATCGGTGGTGTGCGATTCCCTGGAAGCCATCATCGAACAGGTCAAGCATCACGCCAAGCCGGGCACCCACGTAGTGATCATGAGCAATGGCGGGTTCGGCGGCCTGCATGGCAAATTGGCCGAGGCGCTGAAATGAGCGGCCCGGAACGCGTGACCCTGGCGATGACCGGCGCGTCCGGCGCGCCCTATGGCCTGCGCTTGCTGGATTGCCTGGTGCGCGAGGACCGGGAGGTGCACTTCCTGATCTCCAAGGCGGCGCAGTTGGTAATGGCTACCGAGACCGATGTCGCACTGCCAGCCAAGGTGCAGACGATGCAGGCATTCCTCACCGAGTACACCGGCGCAGCGGCGGGGCAGATCAAGGTCTACGGCAAGGAAGACTGGATGTCGCCCGTGGCGTCTGGTTCCGGTGCGCCTGCGGCGATGGTGGTGGTGCCGTGCTCCACCGGCACCCTGTCGGCAATTGCCACGGGGGCTTGCAACAACCTGATCGAACGGGCAGCGGACGTGACCTTGAAGGAGCGTCGCCAGTTGATATTGGTTCCACGCGAAGCACCGTATTCAAGCATTCACCTGGAGCACATGCTCAAGTTGTCGAACATGGGCGTGACCATTTTGCCGGCGTCGCCGGGCTTCTATCACCAGCCGCAGACCATCGATGACCTGGTGGACTTCGTGGTGGCGCGCATCCTCAACCTGCTGAACATTCCCCAGGACATGCTGCCGCGCTGGGGCGAGCACCATTTGGGCGGCGATGAGTAAAACGCTGCTGCTATTGCTGGCGCTGCAACTGATGGGCTGCGCCACGGCGCGCACCCTGGACGCCGCGCAACCTGGCGCGCCGGTGGTGTATGCAGGTACGCGCCTGGATTTATATGCGATCAATGGCGGCTGTTGCGCCAAGGACCGCTTTGGCGCCGAGGCGCCGCGCTATCCCCACGTCGACCTGCCGGCCAGTGCGTTGCTCGACACGCTGTTGTTGCCCTTGTCGGTGTTGACGGTGCTGGGCGTTGGCTTCAACGCCACGGGTGGGCTGTAACGCAAATCCCGCCAGCCACACAAAAAATGTGGGAGGGGGCTTGCTCCCGATAGCGGTAGTCCAGTCAACTATTTGGTGACTGAGATACCGTAATCTTGGGCAAGCCCCCTCCCAAATTGGTTTTGTGTTTACATTTACTTGCCGAGCTTGCGCAGCTCATCCGACTCGACCACCCGCACCCCATCCTGCTCTTCCAGCGCCAGGCGCCACATGGCGCGGGCCAGTTCGCAGACTTCGATGCCGTGATATTTGCCTGGAATCAAACGCGACAACGGCCCGGCCAGTTGCTCGGCCAGGCGTGGTTCCAGGCGTTCCCCCAGCAGCAGCGAAGGCCGCACGATGGTCAGTTGCGGCCAGTCCTGGGCCTTCAAGGCTTGCTCCATTTCGCCCTTGACCCGATTGTAGAAGATCGAGGATTTCGGGTCGGCGCCAATTGCGCTGATCACGATCAGGTGCCGCGCTTCCAGCTCCCGTGCGCGCTTGGCGAAGGCCACGACCAGGTCCAGGTCAACGCTGCGGAAGGCCGCTTCGGAGCCCGCCTGCTTGATGGTAGTGCCCAGGCAGCAGAAGGCGATATCCACCTGGCCGCTCAGTTGCGGCAGGAATACGGCGGGGTCGCCTACGGGGTTTTCCAGGTGCGGGTGCTCAGCCAGCGGCTTGCGACTCGGTGCCAGTACGCGGGTTACGGTAGGTTCGTTGAGCAGGCGGTCGAGCAGATGCTCGCCAGTCAGCCCGGAGGCCCCGGCCAGCAAGATGTGCTGAGGTGTCAGGTACATGGTGTTTCCCCCTTGTTACACATTACAGCTTAGTTGCCTTTGGCTTCCTTGCTATTCATTGAGACGCTTTCGAGCGCCTTTCGTGCCTGCTGTTTGCGTAATAATTGCCAGCGGGCGATCACGCCTTTGGGGGCCCAGATCTGCGGTTCGGAGGCTTCGAAGTTGTCCGCCTGTTCGCGTTCGGCCACGTGCAGTTGTGCCAGTTTGAAGGCGTGTTGCAAATCATCCGTCTGGTTAAAAGCTTGTGCGAAAAGGGCATCACCGAAGTAGGTGAAGTCCGCTTCTTCCGAGCAGCCAAACGACACGCGGTCTGCACGGGATGCGGTCATGATCAGGGTGCGTTCATCCTTGAGTGCCGGTATGAAGCCTCCGGAATAGCATGCTGAGATCACGATAATCTTGTCGCGGTTTTTCAGCGGTGCGAGCACCGCGGCCAGCTCATCGGCGGGCAGGTCGGCCAGTTCCATGCGCGGTTGATCGAGCACCAGTTCATGTTCGTGGGTGCCGTGGCTGGTCATGTAGATGAACACCAGGTCTTCCGGCCCGGTACGTTCAGCCAGGGTTTGCACGGCGCGTCGCATGCTTTCGCGGGTGGCCAGCGGGCGGTCGGCGATATGATCGCGGTGGTTGACCAGGCGCACCTGCCCGCGCGCGCCGAAGCGGGTGGCGAGCATGTTGCTGACGTAATCGGCTTCGCGCAGGAACACGCTTTGCTTGCCGTCGCCTGCCAATGCCAAGGTGTACAGCTCTACGGCAGGGGTCGACGGCGGCACGGCGGCCAGGGCGTCATCGAGCAAGCGGCCTTGGGCCAGTACACCGGTTTCCAGTGGGTCGGGCAGCAGTTTGCCGTCGGCATCGCGTACGCGCAGGCCATTGACCCAGGTGCCGGCCTGTACGGTGCCGTCGGTGAGGACGAGGGTGCCGCGGCCCTGGTAGTTGTCGCTGTCGAAGCCGCCGATGTAGAAACTGCCATCGGTGAGGTTCAGGCGGCCTTCGCCAGTAAAGCGCCAATCGCTGAACTGGCCGACATAGTGGCTGCCATCCACCCCGATCAATTCACCCTGGCCGCTGAGGGCGCCTTCCTTGAACTGGCCGATCCACACGTCGCCGTCAGCGTTTTCGTAGCGGCCTTTGCCGTTGAGCTGGTTCTGCTTGAATTGGCCGACATAAATATCGCCCTCTGCGCTATTGAAGGTGCCATTGCCTTCCAATTGGCCATCGACGAAGCGGCCGCTGAACTGATTGCCGCTGTCGTCATTGCGCTGGCCTTCGCCATTGGGCTTGCCATGGGCGAATTGGCCCTGGTATTGGCTGCCATCGGCCAGCTCGAGGCGGCCGAGGCCTGCGTACTGGTCGTTCTTGAATTCACCGCGATAGGTCATCTGCCCCTCTTTGAGGGTGCCTTCGCCGTTGCGTCGACCCTTTTTGAAACCGCCGACGTAACTGCTGCCCGCGGTGGTCAGGCTGCCCTGGCCGTCAAACAGACCCTGCTGGAACTCGCCTTTATAGATTTCGCCGTTACTGCCGTGCCATTCGCCCTGGCCGTGCCACTGGCCTTTGTCGAACTGGCCGGCGTACCAACTGCCATTGGGGTAGTCCACACGGCCCTGGCCTTGCAGCAGGCCGTTTACCACGTCGCCCCGGTAACGGCCGCCATCGGGCAGGCGCGCATCGGGCGGCAACAGCGATTCGCCATCTCCGCAAGCGGTGAGCAACAGGGCAAGGGCGAGGGGAGCGAGTGGGCGCATAGCGGGATCCGGATAATTGAGCGCCGAGTATGCCGCAGCCGCAGGATTCATACATAAATTTACATACACTGTGGCAAGGTTTATCGCCTCACCACAGTCCGGGCCTTATACGAAGCAGAGCGACAACGACTCGGCAATGTAGGCGGGCTTCTCCTGGCCTTCGATTTCCAGGGTGGCGGTGGCCTTGAGCAGCCATTGGCCCGGTTTTTTCTCGGTAACATCAGTGAGGGTGACGTTCAGGCGCACCTTGGAATCAACCTTGACCGGCTGGATGAAACGCACGCTGTCCAGGCCGTAGTTCACTGCCATCTTCAAGCCTTCGGGCATGATCAGGATGTCTTCCATCAGCTTGGGCATCAGCGACAGCGACAGAAAGCCATGGGCGATAGTGCTGCCGAATGGGGTCTCGGCGGCCTTGACCGGGTCGACGTGGATGAACTGATGATCGCCGGTGGCTTCTGCGAACAGGTTGATACGCGCCTGGTCGATGGTGAGCCATTCGGAACGTCCCAGTTCCTTGCCGACATAATCTTTGAGCTGCGCTACAGGTACATAGGGCATTGCGTCTCTCCTGGGTTCATCGTTTTTTATCCGCCCGAGAATGGGGACATTTTTATGGGTTACAGAGAACCAATGTAGATCATCATGGGCACCCCGCCCGGTCAACCCACCATGCTTTTGGCGAATGCCTGGGCATAGAGTGGGCATGCTTATAATGCGGGCGAGCTTTGAAGGGGAGAAAGCGAATGCTGTTACGTGGCCTGACCTGGCTGGTGCTGTTCCAATTGATCGGCACGGCGATCAATCATTTACTGTTGCCGGTGCTGCCGGGGCCGATTGTGGGCCTGTTGCTGATGCTGGGTTTCCTGATCTGGCGCGGTGAAGTCGGCGAGCCCCTGAGCCTGGCGGCCAGCAGTCTGTTGCGTTATCTGCCGCTGCTGTTGGTGCCGCCGGCCGTGGGCGTGATGGTGTACGCCAAGGACATCGCCGCCGACTTCTGGGCCATCGTCGGTGCGTTGGTATTGTCGCTGGTGATCGCCATGGGATTTGTCGGCGTGTTGATGCAGCAGATGGTCAAGCGCAAGGAGCGGGGGCAGTGATTTTCGACTGGCACGGTGCCTGGACGGCCGTCATTCACCATCCATTGTTCGGTATCGGCATCACCCTGGGCGCCTATCAACTGGTGCTGGCAGGTTTCGAGAAAACCCGTTGGATCTTCCTGCAGCCGGTGCTGGTGTCGATGCTGCTGGTGATCGGCGTGCTGCTCTTCTGTGGCCTGAGCTATGCCGAATATCGCAAGAGCACCGAGATCATGGGCATCCTCCTCGGCCCTGCAACGGTGGCCCTGGCGGTGCCGCTTTATCTCAATCTGCGAAGGATTCGCCAATTGTTCTGGCCGATTTTTACTACGCTGGTGATAGGTGGGGTATTGGCCACTGGTTTATGTGTGTGGCTGGGGTGGTGGTTCGGGGCCGAACATATGGTGCTGATGACCATGGCGCCCAAGTCGGTGACGTCGCCGATAGCCATGCTGGTCGCCGAGCAGATTGGTGGCGTTGCGGCCTTGGCGGCGGTGTTTGTGCTGATCACCGGGGTGGTCGGCGCGATGATCGGCCCGGCGTACCTGACGCGCCTGGGTGTACACAGCCCCGAAGCGCGTGGCATGGCGCTGGGCATGACTGCCCACGCGGTCGGCACCTCGGTGGCCCTGCAGGAAAGCGAAGAGTGTGGCGCCTTCGCGGCGTTGGCGATGAGCCTGATGGGCGTGGCCACGGCAGTGTTCCTGCCGCTGGCGGTATCGGTAATTGTTTAATCCAGGTTTAAGGAAACCTTTATGAGTCTGGCGCTGTTCCCGCTCAACACTGTGCTGTTCCCTGGTTGCACCCTCGATTTGCAACTGTTCGAGGCGCGTTACCTGGACATGATCAGCCGCTGCATGAAAAAGGGCGAAAGCTTCGGCGTGGTGTGCATCCTCGACGGCAAGGAAGTCGGCATGGCACCGGAGGGCTACGCGTTGATTGGCTGTGAAGCGCTGATTCGCGACTTCAAACAACAGGACAACGGCCTGCTGGGGATTCGTGTCGAAGGCGGGCGGCGCTTCCGTGTGCGTGATGCCGGCGTGCAGAAAGACCAACTGCTGGTGGCCGACGTGCAATGGTTGGAAGAGCTGCCGGACCGGCCGCTTGAAGAGGAGGACGCCGACTTGCTCGCGTTGCTCCAGGCCCTGGCCGAGCACCCGATGGTTGCCTCGCTGGACATGGGCTCCCACGCCGACGGCCAGCAAGCCCTGGGCAATCAGCTGGCTTATCTATTGCCGTTCACCGAGGCCGACAAGGTCGACCTGCTGCAACTCGACGACCCGCAGCAACGTCTGGATGCGATCCAAATGTTACTGGATGAGCTGCAGGGCGAACTGTTCACCTGATTCAGATTTATCTGACGGAGCTTTCAGAGTTTGCTCGGCCATCTCAGCTGCGCCGCCTGCAATATTTTCCGATCACACTAATTGATCGGGGATGACCATGATTCGTCTGACACCATCGGAGCAAGTTGCCTGGGACGCGTATTTTGTCAGCGTGACCACACAATTGCTCCAGCAGGATGCAACGCGGGGCCCGGAGTACATCGCCGAGCGCGCCGCTGAAATTGCCGATGAGATGCTACTTGAGCGGCGCGAACGTTGTGTTGAGCGCCGCAGCGCTTCGGTGGACTGGATCGGTCCGGCCAAGGGTCAATAGGCATACCTGAGCAGTGCGTGGGGCGTGCCGGTAAAGGCGATAATACCGAGCACGGCCACCACGGCGGGCAACACCAGCCACCAGGCTTTTTGCGCCATCGCAGGCAATGGGCTGCGGTGTTCGCTGACGGTGAGGCTGAACGCGCATACGGTCATCGCCAGCAACGTGCCGGCCAGGATATCCGTGGGCCAATGGGCGCCCAGGTAAACCCGCGACAGGGCAATGAAGGCCGCGGGAATACAGCCCAGCAACATCCAGGTCAGGCGTAGACGTGTGGGTTGGCCACGGCCGGCCAGCACCGCAAGCGCCAGGAAGAATGCAAAGGCACCGGAGGCATGGCCGCTGGGCATGCTGAAACTGGTCAACGGGTCTGTGAGGATTTCCGGGCGCCCGCGGGCGAAAAACAGCTTGGTGCCGGTATTGATCACGGCCGCGCCGGCGAGTGTGGCGCCGACAAACAGAGCGTGGCGCCATTGCCGTGCCAGGAGCAGCAAGCCGGTGAACACCGCGCTGGCGACAAACATTTTCTTGAACTCACCCAGTTGGGTGACCCGCACCATGACCTCGTCCAGCCAAGGGCTGCGATGCTCCTGCACCAATGCGCTCAGGCCTTGGTCGAAGTCGTTGAGGTGGGGGTAGCCGATAAACAGCGCAATCAACAAGACCAGGCTGGCGCAACCGATCCACAAGGTGGCGCGACGATGGCCGCGCCAGCTGCTGTTCAAGCTCAGCCCCAGCAGGACCGCCAGGCAGGCCGTGATAACTGCCGCCTCCGGCCAGAAACCCTCAGGCAGCGGCAGGCGGAACGCGGCGCCGGCGGCCCAGCCCGGCATCAGGTAAGCCACCGACCAGCCCGCTGCGGCAATGATGCTCACGGCAGCGAAGCGCGGGAAGGGCATGTCGCACATGCCGGCGACCATTGGCAGCATAGGGCGCAACGGGCCGATGAAACGTCCGACCAATAGGCTGGCGATACCGTATTTGTGAAAGTAGGTTTCCGCGCCATTCATCCACTCAGGATGGTGACGAAGACCAGGCAGGCGCCGGATGTTCTGATGGAAATGCCGGCCGAGGTAGTAGGAAACTCCATCGCCCAATAAGCCGCCGAGAAAGCCCAGCAAAAGCGTTTCACTTAGGGACAGCGCGCCGCTGCCGGCCAGCGCGGCAATCGCGAACAGCAATACCGTGCCCGGCACTATCAGTCCGGCGATGGCCAGGCATTCCACGCACGCGACGATAAATACCGCCGCGGCCAGCCATTGCGGGTTCAGGGTCAGCCAGCCGGTAATGCTATCGAGCCATTGGCCCATACAATCCACTCCATCTCTGTAATGCATATGCTGAAACGCTGATGATCAACTCTGGGAGGGAACAAGCCCCCTCCCACATTGGATGTGTTGCATGGGTCCACCTGTTCAAATCAAGAAATAGTCGCGGCCTTCGACCTGCCCCCGGCGTAGCGGGTTCCGCGTGCAATATGGCGCATAGCCGGCATCTACGAAGCGGTACATCAAGTGTTCATCGCGCCCGCTGGGGATACCCAGCCGCGTGGTCTGGATAATCTGCGTAGGCACTTGGCCAACGTCCTCGACATACAGCAGCTCCTGGTCAAAGCGCTTGGCGTCCCACATCGGCACCTTCAGGCCCAGCGCCTTGCATAGCAGGGTTTGGCCGGCACAGAGTTTTTGCGTGGGGCGAGGGCTGCCATCGGCGTTCGGGTTGTTCAGCAGCATCCGGGCCAGGCTGGCCGGGCCGGAGATTTCATCGACCCATGGGTAGGCTGATTTGATCAATACGGCATTGCCCGGGCCATGGGCGCTGAAGTTCAGCGAATCGCCGCCACGGGCGTAGTACATATAGATATGACCACCGTCCAGAAACAAAGCCTTACGCTTTTCTGTGTAGCCGAGGGAGGCGTGGCTGCCTTTTTCGGCCACGTAATAGGCTTCGGTTTCAATAATTCGCGCCGAAAGCCAGATATCACCGACGCGATGGCGAATGACTTTGCCGAGTAATTCCCGCGCAAGCAGTTGCGCATCGCGGTCGAAGAAGCAGTCGGGCAGGGCGCGGGCGGGGAGCAGAGGGGTAAAACCGGACATGGCGTTCAGGGTTATTACGGCTAAATGTGACCGAATAATAACAACTCCCAGCTTAATTACGCCTGAACCGCAGGTTTTTACAGTTCATTTCGACCATCCGCCCCTCACCGCTGTCAGTCGTGCTGCGTCACAGCTATAATCTGCCGCTTTCCTCTTTGCCAAGACTCCCTGACCATGACTGAGTCCGTTCTTGACTACATGACCCGCCTGGGTCGCGCTGCCCGTCAGGCTTCGCGGTTGATCGCCCGTGCGAGCACTGCGCAGAAGAACCGTGCGCTGCTGGCGGCTGCCGATGCTCTGGATGCCTCGCGCTCCGAGTTGACCGCCGCCAACGAGCTGGACCTGGCCAGCGGCCGTGCCAATGGCCTGGAACCGGCCCTGCTGGATCGCCTGGCGCTGACCCCGGCACGTATCGACGACATGATTGAAGGCCTGCGTCAGGTGGCCAAGCTGCCTGACCCCATCGGTGAAATCCGCGATATGCGCTACCTGCCATCCGGTATCCAGGTCGGCAAGATGCGCGTGCCCCTGGGCGTTATCGGCATCATCTATGAGTCGCGTCCTAACGTGACCATCGACGCCGCGAGCCTGTGCCTCAAGTCCGGCAACGCTACCATCCTGCGTGGCGGTTCCGAGGCCATCCATTCCAACCGCGCCATCGCCGCCTGCATCCAGCAGGGACTGGCCGCGGCCGAGTTGCCGGCCGAAGTGGTGCAAGTGGTGGAAACCACCGACCGCGCCGCCGTTGGTGCGCTGATCACCATGCCGGAATTCGTCGACGTGATCGTTCCCCGGGGTGGCAAGAGCCTGATCGAGCGCGTCAGCCGCGATGCCAAGGTGCCGGTGATCAAGCATCTGGACGGTGTGTGCCACGTCTATATCGACATCGCCGCCGACCTCGACAAGGCGATCCGCATCGCCGACAACGCCAAGACCCACCGCTACGCTCCGTGCAACACCATGGAAACCCTGCTGGTGCACGCCGGCATTGCCGAGCGCGTGCTGCCGCCATTGGCTGCCATCTACCGTGACAAGGGCGTGGAACTGCGCGGCTGCGAGCGTACCCGTGCACTGCTCGGCAGCGATGTGATCGAAGCGACTGAACAAGACTGGTACACCGAATACACGGCGCCGATCCTGTCGATTCGCATCGTCGACGACCTGGACCAGGCCATTGAACACATCAATAAATACGGCTCCAAGCACACCGACGCCATTGTTTCCGAGCATTTCAGCGATGCCCGGCGTTTCCTCAATGAAGTGGATTCCGCTTCGGTGATGGTCAACGCCTCGACGCGGTTTGCCGACGGTTTCGAGTATGGCCTGGGAGCGGAAATCGGTATCTCCACCGATAAGCTCCACGCCCGCGGCCCAGTGGGACTCGAAGGGCTGACCAGCGAGAAGTACGTGGTGTTCGGCGACGGTCATGTGCGCACTTGATGGCTAAACGCATCGGGCTGCTCGGTGGTACTTTCGACCCCGTGCACATCGGCCACCTGCGCAGTGCCCTGGAAGTCGCGGATGCCCTTGCGCTGGACGAGGTGCGGCTGCTGCCCAATTTCCGGCCGCCGCATCGTGATACGCCGCAGGTGTCGGCGCAACAGCGTCTGGAAATGGTACGCCTTGCGGTAGAGGGTATAGCGCCGCTGGTGGTGGACGATCGCGAACTCAAGCGCGATAAACCGTCCTACACTGTCGACACCCTGGAATTGATGCGCGCCGAGTTGGCCGCGGATGACCAGTTGTTTCTGCTTTTGGGCTGGGACGCATTTTGCGGCCTGCCCTCTTGGCACCGCTGGGAGGAACTCCTCCAGCATTGCCACATCCTGGTTCTGCAACGCCCGGATGCCGACAGCGAACCGCCGGATGCCTTGCGCAACCTGCTGGCTGCGCGGTCGGTAAGTGACCCCTTGGCCCTGACCGGGCCGAACGGGAATATTGCATTCGTCTGGCAGACCCCGCTTGCGGTGTCCGCCACCCAGATCCGTCAACTGCTGGCCAGCGGGAAGTCGGTACGTTTCCTGGTGCCTGACGCGGTCCTGGCCTACATCGATGCGCACGGGCTTTACCGTGCGTCGAACTGAAAAGGCGCGCTTGAACGCACGAGTCGTGCAGCAAGCGCCCGAACATACGAGCAAAACGAGTTTTATATGACGAACAAAGACGTAAGCAAAGTTAAGCGCAAAGGCACCTTCAAGAGCGCGCCGCTGCCGGTTGAAGCCCATGTTGGCCCGGAACTGGCTGGCGAAGAGTTGGTAAAAGTTGCCGTGGCCGCCCTGGAAGACGTTAAAGCCCAGGACATCCAGGTGCTCGACGTACGCGACAAGCAAAGCATCACCGACTTCATGATCATCGCTACCGGTACTTCCAACCGCCAGATCGGCGCGATGCTGGACAAGGTTCGCGAAGCCGTCAAAGCCCAGGGCGTCAAGCCACTGGGTGAAGAAGGCAAGGGCGACAGCGACTGGGTGCTGCTGGACATGGACGACGTGATCGTTCACATGATGACCTCCAACGCCCGCCAGTTCTACGACCTGGAGCGTCTGTGGAAAGGCGCCGAGCAGAGCCGCGCCGCCGATGGCAAGCACCACAGCCCGGAAGTGGGCCACGCGCACTTCGACAAGCTCAATAAAGACCAGGAATAAGGAACGGCTGTGCGCCTGCGTCTGATCGCTGTCGGTTCACGCATGCCCAAGTGGGTGGAAGAAGGCTGGCACGAGTATGCCAAGCGTCTGCCCGCTGAGCTGTCGCTTGAGCTGGTGGAAATACCGCTCAATACCCGGGGCAAGAATGCCGATGTGGCACGCTTTATCCGTCAGGAAGGCGAAGCCATGCTGGCCAAGGTCGGCCCCAACGAGCGCATCGTCACTCTCGAGGTGCACGGCAAGCCTTGGAGTACCGAGCAGTTGGCGTTGGAGTTGGACCGCTGGCGCCTGGATTCGCGCACGGTCAATTTCATGGTGGGTGGCCCGGAAGGGCTGGCGCCGGAAGTCTGCGCCCGCGCTGATCAGCGCTGGTCGCTGTCGGCCCTGACGTTGCCGCACCCGTTGGTAAGGATTCTGATCGGTGAACAGCTGTATCGCGCCTGGACAGTCCTGTCCGGGCACCCTTATCACAAATAGTCTGCGCCGCCCCCGATGACCCAGCCGATCCGCATCAAGGACCACGAGAAAGACGCACGTCTGGTACGCGCGCGGGTCGTGTTCGGTGCCATCCTGGTGGTGGCGTTGATGGGTGTGCTGATTGCGCGGCTGTATTTCCTCCAGGTGATCCAGTACGACTATCACTCCACACTGTCGGAAAACAACCGGGTGCATGTGCAGCCGATTCCGCCGACCCGTGGGCTGATCTTCGACCGCAATGGCGTGGTGGTCGCGGATAACCGCCCAAGCTTCAGCCTGAGCATGACCCGCGAGCGTTCCGGTGACTGGCAGCAGGCGCTCGATGTAATTGTCGAGGTGCTGCAACTGACGCCGGAAGACAGGGTGATTTTCGAGAAGCGCATGAAGCAGGGGCGCCGGCCGTTCGAGCCGGTACCGATCCTGTTCGAGCTGACCGAAGAGCAGATTGCCCGCATTGCGGTGAACCAGTTCCGCTTGCCGGGGGTGGAGGTGGTGGCGCAGTTGGTGCGCCACTATCCGCAAGGGGCGCACTTTGCCCACTCGGTCGGCTACATGGGGCGGATCAACGAGAAAGAGCTGAAAACCCTCGATCCGGTCAATTACAGCGGCACCCATCATATCGGCAAGACCGGCATCGAGCGTTTCTACGAGCCTGAACTGCATGGCCAGGTGGGTTACGAAGAAGTCGAGACCAATGCCCGCGGTCGCGTATTGCGCGTGCTCAAGCGCACCGACCCGATACCCGGCAAGGACATCGTGCTGAGCCTGGACATCAAGCTGCAGGAAGCTGCCGAGATGGCCCTGGGTGGCCGGCGTGGTGCGGTCGTGGCCCTGGACCCGAAGACCGGCGAAGTGCTGGCGATGGTCAGCCAGCCGAGTTTCGACCCTAACCTGTTCGTCACCGGGATCAGCTTCAAGGCCTATGCCGAGCTGCGCGATTCCATTGACCGGCCGCTGTTCAACCGGGTGCTGCGCGGCCTGTATCCGCCGGGTTCGACGATCAAGCCGGCGGTGGCGATTGCCGGCCTGGATTCCGGCGTGGTCACGGCCTCCAGCCGTGTCTATGATCCCGGCTACTACATGCTGCCCAACTACGACCACAAATACCGTAACTGGAACCGCTCCGGTGACGGCTATGTCGACCTGGACACCGCGATCATGCGCTCCAACGACACCTATTTCTACGACCTGGCCCATAAGCTGGGGATTGATCGCCTGTCTGACTACATGGGCAAGTTCGGCCTCGGTCAGAAAGTCTCCCTGGACATGTTCGAAGAATCCCCCGGCCTGATGCCGTCCCGGGAATGGAAGCGTGCGACCCGCCGC
Organism: Pseudomonas khavaziana; assembly: GCF_019145205.1. GTDB lineage: Bacteria > Pseudomonadota > Gammaproteobacteria > Pseudomonadales > Pseudomonadaceae > Aquipseudomonas > Aquipseudomonas khavaziana. The sequence goes on from NZ_JAHSTT010000012.1 coordinate 46,124, forward strand.
CAGGCTTGGTTTCCGGGCGAAACCCTGATCCTCGGGATCGGCCAGGGCTATATGCAGGCCACGCCGCTGCAACTGGCCCAGGCCACGGCACTGGTGGCGAACAAGGGCATCTGGAACCGTCCGCACCTGGCCAAGACCATCGAAGGCGAAAAGCCAGTGGATGAAAACCCGATCCCCGACATTGTGCTGCGCGACCCGTCTGACTGGGCCAAGGTCAACCATGGCATGCAGCAGGTTATGCACGGCGCCCGTGGCACTGCACGCAAGGCGGCAGCCGGCGCGCAATACCGCATTGCCGGCAAGAGTGGTACGGCCCAGGTGGTCGCGATCAAGCAGGGCGAGAAATATGACCGTTCCAAGGTTCAGGAGCGTCACCGCGACCACGCCTTGTTCGTCGGGTTTGCCCCGGCCGAGGCCCCGAAGATCGTGGTGGCGGTGATGGTCGAGAACGGTGAGTCCGGCTCCGGCGTCGCGGCGCCTGTGGTGCGCCAGATCATGGATGCCTGGCTGTTGGCCGACGATGGCAAGCTCAAGCCCGAGTATGGCGGCCCCCCATCAAGCCCCGAGGTTACGGCCCGTGAAGAGTAATTTTGACCGCATCCTCTCCAGCGAGGATGTAATGCGTCGCCGTGCGACGTTGCTGCAACGCATGCACATTGACGGGCCACTGCTGATCCTGCTGCTGACCCTGGCGGCCGGTAGTCTGTTCGTATTGTATTCGGCCAGCGGCAAGAATTGGGACCTGCTGATCAAGCAAGCGTCTTCGTTCGGCCTGGGCCTGTTGTCGATGGTGGTGATCGCCCAGTTGGAGCCGCGCTTCATGGCGCGCTGGGTGCCGCTGGGTTATGTCGCCGGCGTGTTGCTGTTGGTGGTGGTGGATGTCATGGGCCACAACGCCATGGGCGCGACACGCTGGATCAACATACCGGGCGTGATCCGCTTCCAGCCGTCGGAATTCATGAAGATCCTGATGCCGGCCACCATTGCCTGGTACCTGTCCAAGCGCACCTTGCCGCCACAACTCAAGCACGTGGGCATCAGCCTGATCCTGATCGGCGTGCCCTTCATTCTTATCGTGCGCCAGCCGGACCTCGGCACTTCGTTGCTGATTCTTGCCGGCGGCGCATTCGTACTGTTCATGGGCGGCTTGCGCTGGCGCTGGATCCTCAGTGTGCTGGCCGCCGCTATCCCCGTGGCCGTGGCCATGTGGTTCTTCTTTATGCACGACTACCAGAAACAACGGATCTTGACCTTCCTCGACCCGGAAAGCGACCCGCTGGGTACCGGCTGGAACATCATCCAGTCCAAGGCGGCCATCGGTTCCGGTGGAGTATTTGGTAAGGGTTGGTTACTGGGCACCCAGTCCCACCTGGACTTCTTGCCCGAGAGCCACACCGACTTCATCATTGCGGTGATGGGCGAAGAGTTCGGCCTGGTGGGCATTTGCGCCTTGTTGCTGATCTATTTGCTGTTGATTGGTCGTGGCCTGGTGATCACTGCCCAGGCACAAACGTTGTTCGGCAAATTGCTCGCCGGCAGCTTGACCATGACTTTTTTTGTTTACGTTTTCGTCAACATCGGTATGGTCAGTGGCCTGTTACCGGTAGTTGGGGTGCCGTTGCCATTCATTAGCTACGGCGGAACTTCGCTGGTGACATTGATGTCAGCGTTTGGGGTTTTGATGTCGATTCATACGCATCGCAAATGGATCGCACAGGTTTGAATAAGGTGAAGATGTCAATGCAAGTAATGCGCGGCTGGGCGACTCGGCATGCGACCTGTGTGGGCCTGATTGGGCTCCTGGGCGCAACGCAAGAGGCGCAGGCCGGTGACTACGATGGTTCACCCCAGGTCGCCGAATTTGTCGGTGAGTTGACCCGCGACTACGGTTTTGCCGGTGAGCAACTGATGGGCGTGTTCCGCGAAGCCCAGAAGAAACAGGCGATTCTCGACGCTATTTCCCGTCCCGCCGAACGTGTGAAGCAGTGGAAGGAATATCGCCCGATGTTCCTCACCGACGCCCGCGTAGCCCGTGGCGTCGACTTCTGGCGCCAGCATGAGGCGGTGCTGGCCCGCGCTGAGCAGGAATACGGCGTACCGGCCCAGGTCATCGTCTCGATCATCGGCATCGAAACCTTCTACGGGCGCAATACCGGCAGTTACCGCGTGATCGACGCCTTATCGACCCTGGGCTTCGATTACCCGCCCCGCGCCGAGTTCTTCCGCAAGGAACTGCGTGAATTCCTGCTGCTGGCCCGCGAAGAGCAGGTCGACCCGCTGACCCTCAAGGGCTCCTACGCCGGGGCGATGGGCCTGCCGCAGTTCATGCCCAGCAGCTTTCGTGCCTATGCGGTGGATTTCGACGGCGACGGGCATATCAATATCTGGAGCAACCCCGACGATGCCATTGGCAGCGTCGCCAGCTACTTCAAGCGCCACGGCTGGGTAGCCGGTGAGCCGGTAGTGATTCGCGCCGATGTCAGCGGTGAGCGCGCCGATGAGGGCCTGACCCAGGGTATCGAGCCGGTCAAGACCGTCGGGGAGTTGCGAGCGCTGGGCTGGTCGAGTCAGAATGCGCCACGCGATGACATGCCGGTGACGGCATTCCGCCTGGAAGGCGCAAACGGCCCGGAATACTGGATGGGCCTGAAGAATTTCTACGCAATCACGCGTTATAACCGCAGTGTGATGTACGCCATGGCCGTGCATCAGCTGTCAGACGAGCTGGTCAAAGCACGGGGCAACAAGTAATGCGGGTATCGCCGTTCAAAAAACCGCTCAAGCTGGTGGCGTTCACCGCGTTGTGCCTGCTGGTCGCCAGTTGCTCCACCAGTCCTAACCGGGCGCCTGCCAAGAAGGCCGGCGGTGCGGTGGTCCGCGCCCAGCCGGGCCTGGACATCAACCGCGCGCACAAAGACGGCGCGCCGTGGTGGGATGTGGATGTGTCGAAGATCCCGGATGCCACGCCGACCCTGCACACCGGGCCGTACAAAGCCAACCCCTATACCGTGCTCGGCAAGAATTACTTCCCGCTGCAGGAATCCAAGACCTACGTGCAATCGGGTACCGCGTCCTGGTACGGCACCAAGTTCCATGGCCAGAACACCGCCAATGGCGAAGTGTATGACCTGTATGGCATGAGCGCGGCCCACAAGACCCTGCCGCTGCCCAGCTATGTGCGCGTGACCAACCTGGACAACAACCGCACGGTGATCCTGCGCGTCAATGACCGTGGGCCGTTCTATTCGGACCGGATCATCGACTTGTCCTACGCTGCCGCCAAGAAGCTCGGTTATGCCGAAACCGGCACCGCACGGGTTAAAGTCGAAGGTATCGACCCGGCCCAATACTGGGCCCAGCGCGGCAAACCGGCGCCGTTGATGCTCAACGAACCGCAGACCCCGCAACCGCAAGTGACGGCATCGACCGGCAAGATCGAGCAGTGGACGCCACCGCCGGCGCAGCATGCCCCGGATACGGTGGTGGTACCCCATGCAGCGCCGGGCGCTTCTACCGTGGGCGGGCAGTACCTGCAGGTCGGCGCTTTCGCCAACCCGGATGCGGCAGAACTGTTAAGGTCCAAGCTCAGCGGCATGGTCAGCGCGCCAGTCTTCATCAGCTCCATTGTGCGTAACCAGCAAACCTTGCACCGTGTACGCATGGGCCCGATCGGCTCGCCGAGCGAGGTAGCCCAAGTGCAGAACAGCGTACGCCTGGCCAACCTGGGGCAACCCAGCGTGGTCACCGCAGAATAAGCAGTAATGGATTGATGGCTCAGGTGCGCATGCGCGCAGGGGCCCAGGTTGTTGGCTCGTGAACAATAAAAACCCAGGGGCAAGGGGTGAGCGGGCAACCGAACACGTGACAGTCTGGAAGCGGGCTGTCTGAATAGTTTTGCCCGCGAGGGCAAGTTTCCATAAGCAATTTCGAGAGACGGATGAACATCACCACCTTAGCCAAACGCACGTGCCTGCTTATATCGCTGATCATCACCCCGGCCGCCTGGGCGGTTGAAATGGTGCCGGCCTCCCCGCAACTGGCCGCCAAGTCCTGGGTCCTCATGGATGCCGCCAGTGGCAACGTGCTGGTCGAGAGCGGCGGTGACGTGCGCCTGCCGCCCGCCAGCCTGACCAAGCTGATGACGGCCTATATCGCGACCCTGGAAATCCGTCGCGGCCAGATCGGCGAAAACGATCCGGTGACTGTCAGCGAAAACGCCTGGCGTACCGGTGGTTCGCGGATGTTCATCAAGGTTGGCTCGCAAGTCACCGTAAGCGACCTGCTGCACGGCATCATCATTCAGTCCGGTAACGACGCCAGCGTCGCCCTGGCCGAGCACATCGCTGGCAGCGAAGACGCCTTTGCCGACATGATGAACAAGACGGCTGGCGAACTGGGCATGACCAACAGCCACTTCATGAACCCGACCGGCCTGCCGAACCCTGAGCATTATTCGTCGGCTCACGACATGGCGATCCTGGCCCGCGCGATCATCCGCGTCGACCCGGTCCACTATGCGATCTACTCCCAGAAGGAATTCTTCTGGAACAACATCAAGCAGCCTAACCGCAACCTGTTGCTGTGGCGCGACAAGACCGTCGATGGCCTGAAAACCGGCCACACCGACGAAGCCGGCTACTGCATGGTGTCGTCTGCCGTACGTGATGGCCAGCGCCTGATCGCCGTGGTATTCGGCACCAACAGCGAACAGGCCCGTGCGGCCGAGACGCAGAAACTGCTGACCTACGGCTTCCGCTTCTTCGAAACCCAGACCTTCTACCAGAAGGGTGCTGAGCTGGCGACTGCGCCGGTCTGGAAGGGCGCGACCTCCCAAGTCAAGGCCGGCCTGGCCGACGACCTGACCCTGACCATGCCTAAGGGCCAGCTGAAAAAACTTGCTGCCAGCATGACCTTGAACCCGCAATTGGTTGCTCCAATCGCCAAGGGCGACGTGATCGGTAAAGTCGAAGTCAAGCTGGAAGACAAGGTGGTGCACAGCGCCGACCTGATCGCGCTGGACGCGGTCGACGAAGGTGGAATCTTCCGCCGCGTATGGGATAGCATCCGTCTATTCTTCTACGGCTTGTTCAACTGATTGTGTGCACCTGCAAGGCCCCGCGTTGATCCGACGCGGGGCTTTGCCCGTCGCCACGGCTTACCGCTTACGAGGCCGTTACGCCATGACCGATAAAGAAGTAGAAGTAAAGGCGCCCAAGATCGAATTCCCGGTGACGGATTATCCCGTCAAGGTGATCAGCGATACCGGCGTGGGCCGCAAGGACAAGATTCTCGAGATCGTCAGGAAGCATGCGACGATCAACGACAACCGCGTGGACGAGCGTCAAAGCTCCACCGGCAAGTACACCACGATCCAGTTGCACATCGTTGCCACCGATCAAGACCAGCTCTACAACATCAACAGCGAACTGCGGGCCACCGGCTTCGTGCACATGGTGCTGTGATGTCAGAAGTCCTGGGCTTTCGCGAGCTCGGCCGGATGGCCTACGAGCCGGTCTGGCATGCCATGCAGCGCTTTACCAACGAGCGCGGCACCTCGGCACCGGATGAAATCTGGCTGGTGGAACATCCACCGGTATTCACCCAGGGCCAGGCCGGCAAGGCAGAACATCTGCTACTTCCGGGTGATATTCCGGTGGTGCAGGTCGACCGAGGGGGTCAAGTGACTTACCATGGGCCCGGTCAGCTTGTCGCTTATCTATTGCTGGACGTGCGCAAGCTGGGGTTTGGCGTGCGCGACCTGGTCAGCCGCATGGAGGCTTGCCTGATCGAGCTGTTGGCCAGTTATGGCGTGAGCGCCGCAGCCAAGCCCGATGCCCCCGGTGTGTATGTGGATGGCGCGAAGATCGCCTCCCTGGGCTTGCGGATTCGCCATGGTTGTTCCTTTCATGGCCTGGCCCTGAACGTGGACATGGACCTGGCACCGTTCCAGCGCATCAACCCGTGCGGTTACGCCGGGCTGGCGATGACACAACTGAGTGACCACGCCACACCGATTAAATTTGCCGAGGTTAGTGCCCGGCTGCGTGCGCAGCTCGTCAAACACCTCGACTATGCTGAGCAGACGACCCTCACGGGCGGAATCGACTGACTATGACTACTGATGCAGTGCAAACCATGATCCCGACGCTGGACATCACCGAGCGTCCAGCCCCGGCCCCGCGTGCCAAGGTGGAAGCCGGCGTCAAGCTGCGCGGCGCCGAGAAGGTTGCACGCATCCCGGTCAAGATCATCCCGACCACCGAACTGCCGAAGAAACCTGACTGGATCCGCGTGCGCATCCCGGTATCGCCGGAAGTCGACCGTATCAAGGCGCTGCTGCGCAAGCACAAGCTGCACAGCGTGTGCGAAGAAGCCTCGTGCCCGAACCTGGGCGAATGCTTCTCCGGTGGCACCGCCACCTTCATGATCATGGGTGACATCTGCACCCGTCGTTGCCCGTTCTGTGACGTCGGCCACGGCCGTCCGAAGCCTCTGGACGTCAACGAACCGGAAAGCCTGGCCATCGCCATCGCTGACCTGAAACTCAAGTATGTGGTGATCACCTCGGTTGACCGTGACGACCTGCGTGACGGTGGTGCCCAGCACTTTGCCGACTGCATCCGCGAAATCCGCAAGCTGTCGCCGAACGTGATGCTCGAAACCCTGGTGCCGGACTACCGTGGGCGTATGGACGTCGCGCTGGAAATCACCGCCGCCGAGCCGCCGGATGTGTTCAACCACAACCTGGAAACCGTGCCGCGCCTGTACAAGGCTGCGCGTCCTGGCTCGGACTACCAGTGGTCGCTGACCCTGCTGCAGAAATTCAAGCAGATGATGCCGCACATCCCGACCAAGTCCGGCTTGATGCTCGGCCTGGGCGAGACCGATGAAGAAGTGATCGAAGTCATGAAGCGCATGCGCGAACACGACATCGACATGTTGACCCTGGGCCAGTATTTGCAACCGTCCCGCAGCCACTTGCCGGTGCAGCGTTTCGTGCACCCGGACACCTTCGCCTGGTTCGCCGAGGAAGGTTACAAAATGGGCTTCAAGAATGTGGCGTCCGGCCCGTTGGTACGTTCTTCGTACCATGCCGATGAGCAGGCCAAGCTGGTCAAGGCAAGCCTGGTTTCCTGATAGAGGCCTTTGCAACACCGCAAGTCCAATGTGGGAGGGGGCTTGCCCCCGATAGCGGTGTAGCAGTTCTTTATGAATTGACTGTCACAACGCCATCGGGGGCAAGCCCCCTCCCACATTTCGTTTCGCGTTGACCAGGGAGAGTTATAGATGACAGCAGCCGTTCCAGCCCTTCGTTCTGAAGGCACCATCGCCCTGATCGCCCCCGCCGGCCCAGCTGCACTGGATGTTGAAAAAGCCGGGCAATGGATGCGTGCCCGTGGCTATGACCTGCGCATTTATCCCGGTGTATACGAAAGCGACGGCTACCTGGCTGGCAGCGATGCAGTGCGCCTGCGCGACGTGCATGCCGCCTTCGCCAACCCCGAAGTCGATGCCATCCTCTGCCTGCGCGGCGGCTACGGCACGCCACGCCTGCTCGACGCGCTGGACTTCGACCTGCTGCGCGCCAACCCCAAGCCGTTCGTGGGCTACAGCGATATCACCGCCTTGCACCTGGCAATCAACCGCTACGCTGGTTTTGTGACATTCCACGGGCCGATGCTCAATGCCGACCTGCTTGGCGGCAAACAGCAACCCACCGAATCCTCGTTGTTCAGCCTTCTGCGTGGCCAACTGGGCGCCGGCAGTGTGCTTGCGCACCCAGCGGCCTACCCATTGACCACGATAGAGCCTGGTATCGCCTGTGGGCGCTTGCTGGGCGGTAACCTATCGATGATCGCCGCGGTCATGGGCACGCCGTATGAAATAGACGCCGAAGGCATCATCCTGTTTATCGAGGACGTCAACGAGCCGCTCTATCGTATCGACCGCCTGCTGACTCACCTGCGCCTGGCAGGCAAGCTGGCCCAGGTTGCCGGTGTGCTGGTAGGCGACGTGGCGGGTGTGGATAACGTCGCGCTGGAGAGGTTGCTGAAGCAGACTTTCAAACCGCTGTGCATTCCAGTGCTGGCAGGCTGGCGTAGTGGGCACTGTGACCCGAACCTGACGTTGCCGATGGGCGCTTTGGTGCGCCTGGATGCAGGAGAGCAGCGGGTTGTGTTGGAGCAGGATGTAGTGTTCAACCCCTGAGGCTGATTTTTCCTGCTAAATCGCAATCGGGGGCAAGCCCCCTCCCACAGATTCCGCGTACGGTCAAATGTGGGAGGGGGCTTGCCCCCGATTGCGGTAGTCGCCATACAACTATTTACCGGCTTTGCAGCGATTCCAGCAACTTCACCGTCGGATACCCATCTGCCGGCCAGCCCAACGCCTGCTGCGCCGCTCGAATCGCCTTGCGCGTGTTGGCGCCGATAATCCCATCCGCATTACCCGCGTCATAACCCTTGGCGCTGAGCGCCGTTTGCAGGTCGATACGCTGTGAGCGGCTCAGCGGCAGCTCATCTTTGGGCCAACTGCCACGAATCACACCGCCGCCGCCAAATCGCTCCGACAACAGGCCAACTGCCAGCGCATAGGATGACGAGTTGTTGTACTTGAGGATCGCACGGAAGTTATCCAGCACGAGGAACGCCGGGCCGCGGTAACCGGCCGGCAACAGCAGGGCGGCGGACAATTGATCGACGTTGGCCGGCAGGCTCACACCGGGTGGCAACTGAATCCCCAGTTGCAGCCATTCGGCGACACTCTTGCGCACGCCACCATCGGCCAGGCTGTAATCGAAGCCCGAGGGAAGCGGCTGCACTTCTACACCCCAAGGTTGGCCTTTCTGCCAGCCGGAGCTTTGCAGGTAATGCGCAGTGGAGGCGAGGGCGTCGGACGGGCTGTTCCAGATATCACGGCGACCGTCACCGTCGAAGTCCACGGCATGGGTGTTATAGGTGGTCGGGATAAACTGGGTTTGGCCCATTGCACCGGCCCATGAGCCTTTCATCTGGTCGGCCTGAATATCGCCATGCTGGATGATCTGCAGTGCCGCCAGCAGTTGCGCCTGGGCAAAGGCCGGGCGACGGCCTTCGTAGGCCAGGGTGGCGAGGGAGCGGATCACCGAGTTGTTGCCCTGGAACGCGCCGAAGTTGCTCTCCATGCCCCACACCGAGACCAGCGCCTGGCGGTCGACACCATAGCGCTGCTCAATGCTTTGCAGGATATCGGCGTACTTGACCAACAGCGCCTGACCATTACGCACTCGCACCGGTGACAGGGCGCCATCGAGGTATTCCCACACTGGGCGGGAAAACTCCGGCTGGCTGCGGTCGGCGCGAATCACCGCCATATCAGGGGTGACGCCGGCAAAGGCGTTATCGAAGACGTCGGCTGTGATCCCCGCCTGCAGGGCTTGCGCACGAAAGCCAGCCTGCCATTCGGCAAAGGTCTGGGTCGGTTGGATAGCGAGATTGTCTACCGCCAGCGGGGCAACCACGGCAGGCGCGATGGCCGGTGCGGTCTGGAGCTTGGGCAGGGGTTGCGCGTCCGCGGCGGTAGGTTTTTCCGCACAGGCGACGAGCAGAATGAGGCTGGAGGCAGCGATCAATTGGCGAAGGTGCCAACGACGGGAAAGGCTAGAGGGCATGCACAGGTCCAGGGGGTTACAAATCAGGTATAGACCTTATCATGCCAGAGGGGCGCTTGCCTTCAGGCAGCCAGAAAGTAAGAAGCCTCCCAGCTATTAGACTGGAAGGCTTCGCGGCGGTAGCTGCCTTTGCCCTTGCCGGCGCGTTCCTGGCGGCTGCGGAACAAGGGCTGGGCGATGATGGATTTGGCCTTGTTGGGGCCATGCTTGGATGGCTTTTTGCTCATGATGGTTCTCTCGCTAGGGTGTGGAATGGAGCGGTGCAAATCATCTGCCGAAGTTGCCCGGCTGTAAAGCCTGACGACATGTAGGAAAGGTACGCGGTCAAATGTGGGAGGGGGCTTGCTCCCGATAGCGGTGTGTCAGCCACTGAAAATGTCGACTGATGCACTGCAATCGGGAGCAAGCCCCCACATTGGATCTATGGTGTGTTTAAGTGAGGATTATTCGGCGGGCAGGGTGAGGCGCTGGCCGGCCATCAACAGCGACAGACGGCTCAGGCTCATCCACGGCGAGCCGGCCGCCTGGCCCTTGATCTGTGCGTCGATGCGCTGGGCTTCCAGCAACAGTTGCGCCCAGCGTTGCGCCGAGTGCCGTTGCAGGGCTTTGCTCATCAGGGGCTTGCGCTTGTCCCACACCGGAGGCCTGGCCTGGCTGAAACATTTGTCCAGGGGTGTGCCCTGGCTGTATTGCAGGGCAATGTTCGCCAGTACCCGCAACTCCCGAGCCAGGGCCCAGAGAATCACGGGCGGTTCCACCCCTTCGCCACGCAGGCCTTCGAGCATGCGCAGGGCGTGGGCGGGCTCGCCGTTGAGGATCGCATCCACCAGGCCGAACACATCAAAGCGAGCGCTGTCAGCGACTGCGCCTTGTACGGTTTCGACAGTGATCTGCCCATCCTCGGCCATCAGCTTGAGCTTTTCGATCTCCTGGGCGGCGGCAAGCAGGTTGCCCTCGACCCGGGCAGCAATCAGCTCTACGGCATCTTGTGTCGCCGCCAGCCCCGATTGTGACAAGCGCTGACGAATCCACTGCGGTAACTGGTTGCTGTCCACTGGCCAGATCTGGATGAACTGGGTCTGTGGGCCTTCTACCAACGCCTTGCCCCACTTGGTTTTCTGTGCGCTGCCGTCAAGCTTGGGCAGGCTGACCAGCAAGATCGTGTCTTCGGCAGGGCGCGAGCAGTATTCCATCAACGCTGCCGCACCTTTGTCGCCCGGCTTGCCCGAGGGCAGGCGCAGTTCCAGCAGGCGCTTTTCGGCAAACAACGACATGCTGGCGCCGGCCTGCAGCAATGTACCCCAGTCGAAACTGGCGTCGGCGCTGAAGACCTGGCGTTCATCGAAGCCTTGCTGACGTGCGGCGGTGCGGATAGCGTCGGCCGCTTCCTGGCACAGCAACGGGTCATCGCCGCTGACAATATAGACAGGCGCGAGGCCACCTTGCAGGTGCTTGGCGAGTTGGGCGGGGGCAAGTTTCATAGGCGGGTCGAACGGGGCGCCGGGGGCGCCCCGCCTGGCTTACTCGACTGGAACTTCAACAGGCGATTGTTTCGGCGTGTTGTCTTCATACTCTTGCGCGGCTTTCAGGGCATCGGCGTCAGCCTTGGCCTTGTTGTCGGCGGTTTGCTGCAGGGCAGCCAGCTTTTCCGGGGTGAGCATTTGCAGGCGAGTCATCATGCGCTGGATCAGCTCACGACGCATTTCCTTGCGCACCTGAATAGTCTCGGAGTCCGAACCCACCAGGTTATTGCCATCGTGGCTCACCACTTTCTGCACCTGGATCTTGTCACCCATCAGCGGCAAGTTGTCGCGACCTTGTACTTCGAAGAGGAGCGCAGTGTTCAACTCGACGTCTGACGCACGGCCGGCGCTGGCGTAGCTGATATTGCGCTGGGTTTCTTTCTCATCCGTCAGGATCAGTTTGTAGGTCGCGCCGTTGTACACGTGCACGCCGCTGTTTTCCAGGGTCTGGCGCAGTTGGGTCACGGTCTCGCCATAGGCGTTGCGAGCGGTGAGGTCGAGTTCCTTGAGCGACAACTCATTGGTGCCGGTGCCGCGCAGCTGGAAGCCGCAAGCGCTTAACAGCACGGCAAGGCCCATAACCAGCAGATTGCGTTTGATCATTTTGTTGCTCCCCTTGAAACCATGTGGGCCATATCGAGGCCCTAAAGGTTTAGTTCGGCACAGGGCCCAAGCCCCGCGCCCGATCCGATTTAGCTGGCGACGATGTTGACCAGTTTGCCGGGCACCACGATCACTTTGCGGATCGTCAGGCCTTCGGTAAAGCGCAGCACGTTCTCGTTGATACGTGCAGCGGCCTCAACCTCTTCACGGCTGGCGCTGGCCGGCATATCGATCTGGCCGCGCAGTTTACCGTTGACCTGGATGACCAATTGCAGCGTGTCCTGTACCAGGGCGCTGTCATCCTGCACTGGCCAGGCGGCATCGATTACGGCGCCGCTGTGGCCCAAACGGCTCCACAGTTCATGGCTGATGTGCGGCGTGATCGGTGCGAGCAACAGAGTAACTGTTTCCAGGCCTTCCTGGATCAGCGCGCGGTCAAGTTCTGTAGCCTGCGGGGCTTTTTCCAGCACGTTCATCAGCGTCATCACCTGGGCGATGGCGGTGTTGAACTTGTGGTGCTGCCCTACGTCCTGGCTGGCCTGGCGGATGGCCAGGTGGGTGCTGCGACGAATGGCTTTCTGCTCGTCGTTCAAGGCCGCGACGTCCAGCTTGCCCGGCAAGCCTTGGCTGACATGGGCATGGGCCAGGCGCCAGACGCGCTTGAGGAAGCGGTGCGAGCCTTCGACGCCGGAGTCGGACCATTCGGCGCTCATGTCAGGCGGCGAGGCGAACATCATGAACAGGCGGCAGGTGTCGGCGCCGAACTGGTCGATCATCGACTGCGGGTCGACACCGTTGTTCTTCGACTTGGCCATCTTCTCGGTGCCACCGATTTCCACCGGCAGACCGTCGGATTTCAGCTTGGCACTGATCACCTTGGCCTTGCTGTCACGCTCGAGCTCGACATCCGCCGGGTTGAACCAGGTGTAGGCACCATTGGCTTCACGGCGGTAGTAGGTCTCGGCGATCACCATGCCCTGGGTCAGCAGGTTCTTGAACGGCTCATCGGAACTCACCAGGCCTTCGTCGCGCATCAGCTTGTGGAAGAAACGCGCATACAGCAGGTGGAGAATGGCGTGTTCGATGCCGCCGATGTACTGGTCAACCGGCAACCAATGGTCGGCTGCGGTTTTTTGCACCAGGCCGCCTTCATAGTGCGGCGAGGCGTAGCGGGCGTAGTACCACGAGGACTCGACAAAGGTGTCCATGGTGTCGGTTTCACGCTTGGCCGGTGCGCCGCATTTCGGGCAGCTGCACTCGTAGAACTGCGGCATGCGCGCCAGCGGCGAGCCAGCGCCGTCCGGCACGACGTCTTCCGGCAGGACGACCGGCAGTTGGTCTTCCGGCACCGGCACGTCGCCGCAGGTCTCACAGTGGATGATCGGGATCGGGCAGCCCCAGTAGCGCTGGCGGCTGATGCCCCAGTCGCGCAGGCGGAACTGGGTGCGCGAGGCACCGAGGTTTTTCTTGATCAGCGCGACTTCGATGGCGTCGAAGGCGCCTTGGAAGTCCAAACCGTCGAACTCGCCGGAATTGATCAGGGTGCCGTGCTCGCCGTAGGCGTCCTGCCAGGGGGCCGGGTTGGTGTCGCCCGAGCTGGTGCGCACCACGGACTTGATCGGCAGGTTGTACTTGGTGGCGAATTCGAAGTCGCGCTCGTCGTGAGCCGGGACCGCCATGACAGCGCCATCGCCGTAGTGCATCAGCACGTAGTTGGCGACCCATACCGGCAGTTTGTCGCCCGTCAGCGGGTGTTCGACGAACAGTCCGGTCGGCAGGCCTTTTTTCTCCTGGGTGGCGACGTCGGCTTCGGCCACGCTGCCGCCTTTGCATTCGGCGATGAACGCCTGCAGCTCAGGGTTGTTCTGTGCGGCCTGGGTGGCCAGCGGGTGTTCGGCGGCCACGGCGACGTAGGTCGCGCCCATCAGGGTATCCGGACGGGTGGTGAAGACTTTCAGTGCACCGGCTTCGCCGATGGAATCGACGTTGTACGGGAACTGTACTTCCATGCCCTTGGATTTGCCGATCCAGTTGCGTTGCATGGTCTTGACCTGTTCAGGCCAGCCCGGCAAGTCATCGAGGCTCGACAAGAGTTCATCGGCGTAGGCGGTGATCTTGAAATAGTACATCGGGATTTCGCGCTTTTCGATCAGCGCGCCGGAGCGCCAGCCGCGGCCGTCTATGACCTGCTCGTTGGCCAGTACGGTCTGGTCGATCGGGTCCCAGTTCACGGTACCGCTCTTTTTATAGATCACGCCTTTTTCGAACAGGCGAGTGAACAGCCATTGTTCCCAGCGGTAGTAGTCCGGCTTGCAGGTGGTCACTTCGCGAGACCAGTCCACTGCCAGGCCCAGGCTGCGCAGCTGGGTCTTCATGTAGGCGATGTTTTCGTAGGTCCACTTGGCGGGCGCCACGTTGTTTTTCATCGCGGCGTTTTCCGCCGGCATGCCGAAGGCGTCCCACCCCATGGGTTGCAGGACGTTCTTGCCGAGCATGCGCTGGTAGCGGGAAATCACGTCGCCGATGGTGTAGTTACGCACGTGCCCCATGTGTAGCTTGCCGCTGGGGTAAGGGAACATCGACAGGCAGTAGTAAGTCTCCTTGCCTGGCTGTTCACTGACTTCAAAGGACTTCTGCTCGTCCCAGAAGGTTTGGGCGGCATTTTCTATTTCACGGGGCTGATATTGTTCGTGCATGGCTACTTTTGAACTGGATAGGGGTGGCCTAATCCTCTTCGGTGCACTGTCCGGGTTGTTCGACACCAAGAAGCGGCGCGTCCATGCCCAAACCCTGCGGGAAGTGGAGTTACAGGAAGCGCCGTAGCATACATGACCCCACTCTATCGAGGGAAACCCTGATTGCGCGGCAAGGGCCGTCTGTCGCGGCAGCGGGCAGGCACAGCAACGGGGGCTACGCTGTTTAGTGGGGAGCAAGTATTTCTTCAATGAGGTGAGGGGATGGTTGAATCGCAGCGAACTTTAACGAAACCGCAGTTGTATGAGGGACTGATCGACCGTTTGGGTCGGGCATTGGATGCCGCAAGAACCGCAGGCCGATTGCGTGGTGAACGGCCTCTGGAGCTGGAGTTGCGAGGCTTGAGCCAGGCGGAACTTGAACTGATCAAGAACTACCTGGAGTTGAATCACCACCGCGCCTCTCATGGGCAGGCCTCCCCGCCAGCCCAAGAGCCTCCTCGTTCGGCCAAGGTTGTCTGGCTGAAGGATCTGGCGGCCGGTCGCGGCCCGGAAAAATCCCGGTCCGTACGGTGCAAGTGAAGCACAGTGCTATCCGTTAATTTTCTCCAAGCAGGCTGGTAAAGATTGTCGCTCAACCCCGTTGCATCTAGGCTTCGGGCATCTTTGGAGATGCCCGATGCCTTTTCGCTATTTCATTAAACAATTGTTGTTGCCGCCCGGTATCTTTTTGCTGTTGTTGGCACTTGCCTGGTGGTTTCGTCGCAGTCGCCCGCGCCTGGCCGGATTATGCTTTGCCCTCGGACTGGGCGGGATGTGGTTGATCAGCCTGCCGGTAATGGTGCAATGGGGCGCCCGTGCCCTCGAGACTGAACCGCCTTTGGCTCGCGAAGAGTGGGCCACCCTGGCCCAGCGGGCCGATGCAATTGTGGTGCTGGGCTCTGGGCGTGAGCGTGGGGATATTGCCTGGGGCAGCGACCAGCCCACCGGCATTGGCTTGGATCGTGAGCGTTATGCGGCGCGATTGGCGAAAGCGTCCGGGTTGCCAGTGCTGACCAGTGGCGGTTTGCACTACGGCACGCCACCCAGTGAAGCTGAACTGATGGCTGTGTCGATGCAGGATGATTTCGGTGTCAGCGTACGCTGGAAAGAAGAGCGTAGCCGCACCACTTGGGAGAACGCCCAGATGAGCGCCGAGATTCTGTTGCCCCAAGGCATCAAGCGTGTGGTGGTAGTGACTCAAGCCTGGCACATGCCGCGTTCGGTATGGAGTTTTGAGAAGGCTGGCTTCACTGTGGTGCCCGGACCGGTGGGCTTTCTGGGCGTGGACCATGGCCGACCGCTCGGCGGCTGGATGCCGGAGGTCAAGGCGGTGTGGCAGAGCGGGCAGTTGATCAATGAGGCGGTGGGGCAGGTTGGGTATCGGGTGTTTTATCAGTAACACCGTAGGATAAAAATGTGGGAGGGGGCTTGCTCCCGATAGCAGTGTGTCAGTCAGTACATCTGATACTGACACTCCGCTAACGGGAGCAAGCCCCCTCCCACATTTGTTTGGTATTTGTCCGGTTAGACGGTTTTGGACATCCGGCCAGCCAGCAGGGCCCAGCCAAACAACCCCAGGCACACAATAATCAACGGCCACGAACGCCATTGCAGGTACGGCGTGAGGTTATGCATCGGCACCACTTCGCCGTAGAGAATGCCACGCTCGAATTGCGGGATCTGTGCGGTGATCTGCCCGAACGGGTTGATCAGCCCGGTCACGCCGTTATTGGTGGCGCGGATCATCCAGCGCCCGGCTTCCAGTGCTCGCATCTGCGCCATTTGCAGGTGCTGCAATGGGCCAATGGAGCGGCCGAACCAGGTGTCGTTGCTGATGGTCAGCAGCAGGTCGCTCTGGGCCGACAGGCCGGCAGCGAACTCCGGGTACACCACTTCATAGCAAATGAACGGCGCAATCTGATAACCCTTGGCCTGGAGCATGGCCTGGTCTGACGGGCCGCGGGCGAAATCGGACATCGGCAGGTCGAAGAAGGCAATCAGCCCGCGCAGCATATCCTGCAACGGCACGTACTCGCCAAACGGCACCAGCTTTTGCTTCAGGTACGTGCCGTCACCTTCACCGACCACGGTGATACCGTTGAAGTAGCGCTTCTGGTGGTGCACTTCCTGGCGAATCGGCACGCCGGTGATCAGCGCGGTATTCCGGTCGGCGGCAAACTTGCCCATCATCCCCAAATAGCCCTCGACGGACTCCTTGAGCACAGGCACCGCGGTTTCCGGCCATACCAGCAGGTCGACCCGCTTGGAGCTCAGGCTCATGTCGCGGTACAGCGCCAGTTGGGCATTGAGCTGCTCGGGGTCCCACTTCATGCTTTGTTCGACGTTGCCCTGGATCGCGGCCACGCTCAACGGGGCGCCCGAAGGCGAGGTCCAGGCGTGATGCTTGAGGGCCAGGCCGATGGCCCAGGGGGTCACCAGCAACACCAGGCCCGCGCCGATGAAGGCATTGCGCTTGCTCGCCAACAGACGCGGCAGGTTGCACAGCAGCGCGGCAGTCAGTGCCAGGGCGAAGGAAATCAGCCACATCCCGCCCAACGGCGCCAGGCCGGTCAGCGGGCCGTCGAGTTGGCTGTAGCCGGAGTACAACCACGGGAAACCGGTGAGGAACCAGCCACGAAACGCCTCCTGGCCGACCCATAGTGCCGCGAAGGTCAGGGCATCCGCCAATGGCGCCTCATTGCGGCGCAGCCAGCGCGCCCATAACCAGGCTGGCAGGGCGAAGAACCAGGCAATGGCGGCGGTGAACAGCAGCATCAGGAACCCCGCCAGCAGCACCGAAGCGCCGCCGAAGTGGTGGATACTGTAGTAGATCCAGCTGGTACCGGCGCCAAACAGGCCGAAGCCGAAGCACCAGCCGCGGCCCAGGGCCTGGCGGGGCGTCAGTTCGCGCAGGCCGATATAGAACAGGCCGACCGCCACCAGCGCCAGAGGCCAGATATCGAAGGGCGCCAGCGCCAGGGTAGTGAGGGCGCCGGCTACCACGGCCAGCAGGTTACCGGGCCAGCCGGGGCGGTTCAGGCGCTGCATGTCATTCCTTAGCGGGCAATAGGTGTCAAACGGATCAGATGGATACGACGACTATCGGCATTCAGGATGCGGAAGCGATAGGCGCCAATCTCGGTAGTTTCGTTACGCTTGGGCAGATGCCCGAACGCACTCATCACCAGACCGCCGACCGTGTCGAACTCGTCGTCGGAGAATTCGCTGTCGAAAAACTCGTTGAAGTTCTCGATGGGTGTCAGCGCCTTGACCAGGAAGTCACCGCTGGGCAGCGGCTTGATGTAGCTGTCTTCTTCGACGTCATGCTCGTCTTCGATGTCGCCGACGATCTGTTCCAGTACGTCCTCGATGGTCACCAGGCCCGCCACGCCGCCGTATTCGTCGATCACAATGGCCATGTGATTGTGGTTGGCGCGGAATTCACGCAGCAGCACATTCAGGCGCTTGGATTCAGGCACGAAGGTGGCCGGACGCAGCAGGTCCTTGATGTTGAAGCTGTCGCCATTTTCCTTGAGGATCAGCGGCAGCAGGTCCTTGGCCAGCAGGACACCCATGACGTCGTCATGGCTTTCACCGATCACCGGGTAGCGCGAGTGCGCCGAGTCGATCACGGCCGGGAGGAATTCCCGTGGGGTCTGGGTCGCCTTGATGCTGATCATCTGCGAACGCGGGACCATGATGTCCCGTACTTGCAGGTCAGCCACCTGGATGGCGCCTTCGACGATGGCCAGCGCTTCGCTGTCCAGCAACTTGTTCTGGTGGGCCTCGCGCAGCAGCTCCAGCAGCTCCTGGCGGTTCTTCGGCTCGTGGGCAAAAGCCTGGGTCAGTTTACCCAGCCATGACTTCTGCCCATTGCTCGATCGGTCTTCGCTCATAGCGATTACTCTAAATCCTTTGATATGACAGTTGAGTGTTGATCAGCTTTCGTCGTCTGCGTACGGGTCGCGATGACCCAGTTCGGCAAGCAACGTTCGTTCCAGTGCTTCCATTTCCTCGGCTTCGTCATCGTCTATATGGTCGTAGCCCAAGAGATGCAAGCAGCCGTGGATGACTAGATGGGCCCAATGGGCCTCAAGTTCCTTACCTTGTTCCTTCGCCTCGCGCTCGACCACTTCGACGCAGATCACCAGGTCGCCCAGCAACGGGATATCCAGCAGCTCGTCGGGTACGTCGGCAGGGAAGGACAGCACGTTGGTCGCGTAGTCTTTCTGGCGCCAGGTATGGTTCAGCTCGCGGCCTTCGGGCTCGTCCACCAGGCGAATGGTCAGTTCCGAGTCGGCGCTGCGCTGGCGCAGGGCCAGGGCGCACCACTCGCGGAACTGGGCTTCGCTGGGGGCGGGCGCTTCGGTGGCCAGCTGCAGGTCTAGCTCAAGCATCGCGGTGAACGTCCTTGGCCGGAGCGTCGTCCTTGTGGTCGAAGCGCTCATAGGCCTCGACAATGCGCTGCACCAGCGGATGGCGCACCACGTCCTTGGGCATGAAGTGCGTAAAGCTGATGCCCGGCACGTCCTTGAGCACCTCGATCACCTGCGCCAGCCCGGACTTGGTGCCCTTGGGCAGGTCGACCTGGGTGACGTCACCAGTGATCACGGCGGTGGAACCGAAACCGATGCGGGTGAGGAACATCTTCATCTGCTCGACCGTAGTATTCTGGCTTTCGTCGAGGATGATGAAGCTGTTGTTCAGCGTACGGCCACGCATGTAGGCCAGCGGGGCGATCTCGATCACCTGGCGCTCGATCAGCTTGGCGACATATTCAAAGCCGAGCATCTCGTAGAGTGCGTCGTAGAGCGGGCGCAGGTATGGGTCGATCTTCTGGGCCAGGTCGCCGGGCAGGAAACCAAGCTTTTCGCCGGCCTCGACCGCCGGGCGTACCAGCAGGATGCGTCGCACCTGCTCGCGCTCCAGGGCATCGACCGCACAGGCCACGGCCAGGTAGGTCTTGCCGGTACCTGCTGGACCGATGCCGAAGTTGATGTCGTTGCCGAGGATTTCCTTGACGTACTTCTGCTGATTCAAGCCGCGTGGGCGAATCATGCCTTTTTTGGTACGCAGGGCCACGCTGGCTTCGGCCACCGGGTTGTTGGCCAGGTCTTCCACGGCGGACTCCTGCAGGTACAGGTGCACCGTTTCCGGCGACAGTTCACTGCCCTTGGTCTCGCGGTAGAGGCGACGCAGCAGGTTTTCTGCAGACGTGGTGTGTTGAGGTTCACCAATGAGTTCGAACTGATTGCCGCGGTTGCGGATCTCGATGCTCAGGCGTTGTTCGATCAGGCGCAGGTGCTCGTCGAACTGTCCGCACAGGTTGGCGAAACGGCGAGCCTCAAAAGGCTCGAGGAGAAAACGATGGGGTTCTGCTATGGGTGCGTTCAAGGTTGCTTTTAGCCGCCCTTTGGCTGATGAGGTGAGAGAGAGAATAACGCCAGGCGCCGGTGTGCGAAAGCACTTAAATAGACTGAATGTGGCGCAGATCCCATGTGGGAGCGGGCTTGCTCGCGAATGCGCCAGTACATTCGATATTTATATTGGCTGACACACTGCATTCGCGAGCAAGCCCGCTCCCACATTTTGATCTTCATCCGGTCCGCGAGATCAGTTGATCAGCGAGCCGCGCAACGAGTGTGGCTGCGCCGCATCGATATGCACATCGGCAAACTGGCCGATCAGGGTTGGGTTGTCGCAGCGGAAGTTGACGATGCGGTTGTTCTCGGTACGGCCCTGCAATTCACCCGGGTCCTTTTTCGAGTAATCGGTGACCAGGATGCGCTGGATCGAACCGACCATTTGTCGGCTGATCTCGAAACCCTGTTGGTTGAGGCGATGTTGCAGCGCGTTCAGGCGCTCTTTTTTCAGCGCTTCCGGGGTTTCGTCCAGCAGGTCGGCCGCCGGTGTGCCGGGGCGTTGGCTGTAGACGAACGAGTAGGAGAAGTCGAAACCGACGTCTTCAATAAGCTTCATGGTCTGTTGGAAATCTTTCTCGGTTTCACCCGGGAAGCCAACGATAAAGTCCGAACTGATGCAAATGCCCGGTACCGCAGCGCGCAACTTGCGCAGCTTGGATTTGTATTCCAGCGCCGTGTGGTTGCGCTTCATCGCCGACAGGATGCGGTCCGAGCCCGATTGCACCGGCAAGTGCAGGTGCTTGACCAACTCCGGCACTTCGGCGTGGGCCTGGATCAGGCTGTCGGAGAATTCCAGCGGGTGCGAAGTGGTGTAGCGGATACGTTCGATGCCATCGACGGCGGCGACCACGCGGATCAATTCCGCCAGGTCGGCCAGCCGCCCGTCGTGGGTCAGGCCACGGTAGCCGTTGACGTTCTGGCCGAGCAGGGTCACTTCACGCACGCCGTTTTCAGCCAGGTGGATGATTTCCGACAGTACGTCGTCAAACGGCCGGCTGACTTCTTCACCGCGGGTGTAGGGCACCACACAGAAGGTGCAGTACTTGCTGCAGCCCTCCATCACCGACACGTAGGCGCTCGGCCCGTCGATGCGCGGTTCGGGCAGATGGTCGAATTTTTCGATCTCCGGGAACGACACGTCCACCTGGGGCAGCTTGGTGATGCGTGCGGCGTCGATCATGTCAGGTAGGCGGTGCAGGGTTTGCGGGCCGAAAACCACGTCGACATAGGGAGCACGATCGCGGATCGCGGCGCCTTCCTGGCTGGCCACGCAACCGCCGACGGCGATCACCATGTCCGGGTTGGCCAGTTTCAGTTCGCGCCAGCGGCCCAGCTGGGAGTACACACGGTCCTGGGCCCGCTCGCGGATCGAGCAGGTATTGAGCAGGATCACGTCGGCATCTTCGGCGCGGGCGGTGACTTCCAAGGCCTGGTGTTCGCCCAGCAGGTCGACCATGCGCGAGCTGTCGTACTCGTTCATCTGGCAACCGTGGGTTTCGATATAAAGCTTCTTGGCCATGGGAATCGTCAACTGGTGGTAAAGAACCGCGCATTATAGGGGGCATGCCCATCGGTTCCTAGCGCTGTGCATCGGGTGCCATGCTATAGTTCGCGCCCTCTTTTATATCCCCATGTGTTCCGCGCCCACCATGACCAAACGTGAAGCTCCAATCTACAAGGTGATTTTCCTCAACCAGGGCCAGGTGTTCGAAATGTACGCCAAGCAGATCTATCAAAGTGATCTGTGGGGCTTCCTGGAAGTGGAAGAATTCGTCTTTGGCGAGCGCACCCAGTTGGTCGTCGACCCGGGCGAAGAAAAGCTCAAGGCCCAGTTCGAGGGCGTGGTGCGCAGTTTCGTGCCGATGCATTCTATTGTGCGCATCGATGAAGTCGAACGCCTGGGTACTCCGAAGATCAGCGAGGCACGGGGCACGAGTAATGTCATGCCGTTTCCGATGCCGATGCCTGAGAAGTAGGGCGTTAAACCGCGTCGCGCCCTTCGCGAACAAGCCCGCGCCCACACTGACGGCATTTCAAATTTGAAACGCGGTCGAATCTGGGAGCGGGCTTGCTCGCGAAGAGGCCATCAAAAACGCTGAGAATTCAGGGCAGGGGTGAGAAGGGCGAGCGCCCATCGGCACTCTGCAGTTCCTGCAGGTAATTGCGGAAAATCTGCCCCAGCACCTGGGTGGCCACTTCCAGTTCATCGCGTTGCATGTGCTCGGCGACTTCGTCGGCAGTATCCAGTGCGTCTTCGGCGCCGTTGACCGCAGCCATTTTCAGCACGATGTACGCCTGGACGTTATTGGCCGGCACGCCTTCGCCGCGGAAGAACATCTTACCCAGCTGGAATTGCGCCTGGGCATGACCCTGCAACGAGGCTTTCTCGAAGTAGCTCAACGCTTTGTTGAGGTCGACGGCCGGGTTCTTGCTGTCATGGAAGAACTCGCCCAACTCGTATTGCGCCTGCGCATCCCCGTCATCAGCCTGTTTCTGGCACGCGCTCAGCGCTTCGGCCTGGCTGTCTGGCTGGGTATTGAGGGTGCAACGACCCATCGCTGGGATTAACAACGAGTTGCCGCCTGCCTGGGCATGTGCCAGCAGCGGCTGAAGGAGCAACAGGCAGCCCAGAACCAGGGTGCGGCCGGTGCGTTTCATGGGAATCGACTTACCTCTGACGGGGCACGCGGACCCTCGGGGGAGTCCAATCAGCGCGCATTATGAAATAAGCAGGCACCTGCTTACAAAGTCTTTACTCGTTTTTCTGCTGCTTGGGCAAGTTATCTGCCGGTTTGCAGGACAATTCTCGAAAAATGCAGGAAATATCTGTAGGCAAGGTAGCAAATCTGACGCTGCCAGGGGCAACGTCAGAGCGTGCCGTCACTTATTTCAGGGCCGCGAAGGCGCGTTCGGCAGCATCGAGGGTCAGTTTCAGCTCGGCTTCGCCATGTGCAATCGAGGTGAACCCGGCTTCGAAGGCACTCGGCGCCAGATACACGCCGCCTTCCAGCATCAGGTGGAAGAAGCGCTTGAACAGGTCGGCATCGCTGCCCATCACGTCATCAAAGGTGACGATCTCGTCGGCACCGCTGAAGTACAGGCCGAACATGCCGCCAGCCTGGGTGGTGACAAACGGGATACCGGCGGCATCGGCGCGTTGTTGCAGGCCATCAAGCAGGCGGGTGGTGTAGTCGGTCAGCTCGGCGTGGAAGCCCGGGCGGCTGATCAGGCGCAGGGTGGTCAGGCCGGCGGCCATCGCCAGCGGGTTACCCGACAAGGTACCGGCCTGGTACACAGGGCCCAGGGGAGCGATGTGCTGCATGATTTCGCGCTTGCCGCCGAAGCAGCCTACCGGCATGCCGCCACCGATGATCTTGCCGAAGGTGCTCAGGTCCGGCGTAATGCCGTAATGCGCCTGGGCGCCGCCGAGGGCGACACGGAAACCGGTCATCACTTCGTCGAAGATCAGCACCACGCCGTGCTTGTCGCACTGCTCGCGCAGACCCTCGAGGAAACCCGGGGCCGGCGGTACGCAGTTCATATTGCCGGCAACCGGCTCGACGATGATGCACGCCACGTCCTGGCCGACTTCGCTGAGCATCTGCTCGACGGCGGCGATGTCGTTGAACGGCAGGGTCAGGGTGTGCTTGGCGAAGGCTGCCGGCACACCGGCAGAGTTGGGCACGCCCTGGGTCAGCGCGCCGGAGCCGGCTTTCACCAGCAGGCTGTCGGAATGGCCGTGGTAGCAGCCTTCGAACTTGATGATGTTGTCGCGGCCGGTGAACCCCCGGGCCAGGCGGATGGCGCTCATGGTGGCCTCGGTGCCGGAGCTGACCATGCGCACCATTTCCATCGAAGGGACGATCGCGCAGACCAGGTCGGCCATCTCGGTTTCCATGGCGGTCGGCGCGCCATAGGACAGGCCGTGTTGCAGCTGCTGGCGCACTGCGTCCAGTACGTCCGGGTGGCTGTGGCCGAGGATCATCGGGCCCCAGGAGCCGACGTAATCAACATAGCGCTTGTCATCTTCGTCGGTGACGTAGGCGCCTTCGGCATGCTTGAAGAACAACGGCGTGCCGCCCACGCTCTTGAACGCACGTACGGGGGAGTTCACACCGCCGGGAATGTGTTTCTGGGCATTGGCAAACAGGGTTTCGGAACGGGACATGATCGGGCTCTCTAAGCTGAATATTTAAGAAGGTCGTTGAAGGCGCGGGCGCGGCGCGTGACGTCCTGGGTGCTGTCGGCACCGAACAGGCCGTGCACCACCGCCAGCAGGTCGGCGCCGTGGGCTACCAACGGTTCGGCGTTGTCCAGGGTGACGCCGCCGATCACGCAGATCGGCAACTGCAAGCGCGTGCGGGCCTGGGCCAGCATTTCAAGGGTGGCGGCAGGTGCGCCGGGTTTGGTCGTGGAATTGAAGAAGCGCCCGAAGGCGACATAGCTGGCGCCTTCCCTGGCGGCCTGTTCGGCCAGTTCGATCTGGTCATGGCAGGTGGCGCCGATGATCGCCTTGGAGCCCAGTAGTGCACGGGCCGGGGTCAGTGGGCCGTCGGTCTGGCCCAAGTGCACACCAACGCCCAGGCGCGCCGCCAGCTCGGCATCGTCGTTGATGATCAGTTGGGTCTTATAGCGGGAACACAATTCGTGCAGTTTCTCTGCCTCACGCAGGCGCCGCGCTTCGTCGCTGCTTTTGTCACGGTACTGCAACAAGGTCACGCCACCGTCCAGCGCAGCCTCGACGTAGGCGAGGAACTTGCCGGCCAAGAGCTGGCTGTCGGTAATGGCGTAAAGGCCACGTAGTTTCATCGGGCAAGCCCCTTGCTGTGACAGGCGATAGGTTACGAGCAGAAATCCAGCGGCAACCGGCGCGGCACGAACTGGCCCTGGCCGAGTTGCTCGGCGTCACGCAGAGCGCGCCAGGTGTAGTTGAGGGCCGATTGCACGGCGCTGGCCAAGCCTTCACCCTGGGCGATGCGGCCGGCCAATGCACTGGCCAAGGTGCAACCCGAGCCGTGATAGCTGCCAGGCAAGCGCTGGCAGGTAAAGATGCGGCGCGTGCCGTCGCGGCTGTACAGGCGGTTGTGCACTTCGTGCTCGTCGCCATGGCCACCGGTGATCAGCAGGTGCTTGATGTACGGCAACAGTTTCTCGGCACATTCATCGGCAGTACCGTCGGGTAATTCGGCCAGGATGCGCGCTTCCGGCAGGTTGGGCGTGGCGATCAACGACAGTGGCAACAGCCGCTCGCGCATTGCGTAGCCGACTTCATCCTTGCCCAGGCTACCGCCACCGCCGGCGCGCAGCACCGGATCGCAGACCACCGGCAGATGCGGGTGCGCCTGCAGCAGTTCGACCACGGTGTCGACCATCGCGGTGGAGCCGAGCATGCCCAGCTTGACTGCCGCCACTTCGGAGTCGCTGAGCACGGCATTGGCCTGGGCCATGACCCACTCGCGGTCAAGCACGCGGAAGTCACTGACATTGACCGTATTCTGCACGGTCAGGGCGGTGACGGCCGCAGCGGCGTGGCAGCCCTGGGCGAGCAGGGCTTCGATATCTGCCTGCAGGCCGGCGCCACCACTGGGGTCGTGGCCGGAGAGACAGAGGACAACGGGGCGAGAGCTGTAGATATTCATGGTGCGCGAGCTTACCACCAAACGCTTTTTGCGTGGCCGTCTGGCGATGGTTGAAGTCTGCCCGCAGTTACGACGTTTTTCTGCGGCTCGAACCTGCGGTTTAAATGCTGAAAGCCTCGATCCAGAGCCTTTCAAAAAAATATTTCAATGCTGTCCAATGGCCTTTAATGGCTATGCTAAAGTGCATCCAAACAACTTACTGTATCGCCGGTGTACGTCTTCTCAAAAGGAATGGGGGGCTTTTGACACAGCCGGACAGGCCACGCTGGGGCTTTATGCGCTATTTGCTGATCTTTATCTTGTGCGGGCTGCCAATGCTTGCCGGCGCCGTCGAGTTCAACCCGGACACGCGAAGCCTGCCGCTTGGCCAGGTCATGCAAGTGCTCGAAGATCCCACCGATACCCTCACCATCGCCGATGTCAGCTCCCCCGCCTACGCCGCCCAGTTCAAGACCCATGACAAAGCCACCCTCAACGCCGGTTACTCGCGCTCGGTGTTCTGGCTCAAGGTCAACCTGCATTACACCGCCAAGGATCCCCGTGCACCACGCGCCTGGTTTCTGGAGCTGGCCTACCCGCCGCTCAATCGCCTGGACCTCTACCAGAGCGACAGCGCCGGTTACTACCGGCTGACCGCCCGCACCGGCAGCGCCTTGCCGTTTTCCAGTCGTGAGATGAGCCAGAGCAACTATCTGTTCAAGCTCAACTTCCTGCCCGACCAGCAACAGACCCTCTACTTGCGCCTGCAAAGCCAGGGCTCGATCCAGGCGCCGTTGACGTTATGGGCGGGTACGGCATACCTGGAAGAACAGCCGCTGCGCTTGTATGTGCTTGGGGCGATCTATGGTGTGTTACTGGGCATGTTGATCTACAACCTGTTCATCTATCTGAGCGTGCGCGACACCAGCTACCTTTATTACATCCTCTATATCGCATCGTTCGGTTTGTACCAGCTCTCGGTGAACGGCGTCGCGGTGCAGTACTTCTGGCCCAACAACCCGTGGTGGGCGAACGCGGCGGTGCCGTTCCTGATCGGTTCGGCGGCGTTGTTCGGCAGCCTGTTCGCCCGCAGCTTCCTGCATACCGCGCAGCACAGTCGCTGGATCAACCGGATGCTGCTGGCGCTGGCGGCCTGTGGTGGGTTGGTAATGGCGCTGGCGCTGCTGACCAGCTACGCGGTGGCCCTGCGCCTGGCCACGGGCCTGGCGCTGGTATTTACCGTGACCATCTTTGTCGCCGCCATCAAGGCCTGGTACTGCGGGCAGCGTATGGCACGCTACTTCATCATAGCCTGGTCGGCGTTCCTGCTTGGCGGGGTGGTCAACACCCTGATGGTGCTGGGCTACCTGCCTAACGTGTTCCTGACCATGTATGCCAGCCAGATCGGTTCGGCCATTGAAGTGGCGCTACTGTCCCTGGCCTTGGCCGACCGCATCAACGGCATGCGTGAGCAGCAGGCGCAAATCCTCTTCGACGCCAGCCAGAAGCTCGAGGCGCTCAACCAGCAGCTGGCCCGCAGTAATCGCCTCAAAGATGAATTCCTTGCCACCCTGACCCACGAACTGCGCACGCCGATGAACGGTGTAATTGGTTCTCTGGAGTTGATGCAGACCGTCCCCCTGACCGATGACCTGGCGCAGTACCAACAAACCGCCGCTGGCTCGGCACGGGACATGATGCGTATGGTCAACGGCATCCTCACCCTGACCGAACTGCAGGCCGGCCGCCTGGTGTCGCAGCCCCAAGTGTTCAGCCTGCGGGGGGCGCTTGATACTTTGCGCCAGCAGTTTACCGCCAGTGCCCAAGCCAAGGGCCTGGAGTTTTCCATTGACGTCGCGGATGAACTGCCGGACCGGGTAATCGGCGATGCGGGCAAGTTGCTCCAATGCCTGGATTGCCTGTTGGACAATGCGTTCAAATTTACCCACATAGGCGTTGTGCGCTTGCGTGTGGTCGGTGTGCCCCAAGCGGATGGCAAATTGCACCTGAGCTTTATCGTGACCGACACCGGTATCGGCTTTGCCTTTCTAGACGAGGCCACGCTGTATCAGCGTTTCTTCCAGCTCGACGGCTCGACGACCCGCGAATACGGTGGCCTGGGCATTGGCTTGGCGATTTGCCGGCAGTTGATTGAACTGCAGGACGGGCGCTTGACCCATCATTCCGAGCCGCGCAAAGGCAGCCGCTTCCAGTTGGACGTGGACGTCGGCCTTGCGCCTGCGCAACCCAAGCAGCGCGCGCCGGGGCACCACGCCCAACGTTCGCCCCATGAATGCAAGGTGCTGCTGGTGGACGACAACAGCGTGGGCCAGTTGGCGGTGCGTGGCATGCTGCTCAAACTGGGCTACCGGGTTAAAACCGTGGATAACGGCCCGGCTGCACTGGCAGCACTGCAAGGTGAGCGTTTTGATGCAGTGCTGCTGGACGTGCCGGAGGGCGGTTTCTCGTTGTGCTGTCAGATTCGAGCTTTGCCCGGCTGCGGTGAGTTACCGGTGATCGCCCTGAGTAGCTCGCCCGATGGGCCGGAACGTGAGCGTTGCCTCGGCATCGGCATGACCGATCGCCTGGCCAAACCCCTGCGTTTCGATGCCTTGCAGACAGTGCTGGAGCGCCATGTGCCGTGCGCGACAGAGGGCGAAAGCGCCGAACATTCGGCGGGTATGCCACTTTTTTGAGCGTAAGGTCAGTGCTTAACTGAAATAACCGGCCTCAATCGAGCGGTGCCTTTTGTAGGAGCGAGCAAGCTCGCTCCTACAGACAGCCTGAAATCGACGTGGCCTTTTTCCAGGAGGCCCGTCATGAACCTGCATCAGTTTGCTGAAACCCACGACGTCACCAACCAGCCACCGTCCCTGGACGGCACCAACCTGTATCGCATCGATCTGCCTCTGCAAGAATGGTCGCGCCACTTTGGCGCTGGCTGGGCGCAATCGCGTATCGACGCCTACGGTGCGCTGGCCGGCGGGCCGTTGATGGCGGCCGGGTTCCTGGCGAACCAGAACAAACCGGTGTTCAGCAGTCATGACCGCTACGGGCACCGTATTGACCTGGTGGAGTTTCACCCGGCCTATCACGAGCTGATGCGCACCGCTGTCGAGCATGGCCTGCCGTCGCTGCCCTGGGCTCATCCGCAATCCGGTGCCCATGTGGCGCGTGCGGCGATGACCTACCTGCACAGCCAGGCCGAAGCCGGCACCGGTTGCCCATTGACCATGACCTTTGCCTGCGTCCCGGCCCTGCGTTTGCAACCGGACCTGGCGGACCTCTGGTTGCCGAAGATCCTCAATACCCAATATGACCCGCGCAACGTTGGCATCGCCCACAAGGCCGGCGCCACCATCGGCATGGCCATGACCGAGAAGCAGGGCGGCACCGACGTGCGCGCCAACACCACCCGCGCCTATCCGGTTGGCGCAGGCGGTCCCGGCCAGGCCTACGAACTGGTGGGGCACAAGTGGTTCTGCTCGGCGCCGATGTGCGATGCCTTCCTGACCCTGGCCCAGACCGACAAGGGCCTGACCTGTTTCCTGCTGCCCCGGCAGCGCCCGGATGACACGCACAACCAGTTCTATATCCAGCGTTTGAAAAACAAACTCGGCAACTGCTCCAATGCCTCCAGCGAAGTGGAGTTTCGCGGCGCCCTGGCCTGGATGGTCGGCGAAGAAGGTCGTGGCGTACCGACCATCATCGAAATGGTCGCCATGACCCGCTTCGATTGCATGGTCGGCTCCAGCGCGTTGATGCGCCAGGCGCTGACCCAGGCCAGCCATCACTGTGCACATCGTTTGGTCGGCGGCCGCCTACTTAGCGAACAACCGCTGATGCAAAACGTCTTGGCCGACCTGGCCCTGGAAAGCGAAGCGGCCCTGGCCTTGAGCCTGCGCATGGGCCGCGCGCTGGATCATCTTGATAATGAGCAGGAAGCCAAGTTCGCCCGGCTGGTTACGGCGGTGGGCAAGTATTGGATCTGCAAGCGTGCGCCCGCGATGATCAATGAAGCCGCCGAATGCATGGGCGGCGCCGGGTATGTGGAGGACAGCATCCTGCCGCGCCTGTACCGTGAGGCGCCGGTGAACTCGACGTGGGAAGGCTCGGGTAACGTGCAGTGCCTGGACGTGCTGCGGGCACTGTCGAAAGAACCGGGTGTGCTGGAGACGCTGTTTGTCGAACTGGGCGATGGGCACGGCGACCGGCTGTTGACGCGGCATACCGAGCAACTGAAGACGGCTTTTATGGACACCCAGGACATTCAGTACCGCGCACGGCAGTTGACCGAGGATATCGCCGTGGCGTTGCAGGCCAAGTTGTTGTTGGAGGCCGGGAATGCAGCCGTCAGCGATGGGTTTATCGCCAGCCGCCTGGGCGAATCGTCCGGTCGGGTGTACGGCACCTTGCCGCGTGGAGTGGATGTAACAGCCATAATCGCGCGCTCAACCCCCCCATATCCTTGAATAAACACGGTCAACTGTAGGAGCGAGCTTGCTCGCGAAAAACGTCAACGATAACGCGTGCTTTCTGAATAAACGCGGCGCCTATGGGGGGCTCGCGAGTAAGCTCGCTCCTACATGGTATTAGGGCTTTTCCCCTCCACATTTTAAAATGCATTCCAATCCTGGTGTTTCGGTGAGGCCGGGATACAGGCAAGATAAAGGCCTGCAAGTCCAGAACACAGGATGCTTACCGTGACCGAAGCTTTTGTTGTCGTTAAAACCGCCGAAGAGGCCGTGGATCGGCTGGCGGCCCTGCATGAGCGTGCTACCGGTGCGCTCAACCAAGCCCTCAAGCAATACCTCAAGGACCGCATCGAGCCTGACGCCGCACAACGCGCGCTGTTTCGCTACCCGGAACTGCGCCTGACCTACCACTGCCATGGCGAAGTGCCCCAGACCACCCGGGCGTATGCCAAGGTCCAGTTACCCGGCACCTACAGCGTCACCGTGACCCACCCGGCCGCGTTCCGTAAGTACTTGCTCGAACAATTGGTGCCGCTGATGCACGATTTCACCGTGACGGTGGAAGTGGGCGTCAGCCAGCAGAACATCCCTTACCCCTACGTGGTGGAGCAGGGCGACGAACTGGCCGGCTCCGGCGTGACCGCCGCGACCCTGGCGCGGGTCTTCCCCAGTACCGACCTGTCCGCTGCCACCGATGGCATCGCCGACGGCCTCTACGACTGGGAAAACACCGACCCGCTGCCCCTGGCGCTGTTCGACGCGGCCCGTGTGGATTTTTCCCTGCGCCGCCTGGTGCACTACACCGGCAGCGACTGGCGCCATGTACAACCCTGGATCCTGCTGACCAACTACCACCGCTACGTTGACCAGTTCATCCTGCATGGCCTGGAACAACTGCGCAGCGACCCAAGGTTTATCCGCATGGTATTGCCAGGCAACGTGGTGATCGACAAAAGCATGGACCACGGCGAGGCCTCGGCGATTGCCGCAGGCGTGGTCTGGCACCGCTACCAGATGCCCGCCTATCACCTGCAAGCCAGCGATGGCCACGGCGTGACTCTGGTGAATATCGGCGTCGGCCCATCCAACGCCAAGAACATCACCGACCACCTGGCGGTGCTGCGCCCGCATTGCTGGCTGATGATCGGCCACTGCGGGGGCCTGCGCCAATCCCAGACCATCGGTGACTACGTACTGGCTCACGCCTATATGCGTCGTGACGGTATTCTTGATCGCGTGGTACCGCCGAATATCCCGATCCCGGCCCTGGCCGAGGTGCAGTTGGCCCTTCAGCAGGCCGCGGCGAATGTTACTGGCGAAAAAGGTGAAGAACTGAAAAAACGCCTGCGCACCGGCACCGTGCTGACCTACGACGACCGCAACTGGGAACTGCGCTGGGCCCAGGAACGCCCGCTGATCAACCTGTCCCGCGCCGTGGCCGTGGACATGGAAAGCGGCACCATCGCTGCCCAGGGTTATCGTCTGCGTGTGCCCTATGGCACCTTGTTGTGCGTATCGGACAAACCCTTGCACAGCGAGATCAAGCTGCCAGGTTCGGCCAACGCGTTTTATGAGCGTGCGGTCAGCCAGCACTTGAAAATCGGCATCGAGGCGGTCGACCTGTTGCGCACCGAACTCAACTCGTTGCACTCGCGTAAATTGCGCAGCTTCGACGAGCCGCCGTTCCGCTAAGCGGTTGGGATGGTCATTTGGCGGTCAGGCCACTAGCATTGTCGGTCCTGACCGCTGGATGTTCCTTTTGCCATGCCCCGTCCTACACGACCCGATTCACGCCGCCCTGGCGTGAAACCTCCACATGCCGCTCCCCGTCGTGTCGCCAAGGCGCCACCGGCCGAGCCAAAGCTGATCCTGTTCAATAAACCGTTCGACGTGCTGACCCAGTTCAGCGACGAAGGCGGGCGTGCGACCCTCAAGGACTTTATCGACATCCCCGGCATCTACCCGGCCGGCCGCCTGGACCGTGACAGCGAAGGCTTGCTGTTGCTGACCAATGACGGTCAGTTGCAGGCCCGGATTGCCGACCCCAAGCACAAGCTGGCGAAAACCTATTGGGTGCAGGTGGAAGGCGAGCCGACGCAAGAACAGCTGCAACGCCTGCGCGATGGCGTGGAACTCAATGACGGCATGACCTTGCCCGCCGAGGCGCGGCGACTGGATGAACCCGCGTTATGGCCGCGCAACCCGCCGGTACGCTTTCGCAAGAGCGTGCCGACTCACTGGCTGGAGCTGGTGATTCGTGAAGGGCGTAACCGCCAGGTCCGGCGCATGACCGCGGCGGTGGGCCTGCCGACGTTACGACTGGTGCGCGTGCGCATTGGTGACTGGTCTATCGACGGCCTGGATCAAGGCCAATGGAAGGCAGTCCCGGCGCGTTTATAGAGCGCCGGACTCGATCAGGCCGATCACCACGCTCTTGATGATGAACGCGGCCACACCCAGGCCCAGCACGAAGAATAGGATGAACGAACCAAAGCGCCCGGCCTTGGATTTCTTTGCCAGGTCCCAGACGATGAAGCCCATGAAAATGATGAGGATGGTGACCAGGCCGGTCATCATCCATTCTTCAAACAGGGCGGGGTCGATGTTGTTCATGGGGCTCTTCCAGCAAGACAAGCGAGCAGTATACGGCAGCGTCACAGACGCAACATTGACCTGAGTCCAAGCACAATCCAAATGTGGGAGGGGGCTTGCTCCCGATAGCGGTGGGTCAGTTGATAAATAACTGACTGACACTCAGTCATCGGGAGCAAGCCCCCTCCCACATTTGAATCTCAGTGTGCTCAGGTGCGCAGGTGGGTCAGGGGCAGTTCGGTGCTGTTCAGTACCTGGTTGAGCACAAAGCTGGAACGCACGCTGGTCACGCCTTCGATGCGGGTCAGATGGCCCAGCAGCAGTTTCTGATAGTGATCCATATCCGGCACCACGACCTTTAGCTGATAGTCCGCATCCATGCCGGTCACCAGGCTGCATTCCAGCACCTGGGGCAAGGTACGGATGGCGGCTTCGAAGTTTTCGAAGCGCTCCGGCGTGTGCCGGTCCATGCCGATCAATACGTAGGCCGTAAGGCTCAGGCCGAGCATCTTGCGGTCCAGCAAGGCAACCTGGCGCGCAATGTAGCCGTCGTCTTCCAGCTGCTTGACCCGGCGTGAGCAGGGCGAAGGCGACAGGCCGATACGCTCGGCCAGCTCCTGGTTGGAGATCCTCGCGTCGCGCTGCAATTCCGCCAAAATACTCAGGTCGTATCGATCAAGCTTGCTCATTGGGTTGGCCTTTGTCGTAACTATTGCGGTGAATTATCCATGAAGGGTTAAAAATTGCGCAAGCACTGTTTATTAACGCAATCTTCGCAATCATCCGTCGGGCGTTGGCGGGTATCTTTATCAACAGAATCACCGCCTGGACAACAGTCCACAGCAGCGCGCCCAATCAGGCCCGCTGCGGCCGCCGCCCCAGCAGGGTTGAGCCGGCCTCCAGGCTGCACACTGTCCACAAGACGGCGTGAGGTGAGCCAACGTCAAAAGCGTTGAGCATGGACGAAGTTCTCAAGGGGTGGCCGACGGGTCACCCCTTTTCTTTTGCCTTGAGAAAATACTGCCCGCGACTGATAACCTGCCTGAGAACCGGGTGTGGCTTTTTCAGTCTCATCTGTAAGGCCCTAATCCGCAGTGAGGAATAGCATGAAGCGCATCTGGCATATGGCAGGTGTTGGTTTGCTGGTGGTCAGCGTCGGCACGCAGGTGATGGCTGATGAGCGCGATAACTCACCGGGCCCCGGGCAACGGCCTGAGAACAATCAGCCACGCCCAAAAAACCCGCATTTTGAGCGCGGCGGCCAGCACGAGGGTCAATGGCAAGGTCGCCCTCAAGGTAATGAGCCCGGGCGACCGGCACCGCAGCCGCAAACTTCCAATAACCTGCCGATCCAGGGCCGGCCCGATACCGTGCGTCAGACCCAGGAGCCGCGCCAGGGGTATTACCGCGATATTCCTCGACGCAACGATGACAACCGGCATTGGGAGGCTGGTGGCCCAGGTTCGCGGCCTGGTTATGATCGTCCCGGTGATAACCGCTGGCCAGGCCGCCCCGACGGGCACGGCAATGGCTGGGGCCCAGGCCCGCAGCACCGTCCCGGTTACGTGGTGGATCGCTTCCCTGAGCGTAATTACCGCGTGCCTTACCGTGGCCAGGACTACTTCTACTCCGGCGGCTACTGGTATCGCCCCCAAGGCCCGCGCTACGTGGTGGTGACGCCGCCCTATGGCATTCGTGTGCAGTACCTGCCGGACTATGCGCGGGAAGTGTGGGTAGGTGGCTCACTCTTGTTCCTTGCCGCTGGCGCCTACTACGCCTATGAGCAAAGCACCCAGCAATACGTGGTGGTGCAACCGCCGGCGCAAGTGCCATCACCGCAGCCGGCACCGCAAGGCAATGGCTATGACGTGGTTGCCTATCCCGCCAACGGCCAGTCCCCGGCCCAGGTGCAGCAGGACGGCTACGACTGTTATCGCTGGGCCGTGCAGCAAAGTGGCTTCGACCCGCGCACCGTTACCTATGCGCCTGACCCGGCGGTGGTGCAAACCTACCGCCAGGCCCAGGGCAACTGCCTGGGCAGTCGTGGGTATCAGGTGCAGTACTAGGCCTTGTTGCCGGTGACCACTTCCAGCGGGTCGGCGTGCACCAGCACTTCTGCACGCGGGTAGGCCTGGTGAATGGCGTCGGCGGCCTGGTCGCTGATGCCATGGGCCACCGACAAGGTCAGTTCCCCCGGCAGTTCCAGGTGCAACTGCACAAACCAGTGGCTGCCGGAGATGCGCGTGCGCAAGTCGTGGGCACCCAGTACCCCCGGCACGCCACGGGCCAGTTCCAGCATGTGCTGGCTGACATCCGGTGGTAGCTCTTCATCCATCAACACCGCGAAGCTTTCCCGGGCGATCTGGATCGCACTCCACAGGATGTAGGCGGCGATGCCCAGGCCAAACCACGCATCGACCTGATGAAAGCCGAAGCCCGCCAACACCAGTGCGATGAGGATGCTGCCATTGAGCAGCAAGTCCGAGCGGTAGTGCAGCGAGTCGGCACGCACCGCGTTCGAGCCGGTCTCGCGCACCACACGGTGTTGCAGCATCAGCAGGGCCACGGTCAGCGCCAGGGACAAGACAATCACGCCAATGCTCAGCCAGGGCGCGCCCACAGGCTCGGGATGCTTGAGCCGTTCAAACGCCTGGAGCGCAATCAGCACCGCACTGCCGGCGATAAACAACGCTTGGGCCATACCCGCCAGTGACTCCGCCTTGCCGTGCCCATAACGGTGATCGTCATCGGCTGGGCGCAGGGCGTAGTGCACCGCCAGCAGGTTCAACAGCGAGGTCACGCCATCGAGCAGCGAGTCGGTCAAGCCGGCGAGCATGCTCACCGAGCCGCTGAGCCACCAGGCGATGGCCTTGGTGATGATCAGCACACAGGCCACGCCCACCGAGGCGCGAGTGGCCAGACGCAAGAGCCTGGCGTGTTCGGGGCTGCTGGTCATGGGCTGTCCTTACGCGGCGGGTTGCAGGCCCAGGGACGCCAGTTGCTGCACGCTGCCCTTGAACTGGATCAGGCGTGGGTCGTCCAGCGGCAAGGTACGGCCGGTTTCCTTCTGGATGATGCTCTGCAGCTTGGCGTTGTCGACCTGGCCGTCGGCGCCGATGGCTTGGTGCAGTTTCTCGGGGGCGACCTGGGCGGTCTTGCCGGGTTCGTAATAGATCGCACCCGTGGCGAAGTCGACGCCGAACGCGATCAGGCCGGGGATGACGTAGAACAGCAGGCCGACGGCATCGAGTACGGCAATGGCCGGGTCAATCTTGCCGTCGATCTGGCCACGGCGGTCGGGATAGAAAATCGACCCGCAGGCGGTGAGTTGGCTCAGCAGGGTGACGGCTAATGCAGCGCCGATGACACGGGAAGCGATACGCATGAAAAGTCTCCTGAACACGTTTATGGGTGACTATAAGCCAGATCTGTTAGGCGCCGATGATCGAATGTGGGAAGGGTCAGGTGTTGTTGAGACCACAGCCGGCTTTCAGCAGTTCGCCGTTATACTCGCCGCTCTGCTTTGGAGCCAGTATGAATTCGTTGCCGATCGATGATGTTTTACCCGCCCTGCGTGACGCCTTGGCGCATCGCCATGAAGCCGTGCTCGAAGCGCCCCCCGGCGCCGGTAAAACCACGCGGGTGCCCTTGGCTCTGTTGCATGAACCGTGGCTCGCCGGGCAAACCATCTTGATGCTCGAACCCCGGCGCCTGGCTGCGCGGGCCGCCGCCGAGCGACTGGCCAGCGAACTGGGTGAAAAAGTCGGTGAAACCGTGGGTTACCGCATCCGTCTCGACAGCAAGGTCGGCCCCAATACGCGTATCGAAGTGGTCACCGAAGGCATCCTTACCCGTCGCCTGCAGGATGACCCCGCTCTGGATGGCGTGGGCCTGTTGATCTTCGACGAATTCCACGAACGCAGCCTCGACGCCGACCTGGCGCTGGCCCTGAGCCTTAACGGCCGCGAGCTGTTTCGTGAGCAGCAGCCGCTGAAGATCCTGCTGATGTCCGCCACCCTTGAGGGCGAGCGTTTGGCGGGCTTGTTGGATGACGCGCCGATCCTGCGCAGTGAAGGGCGCATGTTCCCGGTGCAGATGCGCTGGGGCCGGCCATACCAGGCCGGGGAGTTTATCGAGCCGCGCGTGGTGCAAACCATTCTCGAGGCCCTGCATGACGAGACCGGCAGCGTGCTCGTATTTTTGCCGGGGCAAGCGGAGATTCGCCGGGTCAACCAGCAACTGGCCGAGGCCTTGGGTGATCGCCCCGATGTGCTGTTATGCCCCTTGCACGGTGAGCTGGACCTTAACGCTCAGCGCGCCGCCATCGACCCGGCGCCGGCGGGCAAGCGCAAGGTGGTGCTGGCCACCAACATCGCCGAGACCAGCCTGACCATCAACGGCGTGCGCGTTGTCATCGATGCCGGGCTGGCGCGGGTGCCGCGTTTCGACCCGGGCAGCGGCATGACCCGCCTCGACACCCAGCGCATCTCCCGCGCCAGTGCGACCCAGCGCGCCGGTCGCGCAGGGCGGTTGGAACCAGGCGTGTGTTATCGGTTGTGGTCCGAAGACCAGCACGACGGTCTGGCCGCTTATGGCAGCGCGGAAATCCTCGCCGCCGACCTGGCGGGGCTGGCCTTGCAACTGGCCCGTTGGGGCGTGACGCCCAGCCAGTTGGTGTGGCTGGATGCGCCACCCACGGCGGCGTATGCCCAGGCCCATGAGCTGCTGCAACGGCTCGGCGCCTTGAACGAAAAAAACCTCACCGCCCACGGCCAGAAGATGGCCGAGTTGCCGGCCCACCCGCGTATCGCCCATCTGTTATTGCGTGGCCAGGACCTGGGGCTGGCCGCCACTGCCTGTGACGTGGCGGCCCTGTTGGGCGAGCGCGATATCCTGCGTGGCGGTGGCGCCGATTTGCACAGCCGCCTGGCGCTGATGTCCGGCGAGGAGCGTACGCGCGGCACCCAGGGGGGCGTGCAGCGCGCCAAGCAACTGGCCCGGCAATACCGTGGCTACCTGCGCGGAAAGGCGACCCAGCCGGTGGACAACCCCGACCACCCGCGCTGGCTCGGCGCCTTGCTGGCACTGGCCTACCCGGACCGCGTCGCCCAGCAACGCCGCCCTGGTGGCGCTGAATATCGGCTGGCCAATGGCCGAGCGGCGCTGTTTGCCGAAGCCGACAGCCTGATGAAACAACCTTGGCTAGTGATCGCCGACCTGGGCAGCCGCCAGGGCCAGCGTGAAGAGCGCATCTACCTGGCGGCGGATTTTGATCCGGCACTGTTCGACACGGTGCTGGCAGAGCAAGTGCGCAACGTCGACCAACTCGACTGGGACGAGCGCGAAGGCGTCTTGCGCGCCGAGCGCCAGCGCAAAGTCGGTGAACTGGTGCTCAGCCGCGAACCCCTGACCGGCCTCGACGAATCCGCTCGCAGCCAGGCGCTGGTCAACCTGGTGCGCCGCAAAGGTCTGGAATTGTTGCCCTGGACCCCGGAACTGCGCCAATGGCAGGCCCGTGTGATGCTGCTGCGCCAACTGGACGCCGGCAAAACCAGCGAATGGCCCGATATCAGCGACAAGGCCCTGCTTGCCAGCCTGGAACACTGGTTGATGCCCTATCTGGGCAAAGTCTCGCGCCTGAGTCATTTCGCCAACCTGGATATCTCCAGCTACCTGCACAACCTGCTGCCCTGGCCACTGCCCCAGCGCCTGGATGAACTCGCGCCCCAGCATGTGAAAGTACCGTCGGGCTCGTCGGTGCGCCTGGACTACAGCGAACAGCCGCCGATCCTCGCTGTGCGCTTGCAGGAGTTGTTCGGTTTGGCAGATACCCCGCGCATCGCCGGCGGGCGCCTGGCCGTGAAGTTGCACCTGCTGTCTCCGGCGCGGCGACCGGTGCAGGTCACGCAGGACCTGGCGAACTTCTGGCGCAGTACCTATGCCGAGGTGAAGAAGGATTTGAAGGGACGGTACCCCAAGCTATTCCGTAAGTTGGACCCTTGGGTTGAATCCCTTAACAAGGAATAGTTTGACAAGTCTTGTTGTGAGGGGGCCTCGAACTCTCTAGGATCTGGCTCAATCGCTATAGAGATGAGTCATGACC
Organism: Pseudomonas khavaziana; assembly: GCF_019145205.1. Taxonomy (GTDB): domain Bacteria; phylum Pseudomonadota; class Gammaproteobacteria; order Pseudomonadales; family Pseudomonadaceae; genus Aquipseudomonas; species Aquipseudomonas khavaziana. The sequence goes on from NZ_JAHSTT010000012.1 coordinate 84,845, forward strand.
TACACCAATTCGCATCAAGAAGGCCGTCTTGTTCTGATCCCGAGCCTGCGCGATGCCTTCGCCAGCCTGCACGTCCACGAAGCACCTCCTGGTTCGACTGCTCTGGCCCTCGAAGGGGAAAGTTCTTTGGCTGTTTTCCAGCTCGGTGAAGTCGGCGGCGGAGATAAGCCTGACCTATTCAATTTTCCTTACTTATTTCATTCGAGTGGTGATCCTTGGCACGAAGCGAATGATTATTTGATGAGTGTCATACGCGATGGAGTGTCCGCAAACGTGCGAACTGATGACATTCGGCGCCGTGCAAGCAAACTGCTCGATTTTCTCAAGTTCTGTGAAAGCAACGCTCTGGATTGGTTAGACTTTTCCGGCGCTCGGCCTACACTTCGTCCAACATACAAATACTTTGCACACCTAATCAACGAAGGCGCGCGCAGCAATCAGGTCATCAATCAGTATACCGCCGCTATCTATCACTTTTATAAGTACGTATCCGAAAATTGGCACGCTCTAGATATGAAACGCGTCGATACCGTAAAGCAAGTGCGCATCTTCGTGGAGACTCGTAAGGGCGGAAAGTTAATCGATGTAGAAAAGCGAAGCCAAACGCGGCGAGCCCCATCAGTTAGCTCAGTACCATTGGGCTTCGTGCGTGAAGACGGTGAAGATCTTCGGCCACTTTCCAACCTTGAGCTGGGTGCTTTTCTAAAAACAATCAGAGTTGAAAGAGATTGGTCTACTACTGAGCGCTTGATCCTACTGACCTCGCTGATGACGGGGGCACGTAAACAAACCGTCTTGACTATACGATTGAAGCATTTGGCACAATTTAGGGACGACCGGCTGGGGCAAGACGGGTCCTATAAGTTACATGCCGGCCCGCGTACAGGCATGGATACTAAATACGATAAGGCGCAGATACTGTATTTTCCGAAGCAGCTTGCTGACGAACTTGTCGCCTTTTCTCGTAGCTCAATCATGAAGAAACGACGTGAGAAATTCCGTCTTAAATTAGACGCTAACTTTCCAGGGCTGATGATGGGTGAGGAGGATATGTATCTGTTTCTCTCCGATCAAGGAAATAGCTATTACATGGCATCCAGTGATCCACGCTATCCAATTATAAAGTCGCCTCAGGCAGGGCAGGTGACAGATACGATCAAGCGGAAGTTGATACTCAAGGCATCTAGCATATTTCCTAAAGACTTCTCATATCACTGGTTGCGCGCGACATTCGCCTATCAACTCTACCAACGCTTGCAACCTTTGATTAAAGAAGGCAGCTTTAAGCCGGGTGATGACATCGATTTCATCCAAAGCCGCATGCATCATGAGTCAAGGCTCACAACCGAAAATTACCTGAAATTGTTCAAGATGACTCATGAAAAGGTAATCGCCCAAGAGATATGGGAAAATAAACTTTTTAACGGTAGTTACGAAGTGCTGAATGTGGAGGCGGAAAATCAATAGTCAGCAGAACTTTGAGTATAGAGTCGGCACGCAAGTTATTACGATGCGTGAGTTGAGTCTCGAGTGTCCCGAACCAGAGCGCCTGCGCTTGCAACTGTCCCTCAAAGTAATTAAAAAACCATTGGATGTTGGTAGTTTAGCCTACTCAGTTAGGCGTAGAAATGACAACGCCTTTGATGATCGTGGCACACCCGTTGTAGTAGGTTCGTTTGTTAGTGCTCGCCGTGAACTTATAGTAAGGCTTTTAAAGTCCTTTGTTGGGCTTCGTGACGCGTCAGTGCTTTTGTTTTTTAGTGGTTTTAAGCGTTTTGTCGACTGGGTAGATGCTCACGGCTATGAAGAAGCTTTTACAAATGAGGCGCATGCACAGCAAGTGTACCGGGACTATACTGCAGACCTAAAGCGTCAGATAGCCATCCAACTTTGGAAGCCCACTACCGCTGCTCAGTACCAAAATAACGCGGCGAGGGTAATGGAGTTGCTCTTTCCAGAAAAGGCTCATCATATCCTGGCAGGCGCAGTCAGAATAATTCCGGATAGAGGGTCGTCGGGGGCTAGCGCAGATCATGTTGAAATGTACAGAGATGTCTGCTTAGCAATAGCGCAACAGTGCGGAGTTTTCGCTTTAACCAATTTACCATACCCTTGTATAGTTAAAGTCAGCGACTATCAAGTCGTTATGTTTCCGTCATTTCATGGCTCTGTTGGTCCATTTAAAGAATCGCCACTTTCATATAATTCTGGTGAGCGCCGAATTGCGACGGTCGAAGAGTATATTGCAGCGTGCGCCGGACGTGGACGAATACCTCCGGCTAGAAGTCAGATAACGAGTGATCTGGCAGATGCTCAGGCTAGTTTTGACTCGTCAAACGCCGATGAGCGTCACTGGCACAGGCTGTATGTGGCGATTCTCGCTGCCAGAGCTTACACGTGCCTCTTCTTGCTGATTACGGGAGCCTCGCCGACCGAACTGTCTCAATTCACTTACGAGGAAGCCCTAGAAGTAGAAAAATCCCCCCTCAAGAAAGAATTGTCGGCTGTAAAGTTTCGCGCTGGGGGGAAGACAACCTTATACAATATTGGTCGGAATACTGGTTTACCGCTTCTGAGGGAGTACCTCAAACTTCGTGAGTGGATTTTGAACGGCTCGTCGCATGATAAGTTGTTCTTCCCATGTCCTTATGACTCTACGCTTAAATGCCATACACCAAGCCCCAACGAAATATCAGCAACACAGATCGTGAGCAAATTTCATGTTTCTATTAGTGGCGTATTTCTTGACCCGACAGTGCCGAGAATCTCGGCACGCAAAATGCGCAAGCATAAGAGTAATGGGATGCACACGGCCCGCATTTCGCCTTCGACGATAGCGAAATCTTTGAATCACAGCCAGGCTGTAAATTTGTCGACCTATGCAGATGCCACGCCCGAGCAGCAGGCAGCAGAGATCGGGCAATATTGGCAATCCATCCGGCATGCCGCCAATGTCGTGCGTGAACGCAGTCAAAGCCGAATAGAAGGCGAGATCGCGACAGCCGCGGGCCACTGTGCTGAATTTAACCAGCCGACAGCTGTAGCTGGGGCTGGAGCTTTTATCGAGCTGAACTGCCGCACTCAATATGGTTGTCTATATTGTGAACACTATATCTGTCACAGCGATGAGGAGGATCTGCACAAGTTGATGAGCTTGCAGTATGTGATTAATTCTGTCCGCAGCGCAGCTCCTGACAGTGCGCATGCTGAAGCGTTATATAAGGATCTGTCCATTCGAATAGAGTTTGTTATCGACTCACTCTATGAACGCTCGGATTTGGCGAAAGAGGCGGTCACAAAGGTCAGAGAAAAAGTTTTTGAGTATGGTGAGCTTACGGTGTTTTGGGAGAAGCGAATGAGCCGTTATGAAACATTAGGAGTGGTATTTTGAGCGCTGTTATCCGGTCTGTAGGGAGTCTCTTTGCCAGTGGCCACTTTTCTGACGTAAGCGAACCAGATAGCGCCCTTCAAATGTATGCAAAGCCCTCTCCCGATTTCATCCTTTGCCGCGACGAGGAAGGTAATTCTACGGCGGTATATGGTGAAATAGTTTGGGACTTTAATCCATACAGGCTTAGTGCGAGAAAAATAAACAAAATTTACTTTCAGGCAATTTTTGAACAGGGAGGTATAGAGCAGCAAGAACTGATCGAGGAAGTCAAATATGTACTTTATTGCCTTATTTACTTTGCGGGTGGTGGCCGGCGCGGTTCGCTGAGCGCGTCTACGCTAGCTCAATATTGGATGGTGCTGCGGATGGCCATGAAATTTTGCTATGCGCAAAGACAGAAGCCCTTGGTGGGTGTGCTGACTTTAAAGCAGTTGTTTACTGTACCGGTTTATTTTGCAGCCTTTATCCGTGATCAGAATCCGGTGGGAAAGGTACTAAATGGTATATTGCGTGCCTTGATATACGTGGGTGCAGATCGACTTGGATACGCCGTACTAAATCCGATTACATTTGGAAGTAAGGCTCCGGATTCAAAGCAGCATCCAGTCATACCGACGCGACTATACTTAAATCTGATAAATATCACGGGCGACCTAGTCGATCAGATTCATCCTGGAGCCGATCGTGTCGAGGCATTTTTAGGGTGCTTTACCAATAAGCACTACGGTCGAACGCATTCAAGGCAAAAACGAGACTTGGGATACACTGCGGATTTCCAGCCCGACATGGCTCAAGTGCTCAAGGATCATGATCTGCACGAGGTTTTTTCCGGTGAGTATGAGTGTACTAGTAAGAGGCATCTGCAAACAGCTTTGCTCAAGATGCAGTATGCGTTGGCAACAGTTGTTCATCTCTACACTGGTATGCGGGATCAGGAGGTCATGCGGATGTCATATCTCTGCTTGTCCGATCAAGTCGTACGTGCGGCAGTTGTCGACGACCTAGACATTAGGCGCGATAAAGCGCAGTTGGTCGATGTGCTATCAACCACTACTAAATTTTCGGGCTACAAGAAGGAAAGCGTTTGGTTGGCGCCAGGTGAGGTCGTAAGGGCTATTGCTATTGCTAAAGCGATATGCCGTGGCCTCGCCAAACTTTACAATATTCCTTTGGATGATAGGTGCCCATTATTTCTTAATCCTTCAATCTTAAGTTTTACACAAAGCAAAGCCGAAGTTGGTGTTACAAGCTTTACTGCAAGAGCCACTCAAGGAAGTGTTTTGCGAACAATGCTGATTCAAGCTGAGGACTTTCAGGAACTGGCCCAAAGCGACCCTAATCGAGATTTTCAGAATGATCCTGGGTTCGCAATTGGTCAGCCTTGGCCATTGACGACACATCAGTTTCGGCGCTCGTTGGCGTTTTATGGTAGCAGTAGCGGCTTTCTTTCGTTGCCTACCTTGCGGACGCAGTTTAAGCACATGACTATTCAAATGGCACGCTATTATGCTAATAATTTTGAGAATTTGCGGACGGTCTTTGGCTATTATGATGAGAAGATGAAAGAGTTCTTGCTGCCGCATAATCACTTCGCTTTCGAGTACCAGATGGCTATGCCGATGGCTGTGGCCAATCAGCTAATCTCAGATCTTTTGTTCACGGAGGAGCCGCTGTTCGGGGGAACTGGCTCGTATATGGAAAAGCAAAAGAAACGGATCAGCGATGGTGAGATTCATATTGAAGACCTCCGTAGCGATACTGAAAAGCGAGTGAAAAATGGTGCGATTAGCTATCGGTCCACCATTCTAGGAGGTTGTACCAAGGCTGGCCGTTGCGATGCCTTACTGCTGGGTGAGTATACCGAGTGCCTGTCTTGTGATGCGTCGGTTATTAAACCCTCAATGCTAGATGCGGCTATTGAAGACGCGACAAGCGAAATAAAAAATTACGCTAAAAATTCTGCCGAATTCCAAATCTTAAAGGGCGACTTGGAGCTTATGATGGTATTCAAGGCAAGGCACATTGAGACAGTGGAGTTGTAGCATTGAAAAATGATCATATTTCCAACACAGGGTTGGGCGCTTGCGAGGAGGCCATTCAACGTCTTCTTGACGGAAAACCTATTGTTGCCGGCCATGTGGGCCTAGATCTTTCAAAACTTACTGCTAGCATTGTTAGTCTGGAGGCTGGATTTGACCGCGGGTACTTAAAGAGGTCTCGCAAGTCGCATTTACCGCTGCTTGCCAAGATTGAGGCTGTGCGGGCACAGGCCAGCAAAGGGACGTCAACCAATGGTAGACAAGTCCGGCAGATAGAGCGTCAGTTAGCAGTGCTAAGAAAAGAGTTAGAAATCGCTCAGATCCAACGCGACAAGGTACTCGCTCAGAATATAAAGCTGTGGGAGCGAGTTCGCAAACTGGAGTACTCACTGGTCATCAGCCGCTCTGGTAAGGTCGAACACATCGGGCGCCTGCAGTGATCACTTCATACAGGTGGAGTCAAACACATGCCTTATACTTCATCGAAAATCGTCAAACTGCAGGTAGCGATTGACTGTCAATGCATTCCCATCATTTTTTCCAAAAGCCCCGCGGTGCGGGCCTTATGACTGTGTCAAAGGTGTGGCGGGTATTTGATACAGCATATTACTGGCCGGATGACCCATTGGTGGCCGAAGCGACGGCCCGGATCAAACCGCGTAAGTAGGTGCGATGCAGTTCAAATGTGGGAGCTGGCTTGCCTGCGATCGCATCGCTGCGGTGTCACTGAAAGACCGCATCCGCGGCATCGCAGGCAAGCCAGCTCCTACAAAAGATTAATGATGTGGGGTTATTGCGCAGCAGGCAGCAGGAAGCGGGCAACGACTGGTAGATGGTTGGAAATGCGCAACGTGTCCTCTTGCCTCACCTTCGCCTCCACCCGCTTGATGCGCGGGCTGTAGAACAGATAATCCAAGGTGCGATCCGGCCCGTCCAGGCTCGGGTCATTAGGGAAGTGCGTCAGCCATTTTTCACGATCAATCCCGCTGGATTCGCTGTTGCGCGGAATCATCGGGTACTTGTCCCACAGCATGTGCAGCTCGCTGTCTGGCGCATACTGCCCACGCTTAGCCGCGTCCAGGCGCAGGTATTGGCCCAGTGGCAGCAGGTTGAAATCCCCGCCGATCAACCAGGGCGTGCCCCGGCCTTCGAACTTGTCCAGCAGCTTGGCCGTGGCTTGCACTTGTTGTTGCGCTGCCGAGCGGCCAGGTGCGCCGCCGTCCAGGCGTGTATTGAGCACCGCCAGTTGGCCGCCATCGCTCAAGGGCAGGTAAGTCAGTAGCAACGCAGGTTTAGGCTGGAACTGCCGGCTGATGAAGTTGGTTTCGGCGGCCGGCAGTTGCAGGCGTTCGGCGTGTTCGATCTGGTAGCGGCTCAGTGTCGCCAGCTTGCGCCCGACGCTACCGAAGATATGCAGGCTGGGCACAAAGTCGGCTTTCCAGTCGAAGGCCTGGGCGCTGCACGGGTAGAGGTCGACCAGACGCTCCTGCAACAGCGCAAGCTGGTCCTGATAGTGGGAAGGCTTGGCGCCTTCGTCGACTTCCTGCAACAGCAGGATGTCGGGCTGTTCGTCGCGGATCACCCGTGCCACTTCGTCGAGGCTGAACGCCATGTCTTCAACGGTGGGGCGGTCATCCGGGCCGCTGTCGTCGGGGGTGTCGTACCAGAATACGTAGTTCTTGCCTGCCAGGTACTGCACGTTCCAGGTCATCACCTTGAGCGCCTGCCCTGGCAGCAGGGTAGGGGCGCGTGGCGCCACACAACTGACGGGCAAGGTCTCTTTGTCGGCAGGGCGCCAGGTCAGGCTGTAGATCAGCGCCGCCAACAGGCCGGCGATGAGCAAAAGGCTCAACAGGGTGATGCGCAATAAACGGGTCATCGGCTCGGCTTATGTGCGTGTCAGAAGAGGCACGGAGCATATCACCGCGCGTCGGCGTCGCCACCGATCAACATGAATAAACGGAACAGCACCACGCTGGTGAACAACTGCAGGAAGCTGTGGGCGCTGTCCATCAGCAACCCCAGCCACGGCGCGGGCTCGGGATAGGCCGCCACGCTGGCGCCCTTGAACAGCCACAACGGGGTCATCACGCACAGCAGGCACACCAGGATGCGCCAGAAATGCCCGCGGGTCAGGCGAAAACTTTCCTTCATCGCCTCCAGGGCCGGCATGCCGCGCAGCACCAGCAAGTATTCGGCAAACGCCAGCACCACCATCAGCCACAAGCCCGGCAGGAAATACAGCGACAGGCCGAGCAAGATCAACAACGTGCTCAGGGCCGTCAGCAAGGCAAAGCGCGGCCACAGGCTCAAGGCCATGGCCCACACGTCTTTGATACGGGGCGACTCGCCACGGGTGCGGGCGTCGAGAAACAGGATCAGGGCGCCGGTGTACAGCGGGTACACCAATAAACCCACGACCACGCTATAGCCGGGAAATGCATCCGGGCCCAGCGTGTGGTCCAGTATCTGTTGCAGCAGGGCTTCGAGGATCACCAACGGCAGGCACAACTGCACGATGGCGCCCAGGTTGCGCTGGGTAAAACGCAAAGAGTCGCGCAAAACGTCTAACGGATTCATCAGGGTCATCACAGGCCTGGAAACAGAGGGCGACACTTTAACCGATCAGGGTCCAAGGGGCACAAACGTAAACCTTGAGTAAAGACCATTGAAACAACTCGTAACATCCCCATAACTGGAAGGCACCCGGCCTGACCACAGGCGGGACCAGAATTTTTTATCGGCAATCTAACGAGGTCGCCATGAACAGCGAAGAGCAAACCCTGATCGATGGACTGTTTTCACGGTTGCAGCAAGCCGAAACGGACTCAGCCCCCCGCGACGCCCAGGCCGAAGCGCGGATCAAGGAGCACATGACTCGCCAACCGGCTGCCGGGTACTACATGACCCAGTCGTTACTGGTGCAGGAACACGCGCTTCAGGCTCTGGATGCGCAAAACAAGCAGCAGGCGCAACAGATCCAGCAATTGCAGGACGAACTGCAGCGGGCCAAGTCGACGCAACCGGCGCCGGCCAGTGGTGGTGGGTTTCTGTCGAGCATCTTTGGCGGTAGCTCCCGCGATCCGCAACCTGCGCCGAGCAACTCCGGTGGCGGCTGGCGTGAGCCGGCGCGGCCATCGTTCAACCCACCTGCACCGCAGCAGAACTATCAGCAGCCGCAAGCACCAGCAGCCGCGCCAGTGGGCAGCGGTTTTCTCGGCGGCGCGATGAAGACTGCCGCCGGCGTGGCCGGTGGTGTGTTGCTTGCCGAAGGCATCAGCAGCCTGTTCCATCACAACCAGCAGCCGCAGGTGGTGGAAGAAATCATCGAACAACCGGCACCGGCCAGCGACCAAGGTGACTGGGGCAACGATGACCAGAAGTTTGCCGGCAATGACAGTTGGGGCAGTAACAATGCTGACAGCTTCGCTGACAGCGATTATTCCGACGATTCCTCTTCCTTTGGCGACGACGATTCCTTCGTCTGACACGCCAGGCCCGGGGCGCTACAGCGCTCCGGTCTGATTTTTTCCCGGAAACGCTCCCTTGGCTGGCATACTGGCGCCCTTTCCGGGCGCTGGCGCCTGGCTGTCTATGAGACTGGCTGTCTATGAGGAAGTGCGGTGAAGAAAATTGCAGTGTTCGCCGATGTACAAAACCTCTATTACACCGTGCGCCAGGCCTATGGTTGCCACTTCAACTACGCCGCCCTGTGGGCTGACATCGGCGCCCGCGGGCAGATCGTCGAGGCCTATGCCTACGCCATCGACCGTGGCGACAGCAAGCAGCAGCAATTCCAACAGATCCTGCGCAACCTGGGCTTTACGGTAAAACTCAAACCGTATATCCAGCGCAGCGACGGTTCGGCCAAGGGTGATTGGGACGTGGGCATCACCATCGACATCATGGACGCCGCCGACCATGTCGACGAAATCGTGCTGGCCTCCGGTGACGGTGATTTCGACATGCTGCTCGACCGTGTCATTCACAAGCATGGTGTTGAAGCCGTGGCCTACGGCGTGCCCGGGCTGACCGCCAACTCATTGATCCGCGCTGCCAGCCGCTACGTGCCGATCGAAGGCGCGTTGCTGCTCAAATAAATTGTTAGACGGAGTGGGAACAGGTTTGGAACGTATAGCGGTCATCGACTTTGAAACCACCGGCATCACCCCGAGCAGCCACTGCCGGGCTACGGAGATTGGCGTCGTCATCCTTGAGCGCGGACAAATCGTGGACCGCTACCAGAGCCTGATGAACGCCGGCGTGCGCGTACCGGCTTTTATCGAACAACTCACCGGCATCAGCAACGCCATGCTGCGCAGCGCGCCACCGGCTGAGCGGGTGATGAACGAAGTCAACGAATTCGTCGGCACTACGCCATTGATGGCGCACAACGCCGCCTTCGACCAGAAGTTCTGGGACTTTGAACTGGGCCTGATCCGCCGCACCCGCCTGCAGAAATTCGCCTGCTCCCTGCTACTGGCCCGCCGCCTGATGCCGGCCGCACCCAACCACAAGCTCGGTACCCTCAACACCTACGCCAAACTGCCCCACACCGGCCAGGCTCACCGGGCGCTGGCCGATGCGGAAATGGCCGCCAACCTGACCGCCCACCTGGCCCAGGAACTGCGCTGTACCCATGGTTTGCGCGAACTGTCCCATGACCTGTTATGCACCTTGCAGAAAGTGCCTGCCGCGAAGATCAATGAACACCTGAAGAAACATCGCGGGTTCTGACCCAGAGTGCATTTTCAAGACCAATGACACTCCAAATGTGGGAGGGGGCTTGCTCCCGATGGCGGTGGGTCAGATACAGCCAAGCTGACTGACACACCGCCATCGGGAGCAAGCCCCCTCCCACATTTAGTTATGCGGCGCCTATCGAGGCTGTGCGCACTCCAACGCCTGGTCCACCACCCCCTTCGCCATCTCCACCAAATGCATCACCGCCCGCTGCGGCGCCTTCATCACTTCGCCCGACCCATGGGCCGTCTCCACCGCGCAATGCAACAAATCCGCCGCATGGGCCAGGGCCTCTTCGAAGCTCAGGTTGTCATTCAGGATAAAAATGGGCGCATCCGGGGCGGATGCCTTGAGGTAGTAGTCGATGGCGCGACGGTGGAGCAGGGCGTCTTCGCTGAGGAAGTCTGCGCGGGTGTCGGTTGCTGCGGAAGTAGCTTTGACCATGTTGATAACTCCAGGATATTTAACTGACTCCTTCCGTCAATTTCGGCTTGCACTTCCGGTCATCGAAGGGCCGATGACATGGGGAAGATTATCTGTGGGAATTAATCAGAACAAGGCGCGAATGCTCACTCGGAAACGTCCCGCAAATGAAAGGGATCGGTCTTGCTGGCCACTGAAACACGGAGGTTTTGAGGTCTCTTTCACCTGAGCGCTGAATGGTCGGTAGGCCAAATCCGGCTATGACCTAGGACCTTTCTGGTTTTCCTCTTTACTCCTCTATCGCGTCTTACTGCGACCTACCATCCCCTCTGTCACTCATGCACAGGGATTACAGTCATGCAGGAAAGCGATCTTCATACAGCGATTATGCGAAGCAAGTTGGAACTCGAATCAAATGGCATTGATCTGGGTTCCAGTTCAAGCATGGCGTTTCATGTGGGCAACACGATGACAAGCTGCCCGGCAGTCATGGTGTTGCCGAGTTCGCCAGGTTGGAGTCATGGCCCTCATTACCAGTTACTCAAGCCGATTCACGCTGACCCCGCTGTGCCGGATACGACGTTTGATGAACTCTGGAAATGTACACAGCAACACTACGGCCTCACGGCAGCCACAGTGATCACTGGCGCGGCGGGCATACCCATAAGCAAAATTGCGGTGGGTGCTTGGGTTCACGTCGGCTCCAGCAAAACCACGAACCTGGCTAGCCTGATCGGCATGCGCTTTTTTCCTCGTACATTGATCAGGCAACCCACCATGGCCAGAATGGCAAAGGCAACGTTTGGCACCGTCCGGGTATTTGGCATCATCGGGCGAGGCATCCCCTTCGTCGCTGCCGGGCTTGCAGTCTTTGATCTAGTCAGTATTGGCAAGTGTGCCTATGAGGCGAGGAATGGAAGGTAATCTGAGCAGAGCCGAAGTTGCTGAGAAAGTGATCCAGCTGTTCGTCGATATCATCGGTTTTATTGACCGAAGCGAAGTGACGGAGCAAACCGATTTCATCCATGACTACGACATCATTGATGATGACCTGACCTGCTTTGTCATGCAGATCAAGTGGCAGTTCAAGCTGCAAGCGACGCAGGAGGATTGGGATCGCATTACGACCATCGAGCAGATCGTTGATTTGATCGTCCAGCGCAGATCAAGCCCTTTGTAGGAGCGAGCTTGCTCGCGAAGAACGTCAACGGTGACGCTGGCGTCCTGAATGCCCGCGGCGCCCACAGGTCCTTCGCGAGCAAGCTCGCTCCTACAGTGCGCGGCAGGTCAGCCAGCATTTTTCCCATTGGCTTCCAACTGCCCCAACGGCACCCGCCGCTCTATGGCGCTGGATAAAATAATCGAGGTTTTGCTGAACCCGAATTTCGCCACCCGATTGATCAGGTCTTCCAGCTGCGGCATGGTGCCCACCGCCGCTTGCATGATCACGCAGGGGTCGCCGGTGACCCGATGGCATTCGGTCAGCTCGGGTATTTCCGCCAGAGCGTCGTAAACCTTCTGGCTGCCGTGATTGGTCAGCCGCAGTTCAATTACGCACTGAATCGGCAAACCGACTTTGGACAAATCCACTTTGGCCTGGTAGCCGGTAATCACGCCGCTGGCTTCCAGTTTGGCGACCCGTTCGGCCACGGCGGGGGCGGAGAGGTTTACCGTGCGGGCCAGTTGCGCGTAGGACGCACGGCCGTCTTCGAGCAGGGCGCTGAGGAGCATGCGGTCGTATTTGTCCATGGTAAGGCTCCAGTGGCATGTGGCTTTCGAAAGCAAGCGTTATAGCCTTGATAACCATGGTTTGAAAAGTGTATTGGCGGTTTAAACAGGTTTTGTAACTTATGTTTATCCATCTGTCTTTCTAGAATAAGGCCTCCTATCTCCTGCCATAGAGCCGCCCAATGCCTGGCCCACGTCGTTTTCCCTTACCGTTGATCGCCGCTTTTTTTGCGTTGTATGTGATCTGGGGTTCCACTTACCTGGTGATCCGTATCGGCGTGGAGTACTGGCCGCCGCTGTTGCTGGCGGGCATTCGGTTTTGCACGGCAGGCGTGTTGATGTATGGCTTCCTCCGGTGGCGCGGGGTGCCGGCGCCGACTTGGCCGCAATGGAAGGCGGCCGGAATGATCGGCATTTTGTTGCTTACCGTGGGCAATGGCGGCGTCAGTGTGGCCGAACATATGGGCGTGTCATCCGGCGTGGCGGCACTGGCCGTGGCCACAGTGCCGTTGTTCACCCTGCTGTGTGGCTTTTTCTGGGGCGCACGTAATACGCGACTGGAATGGGCCGGGGTGATCCTGGGCATTATCGGCATTGCCATGCTCAATATGGGCAGTACCCTGCAATCAAGCCCATTGGGTGCGGTTTTGCTACTAGTGGCGGCGGCCTCCTGGGCCTTCGGTTCGGTATGGAGCCGACACTTGCCGCTGCCCCAAGGCGCCATGGCCAGTGCCGCTGAAATGCTCGTGGCCGGCGTGGCGCTGCTGATCGTCAGCGCGCTCTCCGGCGAGCACCTGCAGGCCATGCCGCCGCTGGAAGGTTGGCTGGCCCTGGCCTACTTGACCGTGTTCGGCTCGATCATCGCCTTCAACGCTTATATGTATCTGCTCAAGCATGTGCGCCCGGCGGCGGCGACCAGTTATGCCTACGTGAACCCGGCAGTGGCGGTGTTGCTGGGGATTGTGTTCGTCGGCGAGACCATCGGCCTGGAAGAAGCCCTGGCGATGCTGGTGATCATCAGCGCCGTGCTGTTGATCAGCCTGCCCCAGTGGCGCAAGCCCAAGGCGGAAATAAGGTAAACTGCCGCGCATTACGCCTTTGCGCTGAATTTTTCCTACGGTAAACACATGACTTTCGCCACCCTTGGCCTGATCGAACCCTTGCTGCGCGCCCTTGAGACGCTTGGCTACCAGACCCCGACGCCGGTGCAGGCGCAAGCCATTCCGGCGGTGCTGGCCGGACGCGACCTGATGGCTGCGGCCCAGACCGGCACCGGCAAGACCGCAGGCTTCGCCTTGCCGCTGCTGCAATTGCTGACCATGGAAGGGCCGAAAGTCGCCGCCAACTCAGCGCGTGCGCTGATCCTGTGCCCGACCCGCGAACTGGCCGAGCAGGTTCACGCCAGCGTCGCCGAGTATGCCCAGCATCTGCCGCTGACCACATACGCGGTGTACGGCGGCGTGAGCATCAACCCGCAGATGATGAAGCTGCGCAAGGGCGTCGACATCCTGGTCGCCACCCCTGGCCGGCTGATCGACCTGTTCCGCCAGAACGCGCTGAAACTCAACCAGCTGCAAACCCTGGTGCTCGACGAAGCCGACCGCATGCTCGACCTGGGCTTCTCCGAAGAGCTTGCCAACATTTATCGCATGCTGCCGAAAAAGCGCCAGACCTTGCTGTTTTCCGCGACCTTCTCCGATGACATCCGCCTGCTGGCCGGGCAGATGCTCAACGACCCGCTGAGCATCGAAGTGAGCCCGCGCAACGTCGCCGCCAACACCGTCAAGCAGTGGGTGGTGCCAGTGGACAAGAAGCGCAAGGCCGAGCTGTTCGTGCATCTGATGCGCAAAGGTCGCTGGAAGCAGGTGCTGGTATTCGCCAAGACCCGCAACGGCGTGGACGCACTTGTGGACAAACTGCAGGGCCTGGGCATCAACGCCGACGGCATTCATGGCGACAAGCCCCAGGCGACCCGCCAACGCGCACTGGACCGCTTCAAGTCCAGCGAGGTGCAGATCCTGGTCGCCACCGACGTGGCAGCCCGTGGCCTGGATATCGAAGATCTGCCGCTGGTGGTCAACTTTGACCTGCCAATCGTGGCCGAGGACTACATCCACCGTATCGGTCGTACCGGTCGTGCGGGTAACACCGGTGAGGCGATTTCCCTGGTGTGTGCCGACGAGGTCAACATGCTCTCGGCCATCGAGATGCTGACCCGCCAGACCTTGACCCGCAAGATGGAGCCGGATTTTGAGCCGGAGCATCGTGTACCGGATACCGATGCCAGTGGCCAAGTGGTGAAGAAACCGAAAAAGCCGAAGAAACCCAAGGCGTCTGGTGGTGGCGGCAAGCGCAACCTGGGCAAGTGGGTGGACAGTGGCGAAGTGGCGCCGGCCGAGCCTTCGATCAAACCGGTGCGCAAGGTGCCAGTCTTCAATACCGGGCCGCGCAAGAAGAAGTAAAGGTTTTATAAGGGTTGGCGCACAGAGTGGGCGGGGCAATCCCGTCCACTGCGGATTGAATTTTCTTGTAAATTTTTTCCGCGTGGTAAAACTGAACTCGAAACGCTCGATCACCACTCAGGTAGGCGTCAGGAAACTGACCGTCAATCAGCAGCCTTTGAGTGGAGGTAATTGATATGGAATTTGCGGCTTCTTTTGCATCGCTATCCTTCAAGCCGGGAGAGGAAACATTCGGGCAGTACATGAGGCGCGCAGCGCAAACGCATAGAGACACTGCGGCCGCGTCAGAGAGGAGTCATGAGGCGCGTATCAGCGCGCTGGAGAAAGAGCTGACCGATATTAAGAAAACCCAACCTGAGGCTTATGCGCACCAAATCAGGTTGTATAAAGAGTTGGCTTCTTTGCAGCAGCATCATGTAGGCGTAAATGCTCACGAAACCTTGCCGCTGAATCAGGTTGTCAAAGAGGTTGAATATAAGAGTCAGGAGAAGGGACTAGCTCTCAGTCGCGGTTTCAAAGCTGAGCAGGAGAGTTTGAAAGATCAACCCGTGGCGCTTGAAGCTGCGCACCGCACGTACATAGATGCACTGTCGGCAGCCCTGCCAGAAGGTGACGAGTTTTTACGAAGGGAACTGGAAGGGTTTGAGCAGATGTACCCCGATTCCCAGCCTATTTAAGTTCAGCAAATTAAGATTATAGAGAAATACTTCAACGTAAATTACACGGCTCTAAAATATGGTTGAGCTGCTAATTAAAGATTTTTCATAAAAGGCTGTCAGGTTTTTCGGCGGTTTAGACATATTTGCCAGGGGGAAAGTACGTGTTGGAGAATACCCGTAGAACTTATGGTGTACTGCGAGAGTTGCCCAGTGAGCTCGTGGTGCCTGAGCTCGACAGCAAAGCGAAGGACGACAATACGTCACACCGCGTTTCAAATAAGAACGTCGTAGAGCGACTTTCAGCGGTGGAGCAACTCACCACCTCCTTGCTAGCCTTGCAACGGGCCGCGCAGTCGATAGAAAATGATCTATTCAGGCAGCAGACCAATTTTCAGCGTCATATTCATGGCGGGCTGAGAAGTCAGTTTTTATAAGTATTAAAGCAGGTGGCTGATGGACGAGCCTTCAACTCAAGTTAATACAGGTTCAGCCACCTGACGCCTCCAGCCATGCCAGTATTCCCTGTCCGCTCATGTACCCACTGGCAAAGCACCCCGTTAACAAATACCCACCGGTCGGCGCTTCCCAATCGAGCATTTCCCCCGCACAAAAAACGCCAGGCACTTGCTTGAGCATCAGTCGTTCGTCCAATGTTTCAAAGGGTACGCCGCCTGCGGTACTGATTGCTTCATCCATTGGCCGCGTCTTCACCAACGTCAGCGGCAGCGCCTTGATATCAACGGCCAATTGCGCCGGATCATTGAAATGTTCAGTCGGCGCCAACTCGCGCAACAGCGCCGCCTTGACCCCGTCCAAGCCCAACTGACTGTGTAAATGCTTGCTCATCGACCGCGAGCCCCGTGGCTTGGCCAATGCCGCTTGCACCTTGTCCAGCGGCTTGCTCGGCAGCAAGTCGATATGCACCATGGCCGAACCGTTGCGATTGATCGCTTCACGAATGGGCGCCGACAACGCGTAAATCAAACTGCCTTCGATGCCGGTGGCGGTGATCACGCATTCACCCAGGCGAGGCGGGTCATCGGGCAGGCCAATGGCGACGTTTTTCAACGGCGCCCCAGCGAATTTGCTGACCAGCAACTCACTCCAGGCTAATACGTCGAAACCGCAGTTGCTCGGTTGCAAGCGCACATAGGGCACGCCTTTGTCTTCCAGCAGCTTGAGCCAGGCGCCATCAGAGCCCAGGCGCGACCAACTGCCGCCGCCCAGGGCCAGTAACACCGCATCGCTGTGGACAACTTTGTCGCCGTCCGGGCTGTGGATAAGTAAACCGCCTTCGGTATTCCAGCCGAGCCAACGATGGCGTGTGTGGATAACCACGCCCTGATCGCGCAGGCGTTTTAGCCAGGCTCGCAGCAGGGGAGCGGCTTTCATGTCGGTAGGAAACACCCGCCCGGAGGTGCCGATAAAGGTTTCGATGCCCAGGCCATGAATCCATTCGCACAACGCTTCGGCTCCGAACGCCCGCAGCAACGGCGCCATATGCGGCGCGCGTTCGGCGTAACGGGAGACAAACGCCGGATAGTCCTCGGAGTGGGTGATGTTCATCCCGCCTACACCGGCCAGCAGGAATTTGCGCCCCACCGAGGGCATGCCGTCGTACAGGTCTACCCGCACCCCTGCCTGGCTCAAGACCTCAGCGGCCATTAGCCCGGCGGGGCCACCGCCGATAATGGTGACGTGGTGAGAAGAGGTCCGAGGCATGGCAGGGCTACTGTCGCTTGAATAGGCCGAGCATTCTACCCGACGAAGGCGCGGCTGCCTGATCAAAAAACGTACACTTTCCTACAGGCCATACGGCGGCTAGCCTGCAGGCGCTTACGCTCAAGTTATCCACAGGCCGTTCCACAGGCATTGTGGGTAACGCCCATAGTTCAATGACAACCTGATGACGACCACACCCGCTGGGCGCTGTGGTGCAGGATGCCGTGGCGGCGGGCCAGGGCCAGGCGGTCTTTGCTGTAGCCGCCGCCGATCACGCCCATTACCGGAATGTCGCGACCCAGGCAGTGGCGCATCACGCTTTCATCACGGGCGGCGAGGCCTGCGTCTGTCAGCTTGAGGTAACCGAGGGCGTCATCCTTGTGTACATCCACGCCGGCGTCGTACAGCACCAGGTCGGGCTGGTAGAGCGGCAACAGGTAGTTGAGCGTGTCTTCCACCACCTTGAGGTAGTCGGCATCGCCCATGCCCATGGGCAGCGGGATGTCCCAATCACTCTGGGCCTTACGCGCCGGAAAGTTCTTTTCGCAGTGCAGCGACACGGTGATGGCGTCCGGCGTGTCGTGGAGGATGCGTGCGGTGCCGTCGCCCTGGTGCACGTCGCAATCGAAGATCAACACGCGATTGACCCGACCGCTGGCCAGCAGGTAATGGCTGATCACTGCCAGGTCATTGAAGATGCAGAAGCCCGCAGGGTAATCGTAGTGGGCGTGATGGGTGCCGCCGGCCAAATGGCAGGCCAGGCCATGTTCGAGGGCTTGTTCAGCCGCCAGTATCGAGCCGCCTACCGCACGCACGGTACGCCGCGCCAGTGCTTCGCTCCAGGGCAGGCCGAGGCGGCGCTGGTCTTCGCGGGACAATTGGCCGCTCATGTAGCGTTCGATATACCCAGGTTCATGGGCCAAGGCCAGGATATCCGCTGGACACAATTGCGGGCGCAGCAATTGGCTGTCTTGGGTCAAGCCAGTGTTCACCAGGTGGTCGCGCAGCAGGCGAAACTTGTCCATGGGGAACCGGTGGTCCGCCGGGAACTCGGGGCTGTAGTCTTCGTGGTAGATCAATGGCAAAGGCATGGGATTTTCTGACGGGAACCTGCGAAGGATCTTAACAGCGCTGTACACTCACGCACATGGCAAGGGAGGGGGCCCCATGGAGCCGATATTGGAATTGGAAAGTGCACGCCTGCTAATGCGCCAATGGCGCGACAGCGACCTGCCGGACTTTGCGCGCATGTGCGCCGACCCACAAGTGATGCGCTATTTTCCGGCCAGGTTGAGCCATCTGGAAAGCGCCGCATTGATCGGTCGCGTTCGCGGGCATTTCGCGGAGTACGGCTTCGGTTTTTGGGCCTTGCAGCGCAAGGATACCGGCGAATTTATCGGTCTGACCGGGCTGCAGAATGTCAGCTTCGAAGCCGGCTTTACACCGGCAGTGGAAATCGGCTGGCGCCTGGCCCGCGAACACTGGGGCCTGGGCTATGCCAGTGAGGCGGCCTGGACCGCGTTGCGCTGCGGCTTCGACCGTTTGCAACTGGACGAGGTTGTAGCCTTCACCACAGAGGCCAATCAGCCTTCACAAAAAGTCATGCAGGCCATCGGTATGCATTACGATCCGCAGGCAGATTTTGAACACCCCAAGGTCGCAGCGGATGACCCGCTGCGCCCTCATGTTTTGTACCGCATCACCCGCGCCCAATGGTTGGACACGCTGCATGGATAAGCAGCCCGGAATGCCCTATTGATTGCAGGAGTTGCTCTATGAGCCAAGTATTGGAAGATCTGGTGGACTTGCTGACCCTGGAACCGATCGAGGAAAACCTCTTTCGCGGCCGCAGCCAGGACCTGGGCTTTCGCCAGTTGTTCGGCGGCCAAGTGCTCGGCCAGTCGCTGTCGGCGGCCAGCCAGACGGTAGAAGAAGCGCGGCATGTGCATTCCCTGCACGGTTATTTCCTGCGCCCTGGCGATGCAGCCTTGCCGGTGGTGTATTCGGTGGACCGCGTACGCGACGGCGGCAGTTTCAGCACTCGGCGGGTAACGGCGATCCAGAAGGGCAACCCGATCTTTACGTGCACCACCTCGTTCCAGTACGACGAACAAGGCTTCGATCACCAGACCACCATGCCGATGGTGGTCGGCCCGGAAAACCTGCCGTCGGAGCTGGAGCTGACCAAGCAACGTGCGCATCTTATTCCCGAACACATGCGCGACAAGCTGCTGTGCCCCAAGCCCATCGAAGTGCGCCCGGTCACCGAAAAAGACCCGTTCAACCCGCAGCCGTCCGACCCGGTCAAGTACGTGTGGTTTCGTGCCGATGGCGCCCTGGCGGACGCGCCGGCGCTGCATAAGTACCTGCTGGCTTACGCCTCGGACTTCGGCCTGCTGACGACTTCGTTGCTGCCCCATGGCAAGACCGTGTGGCAGAAAGACATGCAGGTCGCCAGTCTCGACCACGCGCTGTGGTTCCATGCGGACCTGCGTGCCGATGACTGGTTGCTGTATGCCATGGATAGCCCGTGGGCCGGCAACTCCCGGGGCTTTTCCCGTGGCAGCGTGTACAACCGCTCCGGGCAACTGGTGGCCTCGGTGACCCAGGAAGGTTTGATCCGCCATCGCAAGGACTGGGCATGAGCCTGTCGGACATTAAGCATTGGGTGTTCGACATGGACGGCACCCTCACGGTGGCCGTGCATGATTTTGCTGCCATCCGCGTGGCGTTGGATATTGCGCCTGAGGACGACATTCTCACTCATCTTGCTGCGTTGCCCGCAGACGTTGCAGCAGCCAAGCATGCCTGGCTACTGGAGCATGAACGCGAGCTGGCACTCGGTTCGGTCGCGGCACAAGGCGCTGTGGAACTGGTGCGTGAGTTGGCCGGGCGCGGTTATCACCTGGGTATCCTGACCCGCAATGCGCGCGAGCTGGCCCATATCACCCTGGAAGCCATCGGCCTGGCGGACTGCTTTGCCATTGAGGATGTGCTGGGGCGTGATGATGCGCCGCACAAACCTGATCCGGGTGGTTTGTTGAAACTGGCAGCGGCTTGGGATGTAGCGCCGAGTGAGATGGTGATGGTCGGGGATTATCGTTTTGACCTGGACTGTGGCCGAGCAGCGGGGACGAAAACCGTGTTGGTGAACCTGCCGGAGAACCCATGGCCGGAGTTGGCGGATTGGCATGCGGCAGACTGCGCTGCATTGCGCCAAATGATCTAGCCCAGACAATAGAGATCAAATGTGGGAGGGGGCTTGCTCCCGATTGCAGTGTGTCAGCCAGCCTATGTTTAGCTGGCACACCGCAATCGGGAGCAAGCCCCCTCCCACATTTTGATTGAGTTCCTTCAGGTGCTACTGGGCAAACAGCACCTTTTCTCCCTCTGGCGAGGTAAACATCTTATCCCCGTTATGCCCCACCCCCGGCACTTCCACCAGCTTGTGAGTCAGCTGCGGATGACGCTGCCTGAGGTAGTCAAAGTAGTTATGCCCACGAATCAGTCGATACGCGCCCTGGGTCTCGGCCTCGCAGCCTTTATCTAACGCCGGGTGGTTGGGGTCGGTGTCTTGCTGGCCCAGCAGGTAGGTGATGTCGCGTGAGACGTAGGCTTGTTCCAGTTGCTGGGCGCCTCGCTCACCCACGTAATCCGGCAGGTTTTGCATGCCGTATTTCCAGTCGTTGAAGCTTGGGCAACTGGCCGTATCGAACGGCACCGGCCGCTGCGGGCTGAAGTAGGCGTAGGACGATGGGTTGGCCACCACGTACCGCAGGCTGATGCCTTCGGTTTTCAGCAACGGGTGGTCATGGCCGGTGAGGGCGAAGCGTTGGACGACTTGGCCGCCACCGGAATGCCCGGCGATCACGATTTCTTTCAACGCCGGGAACAGCTTGCGGTTGCCCAGGTGCTTGATGATCTGGTCCAGAACGCCATAAGAACTGACCTGCCCAGGCGCGGTGGAAGCTTCGCCAGCCATCCAGTCGTTGCCCTTCCAACGCAATACCTGATTGCCCAGATGGTTGCGCTTCACGTCCGATTGATTCAGAAACTGCGGCGCGATCACCAGCGTAGTGCCGCCGACCCCGGCATGGGTGGCGGCGTCGATACCGCTTTGCAGGTAGGTCTGCGCATTGCGCAGGCGGCCATGCACGATGATCAGCGCACGCGTGACCTTGGGCAGCGGCTGGCGCCAGTCCTGGCTCACGCCGAGGCTGAGGTCGCCGGCCTCCAGATGAAAGCGATCGGGGCTGACCACCTTAACGCCGTGTTCGGCCGCCAGGGTGCAGCAGGACACGAACACACCCAGCAGCAACCCCAATCGTTTGATCATTTAGAGACTCTTGGCCGCGAAGGTGTCGCATTGAGAGATCTGACCCTGGGCGAAGCCGGTCTTGAACCAGCGCACGCGCTGGGCCGAGGTACCGTGGGTAAACGAGTCCGGCACTACGCGCCCTTGCCCCTGTTGCTGCAAACGGTCATCGCCAATGGCGTTGGCGGCGTTCAGTGCCGCTTCGATATCACCGGGTTCCAGCCAGTTAAGCCGTTTCTGTGCGCGGTTGGCCCACACCCCGGCAAAGCAGTCGGCTTGCAGTTCCTGGCGTACCAGCAAGCCGCCGTCGCCTTGCATCTGCCGACCTTGCTGGCGCGCTGCCTGGATTTTGGATGAGATACCCAGCAACGTTTGCACGTGGTGTCCGACTTCGTGGGCGATCACATAAGCCTGGGCGAATTCGCCGGATGCCTGGAAGCGCTGGGACATTTCCCGGAAGAAATCCAGGTCCAGGTACACCTGTTGGTCAGCCGGGCAATAGAACGGGCCGCTGGCGGAGGTGGCGCCGCCACAGGCCGAGTTCACCCGGCCACGGAACAGGATCAGCTTCGGGTTCTTGTAGGCCAGGCCGTTTTCCTGGAACACCTGGCCCCAGGTGTCTTCGGTGTCGCCCAGCACGGCCCGCACGAAGTCGGCCTGCTGGTCATTGGCCGGTGGTGCCTGGCGCGACTGGGTACTGACCGACGGTGCCTGTTCCATCTGGCCGCTTAACTGGCCGAGAATCTGCATCGGGTCCTGCCCGGTCAACCAGCCAATGCCCACGATCAGCACAATCGCCGTCAGGCTCAGGCCCTTGCCGCCGCCAAAGCGCATGCCGCCACCGCCGCCGCCACTGTCATTGCGGGCATCGACCACGTTGTCGCTGCGTCTGCCTTTTTTCCATAGCATGGGAGCAATCCTCTGTGTGCTAACCGTGAGTGATTATGGTCGGTATTAACGGCAATAGCCTTCGCCCGTGGCGACGATCAGGCAGTCTTTTTTATCCGCCAGCCATTTCAGGCCGGTGGCGGCACCGTCGCCGGCGCGCAGCAGTTGCGGGCCGTCCGGGCGGGTGAAGGCAATGCCATCTTCGGCCGCTTCACCCTTGAAGGTGCCGGAATCTGCGGCGTCGAGGCCGTATTGCATGGTCAGAATGTAGTGACCGCGGCCAACGCTGTCGTCCTTGGCGATGATCAGGTTCAAGCCCTCGACGCCGATCCACTTGCCAACCCACTGGTCGGTCGGGGGCGTTTGCGGCACGAGGGTGGCCTGTACAGAGGGTGGCGCAGGTTTGGGCGCTTCCTTGGCTTTATCGCAGGCGGTAAGCAGGGCGACGGCAGAAAGAACAAAGAGGATTTTTTTCATAGCGGCAAGGCCTTGGTTAAAAAGTGTGCAGCGCCGGGGCGAGCGTGCAGGGTTGGACTCGATTCCAGTGATTTAGTGCGCTGTTCGCCCACTGTTTGGTTATGCTCTCGGGGCAGACCCATGCCCGGCTGCTAGATTACTCGGTTGAGTGCTACCGCGTTGAACTCGCCACGCAAGAGAATTCCATGACTGTCAGTACCCCGCTTTCCGGCGTCAACCATCCCTTCAAAGGCATTCTGCTGATTGTGCTGGCGACGTTCCTGTTCTCCAGCCATGACGCCTTGTCCAAATACCTGGCCGGGTTCTACCCCATTGTGATGGTGGTGTGGGCGCGCTACCTGGTGCACACCTTGCTGATGGCCGGGATCTTCCTGCCGCAGTCGGGCTTGCGTGTACTGCGCAGCAAGCGGCCGGGCATGCAGGTGGTGCGTGCCTTGTGCCTGTTGGGCACCAGCTTGTTTTTCACCGCGGCGCTGCACTACATCCCGTTGGCGGAAGCCACGGCGGTCAACTTTCTCGCGCCGATCCTGGTGACGGCGCTGTCGGTGCCGCTGCTGGGTGAGCACGTCACACGTGGTCAATGGCTGGCGGTGATTTGCGGTTTTATCGGGGTGCTGGTGATCATTCATCCCGGAGGCGAGCTGTTCACGCCGGCGGTACTGTTGCCCCTGTGTTCGGCAACGTTCTTCTGCTTCTATCAACTGCTTACGCGCATCCTCAGTAAGTTCGATACGCCCACCACCAGCAACTTCTTCGCCGGGTTGTGCAACACCTTGGTGATGAGCGCCATGGTGCCGTTCTTCTGGCAGGTGCCGACCTTGTGGCACGCTGTGTTGATGCTGGCGCTGGGGACTTGTGGGATGACCGCGCACCTGATGCTCACCCAGGCCTTCCGTTTCGCTGCGCCGGCTTTGCTGGCGCCGTTCGGCTATTGCCAGATCGTGTTCGCGGGGTTGTTGGGCTGGCTGGTGTTCAGTCATACCCCCGATACCACCACTGTGGTTGGTATCGGGGTGATCTGCATGAGCGGATTGGCCGCTGCCTGGCAGCAACGGCGGCGTTGATTAGACGTCTACCGTCGGAATCTTGCGCGGCGCCATGAAGTACATCCACACCAGTGCGATGAAGTACATCGCCGGGATCAGGGTGAACAGCACGGTGTAGTTGTTATTGGTCACCGTGAGGATGTGACCGACGAGCTGGGTCATGAACATGCCGCCAATGGCCGCGCACATGCCGCCGAAACCGAACACCGTGCTCATCATGTGCTTGGGCGTGTAGTCCATCACCAGGCTCCAGATGTTGGCGGTCCAGGCCTGGTGCGCGCCGATGGCCAGGGAGATGGCGAACACCGCGACCCACAGCTGGCTGGAGCCGGCCGCCATGATCACCCCGACGATGCAGCAGGCAAACAGCAGCATCGACAGCAAGCGGGCCTTGATCGAGTTCATCCCACGGCCGATCAGGAACGACGACAGGATGCCACCCCCCACGCTGCCGAAGTCGGCGGTCAGGTAGATGATGATCAGCGGAATGCCCATCTGCGTCACGTTGATGCCCAGGTTGTATTGCTGGTTCAAGAACGGCGGCAGCCAGTACAGGTAGAACCAGAACACTGGTGCGGTCAGCGAGTAGGCAAGAGCGAAGGCCCAGGTACCACGCATGCGCAGGATGCGGCTGAACGGCACGCGGGGCTGTTCCGGCTCGACTTGCTGTTGCACGTAGTCCAGTTCGGATTGTTTAACGGTGGGATGGTCTTCCGGGTTGTAGTACTTCAGCCCCCAGAACAACAGCCAGATGCCGCCGAGTGCCGACATGCACAGGAACGCCGCCTGCCAGCCCCACACGTGCAGGATCAACGGCAGCAGCATCGGCGTCATCATCGCGCCGACGTTGGTGCCGGCGTTGAAGATACCGGTGGCGACCGCACGCTCACCGGCGGGGAACCACAGGCGGGTAGTCTTGACGCAAGCCGGGTAGTTGGCGGCTTCGGTCAGCCCGAGAATAAACCGGCAGACCATAAAGCCCACCGCCGAGGTGGCCAGGCCGTGGGCGCCAGTGGCCAGGCTCCACAACAGCACGGCGCAGAAGAACACGCGCTTGACACCGACCCGGTCGATCAAGCGGCCTTGCAGCACAAAGCCAATGGCGTAGCCGACCTGAAACCAGAAGTTGATGTTGGCGTAGTCCATCGCCGTCCAGCTCATTTCCTTGGCGAGGATCGGCTGCATGACGCCGAGGGCGGCGCGGTCGATGTAGTTAAGAGTGGTGGCGAAGAACACCAGGGCCAGCATGCCCCAGCGCGTTTTACCTACGGCCAGGGCGCCGCGGATCTTGTCGCCGATGCCGGCGTGCGGGTTGCCCGGGCGCGCGGCCAGGGTGGGGTTTTGCAGAGGCATGAGGTCGTACCCGTTTTTTGAAATTTTTATGGTGTGTTCTGGGTCTTGTTATTTGAACGAGTTGCCCGGTCGATGGTGCGCAGTGGTTAAAAAGTCGTCAATTCGTCAAAGGGGCATAGTGTTCGATAATCGCACCGAAAACTAACCGGTTCGTACATTTTAATTGCTGGGTGTAGGCTGGGGGCGAATAATTTGCCACAAATAACAACTGCCGGGAGTCATCCATGCAACGTTCCATCGCCACTGTTTCCTTGAGCGGCACCTTGCCGGAAAAGCTCGAAGCCATTGCTGCAGCCGGGTTTGATGGGGTGGAGATCTTTGAGAACGATTTGTTGTATTACGACGGCAGCCCCCGCGAAGTTAGGCAGATATGTGCCGACCTCGGCATCGCCATCACCCTGTTCCAGCCGTTCCGCGACTTTGAAGGCTGCCGCCGCGACCGCCTGACGCGCAACCTGGAGCGCGCCGAGCGCAAGTTTGACCTGATGCATGAACTGGGTACCGACCTGATACTGGTGTGCAGTAATGCTTCGGCCGATTGTGTGGGCGACGAAAATATTTTACTCGACGATCTGGGCCTGCTGGCCGAACACGCCGGCAAGCGTGGCCTGCGCATCGGCTATGAGGCGTTGGCCTGGGGCAGGCATGTGAGCACCTGGCAGCAGGTGTGGAACCTGGTGCGCCAGGTCGATCATCCGAGCCTGGGTGTATTGCTCGACAGTTTTCACACTCTGTCGCTCAAGGGCGACCCAAGCGGCATCGCCCAGATCCCGGGCGACAAGATCTTCTTTGTGCAAATGGCGGACGCGCCGATCCTGGCCATGGATGTGCTGGAATGGAGCCGGCATTTTCGTTGCTTCCCTGGCCAGGGCGAATTTGATCTGGCTGGTTTTCTGGCACCGATTATCCAGAGCGGCTACACCGGGCCATTGTCCCTGGAGATTTTCAACGACGGCTTTCGCGCTGCGCCGACTCGTGCGAATGCGGCGGATGGCTTGCGTTCGCTGCTGTACCTGGAAGAGAAAACCCGTCAGCGCCTGGCCGAGGAGCAGCTCCCCCAGCCCGTCGACATCCTGTTCGAAACCCCGGCGGCCAGTGAATACGACGGCATCGAATTCCTGGAATTTGCCGTGGATGAAAGCCTCGGCGCCAAGCTCACCCATTGGCTGGAGCGACTGGGGTTCACCAAGGCCGGCCAGCACCGCTCTAAGAATGTGAGTCTGTTACGCCAGGGTGATATCAATCTGATCCTCAACTGCGAGCCTTATTCCTTTGCCCACAACTTTTTCGAGGCCCATGGCCCGTCCCTGTGCGCCACGGCGATTCGGGTCAAGGACAGCGCCAAGGCCCTGGAGCGGGCGGTGGCCTACAAGGGCCAGCCGTATCGCGGCCTGGTCGGGCCAAACGAGCTGGAACTGGCCGCCGTGCGTGCGCCCGATGGCAGCCTGATTTACCTGGTCGACCCCAGTGAAAGCGGGCTGTACGACACTGACTTCAATCTGCAACCGGCTTCTGCCACCAGTGGTGGTTTGCTGCGCATCGACCATATGGCCATGGCCTTGCCGGCCGACAGCCTCGACAGTTGGGTGCTGTTCTACAAGAGCTTGCTGGATTTCGAAGCCGATGACGAAGTGGTGTTGCCTGACCCATACGGCCTGGTGAAAAGCCGTGCGTTGCGCAGCCGTTGCAGCTCGATCCGCCTGCCGTTGAATATCTCCGAAAACCGCAACACCGCGATTTCCCACGCACTCTCCAGCTATCGTGGTTCGGGGGTGCATCACATTGCCTTCGATTGCGCGGATATCTTCGCCGAGGTGCGCCGGGCCAAGGAGGCCGGGGTGCCGTTGCTGGATATTCCGCTCAATTACTACGACGATTTGGCGGCACGCTTCGATTTTGACGATGAGTTCCTCAGCGAGTTGGCGTACTACAACGTGTTGTACGACCGTGACGCCCAGGGCGGTGAGTTGTTTCACGTGTACACCGAACCGTTCGAGGGGCGATTTTTCTTCGAGATCATCCAGCGCAGGAACGGCTATGCTGGCTATGGCGCAGCCAACGTGGCCGTGCGTTTGGCGGCGATGGCCAAGTCACGTAGCGGCGCAGTGCGCCAGGCGCGTTTATAACAGCTGGCCGGGTGCTTCCTTCGGCGAGCGCCGCGGCCCATAATCAGGGCCTGCACAATAATGGCTGTGAGCGCCCCATGACCTCGAGTCCCGTTCTCCGCGCGGTGTCAGACGCACCGCGTAAGAGTCGTAAGAACAACCCGGAAAAGACCCGCGAGAATATTCTCCAGGAAGCCATTGTCGAGTTTGTTCAGCAGGGCCTGGCCGGCGCCCGCGTGGATGCCATCGCCGAGCGCATCCACACCTCCAAGCGCATGATCTATTACTACTTCGGCAGCAAGGAGCAGTTGTACGTCGAGGTGCTGGAGAAGCTCTACGGCGATATCCGCAACACCGAGACCCGCATGAACCTCACCGCCCTGGAACCGCGTGAGGCGATTCGTCGGTTGGTGGAGTTCACGTTTGATCACCACGACCAGAACGTGGATTTCGTGCGCATCGTCAGCATCGAAAACATTCACAACGCCGAGTACGTCAAACGCACCGACACCATCAAGGCGATGAACAGCAAGATCCTTGAGGGGCTAGGTGAGACCTTGCGCCGTGGCGCCGAATTAGGGTTGTTTCGCGAAGGACTGGAGCCGTTGGACGTGCACCTGCTGATCAACTCGTTCAGCTTCTACCGGGTATCCAACCGGCATACGTTCAGTGAAATTTTCCAGATCGAACTGTCGGATGAGGCGATCAAGCAGCGGCATCGGGAGATGATTTGCGAGTCGGTGTTGCGCTACCTGCAGGCCTGAGAACACGCCTCTATCAGGTAAGCAGGCAATCCATGTGGGAGGGGGCTTGCTCCCGATTGCGGTCTGTCAGCCAAGCAATTCTGTCTGATACACCGCAATCGGGAGCAAGCCCCCTCCCACATTTTGCTCCCGGTTTCTACTGTCAGGTATTCATGCTCTGGAAGTGCGCCAGCATGCGTTGCACATCCGGCACCTGGCCGCTGAACAACTCAAACGCCTTCACCGCCTGAAAAACTGCCATATTGCCACCATCCAGGGTACGGCAGCCCAAGGCGCGGGCATCGCGCAACAGCTGGGTTTCCAGTGGGAAATATACGATCTCAGCCACCCACAGTCCTGTGCGCAACAACGCAGCTGGCACCGGTGTCCCGGGCAGCTTGGTCATGCCCATTGGCGTGGTGTTCACTAACCCATCGGCCTCGGCCATCGCATTTTCCAGATGAGTGCCGACCTGGGCGCGACCGGGTCCGAAACGCTGCGCAAGGTTATCGACAAGGTCGCGGGCACGGGAGCCGTCCACGTCGAAAATGCTCAAGTGCTCAACACCTTCTGCCAGCAGCGCATGGCTCACCGCCGCCCCTGCGCCGCCGGCACCCATCTGCACGACGTGCCGGCGGGCGACGTCATGCAGGTTGCGGCGAAACCCTTCGGCGAAGCCCAGGCAATCGGTGTTATGGCCGATCCGTTTACCGTCCTGGAACACCACCGTGTTAACTGCGCCAATGCCTCTGGCCTCGTCGGACAAGTCATCGAGCAACGGCAGGATCGCCTGCTTGCACGGGTAGGTAATGTTCAGCCCGTTGAACTGCATCAACTCGGCGGATCGCAGCAGGTCGGGCAGGGCATTGAGGTCCAGGTGCAGTGGCTCAAGGTCTATCAGGCGATACAGATAGCGCAAGCCCTGGGCGTCGCCTTCCTCTTCATGCAGCGCCGGCGTGCGGGAGGCCTGGATGCCGGCGCCGATCAGGCCGGCGAGAATGCGTGGTTTCATCAAGCGCGTCCCTTCAGCGTATGGCTGAAGTGCTCCAGCGCCAGGTGGTAGCCGTGGCTGCCAAACCCGGCCAGCACCGCCTGGGCGATAGGGGATACAAACGAGTGATGACGAAACGCCTCGCGGGCATGCACGTTGGATAAATGCACTTCGATCACTGGCAGTTCACTGGCCACTAGTGCATCGCGGATCGCGACCGAGGTGTGGGTCCAGGCTGCCGGGTTGATCACGATACCGGCGCAGCGGGCGCGGGCGCCGTGGATCCAGTCGAGCAGTTCGCCCTCATGGTTGGTCTGGCGAAACTCGATTTTCAGCCCGAGCTTGTCTGCGCTGCGACCACACAGGGCAGCGATGTCGGCCAGGGTTTCGTGGCCATAGGTGGCGGGCTCGCGGGTGCCGAGCAGGTTGAGGTTGGGGCCGTTGAGCACCAGCACGATGGGCGGCATAGAGGGTTCTCCACAGTTCTTATTGGTTGTGGGGACAAAATGTACCGGATGGTTAATTTGGTCAATTGCTGGCAGCGGATCCGTTCGATTATCGAACCGTTAATCAGCGCCAAAGTCCAACGCAATCAGATTAGATATCAATTGAAAATCATTCTCGATAACGCTTAAGATGCCCGCCTGTTTCCTTAACATTCCAGGGAGTCGGTTTGTCGGACGTGGATCTCAAGGGCCTGTTTCTCAAGCACGCCGATACTCTGCGCGGGTATCTGGCCCGCAAGGTACGGGACCCGCAATTGGCTGCCGACCTGGTGCAGGAGAGCTTCCTGCGCCTGGCGCAAAAGCCGGCCGGCGAGCACATCGATAACTCCCAGGGCTATCTCTATCGAACGGCGAGCAATCTGCTGATCGACCATATTCGCCAGGAAGCACGGCGCAAGACTGATACCGTGCCCCACGAGGCGTTGGCCGAGATTGAAGATGACGTGGCCGGGTTGGAGGCTCAGGCAATGGCGCAGCAACAGCGACAGGCATTGAAGCAGGCACTGGCGGAGTTGCCGGAGCGCACCCAGCAGATTTTCCGCTTGAACCGTATCGAAGGCATGACCCACGCCCAGGTCGCCCAGCACCTGGACATCAGCGACAGTTCCGTGCAAAAGCACCTGGCCAAGGCCCTGGCGTATGTGATGCAGCGCTTGCAGGAAGGCGAGGTGAAGCCATCCGACGAATGAATTACCGAAAACCGCCAGGCCAGACGTCACAGCGTCTATATAACGAGAATTCGAGATTCACACGTGAATAGCCAAGGTCCGCAACAGCACAGCATTACCGAGGAGGCGGCCGAATGGGCGGTGCGCCTGCACGCCGGTGCCTTGAGCGAACAGGAACAAGCCAAGTTGCGCCAGTGGATCGCCCGCGACAGTCGTCACGAAGCGGCCTTGCGCTTTGCCGAGCAGACCTGGGCGGCGCTGGGCGAAGTGCACAAGGACGAATCCGTTTATCGTCAGCGACCGCCGACAGTGGCTTCAACGGTACGCCGTTCCACCCGCCGAAGGCCGTGGCAGCGTGTGGCTGTCGCAGCGCTGGTCGTAGTGGTAGTGGGTGTCGGCTGGATGCGCGGCCCGGATATGTTGCTGCACATGCAGGCCGACTACGTCACGGGCAAAGGTGAAGTGCGCACGGTGCACCTGGCCGACGGCAGTACGGTGGAGCTCGATTCCGGCAGTGCTATTCGCCTGGATTACGATGGGGTACAGCGGGGCATCAGCCTGCTCCAGGGCTCAGCGGTGTTTGACGTGGCGCCAATGGTGGGCGAAGAGGCCCGGCCCTTCGTGGTGCACAGCGCCGCGGGCCAGACCCGGGCATTGGGTACGCGGTTTGTGGTCGAGCGAGAGGGTGACAGTCAAGCCTGGGTCGGCGTGTTGCAGCACAGCGTCGAGGTGTCTGTGCAGGCTTCACCGAAAAATGGCGCGACCGAGCGCATCGTCGAGCAAGGCCAGGCTGCGCGCTACAGCCCCCAGGACGGTGTGGTCAGCCTCGACCAGTTTGATGTTGATCGCGCCACCAGTTGGCGGCGCGGTATGTTGATCTTCGACCGGCAGCCGTTGGCCAAGGTTATCGAGCAACTCAACCGTTACCGACCCGGGCATGTGGTGTTGACCAACCCGGCGCTGGGCGAGCGTGAAGTCAGCGGCGTATTCCGCCTCGATATGCTGGAAACTGCCCTCGGCACCCTGACCCAGGAGCTCCAAGTGCAACGCTTGGACCTGGCCGGCCTCAGCTTGATCTACTGATCTTTCCCCTTTAAAACCGCTGCCCTTGTAGGAGC
Organism: Pseudomonas khavaziana; assembly: GCF_019145205.1. Lineage (GTDB taxonomy): Bacteria > Pseudomonadota > Gammaproteobacteria > Pseudomonadales > Pseudomonadaceae > Aquipseudomonas > Aquipseudomonas khavaziana. The sequence goes on from NZ_JAHSTT010000012.1 coordinate 116,222, forward strand.
GAGCTTGCTCGCGAAAACCCAAGGGCAACGCGTTTTCGTTGACGTTCTTCGCGAGCAAGCTCGCTCCTGCAAAAAAATATTACTGACTTCCCGCGCCTCGCACGTCTTGCTAGGTGAGAAGCATTCGCATAAACAAAAAACGCTTAGCGCAGGGATCACCACACATGTCAGCACTCACCAAGGGGCGTATCACCGGCAGTCGGTTGGCCCTGGCCATTCACCTGGGGTTGTTGGCCGTCGCCGCGCCGGTCCATGCCGTGCAACCTGCGGCCGGTGCCGCCCAATCCGTGGTGCTGAGGTTCGATATCCCTGCGCAATCGCTCGGCAGTGCGGTGCTGGCTTTCGCTGACCAGGCCGGCCTGCAAGTGCTGTTCGACAGCCAACGCCTGCAAGGTCTGAGCAGTACCACGCTCAAGGGCAGCTTTGGCGTGCAGGAAGGGCTTGCCCGCCTGCTGGGTGCCGCACCGGTTGAATACCGCTTTACCGGTGAGCGCCAGGTGACCTTGAGCCGAGTCGAGCAGCAGGCCGGTGCCCTGGCCTTGGCGACCACAACAGTCACCGGCTTGCACCAACAGGACTGGGTGTATTCAACCCCGCGCCCGGTGAGCGTGGTCAGGCGCGAACAGCTCGATCGCAACCCGCCCCGGCATGCCGCCGAGATGCTTGAAGAGGCGCCTGGGGTCTACTCCGCCGTCAGCCAGCAAGACCCAGGGCTGTCCGTGAACATCCGCGGTATCCAGGACTATGGCCGGGTCAATATGTCAGTCGATGGCATGCGCCAGAATTACCAGCAGAGCGGTCACCAGCAACGCAACGGCACGTTGTATGTGGACCCTGAGTTGTTGTCCGAAGTCGTGATCGAAAAGGGCGCGACCTCCACCCAGGGCGGTGCGGGCGTGATTGGCGGGGTGGCCAACTTTCGTACGGTGGAGGCCGCTGACCTGCTCAAGGGCGGCAAGGAAATCGGCGGGCGCATTCGCCTTACCTCAGGGCTGGGCGGGCGCAGCAACGGCACGCATTTCATCGGCAGCTCGGCGTTTGCCGTGGGCACCGACGTATGGGACATGCTGGTGGCCGCCAGTGAACGGCACCTGGGCGATTACAACCCTGGCACCAAGGGCAGCATTGGCGAGTTGCGTACCGGCGCGGCGTTCATGCCGGCCAGTGAGGAGCGTATCAAGCACACCACCGTTGCCTATTCAGGTTCGGTGATGCGCTCGCGCCTTCTCAAGTTGGGGCTCAACCTGCCGGCTGACCAGCGTTTGCAACTGAGTTACCTGGCCACCGATGTCGACTACGACGACGTCAACATGATGACCGCCGAAAAGGCGCAGTTATGGGAAAAGCTCGGCAGCAGCGACGTCAGGGCGCAGAACGTTGCGCTGGATTACAGCTATGCGCCGGACAACCCGCTGATCGACTTCAAGGCCAAGCTCTACTACGTGGACACCCGCAATGAGCAATCCACCCTGGCCCGGGGGATCAACAAGGCTTATGACGTCACCTATCAAACCAATACCTATGGCTTGCAGGCGCAGAACATCTCGACCTTTGCCCTGACGGAGCTGGCCGCACTCAAGGCCAACTATGGGCTGGAATTTTTCTACGACAAAGTGCGCCCGGACTCCAACCAGGCGGTGGAAGCTGGCTCTGCGGTCAAGGCCTCAGCGGCCGAGAGCATCACACCCAAGGGCGACCGTGCGATGGGCAGTGTGTTCGGGCGCCTGGATTTCGACTACGACGGTTGGCTGAATCTCAACGCCGGCTTGCGTTATGACCGCTACCGGCTGCGCGGCGAAACCGGCTTGAACACCCGCACGTTTATCATTGGCACTACCCGTCAGATCGGCGTGCCGGTGAACTACGACGTGGATCGCGAGGAGGGCCGTTTTTCGCCGACCTTTGGCCTGTCGATCAAGCCAGGTGTCGATTGGCTGCAACTGTTCGCCACCTACGGCAAGGGCTGGCGCCCGCCGGCGGTGACCGAAACCATGGTCAGCGGCCGGCCCCATGGCGGTGGTTCGGAGTCGATTCTGCCCAATCCCTACCTCAAGCCGGAGCGATCCACCGCGTGGGAGGTCGGCTTCAATGTGCTCAAGCAAGACCTGCTGTTCGCCGAGGATCGCGTAGGCATGAAGGTGTCCTACTTCAACACCCGGGTCGATGACTTTTCCTATATGGCCTTGGGCGTACAGCCGCCCGGTTATGGCAACGTCAATATCGGCAGTGCGGCGTATGTAAACAACCTGGAGACCACACGTTTTCGTGGCCTCGAATACCAGCTCGATTACGACGCCGGGTTTGCCTACGGCCAGTTCAACTACACACGCATGCTCGGCAGCAACAAATTCTGCAGCAAGACCGCCTGGCTCGGCGGCGTGACCAAGACCCAGAAGCGTCCAGGCAACCGTGCGCCCGTGGATGCGATGGTGCCGGACGACGCGGCCAATGCCGGCGTGGGCTGCAGCGCGATCCTGGGCTCATCCGAACACATGCCCATGGACCGCGGCACCGCGACCCTTGGCGCGCGGTTCTTCGAGCGCAGGTTGGATGTGGGTGTGCGGGCCCGCTACAGCGCCGGTTATTACGTCAAGGGCGGCGCCGGAGTGACCACTTCGCAAACCGGCGTCTACCCCGCCGATTGGAAGCCCTACACCGTCTACGACCTGTACGGCAGCTACCGCGCCACCGATCAGTTAACCCTGCGCCTGGCCATGGAAAACGTCACCGACCGCGCCTACCTGGTGCCGCTGGGCGATGTACTGGCCTTCACCCTGGGACGTGGGCGCACCTTGCAGGGCACCGTTGAATATCAGTTCTGACCGCTTTTGCCCAGTGACGGGCAAAACCACAGCAGGCACCGGCTTGCTGCGGAGTGACCACCCCATGACTTGGAGTTTTGCATGAGCATTTCTATTTCATACAGCACGACCTACGCCGCTAGCACCGTCGCCCAGTACCTGAGCGATTGGTCGGCCTACTTCGGTGATCTCAACCACCGTGAAGGTTCGGTCAAAGAGGGTGTGAACACCGGTGGTTTCAATCCTGGGCCGTTCGACGGCACTCAATACGGCGTTTCGAGCAGCGTCAGTGATGCCGCCGTGGTCGCCGAAGGCAGCCTGCATTACACCTTGTTCAATCCGCCGACCCACACGCTGTGGGGTTCGCTCGATGCTCTGACCCTGGGCGACACCCTGGCCGGTGGCGCAAGCAGCGGTGGCTACAGCATCGCCAACCAGGAAGTCAGCTTCACCAACCTGGGCCTGTCGAGCCTGCAGTCCGAAGGCCGTGACGGCCAGGTGCACAAAATCGTGTACGGCCTGATGAGCGGTGACAGTTCGGCGTTGGCTTCGGCCATCGATACCTTGCTCAAGGGCATCGACCCAAGCCTGTCGGTCAATTCCACCTTCGATCAACTGGCCGCGGCCGGTGTGGCGCATCAGGACTCGCCTGCATTCGCCGCAGCCGATGTGGGCCTGGTCGGCATTCAGGACGCGCCTCAAGACTTCGCCATGGCCGCCTGATGCAAAAAGCCGATGGAGGCTCACGCCTTCATCGGCCTTGCGAATCCTGTGGGCACGCCGCGGGTGCCGTCAGCGCACCGGGCGGGCCCTTGCTCGACTCTTCAATGGAACAACCACCATGACTCGGCCCGGTGCCAAGCGCACGAATGAGATGCTGGCTGCACTGACGGCCTATAAAAGTGCCTTCTTCAACATCGGCCTGTTCTCGGCGGTGATCAACCTGCTGATGCTGGCTCCGGCGCTGTACATGTTGCAGGTGTATGACCGGGTATTGGCCTCGGGCAACCAGATGACGCTGTTGATGCTGACGCTGATGATCCTCGGCCTGTTCGGCTTGATGGGGGCGTTGGAGTGGGTGCGCAGCCAGGTGGTGATTCGCCTCGGCACGCAGATGGACATGCGCTTGAACCAGCGCGTATTCGACGCCGCCTATGAAGCGCAGCTCAAGGGCGGCACCCAGGCGGCGGGCCAGGCCCTGCACGACCTGACCACCTTGCGCCAGTTCGCCACCGGCCAGGCGTTGTTCGCCTTTTTCGATGCGCCATGGTTTCCGGTGTACCTGGTGGTGATCTTCCTGTTCCACCCCTGGCTGGGCCTGCTGGCGCTGGGCGGTGCGCTGCTGTTGATCGCGCTGGCGTGGGCCAACCATCATGTCAGCCAGGCGCCAATGGCCCTGGCCAGCCAACTGTCGATCAGCGCCAGCCAGCAGGCCACGGCCAACCTGCGCAATGCCGACACCATCGAAGCCATGGGCATGCTCGCCACACTGCGCGGGCGCTGGTTCAACCAACACCAGGCATTTCTGGTGCAGCAGAACCTGGCCAGTGAAAAGACCGCCGTGGTTACTGCCTGGTCCAAGGGCGTACGCCTGGCCCTGCAATCCCTGGTGCTGGGTTTGGGCGCCTGGTTGGCAGTCAATGGCGACATTACCCCGGGAATGATGATTGCCGGGTCGATCCTGATGGGCCGGGTGCTCAGCCCCATCGACCAGTTGATCGGCGTGTGGAAGCAATGGAGTTCGGCGCGTCTGGCCTATGAGCGTTTGTCACTGATGCTCCAGGATAACCCGGCGCGCCCGGTACGCATGGCCCTGCCCGTACCCAAGGGCCAGGTGAGCGTGGAGCAGATCAGCGCCTGTGCCCCTGGCAGTCGCCGGCCGGCGCTGGCCAACCTGGGTTTCAGCCTGCCCGCGGGTGACGTACTCGGTGTTATCGGGCCGTCGGGCTGCGGCAAGTCGACACTGGCCCGGGTGCTGGTGGGGGCCTGGGCACCCCTGGCCGGCAAGGTGCGCCTCGATGGCGCCGACCTGGCTCTCTGGGATAAGCAGCAACTGGGTCCGCATATCGGTTACTTGCCCCAGGACATCCAGTTGTTCGCCGGCAGCATCGCGCAGAACATCGCGCGCTTTGAAACGGTGGAAGCCGACAAAGTCCTCGCTGCGGCACAAATGGCTGGCGTGCATGAGCTGATCCTGCAACTGCCCCAAGGCTACGACACCCTGCTGGGCGAAGGCGGAGCGGGTTTGTCCGGTGGGCAAAAACAACGCGTCGCCTTGGCGCGTGCGCTGTACGGCCTGCCGGCGTTGATTGTGCTGGATGAACCCAACGCCAATCTCGACGAAGTGGGCGAGCAGGCGCTGCTGCAAGCCATCGCCCAGCTCAAGCAACAGCGCCGCTCCCTGATCCTGATTACCCACAAGCCTAACGTGCTGAGCCTGACCGACCAGTTGCTGATCCTCAAGGACGGCCAGATGCAGGCCTTCGGCCCGACGGCGCGGGTATTGGAAGCGCGACAGAAACCTTTGGCGAGCAAGCCCGTATCGACCATGAGCATGAGCTACCGCCTCGGTGAGGGAAAACACGCATGAGCCAGACTAAACCCACATTAATCAGTGACCAACCGCACAACGTGCTGGCGCTGGATGACCAGAAATACTCGCGCCTGGGCTGGTGGCTGGTGCTCGGGGGCTTTGCGGGGTTCCTCGGCTGGGCGGCATTGGCACCGTTGGACAAGGGCGTGGCCGTGCCGGGCAAAGTCATGGTCTCGGGCCATCGCAAGACGGTGCAGCACCCGGCGGGCGGGATTGTCGAGCGTATCGAAGTACGCGACGGTGACCCAGTCAGCGCCGGCCAAGTGTTGCTGCGTTTAAAGGAAACCCCGTTGCGCGGGCAGATGCAGTCACTGCGCAGCCAATACCTGGCGTCCCTGGCCAGCGAAGCGCGCTTGAGTGCAGAAAGCGAAGGTTTGCCGGCCATCGAGTTTGCACCTGAACTGCTGGCCGATCCTGAGGCTGCCGCCACCCTGAGCCTGCAACGCCAGCTGTTCGAAAGCCGTGCCCGGGCACTGGCCACCGAGCAGGCGGGCCTGCGCGAAACCATTGCTGGCTTTGAGTCGCAATTGCGCGGTACGCGGGACTCCCAGGCGAGCAAAGTACAGCAGCGTGCAGCGTTGAATGAACAGCTGCAGGGCCTGCGTGAGTTGGCCCGCGACGGTTACATCCCACGCAATCGTCTGCTGGACAGCGAGCGGCTGTACGCGCAAATCGATGGTGCCATCGCCGAGGATGTTGGACGCATCGGCCAGTTGCAACGCCAGGTGCTGGAGTTGCGTCTGCGCATCCGCCAGCTCGGTGAAGACTTCCAGAAAGACCTGCGCGGCCAGTTGGCCGAGACCCGCACCCGCAGCGACGACCTGCGCAATCGCCTGGCCTCGGCTGAGTTTGAACTGGCCAACAGCCTGGTACGCGCACCGGTATCCGGCGTGGTGGTGGGGCTGGAGGTGTACACCGAGGGCGGCGTGATCAAGCCCGGCCAGGCCCTGATGGACATCGTGCCCCAGGGCGAGCCGCTGCTGGTGGAAGCACGGGTGCCGGTACAGATGATCGACAAGGTGCACCCAGGGTTGCCGGTGGAATTGATGTTTTCGGCGTTCAACCAGTCCACCACGCCACGGGTGGCGGGTGAAGTCACGCTGGTGTCCGCTGACCGTCAGGTAGATGAACGCACTGGTGAGCCCTACTACACGTTGCGGGCCCAGGTCAGTGCAGCCGGTATACAGCAACTGGACGGCGTGCAGATCCGCCCGGGCATGCCGGTGGAAACCTTCGTCAAGACTGGCGAGCGCTCGATGCTCAACTACCTGTTCAAACCGTTGCTGGATCGCACCCATATGGCCCTGGTGGAAGAATGAAGGCGTTGTGGTTCACCCTCTGCTTAAGTTGCACGCCAGCGGCCCATGCCCTGGGTTTGCTGGATGTTTATGATTTGGCGTTGCGCAACGACCCGACCTTTCAGGCGGCCATCCAAGAGCGTGAAGCCGGTGAAGAAAACCGTGTGATCGGCCGTGCGGCACTGCTGCCCAACCTGTCGTGGAGCTACAACAATTCGCGTAATGAGTCCGAAGTCACCCAGAGCACCGCGCTCGGCAATGTCACCAGCGACCGTGATTACCGCAGCTACGCCTCGACCTTGACCTTGCAGCAACCGCTGCTGGATTACGAAGCCTATGTACGCTTTCGCCAGGGCACCGCCCAGGCACTGATGGCCGACGAGCGCTTTCGCGGCAAGAGCCAGGAACTGGCGGTGCGGGTGCTGGGCGCCTACAGCCAGGCGTTGCTGGCCCAGGAGCGCATCGAGTTGAGCCGAGCGCAGAAACGCGCCTATGCCGAACGGCTGCAACTCAATGATCGCCTGCTCAAAGGCGGTGAAGGCACGCGTACCGATGTGCTCGAAACCCAGGCGCGACTGAGCCTGGCCCAGGCCGAGGAAATCGAGTCCCTGGATGTCCAGGACAGCGCCTTGCGCGAGCTGGAAGCCATTGTTGGCCTGCCGCTGCAGATCGAAGCGCTGGCGCCCCTGGCACGCCAATTCGATATTGCACCGTTGGAACCGAATCGCTTCGAAACCTGGCGTGAACTGGCCATGGCCAACAACCCTGAACTCAAGTCCCAGCACCACGCACTGGATGTGGCTTCTTATGAAGTGGAGCGCAAGCGCGCCGGGCACTTGCCCAGGGTCAGCCTATACGCCAGCAGTCGCCAGACCAGCTCCGATTCAGAAAGCAGCTACAACCAGAAGTACGACACCAACAGCGTCGGCATCCAGGTCAGCCTGCCGCTGTTTGCCGGTGGCTCGGTGTCGGCCTCCACGCGCCAGGCGGCCAACCAGCTGTCCCAGGCCCAGTACGAGCTCGACGCGCAAACCGCTGCCACGTTGGTGGAGTTACGCAAACAATTCAACCTCAACACCAGCGGCGCGGCGAAGGTGCGGGCCTATGAAATGGCGGTGAGTTCCGCGACTGCGCTGGTGACCGCCACGAAGAAAAGCGTCAGCGGCGGCGAACGGGTCAACCTCGACGTGCTTGATGCCGAACAACAACTCTTCACCGCCCGCCGCGATCTGGCTAATGCGCGGCATGCGTACCTGCTGGCGCGCATTCAACTGAAGTATTACGCGGGGTTGCTGAGCGAGCAGGACTTGCGAGCGCTGGCCGGGTATTTCCAGCCGTCGGCATGAGTGGTTACAACCCGGCATTCGCCGGGTTTTTTGTGGTTACTAATCTGTGAAACAGCTTCGGGAATAGGGAGCCGGTTGTCGGGTGGCGGAGGGAAATTGTTACCTGGCGGAAAATAACCTAACGGATGGGTTACGATGAGAGTAGGTGCTTACAAAGGCTACGTGATTTCGGTGTTTGTCAGGGATGAGCATTGCCCGCCCCATGTACATGTCAGGGGCAAGGAGTGGGATGCGCGCTTTCGTTTCAGTTTTTTGGATGGGGATGTCGAGTTGTGGGACGTGGAGCCTGAACGGAGGCGGCCACCCATGGCGGTTTTGAATGAGATACGCGGGGCGATCATGCAGCCGCACTACCTGGCGCGGGCACGCAGGATCTGGTGGGAAAAACTGCAAACGGTTTGCCTGGAGAATCATTCCTGGAATTGGGACGCAGGTGAATTGGTTCCGGGATTGGTCATTCGACCGGGTGTCTACGTCATCGCAAGCGCACGGCACGACGTTGTCGGGCAACGGACTATTTTGAATCTGGTAAGAGCGCCAGATTGCGTGGGGATTAATTTATGAAGATCGTAAAAGCTAAGGTCAAACCTTATGTACCTCTCACTGAAGCTGACGTTGACAAGGCAATCGCCCGAGGGCGCAGGTTGAAACGCCTGTACGCCAACGCCAGCAACGTACGTTATGAAAGCGACTGCCTCTCCATTGGCTTCAGCGACGGCAGCCGCGTCATGGTGCCGGTGGCTGGCCTGCCGGAGTTCGAGGGTTTTTCAGCGAAGGATTTCCAGCAATTGGAAGTGACTTTCGGTGGCAAGGCCATCAGCTGTGAAGCTCAGGACCTGGATGTTTCGATCACCGGCCTGATCGCCACAAGCCAGCCGCTGATGGACCTGGCAACCAGCCTGGTGGCATCGCGCAATGGTCGCAAAAGCAGCGCGGCCAAATCCGCCGCAGCCCGCGCCAATGGCAAGAAGGGCGGGCGGCCGCGCAAGCAAACACCGGAAACTTCAGATACTTCAGACACATGAATAACCCATGTGGGAGGGAGCAAGCCCCCTCCCACAGTTGGATCTCAGTGTCTTGAGCAATTATCGGCGGGTCAGCAACACACCCGATTCCATATGGTGTGTCCACGGGAACTGGTCAAACATCGCACACTGGGTAATCCGGTGCGTGTCGTGCAGTTGCGCGATGTTCGCCGCGAGCGTCTCCGGGTTGCAGGATATGTACAGGATGTTGTCGAAACGCCGGGTCAGTTCGCAGGTATCCGGGTCCATGCCGGCGCGGGGCGGGTCGACGAATACGCTGCCAAACTCATAGCTTTTCAGGTCGATGCCGTGCAGGCGGCGGAACGGACGCACTTCATTCAGGGCTTCGGTCAACTCCTCGGCGGAGAGGCGCACCAGGGTGACGTTATCCACGTTGTTTTCATCAAGGTTGCTCAAGGCCGCATTCACCGAGGTCTTGCTGATCTCGGTGGCCAGCACGTTACGCACGCGGGTGGCCAGCGGCAGGGTGAAGTTGCCGTTGCCGCAATACAGCTCCAGCAGATCGTCCGGGCGATCGCCCAGGGCTTCATAGGCCCAGTTGAGCATCTTCTGGTTCACCGTGCCGTTGGGCTGGGTGAAGGCACCTTCGGGTTGGCGGTAGCTGAAGGTGCGGCCACCAACGTCGAGTTTCTCCACCACGTAGTCCTGGCCGATCACATCGCGCTTGCCCTTGGAGCGGCCGATGATGCTCACGTTCAGTTCCTGCGCCAGCTTGTTCGCGGCGGTGTGCCAATGTTCGTCCAGGGGGCGGTGGTAGCACAGGGTGATCATCGCGTCGCCGGCCAGGGTGGTTAGGAACTCCACCTGGAACAGCTTGTGGCTCAGGGCGGCGCTGGCTTGCCAGGCGGCCTTGAGTTGCGGCATCAATTGGTTGATACGCTGGCTGGCGATAGGGAATGCTTCGATCAGGATCGGCGTGCGCTTGTCGTCCTGGGAAAACATCGCGTAGTGGCGCTCGCCTCCTTCGCGCCACAGGCGGAACTCCGCACGCAGGCGGAAGTTCTGCAGGGGCGAGTCGAAAACCTGAGGCTCCGGCGCGTCGAAGGGTGCCAGCAGGTCACGCAGGCGCGTGACCTTGTCTTGCAGTTGAACGGTGTAGGTTGCGGCGTCAAAAATCATGCGTTGAACCAGCCCAGCTTGATCACAAACAGAATCGACAGGATCACCAGTGCCGGGTTCAGCTCACGGTAGCGGCCCGAAAGCAGCTTGATGGCGGTCCAGGCGATGAAACCGAAGGCGATGCCGTTGGCGATGGAGTAAGTGAAGGGCATCGCCAGGGCTGTGATCACCACCGGCGCTGCAACAGTAATGTCATCCCAGTCGATTTCGGCCAGGCCAGAGGTCATCAATACTGCAACGAACAGCAGCGCTGGCGCGGTGGCGAAGGCCGGTACGCTGGCCGCCAGAGGTGAGAAGAACAGCGCCAGCAGGAACAGGATCGCAACCACGATGGCGGTCAAGCCGGTGCGACCACCAGCACTCACGCCCGCAGCGGATTCGATGTAGCTGGTGGTGGTCGAGGTGCCCAGCAAGGAGCCGGCCATGGCGGCGGTGCTGTCGGCGATCAGCGCACGGCCCATTTTCGGCATATGGCCGTCCTTGCCCATCAGGCCGGCACGCTTGGCGACGCCGATCAGGGTGCCGGAGTTATCGAACAGGTCGACGAACAGGAAGGCGAAGATCACGCTGACGAGGCCGATATCCAGGGCGCCCTTGATATCCAGCTGCAGGAAGGTCGGGGCCAGGGACGGTGGCATCGAAGTCACGCCGCCGAACGGGGTGACGCCCAACAGGATCGAGACAATCGTCACCGCCAGGATGCCGATCAACACGGCGCCACGTACCGCCAGGGCTTCCAGCGCGACGATCAGCACGAAACCGAGGGTGGCGAGGATCGGCGCGGGTTGCTTCAGGTCGCCCAGGCCCACCAGGGTGGCCGGGTTGGCGACTACGATACCGGCGTTGTGCAGGGCGATCAGCGCCAGGAACAGGCCGATACCGGCGGCAATTGCCGAACGCAGGGGCAGGGGGATGCTGTTGATGATCCACTCGCGGATACGGAAGATCGACAGCAGGAAGAACAGCACCGCCGAAATGAATACCGCACCCAACGCCACCTGCCAGGTATGGCCCATGTGCAGGACCACGGTGTAGGTAAAGAAGGCGTTGAGGCCCATGCCCGGTGCGAGGGCAATCGGGTAGTTGGCGATCAGGCCCATCACGGTGGAGCCGATGGCGGCGGCCAGGCAGGTGGCGACAAACACCGCGCCCTTGTCCATGCCGGTCTCGCCGAGGATGCTCGGGTTCACGAACAGGATGTAGGCCATGGCCAGGAACGTGGTAATACCCGCGAGAATCTCGGTGCGCACATTGGTGTTGTGTGCTTTGAGTTGAAACAGCTTTTCCAGCATGCCGGCTCCCTGTGACGCTATCTTGCGTCGTTATTTGTTGACCTCTAAGTCAAAGCACAAACTGCGCCAAGCGCCTGTGGTTTCAGAGAGGATCGGAAAAAGCGGCGCATCATACCAGCAGCCGAGGCTGTGTGGCGCATGGCCTTGAGGCATACTGCGCCGACGTTCAATACCGGGTCATTGCCAGCATGAAAAAAGCCAACGCGTGGAGTCTAGCTCTGATCGCCAGTATCAGCCTGTGGCTGGGTGCAGCACCGGTGTGGGGCGCGGCTGCACCGGCCTTGAGCGAGGTGCGGGTGTTCAAGGTGGAATCGACCAACTGCAGCGAAGCGATCCCGGAACGGGTCAACACCACCCAGATGTGCGAGCACCGCGGGCCCACCAAGGTCTCGGTGATGGAAGTCGGCCTGGGCGACAGCCCAATGGGGCGCTTCAACGGCGCAGAGTTGAACGGGCAACGCACGGCGGTATGCCAGGTCGGCAACATCAGTGAGGCGTGCAACGGCGTAGGCACGTTGATGGGCTACATCTATGTATTCGACCTGAATGTCCAGGCCCAGGGCTGGTTCGAGTTCACCAACACCTCGATCAACCCGCCGCAAAACACCTTGAAAGCCCAGCTCAATATCCGCTGATCAATCATCTTGAACGCTCAAAACCCCGGGAAGTCGTACCCCTAAGACGGCGACTTTCCTGAACGCCGCGGATGTACACCAACCCGTGAGGTGTTTTATGAGCGCGACCCCTAATGGCGCGGCGGCCCAACCGTTCGTCGCCCACTCGATTCGATTGACCCTCAATGGCCAGGATCGCCAATTGGACGTGTTGCCCTGGACCACCTTGCTGGACCTGTTGCGCGAACAATTGGATCTGGTCGGCAGCAAAAAAGGCTGCGACCACGGCCAATGTGGCGCCTGCACGGTATTGCGTGATGGCAGGCGCGTGAACGCCTGCCTGACCCTCGCCGTGATGTGCGATGGCGCCGAGCTGACCACCATCGAAGGCTTGGCCGAAGGCGACCAACTGCACCCCATGCAGCAAGCTTTTATCAAGCACGATGCCTTCCAGTGCGGCTATTGCACCCCCGGCCAGATCTGTTCCGCCGTGGGCCTGGCCAATGAAGGCCGCGCCCACGACAGTGCCCAGATCCAGGAACTGATGAGCGGCAACCTGTGCCGTTGCGGCGCCTACACCAATATCCGTGATGCCATCGAAGAGGCGCTGCCAGCGTGCCGCACCACGGGAGGTGAGCAATGAACCCTTTCCAGTACAGCAAACCTGCCGATGTGCACGAAGCCGTGCAGTTGAGCAGTGCGGTATCGCGCTTCATTGCCGGCGGCACCAACCTGTTGGACTTGATGAAAGAAAACATCAGCCGCCCCGAGCACCTGATCGATATCACTGGCCTGCCACTTCATGCGATTGAAGAAACTGCCGACGGCGGTGTGCGTATCGGCGCGTTGGTGAGCAATGCCGACCTGGCCTGGCACCCGCTGATCGAACAGCGCTACCCGTTGCTGTCCCAGGCGATCCTGGCCGGGGCTTCGCCGCAACTGCGCAATATGGCCAGTACCGGCGGCAACCTGTTGCAGCGCACCCGGTGCTACTACTTCTATGACGCGACGGTGCCGTGCAATAAGCGCGAGCCCGGCAGCGGTTGCCCGGCGCGCAGCGGTTTGAATCGCATCCATGCGATCCTCGGCGCCAGCGAGCAGTGCGTGGCCACCCATCCTTCGGACATGTGCGTGGCCCTGGCGGCGCTGGAAGCGCGGGTACATGTCGAGGGCCGCGGCGGGGCGCGAGTCATCGAGTTTGCCGACTTCCACCGCCTGCCCGGCGATGCGCCGCAGCGCGATAACCAGTTGGCCGACGATGAGCTGATCACCGCTATCGAACTGCCTGCCGACCATCTGGCCCGGCATAGCCACTACTTGAAAATCCGCGACCGGGCGTCGTATGCCTTTGCTTTGGTGTCGGTGGCTGCGGCGCTGGAACTGGACGGCGACACCATCATTGATGCGCGCCTGGCCCTTGGCGGCGTGGCGCACAAACCCTGGCGCGACCGCGCAGTGGAAGCGGCATTGATCGGTCAGACCGTCAGCCGCGAAACCTTCAGCAATGCCGCCGACGCTCTATTGCAAGACGCCGAGCCGCTGGAACACAACGGCTTCAAGATCAAACTGGCACGACGCGCAATCATCCGTGCCCTGAGCGACGCCGCTGTCGCAGGAGAACAGCCATGAGTGCCATCGGCAAACCCTTGGACCGTGTCGACGGTCTGCTCAAGGTCACAGGCCAGGCGCGTTATGCCGGTGAGTTCCCTGAGGGTGGCCTGCTGCATGGCAGCGTAGTCTCCAGCACCATCGCCAAAGGCCGCGTTATCAAGATCGATACCTCCATGGCCCTGGCTTTGCCCGGCGTGGTCGAGGTCATCCATCATCTCAATCGCCCCAGAATCGCCAGCTACGACGACGCCTTCCAGGATGATGATGCCGCCGACGGCTCACCCTTTCGCCCGCTGTATAACGACCGCGTGCTTTACAGCGGCCAACCCTTGGCCCTGGTGATCGCCGATAACCTGGAACTGGCCCGGTACGCCGGTTCACTGGTGCACATCGAATACGCACCTGAAGATTTCGAAACGGACCTGCTCACCCAGCAGGAACGAGCTCACCCTTCGCCGCAGACACCGCCCAAACCACGCGGCAACTTTCAGGCTGAGTGGGCCGGTGCGGCGATCAGCCTCGATCTGCATTACAGCACCCCCATCGAACACCACAACCCGATGGAACCCCATGCCAGCACCGTGCTGTATCAGCCGGACGGTACGTTGCATATCCACGACAAAACCCAGGGCCCGCAGAACTGCCAAGCCTACGTGCAAAAAGTGTTCGGCCTGGATAAAAGCCAGGTGCGCATCTTTGCTGCCTTTGTCGGTGGCGCCTTCGGTTCGGGCCTGCGCCCGCAGTATCAATTGCCACTGGCCGTCATGGCCTCTCTGGCGCTCAAGCGGTCGGTGCGCGTCACCCTGACTCGCCAGCAGATGTTCACTTTCGGTTATCGCCCGCGCACTTTGCAGCGTTTGCAAATGGGTGCCGCTGCCAACGGCCGACTGCTGGCTCTAGGCCATACCGCAATTGGCCAGACGTCGCGCTTCGAGGATTTCAGCGAGCACGTAGTGGAGTGGAGCGGCATGCTCTATCACTGCGACAACGTGCAACTGACCTACAAGTTGGCACCGCTGGATGTGTTCACGCCCTTGGACATGCGCGCACCCGGCGCCGCCTTGGGCGTGATCGGCCTGGAATGTGCCATGGATGAACTGGCCTGCGCCCTGGCTATCGATCCGGTGCAACTGCGCCTGATCAACTACGCCGAGCGCAACCAGAACGAAGACAAACCCTGGTCGAGCAAAGCCCTGCGCGAATGCTACAGCGAAGGCGCCGAACGCTTCGGCTGGAGCCAGCGCAACCCGGAACCGCGTAGCATGCGCGACGGCCGCCAGTTGATCGGCTGGGGCATGGCTGGTGGGGTGTGGGAAGCCATGCAGATGAAGGCCAGCGCCAAGGCTCGCATCGATAGCGACGGCAAACTCACCGTCAGCAGTGCCACTACCGACATTGGCACGGGCACCTACACGGTGATGACCCAGATTGCCTCTCAGGCCAGTGGCGTGGCGATGGCCGATATCAGCTTTCTGCTGGGTGATTCGTCATTGCCCACGGCGCCGTTGCAGGGCGGTTCGTTTACCGTGTCCTCCGTTGGCACCGCCGTGCAGCAAGCGTGCGAAGCGCTGAACGCCAAATTGCTGAAAATCGCCGGGCAGACTTATCCCCTGTTCAAGGATGCCGAATCGGTAAGGTTCGAGGACGGCAAGCTGCATGCCGGTGACGTAAGTGTGGCGTTGGCCCAGCTCGTCAAGGACAGCGGTGAGGACATCCTGGAGGTGCAGGTCGACAGTGAGCCAGACAAGAAGCGCGAAGGTTACGCCACCGCCACCCATTCGGCGGTGTTCGTCGAGGTGCGGGTGGATGAGGACCTGGGCACCATCAAGGTCAGCCGTGTAGTCAGCGCGATTGCCGCCGGGCGCGTGGTCAACCCGAAGATGGCCCGCAGCCAGATCCTTGGCGGTGTGGTGTGGGGCATCGGCATGGCCCTGCATGAGGAGACCCAGGTCGACCATCAGTTGGGGCGCTACATGAACCACAGCCTGGCCGAGTACCACGTCCCGGTGAATGCCGATATCGGCGAGATTGACGTGGTGTTTGTCGAAGAGCACGACGAGGTCGTCAATGCCCTGGGGTCCAAGGGAGTGGGAGAGATCGGGATCGTCGGGGTGGCGGCGGCGGTGGCGAATGCGATTTACCACGCCACCGGCAAGCGGGTGCGGGAGTTTCCGATCACCCTGGACAAGGTGCTTTAAAAAAACACCTCATCACCCATGTGGGAGGGGGCTTGCCCCCTCCCACATTAGTTATACGGTAGTTTTTTGAATGGGTTCTTCCACCGGCACATGCATACGGTCCCGATTAGCCAATGTCGGAAACAGCTTGATCCACACCCCAGTCACCACCAGCGTGCCGATCCCACCCATGACCACCGCCGGCACGGTACCGAACCAATGAGCAGTAATCCCGGACTCGAACTCGCCCAACTGATTCGATGCGCCGATAAACAAGCCATTGACCGCACTGACCCGCCCTCGCATCTCGTCCGGCGTCTCCAACTGCACGAACGACGCACGGATCACCATGCTGATCATATCCGCCGCGCCCAGCACCACCAGCACTGCCAGGGAGAACCAGAACGAGGTCGACAGGCCGAAGGCGATGGTCGCCACGCCAAATACGCCGACGGCGGTAAACATCACGCGGCCGACCTGGCGGTCCACCGAGAACCGCGCCAACCACAATGACATTAATAACGCTCCCACCGCTGGCGCCGAACGCAGCAGGCCCAGGCCCCAGGCGCCGGTCAGCAGGATGTCCTTGGCGAACACCGGCAGCAGCGCGGTGGCGCCACCCAGCAGCACGGCGAACAAGTCCAGGGAGATAGCGCCGAGGATGTCCGGGCGGCTGCGGATAAAGCGAATGCCGGCCAGCAGCGAATCCAGGGTGGCCTTGCCTTTGTTCAGCGGGTTCTGGCGGGCGGGCAGGTTCAGGGTCAGCACGCAGGCGATCAGGTACAGCACCACGGTCGGGCCGTACACCCACACACTGCCAAACGCATAGAGCAAACCGCCAAGGGCCGGGGCGACGATGGTCGCCAATTGCTGGGCCGATTGCGAGGAGGCCACGGCCCGCGGGAACAGGGCGCTCGGCACAATACTTGGCAGCAGAGCCTGGGTGGTGGGCATTTCAAACGAACGCGCCGCGCCGAGCAGGAACGCGAGGATAAAGATCATCTCGCGGGTCACGTTGCCGGTCAGGCCGCCGATGGCCAGGGACAGGGCAATCAGCGCCTGCAGGGTCTGGCAGATGGCGGCGACTTTGCGTCGCTCATAGCGATCAGCCACATGCCCGGTGTGCAGCATGAACAGCACACGCGGTACGAATTCCACCAGACCCACCAAGCCCAGGTCCAGCACATTGCCGGTCAGTTGGTAGAGGTTCCAGCCGATCGCCACGGTGAGCATCTGGAAGCCGCTGGCAGTAAAGATGCGCGCCAGCCAGAACGCGATGAAAGGACGGTGGTGACGTAACAATAACGCGGGTTCACTGGGCATCGGGAACTCAGGTCAGGGTTGTGGGAATGGCGAGATTAGCACCAAGCTGTAACAAATAGTTGCGAGAACAGGACTGAGGCAAGCTGTCACGCGGCAAAAGACCACACAGTCTGATCGCGAAAATGAGACTACTCTTTTGAGCAATGCTTGATCCAGATCAAAACCTGCCCCGGGATTGTTCTGGCGGTCGCAAGACCAGATTCCCCGCGAGATGGGTAAAAAAAGAAACGAATTGAAATTCGCCGCACTCCATATCCGTGGGGGCAGTGGTTGCAGGCTCCCAGCCAGCAGCCGGTATTACCTGACAGAGGAAGACTTATGTTCGGTTTGGAGGCGCTAGATCTCGCCCGAATTCAATTCGCGTTCACCATCTCATTCCACATCCTGTTCCCGGCGATCACCATCGGCCTGGCCAGTTACCTTGCGGTGCTGGAAGGCTTGTGGCTCAAGACCCACAACGATACCTACCGTGACCTCTACCATTTCTGGTCGAAGATCTTTGCGGTCAACTTCGGCATGGGGGTGGTCTCGGGCCTGGTCATGGCCTATCAGTTCGGCACCAACTGGAGCCGTTTCTCGGACTTCGCCGGCAGCATTACCGGGCCGTTGCTGACATATGAAGTGTTGACGGCCTTCTTCCTTGAGGCCGGTTTCCTCGGTGTGATGCTGTTCGGCTGGAACAAGGTGGGGCGCAAGCTGCACTTTTTCTCCACGGTAATGGTGGCGGTCGGTACGTTGATTTCCACGTTCTGGATTCTGGCATCCAACAGCTGGATGCAGACGCCCCAGGGCTTTGAAATCATCGATGGCCGCGTGATTCCCACCGATTGGCTGGCGGTGATCTTCAACCCTTCATTCCCCTATCGCCTGATGCACATGGCCACGGCAGCCTTCGTGGCCACCGCGTTCTTCGTCGGCTCCTCGGCGGCCTGGCATCTGCTGCGCGGCAAGGACAACCCGGCGATCCGCAAAATGCTGTCGATGGCCATGTGGATGGCCTTGATCGTTGCGCCGATCCAGGCGGTGATTGGCGACTTCCATGGTCTCAATACCCTCAAGCATCAACCGGCAAAAATCGCCGCGATTGAAGGCCACTGGGAAAACATCGGCAACGAGCCGACGCCACTGATTCTGTTCGGCTGGCCGGACATGAAAGCCGAGAAAACCAAATACGCGGTCGAAATTCCCTACCTCGGCAGCCTGATCCTGACCCACTCCCTGGACAAACAGGTGCCGGCCCTCAAGGAGTTCCCGCCTGAGGACCGTCCGAACTCGACCGTCGTGTTCTGGTCATTCCGGGTCATGGTCGGCCTGGGCTTTTTGATGATCTTCACCGGTTTGTTCAGCCTCTGGCTGCGCCGGGGCGACAAGATGTATACGTCCAAGCCGTTCCTGTACCTGGCGTTGTGGATGGGCCCCTCCGGCCTGATCGCAATTCTCGCCGGTTGGTTCACCACCGAAATCGGACGCCAGCCTTGGGTGGTCTACGGGCTGATGCGCACGGCGGATGCCTCATCCGGGCATAGCCTTGCGCAGATGACCATCACTCTGGTGTTGTTCGTGGTGGTGTACTTTGCGCTGTTCGGTGCCGGCCTGGGCTACATGATGCGCCTGGTGCGCAAAGGGCCTCAGACTTATGAAGGCAGCGAACCCACCCACGGTGGCCCTGGCCAGAAACGCACCCCGGCACGGCCGTTGTCTGCCGCCGATGATGGCAGCGATAACGACCACGACCACATCCAGCACAAGGGGAATTGAGATGGGTATTGATCTTCCGCTGATCTGGGCCGTGATCATCATCTTCGGCATCATGATGTACGTGGTCATGGACGGCTTCGACCTGGGCATCGGCATTCTCTTTCCGTTTATCCCCGGCAAGGTTGACCGTGACGTGATGATGAACACCGTGGCGCCTGTCTGGGACGGTAACGAAACCTGGCTGGTGCTCGGCGGCGCGGCGTTGTTCGGCGCGTTCCCGCTGGCGTATTCGGTGGTGTTGTCGGCCTTGTACCTGCCGCTGATCCTGATGCTGATCGGGCTGATCTTCCGTGGCGTGGCCTTTGAGTTTCGCTTCAAGGCCAAGGACCACAAGCGCCACCTGTGGGACAAGGCGTTTATCGGCGGCTCGCTGGCGGCGACCTTCTTCCAGGGTGTGGCGCTGGGCGCCTTTATCGACGGCATCCCGGTGGTCGACCGCCAGTTTGCCGGTGGCTCACTGGACTGGCTCACACCGTTCACGATGTTCTGTGGCGTGGCGTTGATCGTGGCCTATGCCTTGCTCGGCTGCACCTGGCTGATCATGAAGACCGAAGGCAAGTTGCAGGAGCAGATGCATAACCTGGCGCGGCCATTGGCGTTCGTGGTGTTGGCGGTGATCGGTATCGTCAGCCTCTGGACGCCGCTGACCCACCCGGAAATCGCCTCGCGCTGGTTTACCCTGCCGAACCTGTTCTGGTTCCTGCCAGTGCCGATCCTGGTGCTGGTGACCATGTACGGTCTGTTCCGCGCCGTGGCGCGACATGCGCACTACACGCCGTTCCTGTTGACGCTGGTATTGATCTTCCTCGGCTACAGCGGCCTGGGTATCAGCCTGTGGCCGAATATCATCCCGCCATCCGTGTCGATCTGGGATGCCGCCGCGCCGCCGCAAAGCCAGGGCTTCATGCTGGTGGGCACGTTGTTCATTATCCCGTTTATCCTGGGCTACACCTTCTGGAGCTACTACGTGTTCCGCGGCAAGGTCACCCACGAAGACGGCTATCACTAGGAGGGACGAAACATGTCCGGCAAACCAACGTTGCACGAGATTGAACAGGCCGAGAAGCAGCCTTTGTGGCGGCGCCTGGGTTGGCTGGCGATGATCTGGACCGCCAGCGTGGTGGCCCTGTTCATTGTGGCCAGCCTGATGCGCATGTTCATGAATGCCGCCGGCCTGACCACGCACTGACACCAATGTAGGAGCGAGCTTGCTCGCGAAAAACGTCAACGATAACGCGGGGTGCCTGACGCCCCGCGGTGTTCTCAGGTTTTTCGCGAGCAAGCTCGCTCCTACAAAAAAGCAGGGCTTTTTTATTTGCGTGCCTTGAGAATCACGAACTTCGGCGTGGCCGCCACTTGCTCGACACCGCGGAACAACCGCGCCAGCTTGCTGTGATAGCCCAGGTGACGGTTACCGACGATATACAGGGCGCCGCCGACGACCAGGGCTTCACGTGCCTGCTGGAACATGCGCCAGGCGAGGAAGTCACCGACAACCTGTTGCTGGTGGAACGGTGGGTTGCACAGCACCACGTCCAGCGATTGCGCCTCCTGGCCGGCTAGGCCGTCATCGGCGCGTACTATGACCTCACGCCCACCCAAAGCGGCTTGCCAGTTTTCAGCGGCAGACTGCACGGCCATGTAGGACTCATCTACCAGGGTGTAGTGGGCGTCTGGGTTTTGCAGGGCGCTGGCAATCGCCAGCACGCCGTTGCCGCAGCCCAGGTCCGCCACGCGGGCACTGCCGAGGTCTTTCGGCAGGTGGGGCAGGAAGGCGCGGGTACCGATGTCCAGGGCCTCGCGGCAAAACACATTGGCGTGGTTCAGCAACTCGATGGCTGGTGTGTCCAGGGTGTAGCGGGTCGGGTAGGGCGAGACGGCAACCGCGCGATCTGCAACGGTGGCGATCAACAGGCGTGCCTTTTTTACCGCCAATGAGGCATGCATCGGCCCGATATAACGCTCCAGCAACTCGCCCGCAGCCCGTGGCAGATGCTTGACCATCGCCGCGGCGATCACTTGTGCGCCAGGCGCCAGCTGCCCCTGCAAGCGGATCAGTTGTTCCTCCAGCAGCGCCAGGGTTTTCGGGACACGGAGCAGCACGCTATCGAACGGCCCGCTCACGGCCTGGCTGGCAGGTATGAACCTCACGGCATCAAAGGCCTTGCCATTGCGCACGAGATTTTTCTCCAGCCCCTGGGCAGCGAGGAACGAGTCGCCGCTGGAGGTGATCTGAACATGGCCCAGCAGGCTGGCTGCCAGGGCACCGAAGCTGTCATTGAGGATCAGCACGCGGGTGGCAGCATGGGGTTGCTGTTCGGCAAGGTAGCTGAGCAGGTACTCGTCGGCGGCATCGAAGGCTTGCAGCGGATCATTATGCTGCTCTGGCTGGCGAATCAGATCGAGCTGGGCGAAGGGGCTGTCGAGCAGGGGCATGGCAGGGGAGGCTCTGGGGTAATCGGCGGGCCGTCTGAGTGAACCGCGAAGCAATACCTTAAAGGGCTGCGTCAACACTCAGAATTGACCACAAATGTTACTTTTTTTTGAACCCGATGACATGCAGTGTTTCTTGCCCAGTTAAAACAGCCCCGCTTTGGAAGCGCTGAGTACAGCAGCGATCTTGTTATTGACCCCCAGTTTCTTGAACGTGCTGCTGATATGAAAACCCACCGTGCGCTCCGACAGGCAGAGGATGGTGGCGATATCCGAGGCGGTCTTGCCCATGGCTGACCATTTGAGGATTTCTGTTTCCCGTGGGGTCAGTTTGCTTGGAGAATGCACGTCGCTGTTATCGGCATATTTTTGCGCTACCACCGCGTGTAGCGCATGACATAGCCACAAGGCCTGCCCCGCCTTTTCATATAATTCCTGCGGGGTGATTTCCCCAGTACTGCGGCCCAAGGTCAGCATGCTATAGACGCCCTGGAAGTCATGCACCGGTTGTGTCCAAGCCAGATGCACGCCGTAGGATTGGGCCATCGACCACAATTCGGGGGCGGTCTCGAACGCTTTTTCCTCCCAGACGATAGGCAATACGCAGCGCTTGCAGTGGGCCACAATTGGATCTACGTCGAAATAGTGCGCGCGCTGATAAAGCTTGCTCCACTCGTTTGGATAGTTGTTCATCTGGACGGGTTTTGCCTGGGGGCTATGTGATTGGCAGCCCATCGTGAATGAACAGTACTGGAAGCCTAGTTCATAGGTATGGTTAAGCACCATTTCAAAGACAGTAGTGATCTCGTTTTCCCCTTCCAGTTTGGGGAGACGAGTAGTGCGCCAGTTTTCCATCGTGAATCTCCATGGTTTGTCATGTTACGTGGGTACGTCCTGATCCCAATGTTTAACGGAAATTAGTGTAGGACACTGCCTGCAAATGCATGTGAAAAAGATGTTATATACCGTCAGATCCAACAGTCGCTTGGCTTTGTACGGTACAGCGGCTTTTGTATAAGATTTCGGAATTGGAGGTGGTTTTTTAGTAGATTTAAGGGGTTATAAATAGTGTCAGACTGATAGCAGCGTAGGTGCGATGTGCTGGACGGTGGTAGGTTGGCAGTCGATTAATAGCGAAATAGTTAGTTTGCGTTAATGTGACCTCGTTCTCCCGTTCAGCGCCTTTTTCTGCCCGGCCGGCATCCAGGTTGGGCGCCCTTGGCAATGCCAGTACAAATCAACGGTGTTTGCGCGGCCTGCTTTGAGGGACACTAGGCGCCTGTGCAAAACGGAGCCCCCCATGACGGCCAGTGCTGAGAAATTTACCCGCCAGACCTTGCTCGACGTGCAATCGCTGACCCCCAGCCTCTTCACCCTGCGCACCACGCGCGACCCCGGCTTTCGTTTTACCGCCGGCCAGTTCGTGCGCCTGGGCGTGACCAAGGCAGATGGCAGTACGGTATGGCGTGCTTATTCCGTGGTGTCGTCGCCGTTCGACGAGTACCTCGATTTCTTTTCCATTGTCGTTCCAGGCGGCGAGTTCACCAGTGAGCTGAGCCGCCTGCAGGTAGGCGATACCTTGCTGGTAGAACGCCAGGCCACCGGTTTCCTGACCCTGAGCCGCTTTGTGGATGGGCGTGACCTGTGGCTGCTGGGCACCGGTACCGGCGTGGCCCCGTTCCTGTCGATCCTGCAGGACTTCGAAGCCTGGGAGAAGTTCGAGCGCATCATCCTCGTGTACAGCGCCCGGGAAGCCAGGGAATTAGCGTACCAGTCGCTGATCAAGGAGCTGGGGACACGTGAGTATCTTGCGCAATACGCCCACAAGTTCATCTACATCCCCATCGTCACCCGTGAACAGCACCCGGGTGCGTTGAACGGGCGCATCACGGCCTTGATAGAAAACGGTGAGTTGGAGCGCGCGGCTGGCGTCGAGCTGACGGCGGAGCACTCGCGCGTACTGATTTGCGGCAACCCGCAGATGGTCGATGACACCCGCCAGTTGCTCAAGCAGCGGGACATGCAATTGAGCCTGAGTCGACGACCCGGCCAGGTTGCAGTAGAAAACTACTGGTAGAAAAAAGGCGCCCTACGAGGCGCCTTCTTTGTGCAGCCGCTGGTTACAGTGGCTTGTCATTCTGTGCCTTGAGCAGATCGCGGATCTCACCCAACAGAACTTCTTCCTTGCTCGGCGTCGGTGGCAAGCTCGGGGCCACGGCCTCTTCTCGCTTCAGGCGGTTGATGGCCTTTACACCCATGAAGATCGCAAACGCCACGATCACAAAGTCGATGATGCTCTGGATGAACTTGCCATAGGCCAGGACCACGGCCGGTACATCGCCTTGCGCGGCCTTGAGCGTTACTGCCAGGTCGCCAAAGTCCACCCCCCCGATCAGCAGACCAATAGGCGGCATGATCACGTCGCCTACAAACGAGGAAACAATTTTGCCGAAGGCGGCGCCGATGATGATACCGACGGCCATGTCGACCACATTACCTTTGACCGCGAAGGCCTTGAATTCACTGATCACGCCCATAGGTTATTCCTTGTTACAGTTGAAAAGGGTGGAGGTCAGTGTAATTCAGTCGTCCAAGGCTTGCTCGACACAACTGTTAACACTGTCGATTTTATCGACACATTAAATCGCAAATAGTTTGCAAAGTGCCATCAGTCGCGCGCGAAATAGGCGCTATTTCAGCGAGTTACCAGATTATTTTCTTAATCGGGCCTGTGGTGTTTTTCTATTTATATTCTGACTCGCGGGTCACTAGCCTCTGGCAGGCACAACGAATGTGCACTGAAAAAACCAGAGGAAACCTCGATGAATATTTCACTCAGCCGCAGGCCCGTGTCCGCGCGCCACGCGCTGGCACTGGTGACCGCCAGCCTGCTTTCCCTCTCAGTACAAGCCGCTAACCTGACCCGCGATAACGGTGCCGCCATCGGTGACAACCAGAATTCGCAAACCGCCGGGGCCAACGGCCCAGTGTTGTTGCAGGACGTGCAACTGATCCAGAAACTGCAACGGTTCGACCGCGAGCGCATCCCCGAGCGCGTGGTTCATGCTCGCGGCACTGGCGCCCATGGCACGTTTACCGTCACTGACAACCTCAGTGACCTGACCAAGGCCAAGGTGTTCGCTGCTGGTGAAACCACCCCCGTGTTCGTGCGTTTTTCGGCGGTGGTCCACGGTAACCATTCCCCGGAAACCCTACGCGACCCACGAGGCTTCGCCACCAAGTTCTATACCGCCGAAGGTAACTGGGACTTGGTCGGCAATAACTTCCCGACCTTCTTTATCCGTGACGCCATCAAGTTCCCGGACATGGTCCACGCTTTCAAGCCGGACCCACGCACTAACCTGGATGATGACTCGCGTCGTTTCGACTTCTTCTCCCATGTTCCAGAGTCCACTCGTACACTGACCGAGTTGTATTCGGACTCGGGCACGCCAGCCAGTTACCGTGAAATGGACGGTAACGGCGTACATGCCTACAAGTTGATTAACGCCAAGGGCGAAGTGCACTACGTCAAGTTCCACTGGAAGAGCCTGCAAGGCATCAAGAACCTTGATCCCAAGCAAGTCACCGAAGTGCAGGGCCGTGACTACAGCCATATGACCAATGACTTGGTCACTCATATCAACAAGGGCGATTTCCCGAAGTGGGACTTATATGTACAAGTCCTCAAGCCCGAGGACTTGGCCAAATTTGATTTCGACCCACTGGACGCCACTAAGATCTGGCCGGATGTACCGCAGCGTAAAGTCGGGCAAATGGTGCTGAACCGCAACCCGGCCAACGTCTTCCAGGAAACCGAGCAAGTCGCCATGGCCCCGGCCAACCTGGTACCGGGCATCGAGCCGTCGGAAGATCGCCTGCTGCAAGGCCGGGTATTCTCCTATGCCGATACGCAGATGTACCGCCTGGGCGCCAACGCCCTGCAATTGCCGATCAACGCCCCACGGGTGACCGTGAACAATGGCAACCAGGACGGCGCGATGAACTTCGGCAAGACCACCACCGGCGTGAACTACCAGCCAAGTCGTCTGATGCCACGGGAAGAGCCGCAAACTGCGCGCTACAGCGAGTCGGCGCTGACGGGCAATACCCAGCAGGCGAAGATCCAGCGTGAGCAGAACTTCAAGCAGGCCGGTGACCTGTACCGTTCCTACTCCAAGAAGGAGCGTCAGGACTTGATCGACAACTTCGGCGGCTCGTTGGCCACCACCGATGACGAGAGCAAGCACATCATCCTGTCGTTCCTCTACAAAGCTGATTCGGAATACGGCACCGGCGTGACCAAGGTCGCCAAGGGTGACCTGGCGCGCGTGAAGGCGCTGGCTGAAAAACTGACCGACTGATCCGTTGGTTGTGGTCGGCGCCCTGATGGGGCGCTGACCTTTGCAGGAGAAAACCCTATGCGTATCTCTATCGGTTTGCTGATGGCCATGCTGGCCTTTATCGCCCATGCCGAATCCCCCGACCCGGTGGCGCTCAAGGCGCAGTTACAGGATTACTATTTCGATGCTGCCCGCCGTGGCGACCTCGACATGCTCAATACTTTCATCGAGTCCGGCTATGGCCTCAACACCCAGGACGATAAAGGCTACACCGCGCTGATCCTCGCCGCTTATCACGGCCAAGGCCCGTATGTAGAACGTTTGCTCGACGCGGGTGCCGACGCCTGCGTGCAAGACAAACGCGGCAACACGGCGTTGATGGGCGCCATCTTCAAAGGCGAGCTGAAAATTGCCCAGCGTCTGCTGGCAACCGACTGCAACCCCGATCAACGCAACGGCGCAGGGCAGACTGCCGCCATGTACGCCGGGCTATTCAAGCGCCTTGAACTGCTGGGCGAGCTGCAAGCCAAAGGCGCCGACTTGAACGCCGAAGACCCCATCGGCAACAGCGCTTCACGTTTGGCCAACGGTGAAATCCGGACCCCGGCGTCGCGCTGAGCTATCATCGCGGTTTTTTCGGTTGGAGGTTCTCATATGGCAAAGGCCAAGCGCATGTACGGCTGCACAGAGTGCGGCGCGACCTTTCCCAAATGGGCGGGCCAGTGCTCCGAGTGCGGTGCGTGGAACACCCTGACTGAAACCATGATCGAGAGCGGCGGGGCTGCAGCGCCTACCGGCCGCGCCGGCTGGACCGGGCAACAGGCGCAGATCAAGACCCTGGCAGAAGTCAGTGTCGAAGAGATCCCGCGTTTCTCCACAGCCTCCGGTGAGTTGGATCGCGTACTCGGTGGTGGCCTGGTGGACGGTTCGGTGGTGCTGATCGGCGGTGACCCGGGCATCGGCAAGTCGACCATTCTCTTGCAGACCTTGTGCAGCATCGCCAGCCGCATGCCGGCGCTGTATGTCACCGGCGAAGAGTCCCAGCAGCAAGTGGCCATGCGCGCCAGGCGCCTGGGCCTGCCCCAGGACCAGTTGCGGGTCATGACCGAAACCTGCATCGAAAGCATCATTGCCACGGCGCGGATCGAAAAGCCCAAGGTGATGGTGATCGACTCGATCCAGACGATTTTTACTGAGCAACTGCAATCGGCACCGGGCGGCGTGTCCCAGGTGCGGGAAAGTGCGGCGTTGTTGGTGCGTTATGCCAAGCAGAGTGGCACGGCGATTTTCCTGGTCGGTCACGTAACCAAGGAAGGCGCGCTGGCCGGGCCACGGGTGCTGGAGCACATGGTCGACACCGTGCTGTATTTCGAAGGTGAATCCGACGGTCGCCTACGCTTGCTGCGGGCGGTGAAGAACCGTTTTGGCGCGGTGAACGAGCTGGGTGTGTTCGCCATGACCGACCGCGGGCTTAAGGAGGTCTCCAATCCCTCTGCGATTTTTCTGACCCGCGCCCAAGAGGAAGTCCCCGGCAGTGTGGTGATGGCAACATGGGAGGGCACCCGGCCGATGCTGGTGGAGGTCCAGGCGCTGGTGGATGACAGTCACCTGGCCAACCCGCGACGGGTCACGCTCGGCCTGGACCAGAACCGCCTGGCAATGTTGCTGGCGGTATTGCACCGCCACGGCGGTATCCCGACCCACGACCAGGACGTGTTCCTCAACGTGGTCGGTGGTGTCAAGGTGTTGGAGACTGCTTCCGACTTGGCGCTGATGGCGGCGGTGATGTCCAGCCTGCGCAATCGGCCACTACCTCACGACCTGCTGGTGTTCGGTGAAGTGGGCTTGTCGGGTGAAGTGCGCCCGGTGCCCAGCGGGCAGGAGCGATTGAAGGAGGCAGCCAAGCATGGCTTCAAGCGTGCAATTGTGCCCAAGGGCAATGCGCCGAAGGAGATGCCCCAGGGCTTGCAGGTGATTGGGGTGACTCGCCTGGAGCAGGCGTTGGATGCACTGTTCGAGTAGCCAGCGACACCGCAAAAACAATGTGGGAGGGGGCTTGCTCCCGATTGCGGTGGATCAGTAACAGATGGGCTGACTGACCCACCGCAATCGGGAGCAAGCCCCCTCCCACATTTGAATTGTGTTGGCTTCTAGATTTCCAGCAATGCCGCCAGCTCTCTGTTCAGCTCTTCCTCATCCCCCAGATTCAACTCAACCAGCCGCCGCAAATGGCTGATCGAATCCAGATCGATGTATTGGCACACGAAGCCCAGCTGCCCCTGATCCTCGTGGCTCAGCTTCACTTGCATCTTTATATGTGCTTTAGGATCCAGGCGTATGTCTACGTCGAACGGCAGGGCTTTATTTCCCTTCCAGCCTTCGGGGCGCTCTATCAACAGGCCCTTTAACGAGAGATCTACCAATTTAACCTGCAATTCCCATCCGTTTTGCCGAAGTTCGGTCTTGGCGTCAAAAGCGATCCGGCGAAAATGGCGGCGGTCAGGCGCTTGCTCGGTCATGGTGAGGCCCTCTGTGGATAGGAGCAGTGTAGCCCTGCGCCACCCTCCAGCGTTTATTTCCGCTTTTTTTGGCCATGGCAAGGCTCTAGACCAACGTAGGGGGCTGGTCTTTGATGCCAGTAGCGCTAAACTCCGGATGGCTGTCCTTTCTGTCCACCCTGGCTGGAATATAAAAATGAAAAATAATAATAGCCTGCTACGCCACTTACCCTGGCTGGTGCTGGCAATCGTAGGAGCGTGCGCCCTGGGCGTAGTGGCCTTGCGCCGCGGCGAGGCGATCAACGCCTTGTGGATCGTGGTCGCTGCCGTGGCCATCTATCTGGTTGCGTACCGTTACTACAGTCTGTTCATCGCCAATAACGTGATGCAACTCGATCCACGGCGGGCCACCCCCGCAGTGGTCAATAACGACGGTCTGGACTATGTGCCGACCAACAAACACATCCTGTTTGGTCACCACTTTGCGGCGATTGCCGGCGCGGGCCCCTTGGTCGGCCCGGTACTGGCGGCGCAGATGGGCTACCTGCCCGGCACCCTGTGGCTGATTGCCGGGGTGGTACTGGCCGGTGCGGTGCAGGACTTCATGATCCTGTTCCTGTCCACCCGTCGTAACGGTCGCTCCCTGGGCGACATGGTCCGCGAAGAGATGGGGCGTATTCCCGGGACTATCGCGCTGTTTGGCTGCTTCCTGATCATGATCATCATCCTCGCGGTGCTGGCGTTGATCGTGGTCAAGGCCTTGGCCGAGAGCCCATGGGGCATCTTCACGGTGATGGCGACCATCCCGATTGCGATGTTCATGGGCATCTACATGCGCTACATCCGCCCGGGCCGCATCGGTGAAATCTCGATCATCGGCGTGCTGCTGCTGCTCGGTTCGATCTGGCTGGGCGGGCAGATTGCCGCCGACCCGTACTGGGCCAAGGCCTTTACCTTCACCGGCATCCAGATCACCTGGATGCTGATCGGCTACGGCTTTGTTGCCGCTGTGCTGCCGGTCTGGCTGATCCTGGCGCCCCGTGACTACCTGTCGACCTTCCTGAAAATCGGCACCATCATCGCCCTGGCGATTGGCATCCTGGTCACCATGCCCGACCTGAAAATGCCGGCACTGACCCAGTTCATCGACGGCACCGGTCCGGTGTGGAAGGGCGGCCTGTTCCCTTTTCTGTTCATTACCATTGCCTGTGGCGCGGTCTCGGGCTTCCATGCGCTGATCTCCTCGGGCACCACGCCCAAGTTGCTGGCCAGTGAAAGCCACGCCCGTTACATCGGCTACGGTGGCATGCTGATGGAATCGTTCGTAGCCATCATGGCGATGGTTGCCGCCTCGGTGATCGAGCCAGGCGTGTACTTCGCCATGAACAGCCCGGCTGCAATCGTCGGCACCGACGTGGTCACCGTGGCGCAAACCGTCAGCAGCTGGGGCTTTGCAATTACCCCTGAGGCGCTGTCAGCCGTGGCCCACGATATCGGTGAAACCACGATCCTGGCGCGTGCCGGTGGTGCACCGACACTGGCGGTCGGTATCGCGCAGATCCTGCACAGTGTGCTGCCGGGTGAAAACACCATGGCGTTCTGGTACCACTTTGCGATCCTGTTCGAAGCGCTGTTCATCCTCACAGCCGTCGATGCCGGTACACGTGCCGGTCGCTTCATGCTGCAGGACCTGCTGGGTTCGTTCGTGCCGGCGCTGAAACGCACCGAGTCCTGGACTGCCAACCTGATTGCTACCGCAGGCTGCGTGGCGATGTGGGGATACCTGCTGTACCAAGGCGTGATCGACCCGCTGGGTGGTATCAACACCTTGTGGCCGCTGTTCGGTATCTCCAACCAGATGCTGGCGGGCATCGCGCTGATGCTGGCGACCGTTGTGCTGATCAAAATGAAACGCCAACGCTACATCTGGGTAACCATGCTGCCGGCTGTCTGGCTGCTGATCTGCACCACCACTGCAGGCTTCATCAAGCTGTTCGACGCCAACCCGGCCATCGGCTTCCTGTCGCTTGCGAAGAAATACAGCGATGCCTTGGCTAATGGCCAGATCCTGGCCCCGGCCAAGAACATCGACCAGATGCAGCACGTGATCTGGAACGCCTATACCAACGCAACGCTGACGGCGCTGTTCCTGTTCGTGGTGTTCAGCATCCTGTTCTATGCGCTCAAGGTTGGCGTCGCCGCCTGGGGCAACAAAGAGCGTACGGATAAAGAAGCCCCGTTCCAGGCTGTACCGGACGCGTAAACGAGGATTGCAAACATGTTCAATGACATCAGTCGCCTCGGTAAATACCTCGGTCAGGCCGCACGCCTGATGGTCGGCATGCCCGACTACGACACCTACGTCGAGCATATGCAAACCAAACACCCGGACAAGCCGGTGATGGACTACAAGGCGTTCTTCCGAGAACGCCAGGAGGCCCGTTACGGCGGCAAGGGTGGGCCCAAGTGCTGCTAGCTCGATAACTTGGGTTGGCGGTGATCCTGTGGGAGGGGGCTTGCTCCCGATAGCGGTATGTCAGTGACATACAAGTGCCTGGCACACTGCTATCGGGAGCAAGCCCCCTCCCACATTTGTTTTGTGTTTATTCAGTTATCAGGAGGTAATTTTGTCCTCTCCCATCCCTGTCACCATCCTCAGCGGCTTCCTCGGCGCCGGCAAGACCACCTTGCTGCGCCACCTGCTCAAGGTCGAGCACGGCTTGAAAATCGCCGTGATCGAAAACGAATTCAGCGACGCCGGCATCGACACCCAGCTCTTGGGCGCAGAGCCGGTACAAGTCATGACCCTGTCCAACGGCTGTGTGTGCTGCACCATCCACACTGACCTGACCAAGGCCCTGTACCTGCTGCTCGAACGCCTGGACAGTGGCGAAATCGCCTTTGACCGATTGGTGATCGAGTGCACGGGCCTGGCCGATCCTGCCCCTGTGGCTCAGACGTTTTTTATCGACGAAGAACTGCGCGAGCGCTACATCCTCGACGGCATCATTACCTTGGTGGACGCGGCCCACGCCGAGCAACACCTGACCCAGACCATCGCTCAGGCCCAGATCGGCTTTGCCGACCGCCTGTTGGTGAGCAAGCGAGACCTGGTGGACGAGGCGACGTTCGACGCCCTCAGCCAGCGCCTGACGCGCATCAACCGTCGTGCGCCGATCCGTGTGGTGGATCACGGCAAGATTGACCTGGCCGAGCTGCTGGATGTGCGTGGCTTCAACCTCAACGCCGGCATGAGCCTGCGCCCGGTCAGCGCCGCGCCATCGGTCGACCGTATTTCCAGCCTGGTACTGCGTACCGAGCAGCCGCTGGATATCGACCGGCTCAGCGAGTTCATGAACGAGTTGCTGGAAGACCACGGCAAGCAATTGCTGCGCTA
The DNA here is from genome assembly GCF_019145205.1 of Pseudomonas khavaziana. Taxonomy (GTDB): domain Bacteria; phylum Pseudomonadota; class Gammaproteobacteria; order Pseudomonadales; family Pseudomonadaceae; genus Aquipseudomonas; species Aquipseudomonas khavaziana. The sequence continues at coordinate 147,871 of NZ_JAHSTT010000012.1, forward strand.
CAAGGGCGTGTTGAATATTGCCGGGGAAGACCGGCGCATGGTGTTCCAGGGCGTCTTGAAACTCTATGGTTTCGACTGGGACACCGAATGGGCCGAGGGTGAAGCGCGGGAGAGTGTGATCGTGTTTATTGCCGATGAGCTGCCGGAGGACAAGATCCGTGAAGGCTTCCAGCGCGTCTACCAATCCTGACTTGAAATACGATCAACTGTGGGAGGGGGCTTGCTCCCGATTGCGGTGGGTCAGTAAACAAATAAGTGACTGACACTGCTATCGGGAGCAAGCCCCCTCCCACATTGGATTGCATTTCAAATTGAAATAAAAAAGCCCGGCTCAAGAGCCAATGCCGTTCAGTTAAGCGTATACCGCCCTCTGTAGGAGCGAGCTTGCTCGCGAAAAACGTCAACGATAACGCGTGCACCATGAATGAACGCGGCGCCTATGAGTTTTTCGCGAGCAAGCTCGCTCCTACAAAACGCCTTAAACTGAACGGCATTGCGGCTCAAGAGCCGGGCTTCTTATTCAAGCTACTGCAATTAAGCGCCGTATACCGGCAGCTTCTTGCAGATGGCCTTGACCTTCTCACGTACCGCGTCGATCACGGCTTCGTTGTTCAGGTCTGCCAGGATGTCGCAGATCCAGCCAGCCAGTTCCTTGCACTCGGCTTCCTTGAAGCCACGGGTGGTCACAGCCGGAGTGCCGAAGCGCAGGCCGGAGGTGACGAACGGCGAACGTGGATCGTTCGGCACGGAGTTCTTGTTTACGGTGATGAAGGCTTTGCCCAGGGCAGCGTCAGCATCTTTACCGGAAATGTCCTGCTTGATCAGCGACAGCAGGAACAGGTGGTTTTCGGTACCGCCGGACACCACGTCAAAACCGCGCTCGATAAACACGCTGGCCATGGCCTGGGCGTTTTTCACCACTTGCTGTTGATAGGTCTTGAACTCAGGCTGCAGCGCTTCCTTGAAGCAGATCGCTTTAGCCGCGATCACGTGCTCCAGCGGGCCGCCCTGGGCACCCGGGAATACTGCGGAGTTGAGCTTCTTCTCGATCTCGGCGTTGGCGCGCGCCAGGATCAGGCCGCCACGTGGGCCGCGCAGGGTCTTGTGGGTGGTGGTGGTCACCACGTCAGCGTAAGGCACCGGGTTCGGATAGACACCAGCGGCGACCAGGCCGGCAACGTGAGCCATGTCGACGAACAGGTAGGCGCCGACTTTGTCAGCGATTTCGCGGAAACGTGGGAAATCCAGAATCTGCGAGTAGGCAGAGAAACCGGCCACGATCATTTTCGGCTTGTGCTCGACTGCCAGGCGCTCGACTTCGTCGTAGTCGATCAGGCCGTCGGCATTGATACCGTATTGGACGGCGTTGTACAGCTTGCCGGAGGAGGAAACGCTGGCGCCGTGGGTCAGGTGACCGCCGTGGGCCAGGCTCATGCCCAGGATGGTGTCGCCGCCTTGCAGCAGGGCCAGGTACACGGCGCTGTTGGCTTGGGAACCGGCGTGTGGCTGGACGTTGGCGTAATCGGCGCCGAACAGTTCCTTGGCACGGTCGATAGCCAACTGCTCAACCACGTCGACGTACTCGCAACCACCGTAGTAGCGCTTGCCTGGGTAACCTTCGGCGTACTTGTTGGTCAGAACCGAACCTTGAGCCTCCATCACCGCAGGGCTGGTGTAGTTTTCCGAAGCGATCAGCTCAATGTGCTCTTCCTGGCGCACGGCTTCTTGCTCCATGGCGGCGAAGAGATCGGCGTCGTACTTGGCAATAGTCAAATCACGGCTGAACATGGCGGTCCTCAAGGATCGGGGGCAGAAAAGAAGGGCATTCTAACCCAATGGGTTTTGGATGGCATATGAAAGGACATCATGTCGCGGACAAGTGGGGCTCATCTGGGGATGGGTGGTGACTGTGCTGGCCTCATCGGGAGCAAGCCCCCTCCCACATTTGAAGGTATTCACAGTTCAAAATGTGGGAGGGGGCTTGCTCCCGATGGGGCCATTAGCCTCACAGCAGCAGCTCAGTCGAACATGAACAGCGCATCATTGCTGAACTGCGCCTCGAACCGATTCGCCGGCATCGGTCGCCCGAACAGGTAACCTTGTACCTCATCACAGCCATGCTCGCGCAAAAAGTCCAATTGCTCGTGGGTTTCCACACCTTCGGCGATCACCGCCAGGTTCAGGCTGTGGGCCATGGCAATGATCGCCCGGGCGATCTGTGCGTCCTGCTCACCGGAGGGCAGGCCATCGACGAAGGTGCGGTCGATCTTCAGCACGTCGATGGGAAACTGCTTGAGGTAGTTGAGTGATGAGTAGCCGGTGCCGAAGTCATCCACCGCGATGCTCAGGCCCAGGTTCTTCAGGCTGGCGAGGATCTGCATGGCTTCGTTGACTTCGCGCATCAGGATGCTTTCGGTCAGTTCCAGCTCCAGGCAGGCCGGCGGCAGGCCAGTGTCCTTGAGGATGGTGGCGATGCGCGTGCCCAGTTGGCCGTCGGAGAACTGTCGCGCTGAGATGTTCACCGAGACTTTGGGCACCCGCACCTTGTTCTGGTGCCAGCTCTTGAGCTGGCGACAAGCTTCGCTGATCACCCAGTCGCCCACGTCCACCACCAGGCCCAACTCCTCCAGCACAGGGATGAAGTCACCCGGCGGCACCAGGCCACGACGCGGATGGCGCCAGCGCAGCAGGGCTTCGGCGCCGGTCAGGCGTTTGCCGTCGCCGCTGAATTGCGGTTGGTAATACAGCACGAATTCATTCTGGTCCAGGGCGTGGCGCAGATCGCTTTCCAGCTCCAGGCGTTCCAGGGCGCTGGCGTTCATGTCGGCCTGGTAGAACTGGAAGTTGTTCTTGCCGCGCTCCTTGGCGTGATACATCGCGGTATCGGCGTTTTTCATCAATTGGCTCAGCTCGTTGCCGTCCTGCGGGCTGAGGGCGATGCCGATACTGGCGGTGACGAAGAACTCGCGGCCTTCCAGTACAAACGGCTTCACCAGGCTGGCGAGAATCTGCTCAGCCACATGAATCGCACGGTTCAACGCCATCTCGCGACTGACCCGCGGCTGCAAGAGCAGGGTGAACTCATCACCGCCCATGCGCGCCACGGTGTCGTCCTCGGCCACGCAACCGAGCAGGCGCGTGGCCATCTCCTTGAGCATACGATCGCCGGCGGCGTGGCCCAGTGAGTCGTTGATCGGCTTGAAGCGATCGAGGTCAAGGAACATCAGTACCACCCACGACTTCTGCCGCTCGGCCGACTGTAACGCAGTGTGCAGGCGGTCCTGGAACAGCGTGCGGTTGGGCAGGTGGGTCAGGGCGTCGTAGTAGGCCAGGCGATGGATGCGTTGTTCGCTGGCCTTGCGCTCGCTGATGTCGCTGAAGAAGCAGACGTAGCTGGCCAGGTCGCCCTCATCGTCGAACACCGCCGTAATGCCGACCCAGGCCGGGTAATGCTCACCATTGCGGCGCTTGAGCCACACTTCGCCTTCCCAGGTGCTGTGCTGGTGCAGTTGCTTGAGCACATAGCGCAAGTGGGCTTCCTGCTGCTCGTCGACCGTGAGCATGTTCGGCAGTTGGTCGAGTACATCGCTCACGGCGTAGCCGCTGACCCGGCTGAACGCCTCGTTGGCCTGCACGATGTAGCCCGCCGGGTCGGTAATCAGGATGGCCGAGGTGGAATGCTCGAATACCGTGGCCGCCATGCGCAGGTCTTTTTCGGCGCGGCGTTGCTGGCTGATATCGCGGCCCACGCCGAGAATGCCTTCAAACGCACCATGTTCATCCCATACCAGTACCAGGCGCAGTTCGATCGGCACTTTGCGCCCGTCGGCGCGCAGGCAGTCGAACAGGAACAACTGGGTCTGAACATCATCGCGCAGCGTGTTCAAGGCCTCGGGGTTGCCCAGGGCGCGGCTGACCTGTTCCATCAAGCTATAAATGCCGGTCAACTGCTGCGGGTTGGCAATGATCGACTGCCAGCCATTCTTGAATACCCAGTCCACGTCATAGCCGAGCACGGCGTTGACCGATGGGCTGACGTAGTTGAGGGCCAGTTGGCTGTCGGTGGAACAGATGACGTCGCTGATGCTTTCGGCCAGCATGCGATAGCGCTGCTCACTGTCGCGCAGGGATTCGCTGGCCTCAATCTGGTCGGTAATGTCCTTGGCCACGCCAATGATCCGTGTGACCACTGCGGACGTGTCCCGGGCCAGGGCTTGTTCGCGGATATCGAAGCGACGCCATTGGTTATTGCGGTGACGAAAACGCAGCTGGCAGTGCAGTTGCGTCGTGTAGCCGACCTGGCGTTGCTGTTGGCGCAAGTCGTGGTAATGCTCGGCGTCTTCGGGATGCAGCAGGATTTCCCAGAAGTACTCGCCCATTTGCTGCAGTTCGGCCCTGTTGTAGCCGAGGGTGTGGCCCAGGTGATGGTTGCTGAAAATCATGCGCTGGCTGATCACGTCCTGCACATACAGGTGGTCGGGCACGGTGCGCACCACGTCCGACCAGAAACTCTCGCGCTCCACCAGTGACAACTCGGTCAGCTTGCGGCTGGTGATGTCGCTGATGCTGAGGATCACCGCCTTGAAGTCGTCCTGTTGTTCCGGCAGGCGCATCACCAGCCACAGGTATTGCTCATTGCCGGCTACATCGTTGAGCTGGATTTCCAGCTCCAGCTGTTTCTGCTGGGCCAGTACCGCTTCCAGCACCGGGTAGCCGATGGCGGTGGCGTTGTGTGGGCAATCATCGATCAGGCGTTCCCAGGCTTGCTCACATGAGTTTACGTTCAACAGGCGCACCGCCACCTGGTTGACCTCGGTGACCCGCAATTCCTTGAGCAGTTGCTGGCGTTCGCTGGGGTTGGCCTGCAACCAGGCATGCAGTAGCTCGCGGCTGTGTACTTGGGTGTTGTCGAAGAATGTCTTGAGCCCCGACAGGTCAAGCACGCACAAGGCCACGCCGGTGCCTTCGAAAATGTCCTGGTAGCGCCGCCGGCCCTCGTTCACCTGGCGCTGGCGGCGGCGCATGTTCAGCAGCACGATCACCGGTATCAACGAGAACGCCAGCCCCAGCAGGCATTTGCCGATAAACGCCGGCAGCAGTTGTTCAAGCACTGCGCTGCGATCAAACAGGCCGCGCAGTTGCCAGTCGCTTTTGCTCAAGGGCGTGACCAGCACGCTTTTGTTCAACTCCTCCGGGGTCAGGGCGCCGGCCCACTGCGCCGGCATGCCGCTGTCCCGGCTGACCACGCGGTGGTTCAGGCGGTTCTCGATCGCCCACATCGGGCGCTGGGCCTGGGCATCCTGACGTGTGAGGCCGGCCAGGTAGTTGGGTGCCAGGCGTAATGCCCAATACACCTTGGAGCCGCCGCTGGGCTGGTGCAGCAACAGATAGATGACGGTGCCGTCATTGTCGTTGCTCAGGTAATACGACTGGGAGTGGCTGCGTTTGACCAGCTCTTCAAGCCAGGCGCTGTCGCGGCTGTCGTCGTCGGTGTCGCTGATCAGCGCGCCGCTGGGCGCCAGCAGGGCGAAGCTGCGCAGTTCTGGTAACGAACGCTGCAAGGTGCGCATCAAGGCCTGCTGCTGTTCGGCATTGCGCGGTGGTTCGACGATGGGCAGCAGGTTCAGCGCGATCTGCGCGCTCAGGGCCATGCTCTGGCTGATTTGCTCGGCCAGGTCGGCACTGTAGTCGATGGTGTATTGCTGCTGGTTTTTCTGGTTTTGCTGCAACTGGTCGAGCAGTTGCCAGAACAATAACGCGAGCAGCAACAAGACAAGCGTCGCCAATGCGCCCTTCAAGGTGCCGTGCAGGGGTGCTCCCGGCGCAATATGAGCGGCGCGCAAGGGCGTTGGCGGCGTGACTTTGGACAAGCTGTGATCCTGCGGTTTGGCTGGACTGGCGCGCGACGTGCACTATAAGCCGGACGCCCGGAGGGCGGCTAGCATGCCTTGAGTTGTGGCAAAGTGCCAGTCCTGCCTGGCTGGACTGCCCTAGCGCATTCAGGTAGCTTTGCCGGTTACGCGGGGGCGTTCCAGCCCCAGACATTCAGGCTTTTCCCCACGCAGGCATTGATCATCGTCAACGGCCCGCGCGGCGCATGGCCTGGCACGGGCTTCGTCCGCTTAATTCATCAGTCACTGACGCTAGGTTCACCATGGCTCAATACGTCTTCACCATGCATCGGCTGGGAAAAGTTGTTCCGCCGAAGCGGGAAATCCTGAAAAACATTTCATTGTCCTTCTTCCCGGGCGCCAAGATCGGCGTGCTCGGCCTCAACGGTTCGGGTAAGTCCACGCTGCTGAAAATCATGGCCGGCGTCGACACCGAGTTCGAAGGCGAAGCCCGCCCGATGCCGGACCTGAACATCGGCTACCTGCCGCAAGAGCCGATTCTGGATCCGACCAAGACCGTGCGCGAAGTGGTCGAAGAGGCCGTCAGCGTGATCAAGGACGCCCAGGCGCGCCTGGACGAGGTCTACGCCGCCTACGCCGAACCGGATGCCGACTTCGACAAGTTGGCCGCCGAACAGGCCAAGCTCGAAGCGATCCTGCAAGCCGGCGACGGTCACAACCTGGAGCGCCAGCTGGAAGTCGCCGCCGATGCGCTGCGGCTGCCGGCGTGGGACGCCAAGGTCGAGCACCTGTCCGGCGGCGAAAAGCGTCGTGTGGCCCTGTGCCGCCTGCTGCTGTCGGCGCCCGACATGCTGCTGCTCGACGAACCGACCAACCACCTGGACGCCGATTCCGTCGCCTGGCTGGAGCATTTCCTCCACGACTTCCCAGGTACCGTGGTTGCGATCACGCACGACCGCTACTTCCTGGACAACGTCGCCGGCTGGATCCTTGAGCTCGACCGCGGCGCCGGTATCCCTTACGAGGGCAACTACTCCGGTTGGCTCGAAGCCAAGTCCGACCGTCTGGCCGCCGAATCCAAGCAGCAATCGGCCCACGAAAAAGCCATGAAGGAAGAACTGGAGTGGGTGCGCAAAGGCGCCAAGGCCCGCCAGTCCAAGTCCAAGGCACGTCTGCAACGCTTTGAAGAAATGCAGTCGCAGGAATTCCAGAAGCGCAGCGAAACCAACGAGATCTACATCCCGGCCGGCCCGCGCCTGGGTGACAAGGTCATCGAGTTCAAGAACGTATCCAAGGGTTATGGCGACCGTGTGCTGATCGACAATCTGTCGTTCTCCATGCCAAAAGGCGCGATCGTCGGCGTCATTGGTGGTAACGGTGCGGGTAAATCCACGCTGTTCCGCATGTTGATGGGCAAGGAAACCCCGGACTCCGGCAGCATCGAGATCGGCGACACCGTGCAACTGGCCTGTGTGGACCAGAGCCGCGACGACCTCGACGGCAGCAAGACGGTATTCCAGCAGATTTCCGATGGTTCCGACCAGATCCGCATCGGTAACTATGAAATCCCGTCGCGTACCTATGTCGGCCGTTTCAACTTCAAGGGCGGCGACCAGCAGAAGTTCGTCAAGGACCTCTCCGGTGGTGAGCGCGGCCGCTTGCACCTGGCCCTGACCTTGAAAGAGGGTGGCAACGTGTTGCTGCTCGACGAACCGTCCAACGACCTCGACGTGGAAACCCTGCGTTCCCTGGAAGAAGCCCTGCTGGACTTCCCGGGCGCCGCCATTGTGATCTCTCACGACCGGTGGTTCCTTGACCGCGTCGCGACCCACATCCTGGCGTACGAAGACGACTCCCAAGCGGTGTTCTTCGAAGGTAACTACACCGAGTACGAAGCAGACCGTAAAAAGCGCCTGGGCGAAGCCGCAGCCCAGCCGCACCGTGTGCGTCACAAGAAACTGGCCTGATTCAGGTTGGTTTGAAAAAAACGGAGCCTTCGCAGACTGTGTGAAAACGCAGTCTGCCGCTGTTTAAAAGCCAATGCCCCGACTTGTCG
>NZ_JAHSTT010000013.1 GCF_019145205.1 Pseudomonas khavaziana
AGCTCGCTCCTACAAAATGCCTTAACTGAACAGCATTACGCCTTTTGGCGGGGTTTGTCGTTTCTACAGCCTTACCACATCAGATCATCCGGGATCTGGTAGGCGGCGTACGGATCATCCTCATCCGGCACCTGGCTTTCAGTCAGGATATTGAGCTGCACGATACGCTCAGGCGCGCGCTCCTGGATCTTCAGCGCCGCTTCCCGTGGGATCACCTCGTAGCCGCCACCGTGGTGCACGATGGCCAGGGAGCCGTTGCTCAGCTTGTTGCGCATCAACGTGTTGACCGACAGGCGCTTGACCTTCTTGTCATCCACGAAGTTGTAGTAGTCCTCGGTAGTCAGCTTAGGCAGGCGCGAGGTCTCGATCAGTTGCTTGACCTGCGCAGTACGGGCCTTGGCCTCGGCTTTTTCCTGTTGCTGACGGTTCAGTTCCTGGTCCCGCTTGACCTTCTCGGCGTGGGCCTCGGCGGCCAGGCGTGCCTGGGTGTCATCGACTTCGGCCTGACCCTTGTGGACCAGGCGCTGCTGCTTCTGTTTCTCTTTGCCGACCTGCTTGGCCTGCTTTTGGTTGACCAGACCTGCTTTGAGCAACTGGTCGCGAAGGGAAAGGCTCATGGTGCTTACTCACTTAGGCAACTGCTCAACCGCAGCTGGACACATTCTTTTCCTGGCGTTTTGCTTCGCCCCACAGGGCGTCCAACGCTTCGAGGGTGCAATCTTCTATGGGTTGGTGTGCATCGCGCAATGCCTGTTCGATAAAACGGAAACGTCGCTCGAACTTGGCATTGGCGCCGCGCAACGCGGTTTCCGGGTCGACCTTGAGGTGACGGGCCAGGTTGACGGCGGCAAACAGCAGGTCACCGACTTCATCGGCAATGGCCTGCGGATCGTTATCGGCCATGGCTTCGAGCACTTCATCCAACTCTTCACGCACGTTGTCTACCACCGGCAAGGCGGCTGGCCAGTCGAAACCGACCTGGCTGGCGCGCTTTTGCAATTTGGCCGCACGGGACAGTGAAGGCAAGGCCGTTGGCACATCATCCAGAAGGGAAAGTTGCTCGGGTGCATCGGATTTTTCCGCACGCTCCTCGGCCTTGATCTGCTCCCAGCGCTCCTTGACCTGTTCTTCGCTCAATTGCGGAATATCCAGCGGTGCATACAGGTCGCCGGTGGGAAACACATGAGGATGGCGTCGAATCAGCTTGCGCGTGATGCTATCAACCACGCCGGCAAATTCGAAGCGCCCTTCTTCCCGGGCCAGTTGGCTGTAATACACCACCTGGAACAACAGGTCGCCCAACTCGCCTTGCAGGTGATCGAAATCGCCACGCTCGATGGCGTCAGCCACTTCGTAGGCTTCTTCGAGGGTATGCGGGACGATTGTTGCGTAGGTTTGCTTGATATCCCACGGACACCCGTATTGCGGGTCGCGCAGGCGGTTCATCAGGTGCAGCAGGTCATCTAGTGAATACATCAATCTCTTTCCACTGAAGATCCAATGTGGGAGGGGGCTCGCTCCCGATAGCGGTGTTTCAGTCACCAGATGTATCAACTGATAGGCAGCTATCGGGAGCAAGCCCCCTCCCACACTTTAAACGGCGTTCACCCAGTTACTCATGGGGTACGGTTACGCCGCGTCTCGATGATGTTCGGCAACTGGGAAATCCGCCCGAGCAAACGCCCCAGCGCATCCAACCCAGGAATCTCGATGGTCAGGGACATCAACGCCGTGTTGTCCTCCTTATTCGAACGGGTATTGACCGCCAGCACGTTGATCCGCTCGTTAAGCAGCACTTGCGAGACGTCCCGCAGCAAACCGGAACGGTCGTAGGCACGAATGATGATGTCCACCGGGTAGGTGAGCACCGGCACCGGGCCCCAGCTGACCTGAATGATCCGCTCCGGCTCGCGCCCGCCCAGTTGCAGCACCGAGGCGCAATCCTGGCGGTGAATGCTCACGCCACGGCCCTGGGTGATGTAGCCGACAATGGCGTCGCCCGGCAGCGGCTGGCAGCAGCCGGCCATTTGCGTCATCAGGTTGCCCACGCCCTGGATCTGGATATCACCACGCTTGCCCGGCTTGTAACCGGTGGCCTTGCGTGGGATGAGTTCCAGCTGTTCGTTGCCGCGCTCCGGCTCGACCAGTTGCTGAGCCAGGTTGACCAGTTGCGCCAGACGCAGGTCGCCGGCACCGAGGGCAGCGAACATGTCTTCGGCGATCTTCATGTTGGCCTTTTCGGCCAGCTTGTCAAAGTCCACCTGGGGCAGGCCCAGGCGCGCCAGCTCGCGTTCGATCAGGGTCTTGCCGGCAGCGACGTTCTGGTCGCGTGCCTGCAGCTTGAACCAGTGGACGATTTTCGCCCGCGCCCTCGAGGTGGTGATGTAGCCCAGGTTCGGGTTCAACCAGTCGCGGCTCGGCGTGCCGTGCTTGCTGGTGATGATCTCGACCTGTTCACCGGTTTGCAGGCTGTAGTTGAGCGGTACGATGCGCCCGTTGATCTTGGCGCCGCGGCAGTTATGGCCGATTTCGGTGTGCACGCGGTAGGCGAAGTCCAGCGGCGTGGCGCCCTTGGGCAAATCGATGGCATGGCCGTCAGGGGTAAAGATATAGACCCGGTCCGGCTCGATATCCACGCGCAGTTGATCGGCCAGGCCGCCGATGTCGCCAAGTTCTTCGTGCCATTCCAGCACCTGGCGCAGCCAGGAGATTTTCTCTTCGTACTGGTTGGACCCGGCTTTGACGTCGGTACCCTTGTAGCGCCAGTGTGCGCACACGCCCAGCTCGGCCTCTTCGTGCATGGCGTGGGTGCGGATCTGCACTTCCAGCACCTTGCCCTCGGGGCCGATTACCGCGGTGTGCAGCGAGCGATAGCCGTTTTCCTTGGGGTTGGCGATGTAGTCGTCGAATTCCTTGGGGATATGGCGCCACAGGGTGTGGACGATACCCAGCGCGGTGTAGCAATCGCGCATTTCCGGCACCAGCACGCGCACGGCGCGCACGTCGTAGATCTGGCTGAAAGCCAGGCCTTTGCGCTGCATTTTGCGCCAGATGGAATAGATGTGCTTGGCGCGGCCGCTGATGTCGGCGTCCACGCCGGTGGCCTGCAACTCGGAACGCAGCTGGCCCATCACGTCGCTGATAAAGCGCTCGCGGTCCAGGCGCCGCTCGTGCAGCAGCGTGGCAATCTGTTTGTATTGGTCAGGTTCCAGGTAGCGGAAGGACAGATCCTCCAGCTCCCACTTGATATGGCCGATACCCAGGCGGTGGGCCAGCGGTGCATAGATGTCGAAGACTTCGCGGGCGACGCGGTTGCGCTTCTCGTCGTCGGCAGTCTTTACCGCACGGATCGCACAGGTACGCTCGGCCAGTTTGATCAGAGCGACGCGTACGTCGTCGACCATCGCCACCAGCATCTTGCGCAGGTTTTCCACCTGGCCCTGGGTGCCCAGCACCATCGACTGGCGCGGGCTGAGGCTGGCACTGATGGCCGCCATGCGCAGCACGCCGTCGATCAGCTTGGCCACCACTGAGCCGAAGCGCTGGCCAACGGTTGCCAACGGAATATGCCCTTCACGCACGCCGCGATAGAGCACGGCGGCGATCAGCGAATCCTGGTCGAGCTTGAGATCGGCCAGGATCTCGGCGATTTCCAACCCGGTGCGAAAGCTTGAAGTGCCTTCGGCCCACAGGTTCTTGGCCGCATTGTCTTGCTGCTCAGACTCACGAGCGAACTCGCAGGCTGCTTTCAAGGCTTCACGGTCCAGTGCCGGGTCGACACTGACGGCATGATCCAGCCATGCCTCGAGATTGATACTGCCGTCGGTGTTGATCGGCTGGTGTGCTCTCACCTGTACCATCTTGCTTACCTTCCCTACGACGCACCTTCAGTGCGCCAATGAATCATCGCTGACCTTTTGCAGCAGACTCCCTGGCGGATCAGGGCCTTGGAGAATGCAGGCCAGTCGGATTAAACGGGCATCCTAGCCCGCTTCAAATAACGCCATGGCCTCGACATGCGCGGTCTGCGGAAACATGTCGAGGATCCCGGCACGCTTTAGCCGGTAGCCTTGCTTGACCAACTCAACCGTGTCCCGCGCCAGCGTGGCCGGGTTGCAGGACACATACACCAGGCGCTTGGCCCCCAGGGTGGCGAGCTTGCGCACAACCTCCAGGGCACCATCGCGGGGTGGGTCCAAGAGTACCGCAGAAAAGCCCTGTTTGGCCCATTCCGCGTCTGTCAAAGGCTGGGACAAATCCGCCTGATAGAACTGTGCGTTATGCACATTGTTGCTCGCAGCGTTGAGTGCGGCGCGGTCCACCATGGCCTGGACGCCCTCCACAGCCACCACTTCGCGTGCTTGGCGAGCCAGTGGCAAGGCAAAGTTGCCCAAGCCGCAAAACAGGTCCAATACCCGTTCGTCGGCCTGGGGCGCCAACCATTCCAGGGCCTGGGCAACCATCGCCTGGTTGACCCCGGCGTTGACTTGCACGAAGTCTCCAGGCCGGTAAGCCAGTTCCAAGTCCCAGGCATCCAAGCGAAAGCCCAGGGGTTGGCCAGCCTCGACAGGTTCCGGTTGCCCCTCGCCATGCAGCCACAGTTGGGCCTCATGGAAGATGCAGAATTCTTTCAGGATCAGCAGGTCTGCTTCCGACAACGGCGCCATATGCCGCAGCAATACAGCGATGGACGAACCGCTGAACAGCTCCACATGCCCCAGTGACTGAGGTTTGCCCAGACGTCGCAGCATGTTCGGCAAACGCTGCATGATCGGTTGCAAGGCCTGTACCAGCACGGGGCAATCATCGATGGCGACGATGTCCTGGCTGGCCACGGCGCGAAAACCCACTTCGAGTTTTTTCGCCTTGGCATCCCAGCGTACCGCCACGCGGGCACGGCGCCGATAGCCGAACTCCGGCCCGCTCAAAGGCGGTGCCCACTCTTGCGGTTCGATACCCGCTACCCGGGACAGTTGCTCGGCGAGCATGCGCTGTTTCAGGGCAAGCTGCTCATCGTGGGGCAGGTGCTGCACACTGCAGCCACCACAACGGCCGACATGGATGCAAGGTGCCGGGCGACGCAGTTCGCTGGCCTTGAACACCCGCTCGGTGCGGGCTTCGACCACTTTGCCGTGGGTGCCCAACACCCGCGCTTCGACTTCTTCGCCGGCCAGCGCACCATTCACGAACCAGGTACGGCCTTCAAGGAACACAATGCCCCGGCCATCGTTGGCCAGGCGCTCGATGGTCAGGCGTTGCTTCTTGCCCACGGGGATCTGCGGGGCCCGGCTGCCGCCCGTCGGTTGAAAGCGCAGGCCTCTCTCGTGCTTGGCCATCAGTTGGGTTCGTCGAAAATGCCGGTCGACAGGTAGCGGTCGCCTCGGTCACAGATGATCGCGACGATCACCGCGTTTTCCACCTCTTTGGACAAGCGCAACATACCGGCCACGGCACCACCGGAGGACACGCCACAGAAGATGCCCTCTTCACGGGCCAGCCGGCGTGTGGTGTCTTCGGCTTCACGCTGGGCCATATCGATGATGCGGTCCACCCGCGTAGCGTTGTAGATCTTCGGCAAGTACTCTTCGGGCCAGCGGCGGATGCCCGGGATGGCCGCGCCTTCCATCGGTTGCAGGCCAACGATCTGGATCGCCGGGTTTTGCTCCTTGAGGTAGCGCGAGTTGCCCATGATGGTACCGGTGGTGCCCATGGAGCTGACGAAGTGGGTGATGGTGCCCTGGGTCTGGCGCCAGATTTCCGGACCGGTACTGGTGTAGTGCGCCTCGGGATTGTCACCGTTGGCGAACTGGTCCAATACCACGCCACGGCCTTCGGCGGCCATGCGCTCAGCGAGGTCACGGGCACCTTCCATGCCTTCTTCCTGGCTCACCAGAATAAGCTGGGCGCCATAGGCGGTCATCGCTGCCTTGCGCTCGGCACTGCCGTTGTCGGGCATGATCAGCACCATTTTGTAGCCCTTGATCGCGGCGGCCATGGCCAGGGCGATCCCGGTGTTGCCGGAGGTGGCTTCGATCAGGGTGTCGCCGGGCTTGATCTGCCCACGCAGCTCGGCGCGGGCGATCATCGACAGCGCCGGGCGGTCCTTGACCGAGCCGGCCGGGTTGTTCCCTTCAAGCTTGAGCAACAGGGTATTGCTGGTTTCACCCGCCATGCGTTGCAAGCGGACCAGGGGCGTGTTGCCGACGCAATCGGCGATTGTTGGGTACTGCAAGGTCATGGCGTATTCGCAATCCAGACTGCGGGGGCGAACATCATACCGGGAAAGGCCGGCGGGCCATATCACGCAAAGTGTGGTGCTTATGGCTTATAGGAATAAGCAAACAAATTGGCGACTGTTCGGACGCCATCGGGAGCAAGCCCCCTCCCACAGTTGATCGCATTCCATCATGAGAATGCGGTCGAATGTGGGAGGGGGCTTGCTCCCGATGGTCGCGCCTCGATAAACCTGCTACTCCTGCCGTCCGCCGCCATGATTTCTCCGGAAAATTTCTTCCCCCATCGCCGCAATCTGCCCCTCAATCAATGCTTCAAAGGGTTTGAGCAGCGGCTCGAACGATACCGGCACTTCCAGTACCTGCAGCGCTTGCACGATCGCTTCCACCGTCGACAAGGCCCCAGGCCCCGGCGCCTTGCGCAAGCGATACCGGGAGACGCCGCCGTTGGCCAATGTCACCCGGGGCAACGCCGCCAGCAACGGGTTGAGGTGCAACAGTTTGCGTGCCTTGCGCCAGGTGCCATCGGGCACCACCAGCAACAGCGGCTGGTCATCGGGCGCATAGGCTTGCAACGGCTGGGCATCATCGGCAGGAAACAACAGCCGCGCCTGATACCCAGGCGCGCTCAATAACGTCGCCAGGTCATCGAACACCTCGCCCACCAGCAACTGCGCATTATTCAAGCCCAACGCCGCCAACCGTGCGGTATTGAGCGCATGGTTGACCTCGCTCGGATGCTGCAACAGCAACACGCGGGTACGGCTGTCGAGGTGGGGGATCAGCGCACAGAGGCAGTGAGTGGTTGGCCGCAGGCACCGCGGGCATTGGGGTCTGGACATGTGTTTTCAGGCCTGGTTGAGCTGGGTCTTGAGCAAGTCGCGGAAAGTCTGGATCAGCGGTTCACGGCTGCGACCACGGCGCATGATCATCGAAAACGGTGCCTGGTAGCCGAACGTGGCGGGCAGCAATACACGCAGGTCGCCCTTGTCGGCCCACGCCTGGGCGTAGTGCTCGGGCAGGTAGCCGATGTAGGCGCCGGACAGCACCAGGATCAGTTGAGCCTCCATACTTTCCACCGTCGCGGCACTGTGCTTGAAACCATGGCGCGCCAGCTCGGCCTGGCTCCAATAGCCACGGCCGACCATGCGCTGCTGGGTGATCACTTGTTCCGGGATACGCCGCTCATTGA
Organism: Pseudomonas khavaziana; assembly: GCF_019145205.1. GTDB lineage: Bacteria > Pseudomonadota > Gammaproteobacteria > Pseudomonadales > Pseudomonadaceae > Aquipseudomonas > Aquipseudomonas khavaziana. Next base: position 7,426 of record NZ_JAHSTT010000013.1, read on the forward strand.
ACAGCGGATGCCGGGTGCTGCAATACAGCCAGTGCTGTTCACGGTACAGCGGCATGTAGACCAGTCCGCTCATGCGATTGGAAAACGCGCCGATGGCCAGGTCCAGGCGGTTGTCCTGTACACCCAATTGCAGTTCATAGGGGCTCATCACCGACAGGTGCAGGTGCACTGCCGGGTGCTCCAGGCTGTAGGCGCCGATCACCTCGGCGAAGGGCAAGGCCTTGTCGCTGACGGTGGAGTCGAGCACGCCGAGCTTGAGGGTACCGCGCAGCTCGCCTTTCAACGCCGCGGCGTATTGTTCGAAGCCTTCCAGTTCGCCCAGCAGGCGCAGGGTTTCCTGATGAAACAGCTCGCCCTTGCTGGTCAGGCTGAAACCACCGCGACCACGATGGCACAGCACCAGGCCCAAGGCTGATTCCAGCTGGCTCATATAGGTGCTGATGGCCGACGTGGACAGGTTGAGTTCGTGCTGGGCATTGGCGAAACCCTGCTGGCGCACGACGCTGACGAAGATGCGCAGCAGTTTCAAGTCGGGCAAGGCGTTGGCCATAGGGTCTCCACAAACTTTAACTAACTGTAGGAGCGAGCTTGCTCGCAAAAACCTGAGGACGCCGCGTACATCTGGACGCCCGCATCATCGCTGACGTTTTTCGCGAGCAAGCCCGCTCCTACAGGATCAGGAAGTTTACCTCAGTCATTAGTTTAGAAAAATCTGAACTAAGTATTTGCCCCAGCCGATTCTTCCTACGCCAGGCTTTTCGCAGAATCGGCCACTAATAAACAAAACAACGATGAGGCAATCCCGTGGACAAGATTTTCCACCAACCACTGGGCGGCAACGAAATGCCGCGCTTCGCCGGCATCGCCACCATGATGCGTCTTCCTCACCTGCAAACGGCCAAGGGCCTGGACGCCGCCTTTATTGGCGTGCCCCTGGATATCGGCACCTCATTGCGCGCCGGCACGCGTTTCGGCCCACGGGAGATCCGTGCCGAGTCGGTGATGATCCGCCCGTACAACATGGCCACCGGCGCTGCACCGTTCGACTCGCTGTCGGTGGCCGATATCGGCGACGTGGCGATCAACACCTTCAACCTGCTCGACGCCGTGCGCATCATCGAAGAGGCCTACGATGAAATCCTTGAGCACGATGTGATCCCCCTGACCCTGGGCGGCGACCACACCATCACCCTGCCGATCCTGCGGGCGATCCACAAGAAACACGGCAAGGTCGGGCTGGTGCACATCGACGCCCACGCCGACGTCAACGACCATATGTTCGGCGAGAAAATCGCCCACGGCACCACCTTCCGCCGTGCCGTGGAAGAAGGCTTGCTCGATTGCGACCGCGTGGTGCAGATCGGCCTGCGTGCCCAGGGCTACACCGCCGAAGACTTCAACTGGAGTCGCAAACAGGGCTTTCGCGTGGTACAGGCCGAAGAATGCTGGCATCACTCCCTCGCGCCGTTGATGGCCGAAGTACGCGAGAAAGTCGGCGGCGGCCCGGTGTACCTGAGCTTCGACATCGACGGCATCGACCCCGCCTGGGCGCCCGGCACGGGCACCCCGGAAATCGGCGGGCTGACCACCATCCAGGCCATCGAGATCATCCGCGGTTGCCAGGGCCTCGACCTGATTGGTTGCGACCTGGTAGAGGTTTCGCCGCCCTACGACACCACCGGCAACACCTCGCTGCTCGGCGCCAACCTGCTGTACGAGATGCTTTGCGTACTGCCGGGCGTGGCGCATCGCTGATGAGCGCACACGGGGTATAAAAATAACAAGAATCGTCTTTACACACTGACAACCAAGGGGGTCGTAGAGCCCCCTCCTCGAGATTCCTGACTTTCGCTCGCGTGTTTACGGAGCCGGCTGCCGCCTGATCGACCATAAAAAATATAATCGGAGAATCACCGCCATGGCTTTGGATTTATTCGTCGTACTCCTCTACGCCGCCGGCATGCTCGTGCTCGGCTATTACGGCATGCGCCGTGCTAAAACCCACGAAGACTACTTGGTGGCCGGTCGTAACCTCGGCCCGTCGCTGTACATGGGTACCATGGCCGCCACGGTATTGGGCGGCGCGTCCACCGTCGGCACTGTGCGCCTGGGCTACGTGCACGGCATTTCCGGTTTCTGGCTATGCGCCGCGCTGGGTACGGGGATCATTGCGCTGAACCTGTTCCTGGCCAAGCCGCTGTTGAAGTTGAAGATATTCACCGTCACCCAGGTCCTGGAAAAACGCTACAACCCCATGGCGCGCCAGGCCAGTGCGGTGATCATGCTGGCCTACGCGCTGATGATCGGGGTGACTTCGATCCTGGCCATCGGCACTGTGCTGCAAGTGCTGTTCGACCTGCCGTTCTGGATGTCGGTACTGGTAGGTGGTGGGGTGGTGGTGGTGTATTCGACCATCGGCGGCATGTGGTCGCTGACCCTCACCGATATCATGCAATTCGTGATCAAGACCGTCGGCCTGATGTTCATCCTGCTGCCGATCTGCCTGTACCGCGTCGGCGGCTGGGATGAACTGGTGGCCAAGCTGCCAGCGTCGAGCTTCAGCTTCACCGCCATCGGCTGGGACACGATCATCACCTACTTCATGATCTACTTCTTCGGCATCCTGATCGGCCAGGATATCTGGCAGCGGGTGTTCACTGCCCGTGATGAAAAGGTCGCCCAATACGCCGGCACGTTCGCAGGTTTCTACTGCATCCTCTACGGCCTGGCCTGCGCGCTGATCGGCATGGCCGCCCATGTGCTGATCCCGGACTTGGACAACGTCAACAATGCCTTCGCCGCCATCGTCAAAGCTTCGTTGCCGGATGGCATCCGTGGCCTGGTCATCGCCGCCGCACTGGCCGCGATGATGTCCACCGCCAGCGCAGGCTTGCTCGCCGCCTCCACCGTACTGACCGAAGACCTGCTGCCACGGCTGCGCGGTGGCAAGCAATCAAGCTTGCGCATCAACCGCTTGTTCACCCTGCTGACCGGCGTCGCCGTACTGGGTATCGCCCTGGTGGTGAACGATGTGATCAGCGCCCTGACACTGGCCTATAACCTGCTGGTAGGCGGTATGTTGGTACCCTTGATTGGCGCGATCTTCTGGAGACGTGCGACGACCTGCGGGGCGATCACGTCCATGACCCTGGGTTTTGTGACCGCACTGGTGTTTATGTTCAAGGATGGGCTGGCCGCAAACACGCCGATTTACTACAGCCTGGCGGTCGCGCTGGTGAGTTTTGTGCTGGTGAGCTTAGTGTCGCGCCGACCGGATACAGTGGCGGCTCGGACGGTTTGAGCTATAAAAGGATTTAGCGAGTTTCTTCAGCGGGCGCGACGTCGGAGGTCGCGCCCGTTTTTTTCGCCTTGAACGAACAAGTGCGAGAGCGAGTAATTAGCGGCGACGTGGCCGACGCTGTTCGTCATCCGTACGGATCGGCACCGGTTGCAGCGGTGGCTCGATCAAGCCCAGCGCAACGCCAAGATCATGGAGCCAGTTCTGGATTTTCTCTTTCATGGTTGCCCCCTTTGAGGGTAGTGCTGGTCGGCGTGAGTTCTGTCGCCGTTTCCTACAGTGATAGTAGCCCTAAGTCCTAGGTATTGCTTGAACGAAACCACAACGAACTATTACTGGATTGATCCGAATCCTGACGGATCGTTCAAGCAATCGCACGGGTGTCTAGCAAAAACTCGGCCCTAGCCTCTTGCTGCAGGTCGATCCATGCATTGAGGTTAGATCCGAGCATACCCTTTCGCCACATCAGCCAGGTGGTTGCAGTGGCAAAAGGCCCAGTCAGCGGATGAACGGACACGCTGTCCTTGCCTGGCAAGCTGTCGAGCATGGATTCGGACATCAACGCCACTCCGGAACCGGCGATCACGCAAGCGAGCATGCCTTGGTAGGACTCGATCTCGATCGCCCGCCCCATGGCGACGCGATCATGGGAAAACCAGGTTTCCAAGCGGGTGCGGTAGGCGCAGCTGCGTCGAAAAGTGAACACCGAACGGCCAGCCACGTCCTGTGGACCGCGCACCGGCGGGTGATCAGCCTCGCAAATCAGTACCAGACGCTCTTCGCATAAAGGCACGCCATCCAAGCTGGCGATCGTCATCGGACCGTCCACAAAAGCTGCGTCCAGACGCCCAGTGATCAAACCTTCCAACAGTTCCCCGCTGGGTGCCGACTGCACCTGCAGGTTCACCATGGGATAAGTCTTGTGATAACGCGCCAGCAGTTTCGGCAAGTGGACTGCCGCGGTGCTGTACATGCTACCCAACACAAAGTCACCGGCCGGTTGCCCGCCTTGTACGGCGCCGTGGGCTTCGTCATGCAGCGCCAGCAGCCGAGTGCTGTAGTCCAGCAGCACCTTGCCCGCAGGAGAAAGCTGCAAACGCTGGCGTTCGCGAACGAACAGCTCGACGCCGAGCTGTTCCTCCATTTGCTTGAGCCGAGTCGACAGGTTCGAGGGCACGCGGTGCAGACGCTCAGCCGCACGGGTAATGGAGCCCTCTTCCGCCACCGCCTGGAAAATCCGCAATTGACTGAACTCCATACCCTTCTCCAAAACTGAACAAGTTGCTCACTATTATTCATTTTTACAGAAAGTCAATCCGTCTTAGCCTGCAAGTCATTCGCTTTCTTGCAGGAACCCTGAGCATGTCACCGCTGATTCGTCTACTCGCCAGCTTCATCGCCCTGATGATGGCCATGGGCATTGGCCGCTTCGCCCTCACTCCGCAAATGCCACATCTGCTCAGCGAAGGTCAGATCGACCTGACCGGCGCCGGGCTGATCGCCGCCGCCAACTACCTGGGCTACTTCGTGGGCGCGGTGGACTCGATCTTTGCCCGCAGCCATCAGCATGTACGCGGGCGCCTCTACGGCGGGCTATGGCTCTGCGTATTGCTGACCCTGGCGTCGTATTGGGCCAACGGGTTCTGGCCACACTTGCTGTTGCGCTTCGGCACCGGCGTGGCAAGCGCCTGGGTGTTGGTGATGATCACCAGTTTGAGCCAACCGCTGGCGATTGCCGCCGGAAGACCACGCCTGGGCGCGTTGATCTTTGCCGGGCCGGGACTGGGGATCTTACTGACAGGTTTGCTGGCGCTGGGCTCGAATCTCAGGGGGCAAAGTTCTGCCACGCTGTGGTTGATCTACGGCGTGGTGGCGTTGCTGATGCTGCTGGCGATCCTGGCGTTTTTACCCAAGCCGACCCTCGCACCTGCACAGGCCACCAGCGCAGGTAATAACGGCAGCATCGCGCACCTGTGCTGGATTTACTTTTTATACGGCCTGGGCTACATCATCCCGGCGACCTTTCTCTCACAGATGGCCAGCGCACAGTTCAAAGGCGCCTGGCAGGCCGATCTGTTCTGGCCCTGCTTTGGCCTGGCGGCCGCGCTGGGTGTGGCGGTGGCAAGCCTGCGCCGCAAGGACCCACACACCACCCGCCACTGGCTGATGGCGACCTTGTGGCTGCAAGCAGCAGGCGTGTTTGCCTGCCTGCTTGGCAATAGCTGGGGCCTGGCGCTCGGTGTGTTGCTGTGCGGTGCGCCGTTCCTGGCCTGCATGCAATTGGTGATGGCCCGCTTGCGGGAAGTCGCGCCCCACGGCTACCAACGCAGCACCGGGCTGTTGACCGCCAGCTTTGCCATCGGTCAACTGAGCGGGCCGCTGCTGGCGTCGGTGAGCAGCCACTTCAGTGGTGGCCTGCAACCGGCGCTGGTCATCGCCGGTGTCGGTTTGTTATTGGCGGGCTCAGTGTTGATCAACCACTCCCTACCGACGCAGCCGATGTGCACACAGATGGCCGACGGTGCAGCACATCGCCGTTAGGCAGGTGCCCCACGCCATGTCCATCACCGCCAGCCCGGCTGACCAGCCTTCAAGCGTGGCCCAGTTGCTCAGGTCATAAGTGCCATAGGCCACCAGGCCAAGCAGGGCGCCCAAACGCGCAGCGCGTTGCCAGCTTGCGCTGGGCAAGATCACCAGCACCACACAACCGAGCACATACAGGAGATAGAACACTACCGCCGGCAACAGGCGCGGCTGATCAAGCATCAGCGGGCCGAGCAGGGATTTGTAGGTGGGCCCCATCAGGACGCCGAGCCACAGGCCGTCAAGGATGAGAAAGGTGAGCAGGGTGCCTAGGTAGGCGAAGAGCGTTCTCTTGGACATGACACAAGCCTTTGTAGGAGCGAGCTTATTGTGGCGAGCAAGCTTGCTTGCGCTGGGGTGCGAAGCGCCCCCAAAAGCTCGCGACTGCTGCGCAGTCGAGCGGGAGCAAGCTCCCTCGCCACAATAAGCTCGCTCCTACAAAGAGCCAGGCGCGATCAGCTTAGTTCAATGCGATCGGCATGAATCACAATCTGGCCCTGCTTGTAGAGCGCACCAATGGCCTTCTTGAAGTTGCCCTTGCTCACGCCGAACAAGTTGCTGATCACGGCTGGATCGCTTTTATCGCTGACCGGCAGGGTGCCATTGTTGTCGCGCAACTTGGCGAGGATCTTGGAGTTCAGGCTGGAGGCCGCTTCCTGGCCAACCGGTTGCAGGCTCAGGCTGATGTTGCCATCGGCGCGGATCTCCTTGATAAAACCTTTTTCTTCCTTGCCCGGGCGCAGGAACTTGAACACTTCGTTCTTGTGGATCAGGCCCCAGTGCTTGTTGTTGATGATCGCCTTGAAGCCCATGTCCGTGGCTTCTGCCACCAGCAGGTCGACTTCCTGGCCCACTTGGTAGTTGGCTGGCGTCTTGTCCAGGTAGCGGTCAAGACGTGCGGTGGCGGTGATGCGCTTGGTGTGCTTGTCAAGGTAGACGTGCACCACGCAATACTCACCCGCGGTCAATTGGCGTTTTTCTTCCGAATACGGCAGCAGCAGATCCTTTGGCAACCCCCAATCGAGGAATACACCGATGCTGTTGACCTCCACAACTTTCAAACTGGCAAATTCGCCGACTTGAACTTTGGGTTTTTCGGTGGTGGCGATAAGTTTGTCATCGCTGTCCAGATAAATGAAAACGTTAAGCCAGTCTTCATCTTCACTGGGAATATCTTTAGGGATATACCGATTAGGCAAGAGGATTTCCCCATCTTGCGCACCATCCAGGTACAAACCGAAGTTAGTGTGCTTGACCACTTGCAAGCTGTTGTAGCGCCCGACTAAAGCCATTTCCAATACCCTCATTGCGTGGGCGGCATTCTACCCGAGTTGCGCCTTGCACGCGCGTACGCCTGAAAAATCACGGGCTGGCATGGCGTTACACTGGCAACGCTCCACTCGTCTGATCAATCGGTTGAATTTTGCCCTGTCATCAATCCCGGCCCGCCCAATGGTTTCGAGCTAAAACAGTAAGTTAGCGCTTTATTTCATCGACTAACTGCTGTTATTTCCAAGCCTGGCACTTATTCCCCGGGGATATTTGCCAAGCAATTGTCAAGTATTTCCTGTACGATGCCTGGCCAAGTTAATTTTCTACAGGTTAGTGGCCGCCATGCGCGTAAAAGCATCCAACAGCAAAGCAAAGCCAGCTCCCGCCGTTGAAACCAGCGAATCGATCAACAGCCAGATTGCTGCGTTCCTCAAGTCCGGTGGCGAAATCCAGCAGATTGCCAAGGGCGTGAGTGGCCAGACTTTCGGCCCGTCCAAGCAGATCAGCCTGGGCAAGAAGTAATACCTGCGCACTGCATCTGGTCCCTAAGCGTCTTGCCCTCAAGGCGCTAGGACTAGAGTTCGAGACATCCCCGCACCGCATCCAATATCAAGCTAATCGACGAACGGGTCTCAACGCCTGGCATTCGCCGGTATCCTTGCACACGTCTAGCACGGGCATCTGCTCGAACCCATCCGTTACTGCTCCTCGCTTTTCATGGAGTGAAGCATGCTTAAACGCTGTATTTTCCTGGTCAGTATTCTGGTCGCCAGCCCATTGGCCGAAGCGCAGATTTTCCAGCGCGAACTAGGTGACTTCGACCTGAAATTGGGCACCACCCCCAGCCGGAGTATGGCCCAGGGCCTGGTCAAGCCGACCTCGCCTGGTAGCGACTCGTTCCATGGCGGCCTGGACTTGAGCCACGACAGCGGCCTGTATTTCGGCCAGTTTTCGCCGAATATGGGCCTGTCCTCACCCAACAATCTAGAAGTCGACTCCTACCTGGGTTTCAAACGCCCTTTCGACCAGACCCTGGGCTATGAAGTGGGCTTGATTCACTACAGCTACCCCAAGGTCAGCCCCCTCGACAGCCAGGAGTTCTATGGCGGCCTGAACCTATTGGGCAACCGCTTTGGCGTGTCTTTCAGCAATGACCCAGATCGCCAGGACAGCACCCTGTTTGCCGACCTCGGCGGCACCCAGCCTTTCGGTATCGGTGTCAGCATGAAGTACACCACCCACCAGCTGGGCACACCGGTTTCGGTGGAAAACGGCGCCATCAGCAGTTTCAGCGATTGGTCGGTGCAATTTTCCCGGGCGTGGAAAGGCATTGACCTGGATCTGATCTACAGCGATTCCAGCCTCAGCGGCGGTGACTGCTCGGCCTACTCCGGACATAATTCGCAATGTGACGGCCTGTTGACCTTGAAGGCTGTCCGGCCGTTTTATTGATGGGCTGAACTGCCGCACCCTGCGCAGGTTCACATGCATTAACCCCATCCGTGCAAGGACTCGCCCATGTTGCGCCGGCTCAAACTCCTGATGGTACTGTTGACCCTGAGCCTGGTGCTCGCCGGCTGCAATCGCGTGGGGCTGGCCTACCGTAATCTCGACGTGATCATCCCCTGGACCCTCAACGACTACCTGGACATGAACGCCGGGCAAAAGAGCTGGTTCAACGACACCCTCGAGGAACACCTGGCCTGGCATTGCACCACGCAATTGCCGGGTTACCTGGACTGGCTGGACCGCTTGCAGCAAATGGTCGACAGCAACCAAATCACTGACGCTGCGCTGCAAACCCGAACCGCCGAAGCCAAGCAGGCGATTGCCGAAATCGCGCGGGAGATCACTCCGTCCGCCGTGCATTTGCTGCAGGGTCTGGATGATCAACAGGTCAAGGACATGGGCGAGGCCCTTGCCAAGGACCTGCGCAAACGCCAAGACGAATACCTCAAGCCACCGCTGGCCCAGCAGATCAAGGAACGCGCCGAGCGCATGAGCAAGCGCCTGGACGCCTGGATCGGCCCGCTGAGCGCCAGCCAGCAAAACCGCGTAACGGCCTGGTCTATCGCCCTGGGTGAACAGAACCACGCGTGGATCGGCAACCGCGCCCATTGGCAGGCGCAGTTTATCGAGGCCGTCGAGCACCGCCACGACGCCGACTTCCCGCAGAAGATGCAACGTTTGCTGGTGGACAGGGAGAGCCTATGGACGCCTGAATACCGTGCTGCCTATGCCCAGACCGAAGCAGCAGCGCGCAGTCTGATCGTGGACCTGATGGCTGAGAGCACGGTGCAACAGCGGCAGAAGCTGAAGCAAAAAATCGACGGCGTACGGGGCGATTTCAAAGCGCTCAAATGCCTCAAGGCCGGCTCAAATCAATAGGGAGCATGGGTCTACACAATTTTGGCGTGGCCCTGAACGTGCTCCGCGACGGCCTGGTGGACGACGGCGATCCAACTGATGCCGAGCGGTGCAAATGTGGGAGGGGGGCTTGCTCCCGATGGCTGACTCAGGGCCGACCAAGATCTTGGATCAGACCGAGTACATATCCATTGCTGCGGTAACGGCTGCTATGGGTTCCGCTCTTACAGCGGCTCACTTTTGAACAAACAGCGCAAAAGTAAGCAAAACGCTCTTGCCCCACCACTCGGCACCTCGCTTCGGCTCGGTGTGCCCGTAATCCGACATGGATTTGGGGGGCCGCCGCCACGCGCCATCCATGGCGCAGGGCGGCTAAACCGGCATCCCTGCCGGTTTACCCCCCAAATCCATGTCGAATTCCGGCCAGCGTGGTTTAACGAGGCGCCTAAGATCAAAAGCAGATCAAGATCAAGAGCGGCTCGCTTCGCATCGTGGTTACTGACGGCGCTACGTCAGAGTTGTGTAGATACCCATGCAATAAAGAGGGGAGCATGGCTCCCGCCCACATTGGGTTCAGGGGTTATATAGCGCCACCGGCAATCGCAGCTTTAGAAGAGACTTGATCGAAGGTCGATTCATCCAGCGCGTCCTCCTGCTCGTCCATTACTTGACGGGGGTGCTCATTGCCAGGAATCGAGCTGTCGATCAACGCCAATAGCCTAGCACCCCGCTCAGTCAAGATGAAGTTTTCACCATTGCCGCCTTCCTCTTCGGGGCGCGACTCAATAAACCCGCGCTTGAACAGCAGCGCCTCGTAGTCCGCAGCAGTCTTTTTCAGCGCATCCAGGTTGCCGGTGTCCTCGCCAGCCGTGGCTTTATCAGCGGCTTCCTGCTCGGCGTATTTACGCGGGGCAAAGCTGCCCTCGCCGTTCTGCACTTCATGCAGCAGACGTTCGATCAGATCCCAGTTGTAAGTCGTCATCCTGATTCCTCCTGCAGGCCGATGGAAAATTAGCCCGTCACAGGTAGTGACACGTGCGGGCACTGGCCGTTCAACAGGATAGACGGGCGTCATTTCTCTGAACTTTCCAGACGTTCGCCGCCTCAACTGCCTATACCGCCAAGGAGGTCCGACCATGAAAACCCTTAGAAACCTCGCCATCGCCGCTACCTTGCTTACCGCCCTGCCCGCCTGGGCTTGTACGCTCGACGAAGCCACGGCCAAGCGCGAAGAGCTGGCCAAGGAAGTGACCAAGCTCACCGAGCAGAACCCAACCAAGGCCAAGGAGATGAATGACGAGTTGCAGAAAAAGGATCTGGATACTGAGAGCGCGGAATTTCCCGACAAGTGCCAGTTGATTGATGCCCGGCTCAAGGAACTGAAAGAAGCTGCGGCCAAGGCCAAAAACTGAGCATAAAAAAACCGGACATCGTCCGGTTTTTTATGCCCATCTGCTTATTCGGCAGCCGGCGCTTCAGGCTTGCGGCGCTTGAGCGGCGCCATGCCGTCCTTGCTGACCAGCGACAGGTTGTCGGTCTTCGGCCGGTTGGCGATCTTGCGCTTGGTCGGCGACTTGGCGCTGGCCTTTTTCTTGTCACCCTTGGCGTCGGTCTTTTTCTTCTTCACGCCAACCGCCTTGCCCGACGCCTTGACCTTCTTCGGCCCGGTGTAGGTGCCTTTGACTTCCTTGATGGTGCGACGCTCGAACGACTGCTTGAGGTAGCGCTCGATGCTCGACATCAGGTTCCAGTCGCCGTGGCAGATCAGCGAGATGGCCAGGCCATCGTTGCCGGCACGCCCGGTACGGCCAATACGGTGTACGTATTCGTCACCGCTGCGGGGCATGTCAAAGTTGATCACCATGTCCAGGCCGTCCACGTCCAGGCCGCGGGCGGCGACGTCGGTGGCGACCAGGATCTTCACGCCGCCAGCCTTGAGGCGGTCGATGGCCAGCTTGCGGTCCTTCTGGTCTTTCTCGCCGTGCAGCACGAACGCCTTGTAGTCCTGCGCCACCAGGCGACCGTAGATGCGGTCAGCCGCGGCCCGGGTGTTGGTAAACACGATGGCCTTCTGATAGGTCTCGTTAGCCAACAGCCAGTTGAGGATCTGCTCTTTGTGCACGTTGTGGTCGGCGGTGACGATCTGCTGGCGCGTGGTCGCGTTGAGATCGCTGACGTTGTTGACCTGCAGGTGCTCGGGGTTGTTCAGGACCTTGGCGACCATGTCGCGCAGGGTCGAACCGCCAGTAGTGGCGGAGAACAGCATGGTCTGCTGGCGATTGACGCACTCGGCCACCAGGCGCTGCACGTCATCGGCGAAGCCCATGTCGAGCATGCGGTCGGCTTCGTCGAGCACCAGCACCTCGACTTCCTTGAGATCAAGGTTGCCGGCATTGAGTTGCTCGATCATGCGCCCCGGGGTGCCGATCAGGATGTCCGGCACCTTGCGCAGCATGGCGGCCTGGACCTTGAAGTCTTCGCCGCCGGTGATCAGGCCGGACTTGATGAAGGTGAACTGCGAAAAGCGCTCCACTTCCTTCAAGGTCTGCTGGGCCAACTCGCGGGTCGGCAGCAGGATCAAGGTCTTGATGCTCACACGGACTTTGGCCGGGCCGATCAGGCGGTGCAGGATCGGCAAGACAAAAGCAGCAGTCTTGCCGCTGCCGGTTTGAGCCGTCACCCGCAGGTCACGCCCCTGGAGCGCGAGCGGGATGGCCGCTGCTTGCACAGGCGTAGGCTCGACAAATTTAAGCTCGGCCACGGCTTTGAGCAGGCGTTCGTGCAGGGCGAATTGGGAAAACACGGGTGCTACCTCGAAGAAATACAAAATATCAGCGGCATAGGTTACCGGTTTCGCGCGTCCAAACCGAGTTTCTTTACGCGAACAGGGCTAATCAGCTGCTTTTTTGTCAGCGTATTTGTCTACAGCGTCAACTTTGTTGCGCTTAAATGCTCTAATCCCCCCTCGTCTTGCCTTACAGAAGAATCGGTTTCATTCATGGATATCAAACAGCTCTGGCTCAACGCCCAGGACCTCTGGGGCACCCTCGATGAACATCCGCTGCTGCACGCCGGCCTCGGCTTGCTGGTGTTGCTGGTGGTGGCCCTGCTGCTCGGACGGGTAGCGCGCTACCTGATCATCCACGCCATCAAGTTGCTTGGCCGGCAACCGGCCCTGCACTGGCTCAACGACCTGCAGCACAACAAGGTCTTCCATCGCCTGGCACAAATGACGCCGTCCCTGGTGATCCAGTTCGGCCTTTACCTGGTGCCGGGCCTGAGCAAGACCGCCATCCTGTTTATCGGCAATGTGGCCCTGGCGATCAGCATTCTGTTCCTGGTCCTGGCCATGAGCGCACTGCTCAATGCCCTGCTGGACATCTACGCACGCACCGAACACGCACGCACCCGCTCGATCAAGGGCTATGTGCAATTGGCGAAGATGGTGTTGTTCATATTTGGCGCAATTATCATTGTCGCGACGCTGATCGACCGATCGCCGCTGCTGTTGCTGTCGGGTCTGGGTGCCATGTCAGCCGTAATCCTGTTGGTGTACAAGGACACCCTGCTGTCATTCGTCGCCAGCGTGCAGCTGACCAGCAACGATATGCTGCGGGTCGGCGACTGGATCGAAATGCCCCAGGTGGGCGCCGACGGTGATGTGGTGGATATCACCCTGCATACGGTCAAGGTGCAGAACTTCGACAAGACCATTGTCTCCATCCCCACTTGGCGCCTGATGTCCGAGTCGTTCAAGAACTGGCGCGGCATGCAGGCTTCCGGTGGGCGGCGCATCAAGCGCAGCCTGTATATCGACGCCAGCGGCGTACGTTTTTTGCGCGATGACGAAGAAGTGCGCATGACCCAGGTGCACCTGCTCACCGGCTATATCGGGCGCAAGCAGGCCGAACTCAAGGCCTGGAACGAAGCCCAGGGCCAAAGCGCGCAGCTCTCGGCCAACCGCCGGCGAATGACCAACCTCGGCACGTTCCGCGCCTATGCCCTGGCCTACCTGCAAAGCCACCCGGACATCCAGCCGAACATGACCTGCATGGTGCGCCAGATGCAAACCACCGCCCAAGGCGTGCCGCTGGAGATCTACTGCTTTACCCGCACCACCGCGTGGGGCGATTACGAGCGGATCCAGGGGGATATCTTTGATTATCTGCTGGCGGTGTTGCCGGAGTTCGGGTTGAGCCTGTATCAGCAACCGAGCGGCAACGACCTGCGCGCCGGCGTATTGCCTGCGTTGGCCGGGGCCACCCAGGTGTCCAACGTCGAAACGGCGTGATGTGACCCGAACGGGATTACGGCAGTGATGCCGTAATCTCCTTGCGACACACCTCAAGCACTTCATCGGCCAGGGCGGAATCATCCGGGCACGCCCGCGACAACACAATGGCGCCGATGGCGTGGGCCATCCGGTTGAGCATTTTCGCGCGCCCGTCTTCCTGTGATTCGTCCTGCGCCGCGTTGTACTTTGCCTCCAGGGCTTGCAGCGTGTTTTCCAACCCGTTGGCGAAGGTCTGCTTGAGCGTGTCCGATTGACGCGCAGCGTCTGCACACAACGCCGCTAATGTGCATCCGCCGCCGGGATGATCGCGGTGCTGCCTGGACAGGTACACCTCGAAAAACTCCCCCGCCTCCATCCCCGCGCTGCTCGCGAGCGACTGCGCCAGGCTATTGGCGGCCGCTTCCGCCATCAAATCCGCCTTGGAGCCGAAGTGCTTGTAAAAGCCGCCCTGGGTAAAACCGGCGGCAGCCATCAATTCGGCCACACCTACCCCATCGAAACCGCGTTCACGAAACAGCTCGGAAGCCGTCGCGACGATATGCGCTCGATTGCTCTGTGATTGCGTCTTGGTGATCTTCATTTTTTGCCCTCCTGCTGCCTTGCAATATAGGCATCTTACTATGATGTTGATCGTAATCAAAACCGTTGACAGTTTTGATTATGATCGACATCATAAAGCCTCATCGCATCCACAGAGCATCACACCATGAGCACTTCCACTACCGTTCTCATCACTGGCGCTTCGACCGGCATTGGCGCCGCCTACGCCGAGCGCTTTGCCCAGCGCGGTCACAACCTTATATTGGTCGCCCGTGACATCCAGCGCCTGGAAGCGCTCGCCGCCCGCCTGCGCCAACAGCACGCCATCACCGTTGATATCCTTCCCGCCGACCTGACTCAAAACGCTGACCTGGCAGCGGTTGAAGCGCGCCTGCGCGAGGACGCCAGCATTGGCACGCTGGTGAATAATGCCGGGGCCGCGCAGTCCGGCAGCTTTATTGAACAGTCCAGCGACAGCGTCGCTCAGTTGGTTGCGCTCAACACCACGGCGCTGGTGCGACTTGCCAGCGCCATTGCCCCGCGCCTGGCGGCAGCAGGTGACGGCGCTATCATCAACATAGGCTCGGTGGTGGGCCTGGCGCCGGAGTTCGGCATGACGGTGTATGGCGCCACCAAGGCGTTCGTGCTGTTCCTGTCCCAGGGGATGAGCCTTGAGCTGGCTTCCAAAGGTGTCTATGTGCAGGCCGTGCTGCCGGCGGCCACGCGTACCGAGATCTGGGAGCGGGCTGGCATTGACATCAATACCCTCACGGACGTGATGGAAGTGGGTGACCTGGTTGATGCGGCGTTGATCGGCTTTGACCGGCGCGAGCCCGTGACTATCCCGCCGTTGCAGGACGGCGCACGCTGGGATGCCTTGCAGGCAGCGCGACAAGGCTTGCTGGCGCAGATCAAGCAGTCCGAGGTAGCCGAACGCTACCTGGTCAAAGCCTGATCAACCCTTTTGCAGGCGTGCTGTGCTACTGCGATGCATAGGCGCCTGCCCTTCCCGTCCAAGCCATGAGCGTTGAACCATGAAGGCATTTTCAATCGAGCGTTACGGCAAGCACACAGGCCGCCTCACCGAAGCCCCGGCACCGGCGGTGGGTGAACATGACGTGCTGGTTCAAGTGCATGCCAGCAGCGTCAATATGCTGGATGCAAAAATCGCCAAAGGCGAATTCAAACTGATCCTGCCGTATGCGTTGCCGTTGACCCTGGGCAATGACTTGGCCGGTGTGGTGCTCAGCGTGGGGTCGGCGGTACGACGCTTCAAGCCGGGTGACGAAGTCTATGCTCGCCCTCCCCAGCAGCGCATCGGCACGTTCGCTGAGCTGATTGCGGTACGCGAAGACGCAGTGGCACGCAAACCTGCAAACCTCACGATGGAGCAAGCCGCCTCTCTGCCCCTGGTCGCGCTGACGGCGTGGCAGGTGTTGGTTGAAACGGCGAGGCTGAAAAAAGGCCAGAAGATCTTCATTCACGCCGGCTCCGGTGGTGTCGGCAGTATCGTCATCCAGCTCGCCAGGCATTTGGGCGCTTTTGTCGCCACGACCACCAGTACCGCCAACGTCGAGTGGGTCAAGGCGCTGGGCGCGGATGTAGTGATTGACTACAAGCAGCAAGACTTCGAAACCGTGCTCAGAGACTACGACGTGGTCTTGAGCAGCCTCGGCCCGGATGCGCTGGCAAAGTCACTCGACATTCTCAAGCCGGGCGGCCAGCTCATCTCCATCTCAGGGCCACCGACGCCGGCATTCGCTCGCGAGCAAAACCTGTCGTGGGGATTGGGCTTGGTCATGGGTGTCTTGAGCAGCGGCATTCGCCGCAAAGCGCGCAGAAAAAACGTCCGTTATGACTTCGTCTTCATGCGCGACAGCGGCGCCCAACTGGATGAACTCACCGTGCTGGTTGAATCCGGCATTATCAAGCCGGTGATCGACCGTATCTTCCCTTTCGAGTCGACGGCCGAGGCCTTGAGTTATGTCGAACAAGGCCGGACAAAAGGTAAAGTCTTGATCACGATAAAGGAGACGATACCGCCTGACGCACACCCAGCCGGCTGATCCACACCGCCGCCAGAATCACCAGGCCGCCCAAGGCCAAACGCCCCAGCGGCTCGTGCTGGTTCCAGATCAGCAGGTTCAGCAGCAGCCCCACCGGCACATGCAGGTTGTTCATCACCGCCAGGGTGCCGCCATTGACCAGGCAGGCGCCCTTGTTCCACCAGTACATGCCCAGCGCGGTGCTGACCACTCCCAGGAACACCAGCACGCCCCACTGCAGCGGCGCTTGCGGCAGGAAATCAGCCTTGCCGAACAGCAGGAATGCGGGCAACACCACCAGCAGGGCGCCCAGGTAGAAATAACCGAAACGCCGGAAATGCGGTTGGTCACTCGGATAACGCGCCACCAGGTGCTTGTACATGACTTGCCCGGCCGCGTAGGTGAAGTTGGCCAGTTGCAGCAGCAAGAACCCCATCAGGAAGTGTGGAGTGATCTGATCAAAACGAATCACTGCCGCACCGCTCACCGCCACCAAGGCTGCGACCAGCGCCCAAGGGTTGAAACGGCGATTAAGCGCGTCTTCGATCAGAGTCACGTGCAACGGCGTGAGGATGGTGAACAGCAGCACTTCCGGCACCGTCAGCACGCGAAAGCTCAGGTACAGGCACACATAGGTCACACCGAACTGCAATGCACCGATCACCAGCATGCCGCGCATGAACGCCGGCTCCACCGAGCGCCAGCGGGTCAGCGGGATAAAGATCAGCCCCGCCAGCACCACCCGCACCAGCACCGCAAAGTAGCTGTCGACGTGACCGGCGAGGTATTCGCCGATCAAACTGAAGGAAAATGCCTGAATCAGGGTGACAACCAGTAGATAGCCCATGCGCGCCTCATTTCGAATGGTCGCGACATTAAAGCTTTTCGTGGTTTGAAGAAACTCGGCGCAAAAAAAACCCGACCTCGCTGAAGCGGCAGTCGGGCAGGAGCACTCAGGAGCAACAAGTGCAAAGGGAGGTTCGATACGCGTACTTGAAGGGTTTGCGTGGCGCTATATAACCAGCGCGGGATTATCTGGCGATTAACGCTTCAAGCGACCTGCGTCAGCAGTGCTTTAGCCTGATTGACGCCCTTCTCCTGGAAGCCCGCCCCCAGGTTCACCCCTTCGGCGTGAATGAAGGTCACGTCGTGGATGCCGATAAACGCCATGACCTGGCGCAAGTACGGTTCCTGGTGATCCGAGGTGGCGCCGGCGTGAATGCCGCCACGAGCAGTGAGTACGATGGCACGCTTGCCGGTCAACAAACCCTGTGGCCCAGTGGCGGTGTACTTGAAAGTCACACCGGCCCGCAACACGTGATCCAGCCAGGCTTTAAGAGTGCTGGGGATGGAGAAGTTGTACATCGGCGCAGCCATCACCAATACATCGGCAGCCAGCAGTTCGTCAGTCAATTCATTGGAACGGTCCAGGGACACCTGTTCATCGTCGTTGCGTTGCTCGGCGGGTTTCATCCACCCACCCAGCAGGTTGGCGTCCAAGTGGGGAACGGGATTGCGCGCCACATCACGCAGGGTGATGCGGTCCGCCGGATGGGCTGCCTGCCATTGGCCGATGAACTGTTGGGTGAGCTGGCGGGAGATTGAATCCTGCTGGCGCGCACTGCTTTCGATGATCAGGACATTGGACATGGCTTGGTAGGCTCCATCGGTAATTGCTGTAAGTCGATGGAGCGAAGGTTAACCAGGGCCTATTCGATAAAAAAGCGCAAAAAACTGCTATAACCCATCTAGAAATTTGTTGTTAAGCAGAGTATTCCTGTCTGGCATGCTCCGCTGCTTTATTTTCGAGCGCAGTCCAAGGCAATACGCATTTTGATAATCGCGCGGTTGAACTTGGCCGTGGTGTTTGTGCTTTTGCCGGCGGGTACGGTCACGGTGCGACGGCGCGGCGATTCCGGGCCGTTGGTGAAGATTACCGAACACACCGCATCGTGGGTGCCGTAGTTACTCAACTGGATCGAACTGATGTCGGCGTCCACATCGGATGCGGTGTAGTCCACGCTTACGCCGTCGATCTTTTTAGTCACGTCGATGGGGTAGGCAAATGCGCTCAACGGCAGCAGCGCCAGCAACACACAACAGAATTTTCTCATTCGGCAGTCTCCAATAAGGACCGCCAGCTTAGGACAAGAGGAGCTCATCTTGAAAGCGCCCCGCGTTACCCTTGATCAATGGCGCACGTTGCAAGCCGTGGTCGACCACGGCGGCTTCGCCCAGGCCGCAGAAGCGCTGCACCGTTCACAGTCCTCTGTGAGCTACACCGTGGCCCGTATGCAGGACCAGCTGGGTGTGCCGCTGCTGCGCATCGACGGACGCAAGGCGGTGCTTACCGAGGCCGGTGAAGTGCTGCTGCGCCGCTCCCGGCAGTTGGTGAAGAACGCCAGCCAGTTGGAAGACCTCGCCCACCATATGGAACAGGGCTGGGAAGCTGAAGTGCGCCTGGTGGTCGACGCTGCCTATCCCAATGCGCGCCTGGTGCGCGCCCTCACCGCGTTTATGCCCCAAAGCCGCGGTTGCCGCGTACGCTTGCGCGAAGAAGTGCTGTCGGGGGTTGAAGAATTGCTGATGGAAGGCGTGGCCGACCTGGCGATTTGCAGCTTCAGCATCCCCGGTTACCTGGGCACTGAAATGAGTGCGGTGGAATTCATTGCCGTCGCCCATCCCGAGCACACCTTGCACCGCATGGGCCGCGAACTCAGCTTCCAGGACCTGGAAGGCCAGATGCAGGTGGTGATCCGCGACTCCGGTCGCCAGCAACCGCGGGATGTCGGCTGGCTCGGCGCCGAACAGCGCTGGACCGTCGGCAGCCTGGCCACCGCCGCCGCCTTCGTCAGCAGCGGCCTGGGTTTTGCCTGGCTGCCCAGGCACATGGTCGAGCGCGAACTGAACGAGGGCGTGCTCAAGCAGCTGCCTTTGGCACAGGGCGGCAGCCGCCACCCGACCTTCTACCTGTATTCGAACAAAGACAAACCCCTGGGGCCGGCGACGCAGATCCTAGTGGAACTGCTGCGCACCTTTGATACCGCTCCCCTGGACGCGCCCTTTGCCGCGCCCCTGCAAGCCTGAAACGGAGTTCATCCATGGCCTGGTTCGAGCATGAAGGCTGCAGCCTGCATTACGAGGAATACGGCCACGGCAGCCCGCTGATCCTGATCCATGGCCTGGGCTCAAGCAGCCAGGATTGGGAGCTGCAAGTGCCGGTATTAGCCCGCCACTATCGCCTGATCGTGGTCGATGTGCGCGGTCATGGGCGCTCCGATAAACCCCGCGAGCGCTACAGCATCCAGGGGTTCACCTTCGACCTGGTCGCACTGATCGAACATCTGGACCTGCCCGCGGCCCACGTGGTGGGGTTATCCATGGGCGGTATGATCGCCTTCCAACTGGCGGTGGATGAACCCACGCGGGTTAAAAGCCTGTGCATCGTCAACAGCGCGCCCGAGGTCAAGGTACGCAGCGCCGATGACTATTGGCAGTGGGCCAAGCGCTGGACCCTGGCCCGCGTGCTGAACCTGAGCACCATCGGCAAGGCCCTGGGCGAACGGCTGTTCCCAAAACCTGAGCAAGCCGACCTGCGGCGCAAGATGGCCAAACGCTGGGCAAAGAACGACAAACGTGCTTATCTCGCCAGCTTCGACGCGATTGTGGGCTGGGGCGTGCAGGAACAACTTTCGAGGATTACCTGTCCAACCCTGGTCATCAGCGCCGACCACGACTACACCCCCGTGGCGCAGAAAGAAAACTATGTAAAACTGCTGCCCGATGCGCGGCTGGTCGTCATTGAAGATTCCCGCCATGCCACGCCCTTGGACCAACCCGAAGTCTTTAACGCGACCTTGCTCGATTTTCTAAAGACCGTCGAAACCACTACCCAGGATCACTGACCCATGCTGAAAAAAATCGCCTTCTTTGCCGGTTCCGTTCTGTTCGCTGCCAACCTGATGGCGGCCGAACCTGCCAAGGCGCCTCACGTATTGATCTCCACGACCAATGGCGACATTGAAATCGAACTGGACCCGGTCAAGGCGCCGATCAGTACCAAGAACTTCCTGGCCTATGTCGACAAAGGCTTCTACACCAACACGATTTTCCACCGCGTGATCCCGGGCTTCATGGTCCAGGGCGGCGGCTTCACTGCACAAATGGCGCAAAAACCGACCGAAGCGCCGATCAAGAACGAAGCCAGCAATGGCCTGCATAACGTGCGTGGCACCTTGTCGATGGCGCGCACCAATGACCCGAACTCGGCCACCAGCCAATTCTTCATCAACGTCGCCGACAATGCCTTCCTGGATCCGGGCCGCGATGCCGGTTACGCCGTGTTCGCCAAAGTGGTCAAAGGCATGGATGTGGTCGACATCATCGTCAACTCCCAGACCACCACCAAGCAAGGCATGCAGAACGTGCCAATCGATCCTGTCCTGATCAAGTCGGCCAAGCGCATCGACTGAGGTCAGCAGCAAGCTTCGCGCGCAGCCCACAAGGCAGCGCGCGCATTTGAAAGGAGAGCCCGCACGGCGGGCGTCAAGCCTAATGCTCTATCGTCGTTTTGAACAACTGATCGATATTTTCCGCGACGCGCCCAGCGCCGCGCCTCCCGATAAAGTCCTGCCCTTCTATCTCTACTACCTGCGCCAGGTGTGGCCGCATTTCGCCGCCTTGCTGGTGGTGGGCCTGATTGGCGCGCTGATCGAAGTCGCGTTATTCAGCTATTTGAGCCGCATCATCGACCTGGCCCAGGGCACGCCGCCCGCCGATTTCTTCCAGATCCACAGCACCGAGCTGATCTGGATGGCCGTAGTCGCCCTGCTCTTGCGCCCGATTTTCGGCGCCCTGCACGACCTGCTGGTACACCAGACCATCAGCCCCGGCATGACCAGCCTGATTCGCTGGCAGAACCACAGCTACGTGCTCAAGCAGAGCCTCAATTTCTTCCAGAACGACTTCGCCGGGCGCATTGCCCAGCGCATCATGCAAACAGGTAACTCACTGCGCGATTCCGCCGTAGCGGCAGTGGATGCGATCTGGCACGTGGCGATCTACGCCATCAGCGCCCTGGTGCTGTTCGCCGAGGCCGACTGGCGCCTGATGATCCCGCTGGTGAGCTGGATCATCTGCTACAGCCTGGCACTGCGTTACTTCGTGCCACGTGTGAAGGAACGCTCGGTAATCTCCTCCGAAGCGCGTTCCAAATTGATGGGCCGAATTGTCGACGGCTATACCAATATCACCACCTTGAAACTGTTCGCCCATACCCAATACGAGCAGCAGTACGCCAAGGAAGCAATCATCGAGCAGACCGAAAAAACCCAACTGGCCAGCCGCGTGGTGACCAGCATGGATATCGCGATTACCACCATGAACGGCCTGCTGATCGTCACCACCACCGGCCTGGCCCTGTGGTTGTGGACCCACTCGCTGATCTCGGTGGGTGCGATTGCCCTGGCCACCGGCCTGGTGATCCGTATCGTCAACATGTCCGGCTGGATCATGTGGGTGGTCAACGGCATTTTCGAGAACATCGGCATGGTGCAGGACGGCCTGAAAACCATTGCCCAGCCACTGGCGGTGACCGACCGCGACAACGCCCCACGCCTGAGCGTGCCCCAGGGTGAAGTGCGCTTCGAACAGGTGGATTTCCATTACGGCAAGAAGAGCGGAATCATTGGTGGCCTGAACCTGGAGATCAAGGCCGGGGAGAAGATCGGCCTGATCGGCCCGTCCGGCGCGGGAAAATCGACCCTGGTCAACCTGCTGCTGCGCCTCTACGACCTGCAGGGCGGACGTATCCTGATCGACGGCCAGAATATCGCCGAAGTCGCCCAGGAAAGCCTGCGCGAACAGATCGGCATGATCACCCAGGACACTTCGCTGCTGCACCGTTCGATCCGCGACAACCTGCTGTACGGCAAGCCCGACGCCACGGACGAAGAGCTCTGGGCCGCAGTGCACAAGGCCCGCGCCGATGAGTTCATCCCACTGCTGTCGGACTCCGAAGGCCGCACCGGGCTGGACGCCCATGTGGGTGAGCGCGGGGTGAAACTCTCCGGCGGTCAGCGCCAACGTATCGCCATCGCCCGCGTGCTGCTCAAGGACGCACCGATCCTGATCATGGACGAAGCCACCTCGGCGCTGGACTCGGAAGTGGAAGCGGCGATCCAGGAAAGCCTGGAAACCCTGATGCAGGGCAAGACGGTGATTGCCATCGCCCACCGGTTGTCGACCATCGCACGCATGGATCGCCTGGTCGTACTGGAGAAAGGCCAGATTGCCGAGAGCGGCAGCCATGCCGAGTTGCTGGCCCACAAGGGGCTGTATGCGCGATTGTGGCAGCACCAGACCGGAGGATTCGTCGGCATCGACTGATGCAAATACCTTTTAAGGGGTGGAAGGGGCTTGCCCGCGAAGACGTCGCCCCAGCAACAGTGATCTTGGCTGACCTACCGCTATCGTGGGCAAGCCCCCTCCCACATTTGATCGCATCCACTCAGTATCATTTACAACACGCGCCAGTGCCCATAGGCATCTGGCGTTTTTTCATGGCCTGGATTTGTGTAAAAACCCTGCTGTACTCAGTGCAGTGCCCAGATGGGCGCTGAAGTAAATCTGCAGGGAGCATCACTGATTTACTGATTCGGTAGAGCTATCTATCAAGGACGTGGCACATGTCTTTGTTCAAACGTTCAATCACAGAGGGGCTGGGTACGTTTTGGCTGGTGTTGGGCGGCTGCGGGAGTGCGGTGCTGGCCGCAGCGTTTCCCAATGTCGGAATCGGCCTGCTCGGTGTGGCCCTGGCGTTCGGGCTCACAGTGCTGACCATGGCATTTGCCATCGGGCACATCAGCGGCTGCCACCTTAATCCGGCCGTTTCGGTGGGTCTGGTGGTAGGCGGACGATTCCCAGCCAAGGAGTTGCCGGCCTATATCGTGTCCCAGGTGATCGGCGGCACCCTCGCCGCCGCTCTGCTGTATTTCATCGCCAGCGGCAAACCGGGGTTCGAACTGGCCTCCGGACTGGCAAGCAATGGGTATGGCGAGCATTCACCGGGCGGGTATTCAATGGCGGCAGGGCTGGTCTGCGAGCTGGTGATGACAGCGATGTTCGTGCTGATCATCCTTGGCGCCACCGACCGCCGTGCCCCGGCAGGCTTCGCGCCTATCGCCATTGGCCTGGCGCTGACGCTGATCCACCTGATCTCGATCCCGGTCACCAACACGTCGGTCAACCCAGCCCGCAGCACGGGGCCTGCGTTGATTGTCGGCGGTTGGGCACTCCAGCAGTTATGGTTGTTCTGGCTCGCACCGATCCTCGGCGCGGTGATCGGTGGCGTGACCTATCGATGGCTGGGCAAGGATGAAGGGGCTTAAGGCAAACGGGTCAGCCCTGCCGATAAGGCAGGGCTGCCCTCGCCTCTTCGGCATACGCCAGGATGCCCACCCGTTCACGCTCAAGAAAGTCCGCTACGGCACTCTTGAGCCCCGGATGACGCAGGTAGTGCCATGAGCGTGTAATCACCGGCTCAAACCCGCGAATCAATTTGTGCTCGCCCTGGGCACCGGCGTCGAAGCGTTGCAGGCCGTGGGCGATGGCGTAGTCCATGCCCTGGTAGAAACAGGTTTCGAAGTGCAGCCGGTCGAATTCCGCCAGACAGCCCCAGTAGCGGCCGTAGAAGCTGTCGCCACCGATCAGGCTGAAGGCCATGGCCACCGGGCGCGAGCTTTGCTTGGCCAGTACCACTCGAATGGCCTCGGGCATGCGTTCGGCCAGCAGGCTGAAAAACGCGCGGGTCAGGTAGGGCGATTGGCGGCGGACTGCATAAGTATTGGCATAGCAGGCATAGACGAAATCCCATTGAGCTTCGCTCAGTTCATGGCCCTGCAGCCACTCGAATTCGATGCCCTGCCCCGCCACTTGCTCGCGCTCCTTGCGCATCTGCTTGCGCTTGCGTGAACTCAAGGCATCGAGAAAATCCTGGAAGTCGCGATAGCCGCGGTTCTGCCAATGAAACTGGCAACCCAGGCGTTGCATCCAGCCCGGCTGCCGGGCCAAGGCCTCATCGGCCAAGGCGTCAGTGAAATTGATATGGGCGCTGGACAGCCCTTCGATCTCCAGGTAGCCCGGCAGACTCTTGAGCAACTCGAAGCCGTCCCCGGCATTGGCGGCCAAAACGCGTGGGCCGCTGACGGGACTGAACGGCACCGCCGTCAGCAGCTTGGGGTAGTAGTCGATACCCGCGCGCTCACAGGCATCGGCCCAGCCATGGTCGAACACATACTCGCCATAGGAATGCCATTTGCGATAGCTCGGCAGCGCCGCCACCAGGCGCTGCCCTTCCCAGTGCAGCAGATGCTCCGGCTGCCAGCCCGATTGCGGCCCCAGGCTGGCGCTGTCCTCCAGCGCGCTCAAGAACCCATGCCGTACAAACGGCTGCGCCCGCGGCACCAGGGCGTCCCAGACCTCAGGGGCGATTTCGGACAGGCTGTCCAGGCGTTGCAACGGCATCGGCATCCTCACTGATTCTTGGCGTTAAAGCCTGGCGAGTATCGCTTATCGCAACCCCGTGCACACCTTGAAAACACGCTGACAGACTTGGAAATAAATAGTTCCAGTCTCACCCCATTTGTCATCTAGATGAAATCACTTAGCCACTACTCCGTCATAAACGGTCGCGATACTGACGCCAGTTTTTAGAGCGCCTGGGTCTACCGGGCGACATTTTTTCCGTCCGTCATTGGTCGGTTGTGTCCTGGATGGTTTGCCATCCCTCCTCACTTTCGGAGATTGATATGCGTCTTGCTTCCACTAAAACTGCGGCGGTCCTGTGTGGCGGCCTGTTGCTGGCCCTGAGTCTACCGGCCAGCGCTGCAGTCGACGCTAAATTGCTCGACATGCTCAAGGCCAACGGCCAGATCACTGCAGCGCAGTACAGCGAACTGCAAGCAGAGCTGGCCAGGGACCAGAAAGAACAGCAGATCGCACGGCAAGCTCAACAAGAGACCAACGAGCAGATCGCGGCCACCGCGAAAAAAACCAACGAGCTGAGCAGCTTCGATCAAAAATTGGCCTGGGCCGCCAAGACCCAGTTCAAGGGTGACGTACGCTTCCGTCAGGAAACCATCAAGATCGATGGCGAGCCCAACAACGGCGGGCGTGACAAGGACCGTCAACGTATCCGTGCCCGCCTGGGTGCCTACACCGAGATCAACCCACAGGTGGACACCGGTATCCGTATCGCCACCGGTGGCGGCGACGACGCGCGCTCGACCAACCAGGATCAGGATGGCTACTTCGATAAAAAATCGATCTGGCTGGACCTGGGCTACATCGACTACCACCCGGACCAGATCAAGAACCTGCACGTGATCGGCGGCAAGATGCTGCAGCCATGGGTGAGCATGGGCGACGTGATCTGGGATAGCGACATCAACCCGGAAGGCCTGGCCGTCACTTACAAATACCCACTGGGTAGCAGCGCCGAACTGTTCGGCAGCCTCGGTAACTACAATCTCAAAGACAACGTCGACGGCGACGGCGTGCAGTTCCGACACGACCTGCGCCTGACATCCGGCCAGCTTGGTACGCGTTTCTCGGTCACCGACAACCTGAAAATGACCTTGGGCGGCAGTGTCTACGCCTACAAAAATGACGAGGACAGCCGCTGCACAACCACCACCACGCCTTGCGCGTTGGCGGTCAACGGCAACTCGGCCAACAACGAATTCCGCCTGTATGAAGGCTTTGCCCAGGCAGATATCGGCGGCCTGGCAGTGCCCCTGGCGTTCTACGGCCAGTACGTGAAGAACAACGATGCTGTGACCGACCAGGACACCGCGTGGTTGCTGGGTGCCAAGTCCAAGGTGTTCGGTTTCAACCTGGACTACAACTACCGCGACGTTCAACGTAATGCCGTCGTAGGCGCCTTCACCGATTCGGACTTCGCCAACGGCACCACCGGTTCGCGCGGCCATAAGATGAAGGTCAGCTACGACATCGACAAGAACTTTGCCCTCGGCGCCACCTACTTCCTGACCAAGGCTGACTTCGCCAGCCGCACTCAGCGGGATGCCAATACCAACACCTTGCAGTTGGATGCTGAAGCCAAGTTCTAACGCTTAACATGTAGGAGCGAGCTTGCTCGCGAAGAACGTCAACGATAACGCGGTATCCTGGATAAACGCGTTGCCTGTGGGTTCTTCGCGAGCAAGCTCGCTCCTACATGATGTCTTTACGCCTCTCTGCGGCCAGTCGTTCAGCCAGCGCATCAGCACCGTTCACCGGCTCCTGCGGCATACGCTTGAGCGTCGCCTGCATCAGGCGCATCTGACGGATAAAGCGCCGGCAGTTCGGGCAGAACATCAAGTGATGACGCACCATCAGACGTTCACGAAAGGTCAGTTGCCCATCGAGATAGTCGCTGGAGCGTGCTACTTGTTCTTTACAGGTCAACATTCGCCCGTTTCCTCAAAATGCTCCACAGTGGCGAAGACTTTAAGCCGTGCCCGATGCAACAGCACACGCACGTTGGAGAGCGAAAGGCTTAGAAGATTACAGATTTCTTCCAGTTCCAGGCCCTGGCGCTCACGTAATACCAGCACGGCGCTTTGCAATTGGGACAGACTCAGAATCGTATGCTCCAGGCATTTGCGCAATTCATCTTCGGTCAGCAACGCTTCCGGGGTGTCCTGGTGCCAGGCATACGGGGCGACCGCCCAATGGCCATCATCCGGGCTGAAGCGGTCATCACCAATGGTGCCGTGGGGCGAAGGCAAATCGTCGAGCAGCACTTCCCGGCGATTGTGTTTGTAACGGCCTTTGGCAGCGTTGGCGGTGATGGTCAGCAGCCAGGTCTTGAGGCTGGAGCGTCCTTCGAACTTGGCCAGGTTGCGCACCACCGAGAGCCAGGCGTCTTGCACGACTTCGTCGGCGTGGCGCTGGCCGACGATGGCATAGGCCACCGCTCGCATTGCACTCTGGTAAGTGGTGACCAATTCCTTATAGGCCCGCTGCTCTCCCTTGAGCAGGCGTTCAAGCAGGTGCGCGTCGTCCGCTGCTGCCATCGTTTACCTCGATATTGCCTTGGAAATACGGTCAATGTGGGAGCTGGCTTGCCTGCGATGCAGACAACTCGGTGATTCAGGCACACCGAGCCGATGCCTTCGCAGGCAAGCCAGCTCCCACATTTGACCTCGGCCAGCCGTGCAATCAGCGTTTACGCAGGATCACGCTGCCGATGGAATAGCCGGCGCCGAACGAGCTAAGCACCGCCACGGTGCCCTTGGGCAAGTCGTCCTGATAGGTGTGAAACGCAATCACCGAACCAGCGGAGCTGGTATTGGCATACGTATCGAGAATCACCGGCGCTTCTTCCACCGACGCCTCGCGCCCCAGCAGTTTCTTCACGATCAGATGGTTCATGCTCAAGTTGGCCTGGTGCAGCCAGAAGCGCTTCACATCGGTGACGTCCAGCTGGTTTTCCGCCAGGTGGGCACCAATCAACTCGGCCACCATCGGGCAGACATCGCGGAAGACCTTACGGCCTTCCTGCACGAACAGCTTGTCAGGGGCGCCGATACCCTCTTCCGCGGTGCGGTTGAGGAAGCCGAAGTTGTTGCGGATGTTATTCGAGAACTGGGTCAGCAGCTTGGTGCTCACCACCTCGAACTGGTGCTCGGACGTCGCCAGGTCAGCGCGCTCCAGGATCACCGCGGTGGCGGCATCACCAAAGATGAAGTGACTGTCGCGGTCACGGAAGTTCAGGTGGCCGGTGCAGACTTCCGGGTTGACCATCAGGATCGCCCGGGCCTGGCCCAACTGGATGCTGTTGGCCGCGTTCTGGATGCCGAAGGTGGCCGAGGAGCACGCCACGTTCATGTCGAAACCGAAGCCCTGGATACCCAAGGCTTCCTGGACTTCGATAGCAATCGCCGGGTAGGCGCGCTGCAGGTTGGAGCAGGCGACGATCACACCGTCGATATCGGCGGCAGTCTTGCCGGCGCGTTGCAGGGCCTGCTCGGCGGCGCCGACGGCCATTTGGCAGAGCACCGACCATTCGTCGTTGCTGCGCTCGGGCAAGCGTGGGGCCATGCGCTGAGGGTCGAGGATGCCGTCCTTGTCCATCACAAAACGGCTCTTGATACCGGACGCTTTCTCGATGAATGCCGCGTTCGACTCAGTCAGCGCTTGCACATCGCCACGCTCGATGGCGGCCGCGTTGTCTGCGTTGAACTGTTGTACGTAGGCATTGAAAGACTGCACCAGCTCTTCGTTGGAGATGCTGTTGGCCGGGGTATACAGGCCGGTGCCGCTGATGACGACGTTATGCACGGTCGTTCCTCTAAATCTGTCAGGCAGAAGATATTGGTACCGTCGTACCAAACTGTAAGTCGTTTGAGTCCATCAGGCGGGCATCAAACTGGCAATTCGTTATTCAATCTTGTGACCGCGAAGTTTGCCACAACCCCGGGGATTTGGCGTCATGCGCCATACAAACACCGGAATGTGTGAGGGGGCTTGCTCTCGATTACGGTGTACCAGCCGCCGGATTTGTATCAGACACACCGCTATCGGGAGCAAGCCCCCTCCCACATTTGGGACCTGCCCAGTTCGGGAAACCGGGAAGGTTCAGGGCTCTACCTGGCTCCATTGCTTGCTCAAGCGCTTATCGGAAATCGGTACCTTGGTGCCCAACTGCTGGGCAAACAACGACACACGATATTCTTCCAGCCACCAGCGGTACAGCTCCAGCTGCGGGTCGCGCTTGCCTTCCTGGGTGTGTTTGTTCAGGCGATTCTGATATTGCGCCCACAGGCCGCCCAGTTCGGTGCTCCACACCCGGTCCTTCTGCACCTGGCTCGGCAGTTTTTCCAGGCGCAACTCGATGGCCTTGAGGAAACGCGGCAGTTCCTTGAACCATTGCGCCGGGGTTTCGCGCACGAACCCCGGGTATACCAGGTTGGCCAGTTGCTGCTTGATATCGTTCAAAGCTACCGCCTGGGCCAGGTCGATCTTGCCTTTGAAGCGCTTTTGCAGGCCGTGCCACAGCTTCAGTACTTCCAGGGTCAGGCGCGCCAGGCGTTCGGCGTGTTCGGTCCAGCTGCCGCGCTTGCGTTCCGCCAAAGCCGCCAGGCCGGCGCCATCACGAGGCAGGCTGGCTTCGCCTTCCAGGACGCAGGTGTCGAGGCTGGCCAGCAGGATGTCTTCCACCAGCGCGTCGATACGCCCCAACTCGCGGTACATCAAGCCCAACTCGGTCAAGCCCGGCAATTTGCCGCGCAGGAATTTCGCCGGCTCGGCCAATTGCTGCATCAGCAGACGCTGCAACGCGCGGCGATGCTGGAACTCAGCCTCGGCGGCGGTCGAGAAACGGCCTTCCTTGACCGTACCGTTTTCCTCTACCAGCGCCGGGTACACCGTCATCGACAGCCCGGCGATGTTTTGCTGGGTCTTTTCGGCCACCGCCGCGAACACCTTGGCCTCCACCGGCTGCTGGCTTTTCGCGGTCTGTGGCACGGCCAGGGCGGCCTGGCTGGCTTCGGCAAACCGTGCGGTCAACTCGGCAAGGTCGCGGCCTTCGCCAAGGAACTTGCCCTGGCCGTCGACCACTTCCAGGTTCATCTTCAGGTGGCTTTCCACCTGTTGTGCCGCTTCGGCCCAGGCTTCATCGCTGACCCGCGCACCAGTCATGCGCAGCAGTTCGCGCCCCAGCGCCTGGGGCAGCGAGCCCTGGCCGAACTCGATACGTTGCAGCGCCGCCTTGACGAAGTCCGGCACCGGCACGAAGTTCTTGCGCAGCGCCTTGGGCAAGTTACGCACCAGGGCGATGCACTTGGCTTCGATCACGCCTGGCACCAGCCACTCCAGGCGCTCGGCCGGCAAGGCCGGCAGCAACGGCGCCGGCACGCGCAGGGTGACGCCGTCGCGGGGGTGATTGGGTTCGAAGTGATAACTCAAGGCCAGCGCCAGGTCGCCCAGGTGCAAGGTGTCCGGATAATGCGCAGCGGTGACTTCACTGGCCTCACGGGCCAGCACGTCTTCTTCGCGCATGATCAGCAATTGCGGGTCTTTCTGGCTGTTGACCTTGTACCAGCTGTCAAAGGTGGCCGTCTGGTGGATCTCCGCCGGCAGGCGCGCGTCGTAGAAGGCGTAGAGGGTTTCTTCGTCGGCGAGGATGTCGCGACGGCGGGCCTTGGCCTCCAACTCGTCGAGTTGCTCCAGCAGGCGCTGGTTGGCTGTCAGGCACTTGGCCCGGGACTGAATCTCACCGCGTACCAGGCCTTCCCGGATAAACAACTCGCGGGACACTACCGGGTCAATCGGCCCGTAATGCACCGGCCGACGTCCGACGATGATCAACCCGAACAGTGTGATTTGCTCAAACGCCACCACCTGGCCGCGCTTCTTCTCCCAATGGGGCTCGAAGTGGTTTTTCTTGATCAGGTGCCCGGCCAGCGGCTCGATCCAGTCGGCGTCGATCTTCGCCACCATGCGCGCATAAAGCTTGGTGGTTTCCACCAACTCGGCAGTCATCAGCCATTGCGGGCGCTTCTTGCCAATGCCGGACGAGGGGTGGATCCAGAAACGCCGCTGCCGCGCACCGAGGTAATCGCCGTCTTCGGTCTTCTGGCCGATCTGGCTGAGCAGGCCGGACAGCACCGCCTTGTGCAGCTTGGGAAAGTCCGCCGGTTCTCTATTGACGCTCAACTGCATGTCGCGGCAGATCAGGCTCAACTGGCGATGGGAATCGCGCCACTCGCGCAGGCGCAGGTAGTTGAGGAAGTTCTTGCGACACCAGTTGCGCAGCGGGCTGGCGGTCAATTCCTGGCGTTGCTCTTCAAAGCCACGCCACAGGTTGACCAAACCGGCGAAGTCCGAGTCCGGATCTTTCCACTGCGCATGGGCCTGGTCGGCGGCTTGCTGACGTTCCGGTGGGCGCTCGCGGGGATCCTGGATCGACATGGCGCTGGCGACAATCAGCACCTCCTGCAAACTGCCGAGCTTGGCCGCTTCCAGCAACATGCGACCCATGCGCGGGTCCACCGGCAAGCGGGCGAGCTGGCGCCCCAACGGGGTGAGCTGGCTGTTGCGGTCCACCGCCGAGAGTTCTTGCAGCAGGTTGAAACCGTCACTGATCGCCTTGCCATCCGGCGGTTCGATAAACGGGAAATCGGTGATCTCGCCCAGGCGCAGGTGCAGCATCTGCAGAATCACGGCGGCCAGGTTGGTGCGCAAAATTTCCGGGTCGGTAAATTCCGGGCGGCCGATAAAGTCCTCTTCGCTGTACAAGCGAATGCAAATGCCCGGCTCGACCCGGCCACAGCGCCCCTTACGCTGGTTGGCGCTGGCCTGGGAGATCGCCTCGATGGGCAGGCGCTGCACTTTGGCGCGATAACTGTAGCGACTGATGCGTGCCGTGCCGCTGTCGATCACGTAGCGAATGCCCGGCACGGTCAGGGAGGTTTCTGCGACGTTGGTCGCGAGCACCACGCGCCGCCCTGGGTGGGACTGGAAAATGCGCTGCTGCTCAGCCGGTGACAGGCGCGCATACAGCGGCAGGATCTCGGTGTGCTTGAGCTGGGCTTTGCGCAGCATATCGGCCGCGTCGCGGATCTCACGCTCGCCGGGCAAAAACACCAGCACGTCGCCGGGGCTGCGTCGCTCGCTACGCTCATAGGCGGCGATTTCATCGAGGGTGGCGAGGATCGCCTGGTCGACGGTCAGGTCGTCCTCGACACGGTTGCCCTCTTCGTCCTGCTCCAGGGTCAGCGGGCGATACCAGGTGTCCACCGGGAAGGTGCGGCCCGACACCTCGACAATCGGCGCGTCGTCGAAGTGCTTGGAAAAGCGCTCCAGGTCGATGGTCGCCGAGGTGATGATGACTTTCAGGTCAGGGCGACGCGGCAATAGGGTCTTGAGGTAGCCGAGCAGGAAGTCGATGTTCAGGCTGCGTTCGTGGGCTTCGTCGACGATGATCGTGTCGTAGCGCTCGAGGTAACGGTCGTTCTGGGTCTCGGCCAGCAGGATGCCGTCGGTCATCAGCTTGACCAGGGTGTTGGCATCGCTCTGGTCTTCGAAGCGCACCTGATAGCCGACCAACGCGCCCAATGGCGTGGCCAACTCTTCTGCTACACGGCTGGCGACACTGCGCGCCGCAATCCGGCGCGGTTGGGTGTGGCCGATCAGGCCGTATTGACCGCGGCCGATTTCCAGGCAGATTTTCGGCAACTGGGTGGTCTTGCCCGAGCCGGTCTCGCCGGCAATGATCAGTACCTGATGCTTGAGCAGCGCGTCCTTGATCTCATCGCGCTTGGCGGCAATCGGCAGGCTGTCGTCATAGCGAATCACTGGCAGGCTGGCGCGCCGTGCCGTGACCTGGGCACAGGACGCTTGCATGCGCGCCACCCACTGCGCCAGCTTGTCCTCATCGGGCTTCTTGCGCAGCTCGAGCAACTGCCGACGCAAGCGGTGGCGGTCGGCGAGCATGGCGTGATCGAGGGTTTTGAGCAGTTGGTCGATGGTGGGTGCTTGGTCAGTCATCAGCTACTTCGACGGTCATCTATGTTATGCGCGGCCGGCAAGTGTGGCAGAAAAGCGACTCATCTGGCAGGTCAAACATGTGGGAGGGGGCTTGCTCCCGATGACGGCGGGTAAGTTAATGAAGGTGTTGACTGATTCACCGCCATCGGAGCAGGCCCCCTCCCTCACCGGGATGCGTTAAAGCGGGTCCTTTCTGCGATAGGGGAACACATCGATGACCTTGCCGGCACGAATTGCGTCCTGCAGGCCCTTCCAGTAATCGGCGTTGTACAACTCGCCATGCAGCTCGTCGAACAGCTTGCGCTGGCCGGCGTCGGCAAACAGGAACGGCGGGAATTCCTCGGGAAACACGTCCAGCGGGCCGATGGAGTACCAGGGCTCGGAGGCCATTTCATCCTCGGGGGTACGCGGTGCGGGGATATGCCGGAAGTTGGCTTCGGTGAGGAAACAGATCTCGTCATAGTCGTAGAACACCACGCGGCCGTGACGGGTGACGCCGAAGTTTTTCAGCAGCATGTCGCCGGGGAAGATATTCGCCGCTGCCAGTTGTTTGATCGCCAGGCCGTAGTCTTCCAGGGCTTCGCGTACCTGGGCGGGGTTGGCGTTGTCGAGGTAGAGGTTGAGCGGGGTCATGCGCCGCTCGGTCCAGCAGTGACGGATGAGCACCGTGTCGCCTTCCACTTGCACCGTGCCGGCAGCGACTTCCAGCAGCTCGGCCAGGCACTCTGGCTCGAACTTGCCCAGGGGGAAGCGAAAGTCGGCGAACTCCTGGGTGTCGGCCATACGCCCGACCCGGTCGACACTCTTAACCAGGCGATATTTCTCGATCACCGTGGCGCGGTTCACGTTTTTTGACGGCGAAAAGCGGTCCTTGATGATCTTGAACACAGTGTTGAAGCCTGGCAGCGTGAATACGCTCATGACCATGCCGCGCACGCCGGGGGCCATGATGAACTGATCATCGGTGGTAGCCAGGTGGTTGATCAACGCGCGGTAGAACTCGGATTTGCCGTGCTTGTAGAAGCCGATCGAGGTGTACAGCTCGGCAATGTGCTTGCCCGGCAGGATGCGCTTGAGAAAGCCGATGAATTCGGCGGGCACCGGCACATCGACCATGAAATAGGACCGGGTGAACGAGAAGATGATCGATACGTCGGCTTCGTCGGTGATCAACGCATCGATCTGGATGCCACGGCCTTCGCGGTGCAGCAGCGGAATGACCAGGGGCCATTGTTCGTCACGCGTGTAGATGCGCCCTACCAGGTAGGCACCTTTGTTGCGGTAGAGCACCGAGGAAAACAACTCGACGTTGAGGTCCGGGTCTTTGCATACCCAATCCGGCAGGTTTTCCCGCAGTTGGGCTTCGAGGCGTTGCAGGTCTGCCGGCAGGTCGGCGTAGGGCTCGCTGAAACTGTAGTCAGCAAACACCTGCGCGAGCATCTGCGCAATATTACCGGTTGGCGTGTAGATCCGGGTTTGCGCCGCCCTTGCACGGCGCTGGCTTGGCCGAGTGGTGTGGATGAACATGCAGCGGTCGCTGATCAGGTCATGGCTGAACAGGCCGCAGAAGATCGAGTTGTACCAGGTCTCGGAGAGTTCATCGTCAAAGCGCAGGTCGATCAGGTCGATATAGGCGCTTTTCACCTGGGGCCACAGGTCGATGTCCAGCAGCGCGGCCGCTTCGGTGCTGGCTCGCAGGCGCGTGGTGACCTCGGCGACTTTCTCTTCATAGAGGTTGATACGCGCCGCCGAGGCGGCCTGCCCCTGCTGCCACTGCGCCTTCTCGAAACGTTCGCGGGCGCCATCGGTGATCAGGCGAAAGTGCTCACGGTAATCATCAAAACCGTCGAGGATCATCCGGGCGATAGCGAGGGCGGGCTGCGACATGCGGGAAACCTCGAGCGGGTAGCTGGAAGCCCAGAGCTTAGCCAGTGAACGGTGGCAGGAGAAGGAAGATTTTTCATGGGCCGCGGTACTTAGAGATTGTGTCGACCAGGACGCTGGGCAACACTCCCCCGCCTGATTGGCGTAGGAGTTTTCCGTGAGACCTGTTGATACCCTCTACTTGCTGGGACTGGCGGCCATCTGGGGCGCGAGTTTCCTGTTCATGCGCATCATCGCGCCGGAAATCGGCACCGTGCCGACTGCATTTTTCCGCGTGTCGATTGCTGCCGCGGGGTTGTTGGTGATCCTGGCGATGATGCGCGTGAGCTGGGATTTCCAGGGCAAGTTCAAGACGGTACTGCTGCTGGGCGTAATCAACTCAGGGATCCCGGCGACCATGTACTCGGTGGCGGCCCAGGTATTGCCGGCGGGTTATTCGGCGATCTTCAATGCCACCACGCCGCTGATGGGCGTGCTGATTGGCGGGGTGTTCTTCAGCGAACGCCTGACACCGTCGAAAGTCGCGGGGGTAGCCCTGGGGCTGCTTGGCGTAGCCGTGCTCACGCGTGCGGGGCCGGTGGCCTTTGATCTGCAATTGTTGATGGGCGCACTGGCGTGCCTGCTGGCGACCACCTGCTATGGCTTTGCCGGTTTTCTGGCGCGGCGCTGGCTGGATCAGCGCGGCGGGTTGGACAGTCGCCTGTCGGCCCTGGGCAGCATGCTCGGCGCTACATTGTTCCTGCTGCCGTTTTTTGCCTACAGCGCCATCAGCCAGCCACCGGCGAGCTGGGGCGGCTGGCAGGTATGGGCGTCGTTGCTGGGGTTGGGGCTGGTGTGCACGGCGTTTGCCTACATCCTGTACTTCCGCTTGCTGTCATCGATTGGCCCGGTCAAGTCGATGACTGTGACCTTTATGATCCCGCCATTCGGCGTGCTCTGGGGCGCGTTGCTGCTGGATGAGCCATTGTCCATGGCCCATCTGTATGGCGGAGTGTTGATTGCAGGGGCGTTGTGGTTGGTGCTGCGCCCGGCCAAATTACACCCCCCAAGGTAGGAGCGAGCTTGCTCGCGAAAAACCTGAGAGCACTCTGTTCATTCAGGATGCCCTCGTAATCGTTGACGTTCTTCGCGAGCAAGCTCGCTCCTACAGGGCTGGGTTTCAGTTTTTACGGAATACAAAGACCAAACCGACGATGATCAACAGCATCCCCAGCAGGCTCAACAGCGCCAGCCGATTGCCGAAGATCAAGTAGTCCATCACCGCCGTCACCGCCGGCACCAGGTAGAACAGGCTGGTGACATTCACCAGGTTGCCCCGGGCGATCAGGCGGTACAGCAACAGCGTTGCCAGCACTGATACCACCAACCCCATCCACAGCACCGGCAGGTAAAAGCTCGCATTGTGCTCGAAATGGAAGGGCTGGAATGGCACGAACACCGCGCATAACAACAGCCCGGCCAGGTATTGCAGCGGCAACGTGCCCAACGGATTGTCGGTAATGCGCTTTTGCATGATCGAGCCCAACGTCATGCTCGCCAGCGCCAGCAGCCCGAACAGCATCCCGGCCAGGGACATGCCTGCCAGCCCGATACCCTGGTACACCACCATGATCAACCCGGCCAGGCCCAACCCCAGGCCGAACAACCGGCGCCAGGAGCGCTGGCGTTCGACCAGCACCACGGTGAGGATCGGCTGTACGCCCATGATGGTCGCCATCACCCCAGGCGTGACTTTAAGGTCCAGGGCCAGCAGATAAAAAATCTGATAGGCCCCCAGCAGCACCAGGCCCGTCGACACCGCATAAAGCATGGGCTTGCCGGGACGTGGCAGCTGCAACTTGAGGATTGGCACCAGCACCACCAGCCCGGCCAGGGCGATGGCAAACCGGATCAGCAAAAAGGCAAAGGGGGAAGCATGAGCCAGGCCCAGCTTGGAGAAAATCGCCCCGCTGCTCCACAGCAGCACAAACAGGCTCGTCGAGGCCGCCGCGGCCAGGGATTGTTTCGAAAGAACAGACATGAGTTACCACCTGTGATCAGGCAAAAAAGCCGACTCGGTAAATACCGAATTTCAGTAGGTTTTTTCAGGTAGGCACAGGGCTACAGCGAACAGCTGATCAGCCCGAAATGCCAACACCCGGCGGTGATACGACTGCGTACACCGGCGTGCTACTGACAGGTGGCGGGTAGTGACTGATCTGCGCAGGCTGCTTGGCGCGGCACGGCACGGCACGACCACAGCGTTGACCGCTGAATCGACTACCGCTATGCGCTGGGAAGCTGGCATGTGCTGATCTTTTTTGAAGGGATAAAGACGCGTCGACTATAACTACCCGCAAACTTACTTGGCAATCCTTTCCCTACAGCCTTTTTGCGTGGAGGAGTTTTCATGCCGCCGGACCAGGCCGCTCGCTATAATGCCGCCCAGTTTTTTCGAAGGATTTCACATGATTGCCCTGCCCTGGCTGTACCTCACGCTGCTTTCCATTGGCTATGTCGTGGCCTTGCTCTACGGCCAACTGGGCCTGCTGGCAGCGGTGTCCGTGGCGCTGCTGTTGGTGGCCGGTTACGCCGTACGCCAGCAACGCAACCCCTGGGCCCGCTACCTGGGCCACGGGTTGTTCATCGTCCTGGCCCTGGGGCTGGCGATGCACTGGCTCCCGGGTTTCTACAACGGTCGGGGCATCGCACCCCAGCGTTTTACCCCTGACGCCGTGCCCTTCTCGATGTACCTGAACCAGGACAAACCGCTGATCGGCTTCTGGCTGCTATTGGCCTGCCCATGGATTGTGGCGCGGCGGTCATTGCGCCTGTCGATCTGCGTCACGGCCATGGCCCTGACCCTGACCGCCATCGCCGCCCTGGGTGGCGCCGCCCTGCTGGGCATGATCAGTTGGGCACCGAAGTGGCCGGACCAGGCGTGGCTGTGGGTGTTGAATAACCTGATGCTGGTGACGCTGGTTGAAGAGGCGCTGTTCCGTGGATATATCCAGGGCGGCCTGGGTCAGCGCTTCAAGCACCTGCCCTACGGCGAGAACCTCGCGCTGCTGCTGGCCTCGTTGTTATTCGGGCTGGTACACCTGGGCGCAGGTTGGCAGTGGGTGCTGCTGGCGAGTATTGCCGGCGTCGGTTACGGCCTGGCGTATCGCTTCGGCGGGTTGGGCGCGGCGATTGCCACGCACTTTGGCTTGAATCTGCTTCACTTCGGGCTGTTTACGTATCCGATGCTGGCCGGCTGAGCGTAAATCCGCTCGTCCGGATTGTTGCAAAAATAAGTTAAATAAATGCCCGCCATGGCCGATAACCCCTGAAAGCCTTGCGGATTGAACAATCATGCGTAATAACCAACCCGTTACCCAGCGCGAACGTACCTTCCCCGCTCAGCAACGGTTGATCTCCACCACAGATGCCAAGGGTGTCATTACCTACTGCAACGACGCGTTTGTCGAAATCAGTGGGTTCACCCGCGACGAGCTGACTCGGGCGCCGCACAACCTGGTGCGTCACCCGGATGTGCCGTCGGCGGTGTTCGCGCACATGTGGTCAACGCTCAAACAAGGCTTGCCATGGATGGGCATTGTCAAGAATCGCTGCAAGACCGGTGACCACTATTGGGTTAACGCCTATGTGACACCGGTCTTCGACGGCAACCAGGTGGTCGGCTACGAATCGGTGCGCATCAAGCCCACCGCCGAGCAGATCCGCCGGGCCGAAGCGCTCTATCAACGTATCAACCAAGGCAAGTCGGCCATTCCCCAGCGGGACAAGTGGCTGCCGGTGCTACAGGACTGGCTGCCATTTATTCTGGTCAGCCAATTGAGCTTCATGATCGGCGCCACCCTTACGTCCCAATGGGGCTTCGCCTTGGCGGCGGCGCTGTCGGTGCCGTTGGGCCTGCTGGGCCTGAGCTGGCAGCAGCGCGGCCTCAAGCGTTTGCTGCGCCTGGCCGAGCAGACTACCTCCGACCCGCTGATCGCACAGATGTACACCGACAGCCGTGGCGCCCAGGCGCGACTGGAGATGTCGATCCTCAGCCAGGAAGCACGTCTGAAGACCTGTCTTACGCGCTTGCAGGACACCGCCGAACACCTCAACGACCAGGCGGCACGCTCCAACACCCTGGCGCACAACAGCTCCAGTGGCCTGGAACGCCAGCGTGTGGAGACCGAACAGGTCGCCACTGCGGTCAACCAGATGGCCGCGACCACCCAGGAAGTTGCCAGCCATGTGCAGCGCACCGCCGACGCTACCCAGGAAGCCAACCGCCTGACCGGTCGCGGTCGCGATATCGCCGGGGAAACCCGCGAAGCGATCCAGCGGCTGTCGGCGGCCGTGGGCGAGACTGGGGTAACCGTCACCCAATTGGCCAAGGACAGCGATGAGATCGGCGGCGTGGTCGATGTGATCAAAGGCATCGCCGACCAGACCAACCTGCTGGCCCTCAACGCCGCCATCGAAGCGGCGCGTGCCGGTGAGATGGGCCGTGGTTTTGCCGTCGTGGCTGACGAAGTGCGCCAGTTGGCCCAGCGGACAGCAGAGTCCACCGGGCAGATCCATACCCTGATCGCCAAGCTGCAACACACCGCGGCTGCGGCCGTGCAAACCATGGACGCCGGGCATCGCCAGGCTGAAGAAGGTGTGGCGCGGGTGATGGAAGCGGACCAGGCGTTGGTGGGCATCAGCGAAGCGGTGGCGAATATCACCGACATGACCACCCAAATTGCCGCCGCCACCGAGGAGCAAAGCTCTGTTGCCGAGGAGATCAGCCGCAATATCAGCACCATTGCGCTGTTGGCCGATCAGACGTCGGAGCAGGCAATGAACTCGGCGCAGTTGAGTGAAGAGCTGACTCATACCGCCAATACCCAGTATTCGCTGGTAGAGCGCTTCAACCGGTAGACCACTGTGGCGAGGGAGCTTGCTCCCGGTGGAGTGCGAAGCGCTCCCAAGACTTTTGGGGCCGCTGCGCAGCCCAGCGGGAGCAAGCTCCCTCGCCACAGGTTTCATTCAAGACTCAGCAAAAAACTCGACACCTGCACCGCCGCAGCCTCCAGATGCTGCTCATGGGTAAACCCCGAAGCCTTCAACGGCTTCAGGTCATGGTCCCCTGCCACCAGCCACATCACCTCGATGCCCGGCGACAAATCATAGCCCTCCACCGCCGCACGATTACCCAGCGCATCGCGCTCACCCTGCACAATCAACGTCGGCGTCTTCAGCCCGGCCAGATGCTCGATCCGTGGTTTTTCCGGCTTGCCCGCCGCATAAAACGGATACCCCAGGCACACCAAGCCATCGGCCCCCAACTCGTCGGCAACTAAACTCGCCATGCGCCCGCCCATGGACTTGCCGCCAATCGCCAGTTTCCCAGCGACATGACGTCGCACCTCGGCATAAATCTCGCGCCAGCATTCCAGCAGTTTTGGCGCCGGATTCGGCGGGCGCTTGCCGCCATCCACACGGCGCTGGGCCATGTACGGGAACTCGAAGCGCAATACGTTCACGCCATGCCCGGCAAGGCGTGCCGCCATGTCGTTCATGAATGCCGAGTCCATTGGCGCGCCGGCGCCATGGGCCAGGATCAGGGTGACCGGCTCGCTCGAAGCCGTACCCGTGGCGACATCCCACAGCCAGCCGCGTTCGCGCACACACTGCGCCCATTGATCCCCGTCAATACTGGCCTTGTGCTCTTTGCCCATGCTTGCCTCGCTTTTTAGTCTGCCTATAACTCCAGCCCAAGTGCCGCATCTGCTTGGGTTGAACCGTGGATGGGGAACCATGAACACTACTTTAAGTACCGCCTATAACTACAAGGTGGTCCGCCAATTCGCCATTATGACGGTGGTGTGGGGCATCGTCGGCATGGGGCTCGGGGTTTTTCTCGCCGCCCAATTGGTTTGGCCTGCGCTCAATTTCGATTTACCTTGGACCAGCTTTGGAAGACTGCGCCCGTTGCACACCAACGCGGTGATCTTTGCCTTTGGGGGCTGCGCACTGTTTGCCAGCTCGTTCTACTCGGTGCAGCGCACCTGCCAGACCCAGCTGTTTGCGCCGAAACTGGCAGCGTTCTGCTTCTGGGGCTGGCAGCTGGTGATCCTGCTGGCCGCGATCAGCTTGCCGCTGGGCTACACCAGCTCCAAGGAATACGCCGAGCTGGAATGGCCGATCGACATTCTCATCACCATCGTCTGGGTCGCCTACGCCATTGTGTTCTTCGGCACCGTGGCCAAGCGCAACACCAAGCATATCTATGTGGGTAACTGGTTCTTCGGCGGGTTTATCCTCACCGTGGCGATCCTGCATATCGTCAACAACCTGGAAATCCCGGTCAGCCTGACCAAGTCCTACTCGCTGTATGGCGGGGCGACGGATGCCATGGTGCAGTGGTGGTATGGGCATAACGCTGTGGGCTTTTTCCTCACCGCGGGCTTCCTGGGGATGATGTACTACTTCGTGCCCAAGCAGGCCGAACGTCCGGTGTATTCCTATCGCTTGTCCATCGTGCACTTCTGGGCGCTGATCACCCTGTACATCTGGGCAGGTCCCCACCACTTGCACTACACCGCGCTGCCGGATTGGGCTCAGTCCCTGGGCATGGTGATGTCACTGGTGCTGCTGGCCCCGAGCTGGGGCGGCATGATCAACGGCATGATGACCCTCTCGGGCGCCTGGCATAAGCTGCGCAGCGACCCGATCCTGCGCTTCCTGGTGGTGTCCCTGGCGTTCTACGGCATGTCGACCTTTGAAGGTCCGATGATGGCGATCAAGACCGTCAACGCCCTCTCCCACTACACCGACTGGACCATCGGCCACGTACACGCCGGCGCGCTGGGCTGGGTAGCGATGATCTCCATCGGCGCGCTGTACCACATGATCCCGAAAGTCTTCGGTCGCGAGCAGATGTACAGCCTCGGCCTGATCAACGCGCACTTCTGGCTGGCCACCATCGGCACCGTGCTTTACATCGCCTCGATGTGGGTCAACGGCATCGCCCAGGGCCTGATGTGGCGTGCAGTCAACGAAGACGGCACCTTGACCTACTCCTTCGTCGAAACCCTGGTGGCCAGCCACCCAGGCTTCATCGTGCGACTGGTGGGCGGTGCGATCTTCCTCACCGGCATGTTGCTGATGGCTTACAACACGTGGCGCACCGTGCGTTCGGCGCAACCGGCCGAAGTCACCGCCGCAGCGCAGATGGCCTGAGGAGTCGATGATGAAACACGAAACGATTGAAAAGAACGTCGGCCTGCTGATGCTGCTGATGGTGCTCGCCGTAAGCATCGGCGGCCTGACCCAGATCGTCCCGCTGTTCTTCCAGGACGTGACCAACAAACCGGTGGAAGGCATGAAGCCCTACACCGCGTTGCAATTGGAAGGCCGCGACATCTACATCCGCGAAGGCTGCGTGCAGTGCCACTCGCAGATGATCCGCCCGTTCCGCGCCGAGACCGAACGCTACGGTCACTACTCGGTGGCAGGCGAAAGCGTGTGGGACCACCCGTTCCTGTGGGGCTCCAAGCGCACCGGGCCAGACCTGGCCCGCGTTGGCGCGCGCTACTCGGACGACTGGCACCGCGCGCACTTGTACAACCCGCGCAACGTGGTACCGGAGTCGAAGATGCCGGCCTATCCATGGCTGGTCACCGCCGCCGTCGACAGCAGCCATACCGAGACCAAATTGAAGGTGATGCGCACCCTCGGCGTGCCCTACACCGACGACGACATCAATGGCGCCGTCGCCAGTCTCAAGGGCAAGACCGAGATGGACGCGCTGGTTTCCTACCTGCAAGTGCTCGGCACTGCCATCAAGAGCAAGAGGTGAGCCATGGGATTTGAATTCGATGCAGGCACCATCCGCGGCCTAGGCACGCTGGTGGTCGCCATCGCCTTTATCGGCCTGTCGCTGTGGGTGTTCAGCCCACGGCGCAAGTCGGAGTTTGACGATGCGACCATGCTGCCGTTTGCCGATGAACCCTCCCCAACCGACGCTCAAGCAGAGCCAGCAACAAGGAGCACTCGGCCATGACTACCTTCTGGAGTACATGGATCTGCGTATTGACCCTCGGCAGCCTGATCGGCCTGACCTGGCTCTTGGTCGGCACCCGCAAGGGCGAGACCAAGGGCAGCGTCGACCAGACCATGGGCCACGCCTTCGACGGTATCGAGGAATACGACAACCCGCTGCCCCAGTGGTGGTTCATGTTGTTCGCCGGCACCCTGGTGTTTGCCGTCGGCTACCTGATCCTCTACCCGGGCCTGGGCAACTGGAAAGGCGTGTTGCCGGGTTATGAGGACGGCTGGACCCAGACCAAGGAATGGGACAAGGAGATGGCCAAGGCCGACGCCAAGTTCGGGCCGATCTTCGCCAAATTCGCGGCGATGCCTGTGGAAGAAGTCGCCAAGGACCCGCAAGCGTTGAAGATGGGCGGTCGTCTGTTCGCCTCCAACTGCGCGGTGTGCCACGGCTCGGATGCCAAGGGCGCCTATGGCTTCCCGAACCTGGCGGACAGTAACTGGCGCTGGGGCGGTTCGGCCGAAGCGATCAAGGCCACCATCATGGCCGGTCGTCACGCGGCGATGCCGGCCTGGGGTGAAGTGCTGGGTGAGGACGGCGTGAAGAACGTCGCCGCCTATGTGCGCCACGACCTGGCGAAGCTGCCCTTGCCAGCGGACAACAGCGCTGACCTGGCCGCCGGCCAAGCCGCATTCAGCACCACCTGCGTGGCTTGTCATGGCCCACAAGGCCACGGCGTGGAAGCCATGGGCGCGCCGAACCTGACCGAGCCAAGCGGCTTTATCTACGGCACCAGCCTGGCGCAGTTGCAGCAGACCATTCGCCATGGGCGCCAGGGCCAGATGCCTGCTCAGGAACTGCTGCAAGGTAATGACAAAGTGCATCTGCTGGCGGCGTACGTGTACAGCCTGTCCCACAGCGCTGATGGTGCAACGCCAGACAGCCCGACCGAGTAACCGCTGCCCCGGCCCGGGGCGGCAACCCGTTTTAGCGTAGGAGCGAGCTTGCTCGCGAAGAACTTGATAACGCCGCGGTTATCCAGAATGACCGAGGCGCTCTTGAGGACTTCGCGAGCAAGCTCGCTCCTACCGTGATCCGATGTTGTTTTCATTTGCGCGACCAAGTGTCGCACCCTCGCAACACCCAACTTTCCCCCCCTCATATTCGGGTCTACGCTTGTTCCCACAGTGGAGCAATTCTGGCGTAGGCGACGGTATCCGTTGCGCCCCCTAAAATTCCTGTCCACTTGATCAGCTTTCTATTTCGGATTTAATCCTTACGCCAAACATGGAAAGGGCGCAGAATCTGGCGTGGAACGCATTGATACAGGTCAGCCATTGCGTTGCAATGGCCCCTCGCTTTCTACATACTTGCGACCGATTTTACCTATAAAAAAACCTAAACCGTGGAACCTTAGAATGAGCACAGCAATCAGTCCGACTGCTTATAACTATAAGGTAGTCCGCCAGTTCGCCATCATGACGGTGGTCTGGGGGATCCTTGGCATGGGGCTCGGGGTGTTCATCGCCTCGCAACTGGTCTGGCCGCAATTGAATTTCGACCTGCCATGGACGACCTTCGGTCGCCTGCGCCCGCTGCACACCAACCTGGTGATCTTTGCCTTCGGTGGGTGTGCGTTGTTTGCCACTTCCTACTATGTCGTGCAGCGCACCTGCCAGACCCGCCTGATCTCCGACAGCCTGGCTGCCTTCACCTTCTGGGGCTGGCAAGCGGTCATCGTCGGCGCCATCATCAGCCTGCCCCTTGGCTACACCACCACCAAGGAATACGCCGAACTGGAATGGCCGATCGCGATTTTGCTCGCGATTGTCTGGGTGACCTACGCAGTGGTGTTCTTTGGCACCATCGTCAAGCGCAAGACCAAGCACATTTACGTGGGCAACTGGTTCTACGGGGCATTCATCCTGGTCACGGCGATGCTGCACATCGTCAACCATG
Source organism: Pseudomonas khavaziana (assembly GCF_019145205.1). GTDB lineage: Bacteria > Pseudomonadota > Gammaproteobacteria > Pseudomonadales > Pseudomonadaceae > Aquipseudomonas > Aquipseudomonas khavaziana. The sequence continues at coordinate 52,236 of NZ_JAHSTT010000013.1, forward strand.
CGTCCTTGCCGGTCAGCCTGTTCAAGTCCTACTCGGCGTACTCGGGTGCGACGGATGCGATGATCCAATGGTGGTACGGCCACAACGCCGTAGGCTTCTTCCTCACCACCGGTTTCCTCGGCATGATGTACTACTTCGTACCGAAACAGGCCGAGCGCCCGATCTACTCCTATCGCCTGTCCATCGTGCACTTCTGGGCGCTGATCACCCTGTATATCTGGGCCGGTCCTCACCACCTGCACTACACCGCGCTGCCGGACTGGGCACAATCGTTGGGCATGGCGATGTCGATCATCCTCCTGGCCCCAAGCTGGGGCGGCATGATCAACGGCATGATGACCCTGTCGGGCGCCTGGCATAAGCTGCGCACCGACCCGATCCTGCGCTTCCTGGTGGTGTCCCTGGCGTTCTACGGCATGTCGACCTTCGAAGGGCCGATGATGGCGATCAAGACCGTCAACTCGCTGTCCCACTACACCGACTGGACCATCGGCCACGTACACGCCGGCGCACTGGGCTGGGTGGCGATGATCTCCATCGGCGCGCTGTACCACATGATCCCCAAATTGTTCGGCCGCGTGCAGATGCACAGCGTCGGGCTGATCAATGCGCACTTCTGGCTGGCCACCATCGGCACCGTGCTCTACATCGCCTCGATGTGGGTCAACGGCATCACCCAGGGCCTGATGTGGCGTGCGATCAACGATGACGGCACCCTCACCTACTCCTTCGTCGAAGCGCTGCAGGCCAGCCACCCGGGCTTTATCGTGCGTGCCCTGGGCGGAGCGTTCTTTGCCAGCGGCATGCTGTTGATGGCCTATAACGTTTGGCGCACCGTGCGTGCCTCTGACCCTGTAGAAGCCGAAGCCGCCGCCAAGATCGCCGTAGTGGGAGCCCACTGATGAAGCATGAAGTAGTCGAGAAGAATATCGGCCTGCTGGCCTTCTTCATGGTCATCGCCGTGAGCATCGGCGGCCTGACCCAGATCGTGCCGCTGTTTTTCCAGGACGTGACCAACAAGCCAGTCGAAGGCATGAAGCCGCGCACCGCCCTTGAACTGGAAGGCCGCGACGTCTACATCGCCAACGGCTGCGTAGGATGCCACTCGCAGATGATCCGCCCGTTCCGTGCCGAAACCGAACGCTACGGCCACTACTCGGTCGCCGGTGAAAGCGTGTGGGACCACCCGTTCCTGTGGGGCTCCAAGCGCACCGGGCCGGACCTGGCCCGTGTCGGCGGGCGATACTCCGATGACTGGCAGCGTGCGCACCTTTACAACCCGCGCAACGTGGTGCCTGAGTCGAAAATGCCAGCGTATCCGTTCCTCGTGGAAAACAAGCTCGACGGCAAGGACACCGCGAAGAAGATGGAAGTCTTGCGCACCCTTGGCGTGCCCTACACCGACGAAGACATCGCCGGTGCAGCGGCCGCTGTGAAGGGCAAGACCGAAATGGACGCACTGGTGGCCTATCTGCAAGGCCTTGGCACCATCATCAAAAGCAAACGGTGACCTACATGGATATCGGGATGATTCGTGGCCTGGGCACCGTTGTGGTGATGGTGGCCTTTATCGGCCTGGCGTTGTGGGTGTTCAGTCCACGGCGCAAGTCGGAGTTTGACGACGCGACCATGTTGCCCTTCGCGGATGACCCCGAAGCCATCAAGCACGTCGAGCAAGCGTCTAGGAGTAACAAAGAATGACTACGTTCTGGAGTCTGTACGTCACAGTCCTGAGCCTGGGTACCATCTTCGCCCTGACCTGGCTGCTGCTGTCGACCCGCAAGGGCCAGCGCAGCGAACAGACGGACGAGACCGTCGGCCACTCGTTCGATGGCATCGAGGAATACGACAACCCACTACCGAAGTGGTGGTTCATGCTATTTGTCGGCACCATCGTCTTCGCCCTCGGCTACCTGGTGCTGTATCCCGGCCTGGGCAACTGGAAGGGCCTGTTGCCGGGCTACAACTACCTCGACAACGATAAGCAAACCTCCTTCGCCAACGGCCAGACCGGCTGGACCGGCGTGCATGAATGGGAAAAGGAAATGGCCAGGTCGGACGCCAAGTTCGGGCCGATCTTCGCCAAATTCGCCTCGATGCCCATTGAAGAAGTTGCCAAGGACCCGCAAGCCTTGAAAATGGGCGGCCGCCTGTTCGCCTCCAACTGCTCGGTGTGCCACGGCTCCGACGCCAAGGGCGCCTACGGCTTCCCCAACCTGACCGACGCCGATTGGCGCTGGGGTGGCGAACCGGAGACGATCAAGCAAACCATCATGCAGGGTCGCCACGCGGTGATGCCAGGTTGGGCCGAAGTCATCGGCGAGCAAGGGGTGGCTGACGTCGCGGGCTTTGTGGTGACCAACCTTGACGGCCGCAAGCTACCGGAAGGTGCCAAGGCCGACGTGGCCAACGGTGAAAAACTCTTCGCCGCCAACTGCGTGGCCTGCCACGGCCCGGCCGGTAAAGGCACGCCTGCAATGGGCGCGCCGGACCTGACTCATCCGGGGGCGTTTATCTACGGCTCGAGCTTTGCCCAACTGCAACAGACCATTCGCTATGGTCGCCAAGGCCAGATGCCGGCGCAGGAGCAACTGCAAGGGAATGACAAGGTGCATTTGCTGGCGGCGTATGTGTACAGCTTGTCCCATGGGGATAAGAAGGCCGAAGAACAGTAAAACCTCGAAAACAACAAAGCCCCGCGCAGTGAAAACTGGCGGGGCTTTTTTGTAGAAGGCTGTTACAACTACCTGTTAATGCTAAGCAGCGGCCTTTATCGAGCGTCCGGGCCGGCAGTTCTTTCCTCATGCTCAGTGAACAGCGCATCCTGGTAATTATGGATATCCTGCCGATCAAACTTGCGGTTACTCTCACCTTTTTCGTCCAAGTCCAGGGAAGCCGCGAAGCCAGCGCGGTTGAGGACTTCAAAAACCAGCACCTGGTCCGCCAAGGTAAATTGATTGCCGGCCAGCCCCAGGGCTATGTATTGCAAATAATCCAGCGTCAAAAAACCCGGGTTGTCAGGATCCACAAACCGATCAAAGTTGTCCATCAAGGTCTTCGCTAACTCATAGCGGTCGAGGCTGGCGTAAAGACTGGACATCTCATGCAGCGTTGCACGCGTCACGTTATCAGGCAGCGGCGCAGGGCCTGGAACGTTATACGTCGGCGGATTTGGAACAATAATCACGTGGTCACCTCATTGGTATGTAATCCCCCACCATGGGCGTTGGGGTGAAACCTGAGTGTTGATTTTCGCCGCTCAGTTCCTGCACATACCTGCCAGCCTTGCACCATTGCAGTACACCATCCGTTAGGTCCGCCAGTAGTAAAAACGGGCGAGGCTTTGTTGCTTCTGCCTCCCGCGGTCTTTCCAGGGAAAAACACGCCACCACTCGCAGCCCCTGTCTTGCCCCGCGCATCCACCAAGTAGTCACTACATCGGGTCCAGGGGCGTGCCTCTGATCAATCCATGGGACGAATGACCGTCTTACCTGCAAAAACCATCCATACTTGCCAAGTCAATTGATCCAGATCACGTACACCATCAATTGATTTCCCCCAACGCGACCAAAGGTCGCACCCCTGACATACCCTCGGGGGCGTATCATCAGGCCACTGCAACACCCCCAATTTGACCGCGGCTGGCACGTACTGGCCGAGGCAAATCTCCACCGCCGTGGGATGCAATGATGAGCAACCAGATACCGGTACATGACGTTACCCCGCCTGCCAAAAACGCGAGCAACAGCGTCGACCTCTACGCCTCGCGAGAGAAAATCTACACTCGCGCCTTCACTGGCATGTTCCGCAACCTGCGCATGCTTGGTGGCGCCGGTTTGTTCCTGCTCTACTTCGGCACCGTTTGGCTGAATTGGGGCGGCCACCAGGCTGTGTGGTGGAACCTGCCGGAGCGTAAGTTCTTCATTTTTGGCGCGACCTTCTGGCCCCAGGATTTCATCCTGCTCTCGGGCATCCTGATCGTTGCGGCCTTCGGGCTGTTCTTTATCACCGTGTACGCCGGGCGTGTGTGGTGTGGCTATACCTGCCCGCAAAGCGTGTGGACCTGGATCTTCATGTGGTGCGAAAAGGTCACCGAAGGCGACCGCAACCAGCGCATCAAGCTGGACAAGGCGCCCATGGGCGCCAACAAGTTCCTGCGCAAGTTCAGCAAGCACACGCTGTGGCTGCTGATCGGCTTTGCCACCGGCATGACCTTCGTCGGCTATTTCTCGCCGATCCGCGAACTGGTGTTCGACTTCTTCACTGGCCAGGCCGACGGCTGGTCGTATTTCTGGGTGGGTTTCTTCACCCTCGCCACCTACGGCAACGCCGGCTGGCTGCGCGAACAGGTGTGCATCTACATGTGCCCGTATGCGCGCTTCCAGAGCGTGATGTTCGACAAAGACACCTTGATCGTTTCCTACGACCCACGCCGCGGCGAAGTACGCGGCCCGCGCAAAAAGGGCGTCGACTACAAGGCCCAGGGCCTGGGTGATTGCATCGACTGCACCATGTGCGTACAGGTGTGCCCGACCGGTATCGATATCCGCGACGGCCTGCAAATCGAGTGCATCGGTTGCGCCGCCTGTATCGATGCCTGCGACACCATCATGGACAAGATGGAATACCCCCGCGGGTTGATCAGCTACACCACCGAGCACAACCTGTCCGGGCAGAAGACGAATAAGCTGCGCCCACGACTGATCGGCTACGCGCTGGTGCTGCTGGCAATGATCAGCCTGCTGGCTGGCGCATTTTTCATGCGTTCGCTGGTCGGCTTCGATGTCAGCAAGGACCGCGTGCTGTACCGCGAAAACGCCGAAGGGCGCATCGAGAACGTCTACAGCCTGAAGATCATGAACAAGGACCAGCGCGACCACACCTACGTACTCGACGCCGCCGGCCTGCCGGACCTCAAGCTGCAAGGCCGACGCGAAATCAAGGTGGCTGCCGGCGATATCGTCAGCATGCCGGTAGAGCTGTCGAGTGCGCCTGAGCAGTTGCCGTCGAGCACCAACGAGGTGACGTTCATCCTCAAGGACGCCGATGACACCAGCATTCATATTGAAGCCAAGAGCCGATTCATCGGCCCACAAGTCCGTTAACAGGGAATAGAACCAATGTCCTCAGCCACTGCCGCAAGCCCTTGGTACAAGCACCTCTGGCCCTGGATCATCATCGCGATCCTGGCTTGTTCGGTGACGCTGACCTTGTCCATGGTGACCATCGCGGTGAACAACCCGGACAACCTGGTCAACGACAACTACTACGAGGCCGGCAAAGGCATCAACCGCTCCCTTGACCGCGAACGCCTGGCCCAGACCCTGCAATTGCGCGCCAGGCTGCACCTGGATGAACTGACCGGCGAAGTCGAACTGCAACTGACCGGCAACAGCGGCCCGGCGACCCTGGAACTGAACCTGATTTCCCCAACCCAGCCGGAGAAGGATCGCAAGATCGTCCTGGCCCGCAGTGACACTGAGCAGGGCCGCTATATCGGTCAGGTCACCGATAAGGTCGAAGGCCGGCGCTTCGTGGAATTGCTCGGCGTGGAAGGTGACCAGACCTGGCGGATGTTCGAAGAAGAAGAGGTCAGCCATGACAAGGACTTGCTGCTGGGTGACGAGCCGTTGCAGGGTGCCGAAGACCTGAAGCAGTAAAAAAAGCCGCGCTAAGCGCATCGCGGGCAAGCCCGGTCCCACAGGAGAACGCAATCGAGTGTGGGAGCCGGGCTTGCCCGCGATGAGGCCCTTCCAGCCATCAAAGACCTTGAACCATGACCACCCCCTGCTACCACTGCGCCCTGCCCGTCCCCGCCGGCAGCCGGTTTACCGCCCAGATCCTCGGCGAGCGCCGCGAACTGTGCTGCCCGGGCTGCCAGGCGGTCGCCGAGGCCATAGTTGCCGGTGGGCTGGAAAGCTATTACCAGCACCGCAGCGAAGCCTCGGCCAACCCCGAGACGTTGCCGGTGCAACTGGTGGATGAGCTGGCGCTGTACGACCGCGCCGATGTGCAAAAACCCTTTGTGCGCCATGAAGGCGACCTTGCCGAAGCCACCCTGTTGATGGAGGGTATCAGCTGCGCCGCCTGCGGCTGGCTGATCGAAAAACACCTGCGCAGCCTGCCCGCAGTGGCCGAGGCCCGGCTGAACCTGTCCAATCACCGCCTGCAGGTACGCTGGGCCGATGGGCAATTGCCGTTGAGCCAATTGCTCAGCGAACTGCGCCATATCGGCTACGCCGCCCACCCATACCACGCCGACCGCGCCGCCGAGCAATTGGCCAGCGAGAACCGCCTGGCCCTGCGTCAACTGGGCGTCGCCGGCTTGCTGTGGTTCCAGGCGATGATGGCAACCATGGCTACCTGGCCGGAATTCAATATCGACCTGAGCCCGGAGCTGCATGTGATCCTGCGCTGGGTCGCGATGTTTCTGACCACGCCCATCGTGTTCTACAGCTGCGCACCCTTCTTCAAGGGCGCCCTGCGCGACTTGCGCACGCGCCACCTGACCATGGACGTGTCGGTGTCCCTGGCGATTGGCGGCGCCTACGTGGCGGGCATCTGGACCGCGATCACCGGTGTGGGCGAATTATATTTCGATGCGGTGGGCATGTTTGCGCTGTTCCTGCTGGCTGGGCGTTACCTCGAGCGTCGCGCCCGGGAGCGCACCGCAGCGGCCACCGCTCAGTTGGTCAATCTGTTGCCTGCCTCCTGCCTGCGCTTGAAAGAGGATGGCCAGAGCGAACGCATCCTGCTCAGTGAGTTGGCGCTGGGTGACCGCGTGCTGGTGCACCCCGGTGCGGTGCTGCCGGCGGATGGCGTGATTCTCGATGGCCAATCCAGCATCGATGAATCCCTGCTGACCGGCGAGTACCTGCCGCAACCCCGGGGGATTGGTGACAGCGTCACCGCCGGCACGCTAAATGTGGAAGGTGCTCTGAGCGTCGAAGTGCGCGCCCTTGGCCATGACACACGGTTGTCCGCCATCGTGCGCCTGCTGGAGCGCGCCCAGGCCGAGAAGCCCCGCCTGGCGCAGATCGCCGACCGCGCCGCGCAGTGGTTCCTGCTGTGCTCGTTGATCGCCGCCGCGCTGATCGGCCTGCTGTGGTGGGAGCTGGACCCATCCCGGGCGTTCTGGATCGTATTGGCGATGCTGGTGGCCACGTGCCCGTGCGCGCTGTCCCTGGCCACGCCGACCGCCCTCACTGCTGCCACCGGCACCTTGCACACCCTTGGGTTGCTATTGACTCGTGGCCATGTGCTCGAGGGCCTGAACCAGATCGATACGGTGATTTTCGACAAGACCGGCACCCTCACCGAAGGGCGCCTGGCATTGCGCGCCATCCGGCCCCTGGGCACGCTGGACAGCGACCAATGCCTGAGCCTCGCCGCCGCTCTGGAGAACCGCTCGGAACACCCGATTGCCCGCGCATTCGGGCGTGCGCCGCTGGCCGCCGACGAAGTGCTCAGTTCCCCCGGCCTAGGCTTGGAAGGTCGCGTGGGTGAGCGGCACTTGCGTATCGGCCAACCGTCGTTTGTCTGCGCACTCAGTGGCTGCGCGATGCCGGCGGCGCCGGATGAAGCCGGGCAATGGCTGCTGCTGGGCGATCGTAACGGCGCCCTCGCCTGGTTCGTGCTGGACGACCGCCTGCGCAGCGATGCTCCCGCCTTATTGGCAGCATGCAAGGCACGCGGCTGGCGTACGCTGTTGCTCTCGGGGGACAGTTCGCCGATGGTCGCCAGTGTCGCCCTTGAGCTGGGCATCGACGAAGCCCACGGTGGCCTGCGCCCTGACGACAAGCTGCGGGTGCTACAGAATCTGCACAAGGAAGGCCGCAAAGTGCTGATGCTCGGCGATGGCGTCAACGATGTGCCGGTGCTGGCCGCCGCCGATATCAGCGTAGCCATGGGCTCGGCTACGGACCTGGCGAAAACCAGTGCCGACGCGGTGCTGCTGTCCAACCGCCTGGATGCCTTGGTACAAGCCTTCAGCCTGGCGCGACGCACTCGCCGGGTGATCATTGAGAACCTGCTGTGGGCCGGGCTGTACAATGGCCTCATGCTGCCATTTGCCGCCCTGGGTTGGATTACTCCAATCTGGGCGGCAATCGGCATGTCCCTCAGCTCATTGACCGTGGTGCTCAACGCCTTGCGCCTGACTCGCCTGCCGAGCGCGCCGGCAACTGGCACCACCTTGATAACCCGCCCACTGCCGGCCTGAGCCGCGTGGGCATGGAGTGCAGATGCCAGCTCTATACGTGATGATTCCGGCGGCGCTGCTGTTAGTGGGAGTGGCGATCTACATCTTCTTCTGGGCCGTGGACAGCGGCCAGTACGAGGATCTCGATGGCCCGGCCCACAGCGTGTTGTTCGACGATCAGGATCCGAATCACCTGGCCGCCATCGACGAAGCCAATGGCCCCGAGCAACCGCCCAAAGACCCGCCCCATGCTTGAGCTGGCGCCCCTGCTGGTCTCGGCGCTGATCCTTGGCCTGCTCGGCGGCGGCCATTGCCTGGGCATGTGCGGCGGGCTGATGGGCGCGCTGACCCTGGCGATCCCCAAGGAGCAGCGCAGCCGCCGCTTTCGCCTACTGCTGGCGTACAACCTGGGGCGCATCCTCAGCTATGCAACGGCGGGGTTACTGATTGGCCTGGCTGGCTGGGCGGTGGCCAACAGCCCGGCGGCGATGTTCATGCGCGTGCTCGCCGGGCTGCTGCTGATCTGCATGGGCCTTTATCTGGCCGGCTGGTGGAGCGGCCTGACCCGTATAGAAAGCCTGGGGCGCGGCCTGTGGCGGCATATACAACCTGTTGCCAACCGCCTGCTGCCGGTGTCCAGCCTGCCTCGCGCCTTGCTGCTGGGCGCGTTGTGGGGCTGGTTGCCGTGCGGGTTGGTCTACAGCACCCTGCTCTGGGCGGCGAGCCAGGGCAATGCGCTGGACAGTGCAGTGCTGATGCTGGCCTTCGGCCTGGGCACCTGGCCGGTGCTGCTCGCCACCGGACTGGCGGCCGAACGCGTGACCGCGTTATTGCGCAAGCGCAGCGTGCGCGTCGCCGGGGGCGTGCTGGTGATGATCTTCGGTATCTGGACCCTGCCGGGCCCGCATCAGCACTGGCTGATGGGGCATTAAAGGCCATGTGGCATAGCGCCGCTCCCCGTTGATGCAAATCAAGATGCCTGCCCAGCCCTGCCCCTAGACTCGGCCCACTAGCCATTCCCGGGGACCGCCCGCATGCTCGACGCTATTCGTTGGGACACAGATCTGATTTGCCGCTACGACTTGGCGGGGCCGCGCTACACGTCCTACCCCACCGCCGTACAATTCGACAGCCAGGTCGGCACCTTCGACCTGCTCCACGCCCTGCGTGACAGCCGCAAGGCCGTGCGGCCATTGTCGCTATATGTGCACGTGCCGTTCTGCGCCAACATTTGCTACTACTGCGCCTGTAACAAAGTCATCACCAAGGACCGCGGCCGCGCCCAGGCCTACCTGCAGCGCCTGGAGCAGGAAATCCAGCTGGTGGCCTGTCACCTCGACCCCAAGCAAACTGTTGAGCAGCTGCATCTGGGCGGCGGCACGCCCACTTTTCTCAGCCACGACGAACTTCGCCAGGTGATGGCCTGCCTGCGTCAGCACTTCAATTTACTGGATGACGACTCAGGCGACTACGGTATCGAAATCGACCCACGCGAAGCCGACTGGGCCACTATGGGCTTGTTGCGTGAGCTGGGCTTCAACCGCGTGAGTATCGGCCTGCAAGACCTCGACCCTGAGGTGCAACGGGCGGTCAATCGCCTGCAAAGCCTGGAAGAAACCCGCGCGGTGATCGATGCGGCACGCACCCTGCAATTTCGCTCGATCAATATCGACCTGATCTACGGCTTGCCCAAGCAGTCGATGCTGAATTTCGCTCGTACCGTGGAGGAAGTCATCCGCCTGCAGCCCGACCGCCTGTCGGTGTTCAACTACGCGCACTTGCCGGAGCGCTTCATGCCGCAACGGCGGATCAACACCGACGACCTGCCCTCGCCGAGCGAGAAACTGCTGATGCTGCAAACCACCATCGAGCAACTGACCCAGGCCGGCTACCGTTATATCGGCATGGACCACTTCGCCCTACCGGACGACGAGCTGGCCATCGCTCAGGAAGAAAGCACGCTGCAGCGCAACTTCCAGGGTTACACCACCCACGGGCATTGCGACCTGATTGGGCTTGGAGTGTCGGCGATCAGCCAGGTCGGCGACCTGTACTGTCAGAACAGCAGTGATCTGAGCCAGTACCAGAATGCCTTGGCGGGCGCGCAGTTGGCTACCAGCCGTGGCCTGGTCTGTACCACGGATGATCGTCTGCGCCGGGAAGTAATCCAACAACTGATCTGCAATTTCAGCTTGGCATTCGGGGAGATCGAACAGAGGTACAACATCGATTTTCGCGGCTATTTCGCCGAGCTATGGCCGCAGCTGGAGACCATGGCTGCCGATGGCTTGATCGAGCTGGATGCCCTGGGCATCCGTGTACTGCCGGCGGGGCGCCTGTTGGTGCGCTCGGTGTGCATGGTGTTCGATGCCTATCTGGAGCACCAGAACAGGCAGCGATTTTCGCGGGTCATCTAAAGGCTATTACTTCATTGCCAGGCTGGCCGCTTTGACCGCGTCACCGGCACTCATGTCTTTCATCGCCTTGGTGAGAGACGCCTGGGCGCTGGTCAAGCTCGCCTGCAGCCCACTCAATGCCGATTGCAGGCCGGAAAGTCGGGCGCGGGCCTGTTCCGGACTGAGGTTCTTGTCGGCCATCACCGCCGCCATCTCAGCCTGCTTCTCGGCAATTTGCTTCTTGATCTCGCGAATCATCTTGAGCAGATTCTTGACGTTGTCCGCCAAGCCGCTGTCGTCGATATCACTGTTTGAGGTTTTTTCAGCGGCCGCAGCTTTCATCGCGGCACCTGAGATGGTCACTGAAACGGCGGGCTTGGCTGCATCAGTCGTCGGGGTCTCGGCAACATCGGATTCAGTAGCCTTCTTGGTTTCGGGCAGCGCCTGGATCTGAGTTCGCGACGCGAGTTGGGTACTGAGAGATAACATGGTTTGAACCACCCGCATTCATATTTGATGGCAGTGCTATCGGCCGCTTCGGGCAAATCTTTATATTCCGACAGGTTTTTTGTACACGCTGGCCTCCATGCCCCCCAGTACGTTACCCTTACGTCTTATGTGTGTTTTCCCACAAGGATTTAAGAAATGTCTGAGCCAGCCAAACTGCGCGCTCACAACCAGGTTCACTGCAAGGATTGCAGCCTGGCCCCCCTCTGCCTGCCACTTTCATTGAATCTGGAAGACATGGATGCGCTGGACGACATCGTGAAACGCGGCCGCCCGTTGAAAAAAGGCGAGTTCCTGTTTCGCCAGGGCGACAAGTTCGATTCGGTCTATGCAGTACGTTCGGGTGCGTTGAAGACATTCAGCCTCAGCGATGGCGGCGAAGAACAAATTACCGGTTTCCACTTGCCCAGCGAGTTGGTCGGGCTGTCGGGAATGGACACTGAGGTTCACCCGGTATCGGCCCAGGCGCTGGAAACGACTTCGGTATGCGAAATTCCTTTCGAGCGCCTGGATGAATTGGCACTGCAGCTGCCACAGTTGCGTCGCCAGTTGATGCGCGTGATGAGCCGTGAGATTCGTGACGACCAGCAAATGATGCTGCTGCTGTCGAAGAAAACCGCCGACGAGCGCATCGCGACATTCCTGGTCAACCTGTCGGCGCGCTTCCGCGCCCGGGGCTTCTCGGCCAACCAATTCCGCCTGAGCATGTCGCGCAACGAAATCGGCAATTACCTGGGCCTCGCGGTAGAGACCGTGTCCCGCGTATTTACCCGCTTCCAGCAGAACCAGCTGATTGCCGCCGAGGGCAAGGAAGTGCATATCCTTGATCCAATCCAGTTGTGCGCACTGGCCGGGGGTTCACTGGAGGTCTGATCCAGACTGCGGCCGCGCCAATCAGCGAGGCCGCAGGTATACTTCGAGTCCATTTTCCGCCCAGGACTCTGCGACGATGACTTTCGATTCGTTCGACATCAAATCCCTGATTCGCCCTGTCATCGACTTCCCCAAGCCTGGGGTTATCTTTCGTGACATAACCCCACTGTTCCAATCGCCCCGCGCCCTGCGCCTGGTCGCCGACAGCTTTGCCCAGCGTTACGTCGAAGCCGACTTCAGCCATATTGGCGCGATGGATGCGCGGGGCTTCCTGATCGGTTCGATCATCGCCTACCAGCTCAACAAGCCGCTGATCCTGTTTCGCAAACAGGGCAAGCTGCCTGCAGACGTGCTGGCCGAGGGTTACCAGACCGAATACGGCGAAGCCTTCCTGGAAGTGCACGCCGACAGCCTGTGCGAAGGAGATTCGGTACTGATGTTCGATGACCTGATCGCCACTGGCGGCACCTTGATTGCGGCGGCGAATCTGGTGCGGCGCATGGGCGCGAAGATCTTTGAAGCGGCGGCGATTATTGATTTGCCGGAGTTGGGTGGGTCGCAGCGGTTGGAAGACATGGGGATTCCGACGTTTTGCCTGACGCAGTTTGGGTTGACTGAAAGATAGTCTTTGTCAGGACTGGCCTCATCGGGAGCAAGCCCCCTCCCACATTTTGACTTGTGAACACAATCAAGAATGTGGGAGGGGGCTTGCTCCTGATGGGCCCAGAAAGAACACCACCGCTCACAATCCCATCTGCTTGCTGATGATTTCGTTCATCACCTCCCGCGTCCCCCCACCAATCGACAGGATGCGATTATCCCGATACAGCCGTTCCACCAGGCTGCCCCGCATATACCCCTGCCCCCCCAATATCTGCACCGCGTCATAAGTCACCCGATCAGCGGTATCGGTGGCCAGGTTCTTGGCCATGGAAATCTCCTTGATGACACTCTTGCCGGCGGCCATCCTGGCAGCCTGGCGGTAGGTAAACTCCCGGGAGACTTCCACGGCGGTGGCCATTTCCGCCAGGCGATGCTTGAGCACCTGGAACTTGCCGATGGGCTTGCCGAATGCTTCGCGCTGGGTGGCCCACTTGAGGCTCTCCTCCAGGGCCAGTTGCGCGGTCATGTTGGCCATCAAGGCCAGGGCCAAGCGCTCGCTCTGGAAATTGCTCATGATGCAGGCAAAGCCCATATTTTCAGCGCCGATAAGGTTGCCGGCGGGCACGCGGCAATCGTCGAAGAACAACTCGGCGGTGTCCGATGCCCACCACCCCATCTTCTTCAGCGGCTGGCCAACGGTGAAACCCGGGGTGTCTTTTTCGATCAGCAACAGGCTGATGCCGCCAAAGCCCGGCCCGCCTGTGCGCACGGCTACGGTGTAGAAGTCAGCGCGAATGCCGCTGGTGATAAAGGTCTTGGAGCCGCTTACACGGTAATGCTCGCCTTCACGTACGGCGCGGGTTTGCAGGTTGGCTACATCTGAGCCGCCGCTGGGCTCGGTCACCGCCAGGGCGATGATCTTTTCGCCGGCCAGCACCCGAGGCGCTATGCGCTCACGCACGTCGGGCCGGGCCCATTTGACGATGGGCGGCAGGCCGATATCCAGGGAGCCGAGCCCTGCCACCACGCCACCAGAACCGCAGCGCATCAGTTCTTCGCTGGCGGCGACCTTGGCAAACAGATCGCCTTCGTGGTTACCTCCAAAAGCTTCGGGATAACCGATGCCGAGGATGCCCGCCGCGCCGGCCTTGCGATAGAGCTCACGGGGAAAGCTGCCGGCTTCCTCCCATTGCTCGACGCCGGGCAACATTTCGCGCTCGACAAAACGGCGCACGCTGTCGCGGATCAACTGGTGGCTGGGATCGAAGTATTCCTGATAGGCAGACATCGGCAAGCTCCATGGCGAGATGGAGCGAACTTACCAAGCGCTTGCTTGGTTATCAAGCCATGCACAGTTATCACTGGCACCATAAAACTACTGTGGGAAGGGGCTTGCTCCCGATAGCGGTGGATCAGCCAATAACCCTGTTGACTGACACACAGCAATCGGGAGCAAGCCCCCTCCCACATTTGATCCTGCTGCGGATGTTAGAGCGCGATCGGCTTGCGACCCGCGAACGAGTGGGCCAAGGTGCCACCATCGACCAGCTCCAACTCGCCACCCAACGGTACACCATGGGCAATACGCGAGGTGATCAAGCCTTTATTGGTCAGCAGCTGGGCGATGTAATGCGCCGTGGCTTCACCTTCCACGGTCGGGTTGGTCGCCAGGATCACTTCGGTAAAGGTGCCCTGCGCTTCAATCCGTGCGACCAGTTGCGGAATGCCAATGGCTTCCGGCCCCAGGCCATCCAAGGGCGACAGATGGCCCTTGAGCACGAAGTAGCGCCCGCGATAGCCGGTCTGCTCCACTGCATAAACATCCATCGGCCCTTCCACCACGCACAGCAAGGTGTCGTCGCGGCGTGGGTCGGCGCATTGAGGGCAGAGCTCTTCTTCGGTGAGGGTGCGACACTGACGGCAGTGGCCCACGCCTTCCATGGCCTGGCTCAGGGCCTGGGCCAGGCGGGTGCCGCCGCTGCGATCACGCTCCAGCAATTGCAGGGCCATGCGCTGGGCGGTTTTCTGGCCGACACCGGGCAGCGTGCGCAAGGCGTCGATCAGTTGGCGAATCAGGGGGCTGAAGCTCATGGGCGAAGGGTCCGACAAAACAACGAGACGCGGTTTATACCCGCGCCCCGGATTAGCGTCAAATACTCAATCCTGTGCGACGCGCACCACCAACTTGCCGAAGTTGCGTCCCTCGAGCAAGCCGATAAAAGCTTCTGGCGCCTGCTCCAGGCCATCGACCACGTCCTCGCGGAACTTGATCTTGCCATCGCGCACCCAAGGCGCCATGGCGCTGAGGAACTCCGGCTGGCGGTCGCCATAGTCGTCGAACACGATAAAACCCTGGATACGCACCCGCTTGGTCAGCAAGGTACGCTGCAGTGCCGGCAGGCGATCAGGGCCGCTCGGCGCTTCATGGGTGTTATAACCGGCAATCAACCCGCACAGCGGCACGCGTGCCTTGGGGTTGAGCAACGGCAGCACCGCATCGAAGACTTTACCGCCGACGTTTTCGAAGTAGATGTCTACACCCTTGAAACACGCCATGGCCAGTTCGTTGGCAAAGTCCGCGCTCTTGTGGTCGATAC
The DNA here is from genome assembly GCF_019145205.1 of Pseudomonas khavaziana. Lineage (GTDB taxonomy): Bacteria > Pseudomonadota > Gammaproteobacteria > Pseudomonadales > Pseudomonadaceae > Aquipseudomonas > Aquipseudomonas khavaziana. Next base: position 67,412 of record NZ_JAHSTT010000013.1, read on the forward strand.
AGGCATCAAAGCCCAACTCATCCACTACATAGCGGCACTTGTCCGCACCACCGGCGATGCCCACCACACGCAAGCCCTTGAGCTTGGCCACCTGGCCCACCACCGAGCCCACCGCACCGGACGCAGCGGCCACCACCAGGGTTTCCCCGGTCTTGGGCTGGCCGATGTCCATCAGGCCCATGTAGGCGGTCATGCCCGGCATGCCCAGCACACCCAACGCCATCGACGGACTCGCCAAGCCCTTGGGCACTGGCATAAGGTTACTCCCATCGGAAATGCAGTGGCTCTGCCAGCCGGTGGAGCCCACCACCAGGTCGCCCACCTCGAATTTCGGGTGGCGCGATTGCTCGACACGGCTGACAGCACCACCGGTCATTACCTCGTCGATTTCCACGGGCGCCGCGTAGGACGGTGCGTCGCTCATGCGCCCACGCATGTAGGGATCCAGCGACAAGTACAGGGTCTTCAACAGCACTTGGCCATCTGCCAGGTCTGGCAGGCTCACGCGCTCCAGGCGAAAGTTTTCTGGCGTGGGCGCGCCTTGGGGGCGTGAGACCAGAACGATGCGTTGATTGAGCGTCATTTCTTGAGGCATCAGCGGGGCTCCTGTTATCGATGAAAATTCAACGGTATAGGGTGCAGACCCTGGGTAACGGGTTGAGGTTCGATGTTTCGTCGGCCCAAAAAAAATGCCAGGCGCAATGCCCGGCATTTGAGTCCAGCCAAAGTGTGTATCAGAACGGCAACTTCATGCCCGGTGGCAATTGCATGCCGGCGGTCACGCCGGACATTTTGTCCTGGCTGTTGGCCTCGATCTTGCGCACGGCGTCGTTGACGGCAGCGGCGAACAAGTCTTCGAGCACTTCGCGGTCATCGTCGCTGACGCCTTCCAGCAGGCTCGGGTCGATGCTCACGCGCTTGATGTCGTGACGACCGGTCATCACCACGCTGACCATATCGCCACCGGCTTTACCGGTGACTTCGGCGTTGGCCAGTTCTTCCTGCATCTTGGCCATCTTTTCCTGCATCTGCTGCGCCTGCTTCATCAGGCCGGCCATGCCACCTTTCATCATGGGAATCACCTCAAAAGTACGTGGATCAAGTTAGTAGCCCGGAGTCATGACGCCTGGGACACCGGGGCTTCGACAGGTTCAATAGTATCGTGACGGACGACCGCACCGAACTGTTGCATCATTTGTTGGATCAGCGGATCAGCGTGGATCGAATCCTCGGCCTCGCGTTGACGGTTAAGGCGCCGACGGGTCGCCGCCTGGGCCGGGGTTTCCTGCTCGGGCTTGATCAGCTCGATGGCGATGGTCAGCGTGCGCCCATGGTACTGGTTGAGCGCATCGTTGAGCCGACGCTGCTGGGTGGCATTGAACAAGGCGCTATGGGCCGGGTCCAGGTGCAACAGCCAGTGGTCGCCCTCGATGGAAATCAGGGTGCAGTTGGCGGCGATACTGCCGGTCATGCCGGAGATCGGCAATTTCGGAAACAATTCCAGCCATTGCAGGGCCAGGCCGGTGGCCGGGGCCGCAGCCGGTTCTGCCTCGGGCTCGGGCGCTGGCTCGGCGGTGTGCTCACTGGCCAATTCGTCCAGGTAGCTGTAGGCCGAGTCCATGTCCGGCTCGATGTAGTCTTCATCCAGCGGCGGTTCATCGTCCAGGTCAATGCCTGGGGTTGCAGCCTCGACCTGGGCGACCGTCGGCTCGGGGACCGGTGCAGACACCCATTCAGGGGCATCCGGCACGACGCTGTCCGGGGTCGGCGCCGGCATCGGCGTCAGCTCGGGCTGCTCGCCGGCGGTTTCCAGCATGGGCTCCACGGCGGGTTGTTGCTCAGGCTCTGGCTCGGCTTCGGCTTCGACCGGGTCATTCCAGGGCAGGTCGACCACAGGCTCTGGCTCGACAACCGGCGCAGGTTCAACCACAGGCGCTGCTGCAACCGGCACAGGTTCTGGCGTCGGTGCAACCGGTACGGGCGCAGCGACTACTGGCGCAACAACTGCCGCGCCAGCCACTGGTTTGGCGGAATCAACTGTGGCCTGGCTGATCCCCACTGGCTTTAGCGGCTGTCTCGGCGCGTCTGCCGAATCCGCCGGCCGGAACGCCAGCATGCGCAGCAGCACCATTTCAAAGCCACCGCGCGGGTCCGGCGCCAGGGGCAGGTCCCGGCGGCCAATCAGGCCCATCTGATAGTAGAACTGCACATCCTCGGCCGGCAGTGCCTGGGCCAGGGCCAATACGCGATCACGGTCGCCATGGCCGTTATCGACGCCTTCCGGCAGGGCCTGGGCAATGGCGACGCGGTGCAGCACATTGAGGATCTCCGAGAGCACGCCGTTCCAATCCGGGCCTTGCTCCGACAGGTGGCGCACCGCTTCGAGCAGCGCCTTGGCGTCGCCTTCGATCAGCGCATGAAGCACATCGAACACCTGACCGTGGTCCAGGGTGCCGAGCATGGCGCGCACATCGGCAGCCATGACCTTGCCTTCGCCGAACGCGATGGCCTGGTCGGTGAGGCTCATGGCGTCACGCATCGAACCGTCGGCAGCGCGGCCCAGCAACCACAGCGCGTCGTCTTCGAACGGTACGTTCTCGACGCCCAGCACGTGGGTCAAATGCTCGACCACCCGCTCGGGGGTCATGTTTTTCAGGGAGAACTGCAGGCACCGCGACAAAATCGTTGCAGGAAGTTTCTGCGGGTCGGTGGTGGCCAGGATGAACTTAACGTAGGGCGGCGGCTCTTCCAGGGTTTTCAACAGGGCGTTGAAGGAGTGGCTGGATAACATGTGCACTTCGTCGATCAGGTAGACCTTGAAGCGGCCACGGCTCGGCGCGTACTGCACGTTGTCGAGCAGCTCGCGGGTGTCTTCGACCTTGGTGCGGCTCGCGGCGTCGATCTCGATCAGGTCGACAAAACGCCCCTCGTCGATCTCGCGGCATACCGAACAGGTGCCGCAAGGCGTTGAAGTGATACCGGTTTCACAATTCAGGCACTTGGCGATGATGCGCGCAATCGTGGTCTTGCCCACCCCGCGAGTACCGGTGAACAGGTAGGCGTGGTGCAGCCGTTGGCTGTCCAAGGCATTGATCAGAGCCTTGAGCACATGGGTCTGGCCGACCATTTCGCGGAACGAGCGCGGGCGCCATTTACGTGCAAGAACCTGATAACTCATCGAAAACCGTCGCAACTGGGAAGCGGAAGCCGGTAATGCTAGCGGAGCAAGGGGGAAATTGCATCCGGCACGCTCGTCTAATCTGACGAAGCTGGCCCGATTCGCCCCACAGCGGGCTTTTGCGCACGTCCTGCATGAACGATTGAACGCCAGCGGCCCTCCAGGCTGATAGCGGCCACGCTGGCCAGCACGATCACCGCCCCCAGCATCACCTGCAGGGCCACATGCTCGCCGAGCAGCGTCGCGGCCATCACCATGGCCACCGGTGGAATCAGGTACATCGCCACCGAAGCGCGGCTGACTTCAACGTGCTTCAACACATAACCCCAGGCCAGATACGCCAGGGCGCTGGGGAAAATGCCCAGCACCAGTACGGCGGAGTTTTCTGCCAGTGGCGCCTGTCCGACGGCAGCAGGCAGGCCCGGCAGGTTCACGCAGAGCATCAAGGTGCCGGACCACACCATGTAGCACGCCAGGGTCAACGGGCTGTAGCGATGGGCGTAATGCCGCGCGATGGCGAAATACACACTCCACGAGCACGCCGCCAGCAGGATCAGCAAGCCCCGAGGGTCGATCTCGCCCACCCCATGGTCACCCCAGATCACTACCAGCACGCCGGCCAGGCCCAATAGCACACAGGCCCAGCGCCAGGCACTGACCCGTTCCTTCAAGCAGAAAAAAGCGATCAACACACTGAACAACGGCGCCGACTGTGCCAACACGCTGGACGCCGCCGCCGTCACCCATTGCTGACCGCTGTTGATGCTGGTGTGGTGCAGGAACACCCCGAAGAAACCCAAAACCAGCAGCCAGGGAAGATCGCGCACCTGCGGGCGGTCGATACCGACCACCAGCGCCACGCCCCCCATGAATACCGATGCAATCAGGAACCGCAGCAACGCCAATTGACCAGGGCTGTAGCTATGCAGCCCCATGTGCACGCCAATCGGCGAATAGGCCCAACAGAGGATGACGCCGGCAATGACTAGCGTAAGCTTTAGAGGTGACGGGGTATTCATCGACGGCATCCACACATTGAGAAGGCATGCCGTCAGTCTTGGCCCAGGCCGGGCCTGGGACAATTAAGTGTTTCTGACTTCTGAAATCACGGGAACTGAGCAATGGAACTGGCCCAACTGAAAATGGTGCGCGCCGTGGCACAAACCGGCAGCGTGGCCCAGGCTGCCCTGCAGTTGCACTGTGTGCCGTCCAACATCACCACACGCATCAAGCAGCTGGAAAGCGAGCTGGGCACGCCGCTGTTTATTCGCGCCGGCCGCGGCCTGGCGATCAGCGCCGCGGGTGAGATCTTCCTGGATTACTGCGAACGCATCCTGGCGTTGGTGGATGAGTCCAAACGTGCGGTGGATGCCAACGCCATTCCCCGTGGCACCTTGCGCATCGGTGCGGTGGAATCCAGCGCCAGCGGCCGCCTGCCGCCGCTGCTGGCGGAATATCACCGACGCTACCCCGAGGTCAGCCTGGAACTGGTCACCGGCGCCTGGACGCAATTGCTGGACGACCTGCAACACCATCGCCTGGACGTAGCGCTGGTGGCCGCCGGTGGCAAACGTACGAAGCTGGAGCAGAGTGTGGTCTACAGCGAGCGCCTGGTGTTGATCGCCAGCACCTCCAGCGCCCCCATCCACAGCGCCGAGGACCTGGCCGGTCGCACGCTGCTGGTATGGCCGCCAGGCTGCCCCTATCGCGCCGCCCTGGAAAACTGGCTCAAGCCCCATGACTTCAAGCCGGCAATTGCCAGCTATGCCAGTTGGGGCACGATCATCGGCTGCGTCAGCGCGGGGATTGGCGTGGCACTGGCGCCCGAGGGCATTCTGGCGCGCTATGAGCAGGCCAATCAGCTGACGTCCTATCGGTTTGACGAACTGGCAGCGGTAGACAACCTGCTGTTTTGGCACAAGGACACCCAGCGGCATCTGGCGCGGGATGCATTTGCCGGGCTACTGCGCGAAACCTTTGGCTGACACATTCCTAAATGTGGGAGGGGGCTTCATTGCCCTTTGTAGGAGCGAGCTTGCTCGCGAAAAACGTCAACGATAACGCGTGCCTCCTGAATAAACGCGGCGTCTATGGGTTTCTCGCGAGCAAGCTCGCTCCTACAAAAGCCTTAACTGACTGGCATTAGGGCTTGTCCACATGTTCAGCGCTTCGGCGCGGCCAATCGCGCGTACTGGTCCTGGCTGATCCACCCTGTAAAGGAGCGCTCGTCAGCATTGATAAACTCCACCTGCGCCCAGCCATCCTTGAACGCCAGCACCCCCACCACATCATCCTTGACGATGTAGGGACGCTTGGCGGCCTTGGCACCCGGGGCTTTACGCAGGTAAGCCTTGTCGGCGGATACGGTCACCAGGCCGATCCACTTTTTGCTGGCGGTCTGGGTCAGGTCCAGGCCGGTGGCGATTTCCGGCATCAGCACGTTGATACAGCCGGGGTGTTGACGGCCCTGCTCCACCGTCAGGATCACGCCGTCGGACGCCACAGCCACACTGCCAGGGTAGGCAGAGTCCAGCCAGGTGGTAAGCGCCTCAGGCTTGCCTTGCAGGTAGAAGGTGCAACGGCGGCTCACGCCCTCGCCCATCGCTTCGGCGTAGAAGCCCTCGACCTGATGCCCAGGCGTCACCGCCAGCATCAGCCCTTCGTACTTGCCCGAATGCAAGGTTGGCGAGCCAGCCAGTGCCGACGCCGCCGTGCACAATGACAACACGCCCATCGCCAGAAAACGAATCATCTTATTTCTTCCCTTCAAAGGCTTCGTAGGCTTGTTTCATCAGCACGTCATAGTTGCCGTAGTCATCGCCGTTATAGTTACGGGCCATGGCTGTGAAATCCTTGTTTTTCATCGCACTCATCAACGCCGTGCTCTTGCTGCAAAAGCTGATGTAGGCCTTGAGTTGATTACCGGCGTTCACTTTCAACGCGGCGACAAACTCAAACACCGTCTTGAAACCGCAGGATGCGAAGTTGAACCCCATGACCTGAAACATGCCCCAGGACGCCGACATCAATGCCGCTTCCTGGTCCAGGGCGAATGCGGTAGCCATGGTTTCCCAGGCCTTGACCTGGTCCTTGTTATTGGTTTGCCACTGCGGCCCGGCTTTTTTCTTGTAGATGTACGACAGCAGCGGGTGCGACTGATCGTAGATGTGCTTGGTGTACTTGCGAAAGTGGTGGCCTTCGAAGGCGATGATCGGCAACTTGGCCGGCCCGAAGCCCACCTTCCCACCGGACTCCACGGTAGCGAAGGCCTTGACCACATTCACCGAGATGCCGTTGCCCAGTTGCTTGGCGGCATTCTGGAAATCCGTATCGCTGAGCGTGGTACCGCCGTCGCAGGTGGCCTGAAGCATCAACTGACGGTTACGCCGCTCGGCTTCGATCATCGCACGCACACGGTCCAGATAGACGTTCACCGTGGCCTGCACCGCATCGACGTTGTTATTGCCGAACACATTGATAAAAGTCGGAATGCGCATAGTCGGGAAGGCCTTTACCGGTACCTTTACCGCCTCTTCGATCAGACTGTTGAACGTGCGCCCCGTGGGGTCGATTACTCCATCAGGATGGGCGTATTTGAGATGGCGGAACTGATACTGACTGATGCACTGCACCAACTGGCCGTCGCACTTGCCGTTTTCCTGCAAGGCGAAGCCCATTTTTGGAATGATCAGGTTGAATAAATACTGGATGCACTGAACATCGGCGGCCAAGTTGCGGGCTTTACCGGGGGCGCCTACCGAAGCACTGATAAGACGAGGCAACCCTTGCAGGCTTTTCATGACAGACATCCTTGTGAGTGAAAGAAGTGATAGCACTTCAATATCAATTCCGTACCCTTGTCATACTCTGAAACAAGTGGCTGGCGGAAGCTAGCAAGGTGGTCTGCAGATTGTCCAGAAGGCTTTTTGAAAGTTGTGAAACAGCCTGGTAAATCCGTCAGTAACCATGGGATTCACGGGTCTTCTGATACTGGTGGTAGTCAAGCCACTCCACCACATCGTAGGGCAGGTACAGTTGCATCCTGGCCCGGGAAATCGCGATATAGACCGCGCAGAGCCGCTGGTCGAACGCGTAGGCGTCCTTGAACTTCACGTTGGTCAGCAACTCGGGCGTGAGCAGCACCCGGTCGAATTCCATGCCACCGGCGTCTTGGGCCAGCATCAACAGACAGCGCTCATCCGGATGACCGCTCAGCCTGTTCAAACGCGTGACATCAGACAGGTTAAAGCCTTTTTCCAGCTCGGCCTCGACCCACAGGAACGCCTCGTCGAACTGGCAGGCTTCACGCACCTGCTGCCAATCAGCCATATCGCTGAAAAACGGATGAGGGCCGCTGTCATTGAACTCGTTGCTGTAGAAGTCCGGCTTGAACAGCGCTACAACCGTATCCATGAAGTATTTGAGCGACTGCTGCGCCTCTTTGCTCGCCAGGCCGAAGGGGCAACGGGCTTCGCTCAGTTGCATGGCCCACTTCATGGTGTCCCAATGGGACGCGGTCAGCACCACGCAACCCTGCGGGGGTACGAAACCCTGCGGGTAAAACTCGATACCCACGTCGGCATCCCGTGCGCCCTCGAAGAGCACTTTGCTTTTATCCGAGTGCTGGCTGATCAGTGGGTTGACCAGGCGCTCGACATTGCGTCCCGAACGCACGGAGTAGCACACGTCCGTGTGGCGAACTTCACGGGAGCGCTTGACCACACCGCCACTGGCCTGTTGATACTCATCCCCGAGCGTGATCAGCACCTGGCGGCCGCGTTCGATGATCTGCAACAGCGGCGCCGGAATGTCCTGGCTCTCGTCGATCAGTACGTGGGTATAGCGCTCGGGCACCACGCAGCCGGCGAGGCTGGCGCGCTTGATCATCAACAAGGCTTCAAAGCCCGTCTGGCTGCCCCAGGCCGGATTCGCCTCAAGGTAGCTCCACAACCGGCTGGCATATTCGAGCAATGCGCGGGCGTCGACACTGGACAGCGGCTGCTTGAAATGCGGTAGATGCTTCGCCGACAGGCTGTATTCCCAGGAGCGGCAGTAGGCTTCAAGCACTTTGAGGCAGACATCCACCACCGCCTGCCCCTCCAAGCGCCGGAAGCCGAAGATATTCAGCTCCCGAGCCAGTGCCTGCTTGCTCGGCGCCCTTGCTTGAGTATCCAGCGGCTTGGGCCTTGGGCCGTGCAACAAGGCATGCGCAAACGCGTAGAAGGTATGCCCGGCCTTTCGCTCGCGAACGCCCACCATGCGCGCACGCAGGGTTTCCAGTTTTGCCGGGGTACGCGCCAGCAGCAAGGTTTTTTCCGGGCGCAGGTGCTCCATCAAGGCCACCAGCAGGTGACTCTTGCCGATACCCGCGTAGCCTTGGACATGCAGGTCTTCGTTCAGGTTGGCACGGAAGGTCCTGACCAGCTTGTCTTGCTCAGCGCTCAACCAGCGTTCGCGGTGCCGGGGCGTGACCATCTGTTTGCTGAACGGGTCATTTGCCTTGAGGTGGCGCACTTTATATTCAAAGTCCCATTTGCCGCTGGGCAACAGGTAGTCTCGCGCCTGTACTTCCTCCGCCAGCAGAAAACGCAGCCTGAGGCCTTTGACCACATTGAGGCCGAAGTACAGTTTCCTTTGGTCGAACAGCCGCTGTGCTTCGGAAAGCAGGGACACGCTGGTCGAATGGCTGGCCTCTACCGCCCAGTCAATGAGCTTGGCCAAGACTTTTTCCGCACCACTGGCGCTCAGGTCTGGCTCCGGCACCTGCGCCAGATTCTGGATAACCAGCACTGCAGCCAACTCCGGTTCACTCAGGGCTACGAGCGCGCCAGCACCGTCGCAAACCAACAAACCCGAACAGGTTTCATAGGTGATTGGCAAGAACACAGGGCTGGATAAATCAAAATGTTCCGAGTGCATATAGCCTCGTAGCCAGTGGAAAGAGACGCTTGGGAGTATGCCACTGGTCGTGAGATGACCGTCATGCACTGTACGGCAGGCGTCGCACTGGCAGGATAGAATGGAAATCGAAGAAGGGACCGCAGGAGGGAGCGTTATGGAGGCAACCCCACCAGCCACACCCCGGCACACAATGTTCCCGCTGTGGCTGCTGCCTTCCGGCTCTGACCAGGTTCACGGGTAATCGTTGCGGGGGGACCGATGGGGTCACCATAACGACGCTGGCCTCTCGGCAAGCCGCGCCATTGTACCCATCTCATCGGAAGTTACAACCGTAAAAAATGAGAAGCTTCAAGTACTTGCCATGGCGTTCAACAATTGCGCCATCCAATGTGGGGGCTTACCCCTCCCCACAGGGGTTAATCATTGTGCCTGCAGGACCGCATCGGCCCTGCCGCCCTCTTCCTGGATGACCAGGTGAATAAAGTGCAACTTGGCAATCACCGCCGACGGCAGCACGAAGGGGTAGAAATCCGCCTGGCCCATGGCGCGGGACAGTTCGTTGAGCATGCCGGCCAGTTCAATCCAGGCGTTGACGAAGCTGAGGAATGCCGGGCCACCAGGATGCTCGGGATCGTACAGCGTCGCCAGGGCGAACGGCTGGTAATCCAGGTCCATTTCGCGGGCGCTCATGCCAAAGCCCAGGGCAGTGTCCACCGCATCCATCATGTGCAGGTAGTGAGCCCAGGTTTCGGCCCAGTCTTCCCAAGGGTGCATTGTGGCGTAGGCACTGACGCAGTTTTGTTGCCAGTCCGGGCGCGGGCCGTTCTGGTAGTGCTGGTCGAGGGCGTCGGCGTAACTGGCGCGCTCATCGCCGAACAGGGCGCGAAAAGGTTCAAGCCAGTGGCTGTCGGCAATCAGGCGATCCCAGTAATAGTGGCCGACTTCATGGCGAAAATGGCCGAGCAAGGTGCGGTACGGCTCGTGCATCTGTACGCGGACTTTTTCGCGGTGGGCATCGTCGGCTTCCTTGATGTCCAGGGTGATCAGGCCATTGGCATGCCCGGTGGTGGGCGCATTGCCTTGCAGGTCGGTGCCGATGAAGTCAAAGGCCAAGCCAGTGTCTTCGTCGACACTCTTGGGCAGCACTTGCAGGCCCAGGCTGATCAGTTGTGCCACCAGCCGGCGCTTGGCCGTTTCGACCTTGCGCCAACGTTCGGGGTTTTGCGCAATCGACAGATCGGGAATGGTGCGGTTCAGGCTGCAGGCCACGCACAGCGTCGCGGTGCTGTGGGCAGGAATCAGCCAGTTGCAGGCGGCGGGTGAATCGAGGTTTGCACAGCGCCGGAAAGCGCCGGCATCGAGATGATCGTCCGCCAGCCAAGTACCGACCGCAGGCCCAGGTTGCAAGGACGACAGGCGGCTTTGCTGCGGCCGGTAACCCAACGCCGCCTGGCAGGCCAGGCATTGGCTGTTGCGAAAGAACAGCGACTGGCCACACCGGCATTGCCACACCTTGCTGTTGCGCGAAGGTTGGGCCATGAACGGCGCGGCGATGCGCGAACTGAGTTGCTCGAAGTAGCGGAACATGGCGATCTCCCCCTGGAGTGACAGAGACTAGATCATTTCTCGTGAGAGATCGTTCAACACGCCTCTGCTCCCTGTAGGAGCGAGCTTGCTGGCGAAGAGCCTTAACGATAACGCGGGGCGCCTGGTTCACAGCGGCGTCCTCCGGTTCTTCGCGAGCAAGCTCGCTCCTACAGTGTTGAGAGATCGCTCCCACGATCAATCAGACGGTGATGTTGTGCTTGGCCAGGAAGGCCACGAAGGCTTCTTCGTCCAGTACTTTCAGGCCCAGCTCACTGGCCTTGGCCAGTTTCGAGCCGGCGCCCGGTCCCGCCACCACACAGTGGGTTTTCGCCGAAACGGAACCGGCCACCTTGGCTCCCAGACTTTCGAGCTTGTCCTTGGCCACATCGCGGCTCATCAGCTCCAGGGAGCCGGTAAGCACCCAGGTGTGCCCGGCTTCCGGCAAGCCTTCGACCACCTTCTTCTCGCTCTGCCAGTGCATGCCGAAGTCCTTGAGCTGTTGCTCGATGGCCAGGGCGCGATGGGCGTTGTCGGCATTGTCGAAAAAGTCGCGCACGGCCTTGGCCTGCTTCTCGGGCAGCGCCTGGCGCATGTCGAGCCAGTCAGCCTTGATCACGCCTTCAAGGGTGCCGAACTTGTCCGCGAGTTTCTGCGCGGCGCCCGGCCCTACGGAAGGCACGTGCAGCTTGTCGAGCAAGCCGCCCAAGGTGGTGCTGGCAGCGAATTCGGCGCTCAGGTCGCCCTGGTCCTGCAATTGCAGACCGCATTCGTCCGCTGCCAACAACGCACCGATCACTTCCTGGTTGTGGTCGTCTTCAAAGAAACTATGGATCTCATGGGCCACTTCCAACCCCACATCCGGCAAATACGTCAGCACCTCCGGCAAGGCCTTCTGCACACGCTCCAGCGAAGCCAGGGAGCGCGCCAGCACCTTGGCGGTCTCCTCGCCCACATCGGGAATGCCGAGGGCATAGATAAAGCGCGCCAGGGTCGGCGTCTTGCTGTTTTCGATGGCGCTGATCAGCTTCTTGCTGGAGATATCGGCGAAGCCTTCCAAGTCGATGATCTGTTCATACTTGAGCTTGTAGAGATCCGCCGGCGAGCCGATGAGTTTTTCATCCACCAGTTGCTCAATGGTCTTGTCACCCAGGCCGTCGATATCCATGGCACGACGCGAGACGAAATGGATAATCGCCTGCTTGAGCTGCGCGCCACAGGCCAGGCGCCCGACGCAACGGTACACCGCGCCTTCGCTGACGGTTTCCTTGCCCTTGCTGCGCTTGACCAACTGCGTGCGCTCCACATGGGAGCCGCACACCGGGCAGCTCTCGGGGATCTGCACCGCACGGGCGTGTTCGGGGCGACGCTCGGTGACTACCGAGACCACTTGCGGGATCACATCACCGGCGCGGCGGATGATCACCGTGTCACCAATCATCAGTCCCAGGCGTGCCACTTCGTCCATGTTGTGCAAGGTAGCGTTGGCCACGGTCACACCGGCCACCTTGACCGGTTTCAAGCGCGCCACTGGCGTCACGGCGCCGGTACGGCCGACCTGGAATTCCACGTCGAGCAACTCGGTCAACTCTTCCATCGCCGGGAATTTATGCGCGATGGCCCAGCGCGGTTCGCGGGCGCGGAAGCCCAGTTCACGCTGTGAGGCAATACTGTTGACCTTGAACACCACGCCGTCGATCTCATAGCCCAGCGCATTACGCCGCTCGCCAATATCGCGGTAGTAATCCAGGCATTCCTGGATGCCCTTGGCCAGCTTCAGCTCGTGGCTGATCGGCATGCCCCACTTCTGCAACTGCTTGAGGTTACCGACATGGGTGTCACTGATATCTGCGGTCACCTGGCCGATGCCATAGCAGCAGAATTCCAGTGGGCGGCTGGCGGTGATCTTCGAATCCAGCTGGCGCAGGCTGCCGGCCGCAGCATTGCGCGGGTTGGCGAACGTCTTGCCACCCACTTCCAGTTGCGAGGCGTTCAGGCGCTCGAAACCGGCCTTGGACATGAACACTTCGCCACGCACTTCAAGAATGGTCGGCCAACCCGTGCCATGCAGCTTCAAGGGAATATTGCGCACGGTGCGCACATTGACGCTGATGTCTTCGCCCGTGGTGCCATCACCACGGGTAGCGCCGCGCACCAACTCGCCATCCTGGTACAACAGGCTGACCGCCAGGCCGTCCAGCTTCGGCTCGCAGCTGTACTCCACCGCCGCGCCAGCGCCGAACAGATCGCCCACCGGCAGGTCGAGGCCCTCGGTGACCCGGCGATCAAATTCGAGCATGGTGGTTTCATCAAAGGCGTTACCCAGGCTGAGCATCGGGATCTCGTGCTTGACCTGGGTGAACGCCGACAGCGCTGCACTGCCGACCCGCTGCGTCGGAGAATCGCGCGTCACCAGTTCCGGGTGCTCGGCTTCCAGGGCCTTGAGTTCGTGGAAGAGGCGATCGTACTCGGCGTCCGGAATACTCGGCTCGTCGAGCACGTGGTAGCGATAGTTGTGCTGATCCAGTTCAGCGCGCAGTTCGAGGATGCGGGTATGGGCGGCGGTCATGGGTGTTCTCTCATAAAGCAAAAGAGCAGCCGAAGCTGCTCAATATGTTAGTGCATGGATTCTACAGACAACGCTTATGATCGAACCTCAGCGTTTCTGTGTCAGGGCGCGACGCTCGAACTCGACGATGCGCTGACGGTAATGTTCGATGGTCTGGGCGGTCAGGACGCTGCGTTGGTCGTCCTTGAGCTCGCCGTTGAGTTCCTGGGACAGCTTGCGGGCCGCAGCCACCATCACGTCGAACGCTTGTTTCGGGTGACGCGGGCCCGGCAGGCCGAGGAAGAAACTCACCGCCGGAGTGCTGAACAGGTCGATATCGTCCAGGTCGAAGGTGCCCGGCTTGACCGCGTTGGCCATGGAGAACAGCACTTCGCCATTGCCGGCCATGCTTTCGTGGCGGTGGAAGATATCCATCTCGCCAAAACGCAGGCCGCTTTCGAGGATGTTCTGCAACAGTGCCGGGCCTTTGAAACCACCGGCATCGCGGCAGATCACGCTGATCACCAGGACTTCTTCGGCGGCAGGCTGGTCGTTCACCGATTGGCGCGCTGCGCTTTTGGTCGGGGTCTCGTCGGGGAAATCGTTGTCACGGCTGCTGAAGCTCGGGCCGTCATCAACGTCGAGGTTCAGGTCGCCCTGGTGCGGTTCGGCTACCGCTGCACTGCCACGCTTGCCGCGCTTGGACGACGGCTCGCGAGCTTCACGCACCGGCGCGCTCATCGACGGCAAGTCGTGTTCGTCCAGTTGCGGCTCTTTATGGGTATCCAGCACACGGGGCGGCCCCAGCAGCTCGGCGCTGCTGTCGTCGTCGGGCAGGTTGGACAGGTTTCGGTCCAAGCGGAACTTGAGCTTGCCCTTGCCACCGCGCATCCGGCGCCAGCCATCAAAAAGAATACCGGCAATGACAATAATGCCGATGACGATCAGCCACTCGCGCAGACCGATTTCCATGTAATCCCGTGCCTCTATAAAAAATGCTGAAAAATAAGGGGTTTAGCACCGTGCAAACCGCTTTAAAACGTGGCGCCAACTCTATGTTCTGACTGGCGTTTTGCCCACGCACACGAAAAATTGACATTAAACTAGCACGACCAAAGACAACTTTACACCGTCTGTCAAAATGCCTTGAACAAATATGTCCATTTGCCACTTTCGCCAGACCGGTAAACCGCCCTACATCGTGCTGAAAATTCTCTCTCCTGGCGTGGTTCAGGATTCCACCATCGCCATCGCTTCTTCCACATCCACCGCGACCAATCGCGAACAACCCGGCTCGTGCATCGTGACCCCCATCAACTGATCGGCCATTTCCATGGCGATCTTGTTGTGGGTGATATAGATGAACTGCACGGTCTGGGACATCTCTTTGACCAACCGAGCGTAGCGTCCCACGTTAGCGTCATCCAGCGGCGCATCCACTTCGTCGAGCATGCAGAACGGCGCCGGGTTCAACTTGAAGATGGCAAATACCAGGGCCAATGCGGTCAGCGCCTTTTCGCCGCCGGACAACAAATGGATGGTGCTGTTCTTCTTGCCCGGAGGCCGCGCCATGATCGTTACCCCTGTATCGAGTAGATCTTCGCCCGTCAGTTCCAAGTAAGCGCTGCCACCACCGAAAACTTTTGGGAATAACGCCTGTAAACCGCCATTAATCTGATCAAAGGTATCTTTGAAGCGGTTGCGGGTTTCCTTGTCGATCTTGCGGATCACGTTTTCCAGGGTGTCCAGGGCTTCCACCAGATCGGCGTCCTGGGCATCCAGGTAACGTTTGCGCTCGGACTGCTGCTGGTACTCATCGATGGCCGCGAGGTTGATCGCGCCCAGGCGTTGGATGCGTGCGGCAATCCGCTCAAGTTCTTCTTCGGCGTCTTTCTCGTTGGCCTGGGCAGTCAGGGTGTTGAGCACGCCGTGCAGGTCATAGCCGTCTTCAAGCAACTGGTCCTGCAAGGTCTTGCGCCGCACAGTCAGGGCCTGCCATTCCATGCGCTGTTGTTCGAGCTGGCCGCGGATCAACTGGGATTGCTGCTCGGCCATGGTGCGGCGCTTTTCAGCATCGCGCAGTTCGCGGTCGGCATCTTCGAGAGCGATCTGCGCGGTCTTGAGTTCTTCGTCGACGGTCATGCGCTTATCGAGCAACTCTTCGAGCTTGAGGCGCAGCTCTTCCAGTGGCGCCTCGCCCTCCTCCAGGTTCAGGCTCAGTTGCTCGCGCTTTTCGGTCAGGCGTTCGGACTGCATCTCCAGGCGCTCGAGGGCCTGACGCGTGGAGTCGTGCTGGGCGCGCAACGAGCCGAGGCGCACTGCCAACTGGTGGGCGTGATCCTTGTGCTGGCGCGCTTCCTGGCGTACGCGGTCGAGGCGCTCGCGCAGGCTGTCGCGCTGGGCCAGCAGCAACTCGCGCTGCTCGGTGTCCAGGGCCATGCTGTCGAGGGCTTCCTGCAATTGCAGGCGTGCTTCGCCGATCTGCTCGTGTTCCAGGGCGCGCTGCTCGCCCATTTCGGCCACTTCTTCATCGAGGCGGGTGCGGCGCAGGGTCAGTTGTTCGACCTTGGCCTTGCTCGCCGACAGTTGGGCTTTCAATTCGCCCTGCTGGCGCGCTTCGTCCTGCAACAGCCGGCGCAGGTGTTCGCGACCGGTCTCCTGCTGGCGCTGGGTGGCGCGCAGGGTTTGCAGTTCGGTTTCCAGGCTTTCGAGGGTGGCTTCGCGCTCCTCACGCTCGGCGGTCAAATTGACAATTTCCTGGCCTCGGGCCAATACACCGCTTTCGGCTTCACTGGCCCGGCGTACCCGCAGGAAATGGCGTCCGATCCAATAACCGTCGCGGCTGATCAGGCTTTCGCCGGCCGTCAACTGGCCGCGCTGGGCCAGGGCCTGCTCAAGTGACTCAACCGGCTTGACCTGGCCCAGCCACGGCGACAAGTCGATCGCCGCCTCAACCTTGTCCAGCAGGCTGCCCGGCACCCGCGCGCCATCGGTCGCAGGGCTGAGCAGGCGCAAGTCGCCCTGGGCAAAGCCGGCCAGGTCAAAGCCGCCATAATCGTCCACCAGCACGGCTTGCAAATCGGCGCCCAAAACGGTTTCCACCGCCAGCTCCCAACCGGCCTCTACCTTCAAGCCTTCGGCCAGGCGCGGACGCTCGGCCAAGTGCTGGTCGCGCAGCCATTCGGCCGTGCCTGTGCCAGGGTCCAACGCGGCTTGCTGGAGCGCTTCAAGGGATGCCAGGCGACCATTGAGACGCTGCAAATCCCCCTGGGCCTGTTGCTGCGCCTGGGTCGCCGTGTGCAATTGCTGACGCAATTGCTCCAGGCGCTCCACTTGCTGTTCTTCGCTGGCCTCCAGCTCTTCGAGGGTCATTTCGCTTTCGGCCAGTTGCTCGCTTAACTGCATGATCGCCGCGTCTTCCGGGTCGGCGGCGAGCAATACGCGCTCTTCCTGCAGACGGCGCTGGCGCTCGGCCAGGCGTTCCATGCTGGTTTCCAGCTGCTGGATGCGCGACTGCTGCACCTCGGCCTGGCGGCGTGGCTCGGCCGATTTCAGGTTGAAGGCGTCCCACTGCTCCTGCCAGCCGTGCATGGTGGTTTCGGCTTCTTCCAGGGCGGCGGCGGCTTCTTCGGCGGCAGCGTTGGTGATTTCCTGCTCGGGGGTGAGCATGTCCAGCTCTTCGCCGAGGGTCAGCAGCAAGGTGCGGTCATGGCCCAGGTGCGATTCGGTTTCCAGGCGCGCGCGTTCGGCTTCCTTCAGGTCATCCTGCAACTGGCGCAGGCGCTGCTGGCCGTGCTGGATGCTCTGCTCGACCCGGGCGATATCGCCGCCCACTGAATAGAAACGGCCCTGCACCAGATTGAAGCGTTCGGAGAGTTCATGGTGGCCGTCACGCAGGCGCTCGATGCTGGCGTCGGCGTTGCGCTGCTCGGCCACCAGCGCTTCGAAGCTGATTTCCTGGGTGCCAATGATCGCTTCGCGCTGGCCCACCTGGTCATTCAGCGCCTGCCAGCGCAGGGCCGAGAGTTGCGCCTTGAGCTGGCGCTCTTCGCCCTTGTATTCCTGATACTTTTCGGCGGCCTGGGCCTGGCGGTGCAGGCGCTCCAACTGGCGCTCCAGCTCTTCGCGCAGGTCAGTCAGGCGGGCGAGGTTTTCATGGGTGCGGCGGATGCGGTTTTCGGTCTCGCGACGACGCTCCTTGTACTTGGAGATACCCGCCGCTTCTTCGATAAAATTGCGCAGGTCTTCGGGCTTGGCTTCGATCAGCTTGGAGATCATGCCCTGTTCGATGATCGAATAACTGCGCGGGCCCAGGCCTGTGCCGAGGAAGATGTCGGTGATGTCGCGACGACGGCACTTGGTGCCGTTGAGGAAGTAGCTGTTCTGGCTGTCGCGGGTGACTTTGCGGCGGATCGAGATTTCCGCATAGGCCGCGTACTCACCGACCAGAGTGCCGTCGGAGTTATCGAACACCAGCTCGATGCTGGCCTGGCTCACCGGCTTGCGGCTGGTGGAGCCATTGAAGATGACGTCGGTCATCGACTCGCCGCGCAGGTTTTTTGCCGAGCTCTCGCCCATCACCCAGCGTACGGCGTCGATGATATTCGACTTGCCGCAGCCATTGGGCCCCACCACTGCCGCCATGTTGCTGGGGAAGTTCACCGTAGTGGGGTCGACGAAGGATTTGAACCCCGCCAACTTGATGCACTTGAGCCGCACGTCTAGGCGTCCGCCAGCGCAGCGATGACCAGCGAGCTGCTGCGCTCGCAGTAAGCCGACAGCACCAGGCGAATTTGCACCAGATCACGGGCCAGTACGGCAGCCAGCAATTGCTCGAACAGCGCCAGGTATTCGCTCATGGACGCCTTGCGTTGGTCCAGGGCCAGGTAATAAGCGCGGTTCATCGCCGGTTGCAGGTTTTCGACGGTTTCCTGCAGATACGGATTGTTGGCGAAGGGGTAGGCGGCGCGCATCACATTGAAGCTTTCTTCGACGAAGGCGCGGATATCTTCACGCTCGAAACTGGCTTTCAGCCGTTGCTGGATCTGCAGGAACGGCGCCATGTCGGCCTGGGTTTGCCAGCCTTCGGCTACTGCGTTACCGAGCAGGATGTACATCTCGCCCATCAACGTACACAGGCTCTGCACCTTGTGCGCGGTGAGCTCGGTGACATGGGCACCACGGCGCGGCAGTATCGCGATCAGGTGGCGACGTTCGAGGATCAGCAAGGCTTCACGCACGGAACCACGGCTGACGTTGAGCGCCAGCGTGACCTTCTGTTCCTGGATCCGCTCCCCAGGCTTGAGATCGCCGCGAATGATACGTTCGGCGAGGTGGTGAGCAATTTGCTCGGCGAGACTGTCCGGCGCCTTGAACGTCATGTTTTCCCTTCAAAATCTTCTATCGGTACAAGCGCGGCAGTGTAGCGCATTGACCCGCTGATGGCGCTACGCCCACCGTGGCGAATTTGGCATGAAATAAGCAACGTGCAAAGCCTGCACGCCGTCCAAAACACCGGTTCCAGAAGACTGAACCATAATTGAAAGTGTTGCGACCGCATTTTCTTGACCCTTAAGTCAGAAAAACATTGACCGAAAAGTCAGACATGACTAGATTCGGCGCAAAGCGGTTAACAACAATAATGAGTCTGCGAGGCCTTCCGTGATCCAGTTTTTACTCAACCAGGAACTCCGTAGTGAGCACGCCCTGGACCCCAACCTGACCGTGCTCAACTATCTGCGTGAGCATGTGGGCAAGCCCGGTACCAAGGAAGGCTGCGCCAGCGGCGACTGCGGTGCGTGCACCGTGGTGGTCGGCGAATTGCACACCAACGATCAGGGTGCCGAGCAGATTCGTTATCGCAGCCTCAATTCCTGCCTGACCTTTGTGTCGTCGTTGCACGGCAAGCAACTGATCAGCGTCGAAGACCTCAAGCACCAGGGCCAGCTGCACAGCGTGCAACAGGCCATGGTCGAGTGCCACGGCTCGCAGTGCGGCTTTTGCACCCCGGGTTTCGTCATGTCGCTGTTTGCCCTGCAAAAGAACAGCGATGCCCCCGACAGCCAGAAAGCCCATGAAGCCCTGGCCGGCAACCTGTGCCGCTGCACCGGTTATCGCCCGATCCTCGCCGCCGCCGAACAAGCCTGCTGCAACAAGCCCCAGGACCAGTTCGACAGTCGCCAGGCCGACACCATTGCACGTCTCAAAAGCATCGCACCAACCCAGACCGGCGAACTCAACAGCGGCGACAAACGCTGCCTGGTGCCGCTGACCGTCGCCGACCTGGCTGACCTCTACGATGCCTACCCCCAAGCCCGCCTGCTGGCCGGCGGCACCGACCTGGCGCTGGAAGTCACCCAGTTCCATCGCACCCTGCCGGTGATGATCTACGTCGGTAACATTGAAGAAATGAAGCGCATCGAAGATTTCGACGACCGCCTGGAAATCGGCGCGGCCACGGCCCTCTCCGATTGCTACGCCGCGCTGCATCACCACTACCCGGACTTTGGCGAGCTGTTGCACCGCTTCGCCTCCCTGCAGATCCGCAACCAGGGCACCCTGGGCGGCAATATCGGCAACGCCTCGCCGATTGGTGATTCGCCACCGCTGCTGATTGCCCTGGGTGCGCAGATCGTCCTGTGCAAAGGCAACACCCGCCGCACCCTGGCACTGGAAGACTATTTCATCGATTACCGCGTCACCGCCCGCCAGGACAGCGAGTTCATCGAGAAGATCATCGTACCCAAGGGCCATGCGCTGTTTCGTGCCTATAAGGTGTCCAAGCGACTGGACGATGATATTTCCGCAGTCTGCGCCGCGTTCAACTTGAAGATCGACAATGGGGTAATCAGCGAAGCCCGCGTTGCCTTCGGCGGCATGGCCGCCACGCCAAAACGCGCAAAAAGCTGCGAAGCCGCGTTGGTGGGCGCTACCTGGAACAGCGCCACCGTGGAAAAAGCCTGCGCCGCCCTGGCCGAGGATTTCACCCCACTGTCGGACTTCCGCGCCAGCAAGGAATACCGCCTGCTCAGCGCGCAGAACCTGCTGCGCAAATACTTCATCGAGCTGCAAACGCCGCACATCGAGACTCGGGTGACCGCTTATGTCTAACCATCACGCCGTCGTAAAGACCCAGGCCGAACTGGCCGAGCTGTTTGCCCAGGACTTGACCTCCGGGGTCGGCCGCAGCGTCAAGCATGACAGCGCCGCCAAACACGTCAGCGGCGAAGCGCAGTACATCGATGACCGCCTGGAATTTCCCAACCAGTTGCACCTGTATGCGCGCCTGTCCGACCGTGCCCACGCCCGCATCCTCAGCATCGACACTGCGCCCTGCTATGCCTTTGATGGCGTGCGCATTGTCATCACCCATGAAGACGTACCGGGCCTGAAAGACATCGGCCCATTGATGCCCGGCGACCCGTTGCTGGCCATCGACACCGTGCAGTTCGTAGGCCAGGTGGTGCTGGCCGTGGCGGCCCGCGACCTGGAGACTGCCCGCAAGGCGGCGATGGCCGCCGTGATCGAATACGAAGATCTGGAGCCGGTACTGGATGTAGTCGAGGCCTTTCGCAACAAGCATTTCGTGCTCGACAGCCACACCCACCAGCGCGGTGACTCGGCCGCGGCGCTGGCGAGCGCCAAGCACCGTATCCAGGGCACCCTGCACATCGGCGGCCAGGAACACTTCTATCTGGAAACCCAGATCTCCTCGGTCATGCCCACCGAAGACGGCGGCATGATCGTCTACTGCTCCACGCAAAACCCCACCGAAGTGCAGAAGCTGGTAGCCGAAGTACTCGACGTGTCGATGAACAAGATCGTGGTCGACATGCGCCGCATGGGCGGCGGTTTTGGCGGCAAGGAAACCCAGGCCGCCAGCCCCGCATGCCTGTGCGCGGTGGTGGCGCGCCTCACTGGTCAGCCGACCAAGATGCGCCTGCCGCGGGTCGAAGACATGCTGATGACCGGCAAGCGCCACCCCTTCTATATCGAATACGACGTGGGCTTCGACGACAGCGGTCGCCTGCACGGCATCAACCTGGAACTGGCGGGTAACTGCGGCTGCTCGCCGGACCTGTCCAATTCGATTGTCGACCGCGCCATGTTCCACGCCGACAACTCGTATTACCTGGGCGATGCCACGGTCAATGGCCATCGCTGCAAGACCAACACCGCGTCCAACACCGCCTACCGCGGCTTCGGCGGTCCCCAGGGCATGGTCGCCATCGAGGAAGTGATGGACGCCATCGCTCGCCATCTGGCCCTTGATCCGTTGGTGGTGCGCAAGGCCAATTACTACGGCAAGACCGAGCGCAACGTCACCCATTACTACCAGACCGTCGAACACAATATGCTCGAAGAGATGACCGCCGAGCTTGAAGCCAGCAGCCAGTATGCCGAGCGCCGCGACGCGATTCGCCTGTACAACGCCCACAGCCCGATCCTGAAAAAGGGCCTGGCGCTGACCCCGGTGAAATTCGGCATTTCCTTTACCGCCAGCTTCCTCAACCAGGCCGGTGCGTTGATCCATATCTACACCGACGGCAGCATCCACTTGAACCACGGCGGCACCGAGATGGGCCAGGGCTTGAACACCAAGGTCGCCCAGGTGGTGGCTGAAGTGTTCCAGGTGGACATCGATCGCGTACAGATCACTGCCACCAACACCGACAAGGTGCCCAACACCTCGCCCACTGCCGCTTCCAGCGGTGCGGACCTTAACGGCAAGGCGGCGCAGAATGCCGCTGAGACCATCAAGCAGCGCCTGGTGGAATTTGCCGCGCGCAAGTACGACGTCAGCGAAGCGGACGTGGAGTTCCGCAACGGCCATGTGCGCATACGCGAGCAGATCCTGACGTTCGAAGCGTTGATCCAGCAGGCGTATTTCGCCCAGGTCTCGCTGTCGAGCACCGGCTTCTACAAGACCCCGAAAATCTTCTACGACCGCAGTCAGGCGCGGGGCCGGCCGTTCTACTACTACGCCTTCGGCGCCGCCTGTTGTGAAGTGATCGTCGACACCCTGACCGGCGAATACAAGATGCTGCGCACCGACATCCTCCACGACGTGGGCGCCTCGCTTAACCCGGCTATCGACATCGGCCAGGTCGAAGGCGGCTTTATCCAGGGCATGGGCTGGCTGACCATGGAAGAGCTGGTGTGGAACGACAAGGGCAAGCTGATGACCAACGGCCCGGCCAGCTACAAGATCCCCGCCGTAGCGGACATGCCGCTGGACCTGCGGGTCAAGCTGGTGGAAAACCGCAAGAACCCGGAAGACACGGTGTTCCACTCCAAGGCCGTGGGTGAGCCGCCGTTCATGCTCGGGATTGCTTCGTGGTGCGCGATCAAGGATGCGGTGGCGAGTTTGGCTGACTATCGCCAGCAGCCGAAGATCGATGCGCCGGCGACGCCGGAGCGGGTGTTGTGGGGGTGTGAGCAGATGCGGCAGGTTCAGGCGGTGAAGGCCATTGAGGCTGAAACTGAGATGGCTTCGCTCTAGACCGCGGCGCTGCCATCGGGAGCAAGCCCCCTCCCACATTTGAAGGTATTCACAGAGCAAATGTGGGAGGGGGCTTGCTCCCGATGACGACCGAACTGACAACAGTAATGTTGAGGTGAACATGAACAACTGGATCAGCGCCCTCGCCACCTTGCAAGACCAGGGCGAACCTTGCGTCCTGGTGACCATCATCGAAGAGCTCGGCTCCACGCCGCGTAATGCCGGCTCCAAGATGGTCATCAGCGCCGCCCATACCTTCGACACCATCGGCGGTGGGCACCTGGAATACAAGGCGATGCAGCTCGCCCGCGACATGCTCGCCCGCGGCCAGCAGAACACCCATCTGGAGCGCTTCAGCCTCGGTGCCAGCCTCGGCCAGTGCTGTGGTGGCGTGACCGTGCTGCTGTTCGAACCCATGGGCCAGGTGCAGGCGCAGATTGCGGTATTCGGTGCCGGCCACGTCGGTCGTGCGCTGGTGCCGTTACTGGCGAACCTGCCGTGCCGGGTGCGCTGGATCGACTCCCGCGATCAGGAATTCCCAGAGAATATCCCCCAAGGCGTGCGTAAAATCGTCAGCGAAGAGCCGATCGATGAAATTGCCGACCTGCCAGCGGGTAGTTACTGCATCGTCATGACCCACAATCACTCGCTGGACCTGGAACTGACTGCCGCCCTGCTCAAGCGCAATGACTTCGCCTACTTCGGCCTGATCGGCTCGAAGACCAAGCGCGTGAAATTCGAACACCGCCTGCGTGACCGCGGCTTCGACACCGCGCAGCTGCAACGCATGCGCTGCCCTATGGGCCTCACCGAGGTGAAGGGCAAGTTGCCGGTGGAGATCGCCATTTCCATCGCCGGCGAAATCATCGCCACCTATAACGCCAATTTCGGCCAGCACACTGCCGGCGCCGAACCCATTGCCAAATTGCTGCCGGCTTCGCGCCGCAGCCAAGCTATCTAAGTTGAGATAACCATGCCTTTGACTCGCAAAGCCTACCGTGCCGCCATCCTGCACAGCATCGACGACCCTGCCGTGGTTGGCATCGAAGCCTCCTACGAGTATTTCGAAGATGGCCTGCTGGTGATCGACAATGGCCAGATCAGCGCGCTCGGTCACGCCAGCGATCTGCTGCCGAGCTTGCCTGCCGATATCGACATCACCCACTACCAGGACGCGCTGATCACCCCCGGCCTGATCGACACCCATATCCACCTGCCGCAGACCGGCATGGTCGGTGCCTATGGCGAGCAACTGCTGGATTGGCTCAACACCTACACCTTCCCGTGTGAAAGCCAGTTCGCCGACAAGGCCCACGCCGAAGAAGTCGCGGATATCTTCATCAAGGAACTGCTGCGCAACGGCACCACCACTGCGTTGGTATTCGGCAGCGTGCACCCCCAGTCGGTGAACGCATTCTTTGAAGCCGCCGAAAAACTCGACCTGCGCATGATCGCCGGCAAGGTGATGATGGACCGCAACGCGCCGGACTATCTGACTGATACGCCTGAATCCGGCTACCAGGAAAGCAAGGCGCTGATCGAACGCTGGCACGGCAAGGGCCGCTTGCACTATGCGGTGACGCCTCGCTTCGCCCCGACCAGCACGCCGGAACAATTGACGCTGGCCGGGAAACTGCTGGGGGAATACCCGGACCTGTACATGCAGACCCACATCAGCGAGAACAAGCAGGAAGTCGAGTGGGTGAAGGAACTGTTCCCGGAGCGCAGCGGCTACCTGGATGTGTACGACCACTACAAACTGCTGGGCGAGCGCTCGGTATTTGCCCACGGCGTGCACCTGTGTGATGACGAGTGCGCACGCTTGGCAGAGGCCGGCTCGGCGGTCGCATTCTGCCCGACGTCGAACCTCTTTCTCGGCAGTGGTTTGTTCAACCTGCCGATGGCGGAAAAACACAAACTCAACGTAGGCCTGGGCACCGATGTGGGTGGCGGTACCAGCTTTTCGCTCCTGCAAACCCTGAATGAAGCCTACAAGGTCATGCAGTTGCAGGGCGCACGGTTAAGCCCGTTCAAGTCGCTGTACCTGGCGACACTGGGTGGTGCGCGGGCGTTGCGCCTGGAAGACAAGATCGGCACGTTGCAGCCGGGCACGGATGCGGACTTTTTGGTGCTGGACTACAACGCCACGCCGCTGCTCAGCTATCGCTTGAAGCAGGCCAATAATATTGCCGAGACGTTGTTTGTGCTGATGACACTGGGGGATGATCGAGCGGTGTTGCAGACCTATGCGGCTGGGCAGTTGGTGCATCAACGCTGATTCCAGCCACAGCACAAAACCAATGTGGGAGGGGCTTGCTCCCGATAGCGGTGTGTCAGTCAGCCTATCTGCTACTGTCACTCTGCTATCGAGCAAGCCCTCCATTTTCCGAGTGAATCAGGGAGATTAGAGTTTTACCGACGGGCGCCCTGGCTTCTTGGTCTGTAAAAGGTGCGAGAACACCGCATGCAGGTCATCCGACGCGCTTTCCTCATCGAGGTTGAGCTTGCTGTCGATGTGGTCCATGTGATGCATCATCAGGTTCACCGCCAGCACCGCATCGCGGGCTTCGATCGCGTCGATCAACTGGGTGTGTTCATCGTAGGAGCAGTGCGAGCGGTTGCCACTTTCGTACTGGGCGATGATCAATGAGGTCTGGGACACCAGGCTGCGTTGGAAGCTGATCAGCGGCGCGTTCTTTGCTGCCTCGGCCAGTTTCAGGTGGAATTCGCCCGAAAGGCGGATACCCGCACCGCGATCGCCACGGGAAAAGCTGTCGCGCTCGTCGTTGACCATCTGGCGCAACTCGGCCAACTGCTCGGCTGTGGCGTGCTGCACCGCCAATTCAGTGATCGCCCGCTCCACCAGGCGCCGGGCCATGAATACCTGGCGCGCTTCTTCCACGCTTGGGCTGGCAACCACCGCGCCGCGATTGGGCCGCAGCAGCACCACGCCTTCATGGGCCAGGCGCGACAGCGCACGGCGGATGATGGTGCGGCTCACGCCGAAGATCTCGCCCAGTGCCTCTTCACTCAATTTGGTTCCGGGCGCCAGGCGTTGTTCGAGGATCGCCTCGAAAATATGCGCGTAGACGATATCGTCCTGGGTTCCGCTGCGACCGGCCTTGCCGGCTCGCGGTTGTTTCTTGAGAGGTTGCAACTGTTCGTTCATGGGCACTCGGGTAGGGAGAACGGCGGCGAAATAACGGTAATACGGCAACAAAGGTTCGCTGGCAAGTATCACCTAAAAACAGTGCACATTGTACACAACCCGATGCGCCAACACACTGTACGGCTGTTTGCGGCCCCGGCTGTATTGCAATGACTCGTTACGTTTGAGTTTAGGCTTGATTCCACGATTTCCCACGCCCTCTTTGTAGGAGCGAGCTTGCTCGCGAAAAACCTGAGAGCGCCACGGTTATTCAGGTAGCCCGCGTTATCGTTGACGTTTTTCGCGAGCAAGCTCGCTCCTACAGGAAGCCTGACACAAGGATCATCGCTCCATGACCGATGCCACCCAAGCGCCCTTGCGCCCGCTGGCCGATACTTCCGCGTCGGCCGTCGTCGCCGGCTTTATCGCCATGATGACCGGCTACACCAGTTCCCTGGTGCTGATGTTCCAGGCCGGCCAGGCCGCCGGCTTGACCACGGCGCAGATTTCCTCGTGGATCTGGGCGATTTCCATCGGCATGGCGGTGTGCAGCATCGGCCTGTCGTTGCGCTATCGCACGCCTATCACCATCGCCTGGTCCACACCCGGCGCGGCGCTGTTGATCACAAGTTTAGGCGGCGTGAGTTATGGCGAGGCCATTGGCGCCTACATCACCTGCGCGGTGCTGGTAACGATTTGCGGGTTGACCGGCAGCTTTGAAAAGCTGGTCAAGCGGATCCCGGCGTCGCTGGCGGCGGCACTGCTGGCGGGAATCCTGTTCAAGATCGGCAGCGAGATTTTTGTCGCCGCGCAGCATCGTACCGGACTGGTGCTGGGGATGTTTTTCACCTATCTGGTCATCAAGCGTCTGTCCCCGCGTTATGCCGTGCTCGCCGCGTTGCTGATTGGCACCGCGCTGTCTGGGTTGATGGGGTTGTTGGATTTCAGCGGCTTCCACCTGGAAGTGGCGACCCCGGTGTGGACCACGCCGCACTTCTCACTGGCGGCGACCATCAGCATCGGCATTCCATTGTTCGTGGTGGCCATGACCTCGCAGAACATGCCCGGCGTTGCCGTGCTGCGGGCCGACGGCTACAACGTGCCGGCGTCGCCGCTGATCACCACCACCGGCCTGGCCTCGCTGGTGCTGGCACCGTTCGGCTCCCACGGTATCAACCTGGCGGCCATCAGCGCGGCGATCTGCACCGGGCCCCATGCCCATGAAGACCGCAACAAGCGCTACACCGCAGCGGTGTGGTGCGGGGTGTTCTACGGGATTGCCGGGGTATTCGGCGCCACGTTGGCGGCACTGTTCGCAGCGCTGCCAAAGGAATTGGTACTGTCGATTGCAGCCCTGGCGCTGTTTGGCTCAATCATCAACGGCCTGAGTATTGCCATGAATGAGCCGAAAGAACGGGAAGCGGCGCTGATCACCTTTATGGTCACGGCGTCAGGCTTGACGTTGTTTTCCATCGGTTCGGCGTTCTGGGGGATTGTGGCGGGGGTGCTGACGTTGCTGATTCTGAATTGGCGCAAGGCATAAAAAAACGGCGACCCTCAGCAGACTGTGTGAAAACGCAGTCTGCCGCTGTTTAAAAGCCAATGCCCCGACTTGTCGGGGCATTGGCTTTTCTGAAATCTGAAAAATAATGGGCCTCTCAGCCCATCAACGCCATCAGCTTTTGTGCTCCGAGCACCTTGATCGCCCTTTTCAGGTTGTAGGCTTGTACCGCCAGTGCCATTTCGGCTCTGGCGCCTTTCAGCTGTCGTAGCAAGAACCGGCCATTGCCAAATAGCCATTGCTTGAGATTGCCGAAGGGGTGTTCGACGATAGATCGTCGGCTAGCCATCATCTCGGGATGGGCCCGCATTCGCTGCTCCATCCGTTCAAAAGCGGCTTCATGAGCATGGCGCGTGAGGTGGCGGCGGCTCGTTTTGGTACAGCGGCTTTTTAACGGACAAACGCCACAATCGGCGATAGTCGCCTGATAAATCCGATTGCTTTTGTTCATCTGCTTAAGTGTTAGCCATTTACCGCCAGGGCATTGATAAGCGTCGCGTTGTTCCTCGTACTTGAAGTCCGTGCGATCAAAAAACTCAGTACCGTCACCTTGATTGTTGACCGAGCGATTAGGCGGTACGAAGGCCATGATGCCGACATCTTCACAGGCTTGAAACTGTTCGCCATTGGAGTAGCCGGCATCGGCCGTGACGCTTAATTGCGATTGATTCAGCTCGGTTTTAGCAGCTTTTGCCATTGGCTCAAGCTGCTGCCGATCAGAGCCATCCTGAGTTACCTCGTGGTGCAGAATCAGACAATGTTCAGCGTCCACGGCGCTTTGGATGTTGTACGCCACGAACTTGCCAGAAGGCGTGCGCATTTTTTGCGCATCGGACTCGCCCACAATGTGTTGAACCAGACCTTGAGCTTCCATGAGCAGTTGGCAGGTCTGGTTATTGGCCTTTTTTACCTGCAACTCCCGAAGCGTCGCCTGCACCGCCGAGCGGTCAATGGATTCCCCTTCCTCGCCACGATCCGCCTCATCGAGCTGCGCCAAATAGCGTTCAATGCGCTTCTCGAGCGCCGCTTCCTGGTGTTTGAGCTTTTTCGGCGTCATGTGCTTTCGATTCGAAGCCACCGCCTGAAACTTGCTGCCATCGATGGCCACCAGCTCGCCAGCAATCAGGCCAGCGTGTCGGCAAAACTGAACAAAGGCGCGGCAGGTGGCGCTGAACGCCGCACTGTTGTCGCGGCGAAAATCAGCGATGGTTTTGAAGTCAGGGGCCAGTCGGCCCAACAGCCACATGACTTCAACGTTGCGCTGACACTCGGCCTCGAGTCGTCGCGACGAGCGAATACGCTGGAAATAGCCGTACAGATAGAGTTTGAGCAGATCGGCAGGATCGTACGAAGGGCGTCCCGTGGCCTTGGGTCTGGCTTTGTCGAAACCCAACTGCTCAAGGTCCAGCAGGGAAATGTAGGCCTCGATCACCCGAACCAGATGGTCATCGGGGATAAGTTCGTCCAACGAAAGTGGAAACAGAGCGCTCTGGGAGCGGTCTTCACCTTGGATATAGCGCATAAGCAAAATGCCCGTATCTTGCGATACGGGCATTTTCTTTAACCGGCCGGCAGATTGCTAGGTTTTCACACAGTCTGCTCAGGTCGCCGTTTTTTTTAGTATCACTTGGCCGCGTTGATCGGCTTTTCCGGATACCACACGTCCAGCAGCGGGCTGACTTCAGCCTTGGTCAGCTCGGAACGGGTTTTCAGCCAGGCTTCAACAGCAGCGCGCTGCTCTTCGGAAACCGAGCCACGCTTCTGCAGGCAAACCAGACCGTAGTCGTCGCCGCCGACATAGCCCAGGCCGTTGGCTTCCATGGCTTCTTTGATGAATGCTTCGAGGAAAGCGTCGATAGCTTCTTCACTCAGGCCTTCGTTGAAGTCCAGGTTCAGTTCGAAACCCAGCTCTTGAAATTCATCAACGCACAGTTTTTTGCGCAGACGCTGGGAACGGTTAGTCGCCATTGGAACAATCCTCATAAGTAATAACGGGCGGCACTTTAGCAGTTTAAGGCGGCAATTGCCCGACTCTCTGGGACGGGCGGGCAATTGCCGACAAAAAAACCGCGATTAGCAGCTATCGTTGAGCTACAAGTGGTTCCAGCTTGGGGCATAATGCCGACACTTTCGTGACCATTGAGGGATTTTCTTTCATACCCCTCACCTTTTCACCCTCCTCAGCAGTAGGGTTTTACCTCTTATGATCAAATCTTTACGTTCAGTGTTAGTCGCCGGTTTCCTCTTGCCACTGGCCTTCTGTGCCACTGCTGCCCCTATTAATACCACCCTGCCGCCCAGCGTTGCCCAGGCCCTGCAGAAAGCCAAGCTGCAAAACACCGCGCTGTCCCTGGTGATGCTGCCACTGAACGGCCCCGGCACACCCACCGTCTTCAACGCCGATGTCTCAGTGAACCCGGCCTCTACCATGAAGCTGGTCACCACCTACGCGGCCCTGGAAATGCTCGGCCCCAACCACCAGTGGAAGACCGAGTTCTACACCGACGGCACCCTCAGCGGCGGCGTGTTGCGCGGCAACCTGTACCTCAAGGGCGGTGGCGACCCCAAGCTGAACATGGAAAAACTCTGGCTGCTGATGCGCGACCTGCGCGCCAACGGCGTGCAGCAAGTCACTGGCGACCTGGTACTGGACCGCAACTTCTTCAACCAGCCGCAATTGCCTGAGTTCAACGACGACGGCAATGACGAAAACAAGCCGTTCCTGGTCAAGCCCGATGCCCTGCTGGTCAACCTCAAGGCCCTGCGCTTCGTGACCCGCAACGATTCGGGGCGGGTGATCGTGTCGGTTGAGCCGCCGATTGCCAGCATTCGTATAGATAACCAAGTGAAGGTCACCAACGCCAAGCAGTGCACCGGTGATGTGCGCTACAGCCCCGTGACTGCCGCCGACGGCAGTGTGACCGTGACTGTCAGCGGCCAACTGGCCGATGGCTGCAGCTCGCAGACTTACCTGTCGCTGCTTGACCACGCCACTTACACCGCCGGTGCCGTGCGTGCAATCTGGAAGGAATTGGGCGGCACCATCCAGGGCCGTGATATCCAGGCGCCGGTGCCCAAGGACGCCAAGGTGCTGGCCCGTGCGTTCTCACCGGACCTGGCGGAAATCATCCGCGACATCAACAAGTACAGCAACAACACCATGGCCCAGCAGTTGTTCCTGAGCCTGGGCGCGCAGTTTCGCAACGATGCCGATGGAGACGATGCCAAGGCCGCGCAACGCGTCGTGCGCCAGTGGCTGGCGAAGAAAGGCATCACCGCGCCGCACCTGGTGATGGAAAACGGCTCTGGCCTGTCCCGCGCCGAACGGGTCAGCGCCCGCGAAATGGCGGCCATGCTGCAAGCGGCCTGGAGAAGCCCCTATGCGGCGGAGTACATCAGCTCGATGCCAATCGCCGGCACCGACGGCACGATGCGCAGACGCCTGAAGACCACCGCCATGCGCGGCGAAGCCCATGTGAAGACCGGCACATTGAATACCGTGCGTGCCATTGCCGGGTACAGCCGCGACAACAACGGCAATACCTGGGCGGTGGTGGCGATCCTCAATGACAACAAACCGTGGGGCGCCTCGTCGGTGCTGGACCAGGTGCTGCTGGACCTGTATCGCCAGCCGAAGGCCGTTGCCGCCGCGCCGGTTCTCTAAAGCATCACACTACCCTGTAGGAGCGAGCTTGCTCGCGAAAAACCTCAGCGATAACGCGTGTCTCCTGAATAAACGCGGCGCCGATGTTTTTTCGCGAGCAATCTCGCTCCTACAAACCGTCTGGCATTAGGGCTTGCCCACTTCCACACGCCTCGACCCTGTCCCTGCCCGCCTGCTTGGCCACGTACACCGCCGAATCAGCGCGCAGCAGCAATCCGTCGATATCTTCATCAATCCGCCAGCTGGCCACGCCAAAGCTGGCGGTGACGATGCCCACCTGTTCCATCGACGTGTCGCGCAACGACTGCCACAACTGAGTCGCCAGGCTATAGGCCTGGGTGCCATCAGTATTGGGGCACAGCACCGCGAACTCTTCCCCACCCAGCCGGCAAAACACGTCGGTGCGGCGTACGCGTTGGCCTATGCGCTTGCACAACTCCTGCAGCACTGCGTCGCCCACCCCGTGCCCGTGCTGATCATTGATGCGCTTGAAGTGATCGATATCAAGCATGATCAGCGACAACGCACCGCAGTTGCGATTAAGCCGAAGCACCTCGCCCTTGAGACGATCCTGGAAGTAGCGACGGTTATAGATCCCCGTCAGGGAATCGGTGATCGACAGCGCACGCAGTTCTTCCTCGACCCGTTTAAGGTCGGAGATATCCGATACATAACCGTGCCAAAGCGTTCCACCTCCCGGTAACTCCTCAGGCGTAGCCTCGCCGCGAATCCAGCGCAAGCCGCGCTGGGGTAATTGCACACGGTACTCTTCGCGCCAATGGCTCAGCTGCAGCGCCGACAAGCGTATCGAGGCGCGCACGCGCTCGGCGTCCAGAGGATGAATGCGCTCGAATACCTTGCCCGCATCCTGCTGCAACACACTCAGTTCAATTTCATAGATATCGCGCATGCCTTCGCTGGCATAGATAAAGCGCCAATTATCCTGGGGCTCATGGGTGAACTGGAAGATCCCGCCCGGCACATGCGCACTGAGTTTCTTCAGCAGGCGGTCACGGGCGGCCAAGGCCTCATAGGCGCGCTTTTGTTGGGTGACGTCCAGGTAAATCGCCAGGTACCCGACCCACAAGCCATAGTCATCCAAGAGCACGGTCGCGAGCATGTTGACTGTCAACTGGCTGCCGTCCTTGCGTACCAGCGTCCACTCGCGGGCTTCATGCTGGCTGTCCGGGCTTTCCACCAGCATCGCCTGGCTCGGCGGAATACGCTTGCCTAGCGCCAGGCTTAAAAGCCCCGCGCGCGCTTCGAGCTCCACGCCCACATGCAAGCTCTCCAGCGTCAGGTGGCCCAGCACCTCCTCAGCTTTCAAGCCCAGCATCTGTTCGGCGCCGGCATTGAAGGTATTGATCACACCGCGCAAGTCCGTGGCGATGATGGCCACTTGAGTCGCTGCATTGAGCACACTGCGCAATTGCCCATGGGCACCGCGCAACTCCTGCTCTCGGGCGCGTAACTGCACGGTGCGTTGCTCCACCAGCTTCAGGGCTCGCTGACGCTGGCTGACCAGCACGTAGAGCAACGCACTGAGCAAGGCGCTGAGCAACACGCCCATGGCCAGGATGGCGCGCATCGAGGAATGGTTGGACTTGTCGAATATTTCGCTCGCACGCAGGCTCAGGGCATAGACATGATCCCCCAGGGCGAGACGGCGCGCTGCCCTTAAGTCGCTGTCGCCCACGGCATTGCTGGACTCATACAACACCCGTTGCTGAGTGTCGGAAGTGTCGACGATCTGCATCACCAGATTGTCGCGGTTCGACCGGGGCAAGCCATCGGCAACCAACTGGCGCATGCTGATCACCGCCATGACAAAACCGTAGGGCTCGGTACCGGCAACTTTGCTCACGGGAGCCACCAGCAGTACACCTGCCGCATAAGCAGGCTCCACGCCCACTAATTGCATGGGTTGTGATACCGCCAACTTGCCGCTGTGTTGGGCGCGTTCCAGCACCGAGCGCCGCAGAGGCTGGGCCAGCAGGTCAAACCCCAACGGCGAGCCCAGCAAGCTTTGCGTCTGGCTGTAGAGCACCGGCACGTATTCATCGCGCTCGGCGGCGCGCGCCAACTCACCCACAGTGTTCAGTTCACGGATGCTGAAAGGGACGCCACGTTGGCGGGAAATGTCCTGTTCAAACAGGCTGCGTTGCTCGCGAAATATGCGCGGCGCCCAGGCATAGGCACGGGCATTCAACAACAGCGGTTGGGCGAAACCGTCGAACTCGGCACGGGACACGTCGCCGGAGTTGACGAAAAAACGCTGCAAGCTACCCAGGCGTTGTTCCTGGTCTTCAAAACGTTCTTGAATGCGGGTATAGCGTTCGTTGACCAGTAACTGGAACCGCTGGCGCACTTGTTGCTGATACAGGTCGGCAGCCGCCCATGCGACTATCAGCGTCAGCGCGCTGCCGGCCAATAACACCACCAACGCCACCAGCCAAGCCGATGCCTGCTCACTGATAAAACCAAGGATTTTCGGGCGGACGGCTTGCATCGGCATAAGCAACACTCACAACGCCAGCGTGCGGGGGTGTCACTTTGGCTAGGGCTTAAGTTATAGCCATCGGTCATGGGTTTGACCAGTGCAAAACCGTCAACGGGCTTATTGTGGCGAGGGAGTTTGCTCCCTCGCCACAGAAGCTTACTGTAGGAGCGAGCTTGCTCGCGAAAAACTCACAGGCACCGCGTTCATCCAGGATATCCGCGTTATCGTTGACGATCTTCGCGAGCAAGCTCGCTCCTACAGGGAAAAATCAGCGTGCGGTGATTTTCCAGGCCCGGTGGATCTTCGCATTGCGCGCAAAATCCGGGTCGATAGTCTTGTCGCTGATCTCCTCGACCGCATAGCGTTCACTGAGGTTGTCTTCGAGCTGGAACTTGCGGAAGTTGTTGGAGAAGTACAACACGCCACCCGGTGCCAGGCGGGCCATGGCCAGGTCGAGCAACTGCACGTGGTCGCGCTGCACGTCGAAGATGCCCTCCATGCGCTTGGAGTTGGAGAAGGTTGGCGGGTCGATGAAAATCATATCGAACTCATCACGGCTGGCTTCCAGCCAGGCCATCACGTCACCCTGCTCCAGGCGGTTTTTGTCGGAGAAACCGTTAAGCGAGAAGTTGCGACGCGCCCAGTCCAGGTAAGTCTTGGACAGGTCGACGCTGGTGGTGCTGCGCGCACCGCCCTTGGCGGCGTGCACACTGGCGGTGGCGGTGTAGCAATACAGGTTGAGGAAGCGCTTGCCCGCCGCTTCCTTCTGGATACGCATGCGCATCGGGCGGTGGTCGAGGAACAGGCCGGTGTCCAGGTAGTCGGTGAGGTTGACCAGCAACTTCACGCCGCCTTCGCTGACTTCGGTGAATTTGCCCTGGGCGCTCTGGCGCTCGTATTGCTTGGTACCGCTCTGGCGCTCACGACGCTTGACCACCACGCGGCTCTTGTCGACGTTAAGGGCCTGGGGAATCGCTGCCAGGGCATCGAACATGCGGGCCGAGGCTTTTTCCGGGTCGATGGATTTCGGCGCGGCGTATTCCTGCACATGCACCCAATCGTGGTACAGGTCGATGGCCATGGAGTATTCAGGCATGTCAGCGTCATACACACGGTAGCAATCCACGCCTTCACGCTTGGCCCATTTGCCCAACAGCTTGAGGTTCTTTTGCAGGCGGTTGGCAAACATCTGCCCGCCTTCGCTCAAGCGTGCCTGTTCCACCACGGGTGCCGGGGCCGGCTTGATCGGGTTGCCGTTCTTGTTGTACTGGCGCTCGACCGGCTCGGTAGGGGCCTGGTCGTAGGCCGCTTGCTCACGCTCGGCCTGACGCTGTTCCGGAGTGCGACGCTCGCCAGTGACGAACTGATCCGGATTGACCTTGATCAGCAGCAATTTGCACGGCAATGCACCGTTCCAGAACGAATACTGCTTGTGACTGCGGATGCCCATACGCTTGCCCAGGTCCGGCGCGCCGGTGAACACCGCCGCTTCCCAGCCCATGCACGCCTGGCGCAGGCGCTCGCCGAGGTTCTGGTAGAGGTACAACAGGCTGGCTTCGTCACCCAGACGCTCGCCGTAGGGCGGGTTGCAGATCACCAGGCCTTTCTGGTTCTGGTCCGGGCGCGGCTCGAAGGTGCCGACTTCGCCCTGATACACCTTGATCCAATGGCTCAGGCCAGCGCGCTCGATGTTGTTGCGTGCCGGCTGGATCAGGCGTGGGTCAGCTTCGTAGCCGCGTACCCACAACGGCGGTTTGTTCATGCCGATGGCCGCGCGCTCGGCGGCCTCGCTGTGCAGCTTCTTCCACAGCGCCGGGACGTGGCCCAACCAGGTGGTGAAGCCCCACAGTTCGCGGTTGAGGTTGGGGGCCATGTCGGCGGCAATCATCGCGCCTTCGACCAGGAAGGTGCCGACGCCGCACATCGGGTCAGTCAACGCGCCGCCTTCGGCAGCGATGCGTGGCCAGCCGGCGCGGATCAAAATCGCCGCAGCCAGGTTCTCCTTCAACGGTGCCGCGCCCTGCTGCAGGCGGTAGCCGCGCTGGTGCAGGCTGTGGCCGGACAGGTCCAGGGACAGGATCGCTTCGCCACGGTCCAGGCGCAGATGGATGCGCAGGTCGGGGTTGATCTTGTCGATGGACGGACGTTCGCCGGTAGGGGTGCGCAGCTTGTCGACGATTGCATCCTTGACCTTCAGCGCGCCGAAGTGGGTGTTGTCGATGCCCGAGCCATGACCGCTGAACTCCACCGCCAGGCTGCCATCGGGCACCATGTGGTCGGCCCATTCGATATCCAGCACGCCATGATAGAGGTCCTCGGCATCCTTCATCGGGAAGCGCTTGAGTACCAGCAGCACACGGTTGGCCAGGCGCGACCACAGGCACAGGCGGTACGCGGTTTCCATGTCGGCCATGCCGCGCACAGCCGAGGTGTGCTCGCGGGCTTCCTCAAGGCCAAGCCCGACGGCTTCCTCGATCAGCAGGCCTTCGAGGCCTTTGGGGCAAGTGAGGAAGAGTTCAAAACGGTCCGACATGGGGCATTCCAGGCTTTTCAGCAATAAATGAACGGGCGACGCATCGCCGGCTCGGTTTTCAATCAAGCACTTTTCTTGAAGAGTGCTCGCGTGGCACGAATGTGCCGTTCCACCCCGTCTGACGGGCCCTCGGGCCTTTGTTGACGGGGCAGAGAGAACTTTTTAGCGATTACATCCGCAACAAAAAGAAATAATCTGACCCTTCGTCGAATAATAACCGACTGCAACAGGCGGAAATTCTCACTAAAGGATTAAACCCTTTCTCTTTGCAGGGCACATCATAGCTGGCTTTGCCCAATAAAAGGGACGAAAAGCCATCCCAGCTTATGGCTATAGCATCGTTATCGTTACGTGCTTATGACAAAACGATCATTGAATCCATGTGACCTATTGGTTAGAACTCAACACAGGTTGGCGCCGTCACGACGCCGACACATCGGCTCGCCACGCCGGCAGCGAGCCCACCAACGGCAGAAAAACTCTGCCCGGCCTTGGACAAGGCCGAAGGATATCTAGACAGTCAACAAGTGAGGGAAACACCCTATGAGAAGACTTAAGCGTGATCCGTTGGAAAGAGCATTTTTACGCGGATATCAATATGGTGTTCATGGAAAATCCCGTGAGCTTTGCCCATTTACTCTACCGTCGGTACGCCAAGCCTGGATCAACGGCTGGCGAGAAGGACGCGGCGACAACTGGGACGGTATGACTGGCACTGCGGGCATCCACAGACTCAACGAACTTCACGCCGTCGGCTAATCAGGGCATTAAATTCCGACACACCACCTCTGAATATGTAATGACTTAACCACGCGCGCCCCATCCGGGCGGCGGGCTTCGGCCCAGGGGCTCCTTTATGGAGCCCTTTTTATTACCTGCCGGTTAGCCGTCAGCGTCAGCGTAAGGCCGCGATGGCATCCACCGACTGACGAATCAGCGCCGGCCCCTTGTAGATAAAGCCTGAGTACAGCTGCACCAGGCTCGCGCCAGCCGCGATCTTCTCGGCTGCATGCTTGCCTTCGGTAATACCGCCCACTGCGATGATCGGCAAACGCCCGGCCAACTCGGCCGCCAGCACCTTGACTATATGGGTGCTCTTGTCCCGTACCGGCGCACCCGACAGGCCGCCCGCCTCGTCGCCATGGGCCAGGCCTTCGACGCCCACGCGGCTGAGGGTGGTATTGGTCGCAATCACTGCGTCCATCCCCGACTCCACCAGGGCCTGGGCGACCAGCACGGTTTCTTCATCGCTCATATCCGGGGCAATCTTGATTGCCAATGGCACACGCTTGCCGTGGCGCACGGCCAGATCTTCCTGGCGTTGGCGCAAGGCTTCGAGCAATTGCTTGAGGGAGTCACCAAATTGCAGGCTACGCAGGCCCGGGGTATTGGGCGAACTGACGTTGACGGTGACATAGCTGGCGTGGGCGTAGACCTTGTCCAGGCAGATCAGGTAGTCATCCACCGCACGCTCAACCGGCGTATCGAAGTTCTTGCCGATGTTGATACCCAGGATACCTGTGTACTTCGCCGCCTGGACCCGCGCCAGCAGATGGTCGACGCCCAGGTTGTTGAAACCCATGCGATTGATGATCGCCTCGGCTTCCGGCAAGCGAAAAATGCGGGGCTTGGGGTTGCCCGGTTGCGGCCGCGGAGTCACGGTGCCGATTTCGACAAAGCCGAACCCAAGCTGCGCGAACCCATCGATGGCTGCGCCGTTCTTGTCCAGGCCGGCTGCCAGGCCGACCGGGTTGGGGAAATCCAGCCCCATCACCGACACCGGCATTTTCGCCGGAGCCTTGCATACCAGGCCATTGAGTCCCAGGCGGCCACCGGCACCGATCAGGTCCAGGGACAGATCGTGGGAGGTTTCCGGGGAAAGTTTGAACAACAGCTGGCGGGCCAGGGTATACATGGGCGGGCTAGACTCGGATGGCGGCAAAAGGTGGCGCCGATTATAGCCGGGGTGGCGGGCCGCATGCGAGGCGCGCCGCGCTGATCTCATCGGCGCTGCGAAACCAGCGCTTCATAACGCACCCAGATCCTTTCTGCGTACCGCAGGCGTAGTGCCTCACGCTGCGGGCCTGGCCCCGGCCCGACGTTGTAGGCACCCACCGCCGTCCAGTTATATCCGAAACGCTGGATAAACTCAGCCAGGATCGAGGCACCGACCTCCACTGACAGGCAAGGCTCGTTCAGCAGACGCTCTTCGGTAATGCCCTGCTTGAGTAAACGCGGCAGGTGGATGCTGTTGATCTGCATCAGGCCGATATCACGCGTGCCGTTGCGGTTGGTGTAGTTCATTGCCTGGGAGCGGTAACCCGACTCTACCGCAGCGATGGCCTGCAACAACTCAGGTTCCAGGTCGTATCGCCTGGCCATTTCGTCCCAGCAGTAGGCCAATGCCTGGTTGCTGCCCATCAGCAAGCCGAGCAGCAGGCCCCTGCTCCCCCCCTTAAGCATTGCTGGCCTGACCACAGAATGAACACACGTGCATAACGTGCCTTGATGGGTCGCTCACCACCCGCACCGGGCAGGTAAAACGATACCCCTTGCCATAGATAGTCTTGATAAACCCTTTATCGGTTCCCAGGTGCTTGCGCAGGGAGTAAATGCACCGCGTCAGTGACTCATCGGCCACCTCGCCCCGGGACCAGGCCAGTTCCAACAAACGGTCCTTGGTCATCAACGTGCCACCGGAGGCCAGCAGCAGACGCAGAACCTGCCCCTCCTTGGGTGGCAACTGAATGTCCGCGTGCCCGCCCGTCAACCGGCCATCGCCATGCAAAGTCCAGCGAGCAAAGACCAGGGAAGTCGCAGATTCAGCATTCACGACGACCATACGCACCTCTGCATTCGACTACTGCCATTCAAAATCCTTATTTCCTGTGCCAGCTCGCGCCAATGTCACAACTATAGAAATCGGCACTTCGGCCCGCGCTAGGACAAAACCCATTCAGCCGATTATTTTTTGCACCTTCCGGTAGGAAAATTCGCTACCCGCCCTTATTGAGAGATCCACTCCTGATAGGTCTCCTGCAGCTCCACCCCCAGCCGGTCTTCCAGTTGCACCAGCTCACCCAATGCCATCAGTTGCCCATTGACCCGCACCTCCACACATCGGGTTACCCCTGGATCCAAGGGCAGCACCTTCCCCGGTGCGAACGCAGCCAGACGCTTGCGGCTGATCAGTTGCTCCTGCAACAGTATTTCCAGATGCATGGACAAAGGCCTTTTTCAGAGGAAAAACTCAGGATCTGCTTGCAGAAACGCACGTTACACAGGCTCAGATTGCCCGGTGGTCAACGGCCTCACACCAGACAGCGCAACTGCCCAGCAACAACACGCCACAGATCAGCACCAGGTACAGCCAGCGGTATTTGATCGTTACGGGTGAATCAGCGTACACCGTGGATATTCCTGGGCTGTATGGCTTGAAGAAGCGGCCATACTGCGAGGCGCAAGAGGTTCAATCATGATGGAAAGCTGACGGCAGAACCCACCTTCCAACCCATGGCATGTGCCTTGCTATGCACTCTGTAACAGGCCCGCGCCAAAGACTCGGCGAGCCTACGTACATAGCCGTGGTTGCCCTGCATTGGCCTGCATGGCCCCCCTGGAAATCACGGCTTTCTTGAAAAAAAGGCAGGTGTCGATGAACGATCCACTGGCTTGGGTAAACGGCAGTGACGCCCCGGAAAAAAGCAGCCTCGACCTGGGCTTCATGGCATTGACCGATTGCGCCTCGCTGGTAGTTGCCGCCACCCAAGGCTTCGCCCAACCCTATGGCTTGACGCTGAATCTCAAGCGCCAATCGTCCTGGGCCAACCTGCGTGACAAGCTGGTCAGCGGCGAACTGGACGCCGCCCACAGTCTCTACGGGCTGGTCTATGCCGTGCATCTGGGCATCGGCGGCGTCGTCCCCTGCCCCATGGCGGTGCTGATGGGGCTCAACCAGAACGGCCAAAGCATCAACCTGTCCCAGGGCCTGCAAAACCAAGGGGTGATCACTCCTGTAGCGCTGGAACGCCATGTGCACCAAAGTCGGACAAAATTGACCTTCGCCCAGACGTTTCCCACGGGCACCCACGCCATGTGGCTGTATTACTGGCTGGCGAGCCAGGGGATTCATCCATTGCAGGACGTTCAGAGCGTGGTGGTGCCACCGCCGCAGATGGTCGCCCACCTACAGGCCGGGCGCATCGACGGGTTTTGTGTAGGCGAACCCTGGAGTGCCAGTGCGGTGCGACACCAACAGGGCTTTACCCTGGCGACCACTCAGGCAATCTGGCCGAATCATCCGGAAAAGGTCCTGGGCTGCACCCAGGCCTTTGTCGATGCCTACCCCAATACG
Source organism: Pseudomonas khavaziana (assembly GCF_019145205.1). Lineage (GTDB taxonomy): Bacteria > Pseudomonadota > Gammaproteobacteria > Pseudomonadales > Pseudomonadaceae > Aquipseudomonas > Aquipseudomonas khavaziana. The sequence continues at coordinate 107,885 of NZ_JAHSTT010000013.1, forward strand.
GCTCGCCTGCTGGTCATGGCAATCCTCGAGGCCAGCCGATTTATCGAACAGAGCACTGAAAACCGTCGCTCCACCGCCCGCTTGCTCAGCGCCCGCGAATACCTCGACGCACCGCTGGACACTATCGAACCCCGCCTGCTGGGCAATTATGACGACGGCCTCGGCAACCAGTGGCAAGACCCCCACGCATTGCGTTTTTTCGCCGGTGGCGAGGTGAACTTGCCCTACCTCAGCGACGGCATGTGGTTCATGACCCAGTTCCGGCGCTGGGGGTTGCTGCGTGAAGAGCCTGACTACCTCGGCGTCGCCCGCCAGGTGCAGCAACTGGCCTTGTATCGCCAGGCGGCCACGGCGCTGGGTATCACCACCTACGACGAGGATATGCGCAGCAGCCAGTTGATCGACGGCAAGACCTGGGACGGCTCCGACCCCGCCGGTTACGCCCGCAGCTTCCGCTTGCATGCCATGGCGCCTGACATCCGCCACCAAGCGCTGCGCTGACAGGAGCACGAGCATGTTACGAATCCTGTTGATCAACGACACCCCGCGCAAAGTCGGTCGGCTCAAGGCCGCGTTAACCGAAGCCGGTTTCGAGGTGATCGATGAGTCGGGCCTGACCATTGACCTGCCCGCACGCGTCGAAACGGTGCGCCCGGATGTGATCCTGATCGATACCGAGTCACCCGGCCGCGATGTGATGGAGCAAGTGGTGCTGGTCAGCCGCGACCAGCCCCGGCCCATCGTGATGTTTACCGATGAGCACGACCCGAACGTGATGCGCCAGGCGATCAAATCGGGAGTCAGTGCCTATATCGTCGAAGGCATCCAGGCACAGCGCTTGCAACCGATCCTCGATGTCGCCATGGCCCGCTTCGAGAGCGACCAGGCCATGCGCGCCCAGCTGCACGCCCGCGACCAGCAGTTGGCCGAGCGCAAGCGCATCGAGTTGGCCAAGGGCCTGTTGATGAAAATGAAGAACTGTAATGAAGAAGAGGCCTACACCCTGATGCGCCGCCAGGCCATGAGCCGCCAGCAGAAACTGATCCAGGTGGCGGAGCAGATTATTGCCATGAGCGAGTTGCTCGGCTGATCTGGCTCAGCTCTTGCTAAACAATCCTTACAGGTAGCCAACGGCGGTTGCCCCTCCACGACAAAGACGTCGCCCATCCGGTTTGCCCCTCGCGAACCTGGTGGCGGCGTTTTTTGCGTTTTGGTCCCCTAGCTCCCAACCGTTGAGGTGCATGATGAAATCAAGCTTCTGGAAATCCGGGCACACCCCGACCCTGTTCGCCGCGTTCCTGTATTTCGATCTGAGCTTTATGGTCTGGTACCTGCTGGGCCCGTTGGCGGTGCAGATCGCCGCCGATTTGCAACTGACCACTCAACAGCGTGGCCTGGTGGTGGCGACACCGATCCTGGCCGGCGCGCTGCTGCGCTTTCTGATGGGCATGCTCGCCGATAAGCTATCGCCCAAGACCGCAGGTTTGATTGGCCAGGTGATTGTGATCGTGGCGCTGTTCTGTGCCTGGAAACTGGGGATCCACAGCTACGGGCAGGCCTTGCTGCTGGGCCTGTTCCTGGGCATGGCCGGTGCCTCCTTTGCGGTCGCCCTGCCCTTGGCGTCCCAGTGGTACCCGGCGCAACATCAGGGCAAGGCCATGGGCATCGCCGGGGCCGGTAACTCCGGCACCGTGTTCGCCGCCTTGCTGGCACCAGTGCTGGCGGCCGCGTTCGGCTGGAGCAATGTGTTCGGCTTTGCGCTGATTCCGCTGGTGCTGACGCTGATCGTGTTCGCCTGGCTCGCACGCAATGCCCCAGAGCGGCCGAAAGCCAAATCCATGGCCGACTACTTTAAGGCCCTGGGCGACCGCGACAGCTGGTGGTTCATGTTCTTCTACAGCGTGACCTTCGGTGGCTTTATCGGTTTGGCCAGCGCCCTTCCCGGCTACTTTAATGACCAGTACGGCCTGAGTCCGGTGACCGCCGGCTACTACACCGCTGCCTGCGTGTTCGGCGGCAGCCTGATGCGGCCCTTGGGCGGTGCCTTGGCGGACCGTTTCGGCGGGATCAAGACCCTGCTCGGCATGTACAGCGTGGCGGTGATCTGTATTGCGGCAGTGGGTTTCAACCTGCCCAGTTCCTACGCGGCGCTGGCGCTTTTCGTCTGCACCATGCTCGGCCTTGGTGCCGGTAATGGCGCGGTATTTCAACTGGTGCCGCAACGTTTTCGTAGTGAGATCGGCGTGATGACCGGGCTGATCGGCATGGCCGGCGGTATCGGTGGCTTCGCTCTCGCGGCGGGCATGGGTGCGATCAAGCAGAGCACCGGCAGTTATCAACTGGCCCTGTGGTTGTTCGCCAGCCTCGGTGTGCTGGCCTGGTTCGGCCTGCATGGCGTGAAGCGGCGCTGGAGAACCACTTGGGGTTCGGCCGCCGTGACCGCCGCACGCGTTTGATGAGCCTGCAACTGAGCATCGCCCAAGCCAGCGCCATCGGACCCCGCAGCGAAAACCAGGATGCGCTGCGGGTGGTCACGCCCCTGGCGGAACTGGCGGCGAGCAAAGGCTATCTGTGCGCATTGGCCGATGGCGTCAGCCAATGCGCCGACGGTGGTCTGGCCGCGCGCTCGACCTTGCAGGCCCTGGCCCTGGACTACTACGCCACGCCGCAGACCTGGGGCGTGGCCCAGGCGCTGGAGCGTCTGCTGCTGGCGCAGAACCGCTGGTTGCAGGCCAATGGCGGCGGGCAACCGTTGCTGACCACCTTGAGCGCCCTGGTGTTTCGCGGCCGGCGTTTCACCCTGGCCCATGTCGGCGATTGCCGGGTATATCGCTGGCTCGACGGCGAGTTGCAACGCATCAGCGAAGACCATGTGTGGGAACAGCCGGGCATGCAACATGTGCTCAAGCGCGCCCTCGGCCTGGATCAGCATCTGGTGCTGGATTTCCTCGATGGCGAACTGCGCGAAGGTGAATGCTTCCTGCTGCTCAGCGACGGGGTGTGGGCGACACTGGGCGACGCCAGCATCGGCACGATCCTGCGTGAACAAAGCGACCTCGACCTGGCCGTCAGCACCCTGGTCAACGCTGCGCACCTGGCCGGCAGCCAAGACAACGCCAGCGCCTTACTGGTGCGTATCGACCGACTCGGCGCCGCCACTCTCGGCGACGCCCTGGTGCAGTTGCAGCAATGGCCGCTGCCGCCAGCGCTGAAGGCCGGCCAGACCTTTGAGGGCTGGCGGGTGGAGAGCGTGTTGGCCCAGAGTCGCCAGTCGCTGTTGTACCGTGTCCGCGATGCCCAGCAACAACCCTGGCTGCTCAAGACGCTGCCACTGAGCCACGATGACGACACCGACGCGGCCCAAGCCTTGTTGTCGGAAGAATGGTTCCTGCGCCGGGTCGCCGGCCGTGCCTTTCCTGAAGTGCATGCCGCCAGTGGTCGTCAGCATTTGTACTACGTGATGCGCGAATATCCCGGGCAGACCCTGGCCCAACTGTTCCAGCAGCAAGGCCCACTGCCGCTGGCGCAGTGGCAGACGATCGCCGAACGTTTGCTGCGGGCCGTGGGCCTGTTGCATCGCCGGCAGATCCTGCACCGCGATATCAAGCCGGAAAACCTGCTGCTGGGAGACGATGGCGAACTGCGTGTGCTGGACTTCGGCCTGGCCTACTGCCCCGGGCTGTCTGAAGACCGCGCCCATCTGCTGCCCGGCACTCCGAGCTTTATCGCACCGGAAGCCTTCGGTGGCGAGCAGCCTACAGGGCAACAGGATTTGTATGGCGTTGGTGTGACCTTGTATTACCTGCTGACCGGGCATTATCCCTACGGCGAAATCGAAGCCTTCCAACGCCCGCGCTTTAACCAGCCGGTCAGCGCCAGCCGCTATCGTCCCGACTTGCCGGATTGGTTGCCCCACAGCCTGGAACGTGCCGTGGCCGCCCTGCCCGCACAACGCTATGAAACCGCCGAAGAATGGCTGCTGGTAATGGAACAGTCCGACCGCCATGAACTCAGCCTGCGGCCACGCCCCCTGCTGGAACGCGAACCGCTCAAGGTGTGGCAAACCCTGGCGGTGGCTTCGCTGCTGATCAATCTGGTGCTGCTGTACTGGCTTTTGCACCACTAATGAGCAAAATCCGCCGAGGCTCTATTTAAACGCCCAATAAAACTGGGGGTATGGGAACTTGGCACAGCTGCTGCATTAGCTTTCCCAACAACCCACATATAGCCGCCCTTCAACGTCGAAGGCGCGTGCTTCCCGAGAGAACGGGACCAGGACAAAGGCGTCCTCGCTAGCTGACTAGCGGGGACGCCTTTTTTTGTTTGCGCGTGTTTGGTCGGAGAGCGACATGAAAAAACTCAAACTGGTGATGATCGGCAATGGCATGGCCGGGGTACGTACCCTGGAGGAGTTGCTCAAGCTCAGCAGCGACATTTATGACATCACCGTGTTCGGCGCCGAGCCCCACACCAACTACAACCGCATCCTGCTGTCGCCGGTACTGGCCGGTGAGCAAACTTTCGAAGAGATCGTACTCAACGACCTGGACTGGTATCTGGATAACAACGTCAAGTTGCTGCTCAACCGCAAGGTGGTGCAGATCGACCGGGTCAAGCGCAGAGTCATCGCCGAAGACGGTACCGAGGCCGAGTATGATCGCCTGCTGATCGCCACCGGCTCCACGCCGTTTATCCTGCCGATCCCCGGCAATACCCTGCAGGGCGTGATTGGCTACCGCGATATCGCCGATACCCAGGCCATGATCGACACCGCCAAGACACACAAACATGCGGTGGTGATCGGCGGCGGCCTGCTCGGCCTGGAAGCCGCCAATGGCCTGATGCTGCGTGGCATGCACGTAACCGTGGTGCACCTGGGCGAATGGTTGCTGGAACGCCAGCTGGACAAGACCAGTGGCCAACTGCTGCAGACCGAACTGGAAAGCCGCGGCCTGGTGTTTCGCCTGTGCGAACAAACCCAGGCCCTGCACGACGCCGGCAATGGCCGGGTCGGCTCGGTGCAATTCAAGAATGGCGACATCATCCCCGCCGACCTGGTGGTGATGGCCGCCGGTATCCGCCCCAATACCGAACTCGCGGAAAAGTCCGGTATTCCCTGCAACCGAGGGATCCTGGTCAACGACACGATGCAGACCTACGACCCGCGCATCTATGCGATCGGCGAATGCGCCAGCCATCGTGGCATCGCCTATGGCCTGGTGGCGCCGTTGTTCGAACAGGCCAAGGTCTGCGCCAACCATCTTGCCCAACTGGGCTTTGCCACCTACAAGGGCTCGGTCACCTCGACCAAGTTGAAGGTCACCGGCATCGACCTGTTCTCGGCCGGCGACTTCATGGGCGGCGAAGGCACCGAGACCATCACCCTCTCCGACCCCATTGGCGGCGTGTACAAGAAGCTGGTGATTAAGGACGACATACTGGTCGGCGCCTGCCTGTACGGCGATACCGCGGACGGCGGTTGGTATTTCCGTCAGATTCGCGAGAATCACGCCATTGGCGAAATCCGCGATCACTTGATGTTCGGTGAGAATGCACTGGGCGACGTCGGCCACCAAGGACAGGACAAGGCCATGAGCATGGCCGACAGCGCCGAAGTCTGCGGCTGCAACGGCGTGTGCAAGGGCACCATCGTCAAGGCAATCCAGGAACAAGGGCTGTTCAGCGTCGACGAGGTGAAAAAGCACACCAAGGCCGCCAGTTCCTGCGGCTCCTGTGCTGGCCTGGTGGAACAGATCCTGATCAACACCGTGGGCGGCGCCGCCGACGTCAAACCCAAAAGCGAAAAGGCCATCTGCGGCTGCAGCGATCTCAATCACGGGCAGATCCGCCAGGCCATCCGCGAGCAGCACCTGCTGACCATCGACAGCACCCTGCGTTACCTCAACTGGCGCACGCCCAATGGCTGCGCCACCTGCCGCCCGGCGCTCAACTATTACCTGATTTCCACCTGGCCCGGCGAGGCCAAGGACGATCCGCAATCGCGGCTGATCAACGAGCGGGCCCACGCCAATATTCAGAAAGATGGCACCTACTCGGTAGTCCCACGGATGTGGGGCGGTGTGACTAACCCCTCGGAGCTGCGCCGCATCGCCGATGTGGCCGACAAGTACAACGTGCCGATGGTCAAGGTCACGGGCGGCCAGCGCATCGACCTGCTCGGCATCAAGAAGCAGGACTTGCCGGGCGTATGGAAGGACCTGGATATGCCGTCCGGCCACGCCTACGGCAAGTCCATCCGCACCGTAAAAACCTGCGTGGGCAGCGAGTTCTGCCGATTCGGCACGCAGAACTCCACGCAACTGGGCATCGAGCTGGAGCATGACCTGTTCAATATGTGGTCGCCCCACAAGGTCAAGCTGGCGGTCTCCGGCTGCCCACGCAACTGTTCGGAAGCGGGGATCAAGGATGTCGGAATCATCGGCGTCGACTCCGGCTGGGAGATGTATATCGGCGGCAATGGCGGGATCAAGACCGAAGTCGCGGAGTTCTTCGTCAAGCTGAAAACCGCCGAGGAGGTGCGCGAATACAACGGCGCGTTCCTGCAGCTGTACCGCGAAGAAGCTTTCTATCTGGAGCGCACGGTGCACTACCTGCAACGGGTGGGTATGGAGCACATCAAGAAGGCAGTGCTCGAGGACCCGGCCCGCCGCAAGACCCTCAACGAGCGCCTGCAGTTCTCGCTGTCATTCGAGCAGGACCCGTGGAAAGAGCGCCTGGAACAGCCGCTGCTGAAAAAGGAATTCGACGTTATCCCCGTGAAACAGCTGGAGGTCTCGCTATGAACTGGCTGGATATCTGCGCCCTGGATGAAATCAACACTCTGGGCTCGCGCATCATCAGTGGGCCGAAAGGCGACATCGCGATTTTTCGCACCAGTGACGACGAAGTCTTCGCCCTCGACGACCGTTGCCCGCACAAGGGCGGCCCCCTATCCCAAGGCTTGATCTACGGCAAGCGCGTGGCCTGCCCGCTGCACAACTGGCAGATTGACCTGGCGTCCGGCGAAGCCCAGGCCCCGGATATCGGCTGTGCCCACCATCATCAGGCCCGGGTGGAAAACGGTCGGGTGATGCTGGCCCTGCGGGACGCTGGTTGATGAACCGCCAGACCACCGCGTCCACCTGCTGTTATTGCGGGGTGGGCTGCGGCGTGCTGATCGAGCATGACGGCGAACAGATCCTGGGGGTGCAAGGCGATCCGAGCCACCCGGCCAACTTCGGCAAATTGTGCAGTAAAGGCGCCAGCCTGCACCTGACCGGCGACTTGAGCGCTCGCGCCCTGTACCCGGAGTTGCGCCTGGGCAAGGACTTGGCACGCACACGCACCGATTGGGACACCGCCCTGGAACACGCGGCCAATGTGTTCGCCGATACCATCGCCGAACATGGGCCCGACAGCGTGGCGTTCTATATCTCGGGGCAACTGCTGACCGAGGATTACTACAGCTTCAACAAATTGGCCCGGGCCTTGGTGGGCACCAACAATATCGACAGCAACTCACGGCTGTGCATGTCCTCGGCCGTGGTCGGCTACAAGCGCAGCCTGGGCGCCGATGCGCCGCCGTGCAGCTATGAAGACCTGGAAAACAGCGACTGCGTGATGATCGTCGGCAGCAATATGGCCTATGCCCACCCGGTATTGTTCCGACGCCTGGAGCAAGCCAAGGCGCAACGCCCGCAGATGAAAGTGGTGGTGATTGACCCTCGGCGTACAGACACCTGCGATTTGGCCGACCTGCACCTGGCAATCCTGCCGGGGACGGATGTGGCGTTGTTCCATGGGATCCTGCATCTGCTGCTGTGGGAAGGCTGGATCGACCACGCCTTTATCCAGGCCCACACCGAGGGCCTGGCCGAGCTCAAACGCCTGGTGCATGACTACACGCCGCAAATGGTCACGCAGCTGTGCGGCATCAGTGTCGAGCAATTGCGCCTGTGCGCCCAGTGGATAGGCACTTCCAGTAGCTTTTTGTCGCTGTGGTGCATGGGGCTTAACCAATCCACTGCTGGCAGCGCAAAAAACAGCGCATTGATCAACCTGCACCTGGCCACGGCAACCATTGGCCGGCCGGGCTGCGGGCCGTTTTCCCTGACTGGGCAACCGAATGCCATGGGTGGGCGCGAGACCGGCAGCCTGTCCAATTTGCTGCCGGGCCACCGCGAGGCGGCCAATCCTGAACATCGCGCCGAAGTCGCCGCCTACTGGGGCGTGGAGCAACTGCCGGCACCCACCGGCCTCACTGCGATCGAACTGTTTGAACAGGTGCAGGCCGGCAAGATCAAGGCCCTGTGGATCGCCTGCACCAACCCTGCGCAATCTTTGCCGGACCAGAATGCCGTACGTGCAGCCTTGGCGGCGTGTCCGTTCGTGGTGTTGCAGGAGGCTTTTCGCACCACCGAAACCGCTGCCTATGCCGACCTGCTGCTGCCGGCAGCCAGTTGGGGCGAAAAGGACGGCACGGTGACCAACTCCGAACGGCGTATTTCCCACGTACGTCGCGCCATCGCCCCGCCGGGAGAAGCGCGGGCGGACTGGGCAATCAGCGTGGATTTCGCGCAGCGCCTGGAACAACGAATGCGCCCGGGGTTGCCCAGCCTGTTCGCCTTTGAGCAACCGACCCAGCTGTTTGATGAATTCAAGCAACTTACCCAAGGTCGCGACCTGGATTTATCAGGTATCAGCCACGCACTGCTCGACCAGATCGGCCCGCAGCAATGGCCGTTTCCCAAGGGCGCGCAGGCGGGTACGCCGCGCCTGTACACAGACGGTATTTTCCCCACGGACGATGGCCGGGCGCGGTTTATCGCCGACCCTTACCGCGCTGCCAAGGAGCAGCGTGACGCACGCTTCCCCCTGACTCTGATCACCGGGCGCCTGCGCGACCAGTGGCATGGCATGAGCCGCACCGGCACGGCCGCGCAGTCGTTCGGGCATGTCAACGAGGCGTTGCTGGGCCTGCATCCGGACGAACTGCGTCGCCATCGTTTCAAAGAAGGTGACCTGGTCAACCTGAAAAGCCGTCGAGGCAATGTGATCGTCGCCGTCAGCAGCGATGACAGCGTGCGCCCCGGCCAAGCGTTCCTGCCTATGCATTGGGGCGACCGTTTCCTCAAGGGCGGCGTGAACGTCCTCACGCAGCCGGCGTTCGATCCCTTGTCCAAGCAGCCGGAACTCAAGCACAGCGGTGTGCGTCTGGAAGCGGTGCAACTGCCGTGGCAACTGTTCGCGCTGATCGAGGGCGATGTGCAGCAACACTTCGACGCCCTGCGCCCGCTGTGTGAGGGCTTTGCCTACGTGAGCCTGAGCCTGGCCGGACGTGAGAGACCGGCCCTGGTGGTGCGGGCAGCACACACCGAGGCACCCGACCTGCAACAGTTGAACCGCATTGACCAACTGTTGGGTCTGGACGACGGGCCGGTCATGGCCTATGACGACCCACGCCGCTCAATCGGCAAGCGCGTGAAGATCGAGAAGGGACGCATCACCGCCCTGCGCCTGGCCGGCGAGACCCTGGCCCGTCACTGGCTGCAAAGCCTATGGCTGGAAGGGCGTGCCGACGAGCAGCTGCGGCGCTGGCTGTTGGCGCCATTAAGTGCGCCACCGGGCGGTGCGGCGGCCAGCAGCAAGATTGTGTGCAACTGCAAGAACGTCAGTGAAAACGCCGTATGCGAAGGTATTGCGCAGGGCTTGGACCTGGACGGCCTCAAGCAGGCGCTGGGCTGCGGCACGCAATGCGGCTCCTGCGTGCCGGAAATCAAACGTCTTTTGGCCAGCACCCCGCAGCCAATCGCAATCAGTGTGTGAGGGAACAATATGAGCGCAAAAGTATGGCTGGTAGGCGCCGGGCCCGGCGATCCGGAATTGCTGACCCTCAAGGCGGTAAGAGCCCTGCATGAAGCCCATGTGGTGCTGATTGATGATCTGGTCAACCCGGCCGTGCTGGACCACTGTCGCAGCGCACGGGTGGTGACTGTCGGCAAGCGCGGTGGCTGCCGCTCCACGCCCCAGGAATTTATTCATCGCCTGATGCTGCGTTATGCACGCCAGGGTAAATGTGTGGTGAGGCTCAAGGGCGGCGACCCGTGCATCTTTGGTCGCGGTGGTGAAGAGGCGTTTTGGCTGCGCGAGCGCGGCGTTGAAGTTGAATTGGTCAACGGCATCACAGCAGGGCTGGCGGGCGCGACCAACTGCGATATTTCGCTCACGCTGCGCGGTATCAGTCGCGGCGTGACATTGGTCACCGCCCATACCCAGGACGACAGCCAACTGAACTGGCGCGCACTGGCCGAAGGTGGAACCACCTTGGTGGTGTACATGGGAGTGGCGAAGCTGGAGGAAATTGGTCAGCAACTACTGGAAGGTGGCATGGCGGCTGATATGCCTGTAGCGATGATCGAAAACGCATCGCTGCCCCAACAGCGCGAATGCCGCAGCGAGCTTGCACGGATGCATGCGGATGCGCAGGCATTCGTCTTGAAAAGCCCGGCAATCCTGGTGATTGGCCACGTTGCTGCTGCCGCACAGACGGCTTGTGTTGCTGCAGCGGCCAGTGCCTGAGGCAAATCGCAGGCGAAAAAAACCCGGCCTAAGCCGGGTTTTTTAAGCCAGGCTAATTACTTAGCGGTGGCTTCAACAGCAGCTTCTACGCGACGGTTAACAGCGCGGCCAGCTTCAGTTGCGTTATCAGCAACTGGGCGGGACTCACCGTAACCTACGGAAGTGATGCGGCTAGGAGCTACGCCATCTTTAACCAGGACTTGCTTAACAGCGTCAGCACGACGCTGGGACAGCTTCTGGTTGTAGGCGTCTGGACCCACGGAGTCAGTGTGACCAGCAACTTCTACGTTGGTGTCTGGGTACTGAGCCATGAAGTCGGCCAGGTTTTTCACGTCGCCGTAGCTGTTAGGCTTAACAACCGACTTGTCGAAGTCGAACTTAACGTCCAGCTCAACACGAACAACCTGAGCAACCGGAGCTTCTGGCTCTGGAACTGGCTCTGGAGCTGGTGCTGGGGTAGGAGCTGGAGCAGCTGCGCCAGCGTTACCGCCGAAGTTCACGCCCAGGCCAACCAGTGCGGAGTAGTCCCACTTGCCGTTGTCCAGACCGTAGTCAGCTTCAACACCAGCACGTGCGTACAGGTTGTTGGTGAAGTAGTACTTCACGCCGGTACCGATGGTAGCGAAAGTGGTCTGATCGCGACCGCTGTGGCCATCAGCCTTGACGTTGGTACGGCTCTGGTGGCCGAAACCGCCTTCAACGTATGGACGCAGGCTATCAACGCCAGCCTGACCGAAGTGGTACTGGGCAACGAGGCTGCCAGTGTCACCTTTGATCTTCTGGTTGCCAGTGCCGTCGTTCGAACGGGTGTGGTTGGTCTTGTCGTACGACAGATTCAACGACAGATCGTCGGTCAGGAAGTAACCAATGCGAGCGCCTGGGTTGAAGCCGTCTTCGATGTGCTTAACGCTATCGTTGTACTGCTTCTTGTAGAACAGCTCGCCTTCAACTGCGCCTTGGCCTTGTGCCAGAACGCCGAAAGAAGTAGCGGCAATAAGAGAACCAATGGCCAAGCCCAAGGTGTTTTTCAGTTTCATCCGTTAAATCCCCATCTGGTGATTGTAAAGCAGTCCCACAAACCGGGGGACAACTCGGCGACAAGTCTAACAGAACTTGCCTACACGTAAGAGATATTTGCTACGCACTAAGTTTCAGTCTCGCCCGCAAATTTCTCACGTAATTTATCAAGAGCACGTTTGTAACGCATTTTTGTAGCACTCAAGCCCATATGCATGATGTCAGCGATTTCCTGGAATTCCAGCTCTGCGACAAAACGAAGCACCAGAATTTCTCGGTCAATCGGGTTCACATGCACCAGCCAGCGATCAAGTCCGCCCTTCTCCTCGGGTGCCGGCGCCTTTTCCTCAGACGCCTCCTCGAGGGGGTCCAGACTCAAAGCGTCCATCAAGCGACGCTTTCGCCGTTCCTTCCGATACTGCGTGATGCACTCGTTGTACGTGATGCTATACAGCCATGTCTTGAACTTCGATTTGCCCTCGAAGTTCTTCAGGCCGTAGAGCACCTTGAGCATCACTTCCTGACAGACATCGTCCGCATCTCTATCGTTCCCCAAATACCTTGAACAAACGTTGAACAGAGTGCGTTGATACCTGCGCATCAATTCTTCGTACGCACGTGTTACGTGAAACAGCTCCGTGTGCGAGCGCGCGACCAACTCCTCATCAGAGAGCTCACGTGGGTCATAGCGCGTGGACAGCGTTTGGGCTTTATTCAAAACAAGTCGTGCCGACAGTCAGGTCAATGTCCGTTGCAACCCGGTCACCCGGGTTCGCGGCGGCGTACATTAGCAGGGTTTGCCGGGTTAGCGGCTACTGACCTGCTGCTCAAGGAGAATCCGGTTGGACAGCGACACCAGTTCACCGTCATCGGTCAGCACGGTTGTCTTGACTGTGCCGATCTCCTCGATTTGCCCTTCGACCTCGCCCACACGCACCTGTTGCCCAACTTGATACAGCTCACGCACATAGATTCCCGCAAGAATCTGGCCGGCAATTTCCCGGCTTCCCAAGCCCATGGCCAGCGCAACGGCCAGACCAACGGTAATCAAAACAATCACAATCACGTGGTTGAGCAGGTCAGTCTTGACCTCCAACTGGCTGATCGCGACGGAAATACTGATGATGATCACCAGCCCCTGGGCGATTCGTCCCAGGCCTGCCGCATAATCCAACCCCACGCCTTCGGCGGCCCCGCGCACCAGCCCGTTGGCCAGTTGCGCCAGTAGAACCCCCACCAGCAACACCAGCGCGCCGCCGAAGACTTTCGGCAAATACAGCGCCAGCATGTCGAGCGTAGCTGAAACTCGCTCAAGTCCAAGGGATTGAGCCGCAGAAACCAGAAAAATAAGTAGAACGAACCAGTAGACGATCTTGCCGATCAGGGTCGAAATCGGCACCTGCAGCCCGGCGCGGCCCAGTAACTTGGTGAGGCCGGTGCCAGCCATCAGGCGATCCAGCCCCAGTTTTGCCAGCAATTTGGACAGCAGGGTGTCGAGCAACTTGGCCACGACAAAACCCAGCAATACCAGAACCAGGGCGCCAAACAGGTTGGGAATGAAATTCGCCACCTTGGTCCACAATGCGGTCATTGCGGTAACCAGGCTCTGGGTCCAGAGATCAAGTTCCATATTCAATCAGCCTTATCAGCAGTGCGAGCAAGAGGTTTACGACGGGAAACCGGTGAAACATGGGCCGAACCGTTGTTCAGGGCCATCATCAATGCCGGCAGCCAGCGCCCGAGCAGACCGAACAAATCTCCCGCCCCGACCTGACGGTTGGCGGTTTTGAGTACGCGACCCAGGCAAGCATCGTCATCCCGGTTGGATGGCGAGGCATTGAGCATGTCACGCAAAGACTGTTCGAACGGATCGTGCATAGAGACCTCTCGCAAGTGTTTTAAAAGACGAGGGTAAATTTCATGGGGTCACATCGGCCCCTTCTTACGTTCAGCTCATATTCAGGTCAAACCCAGCGCAATCGTCGAAATAACCACCACTGCCCCAGTGCCACCGAGACCATCAACAGGCAGGCAATCATGAATCCATAAGGGCTGTCAGAGAACGGAATGCCCCCCACATTTATACCGAGCAAACCGGTGAGAAAACTCATCGGCAAGAAGATCCCGGTGATGATCCCGAAGCGGTACATAGTGCGGTTCATGCGCACGCTCAAGCGCCGGTCTTCGGCCTCAAGCACAAGCCCCACGCGCTCTCGCGCCAATTCAAGCTCTTCCAGGTAACGGGTCAGGCTGTTGTGCAGTTCATTCCAATAGTCGGCATCGTCGTCACAAAACCACGCCAGTTTGATCCGCGTCAGCTGGGCAAAAATATCCCGCTGCGGCGCCAGGAAACGCTTGAGCCCTGCCGCTCGCCGACGGATCTGCAAGACACTGCCGTGCTCCGGCGTATACCGTTCGTCGGCATCGAGTTTTTCTTCCTCTGCATCGACGATTTCAGACAAGGACGTGACCAGATCCTGCACTTTATTGGTCAGGTACTGGGCCATATAAAGGATGAGTTCAGACGCAGTCCGTGGGCCCTTACCCTCCGCCAATTGCACAAGCAGCTCATCGGTCGCACGCAGCGGGCGCAAACGCAGGGAAATCACCCGGTTGGCGGCGGCAAAGATACGTACCGACACCATGTCTTCGGGCTCGGCGCCTGGGTTGAGGTTGATCCCGCGCAGAAACAACAGCAATTCGGCGTCCGGCAGCGGCAACAGCCGTGGGCGAGTGTTCTCTTCCAGCAGCAGGTCACAGGCAAACTCGCTCAGGCCGCTGGATTTGCGCAGCCAGGTCTGGGTCTGGGGATGGCTGCGATCCCAATGCAGCCACAGGCTTTCATGGGGCTGCATTTGCAAATCGTCGAGCTCAGTCCGGGCAATCGAACGCGCACCGCCTTTACCGTCCAGCACCAGGGCATGCACCAGCCCCCATTGCGCGTTCTCTTCCTCGAACATCCTCACCCCTATCGGCTACTGCGATTTATTCAGGCATTTTCAGCGGGCTGGGCGATACGATCACGCCGTTGTTATCGGCATAGATGTACTCGCCCGGGCGGAACGTCACGCCTGCGAACGTCACCACCACGTTCAGGTCGCCCAGACCGCGCTTGTCGGTTTTCATCGGGTGCGAGGCCAGCGCCTGCACGCCCAGGTCGGTCTGGGCGATAACGTCAACATCACGGATGCAGCCGTAGATCACCAGCCCTTCCCAACCATTTTTCGCAGCTTTCTCGGCGATCAGGTCGCCCAGCAGTGCACGACGCAGGGAACCGCCGCCATCGACCACCATGACTTTGCCGGCGCCTGGCTGGTCCGCCTGTTCCTTGACCAGGGAGTTATCTTCGAAGCATTTGATGGTGACAATCTCGCCACCAAAGGAGTCTCGGCCACCGAAGTTGCTGAACATCGGCTCCACTACCTGCACCAGCTCCGGGTAGGCGTCACACAGGTCGGGGGTCACGTAATGGTTCATCGAGAAACTCCTGTCGTCAAAGAAGAGATCAAACATCCACGCTGTACATCAGGAAAACGCGCCGCGACAGGCATTCTTTAAGTGCGTGTCGGACAGCGGCGGCCATGATCAGATCCACCTAGGCGCAACGCAATACACGTTGCGCGACTGAATATGACCAGAAGCGCCTGGCGCGTCATATCTTAGCCGCAACCACTCAAGAGTGAAACGCCCTTGGTAGAGCGTTTCGTCAAACCGCCGCGGCCATGTCAGGCTGCGTACCGAATAAAGGTGTCAGCGGATCTCGCAACCAACGCTCCACCAATGGCCATACTTCGGCCTGCGCGGCGTTGCTGACCAGCATCTGCACATGCCCGAAATCCTCACTGAAACCTTGCTTGCGCCCCAGGCACAGGTACTGACGATGCTCACTGCCGACTTGTTCGAAGAGTTGGCGGCACGCCCAGTCAGGGTCTTGGCGGTCACCGGCCGCACTGACCGCCAGCAGAGGCACGTTGACCTCTGCCAGGCCCTTCCACCAATCACGTTCGGCATCGCCAAAACGGCCAAACAGGCCGTTCCAACGCATCGCTTCGATCATCACACCGGCCGGTTCGTCCTCCGGACCACGCTTGAATCGCGGACCGGACACCAGGGCAAGGCGCTTGAGGATAAAACGACCGCCCCACTCCACTGGTGGAATTTTCAACGGCCAATGGGTGCGGCTGACCTGACAGCCGAACAAGGCCACCGACGCTACCATTGGCGCCCCCAAGTGCTGGCCACCCAGGGCCGCAGCCAAGGTCGTGGCACCCAGGGAATGCCCGATCCAATGGGGGATTTGCCCGTTTTGCTCACGCACAAACGCACCGATGGCCGGCAAATCGTAGCGCGCGTAATCAGCAACCCGGTTTCTGGCGTAGTCCTGGTTACGCTTGGACAGGCCATGCCCGCGCATTTCCGGGATCCATACATCAAAGCCCCGGCGCGCCAGGTAAGCGCCCAGGCCGATGCCTTTGGGGGAGTACCAGAAGCGTCGATTGGAAAAACTGCCGTGCAACAGAATAATAGGCGTGCCCCGGTTTTCGGGGACATTGGCCAGGCCCAAACGGGTAACGGCCAGTTCGACGGTGCCGTCGGGACTGTTGCCGGGCTTGAGCCGGTACACATCTTCACTCAGGTCGCCACGCCGTTCAGCGCTGATCAAGGCGACAGGAAATAGTTTGCTGCTGCTTTGCATAATGCTCTTGCACAAAAAAGGGCGGCGTCCGCAAGGAGTTCCGCCCTGTACAGATAAGAATGCCGGTCACCCTCTATGAGTGACCGGCACTTTTGACATCGCGACCTCAGGCGGACGCTTGGCCTTCCGCCAGGAAGAACCAGGTTTCCAGCACGGAATCGGGGTTCAGCGAAACGCTCTCGATGCCCTGCTCCATCAGCCATTTGGCCAGGTCAGGGTGGTCCGAAGGGCCTTGGCCGCAGATCCCGATGTATTTGCCGGCCTTGTTACAGGCCTGGATGGCGTTGGCCAGCAGCTTCTTGACCGCAGGGTTACGCTCGTCGAACAGGTGAGCGATGATCCCCGAGTCGCGGTCCAGGCCCAGGGTCAGCTGGGTCAGGTCGTTGGAGCCGATGGAGAACCCGTCGAAGAACTCCAGGAACTCTTCGGCGAGGATGGCGTTGGACGGCAACTCGCACATCATGATCACGCGCAGGCCGTTCTCGCCACGGGTCAGGCCGTTTTCGGCGAGAAGGTCGACCACCTGGCTCGCTTCGCCCAGGGTGCGCACAAATGGCACCATGATCTCGACGTTGGTCAGGCCCATCTCGTTGCGCACGCGCTTGAGTGCACGGCACTCGAGCTCGAAGCAGTCACGGAACGCTTCGCTGATATAGCGTGAAGCACCGCGGAAGCCCAGCATCGGGTTTTCTTCTTCCGGCTCGTAGAGCTTGCCGCCGATCAGGTTGGCGTATTCGTTGGACTTGAAGTCCGACAGGCGCACGATGACCTTTTTCGGGTAGAACGCCGCCGCCAGGGTACTGATGCCTTCCACCAGCTTCTCGACGTAGAAGCCTACCGGGTCGTTGTAGCCGGCAATGCGCTTGTCGACGCTTTCCTTGATGTCCAGCGGCAGGCCGTCGTAGTTCAACAGGGCCTTGGGGTGCACGCCGATCATGCGGTTGATGATGAACTCCAGGCGGGCCAGGCCCACACCGGCGTTCGGCAACTGCGCAAAGTCGAAGGCGCGATCCGGATTGCCGACATTCATCATGATCTTGAACGGCAGGTCAGGCATGGCGTCGATGGAGTTCTGCTTGATATCGAAGCCCAGCTCACCTTCGAAGATGAAGCCAGTGTCGCCTTCGGCGCAGGACACGGTCACCCCCTGGCCGTCCTTGAGCAGTTGGGTGGCGTTGCCGCAACCGACTACCGCAGGAATCCCCAGCTCACGGGCGATGATCGCCGCGTGGCAGGTACGCCCGCCACGGTTGGTGACAATGGCGCTGGCACGTTTCATCACCGGTTCCCAGTCCGGGTCGGTCATGTCGGAGACCAGCACGTCGCCGGGCTGGACCTTGTCCATCTCGGACACGTCCTTGATGATCCGCACCTTGCCAGCGCCGATGCGCTGGCCGATGGCACGGCCTTCCACCAGTACGGTGCCGGTTTCCTTCAACAGGTAGCGTTCCATGACATTGGCCGAAGTGCGGCTCTTCACGGTCTCGGGACGGGCCTGCACGATATACAGCTTGCCGTCGTCACCGTCCTTGGCCCACTCGATGTCCATCGGGCACTTGTAGTGCTTCTCGATGATCATCGCTTGTTTGGCCAGCTCGCTGACTTCAGCGTCGGTCAGGCAGAAACGCGCGCGCTCGGCCTTGTCGACGTCAACGGTTTTCACCGAGCGACCGGCCTTGGCCTCGTCGCCGTAGATCATCTTGATCGCCTTGCTGCCCAGGTTGCGGCGCAGGATGGCCGGGCGGCCGGCCTCAAGGGTGTGCTTGTGCACGTAGAATTCGTCGGGGTTGACCGCGCCTTGCACGACGGTTTCGCCCAGGCCGTAGGCACCCGTGATAAATACCACGTCACGGAAGCCCGACTCGGTGTCCAGGGTGAACATCACGCCGGCCGTGCCGGTTTCCGAACGCACCATGCGCTGCACGCCGGCAGACAGGGCCACCAGCTTGTGGTCGAAACCCTGGTGGACGCGGTAGGAAATTGCACGGTCGTTGAACAGAGAGGCGAATACTTCCTTGGCAGCGCGGATCACGTTTTCCACGCCGCGGATGTTCAGGAAGGTCTCTTGCTGGCCGGCGAAGGAGGCGTCCGGCAAGTCTTCGGCGGTCGCCGAGGAGCGCACGGCCACGGCCATGTCCGGGTTACCGGCGGAAAGGGTCGCGAAGGCAGTACGGATTTCTTCGTTGAGCTTCTCGGGGAACTCGGCTTCCATGATCCATTGGCGGATCTGGGCGCCGGTCTTGGCCAGGGCGTTGACGTCGTCGACGTCCAGGGCATCCAGCGCGGCGTGGATCTGGGCGTTGAGGCCGCTCAGTTCGAGAAAGTCGCGGTAAGCCTGGGCCGTGGTGGCGAAACCACCGGGCACCGAGACACCAGCGCCTGCAAGATTACTGATCATCTCGCCGAGGGATGCGTTCTTGCCCCCTACGTGCTCTACATCATGGACGCCGAGCTTATCGAGGGAAACTACGTACTCTACCAAGGTGATCTCTCCACTTTCTGTGTTGGAAAAGCTCAGGACGCCGGCTGCTCATTAGGAGCTAACGCCTGCGCTTGTGGCCTGGACCTGGAAAATAAGTGAGAATGCGGCCCACTGCGGGACGGCAAAATCGCGCCTATCATATCCAAGATTCGCCATCAGCTTAAGGCCCAGGGCTCAAATGAAACGATCTGCTTTCTTTATCTCCGACGGCACCGGCATCACAGCCGAAACATTGGGCCAGAGCCTGCTCGCGCAATTCGAAAACATTACCTTCGCCAAATTCACACGGCCTTATATAGACAGCGTGGATAAAGCGCGGGCCATGGTACAACAAATCAATCTGGCGGCTGAAAAAGACGGATTTCGTCCGATCATTTTCGACACCATCGTCAATCAAGACATTCGTGAGATTCTCGCAACGTCGAATGGTTTCATGATCGACATTTTCTCGACCTTCCTGGCGCCGCTGGAACAGGAGTTGAGTGAGCATTCATCGTACTCCGTCGGAAAGTCCCACTCCATCGGGCATAACTCCAACTATATGGAGCGTATCGAGGCGGTGAACTTCGCCCTCGACAACGACGATGGCGCCCGCACCCACTACTACGACAAGGCCGACCTGATCCTGGTGGGCGTGTCGCGCTGCGGCAAGACCCCGACCTGCCTGTACATGGCCATGCAATTCGGCATCCGCGCAGCCAACTACCCGTTGACCGAAGACGACATGGAACACCTGACGTTGCCCGCGGCCCTGCGTGCGCATTCGCACAAGTTGTTCGGCCTCACGATTGACCCGGACCGGCTGACCGCCATCCGCAACGAGCGCAAGCCCAACAGCCGCTATTCCAGCTATGCCCAGTGCGAGTTCGAAGTGCGCGAAGTAGAAAACCTGTTCCGTCGCGAAAATATTGCGCACATCAATTCCACGCATTTTTCGGTGGAAGAGATTTCAGCGAAGATTTTGGTGGAGAAGGGTGTGGAGCGCAGATTCAAATAGCTGTTCCAGATCGTCCCCACGCGTGGGAACGAGCGAACGCGGATTTACAGATGAAACCGCCCGCCGCCCTGCCCCAGCGCGGTCGCCAGCGCATCAAAGCCCTCGCGCAATAGCTGATCATCGCCCGACGTATTGCAGATACTCGCCCGAATGAACTGCGGCACCGCCGTCTGCCCCACGGCAAACGCCTCGGCGGTGGCGATCAGGTAATTGTTCTGCTTGAGCTCTGCCTCGATTTCCGACGCACGCCATGGCTCCGGTACTTCTATCCAGAAATGCGGGCTGTTGAGGTGGGTGCGATACGCCAGCCCGGTCAATAAATCCTCGACCAAGGTCTTGCGACGGCTGATTTCGCTGATTTGTTGGCGCAGCAGATATTCCGCCGTGCCGTTTTCAATCCACTGGGTGGCCAACTCCAGGGTCACGGGCGTGGCCATCCAGCAGGTCGAGCGCAGTGCCGCCGAGATGCGGCTGACCAGTGCCGGTGGCGCGTGCACGTAGCCAACCCGCAAACCTGCCGACACCGCCTTGCTCAGGCTGCTGATCAAAATCGTACGCTCAGGCGCAAAATAGCTGAGGGGCGGCGGACGATCTTCCACCAGCACGCCGTGGGCTTCGTCCTCAAGAATCAGCAGGTTGTGTTCGCGGCATACCTTGGCCAGGGCTTCGCGGCGCGCAACCGATAACACCGCCGTCGTCGGGTTCTGAATAGTCGGCGTGCAGTACAACGCCGAAATCCGGTGATTACGACAGACCTCGTCCAGCGCCGTGGGCAGCACGCCCTCCTCATCCATCTCCAGGCCAATCAGCCGTATGCCGAGCATGCGCGCAGCGGTAATCAGGCCGGGATACGTCAGTTGCTCGGTGACCACCGTATCGCCGGCGCGCAGCAACGCCATCATCGCGCACAACAAGCCATGCTGACCGCCGTTGACGCAGATCACCTGCTCGGGGATCGGATGGAAATCGCGCTGCACCAACCATTGTGCACCGGCTTCACGGTAACGCGGCAGGCCGGCGTCGGGGGTGTAGGCACTGATGTCCTGAAGAAACTTGGCGTTGGTCGACAGGGTTTGGAAGCTCTGGGCGAGAAACGCCGTCTCCTGCCCAGGAATATGCATGTTGCGGCTCATGTCGAAGTATTGGCGCGGCTCCTCGCTGAAATTGCGAAAGCCTTCATCGCGCTGGCGCTCCATCCCACGCTTGCGCACGAAGGTTCCATCACCTACTCGCGCAACCACCAACCCCAGGCGCTCAAGCTCACCATAGGCGCGGCTGATGGTGCCGATGGTCACCCCCAGATTGTCGGAAAGCACCCGATGGGGAGGCAGTTTTCGTCCCGGTTCAATCAAGCCTTCGAGGATGCCCCGCTCCATGACATCGGACAGGCGCTTGTACTTCACGCCCTGCCCGCTGGACAAGCCCTCACGCATAATTGACACCATGTCAATATTTGTTTTGACAGTCATCTTTTGCCCTAATAGTGTGCTTTTACGGGTTCAATCGCCGATAAACCTACCTCATTACAAGTTCAATATAGAGTTCAATTCCGGCTCAGGGAAGTAATAAACGATGCCAATGTCCGCCGTTCTCGAAAACACTGCAAAAACTAAAACGCAAAAACAGTGGTTGGCCGGGCTGGTGACCAGCGTGATGTTCCTCATCGTATGCCTGAGCTGGGGCACCACCTGGCTGGGCATCAAGATTGCCGTGGAGAGCGTGCCGCCGCTGACGTCCGCCGGCCTGCGCTTCCTGATTGCCTTCCCGTTGTTCCTGTGTTTTGCCCTTGTGCGGCGCGAGCCGATCCTGTTCCCCCGGGAAAGCCGCTGGTTCTTCGTATTCGTGACCCTGTCCTACTTCAGCATTCCTTATTACCTGCTCAACTACGGCGAGATGCATGTGTCGTCCGGGCTCACCGCCCTGCTGTTCAGCTGCATGCCGGTGTTCATCCTGATCTTTTCCGCGCTGTTCCTGCGTGAGCGCATCTACTTCTCCCAGGTGGTCGGCATCGGCATCGGATTCGCCAGCCTCTACATGATCATCAGGAGCCAGGGCCTGCACCTGGACCACGCCGAGTTCTTCGGTGTGCTGGCCATCCTGAGCGCAGCGATCATGCATGCCTTGTGCTATGTCATCACCAAGCAAAAAGGCAGCGCCATCAGCGTGATTACCTACAACACCCTGCCCATCGGCATTGCCGGGCTGATGCTGTTCGTGGCCGGCCTGTGGTTTGAAACACCGGTATTCAACGCCATCACCCTGCGTTCCTGGAGTGCGCTGTTCTACCTGGGGCTGGTGGCATCGGTAGGCGGGTTCATCGTGTATTTCATGCTGCTCAAGCGCCTGAGTCCGATCATCCTGTCGTTCGTCTTCATCATCTTCCCGGTGTTCGCGGTCATCATCGGCGCCTGGTACGAAGGCGTGGAAATTTCCCGCGACCTGATGCTGTACTCGGCGATCCTGCTGGCCGGCTTTGCGATCACCAAGTTGCCCATCGAAAAACTTCTGGCCAAGAAAAATTGACCCCCAACCAACGCGAGAGAAACATGGAAGTCCTCCGCCCCACCGCCCTGGAACAAATCTACGCCCACGCTAGCCGCAGCTACCCCGAGGAATGTTGCGGTTTTGTCTTCGCCGACGGCAGCGTGTACCTGGGCAGCAATATCCAGAACGAGTTGCACCGCAAGAACCCCGAGATGTACCCGCGCAGCGCGGCCAACGGCTACACCTTTTCGGTGGCCGACACCTTGTTGATGAACAAGGCGTGTCGCAGCGACAACCCGGTAGTCGTGATTTACCACTCGCACCCGGATGTTGGCGCTTATTTCAGTGATGAAGACCAGGACAAGGCGCTGTTCCTGGGTGAGCCGATCTACCCCGTCAGCTACTTGGTGGTGGATGTCCGCCAGGGCCAGGCCCTGGGCTCCAAGCTGTTTGCCTGGGATGGCAAGCATTTCGCCCTTCAACCCTTCAACGACCTGCACACGGAGTTGTCCATGAACGCTGTCTCTTTCCCCGACATTCTGGTTCGCGTAGCCAAGCTGCCGGAATCGACCCTTGAGGGCGCCGGATCGACATTGCGCGAAGTCATTGAAAACCTCTGCAGCAGTTACCCGCAGTTGCGCCAGCACCTGTTTCATGAAAAGAACAACCAGCTCAAGGAACACTTCCTGTTCACCGCCGAGGAAGAACTGATCGAGGCGGACGAACGCCTGCCGGAAAAAGCCCGGATCGAAGTGTTGCTTGCCACCTCCGGTGGCATGGACGTCGATACCTTGAGCAATGAAGAAGTGCAGCGCTACGTGCGCCATATCACCCTGCCCGGCGTCGGTCGCGAGGGCCAGTTGAACCTGAAAAAAGCCAAGGTGCTGATCATCGGCACCGGCGGCCTGGGCTCGCCGATCAGCCTGTACCTGGCGGCGGCCGGTATCGGCACCCTGGGGCTGGTGGACTTTGATGTGGTCGAGAGCAGCAACCTGCAACGCCAGATTGTGCACGGCAACAGCACCCTGGGGATGCCCAAGGTCGAATCCGCCAAGCAACGCCTGCAGGACCTCAACCGCCATATCCAGATCAACACCCACGACACAGCGCTCAACGCCGACAACGCCCTGGAGCTGGTAGGCGCCTATGACCTGGTGATCGACGGCACCGACAATTTCGACACCCGCTACCTGGTTAACGATGCCTGCGTCCAGCTGGGCAAACCTTTGGTGTACGGTGCCATCTACCGCTTCGACGGGCAGATCAGCGTGCTCAACTATAAAGGTGGGCCGTGCTATCGCTGCCTGTTCCCCAAGGCACCACCTGCCGAACTGGCACCCAATTGCAGCGCCGGCGGCGTGATCGGCGTGCTGCCGGGCGTGGTGGGCATGATCCAGGCTACCGAGGCGATCAAGTTGCTGATCGGCATCGGTGAGCCCTTGTCCGGGCGCCTGATGCGCTTTGACGCACTGGCGATGAAATTCACCGAGATCCGCTTCAAGCGCCGCGCCGACTGCCCTTGCTGCTCGGAGTTGCGTCACAGCGAAAGCGTCGCACCTGCTACCTGCGCGGATGCCGTACCAAGCCAGCCGTCCCTGGCGGCAGAGCGCTACATAAAGCCCCAGGGCCTCAAGCACGTGCTCGAACACCCCAGCAGCGCCGATGTGTTGCTGGATGTACGTGACGCCAGCGAGCTGGAGGTGTGCAAACTGCCGGGTGTGGTGCATATCCCCCTGGCCGAACTGGAT
Source organism: Pseudomonas khavaziana (assembly GCF_019145205.1). GTDB lineage: Bacteria > Pseudomonadota > Gammaproteobacteria > Pseudomonadales > Pseudomonadaceae > Aquipseudomonas > Aquipseudomonas khavaziana. The sequence goes on from NZ_JAHSTT010000013.1 coordinate 131,887, forward strand.
GGGCAATTGGCCAACCTGAGCCGCGACAACACCCACTACCTGATCTGCTACGCGGGCACCCGTGCCGAGCAAGCCGCCAGCACCTTGCTGGCGGCAGGCTTTTCCAATACCAAAGTCCTGCAGGGCGGCATGAAGCACTGGGTTCGCGACGTCGAACCCGACATGCCTTTGTATTGATCGTGGGGGCGTGCTGATGTTGCATAACTCGATTCTCGACGTCATCGGCCAGACGCCGATCGTGCGTCTGGCCCAGTTTTCCGAAGACCTCGGCATTGAGGTCTACGCCAAGCTGGAGTCCCTGAACCCGGGCGGCAGCCACAAGGCGCGCATCGCCTTGGGCATGATCCTCGATGCTGAGCGCCGGGGCGTGCTGATCCGTGATTCCGGACAAACCATCATCGAGCCCAGTGGTGGCAACACCGGCATCGGCCTGGTGATGGCCGGCAACGTGCTCGGCTACAAAGTGGTGCTGGTGATCCCGGATAACTACAGCCCCGAAAAGCAGAAACTGCTGCGCCTGTATGGCGCCAAGGTGGTGCTGTCGGACAGCCGCCTTGGCAATAACTCCCACGGCGAAAAGTGCCTGGAACTGCAGTTGGAGAATCCCAACTACGTGATGCTCAACCAGCAGCGCAACGGCGCCAACCCTCAGACCCACCGCGACACCACCGCACCGGAAATCCTCCGTGCCTTCGGTGAGCGGCGCGTCGATTATTTCGTCAGTGGTATCGGCACCGGTGGCCATATCACCGGTATCGGCGAAACCCTCAAGGCAGCCTGGCCGGCGCTGCGCATCATGGGGGTGGAGCCGGAAGAATGCGACCTGTTGAAAGACCAGCACGCCGCGCACGCGATCCAGGGCCTGTCGATTGGCCTGATCCCGAGCATTCTCAATCTGGATGTGATCGACGGCATGCTCAAGGTGTCGCACGCGGCATGCCTGGACATGATCAAACGCATCATGCGCACCGACGCCATCAGCCTGGGGTTGTCCTCGGCCGCCAACATGGTTGCCATCGCCCAGCTCGCCCCCGAACTACCGCCTGAAACGGTGGTGTTGACCATGGTCTACGACAATGCCGACAGCTACCTGCCCAGTTTCGAGTAACGGGTTTTCCAACCATCCAGAATGCGGGGGTGCCTCCATGGGAGGCTTTATCGACATGCAACAGCTGCACGATGAGCTGCTCACCCATCTCATCACGACCCTGACGCCTGGGCAGATGAAGCAGCTGGAACCGCACCTTGCGCCGCTGATCCAGAACGCGGCCCAGGCGGTGGCCGAAGACCTGATCGCCTACGCCTACCGTGACCCCGCATCGCGTGGGCGCGGGGAGTTGATCCTGGAGTCCTATGCCTCGTTCAAGGCAGTGCTGTTCTATCGCCTTGCGCATCTGGTGTGGCATTTCCCCGACCCTGGTCACGCGATGTTTTCGCGCATGGCCCTCAAGCTCAGCAACCAGGGCAAGATCCTCTCCGGCGCCGAAATTCACCCGGCGGCGCGCATTGGCCGGCGCTTTGTGCTGGACCACGGTTTCGGCACCGTTATCGGCGAGACCTGCGTGATTGGCAACGATTGCTACATCCTCTGCGGCGTGACCCTGGGCGCACGCGGCATCGCCAACAACCCGGACGGCAAGCGCCACCCGCGCCTGGGCAACAATGTCGAGGTGGGCGCCGGTGCCCGGGTGCTGGGTTATGTGTCGATTGGCGATAACGTGTTTATCAGCCCCTCCTGCGTGATCACCCAGGACGTGCCGGCAGGCACCAAGGTCAAGGTGGTCAACCAGATCCAACTGCAAAAAAACGATGAATCGGACCACAGCAACTACCTCGGCGCCTTTGCCCTGGACGAGCGCTTGCATGTCGTCGGCGAGGTCAGTGCCGGCCACAAGGTCACCGTGCTGGATGCTGACTTTCATCCACTGCAAGGGTTGATGCTCGAGCCCACGGTAAAAGAGCGGCATCACCTGCAATTCCGCCTGCATCGCCTCGACATCGGTGACCAACTGCCGCGCCTGCCGCTGAACTTGAAAGTCTGCGGACCAGAATTTGAAATCACCCTGCTCTCTCCTCCTGGCTTGAGCGCAATGGTGCGCCACCTGCTGCAAGCCAGCCCACTGATCGTCGGAGGTTGAACATGTCCGTGCATACCATGGAAACCCTGGCGCTGTTCGACAGCGCGCCCTACCAGAACGCTTTCAGCGCCCGGGTGATTGCCGTCAGCGAACATGGCATCGCCCTGGAGCACACGCTGTTCTACCCCACCGGTGGCGGGCAACCGGGCGATACCGGCCATCTCACCCTGGCCGATGGCACGCGGGTCGAGGTGACGGGTACCGTGCGCGACCCGGTGTTGCGCTCGATCATCTGGCACCAGGTGGAGCATTGCCCCGAGCAATTGACCGCCGGCGTCCAGGTTGACGCAGGGCTGGATTGGGAGCGGCGCTACCAGCACATGAAGATGCACACCTGCCTGCACCTGCTGTGCTCGCTCATCGACGCGCCGGTGACCGGTTGCAGCATCAGCTCGGATAAAGGCCGCCTGGATTTCGACCTGCCGGAAATGACCCTGGACAAAGACAGCCTCACCCGCGACCTCAACGCCCTGATCGAGCAGGCCCACGCGGTGAAGACCCTGTCGATGCCCGCCACCGAGTACGCGACGCTGTTGCAGATCACCCGCACCCAAGCTGTGGCGCCACCAGTGGTCTCGGGTTCGGTACGGGTGATTGAAATTCCCGGCATCGATATCCAGCCATGCGGTGGCACCCATGTGCTCAACACCGAGGAAATCGGCCGAGTGTTCTGCGAGAAGATCGAGAAGAAGAGCAAGCACAACCGCAGGGTGATACTGCGGTTTGAACAGGCTTGAATCTGCGTCATTGCCCTCTGTAGGAGCGAGCTTGCTCGCGAAAAACGTCAACGATAACGCGTGTTTGCTGAATAAACGCGGCGCCTATGGGTTTTTCGCGAGCAAGCTCGCTCCTACAGATGTTAGGGCAAGCCCCCTCCCACATTGGCCGCGTTGTTTTTTAGATCACCAACAGATCCATGAAACGGTTTACGGGCGTCGCCTCCAGCTTCGCCTGATCCTTGCACAACGCAAAAATCTCGGCGCTGCGCTGCGCGGTGAACCTCGTCGCCAGGTTGGCCTTGAACTTGTCCTCCAGCAATGGGATACCGTCCACTCGACGGCGACGATGGCCAATCGGGTACTCCACCGCCACCTGCTCGGTGCAGGTACCGTCCGTAAAGAACACTTGTACGGCATTGGCAATGGAGCGTTTGTCGGCTTCCAGGTACTCGCAGCTGTAGCGAGGGTCTTCGACAATGACCATCTTGCTGCGCAACTCATCGATGATCGGGTGGGCCGCGTGGAAGTCATCTTCGTAATGCTCGGCCACCAGGTTGCCGAACGCCAATGGCACGGCGGTCATGTATTGCAGACAATGGTCACGGTCGGCGGCATTGGCCAGTTGGCCGACCTTGGAAATGATACGAATCGCCGACTCATGGGTGGTGATCACAATACGCTCGATCTCGTGCAGGCGCGGCTTGACCCGCGGGTGCAGGGTCACCGCCGCTTCACAGGCGGTTTGCGCGTGGAACTCGGCAGGGAAGCTAATCTTGAACAGCACGTTTTCCATCACGTAGGTGCCGTAGGGCTGGGACAGGCTGAAGGTGCGCTTGTCCTCAGGCTTGAGCGCCAGGTCCTTGTTGGTGTGGCTGAACAACACATCATAAAAGCCCCACTGCGGCGCACTCAGCACACCGGGGATGCCCATTTCGCCACGCAGGGCGATATCCGCCAGACGCACGCCGCGGCTCGATGCGTCCCCCGCAGCCCAGGATTTGCGCGAGCCGGCATTCGGCGCATGCCGATAGGTGCGCAACGCCTGCCCATCGACAAAGGCGTGGGACAGTGCCGATAGCAGCTGGTCACGGTCAGCGCCCATCAGCTTGGCGGTGACGGCTGTGGAGGCGACCTTCACCAGCAGCACATGGTCGAGACCGACGCGGTTGAAAGAATTCTCCAGGGCAATCACACCCTGGATTTCGTGGGCCATGATCATCGCTTCCAGCACCGCACGCACGGTCAGCGGCGCGTCACCATTGGCCACGCGCTTTTGCGACAGGTGATCGGCCACGGCGAGGATGCCGCCAAGGTTGTCCGAAGGATGGCCCCATTCAGCGGCGAGCCAGGTGTCGTTGTAGTCGAGCCAGCGCACGATGCAGCCAATATCCCAGGCGGCCTTGACCGGGTCGAGGCGAAACGACGTGCCCGGCACCCGTGCACCGAATGGCACCATCGTCCCCTCCACTATCGGCCCCAGGTGCTTGGTGCACTCGGGGAAGCGCAGGGCCAGCAGGCCACAACCGAGAGTGTCCATCAGGCAATTGCGGGCAGTGTCCAATGCGTCCCGGGAGTCGATGCGGTAGTTGAGGACATAGTCGGCGATGTCCTGCAAAACCTGGTCGTAGTCGGGGCGGTTGTTCTGGTCGACGTTGGCGCTCATGGCAGTTCTCCTAAAAGTTGGGTTGTTCCATCCTCAGGGTCAGGGTAAATCGTTGCGCAGGTCTGATTGCCTGCTTGTATCCCTGTGGGAGGGGCTTGCTCCCGATGACGGTGGGTCAGTTAATGAATGGGGCGACTGACACCCTGCTATCGAGAGCAAGCCCTTCCCACATAAAGCTAAAAAGCGTCACCCGGAACGCGGACGAAGCCTTCCATCAGCACCCGCGCACTGCGGCTCATGATGGCTTTTTTCACCACCCATTCGCCGTTCACCTGGGTGGCCTCGGCGCCAACGCGCAACGTCCCGGACGGATGCCCGAAGCGCACGGCATTTCGCTCAATACCGCCGGCCGCCAGGTTGACCAAGGTGCCGGAAATCGCCGCCGCCGTGCCAATCGCCACCGCCGCGGTGCCCATCATGGCGTGGTGCAGTTTGCCCATGGACAGGGCGCGCACCAGCAGATCCACATCGCCGGCCTTGATCGCTTTGCCGCTGGACGCCACGTAATCGGCTGGCTTGGCCACAAATGCTACCTTGGGCGTGTGCTGGCGCTGGGCGGCTTCGTCCAGATGTTTGATCAGCCCCATGCGTAGCGCGCCATAGGCGCGCACGGTCTCGAACATCGCCAGGGCCTTGGGGTCGCTGTTGATCGCGCCTTGCAGCTCGGTGCCGGTGTAGCCGAGGTCTTGGGCATTGATGAAAATCGTCGGAATGCCAGCGTTGATCAATGTGGCCTTGAAGGTGCCGACACCGGGCACTTCCAGGTCGTCGACCAGATTGCCCGTGGGGAACATCGAGCCGCCGCCGCCCTCTTCTTCTGCCGCCGGGTCCATGAATTCCAACTGGACCTCGGCGGCCGGGAAGGTCACGCCATCGAGTTCGAAGTCACCGGTTTCCTGCACCGCGCCGTCGGTAATGGGCACGTGGGCGATGATGGTCTTGCCGATATTGGCCTGCCACACCCGCACAACGGCTATACCGTTGTGGGGCACGCGGGCCGGATCGACCAGGCCCGCGCTGATGGCGAAAGAGCCCACCGCCGCCGAAAGGTTGCCGCAATTGCCGCTCCAATCTACAAACGGCTTGTCGATGGAAACCTGGCCGAACAGGTAGTCCACGTCGTGGTCGGCGCGGGTACTTTTGGCGAGGATCACGCTTTTGCTGGTGCTCGAGGTAGCCCCACCCATACCGTCAATCTGTTTGTCGTAGGGGTCGGGGCTGCCGATCACTCGCAGCAGCAAGGCATCGCGCGCCGCCCCCGGGACCTGCGCCGCTGCGGGCAGGTCCTTGAGGCTGAAGAACACGCCCTTGCTGGTGCCGCCACGCATGTAGGTGGCCGGGATCTTGATTTGCGCTACGTGTGCCATGGTAATCCTCTTCAGGCGGTCGCCGCCGATTCCAGGAAGTCCTGGGCGAAGCGTTGCAACACGCCGCCCGCCTCGTAGATCGACACTTCTTCGGCGGTGTCCAGGCGGCAGGTCACCGGCACTTCGACACGTTCGCCATTCTTGCGGTTGATTACCAGGGTCAGTTGCGCCCGCGGGGTGCGCTCGCCGACAACGTCATAGGTTTCACTGCCGTCGATCTGCAGGGTGTGGCGGTCAGTGCCCGGCAGGAACTCCAGGGGCAACACACCCATGCCCACCAGGTTGGTGCGGTGGATGCGCTCGAAGCCTTCGGCGGCAATCGCTTCCACACCGGCCAGGCGCACGCCCTTGGCCGCCCAGTCGCGGGACGAACCCTGGCCATAGTCGGCGCCGGCGATGATGATCAGCGGCTGCTTGCGTTCCATGTAGGTCTCGATGGCTTCCCACATCCGCGTGACCTTGCCTTCCGGCTCGATACGCGCCAGGGAACCCTGCTTGACCTTGCCGTTTTCCTGCACCATTTCGTTGAACAGTTTCGGGTTAGCGAAAGTAGCGCGCTGCGCAGTCAGGTGGTCGCCACGGTGAGTCGCGTAGGAGTTGAAGTCGACCTCCGGCAAGCCCATTTTCGCCAGGTATTCACCCGCAGCGCTGTCGAGCATGATCGCGTTGGACGGCGACAGGTGGTCGGTGGTGATGTTGTCCGGCAGCACCGCCAGCGGACGCATGCCCTTGAGCGGTCGCGCACCGGCCAGCGCGCCTTCCCAGTACGGCGGGCGGCGGATATAGGTGCTCTGCGGGCGCCAGTCGTACAGCGGGGTGACCTTGGGGCCGGTGTCTTCGTGGATCGCGAACATCGGGATGTACACCGCGCGGAACTGCTCGGGCTTGACCGATGCCTTGACCACCGCGTCGATCTCTTCGTCGCTCGGCCAGATATCTTGCAGGCGGATTTCCTTGCCGTCCGCATCCAGGCCGAGCACGTCCTTCTCGATATCGAAACGGATGGTGCCGGCAATCGCATAGGCCACCACCAACGGCGGCGACGCCAGGAAGGCTTGCTTGGCGTAAGGGTGGATGCGCCCGTCGAAGTTGCGGTTGCCCGACAATACCGCGGTGGCATACAGGTCGCGGTCGATGATTTCCTGCTGGATCACCGGGTCGAGGGCGCCGGACATGCCATTGCAGGTGGTGCAGGCAAACGCCACCACGCCAAAACCGAGCTTTTCCAGCTCATGGCCGAGGCCTGCTTCTTCCAGGTACATGGCCACGGTTTTCGAGCCCGGCGCCAAGGACGATTTGACCCACGGCTTGCGGGTCAGGCCAAGCTTGTTGGCGTTACGCGCCAACAGGCCTGCGGCGATCACGTTGCGCGGGTTACTGGTGTTGGTGCAACTGGTGATAGCAGCGATGATCACCGCGCCGTCGGGCATTTGACCTGGTACTTCGTCCCACTGGCCGCTGATGCCTTTGGATGCCAGGTCGCGAGTAGCGACACGGGCGTGAGGATTACTCGGGCCGGCCATGTTGCGCACGACGCTGGAAAGGTCGAAGGTCAGGCCACGCTCGTATTGCGCGCCCTTGAGGTCATCGGCCCACAGGCCGGTGTGGCGGGCGTACTGCTCCACCAAGGTAACTTGTTCGTCTTCACGACCGGTGAGTTTCAGGTAGGCGATGGTCTGTTGGTCGATATAGAACATCGCTGCCGTGGCGCCGTATTCCGGGGCCATGTTGGAGATGGTTGCGCGGTCGCCCAGGGTCAGTGCCGAAGCCCCTTCGCCAAAGAACTCCAGCCAGGCGCCGACCACTTTCTGCTGGCGCAGGAACTCGGTGAGCGCCAGCACCATGTCGGTGGCGGTGATGCCTGGTTGCAGCTTGCCGGTCAATTCCACGCCGACGCTTTCCGGCAGGCGCATCCACGATGCACGGCCGAGCATCACGCTTTCGGCTTCCAGGCCGCCGACGCCGATGGCGATCACGCCCAGGGCGTCCACATGGGGGGTGTGGCTGTCGGTGCCGACACAGGTATCGGGAAAGGCAACGCCGTCGCGCACCTGGATTACCGGGGACATTTTCTCCAGGTTGATCTGGTGCATGATGCCATTGCCCGGCGGGATCACATCGACGTTCTTGAAGGCCTTTTTGGTCCACTCGATAAAGTGGAAGCGGTCTTCGTTACGACGGTCTTCGATGGCGCGGTTTTTCTCGAATGCCTGCGGATCGAAACCACCAGCCTCGACGGCCAGGGAGTGGTCGACGATCAGTTGGGTCGGCACCACCGGGTTGACCTGGGCGGGATCGCCGCCTTGCAGCGCGATAGCATCGCGCAGGCCGGCGAGATCCACCAGTGCAGTCTGGCCGAGGATGTCATGGCATACCACGCGGGCCGGGAACCACGGGAAGTCGAGATCGCGCTTGCGCTCGATCAACTGGCTCAGGGACGCGCTGAGGGTGGCCGGGTCGCAACGGCGCACCAGGTTCTCGGCGAGCACGCGCGAGGTGTAGGGCAAGGTGGCGTAGGCGCCGGGGGTGATTGCTTCGACAGCCGCACGGGCGTCGAAGAAATCCAGGCGGCTGCCGGGGAGCGGTTTGCGAAACTCAGTGTTCATCGTCAGGACTCGGTCACGGTGATTACAAAAGGGACCTACTGATCCAGATTTGAAATGCAGTTCAAATGTGGGAGGGGGCTTGCCCCCGATGGCGGTGGTTCAGTGCCAGTTGTATCAGCTGACAGAATGCTATCGGGGGCAAGCCCCCTCCCACATTTTTGGCCTCATTCCAATTCTGGAAGCGTTGGTTTTCAGCGACGTTCGATTGGCACGAACTTGCGCTGCTCAACGCCGATGTACTCGGCGCTTGGACGGATGATGCGGTTGTTGGCGCGCTGTTCGAACACGTGCGCGGCCCAGCCAGTCAGGCGCGAGCACACGAAGATCGGCGTGAACAATTTGGTCGGGATGCCCATGAAGTGGTACGCCGAGGCATGGTAGAAGTCGGCGTTGGGAAACAGCTTTTTCTGCTCCCACATGGTCTTGTCGATGGCCTCGGAGACCGGGAACAACACGGTGTCGCCCACTTCATCAGCGAGTTTTTTCGACCAGCCCTTGATCACTTCATTACGCGGGTCGCTGTCTTTATAGATGGCATGGCCGAACCCCATGATCTTGTCTTTGCGTGCCAACATGCCGAGAGTGCCTTCGACAGCGTCTTCGGCCGAGGAGAAGCGCTCGATCATTTCCATGGCCGCTTCGTTGGCACCACCGTGCAGCGGGCCGCGCAAGGAACCGATGGCGGCGGTAACGCAGGAGTACAGGTCGGACAAGGTCGAGGCACACACGCGAGCGGTGAAGGTCGAGGCGTTGAATTCGTGCTCGGCGTAGAGAATCAGCGATACGTTCATGACCTTGACGTGCAGCTCGCTGGGTTTCTTGCCATGCAGCAGGTGCAGGAAGTGGCCGCCGATACTCGGTTCGTCAGTCACGCAATCGATGCGCTTGCCGTCGTGGCTGAAACGGTACCAGTAGCACATGATCGCCGGGAACGCGGCGAGCAGACGGTCGGTGACATCGCGCTGTACGTTGAAATCTTTCTCCGGCTCGATATTGCCCAGGAACGAGCAACCGGTGCGCATCACGTCCATCGGGTGGGCGTCGGCGGGGATGCGTTCGAGCACTTCCTTGAGCGCCTGGGGCAAATCCCGCAGCTTGCTCAGCTTGGCGCTGTAGGCGGCCAGTTCGGTCTTGGTTGGCAATTCGCCGTACAGCAACAGGTAGGCGACTTCTTCAAACTGCGCATCGGCAGCGAGTTCGCGCACGTCGTAGCCGCGATAAGTCAGGCCTGCCCCGGCCTGGCCCACGGTAGACAGGGCAGTCTGCCCGGCCACCTGGCCACGCAGGCCGGCGCCACTCAATACTTTTGCTTCAGCCATGGTTCTTCTCCAATTTTGTAATTATCAGGGAGCCGTCCAGCTCATACTCTGTAGGAGCGAGCTTGCTCGCGAAAAACGCAAGGGCATCGCATTTCTCCAGGTTTGCCGCGTTATCGTTGACGATCTTCGCGAGCAAGCTCGCTCCTGCAGGTATTCTGCCGTGCAGTTATTTTTTCGCGGCAAACAGCGCGTCGAGCTTCTGCTCGAAGGTGTGGTAGTCGATGCGATCGTAGAGTTCCATGCGCGTTTGCATGGTGTCGATCACGTTCTGTTGGGTGCCATCGCGACGGATCGCGGTGTAGACGTTCTCGGCGGCCTTGTTCATGGCGCGGAAGGCCGAGAGCGGGTACAGCACAATGGAAACATCGGCGGATTTCAACTGTTCGGTGGTGTACAGCGGGGTTGCGCCGAACTCGGTAATGTTCGCCAGGATCGGGGCCTTTACGCGGGAGGCAAACAGCTTGTACATCTCAAGTTCGGTAATGGCTTCCGGGAAGACCATGTCGGCACCGGCTTCGATGCAGGCCGCAGCACGCTCAAGGGCGGACTCCAGGCCCTCGACAGCCAGGGCGTCGGTGCGCGCCATGATCACGAAGCTGTCATCGGTACGCGCATCCACGGCGGCCTTGATACGGTCGACCATTTCCTGCTGGGACACGATCTCTTTGTTGGGGCGATGCCCGCAGCGCTTGGCGCCGACCTGGTCTTCGATATGGATGGCGGCCGCGCCGAACTTGATCATCGACTTGACGGTGCGCGCCACGTTGAACGCCGAGGAGCCGAAACCGGTGTCCACGTCCACCAGCAACGGCAGGTCGCATACGTCGGTGATGCGCCGCACATCGGTGAGTACGTCATCCAGGCCGGTAATACCCAGGTCCGGCACGCCGAGCGAGCCGGCGGCTACCCCGCCACCTGACAAGTAGATCGCCTTGAACCCTGCGCGCTTGGCCAGCAGCGCGTGGTTGGCGTTGATTGCGCCGACCACTTGCAAGGGCTTTTCGCTGGCAACGGCGTCACGGAAACGCTGGCCGGGAGTGCTGTTGTTGTTGGAACTCATGACTCACCTCGTGATGAAGGAGCGCCGTCCGGGAAGTGACGGGCAATGTTGCGTTTGGATGCGCCGATATGCCGGCGCATCAACAGTTCGGCCAGCTCGCCATCGCGATCGGCAATCGCATCAAGAATGCGGTGATGCTCGGCAAAGGCCTGGCGTGGACGATTGGGGGTGGCGGAGAACTGGATGCGGTACATGCGCACCAATTGGTACAGCTCGCCGCACAGCATTTGCGTCAGGGTGCGGTTACCGGCGCCCTGGATGATCCGGTAATGAAAGTCGAAGTCGCCCTCCTGCTGGTAGTAACCGACACCCGCCTGGAATGCCGCATCCCGCTCATGGGTGTGCAATACCTGGCGCAGCTCTTCGATTTCCGCGTCGGTCATGCGCTCGGCAGCCAGCCGGCAGGCCATGCCTTCGAGGGACTCGCGGATTTCATAGAGTTCTACCAGCTCGGCATGACTCAAAGACACCACCCGCGCGCCCACATGGGGCACGCGCACCAGCAGGCGCTGGCCCTCCAGACGGTGGATGGCCTCGCGTAGCGGGCCGCGGCTGATACCGTAGGTGCGTGCCAGCTCCGGCTCGGAGATTTTGCTGCCGGGGGCAATCTCGCCCTTGACGATAGCCGCCTGGATACGACGGAACACGTTCTCAGACATGGTTTGGGATTCGTCTGACGTCGCTATCGGAATTTCCGCCTGATCAAGCATATTGTCGACACCTTTCAAATCGATACGGCAAAAACTAGCCAATCCACCCGTAATAGTCAAAGAGTAATTAGATATTGTCGACAATCGTCTAATGCACCGGCTTTACTTATGCCGGGCATGGCCGCCTGCCAGCGCTGGCGCCAAAAAAGCATCATGTTAGAATGCTCGGCGTATTTGCCTGACATCTCTGGATGAAACGGCGCACGAGGGAGTTTGCGCAGCAATGCCAGTCGCCTTGAATTGAACATCGCACGGCACCGCCTCAGGATTTATGAGACTCAAGCCCTTCCCCCTGTTTTTCTGCCTTCTGTTTATACCCAGCCTCGGCATCGCCGCCGAGAAGACGGTGTATGGCCTCAATGAATACGCCAAGCTGGACGGCATCGATCTGGAAGTCGCGGCCAAGCTCGACACCGGCGCCAAGACCGCCTCGCTGAGTGCCCGTGATATCAAGCGTTTCAAGCGCAACGGCGAGTCCTGGGTGCGCTTCTACCTGGCCATCGACACCGCCCACTCTCACCCCATCGAACTGCCCCTGGCCCGCGTCAGCAAGATCAAACGCCGCGCCGGCGACTACGACCCCGATGAAGACAAGAACTACACCGCCCGTCCGGTGGTTGCCCTGGATATCTGCATGGGCACTGCTTTACGCAGCATAGAAGTGAACTTGACTGACCGCAGCGCTTTCCAATACCCGTTGCTGATCGGCTCCGAAGCGCTCAAACGCTTTGATGCGCTGGTCGACCCCAGTCTTAAATACGCAGCAGGCAAACCCGCCTGCGCCGCCGACGCTCACACCGCCGAGTAAACCGAATGCGCTCTCTGACCCTGCACCTGAAAATCCTGATCACCTTGCTGGTGGTGCTGGGCATTTCGGTCACCGCCTATCAGATTTTCGTGCTGGGCATCCCCGTCACCGAGGATGCCACCGACGACTTGTGGAACATCGACGCCAAGGTCGAGTTCGTCGCCAACCCGAAAGATCCCGTCAAGATCCAGATGTTCGTGCCGCCCCTGAGCCGCGACTTCGTCAGCCTCAACGAAAGCTTTATCTCGAACAATTACGGGGTAAGCGTCAATCGCATCGACGGCAACCGCAAGGTCACCTGGTCGGCGCGTCGGGCGAAGGGCAACCAGACCCTGTATTACCGCCTGGTGCTGACCAAGCGCTACAGTGGCGAGAAGGTCAAGATCAAGGGCCCCACATTCCGCGACAGCATCGCTGTGGAAGGCCCGGAAAAAATCGCTGCCGAAGCCTTGCTGGCGCCGATCCGCCAGCACTCGGCCGACGTCGAGACCTTTATCAGCGAAGCGATCAAGCGCACCAACAACCTCAACGATGACAATGTGAAATTGCTGCTGGCCGGCGACCCGTCGACGCCACACAAGGCCAAGATCGTCGAGCTGCTGCTGTCCATCGCCCATGTGCCGGTAGAGAAAGTCCACACCATCCGCCTGGTGGCCGACCAGCCGCAAACCCCTGAACTGTGGCTGCGCAGCTTCAATGGCAGTGACTGGTTGTACTTCAACCCGGAAACCGGCGAACAGGGCCTGCCAGCCGACCGCCTGCTGTGGTGGACTGGTGATGAAAACCTGATCACGGTCGATGGCGGCAAGAAAGCCATGGTGACCTTCAGCCTGAACAACAGCGAAATGAACGCCATTCGCCTGGCCAAGCTGACCGACGAGAATACCGACGCCAATTTCCTCGAATACTCCCTATATGGCCTGCCGCTGCAAACCCAGCAGACCTTCATGATTATGGTGATGATCCCGATTGGCGTGCTGGTGATCCTGATCCTGCGCAACCTGATCGGCCTGCAGACCCTGGGCACCTTCACCCCGGTGCTGATCGCCCTGGCATTCCGCGAGACGCAGCTGGGCTTCGGGATTGTGCTGTTCACCATCATCACGGCGCTGGGGCTGTCCCTCAGGTCGTACCTGGAGCATTTGAAACTGCAGATGCTGCCGAGGCTGTCGGTGGTGTTGACCTTCGTGGTGGTGCTGATTGCCGCCATCAGCCTGTTCAGCCATAAACTTGGGCTGGAACGCGGCCTGTCGGTCGCGCTGTTCCCGATGGTGATCCTGACCATGACCATCGAACGCCTGTCGATCACCTGGGAGGAGCGTGGCGCCAACCATGCGCTGAAGGTGGCAATTGGCACACTGTTCGCAGCGTCCCTGGCGCACATCATCATGAGCGTGCCGGAGCTGATCTACTTCGTGTTCACCTTCCCGGCGATCCTGTTGATCCTGGTGGGCTTCATGCTGGCCATGGGGCGTTATCGCGGCTACCGCCTCACCGAGCTGGTGCGTTTCAAGGCGTTCCTGAAGGCTGACTCCTGATGTTCGGCTTCTGGAAGACCTGGAAGGCCCTGGAAGCGCGGGGGATCATGGGCATCAACCGGCGTAACGCCGACTACGTGCTCAAGTACAACAAGCGCAGCCTGTACCCGATTGTGGATGACAAGATCATCACCAAGGAGCGGGCGCTGGCGGCCGGTATCCATGTGCCGGAAATGTATGGGGTGATCTCCACCGAGAAGGAAATCGACAAGCTCGACGAGATCATCGGCGGGCGCAGCGACTTCGTGATCAAGCCGGCCCAGGGTGCAGGCGGTGATGGCATCCTGGTGGTGGCCGACCGGTTTGAAGGACGCTATCGCACGGTATCCGGCAAAATCATCAGCCATGAAGAGATCGAGCACCAGATTTCCAGCATCCTCACTGGCCTGTATTCACTGGGCGGCCACCGCGACCGGGCGCTGATCGAGTACCGCGTGGTGCCCGACCAGATCTTCAAGAGCATCAGCTACGAAGGCGTGCCGGATATCCGCATCATCGTGTTGATGGGCTACCCGGTGATGGCCATGCTGCGCTTGCCGACCCGCCAGTCCGGTGGCAAGGCCAACCTGCACCAGGGCGCGATTGGCGTGGGCGTCGACCTGGCTACCGGCCTGACCTTGCGCGGCACCTGGCTGAACAACATCATTACCAAGCACCCTGACACCACCAATGCCGTGGATGGCGTGCAACTGCCCAACTGGGACGGCTTCATGCAGCTTGCGGCTGGCTGCTACGAGCTGTGCGGGCTGGGCTATATCGGCGTGGACATGGTGCTGGACCAGGAAAAAGGCCCGCTGATCCTTGAACTGAATGCGCGGCCGGGGCTGAATATCCAGATCGCCAATGACTGCGGGCTGACCTTGCGCACCCATGCAGTGGAGGCGCGACTGGAGGAACTCAAGGCTGCCGGCGTGACGGAAACCCCGCAAGAGCGGGTGAAGTTCGTGCAGGAGATGTTTGGGCATATACCGCCTGTTGAGGGCTAAGGCGAATCGCTGGCGGGATGGATATCCCGCTATTGCCTCTAGGAGCAAATCCTACAGAAGACTACAATCCCCTCCCCCGCGCCATTGGCTGATCCACCCCCGCATGTTGACCTGTTCCGTGTACCCGTTGCCCTACCGGGCCAACCCCGCCGAGTATTTTGCGGCGATTCGCCATGCCCCAGGGGCGGTGCTGCTCGACAGCGGTCGCCCAACCGCGGACCGCGGCCGTTATGACCTGCTCAGTGCCTGGCCCGACGCGACCCTGACGGTAGGGCCGGACGAAAACGGCAGCGATTTCCTGCAACGCTTGCGTATGAACCTGACGCAACTGGGCGAGGCGGCCTTGCCTGTCGGCTATGACTTGCCGTTTGCAGGCGGTTTGATCGGTTACTTGAGCTATGACTTTGGTCGGCATCTGGAACAGATGCCGCACTTGGCGGTGGACGACCTGCATCTGCCGGATGCGCGCTTCGGGCTGTATGCCTGGGCGCTGGTCAGCGATCACCAGGCGCAAACCAGCCAGCTGGTGTTTCACCCTGCGCTGGCCGAGAGCGAGCAGCAACGCCTGATTGCCTTATTCGGCAGCGAAGTGATCAACTTACCTGCGACCTTCAAGCTTCAAGGCCCCATGGCGCCCGACCTCAGTGCCGAGGACTACCACCAGGCCATCCTCCGCATCCAGGATTACATCCAGGCCGGCGACTGCTATCAGGTCAACTTCGCCCAACGCTTTCGCGCACCCTGCCGCGGTGATCCGTGGGTGGCCTACTGCGCGTTGCGCGAAGCCTGCCCTACCCCGTTTTCCGGGTTCCAGAGCCTGCCGGATGACGGCGCGGTGCTGAGCTTGTCCCCGGAACGCTTTGTGCGCATCAGCGAACGCCAGGTCGAGACCCGCCCGATCAAGGGCACCCGCCCTCGCGGTGTAACACCCGCAGAGGATGCCGCCCACGCCGCCGAACTGCTGGCAAGCCCCAAGGACCGCGCAGAAAACCTGATGATCGTCGACCTGCTGCGCAATGATCTGGGCCGCAGTTGCCGCATCGGTTCGGTGAAAGTGCCGGAACTGTTCAGCCTGGAAAGCTACCCCAACGTGCACCACTTGGTGAGCAGTGTCACTGGCATATTGGCCGACGACAAAGACGCCCTCGACCTGATCGCCGGCAGCTTCCCTGGCGGCTCCATTACCGGCGCGCCGAAGATTCGCGCGATGCAGATCATCGACGAGTTGGAGCTCACCCGCCGTGGGTTGTATTGCGGCTCGCTGGTGTACCTGGACGTGCGCGGCGAGATGGACAGCTCCATCGCGATTCGCAGCTTGCTGGTCAAGGATGGGCAGGTGTGTTGCTGGGGTGGCGGTGGGATTGTGGCGGATTCGCAGTGGCAGGCGGAGTATCAGGAGTCGCTGACGAAGGTGCGGGTGTTGTTACAGACTTTGGAAGATCTGTAGGGCCTGTACCTGCCCTATCGGGAGCAAGCCCCTCCCACCTTCGACCGCGTTTATCCTGTAGATATGCGGTCAAATGTGGGAGCGGGCTTGCTCGCGAAGAGGCAATCAGCCACGCCGCATAACTTACAGGCTCAACTGCCGATTCGACGCTTTGATGAACTCCCGCTTCAGATCCTCAAAGGTATGCACCGCCGGGAACTGGGGAAACTCACGAATCACATTCTGCGGCGCATGGAACAGAATCCCACGGTCCGCTTCACTTAGCATGCTGGTGTCGTTGTAGGAATCACCGGCGGCGATCACGCGGTAGTAGAGGGTCTTGAATGCCAGCACCGATTGGCGCTTGGGGTCTTTCTGGCGCAGTTGGTAGCTGACCACCCGGTCGTTTTCATCGGTGATCAAGCGGTGGCAAAGCAAGGTCGGGAACCCCAGCTGACGCATCAGCGGCTGGGAGAATTCGTAGAAGGTGTCGGATAGGATCACCACCTGGAAGCGCTCGCGCAGCCAGTTGACGAATTCGACGGCGCCGTCCAACGGCTTGAGGGTGGCGATCACCGCCTGGATATCGGCCAGCTTGAGCCCGTGCTCGTCGAGGATACGCAGGCGCTGCTGCATCAGCACGTCGTAGTCGGGAATGTCGCGGGTGGTTGCACGCAGGGATTCAATACCGGTTTTTTCGGCGAAGGCGATCCAGATTTCCGGAACCAGTACCCCTTCCAGGTCAAGACAGGCAATTTCCACAAGACACTCCCATTGAATTTATTAGTTGAGCGGGCAAAAGGACTGCCGAACTCTAGCGACTCACGCACGCCGCCGCAACGCGGGACAGATTTGATACCATCGCCCCCCTATAGAGCGCTCAGCGCCACTGACCTGTAGGAACCGTCCTGATGAACCAAGCCTTCGACGTTGTTGAACTCGCCACGACTTATGCCAACAAGTCTGCCCAGGACATTCTCAAGCTGGCGTTCAGCCAGTTCGGCGATGACCTGTGGATTTCCTTCAGCGGTGCCGAGGATGTGGTGCTGGTGGACATGGCCTGGAAGCTGAACAAGAACGTCAAGGTGTTCAGCCTCGACACCGGCCGCCTGCACCCGGAGACCTACCGGTTTATCGAGCAGGTACGCGAGTTCTACAAGATCGATATCGAACTGATCTCGCCGGACCAGAGCAAGCTGGAACCCTTCGTCAAGGAAAAGGGTCTGTTCAGCTTTTATAAGGACGGCCATGGCGAATGCTGTGGCATCCGCAAGATCGAACCGCTGCGCCGCAAGCTTGCAGGTGTAAGTGCATGGGCCACCGGCCAGCGCCGCGACCAGAGCCCCGGCACCCGTAGCCAGGTGGCGGCGCTGGAAATCGACACGGCGTTCTCTACCCCGGAACGTACCTTGTACAAGTTCAACCCGCTGGCGCAGATGACCAGTGAAGAGATCTGGGGTTATATCCGCATGCTGGAACTGCCTTACAACAGCCTGCATGAGCGCGGGTTTATCAGCATCGGCTGCGAGCCCTGCACCCGGCCGGTATTGCCCAACCAGCATGAGCGCGAAGGCCGCTGGTGGTGGGAAGAAGCCACGCAGAAAGAATGCGGGTTGCATGCGGGAAATATCATCAGCAAGGCATGAGCCTGGCAAACTGGTGTGGTAAAAATGTGGGAGGGGGCTTGCTCCCGATTGCGGTGGGTCAGTTGCAGACTTTCTGACTTATACCGCTATCGGGAGCAAGCCCCCCTCCCACATTTTGTTTTGTGCGGAGCACAAAATGTACACAAACTTGTAACCATCGGTGCCATTTTTGTGTGCAACTCATATTCGAGCGCACCAAAACGTAACATCCATCTCTTTTAGTGCCCACGCACTCGAATCACGCTATTTCCCATCCAAAAATAAATACCTGTTCAAACGGTCAATTTATATTGCTATTAATTCAGTAGTTTATTCATAAATACTATTAAAACGAAATTATCCCCGCTTTTCATATAATGAAAACTGGCACGCATGTGGCTTAGTGAAATGCACGCTTTGTATACAATCAATACGAAACCTACATACACTTTGCCATCCGCGGCTATGCTGCAGATGTGCTGGAGCCTGCCGGAATGCGTACAAGTCTCTCGAGCAACATCACACTGGATCTGCCCTCCTCCTCATTAAACCCTGCGCCCGCAGGCCCCAGCCCGCTGGTGCTCAGCCCACGCCTGCACAACAAGGACCTGGCACCCACCAAGGTTGAAGGCCGCCGCTGGGGGCGCTACAGCATTTTTGCGTTGTGGACCAATGACGTGCACAACATCGCCAACTATTCCTTTGCCATCGGCCTGTATGCGTTGGGCTTGGGCGGCTGGCAAATATTGCTGTCCCTGGGGATCGGCGCGGCGCTGGTGTACTTCTTCATGAACTTGTCGGGGTATATGGGACAGAAGACCGGTGTGCCCTTTCCCGTGATCAGCCGCATCAGTTTCGGTATCCATGGCGCGCAGATTCCGGCCTTGATCCGCGCAGTCATTGCGATCGCCTGGTTCGGCATCCAGACCTACCTGGCGTCGGTAGTTTTCCGCGTGTTACTGACGGCGATTCATCCGGGCTTTGCCGATTACGACCACAACTCGATCCTCGGCTTGTCGACCCTCGGCTGGGCGTGCTTTGTTTCGATCTGGCTGGTGCAGTTGGTGATCCTCGCCTATGGCATGGAGATGGTGCGCCGTTATGAAGGCTTCGCCGGGCCGGTGATTTTGCTTACCGTTGCCGCACTGGCCGGCTGGATGTACTTCCAGGCAGGTGGGCAGATTGCCTGGTCGATCCGCGAACCTCTGAGCGGCGGCGAGATGTGGCGCAACATCTTTGCTGGCGGCGCCTTGTGGCTGGCGATCTACGGCACCTTGATCCTCAACTTCTGCGATTTCGCCCGCTCTTCTCCGTGCCGAAAGACCATCCAGGTCGGCAACTTCTGGGGCCTGCCGGTCAATATCCTGGTGTTCGCCGCCATTACCGTGCTGCTGTGCGGCGGGCAGTTCCAGCTCAATGGCCGCGTGATCGAAAGCCCCACCGAAATCATCGCGGCAATCCCCAACACCTTCTTCCTGGTGCTCGGCTGCCTGGCCTTCCTCATCGTCACGGTGGCGGTGAACATCATGGCCAACTTCGTCGCCCCGGCCTTTGTGCTGAGCAACCTGGCGCCCAAGTACCTGAACTTCCGACGCGCCGGGTTGATCAGTGCCTTCGTTGCCGTGCTGATCCTGCCGTGGAACCTCTACAACAGCCCGTTGGTGATTGTGTACTTCCTCTCTGGCCTGGGCGCACTGCTGGGGCCGTTGTACGGGGTGATCATGGTCGATTACTGGCTGATCCGTAAAAGCCAGGTGGATGTGCCGCAGCTGTACAGCGAAGACCCCCAAGGCATTTATTACTACAGCCGTGGGATAAATATGCGTGCGGTGGCGGCATTTATTCCGGCGGCGGTGATCGCCATCCTGCTGGCGCTATTGCCGGGGTTTGCCAGCGTCTCGCCATTTTCCTGGTTGTTTGGCGCAGGCATCGCCGGGTTGCTGTACCTGCTGATCGCCAAGCGTCAGCCGTTCTACGCCGATGTCAGCGGCGAAAGCATTGCCGTCGATAACGTCAGTCATTAAACAAGGACATTCCATGCGTATCCTCGTGGTCAACGTCAACACCACCGAATCCATCACCGAGACCATTGCCCAGCAAGCACGGGCGGTAGCGTCACCGGGCACCGAGATCGTCGGACTCACCCCCTACTTCGGCGCCGAATCGGTGGAGGGAAATTTTGAAAGCTACCTGGCGGCCATCGCTGTGATGGATCGGGTGATGGCCTACGATCAGCCGTTCGATGCGGTGATCCAGGCCGGCTATGGCGAACATGGTCGGGAAGGTTTGCAGGAATTGTTGAATGTGCCGGTGGTGGATATTACCGAAGCGGCCGCCAGCACCGCGATGTTCCTGGGGCACGCCTACTCGGTGGTGACCACCCTGGACCGCACGGTGCCGCTGATTGAAGACCGGCTGAAACTCGCCGGCCTCTACCAGCGTTGTGCGTCGGTACGCGCCAGCGGCATGGCGGTGCTGGAACTGGAAGAAGACCCGCTGGCTGCCATGGAGGCCATTGTGCACCAGGCGGAATTGGCGATTCGCGACGATAAGGCCGAGGTGATCTGCCTGGGATGTGGGGGCATGGCCGGACTGGATGAACAGATTCGCCAGCGCACCGGGGTGCCGGTGGTGGATGGGGTGACGGCGGCGGTGATGGTTGCCGAGTCGTTGGTAAGGTTGAGGTTGTCGACGTCCAAAGTCAGGACGTATGCGCAGCCAAGACCCAAGAAGATCATTGGTTGGCCCGGCAAGTTCGGCCACTGAAGAT
>NZ_JAHSTT010000014.1 GCF_019145205.1 Pseudomonas khavaziana
CCAACCAGGGCTGTAACCAAAAAAACCATCTGCAATCCCTCGCGCTGTTGATCAGGCGAGGGACTTTGCAGGGGTTCTTAGGTAAAAGAAGTCGGCGTTATTCGCGGGGATTGCGGGGAAGTTTCGCCTTAACTTTGGGCAAACCGAGACTTGGCGGTAGGAGTCGGATTACAGGTGAAAAAGTCTTACAGCCTCAACTGCCCAATCGCCTTGCTCAACTCCCCAGCCAACGTCGCCAATTCATTGCTGGTGGTCGCCGACGCCACGGTTTGCTGTACGGTGTTTTCAGTCACATCGCGAATGCTTACCACGGCGCGGTTCATCTCTTCGGCGACGTGACTTTGCTGTTCGGCGGCCACGGCGATCTGGGTGTTGCTCTCGCGCATCTGTGCCACTGCACCGGTGATTTCAGCCAGTGCGGCGCCGGCTTCCAGGGCTTGTTGCACACAGTCGTCGGCCTTGAATGAGCTTTCCTGCATGAAGTCCACCGCGTCGCGGGTGCCGGCCTGCAGTGCCGAGACCATGCGGGTGATTTCGTCGGTGGAGTTTTGCACGCGCTTGGCCAGGTTGCGCACTTCGTCGGCGACCACGGCAAACCCTCGGCCCATGTCCCCGGCGCGGGCGGCTTCGATAGCGGCGTTGAGGGCGAGCAGGTTGGTCTGTTCGGCGATGCTGTGGATCACCCCGACCACGCCGTTGATTTTCTGGCTGTCTTCGGCGAGTTTCTGGATCATCTCGGCGGTTTGTTGCACGCCAGTGGACAGCCCGGCAATCGAACGCTGTACCCGGGTGACCACGTCCTGGCCGCTGCCTGCGAGGGTGTCGGCGGTCTGGGACAAGTCGCGGGTGGCGCCAGCGTGCTGGGCGATATGGTGGACAGTGGCGGTCATCTCATTGATGGCGGTGGCGGCCTGGTCGGTTTCGCTCTGCTGGCCGAGCATGCCGTGCTGTACCTCGTTCATGCTGCTGGCCAGGCGGGCTGCACCGTCATCCAGTTGCCGGGCAGTGCGTGCCACGGTACTGACTACGCGCTGGTAGCCGGCCTGCATGGCATTGAACGCGCTGGCCATCTGCCCGACTTCATCCTTGCAGGCCAAGGGCACGCGCGCCGACAGGTCGCCGGTTTTCTCAACGTGCAGCATCACGTCCTTGAGGGTGTTGAGTTGGCTGAGCAGGAAGCGGATCAACAGCTGCGAGGCACCGAGCATGGCCAGCATCAGGATGGCCACGGCGACGGCGTAGTTGGCGAAGCGTTCACTGAATACTTGGCTCAGGCTTGGCGCGTAAGCCAGCACGGCGACGTGTTGACCGTCGGCGCGGCTGATCACCTCGGCGCCTATCAGTGGGTTTTTGCCGAATAACGGCATGTGATTGAGCTCGACCCAACCGCTGGCAGTGCTCAAGTCTGACAGATCAAAGTCGGCCAATTGTGGGCTCTGCCCTTGGGCATAAGTAAGCCAATGCTTGCCGGTGGGCAGGACTTTGTCGGCTGGCCACGCGCTGAGCAATCGCCCCTGGGCCTGGGCAGATGCCTGGGACGCATGGCTGCGCGCCTGTTGTTCAAGCTGCACGGCGTACAGCACCAACAGCAGGGTGGTAACGAAGGCGACCGCATTGACGGCCCAGAACTTGTACTTGAGCGAGATATTGCTAATCCAGGCACCCATGAAGGTTTTCTCTGATAGCGGAAACAGCATTGGCAATGTGCCATTATTGTGCCGCTACCCGGGAGATGAGTTTTGACGTGGGTCAATGGGCCGCATCACTCCACGGCAGGCAAGCCGAAAAAGGCGCGGGCGCAAGCGGTGCTATGGGCTGCCAGGTCTTGCATGGTTTCGTTGCGGTGCAGGGCAACCTCGCGCAATACCTCAGGCAAGTAAGCCGGTTCATTGCGGCCATTCTTTGGTTTGGGGCGCAGGGTGCGTGGCAGCAGGTACGGAGCGTCGCTTTCCAACATCAGACGGCCGCGGGGAATTTCCCTGACCAATGGATGTAGGTGCGTCCCACGGCGCTCATCGCAGATCCAGCCGGTAATGCCAATATGCAGGTCGAGGTCCAGGTAACTGAACAGCGCCGCTTGTTCGCCGGTGAAGCAATGCACCACTGCGGCGGGCAGGTGGTCGCGGTAATCCTTGAGGATCTCCAGCAGGCGCTGGTTGGCGTCGCGTTCGTGGAGGAACACCGGCAGTTTCAGCTCGCTGGCCAGGGCCAGGTGTTCTTCAAGGACTTTTTCCTGCTGTGGGCGAGGGGAGAAGTCCCGGTTGAAATCCAGCCCGCATTCACCCACGGCGCGCACCCGGCTTTCACCGAGCAAGCCACGCAAGCGTTGGGCGCTATCGCCACTCCAGTCGCTGGCGGAGTGAGGGTGGATACCGGCAGTACTGAACAGGCGTTGGCCGCTTTCATCGAGCTTTACACACAGCTCCAGCGCCTGTTCGCTGCCCTCGATACTGGTGCCGGTAAGCACCAGTTGCTGCACGCCGGCGGCGTAGGCGCGCTCGAGAACGGCCTGGTGCCTCTCGTCGAAACTGGGGTTGGTCAGGTTGACGCCAATATCAATGAGTTGCATGGTGCTATCTCCGCCTGCGGCCGGAAAGCATATCAGAGCTGTAGATTTATAAGAAAAACCAAGAACTACAACGCGTTATCGCTGTCTTTGAACGTCGCAAGCGACATTGTGGTTGGGCTGTTGCCCGTCACTGTGCCGCCGTTGCGCGCTTTGCCAGCGCTTGAAGCGCTCTGTTTCTGACCTCCAGTCCTTCGTTATTCGCGATGGCGCTGGCCAGTATTCTTTCCGGAGAGCGGATGATCCGACCCTCGGCATTGCTTGTGTTGTGCATGACGTTGCTGCTGCCCATGGCAGCGGTCGCGCGTCTGGACGGGCCGCTGGAAGTGACCAAACCCGGCAAGGTGCGTGACCTGGCGCAAATTCGTTCCAGTCGCACCCTGCGTGTGTTGGTCAATCAGAGCCGCAACAGTTCCGGTGAAGTGCAGGGCCAGGCCATCGGTGTCGAATACCATCGTTTGCGCGCCTTCGAGCAATATCTCAACGGCCATGCCCGCGATGGGCAGGAAATCAACCTCAAGATCATCCCCAAGGCCAAGGACCAATTGCTCGGCGCGTTGGCCCGTGGCGAGGGCGACTTGGTGGCGCCCGGTGAGTTGCTGGATGCGAAGGCCGTACACAAGATCAGTACCAGCGCGCCGATTGCCAGTGGCGTGCCGCTGTGGCTGGTTGGCGTCAAGGGCGAACGACGTTTTACCAAGTTGGAGCAATTGTCTGGGCGGACGTTGACGCTGACTACCGGTAGCGCGGCGGCGGACGCCGTCAGCCAGGTCAATCAGAAACTGGCCCTGCACAAACGCCCGCCAGTGAAGATCGAATGGGTCGACCCGAGCCTGGCAGTGGAGGACGTCCTGGAGATGGTCCAGGCCGGGATCTTTCACCTGACTATCGTTGAAAAGCCGATTGCCGAGCGCTGGTCGAAAATCCTGCCCAAGTTGCGCTTTGACAAGCAGGTCGTGATCAGCGAACCGGGCGACGAGTTCTGGTTCGTGCGCCAGGACGCGTCGATGTTGCGCGCCAGCATCGATCGATTTCTCAAGACCTATCGGACGCCTTCCGACCAAGACGTGGCGTTCCAGCGCATCTATCGACGCCTCTATCAAGTTCGCAATCCGCTGGCGCGCGCTGACCGTCAGCGCTTGGAAAAACTGCGCCCGGTCCTGCAAAAACATGCGCGTGAGCAAGGTATGGACTGGTTGAACCTGGCGGCACTGGCGTACAAGGAATCGTCCCTGGACCCGGGCGCTCGCAACAGTGGCGGCCCGACCGGCCTGATGCAGATCACACCTTCGGCGGCGCAGCGGGTAGGGGTGAACAATATCGAGAGTCTCGACAGCAACGTGCAAGCCGGCGCGCGTTACCTGGCGATGATCCGTCGCAAGTTTTTCTCCAGCCCCAAACTTAACGAGCGCGAGCGTATGGCCTTTGTGCTGGCGGCGTACAACATGGGGCCGGAGCGCGTGCAGGGCATGCGCACCGAGGCCAGGCGACGTGGGCTCAACCCCAACCAGTGGTTCTTCCAGGTTGAACGCATTGCCATGGAGCAGGTAGGAATGGGCGGCGTCAGCTATGTTAATAGCGTCAATAAATATTACTTGGCATTTGATCGGGAGCGAGAGTCCCTTGAACCGCCGGCGCCAAAAATTGCCTTGCGCAAATAATCGAATTTATTGATATTGATTAGGCAATTTTTCGGCTTTTAACATTGCTTAAACTGATTAATATAGCGGCCAACCAAACCCCTACCTGGAAAAGGATTTACTACATGAGCCCTATGATTACCCGCGTTCTGTCCACCCGTGCCGGTTACGGTCTGACTATTCTGCGTATTTTCGTCGGCATCATTTTTGCCGCACATGGTTCGCAAAAGTTGTTCGGCTGGTTTGGCGGCGGTGGCCTGGCCGGCACTGCACAGTGGATGGAAAGCATCGGTCTGGCGCCGGGCACCCTGATGGCGGTGTTGTCGGGCGGTACAGAGTTTTTCGCCGGGCTGGCGTTGATCATTGGCTTGCTTGCGCGACCGGCGGCATTGGGCCTGACCTTCCTGACTTTGGTGGCGATCTTTTCGGTGCACATCCATAACGGTCTGTTCATGGCTAACAATGGTTATGAGTTCGCACTGGCCCTGCTCGGCGGCTCGCTGGCGGTATTGCTGGAAGGCGCCGGTAAACTCTCGGTCGACCGTGCGATCGTAAACTGATCGCTTCACAAGCTACGTAAAAGGCCCGCATGTGCGGGCCTTTTCGTTGCGCAGGATTCTTGACACTGCCCCACCGGCTTCTCTAGGATGCTGCTCATGCGCCGATTTAAACAGCTAATTGCGGGGCGCCACTGGGACTCAATGTATCCCGACAGAAGTATGACCCCTCACACAGGGAGCGCTTCGAAATACCGCTAAAGCGCTGGTTCGGTGTTGCCTCTCACCTGCCCGCAGACTTTTGAGGCAGAGACACGACACGATGAATGCACTACGCCCTCTCATACGCCTGGCTCCGATCACCGCGGACCTGACCCAGCGCAACCCGAAAATACTCCTGGGTGGCAAACACCAGCCTACGCTGCTGCGTTACCTGGACGGCTGGCCACGTCGCAGCGGCCGGCCTTCGGCATTCCTGATTCAGTTTGTCGAGGACGGCGAGTCCCTGGCTCGATTCGCCAATAATAGCTTCGACCTGGCGGTTATCCAGGCGCCGAGTGCCGGCGAAGCCGATGAGGTGATCTGTCAATTGACGCGCATTGCCCGGCAAGGGCTGATTGCTCGTCGCTGAGGGCTCAACAGGCGACCGTTATTGCGGTTGTTCGACGTCGTTGCTGGTAGAGAAAAAGCACCCAGGCAATCAGGCACAGCAAGAGTGGCATCGGGGCGACCATCAACCATTTCAATTTTTGTTCGAAGCGATGTAACGACGCATAGGCCTGGATCTTCAGCGCATGCAATTCCATGGGCAGACGTAGGCGTTCTTTGTTGAGGGCCTGCAACTGGATATTGGTGTGCACCGCGTGGGTGCCGAGACTTGTTGAGGGTGGGTTCAACCGTTGCCAAGCGTGTTCAGTGTGCTCAAGTCGTCGTTCCAACTTGGCTGCGCCTTGCCGGTAAGCCTGGGCGGCTGCCTCGCGCATGGGTTCCAGCCGGCGCAGGGGTTGTGTCATCGCGCGGGGTTGAATACGCCGAAGCGCCTCGGGCGCCGCCAGGTTATCCAGTGTGTTCAATACAAACAGCGCGTTGCTATTGGGGTGGGCAGTGCTGACAGCGTCCGAAAGCAAGTCGGTGTCGGCTACGACCACTACCTGGACCTGTTCCGCCTTTTGACGGCCGGGGGGCTGCCCCTTGAGGCCGTCGGGAAATACCGAAAAGGCGGGCCCTTCAAGGCGAGCGGCGATCACGTGACGCTGCCCCGACGTGGACGCTTCCTCAGCGAAGGTGTCGAACGCCGTCGACGATGCAAACCGCCCCGCGTCCAATAATGAGGACTGTGGTGAGCTTTGTAGTAGCGGGGTGAAGACGGTATGGCTCTTTGCGGCACGGGAGAGTGCACCGCTGCTCGACACAGTTACCGAGTTCAATTTCCAGGTGCTGACATCGTCCGCGGCCATGGCCTGACGCGGAAGTTGGAGCCTCGCCGGGTGCAGTACCGTGGGCATTCCAGGGCCAGGCTTGGCCGACGAAGCATACAGGTTGTCCACCAGAAGCTTGTCTGCAGGCATCTGTATTCCCCAAGCGTTGAGCAGTGCATTTAACCGGGCATTTGCCGACCCGGCGCTGGCCCCGATCTCGCTCACGGGGTCGATAAAGACCAGCAGTTTGGTGCCCCTCAATACAGATTGTTCGATCGCATATAGGGCCCTCTCCGGTAAGGCATACGGCTGTACCACCATCAATGTGGCTATAGACGCCGGCACTTGAGCGAGCGTCGGTGCCAGCTCTACCAGATTGAAGTGCCTGCGCATTTGCTCCAATAGATTCCCGGCAGGTGCAGCCAGGGGCAGCCCCGACAGCAGGCCGACTGTGGGGCGTTCGGGGTACATTAACTTATAGATCAGATGGCTGATTTCATACTCGAGCAACGCCTCATTGTCGGGGCGGAACGCTTCAATGCGTTGTGTTCCCTGGCCGGCACGCGTGCCGATCAGACCAATGAACCCGTGAGTGTCGTCAAGGCCAAACAAGCTGGCTTTATAGGCGTCTTCGGAGAACGGGAAGGGGTTGATGACATGCAGATTGATCTTGCCCTTGGCCGCTTTTTCGAACTCCTTGAGCAAGTCCTCCACGCGCTGGCCGTACCGTTTCAATGCATGATTTTTTTGAGGGATCTTCGAATTGAAATAATATAGATCCACCGGGCTTTCAAGGCTTCTGAGTAGTTGCCTTGTTGCGGGTGATAACGTATGGATTTTTTGTTGTGAAAAGTCCCAGCGACTATCGGGTAACTTGGGTAGCCAGACCAGATTGAAGGCCAGGAAAAGTAACAGTGTGACGATTAATGTCATGCCAGCACGGAGAGCGGAACGCATCAGTGGCTTTCCTTCTCAGCTGTGTTTGTAATTGAGGGTGATGGTCGTCGCAGAAAGAAAAGCAAGGATCATGCTTATAAAATACAGGCTGTCATGCAGTGTCAGTTTACCGCTGTCCATCATGCTGAAGCGGAAAATAGGATCAAGGGATATCAAACTGTCGACGACCCAGAGCGGGGCCTGATGTTCAAGTGCGTCCAATATTGAGGAAAGACCACTGACGGTCGACAGCAAACCTAGCGTCAATAGGAGAATGACAAGACGTTGGTGTGCCAGTGCACACACGAAGCAGCCAACGGAAAGATAACTGCCTGCCAATAACCAACTGGCCACAAATTGTGAGGTGATCACTAGGTTATCGGCCATGCCCAAGTAGTTGACGGCGATCACCAATGGGATATTCAATAGTAAGGCGATGCCGCACACGACCCACGCGGCCATGAACTTTCCGATCACCCGTTCCACCGTGGTGACGGGTAAGGTGTTCATGGTGTCGGCAAAACTGGTGTCGCGTTCATCTGCCCACAGTTGCGTCGACAAGATGGGGATCAACAGTAGATAGAGCCACGGGTGCAACTCGAAGAACGCCTGCAAGTCGCTACTGTTACGCTCCATCCAATGGTTGGCATGCAGCCCCAATGCGGCACACAGTACCAGGAAAACCGCCACGCTCAGGTAGGTACTGGGTGAGGAGGCAAAACTGACGAGTTGGCGTTTGAATACGATGGGCAGCAGTCTCAAGATGAAGCCTCCTGGCTCAGATGATGAACGACATCGTCTAGCCGACCTGGCTCCAGATTCAGTGATGTTATGTTCCAGCCGCGGTGAGCGATGAGCGCGTTGATCGAGGGGAAAATAGAGTGCCCAGGCATGGCCAGGACGGTCACCGTGCCCGGTGCGTCCCGGTCCTCTTCTATTCCCGCAACGCCAGGTATTACCGCCATTGCCAGTAGGTCGAGCGGCGAATCTGCAGCCAGGGTTACGGCCCGGTAATGTCGGGAGCTACGTTGCAATTGCGATAGCGATGTGTCAGCCATGAGGCTGCCATTGGCGATGACCAATGCTCGGGTGCAGATGTCTGCGAGCTCGCCATAATGGCGAGAGGCAATGATGACGGTCATGTCTTCGGTCAGCGACTGGATCAACCCCCTGAACTTGAGTCGTTCCGCTGGGCACAGTCCTTCCGTGGGCTCGTCGAGCAGAAGCAGGCTGGGGGAGTGCAGGATGGCCTGGGCAATCGCAACTCTGCGTTTGACGCCAAGGGGCAATAGGCCGACGGGACAATTGAGCATCGGTAACAGCTCCAGCCGCGCGGCTGCCATGCCCACCTGGCTGCGCTTCTCTGCCCCCCTGAAGCCTCGAATGGCAGCGATGAAATTGAGCAGGTTCTTGATGGTCATCTGAGGATGGCTCAGGCCGCCCTGAGGTTGGTAGCCAATCGCCTTTTTCGCTTGAAGTGAATGAGTCCGAGTATTGAAACCTTGGATATTGATTTGCCCGGAGGTCGGTTTGATCGCACCTGCGATCAAACTCAAGAGTGTTGTCTTGCCTGCGCCGCTCTCGCCAAATACGCCTACACATTCCTGGACCTGAGCGCTGAAGGAGAAGTTGCTGATTACGTATTTTTTGCCCAGGTATTTCGTCAGGTTGCTTATCTCGATCATGTGTTTACCGAATAAGTTTGGCTGGGGTGTGAGGGGGCGCCGTTGGTGTATAAGTGAGCTTTAAAAAGGGTACGTTCAATGGCTGTGCTTGGGAACGCGATAGAGAATTAATAAGAAGAATCCTACGTTCGGGACGTTCATGCACTGAAACAATTGTTTTCGTGATGAAGTCTTATTAATGCTCGGATGTTTATTTGATGTTTATATAAAGTTTTCTTTTTTTAATGAGGCCTGATGACCATGATGCTTCTACGTACCCTTGTTCTTGAACGTAATGATGAAGACACACCTGTTAACGGCGCGCTGCTGTGTGCGTTTGCCGTCGCTCAAACAGAATCAAACTTTCTTGTGTATAGCCTGGATGAAGAGGCCGAGCCCGGACACTCCAGGGTCTATATCGCAGAGTTGCGTAAAAAGCTCGAGCGCTATTTTCTGGGGGGAGTTGATTCCAAAGAAGACCTGCAGGCAGCGATGCAGGTCTTCAAACAGATTCTGATGCTGGCAGCAGCAACGGGCTCGAAGACAAGCCCGATTGCCGACCCCAAGGTTCCCTTTCATTTTATCGATCTGAAAGGCTGTCGATTACCACCTGCCAGGCCAGAAGATCATCACTCGGTGATTATCAAGAAAGCCTTGGTCATGAAGGTGATTACTTTGGGGATGTCGGCCCCGGCGCTGCCTGCGATCGAAAGCAATACAGTGATCGTGCCGTCGATTCGCTTTTCATCGCAAATGGTTGCCCCCCCGCGGAACCCGCGTTCGCCGAAGGCGCCGCCGCAGCCTATGGATGAAGATCCCATTGAAGCGTCGGTCCAGGAGGAATTGGCCCAGCAGGAGTCGGCTCTAGAAGAGCCGGTCCAGTCATTGATCACCATGCCGGAGGTACAGGAGGAGATCAGCATATCGCCTGTCCCAGTTGAACAAAACGACACTCAGTTCGAAGCATACGAACCCCAGCCATCCAAGCCGCCTGCCCAACTGGAGCATACCTCTTTGCTCGAGATGGACAGCGCGTTGAGCAATCTGGCCAAGGTCGCCCAGGAGTTGACGCAAAAAAAATGTGCAGTCCTCGAGAAGGAAGCGATGCTCGAACAGTGGCAGGCACGTCTTCAGCAGCATCAAAGCCAATTGGACGAAAAGAGCCGTGAGTTGGAGCTGCGCCATACTCAGTTGCAGGACCAAGGGCTTGAGGTCAGCAAGAAGGCCGAAAAACTGGCGATGATGATGTTGCAGCTTTCAGGCATGCGTCAGCGAATGCAAGGTACGCTGCTTGAACTGGACCAGGTTCTGGAGGGACAGGGGTGAGCCAATGAACCGCTCGGCCTGGATACTTTCCAGGGTTCATTTATCATCACGCCCAGCCAGCCGGCGCCAGGCCATGATGTCCTGGCGTGTCGGCACCAGTGAACACTGTTTGGGGATGCAAGCGTTTGAGTACCAAGCTGATTACCAAAGAAGGTCATGAAGCACTTAAAAAAGAGTTGGATTACCTATGGCGTGAAAAGCGCCCGGACACCACTCGCAAAGTGACTTGGGCGGCTTCCCTGGGAGATCGCAGCGAAAACGCGGATTACCAGTACAACAAGAAACTGCTGCGTGAGATCGACCGGCGGGTGCGCTACCTGCGTAAACGCCTGGAAGATATGCGTGTGGTGGAGTACATGCCCGAGCAGGAGGGCAAGGTATTTTTCGGTGCCTGGGTCGATATCGAAAACGATCAGGGTGAGACCAAGCGCTTTCGCATCGTCGGTTATGACGAAATTTACGAGCGGATGGATTACATCTCCATTGACTCACCCATGGCGCGGGCTCTGTTGCGCAAGGAAGTCGACGACGAGGCAATCGTACAGACCCCCGGCGGCGAGGTGTGTTGGTGGATCACCAAGATCGAGTACGTGAAGCCGGCCTGAAGGCTCGCACTCCGGGCAAAGTACGAGCCTTCAGGCTTCAACCTTCGCGCAATACCGTCAACGGGCTGGCATTCAGGGCTCGACGTGTCCCGAATACCCCGGCAGCGCCAATCAGCACTGCACCGATCACGGGTAGCAGTAACAACCACGGGTGGGGGTGCCACGCCAGATCAAAGGCGTAGCGGTACAGCACCCAGGTCACCAGTTCTGTTCCCAGTGCCGCCAGCAGGCCGCTGACGGCACCCAGCAGGCCGAATTCAATACGCCGGGCCTTGACCAGCAACTTACGCTCGGCACCCAGGGCTCGCAGCAGTGCGCCTTGGCGGATGCGTTCATCCAGGGTGGCCTGGAGACCGGAGAACAGCACCGCCATGCCTGCCGCCAGCACGAACAGCAGCACGTATTCCACTGCCAGGGTCACTTGGGCCAGGATACTGCGCAACTGCTCCAGCAGGGCCTCTACCTGCAGGATGGTGACGGCCGGGAAAGCCCGTGACAGATCGACGATCTGTTGGTCATGGCCGGGCGCCAAGTAGAAGCTGGTCAGGTAGGTCGCGGGTAAATCCTTCAAGGTGCCCGGTTGGAAGATCATGAAGAAGTTGGGCTGGAAGTTATCCCAGTTGATGGTCCGCAGGCTGGTGACCCGTGCCTCGCGATTTTCCCCGCCGATGGTGAACAACAGATGGTCGTTGAGCTTGAGTTTCAGGCTCTCGGCGACCTTGGCTTCCACCGACACGCCAGGGATGTCATCGCTTGGTTGAGCTGACCACCAGGCGCCTGCGGTCAGGGCATTGCCCGGTGGCAAGTCGGCAGCCCAGGTCAGGCTCAGGTCGCGTTGAACGGCACGGTCGCCGCTGGAGTCCTTGCTGACAATTTCCTGCACGGGTTCGCCATTGATGCTGATCAACCGCCCCGGCACTACCGGATACAACGGCGCCGCTTGCGCCTGTACGTCCAGCAGGCGTTTGCCGAAGGCCTCCTTGTCGGCCGGCAGGATGTTCAATGCAAAGTAATTGGGTGCGTCCTTCGGCAACTGGTTTTGCCAGGTATCGAGCAACTCGCCTCGCAACAGCGCGATCAAACCCATGGATAGCAGGATCAGGCCAAATGCCAGGGACTGGCCTGCCGCTGCCAATGGGTGGCGCAGCAATTGGCCCAGGCCCAGGCGCCAAGGCAAGGAGGCGCGGGCCAATAACCGTCGCAGGCTTTTGAGCAGCAACAGCAGCAAGCCGCCCAGGATCAATGCCGCCACCACGCCGCCGCCCAGCAAGGCGAAGGTCAATACCAGATCCAGGCTCAGGCGCCACATGATCAGGCCCAGCGCAAACAGTGCCGCGCCGTAGACCATCCAGGTGCTCGAGGGGATCGGCAGCAGATCGCGACGCAGTACCCGTAGCGGCGGTACGCGACCCAGCGCGGCCAAGGGCGGAAGGGCGAAGCCGGCAAGGGCGACCAGCCCGGTGCCGATCCCCGCGACGGCTGGCAGCAACCCTCCCGGCGGCACGTCGGCTGGCAGTAGGTCGTGCAGGAAGTAGAACAGGCCGAATTGCGCCAGCCAGCCAAGCAGGGCGCCGACCAGACTCGCCAGCAGGCCCAGTACGCTCAGTTGCAGACTGAACAGCAGCATGGCCTCGCGTCGCGATAGACCCAGGCAGCGCAGCAACGCACTGGCATCAAAGCGTCGACTGGCGAAACGGTTGGCCGACAGCGCCACGGCCACACCGGCCAGCAGCACCGCCACCAGGCTGGCCATGTTCAGGTACCGCTCGGCCTTGCCCAGGGCGCCGCCGATCTGCTGGTTGCCGTCACGGGAGTCCTGCAGGCGCTGGTTGGCAGCGAGGCCCGGCTTGACCAGGTCGCGATAGGTTTGCAGTGCGGCGCTGCCTTGTGGGGCGCGCCACAGTTCGCGGTAGCTTACGCGGCTGCCCGGCTGGACCACGCCGGTGGCGCCCAGGTCCGCCAGGTTGATCATCACCCTTGGGGTGAGGCTGTAGAAGTTGCCGGCACGGTCAGGTTCATAGGTCAGGATGCGTGCCAGGCGCAGGGTCTTCATGCCGACATCGATACTGTCGCCGACCTTGAGGTCCAGCGCCGTCAACAGCCTTGCCTCCACCCAGGCTTCGCCAGGCTTGGGGCCGCCGCCAGGGCTTTCAGTGCCAAAGGGCTCGGCGCTGCTTTTCAGCTCCCCGCGCAATGGGTACTGCTCGTTGACCGCCTTGATGCTGGAGAGCTGGATGCCGTTGTCCGTGGCGATAACACTGGAGAACTCGACGATGCGGGCGTGATCCAGGCCCAGTTCGGTGCCGGACCTGATTTGCTCGGGGCGAGCCGGCGAGCTGCCTTCGAGCACCAGGTCGGCGCCGAGGAACTCGGTGGCGCGCAGCAGCATGGCGCCGTTGAGACGGGCGCCAAAGTAGCCGATGGCGGTGCTGGCAGCCACGGCCACCAGCAGGGCAAAGAACAACACGCGCAGTTCGCCTGCGCGGGCATCGCGCAGTAATTGGCGCATGGCAAGGCTGAACAGGCGCAACAGCGGCAAGCGTGCCATCAAGGCTCCAGGGGCGCGACCATCAGGCCGGCTTCAAGGCGGATCAGGCGTCGGCAACGGTGGGCCAGGCGCTCGTCATGGGTGACGAGTACCAGGGTCGTGCCGCTCTCTTTATTGAGTTCAAACAGCAGGTCGCTGATGCGCTCGCCGGTATGGCTGTCGAGGTTGCCGGTGGGTTCGTCGGCAAACAGCACGTCCGGTTCGGCGGCAAACGCGCGGGCAATAGCGACCCGTTGCTGCTCGCCACCGGACAGCTGGCGTGGCGAGTGGGTCAGGCGCTGGCCCAGGCCCACGCGCTCCAGCAGATGCCTGGCACGCTCGCGGGCGTCTTTACGCCCGTCGAGTTCCAGCGGCAACATCACGTTTTCCAGCGCGTTGAGGCTGTCAAGCAGCTGGAACGATTGAAAAACGAAACCCACATGCTCGGCACGGATGCGCGCACGCTGGTCTTCGTCGAGGGTGCTCAGGGCTTGCCCGGCCAAAGTGACTTCGCCGCTGCTGGGCAGGTCGAGGCCGGCCAGCAGACCCAGCAGGGTGGATTTACCGGAACCGGAACTGCCGACGATAGCCAGGCTATCGCCCTTGTTCAGTTCCAGGCTCAGTTCGTGCAGGATAGTCAGTTCACCTTCCGCGCTGGGAACCACTTTGCTAAGGTTCCGCGCGGTGAGAATGCTTGCGCCCATGGAGAATCCGATGCGAATGTGGTTTTTGAGTGCTGGCCTGGCCTTGATGTGCATGGCCCAGAACGCAGCGGCGGGTACAGTCCTGATCGTTGGCGATAGTATCAGTGCCGGTTTCGGCCTGGATACCCGCAAAGGGTGGGTCGCACTGCTGGAGCAACGCCTCAAGCGGGAGGGTTTCGACGATAAGGTCGTCAATGCGTCCATCAGCGGCGACACCAGTGCAGGCGGCCTGGCGCGGCTGCCGGCGGCGCTTGCAGAGCATAAGCCTGAGGTGGTGGTTATCGAACTTGGGGGGAACGACGGCTTGCGTGGGCAACCGCCAGCGCAATTGAAACAAAATCTTGCGTCGATGATTGATCAGTCCAAGGCCGGCGGCGCCAAGGTGCTGCTGTTGGGCATGCAATTGCCACCTAATTACGGGCCGCGATACACCACCGCGTTTGCCGAAGTCTATGGTGCGCTGGCCAAGGAAAAAAACATTGCGCTGGTACCGTTTTTCCTTGAAGGCGTGGGTGGTCATCCGGAGCTGATGCAGGCTGATCAACTGCACCCGGCAGTCGCCGCCCAGGACAAGCTGCTGGAAAATGTCTGGCCGACGCTAAAACCGCTGCTATGACGCTTTTCTACCGGCAGGCTTTCGGCTAAGGTGGCGCCCCCCTGATCTGGAGCCCTCGATGTCGCGCCCTGCCTGGTCCCTGTTTAACTACCAACTGATCGAGCCGGACGAGCAGTTGGATCTGTTCGCCTGCCAGGAAGTGCGGGTGCATCTGGTGGCACGCCAATTGGAGCTGGGCGGTTCGATCGATCGCACGCTTTGTGGCACTTTATTGCCTGCGCAACCACGTTGGTCGTCGGTGAATCGTTCGATTTTCCAGGACCAGCGCCTGTGCCCCTTATGCCGGGCGATACTCGAATCGCAAAAGCGTGGCACTCCGCCGATCTGGCCAGAGCTGCGTTTCGAGCTATAAAAACAGCTTGAAGCTTGCGGCTGCGAAGCCGTATACAATCATTTTTTACCTACCCGTCGTCTTGCGAAGGATTTTCCGGATGTTGTCGCGCCTTTCCGTCGTCACCTGCTGCCTGTCTCTCGCTGCGCTCTGTGCGGCCGGTTCGGCGGCAGCCTTGCAGTTGCCCTTGCCGCCTCCGGGCGAGGACATTGTCGGCCAGGTCCAGGTGATCAAGGCCAAGTACGAAGACACCTTCGCCGACCTGGGCACCACCTATGACCTGGGCTATTCAGAAATGGTCGCGGCCAACCCGGGTGTCGATGCCTGGTTGCCGGGGGCGGGGACCGAGATTGTGCTGCCGACACGCTTTATCCTGCCGCCCGGCCCACGCGAAGGCATCGTGATCAACCTGGCGGAATACCGGCTCTACTACTATCCGAAGGGCCAGGACGTCGTCTACACCTTTCCGCTGGGCATTGGCCGGGAAGGTTGGGGCTCGCCGATCGCCCACACCAGTATCATCGCCAAAACGCCAAACCCGACCTGGACGCCACCGGCCTCGATCAAGGCCGAGCACGCGGCCAATGGTGACCCGTTGCCCAACGTTGTGCCTGCCGGTCCGGATAACCCGCTGGGGCCGTTCAAGTTCACCCTCGGCACGCCGGGTTATCTGATCCACGGCTCCAACATGAAGTTTGGTATTGGCACGCGCACCAGCCACGGTTGCTTCCGCATGTTCAATAACAATGTATTGGAGATGGCCGGCATGGTGCCGGTGGGTACGTCGGTGCGCATCATCAACGATGCCTACAAGTTCGGCAGCAGTGGCGGCAAGGTCTACCTTGAGGCCCATACACCTTTGAATGATGACGGTACCCCTTCCGTGGTCGACAAGCACACCGCGGTGATCAACGCCTTGCTCAAGCGTGAAGACCTGGCCAATAACCTGCGGGTGAACTGGGACCAGGTGCGTGACGTGGTTGCGGCGGAAGATGGTTTGCCGACCGAGATTGGCGTGCCGGGCGCGGCGCCGGTGGCCGCCGCCACGCCGGTCGACCTGTAGGAGCGAGCTTGCTCGCGAGAAACCCATAGGCGCCGCGCTTATTCAGGAAGCACGCGTTATCGTTGATGTTTTTCGCGAGCAAGCTCGCTCCTACAGGTGGCGCGCGCCAAATCCAAGGCAATAAAAAGCCGATCCAAACATGGATCGGCTTGATAACAACCCCGAAGGATTATTACTTGCGGCTTGCTTTTTCAAGCATGCGCAGGGCGCGCTCGTTAGCTTCGTCAGCAGTCTGTTGTGCTTTTTGGGCAGCAGCCAGAGCTTCATCAGCTTTACGGTAGGCTTCGTCTGCACGAGCCTGGGAGCGAGCTGCTGCGTCTTCCGTTGCAGTCAGACGAGCTTCGGTTTCTTTGGAGACGCTGCTGCAACCGGTAGCCAGAACTGCGGCCAGAGCCAGAGCAGAGAATTTCAGAACGTTGTTCATCGTGTTCCCCTTCAAGGACTTTCAATTAGATGGCTACTGTCTCAGGGTGAGCTAATAGCCGGCGTACATACTACCCATTACTTGTAGTAAGTAAACTGACGTTGCGCAAGAAGCAAAAAAAAATCCTGCGCCGAATCTATTTTGGCTAATCTTTCGGAGACCTGTATAGAAACTGTCCAATTTTTTCTATCTCGACAGGTATTGGATCCCGGCTGAAAGGGCCGGCCCGCATGTGTGAAGCCTTGTAAACAGATGAGATTTTATATAACGAAGCGGGCACTTTCGTTCTGTGTGGCTTTACTCCGGCTGGCATCTTTTTGCCCATCTAGAGGTGACTTTAAGAGCGGTAGTTCGTCTCAAGGTTCAACTGCCGGCAATGTTCAGGCTATCGGTCACCGGTTGATCGATGCCCTTTCTATATCCACCCGGGGCAGGGAATGATGAGTGCGCCTTGAGCAATTGCAGGATTGGTGCCTACTATTCCCTATGTGCTGGTTGTGAGCGCTCACGGTTTTCTCGTTGTCGAAACCGGCACGGGGTGGCGTAGATGTTCCTTCGCCGGAAAAACATCGGTAAGGTAGGGGTCGCAATCTTAGACCCGCGAGGAGTAGTGATGAGCGAGGCGTTGTCCATCCACCATGACCAGGTTGGTCATCAGTTCGAGACCAATGTGGACGGTCATCGTGCCTATCTGACCTATATGGACCTCGGGAAGCAAACCCTGGATATCTATCGCACATTTGTGCCCAACGCGCTGCGGGGCCGAGGTATTGCGGCCGCGTTGACCGAGGCAGCTTTGAAGTTTGCCGAAGAGGCCGGCTACACGGTGATCCCGTCGTGCTCTTATGTAGAGCGCTATATGGAGCGTCATCAGCGTCATGCCGCGAAGCTGTAGCTGAGCCGTTGCCAATAGAAAACGCCGGGCTTAGCCCGGCGTTTTTGTGTATGCCTGATTCAGAACAAATGCGTGGTTCAGTTGCGTTTGCGCTTGGGCAGTACGTCTTTGAGCTTGGCGTGCATGCTGCGCAGGGTGGTTTCGGTGGCCGCCCAGTCGATGCAGGCATCGGTGATCGACACGCCGTACTGCAAGTCGGCCAGATTCTTTGGAATCGCCTGGCAACCCCAGTTCAAATGGCTCTCGACCATCAAGCCGATGATCGACTGGTTGCCTTCCAGGATCTGGTTGGCAACGTTTTCCATCACCAACGGCTGCAACGCCGGATCTTTGTTGGAGTTGGCGTGGCTGCAGTCGACCATGATGTTCGGCTTGATTTTGGCCTTGTTCAACGCCTGCTCGCACAGGGCAACGCTGACCGAATCATAGTTGGGCTTGCCATTGCCACCGCGCAATACCACGTGGCCGTAAGCATTGCCTTTGGTGGTGACGATGGAGACGCCACCTTCCTGGTTGATACCCAGGAAGCGGTGAGGGCTGGAGACCGATTGCAAGGCGTTGATCGCCACGGTCAGGCCTCCATCGGTGCCGTTCTTGAAGCCTACGGCCGAGGACAGGCCGGACGCCATTTCGCGGTGGGTCTGGGATTCGGTGGTGCGTGCGCCGATGGCCGACCAACTGATCAGGTCCTGCAGGTACTGCGGAGAAATCGGGTCCAGGGCTTCGGTTGCAGTGGGCAGGCCCATTTCGGCCAGGTCCAGCAGTAATTTACGACCGATATGCAAGCCATCCTGGATCTTGAACGAGTCATCCAGGTACGGGTCGTTGATCAAACCTTTCCAGCCGACAGTGGTGCGCGGCTTCTCGAAGTAAACGCGCATCACCAGGTATAAGGTGTCGGACACCTCCGCCGCCAGCACCTTGAGGCGCTCGGCGTATTCGTGGGCGGCCTTGAGGTCGTGGATCGAGCAGGGCCCGATCACGACGAAGAGGCGGTGGTCGGTGCCGTCGAGAATGTCACGGATGACTTCGCGGCCCTTGGTGACGGTCTGCAGGGCAGCGTCGCTCAGGGGAATTTCGCGCTTGAGCTGATCGGGAGTGATCAGGGTCTCGTTGGATTCGACGTTAAGGTCATTGATCGGTAAATCAGCCATCGTGTTACTCGCCAGGGTCACGGGTGCCGGCCGCCAGCCATCCCCGTGCGGCGGGCACAGCATGATTTGAATACAGGGGGAAGGAACCTTAGCGCGTTACACCGGCCCGCGACAATGGGCAAAGTCCGGTTTAATCCAGTGCTGGCTGCACAACCGCCTCATGGGAGAACTCGCCGGCGTGGCGCGATACCCAGTCGCGGGCCATGGCCTCAAGTTGCTGTGGCGTGAGCTCGGCGTCTTGGTGCGGGCGGCAATGACGTTCGATCTGGCACACTTGCTCACCCATCCGCGCACCGAACAGGGCGTGTTCATCGGCAAAGCAAATGCCGATGCGATAACCGTCTTCGACTTTGCGGCACCAGGCTACATAGCCTGGGTAACGGGCGCTGGGTCCCAGGGAGGGGATATGCAGGTCCACCGCCGTGCCGGGGCGCCAGGCCCGCGGCCAATTGCAGGCGACGCCGCCTCGGCCGATAGTGTGCAGGCGTTGGCGCGGCAGGGCAGGAGAGGGACGTTGGATCAACTCGACAGCGACATCATCAGGGTGAGGTAAAAAACGACCCATGTACACGGACTCCGAGCACCGTCCATTTGACGGCAGTGGCAGCAGTATAGTGAAGGAACTGGAATTGACCGACCTGGATATTGACCAGCAATTGCTGGGATTGCCAGGTATTTCGCTGGTAGTGTTCACCAGTGTCGGTTGTTCCAGTTGCCGCTGGGCACGCCAGCAAGTGCCGGGCTGGCGCTTGCCGGTGGACCGTGTGTGCTGGGTCGATGCCGGGCACAACGGCGGTGCAGTCGAACGCTACCAGATCTTTCATTTGCCGGCGTTGTTCCTGGTGTGCGAGGGTCAGTTCCTCGGGCAATTACAGACACATCTTACAGCATCCGACCTCGCCGAATGCGTAAACCAGGCGCTTACCCGCCTACCAGAGGATTTGCCATGACAGCAGTTGCGTCCCCGTCGCCACGTATTGGCATCATCGGCACCGGTGCCATTGGTGGTTTCTACGGATTGATGCTGGCGCGTGCCGGTTTCGATGTGCATTTCCTGTTGCGCAGCGAATACGCAGCGGTCAGTGAGCATGGCCTGCACCTCAACAGCACGGTGCATGGCCACCTGCATCTGCACCCGGTACAGGCCTATGCCAGTGCCGCCGACATGCCGCCGTGCGACTGGTTGCTGGTCGGTACCAAGTCCACCGGCAACGTCGACCTGGCCCCGACCATCGCCCAGGCCGCGGCACCGGGTGCCAAGGTGGTGCTGTTGCAAAACGGCCTCGATGTGGAGGACAGCCTGCGTGAACACCTGCCGCCGTCGCTGCACCTGCTGGGCGGGCTGTGCTACATCGGTGTGCACCGCTCCGCCGCCGGGGTGGTCGAGCATCAGGCGCTGGGCCGGGTCAACCTGGGTTATCACAGCGGTACGGCCGCCAATGATGAGGCGCAGCAAAAGGCAATTGTCGAAGCCGGTGCCGGACTGTTCCACCACGCCGGGATCGAGTCGCAGGCCATGGCCAATGTGCATCAAGCGCGCTGGCATAAACTGGTTTGGAACGTGCCTTATAACGGCCTTTCGGTCTTGCTGGGCACGGGCACCACGGCCATGATGGCCGACGAGTCCAGCCGTGAATTGATCCAGGCGCTGATGGCCGAGGTGGTGCAGGGCGCCCGCGCCTGCGGCCATGAGATTCCTTCCAGCTATGCGGGGCAGATGTTCGCCATGACCGAAACCATGGACGACTATCTGCCCAGCATGTACCACGACTATGTGCACAAGCGCCCGTTGGAGTTGGCGGCTATCTATGCCCGCCCCTTGGCCGCTGCCAGGGCGGCCGGTTGCGAACTGCCGCGTATGCAGGCGTTGTACCAGGCCTTGAGTTTTATGGATCGGCACAACCGCTGATTGGGGGACACACCATGGCAAAGGGATTGGGTGACAAGCTGGTGCTGGCGATTTCTTCGCGGGCACTGTTCGACCTGAGCGACAGCCACAAGGTGTACCTGGCCGAAGGGGTGGAGGCTTACCGCAAGTACCAGATCGAGCACGAGGAAGAAACCCTTGAGCCGGGTGACGCTTTCCCGCTGGTCAAGAAGCTGCTGAGCCTCAACGTCAGCCTGGGCCGGGCCCGGGTCGAGGTGGTGCTGGTGTCGCGCAACAGTGCCGATACCGGCCTGCGGGTGTTCAACTCGATCCAGCATTACGGGCTGGATATTTCCCGCGCCGCTTTCGTAGGAGGGCGTAGTCCCTACCCATACCTGGCCGCCTTTGGTTGTCATCTGTTTCTTTCGACCCATGCGGAAGATGTGCGCAGCGCACTCGACGCCGGCTTTGCGGCGGCAACGATTCT
This sequence comes from Pseudomonas khavaziana, assembly GCF_019145205.1. GTDB lineage: Bacteria > Pseudomonadota > Gammaproteobacteria > Pseudomonadales > Pseudomonadaceae > Aquipseudomonas > Aquipseudomonas khavaziana. The sequence goes on from NZ_JAHSTT010000014.1 coordinate 20,721, forward strand.
GTCCGGTGGTGCGCGTCGGGCATCGAGTGAAGAATTGCGCATCGCATTCGACGGCGATGCGGTGTTGTTTTCCGACGAGTCCGAACGCGTTTATCAGGCCGGTGGGCTGGTCGCTTTTCAGGCCAGTGAGCGCGAGTCGGCGCGCCAGCCTTTGCACGGTGGCCCGTTCAAGGGCTTCCTGGCGGCGCTTAACTTGTTGCAGCGCGAGTTTGCCGATGACGCCTGTCCGATTCGCACGGCGCTGGTCACCGCCCGTTCGGCACCGTCCCATGAACGGGTGATTCGTACGTTGCGCGAATGGGATATCCGCCTGGACGAGTCGCTGTTCCTCGGTGGCCTGGAAAAGTCCGCGTTCCTGGAAGCCTTTGCCGCCGATGTATTTTTCGATGACCAGGCCGGTCATTGTGAGAAGGCCAGGGAGGTGGTCGCCACCGGGCACGTGCCCCATGGCATCAGTAATGAGTTGAAAATCCAGACCCAGAGCTAGCTGCTAAGCTCATTCAATCCCCGCCATCCTGGCAGTCCAGGAGGTTTTATGATTCGTTCGATGCTGTATGCCACGGACCTGGGTCTGTATGCACCGTATGTGATGCAACATGCACTGGCGCTGGCGCGGACGTTCAAGGCTGACCTCTACGTGATCCACGTGGTCGAGCCCATCGGGCTGTTCGCCGAATCGGTGTTACAGAGCTACCTTGATGAGAAGGCCCTGAGTGAATGGCAGAGCCGGGGGTTGAGCACGGTCATGGCGACGATTGAACAACGTGTGCTGGACAGCTTTCGCGAGGAGTTGGGGGAGGGCGAGCAGGACTTGCAATTGATTCGCTCGGTCAGGGTGATCCAGGGGGACCCCTGCGAGGTGATTCTCGACCAGATGCGAAAACTGTCCGTCGACTTGCTGATCGTAGGTAGTCACAGCCAGGCAACCAGGGTGACCGTGCCCCTTGGGCGCACCGCTGCACGGGTATTGCAGCTGTCCCCGGTGCCGGTCTACCTGGTGCCGTCGCTGCAACATCGGCGCAGTGAGGATAGTTGACCGGTAGAAAAGGATAAAAAGTTCTAGATTTATCCGTCTGACCTTTAATATAGTTATATATCGTCGCTGATACCCGTGGCGTCTATCTGCTTTGAGGGATTGATATGAAGCTTCAACAACTGCGCTACATCTGGGAAGTGGCGCACCACGACCTCAACGTTTCCGCTACCGCTCAAAGCCTCTACACCTCGCAACCCGGTATCAGCAAGCAGATCCGCCTGCTCGAAGACGAGCTGGGCGTCGAAGTGTTCGCCCGCAGCGGCAAGCACCTGACCCGTGTCACCCCGGCCGGCGAGCGCATCATCACTACCGCCGGCGAAATCCTGCGTAAAGTCGAGAGCATCAAGCAGATTGCCCAGGAATTCTCCAACGAGAAGAAAGGCACCCTGTCGATCGCCACCACCCACACCCAGGCGCGCTATGCATTGCCGCCGGTAATCCGTGATTTCATCAAGCAATACCCCGATGTGGCCCTGCACATGCATCAGGGGTCGCCGATGCAGATCGCCGAGATGGCCGCTGATGGCACTGTCGATTTCGCCATCGCCACCGAAGCCCTGGAACTGTTCGGCGACCTGGTAATGATGCCGTGCTACCGCTGGAACCGCTGCGTGGTCGTGCCTCAAGGTCACCCGTTGGCGAAGCTGCCGAAGCTGACCCTGGAAGCCCTGGCTGAATACCCTATCGTGACCTACGTGTTCGGCTTTACCGGCCGTTCCAAGCTCGATGAAGCCTTCAGTCACCGTGGCCTTACGCCAAAGGTGGTGTTCACTGCCGCCGATGCCGACGTGATCAAGACCTATGTACGCCTGGGCCTGGGTGTGGGCATCGTCGCCAAGATGGCGGTCGACACCAACCTCGACAAAGACCTGGTGGTGCTGGATGCCAGCGAACTGTTCGAGTCCAGCGTAACCAAGATCGGTTTCCGCCGTGGCACCTTCCTGCGCGGATTCATGTGCGATTTCATCGAGAAATTCGCCCCCCACCTGACCCGCGAAGTCATGGCCAAGGCGATCCAGTGCCACAACAAGCAAGAGCTGGAAGAGCTCTTCGACGGCGTCGAGCTGCCGGTTCACTGATCACGCTTGCCCCTGTAGGAGCGAGCTTGCTCGCGAAAATCGCCAACGATAATGCGGGGCGCCAGGGTTGACGTGGTGCCCATGCGTTCTTCGCGAGAAAGCTCGCTCCTACAGGCGTTATTTGGCCTCCTTAACCGTAAAGCCCTGCCGGGCGCCTGCCACCAGAATCTGTACCTCATCCCCTTCAAACTTTCCCAGCAGGCTTTTGCCCAAGGGCGAACGCGGGGTGATGACGGTCACCGGTTGCCCGACCACAGCGACTTTCAAGCCTGCGGCGTCCGGCGCCAGGAACAGCCATTGCTGGCGGCCATTCTCGTCTTCCAGGCCCAGCAGTGTGCCAATCTCTATACCTCGCTGATCATCGAAAGCACGTAGCTGCAGGTTCTGGCACAGCGCCAGCGACTGCTTGATTTCCTCGACCCGCTTGGCCTGCCCGGCCGCCAGGTAAGACGCCTCCAGCCCCAGGGTGTCGTATTTGTTTTCGGCGATGTTTTCTTCGTGAGTCGCGGTTTCGTAGGCAGTCTGCGCGGCACGTTGGGCGATATCGAGGTCGACGGCGAGTTTTTCCAGGATCAACTGGAGGACGGCGTGTTTATTCATGGTCTTCAATCGCAGAATTGCAGGACATTGGCCCGAGACTTTTCATTGGGGGCGTTCCGGTCCTGTTGCAGCCAGAACTGGCATTTGGGGTTGGACAGGTTGCGCGCATTATTCCGGGCCTGGTCCAAGGCCTGCTGCTGTTCCTGCTTTTGCAGGTTCTGCTGGTATTGCTCGAACATGCGGTTCGGCGGCTCCGGCACAGCGGCGGCCGGCTTGCCCAGCTGCTCAACCGCCTGGGCCACGGGTGCCAGGCTTTGGGGGAACAGGTAGCGAGACGCCAGCCAAGTGGTCAGCGCAATGGCGATAAACCCCAGCCACAGGCCTGCTGCAATGGCGAGACAGAGCTTGAACAGCGACAACGGACGGTCCGACATAATCGCCTCCTGGCGGGGTTTAACGGCGTGACGGCGATTGTCGCACAGCCGCCACGCAGAAAATTGCGAACAAGCCTTCTGCATCGGTGCATTTATGCGGACAATCGAGTCTTTGATCGATGGAGCCCGGAATGAAAGCCCGCTGGGATATTTTTTGCAGCGTCGTCGACAACTACGGCGACATCGGCGTGACCTGGCGCCTGGCCCGTCAGTTGGTAGTGGAACATGGCTGTGAAGTGCGTTTGTGGGTCGATGACTTGCGGGCTTTCGAGCGCATGTGTCCGCAGATTGATGTGCAGGTGAGCCAGCAGTGGCAGGACGGTGTCGAAGTGCGCCACTGGCCGGCGCAATGGCCAGGTGCGCAATCAGCCGATGTGGTGATTGCCGCGTTCGCTTGTCAACTGCCGCCGGAGTACATGGAGCGCATGGCCGAGCGAGAACACCCGCCGTTGTGGATGAACCTGGACTATCTCAGCGCCGAAGACTGGGTGGTGGGCTGTCACCGTTTGCCTTCGGTGAAGTTCAAGGGGGTGCAGAAGTACTTTTTCTTTCCCGGCTTTCGCCCGGGCACCGGCGGCCTGTTGCGTGAAGCCGGGTTATTGGAGCGGCGCCAGGCTTTTCAGCTAGATGAGGTTGCGCAGCGACAATTCCTGCAAACCCTAGGAGTGGCTCCGGCGGCCGATGCACGACTGATGTCGCTGTTCGCCTATGAGAACCCCGGGTTGGCCGGCTGGTTGGACGTGCTTGCAGCAGACGGGCGCGCGACTCACTTACTGGTGCCGGAAGGACGCATCCTGGCGGATGTGCAGCGCTGGCTGGGGGTGGGCAGCTTGTCGGCGGGCGACATCCAGGTGCGTGGCGCGCTGACGGTGCAGGTCATTGCCTTCGTACGTCAGGAGCAATACGACCGGTTGCTCTGGTGTTGCGCGTTCAACGCGGTGCGCGGCGAGGACTCGTTCGTGCGCGCTCAGTGGGCGGGGAGGCCGTTGCTATGGCATATCTATCGCCAGGACGAAGACATCCACCTCGACAAGCTTGATGCCTTCCTGGCGCTGTACACCGCCGCACTGTCGCCGGCCGCCAAAGCGGCTGTCATCGCGCTTTGGCAAGCCTGGAACACCGAGGGCGATATGGCGCAGGCCTGGAAAATACTCCTGGAACATTGGCCCGAGGTAAATGAGCACGCCGTGAACTGGTGTCTGGAACAAGGCTTGCAGGCCGATCTTGCGACGGCGCTGGTACAGTTTTATGAAAGTTGGATATGATACGCCACCTTGATTTTTGTAAATCCCATCCAAATTTCGGATATATGCAATGAAAACTGGTAAAGAACTGAAACCCGGTACAGTGATCCGTCTCGAAAACGACCCTTGGCTGGTTCAGAAAGCTGAGTTCACCAAGTCTGGTCGTAACAGCGCAATCATGAAGACCAAGCTGAAGAACCTGCTGACCGGTTACAAGACCGAGATCGTCTACAGCGCCGATGACAAACTGGACGACGTAATCCTCGACCGCAAGGAAGCGACGCTGTCCTTCATCAGCGGCGACACCTACACGTTCATGGACACCACTGACTACACCATGTACGAGCTGAACGCTGAAGATATCGAAGCCGTTCTGCCGTTCATCGAAGAAGGCATGGAAGACGTCTGCGAAGCTATTTTCTTCGAAGAGCGCCTGGTTTCCGTAGAGCTGCCGACCACTATCGTGCGTAAGGTTGCCTACACCGAAGGTTCCGCTCGCGGCGACACTTCGGGCAAAGTGATGAAGCCTGCCAAGCTGAGCAACGGTACCGAACTGCAAGTAGCCGATTTCATCGAAATCGACGACCTGATCGAGATCGACACCCGCGAAGGTGGTTCGTACAAAGGTCGCGCCAAGAAGTAATTCTGGCCCCACCGATACGAAAAAAGCCCGACCTTGAGTCGGGCTTTTTTGTGGCCGCCGGTTTATCAGACCGTCACATGCAGGCGCACATCCACATTGCCACGGGTGGCGTTGGAATACGGGCAGACTTGGTGGGCGGCATCGACCAGGCTCTGTGCGTCATCCTGGGCCAGGCCCGGCAGGCTGACGTGCAGGTCGATATCCAGGCCAAAACCGCCGGGGATCTGGCCGATGCCGACATGAGCGGTGATCGAGGCATCGTCCGGGATTTTGCGTTTTGTCTGGCTGGCAACAAATTTCAGCGCGCCGATAAAGCAGGCGGAGTAGCCGGCCGCGAACAGTTGCTCCGGGTTGGTGGCCTGGCCACCGGCACCGCCCAATTCCTTGGGGGTAGAGAGTTTGACGTCGAGGATGTTATCGCTGGAAACAGCGCGACCATCACGGCCACCAGTGGCGGTGGCTACTGCGGTATAGAGCGTTTGCATGGGGCGTTCCTCTTGGGTTGTCGTGCTAAATATTTGCGCGCTAAGTAGTTGGCGAAACCAATGTATAGCGCTAATGTTTAGCGCGCAATATAAATGTATAAATATTTTTTCGAGGATGGCGAGAAAAAATGTGGGAGGAGGTGGGCCCTAATGCCAGTCAGTTAAGCTTACATCGCCCTCTGTAGGAGCGAGCTTGCTCGCGAAAAACGTTAACGATAACGCGTGCTTCCTGAATGAATGCGGCGCCTGTGAGTTTTTCGCGAGCAAGCTCGCTCCTACAAAAAGCCTTGGCTGACTGGCATTAAGGCAAGCCCCTCCCGCTTTAGACAGCGCTCTGCAGGTTGCCGCGCAGCGCGATCGTGCCGAGCTTGCGCTATGCATTTGCGCAAGCTGCATCCCGCTGGCGCCCAGGATGCAGTGGGGAACATCCTTGGCCTTGCTCTGCAACGCGCGGCCGGCGTCGGTCAGTTCCACAACTACCACCCGCTCATCCTCGCGGCTGCGGGTGCGGCTGAGCAGGCCTTCGGCTTCCAGGCGCTTGAGCAGCGGCGTCAGTGAGCCAGGATCCGTCAGCAGGCGGCTGCTGATTTCGCCGACAGTCAATCCGTCCTCTTCCCACAGCACCATCATGGCCAGGTATTGCGGGTAGGTTAGCCCGAGGGCTTGGAGCAGGGGCTTGTAGACCTTGGTCATCAACAGCGAAGTGGAGTGCAGGGCGAAGCACAGCTGGTTATCCAGCAGCAGCGATTCGCAGGGGGCTGGGTTTTTGCTCATGGTGGTGCCTCGAAAAAGCATGTCTGCACTTGAATCTAGCGGGCGAATCTTTAATGCGCCAGGTAATTCTGCCCGGATGGTCAGACTAGCCCGCTTTGCAACGCCAGATCCCAGGGCGGCACCGGGCTGAAACGGGATTTGAGGTATTCGAGCAATAACCGGCTACGTGCGTTGGGCTGCTGTTCGAGGCGCAGCGCGTAAATGCCGGCGGTTTCCGGGCTGGGCAAGCCGTTTTCACAAAACAGCGGCAACAGCTCGCCACGCACCAGGTATTCACTGGCCAGCCAGGTCGGCAGGTGCGCGATGCCCAGCCCGGCCAGTGCGCCCGAAAGCAGCGCCTCGGCGTTATTGGCGCTCATGCGGATGCGCCGGGGGCGATAGGTCGTGCGGCGCCCGTCCAGTTCAAAACGCCAGGCGAACATCGGCGCCAGGCCATCCCAATCGAGGCCGTCATGCTCGTTCAGTTCCCGAGGATGGGTGGGTGTGCCGCGGTTTTTCAGGTAGGCCGGGCTGGCGCAGGCAATGCGCACGATGCTCGCCAGGGGTGTAGCGATCCGGCGAGTGTCGACGATATGCCCGGCGCGCAGCACCAGGTCGACCTTGCCCAGGTGTGCGCCTTGCATATCGACAAAACTGTCGATCAAGTGCAGGTGCACATCCAGCCCTGGATACACGTTCAGGAAGTCCGCGATCACCGGCGCCAGGTGGCGGCGACCAAACGCTGCCGGTGCATCCAGCCGGATCAAGCCTTCCGGCGCATGGCTCAGGGACACCGCTTCGGCCCGCGCCAATTGCAGTTCACTGACAATCCGCCGCGCGCGTTCGGCAAAAGCCAGGCCGGCAGGTGTAGGCACCACCGCGTGGGTGCTGCGCTGGAACAGGCGGCTACCCACTGAACTTTCCAGGCTGTCGATTCGGCGGGCGACTGCGGAGGGCGTCAGTGGATGACGTCGTGCGGCAGCGGAAAAGCTAGCGGTTTCCATCACATCGAGAAACAGGCTCAGTTGATCGGTCAGCGTATTAGGGTTCATAGACGCGCGCTTGTGCGGGATCGGCATAGCCATTGTGCGTTGCTATGCGTTTCCGCGCCAGGGCCGACTGCGTAGCATGTCAGCCTTGGGATTGCGGAGTAACGAGCGGTGTTGGATTTAGTGATGTACCTGGTATTGGGTGCGGCTTTGGGCACCGTAGGTGGGCTGTTTGGCATCGGTGGCGGGCTGATAGCCATTCCGGTGCTCGGCGTGTTGTTCGGCCTGGACCAGCAAATAGCCCAGGGCACCGCGTTGGTCATGGTGGTACCCAATGTGATGCTCGCCCTGTGGCGTTATCACCAGCGTAATCGCATCGAGCTGCGCCACGCCTTGCCGCTTGGCGTGATGGGCTTTTGCTTTGCGTGGCTGGGGTCGATCTGGGCGGTGGGGCTGGATGCCGGGGCAATGCGCATCGGCTTTATTGTTTTCCTGGTGGCGTTGTCGGCCTACAACCTGCTGCGCATGTTTACCCGCAACGCGCCGCCAACGGCGCAGATGCGCTACTCCTGGCCCTGGCTGGGCGTGTTGGGCGCAGCGTCCGGCTCCATGGGTGGATTATTTGGGGTAGGGGGCGCGGTAGTCGCCACGCCAGTGCTCACCAGCGTGTTCGGCACCACTCAAGTGGTGGCCCAGGGTTTGTCGCTGGCCTTGGCGCTGCCCAGCACCGGCGTGACCCTGGTCACCTACGCCTGGCACCACGAGGTGGACTGGATGATCGGCCTGCCGCTGGCGGTGGGGGGCCTGCTCAGTATCAGCTGGGGCGTGAAAGTGGCCCATGCATTGCCGGAGCGGCTGTTGCGCGGGCTGTTTTGTGGCTTCCTGGTGGTGTGTGCGGTGATGCTGACGTTTAAAGTTTGAAGCCTTCGACGATGTACTCGGCCAGGCATTCGGTGATCGGTGACGTCATCTGTGGATTGCGCAGCAAGCGCAGGTTCATTGACGGCAACGGTGGAAAGCCTTCGTCGCTGCCCAGCACCCGCAGGTCCTCGGTGACCAGGCTTTCCATGCTGACCATCGCCGCCAGGCCAGCACTGACCACCGCCTGGATCGCCGCTCCGTTGGAGCTGTGGTAGGCCAGGCGGTAATCGCGTCCAGCTGCGTCCAGTGCTGCACGCGCCCAATGGGTGTACAGGCAGTCATCGCCGGAAATCGCCAGGGGCAGCGCGTCATGCTCATCCACGCAGAAGCACGGTGATGCTGCCCAGACCATGCGTTCAGTGCGCAGTAACTCGCCAATATCATTGCCTGGCTCGCGGCTGATCACGGTCAGCGCCAGGTCCCGCCGCTGCATCAGCACGGACGACGCTTCACAGTGCATCTCAATCTGAATCAGTGGGTAGGCTTTGGAAAACTGCTTCAGGATCCCCGGCAGGAAACGCATCACATAGTCATCTGGCGTACCAATGCGTACAAGCCCCACCATATGGGGCTCGCGCAGGGTATTGAACACTTCGCTGTGCAGCTTCAGGATGCGCCGCGCATACCCCAGCAGTACCTGGCCTTCGGGCGTAAGCCGTACCTGCCTTCCATCGCGCTCGAACAGCTTGCGCTGCAGTACATCTTCCTCCAGGCGCTTCATCTGCATGCTCACCGCCGATTGAGTGCGGTTGACCAGCTCGCCGGCGCGGGTAAAACCACCTTGGTCGGCGATGGCGACGAAGGTGCGCAGCACTTCGGTGTCGATGCTCGGGTAGCCAGACAATTGATCAATCTCAGAGATGTATTGCATAAGAAACATTCGTTGGATTGATCATAGCGCCAGGCCCACACTTTCGTCATCCCCACTGGAGGGCGAGAAGATGAAAGGTCAAAGAGGTTCTGTGTTGTTGCAAAAATGGCCGTTTACCGGCCTGTTTCATACGGTCGCACGTTGGCAGATGCTGCATCAGGAGCGCCAGTTGCTGGCGACCTTGAGCGATGATGCGCTCAAGGACATTGGGCTCAACCGTGCCGACATAGCGCAGGAAACCCATCGGCATTTCTGGGAAGACCCGCTGCGCAAATAAGCCAGGATGCAGTAGGGTAGAGGGCGAGTTTCCATGGAGAGCCCCATGCCCGCCGACCTGTCTTTTTCACTCAAGCAAGCTCGACGCATGGCGCTGGCCGCCCAGGGTTTTTCCGGGCGCCAGGCGCCTGCCCAGATAAAAGCCGCGCACCTCAATCGGCTCATCGACCGCCTGGGTGTCGTGCAGATCGACTCGGTCAACGCGCTGGTGCGTTCCCATTACCTGCCGTTGTTTTCCCGCCTGGGCCATTATTCCCCGTTGATCCTTGAACAAGCGGCCTGGAGCCTGGGCAGGCGGCGTTCGCTGTTCGAGTATTGGGGCCATGAGGCCTCGCTGTTGCCCATGACGTTGTACCCGCTGATGCGTTGGCGCATGGAGCGGGCCAGGCAGGGGCAGGGGATCTATGCGCAGATGGCGCGTTTCGGCCGTGAACAGCAGGCGACCATCCAGCGCGTGCTGCACACTGTCGAGCAGCAGGGCGCCCTGGGGGCGGGCAGTTTGTCGACTCGTGAGGAGCGCGCCGGGCCCTGGTGGGATTGGAGTGATGAAAAGCACGCCCTGGAATGGTTGTTCGCCGCCGGTTTGGTCACCGTCGCAGGGCGGCGGGGGTTTGAGCGACTGTATGATTTGCCGGAGCGTGTTATCCCCGGCGAGATTCTCCAAACCGTCATCACCGAGGCCCACGCTCAACGCGGCTTACTGCTGCATAGCGCAACGGCGTTGGGCGTCGCCACCGAGAAGGACCTGCGCGATTACTTCCGCCTCGACCCCGCCGACAGCCGCAAGCGCGTGGCCGAGTTGGTCGAGGATGGGCGGCTGCTGGCGTGCCAGGTGCAGGGCTGGAAACAACCGGCGTACTGCCTGCCGATGCCGAAGTTGCCACGCAAAGTCGCGGCCAGCGCCTTGCTGTCACCGTTCGATTCGTTGATCTGGGAGCGCAGCCGCACGGAGCGTTTGTTCAATTTCCGCTATCGACTGGAGATCTACACCCCACAGGACAAGCGGGTGTACGGTTACTACGTACTGCCGTTTTTGCACAATGAGCGGATCGCCGCCCGCGTCGACCTGCGGGCCGAGCGTGCCCATGGGCGCCTGGCGGTGCATGCGGTGCACGAGGAAGAGCCGGGCCTGGATGACGAAGGCATGTCGGCGCTGGCCTTGAACCTGCGCCAGATGGCCGACTGGCTGGGGCTGGAGCAGATCCAGCTCAATTGCCAGCGGCCCAGTGCCGCCCGGTTAAGGGCGGCACTGGTGTAGGCGCGAGCTGGCTCGCTCCTACCTTTTGACCTGCTTCAAGGTCTCGGCAATCAGGAACGCCAGCTCCAGCGACTGATCGGCGTTCATCCGCGGGTCGCAATGGGTGTGATAACGGTCCGACAGGCCGTCTTCGGTGATCGGCCGTGCGCCGCCGATGCATTCGGTGACGTTCTGTCCGGTCATCTCGATATGAATCCCGCCGGCATAGCTGCCTTCGGCCTGGTGCACCTGGAAGAACTCTTTCACCTCGCCGAGAATCTGCGCAAAGTCGCGAGTCTTGTAGCCGCTGCTGGCCTTGATGGTGTTGCCATGCATCGGGTCGGAGCTCCACAGCACCTGCTTACCCTCGCGCTGCACGGCGCGGATCAGGTTGGGCAAGTGGTCGCCGACCCTGCCCGCGCCCATGCGGGCGATCAGGTTGAGGCGGCCAGGGTCGTTGTCCGGGTTCAGGATGTCGATCAGGCGGATCAGGTCATCCGGGTTCATGCTCGGCCCGACCTTCACGCCGATCGGGTTGTTCACGCCACGCAGGAACTCGACATGGGCGCCGTCCAGTTGGCGAGTGCGGTCGCCGATCCAGAGCATATGGGCCGAGCAATCGTAGTAGTCGTTGGTCAGGCTATCGCGGCGCACGAAGGCTTGTTCAAAGTTGAGCAGCAATGCTTCGTGGGCAGTGAAGAAGCTGGTTTCGCGCAATTGCGGCGAGCTGTCCATGCCACAGGCACGCATGAAGGCCAGGGTCTCGTCGATGCGGTCGGCCAGTTGGCTGTACTTCTCGGCCAGGGCGGAGTTGGCGATAAAGTCCAGGTTCCACTTGTGTACCTGGTGCAGGTCGGCGAAACCACCCTGGGCAAAGGCGCGCAGCAGGTTGAGGGTTGCGGTGGACTGGTGGTAGGACTGCAGCAGGCGGTCCGGGTCCGGCACGCGGCTTTTTTCGTCGAAACCGATGCCGTTGACGATGTCGCCGCGGTAGGCGGGCAGGGTGATGCCGTCAATGGTTTCATCGTTGGCCGAGCGTGGCTTGGCGAATTGGCCGGCCATGCGTCCGACTTTCACCACCGGGCAGCCGGCGGCGAAGGTCATGACAATGGCCATCTGCAGCAGCACCTTGAAGGTGTCGCGGATTTTCGCGGCGGAAAACTCGGCAAAGCTCTCGGCGCAATCGCCGCCTTGCAGCAGGAATGCGCGCCCCTGAGTCACCTCGGCAAACTGACGGCGCAGCTCACGGGCTTCCCCGGCGAACACCAACGGCGGGTAGCTGGCCAGGCTCTGCTCCACTTGCAGCAAGTGCGCAGCGTCCGGGTACTGGGGTTGTTGCTGGATCGGCAAGGCACGCCAGCTGTCGGGGCTCCAGGGTTGGCTCATCGTGAACTCGTGTGGTGGGTGGATGTTCGGGCACCAATGTTAGCAGCAATTAGTGCGTGACCTGCTGCGGCCGCTGGCCGACAATCGCGCCTTTGTCGTGCGGTAAACCCTTTAGGAGTAGTGATGACCGAGGAGCGTGTCGAGCGCCTGCTGGCCGAAGTCCATGATGATTTCGGCATGATCCGTGTGCTTGAAGTGGCCGATTACCGCTTTCTCGAATTTGGCGACGCCATCGAGCAAAGCTGCGTGTTCACTGCCGACCCGAGCTGGCTGGAGTACGACTACACCCGCGCCATGTTGATCGGTGCGTTGTGCCATGAGCAACCTGAGAGCGCGTTGTTCCTTGGCCTGGGAGCTGGCACGCTGACCCAGGCGTGCCTTAAGTTCCTGGCGCTGGAAGATGTCGAGGCCATTGAACTGCGTCCTGATGTACCGCGCCTGGCGATTGAATATCTGGGGCTGGACGACGACCCGCGCCTGTACATCCGCATCGGTGACGCGCTGCAATTGCTCGATACCGCCGAGCCGGCCGACCTGATTTTCGTCGACCTGTATACCGATGTCGGCCCGGGCGTGGGCCATTTGGCCTGGACCTTTCTGGAAAACTGCCAGAAGAAGCTCAACCCTGGCGGCTGGCTGGTGATCAACCAGTGGGCAACCGATGATGGCAAGCCGTTGGGCGCGGCGTTGCTGCGTGGGTTGTATCACCGACACTATTGGGAGCTGCCGGTGAAAGAGGGCAATGTGATTCTTTTGGTGCCTTCGGAGCTGGACCAGGAGTTGGACCTGGAGGCGCTTTCGGCTCGTGCCGAAGCCTTGGCGCCGCGGTTGGGTTATTCGTTGCAGCCATTGATCAAGGCTATTCGGCCGGCAACCTAGTTGTCTGCTCTGGCGCCATCGGGGGCAGTCGAATCGTCGCACCGCCCCTCCCACATGTGTGCGCTTACACCCATTTGGAATGCAGTCAAATGTGGGAGGGGGCTTGCCCCCGATGGCGGCCTGACAGCCGACCAGGATGTTGGATCAGACTGAGTACATATCCGTTATTTGGGCAACGGCCACTTAGGGTTCCGCTTTTACAGCGGGTCACTTTTGGAAAAGAGCCCCAAAAGTAACCAAAAGGGCTCTTGCCCCACCACTCGGCACCTCGCTTTGGCTCGGTGTGCCCGTAATCCGCCATGGATTTGGGGGGCCGCCGCCACGCGCCATCCATGGCGCGGGGCGGCTAAACCGGCATCCCTGCCGGTTTACCCCCCAAATCCCTGTCGAATTCCGGCCAGCGTGGTTTAACGGGGCGCCTAAGATCAAGATCAAAAGCAGATCAAGATCAAGAGCGGCTCGCTGCGCATCGTGGTTACCGTTGACTGCTAAAAGTTGTGTAGATGCCGATGGCGTCGGTGCTGCCAACTCAGATGCCCTTGAACACCCCCGGCCGCTTCTCCACCATCGCCCGCACACCTTCCCTGGCGTCTTCGCTGTTAAGCAGTTTCTCCACCATCGGCGGCAACCCGACGGCGGCAATGGCTTCGCCCTCCATGCGCGCCTGGCGGGCCGACATCAACGTCGCTTGCACGCCGAGCGGCGCCTGGCGGGCGATTCGGTTGGCCAGCTCGATGGCGCGGGGCAGCAGGTCTTCGCTGGCCATCACCTCCTGCACCAAACCCAGGCGCAAGGCTTCATGGGCGTCGAACTCGTCGCCAGTGAGCAGCCAGCGCATTGCATTGCCCCAGCCGGCGATCTGATGAAAGCGCAATGTCGCGCCGCCAAACGGAAAAATCCCACGCTGCACTTCCATCTGCGCAAAGCGGGTATTACTCGCGCACAGATTGATATCCGCAGCGAGCATCAACTCGATACCGATGGTCAGGCAGTAGCCCTGGGCGGCGACGATCACCGGTTTACTGACCCTGGGGCCTGCGAAAACGCCCCACGGATCGCAACCTCCCAGCGGCGGTTGCCAGCCTCCTGCCATCACGCCGCTGACGTTGGCCAGATCCAGGCCGGCGGTGAAATGGTCGCCGTGGGCAAATACTACGGCGACCCGTGCTTCGTTATGTCGATCAAATTCGCCATAGGCCAGGCTCAGTTCATTGAGCAAGTCCAGGTCAAAGGCATTGCGCTTGGCGACTCGATCCAGGCCTAAAAGCAGGACGTGGCCCTGCAGTTCACGGCTGACACGGCTGCTGCTGGCTTGATTCATCGGGTTTGCCCTCGGGCGGGGAAAGGTTTCAGACCAATGGAAGGTGAACCGTTTAAGCGTCATCACCAACAGGGCCGGGCTTTTGAAAAATAGACCCTGGCACCGATATCTGCAAAAACCGTGACGCAGCGCGGTTTATCGGTGCCTGGCGATAAAAAAAGCTCCCTTTTTCAGCTATTTCCGGTATAGTGCGCGCCGGCCTTTAACCGGGCCGCGTTTAGGTAGCGCAATTCCCCGAAGTCAGCTTCGGCTGCACGTCCGCACAGCGGACTCTTCCTTGACGAATCTTTTTCATTCATTCGTTTTCGCAAATCCCCGCCGACAAAGCAGCCAGGGCGACTCTTGAGTCTCAACACGGCATGCGCAGCTTTGGAGCATGGGTCTTTGCGGATGCACTTAGAGGCAGACCCATGACCCAGGAAACCGGCGGCTTCGCCGCTTTTAATCTTAACCCGAACATTCTTGCTGCCGTCATCGCGACTGGCTACGAAGAACCTTCGGCTATTCAGCAGCAATCGATCCCGATCATCATGGCCGGCCAAGACATGATTGGCCAGGCGCAAACCGGTACCGGTAAAACCGCCGCGTTCGCCCTGCCTATCCTGCACTGCATCGATCCTGCCAAGCGCGAGCCGCAAGCCCTGATCCTGGCGCCAACCCGTGAGTTGGCGCTGCAAGTAGCAACCGCTTTCGAAACCTACGCCAAGCAAATGCCGGGCGTTACCGTTGTGGCCGTTTACGGCGGCGCGCCTATGGGCCCACAACTGAAAGCCATCCGCAATGGCGCACAGATCGTTGTCGCCACCCCTGGTCGCCTGTGCGACCACCTGCGTCGTGACGAGAAAGTGCTGTCGACCGTGAACCACCTGGTTCTGGACGAAGCCGACGAAATGTTGAAGCTGGGCTTCATGGATGACCTGGAAGTCATCTTCAAGGCGCTGCCTCCAACCCGTCAGACCGTACTGTTCTCGGCCACCCTGCCGCAGTCGATCCGTGCCATTGCCGAGCGCCATCTGCGCGATCCGCAACACGTGAAGATCCAGACCAAGACCCAGACCGTTACCGCGATCGAACAGGCTCACCTGTTGGTTCACGCCGACCAGAAGACCTCGGCTGTATTGAGCCTGCTGGAAGTCGAAGACTTCGACGCCCTGATCATGTTCGTGCGCACCAAGCAAGCGACCCTGGACCTGGCCAGTGCCCTGGAAGCCAAAGGCTACAAGGCCGCTGCGCTGAACGGTGACATTGCCCAGAACCAGCGTGAGCGCGTGATCGACTCCCTCAAGGATGGCCGCCTGGACATCGTTGTGGCGACCGACGTTGCTGCCCGTGGCCTTGACGTTCCACGTATCACCCACGTGTTCAACGTTGACATGCCGTACGATCCAGAGTCCTACGTTCACCGTATCGGCCGTACCGGCCGTGCGGGTCGCGAAGGTCGTGCTCTGTTGCTGGTGACTCCACGTGAGCGCCGCATGCTGCAGGTGATCGAGCGTGTAACCGGTCAGAAAGTTGCCGAGGTCCGCCTGCCGGATGCCCAGGCCGTTCTCGATGCCCGCATCAAGAAACTGACCAACAGCCTTGCACCCCTGGTGGCTGACGCTGAATCGACCCACGGCGACCTGCTGGACCGTCTGACCGCCGATATCGGTTGCACCCCACGTGCCTTGGCTGCAGCCCTGCTGCGCAAAGCCACAAACGGTCAGGCCCTGACCCTGGCCGCCATCGAGAAAGAGCGCCCACTGGTGCCGAACAGCGCGCCACGCGGTGATCGTCCAGAGCGTTCCGGCGACCGTCCGGACCGTGGTGATCGTGAGCGTCGCGCTCCGGTGCCATTGGCTGAAGGCCGTGCACGTTGCCGTACCGCGTTGGGTGCGCGTGATGGTATCGCTGCCAAAAACCTGCTGGGCGCTATCCTCAATGAGGGTGGCCTGGCGCGTGAAGCCATCGGTCGCATCCAGGTGCGTGACAGCTTCTCCCTGGTGGAGCTGCCGGAAGACGGCCTGGAAAAACTGCTGGCCAAGTTGAAAGACACTCGCGTTGCCGGTAAGCAGCTCAAGCTGCGTCGCTACCGCGAAGATTGATCCGCCCTTTGGCTGATTGATCGCAAATAAAAAATCCCCGACTGGTTCGGGGATTTTTTTTGCCTTGAATTACAGGTCTCATTCAGCCGAAGCGATAGATGTCCATGCCTAATGCCCCCATCGTGAACCCCTGATGCGCCAAACCAAACTGCCCACCTGCCGCCCGGGCAAAATACAGCGGCAGTAAATGCTCATCGCTGGGATGGCTGCGCACGGCATGGGGCGCCTGGCGCCGATAGTCATGCAGGGCGGTTTCGTCATCGGCCACAAGTTTGTCCACTACCCAGTCGCGAAACTCTTGCGCCCACGGTGTGATCGTCTCTGGCCCGGCGCGCCAGTCCAGCTCACCGAGGTTATGGGTGATGCTGCCGGAACCGATCAACAACACCCTTTGCTCGCGCAAGCTGCGAAGGGCGAGCCCGACCCGGGTTTGCAGGGCAGGGCCCATGCGGCTGGGCAACGAGACTTGCACCACCGGAATGTCGGCGGCTGGATACATCAGCGACAGGGGCACCCAGGTGCCGTGGTCGAAGGGCCGTTGGTTATCGATGCGTGCGTCCAGGCCGTCTGCTTGCAGCAGCTCGACAATGTCGCTCGCCAATCGTGGGTCACCCGGCGCAGGGTATTGCACGGCAAACAGTTCGCGAGGAAAGCCGCCAAAGTCATGCCAGGTTTCGGGCGCGGCGCCGCCACTGACCAGCAGTGCCTGGCTTTCCCAGTGCGCCGATACCACCACGATCGCCTGCGGCCGTGGCAGCTCGGCCGCCAGGCGCAGCAATGCAGGGCCGCTGGCACCGGGTTGTAGCGCCAGCATGGGCGAGCCGTGGGAGATAAACAGGCTGGGGAGCATAGGAAGCGTCCTGAAGGTTAATATCGAGCTATCTTTAATCGGAATGTTTATCTAGATCTAATATAAGTTTTAGTGTCTTTTGATCGATTTATCAGGAGGGTGCATGGACGCAAAAGTTTGGCAGGAACGCTGGGCCACCAATCAGATCGGTTTTCATCAGGTCGAGGTCAATCCCTACTTGCAGCAGCATTGGTCAACGTTGGCCTTGGCCGCGGGCTCGAAAGTCTTCGTGCCATTGTGTGGCAAAAGTCTGGACATGATGTGGCTGGCGGGGCGTGGGCATCGTGTGATGGGTGTGGAGGTGTCGGAGCAGGCGGTGAAGGCCTTCTTCAGCGAGCAGGCGCTTACGCCGCAGGTCGATCAAAGAGGCGCGTTCAAGGTGTATCAGGCGGGCCTGATCGAAGTGTGGTGTGGTGATTACTTTGCCCTTGACGCAGGGGCCGTGGCCGACTGCAAGGCGCTGTATGATCGTGCGGCACTGATTGCCTTGCCACAGCAGATGCGGCCGCAATACACCGAGCATCTCAACACCCTGCTGGCCCGTGGCTGTGAGGGCCTGCTGATCGTTGTCGACTACGACCAAGCACAAAGGGCTGGCCCACCTTTTTCTGTCCCGGACGAGGAAGTGCGGTCGCTGCTGGGCTCGCACTGGAGTGTGGTCACGTTGCAAGAGCAGGACATTCTGAGTCAGAGCCGCAAATTCATGGCGGACGGCGTCACCCGTCTTGAGGAGCGCGTTTATCGGCTGACCAAGAGGTAAATCGCGGCCACGAAAAAGGGGCGATCAATCGCCCCTTTTCGTATGACCGGGTTGTCAGCCCCGACGACGCAGTGCGTCGATCCGCTCTTCCAGCGGCGGGTGGCTCATGAACAGGCGAGCCATGCCCTGCTTGATGCCACCGTTGATGCCAAAGGCGGTCAGGCTGTCCGGCATGTGCACCGGTAGCCCCTGTTCGGAGCGCAAGTGTTGCAGCGCTGCGATCATCGCCCCGGTGCCGGCCAGGCGGGCACCGGCTTCGTCTGCGCGGAACTCGCGTTTGCGCGAGAACCACATGGTGATTGCGCTGGCCAGGAAGCCCAGTACCAGTTCAGCGAAGATAGTCGCCACGAAGTAGGCGATGCCACGGCCTTCTTCGTTCTTGAAAATTACCTTGTCGACAAAGTTGCCGATGATACGCGCGAAGAACATCACGAAGGTGTTCACCACACCTTGCACCAGCGCCAGCGTCACCATGTCGCCGTTGGCCACGTGGCCGATCTCGTGGGCCAGTACGGCTTTCACCTCGTCATACGAGAAGCGTTCGAGCATGCCCTGGCTGACGGCAACGAGCGCGTCGTTCTTGTTCCAGCCAGTGGCAAAGGCATTGGCTTCATAGGCCGGGAAGATCCCGACCTCGGGCATCTTGATACCCGCTTCGCGGGACAGCTGCTCGACGGTCTGCAGCAACCATTGCTCATGCCGGGTGCGTGGCTGGGTGATGACCTGGGTGCTGGTACTCATCTTCGCCATCCATTTGGAGATGAACAGCGAAAACAGTGAGCCGGCGAAACCAAAGACCGCACAGAAGACCAGCAGCTGATTGAGGTTCAGGTCAACCCCGTTGGCCGCCATGAACCCGTTGAAGCCGAAAAGGCTCAGGGTGATGCTGGCAATCAGCACGACCGCCAGGTTAGTGGCCAAGAACAGCAGGATGCGCATCATGGTTGTAGGGTTCTCCTCATGCTTAATATGTCGCGTACTGCGGGGTATATAAGGTGCGGCATGGGGTGATTCAACCGAGCGACTATTTCAAACTGTGTCCTACAGCTTGAATGTAGAGGCTTGAAGGGATTTTCCGACCTGTATTGTCAGCCATGGCCGACACGAGTTTGCCTTGCCGCCCCGTGATTATAGGGGGTACGCCGTGGACGGGGGGCAAGTGAAATAACACAACACGTAAGCGACAAAGAAGTGTTGCAGATAATCGCTGTGCGACCCGAAGTGGGCCGCACAGCGTCAATTCCCTTACTGGCGATAGGACTTAAGGAAGTTGCCGATGCGACCAATCGCCATCTCCAGGTCATCCACCCGCGGCAACGTCACCACGCGGAAGTGATCCGGCCACGGCCAGTTGAACGCGGTGCCCTGGACCACCAACAGCTTTTCCGACAGCAGCAGGTCGAGCACGAACTTTTCGTCGTTGAAGATCGGGCACACTTTTGGATCAATCCGCGGAAACGCATACAACGCCCCCATGGGCTTCACGCAGCTGACGCCCGGGATTGCGTTGAGCAGCTCCCAGGTGCGATTGCGCTGCTCCAGCAGGCGCCCCTGGGGCAGGATCAGGTCGTTGATGCTCTGGTAGCCACCGAGGGCGGTCTGGATGGCGTGTTGGCTCGGTACGTTGGCGCACAGGCGCATGTTGGCCAGCATGTCTATGCCTTCGATATAGCTCTGAGCGTTGTGCTTGGGGCCGGAGATGGCAATCCAGCCGGAGCGGAAACCCGCCACGCGGTAAGACTTGGACAGGCCATTGAAGGTCAGGCACAACAGGTCCGGGGCCAGGGACGCGGTGCATATGTGCACTGCGTCATCGTAGAGGATCTTGTCGTAGATCTCGTCGGAGAACACCACCAGGTTGTGCTGGCGTGCGAGTTCGAGCATGCCCAGCAGCACTTCCCTGGAGTACACCGCGCCGGTGGGGTTGTTCGGGTTGATGATCACCAGGGCTTTGGTGTTCGGGGTGATCTTGGACTTGATGTCGGCCAGGTCCGGAAACCAGTCGGCACCTTCATCACACAGGTAGTGCACCGGGTGGCCGCCAGCCAGGGTCACGGCAGCGGTCCACAGTGGGTAATCCGGTGCCGGCACCAGCACTTCGTCGCCATTGTTGAGCAGCGCCTGCATCGACATCACGATCAGCTCGGACACGCCATTACCCAGGTAGATGTCCTCGATACCGACACCTTCAACCTGCTTTTGCTGGTAGTACTGCATCACCGCCTTGCGCGCACTGAACAGGCCCTTGGAATCACTGTAGCCCTGGGCCGTCGGCAGGTTGCGAATCACATCCTGGAGGATTTCGTCCGGCGCTTCGAAACCAAACGGCGCCGGGTTGCCAATGTTCAGCTTGAGGATGCGATGACCTTCCTCTTCCAGGCGCTTGGCGTGCTTGAGCACCGGGCCGCGAATGTCGTAGCAGACGTTGGCGAGCTTGTTCGATTTGCTGACCTGCATGGCGATGTGATCCTGAAAATGAA
This sequence comes from Pseudomonas khavaziana, assembly GCF_019145205.1. GTDB lineage: Bacteria > Pseudomonadota > Gammaproteobacteria > Pseudomonadales > Pseudomonadaceae > Aquipseudomonas > Aquipseudomonas khavaziana. Next base: position 40,989 of record NZ_JAHSTT010000014.1, read on the forward strand.
CGATCCAGACGGCGCAGGCACTACCCTGGGGTGAATCCTGCGCGGTTCGCACCCATAAATACGTTTGAATGCCGGAGGCGCGGGTGCCAGACTGGCGTTTTGAAGTGGCGCAATCATACGTGCCGCCTGATCCATGGAAAAGACACAGATCAGGGTTTTTCAGTTGCCGAGGTGTACCAATGGAAAAGTTGCAGAAAACCGTTGATGAATGGAAAGCCATGCTTGATCCCGAACAGTACAACGTGTGCCGCCTCAAGGGCACCGAGCGACCGTTCAGCGGCAAGTACAACGCCACCAAGACCGATGGCGTTTACCACTGCATCTGTTGCAACGAGCCACTGTTCGATTCCAGGGCCAAGTTTGACTCCGGCTGCGGCTGGCCCAGCTTCTACGAGCCGATTGCCGACAGCGCGATGATCGAGATCCGCGACGTCAGTCACGGCATGATCCGTACTGAGGTCACCTGCGCCAAGTGCGACGCACACCTGGGGCATGTGTTCCCAGACGGCCCGCCGCCGACCGGGCTACGCTATTGCATCAACTCGGTGTGCCTGGACCTGGTGCCGCGCCAGGCTTGAAGCTGTAAACAGGCCTACACGGAACACTGTAGGAGCGAGCTTGCTCGCGAAAAACGTCAACGATAACGCATGCTTCCTGAATGAACGCGGCGCCTGTGAGTTTTTCGCGAGCAAGCTCGCTCCTACACTTTCTTTCCCTGACTTGAGGCTCTGCCATGAGCGAATCCCTGCTGAGCATCCCTTGCACCACCATCAAGGGCGAGCAAAAGACCTTGGCCGATTTTGCCGGCAAGGCCATTCTGGTGGTCAACACTGCCAGCAAATGCGGCTTCACGCCGCAGTACAAGGGCCTGGAGCAACTTTGGCAGCACTATAAGGATCAGGGCCTGGTGGTGCTCGGCTTTCCATGCAATCAGTTTGGCAAGCAGGAACCGGGCAACGAAGACGCGATATCCGAGTTCTGTGAGTTGAACTTCGGGGTCAGTTTTCCACTGTTCAAGAAGATCGATGTCAATGGCAGCGATGCCCACCCTCTGTTCGTGCAGTTGAAAAAACAGGCCCCGGGGTTACTGGGTTCCAAGAACATCAAGTGGAACTTCACCAAGTTCCTCATCGGCCGTGACGGCAAGCAGGTCAAGCGTTTTGCGCCGACGACCAAGCCCCAGGATTTGACCCAGGCGATCGAAGCCCTGCTCAAGTGAGATGCAGTGCGGGTGCAGATCAGAGACTTGTGATCGTCGGTACCCATAGCTCCAGCAGGGCATGTAGTTCTTCGCGGCGAAACGGCTTGGCCAAGTAGTCGTTCATGCCCGCCGCCCGGCAGCGCTCTCGCTCTTCGGACAGGGCGTTGGCGGTCAAGGCGACGATGGGCAGGTCTGGCCAGCGCCCACTGCGGCGAATCTGCCGGCTGGCCTCATAGCCATCCATCACCGGCATGTTGCAGTCCATCAGCACCATGTCGAAGCGCTGGTCCTCAAGCATCGTCAGGGCTTCGCCGCCATGAGCGGCCACGATGACCTCACATCCCAACTTGCTGAGCATACCCTTGGCCACCAGTTGATTGACTGGGTTGTCCTCCACCAACAGGATACGTGCCCGATGAACAAGCGGTGCGGATTCCATCTGAACAGGGTCGAGGATCAGTTCAACGTCGTTGCGCAGGTTGCGTTGCAGGATCTGGTAAAGCGCGTTGCGGCTCAATGGGCGTGCTTGTTGCTGCAGCGGTGCCAGGGCAGCTACCTCTTCGCCAGGCATGAAGTTGCCGTAGGCAGTGACCAGCAAGATCGGGGCGCGGATCCCAGGGCGCAAACGGAACAGGCACTCCGGACAATCGGTGATCAGCAGGTCGGGGGCCAGTGCGCTCAAGTCATCGTCCTGGGAATAACAGCGTGGTGTCAGCCCCCAGGAAGGCAGCAGGGTGGTAAGCAACTCCGTCAAGCCGCCGCCGGCGTGGGTGATGGCAATCACGTCACCTGTGAGCGGGGTGTAGCGGTTGGCAGGTAGATGCGTAGGCAGCGGCAGATCGGCGCAGAACTGACTGCCAAAACCCACCTCCGAACTGATGCTCAAGCGTCCTTGCATGGCTTCGCACAGGTTACGGGTCAGCGCCAGCCCCAACCCTGTACCGCCAAATTGGCGGGTTATGCCGGCACCGGCCTGGGTGAACGGCTGGAAAATCTTCGCCTGGGCATCCTGGGCGATGCCGATGCCGGTGTCACACACTTCAATGTTGACCCGGCCCTCCACGGCACGCAGGCGTACGTCGACGCGTCCGAAGCGGGTGAACTTCAGGGCATTGGACAGCAGGTTACTGACGATTTGCCGCACACGAGTCGGGTCGCCGATGACTTGGGCGGGAAACTGTGGATCGATCAGGCAGGTCAGTTCCACACTTGGCGCCGCGTTTTGCGACAGCAGGTTGGCGGTGTCTTCCACCAGCGAGCCCAGGTCGAACGGGATATGTTCCAGTTCCAGCTGGCCGGCGTCGAATTTGGACAGGTCGAGGATGTCGTTGAGCAGTTCGACCAGTACTTTGCCTGAATCATGGGCGATGGACAGTTGCTGGCGCTGTTCGGCGGTCAGCGGGCTGTCCAGTGATAATGCAATCATCCCCAGCAATCCATTGAGCGGTGTGCGGATTTCATGGCTCATATTAGCCAGGAAGGCCGCCCTTGCCTGGGCCATGGCCAGTGCAGTGGTCTTCGCCGCTTCAAGTTCATCGTTGGACTGGCTCAAGCGCTGGTTGCTGGCCTTGAGTTCAAGGGTGCGCGCAGAAACAATATTTTCCAGCTGGCCCAGGTATTCCGTCAGGCGGTCCTCGGCGTGGCGCCGTTGCTGGATTTCGGTCTCCATATTTTCGAATTGCTGGTTGGCGACGTTGACCAGCACACCGATCTCGTCATTTTCGTGCCCCGGTGGGCAATCCAGGCGCGCCTGTTTGCGTGTACTCAGCTCTCGGATAATGCGCACCAGCGGCTGGGTCAGCATCACGTAGAACAAGCCCAGCAGAATCCCGGTCAGGAGCAGGCTGCGGACGAATCCGTTAAGCAAGGTAATCTCGGCACGATGCAGGAAACGGCTGCCGAAGGTGTAGGTATCGACGTCAAGGCGCAGCACGCCAAGTGATTCGTCCGGCATATGGCCAAGGTACAGCCGGTCCTCGAATTGACGGTTGGCGCTGAACAGAAAATCACTGAGGGGCCGGTAGTTGCTTTCCTTGCGCGGGCGATCGACGTCGGCCAGGACCACGCCATTATTGTCGATCAACTGCGCCCGGGTGATGGCAGGGGAGTGCAGCAGCCCCAGGGCCAGTTCCTGGGCGAGTTCGGCATCGATGTTGTAGGCGATGCGTGAGGCGGGGTTATGGCTGATTTCGATCAGTGAGCGTATTTCACGGTTGATGGATGCGTCTTCACTGGCATAATCAATGCCGATTTGGATCAGGCTGAGCAAGGTTCCCAAGACGAAACCGACCAGCACAGTCAATCTGGCTTGTTTATAAGACAAGCGGTGGGCGAACTTGATATCCATCGAGTGTTGAACCACTTCACGTTTCCCTTCGCCCGGCAAGCATAGCTGAACATCCACAAGCTCTGGCTCGCCCGGCATGAATCGTTGTTTTGATGCAGCCTCATGCGGTGCGCCGCAGGGTTGCTAATACGCCATCTTTTACAAGAACTTGCCAGAGGAATAGTCATGGATTCTCGATTGAATGCCTTCCTTGAACGCGCCGATGCGGTACTTGCACGCCTGGAACCCTTGTTGCCCGCCCTGCGCGAGGCCATCGACTGGGACCAGTGCCTGGCAGCCCGTTGGCAGCGCGAAGGGCGCAGTGGCTTTCTATTGCCGCTGCAAGTGAGCCTGGACATGCGCCTGTCGGATCTGATCGGCGTCGATAAACAACGTGAACAACTGGCGCGCAATACCCAGCAGTTCCTCGATGGCTTGCCCGCCAATCATGCGCTGCTTTGGGGATCGCGCGGCACTGGCAAATCCTCCATGGTTCGCGCCTTGCTCGCCCAGCATGCCAAGGCGGGCTTGCGCTTGATTGAAATCGAGCGCGACCACCTGGCCGACTTGCCACGGGTGGTCGAGCAACTGGTCAAATTACCACAGCGCTTCATTTTGTTTTGCGATGACCTGTCGTTCGAAGCTGGTGAAGGCGACTATCGTGTGCTCAAGAGCGTGCTCGACGGTTCCCTTGAACAGGCGCCGGAAAACGTGCTGCTGTACGCCACGTCCAACCGTCGCCACCTGGTGCCGGAAAACCAGAGCGACAACGACAATTGGAAACGCGTGGATGGCGAGTTGCACCCGAGTGAGGCGGTAGAAGACAAGATTGCCTTGTCAGACCGTTTTGGCTTGTGGCTATCGTTCTACCCCTTCACCCAGGAGCACTTCCTGGATGTGGTGGAACATTGGATCGGCGAGTTGGCCGGCAAGGCTGGCTTGCAGTGGCAGCGCGATGAACAACTGGATGTGCTGGCGGTGCGCTGGGCTACCGGCCGCGGCAACCGCAATGGCCGCTGTGCCTATCAATTCGCCCGTTACTGGGTGGGTCTTAAATTGCTGGAACGTCAACCATGATCGATTTACAACAGGCCGGTACCGGCCTTGATGGCTATGCCATGCTGTGCGCGCAGCTTGAGTCGTTGCTCGCCGATGAGCGGGATTTTATTGCCAACAGTGCGCAGTTTTCCGCGTTTCTGTTCAATCAGTTGGATGACTTGAATTGGGCAGGCTTCTACCTCAATCGCAATGAAGAACTGGTGCTTGGGCCATTCCAGGGGCAGATCGCCTGTGTGCGCATTCCCTTCGGTCGCGGAGTGTGTGGCGCAGCGGCGGCATCGCGGCAAACCCAGCGAGTGGAGGATGTGCATGCTTTCCCGGGGCATATCGCCTGTGACAGCGCTTCCAACAGCGAATTGGTGGTGCCGTTGGTCAAGGACGGTCAGTTGGTCGGCGTCCTCGACCTCGATAGCCCGTTGCTGGGCCGTTTTACACCTCAGGACCAAGTGGGGGTTGAACAGCTGGCGGCCATCTTCCTGCGATTGACCGATTGCTGAGACAAGCGGGCTGATGCTGTCTGCTGTAGGCGCGAGAGTATGCTCGCTCCTACAGCATGCAGGCGCTTACAGGCTGTCCAGGTCATCCAGTTGAATTTGCAGGACCCTCTCCAGTTCCAACATGAGTTTTTCCAGGGCCTTGATACCGGTTTCGATCACAGCCCAGTGCTCATTGCGCGAACAGGCTTGTTCCAGTGCTTCGCATTGCCCGGCCAGTGAAGTGGCTTGAACGATACGAGCAGCTCCCTTGATTTTATGGGCCTGCTCAATGACCTCCGTGAGCGAGCCTTTTCGGTTCAGCAGGTCCATGAGTGCCAGGCGGTCTTGACGGCTGCTGCTCAACAGCTCTTCCAGCAAGCGTCGACTCAATTGCGGGTCGCCGCCGGTCAGGGCCTCCAGGCACCCCAGGTCCAGCCAAGCGCTTGCCGATTGAGGAGTGATTTGCCCCAGTTGCCGTTCCAGCATGGTCAGGCTGATGGGTTTGAACAGGCAGTCATCCATGCCGGCCTGCACGCACCGTAGTCTTTCCTCCGGCTGGGCATTGGCAGTAAAACCCAGTACCACGCAGGCAGGTAATTGTTCTCGTTGTTCGTATTCGCGGATTGAACGGCTCAGCTCGTAGCCATTCATGATGGGCATGTTGCAGTCGGCGATCACCAGGTCGAAACGTTCCTGGCGCCAGGCCTGGAATCCGGCTGCGCCGTGCTCGGCGGCGGTGAATTGATGGCCCAGGTAGCCCAGTTGCTGACACATCAGCAGGCGGTTCGCCGGATGGTCGTCGACCACCAGCACGTTCAGCACGGGGGTGCGGGCCGGCGTCTCAGGCGTGTGCTCTCCCAACGCCTGGACCGGGCTCAGGCGCGGCATCCTGAGGTTGACGTGCACTTGGGTGCCTACCAGGGGCACGCTACTGAGGCTTAATTGACCGCCCATCATTTCGCACAGGCTGCGGCAGATCACCAATCCCAACCCCGCACCGCTCCTGGCCAGATGCCCAGAGTTGTCGGCTTGGGCAAAGGGCTCGAACAGGCGCAACTGGTCTTCCCTGGTGATGCCGATGCCAGTGTCCTCCACGACGAGTTTCAACTCGATCTGCTCCGGCGCCTGGGTAGGCTGTATCTCCACTTTGATTTTCACCTGCCCGTGTTCGGTGAATTTGATCGCGTTGCTGACGAGGTTCGAGAGCACTTGCTTGAAGCGCAGGGGGTCTATCAGCACCTCGACGTCATTGAGATCGGGCTTGAACTCCAGCAACAGGCTCAGGGTTTTCTGACGTGCAAGGCCGTCGAAAACGCGCACGACCGACTCGATCACTTCCCGCAGGTTGACGCGTTCCGGGGCCAGGCTGAGACGACCGGACTCAATACGCGCGATATCGAGGATATCGCCGATCAATTCCAGCAGGTCCTTGGCCGAGTTGTAGGCCACTTCAATCGCCGGGCGATCAAGGTGCCCTTGGTCGGCGCGCTTGAGTGTCAGTTCGAGCATACCGATCACCGCATTCATCGGCGTGCGAATCTCATGGCTCATGGTGGCAAGGAACGTACTTTTGGCGCGATTGGCCTCGTCGGCGCGCTCCTTGGCGGCGCGTAGCTCATCGAATAACTGGCGTCGATCACTGATATCGATCCAACCGCCGATAATGCCCTGGACCTCGCCGGTGGAGTCCCGGTAGGGCAGGATCCAGTGGTAGATGGTCAGCTTCTTCTGATGGATATGCAGGCTGCGGTCCAGGATCAGTGGGTTCCCCTCGGCCACCACGCGCTGATAATCGGCATGGTATTGCGCCGCCTCCGACTCCAGGGCCATGCTCATCTGGGTCACGCTTTTGCCGATCACGTCTTCGCGCTTGACGTCGAACACCTGCAGGTAGCTGTCGTTGCAGGTCTGCAGCAGGCCATTGCGGTCGCGCACGTAGATCGGGTGGGGCGTCTCATTGACCAGTGCGCGCATGAATTCGAACTGATCGTTGAGGGCGCGCTCGGCCATTTTGCGGTGTTTGATCTGGCGGCGCATGTAGGCGTTCCAGGTCAAGGAAATCAATAGCAAAAGCCCGGTACCTATGACGATCCGCGCGATCAGTTGGTGGTAATTGCGCCAGTAGCTGTCGGACGCGGCGGTGTAGCCACGCCAGCGGCTGTTGATCACGCCCATTTCATCCGGGGCGATGCTGAGCAGCGCCTTGTCGAGGATTGAACTCAATTCTGTGGACTGGCGCGACGTGGCCAGGGTGAACGTGGCGGGGGTCGTGCCGATGCTGGCGCTGATTTGCAGCCGGTCCTGGAAAACCTGGGAAGACAGGAAGTAATTGGCGATGACCAGGGTGTTCACGGCGCCGTCCACTTGCCCTTGGGCGAGCAATTCTGACGCCCTGAACGTATCGCTGGTTTCCACCAGGTGAATCTGCGGGAAGTCCGTGCTCAAGCTCGCGGCCAATGGATTGCCTTGGGTTATCGCCAGGCGCTTGCCGGCCATTTGCTCCATGTTGGCGGGCGCACCGGGCTCTTTGCGTGTGAGCAATACATAGGAGTTTTCCAGGTACGGGCGGCTGAAATTGAGTTGCGAGTCTCTTTCGTTGCTCGGGACGATAGCGCCGATCATATCGACTTTCTGGCTGGTGACTTGTTCGATCATCGCGTTGACGTCACGTCCGCGCTCGATCGAAAAACGTAGGCCGGTACGCAGGCGTATCAGCTCCAGGAGGTCGGCGGTAATCCCGCGAAAATTGCCGTCTGCGTCAAAGAAGGTGAGTGGTGCGAAGGTTTCGTTCACGATCACCTTCACCACCGGATGCTCTTTGAGCCAGCGCTCTTCGCGCTGGGTCAGTTGCAGTTTCTTATCGGTCAGCAGGATATCGCTGCCGGCGCTCCAGCGTTTGGCGATGCTATCCCGTTCGTTGACCGGCACGGCTGCCAGGACTGAGTCGACAATGCTCAGCAGGATCCGATTGTCCTGGCGCGTAGCAAAGCTGAAACCATAAGCCTCATGCTTGCCAAAGTTGGCCATGCGGATGTTCTTGAGATAGCCCTTGTTGATCATGTAATGGGTGGAAATGGTGTCACCGAGAAACACATCCGCCTGGTCGAACGCCACTGCATTCAAGGCATTCTGATAAGACGGATAGGCGCGGATGATCGCATTGGGGTAGAGCTTCTCTACTTCGTTGAGTGGCAGGTAATGGTAGACAAGGCTCAGTCGTAGCCCTTCCAGGCCCTCATTGAGACTACGGGTTTCTCCCTCGCGGGTGACCAGTACGGGCTGGTCCACGGCGTAGGGTTCAGACAGGATGAGATTGGGGGTCGCGGCCTCAAAGCCGTTGGAGGAGCCCAATAAATCGATTTCCCCGGCTTCCAGGGCGCGAATGGCATCCTTGCGGGACGGATAGCGCATGACATTGATGGGCAAGGAGAGCGCCTTGGCCAGCAATCCAGCGTAATCAGCGGTGAGACCTTCGTAATCATGACCGCTGGACGTGAGGTCGAAGGGCGGGTAGTCAGGTGCGGAGGTACCCAGCACCAGTTCGCGTTTGTTCTGTAGCCACTGGCGCTGAGCCTTGTCAAAATGAGTATCTAGTTGGACGGCTCCGGCACGGCTCAAGAGGGTGAAGCGTTCCGGGCTGGTTTGGTGCTCCGCGAGCACGGTGGTGCTGAAGTACAAACCGGCACTCAATATAATCAGATAGTCCTTTATACGCCTGGGCATCCGCTTTCTCACACTAGCGCGTTTCGTTTTGCCATCTCGATGAGTTCTACCAAGGATTTGGCCTTGAGTTTCTGCATTAGCCTCTTTTTATAAGTACTGACGGTTTTATTGCTCAGGAACATACCCTTGGCTATTTCCTTGTTGGTACGGCCTTGTGCAAATAGCTGCAGCACCATCAGTTCGCGATCATTGACTGTCTTGAAGAGTTCCAGCTCCTGGGCGTCCATACCTTCGGTGCCGGGACCATTCAGCGCCTGGCTGGGGAAGTAGTTATAGCCCGACAGCACTGCACGAATGGCGCTGAGTAACTCGCTCAGGTCCCCCTCCTTGCACACATACCCCTCGGCGCCCGAACGCATGCATCGCGTCGCAAAGAGCGTAGGGCACTGGGCCGTCAGCACCAGGGTCTTCATCGATGTGTTCATCGCGTTGAAGCGGCAGAGCACTTCAAGGCCATCCAGTTTGGGAATGCTGATGTCTAGAATCACCAGATCCGGAAGACATTCACGCACCATCTGTATGGCATCGCATCCGTTATCTGTTTCGCCAACGACTTTGTAACCCTCGTGCTCCAGCAACATTCGAATGGCGAGTCGTATAACAGGGTGGTCATCGATAATAAAAACAGAGTTCATAATCACATTCCATGCAGGTGCAAATAAAGCGGGCACATTAGCTCAGAAGGTGAGGTTGCAGCATGAAGCCCAGGGGCAGTAGAAGCAAAACAGGAAAGTTCCTACATTAGAAAAGGCGCTACCCTACAAGTTGCTAGGTGTGATGAAGGTGTATGTAAGCATTTTGCGCATGATTGCGTCATGGAATGGCGCCTTGGGATTTGCGCCTGGCTTCACGTAGGTTTTCTCTAGTGGAAATGTTTAATTTCCTACATTTATTAAGTGAAAAACGAGGCGATCAGACTTTCAAGTTGATTTTTGTCCAACGGTTTTGATAAGTAGCCAAGGAGTGGGAGATTTCGTTGCAGGGCTTGCCGCTTCAGATTGATCAGTTCCGCCTGGGGTAACCCGCTCAACAGGATCGCACTGGTTATAAAGCGCTGGCGGCTGGCGATTTCCACTAGTTCAAGCCCGGGCAAGTCAGGCAGGCATTGGTCACATAGCATCAGATCGAAGGGGTGTTCGGACTGGCTCATCAAGCGTATGGCCTGCTCGGCATTTTCCACGGGCGTCAATTGGTGGAAACCGAAGCTTTTGAGCAGGCATTGGGTGGCCAGGAGCTGAAAGGGGTGATCCTCCACCAAAAGAATATGAAGAGGGTATCTGGGCATAGAGAACACACAGTGAGTCAAGCGTCGATGGGGGGTGTAGGAATTGCTCGGCTGGTCTGTTAAGAGCGTGCGTGATTATTCTTCGGGTGTATGTACGAATTCGATCAGGCCGCTCTGTTCCCATCGTAGGGCGATTCTCTTCAGGGAACAGGATGCGTGGTCGAGTCGTTACTGAGGGCTGGAGCGCCCGGTCATTTCCCGCGCCATTTCTGTGGCGTAGCTGTCGGTCATGCCGGCGATGAAATCGATCATCCGCAGGAACGACGCATGTAATGGCCAGGCCGGGTCCGGCGCGCTATTGCCCAGTAAATCGAGAATGCGCCTGTTCTTGAACGATGGGGTACGCCCGCCATGTTGTTCCAGGGCCGCACCGCAGAATGCGTTGAGCAGGATTTCCAGGGTAGTGTAGGCGCCGATTTCATGCAGCGTTTTGCGTTTATCCTGGAAGATTTTCTTGCGCGCCATGTCCTTGGCATCCAGTACGCAGCGTTTTGCCGGGCCGTGCATGTGCTCGACCAGGTCGCCAGGCAGTGTGCCGGCGAGCAGGGCGTCCTGCTGTTCGACAAATGCCCTTGCTGCTGCGTTGGTCAGGTGTTCGATGGCCTTGCCACGCAGGATCGCCAGCTTGCGGCGTCGGGAGTCCAGCGGGCCCAACTGCCGATAGGTTTGTGGCAGGTCATCGCCGACCAGGTCCAGCAGTAGCGACTCGACCTCGGCGTACTGCAGCAGCTCCATTTCCAGGCCGTCTTCCAGGTCGATCAGCGCGTAGCAGATGTCGTCGGCGGCCTCCATCAGGTAAACGAGCGGGTGACGGGCCCAGCGTTGCTCTTCCAGTTGGGGCAGGCCGAGCTTGTGGGCGATTTGCTCAAGAATCGGCAGCTCGCTCTGGTAGCAGCCGAACTTGTGTTTCTTGTAGCCCAGTGAGTCGGCGTGGCGGGCAGTCCAGGGGTATTTGAGATAAGTCCCCAAGGTGGCATAGGTCAGCCGCGTGCCGCCGTCGAACTGATGGTATTCAAGCTGGGTCAGCACCCGAAAGCCCTGGGCATTGCCTTCGAAGTTGAGGAAGTCATTGCGTTCGGCGCTGGTCATGTCATCCAGCCAGCCGCGCCCGGCGGCCTGTTGGAACCAGTGGCGAATGGCGTCTTCGCCGGAGTGTCCGAACGGCGGGTTGCCGATGTCATGGGCCAGGCAGGCCGATTGCACCACCATGCCCAAGTCGCTCGGGTCGCACCAGTCGGGCAGGGCGCTGCGCAGGGTTTCGCCCACGCGCATGCCAAGGGAGCGCCCGACGCAACTGACTTCAAGCGAGTGAGTCAGGCGCGTGTGGATATGGTCGTTGCTCGATACGGGGTGCACTTGTGTCTTGCGCCCCAGGCGCCGGAATGCACCGGAAAAGATGATGCGATCGTGGTCTTTGTGAAAGGGGCTGCGACCCAGTTCTTCCGGGCTGTGCAGGGGTTTTCCAAGGCGTTCGCGGGTCAGCAGGGTGGGCCAATCCAAGGCGGGTACTCTCCGTACGGTGAATGACAGGTTCAGCTTCCCGGTTCGGCCTCGCTGGGGCAAGCGAATCCAACGGTCGGCAGTGTCGATATCAATTAACAGGCAGCGCAAAAAACCGCAATGACCAGGACATATCGGGTCATTACGGTCTTTGACGCACGCAGGTCAGCTTTTGCGCGAAGTGCCTTGCATGGCCAGTTTGATCAGTGGGATTAAACCGGCACCTAGCCGTATCAGGCGCGTCACGCTGCTGATACTGTCGCCTTTGGCGCCCTTGCCGGTAAAGAAGCCCATCAGCGTCACCGCCGCTACGCCCCACAGTGGCGCGTGCTTGATGCCCAGGCTGTCCTGCCAGTTGTGGCGCATATTGCGCATTTTTTGCAGCGGCGCCATCAGTTGCTGGGACTCATGGCGGATTTCCTGGCGATGCATTTCCATGCGCAGGCGAATCAGTGCCTTGCGCATTTCCCGGCGGGAGGTGTTTTGCGGGATCTCAGTCATGCTCATGGCAGCAAGCGCTCCCGGTCATTGGCCAGCTCTTCAAGCGTGGCGTGGAAGGGCGTGGACTCATCGAACACTGCCGCTTTCAAGCGCACCCCGCAGAACGCGGCAGCCAGGCTATAGAACACGCACAGACAGATTATTCCGGTCAGTCGGTAGCCGGTGTCCCATACCAGGATCATTACCAGCGTCGACAACCCCACCAGCAATAGCAGGGCAAACACCAGCGCCAGCCCGGCGAACAGCAACAGGCTGACGGTGCGGGCCTTTTGCTCCTGCAATTCGATCCCGAACAACTCCACATGGCTGTGCAGCAAGCCCAGCACGGCAGCGCCCAGGCGCCGGGAGGTGGAACTGGTTCCTGAAGAGTGTGCGCTCGTTGATGAGCTGGATTCGCCGATAGACATGATATTTAGCGCCTTGTAGCCAGCAGACCGATCAAAAAGCCCACGCCGGCAGCGATACCGACGGACTGCCATGGGTTGGCTTGTACGTAGTCTTCAGTGGCAGTGATCGCCGCCTGACCGCGCTCACGCAGCGAGTCTTCGGTCAACTGCAGGGTCTCGCGGGCCTTGAGCAGGCTCTCGTGGATCTTGGTGCGCAGCTCATCGGCCTGGTCACCGGCCAGCACAGCGGTGTCGTCCAGCAACCTTTCGGTATCACTGACCAGGGTTTGAAAATCCGCCATCAGTATCTCTTGAGCAGTCTTTGCTGTTTTACCGGCCATGGTTGTCTCCGTGTGTGGCTGATCTGTACGTGTGGTTTCGAGTCGCGGGGTTCGCCGAAGGTTCAGTGCAATTGTCTGGTACAGCTTTTGCTTTGCCTTGGTGCGCAGGTCCTGGGGCCTGCGCTGAATCTGGGCGGTTGACGCTGCGGCTTTGAAAAACCTTACCCTAAATTACTGAAACTCGCGGAAAAACCCTGTCGGCAACGGCCTGTGTTGTTGGTCGCTGCGCTAAAGCGGTTCACGCCCTCTGAAGAAGGGCGGGCCGGCGGTGCCAATTTAGTGCGCGAAACCCTGGCTTGAACCGCTTTGGTGCTTTTTGCCTTGATGCAGGCCTGCCAAGACCTATGGAAAATTTGCAAAGTGCGGTGGATACCCTTGTCCATAGCTCCAATACTCTGTTCATTCTGATTGGTGCAGTCATGGTCCTGGCCATGCACGCCGGCTTTGCCTTCCTGGAGGTCGGCACGGTGCGCCAGAAGAACCAGGTCAACGCCTTGTCGAAAATCCTCAGCGACTTCGCGATCTCCACCCTGGCCTATTTCTTTATAGGCTATTGGATCTCCTATGGCGTGAACTTCATGCAACCAGCAGCCGTGATCAGCGCCGATCATGGCTACGGCCTGGTGAAGTTTTTCTTCCTGCTGACCTTTGCTGCGGCCATCCCGGCCATCATTTCCGGCGGCATTGCCGAGCGAGCAAAGTTTGCTCCGCAGCTGTGCGCCACCGCGTTGATCGTGGCGTTTATCTACCCCTTTTTTGAAGGCATGGTGTGGAACGGCAACTTCGGCCTGCAAGCCTGGCTGCTCGTAGCCTTTGGTGCCGGCTTCCACGACTTTGCCGGTTCCGTGGTGGTACACGCCATGGGCGGTTGGCTCGCGCTGGCAGCCGTGTTGCTGCTGGGCCCGCGCAACGGGCGTTATCGCGAAGGGCGCCTGGTGGCGTTTGCGCCGTCGAGCATCCCCTTCCTGGCGCTGGGGTCGTGGATCCTGATCGTCGGTTGGTTTGGTTTTAACGTGATGAGTGCGCAAACCCTGGATGGGGTCAGTGGCCTGGTGGCGGTCAATTCGTTGATGGCCATGGTCGGCGGCACCGTTGCCGCGCTGGTGATTGGGCGTAACGACCCGGGCTTCCTGCACAACGGCCCATTGGCCGGGCTGGTGGCTATCTGCGCCGGTTCCGACCTGATGCACCCGGTGGGCGCGCTGGTCACGGGGGCCATTGCCGGAGGCCTGTTCGTGTGGTGTTTTATCGCCGCCCAGGACCGTTGGAAGATCGACGACGTGCTGGGTGTATGGCCCTTGCATGGCTTGTGTGGAGTGTGGGGCGGTATCGCCTGTGGCATCTTCGGGCAGACCGCCCTGGGTGGGCTGGGCGGCGTGAGCTTGATCAGCCAGTTGATCGGCACCGGTCTTGGCGTAGTGGTGGCCTTCGGCGGCGGTTTGCTGGTGTACGGCGTGATCAAGCGTATGCACGGCCTGCGCCTGAGCCAGGAAGAGGAGTATTACGGTGCTGACCTGTCGATCCACAAGATTGGCGCAGTCAGTCAGGATTGATCGGCGCCTCTTCGTCAGTGCGGGCCTGCGGATCGAATCCGTGCAGCAGGCGATAGTGGTTGTGCCGCACTTCATCGACCCGCGCCTGCACCTGTTGGTCCGGCAGGCCCAGCAGGATCAGCGCGTGGGAGGCGAGCATCAGGCTTGATTCCAGCAACTCAGGCACCACCTCACTGGCACCGGCTGCCTTGAGCTCAGCCAACTGGCTGGCATCGCGAGTGCGCACCAGGATCGGCACCTCAGGGTTGATTCGCCGCGCTTCCTTGAGCACCAGCAGGGCGACATCGCTGTTGTCCACGGCGATCACCACCAATCGCGCCCGCTCCAGGCCGACGGCACTGAGCAAGGCGCCACGGCGGCAGTCGCCATAATGCACGCTGCTGTCCTCGGTGGCGGCCTCCTGTACGCGTGCGGGGTCGTCATCCAGGGCGATAAACGCCTGGTGTTCCCGGCGCATAAAACGCCCGATGGATTGGCCCACCCGCCCATAACCACAAATCACCACATGCCCGTGCAGTTGCGCATTGAGCGCGGTGATCTGCTCCAGTTGCACCTGCTGGTTGGGCTTGCGGTGCAGGCGCAGGGCAAAGGCCGGGGCGGCGCGCAGCAGCAACGGTGTCATCAGCATCGAGCAGAACGTGGCGGCCAGTAGCAGCCCGTTGAATTGATCCGGAATCAGCCGGCTCTGTTGCATCTGCGCCATCAACGCAAAACAGAACTCGCCACCCTGGGCCAGGGCCAGGCCGCTGCGCCAGGCGGTTTCGGTGTCGCTGCCACGCAGCTTGACCAGTACGGCGACCACGCAACCCTTGACCAGCATCAGCGTGAGGGTCAGGCCGAGTATCAACAGGCTATGGCTGATGAACAACTGCAAGTCGATCAACATGCCGATGCTGACAAAAAACAGCCCCAGCAGAATGTCTCGGAACGGTCGGATATCCGCTTCGATTTGGTGACGATAATGACTTTCACCCAGCAACATGCCGGCCAGGAACGCCCCAAGGGCAGGGGACAGGCCGAGCAGATGGGTGAGCCAGGCTGTGAGCAACACAATCACCAGCGCCAGCAAGACAAACAACTCCGCCGAATGGGACGCCGCGACTTCACGAAACAACCGCGGCAGCAACCAGCGACTGGCAAACAGCAGGCCCACGAACAACACCACAGTCTTGCCCAGGGTCAGCGGCAGCGCCCAGTACCAGGCTTGGTCACTGCTGCCGGCAAACACTGGCACCAGCGTCAGCAGCAATACCGCCACCACGTCCTGAAACAGCAGCACGCCAATCGCATTCTGGCCATGGCTGCTGAAGATCTCACCGAGGCTGGTCAACTCCTTGCTGACGATGGCCGTGGACGACAACGCCAGGCCTGCGCCGAGCAACAGCGCGATGCCCGGCGCCAGGCCAAAGCCCATCAATAGGCCACCCAGCAGCGCACCGCAGCCCAGCACCTGCAAACTGCCCAGGCCAAACACCACACGGCGCAGGGCGAACATTTTCGACAGGGAAAACTCCAGCCCCAGGGAAAACAGCAGGAACACCACGCCCATCTCGGCCAGGTCCGGCAGGTCCTCGTTATCGTTCACCCAGTCCAGTGCAGTCGGCCCTACCGCCAGGCCCACGCACAGGTAGCCCAGCACGGGCGGCAGTTGCAGCCGTCGAAACAGCGCTATCACCACCAGGGATGAGGCCAGGATGATCAGCAGGTTGGCAAACACAAGCATCTCCGTTGCAGGTGGACGGGCAAAAAGCCGCGAGAATCGCTGAATCAGTTATAGGCCATGGTGACCTGGGTCAGGTGTTTTGTCGGCAATGGGATTTCATGGGGCGAGCGGGTTTAGAATGATCACTTGTTTTTCTGACCGGGTTCTTTCGTCATGCCTCCTGAATGCCAGCTGTTCGGCACCCTGGGTTGCCATCTTTGTGAACTTGCCGAAGAGGTCCTCATGCCGTTGGTCGAACACGGCCTGATGGTTGAATTGATCGATATTGCTGATCCAGTAGACCTGACCGAAGCCTACGGCCTAAGGATCCCGGTACTGCGGCGGGTCGACACCGGGGCAGAACTGGACTGGCCATTCGACAGTGATCAGGTCGTCGCCTTCCTGCGCTGAAATTTATGCGATGGCGGGTTTCCCAATATTACGTTACTGTATATTCGTACAGCGATTGATTAGAGGGAACGCCCGTGGTGAATGTTGAACAACTGAAAAGCAGCGTCAATCGCATGTCTGCCGATGTCGTGCGTGACGCGGTAAATGAGCTGCGCCTCGATGGCCTGGTCACGGAAGGCAAGACGCCGTTTAACAAGGTGCATTTCAACACCTGCTTTGCGGAAATCGAGGCGCTGTTCCAGCGTGCCGGTTATCACAAGCAGCTGGATGTAGTGGGTTACCAGGGCTTGCTTTACGCGCTGTATGATCCAGGCCGTTGGGAAGCGGTGGACGTATTGCGCTGGCTCAAGGAGTTCACCGAGGCGGCAAGCGCGTCGCCGGTCCTGCGGGCGCAATTGGCCAAGGGCTGAGATAGGCCCTAGGCAATCGTGCGCCATGCGGGATAATGCCCGCCTGTTTCCCAGGCTTCGAGCATCTGCATGTCCACTTCCGGTTTTTCCCCTTCCCAGCACCAAGCCAGTACCTTGTACCTGCCCCCAGGCCCATGGGCGACGGTGCTTGATTGCCTGTGCGAGCACTTCCCGGCCATCGGCCGCGAACAGTGGCTGGACCGGATTGCGCGGGGCAGGGTACTGGATATCAATGGCAGCCCGATCAGCCTGGACCTGGCCTACAAAGAAGGCCTGTGCATCTATTACTTTCGCGAAGTGCCCAACGAGAAAGTCATCCCGGTACAGGAAAGCATTCTGTACGCCGATGAACACCTGGTGGTGGCGGACAAACCGCATTTCCTGCCGGTTACGCCTGCTGGCGAGTACGTTGAGCAGACGCTTCTGCGTCGCCTGATCCGGCGCCTGGGCAACCCCGCGCTGGTGCCCCTGCACCGTATCGACCGGCATACGGCGGGGCTGGTGCTGTTCTCGGCCAACCCGCAAAGCCGCTCGGCGTATCAGCAACTGTTTCCCACGCGGCGTATCGATAAATTCTACGAAGCCATCGCCCCAGCCTTGCCGAACCGCAGCTTTCCTTTGGTGCACAAAAGCCGGCTGGTGGATGGCGAGCCGTTCTTTCGCATGCAGGAAGGGCCGGGCGCCAGTAACACCGAAACGGCTGTGCAAGTGCGAGAGAAAAACGGCCACTTATGGCGCTACGGCCTGTTCCCGGTGACTGGCAAGAAGCACCAGTTGCGCGTGCACATGACCGCCCTTGGCGCGAGTATCTGCAATGACCCGTTCTACCCCGAGGTGATCAAGGATGCCGAGGATGACTACGCCAACCCCCTGAAACTGCTGGCCCAAGGCGTACGCTTTATCGATCCGGTGAGCGGTGAAGAACGCAGTTTCCGCAGCCGGATCACCCTCGACTGGTAAACCCCAGGAACAACAAGGCCCGCGCGAGGCGGGCCTTGTGTGCAAACGTTGTGGCTTACAGGTCTTTAACGGTGCGAACCTGATCTTTGTTGATGCGGGTGCGCTTGCCGTCAAGCTGTTGGAATTCGTAGAAGCCCGAATCTTCGTCAAATTTCGGGGTGTCGACGGCCTGGATTTCGCGACCGTCATTCAGGGTGATCACTGTTGGCGAAGCGCAACCGGCGAGGGTGGCGAGGCCCAGTGCAAGCATGAGAGCGGCGATGGTCCGTTGAGTCATGAGTTTGTCTCCGAGAGAATACTTTTAAATTGCTGACCTTGTGACGTATGGGACGTCGGCAAAGTTCCTTGTGCAAGGCTCATTCTGACACGCCAGCCCGTGGGTGCAACAGCTCGGGCGTATTAAGGTTGGCCAGGCGCGGGTCATCGGCAGTGCATTGCAGGGCCACGCCACCCAGTTCCAGCAAGATCTTGCGCGGGCTGCGCTCACCCGCTTGCCACGCCTGTTCCACTTGGTTTTTCAAGCTGGTCGGGATGATACACAGCAAGGGTTCCCAGAACTCGCCCTGGCGTACCATCACTGGCAGCTGCCGGTTGCGCTGGGCGGTCTCACGCAAGTCGGCGAGCAGTCGCCCATCGATCTGCGGCACATCGCACGGCAGGATCAGCAAATGCTCATGGCGTGCCGCGAGTAGTCCGGCACGGATACCGGCAAGCGGTCCGGGAAATTCCAGGTTGTCATCGCTCACCAATTGATCGGCATAAGGCGCATAGCGTTCATGGTTGCGATTGCACGAGATGATCAGGTCATCGGTGAGCGGCCGGGCCAGCCTTTGCAGGTGGGCAATCAACGGTTCGCCCCGCCATTGCAGCAGCCCTTTGTCCTGGCCGCCCATGCGTTGGCCGCGGCCACCGGCCAACAGCAGGATCGAACAGGGCAGGGGTGAAGATTGAAGAGACATGGTGGTTCCGCTGCGGCACGTAAATGGGGGCCTGTGATATAACATCGGGCTGTTCCTTCGACAACCGGACCGTGCCATGAAAGCCAAGGCCGATGCGCCCTTCGTACCCCTGAATATTGCAGTATTGACCGTCAGCGACACTCGTACCCTGGACACCGACACCTCCGGCCAGGTGTTCGTCGACCGCCTGACTGCCGCCGGCCACCACCTGGCCGAGCGCGTACTGCTCAAGGACGACCTCTACAAGATCCGCGCCCAGGTTGCCCATTGGATCGCCGAAGACGTGGTGCAAGTGGTGCTGATTACCGGCGGCACCGGTTTCACCGGCCGCGACAGCACCCCTGAAGCCGTGAGCTGCCTGCTCGACAAACAGGTCGACGGCTTTGGCGAGCTGTTCCGCCAGATATCCGTGGCCGATATCGGCACTTCCACTGTGCAATCGCGCGCGCTGGCCGGCCTGGCCAATGGCACCCTGGTGTGCTGCCTGCCGGGTTCCACCAACGCCGTGCGCACCGGTTGGGACGGCATCCTCGCCGAGCAACTGGATAGCCGTCACCGCCCGTGCAACTTCGTCCCACATCTGAAACAGGCTGAACCCTGTGAATCCCGTGGATAAGCCGGGCAAGACCGGTGCATTAATGCCGGTGGAAGACGCCTTGCAGCGTCTGCTGGCCATGGCCGAAGCCGCGCCGGTTCGCGAGCAGCAAGTGCTGCCCCTGGCTGAGTGTGACGGCCGGGTCTTGGCCCAGGACCTGATCTCCACACTTGACCTGCCGCCCTGGCCCAACAGCGCCATGGACGGCTACGCCGTGCGCCTGGCGGATTGGACCGGCGAACCGCTGGTGGTGAGCCAACGCATTTTCGCCGGCAATGCGCCCGAGCCGTTGGCGCCCGGCACTTGCGCCCGCATCTTTACCGGCGCGCCGGTACCCCAGGGCGCGGACTGCGTGCAAATGCAGGAAAACGCGGTGGTGCATGCCGACCAGCGCGTCAGTTTTACCGAGCCGCTGCAAGTGGGCGACAACATCCGCCCCCAGGGCCAGGAAACCACGGTCGGTGAGTGCGTGCTCACCGCCGGTACGCGACTGGGGCCCATCGAGCTGGGCCTGGCCGCGTCCCTGGGGTGTGATCGTCTCGACGTGGTGCGCCGCGTGCGCGTGGCCGTACTGTCGACCGGCGATGAGTTGATCGAGCCGGGGTTGCCGCTGGGCCCGGGGCAGATCTACAACAGCAACCGCCGCGTCTTGTGCAACTGGCTGGCGCGCATGGGCTGTGACGTGATCGATGCCGGAATCCTGCCGGATGATCTGGAACAGACCCGCACGCGCCTGGCGGGCCTGGGCAGCGTCGATCTGATCCTGTCCACTGGCGGTGTTTCGGTAGGTGAAGCGGACTTCCTCGGCATCGCCTTGCGTGAAGAGGGCGAGCTGGCGCTGTGGAAGCTGGCGATCAAGCCGGGCAAACCGCTGACCTTCGGGCATTTTCGTGGCGTGCCGGTGATCGGCCTGCCAGGCAACCCGGCCTCGACCCTGGTGACCTTTGCGCTGTTGGCGCGCCCCTATCTGCTACGCCGCCAAGGTGTGGTGCAGGTGCAGCCGCTGCGTTTCGAAGTGCCAGCAGGGTTCGCCTGGCCCAAGCCGGGTAACCGTCGTGAATACCTGCGTGGGCGTATCGAGCAGGGCAAGGCGGTCATCTACCACAACCAGAGTTCCGGCGTGCTGCGCAGCGCGGCGTGGGCTGAAGGGTTTGTGGAGGTGATGGAAGGCACGACGCTGGATATCGGTGATCAAGTCAATTTCATTCCCTTGAGCGAAGTCTTGAGCTGAACACAGAGCGAAAATGTGGCCGGCTCCAAATGTGGGAGGGCGACTTGCTCCCGATAGCGGCGTATCAGTTGAAATAATGTGACTGACACACCGCAATCGGGAGCAAGCCCCCTCCCGCACTTGGATGTGTATATGCCTGTGGCTACTCAGTAATCGTCGCCACGCTCTGTGACATCCCGCTCCACCGGCCCCGCATCCGGGTCGTACCCTGCCGGGAACTTGCCCTTCAATGTCCACGCAAACGCAATGATCTCGGCAATCGTGCGATAGAGCTCTTCTGGAATACTGTCCCCCAGTTCCATGCGCGCCAGCAACTTCACCAGCTCTGCGTTTTCATAGATGGGTACTTCGTTTTCCCGGGCCAGCTTGAGGATGGCTTCGGCCAGGGCCTCGTCGCCCTTGGCGGTCAGCGTGGGTGCCTGTTGGCCGTCGTACTTGAGGGCAATGGCCTGGCGGGGTGGGGTGGCGTTCTTCATGCGGTTTCATCCACCCAGCGTTGTTCCAGTCCGGTTTTGGGGCCGCGTGGCGGGGTGCCCAAGTGGCAATTCAGGTCGCCGACGTCAATCCCCGAGGACACCAGGCGTTCGCGCAGGCTGCCCAAGTGGCTTTCGATCAGGCTGGCCGTGAACGGGCGGCTGGCCCACAACTGGCTGGACAGTTTGCCCTGGGTCAATTGCGCCTGGACTTGCAGCGGCCCCAGCGGCTCCATGTCGAAGGCCAGTTCGACGCGCCAGAGCATCTGTTTCGGTTCTTTTTTATCCTTGCGTTCGGGCTGGTCCTTGTCGGGCGCCGGTTCCTCGCGCTGAAACTTGACCTGCAACGGTACGATGTCTTGCAAGGTGCGCATGGGGATTTCCAGCTGCCAGGTGGTTTGCAGGCGGCCGTCGGCGGTGGTGCCGGTCTGTTCCAGGCTCGACAATTGATGGCTCTGCAAGCGGGAGATCGCGCCGGCGGCCAGGCGCAGCAGGTTCTCGAGGTCGCCTTCACCTTCGAGTTTGGCCATCAACCGCTCGGGCAGCGGGAAGCTTGCGGGTATCTGCCGGGCGCCGACCTGGCCGAGGGTGTTCAACGGGCTGCGGACAAAGTGTGGCAGCGCCTGGGCCAGGGTATTGGCGGCGAGGATGGCATTCAGGTTGGTGCTGGCGGGCAGGGTGGGCAGCAGGTCCGCGACCAGGCGCAACAGCGCGCCTTTCATATCCAGCGGGGGGATCTGCGGGTTCTGCCCGGCGAGCAATTTGGCCTCCAGGAAAGCACCGCTGTTCTGGATCACCTGCGCCAGCACCTTGGGGTTGCTGACTTGCGCCAGGTCGGGCAACGCCGCCAATAAACGCTCGGCAGCGGCCCGCAGGTCGGCGGAGGTGCTGTCGCCACGAGGCAGGTTTTGCAAGGCGCTGAACACGGCATCCAGCGAGCCTTGGCGACTTTGCTGGGTGGCAAGCTGCTGGGTTACGGCCAGTTGGTCCTTCAAGCCGCTCAATGGCACGAAGCTCAGGGTTTGCGCGTTCTGCACCACGGCGCTGAGCAAGCTGCCAACCCGCAGGGGTTGAGGGCTTTCCAGCGTCAGGGTGGCACCGGCCAGGGCGTTATTGAGCACGCTCACCAGCGAGCGATAGATCGCCGGCTGCCCCGTGCCCTGGGGCAGCATCTGCGTGGTCAGCACCTTGGCTTGCAGCAGCGTGCCCACCGGCATTTGCGAGGTATCGAGGCGGGTGAGGGCGGCAACGTTGGCGCTCATGGCCTGCTGCAAGGTGATGGCCAGGTTGCCCGCAGGCGCCTGGCTCACCGCCACATTGCTGCCCAATGGCAAGGGCTGGGCGCTGCTGGCCTGTACCAGGGTCTGGCGACCGCCTTCGAGGGTCAGTTTGAGCAACAACTGGAAGGCTTCGCTGCCCTGTTTCAGCGCGATGACCTCGGCGTTCACAGTTTTCCCTGGGCCGATCAGGCCGGCCTGCGGCTCCAGCAGCTTGAGCAGCTCACCCGCCGCAGGCAGCGGGGCAGGTTTGGGCGCTGGCGCTGGAGGCAGTGGAGGTAGGTTGATCTCGCCGGTCATCGTGCACGTCGTCTCTGGGGAAATTGCCCTCTTTAGAGTAGGGCATCGCATGTATAATGCCGCCCGTCTGCAAAGAGAGCGGTAAAAACCTCACAACTATTTGATCCAGCTCTCTAAAATCGGTCGCCAAAGTCGTTATTGTGCATCTCTCTTTAACGGCCGCTGCACCGCCGACTTGAACCGTAAAGGCCCGCGATCTCTTGACCAGCCCTCTTCTTGAAGCCGTAGCGCTTGCCTGTGAACGCGACCTGCGCCTGTTGTTCGAGCAACTCGAGCTGCGGCTGGCGGGCGGCGACATGGTGCAAATCAGCGGGCCCAATGGCAGCGGCAAGACCAGCCTGCTGCGGCTGATGGCCGGTTTGATGCAGCCCACGGCAGGTGAAGTCCAACTCAACGGCAAGCCTTTACACGAACAACGTACCGAACTGGCGCGCAACCTGATCTGGATCGGTCACGCCGCCGGTATCAAGGACGTGCTCACCGCCGAAGAAAACCTCAGCTGGCTCAGCGCCCTGCATCATCCCGCTTCCCGCGACGCCATCTGGCAGGCCCTGGCCTCAGTGGGCCTCAAGGGTTTCGAAGACGTTCCCTGCCATACCCTGTCCGCTGGCCAGCAGCGCCGTGTGGCCCTGGCGCGTTTATACCTGCCTGGGCCGCCGCTGTGGATTCTCGATGAACCCTTCACCGCCCTCGACAAACAAGGCGTGGCCCAACTCGAAGAGCACCTGGCCCGGCACTGCGAGAAAGGCGGCCTGGTGTTACTGACCACCCACCACACATTGACGCGCCTGCCCGCCGGTTTTCGCGAGCTGGACCTCGGGCGGTGGTCACTATGAGTGTGTTCGCCCTGTTGGTTGCCCGTGAAGCCCGGTTGTTGTGCCGTCGTCCGGCGGAGCTGGCCAATCCGCTGGTGTTCTTCGCGATTGTGATCGCGCTGTTTCCGCTGGCGGTCGGCCCGGAGACTAAACTGTTGCAAACCTTGTCCCCAGGATTGGTATGGGTAGCGGCACTTTTGTCCGTCCTGCTCTCGCTGGACGGGCTGTTTCGCAGTGATTTCGAAGATGGTTCCCTGGAACAGTGGGTCCTTTCGTCGCACCCCCTGCCACTTCTGGTACTGGCCAAGGTACTGGCACACTGGGCTTTTTCCGGCCTGGCGCTGGTGCTGCTCTCTCCCTTGCTGGCGATGATGCTAGGGTTGCCCGGCGAGTGCCTGCCGGTGTTGCTTCTATCCTTGTTGCTTGGCACGCCGGCCCTGAGCCTGTTGGGAGCCGTAGGGGCGGCGCTGACCGTTGGCTTGAAGCGCGGTGGTCTGTTGCTGGCCCTGCTGATTCTGCCTTTGTACATCCCGGTATTGATCCTCGGCAGCGGCGCTTTGCAAGCCGCGCTGATGGGCATGCCGGCGACCGGTTACCTCTTATGGCTCGGTAGCCTGACCGCCCTGGCGGTAACCCTGACACCCTTTGCTATAGCCGCCGGCCTGAAAATCAGCGTCGGCGAATAATGAGGTCTGACCCGGCGTTGATGACGTTGAGTCAGTAAAGACCCTGAGCTTCTCGCCACGACGAAAAGCACCCGTGATGGAAACTGCAATGAACTGGACCTGGTTTCACAAGCTCGGCTCGCCCAAATGGTTTTATGGCATCAGTGGCAAGCTGCTACCGTGGTTGAGCGTCGCCGCCGTGTTGCTGATCGGCATCGGCCTGGTCTGGGGCCTGGCCTTCGCGCCGCCCGACTACCAGCAAGGCAACAGCTTTCGCATCATCTATATCCATGTACCTGCCGCGATGCTGGCCCAGTCCTGCTACGTGATGCTGGCAGTGTGCGGCATCGTTGGCCTGGTGTGGAAGATGAAGCTGGCCGACGTGGCCCTGCAATGCGCCGCGCCGATTGGCGCGTGGATGACCGCCGTGGCGCTGGTCACCGGCGCCATCTGGGGCAAGCCGACCTGGGGTTCATGGTGGGTGTGGGACGCACGCCTGACCTCGATGCTGATCCTGCTGTTCCTGTACTTCGGCCTGATTGCCCTGGGCAACGCGATCAGCAACCGCGACAGCGCCGCCAAGGCCTGCGCGGTGCTGGCGATTGTCGGGGTGATCAACATCCCGATCATCAAATACTCGGTGGAGTGGTGGAACACCCTGCACCAGGGCGCCACCTTCACCCTCACCGAAAAACCGGCGATGCCCGTGGAAATGTGGGCGCCGCTGCTGCTGATGGTGTTGGGGTTCTACTGCTTCTTCGGCGCCGTGCTGTTGCTGCGCATGCGCCTCGAAGTGCTCAAGCGTGAAGCCCGCACCAGTTGGGTAAAAGCCGAAGTGCAAACCAGCCTGGGAGCGCGTGGATGAGTTTTGCTTCTTTCAGTGATTTTCTCGCCATGGGCCACCACGGCCTGTATGTCTGGACCGCCTATGGCATCTGCCTGGCAGTGCTGGTGCTCAACGTCGCCGCGCCGATCCTGGCCCGCAAACGTTACCTGCAACAAGAGGCGCGACGTCTGCGCCGGGAGACCGAAAAGTGAATCCGCTGCGTAGAAAGCGTCTGTTGATCATCCTTGCCATCCTGGCCGGTGTGGGTATTGCCGTGGGCCTGGCGATGAGCGCCCTGCGGGAGAACATCAACCTGTTCTACACCCCGACCCAGATCGCCAATGGCGAAGCCCCGCTGGACACGCGCATCCGCGCCGGCGGCATGGTGGAGCAGGGCTCGTTGAAGCGTTCCGGCGATTCCCTGGACGTGACCTTCGTGGTCACCGATTTCAACAAGGCCGTGACCATCACTTATCGCGGCATCCTCCCCGACCTGTTCCGCGAAGGCCAGGGCATCGTCGCCCTGGGCAAGCTCAATGCCGATGGCGTGGTAGTGGCTGACGAAGTGCTGGCCAAGCACGATGAGAAGTACATGCCGCCGGAGGTCACAAAGGCCTTGAAAGACAGCGGCCAGTCCGCGCCTGGCGCGAATCCGCAGCCTGCCAAGGAGGGCTAAGTGATGACGTCCGCACTGTTTATTCCGGAGCTGGGCCAGTTGGCGATGATTCTCGCCCTGTGCTTTGCCGTGGTCCAGGCCGTGGTGCCATTGCTCGGCGCCTGGCGCGGTGACCGCCTGTGGATGAGCCTGGCGCAGCCGGCCGCCTGGGGCCAGTTTGCCTTTCTCTTGTTCGCCTTCGGCTGCCTGACCTACGCCTTCATGACCGACGACTTTTCCGTCGCCTATGTCGCAAACAACTCCAACAGCGCCTTGCCCTGGTATTACAAGTTCAGCGCCGTGTGGGGCGCCCACGAAGGTTCGTTGCTGCTGTGGGCGTTGATCCTCGGTGGCTGGACCTTCGCCGTATCGGTGTTTTCGCGCCAACTGCCGCAAGTCATGCTGGCACGGGTGCTAGCGGTGATGGGCATGATCAGCATTGGCTTTTTGCTGTTCCTGATCATGACCTCCAACCCTTTCAGCCGCATGCTGCCGCAGATCCCGGCGGACGGGCATGACCTCAACCCGCTGTTGCAGGACATCGGCCTGATCGTGCATCCGCCCATGCTCTATATGGGCTACGTCGGCTTCTCCGTAGCCTTTGCCTTCGCCATCGCCGCCTTGCTTGGCGGGCGTCTGGATGCGGCGTGGGCGCGTTGGTCGCGGCCATGGACCATCGTTGCCTGGGCCTTCCTCGGTATCGGTATCACCCTGGGCTCATGGTGGGCCTACTACGAACTTGGCTGGGGCGGCTGGTGGTTCTGGGATCCGGTGGAAAACGCGTCCTTCATGCCCTGGCTGGTGGGCACTGCGCTGATTCATTCCCTGGCGGTCACCGAAAAACGCGGCGTGTTCAAGAGCTGGACTGTGTTGCTCGCCATCGCCGCGTTTTCCCTCAGCCTGCTCGGCACCTTCCTGGTGCGTTCGGGCGTGCTGACCTCGGTGCATGCGTTCGCCTCTGATCCCGAGCGTGGCGTATTCATCCTGATCTTCCTGCTCTTTGTAGTGGGTGGCTCGCTGACCCTGTTTGCCCTGCGCGCGCCGGTGGTCAAGAGCCAGGTCGGCTTCAACCTGTGGTCGCGGGAAACCCTGCTGCTGGGCAATAACCTGGTGCTGGTGGTGGCCGCGTCGATGATCCTGCTCGGCACCCTGTACCCGTTGGTGCTGGATGCCCTTAGCGGCGCCAAGCTGTCCGTCGGCCCGCCGTACTTCAATGCGTTGTTCATCCCGCTGATGGGCCTGTTGATGGTGGTGATGGCGGTCGGCGTGCTGGTGCGCTGGAAAGACACTCCGGTGAAATGGCTGGTGGGCATGCTCGCTCCGGTGCTACTCGGCAGCGTTGCGCTGGCCGTGGTCGCCGGTATCGCCTACGGCGACTTCAACTGGGCAGTGCTCGCTACCTTCCTGCTCTCCGCCTGGGTATTACTGGCCGGTGTGCGTGACATCTTCGACAAGACCCGTCACAAAGGTTTGCTCAAAGGTCTGCCGACCCTGACCCGCAGCTACTGGGGCATGCAGATCGCCCACATCGGCATCGCGGTGTGCGCCCTCGGTGTGGTGCTGTCCAGCCAGAACAGCGCCGAGCGCGACCTGCGCCTGGCGCCGGGCGAGGCCATGGACCTGGCCGGTTACCACTTCGTCTTCGAAGGTGCCAAGCACTTCGAAGGGCCGAACTTCACCTCAGACAAAGGCACGGTGCGCGTCGTGCGCAATGGCAAGGAAATCGCCGTGCTGCACCCGGAAAAACGCCTGTACACCGTGCAAAGTTCGATGATGACCGAAGCGGGCATCGACGCCGGCTTCACCCGTGACCTCTATGTGGCTCTCGGAGAACCCCTGGGCGACGGCGCCTGGGCCGTGCGGGTGCATGTCAAACCCTTCGTGCGCTGGATCTGGTTCGGCGGTTTGCTCACCGGTTTTGGCGGTTTGCTCGCGGCGCTGGACCGGCGTTATCGGGTCAAGGTCAAAAGCCGGGTGCGTGAAGCACTGGGTATGGGAGCTGCGGTATGAAGCGTTGGTTGATGGTGGTGCCACTGGCGTTGTTCCTGCTGGTGGCGGTGTTCCTGTATCGCGGCCTGTACCTGGACCCGGCCGAATTGCCGTCGGCGATGATCGGCAAGCCATTCCCGGCATTCAACCTGCCGACAGTGCAGGGCGACAAGACCCTGACTCAGGCCGACTTGCAGGGCAAGCCGGCGCTGGTCAATGTGTGGGCGACCTGGTGCATTTCCTGCCGCGTCGAGCATCCGGTGCTGAACAAGCTGGCCGAGAAGGGCGTGGTGATCTACGGCATCAACTACAAAGACGACAATGCGGCGGCCCTTAAATGGCTGGCCGAGTTCCATAACCCCTACCAGCTGGATATCCGCGATGAAGACGGCAACCTCGGTTTGAACCTTGGCGTGTACGGCGCGCCGGAAACCTTCTTTATCGACGCCAAGGGCGTGATCCGCGACAAGTACGTCGGCGTGATCGACGAGGTGGTGTGGCGCGAGCAACTGGCCGCCAAGTACCAGGCCCTCGTCGATGAGGCCAAGCCATGAAGCGTCTGTTAGCCGCCGCTGTTTTGGCCATAGGCCTGGCCGGTGTGGCCCACGCTGCCATCGACACCTACGAATTCGCCAACGACGCCGAGCGCGAGCGTTTCCGCGACCTGACCAAGGAACTGCGCTGCCCCAAGTGCCAGAACCAGGACATCGCCGACTCCAACGCACCCATCGCCACCGACCTGCGCAGAGAGATCTTCCGCATGCTTGGGGAGGGCAAGGACGACCAGCAGATCATCGACTTCATGGTCGACCGCTACGGTGATTTCGTGCGCTACAAACCGGCCCTCACCGGCAAAACCGCGCTGCTCTGGTTCGGCCCTGCCGGCCTGCTGCTGGCCGGCGTCGTGGTGATGGCGGTGATCGTGCGTCGCCGCCGCGCCGCGCCGACCGATGGTTCCGATGCGCTGTCCCCTGAAGAGCGCAAACGTCTCGACCAATTGCTGGACACCAAGACTGATGATTGATTTCTGGCTCGCAGCCGGCTTGCTGCTTCTGATTGCCCTGAGTTTCCTGTTGATCCCTGTAATGCGTGGCCGCCGTGCCCAGCGTGAAGAAGATCGCACCGCGCTGAACGTGGCGCTGTATCAGGAGCGCGTTGCCGAGCTGCAAGTGCAGCAGGACGAAGGTGTATTGAACGCCGCGCAACTGGACACCGGCCGCGCCGAAGCCGCCCGTGAGCTGCTGGCCGATACCGAAGGCGTGGAAAAGCCCCGTGAATCGCGCTTGGGTAAACCGTTGCCGTTTTTGGCGGCGTTTCTGGTGCCCGTGCTCGGCGTTGTGCTGTACCTGCATTATGGGGCGAGCGACAAGGTCGAACTGACCCGCGAGTTCTCCCAGCCGCCAGTGTCCATGGCCGACATGACCCAGCGCCTGGAACGTGCCGCGGCAGCCCAGCCGGACTCGGCCGAGGGCCTGTACTTCCTTGGCCGCGCCTACATGGCCCAGGACCGCTCCGCCGATGCCGCCAAAGTCTTCGAGCGTACCGTGGCATTGGCCGGGCGCCAGCCGGAACTGCTCGGCCAGTGGGCCCAGGCGCAATACTTTGCCGACAACAAACAGTGGTCGCCCAAGGTGCAGGCGCTGACGGACGAGGCGTTGAAGCTCGACCCCAAGGAAGTCACCAGTCTTGGCCTGTTGGGTATCGCAGCTTTTGAAGGCCAGCGTTACCAAGAGGCGATCGACTACTGGAACCGCCTGCTGGCGCAACTGCCGCCCCAAGACAATTCCCGTGTGGCGCTGCAAGGCGGTATTGATCGCGCAGCCGAGAAGCTCAAGGAAAGCGGCGGTACGGTCGCGCACAAGGCGGTCATGACAGTGCGTGTGGACCTGTCCGCCGAAGTAAAGGCCAAAGCCCTGCCAACCGACAGCGTGTTCATCTTCGCCCGTGCCGTAACAGGCCCGCCGGCACCCTTGGCGGCCAAACGCGTGACCGTCGCCGACCTTCCCATCACCGTCGAACTCGGCGATGCCGATGCAATGATGCCGCAGTTGAAACTGTCCAACTTCCCCGAAGTCCAATTGGTTGCGCGCATATCCCGGGCAGGTGTTCCGACCACTGGCGAATGGATCGGCCGCAGCCAACCCCTGGCCAGCAGCACCACTGCGCCGCAGCAGCTGACCATCGACAGTCCGGATAAATAACGCGAGGAAACGCCCATGACCGCATTTGCACGCATCACCCTGCTTAGCCTGGTACTTGGCTTGAGCGCTTGTGCGGTTCACCGCCCACCGCCGGGCCCCACCGGCCCGACCATCCCGCCGTCGGGCCCGTCGACCCAGCCGAGCACCAAGCCGTCGGGCCCGGTGACCCCGCCGCCGAAGCCACTGCCAACCAAATCGCCCACCTTCGCTCCACCACCGGGCGCCGCCAGCCACTGGGACGGCAAGATGCAGGTGTACGTACTCGACGACCAGCCCGACACCTTCTACCGCCAGCGCACCTACTATCGCTGGAGCAACGGTTGGAGCCGCTCCATCAGTCCCAACGGGCCCTGGGAAGAGACCAACGTACAGGGCGTACCGCCGGGCTTGAGCAAGCAGTACGCACAATGACAAAAGGCGACCCTCGGGTCGCCTTTTTCATGGCCTTGAAATGCACTCTGCCAATCACCGCTGGGCAAATGTGGGAGGGGGCTTGCCCCCGATATAGGTTCAGTCACTGATGGAGTGAGTCAAACAGGGCGAGCTGTACGCAGGCGGTCGACCAGGGATGGAAACCTGGTTGGGGCACGACCTCCTGCGTGCAGCTCGCTCGGCATGATGGAGGCATTGCGCATGCTTGGCCGTAGGTAAAATCCTTTATTACGCGTGGCGCATACGTGGTGCGCGGTGGGTCGCACTCGGGTAAGGTGGCCGCCGTCGGCGTGGCCGATGCACGATTGCTGGATATACTTTCCTGTGACTACCCGGCCAGCCTGTTGCACGTGGCGTCTGTACTGGCTGATCAACAGGGCGGAGCCGCTAAGGCTTGCCGGTGGTACAACAAGTCTGGAGACAAGCGAAGAGGGTGTTTTGATGGCAGGCAGGTTGATCTATCTCATCGGGCCATCGGGTTCGGGCAAGGACAGCCTGCTGGATGCCGCGCGCCCGCGTTTGGTCGAGCGCGGCTGTCGCCTGGTACGCCGGGTAATCACGCGCTCGGCAGAGGCAGTGGGCGAAGCGGCACAAGGGGTGAGCCCGGGGCAGTTTGCGGCGATGGATGCCCAGGGCGCGTTTGCCTTGAGCTGGCAGGCCAATGGCTTGTCCTATGGAATTCCTCGTGAGATCGACGACTGGCTGGCAGCCGGGGACGATGTGCTGGTCAATGGCTCCCGCGCCCACCTGGCGCAGACCCGCGAGCGTTATCCGAGGTTGCTGGTGCTGCTGCTGACGGTGGATCAGGCCGTGTTGCGCCAGCGCTTGATCGCACGGGGGCGAGAATCCCAGGAGGACATCGAAGAGCGCCTGGCGCGCAATGCGCGGTTTACTGCCGAACTGATCGCTGGCAATGGCGCGGGCTTGTTTGTACTGGATAACTCCGGCCCATTGGAACATACCGTCGCCCGTCTGCTGTGCTGCCTGGATCACGGGCACTCGGTATGCGCCTGACCCTGCTCGGCAACGGCGATGCATGGCAAGTTCAGGTGTACGGTTGCGAATGCGCGGCATGCGGGTTTGCTTCGTCTGAATAGGGGGGGCTTGCGGTACGGGGTCGTGACCTCGGAGCTCACCGTATTCATTGGTAATCGCCAAGTGCGGTAAAAGTCATTCGTGTTCGATTATCCGTTTGTTGGGTAATACTGTTGTGTGAGTGTTTATCCGTGTTGTGTCATTCTGAAATTTCAAGGTTCTATGTTGCAAGGTTTAAAGGTGTGCACGTTTTGTGAGGTTTTTTAGTTGTGGGTAAATGTATTCTTGTGGTGTCGTGAAATCGGTCTAACGTACATGAAGTGACGTTTTAAGTTGAAATAGAAGAGGTGTTGTTTGGTGTTTTTGATTGTGGGAATTTAACGCCGCTTTGATCGCGTGCTCGTATATTTTCACAGCGAATTTCGCCCTCGGCAGACTACATTGATTTTAATTATTTCAACTTGGATAGGCGGATTTTAAAATGCAGGTTAATGTTTCCAGTGTGGGGTCTCGAAGTGATGGCTTTTCCAGTGCCCCAAGACAATTTAATCCTCTGAGCAGACCGAGTGAAACTAATAAGTCCAACATGGATAGTGGCCGTCAGAGTGTCTCTACTCCATGTCCTCGTAATACCCCTGCATTCAGTCCGTTCTACAGCCCGTTGGAGGGCGAGGACTATCATGTCGATAGGCATCCCTCTAGAAGTACTGATAAGAGTGTTTTCAACGGCTTTCAAGGCCGAAGCAGCGTATTAAACGGGCTGGCGGAAAATTTTAACGGATTCAGGCAGGTAATGAGTCGCTGTGGGGGATCTATCAACCCCAATCCGTGTCCACCTCCGAGGCCGTGGCCTGAACCCTGTCCAGAACCGCAGCCCAGACCTTACCCGTGTCCACCGCCAAGGCCAGAACCCTGTCCGCGCCCGCAGCCGCGGCCGGTACCATGTCCGCCGCCGCGACCGAGACCTGAGCCGTATCCTGAGCCAAGGCCGGAGCCGCGTCCGGCACCGCAGCCCAGGCCCGCGCCTTATCCGCAACCGAGGCCTGAACCGTATCCGCAACCCCAGCCAAGGCCGGAGCCGCGTCCGGCACCGCAGCCCAGGCCTGAACCGTATCCGCAGCCCCAGCCAAGGCCGGAGCCGCGTCCGGCACCGCAGCCCAGGCCCGCGCCTTATCCGCAACCGCAGCCGAGGCCTGAACCGTATCCGCAGCCCCAGCCAAGGCCGGAGCCGCGTCCGGCACCACAGCCAAGGCCCGCGCCTTATCCGCAACCGGAGCCGAGGCCTGAACCGTATCCGCAGCCCCAGCCAAGGCCGGAGCCGCGTCCGGCACCGCAGCCAAGGCCCGCGCCTTATCCGCAACCGGAGCCGAGGCCTGAACCGTATCCGCAGCCCCAGCCAAGGCCGGAGCCACGTCCGGCACCACAGCCGAGGCCCGCGCCACGTCCTGAATCGCAGCCTCAGCCAAGGCCATCTCCAGAACCATGCCCGACCCCAGAGCCGTGTCCGGAGCCTCAGCCATGTCCAGAACCATGCCCGACCCCAGAGCCGTGTCCGGAGCCTCAGCCATGTCCAGACCATGCCCGACCCCAGAGCCGTGTCAGGCCTCAGCCATGTCAGAACCATGCCCGACCCCAGAGCCATGTCCGGAGCCTCAGCCATGTCCAGAACCATGCCCGACCCCAGAGCCATGTCCGGAGCCCCAGCCATGTCCAGAACCATACCCGAGTCCAGAGCCATGCCCGGAACCCGAGCCTACACAGTGTTCACCGATGGACACCGTATACGGGTTTAACTCAAACACCGGAAATGCCGGTCGGTCCTTGGTAGCTTCCCATGACAAACCACAATTTGAAGTTGACGACAGGCAGGGTAATGACACATTCGACTTTTCCGGGTTCAGGCAGAACCAAGTCATCAATCTGGAGGCGGGTGCTTATTCAAGTGTCGGCGGAAAACCCAACAATGTTTATATCAGCCCAGCGTCAGTTATCGAAAACGCCATTGGCGGCTCCGGCAATGATCGGATAATCGGCAACGAGGCCAATAATGTATTGGTTGGGGGCGAAGGTGCAGACACGCTGCGAGGTGCAGGGGGACGCAATGTCTTCAAATACAACTCGGTAGCGGACTCTGGCTACGCAGCGGCTGATTTGCTCATTGACTTCAAGACCGGCTGGGACAAGATTGATTTATGCACCCTGGCAAACACTGCGGGAGTCAGTCTGAACTGTGTTGCCGACTTTACGGGCAAGCCCGGCGATACGGTTATTAAATACAATATGTACAGCGGTCGCTATTTTTTGGCGATCGACCTATCGGGCAACGGCAGAAGTGACTTTCTTATAAAAAGTACGCGTCCGATCAGCCCTGATGATGTCATGGGCCTGGCTTGAGTACGGCGCTGGCTGGATGATAAGCGTGAGTTGACGCTTTGCGTCAACCTCATGCCTGTCAATGCTCGTTTCAAGGAATGCCACGGCACATCTCGCTATACGCCGATAAAAATCACTATCTCGTTACCTAATGACAGGCTGGTTACTCGCTTGATACCGCGTACAAGCCTGTCAACCTGATGTGCGCTGCTGCTTTGGCGGCATCGCGCATGCGCTTGTTTCGTAGGCCTGGATCGAGCCCGCTGGCTTGATCATATCACCCGCACGTTGACTCCAACCCAAACCCAATATTGTCTTGTCCGGCGCTCTTTGCGCCAACGGCAGACGGTTGCATGCCTGTTTCATATAGGTCTGCATTTTCCTGCAGCAAATCCGCGCATGCCTGGTCATTAGGTCTTTATGCCAGTTGTTCATAGACTCGGGGTCGGCCTTGTCAGAATGATCGGTTGTGGCAGTGTATTAATTTACGGTGTGGCGAAGGCGTGGATTTAATAAGTTGAAGAAGGTAACGTTTTTCGTTCGACTCTTACTCAGTATTCTCTTGTTTAGTTGCAGCGGAGTGTAGGTAGAGGAGTTTGCACTGAAATGCCGGCTCGAAGCTGCGTCTTGGAGTGTTATCTGTTTGTGAGTAATGGGTTGCAACCGAAATGGATTATGAGTGTGTGAGTTCTTGTTTTTTCAATATAAATCAGTTGGTTGGCGCAGTTGTAGTGGCGTATGGGGTGCAGGTGTTGTTGCGGGACGTTGCGCCTCTATCGCCAAAGTATTTTGAGATTTTAGAGTGTGTCGGAGTGCACTAATTAGTGTCTGGCGGACAGCGTATCTCTGTGCGAACTTAAGGGGGTGCCGACAAGTGCTATTGCTCGTATGGAGTGGGAGTACGATGTTTTGGGTTATTGCATGAGGACTTAGGTTGTATGAAATTATCAGGACCAACCGCTATTGATGTTTCGCAAGAAAAGGATTTTGCTGCTCGGGGGGCTATGAGTTCTGAGCGGTTGAGGCCGTCCTACGCCCTCAATAGTAAAAAAGCGCTATTCACGACTGAGCAGGCTGGAAAACATATCACTCGGCGTGACTTCCGATTTCATGACCGTAATGGTGATCAGAAGATTGACCTGTCATTCCGGATTTCCAAGGAGTTCACACCGCAGCAGGCAGAACTGGCCAGGCAAGCATTGAAATCCTGGCAGGATATCGCCAACGTGACGTTCACTGAAAACGCCGCGAACCTCGACGGTCATGTTGATATCGGTGGTATGCCAGGAACCAATAACGGTGTGGCTTCACTGCCAAATCGGTACTTAAGAAATACATTCGCTAATATCGGCACGGCAGATGCGGGCACAAACCCTAGGCAGGGCGGGTTCTTTCGCCAAGTACTGATTCATGAAACAGGACATGCAATCGGGCTGGAGCACCCGGGTAAATATGATGGTTCCGGGACCTATGCAACGCACGCCGAGTATGCCGGGGACACTCGAGCCCGTAGTGTCATGAGCTATTTCTCGGAAAGGAATCAACCGGGGCATGATTTCCATTCGCTGCATCCCTCTGCGCCGATGATGGACGACATTGCTGCAGCCCAGCGGCTATATGGGGCTAATACCAATACGCGTAATACCGATACGACCTATGGGTTCAACTCCAATACGAATCGTGACGCCCTGAGCCTGAAAACGGCCAATGACAATCCTGTCTTTTGTGTGTGGGACGGTGGCGGTAACGACACGCTGGACTTCTCCGGGTTCTCTCAGGATCAGAAGATCAATCTCAATGCCGAGTCGTTTTCAGATGTGGGGGCATTGAAAGGTAATGTCTCTATTGCCAAGGGCGTCACCCTGGAGAACGCCGTGGGGGGCACCGGGAACGACGCTTTGATAGGCAACCACGTTGCCAATCGCCTGACCGGTGGAGGCGGAGCCGACAGTTTGCAAGGCGGTGGTGGTGCAGACACGTTTGTCTATGACCATACCAGTGATTCAACCCCGGATAACCCTGACGTCATCCTCGATTTCGAGAGCGGCGTGGACCGTCTGGATGTCTCTGCGCTGTTCAAAGGAACGAATATCAAGGCGCTGACATTCGGCGAGCGCCTGACCGGTCAACCTGGCCAAGCCGTGTTGAACTACGACGAGGGCAGTGGAGAGGGAAGTTTCGCCTTGGACCTGACCGGAAATGGTAGGGCTGATGTATTGATAAAGAGTATTGGCCGGATAAATGCCGATGATGTGTACCACGGCGTCAGCCCCTCGGTAGATCCTGAACCGGAGAATCCGGAGCCGGATACGCGGCCCGAGCCGAAAAAGCCGAAGGTCGATTCATTTCCGGACTCGTGTAGGCCCACGCCGAAGCCACGTCAAGATGCGTGTGAGCCCAGGCCGAAGCCACGCGCAGTCTTATGTGAGCCGAAACCAGAACGACGTGCGCCGACGCCAGCCTCATGTGTCATAAGCACGATCAACGAACGCGGGCCTAAAACTAATGCGCCTCCCATGCGGCCGGCAGTTGACGGCAAGACCGGTGCCGATCAGCGTCGATCGACATTGATGCCCGCATCTGATCAATGGGCCTTTACAGCGCGCGCATGGGGCGGATCGGTTCACGGGTGACAGCGCAAAATTTATCCAAATAAGGCGCCCTCTCCGGCAGGCAATTGCTGGTCGAAGCCTCTAAAAGTAGTGCTGAAAAGTGCCGATTATCATGGGTTGGAAGTAGTCATTTTTTTTGCACCTATCAGCAGGATGGGTGTAGGACGTATTAACAGTTTATTTATTTTATTTTTATTTAGTTGCTGGCTGAAAGGCGTTTTATCGTCAGATAGTTAGCAATTTAGTAGTTCGTAAGTGTTGAGCTTGCGGAGCGTTGGCTGTTGTTTTATATAACTAACTAACTAAGTAAGGTGTGAAGTATGGTTAATGTGAATCTATCTGGTTTGAACTCCTATGTACCTACATTAGATACGGCCCCTAAGCCATTGCCGGCGGCACCGTCGAGGGCCTATGGGGGAAAAGAGCCTGTGGGTACCTCCAACGACTCGCATTATGGAAATGATCCATCGATCTCAAAAGGGGCCAGATTGCTGAGTCTTTCTGCGCAGTCGGCAGGTGGGCTTTCCAGCCTGCAACGGCTATATGGATCGAATATGAGTCCGACTGCATCAGGTCTGCTGCAGGCTGGTGAAACAATGATCGGCAATAGGCTTCTCTTGAGTATGGGGGGAGTGGACGGCAATGTTCTGACTGCTAATTGCCTGCCTATGCCGAAGGGGGAGGAGATCAAGCCCAAAGGTGAGCAGCCCAAGCCGGCCGCTGGGGAGATCAAGCCCAAAGGTGAGCAGCCCAAGCCGGCCGTTGAGGAGATCAAGCCCAAAGGTGAGCAGCCCAAGCCGGCCGCTGGGGAGATCAAGCCCAGAGGCGGGCAACCCAAGCCGGCTAGTGAGCAAACAAGGCCAGCCGGCGATCAGCCTCAGCCATTCTGTGAAGAGATAGTGCCAAAAAACGATCAGTCCAGGCCTGCTGGTGATAAGCCTAAACCTGTCGGCTTTGACGCCAAAACAGAAGGTGGCCAGCCTAAGCCAACCGGAGCGGACACCAGGCCAACGGGTGATAAACCCAAGGTCGCACCGCAAGGGGACCAGCCCAAGGCAACCGGAGCGGACACCAGGCCAACGGGTGATAAACCCAAGGTCGCACCGCAAGGGGACCAGCCCAAGGCAACCGGAGCGGACACCAGGCCAACGGGTGATAAACCCAAGGTCGCACCGCAAGGACCAGCCCAAGGCAACCGGAGCGGACACCAGGCCAACGGGTGATAAACCCAAGGTCGCACCGCAAGGGGACCAGCCCAAGACAACCGGAGCGGACACCAGGCCAACGGGTGATAAACCCAAGGTCGCACCGCAAGCGGACCAGCCCAAGGCAACCGGAACGGACACCAGGCCAACGGGTGATAAACCCAAGGTCGCACCGCAAGCGGACCAGCCCAAGGCAACCGGAACGGACACCAGGCAAACGGGTAATAAACCCAAGGTAGCGGGTGAGGAAAACCGACCGCAAGGGGACAAGCCCAAGGTCGCCGGGGAGCAGACCAATCCCAAAATCGATCCTGCTAAGCCACAGGGCAATCAGCCGCACCCCCCAGTGGGGCCCAAGCCCAAAGCCCCGGATTCGTCTATTGACACGACCAATGTCAAGCCAACAGGTCCAGACGCACCCGTTGACACAATCTATGGGTTTAATTCCAATACTGGCAGGCCGGAAACGACGCTTACATCTGCTACGGATAAACCACAGTTCAACATCTGGGATACGAAAGGGGTCGATACCTTTGATTTCTCCGGCTTCAAACAGGACCAGATCATCGACTTGCGCAGTGGTTCGCTTTCCAGCGTGGGCGGCTTGCGGGAGAACGTCAGGATCGGTACCTCGACCGTGATCGAAAATGCAGTGGGTGGTAGCGGTAACGACCGAATCATTGGTAACAGTGCCGATAACGTGCTGGTCGGTGGTGCAGGCGCCGATAACCTGGTTGGGGGCGGTGGTTGGAACACGTTCAAGTTCAACGCTTTTTCCGACTCTACCCGCACGCAAGCCGATTTGCTGTTGGACTTCAACACGGGTCAGGACAAGATTGATCTGTCGCAAATGGCCATTGATGGCAAGGTTGCATTTAACTTCGTTGAGGAATACACCGGTAAGGCCGGCGATACCATTATCAAGTTCAACCCGCAAACAGGGCGTTACTTGTTGGCGATAGACTTGGATGGTGACGGCAAGACGGATTTCCTTATCAAGAGCACTCGAATGATCAGCCCGGAAGATGTCATCGGGTTGAACATAAGGGATGCTGGTTATCTGTAACGCTGTAATGGCGAGCTAGCAACCATCGCCTTTGGAGTAAGACAGGGCAGGACTTTTTCATATGATCAAGTCCTGCTTTTTTGTGCCTGTGATTATGTGTGCCCAACATTGCCTGATCTTGGTCACACCGTTCTCAGGCGGTGGCCGCCTCGACCCCACGGGACGCACCCAGGAATCGCAGCAATGCGATCAATGGAAAGGCGCTGCCCACCAGCATCACGCCCAGCCAACCGCCATGTTCATACACACTGCTGGCAATCGCCGAGCCGAGCGCGCCGCCAATGAAGATGCTGGTCATGTACAGCGCGTTGAGACGGCTGCGGCTATTGGCGTCGAGGGCATAGATGGCGCGCTGGCCCAGCACCATGTTCATCTGCACGCAGAAGTCCAGGACCACGCCGGTGACCGCAAGGCCGATCACGCTGTACAGCGGGTGCACAAACGCCGGCAGGAAGCTCAATGCCCCCAACAGCATGGCCAGCAACGAGGCGCGATGGGTGTGGCCGGCATCGGCCAGGCGACCGGCGATGGGCGCGGCAATGGCGCCCAGAGCGCCGACCAAGGCGAACAGCGCGATTTCGCTTTGGCTAAGGCCATGGTTACGCGCCAGTTCCAGCGGCGCGGCGGTCCAGAACAGGCTGAAGGCAGCAAACATGCAGCCCTGGTAGAACGCCCGTTGGCGCAGCAGCGGCTGCCCACGCAGCAAGGTAGCCAGGGAGCGCAGCAATTGGCCGTAGCTGGCGCGGTGATCGGGTTGGCGCTTGGGAATGGTCAGCAGCAGGACCACGCTTATAAGCGCCATCAACGCAGCGGCAGCCATGAACATCGCACGCCAGCCGAAGTGGTCGGCCACCACGCTGGAAACTGGTCGCGCCAGCAGGATGCCCAGCAGCAGGCCACCCATGATGCTGCCCACTACCCGGCCGCGGGATTCGGCCGGGGCGAGGTGCGCGGCCAGCGGGATCAGGATTTGCACGGACACCGAGCTGAAACCGATCAGCAGCGACACCAGCAGGAACAGATTGGGTTGTTCGGTAAACGCAGCACCCAGCAGGCTGGCGATGGCCACCACCGTGGTGAAGATCATCAGCTTGCGGTTTTCCAACAAATCGCCCAAAGGCACCAGAAAGAAGAGGCCGAGGGCGTAGCCGATTTGCGTCAGGGACACGATCAGGCTGGCCATTGCTGGTGTCAGGCCGATATCCGGGGCGATCAGTTCAATGATCGGTTGCGCGTAGTAGATGTTGGCGACGATGGCACCGCAGCAAAACGCGAACAGCATGACCATGCCCCGGGTCATGGTGCCTGTAGCGTGAGAGGTTGGGCTCATGGTGTTCTCATAAGGCGAAGGACGATGGGGTGAGAGAATAAAGACATGGGCCGGCAGTGAGTAGGCCGCTTGGCGTGATAACTGTCATGCCGCGAAATAATGACTCAACTCAAACCAAATGTGGGAGGGGGCTTGCTCCCGATGGCGGTATGTCAGTCAGCCTATGTCTTGGCTGACACACCGCCATCGGGAGCAAGCCCCCTCCCACATTTGTTACCGCATTTCTTCAGTTATTGACCGCTGTAGATCTGGTCAAACACCCCGCCATCATTGAAGTGGGTCTTCTGCACCGTGCGCCAGTCGCCAAAGGTCTTCTCCACCGACAGGAAGTCCACCTTCGGGAAGCGGTCGGTGTACTTGGCCAATACCTTCGGGTCCCGTGGACGCAGGTAATTGTTGGCCGCAATTTCCTGGCCTTCCGGCGACCACAGGTACTTCAGGTAGTCTTCGGCCGCAGTACGGGTGCCTTTCTTCTCGACCACTTTATCCACCACCGACACGGGCGGCTCGGCTTCGGCGGACACACTTGGGTAGACCACTTCGAACTGATCCCGGCCAAACTCACGGGCGATCATTTCTGCTTCGTTTTCGAAGGTCACCAACACGTCGCCGATCTGGTTGGTCATGAATGTTGTGGTGGCAGCACGCCCACCGGTGTCCAGCACCGGCGCTTGTTTGAACAGCTTGCCGACGAAGGTCTTGGCCTTCTCTTCGTCGCCGCCGTTCTTGAGCACATAGCCCCAGGCCGACAGGTAGGTGTAGCGGCCGTTGCCCGAAGTCTTCGGGTTGGGAACGATCACCTGCACGCCGTCCTTGAGCAAATCCGGCCAGTCTTTCAACGCCTTGGGGTTGCCCTTGCGCACAATGAACACGGTGGCGGAGGTGAACGGTGCACTGTTGTTCGGCAGGCGCGTCACCCAGTTGTCCGGCACCAGTTTGCCGTTGTCGACCAGGGCATTGATGTCGGTGGCCATGTTCATGGTAATCACGTCAGCCGGCAGGCCGTCGATCACCGAGCGTGCCTGTTTGCTGGAGCCGCCGAAGGACATCTGCAACGTCAGCTTTTCGTCAGGGTGCTCGGCTTCCCAATGCTTCTGGAAGGCAGCGTTATAGTCCTTGTAGAAATCGCGCATCACGTCATAGGAGACGTTGAGCAGGGTGGTCGCGGCCTGGGCGGAGCCCGCCAAGGCCAGGCTGGCGGCCAGAAGAGAGGCGCTGAGGATCTTTTTCACTGCTCATTCCTTGTTGTTGGAGAAGAGGGGAGGCAATTTGCCAGCGACTATAGCCGGGCCTGCATAGACCTTTAAAGATTAAAACGACCTTTGCTTATTCCAGTTTATGAAAAAGGTTACTGCCACAGCGCGAGCAAAAAGCCGCATTGGGCTCATGGCTGTTCTTCTTGCACGCCGGACAGTCGGTTTGCAGCTGTTCACCGCGCATGGCACTGGCCAGCTCTGCAGTAAAAATGCCCGTCGGTACCGCGATGATCGAATAACCGGTGATCATTACCAGCGACGAAATCACCTGGCCCAGCGGCGTCTTGGGCACGATATCGCCGAAGCCCACGGTGGTCAGGGTGACGATGGCCCAATAGATGCCCTTGGGAATACTGGTGAACCCATGTTCCGGGCCTTCGATCACGTACATCAGCGTGCCGAACACCGTCACCAGCGTGCACACGCTGACCAGGAACACCACGATCTTCTGCTTGCTGCCGCGCAGCGCCGCCATCAGGTAGTTGGCCTGCTTGAGGTACGGGCTGAGCTTGAGCACGCGGAAGATGCGCAGCATGCGAATGATGCGGATGATCAGCAGGTACTGCGCATCGCTGTAGTACAGAGCGAGGATGCCGGGGACGATGGCCAACAAGTCCACCAGGCCGTAAAAGCTGAAGGCATAGCGCAGCGGCTTGGGCGAGCAATACAGGCGCAGGCCGTATTCGATGGCGAAGATCAGCGTAAAGCCCCACTCGATATAGGCCAGCACATCCGCGTAGTTCTGGTGGATTTCATCGATGCTGTCGAGCATCACGATCACCAGACTGGCGAGGATGATCAGCAGCAGGATGCCGTCAAAGCGCCGCCCGGCGACGGTGTCGCTTTGGAAAACCATGATGTAGAGCCGCTGGCGCCAGTCGTTGTTACTGTCCATAAGTCCTGCCTGAAGCGAATATCGAGCAAGCCTAGGGGGATTCGAACGGGCTGTCCATGTGGGGTTTGTGCAGCATTCGCTGGCTGGCGCGCACCAGCCAGCAGGCGAGGATAAACGGTGCTGTCAGCGCGGGCAGATGCAGAGCGGCGAAGCCTGGCGTGAGGAGGATTGCCAGCAGGATGCCCAGCAGCGGCAACCACGGTTGGCGACGTAACGGGCTCAGGGCCAGGGCCGCCAATGCCGGGTTATAGCTGTGCAGGCCGAGCAGGGCGCCGGAAGTTTCGTTTAACCACAGACCGGCCAGTACACCGAGACTGGCACCGCCCAAAGCCCATGCGGCCGCACGGCGGTCAGCAAACAGCAAGCCCAGGGCGATTAAAAGGCCGGCCAGAGGCTGCTCCATCAGCATGATCTGCCCGAGGCCGGTAAAGGGTGCTGCGAGTAGAGCGAACATGTCGGCCTGGGTCGGCGCAAGCGTACTTTGGGGGGCATGGCCGAGCAGCAACCAGCCGAGGCCAACAAAAGGCGCAGTGTAGACGGGCAAGTCCTGGGGCTGGCTTGCGTGTGTCAACCATTGCCGGGTAAGGATCGCGCTCAAGCCGCCGCACGCCAGGATCAACGGCGGCACCAGTGCCGACCAGGCAAAGTGCTGGCTGATCAACAAGCCCAGCAGTACGCCGTTGTAGCTGTACAGCCCGGCCTGGCGCTCAGCCTTGGGATAGCCACGGCGCTGGGCCGTGAGCAAACCCGCGACGCCGCCCAGCAGCGCACCGCCGAGCAAGGCCGGGGCGCCGACCAGGATCGCCAGCAGGCACAGCAGGCCGCACAGCGGGTGGCGTTGCAGGAAAATCTGGCTGAAGCCATTGAGCAGGGCTTCGGCCCAGTCGGAGCAGGTTGGGTTGTGCATGTCAGCTCCCTGTAGGAGCGAGCTTGCTCGCGAAAAAACCGAGGGCGCCGCGTACATTCAGGCTACCCGCGTCATCGTTGACGTTCTTCGCGAGCAAGCTCGCTCCTACAGTAGGGTTTCGATGCGCAACGAATTGGTCGACCCCGGCTGCCCAAACGGCACCCCCGCGGTAATCACCAAGGTATCCCCGCGTTGCGCCATACCCTGGGCCTGGGCGATTTCCAGCGCGGTGGAACACACCTCATCCACCTGGCGCAGACGATCATTGACCACCGAATGCACGCCCCACGCCACGCTCAAGCGCCGCGCCGTGGACAGGTTCGGCGTGAGGTTGAGGATCGGTGCCACCGGCCGTTCCCGTGCGGCGCGCAAGCTGGAACTGCCCGACTCGCTGTAGTTCACCAACACCGCCACCGGCAGGATGCTGCTGATGCGTCGGATCGCGCAGCTGATGGCGTCCGACACCGTGGCATCCGCCTTGGGTCGGCTGACGTCCAGTTGCGCCTGGTAGTCCGGACCGTTTTCCACCTGGCGGATGATCTTGCTCATCATCTGCACGGCTTCCAGCGGGTACTCGCCCGACGCGGTTTCCGCCGATAGCATCACCGCGTCCGCACCCTCGGCCACAGCATTGGCGACATCGGTGACTTCGGCACGGGTCGGCGCCGGGGAGAAGCGCATGGACTCAAGCATCTGCGTGGCGACTACCACTGGCTTGCCGAGTTGGCGGCAGGTGCTGATGATGTCTTTCTGGATCTGCGGCACGCTTTCGGCCGGTACTTCCACGCCCAGGTCGCCTCTGGCTACCATGATCGCATCGCTCAGCTCGGCAATTTCCTGCAGGCGCTGCACGGCCGAAGGCTTTTCGATCTTGGCCATCAGGAACGCCTTGTCGCCAATCAGCTCGCGGGCCTCGCGGATGTCTTCCGGGCGCTGTACAAACGACAGTGCCACCCAGTCCACCCCCAGTTCCAGGCCGAAGCTCAAGTCGCGGCGATCTTTGGCGGTGAGCGGGCTGAGTTCCAACAAAGCTTGTGGGACGTTTACGCCTTTGCGGTCGGACAGCTCGCCGCCATTGAGCACGGTGGTGTCGATGGCGTCGGCATGCTTGGTGATCACGCGCAGGCGCAGCTTGCCGTCATCGAGCAGCAAGTCCATGCCCGGTTCAAGGGCTGCGATGATTTCCGGATGGGGCAGGTTGACGCGGCGCTGGTCACCGGGCGTCGGGTCCAGGTCCAGGCGCAGGGCCTGGCCGCGAATCAACTGCACCTTGCCTTCGGCAAAACGCCCGACCCGCAGCTTTGGCCCTTGCAGGTCCATAAGGATGCCCAGTGGATAGTTCAACTGGCGCTCCACCTGGCGAATCCACTGGTAGCGTTGGGCATGGTCGGCGTGTTCGCCGTGACTGAAGTTGAGACGGAAGATATTCACCCCGGCTTGCACCAGCTCAAGGATGTCATCGATACCGTCGGTGGCCGGGCCCAGGGTGGCGAGGATCTTGACCTTCTTGTCAGGCGTCATGTTTGGCAGTCTCAAGGATCAGGATGGCACGGAAGTCGTTGACGTTGGTGCGGGTCGGCTCGGTGATGATCAAGTCGCCCAGGGCGTCGAAATAGCCGTAGCCGTTGTTGTTATCCAGCTCTTCGCTCGCCGACAGGCCCAGGGCTTCGGCGCGGGCGTAGCTGTTGGGGGTCATGATGACGCCCGCGTTGTCTTCCGAGCCGTCGATGCCATCGGTGTCGCCGGCCAGGGCGTACACGCCGGGCAGGCCCTTGAGGCTGTCGGTGAGGCTGAGCAGGAATTCCGCATTGCGCCCGCCACGGCCATTGCCGCGCACGGTGACGGTGGTCTC
Organism: Pseudomonas khavaziana; assembly: GCF_019145205.1. Classification (GTDB taxonomy): domain Bacteria; phylum Pseudomonadota; class Gammaproteobacteria; order Pseudomonadales; family Pseudomonadaceae; genus Aquipseudomonas; species Aquipseudomonas khavaziana. The sequence continues at coordinate 85,772 of NZ_JAHSTT010000014.1, forward strand.
GCCGCCGGACAGGATCACACAGGGCGCCGCCAGTGGCTGGCCGTGCTGGACGATCTGCCGGGCGATACCGGCATGTACCTTGGCCACTTCCCGCGCTTCACCTTCGAGGTCGCCGAGGATCAGCGGGCTGAACCCGGCCTGGCGCACTTTAACGGCAACCGCCTCCAGGGATTGCTGGGGGCGGGCGATCAATTGGAAGTGGCTGCGGGCAAGTATCGGGTCGCCAGGCTTGACGGTTTCCGAGGCTGGGTTTTGCAACCAATTGCGCACTGAGGCGGGAGCGTCGATGCCATAGCGCTTGAGGATTGCCAGGGCCTGTTGCGAGGTGCTCGGGTCACCGACTGTTGGGCCCGAGGCGATCACCGTGGCCTGGTCACCCGGCACATCGGAAATCGCGTAGGTGTACACGGTGGCCGGCCATGCCGCCTTGGCCAGTCGCCCGCCCTTGATCGCCGAGAGGTGTTTGCGCACGCAATTCATCTCGCCAATGGTGGCGCCGGATTTGAGCAAGGCTTTATTGATGGCTTGCTTGTCGGCCAGGCTGATGCCTTCAGCGGGCAGGGCCAGCAATGCGGAGCCGCCACCGGAGAGCAGGAAGATCACGCGGTCGTCTTCGCTCAGGTGGCTGATCAACTCCAGCACGCGCTGGGCCACGGCCAGGCCGGCAGCGTCGGGGACCGGGTGGGCCGCTTCGACCACCTCGATTTTCTGGCACGGCGCGCCGTGGCCGTAGCGGGTGACCACCAGGCCCGACACTTCGCCCTGCCAGCAGTTTTCCACGACCAGCGCCATAGCGGCCGCGGCCTTGCCGGCGCCGATCACGATCACCCGGCCACTGCGGTCGGCGGGCAGGTAAGGTTCAAGGACTTGCCGGGGGTGGGCGGCGTCGATGGCTGCGGCAAACAGCTCACGAAGCAGGTGTTGCGGATCGACCGACATAAGCGGGCTCCCGGATTCTTGTTATTAGCATTGGGACTCGGAACGCAATCAAAAGGTGGGAGGGGGCTTGCTCCCGATAGCGGTGCATCAGTCGACATAGTGGTTGAATGACAGATTGCTATCGGGAGCAAGCCCCCTCCCACACTGGATTACATTCCAAGATGGGTTACTTATCGCGAATCGAGAAATTGGCCATGTGCTCCAGGCCCTTGATCAGTGCCGAGTGGTCCCAGTTACCGCCGCCAATGGCCGTGCAGGTGCTGAACACTTGCTGGGTGCCGGCGGTGTTCGGCAGGTTGATCCCCAGTTCCTTGGCGCCGGCCAAGGCCAGGTTCAGGTCCTTCTGGTGCAGGTTGATGCGGAAACCCGGATCGAAGGTGCCCTTGATCATGCGTTCGCCGTGAACTTCCAGAATCTTCGACGACGCAAAGCCGCCCATCAGCGCTTCGCGCACCTTGGCCGGGTCGGCGCCGTTCTTGGAGGCGAACAGCAGCGCTTCGGCCACCGCCTGGATGTTCAGCGCGACGATGATCTGGTTGGCGACCTTGGCGGTCTGGCCATCGCCATTGCCGCCCACCAGGGTGATGTTCTTGCCCATGGCCTGGAACAGCGGCAATGCACGTTCGAATGTCTGCGGTTCGCCACCGATCATGATACTCAAGGTGCCGGCCTTGGCGCCGACTTCACCGCCGGACACCGGTGCGTCCAGATACTGCGCGCCGGTCTCGTTGATCTTCGCCGCGAACGCCTTGGTGGCGGTGGGGGAGATCGAACTCATGTCGATCACCACTTTGTTCGGCGACAGGCCGGCGGCCACGCCGTCGGCGCGGAACAAAACGTCTTCGACCTGTGGGGTGTCCGGCACCATGACGATGATGAATTCGGCTTCTTGCGCGACTTGCTGCGGGTTGGCCAAGGCGATGGCGCCAGCATCGATCAGCGCTTGCGGGGCCTTGCCGTGATGCTCGGACAGAAACAGTTGGTGCCCCGCTTTCTGCAGGTTGGCGGCCATTGGCTGGCCCATAATGCCGGTGCCGATAAATCCGATTTTAGCCATGATCAAAATCCTCTTTTTTATCCGGTAGGCAGACTTGTTGAGGTCTGCCAGACACATCAGGTCCAATATGGGAGGGGGCTTGCTCCCGATAGCGGTGCATCAGTCGACACACCTGTTGAATGAAAGATTGCTATCGGGAGCAAGCCCCCTCCCACAGGGGTTAGGCGGTGTGTGTTAGAGCGCGTTATGGGTTTTGAGCCAGCCCAAACCCGCTTCGGTGGTGGTCAAGGGCTTGTACTCACAGCCAACCCAACCCGTGTAGCCAATGCGGTCCAGATGCTCGAACAGGAAGCGATAGTTGATCTCCCCAGTCCCTGGCTCATTGCGCCCCGGGTTATCCGCCAACTGGATATGGTTGATCACACCCAGGTGCGTCGCCATGGTCCGCGCCAGGTCACCTTCCATGATCTGCATGTGGTAGATGTCGTATTGCAGGAACAGATTGTCACTGCCCACCTGCTCGCGAATCGCCAGGGCCTGGGCCGTGTTATTCAGGTAGAAGCCCGGAATATCACGGGTGTTGATCATCTCCATCACCAGCTTGATGCCCGCCGCTTGCAGCTTGTCGGCGGCGTACTTGAGGTTGGCGACAAAGGTCTTTTCCAGGATTTCGTCGTCTACGCCCTGTGGACGGATGCCCGCCAGGCAGTTGATCTGGGTATTACCCAGTACCTGGGCGTAGGCGATAGCCAACTTGACCCCGGCGCGGAATTCCTCGACCCGGTCCGGGTGGCAGGCCAGGCCGCGCTCGCCCTTGGCCCAGTCACCGGCCGGCAAGTTGAACAGCACCTGGCTCAAGCCGTTGGCATCGAGCTGCGCCTTGATCTCGGCAGAGCTGAATTCGTATGGGAACAGGTATTCCACGCCCTCGAAGCCGGCATCGGCGGCGGCCTTGAAGCGAGCAAGGAAGTCCTGTTCGGTAAACAGCATGGACAGGTTGGCGGCAAAGCGCGGCATAGGGTTCTCCTTAATCGAGCAGGGAAATGGCGGTCGGCGCGTCGTTGCCGACCAGGGCCAGGTCTTCGAATTCATTGACCGCGTTGATCTCGGTGCCCATGGAAATATTGGTCACCCGCTCCAGAATAATCTCAACGATCACCGGCACCTTGAATTCTTCGATCATTTCCTGGGCGCGGCGCAGGGCCGGTTGGATCTGCCCCGGCTCGAACACTCGCAGGGCCTTGCAACCCAGGCCCTCGGCGACGGCCACATGGTCGACGCCATAGCCGTTGAGCTCCGGCGCATTGAGGTTGTCGAAGGACAGTTGCACGCAATAGTCCATTTCAAAGCCGCGCTGGGCCTGGCGGATCAGCCCCAGGTACGAGTTATTCACCACCACGTGGATGTACGGCAGCTTGAATTGCGCGCCCACCGCCAGTTCTTCGATCATGAACTGGAAGTCATAGTCGCCCGACAAAGCCACTACTTTGCGGCTCGGGTCGGCCTTGACCACGCCCAACGCCGCGGGAATAGTCCAGCCCAACGGGCCGGCCTGTCCGCAGTTGATCCAGTGGCGTGGCTTGTAGACGTGCAGGAATTGCGCGCCGGCAATCTGCGACAGGCCGATGGTGCTGACGTAGCAGGTGTCTTTGCCGAACACCTGGTTCATTTCTTCATAAACACGCTGTGGCTTGACCGGCACGTTGTCGAAGTGGGTCTTGCGGTGCAAGGTGGCTTTGCGCTGCTGGCAGTCATGCAACCAGGCGCTGCGATCCTTGAGCTTACCGGCGGCTTTCCATTCGCGGGCCACTTCGATAAACATCGTCAGTGCGCTGCCTGCGTCGGACACAATGCCCAGGTCTGGGGTAAACACGCGGCCAATCTGCGTTGGCTCGATGTCGACGTGGATGAATTTGCGCCCTTCGGTGTAGACCTCCACCGAACCGGTGTGGCGGTTGGCCCAGCGGTTGCCGATACCCAGCACCACGTCCGACTTGAGCATCGTCGCGTTGCCATAACGGTGGGAAGTTTGCAGGCCGACCATACCCACCATCAGCGGGTGATCGTCGGGAATGGTACCCCAGCCCATCAGGGTCGGGATCACCGGGATGCCAGTCAATTCAGCGAACTCCACCAGCAACTCGCTCGCGTCGGCGTTGATGACGCCGCCACCGCTCACCAGCAGTGGGCGTTCAGCCTGGTCCAGCAGCGCCAGGGCTTTCTCGACCTGGATGCGCGTGGCCAACGGCTTGGCCAAAGGCAGGGGCTGGTAGGCGTCGATGTCGAATTCGATTTCGGCCATCTGCACATCGAACGGCAGGTCGATCAGCACCGGGCCGGGGCGGCCGGAGCGCATTTCATAGAAGGCTTTCTGGAAAGCGTAGGGCACTTGGCCGGGTTCCAGCACGGTGGTCGCCCACTTGGTCACCGGCTTGACGATGCTGGTGATGTCCACGGCCTGGAAGTCTTCCTTGTGCATGCGAGCGCGGGGGGCTTGCCCGGTGATGCACAGGATCGGGATCGAATCGGCCGAGGCGCTGTACAAGCCGGTGACCATGTCGGTGCCCGCTGGCCCAGAGGTGCCGATGCACACGCCGATATTACCGGCCTTGGTGCGGGTATAGCCCTCGGCCATGTGCGAGGCGCCTTCAACGTGGCGAGCAAGGACGTGATCGATGCCGCCCACCTTCTGCAAGGCCGAATACAGCGGGTTGATCGCAGCGCCTGGGATACCGAAGGCGGTATCCACACCTTCACGGCGCATCACCAGGACGGCGGCTTCGATTGCTCTCATTTTGCTCATGGTTTTGGTGCCTCTTGCGTTTTGTAATTGTATACAAGTGGTGTCGGTACAAAGTGTATTCACGGCGGGCTGCGTAGGTCAATGCATTTTATGAACGGGCCTATGCGTCTATCGGAATGGCTTTTTTCGACGTACGGAGACTTTGTTTGAAAATATTGTATACAAAAATAAACATCATTGTGTTCTATTTGTTTGGTCGAGCATCTGAACAAACAGAACGCCAAGGCTTTACCCATAACAAGATAAGGACGGCACCTATGAGCGCTTTAACCTTGAAACTCGCGACCCAACTGGCCAGTCAGGCTCTTACCGCTGGCCGCACGATTTCGGCTGCGCCGTTGACGATTGCGGTACTCGATAGCGGTGGTCACTTGATCACCTTGCAACGGGAAGACGGCGCGAGTCTGTTGCGCCCGCAAATCGCCATCGGCAAGGCCTGGGGCGCCATTGCGCTGGGCAAAGGCTCACGCCTGCTGGCATTGGACGCACAACAGCGCCCGGCATTTATCGCGGCGTTGAACAGTCTGGGGCAGGGCAGCGTGGTGCCGGCGCCCGGCGGGGTGTTGATACGGGATCAGTCGGGGAGGGTGTTGGGGGCGATCGGGATCACCGGGGATACGTCAGACATTGACGAGCAGTGCGCGATCACTGCGATTGAAGGGATGGGCCTGTTGGCAGATGCGGGGGTGTCAGCCTGATGCTGGGGTGATCTTTAGAACCCCATCGGGGGCAAGCCCCCTCTCACATTAGACCGATTTCCAACATGGGAATGCGGTCCTATGTGCTTGCCCCCGATTGGCACAGGCACCGCGCTCTTTCAGTCCGGCTCACACCCCTTGAGCACCAACCGGATAATCGTCTGCGCCGCCGCCTCATAATCGGCTTCATCCAACTTGGCCTTGCCGGTCACCGCCGAGATCTGCCAGTCAAAATCCGCATAGGTCTGGGTCGCCGCCCAGATGCTGAACATCAGGTGATTAGGGTCGATAGCCGCAATCAACCCACGGTCCACCCAGTTCTGGATGCAATCGATATTGTGCTTGGCCTGGGCGTTGAGCTGTTCAACCTGCTCGGCGCTCAGGTGTGGTGCGCCGTGCATGATTTCGCTGGCAAACACCTTGGAGGCAAATGGCAGGTCGCGGGAAATGCGGATTTTCGAGCGGATGTAGTTGCTCAGCACTTCCTTGGGCTCGCCGTCCGGGTTGAACGGCGTGGAGGCGGCCAGGATCGGCTCGATAATGCTCTCGAGCACCTCGCGGTAGAGGTTGTCCTTAGACTTGAAGTAGTAATAGACGTTGGGCTTGGGCAGCCCGGCCTTGGCGGCGATGTCGCTGGTCTTGGTCGCGGCGAAGCCCTTGTCGGCAAACTCCTCGCTTGCCGCCCGCAGGATTTTTTCTTTGTTGCGCTCGCGAATGCTGCTCATAAACCAGAGGTTTCCTTGCCGTGACAGGCGGTTGCGCATGGTAGCACCGGCCATCCGCGGGCCTCAACAATCTGCCCATAACGCCTTGCGCCGCGCTATGCTCGCCCGATCTCCCCCTTACGGATACTTGATTCATGGCAGGAAGCAGCTTGTTGGTGTTGATCGACGATATCGCCGCGGTACTCGATGACGTCGCCCTGATGACAAAAATGGCGGCGAAGAAGACCGCCGGTGTGCTGGGTGACGACCTGGCGCTCAATGCCCAGCAGGTCTCCGGGGTGCGCGCCGAGCGGGAAATCCCGGTGGTGTGGGCGGTGGCCAAGGGCTCGTTTATCAACAAGTTGATCCTGGTGCCTACCGCGCTGTTGATCAGCGCCTTCGCGCCCTGGGCGGTGACGCCATTGTTGATGCTCGGTGGTGCCTACCTGTGTTTCGAAGGCTTCGAGAAACTGGCGCATAAATTCCTGCACAGCAAGGCCGAGGACAAGGCCGAGCACGCGCAATTGGTCGAAGCCGTGGCCGACCCGGCCACCGACCTGGTGGCCTTTGAAAAGGACAAGATCAAAGGCGCGATCCGCACCGACTTTATCCTCTCCGCCGAAATCATTGCCATCACTCTGGGCACCGTGGCCGACGCACCGTTGATGCAGCAGGTGGTAGTGCTGTCGGGCATCGCGATCGTCATGACCGTGGGTGTGTATGGGCTGGTGGCGGGTATCGTCAAGCTTGACGACCTGGGGCTGTGGTTGACCCAGAAGCCGGGCCAGGTAGCACGCCGTATCGGCGGTGCCATTTTGCGCGCCGCGCCGTACATGATGAAAAGCCTTTCGGTGATCGGTACGGCGGCGATGTTCATGGTTGGTGGCGGCATCCTCACCCATGGTGTGCCGGTGGTGCATCACTGGATTGAATCAGTGAGCCAAAGCACCGGGGCGCTGGCGTGGTTGATGCCGACGTTGCTGAATGCGGTGGCGGGCATTATTGCCGGGGCCGCTGTGTTGGCGGTGGTCAGTGTGGTTGGCAAAAGTTGGAAAGCAGTCAGGGCTTAAACCTTGCGGGCACAAAAAAGGCCATTCAATCGAATGGCCTTTTTGATGACGCTGGGTTTACTCGGCAATCTGCAACTTGCGCGATTCGGTATAGATATACCGCACCTTCTCATATTCAAACGGCGAGTTCATCTGCCCATAGCGGAAGCTGGTCTGGTAGCGCTTATCTACCGCGCGCAGGGCCCAGATTTCCGGGTGATTGGAGCTGACTTCTGACACGTTGAGGAAGTTGATCTGGGTCTCGGCGCTGTAGTCGACGATCAGGCCGGTGGTGTCGCGCAGGTTCGACGGGCCGAAGATCGGCAGGACCACGTAGGCGCCGCCGGGCACGCCGTAGAAGCCCAGGGTCTGGCCGAAGTCTTCACTCTGGCGCGGCAGGCCCATGGCGGTGGCCGGGTCCCATAGGCCGGCGACGCCGATGGTGGTGTTGACCAGCAAGCGCCCGGTGGTTTCCAGGGAGCGGTGGCCCTTAAGCTGCAGCAGGCTGTTCAACAGGTTGGGTACATCGCCCAGGTTGTTGAAGAAGTTGCTCACGCCGGTACGCAGGAAGCTTGGCGTGACATAGCGGTAGCCATTCACCACCGGCAGGAACACCCATTGGTCGAAGCGATAGTTGAAGTGGTAGACGCGGCGGTTCCACGACTCCAGCGGGTCATACACGTTAAGGGCGGTCAGCGATGAACGCTCGAACTCGCGCTGGTCCAGGCCGGGGTTGAACTTGAGCTTGGTCAGCGGCTCCTTGAAGCCGTCGGTACCGACCTTGACCGGTTCATGGGCCTTGCTGTTGTCGGCATTGGCCGCGCCTGTGCACATCAGTGCGGCAAGCAGCAAAAGATATTTAGCCACGGAAGAACTCCAGCATGGCGTCGGCGTTGACGCGGTAATTGAGGTTGCCGCAGTGGCCGCCCAGCGGGTAGACGGTCAAGCGATCGCCGAAAGTTTTACGCAGGAACCCCAGGTCGCCCGGGCCGAGGATCACGTCGTCGGCGTTGTGCATCACGGCGATTTTCGGGCTGTCGCGCAGGTAGTCCTTGAGAGCGTACAAGCTGACCTGATCGATCAGTTGCAGCAGGCTGCCGCCGTCGGAACGGGCGCGCCACATCGGGATCACTTGTTCGGTGAGATAGCAGTCGAAGTCGCATTGCAGGGCACGCTTGAGGAACGGCGTGAGGCTGGTGCCTTCAGTGATCGGGTATTTGGGCGGGATGATCAGGCCGCGGCGATTGATCAGGTCCGAGGTAAAGGCGATGTCGGCAGCCGAAAAGCGGAACGAAGTGCCGATCAACATGGCCATCTGTTCGTTGCTCAGGTGCTGCTTGGACTGCTGGAAGTCATAGAGCAGCGCATCGTTGAGGTCGATGTAGCCTTTTTGCTGGAAGTAGCGGGTCAGTTTGCTCAACACCAGCTCATAGAAGGTGGTGGTGTTGTTGATGCCCTTGACCTCGGTCTGTACCAATTTGTCGAGGTTGGTAATCGAGGTATAGAGGTTGACCGGCGGGTTGAGCAGCAGCACTTTCTTGAAGTTGAAGCTGCGGCGGGTTTCATCCAGCTTGCTGACAAACGCCGCATCCAGGGCGCCCAGACTGTAGCCGGTGAGGTAGAAGTCGGTCACTGGCAACGAGGCATTTTGTGCACGCACAGCTTGCATCACGCGGTACATGTCTTCGGCGTCCTCCTGGGTGATGCCCGGGGTGGCGAAGCGCGAAGCGGCGCTGATGAAGTCGAAGCTGGTGGGCGATGACAACTGCACCACATGGTAGCCGGCCTGGTAATACAGCTTCTTCAGGTATTCGTTGATGCTGCTGTCGAACCGCGCACCGGTGCCCGCGATCAGGAAGATCAGCGGCGCAGCGCGGTCCTGCTTGGCGATGCGGTAGGTGAGTTTCTTCACCGCCCAGAAATTGTCCGGCAGGCTGAACTCGCGCTCGGGGCGCATATTCAGGGTGTAGTCGGATTGGTTGATCTCATCATCGGTCGGCAAGGTTGGTCGAAGATCGGGAGGCGTGGTGGCAATGGTGGCTTCGAACGGGTTGGTCAAAGGGTAGCCATAGCTGGCCTGGTCGATATCGACGGCCAGTGCTGACGCACTCAAAAATAGGCTGCCCAGCAAGGCAGCACAGCGCAAGGAACGGAGCATGACTTAATCCCTAAGAGGAAACGTGCTGAATGAAGTTCGCAGGCTATGACCACCGCCTTGTCACCGAAGTGCCAGCACTCGGCACGAAAAGTCGGAAAAAACGTAGGAATCGGGGGTAATAGTAGCGAGACGATACACTTTGCCACGCCTTGTTGAACAGATATCTGCGCGAACACCTTGCTAACGGCCGCCGTGGGATTAAGCTGAGCGCCGTTTTTGCCTATCGGAGTGCCCCATGTCCCGCCGCTTGCCGTTGATTTTGCTGCTTATTGCCCTGCCGTTATGGCTGGCCGCCAGCTATGCCGCACGTTATGGCTTTATGGAGGATGGGCAGTGGGTCGGCCTCTGCGCAGAGGAGGCCAGCCGCTGGGAGTGCCAGGTGCATGCGAACCTGGGGTTGATGATTCACTTCAAGGTGCTGGGTTGGGCGGCGCTGATTACGTCGGTGCTGGCGTTTTTCGTGCCGGGGCGTGCCGGGTGGGCTTTGGCAGTGCTGGGGATGGTGTTCGGGCTGCCGGCCCTGGCGTTGTACAACACCACCTTTGCAGTGTTTGCCGTGGTGATTGCGGGGTTGCGGTTGGTCAGGAAGCCTCGGGGCGCCTGATAGGGCCAATCGGGAGCAAGGCCGCCTCCCACACTTGATTGGGTTCACATATTTCTATTTGTGAATACGGTCAAATGTGGGAGGCGGCTTGCTCCCGATGGGAGTGTTAAGCCTTGCGCACCCGCAAGCAGCGCCACAAAGCTGCAACCATGAGCAGGCTGACCACCGCCCAACCCCAAGCCTGCTGGTTCAACAAGCCTTCCCGGTACAACTGCGGCGCAATGCCGGCACCGATAATGAAGGCTAGCAGCGCAATCTCCCGACGCGGCCCGGTTACCGGGCGCACCAGGTACACCAGGGCCGGCAGCAGCAGCGCCGCGCTCGGGAAGCTGCGGTAACGCGGGTCAAGCACCAGCGCCAGCATCATCACCGCCCCCGCAAACCCGGCAATCGCCACCAGCCAGCCAGCGCGTTGTTCCAGCCAGTTAAATGCACGCTCGCGCCAGGCGTCACGGGCGCTGAGGGCCAGGGCGGCGTGGGCCAGTACCAGCAGGTTCAATACCACCAGCAAACCGGCCCATACCCACTCATCGTTGAAGCGCGCAGTGACACGGGTCAGTTCGGCCCAGGTGCCAATAGAGCAGGCTGCAACGGCGCCCAGTAAGGGCAGCATCAGCGCCGAGCGTAGGCTGCGCACACGGCCACCGAGCACCAGGGTGCCGAGCAGGATGAGCCCGCCGACGCCCAGCCACAGCGGCCAGTACGGCACATTGGTCACGGGGCCGGCGAGGATGGCTTTGTCCTGGCGGTCTGCATCGAACAGCCCCCAATACCCGCCGACGGCACCTTCACTGGCGCGCTTCCAAGGTTGGTCAAAGGCTTCGATCAGGTTGTAGCGCCAGCCATTGGCTTCGGCCATGGCCACGAAGCCACGCATGAACCTGGCCTCATTGACCCGGCTTGGCACGGCGGTTTCGCGCTGGCGGCCTTCGCTGGGCCAGCCGGTCTCGCCGATCACGATGTTCTTGGGTGCGAACTTGTGGCCGAAGGTCTGGCGCACATCGCCCACGTGCTTGAGCGCCTGGTCGATGCCGGACGGATCATCTTCCCAGTACGGCAGCAGGTGAATGGTGAGGAAGTCCACCGCCGGGGCGATTTCCGGGTGTTGCAGCCAGAACTCCCAGACATCGGCATAGGTGACCGGCTGCTTGATCTGGCTTTTGACTGTTTGAATCAGCGCCACCAATTGCTTGGCGGTCACTTCCTTGCGCAACAGGGCTTCGTTGCCGACGATCACCGAGGTGACGATGTCAGGGTTGGCGTTGGCTGCAGCGATCAGCTCGTTGATTTCTTTCTCGGTCGCCACTGGATCGCTGCTGACCCAGGCCCCGGCCATCACCTTCAAGCCATGCTTGCGCGCCAGGTCGGGCAAGGACTCCAGGCCCGTCATGGAGTAGGTGCGAATGCATTCAAAGCGTGTGGCAAGCAGCGCCAGGTCGGCGTCCATGCGCTCGGGGCGCAGCTTGAACGGCTGGTCGAAGGGCGATTGGTCCTTGTCGAACGGCGTATAGGACGCACATTGCATCTTGTGGCTGGCGCTGGCGACGTCCGGCAGCACCACCGGCCGGCCGAGGCCGTACCAATAGCCGACAAGAGCAAGCAGTCCGAGGATCAAGGCAAGGAAATAGGGCAGGGCAGGGAAGCGGGCAGTCGCGGGCATGGTCGGCTTATCTGGGGGAGCAAAGGCGCGCATCTTACCCGCAATTGACTCCTTTCAGTGCGGCTGCATGATTTTGACATGCAAAGTTCGGGCGGGATTTTGGCGTCAAGTTGTAGGAAGCTTCCTGCTGGCTATGTGATGTCGTTTCTTGCTCAGCCGAGGTCGCTGGCAGAGCAGGTCCATGGACCCGGCAGGTTGATTATCGAAGGGTCAGAACTCCACTGATGTCTTGGGCAACCGGATCGATGCGCGTGAAGGAGGCGCGGTGCACCCTATAACAACAGTTTGACGTCGCTCGGCATCCGTCGAGCGCAGCACTTTCGGGGAAGTACTATGAAGATGCGACGACTCTTGGGCGCAGCTGCCACGTTGGTGGTTGCGATGGGCTCCACACTGGCCAGCGCCGACAGCAAAACCCTGAGCCTCGGCTACGTGGACGGCTGGTCCGACAGCGTGGCCACCACTCACGTGGCGGCAGAAGTGATCAGGGAAAAACTTGGCTACGACGTGAAGCTGCAAGCCGTCGCCACCGGGATCATGTGGCAGGGCGTCGCCACCGGCAAACTCGATGCCATGCTCTCTGCCTGGCTGCCTGTGACCCATGGCGAATACTGGGCCAAGAACAAAGACAAGGTGGTCGACTACGGCCCTAACTTCAAGGACGCGAAGATTGGCTTGATCGTGCCGGAGTACGTCAAGGCCAAATCCATCGAAGACCTCAAGACCGATACCACCTTCAAGAACAAGATCGTCGGCATCGACGCCGGTTCAGGCGTAATGCTCAAGACCGACGAAGCCATCAAGCAATATGGCCTGGACTACAAGCTGCAAGCCAGCTCGGGCGCGGCGATGATCGCCGAACTGACCCGTGCCGAAGACAAGCAGGACTCCATTGCCGTGACCGGTTGGGTGCCGCACTGGATGTTTGCCAAGTGGAAACTGCGTTTCCTGGACGACCCCAAAGGGATTTATGGTGCTGCTGAAACCGTCAACAGCATCGGCAGCAAGGGCCTGGAGAAGAAAGCACCGGAAGTGGCGGCTTTCCTGAAGAAGTTCCAGTGGGCCTCCAAGGATGAAATCGGCGAAGTCATGCTCGCGATCCAGGAAGGCGCCAAGCCAGACGCCGCCGCCAAGGATTGGGTGGCCAAGCACCCTGAGCGCGTAGCGGAGTGGACCGCTAAATAACCCCGCCCCAATTGTAGGAGCGAGCTTGCTCGCGAAGAACGCACAGGCACCGCGATCATCCAGAATGAACGCGTTATCGTTGACGTTTTTCGCGAGCAAGCTCGCTCCTACATTTTTTACAAATCCTCGCTAAGCTCGATCTACTACTAAGGTCGTCTGGAACCCTTTCCACAGCCGCATACAGTGGATACGTTCCAATAATAAAAAAGCTGTGCTGCGAGGATAAAAACAATGAACGACAGCATTTACCTCTCGATTCAAAACAGCCCGCGTTTCAAGGAGCTGGTCAGGAAAAGGGAAAGGTTCGCCTGGATTCTCTCGGCGATCATGCTAGGGCTTTACTCCGGTTTCATCCTATTGATCGCCTACGGGCCGCAAGTATTGGGGGCCAAGCTCAGCCCCGGTTCATCCATCACCTGGGGCATCCCTATCGGGGTCGGGCTGATTGTCTCGGCCTTCATCCTCACCGGCATCTATGTGCGACGCGCCAATGGCGAATTCGACGACCTGAACAATGCGATTCTCAAGGAGGCTGCGCAATGATCCGTCGTCTATTGGCTATATTCGGTGCTGGCGTCTTTGCACCCGCCGTTTGGGCGGCAGATGCATTGACCGGTGAAGTGCACAAGCAACCGCTGAATATCGCAGCGATCCTGATGTTCGTGGCCTTTGTCGGCGCGACGTTGTGCATCACCTACTGGGCGTCCAAGCGCAACAAGTCGGCGGCCGACTACTATGCGGCAGGCGGCAAGATCACCGGCTTCCAGAACGGCCTGGCGATTGCCGGCGACTACATGTCGGCGGCGTCCTTCCTGGGTATTTCCGCGCTGGTGTTTACCTCTGGCTACGACGGCCTGATCTACTCGATCGGCTTTCTGGTGGGCTGGCCGATCATCCTGTTCCTGATCGCCGAGCGCCTGCGTAACCTGGGCAAATACACCTTTGCCGACGTGGCGTCCTATCGCCTCGGCCAAACCCAGATCCGCAGCCTCTCGGCCTGTGGCTCGCTGGTGGTGGTGGCGTTCTACCTGATCGCGCAGATGGTTGGCGCGGGCAAGCTGATCCAGTTGCTGTTCGGCCTGGACTACCATGTGGCGGTGATCCTGGTCGGCATCCTGATGTGCCTGTACGTGTTGTTCGGCGGCATGCTGGCGACCACCTGGGTGCAGATCATCAAGGCGGTGCTGTTGCTGTCCGGTGCCTCATTCATGGCGCTGATGGTGATGAAGCACGTCAACTTCGACTTCAACATGCTGTTTGCCGAAGCGATCAAGGTTCACCCCAAAGGTGAAGCGATCATGAGCCCGGGCGGCCTGGTGAAAGACCCGGTCTCGGCATTCTCCCTTGGCCTGGCCCTGATGTTCGGTACCGCCGGCCTGCCGCACATCCTGATGCGTTTCTTCACTGTGAGCGACGCCAAGGAAGCGCGTAAGAGCGTGCTGTACGCTACGGGCTTCATCGGTTACTTCTATATCCTGACCTTTATCATCGGCTTCGGCGCGATCCTGCTGGTCAGCACCAACCCGGCGTTCAAGGATGCGGCAGGCGCCTTGCTCGGCGGTAACAACATGGCGGCGGTGCACCTGGCCAACGCGGTGGGTGGCAGCATCTTCCTGGGCTTCATCTCGGCCGTGGCCTTCGCCACTATCCTCGCGGTGGTTGCCGGCTTGACCCTGGCCGGAGCTTCGGCGGTATCCCATGACCTGTACGCCAGCGTGATCAAGAAGGGCAAGGCCAACGAGAAAGATGAGATTCGCGTGTCGAAGATCACCACCATCGCCCTGGCGGTGCTGGCTATCGGCCTGGGTATCCTGTTCGAAAGCCAGAACATTGCGTTCATGGTTGGCCTTGCGTTCTCGATCGCCGCCAGCTGTAACTTCCCGGTACTGCTGCTTTCCATGTACTGGAAAAACCTCACCACCCGTGGCGCCATGATCGGCGGCTGGCTGGGCTTGATCAGTGCCGTGGGCCTGATGATCCTTGGCCCGACCATCTGGGTCTCGATCCTGCACCACGAAAAAGCCATCTTCCCGTACGAGTACCCGGCGCTGTTCTCGATGATCATTGCGTTCATCGGCATCTGGTTCTTCTCCATCACCGACAAGTCGGCGGCGGCAGAGAAAGAGCGTGCGCTGTACTTCCCGCAGTTTGTGCGTTCGCAGACTGGCCTGGGGGCGAGTGGGGCGGTTAATCACTAAGGTTATAGCTGGATAGAAAATGCCCCAGTCGAAAGGCTGGGGTATTTTTTTGCCTGAAGATTTGTGTTGGGTGGGCTGGCCTCATCGGGAGCAAGTCGAATCGTCGCACCGCCCCTCCCACACTGGATTGGGTTCGCAGATTTCAACTTGTGAACACAGTCAAATGTGGGAGCGCCCACCACATCTTCGATGTGACGCTGTCGCGCAGCAAACTAGGGAGCTTGCTCCCGTGGCGGCCTGACAGCCGAGCAGGATGTTGGTTTTCGTCCTGGGTACATATCCGTTATTTGGGCAACGGCCACTTATGGTTCCGCTTTTACAGCGGCTCACTTTTGAAAGGCCGGAATGCCGGCCCAGGCAAAAGTAAGCAAAACGCTCTTGCCCCACCACTCGGCACCTCGCTTAGGCTCGGTGTGCCCGTAATCCGACAGGGATTTGGGGGGCCGCCGCCACGCGCCATCCATGGCGCGGGGCGGCTAAACCGGCATCCTGCCGGTTTACCCCCCAAATCCCTGTCGAATTCCGGCCAGCGTGGTTTAACGGGGCGCCTGAGATCAAAAACACAGCGAGGCGGCCTTATAGCCCACCTGATCGTTGAAGCGTGCGCGTACCCCTGTGGGAGCGGGCTTGCCCGCGAAGGTCGTTAACGATGACACGGGAAACCAGAAAGAACGCGGCGTTCTCAGGTTTTTCGCGAGCAAGCTCGCTCCTACAGTAAAGCAGACGCGCCGCCAGCGTATCTGCGATGCGTAGCGAGTCGCTCTTGATCTTGCTTTTGATCTTAGGCGCCCCGTTAAACCACGCTGGCCGAACGCAGGCTTGAAGCCGTGGGTAACCCGGCAGGACGCCGGGTTAGCCGTCCTGGGCCAGGGATGGCCCATGACGGCGGCCCACGGCTTCAAGCCGGAGTGAGGGCACACCGAGCCTAGGCGAGGGGCCGAGTGGTGGGGCAAGAGCGTTTTGCTTACTTTGCCGCTTTTGCAAAGTGAGCTGCCGTAAGGGCGGAACCTATAGTGGCCGTTACCTAAGCAACGGATATGTACTCGCCCCAACAACCCAACAACCCGGTCACATCGCCGACGTGGCGCCGTCGCGCAGCAACCTGGGCCGCCTCCAAAATATCCGGTGTTAAGACTAAATTTTAACTCTTTAAAATCAGTAGATTATTTGAAGTTTGATAAGAGGGGGCTTGCTCCCGATGGCGGCACACCAGGCACCACAAATAAAAACGGCCTCCACTGAGGGAGGCCGTTCTCATTACAGGCAAGCCCTTAAGTGCTTACTTGCGATCTTCCAGCTTGGTAATGTCACGCGACTCGTAGCCGGTGTACAGCTGGCGCGGGCGGCCAATCTTGTACGGGCTGGAGAGCATTTCCTTCCAGTGGGAGATCCAGCCCACAGTCCGCGCCAGGGCGAAAATCACGGTGAACATGCTGGTTGGAATGCCGATCGCCTTGAGGATGATCCCCGAGTAGAAGTCGACGTTCGGGTACAGCGAGCGTTCGATGAAGTACGGGTCGGTCAGGGCGATCTCTTCCAGGCGCATGGCCAGTTCGAGTTGCGGATCGTTCTTGATGCCCAGTTCCTTCAACACTTCGTCGCAGGTCTGCTTCATCACAGTGGCACGTGGGTCGCGGTTCTTGTAGACCCGGTGACCGAAGCCCATCAGCTTGAACGGATCGTTCTTGTCCTTGGCCTTGGCAATGAACTTGTCGATGTTGGAAACATCGCCGATTTCATCGAGCATGGTCAACACGGCTTCGTTCGCACCGCCGTGGGCAGGGCCCCACAGTGCGGCGATGCCGGCGGCGATACAGGCGAACGGGTTGGCACCCGAAGAGCCGGCCAGGCGTACGGTGGAGGTGGAGGCGTTCTGCTCGTGGTCGGCATGGAGGATGAAGATCCGGTCCATGGCCTTGGCCAGCACAGGGCTGATCGGTTTGATCTCGCACGGGGTGTTGAACATCATGTGCAGGAAGTTTTCCGCGTACGTCAGGTCGTTGCGCGGGTACATCATCGGCTGGCCCATGGAGTACTTGTAGACCATCGCGGCCAGGGTCGGCATCTTGGCAACCAGGCGGATCGCGGAAATTTCGCGATGCTGCGGGTTATTGATGTCCAGGGAGTCGTGATAGAAGGCCGACAGGGCGCCAACGACGCCGCACATGACGGCCATCGGGTGGGCGTCGCGACGAAAGCCGTTGAAGAAGGTCTTCAACTGCTCGTGAACCATGGTGTGGTTCTTCACAGTGCTGACGAACTGGGCTTTCTGCTCGGCTGTCGGCAATTCGCCATTTAGCAGCAGGTAGCAGGTTTCCAGGTAGTCCGATTGTTCAGCCAGTTGCTCGATCGGGTAACCGCGATGAAGCAGAATGCCATTATCACCATCGATATAGGTGATCTTCGACTCGCAGGACGCGGTCGACATGAAGCCTGGGTCGAAAGTAAAACGGCCCGTGGCCGTCAGGCCCCGTACGTCGATAACATCGGGACCAACGGTGCCGGTTAAAATGGGCAGCTCGACGGGGGCTGCGCCCTCGATGATCAACTGCGCTTTTTTGTCAGCCATGTGGCCTCCTATTTATGCTTCAAATCATCAGACAGACCCCCCACGCAGGGCCCGCACCACTATATTGATATAAATCCAGATGTCAATTTGCCTAAAGTCTTGCGCCAGAAGGCTTTAACCGTACTTTTTCGTCGAAAATGACTGCCATTTACGCCTTTTATCCCGTCAGCGCAATCAGCTATTAGGGTGAGGTGTGCGCGTTGTCATTAGTAACCTAACTGTCTATACTCGGCCACCGACCGCCAAGGGCTTTTGGGCTTGCTTTCATTGGGGGTCGCACTCCCTGGGTGGTGCTTACCTGACCAGTCGCACTCCCCAACAACTTTGCCCTGATTGTTAGGGGCTCTTCAGTGTGAAAAAAAGCCGTGAATAGCCAACGACCTGTAAACCTAGACCTAAGGACCATCAAACTCCCCATCACCGGCGTTACGTCGTTCCTGCACCGTGTTTCCGGCATCATCCTGTTCCTGGGCTTGGGCATCATGCTTTATGCATTGAGCAAATCCCTGGGTTCCGAGGAAGGATACGCCGAGGTGAAGGCATGCTTGACCAGCCCGCTGGCCAAGTTCGTAGCATGGGGCCTCTTGTCCTCTCTGCTGTATCACCTGGTAGCCGGTGTGCGCCACTTGATCATGGACATGGGCATCGGTGAGACGCTGGAAGGCGGCCGCCTGGGCTCGAAAATCATCATCGCCATTTCCGTGGTGCTGATCGTTCTGGCAGGAGTTTGGATATGGTAACCAGCGTTACGAATCTGTCGCGTTCGGGCCTCTATGACTGGATGGCACAGCGTGTGTCTGCGGTCGTTCTCGCGGCTTATTTCATTTTCCTGATCGGATACCTCGTCGCAAACCCGGGTATTGGCTATGAGCAATGGCATGGCCTGTTTTCCCACAATGCGATGCGAATCTTCAGTCTGCTGGCCCTTGTAGCCCTGGGCGCTCACGCCTGGGTTGGCATGTGGACCATCGCGACTGACTACCTGACGCCGATGGCGCTGGGCAAGTCCGCGACTGCAGTACGTTTCCTCTTCCAGGCAGTATGCGGCGTCGCGATGTTCGCTTACTTCGTCTGGGGTGTGCAGATTCTTTGGGGTATCTGATTCATGGCTAACATTCCAACTATTTCATTCGACGCCATCATCATTGGTGGCGGCGGTGCTGGCATGCGCGCTGCGCTGCAGCTGGCCCAGGGTGGTCACAAGACTGCCGTGATCACCAAGGTGTTCCCGACGCGCTCCCACACCGTATCGGCCCAGGGTGGCATCACCTGCGCCATCGCGTCCGCCGACCCGAACGATGACTGGCGCTGGCACATGTACGATACCGTCAAGGGTTCCGACTACATCGGTGACCAGGACGCTATCGAATACATGTGTCAGGAAGGCCCGGCCGCGGTGTTCGAGCTGGACCACATGGGCCTGCCGTTCTCCCGTACCGAGCAAGGTCGTATCTACCAGCGTCCATTCGGCGGCCAGTCGAAGGACTACGGTAAAGGTGGCCAGGCTGCCCGTACCTGCGCCGCGTCCGACCGTACCGGTCACGCGCTGCTGCACACCCTTTACCAGGGCAACCTGAAAGCCGGTACCACGTTCCTGAACGAGTACTACGCGGTTGACCTGGTCAAGAACGCACAAGGCGAGTTCGTCGGTGTGATCGCTATCTGCATCGAAACCGGTGAAACCACCTATATCCGCGCCAAGGCTACTGTTCTGGCGACCGGCGGTGCAGGTCGTATCTACGCGTCGACCACCAATGCCCTGATCAACACCGGTGACGGCGTCGGCATGGCACTGCGCGCCGGCGTACCGGTACAAGACATCGAAATGTGGCAGTTCCACCCGACCGGCATCGCCGGCGCCGGTGTATTGGTGACCGAAGGTTGCCGTGGTGAAGGTGGCTACCTGATCAACAAGCATGGCGAGCGTTTCATGGAGCGTTATGCTCCGAACGCCAAAGACTTGGCTGGCCGTGACGTAGTAGCCCGTTCGATGGTTAAAGAGATCATCGCCGGTAACGGCTGTGGCCCGAATGGCGACCACGTACTGCTCAAGCTCGATCACCTTGGTGAAGAGGTGCTGCACAGCCGCCTGCCAGGTATCTGCGAGCTGTCCAAGACCTTTGCCCACGTTGACCCGGTGGTTGCTCCGGTGCCGGTTGTTCCGACTTGCCACTATATGATGGGCGGCGTGCCGACCAACATTCATGGCCAGGCGATCACCCAGAACGCCGATGGCCAGGACGAGATCATTCATGGTCTGTTCGCGGTAGGCGAAGTGGCTTGCGTATCGGTTCACGGTGCCAACCGCCTGGGCGGCAACTCGCTGCTCGACCTGGTGGTATTCGGCCGCGCTGCCGGCCTGCACCTGGAAAAAGCGCTGACCGACGGCATCGAATACGATGACGCCACCGACGCCAACATCGAAGCTGCCCTGGCGCGCCTCAACGCTCTGAACGAGCGCACTGATGGCGAAGACGTGGCAACCCTGCGTCGTGAACTGCAAAACTGCATGCAGAACTACTTCGGTGTGTTCCGTACCGGCGAATACATGCAGAAGGGCATTGCCCAGCTGGCCGATCTGCGCAAGCGTATCGCCAACGTCAAGATCAACGATAAGAGCCAGGCGTTCAACACTGCTCGTATCGAAGCCCTTGAGCTGCAGAACCTGCTGGAAGTGGCTGAAGCGACGGCGATCGCCGCCGAGGTTCGTAAAGAATCCCGTGGTGCCCACGCCCGTGAAGACTTTGAAGATCGCGATGACGAAAACTGGTTGTGCCACACCCTGTACTTCCCGGGTGACAAGCGCGTGACCAAGCGTGCCGTGAACTTCTCGCCGAAGACGGTTCCGACGTTTGAACCGAAGATTCGGACTTACTAAGGGTGGCTGCCATGTTGAAAGTCAGTGTTTATCGCTACAACCCTGATCAGGACGCCGCGCCGTTCATGCAGGAATTCTCGGTCGATACCGGTGGTAAAGACCTGATGGTGCTGGACGTGCTGGCCCTGATCAAGGAGCAGGACGAGGGTTTCTCCTATCGTCGCTCTTGCCGTGAAGGTGTCTGCGGCTCTGACGGCATGAACATCAATGGCAAGAACGGCCTGGCGTGTATCACGCCGCTGTCCGCTGTTGTCAAAGGTAACAAGCTGATCGTTCGTCCTCTGCCAGGTTTGCCGGTTATCCGTGACCTGGTCGTCGATATGAGCATCTTCTACAAGCAATACGAAAAAGTTAAGCCGTTCCTGCAGAACGACACGCCGGCTCCGGCCATCGAGCGTCTGCAGTCCCCGGAAGAGCGTGAAAAGCTCGATGGCCTGTACGAGTGCATTCTGTGCGCTTGCTGCTCGACTTCGTGCCCATCCTTCTGGTGGAACCCGGACAAGTTCCTGGGCCCGGCTGCCCTGCTGCAAGCGTACCGCTTCCTGGCAGACAGCCGTGACACCAAGACGTCCGAGCGCCTGGCTTCGCTGGATGACCCGTTCAGCGTATTCCGCTGCCGCGGGATCATGAACTGCGTCAACGTATGTCCTAAAGGCCTGAACCCGACTAAGGCCATTGGTCACATCCGTAACATGCTGCTGCAGAGCGGCGTGTAACTGACGTTGTAGTAATAGCAGGACCGTTGTGCCCGTAAATGCTGCGGCGCAGGCTTCAACCGGCGCCGTAGTTTTAACTTGAGCAGCGACTTACAAAGCCGCGGCTCTTATTTTGAAGAAATGAGACAAGCAGGGGCATTCGGGTTGGTACCCGAACTATCAGCGTGATCCTAAGTGGCTTGTTTTGGTCGCTGCACTTGGCCTTTTGCAAGCAAACTCGGTGTTTTCGCCGGTGGTGTCCCCAAATCGAGGGTGACCAAGCATGCAAGAAAGCGTGATGCAGCGCATGTGGAACAGCGGCTATCTTTCAGGTGGTAACGCTGCCTATGTGGAAGAGCTTTATGAGCTCTACCTGCACGACCCTAACGCTGTGCCAGAAGAATGGCGCACCAAATTTCAGACGTTGTCTTCAGACGGCAACGCTGCCACCGATGTATCGCACGCAACAATTCGCGATCAGTTCGTGCTGCTGGCAAAGAACCAGCGCCGCGCCCAGCCGGTTTCCGCCGGCAGCGTGAGCAGCGAGCATGAGAAGAAGCAAGTTGAAGTACTGCGACTGATCCAGGCCTACCGTATGCGTGGCCACCAGGCAGCCCAGCTTGACCCGCTGGGGCTGTGGCAGCGTCCTGCACCTGCAGACCTGTCGATCAATCATTACGGCTTGACCAATGCCGATCTTGATACGACCTTCCGTGCCGGCGACCTGTTCATCGGCAAAGAGGAAGCGAGCCTACGCGAAATTCACGAAGCGTTGCAGCAGACATATTGCCGCACCATTGGCGCTGAATTTACGCACATCACCGATTCCGAGCAGCGCCACTGGTTCCAGCACCGCCTGGAAGGCGTGCGTGGCCGTCCGGTATTGTCCGCTGATGTGCGCAGCCACTTGCTGGAGCGCGTGACCGCAGCCGAAGGCCTGGAGAAATACCTGGGCACCAAATACCCAGGCACCAAGCGTTTCGGCCTGGAAGGCGGCGAGAGCCTGATTCCGATGCTCGACGAACTGATCCAGCGTTCCGGTTCCTACGGCACCAAGGAAGTCGTTATCGGCATGGCTCACCGTGGTCGCCTGAACGTGTTGGTCAACACCTTCGGCAAGAACCCGCGTGAGCTGTTCGACGAGTTCGAAGGCAAGAAGAAGGTCGAGCTGGGTTCCGGTGACGTTAAGTACCACCAGGGCTTCTCGTCCAACGTGATGACCACCGGCGGTGAAGTTCACCTGGCCATGGCGTTCAACCCATCCCACCTGGAAATTGTTTCGCCAGTGGTCGAGGGTTCGGTACGTGCTCGCCAGGATCGTCGTAACGACGCCACCGGTGAGAAGGTCCTGCCGATTTCCATCCACGGTGACGCGGCATTCGCCGGTCAAGGCGTGGTCCTGGAAACGTTCCAGATGTCGCAGACTCGCGGCTTCAAGACCGGCGGTACCGTTCACATCGTCATCAACAACCAGGTCGGCTTTACCATCAGCAACCCGCTGGATGCGCGCTCCACCGAGTACGCCACCGACGTTGCCAAGATGATCCAGGCGCCGATCCTGCACGTGAATGGCGATGATCCGGAAGCCGTGCTGTTCGTGACCCAACTGGCTGTCGACTACCGCATGCAGTTCAAGCGTGATGTGGTGATCGACCTGGTTTGCTACCGCCGTCGCGGTCACAACGAAGCGGACGAGCCAAGCGGCACCCAGCCATTGATGTATCAGCAGATCACCAAGCAGCGCACCACTCGTGAGCTGTACGCCGAAAGCCTGACCAAGGCCGGCGTGGTAGATGATGAACGTGTCCAGGCGAAAGTCGACGAATACCGCAACGCCCTGGACAATGGCCTGCATGTAGTAAAAAGCCTGGTCAAGGAACCGAACAAGGAGCTTTTCGTCGACTGGCGTCCGTACCTGGGCCACACCTGGACTGCGCGTCACGATACCTCCTTCGACCTGAAGACCTTGCAGGAGCTTTCTGCCAAGCTGCTGGAAATTCCCGAAGGTTTCGTCGTTCAGCGCCAGGTGGCGAAGATCTACGAAGATCGTCAGAAGATGCAAGCCGGCGGCCTGCCGATCAACTGGGGTTACGCTGAAACCATGGCGTACGCGACCCTGGCGTTCGAAGGTCACCCGATCCGCATGACCGGCCAGGACATCGGCCGTGGTACGTTCTCGCACCGTCATGCGGTTCTGCACAACCAGAAAGACGCTTCCACCTACATTCCGTTGCAACACCTGTACGAAGGCCAGCCACGTTTCGACCTGTACGATTCGTTCCTGTCCGAAGAAGCCGTACTGGCGTTCGAATACGGCTACTCGACCACCACGCCGAACGCGTTGGTGATCTGGGAAGCCCAGTTCGGCGATTTTGCCAACGGTGCCCAGGTTGTAATCGACCAGTTCATCACCAGCGGCGAGCACAAGTGGGGCCGTCTGTGCGGTTTGACCATGCTGCTGCCACACGGTTATGAAGGTCAGGGTCCGGAGCACTCCTCGGCCCGTCTGGAGCGTTACCTGCAGCTGTGTGCCGAGCACAACATCCAGGTGTGCGTGCCGACCACCCCGGCGCAGATCTACCATTTGCTGCGTCGCCAGGTGATCCGCCCGCTGCGCAAGCCGCTGGTCGTACTCACGCCGAAATCGCTGTTGCGCCACAAACTGGCCGTCTCGACCCT
Organism: Pseudomonas khavaziana; assembly: GCF_019145205.1. Classification (GTDB taxonomy): domain Bacteria; phylum Pseudomonadota; class Gammaproteobacteria; order Pseudomonadales; family Pseudomonadaceae; genus Aquipseudomonas; species Aquipseudomonas khavaziana. The sequence continues at coordinate 109,588 of NZ_JAHSTT010000014.1, forward strand.
GGAAGACCTGGCCGAAGGTTCGTTCCAGACCGTGATTCCAGAGATCGACACACTGGACGCCGCCAAGGTCACTCGCCTGATCCTGTGCAGCGGCAAGGTCTACTACGATCTGCTGGAAAAACGCCGTGCCGAAGGCCGCGAAGACATTGCTATCGTGCGTATCGAGCAGCTTTATCCGTTCCCGGAAGATGACCTCATGGAGATCATCGCGCCTTACACCAACCTCACGAACGTAGTGTGGTGTCAGGAAGAACCGATGAACCAGGGCGCCTGGTACAGCAGCCAGCATCATCTGCGTCGCAGCATCGGCAACCACAACAAGGCCCTGGGCCTGGAGTACGCCGGTCGTGATGCTTCTGCTGCACCTGCCTGTGGTTATGCGTCGATGCACGCCGAGCAGCAGGAAAAACTGCTGCAAGATGCTTTCACTGTTTAACGCCTTCGCGCTGACTGAAACCGAATTTTAAGGACCTACAGATAATGGCTATCGAAATCAAAGCCCCGTCATTCCCGGAATCGGTTGCCGATGGCACCGTTGCCACCTGGCACAAGAAACCAGGCGACGCCGTCAAGCGTGACGAGCTGATCGTTGACATCGAGACTGACAAAGTCGTACTCGAAGTGCTGGCTGAAGCTGACGGCGTGCTGGGTGCAATCGCTGATGGTGCCAATGAGGGCGACACCGTACTGTCCAACCAACTGCTGGGCTCGATCGAAGAGGGTGGCGCTGCCGCCGCGCCGGCCGCTGCTGCTCCGGCTGCTGCGCCTGCCGCTTCGGCGCCTGCCGCCGCACCGGCTGCAGGTGGCGAAGATCCAATCGCTGCACCGGCTGCACGTCAACTGGCTGATGAAAATGGTATCAACCTGGCTTCCATCAAAGGCACCGGCAAAGACGGCCGCGTGACCAAGGAAGACGTGGTTGCTGCCGTTGAAGCCAAGAAAAACGCCCCGGCTGCCGCACCTGCCAAGGCTGCTGCTCCTGCTGCCGCTGCTCCGGTGTTCGCTGCCGGCGACCGCACCGAGAAGCGTGTACCGATGACCCGTGTACGTGCCACCGTGGCCAAGCGCCTGGTTGAAGCCCAGTCGAACATGGCGATGCTGACCACCTTCAACGAAGTCGACATGACCGAAGTCATGGCCCTGCGTTCGAAGTACAAGGATCTGTTCGAGAAGTCCCACAACGGCGTGCGCCTGGGCTTCATGTCGTTCTTCGTCAAAGCGGCCACCGAAGCGCTGAAGCGCTTCCCGGCTGTCAACGCTTCCATCGACGGCAGCGACATCGTCTACCACGGCTATGCAGACATCGGCGTTGCCGTGTCCAGCGACCGTGGCCTGGTGGTTCCGGTACTGCGTAACGCCGAGCTGATGAGCCTGGCTGAAATCGAAGGCGGCATCGCCGGCTTCGGCAAGAAAGCCCGTGACGGCAAGCTGACCATCGACGAGATGACCGGTGGTACCTTCACCATCACCAACGGTGGTACCTTCGGTTCGATGATGTCGACGCCGATCGTCAACCCACCGCAAGCCGCGATCCTGGGCATGCACAACATTATCCAGCGTCCGATGGCCATCAATGGCCAGGTCGTGATCCGCCCAATGATGTACCTGGCACTGTCTTACGATCACCGCCTGATCGACGGTAAAGAAGCCGTGACGTTCCTGGTGACCATCAAGAACCTGCTGGAAGACCCGGCTCGCCTGCTCCTGGACATCTGATAGAAGCAGTCGCAAGTTGCGAGCTACAAGCTGTAGGAAAAAGCAGCTTGGCTTGCGGCTTGTGGCTAAAAGCTTGTCGCAAATAGAGGATCTATTTTCATGACACAGAAATTTGACGTTGTAGTGATTGGTGCAGGCCCTGGCGGCTATGTTGCCGCCATCAAGGCCGCGCAACTGGGCCTCTCGACTGCCTGCATCGAAAAATACACCGACAAGGAAGGCAAGCTGGCGCTGGGCGGTACCTGCCTGAACGTTGGCTGCATTCCTTCCAAGGCGCTGCTGGACAGCTCCTGGAAATTCCATGAAGCCCAAGACGGCCTGGCCATTCACGGTATCCAAGGGATCAGCCGTGAGACCCTGCGCATGGACGTTCCTGCCATGGTTGGTCGCAAAGCCAACATCGTCAAGGGCCTGACTTCCGGCGTTGCCACCTTGTTCAAGGCCAACGGCGTGACGTCCATCCAAGGCCACGGCAAGCTGCTGGCGGGCAAGAAAGTCGAAGTCACCAAGCCGGACGGTTCGGTTGAAGTCATCGAAGCCGAAAACGTGATCCTGGCCCCAGGCTCGCGCCCAATCGACATTCCACCGGCTCCGGTTGACCAGAACGTAATCGTTGATTCGACCGGCGCCCTGGAATTCCAAGCCGTGCCTGCGCGCCTGGGCGTGATCGGCGCCGGTGTGATCGGCCTGGAGCTGGGTTCGGTCTGGTCCCGCCTGGGTTCCAAGGTCACCGTGCTGGAAGCCCTGGACACGTTCCTGCTGGCTGCCGACACCGCCGTGTCCAAAGAAGCGCTGAAAACCCTGACCAAGCAAGGTCTGGACATCAAGCTCGGCGCTCGCGTGACTGGCTCCAAGGTCAACGGCGAAGAAGTCGTGGTGACCTACACCGACAAGGATGGCGAGCAGACCATCACCTTCGACAAGCTGATCGTGGCTGTTGGCCGCCGTCCGGTGACCAACGACCTGCTGGCTTCCGACAGCGGTGTAGAGATCGACGAACGTGGCTTCATCCATGTCGATGATCATTGCTCTACCGCTGTTCCAGGTGTTTACGCCATCGGTGATGTGGTTCGCGGCATGATGCTGGCGCACAAGGCTTCCGAAGAAGGCATCATGGTTGTCGAGCGCATCAAGGGCCACAAGACCCAGATGAACTACGACCTGATTCCATCGGTTATCTACACCCACCCGGAAATTGCATGGGTCGGCAAGAACGAACAGCAGTTGAAAAACGAAGGTGTTGAAGTTAACGTCGGCACCTTCCCGTTCGCCGCTTCTGGCCGTGCAATGGCAGCCAACGACACCGGTGGTTTTGTCAAGGTCATCGCTGATGCCAAGACTGACCGCGTACTGGGCGTCCACGTGATTGGCCCAAGCGCTGCAGAACTGGTTCAGCAGGGCGCGATCGGCATGGAATTCGGCACCAGTGCCGAGGACATCGGCATGATGGTCTTCTCCCATCCGACCCTGTCCGAAGCGCTGCATGAAGCCGCGTTGGCAGTGAATGGCGGTGCCATCCACATCGCCAACAAGAAGAAGCGCTAAGCGAGATAATAAGAAACCACGGCGGAGTTGCCCGTCGTGAGCCTTGCGCGCAAGACTCACCGCGGAATATCCGCTGGACGCAGCCTTGCGCAGCTTTACGGGCCATAAGCCCCGCAGGTTGCGCAAGCAGCAGTCACAGGTGGCGCGGCACTCATAATGAGCGCAGCGCCGAATGCGCAGTACCTAACGAAGACGGTAAAAAGCATGAATCTTCACGAGTATCAGGGTAAGCAGCTGTTCGCTGAATACGGCCTGCCAGTTTCCAAGGGCTACGCAGTAGACACCCCGGAAGCAGCAGCAGAAGCTTGCGACAAAATCGGCGGCAGCGAGTGGGTGGTCAAAGCCCAGGTCCACGCCGGTGGTCGCGGTAAAGCGGGCGGCGTCAAGCTGGTTCGCAGCAAAGAAGACGCCAAGGCCTTCGCACAGCAGTGGCTGGGCAAGCGTCTGGTAACTTACCAGACTGATGCCAATGGCCAGCCAGTCACCAAGATCCTGGTTGAATCGTGCACTGATATCGCTAAAGAGCTGTACCTGGGCGCTGTCGTTGACCGTTCGAGCCGTCGCATCGTATTCATGGCTTCCACCGAAGGTGGCGTGGACATCGAGAAAATCGCTCACGAAACCCCAGAAAAAATCCTGAAAGCCACTATCGATCCACTGGTTGGCGCCCAGCCATTCCAGGGTCGTGAACTGGCTTTCCAGCTGGGCCTGGAAGGCAAGCAAGTTGCCCAGTTCGCCAAGATCTTCGTAGGTCTGGCCAAACTGTTCCAGGATCACGATCTGGCCCTGCTGGAAGTGAACCCGCTGGTGATCAAGGCTGACGGCGATCTGCACTGCCTCGACGCCAAGATCAACATCGACGCCAACGCCATGTACCGTCAGCCTAAGCTGAAGACTTTCCACGATCCGTCGCAAGACGATCCGCGCGAAGCGCACGCTGCCAAGTTCGAACTGAACTACGTAGCCCTGGAAGGTAACATCGGTTGCATGGTCAACGGTGCTGGCCTGGCCATGGGTACCATGGACATCGTCAACCTGCATGGCGGCAAGCCAGCCAACTTCCTCGACGTAGGTGGTGGCGCTACCAAAGAGCGCGTTACCGAAGCGTTCAAGATCATCCTGTCCGACTCCAACGTCGCTGCAGTACTGGTCAACATCTTCGGCGGCATCGTTCGTTGCGACATGATTGCCGAAGGCATCATCGGTGCAGTGAAAGAAGTCGGCGTCAAAATCCCGGTTGTTGTGCGCCTTGAAGGTAACAACGCTGAACTGGGCGCTAAAGTACTGGCAGAAAGCGGTTTGAACATCATCGCGGCTACCAGCCTGACCGACGCTGCTCAACAAGTTGTCAAAGCTGCGGAGGGCAAGTAATGAGCGTCCTGATCAATAAAGACACCAAAGTTATCTGCCAGGGTATTACCGGTTCGCAAGGTAGTTTCCACACCCAGCAAGCCATCGAGTACGGCACCCAGATGGTTGGCGGCGTAACACCAGGCAAAGGCGGCACCGAGCACCTGGGCCTGCCCGTGTTCAACACCGTGAAAGAAGCAGTAGAAGCCACTGGCGCCACCGCCAGCGTGATCTACGTTCCAGCTCCTTTCTGCAAGGACTCGATCCTGGAAGCGGCATTCGGCGGCATCAAGCTGATCGTGTGCATCACCGAAGGCATTCCTACCCTGGACATGCTGGACGCTAAAGTTAAGTGCGACGAGCTGGGCGTAGTCCTGATCGGCCCTAACTGCCCAGGCGTGATCACCCCAGGCGAATGCAAGATCGGCATCATGCCAGGTCACATTCACTTGCCAGGTAAAGTCGGTATCGTTTCCCGTTCCGGCACCCTGACCTACGAAGCTGTGAAGCAGACCACTGACGCCGGTTTCGGTCAGTCGACTTGCGTCGGCATCGGCGGTGACCCGATCCCAGGTTCGAACTTCATCGACATCCTGAAGCTGTTCCAGGAAGACCCGAAGACCGAAGCGATCGTGATGATCGGTGAGATCGGCGGTTCGGCCGAAGAAGAAGCGGCTGCCTACATCAAGGCACACGTGACCAAGCCGGTTGTTTCCTACATCGCCGGTGTGACTGCCCCTGCGGGCAAGCGCATGGGCCATGCTGGCGCAATCATCTCTGGCGGCAAAGGCACTGCAGACGAGAAATTCGCTGCTCTGCAAGACGCAGGTGTTAAAACCGTGCGTTCGCTGGCAGACATCGGCAAGGCCCTGGCCGAGCTGACTGGTTGGGCTGTCAAGTAAGCCTCGCGCTTAGCTGACGCTTCACCACACAAAGGCCACCTTCGGGTGGCCTTTGTGCATTCTGTGTCTGCGATATGGCCCTTCTGCAGGAGCGAGCTTGCTCGCGAAAAACGTCAACGATAACGCGTGCTGCCTGAATGAACGCGGCGCCTGTGGGTTTTTCGCGAGCGAGCTCGCTCCTACAAAAAACTGTATGGGCAAATTAAGTATGAAAACGCGACATTCAAATGTCGCTTATCGGACAGAGCGCCCCGCAACAGTGCGTTTGTCAGCCTAATTCTGTACCCTAGCCGCCTCTTTATGCGTCCGCATCCCAAAAGGAAGCTGCGCGCTGGTACGGTCAGCCCCCATCAGGGCCGGCAGCATTTCCCTCATCCATAGGGAAGCCCTCTCTAAATTCCGATTCAGTAGTGTGGTATTTCCTCAAATGAAAGTGTTGAAAAGCCAGGATATCCTGGCGTTGGGCTTTATGACCTTTGCCCTGTTCGTGGGCGCCGGCAACATCATCTTCCCGCCTATCGTTGGCTTGCAGTCGGGGCCCCATGTCTGGATGGCGGCGCTGGGCTTCTTGATCACTGCGGTCGGTTTGCCGGTGGTCACTGTGATCGCGTTGGCCAAGGTCGGTGGCGGCATGGATGCGCTGAGCAGCCCAATTGGCAAGATCGCCGGTGGCCTGCTGGCGGCGGCTGCGTACCTGGCGGTAGGGCCGCTGTTCGCGACCCCGCGTACGGCGACGGTGTCATTTGAAGTGGGTCTTGCGCCGTTGACCGGTGAAAGTCCGTTGGCGCTGTTCCTCTACAGCTCTGTGTATTTCCTGGTGGTGTTCTTTGTCTCGTTGTATCCAGGCCGGTTGTTGGACACGGTAGGTCGTTTCCTCGCACCGCTGAAGATTATCGCCCTGGCCATCCTCGGTATCGCCGCGTTTGCCTTGCCGGCCGGTGAAGTGGGGGTTGCCACCACGGAATACGTCGCCGCGCCATTCTCCCAAGGTTTTATCAACGGCTACCTGACCATGGATACCCTGGGTGCCCTGGTGTTCGGCATCGTGATCGTCAACGCGATCCGCTCCCGGGGTGTCGAATCGCCCAAGTTGATCACCCGTTACGCGATCATTGCCGGGCTGATAGCCGGCGTGGGCCTGGCGCTGGTGTACGTCAGCCTGTTCCGCCTGGGCTCGGGCAGCCATGCGGTCGCCGCCGGTGCCAGCAATGGGGCAGCGGTACTGCACGCCTACGTGCAACACACGTTCGGCTCCCTGGGCAGCGGCTTCCTTGCCCTGCTGATTTCCCTGGCGTGCCTGGTCACCGCCGTAGGCCTGACCTGCGCCTGCGCCGAGTACTTCAGCAAGATCCTGCCGCTGTCCTACAAGACCCTGGTAGTAATCCTGGCAGTGTTCTCGTTGTTCGTGTCCAACCTGGGCCTGACCAAGCTGATCGCCTTCTCGATTCCGGTACTTACTGCCATCTACCCGCCGTGCATCGTGCTGGTGGCGCTGAGCTTCTGTAAGGATTTCTGGCAGGAGCAAGGGCGTATTGTCGGACCGGTAATGCTGGTGTCGTTTATCTTTGGCTGCATCGACGCTCTCAAGGGGGCGGGTCTGGCGGATTGGATGCCAGCGCAACTGACACACTTGCCGCTGAGCGAGCAAGGCCTGGCCTGGCTGGTGCCCTCGGTGATGACCCTGGTCGTGGCAGTGGTGGTCGACCGTCTGCTCGGCAAGCGTAGCGAAGCCATCGCATAACGGATTGTTTGAGGCTGTATTGAAATGCCCCGTATCAATCGATACGGGGCATTTTTTATGCGTATGAGGTTACATATTTCTAAAGTTGTAACCCGGTAAGAGTGGAAGGAGGGTTTGCCCTCGCTCAAAGTTTACCGCATTCGCCACACCCTCTCATGTAATAGGACCTGCATGTCGTTCGTTGAAACCAACCAAGCTCACTTGCTCGCCGCACTCTGGTTTGTTATCTGCTGGGGCGGCTACACCCGTTACGCCACCTGGAAAGCCCGTGACACTGCGTGTCTGGCCAGCGTGTTGCATCTGTACCGCGAAGACTGGATGCGCCGCATGCTATTGCGCGATAACCGCATCGCCGACGCCAGCGTGATCGGCAACCTGGAACGCAATGCCTCGTTCTTTGCCTCCAGCACCTTGATCATCCTTGCCGGTATTCTCACTGTGCTCGGCGCTTCCGAACGGGCGGTGTCGTTGCTGGCGGACATTCCCATGGTGCAGCAGGCGTCCCGCGGGATGTCGGAGATCAAATTGCTTTGCCTGGCACTGGTATTTGTCTATGCGTTTTTTACCTTCAGTTGGTGTATGCGCCAGTACAACTTTGCGGCGGTGCTGGTGGGGTCGGCGCCGATGATCGGTGAGCGGCAGGTTTTGGAACAGGAGCGCAAGGCGTTCGCGTCCCGGGCGGCACGGGTAATTTCCATGGCGGCCAATCAATTCAACCTTGGGCTGCGTTCTTATTATTTCGGTATGACCATGCTGGCCTGGTTTGTCAGCCCTTGGCTGTTCATGTTGATGAGCAGCGGGGTGGTGCTGGTGCTTTATCACCGAGAATTTCATTCTGCGGTGCTGCAAGTGATGGTCTATACCCCGACCGATATGTCTGCGCCGGAGTCGGTCAAAGAGGCCGCACTCTGATTACGCCTGTGCCCGGCGCAAAATAAGCAGACAAAAAAAGCCCGCTATCTAAGCGGGCTTTTTTTTTGCGGAATCAGACCAGCCTATTAAGGCTTGGCAGGCTCTGCTGGTGCGGCAGGTGCAGCTTCTTTTGCGGCAGCTTCGTTAGCTTCAGCCTGAGCTTTGGCAGCATCGGCGTTTTCTTTCGCAGCGTCGTTCACTTTATCCTGTGCTTTAGCCATGTCTTGCTGAGCTTGCTCTTTATGGGCAGCAGCGTCTTGGGCTTTGTCTTCGGATTTCTTGTCGCAGGCAGCCAGGCCGAGGGCAGCGGCCAGCATCATGGAAATAGCTAATGTCTTGCGCATGGGGTGTTTCTCCTTATTGAAGATATCTACTGGCCTTTCGAGCCTAATGGGCCAGCATTAGTTCCTTTTATCCCACAGATATATATACGTTTTCGCACAGAAACTTTTTTTCGGCGTTTTCAGTCCGCCGGGTTCACACTAATAAGAGTCTAAAATCAATGACCGAAAACCCCTTGTTAGAGCGTGCCGCACGCTTTGTTTCGGCGCTGCGCCACTGCCAGGTGCTGGGTGTTGCCGTGCATGCGGCCAGTGAGGAGGGCATGACCCTCGTGCTGCCTTACGGCGCGCATATCGTCGGTGACCCCCTCTCCGGAGTGATCCATGGTGGCGCGCTGACTTCCTTGATGGACACGGCCTGCGGCATGGCCACCCTGTGCGTATTAGCCGAATTCGAGGTGTGCCCGACCCTGGACCTGCGTATCGACTACATGCACCCGGCCGAGCCTCATAAGCCGGTCTATGGCTTTGCCCAATGCTATCGGGTCACCACTGATGTGATCTTTACCCGGGGTGTGGCTTACCAGGACGACCCGCAACAGCCCATCGCCCATGTGGTGGGCACGTTCATGCGCATGGGCAAGCGTCTTAGAGGCACGCAGGGGCTGGGTAGCACGATCAGTGGAGACCAGGCATGACCCATAGGTTCAAGACCCGCCTGGAGCAGGCCCTCGCTCGCGGCAATTACGACGCACTTCTAGACTTGGTGCCCTATGCCAAGCTGATCGGTGTCGAATGCACCCGGTTGGGGGATGAGCTGCTGTTTCGGCTGCCGGCCAACAAGGACAATATTGGTAACCCGATATTGCCGGCATTACATGGCGGGGTGATCGCCGGCTTCATGGAGCTGTCGGCGGCGATGCACCTGCTGGTGTCTACCGGCGCTCCGAGCCTGCCGAAGATTATCGACTTCTCCCTGGATTACCTGCGCGCCGGCCAGTTTCGCGACACCTACGCCAAATGCCAGGTATGGCGCCAGGGTCGCCGTGTGGCGAATGTGGCGATCACCGCGTGGCAGAGCACCCCGGCCGAACCGATTGCCACCGCCCGCGCACATTTCAAGATTGAGGATCTGGCCCGCCCTTGAAATCCTGGTCTTAGCCCCCAACTTTGATGACAACCCGCCGCCAACCCTCAAGGGCGCGGCCATTGCCATCCAATTGGAGTTTGATGACCATGAGTGTGGAAACTCAAAAGGAAACCCTGGGCTTCCAGACCGAGGTGAAGCAACTGCTGCACCTCATGATCCATTCGCTGTATTCCAACAAGGAAATCTTCCTTCGCGAATTGATCTCGAACGCCTCTGACGCTGTCGACAAATTACGTTTCGAAGCCCTGTCCAAGCCGGAGTTGCTGGAAGGTGGCGCGGAACTGAAAATCCGTGTGAGCTACGACAAAGACGCCAAGACCGTCACCCTCGAAGACAACGGTATCGGCATGAGCCGTGAAGAGGCGGTTACCCATCTGGGTACCATCGCCAAATCCGGCACTGCGGATTTCATGAAGAACCTCTCGGGTGACCAGAAAAAAGATTCGCACCTGATCGGCCAGTTCGGCGTGGGTTTCTACTCGGCCTTCATCGTTGCCGACAAGGTCGAAGTGTTCAGCCGTCGTGCCGGGCTCGACGCCAGCGAAGGGGTGCACTGGGCTTCCAAAGGTGAGGGTGAGTTCGAAATCGCCACCATTGATAAGGCTGACCGCGGTACCCGCATCGTGCTGCATCTGAAATCCGGTGAAGACGAATTCGCCGATGGCTGGCGCCTGCGCAACATCATCAAGAAATACTCCGACCATATTGCATTGCCGATCGAATTGCCCAAGGAGCACACCGCTGCCGAAGGCGAAGAAAAGCCGGCCGAGGAGTGGGAAACCGTCAACCGCGCCAGCGCCCTGTGGACCCGCCCGCGTACCGAGATCAAGGACGAGGAATACCAGGAGTTCTACAAACACATCGGTCACGACTACGAAAACCCGCTGAGCTGGAGCCACAACAAGGTCGAAGGCAAGCTGGAATACAGCTCGTTGCTCTATGTGCCGGCTCGTGCTCCGTTCGACCTGTACCAGCGTGAAGCGCCCAAAGGCCTGAAGCTGTATGTGCAGCGCGTGTTCGTGATGGACCAGGCCGAATCCTTCCTGCCGCTGTACCTGCGCTTTATCAAGGGTGTGGTCGACTCCAACGACTTGTCGTTGAACGTGTCGCGGGAAATCCTGCAGAAAGACCCGATCATCGACTCCATGAAGTCTGCGCTGACCAAGCGCGTGCTCGACATGCTGGAAAAACTGGCGAAGAACGAGCCTGAGCAATACAAGAGCTTCTGGAAGAACTTCGGTCAGGTGATGAAGGAAGGCCCGGCGGAAGACTTCGCCAACAAGGAAAAAATCGCCGGCTTGCTGCGTTTTGCTTCGACTCAAGGCAGTGATGCAGAGCAGGTCGTGTCACTGGCCGAATACCTGGCCCGTGCCAAGGAAGGTCAGGACAAGATCTACTACCTGACCGGCGAGAAGTACGAAGCCGTCAAGGACAGCCCGCACCTGGAAGTCTTCCGCAAGAAAGGCATCGAAGTGCTGCTGCTGACCGACCGTATCGATGAGTGGCTGATGAGCTATCTTACCGAGTTCGACGGCAAATCCTTCGTTGACGTCGCCCGTGGTGACCTGGACCTGGGTAACCTGGACTCCGAGGAAGAGAAGAAAGAAGCCGAGGAAGTCGCCAAGTCCAAAGAAGGCCTGGTTGAGCGGATCAAGGCGTCCCTGGGGGATGCGGTCAGTGAAGTACGGGTTTCCCATCGCCTGACCGACTCCCCGGCGATCCTGGCCATCGGCGAGCAGGACCTGGGCATGCAGATGCGCCAGATCCTCGAGGCCAGCGGCCAGAAAGTGCCGGATTCGAAGCCTATCTTCGAATTCAACCCGGCTCACCCGCTGATCGAGAAACTCGATGGCGAGCAGAGCGAAGAGCGTTTTGGCGATCTATCGCACATTCTCTTCGACCAAGCCGCCCTGGCAGCCGGCGACAGCCTGAAAGATCCAGCCGCCTATGTGCGCCGTCTGAACAAGCTGTTGGTTGAACTGTCGGTTTAATACCCGCGTAGAAAAACCCGCTTCGGCGGGTTTTTTCGTTCTGGCTCTACTGTAGGAGCGAGCTTGCTCGCGAAGAACGTCAACGATAACGCGCAAATGCTGAATGAACGCGGTGATCTCACGTTTTTCGCGAGCAAGCTCGCTCCTACAGGGGGCATCGTCAATCCATCTAAATTGGGGAAAATGATGAGCCAAGTCACTGTACGTTCCGTGGTCTATCAGATTGATGGCCAGTCTTATGAAAGCCGCCTGGCGTTCGATGCCAGCCACAAGGGCCCGCTGCCGGGCTTGCTTATGGCACCGAACTGGATGGGGGTGAGTGCAGGCGCCGAGGAGATCGCCAAGCGTGTCGCCAGCAAAGGCTACGTAGTGCTGATTGCCGACCTCTACGGGCAAACCGTGCGTCCAAGCAATGGCGATGAAGCCGGTGCGGCGATGATGCCGCTGAAAAATGATCGCGCGCTGCTGAACAAGCGCATGCAATCGGCCTTTGAGCAGTTGCAGGGCCAGACCGAGGCGGCCGTCGATACGTCGAAGCTGGCGACCTTCGGTTTCTGCTTCGGCGGTTGCTGCTCTTTGGAGTTGGCGCGTACTGGGGCACCGCTCAAGGCAGCGATCTCGTTCCACGGCACCCTTGATACGCCAAATCCGGCGGATGCGAAGAATATCAAGGGCTCGGTGCTGGTCTTGCACGGTGCTTCCGATCCGTTGGTGCCCAAAGAACAACTGCCGGCGTTCGAAGATGAAATGAGCGCGGCGGGTGTGGATTGGCAGTTGCTGAGCTACGGTGGCGCGGTGCATTCCTTCACCGACCCTGAGGCCAATGTGCCGGGCAAGATGATGTACGATGCCAAGACCGCTGCACGGGCGTTCCAGTCGATGCATAACTTGTTGGATGAAGTGTTCAAGGGCTGATTTTTCAGCGCCTGTTCGGGCCTCATCGGGGCATGGGTATCTACACAGCTCTGGCGTGGCCCTGATCCGTGACGAGGGCGCTTGCTCCCGCGATGGTCTGGCAGACGACGGGGATCCAACTGATGCCGAGCGGTGCAAATGTGGGAGCGGGCTTGCCCTAATGCCAGTCGGTTAAGCGCAGATCCCTTGTGGGAGGGGCCCCCGATGGCGGCCTTAGAGCCGACCGGGGTCTTGGTTTAAGCAGAGTACATATCCATTGTTTAGGTAACGGCCACTATTGGTTCCGCTTTTACAGCGGGTCACTTTGAAAAGCGCAAAGTAACCAAACGCTCTTGCCCCACCACTCGGCACCTCGCTTAGGCTCGGTGTGCCCGTAATCCGACATGTATTTGGGGGGGGCGCCGCCACGCGCCATCCATGGCGCGGGGCGGCTAAACCGGCATCCCTGCCGGTTTACCCCCCAAATCCTTGTCGAATTCCGGCCAGCGTGGTTTAACGGGGCGCCTGAGATCAAAAGCAGATCAAGATCAAGTTCAAGAGCGGCTCGCTTCGCATCGTGGTTACGGCGATGACTATTTCACAGGCAACTCAATTCTTTCTGACTCCCCCGGCACCGTCGGCCAATCCCCAGCCGCCCACCGCTGCCGTGCCTGCTCGATCATCGCCGGATCGCTCGCCACGAAATTCCAGTTGATCCGCCGCGGCCCATCCAGCGGCGCCCCACCAAACACCATCACATGGCAATCGGTCTCGGCAAACAGTGTCATCTCTTGCCCTGGCGGCAATACCACCAGGCTATGCACTGCCAGCGGCTCTCCGTCGAGCTGCGCATCACCTTCCAGCACATACACCGCGCGTTCCTCATGCTCATCGGGGAGCAATAACGTGGTAGCCGTCTGCATCCGCACCTCGGCATATAACGTCGGCGATAGCACCGGCACCGGAGACTTGAGGCAGAAGCCATCACCCGCGATCAGGCGCACCTGCACGCCGAGGTTATCGCTCATCGGCAAGCTCGCCGCCGGGTGATGGCTGTAATGGCCAGGCCCGGTCTCGTGGTCCTTGGGTGAGGCCAGCCATACTTGCAGGCCATGCAGGCTGAAACCACTGCTCTTGAGCGCTTCGGGGGTACGCTCGACATGGGCAATCGCGCTCCCCGCGGTCATCCAGCTCACATCACCGGCTTGCACCACCTGATCTGAGCCGAGGCTGTCCTTGTGCTGCAAGGCGCCTTCAAACAGATAGGTGAGGGTGGACAGGCCGATATGCGGGTGCTGGCGGATATTCATGCCCGTGCCTGGTGCATAGCGGGTCGGCAGCATATGGTCGAAAAACACAAAGGGCCCGACGCTGCGGCATTCGCGTGAGGGCAGCGGGCGCAGGATCGGCTGGCCTTCGACATCTTCGGCGTGGGGGCGGATCACGGTGAGGGTGGTCATGGGGCATCCCTGTCTGAGCGGGTTGGATGCGGCTGAGCATAACCCGCTCGATGGGAAGTTGGTGCTATGCGCTGAAGGCACCTTCCGATAATTTCGTCTCAATGCTGATTTCGGCGGTGGTCATCAGCTTGTGTACCGGGCACTTGTCCGCGACACGATGCAGCTCCTCGCGCTGCTCATCGCTCAGTACACCCTTGAGGGTCAATTTGACGCTGAGTTTGTATTTGCCTTTTTGCTCTTCGGCGGCGTCGTGGGTGACTTCAACGGTCACGCCGGTGAGCGGGATATCTTTCTTCTGCGCGTAAAGCCTGACCGTCAAGGCTTTGCATGACGCCAGCGCAGCATCGAAATAATCGTGGGGGGAGGGCGCCGAGTCGTCGCCACCCAGGCTCTTGGGCAGGTCGGTAAACAGCTCGTGGTTGTTGATATTGACGCTGTGACGGAAGTTTTCAGCGTTCAGTGTATTGACGGTAACAGGCATGGCGAACCTCACGAGAGGGCAGGATGAAGGTCATGCAGTTATAGAGCATGCTGGCGCCCGAGTGTTCCCGTTTTTCCGTGCTGAACCGGGATGACTGGCGCAAGGTCTACCCGTATTAGCCTAATTGAGGTGTTACCGTGCTTCGGACCCGCCTGAGTCTTGCCTTGTTACTCGCTGCCAGCAGCCTTGCCGCGCAGGCGCGCGACTATGTCTACAGTGACGCGCACCTGCACTATGTGGATTTTTTCCAGGAAACGGCAGGCATGGACAAACTGCTCAAGGCGATGGCCGAAAACCGCATCGAGCATGTGATGATTTCCGGTATCCCCGTGGCCAAGAAATGGCACGAAGACGAGCCCAAGCGCCCGCGCTACTACGCCGGTGATGACGCCGATGCCTATTGGTACAGTGCTACCGATGTGATTGTCGCGGCAGCGGTCAATAAGCTGGCACCCGAGCAACGCCAACACTTTCATCCGTTCCTGGCCGGCTTCAATCCCAACGACAAGAACTCCGCTGCCCACATCCAGCGCATGCTCGATCTCAACCCCGGGCTGTGGCAGGGCATCGGTGAAGTGTTCACCCGTCACGACGACCTCACCGCCCTGACCTCCGGTGACACGCCCCGCGCCAACAACGAAGCGATGACGCGTATCTATCACCTGGCTGCCGAAAACGACCTGCCGGTGATGCTGCACTCCAACATCACCTCCAAGCGCGAGCGTAATCCGCTGTATCTCGCGGAAGTCGAGGAGCCGTTGCGCAACCACCCACACACACGCTTTATCTGGGCCCATGCCGGCACGAGCAAGGAAATCCACCGGCATCAGGTGCAGATGGACTTTTTGCTGCCCACCTTGAACCGCATGCTCGAGGCGTACCCCAACCTGTATATCGACCTGTCCTGGAGCATGCTCAGGCCCTACCTGCTGGATGAGGCAGGTCAGCCTCGGCCGGAATGGGTGAAGTTGGTGGAGCGCTTCCCGGAGCGCTTTATGCTCGGTTCCGACGTGGTCGGGCGCTTCAATAAACTGGGCAAGGAAATGCGCCGCTTCGACCCGTTTCTCGATGCGTTGCCCGAGGACGTGGCCCGCAAGGTGGCGCGGGATAATTTCCTGGCGATACTGCCCAAGTCGCCTCGCAATGGCGTCACACCCTGATACTGCGTTTTTTGCCTTGACCGGTGCGAAGCAGGCGCCTCGGTTTCCGTTCACCCATAAAAAAGCCCCGAACCAGTCGGGGCTTTTTCAGGTGACTCAGCCTGCGGGGCTTACTTGCCCTGCCAGCGTTTCAGTACCAGGGTGGCGTTGGTGCCACCGAAGCCGAAGCTGTTGCTCATCACGGTGTCGATCTTGGCGTTTTCAACGGTCTTGGTCAGGATCGGCATATCGGCTACAACCGGATCAATCTCGTCGATGTTGGCCGAGCCGGCCATGAAGTTGCCTTCCATCATGAGCAGGCAGTAGATCGCTTCGTGAACGCCGGCAGCGCCCAGGGAGTGACCGGACAGGCTCTTGGTGGAGCTGATCTTTGGAGCCTTGTCGCCGAATACCGCACGCACGCCTTCCATTTCCTTGGCATCACCGACCGGAGTCGAGGTGCCATGGGTGTTCAGGTAGTCGATTGGGGTATCCACGGTGGCCATTGCCATCTGCATGCAGCGGATGGCACCTTCGCCGCTTGGCGCAACCATGTCGTAGCCATCGGATGTTGCGCCGTAGCCAACGATTTCCGCGTAGATCTTCGCGCCACGGGCCAGGGCGTGTTCCAGCTCCTCGACCACCACCATGCCGCCACCGCCGGCGATGACGAAACCGTCACGCTTGGCGTCGTAGGCACGGGAGGCTTTTTCCGGGGTGTCGTTGTACTGGGTGGACAGCGCGCCCATGGCGTCGAACAGGAACGACTGGCTCCAATGTTCTTCTTCACCGCCGCCAGCGAACACGATGTCCTGTTTGCCCAACTGGATCTGCTCAACGGCAGTCCCGATGCAGTGGGCGCTTGTGGCGCACGCGGAGGAAATCGAGTAGTTCACGCCCTTGATCGCGAACGGCGTGGCCAGGCAAGCCGAAACGGTGCTGCCCATGGTCCGCGTGACACGGTACGGGCCAACGCGCTTCACGCCTTTTTCGCGCAGGATGTCCAGCGCTTCCATCTGGTTGAGGGTCGATGCGCCGCCGGAGCCGGCGATCAGGCCGGTACGTACGTTCGACACCTGGTCTTCGCTCAGGCCGGAGTCGGCGATCGCGTCTTTCATGGCCAGGTAGGCATAGGCGGCAGCGTGGCCGACGAAGCGATAGATCTTGCGATCGATCAGTTCTTCGAGGGGCAGGTCGATGGAGCCGGAAACCTGGCTACGCAGACCCATTTCGGCATATTCCGGGTTGAAGCGGATGCCAGGGCGACTTGCACGCAGGTTAGCGGTGACGGTCTCTTTGTCATTGCCCAGGCAAGAAACGATGCCCAGACCAGTGATAACGACGCGGCGCATGCGGATAACCCTTAAAAGTTGTCAGTGGAAGTGAATACGCCGACCCGAAGGCCTTCGGCAGTATAGATCTCGCGACCGTCGACAGTCACCGAACCGTCGGCGATGGCCAGGTTCAGCTTGCCCTTGAGGACGCGCTTGATTTGAATGTTGTAGGTGACTTTCTTGGCGCTCGGCAGGACCTGGCCAAAGAACTTCACTTCGCCCGAACCCAGGGCGCGGCCGCGGCCCGGCAGGCCTTGCCAGCCCAGGTAGAAACCGACCAGTTGCCACATGGCATCGAGGCCCAGGCAGCCCGGCATCACAGGGTCACCTTCGAAATGGCAGGCGAAGAACCAGAGGTCCGGGGTGATATCCAGCTCGGCGACCAATTCACCTTTGCCGTACTTGCCACCCTCTTCGCTGATATGGGTGATGCGATCCACCATCAGCATGTTCGGGGCGGGCAGTTGCGCGTTACCAGGGCCGAACAGCTCACCGCGACTGCAGCGCAGCAGGTCTTCCCGAGTAAAGGCGTTTTGTTTGGTCATGCGAGCTCCTCAATAATCCCATGCGGCAGGGTAGGGCAAATCTTCCCGAACCGAATGAAGCGTTCATGCCTCATAGCGGCAGCCTACACATAGACTATTGCGTTGTAGTGAAAGTCACAGCGGCAAGGTACTGAATGTACACTTGTTCACTGAAATTTTAAACCGGGCCTGTTTATCGGCCCGTTCGGGTGCCTAAGACTGCCGCACTTTCGTCTTTCACGCCAGTCAGAGTTGGCTGATGGCGCGGCGCTATTGCACCCAGCGCTGCAGGATTTCCTGCAAATCCGTGCGTTTGAACGGCTTGGCCAGGTAATCGTTCATTCCGGCTGCCAGGCAAGCTTCGCGGTCACCCTGCAACGCATTGGCCGTCAGGGCAATGATCGGCAGCTCGGCGCAGCCGGGCAGTTGGCGAATCTGTCGGGTGGCTTCGTAGCCGTCGATCAACGGCAAGCGGCAATCCATCAGGATGGCGGTAAAAATCAGGCTCTCGGCGCTGCGGATCGCCTCGGCGCCATCGGTGGCCAAACTGACTTCAAAACCCAGGCTGCGCAACATTGCTTCGACCACTGTGCGATTGACCGGGTTGTCTTCCACCAGCAACACGTGGCGTCCGTCGCCGGCGTTGGTTTTGCCAAGGGCGTCTGGAGCGACGGCCGGCACCTGTTGCTGGTCGATGGCCAGCGGGATTTCCAGGGTAAACACCGAGCCCCGGCCTTCTTCGCTGCGGGCCCGCAGGGTGCCGCCCATGCGCTCGGCCAGGGTGCGCGCAATTGGCAGCCCCAGGCCGGTGCCGCCGTAACGTCTTGAAATGGAACTGTCTGCCTGCTGGAACGCATCGAACATCAGCTCCAGGCGTTCGGCAGAAATGCCAATACCGCTGTCGCGCACCGTGCAGGTGAACCAGACCAGTTCGTTGTCCAGGGTTTGCCAATGGGGCTCGACGGTCACGCTGCCATGTTCGGTAAATTTCAACGCGTTACCGATCAGGTTGACCAGCACCTGTCGGATACGCGTTGGGTCACCCCGCACCCGCAGGGTTTCCATGCCGGTGGGAATCAGCAACTCCAGGGTCAGGCCACGCTGCTGGGCGCTGTGCTGGAAGGCCTGGGCGCAACTATTGATCAGGTCTGCCAGGTTGAAGGAAATATGTTCCAGTTCCAATGCGGCACGCTCAATGCGCGAGAAGTCGAGGATATCGTTGATCACCTTGAGCAGGTGCTCGGTAGACTCAGAGGCCAGCGCCGCGTACTCGGTCTGCTCTTCGGTCATCTCGGTGGTTTCCAGCAGTTGCAGCATGCCCAGCACACCGTTCATGGGCGTGCGCAGCTCGTGGCTCATCATCGCCAGGAAATCCGACTTGGCGTTGTTCGCACGCTCCGCTTCCTCGCGGGTCTGGATCAACTGGGCAATGGTTTGTTGCTGTTCGCGGCTGGCTTGGTTGAGGCCCTCGGCCAGGTTGTTGATATGCCGCGACAGGTCGCCCAGTTCCGAGTCATCGACAATCGGCAGCGGAGTCTTGTAGTCGCCCTGCTGGATGGCCTTGACCGCGTTGCCCATTGCGCTGATCGGCTGCGACAGACTCGCTGCCAGGCGTCGCGCCAGCAGGAAGGTGAACAGCAGGGCGAACAGTGCCAGGATCCCGGCCTTGAACAGCATCTGTTGCTGACGCTGGCTGAACGCGTCGTTGGACATGCCGACGATCACCCGGCCCAGGTAGTCGGCGCGGGGCGCCATGGGGCCCTTGAGGTTGTCCTGGAAGAAGTCATTACCCAGCTCGATATGCTGCAGGCGGATCGGCGCCTGGAACACCTTCACCGACAGTGAGCGGTCATGTTTCTCCGACGGTTGCTCGACATACACCAGAATGTTTTCGGCGCTGTCCTGAATCTCCAGGAAGCGTACGTGGGGCGTGGCCAACGTCGCGCGCAGCAGGGTCTCGAGCACATCATTGTTGCCGGAAATCACCCCGTACTCGGTGGCGGGCGCCAGTTGGTTGGCGATAAGTTGACCGGTGTGGTCCAGTTCCTGGCGCAAATCCTGGATACGCACAAAGGTAAAGAAACTGATCAACAGCAAGGTCAGCAACAGTGCGGGGCCCAGGGTAATGAGCTGTGTGCGGGTGTTGATATTCCAACGACGACGCAAGGTCATGGGCGTTTTTCTCCTTCGGCCAAGCGGGCGGCGACGGCGGCTTCATCGACCTGTTCGATGCCCAGTGAGCGCGCGACTTGCGGGTTGCCCACGACTTTGAAGTGTTCCGGATACAAGGTGTGCGGCCATTTGGCCGGCGCATGGTCCAGCAGGCGGTCCAGTACGGCGAGCCAGTCGGGCTGATCGCTGTAGGTGCTGGCCAGGCTGCCGGCCCTGACAAACCCGGCATTGGGGCCCACCAGCGGCAGTTGTTGGGCGTAGCTGCTCAGCAACAGGTTCTTTACGGTTTTGGGGTTGTACAGTTGCGGGTCGTCGAGGCCAAGCAGCACGTCGCTGTTCCTGAACAGAGTTTGCAGCGGGCGGCTGTCGTTGGTGTCGCCCCATAGTTGCGGCACGATTTCCAGGCCCATGGGTTTGGCGAACTGCATCAGTTCGCGAAGCAGGAACTCACTGTCGGCACTGTAAAGCACGCCGATGCGGTGGGCCTGGGGCAGGATGCTGGCGATCAGGCGCAACTGACGTTCCAGCGGCGGGTCGCTCCACAGCAGGCTGATTTTCGCCGGGTGCGTATTGCCCATGCGTTGCCGGGCCTGTAGGCGGCTGATGCGCAGCACCAGCGTTGGCGGGCCCTGAGCGTCCTGCAGGCGCCAATCGAGGCCGGGCAGGTCGAGGAGGATCAAGCGGGTGCTGGAGGGCAACCGGCTCGGCGCCGGCAGGTCCCTGAGCGGGGTGAAGGTGACCTGGTCGTCGGGGCGCTGGTGCGCAAGGGCCTGGGTGAAGGCTTGTAGGCCGGCACTGTCTTGGGCTGCGGTCAGCAGGATATCGGCGCTCCACGCCGGAGCCGCCAGCAGCAGGCCCGCCAGCAGGCCGCGGCACCAGCGCAGTAAAATCAAGAGGAGGGTCATCCGTGACTGATCACCCATGTCAGAAATCCAGCTCCGCGCTGAAATAGAGGACATGACGATGATCGTAGTTATTGTCGGCCCAGGTGGTGGGCTGGTTATCGAGGCGTTGTTGGAGCATGCCGGCCAGCTCCACATTGGTTTTGGCCACCGCAATGCGCTTGGCCACCCGCAAGTCCACACGTTGGAAGCGATATTGATTGAGTGCGTCGTCGCCATAATAGAACACTGCGCTGGACCAGCCCTGGCCCCATTCACGCAGCCATCCGGCCGAGCCGCTGTTGCGGGCGGTTTGCGCCTTGTCCAACGGGTTGCTTGAAGAGGCGTCGACATAAGCATAGGTCAGGCGCAGTCGGTCGGCGTTGCTCACGCGCCAGTCCAACTGTGATTCTGCCCCGGTAAAGCGCGAGCTGTTGGCGTTGCTGGCGATGTATTGGTTGTTGCGCAGTGGCGAGCTGATCATGTCGGTGATTTCGTCATAGAACAGCTTCACGTCGACATTCAGCCCCAGGTCGGCAAAGAAACCGTTGTAGCCCAGCTCTCTTGAGCGCATCAGTTCTTTGTCGAGGTTGCCGGGACCGCGCGTCACGACAAAATATTGCCCGGAGTTTTGCCCATAGGTCGGGGAGCTTAGATTGGTGACGCGGTAGCTCCAGTTGACGTTGTTCTCGAACATGTCCGGCGAGCGGACCGCCTCGGAGTAAACCGCCCGCAAGCCATGGCGCGGGTTGATCAGATAATTGACCGCCACCCGCGGCGTCAGGGAGTGGCCGCTCAGGTGGGTGTCTTCGTACATGGCGCCGCCTTGCAGCAGCCAGTGTTCGCTGGGCCGCCATTCCAGCTGGCCGAACAGGCGCCAGGTGGTGTCGTCCAGTGTGCCGTTGAAGTAAGTGTCCGAGTCGGCGCGGTCGTAGCGGTAATTAAAGCCGGTGAGCAGGCGCAGGCTATCGGACAGGCTGAGGGTGTCCTGCAGTTCCAGGTCGTAGCGGCTTTCCCGGGTACTTTGGTCGATATCACCGCAGACGTTGTCCTTGCCACCCTGGTGTTTCCACTGATCGAGCACTTGGTTGGCCAATGCCTGTTCAGCGGCGCTGCCGGGCGGGGCGGAGCCTTGGCTATAGGTCTCCATGTTGCGTGCCAACCGTTCGGCGTAGTTGGGGTTGAGCTGCCACAATTGAGTCAGCTGCGGGCTGAATGAGACCTTGGCATCACAGGCTTTCCAGATTTGCCGACGGTCCCATTGCTGCGCTGATCCTTGGATGTACAGGCTGTGGTCGGGGTTGAAATCGACGTTCCAGCGTAGTGAGCCCGCGTAGTCCTTGGCAGTAATGTCGGAGTTGCTGCCGTGTTCGCTAATACCATCAAATACCGGCGTGTAGGTATATGGGCGCTGGTTGGTGCCTTCCTTGACGTTCAGCTGCCAGTCGAGGCTCTGTTGCGCGTTCAGGGTCTGGCTCACCGCCAGGCTGAAACGGTTGAGGCGCCGCCCATCACGGCGGTCGGCGCCGACGGCATTACTGTCAAAACCGTCGTCCTGTTGCCCGGACAGCGACAGGCGCAAATCGCCGGTCTCCCATCCCACGCCCTGGCTGGCATAGAAGTCGTTGATCCCGCGTTCGCCACGTGTAACCTTCATGCGAGAGCCGTGACTGTTGGTGGGGGAGCGAGTGAGGATATTCACCACCGCCATCAGCGCATTGGCGCCATAGCTGACGGTATTGGGGCCACGAAATACCTCGATGCGCTCGATATCTTCCATGGCCACCGGAATATCGCTCCAGTCCACAGTGGCCAGGCCGGCGCGATACACCGAGCGACCATCGATCAACACCTGCATGCGCCGTGCATCACTGGCGCTGGTGCCGTGGTAGTTCACCGACGCCTGGTTGCCAGTGGTGTAGCCGACCATCATCCCGGGTACCAGCCGCAGCAGTTCCGAGACGTCCCGGGCGCCACTGGCCTTGATCAACTCGCTGTCGATCACCGTCATGCTGCCGGGCACGGCGGCGGCCGATTGCTTGAGGCGTGTGGCGGTCAATACCTGCGGCAGCGGCTGGCCGTCGAGAAACAGATCGTCAGCCAGTGCAGGCAGGCTGCACAACAGCATCAACAAAAGTGATGAGCGAGGAGGAGGGCCCAGATACACGGCGCGGCCTTGTTAATGACGGATAGCCGCCCATGTTAACCGAGGCGGGGCTATTTGCCAGTCGTCGGGTTTGTAATTACTTCGCACAGGCGTGGCATTTTCCGACAGGCGTGCCAATTGATACGGGGGCTGGCCGCAAGCGGGGCGCCCCGTATAATGCCGGCATCGCCACTGCTATGGATTAACGGATTGCATATGACAGAACAGCGCCCTATCGCGGTCCTGGGAGGCGGAAGTTTTGGTACCGCCGTGGCTAACCTGCTGGCCGAGAACGGCCAGACAGTGCGTCAGTGGATGCGCGACCCCGAGCAGGCCGAAGCGATTCGCGTGCATCGTGAAAACCCCCGTTACCTTAAAGGCATCAAGATTCATGCGGCGGTCGAGCCGGTCACCGACCTGCTGGAGACCCTCACGGCCTGCGACCTGTGCTTTGTCGCGTTGCCCTCCAGCGCCTTGCGCTCGGTGCTCGCCCCCCATGCCGAACGCCTGGCAGGCAAGCTGCTTGTCAGCCTGACCAAGGGCATCGAGGCGCACACGTTCAAGCTGATGAGTGAAATCCTCACGGAGATTGCACCTCAGGCGCGCATTGGTGTGCTGTCCGGGCCGAACCTGGCGCGGGAAGTCGCTGAGCACGCCCTGACGGCCACGGTGGTCGCCAGCGAAGACGAAGCCTTGTGCGAGCGCGTGCAGGCGGTGTTGCATGGCCGTACGTTCCGGGTCTATGCCAGCGCCGACCGTTTTGGCGTCGAACTGGGCGGCGCGCTGAAAAACGTCTACGCGATCATCGCCGGCATGGCCGTGGCCCTGGGCATGGGGGAAAACACCAAGAGTATGTTGATTACCCGTGCCCTCGCCGAGATGACCCGCTTTGCGGTAAACCAGGGCGCTAACCCTATGACGTTCCTCGGCCTGGCAGGCGTGGGCGACTTGATTGTCACCTGTTCATCGCCCAAGAGCCGTAACTATCAGGTCGGGTTTGCCCTGGGCCAGGGCCTGAGCCTTGAGGAGGCGGTGACGCGCCTGGGCGAAGTGGCCGAAGGGGTCAACACCCTGAAGGTATTGAAAGCCAAGGCCCAGGAAGTCGGTGTGTACATGCCGCTGGTCGCCGGGCTGCACGCGATCCTGTTCGAAGGGCGCACCTTGGACCAGGTCATCGAGTTGTTAATGCGGGCCGAGCCCAAGACCGACGTCGACTTTATTTCCACCAGTGGTTTCAACTGAGGAACGCATCATGAACGATCCGAAAGCCGCCCCCAAATACGAGTCGATTGCCTTGCGTGTCCTGTGGATGCTGGTATTCGCGCTGGTGTGGCAGGTGGCGCAATTGCTGCTCGGCGCGCTGGTAGTGGTGCAGCTGGTTTACCGTTTGATCTACGGCGCACCTAACCTGGGCCTGATGAACTTTGGTGACAGCCTCAGCCAGTTCCTCGCGCAGATCGGCCGCTTCGGCAGCTTCCACACCGAGCAAAAACCCTGGCCGTTCGCCGATTGGCCGGCCCCGCGTGCCCCGGAAGGCGAAGCCGCTCACAGCGTGCCACCGGCTCCGCACCCCGTGCGTGATGAAGAGCCAAAGCTATGAAGTTGTGGATTCTGCGCCACGGTGAGGCCCAAGGGCACGCCCGCACCGACGCCGAACGTAACCTCACCGAGCATGGGCGCGCCGAAGTATTGCGCAGCGCGGCGCACCTGATTGGCCAGCCCCTCAGCGCCATCATTGCCAGCCCCTATGTGCGGGCGCAGCAGACGGCGCAATTGGTGCGCGAAGCGTTGGCGTTTGAGCCGGACATCCGCACGGTGCCGTGGCTGACGCCCGACGGTAACCCGCTGCAGGTACTGGAAAACCTCGATACCGACGACAACGTGCTGCTGGTCAGCCACCAACCCCTGGTGGGCAGCCTGATCAGCTTCCTGTTGCACGGGCATCAGCGCCAGCCGCAGCCGATGTACACGGCCAGCCTCGCAGAGCTTGAGGGCGACTTTCCGCTGGCCGGCTTGATGAGCCTGGTCGGTGTGAAGAGTCCCTAATATAGGTATTTACACAGCGTTGGTGCGACGCTGGACCTGTGGCCTGACGACGATCTAAATGTGGGAGGGGGCTTGCCCCGATGGCGGTGGGTCAGCTCCAGATGCATTTGCTGACACTCCCTCATCGGGAGCAAGCCCCCTCCCACATTGGATCTTCACTGTCTTGAGCATGTCGTTCGCTTGACTGGCCGACGCCGCGCCAAAATCATGTTGATGCCTAAGCCCGACGCAGCCTTCTAGCCTATTGCTCCAGCAGGCCGTTGCCTTTGTATGTGCTATACAGTCAACCAAGCAAGTGCTTGGTTGACTGTTTGGCGGATCACAAAGGAGCGCGTCCCATGCCTGTCGCTTTTCGTTTGCCGTTGCAGGTTTTCTTCGAGCGTGAAGCGCGGCACCCGCGCAAGGTCTTTCTGGTGCAACCTATCGAGGGCGGCGAGGTGCAGACCCTGACCTGGGGTGATGTCGGCCACCAGGCCCGGTGCGCCGCCCATTGGCTGCGTGGCCGGGAGTTGCCCCAGGGCTCGCACATCGCCCTGATCTCAAAAAACTGTGCGCACTGGATCATCGCCGACCTGGCCATCTGGATGGCCGGGCATGTCTCGGTGCCGCTCTATCCCAACCTCACCGCCGACTCCGTTGCCCACGTGCTGACCCATTCCGAGGCGGCGTTGGCGTTGATCGGCAAGCTGGATGACTGGCCGGCAATGGCGCCGGGTATTCCAGCGGGTGTGCCGACCATCAGCCTGCCGCTGTGCCCGGCTGGGAGGTTCGATTTCAGTTGGGCGGACCTGCAAGCTTGTTCACCGATCCAGGACAACCCCGAACCTCTTGCCCCGACATTGGCCACCATTGTCTATACCTCCGGGACGACCGGGCTGCCCAAAGGCGTGATGCACACGTTCGGTGCCCTGGGCTTTGCCGCTACTCGCGGCACCGAGTTGTTTGGCCTGGGAGAAGAAGACCGGCTGCTATCCTACCTGCCGCTGTGTCATGTGGCCGAACGCATGTTTGTGGAAATGGCCTCGATCTACACCGGGCAAACCGTGTTTTTTGCGCAAAGCCTGGAGACCTTCCTCACCGATTTGCGCAGGGCACGGCCGACCGCCTTGTTTGGTGTGCCGCGTATCTGGACCAAATTCCAACTGGGGGTCTACGCCAAGCTCCCGGAAAAGCGCCTCGAGACCCTGCTGCGCCTGCCGTTCATCGGCAAGCGCGTGGGCCATAAAGTGCTGGCGGGCCTGGGGCTGGATGCGCTGCGCATTGCCTTGTCCGGCGCGGCACCGGTGCCCGAGGCGCTGTTGCGCTGGTATCAGCGCCTGGGCCTGGATGTGCTGGAGGTGTATGGCATGAGCGAAAACTGTGGTTATTCCCATGTGTGTACCCCGGGTGCACAGAAGCTAGGCTGGATCGGCCTGCCATGCCCTGGCGTGGAAGTGCGCATCGATCCGGCGGGCGAGGTGCAGGTGCGCAGCGGCGCGACCATGCTGGGCTATTTCAAGGACCCGCAGAAAACCGCTGAAACGCTCACCGGGGACGGCTTCCTGCGAACCGGTGACAAGGGCGAGCAGGACGCTGACGGTCGCCTGCGCCTGACCGGGCGCCTCAAGGAAATCTTCAAGACCAGCAAAGGCAAATACGTAGCCCCGGCACCGATTGAAAATCGTCTGGCCGAACATGCGCGCATCGAACAAGTCTGTGTGCTCGGAGAGGGGCTCGCCGCGCCGATTGGGCTTTGTGTGTTGTCGGCGCCGCATGGGGACCACCGAACCCTTGGCGCCGGTCTCGAACATTGGCTGGAACAGGTCAATGCTGCCCTGGATAAACATGAGCGCCTGCGTCAACTGGTGGTGGTGAAAGACAGTTGGGCGGTGGAAAACGGCTTCCTGACCCCGACCTTGAAGATCAAGCGCAACGTGATCGAGTCGACGTACGGGGCACATTTGCAGGCATGGAGCGCGCGCACCGAAACCGTTCTGTGGCAGGATTAGGCACGTAATAAAATCAACAAGGACAATCCTATGAGCCTGTGGCGCACCCAACCGAATATCGAACAACTCAATGCGATGCAGAAAAACACCATTGGCGAGTTGCTGGATATTCGTTTCGAAAGCTTCGACGACGAATCCCTCACCGCCAGCATGGTGGTCGATCACCGCACCCATCAGCCTTACGGGCTGTTGCACGGCGGCGCCTCGGTGGTGCTGGCCGAGAGTGTCGGCTCCATGGCGGCCTACCTGTGCATCGACGCGAGCAAATTCTATTGCGTGGGCCTGGAGGTCAACGCCAACCACCTGCGCGGTGTGCGCAGCGGGCGGGTAACGGCAGTGGCCAAGGCCATTCATATCGGGCGCACGACCCAGGTGTGGGACATCCGCCTGAGCAGCGACGATGGCAAGGCCAGTTGTATCTCGCGCCTGACTATGGCCGTGGTGCCGCTGGGCGAAAAGCCGCCGGCGCGATAGGCGTGGCGTGAGTGTCATCATTCCTGGCAGTTACGGTCATTGCTGGAGCCTGCCGCCTTAGTGACAATCCACCTCTGTTTTTGTTGATGGAACCTGTATGCCGCAGCACGTGTTTTTTACCCACGCCAATGGCTTTCCATCGGCCACCTACGGCAAGCTGTTTGCCGCCCTGGCCCCGGAATATGCGGTAGCGCATCTGCCGCAGCACGGTCACGACCCCAGGTTCCCGGTGGATGATAACTGGCAGAACCTGGTGGATGAGCTGATCCACCACCTGGAGCAGCAGCCCGAGCCTGTGTGGGGCGTGGGCCATTCCCTCGGAGGCGTGCTGCACCTGCACGCGGCCATGCGTTGCCCGCAGTTGTACCGGGGCGTGGTAATGCTGGATTCGCCGGTGCTGACCCGAGCCGACCGCTGGGTGATCCGTGCCGCCAAGCGTTTTGGCTTTATCGACCGCCTGACGCCGGCTGGGCGCACCCTCGGCCGCCGTGAAGAGTTCTCCGATCTTGATGCTGCACGCAGCTATTTTGCCGGCAAGACCCTGTTTCGTGGCTTCGATCCCGATTGTTTTGACGCGTACCTGCAACATGGCCTGCAGCAAGTGGGCGACCGCCTGCGCCTGCGGTTCGATCCGGCCACCGAAATCAGCATCTATCGCGGCGTGCCCCACACCAGCCCGGGCCAGGTGCGCCAATTGAAGGTGCCGCTGGCGGTGGTGCGTGGGCGCCAGAGTCGTGTGGTGATGCGCCACCATGCCAGCGGCGTCGACCGCCTGCCCATGGGCGAAATGCTCACCATGCCGGGCGGCCATATGTTCCCTCTGGAACGCCCCCAGGACACCGCCACCTTGATCAAGAACCTGTTCGCCCGTTGGCAAGCCCGCGAGCGCAGTTGCGCATGAGCACACCTGTCGAAGAAGTTCGCCTGAGGCTGCCGCACATTGAGTTGGCGGCTCATCTGTTCGGCCCCGAGGATGGCCTGCCGGTGATCGCCCTGCATGGCTGGCTGGACAACGCCAACAGCTTTGCGCGCCTGGCGCCGAAGCTGCATGGGTTGCGTATTGTTGCACTGGATCTGGCGGGGCACGGGCACTCGGACCATCGTCCGGCAGGGGCCGGGTACGCTTTGTGGGATTACGTCTATGACGTGTTGCAAGTGGCTGAACAGCTTGGCTGGAAACGTTTTGCATTACTTGGCCACTCCCTGGGTGCCATCGTCTCCCTGGTGTTGGCCGGGGCCTTGCCGGAGCGTGTGACGCGCCTGGGTTTGATCGATGGCGTGATCCCTCCGACCGCCAGCGCCGAGAACGCGGCCGAACGCCTGGGCATGGCCTTGCAGGCGCAAATGAGCCTGCAAGACAAGCGCAAACCTGTCTACGGCACGCTCGATCGAGCGGTGGAGGCGCGGATGAAGGGCATGGTGGCGGTCAGTCGTGAAGCCGCAGAACTGCTGGCCCAGCGCGGCCTGATGCCAGTGCCGGGCGGTTACACCTGGCGCAGCGACAGCCGCCTGACCTTGGCATCGCCGACGCGCCTGACCGATGAGCAGGCCATGGCTTTCGTAAGGCGCGTAGGTTGCCCTACGCAGTTGGTGGTCGCGTCTGACGGCATGTTGGCGAAACATTCCGAATTGCTTTCCCAGCTTCCCTTCACCGTTACCACGCTGCCAGGCGGCCATCATTTACACCTGAATGACGAGTCCGGCGCCGCTCTTGTTGCAGACTGTTTCAATCGGTTCTTCTCCACGCCTTGACTTGGCGGGGTCAACTGCCGAGGCTGGGCGGATTGAAAGGGAGTCAACCATGTACACACTCAATACCGCTGTCACCCCCATTGGCCAGGACTCATTGATCCGATGAGCCTGGGTAAAGGATATCTCCGGGCCCTTGGCCTTTGCTGTTTCAGCCCCCTGGTGTTCGCCGCTGACGTGCCAGGTAGCCAGGATCTGCCTGCCGTGGCCCGCCAGGTTGACGCGCAGATCGTCGATTATCGCCCCGCCGAAGAAAAGGAACGCATCTACCCCATGGGCGCGATCCGCAAGATCAGCGGCCAGTTGCGCTACGAGGGCCAGGCCACCGCGCGCGGCCAAGCCACTGCAATCACCTATGAACTGCCCGCCGAGCACAGCTCCAGCGCGGCCTTCACGGCAACGCGCGAAGCCTTGCAGGCCAACGGTGCGCAATTGCTGTTCTGGTGCCAGGCCCGCGATTGCGGCGAAAGCAGCCTGTGGGCCAATGAAGTGTTCGGCAACGCCAAGCTGGTGGGGGCCGACGGTCAGCAGGAGTACTTGCTGCTGCGCCTGGCCGCTCCGCAGGACAATTCCCTGATCGCGCTGTACGGCATTACCCGCGGTAACCGTCGCGCTTACCTGCATGTCGAGCAACTCGACGCCAGCGCGCCTTTGGGTAACCTGCTGCCGACTTCGGCCACCCTGTTGCGTGAACTGAAAAGCATCGGCGAGCTGGACTTCCCGGCGCTGGGTGCCGAACCTGACGCCACGTGGCTGACCTTGATTTCCCGCGGCCTGAACCTCGATACCACCTTGCGTATCAGCCTGACCGGGCCGAACGCCGAAGCCTGGCGCCAGGGACTGATCGATGCCGGCGTGCGCGCTGCCCGCCTGGAAACCGGCACCGGTGACGCTAAGGGATTGCACCTGCATCTGATACGCTGACCTTTATCAGGCGAACGGACCCGCGCCGTTCGCCTAAGCTCTCCTCCAATAGCCTTAGTCTCGAGATACCCGATGCTCAATAACGATCGCCTGCTGGTGCAAATCCTGCTGCTGGTGCTGTTCGGTGCCAGCTTCTGGGTCATGGCGCCGTTCTGGTCGGCGCTGTTCTGGGGTGCGGTGCTGGCGTTTGCCAGTTGGCCGCTGATGCGTTTGCTCACGCGTTGGCTGGGCGGCCGCGAGTCCCTTGCCGCCGGCATCCTGACCCTGGGCTGGATGTTGCTGGTGGCGGTGCCGCTGGTATGGCTGGGGTTCAACCTGGCCGACCATGTGCGCGATGCCGTGGCGCTGATCAAGGACATCCAGGTCGACGGCTTGCCCGAGGCGCCGACCTGGCTGGGTTCGATTCCGTTAGTCGGCGAGCGCCTGGTGGGAATGTGGGACAGCATCGATCAACAAGGCGCGGCGCTGATGGTCAGCATCAAGCCGTACCTCGGCCAGGTCGGCAATTGGCTGCTGGCACGCAGTGCGCAAATTGGCGGCGGCATTCTCGAGCTGACCCTGAGCCTGGTCTTCGTATTCTTTTTCTACCGTGACGGGCCGCGCCTGGCGATGTTTGTGCACCGCCTGCTGGAGCGCCTGATCGGCGAGCGCGCCGGCTATTACATCGAACTGGTGGCCGGCACCGTGCAACGGGTGGTCAACGGTGTGATCGGCACCGCAGCGGCCCAGGCCCTGCTGGCCCTGATCGGCTTCCTGATTGCCGGCGTGCCGGGTGCGCTGGTGCTGGGTATTGTCACCTTCCTGCTCAGCCTGATCCCCATGGGCCCGCCGCTGGTGTGGATCCCGGCTACGGCCTGGCTGGCGTGGAAGGGCGACTACACCTACGCCGTATTCCTGGGTGTGTGGGGCACGTTCGTGATCAGCGGCGTGGACAACGTGCTCAAGCCGTACCTGATCAGCCGTGGTGGCAACCTGCCGCTGGTGATCGTGCTGCTGGGCGTGTTTGGTGGCTTGATAGCGTTCGGCTTTATCGGCCTGTTTATCGGCCCGACCTTGCTGGCAGTGGCCTACAGCCTGCTGACCGACTGGAGCGCCACTCAGGCGCAAGTCCGTCGCGAGGACAAACCCTGTAACTGAGGCGTTCAGGCGCGGGGCCGCCACATGACGGTGGTCAGCCCGCCGCCTGTGTTTCTTACAGGCTCAAGCTCGCCGCTTCCCTGGCAATCGTCACGCCCAGGCCGACGCCACCCGAGTTGCGGTTGCGTGAGCGCTCGGATGACCAGCGCGTCGCGGCTGTCTCTCGGGCATTTGATCAGTATTTACCGATCATCGGATCCCGCAACGGCGCTGCTTGCGCTACAATCCGCGCCGATTTCGACTTGCCTGAGAGCCTATTCCAATGTCCGTCTGCCAGACTCCTATCATCGTCGCCCTGGATTACCCCACCCGTGACGCCGCACTGAAGCTGGCTGACCAGTTGGACCCCAAGCTTTGCCGGGTCAAGGTCGGCAAGGAACTGTTCACCAGTTGCGCGGCTGAAATTGTCGGCACCTTGCGCGACAAAGGCTTCGAAGTGTTCCTCGACCTGAAATTCCACGATATTCCCAACACCACGGCGATGGCGGTGAAGGCTGCGGCCGAGATGGGGGTGTGGATGGTCAATGTGCACTGCTCCGGTGGCCTGCGCATGATGAGCGCGTGCCGCGAAGTGCTGGAACAACGCAGCGGTCCGAAACCGCTGCTGATCGGCGTGACTGTGCTGACCAGCATGGAGCGCGAAGACCTGGCCGGCATTGGCCTGGATATCGAGCCCCAGGAGCAGGTCTTGCGCCTGGCGGCCCTGGCGCAGAAAGCCGGCCTGGACGGCCTGGTGTGCTCGGCCCTGGAAGCCCAGGCCCTGAAGAACGCCCACCCCTCGTTGCAACTGGTGACGCCGGGGATTCGCCCGGCGGGCAGTGCCCAGGATGACCAGCGCCGTATCCTGACCCCGCGCCAGGCGTTGGATGCGGGCTCTGACTATCTGGTGATCGGTCGTCCGATCAGCCAGGCGGCGGATCCTGCCAAAGCGTTGGCCGCAGTGGTTGCCGAAATCGCCTGATACTCAAGTGAGCACTGTAAAAAATGTGGGAGTCACCACCACATCTTCGATGTGACGCTGTCGCGCAGCAAACTTGGGAGCTTGCTCCCGGGGCGGCCTGACAGCCGAGCAGGATGTTGGTTTTCGTCCTCGGTACATATCCGTTACTTGGGCAACGGCCACTTATGGTTCCGCTCTTACAGCGGCTCACTTTTGAACAGCCGGAATGCCGGCCCAGGCAAAAGTAAGCAAAACGCTCTTGCCCCACCACTCGGCCCCTCGCCTAGGCTCGGTGTGCCCTCACTCCGGCTTCAAGCCTGCGTTCGGCCAGCGTGGTTTAACGGGGCGCCTAAGGTCAAAAGCAAGATCAAGAGCGACTCGCTGCGCATCGCAGATACGCCGGCGGCGCTTTTGCTTTTCTGTAGGAGCGAGCTTGCTCGCGAAAAACCTGAGAACGCCGCGTTCTTTCTGGTTTCCCGTGTCATCGTTAACGACCTTCGCGGGCAAGCCCGCTCCCACAGGGGTACTCGCACGCTTCAACGATCAGGTCGGCTATAAGGCCGCCTCGCTGTGTTTTTGATCTTAGGCGCCCCGTTA
>NZ_JAHSTT010000015.1 GCF_019145205.1 Pseudomonas khavaziana
CTCCGTTTTTTTGTGTGTTCAATGCGGTCGAATGTGAGAGGGGGCTTGCTCCCGATAGCGGTTTACCTGCTGGTGCACTCCCTTGCTTTGAAATCCTCTTTTAAGTGCATAAAACCCTGAAAAACTGGATACAGTTATATCCAATGCACCATTTAATTTCACAAAGGCGACATTTTGCCCTGTCGCGGTGCGAAACGAATTGATAAAGTCCGGCTCATTCTCTGTTTAACAACAATCAATTTGCCGAGACTTTTCATGATCGAATCCGTCGAATCCTTCCTGGCCCGCCTCAAGAAACGCGACCCCGACCAGCCGGAGTTCCACCAGGCCGTAGAAGAAGTCCTGCGCAGCCTGTGGCCATTTCTTGAAGCCAACCCTCACTATCTGACCTCGGGCATCCTGGAGCGCATTTGCGAGCCAGAACGTGCGATTACCTTCCGGGTATCGTGGGTGGATGATCATGGCAAGGTCCAGGTCAATCGCGGTTTCCGCATCCAGATGAACAGCGCCATTGGCCCCTACAAAGGTGGCCTGCGCTTCCACCCGTCGGTGAACCTGGGCGTGTTGAAATTCCTCGCCTTCGAGCAAACCTTCAAGAACTCCCTGACCTCGTTGCCCATGGGCGGCGGCAAAGGCGGCTCGGACTTCGACCCCAAGGGCAAGAGCGATGCCGAAGTGATGCGCTTCTGCCAGGCGTTCATGAGTGAGCTGTACCGCCACATCGGTGCAGATGTAGACGTACCGGCCGGTGATATCGGCGTGGGCGCACGGGAAATCGGCTTCCTGTTTGGCCAGTACAAACGCCTGAGCAACCAATTTACCTCAGTGCTGACCGGTAAAGGCACGACCTATGGCGGCAGTCTGATCCGCCCGGAAGCCACCGGTTTCGGCTGCGTCTATTTCGCTGAGGAAATGCTCAAGCGCCAAGGCCAGCGCGTTGAAGGCAAGCGCGTGGCAGTGTCCGGTTCCGGTAACGTGGCGCAATACGCGGCGCGCAAGGTGATGGACCTGGGCGGCAAGGTGATTTCCCTGTCGGACTCCGAAGGCACTTTGTACGCCGAGAGTGGTTTGACCGAGGCGCAATGGTCGGCCCTGCTGGAGCTGAAAAACGTGCAACGCGGGCGCATCAGTGAATTGGCCGAACGCTTCGGCCTGGAGTTCCGTAAAGGCAAGACGCCTTGGGAGCTGGCCTGCGATATCGCCCTGCCATGCGCGACCCAGAACGAACTCGACGCCGACGCCGCCCGCATGCTGCTGCACAACGGCTGTATGTGCGTGGCCGAAGGCGCCAACATGCCGACCACCCTTGAGGCTGTGGATATCTTTATCGATGCGGGCGTTCTGTTCGCGCCGGGCAAGGCATCCAACGCCGGCGGCGTGGCCGTTAGTGGCCTGGAAATGTCGCAGAACGCCATGCGCCTGCTGTGGACCGCCGGGGAAGTGGACAGCAAGCTGCACAACATCATGCAGTCGATCCACCATGCCTGCGTGCATTACGGCGAAGAAAACGGCCGGGTCAACTACGTCAAGGGCGCGAACATTGCCGGCTTTGTGAAAGTCGCTGACGCGATGCTGGCCCAGGGCATCGTCTAGACCTCGGGTTCGATGCTCAGCACTTCGATCAACTGATCGCCGACGGGGCGTTTCCACAGCACCTCGTCACCCACCTGGGCACCCAGCAGGGCGCGGCCCAGGGGCGAGCCCCAGTTGATCAGCCCTGCGTTGGCGTCGGCCTGGTCTTCACCCACCAACTGGATGCGCTGCTGCTGGTCCTGCTCGTTAGCGAACGTGACCCAACTGCCGATTTGCACCTTGTCGGTAGAGGTTGCCGGCGGTACAACCTGAGCGCTTTGCACCCGCTGGTTGAAGTAGCGTAAATCCCGCTCAAGATCCGCCTGGCGCTGTTTATCGGCCTGTTCGCCTTTGGCGGACTCAGCGCTGTATTCGTCCTGAAGCTGTGTAACCTTCGCCTGCAACAACCCCAGCCCTTGTGCAGTAAGGCGGTTTGGCTGCTCACTGACCTGGCGCTCCACCGGCTGGTCGGCCTGGGCGGCAGCGTTGTCTTCATTTACAAAAGCTCGGCTCATGACGTTCTCCCTCTATGGAGTTTGGGCCATGTTCGCCGCGCATTAGTTTCGGTGAATGTCTGAAAGCGACCTATTGCGAGCGATACGCCTTGGCCGCATCGCGGTCTTTCTCGTGTTGCCACTCGTGCTCACGGTCGTTTCTGCGGTTGTCCTGATAGTCACGCAGCTCTTCGCTCTCGCGCATGGCCTTGCACTGGCGGAAACCATCCTCCCAGCCTTCGGCATAGTGCTTTTCTTTCAGATAGCGCGGCACGTTCTTGCGAAACTCCCCCGTGATCACCCCCGCAGCCTGGCGACCGCTGCTGCAACCGTCGTCGAAGCCATCGGCAAAGGCGGGTGGATAACCCTTGGCCAACAAATCCTGATGGGTTGTCTGGCAACCCGCCAGCCATACCACTGCACACAGCATTAGCGCATACCGCCACATGGCGTACTCCCCGGCCGGTTCACGGCTGATAGGGAGAGTCTAGAAGGGGATTTGTCTGGGTGGTGTGAAAGCGGTGTGAGAAAGGTGTTGGCATTATCCTGTGGCGAGCTTTCTCGCCACAGTTTTATCCATAACTCCGGTCTTCCGGTGTAGCCTTATTCGTAATAACCCACTGTCTTTTTTAGCTGATCGGCGTATTCATAAATCTCGTCAATGGATGAAATGGCATGTCGGGTCTCATTCTTTTCCTCGTCGAATATCCCGAGGTACTTTTGGCTACGATTGAAGTGGAGTCGGCAGATGGGCTTACGATTGTTGTCGTCCAGTAATATTCCAAAATAGCTTTGGGTATCACGTTGAACAATTCGTTTGGCATCGATAACGGAGCGCACAACAGCACGGACGATGTGGTAGCCCTCCAGCTCTTCGAGTGTCGTCAGAATCTTATCTTCTGCCTCGTCACGATCCTGCATGTCTGCGTTCGCGCTATCCGCGACAGTCAATGACGCTATCGTCGGCTGAATTGCGCCGCTCATAGCCGACTTCAGTCGCTCATTTATTTGGTCATTCAAAAATTGAGCTAACGCTTTTCGTGTCAGTTCGAAAAATTGCTCACGGACCTTCTGCGTGATTACGCCCTCATAAACGCGGGACGCGAAGAATTTCACGAAATCGTCTTCTGGTTTGCTGACTTGGGCGCCAATAAGCTTCTTGAGTTGACTGACGTATTTCAATTCCCCTGCCGCGCTGATGATTGAGTCGACATCGAAGGCCGACTTGGTAAGTTTTACCAGTTCTGGTACGGAGTACTCATCTATGTCCAGCAGATCCAACTCTAAAAATGGCTTTTCGTCCATTTTATTCGGGGCATCCAGATCAGTGAAAAATCTGTAAACCTGGCCGTTGGTGAGAATTGAAATCCTTGCGCTTGTGACGTGAAAGTACCGAAAAAGCTGGGATGCATGATTGATACTTAATGACTCACCGATTTTTTTGCATTCAATGAGTATCTGAACCTCGCCGTCTTTCATGATGGCGTAGTCGATTTTTTCACCTTTTTTCGTCCCGACATCGCAGACAAATTCGGGAGTCACTTCCTGCGGGTCAAACACGTCGTAACCCAACACGGTGTTAATAAACGGCATTACAAAAGCATTTTTTGTTGCTTCTTCTGTTTGAATGGCGGGGCCTTGCAGTCGAACTTTTGCTGCCAAGCTGGTGAGTTTTTCGAGAAATTCCATATCAGCCTCTTACCCTATTCAGATCCGTGTATAGAAGTGGTGGCAAATTGATGCCGTTCGATACTAGACACAAAACCTCACAAAGAGAATGAAGTGAGAGACGGTTTATTTCGTATGAAAAAAGCTAAAAAGTCGTCTGAAATTTCCTGTCTATTTTTCAATAGGTTGCAAGAGTGCTATGAATTTGTGCTTGCAGGCAAAAGGCTGATAAATCCTGAGTAGGTAAGATGGAGGGATCAGGCTCGTGGTTTGTCAGCCTTGTCCAGCACAGTATATTCAGCCAATTCTTGTCGGATAAACGCCGTAATCATCGCGCGATACACCTGCTCTGTGACCTCGGGGTTGGCGCCGGCCACCTGAGATAACCCACGTACCTTGGCGATCACCTGTTCAACCCGTTGTGGCGCCCTGACGTCATCGGTGCTTTTTTTGAAGCGTGCGGCTTGGGATACGTAGTGGCCGCGTTCGGCGATCAGAGCGACGATTTGCTGGTCAAGGAGGTCGATGTTATTGCGGACTTCTTCGAGGGTAGTGCAGTGAACGGCCATATTGAGTGGGCTCCTGATTATGTGAGCAATGCTAACAAAATGTGGGAGGGGGCTTGCTCCCGATGGCGGTGGGTCAGTCAAAGATACTGAGACTGAAACACCGCCATCGGGAGCAAGCCCCCTCCCACATTTTGATTTTCACCAGGCTTTAATTAGTAGTGGTACCACTTCACTTCGAGCATCACTTCATTTACCGGCGTGGACAAGTGGCTGTATTCGCGCTGCGCACTCAGGCGCAGGCCCAGGTTTCGCGACAGTTCCCATTGCTGGTTGAGGCTGATGCTGCGTCGCACTTCGCCGTTGGTGAAGAAATCGCCCTTGGCCTCCAGGCTCAGGTTGCCAAGCGGGTTTTTCCACAACACGCCGGTGTTGAAGCCAGCGGCGGGGGAGATGGCTTCGCTGAAGTCGTTGTTGTGCTCTACGCGCACGGTGCCGAGGGCGAAGCCGAGCATGTCGTCGGAGAGCTGCCAGGTGCCGCCGGCGCCGCCGTTGACATGGGCGACCAGGGTTTCGTCGTCGTGCTTGCCCGGCACCCGCTCCAGGCCGCCGGTGACTTGCCATGACCAGGGTTGCAGCAGCGCATTGCGCGGGGTCAGGGAGCGGATGGTGGCCAGGTCCAGTTGCTGCAGCTGCCAGTGGTTACCTTCGTACTGGCGCAGTTTCATTTGCAGGATTTCGATCTGGGCGCCCAAGGGGAAGCCTTCGGCGTTGTCGTTGAGGTCGTGATAGGCCATGCGCAGGCCGTATTCGCCGAAGGCTTTGTCGCCTCGGGTGCCGATGCCGGCTTGCCAGGTGCGCGACTCATGGCCGTTCTCGGGCAAGCCTGGGGGCGTGATCTTGAGGTCGGGCGCAGGGTTCTGGTTGATCGCTCGCAGCAGCTCGAAGCTGCGCTGGGAGCGTGCGCTGTCGCGCTCCAGACCGTTGGCGCGGTAGCGGCCCAGGCGGTAGGCGGCGTCGATGATCAGCGCCTGGCGATCACGGGGCAGGGCCTTGAAGGCCGGTTCCTGCAATTGCTTCTGGTCATCGCTGACTTTCAATACCCACTGTTGCTCATCGCCATCCAACGGCTTGGCGCGTTCCAGCAGTTCGCGCTCACGGGAGGGCCGATAGTCGATCTTCTCCACCAAGCCCGCTTCCTTGACGGCCTTGACCGTGTCGGTAGGGATCGCAGTGAGCGGGAATTGCTCGGTCAAACGCAGGCCGGGGCGTGCCACTTGCAGCAGTTCCAGCAGGCGGTAGGAGCAGTTTTCATCGAAGAAGAAGTAGTCGAACTGGATCTGCTTGAGTTCCCACACGTGCTCGACCATGCGCTTGGTCTCGACTTCGGTGAGGTTCAGGCGGTATTCCCACAGGTCGCGGTTTTCCAGGCTACGGTATTCGGAGAGTTTTTCCTGGTAAGGCACCAGGGCGAACAGGCCGGGGTAGCCGCCCATCAGGCCCTTCCAGGCGTAGAGGATGCTGTTGTCGGAGCCTTCGATGTAGGCGCCGAAGTTGATCGCATAGCTGAGCAACGCGGTGTTGTTGCTTTGCACATCGGCCTGGTCGATGCGCAGCAGAGTGTGGCCGAACATTGACGACGGGCTGTTGAGATAGGCCGCCGGGAAGATCATCACCGCGCTATGGGGCGCAACGTCCTTGAACCACTGGGTGAATTCTTTGCAGTCCAGGGCGGGCAGGTCGGTCAGATGCAACTGATCCTTTAGCCAGCGGGTACGTGCAGGGTAGACGCATTGGGCATGTTTTTCGCCCAGGCTGGCCGGCGCGTACAGCGCATCGACGGTGGCCTTGAGTTCAGCATCCGGATGGTGGGCACCGTCGGCGGCGAGGAAGAATTTTTTGTCGCTGACGTAGCTGCGCCAGCCGCTGATCTTGCCGGCTTCGTAATGTCCCAGCGAAAGCCAGAACGGGTCATTGGCCAGTTGCTGCAAACGTTGATCGTCGAGGTGCGGGGCCGCATGCAGCGGGGCGCAGGCGAAGAGAGCCAGGCAAGCGAGGCGTTTGAGCATGGGGGCTACTTAAGTCGGACTGAAAAAAAGACCCAAGGGGGGCAGGTCGAAAAAATAAAACCCGCGCCTAGAAAGACGCGGGTGGGTCGAGCTTAAGCCTGGGTTGCGTATTTCGCCAGACGGGCATCACTTTTCAGTACTGCGATGGTGTTGTTGTGCACGTCGTCAGCGGTCACGTCAGCCTTGCTGAAGATCTGCTGGAAGTGCTCGTGGGTCACGGCCGCGAAGTGATCGCGATCTTCCGGGGCAACACCCAGTACCACCGCGTAGGTGGTCAGTGCTTCGCCGTTGCCTTTGGCCATATCTTCGGACAGCTCGTTCATCATGCCATTCATGGCAATCCAGGACTTGCCGCCGTAGGTCAGGGCGCTGTTGGTGCTGCAACCGTTGGTGCCCGAGGTCATGCCGAATGTGGCGTTACCCGAGGTGCCGTTGGTGGTGGAGGCCAGGAAGTGGGCCGGAGTGCCGCGCTGGCCTTCGAACAACATGTTGCCCCAACCGCAGTTCGGGCCACCTGGTGCTTCTGCCATTGCATTGAGGGAGACGACGGTGAAGAGAGTACCAAGAAGGATCCGTTTCATAGCTTTGTTCTCTTTGTGTGCAAACCAATGGACAAGGGTTCAGGCGCTTCGCAGCACCCTAGGGGCCAGTTATTAGTCCAACCCGCGCAGTTTGGAGTTTAGGCACGTTCCCGGGGTTCCGTGTTTTTTTATAAACATTCAATCTCCGGCGATTTTTTTGTAGGACGCGTGCGATGACTATGCTTTCCCAAAAGCGCGCCTTGCCAGAGCGCTCAACCGGGAGCCAGAATGCGCCCATCTGCCCCGCCTGATGTAAGGAAGCCCGATGCCTGATCCTGTTGCTGCCAGCTTGCGTCTAGCGCCCGAAGCGCTGACTCGCCCTTTCTCCGCTGAACAGTTCAGCTTCTCGACCACCAATGATTTGGAGCCCTTTCGCGGTGTGCTTGGCCAGGAACGTGCGGTTGAAGCCTTGCAGTTCGGCGTGGCCATGCCACGCCCCGGTTACAACGTGTTTGTCATGGGCGAGCCGGGCACCGGCCGCTTTTCGTTCGTCAAACGCTACCTGAAAGCCGAAGGCAAGCGCCTGCAGACCCCGGCGGACTGGGTCTATGTGAATAATTTCGATGAGCCGCGCGAACCCCGCGCCCTGGAATTGCCGGGGGGCGGCGCTGCGGCGTTTATCGCCGATATCAACGGCTTGGTCGACAACCTGGTCGCGACCTTCCCGGCGGTGTTTGAACACCCGACTTATCAACAGCGCAAAAGCGCCATCGACCGGGCCTTCAACCAGCGCTACGACAAGGCGCTGGACGTGATCGAACGCCTGGCCCTGGAAAAGGACGTGGCGCTGTACCGCGACAGCTCCAACATCGCCTTCACGCCGATGCTCGATGGCAAGGCGCTGGACGAAGCCGAGTTCTCGCAACTGCCTGAAGCCGATCGCGAGCGCTTCCACACCGATATCTCCGAGTTGGAAGAACGTCTCAACGAAGAACTGGCCAGCCTGCCGCAGTGGAAGCGTGAGTCCAACAACCAACTGCGCCAGTTCAACGAAGAAACCATCACTCTGGCCCTGCAACCGTTGCTAGCGCCGTTGTCGGAAAAGTACGCAGAAAACGCCGGCGTCTGCGGCTACCTGCAAGCCATGCAGGTGTACCTGCTTAAAACCGTGGTCGAGCAATTGGTGGATGACGCCAAGACCGATGCCCAGGCGCGCAAGCTGCTCGAAGAGCAGTACTGCCCGAGCCTGGTGGTGGGCCATCCGGTCAACGGTGGCGCGCCCGTGGTGTTTGAACCGCACCCCACCTACGACAACCTGTTCGGCCGCATCGAATACAGCACCGATCAGGGCGCGCTCTACACCACTTATCGCCAGTTGCGCCCGGGCGCCTTGCACCGCGCCAATGGCGGTTTCCTGATTCTTGAAGCCGAGAAGATGCTCAGCGAGCCGTTCGTGTGGGATGCGCTCAAGCGCTCCCTGCAATCGCGCAAGCTCAAGATGGAATCGCCCCTGGGTGAGCTGGGCCGCCTGGCCACCGTGACCCTCAACCCGCAAATGATCCCGTTGCAGGTCAAGGTGATCATCATCGGCTCGCGCCAGTTGTACTACGCGTTGCAAGATGCCGACCCGGACTTCCAGGAGATGTTTCGCGTACTGGTGGACTTCGACGAAGACATCCCGATGGTCGACGAAAGTCTGGAGCAGTTCGCCCAGTTGCTCAAGACCCGCACTTCGGAAGAAGGCATGGCGCCACTGACCTCGGACGCGGTGGCGCGCCTGGCGACCTATAGCGCACGTCTGGCGGAACATCAGGGCCGGTTGTCGGCGCGGATCGGCGATTTGTTCCAGTTGGTCAGCGAGGCGGACTTCATTCGCCACCTGGCGGGCGACGAGATGACCGACGCCGGGCATATCGAGCGCGCTCTCAAGGCCAAGGCCACGCGTACCGGTCGCGTGTCGGCGCGGATTCTCGACGACATGCTCGCCGGCGTCATCCTCATCGACACCGCTGGCGCTGCCGTGGGCAAGTGCAACGGCCTGACGGTGCTGGAGGTCGGCGACTCGGCATTCGGTGTTCCGGCGCGGATTTCCGCCACGGTGTACCCGGGCGGCAGCGGCATTGTCGACATCGAGCGCGAAGTTAACCTGGGCCAGCCGATCCATTCCAAGGGCGTGATGATCCTCACCGGTTACCTGGGCAGCCGCTATGCCCAGGAATTCCCGTTGGCGATTTCTGCGAGCATCGCCCTGGAGCAGTCCTACGGTTATGTGGATGGCGACAGTGCCTCCCTGGGCGAGGCCTGCACCTTGATTTCGGCCTTGTCGAAGACGCCGCTCAAGCAGTGTTTTGCCATCACCGGCTCGATCAACCAGTTTGGTGAAGTGCAGGCGGTGGGTGGGGTCAACGAGAAAATCGAAGGTTTCTTCCGCCTTTGCGAAGCACGCGGCTTGACCGGTGAGCAAGGCGCGATCATCCCCCAGGCCAACGTTGCCACGCTGATGCTCGATGAGAAGGTGTTGCAGGCCGTGCGTAACGGGCAGTTCCATATCTATGCGGTACGCCAGGCGGATGAGGCGTTGAGCCTGTTGGTGGGCGAGGATGCCGGTGAGCCGGACGCAGAGGGCCAATTCCCGGAAGGCACCGTGAATGCGCGGGTGGTGGAGCGTTTGCGAGCGATTGCCGAGATGATCAGCGAGGAAGATCTTAAGGAGGCGGAGAAGGAGCTGGCGCAGCAGGCGTTGGCAGAAGCCAAACCGACCTGATTCCTTAAGCTCAATGGGGAACAAAAGTGTGGGAGGGGGCTTGCCCCCGATAGCGGTGGTGAAGTCACAGTTGCATTGACTGATATACCGCAATCGGGAGCAAGCCCCCTCCCACATTTGCTCCTGCGTATGTCACTAAATTGACAGCTATCCCGGGCCGACGCCCGTTGGTCCCTACAACCTTGGTTTGGCGCGTTTTTCTTCTATTCTCAATTCAGGGATATCCACAGGAGTCGCAGGATAGAGACAGCCTCGCCTTGCGCTGGGGCTGAACACCGATCTACCGAGGGTCGCCGCCATGTCGCGCAACCTTTGCCTTACCCGCCAGTGCCTGGGCCTGGTCACCCGTATTGAATGCTCCATTCGCCCACTCGCCGGGGACAACGGACTGTGGACGTTATTGTTTGCCGCTGGAATGTTGGGCGAACAGCCTTCCACCGTCAAGTCCGAGGGCCCGTTTAAAGGGCCCTGGGTGGCTGAAACAATGCTGGGCTCCATCGTCGATAACCTGACCTTGCATGGCTACGAGCAAATGGACGAACCGCAGATCTGGTGCCTGCACCTGCAAGCTCATCTGCGCCAACTCAATGGCAGTCAAGAGCGGCTGGCCCTTTAGCGCCGGCTATTTGCTCTCAGGCTTGTCCAGCTTGACCTCAAAGCCGTATTGCACGGTGCTGAGGTCGGTGCGCTGGTAACTTTCCAGCGTCGTCGGCTGGCCGTAGAAGTAATGCACGTCAAACAACGCCGTACCGTACTCCTCGGCGCGGTGGCTGACGCTGAGGATCTCCTTGAGGTAGTTGCCGCTGGCGTCCTTGGCATAGAAGCGCCAGCTATCGGATGGGAAATCCTTCTGGTCGACGATCAGTGCGTTGTCCTTGAGCGACAGGCCCTTGGGCAGCTTGGCCACGTCAATCGTGGTTTTTTCAATGCTGGCCAGGAAAAGCGGTACGGAGCCCACTACAAATGCCGGAGTCTCAGGGAACAGGTTGAGGTCGTATGTGAGCGTGCCGCTGGCGGCGTTCAGCTCGAACGCTTCGGTCGGCAACTCGATAGGCTCGCCGCGTTCGCCCTTGTCGTCGGCGGTGAAGAAGGTGATAGGCGCATCACTGTTGTTACGTTCAGCGCCGACCAAGTCATCATTGAAGGTGTAGGGGTGATCAAACACGATTTTCGCCGCGCTGGCATCTTCGGTCGATTGGCTGATGGTGACGCTGCCTTTGAGCTGGTCCTCGCTCATTGAGGCATCTTTTAGCCAACTGGCGGCGCTGTCGTCATACACCGTCACCGGCATCGGCAGGGGCTGCACGGTCTGCTGCAGGCTGTTTCTGTCGAAGCGCAGCACCGGCAGGTCCAGGTCTTTGTGGGTGACCGTAGCTGTAGAAAAATCCAGCACATTGACCTGCAGATTGTCGATCAGCCCATTGAAATACACCTTGGCGTAATGGCCGCTCTGCTTGTGTTCGAAGGCTTTTTGCTCGTCGGTAAGCTGTTTCTCGAAGGCCTCGGACCAGGTCTTCTGTTTCTGCATTTCAGCCAGTTGTTTCTCGTAGAACGCCACTTGCGAGGCACTCTCGTTGATCGAGCCTGAGCGCGTGAGAAATTGCCCGGTGCTGTCCCGTGCCTGCACCAGCAGCGGGTTCGGCGACTCGTCGCCCAGTTCGGCGGCGAGGGGGGCGCTGTTGGTCAGTTCGATCTCGGCGTAGTTCTTTTCCAGCGCCAGCAGGTTGAGGGTGATACCGCCCTCGGTGCGTTTATGGCCGACGTCTTTTTTCGTCAGATCGAACGTCAGCACCTTGCCCGGGGTGACCACTTCGACTGCGCCCTTGAGGCTGACCGGCTGTGGCTGGCTTTTGTTTTCCGTCTCGATGCCCTCGATAAACGGAT
Organism: Pseudomonas khavaziana; assembly: GCF_019145205.1. Taxonomy (GTDB): domain Bacteria; phylum Pseudomonadota; class Gammaproteobacteria; order Pseudomonadales; family Pseudomonadaceae; genus Aquipseudomonas; species Aquipseudomonas khavaziana. Next base: position 11,479 of record NZ_JAHSTT010000015.1, read on the forward strand.
ACGTGACCGTCAGGTCGTCGGGATTGTTCAGGTTGGAGCTGCTCGGGCTCAGTTGGATGCCAGGATCGGTTTCAGACCACTCCGGCTGGAAAGGAATGACTTTATTGTTGCTTAGGGTGACCGATTGCCATTCCAGGCCATGGGGGAAGGGGAACTGGTCGGGGGCGTTGAAGTTGAACGGGAACACCGGCTGCAAATCCGTCAGATAGTCCGAATGGGAGCTCTTGCGCAGCACGAACAGGCCGTTGATATAGGTGTCCACCAGGGCTTGCGGGGTAGGGTAGTGCTTGAGTAGGGCCAGGCTGTCTTCGCCGTACTCGGCTTCGATGGGCTTGCTGGCAAGCTTGAGGCGCGCACGCTCCAGCAACAGCAGCGAGCCGCCGAGGTCGGCGATGGCGTCGCGCAGCTTGGGATCCTGGATGTCGTCCAGGGACTGTTCGAATTGGGTGGTTTTCTCTTCGAGGGTGGCTTGCTTCTGCTCTTCTTTGGGCGAGCAGCCGCTGGCCATCAGCAACGCCGCGCACAGGCCGAGCGTGGCCAAAGGGGATCGCACATCCATCATCTGAGTTTTCCTGTCCGACATCATCGAGCCGAGTTGATGGTCTCGACACTAGCAGAAAAACGCTCTTACAGATGCCACTTGGGTCAGTTTTCTAGCGGTGACAGGGGCCGGGTGGCGGCTGGTATACTCGGCGCCATTTTTAGCCAAGCTGTGTGAGATTCAATGGAACGCTTTATCGAAAATACGATGTACGCCTCGCGTTGGCTGCTGGCGCCGATCTACCTGGGGCTGTCCCTGGGCTTGCTGATCCTGGCGCTGAAATTCTTCCAGGAAATCATTCACGTGATTCCCAACATCTTCACCATGTTGGAAGCGGAAGTGATCCTGTTGCTGCTGTCGCTGATCGACATGGCCCTGGTGGGCGGCTTGCTGGTGATGGTGATGATTTCCGGCTACGAGAACTTCGTCTCGCAGCTGGACATCGATGAAAACAAGGAAAAGCTCAACTGGCTGGGCACCATGGACTCTTCGTCGCTGAAGATGAAAGTGGCGGCCTCCATCGTGGCGATTTCCTCCATCCACTTGCTGCGCATCTTCATGGACGCCAAGAACGTCGATCCGCAACACCTGATGTGGTATGTGATCATCCACATGACCTTCGTGGTCTCGGCGTTTGCCATGGGCTACCTGGACAAACTCACCAAGCACTGATGCCCCGCGCCGGCCTTACTGCTCGACGAAGTAGTAAGGCTGGCGGTTGATCGCCATTTGCTTGATGACCGTGACCGGCTCTTTCAGCCGGTCAGTATGGTCCGTCAGCGCGATGTTGCCGGGCTTGTCGGCAAGGAAGGCGCGTAGCTCGGGTTCGGTCTTGAGGATCGGCAGATAGGCTTGCAGGTAGAACACGCTGGCGCCGGCGATCCGCTCGTTGGGCTGGAACATCGCCACCGTTTTCCCTTCGTCCTGCAGTGTCTGGATCTGGCTCATCACCGGTACGAATGAGTGGCGCACATCGGCTTTAGGTGCGAACCAGAATGCCGCGCACAGGTAACAGGCGATGGCCAGGCTGAAAACCCCGGCGATGATGCGCCGGTGGTAACGGTACAGCGCCGGCTTGTGTGCCTTGGCCCACTCCAGCAACACCCGTGCATATTCGGCGGCCAGCACGGCAGCCGCCGGGGTGAGTGCCATCAAGTAAACCGTGCGTTTGCTCGAAGCCAGGGTCAGCAAGGTGAACTGCGCCACCAGCCACACGCTGAAAAACAGGCGATAGCGGTTGCGCACCAGGCTCTTACGGAAGTGCCACAGGCCCAGGTACACCAGGATATTCCAGGGCAGGAACGCCTCTGGCAGCTTGGCGATGTAATAGTAGAACGGCTCGTAGTGCCCGGCTTCGACAAACGAGCCGCTGAAGCGTCCGACGCTGTTGGTCCACAACACTTCCCCCACGGCCTGCATCCCGCCGCGTTGAAACAGCAATCCCAGCCATATCAGCAAGGGCACCAAGGCCAGCAGCGTGAATAGTGCCGGTTTGAGCCAGTCACCGATGCGCAGGCGCCTATCCATCAGGCTGGTGCTGAGCAGGTAGACAAAGATCACGATGCCCGGCATTGCCAGGCCCAACACGCCCTTGCTCAACGTGGAGATGACCATACCGACGGTAAACAGCGCCCAGGCCCAGGTACTCGAACCTTCACGATCGGGCCGTACCGCCTGGTAAAACCCCAGCAGGGCAGCGGTGACACCGAGGCTGAGCAACGAATCCTCACCCACACCCCGCACATTGCCCCAGTAACTGGCCATGGTCGCCAGGATCAACGCGGCACTGAATGCCAGTGTCTGCGGTCGTCCAAAGCGGCGCAGCATGCCGTACAGCAGCATCACGCTAAACAAACCGGCGAACGCCGAGGCCAAACGCACCGCCCCGGTGCTGGCGCCAAACAGGCGAATCGCCCCGGCATCCAGCCACAGGCTCAGGGGCGGTTTTTCCAGGAACGGCTCGCGAAACAGACGCGGCACCACCCAGTCATCGTCCAGGTGCATCGCCATGGCGATCCCGGAAACCCGGGCTTCGGTGGAGCCTTGCAGCTCGTGGTTGCCGAGGGCGAAGAAGAACAATAGACCAGCAAGCAGGAGCAGCAGGGGAGCGGGACGCGTCATGGAATCTGGCTACCGGGGCATGAGACCGATCGGGCGACCGGTCATGGGTAGTCAGGGAGTATACGAGCGCGATTCTTAACCTTTGGTGAACGGCTGTGGGGTTTTTCTCGGGCGAGTCAGGGCAGTTTCAAGCTGGGCACTGCCGCTTTGCCCTGTGCGGTCAGCACCGGCTCCAACTGCTCCCAGGTGAAGGCCAAGTCGTTGTCGCAACCGTCACCATTGGCCGGTGTCGAGAGTTGCAGGCCCTGGGTGTTGAAGCTGAGGTGAAAGTTGGAGTAATCGGTGATCGCCGGGCAGCCTTCGTCGGTAGTGGTTTGCTTGGCCAGCCAAGTGCTGAAGGCGGCCGGCAGCTTCAAATGGCCGGAATAGGCGTCATGCCATTGCTGATGGCCGCCGAGCCAGGTCCATGGGTCCACATTCTCACCGGTTTGCAGGTTCCAGGAGTGCAGCCCCCAACTGATGCCCATGGCGCCTTGGCCTGCGGCCCAGCGGTAGAACCGCACGGTGAGAAATTGCGATGACCAATAGGCGGGCTCAACCTCGATCTCACTGGTATAGGCCGAGCCGTTTCGGCCCAGGTATTCACGCCGTTCATAAAAATAGTCGGTTAGATCTTCGTCATTGACGGCCAACGCGGCGAGTTGCTGATTGATCTTCTGCACCGCCGGGCCGTCACCTTCCAGCTTGAGCGTGACGCGGGGGCCTTGGGTCTTGAGCAGGTAGGGATGGTTGTGGAAAGTCTTCTTCTCGGTCTTGATCGGCAGTGGCGCGGCTTCCATGGGCGCGTTATAGGCATCGCTGCCGCAGCCGTCCGTGCCAATGCGGCGTAAAGCCAGTGGTAGCGGCTTGCCCTCGGCGGTTTTGCTCCAGGCACCAGAGAGCGTATCGCCCTGGGGTTTTTGCAGGGCCCAGAAACCGGTGTTGCCTTCCTCCACCCAAGGGGCGTTGTCGTTGGCCTGGGTCAGCTGGATGGGGGTACGGATGCGCTGGTAGTAATAACTGCCGTGCTCCCCGTCGGCGCCATTGAAACAGACGGTGATAGCGGACTTGCCCAAAGTACCTTGCCAGACCCCGTCCAGTTCGGCAGCGGTTGCGAATGAAGGGATGAAGGCGAGGGCGATGACGGCGAAGGGCTTGAACACGGGTATCTGACTTCCGGTTGTCTGATAAAGGCCGTCAGGGTAATGGGAAGTGTGAGGGGATGCCAGCGGGCGAGGTGGGCGTTGAGGCCTCTCGCCCCTGTTATAGGGTGGCGACCATGCGCGGGTTAGCAGACCAGGAATCAAGGAACCCGGCGCACCCGAAAGTGCCCCGCGCACAGCCGCCATATCGCCTCCGAATTTCTCTCCGGGCAAAAAAAGCTCAGGACTGCTGGGCAGGTACTAACAATTGACCGCGCGCTGTACTGAGCGGTGGAGCTGCCATTGCTGCGACAGTTGCAGGCTATCCGCGACTGGTGAGTTTGACCAGCTCACCAGCAGCGCGTCATGTTGTGGGAAAACTCCGAAGCACTGCCCTGGCGACTTTCCTCCCTCCGGAATTCAGGTCGCCAGCGCCAGCTTTTTCTCCCGCCGGAAAACTCTGCTAAAAGCTCCACTCCTGCGCCCGAACCACCTGACAGAACGGCCCATTGAGCGTGGCATTGTGATGAGCCACGATGGCCTCTGCTTTCATCAAGGGTGTATCAGAACAGGTATGACCGTCGGCAATAAGCACCGCATCGAAGCCAAGATCACGCGCGGCACGGCAGGTGCTGTCGACGCAGTATTGCGTTTTCATCCCGGTGACTACCGCGCCTGTGGCGCCGCAAGCGCGCAGATTGTCAGCCAGGTCGGTCATCGCAAAAGCACTGGGCCGGCGTTTTTCGAACACCACTTCCCCACCCAGTAACTTCAGTTCCTCTGCAACCAGCGTAAGCGGGCTGCCTTGTTCGATTGGCGAGCCAGCAGGCCCGATATGTCGCACGAGAAAAATCGGCGCGCCTGCGCTGCGGGCCTTGTCCATCAGGGTATTCAGGGTTTCCAACAGCTCGTCGCAGCGCCAGGGTTTTTCCGGGCCGTGGATGAGTCCGACTTGGATATCGAGTATCAACAGGGCGTACATAGGTGCATCTCCTTGCGTGTGAACCAGCGACACAAGGGCATAAAAAAGGCCCGTCCATCGCTGGCGGGCCTTTGAAGTGTTCGTTTGTTATTGGCTCACGACACCTCGCACGCTCCGCTTTCGGCGGTCGTGGTGGTGGTTGTCGAGGTGAGGCAATAATTAGTCATGAATCGACACTAGCAATATAGCCGTGGGCTGACAAGGCCGAGGTCCAGGCGAGGCGGTCGCGACAGTGCTTCATGACTGCGTTGCACCGGTGCCGTCGACGCCCGGGTTGGTAAATAGATGCTCGGCGGCAAAGTCCACGAATACGCGAATTTTCGGTGAAAGATGGCGACTGGACGGCCACAGCGCCCAGAACTGCCCCTGATCTTCACTGTAACCCTCGAGCACGGTTTCCAGGCGCCCCTGGGCGATGGCTTCGCGCGCGAGGAAGTCGGGGACAAATGCGATGCCGTGCCCATCCACCACAGCCATCAGCATGGCCTCCATGTTGTTCAAGGTCAGTGCGGTGGGCAGGCGCAGCTGCGTGAACTGGGGCGCCGAAGACATACTCCAGTCCATGATTTTACCCGTGGTGACAAATCGGTAACGCAGGCACTCGTGATGCTCAAGATCAATGAGCGTGACGGGGCGCCCCTTACGCTGCAGATAGTCGGGCGATGCGCACAGGACAAACTTGAAGGGCCCCAACTTTCGGGCCATCAGCTTGGAGTCGACCTGGCCGCCGCTGCGAATTACCACGTCAAAGCCTTCATCGATCACATCCACCAACTGGTCGTTGAAATCCAGTTCCAGTTCGATCTCCGGGTAGGCTTTGCGGAACCGCGCCATATGCGGCAACAGAAAGCGATATCCGATGGTGGGCAAGCTGACGCGCAACTTTCCACGGGGTTGCTGTGTGGCATGGGAAAGCATTGCACGGGCATCTTCAAGATCGTCGAGGACCTTTCGGCAGCGCTCATAAAACAGCTGGCCCTCTGCGGTCAGGCTGACTTTGCGGGTGCTGCGGTGCAATAACCGCACATTCAGCGAAGCTTCGAGCTTGGCGACGTTTTTGCCCACCGCCGAGGCAGAAATCCCCAACGTCCTGGAGGCGCTGATGAAACTGAGCGCCTCGGCGGTTTTTACGAATGAGATCACACCACTGAGACTGTCCACAAATCGATTAGATCCTTTTGGTTCACTATAAGTGGAATAAAACCCCGTTTATCTTCGATTGTATCCTAATTAGAGTGTGTGAACGTTCGCGCGCCTCGGTCGGGCTGGCACGGATACTTCATAGACATGCAGGGAATGACCTAATGAACGCAACGACCCAACCGCTGCCGGCTCATGGCCGGTACTCCATCCTGGCTGCCATTTGCCTGGCGGCCTTGGTGTTGCCTATGAGTTTTACCGGCGGGGCAGTGGCCACGCCGTTCATTGGCCAAACCTTCGCTGCCCACCCCACGGAACTGGCCTGGATCACTAACGCCTTCATGCTCAGTTTCGGCAGCCTTTTGATGGCGGCGGGAACGCTTGCTGACCTCTACGGACGCAAGCGTCTGTTCATGTGCGGCATGGCGTTGTTTGCACTGGTGTCGACCCTGTTGGCGGTGGTCCCCGATATTATCTGGCTGGACCTGTTGCGTGGTGTGCAGGGCATTGCGGCGGCGGCGGCCCTGGCCAGCGGCTCGGCCGCGCTGGCGCAGGAGTTTGATGGGCATGAGCGCACGCGTGCTTTTAGCCTTTTGGGCACCACGTTCGGGGTTGGCCTGGCCTTCGGTCCGTTGCTATCGGGGTTGTTGATCGAGTTGATGGGCTGGCGCTCCATTTTCCTTTGCACTGCCCTGATCGCCATCCTTTCCTTGATCTTTGCGCTGCCGAAAATGCGCGAAAGCCGCGACCCGCAGGCCCGTCGCCTGGACACACCGGGCGTGCTGACGTTTTCCGGCCTGCTAATCCTGTTTACCACGGCGGTGATCCTGGCACCCGAGCAAGGCTGGGACTCGCCGGTCATTTATGCGCTGCTGGGTGGGGCGGTGGTGTTTTTGCTGCTGTTTATCATGGTTGAAAATCGGGCGGAACATCCGATGCTGGAACTGGGGCTGTTCCTGTTTCCGCGCTTTGTCGGTGTACAGATACTGCCGATCGGTACCTGCTATTGCTACATCGTCCTGATCGTTTTGCTGCCATTTCGGTTTATCGGTGTGGAAGGGGCCAGCGCCTTTGAAGCGGGCCTGATGATGTTGGCCCTGTCTGCTCCGATGTTGATTGTGCCGATGGTTGCCGCGTCGCTGACGCGCTGGTTATCGGCGGGCGTACTGTGCGCGATCGGCTTTGTGATCGCGGCGGCCGGGCTCTACTGGCTGAGCACGATCCCGGTCGGCGCCCACGCGCAGATCATCGCGGCCATGCTGCTGACCGGTATCGGCACCGGCTTGCCGTGGGGCTTGATGGATGGTTTGTCGATCAGTGTTATTCCCAAGGAACGAGCGGGGATGGCCGCGGGTATTTTCAACACGACGCGGGTGGCCAGCGAAGGTGTCGCCCTGGCAATTACGGTTGCGGTGCTGACCGCGCTGGTAGCGCACCATCTGAGCCTCAGTGATGGGGTCAAACTGTCTGCTGTTGACTATTCGGGTATCGCGCAACGCCTGGTAATGGGGGATATCCAACATGCGAGCGCCGACGCCGGCCAAATTCCATTAGCAGTACTGCGCTCGGCTTTTACCTCAGGGTTCAACACCTTGTTGCAGCTATTGGCGATGTTCACGCTGTTCACTGCTGCCGTGGTCTTCCTGTTCCTGGGGCGCCAAAGCGAGGTCGGTGTTGAATCAACGCCCGATGCCGTGCGTTTTTCATCCGATACCTGAGAGCCGCTCTGGAGCCATGCCTGATGTCGCCCAATACACACTTTACGCCGCTGATTCTGGCGGGCATTGCTTTACTGTGCGGCTTGTCGGTGGCCAATGTTTACTTTAACCAGGCGCTGCTGCCGGTCTTCGCGGGTGCCTTGCACGCAGATGCAGGGCAAACCAGCTGGATCGCCACGGCATCACAGATGGGTTATGCCCTGGGGATGTTGCTGATCGTGCCGTTGGGCGACAGGGTGGCGCCCTTGCGGCTCTGTCGCTTATTGCTGGTGTGGACCGCCGCCCTGTTACTGCTGGCCAGCCAGGCCACCCAGCTTTCAATGCTGGCAGGTGCCAGCTTCCTGCTGTGCATGGGCACCTGCATTCCGCAGGTGTTACTGCCTTATCTGGCCGGGCTGGCCACAGCCGGAGAACGCAGTCGTGTCATCGCCTGGGTGCAAACGGGGCTGGTCACCGGCATCCTGCTGTCGCGCGCTATTGCCGGATGGTTGGCCGACCACCTCGGCTGGCAGTCGGTCTATTGGGTGGCGGCGGCTGCCATGCTTATGTGTGCGCTGGCGCTGCCGAGCATTCTGCCCCGACGCCAAACGCCTGGAGTGCCGGTTGCCTACGGCAGATTATTGAGCTCGATGCTGCATCTGTTTTGGCATGAGCCGCTGCTGCGTTTGTCCTGCGCCCTGGGCGCAGCAGTTTTTGCGGCATTCAGTGCATTCTGGTCGGTCATCGCATTTAAGCTGATGGCGCCGCCGTACAGCATGAATGCTGCCGATGTCGGGCTGTTCAGCTTATGGGGCGCCCTTGCCACACTGCTGACGCCCGCAGCCGGTAAGTTATGTGAACGTTTCGGCACAGTCGCTATCAGCCTCACCTCGATTGTACTCTGTGGCCTGAGCTTCGCCTTGTCGATGGCGTGGGCCAACACCTTTGTGGTGTTGCTGGCGTGCGCCAACCTGCTCAGCTTCGCCTTGCAGTTGGGGCAGGTGGCCAACCAGACGCGTATTTTTTCCCTCAGCCCGGACAGTCGAAGCCGTTTGAACACGGTGTATATGGTCTGCAATTTTTGTGGCGGTGCCTTCGGCAGTGCCATGGGAGGGTATCTCTGGCAGCGTTTCGGGTGGACCGGATGCGCCTTACTGGGATTGCTGTGCGCCTTATTGGCAATGGTCGCCTTGTTGGCGATACTTAGACCTCGCCCCAAACAATTGTCCACCGTTTAATCATTGAATGACTGAGCGGCCACATCCGTAACTTGTATCCCCTTCCTGCACTGACTAGTTGTATTGGTTGTTCACAGTACAACCCGCTTCGTCCTGTCTGCTCCTTCCCTTTTACTCAATAAGTCATGTGTATTTCTGTCCGCCCGTTGAGGTGTGCGCGTAATGATGTATTTAGCACGCTTGGACCTTGAACTTATAGTTCAGACAGTTGAGCCGAAAACGCTCAAATGCTTTGAAATACTCTGAAATACAATTGCCCACAGCAAACAGATTTTTCGGAAAAATCAGGCAGGCTCCAACTTGGCAGAAAGGTCCGGGCGTACGTTAGTTTCTGGGCTTCTTTTGATCTCTCAAACAAGGAGTCTTCGATGACTGTCATCGACTCTGAAAAAGTGTGTGTGTTTGTCCCCTTTGCCGGGGGCAGTGGTTTGTCTTTTGAAACCCTGCGGCGTGCGATAGGCGCTTACATGCCAGTGGTGGGTGTTACTTATAAAAGTCGTTATCAAAAGGATCTGACGCAGGCCCCTGGTACTGTCGAGGCCATGGTGAACGAAGTCATTGCACTTATAGACGGCCTGGCGGCGCGTGAGGTCATTCTTTTTGGTTATAGCCTGGGTGCGATCGTTGCCTACGAAGTTGCTCGTCGCCAACATGAATTTGGCCCGCGGCTCAGCAAACTGGTGGTCGCAGCCTGTCGTGCTCCGCGCATTTTCAGTTGCGCGCAAGTGACGCTTGATGGTTCTGAAGAGGAGTTTATTCAAACACTTTCCAAGTTTGGTGCCGTTCCGGATTTCGTACTCCAGCACTCGGCGGCCAAGCACCGCATGCTGCCTTCCCTTATCAAGGACTTCCAGGCCGCCGCTTTATATCGTCACGTTGCCGGTGACCCGGTGGAGGTTCCCATGACGTTGCTGGGCGGCATTGACGACCCCTTCGCACCGCTTGAGGACGTAATGGCCTGGGAGGAGCATAGCCAAAATTTTGCCAATGTGGCGTTTTTTGAGGGAAATCATTTTTTCCTCACTCAGCATGTCACTGCCATTACAAAAATAATTATGGAGCCTGTCGGCTCAATAGCACGCCTGCCTGTTTCATCCCGATACCTGGATATCTCAGCACGCATATAAGGTGAAAGAAATGGAAGAGCTCAGTGTTTCAAATAGCGTTTCTTCGTGCCCGTTTGCCGGACTTTCCTCGCTCAGCGCACAGCCGCAGGAACCGCCCAGGCATTACATTGTAGTGGGGGACCGAATCAAAAGTCAGTGCAGCGATAATATGTTTATTTCGGTGACGGCAGCAGAAGAAATGGTCACCCGGCTTGATAGGGATGAATCATTAACCTTGCATGTCGGACAAGGCGTTACCGATGAGCAACTTAATACGTTATATGGATTTAAAAAGGTGCTGTCGCCAGCCTTGAATATCCTGCCGGAAGACCGCCGAACGCGCGCTTCTTCAACCGTCACGCATAAGTTGAAAAATCATAATATTGCCATCTCTGCGCCTGGCGAAAATGGCAACGGTACTTACTCGGCCTCGCTGATGATAGATGATGCCAATGCCGAGCTAAGCGATCATCTGACTGGCCAGCATGTGTCGGGCATGATGGTTATTGAGGCGGCCCGCCAGATGACCATCGCGGTTGCGGAAGCTTATTACGTCACGCCTCAAGCCAGAGGCAAAGTCAACTTTGTTACCCACAAGATGGACGTCAACTATAGGGACTTCCTGTTACCGGTACACACGGAAATTCTCTGCATTCCGCTTGAATTACGTCGCTCCGGTGCTTCGAATTTTCGGTTTGCCTGCCGCCTTGAGTTCAAGCAACAAGGCCAGTGTCAGGTTGAACTTGGTTTTGAATTGTCGGTGATTGACTCGCGCTACTTTCAACTCAAGGAAGCGCAACTTCTTCACCAATTCGTCAAGCGTCTCGCCTGATCCACTTTGAGCGGAAGGAACCCATATGAAAGAGCAAGTTCTCGGCATTATTTATAGCGCGATTGAAAATGAAAACCACAGTCTCGCCCAACCCATCAGCCTGGAAGAAGGCGAAAACACGGCCCTCTATGGGGTTGGCGGTGTCCTTGATTCGATGAGTCTGGTGTCCATCGTGATTGACGTGGAGCAGATGCTCGAGGAGCAACTGGGGGTCAAGCTGACGCTGGTCAACGACAGTGCCATGTCCCCCAAGCGCAGCCCGTTCCAGTCGGTAAAAACCTTCGCCAACTACATTGTCGAGCTCACTGCACAGGTGTCTCATGTCCGATAACACGCCTGTCACGCTGATTACGGGAACGCGCAAGGGGATCGGCAGGCACCTTGCCGAACATTACCTCGCGCAAGGGCATCGGGTGATCGGCTGTAGCCGTTCATCCAGCGATCTGAGCCATCCGGCCTATCACCACTTTATCGCCGATGTGGCCGATGAACAGGCCATCAGCGAACTGATGAGGCATGTGCGCGGCACCTGCGGCCGGCTTGATCACCTGATCAACAACGCCGGGATCGCCAGCATGAATCACTCGTTGCTGACGCCTTACAAAACCGCGCAAAACATCATGCAAACCAACGTTCTGGGCACTTTCCTGCTCAGCCGGGAGGCGGCAAAGCTCATGCGAGCCGGACGGCAGGGACGCATTGTGAATTTTTCCACGGTGGCCAAGCCATTAAAGCTGGAAGGCGAAGCGCTGTACGCAGCGTCCAAAGCCGCCGTGGAAACCCTGACCTGCGTGATGGCCAAGGAGCTCGCCAGCTTTGGTATCACCGTCAATGCCGTAGGCCCGACACCAATCGATACGGATCTCACACGGGTTATCCCAGCACAAAAAATGAAAGACCTGCTGGCGCAACAGTCGCTCAAGCGCTTTGGCACTTTCGACGATGTGACCAACGTGGCGGACTTTTTCCTGTCGCCGCGTAGCAATTTCATTACTGGCCAAGTCGTGTACCTCGGCGGCCTCTAACTCACGTGCTCTTGCAAAAGGACCTCACCATGAACCTGGACGCGATCAAGAAAGAACTGGCAGAACTTCTGGAACTGCGCGAATCGGAACTGCAGGCCGATGTATTGCTGCAGCCGCTGAGCAATTGGGATTCATTGACCAAGGTCACGCTGCTGGGTGTATTGAATGACCAGTTCGGTTTCGCTTTGAGCCCTGCCGTGCTCGATGAGGTTGAAACCATGGGTGAGCTGTTCGACGCCATCCAGGCCGATGCGATTGGCGCTCGCATCAGTGAACCCTCATGAGCCTGTCTATCGATGGGTTGTCGATCCGCGCACTGTCGGCGGCCATCCCTCAGGACGTGATGACCCTGGCCGATTTCGCCGCGTTGTTCGGCGAAAAAGAGGTTCAGCGGATCGCCAAAAGCACCGGCATCCATCAGGTGCGGGTGGCCAATCGGTTGTCGACCGTGGATCTGTGCGTTGCTGCTGCCCAGGCGTTGTTCGACGCGGCGGATATCGACCCCGCCAGCATCGATGGCCTGGTGCTTGTCACTCAAACGCCCGACAGCCTGATGCCCGCCAGCAGTGCACTCCTGGCTGATCGCTTGGGGTTGAAGAAAGCGCTTGCAGCCTTCGACCTCAATTTTGGCTGTTCCGGCTATGTCTATGGCCTGTTTCAAGCGGCCATGCTGATCAAGGCCGGCGGCTGCCGCCGAGTCCTGGTGTGTACCGGTGATGTGATCAGCAAATTGCTTAACCCTGAAGACCGGCATGTGCGGTTGGTCTTTGGTGATGCCGCGACCTGCACGCTGCTGGAAAGCGGTGATCAGGCACTCGGGTTTGCTTTCAATACCGATGGCGCCGGTGCGCAGTACCTCAACACTGCGCTGGATTACACGCCCAGCGTGACCAGCCGGGTACAGGCCAGCGGGCTGCATATGGACGGCGGTCAAGTGATGAACTTCGCCCTGGAAAAAGTACCGGCGGCGATCAACGCCTTCATTCGCGACCAGGGCATCGACCCTGAGCGTGTGCCGTTTTATCTGCTGCATCAGGCCAACAAATTCATGCTCGATTACCTGGCCAAAAAGCTGGGTGTTGCACAGGCCAAAGTCCCTATTGAAGTGGCAGACGTAGGCAACACCGGCCCTTCGTCGATACCGCTGATGATCTGCAAGCGTCACGCCAGTGAAGACGTGCGCCAGGACAACCTGATTGCCTGTGGTTTTGGCGTCGGGCTGTCCATCGGTATTGCCCATTTATCGCTGCGCGATGCCCACATCATTGCGCCCGTAGAAGTACCTGCCCTCCCTAACTGACCTTACATTCAAGGAAAGATGACCATGACAATCCAAGCAATCTGGTTCGACTTCGGCGGCGTGCTGTCGCCCTCCATCGATGAGCTGTACCGCGTCTACCAGCAAAATACTGGCATCAGCCGCAGCCAGATGGAGGCCGCCATGCATGCCGTGGCCAAGCCCCTGAATGTGCAATTCCAGGCGCCCATCGAGTTGGCAATGATGACCCAGGTCGAATGGGGGCAGGGCATGAGCAAGGCATTGTCCGAGTTGTATCCGGGCATTGACCTGAGTCGTTGCGATTTTGATAACCACGGTGAGCAGTGGTTTTCCCCGCACAACGTCAACCAGCACATGTTCGAGCTCTTTCATGAGGTCAAAGCGGCCGGCCTGAAGGCGTGCATCCTCACCAATAACGTCGTGGAGTGGGAAACGCCGTGGCGGCGCATGGTGGGCCTGGATGATGTGGCTGACAGCATCGTCGACTCCTGCAAGGTAAAGCTGCGCAAGCCTGACCCGAAGATCTTCGCGCTGGCGGCCGAGCAGATCGGCGTACCCGCTGAGGCCTGCGTGCTGATCGACGACGTCGAAGAAAACTGCGTTGCCGCGCGAGCCGCCGGTTGGCACGCCATTTTATTTGTCGACAGCCTCGAGACGCAGCAGGCTGTGCGCGCACTCATCGGTACGGAGCAACCCCGTGCACTGGCAGGTGCCCGATGAACATGCGTGTCCATCCCAGCGTGTTGGATATTCCCAACCTCGACGCTGCGCCCTATTACCAATCCGTGGGCTGGCAAGATCAATTGCCGCAGATCAGGTTGCCCAGCGGCCATGTCGCCATCCATCTGACCGGATACGCCGATTGCAAGGCGTTTCTGGCCGACCCGAGCATCAGTCGCACCCTGTGTAACGTCGAAAACGGCCCGACCTTTCTTCCCGGCCCGACGCAGCCGGAGCTGTTGCTCAACCTGGACAACCCGGCGCACAAGCGTTCGCGCGCAACCGTCGCGCGTGCGTTCAGCAAGCGTGGCCTGGAAAGCGTGCGCCAACACGTAACTACGGTGACCGTCGACAGCATTGAGCAGATGCGCAACGGTGTAACGCCGCCGGACTTGTTTGCCTCGGTGCTGGAGCGCCTGACTTCCTCGACGGTGTGCCACATTCTCGGCATCCCCGAAGAAGACCGACAGTTGTTCCGGCCCTGGAGCCAAATGATCCAATCAGCGCCGCCGGATGACATCGTCGGTATCGAAACCGCGGTCAACGCCAGCTTCGATTACATGATGGACTTCGTGCAGGGCCGCAGGCAGGCGGATCCGGACGGCTTCATTCGCCAATATGTCGACCAGCGCCACACCCTGGAAGACCCGCTGAGCGACCGGGAGTTTGTAGGGGTTCTGTTGGGAATTCTGCTGGGGGGCGACCATAACGCTCTAAGCGTCATGACCAAGAGTCTCTATACGTTGCTGTGCGCGCCATCGCTGTGGCAGTACGTGCGAGAGAAGCCCGATCAAGTGCCGCAGTTGATCGAAGAACTCATTCGGTTGATTCCCATCGGCAAGTTATCAGCGTTCCCCCGCATGACCACCCAAGCGCTGCACACCAGCCGCGGTGTGATCGCGGCGAACACTACGGTGTACGCCAACGTATTCCTCGCCAATCGCGACCCAAGCGTGTTCAACGCGCCGTTGTTGATCAACCCCGAGCGCCAGAGCAAGGTCGCGCACATGCAATTCGGCCATGGCATTCACAGCTGCATGGGGCCGGCGCTGGCACGCCTGGAAATCGCCACTGTGCTGTCCACCCTGGTACAGGCATTACCCAACCTGGAACTGGCCTGTGACCCGGCGTCGATTCGCTGGATCAACGGCACGGTATTGCGCCGTCCTGACGAACTGCCCGTGCGTTTTTGATGCTTTTTCAATAAGGGAATAAGCCATGATCTTTAAACCGCTGATAAACGGATTTGCGCAGTTTTCGAACCAGATCTTTCTGAATGACCCTGAACAGTCCTACACCTACGCCCAACTGAGCGAAGAGATCAGTGCCCAACTGGATTGGCTGGCCGCCAATGGTGTGTCCAGGCAAGCGGTCGTGTTCATGAGCGGCGATTTTTCGTTCGCGGGTATCGCGCTCTTTCTGGCGCTGTACCAGAACGGCCACATCATCGCGCTCAACACTGCTGAAAACCCGGCGGAAATTCAAAACAAGCAGGCAGCCGCAAACCCTGAGTTTGTGATCGATATCCAGACTCGCCAGATTCGCCCATGCGTGCTGACTCAAACGCCGGAAAATCCGATGATCGGCGAGCTTAAAAAGCAGGGGCACGCCGGCCTGATTCTATTCAGCAGTGGCACCACCGGCACACCCAAGGCGATGCTGCACGACTTTGATCGACTGGTGGGCGAGTTTGCTGAAAAACGCTCTCGACGCCTCGATATCTTTCTGTTTTTGTTGTTTGACCATATCGGCGGCATCAATACGCTGTTGAACATACTGTCTATTGGCGGAACGGCAACGATTGCCGCCAGCAAAACCCCAGACACCGTTGCCCGGCTGATTGAAAAACATCGCATTACCGTGCTTCCGACCTCGCCGACATTCCTGAACCTGATGTTGATCAACCAGGTGTTCGACACCTGTAACCTGAGCAGCCTGCGCATGATCACTTACGGCACGGAGCCGATGCCGGAGAGCTTGTTGCTCAAACTTCGCGAGCACTTGCCAAGGGTGAAGTTTTTGCAGACCTTCGGCACCAGCGAGACGGGCATCATCAACACCAGTTCGTTGTCGTCCGATAGCCTGTATATGCGCTTTCAGGAAGGCTCCAGTGAACACAAAGTCGTCGATGGCGAGCTCTGGTTACGCAGTGCGACGCAAGTCATGGGCTACCTGAACCACTCGATGGACAGCTTCACCGAGGATGGCTGGTTCAAGACCGGCGACCTGGTGGAGGTCAATGCCGATGGCTACCTGAAGATCCTTGGCCGCAGCAAAGAGATCATTAACGTCGGTGGCGAGAAGGTTTACCCCGCAGAAGTGGAGTCCGTGCTGCTACGCCATCCGCAGGTGCGTGACTGCAAGGCGTACGGCGAGGCCAATGGCTTGACCGGGCAATTTGTTGCCGCGCACATCGTCCTCGATAGCGATTATGGAGACGCAACGGCGACCGTGCTGCGCGATATCCGGCAATTTGCCCGGCGACTGATGGATGCCTATAAGGTGCCGGTACGCTTGAAATCGGTAGAGGCGATCCAGTATTCGACGCGGTTCAAAAAGCTGTTGATCGACTGAGAAGTGGCGTGCCCTGAAGGCGCCATCAATTGCCTTCAGGGCTGCTCATCAGTTGCGCTTCACCTAAAAAATCAATGAATGCGCGGGTCTTGGGTGACAGCAAGCGGCTTGGTGACCAGACAATCCAGAAATCTCCCTCCAGGCTCAATTCCGGCAGCACCCTGATCAATTCCTGGCTGGCCAGGTATTCCTGAATGACGAAGTCAGGCAGGTAGGCGAGGCCCAGGCCATTGCGACATGCAGCGAGGACGGCTTCCACGCTGTTCATGACCATGGTGGTTTCCAGGCTGATCTTGACGGTATCGCCATGGACCTTCAGCCACCAGGGCTGGAGTTTTCCATTCGAAGGGAATTTATAGGCGATGCCTTTGTAATGCTGCAGGTCCTCGATGCTCATTGCCATGCCGTAACGCTGCAAATAATCGGGAGCTGCACACAAGACGAACCGGAACGTGCAGATTCTTTTTGCTGCAAGGCTGGAATCGGGCAGCTCGCCGCTTCGGATCACCGCATCAAAGGCTTCATCGACCACATCGACCAGCCGGTCGCTGAAATCCAGGTCCAGTTCTATTTCCGGATAGCGCTGATAAAACTCACGCAACATGCCCGAGATCAGCCGATAGCCCACCGCCGGCAAACTGATTCGCAGACGCCCACGAGGGCGGGTCTTGGAGTGGGAAAGCGCGGCCTCGGCATCCTGCAATTGCTGCAGTAAAGTGCGGCAACGACCAAAAAAGTCCAAGCCTTCGCTGGTCAGGCTGATTTGCCGGGTACTACGATGGAAAAGGCGCACGCCAATCCGCTCTTCAAGGCGGCTGACACTTTTCCCTACGGCAGAAGACGAGATGCCCAGCGCTCTGCCCGCAAGGGTAAAACTTTGATTTTCTGCTGCCCGCACAAAAGCAATCAACCCGCTCAGATTATCCATATTCCGTGTCCGCAGGGGGGGTGATAAAGGCAGAAATTTTTGATGCTGCAAAACTCGACGGGGCAAAAGGTAGGCACAGCTGCTCTATTGTTGGGCTTTTGAGCAGCACTTTTCCCCGAATGTCGTCGATTTTTGAGTTTGACGTGGTGCCACACTCAGAGCAACTATTTTGTCGGTGGGTGCTGCGACGCAAAAGACTATGGTCGCTCAGGAGCTGAGCTAGGTGATTTTTGCTGAATTCCAGGCACAAAAAAAGACGTCCGTGGACGTCTTTAGTTGATCAAATGGTGGGCCGGGGTAATCTGAACAGAGCTTACAAAATAATGATTTAAAAAGAAAAGTCTGGTTTTGTTTTTTTTCTGGAATGCCATTTGGAATGCCAATGTGATTTGCTTGGTGCTTTGGGACGTCATGATGGGCGCCCAGCATCGTTAGCAGGGCTTGTGCTGTATGCATAGTGGTTCTCGGCTACCTTGGCCTTTCCATGCCGCGAGGAAACTCTCCATCCCGAGGAAGCATCGGCCGTTGGGCGGTAATTTTTTTTAGTGTTTCCGAGTGAAGCGCTGCGCTTCGTCTTCCTTGCTCTTCAGAGAGGTCGTCGATTGAGAGGTTTTCGGTTTCCATCATTATGGTGCGCTGCGTCAGTTCCGTAATGCACTGATTGAGAGCTGAGTTGATGGCCTCAAGTTTCTTCCTTAGTAGCTTTTCCTTTTCGGCGGCCTTCTTGGCGGCGTCTCTGGCCGCGATTTTCTGTTTGCTCGCCTCCTCGTACTCGTCAGATAGCAAGGTCTCAAGAAAATCTTTAATGCTGGATTCGTTCTGCTTTGCCAACGTATCCAAGTGACGCTTTGCCTTGGATGACAGTACGAAGCTGCATGCTTTCTCTCCTGCTCGCTTGCTCTCTTTCCTTCGCTGAACCTGGCCCCAAGCCAGTTTCATTCTCGCCAGCACCGCAGAGTCTTGATGTCGCTCCTGCTTGAGCCATTTGTCTAGCCCCCCCTCTGTGACGAGCGCGCCTCGGTATGTCCGAAGGTAATTCAAAGCCCACCTGCGCTGATCAGCGTTTTCGAGGTCGAACCAGGAGGTGCTCGTCATATCAGTACTCATATGCGTCCGCTTAAGATTTTTCAGTCAGTTACTTAGTAATTTACTACAGTAGCTTACTTTGTAAATTACTAAGTATTATATTTTTAATTAAACAGTCTGTAATTGTTAAGATAAAATATAGAAATATTCATGGATGTTGGATGATTTTGTGAACGATATGCTGCTTGCCGTGCTGCGGAGTGAGGTGAATGGAATCACCCCTGAGGCGAAATATTTGCTGGTCCGTCTGACTGAGCTCGGTTTGGTTGCTAGAGGTATCAGTGCGGGTGTTAAGGAGCTGGCGGCGCGTTTTGGAATCTCCGATACCCAAGCTGGCACGGCTTTGAATTCGCTGGTTGCTGCCAGGGTATTGGTTCGCCGAGATGTGGTGAGCGGGCAAGGACGTCCCAAAAGGCACTATGAGTTAGACGCAAGCTACGCAGCGCAGGTTGCTCGACACGACGTGACAGAGGTTCTTCACGAAAAAGTGATTCGCCACCTTCTACAGCATGAGGTCAAGGTGGTTGATCAACGATCAGCTATCGCCACACAGCAAGATGAACAGAGAGCAACTGCTCCTCTTGCTCAGGTACGGGCAAGCAGAGGGCAGGGGCGAGTGAGCTTTGTGAATCGCGTACTGCTTGCTGCACTGTTGATTCGCGCAGACCGATTTGGCGTTGTAAGGGAACTGGGAAGCGCAGAGCTGGCGCGGATAACCGGACTGAGTCAGGTGCGCTTGAAAAACCGAGTTAGGACTTTGCTCGACGATGGCTTGATTCGAGCATACACACCGGGGGCAACCGGATCAGTCATTTTCAAGAAGACCAAAAGCGTCTACTACCTGAACCTTCACCATCCTGAATTGAGGTGTGGGCAGAGCTTGCCGATGTTGCTGGTATCGGTTACTCGGTTTCCGACTCCGGAGGACGCCATTGATGACGTGGATGACATCTTCAAGTCAGTGCAGGAGTCGTTTAATCAGCGTCATGTCGGAGTTCGTAAGTTTTTTGATGATCAGCACGAAAGGGGCCTGGCCAGTTTTTTGAGGGGGAGGCTTGATTGGTATGCTGGCTACCTGCTTTCTCACCACTGGGATAGGCGCAGCGAGGGCAAACCAGGGCTCGCTCAGTTGATTAAACTCGATTTGCTTGCTGGTGCTGTCGATGCGAAAGGCTCTGAGTTGCTTGCCGGCTATTTGTGCGACCAAGCGGATTACATGGCGAATCAGGTCAGAACTCGTTGGTTTGAGGGCAAATCGACTTTGATAGCCGGCATTGATTTCAAGTCCATGGACTATGTGCTTCTTCCCGTACGGAAGGCGGTTCATAAGGCTTTTAAGGGCGGATTTTACCCATCGCGTGCGGTCCTGATATTACCTCGGGATGGCGTAGCGTTTTCGGACAATCTGCATGTAGTAGAGCGTGGGCCTTGTAATCGGGTGGAGGTTCGAGGATTTACTGATTTGGCGACGGTATCTAAGGAAGAACAATGTTTGTATGGCTTGCTGACTCCGCCAGGAGGTGAATTGTCTGTTGATTTGAAGGGGCAGGTGCTATTGGCGAAATAGCACGGCGGTGAACGGTAGTTTTTTACAACCCCTGCCAATTCTCTGAACGAACAGAGGAGCCCCGTTCATGAGAATCATCCGCCTGAAAGACGTCATAAATTCGACCGGTCTGGCCCGGTCTACCATTTACAAGTACATCGACGAAGGTACCTTCCCAAAATCAGTCTCGCTGGGAGATCGCTGCGTTGGCTGGGTCGAAGGAGAAGTGCACGACTGGATCTTGGCCAGGATTGAGGCACGTGATCTGGGCGAGTGAGATTTGAGAAGGGGTTGGACTATCAAGCATAAAGGCCAGGACCGGCAAAGAGACGGTCCTGGCCTTTATGCCGAATGATGAACAGGCGATTCTCAGCTAACTCCCCCCATGGAACCGCTTGTTCGATCTCCTGCCTGGCTTGGTAATAGCTTTCTGATTGGGCCGTCTGGAGCGGGATCGGTCACTAGCGACAGAGCTGTATCTAGTTATATAGCTTCCAATTAATCAATAAACAGACATCAGTAAGCAACCGAACAGAGAGTAATCAATCTCCAGTGATCACGGCTCATTTGGGGAGTAGGCCGCCGGTTAAAAAAAGCACAAACGGTATCTGGTATGAAAACAACTACCAGGTACACAGACATGACCAGTAGCAGAGTCCAAACCAGCCTATCCCAATCCGATATCGCCATCCGGATTGAGCAACTCGTAAAAGTCATCGAGCAACACGATATTCCAGCGTTCCGATTCAGCGCCCCACGCTCAGCTTACGAGAAGATATCGCCGACTAGGCTCTGCCGGTACTTCGATGAGATCCAGCAAATGATCGACTTGTTTGATGGGCGCTCCCGATACCGCTACAGCGAGCACCTGCAAGCGTTCTGGGAGGCTTGTCAGCATATCGGGATCGAGCGTAGCCCTGTCGGCCCCGTCTGCCTGAATGAAGAGAGAACGACCTATCTGGACCATCGCCGAAGCATGAATTTACTGGTGGTGAGGATTCGTCAGTTGACTCGGGAGCAATGGTATCGGCGCAAAAAGAGTGACCGTCGTTACCAGGAAAGGGATCAGGAAAGTAGGGTCACTGAATACATGGACTCTGTGCTGGATCGTTACGCTCGCACTGTCGTGATCAGGGTCAATCTGTATTACCTCAAGGCCTCTCAAGCCAGGCAGCGTGTTGAACAGGTGTTTGATGATCTGGACAGGTTCGTCGCCGAGCGTGAGCGCAATCCGATTTTCAAGCATGAGACTGGCTTTATCTGCGCAGTGGAGCAGGGGGAAAGTCGGGGCTATCACATCCACGCTGCGTTCTTCTTTAATGGTGCAGAGGTATGCGGGGATATCTACAAGGCGAGGCAGATTGGTGAGCTGTGGGGACGTGTGACGCAGGGGCGAGGGTATTTCGATAGTTGCAACCAGGATAAGGGCAGGTATGGGGCAAGACTGGGAATCGGTGTTATTCATCGCAATGACCGAGAGATTCGTGCACATGTCCACTACGCGATGCACTACTTGATCAAGGATGATCAGCAGCTGCGCTTGAGGCCAGTAGGAGCTCGGTGCCTGCGAGTTGGTCAGCAGAGATGTCGTCGCCAATGCTGATGGGCAATGCGTTTGACGGGTGAGGTTCAAGATAGGAGCCTAACTTGCGCTGCAAGGCGGACCCAGTGTCGTCTTGCTGTTCCTGTATGCCGTTTAGATTGGATTCAAGCGGCACGCCGGTAATAATAGTTTCCAGGGATCTCGTGTTTACGTGGGAAAAAGCTGATGATGGCACAGCTTATAGAGCGCGTAGCGGTGATTCCCATTGATGTGACTGGATGGAGCTATCACAGTTGCTTAGGATGCTAGAGAACCTCAGGATGCTTGGATGCAGTATTTTGAAGCGCATACGGTTCATGACGCTTTCCCGACATGGGCAGCAGCTGCGCTTGGACTGGGTTACCGATGGCGCCTGAATGTCAGTAGTGCTCGTCGGGTCGGCCTGTTGTCAATGCCGTACGACTCGGAGGCTGCTGGGATCATCGCGCTAGGCGCGCTGCGGCGCGACCTTGAACGCACGACATCAAACCACGTGGATACGCACTTCGACCTTCTATCGCGGGTGTGTCACGAGCGTGTGGCGGCCCGTATGCACCGCGAGAGCTCTTCAGAGGAGCTGTTGTGGGATGTGCGTAATGACGCTGACGACACCCGTTGGCGTTTTGTTGCCTACGATGGGGACTTGGATGCCATTGTTCTTGAGATCGCCACACACCGGACGGTCATCAAACGCAAGGGCAAAAAAATCCCAAACCCGAACGGGGCCTGCAATCGCTATATCATGCGGGACAATGCCATCGGCTGGCAGTTACGGAATTGTCCCCTGCCGCAGTTACCTCCGGATGGTAAGGCGTTGAATTCCTCCGCGTACAGCGGACTGCCAGGCTGTACCAGCCCTATCTTGGAGGCAAACCTTCGCCGGTCCTATGACGGCTTGGTGCTCGTCGGTCAGGGCGCTGCGCGCGACTCCACCTACATGCAGAAGTTTTATTTGGCGGGCTTCGCGTCCTCTGAGCACCGGTTTTCGCTGGGCGATCTTTTGACCTTGCATCATAGTGAGCGGAAATACATACGGCGCCTGCGCTTCCTCAACGAGCGTGCACTTCAAAACGAAGCGGTCCACTCGGCCTCGCTAGTGGTGGCAGATGGTATATCCGCGCTGCTTTGTGCGGAGAAGCTTTTTCCCTCCAGTGACATCATTGGTGTCTGCAACCGAGACGCGTCTGTCGAGGCCATCACGCAGCTAAAGGACCGGCTGAGTGATCTCATTCGCTATTACACCGACACCGACAACAGCCAGTATGTGTCAGGCGAGATGCCAGCCGGCATGCTGCTGCGTGTGCTGCAACGAAGGGTATGAACATGCCTGTCCCGACGACCGCACGTTTTCAGTTCTTAGAGAGCAACCCGCCGGTACAAGAGCTCTACATTGGTGAGTCTCCGCTTTTTTCTGTGATCCGCCACCATATGCGTGTGCTGTATTCTGCGCTCTACCAGCCGGAAGGGGATGCTTTTCATAACGAATCAGCTCTGATGCTTCGGTTCGAGATGCAGAAGTGGTTGACGACACCCTTGATGCCCGATAGCGGCGTATTCAAGCTCTGCGGTCTTACTGATTACGAGCGGACTCGCCGCCAGTGGGGAGGGGAGGTTGCTCAGACCGTCGAGCTGCTGAAAGACCTGATCACCCGCTACGCGGAGGAGGGCTCCGTACTCAACTCAGAGTTCGTACGGCTTTTCGTCGAGCTTGTCGGCGAGTATGAGGAAGACCGCATTAGAATCTGGTGCCATCACAAAGAGCGCGATCTTTTTCGCGACCTGCTGGACGGTTTGATAGAGCTTGATGATGGAATATTCGTGAGCACTCTTGCAGAGTATCGCAAGAGTCCTCCAACCGAAGTACTGATCAGGTTTGGACCGTTACGCATGCGCGGTTTCGGCTATGCTCCGGAGGCGCTGATCACGTCACCGACATATCGTCGGCTGGTCCGACTTATCTGGACGGGGCTGGCGGATGAAGAGGGATTTGCCGACGATCCGGTGCTTTCTAGCCACAATTATCTCGCTACACTTCGCTCGCTTCGAACCACGGTGACCGGAAATCTGGGTACTGTGACTTTGTCGGCAGAGATGGAGTCAGGGGATGATCTTGTGTTCCTTGACCAGAAGGCCACCACCGGCAAATCACTGCATGATTGTGTTCTGGTGGAATTTCCCGCTGAGTACAGTGTGCTCCTGCGTCCTGGCTCCCGCTTGCTAGTATTCAGCCCCCATTGCACTGATGCGGATGCCATTGGCTATCGACATATCGGCGATGTCGATGCCGGCGATTACCTGCTTATTCATGACGCTGATGCTGATCTCGGCGAGGTAAGTGTCGATGTCACTAAGGCGCCGCTGGCTGTCTTGTGGAAAGAGGGGCTGGCTGACGCCTGGAGGCGGCACCCCGGTGCGTGTGCTCAGAAGATGCAGCAAGCCGGCATTGGACTACAGGACCTGTCTCGTGCGGTCCAGAAATGGACGGCAGTGAATGGTTCGGTGATTCGCGCCCCTCTGCGTAAGAAACATTTCGAGGCACTGCTGACA
The DNA here is from genome assembly GCF_019145205.1 of Pseudomonas khavaziana. Classification (GTDB taxonomy): domain Bacteria; phylum Pseudomonadota; class Gammaproteobacteria; order Pseudomonadales; family Pseudomonadaceae; genus Aquipseudomonas; species Aquipseudomonas khavaziana. The sequence continues at coordinate 35,544 of NZ_JAHSTT010000015.1, forward strand.
AAGGTACTTGATCCAGAGCTTATTCCCCCAATCGTGGCGGATGGCAGGACAGTTCCAGGCTGGCGTCGGGCTTGGGCGGAGGTCGAGTCCACGCGAGTAAACGCGATACAGCACGGAGCTGTTGAGAATGCCATCGTCAACGAACAACTTGTCGCAGAGCTTCGCAAGGAGTTGCCAGCCATCCGTCACCTGATCTCATTAGATGAGGTCTATCCCTACCTGCTCCAGCCAGAAAGTGGACTAACTGGCAGCGTGACATTTAAACCAGTGCTAAGTATCTCGCCGCACTTCGCTGCGCCGGCAGATTTATTGGAAAAACCGTTGAAGCTACTGGTTTCTGAACAGTATCGAGTGAGCTATGGAGGAGATTATCCGTGCGCATGATTCCCGGATTTATCGACGAGTCTGCCCCGCCCGGCGAGGTGGATCTTTACCACAAACTTGAAAGTGCGCAGTGTGACTGGACCGTTATCCACTCGCTGGACTTGGCTCCGAGCAACCACAACAGACGTACCGAACTGGATTTTGTGATCTTGATGCCTGACGTCGGCATTCTCTGCATAGAGGTCAAATCGCACCGCGAGATCGGCTTCGATGGTGATCGATGGTATCCGGAGAGCATCACCAAATCACCGTTCCGCCAAGCGCAGGATGCTCGCTTTGCCCTACGTCGCCGGCTGATAGACCGGTTAGCGTCCTTCTCACAAGTCCCTGTGGTGCACTGTTGCGTATTCCCCCGTGCATACTTTGCCGTGCCGCCCAACCTGTCGATTCAGCCATACGAGGTGATGGACCGCAGCCGGTTCGAGGCCTGTGCCACGGGCGAGTCACTGTGTGATGGGCTTAAAACAATGGTTTATCGGATCATCGATGCAGATCCGACGATCACCCCGTTAAAGGCGCCGCTGTCAGGGAAGCAAGTGGCGGACTTCGTCAATTTCTGTTTTCCCATCCGCACCCGTCGGCCCGAAAAGAATGCCGAAATCTGCTTTCGCGAGGAGGAACTCGAGCAACTCCTGCGAGAGCAGCAGCGTCCTCTGCTTCATCTGACGGAATACAACCTTCGGGTGCTTGTAGAGGGGGGGGCAGGCACCGGCAAATCGCTGATTGGTATCGAGGTTGCCCGCCGTAAGGCCGCCCAAGGACTCCGTGTGGGCTATCTGTGCTTCAACAGGCTGATCGGCCAGTGGGCTGCCAGTCAGCTTGAGTGTGATCACCAACCGCTCTTGGTCGGCGGCTCCGTCCTCAGCGTGCTGATGGCCCTGACTGGGATTAGTGTGCCAGAAAATCCCGACGATGATTTCTGGTCCGACCTGCCGTTGGCTATCCAGGACCGCCTCACGGATCCGTCGTGTGCCCATGATGCACGATTTGACTACTTAGTTATCGACGAGGCGCAGGACATAGTCGGGCGTCCGGACCTGCTGGATTGCATCCGTCTGTTGCTAGATGGAGGCCTGGACGGAGGCCGCTATTTGATGCTGGGTGACTTCCGTAACCAAGTACTGACTGGCGCCGGAGCACTCGAGACAACACTTGCAGCGATGCGATGCTATGCCACTCGTTGGGTTCTCACGGAAAATTGTCGGAACTACAAGGCCATTGGTCAGATAGCGATGAAGCTCTCGAAGGCTGACCGCAGTACGTACTCCGGATATCTGCGTCAGGGAGGAGGCCTGCATGCATGGAATCTAGGGCTTTACCAAGATGCGGCAGATCAGGTCCGTCAAATCATCACGTGCATTGATTCGGCCTTGGCCAGTGGATTTAGCACGGAGGACGTTACAGTGCTCTCCTTTGGGGCTGAACACCAATCGGTGCTGCCTCTGCTTTACGAAACGAGCCGGCATCCCTTTGTTTCCGCTGGGGCAAAGGGTGTCAGAGGAATACGTTGCTCCACTGTTCCCGCTTACAAGGGCCTTGAGAACAAAGTCATCATCATTACCGATGTGATTCCTTCCGACAGCGGGTTCGACCGTAGCCGTTTCTACACAGGCATTACCAGGGCACAGGAGAGACTTCATCTTTTTTGTCACGCGTCGGGCTCCTCACAGCTGGCCGAATGGGTCAAAAACGCAGGGAAGGAATATGAATAAAGAACGGTCTGCCGAAATTGAATTCCTGCGCGGTGAGCTAGTAGGCCCTGCGCGTCCATTGGAGGCTGTTCGCCCTGGCACCACAGTAAGCGTGGATGCGCAGGGATGCTTTCGGCTATCCGATGACACCGACGGGACCCTGTACTACCTATGCGATGGAGGCAACGCGCCTCAGGAACTTGTCCACTATCATGGCGAAACACCTATCCAGCGGTACGGAGCTGGTCTTTTGCACCCACGCAACGATGTGCGCGGGGCAATGATTGACGAACTGGCGGGTGTTGAACCACCCGAGCGCGAACCGGACAACGACGTTTCGCCTGAAACTGTGCAGACAGTGGTCTCCGATACAAATGAGCCTCCGTCGTCTACGATGTTCGAAAATCCGGACGGCGGTGCCTTATACGATGGTGGGGAGGCGGATGACGATGATTTCGAAGTCGGCAGCTCCGACATGTTCCAGCCATCCGTAATGGGGATCAGTTTCTGTCTTGAGGAGGGGGATGGCGAATTTGTTGTGTCGCTGCCCCCAGAGAAAAAGTTCTTCTGGCAGCTGCCGGAGGCGGCGCCGTTCCAAGTCAACGGGCGGTATGAGCCATGTATCAAGATCACCCCAAAGGAGGCTGGTGAGCACCGGAGTGAGGCTTGGCGGCGGGTTCCGGCAACCACCTTAGACACGTGCGAACGGTTCTCGCTGGCCAGCTTGGAGCCCGGTAAACCAGCATCGAGGAACCTTGCTTTGTCGGGTGGGCTAACCTTGCAGATTCAAGTATTTCCGCGGCGCATGCATGGCAAATGGATCATAACCTGCGTCCTGCGCAACCAGCTGGATGCTAGCATCATGAAGAGCCGAGTGGAGCGGGGGAGGGGCATACTCTTCCAAGCTTGCTTTGAGGTGCGTGTGCAAGGCGGTGCGGCCTTCAGCCGTTATCCTGAGGGCGTTAGACCGTTTCGGCAGCTCGACGAGGACGAGCAGACTCTCTCCCTGCTCTACCGTGATGAGGCTACTTGGGCAATCGGACATGGCTGTGCTGCAGGATGGGAAGGTGTTGAGGGCGCGACACCGGAAGCGGTATTCGCTGATGTGATGCCGGCTGTGGAACTGCCGAGTATGACGCCCGACATCAGGGACCGGGACGGCAAGCTGGTTACTCTGTCAATGCGTGAGCTGGCAGGCCTATCGTCCTTCATCGGGGGCGACGCAGGCTGGGAGATGCTCGACCGTCTCTCCGGAGAGTATGCGGCCTGGATCGAAGCGCGTGAGGCGGACTGCGTAGGATTGGAACCACATTTGCGTGAGGTAGCCGCGCGCCATCTTGAGGGCTGTAGGCAGTGCCTCGTGCGCATAGGCAAAGGTATCGCCATTTTGCAGGAAGATGAAACTGCACTTGAGGCGTTCCGCTTGGCGAATCAGGCAATGATGCTGCAACAGATAGCCTCCAAACAGATCTTGCGCCGCCCCCTATCCCGTTTCGACGGCCACGTGACAGCAGCTGAGGTATTGGAAGGTCAGCCCCGCACTCCGTGGAAAGTATGGGTCGACAGTTCAGAGAAATCTCACATCGGCAATTGGCGCGCCTTCCAAGCAGCCTTCCTGCTGATGAGTATTGCCGGTCTTGTAGATGGGCGCAGTGACGACCGAGAAATTGTTGACCTGATCTGGTTTCCTACAGGGGGCGGTAAGACCGAAGCCTATCTCGCGGTCGCAGCCTTTTACATGTTTCACCAGCGGCTGATTGCGCGCCCCGACGACGAACTTCGTCGCGACGGCACCAACGTATTCATGCGCTATACCCTGCGCATGTTGACCACCCAGCAGTTTCAGCGAGCCGCCAGTCTAATCTGCGCGATGGAGCAGATCCGCATTCGCCGTAAAGCAGAGCTCGTCCGCCCTCAGCTAGGGGAAGCCAGATTTACTCTTGGATTGTGGGTTGGGGCTAATGGTTCGCCGAACACTTGGGCAGACGCAAGCACTGCCATCCAGAAATACAACCGCAACGACGTTGCAGGCAACCCGTTGGTACTTACCGAATGCCCTTGGTGCCGAAGTACAATCGGCCGGTTAGAACAGGACGCCGTCGGCCGCCCCGTCAAAAACAGAGGCAACGGCAACAACTTGGCAGGACTGGCTTTTTCCGAAAAACGTCCGTACTTGAAGTGTTCCGACGTCAGCTGCGAATATGGTGGCGAGCGTGACCGGCTTCCTGTCGAGGTGATCGACGAGGCGATCTATAAAGAGCCGCCGTCCATGTTTATCGGTACGGCAGACAAGTTTGCAATGATTTCTTGGAAGCCTGAAGCAGGCGCACTGTTTGGTTTTAATCGTGATGGAAAAGGAAATGTTTCCCCTGTCAGACGGCCGCCTGGGCTGATTATTCAAGATGAGTTTCATCTGATTTCCGGACCACTAGGTACGATCTACGGTCTGTATGAAGGCGTGATCGAACGGTTTTGCACTGCGAAGGAAGGCCGGCACCTGATCCGGCCCAAAATTATTGCTTCTACCGCCACCATTCGCGGCGCAACAGAACAAGTACGCACTGTCTTTGCGCGCGAGAATCTGCAGTTATTTCCTAATCCGGGGCTGGCGATGGGGGATTCGTTCTTCGGCCGTTACGCGAAGGATGAGAATGACCAGCTTTCAGAGGGACGCCTATACCTTGGCATTCATGCCAGTGGTTATCGGTCTTTCCTAACTGCGCAGGTCCGCACGTTTTCGGCTGCGATGTTCAGGGCTGGTATGTTCGAGGAGCGAAAAGACGCTTGGTGGACGCTTTTGGCATTTTACAATAGCCTTCGCGAACTAGGTGGTGCTCAGACCTTATTTCAGTCTGACATTGCCGCGCGCATGAAAGACTACTCGGTTCGCTATGGACTTAAGGGCGGCACGCAGCGCTACCTCAATAAAGTGGAAGAACTGACCAGTCGCCAGAGTCAAGCCCAACTGGTAGAGCTTATGGACCGGCTGGCGCTGGATTGGAGTGACAAAAAATCCATTGATGCCTGCCTCGCGTCTAACATCATAGAGGTGGGGGTCGACATCGACCGACTGGCGTTAATGGCTGTTGTCGGTCAGCCCAAGTCAACGGCGCAATATATTCAGGTCACGGGGCGAGTCGGCCGGAAGTGGGACAGCCGACCAGGCCTCATTCTGAGCATGTTCAATCCGAGTAAGAGTCGTGACCGCTCTCATTTTGAGCAGTTCCACAGCTATCACCGCCGCCTTTATGAGCGTGTCGAGCCCACCTCAGCCACTCCGTTCTCGGTAGAGGCAGTGGAGCGTGCCCTGGCCGGCGTCCTCTTGGTCTGGGCGAGGCAGTGCCATGACGCTAAATCCCCTGGCGAGTCCTTTGGCGACTACGTCGGTCATCTAGATGACGCGTTTGACCTAGTAGTTGAGCGCTGCGAAACCATCATGGAAACGCAGCCGTCGGAATCGGCTCGCGTGCAAAAAGCTATGTCGAAGGTATACAGCGACCTCCGCAAAAAATGGCAGGCCAGCCCACAGGAATGGTGGTCGTATCCGCAAAAAAAAGAGGGTGAGTATTTGATGCTTTGGTCCGGCGTGTTCGCGACCCGTGAACAGAAGCTGAAGGGGACACGAGTTCTCAGCAGCATGCGCAACGTCGATGGAACTGCCCGAGCGGTAATCAGCAGCAACTATTTCCATTACGAGGAGGATCATACAGAACATGGCCAGTGAGATTCGGCTGGGGCAACTGATCGCTCCGTTTGGCTCGGGAAGTATCTACACCGATAAAAATGGCACTCCCAACATCATCTGTGGCTTGGATTTCTGGCATATGCAGAGGGATGAAAGGCACGGCTGGAAAGCAGACGAGTCCGCCGTACGTAAGCATATTATCGATGAGCCTCGACTTTCCGCTCTCCTCCACGTTCCTCAATTCCGTCAGCCACCGGAGTACTGCTTCGACGACCAGAATCCGGGTCTCTCCAGATTGGAGGTTCAGACACACCGTTTTCCCACTTGGTATGTCGACACGCTGAGCGGAAAAATGCGCCGGTTCAGCCTCGATACGCAGAAGTTGGCTCCATTGGAAAAGGGGGAAAAGCAGGCTCGCTGGCGTCCAGTTCGCTTCATCAGCGTTTGTAGCAATGGACATGTGGCGGACTTTCCGTGGAAGGTTTGGTGTGGGTGCGAATGCCCGGGTGACAGTGATTTGGCTCTGAGCGATTCGGGTGGTCCGGATCTGCGGTCTGTGAGGGTTTCCTGCAAACGTTGTGGAAAGTCAAAAACACTGGCGGGGTCTATGGGAATGGAACTTAGCCCACAACGTGATCAAGTCGTAAAGTCAGGACTTCGCTCAGCAAACATCCACTGCGGCGGAGAACGCCCTTGGCTAGGCCAATCAGTTCAGCCTTGTTGCGCACTTCCGGTGGCCGTGCTGATCAACCAGTCGAATATCTATTTCGGAAAGACCCTGTCCTCTATCTACCTGCCTGATATGACCAGCGAGCGAACAGTCTCAGACATACAAAAAGTTCTGCGGCGGGATGACATGGATCTGTCCTCCAGCAAAATCCTCCTTCAGATGGGAGATCGCTCGACTGCCTTAATAAAACTTAAAGAAATGCTGAAACCACATTACCAAGGCCTTCCTGATGACGAGTCGATCATGCAGGCTATCGAATCCCTCAGTCGAGGGACTTCTCTGCCCAGCGATGCCCCCCAGCCTGTCGCGCCTGAGTCCCAAACATTGGCATTCAGGCGAGCCGAATACAGCGTGTTGCGCCATGAAGTTGGTCTTGGCGTCGACGAGGAGCTCCGAGTCGTCAAGAGCTTGGTGCCAGATGAGCTAAAACAGTGGTTTGGACGGGTTAACTTGGTTGAGCGATTACGCGAGACCCGGGTCTTTTACGGGTTCGAGCGTCTGATACGGGCACGAGATCCCCTCGTAGACATGCCAACATCTGCCATGAGCCAGCTTTTCTTGCATCCGCCAGAATCTGCAATTCAGTGGCTACCCGCTGTCAAGAATTACGGCGAAGGGATTTATATTGAGCTGAATGAGTTCGCCGTAAAACAATGGCTTATTGATAACGCGACTTGGCTAGAGGCGCGACTTGACCAAGCGTTTGTAGACCGCATGGGCAACGAACTGAATCTCCTGCCGCCTCTTCAGAGCAACGCTTGGACGCCGCAATGGGCAGCCCGCTACCTACTGGTTCATACCCTAGCGCACATCATGATTAATCAAATGGTTTTCGAGTGCGGTTACTCGTCAGCCGCGCTGAAAGAGCGAATCTTCGTGTCGGGCGATCCGAAGGCACCGATGGCCGCCTTTCTCATCTATACGGCTGCCGGGGATTCGGAGGGGAGTCTGGGCGGACTGGTTCGCATTGGCCGGCCTGAGCTGTTTGGGCCGGTGGTGCGCAGGGCGCTCTCGCGTGCATCTTGGTGTTCCGCCGATCCCGTGTGCTCGGAGGATCTGGGTGGTACGGGTTCACGGCGGGTGAACAAAGCAGCCTGTCATGCTTGCGTGCTGCTGCCAGAGACTGCCTGCGAAACGGTCAATAGTGGATTGGATCGTGCCATGGTCATCGGGACTCCGCAGGTTCCGAACTATGGGTTCTTGTCCGATTTGATTCAGGGAGCTCCATACGACTAGTGATTGTCTGAGGGGCAAACATGGTAGTCATGATTTCTGATCGATTTAGGGGATACGATTTTTGAACTTGGGCCGACGATTGTTGATCTTTTTACTCAAGACCTAGCGGTCGAAGTGCCCCTTTTTTATTTAGCTGGAAAGGAAAGATTCTTATTTCTAATCCAATATCCTTCCCTAAACCTGCGCGGTCGAACGGTGAAGAAAACGGCTACTGTATGACTATAAATTTGAGAATGGTTGTAATATTTGTTTCAAGTAGATGGTTCGTTTAGTGATGAGACGATCAGTATTGCAGGCTCAGTTTCACGAATGAATTTAGATGCACGATCAAGTAGATCGATCTGAGACATGCGCTGCTGCCCTCGCAGTGCGCATTCCCAGATCACAAGGACGCGCCAGCCTGCGGCCAAAAGTTCGCTTACTGCTTTTTGGTCTCTGGCTTCATTAGTTTCAAGCTTTTGGCGCCAGAAATCCTTTCGTGTTTCTGGCAGTTTTGAGAGTGCGCACTTGTGGAAATGCCAGAAGCAGCCATGGATGAATGCTACGGTGCGATATCGCGGAAAAACAAGGTCGGGGCATCCAGGCAGGGTACTGTCATATAGTCGATATCTAAGCCCTCTCGCGTGCAGTCCACGCCGAATCAGCATTTCTGGCTTAGTATCACGGCTTCGGATGCGACTCATGTTGAGTTGGCGCTGTTTGGCAGTAAGTACGTCAGCCATTCATTCCTCCTCTACGAGGTAGCATCCTCGACTATGGATTTTAGGCAGTCGTTCAGCTCACTCTGGCTCATGCCGGGTCTTAACTTAACCGCGCCGAAGCGAAATTTTTTGCGATATTGCGGATGAAAAAGACGACCTGGTACAGGTGTGGTCCGGAAGTCTTTGTTCAATGTTGGCACATGCGGCGTGAGCAGGTACGCCGCCGTCACGACACCTTTGATCTGCCCGTTTGAGTTTTCTTGGACCAGCGCATCGCGATAGGTATGGATCGAGTTTAGCGCCTCGTTTAATCCGCTGTTTATGCGGTACTTAGCATCCAGGACAATGACGTGCCGCTCCGGACTGCTGTCGAGACCAGTGCCGGCGAGAACAATATCTGGAATCATTGAACGGCTGAAGCTTCCTTCCCCATCGGACTCTATCCAGTATTCTGAATACTTCCGCTGAAAACACAGTTCCTTGCCTGCCCCGATCGGAACGACTACAGCACCGGCGGCTATTGTCACGCTCCCCTCGGCGGTGGTAATAAATAGACTGCTCAGATCCACGCCGGAAGGCCCATACACCTCAACGGCTGCACGCAGAAGTCGTAGGAAGCACCATAGCTCGTAGAGCTCATATGTCCTCGCTAATGGCATCTGCAGAAAGTCGCCGAAGAGCGCAGCAAGCCCAAGATTCATATCCTGCCAAAGCCTGTAAAAGCGTTGGTAGACTGGATCGTTACGAAATAGTGAAGTCATGCGCAGTTGCGCTGGTCCCTCACCAACGTTAGCCATGAAGCCCGAGCCAGAAAGGGCGTTGAGACGGCGGGCGATTTTTCGCGTGCGAAGTGCCCAGTTACTCGCGGTCGTTCTGACATCCGGATCGTAAGATGTATCGGATTTTGCGAGGACTTCGGCAACACTTTCAAGCCATGCTGACCATGACTTGAGGCATGCTTTGATCTGCCTATGCTCCTGTATGTCCAAGCTGTTTCGGCTCTGCCGTAGCGTGATTTGAGCGGGTAAGCGACCTTTTAGGGCTGCAGGTAGACGTGAAGGTCGAACCGTTTCGGTGCGGACTGCACCGGACCGGAACGATTTAATGATTTCAGGCCCCGTCGCGCGAGTTGCTCGGTGCGTTGGCACGGTGACTTCCTCGGAGCGTAGGAAGTGGCGGGGTGAGCGAGCAATTGCGGCAATCGCTTCAGCGATCTCTTCCACTCGCGATCGCAGGAATTCGAGTCGTGCGAGTGGTGGAGGTTTGTTTCCTGGCTGGCGAGCTATGCTTTTGCGGAATGCGCTGAGTGAGAACAGAGCGAAGGTGTCTTCCAGCACTTCGCGCACCATTGTATCAAAGTCGTCCCTTGTGAGTTTACGCAGGTCAGGATCAGTTGTTATTTCAAAGCGGCGCGTGCCTATACCAGGGAGACGGAGCACCGCTTCGACAACACCGGCATGAAAGCCTGGCTCCCAGCGCCAGCGCGCGACGTTCGGCTGACGAGACCGCAACGCTTCAGCCGGTACGTCGTCTATAAGTAGATCAGCGTTCAGAGCGTCGTCGCTGTCCCTCAGTTCAAAAAGATAAGAGGTACCTTCCCGCACCGCTCCCGGAGGAATTAAATCCGGGACCGGCCAAACCTGCCAAGCTGGCCCGGCACCTTGGGCCTGGATATAGAGCTCCGTCACAGTTAGCGCATCGCCTGGAAAGAGCCGAAATCGTCTAGGTCTGTCAATAGTTTTCTAATATAAGACTCCGCTTTGGGCAGGCCTTGACAGGCCTTTTCAAGGCTGGTGAGTAGTGATCGCTGCCGTTCAGCGCCGCGCAACTTGACTAAGACTTTTTGCACCAACAGCTGGTCCGTTACGTCTTTCGAAGGGGTCTTGAGGTGTTCCGCATCGAAGGCGTGATAACGCACGCACTCTTCAATGAGCCGGTAACCGAACCCTAATCCATGTGGCTGCATTAGCTGGTGGATTTCCGTCAGCTTCGCTTCGATTACAACGCGCGCATCTTTGAGGTATGGGTGCTGAACCTCAAGCGATGTAAGGAACCCAGGTACATCTACCATCGACATATCGATTACCGATGCCCGGTCGAGTACCTTATCGCTGACTGGATTGGTCGTTTCATCGACATTAATAGTGCCGATGATGAACAAGTTTGAGGGTAATGGCAGCTCAGCGCGAATACTAGCTCCCGTTGTTCCTTCCAAAGGTATGCCGTTAGAGTGAAGTTGTAGCGCTCCCCTGGTCTCCATGCACGATAGAACGTCGGAAAGGTAGTATTCGACCCGTGCTAAGTTCATTTCATCGAGCACAACAAACACAGGTGATTGACGGTGTGCGGTGGCAACCAATACAGCCTCAAGAAAAGGCGGAACGACGTACCGGTTAGTCAGCACGTCATAATAGCCCGTCAGGCCGGTTGGATCGGTCCACTCGGGGCGTACTGGGCATTCAAAAATCAGCGGATCGGACTCTGTCTCCACTGTTAGTCCATGGACCGCACGGGCGTACTTCAACGCTAGCTGAGTTTTACCTGTACCTGACAGGCCAGATAGGATGACGAAGTGTTTGTGGGTCAGAAAGTTCAGTGCAGCATGGAAGCGACGCACCTCTCCGTTCGGATAGTGACCGCCCTGCGATTTTACTGCTGCTTCAATGTCCGCTACTGGGATGCTCGACGGCATCCGGTACATGGAGGGCTTGAGAGTCGCTGTATCGGCCCAGACCGAAAGCTCGTGAATCTTCTCCTGTCCTGCAAGAGTTCCGAGCCAACCGATGAATTCGCGGGCCAGGAGACTCCTGCGTGCCGATGCTGTTGGTGGGTACAGCGCTACAACGATCTCATCTGGCTCAACTCCGGGCCCGAACGGAGCCAGATCAAATTTCATGCTGTTCCAGAAGCCAGAGTTACGCATCCACAGCCGGCCACCCTCTGCAAGGTAGATTGATACAACATTGTTGTATTCACTGTATTTGAATGGCTTCTCTGGTTTTCCCGGATCATCAATGTCGTCCTCAACCTCCTCATCGATTTTTTCGCTGGAGGTCTTTTTCGCAGCTGCGCCCAGACGTACCATTTCAGCGAGGCGCTTTAGAAAACTCGCTTTATCATTTCTGACCAGCACCGAGAAATAGACTTCGTCCTCTGGTGGGAATTTCATCACGCAAGCGAAGATGAAAGCGTCTGCATCAGTATCTTCACGCACGGCTTTGAGGTTCAGTACCCCGATCTGCACTCCGCCCTCTACGATTTTAGCGCTGTTAGAGACACCGAAAAGTTTGCTCGTGCGAGTAGTTTTGGTGCCCCCAAAATACTTGTGCGCTGCCTCAAGAAACTGTTGCTGCCGCTCTTCTAGGTTCATCCTCGATCTCCCTTTCTTTTTGTGTGAGCGCAGTCATCATCTGTGTAGCGATAGCTTTCGCCAGCAGCGGTGGCACTGCATTGCCAATTTGCTTGAACGCAGGATTCATTGTACCGCTGAATAAAAATCCATCTGGGAACGACTGCAATCGGGCAGCTTCGCGTACAGATATCGTCCGCGACTGCTTGCTGTCATAGTGGATATGGCTGTAGCCGTCCTTGCCAAGGTGCGCCATCAACGTACGGGCGGGCTGGTTGCTCCACATTTTGCGCCACTTATTTGGAAACTTACTAGCGTCGTACGGCGGTACAATCGAATCCCAGAGTGCTTTGTATTTAGCAGAGCCTTTCGTGAGATTTTCACCTTTCGCTTGCGCAGCAACGAGACGCTCCTCGAACATTGCTACTGCGTGCGCGTACGCCTCGGGATACTGGTCGCCCGGGTTCATGCGAGCAAACAGTTCATAGTCTCGTGGCAGGTAACGTATAACGTGATCCTTAGGGCCTTCTTTATTAGCTTCGTGCCCGGGCCAAGTACGCATAAGCGTTGCGAAAGTAGAAGGGGTCTTGCGGTTGTAGCCCGCCGGCGTATCGAAGCGCCGCGCTCCTCGGGCAATTTTCCCTTCGGCCAGGAGCTCCCTAGCATAAATCGCTGGTAGATCACTCAATGCATCCTCGGCAGTTATCGCCGGGGGCAGATCAGGGGTAGCGGCCGGAGGTTCGATATAGGAGTGAGCTTCGTCTAGGAGGCCACGAAGCGACTTCAGCGCCACTGAACGTGACCCCTCATATCCTGGCGGCAGCACCAGCCAGTGGCTTGGTGAGGGAAACGATACCTGCTGTTTTAGCTCCTGGCGATAACCAATCAGGAACATACGTTCACGCATCTGTGGAACGCCATAAAAAGCCGCATTCAGAAGCGTATAGCCGCAGACATAGCCTTTGGCTTCCAGCACTTCACACGTTTCTTCTGCGATGTTCTGCCCGCCATGGTTCAGGATATCAGGTACGTTTTCCATTAGAACGGCAAGGGGTTGAAACGCATCAACAAACTCCAAGTACTTCTTGTAAAGCTGTGCCCTGGGGTCATGGATGAATGCTTCAGGATGAGCTTCTATTTCTCGTAGTTTAGAGCGGCCTACCCGCGCAAATGCTTGGCAGGGAGGCCCGCCAACCACAACGTCAAAAGCATCTGCTACCTCGCCAACGCCAAGGCGAAAGCACAGTTCTGCAGGGGAAGTCTGGGTTATGTCGATAGGCTGACTATGAACATCGGCACCATCATGAAAGTTTAGTCCATGAGATTTGGCTGCATTTGGTTCAAATTCGACAGCGGCACGCATATCGAAGCCAGCGGCCTCGAATCCGAGGGAAATTCCTCCACAACCGGAAAAAAGGTCCAAAACACGCGGCTTTGCTCCGGTTTTTAGGCGCGCTAGCTTGCGGAGAATGACGTCTTCAGTCATTTGATTCAGACCCTCGTGTGGACAGCCGCAGAGGCAACTCCAGCTGACCTTGGTATTCATTTAGAAAGCGTTGGATGGCCATGCGAATGACCCATGCTGATGAGACGTTATTAGCATCTGCCAGCGCCTGGACCTGAAGGTGTGCATCTTCAGGCAGTATGACGGAGGTCCTAACGGTCTTACGGCCTGCGGTAGCGGGGCTACGTGCCATATGCGGTTTTCATCATTTGATTGGTTGGTGTGATTGTGCACCATTATGCATATTCTTACATCATTAAGCATTAAAGACGTTCTGGCTTGGGTGTCCGAGCGCAGGAGCTAATGGCCATAGTTGGCGGGGTGGTTTGCTAGGGGCTAGAAATTTTCCATCAGTACCCCCGCACGAGATTAGGAGCAAGTGCTGCCCATAAATGCCTCTCTTTGTACTGTGTTTTCATACAGTGCCGGAGGGTAGCATCTCCGTGTTCATGAAGGGAGTCTTATCGACAGGAGGGGGCGTAGAGTTTATTGCTGCTCAAAACGTAGTGCGATGGGGGGCTCGCCGCTGTGTCATTGTGACCGATATAGTCGTGGGTGGTGCACTGCCGCAATTGCTAACTGCCTGCGAGGTGGAATCTCGTGCATGAAAATGACCACCTCTACGCATGGTTTGATGACTTCAGGAGTGGCTCCAGCAGCACTGTGTCCTTGTTTAGGAAGGCGATAGCGTTTACCGCTACCACAAAACACTTGCTGTGGCAGAAAAAAGCTGAATGCCGAGATCGAGCATTGCCTGAATGAGACTGAGTAAGAGATGTTTTGAGGGCCGCGGATCTGACTTTCTGTTCTGAGGCCCAAGTTTCTTGGCCCATATCTAGCGGGGTGGGATGATTGGTGGGGCGCGTAGAAGCTCAAGCTCGTTTAACGATTCGTTTCTTAACAGCGTATGCCGCCAGCTGCTCAAGTGCGTATTGGATTGCATAGGGCGCTGGTCTGTAGGTGGCCGATTCTTGGCTACTCAAGTAGTAGCGCAGGACTCGGTCAGTGATGCCGAGTGCGGTCGCAGCTGCTTCTTGGGTGATGCCTGCCGTTTCGAGAAGGCCTCGCAGATAGGTCGGGGTGGGATCATGGCTCGAGGCGTCTGGCATTCGAGGGTACACGTCTCTAGTCCCGTATCCCGGATGGGTGGTAATTATCGGCCCCTAATGAAGGATCGCATTGGTGCCGCTGGTTGTTATGAGCCTAGGGCGTCACGTTTAAGCCCAATGTGGCTGATCTCACGTCAAATGCCCGCTATGCAACTCGGCCGCAGTGTTACTCTTGCTGCAAAAGCTGAGCGTTTAGCCGCGGATTTCTTCCTGCGAAACAGCGGTGCCGATTTCGTGAGTGGTGTTCCGCTTACCGTATTCCTTTTGAGGCTGGGGTAGCCGGGGTAACTGCAAAGTAATACTCGTCATCGGCATGCGGATCAAACTTAGGGCGAGCGATGCGGCCCTGATCCAAGGCGTATTGAAGCACGTCACGCACTTCTATCCAGCCGTCTGGCTTGATCACGTGCAGTGCTTCAATGGCCTTAATGATTTCTCTCCAGCCAGTTTTTTCGGGTTTGATAGTGTTCAGCAAGGTGGTCAGAATCAGCTGCTGGCGATTGTCTTGATTCATCATTTCCTCTTCCGCTGGTGTTACTTCTTTGGTGGCACCATCGGTATCGTAGTTGCGAATAAATTCGTAAGCTTCTTCGCGGCTCAAGCCTCCCTTGATGATCTCAACCCGGTCACGCATTGGCTTTTCAAAGTGAACGATGGTGACATCGTATTTACCATTGCCGACTTGGACAGAAAGCGGTACGCCAGTGCGCTCGCGGGTTTCCCGCACAATGCGAGTATCTGCAAGCTGTTGCAGTTCTGCCTCGGTCACGGCATCCCACTCAGGGCGCTCAAATAGATCTGGATAGACGCGGTGTTTTGTTGCGAAGTAGCGCTTGGATAGCTCGATACAGCTCTCACGGTTGCAGTTAGGAGTTTTGATAACATAAAGAAATGGTGTCTCTAGACTCTTTTCGCGCCAGTTGTTGCACTTGCGAAGGCTGGAAAACTCGACGGTTTGAAACAGCTCGCCGTTATAGAAAACCTCGAAACTCAGAAATGCTTCAGTAGGTTTGGCTTGCTTTTTGATGGTCATGTCGTCCTTCCCCCTCACTATTGGGTCTGCTTCGTTCGGTCTAGCGCCATATTGGGAACATTGTTCCTATATGGCAAGAGCTTTTCACTCCTACAAGATGCCCGTTCACGCGGATTTCGGCCTTGCTATTTGTGAATACAGTTATGAGTGCCGCATACACGTAGGACGCGCTGTGCATGACACTACCCGGGCAGGTGGTGCGGAGGGCATGGTTTTCGCTATCCTCGCTCGGGGCTAATATTTCATGGTGTCGAGCTGAGTCAGCAGGTTGCTCCGTTAAGCGGCGATCCGACGAGGTTTTCAGCTCCGCCCAAGTTGTGCATGCCGTATCGAACCTCATACCCGGTCGGCAACATACACACTATATTCGAGGAATATCAACTTTGTGTCGGATTACGTCATTAACTCTAGGTTGAAGCGCTCAGGCTTTACGCTTAGTGAAATTTCATTAGTGTTATTGTTCTTTGTGCCAGCACGAAAATCCCGAAGGCAAGCTGATGTTTGATTGGGTGCGTATTAGCTTGGTTCGGGATGTATTTTTTGAGAATGAGTTATTTAAAGTATTTATTGTTTAATCCCAAAAGCTTCATGTGTTTATCGAAGCACAGTGGAGTGCTTTGACAGCTGCCCCCAGAGTTTTTTACGTCTTGCTCATTTACCACTGGAAGGTATTTAGGCAACTTTTCATCTTCTATTTCTTTGTTGTCAATTGAGCAATTAAAGCTGGCAGTCGGCATGCAAACTACATCAGGTAGAGTTTTATCTAATCCAGCATCTATAGATTTTTTAACGCTTCTGAAGTGTTTTCCGCCAAATCCCGGCCCTGTTCCACTTTTATACGATACTGGATTACCTTGAGTATCCGTTCCCAAATACCAGCCGAAGGTGTAGTGATAACTTCCTGCTGGCGCATTTCCCGCAAAATTACCCGAATTTGAACAAACTCCCTGATCATCACACATAGCATTTTGCTGGCTGCTGATGCTCTCTACACGCTTCTGACCCTCCTTGTCCGTGTAGATGTTGCTAATTCTGACCGGGGTGTTTGGAACGCGGCAATCCCATTCTTTCAACCCATAGTACTGATCTATCCGAATTAGAGAGCACGCTGCTACATCGTCTTGAGCGTGTACCGCGCTGCCAAGAATCATCAAAAAAGGGAGTAGGACAAGCGTTGAGCGTTTCATGAGGGCCTTCCTTGCAAAGCTAAGAATGAGTGAAGTCTTGATGCACATCCGAGGGGTTTGCCTCGTCTAAGGGACTCGCTGGGGGCGAGGCTCATCCCGATACTACCAAAACGGTAGTATCGAGCGAAAGACAAGCAATCACGATGCCGCTTTGGTAAATGGATTGTGTGCATGTCAGTCTTGGGAAAGCGCATAAAGCAGGCCCGCATGCAGGCTGGCTTATCGCAGGAGCGATTGGGGCTGGATGCTGGCCTGGATGAGATGTCTGCGAGTACTCGCATGAATCGCTATGAGCTGGGAAAGCGGGTTCCAGCTCCTGACTTTGTCGAGCGTTTGAGCAAGGTGCTCAACGTACCGGCAGCATTTTTTTATGCCGTTGAGGATGATGAGGCGGAGTTGCTGGCCAAGTTTCATAAGCTTCATCCACTCAGGCGCGTGGAGCTGATGAGTCGGCTGGATGAGTTGCTTTTTGCTGAGCCCTCAGACTAATTTTTTAGGTGCCCTGTCCCTGCCTTCCTGGTGATGACTTCAAATATCATGCATGAGAACGCCACTGCGATCAGCAAAGGCCAAAATCGCACCAGGATGAACACAAGCAAAACTGCCAAGACGCAGCTGGCCAGTATTCCGAAAAACAGAAAAAGTAAGCCAATAAAGCGAATTACATTCATCGTGATTTCCTTCAGGCATAAAACTGCTTGAGCGGAGAGTGCTCAAGCAGCAGTGGTGGAGAGCAGAGTCAGGCTACCAATCGAAGGGCAGTGTCGAGTGCGCGTTGTTTGATGGCAGCACCCTGGCCAAACCAGGCCGCGTCCATGCGGTACTCATTGCTGCGCGCCCGTCGCTCGTGATCGACATACTCGGTGACTGAGTTGAGCAAACCCCAGGCGGTGCCCTTGGCGGATTCCAGCTCGGCGCCTCGGCCATGTCCTTCATACATGCTCAGTATTTTGTTTAAGGCGCGTTCATTCGAGAGACCGGTGTGCTCAGGCTTATCGGTCTGCACTTCACATAACACACTGCGCAAATACGCCTTGGCCTCATGGTCTTTTACGGGGCGGACGGCGAGTGTGCGCATGCCGTACATGAAGTCGTCCCATTGCGAGACGGTGATGCCCAGTTGTTGTTTGACGGTGCGAGGATCGAAGCGCGTGCTGTGTGGCACCTTGATCGCCTGGCTGGCGCCATTGATGGCAATGGTCAGTGTGTTGTTGCAGACCACGCGAATGGTGGTCGGTGTTGCGGTGGTGGCAAGTGTGCCGTCGCAGGAGGTGGCCAGCAGCAAGTAACCATTCACAACGTCGTTGCCTTTGAGAGCCATCGATTGCCCGGTGCGCGCCAGCGCCCAGAGCTTGCGGCCACCTTTTAGCACGCCAGCGGTTTCCAGCTCATAGCCTGAGCGCTCGGTCAGATCTCGGTAAAATTCCAACACCTCACGGGGCTGGACCACTTGGTAGCGCTGTGACACGACGGACAGTGGGGCTTTGGTGTCAGAGCGAAATAGTACCTTCTGCTCTGGGAAGGAGTGAATGCTGCCCAGATAACCGATAGCGTCCGCTTTGAAATGAACTGGGCTTTCCAGAATCTTCCAGTCCATCCCAGCTTCACGTTGCCAGACTTCCAGCGATTGTTTTTCGGTGAGACGACTGCCCAGGCCATGCCAAGGAGTCGTGCCGATGTAAGCCATGTTTTCGATTTGGTGAGCCATGTTGACGATTCCCTAGGGTGCAAGCCGGCATAAATGCTGCGCATCGCGCAGCACTTTCCGGACGTGATTAATGAGTGAGGTGAAATGGTTTAGGCAGGTAGGTTGAAGCGGTGATCGCAGAGCAAGCAGAGGTTGTGGGCGAGTACGTGACGATCTAGCGAATCACCCAGCTGAGCGCCGAGTGCACAGCCGCCGACACTGCCGGCTAGGCCACCAAGGATTGCGCCTGATACCGAGCCGAGGGTGATGCCGACAGGCCCGGCTGCAGCGCCGATTAGCGCCCCTGCCTGACAGCCAGCAAGTGCGGCGCTGGCGCCACGAGCTGCGCCGCCGAGGGTGCCAATGGCGGCGCCGATTTTCATTGCGTGATGGAAAGAAGCGACTTTGGGGGAATGACAGCAAGGGCATTGCAATGACATGGTTCGAAGCTCCATGGTGGGATGTCAAAGCAGTGATGTGTGATTGAGATTTTTTCGAATCGAATATGCGTCCGGTACGTTAGTAAAAGACTCAGCGTAGCGATGAGTTATCAGCAGAAGTCGGCCCAGGCTATGTAATAACGCAGATGCCCTTTTGAAGTCGAACTTCTACGTCAAATCAGTGCCCTTTCGTTTAGTGAATAGACGTGGGCTTTATGCTGACGGGGAGATATTGCTCTGTTTCGAGCGCTGCATTCGTTTGCAAATTTGTATGCCTGCCTTGGTCATAAGCGGTCGCTGGCGACAGGCAGAAAACGGCCAAAAGCGGACCGCCGGCGCGGTTCTGGTTCAGCCCGATAGTCGAGGCTCACAGCATGCGACTGCATATCTAAAGTCATTCTGGCTTATTGCTTACACCTATATCCCTATAGGCCCCCTCTCGCCGTCCAGTTTACTGGGGGGTATTGAAGACCCTCTAAGCCCAGCGGGAGCATGCTCCCTCGCCACAGGGGAACATTAAAGTCATAAGACTTGTATTGGCCGCTGGGTAATTGGCATAGTGCTACCACTCCCCATCTGACCCGGCGCCAAGGACTAAGTCAGCCAGAAGCTGACGGAAGTTCAGGGCTTTGCCAGGTTGCTTGTTCCAAGGATCTGGACATTTAACCCATGAAAACATACGCAGCGCTGGCCCTTGCGCTCACCACCCTGTGCAGCCCCGTCCACGCGGCGAGCTGGCAGATTTGCCGGCTGGACGTACAGATCGTCAACGTCTTGAAACAACCGTATCCACAGCTGCAGGGGCGGATCCTCAAGGTCGCCCCGACCTCCCCCACCACGCAATGTCCCCAGCAAGGCTCGACGGTCACCTTCACCCCGGAAACCACCGATTACCAGAACACCCTCCCGCGTCGGCAATGGCCTCGAAAAGGCCAGTCGGTGCAGATTGACTACCGGTATCTGGATGGGATTTGCAAGTGCGACGGCCACCCGCATCCGTGTCGCATCGAGCACTACCCACTCATGGGGCGCTAATCGGGCGTCACTCGCTCACGCAACCTTCGCAGCAACCCATCGCATGGATATGCCCAGCACTCCTTCGCGCGGAATGCGTGGCGCTGTAGCATCATGAATTCTGGCAGCAATCCAGCTCTAAGGACGATTGATGGCTATTAACTTTGAACCCAAGATAGGGCAGATCTTAGAGTGTAATTACGGCCACTATCAGTACGATGAAAACGCCATGGCTCTCATTAGAGGGACTCAAGCGTACTAGCTGCCTATCAGCCATTCCAGCTCGGCCTTTCCAATTAGAAAGTCAGTTATCGGCCAAAAGTGGCCAGTCGAATCGATTCAAGCTTCACCCTCAAATATCTCGACTCGTATCAATTTGAACAGCTTACCCACCAGCGTGAAAGTCATCAAATACACTGGAAGCTTTCGACCCAGAGCTGCTGATATTCCAGTTCCATCGATTAACTCTACCGATGCAAGATAGTTGTTCTCGGTCTGACGGTAGTCGACATGAATGTCCGCGCCCCAAAATACAGGAGTTCGAAGAATTGCGCTGATGGTTATTTTATGACCATTTATTTCAACCTCGTTGCCGTCAAGAATAAGGCTGGCTCTAACATCCTTTTGCTCATCAGCCATCAATACGCACACATAGGAAGAATCATCGAAGGCGAACGCTGAGCCATCGCCAAGTTGACTAAATCCATTCCCGATCAGCTCTTTCAGGAGTTGTTTGAAATACGGAACGCTCGAAAATTTAAGGTTATCTGAATGCTCAGAGAGATTAACAATATGCTCGAAGACCCCCTCCAGTTCGCACGTATCTGCCCGAGAGTAGGAAGATTCTACCAATCTATCTGCCAACAAATGCATCAGCGCCGTAACCTTATTACTATCAGTAATTGCATCAAATATACGAACTGCTCCTTCTTTCTGTTTTTCGTCCTTTATCTTGGACGCGTACTCCACTGTTGTTGCAAACGTCCTGAATAAGTCATAGGTTATCGCACTCAAAAAATTTAAATACTGCCAATGAAACGCCTTACTAGGATCCCTGAAATACACATAGTCATCAAGCAGCTTGGCCAAGCTTTTCCTCTCTTTGTCCAACTTGAGCTGTTGTGTGCTGGAAGACGTACTGCGATCACCCTCGGTCCCCCCATCTCCCCCAATGCTTTCAGCGCTATCAGCATAGATGCTTATAACTATATCTGAGACCATTGGATGACTTGAATTGAATTCACTTTTAAGTTTTTCATTGAATGCATTTGACAGTGACTCGATGTTGCTAATGAATTGCTGGCCTGTCAGGTAATTCATTTCAGATAAATGATTTTTGTTATTTTGCTGAATTGAATAATATACGAAAGCGACCGACATAAGCGTAAATAGCGGCGAAAGGATTCCGCTAAGGTATGATCCGAATCCTCCCCAGTCAGCATTACTCTTTGATATTTCAGTAAACCCAAAGCGGTGCCACATATAGTAAACATAAATACCAATCGGAATGACGCATACAATTACAGCAATTGCAACAAGACTCTTGATAGCATTTCTACTCATCGTAAATTAACCTTTTTCTGCTGCCATGCAGATTCAACGCTGGCGCGATGCCGATAGCGAATAGTGGCATGAACACATCAGAAAAACACCTGTTAGCTAAAGCAAGGATGGCGACTATTTCGGGAAAGTCGTGGCTAGTCTATTTCGCATCTGGCGCGCTCAGGCTTCGTTCCCGACGCTCAGTCCTGTGTATGAACGTCCGCTATGGGTCGATTCTGTTGAAAAAGTCGACTTTGAATTCCACGGCAGAAAAGTACGCGTCTGAGATTGAAATCTGAATTTTTGGCAGTAGGTTCAGGACTCGGATTTCACGTAGCAGCGTGCAAAAAAGGTCTTTTCACCCATCAGTATTCGAGCGTTTTGGGCAAGCCGACTTTTTCAACACAATCGGTCGAAAGCGGACTTAGTGCAGTGTCCGCTGTTGGCCGATTGTTGCCCTCGGTGAGAGGCAGGAATCGGCCAAAAGCCTCCGTTCGTGGTCAGGCAGCACTCACCCACGTCGGGATCTACGCCCTATTGCAGTTTACTCAACTTCGTGTGAAGAAAATATTCTGTAAAGCCGTGTTGGATACACTGCATGATTCGATTTCCGATACCTTGATCATATGGGGGTCCGAAAGACTCAATGCTCCGAGAGAAAATATGTAACACGCGAGCATGGAGAAATAGTAACTCTCATATCGTTCCAATGAAGACTTACTCGTTTTAAATGGGCTCAATGCTGATCCATGGGCTCGTTCATTTCGCATGGTGAATAACCATATCGAGAGCAAGAACTCTATCCTGCGGGCATCGGTAGGAACATTGTTGGGGTTTGTGAGGTCAAGAACTGGAGAAATATTACGTCTTTTCTGCGTACCTACTACGCCCGACAGATAAAGCCGCATGAAACTGGAAGCTGATTGAAGTAGCTCGCCAGATGGGATTGGCGTAATTTTTTTCGACTTATCGATACTGAACTTTTTTATAAATTCGTCGTAAAATTGTTTTCCAGTGCAGTCAACCACCCTTCCATAAAACTGCTTGTTTGCATCGTTTTGTGGCACATACGATTCACACATTCGTTTAACAATGTACATTAATGTTGGGGAGGGCAAGTTGCGGCAAAGACTATCCGTAATAACCTTCCACTGCGCAGGGGCCGATTTAATTAACTCTTTACCCAGACCTTGCGCTACGCCTTTTAAACCTTTTTTTGGATAGCGTATCTGGGAGGAGCTATCAATAACCCTGAAACAATGGTCAAACATGTAATCTGGACGACGCGGTAGCGCTTCTAGACCGTCTAGATAGTGGCCAATATAAATACTTTGGTTATTATCCAAAGGTTTGCCTAGCTTCGCAGTTTTGAAAGGGATGCTGTTGTCATTTCGTTCTAAGCACGAATCAAACTTTTCTTCAGCTTTAAACTTTGTGCCTTGAGGCCATTGATGATAAGCATTTAATCGAGCTGCCTTAAAATCCACTATTAACTCCATTTTCTAAAAATAATGTTGAATTGGTGATTTCGTATTCCGATATTGAAAGCCAACAGCTTGCAAGCTCAACGACTAGGGCTGGCTTTGTGGCATCACGTTACGCTGCTCGGCGGCGAACGTCTACGTTCACCCGCAGGAGGTTCGATCTCAAGCGCGTACTTTTCTGTCGTGGATACCATGGCCGACTTTTTTAACAGTATCGGCCATAAGCTTAACAGTTTGCCTAACCCTTATCATAAGGAGGAAACGGTGTTCTATCTTTCATGGGGCTCGTTCAGTCAGCCATTAAGGCCTCCTTGGTGATGTGTTGATTACCGAACCATTTAAGCTAAGGGTTGGTTTCACCAGATTGGAGCGAACGTCTTAAGCGCCTTGTTAGCTGGTATACTCCATGCGACGTATTACTCCGCCAATCATTTCTAGCTGATAGAGCTCACAATGAGCATACCGAGAAGAGACTAGTTTCAATATTTCAGCTTTGATTTCAGGGCTCAGTTTTAAACCAAACGTAATTGATTTTAATTCATTGGGGTAGAATTTAAAATCCGTATAGAGAGTATCTTTGACAGGGTTTATTTTGTGAATGACCCGCCACTCTTTTTCGTATTCCCAGTCTTTTGTTTTTGTATGATATATAGCCAGTCTTGTTTCTTTATTTTGCTTTGGGCTAGGGCCATACAGATAGAAATCAACAGCGCTGCCAATAATTGGAGCTTCATTGGTGTACCTTACTTTTTCGGCTGCACCGAATGGAGTTGAAAGCTCATTAATATGCTGAAATCCTAGCATGCAACCTTTATAACTATCCCCATAGTGCGCCCACATTAAGGTGTTAAATTCGTTTTCAGTTAGGCAGAAGCAGCGAAGGGTTCCATCGTTATTCAGCTCTGTACTTTTTCTAAAGAGCTCTTCTAAGCTTTCTGTACTTTTCGGAACAACTGATTCGAGTTGTTTTAATACTGACTTTTGGGGTGCCCCTTGCTTTTTTAATTGCCGTAGCAACCCAATAATCTCTTGTGTCCACTGGGAATAAAGAGATAGGTCGACATTCATACCTGAATAAGCAATTTCAACGAGTTTTTTTGCGTAAATAGGTCTTGACTCATCGAAGCCTGGAGATAATATTGGCATTCGTTGAAGCTCACTAACATCATTAAATTGGCAAGGACTTTGCCACCTCAAGCGCCCCGTTTTTAATACTATTTCTGTAGTGCTAGCAGTTGTATATTTGTAAAGAATATCTGGAGCTTTCACTTCCTCTCCTGATGACTAACTATAAATAGACGACATAGGTGACGTAATGTTTCCGCCGTTTGTGCCTGATAAAGCCCCCGTCCATACGTAATTCCTAGTTTGACTCGAGTATCGTGCCAGAAACGCGACATGCTGAAACGAGGAAAAAAGCGACATGACATATCAGCACATTACTGGTGGAGCAGCAGCATGTCCATGGTCCGCTTCCGGGCTGCTTTCTGCCTGTCGTGAAGGACTGAAAACCAAACGCGGACACTCCCTGCCCATTTCTTCCATCAGGGAATATGTCTGGTTGTTAGCCAGTCTTGGCAAGGATAAACTTCGGCCAGAGTCTATGGGGGCTCTCAGGACTTTGAGCGGAGCAAGGGAAAGGATGTTAAGCCGAGGATCGGAGTGGCAGAGACGGGAGTCATATGTACACGCGCCGGGCGTGCTCGAAGGCGCACGTAAGGCTCGAGCGATGAGGCCGTCAGCCAATCCGCAAGTGAAGTGCTTAAATCCTGGGGAAATGTTGGCATGAGGTTCGTAGTACAATTTAGGTCTGGCGATTCGCCAACGACCAATCACTACCCGCATGCAGTGCTTGTCCAGGATAATTGGGACGACTATGGCTATAAGACAACGTTCCACGTCACGCTGCATATGTCGGCGGATGAACGCTTTGATCTCGGCAACATTAAGATAATCGAGACCGGTCAAACAAGCGGCTACACCGTGATGCCCAGGCGCCCTTTCAAGGAATTGCCTACTGGTCATGCATCGCTAGGTGCAGACCTCGATTATTACGAGACGATCTTCAAACTCGGACGCGACGTCTTCGAGCCATATTTCAGAGGCCTTCGAGATGTCGCGTTCGACGACGAGATTAAGGCCAGTATCGAAGACAGCGAAGCCTATCGAGTCTCACTGTTGCGTTTTGGCGGTGCCGAACGGACCCTCGGTGACGCCGCACGATTACTGCGTGGGCCTACCTTACCGACGAAACGGAGAAGTGCAGGTTTTAAAGTCAAGTTTAAGACGCGGGTGGCGCGTCGCTCGAACACCTTCACGATCGACTTCGATTTTCGGCGGCGCGGCCGTCTGCCGAACCGTATCAACGCTCTGATTGGCTACAACGGCACGGGCAAGACCCGGCTGCTCTCGAACCTCGCAATTGTGGCGAGCGGATACGGCTACGGCAGCAAAGAAGACGTGCTGGATAATGCGGCTGGACGGTTTCTCGGGAACGCGCCGCCGTTCAAGACCGTGGTCGTAGTGTCCTACAGCGCGTTCGACACCTTCGTCATTCCGGGGCGCACAGAGGTGGAGAAGGAGAGGCTCCAGGAGCGCGGAGAGATTTTTGGGTACGTTTATTGTGGTCTGCGCGAGAGATCGGACGATGGCGCGCCGAACGGTGAACAGGCCTACCGGTTGCGCACGCCAACGGAAATCGAGTCGGAGTTCTTGTCGGCACTAGCGCGCGTCCGTGAAGCTGATCGCTTGGAGAGCCTGCTGGAGGTTCTGAAACCGCTCCTGCGCGATCCATCTTTCCAGCGAATCGGACTGACCCAGATCTACACCAATCGCGATGATGACGAGCTCGGCGAGCTTTTTCGCAGCCTGAGCAGTGGTCACAAGGTGGTCCTTAAAATCGTCACCGAACTCACAGCGCACATCTCGGGTTCGGAGCCAACGCTAGTACTCATCGACGAGCCCGAAACCCACCTCCATCCACCGTTGCTGGCCGCGTTTCTCAAGAGTGTGCGCGCGTGTCTAGAAACCTTCGATGGCTACGCGATCATCGCCACCCACTCGCCGGTGGTCCTGCAGGAAACTCCGGCGAAATATGTCCAGGTGCTGCGCCGAGTCGCCGACCAGACACGAGTAGTGACGCCAAGCGTGGAGACGTTCGCGGAGAGTATTGGCGTAATAACGCAGGAGGTTTTCAATCTTGGCGACGGCTCCACCGATTGGCACGAAACACTGAGCGCGCTGGCGCGTCGAAACACACTTGAGGAGATCGAGGAGGCGTTCGGTCGCAAGCTGGGCTTTGCTGCACGCTCCTATGTCCTGAGCATTCGCGACGAGATGGAGGGGTAGCGGATGCGCTCGATTCCACTGCTCGCCGTCGATGCGACGGACGTATTCGATGAGATTGCCGCGGCCAAGCACCAACCAAGGCGAGGAAGTATGCAGACGGCTCGCGCGGAGGTCCTCACCGCCTATCAGGGTTACGACGATGTGGCGCCGGACGTTGGCGAGCTGGACAAGGCCCCGCTAACCAATCAGCAGAAGGAAGCGATGCGGCACGCGTACAACGTGGAGACCGAGCCGATGACTACACTCCGCGGTGATCTCTTGAACAGGATATTAGTCGCACGGTGCCCGTTCTGCGGGATCAGTGAGTCCTCGACGCTTGATCACTATCTGCCGAAGGAACAATACCCCGAGTACTCGATATTTCCGAGCAATCTCGTTCCGAGCTGCGCAGTCTGCAACACGCGCAAGCGAGACCGCATCCTGGAGGAAGGGACAAAAGTGCGGATGTTCCTGCATCCCTGTTACGACTTAATCCCAAACCTAGAGTTTCTGACGGTGCACACTCGCATGGAAGCGGATGCACTGATCTTATCTTATCGACTGACACAGCCGGCCGGGATGGCGCTCCTCACCTTCCAGCATTTACGGGCGCATTTCAGGGAGCTCAAACTCGCCGATCGTTATAGACGGATGGGCCTCGAGCATTTGGGGGGACTATATCCCGCCCTCCGCCGCGCCTACGGATTGGGTGAAGATGCCGGGCGGGTTGCAGTGAAGCTGATTGAGGGAGCTCAGGACTTTGAAGAAGTGTCAGGTCCAAACTACTGGCTCGCCAAGCTCTATCGAGCACTGGCCAGTAATATCGGTTTCTGCGACGGCGGCTTCGATGTAATTCGAGTCCAAGACCAGCCGTAGTCTCCTCCACGAGCAAGAAGCCTTAGCAGCCGCTTGCCAGCATATTGCATAGGTCCAGTCCGGGCATACTAGCGCTTGATGTCAGCTTTTGGCCGACTGTTGCCTCTGGCCAACGGCAGCTCTATGTCGGAAGTCGCCTGGAATCATCGTATCGAAACGACTTTTTTGTCTCGATTCTCTCTGATAGCAGACAGAGACAGGTTGCCAGTAGCGGCTTCCTGAATGTGCTCACTCCACCAAGCCATCATCGGGCGTCTGCGTTCGATGTACTCTGCTCGGTTGTAGGCGTTGCGTACCTCATCCTTATCGACGTGAGCTAGTGCTACTTCTATTAGCTCAGGCTCCCAGCCATGTTCGTTGAGGATAGTACTAGCCATTGAGCGCATGCCGTGGCTTACCAGTCGGCCTTCGAAGCCCATGCGCTTTAGCGCCATGTTGGCGGTCTGGCTATTGCAATGGGTTCGAGGGTCCCTGTCCGCAGGGAATACGTACTCCCGGTGTCCGCTGTAGGGTTTGATTGCCTCCAGCAATGCCAGTGCTTGATCTGTGAGCGGCACGATATGTATGCGTCGTTTCTTCATCCGCTCGGCAGGGATCGTCCAGATACGCTTCTCGAAGTCGATGTCGGCCCAGCACGTGGTTGCAGCTTCGGCTGGGCGGGTCATGGTGTTGAGCTGCCATTCGATAAGGCAACGCGTAGTTCTTTTTATGCTGGCATTCGCAATTGCCACCATGAGCTCTTTCAGTTCATCGGGAGCAAGCGCCGCCATGTTTTTCTTTTTCGGCTTCTTGAAGACGGAGCGAATCCCGCTGAGTGGGTTTGCGTGTATCAGTCCTGAGTTGACCCCATAAGTCATGATCTCGTTTAGTCGCTGTGACAGCCGTTTAACGGTTTCAAGGCTACCTTTGGTTTCGAGTGGTCGAAGAAGGTTGATGACTTGTGGGGCGCTGATGGCTGAAATCTGTGTGGTGGCTAAATCCGGAAATACATGCAGCGTCAATGAGCGCCAGATGTCCTCGGCATAAGCTGGTGTGACCGCATCCCTTTTCAGTTCAAACCATTCCGTCGCGACATTCTGGAATGTGTGCTCGGTTTCAGCTTGCTTTGCTTGCAGCACTGCATCTCGTTGTTCTTTGGGATCGATGCCTTGGGCAAGTATTTCCCTCGCTGCAATGGAGCCCTTTCGTGCCTGCGCTAGCGAGACTTCAGGGAAGGTACCGAGGCCCATGTTGATCCGCTTCTTCGTCACGGGGTGTCGATAGTTGAAGTTCCATAGCTTGGAGCCATTACTTCTCACTCGCATCTGAAGTCCTCCACCGTCGAACAGGACGTAGTCCTTTTCAGCAGGCTTGGCAGATTTGATTTTGAGCTCAGAGAGGCGAACCGCTTGTGCGCACATTGGCATTCCAGGATGGGGTTGGCATTCCAAAAATTAACACTGTTGGGCTTGGAATGCCATTTGGAATGCCATGAAGCGTGGCTGTTCTCGGACGTCCGTGGACGCTGATGGCGCTGAAATCCCCGTATTTACTGGATTCTAGGCACAAAAAAAGACGTCCGCGGACGTCTTTAGATGTTTAAGTGGTGGAGCCGGGGGGATTTGAACCCCCGTCCGCCAGTACTCCGCTGTCGGTACTACATGCGTAGCCGTTTCTATTAAGTTAACCCTCAGCGACCCGAAGGGCAGGGTGCTTTGGGCGAGTTGTGTAAGTTTTAGCCGCTTCGTCCACAACGTACTGCACGGCGATTCTGTTCTATATGACAATCACTTTGGGTTTACAGACATCCCCTGGTGATTGCTGGACCCGAAGGTA
The DNA here is from genome assembly GCF_019145205.1 of Pseudomonas khavaziana. GTDB lineage: Bacteria > Pseudomonadota > Gammaproteobacteria > Pseudomonadales > Pseudomonadaceae > Aquipseudomonas > Aquipseudomonas khavaziana. Next base: position 64,338 of record NZ_JAHSTT010000015.1, read on the forward strand.
CCAGAAGCTCAGGATCTAAGGCTGCTTACGCAGCGATAGAGAATTCCTGGCCGTAGTTTTCGTCATTGGCAACTATAAGAAGTTGCAACAGTGGATTTACGAGTTCTGTTACCAACTCGGCATGCACCTAAAGTTTCGCAACCGGCGTCGAATCCTAAACGGCCCCGTGCTTGTAACTCGTTGTTTCTTAGTGAGTGACAAGCCTGTGCAGTGTACGCCAAAAGGTCAGCGAAGGCCAACCCGAAGGTTGGCCCTATCGCTTACTGGCCGCCTTTGTCGCTGTTTTGCAGGTCCTGCAGGGCCTTGGAGGTGATTTCGATGCACTTCTTCTCATCACCTGCCGCGAGGGCGGCCTTGGCCTGGGAAACGGCGGTGTCTATTTCGCCGCTTTTGCCGCTGGTGTCGGTGGCCAGCAGGGCCTTGCCGTTGTTGATTTTATCCAGATTGATCTGGCACAGGTCTTTGTCACTGCCGGCTGCAAACACAGGGGAGGCCAGCATCGCAGCGGTAATAAACAAGCCAGCAAGAGCGGAACGCTTCATAGGGTATCTCCTTGCGCAAAAGGGCTCGACGCTGCTGGCGTTTAACCGCTGCCAGCGACATCACTGATGAGCCTCGTTCGTCGAGGCCTATGCAGATGACTGCGCCAGCGCGCCAGGGTTCTGTTTTTTTGCCGGGTTAGTGAGCGCGTGCGCGGGTGACCCGGTCCACCAGGTAGACCAAACCGTGGTAGTCGATGCCGCCATGCTGGCTCAGGCCGATCTCGCAGGTGCGGCTGGTGGAGATGCCTTCGCTGCAATGTTGCACGGCATCTCTGAGCGATCGCAGGGAGTGGGCGTTGAGTTCCGGCGTGGTGAAGCCTTTGTCGCCGGCAAACCCGCAGCAATGAATGCCTTCGGGGATTACCACGGTTTTTGCGCAGCGCCGGGCCAGTTCTATCAGCGCCTGGCTTTCGCCCAGGTGCTGGGTGCTGCAGGTGACGTGTACGGCGATGGGCGCTTCCTGGGGGGTGAAGTCCAGGCGCTCCATCAGGTGGGTGCGGATGAAACGCACCGGGTCGTAGAGGTCCAGGCGCGTGTCGCCCAACTCTTGCACCAAGCGCAGGGTGCATGGGCTGGTGTCGCAATAGATCGGATCGAGGCCGCCACGGCTGGCGTGGAGCAGGGCGCCGATCAGCTCCTGGCGCTTGTGTTCGGCCTGCTCGGCGTAGCCTTTGGATGCGAAGGGTTGGCCGCAGCAGAGGCTGTCCTGGTTGTCGGGGAAGACCACCTGGTAGCCAGCTTTTTCCAGCAGTTGGCGGGTTTTATCGTACAGCGACATCTGCTCTTTATCCCCGGCTGCCGGGCCCATGGCGCGTGAGACGCAGGCGGCCAGATACACCACTCGCGGGCGCTCGTCCGATACCGCAGGGCTGAAGCGAATGGCTTTTTCCGGTTGAGGTATGGCGTTGGTCCACTGCGGAACCTGGCCTTTGGACAATTTGGTCAGCGTGGCTGACCACTTCGCCAGGCGCGGTGCCCCCAGCAGCATGCGTGCACCATTGGCGACATGCAGCGTAAAGCGTGCGCCTTGCAGCGCCGTGGAGAAATGACTGGCAAGCCATTCGGCGGTTTTCGTACGGTCGGCCTCGTGGCTGCGCAGCTTTTTCACCAGGTCACCGGTGTTGATACCGACCGGGCAGCGTTGGGCGCAGAGCCCGGTCGCGGCGCAGGTCTCGATGCCTTGATAATGGTAGGCCGCTTCCAGCTCGGTGGTGTCGACCCCCGCGCGTTGCTTGGCCTGAATATCGCGCCAGATCACGATGCGTTGACGTGGGCTCAACGTCAGGCCCTTTGACGGGCACACTGGCTCGCAGAACCCGCACTCAATGCACTTATCCACAAGCTCATCGGCGGCGGGCAAGGGCTTGAGGTGTTTGAGGTGGATCTGCGGGTCGTCGCTGAGCACTACATCCGGGTTGAGAATGCCGTTGGGGTCGAGCAGGCGCTTGAGTTGCCACATCAGCTGATAAGCGTCGCTGCCCCACTCCAGCTCGACGAACGGCGCCATATTGCGGCCGGTGCCATGTTCGGCTTTCAGCGAGCCACCGAATTCAACCGCCACCAGCTGCGCGACGTCATCCATGAACGCTTGATAACGTGTGACTTCTTCGCGGCTGTTGAAGCCCTGGGTGAACACAAAGTGCAGATTGCCTTCCAGGGCGTGTCCGAAAAGGATGGCTTCGTCGTAGTGATGTTTATCGAACAATTCGACCAAACGGTTCACGCCAATCGCCAGTTGCTCTACGGGGAAGGTGACGTCTTCGATGATCACGGTGGTGCCGGTTTTGCGCACCGCGCCTACGGCGGGGAAGGTGTCTTTGCGGATCGCCCACAGGCGAGCGTTTTCCACGGGGTCTTCGGTGAAGTCGACCTGTTTCTCTACGGGAAACGCCGCCAGGGAAGCCATGATCAGCGTCAGTTGTTCGTGGAGTAATGAGGGCGAGGCGGCCCGGGATTCGATCAGCAGTGCGCAGGCATTTTCCGATAAGTGTTGTACGAATGCGGGCATGCCCGGCTTGTTCTGCACCGAGCGCATGCTGCGTCGATCCAGCAGCTCGACCGCTGAGACCGGCTGGGTTTTCAACACCGTTACCGCGTTGCAGCACGTCTCGACATCCGGGAATACGATCAGCGCCGAGGCTTTGTTCGGGTGATCGACCACCGTGTCGTAGGTGACGGCACTGATAAATCCCAGGGTGCCCTCGGAGCCCACCAGCAGGTGGCTGAGAATATCCAGCGGGTCATCGAAATCCACCAGGGCGTTGAGTGAAAGGCCGGTGGTATTTTTCAGACGGTATTTGTGGCGAATCTTTGCCGCCAGTTCAGTATTTTCCCTCGTTTCACGGCCCAATGTGGCCAGGCGTTCAAGCAACTCGCCGTGTGTCTGGCGGAAGGCCTGCACGCTGGCGGCGTCTTCCGTATCCAGGCGGTTGCCATCGGCCAGTACCAGGCGGATGCCCGCCAGGGTGTGGTAGGTATTTTGCGCCGTGCCGCAGCACATGCCACTGGCGTTGTTGGCAACGATACCGCCAATCTTGCAGGCATTGATCGACGCCGGGTCCGGCCCGATCTTGCGCCCGAATGGCGCGAGCCAGGCGTTGGCCTGGGCGCCTATGACGCCGGGTTGCAGGCGTATCTGAGTGCCTTGCCCGCGGATTTCGCGATGGTTCCAATTGTCTCCCAGCACAATCAGCACCGAGTCGCTGATGGCCTGCCCGGACAGGCTGGTGCCGGCGGCACGAAAGGTCACTGGCACGCGATCACGCTGGGCCAGTTGCAGCAGTGTGACCACTTCGTCTTCTGACTCCACGCGGATCACCAGCTGTGGGACCAGGCGGTAAAAGCTGGCGTCGGTGCCGAAGGCCAGGGTGGAAAGTGCGTCGTCGAAACGACGGTCTTTCGGGATCAGTCGTGCGACGTCGCTGAGAAAAGCAGCAGGCAGGCTCATCGGTCCTCCAGAAATAGCAGACGCCGGAATCGTTATCCGGCGTCGATTCTTACCCTATTACGCGCAGGTCTCAGTGCACCAGCATACCGGTGAACCAATACGCCTGCGCCAAGGTGATCAGCCCGACGATGGTGGCAAAAAACAGGCTGTGTTTGAGGGTAAAGCGGAACAGGTCGGATTCCTTGCCTACCAGGCCGGTGGCGGCGCAGGCCACGGCGATCGATTGCGGCGAGATCATTTTGCCGGTCACGCCGCCGCTGGTGTTCGCCGCCACCAACAAGGTGTCGTTGACACCGATCTGGTGGGCGGTGGTGGCTTGCAATGAGCTGAACAGAGCGTTGGATGAGGTATCGGAGCCTGTCAGGAAAACCCCCAGCCAGCCAAGGAATGGCGAAAAGAACGGGAAAGCTGCGCCGGTACCAGCCAGAACCAAGGCCATGGTCGAGGACATGCCCGAATAGTTGGTGACGAAAGCAAACGCCAACACCATGCCGATGGACAGGATCGGCCAACGCAGCTCAAAGAAGGTTTCCTTTAAAGTGGTAAGACCAGTTTTGACGTCAATTTTCAACACCAGCATGGATATCAGAGCGGAGAAGAAAATCGCGGTGCCGGTGGCTGAAATCGGGTCGAGCTTGAATACGGCCGGGATGGCGGTCGGGTTGGTCACGATGGGGGCGACTTTGATCACCAGTTGATCCAGATGAGGGATCGCAAAGTTGAAGACCCAGCTGTACATCGAACCGCCCGCGGCGAACATGGCCTTGAAGGGCTTGAGGGTCCAGATGGTGACCAGCACGGTCAGGATCAGGAACGGTGACCAGGCCTTGAAAATCTGCCCCAGGCTGTAGGGCGAAACCGCGGTGCTGCGTGGCAATCCGAAGCCGCCGACGCTGGAAGTGACCGCTACGCTGGAGGTGGCGCCGGCAATTTGTGCGCCTGCGGTGCGCTTGGGCTGCCAGACTTTGAGGAACAGCGTCAGGGCGATCAGGCTGGCGAGCGCCGAGGTAATGTCCGGCAGTTCCGGGCCAATGAAGTTGGAGGTGAAATACTGGGTGATGGCAAAGCTCAAGCCCGCGACCAGTGCAGCTGGCCAGGTTTCGCGAACGCCACGCAGGCCGTCCATCATGAACACCAGCCAGAAGGGCACGAACAGTGACAGCAGCGGCAATTGCCGGCCGGTCATGGCGCCGATCTTGAACGCATCAATGCCGGTGACCTGGCCTGCGACGATGATCGGAATGCCCAATGCACCGAAGGCCACTGGCGCGGTGTTGGCAATCAGGCACAGGCCGGCGGCGTACAGCGGGTTGAAACCCAGGCCGACCAGCAGCGCGGCGGTAATCGCCACAGGTGCACCAAAACCGGCGGCGCCTTCCAGGAAAGCACCGAAGCAGAAGCCGATCAACAGTACCTGCAGGCGCTGGTCGTCGGTGATCGACAAGACGGAGCTGCGGATGATCTCGAACTGACCGCTCTTGACCGTTAATTTGTAGAGGAATACCGCTGCCACGATGATCCAGGCGATGGGCCACAAGCCGTAGGCAAAGCCATATCCAGCAGCGGCCAGGGCCATGTCTACCGGCATCTGGAAGGCGAATATGGCGACCAGGATCGACAGCGCCAGGGTGATGCTGCCAGCCACATGGCCTTTAAGGCGAAAGACGGCAAGGGCCAGGAAGAAAAACACGATGGGAATAACCGCTGCCATTGCGGACAAGCCGAGGCTGCCGAGAGGGCTGTAGAGCTGTTGCCAGGTTTGCATATGGGGTGGCCCCTGATTTTGTTGTTGTTTGTGTGCTTGGGTAATTGGTAATACCAATTTACACTCGCTGTTGGCTAGATTAAGAGGCATTGCCGGGGTGTGTCAATTTGCCGCTCGCGAAACTTTGGTCTGAGGGTGTGATGGACGGCGATCTGATCGGATGAATCGAAGGCGTTCTGATAGGTGCTGCAAGCGCAGCGATAGGCCAGAATAGGGGGCCCGGCGAGTGGTCGGGATCGTGGAGAGTGAGTTATGGGGTTTGATCAGGTGCGTCAGCGCCGTTTGTCTGATGACATTGTCGAGCAGCTTGAGGGCATGATCCTTGAGGGCACGTTGAAGTCAGGCGAGCGCTTGCCGGCCGAGCGCGCTTTGGCTGAACAGTTTGGTGTGTCGCGCCCTTCATTGCGTGAGGCGATCCAGAAACTGGCGGCCAAGGGGTTGCTGGTCAGTCGCCAGGGCGGTGGCAACTATGTGGTGGATTCCCTGGGTTCGACCTTCAGCGATCCGCTGCTGCATTTATTGGAAAACAATCCCGAGGCGCAGCGGGATCTTTTAGAGTTTCGCCAGACGCTTGAGGCTTCCTGTGCCTACTACGCGGCGTTGCGCGCCACGGAGGTCGACCGTGAACGGCTAACGGCAGCTTTTGAGGCGCTGCAGGATTGTTATGCGCGAGCCGATGAGGTGAGCCGAGTCGAGGAGGGCGCCGCAGATGCGAGGTTTCACTTGGCGATTGCCGAGGCCAGTCATAACGCCGTGTTGCTGCACACCATTCGCGGCTTGTTCGACCTGCTCAAGCGGAACGTGGTGACCAATATCGGCGGTATGTACCAGCAACGCACAGAGACTCGCGACATGTTGATCAGCCAGCACCGGGATTTGTACCTGGCAATCATTGAGGGGCGAGCCGAGCAAGCGCGCGAAGTCTCGACACGTCACCTGTTGTATGTGCAGGAAGTGCTGGAGGAGGTGCGTCAGGAGGTTCAGCGTGTAGCGCGAGCGGAACGACGTAAGGGCATGTAGCCACGGGCAAGGTGCCCGAGGCTATATCGTCGCAAGGGTTATTCTTCCTTGCCCTTGTTACGCACGGCGCGATGCAGTTCACGATTGGAATCGCGCTCGCGTTCGGTATCGCGCTTGTCGTATTCCTTCTTGCCCTTGCCCAGTGCGATTTCGCACTTGACCAAGTGCTTGCTCCAGTACCACGACAAGCAAACGCAGGCGTAACCTTTTTGCTGCACGGCCGCGGCGAGTTTTTCGAGCTCGCGGGCATTGAGCAATAGCTTGCGCGTGCGCACCGGGTCGGCAATCACGTGGGTGCTCGCGGTGGTCAGCGGGGTGATATGACTGCCGAGCAGCCATGCCTCGCCATCCTTGAGCAGCACATAGCTGTCGACCAGCTGCAGTTTGCTGGCACGCAGACTCTTTACTTCCCAGCCGGCCAGGACCAGACCAGCCTCGAACCGATGCTCGATGAAGTAATCGTGTCGCGCCTTTTTATTTTGCGCGATGGTCCCTGTGGGGTGTTTCTTTTGTTTAGCCATAGGGGCGGCATTATAGGGAGTTGCGAGCTTGTCGGCTACGGTCAACCTGCGTGCTTGAGCGTGTTGGATGAATCCCGGACAATACGGGCAGTTCTTAGGTTTTTTTCTCTCGCGGATCGGGCTGTACTTTCGCGATGTTTGCCGCTCAGCAGTGGAAGTAACGCTCACATGACGACGCATATTCAACGTTCGGCCCTGTTGCCCTATCCAGCGCAGGCGCTCTATGACCTGGTCAACGACGTGGCGCGTTACCCGGAGTTCCTGCCTTGGTGCTCGACTGCCGAGGTCTTGGAGAGCAGTGACGAGCACATGGTTGCCAGTGTCGGGGTCGCCAAGGGCGGTCTTAGCCAGCATTTTGTGACGCGCAATGTGCTGGTGCCTGGCAAATCCATTGAAATGAATTTGCAGGAAGGGCCGTTCACTCAGTTGCATGGGGTATGGGTATTCAAAGCGCTGACCGATAAGGCCTGCAAGATCAGCCTGGATCTGTCATTTGATTATGCCGGCCCCATTGTGCGTGCCACGCTGGGGCCTTTGTTCAATCAGGCCGCTAATACGCTGGTGGACGCGTTCTGCCAGCGGGCCAAGCAATTGCATGGTTGAGATTGAAGTGGTGTATGCCGCGGTGGATCGCCAGGTTTTGTTGGCGGTGACAATGCCCGAGGGCACCAGCCTGAGAGCGGCGGTCCTGGCGTCGGGAATCGCACGGCAATTTCCGGACCTGGTGTTGGCCTACTGCCCGTTGGGAATCTTCGGTAAGGTGGTGGCGGATGCTGATGTGCGTGCTGTGCAACCCGGTGATCGAATTGAAATCTACCGGCCGCTGCTTGCGGACCCCAAGGAAGTGCGCAGGCTGCGTGCGGCTAAAGCTGCGATGAGCAGGCAGCAAAATTCATAAGCCGGCCAAATGGCAGGCAACAAAAAGCCCGGCATGCCGGGCTTTTTATCGAGCGCGGCAAAATTACTGCGGGTCGGTGTCCAGAGGCTGCGGCGTCGGGACGGGAACAGTTTCCACGCCGTCGACGTCTTTTTGGATCTGGTCCAGCAGCGAGCCTGGCTTGGCCGGCACCTCGGATTTCGGCTTTTCAGCTTCCTGCACAGGTGCGGTCACGTTGGTGCCGCTGTCCTTGCCCAGCAGCGCTTCATCGCGGCTCACGCCGGGCATGAAGTCACCGGACAGGCTGACAAGCTGGTCATTGCCGTTGAAGACGACACTGACGCGCTCCTGTTGGCGTTCACCGCCACCTGGCTGGAGGCTATAGAGATAATCCCAGCGATCGGCATGGAAAGTGTCGGTCAGCAGGGGGTTGCCCATAATAAACCGTACTTGCCGTCGGGTCATTCCCGGGCGTAACTGGTCTATCATGTCCTGCGTGACGACATTGCCCTGCTGGATGTCGATTTTGTAAACCCCGGGGAATGAACAACCGGCGAGTGCGAGCAGTCCCACAAAGGTGAAACTGGTTAGCAAGAGCTTGGTGTTTTGCATCGGTGGGCGACTTCCACTATCTTGGCTGGGACAACGTAAACGCCGATCATACCCGTATTAAGAGAAGCTGCGAAGCAGCATCCGCGAGAAAGCTAACCATGGTTGAAAATAGCGAACTACGCAAAGCCGGTCTCAAAGTGACTCTGCCACGAGTCAAGATTCTACAAATGCTCGATTCTGCTGAGCAGCGCCACATGAGTGCCGAGGATGTCTACAAGGCGCTGATGGAGTCTAACGAGGACGTCGGCTTGGCCACGGTTTACCGTGTGCTGACCCAGTTTGAAGCCGCAGGGCTGGTGGTTCGTCATAATTTCGACGGCGGTCATGCGGTGTTCGAATTGGCCGACGGTGGTCACCATGACCACATGGTTGACCTGGATACCAATGAGGTTATCGAGTTCACCAGTCCTGAAATCGAGGCGCTGCAGCATAAGATCGCTGAGGAGCATGGGTTCGATTTGGTCGACCATAATCTGGTCTTGTACATCCGTAAGAAAAAGTAAAAATCGACGCAGATGTGCTCTGTGAAACGATTGAAGGCGACCCCAGGGTCGCCTTCGTGCTTTCTATAAGACGGAAATACCAGTTCAGGCCTTGGCGGCCACGACCATTTTTTTCGCGTGAGCCAAGGACTCCTTGGTCAAGTCGATACCGCCGAGCATCCGCGCCACCTCTTCTACCCGCTCCGATTTGTTCAGCTTGGAGACGGCCGTATGCGTCGCGTCATTGCCTCGCACCTTGTGCACAAATAAATGCTGATGACCCTGGGCGGCCACTTGCGGCAAGTGAGTTACCGTAAGCACCTGCCCACGATCCCCCAGGCGGCGCAACAACTGGCCGACAATCTCTGCGGTCGGCCCGCCAATGCCAACGTCTACCTCGTCGAATACCAGCGTCGGAACTCGTGAGGTTTGGGCGGTAATCACTTGGATCGCCAGGCTGATTCGCGACAGCTCGCCACCGGACGCCACTTTGGCCAAGGCCTTGAGAGGTTGTCCGGGGTTGGCGCTGACCAGCAGTTCTACTTGCTCCAGCCCATGGGGTTGCAGTTCATGGCTGGCATTTGCGCGTAGTTCGATGGTAAAGCGTCCGCCCGGCATGCCCAGGCGCTGGATTTCTTGCTCAACAGCACTGGCCAGGCTGGTGGCTGCTTGCTGGCGCAGGTCGCTCAACTCCCGGGCCTTTTCTTGATAATGGCGGGCAAACGAAGCGAGTTCCTCGCCCAGCCGCTCGATGGATTCGTCGTTCGCGTTCAGCGTCTCGATTTCATCCAGCAATTTCTGCTGCATGGCGGCGACTTCTGTGGGCTGGATTCGATGCTTGCGTGCCAGGGTATAGATGGTATCCAGGCGCTCTTCTATTTCCTGCAGGCGCGCTGGATCGGCATCGAAATGGTCCAGAAAGCGATTCAGTTCGCCGACCGCTTCCTCAACCTGGATCTGTGCGCTGGTCAGCAGGGTGGTGGCTTCATTCAGCGAGCCGGAAGCGTTGTTCACGCTGGACAGGCGATTGAGGCTGGCGGTCAGTGCGTTGAGCACATTGCCGGAATCGCTCTCACTGCATTGCTCGACCACCTGGCGGCATATACCTAGCAGGGTCTCGGCATTGGTCAGGTTCTTGTGTTCCTGTTCAAGCTGCTCCAGCTCGTTCTCACCCAGGCCCAGGCTTTCGAGTTCTTCCAGCTGATAGCTGAGCAACTGGTGGCGGGCACGTTGTTCATCGCCGGAGTTGGAGAGGCGTTCCAGCTCCTGGCGCGTCTGGCGCCAACGTTGGGCAGCCAGTTGAACTTGACGGGCAAGATCGGTGGCGCCGGCGTATTCATCGAGCAGACGGCGGTGGGTATCGGTTTTCAGCAGGGATTGGTGTTCGTGCTGGCTGTGGATATCGATGAGCAGCTCACCCAGGGCTTTCAAGTCGCCAAGGGGGCAAGGCGTGCCGTTGATATAGCCGCGGGAGCGCCCTTCGGCAGTGATCACCCGGCGCAGGATGCAAGGCCCTTCATTATTCAGATCGCGCTCGGCAAGCCATGCCTCGGCTTCAGGAATATCCGCAAGGTCGAAGGTGGCCAGGATATCGGCTTTGTCGGAGCCAGGGCGTACCACGCCACTGTCGGCGCGGTCGCCGAGGGTCAGACCGAGAGCGTCGAGCATGATCGACTTGCCGGCGCCGGTCTCGCCTGTGATTACGCTCATCCCGCGATCCAGTTCAAGGTCCAGGTGTTCAACAATGGCGTAGTTGTGTACAGACAGGTGCACCAGCATGACGGCCGCTCCCAGGCTTTAGGTCTGGTTATTTATACAGTGTTTTGTTTAAGGCTGACAATCCTGACGCTTAGCTCGATTTGCTTGATTAATGCATTTTCTTAGCGCGATGCGGAATGAGGGCGCAGGAAATGATCCAGCGCATGCGAAAGACTTTTGGTAACGCCTGCGCCCTTGAACCTGGAAATTGTGGCCCCATATACCGGAACAGAAGCGCGAGTTGAGTTCGCGCATGATTTTGAAAGGAGAAATCTATGGCTGACGAACAGACGCAGGATACGCAAACTCCAGACGCCAACGCGGCTGCCGGTGATGAGCTGGCAACACGCGTGCAAGTGCTCGAAGAGCAATTGTCCGCTGCGCAGGATCAATCTTTGCGTGTTGCCGCCGATCTGCAGAACGTCCGCCGCCGTGCCGAGCAGGACGTAGAAAAGGCTCACAAATTCGCGCTGGAAAAATTCGCCGGTGATCTGCTGCCGATCATCGACAGCCTGGAGCGTGGTCTTGAGTTGTCCAATCCGGACGACGAAAACATCCGTCCCATGCGCGAAGGCATCGAGCTGACCCTGAAAATGTTCCAGGACACCCTGAAGCGTTATCAGCTGGAAGCTATCGATCCGCAAGGCGGTGAGCCGTTCAACGCTGAGCATCACCAAGCCATGGCCATGCAGGAAAGCCATGACCTGGAGCCCAACAGCGTAATGAAGGTGTTCCAGAAGGGTTACCAGCTCAACGGCCGCTTGATGCGCCCGGCAATGGTGGTGGTGAGCAAGGCTCCTGCACCCGCTGCACCTTCTATTGATGAGCAGGCTTGAAATCCGCCGCAAGGCCCCCATCTATAAGTCAAGCGTTTAAGTGCTACCGCAGTTAGCCACCACTGCTGCGGCAAAAAAATTCAAGTTTCGGGAGAGTAAATCATGGGCAAAATTATCGGTATTGACCTGGGGACCACCAACTCCTGCGTCTCCGTGCTGGAAAACGGCGTTGCAAAAGTTATCGAAAACGCCGAAGGCGCGCGTACCACGCCGTCGATCATTGCTTACGCAAATGACGGCGAGATCCTCGTCGGTCAGTCGGCCAAGCGCCAGGCTGTGACCAACCCGCATAACACCCTGTACGCGGTAAAGCGTCTGATCGGTCGTAAGTTCGACGAAGAAGTCGTTCAGAAAGACATCAAGATGGTGCCTTACAAAATCGCCAAGGCCGACAACGGCGACGCCTGGGTTGAAGTAAACGGCCAGAAAATGTCGCCGCCGCAAATCTCGGCTGAAATCTTGAAAAAGATGAAGAAGACCGCCGAAGACTACCTCGGTGAAGCAGTGACTGAAGCGGTGATCACCGTTCCGGCCTACTTCAACGACAGTCAGCGTCAGGCAACCAAAGACGCCGGCCGCATCGCGGGCCTCGACGTAAAACGCATCATCAACGAACCCACCGCAGCTGCGCTGGCTTACGGCATGGACAAGGCCAAGGGCGATCATACCGTGATCGTTTACGACCTGGGCGGCGGTACCTTCGACGTCTCCGTGATCGAGATCGCCGAAGTTGACGGCGAGCACCAGTTCGAAGTGTTGGCCACCAACGGCGACACCTTCCTGGGTGGTGAAGACTTTGACATTCGTCTGATCGACTACCTTGTTGACGAATTCAAGAAAGAAAGCGGCATGAACCTCAAGGGTGACCCGCTGGCCATGCAGCGCCTGAAAGAAGCCGCCGAGAAAGCCAAGATCGAGCTGTCTTCCGCTCAGTCGACCGACGTCAACCTGCCATACATCACTGCAGACGCTACCGGTCCTAAGCACTTGAACGTGAAGATCTCGCGCTCCAAGCTTGAGGCGCTGGTTGAAGACCTGGTTCAGCGCACTATCGAGCCTTGCCGTATCGCGCTGAAAGACTCCGGCATCGACGTTGGTTCGATCAACGACGTGATCCTGGTCGGCGGCCAGACCCGTATGCCATTGGTGCAAAAGCTGGTAACCGAGTTCTTCGGCAAAGAAGCACGTAAAGACGTCAACCCTGACGAAGCCGTTGCCATGGGTGCTGCGATCCAGGGTGCGGTATTGGCCGGTGACGTGAAAGACGTGCTGCTGCTGGACGTAAGCCCGCTGACCCTGGGTATCGAAACCATGGGCGGCGTAATGACTGCGCTGATCGAGAAAAACACCACGATTCCTACCAAGAAATCCCAAGTGTTCTCGACTGCCGACGACAACCAGGGCGCCGTGACCATTCACGTGCTGCAAGGTGAGCGCAAGCAAGCCGCCCAGAACAAGTCCCTGGGCAAGTTCGACCTGGCTGAGATTCCACCAGCACCACGTGGCGTGCCACAGATCGAAGTGACCTTCGACATCGACGCCAACGGCATCCTGCACGTTGGTGCGAAGGACAAGGCTACCGGCAAAGAGCAAAAGATCACCATCAAGGCTAACTCCGGCCTGTCTGACGAAGAAATTCAACAGATGATCCGTGATGCCGAAACCAATGCTGAAGCGGACAAGAAGTTCGAAGAGTTGGCCGGTGCCCGTAACCAGGGTGACGCGCTGGTTCACTCGACTCGCAAGATGATCGCTGATGCTGGCGATAAGGTGACGGAAGACGAGAAAACCGCAATCGAAGCCGCAGTGGTTGCCCTGGAAGCCGCCATCAAGGGCGACGACAAGGCCGCCATCGAAGCCAAGGTTGAGGAGCTGTCGAAAGTTTCCGCGCCGGTCGCTCAGAAAATGTACGCCGAACAAGCTCAGCCGGCTGACGGTGCTGCGCAACAAGCAGAGCCTGAAGCCAAGCACGACGATGTTGTCGATGCCGAGTTCGAAGAAGTTAAAGACAACAAGTAAGTTGGTTGCCCGGTTGACCGCTGACAAGCGGTGGCTGGTAGGATGTCGCCGCGCGGGAGCTAGCTCCCGCGTTGGCGTGTCTGGGGTATGCGAATTTTTACAGCATGCGACAACGCTCGGATGCTGGCGGTGTGACCGGGAATGCTCCTGCTTTCCGAATGACAGTCACCGCGTTTTTGGCCGGGTCCCTGGCTGAAAGCAGTAATGACCAGGATCGTTGAATTGACGTGAGTTGGGTCCGGGCCTGTATTGGGGCTCAACGAGTTTGGCAGGGTTCAGGAGGGCCAGGCCGGACGTCCTTAAGAGTGCAAAGACTTATGGCAAAGCGTGACTATTACGAAGTGTTGGGTGTGGAGCGCGGGGCCAGCGAAGCGGACCTGAAAAAGGCCTACCGCCGCCTGGCAATGAAGCACCACCCGGACCGTAATCCGGATAACAAAGAATCCGAAGAGATGTTCAAGGAGGCCAATGAGGCCTACGAATGCCTTTGTGATCCCAACAAGCGTGCGGCCTACGACCAGTATGGGCATGCCGGCGTCGACCCGGGCATGGGTGGCGGCGGTGCCGGTTTTGGTGGCCAGAACTTCTCCGATATTTTTGGCGACGTGTTCAGCGACTTCTTTGGCGGTGGCCGCGGTGGTCAGCGTGGCGGTGCCCAGCGTGGCAGTGACCTGCGCTACACCCTGGAGCTGAATCTGGAAGAGGCCGTGCGCGGCACCAGCGTCAACATCCGTGTGCCGACGCTGGTTAACTGCAAGCCGTGCGACGGTTCGGGGGCGAAAAAAGGCTCTTCGCCGATTACGTGCCCGACCTGTGGTGGTATCGGTCAGGTACGCATGCAGCAGGGGTTCTTCTCGGTGCAGCAAACCTGCCCGCGTTGCCATGGCCAGGGCAAGATCATTTCTGATCCATGCGACTCCTGCCACGGCGAAGGCCGCGTTGAAGAGTACAAGACCCTCTCGGTGAAAGTGCCGGCAGGTGTGGATACCGGTGATCGTATTCGCCTGTCGGGCGAAGGCGAGGCGGGGACGCAGGGCGGCCCGACGGGCGACTTGTACGTGGTGATCAATGTGCGCGAGCACTCGATCTTCCAGCGCGATGGCAAGCATCTGTTCTGTGAGGTGCCGATCAGCTTTGTCGATGCAGCCTTGGGTGGCGAGCTGGAGATTCCGACCCTTGATGGCCGGGTCAAGCTCAAAATTCCCGAAGGCACTCAAACCGGCAAGCAGTTCCGCATTCGCGGCAAAGGCGTTGCGCCGGTTCGCGGAGGTGGTGCGGGTGACCTGATGTGCCGTGTAGCGGTAGAAACCCCGGTGAACCTGGGACGGCGCCAGCGCGAATTGCTCGAAGAGTTCCGTAGTTCGTTGGAGGGTGACGATTCCCATTCGCCGAAGACCACAGGCTTTTTCGATGGCGTGAAGCGCTTCTTCGGCGACCTGTAAGGAAGTGGATATGCGACGTATAGCCGTAATGGGCGCTGCTGGGCGCATGGGCAAAACGCTGGTCGAGGCGGTGCAGCAGCGTTCGCCGGCCTCTGGGCTGACCGCGGCGATCGTTCGCCCGGGCAGCACCTTGATTGGCGCAGATGCAGGTGAATTGGCCTCGTTGGGGCGCATCGGTGTTTCGTTGTCGGGCAGTCTTGAGCAGGTGGCTGAGGAGTTCGACGTATTGATCGACTTCACCCTGCCGGATGTGATGCTGAAAAACCTGGCGTTCTGCCGCAGGGCAGGCAAGGCCATGGTGATTGGCACAACGGGCTTGAGTGCTGAGCAGAAGCAATTGCTGGTGGAGGCGGGCAAGGACATCCCCATCGTCTTCGCCGCCAATTTCAGCGTCGGCGTGAACCTGTCGCTCAAGTTGCTGGATCTGGCGGCGCGCGTGCTAGGCGATGAAGCGGATATCGAGATTATCGAGACCCATCACCGGCACAAGATCGATGCGCCTTCAGGCACTGCTCTGCGTATGGGGGAAGCTATTGCTGATGCGCTGGGTCGCGATCTGTCGAAAGTGGCTGTCTACGGGCGTGAAGGTCATACCGGCGAGCGTGCGCGAGACACCATTGGCTTCGCGACTGTGCGCGGTGGCGATGTGGTGGGTGATCACACCGTATTGTTCGCTACCGAAGGCGAGCGCTTGGAGATCACGCACAAGGCCTCAAGCCGCATGACGTTCGCCAAGGGTGCGGTACGTGCTGCGCTCTGGTTGGAAGGGCGTGAGCCGGGTCTGTATGACATGCGCGATGTGCTGGATCTGCACTAACCAGTAGCTAAAACGGGGCTCCAGGATTATCCTGAGGCCCCGTTTTTAACCGCTAAGCGACGTCCTGTCGCATTCTCCTGCCTTTAAGGCTCATTAGCGGTGGACCAAAAAAGCCTTTTTCTGTAAGCTACAGCTTTAGTGTGTCCACTAAAAGCGCGCAGAATAATTCAGTGAAGAAGCGGGGTGACGTGTCCATACGTCACTCCGCTTTTTTACAACCTGCGATCGCCCTTTCAGGCTTTATTTACGGGAGGTCTTCTTGACTAAGCCAGCCATACTCGCCCTTGCTGATGGCAGCATTTTTCGCGGCGAAGCCATTGGAGCCGACGGTCAAACCGTTGGAGAGGTAGTGTTTAACACTGCCATGACCGGCTATCAGGAAATCCTTACCGATCCTTCCTACGCCCAACAGATCGTTACCCTGACCTATCCGCACATCGGCAACACCGGTACTACGCCGGAAGACGTCGAGTCTGATCGTGTCTGGTCGGCAGGTCTGGTAATTCGTGACCTGCCACTGGTTGCGAGCAACTGGCGTAACACGATGTCGCTGTCCGATTACCTGAAAGCCAACAATGTTGTGGCGATCGCCGGTATCGACACGCGCCGCCTGACGCGCATCCTGCGTGAGAAAGGCTCGCAGAATGGCTGCGTCATGGTCGGTGACAATATTTCCGAAGAGGCGGCGATTGCCGCAGCACAAGGTTTCCCTGGCCTGAAGGGCATGGACCTGGCGAAAGTCGTCAGCGTCAAAGAAAAGTACGAGTGGCGTTCCACGGTCTGGGATTTGAAGACTGACAGCCATGCGACCATTGATGCTGCCGAGTTGCCTTACCACGTGGTCGCCTACGACTACGGCGTCAAGTACAACATCCTGCGCATGCTGGTCGAGCGCGGCTGCCGCGTGACCGTGGTGCCGGCGCAAACCCCTGCCAGCGACGTGCTCGCCCTGCAACCGGATGGTGTGTTCCTGTCCAACGGCCCGGGTGACCCCGAGCCATGCGACTACGCCATCCAGGCCATCAAGGACGTGCTGGAGACCGAGATCCCGGTATTCGGCATCTGCCTGGGCCACCAGTTGCTGGCCCTGGCCTCCGGCGCCAAGACCCTGAAAATGGGGCACGGCCACCATGGTGCAAACCACCCGGTACAAGACCTGGATACCGGCATTGTGATGATCACCAGCCAGAACCACGGTTTTGCGGTAGATGAAGCCTCCTTGCCAAGCAACGTGCGCGCCATTCACAAGTCGCTGTTCGACGGTTCCCTGCAGGGCATCGAGCGCACCGACAAGAGCGCGTTCAGCTTCCAGGGCCACCCTGAAGCCAGCCCGGGCCCGAACGACGTAGCGCCGCTGTTCGACCGTTTCATCAATGAGATGGCCAAGCGACGCTGACTGACTGGCCTGCGGGTGGCCCCGAGCTTCGGCGGCCCCCGCAGGCTCTTCAAAGATTGTTCAAGACGGCTTGCCGACTGACCTGCGGATTTGAGTGACAAACCCATGCCAAAACGTACAGACATAAAAAGCATCCTGATTCTCGGCGCTGGCCCGATCGTAATCGGCCAGGCCTGCGAATTCGACTACTCCGGCGCCCAGGCCTGTAAAGCCCTGCGCGAGGAGGGCTACCGCGTCATCCTGGTGAACTCCAACCCAGCCACGATCATGACTGATCCGGCCATGGCCGACGCCACCTACATCGAGCCGATCAAGTGGCAGACCGTGGCCAAGATCATCGAGAAAGAGCGTCCGGACGCGCTGCTGCCGACCATGGGCGGCCAGACCGCTTTGAATTGCGCCCTGGACCTGGAGCGCGAAGGCGTCCTGGAAAAGTTCGGCGTAGAGATGATCGGTGCCAATGCCGACACCATCGACAAGGCTGAAGACCGTTCGCGCTTCGACAAGGCCATGAAGTCCATTGGCCTTGACTGCCCGCGCTCGGGTATTGCCCACAGCATGGAAGAGGCCAACGCGGTTCTCGAAAAGCTGGGCTTCCCATGCATCATCCGCCCGTCCTTCACCATGGGCGGCACCGGTGGTGGCATTGCTTACAATCGTGAAGAGTTCGAAGAAATCTGCGCCCGTGGCCTGGACCTGTCTCCGACCAAAGAGCTGCTGATCGACGAATCCCTGATCGGCTGGAAAGAGTATGAGATGGAGGTTGTCCGCGATAAGAAGGACAACTGCATCATCGTCTGCTCCATCGAAAACTTCGACCCGATGGGCGTGCACACCGGTGACTCGATCACCGTTGCTCCGGCGCAGACCCTGACGGACAAGGAATACCAGATCATGCGTAACGCCTCGTTGGCGGTGTTGCGCGAGATCGGCGTTGAAACCGGTGGTTCCAACGTTCAGTTCGGCATCTGCCCGGACACTGGCCGCATGGTCGTGATCGAGATGAACCCGCGTGTATCGCGTTCTTCGGCGCTGGCTTCGAAAGCTACCGGCTTCCCGATTGCACGTATCGCTGCCAAGCTGGCGATCGGTTACACCCTGGACGAGCTGCAAAACGAAATCACGGGCGGTGCCATGCCTGCGTCTTTCGAGCCGTCTATCGACTACGTTGTGACCAAGCTGCCACGCTTTGCCTTCGAGAAATTCGCCAAGGCTGATGCGCGCCTGACCACCCAGATGAAGTCTGTCGGTGAAGTCATGGCGATCGGTCGCACTTTCCAGGAGTCCCTGCAGAAAGCCCTGCGTGGCCTGGAAGTCGGTGTTTGCGGCCTGGACGAGAAGCTCGACCTGAGCAACCCGGAAAGCATGAGCATCCTCAAGCGCGAGCTGACCGTGCCGGGCGCCGAGCGTATCTGGTATGTGGCTGACGCCTTCCGCGCCGGCCTGAGCGTCGAAGATATCTTCGGCATGAACATGATCGACCCGTGGTTCCTTGTACAGATCGAAGATCTGATCAAGGAAGAAGAGAAGGTCAAGACCCTCGGTCTGTCGTCTATCGACCGCGACTTGATGTTCCGTCTCAAGCGCAAAGGCTTCTCCGACCAGCGCCTGGCCAAGCTGCTGGGTGTAACCGAGAAGAACCTGCGCACCCATCGCCACAAACTGGAGATCTTCCCGGTCTACAAGCGCGTTGACACCTGCGCAGCCGAGTTCGCCACCGACACTGCCTACATGTACTCCACCTACGAGGAAGAGTGCGAAGCTGCGCCGTCGGATCGCGACAAGATCATCATCCTGGGTGGTGGTCCGAACCGTATCGGCCAGGGCATCGAGTTCGACTATTGCTGTGTACACGCCGCCCTTGCGCTGCGCGAAGACGGGTACGAGACCATCATGGTCAACTGCAACCCGGAAACTGTTTCCAC
Source organism: Pseudomonas khavaziana (assembly GCF_019145205.1). Classification (GTDB taxonomy): domain Bacteria; phylum Pseudomonadota; class Gammaproteobacteria; order Pseudomonadales; family Pseudomonadaceae; genus Aquipseudomonas; species Aquipseudomonas khavaziana. The sequence goes on from NZ_JAHSTT010000015.1 coordinate 83,297, forward strand.
TGACTACGACACGTCCGATCGTCTGTACTTCGAGCCGGTAACCCTGGAAGACGTACTGGAAATCTGTCGCGTCGAGAAGCCCAAAGGTGTAATCGTCCAGTACGGCGGCCAGACTCCGCTGAAGCTGGCGCGTGCCCTCGAAGCCGCCGGTGTGCCGATCATCGGCACCAGCCCGGACGCTATCGACCGTGCCGAAGATCGTGAGCGCTTCCAGCAGATGGTTGAGCGCCTTAACCTGCGTCAGCCGCCAAACGCTACCGTGCGCAGCGAAGACGAAGCCATCCGTGCAGCCAGCAAGATCGGCTACCCGTTGGTGGTACGTCCATCCTACGTGCTGGGCGGCCGCGCGATGGAAATTGTCTATGAAGAAGACGAACTCAAGCGTTACCTGCGTGATGCAGTGAAAGTGTCCAACGACAGCCCGGTGCTGCTGGACCACTTCCTCAACTGCGCCATCGAAATGGACGTGGATGCGGTTTGTGACGGTACTGACGTGGTGATCGGCGCAATCATGCAGCATATCGAACAGGCGGGCGTTCACTCCGGTGACTCCGCATGCTCGCTGCCGCCGTACTCGTTGCCGGCGCACATCCAGGACGAGATGCGCGAGCAGGTCAAGAAAATGGCGCTGGAGCTGGGTGTGGTCGGCCTGATGAACGTACAGTTGGCGCTGCAAGGCGAAGACATCTACGTCATCGAAGTCAACCCGCGGGCTTCGCGTACCGTGCCGTTTGTTTCCAAGTGCATCGGTGTGTCCCTGGCCATGATCGCGGCCCGTGTGATGGCCGGTAAGACCTTGAAGGAAATCGGTTTCACCAAGGAAATCATTCCAAACTTCTACAGCGTGAAAGAGGCGGTATTCCCGTTCGCCAAATTCCCTGGTGTGGACCCGATCCTGGGCCCGGAGATGAAGTCCACGGGTGAAGTGATGGGCGTGGGCGATACCTTCGGTGAAGCATTCGCCAAGGCCCAGATGGGGGCCAGTGAAGTGCTTCCGACCGGCGGTACTGCGTTTATCAGCGTGCGTGATGACGACAAGCCACTGGTTGCAGGGGTTGCCCGTGATCTGATCAACTTGGGCTTTGAAGTCGTGGCTACCGCCGGGACCGCCAAGCTGATCGAAGCTGCCGGCCTGAAAGTACGTCGCGTGAACAAGGTGACGGAAGGCCGTCCGCATGTGGTCGACATGATCAAGAATGACGAAGTCACCCTGATCATCAACACCACCGAAGGTCGCCAGTCGATCGCGGATTCCTACTCCATTCGTCGTAATGCCTTGCAGCACAAGATCTACTGCACCACCACTATTGCTGCTGGCGAAGCCATCTGCGAAGCGCTCAAGTTCGGTCCGGAAAAGACCGTGCGTCGCTTGCAGGATTTACATGCGGGATTGAAGGCATGAGCATAACCAAATACCCAATGACCGTTCAGGGTGCCAAGGCCCTGGAAGAGGAGCATGCCCATCTGACCAAGGTCGTACGTCCAAAGCTGAGCCAGGACATCGGTACGGCCCGCGAGCTGGGTGACTTGAAGGAAAACGCCGAATACCACGCTGCCCGTGAGCAGCAGGGTATGGTCGAGGCGCGGATTCGTGATATCGAGGGCCGCATGCAGAATGCGGTGATTATCGATGTCACGACCATCCCGCATACTGGCAAGGTGATCTTTGGCACCACGGTGGAAATCGCCAACGTCGAGACCGATGAGAGCGTGACCTACCAGATCGTGGGAGAAGATGAGGCTGACTTCAAAAAAGGCAAGATCTCCGTCGGTTCGCCGATCGCTCGTGCCTTGATTGCCAAGGAAGAGGGCGACGTGGTCGCTGTGAAGACGCCGAGTGGCGTGATTGAGTACGAGATTGTCGAAGTTCGTCACATCTGAGAAACGGCGCCCGCTTCGTGCGGGCGCCATGCTTTGGCAGCTCTCCCAGATGCTTTGGGTCGGTGGCCTGTGGCTGCTACATATTGGCGTGTTACCGGCGCTGGGCTTGATTGGCCTGGCACCGCTGCTGATCGACGAAGTCGACGGATTGTTGAGTGCGCTGCTGGTAGGTTTTGCGGCGGCGTGCGTAATGCTTCAGGCGTTAGTGCTGATCAAGGCTGAAGGCTTGGGGAGTTTGTGGCGAGATATTCGTGGGCAACTGCTGTTGATGGCGCTGTATGCCTGCGCGATGTTTTGCGTGGTGCATGTGTGGCTGCCGGAAGCGTTGCGCTGGCGGCTGTTCAGCTATCTTGTGCTAGGGTTCTCCGGCCTGGTGCTGGTGATGCAGCCGGTGCCGGGATGGAGTGGCAGGGCGCGCGAAGCACGCCCGTGACCCTTTTTGTTACTTGAAACGGTGTACGTTCGACAGTTGCTTGTTGACGCTGAAGTTCTTGCGATACAGCAGCGCCATCTTGCCGATGACCTGGACCAGATCCGCCTTGCCCGCCTTGCACAGTTCTGCAACGGCAGCCAGGCGCGCTTCGCGATCAAGGATATTGACCTTGATCTTGATCAACTCGTGATCGTTCAGTGCGCGTTCAAATTCGGCTAACACACCTTCAGTCAACCCGTTGTCTGCCACAATCAGAACTGGTTTCAGATGGTGGCCAATGGATTTGTACTGTTTCTTCTGCTCTTGAGTGAGCGGCATAATCTGACCCCTGCGTCTGATCTTGTAAAAAGCGGCGGCCAGTTTACCCGAGCGAGTCCGGGACCGCCCAGTTAATCACGACCCGTTTTATTTTTCGAGGTGGCCCGTGGCCCGTTCCAAAACTAGCCTTAAGTGGCTGCAAGAACATTTCAACGATCCTTACGTCAAAAAGGCGCAGAAGGATGGGTATCGCTCCCGGGCCAGCTACAAGCTGCTGGAGATCCAGGACAAGGACAAGTTGATTCGTCCAGGCATGAGCGTCATCGACCTTGGTGCGGCCCCCGGTGGCTGGTCCCAGGTGACCAGTCGTCTGATTGGTGGGCAAGGTCGACTGATCGCTTCCGACATCCTTGAGATGGACAGCATCCCCGATGTCACCTTCGTACACGGTGACTTCACCCAGGACGCGGTGTTGGCCGAGATTTTGGAAGCTGTAGGAAATTCGCAGGTAGACCTTGTGATTTCCGACATGGCCCCCAATATGAGTGGATTACCGGCTGTTGATATGCCGCGAGCCATGTTCCTGTGCGAATTGGCACTGGATCTGGCGGGTCGCGTATTGCGTCCGGGTGGTGATTTCCTGGTGAAAGTGTTCCAGGGCGAAGGTTTCGACGAGTACCACAAGAACATCCGCAAGTTGTTCGACAAGGTACAGACGCGTAAGCCGGACTCCTCCCGGGACAGGTCCAGGGAACAATACCTGTTATGCCGCGGCTTCCGCGGCGTCGAAGGCGCGGCGAGCGAGGAGCGTTTTTGAGAATTTCGAGGAAGGCGATAGGTTTTTTTATATCGCTTTTGTCATGAGGCTTTACGAATATTGTGTAGTCAAAGTTTCACAAAGGGTTACAGACGGCGCCTGCCAGAGATGTAGGTAATGTAGTAAGTTAGGCCGGTGAATATCATGCGAAGCGCGCGCCAGTAGCGGAGCTTGCTTCAGAGGGTAGTTAATTGAACGATATGGCAAAGAATCTGATCCTGTGGTTGATCATTGCGGCTGTCCTGGTGACGGTGATGAACAACTTCTCCAGCCCTAACGAGCCGCAGACCCTCAACTATTCCGACTTCATCCAGCAAGTCAAGGATGGCAAGGTCGAGCGCGTAGCGGTTGATGGCTACGTGATTACCGGTAAGCGCATTGATGGCGACAGCTTCAAGACCATTCGTCCGGCAATTCAGGATAATGGGCTGATCGGCGACTTGGTGGATAACAAGGTCGTCGTGGAAGGCAAGCAGCCGGAGCAGCAGAGTATCTGGACACAGCTCCTGGTAGCCAGCTTCCCGATCCTGGTGATTATCGCCGTGTTCATGTTCTTCATGCGCCAGATGCAGGGCGGTGCGGGAGGCAAGGGCGGGCCGATGAGCTTCGGCAAGAGCAAGGCGCGCCTGCTCTCCGAAGATCAGGTAAAGACGACCCTGGCTGACGTTGCCGGTTGCGATGAAGCCAAGGAAGAAGTCGGCGAACTGGTAGAGTTTCTGCGCGATCCGGGCAAGTTCCAGCGTCTGGGTGGTCGTATTCCTCGCGGCGTGCTGATGGTGGGTCCTCCGGGTACCGGTAAAACCTTGTTGGCCAAAGCGATTGCCGGGGAGGCCAAGGTGCCTTTCTTCACGATTTCCGGCTCCGACTTCGTCGAGATGTTCGTCGGCGTGGGTGCCAGCCGTGTTCGAGACATGTTCGAACAGGCAAAGAAACATGCTCCGTGCATCATTTTCATCGACGAAATCGATGCCGTTGGTCGCCATCGTGGTGCCGGCATGGGTGGTGGTCACGATGAGCGTGAGCAGACCCTCAACCAGTTGTTGGTCGAGATGGATGGTTTCGAGATGAATGACGGCATTATCGTCATCGCTGCGACCAACCGTCCGGACGTGCTGGACCCTGCGCTGCTGCGTCCAGGCCGTTTCGACCGTCAGGTCGTGGTTGGCCTGCCGGATATCCGTGGTCGTGAGCAGATCCTGAAAGTACACATGCGCAAAGTGCCAATGGGTGACGACGTAGCACCGGCTGTGATTGCTCGTGGTACGCCTGGTTTCTCCGGTGCTGACCTGGCTAACCTGGTCAACGAGGCTTCCTTGTTCGCTGCCCGTACCGGCAAGCGCATTGTTGAAATGAAAGAGTTTGAGCTGGCCAAAGACAAGATCATGATGGGCGCCGAGCGCAAATCCATGGTCATGTCCGAGAAGGAGAAGCAGAACACCGCTTATCACGAGGCGGGTCACGCTATTGTCGGTCGCGTTGTGCCTGAGCATGACCCGGTCTACAAAGTGTCGATCATCCCACGCGGTCGGGCCCTGGGTGTGACCATGTTCCTGCCGGAGGAGGATCGCTATAGCCTCTCCAAGCGGGCGCTGATCAGCCAGATCTGTTCGCTGTACGGCGGCCGGATTGCGGAAGAAATGACCCTTGGTTTCGACGGTGTGACCACCGGCGCGTCCAACGACATCATGCGTGCCAGTCAGATTGCCCGGAACATGGTGACCAAGTGGGGCTTGTCGGAGAAGCTGGGTCCTTTGATGTATGCCGAGGAAGAGGGTGAAGTGTTCCTGGGGCGTGGTGGTGGCGGTCAGAGCGCCAGCTTCTCGGGTGAGACAGCCAAGCTGATCGACTCCGAGGTTCGCAGCATCATTGACCAGTGCTACGGTACGGCCAAGCAGATCCTGACTGATAATCGCGACAAACTTGACGCCATGGCTGATGCGCTGATGAAGTATGAGACCATCGACGCCGACCAGATCGACGACATCATGGCTGGCCGTACGCCGCGTGAGCCTCGTGATTGGGAAGGTGGTTCGGGTACCTCGGGCACGCCGCCCGTAGTTCAGAATGAACTCCCTGAAGCCCCAATCGGTGGCCCGGCGGCTGACCATTAAGGTTTGAAATGACTTCTGCGTTGTCTTCTACCTGGTTGCCTTGCGGCAACCGGGTTCTTGATTTGGCCCATGCACATGTCATGGGCATTCTCAATGTAACCCCTGATTCCTTTTCCGATGGCGGCCGTTTCAGCCAGGTCGACGCTGCGTTGCGCCACGCCGAGGCGATGGTGGCTGCTGGCGCGACTTTGATTGATGTGGGTGGTGAATCGACCCGGCCTGGCGCTCGTGTTGTTTCGCCATTGGAAGAGTTGGAGCGAGTGGCGCCGGTTGTCGAGCGCATCGCCCGCGAGCTGGATGTGATTATCTCGGTGGACACTTCCACTCCGGCGGTGATGCGCGAAACTGCTCGTCTGGGGGCTGGACTTATCAATGACGTACGTTCGTTGCGACGTGATGGTGCCCTTGATGCCGCCGCAGCGACCGGCCTGCCTGTCTGTCTGATGCATATGCTGGGTGAGCCCGGCAATATGCAGGATAATCCGCACTACAACGACCTGGTCGGCGAAGTAAGTGGGTTTCTTGCTGACAGGATGGCCCAGTGCGTGGCTGTGGGAATTGCACCTGAGAAGATCATCCTTGATCCGGGATTTGGCTTCGCCAAGACCTTGGAGCACAATTTGAGCCTGTTCAAACACATGGATGCTCTACATGCCCTTGGTCGCCCGCTGTTGGTCGGCGTCTCGCGCAAGAGCATGATCGGGCTCGCCTTGAATCGCCCGGTGGGTGAGCGTTTGTATGGCGGCCTGGCGCTTGCGGCGCTTGCCCTAACCAAGGGCGCACGTATTTTGCGTGTACATGATGTCGCCGAAACAGTCGACGTGGTGCGCATGCTCGCGGCTGTAGAATCAGCCGAATAAGAATGATGGAGCACTTATGACTAAAAAATATTTTGGCACCGACGGCATTCGTGGTCGGGTCGGCGAATTTCCGATTACTCCTGATTTCATGCTCAAGTTGGGTTGGGCGGCAGGCATGGCGTTCCGCAGCATGGGCGCTTGTCGCATCCTGGTAGGTAAAGATACCCGTATCTCGGGTTACATGTTTGAGTCAGCGTTGGAGGCTGGTTTGTCGGCCGCCGGCGCCGATGTGATGCTGCTGGGGCCTATGCCCACACCGGCGATCGCATACCTGACACGTACATTCCACGCTGAGGCTGGGATTGTGATCAGTGCCTCCCATAACCCTCATGATGACAATGGCATCAAGTTCTTTTCCGGGCAGGGCACCAAATTGCCTGACGAGATCGAGCTGATGATCGAAGAACTGCTGGATGCGCCGATGACGGTGGTTGAATCCAGCAAGCTAGGCAAGGTGTCGCGTATTAATGACGCATCCGGCCGTTATATCGAATTCTGCAAAAGTAGCGTTCCAAGCAGCACCAATTTTGCCGGGTTGAAGATCGTCGTCGATTGCGCCCATGGTGCGACCTATAAGGTAGCGCCGAGCGTCTTCAAGGAGCTGGGCGCGCAGGTCACAGTACTGTCTGCACAGCCTAATGGCTTGAACATCAACGATAATTGTGGCTCCACCCACATGGAGCAGCTGCAGGCGGCTGTCCTGGCCGAGCACGCAGACCTGGGTATTGCTTTCGACGGCGATGGGGACCGGGTCCTGATGGTGGATCACACCGGCATGATCGTGGATGGTGATGATCTGCTGTTCATCATTGCTCGTGACCTGCATGAGCGTAACAAGCTGCACGGTGGCGTCGTGGGTACCTTGATGAGTAACCTTGGGCTTGAACTGGCGCTGGCAGAACTGGGTATCCCCTTTATTCGTGCCAATGTTGGTGACCGTTATGTGATCGCCGAGTTGCTGGAGCGTAACTGGCTGGTCGGCGGTGAGAACTCCGGGCACGTCGTCTGCTTCCAGCACACCACTACAGGCGACGCGATCATCGCCGCGCTGCAGGTGTTGCTGGCTTTGCGTCGTCGTGAAGAGAGCCTGGCACAGGCGCGCCAAGCCCTGCGCAAATGCCCGCAAGTGCTCCTCAATGTGCGCTTCGCCGGTGGCGAAAACCCGATCGAGCACCCGGCAGTCAAAGAGGCTTGCGAGCGTGTGACCCAGGCAATGGCGGGGCGTGGGCGTGTGTTATTGCGCAAGTCCGGCACAGAGCCTCTGGTGCGCGTCATGGTCGAAGGCGAGGACGAAACCCAGGTTCGCGGCCATGCCGAAGACCTGGCGAAACTGGTAACTGAAGTTTGCGCCTGAATTCGGCTTGCCAGTGATGATGTGGTTGGGTAACATCTGCGCCCACTTTGACCGACGAGGTACAGCATGCGTCGCACTATGGTAGCTGGTAACTGGAAGATGCACGGTACCCGCGCCAGTGTCGCTGAGCTGATCAACGGCCTTCGTCACTTGGCCTTGCCTGGCGGTGTTGATGTCGCGGTGTTCCCGCCTTGCTTGCATATCAACCAAGTGGTTGATGGCTTGAAAGGCAAGTCGATTCAGGTCGGCGCGCAGAACTCTGCGGTGGAGCCCATGCAAGGTGCATTGACTGGCGAGATTTCGCCAAGTCAGTTGGTTGATGCGGGTTGTTCCTATGTGCTTGTCGGGCACTCCGAGCGTCGTCAGATGATGGGCGAGCGTGATGGGACACTCAATCGCAAGTTCGCCGCAGCACAGGCTTGTGGCTTGATTCCGGTGCTATGCATAGGGGAGACCCTGGAGCAGCGCGAATCGGGCAAGACTCTTGAAGTTGTCTCGCGTCAGCTGGGCAGCATCATCGAGGAGCTGGGTGTTGGTGCGTTTGCAAAGGCGGTCATTGCTTACGAGCCGGTCTGGGCCATTGGCACCGGGCTGACTGCTACACCGCAACAAGCGCAGGATGTGCATGCAGCCATTCGCGCGCAGTTGGCGGCAGAAAATTCTGAAGTCGCACAAGGTGTGCGGCTTCTATACGGCGGCAGCGTGAAGGCGGCCAATGCGGTCGAACTGTTCGGCATGCCGGATATCGATGGGGGGCTCATTGGTGGAGCCTCCCTGAATGCAGATGAGTTCGGTGCGATCTGTCGCGCCGCGGGAAACTGAAAAAATGCTGGAAACAGTCGTAGTCGTTTTTCATCTGTTGGCTGCCCTGAGCGTAGTTGCTCTGGTTTTGTTGCAACAGGGTAAAGGTGCGGATGCTGGTGCGTCTTTCGGTGCAGGTGCTTCAAATACTGTGTTCGGAAGCCAAGGTTCCTCTACCTTTCTTAGTAAGTTTACTGCTATACTTGCCGCCGGTTTCTTCATAACCAGCTTGGGGTTAGGTTACTTTGCTAAAGAGAAGGCTCATGTGCTGACTCAGGTAGGTCTCCCAAACCCAGCAGTGTTGGAAGTACCAAAAGCAAAACCGGCTTCTGATGATGTCCCGGTGCTTCAAGAGCAAAAGTCGGCTACTCCAGCGACTGACGTGCCTCCAGCTCAAGAGCAGAAGTAAGAAGGTTGTAAACGCTGTATTGCCGAGGTGGTGGAATTGGTAGACACGCAACCTTGAGGTGGTTGTGCCCATAGGGTGTAGGGGTTCGAGTCCCCTTCTCGGTACCAATTATCAGGAGAGCCCGCTGTTGCGGGCTTTCTTGTAGGTGGAAGGTTACATTGACCCTGTAAGGGATCGGTCGTATACTTCCGCCCCAGCTTTGTCGCGGGGTGGAGCAGTCTGGTAGCTCGTCGGGCTCATAACCCGAAGGTCGTCGGTTCAAATCCGGCCCCCGCAACCAGTTTTAGCGGAGCCCCTTTTAAGGGGCTTTTTGTTAGCTGGACACTTTCGACGCCGCTGTTCGACGGCGTTTCAAGGATGGGCGTTTCGCCCATTTTTTTATTTTGCACAGCATGCACATACATGCACGAGGGGGTTCAGGTGTCGAGCAAGCTAGAAGAGTTGCAGGCCTTGCTGGCCCCGGTGGTCGTGGCCCTAGGCTATGAATGCTGGGGTATTGAGTTTTCGGCTCAAGGTCGCCACTCAATGTTGCGCGTTTATATCGATAAAGAGGGCGGCGTGCTGGTGGACGATTGTGCCATTGTCAGCCGTCAGATCAGCGGTGTGCTGGATGTTGAAGATCCGATTTCCGTTGAATACACCCTTGAAGTTTCCTCGCCAGGCATGGAACGCCCACTGTTCACTATTGATCAGTTTGCAAAATTTGCCGGTGAACAAGTGAAGATCAAGCTGCGTTCGCCCTTCGAAGGACGACGCAACTTTCAGGGCCTTCTGCGCGGTGTAGAAGAACAGGATGTCGTGGTGCAGGTAGACGACCATGAGTTCCTGTTGCCGATCGATATGATCGACAAGGCCAACATTATTCCCAGTTTTGACTGAGACGCGGATCCCGCGGATCCAATGGCTTGCGAAAGGCGAGGCGTACGATGAGCAAAGAAGTACTGCTGGTTGTTGAGTCGGTATCCAATGAAAAGGGCGTACCGGCAAACGTGATTTTTGAAGCGCTGGAGCTGGCCCTGGCCACTGCTACCAAAAAGCGTTTTGAAGATGAAGTTGATCTGCGTGTGGAAATCAACCGCCACACCGGTGCCTATGAGACCTTCCGTCGCTGGACGGTTGTCGAAGAAGCCGATCTTGATGATCCGGCCATCGAAACCTGGCCAAGCAAGGTTGCGCAAACGCACCCTGGTGCCCAGGTTGGTGATGTCGTCGAAGAAAAGATCGAATCGATCGAGTTCGGCCGTATTGCTGCACAGACCGCCAAGCAGGTCATTGTGCAAAAGGTTCGCGAAGCCGAGCGCGCTCAAGTCGTTGACGCCTATCGCGAGCGGTTGGGGGAAATCATCTCCGGCACCGTGAAAAAAGTCACCCGCGATAACGTGATCGTCGACCTGGGTAACAATGCGGAAGCGTTGCTGGCCCGTGAAGACATCATCTCTCGCGAAACCTTCCGTGTTGGCGTGCGTCTGCGTGCGCTGCTCAAGGAAATCCGCACTGAGAACCGCGGCCCTCAGTTGATCCTGTCGCGTACTGCGCCGGAAATGCTGATCGAGCTGTTCCGTATCGAAGTGCCGGAAATCGCCGAAGGTCTGATCGAAGTCATGGCTGCATCCCGGGACCCGGGTTCGCGTGCCAAGATTGCGGTCCGCTCCAAGGACAAGCGCATTGATCCGCAAGGCGCCTGCATCGGTATGCGCGGTTCGCGCGTCCAGGCAGTGTCGGGCGAATTGGGCGGCGAGCGTGTCGACATCGTCCTGTGGGACGATAACCCTGCGCAGTTTGTGATCAATGCGATGTCGCCGGCTGAAGTGGCGGCAATTATCGTTGACGAGGATGCCCATGCAATGGACATCGCCGTTGGCGCAGACAATCTGGCTCAGGCCATTGGTCGTGGTGGTCAGAACGTGCGTCTGGCCAGCCAACTGACCGGTTGGACCCTGAACGTGATGACCGAATCGGACATCCAGGCTAAGCAGCAAGCTGAAACCGGTGACATCCTGCGCAACTTCATCGAAGAGCTGGAAGTCGATGAAGACCTGGCGCAGGTGCTGGTAGATGAAGGCTTCACCAGCCTGGAAGAGATTGCCTACGTACCGTTGGAAGAAATGCTCAACATCGACGGCTTTGACGAAGACACCGTCAACGAGCTTCGCGCTCGGGCCAAGGATCGTTTGTTGACTAAAGCCATCGCTACTGAGGAAAAGCTGGCAGACGCCCATCCGGCCGAAGACCTGCTCTCGCTTGAGGGTATGGACAAGGATTTGGCGATGGAACTGGCGGTGCGCGGCGTAATTACCCGCGAAGACCTGGCCGAGCAGTCTATTGACGATCTGCTCGACATCGACGGCATTGACGATGATCGTGCCGGCAAGTTGATCATGGCCGCCCGAGCCCATTGGTTCGAGTAATTAGGCGCGGCCTGAGGAGAGAAGTGCATGACGCAAGTCACGGTGAAACAACTGGCCGATGAGGTCAAAACACCGGTAGAGCGCCTGTTGCAGCAGATGCGTGAGGCAGGTCTGCCGCACACCGCCGCCGATGAAGGTGTGAGCGATAGTGAGAAGCAGTCTTTGCTGACTCACTTGAAGAGCAGCCACAAGGCGAAAGTGGAAGAACCGCGCAAGATTACATTGCAGCGCAAAACCACCAGCACCCTGCGTGTTGCGGGTAGCAAGAGCATCAGCGTTGAAGTGCGCAAGAAGAAAGTCTTCGTACAGCGCAGCCCGGAAGAAATTGAAGCCGAGCGCAAACGCGAACTGGAAGAACGTCGCGCAGTAGAAAATGCTGCTCGTCAGAAGGCTGAAGAAGAAGCCAAGCGTCGCGCCGAAGAAGAAGCGCGTCGCCAGCCTGCTGCTGCGCAACCTGCTTCCACTGAAGCAGTCGCTGCTCCTGCTGAAGCTGTGCGTGAGGCCGCCCCGGTTGCCGCTGCACCTGCTCCTGCAGCAGATGCCCGCAAGCGCGACGAACCACGTCGTCCAGACAAACCCCGTGCCGACGATAACAATCGTCGCGGTGGTGGTGGCGATGGCGAGCGCAAAAACGCTCCGCATCGTGCTTCGGTTAAAGAGAAGGCGCCTGCTCCACGCGTTGCCCCACGTACTACCGACGAAGAAAGCGATGGCTTCCGTCGTGGTGGTCGCGGCAAGGCCAAGCTGAAAAAACGCAACGCCCACGGTTTCCAGAGCCCAACCGGCCCTGTCGTGCGCGAAGTGAAGATCGGCGAGACCATCACTGTGGGCGATCTGGCCCAGCAGATGTCGGTCAAGGCAGCTGAAATCATCAAGTTCATGTTCAAGCTGGGCACTCCGGCCACCATCAACCAGGTACTGGACCAGGAAACTGCCCAGCTTGTGGCTGAGGAATTGGGCCACAAAGTGACCCTGGTCAGCGACACCGCCCTGGAAGATTCCCTGGCCGAGTCCCTGAAGTTTGAAGGTGAGGCAGTCTCCCGTGCGCCAGTCGTGACCGTAATGGGCCACGTTGACCACGGTAAGACTTCCCTGCTCGACTACATCCGTCGTGCCAAGGTAGCCGCTGGCGAAGCCGGTGGTATCACCCAGCACATCGGTGCGTACCACGTTGAAACCGAACGCGGCATGGTCACCTTCCTCGACACCCCAGGTCACGCCGCGTTTACCGCAATGCGTGCCCGTGGTGCCAAGGCGACCGACATCGTGATCCTGGTCGTTGCAGCGGACGACGGCGTAATGCCGCAGACCATTGAAGCGGTCCAGCACGCGAAGGCTGCCGGTGTTCCCTTGGTCGTTGCTGTGAACAAAATCGACAAGCCGGGCGCTGATCTCGATCGCATTCGTAGCGAACTGTCGGTACACGGCGTAACGTCCGAGGAGTGGGGTGGCGAGACTCCATTCGTATCGGTCTCGGCGAAGATGGGTACCGGCGTTGACGAACTGCTCGAAGCTGTTCTGTTGCAAGCCGAAGTCCTGGAATTGACTGCTACTCCATCGGCTCCTGGCCGTGGTGTCGTGGTTGAATCCCGCCTCGACAAGGGCCGTGGCCCGGTTGCAACCGTGCTGGTCCAAGACGGTACCCTGCGTCAAGGCGACATGGTACTGGTCGGTTCGAACTACGGCCGTGTACGTGCCATGCTCGACGAGAACGGCAAGCCAATCAAGGAAGCCGGTCCGGCTATCCCGGTCGAGATCCTCGGCCTGGACGGTACCCCGGACGCTGGCGACGAGATGAGTGTAGTTGCCGACGAGAAGAAAGCCCGTGAAGTGGCTCTGTTCCGTCAAGGCAAGTTCCGTGAGGTCAAGCTGGCCCGTGCTCACGCCGGCAAGCTGGAAAACATCTTCGAGAACATGGGTCAGGAAGAGAAGAAGACGCTTAACATCGTCCTCAAATCTGATGTCCGTGGTTCCCTCGAAGCGTTGAACGGCGCCTTGAATGGCCTGGGTAATGACGAAGTGCAAGTGCGCGTTGTCGGTGGCGGTGTCGGTGGTATCACCGAATCCGACGCCAACCTGGCACTGGCTTCCAACGCTGTACTGTTCGGCTTCAACGTGCGTGCCGATGCTGGCGCTCGCAAGATCGTCGAGCAGGAAGGCCTGGACATGCGTTACTACAACGTCATCTACGACATCATCGAAGACGTCAAGAAAGCCCTTACCGGTATGCTTGGCAGCGACGTCCGGGAGAACATCCTGGGTATCGCCGAGGTGCGTGACGTGTTCCGCTCGCCGAAGTTCGGCGCGATTGCCGGTTGCATGGTTGTCGAAGGCACCGTGTACCGTAACCGTCCAATCCGTGTACTGCGTGAAGACATCGTTATCTTCGAAGGCGAGCTGGAATCCCTGCGCCGCTTCAAGGATGACGCTGCCGAAGTGCGTGCCGGCATGGAGTGCGGTATCGGCGTCAAGAGCTACAACGACGTCAAGGTTGGCGACAAGATCGAAGTCTTCGAGAAGGTTCAGGTTGCTCGCAGCCTCTAACTCGCGCACTTCAGGAGCCACGCAGCGTGTGGGCATGCAAATGCCCCGCGCAGTGTCAGGACTCTAAACGCAACGCCCGGTCTGGCTTTTGTCAGGCCGGGCGTTTGCCGCTTTCAGACCCCACGGGTTTCACCGTGTGGCAGTAACAGGTAACAAGACATGGCAAAAGAATACAGCCGTACCCAGCGTATCGGCGATCAGATGCAGCGTGAGCTGGCCCAACTGATCCGTCGCGAAGTCAAAGACCCCCGCGTTGGCCTGGTCACCATCACCGCTGTCGAGGTGAGCCGTGACGTAGGTCACGCCAAGATCTTCATCACCGTGATGGGGCAGGACAACAGCGAAGAAATCGCACAAAGCATCAAGGTGCTCAACTCGGCCGCGGGTTTCCTGCGCATGCAGTTGGCCCGTGAAATGAAGCTGCGCAGCGTTCCACAGTTGCACTTCCACTACGACGAAAGCGTCGTGCGTGGCGCGCACCTGTCGGCCCTGATCGAACGCGCCGTGGCTGAAGACAGCCAGCATCCGTCCACACCTGAAGACGCCAAGGAGTAATCGGTGGCTCAGGTCAAACGTATCCGTCGCAATGTCAGCGGCATCATTCTGCTCGACAAGCCCATTGGCTTTACCTCCAATGCCGCACTGCAGAAGGTCCGCTGGTTGCTCAATGCCGAGAAGGCAGGGCACACCGGCAGCCTTGATCCACTGGCCACCGGCGTGTTGCCGTTGTGCTTTGGCGAGGCCACCAAGTTCTCGCAATACCTGCTCGATTCCGACAAGGGTTATGAAACCCTGATGCAATTGGGCAAGACCACCACCACGGCCGACGCCGAAGGTGATGTTCTGCAGGTTCGCGAGGTGACCGTTGGTCGTGCTGATATCGAAGCTGCTTTACCGGCTTTTCGCGGGGAAATCAGTCAGATACCGCCGATGTACTCGGCGCTCAAGCGCGACGGACAACCACTTTATAAGCTGGCACGTGCGGGCGAAGTAGTGGAGCGCGAACCGCGTTCTGTTACTATTGCGCGCTTGGAATTGCTCGCCTGTGAAGGCGACACTGCCCGCTTGGCCGTGGACTGCAGCAAGGGCACCTATATCCGTACCCTGGTGGAAGATATTGGTGAAAAGCTCGGCTGCGGTGCGTACGTTGCAGAACTGCGACGCACCCAAGCCGGCCCTTTCAGCCTGGCCCAGACGGTGACGCTGGAAGAGTTGGAAGCCGTGCATGCCGAAGGCGGCAACGAAGCAGTTGATCGCTTCCTGATGCCAGCGGACAGCGGTTTGCTCGATTGGCCATTGCTGCACTTCTCGGAGCACAGCGCGTTCTACTGGCTCAACGGCCAGCCGGTACGCGCCCCGGATGCCCCGAAGTTCGGCATGGTGCGGGTACAGGATCATAACGGTCGCTTTATCGGTATCGGTGAAGTGAGCGAAGACGGGCGCATCGCGCCACGTCGACTGATTCGGTCAGAATGACCGAACGAGGGTGGCTGTTAATAGGCATGGTCACTTCTCATTTATAGATACGGGGGTATGCCCTCGGCCTATTGAGATCACCCTTTGGGTGGTTTCCTGAAAAAAAGGATTGCCTCATGGCTCTCGACGTTCAAGAAAAAGCACAAATCGTAGCTGACTATCAGCAAGCTGTTGGTGACACTGGTTCGCCAGAAGTGCAAGTTGCACTGCTGACCCACAACATCAACAAGCTGCAAGGTCACTTCAAGGCCAACGGTAAAGATCACCACTCCCGTCGTGGTCTGATCCGCATGGTAAACCAGCGCCGTAAGCTGCTGGACTACCTGAAAGGCAAGGATCTGGGTCGCTATCAGGCTCTGATCGGTCGCCTGGGTCTGCGTCGCTAATCAGCGATTGCGCTAGAGGTTGGTTGTCTGCCGTGTGTCAGTGGGATTCCCGCTGGCCCATGGTAGGCTCCCAGCCTCAAGTTTTATCTGGATACACGTTTTACCCCTGGACAAGGGTTGGGCCGATTCCCGACATTGCCCAAGAATTTCGCAAGAAGACAAGTTCCCCCAAGAGCCACAAAGAAGGTAGGACACCGTGAACCCGGTTATCAAAAAATTCCAGTTCGGTCAGTCGACCGTTACCCTCGAGACAGGCCGTATCGCCCGTCAAGCCTCCGGCGCAGTGCTGGTTACCGTTGACGACGACGTTACCGTACTGGTGACCGTGGTTGGCGCCAAGACCGCTGACCCGAGC
The DNA here is from genome assembly GCF_019145205.1 of Pseudomonas khavaziana. Classification (GTDB taxonomy): domain Bacteria; phylum Pseudomonadota; class Gammaproteobacteria; order Pseudomonadales; family Pseudomonadaceae; genus Aquipseudomonas; species Aquipseudomonas khavaziana. Next base: position 99,390 of record NZ_JAHSTT010000015.1, read on the forward strand.
AAAGGCTTCTTCCCTCTGTCCGTTCACTACCAGGAAAAGACTTACGCTGCCGGTAAGATCCCTGGCGGTTTCTTCAAGCGCGAAGGCCGTCCTTCCGAGAAAGAAACCCTGACTTCCCGACTGATCGACCGTCCGATCCGTCCGCTGTTCCCAGAAGGCTTCATGAACGAAGTGCAGGTCGTCTGCACCGTGGTTTCCACCAGCAAGAAAACCGATCCGGACATCGCTGCGATGATCGGTACCTCGGCAGCCCTGGCTATCTCGGGCATTCCGTTCGATGGTCCTATTGGTGCCGCTCGCGTTGCTTTCCACGAGAGCACTGGTTACCTGTTGAACCCGTCTTACGAACAGCAGAAAGCTTCGAGCCTGGACATGGTCGTTGCCGGTACTTCCGAAGCCGTACTGATGGTTGAATCGGAAGCCAAAGAGCTGACCGAAGACCAGATGCTGGGCGCCGTACTGTTTGCCCACGACGAGTTCCAGGTTGTGATCAACGCAGTTAAGGAATTGGCTGCCGAAGCTGCCAAGCCGACCTGGACCTGGGCTGCTGCCCCGGAAGCCACCGACCTGCTGGGCGCTATCCGCTCCGAGTTCGGTGCTGCGATTTCCGACGCCTACACCATCACCGTCAAAGCTGACCGTTACGCTCGCCTGGGTGAGTTGAAGGATCAGGTCGTAGCCAAGCTGTCCGGTGAAGAAGGCCAGCCTTCCGCCAGCGACGTCAAAGCTGCATTCGGTGAAATCGAATACCGCACCGTTCGCGAAAACATCGTTAACGGCAAGCCGCGTATCGACGGTCGCGACACTCGCACTGTGCGTCCGCTGAACATCGAAGTCGGCGTTCTGCCGAAGACTCATGGTTCAGCGCTGTTTACCCGTGGTGAAACCCAGGCACTGGTTGTAGCAACCCTGGGCACTGCCCGTGACGCACAGCTGCTGGACACCTTGGAAGGCGAGAAAAAAGACCCCTTCATGCTGCACTACAACTTCCCTCCATTCTCGGTGGGCGAGTGTGGTCGCATGGGTGGTGCCGGTCGTCGTGAAATCGGTCACGGCCGTCTGGCTCGTCGTTCGATTGCTGCGATGCTGCCTGCTGCCGATGTGTTCCCGTACACCATTCGTGTGGTATCGGAAATCACCGAGTCCAACGGTTCCAGCTCCATGGCTTCGGTCTGCGGTGCTTCCCTGGCACTGATGGACGCTGGCGTGCCGATGAAGGCGCCGGTTGCCGGTATCGCCATGGGCCTGGTTAAAGAAGGCGAGAAGTTCGCCATCCTGACCGACATCCTGGGTGACGAAGACCACCTGGGCGACATGGACTTCAAAGTAGCCGGTACCGCTAAAGGTGTTACCGCGCTGCAGATGGACATCAAGATCAAGGGCATCACCGAAGAGATCATGGAAATCGCCCTGGGCCAAGCCCTGGAAGCGCGCCTGAACATCCTCGGCCAGATGAACCAGATCATTGGTCAGTCCCGTACCGAACTGTCGGAAAATGCTCCGACCATGATCGCGATGAAAATCGACACCGACAAAATCCGTGATGTTATCGGTAAAGGCGGCGCGACCATTCGTGCGATCTGTGAAGAGACCAAGGCTTCGATCGACATCGAAGACGACGGCTCGATCAAAATCTTCGGCGAAACCAAGGAAGCGGCTGAAGCTGCACGCCAGCGCGTCTTGGGTATCACCGCTGAGGCCGAGATCGGCAAGATCTACGTCGGCAAGGTTGAGCGCATCGTCGACTTCGGCGCATTCGTCAACATCCTGCCGGGCAAGGACGGCCTGGTTCACATCTCCATGTTGAGCGACGCTCGCGTTGAGAAAGTGACCGACATTCTGAAAGAAGGCCAGGAAGTCGAAGTGCTGGTACTGGACGTGGACAACCGCGGCCGTATCAAGCTGTCCATCAAGGACGTAGCAGCAGCCAAGGCTTCGGGCGTTTAATCACCCGTAGTTCAGGCTGGAAAAAGGGACTCTTCGGAGTCCTTTTTTTATGGGTGCTGGAAAATTAAGCAAAATCAGCCATTTAACCCATCGCCAAAAACCGCAACTTGCATGCAGGTGCAGCGAGTTTCATGCAAGTTGCACGATTTCGAAAATTGGGTATTTTTTTAACTAATTGATTTATAAGAGTTTATTCTGCGTTTTTGACTTGGCACGCCGTCTGCAATATCTCTGTTAACGCTGCAGCATCAAGGTCCACACGCCGCAGACTTTTAATAAAACAGGAGTTACTCGTATGAAGAAGTTCGCTCTCGCTACTGCTACCGCTCTGACACTGGCCATGGGTGCTAGCGTGGCCTTTGCTCAGACTTCCCAGGCCCCTATGACTCTGGCGGCTGGTGAAATGACCAAGGCCAAAGAGTCCACCTCGGATACCTGGATCACTACCAAAGTAAAAGCTGATCTGCTGACTGAGAAAGGCATTCCTGGTTCGGACATCAAGGTAGAAACCAACAAAGGCGTGGTTTCCCTTTCCTCCGACGTAGCTATCTCCGACTCGCAGAAAGCGACCGCTGTAGCCATTACCAAGAAAATCAAAGGCGTAACTGCTGTTTCTGCTGACGGCCTGCTGGCTGGCGGCGCTACTAAAGCTGACGGTATTGATAAAACCAAAGGTGCGGCTGCTGATGCCAAAGGCGCAACCAGCGACACTTGGATCACTACTAAAGTGAAGGCTGACCTGGTGACCGAAAAAGGTATTCCTGGTACCGATATCAAGGTAGAGACCAACAAAGGTGTGGTTTCCCTGTCTTCCGCGACTGCTGTAACTGCATCGCAGAAAGAAACTGCAGTCGCAATTGCCAAGAAAATCAAAGGCGTTAAAGCTGTATCGGCCGATGGCCTGAAAGCTGAGTAACGCGCCCTTTTCGTCTGAACTAGATGGCGGCGGCTTAGGGTGAGTCAGATATCCACCCGATGCACCTCTGGAGTTCATGCGACCGACCACACGGATGTGGTCATTACAGGCCCCGACACTTGTGTCGGGGCCTGTTCTATTTCCGGGGGGTAATTGTTGGTCAAGCGAAGCATAGGAATATGGGAGGAGGCCTGGCCCAATTATTTAAACGTACTTCGCCCTCTGTAGGAACGAGCTTGCTCGTGAAAAACGTCAACGATAACGCTGCATCCTGAATGAGCGCGGTGCCTTTGAGCTTTTCGCGAGCAAGCTCGCTCCTACAAAAAGCCTTAACTGACTGGCATGAGGGCTCACCCTTCCCACATTTAGAATTGCGCGAGCTTCAGGTTACTCAGCATCCAGATGCATTGGGGTGATGACACGGCCATCTTTCTCGGCCTGCCCCAGCTGCGCATCAATGAAGTACACCCGGTCGTCTTCCAGCTGTCCCTTGTCCACCAGGTAATCCTTGATCGTGCTGGCGCGGTCCTGGCCCAGTTTGCGTAACAGTACATCACTGGCGCTCCAGAACTTGATCACGCCGTCCTTGAGCTTCGCCGTGCGCTCATCGCTGCCCAAGTCTTTCCATTCGGCCGGTGGCTGCTGCTTCAAGCGGGTGCGATAGATGCCTTCCAGCAGTGGGGCCTTTTCCTTCTCTGGCACCACCAGCAATGAGGCCTGGGCCGGGACTTTGTCGCCACGGCGCTGGAGGATCTTGTAGTAGTTGTATTGGTATTCACGTTCCAGCCGTTCTGCGGCCAGGAACGGCCCGTCGCTGCTTGCGGCAGCCGTGCCTTCAATTTCCAGGCGCAGGGTAGGGCGCTCTTTCAACGCCTTGGCCAAGGTGTTCAAAGCGCCTTCGGCATCTTTGTTCAGCTCACTGGAGCCGGCGTCGAACGACACATTGCCCAGGTCTTCCGAGCCGCCACCGGTCACCAACCCGCCGATAAACTTGAACGGCGCTGTTGCTGCCCGTACTACGAGGTTACGCAGGGTCTGCCACACAATCGGCATTACGCTGAATTGTGGGTTGTTCAAGTCGCCACTCACCGGCAGTTCGATGGAGATCTTGCCATCGGAGTCCTTGAGCAGGGCAACCGCCAGGCGAATCGGCAAGTCCACCGCGTCGGAGCTGTCGACTTTTTCACCCAGTTGCAGTTGTTCGACCACCACTTTGTTTTCAGCCTTCAACTGGCCCTTGGTGATCACGTAGTGCAAGTCGAGATTCAAGCGGCCCTTGCGGATACGGAAACCAGCGAACTTGCCTGAGTAAGGCGTCAGGTTGGTCAACTCGACACGCTTGAAGCTGGTAGCGATATCCAGCGACGCCATCGGATCAAACGGGTTCACGCTGCCTTTGATGGTCACCGGCGCGTAGCGGTCCACCTTGCCCTTTATGTCGACGCTGGCCGGTTTGGCCTGGCGGCTGTCGATGGTACCGATCTGGCCGTTGAGCTGTTGAATCGCGGTAGCAAAGTTGGGGGTTAGGCTGAAGTCGGCAAAGTTGGCCGAACCATCGTTGATTGCGATCTGGCCGATATGAATGCCCAGGGGCTTCTCGTTGCTGGCTGCGGGTTTGGCGGCCGACTTATTGCCACTGTCTGCCGGCTGTGGAACCAGCAGGTCATCAATGTTGGTGGTGCGATCGTCGTTGATCATGAAGCGCGCATATGGCTGCAGCAGGTTGACCTTGTCGATCGACAGGCTTTGGCCGTGCTGGTAGTTCACGCCCTCCAGTACCAGGCGCTGCCACTTTAGGAAGTCGCGGGTCTTGAGGGTGTCCAGGGTATGCAACTGATCAACCTGGGCGCGGCCGGTGACTTGTAGGGCCAGCGGCTCGGTGCTTTTGAGGTTCACGTCCAGGTTGCTGCCCAGCATGCCGCTGCGCAGTTCCAGGCGAATAAACGGGCTGATATAGGACTGGGCAACTCGCAGGTCGATATCCTGGGTATTCACTTTCAGTTTGGCGCTGACGGGGTTGAGGTTAACCTCGCCAGTCGCCTGGATCTTGCCTTGCTTGCCCAGGCCGGTGTCGACCTTCAAGGTAAAGGGGCTCTGGTTGAGGCTGTCGAAGTTCTGCACATCGACATTCAATGGGCCAAGCTCCAGCGCGACCGCAGGTTTGGCCTGGCGATCGGCCAGGTGCACCTGGTAGTTACGCAGTTGCACGTCCTTGAGCAGCACTTGCCAGGGTTTACTCGGGGCTGCCGGTTGCGCTTGAGGGGCATCGGCAGTGGCCGGCGCAGTGGCCGGTTGCGGTGCCGTGGCTGGTTTACTCGGCTGGCTGGCAAACTGTTTCTGCCAATCCAACTGCCCATCGGCTTCACGGGCCGCCCAGGTTTCCAGCTTGTTGCTGCGAATCTTGCCGACAACCACCTGCTGCTTGGCCAGGTCTACCGTGGTTTCGCTGACGTCCAGGCGCTCCAGGCGGGCCAATGGCCGGCCATCCGGCGCCTTGATTGCAAAGGGCGCGATGCTGGCGGCGGTGTTGGTCAGGTTCAGTTCGGTTTCTTTGGCCAGGCTGAATTTATAGTCGGTGCTGAAGTTGAGCACACCGTCTTCCAGCACCAGGGGCAAGGCGTCACGTACATAGGGCCACCAGGCTTTCATCTTGCCGTCGGTGACTTTCAAGGTGCCTTCGGATGTGATCGGTACCAGGCTGAAATTACCTTTCCAGTCGATCTGCCCACCGTCAGGGCCCGCGGCGACCAGGGTCATATCGGCGTTGTCTTCGGGCAAGGTGCTGAGATTTTTCAGCTCGAAGTCGAGTTTGTCGTAGAGGAATTCGATGGGTTCGCTGGGGCGCAGGTCCTGGAAGTGCAGGTTGCCGCCCGCCAGCTTGATGCTGTCGATACGCAGTGGGAACGGCTTGGCATCGGGATCGGCTGGGGTCGGCTCGCTCGGTGGCAGCTTGAACAACTGCGCCAGGTTAAGTTGGCCGGATTTGTCGAACAGCAGTTCGGTCTTGGGCTTGTCCAATTGCACATCGGCCAGGTGCAGGGCGCGGGTCCAGAGACTGTCCACTTGCAGGTTGGCGTAGAAGCGCTCGAAACCCACTTGTTCTTTGCCCGGCTCACCGATCTTCAGGCCCCACAATGTCAGTTCGAGGCTAAATGGGTTGAGCTCGATGCGCTCGATTCGCGCTGGCACCGTGGCGTAGTTGGCCAACTGTTGGTTGGCAATGCGAAGGGCAATGCCCGGTAAGATCAGAAAGCCCAGCAAGCTGTACAAAGCAAGGGCGGTCAACAAGGCGCCTGCGGCGCGAATCAATCCTTTGGGCATGGGTGACGCCATCTATGTCAAACGAGAGTGCCTTGGAGTATGGCACGGGAATTCGGTTCCGAAGAACCGTGGGTGCTGGGAAAGTTCCTACAGATGCAGGATCAAGGTCTTCAATGGCGGTTGCTGGTCTCTGGATGGAAAGTCGGCTCCCGGTGTCATGATTTGCCAGTCACGCACAGGGCGGCCGGCTTTTTCTGCGCAACGCAGCACCTGCTCACGCCAGTCATCCATGCTGACCTTCGCCAGGTTGTTGCAGCAAATCAGCACGCCATTGTCGGCGGTGGCCAGCAGCGCGGGCTTGAGCAGGCTCTGATAGTCGCGCAGTAAGTCGACGGTGCCGAAGGCGCTCTTGGCCCAGGCGGGAGGGTCGAGGAGTACCAAGTCATATTGGCGCTGTTCCAAGCGTGGATAACTCGGCAGTTTCTGGCCGCGACGCTGGGTGATCGGCAGGCCCGCCAGTTGGCGAATCGCCGGGAAGTAATCAGACTGCACAAAATCCATTGCTGGCAACTGCGGGTTGAGCAGGCCGTTTTCACGCCCAACCGCCAGGTTGCCTTCGGCAAAGTCCAGGTTGCACACCTCGCGTGCCCCGCCTGCCGCCGCGCTTAAGCCTACGCCACAGGTGTAGGCGAACAGGTTCAGCACGCTTTTACCGGCACTGTGGTCCTTGACCCAGCCACGGGTGTTACGCAAGTCGAGGAACAGTAGCGGGTCTTGCCCGGCATGGCGTCCACGCACACGATAGTTGAGGCCCCATTCGTGGCCGACCAGGTCTTCCAATGCCGCAGGCTCTGCGCGGTACACCGTGTCTTCGCGGTCGATCCGTGAGTTACCGCGGGCGCGGTCGTTGTATACCAGCAGCAATTCCAGGCCCATGTGCTGGTTGATCATCTGGTGCAGGTCCAGCAGGTCTGCGCTTTCCAGGGACTGGTGGAAGCTCTGCACCAGCAATTGCGGGCCGTAGCGGTCGATGGTCAGGCCACCGGCACCTTCCTGGCTGCCGTGAAACAACCGATAGCAGTCCGTACCCTGGGCGTGCAGTTGGTTGATCAGGTCTTGGCGATAATCGAGGGCGGCGCGCAGCGCCTGATTCAAGGGAGTCATGAAGCGGGCCTTGCTTGCGGTAAATGAGGGCATTGTGGGCGCGGAGTTTAACAGCTATGGGCCGCTACCTACATCAGCCCCATCCGCCGATGGGCGCGCTGCACCGAACCGTTGCGCATCGCCCAGCGCAGCAGTGGCGCACTGCGCTTGGCCCCGGCGCGGATCATCTGGCGTTGCAGCGGGCTCTGCTGTTGGTCGAGCATCGCGCTTGCCCAGTCGGGCAGCAGGTCGATCCCGGCCTGCATCATCAGGCTGCCGAAGGGTTTGGCCAAAGTGCTCGGGGCAGGGGCCTCGAGCAGCAGGCGCAGCACCTCACGGCTGCGCTCGTCGCACAGCAGTTGCGGGCGGATACGCACCAGATAATCCGAAATTTCCTGGCGTGAACGCGGCACATGCCGCGCGCCCAGGCGTTCAGCGACCAGGGCAATTTCGCTGTAGTAGCGATCCTGGTCGCGACCCGAAAGCCGGGGGTTGCGATAACGCAGGTGAGCGGCGAGAAAGTTGCTTACCTCGGCCACATGCACCCAGGTCAGCAGCTCTGGATCGCTGGCCGCATAAGGTCGCCCATCCGGCGCGTGGCCGACCACCTGCAGGTGAATGGTGCGCACTTTTTCGATCAGCCACTCTGCATCCTTGCGTGAGCCGAAGGTGGTGCCGGAAATGAACTGCGAGGTTCGTCGCAAACGCCCGAGCATATCCTGGCGGAAGTTCGAATGGTCCCATACGCCGGCCAGGGCCAGTGGGTGCAAGGCCTGCAGCATCAACGCACTGATGCCGCCGATCAGCATGCTGCTGAAGTCGCCATGCACTTGCCAACTGACCGAGTCCGGCCCGAACAGTCCGGGATCGCCCTTGGGGTTCTCCAGGTCCAGTTGGCCCAGTGACAAACCGGTCAGGCTCATCAACTGGGTTTCGATACGGCTGCGGATAAATTCCATGGCGACTCGGGGGTTCCTATCGGTTCAGGCGCTTGTCGATCAAACCGTCTACGACGCTCGGGTCGGCCAGGGTCGAGGTATCTCCCAAGCTGTCCAGTTCGTTGCAGGCGATCTTGCGCAAGATGCGCCGCATGATCTTGCCGGAGCGGGTTTTCGGCAGGGCAGGCGCCCATTGGATCAGTTCTGGCTTGGCAAAGCTGCCGATTTCCTTGCTGACCAGGTCCAGCAGGTGCTTTTTCAACGCATCGCTGGGCTCGACCCCGTTCATTGGGGTCACAAAGGCATAGATGCCCTGACCTTTGACGTCGTGGGGGTAGCCGACCACAGCGGCTTCGGCGATTTGGTCATGCAGCACCAAGGCGCTCTCCACCTCGGCGGTGCCGATGCGATGGCCCGATACGTTGATAACATCGTCGATCCGCCCGGTGATCCAGTAGTCACCGTCCTCATCGCGCCGCGCGCCGTCGCCGGTGAAGTAGTAGCCGGGATAGGGTTTGAAGTAGGTGTCGATCATGCGTTGCGGGTCGCCGTAGACGCTGCGAATCTGCCCCGGCCAGCTGGCCTTGATCGCCAGCACGCCACTGCCGGCGCCGCTGATTTCCTTGCCCTGCTCATCCAGCAGCACCGGCTGTACGCCGAACATTGGCTGGGTGGCGCAGCCCGGCTTGATGCGCTGGGCGCTGACCAGCGGGCTGAGCATGATGCCGCCGGTTTCGGTCTGCCACCAGGTATCGACAATCGGGCAGCGTTGTTCGCCGACCGCGTTGAAATACCAGTCCCAGGCTTCCGGGTTGATGGGCTCACCGACGCTGCCGAGCAGGCGCAGGCTGGCTCGGGAAGTACTCTCCAACGGGCCGTGGCCCTCACGCATCAGGGCGCGCAATGCGGTGGGCGCGGTGTAGAAAATATTCACTTTGTGCTTGTCGATCACCTGCCAGAACCGCGAGCTGTCCGGGTAACTTGGCACGCCTTCGAACATCAGCGAGGTCGCGCCATTGGCCAGCGGGCCATAGACAATGTAGCTGTGGCCGGTGACCCAGCCGACATCGGCGGTGCACCAGAACACTTCGCCCTCTTGGTAATCGAGCACGTACTTGAAGGTCATCGCCGCTTGTAGCAGGTAGCCGCCGGTGGTGTGCAGCACGCCCTTGGGTTTGCCGGTGCTGCCGGAGGTGTAGAGGATGAACAGCGGATCTTCGGCATCCATCGGCTCGGGCGGGCAGTTGTCGCTGGCGGCTTCCAGGGCGGCCTGATACTTGAGGTCGCGGCCCTCGTTCCAGTTCACGCTCGCCCCGGTGCGCTCCACCACCACTACGGTACTGACATCCGGACAACTGGCCAGGGCTTTATCGACGTTCTGCTTCAACGCCACGGGCTTGCCGCCGCGTACGCCTTCGTCGGCGGTAATCACGGTACGGCAATCGGCGTCGAGAATACGGTCACGCAGGGCGTCAGGTGAAAAGCCGCCAAACACCACCGAGTGCACCGCGCCAATTCGTGTACAGGCCAGCATGGCGTAGGCCGCTTCCGGAATCATTGGCATGTAGATGCACACGCGGTCGCCTTTTTTCACGCCACGGCTTTTCAATACATTGGCCAGGCGACTGACGTTTTGATGAAGTTGGTGATAGGTGATTTTGCAGGACTTTGTCGGATCATCGCCTTCCCAGATAAAGGCCGGCTGATCGGCGCGCTTTGCCAGGTGACGGTCGATGCAGTTGTAGCTGACATTCAGTTGGCCGCCGGCAAACCATTGGGCGGCGCCGGTCTTGATGTCTGACTGCTGGACGCTGTGCCAAGGCGTTATCCAGTCGAGAAAGCCCTTGGCCTGTTCGGCCCAGAAGGTGTCCGGCTGTTCGATGGATTGGCGATAGAGGCGCTGGTAGTCCTCTTGACTGAGCTGCGCAGCCCGGCGGACGGCATCGGCGGTGGGGAACGTGCTGATATCGAACATGAGTGATCCTTATTCTTGTTTTTGCGACAAGTAATAAAGATGCACCCTGTGGCAGGTGGGTTCAAGGCCAACGTCCAAACGCACGTTGGCCTTGAGGCCAGCTTCAGCCGCGGTGGCGACCGCGGAAGTAGTTGATCAGGCCCTGGGTCGAGGCATCATCTGCCAAGGTTTCTTCGGCGCCGGTCAGACGGTTGTAAACGCCTTTGCCCAGCTCCTTGCCAAGTTCCACGCCCCATTGGTCGAAGGCGTTGATGCCCCAGACAACGCTCTGCACGAACACCTTGTGCTCATACATCGCCACCAGCGCGCCGAGGCGACGAGGGCTGATGCGTTCGACCACGATGGTGTTGCTCGGACGGTTGCCCGGGATCACCTTGTGCGGTGCCAGCTTCTGTACCTCGGCTTCCGGCAGGCCCTTCTCGCGCAGCTCGGCTTCGGCTTCGCTGCGGGTCTTACCGAGCATCAGGGCCTGGCTCTGGGACAGGCAGTTGGCGTACAGCCACTGATGGTGGTCTGACACCGGGTTGAAGCTGACGATCGGCACGATGAAGTCGGCCGGGATCAGTTGGGTCCCTTGGTGCAGCAACTGGTGGTAAGCGTGCTGCCCGTTGCAGCCTACGCCGCCCCAGATCACCGGGCCGGTATCGGTGGACACCGGCGTGCCATCCTGGCGCACGCTCTTGCCATTGGATTCCATGTCCAGCTGTTGCAAATGCTTGGTGATGTTACGCAGGTAATGGTCGTACGGCAGGATCGCATGGCTCTGCGCACCCCAGAAGTTGCCGTACCACACGCCGAGCAAGCCCAGTAGTACCGGCATGTTGGCTTCGAACGGGGCGTTCTGGAAATGCTGGTCCATGGTGTAGGCACCGGACAGCAATTCCTTGAAGTTGGACATGCCGATGGCCAGGGCAATTGGCAAGCCGATGGCGGACCATAGCGAGTAACGCCCGCCGACCCAGTCCCACATCGGGAAGATGTTTTCTTCGCGAATCCCGAAGGCCACGGCCGCAGCGTTGTTGCTGGAAACGGCGATGAAGTGGCGATACAGCTCGGCTTCCGAGCCGCCCTGGGCCAGGTACCAGGCCCGAGCGGCCTGGGCGTTTTTCAGGGTTTCGAGGGTGTTGAAGGATTTCGACGAAACGATGAACAGCGTGGTCTCGGCGCGCAGCTTCATGGTCAGCTCATGAAACTCGCTGCCGTCGATGTTCGCCAGGTAGTGGCAACGCACGCCTTTATGGGCGTAGGACAGCAGGGCCTCGGAGACCAGCTCCGGGCCGAGGAACGAGCCACCGATACCGATGTTCACCACGTCGGTGATCGGCTTCTCGGTGTAGCCACGCCACAGGCCATCGTGTATGCGGCCGACCAGGTCGGTGATCTGGTTCAGCACCTTGTGCACGTCCGGCATGATGTTCACGCCGTTGACCGACAGCTTGTCGCCCACCGGGCGGCGCAGGGCAGTGTGCAGGGCAGGGCGGCCTTCGGAGGAGTTGACCGGCTCACCGGCGTACAACGCGTCGATCGCGCCTTTGAGGTTCACTTCCTTGGCCAGGCCCACCAGCAGGTCGCGGGTTTCGCTGGTGATCAGGTTTTTCGAGTAATCGAGGAAAAGTCCGCAGCTGCTCAGGGTGAACTGGGAAAAACGCTGGGGATCGGCATTGAACGCGTCGCGCATGCTGAAATCCTGCATGGCTTGGCGATGTTGGGTAAGCGCTTGCCAGGCGGGCAGCGCGGTAACGTCATGAGGGGTGCGGTAGTACGCCATCGCTGCGGGTTTCCTTTTTATTACGGGGACTGCCTTTAGGACACTTCAAAGCCCGGAACATCCCGTCTTATATCAAGCACTGGGTTCCAGACAGCGCTAACCGTAGCGCAGGGCGATTACATTAAACCTAGCGTGTCGATATGTCTTGGCTTTGTCTGCGCTGTGGCCGGTACTTTTTTATACCGGCACGGCGGTCGGGGCAACAGGTAGTGGATTAAAGAGGGGTCAGGCGAGGTTCAGGTGCAAGTTATCAATGAGGCGTGTCGTGCCTAGATAAGCAGCGACCAGAATCACCACATCACGGTCCTGCGCGGTGGCCGGACGCAGGTGCACACCTTGGCGTACTTCCAGGTAATCCATGCGCAACCCGGCGTTCTCAATGTACTGGATCTGTTCGGCGCGCAGCTTGGCGAAATCACGCTCACCGCTTTTGATGGCCGTAGCTATCTGGTTGAGGGCGCGATACAGCACTGGCGCGACGGCGCGTTGCTCCGCGGTGAGGTAACCATTGCGCGATGACAGCGCGAGACCGTCCTCTGCGCGTACGGTGGGCTCGCCGATGATCTGGATCGGCATGTTCAGGTCATGGACCATGGCGCGGATCACCGCCAGTTGTTGGTAATCCTTCTGACCAAATACGGCGATGTCCGGCTGGACCATGTTGAACAACTTGCTGACCACCGTGGCCACGCCTTCGAAATGCCCTGGGCGGCTGGCACCACACAATCCTTCGGACAGCTGTGGAACGCTGACGCGGGTCTGGCCGGTCATGCCACCTGGGTACATTTCCTCGACGGTGGGCGCGAACAGCAGGTTGCAGCCGGCTTGCAGGAGCTTTTCCTGATCGGCGGCCAGCGTGCGCGGGTATTTGTCCAGGTCTTCACCGGCACCGAATTGCAGTGGGTTGACGAAGATGCTCGCCACCACGAAATCCGCTTGCTGCGCGGCTTTGGTCACCAGGGTTGCGTGGCCGCTGTGCAGATTGCCCATGGTGGGCACAAAGCCGATGCGTTTGCCGGCACTGCGGGCGTGGGTAACCGCGGCGCGCAGTTCACGTAGGGTTTTAACGGTGTTCATGCCGAGAACCCGTGTTCGATGCCCGGGAAGGTGACGGCTTTGACCTCGCTAACGTAAGCGCTCAGGGCTGCATGGATACTGTCCTGGCCGGCCATGAAGTTCTTCACGAACTTCGGCACGTGGCCGGTCATCGACAGGCCGAGCATGTCATGCAGCACCAGCACCTGGCCATCAGTGGCGGAACCGGCGCCAATGCCGATCACCGGCACTTTGACGGCCTGGGTGATTTCTGCGGCCAATTCGCTGGGCACGCACTCCAGCACAATCATCGCAGCACCGGCTTGTTCCAGGGCGATTGCGTCGGCGCGCATCTGGCGCGCCTGGGCTTCATTGCGGCCCTGCACCTTGTAGCCGCCGAGGATGTTCACTGACTGTGGTGTCAGGCCCATGTGTGCGCATACCGGTACGCCGCGTTCAGCCAGCAGCCGGATCGACTCGGCCAACCACACTGCACCCTCGACCTTGATCATGTGGGCGCCGGCCTGCATGAGCTTGCCGGCGTTCTGGAAGGTTTGCTCCAGCGTGGCGTACCCCATGAACGGCAGGTCGGCGATGATCAAGGCGCCGTCGTTGCCACGCTTGACGCTGGCGGTGTGGTAGGCAAGTTCATCGGTGGTCACGGGCAGGGTGCTGTCATTCCCTTGAAGAACCATGCCCAGGGAGTCGCCCACCAACAACACTTCAACCCCGGCCTGGCAACAGGCGTTGGCGAAGGTGGCGTCATAGCACGTCAGCATGGTGATTTTTTCACCTTTGAGTTTGAGGCTCTGCAAGGTGGTCAGGGTAATGTCTGGCATGAAAAGGGTCCTCGTTCAGGCGCTTGGAAACAGCGAGTAACGCGCGTGAGTCTTCGTTTATACAGGCGCACTGTCTTGAAAGCAGTGCTTATAAGGCCTGGATTGCGCCCTGTAGCGCCGGGTTGGCGGCAGCGGGACGCCTATAGTCGTGAGGAGGACACGGGAAGTCAATTGGATGTGTTACCGCATTGTTACGAAGGCGGTGTTACCGCTGTTACTGACGCGATTGCAGGAGCGCGCTTGCTCGCGAAGAGCGCGTGGGCACCGCGTTTAAGCAGGTTGTGCACGTTAACGTTGGCGATTTTCGCGAGCAAGCTCGCTCCTACGAAGGTAAGCGTTCCAGGCCGACAAATGGGCAGGCTTCAAGCAGGCCGCTGAGGCTTTGCCCGTCAGGCAACTGCAGGTCGGCTGGCGCCAGCTCAGCCAGCGGGTAAAGCACAAACGCCCGCAGATGCATCTGGTAGTGCGGCACCTTGAGGCGTGGCTCGTCGATCAGGCGATCACCGAACAGCAGGATATCCAGATCCAGTGTGCGCGGGCCCCAGCGTTCAAGACGTTCGCGGCCCTGATCATTCTCGATGGCTTGCAGTGCATCGAGCAGGTCCAACGGCATCAGGCTGCTGTCCAGGGCCGCAACCGCGTTGGTGTAGCGCGGTTGGCCCGGGAGCAGGGAGTCACTTTGATAAAACGCGGAAACACCGGAGAGGGTGGTGTCTGGCAACTGCGCCAGGGCTTTGATCGCGCTGCGCAATTGCTGTTGCGGGGCAGCCAGGTTGCTGCCCATGCCAATATAGATACGTTCCACCTTTATTCGCCCGCGGCGCCCGAGGCATCGGCACTGCTGCGTTTACGCTTGCTACCGCTGCGGCGCCGCTTTTTCGGCCCTTCACCGGTACTGTCGCCTTTACTACCCAGCTCGCGGATCATTTCCCGGCGCTGGCTGTCATTGGCGTCCTGATAGTCGGTCCACCATTCGCCCAGGCCATCGGTCTGCTCGCCGGCGCTTTCGCGCAGCAGCAGGAAGTCGTAGCCGGCACGGAAACGCGGGTTGTCCAGCAACAGGTCGGCGCGTTTGCCGCTGCGGCGCGGCAGGCGCTCCTGCATGTCCCAGATCTCGCGGATCGGCATAGTGAAGCGTTTTGGGATGGCGATGCGTTGGCACTGTTCGGCGATCAACTCGTGTGCCGCTTCCTGCATGGCCGGGATCGGCGGCATACCACGGTCCTGCAGGCGCAGAACGCGCTTGGGCAGGGCTGGCCACAACAGGGCGGCAAACAGGAACGCCGGAGTGACCGGTTTGTTCTGCTTGATGCGCAGGTCAGTGTTGACCAACGCTTCGCTGATCAATGTGTGGGTGTACGTCGGGTTGTATTCCAAGGCCTCGGCGCTGGCCGGGAACAATGGATCGAACAACTGCAGGTCGACAAGCATTTCGAAGGTGTCGGCGGCATAGCCCGAGAGAAACAGCTTGAGCACTTCTTCGAACAGGCGCGCCGAGGGGATCTCTCGCAGCATTGGCGCCAGCTCGCGAATCGGCGCAGCGGTGTGTTTCTCGATGCCGAAGTTGAGCTTGGCCGCGAAGCGCACGGCACGCAGCATGCGCACCGGGTCTTCCTGGTAGCGCTGCGTCGGGTCGCCGATCAGACGGATCAGGTTATTGCGGATGTCATGTACGCCATTGGCGTAATCGAGGATGCGCTCGCTGACCGGGTCGTAATACAAGGCATTGATGGTGAAGTCGCGACGTTGCGCGTCTTCCTCCAGGGTGCCGTAGACATTGTCGCGCAGGATGCGCCCGCTTTCGTTGCGGGAAGACTGGTTGGTGTCTTCCTCTTCGTCGTTTTGCGGGTGCCCGGCGCGGAAGGTGGCCACCTCAATGATTTCGCGTCCAAAGTGGATATGCACCAACTTGAAGCGCCGGCCGATAATCCGCGCATTACGGAACTCGGCACGCACTTGTTCGGGCGTGGCGCTGGTGGCGACGTCGAAATCCTTGGGCGTGATGTTGAGCAGCATGTCGCGTACGCAACCACCCACCAGGTAAGCCTGGTAGCCGGCGTTCTGCAAACGTTCGACGATGTTCACCGCATAACGGCTGAATTGAGCCCGTTGCAGTGAATGCTGGCTGCTATTGAGCACTTCAGGCGTGCTGCGTTTGTGTTGCGTTCGACGCAAGGGAGAACGGAATGACTGGAACAACTTCTTCAGCATGGGATGCACTGTTTGAAGGAATGTTCGGCCATAACGAAGAATGACCGCATGATGGGCCGGGATTCTAGCATTTAGTCGGGGGATGGTGTAGGAACAAGCTACAGGCATTGCGCCATAAGCTTCAGAACGTCAAATGCCGGAAACTACAAGGGGAGCCGAAGCTCCCCCAGAAGTAGTTGCGTGCTCTATTTTTATTATTGGTTTCGGGCTTCTTGTTTTTGTTGATCGCCCTCGCCATGAAGCTTCACCTTCATGACACTCCCAATTGGGAGTCAAGAGCAAACGGATTGCTTTGGTCGCTGTGTTGCTGATCTACGATCCAACCAGTTCAGGCTCTGCCTTAGGGCAGTTTTTGTTGTTCTCGGCCTGGTTGCGGGGCAAGCCCCAAATGCAACGCCTCTCCAAAAGAATCAGTTAGCTGCGCCTCCGCCGTGTTGTTTTTGTTATGCGTGAGTCGATTCGTCTTATTTTTATTGTCTTGTACAAAGCTTGTTATTGTTTTTGTACTAAGCATATAGCAGGGTGCGTGCCAACTTTTGCGCCGGCCAGCAAAACCGGGGTGTTGAGGTGGTTTTGTGGTTTTCGGGGCCGAAAAAAAGCCGGAGCTTCGTTACCGTAAGCCCCGGCTTCTGTTACGTGAAAAGTCAGCGGTAACAGTTTTTTCACATCAGCAGGTGTTACCTGGTGGGGCGCACCCCTCAGCTTTCGCTGGCGACCCCGGTCTTGCGCCGTGGAATGCCCAGGCGCTGGCGCCGTTCCCACAGGCATTTGCGACTCACCCCGAGCTTGCGTGCCAGCTCGGTCTCGGTCATATGGTCCTGATGCTCAAGGACGAAATGCTGGAAGTAGTCTTCCAGTGACAAATCTTCCGTCGGTTCATGGCTGGTATTGCTAGCGCCACCCTGTTGCGGGGCCAAGCCAATGAAATCATCGTCGTCCAGATCACTGAGCTCGATATCGATACCCAGCAACTCGGCGGAAATCTCCGGGCTCTCCGACAGAATCACCGCACGCTCGACAGCGTTCTCCAGTTCCCGCACGTTACCCGGCCACGAGTAATGCCGGATCGCCTGCTCGGCGTCTGCGGCGAATTTCAGGTCGGTACGGTTGATACGCGCACTCTGGCGCAACAGGAATGCACTGGCGATCTCGTTGACGTCGGCGCCGCGCTCGCGCAGGGCCGGCAGCTTGAGGGCGATCACGTGCAGGCGGTAATACAAGTCTTCACGGAACTGGCCGATCTTGGCCAGGCTCTTGAGGTCACGGTGTGTCGCAGCAATCAGTCGCACATCGACCTTTTGCGATTGCACCGAACCGACGCGTCGAATTTCGCCTTCCTGCAGCACCCGCAGCAAGCGGGCCTGGGCTTCCAGGGGCAACTCACCGATCTCATCGAGGAACAAGGTGCCGCCGTCTGCGGCTTCCACCAACCCCGCGCGCCCGGCGCTGGCGCCAGTGAATGCGCCTTTTTCGTGGCCGAACAATTCGGACTCGATCAGGGATTCGGGGATCGCCGCGCAGTTCACCGAGATCATCGGTGCCTTGGCACGCTTGGACAGGTTGTGCAGGGCGCGGGCTACCAGTTCCTTACCGGTCCCCGACTCGCCCTGGATCAATACATTGGAGTCGGTCGGCGCTACTTTGCGGATCTTGCTGTACAGATCCTGCATCGGTGGGCAGGAGCCGATGATGCCGATCTCGCCATTGCTGTTGTCGACACCTGGCTTGTCGGCGCCGTTGGTCGTTTTACCGGCCGGGCGCTGTTCGGCAGGCGCGCTGCTGGCCGACTGACGGTCACGCAGGATGCGGGCCACGGCCTGAAGCATTTCATCGTGGTCGAAAGGCTTGGCGATGTAGTCCACCGCGCCCATCTTCATCGAGTCCACCGCCGAGCGCAGGCTGGCGTAGCTGGTCATGATCAGCACCGGGGTGCCCTGGCCCAGCTTGATCAGCTCGGTGCCCGGGGCACCGGGCAGGCGCAGGTCGCTGACAATCAGGTCGAACGTGGGAATGCTGAATCGCTCTTGGGCTTCCTGCACCGAGCCGGCTTCGCTGACCTGGTACTGATTTCGTTCAAGCAGGCGACGCAAGGCAGAGCGGATAATGGTTTCGTCTTCGACGATCAAAATGTGCGGCATTGATTCAATTCTCTCGACGGTCTCAGTTCACAGCGGACGTCGCTTCGACATGACGCGGCAAGGTCACCCGTATACGGGTGCCGCGTTGGCTTTCGGTGTCAGCCGGGCTGTCGATGGTGATTTGTCCATAATGCTCTTCAACGATGGAATAGACCAGTGCAAGGCCCAGACCGGTTCCTTCACCGGGGTCCTTGGTGGTGAAGAAGGGTTCGAACAATCGGTCCATGATGTTCTGTGGAATGCCGCTGCCTTCGTCCTCCACGATCAGGTCGACCGTGTGCTCGAAAGCCTCGCTCTTGACACGCACAGCGCTGCCGGCCGGTGACGCATCGCGCGCGTTGGACAGCAGGTTGATCAGCACTTGGGCCAGGCGTTGTGAGTCGCCATCGACCCAATGTTCCGGATCACAAAGATTGAAGAACTGTACTTCGAAATTGCGCCGGTTCAAGGCCAAAAGCCCAATGGCATCCTGCGCCACTTCGGCCAGGCACACCGCTTCGTCCTGGTTTTGATGCGCGCCGGAGTGGGCGAAGCTCATCAGTGACTGCACGATGCGTGACACGCGCTTGGTCTGCTCGAGGATTTGTCCGCTGATTTCGGTGATTTCACCGTCTTCTTCGCGCTCTTCCCGCAGGTTCTGCGCCAGGCAGGCGATACCGGTGATCGGGTTGCCGATTTCGTGGGCCACGCCGGCTGCGAGGCGGCCAATACTGGCCAGGCGCTCGGAATGC
Source organism: Pseudomonas khavaziana (assembly GCF_019145205.1). Taxonomy (GTDB): domain Bacteria; phylum Pseudomonadota; class Gammaproteobacteria; order Pseudomonadales; family Pseudomonadaceae; genus Aquipseudomonas; species Aquipseudomonas khavaziana. The sequence continues at coordinate 118,292 of NZ_JAHSTT010000015.1, forward strand.
ACCAGTTTGTCTTCGAGCATTTGTGTGTCGGTCAGGTCTTCCACCAGCAATACCAGGCCGCTGTTACCCGGCGCAAGGGGCTCATCGATGGCAGCTTTGTGCAGGTTGAGCCAACGGGTCTGACCGTCGAGGGCCAGGTGTTGTTTATGCAGGTGCTCATCGGGCAGGTTGATAAAGCCCAGGAGCAGTTCTTTCCAAGGATCGCCCAGGGTATTAAGCCGCGAACCCACCACCCGTTGCGCGGCGATGCCGGTGAGTTCTTCCATGGCCTTGTTCCACATCAGGATCTCTTGATCCTTGGCCAGGGAGCAGACGCCCATTGGCAATTCTTGCAGGGTCTGGCGATGGTAGCGGCGCAGGGCGTCGAGCTCGGCGGCCAGGCCGGTGAGGCGCGAATGGTAATCCTCCAGCCGGCTTTCGATGAAATGGATGTCTTCGGTGACGTAGTTTTCGCCGCCCGCCTTGTAGGGCAGGAATGTTTCGACCATGTCCTGGGATACGCTGGGGCCCATCAGGCCGGAGAGGTTGGCCTCGATACGGTCGCGCAGACGCCGCAGGGCGTAGGGGCGACGCTCGTCAAATGGAAGGTACAGATCACGCAGTGCCTGCTCGACTTCCTTTTGCGCGGCCTTCGCGCCCAGGGGCTTGGCCAGTTGCGTGGCGAACTCCTGAGGCGAGGCAGCATGCAGCTCGCGGCGTTGCGGGCGGCGTACGTTGTCCACCGCGCAGGCTTCGGCGGCGCTGGTTTCTTCGGGACTGGCGTTGGTGAACAGCGAGATCAAGGTGAACATCAGTACGTTGGCGGCCAGCGAGGCAATGGCCGCCATGTGCCAGCTGGTGTCGTCGAGCACGTAGATCATGTTCAGCAACGGGATATAGAAACCCTGCAAATTGCCGACCAGCGGTAGCAGCATGGTGACAACCCACACCAGGATTCCCGCCAGTAACCCGGCAATAAAGCCACGGCGATTGGCGGTCGGCCAGTACAGCACCGACAATACACCCGGCAGGAACTGCAAGGTGGCGACAAACGCGACGATGCCGAGGTTGGCCAGGTCTTGCCCGGCGCCAAGCAGCAGGTAGAACCCGTAGCCAGCCATGATGATTGCGATGATCAGCGCACGGCGGGTCCATTTCAACCAGCGGTAGATATTGCCTTCGGCCGGCGGCTGGTACAGCGGCAGCACCAGGTGGTTGAGTGCCATGCCCGAGAGCGCCAGCGTAGTGACAATGATCAACCCGCTGGCCGCCGATAAACCGCCGACATATGCCAGCAGCGCCAGGGCCGGGCTGTTGGCGGCAATGCCGATGCCCAGGGTGAAGTACTCAGGGTTAGTAGTGGCCCCCAGTTTCAGGCCGGCCCACAGGATCAGCGGCACCGCCAGGCTCATCAGCAGCAGGAACAGCGGTAATCCCCAGCTGGCGCTGACCAGCGAGCGGGGGTTGAGGTTCTCGGTGAAGGTCATGTGATACATGTGCGGCATCACGATTGCCGAGGCGAAGAACACCAGCAGCAGCGTGCGCCATGGGCCTTCCTGCAAGGGAGTATGCAAGGCGGCGAGGGCGGTCTGGTTTTGCAGCAGCCAGAGTTCCAGCTGTTGCGGGCCGTCGAACACACCGTAGAGCGCATAGAGGCCGACGCCGCCGATGGCGATCAGCTTGATGACCGACTCAAAGGCAATCGCAAACACCAGGCCTTCGTGCTTCTCACGGGTGGCGATATGACGCGAGCCGAAGAAAATCGTAAACAGGCTGATCAGCGCGCAGAAAGCCAGGGCAACCAGGTGTTGTACTGGCTCGCGGGTCAGGATGCTGATGGAGTCGGCTACCGCCTGGATTTGCAGGGCCAGTAATGGCAGCACGCCGATCAGCATGAAAATCGTGGTCAGCGCGCCGGCCCAGGTGCTGCGAAAGCGAAAGGCGAATAGGTCCGCCAGGGACGACAACTGGTAGGTACGGGTGATTTTCAGGATCGGGTACAGCAGCACCGGCGCCAGCAGGAAGGCGCCGGATACCCCGAGGTAGCTGGAAAGAAAGCCGTAGCCGTACTGATAGGCCAGGCCTACCGTGCCATAAAACGCCCAGGCACTGGCGTACACGCCCAGGGACAAGGTGTAGGTCAGCGGATGGCGAATGATCGCCCGCGGAATCATCCCGCGCTCACTGATCCAGGCCACACCGAACAACGCAGCCAGGTAGGCGGCGCTGATCAGCAGCATCTGGGTGAGACTAAAGCTCATCGGCATCTTTTTGGCTCTGCAGGATGAAGGTCACGACGATCAGGATCAGCCACAGCAGATAGGGGCGGTACCAGGCGCCCGTGGCGTCGATCCACCAATCCATGATGGCGGGGGAAAACAGGTAGATCCCGACGACCAGCAGCAGGACCAATCGATAGATGTACATGTTGGCCTCTGATTAAAAATCTGCGGCGATGGTAACGGATGGCTGGCAACCTGCAAGCGCCTTCAACGCAATTGCGCTTCGGCCAACGTCAATGTGCGCGGGATGCGGGTGGCGTCCCAGTGCGCAATGCCCCAATCCAGCAGTTCCCGTGGGCTGGCGTGCAGCAGTTCATCGCCGGCTGGCTGGCCAAGGGCGCGCAGTGCCCGCAGCAGCAACGGCGTGGCCTGGTCGACCGTCAACGGCGGCGAACGGTAGGACTTGCCCAGCTTATGGCCGTCCGGCTGGACGATCAGCGGCACATGCAGGTAACGCGGTTGGCGCAGGCCCAGCAGCTCTTGCAGGTACAGCTGGCGTGGTGTGGAGTCGAGCAAGTCGGCGCCGCGCACGATATCGGTAACCCCTTGCCATGCGTCATCAAGGACCACGGCCAATTGGTAGGCGTAAAGGCCATCGCGGCGACGGATGATGAAATCGCCTGCATCGCGCCCCAAATGCTGTCGGAACTCGCCCTGTACGCGATCAGTAAAGTGGTATTGCAGTTCGGGCACGCGCAGACGGATGGCGGCGTCTTGCTGATCGTGGCCGGCATTGCGGCACAGGCCGGGGTAAATCCCGTTATAGGGTTCCAGCTGTTTACGTGAGCATGTGCAGGCGTACGCCAGGCCGTGGTTGAACAAGTCATTCAGCACTTTGGCGTAGCCATCATGCCGCTCGCTCTGTCGGACCAGATCACCATCCCATTCAAAGCCGTAGCTTTCCAAGGCATGCAGGATCGCTGCCTGGGCGCCGGGCTCTTCACGCGGTGGATCGAGGTCTTCCATGCGCATCAACCAGCGACCGTGGTGGACGCGAGCGTCTAGGTAGGAGGCGAGGGCGGCTACCAGTGAGCCGAAATGCAAATGGCCGCTGGGCGTGGGGGCGAAACGCCCGATATAGGTAGAGGCTGTCATGGGCCGGATACTACTGCAAAAGCGGTAAACGCCAGAAACAAAAATGGGGCGTTTTGCACGCCCCATTCGTTCAGTTCGGCAGGGTTATTTGCCGACCTGTTTTTCCTTGATTTCAGCCAAGGTCTTGCAGTCTACGCACAGGTCCGCGGTTGGGCGGGCTTCCAGGCGGCGAATACCGATCTCGACGCCGCAGGATTCGCACCAGCCATATTCCTCGTCTTCGATCAGTTGCAGGGTCTTGTCGATCTTCTTGATCAGCTTGCGCTCGCGATCACGGGCGCGCAGTTCGAGGGCGAATTCCTCTTCCTGGCTGGCACGGTCGGCCGGGTCCGGGAAATTGGCTGCTTCGTCCTTCATATGGTCAACCGTGCGGTCGACTTCCTGCATCAAGTCCTGTTTCCACTGCTTCAGGATTTTGGAGAAGTGCTCGCGCATGGGCTTGCCCATGTATTCCTCGCCCTTCGACTCAACGTAGGGTTGGAAGCCGCTGATGCTCTGTTGCTTTGCTTGGGTGGACATGAATAGACCGCCTCTCACTCTTCTAATCCATTGCGCAGGATTGCAACGTCACCGACACCTGCCGGCCCTGCGGCTGCAAGCGGGCGAACTTACCAGATAGATTCAGGGTGCGCCACTCCCGGTTGTCGAGCTCCACGGCAAAAGGGGTTGCAAACTGCAACAGCCCGCCATGGCTGGGGATGTACCCGCTCGAATGTTGATTTTAGTCGTTTTACAGGCGCCTGCCGGGCTCATCTTGGATGGCCGAGCAGGCAATAGAGCATGTTTTACCGCGAGGGTTCTGTAGAATCCTGATTTTGTCCTCACCGTTAAGGAAGGCTAATGGCTCAGCCCTACAGTGCGCGCAGTCGCGCTATCGAACCTTTTCATGTCATGGCGTTACTGGCACGGGCCAATGAGCTGCAGGCCGCCGGCCATGATGTGATCCACCTGGAAATCGGCGAGCCGGACTTCACCACGGCCGAACCGATCATCCAGGCCGGCCAGGCCGCACTGGCGAACGGCAAGACCCGCTATACCGCCGCCCGTGGGTTGCCGGAATTGCGCGAGGCCATCAGCGGGTTTTATCAGCAGCGTTATGGCTTGAGTGTCGATCCCGAGCGCATTCTGATTACCCCCGGTGGCTCCGGCGCCTTGTTGTTGGCGAGCAGCCTGCTGGTAGACCCAGGCAAGCACTGGTTGCTGGCGGACCCGGGGTATCCTTGCAACCGACATTTTCTGCGCTTGGTAGAAGGCGCGGCCCAGTTGGTGCCGGTGGGGCCGGAGGTGCGTTACCAATTGACCGCAGACCTGGTTGCCAGGCATTGGGACCAGGACAGTGTGGGGGCGCTGGTCGCGTCTCCGGCCAATCCCACCGGGACTATTCTTACGCGGGGCGAATTGGCCGGGCTGTCCGATGCAATCAAGGCACGCAACGGACACTTGGTGGTCGACGAGATCTACCATGGGTTGACCTACGGCACCGACGCCGCCAGCGTGCTGGAAGTCGACGATGATGCCTTTGTCCTGAATAGTTTTTCGAAGTATTTCGGTATGACAGGTTGGCGTCTGGGTTGGCTGGTAGCGCCCCCGGACGCGGTCAGTGAATTGGAGAAATTGGCGCAAAACCTCTACATCAGCGCGCCGAGCATGGCCCAATACGCCGCCTTGGCCTGTTTCACCCCGCAAACCCTGGGCATTCTTGAAGAGCGCCGCGCTGAATTTGGTCGGCGTCGCGACTTCTTGCTGCCTGCATTGCGCGAGTTGGGATTCGGCATTGCCGTAGAGCCGGAGGGTGCCTTCTACTTGTACGCCGATGTCAGCGCGTTTGGCGGTGATGCCTTCGCGTTCTGCCGTCATTTTCTCGAAACCGAGCATGTGGCCTTTACGCCTGGGTTGGACTTTGGCCGTTATCAAGCCGGTCACCATGTGCGTTTTGCCTACACTCAAAACCTTGATCGGCTACAAGAGGCGGTTGAGCGCATCGCCCGTGGTTTGCGGAGTTGGCAAGGCTGATGCGATTTGATCCCCCTCTCGAAGAAGCGCGACTTATTCGTCGCTACAAGCGTTTTCTCACCGATATCGAAACGGTTACCGGCGAGTTGCTCACCATTCACTGCCCGAACACTGGCTCGATGCTCAATTGCATGGTCGAAGGTGGCCAGGTCTGGTTCAGTCGTTCCTCCGATCCCAAGCGCAAGTTGCCGGGCACTTGGGAAATTGCTGAAACGCCTCAGGGACGGCTGGCATGTGTCAACACGGCACGCGCCAATCAGTTGGTGGAAGAAGCACTGCGTGCCGGTGTGATTACTGAACTCAATGGCTTCACGGCGTTGAAGCGTGAAGTACCTTATGGTCAGGAGAAGAGCCGGATCGATTTTCGCCTGGATTACCCGCAGGGTGCCGCGTTCGTCGAAGTCAAAAGCGTGACCTTGGGCTTTGACGACACTTCGGTGGCGGCCTTTCCTGATGCAGTGACGCAGCGCGGGGCCAAGCACCTGAGAGAGCTGGCTTACCTGTCACGAACAGGTGTGCGAGCGGTGCAATTGTATTGCGTGAATCTATCGGGAATCGATGCGGTGCGCCCCGCCGTGGAAATCGACGCTGCCTACGCTGGCGCTTTACGTGAGGCCAAGGCCGCGGGCGTCGAGGTGCTGGCATACGGCGTACGGGTTACGCCGCAAGAGATTTACATCGAGCGTCCATTGCATGTGCTGCTTGGTAGCTAGAGTTCTACCCATAATCCCTGTGCGTCTTCCCGACCAGGCAGGGCCGTGAGGCTCTGGCCTGCGCAGGGGCCGGCGATGCATTCACCGTTTTCGATCAGGAACAGCGCACCATGGGTGGCGCATTGGATCAGGCTGTCGCTGGCGTCGAGGAAGCGGTCGGGCTGCCATTCCAGCGGGATACCGCGATGGGGGCAGCGGTTGAGATAGAAGTAGGCAACGCCGTCTCGGCGTACAGCCAACAGCTTGCAGCCATCGATCTCAAAACCGCGGCTGCTGTTGGGGGCGAGGTCGCCTGAGGCGCAGAGAAACTTCATTTCAATCCTTAAGTGCCTTGACGTTCAAATGCAAACAATTATCAAATGCCCGCTTCGCCCGTCAGCTGACTGGGTGCTCAATACGATGCCTGGCAGGGATTATCTGTCACATCGATGAGTGCTTGAGTGGCCCTGCCTAGGAAGGAAACCCTGTTATGCGTCTGAGTACCAGCGCCATTGCGCTTGTTGCCTCACTGCTGGTCAACCACGGGGCGCAAGCCTCTGAGCTGCCACAGCGCTGGGTCAGTGCCGGAGGAGCGCTATCGGAGTGGGTAGCGGCGCTGGGCGGTGAATCGAAATTGGTTGGGGTGGATACCACCAGTCAGCATCCCGAGTCGCTCAAGGTGTTGCCGAGCATTGGCTATCAACGCCAATTGTCGGCCGAGGGTATTCTCAGCCTGCAGCCGCAAATCCTCGTGGGCACCGAGGAAATGGGGCCACCACCGGTACTGGCGCAGATTCGCAATGCTGGCGTGCAGGTGGATATGTTCTCGGCCCAGCCGGATCTGCCGACCTTGAAAGACAACCTTCAACACCTGGGGAAGTTGCTCGGCAGTGAGGCCAAGGCCAACACGCTGTTTGCCGGATATGAGCAGGCGCTTGAGCAGCAAAAGAATTGGGTGGCCAAGGCCCAGGCCACGCAAAAGGCGCCGGGCGTTCTGTTGTTGCTGGGCAATGCCGGTGGCAAGCCGCTGGTTGCTGGCAAGGACACGGCCGCCGATTGGCTGTTGCAGCAGGCCGGCGGGCGTAATCTGGCCACGCACACGGGCTACAAACCGTTTTCAGTGGAGTCGCTGGCAGGGTTGAGCCCGGAGGTGCTGGTGTTTGCTGATCGCGCCCTCACCGGCGATGCGGCGCGGGCAGCCTTGTTCAAGGAAAATCCGATCCTTGCGTCTACACCTGCAGCCAAGAGCGGGCGAGTGTTTGAGCTGGATCCGACCCTGCTGGTGGGTGGCCTGGGGCCGCGGTTGCCACAAAGCCTGGTGAAGCTGTCCGCCGGGTTTTATCCGTCCCAGGTCAAGCCTGCTCCATGACCACTCTGGTTAAGCCGAAAACACTGTTCATCGGGCTGTCGCTGTTATGTCTATTGGCGATCTGGCTCTCATTGGCCCTGGGCCCGGTCAGCCTGCCATTGGTGGACACGCTCAGGGCCGCTTTAAGGCTGATGGGGGTGCCGATTGAAGCGGCAGGCTTGGAACAAGCCGAGTTGATCCTGGGGCAGATTCGCCTGCCACGAACTTTGCTGGGCCTTGCGGTCGGCGGGGTGCTTGCGTTGTCAGGCGTAGCGATGCAGGGATTGTTTCGCAACCCGCTGGCCGATCCTGGGTTGGTGGGGGTGTCCAGCGGCGCAGCATTGGGGGCGGCGGTGGCGATTGTCGGCAGTTCGTTTTTTGGCGGGCTGCCGGATGCCTTCGGGCCGTACCTGTTGTCGTTGTGCGCATTTCTCGGTGGCCTGGGCGTCACGGCGCTGGTCTATCGGCTGGGGCGTCGCAATGGCCAGACGAATGTTGCGACGATGCTGCTTGCCGGTATCGCGCTTACGGCGCTGGCCAGTTCGGCGGTCGGGCTGTTTACCTATTTGGCCGATGACGCCACTTTGCGCACCCTGACGTTCTGGAACCTCGGCAGCCTCAATGGTGCGAGCTATTCGCGGTTGTGGCCCTTGCTGCTGGTGAGCGCGGGCGTGGCGCTGTGGTTACCGCGTCGGGCGAAGGCATTGAATGCACTGTTGTTGGGAGAGTCCGAGGCCAATCATCTGGGCATTGATGTAGAGGGGCTCAAGCGTGAGTTGGTGTTCTGCACGGCCTTGGGCGTTGGTGCGGCGGTGGCGGCGGCAGGGATGATTGGTTTTGTTGGCTTGGTGGTGCCGCACCTGGTACGGCTGCTGGCGGGGCCGGATCATCGGGTGCTGCTACCGGCCTCGGTGCTGGCAGGGGCGAGTTTGTTGTTGTTTGCGGACCTGGTGGCACGCTTGGCGCTGGCGCCCGCGGAGCTGCCGATTGGTATTGTTACTGCATTTATCGGTGCGCCATTTTTCCTCTACCTGTTACTGCGGGGGCGCGCCTGATGCTACGAGTTGATGCGTTGCAGATACGGCGTGGGCGTAAAACCGTGCTGGCCGATGTCACCTTGGACCTGTTGCCGGGCGAAGTACTGGGCGTGCTGGGGCCGAACGGTGCCGGCAAAAGTACCTTGCTGGGGGCGCTTTGCGGGGAGTTGCAGCCTGATCAGGGCAGAGTGTGGCTGGATCAGCAAGAGTTGAAGAGCCTGGGCGGCGCCCAGCGAGCCCAGCGCCTGGCGGTGTTACCGCAAAGCTCAACCCTGGATTTTGCTTTTCGTGTCGAAGAGGTGGTGGGCATGGGGCGTTTGCCACATCAGACCGGGCGAGTGCGCGATGACGAAATCATCAATGCGGCGCTGCAAGCGGCGGATGTCGGCCACTTGAGTGGCCGCAGTTACCTGGCTTTGTCGGGGGGCGAGCGGCAGCGTGTGCATCTCGCGCGGGTATTGGCGCAGTTATGGCCAGGTGAGGCGGGGCAGACGTTGTTGTTGGATGAGCCGACGTCGATGCTCGATCCTTTGCATCAGCACACCACATTGCAGGCCATTCGCAGCTTTGCCAACAAAGGCGCTGCCGTGCTGGTGATCCTGCATGACTTGAACCTGGCCGCGCGTTACTGCGACCGAATCCTGTTGCTGAAAGACGGACGCCCCCATGCCATGGATACGCCCTCTAAAGTCCTGCAACCTGAACCGCTCAAGGCCGTCTTTGGCTTGGACGTACTGGTACAACCACATCCGGAGCGGGGGCACCCGCTGATTATTGCGCGCTGAGCTCAGTTATGTGCGGGCAAAAAAAGACCCGGCAAGAGCCGGGTCAAATAACCGTGATTAGCCTGATGAGGAGATAATCTGAGAGTCCGAACCAATGGTCTTTCAGTTATCGGCTGATCTCGCGATCAGTTGTGATAATCATAACGATTCTCATTTGAGAGTCAACATTTGTTTTTGCATGCCCATCCAGTTTTCTCAAACGCTCGTTTGTAATGCCCGTAAACATTGGGTTTGAACGCTGATCTAGTTTTTCTGGCGGGTTGACATAGCCTCCAACTGACGGTTCAGCGCCTCCTTGCGCTCCGTGGGAATGTCGTTCCAGTGCACATCCATCAGTGCGCCTTCAATTGCATACAGCAGGACTTTCGATGCTCGAAAGCCGCGAGTTCGCACGGCTCGGTAAGCATCGACCGCTCCCAGGCGACGCAAGTCGGACGCGCTGTGGATGCCCACCGCATGCAGCCACTGCGCTGACGTCTTGCCCAGGTTTTTCAGGTGTTGCAGCTCATCGTTCATCAAGCCTCCTTGCAACGGCCGAATGGTGCGGTGGGTGTCGTGACCAGGCAGCCTGAAAATGAGTGTAGCGCTCAGTAGGAAAAGCGTGGTTCTTTGGTCAGAAGCAGGCGAAAAGCTTATAAGAATGGTGTGATGGCTGTAGCGACAGGCAGGCGGCAATCGCCCGGCACGCCTGGGACTTGCCGGGGTTCTGGGTGACGGTTACTTGGTGCGGTAGCGCAGGCGCGTACCGAAATTGACTGACATCAGAATCTCGTCAGCTGTGAGCTCGGGTGGGAAATAAGTCCCCGAAATCTGCGCGTGGGCCAGACTGGCGCCCTCCAGCGAGCAATCGCGTAAATCCAGGCCGCGTAGGTCGGCCGAACGGAAATAGGCGTCGGTGAAGTCAACATCCTTGGCGTTCAGGTCGCGCAGGTCCAAGCCCCGGAAGTCGCCACCACGCATGTCGATGGGGCCACCCTCAGGGCGTTCCTGATTGAAACCGCGAATGTCGTCCTTGTGCAGGAGCGCGTAGAGCGGGGTGTCGAGAAGCTTGGGCTGACTCATAATGGCGACTCCTGTTGGAATTATGACGCCATTATAGTGCCACTATTTCGGGTTGTGCGCCGAAGTAGGCGACACGACCGCGAAATATTTCTTATAGGCCCGGCAAACGTTGACGGATATGGGCGACCAAGGCGTCGAGGGTCCCGCTTTCATTGGTCTCGACACGCTTGCTCAGCAACAGCTCCTGTGTTGTCAGCGGCTCACGACTGGCTTGCTGCTCTTCGATAACGCTCAGTGTTGCGTCGGACGGGTCGTTTTTATCCGCCTGACGTTGTGCCAGCCAACTGGCAATAACGGCTTGAGGCGCATTGCAATCGAGGATCAGGAACGGCGCCCCGGTCGCTTCGGCGACTTGGGCAGCCGCGTCACGTTGAGCGCGTTTCAAGAAGGTCGCATCCAGCACCACCGGGTAACCGGCGCGCAGCACTGTGTCGGCAATTTCGTTCAGGCGCGCATACGTGGCAGCGCTGGCATCATGATTGTAGATACCTGCCTGTGGCGTGTTTTCGATCTGTTGCTCGCCAAACAGGCGCTTGCGTTCCACATCCGAGCGCAGGCGCACGGCGCCCAGGGCTTCGACCAGGCGCATGGCGACGTGGCTCTTGCCCACGGCTGACACGCCATGGGTGATTGCCAGGAAGCGAGACGGAATGGTGCTGTAGCTTTCCGCCAGGTTGGCGTAATTGCGGTACTGGCGCAGGGTGTTGGCGCGTTGCACCGGGCTTGCTTCGCTCGGCATGCTGAACAGCGCAACTTTGGCGCGAACCAGCGCACGGTAGGCTTTATAGAAGTTCAGTAGCTCCAGGCCCTGGTAGTCACCGGTCAGTTCCAGGTACTGGCTGATAAAACGCCGTGCCAGGCTTTTCAGGCCGCGATCTTCCAGGTCCATGGCCAAAAAGGCGGTGTCTGCGTACACATCGGTAAAACGGAAGGGTTCGTTGAACTCGATGCAGTCGAAGATCACCACGTGACCATCAATAAGGGTCGCGTTGCCCAGGTGGATATCACCGTGGCATTCGCGAGTATAGCCATTGAGCTTGCGCTGCTCCAGCAAGGGCTTGAGGCGTTCGAAGCTGCTTTCAGCCCAGGCTTGCAGGGCCTCCAGTTGAGTCAGGTCGGCCTTGTCGCTAAGAAACGGGCGGATCTGGTCGAAGTTTTGGCGCACCGGAGCCATCACTTCCTCCGGCGTGCCGGCCGGATGCTCTTGTGGGACTTTGGGGGCGGTGAGGTGGAAGTGCGCAATCTGCTGGGCCATCTCGTCGATGTGCGCACAGGTCAGTTCGCCGTTGGCTTGCAGGGTGCTGAGCATCTGGCTTTGCGGGAACTGACGCATCTTCAGCGCGTACTCGATCACCGGGCCATCGCCGCCCAGTTGCGGTGCCTCGGAGGTGCCGGTAATTGGCAACACTTCAAGATACAAATCTGCGGTCAGGCGCTGGTTGAGGCGCAGTTCTTCGCGACAGAAGTGGCCGCGATCCTCCAGTTGGGTGAAGTCCAGAAAGCCGAAGTTCATCGGCTTCTTCAGTTTATATGCGTAGGCACCTGTCAGTATCACCCAGGAAATATGGGTCTCGATGACTTGAAACGCTTCAACCGGATGAGGGTACAAAGCCGGGTTTTGCAGGGCAGCGATCAGGGACTGGCTCACGGGCGATCCTTCAAAGTCGGGGAGAAATCATGGTGATGGTGGGCATTATGGCTGCTGATGCCAGTCGTGCAAACCGCTGTCCGGCTCATGTTGATCATCAATAAAGTGCGTATAATCCGCCGCCATGACTCGAACCCGATCTCCCCGTTCCCGTAAAAAACCTCCTTCCCGCAGCCTGCGCCCCTGGCTGGGCTGGGCGCTCAAGCTTGGCCTGGTAGGCCTTGTGGTGATCGCCGGCTTTGCGGTGTACCTCGATGCCGTGGTGCAGGAAAAGTTCTCCGGCAAGCGCTGGACCATTCCGGCCAAGGTGTACGCACGCCCGCTGGAGTTGTTCTCTGGCCAGAAGCTGAGCAAGGAAGACTTCCTGACCGAGCTCGACGCACTGGGCTACCGTCGCGAACCCGTGAGCAATGGTCCGGGTGCGGCGGCCGTCAGCGGTAATACCGTCGACCTGAACACCCGTGGCTTCCAGTTCTACGAAGGCCTGGAAAAAGCTCAGCCTGTGCGCGTGCGTTTTTCCGGCGACTATGTGGCTGAGCTGTCGTCGCTCAATGGTTCCAAGCTGCCGGTGGTGCGCCTGGAACCCTTGATGATCGGCGGTATTTACCCGAAAAATCTTGAAGATCGCATCCTGATCAAACTCGATCAGGTGCCGCCATACCTGCTGGAAACCCTGGTGGCAGTGGAAGACCGCGACTTCTACAGCCACTGGGGCGTCTCGCCGAAGTCGATTGCCCGCGCCATTTGGGTCAACACTTCCGGCGGCAAGATGACCCAGGGCGGTAGTACGCTCACGCAGCAATTGGTCAAGAACTTCTACCTGACCAACGAACGTAGCCTGACCCGTAAACTCACCGAAGCCATGATGGCAATGTTGCTGGAGTTGCATTACAGCAAGCAGGAAATCCTCGAGGCCTACCTCAACGAAGTATTCGTCGGTCAGGATGGCCAGCGCGCAGTGCACGGTTTCGGCTTGGCCAGCCAATTCTTCTTTGGGCAGCCATTGTCCGAGTTGAAGCTGCATCAAGTCGCGTTGCTGGTGGGGATGGTCAAGGGACCGTCCTATTACAACCCGCGCCGCAACCCGGAGCGTGCGCTTGAGCGCCGTAACCTGGTACTCGATGTGCTGGAGCAGCAAGGTGTTGCCACGGCCGAGCAGGTGGCCGCCGCGAAGAAAATGCCGCTGGGTGTGACCACCCGCGGCAAGCTGGCGGACAGCTCATTCCCCGGTTTTATCGACCTGGTCAAGCGTCAGTTGCGTGAAGACTACCGTGACGAAGACTTGACCGAAGAGGGCCTGCGGATCTTCACCAGCTTCGACCCGATCCTGCAGATGAAGGCCGAGGCGTCGGTCAACGACACCTTCAAGCGCCTGACCGGCCGTAAAGGCTCGGATGAGGTCGAGGCCGCCATGGTGGTGACCAATCCGGAAACCGGTGAAGTCCAGGCCATGATCGGCAGCCGCCAGGCCAGCTTCGCCGGCTTCAACCGTGCGCTGGATGCTGTGCGTCCGATAGGCTCGCTGGTCAAGCCCGCTGTCTATTTGAGCGCATTGGAAAAACCTAGCAAGTACACGCTGACCAGTTGGCTGTCGGATGATCCGCTGTCGGTCAAAGGCGCGGACGGCCAGGTCTGGACGCCAAAAAACTTCGACCGCCGCTCCCACGGCACGGTGTTCCTATATCAGGGGTTGGCGCATTCCTACAACATCTCGACCTCACGCCTTGGGCTTGAGGTCGGTGTGCCGAATGTGCTGAAGACGTTGGCGCGACTGGGGGTCGAGCGTGAGTTCCCGGCGTTTCCGTCCATGCTACTGGGCGCTGCGGCCATGACGCCCATGGAAGTGGCCACCATGTACCAAACCCTGGCCAACGGCGGCTTCAATACGCCGATGCGCGGTATTCGCAGTGTGCTGACTGCCGATGGCGAGCCGCTCAAGCGTTATCCGTTCCAGATCCAGCAGCGTTTCGACGCGGGCTCTATCTACCTGATCCAGAACGCCATGCAGCGCGTGATGCGTGAGGGGACCGGGCGTTCGGTCTATAACGTGCTGCCGTCGAACCTGACCCTGGCCGGCAAGACCGGTACCAGTAACGATTCGCGTGACAGCTGGTTCGCGGGCTTTGGCCAGGACGTATTGGCCGTGGTGTGGCTGGGGCGTGACGATAACGGCAAGACTCCGTTTACCGGTGCCACTGGTGCGTTGCAGGTGTGGACCAGTTTCATGCGCAAGGCCGACCCGTTGCCGCTCAACATGCCGCAGCCGGACAATATCGTGCAGGCCTGGATCGACCCGCATACCGGCCAAGGCTCTGATGCCAACTGTCCGGGCGCGGTACAGATGCCGTATATTCGCGGCAGCGAACCACCACCCGGCGCCGCATGCGGTGGCAGTGCCCCTGCTGACGCGGAATCGGTGATGGATTGGGTCAAGGGCTGGATGAATTAAGCAAAGAGGGTTTCAAGTGAACAAGTTGTGGATTCCAGCGATTGCGGCTCTGGCTTTGCTCGGCGGTTGCTCCAGCGTGCAGCGCGGCTCTATCCCCGTGGTGGACTCAAGCACGTCCGTCTCCAATAACGACCGCATCTCGGCCAACGGCGGCTTCCGCCAGACCGTGGTCAAGCGTCCTGCCCAAGCTGCAACCCAAGCGATACCGCAGGATTCAGGCGTGGTTGTTATGGTGCCCGGCAGTGGTGCTGCGACCTCGGCGCCCATCAGTGCCGAACCATGGACCCCAGGCCCCAGCACTTCCGGGCCGGTAGATTCCGCGCCGATTCAAACCGCGCCGGTCAACCAGGGCACCTACAACATGCCATCGACACCAAGCGGGATTCCGCCGGCGTCCAGCGCAGGTGGGTTGTCGGCTGACGAACAACTGGATGGCCCCGTGCTGGCGTTGCTCACCACCGCTCAACAGCAGCAGTCGGGGGGCGACTTGAATGGCGCATCCTCGAGCCTTGAACGTGCCCAGCGCGTGGCGCCTCGCGAGCCGCAAGTGCTGTATCGTCTGGCCCAGGTGCGCATGGCCCAGGGCGATGCACCCCAAGCCGAGCAATTCGCTCGCCGTGGCCTGTCCCTGGCCAATGGTCGCCCGGCCCTGCAAGCCAGCCTGTGGGCCTTGATCGGTGATGCGCGTGCCGCCCAGGGAGATGCCGCGGGTGCCGCCCAGGCACGGCAGAAAGCCAAGGTCAGCCTCTGATGGATGCGCGTTTTCCTGCGATTGCCGAACAGTTATTGCTGATTGAGCGCGAACTGCGCGTGCAGGGCTGGTGGGACGAAGTGGCTCCCAGTGCTGAAGCGCTCAGCAGTGTCGAGCCCTTTTCGGTCGATACCCTGGACTTTCACCAGTGGCTGCAATGGATCT
Organism: Pseudomonas khavaziana; assembly: GCF_019145205.1. GTDB lineage: Bacteria > Pseudomonadota > Gammaproteobacteria > Pseudomonadales > Pseudomonadaceae > Aquipseudomonas > Aquipseudomonas khavaziana. Next base: position 133,598 of record NZ_JAHSTT010000015.1, read on the forward strand.
TCCTCGTGCGCATGAAGCAGATCCTGGAGCAGGACCTGCCATTGCCGAACGCGTCTGGGATCCTGGAAATGGCCGAGATGGTCTACGCCGATCGACCATTGGAGAGCCTTGGCTTACGTAACGCGCTGAAAAAGTTCGACCAATTGATCGTCGACGCTCGTTAATTGCCTGACTGCCGGTTTTTTCGGCAGTCTTGCGCACATTTCTACCGCTTGACGACATTCAGGCGAGTTTTATCCCTCCTCAAAGCCCTTTCTTCTACGTTCTCATGCGCTTAGTTGGAAAAAAGCGCAATTATTGCTTGACTTGAACGGCCTGAAACAGAAGAATCCAAAGTCCGCTGTATCGGGACTGCCAGAAGCAGGCCCGCTCAGCAGATCATGAGGCGCACATCCGCGCCGACCTGTAACACCCGCAACGCGTTACCTCGCGCTGGGTGGGAAAAGCCCGCAACACTTGGGACGATCCCAATACTTGCTCAGTCAGTGCTGACGTAGTCGGCGACCACCGTCGCTCATGCTCTGTTGAGAAGTAAACCTATTAAGACCCGTCGGTTTTTAACGGACGGTATTCTGGCGTTTTAGAGGTGAACAACGTGGAGCTTTTATCTGGCGGTGAGATGCTCGTCCGCTTTTTGCGTGACGAAGGCGTCGACTATATCTACGGGTACCCAGGTGGTGCTCTGCTGCATGTCTACGACGCACTGTTCAAGGAACCGGCTGTTACCCACATCCTGGTTCGCCACGAACAGGCCGCGACCCATATGGCTGACGGTTACGCCCGTGCCACCGGTAAAGCCGGCGTGGTACTGGTAACGTCCGGCCCAGGCGCAACCAACGCTATTACCGGCATCGCGACTGCCTATATGGACTCCATCCCGATGGTGATCATTTCCGGCCAAGTCGCCAGCACCATGGTCGGTACCGATGCATTCCAGGAAACCGACATGATCGGTATTTCCCGCCCGATCGTGAAACACAGCTTCATGATCAAGCATGCATCGGAAATCCCGGAAATCATGAAAAAGGCGTTCTACCTCGCACAGTCCGGTCGTCCGGGCCCTGTGGTGGTTGATATCCCGAAAGACATGACCAACCCGGCCGAGAAATTCGAGTACGTCTTTCCGAAAAAAGCCAAGCTGCGCTCCTATAGCCCGGCCGTGCGTGGGCACTCGGGGCAAATCCGCAAGGCGGCAGAAATGCTCCTGGCGGCCAAGCGTCCAGTGCTCTACTCCGGCGGCGGCGTGATTCTGGGCGGTGGTTCTGCTCCACTGACCGAGCTGGCCAAGCTGCTCAACCTGCCGGTGACGAACACCTTGATGGGCCTCGGTGCATTCCCGGGTTCTGATCGTCAGTTCGTCGGTATGCTTGGCATGCACGGCAGCTACACCGCCAACCTGACCATGCACCACGCCGACGTGATCCTGGCCGTGGGCGCGCGGTTCGATGACCGTGTGATCAACGGCGCGAGCAAGTTCTGCCCGAATGCCAAGATCATCCACATCGACATCGACCCGGCGTCTATTTCCAAGACCATCAAGGCCGATGTGCCGATCGTGGGTCCGGTGGAAAGCGTGTTGACCGAAATGGTCGCCGCACTGAAGGACATTGGCGAGGCACCGGACAAGGAATCCGTTGCCAGTTGGTGGAAGCAGATCGACGAATGGCGTGGTGACCGTGGCCTGTTCCCTTACGACAAGGGCGACGGCAGCATCATCAAGCCACAAACCGTGATCGAAACCCTGTGCGAAGTGACCAAGGGCGACGCCTTTGTGACCTCCGACGTGGGCCAGCACCAGATGTTCGCAGCCCAGTACTACAGGTTCGACAAGCCAAACCGCTGGATCAACTCCGGTGGCCTGGGCACGATGGGCTTTGGTTTCCCTGCAGCCATGGGCGTGAAGCTGAGCTTCCCGGATGCCGACGTGGCTTGTGTCACCGGTGAAGGCAGCATCCAGATGAACATCCAGGAACTGTCGACCTGCCTGCAATATGGTCTTCCGGTGAAGATTGTCTGCCTGAACAACGGTGTACTGGGCATGGTTCGCCAGTGGCAGGACATGAGCTACGGTAGCCGTCACTCCCATTCCTACATGGAATCGTTGCCGGATTTCGTCAAGTTGGTTGAAGCCTATGGCCACGTCGGCATTCGCATCACCGATCTGAAAGATCTGAAGCCGAAGATGGAAGAGGCGTTCGCCATGAAGGACCGCCTGGTGTTCATCGATATTCAGGTGGATACCAGCGAGCATGTCTATCCGATGCAGATCAAAGACGGCTCTATGCGCGACATGTGGCTGAACAAGACGGAGCGTACTTAATCATGCGGCATATTATCTCCCTGCTTCTGGAGAACGAACCCGGCGCTCTGTCCCGTGTTGTCGGCCTGTTTTCGCAACGCAACTACAACATTGAAAGCCTGACCGTGGCCCCGACCGAAGACCCGACCCTGTCGCGCCTGACGTTGACCACCGTGGGGCACGATGAGGTGATCGAGCAGATCACCAAGAACCTCAACAAGCTGATCGAAGTGGTCAAGCTGGTCGACCTGTCGGAAAGTGCCCACATCGAGCGCGAACTGATGCTGGTCAAGGTCAAGGCCACGGGTGCCCAACGTGCCGAGATCAAACGGACTACCGATATTTATCGTGGGCAGATCGTCGATGTGAGCGCCAGCGTTTATACCGTTCAACTGACCGGTACAAGCGACAAGCTGGACAGCTTCATCCAGTCGATCGGGACGGCCTCGATTCTGGAAACCGTACGCAGTGGTGTCACCGGGATTGCCCGTGGCGACAAAGTACTCAGCATCTAACCCAAATTAGCGAATGGCCTTACGGCCTGGATATATAGAGGAACCTCATGAAAGTTTATTACGATAAAGATTGTGACCTGTCGATCATCCAGGGCAAGAAAGTCGCCATCATCGGCTACGGTTCCCAGGGCCACGCCCAAGCGTGCAACCTGAAAGATTCCGGCGTAGACGTCACTGTTGGTCTGCGCAAAGGCTCGGCTACCGTTGCCAAGGCCGAGGCCCATGGCCTGAAAGTGACAGACGTCGCTTCCGCCGTTGCAGCTGCCGACCTGGTCATGATCCTGACCCCGGACGAGTTCCAGTCCGCGCTGTACAAGAACGAAATCGAGCCGAATATCAAGAAAGGCGCCACCCTGGCCTTCTCCCACGGTTTCGCGATTCACTACAACCAGGTTGTGCCACGCGCTGACCTGGACGTGATCATGATCGCGCCGAAAGCCCCGGGCCACACCGTGCGTTCCGAGTTTGTCAAAGGCGGCGGTATTCCTGACCTGATTGCGATCTACCAGGATGCGTCGGGCAACGCCAAGAACGTTGCCCTGTCCTACGCAGCCGGTGTTGGTGGCGGTCGCACCGGCATCATCGAAACTACCTTCAAGGACGAGACTGAAACCGACCTGTTCGGCGAGCAAGCCGTTCTGTGCGGCGGTACCGTTGAGCTGGTCAAGGCTGGTTTCGAAACCCTGGTTGAAGCTGGCTATGCGCCGGAAATGGCCTACTTCGAATGCCTGCACGAACTGAAGCTGATCGTTGACCTCATGTACGAAGGCGGTATCGCCAACATGAACTACTCGATCTCCAACAACGCCGAATACGGCGAGTACGTGACCGGTCCGGAAGTGATCAACGCCGAGTCCCGCCAGGCCATGCGCAACGCCCTGAAACGTATTCAGGACGGCGAATACGCCAAAATGTTCATCAGCGAAGGCGCTACCGGCTACCCTTCGATGACCGCCAAGCGTCGTAACAATGCCGCTCACGGCATCGAAGTCATCGGCGAGCAACTGCGTTCCATGATGCCGTGGATCGGTGCCAACAAGATCGTCGACAAAGCCAAAAACTAAGTCGTACGCATCAAGGGAAAACGCGGCTTAGGCCGCGTTTTTTCGTTTGAGGGGCCGGTTCTGGTATAAAGCTGCATCGTTTGCGGGCGAACACTCGCCGCAAGTATCTGTCGAATTTTTTCACACCGTTGCAAGGTAAAGTCCATGAGCGAACGTCCCGAAGAGCCAAATCAGGCTTCCGACGCCGAAAGCATGCTGCCGATCGATGAACATGTCGAAGAAGGGCATGACGCCGAAGGCCGTAAGGTCCGGCATCGTGGCATCTATCTTCTGCCCAATCTGTTTACGACTGCGAACCTGTTTGCCGGCTTTTATTCCATCATCAACTCCATGAGTGCCCAAAGTGCGCTGGCTGCAGGTGATGCGGCGAGTGCCAGTAAGTATTTTGGTTTTGCTGCCATCGCAATCTTCGTGGCCATGGTGCTCGACGGCCTGGATGGGCGCGTAGCGCGGATGACCAATACCCAGAGCGCCTTCGGCGCCGAATACGACTCGCTGTCGGACATGGTCGCCTTTGGTGTTGCACCTGCGCTGCTGGCGTTTGCCTGGGCATTGGGTGACATGGGCAAGGTTGGCTGGATGGTTGCCTTCATCTATGTTGCCGGTGCCGCTTTGCGCCTGGCGCGCTTCAATACCCAGGTGGGAACTGCCGACAAGCGCTACTTCATCGGTCTGGCCAGCCCGGCAGCGGCGGGGGTTGTGGCCGGTATTGTGTGGGCATTCAGTGACTACGGTATTCAGGGCTCGAAGATGTCGTTCCTGGTTGCCTTGATGGTTGCAGCGGCCGGCATGCTGATGGTCAGCAATATCAAGTACAACAGCTTCAAGGAGCTGGACCTCAAAGGGCGCGTGCCTTTCGTGGCGATCCTTGTGGTGGTGCTTGTGTTTGCTGTGGTGTTCAGTGATCCGCCGCGGATTCTGCTGCTGGCGTTCCTGGTTTACGCCGCTTCTGGTCCGATTCAGTATTTGCTGCATCTGCGCCGGGACAAAACATTGCCTTAATGTAATTTCCCCCATACTCCGCAGTCTATTGGTGCATCAGTTCTCCAATGCTGCGGAGTTGCCATGTTAATCAAATTGCCTAAAGCGTCCGATTGCCACGAATCGGATGTCACGCCTGAATCCCTCTATTTCTCTCGTCGCAGTTTGCTCGGCGGTGCGCTGGCCGGTATTGCCGCCAGCAGCTTGCCGCGTTGGGCCAGTGCGGACGATGCAGCGCGCTATGCCGATGTCGAGGCGGGCAGGGCGCCCAGTTGGTTTGCCGAGAAGCTTCCTGGTACGAAATGGCAGGCGGTGACGGTCAAGGACGAGGCGATCACGCCGTTCAAGGATGCAACCCACTACAACAACTTTTATGAGTTCGGTACCGACAAGGGCGACCCGGCGGCGAATGCAGGTTCGCTCCAGACCGAGCCTTGGAGTGTTGTGATCGATGGTGAGGTGGCGAAGCCTGGGCGCTATGCCTTGGAAGACTTCATGAAGCCCTATGAACTGGAAGAGCGCATCTATCGCCTGCGCTGCGTTGAGGCCTGGTCGATGGTGATTCCGTGGATCGGTTTTCCGATATCGGCCTTGCTCAAGCAGGTTGAACCTACCTCCAAGGCGAAGTACATCCGTTTTGAAACCCTTCAGGATCCGAAGAGCATGCCTGGGCAGCGCTCCAGTTTTGGCTTGATCGACTGGCCTTATGTAGAAGGGCTGCGCTTGGATGAGGCGATGAACCCGCTGGCGATCCTCGCCGTTGGCATGTATGGGCGGGAGCTGCCTAACCAGAATGGTGCGCCGTTGCGCCTGGTGGTGCCGTGGAAGTACGGCTTCAAGAGTGTCAAATCCATCGTGCGGATCAGCCTTGTCAGCGAACAGCCGAAAACCACTTGGCAAAGCATTGCGGCTGATGAATATGGGTTTTATGCGAATGTGAACCCTACGGTCGACCATCCGCGGTGGACCCAGGCGCGGGAGCGACGTCTCCCCAGTGGCCTGTTCAGCCCGAATGTGCGCGACACGCAGATGTTCAATGGCTACTCCGATGAGGTCGCTTCTTTATATACAGGTCTCGACCTGCGGAAGAACTACTGATGCGCTTTCCAATCTGGCGCATTGGGGTCTTCATAGCTGCGGCGGTTTGGCCATTGCTCTGGCTATATGAGGCCTGGAGTTTTGCCCTTGGGCCTGATCCGGGCAAAGTGCTGGTCGATCGCCTGGGCCTGGGTACGTTGATTCTGCTGCTGATCACGCTCGGGATGACGCCGCTGCAGAAGTTGAGCGGTTGGGCGGGGTGGATCGCGGTACGCCGGCAATTGGGCTTGTGGTGCTTTGCCTATGTTGTGCTGCATTTGGCGGCTTATTGCGTATTCGTCCTTGGACTCGATTGGTCCCAGCTCGGCGTGGAGCTGCGCAAGCGGCCGTACATAATTGTGGGGGCGTTGGGGTTTCTTGCTTTATTAGTGCTGGCTGTCACCTCTAATCGCTACAGCCAGCGACGGTTGGGTAGTCGTTGGAAGAAGTTGCATCGCTTGGTCTATGTGATTCTCGGGCTTGGTCTGCTGCACATGCTCTGGATAGTTCGGGCTGATTTGAAGGAGTGGGCTGTCTATGCTTCCATCGGTGCGCTGCTTCTTATGCTGCGGGTGCCGCCAATTATGCGGCGAATCCCCCGCCTTATTGCCAAAAAAGCACCTTCTGCCACAAAAGTGTAATTAACCCTTGACGACAGATTCTGGAAGCCTATAATTCGCCCCACTTCCGGCGCAGTCGAAACGGAAAACTCTTTGGTAAACAACGAGTTATGAAGTTTTCGGCAGCAAGTTGCTTCAGTTCATCGAAGCCAG
>NZ_JAHSTT010000016.1 GCF_019145205.1 Pseudomonas khavaziana
CAATAGCAGCCGTTACCGCAGGAATGGATATGTACTCGGTCTGATCCAACATTCTGGTCGGCTGTCAGGCCGCCATCGGGAGCAAGCCCCCTCCCACATTTGATCTTCGCTGCCTTAAGCATTTCGTTCACTTAACTGACAGGCATTAGAGCAATCCCCCATATTGTTGAGCTTCCACGATAGCGATATTGGCTAAACTCGGTTCGCAGGTTCATGCCGTAAATCGGGACGTCATTTGTATGCAAAACCGCCATTCACGCCTCATCTACCGCCAACCGCAGCCCGCTGATGTTCAGCGACTGCTCGAGATTTTCGGCGACCCGCAGACCAATTTGTTCAACCCGGCCGGGCCCATGCCTGATCTTGCAGCGGCCCAGCGCTTGCTGGCTCAGTGGATGGAACAATGGGCCACTCACGGCTACGGCTGGTGGGCGATTGCCCGTAAAGAAGCGCCCGGACACATCATCGGGTTTGGCGGCATTGCGCCGCTAAACTATCTGACACAACGACGCGTCAACCTCGGCTATCGCTTTGCCGTCGAAGCCTGGGGGCAGGGCTACGCCACCGAGGTGGGGCGTGATGCGTTGGTGCTGGCGTTTGAAACCCTTGGCCTGCCGGAAGTCTTCGGCCTGGTACGACCCGACCATGTTGCGTCGATCCGTGTGCTGGAAAAGATCGGCATGCAACCTTTCGGACTGTTGGACGACGTGCCAGGCCAAGCACCTAGCTTGGTGATGCGGGTTTGTCATCCTACAACTGCTCAAGACTGACATTTTTTATACTCATCTGTTTCCCGGATAACCGGCCCTTTTTCTGATTGACACTGCGCAGGCGTCCCGATATAAAAGTCGCAGTTGTACGACGACATATGACGTTACATATGTCCTATCTAACAAAAATAAAAAGTGATGCCATGAATCTGAACGAGCCCATCAGTGCCCATCGTGTCGGCCAGGCAGTCGGCAGTTATCGCTGGACGATCTGCGCGATGCTGTTTTTCGCCACCACTGTCAACTACCTCGACCGCCAGGTGCTCAGCCTGTTGGCACCGCAACTCTCGACACAATTTGGCTGGAGCAACACCGACTACGCCAACATCGCGGCGGTGTTCCAGTTTGTCTATGCCATCTCCATGCTGTTTGCCGGGCGGTTTGTCGACAAGATCGGCACCAAGACCGCGTATGTAGTGGCGATTGGGATCTGGTCCACCGGGGCGATCATGCATGCTTTCTCGGTGCCGATGGGCGAGGGCATCGCCGCGATCAGCGGGGCAATCGGCCTGGCGGTGATCCCGGTGTCGATTGCCGGTTTCATGTTGTCCCGGGCAGTATTGGCGATTGGTGAAGCAGGCAACTTTCCCATTGCGATCAAGGCGACTGCCGAATATTTCCCCAAGAAAGAACGCTCCCTGGCCACCGGCATTTTCAACTCCGGTGCCAACGTCGGTGCGATCCTGGCGCCGATCTGTGTGCCACTGATTGCCGGCCTGTGGGGCTGGGAAGCGGCCTTTATGGTCATCGGCATGCTGGGGTTCCTGTGGGTCGCGGTCTGGGCCGCGGTATACGAAAAACCGGAACAGCAAAAACGCCTGTCGGCCGAAGAACTGGCCTATATACGCAGCGACCAGACCCTACCACCGTTGACTCCAGCGCCTACGGGCACCACCGCAAAGAAAGTTTCCTGGTTCAAGCTGCTGACCTACCGCCAGACTTGGGCGTTCGCTTTTGGCAAGTTCATGACCGATGGCGTGTGGTGGTTCTTCCTGTTCTGGCTGCCCACCTACCTGTCGGCACAGTACGGCATGAAAGGCGCCGATATCGTCATGCCGCTGGCGGTGCTGTACAGCATGACCATGGTCGGCAGCATCGGTGGCGGCTGGTTCCCCAGCTATTTCATGGCGCGTGGCGATGCGCCCTATGACGGGCGCATGAAAGCCATGCTGGTGATTGCGCTGTTCCCGCTGGTGGTGTTGCTGGCGCAGCCGCTCGGTTACCTGAGCTTCTGGGTGCCGGTGCTGCTCATCGGCGTGGGCGCCTCGGCGCACCAGGCGTGGTCGTGCAATATCTTCACCACCGTGTCCGACATGTTCCCGCAGAAAACCGTGGCCTCGGTGGTCGGCATCGGTGGCATGGCCGGTGGCCTGGGCGGCGTGGTCATGACCAAGATCGGCGGCTGGGTGTTCGACTATTACAAGTCGATCAACGACATCCACACCGGCTACATGATCATGTTTGCCATTTGCGCCCTGGCCTACCTGGTGGCCTGGAGCGTGATGAAGGCACTGGTGCCGCGCCACAAGGAAATCACTGATCTCTAGTGGCCGCTGTGGGCAAGCGTAGAAACTCCATCAGCGCGGCAACTATGGACTCTGGAGCATCTTCTTGCACCAGATGCCCGGCATGGGGGACGCGCAGGTAGCGTGCCCCGGCCAATCTGCCAGCCAGTGCATCGCCTCGCGCCACCGGGATCCACTGATCCTCCTCACCCCAGAGCAACTGCACCGGGCAGCGGATGCTGGCAAGCTTCACTTCAATGGCGTCGGTATAACGCTGATCCATTTGTGCAATCTGACGGTAAAAGGCTGCCTGGCCACTCTCGCCTGTCCATGGCGTGACATAGGCGTGCAGCACCTCGGCAGGCAGCGGCTTGAAGGCGGCGCCCTGGAGATACGCGCGCACAATCGCCTCATGGATATACGCCGGCGCGTCGCTGAATGCCTGTTCATGGCGGCGCACATGCTGGACCAGCGGCGAACCCCAGGGCGCGAGGGCGACGGGATCGATCAAGGTCAGGCTGGCGTAGTCGCAGCCATCCAGCAGATGTGCCCGTAGTGCCGTGGCACCGCCAAAGTCATGTGCGAGCACATGGGGCCGCTCCAGCCGCCAGTGTTGGAGCAGCGCGGCGAGCAGGATGTTTTGCACGCCGAGGGAGACGTCCTGGCCCGAGGCTTTTTCCGACTGGCCGTAGCCAAGCAGGTCGTAATAGAACACGCGACAGTGCCGGGCGAACAATGGCGCGATGCGTCGCCATACGTGGGCAGAGAAGGGCGTGCCGTGCACCATCACCAGGGCCGGCCCCTGGGTGCCGAGCTGGCCCCAGCGCACGACGTGGCCACGGAAATCAAAGGCTTCGGGCAGTGCCAGGGCGTCACTTGAGTCAGTCATGTTGCAGTTCTCCCAAAGTCTGGTGGGTTGCCGCAGGTTTTGCCTGCGCCAGGATGATACGCACCGCCACCACCACGCCAATCAGCACGGCGGCCAGGCCCGCGACCTCCAGGAGCGTCGGCCAGCGCTGGTGAAACCAAAGGCCGAGCAGGGTGGCGAACAAGGATTCAAGGGCAATCAATTGACCGCTCAACACCATGGGCAGGCGCCGCGTCGCTGCGTTCCAGGCCCACGCGCCGACGACGGTGGACATCACCGCGATCACCAGGCTCCAGGCATACAACGGCCATGCCTGGCTCCAACCAGCGCCAAGGGATGGCAACTGCAATAAGCCTAGCGCGTATATCCAGGGCAGCAGGCACAGCGCCGCTACGCCTGCACCCACCAGCATCAAGGCGGTCCAAAGACCGGTTGCGCCGGCTGGCAGGCGCGCCAGCTGCTTTTGGTTGATCACGCTGAACCCCAGCCATAAGGCCACCGCACCCAACGAAAAGCACAGTCCGGCCAACCAGGAGCCGCTACCCAGCGAGGGCTGGTGCAGGCTGCTGATGTTGGCCAGCAACAGCCCCACCGTGAGGCAAGACAGCGGCATCACCAACTGGCGCCAATGCAGGGTCTTATGGCTGGCGTTGCCTACCAGCGCCAGTAGCACCGGGACCATGCCGACGCAGGCTGGCGTCAATACCGGGCCGCCGAATATCACGCCGGCGGCAATACAGACCCCATAGCCCAGGCAACCCGATGCGCCCAGTACCGCCGCGAACAGCCGCTGGCCTGGGCTTAGCACAGGCAGTTGCGCCCGGCACAGGATCATCCAGACGACACCGAGCCCACCGGCTATCAAGAAGCGCACGGCCATCAGGTCGTAGAGGCTGTAGGCCCCGGTGACGTAGGGCGCAATAAAATTCAGCGCCCAGCCGAGGGTGGCGACCACCGCGAATATCACGCCGATAGAAACCGAGGTTGGGGAAGTGCTCATCAGGCTGATCCATGAAGTAATGCATCCATGGTGCCCAGCCACGTGGGTGTGCTACAAACGAGTTCTCGGCCTTGAATGCATAACCTCAGATTATGAATCTACTCGGCAAAACCCTACCGCCCCTCGCCAGTTTGTTGCCGTTTGAAGCGGCGGCGCGCCTGGAGAGTTTCTCCAAGGCGGCCGAAGAGCTGCACATCACCCAGGCGGCTGTCAGCCGGCAGATTCGCGGGCTGGAAGACAATCTGGGGGTGAAACTGTTCATCCGGCGCAACCGTGCGGTGTTCCTCACGCAAGAGGGGCGTGAGTTGGGGCGGGTGGTCAGCCTTGCGTTGCAAAGCATCAGTGATGGCGCGGCTAACCTGCGCGCCTCCCCGCAACGCAACCGGGTGGTGTTGCTGTGCCAATTGTGCGAGGCGTTCTATTGGCTGATGCCGCGTTTGTCGACGTTTCACCAGCAATACCCGCAGATTGAAATCCAGGTAGTGACCTGCACGCGGCCTATCACCCAGTTCGATGGACATTTCGATGTGGCCCTGCAAAGTACCCGGCGCGCCAGTGGCGCCCATAGGCTGATGTTCACCGCCTCCGACGAGGTATTCCCGGTGTGCAGCCCGGCCTACCTTTGCCCGGAACAGCCGTTACCGCTGACGCAATTACAGCCCTGCACGTTTTTGCACCATAGCTCCGAACCTCCGCACCTGATGGAGTGGAATGAGTGGCTGCAGGTGTTCGGTCGGGTGTTGGCCAGGGATGCGCGCAGTGCCACCTTCGACAGCTACCCGCTGATGTTGCAGGCCGCGGTGGAAGGGCACGGTGTCGCCATGGGCTGGCGTCGTACCGCAAGCCGGTTGATCGAGAGTGGGGCGTTGGTCCGGCCCTGCGCTGAAAGCGTATTTCTGCCTGAGGCAATTTCGGTCTACAGGCAGCAAGGGGCGGGCAGTCGAGGCGAGGTCGAAGCGCTGCTGGCGTGGCTGCAAGCGCAATTGCACAGTGACGGCTGACAGGGGCGTCGCCACCCCTGTCATATCCGGTTAACGGTTACGGGTGACTCGCCAAACCGTATTGGCCAGGTCATCGGCAATGATCAGCGCACCTTTGGGGTCCACCGTCACGCCCACCGGACGCCCACGGGTTTTGCCATCATCACCACGAAATCCGGTGGCGAAGTCGATGGGCTCGCCAGCGGGCTTGCCATTGCTGAACGGCACGAAGATCACCTTGTAGCCCACCGGATTGTCGCGGTTCCAGCTGCCGTGTTCGCCGACAAACACACCATCGGCGAATTTTTCACCCATGGCCGGGATGGAAAAATCCACGCCCAATGCCGCCACATGGGAGCCCAGGCTGTAATCCGGCTTGATCGCCGCGGCCACCTTGGCCGGGTTCTGCGGTTGTGCGCGTGGGTCGACGTTCTGGCCCCAGTAGCTGTACGGCCAACCGTAGAAGGCACCTTCGCGCACCGAGGTCAGGTAGTCCGGCACCAGGTCTGGGCCGAGTTCATCGCGTTCGTTGACCACCGTCCACAGTTGCCCGGAACCCGGCTGGATGGTCAGCGCCGTGGGGTTGCGCAAGCCGGTTGCGTAGGGCCTGTGGGCACCGGTGGCCGCGTCGATCTGCCAGACCATGGCGCGGTCAATCTCCACTTCCATGCCGCGTTCGGTGATGTTGCTGTTGGAGCCAATCCCCACATACAGCTGGCGTCCGTCGTCGCTCACGGCCAATGACTTGGTCCAGTGGTGGTTGATCTGCGCCGGCAGGTCGGTGACTTTGACGGGCGGGGCGCTGGCCTTGGTCTGGCCATCGGCATAGTCGAAGCGCACCAGTGCGTCCTGGTTGGCTACATAGAGTTTGCCGTCGGCGAACGCCAGGCCATAGGGTGCGTTGAGGTTATCGGCGAACACCGTCTTGAGCTCATAGGTACCGTCACCGTCGGCGTCGCGCAGCAGGGTAATGCGGTTGCCGCCCTTGACCTTGGTATTGCCCTGGGCCTTGATCACGCTGGCGATCACATCCTTGGGCTTGAGCTTGGCCGCACTGCCGCCACGGCCTTCGGCCACCAGGATGTCACCGTTGGGCAGCACCAGAGTCTGGCGCGGGATCGCCAGGTCGGTGGCGATGGCGGTCACGCTGTAGCCTTCGGGCACCTTGGGTTTTTGTTCGCCCCATGGGGTGGGCTCGGCGATCTTCATGCTCGGCAGCAGGCTGCTTTGTTGTTCGGGCAGCTTGGGATCGGGGCCGCGGGCCTGGGTTTTTTCGCCTTCACCACCGCAGGCACTGAGCAGCAGGGCGGCGCTGAGCAAGGTCAGTGTGTTGAGGGGCTTCATCGGGCAACTCCTGAGCGCAGGTTGGTCAAGCCGATCCAGGTCGCGATGATCGCCATCACAGTGACAATCGCCGACAGCACCAGGCCGGTGGGCATCATGGCGTAGGCGTCCTTGGCATGCTGGAACGCATTGACCAGCCCAAGCACCCAGGTGCCCAGCAACAGCAGGAAGTAAGCCACAGGCCGCCCGCCCTTGTGCTCGGCGCGCACCAGGTTGACCAGCGCAAACAGCAGGGCAAAACCGCAGAACACCAGCGCCCCGGCGATCAGCCACGAGGCGAAGTTGGCCCATTGGATCTGGTAGGTCTGGCCGTAGGCGATATCACTGAGCAAGGCCCCGAGAAACAGCGGCACGGTGCCTGCCAGCAAGGTCCCATGCAATGGGCCAGGTCTGACGACGGGGTAAGTGGGGAGGGTAGTCATGGGGGTGGCGGCTCCTTATCGTTCTGCACCCTGGGCTCAGGGTGCGCTGACTTCGCATAGGAAAGGAGCATGGCATTTGTAAGAAAGTTCACTGGGAGGTCGTGTCGAGATGTTTTTCGAACCATGCCGCGTAGGGGGTATTGCTGACTTTGCAGCGGTTGTAATCCGGAGCGCCGTCGTGCCACCACGCCGGCCCACGCTCGCCCAATGCCACCTTGGCATGCTGCACCTGCTGCCGCGCGGCTTTCAATGCCTGGGCGTCAGTGTCGCCCTTGGCCGCTTTGACCGCTCGGCGTGCATCCATCAGTACATTAACCCAATGCTGGCGGGTTGCCTCATCCAAGGCCGGATTGGTACAGCGCCACAGTTGCCCCTTGACCACAAAATAACGGCCGTCCGGTGTGCTAAGCATGATGCCGGTGCAGCACCCGCAGCACGCCCCACAGCATCGACATCACAATTGCCATCCAACCGGCAAACAGGCTGAAGAGTGTCATTGCAAGGTTCATCACAGTCTCCCCATTGCGTTGTTGTCTCTTTATAGGTGACCTCGCTCGTACACCAGGATTCAACTGGATGTGTTTACGGCTGCGGCTGCATGATTCATCCTGCCGGGCCGACAAGAGGAAACGCCTTATGCCAACCCTGCATCTGCTGTGCGGCAAGATCGCCTCCGGCAAGTCCACCCTCGCCAAGACCCTGGGCGCCGAGCACCGAGCCATTGTGCTCAGCGAAGACCACTGGCTGGCCAGTCTTTACCCCGGTGAAATCCAGGCCATCGCCGACTACCTGCGCTGTGCCCAGCGGGTGCGCGGTGTACTCGGGCCGCTGGTGGTCAATCTGTTGGAATCCGGCGTGAATGTGGTCCTGGATTTCCCGGCCAACACCCTGGCCAACCGTGAGTGGTTGCTCGGCCTGGCCCAAACGGCCAAGGTGCCCCACCGTCTGCATTATCTGGAACTGGACGATGCGACCTGCCGTGCCCGCCTGCACGCGCGCAACGCCCAGGGCGAGCATGACTTTGCTGCGACTGACGCCGAATTTGACCTGATCACTCGCCACTTTGGTGTGCCGAGTGAAGAGGAAGGCCTGGTGATTGAGGTGCATCGCCCGTGACCCTCCTGCAAAGCACGGGCGTCGATGCCGACGGGTTTATCCTCACCGTCGCCGATGTTCCCGTACAAATCGAGTTCCAGCCCGTGCTGGCGGATGTCTGCGCAACCCTGTCCCAGGCGGCGTTCGGGCTGCATGGGATTTATCTGTATGGCAGCGTCGCACGAGGCCAGGCCGAGGTCGGTTTTTCTGATCTCGACCTCTCGTTGATCCTCAACGATCCCCCGGATGCCGCGGTGCTCGAGCAAATTGAAACGACCCGAACTGCCTTGGAGCAACGGCATCCGCAAGTGACCAAGATCGACTTCGATATCGGTCATCGCGTTCAAGTGTTGGCACCGGAAAACCGCAACAGTTGGGGCTTCTGGCTCAAGCATCATTGCCGCTGTGTATGGGGCGAAGACCTTGCACCGCACTTCGACCCGTTTCGCCCGTCCCGCGCCATCGCCATGGCGGTCAATGGTGACTTCGAGCAAGCGCTCACGGCGTATCTCGTGCGTATCGAACAGGCCGGTACTGAACACGCACGTCATCGCCTGCAGCGTGAAGCATCGCGGGCCTTGATCCGGGCCACTCACACCTTGCGCGCAGACGATGCGCAAATGTGGCCGCACACCCTGGAAGAGTACGTCGCGCTGTTTGTTCAGCTGTACCCCTCGATGCGCGTGCAAATCGCGTACTTCCTGTTTGAAGCGCGTAACCCCAGCGCTGAGTGCGAGGTGTTTTCCACGCGGCTGCGGGTGTTTTTGAGTTGGATGGTTCAAGGCAGTGATAGGCGGGCATGAGGGCAACTGGATATTGCATAGGATAATCCTACGCAACACCCATTGCGATTTGGCTGCAGATAAAGGTTTGCAAGCGTACTACCCTCTAATGAACAGGGTATCTACCTTTGAAACCATTAACACCCTAATTTCGGCACACCGTTACAGTTTTGAAGTTTTGGAATCTGATAAGACATCCATTGGGTTGTAGTATCTATACGGTTTTGTATTTCTCTGGATCGAGGCTTGTCGGGCTCTTCAAGATGGGTGCCTGGAGCCTCACAAGATAAAGGAAGCGTACAAACAGGGTGGTGTTGAAATTGTGGATCTGGTGGCGGAGACTCTGGAATCGAAGCGGTGGTATTAAGCCTACAAGTGTTTCTGGCCCCATTGTTACTGGCCCACGCGTCGTCACATTGGTTGGCTTGAGCAATGCTTGAAAAAGCCAAGGCAAAGAGTACGGAAGAAATAGTCATGCAAATATTGGCAAAGCGCATTTGGAATAACCTCCTAACCAGATAAACGAAGAATACGTAAATAAGCATTTTTAGCTCAATTTTTCTACTTTCTGCCCACTTAGCTTGCACCGGGTTGTTGTGAAATGAACCTGTGAAAAGTCACAGTTTTTTATGCTTATTTGAACTGAGCTCTATTCGAAAGCTGCACGTGCTCTATTCACCAGGTAAACCGGTACATTACTTACCTGGAAGACGTCGACCCCTTAGAATGGCGGTCACTTTTGATGAAGAACGGATCAATCAGATGCGTGTACGTAATGCTGCGAGACTACTAGTTATAAACCCCGCCAGGCAGGTGCTACTGTTCCGCTTCGTGCATAAAGACGGCGCATTGGCCGGCAGGAATTACTGGGCCACGCCGGGCGGTGGCGTTGAAGCCGGGGAAACCTATCACAGCGCCGCAATCCGTGAACTGCGCGAAGAGACTGGCATCACTGTCAGCAGCGTTGGAGAGTCTGTAGCAGAAAGTAGCTTTGAATTGATGCTGCCCAGCGGCGAAACCGTGCTGGCGGTCGAGCGCTACTTCGTGGTGCAGGCGCCCAGCGAGGCGCTGTCCAGGGCCGAGTGGACGGCGCAAGAGACCCAGGTGATGGCGGATCATCGTTGGTGGTCGGCAGAGGAACTGCGCACTACGACGGACACGGTGTGGCCGCAGGGGCTGGTGGAAATGCTCGAGGAGGCCGGCGCCTTCTAACCGTTTTAAGCTTGGAAGAACCGCTCGGGCCGACAAGGCGCCAGGGCAGGGCAGACCCTATCCTCCATGATCTCTTCGCTGGCAAGACGCCCCACGATGGCTGCCAGCGTCACGCCAGGATGCATCGCGCAGACGTACACACCGCTGATGCCTGGCAAATGGCCAATGATCGGAATGCCATCGGCCGGGATGGGCCGCAGCCCGACGCAGGCCAATTGTGGCTCGATGAACGTGACCCCTTCGAGTTCACCCGCAATAGCCTGGGCGGTGCGCCGAGCGATGGCGGCCGCCTGGTTTTCCGGGGCGTCGCCCAGATAGTCTTCGGCTGCCAGCCAGATCCCCTCTGCACTTTCGCGCACCTCCATTGCAGGGTTGGAAATAAGCGTGCGCACGATGCCGGGTGGGGCGTTGTAGCGGATAAAGATCGCGGGAGAGGCTTCAATCGGCAGGGGCATACCCAACAGCTTCGTCAGCGCTGGGATCCCGGTGCCGGCTGCGAGCACCACCACGTCGGTATCGATGACGCCCAGGCTGGTTTCAACGCCGGTGACCTGTGAGCCGTGCATCCTGAAACCCAACACCTGGGTGTGTGTCAGCAGCGTGGTACCGTGGGCCTGGGCACCTTCCATTAAGGCATGGGTGGTGTGTACCGCGTCGAGTGCACCTTCTTCGGCTTTGAATTGGGCCTGTTCAGGCGGGTTTCTCAAACGCGGCTCAAGTGCCTGGATACGCTGGCGAGTGATCCGTGAATCCGCCCCAGGCTGAATGTCTGCGCCGTAACACAGGGCGCCTGTCCAGCGAATTTTCACGGCGGGCAGCTCATGCTCCAGGCGGTGATACGCGTCAATTGCTGCGCTGCGCAAAGCGGCAATGGGGTCGGGTGCGTCGTGGGTCGTGTTGAGCCAGGCAAACGAGGTGGCCGTGACCCCGGACGCGACTTCGCCGGCCTCGACCACCGTCACATTCGCGCCCTTGCTGGCGAGGTGATAGGCCAGTGAAGCCCCCACGATACCGGCGCCAATCACCACAATACGCTTGCCCTGATGCATATCCGCTTCCTTGTTAATGATTCGCCAGGATCTCGCTGGTCTGGAACACCCGGGCATAGTCCATCGCCAGGTTACTGAGCGACAACGCGTGTACATCTTCAGCCGGCCACAGGCGTCCCGACAAGTCGGTTTGGTCGAAAGTAAAACAGGCGTCCGCCGCCACGATCACATCAAACCCCAGGTTGCCGCCTGAGCGCACGGTGGCCTCCACGGAGTTATTGGTGATGACCCCGACGATCACCAGTGCAGCGTTCGTCGCTAACGGTTCCATGGCCTGTCCTTTTGCGGGTGAGGCGCGAAACATATCAGCCGATGCGGGGCTTATACAGTGGCCTGTTCGAAAATATGACGGGCCAATGGCAGTTTGACGCTTGACCGTTATTCAACTGGCCTGGCGCAATCTAAATGTGGGAGGGGGCTTGCTCCCACAGAAGATCGCCCTGACCCTCGGCGCTTGCTGAGCGCCAGGCAATCAGCGAACGGCTCTGGATTGGCCATCTGGCTGCTGAAACGCTACCCTCGTTCTCAATTCCCCAGCCACCGGCTGTGACAGTGAGTCACGGTCTGCATGAATCAGGACGATGAACGATTATTCTCTGAAGCTCGCGAACTACTGGCGAAACTCCCTGGCCGATGCCGAAAACGGCAATGGCGCTTTATTCAACAGCCATGTCAAAGCCTATACGGTCTCGCCCATGGCCGCCCTGGCCGCGGGCTGTTTGCCGGCTGAGCAGGTGGAGCTGCTATTTGCCGGCGAACCAGCGCAGTTACTGCACGTCGACGTGACCTTACGACCGTTTGTCTATGCCTCGCGTCCGGAACACCGCAAGGCGCGCAATGGGTTGCCGGCGTTCATCACACCGATTCTTTGCCGTGTGTCGGTCACCCGCGACGGGCGCATCTACGCGACCGGGCCGGCGTTGGTGCCGCGTGACATCCTCGAGCCGTTGGATCATGACAATTTCACCCTCGGGGCGCAGTACGACTTGGACCGCTTTCTGGCCACCCAAGAGGCGCCCCGGTTCGAACCGCCTGCCTCCGGTACCGACGTGGACCCGGAGCAGTATCGCGAAAAGTGGATCAGCTACCTGCGCTACTGCAAGAACATGTTCCACACGGTGTGCAACGCTTGGGACGGTGTGGAAGACGGCTTCGACCCGGTCAACTACTGTTACCTGTTCAAGGAGCAGAAGGCTGACGGTTTCAGCTTCAACATCGTTGCGCTCTACGATCACCTGCGTGCCAGCAAACCCGATGTGCCATTGTTCGAGCGCTTTGCACAGCGTGGGTCCACCGCCGATGAGCCGTGCCTTGCGGCCAACAGCCTGTTCGCCAGCCGACGCGGGCATGCCGGTGACGAATACGCGCTGGCGCCTGCCCAGCGCGACAGCCTGGCGCACCTTTTGGCCGGGAACGCCGGGGATATACTGGCGGTCAACGGGCCCCCGGGCACCGGGAAAACCACCTTGGTCCTGTCCGTGGTGGCTTCGCTCTGGGCCAAGGCTGCCGCAGAGGGCGGCGAACCGCCGGTGATTGTCGCCAGCTCGACGAACAATCAAGCGGTCACCAATATCATCAAGGCGTTCGGTAAAGACTTCGCCGCGGGCACCGGGCCCTTCGCCGGGCGCTGGTTGCCCGACATCAATAGCTTCGGCGCTTACTTTCCCAAGGCCTCGGCGGAAGCGGAGATGGCGCGCACTTACCAGACCAAGAGCTTCTTCCTTGAGCTTGAGTCGCACGCCTATCTCGACAAGGCCCAGCAGGCTTACCTGGGCCGCGCGGCGATGGCTTTTGCTGGCGACCCGCAACCCACGCTGAAAAATACCGTGGACAAGCTCCAGGCCGAAATTCGCCTGCGCCAGCAGCAACTCGCCGCGATCGAACACACTTGGCCACGGCTGGTGGCTGCCCGCAAAGCTATTCAGGATCTGCTCGGCAATGATCCACGGGCGGCCATCGGCCGCCTTGAAACCCAGCAGCGGTTGCAGACTGAACAGCTGGCGAACACCCAGGCACGCTTGAAAGACTTCAAGCACTACCTGGCCCATGAATCGTTGATCTACACGCTGTTTGGCTGGTTCGGCCCGATTGCCGCCAAGCGCTTGCGCCTGGCCAAGCTTCACGTCGATGAGGCAGACACTGAGCTGCAAAGCGCCGTCGATGTGCATGACATGGAGCGCCGTCTGACCGCCGCCGTGAGCCACGCCGCGCAAAGCCTGAGAACACTCCAAGCCCAGCGGGAACGGGTAGATGAGTTGCTGCGCGACGAACAGCGCGAGCTGTTGAACTGGCAGGCGGTGATTGGCGTATTGCCCGGCGCGGCCGGCAAGCCTGCCGCACAGGTGACGCTGGAGGACTGCGACGCCTGGGCGGACACTTCGTTGCGCTTCGAGACCTTCCTGCTGACCACCCATTATTGGGAGGGGCGTTGGTTGATGGAAGTCGCCGAGGAGTTGCCGCTGATCCTCAAAAACCGTAAAAAAAATGGCCGCAAGACCCTGGAAAAAAACTGGCGGCGCTGGATGAAGCTCACGCCCTGTGTGGTCGCGACATTCCACCGATTACCGGGCGAACTGTCGTGCAGCCGTCGTGATGGCGATGGTTATGTCAAAGACTATGCGCTGAATTTCATCGACCTGCTGATCGTCGACGAAGCGGGGCAGGTGCTCCCCGAAGTGGCGGCGCCGTCTTTCGCCCTGGCCAGGCAAGCTCTGGTGATCGGCGACACTCAGCAGATCGAACCCATCTGGTCGATCCCGGCAGCAGTGGATATCGGCAATTTGCTCAGCGCCGGGCTGTTGTCACGCAGCAGCGTGGACGACGATTACGAGGCGTTCTGTGACAGCGGGCGCAGCGCCGCCAATGGCAGCGTCATGGCGATTGCGCAGTCGACCAGCCGCTATCACTACGACCCTGACCTGGCGCGCGGCCTTTACCTCTACGAACACCGCCGTTGCTATGACTCGATCATCGATTACTGCAATGCCCTCTGCTACAAGGGCAAGCTGCAACCGCGCCGGGGCGCCAAGCCCGAAGGTGGCTTGCCTGGGCTGGGCTACCTGCATATCGACGGGATGTGCCAGCAGAAACAGGGTGGCAGCCGTCATAACCTGCTTGAGGCACAGACCATTGCTGCCTGGATCAAGGCCAACGAACAGCAGCTCGTTGAGCGCTACGACAAAGCGCTCTGGGAGATTCTTGGGGTGATAACCCCCTTCGGCGCCCAGACCCGAGCGATCATCGAGGCGTGCAGCGCATTGGGCATTCGCACCGGCAAGCTCGACGGTGAAATGACCGTCGGCACGGTGCATTCTTTCCAGGGCGCCGAGCGGCCCGTGGTGATTTTCTCGGCGGTGTACTCCAAGCACGCCGACGGCGCGTTTATCGACCGTCGGGACAGCATGTTGAACGTGGCTGTATCTCGCGCCAAAGACAGTTTCCTGGTGTTCGGCGACATGGACCTGTTCAGCCAGATACCCGCCAGTAAGCCTCGTGGTCGCCTGGCCCAGTACCTGTTGCACAGCCCGGAAAACGCATTGGCGTTCGACTTCCAGCCCCGGGTGGACCTGCTCACGGCGCGCACCGGCTTGAGCCACCTGCATGAATTTGCCGAGCATGACCGGTTCCTGTTGCGCACCCTGGAAACGGCACGCCAGCAGGTGCAGATCGTGACGCCTTGGGTCAAGTTGCGCGGGATGCGCGAAAGCGGCGCCTTGGATGCAATGGTCGGCACGGTGCAGCGGGGCGTGCCGGTGACGGTCTACACCGACTTGCGCTTCAACACCGACATCAACCCCGGCAGGTCCGAAGGCAACCCGGGCAAAATCGCTGAATTCAAGGAGGCGGTTGCGGCGCTCAAACACCATGCCGTACAGGTGCGTGTGGTCAACAAGGTGCACAGCAAGCTGGTGATGGCCGATGAGGAATTACTTTGCGTCGGCTCATTCAACTGGTTGAGCGCCGCACGTTCGGGTGATTACGTGCACCACGAAACGTCCATGGTCTATCACGGGCCGGACGTCAGCAGTGAGCTGACCATCAACCGCACGAGCCTGGCGCGACGCCTGAGCTCAAGCCAGCCTTAGCCTGGCGCAATGCTATGCCAGGGGCCACAGGCTGCTGGCATAGCGACACCGATCGGCAGCCCACACGCAAAACCCTGAGACTTCCCGGCGAAAATCTTCATAATGGCGGCCAATTCGTTTAGCTCGTTATTCTGGTGTGCCCGCATGGAAATTAAGGTCAACTTTCTCGACAACCTTCGGCTTGAAGCCAAGTTCGATGACTTCACGGTCATTGCCGACCAGCCCATCCGCTACAAGGGCGATGGTTCGGCACCGGGGCCATTCGATTACTTCCTGGCTTCGTCGGCGTTGTGTGCGGCGTACTTTGTGAAGTTGTACTGCCAGACGCGCAATATTCCCACGGAGAATATTCGTCTGTCGCAGAACAACATCGTCGACCCGGAAAACCGCTACAACCAGATTTTCAAGATCCAGGTCGAGCTGCCTACGGATATCTCCGACAAGGATCGCCAGGGCATCCTGCGTTCCATCGACCGATGCACCGTGAAGAAGGTGGTGCAGGCCGGGCCGGAGTTTGTGATTGAAGAGGTAGAGAATCTCGACGCCGACGCCCAGGCATTGCTGATGCCCAACTCGACGTCTGAGGCCGGCACCTACATCGCCGGCAAGGACCTGCCGCTGGAGCAGACCATCGCCAACATGTCCGCGATCCTCGCCGGCCTGGGCATGAAGATCGAGATCGCTTCGTGGCGCAATATCGTGCCCAACGTCTGGTCGCTGCATATCCGCGATGCCCATTCGCCGATGTGCTTTACCAACGGCAAAGGCGCAACGAAGGAGGGCGCCCTGGCGTCGGCGCTGGGCGAGTTCATCGAACGGCTCAACTGCAACTTCTTCTACAACGACCAGTTCTGGGGCGAGGAGCTGGCCAATGCGCCGTTCGTGCATTACCCGGATGAGCGCTGGTTCCAGCCGGGCAAAAACGACGAATTGCCGAGTGAAATCCTCGATGCCTACTGCCTGAAGATTTACAACCGCGATGGCGAGCTGCGCGGCTCACATCTGTTCGACACCAATTCCGGTAACGAAGCCCGCGGCATTGTCTCGTTGCCGTTTGTGCGCCAGTCCGACGGTGAAGTGGTGTATTTCCCTTCCAACCTGATCGAAAACCTCTACCTGAGCAACGGTATGAGCGCCGGCAACACCTTGGCCGAAGCCCAGGTGCAGTGCCTGTCGGAGATTTTCGAGCGGGCGGTGAAGCGCGAAATCATCGAAGGCGAATTCGCGCTGCCGGACGTACCGGCCGAAGTGTTGGCCAAATACCCTGGCATCCTCGCCGGCATTCAGGGCCTGGAAGCCCAGGGCTTCCCGGTGCTGGTCAAGGATGCGTCCCTGGGCGGTGAGTTCCCGGTGATGTGCGTGACCTTGATGAACCCACGCACCGGTGGCGTGTTCGCCTCGTTCGGCGCGCACCCAAGCCTGGAAGTGGCGTTGGAGCGCAGCCTCACCGAGCTGCTGCAAGGCCGCAGCTTCGAAGGCTTGAACGACCTGCCGCAGCCGACCTTCGAAGGCCAGGCGGTCACTGAGCCGAACAACTTCGTCGAGCACTTTATCGACTCCAGCGGTGTGGTGTCGTGGCGCTTCTTCAGTGCCCAGTCCGATTATGAATTCGTCGAGTGGGACTTCTCCGGCCACGGCGAAGATTCCAACGCCCAGGAGGCCGCGACGCTGTTCGGCATCCTCGAAGGCATGGGCAAGGAGAGCTACATGGCGGTGTACGAACACCTGGGCGCCACCGCCTGCCGTATCCTGGTACCGGACTACTCGGAAATCTACCCGGTGGACGACCTGATCTGGGACAACACCAACAAGGCGCTGTTTTTCCGCGAAGACATCCTCAACCTGCACCGCCTCGATGAGGACGAGTTGCAGGCACTGGTCGAGCGCCTGATCGAAAGCGAGCTGGATGACTACACCGATATCACTACCCTGATCGGCATCGAGTTCGACGACAACACCGCGTGGGGCCAACTGACCATCCTGGAGCTGAAGCTGCTGATCTTCCTGGCCTTGAAGCAGTGTGAAGAGGCCAAGGAATGCGTGGAGATGTTCCTGCAGTACAACGACAACACCGCCGAGCGTGGCCTGTTTTACCAGGCGATGAACGCAGTGTTGGAGATGGAGCTGGATGACGACCTGGAGCTGGCCGACTACGAAGCCAACTTCCGGCGCATGTTTGGCAACGAGCGCATGGATGCGGTGATCGGCTCGGTGGACGGCAGTGTGCGGTTCTATGGATTGACGCCGACCAGCATGAAGCTGGAAGGACTGGATCGGCATTTGCGGCTGATTGACAGCTATAAGAAGCTGCATGCGGCGCGGGCCAACGTAATCTCGAGCTGATTGCGCACTCAATGTGGGAGGGGGCTTGCTCCCGATAGCGGTGGGTCAGTTGCAAATAAGCTGACTGATGCACCGCCATCGGGGGCAAGCCCCCTCCCACATGTTGATCGATGTTTGGCGTTAGATGTGCGCCAGGGCTTGGGCCAGATCCGCGCGCAGATCCTCAACCCGCACCAACATAATTTCGAGCTGATTCTGCGTTCAATGTGGGAGAGGGCTTGCTCCCGATAGCGGTGGGTCAGTTGCAAATAAGCTGACTGATGCACCGCCATCGGGGGCAAGCTGAACTGGCCTAATGATTTTGGACACTTCAATCGGGCGCTATGATAGCGCCCAAATATGAGGTGTTTGGATATGCGTAAATCTTATTCGAGTGAGTTCAAGCTCAAGGCTGCCAGCATGGTGCTGGATGAAGGCCAGCCGGTTACTGAGGTCTGTGCCAGCCTGGATATCGGCCCCACAGCCCTACGCCGCTGGATCGATCAAGTGCAAAAAGAACGCTTGGGCTCGACTCCGGTAGGGGCCAAGGCGATTACCGCTGATCAACGAGAAATCCAGAGGCTCAAAGCTCTGCTTAGAAGAAAGACCTGGATATCGAAATCCTAAAAAGCCCAGTGCTCTCTGCTGGACGCCAAAGATCATTCACGCTGATCGATGAGCTGGACGAGCAGTACGGCGTTAAAGGTGTTGTCGGGTGTTTGGGATCAACCGCAGTAGCTTCTACACTTGGCGCCAGCGCAAAGGCAGAGCAAATCCCGAACGGGACAAGCTCAAAGCCGCGCTGGTCAGGCACCACAAGGCGTCAGAGTCGGCCGGCGCACGTACTTTGTCCAAGGGCTACAAGCCAAAGGGCATCGTATCGGACGTTACATGGCTCGCGGTTGTGCGTGAAGCTGGCATCGCTAGTCGTCAGCGCAGGCGCCATAAGTACAAGTCGCCGGGCGTGGAGGCTTTGGTAGCGCCGCACATGCTCAAGCGGAAATTTGACGTGACGGCGGTTAATCAGGTGTGGTGTGGCGACGTGACTTACATAAGGTCGGCAAGCGGTGGATGTACTGCGCAGCCTATTTTGGATCTATAAAGCTCGCAGGATCGTAGGCTGGTCGTTCTCGATGATTTCGATGCCAACCTGACCTGCGAAGCACTAGGCATGGCAGTGGAGCTACGTGGCCATCCTCAGGATGTGTTGTTTCATTCTGACCAAGGTTGTCAGTACACCAGTCATAAATTCAGAAATTTGCTGCTGAAACATGGATTTAGGCAAAGCATGAGTCGTAAAGGCGAGTGCTGGGACAACGCTCCAATGGAGCGTTTCTTTGGCAGTTTGAAGTCGGAGTGGGTGCCTGAAGCGGGTTACAAACTCGAACATGAGGCCCGAGCAGACGTGCAGCGCTATGTCTCGCGCTACAACATCAGCAGACCTCATAGCTACAACGACTACCGGTCGCCGGTCTCGAAGGAAAGGTTGGCGGCGTGAACCTTAATCAGTGTCCAAGATTACTTGACCAGTTCAAGCCCCCTCCCACATGTTGCTCGATGTTTGGCGTTAGATGTGCGCCAGGGCTTGGGCCAAATCCTTGCGCAGATCCTCAACCCGCACCAACATAATTTCGAGCTGATTCTGCGTTCAGGGGGGCTTGCTCCCGATAGCGGTGGGTCAGTTGCGCTGCTGATACCTAGCAAGCCCCCTCCCACATGTTGCTCGATGTTTGGCGTTAGATGTGCGCCAGGGCTTGGGCCAAATCCTTGCGCAGATCCTCAACCCGCACCAACATAATTTCGAGCTGATTCTGCGTTCAATGTGGGAGGGGGCTTGCTCCCGATAGCGGTGGGTCAGTTGCAAATAAGCTGACTGATGCACCGCTATCGGGAGCAAGCCCCCTCCCACATGTTGCTCGATGTTTGCGTTAGATGTGCGCCAGGGCTTGGGCCAGATCCGCGCGCAGATCCTCCACATCTTCAACCCCCACCGACAACCGCACCAACCCATCGCCAATCCCCAACTGCGCCCGCGTCGCCGCCGGGATGCTCGCATGGGTCATGATCGCCGGGTGTTCGATCAGGCTTTCCACGCCCCCCAGGCTCTCGGCCAGGGCGAAGATCTTGACGTTTTCCAGGAAGCGCGTTGCACCGGCCAGGTCGCTGTTCAAATCCACCGAAATCATCCCGCCAAACCCGCGCATCTGTTGTTTTGCCAACTCGTGCTGTGGGTGGGATTTCAAGCCTGGGTAGTGAGCACGCGATACCTGTGGCTGCTGTTCCAGCCAGGTGGCCAGGTCCAGGGCATTGCTGCAATGGCGCTCCATGCGCAGCGCCAGGGTCTTTACCCCGCGCAAGGTCAGGAACGCGTCGAACGGCCCGGCAATGGCGCCCACTGAGTTCTGCAGGAAGCCCAAGCGTTCTGCCAGATCAGGGTTGTCGCCCACCACGGCGATACCGCCGATCACATCGGAATGCCCATTGAGGTACTTGGTAGTGGAGTGCACCACAATATCGAAACCCAGCTCCAGCGGCCGCTGGATCCACGGGCTGGCGAAGGTGTTGTCGGCCACGCAGATAATCCCGCGGGCACGGCAGATGCGCGCAACGGCGCGCAGGTCGGTGAGACTCAGCAGCGGATTGCTCGGGGTCTCGACCCAGACCATGCGCGTGTCGTCCTGCAACGACGCTTCAAAGGCCGGCAAATCGCTCAGGTCGACATAGCTGAAACGGTGCCCGGCGCTGCGCTGGCGTACCTTGTCGAACAGCCGGAACGTGCCGCCATACAGGTCATTACCCGAGACGACATGCGCGCCGGCATCCAGCAGTTCCAGCACCGTGGAAATCGCCGCCAGCCCCGAGGCAAACGCAAACGCCTGGCTGCCGCCTTCAAGGTCCGCCACGCAGCGTTCCAGGGCAAAGCG
Organism: Pseudomonas khavaziana; assembly: GCF_019145205.1. Taxonomy (GTDB): domain Bacteria; phylum Pseudomonadota; class Gammaproteobacteria; order Pseudomonadales; family Pseudomonadaceae; genus Aquipseudomonas; species Aquipseudomonas khavaziana. Next base: position 20,359 of record NZ_JAHSTT010000016.1, read on the forward strand.
CGTGGGGTTGTGGGAGCGGCCGTAGTCGAAGCCCTTGTGCACACCGGGGCTGTCTTGCAGGTAGGTGGAGTTGGCGTAGATCGGCGGCATCAGCGCGCCCGTGGTCGGGTCGGGTGACTGCCCGGCGTGGATCACACGGGTGGCAAACGCGCTGTTATCGGGCTGACTCATGCAAGGGATCTCCGTAGGTGGTTAAGCAGGTCGACGCGGGTAATCAGGCCATGGAAGCCTGAGGTGTCAGCAATGATGGCGACCAGGCCGCGATCCAGTTCTGCCTGCAGTTCGGCCAGGCTGGCGCTGGGGGCCAGGGTGTGCAAGGTGTCGGTCACGGCGCTGGCGACGGTCATGGAAAAATCCGCGGCGTCGTGGTGCAGGCCCAGCAGGATGTCGGACTCATCGATGACGCCCACCAGCTGTTGGCCGTCTACCAGCACCGGCAGTTGCGACACGTCCGCCAGGCGCATGCGCTGGAAGGCGGTGAGCAGGGTGTCATCGGGGCTGACGCTGATCACGCGGCCGTCTTCGAAGCGGCGGGCGATCAGGTCGCGCAGGTCGCCGTAGTGCTTGTACTGCAACAGGCCGGCGTCGTTCATCCATTGGTCGTTGTAAACCTTCGACAAGTACCGCGTGCCGGTGTCGCAGACGAAGGTCACCACACGCTTGGGCTCGGTTTGCTCACGGCAGTAGCGCAGGGCGGCGGCGAGCAGGGTGCCGGTGGACGAGCCGCCGAGAATGCCTTCGGCCTTGAGCAACTGGCGGGCGTGGTCGAAGCTTTCTTCATCACTGATGGAGTAGGCGTGGCGCACACTGGAGAGGTCGGCAATCGAGGGGATGAAGTCCTCGCCGATGCCTTCCACGGCCCAGGAACCGGGGGTTTCCAGCTGACCGCTGCGGCTGTATTCGGCCATCACCGAACCCACCGGATCGGCCAGTACCATGGCGAGCTCTGGCTGCACGCGCTTGAAAAAGCGGGTCAGGCCAGTAAGGGTTCCGGCCGAGCCGACGCCCACCACAATCGCGTCGACATCATGCTGGGTCTGCGCCCAGATCTCCGGCGCGGTGCTGGTCTCGTGGGCCAGGGGATTGGCCGGGTTGTTGAACTGGTCGGCGAAGAAGGAATCCGGAATATCCTTGGCCAGGCGTGCAGCAACGTCCTGGTAATACTCGGGATGGCCCTTGCCCACATCGGAGCGGGTGATATGCACCTCTGCGCCCATGGCCTTGAGGTGCAGGACTTTTTCCGTGGACATCTTGTCGGGCACCACCAGCACCACCCGGTAACCCTTGGCCCGGCCCACCAGCGCCAGGCCCAGGCCGGTATTGCCGGCGGTGGCTTCGATGATGGTGCCACCAGGACGCAGGCGCCCGTCGCGCTCGGCGGCGTCGATCATCGCCAGGCCAATGCGGTCCTTGATCGACCCCCCGGGGTTTTGTGATTCAAGCTTGAGAAACAATGTGCAAGGGCCAGTGTCGAAGCGGCTGACCTTGACCAGCGGTGTGTTACCGATCAGCTCAAGCACGGCGGGGCGTGAAGGTGTGGGCATGTCGTCACCTGGTTACGGGATGGGCGTAGGGTAGGGGGACAGCAAAAGGCATGACTTCGAACATAGGCCGGTATCGCCCAGGTCGCAACCTGGCGGTCCGATGCATGACTTTTTTTGGCGCATGGGTGACGCGAGGCGGGCCTAATGTGGGAGCCCGATGAAGAGCATATGTGGGAGCTGTCGAGCCCCAGCGAGGCTGCGATGGCGGCGGCACTGCTGGCATTTGTAGTGGCTGACCCACCGCCATCGCGGCCTCGCTAAAGCTCGTGCCGCTCCCACATCAGTCACCGGCAATGGCAGCTTCGATAGTCGCTATGTCGATTTTGGTCATCTTCATCATCGCCTCAAACGCACGCTTGGCGACGGCGGTGTCCTTGCTGGTCACCGCATCGACCAACACCCGTGGCGAGATCTGCCATGACAGGCCCCATTTGTCCTTGCACCAGCCGCAGGCGCTTTCCTTTCCACCATTGCCAACGATGGCATCCCATAACCGATCGGTTTCCTCCTGGTCGTCCGTGGATACTTGAAAAGAAAACGCCTCGCTGTGCTTGAACGCCGAACCGCCGTTCAGGCCGATGCACGGGATGCCCATGACGGTGAATTCCACCGTCAATGCATCGCCCTGTTTACCGGAGGGGTAGTCGCCAGGGGCGTAGTGCACCGCGTTCACTTTGCTGTCGGGGAAGGTCTTGGCGTAGAAGGTCGCCGCCTCCAGGGCATCGCCGTTGTACCAGAGGCAGATGGTATTTTTGTTGTTCATCGCAAACTCCTCGGGTTGATAGGAGTATGAAGTCTAGACGAGGGTGCCGCCCTGTCAGCCGGCGTTCCCTTTCAGCTGATGGGCGACCGCTGCCTTATCGATCACCGACCAGACGCGAGCGAATTTCCCGTCGACGCATTCATAGAAAACGTTTTCGTCAAACACGACCGTCGTGCCGTTGATCGGCAGCCCGAAAAACTCGCCCCTGGGACTGACCCTGAAGTTCAGCCGACTGGCGACGGTCGGCGGGTCGGCAACCAACAGCTGAATGCGGAACACCAGGTCGGGGATTTCCCGGAAGTCGCGCTCCAGCATCGCCCGGTAGCCCTCCAGGCCAACCGGGCTGCCGTTGTAGGTCACATCAGGATGGACAAAATCGCCCAGGTGCTGCCAATCCTGACGGTTCAGACAATCGATATAGCCTTGGTAGAAGTTGGCGAGTTGGTCGCGGGTCATGGGCCGTTCTCCTGGTTTAAGCGCGCTCGTCCACTATCGCCGGCAAGCGGATGTCCCCGCAAGTGCGTGACCGGGTATGCCGCGAACGCCAGCTCAAACCCAGCACCATCAGCAAACCCAGGCCCGCCATCAGCGCACCTGCCAGGGAAATGGCCGGGTAGCCCAGCCCGGCGTTGATCACCGCGCCACCCAACGCGGCGCCAATCGCATTACCGAAATTGAATGCGCCGATGTTCATCGCGGAGGCCAGGTTAGGCGCATCCTTGGCAGCCTCCATCACTCGCATCTGCAAGGGCGGCACCAAGGCAAAACTCGCGGCTCCCCATAGCAGGATCGACACGGCAGCAGGCAGCGGCCATTGCATCAGCACCGAGAAGGCCAGCAGCACGGCGATCAACACCACCAGGGAGGTGATCAAGGTACGGTCCACCGAACGGTCCGCAGACTTGCCTCCCCACACATTACCCAGGGTCAGGCCGATACCGAACAGCACGAGCATGCCGGTGACGAAGTTGGTCGAGGCGTGGGTGACGTCACGCAGAATCGGTGCGATATAGGTGAACACCGTGAACATTGCACTGGAACCCACCACGGTCAGCGCCAGCGCAGCCAGCACCGGCCCGCGCCCCAGTACGCGGATTTCGGCCATCAGGCTGCCACCTTTCGGCGCGGGAGCATTGGGCAATGCCCACCACAGCGCCGCCATCACCACTGCACCTAACCCGCTGATGCCCCAGAACGCCGTGCGCCAACCAAAGTTCTCGCCAAACCAGGTGGCCAGGGGCACACCGCCAATGGTCGCCAGGGTCAGTCCCAGGAACATCGCCGCGACCGCCCCCGCACGTTTCTCCGGCGCGACCACGCTCGCGGCCACAATCGAGCCAATGCCGAAGAATGCCCCGTGGTTCAGCGACGTCACCAGCCTGGCAATCATCAAGGTCTGGTAGTTGGTGGCCAACGCCGAGAGCAGATTACCCAGGGTGAAAATCGCCATCAGCCCGATCAGCAGGTAACGGCGTGGCACCCTGGCCGTGGCGAGGGTCATGATCGGCGCGCCGATCAGCACGCCCATGGCATAGGCGCTCACCAACAGCCCCGCGGCGGGAATGGATACGCCAAGATCGGCGGCAATACCGGGCAACATGCCCATGGGTGCGAACTCCGTGACCCCGATGCCAAAGGCACCGATGGACAAGGCTACAAGGGGGGGATTGATACGCATGGTTGACTCCTCATCTATGTGTCAAATGCTACAATCCAGCCTTTTTCAGCAGTAGCCCTTGGTTGGGAACTACAGCTTTGCGCAGGAGGCACAAATGGACATCGGTGGTCGCTCGGGAGAGATGGAAGTGTTCGCCATGGTCGCCGAGCACGGCAGCCTGTCGGGCGCTGCGCGAGCCCTTGGGCTGACGCCATCGTCCATCAGCCGCATCATCACCCGCACCGAACGACGCATCGGTACCCGGCTGCTGCTGCGCACCACCCGCGCCATCACCTTCACCGCCGAAGGCGAAGCCTACCTGCGCGGCGCCCGGCGCATCCTTGCGGACATGGCCGAAGTCGAAGACGCCATCACCGACCAAGGCGCCCCCCGCGGCCGCCTGCGAGTCAGCGCCGCCCTGGCCCATGGCCGTATGACCATCGTGCCGCTGATCGCCGCCTTCAGCGCCCGCTATCCCGCCATCGTCGTCGACCTGATGCTCGGCGATGAAGTCGTGGACATCCTCGGCGGCCAGGCCGACGTCGCCATCCGCTTCGGCCCCCTCGTCGACAGCCCTCTGACCGCCCGCCACATCGGCTCCACCGGCCAGGTGATCGTCGCCTCACCCGACTACCTCGCGCGCCACGGCACCCCGGTCGTGCCGCAGGATTTACTCAACCACAACTGCCTGCGTTTCAACTTCCGCCGGGCGGCGCCTGACTGGCCGTTTCGGGTGGACGGGCGGGAGTTTTCGTTGAAAGTGGCGGGAACGATTGAAGGCAATAGTGGGGAGGCGTTGGCGCAGTTGGCGAAGCTGGGGGCGGGGATTGCACGGATTGGGGCGTTCAGTGTGGTGGAGGAGGTGAGGCGGGGGGAGTTGGTGGTGTTGCTGGAGGAGTATAACCCGGGGGATGTGGAGCCGATTCATGCGGTGTTTGTGGGGGGAGGGGCGATGCCGGCGCGGGTGAGGGCGTTTGTGAATTTTTTGGTGGAGCGGCATGGGGTTTGATGAGGGGTGATTGCGGATTTTTTAGAAGATGGGTATTTGATCGGCGAATTTCAACCAGAAATTGCGGGCTCTCCCTGGAATAAGCGATAACTAAGATGGACTCCGCGATGAAAAACTGGATATCTAATACGAAAATTAATGCGCTGTTAGAGGCTGGCTTTCAAGAATCTGATGGCGTGAAAGTTAAGCGGGATCTTATAGAGTACTGCGACAGGTATCAAAAGATTTATCCTTTTGAAATTTTGGAAGAACCACTTAAGTTTCTGATAAATAACGTAAGTTCAGATGGTAAATATTGGGAAATGCGAGCACTGCTTAGGATTGCTGCTGAAGAATACTGCATTAGTTTAAACGAGATAGCCGAGGCTCTTCTTGACCTGATAGACACGCGTATCCTTTCTACGGACCAGGCGAAGAAAATTATCAACCACCTTTTCGAAGCATTTTCCTGCAATGAAAAACCTGAAGATTTCATTCCAAGGGAGGATGCCTATTTGTGCAAAAAACTATTTGCGATTACCTCTAGCTAGCAAATGGTTCAAACCACTCCGGCCGGATATGTTGAAGCCCATGCCGCTCAACCCCCTTTTTCGGTCAAATCTGCTCGCGATAGCACCTACTCAATCCTCCAATCTCTCTCAGCGCTATGTTGGTGGATACCTGCGGTGTTTAGCTTTTTAAGCTTGCTGAAACGTTTCATCGAGTTTATAAAACCGCTACAACTCCAAGAAAGGCTACCGCCATGACCCCGCTCAAACTCCTCATCGCCCTCAGCACACTGTCCGCTGCCTCCCACGCCATGGCCTGGGATTACGTCCTGCTCGACACCGACAAAGCTGCCCAGAACTGGCAGGTCACCAGCCAGCAGCTCGGCATACAAGCCGACAAACCCTTCAGCGTCACTCTGCGCACCTTGCACGGCGGTCGGCAGGAGGGCGTCAGCATTGTCGATATCGATAACGGCACGATGAAACTCTCGGTGGTGCCGACTCGCGGGATGAACGTGTTGCAGGCCTCGGTGGGCGATGTGCGCATGGGTTGGGATTCGCCGGTCAAGGAGGTGGTCAATCCGTCCTTCATCGAACTCAATGGTCGTGGCGGCCTGGGCTGGTTGGAAGGTTTCAATGAGTTGGTCACCCGCTGCGGATACGAATGGGTCGGCCACCCCGGCATCGACAACGGCGAACTGCTGACCCTGCACGGTCGGGCCGCCAACATTCCGGCGAACAAAGTCACCCTGCACATCGATGAAAAACCACCGTACGCCATCACCCTGCGTGGCGAACTGAAGGAGCAGGCGTTCAAGAAGGTCGACTTCTCCGTCGCGACCGAACTGGTCACCGAGGCTGGCAGCGTGGTGTTCGCCCTCAACGACACCCTGACCAACAACGGCGACTACCCGAAGGAATACCAGGCGCTGTATCACAGTAACTTCAGCACGCCGTTCCTGGAGCAGGGCGCTCGTTTCGCCGCGCCGGTGAAACAGGTGTCGCCGTTCAACGACAAGGCCAAGGGCGAACTGGCCGACTGGCAAACCTACCGCGCACCCACCAAGGACTACGACGAAACCGTTTACAACGTAGTGCCGTATGCCGATGCCAAGGGCGATACGTTGACGGTGTTGCATAACAAGGCCGGCAGTCTGGGCGTTTCGGTGGGCTTCAATACGCAGACACTGCCGGTGTTTTCCCTGTGGAAAAACACCGATACCCAAGGCCAGGGCTATGTCACAGGGCTGGAGCCGGGCACAAGTTTTTCCTACAACCGCCGGTATCAGCGGCCACTGAACCTGGTGCCTACCATTGGGCCGAAGGAACACAAACAGTTCCGCATCAGCTACAGCTTGTTGGCGGATAAGGTGGCGGTAGACAAGGCCTTGAAGCAGGTGAGCGAGATTCAGGCCGGGCGGGAGACTGAGGTGCGGCAGGCGCCGTTGGTTGATTTGACCAAGGGGTGACACAGGTTAGGAATAAACAGAGAATATGAGTGGCACTTACTTAACCTTCTTCGGTTTCAGTAATTGGTTAACGGTCACGTAAGTGCTGTTCAGGTTCGTCTATTTTAGTTTCTTATTGCATTAATAGCGTTTTCATAAGCACTCTTAGGATTAGCGCCCACTATTTTGCCCACCACTTCTCCGTGCTTGAAAATTACTACTGTAGGCACAGTTCGTACGCCACATCGCGATGCTGTTGTTTGAGATTCATCAACATCTACAATGCCAACTGAATAGCTACCATCAGAGGCCTGTGCGAGTTCCTTGATGGCTGGGCCTACCGTTCGGCAAGGGCCGCACCACGGGGCTGTAAAAAAATCAGGATAGGGACCTGTGAAGGAAGCACAGTACTGTCGAAGTTATCGTCGTTAATTTCGAACGCGTTCATTTTCATTCCTCTTGATGAGATGGTTCTCCACGGTTTAATGATATTGTGATTTTCATGCTGAACCCGTCTACTGTGAAAGTTAACAGTTGGTTATGTGTGTTTGAAGTATACATAATTTCAATAAATTCTAAAGGAGCGGGAAAGCGGGTAAATAAATTTTACTTTCATTATATGAGTTCTTGCCTTTTTGCTCTTCCAGCAGAGCGACTCAGCAATGCTTCGTCTATTAGAGGGAAATCCCTCATTGCAGCACCTCCATCACCCCACTAGCATGAGCCTCGACACCCAGCCAGTTCAGAGGGAAAGCTCATGACGATCCAACAACATGACGACAAGCAACCCACCCCGGATCCTGCAGAAAACAACGCATTTTTCCCCTCTCCCTATTCCCTCAGCCAATTCACCTCACCCAAATCCGACCTCAGTGGCGCTGACTACCCCAACCCCTACAAGGGCGGGCGCTGGAAGGTCCTGGTGATCGGTGCTGATGAGCGTTACCTGCTGACCGACAACGGCACGATGTTCTCCACCGGCAATCACCCGGTGGAAACCCTGCTGCCCATGTATCACCTGGATAAAGCCGGCTTCACGTTCGATATCGCGACGCTGTCGGGCAACCCGGTGAAGTTCGAGTTTTGGGCCATGCCTTCCGAAGATGTGGAAGTGCAGGGCTTTTATGCCAAATACCGCGAGCAGTTCAAGCGCCCGCTCAAGCTGGCCGAGGTGATCGAGAATGCGCTGGGTGAGGACTCGGACTATATTGGCGTGTTTATCCCCGGTGGGCACGGAGCGTTGATCGGCTTGCCGCAGAGTGCCGAGGTGAAGGCGGTACTGGAGTGGATGGTCGCGAAGAACAAGTTCGTGATTTCGCTGTGTCATGGCCCGGCCGCGCTGCTCGCGGCGGGTGTGGGCGAGTCCAGGGACTCCTATCTGTTCAGCGGTTACAGGATCTGCGCCTTTCCCGATGCGCTCGATGCCAAGACGCCTGATATCGGTTATATGCCGGGCCATCTGACCTGGAAATTCGGCGAGCAACTGCAAGCGCTGGGGGTTGAGATCGTCAATCAGGACATTACCGGGGCGACCCTGCAGGATCGCAAGTTGTTGACCGGCGACAGCCCGTTGGCAGGCAATAATCTCGGCAAGCTGGCTGCGGATGCATTGCTCAAAGCGGTCGCGGCGGGGTGACTGAGGCCACTGCCGAGAGGGCGATGCGCGCCGTTTTCGCTATCGAGGCGGCGCAGACGCTGGAGGCTATCCAGCAGGCGGTGCGTGGTTTCGCCGAGGCCTACGGCTATGATCGGTTCGTGCTGTTTTCCGCCTCGTCAGCGAGTGAAGAAGTGGTGGAGCGTATCTATTGGGTAGAGGGCGATTGGTTCGGTAGTGGCCAGGGTGTGGATGCCCAGACCTATGTGCGTCGCTGCCCGATCACGCGCCATGTGCTGGATAATCGCGAAGCCTTCTTCTGGATCAAGGTGCAGGACAAAGGCGGGGAGCGCTACCACGTGGTTCGTGCACCAAGCGGCCCTGGTGTGCAAGGACTGCAGGTGCCGGTGTTCGGTCCGCAAGGGCTTGAGGGTGCCATGAGCCTGGGCGGCGAGCGGGTGGACGGCTCGGCTAGAGTACGCCTGGGGTTGAGCATGGTCGCCACGGCGGCTTTTTTCTGCGCACACAGGCTGCTTGAGCCGCCGGTGGCTGAATGGGTAGGCAAGCTTTCCCAGCGTGAGCGGGAAGTGCTGGCGTGGACGGCTGCCGGCCGGCGCCAGGCCGATATCGCGGCAACCCTCGGTTTATCAGAGCGCACCGTGGAGAATCACTTGCGCTCGGCGCGCCGGCGTCTTGGGGTGGCGACGACCGCGCAGGCCGTCAGGATTGCGATTCGCAAGGGGGAGATTGAGGGTTGAAGAAGAGGTATTTTGAAAACACGTTAGTTAATACACGGTGACGGCCCACAAAGCTTCTCCTGGAGCGGACATTGGTAAAGCGCTGGGGCAGCATCGACATTTGAAAGAGTCAAACTTTGCGCGCCCAGCTTCCGAACATCACATCGCCGATGTAGATGCCTGAAGAGGCTGAACGCTCCTGATCCAACCGCTCTTGCAGCGTTTCAATGTCGACCTCTTCTACACTGGCCACCCCTAATGCGGTGATCCGCGGTAAGCACGCTCGAACGATGGCGCCAAGGCTGTAGGGTGTATCAGGTGTTTGTATCAGGCATTCAGCCCGCACGCTTTCAACGCTCAAGCCTGCCTGTGTAAAAATGCCGTGCAGATTAAAACCGATATGTAGATCGGCGCCTTCGCGAGCGATCATTTCCTGTATCCAGGATTGCGCCCTTTTATGCAAAGGGAAGGGATCCAGGCTTGTGGGCACCATCGTCGTATCGTGCTCTTGAAAGACCATGATGCCAGTGCGGCGCAAGTACTTCGACAGCGCACGAATCGTTGCCACCGCGTCCTTCTGATACATCAGGACACGCCGCCCAACGATTGCGTCAAAAGTGCCGAGAAAGTCCTGCAGTTCTGAAACATCACACTGCAGAAATTTCAGCGAAGGGTGGTTTCGTGATGCGTTGCGCTGGCGTGCACTGGCGATGGCTGCGGCGTCACGATCGATTCCGATGATCTCTGCGTCATTCTCCACCAGATCACACAACAGAAATGAAACGTCACCCGAGCCGCAGCCTACGTCCAGGATTCGCATCCCTTTTGCGATTCCCGCGTCGATCAGCAAGCGTGTGGTGAAGTCGGGTAGGTTGGTCGACATTACTAAGCCTCACTGAGTTTATGAGTAAACGTATCGCATCTTTTTGGCCATCATGCCTCTTCGTAGCGAAAGCTGCCTGCGACGATCCTGAACTCAAAGAGCTGGCTTATCTGCTCGGTTACGAGGACGTCAATTCTTATTACCGGGCTTTTCGGCAGTGGGGAAGGTTTCACCCAGTCAGTGGCGACTCTCCAATGCAGGAAGTGTGACGCTGGCGGTATGTGGACTGGGATGTCCGTTTCTGGTCCAGAGTGTGTAAAAACACCTTCGCGAACCCTTGCTATGATTTCTGAGGATTTCATCGCAGGGATCGCCCATGAAGCGCTTTATCCAAGGTGAACATCGAGGCCAAGGCACCTTACTTCCCGAGAGCCTCGACGACTACGTCAGCGATACCAATCCGGTGCGCGTAGTCGACGTTTTTGTCGACGAACTCAACCTGGTTTCCTTGGGTTTTGACGGTGCTATTCCGGCTGACACAGGCCGTCCCGCTTACCACCCCGCGATCCTGTTGAAGATATACATCTACGGCTATCTCAACCGCATCCAGTCGAGCCGACGCCTGGAGCGAGAAGCTCAACGAAACGTCGAGCTGATGTGGTTGACCGGGCGTTTGATGCCGGATTTCAAGACCATCGCCAACTTCCGAAAAGACAACAGCAAGGCCATTCGAGGCGTCTGTCGCCAGTTCGTTGTGCTCTGTCAGCAGTTGGGACTTTTCGGAGAAAATCTGGTCGCCATCGATGGCAGTAAATTCAAAGCAGTCAACAACCGCGACCGCAATTTCACCAGCGCCAAACTGAAGCGGCGAATGGAAGAAATTGAATCGAGCATCAACCGTTACCTGACAGCACTCGATGCTGCCGATCGGCAAGAGCCAACAGCCTCCGAGCCCAGCGCCGTGCGGCTGGAGGAGAAAATTGCCAAGCTGAAGACGCAAATGAAAGAGCTTAAAGCGATCGAAATCCGGCTCAACGAATCGCCGGATAAACAGGTCTCACTGACCGATCCAGACGCCCGCTCCATGATGACGCGCGGCGCGGGAATTGTCGGCTACAACGTGCAAACAGCGGTCGACACCCAGAACCATTTGATCGTTGCTCATGAGGTCACCAACTTCGGTTCCGACCGAGATCAACTCAGCTCGATGGCGAAGCAGGCTCGCGATGCCATGGCGTCCGAAACGCTGGCGGTGGTAGCTGACCGAGGTTACTTCAAGAGTGAAGAAATCCTTGCCTGTCACGACGCGGACATCACTGCCTACGTGCCAAAGCCGATGACTTCAAGCGCCAAGGCAGATGGTCGATTCAACAAAGATGCGTTCGTTTATGACGCGACGAAAAACGAATACATCTGCCCGGCTGGAGAGGCGCTGCCTTGGCGCTTCTCCAGTATTGAGAAAGGCATGAATATGCACTGTTATTGGAGTTCGAAATGCCAGGGTTGCACGCTGAAAACGCAGTGCACGCCGAGCAAAAATCGTCGAGTAAGGCGCTGGGAACATGAAACGGTGCTCGAGGAAATGCAGCGTCGGTTGAATGATGCGCCGGACATGATGCGAATCCGAAAAAGGACAGTTGAGCATCCCTTCGGGACGCTCAAACAATGGATGGGCTCAACGCATTTCCTGACGCGCAAGCTGGTTGGGGTAAGCGCTGAGATGAGTCTGAATGTACTCGCCTACAACATGAAGCGAGTTATGAGCATTATTGGTACAGCAAGCTTGCTGAAGGCGATGGCGGTGTAAAGTCTCGGTTTTCTCTGCCCCAGAAGGCGCTCAACCGCTACATAACCGCTTTGGAAGGTCATTAATGCTTATCACGGAAAACGCTTGGACAATTGCATCGCCCAGGAACGCCTGAATGACGCATTCGATATACGAAAGCGTTTTTACACACTCTGGGTCGATTGCTGCCTGTCAACAAGAGCAGCAGTCGACCCACTGCTGACGTTGGCGACAGAATCGGCCAATAGCGGACGTAGATGGCGGATTCGCTTCTGGGCAAAAGCTGCTCTTGCTGAAGGGCAACGGCAACGCTGGCAGGTCGGATGTTGTACGTCACACAGTGCCCCGCAGTTTATTCAGCGGCTGGCCCAGTATTTATCGAATCTAATAAATACCTGCTCACTATCGACTCGGCACTAATTTGCCGTAACCAGCTTGAGACCGATCACGCCTGCCAGTATCAGCATAATGCACAGAATCCGTAACGGCGCGGTGGAGTCCCCCAGCAGCGCCATGCCAATGATAGCGGTACCGGCGGCGCCGATTCCGGTCCAGACAGCGTAGGCGCTGCCCACCGGAAGCGTGCGCACGGCGATTGCCAGCTACTTGCAGGTTGCCCGGGGTATCCACTGCTCGCCTGCACAAGTCTTCGTCACCTCGGGCTACCGCAACTCGCTGGGGCTGATCGCCCACGCACTGCTGGAACCGGGCGATCGGGTGCTAGTGGAAGACCCGGGCTACCTGTTCACTCGGCCGTTGCTGGATTACCTGAATATCAACGCCATACCGATACCCGTAGACCAGGACGGCATGCTGGTATCCCACGCCGTACAAAAGGGTAAAGGTGCCCGCGCTGTGGTGGTCACGCCGGCCCATCAAAGCCCGCTGTGTGTTTCGCTGTCCTTGCCTAGGCGCCTGGAGCTGCTGGATTGGGCCAGCCGTCAGCAAGCCTGGATCATCGAGGACGACTACGACGGAGAATACCGTTATGTCAGCCGGCCATTGCCGGCCCTCAAGAGTCTGGATCGCGACGGCCGGGTGCTCTATGCCGGGACCTTCAGCAAGGTGTTGTTTCCCGGAATCCGCCTCGCCTATCTGGTGGTGCCTGCGGCTCAAGTGGAACGCTTCGAACACGTGAGCCAGACCTTCCTAGGCGGTTGCCCGGAACTGACCCAGGCGATCGTCGCGACGTTTATGACTGAGGGGCATTTTGCGCGGCATATCCAGCGGATGCGAAAACTCTACGGTGAACGTCGGGAAGCCACTGCCAGGGGGCTGCGCAAAGCATTGGGTGAGCATATTTCGATTGATACCCAACCGGGCGGGATGCACTTGATCCTGCGCCTGAACGCTCAACAGTCAGACCGCCTGTGCATGGAACGCCTGGCACAGGCCGGCATTTATGCAGAAGCCTTGAACGACTGGAATATTGAAGGCCAGACTGGCCCCGGCCTGCTGCTCGGCTTTGCCAATATCGAGTCGGAGGCTGTCGCCGAGGTCTTTGGAAAACGCATCTTGGATGCGCTCATGGCCTGATCCGCAAGCTAGTTCTTGGCTCTTTCGCCCTATGGTCGGGGCCGCTAGGCTGCACGGCTTGTTCTCACCAGCCTGGAGTCTTCATGCCCACTCTCCTGCACAGCGTTGCGGTTTTCTGCGGTACCAATTTCGGCTTCAACCCGGAGTATGCGCAGGGCGCTCAGGCCCTGGGCCGGGAAATCGCCCGGCGCGGCATTCGCCTGGTCTACGGCGGCACCCAGAAAGGCTTGATGGGGGTGGTGGCGGATGCCGCATTGGCTGAAGGTGGTGAAGTCGTCGGCATCATCACCCTGTTGCTGCATGAGCGCGGTCATTCCCACGCCGGACTCACCCAACATGAAGTGACCCAGGACATGCGCAGCCGCAAGACCCGAATGAGTGACTACGCCGACGCTTTCATTGCCTTGCCCGGCGGGCTGGGAACACTGGAAGAATTGTTTGAAGCGGCCACGCTGACCCAGATAGGCGAACACCACAAGGGCGTGGCGTGCCTTAATACGGCAGGGTTCTTCAACCCGGTGCGCAGCCTGTTCGATCATGCGGTGAAGGAAGGCTTCATGAAGGTCGAACACAGCCAGATGCTGATGTTCAACGAGCACCCCGGTGCCCTGATTGATGCTCTGGAGCGGTGGCAGGCGCCGGTGGTTTCCAAACTGATCGAGCCGATGGCGAAGTAATTGTTTTTGGCCTTGGCGATGCTGCTCCCTAATTATTTCGCCAAGGCCTTTTTATTTACCACGGATGGGTAGCACTGGCCTGCACAGTGCGCTGCGAGTCAACCCAGCACAGTGATCACTCAACCTGGGTCGAAAACCGCACTCCACGAAGGGCAGCTATGGGCCGGCTCCTGCCTTTCGCGACCAGCTACAATCGACCCAAAATGGTCATCTGGCGAATCAGGAGTCCAACGCCAATAGGACTTCGACGTTCTCAGCCCCTCTGCCGCAGAACTTGCATCAGCTGTCCAACAACAATGGCTTCGACGGCACCTTCGCTGGCGCCCGCCTCAAAAGCAGCGCAACAAGCCGATGCGTTACCGTCGCAGATACGGTAGACAGCAATGACATTGTCCGGCCCGCAGCCTGTGTGCCCGCATAGGGAATATCCGCCTTCAATCGTTCCCTGCATCATGCCAAGGCCATATCCCGGCGTGATCCATGGGCGCCCGGGAATCGGGCCGCCCAATGTTCGTGCGCTCTGCATTTCCTCAAGCAAGTCCGTGGAGAGTAGGTCTGCACAAAAGAGTCGATCCAGAAATAACGCTGCTTGCGAAATGTGGCCGATCAACAAGCCGTGGTAAACCCAGGCGGGATCATAATTTGATGCGCTTCCAAGGTGGGTCGTTTGCAAATCTGCTGGCGTTTTTGCAAAGCGAACGCTCGATAAGCCCAGCGGAGAAAGTGTGCGTTGAATTACCGCTTCATCAAGTTTCAGATCAGTCAGCCGTTCGATTAGCCTGCCGACAAGCAGGTAGCCAACATTCGAGTAACGCCAACCTTGTCCGGGACTGTATCGGAGTCGAGCACCGTCAAGGCGTTGCATCATTTCATCGGCCGGCCAGGCGGGCTCACTGTTTTCAACGGCGCAGTGATACTCCGCAAGTTCTGCGTAATCAGCCAGACCGGCCTCATGCCGCAGTAACTGGCGTAGCGTAAAAGGCTGATCAAGAACGGGGTCGTCCAATCCGACCAGCCCGTCACGCACCAACGATAGGGCCGTAGCAGCCAAGACCGTTTTCGTGAAACTCCACCATGGGACCATCAGTTCTGAGCGATCAGCCGCTTGTAGCTGACCATTTGAAACGAGTGAACTGAACATTGGCTTCCTTGGAGTCTTAAGCGGATCGCAAGCTTGACAAGATACCTCAACCATTCCTCTTCGCGCACGCAAGGTCAGCCGTTGCACTGTCCTGAACGACTGCTCTTGGCCCAGAGTGTGTAAAAACGCTTTCGTATATCGAATGCGTCATTCAGGCGTTCCTGGGCGATGCAATTGTCCAAGCGTTTTCCGTGATAAGCATTAATGACCTTCCAAAGCGGTTATGTAGCGGTTGAGCGCCTTCTGGGGCAGAGAAAACCGAGACTTTACACCGCCATCGCCTTCAGCAAGCTTGCTGTACCAATAATGCTCATAACTCGCTTCATGTTGTAGGCGAGTACATTCAGACTCATCTCAGCGCTTACCCCAACCAGCTTGCGCGTCAGGAAATGCGTTGAGCCCATCCATTGTTTGAGCGTCCCGAAGGGATGCTCAACTGTCCTTTTTCGGATTCGCATCATGTCCGGCGCATCATTCAACCGACGCTGCATTTCCTCGAGCACCGTTTCATGTTCCCAGCGCCTTACTCGACGATTTTTGCTCGGCGTGCACTGCGTTTTCAGCGTGCAACCCTGGCATTTCGAACTCCAATAACAGTGCATATTCATGCCTTTCTCAATACTGGAGAAGCGCCAAGGCAGCGCCTCTCCAGCCGGGCAGATGTATTCGTTTTTCGTCGCGTCATAAACGAACGCATCTTTGTTGAATCGACCATCTGCCTTGGCGCTTGAAGTCATCGGCTTTGGCACGTAGGCAGTGATGTCCGCGTCGTGACAGGCAAGGATTTCTTCACTCTTGAAGTAACCTCGGTCAGCTACCACCGCCAGCGTTTCGGACGCCATGGCATCGCGAGCCTGCTTCGCCATCGAGCTGAGTTGATCTCGGTCGGAACCGAAGTTGGTGACCTCATGAGCAACGATCAAATGGTTCTGGGTGTCGACCGCTGTTTGCACGTTGTAGCCGACAATTCCCGCGCCGCGCGTCATCATGGAGCGGGCGTCTGGATCGGTCAGTGAGACCTGTTTATCCGGCGATTCGTTGAGCCGGATTTCGATCGCTTTAAGCTCTTTCATTTGCGTCTTCAGCTTGGCAATTTTCTCCTCCAGCCGCACGGCGCTGGGCTCGGAGGCTGTTGGCTCTTGCCGATCGGCAGCATCGAGTGCTGTCAGGTAACGGTTGATGCTCGATTCAATTTCTTCCATTCGCCGCTTCAGTTTGGCGCTGGTGAAATTGCGGTCGCGGTTGTTGACTGCTTTGAATTTACTGCCATCGATGGCGACCAGATTTTCTCCGAAAAGTCCCAACTGCTGACAGAGCACAACGAACTGGCGACAGACGCCTCGAATGGCCTTGCTGTTGTCTTTTCGGAAGTTGGCGATGGTCTTGAAATCCGGCATCAAACGCCCGGTCAACCACATCAGCTCGACGTTTCGTTGAGCTTCTCGCTCCAGGCGTCGGCTCGACTGGATGCGGTTGAGATAGCCGTAGATGTATATCTTCAACAGGATCGCGGGGTGGTAAGCGGGACGGCCTGTGTCAGCCGGAATAGCACCGTCAAAACCCAAGGAAACCAGGTTGAGTTCGTCGACAAAAACGTCGACTACGCGCACCGGATTGGTATCGCTGACGTAGTCGTCGAGGCTCTCGGGAAGTAAGGTGCCTTGGCCTCGATGTTCACCTTGGATAAAGCGCTTCATGGGCGATCCCTGCGATGAAATCCTCAGAAATCATAGCAAGGGTTCGCGAAGGTGTTTTTACACACTCTGGGCCGATAGCTGACGCTCACTAAGACCATTTTCGACCAACAGCGGACGCTCGCCCAACCGCTCTACCAACCTCACGAGATAACCGTCGGCATCCTGGACGATGAATTCTCGCTGGCCTACTTCTACATTTTCAGCCCGATACCAAGTGTCTTTGCATTCTCGATAGAGTGAAACACCAGCCTGATCAAGTTTTTGGATGATGGGGGCGACAGCTTCAACATCAATCTGTAGGTTCATGCCTCTTCCAAACGGCCTGGCTAACGGCGCCGTCAGCCATTGACCCGCTTGCGGATCAATCTGCTCAAGCATCACTTGAGCCCCATTCAAATCAAGGTATGCAAACCCATCTTCCGGACGTTGATAAGCTACTTTGAACCCCAGGCAAGAAACCCAAAAAGCCAAGCTGCCCTGCAGGTTGGTGACCATTAACTCCGGCACCAGTTTGTTGCGTTCGAACATGAGATGACTTCCATTTCACAAGGCCCATTTTTGCAGGCGGACAGGTTTCAGTATTTAACCAATGCGCCGCGTTTCAAATGTGGGAGGGGGCTTGCTCCCGATAGCGGTGGGTCAGCCAACATCAATGTTTGCTGGGCTGACGTCTTCGCGGGCAAGCCCCCTCCCACATTTGGATCGTAGAAGATCAGTTAGATAGCGGTCGGCTGTCAGGCTCCAGGAGAGCAAGCTTACTCCCCTATCGCAGCAGCCCCGATAGCAAAATACGAAAGCTGGCGATCGCTTGCGTCGACGCCAAATGTGGATCAGCCGCACTGGCAATCCACAAAGACGCATTCAACGCAGCGCCGTTGACCAGATAGGCAGTCGCCTGTGCATCCACGGGTTTGATGACGTTGTGATCGATCAACACCTGAATGCTGTGCATCGTGCTGGCAAGGCACGCGCTTTGGCTGGCGGCCCGCGCCGGATCGCCAAGAACCGCAGGGCCATCCAGCAGCACGATACGTTGTATTTCCGGTTCAAGCGCCAGCTTGATCCACTCGACGCACTCCTCAACGAAACCTTCCCACGGCGTATCCGCTGTTTCCACGACTGCACGTAGGCGCGCCGAGGATTCTTCGTCTATCTGGGCAATCACGGCTTCCAGCAGGCCTTTCTTGCCACCGAAGTGGTGATAGAGCGCGCCGCGTGTCAGTTCGGCATCCGCGGTCAGATCCTCCATGGCAGTTTCGGCGTAGCCCTTCTCTGCAAAAGCTTTACGGCCTGCCGCGATCAATTTGCTGCGCGTTGACGCAATCATATCTGCACGTTTTTGTCGCGCCATCAGGCTCTCCTCACTAGATCATGAATGCATTGACATGCAGGACGTATGTTAATACATTAATCGCATACATTTTGTATGCGAGTGCGACAGCAGCTGCCTGCCGCATCATTTGCTCAACCTAAGCGCGAGAATGTCATGACAAAACTATCGAATCAGCAGGTTGTATTGGCGGCGCGTCCAGATGGAGATTTGAAGCCATCCGACCTTCGTCTTGAGGATGTAGCAGTACCGATACCTGGCGAGCGCGAAGTTCTGCTGGAAACCATTTACCTCTCGATTGACCCCTATATGCGCTGGTGGATGAGGGCTGAAAAGTCCTACAACGATCCTATCGAGATCGACCAGGTCATCGTCGGTGCTACGGTGTCCCGTGTGAGAGAGTCCCATCACCCAGATTGGCAAGTGGGTGCTTGGGTATTGGCTTTTTCCGGATGGAAACGCTTTGCCGTTTCAGACGGCAGCGACCTGCGTCGACTTGATCCAGACCTGGCGCCGCCTTCCACCGCACTGGGCGTGCTTGGAATGACTGGTTTCACTGCCTATGCGGGCTTGCGTAACATTGGCAAGCCCAAGCCGGGCGAAACCGTAGTGGTTGCGGCTGCCAGCGGCGCGGTCGGCTCTATGGTCGGACAAATCGCCCGCCTGCGTGGTGCACGAGCGGTAGGCATCACTACCGGGGCGCAGAAGCTCTCTTACGTGAAGGACGAGCTGCATTTCGATGCAGTGGCCGATTACAACGCGCCAGACTTCGCGGAGCAACTGGCCAAAGCCTGCCCGGACGGGATTGACGTCTACTTTGAAAGTGTCGGCGGAAAAATCTGGGATGCCGTGCTGCCGCTCTTGAATACTTACGCTCGCGTACCTGTGTGCGGGGTTATTTCTCAATACGAGAAACCGTCCGGTGCCCAGGAAAACACCGATCGCCTCTCCAATACGATGGCGCAGATTATGGGCAAGAGCCTGACCCTGCGTGGTTTCATCCAGACGGAATATGCGCAAGAGCAGCTAGCTGACTTTCTTGAGGAAGCGGGCCAGTGGATCGCCGATGGAAAATTGAGTTATCGCGAACAGATTACCCATGGGTTGCATACCGCACCGCAAGCTTTGATCGACCAACTCAAGGGACGTAACTTTGGCAAGACGATTGTCCAGGTGAGTGAGGCATAAACCGGTGTAGCTGGAACCCTGCCCGTTAAAACGAGCTCATACCAGGATAGGGGTGTTATGAAACGATTTGAGATTCAACAGATCGCGCAGCTTCCACCACAGATCCTGGCGTTGGAAAAGGAGGCCGTTGGTGAAGGTTTCAGGTTCCTCACCCGTCTGGTTACCGAGTGGCACTCTGGAGCAAACCGCTTTGATGCCCCCGGCGAGTGCCTGATGGCGGCCTATTTGAACCAGCAACTGATAGGTATTGGAGGTCTGTCAGTTGATCCATATCCTGGAAATAATGCGGCTAGACTGCGACGGGTATACGTCGCCGCTTCGTCAAGGGGGCAACATGTGGGGCAGACGCTAGTAAAGGCGCTGGTTGCACGTGCCGCGCTCAGGTTTCAGATCGTGCGTCTTTTCACTGATACGCCTGAAGGGAACGCGTTTTATACGCACTGTGGTTTCAAGCGAACAGATGATGCCCACGCCACCCATATCATGCTGCTTGCGGACACCTGAGTCTTGAACCCTTGACGTCACCGTCCATTGACGCAGTTGAACCGCGCACGCCGGGAACGAGCGACTGTGCCTGGAAGTCTACCTGTATCTAATCATGGGTAAGGTACAGGGCAATGGACAAGGCAATCACCGTGGATCAACTGGCTACCACTGACCTTGGATCCATCAACGAGATATGGCTCGGCGGCACGCATACCCAGCTATGCCTATGGCGTGGCGAACAAGTGTTCACCCACGAAATGCTCAGCGAGGGCACCCACGATCAGAATGTGCGACGCCTGTGTTTGCAGTTGGTCAACCCCGACGATCAGGCCGCAGTGGCCAGCGTGGAGTTGATCGCGCGGGAACGGCTGGAAAAGATGGGGAAGAAGGGCGAGTTTTATCCGGCTGATGAGGTGGACACCCGAACTGGCGACGCGGTCGCTACCACGCCTCGCAGAACGTGGTAATACAGCTCTTGCAGGGCCAGCGGGCTGCTCTTGTCCGATTGCTGCAAGTCACTGAGCGCAGCAACCGGCCAAAAGCGGTCATTTGGCGATATCTCAGGATTTAGAACAGAGATTATTCAAAAGAGGGGTGGAAACTTGGTTGGGTATTGCATTAATCGAGTCAATAACGGAACTCGAACCCGATGTCGCGAGTACCAATTTCGGGTATGTGATAGCCATCGCACAAAAGAAAATAAACGCTACAATTAAAAAGGTCACAAGCCAAGCAGTCTTATCTAAAACTTTAGATTTTGGTTTTGCCTCCATTGTTTTATACAGCCATATAAAATTGTATCCGGCGAGCATGATAATTAACACTAATGCGGCCCAGGTAAAAGCCACCACAAAAAATCGCTGATCATAGGTTAACGCCGCCATTGCTTGCATTATTGGAAGCGCCACGAGCATAGCAAGGCATAACGCCAAGTTTTTAAGACCGTCAAAAAGAGTTTTAATGTCAACGATAAATGGCTTGCTGAAGAATGGCTCTACCTTGCGTATTAAGAGGTCTTTTTTGATGATCATAAAGTCTGTGTTATTAACTTTGTTGACCTTTTCTCCCGTATCTAAAAAATATGTTTTTTGCGAGGTGATAACCGTCTGCTCGCCAAGGCCTCTTGGCTCTTTAGTTTCCTTGGTTTTTTCAATGACGATGTAAGTTTCTTTTGATTTGGTTTTGGCTTTAAAGCGGTCGGTCTCAATAGCAGCTGTCATTTTGGTCTTCGCGTGTTGGGTATTAAGATGATGTCGAATTGATATTATCAATGTCTAGGCTCTTATTTCCATATCCGCATGATCTATTTTTTGATTCAGGCCCCACGGAAGTGAAGTTCAAACGCGGCTGCGACCTGACTTGACGGGTACATGCCAATTACCAGCAAAGCGTGGGCAATCTGGCGAATGGCGGTATCGATATCGTGTGCTACAACTTCATGCCGGCGATGGATTGGACTCGTACTGACCTTGCCTGGTGTCTGGTTGATGGCGGTTGGGCGCTGCGTTTCGATCTAATCGCGTTTGCTGCTGCGCACCTCAGCCAGCCGCTTGATTGCAGCGTTGCAGCAGGATGAAGGGGTAATTCGATTGTGTTTCTATCCGACGCCTGTATTTGCAGTGGGTTGACGCTGGCGCTCAAGCCCTGCGCGCCGTCAACAACACCGTCGCCGCCGCCGACAACAACCCCGCACAGCAACGATTGAAGAGGCGCTTGCCACGTGGCTCGGCAAACCAGCGGCGCATATGCAGGCCCATATAGGCGTAGGCGCTGATGGCGACCCATTCCAGCGCCAGGAACATCGCGCCCAGCAGGGCGAATTGCGTGGTGATAGGTTGGCCTGGCACCACGAACTGGGGGAGGAAGGCGGTGAAGATCAAGATAGCCTTGGGGTTGCCCGCCGCCACCAGGAACTCCTGTCGCGCCAAGGCCAATAAGCCGACTTTGTTGGTGGCCGTTTGCGTCTGTGCCTGTGGGTCCGCACGCCATAGCTGATAGGCCAGGTAAAGCAGATACGCCGCGCCGAGAATCTTGATTGCGTAGAACAACAATTCCGACGTCTGCAGCACCACCGCCAACCCTGCAGCGGCGAGGGCGATCATGCCGGTGAAGGCCAGCAAGCGGCCGAGACCGGCCAGGCAGGAGGTGCGAAAGCCGTAGCTAGTGGCGTTGCTCACCGACAGCAGGTTATTGGGGCCGGGCGCCCCGATGGGGTGGAAGGACTGTCCAGAGAGGTCCGCCTCAAGCCGGGACAATCTTTGGTTTCCCTGGTCGCCGGCATGAAGCTGGAGGACCTGGCGCGCAGCTTCCCACAGGCGCAGCCAATGCGGGCGATGCTGTCCTATGCCGCGCAGATCAACCAATCGACAGTGGTGGTGACGCCAGCGGGGCAGGCCCATGAGGCGTTGTTAGCCACCCTGGGGAGGTTGATCGTGCTGGATCAGGAAGACGCCTTCGAACTGGCCACCGTCGCGGCCTGCATGAACGGTTGGTTCTATTTCTTTCTCAATGATCTCCAGCAGTGGTTTACCGATAAAGGACTGAGTCCGGAGCATGCCCGGCAATTGGTGATGGGCAATATCCAGGACTGCCTGGCCAGCGCCGGTCACCAGCCCCAGGCGCGCATGGACACCTTGGGCAATGCCATCGCGACACCGGGCACCTTCACGGCGGCCGGGCTCGAAGTGCTGCGCGACAAAGGCGCGCCGCAGGCGTGGGCAGCGGCATGTGATGAGGTGCTGGAGCGCTTGCAGAAAACGTCGCAGGGGCACTCCGGCGATCAATAACCCTCAAGTTCTTAACAAAGGTTTACACCACTGGTTGCGCTGATTCGGTATGTTTTTCAGCCACTTGCGTAACCGGGTAGTGCCTCGATGCAGACTTCTCATCAGCGGTTGGATCCGCAGCTCATCACCATCCGCCGGCTGTTTCCAAGCCCGTTGGCCAGCATCCAGGTGCCGGATGCGCATTGGCTCAACGGGGAGCTCAAAGCCCTGATTGCCCAGCGCATGGCCGCCGACACCCGGGGGGCGCAGCGCAGCAATACCGGCGGCTGGCAGTCCGCCCATGATTTCACGGAGTGGGGCGGGGCAGCCTGCGAGACGCTGGTGAGGTTTGCCACAGAATTCGCCACTCAGCTGACGGCCGTGCATAGCGAACAATACGGCTTTATCGAGCCCGGTTTCGAATGGAAGATCAATGCCTGGGTGAACGTGAATGAGGCCGGGCACAGCAATGCATTGCACGGCCACCCGGGGGCGTTCTGGTCCGGGGTGTATTGGGTCGATGCCGGTGGCCGGGAGGACGACCCGGCGGTGGGCGGAGACCTGGAATTCCTCGACCCGCGCGGCATGGTGGCCTCGACCTACAACCCGGCTTTGCGAATGAGAGTGGAGGACTGCCTGACAGCCGGGTTCAGCAGTACCTGCGCGGCGGCCAGCGGTACCTTCGTCATGTTTCCGTCTTGGCTCATGCACTCGGTACGACGCTTTGAAGGCTCGCGGCCGCGGATCTCCATTGCGTTTAACTTTGGCGCATGACTGCACTTGGCGCAGGGCGTTAACAACTGACTGCGGCCGCTGATCTTCCGCCAGACGACACTGCGTGGCATTGCCGTAGCGCCACGCTCATCGTTCGACCGGATGAATGAGTTCCTCAACCAACACGATATCCGCCCTGTTATCGACCGGGTCTATCCGTTTGCACAGGCGCGTGAAGCTTACGAGCACTTGGCCAGGGGCGCGTTTGGGAAGGTGGTTATCAAGGTGGGTTGAGGATGTCGGGGGCACTGTAGAGGGGAAGCCTCACGCTAAAGACCGTGCCCTGTTCTGCATCCGAGCTGACTTCGATGGATCCGGCATGGGATGCGACGATTTCCGAGGCGATGAACAGGCCCAGGCCCAATCCTTCTGCGGGGCCATGATCGATTGCCGAGCGCTGGGAGAAACGGCCCATGGGGTTGAATATGAAGGGCAGCACGTCCTCGGGTATCGCCTCGCCATTGTTGTGTACCGTGAATACCGCGCAATCCTCCAGGGTTCCCAGCTCGACCTTGATAGGCAGTGTGGTATCCCCATGCTGTACCGCGTTGCTGATAATGTTGGAGAAGACCTGTTCCATTCTGGCGCCATCAAATTTGCCTGAAACGGCAGCCTTCATGTCGAATACGACATTGGCCTCTGGATGAAACGCCTGGATTTCTTCCACCACCCGCTGGCACAGCGGTGCCAGATCGATATCCGCTGTTTTTACCGGGATGCCCGGGCCCATCTGGCAACGTGTCAGGTCAAGCAGATCGCCAACAATCCGGCTCGCTCGGCGCACACTGGTGTACATCTGGTTGGCAATTTTGGTGTCCCGGGCTCCGGCGTGCTTTGAACGCCTGAGCACGTCGGCTCCCAGCAGGATCGCGCCCAACGGCGTGCGCAGGTCGTGGCCGAGTATGCCCAGGAACACATTGCGTGACGCCTCGACCGCACGTGAATAGCTGGCGATGGACTCGGCGAGCGCCTGATCGATGGCCTCGTGGAACCGGGTCATGTCGTCGACATTGATTGGCGTGCCCTCGTTGACCTGCCTCATCCATTGGCTGACCACACTGGTTCTGAGTGCACGGTATTCCGAGACCATTTGATCAATCGTGAAACCGGCCATCAGGCGCGTCATTGCGTGGGTTTCGGCGGCAGTTTCCTGATCATCGGCCGGAATCAGCCCTTGGGCCTTGGCTATTTGTTCTCGCTTGGTCTGCGTGGTGCGCAAGTCGCTCACGATGGCTCGCAACATCTGCTCGGCATGATCGCGCAGCGCTACGCTATCGAGGTCTGCGCCCGGGGTCTTGATGGTTCTGGCGAAATCTTCCCAGGCCTGCAGGATCGGCTCAAGGTGCTCAAGGATGAAGTCGGACAGGCGCATGTCTGGAGTCCTGGTAGGAGGCGAGGCGGGCAGAAAAGCGAGACTGCGCAGGTAAGTGTGAATGTCGGCAGTGTAGGAGGTTGTCCGTTGCTTTAATAGCTCGACCGGTGGCGTGCACTCTGCGGCACCTGGCAGGTGGGAAGGCAGCCGCGGTCCAACTGTGGGGGGGACTTGCCCTAATGCCAGCCAGTTAAGGTTTTTGTAGGAGCGAGCTTGCTCGCGAAAAACCCATAGACGCCGCGTTTGTTCAGGAATCACGCGTTATCGTTGACGTTTTTCGCGAGCAAGCTCGCTCCTACAGAGGACACTGACGCTTAACTGACTGCCACATCTCGCCCGTGGTATGGCTGGTGCTCTACTTAAGGATGAAACCTGCGCCCCAGCGCATCCAGCCGCACCGCAATCGGCGGTAGGCGTTCGCTGCTGCGGGCAAGGGTCTCGACGTCGTCGGCGGTGCTCTGGGCGATGTTTTGCACAGACTGCAAGCGTTCGACAATTTCCAGGTTCGCCGAGGTCTGCTCGCGGGTGGTGGTGACGATGTGGCCGTTGAGTTGATCGATATGGGCAATGTCCTGGCCCACGGCGCGGAGCATGTCCACCGCCAACTGGCTGTCTTCCACACAGCGCTCCACGCCTTCGCGGCTGGCGTGCATGGCTTCAACGGCCTGGCGACTGCCCTGTTGCAGGCCCTCGATGATGGTCTTGATTTCCTGGGTGGAGAGGGCGGTGCGCTGGGCCAGGCTGCGCACTTCATCTGCCACCACGGCAAAACCGCGGCCCTGCTCGCCGGCGCGGGCGGCTTCAATGGCGGCGTTGAGGGCCAACAGGTTGGTCTGGTTGGCGATGCTGTTGATCACCTCCAGCACCGAGCCGATCTGCTCGGCCTGCACGGCCAGGGATTGCACGGTGGATTCAGTGCCGTTGATGCGTGATGCCAATTGGCTGATTTCATGTTGGGCGCGACCGACGCTTTCCTGGCCGCGGACAATCTGCCGGCTGGCCTGGCCTGCGTGTTCCACCGCTTGTTCGACCTGCACCGTGATGTGACCGGTGGCGGCTTCCAGGCGCTGCATCGAACCGGTCATCTCGCCGATCTGCGCCAATTGATGGTGCGCGCCTTTTTCCAGGGTGCCGCTGGCGGTGGCCAGTTCCTGACCGAGTTGCCCCAGGCCGTGGGAATCGCGGGCAACGCCATCGATCAGGTGGGTGAGCTGTTGCAGGAAGTGGTCGAAACGCGTGGCCAGGGAGACCCGTGACTTGCCTTCGCCTTTGGCCGACTCCACGGTGATCTGCGAGGTGACGGCGAGCATCTTCTCGAGCATTTCCTGGCTCTCGACCGCTTCGGCCTGGCTATGCACCGCCAGGTAAAGCAGGGCGACGGTTTCCATCACCACGTAGAACGCATGAACGAAGATCATCGTCCAGCCGCCGTGATGCTCCATCACAAACACCGGAAAACCCTGGTGCTGCAACGCGTGGAATACCAGGTGATGCACAGCGATGGTCAGCGCGGCCACGAGGATCGGCAGCCAGTCACGGTAGAAGGTCAACACCGCCAGTAACGCGAAGATGCCGAAGTGGGCTTCGATCACCCCATGCGCCTGGTTGATGTGCAGCGCCGCCATCACCATCAGGCCGGCGCCCAGTGCGCAGCGCATCACACGGGTGCCGCCGATGACGCGGTAGAGCGCGGTCAGCACCACGCCGGTGCCGCCACCGACGATCAGCGCCTGTAGCCAGGTGTCATGCCAGAACGCCAAGCCCAGGGAGAATAGCGACATCAGCCAGATCAATGCCAGCATGATGCGGTCGGCCTTGCGGTAGTGCTCAAGAAAACGGGGGCGGACGGGCATTCACTCTTACTCCATGAGGGTGGGGTGCCGAGGTCAAGCAAGCACGCGGCGTGCCACGAAGGCCTGCCGCTGTGGAGTGAAGCAGATATTCGGGATTTTTGCGGTTGCCAACGTTTTATCGGCAGACCTTGTGGGGACTTTAGAACGGCTGCCCGAACAGGCAGCCGCAGCAGCATGGGCGCTTAGAAGCTGTACTTGGCGGTCAGCATCATGTTGCGCGGAGCGCCATAGGAATCACCGCCATAGCTCGCAGAGTCAGCGATGGCCTGGTAGTACTTGCGGTCAAAGATGTTGTTGGCGTTGAGCTGCAGGTCCAGGTGCTGGTTGACCCGGTAACCGGCCATCAAGTCGGTGACGGCATAGCCGCCTTGTTTGAGCCGATATTGGCTGCCATCTGCCAGTGCGATGTCGTTGTACATGCGGCTCTGCCAGGAGATGTTGCCGCCCACACGGAGTTTTTCCAGCGGGCCCTGGAAGTTGTAGCGGGTGGTCAGCTTGAACAGATGCTCCGGGGTGTCAGTGTCGAACTGCTTGTTGACCTTCTGCGGGTTGGCATCGTCCTTGATGGTGTGGGTGCGCGCGTAGGTATAACCACCGCCGACCTGCCAGTTCTCAGTCAAGGCGCCTTGCAGTTCGAAGTCGATGCCCTGGCTGCGGATTTCCCCCGAGGCTTGGTAGCAGGAGGCCTGCGGGCAATCTGGCACGACGATCTGTACGGCGCGGTTTTCCTGGTCGACGCGGAACACCGCCAGGCTCGCATTCAGCGCACCACCCAGGTATTCGCCCTTGATACCCACTTCATAGTTCTTGCCGACAATCGGCTTGAGCGGGGTCGCGCTGGTGTTCTTTTCCTTCTGCGGTGTGAAGATATCGCTGTAGCTGACATACACCGAGTGCTGGTCGTCCAGCTCGTAGATCAGGCCGGCGTAGCGGGTGAGGTTACGGGTGACCTTGTAGTCGCCGTCGCCATCGCGGTTATCGTAGTCGTACCAGTCCAGGCGCCCGCCGAGGATCAGCTTGAGCGGGTCGGCCAGGCTCAGGCGCGTGGTCAGATAGAAGCCGTCCTGGGTGGTGACGTCGCGCGCGTTGTTGGTGTGGACGAAATTCGGCTTGCCGGCATTGAGCGGCCAGTTCATGTCGTACGGGCTGTAGTTGTGAGTGGTCATGTCGTAGATACGCTTGCTGGCGCCCACCACCAGTTCGTGGGTGCGCCCGAATGCCTGGAACGGGCCGCTGGCAAAGGCGTCGAGACCCGCCTGGTTTTCATCATAAGTGGCTTGGTACACCGTGCGGGCCAGGGTGTTGTTGGTCCAGCGCGACTGGTAGGAACCGGAAAACAACGCATCCTGTTCGGAATAATTGGCGTTGACCTGCAGGTTCCAGTCATTGGCCAGGCGCTGGCGCAGCTCGGCAAATACCGTGTTGATTTCCTGGTCCTTGTTTTCCCAGTCGGTGCCCGGGTTGTAGGAGCGCGACAGGTTCAGGTGGTGGCCGTCCTGGCCGATCATCGACGAGCCCCAGAAGTAGTTGGTCTTGTCTTTCTGGTTCGAGAAACCGAGGGTCAGGCTGGTGTCTTCGCTCAGGTCGGCTTCGGTCACCGCATAGAACAGGCCGTGATCCTGCTCGGCGTTATCGATGAAACTGTTGGCATCGCGGTAGGAGGTCACGACCCGGCCGCGCCAGGTACCACTGTCATTGAGCGGGCTGGAGGCATCAAGCTCGCCGCGGTAGTCATCCCAACTGCCGGCGGCGCCGGTCAGGGTGACTTTCTGCTCATACAAAGGCCGCTTGCGAATCAGGTTGATGGCCGCCGATGGGTTGCCTGCGCCGGTGACCAGGCCGGTAGCGCCGCGCACCACCTCGACGCGGTCGAACATCGCCAGGTTCGGCTGGGCGCCCACCGAAACGCCGTTATAGCCGCTGGGGATACCGTCATACATGAGGTTGTCGATATCGAAACCGCGTGCAGTAAAGGCTTGGCGGCCAGGGCCATTGGAGTAGTTCAGGAACAGCCCAGGCGTAGCATTGACCACATCATTGATGCTGGTCATCGCCTGGTCATCCATGCGCTGGCGGGTTATCACGGTCACGGCTTGCGGGGTTTCCCGCAGGGTCAGGGGAAGCTTGGTCGCGGTGCTCATCGAGCCGGTGGTGTACGACTCGGTGCCTTCGGTGGTTTGACCCAGCTGTTGACCGGAGACCTGGGTGGCGCCCAGTTCAATGGTGGCCGGTGCTTCGGCATCGGCGGCCAGGGCCGCGTGCGAGGTTGCCAGGCAGATAGCAATTGCCATCAAGCTGGGTGAAAAAACGTTGCCGCCGCGTTGTTGCACAAACATTGTTATAGGGCTCCCCAGAGGCCATCCGTGGCGAACAATAAATCTGTTGATAATTATTCGCATCAGTGTGGCAGATTGAATCCGTAGGAAAAAGCCTTGGGGAAGAATTAGTTAACGAAATTTTCCATAGGTTGCGGGCAGGCGTTTAGCCATTATTTGATGCCCGCCGGGTTTCTCCGGCGAGGCATCGTTCTGCAGTTTCCGAGCGTTCAGGGGGCCAACTTGGTAGAAATAGTTGTGCAAGGGTTATGTACCGCAGTGGCTCTCGTACACACTGCGGTACAAAGATCGCCTCAGAACGCCATTCTCAGGCCGAACGTGCCCTGGCGGCCGCGGAGCATATTGCTGTCCAGATTCTTTTCGGTGCCGATCTCACCATACAGGCTCACACCCTGCGCAACTTCCAGGGTAGCGCCAAGGCTGACATCCACCGTGGTGGATTTCTGCTCGGTGTCGATACGGGTTTCATGGTTGAACAACACGCTGTTGTCTCCAGCGCTGGCGTGCCAGACATTTGCCCTTACATAGGGTTGCAGTGGCATGCCGTTGACCAGGTAGTCGCCGCGCAGGCGCACACCCAGGCGCGTGGTGACGTTGGTATCAGCATCATAGGAGATGTCTGAAATCCCATCGTTCTGGCTATCCAGCTTGGTTTTGCCGACGATCAACTGTGCCTGCGGTTCCACCACCCAGTTGGCGCTCACGGCCAGCGGCAAGCCGACTTCGGCGGAGGCGGTGACGTTATGCCCGCGGGTTTTGGTCTTCACGCCCTGGTCCGACTCGCTGTTGCCATCAAAGCGAGTACCCATAATCATCAAATCGAGGTAAGCCCGGTTGGCGCTGAGCAGCGTCCAGTAGACCCCCAGGCTGTCGCCGCGCAACGTGGTCTTGCCGGCATCCTTGTCCTCCCAGCCGCCGTTGAAGCCTTTCACATTGCCCTTGAGGCGGCTATGACCGACGAAAAACCCGAGGCGCTGCAGCAGGCCGTTGTCCAGGCTGCTGGCGAACACATCGGTGCCCACTTGGAAGCCTGTCAGCGAACCATCCAGGGTAGGGCTGACCGTACCAGTGAAACTCTGGCGGCTGCTGTTGCCGTAGACCCGGCCCCAACCGGCCGGCAAGGCGCCGGTTTGCTGCTGGCGGCTTTGATCGCCCATACGCTCGTGATAAGTACCGAGCATGCCCTGCACGATTTGCTGGGCGGCGGGAAACAGCGCAGCGTACAGCGGTACTTCGGGACGATAGATCGGCACCTCCTTGTCAGTCGGGCCAGGCAGAGGCGGGGTTCCTTCCACCGGTTCCGGCGCTGGGATGGTGGGTACTTCAGGGTCAGGGTTGGGCAGCGGAGCGGGCGGCGTAGTGGAGCGCAGGTAGAAGTTCTCTGCCGTTCCAGGGGTGACCCCGCCTTTGTACAGATAGTAGTCATACGCGCCGGCGCTTACCCTGTTGCCCAAGGTAAACGCGCTTTCAGGTCCGCTGGCGCCATTAAGCGCTTGCACTACCAGGATGCCGTCTCGCACTGTCGCTGCACCCGCGCCCCCAAGGTTGTTGATCAGCACACCGGTATTGCCTGCGTATGTACCGTTGCTGACCACCAGTTTGTCGCTGGCCGAGTCGTCTGCCCCCAGCACGGTTTGTAACGCCAGGCGCCCGCCGTTGCCGGTGTAATTGCCGTTGATAGTCAAGGTGTCGCTGGCGGTGGAGCTGGCGGTGGTCATGTCGAGGGTGCCGCTGTTGGTCACATTGACCAGTTGGCCGGCGGTGAACGGGTCGATGCTGCCTGTGCCGACCAGCAGTGCACTGCTGCCATCGATGGACAGGGCACCGGTGCCGGTCGCGCTGTCTCCCAGCTTCAACGTGCCGCCGAGGGTCATTTGCGAGCCGTTGTCCAGGCGGATGTTTTCCCACTGGGTGAAGAGGGCGGGGTCACCGACCTTGGTGTTGTCCAGAGTCAGGGTATCGATGCCCAGGCCCCCATCCAACAATTGCGTCGCAGCCACCTGCGCTGCTGCCAGCCCCTGAAGCAATGCGGTGTCGTCGCCTTCCCCCATCAGCACGGAGGAATGCAGGTTGCCGCCGGACCAGACCAAGTCATCATTGCCAAAGCTGAGCAACAACTGCCCGTTGACGGTACCACCGGAGATGATCACTTGATCGTCGCCGCCGCTGACGCTGATATTGCCGCCGACGAAGGCATCATTCGAGATCAGGACAGTGTCCCGGCCGAAGCCGGTCACCAGGTTGCCGATGATCCTGCCGCCAGACATATCGAAACGATTGTCATCGAGTTTCATGTTGACCCGGCCAATGGTGCCGCCGGTCATTGTCGCTTCGTCCCCGTCCTCGAAAGCGCCGGTGATCGTACCGCCGCTCATGGAGAAAACGTCCAGCCCGTCACCTTGTTCCAGTGAGGCGATGGTGCCGCCGCTCATGGCAAAACGGTCGATGCCTGCCCCCTGGGTGACTTTACCTGCCTGGCCACCGGAAATCTGCACGACATCGGCGCCCGAGCCCTGGCTGACCGACCCGGTGATACTGCCCAGGTTGAGCCGGAAAATATTATTGCCGTCGCCTTGGTCGAGGCTGCCATCGATCCCGGCGCTCGGGCCGTTCACATCGACCAGATCATTGCCGCCCACGTACACCACATTTCCGCTCACTCTGCCGGTTGCGGTGATTTCAAGGGTGTTATCGCCGCCGGTATCGCTAAAGCCCGGCGCGGTGGCGCTGTCACACGTGGAGGTGTCGCTGCCTGGCGTGTTGTTAATGGTGCACGCCCCATACGAGGCCAGCGGCCAGGCCGCCAGTACCATTGCTGAGGCAATGCCTGAGTACAACAGAGAAGTGATCCGTGTGCGCATGGTCGGTCCTCGCTTGAGCACAATGATGTCCCAGCACCTGGCACACCAGGCGCGGTTCAAAACCATGGCAACGACGAACGCGATACGGATCAGGAACTACGAGTTACCTGCATCTGAAAACACCGGCCAATGTAAGGGGTTGGCATGGCTTTCTCGACTGCACCTTAACCTGTGCAGGACTTTTTGCACCTTAGCGGTAGATTTGATCGGCTGCTACTGTAAGAAATAACAGGTATAGACGAGTCGGCGCTTAGGCAAATACGATCTCGTAGGGTTCACGAATACGCTCGAGCAACACTTGGGCCAGCTTGGGCGGTAAACCGATCTGCGGATCGCCGACCAATTGGCTGGCATAGGCATGGGTCGCGTGCAGCTTGCGCGCCACGCTCCAGGTATCCAGGCGTATCTTGCGGGCGCGCTGCCAGGGCATCACCGAAGCTTCCCGTGCAGGCCAGTGCCAGGCCCAGACCGGCAGTTCATACAGCCTGGCCCCCACCAGGCTGCAGGCCTTGGCGCTGGCGCGGCCAACGGCATCGTGATCGTCATTACCGTCGTGGCACCACGTGGTAAACACCCTGTCGCCCGGTTGCAGGTAGCGCGCGATGAACTGGCTCATGGGCTGTTCGTGGGCGGCCAGTGCGTCATCGCGAAACCCGCCGCGGATCCATTTCAAGCTGTGCAACGGCATGCCCAGGCGGCGCAATGCTTCGGCGCTTTCCTGGGGGCGCACCACGCTCAAGCGGCTGGCCGGCCAGACGTGGGAGCCGGGATGGCTGGCGCTGCCATCGGTGATGGAGATCAATTGCAAGGGGTGTTCGCGGGTACTGAGCAGTTGCAGCAAACCGCCGCACGCCAGCACTTCATCGCCCGGGTGCGGGGCGATGACTACGACGCGTGCGCCGGCCGGCACCAGGCGGGTAAGTGCGATGGCGGGAACCTGTGCCAGCTGCGGCGCACTGTTCCAGATTTGCGCGGGGCCGCGACGGCCTTTGCTTAAGGAGGCAGGCTTCATGGGGTGTCACATCCTTGTCGGTTGATGCCGGGTCGTACCCCGTTGAAGGGACGACGCTCTTGTTTTCACCCCAGGCTCCGCTGGAGTGAGTGCACGGCACGCCAATCCTGGCGTGCCGTGCAAGGCGCTATGAGCATAGACAAGAATCCGGGGCTTTTACACGTTGGCGTGTCGTTTTATTACGAAAGCTGCATCAGACTTTTCAAGTAGTCGCCGAACCCGCCCTGGGCGCGGCAGTCCAGGCGCGCACTGGTGACCACTTGCGGCGCATGGCTCCAGGCAATCGAGGCGCCACAACGTTCCAGCTCGCGCACCAGTTGCACATCTTCATGGCAGGCCAGCGGTTCGAACCCACCGGCCTGCACGTAGGCGCTGGCGCTTACTCCCAGGTTGGCGCCATGGATATGCCGATGCCCATCGCGGGCCTGGTAAGCCTGGTGATAACGAATCTGTGCCGCCGAGTCGAAGCCTTCGCTCCAGGCATCCACCGTCACCGTGCCGCATACAGCATCGCAGCCCAGGGCCAGTTGCGCCACCAGCCAGTCAGGGGCCACGCGGCTGTCGGCGTCGGTGCAGGAAATCCAGCGTGCGCCCTGTTCCAATAAATACCGTGCGCCGTCGCCTCGCGCTTGCCCGACATTGCGCGCCTGCACCGGCAGGCTGTGCACCCCATGCGCCTGGGCGATCGCGGCGCTGCCATCGGTGCAGCTGTCGAGCACCACCAGGATCTGCACCGCTTCCCCCAGCAGGCCGGGATGGTTGGCGGCGATCTGCGCGGCCCTGAGGCAGTCACCCAGCAGCGCTTCTTCGTTATGCACCGGGATCAGAATACCGATCATCGCAAACCCTCGTGGTGTGCGACCGAGGTACCGTCGCGGCTCCACAGGTCGAGCAGGAAATCCTGGTCATGGTATTGCGCCAGGGGTGGTGTACCCAGCCGCTGCTGGAGCAGGGCGTGCACCTGTTCGGCGGTTTGCGGGCAACCCTCGATGGGCGGGCGCCAATGGCAGGCCAGCAACTGACCGTCAGCGGTCAGGGCGGCGAGGGCGCAATCGATCAGGCGATGCAGGTCATCGACATCCAGGTAATAACACAGCTCGCTCAGCACGATCAGCTCGAACTGTCCGGCGGGCCATTGCCCGGGCAGGCGGCGCTGTTCCACCTGGGCATGGGGGAAATCTGCCAGCCGCGTTTGTGCCAGCAACACCGCCGCCCGGGACGCGTCGCAACACACCAGGCGATCGCAGCGGCTCGCCAGTTCAGCGCTCAACTCGCCGTTGGCGCAGCCAGGTTCAAGGATCGAGACGTAGTGCGGCCGGGTCAGCACGGCCAGTGTCACAGCGCGCTTGCGTTGTTCGTACCAGCGCTGACGAAAGGCCCAGGGGTCGTCGTTGCCGGCAAACAGTTGATCGAAGTAAGGGGTTGCCACACTCATACGAACACCACTTCAAAAGGTTGCAGCAAACGCTCCACCACATAGGGCGCGAGTACCGGTGGCAGGCCGATTTGCGGATCGCCTTCCAGCTGGCTGGCGAAGGCGTGGATCGCGTGGCGTTTGCGCGCCACGGCCTCGATGGTCAACGGGATTTTGCGCGCCCGATGCCAAGGCACCATGTCGTCTTCAGCCGTGGCCCAGTGCCAGGTCCACACCGGCAGCTCATACAAGGTCGCGCCGACGGCCTGGGCCGCCTTGGCGCTGGCGCGGCCTACGGCTTCATGGTCGCAATGGCCGTCTTCGCGCCAGGTGGCGAACACCACGTCGGTGGGTTTGAGGTGGCGCTGGATAAACTCGCACAGCTGGGCTTCGTGCTCGGCCACTTTGCTGTCGGCAAACCCGGCGCGCAGCCATTTCAAACTGTGCAGCGGCAGGCCGAGGCGATGCAGTGCCTGGGCCGACTCCTGGGGGCGCACCACACTCAGGCGCTCCACCGGCCAGCGCCGGGAGCCGGGATGGCTGGCACTGCCATCGGTCACGGAGATCAACTGGATGGGCCGCCCCAGCGCTGCCAAACCCTGCAGCAGGCCACCGCTGCCGAGCACTTCATCGTCCGGATGCGGGGCGATGATTACCGCGCGATGCCCCTCGGGTACCAACTGGGCGACGCTGATGTGCGGCAACTCGGCCAGCCGCGTTGAGGTTTGCCAGTGATTGAGCGATGTACCTTGGCCGACAATCGGATTGGGCTTCATAACTGCCACCTCCCTGTGGGTTCGCCAGCAACCTGTTCGCCCAGGGCGGCAAGGTCGCGTTCGGCATGGCTTTGGCGCACATACACCGGCAAATCCGCCATCAACTGGGCAAAGTGCGGGTCCTTGCAATAAGGCCCCGCACCGACGCCACGGCCAACGTGATGCATGACTTGTTCGACAGTGTTCTCGATACAGGCCCGTGCCTGTTGCGCCAGTTGCCGGGCATCTGCGCCGGGCTCGCGGTCGATCTGCTCGGCGCTGGCGCGCAGCACGCAGGCGGCACTGTTGAGGGCGCTGTCGACGGCGCCGAGATGGGCCAGGGCATGGGGTTCGGGGCGCTGGGCACAGTGGGCGCGCAACACTTCACCCAGGCGCTGTGCGGCGCCGTACCAGCATGCGGCGATGCCGATCCCGCCGTGCCAGAAACCTGGGCGGGACAGGTAATCGCCCGGGCCACCGACCGCAACACCCCAGGCCTCGCGGAACAGGACTTCGACGCTGCCCGTGGCCGACATGCCCACGGCACTCCATCCTTCATCGGTGACCGTCACGCCAGGTTGATCCATTGCCACCGCCACCAGTTGCTGGCGATCCTCCTCGTCCCAGGCGGTCAGCAAGCCATGGCTGACCACCGCCGCGCCGGAGCACCACGCCTTGCGCCCATCTACCACGAGCCGCTGGCCAGCGTGTCGCACCCGCACTTTGGCCGTCGGCGGCTCAGACGCCCACATGCCCCATGTACTGCCCAGCGGCGGCAGCGGGCTGTCGAGTTCGGCAATGATCGCCAACGCATCGGTATGGCCTTCGAACAACTTGCACAGGCGCAAGTCATGCCCCGCCACCTGCGCCAGCCCACTGAAGCGGGTCAGGGTCTGGCCACCGCCGGGCAGCGGCAGTTGATCCAGACCTTCTTCTTGGAGTGCCTTCAGTGCGTCACCCAGGGCCTGCGTATCCGCATAACCCCGGTAGCCCTGAAGGAAACCGTGCAAGGCCATCTCACACCTCGCCTTCGCGTTGCAGTTCAAACAACAGCAGCGAGCGGCCGGTCACCGCGTATTCATGTTCGAAATCAAAGCGCTCCTGACCGCGTACCGCCGGGTCGTTGGTGTCGAGCATGCAGGTCCAGAACTCACCCTCTGGCACCGGCGGCAGGCGGAAATTGACCATGTCGTGATGAGCATTGACCACCAGCAGCAAGGTAGCGTCCGCACCGGCACGCCGAATTCCGGTTTCCTGGGCGCGGCCATCCATCAGCATGCCCAGGCAGCGGCCCTGGCTGTCTTCCCATTGCTCGGTGGTCATCTCGTTGCCATCCGGCGCCAACCAGGTGACGTCCTTCACGCCGATATCTTCGTTGTAGTCACCGACCAGGAAGCGCCCGCGGCGCAGGATCGGGTAGGCCAGGCGCAGCTTGATCAGGCGCTTGACGAACTTGAGCAGGGCCTTGCCGTCGTCGTCCAGGTCCCAATTGACCCAGCCGATCTCACTGTCCTGGCAATAGGCGTTGTTATTGCCATGCTGGGTACGGGCGAACTCGTCCCCGGCGACGATCATCGGCGTGCCTTGGGCCAGCAGCAGGGTGGCGAAGAAATTGCGCATCTGGCGCAGGCGCAGTTCGTTGATTTCCGGATCGTCGGTGGGGCCTTCGACGCCGTGGTTCCAGGACAGGTTGTTGT
Organism: Pseudomonas khavaziana; assembly: GCF_019145205.1. Lineage (GTDB taxonomy): Bacteria > Pseudomonadota > Gammaproteobacteria > Pseudomonadales > Pseudomonadaceae > Aquipseudomonas > Aquipseudomonas khavaziana. The sequence goes on from NZ_JAHSTT010000016.1 coordinate 57,102, forward strand.
TGCTGCCGTCCTGGTTGTTTTCGTCGTTGGCCTCGTTGTGCTTGTCGTTGTACGAGACCAGGTCGTGCAAGGTGAAACCGTCGTGGGCGGTGATGAAGTTCACCGAGCTGTAGGGCCGACGTCCGCGATGATTGAACATCTCGCCCGAAGCGGTCATGCGCCCGGCGAAATCCGCCAGTTGGCCGTCGTCGCCTTTCCAGAACGCACGCACGGTATCGCGGAAGCGGTCGTTCCATTCCACCCAGCCTGGCGGGAAGTTGCCCACTTGATAACCACCGGGGCCGCAGTCCCAGGGTTCGGCGATCAGTTTCAACTGGCGCAGTATCGGGTCCTGACGGCAGGCGACGAGGAAGCTGTGGCGTTCATCAAAGCCATCGCGGTAGCGCCCCAGAATGGTCGCCAGGTCGAAGCGGAAACCGTCTACATGCATCTCGGTGGCCCAGTAGCGCAGCGAGTCGGTGACCATTTGCAGCACGCAGGGGTGGCTCAGATCCAGGGTGTTGCCGGTGCCCGAATCATTGATGTAGAAGCGCTTGTCATCGGGCATCAGCCGGTAGTAGGAGGCGTTGTCGATGCCGCGCATGGACAGGGTCGGGCCGCGCTCGTTGCCTTCGGCAGTGTGGTTGTAGACCACGTCGAGGATCACCTCCAACTTCTGCTCATGCAGGTGCGCGACCATCTCCTTGAACTCGGCGATCTTGCCGCTGGCCAGGTAACGCGGGTCGGGGGCGAAAAAAGCAATGCTGTTGTAGCCCCAGTAGTTGGTCATGCCTTTTTCCAGCAGATGCTGGTCGTTGACGAAGGCGTGCACCGGCAGCAGTTCGACCGAAGAAATACCCAGCTGGCGGATGTGCTTGAGCACGTCATCTTCCATCAGACCGGCGCAGGTGCCGCGTACCGACTCGCCCACCGATGGATGGCGCATGCTGATGCCGCGCAGGTGGGTTTCATAGATGATCGTACGGTCCCACGGCACCCGTACCGGTTGATCATTGCCCCAGGTGTGCGCCGGGTCAATGACCTTGCACTTGGGCACGAAAGGCGCGCTGTCACGCTCATCGAAGCTGAGGTCGTCGTCCGGATGGCCGATGGTGTAGCCAAACAGCGCCTCGGACCATTTGAGCTCACCCACCAACTGCTTCGCGTAGGGGTCGATCAGCAGCTTGTTATGGTTGAAGCGATGACCATTGGCCGGGTCATAAGCGCCATACACGCGGTAGCCGTAAATCAGCCCGGGATGGGCGTCGGGCAGGTAGCCGTGGAAGATCTCATCGGTGTATTCGGGCAGCTCGATGCGCTCCAGCTCTACTTCGCCGGCATCGTCGAACAGGCACAGCTCGACTTTGGTGGCATTGGCCGAGAACAGTGCAAAGTTGACGCCCAGGCCGTCCCAGGTGGCGCCGAGGGGGAAGGGCAAACCTTCACGAATCCGCGACGGTTCATGTTCCGGCGTCGCTGTGGTTTTATCGGGTTTGCTCATTGAGTTGCTCCTGCAAGGGGTCTTTTTTCGGGCCGAACGCGACCGTGCTGACGGTGCTTCAGCGCATGGCATGGACGGAAAAGGGCCTGCAGCTCGCGATGCGGGCTGCAGGCCCAGGCAATCAAGGGGCGGGCGGCTTCGGCTTTTTCGGCGCGGCTGGTTTTTTTGCCGCAGGCTTTGCGGCGGAAGGCGCAGCAGGCTTAGGCTTTGCGGCAGCCTTGGGCGCGGTTTTCGGCTTGGCGGCTGGCTTGGGCTTGCTGGGGGTCAGCGCTTCGGCTTCGGCCAGCTTGCGCGCCATTTCCCAGTGGCGATCATGTGCACCGTCAGGCTTACCTTCAGACTCCCAGATCTGATGCGCTAATTCGCGAATGCGTTTGTCTTCTTTACTCATCACAAACTCCTCACAGAAAATATTCAGCTTTCTTGATTATCAGGATTGATAAAGACATTGACCGGGAGATCCCCCAGGGCAGCGCTGATCAACAGCTCCTTGTTGGGTGTGACTGCGCGTGTTTGAAAAAGTCCCTTCCAGTTTTGTGTTGTGGCGGCGAACGGTAATCTAACCCGCGTATCGCCCCAAACCGGCGCATTGATCTGGGGAAACATGCCGTTTTCCAGCAGTTGATAAGGCCAGCGCGGTACCACCACCAGCAGCTGCTGGCCTTGATGTTGGCGATAGAACGCGACCACCCGCTCGGCATGCTGGCCGACCACTTCCAGCGCGGTATAGCTGCCGTAGCGGAACAGCTCGGGACAGGTTTTGCGCATGCCCAACACCTGGGCGATCAACGCCTGTTTGATACGCCCGTCACGCCAGTTGAACAACAGTTCGCCGATATCCGGTGGGGTATCGAGCGCGTGTTGGCGCGCAGCGAAATCCACCGGGCGACGGTTGTCCGGGTCCACCAGGCTGAAGTCCCAGAACTCATCGCCCTGGTACACATCCGGTACGCCCGGCACGGTGAGATGAAGCAAGGTTTGCGCCAGCCCGTTCAGGGCGCCGGCGGGGGCGATGGCTTGGGCGGCGCTGTCCAGCGCACGACGCAATGGCGCACCGGCTTCACTGAGTAACAGGCGCTTGAGGAACTCTTCCACACCTTGTTCATAGGCGTCGTTGGGGGCGCTCCAACTGCTCTGCAACTTGGCCTCGCGCAGGGCTTTTTGCTGCCACTGCCAGAGGCGCTGCTGGTAGGCCTTAAGGTCTGGGTTGTGCTCCAGCGGCCAGCTGCCGAGCAACACCTGATACAGGATCAGCTCGTCACCGGCCGAGGGGCTATCAGCATTTTCCCGCAAGGGCGCGGCCAGGCTGCGCCAATGCTCGACTTGTTCGGCATACCAGGGCGCGCACTCGCTGAGCACCGCCAGGCGCGCGCGGGTGTCTTCGCCGCGTTTATGGTCGTGGGTGGCGGTGGCCAGCAGGTTGTCGGGGAAGGCCTCCAGGCGTTGTTGATTAGCGGCGTGGAAGTCCGCCAACGGCGCACTGAACTGTTCGGTGCTGAAACCCACATCATTACGCGACAGCAGCACTGCCGAGCGATAGAACGCGGTGTCTTCCACGGCCTTGGCGGCGGCGGGCGATGTCAACTGCTGGAAGCGCACGCAGGCATGCTTGAGGATCTTGCGCTCACGGCCCACCGGGCGATTGCGCCAAGGCTGGCCGCCCAGCCATTTTTCCAAGTGCTCAAGCACCGGCCAGTCGCCTTCGTTGAGGGTGCTGCGCGCACCGTCCATGGCCTGCTGGAATATCTTGTCGTCGGCCGCACTGCGGCCCCTGGCACTGATGTAGGTGCGGTACACCGGGAAGTGCACGATCAATTCCTGCAAGGCCCGGCGGATGGCGCCCAGGGTCAGGTCGCGGGTCATCACATCGTCGCGGGCCACTTGCAGCAGGGCCTGGGCCACGCTTTCGAAGTCGCCGCCCAACGAGCCGTTGAGGATCTGCTGGCGCGCCAGCCGGGCCTCTTCGATAAACGCCGAAGGGCGTTCGCTGTGCCGCGTCCACAACTCGGCCAGCGGGGCAAAGCCATCTGGATGGTGCTGCAGCAATGACAGTTGGTTCATGAATTCGTAGCCGGTGGTGCCGTCCACCTGCCAGTTTTCACGCAGGGTTTCCCCTTCGCCGAGGATCTTTTCCACGAAGATCGGCAAATGGCGCTGGGGCGACAAAGCATCCACGCGGCGGCGCAACTTACGGCAATAGCCACGCGGGTCGGCCAGGCCGTCGATATGGTCGATGCGCAGACCGTCCACCAGGCCTTCGCTGATCAGCTCGAAGATCTTGCCGTGGGTGGCTTCGAACACCGCCGTGCGTTCCACACGCAGGCCGCCCAGCTCATTGACGTCGAAGAAGCGCCGCCAGTTGATATCGTCAGCGGCGGTGCGCCAGCTGGCCAGGCGGTAGGCCTGTTGCTCGAGCAGATGGTGCAGGCGCTCGAACCCTTCGGGCTGGCGACCGTCGAAGGCGGCCAGCCGCTGTTCGATAGCCGGCAGTACTTCGGTAGCACGTTCAGCCAGCGCTTGCTTGAGCCAGGCGGCTTCGGCGTAGGCGTCGTCCTGATAGGCGAGGGCGGCAAAGCGCTCGGCCAGCGGCTTGAGCCCCTCGTCGTGGCCAAGGATCAAGGCGTAGTCCCTTGGGCAGATCGGAAAGCGATGTTCGTAGTGCTCGGCGTAGAAGGCCCCGTGAGCGGCATCGAACTTGAGGGTCAGCGTGCCGCTCTGCAGGGCTTCACCGTAATCGCTGCCCAGGAACGGCATGAGCAGTTGGCCTTTGAGCAAGGGGTCGGGCGAATGCCACTGGATATCGAAGAATTCGCTGTAGGGGCTCAAGCGGCCCCACTCCAGCAGGTCCAGCCACCAGGGGTTATCCGCACCGCCCACGGCCATATGGTTGGAGACGATATCAAGGATCAGCCCCATGTCATGTTCGCGCAGGGCGGCGACCAGGCGCCGCAGCGCCGCTTCGCCGCCCAGCTCCGGGTTGACACGGGTGGGGTCGACCACATCGTAGCCATGCATGGAGCCGGCGCGAGCACTCAGCAACGGCGAGGCATACAGATGGCTGATGCCAAGCTGGGCGAAATACGGCACCAGCGGTACCGCGTCATCAAGGGTAAAGTCTTTATGAAATTGCAGGCGCTGGGTTGCGCGCAGGGGCAGTGCTTTCATCGGTCACGCTCATAAGCTTGGTTGCGCGCTACCGCCAGCAGTTCAAGGCGGCGCGCAGCACTATTATTGTCGAGCAGGCTGGCGGCCTCGCCTGGCAAGCGACGGCGCCAATTGGGGTGGGTGTCGAGGGTGCCGGGCAGGTTGGCTTGCTCCTGGATGCCCAGTGCGTCCTCCAGCGGCAGCAGTACCAGTGGCGCACGGGTGTGCCCCAGGTAGCGCACACTGGCGTCGATCATATGGTCGGTGTCGTTGCGGATCTCATCGACAAAGTTCTGCGGGTCCTGGCCCAAGGCTTGGCGCAGCGCCTGGCGTTCTTGCAGGCGGTGCTCACTCCATTGCTCCACGGTCGGCGCGTCGATCAGGCCGAGTTGGATATTCCATTCGATATCGCGGCTGTGCCACCAACCGTTGAGGGTGGGCAAATCGTGGGTGCTGGTGGTGGCCAAGGCGTTGTCAGGCCAGTCCAGGATCGGCTTGAATTGGCCTTCATGGTTCTGTTCGAACAGCAGCACGCGCATGCCCAGGATCGAGCGGGCGCTGAGCTTCTCGCGCAGGCCGTCGGGCACGGTGCCCAGGTCTTCACCGAGGACGATGGCCTGGTGGCGGTGGGATTCCAGGGCCAGCAGGCGCAGCAGATCGTCCACTGGGTAATACAGGTAGGCACCTTCACGGGGCGAGGCGCCCAAGGGAATGACCCACAGGCGTTGCAGACCCATCACATGGTCGATACGCAAGCCGCCGGCATGGGCGAAGTTGGCCCGCAGCATTTCGATAAAGGCGCGAAAGCCGTTGCGCTTGAGGCCTTCGGGGGAGAACGCGGAGATGCCCCAACCTTGGCCCGCACGGTTGAGAATATCCGGCGGAGCGCCAACCGTGAGATCGGCGAGCAGTTCGTCCTGACGGCTCCAGGCCTGGCTGCCGCCGCCGTCCGCGCCCACCGCCAGGTCGGCGATCAGGCCGATGCCCATGCCGCTGCCACGGGCGGCTTGTTGTGCGCGCTCCAGGCTGCGGGCGATCAGCCATTGGGTGAAAGCGAAGTAACCGATCTCATCGCGGTTTTGCTCGGCGAACTGCGCCAGGGCCGGGCTTTGCGGGGTGCGCCAGGCTTCGGGCCAGTGGCGCCAGTCGAGTTCTTCACCGGCAGCGGCGCGCTGGGCTTGTATGGCTTCGAAACGGCAGTGGTTCTCCAAAGCTTCGCCGCCGCACTGGCGGAAGCTCTGGAAGTCGGCATGCTGTGGGTGCGCGCCGTGGCGGAAGTCTTCATACAGCGTGCGCAACAGGCGTTGCTTGGCCTTGGCGGCGGCGGGCCAGTCGATCAGGGGCACCTGCTCCAGTGCGTGCAGTTCGTCCGCCAGCCCGGCGGCTTCGATGGCGTTGCGCACTTCACGCTCGCCCAGGATGCATGCGGGCGAGGCATACAGGCTGTTGAGAAACAGGCGGCTGGACGGCGAGTAAGGGCTGAAACGTTCGGTGTCGGCGCTGAACATCGCGTGCATCGGGCTGATCGCCACCGCCTCGGCACCGCGCTCGGCGGCCGCGCGCACCAGATGCTCCAGGGCCAGGGTGTCGCCGAAGCCGCCATCGCCGAGGCGGCGCAGGGCATACAGCTGCGCGCTCAGACCCCAGGCCCGGGCGGGGCGGCTGTCCACCGCGTCGGCCACGCTGAAGCAGTGAGCGGGGGCAACGGCCAGGGTGAAGGTTTGCCCGTCGATATGTACCTGATGGTAGCCCAGGGCGATCACACCGGGCAGCACGGCATCGCCATCAAGGCGCAGCTCCAGGGTTTCACCGCCTTCGAGGCTGACGTGACACGGGGTGTCCGGTGCAAAGTAACGCGCCAGGTCCAGGCCTTCACCGCTGTCTGTGGTCATCAACGGCGGCAGGTGGGTGTCTTGTTGTACTTGCTCAAGCTCGCGCAGGCTGGCGTCGATCTCGGCATCGTTATCGGCCGGGTGCCCCAGCCCTTTGAGGACCGCACGCAGGGCATCGGCTTGCACATGTTGCGGGCGACCGTTGGCATCGATCCAATCGACGGCCAGGCCCGCGCGGCTGGCGAGTAGTTCCAGGTTCGCTTCGCTCAAAAGTGTTCTCCAGCAGGGGATAGGGACACGCGGGCGCTGTGGGGTGGCAACTGCGCACCTTGCTTGGCCGGTGTTTGGAAGATGAGGTGTCGAGGGGCCGGGTGGTCGAGGGGCAGTTCGCCCAGGTTCAGGTCGATCTGCAACAGGCTGCCATTGCCCAGGCGCCAACGCGCCGTGACGGCGCCCTCGGCCAGCACCAGCGCGCCCAGGGCCACGGCGCCGGGCAAATGCGGTGCCACATGCAGGTGGCGCAGGCTCAGCAGGTGACGGTAGAGCTGGGCGTGGTCGTTCTCGACAAATGAAGGCATTGATTGCAAAAAGGTGGGCAGCGCGTTGGGATCGGGGATGCGTTCGCGTTGCTCGGGGTCGTGAAACGCGGCGAAATCAGCAAACTCATTGCGCCGACCTTCGCGTACCGCCTCGGCCAGTTCGCCATGATGGTCGGTGAAAAACAGAAAGGGTTCGGCGGCGTTGACCTCATCGCCCATGAAAATCATCGGAATCATGGGGCCCAGCAGCAACAGGGCGGTTGCCGCTTTCAGCGCCTGGGGCGAGCACAGCTGGTGCAGACGCTCACCCAGGGCGCGATTACCGATCTGGTCGTGGTTCTGCAGGAACGCCACGAAGGCGCTGGGCGGCAGATCGGCGCTGGGTTCGCCGCGTGCATGTCCATGGCGGGTGATATCGCCCTGGTAGATAAATCCTTCGCCCAGGCAGCGCGCCAACTTGGCGGTAGGCTGTTCGGCAAAGTCGTTGTAATAGGCATCGGTTTCGCCGGTCAGCAGTACATGCAGCACGTTATGAAAGTCGTCATTCCATTGGGCGTCGAAATCGTCCTTTAACAGGCTGGCCTGGTTCAGCTCGTTTTCCAGCATCAGCCAGACGTGACGCCCGCTGTCCACTTGCTCACGCACTCGCTGCGCAAGTTCCTTCAGGAAACCGGGATTATCTATGGCGTGCACCGCATCCAGGCGCAGGCCGTCGAAGCGGTATTCCAGCAACCACATCAAGGCGTTATCGAGAAAGAAATCCCGTACTTCACGGCGTTCGAAATCGATACCGGCGCCCCAGGGCGTGTGCACGTCTTCCTGGAAGAACCCCTGGGCGTATTGGCCCAGGTAATTGCCGTCGGGCCCGAAGTGGTTGTACACCACATCCAGAATCACGGCGAGGCCATGGGCGTGGGCACTGTCGATCAGGTGCTTGAGTTGCTCGGGTGAGCCATATGAGGCGTGGGGCGCGTAGGGCAGTACGCCGTCATAGCCCCAATTACGCTCGCCGGGAAATTGCGCCAAAGGCATCAGCTCAATGGCGGTGATGCCCAGTTCGGCCAGGCGTGGCAAGTGCTTTTCGACTTCGGTGTAACCACCCATGGCGCCAACGTGCAGCTCGTAGATCACTGCTGTATGCCAGGGGCGGCCCTGCCACTGGCTGTGGCGCCACTCATAGGCATGTGGGTCGACCACTCGGCTCCAGCCATGTACATCCACTGCCTGGGCCCTGGATGCGGGGTCGGGCACTGCCCGTTCCCCATCGATATTGAAGCGGTAGAGCGCGCCGGCAGGGCACGCCGTCTCGACTTCGAACCAGCCATCTGCCTGGGGCAGCATGGCAATGGATTTCCCGTGTTCCAATTCAACGCTGACATAAAACGCGTCTGGCGCCCACAGGGCAAAACGCGTGTGTTGCGCGTCCAGCATGATTGCGCCGTGGGGCGAGGTTTCCAGAGTCCGTAGTGGCATCTATGAAGCCCTCCCAATGATTATTTAGTCGATTTCCCCAGGGCCTTGGCCACCAGTTGTTCGTAGAGCTCAGCGTAGGGTTCTACCGCCTGGCACCAGTTGAAGGGTTGGGTCATGGCGCAGCTGCGCATGGCGTTAAGCAGGCCAGGCAGGGCAAAGACCTTGAAGGCGCGGCTCAGGGCTTCCTTGTAGCTGTCCACAGTGGACTCATTGAACAGAAAGCCGGTGACGCCATCCTCAATGGTGTCTGCAAGGCCGCCGGTGTTACGCGCCACCGGCAACGAGCCGAAGCGCTGTGCATACATCTGGCTCAGGCCGCACGGCTCATAGCGTGACGGCATCAGCAGGAAGTCGCTGCCGGCGAACATGCGGCGGGCATCGGTTTCGTTGAAGCCGATGCGCACGCCCACCTGGCCAGGGAAACGCAGTGCCAGTTCACGCATGGCCTGTTCTTCTTCCGGCTCGCCACGGCCGATGATCGCGATCTGGCCGCCGTTCTCAACAATGAAACTGGCGACCGCTTCGGTCAGGTCCAGGCCTTTCTGGTAGACCAGACGCGATACCACGGCGAACAGCGGGCCGCTGGAAGGCTGCAGCCCAAACAATTCGCGCACATGGACGGCGTTGATGGCTTTGCCTTCCCAGTCGCCGATATTGAAATTGTGGGTCAGGTGCGTATCAGTCGAGGTTTCCCAGCTTTCGTCAATCCCGTTGGGAATGCCGCTGAGCAAGCCTTGCTGGGTCTTGCTGGCAAGGAACCCATCCAGGCCGCAGCCGAATTCGGGTGTGGTGATTTCCTGGGCGTAGGTGGCACTCACGGTGGTGATATGGCTGGAATACGCCATGCCGGCCTTGAGAAACGACATCTTGCCGTAGAACTCCATGCCTTCCTGTTGCAGGGCATGGGGGGGAATGCCCAGCTCGGGCGTCGACGCCAGGCTCACCACGCCCTGGTAGGCCAGGTTATGAATGGTGAACAGCGTCGGCGTGCGTGACCCACGCCAGTGCATATAAGCCGGGGCCAGGCCAGCCGGCCAGTCGTGGGCGTGCACCAGGTCCGGGCACCAGTGGATCTGTGCCAGATTGGCGGCCATGTCAGCAGCGGCCAGGCCCAGGCGCGCGAAGCGAATGTGGTTGTCCGGCCAGTCACGGCCGTTGTTTGCCCCGTAGGGCGTGCCCTCGCGCTCGTACAGTTCAGGGCAGATGAGCACATAGATAACCAGGCCATCCTTGAGGTCCATGCGCCCGATCTTGCACGGCGGCAATGCCGCGTGGCCACCCAACTCGCCGACGATGTGTATCGGATTGTCGCTTTCCATCACCTGCGGGTAACCGGGGATCAGCACCCGCACATCGTGCAGGTGGGCCATGGCGCGGGGCAGGGCGGCGGACACGTCGCCCAGGCCACCGGTTTTCACCAGGTCGGCGAATTCGGAGGTGACGAACAACACTTTCTTTCGATTCGGGTTCTGACTCACGATCGGCCGCACAGTGTTGGGCAGGTCGGCCAAAGACTTAGGCCCCCCTGCCGGCTGACTAAAACGCTCTCCCTGAGTATCTACTGCGGCGCTGATCATAATGCACTCCCATCTGTTGGTCGGCTAATGGCCCGCTGCCATCAGCTCCGATTGACCGCATCCTGCGGCCAGGCACACAAGCGCTGTACTAACTGGCAAGGCGTATGCCAGTTGCGGCTTAGGCTTAAAAAGATTGGATGGACGGGCATTGGGCGTGAGTTGCGCGTGCTCGTCCTTACCTAAAACTGGACCTGCGGCGGAGTTCGAAAGTTTCGATTTTTTGCGGGGTTTTTGTTTTGGAACGGACCCATCGGTCATCAGTCTAGGACAGATCCCAGCACCTGTAGGGTTTTCAGCGGGATTTTGTAGGACAAAAATCTTTTAAGCTTAAGCTGCTGGCGATTAGCCTCCATTCTCTGTAGGAGCCAGCTTGCTCGCGAAGCACTCAAGAGCGCCGCGCATACCTTGAATGTCGCGCGCTATCATTGACCGCTTTCGCGAGCACGCTAGCGTCTACAAAGAGCAGGCCAAGCACGGCGCTCGCACTGATTTGGTGCGTCACCCAAGACTACGAACGGGCGTACCGTTGGCCCAGGCCTGGATATCTTCGATCATCTGCTGGTAGAACTGCCGGTAATTTTGCTCGCTCACATACCCGATATGGGGCGTCGCCAGCACATTGGGCAAGCTGCGCAACGGATGGTCAGCCGGCAGCGGTTCCTCGGCGTACACGTCCAGCGCCGCCCCAGCCAGGCGGCCACTGCTCAGTGCCTGTACCAGGGCCTGCTCGTCCACAATCGGTCCGCGTGCGGTGTTGACCAGGCGCGCCGTCGGCTTCATCCAGCCCAGTGCCTGGGCATCCACCAACCCGCGACTACGTTCACTGAGTACCACGTGGATGGTCAGGATATCGGCTTGCTCGAACAGCTCGCGCTTGCTGACCCAGGTCACCCCCGATTCTGCCGCCCGCTGCGGCGTGAGGTTCTCACTCCAGGCAATCACCCGCATGCCGAACACCTGGCCGAAGCGGGCGACCTTTTGGCCGATACTGCCCAAGCCGAGAATTGCCAAAGTCTTGCCGTGCAGGTCGCCGCCCAGGCCGATCTGCCAGCCGCCTGCGCGGAGCGAGTTGGCTTCGGCAAGCAGATTGCGCGTGCAAGCCATGATCAAAGCCCAAGTCAGTTCCGGTGCTGCGTGTTTGTAGCTGTCGGTGCCGCACACCTGGATACCCAGGGCCTTGGCGGCGGGAATGTCGATAGCGGCATTGCGCATGCCGCCGGTCACCAGCAATTTGAGCGACGGCAGGCCTTGCAGCAGTGCCTTGTCGAAGGTTGAGCGCTCGCGCATCACGCAAATCACCTCGAAGCCCTGCAGACGCTCGACCATTGTGGCGGTGTCGGCGGGGTAATCATGGAGAAAATGCACCTGGCCCACGGCGTCCAGCACCGACCAGTCCACCACGCCCCTGGCTACATCCTGCCAATCATCCATCACTGCAATCTGTACCGACATTTACGCGTGCCTCGCAAAGGTTGGATCAAAGGGTTTTCAAACCCTGCAACAGCGCTTTATGAAACTGCTCCGGCTTTTCCATCTGTGGTGCATGGCCCAGGCCCGGGAATTCCACCAGGGTAGCGCGGGGAATCAACTTGGCCACCTGCTTGCCCAGCGCCTGGTAATTGCCAATCCTGGCCTTGACCTCCGGTGGCGCTACATCTTTGCCAATGGCGGTGGTGTCGCTGGTACCGATCAGCAGCAGGGTGGGCACCTGCAAGTCCTTGAACTCGTAGTAGACCGGCTGGGTGAAGATCATGTCGTAAATCAGCGCCGAGTTCCATGCGACCTGGGTATGCCCAGGGCCTTTGTTCAGGCCGACGAGCATATCCACCCAACGCTCGTATTCGGGTTTCCAGCGCCCGACGTAATAGGTGTCGCGCTCATATTTGCGCACGCCGTCGGCGCTCATCTTCAACTCACGCTGATACCACTGGTCGACGCTCTGGTAGGGCACGCCCAGGGCTTTCCAGTCTTCCAGGCCGATAGGATTCACCAGCCCAAGCTGCTCGGTTTGGGTGGGGTACATCAGGGCATAGCGGGTGGCGAGCATGCCGCCGGTGGAGTGGCCGATCATCGTGGCCTTCTGGATGCCGAGTTTTTCCAGCAATTGGTGGGTGTTGGTCGCCAGTTGCTGGAAGCTGTACTGGTAGTGGTCGGGTTTGCTGGAAGTGCAGAAGCCGATCTGGTCCGGCGCGATCACGCGGTAACCAGCGTCGCTCAGGGCCTTGATCGAACCTTCCCAGGTCGCACCGCAGAAGTTCTTTCCGTGCATCAGCACCACGCTGCGGCCGTTGGCTGTGCCTTTGGCGGGGATATCCATGTAGCCCATTTGCAGGGTTTTGCCTTGGGACTGGAAGGTGAAATGCTCCAGCGGATAAGGGTATTGAAACCCTTGCAGTTCGGGGCCATAGGTGGCGGCGAACACGGGAGCGGCAGTGCCTGACAACAGGCCAGCGAAGCACAACGCACGGATAATAGGCATGGGTTCCAGCTCCGAGAGAGATGACCGGATGCTCTTTGGACGAGATTAACCGGGGATTAACACCCACTGCAGGGTCAGCGCTGCGAGCACGCCATAACGCATGCCTTTGGCCAGGGTTACCAGCAGCAGGAAACGCCATAATGGCTCACGCATCACCCCGGCCACCAGCGTCAGCGGATCACCAATAATCGGCATCCAACTGAGCAGCAACGTCCAATGCCCCCAGCGAGCGTAATGTCCACGTGCTTTTTCCAGTTGTTTGGTGTTGATCGGAAACCAGCGTCGCGCCTTGAAGCGCTCCACCGAACGCCCCAGCAGCCAATTGACCACCGACCCCAATACGTTGCCCAGGGTGGCGATGCCCAGCAGTAGCCACAGGTGGTAATGCCCGCTGAGCAGCAGGCCGACCAGCACCGCTTCCGATTGCAAGGGCAGTAACGTCGCGGCGCCGAATGCCGCGGCGAACAGCCCCAGGTAACCCATCAGCACCGGTCAGTGAGCCGGATACTCGGCCACCACCACATCTTTGCCGTCATGGGTCAGGCCAATGACTTGATAGGCCTCGCTACGGCCTTCTACTTCCATGCCCGGTGAACCCAAAGGCATGCCGGGTGCCGCGAGCCCCAGCAGGTCGTCACGCTTGCGCAAGGCCAATACCTGCTCGGCGGGCACATGGCCTTCGACGAACTTGCCGTCGATCACCGCGGTGTGGCACGAGCCGAGGCGCGGAGCCACTCCCAGGCGCTGCTTGACTGCGCTCATGTCTGCTTCAACGTGATCGTTGACCTTGAAGCCGTTGCTTTCGAGGTGGCTGATCCACTTTTTGCAGCAACCGCAATTGGCGTCGCGGTGCACGTCGATGGGAATCAGGTCGGCGGCCTGGGCCAGGGTAGTGCTGAACAGGGCGCAGAGCAGGGCCAATCGCAATGGGTTTTGCATCGTGGGTCTCGCTGAAAATGCGGCAATAAACCGCGCATTCTCCCTGCTTTTTGCAGTGGGGCGCTGCTGTAGTGTTTCTAAATTATACAGAGCCGGAGGTTTCCAGCCGCTGCTTGAGCCGGTCCAGCGCAAGGGCGGACAGCTCGATCATGCTTTCGTGAAGGGCCGCCAGTTGCAATTCGGTCTCATAAGTCAGTACACGCTTGAATAGCGTGCCGCCACGCTGAACGTGCAGGAAATAATGGATAGCGCCGTCGACAGCCAGGGACGTGAACGCAGTGCGGAATTCATTCGGGCAGCGAGCTATTTGCACGCGGTAGCTCATGGCCACGCGTATGCCCAGCAGGTCAATGATTTCAGTAAACCGCGTACCCACCGGCAGTGAACCGCGGGTGCCGGTGTCGGCGCTGAGGGAGGTGGGGTGCCATTCGTGCCAGCGATCAGGCTGGGTGACGTAGTCGTAGACTGTCTTGATAGGGGCCTGGATGAAGCGTTCCTGACTGATCTGCTCCAAGCGGATCGGATGCTCAGTCACGTGCATGACACACCTCCTGTGTGGCGGGTTATAACACTGGGAGTTGTCAGGATAGTCCGACTCCCGCGCTTTGCACGGGAGTATTCAGACCGCTGATCAACGCACTTTGAAGCGACCCATCAAGCTGATCACCCGGCCATTGGCCTCCAGCAGGCTCTGGGTATTGGTTTGCGTGGCATGCCCGCTTTCCACCAGCTCTTCGACCATGTGGCGGATCTGCACCATGCTGCGATTGATTTCTTCGGTCACCGCGCTTTGCTGCTCGGCGGCCGTAGCGATCTGGGTGCTGAGGTTGTTGATGTGGCTGACCGAACCGGCCATCTCATCCAGGCCGGTGTTGACCCGCGCCGTGGCATCCGCTGCTGATTGGCAACTGGCCTGGGTGTTTTCCATGGCGGCGACCGAGGAACTCACGCCGGTGGTCAGGCGTGCCAGCATCTCGTTGATCTGCGAGGTGCTGGCCTGGGTGCGGGCCGCCAGTGCGCGCACTTCGTCGGCGACCACGGCAAAACCGCGGCCTTGCTCGCCGGCACGTGCTGCTTCAATCGCGGCGTTTAGCGCCAGCAGGTTGGTCTGGCCGGCAATGGCGCCGATCACGCCGAGGGTTTCAGTGATGCGTGCGGCGTCCTGGCGCATGTTTTCCACGGTGTGAGTGGCGCTGGCTACTTCACCGATCAACGCGCTGACGCTGGTGGAGGCTTCACCCACCACCACTCGGGAGCGGTCGGCATGTTCGTTTGCACGCTGGGTGAACGAGGCGGTCTCGGCGGCGTTTTGCGCCACGGTGTCGGCGGTGGAGCTCATTTCGGTGATGGCGGTGACGGTCTGGTCGGTTTCCGAGGCATGCCTGACCAGGATCTGGTTGGTATGGGCTGATGTTCGTTGCAACTGCTCAAGCCCGGACGACATGGCGCCGGTGGCTTGGGTCACTTCGCCGATCATGTTTTGCAGGTAGACGATAAAGCGGTTCACCGAGTGGCCGATGGCGCCCAACTCGTCTTCGGCCCGGATGGTGATGCGTCGCGTCAGGTCGGCGTCGCCGGTAGAGAGGGCGTCGATATTGGTTTTCAGGGTTTTCATGCGCTGCACCAGTTGGCGGATGGCATAGGCGGCCAGCAGCACCAGCAGCAACACCATGGGGATCTGCACCAGGGCCAGGCTGCCGAGCACATCATTACGCTGGGCGGTGATCAGCGAGGTGGGCAGGGCGGTGGCGAGGAACCACGGCGTGCCCTCGATGGCACGCATGTAGAAGGTGCTGGCCACGCCCTGGTTGTCGAATTCACTGCGTTGCGACCCCTGGTCGCGATGGGCCAGGGCTTTGCTGACCTGCGCGGCGAAGGCCGAGGTGCCGGCCAGTTCGCTGATGTTCTTCAACACTACCGGGCTACTCAAACGGGTGCTGTTGCTGATGATCTTGCCATCGGCCTCGACGATCAGCATTTGCCCGCCGATGTCTTTTTCCTTGCTGGCCACCAGCTCATTGAAGAAACCCAGGGTCACGTCGATGGTGGCCACGCCATAGGCCGCGCCGTCACGCTGGATCGCCATGGCGCAGTTGGTGCGCGGCTCCTGGCTGGCATCGTCCTTGTAGGCGGCAGCCCAGGCACATTGGCCGCGTGGGGAGGCGAGGCCGCCCTTGTACCAGCTCTGGTCGTAATAGTTGGGGGCGGGGTCGCTGTTCCAGAAGGTGTTGACCGCCAGTTTGCCCGAGGCATCGCGGTGCCAGAAGGTACTGTGCTTGTTGCGCCCCGGTGTCCGCTGATTGGGCAACGGCCAGATACCGCCGCCAAATACTTTCAGCTCGCCGTATTGATCCACCAGGCCAGGCAAGACCTTGTCGATAGCATCGCTGTCGAGCAGGGGGATGGTCTGGGTGATGCTGCGTTGCTGGGCCTGGACCTTGTTCAGTTCGCCCTGGATCTGTTCGGCCACTTCGGCCACCCGGTTGAGCACCACCTGTTCTTCGGTGTGCTGCAGCTTGGGCGCGACCAACTGGCCGATACCCACGACGGTCAATACGAATAACACCAGGACGAATAGCACCAGGAACAGGGTGTAGCGGGCTTGGATGGAGCGCAGTGGGGGCATGGGAGGTCGTCCTTACGAAGCGTTATTGTCGACGCGGCTTTGTTAGAGCTTCGTCGGGCTATCGGCTTGGCAAGGAGGAGCTTTAGGCACCAGTGTATAAGGGAAGGAGTGCTGACGCAGGCGCGTGGCGTCAGCAACCCCCCTGCGCACACATTCTTGAGGCAGGGTGGCCAGCGCTGCCGTGGCACCTCAGGCGCCGTTGCCCTGGTCGCTGAGGTCAAAGTTGTAGAACTTTCTCAACGGCTTACCCATCTCTTCGTTCAACGCGTTTTCAGTGAATGGCTTGGGATTGATTGTGTCTGGAGGCGTTGAGGGGTCGTTGTCGAAATCGAAGGGGGTTGCACCGCTGCGGCGCCCTATGGCTTGAAGCTCGTCATTGCTGACAAGGTTCCACGCTCCCGACTCCAATTGTTCGATACTTTCACCTGCCAGGAAGGTACCGGTTGCGCCATTGTAGGCATGGGCAATCTCATGGAAGAGTCCAGTGACGGGGACCATCGTATTGGTGCGGTCGGCACTTTCCAGAATAGACGGATGGGCGTAGAAAAGACGCGCCTGATCGGCGCGGGAGCCGGGTACGCCATCCTTGATCACGCCCAGCCTGGTGTCGTCAATCGTGGCGCGAACCTGGGGGGCCATGTTGTCCAGTTCGGTGCTGCCAAACAGGTAGGCGGTCTCGCTGCCGCCGCCCTGTTCGATGCTGACTGTGCCGCCATTGAGAGCCGCCAGTTCATCCATCTTGCCCAGGGCTTGCTGGCCTATGGGTGAACTGCGAAGAAACTCGAAGTCGTCGGCAACCTGCTGTTTGAAACCATGGGTACCGTCCTGCACAGTGAAACCCCGGTCCCCCGCGTTGCTTGGATTCACCTGGGTAAACACCGAACCTTGGGAACGATCGAAATAATCAGTGGCGCCGGCATAGATGCGGTCCTCGGGCCGGTTATTCCAGATAGCGTCATTGCCTTTGCCGGTGTAGAAGCTCGTACGGTCATATCCGACCAGATGGTCATCATCGTTGCCGCCATGTAGCACGTTATGCCCGCTGCCTGCGAAAAGCCGATCCTCATCGTCGCCACCATCGAGGTAGCTCTGCTTGGTCGAGGGGCCAGCTCCGGCGTGAAGGGCATCCTTGCCCTGATTGCCGTACAACACGCTATTGCCGCTTCCACCCATAAGGGTGTCATCGTCTTCGTTGCCCGCGGCATAGCCGAGGCCGCTGCCCAGCCGCAACAAGTCCTTGCCTTTGCCGCCATAGAGCCTGCTCCTGCCGCCGCCGGCCTGAATGTCGTCGTCTCCATCGCCACCTTGAACGTCGAGTGTCAGCTTGACGTCATCGTCGACGACCACTGAATCATTGCCGCCTCTGGTGTCTATCCACAGGGCTTGTCGATGGCCCCCTTCTTGTGTCTCAAACAGGTACGCCTTGCCATTGATGAGAATCTGCAACTTGTCGCCGCGGTAACTGCGCACATGAATATGGTCCGCGTGATCACCGGTTTCTATATACAGCCAGTTACCCATGATCTGCGGGTCTTTGGGGGACGATGAATCCCACTCAATGATCCTGCCGATTTGCGTATCACCGTCGGCATGGAGCAGGTGGGTTCTTCGATCGATGGTGTCGGGCGTCAGATCCGGTGGGGGGTCAAAGGGGGAGGGTTTGGATGGCGCCGCAGGGCTGTAAACTGTAGCCAGGTAAGTCAGGGGGAACAGCATGAGGTCATCCTCTCGTTGACTCAGGGAGAAAGTCTGAATGCGCCTCAGGGGCGCCATTGTGTGAAGGGGCCGGGGGGCAATCAAGCCCCCGGTTGCTACGTGCAATACCCGGATCGAATGCCTTACATGCCGATGCTGTCTTTATGGTAATTAGGCCTTGAAGGGGTGCCCATTTCTTCATACAAGCCGTTCTCGGTGAAATGCCTGGGATTGTCGTCGGTCAAACCCACGGCCTGGCGTTCGAAGTTATTCACCGGGTTTGTTCCACTCGATCGTGAAGCTTCCAAGGTCTCGCCTGGCAGGAACGTCCCGGTGGCGCCGTTGTAGGCGTGGGCAAGCTCGTGGAAGAGCACGCTAATGGGCGGCAGCAGGTGGGTGTGTTGACTGTTTTCCGCGATCTGTGCCGGGTCGTAATAGATCACCCCGCGATTGGCGCGCGAACCGCCAACGCCATTTTTCATTTCTCCAAAGGCCGCACCGTCAAGGTTTTGCGCTTGCTGCTCTGTCAGGTTATCCAGTTCAGTACTGTCGAATTCGTAATGGGAACCGTCCTGGCTGATCGGGGCAATGCTGACTTTGCCGTGATTAAGCGCCGCGAGTGCATCCATTTCAGTGAGTGCCTGCTGACCGATAGGTGAGCTGCGCAGGAACTCCAGGTCGTCTGCCACTCGCTGTCTGAAATCTTCATTTTCCTGCTCGGTTGATTCGACTGACTCCAACAGCGTGAAACCTCGCATGCCTGCGTCGCTGGGCTTGACCTCGGTGAATGTCGAACCGCTGGTGCGTTCGAAGTCATCACCGGCGTTGCCATAGATTCGATCCCCGGGCCGGTTATTCCAGATGCTGTCCTGGCCCTTGCCGGTATAGTAGGTCGTGCGACCAGCACCCATGAAAACATCATCGCCATTGCCACCGTGGGCCACCGTTTGCCCGCTACCCGAGAGCAGCGCATCGTCGTCGTTTCCACCGTCCATGTAGGTCTGTTTGGCTTCGGGGCCGAAACCGCCAATGAGCAGGTCCTTGCCGTTGTTACCGTACATCGCGGCATTGCCGCTGCCGCCGATCAGCGTGTCGTCATCGTCGTTGCCCTCTGCATAGCCAAGGCCGCTGCCCAGGCGCATGACATCCCGGCCCTTGCCGCCGTAGAGGCTGGTCCTGCCACCGCCTGCTTGCAGGTAGTCGTCGTCATCACCACCTTCTACCGTCGCCCGCAGTTTGACGTCGTCATCGATGATTACCGAGTCACGGCCGCCTTTGGTCGCGATCAGCAGACTTTGCTCAGGCCCTTGGGGTGGCGTTATCGAAAAGAAGTAGGCCTTGTCGTTGATGAGTATTCGCAGCCTGTCGCCAGGCCAGCTGTCTACGTGGATGTGATCGGGGCTGGCGCCAGTCTCCACCATGAGGTAGTTACGCTTGATCGTGGGGACATCGGAGCTCGGGTCCCATACGAGCAGCCGCGAGATCCTGACCTCACCCTCGTTGTGCAGTGTGAGCAGCCGGTGGTTATACACGCCAGGCTCCAGGTCCGGTGGCGGGTCATAAAACGATGGGGCAGAGTGGCTGGCGGGCGCACTGGATCTGGAGTTTGTGTAGGTTGTGGCGAGATACGCCAGGGGAAATAGCATGTGCGCGTTCTCCATGGTTGCGCGTTACGAAAACCTGACTACCTGTCAGGTTCCCATTGAGTGACGTGGGCAGGGTAATGGTTCCAGTGGGCTCTACAGAGGGTAATTCTGTATATGTCCCTGAATGCGCGCAGCTGCGATTCCCGGCAGGCCCATGCCGATAGGCGGCTAGACCTGCGCCCTGCGATAAGCACCAGGCTGTTGCCCGGTGACTTTATGAAAGGCGCGGGTAAACGCGGCCACCGACTGATACCCCACCGCCAGGGAGGCTTCAGCTACGGTTTGGTCGGCCTTGAGCAATTGGCAGGCATGGCGCATGCGGATCATTAACAGCACTTGGCCGGGTGACTGCCCGCACAGTTCATTGAAGCGCTTGAAGAACGCCGAGCGTGACAACCCGGTGCAGGCCGCCATGCTTTCCAGGCTCCAGGGCTCACCCGGCCGCGCGATCAACTGTTCCAGCAGGTGTGCAAACGCAGGCGCACGGCCCAGCGCTGCCAAGCCGCCGAGGCCGGTGTTATCGATTACCTGCTGACGCAGTACATACAGGAACAGCAGATGACACAGGCGTTCGAGCAGCGCAGAGGAGGGGGCAGGTGCCCGGGCACATTCTTGCAGGATCAGCTCGAACAAGTTGCGTGCCGCGGTAAGCGACGGGTCGCCCGCCCGCAGGATAATCCAGGTGGGCAGGGTATCGACAATCAGCGTCGACAGGCCGGATTGAAAGTGAAAGAAACCGCAGACTAATCCCACACCGTCCGTGGCGTTGCTGTCCAGGGCCTGCATCGGACGGCGCGGGCACTCCTGGGCGCCGGCTGCCGTGGCTTCCCCGGACAGTCGATAAGCAAAGTCGCGCAACAGAAACACCGCGTCACCATTATTCAAGTGCTGAGGCGTTGGATCACCGTCGATATGCAGCCAGCATTCACCCTGCACGATCAAATGGAAGCTCGCCTGGGCCAGGCCGTGGGTGCTTGCGTGCCAGTCGCCACAATAGCGACCCACGTGAAACAGACTGGTGTTGAGTTCGAGGCTATCTAATAACCAGTCGACAAGAGCATTGGACGAATTCATCTAATGGAAAGACTCAAGAGCAAGTAATCGCTACTTTAGCCTATTGAGCGATTTTTTTAGAACCAACAGACTGGAGCATTAGATCCCACCAGGAGACCACGCCATGTCCCGCGTACCGTTACTGACCCTCGAAACCGCCCCGGAAGCGGCCAGGCCCTTCCTTGAAAACGCGCTGAAAGGCTCGGGTTTTATCCCGAATCTGCTGGGCGTCCTGGCCAACGCACCGGCTGCGCTTGAGACCTATATCACCGTCTCCGGCTTGAACGCCAAGGCAGAACTGAGCCTGGCCGACCGTGAAGTGGTGCAACTGATTGCCGCCACCAGCCATGGCTGCGATTTCTGCGTGGCCGGTCACACCGCCGTGGCGCGCAACAAAGCCAAGCTGCCTGAAGACGTGATCGAGGCCTTGCGCCGGCGCGGTGAGCTACCGGACGCTCGCTATGAGACACTCGCCGCTTTTACCCGGGAAGTGATCGCCACTCGTGGTGATGTCAGTGATGCCGGCTTTGAGGCGTTCCGCGCTGCGGGCTACACCGATGGCCACGCGCTGGAAGTCATCTTGGGCGTCAGTCTGGCAACCCTGTGCAACTTCGCCAACGTGTTTGCCCGCACCCCGCTGAACCCGGAGCTGGCGCAATACCGTTGGGAAAAACCGGCAAGCTGAAGCGGCCTTGGTCCACCTGCTGTAATAAGGAGATACATGAATGCTTGACCCAATCTTGAGCCGTTGGCTCGATGTTCAAGCGCAGGCCCTGGACGTGGGCAGTTGCGATCCACAGGAAGTGCTGCCACGCCTGGCAGAGGCCAATATTCTGAAAATCGGCGTGCCCACCCAACTGGGTGGCCTGGGCGGTGATGTGGCAGGTGCGGTCGAGGCCATTGCCAATGTTGCCAGTCATTCCCTGGCGGCTGCGTTTGTATGCTGGGGCCAGCGCTCGTTTATCGAGTATTTGTTGCAGAGCCCGAATGAACGGTTGCGCGAGCAACTGATGCCGGACCTGCTCAGTGGCAAGTTGGCCGGGGCAACCGGGCTGTCGAATGCAATGAAGTTCATATCGGGCATCGAGGCGTTGCAGATCAGCGCCGAGCCCAACGAGCATGGGTGGACGCTCAATGGTCGCTTGCATTGGGTGACTAACCTGCGCAAGAACGGCTTTGTCGCGGCAGCGGCCATTGAGCATGCGGGAGGCGGCACGCCGTTTATCCTGGCAATCCCGGATTCGGTGGCAGGCTTGCAGCGTTCCCGCGACCTGGAGCTGCTCGGGCTGCAATCAAGCAATACCGCTGCGCTTGGCCTGGAAGGCGTGGAGTTGAGCCGCGACTGGTTGCTGCATGAAGATGCGCGCAAGTTCCTGCCAGCGGTGCGCCCGGCGTTCCTGGGTTTGCAGTGCGGCATGTCGATTGGCCTGGCCCGACGTTCGCTGGCCGAGGTGGCCCACCACTTGGGTGCCAGTCGCACGGTATTGCGCGAAGAGTTGGAAGCGTTGCGCGTGACGCTGGATCACCTGGTCACCGAGCTCAAGACTGGCCTGCTGGCCGGGCGCTTTGCCGCCGATCCGGTGCCCTTGTTCAAGCTGCGTATCGCCCTGGCCGAAACCGCCGCCGGCGCCGTGCAGCTTGAACTGCAAGCCAGCGGTGGCAAGGCGTACCTGACCGCACATGGCAGCGGCTTTGCCCGGCGCTGGCGCGAATCGGCGTTCGTGCCGATTGTGACGCCAAGCCTGGTGCAACTGCGTACCGAGTTGCATCGCCAGGGTCATCTATGAGCCAGGCGGTCATGACGGCCCAGGGAGTTTGCCTGGGGTATGCCAGCGGGCCGGTGCTGCAAGGCTTCGACTTGCAGCTGCAGCCGGGCGAAGTGGTATCGATCCTCGGTCCCAGCGGTGTGGGAAAATCCAGCCTGTTGCGCGTGCTTGCCGGTTTGCAAGTGGCCCAGGCTGGCAGTGTGCAGGTCTTGGGCGAGCCACTGCGCGGTCCCCATCCCAGGGTGGCGGTGGCGTTTCAAGACCCGAGCCTGTTGCCATGGTTGAACCTGGAAAAGAATGTGGCGTTCGGCCTGGATTTCGCCCGCCAGCCGCACCTGACCTCGGAAGAGCGGCGCCACCGCGTCGACCATGCGATTGCCGCCGTTGGCCTGGAACATGCGCGGCAACAGTTCCCTGCGCAGCTGTCCGGCGGCATGGCTCAGCGTACCGCGCTGGCGCGCTGCCTGGCGCGCCAGCCCCAGGTGTTGCTTCTCGACGAGCC
This sequence comes from Pseudomonas khavaziana, assembly GCF_019145205.1. GTDB lineage: Bacteria > Pseudomonadota > Gammaproteobacteria > Pseudomonadales > Pseudomonadaceae > Aquipseudomonas > Aquipseudomonas khavaziana. The sequence goes on from NZ_JAHSTT010000016.1 coordinate 79,853, forward strand.
CTTCGGTGCGCTGGATGAAGTGACCCGCGCCGATATGCAGCACCTGTTGCTCAAGGTCAATCGCGAACAAGGTTCGGCGGCGGTATTGATCACCCACGATATCGATGAGGCGCTGCTGCTGTCCGACCGCATTCTGCTCCTGGGAGACCGCCCGGCGCGGACCCTGGGCGAATGGCATATTGACCTGCCACAACCACGAGATGAACAGGTCGAGGCCATCGGCGCGCTGCGTATCGATATTCTTAAAACCTTACGGCAGGCGAGCCGCACTCAACCCAACCCCTTGGAACAACAGGAGCTTAGCCATGTGTCTGGATGACTTGACCCACTCGCGCCGTGACTTCCTCAAACTGTCTGCCGTGCTCAGTGCTGCCGGCGCCTTGCCGCTGCTGAGCAGCCTGCAGGCCCGTGCCGCCAATGAACCTGACGCGCCAGTACGCATCGGTTACCTGCCGATCACCGACGCCACGCCGCTGCTGGTTGCGCACAATAATGGCCTGTTCGAAGCCGAAGGCATCAACGCTGAACGCCCGGTACTGCTACGTAGTTGGGCCCAGGTGATCGAGGCATTTATTTCGGGCCAGGTCAACGTGATCCACCTGCTGTCGCCGATGACCGTGTGGGCGCGCTACGGCAGCAAGGTGCCAGCCAAGGTCGTGGCGTGGAACCATGTCGGCGGTTCGGGCTTGACCGTATCGCCAGGTATCACCGATGTGAAGCAATTGGGCGGCAAGTCGGTGGCTATTCCGTTCTGGTATTCGATCCATAACGTGGTGGTGCAGCAACTGTTCCGCGACAACGGCCTCACGCCGGTGAGCCGTGGAACCGGCAGCGCGATTGCCGCCAATGAAGTCAACCTGATCGTATTGCCGCCTTCGGACATGCCGCCAGCGCTGGCCAGCAAGCGCATCGACGGCTATATCGTCGCTGAGCCGTTCAATGCCCTGGCGGAAAACCTGAAGGTCGGTCGCGTGCAGCGCTTTACCGGCGATGTATGGCGCAACCACGCGTGCTGCGTGGTGTTCATGCACGAGCATGACCTCACCAACCGCCCGGAATGGTCGCAGAAGGTGGTGAACGCCATCGTCAAGGCCCAGGTGTGGACACGGGACAACCGCGAAGAAGCGGTGAAGTTGTTGTCCAAGGACGGCCCGAACCGTTACACGCCCCATGCCGAACCGGTGTTGAGCAAAGTCCTGGCCCCGGCGGCCAGCGATCGCGCCGGCTACCTCGCGGACGGTGCGATCCAGCACGCCAATTGGGACGAACACCGCATCGACTTCCAGCCTTACCCGTTCCCTAGCTATACCGAGGAACTGGTCAAGCGCCTGAAGGACACCCTGATCGAAGGCGACAAGAAATTTATCGCCGACCTCGATCCGGCCTTCGTTGCCAAGGATCTGGTGGACGACCGTTTCGTCCGTCATGCGATCGAAGCAGTGGGCGGCATGAAGACGTTCGGCTTGGCCGACGGTTATGAGCGGCACGAGGAGATTGGCGTTTGAACAACGGCAAAACCGGCGTGTGGCCAGGTTGGTTGCTCGGTATCAGTGGCTTGGCAGGCTTGTTGGTGTTGTGGTGGCTGGGGGTGAGGGTGTTTGGCGATGCCGACGGTCTGTCGGCGCGCTTTTCCCTGGCGTCCACCGCCAGCAGCCTATGGGAATTGTTTGGGCGCAGCGAGTTGTATCTGCATATCGCGGTGAGCCTCAAGCGTATCGTTGTAGGGTTGTTCCTGGCGCTGTTGGTGGGCGTACCCTTGGGGCTGCTGGTAGGCAGTTCGCGTAACCTGGAGGCGGCGACTACACCGGCCTTCCAGTTTCTGCGGATGATCTCGCCACTGTCCTGGATGCCTATCGTGGTGATGCTGATGGGGGTAGGGGACCAGCCCATCTACTTCCTGCTGGCCTTCGCTGCCCTATGGCCGATCATGCTCAACACCGCAGCTGGCGTGCGGCAGCTGGACCCGCGCTGGTTGCAGTTGAGTAAAAGCTTGAGTGCCACACGTTGGGAAACGCTGCGCCGGGTCATCATTCCGGGCGTGGTCGGGCATGTGCTGACTGGCGTGCGCCTGGCAATTGGCATCTTGTGGATCGTACTGGTGCCATGCGAAATGCTTGGGGTCAGTGCAGGGCTTGGGTATTACATCCTCGATACCCGCGACCGCCTGGCCTACTCTGAATTGATGGCGATGGTGGTGTTGATCGGGTTGCTGGGGTTTGCACTGGATGCGTTTGCGCGATGGTTGCATCAGCGATGGGTGCACGCGAGTTAAACGCCAGGGGAGCCAAAGCGAATCATCGGCTGTAACATAACCCTCCCTGTAGGATGGGGCTTGCTCCCGCCTACGGGGAAGTAATCTTGTTACATATCCAAGGTCCAGGAACCCGTCATGACCCAAAAGCAACGCTTGAAATATTCGATTCTGATTTCCCTGATAGTGCTGGCGTCGATGTTTGGCCTGTCCTACCTGCAGAATATCGGGGTGATCAGCGAAAAAACCTTCCAGTACCTGGCCATTGCGATTGCCGTGGTGGTCGTGGTGATCAACGGCATCATGCGCCGCAAGGTCAAGCCCAACTTCTGAGTCAGGCCCGACCCTCGAGCACTTTGGCAGCCTCTTCATGGAGGCTGTAGCTCTTGTCGGCATTCAACGTGATCACGCCCTCGCTGCACAGACGCTTGAGCACCTCACGCACACTGAGAAACGACAACGGGATGCCCAGCTCCAGCAAATGGCTGTGCACACCCCGCACCCCAAGGCTGCGCTGGTTGTCGGCAGCGGTGAGGAGGGCGTCGATGACCTTCAGCCGAATCAGGCTGGTGCGCAAACCGAAACACTTGAGCAAATGGCGAATGCGCTGGTTGCCCTGCTGTTCGGGTACTTTGCCGAACGCTTGTGTGTTACTGCCGAAGCGGGTTTCGGTAGTCGGTGAATGTCCGTCCATGGGCACTTGCGGGTTATACATGCATAAACTCCTTGTCAGAGCCTTATCAGGAAAAAGATGGCGCTCTTAGTAATAAGACGAACGAGTGGCGAAAATCATCAAAGATGGATGTAGAAAATTTGTCGGTATCGGATTGGACACACCTCGACCACCACTGATAATCGTCTCTGCCGACTAAATTCATCCTGGCTATTCGCGTCCTTACAGTGGGGTAACCATCCCTCGTAAGGGTGTCTAATTTGACTGTGGAGTCGGCGTGATTATTTCCAACGGGTTATCCAGGGTAGGCGTGGCAGGGCTGTTGCTGGGGTTGAGCCTGGCCGCATCGGCACGGGAACAGGTAACGCAGGCGTCGGCGGATATCCGGCGTACCAGTTATGGTGTGCCGCATATTCGCGCTAACGATGAGCGTGGCTTGGGAGTCGGTATCGGGTACGCCTATGCCCAGGACAACTTGTGCCTGCTGGCTAATGAGGTAGTGACGGTCAATGGCGAGCGCGCCAGGTTTTTCGGCCCCGAACAAGCCACCCTGGAAGAGCGCAACAACCTCGCCAGCGATGTGTTCTTCGCCTGGCTGAACAACCCCGAAGCGGTAGCCAGCTTCTGGAAAGCACAAACCCCCGAGCTGCAACAGCGCATCCAGGGCTATGTGGCCGGCTATAACCGTTATCTCAAGGAGCATGGCGCCCCGGCACAATGCCAGGCAGCCTGGGTTCGGCCGTTGGTGGTTGAAGATCTTGTGAAGTTGACCCGCAGGCTATTGGCGGAAGGGGGTGTCGGCCAATTCGCCGAAGCGTTGGTGGGGGCCACACCACCCCAAGCCATTGCCGGTGTGCAACCCAGCGCTAAAGCCTTTGAACTGGCCTCCGCCAACCAGCAGCGCTTCACCCTGGACCGAGGCAGCAACGCCGTCGCCGTCGGCCGTGACCGTTCCTTCAATGGCCGTGGCATGTTGCTGGCTAACCCGCACTTTCCCTGGGTAGGCGGCATGCGCTTTTATGAGATGCACCTGACCATTCCCGGCCAGTTGGATGTGATGGGCGCTGCGCTGCCGGGCCTGCCGGTGGTTAACATCGGCTTCAACCAGCACGTGGCGTGGACTCATACGGTGGACACGTCCAAGCATTTCACCCTGTTCCGCCTGACCCTCGACCCCAAGGACGCAACCCGCTACCTGCTGGACGGCAAGTCCATCCCCCTGGACAAGACGACTGTGACGGTACAGGTCAAGCAGGCCGACGGCAGCCTCAATGACGTGACCCATACGGTCTACAGTTCGCAGTTCGGCCCCGTGGTGCAATGGCCCGGCAAGCTCGACTGGGACAGCCACTACGCCTTCAGCTTGCGCGACGCCAACCTGGGTAACGACCGGGTGCTGCAACAGTGGTACGCCATGAACCGCGCCGGCAGCCTCAAGGAACTGCAAACCTCGGTACACACGCTGCAAGGCATTCCCTGGGTCAACACCCTGGCTGCCGATGACCAGGGACAAAGCCTGTACATGAACCTGTCGGTGGTGCCCAACGTCAGCGCCGCCAAGCTCGCCCAATGCAGCGACCCGCGGGCCGGCCTGCAAATGATCATGCTCGACGGCGCCCACAGCGCCTGCGCCTGGGACATCGACCCGCGTGCCGCCCAGGCCGGTATCTTCCCCGCTGATCAATTGCCCCAACTGCAACGCACCGACTATGTGCAACACTCCAACGACTCCGCCTGGATGGCCAACCCCAAGGCGCCGCTGACAGGCTTCTCGCCGGTGATCAGCCAGGACAACATCGGCCTCGGTCCACGCGCCCGATTCGCGATCCAACGCCTGCAATCCCTGGACAAACAACCCATCAGTGTCGCGGACCTGCAAAGTATGGTCATGGACAACCAGGTGTACCTGGCGGGCCAGGTCATGCCCGACCTGCTGGCGTTCTGCGCCAAACACCTGGGCGCCGACGCCGCTGCGCTACAACCGCTGTGTGCCAGCCTGAAAGACTGGGACCAGCACGCCAACCTCGATAGCGGCGTGGGCCTGGTGCACTTCATCAACCTGATGCAGCACCTGCAGCAAATCCCCGACGCCTGGCGCGTGGCCTTCGACCCGGCCCGCCCTCTGACCACCCCAACCGGCCTCGCCATCGACCGCGCCCCCGTTGCCAAGGCCCTGCGAGAAGCCATGCTGGCCTCCAGTGCAGAGATCAACAAACTTGGATTGAAACGCTGGGGGGATATCCAGGTTGCCGGGCAAACCCCCATCCACGGTGGCCCGCAGGAACTGGGTATCTACAACGCCATGCAAACCGTGCCCCGCGCCGACGGCAAACGCGAAGTGGTCAGCGGCACCAGCTACCTGCAAATCGTCACCTTCGACGACAAAGGCCCAAACGCGATAGGCGTGCTGGCGTTCTCCGAGTCCAGCAACCCTGCGTCCAACTATTCAAAGGACCAGACTCAAGCCTTCTCCGAGAAAAAACTGCGCCCACTGCCGTTCACTGACGCCCAGATCAAGGCCGATGCGCAGTACCAGGTCCAGACAGTGAAGGAGTAGGGCAGGCGTGCAACCCCTTGATGCCAAGGCAGAATATTTTTTGAAATCAAGGGGTTGCAGGCATAGGCAAATGAGTACATAATGGCGCCCATCGAACGCAATGAAGCATTAAAAACTTCAATGTATTCAATGAGTTAGAGTAGAGGCAGCTTCACATAGCCCACTCAAGTTTGTATGCGGTGAATGTCAGAAGCAAGGGCATTGATCGTTTGAGGCCGAGTAGCAAAATGGTTATGCAGCGGATTGCAAATCCGCCTACGCCGGTTCGATTCCGACCTCGGCCTCCACTCTTGGAAACCCCGTAGATTAACGTCTACGGGGTTTTTTATTGGCTAATGCTTTTCATGAACTCGCCCTCGCTGTCGTTGGCTTCTATAAGAATGCCACCGTGGCGCGTAGACACCCCGGCTTGGGCGAGCCCATCCAATTACCCTTGACCCTGCAACGGGCCGCTCAGGCACGGAAAGCGAGGCGCCGTCCTTTGGGGAGTCCTCGCGTCTGATGGGCGAATACTGAGCACAAGGCGCAATTATAAGTGGAAGTGGCCCGCAGCCTCCGGCTGGTAAAGCACTTTCTTGATCTCAATCCGGCGGGTCCGATCAGAAATTCGCCACTCGATGGCGTCCCCCTCCTGATAACCAAGGATGGCGGCGCCTATGTCGGAATACACGGAATGCTTCCCTGCGTTGTTGTCCGCGTCTTCAGGGTAGACCAAGGCCACTTCGAACTCTTCGTCGTCCAGTTGCAGCAACGCCCTAGAGTTCATCGTGATGACATTACACGCCACCTGCTGCGGCTTGACGACAATGGCTCGCTCAAGCTCATGTTCGAGTTCAACAACCGCCGGGCCTTGCTCGAAAGCGATTAGTTCCTCGAGCCTGGCCTTGTCGATTTCAGTGATGTAAATCCTAGCGGAGTCGCCACCGGCTCCTTCGCGCAAGAACTGGAAATAGCGGGCCGCCGTCATGGAAAACGACTTCAATGTCGGCGTTTCGCTCTCAAGCATAAAGCCGCTGCGCAGAAAGGCTTTCAGGGAGCGCGAGTTGTCCGGGTGGATCTTGGCGATGAGTTTCTCGGCCCGCATGTCGAGGAAGGCCAGTTTCATGCCTTCGCGGATCGTACGGGCGCCTAGGTTTCGGCCCCATTTGTCGCTGTCTCCGATGACCAGGACTATCTCGCAATTTGAATCGGTCTTGACCAGACGGACAAAGCCCACCGGGGCGTCATGCCGGTCATAGGCCATAAAGAATCTGCCGTCCCGGTTGAATAGATGGGTCAGGATCGGCAACTGAGTCCGATCAACGGCTTGCTCGATGGAGCGGGAGACATGACGCGAATCGCTCAGGTAGCAGGTGACGCGCTCATCCTCTAACCAATTCATCAATGTCAGTGCATGCGCCCGAGTAATTTCAGGACACAGCGAAATGAAAGGCTTGTTCATCTTAACCACACTTATTTTTAAAGGATTGAAGCCCTTCATGGATATGGTCATGGCGGTTCTTCGGCAACCGGATATTTTAAGACATGCCGCGAGTAATGGCGAATGTCCCAGAGAGTTCCAGGAGGCCACTGCTTATCAGGGGGGGGGGCGGAACTGTTTAGTCAACTATTTGTGAGAAGGAAAAATCAGCGGATTGCGAATCCGCCTACGCCGGTTCGATTTCGACCTCGGCCTCCACTCTTGGAAACCCCGACGATTAACGTCTACGGGGGTTTTTATTGGCTAGGATTTGATGGTCGCTTCCATTGATTGCTTGTAAGGTCTCAAAATGCCGATTTAGCCGCGCGTTCATCCTGCCGGCGCAGGATAACGCCCGTACTCATCAAAGCTGACAAGGTAACCATGAAACAGAACATTCTTCTTGTGGCCGTTTGTGCTGCACTGATCCAAGGCTGTACCGCCACCTCCAAAAGCCATGAAGAGTCACCTTCCATGCCCACTGCTACCTCGGCGGCGATAACCCAGCCTGCCTTATCCGCTTACTACTGGAACCTGGTCTCGGCGACTGATGCTTCGGGTAAACCTCTTGTTGCTTTAAACAAAGGCATCGAGCGCAAGTTGCGGGTTTCCTTCGGTGAAAAGAATCTGAACATCAGCGGTGGCTGCAATGGCCAGTTCGGCGGCTATCACTATCAGGGAGGGGTTTTAAAGGTACAGCCACTGGCCTCCACGCTTATGGCTTGTGACAAGAGCCTGATGGATCTCGACGCCCAGGTAGCTCGACTGTTCAAGGGTGACCTGCGCACCGTCATCACTGGCGATAACACGCAGCCAATGTTGCAACTGACTACCGTGGACGGCTCGGTGCTCAAACTGCAGGGCGAGCCTACTGAGCAGACGCGCTTCGGTAGCAAGGGCGAGGTCAAGTTCCTGGAGGTGGCGCCCAAGACTGTCAAATGCAGTCACCCGATGATTCCTGAGTATCAGTGCTTGCAAGTGCGCGAGCGCCGCTATGACGACGCTGGCCTGCAACTTCCGCCCCAGGACCCATGGCACCCGCTGTATCAGTCTATTGAAGGTTTTGAGCATCGTGATGGGGTGCGCGCGGTAGTGCGGGTCAAGCAATACGAATGGAAGAATCCGCCAGCAGATGCGCCTTCGACGGTCTACGTGTTGGATCTGGTAGTCGAGCAGGACGCTTCCGGGGCTGATAAGTAGGGAGAGCCAGGGCAGGTCGGTGTGCGCAAGTCGATTCCGACCACAGCCTGCACGCTTGGAAACCCCGTAGATGGATGTCTACGGGGTTTTATTGCCAGCGTTTATCGAGTGTCCCGCAATGCAGAAGGCTGTGTGCGTCGGGAGCTAACGCTTGAGCCCCATGCATGCGTCGTAGGCGTCTTTGCTTCTTTCGAGGTTATTCAATAGCTCTTGGCGACGAGCGCCTTTAGGGGAGTACACATCAAGGCCCGACATCGCCAGGCTGTTCTCCAGATGTGTAATCTCTTCCCTGTAGGGCGCGCAGCGCTTGTCTGCAGTCACCAGGGCTTTATAGGCTTGTGCTTCGGATTGGGAGTTGAGCGCGGCCTGGCTCGCAGAGGTCAGTTGCTTTTCAGTCTCATTGAACCGAACTTCTTTTTTGGCCAGATCTACTTCAGCCTTTCGCAGAGAGTCTGCCAATTGCTTGTTGTTCAAGCGAGCGGCGTCCAGCTCCTTGCGGGCCTGCGTCAATGAGTCGTTTAAATGTCTTACGTCGCTTCGCAGTTGGCCGCGGTCTTCTACAACCGTAAATGCGTAGATAGCCAACGTTATGAAAGCGGCAAACCATGTTCCGTCCTTGAGCAGGCCCCAGCGCGACGGCTTGACTGGATCGGGGTGGTCGTTTTTCAGTTGGCGCATATCAAATTCTCCTGTGTTGTCGCTTGAGCCTTCGCAAGCTCTACCGCAGCCGCTATAGCCGCACGGGCCTGAGGGCTGTTCTTCCAGCACGTAGACCTCAATGCGGCACAAGCTTGCGCCAGGATATCCGCCACTTGCGACTTTCCGAGTACCTCCATCGAGTCAATACCCATTTGCTCCAGCCGTGCGATCACGGTAGGGCCAACGCCTTTGAGCGCAAGCAGCGCGGTTCTTTCTTCCAATGAAAATGGCACTTGGAAATTCCTTTCTCCATGGGTGAACAATCTGAGCGGGCTACCATCAGCCAGCCGCTAGCACCATTTTGACACATTTTCGACGAGTGACATGTCTGGATCAAGGGTCTCAGCTCGGCCGGGGTTGCCACACAAGCAGTTGCCGACTACCCTGAAAATGTTTGAATTATTACAAACAATTTCGGTTTGGCTATTTTTCAGTCAAGCGACTTCAGGATGAGGAACGAAAAATGTTTTCACATGAAGGTACCGCATTAGAGCTATTGATCCTGGTTTTCGGTGTGACGGGCGTGCTTTTGATTGCCTGGTTTTTTCACCATCAATATGAGCTCAGGGCGCGCAAGCGTGTAAAAAAACAACATGCTCATCATAAGCAAGCCACGACTCAAAATCACTGATTGCCCGTAAACCTGCGCCAGTCATTGCGGCTGGCCTCAGGCCTATGATCCGAGGCGTGGCGTCATCCATTGGCTTCGGATCTACTGATCCTCTGTGCTTTGACTTCATTGGCGTAGGCTTCAAGCCTTTGCTGCTGAACAGTGAGTAATGCGCAGACCTTCCTTAAAGCAACCGCATCACTTGAATGTCCGCCAGCGGCCAATGCTGTCAGCTCCACCACGGACCAGCCGATAACAGCGCTGGCGTCTTCAAGGTCGTAGAACAATTCCTGTTGCGCAGTCCTGGGGCCGTCTAGGTCTTCTATCAAAGCGTTCACTCTGGTCTGTTTGGGTTAAAACGAATAAATGCGTAGGGCATGATATTCATCCTGGTGGTTAATGTTTTTAGCCTGGCGCGAATAACAGGCAAAGAAAAGCCCGCGATGGGGCGCGGGCTAAAAGGAGTTCATTAAGGAGCTGAAACCACGATAAATGCTGGTCTGTGAAAGGTTTGTGAAACCCATCGGTGATCTGCGTGAACACAAGTGAATGTAGACCTCCAAAAGTGTATGCCTCGATCTCTCTCCAGCTGTACCGGGCGATGGACGCCGCAACCCACTACCGTCGCTGACATACCATTGTCGCTTGGATACTGCGCCTCATGTTGATGTCTACCAGCTTGTTGTCAGCCTTTGTGCTTTTTGCCTTCGTGTCTTCCATCACCCCTGGCCCCAACAACACCATGTTGCTGGCGTCGGGGGTGAACTTTGGGTTTCGTCGCTCGATTCCTCACGCCTTGGGTGTCAGCATAGGGTTCATGTTGCTGGTGATTTGCGCGGGGTTGGGCCTGGGGGAAGTGTTCAAGCTGTTCCCGTGGGCGTACACGCTGCTGCGCTATGTTGGCGCCACCTATCTGCTGTACCTGGCGTGGAAGATTGCTACCGCTGGTGGGGTATCGGACAGTGATAACGAACAGCGCAAACCGATGACGTTCCTGGGTGCGGCGGCTTTCCAGTGGGTTAACCCCAAGGCCTGGATCATGGCGCTGGGTGCAATCACCACCTATACGCCGGCCGAGGGTTACGCCATTAATGTACTGGTGATCGCCGTGGTGTTTGCCGTGGTCAACCTGCCAAGCGTGTGTGTATGGGTCGGTTGCGGTAGCGGCCTGCGCAATGTGTTGCGCGAGCCGCGTTGGCTGCGGATGTTCAATTGGTCCATGGCTGGGTTGCTGGTGTTGTCGTTGTATCCGATGCTTTTTGTGGGCTGATTCGGGTTCAGACCGGCGAAATAGTCGCCAGCAAGCCAATGCCAATGGTCAATACCAAAAAGCCGAACAGGAAAATTGCCATTTTGGTCATAAGGCCTCCGAAGGGCGGGGAGCGACAGGGATGTCGGGATGGCGCCTATTGTCCGCCTGGGACGGCGTTCAATACAGGTGCAGATGACAGAGAAAAAACCGTATCAGATAGTGCCGAAGTAGCTGGGCTGCGGCTTTTGAAGCATCTTGGATTTATCAATATCAGGGACGCCGATTGAGACAGTGACGGCGTTTGCCCCTAAGATAGCGCCCATTGCATCAACAATAAGAGTGGGCCAACCCTCGATGGAAAGACGCCAGTTCAGCGGTGGCATGCAAGGCAAGAACCTGCGCTACCTCAATGACAAAACCCAGCAAGCAACGCCGGTCACCCGCGTCGGTTTCCTGCTGCTCGAACACTTCTCCCTGCCGGCCTTCACCCAGACCCTCGACACCCTCGTAACCGCCAACCTGCTGCGCCCCGAGCTGTTTGCCTCGCGCACCTTCGGCTGGGGCGAGGGAGAAGTGATCAGCGACCTCGGGCTGGTGATCCGCCCCGATGCGAATCTGGAGTTGTCGGCGCTGCAGGATCTGGACCTGCTGGTCATCTGCGGTGGTTTCCGTACCGAGCTCAAGGCCAGCGAACCATTCATTCAACTGTTGCGCAGCGCTGCGGAGGCGGGTATTTGCCTTGCCGGTTTGTGGAACGGTTCCTGGTTTCTCGGTCGCGCCGGGCTGTTGCAGGGCTACCGTTGCGCGATCCACCCTGAGCACCGCCCGGCGCTGGCGGAAGTGTCCAAGGGCGCCCAGGTCACCAGCGAGCCCTATGTGATCGACCGCGATCGCCTCACCGCATCGAGCCCCTCCGGCGCCTTCCACATGGCTCTGGACTGGATCAAGAGCCTGCATGGCAAGGCGCTGGTCGAGGGTATCGAAGACATCCTGGCGTTCGAAGAATCACGCTACCGCCGCATCAAGCCAACAGAGAACGTCTGCGTCAGCGCACCCCTGCGCGAAGTGGTGAAGCTGATGGACGCCAACCTTGAAGAACCGCTTGAACTCGATCAGCTCGCCGTCTACGCCGGCCGCTCCCGCCGCCAGTTGGAGCGCCTGTTCAAGGAGCAACTGGGCACTACGCCGCAGCGCTACTACATGGAGCTGCGCGTCACCGAAGCGCGCCGCCTGTTGCAGCACACCGAGTTGTCACAGGTGGATGTACTGGTGGCATGCGGTTTTGTTTCGCCAAGTCATTTCAGCAAGTGCTACAGCGCGTACTTCGGCTATCGCCCCTCCAAGGAGAAGCGATTGGTCAAGTAGCAGGACGGCGCCCGCCCTGGTGTTTCGGGGTCAGTTGTCTCAGAAACGGTCCAGTCGATAGGGCTGTAACTCAGGCACTGACTCTCCTGCCGCCAGTTGCCCGATCCTTTCAGCCGTCACCGCCGCCTGAGTCAGCCCCAGATGCTGATGACCAAACGCAAGCAGCACCTTGCCCTCGCACACCCGGTCAATGATCGGCAGCGAGTCGGGCAGGGACGGCCGAAAGCCCATCCACGGTGTGGCGTCACTTGCGTTCAGGTTGTGACGAAACAGGCCTTGGCTCAAGCGGTGCAACTGCCAGGCCCGTTGCATATTCGCCGGGCGGTCGAGGCCGGCGAATTCGACCGTTCCGGCCAGGCGCAAGCCGCCGGTCATGGGCGTCATGATGAACTTGCGTTCCAGCGAGGTGACGGCGAAGGGCAGGCGCTGGTGTTCGTGGGGCAGCATCAGGTGATAGCCGCGTTCGGTGTCCAGCGGTACCTGTTTGCCTGTCAGGGCCGCAGTGAGTTTGGCCGAGTGTGCGCCGCAGGCGATCAGCACTTGGCGCGCCGTCACTACGCCTTGATCGGTCATCAGTGAAACACCGCTGTCATCCAGGCGCCCATCCAGAACACGCTGCTGGAGAAATTGCACACCCTCGGCCTTGGCCGCATTCACCAGTTCGCCGACCAGGGTATAGGGGTCGAGAAAATGCCCGGTACTGGGGAAGAACAAACCACCTTGTATGGCGTCGCTCAATTGCGGCGCGACCGTACGCACCGCCTCGCCGCTCCAGAACTCCACGGCTACGCCTTGCTGGCGCATGCGTTGCTGCAGCGCATCCAGGGCGACGCGGGATTCGGCGCGCTCAAACACCAGCAACGAGCCGTCTTCGCGCAGCAGTTGCGCCTGCCCAATCGACCGCAGCAAACGCTGCCACGCACCCAGGCTGCCTTCGTTCAAGGCACGCAGGCCGGCCACGGTGCGCTGGTAGCTCGCTGGTCGCAGGTTCAGCAGCAGGCGGATAAACCAGGGCAGGGCATGGGGCAAGTAGGTCCAGTCCAGCCGTAGCGGGCCCGTGGGGTCCAGCAGCATGGCGGGTAAGCGCTTGAGGATCGACAGGTTGGCGATGGGGAACACTTGCTCCGTCGCCAGGTGACCGGCGTTGCCGTAGGAGGCGCCCATGCCCGGCGCCTGCGCGTCGATCACCTGCACCTGGCGGCCTTGGCGCGCCAGCTGCAAGGCACAGGCGACGCCGATGATGCCGGCGCCGACCACCACAATGTCTGCTTGATTGGGCTCGGCCATGGCTACGCTTCTCTCTGGCCGTCGAGCAGGCGTCGTAACCCTAGCGGGTTGTCGTGCCCGAGCGCAGCGGGCAGCAGGGCATCCGGGAAGTCCTGATAGCACACCGGGCGCAGGAACCTGTGGATCGCCGCCGTGCCCACCGAGGTGCTGCGTGCATCCGACGTCGCCGGGAACGGCCCGCCATGCACCATCGCATCGCAGACTTCCACGCCGGTCGGCCAGCCGTTGACCAACAGGCGCCCGGCCTTGCGTTCCAATACCGGCAGCAGTGCGCGGGCCTGGGGCAAATCCGGCTCATCCAAGTGCAAGGTCGCGGTGAGTTGACCTTCCAGGTGTTCGGATACCTGGCGCACTTGCTCCACATCGCGGCATTCCACCACCAGCGAGGCGGCGCCGAAGACCTCGGCTTGCAGATGTTCGTTGCTCAGGAATGCTTGGGCCTGGGTCACGAACAGGTGGGCCTGGCCTTGATTTGGCCCGGCGGCCGCCAGGCCCTTGGCGGCGACTTGGGCGTGCTGGGCTAATGCACTCACGCCGGTTTCGTAGGCGCTGAACATGCCCGGGGTGAGCATGGTCTGGGCCGGGCAACGTGCAAGCAGATCACTGGCGCCCTTGATAAAGCGGTCCAGGGCGCTACCTTTCACGGCGATTACCAAGCCGGGGTTGGTGCAGAACTGGCCGGCACCTTGGGTCAGTGACGCGACAAAGCCTTCGGCCAATGCTTCAGCCCGTGCTTCAAGCGCGGCAGCAAACAGGTAGACCGGATTGATCGAACTCATTTCCGCATATACCGGAATCGGCTCCCGGCGTGCCTGGGCGGCCTGGCACAGCGCGACACCGCCACTGCGCGAACCGGTAAAACCTGCGGCCTTGATGCGCGGGTCGGTCACCAGGGCGATACCCACCTCGTTACCCGCGCCATAGAGCAGTGAAAACACGCCTTCGGGCAAGCCACACTGTTTGACCGCCTGCGCAATGGCGCGGCCCACCAGCTCGCTGGTGCCAGGGTGGGCGCTGTGGGCCTTGACCACCACCGGGCAACCGGCAGCGAGTGCCGATGCGGTATCGCCGCCCGCCACGGAGAAGGCCAGGGGGAAGTTGCTGGCGCCAAACACTGCGACCGGGCCCAGGGCAATATGGCGCTGGCGCAAGTCGGCGCGGGGCAGCGGTTGGCGCTGGGGTTGCGCGCTATCGATCCGCACGTCGAGCCATTCACCCAGGCGCACGGTGCGGGCAAAGGCACGCAACTGCCCGCAGGTACGACCGCGTTCGCCTTGGATGCGTGCGCGGGGCAGGCCGGTTTCGGCGCTGGCGCGTTCGATCAATTCATCGCCCAGGGCTTCGATGTTATCGGCAATGGTTTCAAGAAACCCGGCGCGGTCTGCCAAGGTTGTTTCGCGGTAAGCATCGAAGGCGGCCCGCGCCAATGCGCAGGCCTGTTCGACCTGCTCGCCGTCGCCGCCGGTGTAGGCAGGCTCCAGTGGCGTGTCGGTGGCGGGGTTAATGGCGCGGATCGCATCGCGATGGCCGTAAAGGGATTGCTGACCGATCAGCATCTTGCCTGTCAGAGTCATGGGGCATCCAGGAAAATAGAGGGGTGTTGTAGGAGCGAGCTTGCTCGCGAACAAGGTGCATATAACGCGTTCATTCAGAATGAACGCGTTATCGCTGACGACCTTCGCGAGCAAGCTCGCTCCTACAGAAATTCAAGCGACGTTCTGTTCAGCCGACCAGTTGGCATACCACTGGCGGAACAGCGCGTACTGCTGCTCGGCATATCGACGCTGGGCCTCGCTGAGCACATCGGTTTGGTTGAAGTGCAGGGCGTATCCCTGGTCACCGTTGAGCACCATCAGGTGCTTGTAATACAGCACCAGGTCACAGCCTTCGTCGAACGATGACAGCACCGCCAGTGCGGCTTCCAGCTCGCGGGCCTGGCGACGGGCTTTGGCATCGCCCTTGGCAGCTTTTTTGCTCAGGGCCACCAGCTGCAGGACTTCCCGTGGCAGCGCGTTGCCGATGCCGGTGATCGCGCCGGTGGCGTTGCAGTTGACGAAACCGTGCACCACCTGGGTGTCGACACCGACCATCAAGGTTACGTCGTCGTCCTGGGAGGTGATGTTTTCTGCGGCGTAGCGCAGGTCGGCAGCGCCGCCGAACTCCTTGAAGCCGATCAGGTTCGGGTGCTCGCGACGCAGCTCGAAGAACAGGTCGGCGCGGGTGGCGAAGCCGTAGTAGGGGCTGTTGTAGATCACGGCCGGCAGGTTGGGCGCAGCGTTGAGGATCGCCGCAAAGTGAGCCTTTTGCGCGGTGACCGAAGCCCCACGGGACAGCACGCGGGGAATCACCATCAAGCCATGGGCGCCGACCTTGGCGGCATGGGCCGCGTGGGCCACCGCCTCGCGGCTGTTCACCGCGCCGGTACCGACGATGGTCGGCACGCCGGCCGCGACCAGGCGCGCCACGCCTTCCTGGCGCTGTGCCTCGGTGAGCAGCGGCCAGTCGCCCATGGAGCCGCAATACACCACTGCGCTCATGCCGATATCGATCAGCTCGCGGCCCTTGGCGACCAGCGCGTCGAAGTCCGGCTGGCGCTCGGCGGTGCAGGGGGTCATCAGGGCGGGCATGCAGCCGGTGAAGATGTTGTCGCTCATGGTGCTAACTCCATTCAGGTCAATAAAAAACAGGTTCAAATGCCCCAGGCAAACGGGTCCTGCTCGTCGATCAGCAAGGTGCTGTCGGCGGTCATGTAGGCGCGGCCGGTGATGAACGGGCGCACACGTTCGCCGTCCCATTCATAGCGGCCCTGGAACTGGCTGCCGGTGATGCTGGCTTGTACCCAGGTGTCTCCTGCAGCAAGTTTGCCGTCGGCGGCCAGGCAGGCGAGCTTGGCGCTGGTGCCGGTGCCGCAGGGTGAACGGTCGTAGGCTTTGCCGGGGCACATGACGAAGTTGCGGCTGTCGGCGTGGCCGTCGTCAGCGAACAGTTCGATATGGTCGATCAGCGCGCCATCGGCGCCGTGAATACCCTGGGCCTCAAGGGCCTTGAGCATCGCCCAGGTGTAGTCGGTCAAGGCTTCCACGTTGTCCATCTGCAACGCCTGGCCGTGGTCCGAGACCAGGAAGAACCAGTTGCCGCCCCAGGCAATGTCGCCCAGCACCGCGCCATGCCCAGGCACCTGCACAGCTACCTGCTGGCGGTAGCGGTAAGCCGGCACGTTGCGCAGGGTCACGTTGCCGTCCTCGTGCAGGGTGGCCGCCACCGGGCCCACCGGCGTGTCGATGGTGTGCACACCCGGGGCGATCAGCTCGAGGTAATGCAGTGAGGCCACCAGGCCGAGGGTGCCGTGACCGCACATGCCGAGGTAGCCGGCGTTGTTGAAGAAGATCACCCCGCAGGTGGCGCCCGGCGTGACGGGCGCGCAATACAGCGCGCCGACCAGTACGTCATTGCCCCGTGGCTCCAGCAGGCAGGCGCGGCGCCACTGGTCGTGGTGGGTGCGCAGGTGTTCCAGTTGCTCGGCGATGGAGGCGCCGAGCAACGCAGGGAACCCGCTCATTACCAGACGCGTAGGTTCGCCGCCGGTGTGCGAGTCGATCACGTGCAGCCGTTTCATAGAACGCTCCATCAGTGGGTAGTTGGGGACAGTGGGGCGCGGTAAGGCGCATCGCTGACGGCTTCGCTTTCGTC
Source organism: Pseudomonas khavaziana (assembly GCF_019145205.1). Lineage (GTDB taxonomy): Bacteria > Pseudomonadota > Gammaproteobacteria > Pseudomonadales > Pseudomonadaceae > Aquipseudomonas > Aquipseudomonas khavaziana. The sequence goes on from NZ_JAHSTT010000016.1 coordinate 96,896, forward strand.
GTCTTCGTGTTCCAGGCGCACCAGGTGGGCCGGCACGCCGGTGGCGGCGCCCCAGTAGTAGATGCCTAGGGCACAGGCCGCCACGACCAGGGTGTCAAATGGGTGGCTGATCACGCCGATGCCGCCAAAGCTGCCGAGCTTGGAGAGCAGGATGGTCACGGCGTAGAAGCCGATCAGCCAGGCCGACGAGCGCACTTGTTGCTTGAGATTCAAGTGCGCGGTCGGCACCCAGCGTGCGCACAGCAGGTACACCACAAACATCAGGATTTGCAGGCCCAGCAGCCAGGACACCGTGCTCCAGCCCGACCAGTACACGATCAGCGCGGCGATGATGAACGACAGCGGGCCCAGCACCGCCATGCCCTTGACCCGGAACGGGCGCGCCATGTCCGGCGCATTGCGGCGCAGGGCGGCGACGGTCACCGGGGCCACGGCGTAACTGAGGATCAGCGCCGCGGACACCACGTTGATCAGCGCTTCCCAGGACGGGAACGGCAGGGTCCAGAATACCGACAGGCCGAAGGTCAGCCACAGCGCCGGGCGCGGGATGCCGGACTTTTCATCAATGCGCGTGAAGATCTTGAAGAAGGTCCCGGTCTGCGCCCAGCCGTACACCACGCGCGGGGTGGCGTTCATGTAGATATTGCCGCAGCCGCTGGGAGAGATGACCGCATCGGCCACCACCAGATAGGCCAGCCAGCCCACGCCCAGGGCCAAGGCGATATCGCGATAGGGCAGCGCCAGTTCCTTGCTGATCCCGGCCCAGCCATTAGCGAGCATTTCGGTGGGCACGCCGCCGAGAAACGCGGTTTGCAGCAGCACATAGATGGCGGTCGACAGCAGCACCGAGAGAATCAACGCGATGGGAATGGTACGCTGCGGGTTCTTGACTTCGCTGGCCACCGAAATGATCGGCGTCAGCCCCAGGTAGGCGAAGATCACGCCGCCAGCCGACACCGCCATCTCAATGCCAGAGAGGCCGAACGGTGCAAAACCATGCATCTGGAAGTTCGCCGGTTTGAAGAAGGTGAACAGCACACCGATCACCAGCAATGGCACGATGAACTTGAACACGCTCACCAGGTTATTGGCGATGGCAAAGGTCTTGACGCTGCGGTAGTTGAGGATAAAGAACAGGCATAGCAGCGCGAACTGCACCAGCCAGCCCAGGGTGGTCGGGTCGCTTGAACCGGCCTTGGTCAACTCCGGAAACCACGCTGCCGCGTATTGGCGCGAAGCAACCACTTCAATCGCCACCAGGCTGGAAAACGCGATCAGCGTGATAAAGCCCATCAGGTAGCCCAGCAGCGGGCCATGGGAGTACACCGGGTAGCGCACCACGCCACCGGCGCGGGGCAGGGCGGCGCCGAGTTCGCAGTAGACGATGCCCAACAGCAGTACGGCGAAACCACCCAGCAACCAGGAAAAAATCCCTGCCGGGCCGGCGATGGCCGACACATGGCTGGCGGCGAACAGCCAACCCGAACCGAAGATGGCACCCAACCCGATAAAGGTGAGGTCCATCAGTGATAGCTGTTTCTTGAACTTGCCTTGGCCTGACATAGCGGCGCCTTCTTGTGAGTTATTGGATAGGCATGCAGTGGCGCTATCGTGAACTCATCGACATGGCGGCGATTGATGTTTTGCGTGGGGATGGATGACGAATTCAGCACAGTTTGACGCGCTCGACAGCGCCTGGCGTATGGCGCAATCTGCTCGTTGTAAAAGTATAAAAAGGCAGTGATAGTCATGTTGCACAGCGCGTTTGCGAGCCTTTTCCAAGGCAGTCGACCCCACAGCATCGAACAGCTACTGAGCGGTGTAGAGCAGTTACTGCCGATGCTCGACGTGTTGCCCAATGCCGCGATTTTTATCAAGGACCTCGACGCCCGCTATGTGCTTGCCAACTGCACCCTGGTGCAGCGCTGCGGCCTGCGGCAGTTGCAACCGCTGCTGGGCAAGACCAGCGCCGAGGTGTTTCCCGCGCAGCTGGGGCCGGGCTATACCGAGCAAGATCGGCGTGTACTCGAGCAAGGGCTGGTGCTCGAAGACCAGCTTGAACTGCACCTCTATGGGACCCGCGAGCCCGGCTGGTGCCTCACGCATAAATGGCCGCTATACAACCATCTCGGCGCAATCATCGGCCTGGCCGGGATTTCGGTCGACCTGCAATCGGCCAGCGAAACCCACCCGGCCTATCAACGCCTGGCGGCAGTGGACGAACACATCCGCACCCACTTCAACCGCCGCGTGACCCTTGGTGAATTGACCCGTATCGCCGGGATATCCGTGGCGCAGCTGGAACGCTACTGCAAGCGCGTCTTCCACCTCACGCCGCGGCAAATGATCCAGAAAGTACGTCTGGAGCATGCCCGGCGGCTGTTGCATACCGACCTGCCGATTACCGAGGTGGCGCTGCAATGCGGATATACCGACCACAGCGCCTTTACCCGGCAGTTCAAGGCATTGACCGGGTTCACCCCCAGGCAGTATCGACAGGCAACACCAGAAGGGCGGACACACGAAAGTCCAATGTGGGAGGGGGCTTGCTCCCGATAGCGGTATGTCAGTCACCCATGAATCGACTGAAGCACCGCTATCGGGAGCAAGCCCCTCAAGCTACAAGTAAACTACTGATTTTAAAAAGTTAAAATTTAGTCCTGACGCCGGATATTTTGGAGGTGGTCCAAGTTGCTGCGCGACGGCGCCACGTCGACGATGTGACCGGGTTGTTGGGTTGTTGGGGCGAGTACATATCCGTTGCTTAGGTAACGGCCACTATAGGTTCCGCCCTTACGGCGGCTCACTTTGCAAAAGCGGCAAAGTAAGCAAAACGCTCTTGCCCCACCACTCGGCACCTCGCCCAGGCTCGGTGTGCCCTCTCTCCGGCTTGAAACCGTGGGCCGCCGTCATGGGCCATCCTTGGCCCAGGACGGCTAACCCGGCGTCCTGCCGGGTTACCCACGGCTTCAAGCCTGCGTTCGGCCAGCGTGGTTTAACGGGGCGCCTGAGATCAAGATCAAAAGCGACTCGCTGCGCATCGCAGATACGCTGGCGGCGCTTGTGCTTCTCTGTAGGAGCGAGCTTGCTCGCGAAAAACCTGAGAACGCCGCGTTCTGTCTGGTTTCCCGCGTCATCGTTAACGACCTTCGCGGGCAAGCCCGCTCCCACAGGGGTACGCGCACGCTTCAACGATCAGGTCGGCTATAAGGCCGCCTCGCTGTGTTTTTGATCTCAGGCGCCCCGTTAAACCACGCTGGCCGGAATTCGACAGGGATTTGGGGGGTAAACCGGCAGGGATGCCGGTTTAGCCGCCCCGCGCCATGAATGGCGCGTGGCGGCGGCCCACCAAATCCCTGTCGGATTACGGGCACACCGAGCCTGGGCGAGGTGCCGAGTGGTGGGGCAAGAGCGTTTGGGTTACTTTTGCGCTTTTCAAAAGTGAGCCGCCGTAAGGGCGGAACCTATAGTGGCCGTTACCTAAACAACGGATATGTACCCAGGCCGAAAACCAACATCCTGCTCGGCTGTCAGGCCGCCGCGGGAGCAAGCTCCCTAGTTTGCTGCGCGACAGCGTCACATCGAAGATGTGGTGGGGGCTCCCACATTTTTGGATTGCTGCCTGCCTTGGCTCCATTTCAATGCAACGAATGGCGCGCCCGCCCCTCCTATGCTTACGAGTAACCTTTTGACCACCACAGGTATCGAGCTTATGACCGCGGCGAACAACGACCATGTGAACTGGCTGGTGCAGCAATCCATGCTGCATGCGGCGCGACAGCGGGCCAAACTGTATTCCGGACAGGGTCGTTTGTGGCAGCAGCCGTACGCACATACACGTCCGCGTGATGCTTCAGCCTTGTCATCGGTGTGGTTCACCGCGTACCCAGCGTCGATCGTCACCCGCGAAGACGGCACGGTGCTTGAGGCGTTGGGGGATGAAAGCCTGTGGCATGCCCTGTCAAAAATTGGTATCCAGGGCATCCATAACGGCCCATTGAAGAAGTCCGGCGGCTTGTCCGGTACCGAACACACACCGACCATCGACGGCAATTTCGACCGCATCAGCTTCGATATCGACCCACAGCTGGGCACCGAGGCGCAGTTGCAGGCGTTGACGCGCATGGCCGCCGCGCACAATGCGGTGATCATCGACGACGTGATCCCGTCCCACACCGGCAAGGGCGCGGACTTTCGCCTGGCGGAGATGGCCTACGAGGACTACCCCGGGCTGTACCACATGGTGGAAATCCGCGAGGAAGACTGGCCGTTGCTGCCTGAGGTGGAGGAGGGGCGTGATGCGCAGAACCTCAGCCCGCTGCAGGTGGACGCGCTGCGTGACAAGCACTACATCGTCGGCCAACTGCAACGGGTGATTTTCTTCGAGCCTGGCGTAAAGGAAACCGACTGGAGCGCCACGCCCGTCGTGATCGGCGTAGACGGCAAGCCGCGCCGCTGGGTGTACCTGCATTACTTCAAGGAAGGCCAACCCTCGCTGAACTGGCTTGACCCTTCGTTCGCCGCGCAGCAGATGATTATCGGTGATGCGCTGCACGCCATCGATGTGATGGGTGCGAAGATCCTGCGCCTGGATGCCAACGGTTTTCTCGGTGTGGAGCGCAAGCTCGACGGCACGGCCTGGTCGGAAAGCCATCCACTGTCGATCACCGGCAACCAGTTGCTTGGTGGCGCGATCCGCAAAGCCGGCGGTTTCAGCTTCCAGGAACTCAACCTCACGGTGGACGATATTGCGTCCATGTCCCACGGCGGTGCCGACCTGTCCTATGACTTCATCACCCGGCCGGCCTATCAGCATGCGTTGCTGATGGGCGACACTGAATTCCTGCGACTGATGCTGCGCCAGATGCATAACCTTGGCATCGATCCGGGGTCACTGATCCATGCCTTGCAGAACCATGACGAACTGACCCTGGAACTGGTGCATTTCTGGACGCTGCATGCCCATGACACGTTCCTGTTCCAGGGCCAGACTTTCCCCGGCAACATCCTGCGTGAGCACATCCGCGAGCAGATGTACGAACGCCTGACCGGCGAGCATGCGCCGTATAACCTCAAGTTCGTCACCAACGGCGTGTCCTGCACTACCGCCAGCATCATCACTGCTGCCCTGGGTATTCGCGACCTGGAAGCGATCACCCCGGCCGATATCCAGCAGATTCGCCAGATCCATCTGCTGCTGGTGATGTACAACGCCATGCAGCCCGGCGTGTTTGCGCTGTCCGGCTGGGACCTGGTGGGTGCGCTGCCATTGGCAGCCGAGGAAGTCGCGCACTTGATGGCCGATGGCGATACCCGCTGGATCCATCGCGGCGCCTACGACCTGGTGGACCTCAACCCCGATGCCGAGCTGTCGGCCGGGCAGATGCCACGCTCGAAAAGCCTGTATGGCAGCCTGAACAGCCAGTTGGAAGACCCGGAGTCATTTGCCTCGCAACTGCAAAAAATCCTCGCCGTGCGCCGTGCTTACGACATCGCTGCCAGCCGCCAGATCCTGGTGCCCGACGTGGAAAACCCCGCATTGTTGATCATGGTCCACGAGTTGCCGGCCGGTAAGGGCACGCAGATCACCGCGCTGAACTTCGGCGCGACGTCGATCACCGAAACCTTGCACTTGCCCGATATCGCGGCGGGGATGGTGGTGGACATTATCAATGAACGGGTGGAAGGTGACCTGACGGCCGAGGGTGATTTCACTATCACGCTGGATGCCTATGAAGGCCTGGCGTTGCGGGTGGTGAGCAGTACGCCGATGTAACGCGGACCGGGGCGCTGACAAGCCGGGTGTAAAGGAATTCAGCGTCCTTGAGCCCGGCTTGTTTGCAATCAGAACAGCATCAGACCATCAATGATGCTTATTCTTGTGCTTATGCTTGTTGCCTTTGTGCTTCGCGCCGCCTGAACGATGATTGCTCTCGTCGTCGGCCAGGTTATTACCCAGCGCGCCACCGGCTGCACCACCGACGCCTGCGCCGATGGTCGAACCGGTGGTGCCGCCCAGGCGATTACCAATCACCGATCCGCCGGCAGAACCCAAACCGCCGCCAATCGCCGCTTCGGTTTTATTGCCCTTTTGCGCGCCAACCGCGCCACCGGCTGCGCCACCCACGCCTGCACCGATGGCCGCGCCGGTCGATCCGCCGAGCTGTTGGCCTACCACATTGCCCAATGCGCCGCCGACACCGCCGCCCAGCGCGGCAGTGCCATCTCCGGCGGCCAGGGCCCCTTGGGAAATCAGGATGCCCAACGCCAGGGCAGGGAATGTCATTTTCATTTTTTTGTACCTCAAGGGCTGTCTCAGGCGCTCACGGTTTAAAGCACGCCTGGCATTCAGATTAGAGCACATGCGGTATCCCTGCGGTCTTTGCGATAGTCATTGGCGCAAGAAAAAATTTCTTGCAGCCCTCTTGAATTCCGTTTCCGCGTCCATAAATTTTTGATCACGCGATGCCGAACGCGGGTCGCGTACTAAATCACTTGGAGAAACTCAGGAGATTTTATAATGGCTACTACCCTTTCGTTGGCCCCACTGTTCCGTCAATCGGTGGGCTTTGATCGCTTCAATGACCTGTTCGAGTCGGCGCTGCGTAGCGAGGCTCCGAATTCCTATCCGCCTCATAACGTGGAAAAGCACGGTGACGACGCGTATCGCATTGTCATCGCCGTCGCTGGCCTGACCGAGGAGGATCTGGATATTCAGGTCGAAAGGGGCGTCTTGACGGTTTCCGGCGGAAAACGCGAAACCGACGATAAGGTCGCTTACCTGCACCAGGGCATTGCCCAACGTGCCTTCCGGTTGTCGTTCCGCTTGGCGGACCACATCGAAGTACGTGGCGCAGCCCTGACCAACGGGTTGCTGAGCATCGACCTGCTGCGCGAGGTGCCTGAAGAGGCCAAGCCAAAACGCATCACGATTGGTGGCGAAACCAAGCCTGAACTGCGTCAGGTAAGTGTGCAGTAAAGCAAACGGCGGTAAGAAGGCGCTCTACGGAGCGCCTTTTTTGTGTGCGTCAGACCTCGGTCTTGACCGCGAACAATTTCCTGGCCTCGGCAAAACACTTCTCGGCAATGGCCGAGCGTGGTTCGGTCTTGCGCATCACCATGCCCAGGGGCGCGAGGACGCTGGCGTCCGGCAGGTTGATGAACGCCAGATTCTCGATCGGGCTCTCCAGGCCGCTGTCCAGGGGCATGATCGCGCAACAGAAGCCTTCGTGGATGGCCTGGAACAGTTGGTACGTCGAATCGCTTTCGAGGATCGGCTGCGGATCGAGGCCGCGGCTGCGGAAGCTCAGGTCGATGGACTTGCGGTAGTGCATGCCATTACTGATCATCCCCAGAGGCAATTCGGCAGCGTCTTCCCAGCTCATTTCCGTGCCGTCAAAATGAAAATGACGAGTGTCGTACAGCAGGCCGACACGGGTTTCGCCCAGTTCGAAAAAATCCAGGTAGTTGGCGTTTACATGGTCCAGGTAGCACACACCCAGGTCCAGCTGGTTGGTGCCCAGGGCTTCGATGATTTTGTCCGAGCTCATGGAGGTCAGGCTGAACTTGAGCTCCGGGAAGGTGTGGGACAAACCCTGGATGTAGCTGATCGGGTTGAATCCGCTAAGCGGCACCAGGCCCAGGCGCAGGTTACCGACCAATTGACCACGGCACGCGGCGGCCTCGGCGAACAAGCCATCGTGGGCGGCAAGCAGGGTCCGGGCCCAGGCCAGCACGCGCTCACCGGCCTGGGTGAAGCCTTCGAAGCGCTGGCCGCGGGTGACCAGCTCCAGGCCCAGCTCATCTTCCAGGTTGCGCAGGCGCATCGACAGGGTCGGCTGGGTGATATGGCAGCGTGCGGCAGCCTGGCCGAAGTGTCGGGTCTGCTCCAGCGCGATAAGGAATTTAAGTTGCTTTATGTCCATAAGGCACCTGCCTGGGATAAGTGAAAAGCCGTAAAGGCACGAGGCGCTGGAACCCCGCGTAACCCGGCGAATGAATGAACAGAAGATCTCATTGTAACGGCAGGCACGTCCAATCACCTGTATTGACGATGCGATTGATGCACTCGATAACTGTCCAGGGCCGGCAGTAAAAGCGGTAATAGAAACGCTCGATAACCCGGTCAGCCGTAACGATTAGACAGCCATCGTTTCAGCGCTTTAGCCTGCGGCCATTGTCTTGATAATCGCCTGCCGGAGAATCACATGAGCATAACGTCGGATGCATTGTTTGTACCCTTGAATATTGCCGTATTGACGGTCAGCGATACCCGCGAATATGCCAATGATACCTCCGGGCAATTGCTGGTCAGCCGCCTGTTGGAAGCCGGGCACAGCCTGGTGGAGCGCAACCTGCTCAAGGATGACCTGTACAAAATCCGCGCCCAGGTGGCGACCTGGATCGCCGATGAGCGTGTGCAGGTGATATTGATCACCGGCGGTACCGGCTTTACCGGCCGCGACAGCACTCCCGAGGCAGTGGGATGTTTGCTGGACAAGCATATTGACGGTTTCGGTGAGCTGTTTCGTGCGATCTCGATTCTTGATATTGGTACTTCCACTGTGCAGAGCCGCGCCTTGGCCGGCCTGGCCAACGGCACGCTGGTGTGCTGCCTGCCGGGCTCGACCGGTGCTTGCCGCACTGCGTGGGAAGGTATTCTTGCCGAGCAGCTCGATGCGCGCCACCGCCCATGTAACTTCGTGCCGCACCTCAAGCCGGTGGCTCTGTGCGGCACGCGAGGATGAGCCGCGCAGGGCTGATGTCGGTGGAGGAGGCCATTGCTGCGTTGTTGGCCATGGCCCAGGAACACCGCCTGCAAGACAGCGAGTCGGTGTTGCTCAGCGACGCCCGGCAACGGGTGCTGGCCAATGACCTGGTGGCGACCCTGGACCTGCCGCCCTGGCCCAACAGTGCCATGGACGGCTACGCCCTGAACCTCACGGGTTGGCAGGGCCAGCCATTGCCGGTGTCGCAACAGGTCTTCGCCGGTCAAGCGCCCCCAGCACTGTTGCCCGGCACCTGCGCGCGCATCTTCACTGGCGCACCGGTGCCGGACGGTGCCAATTGCGTTGAGATGCAGGAAAACGCCGAGGTGCTGGACGATGCGCGCGTGCGCTTCACCCAGCCGTTGCGCGAGGGCCAGAATATCCGCGCCCAAGGCCAGGAAAACCGTGCCGGTGAGGTATTACTGCAGGCCGGCAAGCGACTCGGCCCTTTCGATTTGGCCGTTGCAGCGGCCCAGGGCTGCACCCATGTGTCGGTGGTACGCCGGCCACGGGTGGCGCTGCTGTCCACCGGCGATGAACTGGCCGAGCCGGGCACGCCGCTCAAGCCTGGCTGCATCTACAACAGCAATCGCACCTTGCTTAGCCATTGGCTGGGCGCACTGGGTTGTGAGGTCATCGACGGCGGTATTCTCCCCGACCAGTCGCAACTGACTCGGCTCAAGCTGGAGCAGTTGCAACAGGCGGCCGACCTGATCCTGACCACTGGCGGCGTGTCGGCCGGCGATGCCGATTACCTCGGCCAGGTACTGCGTGAATGCGGCAAGCCGTTGTTCTGGAAACTTGCGATCAAACCGGGCAAACCCCTGACCGTCGGTTCATTTGGCCGTGTGCCAGTGATCGGCCTGCCCGGTAACCCGGCCTCGGCACTGGTGACCTTCGGGCTGCTGGCGCGGGCATATCTGTTGCGCATCCAGGGCGTCGATGATGTCACGCCGATGAGCTTTGAGGTGAGTGTGGGGTTTGAGTGGCCGAAAGCCGGCAGTCGCCGCGAATACCTGCGCGCCAGGATCGAGGCGGGCAGGGCGGTGCTGTATCCGAACCAGAGTTCCGGGGTGATGCTGGGTGCTTCGTGGGCGGATGGGTTGGTTGAAATTTGTGAGGGCAGCACGTTGCAGATGGGTGATATGACGCGGTTTATACCGTTCTCTGAGTTGTTCTGATTCGGGCAGCGCCGAGCCTTGGCGAGGTACCGAGTGGGCGGGTAAGAGTAATCAGTTTTGATCCAACAGGCTGTAGCTATCTGGCTGATGCCCCGCGCTCCAAATGTGAGAGGGGCGGTGCGACGATTCGACATGCTCCCGATTGGGCCTGTCGGTGTACATATCCATTCCTGCGACAACGGCCACCTTGAGCGGCCGTTACCTGAATACCGGATAGTTACTTGGCCTGATCCAGCATTCCGGTCGCCTGTCTGGCCGCCATCGGGAGCAAGCCCCCTCCCACAGGTCCAGCGGCACACCCAAGTCGTGTAGAAGGTCGAACAACTCGTTCCGCGCCTGAACCGGCATGGGTCAGCCTCCGGTCACTTGGGGAAAGGATGCAATTTCGTCGAAGTCTTCGATCACCGCTTCCGGTGTACAAATTTTCTGGTTCAGCGCACACATCAGGCTGGTTTCACCCAGCACCTGCTGCCAGGTCTCACCGCGGGTGCATAGCAATTGCCTGACGTCTGCAATGGTGCGCAGAGGCTCATCCAGTACAGCTGTTCACCGCCAATGCCCTCGTGCATGGGGCACTTCGGGGCAGCTCGATACAAAAAAGGGAAAGCCGGTCGATTAGCCGCCGGTCATGTTCATGAAACGCACCACCTGCACGTCATCGTTGAGCTCGAAGTTGTGTCGGTACGGCTTGATCTTCATCGACTCAAGGATGGCGTTTTCCAACCGTTGCGGCTCACCCGGGTAACGGCGCAGCACCTCCTTGAGGTCGACCGAATGCTCGTTGCCCAGGCACAGCAGCAAGCGGCCTTCTACGGTCAGCCGCACGCGGTTGCAGGTGCCGCAGAAGTTGTGGCTGTGGGGGGAAATAAAGCCCAGGCGGATATGCGGCGCTTCGGCCAGGCGCCAGTAGCGTGAAGGGCCCTGGGTCGATTCGGCGGAGTCGATCAGGGTGTAACGTTCGGCGATGCGCTCGCGCACTTGTGCGCTGGAGTAGAACGCCTCGGCGCGGCTGTGTTCGCTGATCACGCCCAGGGGCATTTCCTCGATAAAGCTGATATCCACGCCGCGTTCGATGGCGAACGCTACCAGGTCGTTGATCTCGTGATCGTTGCGGCCTTTCATTACCACGCAATTGAGTTTGGTGTGTTGAAAACCCGCAGCATTCGCGGCGTCGATACCGGCGATGACCTTGGCCAGATCGCCGGTGCGCGTCAGTTCGCGAAAGCGCTGGGGGTCGAGGCTGTCGAGGCTGATATTCAGGCGCTTGAGGCCGGCATCGAACAACGGCGCGGCGAGCTTGCCCAGCTGCGAGCCGTTAGTGGTCATGCACAGCTCGCGCAGTCCGGGAAGGGCGGCGATGCGCTGGCACAGGTCAACCACACCGGGGCGAATCAGCGGCTCGCCGCCGGTCAGGCGGATTTTGCGCGTGCCCAGGGTGACGAAGCTTTCGGCCAGTTGATACAGCTCCTCCAGCGTGAGGATGCGCTGGCGCGGCAGGAACTGCATGTCTTCGGCCATGCAATACACACAACGGAAATCGCAGCGGTCGGTTACCGACATTCTGAGGTAGTCGACCCGGCGAGAAAAACTATCCATCAGGATCTTATCGGTCATTGAAACCTCCGGCAGCGACTCAATAGGAGCGTAGCCATGGCGTTGTTTTTGAGGGCTCGATAGAGATGAGAGCCTTGTTTGATTCAAGGCTAAAATTATTTTAAAAGGGCGTCTAATCACTATTAACAACCGACTGATCGATGGGATCTATAGCGATTTTATTTTGGCTTTTTAAGTTCCTATCACTATGAAAAATAACCACTTTAAAGGTGATAGATGTTGTCGATGGCGTGGTCATTATTTGTGATTAGACAGATGTTTTTGCAGGGCCTAGCCTGAATATGTAAACCGATTTCGAGACCGTGGAAAGATCGGTGCAAACACTGTTTGCGTTCTGCAATGCCTGAAAATAACCATCAATAAAGGCTTTAAGTTAGGCGCTGCCTATGCGTGAAGTCCTGGAGAAGCATCATGAGCGAAGTTGAGCGTTATAAACCCTACAAGGGGGCGGCCGCCGGTTGGGGCGCGCTGATCGCGGTGACGAAAAACTGGCTGGGCAGTGAAAACGCGCTCAAGAACATCCGCGCGATGCTCAAGACCAACCAGAACGGCGGTTTCGACTGCCCCGGTTGCGCCTGGGGCGAGTCGCCGGAAAGCGGTATGGTCAAGTTCTGCGAGAACGGCGCCAAGGCGGTCAACTGGGAAGCCACCGGGCGCCTGGTCAACCCGGCGTTCTTCAACAAATACACGGTGTCGTCGCTGGCAGCGCAAAGTGACTATTGGCTCGAATACCAGGGCCGCCTGACACACCCGATGCGCTATGACGACTCCCTTGACCGTTATGTCGAAATTTCTTGGGACGATGCCTTTGCCCTGATCGCCAAGCACCTCAACGAGCTGGAATCGCCGGACCAGGCCGAGTTCTATACCTCGGGCCGCGCCAGTAACGAAGCGGCTTATCTGTACCAACTGTTCGTTCGCGCCTACGGCACCAATAATTTTCCCGATTGTTCGAACATGTGCCACGAAGCCAGCGGCCTGGGCATGGACGACAGTGTCGGCGTGGGCAAAGGCACAGTGACCTTCGATGACCTGGAAGAGGCCGACGCGATTTTCGTCATTGGCCAGAACCCCGGCACCAACCACCCACGTATGCTCGAACCGCTGCGCGAGGCGGTAAAGCGCGGTGCCCAGGTAATTTGCTTCAACCCGCTCAAGGAACGTGGGCTGGAGCGTTTCCAACACCCGCAGCATCCCCTGGAGATGCTCACCAATGGTTCCGAACCTACCTCGTCGGCGTACTTTCGCCCGGCCTTGGGCGGCGACATGGCAGCTTTTCGCGGCATCGCCAAGTTCCTGCTCAAATGGGAACGTGAAGCCCTGGAGAACGATGGCGAGGCAGTCTTCGACCGCGATTTCATCGCCCGGCACACCTCGGGCCTGGAGCGCTATCTGGCGCAAGTGGACGCGACTTCCTGGGAGCATATCGTCGAGCAATCGGGCCTGAGCCTTGAGGATATCGAGCTGGCCGCACGCATGTATCGACGTGCCAAGCGGGTGATCATGTGCTGGGCGATGGGCGTGACCCAGCACACGCATTCGGTGCTGACCGTGCAGGAGATCATCAACGTGCAACTGTTGCGCGGCAACATCGGCCGGCCAGGGGCGGGGCTGTCGCCCGTACGCGGTCATAGCAACGTGCAAGGCGACCGCACCATGGGCATCAACGAACTGGCGCCGCCGGAGTTGATCAACGCATTGGAAGCACGCTTTGACTTCAAGGTGCCGCGCCGCCATGGTCACAACACGGTCATGGCGATTGCGGCCATGGAAGAAGGGCGCGCCAAGGTCTTCATCGGTCTGGGCGGCAATTTTGCCCAAGCCACGCCGGACACCCCGCGCACCCACGCGGCACTGCGCAAGTGCGACCTCACCGTGCACATCGCTACCAAGCTCAACCGCAGCCATTTGGTGACGGGTCGCGAAGCCTTGATCCTGCCGTGCCTGGGCCGCACCGATATCGACATCCAGGCAGAAGGCCCGCAAGGCGTGACCGTTGAAGACACCTTCAGCATGGTGCACATCTCCCACGGCCAGCTGAAACCCAAGTCGCCGCTGATGCGTTCGGAACCGGCAATCATCGCCGGGATCGCCAATGCGACCCTGGGCAAGCACCCGATTGACTGGCTGTGGACCGTGGCGGACTACGGCCGCATCCGCGACCTGATTGCCGACACCATTCCCGGCTTCAAGGACTTCAACACCAAACTGCTGCACCCGGGCGGTTTCCACCTGGGCAACGACGCAGCGCGACGCATCTGGAAAACCGACACCGGCAAAGCCCAGTTTGTCTCCAGCGTGTTGCCGGCGCACCTGGTCAGCGAAGGCGTGCGCAACCTGGACGTCAAGCCGGAGCTGATCCTGCAGACCATGCGTTCCCACGATCAGTACAACACCACCCTGTACGGCCTCGATGACCGTTATCGCGGCGTCTATGGCATGCGCGATGTGGTGTTCGTCAATGAACAGGACATCCGCAAGCTGGGCTACGAGCCAGGGCAGAAAGTCGACATGATCTCGCTGTGGGGCGATGGCAGGGAGCGTCGGGTCAGCGGCTTCACCTTGATCGCCTATGACATTCCCGCCGGGCAGGCCGCCGCCTATTACCCGGAGACCAACCCATTGGTGCCTCTGGAAAGCTATGGCGACCGCACCTTTACCCCGACGTCGAAGTTCATCGCCATCCGGCTTGAACCCGCGCCGGCCAGCAATCTGATCCAGTCCCACGGCGCTTGAGCCGTACCGGGGCGGCCAGTACGGCGCCCTGGGTTTCCCTGATCACTGCACATCCGTTTGCCTCAGGCCACCAGGCCTGAGGCACGCCGGGCTGGGTGCGCGTGCGCATCAAGTTTCCATAAGGGTATTGCCATGTTAAATCTCCAGGCGCTGGACCTTGCGCGAATTCAATTCGCCTTCACGGTCTCGTTTCACATTATTTTCCCCGCCATCACCATCGGCCTGGCCAGTTTCCTGGCGGTGCTCGAAGGCTTGTGGCTGAAAACCAACAATGCGGTCTACAAGGACCTGTATCACTTCTGGGCGAAAATCTTCGCCGTCAACTTTGGCATGGGCGTGGTCTCGGGCCTGGTCATGGCCTACGAGTTCGGCACCAACTGGAGCCGCTTCTCGGACTTTGCCGGCAGCATCACCGGGCCGTTGCTCACCTATGAGGTGCTGACGGCGTTCTTCCTGGAAGCGGGCTTCCTCGGGGTCATGCTGTTTGGCTGGAACCGGGTAGGGCGGGGCCTGCACTTCTTTTCCACGGTGATGGTCGCCATCGGTACGTTGATCTCGACGTTCTGGATCCTGGCGTCCAACAGCTGGATGCAAACGCCTCAAGGCTTCTCCATCGTCGATGGCCGGGTGATGCCGCTGGACTGGTTCGCTATCGTGTTCAACCCGTCATTCCCGTTCCGCCTGGCGCACATGGCGATTGCCGCGTTCGTTGCCACTGCGTTCTTTGTCGGCTCATCGGCGGCCTGGCACCTGCTGCGTAACAACGACACGCCGGCGGTGCGCAAAATGCTCTCGATGGCCATGTGGATGGCGCTGATCGTGGCGCCGATCCAGGCAATCGTGGGTGATGCCCATGGCCTTAATACTCTGGAGTATCAGCCGGCGAAAATTGCCGCCATTGAGGGGCACTGGGAAAACGTCGGCGATGGCGCGACGCCGCTGGTGTTGTTTGGCATCCCGGACATGCAGGCCGAGAAGACCCGCTTTGCAATTGAAGTGCCGTACCTGGGGAGCTTGATCCTCACCCACAGCCTGGACAAACAGATCCCGGCGCTCAAGAGCTTCCCCAAGGAAGACCGGCCGAACTCGACCATTATCTTTTTCAGCTTCCGCATCATGGCCGGACTGGGCATGTTGATGATCCTTACTGGCTTGCTGGGCTTCGCCTTGCGGCGTAACGGCGCGTTGTATCGCAATCGCTTGTTCCTGCGCCTGGTGTTGTTCATGGGGCCGACCGGGCTGATCGCCATGCTGGCCGGCTGGATCACCACCGAAGTAGGGCGCCAGCCGTGGGTGGTCTACGGGCTGATGCGCACCGCCGACGCGGCGTCCAATCACAGCGTGACGCAACTGAGCATCTCCCTGGGGTTGTTTGTGCTCATCTACTTCTCGGTATTCGCCGTGGGTATCGGCTACATGATGAAGTTGGTGCGCAAGGGCCCGCAGCCCCATCACGACCATCCGCCACAGGGCGGCCCCGGTCAGGAACGCACACCGCGCCGTCCTCTGTCCGCTGTCACCGAGACGCTCGCGTCCGGCGACCACACCAACTGATCAAGGGGATTGCACATGGGCATTCAAGGTATAGACCTGTCGTTGATCTGGGGCGTGATCATTGCCTTCGGGGTGATGATGTACGTGATCATGGATGGTTTCGATTTGGGCTTGGGCATCCTGTTTCCGCTGATCCCGGACGAGCAGGAACGCGACGTGATGATGAACACCGTGGCCCCGGTGTGGGACGGTAACGAAACGTGGTTGGTGCTGGGCGGCGCGGCGTTGTATGGGGCGTTTCCGCTGGCGTACTCAGTGATCCTGGAAGCGTTGTACCTGCCGTTGATTTTCATGCTGGCCGGGCTGATCTTTCGGGGCGTGGCGTTTGAATTCCGCTTCAAGGCCAGCCCGCAGAAGCGGCATATCTGGGACATGGCGTTTATCGGCGGCTCGTTCCTGGCGACTTTCTGTCAGGGCGTGGTGATCGGCACCTACATCGCCGGCATTCCTGTGGTAAATCGCCAGTTTGCAGGGGGCAACCTTGATTGGCTGTCGCCGTTCCCGCTGTTCTGCGGGGTTGGGTTGGTGGTGGCCTACGCGTTGCTGGGCAGTACCTGGTTGCTGGTCAAGACCGAAGGCATGCTCGAATCGCGCATGCGCCTGTTCAGCCGTTACCTGGCCTTCGCGCTGATGGCGGTGGTGACGGTGTTGTGTGTGTGGACGCCGTGGCTGCACCCGGAAATCGCCCTGCGCTGGTTTGCCCAGGCGCACATTGTGGTATTCGGTGCCCTGATGCTGCTGGGCGTACTGGCACTGGTGGGGCTGTTGAAGACTTTGCGCCAACACCACTCGCACTGGCCGTTCGTGTTCACCCTGGTCCTGGTATTTCTGGGGTATATCGGCCTGGCGTTCAGTATCTGGCCGAACATTGTGCCGCCATCCATCAGCTTATGGGACGCTGCATCGCCGCCGTCTAGCCAGTTGTTCATCCTGATTGGCACGCTGTTCATCCTGCCGATCATCCTGATGTATACGTGCTGGAGCTACTACGTATTCCGCGGCAAAGTGAGGATTGGCGATGGCTACCATTAAGGTAAGGTACTGGAGGATTCGTGCATTTTAGTCACATCTTGTTACTAACCAATGCACTAAAAATATAGGGCTGTAGTGGCAAACCGGGACAAAACCCCGGTTTGCCACTCAATTTTCATAAAAATGTAACAACCCTGCTGCACAGTTCGGGAGCCCGTCACCACAACGAGTTCCTTTTAATGAAAAGCTTGATGAAGTCTGCAGCACTGGCCGTTACGGTTTCTCTTTGTGCCTCCTCCATGACCTTCGCCGCCGAGAGCGTGCGCCTGACCGGTTCCGGCGCCAGCTTCCCTGCACCGATCTACCTCACCTGGTTCAAGGATTTCAGCAAGAAGACCGCGGGCGTCACCGTGGATTATCAATCCAAGGGCAGCGGCGCCGGTGTGCAGGACTTCCTGAACAAAACCGTCGATTTCGCCGCCAGTGACTCGGCCATGAAAGACGAAGACATCGCCAAGGTGGCCGAAGGCGTGCAGTTGCTGCCGATGACCGCGGGTGAAATCGTGCTGGCCTATAATCTGCCGGGCAATCCCAAGGGTCTCAAGCTGCCACGCGACGTTTACTCCAATATCTTCCTGGGCAAGATCACCAAGTGGAACGACCCACAGATCGTGGCCGCCAACCCGGACCTGAAGCTGACCGATACGCCGATCACCGTGGTTGTGCGTGCCGACTCCAGCGGCACCACGGCGGTCTTCACCAAACACCTGTCGACCATTAACCCTGAGTTCAAGCAAGCGCTGGGGGAGGGCAACACCGTTAACTGGCCGGCCAGCGACAAGTTCATCAAGTCGCCCAAGAACGACGGCGTGACCGCCACCGTGCGCCAGACGCCGGGCGCTATCGGCTACATCGAATACGGCTTCGCCAAGCTGGCCAAGGTTGACTTTGCCCAGTTGCAGAACAAGGCCGGCCAGTATGTGGTGCCGAACGCCGAAAGCGGTGCCGAGGCCCTGGCCGCGGTGAAGATGCCGGAAAGCCTGGTGGCCTGGTTGCCGGATCCGGACGGTGCCAAGTCCTACCCGATCACTTCCTACACCTGGATGATCTTCCGCAAGGATAACGGTAACCCGGCCAAGGCCAAGGCCATGCGCGAAATGGTCGAATACAGCCTGACCGAAGGGCAGAAAATCGCCGATTCGATGGGTTACATCCCGCTGCCGCAATCGGTGGTCGATCAGGTGCGCAAAGCCTCCGCCAACATCCAGTAATACCCGTGCGGCCGCTTCCGGTGTGTGCTGTCAGCCATGCCGGGGGCGTTTCCCCCTTTGTTCCGGAATTGACCAATGATCAAACCTTTCGTCGTACCGGTTAACCCGGACTCTGCTTGCCAACCACCCTCGGCAAAGGATTTCCTGGTAGACCGCACCTTCCGTGCGCTTGCGAAAATCGGGGTGGTACTGATTCTGGCGTTGGTCGTCGCCCTGGTCTTCGAGGTGGGACGCAAGGCCCTTCCAGGCATGGAGAAGCACGGGTTCGACGTGTTGTTTGGCAGTGTCTGGGACGTTAACCAAGGCAAGTACGGCATCTTGCCGGCTATTTGGGGCACACTCTACAGCGCCTTCATCGCGCTGCTGATTGCCGGCGTTTTCGGCGTCAGCATGGCGATTTTCCTGACCCAGGATTTCCTGCCGGCGAGACTGGCCGCCGTGTTTCGCACCATCGTCGAGTTGCTCGCGGCCATCCCCAGCGTCGTGTACGGCCTGTGGGGCATCTACGTGGTGATCCCGGCGATTCGACCATTGACTACCTGGTTGAACAGCGAGCTGGGCTGGATACCGTTTTTCGGCACCTCGTTGAGCGGGCCTGGGTTGCTGCCGGCGGCGCTGGTATTGGCGATCATGATCCTGCCGACGATTGCCGCCGTGTCCCAGGACGCGCTGACCAGCGTGCCGATGAAAACCAAGCAGGCCGCCTATGGCATGGGCACCACCCACTGGGAAGCGATTCTCAAGGTGATGGTGCCATCCGCCGCCACCGGTATTTTCGGTTCCCTGGTACTCGGCCTTGGCCGCGCACTGGGTGAAACCATGGCGCTGGCGATGCTGGTGGGCAACGCCAACAACATTTCACTGTCGCTGTTCGCGCCGGCCAATACCCTGGCCGCCTTGTTGGCACTGAACTTCCCCGAAGCCGGGCCCAACGAGATCGAGGTGCTGATGTACGCCGCCCTCGTGCTGATGTTCATCACACTGTTGGTGAACGTTATCGGCTCCATGATCATGCTCTACGCCCAGCGGGGTACTAAACAATGACGAACCTCACGTCTCCTATAACCGCGGTGCCGAGCCTGCAGCGCAGGTTCGAAGGGCGCGCACTGCGCAGCCTGGTGTTAACCACGCTGGTGTGGCTTGGCGCGCTGCTCGCCAGTGTGCCGCTGATTTCCGTGCTCTACATGCTGATCACCCGTGGCGGCGCACGCCTGAGCCTGGAAGTGTTCACCGAACTGCCGCCCACCGGCTTCGAGACCGGCGGCGGTTTCGGCAACGCGATGGCCGGTACCTTTGTGATGGTCGGCATCGCCGCCGCCATCGCGGTGCCGGTCGGCATCCTGGCCGCGATCTTCCTGGCTGAACTGGGGCCGGACAGCAAACTGGCGAACACCGCACGCTTTGCCGCCAAGATGCTCACGGGCCTGCCGTCGATCCTGGCCGGTGTGTTCGCCTATGCGCTGGTGGTGATGACTACCGGTACCTATTCGGCACCCGCAGGTGGTGTGGCATTGGCGGTACTGATGCTGCCAATCGTTGTGCTGACCGCTGAAGAGTCGATGCGCATGGTGCCCAAGGTCATGAAGGACGCTGCCTACGGCATGGGCTGCACCCGTTCCCAAGTGATCTGGAAAATCATCCTGCCCACCGGCCTGCCGGCGATCCTCACCGGCGTGATGCTCGCCGTGGCCCGTGCCGCGGGCGAAACCGCGCCGCTGTTGTTCACCGCGCTGTTCAGCAACTACTGGATCTTCCACGACGGCGACCTGTCGGTGATGAACCCGACCGCCTCCCTTGCGGTGCTGATCTACAACTTCTCCGGCATGCCCTTCGACAACCAGCTTGAGCTCGCCTGGGCGGCCTCGTTGGTGTTGGTAATGATCGTGCTGGTCGTCAATATCGTCAGCCGTATCTTCGGCAAGCCCAAGTATTAAGAACGGGAGCATCTGAATTTGAACGTATCAACTGCGCAAGTAGCCGCTCCGTTTGTCACCCAGTCGCCTGTGGTCATGGACTGCAAGCTGGACAGGATCTTCTACGGCAACTTCATGGCGGTGCGTGACAGCCATGTGCCGATTGAGAAAAACAAGATCACCGGTTTTATCGGCCCCTCGGGCTGCGGCAAAAGTACCGTACTGCGCAGCCTCAACCGCATGAACGACCTGGTAAAGGGCTTCCGCTTCGAGGGTCATGTACATTTCCTCGGCCAGGACGTATATGGCAAGGGCGTCGATCCGGTGGTGGTACGCCGCTACATCGGCATGGTGTTCCAGCAGCCCAACCCGTTTTCCATGAGTATCTTCGACAACGTTGCGTTCGGCCTGCGCCTGAACCGCTACAAGGGCGACCTTGGCGACCGCGTCAAGCACGCCTTGCAAGGCGCGGCGCTGTGGGATGAGGTCAAGGACAAGCTCAAGGTCAGCGGCCTGTCACTGTCCGGCGGCCAGCAGCAACGTTTGTGCATAGCCCGTGCGATTGCCACCGAACCGGAGGTGCTGCTGCTCGATGAACCTTGCTCGGCACTCGACCCCATCGCTACGCGCCGAGTCGAAGAACTGATGGTGGAGCTGAAGAAGGACTACACCATCGCCCTGGTAACCCACAACATGCAGCAGGCCATCCGCGTAGCGGACACCACGGCGTTTTTCTCGGTGGATATTTCCCAAGGTACGCGCACCGGCTACCTGGTGGAGATGGGCCCGACCACCCAGGTGTTCGGCAACCCACGGGAAAAAATGACCGAGGATTACATCAGCGGTAAGTTCAGCTGAGCCATCCATGTTCGATAAAGGCGGTACCTGTGCCAACGTCTTCCCGGGAATATCAATGCCTGTAACCCATCGTCTTGATTTGTCAGCGATTGAACGCGCCCTGCGTAAAGTGCAGGGCCGCTTTGCCGAGCTCAGCACGCAGTTTACCGAGCCGCGTGACCCCTTGACCGACGAAGTGCTGCTCAATGTACTTGAGGGTTACGCGCTGATTGACGACTATGTGGCCCGGGGTGTCGACCTGTTTGATCTTCATCAGCTCAACCTGATGCTGGAGATCAACGCCACGGTCCTGTGCGGTCGAGACCCGGCACGTCGGGTGGAATACGCCCAGCACCTGGCCGCGACCGAGGAGCACTTCTTCAACAACGTTGAAGGCGGCATCAAGGACTTGTTCAATTGGTATTGTGCGTATCGCAGTGAGTCCGTCTGGAAGCGGGCGGCGGGTGTCTATGTACGCATCCTCAGCAAGCCGCAGTTGTTTATCGAAGGCAACAACCGCAGCGGCTCGCTGATCGTCAGCTACCTGCTGATGCGCGCCGGTTTGCCGCCGTTCGTGCTGACACTGGAAAATGCCGAGGGCTACTTCAACCCGTCGTCGGTGATCCGCAACTCGGCCAAGCATGGCGTCAAGGCGTTGTATGAATTGCCCAAGATCAAGAAAAAATACGCGGCTTTCCTGGAGGAACAGGCACCTGATCCAAAGGCGTTTTTCTTGAGCGACACACCGCAGCCCATCTATGGGGGAGGCCACTGATGCGTTGGTATCCAACACTCGCGGGCAAATGCCGAACGTCCGCCCGCCGAGTCGTACAAGCCCTGTCCACGCGCGCATTCACGCGCCCGCGCATACGAATCTCGTTTGATATCGACGACACCTTGGCCTGCCAGCTCCATCACTCCGCCGTAGAGAGCAGCTGGCTACCAGCCTGCGCCCATCGCTGGTGGGGCGAGCCGCTGCGTATCGGCACCCGTTCACTGACCCGGGAGCTGCGGCGCCAGGGTTGCAGTATCTGGGTCTATACCTCGTCCGGTCGTGCGCCTTCCTATATCAGGCGTTGGTTGATGCTGTACGGCATCCGCGTTGACGGGGTGGTGAATAGCACCCTGCATAACGACGCCCTCAGTGCGCACGGGCTGGCCAATACACCGTCGAAATTCCCGCCGGCTTTCGATATTGATTTGCACGTGGATGACTCCGAAGGCGTGCGCATTGAAGGTCATGATCATGGCTTTCGTGTAGTCGTGGTTGACCCGCAGGATGAGCAGTGGGTGCAGAGAGTGCTCGATGCGGTGGCGGGGGTTCAGGCGCAATTGGTCAGGCAGCAAATGCCTCGATATCACCAGCCGACAAGTCAAGGCGCTGAAATTTATTCTTCCTGAGGTCAATCGGGTGTCATGCAATAAACGCTTGAATGCCCGTGGCCGATGATGGGTGTGTAGACGAAAAAGTCATACTTTTCAGCGTGATTCGCCGAGTGTTAGAGATCAAACAAACTTGCACGCTTAATTGACGCCATCAAAATGACATCCTATGATCGCCCTCCATTGGTGGCTTAAGGCCACATAGAGGGATCTAGAGAATGTGGCGTTTACTGCGTCGGACCAGGTTCAGCCTGCTGTCCGCTTTTTTTTGCCTGGGTATTGTTGGAGGGGCGCACGCCGCCACGCCGCAGAACGCCCCAGGCATCACCGACCTGATCCGTGATCGCCAGGACCGCCTGCTTGAGGATCAGCAACGGCGGATCGAAGAGCTCAAGGACCTGCCTGGAAAATCGGCGGCGCCTGCTGCGCCGGTCGCGCCTGTCGACAGCCGCTGCTTCCCGATCAAAACCATCGAACTGGGTGGTGCCGATGCGCTGACCGAAGGTGAGCGCACGGGTCTTATCAAGACTTACATCGGCCAATGCCTTGGCGTACCGCAACTCAACGAATTGCTCAAGGTCATCACCGATCGCTATTTGGCCAAAGGCCTGGTCACCAGTCGTGCCTACCTGCTTCAGCAGGACCTTTCCAGCGGCAACCTCAAGATCCAGGTGGTCGAAGGCCGGCTGGAAAGCCTCAAGGGCGCCGAAGGCAGTGGCATCACCGACCGCCAATTGACCATGAGTTTCCCCGGCAAGCAGGGCGAACTGCTCAATCTGCGCGAAATCGAGCAGATGGTCGATCAGTTGAATCGCCTGCCGTCGAACCAGGCGCAGATGGAGTTGGCGCCGGGCAAGGCGGTGGGTGGCAGCGATGTATTGGTCAAAAATACACCGCAAAAGCCCTGGCGTGTGGGGCTTTCGCGGCATAACGGCGGCCAGCGCAGCACTGGTGAGCAGCAGTGGGGCGCCAGTCTTGATTGGGATAACCCGCTCGGCCTGGCCGATCAGCTTTCGCTGCGTGGCGGCCACGATGCCGTCAGCGATCATCAACGTACCTCACGCAATTCGATGCTCAGCTACAGCGTGCCATTTGGCTGGTGGAACCTCTCGTACAGCTACATCGAAAGTGAGTACCGCTCCCAGGCCCAGGCCAACAACTTCAAGTTCAAGCAGACCGGGGACAGCCAGAATCACCAGTTGCGCCTGGAGCGGGTTATTCATCGTGACGCTTTGAGCAAAACATCTCTGAACACTGGCATCGCCTATCTTCGTACCAACAACTTCATCGAAGACAGCAAGCTGGCCTTGAGCAGCAACCGCCTCAGTGAAGCGCAATTGGGTATCAACCACGGTCGGCGTATCGGTGGTTCATTCCTCAACATTGATCTTGGCCTGCAAAACGGCATCGGCGCATTCGACGCCCAGGCCAATCACCACCCAAAGCCTGGCCAGGCCGATGCGCGCTACCGCAAATACACCGCCACGCTGAGCTATCTGTACCCGTTCAAGCTCTGGGGCGAGTCCCTCAGCTTCAGCAGTTTGATGACCGGCCAGCGCAGTGAAGACGTGCTATTCAGCCCACAGCGCATGAGCCTGGGTGGGCAATCGTCGATTCGTGGCTACAAAGACCAAATGCTGGCGGGCGACAGCGGCGGCTATTGGCGCAACGACCTGCGCTGGAGCCGACCGGTCACCTGGGCCTGGATGCAGCCGGTGTTCACTGAATACGGCACCAGCCTCGGCTACGACCAGGGCGTGATCAGCCATGGCCGCTATAACGCTGAACAGCATGGGCGTATGAGCAGCAATTCGGTGGAGTTGTTTGCGCGCGGTAAGAACGTCGCGGCCAGCGTGACCTTTGCACACTCTTTGGAACGACCGGACGCGATCACGGACCGTGAAGCGCCGATCTATTTCCGTGTGGATTTTTTCCTTTAAACTTTTGACCGCCCTCGGGCTTTGAGACATGACATGGACGTTCGCCAGTACGCATTCCTCGTGCGCCAGCCTTCTGCTGCCGTAAAAAGCCGTACCCATTTCCTGGGGCTGCCTAAACGTGGGTTGGCGTTGATTCTGGCCAACGCCATGTTCTGGCATCCGTTGCTGGCGCAGGCGGACGGCATTGTGGTGAATGCACCAGGTACGACGCTCGGGCAAGCGGGTAACGGCGTGCCCATCGTCAACATCGCCACGCCGAATGCCAACGGGCTCTCGCACAACCAATTTCATGACTACAACGTCGGCGCCAATGGGGTCATTCTCAACAACGCCACCGACCGCACCCAGTCCACGCAACTGGGCGGCATCATCGTCGGTAACCCCAATCTCAACGGCACCGCTGCCAATATCATTCTCAACGAAGTCAACGGCGGCAGCCCCAGCCAACTGCGCGGCTACACCGAAGTAGCCGGGCAATCGGCCCACGTGATCGTCGCAAACCCGTATGGCATCAGCTGTAACGGTTGCGGCTTTATCAACACCCCGCAAGCGACGCTCACCACCGGTAAAGCCGTGATCGAAAACGGCCAGATCAACCGTTACCAAGTCGACCAGGGCAGTGTCGCTATCGAAGGCGCTGGCCTGAATGCCAGCAACGTCGATCAGTTCGAAATCATCACCCGCGCTACCACTATCAACGCGCAGATTCAGGCCAAAAAGCTGACCATCGTCACCGGTCGTAATGACGTGGATGCACGCACCTTAACGGCCACCGCGCGGGCCGCAGATGGCAGCCAGGCGCCGGATCTGGCGATCGACTCGTCGGCGTTGGGCGGCATGTATGTGGGCGCGGTCAAGCTTATGGGGACTGAGGCGGGTGTAGGCGTGAGGTTGTCCGGGGACATGGTCGCCGGCGGCGATATTCAGATCGATACCGCAGGCAATGTGGTCATGGGCCAGACAACAGCGGCCGGCGCCATCAACGTGAGGGCCCACAGCGTTGAGGCCCAGGATGTGGTCGCGGCGGGCAGCGTGCTCGAGATGAAGACGCAAGGCGACCTGATCAATCAAAAAAACCTGGCGGCACGTGATCGCGTGGCGCTGCAAAGCGGTGGGACGTTGACCAACAACGGCGTCATCGAAGCCGGCGTCAACGCGGATCAGACGCGCAATGCTCAGGGTGATCTCCACGTCACTGCCGCCCAGTTGCGTAACAACGGCAAGACCGTTATTGCCAGTCGCGACCTCTTCGTCAAGGTTGATGGCACTCTCGACAACCGGAGCGGCACCCTTAGCGCACAAAACCAGCTCAAGGTGAGTGCCCAAAAGCTGGATAACCAACAGCAAGGCCGCGTGTTGAGCGCTGAACGCATCGAGTTGAATGCCGGACAGTTGCTCAATGCTGACGCGGGCCTGGTGGTTGGCGACCGCGGGCTCAGCGGTCGCATCGGGCAGTTGGTCAATCGCAAAGGCGAGCTCTCGAGCCTGGCTGAAGTCAGCTTGCAGGTCGATAGCCTGGATAACGTCGCCGGGCTGATTTCCGCCGGCCAGGCACTGCGCTTGACTGCCAGTAGCCTGGTTAACAATCAAGGTGGTCGCCTGGTTGCGGGGCAGCATCTGCAGATTAATGCCGGGCAGTTGGATAACCGCCAGTCCGGTATCGCGAGCAGTCAGGGCAGCCTGGGGCTGAATATTGCCGGTACCCTGGAAAATCAGCAGCAGGGTCGAATCGAGTCTGGCACTGAGACACAGGTCAGCGCTGGAAACTTCAATAACCAGCAACGCGGTGTACTCGTCAGTGGTGGCGCCCTGGAGCTGGCGACCGGTTCGCTCGATAACAGCCAAGGCGGGTTGATTACCAGTGCCAAAGCTCTCAATGCCCGTGTCACCAGCCTCGACCAGCATGGCCAGGGGCGAATTTACAGCAATAGCGACGTAATCCTGGACCTGGTCAACGGCCACCTCGACAACCGCGACGGTGGCTTGATCAACGCCGGTGGCCAGCTGAGGTTGAATAACCTCAATAGCGTCGACAACCGCAGCGGCGAAATTTCCAGTGCCCATGGTTTTACCGTCGCGGCAAATAGCCTGGACAACCGCGCAGGCAAGCTGCTCAGTGACCAGGCCTTGGGCCTGAAAATCGTGCAGACGCTGAACAACGGGGCAGGCCTGATTGCAGCCAGCGGCCTGGATATAGATGTTGCCAGTTTGATCAACGACCAGCGCGGTCAAGTTCATAGCCGTGATCGGCTTAACGCCCGGGTGGGTGGTTTGCTCGCCAATCACAGCGGGAGTTTCAGTGCCGACGCAGGCGCACAGTTGACCGTGGGTAGCCTGGACAACAGCAATGGCGGGCAACTCTTCAGTCAAGGCGATCTGCGCCTGAACCTCAATCGGGGTCACCTGAACAACCAGGGCGGCTTGATCAACTCCCCAGGCCAGTTGCTGCTGACTCAACTCAGCAGCGTCGATAACCAGGGCGGCGAGATTTCCAGCGCCCACACCTTTGATCTGGTCGCGGATCAACTCAATAACGGCGCCGGCAAGTTGCTCAGCGAGCAAGCCTTGAGCGTGCGCATCGCCCGCGCCCTGGACAATACCAAAGGTGTGTTAACCGCCAAAGCCCTGGATGTTCAAGCGGGGACACTGATTAACCAATCCGGCCGACTCACGGCGGTGGAGGGCCTCAACCTGCAAGTCGATGGCGAACTGGATAATCGCAGCGCACAGGTTCTAGGCAAGAACCTCGTGCTCGGGATTGGGTCGCTCAATAACGACCAAGGCCTGGTGCAGGGTGATGCAACGTTGCTGCTCCAGGCGGGTGGCACGATCAGCAACCACGCCGGCACATTGGCTGCAGGGCAAAGCGTGACCGTCAACAGCACCGGCCTGGACAACCGCCAAGGCAACCTGACCAGCGACGGTGCACTGACCGCGCGTATAGCCGGGAACCTGCTCAATCAGGCGGGACTATTAAGTGCCGGCACTGACGTGCAATTGAACGTCGCTGACCTGAACAATTCGCTCAAAGGTCGCATTGCCGCCCAGAAGGTACAGATCAACGCACAAGGAATAGATAACAGCGCGGGCGGTAGCCTGTACGCCAAGCACCAGATAGGTGTCGTCGTTGGCGGCCAGTTGAACAACGCCCAAGGCACGCTGCGCAGCGATGGTCGTTTGACCCTCAATACCTCCGGTTTAACCAACGATGACGCAACGCTATCCAGTGCCGGCGACTTGCAGATTGCGACTGGCAAGCTGAGCAACCAAGGCGGACATCTAAGCAGTGCGACTCAGTTGGGCATGACGGTTACCGCACTGGACAACAGTCGTAACGGGCATGTCGCAAGCCAGGCCGATGTAAGCCTGGACTTGCAAGGTGGCCACCTCAACAACAACGGTGGTTTGATCAATGCACCTGGGCAGTTGCTGCTCAAGCAATTGGGCAGCGTTGATAACCAAGGCGGTGAAATATCCAGTGCCCACGCCTTTGAGCTGGCGGCAAGCGCCTTGAACACGGCGGACGGCAGGATACTCAGCCAACAAGCCTTGACCCTGCGTATCGCCCAAGCACTGGATAACACCCGCGGCCTGATTTCTGCCGCGGCCTTGCAGGTGAGCAGCGCAAGTCTGGATAACCAGGGCGGCAAGTTGAGTGCCGTTTCTGACTTGAATCTCAGCGTGGACGGTGTGCTGGATAACCGCGGCGGTGAACTGCTGGGGCAGCACGCGATAGTCGAAGTGGCTGCGCTGAACAACAGTCAGGGACGCATCCAGGGCGATAATCGCTTGACCTTGACCAGCCTCGGCGCGGTCAACAATGACAAGGGCACGCTAGCTGCCGGTCAGACGCTGATGGTCAATGCCGCCAGCCTGGACAACCAGTCCAAGGGCCGCCTCACCAGCAAGGGGGATGCGCAGCTTGTGGTGGGGAACGTGGATAACCGCGGTGGCAGCATCACCTCGGTCGGGCAGTTGCAGGTCAAGGGTGACGAGCTGGATAACCGTCAGGCCGGGCTGCTCAACTCGGGCAAGGCCATGAACCTGTCCATCGGTAAAGTGGATAACCGAGGAGGTGAAGTTTCCAGCGTTACCGAACTGACGCTGACCGGCCATGCGCTGGACAACAGCAATGGCGGTCGCGTACTGGCCAATAACACGCTCCAGCTGACGCTCGACAGGCTGAGCAACCAGCTCAAAGGTCTGATTTCTGCGCAACAGGATGTCAACCTCAAGGCAACCAGCCTGGACAACAGCGCCCAGGGCAGTGTCTACGCCAAACGCAACCTGGATATGACCCTGGCCGAACAGGCTGACAACAGCCAAGGCGTAATGCGCAGCGACGGGGCCTTGCAACTGCGCAGCGCCAGCCTTGGCAACAATGGCGGGCGTATCAGCAGCGGCGGGGCGTTGCTGTTGAGCTCTGAGAGCGCTCTTACCAATCAGAAAGGCGAGGTGCTCAGCGCTGATACGGCGACCGTGAATGCGGGCAGTGTCGACAACAGCCAAGGGCGCATTGTGGCTGACGGTGCACTGCAACTGACTACCGGCGTATTGCTCAATCAGCACCAGGGCCGCGTCACCAGCGCTGATCGCCTCAAGCTGACAGCGACAGACGTAGACAACCGTTTCGAGGGCCGTATCGCCAGTGGCCAGGCGCTCAACGCCAGCATCACCAGTCTTGACCAGCGCGGTGCCGGCGAATTCTACAGCAACGGCGAACTGATTCTGGACATGAATCATGGGCACTTGAATAACGCCGATGGCTTTATCAATGCACCCGGGCAGTTGTTGCTCAAGAACCTGAAAGGTGTCGACAACCGTAACGGTGAAATCTCCAGCGCAAAGGCCTTCACCTTGAGCGCCGACACCCTGGACAACAGCGGGGGCAACTTACTCAGCGACCAGGGCTTGACCCTCAAAATCGAACAGGCGCTGCTGAACGTCAAGGGGCTGATTTCAGCCGCAGGTGTCGGGCTCGATGCCTCGCGCCTGGACAACCGCGAGGGCAGGGTGAGCAGCGCCCTGGACGCACGCCTGGCGGTCAACGAGGACCTGCTTAACGATCAGGGCGAAATCGTCAGCACAGGCCACACGCAGTTGAATGCGGCAAGCTTGAGCAATACCGCAGGGCAAGTGCTCGGTGATGTCGGCCTGAAGGTAAAGGTCAAGGGTGCGCTGAATAATCAGGCTGGCACACTCGCTGCCGGTACCTCGTTGGAGGTGCAGGCCGCAAGCCTGGATAACCGCCAGGCTGGAAAATTGGGCAGTGACGGCCAACTCAAGGCCACGATTGATGGGTTACTGGACAATCAGGCTAAAGGGCAGGTGTTGGCCAAGGGCGCAATGGAACTGCGTGCCGGTGGTTTGAATAACCGCGAAGGGCGGCTAACCGGGCAGGATCTGTTGATGTTGCACAGTGCGAATGTCGACAACCGCGGCGGTGTGATCCTTTCCCAGAAGGACCTTCAACTCAATGTGGGTGAGTTGGACAATCAGCAAGGTTTGCTCAGCAGCAAGGCGGCCTTGGGCTTCTCCGGGCAACAGTTGCACAACCAGAAGGGCCTGGTGAGTGCGGTCGGGCCCCTGCGACTGACTGCCGACACAGTACAAAACGCGGCTGGCCGCATCGCCAGTCAGAGTGATCTGCAGGCAACCATCGGCGTACTGGCGCAACAGGGCGGCGAACTGGTTGCCCAGAACGAGCTGAGCCTGAGCGGGACCTCACTGGACAATAGCGATGGTGGTTTAGTAGGCGCCACAAAAGCGCTGAAACTGACGGTCGACGTCGTTGATAACCGTGCGGGCGAGATTTCCAGTCAGAACAGCATCGACTTCAAGGCGCAGCGCCTGGATAACAGCGCGGGGAAACTGATCGCCAGTACCGCATTGGAATTGGCCGTGGCCCACGTAGTTAACCAAGCCAAAGGGTTGATCTTCGCCCGGGACAACCGTTTCAACGGCGCGCGCCTGGATAACGGCCAAGGCACTTTCGCAGGCCAGCAATCGGTGAGCCTGTCGCTGGTAGCCATTCCCGGCACTGAGTTGGATGGGCGACTGGATAACCAGCTGGGGAAAATCAGCAGCGAAGGCACACTGCAGCTGGCCGGCGCGACGCTCAACAACGACGCGGGTGCAATCTCTTCGGCGGGTGCGCTCACACTTGCTGCCAGCGGTGCTATCACCAACCAGGGCGGCATCATGGAGACCGATGCCAGCCTTGACCTGACCAGCGCAAGTCTGGACAACGGCCCCAAAGGCCTGCTCAACAGCCGTGGTGCGCTGACCCTGAGCACCGGCGCGCTTAACAACAATGGGCGTATCACCAGCGCCGATCGCCTGGATTTGGCAGCAACCCAGGTGGACAACAGCGGACGTATCGCCAGCAGCCAAAACCTTACCGCCACGATCACCGGCCTGAATCAACAGGGGGGTGAGCTATTCAGTAACACCCAGCTCGATCTAGACCTGAACCACGGCCAACTGAGCAACATGGGCGGCTTGATCAATAGCCCGCTGCTGATGCTCAAAAACCTCGCCGATGTGAACAACCAGCGCGGCGAAATTTCCAGCCAGCAAGCCTTTACCCTGGCGGCGCGCAACCTGGACAACAGCGGCGGTAAGCTGATCAGTAACCAAGGTCTGACACTGCAGATTCAAGAGGCCCTGGGCAACGCCAAAGGTGCGATCAGCGCAGCCTCGCTCAACACCAACAGTGCCCGCGTGGACAACACTGATGGCCTGCTCAACAGTCGTGGCGGCATGGAAGTATCTGCCACCCAAGCGCTTGATAACCAGCGCGGAACGCTGATTGCCGACGGCGCCATGCGCCTGTCTTCCGCTCGGCTCGACAACCGTGACGGTGATGTATCGGGCAAGGCAGGGGTGACCGCTGATATCGATCAGATTGATAACCGCGGCGGCGAAGTTATCAGCACTACAGCCGTGGATGTGCGTGCAGTGTCGCTGGACAACCGTAAAGGCCTGGTGGGCGCCGATAAAACGCTGAAACTGCTGGTCGATCGGCTCGACAACCGTGGCGGCGAACTGTCGACTAACGCCGACCTGACCGTCAGCGGGCAAACCCTGGATAACAGCGATGCCGGTCGTGTGCTGGCCGGGCAATCGTTGAACCTCACGCTGACCAAGCTGCTTAACCGCAACCAAGGCCAGCTCAACACACAGCGTTTGATGCTGAGCGCTCAGGACCTGGACAACAGCACTGGCAAACTGCTCGCTCAACAGCTTCTGCAGCTTGAGCTCAAAGGTGAGTTGAATAACAGCCAGGGCGTGCTCAACAGTGAGGGGCGCTTGAGCGTCGATGCAGCCAGCCTGGTCAACCGTCGGGGCCGGATTTCCAGCGCCCAGGCGTTGGAGCTGGGTTTAAAAGGTGGGGTGGACAACGAGGGCGGTGAACTCGTGACTGACAGCTCCCTGCAACTGCGCAGCGCCAGCCTGGGGAATCAGCAGGGCGTGCTCAGTGGCAAAGGCGCGGTCAGTGTAAGCACCGGCGCGCTGGATAACACTGGGGGCCGTCTCACCAGCGGCGACATCCTGGAGCTGAAGGCGGGGCTACTGAATAACAGCGCCGGCAACATCGGCAGCGCCCAGGCCCTGACCGCCAGCGTCGATGGGCTTGATCAACAAGGTGGCAAGCTGTTCAGCAACGCCGGCCTCACGCTGGACCTGAACAACGGCCAGCTTAACAACCAGCAGGGCCTGATCAACGCGACCGGGCCGCTGGTGTTCAACCACCTTAATGGCGTGAACAACCAGGGCGGTGAAATCTCCAGCGGTCAGGCGTTTGCGCTCGTGGCGCGCAACCTTGATAACAGCAATGGCCGCCTGCTCAGCAACCAGGGCCTGACCCTGCGAATCGACCAGGTGCTCGGCAACATCAAGGGTTTGGTCGCGGCGGCGAGCCTGAGTGCCCAGGCGGGTGTCGTCGATAACCGCGGCGGTACGCTGACCAGTCGCGGGGCGCTTGAATTGACCAGCACCGGGCTGCTGAGCAACGGGCAACAAGGTTTGATCAACGCTGCACAAGCACTGACAGTCAAAGCGGGGAACCTCAATAACCAGGGCGGCAGCTTGCTCGGCACCAGCGCCCTGACCATTAATGCTTCGGCCTTGGACAACAGCGCCAAAGGCCTGATCAACAGCCAGGGCCGTCTGCAACTCAATGCCCAGGCCTTGGACGCCAGCGACGGCGGCGAGGTGTCGGCCAAGGGCGATATGGACCTTACGCTGACGTCCATGGCCCTGCGTGGCGGTAGGCTGATCGGCGAGCAGAACCTGAGCGTGGACCTGGCCAACGGGGATTTGGATAACCGTAAAGGTCTGATCTTCGCCAAAGGCCCGTTGACCCTCAAACATGTACGTGACCTGCAAAACCAGGGCGGCGAACTGTCCAGCCAAAATGGCCTGAGTTTGACGCTGCGTAACCTGGACAACAGCGCCGGTACGCTCATCAGCCAGCAACTGCTGACGCTGAACGCAGGCGACGTTGTCAATCGCGGCGGCTTGCTGTCGGGCTGGCAAGGGCTCGACCTGATCGGCACCCAGTTGGACAACCGTGACAAAGGCACGCTGTCCAGTCGCAACGGTGATCTGGATGTACGCCTCGGTGGGCGCTTGCTCAACAGCAACGAAGGCGCGCTGGCCAGCCAAGGGCGGCTGAGTGTCAGTGCCGCCAGCCTGGACAACGGCGAAAAGGGCGTTATTTCCAGCGGCGCGCAGCAGACCTTGACGGTGCTTGGCGCGCTGAACAACACCCAGGGTGGCTTGATCGACAGTGGTGCGACGCTGGACGTGAGTGCGGCCAACCTCGACAACAATGCCGGCAACGTCACGGCCCAGCGCAACTTGAACGTCTCGGCTGGCGACTTGCTCAATACCGCTGGCTCGCTGATGGGTAATGACCATCTGGTACTCAACCTGCAAGGCCACCTCGGCAACGTCAACGGCAAAATCGCAGGCACCAGCTCGCTGCTGCTCCAGCGCGCCATAGAGGTGGATAACCGCGGTGGCCAACTTGCCAGCCAGGGGCGTCTGTCATTGGCTATGGGCGGGCTGAACAACAGCCAGGGCGGCACTGTTGCCGCCAAAGGCCCACTGATTATCGACGCCAGCGCTATCGTTCAAAACAACGCCGATGGCTTGATCTACAGCCAGGAAGGCGACCTTCAAATCACCGCTTTTGGCCTGACCAACGCGCAAGGCAAGCTGCAGGGGCAGAACGGCCTACGGGTCGAGGTCAATGGCGATCTCGATAACCGGGGCGGCAATATCATCAGTCAGACCGGTGATGTGCATCTCAAGGCCGGCAACCTCGACAACCGCAGCGGTGTGCTTGCCAGCCTCAAGGGTGCCATTGAGGCCGGTGTGGTGGGTGTGCTGCGCAACGGGCATGACCTGAGCGGCAACCCCAAGGGCGGCTTGATTCAGGGCCAGCGCCTGTTACTCAGTGCAGGTCACCTTGATAACCAGGGCGGCTATGTGGGAGCACAGACCAGCGATGCGCTGCTGACGGCTGCAACCCTCAATAACCAGCAGGGCGCTTTGTATGCCAAAGCCCTCATGCGCATCAATGGCGGCGCCGTGGAAAACAGCGCAGGCCAGATTGCCGGTGATCAGATCGTGCTCGGCCTCAATGGCCAACTGACCAACCACAATGGCCTGATCGAAAGCACCAACAACCTGACCGTGGCCGCCAACGCCATCGATAACCAGGGCGGCAAATTGCGCGCCCTGGGACGCTCCGGCAAGACCGAGTTCCAGATCGGCGGCGTGTTCGACAACCGTAATGGCGCTGTGGAAACCGCCAACCAGGACCTGACCCTGGCGGCTGCCAGCTTCCAGAACAACGGCGGGCAATTGCTACACGTGGGTGAGGGCACCTTCGACATCTCGTTGCCTAACGTCACCGGTGCGGGCGGCACCCTTGTCACCCGTGGTGGCCTGACCCTGAACGCGGACACCTGGACCAATACCAGCGTCATTCAGGCAGGGCGTTTGAACGTCAACGTCAACAACTTCACCCAGACTGAAACCGGGCAACTGCTGGCTTCGACGCACTTGGAAGGCAAGGGTGGCAGCTGGGTCAATAATGGGTTGATTGCCAGTGATGGCAGTTTAAGTATCGACCTTGCGGGCGCTTATAGCGGTGATGGGCGAGTCACCAGTCAGAGTGGTCTGAACCTGCATGCGAGTCAGTTGGATCTGAGCAATAGCGCCAAAATTACTGGCGGTGGCGATACCCAGGTCAACATTGATGGTCAATTGAACAACTATGGACGGTTGACCTCTGCGACCAACCTCGAACTCTCGGCAGGTACGCTGAACAACTACGGGACATTGGGTGGCGCACAGAATGTGACAGTAAGCAGTGCAGCCTTGTTGAACGATCATGGTTTGCTGTTCAGCGGCAACGACATGGCCTTGCATAGCGACACAATCACTAACCAGTACGGTGACATCTATAGCCTGGGGCGACTGGATGTGGCCAGTCGAGAGGGTGCGAGCAAAGCAGCCAGTCTCGAAAACGTATCCGGCAGCATCGAATCCAGTCGTGACATGTCTCTAAAGGTTGCCAGCCTGACTAACCGCCGGGATGAGTTCACCACGAAAGACACCGCCGGTAGCGGCGGGTCACTCACCAATATTTGTTGGGACTGCCGAGGCGATCACTTTGTTGTCGACTTTGTCGGCACGGAAAACTATCAAACCGAGTTACTGAAGACATCGGCTACTTCGACTATCCAGTCGGGCGGGCGCATGGATATTGCCGCTAATACGCTGCTCAATGAATACAGTGTTATCGCTTCTGGCGCCGACATGAACATCGCTGCGGATACGCTGACCAACAAAGGCGCTGCGTCTGGCTCCGGAACGCGTACCCGTACCTGGCGGCTGGAAGCGACTAACGGTACTTACTGGCGCTTCAAACGTGGTGTCATGGACCCCTACAACGCTCAGCCAGGCCCCAAAAACCTGCCGGTCAGTGCGTTGTCAGCGTTCAGGCTGATTGGCGATACCTTGGTATCGACCGCTGGCGCGTCACTGGCACCGGCGATCATCCAGGCTGCAGGCACGGTGAACATCACCGCCAGCAAGACCTTGATCAACAGCATTGAGACGTCCAACACAGCCTTGGCCGGGCGCGCGCCGCGCAATGAGGACACGGGTGTCGCCAGCGGTCCAACAACCGTGGTGGTGCAGCTCGCTCCGCAGTTGCCACCGGACCTGGCACAACAACAAGTCAACCCGCTGACATTACGCGGCTTCACCTTGCCCACCGGCACCCACGGTCTGTTCCGCCTCAGTAGTCAAGCGAGCGAAGACACTCAAGCCACCCAAGCCACCAGTGGCCCGCAGAGCTGGACCATGGGTGGTGCCACGCTCGGCCTCGCTCAGCGCCAGGGCGCACAGCCAGCGCTTGAAACACGCACCTTCGACTTCAAGAATGTCGCCCACCAGGACGCGTCTACCCATCAGTTGGATCCCACCGCACGTCAGGTCAGTGGCATCACCGCCACCAGCCGAACGCTTAACGTTGCCGGGGCCGGCGATGTGGCCAGCGGCAGCGGCTGGGCGCCCAGCCAGATCACCCCCGCTGAAATCGCTCGGGGCGATGGCATCAACGCCCGGAGTCCGTCCACCGGCTCCACTGCACCAGTGGCCAAGGTCACCGGGCCGAGTGATCAGCCAGACCTGGCGCTGACTGGTCGAGATACGGGTGTTCAGGTCGCTACGCCAGACGCTCCTGCGCTGCCGACGTTGAACATTCCTGGCGTGACGCCGGTGATACCAGGCGTGACGCCGGTTGTGAGCACACCGGCTGCACAAGACCCGGGCAGCAGCCCGACCCAGATCGCAGCCGTGATTGCCCAGCCGCTCAATACAGCGGAGCAAACCACTACGGTCGCCAGCCAGACCATCAACCGCGTGCAGGGCTTTACGCCCACCGCGCCTAAGTCCCAGCCGCATAAATACCTGATCGAAACCAACCCGGTACTCACGGACCTCAAGCAGTTCATGAGCTCGGACTATCTGCTCGCGGGCCTGGGTTACAACCCGGACGAAAGCGCCAAGCGCCTGGGCGACGGCCTCTATGAGCAACGCTTGATCCAGCAAGCCGTGCAAGCGCGCACAGGGCAACGTTTCATCGACGGTCAGAACACCGACGAGAAGCTGTTCAAGTATCTGATGGACAATGCGATCCAGAGCAAACAGCAACTGAACCTGGCAGTGGGCGTAACCCTGACCTCCCAACAGGTCGCAGCGCTGACCCACGACATCGTCTGGCTCGAACAGCACGAAGTGAACGGTGAGAAAGTGCTGGTGCCCGTGCTTTACATGGCCCAGGCCGACAATCGCCTGGCGCCCAACGGTGCCTTGATCGCCGGTAACGACCTGAACCTGATCGCCGGTGAAAACCTGGAGAACGCCGGTACCCTGCGCGCCACCAACAACCTGTCAGCCAAAGCGGGCAACGACCTGATCAACAGCGGCTTGATCGAAGCCGGCAACCGTCTGGACCTGCTGGCAGGTAACAACATCGTCAACAAGTCCGGTGGCATCATCGCCGGGCGCGACGTGACGCTCACCGCGATCAAGGGTGGTGTGATCAACGAGCGTGCAGTGACCCGTACCGGCAACGGCACCGCAGAACGCCGCGATTATCTCGACAGTGCGTCACGCATCGAGGCTGCCAATGACCTGACGATGAATGCAGGTCGTGACATAGCCAATACCGGTGGCGTACTGCAAAGCGGGCGTGACACCACATTGGTCGCTGGCCGCGATGTGCACATCGATGCCGTTGAGCAACGTAATGGCTTGGATCTGGGCAATCGCCTGCGTACCGAAACCGTGACGCAAAACGGTGCCAGCGTGGAGACAGGCCGTGACCTCAAGGTATCGGCAGGGCGTGACTTCACCGCCATTGCCAGCCGCATCGATGCCAAGCGTGACTTGAGCATTACGACGACCGAAAACCTGAGCATTTCGTCGGCTGCCGACGAGCAGCATTCATCGAGCAAGTCCAAGAAGGTCACCCAGTCCAAGGACCACATCAGCCAGGTTTCCAGCGTGCTGACGGCCGGCGGCGATGTGTCGCTCAATGCCGGTAAAGACCTGGAGCTCACCGCCAGCCGAATCTCCGGCGGCGGCAACGTGGCCCTCGATGCACAACGCGATGTGAGCATCCTGTCGGCACTGGACGAAGACGCTTCGTTCTACTCGAAAAAGAGCAAAAGCTCGTTCGGTCGCAGCAAAAGCCAGCAGCGGGAAAGCTACGACAGTACCAACGTGGCCTCCGTCGTCGAAGCTGGTAAAGACCTGACCGTTAACACCAGCAAGAACGCCGACGGTGGCATGAGCATCGACGGCGGACGTGACGTCACCGTGATCGGCAGCCAAATGAAGGCGGGTGGCGACATGCTGCTGGGCGCCACTGGTGATATCGCGGTGTTGTCGGGTGTCGAGGAGCATGGTTCCTACAGCAAGAAGACCAAGTCCGGGTTCCTGGGGCTGTCCAAAAGCGGCAAGAGCCAGTTGAAGACTACTGCCAGCCAAGTGGGTAGTGAGTTGGAGTCGGGCAACGATGTGGTGGTGGCTGCAGGTAATGATGTGCGGGTGCGGGCCAGTGAGATCAGTGCCGATAACGACACTGAACTGCGCTCCGGACTGGTCAATAGCACGGGTGACATCAACCTGATTTCTGCGAACGACACCGCCTATAGCCGCACTGAAGAACACAAGAAGAAGTTTGGTTATACGGAAAGGCCGACGTCGGTCGCCATTTCGTCCGCTAAAAAGGCTGGTCGTGAAGCCCAGAGCAGCACCAGCGTGGGCAGCCATGTAAGCGCCGAGCGCGATGCAACGTTGCAGGCTGAGCGCGACATCAACCTGGTTGGCAGTGGCATCAGCGCAGGGCGCAATGTCAATCTGGATGCAGGGCGCGACGTCAATGTGGTCGCCGCACAAGACACCAGTAGCGAACGTAGCTGGGAGAAGAAAAAGCAGACGGGTTCAAGCATCTCCAGTAACGGTAATGGCATCAGCCTCTTCGCTGGCACCGAAGGCAGTGGGGAGAAGAATCGCGTCGAACGCGAGACCGCTTCCGGCAGCCAGATAAACGCCGGGCAAGATGTGGCGATCAACGCCAAGCGCGATATCAACCAACGTGGCTCTGACGTTGGCGCCGCCAATGATATAGAGCTGACGGCGGGTAGAAATATCAATATCGATGCTGCGCGTGAAAGTGTGCTCACCGAGCAGATACGCGAGAAAGAGAGCAACGGCCTGGGTGTTTCAATCAACCATAACTATGCCAATACCAAGGACGCTGTCAGCGGAGCAGGGAAAGGCGAGGACAATGTCAGCAAAGGCTCAAGCACACTCAAAGCGGTTGATTCGGTCAGTCAGTTTGTCAATGGGCCAACGCTGGACGGGAAGTTTGGCAACAGTAAGCAAACCAACAGCCAACAGGTTATCGAGCAGACCAATCGCTCTTCGACGCTAAGCGCCGGTAACGATCTGCACCTTAACGCCGGCAACGATGTATTGGTGAAGGGAAGCCACCTGGACGCCGGGCGTGACATCAATGTCAAAGGGCGTGATGTCACGCTGGACGTGGCCAAGGGCAGTATCAGTGAAGAAACCACCCACACCCAGAGTTGGGGCGGTATTCATGGCGGCACCAGCGGCGGGATCAAGTTGGGCGCCGGCGGCAGTTTCGGCACGGCTACAGGCGAGAGCTCCCAAGGCTCGTCTACGGCTTCACAACTGGAGGCAGGTCGCGATATCAACCTCAAGGCCAGCAATGACCTGAACTTGATTGGGACGCAGGCCAAAGCCCAACGGGATATCGAGCTGAATGCCGGCAACGATTTGAACATTCGTTCGGCGCATAACGACAGCAACAGCGAAAACAACCGCCACAGTGGCGGCGGCGAAGCAGGCCTGACGTTTGGCTCTGAAGGTATTGGCGTCTACGTCAGTGTCAGTATGGGCAAGGGTAACCTGGAGCGAGAAGGCCAACGCCAACAAGAGGCATACCTCTATGCCGGCGACCGTCTGGGGTTTGCCAGTGGCAAAGAC
>NZ_JAHSTT010000017.1 GCF_019145205.1 Pseudomonas khavaziana
GCCTTACATTCCCTCCCACCCAGCCCCGACAAAATTGCACAGTTATTTCTGAACCAGACCACTAGAATAGCCACCTAACCATTTTTAGAGTCAGAGCCCTATCTATGCCCGATCCGGTTGATGCCATTGAGGCGTCAGACTTACCACTGGACGACCTGGTGGCATGCCATGAGTGCGACTTGCTGATGCGCAAGCCAACGCTCGCCCGCGGCGAAAAAGCCCAATGCCCGCGTTGTGGTTACGAGCTGTACGCTCATCGCCACAATGTCGTCGAGCGAAGCCTGGCCTTGGTGCTCGCAGCCCTACTGCTGTACGTCCCTGCGAACTTTCTGCCCATCATGCAGCTCAATCTGCTCGGACAGACCTCAGAGGACACTGTATGGAGCGGCGTCGTCGGCCTGTTCGATTCCGGCATGCAAAGCGTTGCCGTAGTGGTGTTCCTGTGCAGCATGGGCATTCCCTTGCTCAAGCTGCTCTGCCAATTAGCCGTGCTGCTCAGCATTCGCTGGCGGACCGGCCGCAGCTATGGGCTGCTGCTGTACCGCATCTACCACCACATGAAGGATTGGGGGATGTTGGAGGTCTACTTGATGGGCGTGCTGGTGGCAATCGTAAAACTTGCCGACATGGCTTCTATTACGGTGGGCCTGGGCCTGGCCTGTTTCATCAGTCTATTAATGGTTCAAGTACTGCTGGAGGTGGTGATGTCGCCCCACCAGGTCTGGCGAGCACTCTCAGGAGAGGATGATCATGCGGGCGATTGATGCAGGCATTCTGGTGTGTACCGAATGCCATGAATTGAACAAACAAGAAGCGGATGCCGACGAGCAACTCTGCACCCGTTGCGGTGCGTTGATCCATGCGCGGCGTCCCAACAGCCTTCCACGTACTTGGGCATTACTGGTAACCGCGGCGATTCTATATATCCCCGCCAACTTGTTACCAATCATGACCGTGAACTCCCTCGGCCAAGGCGATCCCAGTACCATCATGGCCGGTGTGATCCAGCTGGTGCAGCACGGGATGTTTCCCATCGCCGCCGTGGTATTCATCGCCAGTATTCTGGTGCCGACGTTCAAGTTGGTAGGCATCGGCCTGCTACTGTTCTCGGTGCAGCGTCACCAACCGCTGTCCGCGCAACAACGCATTGTGATGTACCGCTTTATCGAATTCATTGGCCGCTGGTCCATGCTGGATATCTTCGTGATCGCCATCCTGGTGGCGGTCGTTAACTTTGGGCGACTTGCCAGTGTCGAGGCCAATCTCGGTGCTGCAGCATTCGCCAGTGTGGTGATCTTGACGATGCTTGCCGCAGTAACTTTCGATCCCCGACTGATTTGGGATAACACGGAGTCGGACGACGACCATGAGTGAATTGCCTAAAGCTAAAACCCGCCCAGCCTCCAATTGGTCGGCCATTTGGGTGTTGCCCCTGATTGCCCTGATCATCGGCGGCTGGCTGGGATGGCGTGCCTATTCCCAGCAAGGCATCGAGATCCAGGTTCGCTTCGAGAGCGGCGAAGGTATCCAGGTCAACAAAACCGAAGTGGTCTACAAAGGCATGACCGTAGGCAAGGTCAAAGCCTTGGCCCTGGATGACGAGGGCAGCAATCGCGGGGTGATTGCTACCATCGAGATGAATAAGGATGTCGAGCAATACCTCAAGACCAACACCCGCTTCTGGTTGGTCAAGCCCAGCGTCAGCCTGGCCGGCATCACTGGCCTGGAGACTCTTGTCTCGGGTAACTACATCGCAGCCAGCCCAGGCGATGGCGAGCCCACGCGCAAATTCAAGGCACTCTCCGAAGAACCGCCGTTATCCGATGCCAAGCCCGGCTTGCACCTGACCCTCAAGGCCGACCGCCTGGGCTCGCTGAACCGCGGCAGCCCGGTGTTCTACAAGCAGATCCAGGTCGGCCAGGTCAAAAGCTACCTGCTGTCTGAAGACCAGAGC
This sequence comes from Pseudomonas khavaziana, assembly GCF_019145205.1. GTDB lineage: Bacteria > Pseudomonadota > Gammaproteobacteria > Pseudomonadales > Pseudomonadaceae > Aquipseudomonas > Aquipseudomonas khavaziana. The sequence goes on from NZ_JAHSTT010000017.1 coordinate 1,955, forward strand.
ACTGTTGAGATCAAGGTCTACATCGAACCGACCTACGCCAATCTCGTGCGCAAACACACGCGCTTCTGGAACGCCAGCGGCATCAGCATCGACGCCAACCTCTCCGGGGTGAAAGTGCGCAGCGAATCGCTGTCCAGCATTGTCGCCGGCGGTATCGCCTTCGCCACGCCGGAGAATCGCAAAGACAGCCCGCCCACCGACCCGAGCCTGCCGTTCCGCCTATACGAAGATTTCGATGCTGCCGCAGCGGGTATCAAGGTCAAGGTCAAGCTCACCGACTTCGAAGGCCTGCAAGCCGGCCGGACTCCGGTCATGTACAAGGGCATTCAGGTCGGCAGCCTGAAAACCCTGAAGATCGACCCGGACCTGTCCAGCGCCAGCGCCGAGTTGACCCTCGACCCACTGGCCGAAGACTACCTGGTTCAGGACACGCAATTCTGGGTGGTCAAGCCGTCCATCTCCCTGGCTGGTATCACTGGCCTGGAGGCACTGGTCAAAGGCAACTACATCGCCATCCGTCCGGGTGACAAAGGTACGCCGCCCCAGCGGGAATACGTGGCCCGCGCCAAGGCACCGCCGCTGGACCTGCGCTCCCCGGGCCTGCATATGGTGTTGCTCACCGACAGCCTGGGCTCGCTGGATGTCGGCAGCCCGATTCTGTACAAGCAGGTCAAGGTCGGCTCGGTGCAGAGCTACCAATTTTCGCGCAAGAAGAAGCAATTGGTGATCGGAGTTCATATCGAGAAAGAGTATGAAAGCCTGGTCAACGGCTCCACGCGCTTCTGGAACGCCAGCGGTGTCACCCTTACCGGCGGGCTTACCGGCGGCATCCAGGTCAAGAGTGAATCCCTGGCCAGCCTGATGGCGGGCGGTATCGCCTTCGAAACGCCGGAACCGAATGCGCCGCTCAAACGCCGCATCCCGCGCTTCCGTCTGTTTGCTGACCGTGAAGCCGCCAACCAGCACGGGACCCTGGTGACCATCAAGGTCGACCGCGCCGACGGCCTTAGCCCAGGCACGCCGATACGCTTCAAGGGCCTGGATGTGGGCAAGATCGAGAGCGTCGATCTCAGTGCGGACATGCAATCGGTGCTGCTCAAAGCGCGTATCACCCAGGTGGCGGATCGCATCGCTCGTTCTGGTAGCCAGTTCTGGGTGGTCAAGCCTGAACTGGGGCTGATGAAGACGGCCAACCTGGAAACCCTGGTCACCGGCCAATACATCGAGGTGCAACCGGCGACGAAAAATGCCGGCCCGCAGAAGAGTTTTGTCGCCCTGGCCCAGCCACCTGAAGCAGTGCATCAGGCAGCGGGCCTGAGCCTGACACTCAGCGCCGCTCGCCGTGGTTCGTTGAAGGAAGGCGTGCCGGTCACCTACCGTGAAGTCACCGTGGGCAAAGTTACCGGCTATGAGTTGGGCCAAACCGCCGACCGTGTGCTGGTGCACATCCTGATCGAACCCAAATACGCGCCACTGGTACGCAGTGGCAGCCGCTTCTGGAACACCAGCGGCTTCGGGCTCGACTTCGGCCTGTTCAAAGGTGCGACGGTGCGCACCGAGTCCCTGGAGACGTTGGTGGCCGGCGGGATCGCCTTTGCCACGCCTGATGGCGAGCGCATGGGCAACCCCGCACGGCCGCAGCAGACGTTCCCACTGTTCGACAAGTTTGAAGATGAGTGGCTGACGTGGGCGCCTAAGATCCCGCTGGGTAAATAGACCGAGGCGCGTCCATCGGGGCAAGCCCCCTCCCACATTTTGACTGTATTCACAAATCAGAGTGTGAGAGGGGGCTTGCCCCCGATGAGGCCCTCAAAATCACTGCAAAGCTAAAAAAAGGCCGCGATCCATAAGATCGCGGCCTTTTTGCATTTCAGCGCAACACGTCAGACCTCATCCAGCTCCGGCTCGTCCGCCTGCACATTCACTGTCGCCTTCACCACATCATGGCGACGGATGTACTTCCAGTCCGCCTCATCGATGTAGATTCCGTTCGGCCCGCTGCCGCCCTCGAGGTCGATCGCCACCTGGGCGGACACCTGCGGCTTCACACTCGCCAGGATCGGCACGAAGCCCAGTTGCAGGCTGGTTTCCAGCAATGCCGCCTGGTTCTTCTCATCGATGTCCGCCGCTTCGTCGAGGTAGTACGGCAAACGCACGCGGCCGGCCTGGTCGCGGTCCATCAGGTGCAACAACAAGTACATGTTGGTCAGCGCCTTGATGGTCATGGTGGTGCCGTTGGAAGCCGCACCGTCGATGTCGGTATGAATTACCGGCTGGCCATGCACCTTGGTGATCTCGAACGCCAGCTCGAACAGGTCCTTGAGGCCCAACTGGTTATGATTGGCAGCCACCAGGCGTGCCAGGTATTCCTTGGCCTCTTCGTTCTTGTTGTCCTGCTCGGCGGTCTGGCTGAGGTCGAACACCGACAGCGTCTCGCCTTCTTCATACTGGCCGGCACTGTGAATGATCTGGTCGATATGCTTGAGGGCTTCCTTGTTCGGCGCCAACACGATGCGGAAGCTTTGCAGGTTGGAGACCTGGCGCTTGTTGATCTCGCGGTTGAACAGCGCCAGCTGGTGTTCCAGGCTGTCGTAGTCGCTGCGGATGTTGCGCAGGGTCCGAGCAATATCGGTGACCGCCGCACGCCGTGCCTTGCCGAGGGTCAGCGCCTCGTCGGTACGGTGCGCATAGGCGTTGATCAGCAGTTGCAGGCGACGTTCGACGTCATCCTCACTGTCGAACTTGGCCACCCCCTTGAGGCGTACCTGGGCATACAGCGCTTCGATCTGGCCATCGGCGCGCAGCAAGCCCTGCCAGCTGTCCTGATAGTCATTGAGCAGCGGCAGCAGGTTGTCCATGGAATCGTCGACCGGGTCCATGAATGGTGTGCCAAACGGCAGGTCTGCCGGCAACAGCTGGCGACGACGCAGCGCGTCATCCAGCGTGCGTTGCTTGGCTTCCATGTCGCCGATCTGGCGGCCGACCAATTGCAGCTTGGCCGACAGTTGTTGCACGCGCTCGGTAAACGCATCGCTGGAGCGCTTCAACTCGTCCTGGGCGGCTTCCATCTGCGCCAGTTGTTCGAGCTTCTCGCCTTCTTCGGCACTCAGGGTCTGGGTGCGACGGAAGTCTTCCAAGGCCTTCTGGGCGTCCAGTACCTGCTGGTACAGCGCTTCGGTCTGGGTCTTGCTCGCGGCGCGGTCGGACGCCACGGCCTGCTGGGTTTTCAGTTGCTTGAGTTCTTTTTCCAGGCGCTCTTTCTGGTCACGCAACGCGGCGCGATCCGCCAGGGCCTGCAAGGCCGGAGGCTCGATGTGCGAGATATCGATGGACAGCCCCGGCACTTCAAAGCGTTCGCCCTTGAAACCATCGAGGATCTGTTCCAGGGATTTGACCCACTGGCCGTCCTCGTCCAGCGTGATGCCATGCTCACCCAGCGGCAGGCTGAACAACGAACTGTTGAACAGGCGCATCAGGCGCTCGACATCCTGCTGCGAGAATTCTTCGCGCAGCTTGGCGTAGCTGTTGTTGTCGGCGTGATCAAGCTGCTGCTTGACCGACTTCAAACGTTTTTCCAGGTCGCGCAGGCGCTCGTCCAGGTCCTCGGCGCTGAACTGCCGCGACTGCGCCAGGGCGCCCGCCAGTTCATCGTGGGCATCCTTAGCGGCCAGCAATTGCTGCTCCAGCACCTTGACGTCATTCACCAGCGCGAAGCGATGCTTGAGCACCGACAATTCGCCCAACCAACGCTGGATGCCACTGATTTCCCGTTCCAGGCGCATCAGTTCCTGGGTGCCGCCGCGCTGGTCGTTCTGCAGCGCATCCTGTTCGTTGCGGTAGTGTTCGGCCTGGATGGTCAGCTCTTCCTTGCGCGCACTGGCGTAGTCCGACCAGGTGCCCAGCAATGAATCCAGCAGCGGCGACAGGCGATGCAGTTTGCCGCGCAAGGCGTCGCGCTGTTTCACGCCATTGGCCAAGGCTTCAACCAACGGGCCGGCAGCCACCAGCGAGTTGTAGTCCTGCTCCATGCGCCTCACATCGCGGAAGGCTTCTTCGCACGCTGCGATGTAGTCGACACTGCCGGAACGCAGACTGTGCTCGAAGGCATCAAGGAACAGTTGCTTGAGCTTGGCCGCCGTGATTTCGCGCATGTGCAGAAGGTTGATAAACAGCGCACGGAAAGTCTTCAGGCTCTGTTCGCTGGTGGAGCGCAGCGGGATCAGGGTCAGGTCCAGCGGGATAGATGTATGGCCGCCCACCAGCAAGCGCCGCAGTTCATCAGGCTTGAGTTCGTAGGCTTTGAGACCCTCGCGCTCAAGGTTGGTGAACAATTCTTTCTGGCGCAGGCAGGTGTCGTTTTTCTGGTAGTGGGCCAGGTCCAGCTTGCCGGCATAGGCAAAGAACTGGTGACCGAAACCGCCGCCTGGCCCACGCCCGACCACACCGATGACGTGCGGGCCGTGGGGCAGGGAGACCTCCACCAGGATGTAGCTGGTGTCGGTGGCAAAGTAGAAGCGCCGCGATTGTTCCAGGGTGTATTTGCCAAAACTCATGTCCGACATGCGCGCCAGGATCGGGAACTGCAAGGCATTGATCGAGGCGGATTTACCCAGGTTGTTGGCGCCATACACCGACAGCGGCTCTTCCAGCGGGAACAAGCCCAGGCTGTAACCGGCGGTGTTCAATAGGGCGAAGCGGCGGATGCCGTAGCGTTCCTTACTCATGCGTCGGTCTCCTGTTCTTCGGCAATGGCACGGGCCAGGGCATCTTCTTCGCTTTCTTCAGTGAAGGCGCTCAGGTCCAGCGGGTCATCGGTCTTCAGCAGTTTCTCATCGCTGTCTTCGTCGATAATCACCGGTGCCGGCAGCGGCAATACGCTGTGTACGCTGGCGGCAAGGTCGCGGTCTTGCTGCACGGAGAGGCACACGTCGAGGAAACGGTGCATCGGCGGCAGGAAGCGGTAGATGCCATTGTCTTCGCTGGCAAAACCCAGTTGGGTCATGCGGCGCATGATTTTTTCTTCGAGCTCTTCCTGGGTCTGCACCTCGGCCTGGATAAACAGGTCGCGGTACTTCTCCAGCAGCGAAGGCAATTCATCGCGGCCCAGGCTGCCGCCGTCGAGCACGGCAATCGGGTCGCGGCCCTGATCGGCCAGATGCTCGACGAGGATGAAGGTAAACAAGGCCAGGCGCTGGGCGGTCTTGTTGACCTGCGCGCTGGCAATGGCGGAATCCGGCACGAAGTAATAGAAACCGCGGGTATCGCAGACCAGCTCGAAGCCCAGGGCCTTGAACAGCGTGCGGTACTGGTCCTGGAAGTTCGACAGTTGCGCGTACAGCTCCGGATCACGGCGGCTGACGTGGTAACCCTTGAACAGCTCGCGAAAGATCGGCGCCAGCTGGGACAGTTCGGATAGATCAAGATGCATAAGGCGTGCTCGCAGAATTCTCGGTGGCGTCGCTGCCGGCCGGGAGCAGGGCGAAGGAGCGCAGGCTGACCTGGTGCTCGTGGGTGTGATAATCGCGACGTTCCAGGCGTTCGCGCTTGAAGCGTTTCTCCCGGGACAGGCGCGAAAACCAGTACAGCAATTCGTCGGTGGCGCCGTCCGGTTCCTGCTCCAGCAGCCAGGTCATCAGGTCGGGCATCGGCAGTGCGTCTTCGCAGCGCTCGAGCATTTCCTTGACCGTACGCGGCGCGCGTTGGGCTTCGCCCTTGTGGGATTTGTGCGCCTTGGGAAAACGCGCCGGTTTCGGTTCGAAATTCGCCAAGGCATACACATAAGCCTCGACCTGGCTGGCACTGCCCAGGAAGGTGCTTTGTGGTCGGGTAAACATCGGCATCGCAGCCTGCGGCACCGCGTCCAGGCCTTTGCGGCGAATCGCCGACAGGGCCAGTGCCGCGCCACGGGTCACGGCGTTGTGCCGGCGCGCTTCTTCGCGCAGCGGCAACAGCAGCTCCCGTGCATGACGCAAGGTCAACTGGGCGCTGGTCTGCATTTCGAGGATGCGCGCGTGGGTGCGCAGCAGCATGTCGTCGTCCACCAGGTGGCCGAGACGCTGTTGTTCGGTAAGCATGCGCAGCAGCACGTTCTCGACCTTGCGCACGCCTTGCTCGAAGGCACCGTCGGCGTTCACCAGCTGGATCATCGGCTCGACGTATTCGTCCCAGGTCGCCAAGACCTCGGCGTAGCGCTGGCGCAACGGAATCTGGCGGTCGCTGGTCTTGGCGCGGTCGGCCACGGCGGCGAGGGCCTGTTCGTCGTTGGCGAGCTTTTTCAGCACATCGCGTACGCGCATGTCCAGCAGGCGCAGTTGCCGTGCCAGGTCGTGGCCGTCGCGGATGTCGAAGGCGTCCTGGATATAACCGGCCAGACGCTCGAGGTGGCGCAGGTAGGCTTCGATTTCCAGGCACAGGCCAAGTCGGTGCTCCTTGCGCAGATAAGCCAGGAAATCGTGGATCTGCGCGTTGAGCTCGAAACGGTTCGGGCTCTTGGCCACAGGCACCAGGATATCCAGGCGAATCCACACGTCCAGCAGGCTGGTGATGTCCTGGGGCGTGCTGTCCAGTTGTTGGGCGGCCAATTGTGCGCGCAGCTCGGCAAGGCTCAGTGTGCCTTGGTCGAAGTGTTCGCACAGAGGCTCGAGTAAGGCCCAGTGTTCGGCGAGGGCGCGCAGGACGCGCTTGGGTTCGATCATGGGAATGGCCGGCTGGTTGGCGATTAAAAGTCGCGATTGTACTGCATCAGGCGCGGGATTTATCCACAGCCGGTCAGTGCGCAGTGGGCGATTGTGACCGAACAGCGGTAGAATCCCGTTCTTTACTTATCCACAAGTGGCCGAGCTGTGCTTATCGAGTCCCGACGTCGCGCTTACTTGACCGCCATGCAGGTGGTCAACTGGCTGCCCCGCACCGAACTGCCGTTTGCCGCGCCGTCGCGGCCCGAGTTGTTGCAGGCGCTCGAACCCTATGAGGTGTTCGAGACTTCGGGAGAGGAAGCGGCTGCGCCCGTGGCAGTGGTCAAACCTGCCCCCGAGACGCGCCCTGCAGTCGAACGGGCCAAGATCGAAGTGCCACGCCCTTCGCCGGTGACCAAGGCGGTCAAGGTCGCCGAAGAGGCAGCCCCGGTAGTCAAGGCGCCGGTAGTGCCGCCGCCACGCTTTGCCTTGCAATTGCTGCGGGCCGGGCGTTGCCTCTTGCTGGTGGAACTGCCCACCGGCGAGCGTTTCCAGTCACGCGACCCCGCCTACCTTCTGCTCAAGGACATGCTGCGCGCAGCCGGCCTGCCCGACAGCCCGCAAATCATCGGTGAGCCGGTGCGCTGGCCGCTGCTGGTGCGCGGCACCATGGACCAGGGCCCCGAGGCTGCACGGGATTTCGTCCAGGGTTTTGTCTCGGCGCGCCTGGAAGACGAACCCTGCGTGTGCCTATGGCTGATCGGCCTGCCCGCCGTGCGGTTTGCCGGCGAGGCCAATGCCGAGTCCTGGTACCGCGAACTGCAGGTCGACAGCCTGGGCTCGGTGTGGGCCCTGCCGGGCCTGGAATTATTAATGGAAGAGCCACAGCGTAAGGCTGATGTCTGGCAAGCCATGCGCCGGCTGATGGCGCGCTGGAAAACAACTGATGAGTGAGGCTTTATCCTTCCGCCCGATGACCGAGGCCGACCTCGACGCCGTGCTGAAAATCGAATATGCGGCGTTCAGCCACCCCTGGACCCGGGGGATCTTCCTCGATGGGCTGGGCAAGTACCAGATCTGGCTGATGTTCGAAGGCGAGCAGCAGGTGGGCCATGGGGTGGTGCAGATCATTCTCGATGAAGCGCACCTGCTGAATATCACCGTTAAACCGGAAAACCAGGGGCGCGGGTTGGGTTTGGCGCTGCTGGAACACCTGATGTCCCGCGCCTATGCCGCCAATGCCCGGGAATGTTTCCTGGAAGTGCGTGATAGCAATACTGGGGCGTTCCGGTTGTATGAGCGCTATGGCTTCAACGAGATCGGTCGCCGCCGGGATTATTACCCGGCTGTCGGTGGCCGCGAAGACGCTGTCGTCATGGCCTGCACCCTGGTCGACTGAACAAACAGAGCAATGTGGGAGGGGGCTTGCTCCCGATAGCAATGGGTCAGTGGCTTATTAAGTGCCTGACACACCGCCATCGGGAGCAAGCCCCCTCCCACATGTTGAACCGCGTTTTTTCAGCGGTTACCGTCTACAGGGTCAATATCGGCCAGCTCGGCCTCATCCAGGCCATTGCCGCCGCCTATTTCATCCTCGTCGACGATACTCAGGTCAAAATCCGCCGGGTCATCTTCACCTGCTTCTCGGGCATCCCGTGCGCCATCTTCATGGATCAGGGTCTCCGGGCTCATATCATCATCGGTCGATTCATGATCATCCGTCGAAGCCCCGGTAAGCCCGGCTTCGCGCACCCGTTCATCGGGCATTAAAAGATCGCGCTCACGGCGAGGCAACTCGTCGCCGATTTCTGCGGTCTGGTCTTGCTGGTCAAAATCCAGCTCGCGCATTTCACCCATGCGGTCTTCGTTATCATCAATAGGTTCCGGCTGCGTTGCGCCGTAGGGACGTCGTGATTCAGTCATGGCCAATCCTCATACTGTGGGGCTTATAGTGTGTGGACAGGCATGGCTCCCTAAAGATTCAAGCTAATTCGCACTCGGCGTGACCTGAACGAGGGGTTGTCAGTCACAAAACTGCGCATCATTCCTGAGGCTTTCCCTGATGAACGAACTACAAGACCTGCTTGATAACAACGAACGCTGGGCGGATGCGATCAAACAGGAAGATCCCGAATTCTTCGCCAAGCTCGCCCGCCAGCAGACTCCGGAATACTTGTGGATCGGCTGTTCCGATGCCCGTGTACCGGCCAACGAGATCGTCGGCATGTTGCCAGGTGACCTGTTCGTGCACCGCAACGTCGCCAACGTGGTGCTGCATACCGACCTCAATTGCCTGTCGGTGATCCAGTACGCCGTCGACGTGCTCAAGGTCAAGCACATCCTCGTTACCGGCCACTATGGCTGTGGCGGCGTGCGTGCATCGATGCAGGACCGCCAGTTCGGCCTGATCGACGGCTGGCTGCGCACTATTCGCGATCTCTACTATGAGAATCGCGACTTGCTCGCTCAGTTGCCGACGGAAGAAGAACGTGTCGACCGCATGTGCGAACTCAATGTGATCCAGCAGGTGGCCAATGTCGGTCACACCAGCATTGTGCAAAATGCCTGGCACCGTGGGCAGAGCCTGTCGATCCATGGCTGCATCTATGGCATCAAGGATGGCCGCTGGAAGAGCTTGAACACCACCATCAGTGGTTTCGAGCAGCTCCCGCCGCAGTACCGCCTACGTCCGCTGGGCGAAGCCTAAGACCGCTTGTGTTCGCGCCACCAGGCCATGAAAACCTGGCCTTCGGCGTTCAGCGGTTCCTTGCTGCCGGTGATCCAACCCCGGCAGTTCAGCTCGCCGCAATGGCAAGCGAACTGTCGGGCCAGCGCGTCTTCGGTCATGGCGTAATCAAGGGTCAGCAGGCTACCGGCGAGGATGGGTTGCACCGTCCATAGCTCCAGGTACGTGGTGTCCAGGAACACGTTCGGGTTGCAGGAGTGCTGCAGCAGGCCGCAGAACCAACAATCGTACAAGTGGATACGTGGCGAGAGCTGCAACGTACGCGTGCGTCGCTCGCTGACGGCATAGCCTGAAACCTGGGCAATGCGCACGCGGCTGTCAAAGGCAATGCGCGCCATGACACCGGCCGTCTTCCCATGGGCGCCTCGCTTGATCTGGAAGTGCTCGGTGGAGGGGTATCCTTGCTCCACGAGCAGCGTCTTGAAGGGATACAGGCAGCTGCTCACCGCGGTTTTAGCCTTATCCATGGCTTGAGTTTTCATCACTCTCCTGAACGGACTGCATGGACCTGCGGGTGTTACCTGAGTGCCAGTCTTGCAGCAAATGGGCGCGGCCTAAGATTCGCCGAAGTTGGACCCGATATCTACTGTCAATCTTGACAGTAGAGACGGTTTGTTCGCGTTAAAGCACAGGCGCCATGATAGTGGGCACTGGGGCGACATTTTTCAGCTGTTTCAACTGCGCTTTGATAGACGGTGTAGCGCACTTGGCATTGGCCTGCTCCGGCGTCAGGTGGCGCACCGAGGTGTAGAACAACTCACAGGTCTGCTCCTTGCGTGTGACTTGCCAGGTGTTCATGCACGCCTTGAGTAACACGTTCGCATCGCTGGCGGGTTTCTGGCCCATGCCGGCCTGCCAGCAGGCTACGCTCAAATCCTGGCCCATCACTTTCAACCCGGCGTCGTCGGCCTTTTGTTCATCGCCGTCATAGCTTGCCGGGTCCGCCGCATACCAGATGTAGCTGGGGTGGTTGGCGCCCAGCACGGATACGTTTTTGCCGGCTGCCGGGCTGATTTGTGCCAGTTCCAGCACGCCCACATTCTGGCCGTATTGTTGCTTGATCCAGCTGCGCACCGGCGCGCCGAATGCCACCATCGGCAGCGAGCCGTTGGCGCGCAGGCTCAGTTCCTTGACCATGCGAGTCTGGTAATCGGTGAAATAGCTATAGACTTTTTCCAGGTCTTTACCTGCATTGGACGGCGCGGCGATGGGGGCGATATCGATGATGGTCTGGTAGGCCGGCGTTTCGCTGGCCGGGATACCGTTGTCGGTGAGCAGCGCCGCCCAGCGGTCAGTGGTGGCCGACTCCAGGTAGTCCTGGGCCTGGGTAAGCGAGTAATCCGGTGGGAAGTGCAGAAGTTCGATGCTCTTGCGGTTCTCCAGGGCCATGCCCAGCGGCATGAACAAATACCAGTTATAAGCCCACTTGCCGTCGCTATTGAGTTGGCTGGCGCCTTGATAAGCCAGGTCCGCAGTGTTGAGCAAGGAGGTCAAGGATTGGCCGTAGGTATCCGGTACGCCGCTGAAGGTCGCCGCGACCTGGCCATCGTGAGTTTTCACGCTGACCTTGGCCCGGCTGTAACCGTCACGCTGCAGGCTCTGGTTTAGATAGTGCTCGGCGGTCTGTTCCAGCGTCCACGGCCGAAAGCAGATCACATTGCAATTATTGGGGAACGCAAACAGCTGGGTGACACGCTGCGTACTGCCCAGTGGCACCTCGATGTCGGCCTGTACGACCGCACTCGCCAGCAGCGCGGCCAGGGTGAAGGACAGCCTGGTCGGTTTAAACATAGTTGGTTCCTTGTCAGCGAAGCCCGTCTGCGCGGGATGAAAGCCCACTTGCACACAGTAGCGGCTGATCAGGAAATGCGCGTGTTAAATCGCCAGGCATGTCGTTATTGGATAAGCCCCTACGGATGAAATTGCAAAGCGTTGGTCAGGTCGCCCATGGGTTGCTGGCCGCGAGCGATCATCGCTTCGTCACGCTGCTTGAGGCCGTCCAGGGTCTCCAATTGGAACACCCGGGTGATCAGGCGCAGGATGGATGCCGTGTCATACACCGTATGGTCCACCGTGCCTTTGCGCGCAAACGGCGACACCACCAGGGCCGGCACCCGCGTGCCCGGGCCCCAGCGGTCACCCTTGGGCGGCGCCACATGGTCCCACCAGCCACCGTTTTCATCGACGGTGACCACCACTACCATGTTTTTCCACTGCGGGCTTTCTTGCAGCACCTTCAAGGCGCGGGCGATATGGCGGTCGCCGGAGGCGATATCGGCATAGCCGGCGTGCATGTTCAGATTGCCCTGGGGCTTGTAGAAACTCACGGCAGGCAGCTTGCCAGCCTGGGCATCGGCGAAGAACTTGTTGGTCGTCGACTCATCGCCCAAGCCACCGTCACGCAGGCGCTTGTCACGTTCAGCGCGGTTTTGCGGACCTTGCTGCTTGAAGTAGTTGAACGGCTGGTGGTGATACTGGAAGTTCGGAATCTTGGGGATGCCGCCGGAATCCTTGAACTGCTCCAAAGTGGCTTGCCACGCGCCGGCGTACCAGGCCCAGTCGACGTTCTTTTTCGAGAGCTTGTCGCCAATGTGCTCGTGGGTTTGCGGCACCAGTACGTTGGGCAGGTCTGGTTTGGAATAGTCCGGATTTTCCGGGTCGCGAATCCAAGTGGGCCAATACGGAGGGGCGAGGGTGTTCACCCCGTAACCATCCGGTGTCAGCGCACTGGGGCCGAATTGCGGCGGGCCGGTCATGGCACTGGCGGGGGACTTGTCCAAAGGCTTGAGGCGCGTGTCGGTCGGGTCATCGCTTTGCAGCGTGGCGATCTGTGCCTTGGCCACCGACTGTGCGGCATCAGGATAGAACGGCGCCGTGGCGCTGATCAGGTATTGATGATTCAGGAACGAGCCACCAAATGCGCCCTGGAAGAAGTTATCGCAGAGTACAAACTCCTTGGCCACGTCCCACAGGCGCAAGGAATAACGGCTCTGGGCATAATGGCCCATGACCAGGCCACCGGAATCGCCCCAGGCGACAAAACCGTCGTTTTTGCCGCCGTTGATCTGCATCTGGTTCTGATAGAACACATGCCACAAGTCGCGGGTCACCAGGCTCAATGGCAGGTCTTCGGCGCTAGGACCCTTGAGAGCGAACGGCGCGTTGGGCAGGTTTTGCTGGAATTGCACTTCGCTGGGATAGGTCACCCCATCCACGGTTTGCGGGCCGACTTGCAACACACCGCCCCACGTGGGCGGCAGGGTGGTCAGTACACTGCCATCGCGGTCACGCTGCTGGAAGTCCGTGGCGGATAACGCTGAAAGCGGTTTCTCCAATCCTGGGAAATCGGCAAACAGGTTGTTGAAGCTGCGGTTCTCGGCATAGACCACCACCACGGTCTTCACCTGGTCGTGCAACGCCTTGTCCAACTCTTGAGGCGTAAGTGGTCGAGGTACCGGCGTACTGGGTGCTTCGCTGGTATTGCCGCAGGCACTCAAGGTCGCACCGACCCCCAACACCGCCGCACCGCCAAGGAAGCGCCGGCGGCTGGTGTCTACCGGCGGTGGAGTGGCTGAATCGGGGGAGGGGCGGTCTTCGTGTTCGTCACTCATTGCAGGCAGAGTCCTTGGCGAGATGTTGCAAGATATTTCGCAGGACGGTAGCAATGGAATGTGACGGAACGAAGGCACACAAGTGATGGGTGGGGCGTGTCTACACAGAGTAAGCGCTGCTAGACTGAGCTTCTAATGCACATCACCGAGGTGAGTCGTGAAACCTTCAACTGCACTTGATCTACAACGAGCAGCTGTCAGAGAGGTGATTGGACGGTTCCAAATATCAAACCCAAGAATATTTGGGTCTGTATTAGCGGGTACCGACCAAGAAGGCAGTAATCTTGATTTGCTGGTTGATGCGCCGCCGGGAACAACTCTTTTTGATCTTGGCGGGTTGCAGGTCGAGCTTGAGGACTTGTTAGGCGTCAATGTCGACCTGTTGACGCCTGGCGACTTGCCTTTGAAGTTTCGCGCTAAGGTGTTGGCTGAGGCCCGTCCTGTATGACAGAAAATCGCTTAGGGGATTATCTCGAGCACATAGGGCAAGCGGCCACTGACGCTATGACGTTTGTCGAGGGGTTGAGTAAAGACGATTTTTTGGAGGACAGACGAACACAACGAGCCGTGATCATAATTGGTGAAGCGTCGACTAAAATCATGGACCAGTATCCGGACTTCGCTGCGGGCCATTCACACATTCCTTGGCGCAATATGCGGGGGATGCGCAACCGTATCGCTCACGGTTACTTCGATATCAACCTTGATGTTGTCTGGGACACGATACAGAGCGCATTGCCTGATCTATTAGCGCGTCTTCCTACAAAACCATGACCACACCTACTGTAACAGCAGGCGCGGTCCCCCGTGACTTATGGCATAACCGGCGGCAAATACTTCAACGTCGTCCCCAACGCCCACAACAAAAACAGCACCAACGGTGTGTGCACCAGCAACTGCACAAACGAAAACCCGATCAAATCCCGTGCCTTCAACCCCAATACCCCCAAGAGCGGCAGCATATAGAACGGGTTGATCAAGTTCGGCAGCGCCTCGGCCGCGTTGTAGATCTGCACTGCCCAGCCCAGGTGGTATTGCAGGTCATTGGCCACCTGCATCACATAAGGCGCTTCGATGATCCACTTGCCGCCGCCCGATGGGATGAAGAAACCCAGCACCGCCGAGTACACGCCCATCAGCAGCGCATAGGTGTCGTGGGAGGCGATGGAGGTGAAAAACGTCGAGATATGGTGGGCCAGGGTCTGGCCGTCGCCGCCCTTGACCACGGTCATCAGCGCGGCAATCGAGCCATACAGTGGGAACTGGATCAGCACGCCGGTGGTGGTCGGTACCGCACGGGCCACGGCATCGAGGAAGCTGCGCGGGCGCCAGTGCAGCAGCGCGCCGACCATGATGAACAGGAAGTTATAAGTGTTGAGCCCCGAAATGGCGCTGATCGCCGGCTTGGTCGAGAACTCATGGAACAGCCAGCCGGCCGCCAGCAAGGCCAGCAGAATGGTCAGCAACGGGCTGTGTTCCAGCCATTCGCCCGGGCGCGTCGGAGCCTGTGGCTTGGGCAGGTTGAAGGCCGGGTCGACACCGCAGGCCTTGGCATCGCGGGCGCTGTTGGGGCCAGGCGCGGTGGCGTAGGCGATGATCAGCGACACCACGATCAGCGCCAGCAACAGTACGCCGGATTGCCATAGGAAGATGGTTTCGGTGAACGGGATCATCCCCGTGATCGACAGGATCGACGGCGGCAAGCTGGCCGGGTTGGCCTGTAATTGCGCGGCCGACGACGACAGCCCCAACGCCCACACGGCACCCAGGCCCAGGTACGCCGCAGCGCCGGCGGCGCGGTAGTCCATGCGCAAATCCGTACGCCGGGCCAAGGCCCGCACCAGCAAACCGCCGAACACCAGGGACAGCCCCCAGTTGAGCAGGGAGGCCACCATGGAAATCAATGCAACCCAGGCCACCGCCGAGCGGCCGTTCTTGGGGATGCGCGCCAAGCGGTCGATCAACTTCACTGCGGGCGGTGAACTGGCGACCACATAACCGCCGATCACCACAAAGGCCATCTGCATGGTGAACGGGATCAGGCTCCAGAATCCGTCGCCGAACGCCTTGGCCGCTTCGGCCGGGGCGGCGCCCATGCCCAGGGTCGCCACGGCGACGATGATCACGGCGAGGGCGGCAAACACCCAGGAGTCCGGGAACCAGCGCTCTGCAAAGTTGGAGCAGCGCAGGGCAAATTGGGCATAGCGGCTGTCTTCGATAGCATCGGCCACGAGTCTTTCCTCTTGTAGTTATTATGGGTTTTGGCAGTTTTACGGCATGTTCCTCTACACCCATTGATTTGGGAATGTAGTTATCTTCAACGATCGATGAGTAAAACAAATATATCCGTCGCGATTGCCATCAATGGGCTCAGCTCATAACCTGCACGCCATTTTGTTTGCCTGCCGAGCCTGCACATGACTGCCACCATTTCCCCACGGGCGCAGCGTTTTTCCCGCTCCGACTATAAAACCCTGGGCTTGGCCGCCCTCGGTGGAGCCCTGGAAATCTATGACTTCATTATCTTCGTGTTCTTCGCGCTGACTCTCAGCCAACTGTTCTTCCCCCCTGAAATGCCCGAATGGCTGCGCCTGCTGCAAAGCTTCGGCATCTTCGTCACCGGCTACCTGGCCCGCCCGCTGGGCGGCATCCTGATGGCGCACTTTGCCGACCACCTGGGGCGCAAGCGCGTGTTCAGCCTGAGCATCCTGATGATGGCCTTGCCCTGCCTGCTGATCGGCATCATGCCGACCTACGCGCAAATCGGCTATTTCGCCCCGCTGATCCTGCTGGCGTTGCGCGTGCTGCAAGGCGCAGCGGTGGGTGGTGAAGTGCCCAGCGCCTGGACTTTCGTTGCCGAGCACGCCCCGCGTCACCATCGCGGCTACGCCTTGGGCTTTTTGCAAGCCGGCCTGACCTTCGGCTACCTGCTGGGCGCATTGACCGCCACCTTGCTGGCACAAGTCTTTACCCCCGCCGAAATCCTCGACTACGCCTGGCGCTTGCCTTTCCTGCTCGGCGGCGTATTCGGTGTGATCGGCGTATGGCTGCGCCGCTGGCTCAGCGAAACCCCGGTATTTCTGGAAATGCAGGCACGCCGCCAAGCGGCCGCCGAACTGCCGTTGCGTACCGTGCTGCGCGACCATCGCGCCGTACTGTTGCCGGCGATGATCCTCACCTGCGTGCTGACATCTGCCGTGGTGGTGCTGGTGGTCATCACTCCGACCATGATGCAGAAAACCTTCGGCATGAGCCCCAGCCACACCTTCGCCCTAAGCGCGCTGGGCATCGTCTTCCTGAATATCGGTTGCGTCCTCGCCGGGCTGCTGGTCGACCGTATCGGCGCCTGGCGCGCGGTGCTGGTCTACAGTCTGCTGTTGCCGGTGGGGATTTTTATCCTGTATGCCAGCCTGATCAGCGGTGGCGTATGGCTGGGCGCGGCGTACGCGGTGGCAGGTTTGAGCTGTGGCGTGGTGGGCGCTGTGCCGTCGGTGATGGTCGGGCTGTTTCCGGCGCAGGTGCGGGTGTCGGGAATTTCCTTTACCTACAACATCGCCTATGCGCTGTGGGCGAGTACCACGCCTTTGCTGTTGATCGCGCTGATGCCGACCAGTCCGTGGATCTGCGTGGGGTATTGTGTGGTGATGGGGGCGGTGGGGGTGGCGAGTGTGGCGTTGTTTGGCAAGCGCCACACCTTGACCGCCTGAAGATCAGGTCAGGAAGTGCCAGAGCAGCAACGTACCCACAAGCCCAACGACTGAAACGATGGTCTGCAATACCGACCACACCCAAATCGTCTGCTTGAGTTGCAAGCCAAAGTACTCACGCACCATCCAGAACCCGGCATCGTTGACGTGGCAGAAGAACACCGAGCCGGCGCCAATCGCCAGGGCGACCAGTGAGCTTTGCGTCGCCGCCAACCCGGCCATCATTGGCGCGAGGATGCCCGCTGTCGTGGTGGTGGCGACAGTCGCCGAGCCGGTGGCTTGGCGCAGGGCCACGGCGATCAACCAGGCAAGCAGCAGGTAAGGCATGTGTGCGCCTTCGGCGACCTTGCTGATGGTCTGGCTGACGCCTGCGTCCAGCAGGGTTTGCTTGAGGCCGCCACCGGCGCCGATGGTCAGCAGCAACACGGCGATGGGGGCAAGGGCTTTGCGCAGGGTATTGCCGACGTCGGCGCGTGGCATGCCTGCGGCCCATCCCAGGCATATCACGGCGGCGATAACCGCCAGGCCGAGGGCGATCAGCGGCTCGCCGAGGAACTTCAAAGTCAGGCCAAAGGTGCTTTCTGGCGCCAGCGCGACTTTGGCCAAGGTGCTGCCGAGCATCAGGATCACCGGCAACAGTATGATCAGTAGCGACGCGCCAAAGCTGGGCTGGCGTGGGGCCTTGGGCGGTGCGCTGAACAGCGCGCCGATCTCGGCGGGTTCATCCACGTGCAGGCGCTTGGACAGCCAGTTGCCGTAGAGCGGCCCGGCCAGGATCACTGCCGGCACCGCCAGGCAAAAGCCTAGCAACATGGTCAGGCCCAGGTCGGCGTGCAGCGCGCCCACGGCAATCAGCGGCCCCGGGTGCGGCGGCATCAGGGCGTGCAGGGTGGTCATGCCCGCCAGCGCCGGGATGGCGATTTTCAGCAGCGGCTGGTTCGACCGCTTGGCCATTACAAAGATGATCGGCACCATCATCACCAGGCCCACTTCAAAAAACAGCGGCAGGCCAATCACCATGGCGACCAGTGCCATCACCCACGGCAATGACTTGCCCTTGCCCAGCCCGAGCAAAGTGGTGGCGATACGGTCGGCCGCGCCGGATTCGGCCATCAGCGCGCCGAGCATCGCGCCCAGTGCAATGATGATCCCGGCTTCACCGAGAATTGCTCCAGCACCTTTGCTGAATGCCTTCGCCACTTCTTCTGGTGGCAAGCCGGCGCCCACGCCCGCGATAAAGGTGCCAATCAGAATCGACAGGAAGGGCGGCAATTTGCTCGCGCTGATCAGCACGATGATGCTGACGATGGCCATCAGGACGCAAAGCATGAGACGGGTGTCGTGAACCATCCATACGGCAGTCGATAACCCCAAAACAGGACTCCTTATCGAGCAGGTTGGCTAATATGTTTCTTTTTGTTTCGGTGCGAAAAGCATACCTGATAGAGCAGGCCCAGGGCGCCCATGGGCGATTTTGGTGCGCCCGAAGCTAACGACGCGCTGGCGGATAGATGACAATTTTGCAAACCATGCCAGTGGATCTGCAATTACTGCACGAGCAATTCGATATTGCCCACGCCACCATCCAGGTCGAAGGCGAGGGTTTCCAGCATGACGAACATGAAGAAGTGCATGCCTGAGCCTGGCTAACGGATTTGTAATCTTCCCCCCACGGCCCTGATAAGTACCGACAGCTACATTGCCCCCGCTGGGAAACCTCAGCGACTTCATGGGCGTGGAACTCTCGTTATGGCAATCTCCGTTAGAACACTGTTGGTGGCGGCGTTGTGGGTAGCTGCAAACGCCGCCCAGGCACAGACCCTCACCCTCGATGCAGCCTTGCAAACCGCCTTCGCCAACAACCCGGACCTGGCGGCCGCACTATGGGAAATCGACATCGCCCAAGGCGGCCGTCAGCAGGCCGGCTTGATTCCCAATCCGGTGGTCTCCTGGGACGCCGAAGACACCCGCCGTAACAGCCGCACCACCAGCATCAAACTCAGCCAGACCCTGGAACTGGGCGGCAAGCGCGGTGCGCGAATCGACGTGGCCGCCCGCGCCCAGGATGCCGCCGCATTGACCTTGGAGCAGCGCCGCAATGTGCTGCGCGCCGAGGTGATCGAGAGTTATTACGGCGCCCTGCGCGCCCAGGAACGCCTCGACCTGGCGCAACGCTCAATGGCCCTGGCCGAGCGCGGCCTGGTGGTCGCCAATGGGCGTGTCAGCGCCGGCAAGTCATCACCGGTGGAAGCCACCCGCGCCCAGGTGCAGGTGTCGGAAATTCGCCTGGAGTTGAATCGCGCCCGGATTGGCCTGAGTGACGCCTACCGGCGCCTGGCCGCCCGCACCGGCAGTGCCGCCATCGACTTCGAAGCGGTCGCCACACAAAACACCTCCGCACCGGCGTTACCTGGCGCTGCACAATTGCTGGCGCGCCTTGAGCAGACCGCCGAGCTGCGCCTGGCCGAACTGAGCATTGTGCAAAACGAAGCCAGCGTAAGCCTGGAAAAAGCCCAGCGCATTCCGGACCTGGATGTGTCCATCGGCAGCCAATACGACGCCAGCGTGCGCGAGCGTGTCAACCTGGTGGGCGTGTCGATGCCGATCCCGTTATTCAACCGCAACCAGGGCAACATCCTCGCTGCCAGCCGCCGCACCGACCAGGCCCGCGACCTGCGCAACGCCGCCGAGCTGCGCCTGCGCACCGAGACCCGCCAGGCCCTGGATCTGTGGCAAGCGGCGATTACCGAGGTGCGCGCATTCAACCAGCAGATCCTGCCCGCCGCACAAAGCGCGGTCGACAGCGCCACCCGTGGCTTCGAGATGGGCAAGTTCAACTTCCTCGACGTGCTCGACGCCCAGCGCACCTTGATCGCGGCCCGCACCCAATATCTTACCGCGACTGCCCAAGCCACCGACGCCTGGGTACGCATCGAACGCATTTACGGCGACCTCGCCCGGTTTTGATTTTTTCCTGGAGTCTCCTGATGAACAAAAAACATGGCATGGCGCTCGCCGTCGCCCTGGGCCTGCTGCTATCGGGCTTCGCATGCGCCGAGGAAGAAGGAATGCTCGAACTCACCGAGCAGCAGATCCAGGCCGCCGGCATTCAACTGGCCCAGGCTCAACCGCGCTCGATCAGTACCCTGCTGACGCTTCCGGGCGAGGTGCGCTTCGATGAAGACCGCACCTCCCACATCGTGCCCCGCGCAGCGGGTGTGGTGGAGGCAGTGAAGGTCAATCTTGGCCAGTCAGTGAAAAAGGGCGAGCTGCTGGCGGTGATCGCCAGCCAGCAGATTTCCGATCAGCGCAGCGAGTTGGCGGCCAGCCAGCGCCGGGTCGAGCTGGCGCGCACCACCTTCCAGCGCGAGCGCCAATTGTGGCAAGACAAAATCTCCGCCGAGCAGGATTACTTGCTGGCGCGGCAAACCCTGCAAGAAGCCGAAATCGCCCTGAACAATGCCCGGCAAAAAATGACCGCCCTCAGCGGCAGCGCAGTCTTGGCCGGTGGCAATCGCTATGAACTGCGTGCGCCGTTTGCCGGGGTGGTGGTGGAAAAACACCTGGGCGTGGGCGAGGTGGTCAGTGAGACCAGCAACGCGTTCACGCTTTCGGATTTGTCCCAGGTGTGGGTCACCTTCGGGGTATTTCCCAAAGACTTGAACAAGGTGCGCGTGGGCAAGCCGGTGAAAGTCAGCTCCACGGAAATGGGCACCGAAGTGCTCGGCACCGTGGCCTATGTCGGCAATTTGCTCGGTGAGCAGACGCGCACCGCCACCGTCCGCGTGGCGGTGCCCAACCCTGACGACGCCTGGCGCCCAGGCTTGTTTGTGGCCGTGGAGCTCGCCACCGATACCTACCAGGCCAAGGTCACCGTACCGCAAGCCGCGATCCAGACCGTCGAGGACAAACCCTCGGTGTTCGTACGCACCACAAACGGTTTTATCACCCGCCATCTTGAACTGGGTATCAGTGAAAACGGCTACGTCGAAGTGCGCCAGGGCCTGGAGGTCGGCGCGCAAGTAGCGACGGTTGGCAGCTTTATCCTCAAGTCCGAACTGGGCAAAGGCTCGGCCGAACACGCCCATTGATCTGCGAGTGATTTCCCATGTTTGAGCGCCTTATCCAATTTGCCATTGAGCAGCGCATCATCGTGCTGCTGGCGGTGCTGTTGATGGCCGGTGTCGGCATCGCCAGCTATCAGAAACTGCCCATCGACGCGGTGCCTGATATCACCAACGTGCAGGTGCAGATCAACTCGGCGGCGGCGGGGTTTTCGCCGCTGGAAACCGAGCAGCGCATCACCTTTCCCATCGAAACCGCCATGGCCGGCCTGCCCGGTCTGCAGCAGACGCGTTCGCTGTCGCGTTCGGGCTTGTCCCAGGTTACCGTGATCTTCAAGGACGGCACCGACCTGTTCTTCGCCCGCCAACTGGTCAACGAGCGCCTGCAAGTGGCGCGTGGGCAATTGCCCGATGGCATTGATACTGCGATGGGGCCGATTTCCACCGGGCTCGGGGAAATTTTCCTATGGACCGTGGAGGCTGAGGACGGTGCGCGCAAGGATGACGGCACGCCGTACACACCTACCGACTTACGGGTGATCCAGGACTGGATCATCAAGCCGCAACTGCGCAACGTACCGGGCGTGGCCGAGATCAATACGATCGGCGGCTTCGCCAAGGAGTACCAGATTGCGCCAGATCCCAAGCGCCTGGCTGCCTACAACCTGACGCTCAATGACCTGGTCACCGCGCTGGAGCGCAACAACGCCAACGTCGGCGCCGGTTATATCGAACGCAGCGGCGAGCAGTTGCTGATCCGCGCACCGGGGCAAGTGGGGTCCATCGACGACATCGCCAACATCGTCATCACCACGTCGGATGGCACGCCGATCCGCGTGCGCAATGTGGCTCAGGTGGATATAGGCCGCGAACTGCGCACCGGCGCGGCCACGGAAAATGGCCGTGAAGTGGTGCTGGGCACGGTGTTCATGTTGATCGGCGAGAACAGCCGCAGCGTGTCCCAGGCGGTGGCGAAAAAACTCGAGGAGATCAACCGCTCGCTGCCCGAAGGGGTGGTGGCGGTCACTGTGTATGACCGCACCAACCTGGTGGAAAAAGCCATCTCCACCGTAAAGAAAAACCTTTTCGAAGGTGCGTTGCTGGTGGTCGCCGTGCTGTTCCTGTTCTTGGGCAATATCCGTGCAGCACTGATCACGGCAATGGTGATTCCGCTGGCGATGCTATTTACCTTTACCGGCATGTTCAGCAACAAAGTCAGCGCCAACCTGATGAGCCTCGGCGCATTGGATTTCGGCATTATCGTCGACGGTGCGGTGGTGATCGTCGAGAACGCCATCCGCCGTCTGGCTCACGCGCAGCAGCGCCATGGTCGTTTACTGACCCGCAGTGAACGTCTGCACGAAGTGTTTGCCGCCGCCAAGGAAGCGCGAAGGGCGCTGATCTTCGGGCAGTTGATCATCATGGTGGTATACCTGCCGATCTTTGCCCTCACCGGCGTGGCCGGCAAGATGTTCCACCCAATGGCCTTCACTGTGGTGATTGCCTTGCTCGGCGCGATGATTCTGTCGGTGACCTTCGTACCGGCGGCGATTGCGTTGTTCGTCACCGGCAAGGTCAAGGAAGAAGAAAATCTCGTCATGCGCAGCGCACGTCGGATGTACGACCCGGTGCTCAATTGGGTGATGACGCGCCGTCCGCTGGTGTTCGGCCTGGCGCTGCTGACCATAGTCGTGTCGGGCGCGGTGGCCAGCCGCATGGGCAGCGAATTCATCCCCAGCCTCAGCGAGGGCGACTTTGCTCAGCAGGCGCTGCGCGTACCCGGCACCAGCCTGACGCAATCGGTGCAGATGCAGCAGCAATTGGAAAAAACCTTGCTGGCCGAGGTGCCGGAAATCGAGCGGGTATTTGCGCGTACCGGTACCGCGGAAATCGCCTCCGATCCGATGCCGCCGAATATCTCCGACAGCTACGTGATGCTCAAACCCAAGGCCCAATGGCCCGATCCGAACAAGTCCCGCGAGGCAATCATTGCTGACATCCAAAGGGCCAGTGCGATTGTGCCGGGCAGCGTGTACGAGCTGTCGCAACCGATCCAACTGCGCTTCAACGAACTGATTTCCGGGGTGCGCAGCGATGTGGCGGTGAAGGTGTTTGGTGATGACATGGCGGTACTCAACAGCACCGCCGGGGAAATCGCCGAGACCTTGCAGAAGCTTAATGGCGCCTCGGAAGTGAAGGTAGAACAGACCTCCGGCCTGCCGGTGCTGACCATCAATATCGACCGCGACAAAGCCGCGCGCTTTGGCCTGAATGTGGGTGATGTGCAGGACACCATCGCCGTTGCCGTCGGTGGGCGCCAGGCTGGTACGTTGTACGAAGGGGATCGGCGCTTCGACATGGTGGTGCGTCTGTCCGACGCGTTGCGCACGGACATCGAAGGCTTGTCACGGCTGTTGATTCCGGTGCCGGCGCTGGACAGCAACACGTCGGGGCAACTGGGCTTTATCGCCTTGTCCCAGGTTGCCAGCCTCGACCTGGTGCTCGGCCCCAACCAGATCAGCCGCGAGAACGGCAAGCGCCTGGTGATCGTCAGCGCCAACGTGCGCGGGCGTGATATCGGCTCGTTTGTCGAGGAAGCCCAAGCCGCCCT
The DNA here is from genome assembly GCF_019145205.1 of Pseudomonas khavaziana. GTDB lineage: Bacteria > Pseudomonadota > Gammaproteobacteria > Pseudomonadales > Pseudomonadaceae > Aquipseudomonas > Aquipseudomonas khavaziana. The sequence goes on from NZ_JAHSTT010000017.1 coordinate 25,368, forward strand.
CATGGCCCAGGTGAAAGTGCCCGCCGGTTACTGGACCACCTGGGGCGGGCAATTCGAGCAGTTGAAAGAAGCCTCCGAGCGCCTGCGCATCGTGGTGCCGGTGGCGTTGCTGCTGGTGTTCGGCTTGCTGTTCATGATGTTCAACAACCTCAAGGATGGCTTGCTGGTGTTCACCGGGATTCCGTTCGCGCTGACCGGTGGGATCATGGCGCTGTGGCTGCGCGATATTCCGCTGTCGATTTCGGCGGGGGTGGGCTTTATTGCGTTGTCGGGTGTGGCGGTGCTCAACGGCCTGGTGATGATTGCTTTTATCCGCAACCTGCGCGAAGAAGGCCGCTCGTTAGCGGTGGCGATCCATGAGGGCGCGCTGACCCGCCTGCGTCCGGTGCTGATGACTGCGCTGGTGGCGTCCCTTGGGTTTATCCCCATGGCACTCGCCACCGGCACCGGCGCGGAAGTGCAGCGCCCGTTGGCGACGGTGGTGATTGGCGGGATTATTTCTTCGACCTTGCTGACGTTGCTGGTGTTGCCGGCGCTTTACCAGTGGGCCCATCGCCGCGAAGAAGAGACTGCCTAAACCTTGAACTCACCACAAAGACCAATGTGGGAGGGGGCTTGCTCCCGATAGCGGAGTGTCAGCCAGCAGATGCATTAGCTGAACCGCCGCCATCGGGAGCAAGCCCCCTCCCACACTGAACCTGTGTTGTTTTCAGGGTCAGGGGAAACACCAGGCTGAACCGCGTAAAGCGCCCCGGCTGGCTGGTGACATGGGCATGCCCCCCATGAAAATGCATGATCGACTTGACGATCGCCAACCCCAACCCGTTGCCGCCTTCGGCGCGGGTACGGCTGCTGTCGGCGCGGTAGAAACGTTCGAACAAGTGCGGCAGGTGGTGCGCGTCGATGCCTCGACCCGGGTTGCCCACCGACAGCGACACGCTCTGTTCATAGGCCTCCACCAACAACAAGATGCTCGAACCTTCAGGCGTGTGGCGAATGGCATTGGAGAGCAAATTGGAGATGGCCCGCTGGATCATCAGCCGATCACCCGTCACCCGGGCATCGCCGCGCAGGCTCAGGGTGACCTCTTTGTCTTCGGCGCTCAGGGCAAACAGCTCCATCACCCGCTGGGCTTCTTGGGCCAGGGACACTTCAGTGAATGATGCCCGCGCCGCCGGATGGCTGACCTGGGCCAGGAACAGCATATCGCTGACGATACGCGCCAGGCGTTCAAGCTCTTCGGTGTTGGATTCCAGCACCGCCTTGTATTCCTCGGGCGGTCGCTGGCGCGACAGGGTCAGTTGGGCCTTGCCCATCAGGTTGGTCAGCGGCGCGCGTAGTTCGTGGGCCAGGTCATCGGAGAATTGCGAGAGCTGCTGTACGCCCGCATCCAGGCGGTTGAGCATCACGTTGAAGCCTTGGGCCAGTTCACCCAGTTCGTGGGGCAAGTTGTCCACGGACAAACGGTGGGTCAGGTCTTGGGTGGTGACTTTCGCCGCCACCTGGCTGAACTGCTTCAACGGTGCCAGGCCGCGTTGCACCAACCACCATGCGCCCATGCCGATCAGGATCAACAGCAACGGCAGCGCAATCAGCGTGGCGCGCAGATACGCGCTGAGCAACGCCTGGTCATCCATGCGGTCCAGGGACAGCAGCACCCGCACGCGTTCACCGCTGGCCAGGCGCATCAGGCTGGAGGCGCTGAGCACTTGGCTGCCATAGTTGTCGGTCCAGTTCAGGTAGCCGAGGGTTTCCCGGGGTTTGAAGTCGGTGAGCAAGGGTTCCTGGGGCTTGGCACCGATGTTGAGTAACACGCTGTTATTGGGGGCGGTGCCGACGATCGTCAGGTAGAAATTGTCATGGCCGATGACCAGGTCCAACAGTGAATGAGGGCGGGCGCGGATGGCCTGGGCATCGAGCCCCAGGGCCAGGCTGTGCTGGATCTGTTCCATCTTGCTTTCCAGATTCTTGCGCGCCAGTTTTTCCAACTCATGGGTGAGGGCCAGGTAGGCCAGGGTGGCCAGCAGCAACACCAGGCCGGCGCCCATCAGGCTGACGGTCAGGCCCAGGCGCATCGACAGGCTGCCGGTCTTCATGGACGCGCTTCCAGCACATAGCCCACGCCGCGGATGGTGTGGATCAGCTTGACCTCGCTCTGGTCATCCACCTTGGCCCGCAAGCGGCTGATGGACACTTCCACCACGTTGGTGTCGCAGTCGAAATTCATGTCCCACACCAGGGAAATAATCTGCGTGCGGGTCAGCACTTCGCCGCTCTGGCGCATCAGTACGTGGAGCAGGGTGAACTCCTTGGTGGTCAGGTCGATACGCCGAGTGCCGCGATAGGCGCGATGGCGGCGCGGGTCCAGTTCCAGGTCCGACACGCGGAACACTTCCGGCTGCGGAATGTGTTCGCTGCGTCGCAACAAGGTGCGTACACGGGCCAGCAGTTCGGGAAACTCGAAGGGCTTGACCAGGTAGTCGTCGGCGCCCATGTCCAGGCCCTTGATCTTGTCAGCCAGCCGCCCCCGGGCGGTCAGCATCATCACCCGCTGGGTGCTATTGCGCCGCAGCTCTTGCAGAACTTGCCAGCCGTCCTTGCCGGGCAGGTTGACGTCGAGAATCACCAGCTCATACGCATGCTGCCCGGCCAGGTGCAGGCCGTCGATGCCATTGGCGGCGCAGTCGACCACATAGCCGCTTTCGTTCAAGCCTTGCTGCAGGTAGTCGGCGGTCTTTTGCTCGTCCTCAACCACAAGGATACGCATGGGGGTGTTACCTCTAATGTCTGGAGAGAGAAAGCGCCCATTTCCGTTTGGCGGCTGTTTTCAGGGGAGTAGGAAAAGTCTGAACGCTGAAGTAGCTTCAGGGTCAACTGCGACCCTCGGTCGCACAGTGCTACGGGCAAAAAAAACGCCCCAAGCGGGGCGTTAAAAACTCATCTCTTTCCAAAGGAGCTACACAAAAGCTTCAGAGATGAATGTGCTCGGTGAATAAGTTGAAGCCAGTATAGAAATTTCAACTTAACGAGAAGCTGGAGCCAATATTACAATTTTGATAGACGGCTATTTGTGAACAGATGTTAGTTAACCGCGAGCGAATGTAAGCTCACAGCGCGAACAATGGATATTCGGTAGTCATTTGCTGCAGATGCTGTGCAGTAACACGCTGATGAAGGTTACGATTCTGCAAACTGGCGGCCGTCTAACAAATAAGTAATGTTCTGGTGAACATGCCGTCAGGGTTCGCTGGTTAATCTCGACACTGAACTTTTCAGTCGAGGAACCCGTTATGAACTTTTATAAAGTGGCCTTAGGTGTTTTAACCGCCGTCTTATCCCTGGGTGCACTGGCCGAAGGCGGAGGTGATCGTACCTTTGCCCTGATGATGGAGCGCAACGAGAAAGCCATGGCCGCCTACGCGATCAAAAACGGCAAGCCAGTGCCTGAGGTGCAGACCTATCGCTATGGCATGGAGCTGGACATTGCCAAGGTGGTCAACGTGACGCCGCCGGTCCGCTCGTGCAATGCCGTGCCGTCGCGCATGACCTATGAGGATTCCAGCGGCAAGCTCAATACCCTGGAGTATCAGGTGATGGGTGTTTGCCGAAACACGGGCGGTTGAAGGATCAAAAAATATAATGAGGCCGTGGGCTAAAGCGCTATTCAGAAAATGCCGGCAGCGCCGATGCAGCAGTAATCGTCCCGCCCATTTGCCCATCGGTGCCCTATGTTCAATACCCGCTTGAAACAGGAGCTGGCCGCTCTTCGCGAAGAATTGTCGAGCTTGTTGCAGGTCAAGGAGAGCCTGGAGAACGAGATGTTGTGCCTGACGCTGGATGCCGAGGGGCGGGTAGAGTGGGCGAATGCCAACTTCCTGCAGGAGCTGGTTTATCCGCTGAGTGAGATTGTAGGGCGGGCGATTGAAGATTTGGTGCCGGCTCATGTGCGCCAGGACGAGTTCCAATTGCGCTTCAAGCACGCGTTGGCTCGCGGCGAACATTTTGCCGGTGCCGTGCGCCTGATGCGTGGCAATGGCAAGGAGGCGTGGCTGCGCTCGATCGTACAGCCGGTGCGCAGTTCGCAGGGGCGCCTCAAGCATTTTTCCATGTTCTCCAGCGACCTCACCCGCACCATCGAGAGTTCGCGAGAACATGAAAACCTGATCACCGCGCTGATGCGCTCCACGGCATTGATCGAGTTCGACCTGGACGGGCACGTGCTCACCGCCAATGACCGCTTCCTCAGCAGCATGGGTTACAGCCTGGCGCAGATCCAGGGCAAACATCACCGCATGTTCTGTGAGCCGCAGGAATACAACAGCCCCGAGTACCAGCAGTTCTGGAAACGCCTGAACGCCGGTGAGTTCGTCGCTGCACGTTTCAAACGCGTGGACAGCCATGGCCGCCTGGTGTGGTTGGAAGCCACCTACAACCCAGTGCTGGACGCCAACGAGCGACTGTACAAAGTGGTCAAGTTCGCCACGGTGATCACCGACCAGGTCAACCGTGAGCAGGCGGTGGCCGACGCTGCAAACATTGCCTACAGCACCTCCCTGCAAACCGACGACAGCGCCCAGCGCGGCACCACGGTGGTGACCCAGGCGGTGGACGTGATGCGTGATTTGGCCCAGCACATGCAACAGGCCGGCGAAGGCATCGAGGCGCTGAACGCCCAGTCCCAAGTGATCGGCAGCATCGTCAAGACCATCAGCGGCATTGCCGAACAGACCAACTTGCTGGCGCTGAACGCAGCCATCGAAGCGGCGCGTGCCGGCGAGCAAGGGCGTGGCTTTGCGGTGGTGGCTGATGAGGTGCGGCAACTGGCGTCGCGCACCAGCAAAGCCACTGAAGAAATTGTCGGTGTGGTGCGCCAGAACCAGGACATGGCCCGTGATGCGGTTGCGCTGATGGCCGACGGTCGCCTGCAAGCCGAACAAGGCCTGGCCCTGGCGGCGGAGGCCGGCACGGTGATTGTGGAAATCCAGGACGGTGCGCAAAAAGTGGTGAGTGCGGTTGGGCAGTTTGCCAATCAGCTGTCGAGTTAACTGGTTAGCTCAAGAGCATGTTCCAACGCTGAACTCGGTTTTGAATACAACAGAACTCAATGTGGGAGGGGGCTTGCTCCCGATGGCGGTGGGTCAGTCATAGATGTATTACTGACACACCCTCATCGGGAGCAAGCCCCCTCCCACATTGTTTTGTAGTATTTTCAGGTCCGTGGCATGCACTCGATGGTGCGGTTTACCACGGTCTTGGCCATTTCCAGCAAGTGCCACGCGGCATGGATTCTGGCGCGGTCATGGGGTTGCAGGTGATCACAGCAGTCCCACACCGTGGCTGAGGCGCTGTGGATCAAGTGGGAGATATAGAGTTGGGCGTCTTCGAAGCTGAGTTCTTCGTTGACGACGAGGCAGTCCATGGGTGGATCGGGAAGTGCTTTGGTCATGGTGTAACTCCTATTGAACAAGGGAGCAACCACCAACGCTGCTAAACGTAAGGTGGCAGCTGTACGCGGGTTAGCAGACCGGTCAATAGGAAAACCAGCGCACCCGAAGATGCCCCGCGCACAGCCACCATAAACGCAGATGTGGACCGTGTGCCTATTGAGTTCGGGCTGCTAAACCCGATCACTGAACTCCAGTGACGGACCGAAGACTAGCCATCGATTCCAACAGGCACAAGGCGGCGGGGATTGTCTCGGAAACGTCCTGCAATTTAAAGAGACACAGCTTGCTGGCCCTTTACAAACCATGACCAAATGCCAGCAACACCACCGTCCAAATGTGGGAGGGGGCTTGCTCCCGATAGCGGAGTGTCAGCCAGCAGATGCATTAGCTGAACCGCCGCCATCGGGAGCAAGCCCCCTCCCACATTTGAATGCATTCCAAGCCTTGGGTCAGCGGCCGAGCATCTTTACCCAGCGCGATGGAGGCATGCCGTAGGTGCTGCGAAATTGACGGGTCATGTGGCTCTGGTCGGTGAAGCCGGCGGTCATCGCCGCATCCACCAAGGGTTGGCCCTGGGCCAACAAGTGGCGCACCAGGTCGAGCCGGCGCATGGTCAGGTAGCGGTAGGGGCTGGTGCCGAACAGTAAGCGAAAATCCCGTGATAACGCCCAGCGGTCGCGGCCGGCGTGGTCGGCTATTTCATCCAGGGTGATGCTGCGGCCCAGGGCGCTGTGGATAAATTCACGGGCGCGTTCGGCAGCGATGTAGTCGAAGGATTTGCGGCTGACGATGGCGCCGGACGCCATGCTCAGCGCCTGGGCCAGGTCGTACATGGCGTCCTGTTCTTGCATCGGGTCAATCGAGCACTCCAGGTTCTGCAGCAACACTTCGCTGGCACGGTGCAGCCGCGGATCGGTGGACAAGCCGCCGGGGATGAACGGCAATGGTTTGCCGCCGAGAATCTGCTGGATCAGCGCCGGCTCCACATAAATCATCCGGTACTTGAAGCCTTCATCGCTGCCCGCGCGGCCGTCATGGGTTTCATCCGGGTGAATCACCATGGTGGTACCAGGCAGGCTGTGGGTCATGCCACCGCGGTAATGAAAACTCTGCACGCCTAACAAGGTGCGCCCGATGGCGTAGGTGTCATGGCGATGGGGGTCGAACGCGAAGCCGGCAAAGTACGCCTCGATACGGTCCAGGCCACTGGCGTGCGGGGCGCGATGCAGCCAGTCGAGGGTGTGGGTGGGGTTGCCCATGTTGACTTGTCACAAAAGGAGGTGGAAACACGTTAACCGAGTCTGCCGCGCTTGTCTGCCTGGGGTCTTGTACGATTGTGCAGGCGTCGGCCGAGGCCTATGATCGCGGTTCGTCTACTGCGCTGGCGGAGCCTTCCATGGATTTTTTCAACCCTGCCTATGTAACGCCCTTGGTGGCGCTCGCGTTGCTGTGGACGGTCGCCGTGGTGACGCCCGGCCCCAACTTCTTCAATACGGCGCAGTTGGCCGCCAGCTGTTCGCGACGTCACGGCGTGGTGGCATCGGCGGGCGTGGCGACCGGCACGCTTATCTGGGGGCTCGCGGGTGGCCTTGGTATCAAGTCGCTGTTTACCGCCGCACCGATGTTGTACCTGGCGTTCAAGATCATCGGCGGCTGCTACCTGATCTACCTTGGGCTGAAACTTTTCAAGCGCTCGGCGCCGGCGTCGGTGCAGTTGCCCGACGAGCCACGACGCTCATTGTTTTCCGCCTGGCGCTTCGGCTTGCTGGGCAATTTGTCCAACCCCAAGGCTGCGCTGTTCGTCGCTACGGCTTTTGCTTCGACCATGCCGCCGTCCCCATCGCCTGCGCTGCTGACTCTTGCGGTCATCACCATGGCGACCTTGTCGTTCAGTTGGTACACCAGCGTCGCCCTGGTGTTTTCCAGCGAGCGCATGGCCAACCTCTACAGCCGTTCGCGCAAGTGGCTCGACCGCTTTGCCGGCAGTTGTTACCTGTTGTTCGGTGCACATCTGGTAGCGAATCGCTGACCGCCCGTGGTAAGAAGCCTTACTTTCAACAGTGAGGCCGGGTTATGAGCAAGTTGCGGGTAGGGATTATTTTTGGTGGTCGTTCGGCCGAGCATGAGGTTTCGCTGCAATCGGCGCGCAACATCGTCGATGCCCTCGACCGTTCACGCTTCGAGCCCATCCTGATCGGTATCGACAAGGCCGGCCACTGGCATCTCAACGACACGTCGAACTTCCTGATCAACCAGGAAAACCCGGCGCTGATCGCCCTCAATCAATCCAACCGTGAATTGGCGGTGGTGCCGGGCAAGGCCAGCCAGCAGGTGGTGGAAACCTCCGGCCAGGGGCTGCTGGAGCACATCGATGTGATCTTCCCCATCGTCCACGGCACCCTTGGCGAAGACGGTTGCCTGCAAGGCTTGCTGCGCATGGCTGACTTGCCCTTTGTCGGCTCCGACGTGCTCGGCTCGGCGGTGTGCATGGACAAAGACATCAGCAAACGCCTGCTGCGTGACGCCGGGATCGCGGTCACGCCGTTCATCACCCTTACGCGTCGAAACGCGGCACGCACCTCTTTTGAGGCGGCTGTGAACACGCTCGGCGTACCGATGTTCGTCAAGCCCGCCAACCAGGGCTCCTCAGTGGGCGTGAGTAAAGTCGGCAGCGAAGCCGAGTACCTCGCCGCGGTTGAGCTGGCGCTGGGTTTTGATGAAAAAGTGCTGGTGGAGTCCGCCGTCCAGGGCCGTGAAATCGAATGCGCCGTGCTGGGCAATGACCAGCCCATTGCCAGCGGTTGCGGCGAGATCGTGGTGAGCAACGGCTTCTATTCCTACGACAGCAAATACATCGACGACCAGGCAGCCCAGGTGGTCGTGCCTGCGGCTATCAGCCATGAAGCCAGCGAGCGCATTCGCAGCCTGGCCATTGAAGCGTTTGAAGTGTTGGGTTGTGCAGGGCTGGCGCGGGTGGATGTGTTCCTGACCGATGACGGCGAAGTCCTGATCAACGAGGTCAACTCACTGCCCGGTTTTACCCGCATCAGCATGTACCCCAAGCTGTGGCAGGCAGCGGGCATGAGCTACAGCGAGCTGGTGAGCCGGTTAATTGAACTGGCGCTGGAGCGGCATGCGGGGCGCAAGGGGTTGAAGATCAGTCGCTGATCATAGGCCCGGGTCAGTAACGCCATCAGGCGTTACTGAGAACTTCGCGAAAAACGTCCGGCCTTATGGCCGCAATGTGTAGTAGCGAGCGAGCTGCACCAGAAGGTGCCCGACGCCCTTGTTCCCATTCTTGAAGGGTCCTTACTGACACACCCAGAAGCTCCGCAAATTTTTGTTGCGACAGCCCCGTCTTGCTTCTTGCTTCGGCAGCTTGGGTGACCTCAACGTAGTGCACTGCACCGTAATTTCCCGCTTTGACATCCTGAATGGCGGCCAGTAATTCTTCGCCGATATTGCGTTTGGCGTCACGTGCCGGAATACTCTCAGTGGTGCCCTTGCCATAAATCAGAAGTGCTACTACTGCTCCGCACTCCAATTGAGTGGTGTAGATAATTCGCACCGATCCACTTTTGCCCCGGCCCTCCATGCTCCAGCGTATCTTTCGGCAGCCACCTGAACGCGGAATAACATTCCCTGAGTCAGGATGGCTGGCAAGGAAAGCCATGAAAATACCTTTTTCCTCTTCAGTCCAATAGTCGGGCCATAGTCTGCTGAATAAAGGCGATTCTATGATGGTCAACACGCGAAACTCTACGTCTTTGACGTAGCCTCTGGCAAGAAAGGGCGGGCCAGAAAATCGCAGGTGAGAAGGCACTGCTCAAGAGGGTTTTTATCGCAAAATGACAGGCCACTTTGAGTTTGGGCGATAGGCAGGGGGCCTGAGAGGTTGGTTTGTAGGCGTTTTTTTATCGGTATGTACGAGCAATCCACGAATAGATCAACGTCCTGTTCTCCGCCGGGTGATGAGTCCTCCTGCGATAGCTGGCAAACGCCGGCGAGGTGCAGTAGGTGCATACGTCACTCACCTCGATATGTTCGCGCTTGACCCCGGCCGCGTGCAGTAGCAGCAGCCCATATCCGCTCAAGTCAAACCAGGCACTTCCTGTTTGCCTGGCATGGGGCGGTGTAATGTGCGGGGCTTGTAGCGGTGTCGGTTGCTCAACGCTCCAGGGCGCCTGGCCGTGCTGCCAAACGTGGCCTTGATCGGCTTGGAACTCGGCAATAAACGCCGCGCTCACCTCATAGCAGCACGGTTTGATCGACGGCCCAATCGCTACTCGCAGTTGGTCTGCGTTAATGCCTTTATCTATGAAGCGCTGCACGGCATTGTCGATGATTCCGCGCTGCAAGCCCTTCCAGCCGCCATGGATGGCCGCTACCCACTCACCGCCTGCGATCAGAATGGGCAAGCAATCGGCCGTGATGACCGCAATCGGCTGGCGGCTGTGTGTGAGCACCCCGTCGGCCTCAATCGTGTTGGCCAACTGACCCGGTTGCCACTCGATCGCCGACGCGCTGTGCACTTGTTTGCAAATGAACACGTCACCGGGTCGCAGGGGATCATCAATCGAGCAAAAACCGTGATCGACGCCGGGGAGGGCATTGAGGCTATGGGCTTTGTGCACCGTGCATTCTCCTTTGATCAAAACACCCTAGTCGCCCAGCGCCTCGCCTTCGCGCCGAGGGTCGGCGCCGCCGCTCAGCGACACCTTGCCCTGGCCATCCCTTGTGCGCACGATGGCCTGCACGCCGCTGGTCATCTCGATTTCGCTGAGGGCATGACCTTTGTCCTTGAGTGCCTGTTTCAGCGCGGGGCTGAACAGACCAGTTTCCAACTCCGTGGCCCCGTTGCGGCTGCCGAAATTTGGCAGGCTGATGGCTGCTTGGGGATCAAGTTTCCAGTCGAGCATGGCTACCAGGGATTTGCTCACGTATTCGATGATCTGCGAACCGCCTGGTGAACCGACGGTAGCGAGCAGCTCACCCGTCTGGCGGTCGAACACCAAGGTCGGCGCCATGGCTGAGCGCGGGCGCTTGCCGGGTTGCACGCGGTTGGCTACAGGCTGGCCGTTTTCTTCGGGAATGAACGAGAAGTCGGTCATCTGGTTGTTGAGCAAAAAGCCCTGCACCATCACATGGGAACCGAACGCCGCTTCCACCGTGGTGGTCATCGACACCGCTCCGCCCTGATCGTCCACCGCCACCACTTGCGAGGTGGAGATGCGCAGCGGCGAGCGGTCTGGCGCATAGGCCACCTGCACGCCAGCGGGTTGGCCGGGCTTGGCCACGCCCATGCTGCGTTCACCGATCAGCGCGGCGCGCTGGGCCAGGTAATTGGGCGCGACGAGACCGGCAACCGGTACGGGGGTAAAGTCCGCATCGGCCACGTACAGCGCACGATCGGCAAAGGCCAGGCGCCCGGCCTCGGCAATCAAATGTATCGCTTCGGGTGTCGGCTCAAGCCCGGCTGGCGAGGCACTCTTGATCGGTGTCATCGGTGCGATAGCCAAGCGAGGGTCGCGGGTTTCCAGTGCCTGCAAAGTCCCAAGGATCTGCGCCACGGCAATCCCGCCCGAGGAAGGCGGCGGCATGCCGCAGACCTTCCATTGTTTGTAGTCGGTACACAACGGTGCACGTTCCTTGGCGCTGTAGCTCTTGAGGTCGGCCACGGACAAGCTGCCGGCATTGCGATTGCCCTGCACCTTGCGTGCAATCTCATCGGCAATCGGCCCATGGTACAGCGCGTCCGGCCCTTCCTTGGCGATGCGCTTGAACACCGCGGCCAGCGCTGGATTTTTCAGCAGCGTGCCGGTGGCTTTTGGCGAGCCGTCGGCATTCAGGAAGTACGCCGCCATTTCCGGCGATTGTGCGATAAAGCGGTCAGCTGCGATCAAGCTGTGCAAGCGCGGGGAAATAGCGAAGCCTTGCTCCGACAGGCGAATCGCCGGCTCAAACAGCTTGGCCCATTGCAGGTGGCCGCTCTTTTTGTGCGCCATCTCAAGCGCGCGCAATACCCCCGGCGTGCCCACCGAGCGCCCGCCAATCTGTGCATCGGTGAAGGCCATCTGCGTGCCGTCGGCGTTCAGGAACAGGCGCTCGGTCGCACCCGCCGGCGCGGTTTCGCGGCCGTCGTAGGCATGCACCTTTTGCCCATCCCACAGCATGATGAACGCACCGCCGCCAATACCGGAAGACTGCGGTTCCACCAGGGTCAGTACCGCTTGCATGGCAATCGCCGCATCGATGGCCGAGCCGCCCTGGCGCAACATCTCACGCCCGGCTTCGGCGGCCAGCGGGTTGGCGGCGGCGGCCATGTGGCGTTCGGCGTGGCGGGTGCTCAGGTCGGTGCGATAGCCCGAACCCAGCTCCGGAGCCGGTGGTAGTTCGTTGACGGCAGTGTGGCAGGCCGCAAGGGCCAGGGCTGTCGCGATGACCGTCAGGTGGCGGCGGGAAATCAAAAACACGCGCTGAACTCCGTTCATTTTGAGAAGGGTCTGTTGTCCTTGGGGAACTGCTTTTTACAGATAAATCGTGCCTTGCATATACAGCACGGCCTTACCGGAAATAATCACGCGCTCACCCTTAAGTTCACAACGCAACTGGCCCTTGCGCTGGCCGCCTTGCTCGGCGGTCAACTGCGATTTACCCAGGCGCTCGGCCCAGAACGGTGCCAACGAGGTGTGCGCCGAGCCGGTGACCGGGTCTTCATTGACCCCAACATTCGGCCCGAACCAGCGCGAGACAAAGTCAAACCGAGTGCTTTTGGCGGTGACTGCAATCCCGCGTTTAGGCAGGCCCTTAAGTCGTGCGAAATCCGGCGTGAGCGCCGCCACCTGCGCTTCATCTTCCACCAGCACGATGTAGTCATCGGTGCCAAACACCTCGGCATTTTCAATTCCCAACGCACTCAACATTCCGCTCGGTGGCTCGCAGCACTCAGGCTGTTTGGCCGGGAAATCCATCGCCAATTCATCGCCATTGCGTGTCACCCGCAACTCGCCGCTGCGGGTGGCAAAACGAAGCACTTCGGGTGCATCGGCCAGCTTATGGATCAATACCCATGCCGCCGCCAACGTGGCGTGGCCGCACAGGTCCACCTCGACCTCGGGCGTGAGCCAGCGCAACTCATAGAAGTCGCCACGGGGGACGAAGAATGCGGTTTCGGAGAGGTTATTTTCCGCAGCGATATTCTGCAGTTGCTCATCGGGCAGCCATTCGGTGAGCGGGCACACCGCCGCTGGGTTGCCGCCGAAGGGGTGTTGGCTGAAGGCGTCGACCTGGTAGATATCCAGTTTCACCGTGAGGCACTCCGTGTGTGAAGAGAGGCTGGACACTAACAGTGGGGTGGTGGAGCGTCAAAACACAGTTGGGGAATTTTTTTGCACGCATAAAAAACGGCCTACCTTTCGGTAAGCCGTTTTTAGTACTTGGTGGCTACACAGGGACTTGAACCCCGGACCCCAGCATTATGAATGCTATGCTCTAACCAACTGAGCTATGTAGCCAAGTGGCGCGCATTATTCGCCTGGAACGGCAATGCGTCAAGCCTTTTTATAGAAAATTTTTCTACGCTTTCAACTGTTTAAAGGAAAGCGCCGCTTTTGGCGACGGGCGGCAGGGGGGCGCGCCTCTCATTCGTCAATCCAATTCTCTACAGGCACGGCTCTGATTATCCGTGGAGGCGGCATGGATCGTGTTGGTCGCTGCCGAGGCCGCGCCGGATACGCTTTGGCTCGTTCGGCAATGCGCCTGGCCTGACGATGTTGGGCAGATATCCCTGTCGCCCAACGCTTGACCGGTTAAACCAGGTTACTGAGGCATTGTGTTGTGCGTGACCCGCTTGAGTTGCTCACGTGCCCGGGACAGGCGTGAGCGAACGGTGCCGATAGGTATGTCCAATACGTCGGCGGTATCTTGGTAGCTGCCATCGGTCTCCAGTGAGGCATATAACGTTTTGCGCATCTCGGTCGGCAAGTGATCAATAGCGCTCAAGGTGTTTTCCAGGCGACGATTGATCTCAAACTCCCAGTCCAGACTGTTGTTTTCTTCCTGGCCGTGCCACAGCGACTCATCGAACTCGCAATGCGCGGGCTTGGCATACAAGCGTCGAAAGTGATTGCGGATCAGGTTCTGCGCAATGCCGCACATCCAGGTGCTGAGCGTTGCAGTGCCACTGAAGCGCTCGCGATTGCGCCAGGCCTCCAAGTAAGTCAGTTGTAGAAGGTCATCCGCATCTTCCGGGTTGAGCACGCGTTTGTGAATGAAGCGACGGAGTTTTTTCTGTTGGTCGTCTGTCAGGTGAAGCATGAATTGAGGCGAGCTGCCAACAAGGTGAGCTAAAGCTCCAATAGGGATATTCATGATGTTTTCCTTAAGGTAGACGCTGTCGAAATGATTTCGACGGCTACCTCTTTTGCACCGCCTGTGCCAACGGAGAATCTGCTACTAACTAGCTGTTTTATATGAATAAATACTTTATGTTGGTGGCGATTTTGTGCAGCAGTTTGCAAAAGGCATCAGAGGCTCGTGCAGATTTTTTCACGCTATCGGTGGACCGGATTTCGATGGAACCATCTGTCCGGGCTCTGCCACACAGGGACAATCTCTTCCTGTACTGGCCTGCCCATGAAAGTCGAATCTACCAACGAAGTGTCAACGACTCCGCGATTGGAACTGAACACCTTTAGCCCGGCCGCCAAGCCTGAGCCGAGCAAAGGTGTTGATGAGCTTTTTCTGCAATTCAGCCAGGAGGTAGAACCCAACAGCCGCACGTTGGACAAACGCAAAATCGGGGTGCGTGTGCCCCCGGTCCAGGCGTTCGCGCAGTTGTATGAGCAGCTGGGTCATCCGGCCCAGGAAAGTTTTTCGGCGATTGCGCGACGGATCAGGCTGCAATTGCTGATGCAGCCCAGCGTAGAAACATTGCTGGAATCCACAGGCGGTGACCCGGCCCGTACCTTTGTGGTACTCAAATCGGTGTTGGAGCAGGCCGATTCTGAAGCGCGCAAGTCCGAAGCTGCCCTGGCGCGGGATGCCATTGCCAAGTTAGAAATCCGCTTCAAAGGGCAGATCCAGGCAGGCCTGAATATCGCCGTGGCCTTGCAGCAGGCCGGTGGCGATCCTCAGGAGCGCCAGGCGTTGCGCGCGCTCTATTACGCCAGTGTGGTGACGCGCCAATCCTTGGCGAGCATGATGCAGGCCCTGCTGGGCGTTTACGGCGACGACCGTTTTGCCCATGGGCTGAATGTGATGGCCAGTGCCTTGACCGCCGACATCGCGGCCCATGTTTCGTCTCTGCCTACGGCAATGTTGCGCACCCTGTTGGTGGGGCTGCGTAGTTGCGGGGCATTAAGCGGGGTATTGTGCAGCTGCCGTGACTTCACCCAGAACCTGGCGACTGAGCTGCATGCGGTAAACCTGCTGCAGCGCCTGCTGGGTTACGCCAGCACCGGCATTGCCTCAAATGAAGTGATGCGCCTGGCCGAAGACATGGAAGGCAACACGTCCACGCTGGTGTCTCTGAATATGCTTTACCCGCTGTTTCAAAGCCTGCCGCTGGCGCTATGGCCGGATAGTCGGTCTCGCCAAGAGGCGCTGCATAATTTCCTGTTGGTGATGGATGAGCTTGCTCGTCAAGAAGGCATGACCCCTCGCTTGACCGACTCGAGCATTCTGGCGTGAACGTGCTGTCCAGTATCAATGGCGTACTGCTCAAGCTGGCGCAGCGTGCCGAGGTCTTGGGCGCCGTGGTGATCATGGCGATTGTGTTCATTTTCATCGTACCGCTGCCCACCTGGCTGGTGGACATCCTGATTGCGCTGAATATCTGTATTTCCTGTCTGTTGATCATGCTGGCGCTGTACTTGCCCGGCCCTTTGGCGTTCTCTTCCTTCCCGTCGATTCTGTTGCTGACCACCATGTTTCGCCTGGCGTTGTCGATCGCCACGACGCGCTTGATCCTGCTTGAACAGGACGCCGGCGATATCGTCGAGGCCTTCGGCAACTTCGTGGTAGGCGGTAACCTGGCGGTGGGTATGGTCATCTTCCTGATCCTGACTTTGGTCAACTTCCTGGTTATCACCAAGGGCTCCGAGCGGGTTGCCGAAGTGGCGGCACGCTTCAGCCTGGACGCTATGCCGGGCAAACAGATGTCCATCGACAGTGACTTGCGTGCCGGTTTGATCGACGGCGAGCAAGCGCGCGACAAGCGTGAACAGTTGTCTCGCGAGAGCCAATTGTTCGGCGCGATGGATGGCGCCATGAAGTTCGTCAAGGGCGACGCTATCGCTGGGTTGATCATTGTGGTGGTCAACCTGCTGGGTGGGTTTTCCACGGGGATGTTCCAGCACGGATTGAGCGCTGGCGATTCGATGGCGCTGTATTCGGTATTGACTATTGGTGACGGCTTGATTGCGCAGATTCCCGCGCTGCTGATCTCCCTGACCGCCGGCATGATCATTACCCGTGTGGCACCGGACAGGCACAAGGGCGTCACGAACATGGGGGCTGAAATCGCCCGGCAAATGACCAGCGAACCCAGGAGCTGGATGATCGCATCGGTGGCGATGCTGGTGTTTGCGATCGTGCCTGGCATGCCGACCCTGGTGTTTATCCTGATCTCGATGATGACAGGCGCCCTGGGTTATTACCTCGACCGTCGGCGCCGTAGGCAAGCGCAGCCAGAAGCCGAAGCTGTTGAGGCGCCGCGGCCCGAAGAAAACGGCAGGGAGGATCTTCGCGGGTTTGATCCGTCCCGGCCTTATCTGTTGCAGTTTCCCTCGGCCTTGCGGGGTACCCCTGAGGTGACGGACCTCATTCATGGGATCCGCCAGGTGCGAAACTCCCTGGTTGCCAATATCGGCCTGACATTGCCGCCGTTTGAGGTCGAGATTGATGACTCACTGGCCGACGATGAAATGCGCTTCTGCGTGCATGAAGTGCCTATGGTCAAGGCGTCGGTGGTTCAGCGAGTGGCCGTGGCTCGCTCTGCGCTTACGGTTGAGCCTGAGCATGGTGTACCGGGATTGGCCGAGCGCAATGAACAGGACTGGCTCTGGCTGCCACCGGATGACCCATTGCTCGATGACTCGCAGTTGGAGCGTTTCAGTGCGACAAGCTTGATCGTCGAGCGCATGAAGCAGGCGATGATGCTCAGCGGGCCACAGTTCCTGGGGATCCAGGAGAGCAAGGCAATCCTCAGTTGGCTTGAACACAATCAACCTGAGTTGGTGCAGGAACTGCAACGCATCATGCCGATATCGCGCTTTTCGGCGGTGTTGCAACGCTTGGCCAGCGAAGGGGTTCCACTGCGCGCCGTGAGGCTCATTGTCGAGTCGCTGATCGAATACGGCCAGCATGAGCGCGAGCCGGAAGCGCTGGCCGACTATGCGCGCATTGCCCTCAAGTCGCAGATCTTTCACCAGTACAGCGAGGCCGATGGCCTGCACGCCTGGTTGTTATCGCCGCAAACCGAAAACACCCTGCGCGAGGCTCTTCGCCAAACCCAGACAGGGGTGTTCTTTGCACTCGACAGCGACAGCAGCGCGGCGCTGGTCAGCCTGCTCAACCAGGCCTTCAGTGCCCGAGCCAAAACTAAAAGCGTGATGTTGGTGGCGCAAGACCTGCGCAGCCCCTTGCGGACCTTGTTGCTTGAGGAATTCAACCATGTGCCGGTGCTGTCGTTCGCCGAGCTGGGGAGCAACTCCAAGGTCAAGGTGCTGGGGCGTTTTGATCTCAGCCAGGACGAGTTGATGCACGGGACGTTGGCATGAACACATCGCTAGAGTATGGGGGGATGTACTGATGTTCGAGCTCCGGGTGTTGGACGGTTTGCATCAAGGGGCTGCGCTGCCATTGTTTGGCGAGCGATGGAGCCTTGGCGCCCACGCGGATGCTGATCTTTTGCTGGATGATCCTGGTATAGCCGAACATCACGCGCGTCTGCTGTTGGCCGAAGGCCGGTGGTCGGTGCAGGCCGAAGCTGGGCTGCTGAAAGGCAGCGATGGGCAACTGTTGGCGCAGATCGGGGATCTGGCGCTCAACACTGCGTTTGTAATTGGTAGTGTCCGCTTGTGTGTCAGCCAGGCCGATCAGCCCTGGCTGCAAGCTCCGGCACCCAAGCAGGACAGGCAGGTAGCGGAGCCTGAGTCCCAGACCCCGTTGCCATTGACCCTATCGTCCATTTCGTCGACGCAGCAAAAAGGCTTGGTCAGCCTGCTTCTGTTATGCGCCGTGATCATCATGGCGGCCGGTATTATCTTCAGTGGCGAGCGCGAGGCTCAGGCATCGCTGATGCCGGGAGTGATTCAGAAACCAGGGTTGGACTCGCCCTCCGAGGTGCGCCAGCAGCTAATGAAGATGCTCACCGAGCGTGAGCTGCTCCAGCGTGTCAACTTGCAGATTGTCAATGACCAGATAGCCCTCAATGGTGTCGTTTCCCAGGAAGAAGTCGAACTGATCGCGCGCATGCTCGACCGTTTTGCCGAGCAGTTCGATACCGTCGTGCCGGTGATCAGTCGCGTGCGGGTCCGCGACGGCACGTTGCCGTTCAAGATCTTGCAGATTGTCGGTGGCCCGAACGGCCATGTGGTACTGGAAGAGGGAACCCGGCTGTTTGTGGGCGATGAAGTGGATGGCCTGCGCCTGGTATTAATCGACAACAGCAAAGTGGTGTTCGACGGCGAGCAACGTTATGAGGTGGGCTGGTGAACGGGGCGTTGCAGGAGCGCCTGGAGGCTTGGCAATTGAACCAATCCCAGGCGCTGAGCAGCTTCGCCCCGGTCACGATGCGCGGACGCATCCAGCGCGTGAATGGCATGCTGCTGCAATGCCGATTGCCGCAGGCCCGTATCGGTGATCTGTGCCAGGTCGAGAAAACACCAGGTGACTACATGCTGGCCGAGATTATCGGGTTCGATCAGCGCGATGCGGTGCTCAGTGCCCTGGGCAATCTGGAAGGCGTGCGCGTAGGTGCCAGCGTTGAGCGGCTGGGGGTGCCACACCAGGTACGGGTCGGTGATGAGTTGTTGGGACAGGTGCTGGATGGTTTTGGTCGCCCGATTGCGGGGGATGGTGCCGGCGCGTTCGTTGAAGCGGACGTACCCGATGCGACCCCGGTGTTGTGCGAGGCGCCCCTGCCTACGGAACGGCCGCGGATCAACCGCGCACTGGCCACTGGCGTGCGCTCGATTGATGGGCTGATGACGCTGGGGGAGGGCCAGCGTGTCGGGCTGTTCGCCGGTGCCGGTTGCGGCAAGACCACCTTGTTGGCCGAGATCGCCCGTAACGTGGAATGCGATGTGATCGTGTTCGGTCTGATTGGTGAGCGGGGCCGGGAATTGCGCGAGTTTCTCGATCACGAGCTGGATGAACAGTTGCGGGCCAAGGCGGTGTTGGTATGCGCAACCTCTGACCGTTCAAGCATGGAGCGCGCGCGTGCCGCGTTCACGGCAACCGCGCTGGCCGAGGGTTTCCGGCGCAAGGGTCAGCGGGTGTTGTTGCTGATCGACTCCCTGACCCGCTTCGCCAGGGCGCAACGCGAAATCGGCCTGGCTGCCGGTGAACCCTTGGGGCGCGGTGGTTTGCCGCCGTCGGTCTACAGCTTGTTGCCGCGGTTGGTGGAGCGCGCCGGGTTGACCCGCGAAGGTGTGATCACGGCTATTTACACGGTGCTGATCGAACAGGACTCCATGAACGATCCCGTGGCGGATGAAGTTCGCTCGCTGCTCGATGGTCATATCGTCCTGTCACGCAAGTTGGCCGAGCGCGGCCACTACCCGGCGGTCGACGTTCTGGCCAGTCTTTCGCGGATTCTAAGCAATGTCGCTGATCCCGCGGATATCCGAGCCGGTACGGCGTTGCGGCGCCTGCTGTCGGCCTACCAGCAGATCGAGCTGATGCTCAAGTTGGGAGAGTATCAGTCTGGCAACGATGCGCTCACCGACCTGGCAGTCGATAGCCGGCAGGCAGTGGACGGGTTTCTGCGCCAGGACTTGCGAGAACCTTCACCGCTAGCCGTCACCATGGACCAACTGACTAAGCTGACTGCCCATGTCCCATTCTGAAGTTATATCGGGTGAAATTGATACCTTGCGGCGTCTGCGCCGCCATCGTGCCGATCGCGCGGAGCGTGCGCTGCGCGAAGCAAAACGGACTCAGCAAGCGCTGGTCGCGCACATCCGCGAAATGCAGGAGGCGCTCGAGCGGACTCGCCAGGAAGAGGTCCGGCAATGTGCGCAACTATTGAGCGAGTACCAGGGGCAGGTGGTGACGTTCAAGGCGCTGAAGAACTGGAGCGCCAAGGAGCAGGAATTGTCGGCGGGCACGCAGCGCGAAGAACACCAATTGCTACGGCTGCAAGGGCAGCAGCAAGCGCAAGTGGTGCAGGTCGACCAGGCGCAAAAGCAGGTCACCTTATGCTTGCGCCAAGTGGAAAAAATTCAAGAGCTGTCTGATTTACTGCGGCAGGAGCCGATATGAAACAAGTTTCAGTGACTACACCTGAACGTCAGCGCCCGCGCGAGCCTCGTGATGAACGTGTCCCCGAGTTCACTGCCTTGGTGCCTTGGGAGCAACGGCGACTGTTTAGCCAGTTGTTTGACGATGACGGTCAGGGCGGGGGCGGATACGGAGCTTCTCTGAACGGGATCAAAGCGTCGGGCGATGTCGCCATGATCGAGGCGTTGACCGAGCAGTTGGCGCCGCGAATGCTCGTCGGTTCGCAGTGGCCATTGCTGGCGGTCTTTCACCTCGGACGCCTTGGGCGAATCAATGCCGATATTCGTCGAGAGCAAGGCAGCTGGAGCGTAGAGCTTGACGCGGAACAAGACGCTTCGGCGCGCTGGCTCAGTGGTGTACGCCAACAATGTGAGCGGCGGCTGGCTGCGAGCCTGGGTCAGCCCGTCAGTTTGCACTTGGCCAGTTCGGCGCAGGCATGATGCTGCCACCTCTGATATTTCCTGCATTCAAGGCCGATATCGCGATCGCCCGGCAGCGGTTGGGACACGGGATGAGTATGCCGTTCGAGGTCGCCGGTTCAAGTGGCGAGTTGAAAATGGAGCCTGGTGCCGCCCCTGTGGGCGTCCAGCCGCTCTGTTTTGAAACCGCCTGCGGGGTGTTGGCCTTCAGTGAGCCGGGACCGCAGTTCAGTTTGATGGGGGAATGCCCGGTGACACTGGCGCAGGCCGGCAACGATCCGGATGCCTGGTTCTGGGCCTTGTTCCAGCATCATCTGAGCCCCCAGGTGCAGGCGCTGTTTGGTCATTTGCGTTTGCTGCCGGGCACCCGCCCCTTGAACTTTGGTTGCCGATTCTGCGTGACGCTCGGTGCGTCCCGTGTTGTCGGCTACCTGTGGCTATCTGTCGATAGCTTTCTGGCGTTATGCCAGGCGGGGCCTTGGCGTTCCATGGCCAAGCCAATGCCGACGCAGTTTCAACTGGCCATTGATGTGACGCTGGGGCGCCTGCAATTGCCCATGCACCAGCTGCGCAGTGTGCGGGCCGGTGACGTGCTTGTGCTTGAACAGGCCTTTTTCAGTGCGTCGGGAACTGGTCACGTACAGGTTGGCAAACGGCGCCTGGTGGGCTGGATTGACGCCGAATCCGGGCCGATGCGCCTGACCCTTACTTCTTTCGAGGACATGCTTGTGGACGAGGATTTTGCAGCACAGCCCTACTCAGGGCATGAGGATGAGACGGCGGTTACGGATGTGTTCGGGCATGAACCCTTCGATGAATTGAGCATGGCGCTCAATGTGCGTTGCGGTACGTTGAATCTGACGCTCGGCGAATTACGTAATCTTGCACCAGGCGCGGTGTTGGGTGTCTCCGGGTACGCCCCTGGCACAGCCGGACTCTATTACGGAGACCGCCCTCTCGGCCTGGGCCAGTTGGTTGAAGTGGACGGGCGGCTGGGGCTGCAGATGTCTCGCGTGATTTTTTCTCGATGACTAGTTTCCAGGGAATAGATCCGGTCGTCCTGGCAATATTTCTCGGGGCGTTGTCGTTGATGCCCATGTTGTTGGTCGTCTGCACCGCGTTCCTGAAGATCGTGATTGTGTTGATGATCACCCGCAACGCCATCGGTGTGCAGCAGGTGCCTCCGGGGATGGCGATCAACGGCATTGCGCTGGCGGCCACCCTGTTCATCATGGCGCCTGTGGGTTACGAGATGGCCGAGATCGTCAAGGTTTCGCCCCTGGACCTGACCAGCGTGAGCGCCCTTCAACAGACGGGGACGGAGGCGATCAAACCGTTGCGCACGTTCATGTTGCGCAATATTGACCCGGATATTCTGACCCACCTGCTGGAGAACTCCGCACGCATGTGGCCGGCGCAGATGGCGCAGGAAGTCCAGCGTGAGGACCTGATCCTGCTGGTGCCGGCCTTTGTACTGTCACAGTTGCAGGCGGGGTTTGAAATTGGCTTTCTGATCTATATCCCTTTTATCGTGATTGACCTGATCGTCTCCAATCTCCTGCTCGCGCTGGGTATGCAAATGGTGTCGCCGATGACCATTTCCCTGCCGCTCAAATTGCTCTTGTTCGTGATGGTTTCCGGGTGGTCGCGATTGCTCGACAGCCTGTTCCTTTCCTATCTCTGAGTGGCTTATGGAACCGATCGTACTGTTCAAGCAGGGCATGCTGCTGGTGGTTATGTTGACGGCGCCGCCGCTGATTGTGGCGGTGGTGGTAGGGGTCATGACATCCCTGGTCCAGGCGCTGATGCAAGTGCAGGACCAGACGCTGCCTTTCGGTATCAAGCTGGTGGCAGTGGGTATCACTTTGATCATGACGGGTCGCTGGATCGGTGTGGAATTGGTCCAGTTGATGAACGTGACCTTCGACATGATCGGTCGCTCGGCCCTGCACTGAGGTTTCGCCTGTGCTGCTTTATCTTGAGTATTTGCCCAGCTTGCTGGTCGCCATGGCGCGTATCTACCCCTGTGCCTTTCTCGTGGCGGCATTCTGTTTCCAACATATACGAGGCATGCCCCGGCACACCATCGTGATGGTCATGGCACTGCTGCCGGCGCCGGCTGTTCATGCGATGCTGGAGGGCCAGGAACTCTCTGCGCTGCTGCTTGGTGGGCTGGTTCTGAAAGAGCTGGCCTTGGGGATTTTGCTCGGCGTATTGCTGTCGATGCCGTTTTGGATGTTCGAGTCGGTTGGTGCGCTGTTGGATAACCAGCGTGGCGCCTTGGCCGGCGGCCAGCTCAACCCCTCGTTGGGGCCGGATGCAACGCCGGTCGGGCACTTGTTCAAGCAACTGGCGATCTTTCTGTTGATGGCCAGCCTGGGGCTGGGAGCGTTGACCCAAGTGATCTGGGACAGCTACCTGGTGTGGCCACCGACGGTGTGGTTTCCGCTGCCCGCTGCCGAGGGGTTCAGTACATTTGTCGACCTGCTCGGGGACACCTTTACGCACATGGTGCTCTATGCCGCCCCCTTCGTTGCGGTACTGCTGTTGTTGGAATTCGGCATTGCGCTGCTTGGGGTCTACAGTCAGCAATTACAGGTGAGTACGTTGGCGCCGCCCCTCAAGTGCCTGGCGGGTATTGGTATCCTGTTGCTGTATTTTGCGTTGTTACAGGACCTGATCGTCGGGCGCATGGGCTCGCTCACCGACCTCAAGCACTCCCTGGGAGTAATGTTCAAGGTCTCGGTACCATGAGTGATTCAGGGGAAAAAAAGCACCCCGCGTCAGCCAAGAAACTGCGTGATCAGCGTAAGAAAGGGCAGGTCGCCCAAAGTCAGGATGTGGGTAAGCTGCTGGTGCTGACGGCCATCACTGAGATCGCCTTGTTCACCGCCGAGACCAGCCTGCAACGTTTTCAGCAGTTGATGTTGCTGCCGATTTCACGCTCGACCCTGCCTTTCCCGCAGGCGCTGGAAGAAGTGATGGTTGAAGGCGTGATGATGTTTTTTTCATTCGCGCTGCTGATGGCCGGGGTGGCGATTATTACGAAGCTGGTCAGCAGTTGGATGCAGTTTGGGATCCTGTTCGCCCCGGACACCCTGAAGCTCGATTTCAACCGTCTCAATCCGCTCAATCAACTCAAGCAAATGTTCTCTGTACAGTCACTGATGAACCTGTTGATGAGTGTGATCAAGGCGACGCTCCTGGGCCTGATCCTGTACGTGGTGATCTGGCCTTCACTGGGAGTATTGATCAACCTGGCCACCAGCGACCTGCAAAGCTATATCCTGGCGTTGATCGCTTTATTCCGCCATTTGCTGCATGCCTGCCTGGGGTTATTGCTGGTGCTGGCACTTATTGACCTGACCATGCAGAAGTACTTCTTTGCCAAGCGCATGCGCATGACTCAAGTGGAAGTCGTCAAAGAGTACAAGGATATGGAAGGCGACCCGCATGTGAAGGGACAACGCCGCGCCTTGGCACAGCAATTGGCCCAGGAGGAGCCGAAGGTCAAGCTGCCCAAGCTGGAGGAGTCCGACATGCTGGTGGTCAACCCGACGCACTTTGCCGTGGCTTTGTATTACCGTGCCGGCGAAACGCCGTTGCCTT
Organism: Pseudomonas khavaziana; assembly: GCF_019145205.1. Taxonomy (GTDB): domain Bacteria; phylum Pseudomonadota; class Gammaproteobacteria; order Pseudomonadales; family Pseudomonadaceae; genus Aquipseudomonas; species Aquipseudomonas khavaziana. The sequence continues at coordinate 49,348 of NZ_JAHSTT010000017.1, forward strand.
TGTTGGTGGAGAAAGGGACCGATGATAACGCCCGTGCGTTGATCGCCCGGGCCAAGAGGGCGGATGTTCCCGTGATCCAGTGCGTCTGGCTGGCGCGTACGCTGTATACGAAGAAGCTGGGGGCGAATATTCCTCGCGAAACCTTGCAAGCCGTGGCGTTGATCTACCGTACCTTGCGCGAGCTTGATGATGAAGCCAAGCGTGAGACCCTGGAGTTGCCAGAGCTTGATCTACGTTGACTAGCGCGGGGTGCGTGCATCCAGGGTTACAAGGCTGGCCAGCGACAACATTCGGCTGAGGATCCTGTCGAACAGGGTGCGCTGCGGGGGCAGCGCATGCCAGATCACCAGGGCGTCCTGCGCGTCGATGTAGATGAAGCAACCATCGAATGTCACGGCTTGCTCGAAACGACGCTCCAGCACCTGCTGTAATTGTAACGGTCGCAATGTTTCGCGTGTCACGTGCAGGGCCAGTCCTTGGCAGGCTCCGGCCTGCATGCCACTGACTGTCACGCCTGGAGCGAGTGTCAGGTGAGCGGCAGAGCCGCCCACCAGGCTGTCGAGGAAGACCTGGCGCTGATCGTCCGGCATTCCTTGAGCGCTCATCGTTCCAGTGACACTGTCTGATAGTCCGCCCGTTCCCCCGCGGGGCCGGGTTCGACGCGCATTTGCGGCGGCCACCAGATCACCAGCTTATCCTCGGTCGATTGGGGGCGTGAGCAGGAGTCGCCCTTGCAGGTGGGCGTACAGCCGACGACGAGCAGTGCCGCGCCGATCAGTGAGGCGTATAGCAAGCGGTGTTTCATGGCTTAGCCTTCTGGGTTGGAGTGATCAGAGAGGGGCGGGGCACGCTGAGGTGTTCATCCTTCACCACCGGGCGCATGGCGATGAACACTTCTGCTTCTTCGCCTGGCTTGAGCCAGGCCCGTGGCCAGACACTGACGGCCAGGGTTTGTGCATTACTGCATTCCTTTTCGTCGATGCGCACATTGCGATTGAACTGGTTGCGCAGCACGACCACTGCCACGTTGTACTGCGAGCCGGTATACCACTGGCTGCGTTCGGTGTTCAGCGCCAGCAAGTTGCGAGTGCTGCATAGGGTGTTCAGCCCCAGGGGCATCGGCGCTGCCTTGAAGGCCTTGGGCACCTCACCGCTGACCAAGTGCGCCAGGGTGCTGATAATGTCACTGCGCTTGATCACCGGCTGGTGAGGGTCATAGCGCCTGACCAGTGGCGCGAGAGCGGCCTGCAATTCGACCTGGTCGGCTTGCGGCAGGTAGCGTGACGGGTCGGCCTGGTCGCCAATGACGCGGGGCGTGAGGATGAACAAGCGTTCACGTCGATTGTTCTGTCGTTCAGTCGAGGAAAACAGTGCCTTGCCTAATAGCGGGATATCACCCAGCAGCGGTACCTTGCTGAGTCTGTCCGTGCTTTCGGTGACATGGAAACCGCCGACTACCAGTGAGCGTTTTTCCGCCATGATGGCCTGGGTGCTGACCTTGCCTCGGCGCACATCGAAGCTGTCGGGGGTGGGGTTGGCTTCTTCGAAGTTACCGTCCTCGATATCTACCAGCAGCTGGATTTGGTGGCCTCCACGGCTAGTAATCACGCGTGGCACTACCTGGAAGCTGGTCCCTACGGTAATCGGTAGAATCGTTGCGTTTTCCCTGCCGCGAGACAGGTATTGGGTTCGGTTGAAATCGATCACTGCTGGCTGGTTTTCCAGCGTCAGCACTGACGGATTGGACACCATGGTTGCCAGGCCCTTGGCCTCCAGTGCGCGTATGTCAGCCTCGAAGCGGTCACGGTTTCTAATGGTCAACTGAGTGTTGCCGGGAGCCACATCGGCTCCGCCACTGAAGCGACTGTTCTGAAAGCCCCACTTCACCCCGAATTCGCGTAGTTGCGTGCGCTCGATATCGAGGATGATCGCATCGATTTCGACCAGTTTACGCGCCACATCGAGTTGGGTAATTAGCTCTCGGTACATCGCCTGCCGTTCCGGCACGTCATAAATCAGGATGGCGTTATTGCGTAAGTCGGCTTCGACGCGGATACGGGCTGGGCTGACGGGGGCCCGCGGGGTGATTGAGATGCCTGCATCGGGCGAGCCGTTCACCCCGTTTGTCGCGGACGACCCGAGCATTTGCCCCAACAACGGGTTGTTCAGGCGTGGAGCCAGCGGGGTAACGAAAGGGGGCTGGGTGGTGGAACGTTGTGCCTGCGCCGAAGATGTCGAGGGTGAGCGCGGCTCCAGCAACCCGCGGAGCATGGTGGCTACACCAGGGATGATGATTTTTTCGTTACGGTATTCCATCTGGCGATCCGCCGCGCTGGCGAATTTGAGCGGATAGCTCAACACGCTCTGTTTTTCATCCGCGGAACGGCGCTGGCTGCTGAATCGCTTGATCTGTTCGATATAAACCTTGGGGCCGGAGACCAGCACGACACCGTCCTCCGGCAACTCGCCCCAGCCGAACCGACTGTCGAGCAGGCCTATGTCGGTGAGCGCCTGCTTGAGATCGGAAATGGTCTCGGACGAGACCTCCAGGCGCGCGGACTCTTGCTGGTCGAGGGTGCTGACATAGAGTGTGTTGTTGTACATGTACCATTGGAAACGGTGCTCGACCCCAAGCCGGTCGAGCAATGACTGCGGCGTATTGGCGCGTATCTTGCCATTGACGTTACCTTCGAGCAGACCCTCAACTTGAAGTTGCGTGCCAAATGTCTGGGCAAAATCCTCCAGCACTTCGCGTACGGGCTTATGCTGTGCTTCATAAGCGTAGGCAGTGTTTTTCCATTCGGGCGGAATGGCGGCCAATGTGTTGTCCAACGGCAGCAGCCATCCGGGTAGCATGATGAGCCAGCCCCAGGCGGCGCGACGTGTGGTAGTAGATAGGTGAGGGCGCAAGCATTTGTGCTTGTCGATTTTATCAGGCATGGGAAGGTCTCTTGTTAGTGCGGTATCGAGCGCAGTGACGTGGGAACGAATGCGCGTGCAGGCCGGGCCTGGCGCGCAACGATGGCGCGCCAAGTGTCGCGTTGGTTAAGAAGGGATTCGAGGCACTTCACGGGCTGTTCGCCGTGGCCCATCTCCACACATTGAACAAGCCAAAGAGCACCGGTGAAGGGTGACTGCGCCAGAGCACCGTGAAAATAGCTCAGGCTGGGGCCCCCCAGGCGCATCCAAGTCCGTAGCGAGGCGTTGTCCGCGCCCGCCTTTGTCAACTGGACCTCTATCAGCAGTTTGTTCGAGACACGCCGAAAGTTGATTTCGTCGTCATTCTCGAACAATGTGAGCTGCTCTTCTTGGCCGTTCAACCAGCCGCCAATGAGTGCGTGCAACTTACTGCACACCATCCAGAGCTGTCTTGAGCAGCGTATGCCTGGAGCGAACTTGTTCGTTGAAAGCGATGATGGAGAGTTTCTGTTGTTTCACGAGATCGCTGAAATATTCGATGTCGCCATCGAACGCTTCCGTGTCTTTATAGGCAGTATTCACACGCTTGGTATCAGATTGAACCTGTTTCAACAGGTGAGCGTTCAGGTTTCCGTAGAAGTCCATGAGTTTTACTCCAGATGTGTCTGAACTGTGTGGCGGGTTGTTTGCTACCAGTTCCATCGGCGGACATGTTTTTTAAAGATATCGCTGCCTTCACTGCCGTTTCGTTGATGTTTCCTACGCGCTCGCCAACAAAATTTCGCGCATCGATGCCCAGTCGATGCGAAAGTCGCCTTCGTCTGTTTCCAACAGCAATGTTTGAGGTTTGACCTGTTCATCAGGGCGAAGCCTCCAAAGCGTAACGTTCAGCTTGGCCAGGGCTTGGGCGATGTGATCGTGCTCAAGGGGGTGGCAAACCAGCGTTGCCTTGATCGGGGGGATTTGCGTCGCTACCAGCTGTTTGATCAATGCCGAAAGGCGTTGGGGCTGAGGCACTTCCTCCAACAGGCAGTGGAAGGCTTGGTTGGCGATGGACGTGGCGTAGTGCTCGAGGTTGTCGCACATCTCCTGGCGCTGGCGCTCCCAGGCGCTGAGTTGCGCGTTGGCACGTGACCAGAAGTCGAGACTGGCCTGTTCAAGCAGTTCTTCGCGATGTTCGGCCGCCTGGCGCAAGAGTTCTTCGGCTTGGGCCTGGGCGCTACCCAGTATCTGCCCGTGCCGTGAGCAATCGGCAAGCATCTGCCGGGTGATCAAAACCTTTGGCTGCCCGGGGGCACCGTTGTGCAGCTCAATTTTGCGTAGGGTCAGCATGGACACGGCTCTGATTTGTTGCGGTTAATGATGCGTGACTTCGCTATTCGTCGCGGCAATACGCCAGGCAATCGCTTGCCAAAGCGTATTGAGCCGGCCATGGGCGTCGTCAAGTGACAGGTATGTCCTTTCAATTGACTGCACACGATCGGGGGCCAGGCGCAACCGAAGACGCTGCCATACAGCTGGTTTGACCCAGGCCCGCAGCAGTTGCAGTGGATCATCGTCCGGTTGCAGCAAGGCCTCGGGGTGCAGCGCCTTGGCAAGGCGCTCGCACCACTTGCGGTGTTCGTCGCACAGGGGGCTGTGGAGGTTGGGATGGCACGTTAAGTCCAGTAGCGCGACCGCCAGATCAATCTGCTCCGGTGATGCCAGTGCCAATCCAAGCACCGTTGCACAGGGGGCAGGAGGCAGGCACGGCTCTATGCCCAAGGCGGCACATGCCAGCCCGGGCCGGCTGCGACACAAGGGCAGCACTGCGTCATAGACGTGGGCGCTGGTTGCGTCCGGGTGCGAAGACTGCCAGGGGTTGGCCCACCATTGTGCCCAAGCCAGGTGATCACTCATTCGACAGTTGAGCCGGGGCTACAGCTGGCCTTGACCGTTGGACTCTGATACGCCAAAACAGCACAGCGACCAGCGTCAGTATCGCGCCGGCAATCAATAGGCCGACACTGGTGCGCCAAAAACCGACGTCCTCCTCAGGGATCAGGAAAGGGCCGAAATAGATCAATCGTTGTTGTTCCTGATAGACCGAAGCCGGCACGAAAACGACCGTGAGCTTTTGCGCGTTATCCAATGCAGTGCTCATGCCGGGAATGCTGCTGGCTACCATCCTGCGTACACGGGCCCTGATACTGTCGGGCTCCAATCGCGGGTCATGCTTGATGAACACCGAGGCGGAAGCAGGTTGGACGGGCTCACCGGGAGCCACGCGTTCGGGCAGCACGACGTGCACGCGAGCGACGATGACGCCATCGATGTTTGACAGGGTCGCCTCCAGCTCCTGGGACAGGGCGTAGATGTACCTGGCACGTTCTTCCAGCGGCGTGGAGATGACGCCTTCCTTGCGGAAAGTATCTCCCATTGTGGCGCGGGCGACCTTGGGCAGCCCTACGGCTTCAAGCGTGCGAACGGCGCGGCTGATGTCGGCTACATTGACCCGGATCACCACACCGTCCTTGGCAGGCACTTTTTGTGCGCGTATGTGTTTGTCAGCCAGTTCCGCGATGACTTCATTGGCGTCTTGTTCGGACAGTTGGCGATGCAGTTCGACACTTTCACTGCAGCCGCCCAGTATCAGCGACAGCGAGAGAACGAGTCCGATCGAGAGAAAACGAATCATTTTTTCCTACTGCAGGTTGCTGACTTTTTCGAGGCATTGCGCGCCCTTGCCGACGCACTTCACCAGGGTTTGGGTCAGCAGGACGGAGTCTGAAAGATGGGAGGCATAATTGAGTCGATTTTTTTCCTTGAACTCATTGTTGAAGTCCTTGAGGCCTTTGCTCATGCCACTTTTCGCCTTGTCCAGATGCTGCAAAGCGTCGGTCAGGGCATTCGATGTCGGCGCGGCGCTAACCCGTTGCATCGAGGGTTCCAATTGCGAGCTGAAAAAGCTCACGTCTTCGCCTTGGGGCGTAGGCGGGGTAGGGGACCTACGGGTTGTCAGGCCGCTTTGATATTCGCGTAATACGTCGACTTCTATTTTCATATAGACCTCTTGGGGAAAACCGCCCTTTTAATGAAAAGGGCGGTCAAGCGTTTTAACGTATTGCGTCGATGTTTTTTTTCTGCTCGGTGATCTTGAAAGCCTCGATGCTATCCTTCAAAGATTCGCGGGCCGCTGCTTTCCTTTCTTTTTTAAGGTCTTCGTTTTCTCCTCCGCCGAAGCTTTCCATAGGGGGTTGGTAGGTACTTGCACTGACGCCAGAAACATTGCCCATAGTGAAACTCCACTAGTTAAGGAATGAAAGGTGAGCGTGTTTTTCTAGTTGCAATATTGGTACTTCCAATAGGCACTAAATATATCAGGCTCGTACTTATGTGGTTCAGGCTCGAAAATGGTTCCGGTGTTTACTTGGAGGATGTATCTGGAGGTTTCTTCGGTGAATATCGGCTGGACAGTTCGGCTACTGTATTTCTAACTGTTTCATCCGATAGTAGAGCGTTCGCTTCGCCATGCCCAACTCTGCCGCCACCTCGTCCACACAGTAGGAATGGCGACGCAAAGACTCTTCAATCAGAGCCTTCTCGATCTGCTGCAGGCGCTCTTTCAGGTTCGTTGGCTCGTTCGTGGCGTTGGAGGGGGAGCCTGATAGCGGCGCCAGTCCCAGTACGAAACGTTTAGCGGTGGAGCGCAGTTCACGTACATTTCCCAGCCAAGGGTGGCACAGCAACTGTTGAACCAGCTCGCTGCAAGGGTTTGGGGCCAGGCACTTGTAGTGCTCGGCTTCCTCTTGAATCATACTCAGGAACATCGGGACGATTCGGTCACGGCGGTTGCGCAGTGGCGGTAGATTGATGTTCACCACGCTCAGGCGAAAATACAGGTCGCGTCTGAACTTCCCTTGCTCGACCATCTCCTGCAGGGATTGCTGCGCAGAGGCGATGACTCGCATGTCCACCGGTATGAATCGGGTGGAACCCAGCCGCTCGACGCCTCGTGACTCCAGCACACGTAGCAGCTTGGCTTGCATGGAAAGCGGCATGCTGTCGATTTCATCCAGATACAAGGTGCCCAAATGTGCCGCTTCGATAAAGCCCGCACGTGACTGCACGGCTCCCGTGTAGGCGCCGCTGTTGACGCCGAATAGTTGGCTCTCTGCAAGGCTTTCCGGAATAGCGGCGCAGTTCACCGCAACAAAATGACCTCGTCGCCCCGACAAACGATGGACCCGTTGGGCCAGGGTATCCTTGCCGGTACCGGTTTCTCCCAGCAACAAAATATCGATATCGAGCGCGGCCGTATTCTTAAGTGTACGCTCGATGTCCAAGGCTTCAACGGAGGGGAGGTATGTCTCATTTGTTATTGTGTACGAAGCTGACATAGTCCAGTTGCTCCACTATCGCTATCACTTCACTGTTGATAGAACGCTGTTGGCGTGGAGCAAGTAGAGCCTAAATAATCAAAAAAGTCATCGTGCCTGTTAATGTGAAAAAGCTGAAAAGGTAACGCGAAAATCATCAGCTATTTCAGTACGATGTTTTATTCAAGTGTTTTTTTTGGTAGTTATAGTGTGTTTGGCGTAGGACAAAACTTAAAGGCGGAAGGATTAGGTGGGTAAGTTGTTTTTGGGCTCTAGCTGAGTGTTTTTTTCATAAGCTGAATTTGTACATGGTCCGAATACTGAAACAAGCAGCCACAAAAAAGCCAATGCAATGCATCGGCTTTTTTTGTTCGGTACAGGGTCTAGAGCGCGAGCTTAGACGTTGAAACGGAAGTGCATGACGTCGCCGTCCTTGACAATATAGTCCTTGCCTTCAAGGCGCCATTTACCGGCTTCCTTGGTTCCGGCTTCACCCTTGTACTGGATGAAGTCGTTATAGGCGATGACTTCGGCGCGGATGAAGCCTTTTTCGAAGTCGGTATGGATCACGCCGGCGGCCTGTGGCGCAGTAGCACCGACCTTGACGGTCCATGCGCGAACTTCTTCGACACCGGCGGTGAAGTAGGTCTGCAGGTTGAGCATCTCGTAGCCGGCACGGATCACGCGGTTCAGGCCAGGCTCTTCCAGGCCCAGGGCCTCGAGGAACATGTCCTTTTCTTCGCCGTCATCGAGCTCGGCGATTTCTGCTTCGATCTTGTTGCACACCGGAACGACGATGGCGCCTTCTTCCTCGGCGATGACCTTGACCACGTCGAGCAGCGGGTTGTTCTCGAAGCCGTCTTCGGCGACGTTGGCGATGTACATCACTGGCTTGGTGGTCAGCAGGTGGAAGCCCTTGATCACGGCCTTCTCGTCGGTACCCATGGTCTTCATCAGGCTGCGTGCCGGCTTGCCTTCGGTGAAGTGAGCGATCAACTGCTCCAGCAGGCCCTTCTGGACCACGGCGTCCTTGTCACCACCCTTGGCGTTGCGAGCGACTTTCTGCAGCTGCTTCTCGCAGCTGTCGAGGTCGGCGAAGATCAGTTCCAGGTCGATGATCTCGATGTCACGTTTCGGGTCGACGCTGTTGGAGACGTGGATCACGTTTTCGTCTTCAAAGCAGCGGACCACGTGGGCGATGGCATCGGTTTCGCGGATGTTGGCCAGAAACTTGTTGCCAAGGCCTTCGCCTTTGGATGCGCCGGCAACCAGACCGGCGATGTCGACGAATTCCATGGTGGTCGGCAGGATGCGCTTGGGGTTGACGATTGCCGCCAAAGCCTCCAGGCGTGGGTCCGGCATCGGCACGATACCGCTGTTGGGTTCGATGGTGCAGAAGGGGAAGTTCTCCGCCGCAATACCGGACTTGGTCAGGGCGTTGAACAGGGTGGATTTGCCGACGTTGGGCAGGCCGACGATGCCGCAATTGAATCCCATGGTGTTTCCCCTCGGGTAAGAGTCAGGCCTTCTGGCTGTGCAGGTTTTTCATCGCGCGGTTCCATTCACCGGCGAAGATATCCGGCAGCACGCCGAGGGCAAAATCGATGCTGGCATCGAGTTTTTCCTGTTCGGCGCGTGGCGCACGACCCAGGACGAAATTTGAAACCATACTGGCAACGCCTGGGTGGCCAATGCCGAGCCGCAGACGGTAAAAAGTATTCTGATTGCCCAACTGCGTGATGATGTCGCGCAGGCCGTTGTGCCCACCATGCCCGCCGCCTTGCTTGAGCTTGGCAACCCCGGGTGGCAGGTCCAGTTCGTCATGGGCCACCAGAATTTCTTCGGGTTTGATCCGGAAGAAACCCGCAAGCGCCGCGACAGCCTGGCCGCTGCGATTCATGTAGGTGGTGGGAATCAGCAGACGAACATCCTGACCCTGGTGCGAGAAGCGCCCGGTCAGGCCGAAATATTTGCGATCGGCCACAAGATTGACGCCTTGGGCGTGGGCGATGCGCTCAACAAAAAGGGCCCCTGCGTTATGCCGGGTCTGTTCGTATTCGGCGCCTGGATTTCCCAGGCCAACGATCAGTTTGATGGCAGTCACGACAGGGGCCCTTCCTTTGGAGTTGTGGATAACATCGCTACACCGGCGTGCGGCGAAAGTGGACGACAGGAGCTCACTTATCCAGAGATAAACTTCGCGTTATCGCCCGCTTTCTCGCTACGTTTCGGTCCGCGATGTTCCCTCAAGCTCCTTCGTTGCAGAGTCTATTACTCAGCAGCGGTTTCGCCGGCTTCATCTTCTGCTACAACACGTGGCGCGTGGACGCTGGCAACAGCCTTGTCGTCGTTGTGAGCCAGTGCAACGAACTCAACGCCTTTAGGGGCTTTGAGGTCGGACAGGTGGATGATGGTGCCGATTTCAGCAGCCGACAGGTCGACTTCGATGAATTCAGGCAGGTCTTTCGGCAGGCAGCTTACTTCCAGCTCGGTAGCAGTGTGGGAAACAACGCCACCTTTCTTGACCGGAGCTTCTTCACCAACAAAGTGTACAGGCACGATAGCGGTCAGTTTCTGACCGGCTACAACGCGTACAAAGTCAGCGTGCAGTACGTGGCCCTTGGAAGGGTGGCGCTGCAGGGCCTTGATGATAACGTTCTGCTTCTTGCCGCCAACGTTCAGTTCGATAACGTGGCTGTAGGCAGCATCGTTTTCGAGCAGTTTGGCTACTTCTTTGGCCAGCATGCTGATGGACTCAGGGGCTTTGTCGCCACCGTAGACTACAGCTGGAACCAGGCTTGCGAGACGACGCAGGCGGCGGCTCGCACCTTTCCCCAGGTCGGAACGCACTTCAGCATTCAGGGTAAAATCGTTCATGTTGTATCTCCAAAATAACCACATTCGCCCCAGCGTTTGCGACCAGCGCTAAAGGCGATATGGGCAAAAAAGCCCCGCCCCAACAGAATGTTGGGGCGGGGCGCTTTTCGTCAGTGAGGTGCTCTGAAGGTTTGACCCTTAACGGAACATCGCGCTGATCGATTCTTCGTTGCTGATGCGGCGGACCGCCTCGGCAACTACCGGTGCGATATCCAGTTGACGGATACGCGAACAGGCTTGAGCAGCAGCGGACAACGGGATGGTGTTAGTCACCACCAGTTCGTCCAGCATAGAGTTCTCGATGTTCTCGATCGCTCGGCCCGACAGCACAGGGTGCGTGCAGTAGGCGAAGACTTTTGCCGCACCGTGCTCTTTCAAGGCTTTGGCCGCGTGGCACAGGGTGCCGGCGGTGTCGACCATGTCATCAACCAGAATACAGGTACGCCCTTCGACATCACCGATGATATGCATCACTTCAGAGTGATTGGCTTTTTCACGGCGTTTGTCGATGATTCCGAGGTCCACGCCCAGGGATTTGGCAACAGCCCGTGCACGCACGACGCCGCCAATGTCCGGGGACACGATCATCAGGTTTTCAAAGCGCTGGTCTTCGATGTCATCCACCAGGACGGGGGAGCCGTAGATGTTATCTACCGGAATATCGAAGAACCCCTGGATTTGGTCAGCGTGCAGGTCAACCGTGAGAACACGGTCGATACCCACCACGGTCAGCATGTCAGCAACGACTTTCGCGCTGATAGCCACACGTGCGGAGCGCGGACGGCGATCCTGACGGGCATAACCAAAGTAAGGGATTACAGCTGTGATTCGAGTCGCTGAGGAGCGGCGGAAGGCATCAGCCATCACGACGAGTTCCATCAGGTTATCGTTGGTCGGAGCGCAGGTCGGCTGAATAATGAAGACGTCTTTACCGCGGACATTTTCATTGATCTCGGCTGTAATTTCGCCGTCGGAGAATTTACCGACAGAGATGTCACCGAGAGGGATATGCAGCTGACGTACGACACGTCGAGCCAGATCGGGGTTGGCATTCCCCGTAAAGACCATCATCTTGGACACGCGCAGTACCTAGAGGCTGAGGGTAACCTGGATGAGTATTAGAAAATGGCAGGGGCGGCTGGATTCGAACCAACGCATGGCAGGATCAAAACCTGCTGCCTTACCGCTTGGCGACGCCCCTGTATCTGTTGCAACGAGTGCCCAGCACTCGATTCCTTTTAGAGCAGACTTTGCAGCTTGCGATGCAACATCGAAACGTTGCTTCCCTTTGCTACAAACCCTGTAAGGGTCTCTGTAAGAAGGGCCGAGACTTTATCAGCTTCAGCTTTGCTTGGGAAGCCCCCAAACACACAACTTCCAGTTCCGGTTAATTTTGCTTCGGTAAATTTACCTAACAAATTCAAAGCGTTACGTACTTCTGGATAACGCCTTGCTACAACCGGTAAGCAGTCATTTCGACTGTTTCCCTTGGGAACGGGGCGCACTTTAATGGGAGAAGAGTTACGTGTCAACAACGGATCTGAAAAAATTTCTGCTGTACTTACAGATACTTGCGGCACAAGCACGACATACCAAGGTTCTTCGGGCTCTACAGGGGTGAGTTTCTCCCCCACGCCTTCGGCAAACGCGGCGTGCCCACGCACGAAAACCGGGACGTCGGCGCCCAGTGTGAGGCCCATTGCTGCCAGGCGGTCGTGGTCCCAGCCCAGTTGCCACAGGTGGTTGAGGCCCAGCAATGTGGTCGCGGCATTTGAGCTGCCACCGCCGATACCCCCGCCCATGGGCAAAATCTTGTCGATCCAGATATCGATGCCGAGCGAGGTGCCAGATTGTTGCTGAAGTTTTTTCGCAGCCTTCACAATCAGATTGCTGTCGTGGGGCACACCTTCGAATTCGGTATGCAACTGGATCACTCCATCGTCGCGTACGGCGAAGGTCAGCTCATCGCCGTAGTCGAGGAATTGAAACAGCGTCTGCAACTCGTGGTAGCCGTCTTCACGGCGCCCGAGGATGTGCAGCATCAGATTGAGTTTGGCTGGCGAGGGCAGGGTCAGGCGTTCAGTCACGTTATTGCCCCAGCTTGCGCGGTTGCCAGTCCTTGATCACCAGCGTGACGTCCAGGTCGGTGCCGTGCAGCTTGATGCGTTCGGGCAGCCAATAACCCTTCTGTTCAACGTAGCTCAGGTATTCCACCTGCCAACCATCCTGCTCCAGCGTGGCCAGACGGCTGTCGCCGTTGAGGCTCAGGCGACTCTTGCTGTCAGGCGCCGGTAACCCGCGCACCCACCAGACCAGATGCGAGACGGGCAGTTTCCAGCCGATCTGCTGCTCCAACAATTCTTCCGGGGAGGTCGCTTCGTAGCGTCCCTGGTTGGCCACTTCCAGGCTCACTTGCCCCGGTCGGCCGGTCAGGCGCGCCGCGCCCCGGCCCAGCGGGCCTGAGAGACGAATGTCGTAATAGTCCTGGCGTTGCAGCCAGAACAGGGTGCCGCTGCCGGAGTCTTTCGGCGCACGAACCCCGACCTTGCCCTCGATCTGCCAGCCATCGATGCTGCTGAGCTGATCCTTGTGTTGTTTCCATTGCGCAGGGCTGCCCTGGCCTTCAACGGATTCGCGGCTGCCTATGCCCGCGCAACCGGCGAGCAAGGCGATGAAGCTGAGAACAATAATGTGGCGCAAGAACATAAGCTTAAAGGGTCTCGGATCCGGTCAGGCGCTTGATGGTGCTGCGCAGGATGGGGCTTTCGGGTTGTTCCTTGAGGAACTTTTCCCAGATTTGTCGCGCTTCGCGTTGCTTGCCTTTAGCCCAGAGCACTTCGCCCAGGTGTGCGGCAACTTCTTGATCGGGAAAACGCTCCAGTGCCTGGCGCAGCAAACGCTCGGCCTCGTCGAGGTTGCCCAGGCGATAATTCACCCAGCCCAGACTGTCGAGTACGGCCGGGTCTTCCGGGTTGAGCTGGTGGGCCTGCTCGATCAATACCTTGGCTTCGGCGTAGCGCGTGGTGCGGTCGGACAAGGTGTAGCCCAGGGCATTGAGTGCCATGGCGTTGTCCGGGTCGCGCTTGATGATCAGGCGCAGGTCTTTTTCCAACTGGGCCAGGTCATTGCGTTTTTCCGCCTGCATGGCGCGGGTATACAGCAGGTTCAAATCGTCAGGGTATTGCAGCAAGGCTTGTTGCAGCAGCTTCCAGGCGCGTTCGCCCTGTTTGTTGGCCGACAAGGTCTCGGCCTGGATCAGGTACAGCTGGATAGCGTAGTCCGGCTCGGCATCGCGGGCCGCAGCCAGGCGTTTTTCCGCCTCGTCGGTGCGGCCGTTGCTCATCAGGATGTCGGCCTGGCGCAGTTGGGCGGGCAGGTAGTCGTTGCCGGGTCCGACCTGGGCGTATTCCAGCAAGGCGGCCTGCGGGTCGTTGCGCTCTTCGGCGATGCGGCCGAGGTTCAGGTGTGCCGAGTCTACGTGGCTATCGCGTTCAATCAGTTCTTCCAGGTAGCCCTTGGCCTCGTCCCAGGCCTTGGCTTCCAGGCACACCAGTGCCAGGGAATAACGCAGTTCGTCGTCGTCCGGGTATTGCTGGACCAGGTTGGCGAACTGCACTTTGGCGTCCTCCATGCGGTCCTGCTCTACCAGCATGCGTGCGTAAGTCAGGCGCAGGCGCTTGTCGTCCGGATATTTCTTGATGCTTTTTTCCAACAGCGGAATCGCTTCCTTGCCGCGGTTGAGGTTTTGCAGCAGGCGTGCGCGCAGCAGGATCGGCGCAATCTCGCCGTCTTCCGGTGGGTTCTGCTCCAGTAACTTAAGCGCGGCGTCGGCTTCGTCGTCCTGTTGCAACAGCAGGGCCTTGCCGAACACCAGCTGGCTGTTCTTCGGGTGTTTTTGCAGCAGGCGGTCGAAACTTTTCATCAGGCCATTGCGCGTGTCCTGATCGGTGTCGGCGGCCGACAGCGCGAGGAAGTCGAAATGCGTGTCGCCCTTACCCTGCAGGACTTTCTCCATATAGACCATGGAGTCGTCATAACGGCCCGCACGTGCCAATTGCACCGCAGCTGCACGTTGGGCTTCCAGGTCGTCCGGGGCGTTTTTTGCCCAGATCAGCGAGGTGTCCAGCGCAGCTTGGTCGGCGCCCAGGTATTCGGCGATGCGAAACGCTCGCTCGGAGATGCCTGGGTCCTGGGTGTTGATGGCCTGGGTCACGTAATTATCCAACGCAATATCAAAACGATTGCGCTGGCCGGCCAGTTCAGCGGTCAGCAGGCTGTAGATCGTTTCTTCACTGAACGAGGAATAAACCTTGGGCTTTTCAGGTGCGGGGGTATTGTCTTCTACCGGCGGCGTAGGGTCCGGCGACACGGGTGCCATGACCTGGCAGCCGCTGAGGAAGACAAAAGCAAGGAGCAACGCGGAAGATCTATTCATATAGGAAGAGGACGACTAACCTGCGGTCGGATCATCATGACACAAGCCTTCGGCCAAACATAACCGGGGCACTCGGAATACGACTATTGCTGCCTTTTGCCTTGCCTTTGTAGGAGCGAGCTTGCTCGCGAAAAATCTGAGAGCGCCGCTGGGCGTCAGGCTTACCGCGTTATCGTTGACGATTTTCGCGAGCAAGCTCGCTCCTACAAAGGGGCGATGATAGGCATAAGGTATAGGGACAATAGACGACGGTGGTTGTTCTGGATCTTTCGAAGTAGGACAATTGTCGGCTTCCCGACATCATCAGCGATATTGAATGGCCTTCCTCGCACTCGGTATTAACCACAAGACTGCCTCCGTAGACGTGCGCGAGCGCGTGGCGTTTACGCCAGAGCAGTTGGTTGAGGCCCTGCAGCAGCTCTGCCGGCTCACCGACAGCCGCGAAGCTGCGATCCTTTCGACCTGCAATCGCAGCGAGCTTTATATAGAGCAGGAACATCTTTGCGCGGATGTCGTACTGCGCTGGCTGGCCGATTATCACCATTTGAGCCTCGATGACCTGCGTGCCAGTGCTTATGTGCATGAAGAGGATGCGGCAGTTCGTCACATGATGCGTGTGGCGGCCGGCCTCGATTCGCTGGTGTTGGGCGAGCCGCAGATTCTTGGCCAGATGAAATCCGCTTATGCCGTGGCGCGTGAGGCCGGCACTGTCGGGCCATTGTTGGGCAGGCTGTTCCAGGCCACGTTCAATTCCGCCAAGCAGGTGCGCACCGACACGGCCATCGGCGAAAACCCGGTGTCGGTGGCGTTTGCCGCCGTGAGCCTGGCCAAGCAGATTTTCAGCGACTTGCAGCGCAGCCAGGCCTTGCTGATTGGCGCCGGGGAAACCATCACCCTGGTGGCCCGTCATCTGCATGACCTGGGCGTGAAACGCATTGTGGTCGCCAACCGTACCCTTGAACGAGCGAGCATCCTTGCCGAGCAGTTCGGTGCCCACGCCGTGCTGCTGTCGGATATCCCGGCTGAATTGGTACGCAGTGATATCGTCATCAGTTCCACCGCCAGCCAGTTGCCGATTCTTGGCAAGGGCGCGGTCGAAAGCGCATTGAAGCTGCGCAAGCACAAGCCGATTTTTATGGTGGATATCGCCGTTCCCCGGGATATTGAGCCTGAAGTCGGCGAGTTGGACGACGTTTACCTCTATAGCGTCGACGATCTGCATGAGGTGGTTGCCGAGAACCTCAAGAGCCGCCAGGGCGCCGCCCAGGCCGCCGAGGAAATGGTCAGCACCGGTGCCGAAGATTTCATGGTGCGCCTGCGTGAACTGGCGGCGGTGGATGTGCTCAAGGCGTATCGTCAGCAGGGTGAACGCCTGCGTGATGAAGAGCTGCTCAAGGCCCAGCGGATGCTGGCCAACGGCAGCGGCGCCGAAGAGGTGCTGATGCAGTTGGCCCGTGGCCTGACCAACAAGCTGCTCCACGCTCCCAGCGTCCAGTTGAAAAAGCTTACTGCCGAAGGCCGCCTCGATGCGCTGGCCATGGCCCAGGAACTCTTTGCCCTCGGTGAGGGCGCGTCAGACAGCTCTTCGGATAAAAAACCGCAATGAAAGCGTCACTGCTCAATAAACTGGACGTGCTCCAGGACCGTTTCGAAGAACTGACCGCCTTGCTCGGCGATGGCGAGGTCATTTCCGATCAGGCCAAGTTCCGCGCCTATTCCAAGGAATACGCGGAAGTTGAGCCCATTGTCGCTACCTACAAAAGCCTCACGAAAGTGCAGGCCGACCTCGAAGGCGCCCAGGCGCTGCTCAAGGACAGCGACCCGGACATGCGCGAAATGGCCGTGGAAGAAGTCCGCGAAGCCAAGGAAAAGCTCGCCGAGCTGGAAGGCGACCTGCAGCGCATGCTGTTGCCCAAGGACCCCAACGACGGGCGCAACGTGTACCTCGAAATCCGCGCCGGCACCGGTGGCGACGAGGCCGCGATTTTCTCCGGCGATCTGTTTCGCATGTACTCGCGTTATGCCGAACGACGCGGCTGGCGGGTCGAGATCCTGTCCGAGAACGAAGGTGAACACGGCGGCTATAAAGAGGTCATTGCCCGGGTCGAGGGTGACAACGTCTACGGCAAGCTGAAGTTTGAATCCGGCGCTCACCGCGTACAACGTGTGCCTGCGACAGAATCCCAGGGCCGTATCCACACTTCGGCGTGTACCGTGGCAGTGTTGCCTGAACCGGACGAACAGGAAGCGATTGAGATCAACCCGGCGGATTTGCGCGTGGATACCTACCGCTCATCCGGTGCGGGTGGCCAGCACGTCAACAAGACCGATTCGGCAATCCGTATCACTCACTTGCCGTCGGGCATCGTGGTGGAGTGCCAGGAAGAACGCTCCCAGCACAAGAACCGTGCGCGGGCCATGTCCTGGCTGTCGGCCAAGCTGAACGACCAGCAGACCAGCGCCGCGGCCAACGCGATTGCCAGCGAGCGCAAGTTGCTGGTGGGCTCGGGCGACCGCTCCGAGCGTATCCGTACCTACAACTTTGCCCAGGGCCGGGTCACCGACCATCGGGTCAATCTGACCCTATACTCCCTGGACGAGATTCTCGCCGGTGGCGTGGATGCGGTGATCGAGCCGTTGCTCGCCGAATACCAGGCCGATCAACTGGCGGCGATAGGTGAATAAATGACCATCATTGCCAGCCTGCTGCGTGCCGCCGACCTGCCCGACTCACCGACTGCGCGCCTGGACGTGGAGCTGCTGCTGGCCGCTGCCCTGGGCAAGTCGCGCAGCTACTTGCATACCTGGCCGGAAAAGATCGTCAGCAGCGAAGATGCCCTGACCTTTGCCGGCTACCTGCAGCGCCGCCGCAGCGGCGAGCCGGTGGCGTATATCCTCGGCCAGCAGGGCTTCTGGAAGCTCGACCTGGAGGTCGCGCCGCACACGCTGATCCCGCGTCCGGAAACCGAACTGTTGGTGGAGGCCGCCCTGGAGTTGCTGCCCGCCACGCGCGCCAACGTCCTCGACCTGGGCACTGGCAGTGGCGCCATCGCCTTGGCCTTGGCCAGCGAGCGCCCGGCCTGGCAGGTCACGGCCGTCGACCGCGTGCTGGAAGCCGTGGCCCTGGCCGAGCGCAATCGCCAGCGCCTGCACCTCAACAACGCCACGGTGCTGAACAGCCATTGGTTCAGCGCTTTGCAAGGCCACAGTTTTGACCTGATCATCAGCAACCCACCCTACATCGCCGACAATGACCCGCACCTGGTGGCTGGCGACGTGCGCTTCGAGCCGGCCAGCGCGCTGGTGGCGGGGCATGATGGCCTGGACGATTTGCGCCTGATCATCAAGCAAGCCCCGGCTCATCTGAATGCCGGTGGCTGGTTGTTGCTCGAGCATGGTTACGACCAGGCTGCGGCCGTGCGTGACTTGCTGCTGGACCAGGGGTTCGAAAACCTCCACAGCCGCATTGACCTTGGCGGTCACGAACGCATCAGCCTGGGACGCCGCCCGTGCTGACCGACCAGGAGCTGTTGCGCTACAGCCGGCAGATTCTGTTGCAGCATGTCGACGTTGAAGGCCAGTTGCGCCTGAAACACAGTCGCGCGCTGATCGTCGGCCTGGGTGGCCTGGGCGCACCGGTTGCGCTGTATCTCGCCGCCGCCGGCGTGGGCGAGTTGCACCTGGCCGATTTTGACACCGTCGACCTGACCAACCTGCAACGCCAGATCATCCATGACACCGACAGCGTAGGGCAGACCAAGGTCGATTCGGCCCAGCGTCGCCTAAGCGCGATCAACCCTGAAATCACCTTGGTCGCCCATCGCACCGCGTTGGATGCCGACTCGCTGGCCGCCGCCGTCGCCGCAGTGGACGTGGTGCTTGATTGCAGCGACAACTTCTCCACCCGCGAAGCGGTCAACGCTGCCTGTGTCGCCGCCGACAAGCCGTTGATCAGTGGCGCGGCGATTCGCCTGGAGGGGCAATTGTCGGTGTTCGATCCACGGCGCGTCGACAGCCCGTGCTACCACTGTTTATATGGGCACGGCAGCGACACCGAGCTGACCTGCAGCGAAGCCGGGGTAGTCGGGCCGTTAGTGGGGCTGGTCGGTAGCTTGCAAGCGCTGGAAGCTTTGAAACTGCTGGCACGTTTTGGCGAGCCACTGGTGGGCCGGCTGTTGCTGATCGATGCCCTGACCACGCGCTTTCGCGAGCTGCGCGTCAAGCGTGACCCTGGCTGCAGCGTTTGCGGGCCCCGGCATGGTTAAGGGCGCGCCCATCGGTGTGTTCGACTCCGGTATCGGCGGCCTGACGGTGCTGGAGGAAATCCAGCAGTTATTGCCCCATGAGTCACTATTGTACGTGGCCGATTGTGGGCATATCCCCTATGGTGAGAAAACCCCGGCGTTCATTCTTGAGCGTTCCCGGTCTGTCGCCGAGTTTTTTCGCGAGCAGGGCGCCAAGGCATTTGTGATTGCCTGTAATACGGCCACCGTCGCCGCCGTTGCCGATTTGCGCCAGGACTACCCTGATTGGCCGCTGGTCGGCATGGAGCCTGCGGTCAAACCGGCCGCTGCTGCCACGCGCAGTGGCGTCGTCGGTGTACTTGCCACCACCGGTACCCTGCAAAGCGCCAAATTTGCCGCGTTGCTCGACCGCTTCGCCACCGATGTGCGGGTGATTACCCAGCCGTGTCCGGGCCTGGTGGAGTTGATCGAAACCGGCGACCTGGACAGTCCTGTGTTGCACAGGCTGTTGCTGGGCTATGTCGAACCCCTGATCAGTGCCGGTTGCGACACCATCATCCTGGGTTGTACCCACTATCCCTTCCTCAAGCCACTTCTGGCGCAGATGCTCCCCCCCAGCATCATCCTCATTGATACCGGCGCCGCCGTGGCGCGCCAGCTCAAGCGCTTATTGGGTGAGCGCGACCTGCTGGCCGCTGGCGATCCTGAACCTGCACAGTTCTGGACCAGCGGTGACCTGTTTCACTTAAGAAATATCCTACCGACACTATGGAAACATCCCGGAATTGTGCGAAGCTTTGCTTCGTGAAAATTTCGTGAAATGCGCTGAAAAAAGCTGAACTTCCGTCTATGCCTCAGTTTCTATAGCCAGTTAGCCTGTTTAAAACCATATAACTTCGTTCGGAAAGGATGTTTCTTATGAAGCGCTTGTTCTGTTTGGCTGCGATTGCGGCCGCTGTGTTGGGACACTCTGTTTCAGCCCAGGCCGCTGGCCTGGAGTTCGGGTTGGGGAGCACCAGTGATTCGACGTTGACCTATCGACTGGGCCTGACCTCGGACTGGGATAAGAGCTGGATGCAAAGCAACGTTGGCCGTCTGACCGGCTACTGGAGCGGCGCTTATACGTATTGGGAAGGTGATGACCGTGCAGGGGCAAGCAGCCTGTCGTTCTCGCCGGTGTTTGTGTATGAGTTTGCCGGCGAGTCGGTCAAGCCCTACATCGAAGCCGGTATCGGCGTGGCGCTGTTCTCCCGCACCCGTCTGGAAGACAACAACATCGGCCAATCTTTTCAGTTCGAAGACCGCCTGGGTTTCGGTCTGCGCTTCAACGGCGGGCATGAAGTTGGCATTCGGGCCACGCACTATTCCAATGCCGGTATCAGCAGCAATAACGATGGGGTAGAGAGCTACTCGCTGCACTACACCATGCCGTTGTAATGCACTGTAGCAGCGAGCTTGCTCGCGAAGAACCTCAACGATAACGCCGCGAATCGGGTTTAACGCGGCGCTCTCAGGTTTTTCGCGAGCAAGCTCGCTCCTACAACATCAGCGGTAGGCCGTGGTAATCCCTTCGCGTTCTTCAAGGCATTCCGGCGCCCCCATCTCGAACTCCCGGCAAATCAGCGGCCGCAGCTCATAGATCGTGCACATCATCGTGTCGCGGTCCAACGCTGCGCACCAGCCGTCGTCCAAGCGCAGCATCACTTCACCCCCCCAATCGTCGGTATCGATAAAACGTTGCGGCACGCCAGTGTCGGTGATCAGCATGACTTCCAGCTGGCAGCAACAGGCCGCGCACGTCGAGCAGGTGACGGGTTCGGTGATTTGAATGTGAGGGATGTTGGTCATAGGCGCGCAGTGTAAGGCAAGTGCGTCAGATGCGTATGAATGCTCGGACAGGCGTCAATGCTCCAGCCTCTGCGCAATCCTGTGCAACAGCGGAAAGAGCATGGCCCATAACAGCGCCAGGCCGATCAGCGTCGTTGCCGTGCCGTAGGTAAAGCTCACGCCTGCCAATTGACTGCCGGCGTAATAAGACAACGGCCCGCCCACTGCGCCCAGCAGGCTGGCCAGCCACCAGGGCTGTGCGCTCCAGGCCAGGCAATGCCGCAAGGTGGTGGCCAGCAAGGCCCATAACAGTATCAGCCACAGCGGAATCAGCGGCCCCGGCGTATTGAACTCAAACACGCCAAGCCCACGCAATGCCGTATCGATCAGTGTGCCCAGCACCGTCACGGCCAGAATCACTTGCCCCTCCCTGGCCCAGGAACTTATCCACAGCAGGTGCGCGCCCAGCGCCGCGATGCCGATCAGCAGCCAGCGGCTGTCGCCGCCGAGCACGCAGGCAAACCAGCCGCACTGAAACAGCACGGCGTTGGCCAGGGATTTAAGCACTGAAACGCCCGAGCAGCGGTGGATTGATCGCCGCCGGTTTGGCCAGCAGCAATTGCGCCGTACCAATGGTGCGTTCCATGAAGCCGCCCTCGCAGTAGCACAGGTAGAACTCCCACAGGCGCAGGAAGTATTCGTCGTAGCCAAGCTCGGTGAGACGGCCATGGGCGCGGCGAAAGTTCTCATGCCACAGGCGCAGGGTGCGGGCGTAGTGCAGGCCGAAGTCTTCCATGTGCAACAGGTTCATGTCGGTGTCGCGGCTGACGATCTGCAGCATGTTCTGTACACAGGGAAGGGCGCCGCCGGGAAATATATAGCGCTGGATAAAGTCGACGCTGCGCTTGGCCTGTTCGAAGCGTTGTTCGCGGATGGTGATGGCTTGCAGCAACATCAGGCCGTCGGGCTTGAGCAAATGGGCACATTGCTTGAAATAGGTGGGCAGGAAGCGATGGCCCACCGCTTCGATCATTTCGATCGACACCAGCTTATCGTACGTACCGGTGAGGTCACGGTAATCGCTTAGCAGCAAGGTCACTTGATCTTGCAGGCCCAGTGCCTGGATGCGTTGCGCGGTATAGGTGAACTGCTCCCTGGACAAGGTCGTAGTGGTGACCTTGCAACCGTAGTGCTGCGCCGCATACAGCGCCATGCTGCCCCAGCCGGTGCCGATTTCCAGCAGATGGTCGCTGGGCTTGAGCGCCAGCTTCTGGCAGATACGCGCCAACTTGTTCAGTTGGGCTTGCTCAAGGGTGTCATCAGGCGTGAGGAACTGCGCCGCCGAGTACATCATGGTGGGGTCGAGGAATTCTTCGAACAGGTCGTTGCCCAGGTCGTAATGGGCGGCGATATTTTTTTGCGAGCCTTTGCGCGTGTTGCGGTTGAGCCAGTGCAGGCCCTGGGTGAGCGGCCGGGCCAGGCGAGCGAGGCCGCCTTCCATGGCGTCGAGCACCTCCAGGTTGCTGACCATCACCCGCACCACGGCGGTGAGGTCGGGGCTGGTCCAATAACCATGGATAAACGCTTCGCCGGCGCCGATCGAACCATTGGCCGCCACCAGGCCCCAGGCCGCCGAGTCGAGAATCTGGATTTCACCCAGCAGGTGCGCTTCCCGGGCGCCGAAGACTTGTCGCTCGCCGTCCTCGATGATCACCAACTGACCATGGCGCAATTGGCTGAACTGGCGAAGCACGCCCTTGCGCAACAAGGCGGCGGTCACACCGTTGACGTTCAGCCGGTTGGCCTTGACCGATAAGCTAGGGGTTTTCATGGCGGCGATCCTTGGTGTACCCGACTGCGGTGCGAGAGGCACCATCGGCGGCCCGGTGGGGAAAAATCGGTGTGTGCTTGAGCAGCAGGCGCAGGGCTTGCCAGTAGATCGCCAGGCAGGTCTTGGCGGTCATCCACGGAAAACGCCATAAATAACCATGCAGGCTGGCGCGGCTCAGAGGTTGGCGTTCCAGGCTCAACGTGGCGTCAAAGAGTTTCTGCGTGCCTTGCCAATCGGCCATGTGCACGCCGAGCCGGGCGGCGGGCGGGCTGAAACTCATGCGGTATTCCAGGTCGCGAGGCAAAAACGGCGACACATGGAAGGCCTTGGCCACGGCGAAATGCTGGTGCTCATCGGCGCCGAGGGCCTGGGCCGGCAGCACGTAGTGATAGCGTTCGCGCCAAGGTGTGTTGGTCACTTCACACAGGATCGCAGCCAATCGTCCGTCGGCCTCGAAGCAGTAGAAGAAACTCACAGGATTAAAAGCCAGGCCCCAACTGCGGGCCTGGGTCAGTAGGCAGATAACGCCCCGGGGTGTATGCCCCAGGGCCTTGCCGACTTCGTGGCGCACGGCATCGCTCAAGCTCATGCCGTGGCGGGTGAATTCACGCAGATAGTCCTGCTGGCGGAAACCGAAGGGTGCCAAGCGACTTGGGCCGGCCATGGGCGACAGGCCAAGCACTTCATCCTCTTCGCTGAGGTCCAGGTACAGCAGGCCGATGCGGTAGCGAAAGGCGTGGGCCCTGGGCGCGAACCGGCGATGGGCGATCCAGCCGCTGTACAGGGCGCTGTTCACAGGGTTTCCCCAAAGGCTTGGGCCACGCGCAGGGCGCTGACCACGCCGTCTTCGTGAAAGCCGTTGGCCCAGTAGGCCCCGCAGTAAAAGGTATTGCGCACGCCGTTCAATTCTTCCCAGCGTGCCTGCGCCGCCACCGCGGCCAGGCTGTATTGCGGATGGGCGTAGGTGTAGCGCGCCAGGATCTTCAACGGGTTGATCATCGGCGTCTGGTTGAGGCTGACGCAAAAGGTGGTGGCGCTGTCGATGCCTTGCAGGATGTTCATGTCGTAGGTCACGGCGGCCTGTTGTTGCGTGTTGCCTGCCAGC
Organism: Pseudomonas khavaziana; assembly: GCF_019145205.1. Taxonomy (GTDB): domain Bacteria; phylum Pseudomonadota; class Gammaproteobacteria; order Pseudomonadales; family Pseudomonadaceae; genus Aquipseudomonas; species Aquipseudomonas khavaziana. The sequence continues at coordinate 72,944 of NZ_JAHSTT010000017.1, forward strand.
CGGTAGTTCCAGCTGGCCCAAGCCAGTTTGCGGTCGGGCAGCAGGCGCGTGTCGGTGTGCAGCACCACGTCGTTGTCGGCGTAGGGCAGGGCACCGAGGATCTGTTGTTCGGCCTGGCTGGGGTCATCGAGCAAGGCCAGGGCCTGATCGCTGTGGCAGGCGAACACCACGCGGTCAAAGGTTTCGCTGCCGGCCGGGCTGTGGATAACCACACCCTCGTCGGTGCGTTGCACCTTATGCACAGGGCAATTGAGCCGTATCTGTTCGCGAAAGCTGCGGGTCAGCGGCTCGATATAACGGCTGGAGCCGCCTTCGATCACGCACCATTGCGGACGGTTGCTCACCGAGAGCAAGCCGTGGTTCTTGAAGAAACGCACAAAAAATTGCAGCGGGAACTTGAGCATATCGGCCAGGGACATCGACCAGATGGCCGCGCCCATCGGCACGATGTAATGCCGGATAAACCTGGGGCCATAGCCGCCAGCGGTGAGGTAATCGCCCAGGGTCATGTCGGCGCTGATGCGCTGCTCCTGCAAGTCCAGCGGCGCCTGGCGATTGAAGCGCAGGATATCGCGCAACATGCCCCAGAACCCCGGCGACAGAATATTGCGGCGCTGGGCAAACAGGCTGTTGAGGTTGTTGCCGTTGTACTCAAAGCCGGTGCTTTGGTCGCACACCGAAAAGCTCATCTCGGTGGGTTTGAACCTGACCCCGATCTGTTCCAGCAGGCGGATGAAGTTCGGGTAGGTCCAGTCGTTGAACACAATGAAGCCCGTGTCCACCGCATAGCTTTTGCCGTCGACCGTCACGTTGGCCGTATGGGTATGCCCGCCAATGCAGTCATTGGCTTCAAACAGCGTAATGTCGTGGCGACGGCTGAGCAGGTAGGCGCTGGTCAGCCCGGCGATGCCGCTGCCGATAATGGCGATCTTCACAGGTCGTCCTTCTTCGGTGGCGGGCTGCGCAGCATGCGTTTGCCGATGATCAGTTGCGCGCGGTTGGGCAGCTTCGACAGCGGCCACAAGGTGGCAATGAACATGGCCGGAAAGGCGATTTCCAGCGGGCGTTTTTCCAGCTTGGCGAAGATGTGTTTCGCCGCTTTGTCGGCCGGCCAGCTCAAGGGCATGGGGAAATCATTGCGTTCGGTCAGCGGCGTGTCGACAAAGCCTGGGCTGATCACGGTGACATCGATGTTTTCCGGCGACAGGCCGATACGCAGGGATTCGAACAAGTAACGCAGGCCGGCCTTGGATGCGCCGTAGGCTTCGGCGCGGGGCATGGGCAGGTAGGTCACGGCGCTGGCCACGCCCACCAGGTGCGGGGTACGCCCGGCGCGCAACAGCGGCAGCCCGGCCTCGATGCAATAACTGCTGGCCAGCAGGTTGGTACGCACCACGTGTTCGATGATCGAGGCATCAAATTGCCGGGCGTCCACATACTCACAGGTGCCGGCGTTGAGGATCACCGTGTCCAGTGAACCCCAGACCTCGCTGATACGCTCACCGATCTCGCGCACGGTCTGGCTGTTGGTCAAGTCGCCGGCCACCACCAGCACTTGCCCCGGATAGCGATGGGCGAGCGCTTCCAGCGGGCCTTTAGTGCGGGAGCTGAGCGCCACGTGGGCGCCGCTGTCGAGCAACTCCACGGCCAGCGCGGCACCGATACCACTGCTGGCGCCGGTCAGCCAGTAACGACGGGGCGGTGTAAGGCTCATCCCATTCTCCTTTTCAGCCAACGAATAACGCGACCCAGTAGGGGGACATGTTCATAGAGCAGGGCGCCGGCATCGAAATAGTCGCGATGGCGGTAAACCGTGTCGTGCCACATCAAATGGGAACAGCCTGGCACTTCGATCACCTGGCCGCCGGCCAGGCGTGGGTGACGAAAACGCATCGTCCAGCGTAGGTAGCCTTCGCCTTCGGCCACGGTATCGAAGCCGTGGAAGTCAAAATCCAGCTGGCTGACGTTGCTGTACAAGTCGGCAAAGTAACGCCGCAATGCGGGCAGGCCCTGGACTTCATGCAGGGGATCGGCAAAGGCGATGTCGTCGCTGTACAGGCTGCCAAGCAGGTGCAGATTGTGCTTGTCCAGCGTGGCGAAGGTGTGGGCGAACTGGCGCAGGAAGTCACTCATGTTCGGCCATCTCCTGTCGCGAAGGCAGCCGGCGAAAAGCGGCCAAGGCGCGCTCGCGGGACTGTTTCAAATCGACGATGGCACGCGGGTAATCCGCCACGCCGAACAGGCCGCCAGCCGCTTCGGGGTTGTGCACTTGTTTTTTATTCAGTGCGGCCAGCTCCGGGAGCCAGCGTTTGATGAACACGCCGTCGCCGTCGAATTTTTCCGATTGGCTCAGCGGGCTGAATATCCGGAAATACGGCGCAGAGTCGGTGCCGGTGGACGAACTCCACTGCCAGCCGCCGTTGTTGGCTGCCAGGTCGCCATCGATGAGGTGGCGCATAAAGAAGCGCTCACCTTCGCGCCAGTCGATCAGCAGGTTCTTGGTCAGGAACATCGCCACCACCATGCGCAGGCGGTTGTGCATCCAGCCGGTTTCCAGCAGTTGGCGCATGGCCGCGTCGATGATCGGCAAGCCGGTGCGCGCCTGTTGCCAGGCGGCCAGGTCCTCGGGCGCCTTGCGCCAGGCCAGCGCTTCGGTTTCCGGGCGAAACGCGCGGTGGCGGGAAACCCGAGGGTAGCCCACCAGAATGTGTTTATAGAACTCGCGCCACAGCAGCTCGTTGATCCAGGTGATGGCGCCGATGTCGCCGCTTTCGAACTCGCCCTGGTTGGTTTGCAGCGCGGCGTGCAAGCACTGGCGCGGCGAAACCACACCGGCGGCCAGGTAGGCAGAAAGCTGACTGGTGCCGGGCTTGGCCGGAAAGTCGCGTTCGTCCTTGTAATAGCTGATCTGCTGATCGGCGAAGGCATCGAGGCGACGGCGCGCTTCGTCTTCGCCTGCGGGCCAGAGCGCACGCAAGGTTTCGCTGGGTGTTTGGAAACCTTCGACTGTCGTCGGCACAGGGTCGCTCTTCACGCCAAGTTCGGCCTGGGCCTTTGGCGTCGGCACCACGCGGGGCAGGGCGCTGTGCAGGCGGCTGTAGCAGACCTTGCGGAACTGGCTGAACACCTGAAAGTAGGTGCCGGTCTTGGTCAGCACACTACCCGGCTGGAAAAACAGTTGGTCCAGGTAGCTGTGGAAGATCACACCGTCCGCTTCCAGGGCCTGGGCCACGGCGCTGTCGCGGCGGCTCTCGTGAATGCCGTATTCCTCGTTGACGTGTACCGACTCCACCGACAGCTCGCGGCACAGTTGACTCAGCACCGTCGGCGCCTGGTCCCAGGTCGCGGCGTGGCGGATTAACAGCGGGATGTTGAGGTTGCCCAGTGCTTGGCTCAGGTGCTGCAGGTTGCGCAGCCAGAAATCGACTTTGCACGGCGCGTCATCGTGGGCCAGCCATTGCTCGGGGGTGATCAGGTAAACAGCCGCGACGGGGCCGCGCTGGCTCGCGGCAGCCAGGGCAGTGTTGTCGTGCAGGCGCAAGTCGGTGCGCAGCCAGATCAGATGCATTTAGACAATTCCACGCTGGATCAATAATTGATGGGCCGACAACAGGTCCTCGGCCACGGACAACTCGGGGATGTCCTGGGTTAATACGCCCAACTCGGCGTGGTGGATGCACACCGTTGGTCCGGCAATCACCGTTGGGCAACTAATGCCGCCCAACAGTTTGCTGAGTGCCGGCACCTGCAGGGCCTTGCTCGAATACAGCAGCACCGCACGCGGTTGCAGGTGTTCCACCGCCAGGGCCAGTTCGCCGACCGGCAGCGGCCAATCGAACACTTCCACCGGGCAATCGGCACTGCTGGCTAGCCAAGCGCTTAGCCACAGGTGGGGTTCCAGGGGCAGGTCGGAGTGATTGACCAGCAACAGCGGCGCGCCGTGGAGTTGACGATTGTTGTGATAGATCCGTGCGCCGAACTTGCTGCGCAACCAGGACAGGAAAAACACCCGCTCCATCTGCGCGCCGAACTGGCCCTGCCAGCGCTGTTCCAGCTCGTTGAGCAGCGGCAGCATCAGTTGCTCGCACAGGGTGCGCGGCGGGTACAGCGCCATGGCCTGGTTGAACGCGTCATCGACCCGGCGTTCGGCCAGTTCACTGATGGCACTCACCAAGTGCTGGCGCAGGCTCTGCCACTCGTTTTCCATCGGCTCCGGGCTGCCTTGGGCGGAGTCGATCAGCCCCTTGACCTGGCTGACCGGCACGCCGCGATTGAGCCAGGTGAGGATGGCCTGGATGCGTTGCACGTGTTCGGCGCTGAACAACCGATGCCCTTTGGGTGTGCGCTGGGGCACGATGAGGCCATAGCGGCGCTCCCACGCGCGCAGTGTCACCGCATTCACGCCGGTCTGGCGCGCCACTTCGCGGATCGGCAACCAGCCGTTTTCCAGGGCCAGGGCAATGTCTTCGCCGGGTTCGTCGAGCAGGGCAGGTTTCATGGGTTAGATCGCATTACGCAGGCTGAGGTTTTCCGGGTGCGGTTGCAGGTAGGCCTGCTGCGCAATATAGCGGTCCGGATGTTGGCGAAAGTGATGCTTGAGCAGGGTCAGCGGCACCACCAGCGGCACGATGCCGTGGCGGTATTGGCCGATAACGGTCTGCATTTCCTGTTTGTCATCGTCGCTGATGGCCTGCTTGAGGTAGCCGCTGATGTGTTGCAGCACGTTGGTGTGAGTACCGCGGGTAGCGCACTTTTTCAGGCCCGTCATCAGCTCGCTGAAATAGCCGTGGGCCAGTGCCGGGAGATCGACGTCCTTGCCCATGCTGCCGAGCAAATGGCCCAGGCTTTTGTAATGCGCCGGGCTGTGGGCCATCAGCAGGTATTTGTAACGCGAGTGGAACGTCAGCAGGCGGTGACGGGTGAGGCCCTCGGCCAGCAATTGCTGCCAACTGGCGTACACGAAAACTCGGGTCAGGAAGTTTTCGCGCAGTACCGGGTCATTCAGGCGGCCGTCTTCTTCCACCGGCAGGTTGGGATGGCGGGCGCAGAATGCGCGGGCGTAGATACCGCGCCCGCCGCCGTCGACGGGCGTGCCGTTGTCGCGGTATATCTTGACCCGTTCAAGGCCGCAGGATGGCGACTTCTGCATGAAAATGTAACCGCACAGGTCGGTGTGTTCCCGCGCCATTCGCTGGCCGTAGTCGTCCAGAGGCTGCGTGACGTTGAGTTCACGGTTTACCGTACCAACGGCTTGCGGCGCGGCAGGATCGCCCACCAGGCGGATCGGCTCCCGAGGGATACCCAGGCCGATGGCGACTTCCGGGCACAGCGGCACAAAATCGAAATAGTCGCTGAGGGTCTGGGTGCACAGCAGGGATTGTTTATGCCCACCGTTGAAGCGCACGTTTTCACCCAGGAGGCAGGCACTGATGGCGATCTTCGGTTTTGCATTGCTGGACATAAGCAAACCTCTGCAATAATCCTGTACAAATCAATTAATCTGTACAACTACACCTCATCATAGATTCGATGTTGTACAAGTCAATTAATTTGTATAAGTTTTTTGCAGGCGAGCTATTTCCAGCCCATATGCCAGGCCGCAGGGTCTTTCAACGTTTGCCAGGGCAAGCGCTCAGCGCGTAGGGTCAGGATGGCTTGCAATTCGATCTCCAGCACAGTGCCTTCTTCGTCACGAAATATTTCAGTGACCAGAAAATGTTTTTCCTTGCGGCGGGGCTGTGCTGCCGTCCATTTCGACAGCAGCAGTTTGGCGGGATTGATGCGATTCATTGCAGATGCTCGATCAAGCGTCGCGCCGCTTCCTGGCCGCTGAGCCAGGCGCCCTCCACACGGCCGGAGAGGCACCAGTCACCGCAGACGAACAAGCCCAGGTCAGCATCGGCCAGCACTCCGAACTCATGGCTGCTGGACGGCCGGGCGTAGAGCCAGCGGTGCGCCAGGCTGAACGACGGCGCGGGCATGGCGCTGTGCAGCAACTCTGCGAATGCACCGTGCAGGTGTTCGATCACCGCTTCCTTGGGCAGGTCCAGGTGGGCCTTGCTCCAGGCGCTGGTGGCGTGCAGCACCCAGGTGTCGAGAGCGGTGTCACGTCCGGGTTTGCTGCGGTTGCGTGCCAGCCAATCCAAGGGGCTGTCTTGTACGAAGCAGCCCTCCATCGGGGTATCCAGGGGCTTGTCGAATGCCAGGGCGATGGCCCAGGTCGGGTCCATCTTTACGCCGGCTGCAGCACTCGCCAGTTTGGGCGCGGCGGCCAGCAACGTGGTGGCTTGGGGCGCTGGCGTGGCGACGATCACATGGCTGAAGGGACCATGGTTGCCGCCGTCCGCGTCGAGCAAATTCCAGTGCTGCGTACCTTGGAATACCTCGGTGATACGGCAACCGAATTCCACCGGCAGGTCATCGAGCAACGCGCGTGTAATGGCGCTCATGCGCGGCGTACCGACCCAGCGGATCTGTTCATCGGGGGAGGGCGTCAGTTGGCCGGACTTGAAATTGTACAGCTGGGGCTTCCATTGCTCTGCCCAGCCGTTGCTTTGCCAGCGCTGCACTTCGTTGACGAAGCGCCGGTCACGGGCGGTGAAGTATTGCGCACCCATGTCCAGCGCACCGGCGTCACTGCGCTTGCTGGACATGCGGCCACCGCTGCCGCGGCTTTTATCGAAGAGTTGTACGGCGTGCCCGGCGTCTTGTAACGCTCGGGCAGCGGAGAGACCGGCGATGCCGGCACCAATGATCGCGATGGGAACAGTCATGGGAGGCCTCGTTTTACCGTTGGGTACAGACTACGCCGACACCAATAGCTGTACAATATTGTTTTTTGGTATAAGTTTTGGCGTGCCTGAATGTGTGGCGTGACCTATGGTTAAAGCTAAGGCTTAAACACCCGTCACGCTCGATTATCAAATTGATCCCTGCTTATAAAATAGACCAGTGAGCGGCGGCGAACGTTACATGAGGAGAGTCCCATGCATATTTTGCTGACCGGCGGTACCGGCCTGATTGGCCGTCAACTCTGCAAGCACTGGCTCGCCCAGGGTCATCGCCTGACGGTGTTGAGTCGGCAACCGGAAACGGTCGCCCAGGTATGCGGTGATAAGGTGCTTGGGGTCGCTCGTCTGCAAGAGGTGATTGGCACGGTGGACGCGGTGGTCAATCTGGCGGGCGCGCCCATTGCCGATCGGCCCTGGACGCACAAACGCAAGGCGTTGCTGTGGAGCAGTCGCATCAGCCTCACGGAATCCCTGGTGGCGTGGATGGAGGGGCTGGAGCAAAAGCCGACGGTACTGATCTCCGGTTCCGCCGTGGGTTGGTATGGTGACGGCGGTGAGCGCGAATTGACTGAGGCCAGCGGCCCGGTACTGGATGATTTCCCCAGCCAGCTGTGCATTGCCTGGGAAGAAACCGCCCAGCGTGCCGAAGCCCTGGGCATACGTGTGGTGCTGGTGCGCACTGGCCTGGTGCTGGCGGCCGAGGGCGGCTTTTTGTCGCGCCTGTTGCTGCCGTTCAAACTGGCGCTGGGCGGGCCGATCGGCAAGGGTCGGCAGTGGATGCCCTGGGTGCATATCAAGGATCAAATCGCCCTGATTGATTTTCTTCTGCACAAGGAAGACGCCAGCGGTCCTTATAATGCCTGCGCGCCTCACCCGGTGCGTAACCGCGAGTTTGCCAAGACCCTGGGCCAGGTGTTGCACCGCCCGGCGTTCATGCCGATGCCGGCCTTCGCGTTGAAGGTTGGTCTGGGAGAGTTGTCCGGCCTGTTGCTGGGCGGGCAAAAGGCACTGCCCGAGCGGCTGTTGGCGGCGGGTTTCACTTTCCAGTTCACTGAATTGCGTGCGGCTCTGGACGACTTGTCCAGCCGCCTCTAGAGATAGGATGTTGCATGACGGATCACGCGTTGTTACTGGTCAACCTGGGCTCGCCAAAGTCCACTTCGGTGGCCGATGTGCGCAGCTACCTCAATCAGTTCCTGATGGATCCCTACGTCATCGACTTGCCTTGGCCGGTAAGGCGCTTGCTGGTGTCGCTGATCCTGATCAAGCGTCCCGAGCAGTCGGCCCATGCCTACGCATCGATCTGGTGGGACGAGGGTTCGCCGCTGGTGGTGCTGAGCCGCCGCCTGCAACAGCAGATGACCGCGCAGTGGACCCATGGTCCGGTGGAGCTGGCAATGCGGTATGGCGAGCCGTCCCTGGAAACCACCCTGACGCGCCTGGCTGCCCAGGGCATCCAGAACGTCACGCTGGCGCCATTGTATCCGCAGTTTGCCGACAGCACCGTGACCACGGTGGTGGAGGAGGCCAAGCGTGTGGTGCGCGACAAGAAGCTGAATATCCAGTTTTCGATCCTGCAACCTTTCTATGATCAGCCGGAATATCTGGATGCCCTGGTGACCAGCACCCAGGCTCACCTGGCGCAGGATTACGATCATTTGTTGCTGAGTTTCCATGGCTTGCCCGAGCGGCATCTGAAAAAGCTCGACCCTACCGGCGGGCATTGCTTCAAGGATGCCGACTGCTGCAAGAATGCATCACCTGAAGTGCTCGCCACGTGCTATCGCGCGCAATGCTTCAGCGTTGCCCGGGATTTTGCCGAGCGTGCCGGCTTGCCCGATGGCAAATGGTCGGTCGCGTTTCAATCGCGTCTGGGTCGGGCGAAGTGGATCGAGCCCTATACCGAGGCACGCCTGGAAGCGCTGGCCCAGCAAGGTGTGAAAAAGTTGCTGGTGATGTGCCCGGCGTTTGTCGCCGACTGCATCGAGACGCTGGAAGAAATTGGCGATCGCGGTCGCGAGCAGTTTCGCGCGGCGGGGGGCGAGGAGTTGGTGCTGGTGCCGTGCCTGAATGATGACCCGCAGTGGGCGGCGGCGCTTAATACCCTGTGCGAACGAGCGCCCGTTGCCTTGTAGTCAAGCCTTGCGGTGACTCAAATGTGGGAGGGGGCTTGCTCCCGATAGCGGTGGATCAGTGACAGATATACTGACTGACACACTGCGATCGGGGGCAAGCCCCCTCCCACATTTAGTCCAATGTTCGTCAGAGATTGAGGGTCAGGCTGACTGTGAGGTTGCGCGGCTCGCCGGGGTTGGCCCAGTACCTGCTGTAGGAGCGCTCGTAATACTTCTCATCGAACAGGTTATTCAGGTTCAACCCCACGGTGACATTCTCTGTCGCCTTGTAATGGGCGAGCAAATCCACGGTGTGGTAGGCCGGCAGCTCAAAACCTGTACCCGCTTCACCAGAACGATCACCCACGTAGGTGAACGCCGCACCCAGGTCCGAACCGCGCAACGCGCCATCCTGGAATTCATACACCCCCAACAGACTGCCGCTGCGTTTGGCCACGCCGAGAATGCGGCTGCCCGTGGGTATGTCTTTGTCGCCCTTGGTCACTTCGGCGTCGATATACGCGAAGGCGCCGATCACGCGTATGGCGTCGGTCACTTGCCCGGTCACCTGCAGGTCAAAGCCCTGGCTGCGGGCCTTGCCCATGGCGCGGTTGGTGTCAGTCGCCGGATCCAGGGCCAAAACGTTTTCCTTTTCGATATGGAAGGCGGCCAGGGTGGCGCTGAGGCGCTCGTCAAACAGTTCGCTCTTGATCCCCACCTCATAGCCCACGCCTTCTTCTGGCTTGAAGGATTTGCCACCGGCATCCAGGCCGCTGTTTGGCTTGAACGAGGTGGACGCGTTGGCAAATACCCCGACTTGTGGCGTGAGTTGGTAGAGCAGGCCGGCGCGCTGGGTGAAGGCGTCGTGGGTCTGGCGATTCTTGGTGTGGTTGCGGGCGAAGTCGTCGGTGCTTTGTTCGAAATGTTCGAAGCGCGCGCCGATCATGCCGCGCAGGCGGTCAGTGAAGATGATCTGGTCTTGCAGGTTGAGCGCTTGGCTTTTTACTTGCTCGAAAACATCGGTGCCGGAGCGCTCTCCGTTGGGTTTGGCCTGGCCGTAAATCGGGTTGTGGATATCGATGGTATAGCGGCTGCCACCGATGGTGGTGACGCGCTCTTTCTTGCGGTAGTCCTCGTATTCGGCACCCACCAGCAGTTCATGTTGCCAGCTGCCAATGTCGAACTTACCGTGCAGCTCCAGCTGGGTGATGCTGTCGTGCCAACCGTTGGAGCGCTCACGATAGCGGCGGTCGACGGTATGGCCGTCGGCATTCAGGGCGCGGCTTTCCGACGCGTCACCCCACAGGCTGCCTTGCTTGTAGTGGCTGGCCAGGCGCAGCTTCCAGGCATCGTTGAGGTAGTGTTCCAACGCGGCCTGGATGCGATTGTTGTGGTTATCAATATTGCCGTCGTTGGGCTCGCCGAGGAAGGTTGAATGGGACATGCCGGTATTGGCGACGATGCCGCGGTCGAAGGTGGAGCTGTGGCGCACAAATTCGCTTTCTACGAGCAGATGGGTGTCGGGGTCGAGTTGCCAACTGAATGAAGGCGCGACGAACACCCGTTTGCTGTCGACGTGATCGCGAAAGCTGTGGTTGTCTTCCACCGCCAGGTTGACCCGGGACAATACGCGCCCTTCGCTGTCCAGCGGTGTATTCACGTCCAAAGCGGTGCGGTAGCGGTCCCAACTACCGGCGCTGGTCTGCAGGGTGGTGAAGGCGTCGGGCTGGGGTTTCTTGGTGACGATATTCACCGTACCACCAGGGTCGCCACGCCCATACAGGCTGGCGGCGGGGCCCTTGAGCACTTCAATGCGTTCGATATTGGCGGTATCGGGTGTGCTCGGGTAACCGCGGTTGGCGCTGAAACCATCCTGGTAGAACTCGGACGTGGTGAAGCCGCGCACGCTGTATTCGTAGAGGGTCAGGCCGCCGAAGTTGTTCTGCTTGGACACGCCGCCGGCAAATTCCAGGGCGCGTTCCACATTGGTGCTGCCCAGGTCCTTGAGCACTGTGGCCGGAATCACGCTGATCGACTGTGGGATATCGCGCAGGGCGGTGTCGGTCTTGGTGGCACTGGCCGAGCGTGTGGCGCGGTAGCCCGTGACTGGCCCGGTAGCGGATTCATAGGCCTCGGAGGTCACGCTGATGGTGTCCAGTTCCAGGGTGTTTTCTTCGGCGTAGGCAGGGTCGAGCAGCAAACCCAGGGCCAGGCCGGCCGAGGGCACAAACTTGCGAGACGGCATGATAGAACGTTCCAATGACGATATTGAAACAATATAACATGACTAATGAGGGTGAATGCTGTGAAACGTGTCCATCAAGCGCCCTCGAACGGGCGCCTGATGTGCGTAGGCTATTGTTCTTCTTTCACCGGTGCCGTTGCCGGCGGTGGGCGCAGGCCGATTTCCGCTGACAGCTTGATCTCCTTGCCGTTGCGCATGACCTGGATCGCCACCTTGTCGGTCGGCTTGATCCGTGCCACCTGGTTCATCGATTTGCGGCCATCACCGGCCGGGGCTCCGTCGATACTGAGGATCACATCGCCCAGTTGCAGGCCGGCTTTCTGCGCCGGGCCGTCGCGGAAGATCCCGGCAACCACGATGCCCGGGCGGCCGGTCAAGCCGAACGACTCGGCCAGTTCCTTGGTCAGTGGCTGCACTTCAATGCCCAGCCAGCCACGAATCACCTGGCCGTGTTCGATGATCGACTTCATCACTTCCATCGCCAGCTTCACCGGGATCGCGAAACCAATGCCCTGTGAGCCGCCGGACTTGGAAAAAATCGCGGTATTGATGCCCGTCAGGTTGCCATTGGCATCCACCAGCGCTCCGCCGGAATTGCCCGGGTTGATGGCCGCGTCGGTCTGGATGAAGTCTTCATAGCTGTTTAGGCCCAACTGGTTACGCCCGGTGGCGCTGATGATGCCCATGGTGACCGTCTGGCCAACGCCGAACGGGTTGCCGATGGCCAGCGCCACATCACCCACGCGCAAACCGTCGGAACGGCCGAGGGTGATGGACGGCAGATTCTTCAAATCGATCTTCAGTACCGCAAGGTCGGTTTCCGGGTCACTGCCCACCACGCGGGCCAAGGTCTCGCGACCATCACGCAGGGCCACCACGATCTGGTCGGCGCCGCTGGTCACGTGGTTATTGGTGAGGATGTAGCCTTCGGGGCTCATGATCACCCCGGAACCCAGGCTGGACTCCATGCGGCGTTGCTTGGGACCGTTGTCACCGAAATAGCGGCGGAACTGCGGGTCTTCGAACAATGGATGCGCGGGTTTGTTGATGACCTTGGTGGTGTACAGGTTAACCACCGCAGGTGCTGCAATGGTGACCGCATCGGCATAGGTCACCGGGCCTTGCACCACCGTGCTGGTCTGCGGCGCCTGTTGCAGGTTCACATCCAGGGTAGGCAGGCCCACCCACTGGGGATAACGCTGGATAATCAGCATCGCGATCAGCACGCCAGCCAACAATGGCCATCCAAAAAAACGCAGTGCCTTGAGCATCAAGTAAGTCCTGACAGGTTGCAGGGGACGGGAGAGCGCCCATAATGTCGCGCATTATACGAGGCTGCGAGGCCTGCGAACGGGATATTTAGGAGTCTTTTATGGCCGTCCCCCTTACCACCCTCGTCGAGGAAGCGGACCGCTACCTCGGCAGTGCAAAAATTGCTGATTATTGCCCCAATGGCCTGCAGGTCGAGGGGCGTCCGCAGGTGATGCGCATCGTCAGTGGCGTGACCGCCAGCCAAGCATTGCTGGACGCCGCCGTCGAAGCCAAGGCCGATCTGGTGCTGGTGCACCATGGCTATTTCTGGAAGGGCGAAAACCCCTGCATCACCGGCATGAAGCAGCGCCGCCTGAAGACCCTGCTCAAGCACGACATCAGCCTGTTGGCCTACCACTTGCCTTTGGACCTGCACGCCGATGTCGGCAACAACGTGCAACTGGCGCGTCACCTGGACATCACCGTCGAAGGCCCGCTGGACCCGAGCAACCCCAAGATCGTCGGCCTGGTTGGGTCCCTGGCTGAGCCTCTATCGCCCCGGGACTTCGCTCGCCGCGTGCAGGACGTGATGGGCCGCGAGCCACTGCTGATCGAAGGTAGCCAGATGATCCGTCGCGTCGGTTGGTGCACCGGGGGTGGCCAGGGCTATATCGACCAGGCAATTGCCGCCGGTGTCGACCTCTACCTGAGCGGTGAGGCCTCCGAACAAACCTTCCACAGCGCCCGCGAAAACGACATCAGCTTCATCGCCGCCGGCCATCACGCCACCGAGCGCTACGGCGTTCAGGCATTGGGCGACTACCTGGCGCGACGCTTTGCCCTGGAGCATCTGTTCATCGATTGCCCGAACCCGATCTGAATGTGGGAGGGAGCTAGCCCCTCCCACTCTTGACCCCATTTCAGGCCAAACTCGACGGCATATTCATATACCGTTTCGATCTAGTTGGCGCCCTGAATAGAAGCAGGTGCTGTGCTAGCATGCCTCGCTCGAACACGGCCCGCTGGCCGTCCATAAGATCGTTTTTCCGTGAGTAACCATGGTCGACAAACTGACGCATCTGAAACAGCTGGAGGCGGAAAGCATCCACATCATCCGCGAGGTCGCCGCCGAGTTCGACAACCCGGTGATGCTCTACTCGATCGGTAAAGACTCCGCCGTGATGCTGCACCTGGCACGCAAGGCCTTCTTCCCAGGCAAGCTGCCGTTCCCGGTGATGCACGTCGACACCCGCTGGAAATTCCAGGAGATGTACAAGTTCCGCGACCGCATGGTTGAAGAGCTGGGCCTGGACCTGATTACCCACGTCAACCCCGATGGCGTGGCGCAGGGCATCAACCCGTTCACCCACGGCAGCGCCAAGCACACCGATATCATGAAGACCGAGGGCCTCAAGCAGGCCCTGGACAAGCATGGTTTCGACGCAGCGTTCGGTGGTGCCCGTCGCGATGAAGAGAAATCCCGTGCCAAAGAGCGCGTGTACTCGTTCCGCGACAGCAAACACCGCTGGGACCCGAAGAACCAGCGCCCGGAGCTGTGGAACGTCTACAACGGCAACGTCAACAAGGGCGAGTCGATCCGTGTGTTCCCGCTGTCCAACTGGACCGAGCTGGACATCTGGCAGTACATCTACCTGGAAGGCATCCCGATTGTGCCGCTGTACTTCGCCGCCGAGCGCGACGTGATCGAGAAGAACGGCACGTTGATCATGATCGACGACGACCGCATCCTCGAGCACCTGTCCGACGAAGACAAAGCCCGCATCGTCAAAAAGAAAGTACGTTTCCGCACCCTTGGCTGCTACCCGTTGACGGGTGCGGTGGAGTCCGAAGCCGAGACGCTGACGGACATCATTCAGGAAATGCTCCTGACGCGAACTTCCGAGCGCCAGGGCCGGGTCATCGATCACGATGGCGCCGGCTCCATGGAAGACAAAAAACGTCAGGGTTATTTCTAAGGGGTTGTCATGTCGCACGTATCTGATTTGATCAGCGAGGACATCCTCGCCTACCTGGCCCAGCACGAGCGCAAGGAAATGTTGCGCTTCCTGACCTGCGGCAACGTCGATGACGGTAAGAGCACCCTGATCGGGCGCCTGCTGCACGACTCCAAGATGATCTACGAAGATCACCTGGAAGCCATCACCCGCGATTCGAAGAAATCCGGCACCACGGGCGACGATATCGACCTGGCCTTGCTGGTCGACGGCCTGCAGGCCGAGCGTGAGCAGGGCATCACCATCGATGTCGCCTACCGCTACTTCTCTACCGCCAAGCGCAAATTCATCATCGCCGACACCCCCGGCCATGAGCAGTACACCCGCAACATGGCCACGGGTGCGTCTACCTGTGACCTGGCGATCATCCTGATCGACGCCCGCTATGGGGTTCAGACCCAGACCCGGCGTCACAGCTTTATCGCTTCGTTGCTGGGGATCAAGCACATCGTGGTGGCCGTCAACAAGATGGACATCAATGGCTTTGACCAGAGCGTCTTCGAGTCGATCAAGGCCGATTACCTGAAGTTCGCCGAAGGTATCGCGTTCAAGCCGAGCACCTTGGCCTTTGTACCGATGTCGGCGCTCAAGGGCGACAACGTGGTGAACAAGAGCGAGCGTTCGCCCTGGTACACCGGCCAGTCGCTGATGGAGATCCTCGAGACCGTCGAGATCGCCAATGACCGCAACTACACCGACCTGCGTTTCCCGGTGCAGTACGTCAACCGTCCGAACCTGAATTTCCGTGGTTTCGCCGGCACCCTGGCCAGCGGCATCGTGCACAAGGGCGATGAAGTGGTGGTGCTGCCGTCGGGCAAGAGCAGCCGGGTCAAATCCATTGTCACCTTCGAAGGTGAGCTGGAAAACGCCGGCCCAGGCCAGGCCGTGACCTTGACCATGGAAGACGAGATCGATATCTCCCGTGGCGACCTGCTGGTGCATGCCGACAACGTGCCACAAGTGACCGACGCCTTCGACGCCATGCTGGTGTGGATGGCCGAAGAACCGATGTTGCCGGGCAAGAAATACGATATCAAGCGCGCCACCAGCTACGTGCCGGGCTCCATCACCAGCATCGTGCACCGCGTGGATGTGAACACCCTGGCCGAAGGCCCGGCGAGTTCGCTGCAACTCAACGAAATCGGCCGGGTCAAGGTCAGTCTCGACGCCGCCATTGCGTTGGATGGCTATGACAGTAACCGCACCACCGGCGCCTTTATCGTTATCGACCGTTTGACCAACGGCACTGTGGCTGCGGGCATGATCATCGCGCCGCCGGTCAATCATGGCGGTTCTGCGCAGCACGGCAGTCTCGCGCACGTCGCCACCGAAGAGCGCGCCCTGCGTTTCGGTCAGCAGCCGGCCACGGTGCTGTTCAGCGGCCTGTCCGGCGCTGGCAAAAGCACCTTGGCCTACGCGGTTGAGCGCAAGCTGTTTGACATGGGGCGTGCGGTGTTTGTACTGGACGGCCAGAACCTGCGTCACGACCTGAACAAGGGCTTGCCTCAGGACCGTGCCGGGCGTACCGAAAACTGGCGCCGTGCGGCTCACGTCGCGCGTCAGTTCAATGAGGCTGGCTTGCTGACCCTGGCCGCATTCGTTGCGCCGGATGCCGAAGGCCGTGAGCAGGCCAAGGCGCTGATCGGCGCTGACCGTTTGCTGACGGTCTATGTGCAGGCCTCGCCGCTGGTATGCGCCGAGCGTGATCCGCAAGGTTTGTACGCGGCGGGTGGGGATAACATTCCGGGTGAATCTTTCCCGTACGACGTGCCGTTGAATGCCGACCTGGTAATCGACACCCAGGCCTTGTCGCTGGAAGGCAGTGTCAAGCAAGTGCTGGAGTTGTTGCGCCAGCGCGGCGCGATCTAAGGGTTGGCGCTACAAAAAAGCCCGCCACCGATGACTCGGTGGCGGGCTTTTTTTACATCTTCAAGATCGAGCGCGGTCAAATGTGGGAGGGGGCTTGCCCCCGATAGCGGCGGGTCAGCTACGGCTGCATCAACTGATACTCCCTCATCGGGAGCAAGCCCCCTCCCACAGGTTGATCATCGCTTGCTTGGGAATTCGGTGTGAAGCTGATCCAGCAACGCATCCTTGGCTTCCCACAGTTGGTTAATCCACCCCTGGAACGCCAACCGATACTCCCCGTCCTGCTCATAATTCTTGCCGATAAACTCGGCCGGAATCTGCACCTCTTCAAAGTGCACCACTACGTCCTTCACATTCCCGCACAGCAAATCCCAATACCCTGGGCGTCCGCCAGGGTAGTGAATGGTCACATTCACCAGTGACTTCAATTGTTCCCCCATGGCATCCAGCACAAACGCAATGCCGCCGGCCTTGGGCTTGAGCAAATAGCGAAACGGCGAGTTCTGCTGCGCATGCTTGCCCGGCGTAAACCGCGTGCCCTCGGCGAAGTTGAAAATGCCCACCGGGTTGTCGCGAAATTTCGCGCAGGTTTTGCGGGTGGTCGCCAGATCCTTGCCTTTCTTTTCCGGGTGCTTCTCCAAGTAAGCCTTGCTATAGCGCTTCATAAAAGGAAAACCCAGTGCCCACCAGGCCAGGCCGATCACCGGCACCCAGATCAATTCCTGCTTGAGGAAGAACTTCAATGGGCGAATACGCCGATTGAGCACGTATTGCAGCACCATGATGTCAACCCAGCTCTGGTGGTTGCTGGTCACCAGGTAGGAGTGCTGGTAGTCCAACCCCTCGAGGCCAGTCAGGTGCCAGCGCGTGCGCCGTACCAGGTTCATCCAGCCCTTGTTGTTGGTCACCCAGGCTTCATGGGTATGGTTCATCAGCCATTCGCTGAAGCGCTTGGCGAACGGCAACGCCTTGAACAGTGCGACGATAAACAGGAACGAGCACAGCAGGATCGTGTTCAGCGCCAACAGCAACGAGGCGATCACGCCACGCACGGCGGCAGGTAGAAAATCCAGCATTTAGATATCCATAGGTCGGTTGGCGGCTTGGATCGCCGTCAGGGCGATGGTGTATACGATGTCGTCTACCTGGGCGCCGCGCGGCAGGTCGTTCACTGGCTTGCGCAGGCCCTGGAGCATCGGCCCCAGGCTTACGCAATCGGCGCTGCGTTGTACGGCTTTGTAAGTAGTGTTGCCGGTATTCAGGTCGGGGAACACGAACACCGTGGCCTTGCCCGCGACCTGGCTATTGGGGGCTAGTTGCCGGGCGACGTTTTCGTTGGCGGCGGCGTCGTATTGCAGCGGGCCGTCGATCAGCAGCGAGCTTTGCTGCTCATGGGCGAGCAGGGTGGCTTCGCGGACTTTTTCCACTTCTTCGCCACTGGCCGAATCACCGCTGGAATAGCTGATCATCGCCACCCGTGGCGTGATGCCGAATGCGGCGGCGGAATCGGCGCTTTGCAGGGCGATTTCCGCCAGTTCCGCGGCGCTTGGGTGTGGGTTCATCACACAGTCGCCATACACCAGCACCTGCTCGGGGAACAGCATGAAGAACACCGACGATACCAGGGTGCATCCGGGCGCGGTCTTGATCAGCTGCAGGGCAGGGCGAATGGTATTGGCAGTGGAATGAACAACCCCGGAGACCAGGCCGTCCACTTCGTCCAGGGCGAGCATCATGGTGGCGATCACCACAGTATCTTCCAGCTGTTGCTCGGCCATGGGTGCGTTGAGGCTCTTGGACTTGCGCAAGGCGACCATTGGCTCGACGTAGCGTTGGCGTATCAGGTCCGGATCGAGAATCTCCAGGCCCTCGGGCAGTTCGATGCCCTGGGCGCGGGCGACCGCCTCCACATCCGCCGGCTTGGCCAGCAGCACGCAACGGGCAATGCCCCGGGCCTGACAGATGGCGGCGGCTTGGACGGTCAGCGGCTCGCTGCCTTCGGGCAACACGATGCGCTTGTTGGCGGCCTGGGCGCGCTGGATCAACTGGTAGCGGAACACGGCCGGCGACAGGCGCATTTCCCGTGGCGTACCGCAACGCTGGTGCAGCCAGCGCGCATCGAGATGGCTGGCGACGAAGTCAGTGATGATCTCCGCACGCTCGCGGTCATCAATGGGAATTTCCTTGTTGAGGCTATTGAGCTGGTTGGCGGTGTCATAGGAGCCGGTGCTCACCGACAGCACTGGCAACCCGGCCTGGAAGGCGCCACGGCACAAGTCCATGATGCGTGGGTCGGGCAGGGTGTCGCTGGTCAGCAGCAGACCGGCCAGCGGCACGCCGTTGATCGCGGCCAGGCTGACGGCGAGGATGATGTCGTCGCGATCCCCTGGGGTTACCACCAGCACGCCGGGCTTGAGCAACTCCACGGTGTTGCGCATGGTGCGCGCGCAGATGATGATCTTGGTCATGCGCCGGCTTTCGTAGTCGCCGGCGTTGAGGATCTGCGCACCCATCAGGTCAGCCACGTCACGGGTGCGCGGGGCGTTGAGTTCGGGTTGGTAGGGGATGCAGCCGAGCAGGCGGAAATCACCGCTTCGCAGCAACGGCGAGTGTTCTTTCAGGCGCGCCGAGAAGGCCTCCATGCTTTCATCGGTGCGCACCTTGTTGAGGATCACGCCCAGCACTTTCGGGTCTTTCGGGCCGCCGAACAATTGCGCCTGTAATTCCACCCGGCCGGAAAGCTCGGTGAGCACTTCGTTTTCCGGGGCCGAGACCAGGATTACCTCCGCATCCAGGCTCTTGGCCAGGTGCAGGTTGACCCGTGCGGCGTAGCTGGCGCTGCGGGTCGGCACCATGCCTTCGACGATCAGCACGTCCTTGCCCACGGCGGCCTGTTGGTAGAGGGTGATGATTTCTTCCAGCAGCTCATCGAGCTGGCCGTCGCCTAGCATGCGCTCTACGTGGGCCAGGCCCAGGGGTTGGGGCGGTTTGAGCCCGTGGGTGCGTGCCACCAGTTCAGTGGAGCGTTCCGGGCCGGTATCGCCCGGGTGAGGCTGGGCAATCGGTTTGAAAAAGCCGACCTTAAGTCCGGCCCGTTCCAGGGTGCGCACCAGCCCAAGGCTGATGGAGGTCAGGCCCACACCAAAATCGGTGGGCGCGATAAAAAAAGTCTGCATGCGGATTCTCTGGAGGTGCATGGCTTGGGTGGCGCTCTATGTTTGAGTGCCTACCGCGGATCAGGCGCCAAGGTTAGCGTTATTCTTGCGCTTGCGCACACCAGCCGCACGCAAAGGGTTGGCCTATTTTTTCAAGGCGTTGCGCGGGGTCCAGTACCCAGGCGCGTGACTGCCATGGCGGCTGGTGGCGCAAGTGCTGGGTGTGCCCGCAGGACAGTTCGGCGACCCAATGCCGGTCGTCGTCCTGATGGAAACCGGTGATGCAGGATGCCGTTGATCGGCCCCGTCCGTCCGGGTTCTGTTCGCTTTCGGGCAAATCCTTGTTTAGACTTGTCCGTTCTTCATTCTTATGCAAAAGGTCTCGCCCCATGACGATCGCCGCTAACAAGGCTGTCTCCATCGACTATACCCTGACCAACGACGCTGGTGAGGTCATCGACAGCTCAGCCGGCGGCGCGCCGCTGGTCTACCTGCAAGGCGCAGGCAACATCATCCCGGGCCTGGAAAAGGCCCTGGAAGGCAAAGACGTCGGTGATGAACTGACCGTCGCCGTAGAGCCTGAAGATGCTTACGGCGAATATTCCGCCGAACTGGTCAGCACCCTGAGCCGCAGCATGTTCGAAGGCGTTGACGAGCTGGAAGTGGGCATGCAGTTCCACGCTTCCGCGCCGGACGGCCAAATGCAGATCGTCACCATCCGTGACCTGGACGGCGACGACGTGACCGTCGACGGTAACCACCCTCTGGCAGGCCAGCGCCTGAACTTCCAAGTGAAGATCGTTGCCATTCGCGACGCTTCCCAGGAAGAAGTAGCCCACGGCCACGTCCACGGTGAAGGCGGTCATCACCATTGATTGTGGTTTGATCAATAGATAGCAAAAACGCCCCGACTGGTTCGGGGCGTTTTTTTATCTGAAGTTCACCGTAATCTCCTTGTGGGAGGGGGCTTGCTCCCGATAGCGGTGTATCAGTACCAGATATTCTGACTGACACACCGCTATCGGGAGCAAGCCCCCTCCCACAAAGGGATTTGTGATGAATCTGTGGGCAAACAAAAATGCCCCGGACCTTTCGGTACGGGGCATTTCTTAACTGTTTCGCAACCAGGGCTGCGTGGCAGTTGTTACCACTTAGGCAGCAGCAGGAACGCTCAGAGCCTTGATGTGGCCATTCAGGCGGCTCTTATGACGAGCGGCCTTGTTCTTGTGGATGATGCCTTTATCGGCCATACGGTCGATAACTGGCACGGCCAGAACGTAAGCAGCTTGGGCTTTTTCAGCGTCTTTGGTGTCGATGGCTTTAACTACATTCTTGATGTAGGTACGAACCATGGAACGCAGGCTGGCGTTGTGGCTGCGACGCTTCTCAGCCTGTTTTGCACGTTTTTTGGCGGAAGGTGTGTTGGCCACCGTCGAGCTCCTCGAAAGACTTTTTAGGAAATAGCAAACAAAATAGGCCGCGAATCATGCCGATGACTTGATGGGTTGTCAAGGGCGGCTGATGCGAACTGCTGAGTGGTCGATCTGAAGAGGCGGGTGATTTATTTCCGGCGCTTGACCTGTAAACTCGCGAGCTTTGGCTCTGTGCTGTTGCAGGCGCGCAGTATCGCATAAGTAGGCGCTTTGTTCGCCTGCTCTTTATCTATAGGCGCAAACTCTTTCAATGAATCTGCTCAAATCGTTGGCTGCCGTCAGCTCTATTACGATGATCTCCCGGGTTTTGGGGTTTGTGCGTGACACCCTGCTGGCGCGCATCTTTGGCGCCAGCATGGCCACGGATGCCTTCTTTATTGCCTTTAAACTCCCTAACCTGTTGCGGCGGATCTTCGCCGAGGGCGCGTTTTCCCAGGCTTTCGTGCCGATCCTTGCCGAATACAAGACCCAGCAGGGCGAGGAGGCGACCCGCACCTTTATTGCCTACGTCTCGGGCCTGTTGACCCTGGTGCTGATGCTGGTGACCCTGGTCGGCATGCTCGCCGCACCCTGGGTGATCTGGGCCACCGCCCCGGGATTTGCCAATACTCCGGAAAAATTCGCACTGACCACTGATCTGCTGCGAGTGACCTTTCCTTATATATTGCTGATTTCCCTGTCGTCCCTGGCCGGGGCGATCCTCAATACGTGGAACCGTTTCTCGGTACCTGCTTTCGTGCCGACTCTGCTTAACGTCAGCATGATTATTTTTGCGCTGTTCCTCACGCCGTATTTCGATCCGCCGGTCATGGCCCTGGGCTGGGCGGTCCTGGCCGGTGGCCTGGCGCAATTGCTGTACCAGCTGCCGCACTTGAAGAGAATCGGCATGCTCGTGCTGCCGCGCCTGAATCTCAAGGACACCGGTGTCTGGCGCGTGATGCGCAATATGCTGCCGGCAATCCTCGGGGTGTCGGTGAGCCAGATCTCCCTGATCATCAACACCGCATTTGCCTCGCTGCTGGTCTCGGGGTCGGTGTCGTGGATGTACTACGCCGATCGCCTGATGGAGTTGCCGTCCGGCGTGCTTGGCGTGGCGTTGGGCACGATCCTGCTGCCGACCCTGGCGCGCACCTACGCCAGCAAGGACCGCCAGGAGTATTCGCGTATCCTCGATTGGGGCCTGCGCCTGTGCTTCCTGCTGGTATTGCCATGCGCCCTGGCCCTGGGGATCCTCGCCGAACCGCTCACGGTCTCGCTGTTCCAATACGGAGAATTCGATGCGCATGACGCCTTGATGACCCAGCACGCGCTGGTTGCCTACTCCGTCGGCCTGCTCGGCATTATTGTGATCAAGGTGCTCGCACCTGGTTTTTACGCGCAGCAAAACATCCGCACCCCGGTGAAAATCGCAATTTTCACGCTGATCGTCACGCAACTGCTCAACCTGGTATTTATCGGGCCTTTGGCCCATGCCGGGCTGGCGTTGGCGATCAGTGCCGGCGCCTGTATCAATGCCGGTCTGCTGTTTTACCAACTGCGCAAACAGCAGATGTACCAGCCACAGCCGGGTTGGGGAATGTTCGCCCTCAAGTTGCTCGTGGCAGTCGCCGCGATGTCCGCCGTGCTCGTTGGCCTGATGCACGTAATGCCGGCCTGGGGTCATGGCGATATGCTGGAGCGCTTCATGCGCCTGGGTGTATTGGTGGTCGCGGGCGCGGCGGTGTACTTCGGCATGTTGCTGTTGCAAGGTTTCCGCCTGCGGCATTTCAATCGCAAGTCGCTGGGATAGAGAGTTTGCCGCGATAAAACGGGTGTTTTATCGAATCGACCCATTTGGCCTGCGCTGTTGCCTGTCGTCCGGGGCTGGGTGTGGTTATAATCGACCACTTTATGAGCAAGAAGCGCGTTATGCAGCTGGTTCGAGGTCTTCACAACCTGCGCCCCGAGCATCGGGGCTGCGTCGCCACTATTGGCAACTTTGACGGTGTTCACCGTGGCCACCAGGCTATCCTGGCCCGGCTACGCGAGCGTGCGGTCGAGTTGGGCGTGCCCAGCTGCGTGGTGATTTTCGAGCCACAACCGCGGGAGTTCTTTACCCCGGAAACGGCGCCGGCCCGCCTGGCGCGCTTGCGCGACAAGCTGCAACTGCTGGCCGAAGAGGGTGTGGACCGCGTCCTCTGCCTGGCTTTCAACCAGCGCTTGCGTAGCCTCAGCGCAACCGAGTTCGTTGACCGTATCCTGGTGGAGGGCCTGGGGGTGCAACACCTGGAAGTCGGCGACGACTTCCGTTTCGGGTGTGACCGGGTCGGGGATTTCGATTTCCTGCAACATGCCGGCGCCAGCCAAGGGTTTACCGTCGAAGCCGCGCAAACCGTCGAACTGGACGGTCTGCGCGTGAGCAGCACCCAGGTGCGTAACGCGCTGGCTGCTGCCGACTTCGGCTTGGCCGAGCGTTTGCTCGGTCGCCCGTTCCGCATTGCCGGGCGGGTATTGCACGGCCAGAAGCTGGCGCGCCAATTGGGCACGCCAACTGCCAACGTGCAACTCAAGCGCCGTCGTGTACCCTTGACCGGGGTTTACCTGGTGAGCGTCGATATCGACGGCCAATCGTGGCCGGGAGTCGCCAATATAGGCGTCAGGCCCACGGTTGCAGGTGATGGCAAGGCCCACCTGGAAGTTCACCTTTTGGATTTTGCCGGTGATTTATACGACCGGCGTTTGACGGTGGTTTTCCACCAGAAGCTGCGTGAAGAGCAGCGTTTCGCCTCCCTGGAGGCGTTGAAAACGGCGATCAATGCGGATGTCGCCGCCGCCCGTGCACTAGCCGCACCTAGCGCCCATCGCTAACCGAAGAGCCTTAAATGACCGACTATAAAGCCACGCTAAACCTTCCGGACACCGCCTTCCCAATGAAGGCCGGCCTGCCACAGCGCGAACCGCAGATCCTGCAGCGCTGGGACAGTATTGGCCTGTACGGAAAGTTGCGCGAAATTGGCAAGGATCGTCCGAAATTCGTTCTGCACGACGGCCCTCCTTACGCCAACGGCACGATTCACATCGGTCATGCGCTGAACAAGATTCTCAAGGACATGATCATCCGCTCGAAGACCCTTTCGGGCTTCGACGCGCCATATGTCCCGGGCTGGGATTGCCACGGCCTGCCGATCGAACACAAAGTCGAAGTGACCTACGGCAAGAACCTGGGCGCGGATAAGACCCGCGAACTGTGCCGTGCCTACGCCACCGAGCAGATCGAAGGGCAGAAGTCCGAATTCATCCGTCTGGGCGTGCTGGGCGAGTGGGACAACCCGTACAAGACCATGAATTTCAAGAACGAGGCCGGTGAAATCCGTGCCTTGGCCGAAATCGTCAAGGGCGGTTTCGTGTTCAAGGGCCTCAAGCCCGTGAACTGGTGCTTCGATTGCGGTTCGGCCCTGGCCGAAGCGGAAGTCGAGTACGAAGACAAGAAGTCCTCGACCATCGACGTGGCGTTCCCGATCGCCGACGACGCCAAGCTCGCCGAGGCCTTTGGCCTGGCGAGCCTGAGCAAACCGGCCGCCATCGTGATCTGGACCACCACCCCGTGGACCATCCCGGCCAACCAGGCGCTGAACGTGCACCCGGAATTCACCTACGCCCTGGTGGACGTCGGTGATCGCCTGCTGGTGCTGGCCGAGGAAATGGTCGAGTCGTGCCTGGCGCGTTACGAGCTGCAAGGCTCGGTGATCGCCACCACCACCGGTTCTGCGCTGGAGCTGATCAACTTCCGTCATCCGTTCTATGACCGTCTGTCGCCGGTGTACCTGGCGGACTACGTGGAACTGGGCGCCGGCACCGGCATCGTTCACTCCGCACCGGCCTATGGCGTAGACGACTTCGTGACCTGCAAAGCCTATGGCATGGTCAACGACGACATCTTGAACCCGGTGCAGAGCAATGGCGTCTACGTGCCGTCCCTGGAGTTCTTCGGCGGCCAGTTCATCTTCAAGGCCAACCAGCCGATCATCGATAAGCTGTCGGAAGTTGGTGCGCTGCTGCACACCGAAACCATCAAGCACAGCTACATGCACTGCTGGCGCCACAAGACCCCGCTGATCTACCGCGCCACCGCGCAGTGGTTTATCGGTATGGATAAGGAGCCGGTCCAGGGCCAGACCCTGCGCAATCGTGCGATCAAGGCCATCGAAGACACCCAGTTCGTCCCGGCCTGGGGCCAGGCGCGCCTGCACTCGATGATCGCCAACCGTCCGGACTGGTGCATCTCCCGCCAGCGCAACTGGGGCGTGCCGATCCCGTTCTTCCTGAACAAGGAAAGCGGCGAGTTGCACCCGCGTACCGTCGAACTGATGGAGGTCGTGGCCCAGCGTGTCGAACAGGAAGGTATCGAAGCCTGGTTCAAGCTGGACGCCGCCGAACTGTTGGGCGACGAAGCGCCGCTGTATGACAAGATCAGCGACACCCTCGACGTGTGGTTCGATTCGGGCACCACCCATTGGCACGTACTGCGCGGTTCGCATCCGATGGGCCACGAGACCGGCCCGCGTGCCGACCTGTACCTGGAAGGCTCTGACCAACACCGCGGCTGGTTCCACTCGTCGTTGCTGACCGGATGCGCCATCGACGACCACGCACCATACCGTGAGCTGCTGACCCATGGTTTCACCGTCGACGAAAACGGCCGCAAGATGTCCAAGTCCCTGGGCAATGTGATCGCGCCGCAAAAGGTCAACGACACCTTGGGTGCCGATATCATGCGCCTGTGGGTGGCCTCGACCGACTATTCGGGCGAGATGGCTGTTTCGGAGCAGATCCTGCAGCGCAGCGCGGATGCCTACCGTCGCATCCGCAATACCGCACGCTTCATGCTGTCGAACCTGACCGGCTTCAACCCGGCCACCGACCTGCTGCCGGCCGAGGACATGCTCGCCCTGGACCGTTGGGCCGTGGACCGTACCCTGTTGCTGCAGCGTGAGCTGCAGGAGCACTACGGCGAGTATCGCTTCTGGAACGTCTACTCCAAGATCCACAACTTCTGCGTGCAGGAGCTGGGCGGTTTCTACCTCGACATCATCAAGGACCGCCAGTACACCACCGGCGCCAACAGCAAGGCGCGCCGTTCGGCGCAGACTGCGCTGTACCACATCAGCGAAGCGCTGGTGCGCTGGATCGCACCGATCCTGGCATTCACCGCCGATGAACTGTGGGAATACCTGCCGGGCGAGCGTAACGAGTCGGTCATGCTCAACACCTGGTACGAAGGCCTGACCGAACTGCCGGCCGACTTCGAACTGGGCCGCGAGTATTGGGAAGGCGTCATGGCGGTCAAGGTTGCGGTGAACAAGGAGCTGGAAGTCCAGCGTGCGGCCAAGGCCGTGGGCGGCAACCTGCAAGCCGAAGTCACCTTGTTTGCCGAGGACGGCCTGACTGCCGACCTGGCCAAGCTGAGCAACGAACTGCGCTTCGTGCTGATCACCTCCACCGCGAGCCTGGCACCTTTCGCCCAGGCCCCGGCGGATGCCGTAGCGACCGAAGTACCGGGCCTCAAGCTCAAAGTGGTCAAGTCGGCCTTCCCCAAGTGCGCCCGTTGCTGGCACTGCCGTGAAGACGTCGGCGTGAACCCTGAGCACCCGGAAATCTGCGGCCGTTGTGTAGACAACATCAGCGGTGCTGGCGAGGTTCGCCACTATGCCTAACTCAGCCAGTCGTTTTGGACGTCTGGGCTGGCTCGTATTGAGTTTGCTGGTCCTGGTCATTGACCAGGTCAGCAAGGCTCACTTCGAGGGCTCCCTGGAGATGTTCCAGCAAATCGTGGTGATCCCGGATTACTTCAGCTGGACCCTGGCCTACAACACCGGCGCCGCCTTCAGCTTCCTGGCTGACGGCGGTGGCTGGCAGCGCTGGTTGTTTGCCCTGATCGCCGTGGTGGTCAGTGCAGTGCTGGTGATCTGGCTCAAGCGCCTGGGTCGCGACGACACCTGGCTGGCTATCGCCCTGGCCCTGGTGCTGGGCGGCGCGCTGGGCAACCTGTATGACCGCATTGCCCTGGGGCATGTGATCGACTTTATCCTGGTGCATTGGCAGAACCGCCATTATTTCCCGGCGTTCAACTTTGCTGACAGCGCCATCACCGTCGGTGCAATCATGCTGGCGCTGGATATGTTCAAGAGCAAGAAAACCGGAGAGACCGTCAATGACTGATCAGGTATTGGCTGAGCAACGCATCGGCCAGAACACGGAAGTCACTCTGCATTTTGCACTGCGCCTGGAGAACGGCGACACGGTCGACAGCACCTTCGACAAAGCTCCGGCGACTTTCAAGGTGGGCGACGGTAACCTGTTGCCGGGTTTTGAAGCGGCGCTGTTCGGCTTTAAGGCTGGCGACAAGCGTAACCTGCAGATCCTGCCGGAAAACGCCTTTGGCCAGCCCAATCCGCAAAACGTGCAGATCATCCCGCGCTCGCAGTTCGAAGGCATGGACCTGTCCGAAGGCTTGCTGGTGATTTTCAATGATGCGGCGAATACCGAACTGCCTGGCGTGGTGAAAGCTTTCGATGACGCGCAAGTGACCATCGACTTCAACCATCCGTTGGCCGGCAAAACGCTGACCTTTGACGTCGAGATCATCAACGTCAAAGCGCTGTAACTGACCGTACACGGTCTAAAATGTGGGAGGGGCTTGCTCCCGATAGCGGTGTATCAGCTAAGTATGTGCAGATTGATATACCGTTATCGGGAGCAAGCCCCTCCCACCTTTGATCTCCATTGTCGGTTGAGTCAGCGTTAAATTCGACTCAACGTGGCTGCAAGACACGAGGCACAGCATGCAAATCAAACTCGCCAACCCCCGTGGCTTCTGCGCCGGCGTGGACCGGGCGATCGAAATCGTCAACCGCGCCCTGGAAGTCTTCGGGCCGCCGATTTATGTGCGCCATGAAGTCGTCCATAACAAATTCGTGGTCGAAGACCTGCGCGCACGCGGCGCGATCTTTGTCGAAGAGCTCGACCAGGTGCCCGACGACGTTATCGTCATCTTCAGTGCCCACGGTGTATCCCAGGCGGTACGTACCGAAGCGGCTGGCCGTGGCCTTAAAGTATTCGATGCCACTTGCCCGCTGGTGACCAAGGTGCACATCGAGGTGGCGCGCTACAGCCGTGACGGCCGCGAATGCATCCTCATCGGCCATGCCGGTCACCCGGAAGTCGAAGGCACCATGGGTCAGTACGACGCCAGTAACGGCGGCGCCATCTACCTGGTTGAAGACGAAAAAGACGTCGCCAACTTGCAGGTGCACAACCCGGATCGCCTGGCATTCGTGACCCAGACCACCTTGTCCATGGACGATACCAGCCGCGTAATCGATGCCCTGCGCACGCGTTTCCCCTCCATTGGCGGCCCCCGCAAGGACGACATCTGCTACGCCACGCAAAACCGCCAGGATGCGGTCAAGCAACTGGCGGATGAGTGCGATGTGGTGCTGGTGGTCGGCAGCCCCAACAGCTCCAACTCCAATCGCTTGCGTGAGCTGGCCGAACGCATGGCCACACCGGCATACCTGATCGATGGCGCCGAAGACATGCAGCGTAGTTGGTTCGAGGGTGTCGAGCGGATTGGCATCACCGCGGGCGCCTCGGCCCCGGAAGTGCTGGTGCGCGGCGTGATCCAGCAGTTGCAGGCCTGGGGAGCCACGGGTGCTGATGAGCTGGCTGGTCGTGAAGAGAACATCACGTTCTCCATGCCCAAGGAACTGCGGGTCCGCTCGCTGCTCTGACGCCCGACGTGCTGGTATAGCCTCGGCATAATGCCTGCTCGGTTTTCACACTGCGCAGGCTGATGCGTCCGCTGGGCGCCAGCACTACCTGGTACAGGCTCTGTGCCTGGCTTGTGTCGCACACATGCACGGTGCCGGCACGGAAGCCCCCGCCGGCAAAGACCGGCTCCCCCAAACCACTGAAACGCACCTGGTTCGTGACCGGGCCATTGCCCGCGATAAGCACATGCCCGCTGTCCTGTCGTTCCAGCAATACCGGGTTATCTTCGTCCAGGTGACCACGCCCATTGACGTCCAGTATCACCCGCCACCCCAGGCTCCAGTCCTCGTCCCGCGCGTGAATGACCACCGCCTGATTGCGCGCGATGGCCTCGGTGCGTGCGTAGCGCAGGCCAGCAGCGAGTGATTGGGCCAAGCTTTGTCGCTGCTGTGATTCAAGTAACCCTTTGAAGCCTGGTACGGCCAGTTGTGCGAGAAAGCTGGTCACGATCAGCCCGAGCAGCATTTCGATCAGGGTGAATCCTCGTTGTTTCATGTGCGTTCCCTCCGTGGACGCCATTGGGTTTTCAAGTTGCAGGTCTAGGTATAGCCCTGCGTCCTTGCCGGTGAATGATGGCCTTTATGTCCAAAGTATTTCCCTTTGTTCCTGGAGCAGCGCCGCTCGAAAACCGACGCTAGTCTTGGGTCGCACAGCAGGTTTTGCCTGCTTTTTCGGCCTTCGACATGGATGACGACGGTAATGCCCGCCTGCCCGAATCGATTTTTCCTGCGCGCTTTCCAGCGGCGCCAATCCGGCATGACCTTGATCGAGGTGCTGGTAGCGCTGCTGATCCTGGCCATTGGTCTGATGGGCGCTGCAGTGCTCCAGCTCAATGCGCTCAAGTACACCGACAGCGCCAGGATGACCAGCCAAGCCAGTTTTATCGCCTACGACATGCTTGACCGCATTCGCGCCAACGCCGGTGCAGATTACTCGTGGGGCAGCGCCGAGCCCGCGCCGCGCAGCACTTCGACTGCGAGTGTGCGTGACTTGGACCTGCACGATTTCGAGGCCAATATCATTGGTTTTGCTGGCGAAGACGCTAAGGGGTCAGTGGCTTTGAGTGGGCACGAGGTCACCATCAGCATCAGCTGGCAGGACGCTCGGGTCGCAAACAGGCCTGGAGCCCGGGAAACCTTCACCCTCACCAGTCGTATCGCCAGTGATCAGGGAGCGTTGCAATGAATCGTCTTGCTCGAGGTTTCAGCCTGGTGGAATTGTTGCTGGCACTCGCCGTAGGGCTAGCGCTGGTGCTGGGTGCGGGCCAGGTGTTGATCAGCTCGCGACTGACCCATGCCAGCCAGCAGGCCGCAATGGTGATGCAGGATGACGCGCGGTTTGTCCTGAGCAAGATTACCCAGGACATACGCCAGGCAGGCATGCTGGGGTGCCTGGCCACTGCCGTCATCGACAACGCGCCTGCCGCTTTTGACCGACCGATAAGTTGGGAGGCTTCGGCGAGTGCAAAGTCACTCACATTAGTTACGGCGAGCGTCGGTGAGGGTGTTGGCAAGCCCGATTGGACGGTAATGTCCGACTGCAAGGAGGTGGCCCAGGCTTATGCCGGGGCACCGCCTGCCGCCGCACCTGGCCAGATCCGCTTTGGCATACGCCAGCTCACCTACACCTACGAAACAGGCCAGTTGAAGATCAGTACGCCGGCAACGCCTGCGAAAGCCGTACTGATGGATAACGTGCGGGCATTCGACATCAGCTTTGGCATGACGACCCAGCCGGCATCAACGGTGGTGGTGCGTTACGACAGCCACCCCGTTGACCCATCGTTGATACGCAGCGTGCGCATCAGTATGACGTTGCAAGACCCCTCAGGGCGGGTGAAGGATCAGAGCTACAGCGTCGTGGCCGCGCTGCGAAATCGGCTGGGTTAGGCGTGTTGATCATGCTTGGCGGACTTCATCTGCGGCAGGCCGGGATGGTGTTGCTGATCTGTCTGGTATTCCTGCTGCTGTTGTCGCTGGTGGGGTTGTCATCCATGCAGGGGGCGGTATCCCAGCAAAAAGTCGCGAATAGCCTGTGGCATCGCAATCAATCATTTCAACATGCCGAAAGCGGCTTGAGGTTGGGCGAATGGGTGGTACAGAGGACAGGCGGGGCGTTGCCCACCTGCCACTCGGTCATCACCTGTGCGCCGCCCGTTGAAGCTTTTTCGTTGGTGCGCGCCGGCCCCAATCCTGTATCTGCGGTCTCTTGGGTTGCGCTGAAGGGTGGATTCTATGGCGTTCAAGCGCTGGGTATGGGGGCCGGTGTGGTCCATCTACCGGCTCATGCCCCGGCGGCACTGTTCCGGGTAACCGCTGTCGGGCTTGCAGGTCAATCACGCACGGTGCTGGAGACGGTCTACGCACGGGTGGAGGAGGGAGGCAGCGTCAGGTTTCGACGGGTCTTATGGCGGCAACTTCAATAGGGAGCAACAGAATGGGCATGGATAGCCGGGGCTTTAGCCTGATCGAGTTACTGATCGTGGTGGCGATCATCGCGTTGCTGGCTGGGGTTACCTATCCTGGGTATACCGGCCAGGTTAAAAAGGTTTATCGAGCGCAAATCGTCGCGTTGTTGAGCGAGCAAGCCCAACACTTGGAGCGTTTTCATACGAGAAACGGCACTTTTATTGATGCAAGCGGCGTCAGTGCGGGCAATGATCACTATAGAATCAGTGTTGTTTTAAACCCTCAGGATTTTGACCTGCTCGCTACGCCTGTTGTGGATTCGTTGATGGCGGGTGATGCGTGTGCAGCCTTCAGCTTGACCAGCACCGGTATGCGAAGTAATCCGGGAGCGGCGCCTGATATGTCGCGCAAGCTCTGCTGGGGGCAATGATGAGCGTGCTTGAAGAGTGGGCGCCGGGCGCGTCTTTCCCTGTTTATCGGCTGGATCGAATAATGGCTAAGCAACAGCAAGTGGTGATTGTCGGCGGCGGAGTAATCGGGCTGTTGACCGCGTACAACCTCGCCAGGGAAGGGCTGGCGGTAATACTGCTGGAGCGTGCGGGGCTTGGGCAGGAGTCTTCCTGGGCAGGTGGCGGGATTGTTTCGCCGTTGTATCCCTGGCGCTACAGCCCGGCGGTCACCGCCTTGGCCCATTGGTCCCAGGATTTTTACCCGCAACTGGCGCAGCGCTTGTTTGCCGCTACCGGCGTGGATCCCGAGGTGCATACCACGGGCCTGTACTGGCTTGACCTGGATGATGAAGGTCAAGCATTGGCCTGGGCTGCACGTGAAGGACGGCCATTAAGCAAGGTGGATGTGTCGGCGGCCCATGATGCAGTGCCGGTATTGGGAGGCGGCTATTCCCGGGCGATCTACATGGCTGACGTGGCCAATGTACGCAACCCACGCCTGGTCAAATCCCTGAGGGCTGCGCTGCTGGCGTTGCCGGGTGTGACAATACAGGAGCATTGCGAAGTACAAGGATTTGTCCGCGAGGGCGACAGCGTGGTGGGCGTCAATACCGCTGCAGGGCAGGTTCCAGGTGATCAGGTGGTGCTCGCTGCCGGTGCCTGGAGTGGGCAATTGCTGGGCACGCTGGGCTTGGCGTTACCCGTAGAGCCGGTCAAAGGCCAGATGATTCTGTACAAATGTGCGTCTGACTTTTTATCCAGCATGGTCTTGGCCAAGAGGCGGTATGCGATCCCGCGACGTGATGGGCACATCCTGATCGGAAGCACATTGGAGCATGAGGGGTTCAACAAGACACCGACCGAAACCGCGCTGGAAAGCCTCAAGGCGTCTGCGGTGGAGCTGATTCCGGCTTTGGCGGCCGCCGAGGTGGTCGGGCATTGGGCAGGGTTGCGGCCTGGCTCGCCGGAGGGTATTCCGTATATCGGTGAGGTTCCTGGGTTCAACGGGTTGTGGCTCAATTGCGGGCATTACCGCAATGGCCTGGTGCTAGCGCCGGCCTCCTGCCAGTTATTCGCCGACTTGCTGTTGGCGCGGGCCCCGATCATCGATCCCGCGCCTTACTCGCCCGCCGGTCGCCTCAACGCTGGATAGACTTCGGCCCTTGTTCCAGGTGTGCCTGGGTGCAATACCACGCCTGGCTTGAACTCAGTGCGCGATCCTGCGGCAGATGCACGCCGCAGTGGGCGCAACGCACCATCAGCGCCGCATTCGGCTCAGCAGGCCGCTGCTGGCGAGCTGTAGGGTTTTTGAATTTGCGCCAGAACCATACCGCGGCAGCAATGACGGCAATCCAGAACAGTAGACGAAGCATAATGGGCAGTTTCTCGGCAAGGAATGCGTCAGTTTAGCCAAGGTGACCACGGGCGCACAGCGCAATAAATACTCGCTCATAAAAAAGGGAGCTCCTCAGAGCTCCCTTTTGCGTTGCGTCGAACAATCAGTCGAACACACCGAAGGTCATGTAGCTGAACCATGAACGGTCTTCGTTGTTGCCAAGGGCCTGCGGCTCCTCTTCTTCGATAACGTCGCCGTTTTCGTCGTGAGGCTTGAGGTCCGAAGGAATGGCGTCCTTGGCGTCCTGGTACTGCTTGATCACGTCCTGGTTGGCGCGGGTTTCGCCCGGCGGCAGCGGTGGGCGGGATTCGATCAGGCCCAGGGTGTACTTGCTCAGCCACGAGCGGTTGTCGGCTTCGGCCACCTGAGGCACGAACTGGCCGTCTTTCAGGCTGGGGTGGTCAGGGTAGTTGAGTTTCAAGGTTTCCAGGCTGGTGGTTGCCAGGGTATCGAGGTGCAGACGCTGGTAAGCCTCGGTCATGACTGCCAGGCCGTCGCCCACGGATGGGGTTTCCTGGAAGTTCTCCACTACATAGCGGCCACGGTTGGCTGCCGCGACGTACGCCTGGCGGGTCAAGTAGTAGTGGGCTACGTGAATCTCGTAGGACGCCAGCAGGTTGCGCAGGTAGATCATGCGCTGCTTGGCGTCCGGCGCGTAGCGGCTGTTCGGGTAGCGGCTGGTCAGCTGGGCGAACTCGTTGTAGGAGTCGCGGGCAGCACCCGGGTCACGCTTGGTCATGTCCAGCGGCAGGAAGCGCGCCAGCAGGCCAACGTCCTGGTCGAACGAGGTCAGGCCCTTCATGTAGTAGGCGTAGTCCACGTTCGGGTGCTGCGGGTGCAGGCGGATAAAACGCTCGGCCGCGGACTTGGCAGCTTCCGGCTCGGCGTTCTTGTAGTTGGCGTAGATCAGCTCAAGCTGGGCCTGGTCGGCATAGCGCCCGAACGGGTAACGCGACTCCAAGGCCTTCAGCTTCGCTGTGGCGCTGGTGTAGCTATTATTGTCCAGGTCTGTCTGAGCTTGCTGGTACAGCTCGACTTCGCTCAGGTTTTCGTCGACGACGTCCTTTGTTGACGAGCAAGCAGCAGTCATGGCGAGGATGGCGATCAGCAGCAGGTGTTTCACTTGCATGGCGGCTTGCGTCCCTATGACGGCCGCTGTCTTGGGCGGGGCCGTCCTGTTATGATGAGCGCCCCGTTGAAAGCCTCGGGGCAAAAGACGCCGTATTTAACCACAAGCGCGCAGCCGAAACCAAAGGCTGTGCCACGCCTAGTCTGAGCATGTCCGATAAAATTGAACTTCGCGCAGAGGTGCCGTCCGAATTGGGCGGCCAACGCCTCGATCAAGTCGCCGCACAATTATTCGCTGAGCACTCGCGCTCGCGCCTTTCCGCCTGGATCAAAGACGGCCGCCTGACTGTGGATGGAGCGGTTATCCGCCCGCGAGACATAGTCCATGGCGGTGCGATTCTTGAGCTGACTGCCGAGCAGGAAGCCCAGGGAGAATGGGTCGCCCAGGACATCGAGCTGGATATCGTCTATGAAGACGACGACATCCTGGTCATCAACAAACCCGCAGGCCTGGTGGTTCACCCGGCCGCCGGGCATGCTGATGGCACCTTGCTCAATGCTCTGTTGCACCACGTGCCGGACATTATCAATGTCCCGCGCTGCGGCATCGTGCACCGCCTGGACAAGGACACCACCGGCCTGATGGTGGTGGCCAAGACCATCCAGGCGCAGACGCAGCTTGTTACTCAATTGCAGAGCCGCAGCGTCAGTCGTATCTACGAGTGCATCGTGATCGGCGTGGTGGTGGCCGGGGGCAAGATCAACGCACCCATTGGTCGCCACGGCCAGCAGCGCCAGCGTATGGCGGTGATGGAAGGCGGCAAGCAGGCCGTAAGTCACTACCGTGTGCTGGAGCGTTTCCGTTCCCACACCCATGTGCGGGTCAAGCTGGAAACCGGGCGCACCCACCAGATTCGCGTGCACATGGCGCACATCAACTTCCCGTTGGTCGGAGATCCTGCCTACGGCGGTCGCTTCCGTATTCCGCCGGCGGCGAGCCAAACCATGGTTGAATCGCTGAAATCCTTCCCGCGCCAGGCACTGCATGCCCGTTTCCTGGAGCTGGATCATCCGACGAGCGGTAAGCGAATGAGCTGGGAATCGCCGCTGCCAGACGATCTGGTCTGGTTGTTGTCGCTGCTCAAGCAGGATCGCGAGGCGTTTGTCGGATGAATGACTGGCTGATTCCTGACTGGCCCGCGCCGGCCGGGGTGAAAGCCTGCGTCACCACCCGAGCGGGCGGCGTCAGTCTGGCGCCGTTCGACAGCCTCAACCTGGGCGATCACGTCGAGGACAGCCTGGAGGCCGTCCTTGAAAATCGCCGCCGTCTGACCCACGCGTTCAATATTCAGCCAGCCTGGTTGCGCCAGGTCCACGGTACTAACGTGGTTGAGGCTGATCCGGGCCGTATTGTCGAGGCAGATGGCAGTTGGACCAGCACCCCTGGCATCGCCTGCACCTCCATGACAGCCGATTGCCTGCCTGCGCTGTTCTGTAATCGGGCGGGTACCCGGGTTGCCGCAGCCCATGCCGGTTGGCGTGGCTTGGCGGCTGGCGTGCTGGAGGCCGCGTTCGAAAGCCTGGATACCGCTCCCGAAGACGTCTTGGTCTGGCTCGGTCCTGCCATTGGTCCGCAAGCCTTTGAGGTCGGCCTGGAAGTGCGTGAGGCGTTCATGCAGCAACTGCCGGCCACCGCTGAAGCCTTTGTTCCCAGCCACAATCCCGGCAGGGTCATGGCTGACATCTACCAGCTGGCGCGCCTGCGTCTGGCAATACGCGGCGTCACCGCTGTATATGGTGGCGGTTTGTGCACCGTGACCGACCCGCGCTTCTTTTCTTATCGCCGCAGCCCGCGTACGGGCCGATTCGCCTCCCTTATCTGGCTTGAACGCTAGACTGTCCTGACCTGTATCAAACATTCGCCGCTTGAAACCCCCAGAATCCACCCCATCTATAAGGGTATCTGGCAGGTTTCTTCATTCAGGATGTGTTTGTTCATAGCTCCGGCCTGCTCAAAAGGAAGGTGACTAATGCGTATTGATCGTTTAACCAGCAAATTGCAGTTGGCCTTATCGGATTCCCAATCCCTGGCGGTCGGCCTCGACCATCCGGCGATTGAGCCTGCGCACCTGATGCAGGCGCTCCTGGAACAGCAAGGTGGTTCCATCAAGCCCTTGCTGATGCAGGTGGGCTTTGACGTCAACAGCCTGCGCAAGGAGTTGAGCAAAGAGCTCGACCAACTGCCGAAAATCCAGAACCCTACCGGTGACGTGAACATGTCCCAGGATCTGGCGCGCCTGCTCAACCAGGCCGACCGCCTGGCCCAGCAGAAAGGTGACCAATTCATTTCCAGCGAGCTGGTGTTGCTCGCCGCCATGGACGACAACAGTAAGCTTGGCAAATTGTTGCTGGGCCAGGGCGTGAGCAAGAAAGCCCTGGAAAACGCCATCAACAACCTGCGTGGCGGCGAGGCGGTGAACGACCCCAACCATGAGGAGTCGCGCCAGGCCCTGGACAAATACACCGTCGACCTGACCAAGCGCGCCGAAGAAGGCAAGCTCGACCCGGTGATCGGTCGTGACGACGAAATCCGTCGCACCATCCAGGTCCTGCAACGTCGTACCAAGAACAACCCGGTGCTGATCGGTGAGCCTGGTGTGGGTAAAACCGCAATTGCCGAGGGCCTGGCCCAGCGCATCATTAATGGTGAAGTGCCGGACGGCCTGAAAGGCAAGCGCCTGTTGTCCCTGGACATGGGCTCGCTGATTGCCGGCGCCAAGTTCCGTGGTGAGTTCGAAGAGCGCCTGAAATCGTTGCTCAATGAATTGTCGAAGCAGGAAGGCCAGATCATTCTGTTTATCGACGAACTGCACACCATGGTCGGCGCCGGTAAAGGTGAAGGTTCCATGGACGCCGGCAACATGCTCAAGCCAGCCTTGGCGCGGGGCGAACTGCACTGCGTCGGTGCGACCACGCTCAACGAATACCGCCAGTACATCGAAAAGGACGCCGCACTGGAGCGTCGCTTCCAGAAAGTCCTGGTGGAAGAGCCAAGCGAAGAAGACACCATCGCGATCCTGCGTGGCCTGAAAGAACGCTATGAGGTCCACCATAAGGTGGCGATCACCGACGGCGCGATTATTGCGGCGGCCAAGTTGAGCCATCGCTACATCACTGATCGCCAGTTGCCGGACAAGGCCATCGACCTGATCGACGAGGCAGCCAGCCGTATCCGCATGGAGATCGACTCCAAGCCGGAAGTGCTCGACCGCCTGGATCGGCGCCTGATTCAACTGAAGGTCGAATCCCAGGCGTTGAAAAAAGAAGAGGATGAGGCGGCGAAGAAGCGCCTGGAAAAACTCCAGGAAGAAATCGTCCGCCTGGAACGTGAGTATTCGGACCTCGAAGAAATCTGGACCTCGGAAAAAGCCGAAGTACAGGGGTCGGCGCAGATCCAGCAAAAGATCGAGCAGTCCCGCCAGGAACTGGAAGCGGCGCGCCGCAAAGGCGACCTGAACCGCATGGCCGAGTTGCAATACGGGGTGATCCCTGATCTGGAACGCAGCCTGCAGATGGTTGACCAGCATGGCAAGCCTGAGAACCAGTTGCTGCGCAGCAAGGTGACCGAGGAGGAAATTGCCGAAGTAGTCTCCAAGTGGACCGGTATTCCGGTGTCGAAGATGCTCGAAGGCGAGCGCGACAAGCTACTGAAGATGGAAAGCCTGCTGCATCAGCGCGTCATTGGCCAGGAAGAGGCCGTGGTGGCGGTATCCAATGCGGTGCGGCGTTCGCGGGCCGGCTTGTCCGATCCGAATCGCCCGAGCGGCTCGTTCATGTTCCTCGGCCCGACCGGCGTGGGTAAGACCGAGTTGTGCAAGGCGCTGGCCGAGTTCCTCTTTGATACTGAAGAGGCCATGGTACGGATCGATATGTCCGAATTCATGGAGAAGCACTCGGTGGCCCGCCTGATCGGCGCACCACCAGGCTACGTGGGCTACGAGGAAGGCGGTTACCTGACCGAAGCCGTGCGGCGTAAGCCCTACTCGGTGATCCTGCTGGACGAGGTCGAGAAGGCTCACCCGGATGTGTTCAACATCTTGCTGCAGGTGCTGGAGGATGGTCGCCTGACTGACAGTCACGGGCGCACCGTGGACTTCCGTAATACGGTGATCGTGATGACCTCCAATCTGGGCTCGACGCAGATCCAGGAACTGGTGGGCGACCGTGAAGCCCAGCGTGCTGCGGTCATGGATGCGCTGACCTCGCACTTCCGTCCGGAGTTTATCAACCGGGTGGATGAGGTGGTGATCTTCGAGCCTTTGGCACGGGATCAGAT
Source organism: Pseudomonas khavaziana (assembly GCF_019145205.1). Classification (GTDB taxonomy): domain Bacteria; phylum Pseudomonadota; class Gammaproteobacteria; order Pseudomonadales; family Pseudomonadaceae; genus Aquipseudomonas; species Aquipseudomonas khavaziana. The sequence goes on from NZ_JAHSTT010000017.1 coordinate 111,283, forward strand.
CGCGGGTATCACCGAGATCCAACTGGGCCGCCTGCGCAGCCGCCTGGCTGAACGCGAGCTGGACCTGGAGCTGAGCAGCGAGGCATTGGATAAGCTGATCGCGGTGGGGTACGACCCGGTGTATGGCGCACGGCCTCTGAAGCGTGCGATCCAGCGCTGGATCGAGAACCCGCTGGCGCAACTGATCCTGTCGGGCAGCTTTATGCCTGGCACCCGCGTCACGGCAACGGTGAAAGACGACGAAATCGTCTTCCACTGAGCCCGGCGCCCGGTGTTATAAGAGGAGGCTCCGCATTGCGGAGCCTTTTTTTTCGATAGGGCGTTGAACTGTAAGGCAAAGGCTTGTAAAGTGCGCCCCGCAGCAACGTCAGCCCACGGGTTTCTTCTCCCCAAGAAGAAATCAGAAACAAGCGCAAATCATTGTCTTAAAAGCAATTTAAAGGGTTGACAGGGGTTTTTAAGATTGTAGAATAGCGCGCCTCAGACACATGAACGTAGCGATACGGACAAGTCGAAGAGAAGGTTACACAGCAGTAAATTTGAAATATGTAGTTCCGTGATAGCTCAGTCGGTAGAGCAAATGACTGTTAATCATTGGGTCCCAGGTTCGAGTCCTGGTCACGGAGCCAATTTCAAACCGGGGTATAGCGCAGTCCGGTAGCGCGCCTGCTTTGGGAGCAGGATGTCGGGAGTTCGAATCCCCCTACCCCGACCATATTTGGGTCGTTAGCTCAGTTGGTAGAGCAGTTGGCTTTTAACCAATTGGTCGTAGGTTCGAATCCCACACGACCCACCATTTTTGAGACCAGTCCAGGCTGGAATCGAATCTTAAGATCAGAGGCCAAAAGCGCTGATCGAAGAAGGCGACTGAAAGGTCGCCTTTTTTTTACCGGGGTATAGCGCAGTCCGGTAGCGCGCCTGCTTTGGGAGCAGGATGTCAGGAGTTCGAATCCCCTTACCCCGACCATATTAAAAATCCTCGTATCGAAAGATACGGGGATTTTTTTTGCGCGCGCGAATCCTGAGTTCACCGCAAAGCAAGTGTGGGAGGGGGGTTGC
>NZ_JAHSTT010000018.1 GCF_019145205.1 Pseudomonas khavaziana
GGTGTGATTCGCCAACTTGGGGCGATACAGGCTTATAAAAACGAGCATCCTGAGAGTTTGGAAGCGATAGCCTATGTGTTGGCCGCGGCTCAAGGCCCGAAAGGGGTTGCTCAATTCATTGCGATGAAGGCTGTTGAGGGGACCGAGGCGGGGCAGGCGATCTCGGAGAACATAGACAAAGCGAATGCGTTCGTCGGACAGAAAGTCGCTCAAATCATCGAAGGGACCGAGCTGAATCCGACGTATGACAGCGACAAATATCTGATTGGCGGTGGTGAGCTGCTTTCCAGTATATTGTTTGGGGCGATGCCTGCTCGTAAAGGTAAGGGTGCAAAAGATGGAAATGCGGGTGAGTTCAGTGGCGGTAAACCAGCTGCAGTGGATGATCCATATAGCCCAAGCGCTGTTACTGAAAGGTCTAAAGTAAGTCGAGATAGCTATGGAAGAGAAAACTCGGCCGATGAATTTTCAGCTGGCCTTCCTAACTATGCAACTCATTCAACAGCAAAGAGCTATCAGTCTACTGTGCCGCGAGATTTGAATGAGCAAACGTTGTGGAATAGAGTGATTGATAATCCCTCGGCTGGTCGTGATACGAAATTAGCAGGCGACAAAGATTTTCCGCGAAGTGAAGGATGGAAAAAAATGGAAGCAAGTCACCGGCTGCCTAACGGGGAAAATATAACCGTTCACTACCAATACAACTCCGTTACCGATAAAGCATATGATATGAAAATCACGACGCCCCAGCAGCTGCCGCCTGTGCTGCAGCCCGGAAGAACTATTGAGTGATGTGGACATGATTGTTCGAGAAATTGGCCGAGAAGAGCCTGTGCAGGTTTTTGGGATTTACTGGATAAGGAACGAGCGCTTTTACTGGGTCATTCCTTATGATGGTTACGGTGGGTTGATGGCACTCAGTGAAAGTGAGGTCAATGTTCTTGACTCCTCTTTGTCAAGTGATCTCATTCTCTGCAAAGATGGAGATGAAGGAGACATGATTTTGCACTGGGCAGCAGAAGATTTAATTGAAGAGTTAGTGGAGCGGGATCCACTAGCTATGGCTGAGTTCTTAGAGCGCATAAAAAATCATAGTGCAAACCATTGACAAGCGGATAGAGTTAGATAAGAGATGCGTGGGGATAAAAGGGGCAAAATAGGTGACAGATTTATTTGATTAAGCGTCACCAAAGGTGAAGTGAAATGTATTTTCCTATGGAGCCGGATTCGTTTATTTATAGCTGCGTAGATTTATGTTGGCGAGATGTACTGTGGGGTTATGAGCGAGGGCTGGTGGATTGGAGGTTTATTGTAGAGTTTGCCGATTTTAATGTGTCTAACGGATCCGTCGAACCATTGGAAATTGATCTGATTTGTTTGGGTGAAATTGATATTCGGGAAATTGAAGGGAAGATGTATTTGCTCTCTGAGCAGGAAAAAGAAACGCTTGCTTTTACGTCGAAACAAAAATGGTTGTTCATTGCGCTTAAATGGTTGTATGAGAATCAGCGTCATGTCGTTGATCCTCTTGGATCGGTTGAGTTGGTTTACGAGGATTTTGATTTTCCCACTGAAATAGAAAATTTCGTTCGCTATATGCCGGCGCAGGGCGGATATAAGCCTGAGGAATATACAGATCAACAAAATATTGATAGGCTTTTTTGTAATTGGCAAGAGTATTTGGAAGGAATGGCTGACGCTTTTAAAGTAGCGCATTGATTCTTATAAAAACAAAAAACATATGAAAAAGAGAAAAAAGGTGACAGATTTATTTGATTTGACGAGTCCTTTTAGATATGGCGAGTGAGTCTCCGGAAATAAATCTCTCCCCTTTTTAGGTAATTTTATTCGAACGGTTGATATGGGAAGACCTATTGGTGTTGATGCCAAAACAGGTGGACAGTCCACTAGCTTTATGACGGTAATTACTGACTCACAAGGCAACTTGGTGAACACATTTCCTGGGAAGGCGTTCTGAATTATGTATTACTTAATAATGTGGGATACAGATTTAGCCGCCGTTGGCCAAGATGGCTGTCTTGATCGTATCGAGATTCCTTTGGATGTAGCGAGTTTTTTCTTTCGGCTGGATGTCGAGCAATTTCCAATGCTTTCCAGCGTGAGTTTTGATGATTATGACCTGTTTTCCGGGACGCAAATTAGTTCACTTGTTGATGAGTTGGTTGCTGTGGTGAACATTAATCCTTTAATTTCAGAATTGGTTAAACAGATGCTGGCTTTGTTGTTTAAGGCGCAAGGCTCAAGTAAATCTATATTGTTTGACCCGTTTAAATGAGATGGCATAAAAACGGGACAGATTTGAATAGTATTTACTTAGCCGTGGAAAAGAGGGGCGTTTGTTTTTTGGGGTTGGAGAGTACTCTTAGGTATCGCGGTGAGTCTCTGAAAAATAAACCTATTCCCCTTTTTTCTTTTTTCTTCGAGGCCGGATATTTTTGACTTGAATATGAAAAGTATAGGTAATTAAAAATGAGCAAAACTGAGATTCCAGATTGGATTGCGCGAGGGAAGACCATTTCTCAATTAATTGAAGAGTTGCGATCATTTGAGGATCAAAGCCTAATGGTTGAGATTTCAGTTGATGGTGGAAGTAAAAAACCAATTAGCCTAGTTGGGAAGGAAGATGGTGTCTGTGTTTTATTTAATTGCGAGTCCGATGTTTAATCGCAGGCTATGGGAGAGGAGTAGGGCGGATTTACGCAGGTGTTGCAAGTGGAATGCTCCGGCTTGACCGAGCCAAAAGTGATAGCCATTGCCCAAGGGCACTATCGAGAAAAGGCCAGCGCTGACATTGTCGGCTCAGGTTATGCAGTCGCTTCGCTGGAGGCGGCACTGTAGTGCTTGCACCAGACGGATAGCTTTGCCGAGGCCGTGCTGATGGCTGCGAACCTGGGAGACGATGCGGACACTACCGCAGCAATCGTTGGGCAGGTGGCCGGTGCCTATTATGGTGTGCAAGGTATTCCCGATGATTGGCTGGGCAAGGTGTGGATGCGTGAGCATATCCAGAGTACGGCCGATGCCTTAATGCAGATGGGCGACGATCATTAAAGCGCCCCGCAAAAGCGCAGGGCGAGTTTGATGCTATTGGCCGAGTTTCTTACGCACATCTTTAACCATCGGGCCAACGGCTTTTACCGCATCCTTGAGCTGTTGCTCAGTCACGCCAAACTCCTTCGTCCAATAGTTCAACTCCCAAGCTTCTGAAGTGTTCACTCGAGCACGGTCTTGAGGGCCACGGTTTTTCAGATCGTCAGACATAGTCCACTCCTGCGGGTTGGCCTGGAGATGTTCAGGCGTCTTTCGGTAGAGCATTTGAAAGCGCGGGTAGTTCGGTTGAGATTTAGGGAGGGAGCTGGATATGACAAAACGCGGAGGAGAGGATTGCGGAGCAGAAAAGATAAGGGCCTGCCCAGGTTTCCCTGGCAAGCCCTTGATATCTATGGTGCCCGAACCCGGAATCGAACCGGGACGCCCTTACGAGCGGGGGATTTTAAGTCCCATGCGTCTACCAGTTTCGCCATTCGGGCGGTAGCGCGGTGCAGCAGGGTTGGGAATATATAGATCCTGTCGCTTCGGCGCAACCTCGAAACGCGCATTCGTGCACAAAGGTATGAATGAAAAAGCGTGGCAGATCAGTCATCTACATGTTCGCCGAGTTAAGTCCTGATGAATTTGTGCGGCGCAGGAACAAGCCTCATAAATGACAGTCATAGCGATATGCCATCCCGGCAAATTGCAAAGGAATCAATTGATGCTCAGTGTCCGTAAGCATTCTTGGATGATGGCTTTTGGTGTAGCGGGCTTGTTGGGTGTGGCCATGGCCGGCCCGACGCAGGCGGCGGGTGCGGTGCGTTGGGGAGAGTTCAGTGCATCGTCGACAGACAGATTGACGGGCGCCTCGGTAGAGGCGGGCAATACCTATGTGCTGAAGTCGTCGAGTATTTCCGTTGGCGATATCGAGGCGTTGCAAGCGGCGCAAAAGCGTAGCGAAAGCGAGCTGCAAAGCCTGAAAACCAAAGTGGATGGTCAGGATCGGGCATTTGACGAGTTCAAGCGCAAGGACGGGTCGAGTTCAAGCAGCAGTGACAGTCAGCTGTCGAGTCTCAAGCGCACGGTGGATGAGCAGAAAAGTACGATTGACCGCCAGAAAGACGAGATCGATAGCCTCAAGCGCTCCCTGGACGATTTGAAGCGCAGTGTGGAGACGCTGAGTAATAAGGTGAAGTGACACTGGGCCTGTTCATGGGGCAGGAACAGGCGCTAACCTGCCACGCCACTAATCATAAAAAGGAGCGAATGATGAGCGATGAAAACCTGCCGCTGGAAGGCAGCTGCCGCTGTAGCCGGGTACGTTTCAGTGTGAGCGTGCCGCCTGTGATCACCATGGCCTGCCATTGCACCGGTTGCCAGAAAATGACCGCCAGTGCGTTCTCTCTCAGTGCGCTGTTTCCTGCCAGTGGCTTTACAGTGACCCAGGGCTGTCCGGTGATCGGTGGTTTGCATGGCATCGATCGTCACTACGTATGCCCCCACTGCATGAGCTGGATGTTTACCCGCCCTCACGGCGTCGATGAGTTCGTCAACGTGCGGGCGACCTTGCTGGATAATGCCCACGACTATGCACCGTTCATGGAAACCTGGACCAGCGAAAAGCTGCCTTGGGCGAGCACGCCTGCGGTGGAAAGCTTTGCACAGTTACCCGAGCCGCAAGATTTCCCACGCTTGATGCAAGCCTACGCCGCGCTCAATCAATCAGCGCCAGCAGGTCGGTAGTACCCACATCCACCCCCGCCTGGGTCAGCAATGTCATCACCTGGCCCCTGTGGTGGGTCTGGTGGTTGAAGAAATGCACCAGCAGCCCGAAGAAGGGTTTCTCGGCGGCCACACCGCGCATGTTGTGGTAGCGCAGATGCTGGTCCAGATGGGACTCTTGCAGACTGTCGGCCCACTCGACGATCAGTTGGTCCAGCCAGGCGCGATGGGCCGAGAGTTCACTTAGATCGGCAAAGGCCAGTTGTTTGAGATCGGCGGGGGCAGCGATGGCACTCAACGGCGCCAGTGCCGAAAAATCAGCTGGGTGTTCGGCAAAGCGTTTGAGCCAGATCGTGTCGCCCAGCACCAGGTGATTCAAGGTGCCGAGGATCGAGCCGAAGAACGCCTGCCGGTCTAGAGCCAATTCCGCGCTGGTCAATGTGCCGGCGGCGTCATAGACCTTGCGGTTCATCCATTGGTTGTAGTTGGCCATCAGCGCGATATGCTCGATGCGGTTCACCGATGTTCTCCCTTGGCGGCGTAGTGGCACCATCATAAAGCTTGCCCGCCCGGCGGTCATGGTGTTCCATCGCAGGCGGACTATGTTTGATCAATGTCACTATTGCGCCCGGGGAGGGCGACACCATGAATACCAGCGATCTACTGGAACAACTGTTGCGTGCAGGGCAGCAAGGCGGTGGCGCTTCGGGCGGTGGCCTGGGCGGGTTGCTCGGTGGTTTATTAAAGGGCACCGGTGCCGGTGGTGGTGCAGCTGGCGGTGGCTTGGGTGGCTTGCTGGGTGGCCTGGGTGGTTTGTTGGGCGGTGCGCCGGCCGGCGGTGGCGCTCAGGCGCGCAAAAGTGGCGGGATGAATTACGCGGCGCTGGCGTCCCTGGGAATGGCGGCTTTTCAGGCCTATCAAGCCTGGCAGCGCCAGCAGGCCACAGCCCCACAGCAGGCCATCCAGACCGTTGACCAGCTTGAAGGGGCACAAGCCGAAGCCCACAGCCATGGCGTATTACGTGCGTTGATCGCGGCGGCCAAGGCCGATGGGGCTATTGATGCGCAAGAGCAGCAGATGATCTCTGCCGAGATCGGCCGTCACACCGACGACCCCCAGTTGCAGCAGTGGCTCGACGCTGAAGTGGCCAAGCCCTTGGATGCCTCGGATTTTGCCGAGTATGCCCATGACCCGGCCCTCTCCGCGGAGATTTACCTGGCCAGCGTGATGCTGGTCAATGATCAGCAGGACGCTGAGCGCAATTACCTCGACGATCTGGCCGGGCAGCTGAAAATCGATCCGCAGTTGCAGCTGCACCTGGAACAGCAGGCCAAAGCCTAGAACCTCAGCGTTGTCCCAGTGGTCAGCCACTGGGCGCGTTCCCCAATCAGGCTGCGCCCGACCACCACGTCCACATCGACCCGCTTGCCGATGTGGAATCGCGGCCCAGCCTGCCACGCTTGCTCACCGCCTTCCTGGCCGTAGCGTTCGCCGATCAGGGTCAGTCCCTCCGCCAACTGATATTCGAACCCCGTGCCCCAGCTCAGGCGGTGCTGTTGATCACCGTCGTTATAGGCGTGGCTCCAGCCAGCGTTCAGGTTCAGGCGCAATGGCGCCAGGGGCTGCCAAGTCAACGGAACATTCAAATCGGCCCCGTCAAACCCGTGCCGGCGATCCAGGGCCACATGCGCTCCGGCGGCAATCGCCAGCTCAAGCCCCACGTCTTCCCGTGACAACACCTGGGCCTTTACCTGCGGGCTGATCTGCGTCTCGCCTTTGCCTGCGGTGGTGGCGCGTGACACCGCGGCGCCCCATTGCACGGTGGGCATGGCGCTGAACGTACAGGCGGGCGACAGGGTGGCGTTATGGGTGCTGGCCGCGTGTCGATTGGCGCTGTACCACGCGTCGACATTGCATTCGCCCGGGGCGTTGACGGCGCCGTCATCGACCACGTAAGCACCGCCTGCGGCATGGGCCTTGGAAAACAGCGCGATGAGCAAGACAGTGCCCAAACTCACGCCGATGAAGATCAGGTTGCGCTGCAATGCACGGCGCTTGGCCGGTGGCAACAACAGCAAGGTGCGGCGGGCACCGCGATAGTGGCGCGCACGGTATTTGGCAAAGCCGTCCTGCCGCTTTGGGGTGTGTTGTTTGTGCATGATGCACCTCGTTTGAATTCAGCTTTCTACAGTCAGCACCGAAATGCCGCGGGCTTTGGCCTGGCACACCAGCTCCGAGGTGTCGTCGCCACCGGGCAGGGCGATGATCACGTCGGGGCGGCTGTCGGCCAGCATGAAGTGGTTGCGCTGGCGTTCGGCCTGTTTGCCGTGGCGCTGCCAATTGGGTGGATAACGCACCACATCGATGCCGATTTCCCGCGCCCATTCCTCGATTTCGCTGCCGAGGAATTGGTTGCCGCCGTGAATCAATACCTGCACCGGGCGCAGGCGGTGGTAAGCGTCCAGCACATGGCGGGACTTTTTGGTGTCGGCGTAATGACGACCTGCACAGATCAAGACGCGCATAGGGAGCATCCTTGTATTTCACGGTGACGGCCGGGCGACCGCCACCGTTTGAACGGCGGGGTGATCAGTACCACTGCTTGAAGCGGCGGATGTAGATCGTCTTCATCAGTTGGGCCACGCAGCAGTACGCCAGCAGGGTGCCCACCAGCCATGGGAAGTACGCCATCGGCAGCGGTTGCAGGCCAACCAGGGTGCCCAGTGGCGAGAACGGCACATAGATACCCAGGGCGATGACGATGCAGGTCATCATCAACACCGGCCAGGCAGCCGTGCTCTGGAAGAACGGGATCTTGCGGGTGCGCAGCATGTGCACCACCAGGGTTTGCGAGAGCAGCCCCTCGATAAACCAGCCGGACTGGAACAGGGTCTGCATTTCCACGCTGTTGGCCGAGAACACGTACCACATCAGCGCGAAGGTGGTGATGTCGAAGATCGACGAGGTCGGTCCGATCCAGATCATGAAGCGGCCGATGTTTTTCGCATCCCACTTGCGCGGCTTGGCCAGGTATTCCTTGTCCATCTTGTCCCACGGCAGGGCCAACTGGGAGATGTCGTACATCAGGTTTTGCAGCAGCAGGTGGATCGCCAGCATCGGCATGAACGGAATGAACGCACTGGCGACCAGCACCGAGAACACATTGCCGAAGTTGGAGCTGGCAGTCATGTTCAGGTACTTCATGATATTGCCGAAGGTTTCGCGGCCCTTGAGTACGCCTTCTTCCAGCACCATCAGGCTCTTTTCGAGCAGGATGATGTCGGCTGATTCCTTGGCGATATCCGTACCGCTGTCCACCGAGATACCCACGTCGGCATCGCGCAGCGCCGGCGCATCGTTGATACCGTCGCCGAGGAAACCGACGGTATGGCCGTTGGCTTGCAATGCCTTGAGTACCCGCGACTTTTGCAGCGGCGTCAGCTTGGCGAACACCGTGCGTTCTTCCACGCGGCGCAGCAGGGTAGCGTCGTCCATCGCTTCGATTTCCACGCCCAGCAGCGGCTGGCCTGGCTCCAGGCCGACCTGGCGGCAAATCTTGCTGGTGACTACGGCGTTGTCGCCGGTCAACACCTTGATCGCCACGCCAATTTGTTGCAGCGCAGCAATCGCCGGGCCTGCGGTTTCCTTCGGTGGGTCCAGGAAGGTCAGGAAGCCCTGGATCACCAGGTTGCGTTCATCGGTGGTGGTGTACTGCTGGCGTGCCAACGCCTTGGGGATATTGCGAGTCGCCACCAACAGCACGCGAAAACCGTCTTCGTTATAGTCATTAGCCAGTGCCAGCAGCTCCTGACGGCGGCGATCATCCAGGGGCACGGCGGTGCCGCCTTCCAGGGTGTGGGTGGAAATACTCAGCATCTCCTCCACGGCGCCCTTGCACACCAATAGATGATCACCGGCAGCGTCCTTGACCACGATGGACAGGCGACGGCGTACAAAGTCGAACGGCAATTCATCGACCTTGCTGTAGGCAAATGGCACCTGGAACTTGGGGTTCTGTTGCGCAAACTGCACCACGGCCTGGTCCATCAGGTTCTTCATGCCGCTCTGGTGAAAGCTGTTGAGCCAGGCCAGGGACAACACCGCATCGTCGCGCTGACCGAAGGCGTTGACGTGATGCTCGAGGATGATCTTGTCCTGGGTCAGGGTGCCGGTCTTGTCGGTGCACAGCACGTCCATCGAGCCGAAGTTCTGGATCGCATTGAGGCGCTTGACCACCACCTTGCGCTTGGCCATGGCCGTCGCGCCCTTGGCCAGGTTGGCGCTGACGATCATCGGCAGCATTTCCGGAGTGAGGCCGACGGCGACCGCCAGGGCAAACAGGAAGGCATCGCCCCAGTCACCTTTGGAGAAACCGTTGAGGAAGAACACGATGGGCACCATCACCAGCATGAAGCGGATCAGCAACCAACTGACGCTGTTCACTCCACGGTCGAAGGCGGTTTGCACCCGCGAACCGACAATCGCCTTGGCCAGGGAGCCAAAGTAAGTGCGCGGCCCGGTGGCGACCACTACGGCCTTGGCGCGGCCGCTGACCACGTTGGTGCCCATGAAGCAGATGTTCGGCAGGTCCAGCAGATTGCCCTGATCGGCCGCCAGGCTGGAGGCGGATTTTTGCGTGACATCGCCGAGGGTGTCGTACTTCTCCACCGGCAAGGCTTCACCGGTCAGTACGGCCTGGCTGATAAACAGGTCGCGGGACTCGATCAGGCGGATGTCGGCGGGGATCATGTCACCGGCCGACAGCTGTACGATATCGCCGGCCACCAACTCGCGCATCGGTACTTCGCGCAGGGTGGGTTGGGCGCCGACTTGTTCACGACGCAGCACCGTGGCGGTGGTGCGCACCATGGCCTTGAGCGCCTCGGCGGATTTGGCCGAACGGTGCTCCTGCCAGAAGCGCAGCAGGCTGCTGAGCAGCACCATGGTCATGATAATGATGACCTTGGTCGGGTCGGCCTCTTCACCTGCCTGCATTGGCAGCCAGCAGTCGGTGACAAAGCTGATGCCGCCCAGGGTCAGCAGTACGTAGATGAAAGGGTTGTTCAGCGCCTGCAGGAACTGGACGATGGCGTGTGGCGGCTTGTCGTGGGCGACTTCGTTATAACCTTCGCGTTGCAGACGCGCCGAGGCGTCCAGTTCGGTCAGGCCGTCCTGGGTGGCACGTACGTTGGCGAGGGTAGCCGCCAGGCCGTTCTGGGCTTCACGGGCGGCGCGCATCGACAGCTTGGTGTCGGCAGCGGTGCCATTTTTCTTGTGCAGAGGCGTGTTTTTTACGGCGCTCATTGTCTGTACTCCTGTCGCCAATTCTCGACAAAACATACCCGGTACTTACCTGCATAGAGGCGAGCGAAAGCATGCCGAGCCGCGGACTTCGCGATCGGTTTAAATGAAGTGTTCAGGTAACTTCTAGAGTCCCCGCTAACAGCGCGTTATTTAATATGCGCGCAGCGGGCTACTACTGGACTTGTTCATAAAGAACTCCAGGGTATTAATAAGAAAGTTGCAGTTTCCAGCCAGGTCAGGCGGCGCGAGCGCTCACATAAACACCGAGCATCAAGCTGGCTTGCGCCAGGCTGGAAACCTTGGGTCTCTGCGGGTCTTGTGGGTCGGCGTGGTCCCAGTGCTGCGCCAGTTGGCCGCTGTCGGGGCAGATACGCCAGTGCGCCAACGGCAGTGCCGGGCGCGCTTGAGGGGAGGGTGCAGCAGAGGTTGAGCGGGTTGGCGTAAAGCCCACGGGCTCCCGGCACAGCTTGGCGCGCAGGGCGGCGGCCAGCGTGCGTACATCGGGCAAAGCAATGAGTTGGAAGGTCATAACACACCTCGGGACCGGACACGCGACCGGTGAGGCAGTTACGGTGGAGCATCGAGCTCTAGCGCAGCTTACCGGACCTGGAAGGCGAGTCCTGTCATATTCTGGGTTTGGCGCCCGATGTCCGCGTATGCGGTGCTCGGACAGCGACTAGATACTGTGTCCATTGGCTTCTTTTGTGAGGTTTAAAAAAGGCCCCAGTTGCGGGCACGGGCAATCTACTCAGACCCTGTCAGAATGTCAACGCATGATTAATTAAATCAACCCGCGTTCAGAGTTCATTCAGACAAGAGGCATACGAAAGTTGCTGGGTATATAACTTCATATACCTTGGGCGGCGAGTATCGCCAGGTAGATCAATACCAAACCGCACGCGGCATAACTGACACGCTGCCAAGTGGGCGAGGCGTTCTTGCGCAACAGGTTTACCAGCGCGGCGATCAGGAAACACGACAGCACCGAGGCCAGCATGAAGCCGGCAAAAAACATCAGGGTTTGCCCGTGGCTGGGCGTGGCGCCGACGATGCCCGACAGCGCACTGCCCAGCGCGCCCCAATAGACAATATTCTTCGGGTTGGCCAGGGAGATCGCCGCGCCCACGGCCAGCGCATTTTGCCGGGTACTGGCCGGTGCGTCGCTGGCTGCGGGCAAGTGCCAGGCGTCGATCAGGCTGCGGATGCCCAGCCACGCCAGGTACAGCGCACAGACGATCGTCAGTGGCACCCGCACCGCGTCATGCTGGATCAGCAGCGCGATACCGGTAAGGCCAATCACGGCCCAGACGGCATCGCCCACCAGCGAACCGAACTGCACCAGCAGCGCCGGTGTGAAGCCGTGGAGCAAGCCGCGGCGCAGGGTCTCCGCCAGTACGGCGCCGGGGGATAGGCAAAACACGAAACCGAAAACCAGTGCGTAGAAAAAGATCGTCAGCATGCCCGCGTCCTTTCAGGAAAGTGCGAAAGCATACGTCGGCGGCGGGGTAAGAAACCATGCAGATTTGAATGGTCCACGATCCAAATGTGGGAGGGGGTTTGCCCTAATGCCAGTCAGTTAAGCGGTCATCGCCTTCTGTAGGAGCGAGCTTGTTCGCGAAAAACGTCAACGACAACGCGTGTTTGCTGAATGAACGCGGCGCTCAGTTTTTCGCGAGCAAGCTCGCTCCTACAAAAAAGCCTTAACTGACTGGCATTAGGGCTTGCCCCCCGATAGCAGTGTGTCAGTCAGCCCATCTGTAGCTGACCCTCCGCTATCGGGAGCAAGTCCCCTCCCACATTGAAGCTATACGCTCAAGTTCAACCTTCAATTCATCCGAGTTGAGGTTGGCAAATGGCAGCGCAAAAAACGCCTCGCAGCGAGCGGCAATAATGTCGAGTGTGGCCTTGAATGCAGCGTCTACCTGGGCTTCATTACCCTGCACGTGGGAAGGGTCCTGCAACCCCCAATGCGCCTTCACCGCTGAGCCGAAATACACGGGGCAAGCTTCTCCGGCCGCGTTGTCGCACACCGTGATAACCACATCCGGCGGGTTAACTTCAAAAGCGTCATTGCCCTTGCTGTACAAACCTTCGGTGCTGATGCCCGCCGCCTGCAGCGTGCTCAGGCTGCGGGGCAAAACCTGGCCCTTGGGAAAACTGCCGGAGCTGATCGCCTCGAAGCCCTCAGGCGCCATGTGATTGAACATGGCTTCGGACAAAATGCTGCGGCAACTGTTGGCGGTACACATGAACAGCACTTTCATTGCAGTCTCCTTTAGACGCTCAGGCGCAGGGCGAGGGCGGCGAGGGTGATCAACAGCACCGGCAAGGTCAGCACGATGCCGACTTTGAAGTAGTAGCCCCAAGTGATAGTGATGCCTTTGCGCGCCAGAATGTGCAGCCACAGCAAGGTCGCCAGGCTGCCGATAGGGGTGATTTTCGGGCCCAGGTCGCTGCCGATCACGTTGGCGTAGATCATCGCGTCCTTGATCACGCCCACGGCATGGCTGGATTCGATGGACAGCGCGCCGATCAGCACCGTCGGCAAATTGTTCATCGCCGATGAAAGCAGTGCCGTCAGCACGCCGGTGCCCATGGCGGCGCCCCACACTCCATAGGTGGCGAAGGTGTCGAGCCAGTTCGCCAGGTAGTCGGTCAGGCCGGCATTGCGCAGGCCATATACCACCAGGTACATGCCCAGGGAAAAGATCACGATCTGCCAGGGCGCTTCCTTGAGGACCTTGCGTGTGGAAATCTTGTGGCCCTTGGCGGCAATCACCAGCAGCAGTACCGCGCATACCGCGGAAATCGCACTGATGGGAATGCCCAGCGGCTCCAGGGCAAAACAGCCGACCAGCAGAATGCCCAGTACCCACCAGCCGGCGCGAAAGGTCGCTCGGTCATGGATCGCACTGGCAGGGTCTGCAAGGTCGGCCGGGTCGTAGACCTCTGGAATATCGCGGCGGAAAAACCACAGCAGCACTGCCAGGGTCGCGGCGACGCTGACCAGGTTCACCGGCACCATCACCGCGGCATATTCGTTGAAACCGATCTTGAAATAGTCCGCCGAGACGATGTTGACCAGGTTCGACACCACCAGCGGCAGGCTCGCCGTATCGGCGATAAACCCCGCGCCCATGACAAATGCCAGGGTTGCCGCAGGAGAAAAACGCAAGGCCAGCAACATCGACATTACGATGGGGGTGAGGATCAGCGCCGCGCCGTCATTGGCAAACAGCGCCGACACCAGCGCGCCGAGCAGCACCATATAGGCAAACAAGCGCCGCCCACGGCCACGGCCCCAGCGCGCTACATGCAGGGCGGCCCAGGCAAAGAACCCGGCTTCGTCGAGCAACAGGCTGATGATGATCAGCGCGACAAAGGTACCGGTGGCGTTCCAGATGATGTGCCACACCACCGGGATATCCGCCAAGCTGATTACGCCAAAGGCCAGGGCCAGGATCGCCCCCAAGGTGGCGCTCCAACCCACGCCGAGGCCTTTGGGCTGCCAGATGACCAGCACGATGGTGAGGAGGAAAATCGCAATTGCGACAAGCATGAATAAAGGCTCCGATGGCTTAGCAGCAGGTGCTTGCCCGTTGTGGTCTGTTGCCCATTGCATCCAGACGCAGTGCATCGTTCTGCAACCATGGCTGGTTGGCTTGCAAGGTGGTGTCCAGCACCTGAGTCACCCAGGCGGGTAGTGCCGGATTGATGCGGTAGTAGATCCATTGCCCTTGACGGCGGTCCAGCAGCAGCCCGCAACTGCGCAGTTGCGCCAGATGACGGGATATCTTGGGCTGGCTATCGTCCAAGGCATGGATCAGTTCGCACACACAAAGTTCGCCTTCGCGCAGGATCAATAACGCCATGCGTGCGCGAGTGGCATCAGCCAGGCATTTGAACAGGGTGGGAGGAGAGAGGAAATCGGACATGGTCAATGCCTGCATATATATGGTTATTTGAATATACGTATTTCCATATGTTGCGGTCAAATCTTGTTTCATTTGATATGGATCAAATGCCCTGGAAACAGCCACAACTGTTTGAAATTAAAATGAAACACAAAGGTCCTAAAGTGCCTGCCCATTGCTGATGAAGGAAGAACCCGCGTGACCCGTGCCACTCGCAACCTGCGCAAGACCCTGGATTCCGTCGCGGAAAATAACGAAACCGCAGCGTTCGACCTGATGCGCGCCGTGGAAAAACTTGGCGATGAGGTCCTGCGCCAACGCTTGCTCAACACCATCCACCGGTTGAACCAGGATGCCTACGAATTGCGTGAAGCACGGGATTCGGTGGAGCTGGTTTCGGTGAGGCTCGCCTGAGCAAGATCGTTCAAGACAAGTCCCTGGTGGCGCTGGCATGCTTGTCGACTGTCTGTCGATGAGCCGTTTCCATGCCCACTGCATTACCTCATTACGCCTTCACCCGTGGCGCCATCGCCGTTATTCCGTTGTCCCTGGCCTGCGCGCCCTGGGGGTTGCTCGCCGGCTCGATGGCCATCGACGCGCAATTTACCCCGCTGCAAGCCCAGGGCTTGTCTGCCATCGTGTTTGCCGGTGCGGCACAGTTGGTCGCCATCGGCATGGTCAAGAGCGGCGCCAGCCTGATTTCCATCGTGTTGACCACCTTGCTGCTGACCTCCCAGCACCTGCTCTACGGCATGCATATGCGCCCCACGTTGTCTGCGCTCAATACCCGTTGGCGCATGAGTCTGGGGTTCTTGTTGACCGATGAATTCTTCGCCCTGGTCAACCACTACGACCGCGAGACGTTCAATCGTTGGTACGCCCTGGGGGTCGGCCTGACGTTTTATATCATCTGGAACCTCTTCACCCTGGCCGGCATTGTGCTGGGCAAGAGCATTCCCGGCCTGGACCAGTTGGGGCTGGAGTTCTCGATTGCCGCCACCTTCATCGCCCTGATTACCCCCGTGGTGCGCGATGTGCCCACAGTGGTGTGCGTGGCGGTTTCGCTGCTGTGTTCGGTGTGGTTGAGTTACCTGCACTGGGAATCGGCGGTGGTGGTCTCGGGGGTATTGGGGATGAGCGCAGGGTTTGCCTGCAAGCGCCTGGGAGTGGGGCAATGATGATCTACTTGATGATTGTGGCCATGGGCCTGGTGGTGTTTTTCAATCGCTATGTATTTCTAGAACCGCGCCTGCCCGTGCGGCTCAATCGCGGTGCCCGTGAGTTTCTGGGGTTCGCCGTGCCGGGCATGCTCACAGCAATCTGCGGGCCGATTATTTTCCTGGCGGACCATCAGCTCAACCTGAGCCCGACCAACCCCTACTTGCTCGCCGGCATCTGCGCCGTGGCGTTGATGTTCTGGACGCGCAGCGTATTGATCACCGTGTTGTCGAGCATGGCGTTGTTCTATCTGTTTCGTTGGTGGCTTTGATACCCAGGCAAAAAAAACGCCCGCGGGAGAGCGGGCACAAGGGAGGCTTCTTGAAAATGAGCTTGGCCACTATAAGTGGCGAGTTTGCCCTTCACAGTGAAACAAAGTTCATGGGCCCGTCAGCTGGCCCCGACACAATGGTAGAGTCACGGTTTTTCCAAGGAAGCAATGGCATGCACAAGCTGGTAATTGGCGCATTGGTATTGGCAGCACTGGCCGGCTGCGCGGGCTCGAAGATGAAAGAGGCGCGTGCCGCCAACCCCTACAAGACCCTGGCATCGGATAAGGCCACCCTGGTGGTTGCCCAATGCATCCAGTTCGGCTGGCAGGATGAAAGCGTGTTTGGCGTCGACGCGGGCGGTTTCAAGGAGGCCACCGACGCTGGTGGTTTCACGGTCTACACCACCGGTGGCGACTACTTTGTCGATGTACTAAGCAGCGGTGCGGGTTCTACCGTCAAGTATTACGCCGCTGAAGACAATATGCCGGCCAAGCGCCGCCTGGCTGCGCTCGCCACTTGTCTGTAATACCTTGCCTTAGTCATATTGCGAAACGCCTGGCGGGACAGCTGCCGGGCATTGTCTTATGATTCACTCGCTCGCTCGACGTGATGGCTCTTTACCGGTACACGGATGTCGAGGCCTAAACGTCGGGCGAGCACCTCTTTGTCGCGCCTCAACGCGGCATGAATCCCAGGTGCCAGCGCCGTGGGATCATCAGTGTCACCAGCCCCAATAACCCTGCCAATGCACCGCTGACCCACAGTGCACGCAGGCCCATCTGCTGTTCCAGCAGCGCGCCGATCACGGCGCCGATAAACATCCCGGCCCATGGAATCAATTGCACGCGCCAGCCATTGCGGCGTTCGCCCAATAGCCAGCGTCCCAGGCCGCGGCCAAAACGTGAAAGCGCGCCGGTGACATAGGTGAGCCCCACCGGCAAGCCATTCACTTCCTCGACGGCCGCGTTGAGCATACCCATGGCGATAATTGCCGCCAGCAAGGCTGGCAGGGTCGCTGTCGAGGGCCACAGCGCCGCGCCGCAGAGCAAGGCGCCGATGCACAGCAAGAGTGGCAACGCGTGACGCTTGCTGAAGCGGCTGACCATTACGCCCAAGGCATTACCCAGCACAAAGGTCGCGATCAACAGCACCAGGCGTCCGGTGAGCCCAAGGTCGCCGGCGCTGATGGCCACCGCCAACCGCGTGGTGTTTCCGCTCATGAACGAGACAAAATCGCCACTGGCCATAAAGCCAATGGCGTCGGTCATGCCGGCCAGCACCGACAGGCACGCCACCAGCGTCATGCCCACCCGCCCACGCCAGCGCTGTCGATGGGCGAGCGTAACGTTGGAGTAAGGCTTGCGTGACGAAGGCAGCATGGTGCCGGTTTCCTCGGTGAGATTATCCGGCCACTACCGTAGGACGCTTTGCGTGCGGGTGCAATGACCTCAGGCATGCTCCAGTTGCCAACCGGCGCTGTGCCACGTCAAATGATGAGTCGGCTCAATCGCCTGTAGAAAGGCCTCGTCATGGGACACCGCCAGCATCGCGCCGCCGAAGCCTTTCAAGGCCTGTTCAAAGGCGAGCACCGATTCCAGATCCAGGTGATTGGTGGGTTCATCCAATAGCAGCAGTTGTGCGGGGGTAGCACGCCACAAGGCAATCGCCATCGCGGCTTTCAAGCGTTCGCCGCCGCTGAGTTGCGCCACCGGTTGGGTGACCCGCAACGCATCCAGTTGCAACAGTGCCAGGCGCGTACGCAGCTCAGCTTCAGCCAGCGGGGTGTCGAGCAGGTTCAGTTGTTCGATGATGCAACGCCGGTCATCCAGCAGCGCCAGGTGCTGATCGAGATAAGCGCTGGACACCGCCACCTGGCACTCGCCACTCACGGCCTGCCATTGGCCAGCAAGCAATTTGAGCAGGGTGGATTTACCACAACCGTTAGGCCCGCGCACGGCGACGCGCATGGGCCCCGCCAGGTGGAGGGTCAGATAGCTGGAGGGCGCCAGCGCATCGAGCCAGGGCAGCTGCGCACCTTCCAGCGTCAGCACTTGCCGGCCGTTGGGCACCGTCGAGCCTGGCAAGGCGAGCAGGGTGGGCGTCTCATCCACCACGTGCTCGTAGGCTTGACGCACCTGGTCATCCAGCTGGTTTTTGTGCGCGTGATGAGCGCTGCGCACAGTGCTGACAATTTCCGTGGCGGCGCCTTTCCAGCGTGCCTTGGTGAAGCGGTCGACGTTGGCGGTCTCGGCGTTTTTACGCGAGCGTGCGGCGTTGCGCTGCAGGCTGTCATGGTCTTTTTGCAGGCGCCGACGCTCTCGGCTACGTGTCTGGCGCGCATGTTCCCACGCCGCGATGGCGGCCTGCTGCTGCGTCTCCCGTTGCTGGTGATAGGCATCGTAGTTGCCGCCGTAAACCTGGACACCAAGGGGGGACAATTCGATGATGCGCCCCATGGCGTTGAGTAGCTGTCGATCATGGCTGACCACCACCAGGCCGCCACGCCAATCGCCCAGCATCCTTAACAGCCAAGCGCGCCCGGCACTGTCGAGGTGGTTGCTCGGTTCGTCCACAATCAGCAACTGCGGCGCCGCCAGCAGCGCACCGATCAGAGCGACCCGAGCCAACTGGCCGCCGCTGAGTTGATCAGCGCGGGTGCCGGCGTTGAGGGTTGGTAAACCCGCCGCGTCCAGCGCCAGGCGCAGGCGTTCGGCCAGATCCCAGCGATCGTCGATCAACTCCAGATCACCGACACGGGCCTCACCTCGGGCCATACGCTCAAGGGCAGCCAAGGCAGGGGCCGTGGCGGTGATATGGGCGACCGTTGCGCCTGCTTGAACCGTCAGCGCCTGGGGCACATAGACGACGCTGGACGGCTTTTTCAAGCTGCCGGAGGAAGGCAACAATACCCCGGCCAGCAACTTCGCCAGGATACTTTTGCCGCGCCCATTGCGCCCGACGATACCGGTGGGCGTGTTATCAATAGACAGGTTCAGGTCCTCCAGCAAGGTTTCGCCATTGGCGAACTGGAAAGACACATGTTGCAGGGAAACAAGCACGGGCAGCCGGTTGACGTCAGTCATCAGCACCTCCAAAAAAATGTCGAACAGGCCGACAAGCGCGCCAGGCGGCTCGTCGCAGATACATTTTGGAAGGCTTAGTTGTTCACGTCGGCGGTCATCCCGTTAATCAGAAGGGACGCAGAGGCTAACCCACCTTGGCTTTGTGCGGCAAGTCTTCGGCGAGTTTCTCAAGGAACATCGCCAGGGCCACTTCTTCGGCTTTCAGACCCTTGCGCACCCGAGGCTTGGGCAGCTTGGACAATTCACCGAGGCTGAAATGCTCAAGCACCGCAGGGTGGATGTAACATTTGCGACACACCGCAGGCGTGTTGCCCAACTGCCTGGCAACGTCCTTGACCATCGCCACCACATGCCGCTTGGCGTCGGACTCCGGCTGCCACGCCAACTCGCGCAATACCGCCAACGCCATGGCCGTGCCGGCCCAGGTGCGATAGTCCTTGGCGGTAAAGTCTTCGCCGGTCAGTTCATGCAGGTAGGCGTTGACGTCGTGGGAACTGACGGTATGGCGTTCACCGTCTTCGTCCAGGTACTGGAACAGGTTCTGCCCGGGCAACTCCATACAGCGCCTGACCACACTGGCCAGGCGCCGGTCCTTGACGCTGACTTGGTGCTCGACACCGCTCTTGCCACGAAACTGAAACTGGATCTCGCTGCCCTTGATATCCACATGGCGGTTGCGCAGGGTGGTCAGGCCGTAGGATTTATTCTCGCGGGCGTACTGGGTATTGCCGACACGAATCAGCGTGGCATCCAGCAACATCACCACCGTTGCCAGGACCTTTTCGCGGGTAAACCCCGGCTCGGCGATCTGTGCTTCCAGCTGTTTGCGCAATTTCGGCAAGGTGTTGCCGAAGGCCTGCAACCGCGAGTACTTGTCGCTGTCACGCACTTCGCGCCAGCGTGGGTGGTAGCGGTATTGCTTGCGGCCACGGGCATCGCGGCCGGTGGCCTGCAGGTGGCCGCAAGGGTCGGCGCATATCCACACATCGGTGTAGGCGGGCGGCACGGCCAGGGCGTTCAGGCGTTTGATTTCATCGGCATCGGTGATGCGCTCGCCTTTGGCGTCCAGGTACTGGAACTTACCCCGCACCTTCTTGCGGCGAATGCCAGGTTGGGTGTCGTCAACGTAATGCAGGTCGCGGGGCAGGTCGGCGGGCAACGAAGAATCGGGCATGGTGCGGGTTCCTTGACAACAAATCAGGCCGGTATGTCTGATTGACCGCAGCGTCTTTCGGTCGTGCCAATTGGTTACGCCAGCACCGCCACCGCCTTGATTTGCGCCCACAACGCTTGGCCTGGATGCAGGTGCAACTGATCGCGGGAGAAGCGCGTAATGCGGGCCAGCAACGGCGTGCCGCCTGCATCCAGGCGCACCAGCACATGGGCGCTGTTATCCGCCCCAATGTCCTGGGTGACGGTGACGGGGAGCCGATTGAGGATGCTGCTGTGTTCCTCGGCCTGCAGGCTCAAGCTCACATCCCGTGCCTGCACCTTGACCCGCAGCGGTTGGCCCACCGCCAGTGGTGCATGGGCCACGCGGATCTGCAGCGGGCAGTTGGGGAGTTGCAGGGTGAGTAACTGATAGTGGGCGTCGTAGGCAATCACCTGGCCAGCAATCACCACGCCGGCATCGTCGCCCAGGGCCAGCGGCAGGTCGAGCCTTGCCAGGGTTTCGCCGATGGGCCCGCTGGCCAAGGCTTTGCCTTCGCTGAGCAAGACGATATGGTCGGCCAGCCGCGCGACCTCATCCTGGGCGTGGCTGACGTACAGCACCGGTATATTCAGCTCGTCGTGCAGGCGTTCCAGGTAAGGCAAAATCTCGCTTTTACGTTGGCTGTCCAGGGCTGCCAGGGGTTCATCCATCAACAGCAACCTGGGGCTGGTCAGCAAGGCGCGGGCAATGCCGATGCGTTGGCGCTCGCCCCCGGACAGGTGTTGCGGGTTACGTTCAAGCAGGTGGCCGATGCCCAGCAGCTCGGTGGCCTGGGCCATGTCCACGCGCCGTTGCTGGCGTGGAATGCGCTTGAGGCCGAACGCCAGATTGGCCCGTACCGATAGGTGGGGAAATAAGCTGGCTTCCTGGAACACATAACCCAAGGCGCGTTTGTGCGCGGGCACAAACAGCCCTTTGTGGCTGTCTTGCCAGACCTCATCGTTGATCTGCACAAAGGCGTCTTCGGCGCGCTCCAAACCGGCGATGCAACGCAGGCAGGTGGTCTTGCCGGAACCGGAATGCCCGTATAGCGCGGTCACGCCGCGGCCGGGCAATTGCAGGTTCACATCCAGGGCAAAGGTGGAGTATTTCAAGTGCAGGCGTATATCAATCATCGCGTTCAGCTCCAGCCCATCTTGGTTTTGCGGCTGGAGTACAGCGCCAGCAACACGAGGAACGCGAACACCACCATGGCACCGGCCAGCCAATGAGCCTGGGCATACTCCATGGCTTCAACGTGGTCGTAGATCTGCACCGAGACCACCCGGGTCTTGTCCGGGATATTGCCGCCGATCATCAGCACCACGCCGAACTCGCCAACGGTATGGGCAAAGCCGAGGATCGATGCGGTGATAAACCCTGGGCGCGCCAGGGGCAGGATCACCGTGAAAAATGTGTCCCACGGATTAGCACGCAAGGTCGCGGCCACTTCCAACGGGCGGGTGCCGATGGCGGAGAAGGCGTTCTGCAACGGCTGCACCACGAAGGGCATGGAATAGATCACCGAGCCGATCACCAGCCCGGCGAAGCTGAAGGTGAGGGTGCCAAGGCCCAGCCACTGGGTGAACTGGCCGAAGTAACCGTTGGGGCCCATGGTCAACAGCAAGTAGAAACCGATGACCGTTGGCGGCAGCACCAGCGGTAATGCGACCACTGCACCGATGGGGCCGCGCCACCACGAGGTGGTGCGCGACAGCCACAGGGCAATCGGAGTGCCGATGATCAACAGGATCACAGTAGTCAGTGACGCCAGCTTGATGGTCAACCAGATCGCGGAAAAATCAGCACTCGACAGGGGCATTTACAGCTCGTAACCGTAGGATTTGATTACAGCCGCTGCTTTCGGCCCTTTCAGGTAGTCAACCAGAGCCTTGGCGGCGGCGCTGTCCTTGCCCTTGTTGAGGATCACGGCGTCCTGTTTGATAGGGTCATGCATAGATGCCGGAACAATCCATGCCGAACCTTTGGTGACTTTGCCGTCTTTGTAGATCTGCGACAAGGCAACAAAACCCAGCTCGGCATTGCCGGTGGACACGAACTGATAGGCCTGGGTGATGTTCTGGCCCTCGACGAGCTTGTCCTTGACCTGTTCGGTCAAGCCTTGCCTGGCCAGCACTTGGGTGGCGGCCAGGCCGTAGGGAGCGGTTTTGGGGTTGGCGATGGACAGGTGCTGGAATTGGTTTTTCTTCAGTACGTCACCCTTGGCATCCACGTAGCCTTCCTTTGCCGACCACAGCGCCAAGGTGCCGACGGCGTACGTGAAGCGCGAGCCCTTGACGGTATCGCCTTCGGCTTCGAGTTTTTGCGGGGTGGTGTCATCGGCGCTGAGGAACACTTCAAACGGCGCGCCGTTCTTGATCTGGGTGTAGAACTGCCCGGTGGCGCCATAGGCGGCGACCAGTTTGTGGCCGGTGTCTTTTTCGAAGTCAGCGGCAATGGCCTGGATCGGCGCGGTGAAGTTGGCAGCCACCGCCACCTGCACTTCATCAGCGTGGGCCGAACCCAAGGCAAATACGGCAAGCAGGGGGGCCAGGCGTGAGACGCGGGTGATCATGGAGCAACTCCTTGGGATGTACGCTGTAGGCAAGTTGAAAGGTTAATCGCTATGTAGGTGAATATATAGCGAGTGGCCATTGTCGGTACAGCGCAATGTTGCCCAGGGGCGGTGCGATGCCATTCAGTTAACGCTCTTGTAGGAGCGAGCTTGCTCGCGAAAAACTCACAGGCGCCGCGTTCATTCAGGAAGCACGCGTTAGCGTTGACGTTTTTCGCGAGCAAGCTCGCTCCTACAGAGGGCGATGTACGCTCTGCGTGAGGTCAGTTACGCGTGAACCTGGTCAGTGCCTGTTCGGCCAGCTCGCGGGTCAGGTCATAGGTGTTGCAATCTTTGCCAAGTCCCAGCGACTGGCCCGCCCACAGGTTGCTGAAACCCGCTTCATCCTTGGCCTTGAGCGGCATCAATGCACCGCCGGCTTTTGGGAACGCCGGTGCGGCCGGGTTGATTGCGCCGAGTTCACGCATCACGCGGTTGACGATGCCCCGCGCCGGGCGGCCGGTGAACAGGTTGGTCAGTGCGGTTTCGCTGGCCTGGGCATGGCGCAGCGCGTGGTGATGGGAGGCGCTGATGCTGGCTTCGGGTGTGAACAAATACGCGGTGCCGATCTGCACCGCAGAAGCGCCCAAGGCCAAGGCGGCGACGATGCCCCGCGCATCACCGATGCCGCCTGCGGCAATCACCGGCACGCTGACCGCGTCGACAATCTGCGGCACCAGGGCCATCAAGCCGATCTGGCTGTCGAGGTCGTCACTGAGAAACAGGCCACGGTGCCCACCGGCTTCAATACCCATGGCAATAATCGCGTCGCAGCCGTGCTCCTCCAGCCAGATGGCTTCTTCGACGGTGGTCGCGGAGCAGAGCACCTTGGCACCGCTGGCTTTTACCCGGTCCAGCAAGGTTTTTTCCGGCAGGCCGAAGTGAAAACTCACCACCTCAGGGCAGAACTCCTCAACCACTTGGCAAGCAGCCTCGTTGAATGGTGCACGATTGGACACGGGCGTCGGCGCGTCAAAGTCGGCACCCAATTCAAGATAGTAGGGCTCAAGCAAATCCTTCCAGCGGCGGTCACGGCCCTCATCGGCTTGGGGTGGCTGATGGCAGAAGAAATTCAGGTTCAGCGGGCGTGCACTGGCTTGGCGGATGACGGTCAGGGCCTCGCGCAGTTGCTCGATACCCAGCGCGGCGGCAGGCATGGAGCCCAGCGCGCCGGCTTGCTGGGCGGCAATTACCATTGCAGTGGTCGTTGCCCCAGCCATCGGCGCCTGGATAATCGGCACATCAATGCCGAGCAGCTCGAGAATACGGGTGTCTGGCCAGGTGCTCATGGGATGCGTCTCCAGCGTTAATAAGGCGTTTCGCTGTTTTAACAGGGCACCTGGTCGCCGGCCAGTCTGTTTTATTCACTGGACGAATGCAGTGTTTTGTGGGAACTGCATATCAGCGCAGCGTCTCGCGCTCCAGCAATTGGCGCTTGCGCTCCACGCCCCAGCGGTAGCCCGACAATTCGCCATCGCTGCGCACCACGCGATGACAAGGAATCGCCACCGCCAGGTGGTTGGCACCACAGGCCTGGGCCACGGCGCGAAAGGATTTGGGGGCGCCGATACGCTCGGCTATCTGCCCATAGCTGGCGGTGCTGCCCACCGGGATGTCGCGTAAAGCCTGCCACACGCGCTCCTGAAAGGCCGTGCCGCGCAGGTCCAGGGGCAGATCAAGGCCCAGGGCAGGAGCTTCGACAAACCCCACGACTTGGGCGATCAGCTGTTCGAAGCCCCGATCAGCGCCGACCAGTTCGGCCTTGGGGAACTGGTCTTGCAGGTCGCGCACCAGCTTGTCCGGATCGTCTCCGAGCAAAATCGCGCACACGCCACGTTGGCTCTGTGCCACCAGAATAGCCCCCAGCGAGCATTGGCCCACGGCAAAGCGAATGGTGTTATTGGCACCGCCGCTTTTGTAATCGCGGGGCTTCATGCCGAGCAATTGATCGGCGGCTTCATAGAAACGGCTGTTGGAGTTGAAACCCGCGTCATACAGCGTATCGGTCACCGAGTGCTGGCCCTTGAGGCCGTCGCGAACCTTGCGCGAACGCAGGGCGCTGGCATAGCCCTTGGGCGTCAGGCCGGTACCGGCTTTGAATACACGATGGAAGTGGAACGGGCTCAACCCCGCCTGAAGGGCGAGTGCGCCCAGGCTCGGCGGCGTTTCAGCCTGTTCGATCTGCCGGCACGCCTGGGCGACTAACTGCGCATGATGGGCGGCCAGTTGAGTTCGATCGCCAGTGGCGCGTTTGCTCGGACGATAACCGGCAGCCTCCGCCTGCGCCGGGGTGTCGAAAAATTCGATATTTTCCGGGCGCGGCAAACGCGAAGCGCTGCTGGGCCGGCAATACACGCCGGTGGTTTTCACGCCATAGACAAACAGGCTGTCTGCCTTGGCATCGCGGGCAATGATGGCGGCCCAGCGCGGATCGTGTTCGTTGTTCATGGCCTGCACTCTTGACGGTTCACGAGCAGATTAACCGTGCCAGTTGCCCATGACACTCCGAAGCTTGCGGTCAAATCAGCCGGCAGTGCGAAAGGTCAGGTTGATGCGTTGCGGGCCCATGACGGGATGCTCGCCTTCCTTGATTGGCATCACCCCATGAAAGCGCAGGCGATCAACACCGCCCCAGATCACCACATCGCCATGGAACAGCGAGACCTTCTGCGGTTTGTCACTTCGCTGATGGCCACCAAACAGGAAAATAGCCGGCAGACCCAGGGACACCGAGACCACGGGTGCGCTGTAGCAACGCTCGTTCTTGTCCTGATGCAGTGACATCTTTGCTCCAGGCACGTAGCGATTGATCAGGCAGGCGTCAGGTAAAAAGCCGCTGAAACCGGCCTCGACTGCCGCCGCCGCGGCCAATTGGCGCAAGGCTTCGGGCATGGCCGGCCAGGGTTGCTGGCTGCGTGGGTCAAGAGGGCTGTAGCGATAGCCGCGGGTGTCGGTGGTCCAGCCCAGCTCGCCGCAACTGCTCAGTGCCGCCGACATGGTGAAACCACCGGGGGTGACCATCTGCCGAAACGGAGATTGGGCCAGGACACGCCGCAGTTCAGGCAGCAACCGGTCAATCCAGGGCAGGGCGTAGCCCCGGAGTACGTGGGACTCTTCGCCAATCTGCTCGCGCCCCGCGGGTTGTTGCAGGGCACTATCGGCGAATAAATCGGCATTCGGCCCCGACATGTCTTACAGCGCCTTGCTCACATTGATGTCGGTGATTTCGTCACTGGCATCATGAATTTTCGCCAGGGCTTGCTTGGCCTCTTCGACGCTGTCGGTGTGCAATTGGGCAAATTCAAAGCGGCGCTCGCCGTTGAGTTTGTACTTGATGACGTATTTGGTTGTAGAGGTCACAGCTTTCTTCCTTTCAGGTGTTCGGATCAGCTCAACTTGGTGCTGGTGCGACGAACGATGCGAATCTTGTGGGACAGCGCCGGCTTGCGGGTCACGCTGATGGCACGACGGGTCACCACATCGAGGGTGATGTTCCAGAACCCAGTGCTGGGCGCGGTGATCTTGGCTGGGAACTTATCGAATGCGCCGCCGTGGTAGGTATGGCGGCCGCCATTTTTGAAGCTGCGGAAGTTCGCGTCGCTCATCAGGCGAATGTTGCAGATCTGCGAGCATTCGATGACGACAATGTCTCCCTCGTTGAGGTGCTCACGCTGGTGGATGAATTTCATGGGGTGTCTCCAGAAGGGCTTTTTCTGAAAAATCAGAACGATACGTAGGTTAAGATGGAGTTTATCAGCCCCAGCGCGTTTATTATCGGGCCGTCGTCGACGACTTCGACAATTTAAAACAGTTATTTACCCTGTAATTAGAGATAAATCCTACGTTGGTGGGAGAAAATTACCATCCCCGCTGTCGTAGGGTCTTTATCGGAGGTTTTTGTATGAAGTGGAGTGTGTTGGTGCTGGCCTTGGCAATCAGTGGGTGTGCTTCGGTTGCAGATATCAAGCAGACCCCGCCCACATTGGTGGTCATCTCAGGCAAGAAGCCGCAGGAATACGCCGCGTGTGTGGTGCGTAAATTGGAAGCGACCCGCCGGCCACCGCAGATCGAGCCCCATAAAGACGGTATTCAGGTAATTGTGCCGCAGAAATTCTCGGCGGATCCTTCGGCGATCTTCGTAATCGAAGACCGCTCCAGTGGGAGCAGCATCAAGCTCTATGAGAGCATGTCCAATGTGCCGATTCGTCCCGGCGACGTGAAGAAAGCCGGGGAAGACTGCATTTCTGGCTGAGCCCCAGGCCTATCCTGCGCACCGGAGCCGATAAAAAAGCCATCACCCGTCAGTGGCGACATGCATTTGGGGCAGGGCATCCGTTAAACTGTCGGGCATTGACTATAAAGATGCCGCTCAGACCTTGGGTTTGAGCGGCATTTGTTTTTTCTGGAAAGCCTGTTATGAAACGCGAACTCGTCAAAGCCCGCCATGCTGAAGGTCAGATTGCGGCGACCCATGTCATTCAGAACCCCGCCGACCTGGGCGAGTGGATCGTATTCTTCAAGAAAAGCGGCGGTCGCAGCTACTTCCTGGTGGACGATCAGGATGAAGTCGAGTCATTCCCGCGCCTGGATGATCTGATCGAAATACTGCGTGGCCTGGGAATCAAGTTCGCCGAAGTGCATCTGTAGCACGCCGACTTACTTACAGACCACAACGACGCTACGGCCCTTGAAATTGCCCACATCCTGACCCAGGGTCTTGTCACTCTCCTTGAGCGCAGGCGTGCCATTGGTGCCGACGATACGGTAGCCGGTGCCCGCACAGGACGCGTCGGCTTTCTCATAGCAACTGGCCCATGAGTTGGCCTCGCCCGAACAGTCGATGGTCAGGCCTTGTTCGCCATTTTTCAGCAGGGTGTCGGAAGTGGTGGTGCAACCGGCCAGCGCCAGTACCGCAGTCAGTGCCAGGATCTTGTTCATAGTGGGTCATCGTTGAGAGAAGTGGAGGGCGCTGACACTGTCGTGGGGCGTTGGCGCGGATTATAGCGAACTGCCACCAAGTGCACAGTCCCTGATACAAGATCTTCGCCCGCGCCGCCTTTTTTCTCAGCCCCGCCGGTGCGTCATGGCACCCCCATCACCAGCACTCCACTGCCGCTTGTGGCGCCAGTCGCAGGCAGGAAACCCGCACGCCGAACCAGTGAGAACGTCACATCATCGCCGCCTACGCTGTTGGTGATCCGAGTGAGGAATGAGCCATTGACCGAAACCGCAGAGCCCGCACGCACGAGGGCGGTCCCCAGGTTTGGATTGGTCATCATCAGCAGTCGATTGTCGAACGACGACTGTATGCCTTTGTAGGTAATGGTGATGGGCGAGTCGATTCCGCCATCCGGGCACGAGTAGTTGAGCCTGCGGTTGACGCGAATGGGGGTGGTCAGGGGATCACTGCCCAAGGCGCGCTGAGGGACGTCGCCGAAGTTGATCTCGATCGGGTTGTTATTGTTGATCGTGCAGGTCGACGGCGATACGGTGAAGTTGTTGGCAGCGATATAGGTGACGGTCACCTGCGGTCGGGTGTTGTCCCAGTTGTTCGAGCTGCTGATGCGCAACATACCGAGCTCGTCATTGGCGACGACGTTGATCGGGTTGGACGGGCTATTACGCATCAGAATGTAGGGGGTGATATTGATGGGATAAGCGACACCGTTATTGGGCATCGTCGCCACGCGGATACCCGAGGGCACCGGATTGTTCAGAAACGATCCGTTGATACGCAAACCGGCCCTTTCGTTACCGAAACGAGGGCCGGGGGTCCAGGGTGTCCCTGAGGCGTTCCCCGTTGCCCAGTAATCCACCCCCCATGCAGGGCCCTGGCCAGGGGAATACATGCATTCCAACCTGGCCCCCTCCATCATGATCCTCTGGCGGTCCGAGCTCAAGGTCACCATCACCGGAACGCGCAAGTTGGGATTACCCGTCTGCCACTGGCCACCATTGACTCGGCAATCGACGGCCAGCGCATTCGATGTCGTACCCATGAAGATGAGAAGCCCAGCGGCTTCACGCAGTCGTTTCATTGTGTTTTCTCGTTGCTGCACTATCGGTATTCCCACTTCTTTTGCCTGTTTCATGGCACACCCATCACCAGCACGCCGCTGCCGCTTATTGCCCCTGCCGCGGGGAGTGATCCCGCGCGGCGAACCAGTGAAAACGTCACATCGTCGCCACCTATGCTGTTGGTAATCTGGGTGAGGAATGAACCGTTGACTTCAACCGCTGCCCCCCTCCGGACCAGGGCTGTGCCCACGTCCGGATTGGTCATCAACAACAAGCGATTGTCGAACGACGACCGGGCCCCTTTGTAAGTGATGGTGATGGGGGCGTTAATTCCGCCATCTGGGCATGAGTAGGTAAGTCGGCGGTTGACACGAGTGGGTGTTGTCAGGGGATCGCTGCCTATCGCCCGCTGACTGACGTCACCGAAGTTGATTTCGATCGGGTTGTTATTGTTGATCGTGCAGGTCGACGGGGAGATGTCGAAGTTGTTTGCGGCGATATATGTCAGTACCAGCCTCGTGCTGCCCAGGCTGTAATTATTGGTCTGTAGCAGATTCAGCGCGCCCAGGACGTCGTTAATCTGAACCTTGATGGGGTTGCTCGGGTCGTTTCGCAGCAATATATAGGGGGTTACATTGATGAGGTACGCCCCGCCGTTATTGGGCATGGTAGCGATCCGGATGTTATACGGCACAGGCGTGTTATAGAACGCGCCGTTTATGCGTAAGCCGGTTCGCTGATTGCCGAAGTTGGGGCCGGGCACCCAGGGCGAACCGGCTTGCGCAGATGTTCCCCAATAGTCAATGCGCGTAGGGTGGGCAGGCGAGGGCGTAAATCGGCATTCCAGCCATGCACCTTCAAGAATGAGGCGGGTCTTGTCCGAATCCACACGGACATTGACAGGGACCTCCAGGTTCAGAATCCCGCCGTCCCCTACATATTGCCACTTGTCGCCATTGACTCGGCAATCAGCTGCTCGCACTGTTGTGGTAATACCCAGCAATACGAACAGCACAATGGCTCCATAGAGTCGTTTCATCTTCATCACCCTTTAATCCTCTCCTCGACAGTCGCCCACAGGCATCCAGCCCGTACACAAGGTGCCCGGAAGAGATTGATGGTTTACCCAGGGCTGTGTTCAGCCCGTAAATGATCTACGGATAGTCCAGCGTGAACGTGGACGTCACCGTGTAGGCACCATGCCCGATGGTCTGGTCCTGGATGGCTCGCGGCTCTCCCTTCACATAGGCCTTGAGTTCGATCACATTGTTGCCATCGCTCAATACCTGTCTGTCGCTCACCGTATTAAGGGGCAGAGGCTTGTTAGCCAGTGTCTCGATGCCCACGCCGATGCCGGTGGCGCCGCTGCCGCCATCAAGCGCGAGCAGCCCGGGCAGCGCCGGGTTTTCCCTGCCGCCGAAGGTGATCGTGACGGTGTTGCCCACAGTGGTGTCGCAGTCCACCAGATGAAGCTTGAAAGCCTTGCCCAATGATCGCGTATTGAGGTACAGGTACTTGCTGGTCAGGTCCCAGAGTTCCAGGGTTATGGCCTCGTCCCCGGGACGAATAGTGCAAGCTTCTTCAACCAGGTTGCCTTTGAAACTGAGGTTGTCCGCAGCCTCGACGTCGGCGATCAAGCCCACACCAAGTACCAGTGCGGCGTAGGTCCAACCCTTGTGGATAGGTGTATGTCCCATGGTTTTCCAACTCCTACTGGTATTCGGCCAACAAGGTGGCCACCGCGTTAAACCGGGCGGGGGTCAGGGTTGCGCCGGGTCGCTTGACCGGAACCACCTCCAATACCGGTGGCGACGACAGGCTGATCTCAAGCGGCGTATTGAGGGCAAACGGCTGGTTGTTCTGGAACACCCGGATGCCCAGCGCCGGCACACTGGTCTGCACGGCTGCGCCGTCGAACGTTGTCGCGGTGCCGTTGACGCTCAACTTCAGCATCCAGGGCAGGGTGTCGGTGCCACAGCTGATGGTGTAGCTCAGGCCCTGGCGGTATTTCACACCGTCGACACGCTTTACCCCGACATCGCCAAAATCCACTTCAATGCTGTTGCCGGCATCGATGGTGCAGGGCGGCGGCTCGTTCAAGGTGCCGCTGAACGTCAGGTTGGCCGAGGCGCCACTGCACAGGCCGATGGCACACAGGGCGAGCAACGTTCTCTGCGGCCAAAAAGTCATGGTGCGTTTCTCTTCATGGTTGATCGGCTTCATTGGTAATCCACCACCAGGGTGGCGGTCGCATCGAAGGCGCCACCCGTCAATTTGCTGCCTGGGCGTTTGACCGGCACGGCCTGCACCACTGGAAAGTTGGGATAGGTAAACCTCACCGCGGTGTTCAAGGGCCAGTCAGCGCCATTGACGAACAGCTTCACGCCGAGATCGGGCTTGCGCGTCACCAGCACCCGATTGTCGAAGGCGGCGCCGGTGCCCTTGAGCTCCAGTGTCAGTGCATTGCTGTAAGGCGCATCACAGGTGACGGTGTAGGGCACACCGCGACGGTAATTGACCCCGTCGATCCGTGAGGTGAGCAGGTCATTGCCAAACGGTACGTCGAGCGTACTGCCGCTGTTGATGACACACGGCGGTGGTGCAATGATCACCGCGCGGATGGTCAGGCTGGTCTCGGCGTGCACCGCCTGGCTGGCGGCCCACAGCAGGCCGCCCATAAACACGGCCCATGGGCCGTTTGACTTAGCCATTATTCTGCCCTTACTCATAATTGAGCCTGAAATCCACCACGGCCCGGAACGCCCCGCTGGTCAACGGCGCCGAGGTGCGCGTGGGCCTGACCTTCCAGGTCTGTGTGTTGCCGCCCAGGGGCAGGAACAAAGGTTCGCCCCGTTGGCCCAGATTCACGTCCCGCCCAAGCACATCGGTCAACTGCAGGCCCATCCCAGTGATGCCTTGCACCTTGACCAGGCGTGGATCATCGGCATCGGCCGGCGCCAGGAACGCCACCGACAGCACCGGTTGAAAGGCACTCCAGGTCAGGTTCCCCGTGCGCTCGCTGCGGATGCTGCCGGCGATGCGGTTGCAATCGGTAAAGCGCAGTTGGAAAGGCACCGCCCTTGCCTGGTCACCGGACCGGCGCAACTGGCTGGTGGAAACATCGCCCAGCTCAATGGTCTGATGCAGCGAGGTCATCTCCAGGCTGCATGGGGTTTCATGCATGGACCCGGAAATATTCAGCCGTCCGCTCATGCCTTCTATATCGTCTTCGTCCTGGGCCTGTGCGCTGCCGACAACGGCCAGTAGCAGGCCGCCCAAGACCTTCACATAATGCAATTTCATCACTGACTCCGGCGGGCGTTACTGTGTGAGCGGGGCTGCTTGCGGGTTCACCTTGCAAGTCTCGCCGCTGCAGGTGAACCCCAGCAGCGGACGTCCGCCGTAGTCATTCACGTAGGCCAGGTAAGGCGCAGTGCCGAGTGCCTTGGCCGTCGGGCCCAGGGCCAGCGAGCCTTTGGGCGGCACCATCAGCGGCTCGAATCCCGGCACGGTCTTGCCGTCCTTGGTGCTGCGCGCATCCACCAGGGTTACGAAGTACGGCGTCGGGTTGTTCACCTGGTAATGTTCGCCCTGCCGGGAAAGAGTCAGTTTTTCCTGCCAGGGGTTGGACAGGTCTTGCTGGCTCGGCGTGATGGCTTGCGGTCGGTAGAACAACTTGATGCGGGTCTGCAGCGCGATTTGCAGGGTGTTGGCTTTATCGCTGCGCGGCGGAATTTCCCGCAGGTTGAAGTAGTAGACCGTCTCTCGATCCTGCGGCAACGCTTTGGCCGCGGGCAACGCCTGGACTTTCACCTGGCTTTGTTTTCCAGGCTCCACGCGCTGCACCGGTGGCAGCACGATCAGCGGCGCGGTGATTTTCTGGCCTTGTTCATCTTCAATCCAGCCCTGGGCCAGGTACGGCAACTGGGTATTGTTGTTGGTGATGTTCACGCTGGTGGCGTCCTTGCCCCCGTCGAAGATCACGCGGGTACGGTCCAGCGCAATTGCGGCATTAGCGCCTTGGCATACGCCGATGGCCAGCAATGCGAGGGACGAAAGGGCAAGGCGGGTGTTGAGGCTCATGAGGATGTGTGCTCCGTGGCGGTGGGCTTGCCGGTCAGCTCTGCCGGCGAGGACAAGGTTTGATCAGTGGCTACCATCCGGCAGTCCAGTTGCAGGGCATGGGTCAAGCCATCGGCCGGCAAGGCCTGCGGCAGTGTGAGGACGCAGCGTGAGCGTTCGCCCCAGCTGACGAACATTTGCTCGCCGGCCTGGATACCGCTCAGGTAGACGCTGCCGCCATCATTCACAATGCCGGTGTCCTGCTGATTGGCGTTCTTGACCTGCGCGCCGAAGGGCGGCGCACTGCCGTCTGATAGGCGCAGCACAGCCATAGCTTTCTCACCGGAAATCACTTCCAGGGACCGGTAGCCGATGGCGCCTTCGGTGAGGGTCACCTGCGTGACCGATTGGGTGGCCTCGACGTTCTTCGGCAGACGCTCCAGATCCACGCTGGCCGCCGTACGCTGGTAGCTGCTCAGATCGGCAATTACTGCTTTGCCAAAGGCATTGCTGCGGGTCGGCGTGCCGTAACCGCGCACTGGCACATCGGCTACACCGCTGGTATCGACCATCAAGCGCGTGCCGCCCATGCTGCCGGTACGATGCAGTGCTGCGCCGTGGCGCGTGAGCGTGCCGCCGCCGCGAGCCGACATGCTCAGGCTGGTGTTGCCTTGCTGGCGACTGGCTGCGAGTGTCAGGTCAGCCTGCTCACCCGTATGGCTGAGGTAACCACTGGCGGAATTGTCACTGGCACTGAGCTGGTAACTGTTGCGCTCATCCAGGCGATCGCTGTAGCGCGTTGAAAAGCTATTCTTGCCAGCGGCCCGGTTGGCATCCAGCGACAAGGTGCCACTGCGTCCCAGCGGCAGGCTGACGGTCAATGCCATGCCGTTATCTTTATAGTTGTAGTCCTGAGTGCGATAAACGTTAAGGGACAGGCTCATGTTCTTGACAGTGCCGACATTGAAGTAACGAGACACTGACAAGTTCCAGCGCTGGCTGGCAGGTCGCGACCAGTAAGTTTGTTTGTTATAACTGGCGTACACCGTTGCGCCCAAGTCACGAAACTGCTTGTTGACGGTCGCGGTATACAGCGCCTTGCTGCCGCCAATCGGTTTGAATTCGCCAGCGTATTGACCGAACTCGTCGTATTTGCCGCGTCCTGCGAGTTCGCCGTTCATGCCGTAGTGACGCGCGTCCAGATACTCGCTCATACTCAGGAAGTTCTTATCGGAAAAGCGATAACCGGCGAAGGTTACTTGGCTGTCATATTGTTCAAAGTTCTTCGAGTATTGCAGGCGATAGGATTTACCCGAGAGTGTTTGATTCCACACGTTTGCGTGGGACTGGGTGACGTCCAGGGATAACGCGCCCAGCACCAGCAGGTCACGACCCGCACCGACAGTGGCCGCACGGTAGTTGTTATCGGTGATGGCGCCACCGAACAGCGACCAGCCGTTGCTGATCCCCCAGGAGAACTCACCGGTACCAAAAAAGTTACCGTCGGCGCCATACTGAAGATCAGAAGGCCGTCCAGTCGCCAGCTTGTATCGAACCTGCCCCGGGCGCGTCAGGTAGGGAACGCCTGCGGTGTTGAGCTTGAAGGTCTGTACCGAACCATCCTGCTCTTCCACACGCACATCCAGCGTCCCGGTCACCGCATCATTGAGGTCCTGGATGCGAAAGGGGCCGGCAGCCACCAGGGTTTCATACAGCACACGCCCTTGCTGGCTGACCACCACCCTGGCATTGGTCTTGGCCACCCCGACGACCTCCGGCGCATAGCCGCGCAAGTTCGGTGGCAGTTGGCTTTCGTCTGAGTTCAACGCCGCACCGGTAAAGCGGAAGCTGTCGAACAGATCCGAATACAGGTAGTTTTCGCCGACCACCAGCCGCGCCTTCAATGAAGGAATGGCGCGATAAGCGTAGTAGCGGCTCCATTCCAGCTTCTGCTCTCCGGCTGACCGGTCCCTCGCGCTGTCGACGCGCCCCTGCCAATCGG
Source organism: Pseudomonas khavaziana (assembly GCF_019145205.1). GTDB lineage: Bacteria > Pseudomonadota > Gammaproteobacteria > Pseudomonadales > Pseudomonadaceae > Aquipseudomonas > Aquipseudomonas khavaziana. Next base: position 34,456 of record NZ_JAHSTT010000018.1, read on the forward strand.
CGCGCAGGCGCCAGGCTCCGGCATTGGCCCCCAGGGTGCCGTTGCCGCTGAGGTGATTGCGCGTGCGCTCGTTTTTCTGGGCGTTGGACTGCGCCGTCAGGTTGTAGTCAACCAGCAACCCCGGCACCCCCTCATCCCAGCGCGCGGGTGGGTCCCAGTTCAGGGCGCTGTACTCGAGATAGGCATGGGGCAGGTTGATGTCCAGCGTGGAGGTCGCCAGGTCTGCACTCACCTGCGCCCCCGGCAGGCCTTGGAGGTCCAGGCACTCGCCGTCTTTCCACGCGGTGAGTCTCGCGGCATCGGACGCCTTCAGGCCCAGCTGCTCCACCAGCGCGGGGGACACGCAAGCCTGGCTTCCCTTGGGATCATCTTCGGGGGGGTAGAACGCCACCGCTTGTTCGGAAATTGGTTGGCCATTGATCTGCACGAACATCGTGTAGGTGCCGGGCAGAATGAAACCGCCACGTGCAAACCGGGACAAATCAATATTGCTGCGATCATTCAGATCAAGAACGTCGGTATTGAATTCGATATCGCCGGCACCCAAGGCAGTGCCTGCCAGTGACATCAGCCCGCCAACCAGCCCGGGGCGAAGTGTATTTTTGATCTTCGACGCATTCAGCATGAAAGCAACCCATCAATGTTCAAAAGTATTCCAACTTGAACCGCACCGCGACACGGTGAGCACCTGGCGCCAGTGGCAGCCCGTTGCCGACCAGGCGGAGCGTGTAGTGAAGTGTGATGTCACCCTCAGCCAGGGGGTGCGGCGCCATCGGCTCGCCCGGCACGCTCTCCTGGCCAACCGAATCCCAGATATGGAAGGCCACTCCCTGTGAGTCACCGAAGGCGGCAAAGGAACGGCCGTCCCTGTCGCGAGGGCCGTCAAAGGTCACCCGCAGATGCTCCCAGTCAGGCAAGGTGGCGCCGGGCCGTGACGGATCCGGACGCGTCAGGGTGCAATTGACCAGGCGCAACTCAAACGGGTGCGGCTCCCCCAACGCATTGCGCAATAGCCTGCCTATGGGCTCGGGTGTCATCTCGATGGACTGGTCGGCACTGGTCAGTTCCAGCCCGCACGCGGAGTCGACGATCTCTCCACCGAGGGTGACGACGCCTTCGCCTTGCGACGGTTCCTGGGCAAACGCCCAGGGGCTGATGCACATCGTCAATGTGGAGGTGACTGCGAGGTTTAAGAGTGTTTTCACCGTTATCTCCCACCAGTTCCCCCCGCCACCCGTGGGTGGCGGGGGGAAAGCCTTACTGATAAGCCAGGGTGAAGTTGGTGACCGCGCTGAAATCACCAGGGACGATGTCGCCGGTAGCGGCGCCTTGAACGTAGGCCCCGAATTCCAGGGTGTTATCGCCCGTGGAAATCGCCTGCGGGGTGGTGGCGACACCCAGTTCAACGGGCTTGCCGCCATGGGTCATCATGATGCCGATGCGGCCAGCGCCACCGACGGTGCCGATCGCGCCAGGCACATCGTTGGACGGAGCGGCGGTGAACGTGGTGGTCACCGTGTTATCGGTGAGATCGGTCAGGTCGCAGCCTTCCAGCTCGATTTTCACGCTGCGGGCTTCAGACTTGCCGCCTGCCTGCAGTTGATGCTTTGCGATAGCGCCAAGATTGACGGTCTGGTCGATGGATTCAGGCTTGATTGAGCAGGCACCCGAGTGGACCGATCCCAAAAAAGTAACTGTTCCATCCGCCGCATGGGCAGCGGAGATCGAGCCCGCGAACAACCCGATGGTCAACAGCGCAGTTTTAAATTTAGTTTTCATTTGCAGATGCCTACATAAAAGATGTCATTGATTGAGCCTCGCCACGGTGTGTGCGGGGCTTACTTCTTCGCTTCAAAAGTGGCTCGCGGAAAACCCGATCAAGCGTCTGGCGAGTTGTAGTCAAGAAAATGTTTTTCCAACTACTTGCATTGCAATTTCGCGTCACATTTGAGGCGAGGTGATTGTCCACGCTCGCCCTGAGTAAGTAAGTCGCCTGATTCGCTTAGTCGTGTAGCTGCGCGGCATCACGTGCTATAGGAGGATTATGGCAATATGCCAAAACTTAAATTTAAGCTGTAAGAGATGGACTACATGCGGCTTAATGAGAATATTTTAGTTGGATGGGAGGCTGTAAGAAGGGGATTACAAAGCCTGAAAATTAACAGCGTCCAGGCGAGGCGAGCAACTTAGAGATGGTTTCAATGCACTACCAGGATCGACGCGCACAAAAAAGCCCCGTTAACCGGGGCTTCTTGTGCAGCAGGGGAGGCTTACTTGCTTTTCGGCCTTTTGCTCGATGCATGGCCCGCTTCATCCACAAACACTTCGGCGACCGCAATCGCCTGGCTTTCGGTGGCGAATGTGCCGGCAACACTGTCACCGTGAAAATTGATCAAGTGCCAGCCGTCTGCTCGCTGCGTGATCAAGTAGCCGTTTACACCTTTTGGTTCTGACATCTATTGGCAATCTCGTGGTCGGGTTCAAGCTGCCCATGATAGCGCCAAATACCCGGGGGGCGGGCAAGATGTTGCAGGTCAGTGCTCGGCGGTTGAAAGCGTGCTAAAACGGTTGGCAGCCTTTTAAATAAAGGGGGCGGGCGTTTTTCGCCTGACCATTGGTGAAGCCCTTTGTAAGATCAGCGGAACTTACGCCGACATTTTTTCTCTATGATGACATCGCAACGCCTGCAGCCCCCATTGTAAGGTGACTGCGGCCTGATTAGACTGCGCCGAATTCCGTACGCACAGCCCTTTGTAAGGACTCATATGATCAAGAAATGCTTGTTCCCAGCAGCCGGTTACGGCACTCGCTTCTTGCCAGCGACCAAGGCCATGCCCAAAGAGATGCTGCCGGTGGTGAACAAGCCACTGATCCAGTACGGCGTCGAAGAGGCCCTGGATGCCGGCTTGAACGAAATCTCCATCGTGACCGGTCGTGGTAAGCGCGCCCTGGAAGACCACTTCGATATCAGCTACGAGTTGGAAAACCAGATCAAGGGCACCGACAAGGAAAAATACCTGGTCGGTATCCGTAAACTGCTCGACGAGTGCTCGTTCTCCTATACCCGCCAGACCCAGATGAAAGGCCTTGGCCACGCCATCCTCACCGGTCGCCCGCTAATCGGCGACGAGCCGTTCGCAGTCGTGCTGGCCGATGACCTGTGTGTGAACCTTGAAGGCGATGGTGTGCTGACCCAGATGGTCAAGCTCTACCAGAAGTATCGCTGCACCATCGTTGCGGTGATGGAAGTTGATCCATCGCAGACCAACAAGTACGGCGTGATCGCCGGTGACGATATTGGTGATGGCCTGATCCGCGTGCGCGATATGGTCGAGAAGCCAGCGCCGGAAGACGCGCCATCGAATCTGGCGATCATCGGTCGCTACATTCTGACTCCGGATATCTTCAAGCTGATCGAAGAAACCGAGCCAGGCAAGGGCGGCGAGATCCAGATCACCGACGCGCTGATGAAGCAGGCCAAAGATGGCTGCGTAATTGCGTACAAGTTCAAAGGCCAGCGCTTTGACTGCGGTGGTGCTGAAGGTTACATCGAAGCGACCAACTTCTGCTTCGAGCACTTCTACAAGACTGGCAAGGCTTACTGATTTACGCCTGCATCAATGTTTTAAGAGAAAGCCACCTTCGGGTGGCTTTTTCGTTTTTCAGCCCCATGTAAGTCGGTATGCTGGCGTCCTGCCGAGGAGAATGAAATGGCCTACGATTTTGACCTGTATGTAATTGGCGCCGGTTCCGGCGGTGTTCGGGCGGCGCGCTTTGCCGCGGGTTTTGGCGCCAAGGTGGCCGTGGCTGAAAGCCGCTACCTGGGCGGCACCTGCGTGAATGTCGGCTGCGTGCCGAAAAAGCTGTTGGTATACGGTGCGCACTTCGCCGAAGACTTCGAACAGGCCAGTGGTTTCGGCTGGTCGTTGGGTGAGGCGAACTTTGATTGGGCGACTCTGATCGCCAACAAGGATCGCGAGATCAATCGCCTCAACGGCATTTATCGCAACCTGCTGGTCAACAGTGGCGTGACCTTGCATGAAGGGCATGCACGCCTGGTTGATGCCCATCAGGTGGAGATCAACGGCGAACGCTTCACCGCCAAGCATATCCTGATCGCCACCGGCGGCTGGCCGCAGATCCCGGAGATTCCAGGGCGCGAACATGCCATTGGCTCCAATGAGGCGTTCTTTCTTAAAGAACTGCCCAAGCGTGTGCTGGTGGTGGGCGGTGGTTACATTGCGGTTGAGTTCGCCGGCATTTTCCACGGTTTGGGCGCACAAACGTCATTGCTGTACCGCGGTGATCTATTCCTGCGCGGCTTTGATGGCTCGGTGCGCAAGCATTTGCAGGAAGAGCTGACCAAGCGCGGCCTGGACCTGCAATTCAATGCCGACATCGAGCGCATCGACAAGCAAGCCGACGGCAGCCTCAAGGCCACTCTTAAGGATGGGCGTGTGCTGGAGGCCGATTGCGTGTTCTATGCCACCGGTCGCCGCCCGATGCTGGACAACCTGGGCCTGGAAAATACCGGGGTCAAGTTGGATGAGCGCGGTTTTGTCGCCGTGGATGAGCTGTACCAGACTGCCGAGCCGTCGATCCTGGCCATTGGCGATGTCATTGGTCGTGTGCAACTTACTCCCGTGGCGCTGGCCGAAGGCATGGCTGTGGCGCGGCGCCTGTTCAAGCCCGAGCAATACCGTCCGGTGGATTACGCCAATATCGCAACGGCGGTGTTCAGCCAACCGACTATCGGCACCGTAGGCCTGAGCGAAGAGGATGCGCGCGCCAAAGGCCACAAGGTGCAGATTTTCGAAAGCCGTTTCCGGCCGATGAAGCTGACCCTCACGGACTGTCAGGAAAAGACCCTGATGAAGTTGGTGGTCGATGCCGACACCGACAAAGTGCTGGGTTGCCACATGGTTGGCCCGGATGCTGGTGAGATCGTGCAAGGCCTGGCGATCGCGCTCAAGGCGGGCGCGACCAAGCAGCATTTCGACGAAACCATCGGCGTACACCCTACGGCGGCGGAAGAATTCGTCACCATGCGCACGCCTGTGGCCGACTGATCAGGTTGGCTGCGCTGCCTCTGGTGCCGTCGCAACGACTGCCGCCAGGCGCAGCGCGTCGATACTGGCCTGGGCCTTGATCAGGTCCGATTCCAGCGCCTTGTTGTGCCGTTGGTGCTCAAGTAGCGCCTCCTGGCGTGACTGACTGTCCTGCATTGCAACACGCAAGCGTTCCTGAAGCAGGGTACGCTCGCTGTCGATCCGGCTGAGCTGCTCGTTCAGTTTGAGTTGTGTGGCTTGATCCTTGCGGACCTGCTCTTGCAGCGCATTGAGTTCCTTGGCTGTCACACGCTGCTCGATCAGCAGGCGTTCATTGTCCCGATGCAGCTGGGTGATTTCATCCTGGCGTAACAGTGCGTTTTGCTGGGCCTGGCGCAGCTCGGCCTGCACCTGTTGCAACTGGCCTTCATGGCGGCGCTGCTCCTGCTCGCGCTGCTCCTTGATCGCATTGCGGTAATGCTCAAGTGCATCCCGGGCATGCAGGTGCTTTTCTTCCAGGGAACGAATCTGCTCATCCTTGTCGCTGATCCTTAGCTCGTAATCGCTGCACGCCTGGCTCAGCCCGGCGTTGCGGGTCTGTTCGGCCTGCAGACTGGTACTGGCGGTTTGCAAGGCGGCGCTTTCTTCCGTCAGGGCCGCGGCCTGGATGTCCAATTGCTGCTTGAGCTGGGCGTGCGCTTCTTCAAGGGCGTCAACCTGGGCGAGCAGGGCGGCTTTCTGTTGTTCGAATTGCGCCAGGGCCAGGTCAATCGGCTCCTGGGCTTTCTCTTTCAGGCGTTGGGCCAGGCGCGCGACCAGTTCGCCCAGCTCGTCGTCAATCGGCGCCTGGGTGATCGCCTGGCGGGTTTCGCTCTCGTCCAACTCCTTCAAATAGCGATGAATAGTGGTTTTCGAGCCGGTATTGCCCATCTCGATACGTACGGCATCGATGCTGGGGTTTTCGCCGCGGGCGAGGATTGCCAGGCGTGCCGTCTGAACTACTGCTTTGTTTATGCCGCCGCGAGCCATGGGGTCTCCGTCGATTTGATAATGTGGTACGTAGTATGTATATACATACTATAACACGCTTGAAAACTCTTTGAAATTCATGATTTATCAGGTGGGATATTGGCGTATTATCCCGGGTCATAGCCATTTTCCTTGCCAACCCTCCCGCAAACAGTACGAAAGACGCCTATGAGCGACCTGGACCGATATCTCAACGCCGCCACCCGCGACAACACGCGCCGCAGCTATCGGGCGGCCATCGAGCATTTCGAAGTGACGTGGGGCGGGTTCCTGCCCGCCACCAGTGACAGCGTGGCGCGTTACCTTGTGGCGCACGCCGGCGTGCTGGCGGTGAACACTCTTAAGCTGCGGCTCTCGGCCCTGTCGCAATGGCATGTCAGCCAAGGCTTTGCCGACCCGACCAAGGCGCCGGTGGTGCGCAAGGTGCTCAAGGGGATCCGTGCGGTGCACCCGGCGCGAGAAAGACAGGCCGAGCCTTTGCAGCTCAAGCACTTGGAACAGGTGGTAGCGTCCCTCGAAAGTGAGGCCAGGCAGGCCGCTGCGGATCAGGACATCCCTCGATTGCTACGCGCCAAACGCGACACCGCGCTGATCCTGCTGGGGTTCTGGCGCGGCTTTCGCAGTGATGAGCTATGCCGGTTGAGTATCGAGCATGTCCAGGCAGTGCCCGGGGCCGGCATCAGCCTGTATCTGCCGCGCAGCAAAAGCGACCGGGACAACCTGGGTAAGACCTACCAGACCCCGGCGCTGCTGCGTTTGTGTCCGGTGCAGGCCTACAGCGAGTGGATCAGCGCGTCGGCCCTGGTGCGCGGCCCGGTCTTCCGCGGCATTGACCGCTGGGGCAACTTGGGCGAGGAGGGCTTGCACCCCAACAGTGTGATCCCCTTATTGCGCCAGGCCCTTGAGCGCGCAGGCATTCCGGCTGCGCAATACACCAGCCATTCCCTGCGCCGAGGCTTCGCTACCTGGGCGCATCGCAGTGGGTGGGATTTGAAGTCACTGATGAGTTACGTCGGTTGGAACGACATGAAATCCGCCATGCGCTATGTTGAAGCGACGCCGTTTCTTGGCATGACCCTGGCTACCCAACCGCTGTTGTGAGATTTCTTCTATTAATACTGTTACCTGATAGAGAAAGCCAATCGTCAACATCAGGTTTGCCAATGAGCCATCGACCGAGAGAGCCGGTAGGATTCACCTCATCAACTTATTACTAACCCCTGACGGAGAGTCAACGATGCCTATCATCAACAGCCAAGTAAAACCGTTTAAAGCTACCGCTTTCAAAAACGGCAGCTTCGTCGATGTGACCGACGCTGACCTGAAAGGCAAGTGGTCGGTGGTGTTCTTCTACCCAGCCGACTTCACCTTCGTCTGCCCAACCGAACTGGAAGACTTGGCTGACAACTACGCCGAATTCCAGAAACTGGGCGTCGAGATCTACAGCGTTTCCACCGACACCCACTTTGCCCACGCTGCCTGGCACAACACTTCGCCAGCCATCGGCAAGATCCAGTACACCATGATCGGCGACCCAACCCTGACCATCTCGCGCAACTTCGACGTGCTGATCGAAGAAGCCGGCCTGGCAGACCGCGGTACTTTCGTGATCAACCCAGAAGGTCAGATCAAGATCGTTGAACTGAACGACGGCGGTGTTGGCCGTGACGCTTCCGAGCTGCTGCGCAAGATCAAGGCTGCTCAATACGTCGCTGCCCACCCAGGCGAAGTCTGCCCAGCCAAGTGGAAAGAAGGCGAGGCCACCCTGGCTCCGTCCCTGGACCTGGTCGGCAAGATCTAAGTCTGTGAAGACGTATCAAGGGCGGGAATCCGCACTTAAGTAAGCTGCATCCGCCCTCAAAACGCCCGGGCGAGATTCGCTCGGGCGTTTTTTTGTCCGCAATAAACCGAATGAACAGGAAATCGCCCGTATGTTGGACGCCAATCTTAAAGCTCAGTTGAAGTCATACCTGGAACGGGTCACCCAGCCGATCGAGATCGTCGCCTCCCTCGATGACGGCGCGAAATCCCAGGAAATGCTTGCTCTTTTGCAGGACGTCATCAGCCTCACCACGCTGATTACCCTGAAAACCGATGGCAATGATGCGCGCAGGCCATCGTTCTCCATCAACCGCCCGGGTGCCGATATCAGCCTGCGCTTCGCCGGCATCCCCATGGGCCATGAATTCACTTCGTTGGTGCTGGCCCTGCTGCAAGTCGGTGGCCACCCGTCGAAGGCCAGTGTCGAGGTGATTGAACAGATTCGCGCCCTCAAAGGCGAGTTCAGCTTCGAGACTTATTTCTCGCTGTCGTGCCAGAACTGCCCGGACGTGGTCCAGGCCTTGAACCTGATGGCCGTGCTGAACCCGAACATCCGCCACGTCGCCATCGACGGTGCGCTGTTCCAGGCCGAGGTCGACGAGCGCCAGATCATGGCGGTGCCGAGTGTCTACTTGAACGGGGTCAACTTCGGCCAGGGCCGTATGGGGCTGGAAGAAATCCTTGCCAAGCTCGACACCAGCGGCATCGAAAAAGCCGCGGAAAAAATCAGCGCAAAAGACGCCTTTGACGTACTCGTCGTCGGCGGTGGCCCGGCCGGTTCTTCGGCAGCCATCTATGCGGCGCGCAAAGGCATTCGTACCGGTGTCGCCGCCGAGCGTTTTGGTGGCCAGGTACTGGACACCATGTCCATTGAGAACTTTATCTCGGTACAGGAAACCGAAGGGCCGAAGCTGGCCAGCGCGTTGGAAGCGCATGTGCGCCAGTACGACGTGGACATCATGAACTTGCAGCGTGCCAGTAGCCTGGTTCCGGCGAAAAATCCTGGTGAGTTGCACGAAATTCGCTTCGAAAGCGGCGCGACCCTCAAGTCCAAGACTGTGATCCTGGCCACTGGCGCCCGCTGGAGAGAGATGGGCGTTCCGGGCGAGCAGGAATACAAGGCCAAGGGCGTTTGCTTTTGCCCGCACTGCGACGGCCCATTGTTCAAGGGCAAGCGCGTGGCGGTGATCGGCGGCGGTAACTCCGGCGTTGAGGCTGCCATTGACCTGGCCGGGATTGTCAGCCATGTCACGCTGCTTGAGTTCGACAGCAAGTTGCGCGCTGATGCGGTATTGCAACGCAAGCTCTATAGCCTGCCGAACGTGGATGTGATTACCAGCGCGCTGACCAGTGAAGTCAAGGGCGACGGCCAGAAAGTCACCGGCCTTGCCTACAAGGATCGCGACAGTGGCGAGTTCAAGACCCTCGACCTGGAAGGTATCTTTGTTCAGATCGGCCTGCTGCCCAACACCGATTGGCTCAAGGGCACTGTAGAACTGACCCCGCGCGGCGAGATTATCGTCGATGCCCGTGGCGAGACCTCATTGCCAGGCGTGTTTGCCGCCGGTGACGTCACTACCGTACCTTACAAGCAGATTGTGATCGCGGTGGGTGAGGGGGCCAAGGCTTCGTTGAGTGCCTTTGATCACTTGATTCGTACGTCGGCTCCGGCATAACCGAACCGTTGAAAAAAAAGCCCCACGATTGCTCGTGGGGCTTTTTGTGTTCTGTCGGAGCAAGGTTACATCGGCGCTGGCTGGATAATCTCGACCCAGTAGCCATCCGGGTCCTTGATGAAGGCGAGGCTCTTCATGCGGCCATCCGTCAGGCGCTTCTGGAAGTCGCAGCCCAGTGCTTCAAAACGCTCGCATGCCGCCACAATATCCGGCACCGAGATGCAGATATGGCCAAAGCCACGCGGGTCAGTATTGCCGTTGTGGTAAGCGAAGTCGGCGTCGTTTTCAGTGCCATGGTTGTGGGTCAGTTCCAGGATGCCCGGGATCGACTTCATCCACTGGGTGCGCTCGGCGGCGTCGGCCGGGATCTGGGCCTTGTCCACCAGGGCCAGGAAGTACAGGCTGAACTCGGCTTCCGGGAAGTCGCGTTTTTCAACCAGGGAAAACCCCAGTACACGGGTGTAGAAATCCAGTGACTGGGTGATGTCCTTGACCCGCAGCATGGTGTGGTTGAACACGAAGTTCGTCGTAGCGGTATCAGGCTGGGCGGTGACGCCCGGGAAAGTATTCAGATCGTGCAGGCTCATGGGCCCTCCGGAAAAATGGGGCAAAGCGGTCCCTTGGCTTGCGGCAGCCTCCGTGCAGCGGGACCATGATACGCAAGGCCTGCCCGCGGCGCCAAATGAAAAAGCGCACGCGGCCCTTGCGACCCGCACCGGCTGGGCCGCAAACTTTGCTGCTTGAACCTTGGGTGTTTTTTGCAATGATCGAGTTTCGTAGATTGCTGTTGAGCGCTGTGTGTGGGTTGCTGTCCAGTCCGTTGGTTCTGGCCGCCGACCCGGAAGTTCACTGGCCCAGTGGCTGGCAGGTCGAGGAAGTCGTGCCTGACGGCGAAACACCCGCCAAGCCTCAAGCGGTGTCGCGCCAGCGTGCGATCAAGAATGATGAAAATGGCGCGACCCTGATGGTTATGGAGTTGACTGGTACACCGATTGAAGCCGGACATAAAGTTAATCTTCCAGGCGTATTGCTGGAGATGCGCAAATCCATCCAGAAGGATTTTGCCCGAAGCGGTTATCAAAGCGTGTGCAGCAAGATGCATCCGAGCACATTAAGTCGTCTTGAAGCGCTCGAAACTACTTGTGTGATTACCGAGAATGGGCGGCACGTTCTGTCACAAACATTAGTCGCTGCAGTGGATGTCGATAGAGCCTATGTTTTTTCTTACGCCGGCCAGGTGAAAGCCTATGAGGCGAGCAAGGATGAAGTGAGTTCGGTGCGTAATAGCCTGAAGTTATGACCCGCCCAAGTTGAGCGAATGTGAACAATGTTGAGGGTTAGACAAGTTCGCTTTCGAACCCATAAAACAAAAGCCCCGCGTAAGCGGGGCTCTGTTTTAGTGGCTGTTGATCAGCCCCGAAGCCAGGAGTCTACAGTAGCGGCACCGTACTCTTCTTTCCAGGCTTTAAGGCCGCGGTGGTTGCCGCCTTTGGTCTCGATCAGTTCGCCGGTATGCGGGTTGTGGTAGACCTTGACGACCCGTGCACGCCGTTGTTTTGGCGCAGCGGCAACTGATGTGCCGCCTTTGCGTGGGGTTGGGTCAAGAATGGCGATGACGTCGCGCAGGCTTTTGCCGTAGCTGTCCATCAGCTTCTTGAGCTTTTCTTCGAATTCGATTTCTTTCTTCAGGCCTGCGTCGTTCTTCAAGGATTCCAGCTGCGCAAGCTGCTCTTGAAGGGCTTTTTCTGCTGCGCGAAATTCGGCGAGTCTGGACAAAATCTGTACTCCAATAGTGTAGTTGCTGATATCAACGGCAGACAAAGCAATCAGCCAGGAACGTTAAGATAACTCAACGGAAAACACCCTCTGCGAATTCTGCACAGGTAGGAAAAATTGTAGTAGTTAAATCATCTCGAGTAAATCATGTCTTTCGTCAAAAGAACAATCTTTCATCGACGCTGACGCGAGGCTATTCAATGATTGCTCAACGAGTTAATGAACTCGTCACAGGGTAACGGCCGGCCGAACAGATAGCCTTGTAAGAAATCCACACCTTGGGCAACGAGGTATTCGCATTGTTGTGATGTTTCCACGCCCTCGGCAACAATCCCAAGGTCCAGCTTGCCGGACAGTTCTATGATGCTGTCCAGAATGTGCCCCGACAGCGCATCCGCACCGATCATGGCGACAAAACTTTGGTCAATCTTCAAGTAATCGACGTTGAAGTTGCGTAAGTAAGCCAAGCTGGAGTGGCCGGTTCCAAAGTCATCGATCGCGATCAGCACACCCAACTGGTGCAGGGCATCGAACAATTGGCGGGTGATATCGGTGGGCTCGATCAGCTCGCGCTCGGTCAACTCCAGCACCAGGCTTACCTGGCCAGGGGGGAAGGCGGCCAGGAACTGCCGACAGTCCTCCACCAGCGCCAGGTCCTGGCAATGGCGTGCGGTGATGTTCACGCCAATATGGAAGCCTGGGCTGAAACGCGCGGCGTGGGGCGCCAGTTGCGCAGCGGTCTGGCGCAGCAGGGCGCGGGTCATCGGCACGATCAGGCCCGAGTCTTCGGCCAGCGGAATAAACAGGTCCGGCCGCACCAGGCCCTCTTTTGGATGTTTCCAGCGCATCAGCACTTCACAGCCTGCCCATTGACGCGTGTCTCCGCGTACCACTGGCTGGAAATACGGGATGAATTCGTTGGCATTCAACGCACGCTGCAATTCCTGGGTGGGGGCGGACGAGCGTTTTTGCAGCCAATGCGCAAGGATGCCCGCCAGTACACCGAAGAACACAACCAGGCTGAACAGTGCCGGATAGCGGGCCTGCATATAACGCCAGGTTTCCCCCTCGGGCATACCCGCCTCGACGCTGTAGTCATAACGCTCGGACGCCAGATGATGATGGGCCACGGCAAATTCCGGTACCACGCTGTCATGCACCTTGCCCTCGGCATCCAGCCAATGGGGGCCGACTTGCAAGACCAGATGGGCGTAACGGCTGATCAAGCGCAAGGCGTTGGTGAGGTGGTAGCTGTCAATCGAGGCAAACGCGCCCTGGTCGCCTTCCACCAGGCGATAGACCAGCAGCGCAGTATCTGGCGTGACAGGGTTGCCGTTCATCAGCCACAGCCGGCCATTCACGTAGTCATTCGGGTTGACCGGCGACTGATGGTTGCCGCCGAACAGCGAACTGCAATAAATGTTTTTCTGCCAGGACACTGTGGTGGCGCGTACAAACGGACGGCGCGTCACCTGTTCGCGCAGCGCCAATTGTGCCTGGCTGTCACATGGCTTACCCGCCAAAGGCAACAAAGATTGGGCGGCGAGGGCGGTATTGTCGAGCATCAGGTCGAACTGGCGCACGGCTTCTTGAGCGGTTTGGGCCGTGCTTTGCTCAAGCGTGCGCTCGGCTTGCCAGTAAAGAATTACAACCCCCAGCAGAACGGGCAGCAGCCCGCAGAGCGTGCTGACGAAATAGCGGGCGGCTCGGCTTCGTGGACCTTTGGCGGTCAGGGGCATAGAGGCAATCAATCGCAAAAAAGAGAGTGGGCTATGGCGATGATAGATGGCATTTCGCGACGCTGCTCGCTTGTTTGAAACCTGCTGACCTAGCCGTTCGGTCAGTTGTGGCGTGCACTTCGACTTGGCAACATAAACTTCGTTGCAAAACGTAAGAGACTCAGTAGCACTAACCCCTACAGCCTCTTTCACAGCCACTCAGCCCAATTTTGGCGGGACGGTCCCATCTCGCCCTTCGATTGTCGTGTCTTGGCTTGCAACACTTTTAATGACATTCACTAGGAAGTATCTGCAATGAAAACTATCGCATTGGCCGTTGTATTTCTGGCGGTCACCGGCGTTGCCGCCCTGCCTGCTGTTGCCGCAGACGGCAAGATCACCTTGACCGGTGAAATCACCGGCACCACCTGCAGCATCAGCGGTGGCACGGGCTCGGCACCCGGCACCAGCCCGGATTTTTCGGTGCCGCTCAACAAGGTCCAGGCCAGCGCGCTCAAGGCGCCAGGCCAGACGGCCGGGGCAAAACCCTATTACATTCATGTCGGTTCCTGCCCGAAGGATACGACTGTCGCTGTGATGTATGAGAGCAGCAGCCCCGCAATCAACCCGGCGACCGGCAACCTGGTCAACCAGGCACCGGCCAAGCCGGAACCTGCCACCTTCGTTGAAGTGCAACTGGTGGACGGCGTCACCCACCGGCCCATGGACCTGCGCCTGGGCCAGAACTCGAGCCCCGCGAAAGTCCCTGCAAGCGGCGAGGTGTCGCTGCCCTTTGCTGCCCAATACATTGCCACGGGCACTGCGACGCCAGGCCCGGTCAGTACGCAAGTGCTGTATTCGGTGACGTTCCCCTGATCGAGGCCCGGTTGCCTGGCCGTACGCCAGGCAAGGACAGACCAAATGCTTGCCCGGACATTGCTATTGACCCCCCTGCTGAGCGCACTGCTGATCAGTGTCGGGTTGCTGTCCGCCGCTCACGCCGGCGTAGTGATCGACGGCACGCGGCACATCTATCCGCAGCAGCGTCGGGAAATCACGCTGCGCCTGACCAATGACGATCAGCGAGCGCCGCGCCTGGTGCAAGTGTGGCTGGACCAGGGCGACCCGGCGCAAGCCCCCTCCGACAGCGAGGTGCCGTTCAGCCTGTCGCCGCCAGTGTTCCGCATGGACGCAGGCAAAAGCCAGGTGGTGCGACTGGTCTATACCCAGGATCCGCTGCCGGCTGACCGCGAATCGTTGTTCTGGCTCAACGCCCTGGAGATACCGCCCAAGGTCAACGTCGCACCGGACAGTCCGCAAGAGGCCTCATCGAACCACCTGCAGTTCGCTTTTCGTATCCGCACCAAAGTGTTTTTCCGTCCGGCGCAATTGCCGGGCTCTGCGGACGAGGCGCCCACCCAATTAAGCTGGACCCTGCACCGGAGTGCCCAGGGACCGCTACTGGAAGTGCACAACCCATCGGCTTATCACGTGACCTTCAATGAGGTTGCCTTGGCCATGGGTTCGGGGCCGGGTGCCCGCCTGTTACCGGCGGGAGAGGGCATGGTGGCCCCCGGAGGCAGCTTGAAGCTGCCCGTCAGGGACGCCGTACAGGCAATACCCGCGGACGCCCAGGTGCATTTCAAATACATCAATGATTACGGCGCATTCTCCGTGCCGCAGCGTGCTCCCTTGAAGTTCTGATCATGTATGCCTTACTGCAAATACCCGTTCACCGCGTCACTGCCTGGCTGTTCGCCAACCCCAGGTTACTGCTATGGCTGGGCCTGCTCAGTACCTTATTGATGTCGGCAGAGGCCGCGCCACTGTTGTTTGACATCGAGGCGTTCGCCAGCGGCCTGTCCTCTTCGGCAGATATCTCACGTTTCAATACCAGCAACGTGTTGGCGCCGGGTGTCTATCGCATGGATGTGATGCTCAACGGGCAATCGATGGGACGCCGCGAGATCACCTTCGCCGCCCTTGCCGGACAGGACGACGCTCAGCCTTGCCTGAACGCTGCCGAGCTTGGCCAACTGGGGGTTTCTGTGCAGGCGCTGGGGGATAACACCGAGCATGCCTGCCGGGATTTTGCCGAGTGGATCCCCATGGCCAGCAGCCGCGTCGATATCGAGACCCTGACCCTGGATGTCAGCATCCCCCAGGTCTATATCAACCGCGCCGTGCGCGGCTCCGTTGACCCGTCTCAGTGGGACAACGGCATTGACGCCGCGCTGCTCAACTACAACTTCAGTGCCGCGACGGCGACGGCGGGCACTGGTGAGGATCGTGGCTACCTGGGCCTCAACGGCGGTCTCAACCTGGGCGACTGGCGGCTACGCCATCAGGGTGGACAGGCATGGGCATCCGGTAGCGGCCTGGCACCTTATCAACACACCGCCACCTACCTGCAACGGCCCCTTGCCGCCTGGCGTTCACAGCTGACCGTCGGCGACAGTTTCAGCAGTGGCCAGATCCTCGACGGTGTGCGTGTACGCGGCATCACCCTGGCCACCGATGACCGCATGCTTGCCCAGTCTCAACAAGGCTATGCGCCTCAGGTGCGCGGCATTGCCGACAGCAATGCAACCGTGACGGTGCGCCAGAACGGCTACACGCTTTACGAGACTACAGTGGCCCCAGGGCCGTTTGTCATCGATGACCTGTACCCCACCGGATATGGCGGCGACCTGCACGTCAGCGTCACTGAGGTTGACGGCCGGCGCAGCACCTTCATCGTGCCATACTCCGTGGCGCCCTACCTGTTGCGTGACGGTGCCAGCCACTACAGCGCCACCCTGGGACAGTTGCAGCAACAGGGTGTCAGCGACGCCAGCCCTTTGATCTTCCAGGGTACGCTGCAGCATGGCCTGAGTGATCGCCTGAGCGCCTATGGTGGCAGCACGTTTTCCCAAGGCTACGGCCAGGGCAAGGCCGGCCTGGCGATGAGTACCGCGATTGGCGCGTTCTCCCTCGACAGCACCCACTCGCGCACCCAGGTACAGGGGCTGGGGGTCGTCGGAGGGCAAAGCTGGGGCCTGGCCTATAACAAGAACCTGCCGTTCTCGGGGACGCACTTTGCGCTGGGTGCCTACCGTTTCTCCACGGCCGGTTACCTGAACCTGCCTGACGCGCTTAATGTGCGCGAACTGGCCCACCAAGGCGCAAGTATCAATAGTTACGCCAGGCAGAAAAGCCGCCTCGACCTGACAATCAGCCAACAGCTGGGCGCAGGCTCGCTGAGCCTGTATGGCAGTTCCATCGACTACTGGGCGGGCCGCCAAGGGCGCCAGACATCCTTCACCCTCAGTTACGCGGCCAATTGGAAGTCGCTCAACTGGAACCTCTCGGCGCAGCGCTCGCGCGTCAGTGAAACCCACCCATTGAGCGATCACGAGCGCAGCGACGAGATCTTTTTTGGCCGCTCCGCGCAGGCTGGGCGCGTGGATAATCACCTGGTGCTGACACTGTCCATGCCATTGGGCGTGGGAACGCGTGCGCCGACCTTGAGCAGTAGCCTGTCGCGCGATGCTGGCGATTCGCGCGGCAGCCAGCACCAGGTGGGGATCAATGGTGTGCTGGGCAACGCCGGTGAAGCCAACTACGGGCTGACCGGCAGCCGTGGCACCGGCCATCAGGAAGGCTCCAGCTTAAATGCCTACGCCGGCTATCGTAGCCGCGCTGCCAGCCTGAGGGCTGGCTATGCCCAGGCCCGCGACAGCGCGCAACTGTCCATGAGTGCCGACGGCGGGCTGATTGCCCACGAGGGTGGCGTGACCTTTTCGCAGAATCTCGGTGAAGCCTCGGCGCTGGTGTATGCGCCGGATGCACAAGATGCCCGGCTCGGCAGCAGCGGGGCGCGTATCAATAAGCAGGGCTATGCGGTGCTGCCAGCCCTCAGGGCTTATCAGCGCAATGACGTGGATATCGATCCCGAGGGCATGCCCATGGATGTGGAACTCAAGGAATCGAGTCACGCCGTGGTACCGACGCTGGGGGCGGTCTCACTGGTCAGGTTCGAGACCGTCAGTGGCCGTGCCGTGGTGATCAAGGCCACCCATATGAACGGCCAGCCGCTGCCATTTGCCGCCCAGGTGTTTGACGAGCGCGGCACCGAAATTGGTGTGATCGGCCAGGCGGGCAAGGCCTTTGTGCGCGGAGTCGCCGACCAGGGCCGGTTGACTGTGCGCTGGAATGCAGGGGCGGGTGACCAGTGCTTTATCCACTACCGTTTACCTCCGCGCAGGCCCGGGCAACGCCAGGAAAACGCGGACCAGTTGGTCAGCCAGTGTTCGGACCACGGCGGCGCGGACAAGGAGCGCAGCTGATGAGCAAGCAACTGTTCAATACCATGCTCGGCCTCGTCCTGTCGGCACAGGCCGTACTGGCCCATGGGGAAATCGTCATTGACCGCACCCGCATCATTTATACAGCCAGCGCACCGGGAGTGACGGTCAACCTGCGCAATGAAGCCGACGGCCCGCGATTGGTCCAGGTGTGGATTGATGCGGGCGACCCGCAAGTCGTGCCTGAATTGAGTGATGTGCCCTTTACAGTCACGCCGCCGATCCTGCGCCTGGATGCCGGCCAGCGCCGCGCATTGCGGGTGATGTACCACGCACCTCAAGGCAAGGCTATTGCCGCGTCTCAAGAGTCGGTGTACTGGCTGAATGTGCTGGGGATCAGGCCGTCTGTCGACACCGGCAACCAGCTCCAATTTGCCTTTCGCACACGGATCAAGCTGTTCCTGCGCCCGGACGCCTTGCCAGGCCAGGCCCAGCAGGCGGTGGGAAGGTTGCAGTGGCACCTGGCGGACGACGGCGCGGTGCAGGTGCGCAACCCGAGCGCCTTCCATGTGAGTCTTTCCAGCGTGTTACTGACCATCGACGGGCTGGAGTATTGCAGTGAAGACCCGCCGATGCTGTTGCCGCAGTCGGTTGCCCGCATCCTGTTGAAGGGCCGGGCGCCGACGGGGCAGGGGACGGGCGCGGTGCGTTTTACCACCCTGGATGACCATGGCACGACACGCGAGCACACGGCGGTTGTTGGCCGCAGTAAGGAGTTGGCGCTATGAACGGTGTTCAATTGTTTCTGAGCAGGCTTTTACCGATTGGCGCGTGCCTGGGTGCTTGCGCATTCACCATGGACGCACAGGCGCATTTCAATGCAGGCGTCTGTACCCCGCAAGCCCCCGTGACGCTGTCTTTCCCACCCATCACCTTGCCTGACAACCTGCAAGTGGGCGAGGCGATTGGCTACCCGAGCGGTTATGACTTTGCCAGCAATGGCTTTGTCATGCAGTGTCGCTACACCGACTGGCCATTGTTGCAGCCGGTGTCGGCCAACCTCAGCGTGGTCAATTCGCCGGCAACCGGCATGACGTTCAACGCCAATGGGCTGACGTTGCCCGTCTACGCGACCAGCTATCCTGGCGTCGGATTCGTCATGATGGCCGGGGACCCGTCCCGGGATTTTAAAGTCATCACCCACACCGGCGTCACGCTGTTGGACGCCAAGCACAACAAACCCAATGGCTGGGGCCTGCAAGGGCGCGTATACCTGGTGGCAACGGGCCCGATCACGTCGGGTACCCTCCCTGGAAACACAGTCGCCAGGTATGTGCTCACCAACGTCAGTATCGAAAGCCCCGGCGCTGGCTCGGTCAACTTTGCCGATACGGTGATACTGCCGCCGCAAAAACCGACTTGCCGGGTGACCACGCCGTCGCTTGCAATGCCGCTGGGGCTGGTGCCCAACCGCGACTTCAAGGGAGTGGGCAGCCACGCCGGCAGCGTCAATCGCAACATAACCCTGGACTGTGCCGGCGGCACCGGTGGCAACCTCGATGTCTGGATCACCGTGACGGACCAGACAGACCCCGGCAATCGCAGTAACCAGTTGTCGCTGACCCGCGACTCGGGCGCCCGTGGCGTCGCCCTGCAACTGCTCAGTGGCGACCGGTTGGTGAGCTACGGTCCCGATGCCTCCGGCGTGGGCAACCCGAACCAATGGCAGGTCGCAAGCACGGGCAACGGTACCCTGACGATTCCCTTGACCGCCCGCTACGTTCAAACCGCATCGACCATCAAGCCCGGGACCGCCAACGGCCTGGCCTCGTTTACCCTGAGTTACCGGTGAGTTGCGGGATCGGGGTACAGCGTTTGCGCCAGCGTGATAAACGCCAGGGTAGCGGGTGAGGCCTGGCGCCGATCCAGCACCGCCAGACCAATGCGCCGCCGTACGCTCGGCGACAAGGGGCGGGCAAGGTAGCGCGGGTGGGCATAGGTCGGCAGTGAGCCCTGGGCCACGATGCTCAGGCCGTCGCCGCGGCTGACCGCCTCCAAGGTGCTGAGCAACTGGGTGCAGCGATACCGCACTTTGGGCTGCAGCTGCGCTTCATCGAACAAACGCGTGACCAGCTCTGAGGAGCCTGCCTCGGTAAGGATGAACGGGTCATCGCACAACGCATGCAGGGGCACCGCAGTGCTTGCCGCCAAGGCATGGTCGACCGGTATCAGCGCCACCAGTTGGTCTTCGAGCAGGGCCACGGTGTCGAAGCGGTCCTGCTCCAGTACCACGAAGCCCACATCCACCCGGCGCTGATCCAGCCATTGGATGACCTGTCGGTCTGGTCCTTCGTCCACATGCACCTCGATACCCGGGTAGTCCCGGCGAAAATGGCTGAGGATAGTCGGCAGCAAGTGGTTCGAAGCGGTTGGCCCGAACGAGCCTATGCGCAGCGTGCCGCGCTTCATCCCGCGGGCATCTGCGGCTTCCTGTTGCAAGGTATTGGCCAGGCCCAGCATGCCCCGCGCCCGCCCGAGCAACTGCTCGCCGATATCACTCAGTTCCACCAGGGTCTGATGACGGCGAAACAGCTCCACCCCCAGCTCCTGCTCCAGGGCCTTGATCGCATGGGACACGGCCGACTGGCTGATACCCAGGCGATGCGCCGCGCTGGTGAAGCCGCGTAGTTCGGCAACCAGTGAGAAGATCTCCAGCTGGGTCAGGGTCATGAGTAAAGCCTCATTTTACGATGACTGATCATTAGCCAAAGAATAACGCCATCCTCTCTCACGTTGAGCACATTCTTATGCATCCTGCCCGCGAAGGCCTTACTTACCTGAAGCTGGCCGCTGTCACCATGATCTGGGGCGGGACTTTCGTCGCCGGGCGCTTTCTGGCCGATCAAGTGGACCCGCTGCTCGCGGCCTGCCTGCGGTTTATCCTGGCCAGCCTGGCGCTGCTGCTGTTCCTGGCCTGCGCACGGATCCCCCTGGCTCGCCCGAGTACGAGACAAATGGCACGGCTGATGCTGCTGGGGTTATGCGGCATCTTTTTCTACAACCTGTGTTTTTTCTATGGGCTGCACTACATCAATGCGTCGCGGGCGTCCTTGATCGTGGCATTGAACCCCGCAGTGATTGGCCTGGCGTCCTGGTTGCTGTTCAAGGAACGCCTGGGGCGGGCCAAGTGGCTGGGCATCGGGCTGTGCCTGCTGGGGGCGGCAGTGGTGATCGTGAGCCGCAATCCCAACCTCATGCAGGGGGCGCGCAACGCCTGGGTCGGTGATCTGTTGATCCTGGGTTGCGTAATCGCCTGGGGCGCCTATTCGCTGCTGTCCCGGGAACTCAACCAGACATTGGGACCGGTGCAAACCGTCACTTGGTCGGTGCTCTGGGGTACGCTGATGTTGACCCTTGCTACCCTCGCCACCGGTCGGCTGACGCTGCAAGGTTTCAGTGCGCTGCAGCTGGCGCAGTGGTACAGCCTGCTGTACCTGGGTGTGCTGGGTTCGGCCCTGGCCTATATTGGTTATTACGACGGCATCCGGCGAATCGGTGCAACCCGCTCCGGCGTGTTCATCGCCCTCAACCCACTGACGGCAGTGATGTGTGGCGCGCTGTTGCTGGACGAAGCCTTGACGGCGCCGATGCTGGCAGGTGGCGCCGTGATCCTGCTGGGCATCTACTTGTGCAATAAACCCCTTGCACAGGGCAGGGCGACGGGGATTTGATAAGAGTACGGACAAACCTGTTTACGCTGTGTAGAATCGATTTACGCATACAAGAATATGGACTTGCGCTCACGCAAGCCTCGGCCGTCAGAGACTGATGACACCATGAAGCTACTTGGCTCCCCCCTCATCTTTGGTGACTTCCTCGCCCGCAGCGTGCGAGGCCTCTCCTGCGCGCCACCTTCGGACCTCATCCTTGCTTGCAACTAAACAATTGCTACCCACAAGAATGATGAGGCACCGAACATGACCGACCAATACGAAAACCCCATGGGCCTGATGGGCTTTGAATTTATCGAATTCGCCTCGCCCACCCCGGGTACGCTGGAGCCGATCTTTGAGATCATGGGCTTCACCAAGGTGGCGACCCACCGTTCCAAGGATGTGCACCTGTATCGCCAGGGCGAGATCAACCTGATCCTCAATAACGAACCGGGCAGCCTGGCGGCCTACTTTGCGGCCGAACACGGCCCGTCGGTGTGCGGCATGGCGTTTCGCGTCAAGGATTCGCAGCAGGCCTACAACCGTGCCCTCGAACTGGGGGCCCAGCCGATCCACATCGAAACCGGCCCGATGGAGCTGAACCTGCCGGCGATCAAAGGCATCGGCGGTTCGCCGTTGTACCTGATTGACCGTTTCGGCGAAGGCAACTCGATCTATGACATCGACTTCGTCTACCTCGAAGGTGTTGACCGCAACCCGGTCGGCGCCGGCCTCAAGGTCATCGACCACCTGACCCATAACGTCTATCGCGGCCGGATGATCTACTGGGCCAATTTCTACGAGAAGCTGTTCAACTTCCGTGAAGCGCGTTATTTCGATATCAAGGGCGAATACACCGGCCTGACCTCCAAGGCCATGAGCGCGCCGGACGGCAAGATCCGCATCCCGTTGAACGAAGAATCCTCCAAGGGCGCCGGGCAGATCGAAGAGTTCCTGATGCAGTTCAACGGCGAGGGCATCCAGCACGTAGCATTCCTCACCGACGACCTGGTCAAGACCTGGGACGCGCTGAAGAAGATCGGTATGCGCTTCATGACCGCGCCGCCAGACACTTACTACGAAATGCTTGAGGGCCGCCTGCCAAACCACGGTGAGCCGGTCGACCAGCTGCAATCGCGTGGCATCTTGCTGGATGGTTCGTCGGTCGCCGGTGACAAGCGCCTGCTGCTGCAGATTTTCTCGGAAACCCTGATGGGGCCGGTGTTCTTTGAATTTATCCAGCGCAAAGGCGACGATGGGTTCGGCGAGGGCAACTTCAAGGCGCTTTTCGAGTCGATTGAGCGTGATCAGGTTCGTCGTGGTGTACTGACCGCCGACTGACTCACTGAATAAGCAAAAAGCCCGGGTTTATACCGGGCTTTTTCGTGTGTGTTGCATCGAGTTGCAATTTAGCGACGGTCAAACGGGAACAGATGTTTCACCAAATATCACATAAGGGCCGGGCGTAGGAAAAAACCTGCACCCTAATCTAGACGAGGCCCTCATATGAATTTGCGTATTCCTACTCGTACTACTCATCTGCCAAGGTTAGGCGCTCAGATCCTACCGCCGCAGCCTCGCCCCGTTGGCAATGTCCGCTCGACCAATGAAGGGGATCCGATCGATGTGGCGCGAAAGCGTTTCCTCGACGAAGGTGAATTACAGCACCTCAATGGTGATTTAACTGCCGACGAGCATCAGTTGATAAAGGCGGTGGTGAATCCAGACAAACCGGGGGCTCCTTTCGTGAGTGTCTCGACTTTTGCCGTCGATGGCGCTCAATCCCAAGACATGATGGTGATCAAGCGCGTGCCTGTAACGGAAGGGATGACTAATTTCATCGTGTATATGCCGGAGGATGAAGTCATGTCGTTCCACACGTTCGAAACCGCTGAAGAGATGACTGAATGGGTTAGGAATATGGCCCAAGACCCTGCCGAACTAGACCGATTAGCCGGGCACTTCTCTCACCCTGAAGCTCCCGGGCAGGAGGAGCGGGTCAGGGAGCAACTAAAGGAGTTTGGCAAGGATAATCAATCCAGCGTTGCGGTGGGAAGTTTTGGTCGAGAGCGCGATGATATTTTCGCGCGCTTGAACAGGGATGTAACGGTTCCGCCAGTGGAGGTCAACGGGCTATTCAACACCAGGCTTTTCAACCTCGCTTCCGATGGCAAAGCGACCTATGTCGGTACACGGGAGGATGGAGAACATGTCGTATATGATTACGATGCTTATGGGAACTTTCGTGGTGGCAGTGAGGACGGTTATTACTTCGTGAAAGACGGGCTGAACAGTAAAGAACCGCTCGGCGATCCCAGTTCAGAGTCCCCCGAAGAGTTCGCCAAACAGCATGTCGCGCGCCAGGCTCTGGAAAAGGCGGGACCTAATGACCTGAGTGACTTCTGGGCCTACCTCGTCAAGCAGCTCAGAAACCCGGGGCACGGTATAGGGACTGCATTGAAACAGTTTGGTGTTCCTGACGATATAGCCAATTCCATCGAAGAAATCGTGAAAAACCCCGTCACAGGAACGCTGCTTGAGCTGAACCACGACAATCGGCTCGGCAATGTGTTTGGTGTTGAGAAAGAGATGATGGATCAACACTTGGAAAATTTCGGTAATGAGGTCCAGAGCAATATCCCCCGCTACGGCACAGCGAGGGAAAACCTGAATACCTTAGCCGACGTCATCGAGAGCGTGGTCGGTACGTCCGAAGAGTTCACGACTCAGGTAATGACCTGAGGCCATCCCCCTGCAGTACGGAAGGGGTACGGATACCCCCGCAACCGGCACCCATTCCCAGTCTTTTACTCAAACCCGACGTTGACGCACCAAATGCTTGAACCCCTCATATACCAGCACCATCACCGCCAGCCAGATGGGAATGTAAGTCAGCCATTGGTCACCCTTGATGCCTTCTCCCAGCAATAGCGCCACCACCAGCAGTAACACCGGCTCCACGTAACTGAGCAGCCCGAACAAGCTGAATGCGAGCAAGCGACTGGCAATGATATAGCTCACCAGCGCCGAGGCACTGATCAAACCCAGCATCGGAATCAATGCATACAGCCTGGGGTGCACATCGAGCACGGCAAATCCCTGTTCGCCGCTCTGCACAAACCACCAAGCCACTGGCAGCATCAGCGCCATGTCCAGCCACAAGCCACCCAAGTGATCGGTGCTCAGGTACTTGCGCACAACGAAATACACTGGGTAACCGATGATCACCACCAGGGTCGCCCAGGAAAAACCACCGGCCTGATACAGCTCATTCAAAACGCCGAGCGCGGCCAGCACCACCGCAATCTGCTGCAGCCGCGACAAGCGTTCGCCGTACACCAAGCGCCCCGTCAGCACCATGGTCAGCGGCAACAGGAAATACCCCACCGATACATCCAGGCTGCGTCCATTCAGCGGCGCCCACATGAACAGCCACAATTGCACGCCCAGCAAGGCCGAAGAGGCCAGCCCCCCCCCGATCAGGCGCGGCTTGGTCGTGAGCATGCGCAGCAGCTCCCACACCCGTCGCCATTCACCGCTGACGATCATGAATACCGTCATGCAGGGCACGGTCAGCAACATTCGCCAGCCGAAAATCTCCAGGCCGCTCAAGGGCGTGAGCAGCGACGTGAAGTAATACATCACGGCAAACAACACCGAGGCCAATACCGATAACACTACACCTTTAGACACGCTGTCCTCGCGAAAGCCGATTCATATCCAGTTCCAAGGGCGGAGTATGGCGGTTTTTGCGAGAAATAGAATGTGGGAGGGGCGGGCGCCGATTCGACTTGCTCCTGATAGGCAGTGTGGCAGCTACAGATGAACCGATTGCAGCACCGCTACCGCGAGCAAGCCCCGCCCGCATTTTAATCTCCATGCATCAAGGAGACTTCAGCCAACTCGCCACGCCACACGGCCTGAGACGAAATGGCCGACATCGTTGAACCCCGGCGTGGATGAGTGCCCGGGTGTGACCAAGGAATCAATAAATGCCTCGTCTTCAGTCGTGATATTCACCGCCAGCGCGCCGGTGTACGCATCCCATTGCGCCTCGGTGCGTGGCCCGACAATCGCGGAACTCACCGCGCAATTGTTCAATACCCAGGCAATGGCAAACTCGACCATGCCCACGCCACGCCCTTGGGTGTATTGCTGGATCTGCTGGGCGATGCGCAACGACTCCATCCGCCATTCGGTTTCCAGGATGCGCTTGTCCTGGCGTGCGGCCCGGCTGCCGGGCTCGGGCGTTACGTCCGGCGCATATTTGCCGCTGAGCACCCCTCGGGCCAGCGGGCTATAGGGCACCACGCCCAACCCGTAGGCAGCCGCCGCGGTGATTTGCTCGACCTCGGCCTGGCGATTGACGATGTTGTACAGCGGCTGACTGATGACGGGTTTATCCACCCCAAGACGCTCGGCCACCCGAATCACCTCGGCGATACGCCAACCGCGGTAGTTGGACAGGCCCCAATAGCGGATCTTGCCTTGGCGGATCAGGTCACCGATGGCCGACACGGTCACTTCCAGCGGCGTGTCATGGTCTTCACGGTGCAGGTAGTAGATGTCCAGGTACTCGGTATCCAGGCGCCCAAGGCTGGCTTCCACGGCGTTGAAAATACGCTTGCGGTTCAAACCACTGCGGTTGGGCAAACCGTCGGCGGGTCCGAAGCCGACTTTGCTGGCCACGATCCAGTCCTGGCGATTGCGCGCAATGGCTTCGCCGACGATCTCTTCGGAGCGCCCGCCAGTGTAGACGTCGGCGGTATCAATAAAGTTGATGCCCTGGTCCCAGGCCTTGTCGATGATGCGCAGCGAGTCTTCGGTACTGGTCTGTTCGCCAAACATCATGGTGCCGAGGGTCAATGCGCTGACCTTCAACCCGGACTGGCCCAATGTGCGGTAAATCATGGAGAGCTCCTCATCGCAGGGAAACGTGAGTACTGCAATACCAGAACCGACGCCTCTGGAACAAGCCCTGGGCGCGTTTGTTCATGCACCCAGTAATGTCTGGCAGCGGGCCTGTAGAAAACGGTGCAGCACTTTCACCCGTTCCGACACTTGCAGACGGTGGGGGCACATCAGGTTGAAAGGGGTCGGCTCGCCCTGCCAGTCGGGCAGCAGCACTACCAGCCGACCGGCCTGGATATCACGGGCAATATCCAGATTGGCTTTATAGGCGATGCCGTGGCCCGCCAGCGCCCAGCGGCGGACGATTTCTCCATCGTCGCTGAGGTAATCGCCGCTGACGTCGACCTCCTGGAGCAGCGCGCCCTGGCGGAAGTACCACGTGCTATTGGCCTGCCCGCGGCGCATGTAACGCAACGTACTGTGCTGCGCCAAGTCTGCCGGCGTGCGTGGTGTGCCGTGGCGCGCGAGATATTCAGGGCTGGCGCAGGCCATGCGCTGGTGGCCGGGCACCACCGGCAACGCCACCAGGCTGGAGTCCCTTGGTACGCCAAAGCGCAGGGCAATGTCGACGGTATCGCGAAACAAGTCGGCATTGCTGTCGTTGAGCAGCAGTTGCAGGCGGATATTCGGGTGCTCAAGCTTGAACTCATCCAGCCAGCCCAGTAACACGTTGCGGCCGAAATCCGAAGGTGCCGCCAGCTGCAATAAACCGCTGAGGCTTTGGCCCTGTTGCTTGATGGCGTGTTCGCCCTCCGACAACGCTTCCAGCGCCACCCGCACGCTGTCCAGATAACGCCGGCCTTCTTCGGTCAGGCGCATGCTGCGGGTGGAACGGGCAAGCAAGCGGATACCGAGCCGTGTTTCAAGGCGCTTGAGGGCAATGCTGGCCGCTGCCGGTGTCAAGCCAAGCCCACGGGCGGCGGCTGTCAGGCTGCCGGTGTCGGCACTGCGCACAAAAACTTCAAGGTCGAGAATTGAACTCATTATTAAAAATCCTTTAAAGATCTTGTCGTTTTACCGGGATTTTTTGCTGATTGCCAAGCTGGGAAGATCAACGCTCACTTTCTCATCCAGGTAGTTCTCCCCATGACATCTTCCCTCAGCGGTAAAACCATCATCGTGATTGGCGGCAGCAGCGGCATCGGCGCCGCAGTGGCCCAGGCAGCCACCGCTCGCGGTGCGCGCGTGGTGCTGGCCGGGCGACGCTTGAACTCCGGCAGCGACAACGGTGTACGCAGTGAGCCGGTGGACGTCACCAACAGCGCGTCGTTGCAGCGCTTGTTCGAAACGGTGGGGCACTTTGACCACCTGGTCTACACCTCGGGGCCTTCGGTGCGGGCCAAGATCTTGAGCGAAACCGACCTTGACGAGGCCCAGGACAATTTCAATGTGAAACTCTGGGGCGCCCTACGTGCGATTCAACAGGCGCTGCCATTTTTGGGGGAGCACGGCAGCATCAGCCTGACTTCCGGTCAACTGGGGCGCAAGCTGGCAGCAGGGCAGCTCATCAAGACCGGCATCAACGCCGCGACCGAAGCCTTGGGCAAGCAACTGGCCAAGGAACTGGCGCCGCGTCGCGTCAATGTCATCAGCCCCGGCGTGATCGATACCCCAGCCTATGCCGGCTTGGCCGAAGAGCAGCGTTTGGCGATGTTTGCCAAGACCGGCGAGGTATTGCCGGTTGGCCGGGTAGGGCAGGCTGAAGAAGTGGCGGCGGGGTATGTATTGGCCATGGAGAACGGCTTCATGACCGGCGCCGTTATCGATATCGATGGCGGCGGTTTGCTGTAGACACAGGCCAAAGTGTGGGAGGGGGCTTGCCTCGATGGCGGTGGTTCAGTCACAGATGCGCTCACTGACACTAAATCCCCTCTCACATTAAACCGAGTCAGGCCTTCAAGGTCCGCGTCATGCGCAACGCCAGCACACTACCGGCGACAATCACTGCCGCCAGCAGGTACAGCGCCACATCCGTGGACCCGGTGGCGTCTTTCACAAACCCCACGATATACGGACTGAGAAAGCCCGCCATCTGCCCCATGGAGTTGATCAACGCCAGGCCACCCGCCGCGGCACCTGCGCTGAGCATGGCGGTAGGCACCGGCCAGAACATCGGCAGGCCGGTAAGGGCGCCCATGGTAGCGATGGTCAGGCCGAGGATGGCGATGGCCGGTGTGGTGGCGAAGTTCACCGCAATCACCAGGCCGATGGCACCCATCAGCATTGGCACCACCAGGTGCCAGCGACGTTCCTTGCGCAAGTCGGCCGAGCGGCCTACCAGCAACATGAACACTGCCGCCAACAGATACGGGATCGCACTGAGCCAGCCAATCACCAGGTTATCGCTGAAACCCAGGTTCTTGATGATTGATGGCAGCCAGAAGTTGATCGCATACACGCCGCTCTGGATGCAGAAGTAGATCAGGCCAAATGCCCAGATCGCAGGGTTCTTGAACACTTCGGCCAGGGAGTCGCTGGTGGTGCCGGGCTTATTCGCCAGGTCCGTAGCGTGGTCGGCTTCCAGCACCTGCCGTTCATGGGGCTTGAGCCACTTGGCGTTGGCAAAGCTGTCACTGAGCAGGAAGTAGGCGAGGGCGCCGAGGATCACGGTCGGGATGCCTTGCAGCAGGAACATCCACTGCCAGCCCGCCAAGCCGCCTTGATTGGCGGCAAAGTGGTTGAGAATCCAGCCGGAAAACGGGCTGCCGAGCAAACCGGACACCGGGATCGCCGACATGAACAGCGCCATGATCCGCCCACGGCGGAACGTCGGAAACCACTGCGATAGGTACAGCACCACACCGGGGAAGAAACCGGCTTCAGCGGCACCGGTAAACAGGCGCAACGTGTAGAAATGCGTCGGCGTGGTCACAAACAGCAGGCAGGTAGACAGCGTGCCCCACACGATCATCATCAGTGCGATCCAGCGCCGTGGGCCGAACTTGGTCAGCGCCAGGTTGCTCGGCACGCCACACAGCACGTAGCCGATAAAGAAAATCCCGGCCCCCAGGCCGTATACGGTTTCGCTGAACTTCAACGCATCGAGCATCTGCAGCTTGGCAAAGCCAACGTTTACCCGGTCCAGGTAGTTGAACAGATAGCAGATAAAGATGAAGGGGATCAGGCGCAGGGTGATGCGCTTGTAGATGGCGTTTTTATCGTCATCGCTGGCCAGTGCGGCAGTGGCGCTCTGTGACATGGGAATCTCTCTTTATTATGATTTTTCGCGGTGCGAGGTTAACGTTGACCGCCCCGACAGTCTCGATGACGTGATGGGCGACTGTCTTTGTGCTGGCGCACAGTGAAGCAGGCTTTGCGCTGTGCCAGTGAACAACCTGTTTTAGGAAATTAGCCCCATGTTCGAGCTCGATCACGCCTTGGCCCAGGAGATTGTCGATCGCACCATGGCCATCCTGCCCCATAACGTCAACGTCATGGACAGCCAGGGCCTGATCCTTGGCAGCGGCGAGCCGGAACGCATCAATACCCGCCATGAAGGCGCGCAACTGGTCCTGGCCAATGGCCGGGTGGTGGAGATCGATGGGCAGACTGCCAAGCATCTCAAGGGCGTGCAGCCGGGCATCAACCTGCCGTTGCTGCATGATCAACGCCTGATCGGTGTGCTGGGCATCACCGGTGAACCGGACGGGCTGCGCACCTATGCCGAACTGGTGCGCATGACCGCTGAAATGCTGGTCAGCCACCGCCACCAGCAAGCCGAACAGCAATGGCGGCGCCAGCGCTGCGATGATCTGCTGGCCCTGCTGCTGGCCGACGGTGGCGACTCACCACGCCTGGTGGACGAAGCCCGGCAACTGGGCCTCAAGCCGCAGCTGTCGCGCACGCCGTACCTGTTCGAGCTGGGCACGGGCCAAACGGCGGAAGACTTGAGTACATGGCTCACCAGCCGTTACCCGGACAGTTGGTGCGTCAGCCCCGCGCAGTTTTCCCTGCTGTGGTGCCGACCCGCCGCGTTGCAGGTCGACAACCCCCGCCTGCTGGAAAAACTCGACGGCCTGGGTTGGAACATCCTGCGCGTTGCCATTGGTGGGCAAGCGGAGGGCTTGGCGGGGCTGCGCCGTTGTTATCGCCGGGTGGGCGATCTACTTGCGTATGGCCGCGATATCCTCCCGCAAATGCGGCTGTTGACCCTCAACCGTTATCGTCTGCCGGTCATGCTCTGGCGTCACCGCCATGACGATGCCCTGGACGAACTGCTCAACCCTTTGCGCAAAGTGCTGGCCAAGGACAGCAACGGGCAACTGCTCGCCACCCTGCGCAGTTGGTGCGAACACGACGGGCAAAGCCAGGCCTGCGCAGACGCGCTGGGCATTCATCGCAATAGCCTGCGTTATCGCATGGAACGCATTGCTGAACTCAGCGGCGTGGACCCGTTGACGCTCGATGGCATGCTGGCCTTGTACCTGGGCGTGCAGTTGTTGCCCCAGGCTTTGTAGAAATGACCAACAAACCCTGTCCGCATCTGTGCAATTGACCGGCGTCATTACCCCAGCCAACTGGCAGCATGGGCATTATAAAAACCGGAGAAAGCCCATCATGAAGATCATCATCGCTCCCGACTCATTCAAGGACAGCCTCAGTGCTGCAGGCACTGCCCAGGCCATTGCCGAAGGGTTGGCCCAAGTCTGGCCGGATGCGCAGTTGGTCGAGTGCCCTATGGCCGATGGGGGTGAAGGAACGGTGGACGCCGTGCTTGCCGCTTGCAACGGCGAGTTGCGCCAGCAAGTGGTGCAAGGGCCATTGGGTGGCACCGTTGAGGCGCGGTGGGGCTGGTTGGCCGACAGCCACACCGCAATGATCGAAATGGCCGAGGCCAGCGGCTTGCAACTGGTCGCGCCGGAGCAACGCGACGCGTGTTCCAGCACCACTTACGGTACCGGTGAATTGATCCGTGCCGCCCTGGACGCCGGGGCGCAACGCATCATCCTGGCGATTGGCGGCAGTGCCACCAATGATGGCGGGGCGGGAGCGATGCAGGCCCTTGGCGTGCAACTTTTCGACGCTGAAGGACAGCTACTGCCCCCGGGTGGGCTGGCGTTGACGCGCCTGTCGAGTATCAGCCTCGTATCGTTGGACCCACGCCTGGCCCAGGTGCGCTTTGAAATTGCCGCCGACGTCAACAACCCGCTGTGCGGCCCCCACGGCGCCTCGGCGATTTTCGGCCCGCAAAAAGGTGCGAGCCCCGAGCAAGTGGCCCAACTGGACGCCGCCCTCGGCCACTTCGCCGATCACTGCGCCCAAGTGCTGGCCAACGACGTGCGCGACCAACCCGGCAGCGGCGCCGCCGGCGGCCTGGGTTTCGCCGCCAAGGCCTTTCTCGGTGCACAGTTCCGCCCAGGGGTGGAGGTGGTGGCCGAACTGGTCGGCCTTGATGACGCCGTACGCGGCGCCGACCTGGTCATCACCGGTGAGGGCCGCTTCGACGCCCAGACCCTGCGCGGCAAGACCCCGTTTGGTGTGGCGCGCATCGCCCAGCGCCATGGCGTGCCGGTTATCGTGATCGCCGGCACGTTGGGCGAGGGTTACGAGCAGATGTATGCCCATGGCGTGGATGCGGCATTTGCCTTGCCGTCGGGGCCGATGAGCCTGGAGCAGGCCTGCCGTGAGGCTCCGCGTCTATTATGTGAGCGAGCTGCGGACATCGCACGCGTTTGGCGCCTTGCATCTAATCACTAACCCCACGCGCTAACCGCCGCACCCACTGTGCCTGAAACTCCAGCTGCGCCTCTGCGGGCTGCTGCAACTGCACAAATTCCAGCATCGGATCGTCCACCTCTGTGCGCACGCCGCTCAATTCTTCAAGGGTCGCCAACCCACAAAACGGTACACCAGGCCGTGGCGTTGGCCCAGCCAATTCAACGCGGTGCCGTTGGCAGGGTCACGCATATCAATGATCACTGCTTGACCTGGCTTGGCATGCACCTGCGCAACAGTGACGTCCAGATGGCGGATCGACTGCCAGTCCGCCAGATAGCCCGGTGGCAAATGGTGCAGGTAGCTGCTGTGCTCTTCCGGCAAACCGTCGATCACCGCTGCGCGGCCCCACCAGGCGCTATCGAACGCCAGCAACTGGCTTAGCCGCCTCAAGGCGTGGTGTTGAAAATGCTCGAGGTCCTGATGCTGGGCCAGGCGCTGCAGGTCCAGGGCCTGGGCTGAGTATCGGTGCTGTCAGGTTTGATCGCCATCGTTCAGATGCAGGAGGGTGCGGTTGACGATGTGGGAAAGTTCCGGGCTCGTCAGACGTACAGCTTTGCTTCTAAACTGGCCGGCCACGTGTTTTTCATAGGATGAAACGCAATGCACGCACCTGAACCCCATATCGTGATCCAGCGCTTTACCGAGGCCCACCTTGAGGGCGTCACCGCGCTCTACAACGAACCGGCCGTGTGCCGTCAGGTGCTGCAAATGCCTTTCCAGTCCGTTGAGGCCTGGCGCAAACGTCTGGTGATGGATAATGAGCGGCGGCTACAGTTGGTAGCGTTGCATGGCGGTGAGGTCATTGGTCAGCTGGGGTTGGAGCAGTACCTGCGCGTACGCCAGAGTCATGTGGGTTCGTTTGGCATGGGCGTGTCGACTGCCTGGCAGGGCAAGGGAGTAGGCTCGCGGCTGTTGACGGCCGCGCTGGATGTGGCAGACAACTGGATGAACCTGCACCGCGTGGAACTGACGGTCTACGCCGACAACGAGGCGGCGCATAACCTTTATCGCAAGTTCGGCTTCGAAGTGGAGGGAACATTGCGCGATTACGCCCTGCGTGACGGTGTATTTGTCGACACCCTGAGCATGGCGCGCCTGCGCCGGTCGGTTTAACTCGATAAGCAAAGACATCTTCACAACTGACCGTGCTGACTCGCAGCTTACTCTTGCTCTTGCTCTTGCCGTTGTTCTGTTTTTGATCTTGATCCTGGCCGCCCCGCGTCATGGATGGCGCGGGGCGCCGCTCCAGAATCCACGGCGGATTACGGGCACGCCGAGCCGAAGCGAGGTGACGATGTAATAGCACCGACCAGACAAGCCGAGCGCAGTTATTAAATAAGGAAAAGCCTAAAGCGTGTCGTGCGCGCGGGAATTAACGGTCAAATAATTACTTGCAGTCGTGCTGGAACCCGTTGTGTGTAGCTGACACTAACGTGAGCACATGAATGATGCGCCTAGCCTAACGTTGTGGAGTGAAGAAAAACCGTGAGCACCAACTTAAATATTTCCTATGCGCAACATCATCTTACCAATCCTGT
The DNA here is from genome assembly GCF_019145205.1 of Pseudomonas khavaziana. Taxonomy (GTDB): domain Bacteria; phylum Pseudomonadota; class Gammaproteobacteria; order Pseudomonadales; family Pseudomonadaceae; genus Aquipseudomonas; species Aquipseudomonas khavaziana. Next base: position 67,690 of record NZ_JAHSTT010000018.1, read on the forward strand.
GCACCGGAACATTGCAGATATTCTTGATAAAAACCGTCGTGGTGGCGACGGCCTGAAAGATGGAAAACCTACATTGTCCTCCGAGCAGGTAGTCGAGACGTCAATCCGTGCGGGAGGGCATTCTCAGTCCCTGCCGGCTGGGCAAGACGCAGTTGTCACTTATGATTTTGCCGACACCGCGCAGTCCAACACTGAAGGCCAAGCCATTGGCCAGTTCTCCGACGGCCAGAAAAATGCCGTCCGTGAGACCCTGGCACATTTCAGCGACGTGGCGAACGTCAAATTCAAAGAGTCCGCGATGACCTCGTCCAACCATATGCAGTTCAAAGTTGAGGACAGTCTTTTCGATTGGAAAGATCCGTTTTACGTGTCCTCAAACAATGAAGAAGGGGCGCCTTCGCAGGTGCCCTTACTGCGCCGTCACGCGCAAGAACTGGAGCAACCCAACAACTACGGCAGTCATGTCGTCGCCAAGGCTGCGGCTTTTAAACTGGGGCTTCCCTCGACGGCCAGCGTCGCGCCGGGAACCGAATATGCAGAAGATTCCCTGGCTTACTCGCTGCGCAGCCCCAAGTTGGAAGCACGCTCAGGCATGCAGTTTTGGAAGCACTCATTGGAGAATAAATACTCCAGCGCACCGATGATGGATGATATCGCCACCCTTCAAAAACTCCATGGCCCAAATAATGAAACACGCTCGGGAAATACCACCTATGGATTTAATTCGACCGCCGACCGTGATCTATTCAAGTTAAACACGGAGAACGATTTTCCGGTATTTTCCGTATGGGACGCTGGCGGCGAGGATACGCTCGATTTCTCCGGTTATAAGGACAATCAGGTCATCAACTTAACGCCGGGAAGTTTTTCCAATGTGGGCGGCGGAGTGGGCAATGTTTCCATTGCACCAGGATCCATGATTGAAGTTGCTAAGGGTGGGCAGGGCGACGATATTATTATTGGCAATTCAGCAGATAACGAGCTATTTGGTAACGATGGCAACGATACGCTCTACGTCGAGGCAAACTCCGGTTATAACCAGTTATGGGGTGGGGCAGGCAAAAATACCTTTGTTATTGGGGCGGGCGATCCATCGGCTGAAACGAATCTCATCGAATTGCAGGACTTTGTCAGTGGTCGGGACAAGTTGGATGTATCAGCGCTTAAAGCTGCGAGTGGCCGCGACGAGATCAGGGTTGTTTCTGAGTTCTCCGGTCGCGGCGGCGAAGCGAACATGGAATATTTTCCAGCCGCCAACATTACGTGGCTACGATTTGATATCAACGGCGACAAAGAAATCGATGCGATGATCAGTGTAAGTGGAAAAATCGAGCTAACCGATATCCAGGCCTGACCAGCCAAGCCTTAATCCGCCAAGGCAAACGCCACCGCAGCCCGCGCGTGCAGGGCGGTGCTGTCCAGCAAGGGCAGGTTGCTGTGTTCGGGCTGGATCAGCAGGCAGATTTCCGTACAGCCCAGGATGATCGCCTGGGCACCGCGAGCGGCCAGGCCTTTGATCACACGCTGATAAGTCTGGCGAGAGGCGTCACGAATGAGCCCCACGCACAACTCTTCATAGATGATTCGATGGACCTCCCTGCGCGCATCCGAATCCGGCACCAGCACAGTCAGACCCTGGGCGGCGAGGCGGGACTTGAGAAAATCCTGCTCCATCGTAAATGCGGTGCCGAGCAAGCCTACCGTCAAGGTTCCGGCCTCCACGGCCGCGGCCGCGGTGGCGTCGGCGATATGCAGGAATGGAATCGACACCGCCGCTTCAATACGTGGTGCCACCAAGTGCATGGTGTTGGTACACAACACCACGCACTCGGCACCCCCTGCCTGCAAACGGCGCGCGGCGTCTTCGAGGATGAGCGCGGTATCGTCCCAGCGCCCTGCATGCTGGGCCTGCTCCACCGGGCCAAAGTCGACGCTGTACATCAGGATCTGCGCAGACCGCAGCGGGCCGAGTCGGTCGCGCACCTGCTGGTTAATAATGCGGTAATACTCGGCGCTGGACTCCCAGCTCATGCCGCCGATAAGGCCGATGGTGCGCATGCGATTCTCCGGAAAGGGGATGTGGCGTCACCTTACCCATTTTTCGCCGCTCCGCCACCGCGTTCCGACAATGAACAGTTACGCACACATGCTCTCGCCTGGGCGCAGCAATGGCGTCGCCTTCTGGCTGAGTACCCTTCGTTCGATACACCTGCCTTACATTCCCTTTGAGGCATGGGCTGATGTTTAGCCATACGCCAGGCCGCGGCATCTGCCATGATCACGCTTCGCAACCTGGCTCACCCAAGGAAATCCGCAATGGACGATGTACAGCAACTGGGCGAGATGCTTCGTCACTACGCCGATAGTGAAGCGCATAAAAAACAGCAATTTGACCTGCAGTCGGCGCGTTGGGCGCAGAAGCTCGGGGAGTTGTTCCAGCAGATTGAACAATGGCTGGAGCCGGTAAAGACTGTGGGTTTGCTGGACGTTCAGCGTGAGGCCTACACTGCCAGCGGCCCGAGTGTGCCGGTGGAGAGTTCGCCGTTCAAGAGCGAAAAACTCAGCGTGCATATCACCGGCAAAAGCGTTGAGTTCGTGCCGGACGTCATGGGCGCCGGCGGTTTGATTTCGGTAGCGGTAATGGGGCTCACCGCTGCGCGCCATGGCAGCGTGTCGTTGGTACTGCCGGCCGATAAGAACGATTGGCTGTGGAAGAAAACCAACGGCCTCAAAGACCCCGACACCTTCGGTTTCGATGCCAACTTCCTGGCCTCGCAGTTGCAGAGCCTGATCCCACGCGAGCGAGCCTGACCTGCACGCTTTAATCGCAGGTAAATAACTCATGACTGGCAACGCGTTAAATTAGGTGTATTTGCCAAGCATTGGCTATACCTACAACTCATTCATCACGATGATGGTCGCCAGGGAGTTCCACGATGAAGCTAGGGCTAATGATCAGCACGCTATGCGTCGCCTCACTCGGCATGGCCGGTTGCGCGAGCAAGGTGCCGCAACCGGACGAGTACTCAGGGTTCCTTTCCAATTACAGCCAGCTCAAGGAGGCCAAGTCGCCGTCAGGGGCCGAGGTGATGCGCTGGGTTGACCCCCAACTGGACCTGAGCCGGTACACCTCGGTGTATATCGAACCCACCCAGTTCTACCCCAAGCCCCAAGCCACCACGAAGATTCCGGACAGCACCTTGCGCGGCATCAACGACTACTTTAACCAGGCCCTAAAGCGCGAGCTGGCCAAGTCGCTCCCCCTGGCCAATGCTCCCGGCCCCGGCGTGATGGTCGTGCGCGCGGCGATCACCGCCGTCAGCAGCAAGACCGAGAGCCTCAAACCCTATGAGTTCGTGCCCGTGGCCCTGGTTGCGGCGGCGGTAAGTACCGGTACCGGGATTCGTGACCAGGAAACAACCCTGGGCACCGAGGCGCAGTTCCTCGATGGCGCCAGCAATAAAGTGGTGGCCCAGGTGGTACGTAAAGGCACCGGCAAGCCATTGGCCAATGACTCGCAGGTGATGAAGGCCGACGATGTAAAAAGCGTGATCGATGGCTGGGCCGCGGACCTGCATCAATCCTATCTGCGCCTGAAAAAGCGCTGACCCAGCCGGCCCGTGGTGTTACTTCAGCGGTGTCAGCGGGGGCAGCTTCCACTGGCCGTTACCCACCTCGGGCTTGGGCAGGTAGATGCGCAAGATCGCATAGAACGGGCCGGGCGGGGCCGGCAACCAATTGCTCTGTTCCGCCTTCGGTGGCTCGTGGTGTTGTAAAGCCAGGGTCAGGCCACCGTCGGCGTCACGCTTGAGAGCCGGTAGCATCCGCGAGTTGATCAGGTAGCGCTTCTTGTGGTTGGGCACCAGCAGTTTGGTCTTGCCGTCATACATCGTCAGCGACCAGAACGCATCGGCCGGTGGCAACTGATCCTTGGCGAAGTGCAGGGTATAGCTGTGGCGCGCGCCATTGGCTGGCTTGCCTTCGCTGTCGAGGAGGTAGGTCAGGTAAGCGGCTTCATCGCTGGAATTGCCGAACATGCCCATTTCGGCGCCGGCGTAGCGGTACAGGTAGTTGTTCTGCAGGCGGTCGCGACTGCCGTACAAGTCACCGCGCGGCACCTGGTGGGTGTCGATCTTGTCTTTCTTGAATGCTGCAAACTCAGCCCGGGCATCGGCAATGCCTTCTTCCAGGGCTTTGCGCTGCTCCTTGCTCAACTGGTTGACCTTGAATGGCGCGCCCGGGGCGATACCTATCCTGGCAAAGCGCGCCAGCAGGTCTTTTTCGCTGTCCTGGGGGGCGGCGAAGGACAGCATGAAGTTCAGGTAGCGAAACAGCTGCGGGCCTTCGGTCATGGTCGCCATCGGCTTGGGCCAGTCGATCTTCGCCGCCTTGGCTGGGGCGGGCTGCTTCACATAGCTGCTCAGGGACTGGACTGTGTAGCCGCTCTGGATCTGTTTGACCTTGCCCACATCCTTGTCGCCAAACAACTGCGTGCGGTACAGGGCGTAGGCGATGTTGCCCTCGCTGTAGACCACGCGGTCGATGTCCACCGGTTGCTGACCTTTCCAGTCCGGGCCGGCGACCATGTAGTGGCCGCCGTTATTGCCGGTGCTGCGGGTGCCTAGATAGGCTGTGTTCTGGGTATAGAGGTCGACCAATTGAACCGAGTAGTAACGATCGTCTTCGATCTTGGGCAGGCTCAGCACCAATGGCTCTCTGCGCAAGTCCATCCATACGAAAGAGTAGGGCGTGTCGACGTTTGGGGTGGCGACTGCCGTGTCCTTGGGTGTGCTCAACTGGGCGGCGTGGCCGATATGGTTGAACGGCGCCTTGAAGTTGGCACCGCCTTTATCAACGGCCTGGGTGTAGAGCGTCTTGTACATCTGCACCACCGGGAAGCCGTACAGGTAGGCCTCCTTGGCGATGGCACGGGCTTCACTGGGACTGGCGGTAAAGTCGGCCCAGGCGCCGGTACTGATGACAATCGAGAGGCTCGCCAACAGCAGGCGCGTCGGTTTTCCAATCATGTTGTAGCGTCCTTCCAGAGTGCTTTTAAGGGGGCGTGGGGGCAAGGCGCTGAGTTTCCAGTTTTATTGGCCGCACGTCACGTTAATCCCTGCGACGCTTTTCAGCCTCGTCGGGCGCTTACTCACAGAAGGTCGGGGCTTTAAGGAAGAAATCAGGCCCCGGGCAGCATGGATTTGACCTTGTCACGCAATTGATCAATCGAAAACGGCTTGCCGATGACCTGCATCCCGGCCGGCACGTCGATGTTTTCGGCATAGCCGCTGGCAAACAGGATGGGCAGGGCTGGGCGCAATTTGCGGACTTTGTTCGCCAGTTCCTTGCCGTCCATATCCGGAAGGCCAACATCGGTCATCATCAGGTCGATCACCTGCCCGGTGTTTTGTACGGCTGTAAGCGCCTCAGCAGCGTCAGCCGCCTCAACCACCTTGAACTCCAATTCTTCCAGCACATCGACGATCAGCATGCGCACGATGGCGTCGTCTTCGACTACGAGGATGGTGGAGGCGGGTGCGGACATGGTGGATATTCCTGAAAAGTGAGAGCGTAGGGCTTAAAGGCGACTTGATTGTGAGTGACGGCAATGCCAGCAAGTTCCGCAGCAATTGATGGCATTGTGAACGCTGGACGAGCGAATGTCCCGCCAGCTAGTCCTTAAGGCGTCAATTGGATAAGAACCGTGCGGTTGGCGTTCTTTTTACCCGTCGCCGATGTTTCTTGCCGTCGTACCTCGTAGAAAAATAGCGTTCAGGCGCCACTTTGGGGCAAACTCCCGGTTTTTCCGTATTTGGCCAAGGCATGCCCATGACTCCCGCGTCGTCCGTCGATGAAAAGAGCTTCCGTACCCTGTTGAGCCGAAACGTGGCCTTGCCCTTGGGCGTGGGCGTGCTCAGCGCGGTGTTTTTCGTCTGCCTGATTACCTATTTGCTCTCGGTGATCCAGTGGGTGGAGCACACCGACCGAGTCATCAATAACCTCAATGAGTCGTCCAAGCTGACGGTGGACCTGGAAACCGGCATGCGCGGTTTCCTGATTACCGGCGACGAGCATTTCCTCGACCCCTACGAGGTTGCCAAGCCGCGGATCATTGCCGATCTGCGCAATTTGCAAGGCTTGGTGGCGGACAATCCCCAGCAGGTCGACCGCCTCAAGCGTCTGGAAGCGTTGCAGGACGAATGGAACAAGTACGCCCAGTCGATGATTGATATGCAGCGCCAGAACGGCGACTACCGCGATGCGGTCAAGGCGGGCCGTGGCAAGCGCCTGACGGACGAGATCCGCAAGGAGTACGACGATGCGGTGGCGATGGAGCAGCAATTCCGTATCACCCGTAACGAAGAAGTCACTCGCACGACAGTGATCAGCGTCACCCTGTACCTGGTATTCGTACTGGGGCTGAGCGGCTTTCTTGCGTACATCGGTAGAAAAAATTTACTTTCCCTTTCAGAAAGTTACAGCGCAAACCTCGCGTCCCAACAGAAGATTGCGCGACGCCTCGAGCGCCAAGCCTGGCTGCGCAATGGGCAGACCGAGCTGGCCGAACAAGTATTGGGCCAACTGACCCTGAACATGCTGGGGCGCAATATCCTGCAGTTCTTCGCCCAATACATGGGCTCGGCCGTCGCGGCGCTGTACGTGCGCGAAGAGCACGGCGGCCTCAAGCGCGTGGCCACCTATGGCTTCTCCCGCGAGCAGGAACGACAGGAGCAGTCGATCTACAGCGACGAGGGCATCGTGGGCCAGGCTGCCCAGCTGGATCGCCTGATTCGCCTGGACGATGTGCCAGTGGATTATTTCAAGGTCAGCTCCGGCCTGGGCGAAGGCGCTGCCCGCAGCGTGCTGGTGATGCCCACCAGCGATGAGGATCGCGTCAATGGTGTGGTCGAGCTGGGTTTCCTGCGTGCGCTGGATGAGCGTGATGTCGAACTGCTGGAGCTGATCGCCGGCAACATCGGTACTTCCATCGAAGCCGCCCGTTATCGTCAGCGCTTGCAGGAAGTGCTGGCCGAGACCCAGCAGCTCAACGAAGAGCTGCAGGTGCAGCAGGAAGAACTCAAGACCGCCAACGAAGAGCTGGAAGAACAGTCGCGTATCCTCAAGGAGTCCCAGGCCCACCTGGAGACCCAGCAGGCCGAACTGGAGCAGACCAACGAGCAGTTGGCCGAACAGACCCAGACCCTGGCCGAGCAGCGCGACGCCATGGACCGCAAGAACGTCGAGCTGAACCAGGCCCAGCTCGAGCTGGAAGACCGCGCCGATGAGCTGCAGCGTTCCAGTAAATACAAATCCGAATTCCTCGCCAACATGTCCCACGAGCTGCGGACACCGCTCAACAGCTCGTTGATCCTGGCCAAGCTGCTGGCGGAGAACCCCCAGGAAAACCTCAGCGCCGAGCAGGTCAAGTTTGCCGAGTCGATCTACTCGGCCGGCAATGACTTGCTCAACCTGATCAACGACATCCTGGACATTTCCAAGGTCGAGGCCGGCAAGCTGGAAGTGCGCCCGGAGAACTCCAGCGTGGTGCGTCTGGTGGACGGCCTGCGCGGCATGTTCGAGCCGCTGGCGGCGGATCGCAAGCTGGGTTTCCAGGTGGATGTGCAGGAAGGCTCGCCGACCCTGCTGTTTACCGATCGCCAGCGCCTGGAGCAGATCCTCAAGAACCTGTTGTCCAATGCGATCAAGTTCACCGAACAGGGCGAGGTCAGCCTGACGGTGTCCCGTGCGCCAGGGGAGGGCATTGCCTTTACCGTGCGCGACTCCGGTATCGGCATTGCCCCGGACCAGCAGGAAAGCATCTTCGAAGCCTTCCGCCAGGCCGATGGCACCACCAATCGCCGCTATGGCGGCACCGGCCTGGGCCTGTCGATTTCCCGCGACCTGGCCACCTTGCTGGGCGGCTACATCAGCGTGACCAGTGAGCCGGGCAAAGGCAGCATCTTTACCCTGGTACTACCTGAGCAGTACGTGGAACGTGAAGAGGATGCTGCGCCTGTGGAGCAACCACGCCAAGCCGCGGTCGTGCCTGCCCCCGCGCCAGTGCGGGTTGCCCCACTGCCGATGGCCGACACCCAGCAGATTCCACGCTTTGCCGATGACCGCGAAAAGGCTCCGTTCAGCACCCGGTGCATCCTGGTGGTGGAAGATGAGCCGAACTTTGCGCGCATCCTGTTCGACCTGGCCCATGAACTGGGCTACCACTGCTTGGTCGCCCACGGTGCCGACGAAGGCTATAGCCTCGCCGAGGAATACATCCCCGACGCGATCCTGCTGGACATGCGCCTGCCGGACCACTCCGGGCTGACGGTGCTGCAGCGTCTCAAGGAACACGCCAATACCCGCCACATCCCCGTGCACGTGATTTCCGTGGAAGATCGCGTCGAAGCCGCCATGCACATGGGCGCCATCGGTTATGCGGTCAAGCCCACCACCCGCGAAGAGCTCAAGGATGTGTTCGCACGCCTGGAGGCCAAGCTGACCCAGAAGGTCAAGCGCGTACTGCTGGTGGAAGACGATGACCTGCAACGCGACAGCATTGCCCGCTTGATCGGCGACGATGACATCGAGATCACTGCCGTCGGCTTCGCCCAGGAAGCTCTCGACCTGCTGCGCAACAATATCTACGACTGTATGATCATCGACCTCAAGCTGCCAGACATGCTCGGCAACGAGCTGCTCAAGCGCATGGCCACCGAGGACATTTGCTCGTTCCCACCGGTAATCGTCTACACCGGGCGCAACCTGACCCGCGATGAAGAGGCCGAACTGCGCAAGTATTCGCGATCGATCATCATCAAGGGCGCCCGCTCCCCTGAGCGCTTGCTGGACGAAGTGACACTCTTTCTGCACAAAGTCGAATCGCAGCTGTCCCATGACCGCCAGAAGATGCTCAAGACTGCCCGCAGTCGCGACAAGGTCTTCGAAGGGCGCAAAATCCTGCTGGTCGACGACGATGTACGCAATATCTTCGCCCTGACCAGCGCCCTGGAGCACAAAGGCGCCGTGGTGGTGATCGGGCGAAACGGCCGCGAAGCCATCGACAAGCTCAATGAAGTCGAGGATATCGACCTGGTGCTGATGGACGTGATGATGCCGGAGATGGACGGTTACGAGGCCACCGCCTTGATCCGCCAGGACCCGCGCTGGAAAAAACTGCCGATCATTGCAGTAACGGCCAAGGCCATGAAGGACGATCAGGAACGCTGCCTGGCAGCAGGCTCCAATGACTACCTGGCCAAACCGATCGATCTGGACCGTCTGTTCTCACTGATTCGCGTATGGCTACCGAAGATGGAACGTATTTAAGTGGAGCAGTGTTATTTGGACAAAAGCAGCGATATTGAGCTGCGCCTGTTGATCGAGGCGATTTACCTCAAGTACAGCTACGACTTTCGCGACTACTCTGGCGCGTCGGTCAAGCGGCGGGTGGCCCATGCCTTGCGCCAGTTCGACTGTGCGACCATTTCCGCACTGCAGGAACGTGTACTGCACGACCCGGCAGCGTTCATGCAATTGCTGCAGTTCCTGACCATCCCGGTGAGCGAGATGTTTCGCGACCCGTCGCACTTCCTGGCCATCCGCCAGGAAGTCGTGCCGCTGCTCAAGACCTACCCGTCGATCAAGATCTGGATCGCCGGTTGCAGCACGGGGGAGGAGGTTTACTCCATGGCCATCCTGCTGCGTGAAGAAGGCTTGCTGGAGCGCACCATCATCTACGCCACCGACATCAACCCGGCATCGTTGGAGAAAGCCAAGCAGGGCATCTTTTCCCTGGAGAATGTACGTGCCTACACCGCTAATTATCAGCAGGCCGGCGGGCAGCGTTCATTTGCCGACTACTACACAGCAGCTTACGATTACGCGATCTTCGACAAGACACTGCGCGAGAACGTGACGTTTGCCGATCATAGTCTGGCGACCGACAGTGTTTTTTCAGAAACTCAGTTAATTTCATGCCGCAACGTGCTGATTTATTTCAATAAAAAGTTGCAGGATCGCGCGTTTGGATTGTTTCATGAGTCACTGTGTCATCGCGGCTTCCTGGTGCTGGGCAGCAAGGAAACCCTGGATTTTTCTGCCTACAGCAAGCAATTCGAGCCCTTGGTCAAACAGGAACGGATCTACCGAAAATCATGAGCGACGCGCCAGACACCCCGATTCAAGGGATTGAAGCCATCGTCGTCGGCGCTTCCGCTGGCGGCGTCGAGGCGCTGCTGACAATTTTCGGCCAACTGCCAAACACCTTCGCCTTGCCGATCATTGCCGTGCTGCACCTGCCGGATGAACGCCGCAGCCAACTGGCGGAGGTCTTTGCGCGGCGCCTGAACATCCCAGTCAAGGAAGCCCGGGATAAAGAGGCCGTGGAGGCGGGCACCTTGTACTTTGCCGGCCCCGGTTATCACTTGTCGGTGGAGCATGACCGCAGTCTGTCCCTGAGCCAGGAAGATCGCGTGCACCACTCAAGGCCTGCCATCGACTACCTGTTTGCCTCGGCTGCTGACGTGTATGGGCGCCGCCTGCTGGCGATCCTGTTGACCGGCGCCAACCAGGACGGCGCGAGCGGCCTGGCCCACGTCAAGCAGTCGGGAGGCACCACCGTCGTCCAGGACCCACAGGAGGCGCGCATTGCCGTGATGCCACTGGCTGCCCTGGCCTTACACACACCCGACCATATTCTTTCCTTGGGCCGTATCGGCTCATTGCTGGCTTCCCTGGAACCCTTCCCATGTTAAGTACTGTCCAGGCCAAACTGCTGATCGTCGACGATCTGCCGGAAAACCTGCTGGCCCTTGAAGCGCTGATCAAGCGCGAGGATCGCCAGGTGTTCAAGGCATTGAGTGCCGATGAGGCCTTGTCCCTGTTGCTGGAACACGAATTCGCCATGGCCATCCTCGACGTGCAGATGCCCGGCATGAACGGGTTCGAGCTGGCCGAACTGATGCGCGGCACCGAAAAAACCAAGAACATCCCGATCGTGTTCGTCAGCGCCGCCGGCCGCGAACTCAATTACGCCTTCAAGGGCTATGAAAGCGGCGCCGTAGACTTCCTGCACAAGCCGCTGGATATCCACGCGGTAAAGAGCAAGGTCAACGTGTTCGTCGACCTGTATCGCCAGAGCAAGGCGATGAAGCTGCAAGTGGAAGAGCTGGAGCGCAGCCGCCGCGAGCAGGAGCTGTTGCTGACGCGTCTGCAGGCCACCCAGGCCGAACTGGAGCAGGCGGTGCGCATGCGTGACGACTTCATGTCGATTGTCGCCCACGAAGTGCGCACGCCCCTTAACGGGCTGATCCTGGAGACCCAGCTGCGCAAGATGCACCTGGCCCGGGACAACGCCGCCGCGTTTACCCTGGACAAGATGCACGCCATGGTCGACCGCGATGAACGCCAGATCCAGAGCCTGATCCGCCTGATCGAAGACATGCTCGACGTGTCGCGTATTCGCACCGGCAAGCTGTCGATCCGTCCGGCCCGTTTTGACCTGGCCCAACTGGTGCGCAACCTGGTGCAGAATTTCGCACCGCAGGTGGCCGCCGCCGAATCATCCATGCAGTTGCAGGCCGACAGCGCGGTGGAAGGCAATTGGGATGAATTCCGGATCGAGCAGGTGATCACCAACCTGTTGACCAATGCCCTGCGCTACGGGGCCAAGAGCCCGGTGGAAGTGCGGGTGTATAGCGAGCATGGCGAAGCACGGGTAGAGGTGCGTGACCATGGCATCGGTATCAGCGAAGAGAACCAGAAGCGTATTTTCCAGCAGTTCGAGCGGGTTTCCGCCAGCCACGTGGCGGCGGGCCTGGGCCTGGGGTTGTTTATTTCCGAGCAGATCGTGGCGGCCCACGGCGGCACCATTGAGGTCGAGAGCCAGATAGGCGAAGGCGCGCTGTTTCGCGTGTGCCTGCCCCTTGAGGCGTGCGAGTGAAATCAATCGTCACTTCGACGCAACCTCTGCGTGACCCTATGGTCGTAACTGCAGCTATTGACCGGACAAAGGCTTCCCATGAGTGAAGATGCACAAGATGTCGTACTGATCGTCGAGGACGACGAATCCATTATGTTTGTGCTGGGTGAGTACCTGGCAGGTTTGGGTTACCGGGTCTTGAAGGCGATCGATGGGGAGCAGGCCTTCCAGATCCTCGCGACCAAGCCGCACCTGGACCTGATGGTCACCGACTATCGCCTGCCGGGCGGGATTTCCGGGGTGCAGATCGCCGAACCTGCGATCAAGTTGCGCCCGGAATTGAAAGTGATCTTTATCAGTGGCTACCCACAGGAAATTCTCGACTGCAACAGCCCGATCACGCGCAACGCACCGATCCTGGCCAAGCCGTTCGACCTGGATACATTGCAGGAGCATATCCAGCGCTTGTTGGCGTAATCCGCTCAATGCCATCCATTCAATGTCTGGCCGCGCAGGTTCTTCCCGGTACGCCGTGAAGAACCTGGGCAGTGTTTTCTACACTTATGTGGAAGGCACGAAATCCTTCAAAGGAAGACCATAGGGCTGCTTGGTGACAGGGTTCAGGGCATACCATTTGCCATTCTTCTGCGTAGCGGCGACGTCTTCCACTTCACCTTGCACGTTGGCTTTGCCTATTGTGGCACTGTTGACGTCCCTGAAGGTTTTGACCACGTCATATTTGACAACAGGCCTGGAGCCGTTTTTGTCGCCTGTGCGCGAATGTCGATCCAGCGCTTCCAAACCTGTTTGTACGCCTGCCAACCCAAGACCTACGGGGTCTATGGGGTTGAGTGCACCTATGGCGCCACGCGCCAGCTTTTTCGCCCCCTGTGCCAGCACCTGGCCGGTAGTCGTTCCAGCTTGCACGCCGGCGCTGGCTACCTTTGCGGCTCCGCCGACCCCCGAAAGGAGAAAGCCTAGGGCATCGAATGACAAATCAGTCAGGCCTTCACGCCACTTGCCGTCAATAAAATTATTGATGGCGTTATAACCTGGAATCAATCCTCGCACGAACTCCTCGGCTTTGGCCCAAAAAGGCGTTTCGGTATCAAACGTGGTTGTTCCGCGCAGCTCGTTTGCAAAATCCCGGATACCCAGGTTTTTTGTCATTGCATCAGCGATGTACCCAGTCTTTTCGCTGAAATAACTGTTGGGCGTGTCGTTGACAGTGTAGAGCGACGAAGCCTGCAGTATGTTTTCCGGGTAATCGCCTTCAGGAACAACGGGGTCAAGGTATGTTGAACCGATACCCGCTCTGAACTCGTCAGGCAGCGGGGCGATGTCTATATCGTTCCAGTCATCACGCTTTTTAATGGTGTTGGACGTCATATTTATTTCATAGGTATGGGTGCTTTCATTACCGTTCCTGTCCGTGAATTCGCTGCGTACCACTAGAGAACCAGATGTTGTTGCCTTATTGGTTGCGCCAGAATTATTTGTATTGACTGACACTTCTTTGCCGACCGAGATTTTTCCATGCTCAATGATTTCTCGATCTTCAATGGGTAGCGTTGAAATCAAGTATTTGGTTTGCGCCTGCGCGGCCGCCTCAAAACGGTTGAAATACAGCTCAAGGCGGTTTTCAAAATTGGATTTCACTTCGCCTCTTGAACCAGGTCTAAACACGACCTTCGTGAGATCAATAGATTCATTTCGGGAGGTATAGTTATCAAAGTCGATATCTTTGAGGTAGTCCCGCGTATTGAGGAATATATCCAGCAGCGAGTAGGGACCTGGAAACTCCAAAAAGCCGGCGTCTTTTGTGTCTATGGATTTTTCTTTGATTTGCTCTTCAGATAAATGTGGGTTTTGCTGTTTTATTTCCGCCAGCGCCCATTTGTGAAGGTCAGGGGCCTCCATTGCAAAGTAATTCGAAGCTTTATTTAACTCAAACACCTGTTTACTGAACTCAAAACGTACGTCGTTCATTTTCGTTTCTGAGTATTTATCTTCTGCGTTGCGTCCGAGCAAGCCGTTGTTGCGGCCCCAGTCTTTCAATCCGTCAGTTTGCGCCAGAGCTTCAACCATCAAGTCGGCCAGTGTTACGGGGGCCAGTTCATGTCGCAGCATGATCTGCTCATACGTCATCAAGCGGGTCGAGCCGGGCGCTTGGGCCTCAATACGAGCCACTGCCGTGGTAAAAGTGACCCATGCGTGGGAGCCCTTGACCAACGCCTCAGGTATGTCCTTGACCAAGAGCTCTGGTGCCTTGCGCGACAACAATATGAATACGGCGAGGTCGACGGTTCGCGGTGTGGCCAGTCCCGTCTGGATCAAGTGATGCGCCAGCGCTTTACGTATGTAGGAAGCGCTTCGCCCAGACACGCTGTTCAAATCGAATCCAGCGATATGGGTTCGTGTTGAGAATGACGGATCGGTGAAGACACTTTGCTTGTCCAGCGACACATAGAGCGCTGCCAGAACCCAGTCATTGATAGGTTCTGGCGAAGCGATCTCACCTATTGCCTGCTCGGCGGCGCGACCTATGGCTTGAGCGTTGCTGGACTTGAGGATGTCGTCAATGATGCGACCCGGGTCATCCTTGAGGGTCTTTTCATCCAGGTTCAGGTCACGGGTCAAGTGCTCAAGCAGGTTGTCTTGCGGCTCATTTTTCAAGGCATCATCAATGACGCGACTGAGTGTGCGTTGATCCTTATTGCTCAACAGCGTGGGCCATGAAAGGGCTCCACCCATATTGCCGTGCTCAGGGCTTAGCGGGGGGGGACTAGCCAGGGACGGTGCAATGGCTGCCAGCTCCGAAGGGGTCTTTGGAACCAGCAAGCCATGACCCACCAGATACTCGCGCAGGGTCACCGCTACGCCCGGCTTCAGGTCGTGATCCCGAGCATAGGACGAGGTGGGGTCTATTTCGATAGGCGTGTCCAGCGCCTCCTGCATCCGCTGGCGGGTGGCTTGGTTGGATGCCTCCAGATATTCGTCTTCGGTAAGGGTGGGGGTTTCACGAGCGGCGGCAGCGAGATCTTGCGCAATACTGCTGGCGGCGTCAGCTGCCAGCTTAGGTATAACCGCAACTACAGCCCCTCGATTGTTCTGGTCGCCAAGTTTCGAAGCATGACGTTCCAGATCAGCCTGGGAGGGGTGGCTGGCCGTGTCAGAGATGAGCGTACCTTTGCGCTCCCACCCGGCGATGTAGTCGGTGATGGATGCGTCTTGCTCTGAAGGCGAGAGGGAGGGGTCAAAAGGCAGGGAGTGGCCATAAAATTGGGCGATGTCCGACACCCTTGCCGTGGTGGCTGTGTCGAACCTTACGGAAGTGCCAGAGCCTGCCAATGCCGTAGCGACGTCCTTGAGCAAAGGCCAACCCGGAAAATCGCGCAGGTCCACGGTTCCAAAACCGAACGAGCCCGGGACGTAGAGCGTGCCACTTATATCAATCACGTTACGAGCTGACAGATTGATGCCTTTCTCTGCTGCCCAACTTTTCATTTGCGCACTATCAAGAATTTTATGAAGAAGTTTCCTCAACTGCCCGAAAGAAGATGTAGGCGGGATATCCTGGACGGTCAGCAGTTCAGGCTTTTCATTAGACTCTGGCAGTTGTTTCAACGCTTGCGCATACAACTTGGCCAGACCTCGCTCACCCTTGTCCTGGGGTGATTCGACGTCGTATTTTGAAACTTCTGTATCAACAAGCGTCAATGGCGCGGGGGAGGGATCTGCATTGATCAGCGCGGGCATAGACAATTCGTGCAGCCGTGAATTAGCAATAATAGTCATCAGAAATGCTCAAGGTCGATGTAGTTTGATTTCTTTACATAAGTAGTTCGCAACCTTATGTGGAAAGAAAACGGCATCGATTCCATCTGCCGACTTTTAAACCGTGACCGCCTGTTGCGAGTCACGACTGCTCTACGCCTGGATCATCTCCCGCACCTTGGCCGTCAATAAATCAAAGGTAAACGGCTTGGTGATCAACTGCATCCCGGGGTCCAGGAAGCCACCGCGCACCGCCGCATGTTCGGCGTAGCCGGTGATGAACAACACCTTGAGTGCCGGGCGAATCTGCCGGCCGATTTCCGCCAACTGGCGCCCGTTCATACCGGGCAAGCCGACATCGCTGATCATCAGGTCAATGCGTTGCCCCGACTCAATGATCGGCACCGCGGCATCCGCATCGCCCGCCTCGACAAATCCATAGCCCAACTCTTTGAGTACGGCGCTGACCAACACCCGTACCGCCGGGTCGTCTTCGACGATCAATACGGTTTCACCTGCATTGGCAAACGGCAGCAATGTCGGGTTGATCGGCTCCTGTGCCTGCATTTCGCCAATGAAACGCGGCAGAAACAAACTTACCGTGGTGCCTTTGCCGAGTTCGCTGTGAATCGTCACATGACCGTGGGATTGGCGGGCGAAGCCGTAGATCATCGACAATCCCAGCCCCGTGCCCTGGCCGATGGGTTTGGTAGTAAAAAACGGGTCGAACACGCGGCTCATCAGATGTTCCGGTATGCCGCAGCCCGTATCGCTGACGCTCAGCTCAACGTAATCGCCAGGCTCTAAGGTGCCGTAGGCCGCAGTGAATACGTTGTCCAGATGCCGGTTACACGTTTCCACCGTCAACTTGCCGCCGTTGGGCATCGCATCCCGCGCATTGATGACCAGATTGAGCAAGGCACTTTCCAGTTGATTGGGGTCGGCTTCGGCAGTCCACAGCGTGCTGGCCAGGCGCATGTCCAATGCGATGCTTTCGTTGATGCTGCGTTGCAGCAACTCGCCCATGGAGGACACCAATTGGTTGATCTCCACGGGTTTTGGATCCAATGACTGGCGCCGCGAGAAAGCCAGCAGGCGATGGGTAAGGGCGGCAGCACGGTTTGCCGAAGTGACGCCCAAGTCGATCAGGCTGTCCAGATCATCCAGTTTGCCCCGGGACACGCGCCTGCGCAGCAATTCCAGGCTGCCGATGATCCCGGTGAGCATATTGTTGAAGTCATGGGCGATACCGCCAGTCAACTGGCCGACGGCTTCCATTTTCTGCGACTGGCGCAGTGCTTCTTCGTTATTGCGCAATTGCGCCGTGCGCTCTTCGACTTGCTGTTCAAGGGTTTCCAAGGTGCGTTGCAGGCGCAGTTCGCTTTCGCTCAGGTCGATCAATCGGTCGCGTGCTTCGTATTGGCGCCGTCGACCGCGCAGCGCCGTGCTGACCAGGCTGATCAGCGTCACCGGGTGAAAGGGGCGCTCCAGGAACGTTACATTACCCAGCAAGCCACTCAAGTGTGAGGTGCCGTTCTGCTCCTTGCCGCCGTGATGAGTCATCAGCACGATAGGCAGGTCGGACCAGGCTGGCTGCTGATGCAAATGGTTGAGCAGCGGCTCAAGATCTACGCCACGCAACGCCTCGGCCGCAATGATCAGCATACCGGCGCCTTGCTCCATGGCTTCGCACAGTGCGCCGAGGTCGCTGACGACCACGCCGCTGTAGCCGGCTTCTTTGAGCATCATCAGCGCCAGTGCGCCGTCGCGGCCCATGGGCGCCAATACGATGGCGCGTTCTGAGATGGGAGAAAGGGCCAGCACTAGCCCTCATCCTTCAATAGCGGGGAACCGGCACCCATATAAATCGGAATACCGCGCAGTACGCCCTGGAAATTGTCCAACGGTTCCCCAACCGTCATGCCGCGGCTGCCGATACGGTATTCGCGAATGGTCGACTCATGGGAGCCGGTTCTTTTCTTGATGATTGAAATAGCCCGGCGGACTTTGCCCAGAGCTTCAAAATAGCGCAGCAGAATCACGGTGTCGGCCAGGTAGGTAATGTCCACTGGGGTTTGCATGTCGCCAACCAATCCATGTTGGGCCACGGTCATGAAGGTCGCGGCACCGCGCCGGTTGAGGTACAGCAGCAGCTCGTGCATGTGCAGGATCAGTGCGTTCTCTTCCGGCATGGCGGCCTGGTAGCCGTTGATACTGTCGATGACCACGGTCTTGATGCCGCCTTCATCCACGCAGCGACGTACCCGGTGCGAGAATTCGCCGGGGGACAACTCAGCGGCGTCGACCTGTTCGATCAGCAGGTTGCCGGTGCCTTGCAACGCAGCGAGGTCGATGCCCATGTTTTTCATGCGCTCGAACAGCAGGCCCAGTTCTTCATCGAAGATAAACAATGCGGCTTTCTCGCCACGAGCCACCGCGGCGGCGGCGAAGATCATCGAGATCAGCGACTTGCCGGTGCCGGCCGGGCCAAGGATCAGGCTGCTGGAGCCAGTCTCGATACCGCCGCCGAGCAGCGAATCCAGTTCCGGGATGCCACAGGTCAATGTCTGGCGGTTGTAGCCGCCACGATGCTCAGCTGCCACCAGGCGCGGGAAGACGTGGATGCCGTCGCCCATGATGGTGAAGTCGTGAAAGCCGCCACGGTATTTCTGGCCGCGGTATTTCACCACCCGTACGCGGCGGCGCTCGGCACCGTAGTTGGGGGTCAGTTCCTCAAGGCGGATCACCCCGTGGGCAACGCTGTGCACGGTTTTATCCAGGGATTCGGTGGTCAGGTCGTCCAGCAGCAATACGGTTGCGTCATAGCGCACGAAGTAATGCTTTATGGCCAGAATCTGCCGGCGGTAGCGCAGGGAGCTTTGCGCCAGCAGGCGGATTTCCGAGAGACTGTCGACCACCACGCGGGTCGGCTTGACCCGTTCTACCACTTCAAAAATCTGGCGGGTGGCCTCACCCAGTTCGAGGTCGGAGGAATACAGCAGGCTTTGCTGGTGCTCGGCGTTGAGCAGGCTCTCAGGTGGGGTCAATTCGAAAATAAAGATATTGTCATCCAGGTCCCAGCCATGGGACTTGGCACCCTGGCGCAATTCGCGCTCAGTCTCCGACAGGGTGATATACAAGCAGCGTTCACCGTTTTGCGCGCCGGCCTGCAAGAAGTGCAGTGCCACGGTGGTTTTACCGGTGCCGGGTTCGCCTTCCAGGAGGAACAGATGGCTGCGCGATAGCCCCCCGGCAAGAATGTCATCAAGACCTTCGATGCCGGTGGCCGCCTTTTCACTGAACAGCTCTTTGGATGTAGACAAGAAGTGCCCTCGGGTCACGTACAAGTAGAGGGGCACGCCGAGAGGGACGCGCCATATTTACTTGACCGTGGCGGCCAGTGGCGGTTCAACGTTTCGTAAAAGTTGCACAAGGCCCCCGGTACGGCACGAGCCAGCTGGCGCCTACAGGCCTTGTTGCAGCGCCGGGTCGTCCGGGTTCTGCTGCTCCAGTTGCGCGAGCAGTACCTGGACGTTCTGCAGTTGCCCGGTTTCTTTCCAGTAGTTGACCAACAGCACGCGGGCCTTACGGTTGGCCGGATGACGCTGGACGATTTCCTCCAACTGACGCTGGGCAGCCTCGACTTCCTCTTGGGCATGCAGGGTAGTGGCCAGGTCGTAGCGGTAATCCTGGTTGTCCGGCTCAAGCTCCACCGCCTTGGACAGGCCGAGCAGCGCATACGGGCGCTCGCCATGGTGCAGCAGCCACATGCCCAAGGCATGCTGCAGGTAGGCCGACTCCGGATGCGCCGCCAATTGCCGCGCCAACAGTTGGCGCGACTCGTCGCTCTTGCCTTGCTTGTCCAGCAGTTCGATCTGCGACACGACCGCCTGCAAGTTATCCGGCTGCAAACGCATGGCCTGCTCCAGGGCGTTTTCTGCCTGCGGCAACAGGGCGCTGTGAATGTACAGGCGCGCCAGTTGGATCCAGCCCTCGGCAGTTTCGGGCTGGGCCTTGAGGGTTTTCACGAATTCATCGAGCACCTGCTGCAGCGGGCCGAAATACAAGCCCAGGGTGTCTGGCGACAGGCCGAGCAGGGCATTGGCGGCGGCAAAGCGCACTGGCTGTTCGGGATCATCCAGGACCGGGCCAAGCAGCAAGGTGCGCTGGCCGCTGGGCACCAGGCCGACGATGCTGTGAATCGCCGCCTCGCGCACCAAGGGCGACTCATTGGCCAGGTCTTTATCCGCCAGCTTAAGGGCTTGAGGGCTGGGGTAATTGGGCAGCTCGGCGTGCAAGGCGGCGCGGCGTTCAGGCGACAGATCCGGGCGCCCCAGCTGTTGATACAGCACCCGCGCCGCGCCCGGTTCACCGTTGTGTGCCTGCTTCAATGCCTTGGAATAACCATGGGCAATGGCCGGTGCCACGGCGACCGGTGTGGTGCGGGAAAAAAACCAGCTGACCAGTACGATCAGCAACAGGGCACACAGGCCGATGATGGAATAACGGCGTGACTTTGACATGCGGGTGTCCGAAAGCTCGAGCAGCAAAGCCCCAAGCTTCGGTCAGTGCAAGGCGGGTGTCAAACCGGCGTCAGGTCAGCACGTAATCCAGCGGCTCAAGGGCAGGGGGCAGGTCGTCTTCGCCAAGGGCCGCGAGGATCTCGCGCTCCAGGGTACGCAGGATGGCGTCGCACGGCAGGTCGTTTTCGTCGAAGCCGAACGGGTCCTCCAATTCGTCGCCGATCGCATCCAGGCCAAAGAAAGTGTAGCTGACGATGGCGGTGAACACTGGCGTCAACCAGCCCAGCGGCTCGGCCATGGCGAACGGCAGCAGGATGCAGAACAGGTAGATGGTACGGTGCAGCAGCAGAGTGTAGGGGAAGGGCAGCGGTGTGGTCTTGATGCGCTCGCACGACGCCTGCACCTGGCTCAGGCTGACCAGCCGCGCCTCCAGTTGGGTGTAGCGCCACTCGCTGATCACACCTTCGCGGGCCAACACGGAAAACCGCGCACCGAGTGTTTGCAGAACACTGTCAGGCAGGTTGGGGTGACTGGCTTGCACCGCAATCCAGGACACTATCGCGCGGGTTTCATCTTCATGGCGCAAATGGGCGATCAGGCCGTGGGCAAAACCGCACAGGCCGCGCAACAAGCCGGTACGCTCGCCGGAGTCGCCCAGCACCTGGGTTTCGCGGATCAGCGAGCGCACCTCAATGATCATTTGCCCAAGCTGTTTGCGGCCCTCCCACCAGCGGTCGTAACAAGCATTGTTGCGAAAGCTCATGAAGATCGACAACGACAAACCCAGCAAGGTGAAAGGTGTGGCATTGACCTTGGAAAAGTACGCCGGGTGCAGGGTTTCCACCAGCACGATCACTGAAGCGAGCAGCGTGACCATCAGGCTGCGCCAGGCAATGCGCTTGGCAATCGAGCCCTTGAGGGAAAACAGGATACCCAGGAGGTTGGGCTTTGGACGAACGATCATGGCAGGCTTCTTTGATGGTGCAGGCCGTCAGGTTAGAAGCTGGCGGGCAGAGCGTCCAATCACTTGGGTCAACCGCCTGATCATTGGTATCGATCAGGGGGAGGGCAGCTCTGGCGTGCCCCTGAATTTGCGACGAGGGAACTTGATTTCGTGGCGGTCTGATTGACTGCACTCGGTAAACATGTGGGAGGGGGCTCGCCCCAGGGGCTACAGGTATCTACACAATTTTTGGTATGGCGCTGTACCTGTGGGAGAGGGCTTGCTCCCGATGGCGGCCTCAGGGCCGACCAGGATGTTGGATCATACCGAGTACATATCCATTGCTGCGGTAACGGCGGCTATTGGTTCCGCCCTGACGGCGGGTCACTTTGGAAAAGAGCCCAAAGTAACCAAAGGGCTCTTGCCCCACCACTCGGCACCTCGCCCAGGCT
>NZ_JAHSTT010000019.1 GCF_019145205.1 Pseudomonas khavaziana
TTGGCTTCGATGAACTGAAGCAACTTGCTGCCGAAAACTTCATAACTCGTTGTTTACCAAAGAGTTTTCCGTTTCGACTGCGCCGGAAGTGGGGCGAATTATAGGCTTTCAAATTTTGCCGTCAAGGCTTAATTCAGGTTTTCTATCAATACAGCTGCAAACTCTATGATCCTTCTATATCGAAAGACTTAAACGGCAAATTGAGCAATATATTGCTCATTACTGAACAGTTAAGCATCATAGCGACATCTGCTCATCGACTATGACTTCGGAAGAACACCTCCAATGACCTCCCCTCCCCGCGGCCTGGCCTGCGCACTGTTTCCCGTCGGCCTGCTGTTGATCGCTATGGCATCCATCCAATCCGGTGCCTCACTGGCCAAGAGCATGTTTCCTATTGTCGGCGCGCAAGGCACTACTACCCTGCGCTTGATCTTCGCCAGCGTGATCATGCTGCTTCTATTACGCCCATGGCGCGCCAAGCTGACGGCTAAGTCCCTGCGCACAGTGATCATCTAAGGAATGGCGCTGGGTGGCATGAACTTCCTCTTCTATATGTCCCTGCGCACCGTGCCCTTGGGAATTGCTGTAGCACTGGAATTCACAGGCCCGCTCGCCGTCGCTATCTACGCGTCGCGGCGAGCAGTCGACTTCCTCTGGATTGCCCTCGCTGCCATCGGTCTGCTCCTTCTAATCCCAATGGGCGAGACCAGCAGCGGTATCGACTGGGCTGGGGCCGCTTACGCGCTCGGAGCAGGCGTATGCTGGGCGCTCTATATCCTGTTTGGCCAAAAGGCGGGGAATGACAACGGTATCCAGACCGCCGCCCTCGGCGTAATGATTGCAGCCCTGTTCGTAGCGCCGATCGGCATCGTGCATGCCGGCGCCGCATTGCTGACGCCCGCCCTGATTCCTATCGCCATTGGCGTTGCGATTCTGTCGACGGCCTTGCCCTATACGTTGGAGATGGTCGCACTGACTCGCCTTCCCGCACGCACGTTCGGTACGCTGATGAGTATCGAACCGGCGTTCGGCGCTCTCTCCGGCCTGTTCTTCCTGCATGAGCACCTATCCCTCGCCCAGTGGCTGGCGATTACCTGCATTATCCTGGCTTCCGTGGGCGCCACTTTGACGATGCGCAACGAATCACAACCGCTGGTGCCCGCCGACTGACCTCTTTAACAACAGCTCTGGTATTTGCCGCTCATTTAGGCCATGTTTAAGCCGTAACCGAATGTCATTCATGGAGAATTTCGACACGGACAGCATGAACGCTACGCTCGAGAGCGAGTAAGTGGCTCTGTTCTTTTGCGGAGCGGCTATTAAGGATGGGAATGAAACGAATTTTGATACTGTTGCTGGTTGTGGGCATCGCTGGCTGTGCTGCAACCACAAAAACAGAAGTGAAACGGGGCAAAAAAGGGCTGCACATCAACTGTTCTGGCCTGTCCTCCTCCTGGGACCAGTGCTACACCAGTGCAGCCAATTCATGCGGCGCCAAGGGTTATCGAGTGATCGCCAAATCCGGCGACAACTCCGAGGAGCCTGGGGACTATCCCTTCGGCCTCAATCCTGCCGGCTATACCAGCCGTAGTATGATCGTCATCTGTAAATAGCTGCCGAGCAGCCTCTCTTGGCTGCTCGTCTCAAATTCCCACCACATTCCAAATGCCTTTTGCGACACGGCGGCTAAACTCCTGCTCGATCATCGATCCAATGGAGTTCCCATGACGCACAACAAGAAAGTCGTATTGGTAGTCGGTGCAGGTGACGCAACCGGTGGCGCCATCGCCAAGCGCTTTGCCCGCGAAGGCTACATTGCCTGCGTTACCCGGCGCAGCGCCGACAAACTGCAACCCCTGGTAGACAGTATCCAATCGGCAGGCGGTGAGGCCCACGGCTTTGCCTGTGACGCACGTAAAGAAGAAGACGTTGTCGCACTGGTCGAGCAAATCGAGACCGAACTGGGGCCTATTGAAGCGTTTGTCTTCAACATCGGCGCCAACGTGCCTTGCAGCATTCTGGAAGAAACCCCACGCAAATATTTCAAAATCTGGGAAATGGCGTGTTTTTCCGGTTTCTTGAATGCACGTGAAGTTGCCAAGCGAATGGTCACCCGTAACCGCGGCACCCTCCTGTTCACCGGCGCGACTGCGGGCTTGCGCGGAGCCGCAGGGTTCGCCGCGTTCGCCGGTGCAAAGCACGGTATTCGCGCCCTCGCCCAAAGCATGGCGCGGGAATTAGGCCCGATGGGCATCCACGTCGCCCATGTAGTGGTCGACGGGGCCATCGATACCGACTTCATTCGCGAGAACTTCCCGCAAAAATACGCCCTCAAGGACCAGGACGGCATTCTCAACCCAGACCACATTGCCGACAACTACTGGTACCTGCATAGCCAGCCACGTGACGCGTGGACGTTCGAACTGGATCTGCGCCCCTGGAACGAACCCTGGTAGCACGCCCCTATAACAATAAGCAGCGAGTATCGACCATGAGTAAAACCCTGGAGTTTTTCTTCGATCTGGGCAGCCCTGCCACTTACCTGGCCTACACCCAGCTGCCGGCTCTCTGCGCCGAAACCGGCGCACAGCTGGTGTATCGCCCGATGCTGTTGGGTGGCGTATTCAAAGCCACTGGCAATGCCTCACCGATCATGGTGCCGGCCAAGGGGCGCTATATGCTGGATGACCTGGCGCGGTACGCCAAACGCTACAACGTGACACTTAGGTTCAACCCGCACTTCCCCATCAATACACTGGTACTGATGCGCGCAATCACCGGCATGCAAATCCACCAGCCTGAGCGCTTCCTCGACTTTATCGATTGCCTGTTCCGTGCGCTCTGGGTAGAAGGCCGTCACCTGGGCGATCCCGAGGTGGTGGCCAGCGTACTCAGCGAACAGGGGTTCGATCCAGGGCAAGTACTGGCCCTGTCCAATGACGAAGCCGTCAAGAACACCCTCAAGGACAACACCGAACAAGCCGTTAAACGCGGCGTGTTCGGTGCCCCCAGCTTTTTTGTGGGCGATCAGCTGTTCTTTGGCCAGGACCGTCTGGACTTTGTGCGCGAAGCCCTCAGCTAGATTTCGCTTGCAGCCGGCACGCGCCGGCTGCAACAAATCAAATAGCCACAGTGCGCACCTGCAGCCACTCGAGCGCCGCACCACTGAGCAACGGGCTCAAGCGCTCACGCACTTGGGCGTGGTAGGCGTTGAACCACTCGCGCTCGTCTGCCGTCAGCAGCGACGGCTCCAGGCAACGGGTATCAATCGGGCACAGGGTCAGGGTTTCGAACTTGAGGAATTCGCCAAACTCGGTCTTGCCCGCTTCACGGTTCAGTACCAGGTTTTCAATACGCACGCCCCAACGGCCAGGACGATAAGTACCTGGTTCAATCGAAGTAATCATCCCCGGCTGCATCGCCGTTTGTGGCGCAGCAACGGCCTGGTAGGCAATGACCTGCGGGCCCTCATGCACATTGAGGAAATAACCTACGCCATGACCTGTGCCGTGGCCGTAGTCCACCCCTTCGGCCCAGATCGGCGCACGGGCAATGGCGTCCAGCAACGGTGACAGAATGCCTTTGGGGAAGTGCGCACGGGACAGGGCAATCACACCCTTGAGCACCCGTGTGCAATCGCGTTTCTGCTCTGCACTCGGCGTACCGATGGGCACCATCCGCGTGATGTCGGTGGTCCCACCCAGGTATTGGCCACCCGAGTCGATCAACAACAAGCCATCCCCTTCGATCAGCGCGTGCTCTTCTTCGGTGGCGTGGTAGTGCGGCATGGCGCCATTGGCGTTGAACGCGGCAATGGTGTTGAAGCTCAGCGACACATAGCCAGGGCGACGGGTACGCGCAGCGGTCAGGTGTTCGTCGATAGTCAGTTCGGTAATGCGCTCGCGGCCCAGGGCGCTATCGAGCCAGGCGAAAAATTCGCACAATGCCGCGCCATCCTGCTCCATCGCCTGGCGGATATGTTCCGCGTCCGCCAGGCTCTTGCGCGATTTGGCAAGCGTGGTCGGGTTCAGACCTTCCACCAGCTTGACGCCAGCGTCGAGGTTTTCCAGCAAGCCTGCCGTCACGCGTGCGGGGTCCACCTGCAAGCTTGCACCCGACGGCACGGCACGCAGCGCATCGGCCACGTCGCTGTAGTCGCGCAAGGTCACGCCATCCTGCTCAAGCACGGCCCTCAGTTCGGCATCGACCTTGCCCAGCGCCACAAACAAGGTGGCCTGCTGTTGATTGATCAACGCAAAGGACACGAACACCGGATTGAACGACACATCACCGCCGCGCAGGTTGAATAACCAGGCGATGTCATCCAGTGTCGCGATGAAATGCCAATCGGCGCCCTTATCTTTCAAGCTGGCGCGCAATGCGGCAAGTTTCTCGCCACGGCTGACGGTGGCTTGGGGCGGCAGATGCTGGTAGATCGGCTGGTTCGGCAGCGCCGGGCGGTCTTGCCAGACCTCGTTGAGCAGGTCGATATCGGTACGCAAACGTGCACCGCGCTCGGCCAGCTTGCTACCAAGCGTACGCGCCGAGGCCACGGCCATGACCGCGCCATCCACGGCCACCACCCCGCCTTCCGGGGTTTGCTCGGCCAGCCACTCAAGCGGCCCAGGTTGGCCCGGTTGCAGTTTGACCAACTCGATACCGCTGCCCTTGAGTTCCTTGGTCGCCTGTTCCCAGTAGCGGCTATCAGCCCAGACCCCGGCGAAATCCGCCGTGACGATCAGTGTCCCCACCGAACCATGAAACCCTGACAACCATTGGCGCCCTTGCCAGTAACCCGGCAAGTATTCGGACAAGTGTGGGTCGGCCGATGGCACCAGCAGGGCATGAATGCCCTCGCGGTGCATCAGTTCACGGGTATGCGCCAGGCGCTGGGGAACCGTTCCATGGGTCAAAGGCTGCGTACTCATTGTGTCTCCTGCTAACCACTAATAATTGTTATGTACTGCAAATGATAAATCAGACCGCCCAAAACGCCGGCGCGCTGGCCAGTGCAGCCTTGATCAGCCGTGCCGCTTCGTCGATGTCCTGTTCGGTGGTAAACCGGCCCAGGCTCAAACGGATAGTGCGTCCGGCGCTGCGAGCATCATGCCCCAAGGCCAGGAGCACATGGGACGGCGCGTTGCTTGCAGAATTGCACGCGGAAGTCGCGGAAAAGGCAACGCCCGCGCTCAGCGCGGCGGAATTGAATTCGCCTTCGCTGAACGTCAGGCTGAGGGTATGTGGAATACGCTGGGTGGGGCTGCCATTGAGACGCAGGCCGGCGACTGACGCCAGTTGGTCCAGCAGGCGCTGGCGCAGCGCAACAATCGTGGCCTTCTCATCAGCGAAGGACGCCGCCGCCAAGGCGAATGCTGTGCCCATACCCGCAATCTGATGGGTCGCCAGGGTGCCGGAACGCAAGCCCCCTTCATGACCACCACCGTGAATCTGCGCCAATACCCTCTGCTGTGCCCGAGGCCCGACGTACAACGCGCCGATACCCTTGGGGCCGTACAGCTTGTGCGCTGAGAACGACATCAAGTCCACCGGCCACAGGGCCAGATCAATGGCCACCTTGCCCGCCCCTTGCGCCGCATCCACATGCAACAAAGCGCCATGCTCACGCACACGGGCGCCGATGGCTGGGATGTCATTCAGGGTGCCCAGTTCGTTATTGACGAGCATCAGCGAGACCAGGAAGGTGTCCTCGCGCAGGGCTTCGCTGACGGCATCGACGCTGATCAAGCCGTGCGCATCCGGCACCAGGTAAGTCACCGCCACGCCGGCGTCCTGCAATTGCCGCGCGGTGTCCAGCGTGGCCTTGTGCTCAATCTGGCTGGTGATGATATGCCCACCCGCCACACCACGGGCCTGGGCCACGCCCTTGAGCGCCAGGTTGTTGGATTCTGTAGCACCGGAGGTCCAGACGATCTGCTCGGGCTCGGCGCCGACCAACTCGGCGACCTGGCGACGCGCCTGCTCAACCGTATGCCGAGCAGCCTGGCCGAACGCATGGGAACTGGACGCAGGGTTACCGAAATTGGCATTGAAGCCCAGACACTCGACCATCACCTGGATAACCCGCTCATCCACCGGTGTGGTGGCGGCATAGTCGAAATACAACGGACGTTTATTCATGACGTTAAAAACTCGCAGAGCGTATTCCCGAGAGCAGCGTCTCAGGAGGCATCGACCAGAACAGAGGTCGTCAGGTTTAACTGATCGAGTGCCATTAAAGAAGGACCACTTTGTTTAAATGTGCGTAGGAACGCTCCTGAAATTCAGCTTAACAGGCTGAGGTAGCCCCATGGCAAACAAAAAGCCCGAGGTTCCTTGTGGGAAGCCTCGGGCTTTTTGCCGCAGGAAGCGGGCTCAACTGGGACGACCATGCACGACGACGCTGCGCTCGGCGTTCATTTCACCGTGGTGATCAAAACCAAAGGGTTGCGGTGGCTGACCAAGCAACGCCGCGCGCTGGCGTTGATAGTCGTCAAACGACAAACCACGGCGGCCCAGGGCTTCCAGAGCCAATTGTCTGGTTTCTTCCGCGGTATAAGGCCGTAGCTCCGGTGACGGCTGGGACGCACAACCTGCGAGGACAGAGGTGACAAGTAAAAAAGAAACAGCGAGCAAACGGTTCATGGCAGAGGCCCTGCGAAGGTGGTTTCAAGTCAATGAA
Source organism: Pseudomonas khavaziana (assembly GCF_019145205.1). Lineage (GTDB taxonomy): Bacteria > Pseudomonadota > Gammaproteobacteria > Pseudomonadales > Pseudomonadaceae > Aquipseudomonas > Aquipseudomonas khavaziana. Next base: position 6,683 of record NZ_JAHSTT010000019.1, read on the forward strand.
CACAGGCTACTCCCGCCCCTTCGCGGTGAAAAATCACCGTCCGTGATAGTCGCTATCAACCGTTACGGCCTACCAGATAGCACCTTCTACTTATTCATTTTAGCTTTATAAATATAGATATACGTTCGTTTACGGAATAACCATATCATTCTATACCTAACCCCCCGACGATATGAACCCGTCCCTGCCTATCCCGACGCTCCATTTCAAACAGAGGTGCCCATGCAGCTTTTGACCCGCCCGCCCTCGCCCGCCCTCGCGACGTCGATCCCCGCCACGGCCCAGGTTTTCGAAGACTCCAAATCCCAGGCGTTGCTCGAACATATCCGGCAAGTGGCGCCGAGCGAAGCCAGCGTACTGATCATCGGCGAGACCGGCACCGGCAAGGAACTGGTGGCTCGGCATATCCACAACCTCAGCGCACGGCGCAACCGGCGGTTCGTGGCGGTGAACTGCGGAGCCTTCTCTGAATCCCTGGTGGAGGCCGAGCTGTTCGGCCACGAGAAAGGCGCGTTTACCGGAGCCCTTTGCGCCAAGGCCGGCTGGTTCGAAGAAGCGGACGGCGGCACTTTGTTTCTCGATGAAATCGGTGACTTGCCGATGACCATTCAGGTCAAGTTGCTGCGGGTGTTGCAGGAGCGTGAAGTAGTGCGCCTGGGGTCGCGCAAGAGCATTCCTATCGATGTGCGGGTCTTGGCCGCCACCAACGTGCAACTGGAAAAGGCCATCAACGCCGGGCACTTCCGCGAAGACCTCTACTACCGCCTCGACGTGGTCAGCCTGGAGCTCAGCCCACTGCGCGAGCGCCCCGGCGATATCCTGCCGTTGACCCGGCACTTTATCGAAACCTATAGCCGGCGCCTGGGCTACGGCCTGGCCACCATCAGCCGCGAAGCTGAGCACAAGCTCCGTAGCTACAGCTGGCCGGGCAATATTCGCGAGCTGGAAAACGTGATTCACCACACGCTGCTGACCTGCCGCAACGGCGTGATCGAGCGCGACGACCTGCGCCTGTCGAACCTGCGCATCAAGCGCCAGGACGACAGCCGGCATGGCTCCGATAACAGCGCCGAAGCCCTGCTGGCACGAACGTTTCAAAAGCTCTTCGAGGAGCAGGCCGGCGCCCTGCACGAAAAGGTCGAGGACGAGCTATTGCGCGCCGCTTACCACTTCAGCCATTACAACCAGGTGCACACTGCCAACCTGCTGGGCTTGAGCCGCAATGTGACGCGCACGCGCCTGATCAAGATCGGCGAGTTGGCAGTGAACAAGCGCCGGCCAGGGAAAAACCTGCAAGGCGAGCGAATGCTGCATCTATCCATTTAGCCGGCAGTGCAACGCATCGTCCTGGCTGCGCTCAAAACTGCGCAGCACTTGGAACGAACCGAAGGTCACGGCCGTGGCCTGGTGAGAGCGGATCAGCGTCCAGAAATCCGCATCGCCCTGCTCAAAGCACTTGAAGGCTGCCTCACCGGCCTCGCGGGATTGCCATTGCAGGTAATTGAGCACCCGCCGACCATCATCGCTGACCTGTACGCTAGCGCTCAAAAAGCCGCCATGGCCGTCGGCCAGGCGCTCGCTCTGGGTGGTCAAGGCTGCCACCAGGGCGGATTGTTGACGGGGTTCGATGTGAAATTCGATCAATTGGGTGAAGCTGCGATTTTTCTCTGATACCTGCATGAATACGCCCCTTTCTTTGTAGGCAGAATCTTGCGACTCGATGCCACGCAGGGTAAAACCTCTAGTTAAGTCGAGGTCAAGCACTGTCTGGGAGTTTTTCATGCTCAACAAGGAACTCAGCGTCGGTCAGCTGGCGGCCCGCAGCGGTGTGGCGGTCACCGCCCTGCACTTCTACGAATCCAAGGGGCTGATCAAGAGCAATCGCAATGCCGGCAACCAACGGCGTTATCCACGGGACGTACTGCGGCGGGTGGTGGTGATCAAGATCGCCCAGCGCTTGGGCATTCCACTGGCGACCATTGGCGAAGCATTGCAGACGCTGCCCGATGGGCGTACGCCGAACGCTCACGACTGGGAGCGCCTGTCGGCGTTGTGGCGTGAAGACCTGGACGAGCGCATCAACAAGCTGATGCGGTTGCGAGATAAGCTCAATGGCTGCATCGGTTGTGGGTGCCTGTCGATGCAGGCGTGCCCGCTGCGCAACCAGGATGACCAACTGGGCGAGCGCGGCCCCGGTGCCCAGCTGTTGGAGCCCACGCTGGATACCGAGCTGTAAGCCCGATCAAATGGTGGGAGGGGCGCTGCGGCGTGACCTATAGTGAAAAGGCTGTCACTCCATAACTACAATCAAGGAGAACGTTATGAGCGTTAAACCTATTCCCGACGGTTATCACGGCATTACCCCCTATCTGGGAATTGATAAAGCTGCTGAGGCGATCGAGTTCTACCAGAAAGCCTTTGGCGCCACCGTGTCCATGCGACTGGACATGCCCGACGGCAGGGTCGGCCACGCCGAGCTGCGTATTGGCGAAGCGGTGATCATGCTCGGCACCCCTTGCGATGAAACGGCTTTGCGCAACCCGGATACACACCCCAGTGTCGGGTTGCACCTGTATGTCGAGCATGTAGATGCACAGTTCACACGAGCCATTGAGGCCGGCGCCATCGAAGTGTCCACGCCGCAGGACCAGTTCTATGGCGACCGATCTGCGAGTGTGAAGGATCCGTTCGGGCACCTGTGGTTCCTGGCTACACACAAGGAAGACCTGACCGAGGAGCAAATCCGCCAGCGTGCCATGGAGATGTTCAAACCGTAGTGCACATTGGAGTTGGGAGGAGCTTGCCCCCAGTGGCATGGGTATCTACACAACTTTGGCGGGGCCTTCAGGGAAAAAGCTTGCTCTCCCTGGAGCCTGGCAGCCAACCGCTATCTAACTGATACTCTACGATCCAAATGTGGGAGGGGCGGTGCGACGATTCGACTGGCTCCCGATGGCGGCCTGACAGCCGACCAGGATGCTGGATCAGACCGAGTACATATCCGTTATTTGGGCAACGGCCACTTAGGGTTCCGCTTTTACAGCGGGTCACTTTTGAAAAGCCGGAATGCCGGCCCAGGCAAAAGTAACCGAAACGCTCTTGCCCCACCACTCGGCACCTCGCCCAGGCTCGGTGTGCCCGTAATCCGCCATGGTTGGGCCGCCGCGCCATCCATGGCGCGGGCAGCTCGCTCAGCCACCCCCAAAATCCATGGCGAATTCCGGCCAGCGTGGTTTAACGGGGCGCCTAAGATCAAAAGCAGAGCAAGAGCAAGAGCAAGCAGCGAGTCAACACGATCCAATGTGTAGATACCTATGTCCCAATGGCGGTGTGCCAGCCAGCGCATGTTCAACTGGCAGACCGCTATCGTGGGCAAGCCCCCTCCCACATAGGACCTCCTCTGTTTGAAGGGCCGGGCTTCTACACACTTCATGAACATCCCCCCCACACTTTTCCCCTTGCCCCAACCGCCGTGTGATTCCAGGATGCAGGTCATCATCACAAGGAGTCACTCCATGTTCGCCGGCTTTGAGAAAGACCAGTGCCACGTCAACGGCGTAGACATCAACTACCGCAGAGGCGGTACAGGCCCCGGCCTGCTTCTGCTCCACGGGCACCCGCAAACCCATGTCATCTGGCATAAAGTCGCCGAGCAATTGGCCGAACACTTCAGCGTGGTGGCTGCCGACCTGCGCGGTTATGGCGACAGCAGCAAGCCACCGGCCGACGAACACCACACCCATTATTCGAAACGGCAAATGGCCCGGGACGGTGTCGAACTGATGCAGGCCCTGGGCTTCGACACCTTCTCGGTACTGGCCCACGACCGTGGCGCCCGCGTCGCCCATCGCCTGGCCCTGGATCACCCCAAGGCCGTTAAGCGCATGGTGCTGCTGGATATCGCGCCAACCCTGGCGATGTACGCCCAGACCGATGAAGCCTTCGCCCGCGCCTACTGGCACTGGTTCTTCCTGATCCGCCCGGCGCCGTTGCCGGAAGCCCTGATCGAAGCTAACCCCGAGTTGTACCTGCGCAGCGTCATGGGCAGCCGCAGCGCCGGGCTCAAGCCGTTCACCGACGAAGCCTTCGCCGAGTACCTGCGCTGCCTGACATTGCCCGGCACCGCCACCGGTATCTGCGAGGACTACCGCGCTGCCGCGAGCGTCGACCTGGAACATGACCAGGCTGACATCGACGCCGGCCATCATCTGAATCTGCCTCTATTGGTGTTATGGGGCGCCGACGGCACCGTCGGCCGCTGTTTCGACCCACTCGGAGAATGGCAGAAAGTCGCCACTAACGTACATGGCAAGGCGGTACCGGCCGGGCACTACATAGCCGAAGAGGCGCCGGAGTTATTGTTGAGTGAAGCCCTGCCCTTCCTTCGCGCAGCCAAATGAGCTGTGGACTCCCGTCGTGGCCGCTACCCGCGCACAGCGGCCTCCCCAACCGATGCTATCCTGGCGACTCACCCTCCCACACCTGCCTGCGATGACGAACAAAAAAGCCACCGTGCCCCTGCCCGAAGACCTGCGGGTATTGCTCACCGTGATCCGCAAGGCCGGCTTTGCCGCAGCCGCCGACGAACTGGGCTTGTCCCCGGCCTATGTCAGCAAGCGTATCCAGATCCTCGAAACCACCCTGGCCACGCGCCTGCTGCACCGCACCAGCCGACGCATAGCCCTGACCGAAGACGGCGAACGGGTGCAGCGTTGGGCCGTGCGCATCCTCGAAGACTTCCAGCAACTCTCGGAGGAACTGTCCGACGCCCATGACAGCCCCCGTGGGCACCTGCACTTGTGCAGCAGCTTCGGCTTCGGTCGCAACCATGTGGCCCCGGCCCTGTCATTGCTGGCGGAAAAATACCCAGGACTGGACATCCGCCTGGACCTGTTCGACCGCGTGGTGGATATCGTCAGCGAAGGCTTCGACCTGGAGATTCGGGTGGGCGATGACATCCCCGGCCAGCACATCGGCCGGCGTCTGGTGAGCAATCGTCGAGTGCTGTGCGCCGCACCGTCCTACTTGCAACGCCGGGGTACGCCGCGGCAATTGAGCGACCTGGAGCACCATGACTGCCTGGTGATCAAGGAGCGCGATAACGCCTTCGGCATCTGGAACCTGGAGCGTGACGGCACAGCGCACAGCGTGCGCGTTCGCGGGCCGCTGTCCTCCAACAACGGCGAGATCGTGTTGCAGTGGGCATTGGACGGGCGCGGTGTACTGCTGCGCTCTATGTGGGACGTGAAGCCGTTGCTGGAGCAAGGCCAACTGGTACAGGTGCTGCACGACTACACCCAGAGCGCCAACGTGTGGGCGGTGTACCCGACACGCCTGGCCTACTCCGGCAAACTGAGGGCCTGTGTGGAGTTTCTACAGGAGCACTTCAAGGGTTTGTCGATCTGACCCTCCGATGGGCGGTGCAGCCCAACCATATCGTCATGACCACCAACGCGGTCAATGGCAGCCCATGAAACAACACGATCACCTGGGCCGGCGTCCACGTCACATAGAACGGCCCGACCACCAGCATGCCCACGCCGAATCCGGCCATCTGGATCAAGGTCAAGAGGCTGAACAGCGGCAAGCGCAAGCTATCGGGCTCGCTTTGCGCACGGGAGATCAATGCCACCTCGGACAACCCGTCGCCCAGCCCCGCCCACACCACCAGCAGCAATGCCAGCCACAGTTCGGTCTGTTGGAAAGTCAGGATAAAGCCACTGGACATCAACGCCACACCGAGCATGAACAAACGCTCCATGCCTTGAGTGCCACAGCCTTTCAACACCGCGCTGGCGATGCGCGCGCCAACAAACTTGCCACAGGCCCACACGGCCAGCAGATAGCCCATGACCGTCTTGGCCGTGTCCGGCGAGATGTACTGCGACAGCACTGGCCAGCCGACGTTATGCGCCGCGCTGCCGAGGGTGTCGAGCATGCTGATCAGCAACATCGCGGCCAGCACAGGCGCACCGCGCAGCCCCTTGGTCAGTTCGTGCCATTCGGCGGCGAGCCCGCGATGGGCGGTGACAGCAACGCTATACAACGCGCGCAACGGCAAGACCAGGCAAGCGGCAATCACATAGGTACCGATGTTGACGGCAAACACCGCTTCAAATCCGCCCGTGGCGATCAGCAAGCCCGAGAGCAAACTACCGAAGACCGCGCCAGTGGCGGCCGCCGAGGTGATCCATGCGTTGGTATTGACTCGCTGCTCAAGTGCGACCCAGGTGGGCAACTGACTGTTGAGGCCAATGGCAAACAGCGAATTGCACAGGCCGATACCAAAGGCGATAAAGGGGAGAAGGGTGAGTTGATGGGCCGGTAACAACACCAGCAGCGGCGTCAGTAACAGCGCCCGGACCAAGTCCAATCCTGCCAACGTCCCACGCCCGGCAAACCGACGAAAAAACGGAATGCCAAACAGGCTGGCAACAATCCCGCCGGTGACCCGGCACGCCAGGAAGATGCTGACAAACACTACGCTCTGGCTGAGCCAGTACACATAAGTGGACAGCGCCACCATATTGAGGAACGCACCGAAATCCGACACGCCGCGGGCAAAGATGATCAGGCGTGCGTTGCGGGTCGACAGGGTCGGTTGAGGATCAACGTTCAGCACATCCATGTTACGAACTTTCCTTGAGTAAGCCGACGCCCATGTCGGTCCCACTTAAGTCGACAAGGCACCCGGTGTCAACCGAGCCAGGGCTTCGTCGCCAGGTGCTGGCGCTCAAATGCCTTGATCTGCTCGCTGCGCTGCAAGGTGCTCCCGATTGCATCCAGGCCGAGTAACAGTGCCGTTTTGCGCAAGGTGTCGATCTGGAACGGGATCAACTGACCATCCGCCAGACGGATCTGCTGGGCCTCAAGGTCAATAGTGATCTGCGCCTGACCCGCTTGACTGATGGTTTGCGCAAGCCGGTGTAACACCGTCTGTTCCAGAGTGATCAATAACAGCCCGTTGCGCTGGCAGTTGTCATGGAAAATTCCGGCGAAGCTGCTGCCGATCAAGGCGCGAATGCCCATTTGCTTCAGGCCCCACACCGCATGCTCGCGGCTGGAACCACAGCCGAAGTTCGGCCCCACTACCATAAAGTTCGCGCCCTGCCAGGCCGGTTGATTAAGCACAAACTCGGGATCTGGCGCACCGGACGGCAAAAAACGCAGGTCAAAAAACAGCCCACGGTCCAGGCCATCGCGATCGATGCCCTTGAGGAACTGCTTGGGCATGATCACGTCGGTATCGATATTGGCCGCCAGCATCGGTGCGGCCTTGCCTGTGACCAGGGTGAAGGGTTGCAGGCTCATGGGCGCTCTCCCAGGTCGCGGATATCGGTGAGCCGGCCGGTGATGGCGGCAGCGGCGACCATCGCCGGGCTCATCAAGTGAGTGCGTGCGCCCGCGCCTTGGCGGCCTTCGAAATTCCGATTGGTACTCGAAGCGCAGCGGTCGCCGGGGGCCAGTACATCGTCGTTCATCGCCAGGCACATCGAGCAGCCCGACTGACGCCATTCGAAACCAGCGTTGATAAAGATCGCGGCCAGCCCTTCGGCTTCGGCCTGGTCCCTGACTTGCGTGGAGCCCGGTACGATCATCGCCCGTACATGCTCGGCCACCTGTTTGCCGCGCACCACGCGGGCGGCGTCGCGCAGGTCTTCGATGCGCGCGTTGGTGCAGGAACCGATAAATGCATGGCTGATGACGATATCGCTCAGCGGCATGCCGGGCTCCAGGCCCATGTAATCGAGGGCGCGACGCATGCCCTGGCGCAGGATCAGGTCGCTGACGTGCTGCGGGTCGGGCACGCGGGCGCCAATGGGCACGGCCTGGTCGGGGCTGGTGCCCCATGTGACCATGGGTTCCAGGGTGGCGGCATCCAGTTGGACTTCGCGGTCAAACACCGCGGCCTCGTCACTGCGCAGCGTGCGCCATTGACGCAGGGCTTGTTCCCAAAGTGCCCCCTGGGGGGCGCGAGGCTTGTCCTTGAGGTAGGTGAACACCTTGTCATCCGGCGCCATGAACGCGCCGCGGGCGCCAGCCTCCACGGCCATATTGCAGATGGTCATGCGCGCTTCGACACTCAGGGCATCGATGGTGGAGCCACGGAACTCGATGGCGTAGCCGGTGGCGCCGGATGCACCGATCTGGCTGATCAGCGCCATGATCACGTCCTTGGAAGTCAGGCCCGGCGCCAACTCGCCATCGACGCTCACTAGCAGGGTTTTCAAGCGTTTATAGACCAGGGTCTGGGTGGCCAGTAGATGCTCGATTTCCGAGGTGCCGATGCCAAAGCCGAATGCGCCGAGGGCGCCGTAGGTGGTGGTGTGGCTGTCACCGGCGGCAATCACCATACCGGGCAGGATAAACCCCTGCTCCGGCGCAATCACGTGTTCGATGCCTTGACGCTTGTCGAGGACATCCAGCAGTTCGATGCCGAAATCCCGGCAGTTTTCCGCCAGGTAGGCCACCTGTCGCGCCGCGCCGGCATCCGGCATGGTCGCGACCCGCGTGGGAGTGGTGGGGTTCACATGGTCGACCACCGCCAGCGCCGTGCCGGGGCGCCACACCGGGCGCCCGGCCTCGCGCAAGCCGCTGAACGCCTGGGGGCTGGTGTATTCGTTGATTACCTGGCGGTCTATATAAAGCAAAACATGGCCCTGCTCATCCAGGGCGCACACCGTATGGGAGTCGATGTGTTTGTCGTAGAGGGTTCTGGCAGTCATTTTCTTGCGGGCTCGCTCGACGGTGTCTGCCCATCCTAGCCAGCCGCCCTGCCCCATCAACGGCGACAGGGTGATCGCATGAAACATGTTTCGTGTTCGATCAGCCTTTCAATGCCACCTGGATGCGAACCTGAAACATTTTCTTTCATATAAGCCTTAGGGATTTCTCATTCTCATCCGTCTTAATTTAGATACAGCCCGTCGCGTCAGCAAAAGCTACGACTGGCCTTTTCCGGGCCTACATTGCCCCCTCCGATCAAGACCCTCATTAATCATGTCGAAGAAGTCACGCTCCAAACTCTGGTTTCTCGTGCATAGCTGGCTGGCATTGCCCATCTGGTTCTTTGTACTGATCGTCTGCGTTACCGGCACCCTGGCGGTGGTCAGCCAGGAAATCGTCTGGCTGGCCAACCCGGATATCCGTGCGAGCAAACCGTCGGATGACGCCCAGCCGCTGAGCTTTGGCCAGGTGATCGCCGCCATCAAGCGCGATGAACCCCAGGCTATCGTGCAATCCATCAGCCGCCCGGATGAATCGCACTTCGCCCTGAGTGTCGACCTCAGCTACCCGGATGGACGTTCCGTGGAGGTCTACGCCAACCCCTATACCGGAGCGATCCAGGGCATCAGTCCGTCGTTCAACTTCCAGCAATTCACCCGTGCCTTGCATGGCTGGTGGCTGGTGCCGTTCACCAACGGCTACAGCTGGGGCTGGTACCTGGTGTCCTTGCTTGGCTTGCCGCTGCTGGCCTCGCTGGTCACCGGCCTGGTGGTGTACAAGCGCTTCTGGAAAGGTTTCTTCAAGCCAACCCTGCGTTTTCGCCACGGTGCGCGCATTTTCTGGGGAGACTTCCACCGCCTCAGCGGTATCTGGTCGATCTGGTTTATCGCGGTCATTTCCATCACCGGCATCTGGTTCCTGATCCAGGCGATCCTGGGCGACAACCAGATTTCCATCTCCAGCGAGCCGGTCGTACCGGTGATCGCCCGGGAGAAAGTGCCAACCTCCGGGCCTGGCGTGCCCGCGCCGATGATTGCGCTGGACGACGCAATCAAGATTGCGAGCCAACGCATCCCCGGGCTGGAGGCTTCTTTCCTGGTCCTGCCGTTCAACGCCTACAGCCATTTGCAGATCGGCGGCCGTGGCTGGTACCCACTGATGTTCCAGACTGCGCAACTGAACCCCTATGACGGTGAAATCGCCGTCACGAACCTGTTGTCGGACCGTACTGCGCTGGAGTTCGTCACCGAATCCATGCGCCCGCTGCACACCGGTGACTTTGGCGGTTTGTGGATCAAGTTGATCTGGGCATTCTTCGGCCTGGTGCTGAGCATGATGGTACTGAGCGGCTTGCTGATCTGGACCAAGCGCACCGCCCTGGCCACCCTCAACGCCCTCAAGCGCGAAGCCAAGACCCAGCGGCAACCCGCGCCTATCCCGGCCATGCAGGCTGAAACCTCGGAGGCCCAACGATGAGCAAGGTCGCGACTGTACCGCCGTCCCCCCTGCGCGCCTTCTGGCTGAAATGGCGTTTCCATATCAACATTTTGCTGTTGCTCGTGCCACTGGGGTTCATGCCCAAGTACTTCGCCGATGCCGCGCTGTTTCGCGGGGATACCGGTATCGGCGAACGCGTGGCTGGGCAAGTGCAGGTCGGCCCGTGGAGCCTGACCCTCGCCGAGCTGCGCAATGAAGGCCCACGGCCGGACCCTGCCGGACCGATGAAATTATTCAATGCCGCCCTGTGTGACACCTGCACCAATCAGGTCAAGGCCACCTACCTGCGCATCGGCAAGCCGCGCAGCCTGCGCGCCGCCGGGGTCATCTTCTTTGGTACGCCGTACCGCATGGGCGCCGCCCTGCCGGTGCCGGAACGCACACCGGTAGACGCCGAAGTGTGGGTGACCATGGAAGGCTGGGACGGCAGCATGCACCAGGGTTCCATCCCGCTGAGCCAGGCCTCGCCTGCCACCATTGCCTGGCTGAACAAGCAAGGAGTCAAACCATGACCTTCAAGCGCCTGACCCGCGCCGCACTGTTGCTGTGCGCGGCTTTCAGTACCACCGCCTTTGCCCATAACCCGATGTGCGAATGCAAGGAAATCCCCGGCGAGCAGATCCAATGCAAGGGCGGTTTTTCCGACGGCAGCGGCGCCCCCGGTGTGACCCTGGATGTGATCGGCTACGACGAAACCATCCTGGTGCCGGGCAAGCTCGGCGAGGATTCGACCTTGACCTTCAAGAAGCCTGCGGCCGAGTTCTACGTGTTGTTTGATGCCGGCCCCGGCCACGTCGTGGAAATCGACCAAGCGGATATCCAGGCGCAATGACTACCACACAGGTTGTACGCCCCGCCGGTGCAGGTCATGAAACCCTCTATGTGCTGCTGTTGTGCCTGATCATCCTGGCGGTGGCGGGGACGGTGGTGGCGCTGCATGGTGAAACCCAGGCAGTCGCGGCCGTGCCAAGCCACCAGTTGGACGCCCGCCGCGACCTGAGCGCCGCCGAACAAGGCATCTATGCCGACCTGCGGGTGACGCTGGATGAAATCCACTTGTTGCAGCAGGAGCAGAGCGCCCTGCCGACGCCTGAGCAACTGGCCAAGGAAGGCTTCGCGCCCTTTGCCCAGGACGCCAGTTCGGTCAGCCGTGGCGACCATCGCTGGCAGTTGCTGGCCCCGGCCGCCTACCTGGGTTTGAGCCAGGTTCCGGCCACCAGCGGTTCGCTGCTGATGCGCGTGCAGGGCAACGAGCCGGATATCTGGCTCAACCGCAGCGCCAACCTCGCCGCCCCTTCCGACCTCACTGACCAGGCGCTGATTGCAGCCGGCTGGCAGCAAGTGGTCGCGCAATTCGATGCCGGCGTCACCCGCCAGCACCGTCACTGAACGAGAAGACCGATTGCCCATGTCTATTTCATCGCCCCTGTTGCGCCTGTTGCTGGTCAGCTTTCTCAGCCTGATGCTCGCTCCCCTGGCGAATGCCGAGGCAGCCAAGCGCCTGCGTATCGGCATCACCCTGCATCCTTATTACAGTTATGTCGCCAATATCGTCGGCGACAAGGCTGAGGTGGTGCCGCTGATCCCGGCCGGCTTCAACCCCCATGCCTACGAGCCACGCGCCGAAGACATCAAGCGCATCGGCACACTCGACGTGATCGTGCTCAACGGCGTCGGCCATGATGACTTCGCCGACCGCATGATCGCCACCAGCGAGCGCCCGGACATCCCGGTAATCGAAGCCAACGCCAACGTGCCGCTGCTGGCCGCCACCGGCAATGCCGCACGCGGCGCAGGCAAGGTAGTCAACCCACACACCTTCCTGTCGATCAGTGCCTCGATAGCCCAGGTCAATAACATCGCCCGCGAATTGGGCAAGCTCGACCCGGACAACGCCAAGGCCTACACCCAGAACGCCCGCGCCTACGGCAAGCGCCTGCGCCAGATGCGCGCCGACGCCCTGGCCAAGCTGACCAGCGCGCCAAACCCGGACCTGCGCGTAGCTACAGTGCATGCCGCCTATGACTACCTGCTGCGCGAGTTTGGCCTGGAAGTGACTGCGGTAGTGGAGCCGGCCCACGGTATCGAGCCGAGCCCCAGCCAGTTGAAGAAAACCATCGATGAGCTGCGCGCCCTGGATGTAAAGGTGATCTTCTCGGAGATGGATTTCCCGTCCACCTACGTTGACACCATCCAGCGTGAATCCGGGGTCAAGCTCTACCCGCTGTCGCATATTTCCTACGGCGAATACAGCGCTGAAAAGTACGAAGTGGAAATGACCGGCAACCTCAACACCGTGGTCCGTGCGATCCAGGAGTCGGGGGCATGACGGCGGCAGAGCAACTGAACCTGGCCAGCGTCGGCCCGACCCTAAACTTCGAAAAGGTCTCGCTGACCCTGGGTCGCACCGTGATTCTTGATGGCGTAAGTTTCCAGGTACAGCCGGGCAGCATCCATGCGCTGGTCGGCCCCAACGGCGGCGGCAAAAGCTCGCTGATCAAGACTCTGCTTGGGCAAACACCCCACCAGGGCCGATTGAGCCTGGAATGGCCAACCACGCCCGGCACCGTCGGCTATGTGCCCCAGGCACTGGAGTTTGACCGTGGCTTGCCGATGACCGTGGATGATTTCATGGCCGCCATGTGCCAGCGCCGCCCGGCGTTCCTGGGCCTGTCCAGGCATTACGCCGCCGCCATTGGCCAAGCGCTCGAACGGGTAGGCATGCAGGACAAGCGCAAGCGCCGCATGGGCGCGTTGTCCGGTGGCGAACGCCAGCGCGTCCTACTGGCCCAGGGCCTGATCCCGGCGCCGCAATTGCTGGTACTGGATGAGCCGATGTCGGCCCTCGACGAAGCGGGTATCCAGGTCTTCGAACGCTTGCTCAATGACTGGCGCCTGGCCGGCATCACTGTGCTATGGATCGAGCACGACCTGGAAGCTGTCGGCCGCCTGGCCGACCGCGTCACCGGTCTGAACCGCCGGGTGCTGTTCGACGCCACGCCCAAAGAGGCGCTGACCCCGGATCGCCTGCTGACCCTGTTCTCCACTCACCCTCGGAGCCCGGCGCAATGAGTTATGAAGCCTTTCGCCTGATGATCCAGGGCTGGGCCTCTTCCGGCTACCTGCCGGAAGCCCTGGCCTACGGGTTTGTGGTCAACGCCCTGCTCGCCGGTTTGCTGATCGGCCCGGTACTGGGCGGCTTGGGTACGCTGGTGGTGGTCAAGCGCTTTGCGTTTTTCTCCGAAGCAGTCGGCCATGCCGCACTGACCGGCGTGGCCGTGGGCATCCTGCTCGGCGAACCCTACACCGGGCCCTATGGCAGCCTGTTCGGCTACTGCCTGCTGTTCGGCATCCTGCTGAACTACCTGCGCAACCGTACCGGCCTGGCGCCGGACACCTTGATCGGCGTGTTCCTGTCGGTTTCCCTGGCACTGGGTGCCAGCCTGCTGCTGATCCTGGCCGGCAAGATCAATGTGCATATTCTGGAGAACGTGCTGTTTGGCTCGGTGCTGACGGTCAATGGCAACGACTTATTGGTATTGGCAATCGTCGGTTCGCTGGTGATGGCCCTGGCGTTGCCGCTGTACAACCGCATCATGCTCGCCAGTTTCAACCCGCAGTTGGCGGCGGTGCGTGGTGTCGCGGTGAAAACCCTGGATTATCTGTTCGTGATCCTGGTGACACTGATCACCGTCGCGGCGGTCAAGGTCATCGGCGCGATCCTGGTCGGTGCGCTGCTGGTGATTCCGGCCGCCGCGGCACGCCTGTTGAGCCAGTCGCTCAAGGGGTTCTTTTGGGTGTCGGTCATCATCGCCACCGTCAGCACCCTGTGCGGGATCCTGCTGCCGATCATCTTCGACCTGCCGATCCCGTCCGGCGCCGCAATCATCCTGGTTGCCGGTATCGCCTTTGCCTTCGCCGCCATTGCCCGCGGCACCGTGCCCAGCCTCAAAGGGAATCTTGGATAATGCGCCCCGTCTTTCGCCCAATGGCCCTGGCCATCGCTTGCTTGATCAGTTTTTCGGCGCTGGCCGCCGTTGACGGTTTCGATCCGAAGGAGTTCAAGGCCAACCACGGTCTCGGTCATGCCGCACTGACCAAGGCCAAGTCGGTAAAACCGGTGAAGGTCCTGGCCTCGCTGCCCATCACCTACGGCTTGGCCGAAGTGCTGCTCAAAGGCACCGACGTGCAGCTTGAACGTGCGGCCCCCGCCAACCTGCCAGGCTCGCGCCAGGTGTCCTATTTTACTGGCCGCGGTGCTGCGGCACTCAATACCTTGGCACAGGACGCAGACGCCGCCATCGGCCTGCGTTCCCTGTGGGCCGATGACCCGCTGTACCCGGTGGCGCGTCGCAGCAATATCCGTATCGTGGAAGTGGATGCCGCACGCCCGGTAGACGGCGGCTTGCCAGGGATCGCCGTGCAACCCGGCGCCACCGACGGTTTGAACAGCCAACCTTGGCAATCGAGCAACAATCTGGGGCGCATGGCCGATGTGATGGCCGCCGACCTAAGCCGCCTGGCACCGGGCGCCAAACCGAAGATCGACGCCAACCTGGCCGCGCTCAAGCAACGCCTGCTCAAGCTCAACGCCGACAGCGAGGCGCGACTGGCAAAAGCCGACAACCTGAGCGTGGTCAGCTTGAGCGATCACTTTGCCTACCTGGTCAGCAGCTTGAATCTGGAAGTGGTCAGCACCGATGCGCGACCCGATGCCGACTGGACGCCTGAAATGCTGCAAAAACTCAGCGCGCAGTTGAAGGACAATGACGTGGCAGTCGTGCTGCATCACCGTCAACCCAGTGAGCCCGTGAAAGCGGCTGTCACTGCCGGCGGCTCTACACTGCTGGTGTTGAACGTGGACGGTGCCGACCCTGTGACCGAGTTGGAAACCAATGTGGATCAGGTGATCAAGACGCTGACGCCATGACATCCACCCCAACATGAATCGCATCATGGCGCCAGAACTCCAGGTCACAATCGATGAGGCGCTGGTGCTGGTCATAGTTGACCCGGGCGATGCGCAAGCCCGGGCTGCCCACCGACACGCGCAACGCGGCGGCGGCCTCCACTGGCAGTGAAGTCGGCACGATTTCAAAGCGCACCCGTCCATAGTGCAAGTCGTACTTGCGCGCATACAACTCGGTCATCGACTGATTCAAATCACACGCCAGGATCCCCGGAAAATACCGGGGGTTCAGGTAGTGCTCCACGTACAGCACCAGACGCCCGTCAATCCTGCGGCTACGGCAAATCTGGATCACGCTGGACAGCGCCGGCAATTGCAACCATGCACACACCGCCGCCGACGCCGGTTGCAGCCGGGCTGAAATCACTTCAGTGCAGGCCACACGCCCCTGGTCGCTGACCATTGCGTGAAAGTGGCTGCGTTGCATCAGGTTATAGGCCAGTCGCGGCGGCGAGACGAACCAGCCGCGACGCTCTTCGCGATAGATCTGCCCTTGAGCCTCCAACTGTAACAAGGCTTCCCGCACGGTAATCCGAGTGGTACCAAACAACTCGCTGAGCTTGCGTTCGGCGGGCAACTTGCTGGCTGGCGGCAACAGGCCATGGTCGATCTGCTCTTGCAGCGCCAGGCCAATGGAGGTTACCGCCTTGATTGCCTCATCACGCATCAACGTTACCTATCTGGACTAGACCAGCACCGTTCGGGTGCACAAAACGTGCTCTATCTGGGCTTTTGCCGTTGCGTGCCAGCCTAGGCATTACAGATGACCGACAGATGACAGCTCCCACAAGCTGCCTGCAGCACACCCTGCAATACATCGGCCAAGTCCTTTGGCTGCGGGCACTTGGACATGGTCTACGCTAAGTCTGCGCTGAGCGACATCAGCACTTTGAAAACGACATCGACATGAAACTGTCATCCATCGGGCCTAGATTGGCTCAGGTATTGCTGACCTAGACCAAACCACCGCTAACGTTCATATAAAACGCCGCGTTGAAAACGCCCAAAGGAGCTTCGGATGAAACAGCTTTTCCTGGCATCACTGTTAGGCTCGACCCTTGCCATGTGCACCGCCGCCATGGCCGCTGATACCGATTTGAAAACGCTCGAAGCCGCCGCGAAAGCGGAAGGCGCCATCAACAGCGTCGGCATGCCCGATGACTGGGCCAACTGGAAAGGCACCTGGGCAGACCTGGCCAACACCTATGGCCTCAAGCACATCGACACCGACATGAGCTCGGCCCAGGAAATCGCCAAGTTCAAAGCCGAAAAAGACAACGCCAGTGCCGATATCGGCGACGTTGGCGCGGCCTTTGGCCCCATCGCGGTGAAGCAGGAAGTCACCCAGCCGTACAAGCCTTCCACCTGGGCACAGGTGCCAGACTGGGCCAAAGACAAAGACGGTCACTGGGCCCTGGCCTACACCGGCACCATTGCCTTTATCGTCAACAAGAAGCTGCTGCACGGCTCCGAGGTTCCCACCAGTTGGGCTGACCTGCAGACCGGCAAGTACAAGGTGTCGGTAGGTGACGTGAGCACCGCCGCCCAGGCGTCCAACGCGGTACTCGCCGCCGCCATCGCCAACAAGGGCGACGAGAAAAACATCGCACCGGGCCTGCAATTCTTCACCAAGATCGCCCAGCAAGGTCGCCTCTCGCTGTCCAACCCGACCATCGCCACCATGGAAAAAGGCGAAGTCGAAGTGGGTATCGTCTGGGACTTCAACGGCCTGAGCTACAAGGCCAAGATGGCCAACCCGGATGACTACGTGGTGTTGATCCCTTCGGATGGCTCGGTGAAATCCGGCTACACCACCATCATCAACAAATACGCCAAGCACCCGAACGCCGCCAAGCTGACCCGCGAGTACATCTTCAGCGATGCCGGCCAGCTCAATCTGGCGAAGGGCAATGCCCGTCCTATCCGCGCTGAAACCGATCTGAAACTGCCGGCCGATATCGCCAAGAACCTGATCCCGGGCGAGCAGTACACCAAGGCCAATCCGCAACCGATCAAGGATGCCGATGCCTGGGAAGCGACCTCCAAGAAGCTGCCGCAGCTGTGGAACGAGCAGGTCATCGTAGAAATGAAATAAGCCTGTCGCCCACATTGGAAATCCACTGGAAATCCAATGTGGGAAGGAGGCTTGCTCCCGATAGCGGTGTGCCATTCAACAGATTTATCAGCTGATCCACCGTCATCGGGAGCAAGCCCCCTCCCACATTTTTGACCTCGTTCCTCCAGGGGAATTTAGTCAAGTCTATTGCTGCGGAGCGCTCTCCCCCATGAAGCACAATGTCATCCTTGTGGTGCTCGACGGCCTGAACTTCGAGGTCGCCAGGCACGCTATGGGGCACTTGCAGGCCTATGTCGGCGCAGGACGCGCAGCCCTCTACACACTGGAATGTGAACTGCCTGCCCTGTCCCGCCCGCTGTATGAATGCATCCTCACCGGCGTGGCGCCGATTGACAGCGGCATCGTGCATAACAACGTCTCGCACCTGTCCAACCAGCGCAGCATCTTCCATTACGCCACCGATGCCGGCTTGACTACCGCGGCGGCGGCTTACCATTGGGTCAGCGAGCTGTATAACCGCACGCCCTTTATCGCTGCCCGCGATCGCCATACCGACGACGAGGCGCTGGCGATCCAGCACGGGCATTTCTACTGGCATGACCACTATCCGGATTCCCACCTGTTCGCCGATGCCGAAAGCCTGCGGCTCAAGCACGCGCCGAACCTGCTGGTGGTGCACCCGATGAACATCGACGACGCCGGCCATAAGCACGGTCTCGACTCCGCGCAATACCGTAACAGCGCACGCTCGGTCGACATCATCCTGGCCGACTATCTGCAAGCCTGGCTCGACGCCGGCTACCAGGTGATGGTTACCGCCGACCACGGCATGAACAACGATCGCTCCCACAATGGCCTATTGCCAGAAGAGCGCGAAGTCCCCCTGTTTGTACTCGGCGACGGATTCAGCCTGGACAGCAATGCCGCGCCCAAACAGACCGAGTTGTGCGGCACGGTGTGCGAACTGCTCGGCGTACTACACGACAAACCTGTGTGCCGGGAGCTGCTGAAGTGAATTCAATGACCCGCGGCAAATGGCTGGCCCTGCTCTGCCTGGTGCCCTTCGCACTGTTCTTTATAGTGTTCGAGATTGCGCCGCTGGTGTGGGTGCTGATCAACAGCCTGCAGACCGAAGAGTCCGGCTGGGGCCTGGAAAATTTCACGCGAATCTTCACTTCGAAGTTCTACCGGCAGGCGATCCAGTTCAGCCTGGAGATCAGTTTCTACTCCAGCATCTTCGGCATCATCATCGCTACCCTGGGCAGCTACTCCCTGCGCCGGGTGGATTCGCCGCTGCGCAACTTCGTCACGGCCTTTGCCAACATGACCAGCAACTTCGCCGGCGTGCCCCTGGCCTTCGCGTTCATCATCCTGCTGGGGTTCAACGGCAGCATCACCATCATGCTCAAGCAGGCCGGGATCATTCAGGACTTCAACCTGTACTCGAAAACCGGCTTGATCATCCTCTATACCTACTTCCAGATTCCCCTCGGCGTGCTGTTGCTCTACCCGGCCTTTGACGCACTGCGCGAAGACTGGCGCGAGTCGGCCGCCCTGCTCGGCGCCAATGGCTGGCAGTTCTGGCGGCATATCGGGTTGCCGGTGCTGACGCCGGCACTGCTGGGCACCTTCGTGATCCTGCTGGCCAACGCGCTGGGCGCCTACGCCACGGTGTATGCCCTGACCACCGGCAACTTCAACGTGCTGCCGATCCGCATTGCCGGCCTGGTCTCCGGCGATGTGTCGCTGGACCCGAACATGGCCAGCGCCCTGGCCGTGGTGCTGGTGGCGCTGATGACCGTGGTCACCGTGGTCCATCAACTGCTGCTCAAGAGGAGCTACCATGTCACGCGCTGATGCCGGCCCGGCCACCCTCTACCATCGGGTAGTGGTGTACCTGTTGTTCCTGATCCTGGTGCTGCCGCTGATCGGCACCTTTGTGTATTCCATTGCCAGCAGTTGGTCGGCCACCATCCTGCCTGCCGGTTTCACGGTGAAATGGTATGTACAGCTGTGGAGCGACCCGCGCTTCCTGATGGCATTCGCGCAATCGTTGCTGGTGTGCGTGGGCGCGCTGATACTTTCGGTGGTGCTGATCCTGCCGTTGCTGTTCGTGGTGCATTACCACTTCCCCAGGCTCGACGCGCTGATGAACATCCTGATCCTGCTGCCCTTTGCGGTGCCGCCGGTGGTGTCGTCGGTGGGCCTGCTACAACTATATGGCTCCGGGCCATTAGCGATGGTGGGCACGCCATGGATCCTGATCGGCTGCTACTTCACCGTGGCGCTGCCGTTCATGTACCGCGCGATCACCAATAACCTGCAAGCCATCAACCTGCGCGATCTGATGGACGCCTCGCAACTGCCCGGTGCCAGCACCTGGCAGGCCGCGATACTGGTGGTGCTGCCCAACCTGCGCAAGGGCTTGATGGTAGCGCTGCTGCTGTCGTTCTCGTTCCTGTTCGGCGAATTCGTGTTCGCCAACATCCTTGTCGGCACCCGCTACGAGACCTTGCAGGTGTACCTCAACAACATGCGCAACAGCAGCGGCCACTTCACCAGCGCCGTGGTGATTTCCTATTTCTTCTTCGTGCTGGTGCTGACCTGGGCCGCCAATATCTTGAACAAGGACAAAAGCCAATGAGCTTCGTCAGCGTCCAACATCTGCAAAAAGGCTACTCCGGTACCACGGTGTTCAGTGATATCAACTGCGAAATCGCCAAGGGCGAGTTCGTCACCCTGCTCGGCCCGTCCGGTTGCGGCAAGTCCACCCTGCTGCGCTGCATTGCCGGGTTGACCTCGGTGGACGGCGGGAAAATCCTGCTGGATGGGCAGGACATCGTGCCCTTGAGCCCGCAGAAACGTCAGATCGGCATGGTGTTCCAGAGCTACGCGCTGTTCCCCAACATGACCGTGGAGCAGAACGTCGCGTTCGGCCTGCGCATGCAAAAGGTCAACGCTGACGACAGCCACAAGCGCGTGCAGGAAGTGCTGCAATTGGTTGAGCTAAAGGAGCTGGCCGGCCGCTATCCGCACCAGATGTCCGGTGGTCAGTGCCAACGCGTCGCCCTCGCCCGCTCCCTGGTGACCCGCCCGCGCCTGCTGTTGCTCGATGAACCGCTGTCGGCATTGGATGCACGGATTCGCAAGCACTTGCGCGAACAGATCCGCCAGATCCAGCGCGAGCTGGGGCTGACCACGATTTTCGTGACCCATGACCAGGAAGAAGCCCTGACCATGTCTGACCGCATCTTCCTGATGAACCAGGGCAAGATCGTGCAAAGCGGCGATGCCGAGACGCTCTACACAGCGCCGGTGGATGTATTCGCCGCCGGTTTTATCGGCAACTACAACCTGCTGGACGCCGACAAGGCCACCCAACTGCTGCAACGCCCGATCAACAGCCGTATTGCCATTCGCCCGGAAGCCATCGAGCTGAGCCGCAACGGCGAACTGGATGCGCTGGTGCGTAGCCACAGCCTGTTGGGCAACGTGATCCGCTACCGCATCGAAGCCCGCGGTGTAGAGCTGGTGGTGGACGTGCTCAACCGCTCGGCCGACGATCTGCACCCGGACGGCCAGCGCCTGGCACTTTCCATCGACCCCAGCGCCCTGTGTGAAGTAGCCTGACAGGCAGCGACCTATTGAGAGAGAGCATGACGGATGGCATTGGTAATTTTTGATCTGGATGACACCCTGATCCACGGCGACTGCGCCACCCTGTGGAGCGAACAGATGGGCCGCCTGGGCTGGGTAGATCCCGAGTCGTTCATGCGCAGGAACAACGAATTGATGGACGCCTACAGCCGGGGCGAGTTGCGCATGGAAGACTTCATGGACTTCAGCCTGGAGCCGATGATCGGCCGCACGCCGGAAGAGATCGAGCATCTGGTGGAGCCTTGGGTCGAAGACGTGATCGAGCCGCTGATCTATAGCGACGCCACCAAGACCATCGCCCGCCACCGTGCCAATGGTGACCGGATCCTGGTGATTTCCGCATCGGGCACTCATCTGGTCACGCCGATTGCGGCGCGCATCGGTATTGAAGAAGTGTTGGGGATTAACCTGGACGTCGGCCACGGCGTGTACAGCGGCAAGACTGCAGGCGTGCTGACCTATCGTGAAGGCAAGATCACGCGCCTGTTGGAATGGCTGGAGCACGAAGGGGAAACGCTGGAGGGCGCGTATTTCTATTCGGATTCGCGCAATGATTTACCACTACTGCTCAAGGTGGATCACCCGCAGGTGGTGAACCCGGACCCCGTATTGCGCGCCCACGCCGAACAGGCCCGCTGGCCGATCCACCATTGGGCCTGAACCAACCGAGATCCCCATGTGGGGGCTTGCTCCCGATGGTGGTGTATCAGTGAAGAATATTTCATCTGATACACCACCATCGGGAGCAAGCCCCCTCCCACATGGGTCCCGTTACAACTGTGGAATATTCAGCGCGTTTAGAGCTTGCTACCACGAACTCGCCCTACATTGCATGTAGGACCGAGCTCTTACACCACTCGAGATCCCCCTCGACGCCTTGCAATGCTCTCACTGTGCCTCCATAGTGAGTCTGGACTGAGCCCGTAGCAGTAGTGCCGGGCTTTTTGCATTATGCGACCGGACCATATGGAACCGGCTCCCTCAAAGACGGCCTAATATGCGTTATCAATTGCCCCCGCGTCGAATCAGCATGAAGCATCTGTTCCCCAGCACCGCCTTAGCTTTTTTCATTGGTCTCGGCTTCGCGTCGATGTCGACCAATACGTTCGCAGCCAACAGCTGGGACAATCTTCAGCCTGATCGCGATGAGGTGATTGCCAGCCTCAACGTCGTCGAGTTGCTCAAGCGCCATCACTACAGCAAGCCGCCGCTGGACGACGCTCGCTCGGTGATCATCTACGACAGCTACCTCAAGCTGCTGGATCCGTCGCGCAGCTACTTCCTGGCCAGCGATATCGCTGAGTTCGACAAATGGAAGACGCAATTCGACGACTTCCTCAAGAGCGGCGACCTGCAGCCTGGTTTCACCATCTACAAGCGTTACCTGGACCGCGTCAAGGCGCGTCTGGACTTCGCCTTGGGTGAGCTGGACAAAGGCATCGATAAGCTCGACTTCACCCAGAAGGAAACCCTTCTGGTGGATCGCAAGGACGCTCCGTGGCTGACCAGCACCGCAGCCCTCGACGACCTGTGGCGCAAACGCGTCAAGGACGAAGTGCTGCGCCTGAAGATCGCCGGCAAAGAGCCCAAGGCCATCCAGGAGCTGTTGACCAAGCGCTACAAGAATCAGTTGGCGCGCCTGGACCAGACCCGTGCCGAAGATATCTTCCAGGCCTACATCAACACCTTTGCGATGTCCTACGACCCGCACACCAATTATCTGTCGCCAGATAACGCGGAAAATTTCGATATCAACATGAGTCTGTCCCTGGAAGGCATCGGTGCCGTCCTGCAAAGCGACAACGACCAAGTCAAGATCGTACGCCTGGTGCCGGCAGGTCCGGCGGACAAGACCAAACAGGTCGCCCCGGCGGACAAGATCATCGGCGTGGCCCAGGCTGACAAAGAGATGGTCGACGTGGTCGGCTGGCGCCTGGACGAAGTGGTCAAGCTGATCCGTGGGCCGAAAGGCAGCGTGGTGCGCCTGGAAGTGATTCCGCACACCAATGCACCGAACGACCAGACCAGCAAGATCGTGTCCATCACCCGTGAAGCGGTGAAGCTCGAAGACCAGGCCGTGCAGAAGAAAGTCCTCAACCTCAAGCAGGATGGCAAGGACTACAAGCTGGGCGTGATTGAAATCCCGGCCTTCTACCTGGACTTCAAGGCCTTCCGTGCGGGCGACACGGACTACAAGTCCACCACCCGCGACGTGAAGAAAATCCTCACGGAACTGCAGAAAGAAAAAGTTGATGGCGTGGTCATCGACCTGCGCAACAACGGCGGCGGCTCCCTGCAGGAAGCCACCGAGCTGACCAGCCTGTTTATCGACAAGGGCCCGACCGTACTGGTGCGCAACGCTGACGGCCGCGTCGACGTACTGGAGGATGAGAACCCGGGAGCCTTCTACAAAGGGCCGATGGCGTTGCTGGTCAACCGCCTCTCGGCCTCGGCTTCGGAGATTTTCGCCGGCGCCATGCAGGACTATCACCGTGCGTTGATCATCGGCGGCCAGACCTTCGGCAAAGGCACCGTGCAGACCATCCAGCCGCTGAACCATGGCGAACTTAAACTGACGCTGGCCAAGTTCTACCGGGTCTCCGGGCAGAGCACCCAGCACCAGGGCGTGCTGCCGGACATTGATTTCCCGTCGATCATCGACACCAAGGAAATCGGCGAAAGCGCCCTGCCTGAAGCCATGCCATGGGACACCATCCGCCCTGCAATCAAGCCGGCGTCGGATCCGTTCAAGCCGTTCCTGGCGCAGTTGAAGGCTGACCACGACACCCGCTCCGCCAAGGATGCCGAGTTCGTGTTCATTCGTGACAAGTTGGCCCTGGCCAAGAAGCTGATGGAAGAGAAAACCGTCAGTCTCAACGAAGCGGATCGGCGTGCACAGCACTCCAGCATCGAGAACCAGCAACTGGTACTGGAAAACACCCGCCGCAAGGCCAAGGGCGAAGATCCGCTCAAAGAGCTGAAGAAAGAAGACGAAGACGCACTGCCGACCGAAGCGGATAAAACCAAGCCGGAAGACGATGCCTACCTGGCCGAGACTGGCCGGATCCTGCTCGATTACCTGAAAATCACCAAGCAGGTGGCCAAGCAGTAAATGATGGCGATTTAATGTGAGCACTCCATGGAGTGTCATCATATAGACATCATTCTGTCGTGAAATGAAAGGACCGCAGGCTTTAGGCCTGCGGTCCTTTTTTTTGATCGAGATCGCCATGACCATGACCGAACAGCTGAATGCACTGGGCTTAATCCTGGCTCAAGGCAGTTTGCACAGTCTGTTCCAACCAATCATTTGCCTGTCACAGCGGCGCATTCTCGGTTACGAGGCTCTTAGTCGCGGCCCCTCCAACAGCCCCCTGCACTCCCCCGTGGCCCTGTTTTCCGTGGCCCGCCATGCCGGGCGCCTGAGTGACCTGGAAATGGCGTGCAGAGAGAGTGCGTGCCGGCGTTTCAGCGATCAGAAACTGCCGGGCAAGCTGTTTCTCAATATCTCACCGGAATCCTTGATGGAGACTGCACATCAGCCGGGGCGTACCCTGCAACTGCTGCGCGACTTCGGTATTGCGCCCAGCCAGGTGGTGATCGAACTCACCGAGCAGACGCCTACCGACGATTTCGCCCTGCTGCAAACCGCCCTGCATCATTATCGCGACATGGGCTTTGCCATTGCCCTCGATGACCTCGGCGCCGGTTATTCCAGCCTGCGGTTGTGGTCGGAACTGCGCCCGGAATACGTGAAAATTGACCGACACTTTATCGACGGCATTCATCAGGACGCGCTCAAGCGCGAATTTGTCGGCTCGATTCTGCAGATCGCCAAAGCGTCTCGCGCCCAAGTAATTGCCGAGGGGATCGAACGACCAGAAGAACTGGCAGTGTTGATCGAGATGGGCGTAGACCTGATCCAGGGTTATCTGCTCTGCCGCCCTCAGGAGTATCCGCCGCAGGAAGCACGTCTGATGCTGCCCAAACCGGATAACGCCGCCACTGCCCTCAATGATGAAGGCAGTGACCTCAGCGCCCTGCTCAATAAGCAGCCAGCGGTAGATCAAGAGACTGCAACGGCCCAAGTGCTGGAATCGTTCCGCCGCCAGGCCAACCTCAATTCGCTGGCGGTGCTGGATGGCTGCGGCCGCCCGGTAGGCATCGTGCATCGACATTCGTTGTCGGACGCATTGCTCAAGCCGTTCGCAACAGATTTATTCGCACGCAAACCCATCAGTCGCTTGATGAGCGACGACTTCCTGGCGGTGGAGTTGAGCCAGTCCTTGCAACAGGTCAGTCGATTGCTGACCAGCCGCGCGCGACAGCGCATCGAAGAAGATTTCATCATCACCTTGAACGGCGATTACCTGGGCCTGGGCCGGGTCATCGATGTACTCAAGTTGATCACCGAACTGAAAATCCAGCAGGCACGCTACGCCAACCCATTGACCTTGCTCCCCGGCAACGTGCCGATCCAGCAGTGCCTGACGCGGCTATTGCAGCAACAGCGCGAGTCAGTGATCTGCTATGTGGATATCGACAGTTTCAAGCCGTTCAATGACATCTACGGATACGGGCGTGGGGATGAAGTGCTGCTGTGCCTGGCGCAGTGCCTGAACGACCGGGTAGACCCCAGCCGCGACTTTGTCGGGCATATCGGTGGTGATGATTTTCTGCTGGTGCTGGGCCCGCAGGGCTGGCGCAAGCGGCTTAACCAGTTGCTGGATGATTTCCACACCCAATGTCGGCGCTTTTACCGTGCCGAGCATGTTGATGCTGGCTGCTTTGTCGCACTCAACCGCCAAGGCGTACGCCAGGAGTTCGCCCTGCTGTCGCTGTCCATTGGTGTGGTGCATTTGTACCCACAGGCCTGTGGGCAACTCGATGCCAGCCAGCTGGCGGAATTGGCCTCCCAAGCCAAGCACCACGCCAAGGATGTGGCCGGCTATAGCATCCATGTGATCGACAGCATGGACAGGGTCCCCCAGGCGCTTTAGGCCTCGGCGGATTCCGGGTACTCGTACTCGAATACCCTTACCACTTCCGAAGCATGCCAGGACGCAGCGGCCACGCCATCGGACGGCCCGCTGAAACGCCCCAAGCGCTCCACACACTCAAAGAAACCGGTGCGCGGCAGGCGGCTGGCGCCCTGGCTGATCACCAGTGAACTGCGCAGCGGCTGCTCGGCCTTGGCATCCAGCGCCGCCAGGTGTTCCAGGGCGGCGGCCAGGGTCTGCATGGCCGGGGTCGGGAACTGCAGGCGCTCCAGCAGCGCCCGGTACGTCAGCAAATGGCGCTGGCGACGTGCCTGGTCCAGTTCATTGAGTAACCCATCCCAGTGCTGACGGCTGATACGTAGGCTCAAGACTCATCCCTCCAACCTGCAACGCCCAATTCCCAAGCCAGGCTGCGGCGAATGGCGGCATCCGGCTGGCGTTCACCACTTTCAATCAATCCAAGATACGAGGGGCTGATCCCCACCGTGCGTGCCAAGGTCTCGATCGCCAGGCCCTTGGCTTCACGCAGGCCGCGCAGATCTGCTAGCGGGCGCAGGTCCTGATCGGTGGCGATGGGGGCGACAGGGGAAGGAGCGAGTGTAGGTTGCTGCTGACCGGCAGCTTTTAGCAGCGCCTGGTACTGGTCCCATGGCAACACCGCATACTCGGGTTCGCCATTGCGTGAAATGATCTGGATATCCATGACTGCCCCGTAGGATAAATACACTTACTAAGTAAGTTCTTTCCTTAGAAGTGTAATCCTAACAGCCACAAAGGTCGCAGGGGATACCCAGCATCATTAGTTTTTTTGCGGGTTTTCCTGAGCCAGCAGCTCAGGCGTTGCAGGCAGGCGCTCAACCACCGCCAGCTTTTCCGGGCGTTGCCCGTCGCGCCAGGCGCGAAAGGCGCTCAGTTCGCCGCTCAGGGTCTTCATGACCCATGCCAGCACTGCGATGTCATCGAGCATGCCGAACATGGGAATAAAATCCGGGATCGCATCAATTGGGCTGAGAAAGTACATCAGCCCCGCCACCACCGAGATCAGCGCCTTGGGGCTGATCGCCCGGTATTCGCCGCGCCAGTAAGCCAGGCACAGGGCCTGGAGCAATTTGAGATCATCCTTGAGCTGGCCCAGCCGATTGCCCTGGCTTGAGCCTTTGGCCGCGACGGCAAACAGCAAGGTCGGTAAGCGCCCACGACCCAGCAGACGAGCCGCCATAGGCAGGAAACGGGTGAAATTGAAGGGTGGTTTCATCGGTCACTCCAGTTCCAGGCGATATAAAAGGTTATCCACACAAATTGTGGATAACCTTGTGAACAGAGCCTGTTTTATCGGCTGAAAGCCACGCTCTACAAGGCTTGCAGTCAGATCGGGCGTTTTTTGCGCACATAAAAAAAACCCAAGATTTCATTGACTTGGCATGCGTGTGCGGCTACCCGTGCTCGAGTCTTATATCAGACTGTTTCCGCTGCCGTGGGTTCTATCGGATTTCACTGTAGGGGCAAGCTTGCCCACCACACTAAGCTCTGCGGCAACAAAACTGAACCGGCAGAAACAACAACGCCCCGTCGAGACGGGGCGTTGTGTGTTCAGGCGCCGATTACTTTTTGGCGGCTGGTGCAGCAGGTGCAGCAGGTGCTTCAGCAGCGTCTGCCTTGGCTGGGTCCTTGATGGCCAGCAGTTCCAGGTCGAATACCAGCACGGAATTGGCTGGAATCGCCGGGCTCGGGCTCTGGGCGCCGTAGGCCAGGTCAGACGGGATGTACAGCTCGACCTTCTCGCCAACGTGCATCAGTTGCAGGCCTTCGACCCAACCCGGGATCACGCCGCTGACCGGCAGGTCAATCGGGCTACCGCGATCCACGGAGCTGTCAAAGGTAGTGCCGTTGGTGAGCTTGCCGGTGTAGTGCACAGTCACTACGTCGGTTGGCTTGGGCTGGGCGCCGTCGGCCTTCTTGACGATTTTGTACTGCAGGCCGGAAGCGGTGGTGACAACGCCGTCTTTCTTGGCGTTGTCTTCGAGGAATTTTTTGCCGGCGGCTGCCGACTCTTCGCTCATCTTGGTCATGCGTTCTTCAGCACGCTTCTGCAGTGCGGCAAACGCCTCGACCAATTCGTCGTCCTTGAGCTTCTGTTCTTTTTTGCCGACGGCATCTTCAATGCCCTGGGCCACAGCCTTGGAGTCCAGGTCGTCCATGCCTTCCTGGGCAAGGCTCTTGCCCATGTTCAGGCCGATGCCATAGGAAGCTTTCTGCGCCGGGGTTTTCAGCTCTACGCTGGTCTGCGAATCACAACCCGCAAGTACCAGGCTAACCAGGGCCACCGCCGCCGCCAACCGATGCTGTTTCATGCTATTTCCTTGTTCATGCGCCAAAAGGGCATTTGAATAAAGTCGCGAGCTTATCAGGCGGCCACGACCAATGGCTACCGGCATGTGAGCAGGAAACTTCTGATAAGTTCACGTGTTTAAAAGCATTTTCATTCATTATGGAGCACCGCGACGGATCGCGGGACCGCCTGCAACCAGGCTACTGGCTACTTGCCGCACCTGTGGTGTAGTGGCATAACAACGCGACAACTCGACAAGGATAGTTATCTTGCGCATTTTTTCCCGTGCTTTACTCCTGATACTCATCGCCCTCGGCCTGATTCTGGCCGTGGTGCTTTATTACACCATTAACCCCAAGCTGCCGGACTACGTGCCAGTGCAGCAGGTGCACTACCAGGATCAATGGAGCGCCGACGACCGCCAGACCTACTACTTCACGCCCCAGGGCACCCAAGTAAAAGGCCTGCACTACGACTGGTTCACCGCCCTGGAGTTGCCGTTCTCCGAGCAACGCTTTGCCGCGCCGGAGTACCTGGCGCGCTTTGGCTTCCTGGTCGACCCCAAGCAGGTTCCCACCACGCAGAACCCTGGCAACCTGCCAGTGGGTTTTGCCCGACACCAGAACGCCGGCAGCAAGGTTCAGTACCTGGACATCACCTGCGCCGCCTGCCACACCGGCGAACTGCACTTCAAAGGCCAGGCCCTGCGCATCGACGGTGGCTCTGCGCAACACGTATTGCCCTCCAGCGTCCCTACCTTGCGCGGCGGCAGTTTCGGCCAGGCCCTGGTCGCCAGCCTTGCCGCTACCTACTACAACCCGTGGAAGTTCGAGCGCTTTGCCCGCAGGGTCTTGGGTGACCGGTACGATGCCCAGCACGACCAACTGCGCAAGGACTTCAAGCAATCGCTGAACCAGTTCCTCAAGGTCGCCTGGAATGACACCCATCGCGGCCTCTACCCCACCGAAGAGGGCCCCGGCCGCACTGACGCCTTTGGGCGCATCGCCAATGCAAGCTTTGGCGACGCCATTTCCCCAGACAATTACCGCGTCGCCAACGCTCCAGTGGACTACCCGCAACTGTGGGATATCTGGACCTTCGACTGGGTGCAGTGGAATGGCTCGGCCCAGCAGCCCATGGCGCGCAATATCGGCGAAGCCCTTGGCGTAGGCGCAACCCTGGCCTTCTTCGACAAAGCTGGCCAACCGCTGCAGGGTAATGCCCGTTACCCGTCCAGCGTCCGGGTGCGCGACCTGCACCTGATCGAAGAAACCCTGCAACGCCTCAAGCCGCCAACCTGGCCGGAAGACTTGTTCGGCGCCATCGACAAACCCCTCGCTGCCCAGGGCCGTGCACTCTTCGCCGAAAACTGCGCTGGCTGCCACGTACCGACTGTTACCGAGGAAAATGGACGCCCAGTACAGCAATTGAAAATGCTGCCTGTGGATTACATCGGCACCGACCCCGGCACCGCCAGCAACATTGCCGACCTGCGCTACGACCTCAGTGCCCTGCAATGGGACCCGGCCGAACTGGCCCAGCTGGATGTCCAATTGCACCCCACGCCCACCGCGCCGCTGGACCTGAAATACATGTCCGTGGCCCAGGGCCTGGCCTACGTGACGGCCTTCGTCGAAGAACATGCCTACCGCGCTGCCGGCGTGACCCCAGCGCAGCGCCCACAACTGGACGGATTCGGCCTGCCCATCGGCGTACGTGAATTACGTGCCTACAAAGCGCGGCCGCTGGCCGGCGTATGGGCCACCCCGCCGTTCCTGCACAACGGCTCGGTACCGACGATCTACCAACTGCTGTCACCCCAGGACGAACGCAGCACCACCTTCTACAAGGGCACCTTCAATTACGACCCTCGCCACCTGGGCTTTGAAAGCGCCGCCTTCAAGAATGCCTTCCTGTTCGATACCCGGATCACCGGTAACCACAACAGCGGCCACGAATTCCGTGCAGGTGCACGCGGCAATGGCGTCATTGGCCGTGGCTTGCTGCCACAGGAACGCTGGGCGCTGCTCGAATACCTCAAAGTGCTGGGCGGCCCGCTGGAGCATCAACTGCCATGATTATCCGATCGCAAAACAAGGACCGTTCCATGCTCGCTCGTTTGTGGCTGCGCCTTGGCGCCTTTCTCGGCAAAACCCTGCTATGGCTGCTGGGCCTGGGCTTGCTGGGGTGGCTAGTGGCGACCCTCTGGTTCGCCTGGCGCCATAGCGGCCCGGTGTCACCGGATGAGCAGGTGCCACCGGGTGAAGCGGCCATGACCCAAGGCATCATCCAGACCGCAGTCCGCATCGTCGACCAGCACCGCGAAGGCACCCGCTACCTGCGCGATGCCCACGCCAAGGCCCATGGCTGCGTGAAAGCCGAAGTCAGTGTGCTGGCCGATCTCGATCCAGCGTTGCGCCAGGGCGTGTTCGCCGAACCGGGCAAGACCTGGGAGGCGACCATGCGCCTGTCCAACGGCAACGCCTACCCGCAGTTCGACAGCATCCGCGACGCCCGCGGTATGGCGATCAAGCTGATGGATGTGCCCGGCAAACAGCTGATGGCCGACCAGCAAACACGCACGGAGCAGGATTTCGTGATGTTCAGTCATCCGAATTTCTTCGTCAGCGATGTAGCGGAATATGCGCAGAACATCGGCGCGCAGGCGGACGGCAAGAAGGTCCTGGCATTCTTCCCCAAGCTCGACCCGCGCAGTTGGCAAGTGCGCCACCTGTTTATTGCCCTGGCCACCCTGGCACCCGCACCCGCCAGCCCGACGCAGACCACCTACTTCTCGGTTTCGCCCTACAAGTTCGGCGCGGCCAACGCCAAGTTCCGCGTCGCGCCCGACCCGCAAAGCTGCCCGGACTATGTGCTGCCCAAACAGAATCAGGCCCTGCCGAACTTCCTGCGCAGCGCCCTCGCCCAACAACTGTCCACCGACCGTGTAGCCGCCTGTTTCGTGTTGCAGATCCAGCGCCAGAATCCGCAGAAGTTCATGCCGATCGAAGACACCAGCATCGAATGGAAGGAAAGCGACGCGCCGTATGAGACGGTGGCGAAGGTCAGAATTCCGGCCCAGGACTTCGACACGCCGGCGCAGAACCTGGCCTGCGACAACCAGTCGTTCAACCCGTGGTTCGGTGTAGAAGCACACCGCCCCATCGGCGGAATCAACCGGTTGCGCAAGGCGGTGTATGAAGCGGTCAGCGATTACCGGCACAGCCGCAACGCGCCGTAAACAGCTAAAAATCGCAGACGAAAAAAAGCCCGCTCAATGAGCGGGCTTTCTGTGGCGACCTGGCGTTCAGTGTTCCAGATTACCGAATATGGCGCAGCGGACGGGACTCGAACCCGCGACCCCCGGCGTGACAGGCCGGTATTCTAACCGACTGAACTACCGCTGCGCGTAACACTTGAAGCGAATGGTGGGTGATGACGGGATCGAACCGCCGACCCTCTGCTTGTAAGGCAGATGCTCTCCCAGCTGAGCTAATCACCCTTCGTTTCGGTGTGGGCGCATCATACACCAAAAAATCGTAATGTCTTGATTTAAATGCAATTTATTTAAAAAAAGTCTACTGCACAATTTTTTGCCATATTTCGGACAATAAAAAGCCCGCGATTAAGCGGGCTTTCTGTGGCGACCTGGCGTTCAGCATTCCAGGTTACCGAATATGGCGCAGCGGACGGGACTCGAACCCGCGACCCCCGGCGTGACAGGCCGGTATTCTAACCGACTGAACTACCGCTGCGCGTAACACATGAAGCGAATGGTGGGTGATGACGGGATCGAACCGCCGACCCTCTGCTTGTAAGGCAGATGCTCTCCCAGCTGAGCTAATCACCCTTCGTTTCGGTGTGGCGCGCATTCTACGGAGCGACCCTAAGTCTGGCAAGCACTTTCTTAAATCTTTTTTTTCAGCCCTTCCAATGGCTTAGGCAGGGTTGGCCTGGGACGTGATCAAGAGAATAATGCCCCCCTTTGTATAGAGGAGAGACTCACCCCATGTGGTTCAAGAACCTGCTTATCTATCGCCTGACCCAAGATCTGCCTGTTGATGCCGAGGCGTTGGAAGCGGCCATGGCCACCAAACTGGCGCGCCCTTGTGCAAGCCAGGAGTTGACCACTTATGGTTTCGTCGCACCTTTCGGTAAAGGTGAAGATGCTCCCCTGGTTCACGTCAGTGGTGATTTCCTGCTGATCGCCGCGCGCAAGGAAGAACGCATCCTGCCGGGTAGCGTGGTGCGTGATGCACTTAAAGAAAAAGTCGAAGAGATCGAAGCCGAGCAGATGCGCAAGGTCTATAAGAAGGAGCGCGACCAGATCAAGGATGAAATCATCCAGGCCTTCCTGCCCCGCGCCTTTATCCGTCGCTCGTCAACCTTCGCCGCCATCGCGCCGAAACAGGGCCTGATCCTGGTCAACTCGGCCAGCCCCAAGCGCGCCGAAGACTTGCTGTCGACCCTGCGTGAAGTGATCGGCACCCTGCCGGTACGTCCGCTGACAGTGAAAACTGCACCGACTGCCATCATGACCGACTGGGTCACCACCCAGAAACCAGCCGACGACTTCTTTGTCCTCGACGAATGCGAACTGCGCGACACCCACGAAGACGGCGGTATCGTGCGCTGCAAACGCCAGGACCTGACCGGCGAAGAGATCCAGCTGCACCTGACCACCGGCAAGGTCGTGACTCAATTGTCCCTGGCATGGCAGGACAAACTGTCCTTCATGCTCGACGACAAGATGACCGTCAAGCGCCTGAAATTCGAAGACCTGCTGCAAGACCAGGCGGAACAGGACGGCGGCGACGAAGCCTTGGGCCAACTGGATGCCAGCTTTACCTTGATGATGCTGACCTTCGGCGATTTCCTGCCGGCGTTGGTTGAGGCACTGGGCGGCGAAGAGACACCACAGGGCATCTAAACCATGTGAAGATCAAAATGTGGGAGGGGGCTTGCTCCCGATGGCGGTATGTCAGCCAATAGATGTGTAGCTGACCCTCCGCTATCGGGAGCAAGCCCCCTCCCACATTTGATCGCATTGCCAACTAAAAAAACTAACAAAAAGGATGCCCCCATGCGTGCACTCGCCGCCTTGAGCCGCTTCGTCGGCAATACCTTCGCCTACTGGGTGTTGATATTTGCCGTACTGGCCTTCCTGGAACCCGGTTGGTTCATCGGCCTCAAAGGCGCCATCGTCCCCCTGCTGGGCCTGGTGATGTTCGGCATGGGGTTGACCTTGAAACTCGAAGACTTCGCCGAAGTCGCTCGTCACCCCTGGCGCGTGGCCCTGGGCGTGGTCGCGCATTTCGTGATCATGCCGGGCGTGGCATGGTTGCTGTGCCAGGCGTTCCATTTACCGGCGGAAATTGCCGTTGGCGTGATCCTGGTGGGCTGTTGCCCAAGCGGCACCTCGTCCAACGTCATGACGTGGCTGGCCCGGGGCGACCTGGCATTGTCAGTGGCCATTGCCGCTGTCACCACCCTCCTCGCCCCGCTGCTCACCCCGGCATTGATCTGGCTGCTGGCCTCGGCCTGGCTGCCGGTGTCGTTCATGGAGCTGTTCTGGTCGATCCTGCAAGTGGTGTTGTTGCCGATCGTGCTTGGCGTGATCGCGCAACGCTTGTTGGGTGAGCGCGTGCGCCATGCGGTGGACGTGCTGCCGCTGGTGTCGGTGGTGAGCATCGTGATCATCGTTGCCGCGGTGGTTGCCGCAAGCCAACAGAAGATTGCCGAATCGGGCCTGCTGATCATGGCCGTGGTGATGCTGCACAACAGCTTCGGCTACCTGCTGGGCTACTTCACCGGGCGCCTGTTCAAGTTGCCCTTGGCGCAACGCAAGTCGTTGGCCCTGGAAGTGGGCATGCAGAACTCCGGGCTGGGTGCCGCGCTGGCCAGTGCGCACTTTTCGCCGCTGGCGGCAGTACCCAGTGCGTTGTTCAGTGTCTGGCACAATATTTCCGGGGCACTGCTGTCGACCTACTTCCGCCGCATGAGCGAGAAAGAAGACCGCCGCGCATTGGAAACCGCACCGTAAACTTGATCGCCTGATCCATTTTCGGCACTCTACCAAGCTTCGCGGGGACGACCTCGCGACGCTATCAAGCGCTTACCCAGGGGACGACCCCACTTTGTACAAGCGAGGTCATCATGTCCTGGATCATTCTGTTTTTTGCCGGGTTGTTTGAAGTGGGCTGGGCCGTCGGCCTGAAGTACACCGACGGGTTCAGCAAGCCGCTGCCCACTGCCCTGACGATTGCCGCCATGGCTGTCAGCCTTGGGTTGTTGGGGCTGGCCATGAAGGAACTGCCGCTGGGTACCGCCTATGCCATATGGACCGGCGTGGGTGCGGTAGGTACCGTGATCGCCGGGATTATCCTGTTTGGTGAATCCATGGCCCTGTTTCGGTTGGCCAGTGTGGCGTTGATTATCTGCGGGCTCATTGGCCTCAAGATCAGCACTTAAGCCGCTAACGCCATCGAAGGCAAGCCCCCACCTTTTGATTCGTGAACACGTTCAGAATGTGGCAGGGGGCTTGCCCCCGATGAGGCCGCCCCAGCCAATCTATAAGCTACCTGACACTCCCCCGCAAACCGCCCACCGCCGCCTGCAACTGCACCGGCGTTGCCGCCTCCACGGCAATCGGCTCACCCGCCACCAACACCACCCGCGACCAGATCCGATGAAACAAACCCTTGTGCGGATCGCGACTGAAAAAACTCCCCCACAACCCCTGCAACGCCATCGGGATCACCGGCACCGGCGTCTCCTCCAGGATGCGCGTCACCCCACCGCGAAACTCATTCATCTCGCCATCGGCTGTCAGCTTGCCTTCCGGGAAGATGCACACCAACTCGCCGTCCTGCAGGTACTGGGCAATCCGCGAAAACGCCTTTTCATAGATCTGGATATCTTCATGCCGCCCGGCAATCGGAATCGCTCCGGCGGTGCGGAAGATAAAATTGAGCACCGGTAAGCGGTAAATCTTGTAGTACATGACAAAGCGAATCGGCCGACGCACCGCGCCACCAATCAACAGCGCATCGACAAACGACACGTGGTTGCACACCAGCAACGCCGCGCCTTCATCCGGAATAGCCTCCAGGTTGCGATGCTCCACGCGGTACATGGAGTGGCTGAGCAGCCAGATCATGAAGCGCATGGTGAATTCGGGGACGATCCTGAAGATGTAAGTGTTGACCGCGATGTTGAGCAGCGACACCACCAGGAACAACTCGGGGATCGACAGCTTGGCCACGCTCAGCAACAGGATCGAGACGACGGCCGAGACCACCATGAACAATGCGTTGAGAATGTTGTTGGCCGCGATGACCCGTGCCCGTTCGTTCTCGGCGGTGCGCGATTGGATCAGCGCATACAGCGGCACAATATAGAAGCCGCCGAACACACCTAGGCCAAGAATATCGAACAGCACCCACCAGGCCTGGCCGTAGCTGAGCACCGCGAGCCAGTCATTGGCCTGGACATTCTGCGGGAAGCCCCCGGAGTGCCACCACAGCAACAGGCCGAATACCGTCAGGCCGAAGGAGCCGAACGGCACCAAGCCGATTTCCACCTTACGCCCGGAGAGCTTTTCGCAGAGCATCGAACCCAGGGCGATGCCCACCGAAAACACAGTAAGGATCAGGGTGACCACGGTCTCATCGCCGTACAACCATTCCTTGGCGTAGGCCGGGATTTGCGTCAGGTAAATCGCCCCGACAAACCAGAACCACGAGTTGCCGACAATAGAGCGCGACACCGCTGGCGTCTGACCCAGGCCCATGCGCAAGGTCGCCCAGGACTGGGTGAAGATGTTCCAGTCCAGGCGCAGTTGCGGCGTCGAAGCCGCCGCACGCGGAATGCTGCGGCTGGCCAGGTAGCCCAGTACCGCCACGCCGACTATCGCAACCGCCACTACCGGGGCGTAATGGGTGGAAGACATCATGATCCCGGCGCCAATGGTGCCGGCCAGGATCGCCAGGAACGTGCCCATCTCTACCAAGCCGTTGCCGCCAACCAGCTCATCATCGTGCAGGGCCTGGGGCATGATCGAATACTTCACCGGCCCGAACAGCGCCGAATGGGTGCCCATGGCAAACAGTGCCAACAGCATCAGTTCCAGATGATTGGTCAAAAAGCCCGTCGCGCCGACCGCCATGATCACGATCTCACCGATCTTGATCGCCCGGATCAAGGCGTCCTTGTTGAATTTCTCGCCAAATTGCCCGGCCAACGCCGAGAACAGGAAGAACGGCAGGATGAACAACAAGGCACACAGGTTGACCCAGATGGAGCGGTCGCCCTCGATGCTGAGCTTGTAGAGAATGGCCAGGATCAGCGATTGCTTGAAGATGTTGTCGTTGAACGCGCCCAGCAGCTGGGTGATGAAAAACGGCAAGAAACGCCGTGTGCGCAGCAAGGTGAATTGCGAGGGGTGGCTCATCGTCCGTGTTCCTGCGTGGCCTGTTATTGATCAGGCCACGACTTTACCTAATCCCGCTTACTTATTCCCTAACCCTGCAATGCATGGCGAAACAAAAAGCTCGCCTTTATAGGCGCCCTGCACCGTGCGCTTGGCCACGATCATCCACATCAGCGCCAGCGCCGCCACCAACACACTGCCGAATACGCTGAAGAACCCCAGATGCAACATATTCGCCAGCTTCAATGTAGCCAGTGCATACACCCCCAGCGGGAAGGTAAAGCCCCACCAGCCCAGGTTGAACGGGATGCCCGCACGCAGGTAACGCAGGGTGATCAGCACCGCGATCAACATCCACCACAGACCGAAGCCCCACAAGGTGACACCTGCGATCAGGCCCAGGCCATGGGCCATTTCACCGACACTCGCCAAACCATTGGCGGCGAAGATCGCCGGCGCATCGCTGCCGAGCAGCAACATGCCCAGGGCG
Source organism: Pseudomonas khavaziana (assembly GCF_019145205.1). GTDB lineage: Bacteria > Pseudomonadota > Gammaproteobacteria > Pseudomonadales > Pseudomonadaceae > Aquipseudomonas > Aquipseudomonas khavaziana. The sequence continues at coordinate 43,860 of NZ_JAHSTT010000019.1, forward strand.
CCTGTACCGATAGGGCCCAGGGCCAGCCAGCTCGACGCCGCCATATTGGCGTGGGGCAACTTATGCAAGGCCATGCGCAACATCAGGATGGTCAGGATGCTGAAGGCCACGGGCAGCGAGAACGCCCACAGCACGTAGCTGGTCACCAGCATCACCAGTTGCCCATGGGCATCGACCAGGTGCGGCGCCAGTAAGCCACCGCTGGCCGCCGCTACTTCGGCAGCCACCACGGGCAACAACCAGACCGCGGTCATCTGATCAATGCTGTGCTCCTGGCGAGTGAACATCATGAACGGGATCAGCACGCCACAAGCCAGGGACATGGCGACGTCCAACCACCACAGGGCCTCAGCCAGCGGGATCACATCACCGCCCCAGCGCGGCAGGCCGAACAGCAGCAAACCGTTAAGAATGGTCGCCAGGCCCATAGGGATGGTGCCGAAGAACATCGAGACGGTGGAGTGCCCGAAAATCCGCCGTGCCTCGTGAAAAAACATCACCCAACGGGCGGCATACAACACGCTGAACAGGATGAACAGCCCGATGGTGAACACCCAAAGCCCCTCTGCCACAGCGTGCAAGCCTGGCAGGCTGACCGGCAGTTGGGCCAATGCCAGCGCCAGCACCCCGGTGCCCATGGTGGCGGCGAACCAGTTCGGAGTGAACTGGCGAATCACTTCCCGGGGACGGGCCAGATGACTTAAAGGTTTGTAGCTGTTAATAGTCGAGCAGGTCATGGCGTTAATCCTCTTCCTCGCATGAGGTTGAAGCCATGATAGAACCTGTTCGAATATCTATATAACGGGTAATATCTCTAACTATTATCTATTTTGCAGATATATACTTTATGCGGCGGCTCTGCCTCGTGAAGCATCCTGCAACAGCAGCCCGGCGAGTGCGCCGAGGGCCAGCAGGATAAGCATCACACCATAGCCATCCGTGGTAGCGACAAGGCCAAACACTCGACTCAGATTACCCGCCAACAACGCCGGCACGCAGAACGCCAGGTAGCTCAATACATAGAACGCTGACATCAGGCCGGCCCGCTCATGAGGCAACGCCAAGCCAACAATACTGCGCACACTGCCCATGAAGCCGCCGCCGAAACCAAAGCCGGCAGTCACACTGGCGACAAAGAACAGCCACAGGCTGGCGGTGTGCACTGCAACCAGCAGCAGCCCTATACCCACCGCCAGCAGCACCGCCGATAGACGCATGACCTTATCGGCCGCACGGTTGCGCAGGCTGTAGATCATCACCGCGCCACTCAGGGTCACTACCGCCACCAGGCCACCGCCGATCAAATGCGAGCTCGACCCCGTCGCAGCCCGCACCAGCGACGGCGCCAGGGAGGACACGAACCCACCCAGCGCCCACACCGCCACATTCAGCGGCATCGCCAACCACAAGGCCCGGCGCGCTTGGGGCGGTACGTGCAGGGTTGGCGCCAGGGACTTCAAGGCCCCCGGTATCCGGCTGACGGTTTCAGGCAGACGCCACAGGTACAGGGCCTGCAGCACCATCAAGCCCAGCAGGGTCAAATAGACCAATTGGGTCGGCCGCGGCGCGTACTCCACCAGCAAGCCGCTGCCCAGGCCACCACAGGCCATGCCGAGCATCGGCGCGAGGCTGTTGAGCATCGGGCCGCGCACGCGGTCGGTATCGAGCAATGTCGCGCTCAACACCGCTGTGGCAGTCCCGGTCGCGAAGCCCTGCAATGCACGCGCAGCAAGCAGGCAGGCGGTGCTGTCAGCGTAGATAAACAGCAGCATCGCCATGATATTCAGCAGCAGCGCGGCGAAGATCACCGGCTTGCGCCCCAGGTAATCCGAGAGCGACCCAACCGTCAGCAACGCCGCCAACAGGCTCACGGCATACACGCCGAAGATGGCCGTGAGCATCGCGGCCGAAAAATGCAGGTTTTCCTGATACACCTGATACAACGGCGTCGGCGCGCTGGACGCGGCGAGGAAGGTCAACACGGTGATCACCAGGAACGCCAGGCTGGACCGGTGAGAAATGTTACTGGACATGGGCACGCTCCGCTAAAGCTAATATTTTGCTTTTGCAAAGTGTGCTACCCGTCGGCGCTTAAAGCAAATTCTTTGTGTTAAGGTTTTAAGCATGGCGATTAAAGAAGGCCTCCGCCCGGGGGGCCGTAGTGCCCGGGTACAAGAATCCGTTCATTCGGCAGTGCGCGAATTGCTCGAAGCCCATGAGCGATCCAGTGTCACTGTGCCGATGATTGCGGCACGCGCAGGCGTCACGCCCTCGACCATCTACCGGCGCTGGGGTGATCTTTCTGTGCTGCTCGCTGATGTGGCCCTGGCGCGCCTGCGCCCGGACAGCGAACCGGCCAACACCGGCAGCCTGCGCGGCGACCTGCAGGCCTGGGCTGAGCAATACCTGGATGAAATGAGTACGGACGTAGGGCGCAATATGATGCGCGACGTGCAAAGCAGCGTGACGCCGGGGTATTGCGTGAGCATTCTGGGCGGGCAATTGCAGGCGATCGTCGATCGTTATCCGCAAGAGACGGCGCCGAGTGTGGACCGCTTGATCAACCTGCTCGCGGCGCCGACGGTGTTCCGTATTCTGTTTTCAGCTCAGCCTCTGGCGGTTGAAGAACTGCATGCCCTGATAGAGCTGGCCCTGAAAAACTAAAAACCTACACAAACCAAATGTGGGAGGGGGCTCGCTCCCGATAGCTGTGGATCAGTCAGTACAAGGTGTCTGACAGACCGCTATCGGGAGCAAGCCCCCTCCCACATTTTTTACCGCGTTGAATCGCTATTTATGTACGCATTCCACGCCCGCTCACCAGCAACCGCGCACAGCCGATATACAAAACGATTGTGGCCACGATCATGAAGGTGATCGCCACGCTGATCTTGATGTCCGACACGCCCAGAATGCCGTAGCGGAAGGCGTTGACCATATGCAGCACGGGGTTGGCCAGGGACACAGTCTGCCAGAACGGCGGCAGCAAGGTGATGGAGTAGAACACCCCGCCCAGGTAGGTCAGCGGCGTCAGCACGAAGGTCGGAATGATCGAAATATCATCGAAGTTGCGCGCGAAAACGGCGTTGATAAACCCCAGCAACGAGAAGATCGTCGCCGTGAGCACCACCACCAGAATGGTGACCCCAAGGTGATGCACCTGCAGGTGAGTGAAGAACAGCGACAGCAGCGTCACGATCACCCCAACCATCAAACCTCGCAGCACACCGCCGAGCGTATAACCGATCAGGATGGTGTGCGGCGACACCGGCGAAACCATCAGTTCCTCAATGGAGCGCTGGAATTTGCTGCCGAAGAAACTGGAGACCACGTTGCCGTAGGAGTTGGTGATCACCGACATCATGATCAGGCCCGGCACGATGTACTCCATGTAGGTGAAGCCACCCATGTCACCGATCTGCCGGCCGATCAGGTTACCGAAGATCACGAAGTACAGGACCATGGTGATTGCCGGCGGCAGCAGGGTCTGCGGCCATATCCGGGTAAAACGCTTCACTTCGCGATAGACAATGGTTTGCAGCGCGATGAGGTTGGGTTGCAGTTCCGAACTCATACCGCCACCTTCGCCAGATTTTTCTCCACCAGGGACACGAACAACTCCTCAAGGCGATTGGTTTTATTACGCAGGCTCAACACTTCGATGTTCTGGGTCGCCAACTGGGTGAACAGCGCGGTGATGCCCATGGCCTTGTCCACCTGCACTTCCAGGGTGTGGCTGTCGACCAGGCGGCTTGGGTAACCCACCAGTTGCGGTGCCACCGTCAGGTTGTTCTTCAGGTCGAGCAGGAAGGTTTCCACATGCAACTGGCCCAGCAGGTTGCGCATGCTGGTGTTCTCGACAATGGTGCCGTGGTCGATGATGCCGATGTTGCGGCACAGCTGCTCAGCCTCCTCCAGATAATGGGTGGTGAGGATGATGGTGATGCCCTTCTCGTTCAGCTCGGTGAGGAAGGCCCACATCGAACGGCGCAGCTCAATGTCCACGCCCGCGGTAGGTTCGTCGAGGATCAACAGGCGCGGTTCGTGCACCAGGGCGCGCGCAATCATCAGGCGGCGCTTCATACCGCCGGACAGCGAACGCGAAGGTACATCGCGCTTGTCCCACAGGCCCAGTTGGGTCAGGTACTGCTCGGCGCGCTCCTTGGCGATTTTCGCCGGAATGCCGTAGTAGCCAGCCTGGGTCACGACGATGTCGAAGGTCTTTTCGAACTGGTTGAAGTTGAATTCCTGGGGCACCACGCCGATGGAACGCTTGAGCGCCGCCGGGGATTTATCCAGGTCATGCCCGAAGATATTCACCGTGCCGCTGGTCTTGTTGACCAAGGTCGAGAGGATGCCGATGGTGGTGGATTTGCCGGCACCGTTGGGGCCGAGCAAGGCGAAGAAATCACCTTCGGCAACATCCAGATCGATACCACTCAGGGCCTGGAAACCGTTGCCGTAGGTTTTGGTTAGCTGCCGGATGGACAGAGCGGAACTCATATCGGGATACGCACCAAAGAAGGGAATAGAAACAATAGATGAGGGCACACCACCGGTAGTTCAACCGGCGGTGCAGTGCGAGCATGGTGCGTGCCCATGCCGCACAAGTACAGTCACCCGTATTAATAGTGTGTATTAAGTCAACGCGGTCATCACCGCTGTGCGATAGGCCGGTCGCTGTTGCAGGCGTTGGTACCAGGCCTCTAGATGGGGCATTGCAGGGCGATCGATAGGCATCTCGAACCAGGCGTAGATAAAGCTGCCCAGAGGGATATCCCCCATGCCGATCTCATTGCCCGACAGGTAAGGTTGCTCGGCGAGGGCCTGGTCGACAGTCTTGAGCACCTCGATGCAGGCTTGGCGCCCGGCATGGATGGTGTCCCAGTTCTGTTTTTCCGCCGGGGTGCGCAGCACGCCCCAGAACACGGTTTTGAACGGTTCGGCGAACGTAGAGGTGGTCCAGTCCATCCACTTTTCGGCGTTGGCGCGGGCCTTCAGATCGCTTGGGTACCAGCTGGAAGCCTGCTTGGCGCACAAATAACGCACGATGGTGTTGGACTCCCACAACACAAAGTCACCATCTTCTATCATCGGCACCCGGCCATTGGGGTTCAGGGCCCGGTACTGCGGGGTGTCGACCACACCGAAAGCCCCGCCCGCATCAATTGCCTCATAGTCCAGGCCGAGTTCCTCGGCGCACCACAGTGCTTTCCTGACGTTTGACGAATTTTTACGACCCCAGATTTTCAGCATGACCGCGCCTTCTTATTGATGAACTTGGCTGGATGAAGGCAGCAGCATACGCCTGTTCAGGCGCGGCTTAAATCGCTCTGCAGGTCGCCCAGCAGGGTCGGAGCATCGTCGGCGAACAGGTGCGGGTAACACTTTTGGATATGGGCGAAGAAAAATGCTTCAGGCACGTCAGGAAATTGCCCGTGGTCCACCACGTACTCCATAGAGCGCTGGCCCTGGCGATTGAACGCGTGGAAGACGCTGTCGTGGCGGCCATCGAAAGCCAGCGGCGGCACATCGAACAGGTCGCACAGTTGCTGGTTGAACGCCGGAGTCGCCTTGACCCAGCGACCGTTCAGGTAAAGCTCGGTATAACCGTGCATGGCGAACACGTCGCTCTTGAGCAGGGCAAGCAGGCGTGGGCTGGACAGGTGGTTGCGCACATCCGCCAAGCCGATTCGTGCCGGGATACCGCAGTGGCGGGCGCAGGCAGCGAGCAAGGTGGCCTTGGGCACGCAGTAGCTTTGGCCGGCAGCCAGGGCGAAGCTGGCGTTCAAGGTGCCGGGGTCACGGCTGAAGGTGTAGGGGTTGTAGCGAATCGCCTCACGCACGGCGTAGTAGAGACTGACTGCCTGGTCACTTAAATCCGCACGGGTTCCGCGATGTTTTTCGGCGAACTCCACCACTGCAGGGTGGTCACTATCGATGAAGCGGCTGGGACTCAAGTATGCGTTCATAAGCTTGATCTCCAAAGGAAGCCCCGAGTCTAACGACAGGCTTGCCACAAGAGATAACGACGATTCTGCCAAATGTCGGCGCCTGTGGATGGGTAGTCGAGTACAACTTGTAACACCCTGATCACCCGGCTTGATCGGATGCCGACTAAGCTCCCTGGTGGTTTCGCCCCTGGTTTCACGGAGGATTGCATATGCTGTTGTTGTGGATACTGGTGCTGGTGGTCGGCATTGCCTACCTGGCACACCGCCGTACTGCCCCCCTGCCCGCCCTGGGCGTGGTCGCCGTCTACCTGCTGGCGATGGGCGCCTGGAGCCACGCACCGGGTTGGCTGCTGCTGATCTTCTGGGTGCTCATCGCCGTGGTCGCCGTGCCGTTGCTGTTGCCCGACCTGCGCCGCCAATACTTCACCAAGCCGCTGTTCAGCTGGTTCCAGAAAGTCTTGCCGCCGATGTCCGAGACCGAACGCGATGCCATCGATGCCGGCACCGTCTGGTGGGACGGCGAACTGTTCAGCGGGCGTCCTGACTGGGACAAATTGCTGGCCTACCCCAAGGCGCAATTGACCGAAGAAGAACAGGCGTTTATCGACGGCCCTACCGAAGAACTCTGCGCCATGGTCAGCGACTGGGAAATCGGCCAGGCCATGGACCTGCCGCCAGCGGCCTGGGAACACATCAAGAACCACGGCTTCTTCGCCCTGATCATTCCCAAGGAATATGGCGGCAAAGGCTTCTCTGCCTATGCCCACTCCCAGGTCGCCATGAAACTCGCGACCCGCAGCGGTGACCTCGCCTCGACCGTGATGGTGCCCAACTCCCTCGGCCCGGCCGAACTGCTGCTGCACTACGGCACCGAGGAACAACGCAACCACTACCTGCCACGCCTGGCCCGTGGCGACGACATTCCATGCTTCGCCCTCACCGGTCCGCTGGCCGGCTCCGACGCGGGCGCCATGCCCGACACCGGGGTGATCTGCAAAGGTGAATGGGAAGGCAAGGAAACCCTCGGCCTGCGCCTGAACTGGGAAAAACGCTACATCACCCTCGGCCCGGTCGCGACCCTGCTCGGCCTGGCCTTCAAGGCCCATGACCCGGACCATCTGCTGGGTGAGGAAGAAGACCTGGGCATCAGCCTGGCGTTGATTCCAACCGACACTCCCGGCGTTGAAATCGGCCGTCGTCACCTGCCTCTGGGCGCCGCGTTCATGAACGGCCCCAACTCCGGCAAGGACGTGTTCATCCCCCTGGAATACCTGATCGGTGGCCAGGAAATGCTCGGCAAGGGCTGGATGATGCTGATGAACTGCCTGTCGGTGGGCCGCTCCATCTCCTTGCCTGCGGTAGGTACCGGCGCGGCCAAATTCACCAGCCTGGTGACCGGGCAATACGCCCAGGTGCGCGAGCAGTTCAACGTACCGCTGTCGGCCTTCGAAGGTATCCAGGAAGCCCTGGCGCGTATCGGCGGCAATGCCTGGCTGATGGACAGCGCCCGCATGCTCACCGCCAATGCCGTGGATTTGGGCGAGAAACCCTCGGTGTTGTCGGCGATCCTCAAGTACCACCTGACCGAGCGCGGCCGTGAGTGCATCAGCCACGCCATGGACGTGCACGGCGGCAAGGGAATCATCATGGGCCCGAACAATTACCTGGGACGTAGCTGGCAAGGGGCGCCGATCTTCATCACGGTGGAAGGTGCGAATATCCTTTCGCGCAACCTGATGATCTTCGGTCAGGGCGCGATTCGCTGCCATCCGTTCGTCCTCAAGGAGATGGCCCTGGCCGGGCGCGAAGACCATGACCAGGCGTTGAAGGAGTTCGATGGCCTGCTGATGCAACACATCGGCTTTGCCGTGAGCAATGCCGCCAGCACCCTGGTGCTGAACCTGGGTTTCGGGCATTTCGAGAAGGCCCCCGGCAACCGTTTGAGCCAGGGCTACTTCCGCGCCCTGAACCGCCAGGCGGCGGCGTTTGCGCTGCTGGCAGACCTGAGCATGATGTTGCTGGGCGGCGAACTGAAACGCCGCGAACGCTTGTCGGCGCGCCTGGGTGACGTGCTCAGCCATATGTACCTGGCGTCGGCCGCGCTCAAGCGCTATCACGACCTGGACTCGCCGGATCACCTGGAGCCGCTGTTCGCCTGGGCCATGGAAGAAAGCCTGGGTGAATCGGAACGCGCACTGGATGAACTGCTGAGCAACTTCCCGAACAAAGTCTTGGGCTGCCTGCTGCGGGTGATCGTGTTCCCGTTCGGGCGTCGTCACACCGGGCCGTCCGACGCGCTGGATGCCGAAGTGGCCGCGGTGATCGGCCGCGCCAAGGGCGACCCAACCCTGGAAGAACTACTGGCCGGCTGTTATCGCCCGCAATCAGCAGAAGATCCAGTGGGCGCGCTGCAGCATGCCTACGACCTGCTCGGTGCCAGCCATCCGTTGCAGAAAAAACTGCATGCCGCGCTTAAAAGCGGGCAAGTCAAACCGACGGCTGGTGAGTCTGCCATCGACGCAGCCCTGCACGCCGGCGTGCTGCAACCGGCCGAAGCGCAAACCCTGCGTGACGCCGAAGCGGCGCGACGCACAGTGATCGACGTGGATGATTTCAGCAAGGAAGAGCTGATGCAGGCCGAAGGTAAAGTCCGCTGATACCAGCGGTCATATAAATACGGGCGCGAGAGGCATATACTCTCGCGCCCGTTTTTGCTTTAGAGGACTTATCTCGTGTCCAACGTCGTTGCCGATCATCTCGTCTTGCTCGACCACTTGCGCAGCATCCTGGTTACCGTCGGCGAAGCCGAACAGGTACCCGAGGAAAGCCACTCGCTGTTCCTGGAGCGTTTTGACGAACTGCGCGCCCTGCTGCCGATCGATCCGATCGAAAGCCAGTACCTTGGCCAGGACCTGATGAGTCAGGTCATCCTGCGCTACCCGCAGATCGCCCATTTGGTCCCCCGCGATCTGCTGTGGTTCTTTGGCGGTGACTGCCTGCACTTCATGCCCGACGAGGAACTGGACCTGTACCAGGCCCTGGAAGAGCGTCGCTATGAAGCTGAACAGAACGACGAACCGTTCGACTGGAACCAGGAAAAGCAACTGCTGGCCATGCCACAAGACCAGAGCAAGCACTGACTTTTCAAACACTGAGATTCATATGTGGGAGGGGGCTCGCCCTAATGCCAGTCAGTTAAGGCTTTTTTGTAGGAGCGAGCTTGCTCGCGAAAAACTTACAGGCGCCGCGCTCATTCAGCAAAGACGCGTTATCGTTGACGTTTTTCGCGAGCAAGCTCGCTCCTACAGAAGGCGATGACCGCTTAACTGACTGGCATTAGGGCTTGCCCCCTCCCACATTTAGCTTTGGCTCCTTGGCCATGCACTCCACCAGATAATCAATAAACACCCGCAACTTCGGCGGCAAGTACCGCGTCGGCGAATGCAGCAACCACGCCTCGCCATGGTAAGACGCAATAAAGTCCCACGCCGGCAACACTTGCACCAATTGGCCCGCGTCCAACACATGCCGCGCCGTGAAATACGGCAAGCTGCCAATCCCCACATGCTGCAGCACTGCATCCAGCCGCACGCCGGTATGGTTCGCCGCATAACGCCCGCGTACGCCAACCGTCACCGCCTTGCCGGCCTGGCGGAATTTCCAGCGCGAGTCGCCCGGGGTTTCCCCGAGGTAGATGCAACTGTGTTGGAGCAAATCGTGGGGATGGCATGGGGTGCCATGCTCGGCCAGGTACTGCGGCGTTGCGCACAGCAGGTGTTCGATGGGCAATAACTGGCGCCCGACCAAGCCAGGCGGCGGGCTGTCAGTGATGCGAATGCTCAGGTCGACGTTATCGTCGATCAGGTCCACGTGCCGATCCTCGAGAATCAATTGCACATCCACTTTGGGATAGCGCCGCAGAAATTCCGGCATATGCGGATGTACCACAAAGCGCCCCACCGCCTTTGGCACGCTGACCCGCACCAGGCCCTCGGCTTCATGGTTGAACTGGCCACTGATTTCCATCACCGAGCGGGCCGCGTTGACCATCTCCTGGCAACGCTTGAACACCTCTTCGCCACCCTCGCTCAGGCGCAGCTTGCGCGTGGTGCGTTGCAGCAAGCGCGTGGCCAGGGCCTGCTCCAGGCGTGAAATGCTGCGGCTCACGGCCGACGGCGAAACGCTCAGTTGCCGCGCCGCCTCAGAGAAGCTGCCGGTTTCCACGACTTTGACGAAAATCGCCATTTCACCCAACAGCGGCAAGGGAAGATTGATGCTCATGACGCACAGGTCCATTGATAATTGAGCGGATTATCACTCATTCACGCACTATTTATACTGCCTTCAGAACCCTGATGCGGATGTAGATAATGACCGAGCGCCTGTTTTTTACCCACGACCACCTCACAGCCGAGCTGGAAGTGCTCAGTTGCACTGCGCACGAAGAGCAATTTGCCGTGATCTTGCGGTCGACGATCTTCCATCCCCAAGGCGGCGGCCAGCCGTTCGACACTGGCTGGCTCGGCAATAGCCAGGTACTGCGCGTCATGCAGGAAGCCGAGCATGTGGTGCACTACGTTGATCAGCCGTTACAACCCGGCCCGATCACTGCGCGGGTCAATGCACAGCGCCGCGCGCTGCACACCCGCCTGCATTCGGCGGGGCATTTGATTGGCAATGCCGGCGAACGCCTGGGCTGGATGCCGATCAAGGCCCACCATTGGCCGGGGGAAGGCAAGATCACGTTTATCCGTGGCGAAGCTGCACAGGACATGGATGCCCAAAGGCTTCAACTGCAGGTCAACCAATGGATCGCCGCCGACTATCCACGGCATATGAGGCTGGAAGAAGGCATCCGGGAAGTCGGCTTCGGCGAGTTGCCGTCATATGCTTGCGGTGGCACCCATGTGCAAATGTTGAACGAGCTGGGCCAGGTGACAATTTTGGCATTGTCGGAGAAAAAAGGCGCCCTGTCGGTGCGCTACAGCCTCGATGAAACCACGCCCTGCTGATACCCGAATACTGTAGGAGCAAGCTTGCTCGCGAAGAACGTGAACGATTACGCGGGGTACCTGATTCCCAACGGTGCCCTCAGGTTTCTCGCGAGCAAGCTCGCTCCTACAAAGCCACGCTCGGCTGGCCTGAATCATTGACAAACGACTTCAACGTCGACACCGTCGCCGCTGGGTCACGCGGATCACTGATCGCACGAAAATTCGTCAGCATCCGCTGGGCCGTCAACTCCACCGACACGTACCCGCGCTGGCGGCTGTCGAAAAACTTCACATGGGGGTTGAGCGGCATGATCTTCATAAAGGCGTCATAGGGCGGCCCGTCTGACGTCACCGACGAGCCGACAAACTCGGTGGCGACCACCGCCGAGTCCGGATTGTCGGCTTTTGCATGCAGGTCCGTGGCCCAGAACGAATGTATGTCACCGCCCCAGAACACCGGATTGCTCAGCCGATGGCGGGTGATGGACGCCAGCATCCGCGAACGGTTGGTCATGTAGCCATCCCAGCCATCGGTCCAGCGCCCTGGCTTGTGGTTGGTGAGATCACGCTGGATCAGCGGCGCTACCAGCAGGTCCTGGGCGATCACGTTCCACTGCGCCTTCGACTGGGCAAACCCCTGGTCCAGCCAAGCTTCTTGCTGCCAGCCAAGCAACGTGCGGGCAGGGTCACGCAAGTCACGGCATGGGCTGGTCTGAATGTGCCCTTGGCGACTGCCATTGGCCTGGATACAGGGTTGCCCGGAACGGTATTGACGGCCGTCGAGCACATGGAAACGGGCGAGCCGGCCATAGTCCAGGCGCCGGTAGATGCGCATGTCCGCGCCTTTCGGCACGCTGCTGGCGCGCAGGGGCATGTGTTCGTAATACGCCTGGTAAGCCGCCGCCCGTTGCTGCAGAAACTGCGCCACGCCAACCTTCGGGTCCTGGGACCAACGGTTGGCATAGTCGTTCTGCACTTCGTGGTCGTCCCAGGTCGCCACGCTGGGCGCGGCAGCGTGCAGGGCCTGCAGGTCCGGGTCGGTCTTGTACAGCGCGTAGCGGTTGCGGTAGTCACTCAGGGTCTGCGCATTGCCGCTGCCGTGGGAGCGAAAAACCTTGCCGGAATCCGCCGCGTAGGAACTGTCGTAGATATAGTCGCCGAGGAAAAACACCAGGTCGGGCTGCTCGGCAGCCAGGTGACGGTAGGCGCTGAAATAACCGCGCTCCCAGTGTGAGCAGGACACAAAACCCAGCCGGGCCGAGGCCATGGCATGCAGTGCGGGTGTGGTGCGCGCCTGGCCCACCTGGCTCTGCGCGCCCAGCCCTTCAAATTGGTACCAGTACGGCCTGCCCGCCTCCAACCCTGCCACTTCGATGTGCACCGAATGGCCAAAACGCTCGGTCGCCATGATCTCGCCTCGCTTCACGATCTGCGTCATCGCCGCATCAGTGGCGACGCGCCAACGTACCGGCACTGGACGACTCAACCCACCGCGCCCATCCACAGCGTTGAAAAAAGGTGCCAGGCGCGTCCAGATCACAAAACCATCCGGCAACGGATCGCCGGACGCCACGCCGAGGGTGAACGGATAATCCACCCCGGCACTGCGCGCAAACGGGCTGAGGATGGAAAACGCCGTAGCGACCGCCAGCCCGCTGAGTACTCGACGCCGGTCGTGGTCCACGACACCGCTCATAGCCGTTGCTCCCAATCGCCACGCACGATGGCAAACCCGAGCAGGTCCTCGTACACACCATTTTTCAGAAATGCCTGGCGCATGCAGCCTTCATAACGCAGGCCGATTTTCTCCATGACTCGCGCAGATTCCTTGTTGCGGCCAAAACACTGGCTGCCTACGCGCTGCAACCCCAGTTCAGCGAAGCCGAAGTCCATCACCGCGCTCGCGGCTTCGGCGGCATACCCCTGGTTACGGCAGTGCGCCGCCACCCAGCCACCCAAGTGCCCGTAGTGATGACGAGCGCTCAGACGCAGGCTGACCATGCCAATCAATTCGCCAGAGTCACGCAGATGCATCCCCAGGTTCAGACACTCACTGGCGCGGTATTTTTCGCCGACTCCGGCAATAAACGCCTGCGCTGTTTCCAGGGTATAGGGCGATGGAATATTGGCCGTGTTGTCGGCAATTTTCGGCCCATTGGCCAGCGCGAAAAGCACCTCGGCCTGGTGCGCTTCCAAGGCGCGCAATTGTAGGCGCGGGGTGGACAAATGAGGCAACGCAGTGGGCATACGGGGCGGCTCCCGAGATAAATTCCTCGAGAATGTACCCGCCGCGTGTCAGTTTCATTACGTCGCAAAAGTGACCGGTAAGTTTTCTGAAAGATGCGTCCTAGAGCCTTTAAACCGTCAATTAAAGTTAACCGTTCGGTCATTTTTGACTGTTAGCGTCTTGCCCCTAATTCACTGACGGGGTAACGGAATGAGAACCTGGGACGAACCCAAGAAACGCAAGGCGCACATCGAGCTGATCCCGATGATCGACGTGATGATGTTCCTGCTGGTGTTTTTCGTACTAGTGAGCTTGAACGTGATTCCCGCGCTCGGCATGAAGACGCAATTGCCCAGCGCCAGCAGTTCACAGCAGCTCAAACCGCAAAACAAATTCATCCTCACCCTGGGCCTGGGAGGCCAGTTGCAACTCGACGGCAAGGACCTGACAGTGGATGCCTTGGTGCCGGCGTTGAAGGCCGCCGAAAAGCCCGATAGCAAGTCGACGATCATCGTCAACAGTGACAAAGGCGTGGAAGTCTCGCGCCTGGTGGAAGTGATGGACACCCTGCGCCTGGGTGGCTTCACTTCCGTGTCCATCGCTACGCGTAAGTCCTGATCATGTACGTGCTGTTTCGTGCGCGTCAGCTGCTGGGGAGTGTCCCGGCCGTGATCGCCCTGGTGCTGATTGCACTGGGTATCCAATCCCAGACCTTGAAGGTCGAGCCGGTGTATGACGAGTCGGCGGTCGAGTTGGCATTGGTCGAACCGGAGCCGGAAGTCGTCCCGGAACCGGTGGTGGAGCAAGAGCCGCCACCGCCGGTGATCGAAGATGAAGAGGCCGAGCAGGCGCCACCGCCACCGCCCCCCAAGCCGCTGCCCAAACCCGAACCCAAGCCCAAGCCAAAACCGCTGCCCAAGCCGGTGGTTGCCAAGGCCGCGCCAACGCCTGCGCCGGTGGCCGCACCCGTGGCGGCCCCGACAGCACCTGTGGCGCCACCGGCCCCGCCTGCGCCGCCGAAAGTCGATGGCCAGGCCCTGGAAGGCGGTTACCTCAAAGGCTTGCGCAACGAACTGGACACCTACAAGCAGTACCCCACCGGGCGCCAGGCGTCCCTCGAACGCCCGAGTGGCGAGGTGGTGGTGTGGTTGCTGGTAGATCGCCAGGGTCGCGTTCTCGACTCCGGCGTACAAAGCCCGGCCTCAAGCATGCTGCTCAACCGGGCCGCCACCAACAGCTTGCGTCGTATCAAGCAAGTCAAGCCGTTCCCCGAGCAAGCCTTCGGGGGGCGCAACGAGCAACGCTTCACCGCCACCTTCAACTACAGCGTGCAATAAGCACCCGACCCAGGACGACAGTGATGAAGTTCACCCGTATTCATCTGGCACTCGTTGCCGCGACCAGCATGACCCAGGGAATGGTCATGGCAGAGACCAGCGACAGTGACGTCGGCACCATTGGCGTACAAGGCAAGGCGACCGCAGGGGGCGGTTATATGGTCCCTGAGGAGAGCATCAAGGGCCGCTCCACGGTAACCAAGGAAGCCCTGGACAAGCAGGCCGCGACGGGCAACGCCATCGACAAGCTCAAGTACACCCCGGGCTTGAACATCTCCAGCGAAGACAACACCGGTCTCTCGGGTTTTCGCTTCAGCATGCGCGGGATGAACTCCGACCAGGTGGGTATGTCGGTGGACGGCATGCCGATCAACGACTCCGGCAACTATGCGCTGTACTCCAACCTGCTGGGCGACCCGGAGAATATCGACCAGATCTTCGTCACCCAGGGTGCAGCGGAAGCCGACGGCCCGCACATCGGTTCCAGCGGCGGCAACATCGGCATCGTGACCATTCGCCCGACCAAGGAAACCGGCGCCTTCGTCAAGCAAGTCGTCGGTAGCAACGCTACGCGCAAGACCTTCGCCCGCCTCAATACCGGCGAGATCAACGGCCTGAGCAATTGGCTGTCGGTGTCCCATACCGAAGGGCAGATGTGGCGTGGCTCGGGCGCGGTGCGTGCAGACAAGGTGGAGTGGAACAGCTTCTTCGACGCCGGCAACGGCAACACCGCCAACCTGATCCTCAAGTACCACGAGCAGGACAATAACAGTTACAGCCAGCTGACCAAGGCGCAATTCCAGCAGAACGGCCGCAAGTACGATCCCTACCCGGCGACGCCGAGCGTAGGCAGCAACGGCAAGTACAACAGCTACTACGCCCTGGCGCAGAACCCGTTCCAGACCTTTACCGCCGTGCTCAACACCCAGTTCAAACTGGCCGACAACCTGGCCCTGTCGGTGATCCCGTATTACTACTGGGGCAACGGCAGCGGCGTCGGCGCGTCCGCCTATGCGCTCAACCGCGGCTCGAACCAGGGCGGTGTGTTCGACCTCGGCAACCTGCCCACCGCCGCGCAATACAACGCCGATGGCACGCCGAACAGCGGCGTGTACTACCGCCCTTCGCGCACCCAGACCTGGCGTCCGGGCATCACCACCAAGCTGACCTGGGACCTGGGCGACCACAGCCTGCAGTTCGGCTACTGGTACGAGCGCGCACGCCAGAGCCAGACCCAGCCGTTCATTCCACTCAAGAGCAATGGCAAGCCGGTCGATACCTGGCCCGACTCCAACAGTGCCATCGTCGATGCCAATGGCAACCAGATCCAGGGGCGCGACCGCTTCACTGTCACCCCGGCGCAAAAAGTCTGGGCCCAGGACACCTGGTACATCAACCCGGACTGGACCTTCATCGCCGGCCTTGCGTACATGAACGTCGAGCGTGACGGCACCAACCACGGCAGCCTCACCGAGCAGCCGGAAAAACGTAACCAGACCTATAACAAACTGCTGCCCAACGTCGGCCTCAAATATCAGCTGGACGAGCGCGACCAACTGTTCTACAGCCTCTCGCGCAACATGCGCGTACCGCAGAACTACGCCCTCTACGACAAGGGCGCCGACTCCATCAACCTCGAGCCGGAAACCAGCTGGAACCACGAGTTGGGCTGGCGCTACAGCGGCGACGACATGAGCCTGGCCGCCACCCTGTTCTACATGGACTTCAAGAACCGCCAGGTGTCGTCCAAAGACATCAACGGCGATGCTGCCGACATCAACGTCGGTGCGGTCACCAACAAAGGGTTGGAGCTGGAATGGAGCGGCCAGTTGCCTCACCACTTCAACTACTACACCTCCTACACCTACACCAAGGCCGAGCAGCAAGACGACATGACCGTCTACAACGCCGGCAAAGCCATCGTCTTGCCCACCAGCGGCAAGCAGTTCGCCAACGTGCCCAAGAACATGTTGGCGGCCAACATCGGTTATGACGACGGGCGCTTCTACGGCACCTTCGGCGGCAAGTACACCAGCAAGCTCTACGGCGACCTGACCAACGACGAAGCGATTTCCGGACGTACCGTATTCAACCTCGGCGCCGGTATCTACCTGCCGGTGGACAAGAAGGTGGTCAAGGACGCGACCCTGCGCCTGAACGTCGACAACCTGTTCGACAAGAAATACCTGGACGGCGTGTACACCACCAAGACCAACGCGGCCAGCTACAGCGGCTTCCGCGATGGCGACCCGGCGTACATCGTCGGCCTGGACCGCACCGTAACGGTTTCGCTGGAAGCGAATTTCTAAGACTGACCCAAGAGGAACACCATCATGGATATGAACCTGCTCCACGACGTCACCTTCTATGTGATGTATGCGGCGATGGCCATCGCGATCTTCATCGCCATCGAACGCGGTATCTACTTCGCCTATGTGCGTCGCCAGGCCCGCGCCCTCACCGACGCCCTGGGCCCCCAGGTGCACAGCGAACGCGAGTTGCCGGACAGCCTGACCCGCCGCCACAGCCTGCCGCTGAACATGGTGTTGCCGGTGCTGGCGCAGAAGGCGTCCAATGGCTCGCGCAAAGACCTCGACGACGAAATCGAAACCCAATACCTGAAGACCCGCGCCCCCTTGGCCCGCAGCCTGTGGATCATCGAGACCATCACCACTGCTGCCCCTCTGCTCGGCTTGCTGGGTACCATTCTGGGCATCATCGACACCTTCAAGGCATTGGCGACGGCGGGTGTTTCCGACCCAGGGCAGATATCCGGTGGTATCGGTACGGCCTTGTTCGCCACCGGCCTGGGCATCGCCATCGCGCTGTTCTGCGTGGTGTTCCACAACTTCTTCCAGGATAGCCTGGAACGCATCAACGACCAGTTGAAGATCCTGCTGATCCGCGCAGCCAGCGGCGCCCGCGAGCAGGCCGAAGCACCACACCGCGCGCCGACCCCGCTTCACAGCCGCACTGCATGATCCGCCGGGCGGGCGCGTCATGCACCCGCCCCTTCTTTTTGTCCGATGAGACGCTTATGTCCCTTTCGATGAAGTTGCGTATTGCAAGCCTCGCCGGCTTGCTCCTCAGTCCGCTGGCCCAGGCGGACTTTTCCATTCCAGGGTTTGAATTGGTGCATACCGTGCCGGTGGACACCACCCTGGACACTGGCGACCTGCGCCAGACCGGCGCGGTATGGATCGAGTTGTTCGACGGCGCGAAAAGCCGCATTGATATCGGCCAGTTCTACGCCGCCGATCATCCCGGCTCGGTGATGGACAAGGTCATCGAACACCTTGAGGCTGCCGGCAAGCGCGGTGTGAAAATCCGTTTCCTGCTGGAAGAAAAAGGCATCAAGTTATCGGAAGCCGCCACCCTGGAACGCCTGCGTGCGATTCCCAACCTGACCTTCCGTGTGCTGCCCTACGGACAACTGAGCGGCGGCATCATCCACGCCAAATACCTTGTGGTGGATGGCAAGCAGGCCTTCATCGGTAGCCAGAATTTCGACTGGCGCTCCCTGGAACATATTCACGAAACCGGGCTGCGGATCACGGACGAGACGGTGGTGGGCCAGGTCCAGGCGATCTTCGATCAGGACTGGCAAGCCCAGGCCGCCCTCGCCGACAAGCAACCGGTGCCGCTGCCAACTACCGGCCAGCAACCTACACGTGTCGGCAATTACCTGGTGGCCAGCCCGCAACGCTACAACCCGCCCGGAGTAGGCGACTCACAGCTGGAACTGCCACGCCTGCTGGGCGAAGCAAAAAAACAAGTCCGCGTGCAATTGCTCGACTATGCGCCGCTGTCCTACGGCCCGGATCGGACCCGGCCGTACTACGCGGTGATCGACAACGCCGTGCGCGCCGCAGCTGCCCGCGGGGTGTCGATCAAACTGATGGTGTCCAACTGGAACACCGACAAGCTGGAATTGCCCTACCTCAAGAGCCTGGCAGTGCTGCCCAACGTCGAGATCAAGATCGTCACGCTGCCCGAGGCCAAGCAAGGCTTTATCCCCTACGCGCGGGTGATCCACAGCAAGACCATGGAGATCGACGGGCAAGTGGCGTGGATCGGCACCAGCAACTGGTTGGGTGGTTACCTGGATAACTCGCGCAACCTGGAGGTGGTGATGCGCAGTGAAGCAATGGCCAGGCGTGTGGGGCAATTGCATGAACAGTTGTGGGACGGGCCCTACGCTAGAGCCTTGAACGTGACTGATGAGTACCCCGCGCCCCATCCTGGCCAGCATTGACCTGGGGCACCTGAGTAATGGTAGTGTGTGAAAATGTTTCTGTCTTATCCGTCAGAAACGCCCTACTCACTACCTGCAAAGGAATGCCTCTCACCATGCACTTCCCCCTGAAAAAACTGGTGGTTGCCACCCTGTTCGCTACCAGCCTTGTGGCGGTCACCACCCCTGCGCTCGCCAACATCAGCGCCGAACAAAGCGCGGCCATCCTGAAGAGCTTCAGCGACACGTCGGTCACCGATTTCCGCGGTTTCCTCGGCACCCTGGCCAAGGGCGACCTGGGCAAGAGCAGTGACGTCGGCCCGGCTATCAGCACCTTTCTCGACAACAAGCCCCTGAACGCCGGGCAGCAGAATGAAATCAACCGCCTGCTAGGCATCTACACCCGGGCGAAGTACGGCAAGGCGGCCCTGGAAACCCTGCGCGAACTGGTGGAGATCCCGACGTTCAACGTAGACGGTCTGCCACAGTACAAAAACCCGGAATTCCTCAAGATCGCCGACAAGATCCAGGCCCTGGCCAAGTCCTTCAACCTGAACTTCCGTAACGTCGATAACCGTGTGTACGAAATTTCCCTGGAAGGCAGCGGCGATGAAGTCGTCGGTGTACATGCCCACGCCGATGTGGTGCCGGTGACCCCGGAGAATTGGGTACTGCAAGACGGCACCAAGCTCGACCCGTTCAAGGTCACGCTGATCGGCGACCGCATGTATGGCCGTGGCACCGAGGATGACAAGAACGGCATCGTCGTGACGATGTACGCCATGAAGGTGATCAAGGAAGAAAAGTTGCCACTGGCGCGCACGTTCAAGCTGCTGGTGGACACCACCGAGGAAACCTCCGGTGACGCCATTCCTTACTATTTCGAACGCAATCCCGTGCCGCAATACAACCTGGCGCTGGATGGCGGCTACCCGGTAGTGATCGCCGAAAAAGGCTCGGGCACCGTCATGGCCACCTTCCCGGTGCGCAAGGGCGAAGGCCAAGGCGCAGAAATCATTGCGATGACTGGCGGCAAGGCCACCAACCAGATTCCTTCCGCCTCGGTTGCCACGCTGGTCAGCGATAAACCCGCTGAGTTGGCCGCCAGCCTGCAACAGGCCGGGGCTGACTATGCCAAGCGAAATGGCGGCAATTTCAAGGTGACCGCCCAGGTCGACGGCAAGGACGTCAAACTCACCGTCACTGGCGTGTCTGCCCACTCCTCCGAACCTGAATCCGGGATCAACCCGGTGGCACGCATGCTGGAGTTGATCCACAGCCTGGACGGCAAGATTGCCCTCAAGCACAACCACATCACCGACGCCGCCCAGTATGCGGCGGACAACTGGGGCCTGGACTACCTGGGCGGCAAATTGGGCGTGGGCTTTGCCGATGACTTCATGGGGCCGCTGACCACCTCGCCGACCTTTGTCGGCCTGGATGACAAAGCCTTCAAGCTGGCGGTCAACCTGCGTGCGCCGAAGGGCAAATCACCGGAAAAACTCAAAGCCGAAATCGCCGAGAAGTTGAGCGCCTGGGACAAACGCACCCAGGTCAAGGTGGACTTTACCTACTCGCTGGATACGCCGATGTACCGCAACCCTGAAGGTGAATGGGTCAAGGCCTTGCTGGCGGTCGCCACGGAAAACCTCGGCATGGAGCACAAGTTTGGCACCTCGGCCGGCGCGACCTCCGTGCATGACCTGCCCAATGGCGTGCAATTCGGCCTGGCGCGACCTGAAGAGAAGTACACCGGGCACACCGACGGTGAGTTCAAGACCGTCGAGCAGTTTTTGCTGGACCTGCAGATTGTCACTGAAATGATCGGCCGAGTTGGCCAACTGCCCAAGCTCTAAGCGCAATGGGAGCCCGCCGCAATGGCGGGCTCGTCAGGCTTGCAGCATCAGCATATCCTCAAAAAAACCACCAACCGGCTCCGTGGGATGGCACAGCTGGATTTCCAGCACCCAGGCCATCTCACTCGGTGGGATTTCCAGCTCTGCCAGCACCTTGCTTTCGAACAGCGCATGGGGAAAATCCGCAAGGCGGTGCCCTGCGAGGTTGCGCGCCAGCCTCCAGCCCTTGGACTCGGCGCTCTGCTCGGCGAAGTCATAAAGTTCACGTCCGGTCAGCCCGCGTAGCCAGGCTTCACGGGTTTCATCAAATACTTCATGCAGGGCTTTTGTACAGGCCAGGTGCAACGGCCAATCACCGAACACAAAGGTGTCGCCATAGTCGCCTTCGTAGCCATCCCACACCGGGCCCAGGTCAACCACGGCGATGTCCGTGGCGCGCAGCCTGCGTTGACGGTCAATGCCTTCACGGGGTGGGCGCACCGTGTCGGCGCCAAAGCGAATGTAGGTTGGATGCCAGGTGTGGGACGCGCCCATGGCGTGCAGTTGCTCGGCCGCCATATCGAGGGCTTCGCCGGTGGTCATACCCACCTTCAGTTGGCTGGCGATCGCCGCCAGGGCGCGGATGGACTGCTCGCGTGCGGCGAGCATGCCGTCCAGCGAGTAACGTGGGCCGACTTTTTCCCAGACTGGGTCCAAAGGTTTGGAGAGCGTTCCCGCACTCGAGCGGCCACTGGGCACAAAGGCTTCCGCGACAAACCGGTGGCTGGGCAGGCCCGCTTCAAGACAATCCGCACGTGTCTGGCTGATCATCGCGCCGTTACCGCAGGCATAGACCTGGGCAGCCTGCCAGTGATGCCCATGACTCAGCGCAACTTCCTGCACCCGACCCTCTGAGGCCAGTACCGGATGCCAGTGAAAACGCGGGTGGTCCATGACCATCCTGTCCAAAAACAAACGGTCATAAAAATCTGCCGGCTGCGCACCGCCCCAGTACAACGTCACCTCCACATCGCGTTTCAAGGCGGTCAGCAGAATCGGCTTGATGCCTGCGTAACCCGTGCCCGTGGCGAACAGCACGACCGGCGCACCGTCATCGTCCTGCCAGGTGCAGGCACCAAAAGGCCCTTCCAGTTGCAACAGGTCGCCGGCTTCAAGGGCGCCCAGGAAAGTCTCGGAAAACAGCCCGCCGCTCACCCGACGAATCTGGAACACCAAGCGCCCATCGCTTTCGGCCGGCAGGTTGGCTATCGAGAAACAACGCGAGTCACCGTCGACCAGGCGGAACTTGACGTACTGTCCCGCTCGCACCGCCAGCGGCATATCCGGCATCAGGATCAACTCGATGACATCCGGACTGAGCGTGCGCTTGTCCAGCACCGTTGCCTCGACCACGAGCGCGGGCGTGGCCAGCGACCAGCCGGGAATTTCCAGGCGCATGTCGGAGCAGGCATGGCTCTGGCACAACAGTATTTCATTGGCTGCCAGCGGGTAGGACGGCGCCGGGGCGCCCGGGTCCAGTAGCTTGGCACGGTGCGCACCATCGGCCACCACCACCTTGCACGACCCGCACGCGCCACGCCGGCACGAAAACGGCACGGTCAAGCCGCAGGCGAGCATTGCATCCAGCAACAGTTCATCACCGGCTTCAAAGGTTTTCCCCGAGGGGGCGAGTTCGATGACATAGCGTGTGTTCATAAGGACCTCGGGGCAAGTGAGACCTGATTGTTGCGCTAGACTAGGCCCATTAGAACCTCCAGATTTGGATAATTCAGATGGTCCAGATGCGCAAATGGCGCCCCTTGCTCAAACTCGACGAAGATACCCACCAGGCGTCCTACCGCAAGATTGCCGAGGGCCTGGTCACTGCCATCCTCGAAGGCCGCCTGGCGCCTGGGACGTTGCTGCCGGGCACGCGGGAGATGGCGCAGTTGCTCAACGTCAACCGCAAGACCGTGATCCTGGCCTACGAAGAGGCCATGACCAAAGGCTGGCTGATCAGCGAGCCGCGCCGTGGCACCTTCGTCAATGCGCAATTGACGCCCAAGCCCATGCCCAGTGCTGCGCAACCGTCCTTCGCGCCGCCGCTGCTGGAGCAGCCGGTGGTGCCGTATTTCACCCACAACGCCCAAGTGGTCGCTCTCCAGCATCGACATGGCGCGCTGTTTTTCGACAATGGCACCAGCGATCACCGCTTGCTGCCCCAGGCCGTCTTGCATCGCTACTATCGCCATGCATTGCGCAACAGTTTTGCCTCCAACACCTTGCGCTACGGCAGTGAGGGCACCGGTTACCATTTGCGCTGGGCCCTGGCCGACATGCTGCGAAATAATCGAGGATTGACAGTGAATGCCGAGAATATCTGCCTGACCCAGGGCACCCAGATGTCGCTGTACCTGAGCGCAAGCCTGCTGCTCAAGCCAGGCGATGTGGTGCTGGTGGAGCGTTTGAGTTACCCGCCGGCGTGGGAGATTTTCCGAAAACTCGGCGCGCAACTGGTCACGGTCGACATCGATGATGAAGGTTGCCGCACCGACCAGATCGACCGTTTATGCCGCGAACATGACGTGCGCATGATCTACCTCACGCCCCACCACCAGTTCCCCACCACCGTGAGCTTGCATGCAGCACGCCGGCAACATCTGCTGGCACTGGCTGCGCAACATGGTTTTTGCGTGATCGAGGAAGACTACGATCACGAATACCATTTCAGCGGCCGCCCTTACCTGCCGCTGGCCAGTGACCGCGCCCAGCGCCATGTGATCTACATCGGTTCGTTATCCAAGGTGCTGGGCTCAACGTTTCGTTGCAGCTACATCGTGGCGCCCACCCAAGTGATTGAGGTTTTGCAGCGCAACGCCGCATTGATGGTGGGCGATGCCGATGGGGTGGCGCAGGCCATGCTGGCGGACTTGATCAATGACGGTGAGTTGAAAAAGCATCTGCGCCGCGTCTCGAAAGAATACCTGGCGCGCCGAACTGTGCTGCGCGATTGCCTGGACCAGGCATTCGGCGATCGCATCCAGGTGCGCGAGCCTGAGGGCGGGTTGGCGCTCTGGGTACGCTTGGAGGAAGGAATAGACGTGGATCGCTTGGTAACCACCGCCCTGGACCATGGGCTGGTGGTGCGCAGCGGTCGTCAGTTTTCACCCAACGACCGCCCGGAAAATGCGCTACGCCTGGGCTTTGCATCCCTGGACCGGGATGAAATCGCGCAAGCCACCCAGCGCTTGGCCCAGGCGATGAAAGCGATGGACATGGGGTGAAGCGACTTACCCCGCGGCCCCCAGGAACGGCAGTGCCAAGTACAGCTTGATCACCATCGCATTGGTGATATCGATGAAGAATGCCCCGACCATCGGCACCACCAGGAACGCAATCTGCGACGGCCCGAAGCGCTGGGTCACGGCCTGCATATTGGCAATCGCCGTGGGTGTGGCGCCAAGCCCGAACCCGCAATGACCGGCCGCCAATACCGCCGCGTCGTAATTACGGCCCATTACCCGGAACGTCACGAAAATCGCAAACAACGCCATCAACAGCGCCTGCGCAGCCAACAGGATAACAATCGGCAAGGCCAGGGCCGCCAGGTCCCAGAGCTTGAGCGACATCAGCGCGATCGCCAGGAACAACGACAAACTGACATTGCCCAGTACCGACACTTCGCGATCAAACACCTGATGCCAGCCGAGAATCGACAGCCCATTGCGCAGCACCACACCGACGAACAATACGCACACGAAGGTCGGCAATTCGAAGGCAGTGCCTTGGATAGCACTATTGAGCAAAGTGCCGGCCTTCAGGCTGATCGCCACCAGCGCCAGGGTCTCGATAAACGAAAACGCCGTGATCAAGCGCTCCTGATTGGGCTGTTCGAACCCCTTGGGCAAGAGCGGCTGCGGTTGCCCGACGCCTGGCACTTCGACCCGTTTGATCAGCAAGCGCGCCACGGGGCCGCCAATCAGCCCACCGAGTACCAGGCCAAACGTCGCCGAGGCAATTGCCAACTCAGATGCTGAAGCCACGCCATATTGCTCACTGAACACCGCGCCCCAGGCCGCGCCAGTGCCATGTCCGCCAGATAATGTCACCGAGCCGGCCAACAAGCCCATCAACGGATCCAGGCCAAGCGCCGTGGCCAGCGCGATACCCATGGCGTTTTGCAACACCAGCAGCGCGGTTACCACCAGCAGGAATATAGCCAATATGCGCCCGCCCTTCTTCAGGCTGGCGAAGTCTGCGTTAAGGCCGATAGTGGCGAAAAACGCCAACATCAAGGGGGTTTGCAAAGAGGGGTCGAAGCGTACCTCGATATCGGCCAACCCGCGCAATGCCAGGAGCAGCAGGGCGACCAGCAAACCACCGGCGACCGGTTCGGGAATATTGTAGGTGCGCAAAAAGCTGATCCGCGCCACCATCCATCGCCCCATCAATAGCACCAGCGAAGCGGCCACCAGGGTTGAATAAAAATCGAGTTGAAGCATCTGGGCAGTTCTCTGAAGTGAGCAAGGAGAATGGGTGGCCAGAGTAGAGAGCCCGACAGAGAAACGCACCTCCCCCACAAAAAGTACAGATTATCCCTACATGTTTGACAAGAATGTCCTACGACGAGCTGCGCTTTTGATAGGAAAGACGGCACATGAGGCTATCCACGATACCGTCGCAACAAGGGCCAGTTGGCGGCGAGGGCTCCGGGCTCATAGTCGCGCCCCTCGACCCGCACAAGGTCAGGGAACTCAAGTAGCAATGCACGGTTGCCCCTGCCGATGTGCTCCATCACTGCCAGGGTAATGTTCTCGCGCACCATGCCCGTCGAGACGTAATACATGGCCCAGGCTTGTTCGGGCGTACAAAGGCCGATCTGCTCTTCAATCTCTTTGTATGCCTTATAGTCGTCCGACTCCAGATAGCCCTGATCAACACCTTGACGCATGCTGTCTCCCTCCCCCGGCCACCGCCCTGTGGTCAGCCGGCCAATAGTTCTACCCTCACGTACCGCTCTTGACCTTGGTCCACACACGGGTGCGGATGCGCTCGGCCTTCAGCGGCAAGGGCTCGAGTGGAACCAACGTTGCCATGGTCTTTTTATCGGGATAAATCCACGGGTTATCCCGCAGCTTCTGCTCGACGAACTGCGTGGCATCTTTATTGGCGTTGGGATAGAGCATGTAGTTGGACGTCTTGGCGATTACCTGAGGCCGCAGCATGTAATTGATAAATTCCAGGGCGGCCTTGGGGTGTCTGGCATCTTTGAGCAGCACCCAGTTTTCAGACCAGACCAGTGCCCCTTCCCGAGGCAGGCTGTAGGCAATCCTGCGTCCGCTGTTGGACTTTTCATTGATCGCCTGCGCCGCCAGGGCACCGTTGGCCCAGCCTACGACGGCGCAGATATTGCCGTCGGCCAGATCGGCGTCGATGCGAGAAGAGTCGAAATAGAGGACGTAGGGGCGGATTTTCAACAGCAGGGCCTGGGCCTTCTGGTAATCCTCGGGGTTGGTGCTGTTGCTCGGGAGCCCGAGGTAGTGCAAGGCAATCGAAATGATCTCGCTGGGCGAGTCAAGCATGGCCACGCCACATGCCTTGAGCTTGCTGATGTTCTCTTCCTTGAAGATCAGGTCCCAGCTGTTCACCGGGGCATCCTCACCCAGTGCCGCCTTGACCTTATCCACGTCGTAGCCAATGCCGGTGGTGCCCCATACGTAGGGTATGGCATAGCGATTGCCGGGATCATTGACCGCCAGCAGAGCGAGGATATCGGGATCGATGTGCGACAGATTGCTCAGTTGCGAGCGATCCAGCGGCTGCAACACGCCGGCCTTGATCAGCCCGGGCAGCACATTGGAGGTGGCCACCACCAGGTCATACCCGGTGCGTCCGGCCATCACCTTGCTCTGCATGATTTCTGCGCTGTCGAAGGCGTCCATGTGCAACTTGATGCCGGTTTCCTGCTGGAATTCCCTCGGGGTCTGCGGCTCAAGAAACCCGAACCAGTTATACAGATACAACGAAGATTGGGCGGCGCCTGCCGGTGTACTGATTGCGGCTCCCAGCAGCGAGGCTAAAAAAATAGCTCGCAAGTGTGATCGACTCATATGACTATCCTTGTCCACCCGACATGCCTTCATGGCTATCGTTAGTTCGGGGTGAATATACCGGGCATGGTTGAATAGTAAATACCTAGAAATACTTAGCCCTGGCCTGCCAATCCCTAACCCTAAAGGGGTAGAACATGTCGCTTGATCTTCATAGCCTGGCCTGGCATCGATCCGTCGGGAAACTGATCATGCAGCTCAATCGGCCAGAATTCTGGAGCTCATTGATTCGTGTATTGAATGAATACGTGCAGATAGACAATTGGGTTGTATTGGTTTTCGGCGATCACTCTGTGCGTGTAATCAGCCTGCCTGAGGTAGCTGACAGCGAAGAGGTTGACGCCTTTATTCATCGATATGTGAAAGGTCTTTATCTACTCGACCCGTTTTATATCGCTGATCGAGAAAACCCGCAGAGCGGCTTCTTCCATCTGCTCGATATTGCGCCGGAACACTTTCTTGAGACCGAGTACTACCATCAGTATTTCGCGCAATTCATTTCCGTCGATGAGGCGCAATACAACGTACGCCTCGATGCCGACAGAACCTTGTGCATGTCGTTTGGCAGCAACGTGCGGTTCACACAGGCGCAAGTTACCATGCTCGACATGATCAAGCCGTGGGTGACGGCGATGATGCACCAACGCATGTGCTTTGAAATCGACCAGGAAAAGAACATCGCCGAGCCGGCCCCCTGGGCTGAAACCATTACCCAGCTGGAAGCACAGATAACCGCTCGCGAAAAAGATGTTCTCAAGTTGCTGCTCAGCGGCTTTTCCAACAAGGAAATCGCCGGGAAGCTGTCGCTGTCGACGGAAACCATCAAAGTCCACCGCCGCAACATCTATAGCAAGTTGAATATAAAGTCGCAGTCCGAGCTGTTTGCGCGGTTTTTTATGCCAAGACAGGAGGCGCCTGCGGGCACTTGAGTGCTGGCAGTACGCGGGTGAGGTAAATTCAGCACACACAAAAACGCCGATCATTACTGATCGGCGTTTTCGTTGAATATGGAGCGGGAAACGAGACTCGAACTCGCGACCCCGACCTTGGCAAGGTCGTGCTCTACCAACTGAGCTATTCCCGCAAATGGCGTCCCCTAGGGGACTCGAACCCCTGTTACCGCCGTGAAAGGGCGGTGTCCTAGGCCACTAGACGAAGGGGACACGCTACTGAAACACATGGTGTGTATTTCAGTGCCCAGAGGCCTCATCCGAAGACTTGGTCCTGGTTTCACTCAATGCCGCCCTAGGGCAACACTGCTTAAAAATTGGAGCGGGAAACGAGACTCGAACTCGCGACCCCGACCTTGGCAAGGTCGTGCTCTACCAACTGAGCTATTCCCGCATATGGCGTCCCCTAGGGGACTCGAACCCCTGTTACCGCCGTGAAAGGGCGGTGTCCTAGGCCACTAGACGAAGGGGACACACGTACAACATTCACTCCCTACCGCGTTTCGCTGTGTGCTTTACGCTGTAAGTGGCGCGCATTCTATGGATGGATTGAAAGGTCGTCAACCCCCAAGGATAAATTTATTTAAATCAATGACTTCGCCACCCTTTGCAGACCTTCCCGGGCTTTGTCGGCGTCCGAGCCTTGGCGCCTATATTCTGGCGCCCGCCAAGACGTTATAGTTCACCCGGGCAAATGATGGCAATGTGCATCCACGCAGGGCACGCCTACCTATATAGAAGAAAGTACCTGGGCAATTGGTCGATCAATCCTATCCGCCGGCTGACCCAGTCACTACACTCCACAGCAAACCCAATAAAGAGGTCACACCGGTGACACCACTCATGATCACCCTGCTGGTAATAGCCGGGATCGCAATACTGATCGCCATTGGCTACATGAACCACGTGGTGGAAAACAACAAGCTGGAAAAGAAGCGCACTGAGATCGAGCTTAATGATCGATTGCGTCGCTGCGGTGAAATCACCGAGACCTTTCCCGGCCAACTGATGACCCCGGCACTCAAACTGTTACTGACGCGCCTGGAGCTGAACGTTACCCAGCGCCTGTTGAACCTCAACAAATCCAGCGCGCCATTCAAGGCACGTATCGCCGAGCTGAATGCGCTGATCGCCCAGGGCGAATCGATTCCAGTGGCCAACCCACCGGCACCGATCCAGACCGAAGCCAAGGCCAAGGACGTACGCTTTTTGCTGGAAGCCTTGCACGGCCAAGTCACCCGTGCAGCCCAGGACGGTTTCCTGCCGACCAACGAGGCCAAGCACTGGATCAAGGAAATCCGTCATATCCTGGTGCTGCTGCATATCGAGTTCTTCAACAACCTCGGCCAGCATGCCCTGCAGCAAGGCCAACCGGGCCAGGCGCGCCTGGCCTTCGAGCGCGGCGTGCAGTACTTGCGCAAACAACCGGAGCCGGTGCTCTACAGCGCGCAGTTGCAGCTGCTGGAATCACAACTGGCGCGCGCCAACTCCACGGTACTGACCAACAGCCAGCCCGCCGAGAACGAAGTCAACGAGTTGACCGAGGGGCTGAAGGTCGTCGACGCCGATGCCGAGTGGAAGAAGAAAGCTATCTACGACTGACAGCCCAGGTAATAACGTGGAGCAAAGGCGATTTACCTGGTGTAAGACGATCCAAATGTGGGAGGGGGCTTGCTCCCGATGGCGGTCTGGCAGCCCACCAGGATGTTGGAGTTTGATCGAGTACATATCCGTTTTTGGGTAACGGCCACTATTGGTTCCGCCCTTACGGCGGCTCACTTTTGAAAAGCCGGAATGCCGGCCCAGGCAAAAGTAAGCAAAACGCTCTTGCCCCACCACTCGGCACCTCGCCCAGGCTCGGTGTGACCGTAATCCGCCATGGATTTGGGGGGCCGCCGCCACGCGCCATCCATGGCGCGGGGCGGCTAAACCGGCATCCCTGCCGGTTTACCCCCCAAATCCCTGTCGAATTCCGGCCAGCATGGTTTGACGGGGCGCCTAAGATCAAGGTCAAAAGCAGATCAAGATCAAGAGCGTCTCGACTCGCTTCGCATCGTGGTTACCGTCGGCTGCTACACAGCTGTGTAGATACCTATGGCTATCGGGGGCAAGCCCCTCCCACATTTGGATCGCGGGGCATCAGTTGGGGAGCGCCCTCACTCCACAGGCCATCACTTTGCACCTATCCCCCCGCCCACAACTAGCGTAAAAAAGTGCCCCTCACTCCGTGAAGTTAGAGGCCTGTTATGCCTGTTGCCGTGATTGATGGACAACCGCTGCATTATCTCGACCAGGGCACCGGCCCGGTCGTGCTGTTGGGTTCAAGCTACCTGTGGGCCAGCGACATGTGGGCGCCGCAGATTGAAGCGCTGTCGCAGCAATACCGGGTAATCGTTCCCGAGCTGTGGGGCCATGGTCAGTCGGGCACACTGCCGACGCAAACCGGGTCCCTGGATGGGCTGGCCCGCCAGGCCCTGGCGCTGCTCGACCAACTGAACATTGAGCAGATCAACCTGGTGGGCCTGTCGGTCGGTGGCATGTGGGGCGCACGCCTGGCGTTGCAGGCTTGCGAGCGCGTCAACAGCGTGGTGCTGATGGACACCTACCTCGGCGCCGAACCCGAAGCGACGCGCCAGTACTATTTCTCGCTGTTCAAGATGATTGAAGACGCCGGCGTGATCCCTGAACCGTTGCTGGATGTGATCGCACCGATCTTCTTCCGCCCGGGCATAGACCGTGAATCGGCGCTGTACCAGGATTTTCGCAAGTCCCTGCAAAGCTATTCCAGGGAGCAACTGCTGCAAAGCATCGTGCCCCTGGGACGCTTGATCTTCAGTCGCGAAGACATCCTGGCGCAACTGCCACGCCTGGATTCCGACACCACCCTGGTGATGTGCGGGGAGCAGGACAAACCCCGGCCGCCCGCCGAGTCCGAGGAAATGGCCGACCTGATCGGCTGCGACCTGATCCTGATCCCCGAGGCAGGGCATATCTCCAGCCGCGAGAACCCGGAATTCGTCAATGAAGCCCTACTGACCTTCCTCGCCACCCACGCCTGATCGCCCTGCCTATTGATCGCAGTGCCATTGCTGCGATCAAAGGCGGAAATGCCCCACCATGCCCTTGAGTTGCACCCCTAACTGCGCCAGTTGCAGGCTCGATGCGGCATTGCCCTGCATGCTCAACGCTGAATGATCGGCACTGGCTCGGATACTGGTGACGCTACGGTTGATCTCTTCGGCCACCGAGCTTTGCTCCTCGGCGGCGGCGGCAATCTGTTGGTTCATCTGCTGGATCAGTGACACGGCGGCGGCAATGCTGCCCAGCGCACTTTCGGTTTCCAGGGCATCACCGACCGCCTGCTTCACCAGTTCGCCACTGTGCTGGATCTGTTGCACCGACGCCTGCGCCGCACTGCGCAAGGTGCTGACCAGCCGCTCGATTTCCTCAGTCGATTGCTGGGTACGCTTGGCCAGTGCCCGCACCTCATCGGCCACCACGGCAAAGCCACGACCCTGCTCACCGGCACGCGCCGCCTCAATGGCAGCGTTCAAGGCCAGCAGGTTGGTCTGCTCGGCCACACTGTTGATGACGCTCAATACGCTGCCGATATTCTGGATTTCTGCACTGAGGCCCTCGATGCTGGCGCTGGCGCTGCTGCTCGACGCCGCCAGTAATTCGATACGCTGCAAACTCAGGCGCACCACCTGCTGGCCGCTGTCGACCTTGTCATCCGCCGTCTGCGCGGCTTGGGCGGCCTGCTCGGCGTTGCGCGCCACATCATGCACGGTGGCGGTCATCTGATTCATCGCGGTGGCGACCTGCTCGGTTTCCTCCTTCTGGCTACTGACCTCAAGGTTGGTCTGCTCGGTGACACTGGACAACGAATGCGCGGAACTGGCGAGTTGTTCGATACCGGCCTGCAACCCGCGCACGATCTGGCTCAAACCACTGCCCATCTGCTGCATCGCCTGCATCAGTTGGCCGATTTCATCACGGCGGCTGACCTCCATGCGCCCACTCAGGTCACCCGCGGCAATTTGCTGGGCCACCGCAATCACGCTGCGCAGCGGCGCCACGATCAGCCGAGTGATCACCCATGCCGCGATCAAACCCACCAGCAAAGCCAGGGTGGATGAGCCGATGATCAGCATTGCGCTGTGCTGCAACTGCAACTGCATCGACTGGTCTTCGGCGGCATACGCCTGGTTGACACGACTGACCACGTGCTCGGCGCGGTCGTGCAGTTGCGTGTAGACGAGTTTTTCCTGGGCCAGCAGCCCGGTGTACTCGCCAAGTTTTTCACTGAACGCCGCGATGTGCCCGGCGACTTCGTTGAGGACGGTCTGGTAGCCGGGGTCCTTCACGCTGACTTTGAGCTTCTCGACTTCGGCCAACGCCTGGTCGGCCTGTTCGATCCTGCCCTGCCCGGCATCATCTGCGTCAGCCTTGCGGCTCTGGTCCAGGCGCACCCGTGCCTCGTTCATGGCTTGCAGCATCAAGCGCGACACCTGGCTGACCTGCCCCGCCTGTTCGATAAACTCGTTGCCCTCCTTGCCTTGGCTTTCCTTGAGACCATAGGCACCGTCGTCCGCCAGGCCGGCCTGCAACACGTCCAGGTTGTTCGCCACGCTGGACACTGACCAACTGGCCATTTCCAGCGCCAGGTCCTTGGTCTGATTCAGTTCGACGAACTCATCGAACGCCTTGCGGTACGCCGCCAAGGCTTGCTCAACGTCAGTCATTACTTGCTCGTTGGCCGCAGACCTGGCCTTGAGACTGGCGGCCTGCGCCGCCAGCGCCTCAACACCTGCATGCAGGTCGTCAACGGCCTTGGAGTCGGCGTGCAGTGCGTAGTCCTGCTCGATCAAGCGCACCTTGAGCAAGCCGCTGTTGAGTGAAGACATGCTGGTGAGCCCGTCGAAACGCTGGCCGACGGTTTGCAGCGACCACACACCTATCGCCGCCACCAGCGCCGTGAGCAGGAGTACCAGGCTAAAGCCCAAACCCAGTTTTTTTGCCATGCCAAGGTTGGCGAAACGTCGTTGCACGCCCGAAATCATTGCCTTGAATCCTCTTGCGATGGCAAATGCCATAAGCCAGGTTTACAAGCAGTGAGATTGGCAATCCCCGAGTGCTTAGCACAAGCGGCTGACGCCGGAATAATGGCAAAAAGCTACACGTGCGTCGTTTTCAGAATGGTCGAGGTCGATCTGGCTGGGCCCATGGCACGAAACAGCGCCAATGCGCGCTGATCGGCCGCATAGGCCACATTGATACGCAGCCACTCGCTGCGCTCGCCGGTCGGACTGAACAGCCCTCCCGGCGACAGCAACACCCCCAGCCGCCGGGCGCACGCCTGCAAGCGTGCAGAGTCTGCCAAGCCAGGTCGCGCCCACAGGAACATGCCGCCAGCGGGGACCGCAAACACCTGCCACTCTTCATCTTCGAGCACCTGCAAGGTCGCGGCCATCTGCGCGTTCAGCCGCTTGCGCAGGCGCTGCACCCACTTGCGGTAAGTGCCGTTGCTCAGCAACGTTGCCAACATGGCTTCGGCAAAGCGTGAGGTACCAATCCCCGTCAGGGTCTTGAGGTGGGCCAATTGGGTAATGGTCGCGGCATTGGCACAGAGGTAGCCCACGCGCAAAGCACTGCTCAGGGTCTTGGAAAAACTCGAGACGTAGATTACCCGGTCATCGTGGGGCAACGCCGACAAACGCGTGCAACTGGCATGTTGCAGGTCGCCGTAGACATCCTCCTCGATGATCAGGAAGTCGTGATCCCGGGCCAGCTCCAGCAAACGCTCCGCGACCCTGCGGCACAGACTGGTGCCGGTGGGGTTGTGATAGAGGCTGCTGATAAACAGGCACTTGGGCCGATGGGTTT
This sequence comes from Pseudomonas khavaziana, assembly GCF_019145205.1. Classification (GTDB taxonomy): domain Bacteria; phylum Pseudomonadota; class Gammaproteobacteria; order Pseudomonadales; family Pseudomonadaceae; genus Aquipseudomonas; species Aquipseudomonas khavaziana. Next base: position 77,387 of record NZ_JAHSTT010000019.1, read on the forward strand.
GCAGCAACACTTCCAACGCCGCGATATCCGGGCCGCCCCGGGTACGTGGCACCTCCAGTAGCCTGACCCCCTGAAAGGCCAATTGACGATAGAGGTTGCCGTAGCCTGGCGTCTCGATTACCACCTCATCACCGGCCTTGAGCAGCGTGCGTATCAGCAGATCCTGGGCATGACTGGCACCATGGGTGGTGAGGATACGGTCCAGGCTGGTGGGTACCTGGATCTGAGTCAGGCGCTTGAGCAGCTGTTCGCGCAGCGCGGGCAGCCCCAACGGCGTGCTGTAGTTGAACAGGCCTGCGGTGTCGGTACGGCTGACTTCGCGGACTGCATAGCTGATGTCATCGCTTTCACGCCAGGCGTCGGGCAACCAGCCGCACCCCAGTTTCAGCTCGCCCAAGGGGCTGTCGGTGAAGGCGCCCCAGCCCTGTTCCGCACCTTCGTACCAGTGGTTTTCGTCGGCAGCCGGCGGTTGCGCCACCACATACCCCGAACCGTGCCGCGAGGCCAGCAGGCCGTGGGACACCAACCGTTCGAATGCCTCCATCACGTTGGACTGGCTCAACAGGTTGTCGAGGGCCAATTGCCGAATGGACGGCAAGCGTGTTCCGGGGCTTACCCCATTCTTGCGAATCCATTGCGCCACTGCGCTGACGATTTGCTGAACCACCGGTACCTGGGCTTGTCGATCGATCCCTAAATCCATGAGCCACTCACTTCAACTGTCTGTAAACCTAAAACAGTTAAGCACAGAAGCCGGTCAAAACTCGTCGCCAACATTTATTAAAGTATTGATTTTATTGAATTATTTACCTAGTGATACATATTCGGGCACGGCACTTTGCCTGCTCTGGAAACCCCTCACAGCAGGTCACTCACTTTTCGAATTGGACATGACGTGAAGTCCTAGATCGCCGTCGCACCGCCGTCCACCGCCAGCGCCTGGCCAGTGGTAAACGCCGCACCATCACAGCACAGGTACAGCACCGCGCTGGCGATTTCCTCGACCTTGCCAATGCGCCCGACCGGGTGCATTGCCGCAGCAAATTCGGCCTTGCGCGGGTCAGCCTCGTAGGCACGGCGAAACATGTCGGTATCAATGACTGCCGGGCAGACCGCGTTCACCCGGATGTTCTTTTTCGCGTACTCAATGGCTGCCGACTTGGTCAGGCCGATCACCGCATGCTTGGACGCGGCATAGATGCTCATCTTCGGCGCCGCCCCCAACCCCGCTACCGACGCCGTGTTGACGATGGCCCCACCGCCCTGGGCCAGCAGCAACGGCAACTGATACTTCATGCATAACCACACGCCCTTGACGTTAACCCCCATGATGGCGTCGAACTCGTCCAGGCTGCCGTCGGCCAGCTTGCCTTTCTCGATCTCGATCCCTGCGTTGTTAAAAGCGTAGTCGAGCCTCCCGTAGGTGGCGACGGTCTGCGCCATCAGTTGCTGCACATCGGATTCAAGCGTGACGTCGCAGCGCACAAAAAGCGCCTCGCCACCGGCCTCCCGGATCAGTGCGACGGTGCCCTCGCCGCCCGCCGCATCAAGGTCGGCGACCACCACCTTCAAGCCTTCGGCGGCAAATGCCAGCGCGGTGGCACGGCCAATACCAGCGGCGGCGCCAGTGACCAGGGCGACCTGGCCGGAAAACGTCATGCTCATGGGAAGCGTCCTATGGGGAGTAGCGGTGGAGCGAGTCTAGCCAACGCTGGGAGCAGCGCGTCAGCACTATCAGAAGGCCGGTTGGGACAGCATGAATCGCAGTGATAACCTGAGCCGGGTGATTATCAGTGAGGCCTATCGACGGGCATTCGTCACCCACTGATAACCTTGCCCTACCGCCACTGAAGGTCTATCACTCAGGATTCATTTCTAAAGAGTCCTTGCCATGACCGCCCAGACCAACCGCCAATTTCTTCTCGCCAAACGCCCGGTCGGCGCGGCCACGCGGGAAACCTTTACCTACCAGGAAGCACCGGTGGGCACGCCCGCCGATGGCCAGGTGCTGGTGCGCAACGAATACCTGTCCCTCGACCCGGCGATGCGTGGCTGGATGAATGAGGGCAAGTCATACATTCCACCGGTCGGCATCGGTGAAGTGATGCGTGCCCTGGGCGTCGGCAAAGTGATCGCCTCCAACAACCCGAAGTTTGCCGTGGGTGACTATGTAAACGGCGCACTCGGCGTGCAGGATTATTTCCTCGGCGAACCCCGTGGCTTCTATAAGGTTGACCCCAAGCTTGCGCCCCTGCCACGTTACCTGTCTGCCCTGGGCATGACCGGCATGACCGCATACTTCGCGTTGCTGGAGACCGGTGCGCCGAAAGCCGGCGACACCGTGGTGATCTCCGGCGCCGCGGGCGCCGTGGGCAGCATCGCCGGGCAAATTGCCAAGATCAAAGGTTGCCGTGTGGTGGGGATTGCCGGTGGCGCCGACAAGTGCAAGTTCCTGGTGGATGAACTGGGCTTTGATGCCGCCATCGACTACAAAAGCGAAGACGTGCCCGCGGCTCTCAAGCGCGAGTGCCCCAAAGGGGTGGACGTGTATTTCGATAACGTCGGCGGCGACATTCTCGACGCGGTGCTCAGCCGCCTGGCGCTGAAAGCCCGCGTAGTGATTTGCGGCGCCATCAGCCAGTACAACAACAAGGAAGCCGTCAAAGGCCCGGCCAACTACTTGTCATTGCTGGTCAATCGCGCACGCATGGAAGGCTTCGTGGTGATGGATCACGCGGCAAACTTTCCGGCGGCCGGGCAGGAAATGGCCGGCTGGATGGCCCAGGGCAAGCTCAAGAGCAAGGAAGATATTGTCGAAGGGCTGGAGACATTCCCGGAAACGCTGATGAAGCTGTTCAACGGCGAGAACTTTGGCAAGTTGGTTCTAAAAGTCAGCTGACACATTGTAGATCGAAATGTGGGAGGGGATTTGCGCCCATGGGAAGTAAGCTTGCTCTCTCCTGGAGTCTGACAGCCGACTGGGATGTTGGATCAGACCGAGTACATATCCGTTATTTAGGTTACGGCCACTATTGGTTCCGCTTTTACAGCGGGTCACTTTTGAAAAGAGCCCAAAAGTAACCAAAAGGCTCTTGCCCCACCACTCGGCACCTCACTC
>NZ_JAHSTT010000002.1 GCF_019145205.1 Pseudomonas khavaziana
CTCGCTTCGATGAACTGAAGCAACTTGCTGCCGAAAACTTCATAACTCATTGTTTACCAAGAAGTTTTCCGTTTCGACTGCGCCGGAAGTGGGGCGAATTATAGGCTTCCAGAATCTGCCGTCAACAGTTAATTTTGCCTTTCTATCAATAAGTTAGGATTGATTAAAAAACGAGCACACTCTAGAAGAACGCTCTTTGTACTTCTATATAGAAGGAATCACTCAGATAACACCGGCCGCCTTCAACGCAGCCACGTTAGCTGCACTCAACCCCAGAACCCCCTGTAACACTTGAAGCGTATGCTCCCCCAATAAAGGAGGCGCGCTACGGTACTCCACAGGCGTCTTGGACAACCGTATCGGGCTGGCAACCTGAGGCACCATCCCCGCTAACGCATGAGGCAGCTCCATCGCCAACCCGCGCGCCTTCACCTGAGGATCAGCAAATACCTGTGCCAGATCATTGATCGGCCCGCACGGCACGCCCACCCGCTCCAACCCTGCCACCCACTCTGCAGTCGTCTTGAAGACCGTAGCCTGGCGGATCAATGGAATAAGCACCGCTCGATTGGCCACTCGAACCTTGTTGGTGGAGAAACGCGGGTCATCCGCCCACTGTGGCTGCCCAGCGACTTCGGCGAATTTACGGAATTGGCTGTCATTACCCACGGTAAGAATGAAATCCCCATCGGCTGTGGGAAAGTCCTGATAGGGCACTATATTAGGATGGGCATTCCCCAGGCGCTTCGGCGACGCTCCGGTTGTGAGGTAATTCATCGCCTGGTTAGCGAGGCAAGCCACCTGTACATCCAGCAATGCCATATCGATATGTTGGCCACCACCATCGTGATCACGATGCGCCAGCGCCGCCAGGATCGCCACGGTCGAATAAAGCCCTGTCAGGATGTCCGTCAGCGCGACGCCAACCTTGACCGGCCCGGCACCCTCATCCCCCTCAGGCCTGCCCGTCAAACTCATGAGCCCACCCAGCCCCTGGATCATGAAGTCGTAGCCGGCACGCGCTGCATAGGGCCCCGTCTGGCCAAACCCCGTGATTGAGCAATAGATCAGCTCCGGGTTGGCCTCCTTGAGCGATTCATAATCCAGGCCATAGGCTGCAAGCCCCCCGACCTTGAAGTTCTCGATCAAGATGTCCGACTTGGCAGCCAGATCGCGCACCAACTTTTTCCCCTCCGGCCGCGTAAAGTCGATAGTCACCGACTCTTTATTGCGGTTAGCCGAAAGGTAATAAGCTGCCTCACTGGTGTTCTCGCCATCAGCATCCTTCAGGAAGGGCGGCCCCCAGGCACGCGTGTCATCACCACTGCCTGGCCTTTCGACCTTGATCACCTCGGCCCCAAGGTCCGCAAGGATCTGCCCGGACCAGGGTCCCGCCAGTACTCGCGATAAATCCAGTACCCGCAGATGCGAAAGCGCGCCCATGCCCATGCTCCTATTAATAGAACGCCTGAAGACCGGTTTGCGCGCGCCCCAGAATCAAGGCATGCACGTCATGGGTCCCCTCGTAGGTATTGACCACCTCCAGGTTGACCAGGTGGCGCGCCACTCCGAACTCATCGGAAATGCCGTTGCCACCCAGCATGTCCCGGGCCATGCGTGCGATGTCCAGGGACTTGCCACAAGAGTTGCGCTTCATGATTGAGGTAATTTCAACCGCCGCCGTACCTTCGTCTTTCATTCGGCCCAGACGCAGGCAACCTTGAAGAGCCAGGGTGATCTCGGTCTGCATATCGGCCAGCTTCTTCTGGATCAACTGCGTGGCGGCTAATGGCCGACCAAACTGCTGACGATCAAGGGTGTACTGACGCGCCGTGTGCCAGCAGAATTCCGCAGCCCCCAGCGCCCCCCAGGAAATCCCGTACCGTGCCGAATTAAGACAAGTAAAAGGACCTTTCAACCCACGCACGTCCGGGAAGATGTTCTCTTCTGGCACGAATACGTTATCCATGACGATTTCACCGGTGATGGAGGCGCGTAGGCCGACCTTGCCGTGAATCGCCGGTGCACTCAGGCCTTTCCAACCCTTCTCCAGGACGAAGCCACGGATATCGCCCGCATCGTCTTTACCCCACACCACAAACACATCCGCGATCGGACTGTTGGTAATCCACATCTTCGCGCCGGTCAGGCTATAGCCGCCATCCACTTTGCGCGCCCGGGTAATCATCGCGCCCGGATCGGAGCCGTGGTTAGGTTCGGTCAGACCAAAACAGCCGATCCATTCGCCAGAAGCAAGCTTAGGCAGGTACTTCTGTTTCTGCGCCTCAGTGCCAAATTCATTGATCGGCACCATGACCAGTGACGACTGCACGCTCATCATCGAGCGATAGCCAGAGTCGACACGCTCCACTTCACGCGCAATCAACCCATAGCTGACGTAGTTCAAGCCACTGCCGCCGTACTGCTCGGGAATCATCGCGCCCAGCAAACCGGTTTCCCCCATCTCGCGGAAGATCGCCGGGTCAGTCTTTTCATGACGGAAGGCTTCAAGCACACGCGGGGCCAGCTTGTCCTGAGCAAATTGCTCAGCGCTGTCGCGCACCATGCGCTCTTCTTCGGTGAGCTGTTGATCCAGCAGCAGTGGATCGATCCAGTTGAAGCTTGCCTTGCCAGCCATGAATAAGTCCTCGCGCAAAACATCAGAAGTCGTGGATGCAGACTAGGCCGGGTCGGCCCAGAGGGCAAACGAGGTTTGCGCATAGGCTTGTGCTAATTTGTCACTTCGTAACACTCAACCAGGCCAGAAACGTGCTTTATCTGTGAGGGCAATGTACATGCGCAGAAAGATTCCCAGCACCACCGCGCTGATAAGCTTTGAAGCAGCAGCCCGTCACGAGAGCTTTACCAAGGCGGCGCAGGAGCTTTCGATCACTCAGGGGGCCATCTGCCGGCAGATTGCCAGCCTTGAGGAGTTTTTAAGTGTCGAACTGTTTCGCCGCTCACGGCGCGGTGTGAAATTGACGGAGGCAGGACTGTCTTATAGCCGCAGAGTGGCAACACAGCTAGACGCCGTAGAGCGAGACACCTTATCCGTCATGGGCCAGCAAGGGGCCAATGTCATCGAACTGGCAGTGGTGCCGACTTTCGGTACGCAATGGCTGATCCCGCGCCTCAAAGACTTTCAACGTCAGCACCCGGAAGTAACGGTCAACCTGACCAACCGCACGCGCCCCTTCCTATTCGCCGACACAGAGTTCGACGCCGCGATCTACTTCGGCGATGCCGATTGGTCCGGTACAGAGTCCCATAGACTGATGGGCGAAAACCCCTTGCCGGTGTGTAGCCCACGCCTACTCGGCGGCCGTACGCATTTCACTCCCCAAGAGGTCGCCGAACTGCCGCTACTGCAACAGACCACGCGTCCTTATGCCTGGCGCCAATGGTTCAACGCCCAGCAACTGAACATTCCTCGCGACATGACAGGCCCCAGATACGAGCTATTCTCGATGTTGTCCCAAGCGGCCATGCATGACATGGGCATTGCGCTGATTCCTCCCTTTTTCATCCAGCGGGAGCTGAAGGAGCAGCAACTGGTCATCGCCAGTACCGAAGCGCTGAACAGCGAAAAGGCTTATTACCTGATGATTCCCGACAAGAAGGTCGAATCAGCCTCATTACACGCTTTCAGGGATTGGCTGATCGACCAATCACAGCGCTACAGTCCCAGCACTTGAGCGAAACAATTCAAATTATTGACCCTGTAGTCAGATTATTTTCAATCCTACAGATATAAATATATGTCGCATTTGAGCAGACTGTACCCATTTGCTTAAAATACGGCTCCAAGCCATGATTTTCATGGCTTTGAGCGACACTAACCAGCCAATAACCGACTATTCACGCCAAAGATGGAAAAAGCAGCTAAAAACAGCTGCGGCCCTTTAATTACTTGTATTTAATGAGGTTATTCCATGGCATTGCGACAATCAGTCACAGGGTGACTTGTAGTTAATTTTTCGTCACCCGTCATAATCCCTTGAAGGCCGTAAAGTTCGCCTGCAAAATGCCGCGCCCCGCTGTCATTTCAGCGGGATCGTGCTGATCGGCCGCCCCAGATGCGCCACTCGCGGTGCACTGGCCTTTTTACAAAAAGATCAAAAGCAAAAAGATCATGCAGGAGATTTGACGTGCACATTGGTGTTCCTCTCGAAACCCAGACCGGTGAAACGCGGGTGGCTGCCACCCCGGAAACCATCAAGAAGCTGATCGGCCAGGGCCATCAGGTCACTGTGCAAAGCGGCGCCGGCATTAACGCCAGCATCGTCGACAGTGCCTATGAAACGGCAGGCGCAACCATTGGCGGCGCCAACGATGTATTTGGCGCCGAGCTGATACTCAAGGTGGTTGCCCCCAGCGACAGCGAACTGGCGCTGATTAAAAGTGGCACCGTGTTGGTGGGCATGCTCAATCCGTTCAGCAACGAAATCATCGCCAAGCTCGCAGAGCGCGGCATCACCGCCTTCGCCCTCGAAGCCGCGCCGCGCACTTCACGGGCCCAGAGCCTTGATGTGCTGTCTTCGCAGGCCAACATCGCCGGCTACAAGGCCGTGTTGCTGGCCGCTCATCACTACCCGCGCTTCATGCCGATGCTGATGACCGCCGCCGGCACTGTAAAAGCTGCGCGCGTGTTGATCCTCGGCGCCGGTGTTGCGGGGCTGCAGGCCATCGCCACGGCGAAACGCCTGGGTGCGGTGATCGAGGCGTCCGATGTACGCCCGGCGGTTAAAGAGCAGATCGAATCCCTCGGCGCGAAATTTGTCGACGTACCTTACGAAACCGATGAAGAGCGTGAATGCGCTGTCGGTGTCGGTGGTTACGCACGCCCGATGCCGACCAGCTGGATGCAGCGCCAGGCCCTGGCCGTACACGAGCGCGCCAAGCAGGCCGACATCGTTATCACCACAGCGTTGATCCCAGGCCGCAAGGCTCCAACCCTGCTGAGCGCCGATACCGTGGCGCAAATGAAGCCCGGTTCGGTAGTCATCGACCTCGCCGCTGCCCAAGGCGGCAACTGCCCGCTGACCGTCGCCGACCAAGTGGTGGTGGAAAACGGCGTGATCATCTGCGGCCCGACCAACCTGGCGGGCGCTGTCGCCGCCGACGCGTCGGCCTTGTATGCACGCAACCTGCTGGACTTCCTTAAGCTGGTCTTCACCAAGGAAGGGCAGTTTGAAATCAACCTCGAAGACGACATCGTCGCCGCGTGCCTGATGTGCCGCGACGGCCAAGTCATCCGCAAAAACGCCTAAGCAGGGATTCAGACGATGGAAGAGCTTATCTCCCCCGGTATCTACAACCTGATCATCTTTGTGCTGGCGATTTATGTCGGTTATCACGTGGTCTGGAACGTAACACCCGCGCTGCACACGCCTTTGATGGCAGTGACAAACGCAATTTCCGCAATCGTGATTGTGGGCGCCATGCTGGCCGCCGCACTCACCGTGACGCCGTTGGGCAAGACCATGGGCACCCTGGCGGTAGCCTTGGCGGCGGTTAACGTATTCGGTGGTTTCCTGGTTACGCGTAGGATGCTTGAGATGTTCAAGAAGAAAGCGCCCAAAGCTGTGAAAGAAGAGGTGCAGAAGTAATGAGCATGAATCTGGTGACGACGCTCTACCTGATCGCGTCGATCTGTTTCATCCAGGCCCTCAAGGGCCTCTCGCACCCGACCACTTCGCGGCGCGGCAACCTGTTCGGCATGCTCGGCATGGCGCTGGCGGTACTCACCACCGTCGGCCTCATCTATAAGCTGGGGGCTGAACTGGCGACTGCCGGTATCGGCTACGTCATCGTTGGCCTGCTGGTTGGCGGCACCGCCGGCTCGATCATGGCCAAGCGCGTAGAAATGACCAAGATGCCGGAGCTGGTGGCGTTCATGCACAGCATGATCGGCCTGGCCGCGGTGTTTATCGCGATTGCTGCGGTGGTCGAGCCGCAATCCCTAGGCATCGTCAAGCACCTGGGCGACTCGATCCCTGCCGGTAACCGCCTGGAGCTGTTCCTCGGTGCCGCCATCGGTGCTATCACCTTCTCCGGTTCGGTGATCGCGTTCGGCAAGCTGTCGGGCAAGTACAAGTTCCGTCTGTTCCAAGGCGCACCAGTACAGTTCGGCGGGCAACATAAACTCAACCTGGTGCTCGGCCTGGCAACCCTTGGCCTGGGCCTGGCGTTCATGTTCACCGGCAACCTCACCGCCTTCGCGCTGATGCTGGCCCTGGCCTTCGTGCTGGGTGTGCTGATCATCATCCCGATTGGTGGCGCTGATATGCCGGTGGTGGTGTCGATGCTTAACAGCTACTCCGGCTGGGCAGCGGCGGGCATTGGCTTCTCGCTGAACAACTCGATGCTGATCATCGCCGGCTCCTTGGTGGGCTCCAGCGGCGCAATCCTGTCGTACATCATGTGCAAGGCGATGAACCGCTCCTTCTTCAATGTGTTGCTGGGAGGTTTCGGCAATACAGCGGATGCCGGCGCGGCAGCCGGCTCCAAGGAAGCGCGCCCGGTGAAGTCCGGTTCGGCCGACGACGCCACCTTCCTGCTGACCAATGCCGACACGGTGATCATCGTGCCGGGCTATGGCTTGGCAGTCGCACGGGCCCAACACGCGCTAAAAGAGCTGACCGAAAAGCTCACTCACCGCGGGGTCACTGTGAAGTACGCGATTCACCCCGTGGCGGGCCGTATGCCTGGGCATATGAACGTACTGCTGGCCGAGGCAGAAGTGCCTTACGACCAGGTGTTCGAGATGGAAGACATCAACTCCGAGTTCGGCCAGGCCGACGTGGTGCTGGTGCTGGGCGCCAACGATGTGGTCAACCCGGCTGCGAAGAACGATCCGAACTCACCGATTGCCGGCATGCCGATCCTCGAAGCGTTCAAGGCCAAGACCATCATCGTCAACAAGCGCTCGATGGCCAGCGGCTACGCGGGCCTGGATAACGAATTGTTCTACCTGGACAAGACCATGATGGTCTTCGGCGATGCCAAGAAGGTCATCGAAGACATGGTCAAGGCCGTCGAATAACACTGCGCCAGCGCAATACCCCAAACCCTGGCCTCCCGTAGGCTGGGGTTTTTTATTACGGGATGAAACCCGACCAAAGGCTCTAAATCGCTACCTGGCATTCGACCATGGTAGCGGGCCGAAACTTTTTGAAATCACTACACTGCCCACCTTGCTTCCGTAGCCTGAGATAACAATTCATGTACCGTGATCGTATCCGCTTGCCTTCGTTGTTGAACAAGGTCATGAGCGCGGCAGAAGCCGCCGCACTGATCGAGGACGGCATGACCGTCGGCATGAGCGGCTTCACCCGCGCGGGTGAAGCCAAGGCCGTCCCCCACGCCCTGGCCGAACGCGCCAAGACTTCGCCTCTGAAAATCACCCTGATGACCGGCGCCAGCCTGGGCAATGACCTGGACAAGCAACTGACCGAAGCCGGCGTGCTGTCGCGACGCATGCCATTCCAGGTCGACAGCACCCTGCGCAAGGCGATCAACGCCGGCGAAGTCATGTTTATCGACCAGCACCTGTCGGAAACCGTCGAGCAGCTGCGCAACAACCAGCTCAAACTGCCGGACATTGCGGTGATTGAAGCCGTCGCGATCACTGAGCAAGGGCACATCGTGCCCACCACCTCCGTAGGCAACTCGGCCAGTTTCGCGATTTTTGCCAAGCAGGTAATCGTCGAGATCAACCTGGCGCACAACCCGAACCTGGAAGGGTTGCATGACATCTATATCCCGACCTACCGGCCAACCCGTACGCCGATCCCGTTGGTGAAGGTCGACGACCGCATTGGCAGCACCGCAATTCCGATCCCGCCGGAGAAGATCGTCGCCATCGTGATCACCAACCAGGCCGACTCCGCCTCCACGGTGACGCCGCCTGACAGCGACACTCAAGGCATTGCCAACCATCTGATCAACTTCCTCAAGCAAGAAGTGGACGCCGGGCGCATGACCAACAAGCTCGGCCCGCTGCAGGCGGGGATCGGCAACATTGCCAACGCGGTGATGTGCGGCTTGATCGACTCGCCGTTCGAAGACCTGACCATGTACTCAGAAGTGCTGCAGGATTCCACGTTCGACCTGATCGACGCGGGCAAGCTGAGCTTCGCCTCCGGCAGTTCGATCACCCTGTCAGAGCGACGCAACGCCGACGTGTTCGGCAACCTGGAGCACTACAAGGACAAACTGGTGCTGCGCCCGCAGGAAATCTCCAACCACCCTGAAGTGGTGCGGCGACTGGGCATCATCGGTATCAACACCGCGCTGGAGTTCGATATCTACGGCAACGTCAATTCCACGCATGTGTGCGGCACGCGAATGATGAATGGCATTGGCGGCTCCGGTGACTTCGCACGCAACGCGCACCTGGCGATCTTCGTCACAAAATCGATTGCCAAGGGCGGCGCGATTTCCAGCGTGGTGCCGATGGTCAGTCATGTGGACCACACCGAGCATGACGTGGACATTCTCGTCACCGAGGTGGGCCTCGCCGATCTGCGTGGCTTGGCACCACGGGAGCGCGCCCGCGTGATCATCGACAACTGTGTGCATCCGGCCTACCGCGACGCGCTCAATACCTACTTTGAGGCCGCGTGCGCCATCGGCGGGCACACGCCGCACATCCTGCGTGAAGCGCTCAGTTGGCACATCAACCTTGAAGAGACCGGTCATATGCTCAAGGCTTGATCGATACAGATCCGGGCTGATGCAAATACAGTTTCATCAGCTCGGAGATCCAACCGACGCCCTCGCAAAAAACTGTACTACTGTACTGGTCAATTCCTACTGAAATATCCCACATCCTTTCTCAAAAACACCCATTTCGCACTCTTAAGGTGCAGACAGGTACAGTTGCCCCATTTTCGTACCGTACAGCCTGATTAAACAGTTAACTGGCCTCTCACAATACAAGTGAACTGTATCTAGAGAGTCTTGCGCTGGAGGAGGATCATTGGCATCAGTTAAACCACTACCTAATCCCGCCACAAGCGGAAGGATGTCATCATGGAACGTACACTCAGTTCCGAACTGTTCTTCGAAGATAAAGCTGTAAACACCAACGCTTCCCTGCCTTTGCGCGTTCTCGCCAACTTGATGTTGTGGCAGCGCCGCATCTCCAGCCGCCACCAATTGGCTCGCCTGGATTCGCGTCTGCTGGCTGACGCCGGTATCAGCGAAGCCCAACGCTACGAAGAGCTGAGCAAGCCGTTCTGGCGCTAATTGGCGCCCGCTGGCCCTGACCCGCCGGGTCCACTGCCAGCACCCAGATTTATGAAACAAAGCCCGCCCCGGGTAACCGGAGGCGGGCTTTGTTGTTTCTGCGATAGGGGCTTGAAACCGCGGGATTTCCGTTTAACTGTACAGTTTTATAAATACAAAAAATGACAAGTACAGTTAATTGCAGGCTTCCGAATAGACAATCGCGAGACTAATATCCACTCACCACGTGGCGAACCTTGTAGAGCGTGCGTCTGATGCTCAACAGTCCCAGTCCGTTTCGCAGTGGCCGCTTCGCGCCACTTTATTATTCGTCTACAGGAGTTTCCCCATGTCCCGTCTCCGCCTGTTATGCACTGCTGCTGTATTAACCCTGGCTGCCAATGCCCATGCGAGCAGCTTTATCATGACCACCGACTCGATCGTCGGCGCGCTGAAAGCCACTTCCGACGCAACCTCAGATGCCACCTCCTCCCTGCGCGATAACAAAGTGGTACAGGCCGCACGTGACGACGCGGCCAGCTTTGTCGCCAGTGCAGGCGCCATCCGAGGCGTGAAGCTGGAAAGTGCCTTGGCCCATATCCGCCAACAAGCGCCGCAACTGAACACCGCAACCGATGCACAGTTGGCACAGGCCATCCTGGCTATCTGATCCACGGCAACCAGAAGGGAGCGCCAGCCGCTCCTGGATGCCTGCGTGCTGGCTCTCGCCCGAGCATTGCGCTAGCCTTGGCGCTCGCTTTCAGTTGTCGAGTCCCATGGCTTTTTCATACCGCCTGTTGATTGTCCCTATATTGTTTTCCGCCTGCTGGTCACCCCTTGCTTGGGCCCTTGATGTGTCCACCCAGAGCACCGTTGTCAGTGTGTACGCCACCAGCAAGGTGACCTCTGCACCGTTCGACAACAAGTTGGTCGTGGCTGCCAAGGATGATGCAGCCGCTTTCATTGCCACTGCCGGCCAATGGCGGGGCGCACGCCTGGAGTCCGCACTGGATTATCTGCGCCGCACCCAACCAAAACTTCATGCAAGCGACCTTGAACTGGCGCAAGCAATTCTCGTCCAATAATCATCTTTGTATTTGGAGTCACCGCAATGCGTAGCCCGTTGATCGTCGCCGCCCTCGGCCTGCTGTTTTTGGCCGATGTCGCCCAGGCGCAAACCTTGAAGGCCACCAGTAACATCGTCGTGCGTGCTTCGGCGCGCACTATTGATTTCACCTCGGACACCACCACCTCCATCCGCGATTCCAAAATCGTGCGTGAAGCCCACGATGATGCCGCCAGTTTCGTCGCCACCAATGGCGAGATTCGCGGTGCGCAGCTCGAGGCTGCGTTCGACACCCTACGCACCCGCGTACCGCAAGCCCGTGACGCCAGTGACCAGACCCTCGCCGAAGCTATTCTCGCTCTGTGAGGCGTATCAAAGCCTGGCTCCTGGCCGGGGCTGTGCTGCTGTGTGCAACTACAGCCCAGGCCAGCCTGCAATTGCGGCTCAAGACCGATGGCTTGAGCCCGGCTGAACAGCAGGCCAGCCAGGCATTGCTCGATGATGCAATGCGCGCCTTGCCGCCACGCTTCATCGAGCAGTTGGATCGCCGCATCGATGTCGGCTGGACCGACAAGATGCCAGCAAACGCTTACGGCCAAGCCTCTCTTGTGTCCGAACTGGACTTGAACCAAAACCTGCTCGCCAGCCTGACCGACGGCAGCGCCGCCACCCAGAAAACCAATCGCCCCCACGGCACCGTGCGCCGGGAAATGCTAGCCACAGTGCTGCATGAACTGACCCACATCTATGACCGTGCGCGCCTGTGGCCCAAAGATGAACGCGCCCTGATCCAACGCTGCAGCCGCCAGAACAACATCACCGGCTTGATCGGTTTGCCCGACCAATGCCGTGGCCAGAACGACCGTCGCTTTACCCTAAGTGACGATCCGCGCCTGCTGGACCTCGCCGGCTGGCCGCAATACGTCGGCCGCCGCGGCGAACGCGAACAGCACAATAATCAGGTGGTGCGCAGCCCGGATATCTACGAAACCACCAGCCCGTTGGAGTTCGTGGCGGTCAACATCGAGTATTTCCTCCTCGACCCCAGCTACGCCTGCCGACGCCCCGCGCTGTTCCGCTATTACAAGGAACATTTCGGCTGGGCACCACCCGTGCAGGACGCCTGTGCCACGACCTATCCGTTCCTGAACGCCGGCAACGATTTCGCCAAGACGCCCCTGGGCCAGATTGACCCGGAACGGGTGTATGAAATCGATTACCTGCTCGCCGAGGCCAACCAGAATCTGGTCAGCCGCTGGGGCCATAGCATGCTGCGCCTGGTGATTTGCGCCCCAGGTCGCCCGCGTGGCCCGGATTGTCGGCTGGACCTGGACCGACACCTGGTGTTGTCCTACCGCGCCTTCGTCGGTGACGTGCAGTTGTCGAGCTGGGATGGCCTGGTCGGCAAGTACCCGTCGCGGCTGTTCGTACTGCCGCTGGCCCAGGTCATCGACGAATACACCAAGACCGAACTGCGTGGCCTGGCGTCGGTGCCGCTGAAGCTCAACCGCCAGGAAATCAACGACACCGTCGAACATGCCGCTGAAATGCACTGGAGCTATGACGGCAACTACTTCTTCATCTCCAACAACTGTGCGGTGGAGAGCCTGAAGCTGTTACGCAGTGGCAGCGCCAACCCGCAATTGACCGGCCTGGACAACATCACCCCCAACGGCTTGCTCGAAGTCCTCAGCGCGCGCGGCCTGGCCGACACCAGCGTGTTGAATGACAAACGCGAGGCACTGCGTCTGGGCTATCACTTCGACTCGTTCCGCGAGCGTTACCAGGCCATGTTCGATGTGCTGCGCAAGCGCCTGCCGATCAAGCAGACCCAGGTCGAAGACTGGTTGGCCCTGGATGCACAAGCGCGTCGCCAGTGGTTCAGCCAGGCCGACCTGCGCACCAGCGCCGCGCTGCTACTGCTGGAGCAGGCCAGCTATCGCAGGCAGCTGATGCTCGCCCAGGATGAAGTCAAACAGCGCTACCTCAATGCTCGCGAGCTGAAAAACGGCGGAATGGAAAAAGCCAACAATACGTTGCAACAAATCCTCGCCAATAGTGGCTTCCTGAGTCGCCCAGCCGAGCTGCTGGACAGCGGTGGCTATGGCCTGCCGCAACCTTCGGAAGCCAAGCGCCTGGAATCGGAAAGCGCCGAGCGCCAGAAGCAACTGCAATCGTTGACCGGCGAGCTGGATAAAGAGGTGAGGGCGCTGCTCGATCCGTCCCGCGCTGCCGAGATTGCCGCCAGTGAAGCCAACCTCAAGCAGCTGGGCGAGCATCTGCGTGCGCTGCATAAAGCGGCTGGTGGCCTCGAACTGCCCTAAAGACTTAGCGGCACACACAATCAAATTGTGGGAGGGGGCTTGCTCCCGATAGCCTTGGTTCAGTCAATATCTTCAATGACTGATACACCGCTATCGGGAGCAAGCCCCCTCCCACATTTTTATCTGCATAAGTCTCATGACCGTGTGTCCCGTCTTTTCCCGGCGAAAGCTGGCTGAAAGCTTCCCCGTCTAGGATCGCCCCACTACCGGCAACAGACCGGCTGTTAACAACAACAATGGTGATTCCCGATGTCCGCTCTTACCCGCCTGTTCGCTGCAGCTCCACCCGTACGCCTCGTGCTTTTCGTTCTGCGCTGACCCTCACCCGGTTCGCCATTCCCTAGCCGCGCTACGCCTGGAGTATTCCTATGCTGACTTTCCTTGGCTTTGCCATGGTCATCACGTTCATGTTCCTGATCATGACCAAGCGCCTGTCCGCGCTGATCGCCCTGATCATCGTGCCCATCCTGTTCGCGTTGTTCGGCGGTTTCGCGCCGAAGATAGGCCCGATGATGCTCGAAGGCATCACCAAGCTCGCGCCGACCGGCGTGATGCTGATGTTCGCCATCCTCTACTTTGCCTTGATGATCGACTCCGGCCTGTTCGACCCGGCCGTGCGCAAGATCCTCAAGATGGTCAAGGGCGACCCGCTGAAGGTCTCGGTCGGCACCGCCGTTCTGGCCCTGGTGGTATCCCTGGACGGTGACGGCGCCACTACCTACATGATCTGCGTCGCCGCCATGCTGCCGCTGTACCAGCGCATCGGCATGAGCCCGCGGATCATGGCCGGCCTGATCATTCTCGCCGGTGGCGTGATGAACATGACCCCTTGGGGTGGCCCGACGGCCCGCGCTGCCAGTGCGTTGCATGTGGACCCTTCGGACATCTTCGTGCCGATGATCCCGGCCATGGCCGCCGGCGTCGTGGCAATCCTGGTGATTGCCTACATGTACGGCAAGCGCGAGCGTGCGCGTCTGGGTGAACTGCACCTGCAAGGCGACGAGATCGACCACAGCGAAATCAGCGTGTCGCAGTTCCCTGACGCTCGCCGCCCGAAGTTGATCTGGTTCAACGGCGCCCTGACCCTGGCGCTGATGTGCACCCTGATCGCCGGCCTGTTGCCGCTGCCAGTGCTGTTCATGGTGGCGTTCAGTATCGCGATGATCGTCAACTACCCGTGCCTGCAACAGCAGAAAGACCGCGTCGCGGCCCACGCGGGCAGCGTATTGGCGGTGGTGGGGCTGATCTTCGCCGCCGGCATTTTCACCGGCATCCTGTCGGGCACCGGCATGGTCGACGCCATGTCCAAGAGTCTGCTGGCGGTCATCCCCGAGGCCATGGGCCCGTACCTGGCGGTGATCACCGCGCTGGTAAGCATGCCGTTCACCTTCTTCATGTCCAACGATGCGTTCTACTACGGCGTGCTGCCGGTACTGGCCGAAGCCGCCAGCCACTACGGTATCACCGCCGTGGAAATGGCCCGTGCGTCGATTGTCGGGCAACCGGTACACTTGCTCAGCCCACTGGTACCCTCGACTTACCTGCTGGTGGCCCTGGCGGGTATAGAGTTCGGCGACCATCAACGCTTCACCCTCAAGTGGGCAGTACTGGTGTGCCTGTGCATAATGTTCGCCGCACTGCTGATGGGGATTTTTCCGCTGTTCAGCACTCTATAATCGTACCGACTCACTCACCGCGCGGCGCTGCAGCTGGCGCGGTATAACATTTGCTCAAAGGAATACACATGGAATGGCTGACCAATCCGGAAATCTGGATTGCCTTCTTCACCCTGACGGCCCTCGAGATCGTCCTGGGCATCGATAACATCATCATGATTTCGATCCTGGTCAGCCGCATGCCCAAGCACATGCAGGCGCGCACCCGGATCTTCGGCCTGGCCCTGGCCATGGTCACCCGCATCCTGTTGCTTCTGTCGATCACCTGGGTCATGCAACTGACCGCCGACCTGTTCGTGGTGTTTGGCCAGGGCATTTCTGGCCGTGACCTGATCCTGTTCTTCGGCGGCCTGTTCCTGCTGTGGAAAAGCTCCCAGGAGATGTACCACGCCCTGGAAGGCGAAGATGAAACCCACGACGAGCCCAAGGGCGCCGGTGGCAAGTTCATCTACACCATCATCCAGATCGCCATCATCGACATCGTGTTCTCCCTGGACTCAGTGATTACCGCAGTCGGTATGGTTTCCCACGTACCGGTCATGGTTGCCGCGATCATCGTTGCGGTATTGGTGATGATGCTGGCCGCCGGCACCATCAGCGAATTCATCGACAAGCACCCGTCGCTGAAAATGCTGGCGCTGTCGTTCCTGCTGGTGGTGGGTACCGTGCTGATCGCCGAATCCTTCGATGTGCACGTGCCAAAAGGCTACGTCTACTTCGCCATGGCGTTCTCCCTGGCAGTGGAAGCGGTGAACATCAAGATGCGCACCGCCATGGCGAAAAAGAAAAAACAGCAGGATCCGGTGAAACTGCGCAAGGACATGCCGGGTCAATAAACCCGTACCCGCGATTTCATGCCCCTGTAGGAGCGAGCTTGCTCGCGAAGAACCCAAGGACACCGCGTACATCCAGACAGTCCGCGATTTCGTTGACGTTTTTTCGCGAGCAAGCTCGCTCCTACCTATGCGATGCTGGCGCAGAGCCCATTCGCCAACTACAGCTTAAGTACAAGACGTAGAGCGGCACGCGGCAACTTTCCTTCGCTCCTGCTGGAGCGCACCCACACGGGGGGCCGAGCATGCTGACCTTGCTCAATCTGCTTTCCGCCGTGACCCTGCTTATCTGGGGCACGCATATCGTCCGTACCGGCATCCTGCGGGTCTACGGCTCCAATTTGCGCCAAGTCATCGGGCAGAACATGTCCAAGCGCTGGCTGGCCTTTGTCGCCGGTATCGCGGTGACAGCCATGGTGCAAAGCAGTAACGCTACCGCGATGCTGGTGACGTCCTTTGTCGGCCAAGGGCTGATGAGCCTCACGCCGGCCTTGGCCACCATGCTTGGCGCCGACGTCGGTACTGCGTTGATGGCCCGGGTGCTGACCTTCGACTTGTCCTGGCTGTCGCCGCTGCTGATCTTCCTCGGGGTGATTTTCTTCCTGTCGCGCAAACAGACGCGCGCCGGGCAACTGGGCCGGGTCGGCATCGGCTTGGGGCTGATCATCCTCGCGCTGCAACTGATCGTCGAAGCCGCCGGGCCGATTACCCATGCCCAGGGTGTCAAAGTCATCTTCGCCTCGCTGACCGGCGATATCTTGCTGGACGCGCTGGTCGGCGCGCTGTTCGCCATGATTTCCTACTCCAGCCTTGCAGCTGTGCTGCTCACGGCAACTCTGGCCGGCGCCGGCGTGATCGGGTTACATGTGGCTATCGGCCTGGTGATCGGCGCCAACATCGGCAGCGGCGTACTGGCCTTTCTCAGCACCAGCATGCAGAACACTGCCGGGCGCCAAGTGGCCCTGGGCAGCCTGTTGTACAAATTGATCGGCCTGTTGCTGATCATTCCTGTGCTTGACCCGCTCGTCCTCTGGATGGACGGCCTGGACTACAGCGCCCAAGGCATGGTCATCACCTTCCACCTGCTCTATAACGTCACGCGCTGCTTGATCCTGCTGCCCACCATTGGCCCTATGGCGCGGCTGTGCGCCTGGCTGCTGCCCGAGCGCGAAGAAACCAATGGCAAGGCCAAACCGCGCCACCTTGACCTGGCCGCACTCACCACGCCGAGCCTGGCCCTGGCCAACGCCGCGCGAGAAACCCTGCGCCTGGGCGACCTGATCGACAATATGCTTACCTCTATGCAGGAAGTGCTGCGCGGCAAACAAACCGCAATCACCCAGGAGATGCGCAGCCTCAGCGATGACGTCGAAGCGCTTTACAGCGCGATCAAACTCTACCTGGCGCAAATGTCCCGGGAAGACCTGAGCGAACAAGACAACCGCCGCTGGGCAGAAATCATCGAGCTGTCGATCAACCTGAAACTGGCGGGCGACCTGATCGAGCGCATGCTGCGTAAAGTCCAGCAGCAGAAAACCTCGCAACGCCGGCAATTTTCCGAAGTGGGCCTGGAAGAGCTCAGCGGTTTGCACAGCCAGTTGATCGCCAACCTGCGCCTGGGCCTCTCGGTGTTCCTCAGCGGTGACCCGGAAAGCGCCCGCCAGTTGCTGCGTGAAAAGCGCCGCTTTCGCGCCCAGGAACGTCGCCTCGCCCACGCCCACGTCAGCCGCCTGCAACGCAAGATCGTGCAGAGCCTGGAGACCAGCTCACTGCATCTGGAGCTGATTGCCGACATGAAACGCTTGAATTCGTTATTTTGTAGCAGCGCTTACGTAGTGTTGGAAACATCCGACACTGGCGCACTCTCCGCAGAAGATATCGCCGACATCACCCATTCGCCCTGAACGTACGACGGCGAGTGAAGTCAGTTAACAATGGACCTCATTCGCCAGGAAGCTTGTTATGCGTCGCCTGTTAATCGCCTGCCTGCTCCTGGGCTCGGCACATACCTTTGCCTTTGACCGCCTGCAAGTCGAAGGCTATACCTTGCACAACGGCCTGCAACTGCTGCTCAAGCCGGGCACCGAACGCGGGCACGTAGCGATTCGCCTGGTGGTGGGCGTGGGGCTGGATGACTTCGGCTGCGAAGACAAGGAACTGCCGCACCTGCTCGAACACTTGCTGTTCAGCGGTATCGACGGCGGCGGAGAAGGCGATCTCGAAGACCGCATGCAAGCCCTGGGCGGCGAGTGGAACGCCTATACCAGCAATGCCGATACCACCTTCGTCATCGAGGCCCCCGCGCAAAACCAACGCAAGGTGCTGGACCTGCTGCTGGCCATCCTCACCCGCACGCAACTGACCGACGCCAATATCAATGCGGCCAAGCGGGTGGTCGAACGTGAAGACGGGGGCCATTACTCCCATTTGCAGCGCCTGCTGGACCGTCAGGACCTCGGCCACAACGCCAGCAACCAACTGGCCGTCGAACTGGGCCTCAAATGCGCCGAACGCGCCGAGGCCAATCACCTGACTCGCGATCAGTTGGAAGCGGTGCGCAAGAACTGGTACGCGCCGAACAACATGACCCTGATCGTCGTCGGTGACCTCGACAAATTGCTGCCCGCCTACCTGGAGCGCACCTACGGCCAACTCGCCCCGGTGGAGCCCAGCGAACATCGGCCGCTTCCGGAAATCCGCCACACCGCCGCCGGCCACCGCGACCTGATCCACGGCTGGGTCGGCGATGGCGCCAAGCTGCACTGGCTGTTCCCCGAGCCGGTACTGGATGACCAGCATGACGAAACTTACGACCTGCTCAAGGATTACCTGGACTGGGCGCTGTACCGGCAACTGCGCCTCGAGCACGGCTTGTCCTACGGCCCCTGGACTGAACGCGAAGTGCTCGGCGGCGTCGGCTTCATGAGCCTGAATGCCGACCTCGAACGGGAAAATCTGCCCGAAGCCGAACAGGTGCTGCAAGACCTCAAGGCAAAACTGCTCAAGGACGGTCTGGACCCAATGGTATTTGCCCGCCTGCAACACGCGGCTATCGCACGCCAAGCCTGGGCCGTACAGGGCAACAGCGCACTGGCGGACTATTATTGGAGTGCCTCCGGTGACTACGCCGATGGTCATTTCAGCGACCCGGTCAAACGCATCAAGGCCGTGAGCCTGGCGCAAACCAACCAGGCCATGCGCGAGGTCTTCAAGCAACCGGGTTATTGGCGCATCGAAAAGCCGCTGTTGAGCTATGACGCCCTGACCTGGATCGGCGCGGGCGTACTGGGGCTGATCGCAATAGCGTTGATTGGCGTTCGGCGTTATCGCCAACGGATCGTGGAATGAGGCACCGGACCCAGGGCTAAGACGTTATTCTGTCTGGGATTTTTCATACAAAGACTGCGAACCGCCGAATGCCAAACCTGACCCACTTAATCCAGCGCATCCTCGAGCTGATGAAGCGCTACCCAGGGGTGATTGCACTCGGCGGTTTCATCTCGGGAGTGGGCAGCTTCATTCTGGTGGACCGCCAGCAAGGCATGGCCAGCTGGATTGCGGTAATCATGCTGGTGAGCTGGCTGTGGCTGATGCTGGAAAACAGCTTCACACAGCTTTTCACCAAGCTCTTCAAGCGCGAAATCCCTGAACCACTGCTGCGCTACGCCACCCAGATGATCCACCAGGAAAGTCTGTTTTTCGTACTGCCGTTCTTCTTCATCACCACAGCCTGGAACAGCGGCCAATCGGTGTTTACCGGCCTGCTCGGCGCGGCCGCGCTGGTGTCGATCATCGACCCGCTGTACTACAAATGGCTGGCACCCAAGCGTTCGCTGTTCCTGGCGCTGCATACTCTGACTCTATTCGCCGCATTGCTCACTGCGCTGCCGATCATCCTGCATCTGACCACTGCCGAGAGCTACAAACTGGCGCTGGGCGTGGCGATGGCCCTGTCGATTCCCAGCCTGGCCGTCAGCCTGCCGCTGCGCAGTCTCAAAGGCTGGGCGATGCTGCTGGGCGTCACCGCTGCCATTGGCTGCGCCGGCTGGTTCCTGCGCAGCTGGGTGCCGCCCGCCACCCTGTGGATGACCGAAGTGGCGATCAGCACCCAGCTGCAAGACCGCACACCCGGCGATCACCTCAAGGAAGTCACTGCCGCCCAGTTGCGCAGTGGGGGGTTGTACGCCTACACCGCGATCAATGCACCACGCGGGCTGGATGAGCGGATCTACCATGTGTGGAAATTCAACGGCCAGGAAGTCGACCGTATTGCCCTGGATATCCATGGCGGTCGCAAGGAGGGCTACCGCGCCTGGACCCACAAGCAGAATTTCCCGGGTGACTCAGCAGGGCGCTGGCAGGTCCAGGTGCTGACCGAAGACGGGCAAGTCATCGGTGTATTGCGCTTCAAGGTGATAGACACAGCACAAGCGGACAACCCAAAGTAGACGAGTGTGTGCTATTACGTAGCCATTGTGGATAGCCATACAAGCTCGGAGCTTATGACCACTCGTACGACGGCCGGCGCGGCCCACCTTGATACGTCCATCACTCCACCTTTGCTCCGGATTACCGGCGACTGGACGCTTGCCCACTACACCACGCTGAAGAAGCTGTCGGACAAGCTCGACGGTCAATATGACGCTGGTGCACATATCGACCTCAATGGCCTCGGCGCATTGGATACCGCGGGCGCCTCACTGCTGGTGGAGCTGCTGGGGTCGGCGCGTATCGAACACTCCGCCGAGCAGACCGATTGCAGCCTGTCAGCCGCAGACCGCGCATTGCTCAAGACGGTCTACCGCTCCCTGAATGATTTCTGCGTGCCGATCAAAGATCCGGAAGAGGCTGTCGGCATCCAAGTCCTGGCGCGCATCGGCCGTGCCGTGGACACCGTCTGGCAAGACGCGATGAAGCTGCTGGGCTTTATCGGCCTGATCCTCGAAACCTTCGCCCGTGGCATCTTGCGGCCCAAGCGCTGGCGCCTGACGCCGATGGTCGCGCATATCGAACAGACCGGCCTCGACGCAGCGCCTATCGTGGCTTTGCTGACCTTCCTGGTCGGCGCGGTGGTGGCGTTTCTCGGCGCCACGGTGCTCAAGAGCTTCGGCGCGACGATTTTTACCGTGGATTTGGTGGCGTTCTCCTTCCTGCGGGAGTTCGGCGTATTGCTCACTGCGATCCTGATTGCTGGCCGTACCGCCAGTGCGTTCACCGCACAAATCGGCTCAATGAAAGCCAACGAAGAAATCGACGCCATCCGTACCTTGGGCCTGGACCCCATGGAGCTGTTGGTATTGCCCCGGGTCCTGGCGCTGCTGGTGGCGCTGCCGATGCTGACCTTCCTGGCGATGCTCTCGGGGATCGTCGGCGGTGGCGTGGTGTGTGCGGTGGCCCTGGATATTTCACCGGCGATGTTCCTCTCGCTGCTGCAATCGGACATTGGCGTTCAACATTTTCTGGTAGGCATGGTGAAGGCGCCTATCTTCGCCTTCCTGATCGCGGCCATTGGCTGCCTGGAAGGCTTCAAGGTCAGCGGCAGCGCCGAATCCGTCGGCGCGCACACCACTTCCAGCGTGGTGCAATCGATCTTTGTGGTGATCGTGCTGGATGCGGTCGCCGCGATGTTCTTCATGGAGATGGGCTGGTGAGTCGTCTACACCGTGCGCCCACTGAGGCGGTGATTGAAGTGCGCGGCTTGTGCAACCGCTTTGGCAGTCAGAGTGTGCATGAGAACCTCGACCTGGATTTGTACAAGGGCGAAATCCTGGCGGTGGTCGGCGGCTCCGGCAGCGGCAAGTCCGTGCTGTTGCGCAGCATCGTCGGCCTGCGGCGCCCCAGTGAAGGTGAAGTGCGGGTGTTCGGCAAGAACCTGCCGAGCCTGCCTGAGCATGAACGCTCGCTGGTGGAGCGGCGCTTTGGCGTGCTGTTCCAGAAGGGTGCGCTGTTTTCCTCGCTGACTGTCACCGAGAACGTCGCCCTGCCGTTGATTGAACACGCCGGTCTCAGCCGCGCCGACGCCGAGCACTTGGCGGCGGTCAAGCTGGCGCTGGCCGGGTTGCCACTGTCGGCGGCCGACAAATACCCCGCCTCATTGTCCGGCGGCATGATCAAGCGCGCGGCCCTGGCCCGTGCGCTGGCATTGGACCCGGACATCCTGTTCCTCGATGAACCCACCGCTGGTCTCGATCCGATTGGCGCGGCGCAGTTCGACCAACTGATCCTGACCCTGCGCGATGCGTTGGGCTTGAGTGTGTTCCTGGTCACCCATGACTTGGACACGCTGTACACCATCACCGACCGCGTGGCGGTGCTGGCGCAGAAGAAAGTGCTGGTGGCCGACGCCATCGATGTCGTTTCGGAAACCGACGACGCCTGGATTCACGAATATTTCCACGGCCCCCGGGGCCGCGCGGCATTGGATGCCGCTCAATCGCTCAACGAGGTATGACATGGAAACCCGAGCCCATCATGTGATGATCGGACTGTTCAGCGTAATAGTGGTGGTCGGCGCGATGCTGTTTGGCCTGTGGCTGGCCAAGTCCAGCGTCGACAGCGCCTTTCAGGATTACGAAGTGATCTTCAACGAAGCGGTCAGCGGCCTGTCCCAGGGCAGCGCGGTGCAGTACAGCGGGATCAAGGTGGGCGACGTCACCAGCCTGCGCCTGGACCCCAAAGACCCGCGCCGTGTGCTCGCACGCATCCGCCTGGCCGGGCAGACGCCGATCAAGGAAGACACCCAGGCCAAGCTGGCGCTGATCGGCATCACCGGCACCTCGATCATCCAGCTCAGCGGCGGGACCCCGCAGAGCCCGGAGCTCAAGGGCAAGGACGGCAAGCTGCCGGAAATCATCGCGTCGCCATCGCCCATCGCGCGCCTGCTCAATAACAGCAACGACCTGATGACCAGCGTCAACCTGCTGCTGCACAACGCCAACCACATGTTCTCCCGGGAAAACGTCGAACGCCTGAGCAACACCCTGGATAACCTGCAACAAACCACTGGGGCTATCGCCGAGCAACGTGGCGATATCAGGGTGGTGATGCAACAACTGATGCAGGTGAGCAAACAGGCCGGTGCCGCCCTTGAGCAAACTACCGTGCTGATGCGCAGCGCCAATGGCCTGCTCAACGAGCAAGGCAAGCAGGCCTTTGGCAGCGCCGAGCGGGCGATGAAATCCCTGGAGCAAAGCACCGCCACCATCAATACCTTGCTGACCAACAATCAGGACTCGGTAAACAGCGGCATGCAGGGTCTTAACGAATTGGCGCCGGCGGTGCGAGAACTGCGTGAAACCCTTGGCTCGCTGCGCGCCATTTCCCGCCGCCTGGAAGCCAACCCCAGCGGTTACCTGCTGGGCAGTGACAAGAACAAGGAGTTCACGCCATGAAGCGTGTTTACCCAATGATCGCCCCTATCGTCCTGGCCCTGGTCAGTGGATGTTCGATCCTGCCCAAGCCGGACCCTTCAGACGTGTACCGCCTGGTGTCCACTCAACCCACCACCCAAGGCGCGCCGGTGAGTTGGTCACTGCGCGTGGCCAAACCCCAGACCAGCGAGTTTCTCGACAGTCCACGCATTGCCGTGGTGCCTGACGGCAACCTGATCAGCAGCTATACGAACTCACGCTGGAGCGATCCGGCGCCGGTGCTCTTACGCAACCGCCTGCTGGACGGCTTCCAACGCGATGGGCGAGTGACGTTGTTGAGTACCGACGAGACAAACCTGCAAGCCGACTATGAGCTGGGCGGGCAGTTGCAGGCATTTCAGAGTGAGTACAGTGGCAAAGCGGTAGACGTCGTGATTCGCCTCGACGCACGGTTGGTGCGCGGCAGTGACCAGAGGATTATTGCCAGTCGGCGGTTTGAGGTAAGACAGCCAGTGGGTGACACCAAGGTGCCCGCGGTGGTGGCAGCCTTTGGCAAGGCGGGGGATCAGTTGAATGGGCAGGTGGTGAATTGGGTGGTGCAGCAGGGCAAGGTTTCCTCTAAACGCTGACGGCCTCATCGGGAGCAAGCCCCCTCCCACATTTTGAACGCATTCGCAGATCAAGTGTAGGAGGGGGCTTGTCCCCGATAGCAATCTAAGGCTTAACCGAAGAACCAGTAGCACACCGAGATAGCCGCCACGACACCGGCAAACTCCGCCAGCAATGCACAGCCCACCGCATGCCGCGCCCGCTGGATGCCCACCGAGCCGAAATAAACCGCCAACACATAAAACGTGGTTTCAGTACTGCCCTGAATCGTCGCCGCCACCAACGCCGGGAAGCTATCCACCCCCTGGGTCTGCATGGTCTCGATCAGCATCGCCCGCGCCGCACTGCCGGAGAATGGCTTGACCATCGCCGTTGGCAGCGCGTCGACAAAGCGCGTATCCATGCCGGTCCAGGCCACTACATGGCGAATCCCCTCCAGGCCGAAATCCAAGGCCCCCGAAGCACGCAGCACGCCAACGGCACACAGCATCGCCACCAGGTAGGGCAGCAGGTTCTTGGCAACGTCAAAGCCTTCTTTGGCACCTTCGACAAAAGCCTCGTACACCTTGACCTTGCGCAGGGCGCCGATCACCAGAAACAACATGATCAAGCCAAACAGCGTGAGGTTGCCCAGGATCGACGACAAACCGGCCAGCGCCGTGGCCGACAGGGTCGCCAGCAGCGCCATGAAGCCGCCCAGTATCAATGCTCCGGGAATCAGGTAGGCCAGCACCACCGGGTCCCACAGCCGCAGGCGCTGCATCACCGCCACCGACAGCAGGCCCACCAGGCTCGACGCGCTGGTGGCCAGCAGGATCGGCAGGAACACCAGGGTCGGGTCTGCGGCGCCTTGCTGGGCGCGGTACATGAAGATGGTCACCGGTAACAGCGTCAGCGAGGACGCGTTTAGCACCAGGAACAGGATCTGCGCGTTACTCGCCGTGTTGGGGATCGGATTGAGTTCCTGCAGCGCCTTCATGGCCTTCAAGCCGATGGGTGTGGCGGCGTTGTCCAGACCCAGGCCGTTGGCAGCGAAGTTGAGGGTGATCAAGCCGATGGCGGGGTGGCCGGCGGGCACCTCCGGCATCAGGCGGCGAAACAGCGGGCCAAGGGCCTTGGCCAGCCAGTCGACGATCCCGGCTTTTTCGGCGATGCGCAAAAAGCCCAGCCACAGGGTCAGGGTGCCGAACAGCAGCACCATGACTTCCACCGACAATTTGGCCATGGCGAAAATGCTTTCCACCATTGCGGCGAAAATCCCGGCGTTACCGCCCACCAGCCATTGCGCCAGTGCTGACACCATTGCCACGACAAAGAAGCCAAGCCACAGGCCATTGAGCATCAGTTAAATCCCCCGAAAGATGGGGCGAATGATAACGGGGCTGGCAGAAACGACAAACCCCGGAATTATCCGGGGTTTGTGTCAGCGCAATCGAGCGATCAGCCGCGAGTGATCTCGCCGGCCGGCAGCGCTTCCTTGCTGCGCCAGTGCGGCAGGGAATTCCAGTAGCGCTCGCCCTTGGCATCGTCGTACATGCCTTCCCAGCGAGAGATAACCAGTACGGCCAAGGCATTCCCGATCACGTTCAGTGCAGTACGCGCCATGTCCATCACACGGTCGACACCGGCAATGAACGCCAAGCCTTCCAGCGGGATGCCCACACTGCCCAAGGTGGCCAGCAGTACCACGAAGGACACGCCCGGCACGCCGGCGATGCCTTTGGAGGTCACCATCAGGGTCAGGACCAGCATCAGTTGCTGGCCGATCGACAGGTCGATGCCATACAGCTGTGCGATAAAGATCGCGGCGATGCTTTGGTACAGGGTTGAACCGTCGAGGTTGAACGAGTAACCGGTCGGCACCACGAAGCTGCAGATCGCCTTCGGCGCGCCGTAGGCTTCCATCTTCTCGATCACACGTGGCAATACGGTTTCGGAACTGGCAGTGGAGTACGCCAGCACCAGCTCATCCTTGAAGATGCGCATCACTTTCAGGATCGAGAAGCCAAACAGGCGGGCGATCAAGCCCAGTACCGCAAAGGCAAAGAACAGGATGGCCACATAAACCAGGATCACCAGCTTGGCCAGCGGCAGCAGGGAGGCAAAGCCGAAGTTGGCGACGGTCACCGCGATCAGCGCAAACACGCCGATAGGCGCGTACTTCATGATCATGTGGGTAACTTTGAACATGCTCTCGGAAACGCCCTGGAACATGGTCACCAACGGCTCGCGCAGCTCAGGCTTGAGGCTCGACAAGCCCAGGCCGAACAGCACGGAGAAGAAGATGATCGGCAGCATCTCGCCACGGGCCACCGCTGCAAAGATATTCGATGGGATCAGGTTGAGGATGGTTTCGATAAACGCGTGTTCATGCTGCACCTCGGCGGCGGTCGCCTGGTACTTGGAGATATCGACGGTACCCAAGGTACTCATATCGATGCCGGCGCCGGGGTGGAACAGGTTGGCCAGCAACAGGCCGACCACGATGGCGATGGTGGTGACCACTTCGAAGTAAAGGATGGTTTTGACGCCGATACGTCCGAGCTTTTTCGCATCGCCTACACCGGCAATGCCGACGATCAGCGAGGAAATCACAATCGGGATCACGATCATCTTGATCAGGCGGATAAAGATATCGCCTGCCGGCTGCAACACATTGCTGATCCACCAGGCCTTTTCAGCACTGAAATGGTTGAGCACTGCACCGATTGCGATCCCCAGTACCAAACCGATGAGGATCTGCCAGGCGAGGCTTAGCTTTGCCTTCTTCATGTCATTACCCTTACTTCAAGTGGACTTAAGGCGAATGCGCCAGCTGGAACGCCCGAAAGCGAAAAAGTGTGAGCATCAGCCTCCATGGAAGGTCACCGCAGCGTGGCCGAAATGGCTTACTGGCAGGCGAAAAAAGGCGCAACTATTCCCATGCAAGGGAGCGACGTCTAATGCCGTAAACGCCTACCCTATGCCGAATCGGCATGGCTTTTTTTGAAAATAACTGTCCGAACGGTCAGTTCGAATACGCCATTAAGGCGGGTGAATATGCCGTGAAGCTGCCAAATCAGGCTCGCTCAGCGAAGCAGGACAACTTGAAGTGATTGGCAGAAATGCTTGAGAAATCCACCACCTAGCGCGAGAAAAGTCCTATGGCGCGACCGAAAATTTCTCGATAGATGGTCACGCGGACATACCCAGTAATGGTTGGCGTGACGCAAAAAGTAAAATCGCGGCTATGGAAGGCATGACAGGCGGGCATGAGAGTCATAAGCCCGCCGCAAGTTCAGCAAGCTTGAGGACTTGTGAACTTGCGTCGCAGCTTTTCGCCTGACCCGGCCCTTGCGCAGGCACTCCCTGTGCCCGTAGGTCACGCCGATCTCGATTGATCAGAGCAACCCGGCCCCCTGGTCATGCATCACTCTTGGCGAGCGATGCAGACAGAAAGAAGCGCAGGGGCTTCTTTCTATGGACGCAGGCTCCGTCTCAGACGGAACCTAGTACCAATTCGGATCTTTCTTCAGTTGTTCCATCAACAGCTTTTGCATGCCTTCATCCGGCTTACCGAGAAAACGGTAATCGGCATGCCGTGTCGGGGATTTGTCGGCCGGCAGACCAGCTGGGACTTCCACCAACATCGCGTAGGCATCTTCCTTATCGAAACTGAATGCCACGATGAGGCGCTTGTTCAAGCAGGTATCGGCAGTTTCGCAAAGCGGCCCCACCAGATACTTGTCACCGTCCTCTTCAACAGCATTCATTTGTTCGGCGGTACCCGACAGGTTCATCACCCATTCCGGCAGGCGCTGTTCTTTCTTCACCACGCCTTGCCAAGTCTCACGGTACTGCGGGTCCGCGCTGAGCAATTCGTTAGCCCGGGACTGACCGTCATTGGCAGCCATCGCCAGGCTGCTGCCGCCCAACAGCAGGGCGGCAGCAATGGCTTTAAAAGGCAGAGTGGTCATATTCAGCCTCGGCCTTTACGACCAAAGAAGAACGAAGCGATAAACATCACCAGGAAGACGACAAAGAGAATCTTGGCGATACCCGTGGCGGTGCCCGCGATACCACCAAAGCCCAGGACTGCAGCCACAATGGCGATGATCAGAAATGTGATTGCCCAACTCAACATGGTGATTCTCCTTATGCTTCTATAGAGGTAACAGCGGTAGTGCCGTACAGCCGC
This sequence comes from Pseudomonas khavaziana, assembly GCF_019145205.1. Lineage (GTDB taxonomy): Bacteria > Pseudomonadota > Gammaproteobacteria > Pseudomonadales > Pseudomonadaceae > Aquipseudomonas > Aquipseudomonas khavaziana. The sequence continues at coordinate 27,287 of NZ_JAHSTT010000002.1, forward strand.
TCAATTCAAGCGACCTTGTCTTGCCTAGAACACCCAGCGCTCTTGGGTTGGCAGTTCTTCCAGAGTGGAATCCTGGTCGACCAAGCTCAAGTGCGGGGCAGTTACATTAGCGCTGGCGCTGCCAATGGAACGGAAATGGGTCTGAGTCATGACCGGACGTTCAAATTGCGGGGCTGGCTGCGCACTCTGCTGCCAATGCTGCATCTGCTGGCCGACAATCAGCGTGACCATCAATGCCAGACTGGCAAACAGGCCCTGCTGCATACGAAGCGGGGATACACGCAATTGGCTGAGGCTTTGGCGAGTCATTCTGCTGTTCTCCCGCATTCTGATTATTCGGTCATGACACTCTTGGGGGAGATATTGCAGAGTACATGCCAGTTTTATTGCAAAATAAAACTCAATAAAATCAATAAGTTAAATACACGACATAGATCTATCGCCTCGCATCCTGCACGATGCCCCGACGCGGCCCGTGCGAAATGCACGATGGCCAATGGTCGGGTCGAGGGATCTATCCCACCCACCTCGTTGCCGGAGTAGCAGGAAGGCATGAAAACGCCATCAGCCGGAGCCTATGCTGGAGGCGTGCAGATACCTGCACGGCCAAGTCTTTTATGAATCAGAATAAACCATGCAACTTGCCCGATTATTCCGGGACTAAACATCATCACATTTATAGTTAAGGAGCGCGGGACAGATGGGATCAGCCAAGGAACTTCAAGGCCGCATTCTTTTAGTGGACGACGAATCCGCGATCCTGCGCACGTTCCGTTATTGCCTGGAAGATGAGGGCTACACCGTAGCCACCGCCAATAGCGCGGCCCAGGCCGATGCCCTGATGCAGCGCCAGGTGTTCGATTTGTGCTTCCTCGATTTGCGTCTTGGCGAGGACAATGGCCTGGATGTATTGGCCCAAATGCGTATACAGGCGCCGTGGATGCGCGTAGTGATTGTCACCGCCCATTCCGCCGTGGATACCGCAGTCGATGCGATCCAGGCAGGTGCCGCCGACTATCTGGTCAAGCCTTGCAGCCCGGACCAGTTGCGCCTGGCGACCGCCAAGCAATTGGAAGTGCGCCAACTTTCTGCACGACTGGAAGCCCTGGAAGGCGAAGTGCGCCAGCCCAAGGATGGCCTGGACTCCCATAGCCCATCCATGATGGTGGTATTGGAAACCGCACGGCAGGTGGCCGGGACTGACGCCAACATCTTGATCCTCGGTGAATCCGGCACCGGCAAAGGCGAACTGGCACGAGCCATCCATGGCTGGAGCAAACGCTCCAAGAAATCTTGCGTGACCATCAACTGCCCATCGCTGACCGCCGAGCTGATGGAGAGCGAACTGTTCGGTCACAGCCGCGGTGCGTTCACTGGCGCCAGTGAAAGCACGCTGGGCCGGGTTAACCAGGCGGACGGTGGCACGCTATTTCTCGACGAGATCGGCGATTTTCCCCTCACCTTGCAGCCAAAACTGCTGCGTTTCATTCAAGATAAAGAATATGAGCGTGTGGGCGACCCGGTCACCCGTCGCGCCGATGTACGCATCCTCGCGGCTACCAACCTCAATCTGGAAGACATGGTGCGCGATGGCCGTTTCCGTGAAGACCTGCTGTACCGTCTCAATGTGATCACCTTGCACCTGCCGCCGCTGCGCGAACGCAGTGAAGATATTTTGACCCTGGCCGACCGCTTCCTGGCGCGTTTCGTCAAGGAGTACGCCCGTCCCGCTCGCGGCTTCAGTGATGACGCCCGGGAAGCGCTGCTCAATTATCGCTGGCCCGGCAATATCCGCGAGTTGCGTAACGTGGTGGAGCGCGCCAGCATCATCTGCCCTCAGGAGAAGGTCGAGATCAGCCACTTGGGGATGGCCGAGCAACCGACCAACAATGCACCGCGTATCGGCGCCGCACTGAGCCTGGACGAGCTGGAAAAAGCCCACATCGGCGCGGTACTCGCTACCAGTGACACCTTGGACCAGGCAGCCCGCACCCTTGGCATCGACGCATCGACACTGTACCGCAAACGCAAACAGTACAACCTGTGAGCAGGACCTTATGAAGCTCGCGATGAAACTGCGCACTCGATTATTCCTGAGCATCTCAGCGCTGATCACCGTGGCCTTGCTGGGATTGATCCTGGGCTTGGTCAGCGTCATGCAGATGGCCAAGACCCAGGAATCGTTGATCCGCAGCAACTTCATCACCCTGGACCTGGGGCTCAAGTTACGCCAGAGCCTGGGCGACCAGTTGATCATGATGCTGGAAAAACAACCCGATTCCGAGGCGCTGCGTGCCTCCAAGCGACACTACTTCGAGCTGCTGGATGAAGGTATCGCCCATGAGCAACTCGATGGTAGAGGCCATGGTTTCAGCCAAGCACGTGCCGATTACCAAAACCTGCTAGAGGCGTTTGATCAATCCCAACAGGCCTCGCCGCCTGCAGGCAGCAAGGAAAAGCTGACTGAAACCTTCAACGTGCTACGCAATGGGCTGATCGCCGATCACAAGCAGGCGCTGGAAAACATCAGCACCAGCGAGCATAAATCCCGCGAGCGTGCGTTATTGATCGCCGGCCTGCTTGGGCTGGTGGGGCTTGCGGTGCTGATCATCGGCTTCGTCACGGCCCATGGCATCGCCCGGCGTTTCGGTGGCCCCATCGAGGCGCTCGCCAAGGCCGCCGACAAGATCGGTCAGGGCGATTTCGAGGTTACGCTGCCTATCTCGTCAGCGGCAGAAATGAATCAGTTGACCCGCCGTTTCGGCATCATGGCAGAAGCACTGCGCCAACATCAGGCCACCAACGTTGATGAGTTGCTGGCCGGCCAGCAGCGCCTGCAAGCGGTATTGGACAGCATCGATGACGGCTTGCTGATGATTGATCGCCAAGGCTGCCTGGAACACCTCAACCCTGTCGCGCAGCGCCAACTGGGTTGGGACGAGGAGCGACTTGGCCAAGGCCTGGGCGAGGCCCTGGGTCGTGAGGAGATGGATGAACAACTGCAGCTGGTGCTGCGCGGCGGCAACCTGGAGCGGGCGCCGGATGACCTGGAGGTAGAAGTCGAGGGTGAGCTGCGCCTGCTGACTTACAGCCTGACGCCTGTCAGCCATACTCAGGGGCATATTCTCGGCGCGGTGATGGTGCTGCATGACGTCACCGAACAACGCGCCTTCGAGCGAGTGCGCAGCGAGTTCGTGTTACGCGCCTCCCATGAGCTGCGCACGCCGGTGACCGGTATGCACATGGCCTTCGGTCTGTTCCGCGAACGGGCCAAATTCCCGGCGGACTCCCGTGAAGCGGACCTGCTGGATACGGTCAATGAAGAAATGCAGCGCCTGATGCAGCTGATCAACGACCTGCTCAATTTCTCGCGCTACCAGAACGGCCTGCAAAAACTCACCCTGGGGGCGTGCGATGTGACTGACCTGCTGGAGCACGCACGGGCCCGGTTCGTCGAGCCTGCCAATGCGCAAAGCATTGAGTTGCTGGTGGAGACCCAGCCTGAATTACCGCGCCTGTACGCCGACAAGGTGCAACTGGAGCGGGTGCTCGACAATCTGCTGGGCAACGCCCTGCGCCATACCGCTGAAGGTGGGCAGATTCGCCTGCAGGCGCGACGTCATGGCGAGCGGGTGATTATCAGCGTTGAAGATAACGGCGAAGGCATTGCCTATGGCCAGCAAGGGCGCATCTTCGAGCCCTTTGTGCAGGTTGGCCGCAAGAAAGGCGGGGCGGGCCTTGGGTTGGCACTGTGCAAGGAGATCGTGCAACTGCATGGCGGCCGCATGGGTGTGTATTCGCGACCGGGGCAGGGCACGCAGTTCTATATGGCGCTGCCGTTGTAGGAGCGAGCTTGCTCGCGAAAAATGCATGAACAACGCGAGCTGCCTGACAGCACAACGTTATCGTCGAGGTTCTTCGCGAGCAGCAGGTACACAATCAGCGCTGGTTCAGGGCCCGTAGGATCGCGGCGCTTTCAGCATCCGGGGTGCCATCGAACAATGATGGACGGAAGCGCATCTGGAACGCTGCGATCACATGGCGCGTGGCTACATCCAGCTCCCCGGTCTGCGGCGTCTGGTAGCCCAAGCGAGCCAGTTCTTCCTGGAACCAGGTGATGCTAGGCAGTTGCGCGGCGTACTGCACCTGGAATCGGGCGACTGCCTGGGCATCCGGCCAAATGGCCAGGCCTTCTGCAGCCAAGCGCTTCCAAGGAAACAAAGGCCCCGGGTCCAGCTTGCGCAGCGGGGCAATGTCGCTATGCCCAATAATGTTCTTGGGGTCGATGCCATTACGCTTGCTGATGTCCTTGAGCAGCACGATCAGTGATTTTACCTGCGCCTCGGAGTACGGATACCACACGCGCCCCGTCGGCGTATCGCTGAACCCTGGGTTGACGATCTCAATACCGATGGAGCTGGAATTGAGCCAGGTGCGTCCCATCCACTCGCTTTCACCGGCATGCCAGGCGCGCTGGCTTTCATCCACCAGCTTGTAGATGGTGCCTGAAGCGTCGTCGCCGATCAGGTAATGGCTGCTGACCTGGCCATGGGTCAACAACGCCAGGGAGCGTTCAAGGTTAGTGGAGGTGTAATGCACGACAACGAACTGTATGCGGTTGTCGTGGTTCACCGAAGGATGGCTGGTGTTCAGGCGCGGGCCGCTGGCGCAACCGGCGAGCAGCAGCAACGCAAAAGCGATATACAAAGATTTCATGGCAGAAGCATTACACTGAAAGTCGATAATGCAACAGTGTAACGTAACGTGTATGCCAAGGCGGTCAAATTACAAAATGGAACATCTTTTATGCCGCCTGTACCTGGTTCCGTCCCGCCGCCTTCGCCTTATACAGCGCTTCGTCGGCGCGCTTGAGTGCCAGGTCGCTGCGCTCGCCGGGCTGAAACTGCGCCACGCCCATGGACACCGTGATCGTCACCGGTTCGCCCTTGAAGTGAAACGGGCAGGCGGCGATGGCCCCGCGCAACCCCTCACCCACGGCCAAGGCATCCGCCAAGGTTGAATCGGGCATCAGCAGCACGAACTCCTCGCCGCCGAAGCGTGCGATGAAGTCGGCGGGCCGCAGGCGCTTGCTCAGCACATTGGCAATGATCTTCAAGACCTTGTCGCCCGCCAGGTGACCGTAGCCATCGTTGATACGCTTGAAGTGATCCAGATCGAGCATGGCCAGCGACAGACTGTTGCCGCGCTGATGCCAGGCGTTGACTTCATAATCGAGACGCTCGCTCCAGGCTGCACGATTGGGCAGGCCGGTGAGCGGATCGATCAAGGCTTTCTGGCGCTGTACTTCCAAGTGCTCGCGGTAACCCAGGGCTTCCTGTTCCATGTTGGCCACCCGCTCCGCCAGGCCTTTGAGGCGTGCGGCCACTTCCTGTTCGCGCTGGTCACGCTGCTGCTGATGGGCGTCCATGGTGCCGAGCAAGCCTTCGAGGTGGCTTTCGAGCACTTGCTTGAGGCTGTCCAGATCGGCGGCGTCCTGCACGCTGCTTTGCAGCCCGTCGACCTGTTCACGGATCTGCGTATCCAGTTCCCGCGCAGCCAGGCTGCTATCGGCATGGTCTGCGCTGGCGACCTGCAGATGACCCTGGAATGCCTCGAGGCGCTCGTTGAGTTGCTTGAGGTAAGCCTCGAACTCATGCTGGCCGCTGTCAGTGATCGCCAGCATCAGCACCGCCAAGTCATCGAGGATCGGCAGCAGTTCGTACCAGTTCAGGCCATGGGCGAGACGCTCACGCATGGCCTCGGCCTGGGGCCGGTGGCGCTCGGGCAACGACAGGTCTTCCAGCAAGCCGAGTAAAGTGTCTTCAATGTGCTTGGCCACCGAGCTGTAGGACGGTTCGGGCGAATCAGGCAGGGCGTATATCCCGCCTGATTGCAGGTCGTCTGGCTCGGGGCTTTCCAGCACAGGCGGCAGAGACAGGCTGCCGATGGTGGTTTCCTCGGGTATGTCTACTTGAACCTGCGGTGCTTCGATAAAGGCAGCGAGTGCACTTTCATGCGCAGGCTCCGCAATCGGTGGCTCCTGCCTATCCGGTTCAGATGCTTGCGTAGACGCAACTGCTGGCGACTCAAGAGCGGGCGCCTCGACTACAGGTGCGTCGCTGACGTGTTCCACTTTGGCCGGTGAAACAGCCTCAGGCTTCAAGGCCGCAGGTGTTTGCGGCAGCGGCGCAAAGGCACGCAAGGCTTGTGTCAATTCGTCCGATTGCGTGGGCTCTTGCGACTCGGGCGCTGGTTGTGGCGCAGCGGTCTTCGGCGGCGCCACGTGCGCTGGAGACAGTGGCTCAGCGTCGGCCACCGGGGCTTCACTCGATGCATCCTTGCTACCAAACAGACGTTGCAGCAGACCCGGACCCGGACGTACGGTTTCGCTCTCAGGCTCCAGGTTATTCAGTGCCTGCCCTTGCAGGCTGCTCAGCTCACTGAGCAGCAGCGGTATCTCCCGCGCCTGCCCGACGCGGCCATCGAGCTGCTTGGCGAAGGTTTTCAGCGGCCGCGCCACCTCGCGGGGCAGCGGGAGCTTTTGCAACTGGGCAACCAAGGCGGTGAGCGCGGTGCTGATCTGGTCGATCCGGGTTTCGCGGCGCTGCTCGGAATCGAGCACGGCCTTTTCCAAGCGCGGCAGCAAGGCGGCGAGGGCTGCGTCCATATCGTCGGTACGCACGACGTCACGCATTTCCTTCATGCATTGATCGACGGCGCGATCGGTCCCCTCAGCGGCCAGCGTGCTGCGTACCAGCCCGCGGCGCAGCAGGTCGAGGCGGGCAGCCCAGCGGCGTTCGAGCTTGTCTTGCTGCTCAATGCTCTTGAGGTATTTCTCTTTCCAACGCTGGGCGTCGTCGCTCATGCAAGCGGTCCGCTGGTGCCTGGGCTCAACACGGGGAATGCATCAGCCGTGAGCGAACCCGGCAAACGAATCTCTACCGCAACCGGCAGGTGGTCAGAAATGGGCTGAGCGAGTACCTGCACGCTTTCCAGCGTAAGGGTCGGGCTGAGCAAAATATGATCAAGGCAACGCTGCGGGCGCCAGCTCGGGAACGTGGCCTCGACTTGCGGCGCCAATAGTCCGAGGTCGCGCAGCGGAGAATTCTGCAACAGGTCATTGGCATGGGTGTTCATGTCACCCATCAGCACCTGATGCTTGTAGTTGCCAATCATGTCACGCACGTAGGCCAGTTGCAGGTTGCGCGTGCGCCCGCCGAGCGCCAGATGCATCATCACCACCACCAAGGCTTCCGGGCCTTCGCCGAAACGCACAAGGATCGCTCCGCGCCCCTTTGGGCCCGGCAATGGGTGATCTTCGATGGCGGTGGGTTTCAGGCGGCTGAGCACGCCATTGCTGTGCTGCGCCAGGCGCCCGAGGTTGCGGTTGAGTTGCTGGTACCAATAAGGGAAAGCACCGAGCTGGGCAAGGTGTTCCACCTGATTGATGTAGCCGGAGCGCATGCTGCCGCCGTCGGCCTCCTGCAAGGCGACCAGGTCGAAGTCGTTGAGCAGCGTGCCGATTTTCTGCAGGTTACCGGCCCGACCATTGTGGGGCAGCAGGTGTTGCCAGCCACGGGTAAGGTAGTGCCGGTACTTCTCGGTACTGATACCGACCTGGATATTGAAGCTGAGCAGGCGCAGACGGCTGTCCGGCGGCAGCCCCGTGGACTCCAGGTGGTGCTCGTTGACCTGCGGGTCATGCAGGCCAACAGCGCGTTCGGTACGCCAGCGGCGCATAACGAGCCCCTTACTTGGCTGCCCGCTCTTTGGCGATCAGCTGGTCGGCGACATTGAGGGTCTGCTCAGGACCACCGGTAGAGCCCAGGTCGAAACGGTACTTGCCGTTGACGATCAGGGTCGGAACGCCTTGCACGCCGTATTTCTGTGCAAGTTCCTTGGCCTGCTTGATCTGGCCCTGGATGGCGAAGGAGTTGAAAGTGGCCAGGAACTTGTCCTTGTCGACACCCTGGGTGGCGACGAAGTCAGCCATTTCGTCCGGCTTGGTCAGGCGCTTGCCCTGTTTCTGGATCGCTTCGAAGACGGCGTTGTGGACCTTGTGCTCCACGCCCATGGCTTCCAGGGTCAGGAACAGTTGACCGTGAGCGTCCCACGGGCCACCGAACATGGCAGGGATACGACGGAAGTTAACGTCCTTGGGCAGCTTTTCAGCCCATGGGTTGATGGTCGGTTCAAAGGCATAGCAATGCGGGCAGCCGTACCAGAACAGCTCCACCACTTCGATCTTGCCTGGCACCGAAACCGGAACCGGGTTGCTCAGTTCGACGTAGGTTTTACCGGCTTCAAGCGGCACGTCGGCAGCTTGTGCGGTCATGCCGAAGAGGCTGGCAGTGACGAGAGCGGCGCTGAGGATCAGATTACGCATGCTTTACTCCTGGACAAATAAAGTCGCCTCACGCGACCTTTGTTGTGACAGGTCTACGCGGGCATGAGTTCGTTAGTGTAACGGCAGCGGCCACAAAAAAGGGCGGCCTGGGCCACCCTTTTTATGCTTGCATCGCGGGATTAATCGAGTGTTAACGTCGCGTGCATCTTAATGCAGGCCTTGGATATAACTGGAGACGGCTGCAATGTCTTCGTCACTCAGCTTGCGGGCGATGGTACGCATGATTGCCGCGTCGCCGTCGTTAGCTCGTCCAGCCTCTTCCTTACGGAAGTCGGTCAACTGTTTAGCGATATAGGTAGCGTGCTGACCACTCAGATGCGGGAAGCCTGCAGAGGCTATGCCAGCGCCGTTCGGCGAGTGGCAACCTGTACAGGCCGGCAGGCCCTTTTCCAGATCGCCGCCACGGAACAGCTTCTCTCCGCGGGCAACCAGTTTAGGATCAGCAGCTCCCACACTGCCTTTCTGGCTGGCAAAATACGCCGCGAGGTCCGCCAGGTCCTGATCGTTGAGGTTGGTCAGCAAACCGGTCATTTCCAGCACCGTGCGCTTGCCATCCTTGATGTCGTGCATCTGTTTGCTCAGGTAGCGTTCACCCTGGCCTGCCAGTTTGGGAAAGTTCGGCGCCGGGCTGTTGCCATCCGGCCCGTGGCAGGCACCACACACGGCGGCCTTCGCTTGACCGGCAGTGGCATCACCTTTGACGGGGCCCTCTGCAGCGACGGAAGCGCCTGTGATGCCCAAGGTCAACAGCAGACTCACGATCAGTTTGTTCATCAGCTAATCCAACTACGGCTAAGGGTTTAAGAGTTATCTACCGGGTTTACTCACCATCAACTCAATGACGGCCTGGTAATCCTCAGTACTGCAGTCCATGCACAAACCACGCGGCGGCATTACCTTGAAACCCTGGGTCATGCGTGGCAAAAGCGTGACCACGCAAACTCGGTTGTACAGCGCTTCCGGATCCTGTGTAGCCTGAGCGCCATAAGCGGGTCCAGGACGCCAGAAGCGGCAACCATTGAGGCCATACATCGACCTTTTCAGGGTTTGAGAGCGTTTTGCGTTCTAATGCGCAATAAAGGTCTTTCGCTCCCGTGAACTTCATCCTTCGCTGGGACAAAGCACACACAAAATCTGCGGCATTATATACTGGCGCTACTGAAACGGAAACGACACCGCTTGCCGCACCCTTTTTCGGCACCGCCCACATCGGAAATCTCATGCAACTCAAGAATCCCATCCTCGGCCTGTGCCAACAGTCCACGTTTATGCTCAGCGCCGCCAAAGTGGACCAATGCCCCGATGACGAGGGCTTTGAAGTCGCCTTTGCCGGCCGTTCCAACGCCGGTAAGTCCAGCGCACTGAACACCCTGACCCACGCCAGCCTGGCACGCACCTCAAAAACCCCGGGCCGCACGCAACTGCTCAATTTCTTCAAGCTAGACGATGATCGGCGTCTGGTCGACCTGCCTGGCTACGGTTATGCAAAAGTGCCTATCCCGTTGAAGCTGCACTGGCAGCGTCACCTCGAGGCTTACCTGGGTGGCCGCGAGAGTTTGAAGGGCTTGATCCTGATGATGGACATCCGTCATCCAATGACCGATTTCGACCTGCTGATGCTCGATTGGGCTGTCGCCAGCGGCATGCCGATGCATATTCTGCTGACCAAGGCCGACAAGCTCACCTACGGCGCAGCCAAGAACACCTTGCTCAAAGTGCAGTCCGAAATCCGTAAGGGCTGGGGCGACGCGATCAGTATTCAACTGTTCTCAGCGCCAAAACGTATGGGCCTGGAAGAGGCTTACACCGTATTGGCCGACTGGATGGAATTGGCGGACAAGGGCGCAGAAGTTACCGAGTAACTTTCCTGCGGGCAAAAAAAACCCCGGACTTCGTATGGGGAGGGAAGTTCGGGGTCCAAGTTCCGGACCGCTAGGGCGGGGTCCAGATATCTGCCAACACTTAACACAACATAGGAGCATTGAAGGGCTTCACCACCCATTCAGTAACTCTGAGTCGCAATTCACAGGTTAAGTTCCGGCAGGCCCGAAAAACTATTGGAAATAACTGACGGCGATTTCCGATCTGAAGCGCTGCACCACCCCACGCAGGGGTGGCGCAGCCGCAGGATCAGTGCGCTTGGTCCCAGTTGTCGCCCACGCCCACATCCACCACCAACGGCACATCCAGCTGTGCTGCGCCGCTCATATGTTCGCGGATCTTCTCGCCGACCTGCGCCACCAAGTCTTCGCGCACCTCAAGTACCAGTTCATCGTGCACCTGCAGGATCACCTTGGCATCCAGGCCCGACTCGGTCAGCCAATCATCCACCAACACCATGGCTTTCTTGATGATATCCGCCGCCGTCCCCTGCATCGGCGCGTTGATCGCTGTGCGTTCTGCCGCCGCGCGCTCCTGAGGCTTGTTGGAGTTGATATCCGGTAAGTACAGCCGGCGACCGAAGAACGTTTCTACATAACCCTGGTCGGCAGCCTGGGCACGAGTGCGCTCCATGTACTCGCGAACTCCGGGATAACGGGCAAAGTAGACATCGATATAAGCCTTGGCGGTCTTGGTATCGACACCAATATCCTTGCCGAGCTTCTGGGCGCCCATGCCATAGATCAGGCCAAAGTTAATGGCCTTGGCGCTACGGCGCTGATCAGATGTGACTTGGCCCAGCTCGACCTTGAACACCTCGGCCGCCGTGGCCGTGTGCACATCCAGATTATTGCGAAAGGCATTCATCAAGCCTTCGTCCTTGGACAGGTGCGCCATGATCCGCAGTTCGATCTGCGAATAGTCCGCCGCCAGCAGTTTGTAGCCCTTGGGCGCGACGAACGCCTGGCGAATCCGCCGTCCTTCGGCAGTGCGCACCGGGATGTTCTGCAAGTTCGGGTCACTGGAGGACAGCCGCCCGGTCGCCGCCACGGCCTGATGATAAGAGGTGTGGATGCGCCCGGTACGCGGGTTGATCTGCTCAGGCAGGCGGTCGGTGTAGGTGCTCTTGAGCTTGCTCATGCTGCGGTACTGCATCAGCACCTTGGGCAACAGGAAATCATCTTCAGCCAGCTTGGCCAGCACTTCCTCGGCGGTGGATGCCTGGCCCTTGCCGGTCTTCTTCAACACCGGCAAGCCCAGTTTTTCATAGAGGATCGCCCCAAGCTGCTTGGGTGAACCCAGGTTGAACGCTTCGCCGGCGATCTCGAAGGCCTGGCGCTCCAGCTCGACCATTTTGTTACCCAACTCAATGCTCTGGATGCCCAGCAGCTCCTTGTCTACCAAAGCGCCCTGGCGCTCGATACGTGCCAGAACCGGCACCAACGGCATCTCGATATCGGTCAGCACACTGGCCAGGCTCGGAATCGCGGCCAGCTTCGCGTGCAGTTCCTGATGCAGGCGCAAGGTCACATCGGCATCTTCGGCGGCGTAAGGGCCGGCCTGCTCGAGGGCAATCTGGTCGAAGGTCAGTTGCTTGGCACCCTTGCCGGCGATGTCCTGGAAGCTGACCGTGTCGTGGTCCAGATACTTCTTCGCCAGGCTGTCCATGTCGTGGCGGGTCGCCGTGGAGTTCAGCACGTAGGATTCGAGCATGGTGTCGAAGGCGATACCACGCACAGTGATGCCCTGTGCAGGGTCGCCACCGATGGCGCAGTTGGCGAGGATGTTCATATCGAACTTGGCGTGCTGGCCAACCTTGAGTTTGGTCGGGTCTTCCAGCAGCGGTTTCAGGGCCAGCAGCACGGTGTCCCGGTCCAATTGATCCGGCGCGCCGATATAGGAATGGGTCAGCGGGATGTAGGCGGCTTCGTGGGGCCGCACAGCGAACGAGAGCCCGACCAATTGCGCCTGCTGGGCGTCGATACCGGTGGTTTCGGTGTCGAAGGCAAACAACGGCGCATCGTGGAGTTTCTTCAGCCATACGTCGAACGTGGCCTGGTCCAGGATGGTGGTGTAAACCGCCTCTACCGGTACCGATATAACAGCCTCAACCAGCGTTTCGGCGACAGGCACAACCTCGCTCGCCGACTTGAGCTCCACGCGCTTGGCATCGCGCAGGATCTCTTCGTACCAGCTCTTGAACTCAAGCAGCGTGTACAGCTCCAGCAGCTTCTCGCGGTCTGGCTCGATCAGGTGCAGATCATCCAGGCCCACCTCCAGCGGCACATCGATCTTGATCGTCGCCAGCTGATAGGACAGGAACGCCATTTCCTTGTGCTCTTGCAGCTTGGCCGGCAGGGTCTTGGCCCCGCGGATAGGCAGGGTCGGCACAATATCCAACTGCTCATAAAGCTCTTTGAGGCCGCCATTGACCCCCACCAGCAAGCCGGAAGCCGTCTTCGGGCCAATGCCCGGAACGCCTGGGATGTTGTCGGACGAATCTCCCATCAGCGCCAGATAGTCGATGATCTGCTCCGGAGCGACGCCGAATTTCTCCTTTACGCCCTCAACATCCATCGAACTACCCGTCATGGTGTTGACCAAGGTAATGTGCCCGTCGACCAACTGCGCCATGTCCTTGTCGCCGGTAGAAATCACCACCGGGCGGTCAGCGGCCGCGCTGCTGCGGGCCAGGGTGCCGATCACGTCATCGGCCTCGACGCCTTCGACGCACAGCAAAGGGAAGCCCAGGGCGATCACGCTCTGGTGCAGCGGCTCGATCTGCAGGCGCATGTCATCGGGCATGCTCGGGCGGTTGGCCTTGTATTCGGCGAACATTTCATCGCGAAAGGTCCCGCCCTTGGCGTCAAAGACCACCGCGAAGGGGCTGTCCGGGTACTGCTTGCGCAGGCTTTTGAGCATGTTCAACACGCCCTTGACCGCACCGGTCGGCAGGCCTTTGGAGGTGGTCAGCGGTGGCAGCGCATGGAAGGCGCGGTACAGATAAGAAGAACCGTCCACCAGGACGAGGGGCGATTGGCTCATGAGCAGGATCAACCTTTTCGGCGGGTCAGGCGCTAGAATAGCCGGACCAATGAAAACAAAGGGACAAGGTTATCATGCGTACATTCAATCGCCTGCTGTTGACCGGCTTGATTGCACTCGCTCCGATGGCTGCCATGGCGGCAGACAGTGCGCCTGGGGGTGATCCGGAAGTTACCATTCGCACGGAAGGCGACAAGACGATCCAGGAATACCGCCAGAACGGTTTCCTGTATGCGATCAAGGTCACGCCCAAAGGTGCACCGCCGTACTTCCTGGTGCGCGCTGACGGAACCGATGCGAACTTCATCCGTTCTGACCAGCCGGATATGCTGATCCCGTCATGGAAGATCTTCGAATGGAAATGATTTCTTAATTTTAACCGGCGCCGCCCACGGCCGCGCCCGTAACGGCAGTTTAACCATGTCTGTGTTTACACCCCTGGCTCGGCCCGAGCTGGAAACATTTCTCGCACCCTACGGGCTCGGCCGCCTGCTTGATTTCCAGGGGATTGCCGCCGGCAGCGAAAACACCAATTTCTTCATCAGCCTGGAACAGGGCGAGTTTGTCCTGACCCTGGTTGAACGCGGCCCGGTGGCGGAAATGCCGTTCTTCATCGAACTGCTTGACGTGCTTCACGATGCTGACCTGCCGGTGCCTTACGCTCTGCGCACCACCGATGGCATCGCTTTGCGCGAGCTCAAGGGCAAACCGGCCTTGCTGCAACCGCGCCTGGCTGGCAAGCACATCAAGGATGCCAACGCCCAGCATTGCGTCCAGGTCGGCGAGCTGCTCGGCCACCTGCACCTGGCCACTCAGGGCGCAAAGGTGCTGGAGCGCAAGACCGACCGTGGGTTGGATTGGATGCTCAGTGAGGGCGCGCAGCTGATTTCGCACCTCAACGACGCACAACAGCGCTTGCTGCAGGACGCGTTGAGCGAGATCGAAGCTCACAAAGCCGACATCCTCGCCCTGCCACGGGCCAACGTGCACGCCGACCTGTTTCGCGACAATGCGATGTTTGAAGGCACGCACCTGACCGGCCTGATCGACTTCTATAACGCTTGCTCGGGGCCGATGCTCTACGACGTCGCCATCGCCTTGAACGACTGGTGTTCGGATGCCGATGGCGTGCTTGACGGGCAACGTGCCCGGGCACTGTTGGGGGCCTACGCAGGACTGCGACCGTTCACCGCGAAGGAGGCCGAGCTATGGCCGACCCTGCTGCGCGTGGCGTGCGTGCGCTTCTGGCTGTCACGACTGATCGCCGCCGAATCCTTTGCCGGGCAGGATGTTCTCATTCACGATCCCGCGGAGTTCGAACACCGCCTGGCGCAACGCCAGCAGGTCAGTGTCCACCTGCCGTTCGCGCTCTAAAGAAGATCTGCTCGGTCAAAAATGTGGGAGGGGGGCGGTGCGACGATTCGACTTGCCCCCGATTGTGGTGGGTCAGCAACGGATATGTACTCGGTCTGATCCAACATCCTGGTTGGCTGTCAGGCCGCCATCGGGAGCAAGCCCCCCTCCCACATTTGGCCCCATTGAGGCTTACAACGACTCCAGGCACCCTGCCAAGTCGTTGCCTAGCTTCTCCAGCACCTGCTCATAACCCTGGGCGGTAGCCGGGGTATAGCCACCCAACGCATCCAGCTCCGCCAACTTCACTGGCAACCCGGCCACCAGCGTCTCGGCCAATCGCGGCCGCAACGGCGGCTCGCTGAACACGCAGGTCTTGCCCACCTCCTGCAAGCGCGTGCGCATCGCCGCTACATGCTGGGCGCCTGGCTGCACTTCGGCGGCCACGCTGAACACACCGGCGTGCTTGAGGCCGTAAGCCTCTTCGAAGTAGTCAAACGCCTCATGGAATACGAAGTAAGGCTTGCCATCGACGCCCGCCAGTCGCTTTTTCAAGCGCGTATCCAACGCATCCAGGCGCTCACCGAAGGCTTTTGCGTTGCCCTGATAGCGCTCGGCATTCGCTGGATCAGCCGCACTGAGATCGGCAGCCATGCGCGTGGCGATTACCCGCGCGTTCACCGTTGACAACCATAAATGCGCATCGACGCTGCCAGGGCGATGATCATGGTCATGTTCGTCGGCATCGTCGGCGTGGGAGTGGCTATCTTCGCCGAAAATACGTAATTTCATCCCAGGCAGGTCCTGGACGGCTACGGTAGCGGTCGTACGGCCTTTCAGCACGCGGGGCAGAAAGGTCTCCATATCCGGCCCGATCCAATACAACAGGTCCACCGACTGCACACGCCGTACATCGGATGGGCGCAACGCGAAGTTATGCGGCGATGCCCCCGGCGGCAGCAATACCTCCGGAACAGCCACCCCGTCCTGCACAGCAGCGGCAATCAGTTGCAACGGTTTGATGCTCGTCAGCACCTTGACCTCGGCCTGGGCGGCACTGGCAACGAACAAACTGGTGACAAATACGACAAAAACGGCAAAAAGTCGGGACACGATGACCACTCGATGGCGTAGGAACGGGTAACATAATAACGTCTCTATCAAATATCTGTCGCCGCTCATGCCTAAAACACCGCTTGCCAGCCGTCCCCACGACCACTCTCACTGCGTGCACACTGCATTGTCGGAGGCCGATACCCTGTGCGCGCAGAAAGGCTTGCGCCTGACCGCCTTGCGTCGCCGGGTGCTTGAGCTGGTCTGGCAGAGCCACAAGCCGCTGGGCGCATACGACATTCTCGGCGTACTCAGCGAGCAGGACGGCCGTCGCGCCGCGCCGCCTACCGTATACCGCGCGTTGGATTTCCTGCTGGAAAACGGCCTGGTGCATCGTATCGCTTCGCTCAACGCCTTTGTCGGCTGCAACCACCCGGAGCACGCGCATCAGGGTCAGTTCCTGATCTGCCGCGAATGCCACGCCGCCATCGAGCTTGAACAAAAAAGCATCAGTGACGCCATTATCAAAAGTTCTGCCGAGGTCGGCTTCAAGGTCGAAGGGCAAACGGTCGAAGTGGTCGGCCTGTGCGCGGGCTGCCAGGGGGCTTGATGAGCAACGCCTTAATCCGCCTGGAACAGGTCGGCGTCACATTCGCCGGGCAAAAGGTGCTGGATAACATCGCGCTGAGCGTGGAGCCTGGGCAAATCGTCACCTTGATCGGGCCCAATGGCGCCGGCAAGACCACCCTGGTGCGCGCCGTACTCGGCTTGCTCAAGCCCGACAGCGGCAGCGTGTGGCGCAAGCCCAAGCTGCGCGTGGGCTATATGCCGCAAAAGCTGCATGTGGACCCGACGTTGCCGCTGTCCGTATTGCGCTTCCTGCGTCTGGTGCCCGGCGTCGACCGCGCCCGCGCGCAGGCCGCACTCAAGGAAGTCGGCGCCGAGCAGGTGATCGACAGCCCGGTACAAAGTATCTCCGGCGGCGAAATGCAGCGTGTGCTGCTGGCCCGTGCTCTGCTGCGCGAGCCGCAGCTACTGGTACTCGATGAGCCCGTACAGGGCGTCGACGTCGCCGGCCAGGCCGAGCTTTACAGCCTGATCACCCGCTTGCGCGACCGCCATGGCTGCGGCGTGCTGATGGTCTCCCACGACCTGCACCTGGTGATGAGCACTACCGACCAGGTTGTCTGCCTCAACCGCCACGTATGCTGCTCCGGCCATCCGGAGCAGGTCAGTAGCGACCCGGCTTTCGTCGAGCTGTTCGGCAAAAATGCCCAGAGCCTGGCGATCTACCACCACCATCACGACCACGCTCATGACCTGCATGGTGCCGTCGTCGATACTCCCCACGTCCATGGAGATAGCTGCAAGCATGGCTGATTTTCTGCTCTACGCCCTGCTGGCAGGCTTGGCTCTGGCACTGGTGGCGGGCCCATTGGGCTCGTTCGTGGTCTGGCGGCGCATGGCCTATTTCGGCGACACCTTGTCCCATGCCGCGCTGCTGGGCGTGGCCATGGGCTTCTTGCTGGATGTTAGCCCGGCCATCGCCGTGACCGTGGGCTGCCTGTTACTGGCGGTGCTGCTGGTGACCCTGCAACAGCGCCAGCCGCTGGCCTCCGACACGTTACTGGGCATCCTCGCGCCGAGCACCCTGTCCCTGGGCCTGGTGGTGCTGAGCTTCATGCATGAAGTGCGCATCGACCTGATGGCTTATCTATTCGGGGATTTGCTGGCGATCAGCCCGACTGACCTGGCCTGGATCCTCGGCGGCAGCGTGGCCGTGCTGACGCTGCTGGTGACCCTGTGGCGGCCGTTGCTGGCGATCACGGTGCATGAAGAGCTGGCCACGGTGGAAGGCTTGCCGGTGCCCGCCCTGCGCATGGCGTTGATGTTGTTGATCGCGGTGGTGATTGCTGTCGCGATGAAGATAGTCGGCGTATTGTTGATCACGTCGCTGCTGATCATTCCCGCCGCCGCCGCCCAGCGCCATGCTCGCTCTCCGGAGCAGATGGCAATCGGCGCCAGCTTCCTGGGGATGCTGGCAGTGTGCGGGGGCCTGGCGCTGTCCTGGTTCAAGGACACCCCGGCCGGACCGTCGATTGTGGTTACGGCGGCCGCCCTGTTTCTGCTGAGTTTTGTCCTGCCCCGTCGAGGGGTGTAGACTTGCTCGCTTTTTGCGCAAATAGAGAGTCGCAGGAATGAAGCCGTTCACCTCCCGTTATCTGCTCCTTGCCGCATTTTCCCTGCTGCTGGGCGCCTGTCAAAGCACGCCGCCCGCTGCCCCCGAGGCCCCGGACGCACGCGCTGTGACCATCGCGCAGCTGGAGCAAAACCTGGCCAGCAGCGAGCTGGCAACCGCCGAAGACCAACTTGCGGCGTTGCAGGCCCAGTCGCCTAACGACCCCGCACTTGAGGCCTATCAGCGTCAATTGGCCGAAGCCTACCTGCAGCGCAGTCAGATCGTGCTGCAAAAAGGCGACGTCAATGTCGCCGCCACAGCCCTGAGCCGTGCCCGCGCACTGATGCCCAAGGCGCCCGCACTGACCGGTGGCGTCAACAGCGCCATCAGCCATGCGCGCAAGGCCGAACTGGATCAGGCAGAAGCCGCACTGAAAGCCGCCGAAGCCAAGCCGGCGGCCAAGGTCATCGACCCGGCGGCGCCCAGCACCACGGTGGCGTTGAACCTCGCGGATATCGACGACATGCGTCATCAGTTGGATGCCATCGCTACCGACGTGGTGAATTACCAGTGCGACGTCAGCATTCAAGTGCCGCGCACCCAGGACTACCCGTGGCTGGCCACATTGCTGACCAAACGGGTGAAGCGGATTGATTCGGGGTACGACCTGAAGATTCACCGGCAGATTCTGAAACATATTCCGGCGCAGGTTGTGCTGATTCCGCGCAAGGCGGACTAAAGAGCATCGGGAACAAGCCCCTCCCACACTTGAATGTCTTAACAATTCAAGTGTGGGAGGGGCTTGCTCCCGATGACGATCTAACTAACAACCCTGAGTTTAGGCCGGAATCGCCTTGGATTTCGGCTCCCGCTCCCACACCCGATGCTGAGCAATCGCAGCAAAGAACGCCTTGAACGCCTTGGCATCAGCGCCCACGATCAACCCCGCATCCGCTTCCAGCTTCAGCAGGTCCAGCAACGGCTTCACATCACTGGCCACCGCAATCGCCTTGAGGTGCTTGTAAGCTTCCAGCACGTAATGCAACGCCACACCATCACCGCTCAGTGCTTTGACAGACTCTGCACCGCCTGGGATAAACACCGCGTCAAAGGCAATGGACGGCATGCCTTCCATCGAAGCGTCTACCGGTAGCGTTTTGCCATCTGCGGTAGTCACAGGCGCCGACGTCGGCCCCAGCAATTTGGCATGGGCGCCTTCAGCCTCCAGCGCGGCCTTAAGCGCATCAATCGCCGCACCATCCACGCCGTTAGCCGCCAGAATCGCCACTTTGCGCGTCTTGATATCACCCGACAGCAAGTTCACCTGGCTCAACGCTGGCGATTCTTTCAGCGATGTCTCACGCGCTGGGACTGTGCCTTTGGTCGGCGCCGGCACGCCCAGGTTTTGCGCAACGCGCTTGGCCAATTCCAGATCGATATTGGCCAGAATCTCATTCACCTGGCGCGCACGGATAAACTCACGTTCCACCTTGCCCAACTCGAAGCTATAGGCCGCGATGATGTGCTCTTTCTCGTGATGGCTCATGCTGTTGTAAAACAGCGTAGCCTGGGAGAAGTGATCACCGAAAGACTCACTGCGCTCGCGCACTTTGTTGGCGTCGACACGCTCGTAATAGGTTTCGAAGCCACCATCCTGCGGCGCAGGCGGGGTTTCTTTCGGCCAACCGCCATCAATCGAGTTTGGTTCGTACGAAGCACGGCCTTTGTCGATGACCGTACGATGCTGGGCATCGCGCTGGCCGTTATGGAACGGCACCACAGGTCGGTTGATCGGGATCTCGTGGAAGTTCGGCCCGCCCAGACGGCTGATCTGAGTATCCGTATAGGAAAACAGACGGCCTTGCAGCAGCGGGTCGTTGGTAAAGTCGATACCCGGCACGATATGGCCTGGGCAGAAAGCGACCTGCTCTACCTCAGCGAAGAAGTTATCCGGGTTGCGGTTGAGTACCATCTTGCCCAGCGGCGTAATCGGTACCAGCTCCTCGGGGATAATCTTGGTGGGGTCGAGCAAGTCGAAATCGAACTTGTGTTCGTCTTCTTCCGCCACGATCTGCACACCCAGTTCCCACTCAGGATAGTCGCCGCTTTCAATCGATTCCCACAGGTCACGACGGTGGTAATCGGTGTCTTTACCGGCAAGTTTCTGCGCTTCATCCCACACCAGGGAGCAGGTGCCTACCTTCGGCCGCCAGTGGAATTTGACGAAGCTGGATTTGCCTTCGGTATTGATCAGGCGGAAGGTGTGCACACCAAATCCCTGCATGGCCCGCAGGCTTTTCGGAATGGCCCGGTCAGACATGGCCCAGATCACCATGTGCGCCGACTCCGGCTGCAGCGAAACGAAATCCCAGAACGTATCGTGGGCCGAGCCACCGGTAGGAATTTCGTTGTGGGGCTCAGGTTTTACCGCATGCACAAAGTCAGGAAACTTGATCGCATCCTGAATGAAGAACACCGGCATGTTATTGCCCACCAGGTCAAAGTTGCCTTCCTCGGTGAAGAACTTCACGGCAAAACCACGTACGTCACGTACGGTATCGCCCGAGCCACGCGGGCCCTGCACCGTGGAAAATCGTGCGAACACTGGGGTTTTATGCTCAGGAGTACGCAGGAAACCAGCCTTGGTCAGCGCCGAATGGTCTTCATAAGATTGGAAATAACCGTGGGCGCCAGTACCACGAGCATGCACGATGCGCTCCGGGATACGTTCATGGTCAAAATGCGTGATTTTTTCACGCATGATGAAGTCTTCCAGCAACGAAGGGCCACGGGCGCCGACTTTGAGGGTGTTCTGGTTATCGGCAATCTTTACGCCTTGGTTGGTGCGCAGGGCCTGGCCGGTCGCATCGGAACGGAATTCTTCCAGGGCCTGCAGCTTGGCGTTGGTGTTGCCACGGTCCAGGGTATCAGTACCCGCGACTTCACTCTTGGCCGGGGTGGCTGGCTTCTTGATACTCATCAGTCAAAACTCCTTATTCAAAGTGGCCAGAGCGGTCCCCGGCTCGTTTGAGCAAAACCCCAGGCACGGCACCTGGGAAATCGAGTTGCTTAAGTAATGACTGACGCGGTTTTGCACCGTTCCTTTTTTATGACCTTTGATCGCGTTATTGCCAAATGACTGGATGAATGCGAAATAAATGCTAAGAAACGCTATACGGACAGGCTAAAATGCGCGCCCGGCTAACCGCTGATCCCTTTTCAATGCGCCCCACAAGGTTCGCTACGTGATCGAGTTTCAAAACGTTCATAAAACCTACCGCGTCGCCGGTAAGGATATCCCCGCACTGCACCCCACCAGCCTGCGCGTCGAGAACGGCCAGGTGTTTGGCCTGATTGGCCATTCGGGTGCAGGTAAAAGCACCCTGCTGCGCCTGATCAACCGCCTGGAAGAGCCCAGCGGTGGCCAGATCAGCGTGGATGGCGAAGAAGTCACCGCCCTGGACGCCAACGGCCTGCGCCGGTTCCGCCAGCAGGTCGGCATGATCTTCCAGCACTTCAACCTGCTGGCGTCCAAGACCGTCGCCGACAACGTGGCGCTGCCGTTGACCCTGGCTGGTGAGCTGTCGCGCAAGGCCATCGACCAACGCGTCGCCGAACTGCTCGCGCGCGTCGGCCTGTCGGACCACGCCAAGAAGTACCCGGCGCAGTTATCCGGCGGCCAGAAGCAACGTGTCGGCATCGCCCGTGCCTTGGCGACCAAACCAAAAATCTTGCTGTGCGACGAAGCCACCAGCGCCCTTGATCCGCAAACCACTGCGTCGGTCCTGCAACTGCTGGCCGAGATCAACCGCGAGCTGAACCTGACCATCGTGCTGATCACCCATGAAATGGATGTGATCCGCCGCGTGTGCGACCAGGTCGCCGTGATGGACGCCGGCGTGATCGTCGAGCAAGGCTCGGTGGCCGACGTGTTCCTGCATCCCCAGCACCCAACCACCAAGCGCTTTGTACAGGAAGCCGAACAGGTCGACGAAGGCGAGCAGCGCGACGACTTCGCCCATGTACCAGGCCGTATCGTGCGCCTGACATTCCAGGGTGAAGCGACCTACGCGCCACTGCTGGGTACCGTCGCCCGGGAAACGGGTGTGGACTACAGCATCCTTGCCGGTCGTATCGACCGCATCAAAGACATCCCTTACGGGCAACTGACTCTCGCCGTCACCGGCGGTGACATGGAAGCCGCGTTTGCGCGCTTCACCGCCGCCGACGTTCACATGGAGGTCCTGCGCTGATGGACGTTTTCCTGAGTTTTTTTGCCAACATCGACTGGTCTGAAATCTGGCTCGCCACCGGCGACACCATGACTATGCTGTTCGGTTCGCTGTTCTTCACCGTGCTGCTGGGCCTGCCCCTGGGCGTGCTGCTGTTCCTGACCAGCCCGCGCCAGCTGTTCGAACAAAAAGGCCTGTATGCGCTGTTGTCGCTGATCGTAAACATCCTGCGGTCGCTGCCGTTCATCATTCTGCTGATCGTGATGATTCCGTTCACGGTACTGATCACCGGCACGTCGCTGGGTGTCGCCGGTGCGATCCCACCGCTGGTCGTCGGCGCTACGCCATTCTTTGCGCGCCTGGTGGAAACCGCACTGCGCGAAGTGGACCGTGGCATCATCGAAGCCACTCAAGCCATGGGGGCTACCACCCGCCAGATCATCACCAACGCCCTGTTGCCCGAAGCCCGCCCTGGCATTTTCGCGGCGATTACAGTGACGGCGATTACATTGGTTTCCTACACCGCAATGGCCGGTGTGGTTGGTGCTGGCGGCCTGGGCGACCTGGCAATCCGCTTTGGCTACCAACGCTTCCAGACCGATGTGATGGTGGTCACTGTGGTGATGCTGTTGATTCTGGTGCAAATTCTGCAAACCGTCGGCGACAGGCTGGTGGTGCACTTTTCTCGAAAATAACGGCCATTGCCGGCCCAGAGCCGGCAGATGCCCGAACAAGGAGCTTGCTGGATGAAAAAACTACTGGTTGCCTTCGCTGCCGTTGCCGCGTTTTCCGCCCATGCCGAGACTATCAAGGTCGCTGCCTCACCGGTGCCTCACGCGGAAATTCTCGAATTCGTGAAGCCTGCCCTTGCCAAAGAAGGCGTGGACTTGCAGGTCAAAGTCTTCACCGACTACGTGCAGCCCAACGTGCAAGTCGCCGAAAAGCGTCTGGACGCCAACTTCTTCCAGCACCAGCCGTACCTGGATGAATTCAACAAAGCCAAGGGCACTCACCTGGTGAGCGTTGGCGGCGTGCACTTGGAACCCCTGGGCGCCTACTCCAGCAAGTACAAGAAACTGGACGAACTGCCAAGCGGCGCCAACGTGGTAATCCCGAACGACGCCACCAATGGCGGTCGTGCGCTGTTGCTGCTGGCCAAGAACGGCCTGATCACCCTGAAGGACCCGACCGACATCCTGTCGACCATCAAGGACATCACCGCGAACCCGAAAAACCTGAAATTCCGCGAACTGGAAGCCGCCACTTTGCCGCGCGTGCTGACCCAGGTCGACCTGGCGCTGATCAACACCAACTACGCCCTGGAAGCCAAGCTGGACCCATCCAAGGATGCCCTGGTAATCGAAGGCAGCGACTCGCCTTACGTGAACATCCTGGTGACTCGAGAAGACAACAAGGATTCGGACGCAGTGAAGAAGCTGATTGCAGCACTGCACACGCCCGAAGTGAAAAAATTCATCGAAGAGAAGTACAAAGGCGCGATCAAGCCAGCATTCTGATCCGCCTCGATCTCCAGCACACTGAAGATCAAAATGTGGGAGGGGGCTTGCTCCCGATAGCGGTGGGTCAGTCAACATCTTCATCGACTGACACCCTGCTATCGGTAGCAAGCCCCCTCCCACATTTGCTTTGTGCTGCCTGCTACTTTCGCTGTAGCAGCACTGGCAACTGCGCTACCAGTTTTTGGTTGTTCAACGGCGCACGGATAAACCCACGCTGGGTACCGTCCGGGCCGATCAGCGCGAGGTTGCCGCTGTGATCCACGGTGTAGTTCGGCTTGCTGGTATCCGCCGGAATGAAGGGTATGCTCACGGCATTCGAAACCTTCTGCACATCCTCTACAGTCGCGCCGGTCAGGCCCTCGAATTGCGGATCGAAGTAGCCCAGGTACTGCTTGAGCTGGGTCGGGGTGTCGCGGTTCGGATCGACGCTGACCAGGATCACCTGCAACTTATCCACAGCCTCTTTGGGCAGCTCGCTCTTGATCTGGCGCAGTTGGGCGAGGGTGGTCGGGCAAATATCCGGGCAGAAGGTGTAGCCAAAAAACAGCAGGCTCCACTTGCCTTTCAATTCATTGACCAGCACCGGCTGGCCGTCCTGGTTGGTCATACTCACCGAAGGTAACTGGCGGCTTTGCGGCAACAGGATGATGCCGGCGTCGATCAGCGCGGTGGGGTCGCCCTGGCCTTTGCCCGAGAGCACTTTGTTAACGGTCAGGCCCATGATCAACGCCACCAGGGCCACAAGGATGAAAACGGTTTTTTGAGTTCGAGTCATAGGTTCAACAGTAAGTAGTGGTCTACGAGCAGGGCGATAAACAACAGGAACAGGTACCAGATAGAGTACTTGAACGTGTTGATCGCCGCGTGCGGCTTGCTGCCACGGTACAGCACCCAGGCCCATTGCAGAAAGCGCGCCCCCAATACCAAGGCACAAGCCAGGTAGAGCAGGCCGCTCATATGAATGACGTAGGGCAACAGGCTCACCGCCAGCAGGGCAAAGGTATACAGCAGGATGTGCACCTTGGTGTAGTGCTCCCCATGGGTGACCGGCAGCATCGGAATGTCAGCCTTGGCATATTCCTCTTTGCGGTGGATGGCCAGGGCCCAGAAGTGTGGCGGGGTCCAGGCGAAGATGATCAGTACCAGCAGCAGGGGTTCGGCACTCACATGCCCGGTGACGGCGACCCAGCCCAGCAGTGGCGGCGCTGCGCCGGCGAGGCCGCCGATGACGATATTCTGCGGCGTCGCACGCTTGAGAAAACCGGTGTAGATCACCGCGTAACCGAGCAGTGAAGCCAACGTCAGCCATGCCGCCAGCGGGTTGGTGAATGCAAGCAGCAGGGCCAATCCCGCAACAGCCAGAAACAATGCAAACGCTAACGCCGCAACCGGCGATACACGCCCCTCGGCCATCGGGCGTTTATGGGTACGCGCCATCACCGCATCAATCCGTCGATCGACAACGTGGTTCACCGCCGCCGCGCCGCCGGCACACAGGGCAATGCCCAGGTTGCCGAAAAGCAGCACCGTCCACGGCACCCCGGCGCGGGTGGCGAGAAACATGCCCACCAGCGAGGTGATCAGCATCAGCACCACTACTTTCGGCTTGGTCAGCTCCAGATAATCGCGCCAGATCGCCTGATCGCGACGTGCGCCGATCAAGGTCGCCATGGCATTTCTCCTTTAAGGGTGATCAGGCCCGAAACCCGTTTGCGCGGGCTGAAACGCCAGCCGAACGGTAACTGGTGGCGAACCCGGACCAGGCTGGTACGGGCGTGGTAATTGACCAGTACCAGGGTTAGTAACAACGCCGCTCCACCCGCGTTATGCCCCACCGCCACGGGCAACGGCAGGCCGAAAGCCACATTGCTCACCCCCAGGCTGATTTGCGCAGCCAGGGCGATCAACAACAAACCCGCCAGCCGCGTCATGCCCACGGCGCGAAGCTGCCAGGCCAGGCCCAGCAGCACCAGGGTGACCAGTACAGCGCCGATGCGATGGGTCAGGTGGATCGCCGTGCGCGCCTCGCTGTCGAGCTGGCCGCCCAAGTAATTGGGACCAATGTGCTGGGTCAGGTGAAAGCCATTGGCAAAATCTGCCGCCGGCCACCATTGACCGTGGCAGGTCGGCAGGTCGACACAGGCCACGGCCGCATAGTTGGAGCTGACCCAACCGCCCAACGCGATCTGCCCGATCACCAGTACCAGCCCCGCCGTCGCCCAATACTGCAGGCGCTTGGGCACAATCAGCGCCGGCAGCACGCCAGATAAACGCAGGGTCAGCAAAAACAGCAGGCTCAAGGTCGCAAAACCACCCAACAGGTGCCCGGTGACGACTTGCGGCCACAACTTCAAGGTCACCGTCCACATGCCAAAGGCGGCTTGGGCGAATACCACCACCAACACAAACATGGGCAATTTCACCGGCTGGCCCGGATCACGCCGATGGCTCCACGAGCGCGCGGCCAGTAGCGCGATCAATAGCCCCAGGCTGCCCGCGAAATAGCGATGGGTCATCTCGGCCCAGCCTTTGTCAGCCTCTACCGGTGTGTCGGGAAAATGCAGTTCGGCATGGGCCAATTGGGCTTCGCTGTTGGGCACGCTGATAAAACCGTAGCAACCCGGCCAATCCGGGCAGCCCAGGCCGGCATGGGTCAGGCGCGTGTAGGCGCCTAGCAGCACCACAATCAGCGCCAGCAACGTGGCAAACAGCGCGAGACGAAATCCAGGCTTGGCCATGACGATGCCCTTATCCGATGTTCGACAGTTTCAGCAGCAGGCGCAGGTCGTTGAGCAAGTCCTTGCCCTTGACCTTGGCGTCGTAGCGCAGCACCAGGTTGCCGTGGGGGTCGACGATCCACAGTTGCGCTTCGCCGGGGGCGGCGGCGCTCCTGGTAAAGGTCGGCAGATCCAGCGGGTAACGCTGCAGTTGTGGGTATTCGGCCTTGAGCTTGGCGTCGTATTGCGCAGCGACAGGTTGCGCGCTGGCCAGGGCGTGGCTGGCACGGGAAGCGTCGCGACCGAGGCCAATCTGCAGTTGCCGAGCGAGGTAGACCAATTGCTGGCAATCGGCAGCGCAAGTAGCAGGGGCAGTAACCAGCAGCTGCCAGCGATCTTCATCTGCCTGTACGCCGATGTCGGCACGGGTCTGGCCGTTGCCGATCAGTTCGCCGTGGTAGCTGCGACTGTCCGGAACCCAGAATTGCAGCTTGTACATCAGGGTCGCCAGCACCATCGGGCCGACCACCATCAGCAGGATCAGGACCAGTTGCCAGCGACCTTTGCGGCGGTCAGGCACCTCAGATATGTTGAGTGGATTCATGGCCGCTCCCATGGGGCTTCTCCTTTTTGTTGTGCCATCCGAGGTAGAGATAGAGCACCAGCAACGCCAGTGCCATGGCAAACCACTGCACCGCATAGGCCAGGTGTTTTTCCGGGCCCATGGCGACTATTGGCCAGGTGGTTTCGTACGTACCGGGCCCGGCTTCGGCACGTAGTTCGTAGGCAAAGCCGCTACGCCCAAGCTCGTCCCACAGCGCGGCGGGGTACAACGCGGTGAGCAGACGCGGCCATCGCGCGCTTGCAGGGTCGGCATGCAGCTGGAAGGTCTCACCGGGGGCGACATAGACCCAGGCGTCGAGATTCAGTGCCTGCTCAGGAGTGGAAAAGGCCGGTGGCGTACGCCGGTCCGGCCACGGCAGCCAGCCGCGATTAAGCAACAGCCACAGGCCGCTGGCCTGATCGTGAAAGGGTTGCAGCAACTCGACACCAACCTTGCCGTCACGCATACGGTTATCCAGCAGCACGCTGTGCTCGGCATCGAATTGACCACGAAGATGGACGCGGCGGAAGGCTGGATCGGCCATGTCGTTGAGTTGCACGCTGCTCACCGGCTCGGCGGCACGGCGTTCGGCATAATTGTCCACCAGCAGCTGTTTTTCATGCCCCCGAGCCAGTTGCCAGAACCCCAGGCTCACCATCAATGGCAACAACACCAGCACCACCAGCGTCGGTGCGATACCCGGACGAAAGCGCTGCATGGCACTGGCTATACTGGATCTCATCGCCCCTCCCCCCAATAGCCCTGGAGCCAGACCATGCTCAAAGCAGCCATTGCCCTGATGCTGATCGCGACTGTCGTGAGCCTGTTCAGTGGCTTGTTCTTCCTGGTCAAGGACGAGGGCAACTCCAACCGCCTCGTCACTGCCTTGACCGTGCGCGTGGTACTGGCCTTGATCACCGTGGGCTTGATCGCCTGGGGCTTTTTCAGCGGCCAGCTGGTCTCTCATGTGCCGTGGTAAACCGCCTCACAGCACATAAACGAAGAAAAACAGCCCGATCCACACCACATCCACAAAGTGCCAATACCAACTGGCCGCCTCGAAACCAAACTGATGCTCGGCGTTGAAATGCCCGCGCAGGATGCGCATCAGCATCACAAACAAAATAATGGTGCCGATGGTCACGTGGGCACCGTGAAAGCCCGTGAGCATGAAGAAGGTCGCGCCGTACACGCCAGAGCCCAAGGTCAAGCCCAGCTCTTTATAGGCGTGGATGTACTCTTCAGCCTGAAAACCGAGAAACGCCAGGCCCAGCAGCACGGTGATCGCCAGCCAGATCTTCAGCGCACCGCGATGGCCTCTGCGTAGCGCATGGTGAGCGATGGTGATGGTCACGCTGGAGCTCACCAGCAGAATGGTATTCACCAACGGCAGACCCCAGGGGCTGATGGTGCCTTTGGGCGCCGGGTAGAGCTTGGGATCGGGGTTGTTAAGCAGCGGCCAGGCAAACTCGAAATTAGGCCACAGCATATGGGCGATGCCTTTGGGGCCCTCGCCCGCCAGCCAGGGGCCCGCCCACACGCGTACATAGAACAGCGCACCAAAAAAGGCGATGAAGAACATCACCTCGGAAAAGATGAACCAGGTCATGCCCCAGCGAAACGAGCGATCCATCTGCGCGCTGTACAACCCGGCGCGACTTTCCTTGATCACCGCGCCGAACCAGCCGAACAGCATGTAGGCCAGCAGCAGCCCGCCGACGAAAAAGATCCACGGGCCATGGGATTCCGGGCGCGCCGCCTTCAAGTCGTTGAACCATACGGCCAGGCCATACACGGTGACCAGCAGGCCAATTGTGGCAATTATTGGCCATTTGCTTTGCGCTGGTACGTAGTACGTATCATGAGTCGACATGTATTCGCTCTCCTGATTGAAGGGGCAAACAGTAGCTAGCCGCCGCTGTTCGCGGCCACCGGCGCTTGCCGCGCAGTGATATCAAACAGCGTGTACGCCAGGGTCAAATGCTTCACATCCTTGGGCATGGCGCGGTCGACGATAAAACGCACCGGCATTTCGATACGCTCGCCTGGCTGCAGCACCTGCTGGGTAAAGCAAAAGCATTCGGTCTTGTGGAAATACATCGCCGCCTCGGCCGGGGAAATGCTCGGGATCGCCTGGGCCGTCATCGGCTTATCGGTGGGGTTGTAGGCCACGAACAGCATCTCGTTGACCGCCCCGGGGTTGACCACGATTTCATCAGCCTTGGAATGAAACTCCCAGACCATGTCGATGGCATTGGTTGACAGAAACTGCACCCGCACCTGGCGTGAAGGGTCAACGATTTGCTCACCCTCGTACTGCCCGGCGGTCTTGCCGTTGATGCCAAATGCCTTGCACATCACGTCGTAGATCGGCACCAGGGCGAAGCCGAAGGCGAACATCGCCAGCACCAGGATCAGCAGGCGGGTGACCAGGCGTTTGAGGGGCACAGAGGTATTCATTTGACCTCCGGCGGTGTGGTGAATGTGTGATATGGGGCGGGCGAGGGCACGCTCCATTCCAACCCTTCGGCGCCATCCCACGGCTTGGCGGGTGCCGGTGTGCCGCCACGGATGCACTTGATCACAATGAACAGGAAGAAGATCTGCGTGGCACCGAACATGAAGGCGCCCACGGATGAGACCATGTTGAAGTCGGCGAACTGCAGGTTGTAGTCCGGTATCCGGCGCGGCATGCCGGCCAGTCCCACGAAGTGCATGGGGAAGAACGCCAGGTTCATGCCCACGAAGGACAGCCAGAAGTGCAATTTTCCCAAGGTTTCGTCGTACATGTGGCCGGTCCATTTCGGCAGCCAGTAGTAGGCCGAGGCGAAGATCCCGAAGATCGCGCCGGGCACCAGTACGTAATGGAAGTGCGCCACCACGAAGTAGGTGTCGTGGTACTGGAAGTCCGCCGGGGCAATCGCCAGCATCAGCCCGGAGAAACCGCCAATGGTGAACAGGATCACGAACGCCACGGCAAACAGCATCGGCGTCTCGAACGTCAGCGAGCCCTGCCACATGGTGCTGACCCAGTTGAACACCTTCACCCCCGTGGGCACCGCGATCAGCAGGGTCGCGTACATGAAGAACAGCTCACCCACCAGCGGGATACCGACCACG
This sequence comes from Pseudomonas khavaziana, assembly GCF_019145205.1. Taxonomy (GTDB): domain Bacteria; phylum Pseudomonadota; class Gammaproteobacteria; order Pseudomonadales; family Pseudomonadaceae; genus Aquipseudomonas; species Aquipseudomonas khavaziana. Next base: position 57,398 of record NZ_JAHSTT010000002.1, read on the forward strand.
AACATGTGGTGCGCCCACACGATGAACGACAGGAACGCGATACTTGCCGTGGCGTAGACCATCGAGGTGTAGCCGAATAATGGCTTGCGCGAGAAGGTCGGGATGATCGAGCTGACGGCACCGAAGGCCGGCAGGATCATGATGTATACCTCCGGATGGCCGAAGAACCAGAACACGTGCTGGAACAGCACCGGGTCACCGCCGCCGGCAGCACTGAAGAAGCTGGTGCCGAAGTGAATATCCATCAGCATCATGGTCACGCAGCCCGCCAACACCGGCATCACCGCAATCAGCAGGAACGCGGTGATCAGCCAGGTCCACACGAACAGTGGCATCTTCATCAGGGTCATTCCCGGCGCGCGCAGATTGAGGATGGTGGCGACCACGTTGATCGCGCCCATGATCGAACTGATGCCCATCAGGTGGATGGCGAAGATGAAGAACGTCACGCTCTCTGGCGCATAGGTGGTGGAGAGCGGGGCGTAGAAGGTCCAGCCGAAGTTCGGCCCGCCACCGGGACTGAACAGGGTGGACACCAGCAGCAGGAATGCCGCCGGCAGCAGCCAGAAGCTGAAGTTGTTCATGCGCGGCAGGGCCATATCCGGCGCGCCGATCATCAACGGGATCATCCAGTTGGCCAGGCCGACGAAGGCCGGCATCACCGCGCCGAACACCATGATCAGGCCATGCATGGTGGTCATTTGGTTGAAGAACGCCGGCTCGACGATCTGCAGGCCCGGCTGGAACAGCTCGGCGCGGATCACCATGGCGAACGAGCCGCCGAGCAGGAACATGGTGAAGGCGAACCACAGGTACATCGTGCCGATGTCTTTGTGATTGGTGGTCAGCACCCAGCGCATCAAGCCTTTGGCAGGGCCGTGGGCATGGTCAGCATGACCATGGTCGATCACAGTGCTCATGGCCGTTCTCCTGCAAGCGAGTCAGCGGGGCGATTCAGGGCATTCGCAACGAAAGTAGTCATTTGCTTTCCGCCTGTTTCAGAGCCAGCACGTCTTTGGGCGTAACCATGTCGCCTTTGTTATTGCCCCAGGCGTTACGCTCGTAGGTCACGACAGCGGCGATATCCACTTCCGAGAGTTGTTTGCCGAAGGCTGCCATCGCGGTACCGGGCTTGCCGTGATAGACGATACCCAAGTGATCGGCTGCGGGGCCGGTGGCGATTTTCGAGCCCTTGAGCGCCGGGAACATCGGCGGCAAACCTTGGCCTTCCGCCTGGTGACACGCCACGCAGGTGGTGTGATAGACCTTGTCGCCACGGGCTACCAGCTCATCCAGCGTCCACTCTTTGGAGGTCAGTTCCTTGAGCTTGGCGGCCTCTTCCTTGCGCTCGCCGAGCCAGGTGTCGTAGTCGGCCTTGGATTTGACCTCGACCACGATGGGCATAAAGCCGTGGTCCTTGCCGCACAGCTCCGCGCATTGGCCACGGTAGATGCCGGGTTTCTCGACGCGGGTCCAAGCCTCGTTGACAAAGCCTGGGATGGCGTCGCGCTTGACCGCAAAGGCCGGCACCCACCAGGAGTGGATCACATCGGCGGCGGTCACCAGGAAGCGCACCTTGGCGCCCACCGGCAACACCAGCGGCTGGTCGACTTCCAGTAAGTAATGCTCACCTTTGGTCGCCTGGTTATGGATCTGCTCGGCGGGCGTGGCCAGGTTGCTGAAGAACTCCACATCCTGGCCCAGGTACTTGTAGTGCCACTTCCATTGGTAGCCGGTGACCTGGATATCGATATCCGACTCACTGCTGTCGTAGATGTTGATCAGGGTCTTGGTCGCCGGAATGGCCATGGCCACCAGGATCAGCAGGGGCACCACGGTCCAGAGAATCTCCACGGTAGTGCTCTCGTGGAACTTGGCCGCAACCTGGCCCGTGGACCGGCGGTGCAGGATCATCGACCAGAACATGGCGCCAAACACGACGATGCCGATCACCACACAGATCCAGAAGATGGTCATGTGCAGGTCAAACACGGCGTGACTGACTTCAGTAGCCCCTGGCGCCATATTCGTTGTCCAGGCGGCGTGCGCCTGGCCGAATACCGACCACAACAGTAGGCCCATCCAAACGTGTGGATGTCGCGTCATTGCGGGTTCCCCTTTATGTTTCTTGTTATCCCGCCGGTTTGCACCTGCGGCGAAGGGAGCGGCTTCCATACTGCTTACAACCGCCAAGCCTTGCCTGCGTCATGCAGTTGGGCGTCATCAGCTAATTGCGTACAAAACCGAGTATAGACAGCCAGGGCAACCCCGCAATGTGTAGGGGCAAATGAGCGAAAACAGACCGGTGGGGCCAATAAAACCGGGGACGCAAACGTTTATCCGACGAACGATGGCATTTCGATATAACACACACGTATAACCATGAAATAATTATGACAAATGCGTCTTAGGAGCTCGTTTAAACGAGCTACCTTATCCTCTCCCTTTTCCTACACCTGCTTCACTGGAGCCTTCATGAACACCGCCGCATTGCGCGAGCAGATTTCCCGTGCCCATCAACACGAAGCCAGCACTGGCCAGCTTGCCACACAGCTGGAAAAACAATTGCCGCACCTGCATTCGGCCATTTCCTTGGCTGACGGTGATAGCAACATTGTCATGACCCGCTTTGTCACCGCTTATATCGATCTGGTTCCCGATTTGCTGGACGCCGCCAATGATGTGGCCCGCGAGGCCGGAATTGAAAGCCAAATCAAGCCGGTGCTGAAAATCGCCGAACACTTTTTCCTGCAGCCGCCCGCGATCATGGCTGGGCACGAGGGCCTCGACGGCCTGCTGGACGAGGCTTACCTGGCCCATCGTCTGGTGGAGGAGGTCAACGATCTGTATATCAAGCATTTCGGCCAGCCGTTGATTCCCGCAGATACCACCGTAGCCAATGTGATTGCTCATCGATTGATCGGCGAAACATTCGCCAACCAATTGGATGAAGCTGTACACCACGCGGTAGATGAAATGCTTAACGAAGACAGCTTTGCGCTGGAGTCGGTCGAGGCGTACCGCGAGACACTGAAGAGCCCGAGCACCGAAGCGGCATGGAAACGCTGGCCGTGCCTGTCGCGCCAGCTTGGGGTTGAACTGACGCTGGATCAGCCTGCATAAAACTGCCATTTTACGGCGATCAAATGTGGGAGGGGGCTTGCTCCCGATTGGGGTGTATCAGCCAAAGAGATTTTGACTGGTCCACCGCTATCGGGAGCAAGCCCCCTCCCACATTTTCTGATCGGGTTTCGTCAGGTAACGGACGGCGCCGAACCTATCCCCACCGTTGTGCGTACCCGGCCTTCCAACCGGCGCTTGAGCCCACGCGCCTCGATCACCAGCGTCGAGCCCTTGGCCGCATTGGCCCGGCCCCACTCCTCCAGTAACTCCAGGCAAGAGTGGTCGATATAACTCAAGTTACTCAGCGGCACGTGCAACGTGGTCCCCGCAGGCACCGCCGACAGCACCTGAGTCAGCGCTGGCACTTTGAGAAAGGTCGCGGCACCGGTCAGGCGCAACTCCATTTCACCGTCCTGAGGCAGGTCGACCAGACTGACTTTCAATCGTGACGCCTTGAATGCCAGCTTGACCAGAGTCAGTCCGAAGCCCACCAATACGCCGGTCAGCAGGTCAGTGAAGATAATCGCCAGCGCCGTGGCCGCATAGGTAAACATCGGCATCCGCCCATAGCGCCCCAGTGCCTTGAACGCCTTGACGTCCACCAACTTGATCCCGGTGTACACCAGCACACCCGCGAGGCTCGCGACCGGAATGCTTTGCAGCACGCTAGACAGCAAGAGTACAAAGCCCAGCAGCCACAGGCCGTGGAACATCGCCGATAAACGCGTGGTAGCACCGGCCTGGACGTTGGCTGAGCTGCGTACAATCACGCCGGTCATCGGCAAGGCGCCCACCAGGCCGCAAAGCATGTTGCCGACACCTTGGGCAGACAACTCCTTATCGAAATCGGAGCGCTGGCCGCTGTGCATACGGTCAACCGCGGCGGCAGACAGCAGGGTTTCGGCACTGGCAATAAACGCGACGGCAAATGCCGCGATCAACAGCTGTGGATCCGCCAAGTTGAGCAGGTCGCTGGGGCGCAGCCAGTCGATGGCATCCGCGAGATTTTCCGGGACTTCCACACGCTTGACCTGTAAGGCCAGCACCAGGCTGGTGACGGTCGCAAGGCCCACGCCGAGCAAGGCGCCCGGCACGAACCGTAGCCGTTGCGGACGGAATTTATCCCACAGGTACATCACCAACATGGTCGACAGGCCGAGCAGACCGGCTTGCCAACCCAGCCCGCCGCCGAGGGTCGGAATTGCTTCAGCGACAGCCGCCGGGAAACCTGCAAGATTATCCAGCCCAGACGGCTTGGGCGCCCCATCGAGCATCACATGGATCTGCGATAACACGATCAATACGCCGATCCCCGCCAACATGCCGTAGACCACAGCCGGTGCCGTGACACGAAACCAGCAGCCCAGGCGTAAACGTCCAGCCACCAGTTGCAGGAAACCCGCCAGCAACAGGATCGGCCCCAGCATCAGCATGCCGTGTTGGCGCACCAGCTCGAACACCAGCACCGCCAGACCCGCTGCCGGGCCGCTGACTTGCAGCGGCGACCCTGCCAACCAGCCCACCACCAGGCCGCCGATGATACCGGTGATCAGCCCTTTGGCCGGCGGCATGCCGGACGCGATCGCGATCCCCATGCACAGGGGCAGAGCGACCAGAAACACAACCACGGAGGCGAGCAGCTCCCGCGGCAGTACAGCTTTCAATTGAGCAGCACGCATTATGGCTCTCCCGAGGCATTCGCCGGGCACGGCAAAGCCTGGCTGCATCCATGGCAGCCACCGCTTTACCCGGCGGGGAAGTGTTTTAGAAGCGCGCTCTAGGCGTCGCGGACGGGATCGGCTCGGTGCCGTTCAACGGTCGAAACGCTGCCTTTTCCGCATCGTAGGCCCGAATTTCGCTGGTCTCGATGTTGTAGATCCAGCCATGGATAAACAGATGACCATTGGCCATGCGCGAAGCCACTGAGGGGTGGGTGCGCAAATGCTGCAACTGGGCGATGACGTTTTCTTCGGTCAACACCTTCATGCTCTCGCCTTCATTGGCGCAGTCGCAGTTGTCATGGACCATGGCCTTGGCGACTTCGGCGTGACGCAACCATGCCCTGACCGTCGGCATCTTTTCCAGGCTGTCGGGGTTGAGTACCGCGCGCATGGCGCCACAGTCGGAGTGCCCGCACACGATGATGTGCTGTACACCAAGGGCGAGCACCGCGTACTCGATGGCCGTGGATACGCCACCGTTCATCTGGCCGTAGGGAGGCACCACGTTACCGACATTACGGGTTACAAACAGGTCACCGGGGGAGCTTTGGGTAATCAGCTCAGGCACGATGCGCGAATCGGCACAGGTAATGAACATCGCCCGCGGACTCTGCGCCGTGGCGAGTTTCTTGAAGAGTTCTTCCTGCTGGGGGAAGACGTCGTGATGGAAATGCAAAAAGCCGTCAACGATATGTTGCAACGCTGCATCGGCGGACTCCGCCCCAGGGGCTGAAGCCGACGCAGCCAAAGGCTGTTTATCCTTGTCACTCATGATTCATCCTCTTGATTAATGCAGGGGAGCGTTCACCACCATTCGACGCCGGGCGAGTGGAATAGTTGAGACCTCACAATCCACGGCGGCGACTAATGAGTCACTCGCTGAACAAGGTAACCGCCGAAACTTAACTCAAACTGAATGAACCGCTCTAGCTCGGGGCTTTCAGTGATATCAAAACGCGACCACTCATACAGTAATCGTGCCGTCTTATTCATCAGTCTACAACAATGCCATTTGCCTGCCCGGCGGACAGAACGCCGCGCAATCCAGATTGAAACCTTCACGACGATTCAGCCCCAGGCGCTTGATCGCCTTGCTGAAGCGTTGCGCCAGCAGGTCCGCAAATGGCCCTTCACCCCGCATTCGCACACCAAAGCGGCTGTCATACACCTGGCCACCGCGCACCTGGCGCACCAAGCTCATGACATGGGCGGCACGCTGAGGATAATGGGCCGCCAGCCATTCCTCGAACAGCGGCGCAACCTCCAACGGCAAGCGCAGCATCATATACGCCGCGCTTTGTGCCCCGGCCGCGTGTGCCTCGGCGAGCAGGCTCTCCAATTCGCTGTCGTTGATCATCGGAATCATCGGCGAGCACAACACGCCCACCGGGATACCCGCCTCGCGCATAACCCGAATCGCCCTCAGCCGCGCCTTGGGCGCCGCCGTGCGTGGCTCCAGGATGCGCTTGAGTTCATCGTCCAGGCTGGTGAGGCTGATCATCACCGCCACCAGCCGCTGGCGGGCCAGCTCGGTCAGCAGGTCGAGATCGCGCAATATCAACGACCCCTTGGTGATGATAGTCACCGGGTGCCGGTAGCGCAGCAGCACTTCCAGAGTTTGCCGAGCGATCTTGTATTCCCGCTCGATAGGCTGGTACGGATCGGTATTGGAGCCCAGGTTGATCGGCGCGCACACGTAGCCAGGCTTGGACAGTTGCTGTTCCAGCACATCAGCCGCGTTGGTCTTGGCGATCAACCTGGTTTCGAAGTCCAGCCCCGGAGACATGTCCCAATAGGCATGACTGGGCCGCGCATAACAGTAGATGCAACCGTGCTCGCAGCCGCGATAAGGGTTGATGGAACGATCAAAGGGCAAGTCCGGCGAGTTATTGCGCGTGATGATGGTCTTGGCCGCTTCAATACGCACTTCGGTGCCTTGGGTCTCGGGCACCTCCTGATACCAGCCGTCATCCTCAGCCACGCTGACCGTAGGTGCAAACCGGTTGTGCAGGTTGGTGGCCGTGCCCCGACCGCGGGGCGGCAACGCAGTAGACATGAAAACGCCTCGATACTGTTTTTATATACAGTATCGAGGCGTGAGGTTTCTGACCAGTGCCGTTCGGCGGCCAGGGAGAGATCAGTGCTTTTGCGTCACTTGCCCCAAGTCATCCCCCGAGGTCGTGCGCATTGTGCTCTTGCGCAGGTCCGCCACGTCACTGGCGTTGATTGGCGCCCCCTTGTTGCCCCAGCTGCCACGGATGAAACTGACCACATCCGCCACTTCCTGGTCCGACAGGCGCCAGGCGAACGCCGGCATGGTGAAGGTCGATGGCGCCGTATGGGTCGCCGGCAAAGTACCACCGTTCAACACGATGTTGATCAACGATGTGGCATCCGCCGTCTGCAATACCGGGTTACCCGCCAGTGCTGGGAACACACGCGTATAGCCATGGCCATCGGTACGGTGGCAGGCCGCGCAGTTGTCGATATACACCGACGCACCCGGCTTACTGTCATCGCCTTTCCAGAGCGCTTGGGCTACCTGCTTGTCGTACTGGTGTGGCTGGTCCTCGGGATCGACCGCCGGCAGGCTCTTGAGGTAACGGGCGATAGCGGTCAGGTCGTCTTGCGACATGTACTGCATGCTGTGGACGACAACATCGCTCATGCCACCGAACACCGCGCTGCGGTCACTGCGGCCGGTCTTGAGGAACTGCACCAACTGCTCCTCGCTCCAGCTGCCAAGGCCATCCTTGTGGTCACCGCGCAGGCTCTTTGCGATCCAGCCTTCCAACGGTGCGCTGCCGGACAGGAAGGCGTTGCCATCAGTGGCACTCAGGGCTTTTTCCTGCATGGTCATGGCACGAGGCGTATGGCAGGCGCCACAGTGGCCGAGGCCTTCAACCAGATAGGCACCACGATCGATCACCGGATCAGCAGCGGCTCGCGCCTGATGGCCCTCGACCGCAGGCGCGAACATCCAGCGCCAAGCCGCCAAAGGCCAGCGCATGCTCAATGGCCAGGGAATATCGCTGGCCTTGTTTTCTTGGGCAATCGGCTCAACGCCCTTCATGAAATACGCATACAACGCCTGCATATCACTGTCGCTGACACGCGCATAAGACGGGTAGGGCATCGCCGGGTAAAGCGTACTACCGTTCTTGGCGACGCCATGGCGCACGGCCTTGTCGAAGTCCTCGAAGCTATAGTCGCCCAGGCCGGTCTTGTCCGGGGTGATGTTGGTCGAATAGATCACACCGATGGGGGTTTCCATGGGCAGGCCGCCGGCGAAGGGTTTGCCACCCTTGGCGGTATGGCAGGCCACGCAGTCACCGGCACGCGCCAGGTATTCACCCTGCTTGATCAAGTCGGTTTCGGCAGCGCTGACCGAGCAACTGCTGAAGAGCGCCAAGGAGGCGATTACGAATGCTTTCATGGTCATCGCTCCTTATGCCTGAACCAGTGGGCCGGGGTTTTTCAGGTACTGCTCGCGGATCGCTCGAGCCGACCAATAGGTCAACGCTGCCACCAGTCCCGTAGGGTTGTAGCCCAATCCTTGTGGGAAAGCAGACGCACCCGGGACAAACACGTTGTGTACATCCCAGCACTGCAGGTAGCGGTTCAACGCGCTGGTTTTTGGATCGGTGCCCATGATCGCGCCACCGTTAAGGTGGGTGGTCTGGTACGAGGCAGTATTGAAGTGCTCGCCGACTTTTTTACCCAACACCGCGATGGCCTTGGGGTTCATGGCTTGGGCGACCTTGCCCATTTTCTCGATCATGAAGCGGTTCATCTTGATGTCGTTTTCTTGCCAGTCGAAGGTCATGCGTAGCAGCGGCAAACCGTAGGCATCGCGGTAAACCGGATCCAGGTCCAGGTAGTTGCTGCGGTAGGACTGATGGGCGCCGTGGGCATCCATCGACACCTGATGGGTGTAGTAATCGGCGGTGGCGCGCTTCCAGGCGCTGCCCCAGGCAGGCGTGCCCGGCGGGTTGGAGGTACCGGCAATCGGCCGGCTGCCGGCCTGGTTGACCCACATCGGCGAGCCACCCACGAAGCCGTGGGGGCCGTGATCGAAGTTGTCGGCATTGAAGTCGTCGATGGCCACGCCATTGCCGCCCGCGCCGATGAAGTTGTTGGTGTGAGTGTCCTTGTCGAAGAACGCCTTGATGGTGCCCATGTTCTGGTAGGCGAAGTTGCGGCCCACCACACCCTCATTGGTGATCGGATCGTAGGGTTTGCCGATGCCCGACAGCAGCATCAGGCGCACGTTATGGAACTGGAACGCGCCAAGAATCACCAAGTCTGCCGGCTGCTCGCATTCGCGGCCCTGGGCGTCGATATAAGTCACGCCGGTGGCTTTTTTCCGGGTGCTGTCGAGGTTGACCTTGAGCACGTGGGAATTGGGTCGCAGCTCGAAGTTCGGCACTTGGCGAAGGGCCGGCAGGATGTTCACGTTCGGAGACGCCTTGGAATACATGTAGCACACGTAGCCACTGCAAAAACCGCAGAAATTGCACGGCCCCATCTGCGCGCCATAAGGGTTGGTGTAGGGCCCCGAAGTATTGGCCGACGGCAGATTGTAGGGTTTGTACCCCACTTCAGCCGCGGCTTTCTGAAACAGCTGTGCGGAGACGGTATTTTTCTGCGCCTCCAGCGGGAACGGATTGGAGCGATCCGGCGCATACGGGTTGCCACCGCGGCCTTCGCCAACCAATTGGCCCTTGACGGTCCAAGCTTGGCCGGAGGTGCCGAAGACTTTTTCCGCATAGTCGAAAAATGGCTCCAGCTCTTCGTAGCTGACACCGAAATCCTGGATGGTCATGTCCTTGGGAATAAAGTTCTTGCCATAGCGCTCTTCGTAATGGCTGCGCATGCGCAGTTCGATAGGGTCGACGCGAAAATGCACGCCTGACCAGTGCAGACCCGCGCCCCCTACGCCGTTACCCGGCAAAAAAGCACCGAGCTGACGGTTGGGCAGGGCAACATCATTCACGCTATGGCGAATGGTCACCGTCTCCTTGGAGATATCCTGGAACAGCTTCTTACGCACGCTGTAGGTCAATTCATCGATGACCTGGGGATAGTTGCCGTCCGGATAAGTGTCCTGCATCGGGCCGCGCTCCAGCGCTACCACGTTGAGGCCCGCTTCCGTCAGCTCCTTGGCCATGATCGCGCCGGTCCAGCCGAAGCCAACAATCACCGCATCCACTTTCTTCATGATGGTCGCCACGTTTATGCCCTCTCGCCGCGAATGGAAACAGCCGGGAAGGGGTATTGCTCGTTGCGTTCCACCCAATCCATAAAGTCGGCGCGGGCGCCCGGGAAGCCAATCATGGTCCAACCGACCATGCCTTTATTGCCGCCGTGGATGGGATCGCAGAAGAAACCCTCCTTAGTGTTTTGCAGCAACAGGTTGAAGAATATCTTCGCTGGCACCGCCTCGAAATGCGCTGCGACTTCACTGCCGCCAGCCTCCAGGCGCCGCAGCATATCGTCTCGGGTAGCGCTGTCTTGCGCAGCAAAAGCTTTACCGTTGAACGCTTTCGACCATGCATCCGTCGCAGCAATACCCAGGCGGTAGATTTCCTTGGGCACTAATTTGCTCTGCCAACCCATCTCCGGCGCTGCGTCGGCGTTAAACGGGCCTTGCATGTACCACAGGGCGCCACTGGCATATGGGGTATTCATCTGACGGTCAATGTATTCCGGTGCGCCAGCTTCCAAGGCGCCAGGGCCCTGTGCGTCAGCGGGAATCAAGCGCTCCACGGCGGCATTGATAAAGGCCCATTCTTCAGCCGTGAAATAGCTTGGCTCATAGGCCTTTTCGTTTGGCGCGGGCTTGGCCGGCGCGGCCTGGGCAGGCTCCGGCGTAGCCATCAGCATCGAACCGCCAAGGCCGGTGCTGGCAACCGTGACCACCGGGATCAAGGTCAAGGATTTGCGTAGAAAGTCACGCCGGGGGTTGTCTTGATCTTGATCAGACATGGGTACACCTCATCATGTGGGCACGGGTTTGGCAGCCGCTTCTGAGAACGGTTTGTCTTTTTTTAGCGGCACATTGGAACCAATCGATCCAATGAAATAGAGCGCAGCCGCAATCAATAGTTACAAATGATAGCAGGCTAAGGATGTAGAGGAGAGTTTCAGCGACCTAAGTCGCATAGAAAGTGGGAGGGGGCTTGCTCCCGATAGGGTCGTGTCAGCCAACCTATGCATGGCTGGAACGCCGCTATCGGGGGAAAGCCCCCTCCCACATTTCGGTATGCGTACAGGTTGTTAGTCTTTTTTCAACTTGGGGTTGGGAAAGAACTGCACGGCTTGCACTTTTGGATTCGCAGGCGCTTTCAACGCCGAGGTATTGACCCGCGTGCCCAACTCCTTGGGCACCGACAGGCCTTGATCATTCAGCGTATCGGTATAGCCGCAGGCCACGCATTCACGGTGCGGCACGCTGTCTTCGGTCCACATCTTCAACTTGTCCGGCTCGCTGCACGCCGGGCAGACCGCCCCGGCGATAAATTGCTTTTTGGTAATCACAGGCCCTTCACTCATGCTGCCGCGTCCTCACTCAGGCCGCTGTGGCGCAAGAGTGCGTCAATCGACGGCGCTCGTCCGCGGAAGTCGACGAACAGCACCATCGGTGCCTGGGAACCCCCACGCGCCAGAATCGCTTCGCGGAAGGCCCGACCGGTCTGGGCGTTGAGCACGCCGTCTTCTTCGAACTTGGAAAATGCGTCCGCGGACAGCACTTCCGCCCACTTGTAGCTGTAGTAACCCGCCGCATAACCACCGGCAAAGATGTGCGCGAAACTGTTAGGGAAGCGGTTGTAGGCTGGCGGACGCATCACCGAGACTTCGTCACGCACGCCTTCGAGCACCTGCGCCACGCTGCGGCCATCGCCATGGGTGGCGTGCAGCTCGAAGTCAAACAGCGAGAACTCCAGCTGGCGCACCATCATCAGGCCGGACTGGAAATTTTTCGCGGCGAGCATTTTTTCCAGCAGGTCATGGGGCAGCGGCTCGCCGGTTTCATAGTGGCCGGAGATCAGTGCCAGACCTTCGGGCTCCCAGCACCAGTTCTCCATGAATTGGCTCGGCAACTCCACCGCATCCCACGCCACGCCGTTGATACCGGATACGCCGGCATGTTCAACGCGGGTCAGCAGGTGATGCAGGCCGTGGCCGAATTCGTGAAACAGCGTGGTGACTTCATCGTGGGTCAGCAGGGCAGGCTTGCCGCTGTCGGCCGGAGTGAAGTTGCACACCAGGTTGGCCACGGGGCTTTGCAGCACGCCGTCGACGGTGCGGCGGCGGTCACGGGCTCCGTCCATCCAGGCGCCGCCGCGCTTGTTGGCGCGAGCGTACAGGTCGAAGAAGAAGCGCCCCACGTGTTCGCCGTTTTCCTTGATTTCGAACAGGCGGACATCCGGATGCCAGGCGTCGAAGCCCTTTAGCTCGGCGATCTCAATGCCATACAGGCGCTGAACGATGGCAAACAGCCCGCCCAGCACCTTGTCGATGGGGAAGTAGGCGCGCAGGGCTTCCTGGGACACGCTGTAGCGCTGCTCGCGCAGTTTCTCGCCATAAAAACCGCTGTCCCAGCTCTGCAGGTCAGCGCAGCCTTGTTCGGCGGCGTAAGCCTTGAGCTGCTGCAAATCCTGGGTAGCAAACGGCTTGCTGCGCTTGGCCAGGTCACGCAGGAAGCTCAGCACCTGGTCACTGGACTCGGCCATCTTGGTTGCGAGGCTGAGCTCGGAGAAGGATGCAAAACCCAACAACCGGGCCAGTTCCTGACGCAGGTCGAGGATCTGCTCCATCACCGGGCCGTTATCGTTCTGGCCGGCGTTCGGGCCTTGGTCCGATGCACGGGTGCAGTAAGCGGCGTACACCTCTTCACGCAAGGCGCGGTCCTGGGCGTAGGTCATTACCGCGTAGTAGCTGGGAAACTCCAGGGTGATCAACCAGCCATCAAGGCCCTTGGCCTGGGCCGCAGCGGCCATTTGCGCCTTGGCAGAGTCGGTCAGGCCGGCGAGGGTGGTTTCATCGGTGACGTGCTTGGTCCAGGCTTGGGTGGCGTCCAGCAGCTGGTTGGAGAATTTGCTGCCCAGCTCGGAAAGCTTGCTCTGCACTTCGGCGTAGCGCTTTTGCTGCTCCGGCGGCAGGTCGATGCCCGACAGGCGGAAATCGCGCAGGGCGTGTTCCAGGATGGTTTTCTGCGCCACGTCGAAACCGGCGGCCTCTGGGCTGTTAGCCAAGGCTTCGAAGGCTTGGAACAGTTCGCGGTTCTGGCCCATTTCGGTGGAGTAGGCGCTCAATGCCGGCAAGCAAGCCTCGTAGGCTTCGCGCAGCTCGGCGCTGTTGCACACGGCATTGAGGTGGCTGACCGGGCTCCAGGCAGCGCCAAGACGATCATTGAGTTCATCCATGGCAAGGACCAGACCGGCCCATGTCGGATTTTTACCCTGGCTTTGCAGGATGTCTGCGATAGCCACACGGTTATCGGCGAGGATCTGTTCGATGGCCGGCTGGACGTGCTCGGCACGGATCGCCGAGAACGGCGGCAGGTCGTAGGACTGCAATAGAGGGTTGTTCGCGCTCACGGTTGGCACCTTGGCTGAAGAAACATGTAAGAACAAAGATGGGGCCATCTTAATTACAATCAACACCCACCGCAGCTATCAGCAGAAGAGAGAGAGGCTATCGTGACCCTTCGCACCTATCAGAACCACACGCCAACCCTGGGCGCCGGGGCTTTTGTCGATACTTCGGCGGTGGTGATCGGCGATGTCGAAATCGGCGCCGACAGCTCGGTATGGCCGCTGACAGTGATACGCGGCGACATGCACCGCATCCGCATCGGTGCACGTACCAGCGTGCAGGACGGCTGCGTGCTGCACATTACCCATGCAGGGCCGTTCAATCCTGACGGTTTCCCGCTGCTGATCGGTGACGACGTGACCATCGCCCACAAGGTCATGCTGCATGGCTGCACCGTGGGTAACCGCATCCTGATCGGCATGGGCAGCATCGTGATGGACGGTGCCGTGGTCGAAGACGATGTGATCATCGGCGCCGGCAGCCTGGTGCCGCCCGGCAAGAAACTCGACAGCGGCTTTTTGTATGTGGGCAGCCCGGTTAAACAGGTCCGTGCGCTGACTGACAAAGAGCGTGTCTTTTTCACCTACAGCGCCGCGAACTACGTGAAGCTCAAGGACCTGCACCTGGCTGAAGGATTCGATCAATGATCCTGAACCACTCCACCGTGCTGTTCGACCTGGACGGCACCCTCACCGACCCGCGTGAGGGCATTACCCGGTCGATCCAGTATGCCCTCGGCAAGTTGGGCATCGACGAGCCCGACCTGACCAAGCTCGAACACTTCATTGGTCCGCCCTTGCTGCAGGCATTCATGCAGTTCTATAGCTTCGACGAGGCCAAGGCCTGGGACGCAGTGAATTTCTATCGCGAACGCTTCAAGGTTACCGGGCTGTATGAAAACCGCGTATTCGACGGCGTCATGCCATTGCTGGAAGAGCTGAACAGCCAGGGCCGCCAGCTATACGTAGCCACCTCCAAGCCGTGGGAATTTGCCCGTGAGATTGCGCGGCATTTCGACTTCGCCAAACACTTCAAGGTGATCTACGGCAGCGAGCTGGACGGCACGCGCACCAACAAGATCGAGTTGATCGCCCACTTGATGCGTGAGGAAGGGCTGGACCCGGCCACCACCTTGATGGTCGGTGATCGCAAGCATGACCTGATCGGCGCCCGCAGCAACGGGCTGGATTCGGCAGCGGTGGGGTATGGATTTGGCAGTTTTGAGGAGTTGAATGCCGAGGCACCGACCTGGCATTTCGAAACGTTGGCGCAGATGCATCAGGCGTTTTTGCAACGCGCTTGAAATCGCTATCGGGGGCAAGCCCCCGATGAGGCCCTAACGGCCACCACTCTCCAATTGCCTCAACGCCGCTTTACGCTGCGCCACTGGCAGCCCACCCAGCCTTTCCACAGCTGCATAAAACTTCACCCAATCCCCACCTTCCTGTGCAAATAACGCCGCGAACGCCGGCACCCACTGGTCATACAGACCGAACGGCAAAAGCCGTGCGTTATTCATCGGCTGGTTGATCCAGGCGTCATAACGCTTGTCGCCGCCCCATTGGCTATCACGCATCTGTCGGTATTCACTGCGCAAGCGCTCAAACTGCGCCGCTTTGGCTTGCCGCATCACGTCCGCTGCCAACGGCTGCGCATACAGCGCTTCCAGGCGATTGCGGGTTTCGAGAATCAACCGGATAAACTGATCGCGCTGCTTCAACGCCGCATCGCTGACGGGCGCCAGGCCTCGTGCCGCCCGCCATTGACGAGTGCCTTCCTGCTCGACGAAGCTGGCATAAGACTCATTGAACTCGGTGTCGTCTTTCACGTAAAAGCGTTGGTGGGCCAGCTCATGAAAAATCAGCGTGGCCAGGCGCTCATCGCCCCAGCTCATCATCGAACTCATGATCGGGTCGTTGAACCAACCCAAGGTGGAATAGGCCTCGACACCACCGATCGATACGTCCATACCCCGCTGCCGCAACAGCGCCGCTTCGCCACGTGCCGCACCCTGGCTGTAGTAGCCGCGGTAGGCGACGCATCCGGCAATGGGAAAGCAGTGGTTTTCAGCAGATAGGGAAAACTCCTGCGTGGCAAAGACATTCCATACCACATAGAGCCGGCCGATATCGGCGTATAGGCGGTAACTTTGGTTGTCAGGCAGATGCAAATGTTCACTGGCAAAGGTTCGGGCTTTCTGCGACTGCACGAGATGATCGCGCAGCACTTGAGGGCGAGACGGGTCGGCGATGACCTCGGCAACCGGCTCCCGTGCCCGTAATAGATGCCACTGGCCGCTCGCCAACTGGCTGTAATAACTGACGCTGGAACAACCGCTGAGTAGCACAACCATCAACCCTGGAAGAAAACGCCTGATCATGCCCCGACTGCTCCTGGGTGATAGATGCGCCAGACTATCGCGCTTGAAGGGGATTTTTCCACGATGCTGCATGTTTATACTCAAGACTCTCCTCGTGTTGAGTACCTGCCATGCGTCAGTTTGTATTGCCCATCGCCGCCCTGTTACTCAGCGCTTGCGCTTCGACCCCCATCCCACCCGTTGATCCGCAGCAGGCCTGGGTCGACTTCACCACGCCGACGCCGGGCTCCAAGTTGGTCATGGCCCAGCGCCTGGATGGGAAGAACCTCGACGACGGGCGCTTTTTCCAGATGCCCCCCGGCCCTCACGAGCTGATGGTGCGCTTTGATTTTGAAGTGCCCGCCGGCGGTGGTTTGGGGGGCCTCAGCCAGATGATGTATCGAACCTGCTTCATGACCTTGCAGTACGACCATTTCCAGGCTGGCCAGCGCTATGTGCTCGAAGGCCGCTCGCTGGCGTTCACGCCCAATATCCGGCTGTATGACTCAGCACGGCAGTTGCTGGCCGAAGAACGCAGCGTTAACTGCATCTGATCAGTCGTTGTTCTTCTGATAGATGATGCGCTTGGTGCCGTTTTCGCACGAACCGACAATCATGGCTTCGTCATGATTCTTGGCTTCTTCGGCGGTAATGATTTCCAGGGTGTAGGACGGAATCGCCTTGGCCTGGAGCTGTACTTCAATTTCCTTCCTGAGCTCTTCACAATCTTTCGGAGCGGCCACGGCCGAAGTGGCCAATCCAGCGCAGATGATCGCCAAGGCAAAACGTTTCATGTGTGAAGCTCCCTGAATGCATGCGCACGAGTGTGCGCCTAAGGCTGCATAGGCTATAGGACCACATAGGGGAAACACGAGTTCTGATTTAACGCATAACTAAATGAATGAGGGGGCTTGTGCCCGATAAAAGTGTGCCCGTCATCCAACTATGGCTGACCCACCGCTATCGGGACAAGCCCCCTCCCACAAAAAAGCGCTGTGTTAGTTAACCAGCGTGCCATCCAGGGTGATGGTCGCGTTCAGCACCTTGGAAACCGGGCATCCCTCCTTGGCCTTTTTGCTCAGTTCGTCGAACTGTGCCTGGCTGGCGCCTGGGATCTTGGCTTTCAGGGTCAGATGCACCGCAGTGATCGCAAAGCCGCCATCGACCTGGTCCAGCGTCACATCAGCCTGGGTATCGATGCTGTCGGCCTTGAGCCCGGCGTCGCCGAGAATCATGGAAAACGCCATGGAGAAACAGCCGGCGTGAGCCGCGCCAATCAGTTCTTCGGGGTTGGTACCCTTGCCGCCCTCGAAACGGGCCTTGAAACCGTAGGGCGCTTCGCGCAGCACGCCGGTTTCCGTGGAAATGGAACCCAGTCCAGTCTTCAGATCACCTTCCCAATGCGCGGATGCTTTTTTAACGATGCTCATAGCTTTCTCCTCGAACGGTGGTTTTGTGTCAGTAAGGGTTCTGAGGATAGACGCCACGGCAAAGTTCACTCGTTAGAAAAACCTAGTGTTTAAGTAGGAAATTTCTCGCGTACTATTGAATCTCGGGTATATGCCCTCATTGCATAGGGCATGCACATGCCGCGGCAGGTTTTGGCTCGTCAAAGAAAGCCTGTGCGCCCCAATTGGAGAAGCAGGCTTATGAAATCGCTGTCTGACGTAAAATTCTCGACCCTCGACCTGGTGCCCGTGCGGGCAGACGGTAATCCGGCGCAGTCGCTGCGCAACTCCCTGGACCTGGCCCAGCACGTGGAAAAGTTCGGCTATCACCGTTTCTGGGTAGCTGAGCACCACAATATGGACGGCATCGCCAGCTCGGCCACCTCGGTACTGCTCGGCTACCTGGCCGGCGGCACCTCGACCATTCGCGTGGGTTCCGGCGGCGTCATGCTGCCTAACCATGCGCCGCTGGTGATCGCCGAGCAGTTCGGCACCCTGGAAAGCCTCTACCCAGGCCGTATTGACCTGGGCCTGGGCCGTGCGCCCGGCTCCGACCAGATGACCGCCCGCGCCCTGCGCCGTGAACGCTCAGGCAGTGCCGATGATTTCCCCGAGGATGTGGCCGAATTGATGGCCTACCTGGGCCCACGTACGCCCGATCAACGGGTGATCGCCGTACCGGGCACCGGCACCAACGTGCCGGTGTGGCTGCTGGGTTCAAGCCTATTCAGCGCGCAATTGGCCGGTGAGCGGGGTTTGCCCTACGCTTTCGCCTCTCATTTCGCACCACGCTTGATGCATGAGGCAATTCGCGTGTACCGCAATCACTTCAAGCCGTCGGCAGTGTTGGACAAGCCCTACGTGATGCTCGGCATTCCGCTGGTGGCGGCGGATACCGATGAACAGGCCGATTACCTGGCCACCTCGGTGTACCAGCGCATCCTCGCGCTGATGCGCGGCCAGAGCCTGGTGCAACGCCCACCGGTGAACAGCATGGACGGCCTGTGGCTGCCCCATGAAAAAGACGCGGTCGGCAGTTTCCTTGGTTTGGCCATGGTGGGCGGCCCGGCGAAGATCCGCGCCAAGCTGGAGGTGTTGATCGAGCAGACCGGCGCCGATGAGCTGATCTTCACCAGCGACCTGTACGAGCACGCCGACCGAATTCATTCCTATGAGCTGTTGGCGCAGGTGATGAAAGGCTGAACCCAGGCGAAAAAACGACGCACCTGTGGCGAGGGAGCTTGCTGCCGCTGGGCTGCGTAGCGGCCCCAAGAAAAGGGGAGCGCTGCGTACTCCAGCGGCAGCAAGTTCCCTCGCCACAGGTGCGTCGTTTTATGTCTGCAACACGGGATTAACCGCGTTTGTAGACGATTTGCTTGGTATCACCTTCGCAGGTGCCGACCACTTCAGCGTCAGTCGAAGCGCCTTTATCCACTACTTCCAGCGAATAACCCGAAGCGCCCTTGGCGTCGATTTTCGCTGCAATTTCGCTTTTCAGCTCTTCACAAGGCTTGCCCGCCGCCAGGGCCGTGCCCGCAATGCTCAACAAACCTACCGCCAACAGAAACTTCTTCATCCGTTACTTTCCTTGCGCTGATCGAAAGAGCGTGCCGACGCTCATCGCGTCGGCACCAGTTGTTTGTAGCGCAGGTTATGGCAATCGGCCAGCGGTCAAAGTTCAACTCAGCCGATCAACTACTGGCAATTCGGAATCCCACCTTAAGCGTGACTTGGAAATGCGCGGCCTTGCCATCCTTGATGTGGCCGCGGGTTTCGGTCACCTCAAACCACTCCAGGTGCTTGATGCTTTTATTGGCCTCGGCCAGGGCATTGTTGATCGCGTCTTCGATGCTGGTAGTGGAAGAGCCCACCAATTCGACTTTCTTGTAGGTGTGATGATCACTCATGGCATTTCTCCTAGGGGTCGTTAATCAAGACTAGCAGTGAATACTCGTACTGCTTCTGGCGACCGTTGAGAGGTGAAAGTTCAGAATTACTGCACTTTCTGAAACCGCCGCAGTCGGTATCTACACACGCCACTCAATCACTTCAGGAGATGTTCACATGGCCAACACTTCTTTACGCAAAGCGTCGCTGGAAAGCATGGAAGCCGAGATCTCGAGCCTGCTCAAGTCCCTTGAGAGCCTCAAGGATGATGCATCCGATGAGTCGCGCAAAACGCTGAAGGCCCTGAAAAGCAATGCCGAGAACGCCCTCAAGCACTCTCGTCATCTGATCAGCGATGCCTATGAAGAAAGCAAAGTCAAAATTCGCGAAACTGGTGTTGCCACCCGGGACTACGCACAAGAGCATCCATGGACCACCGCCGGCGTCGCCGTTGGCGCGCTGGGTCTGCTGGCGGCCTACCTTCTGTGCAAGCGCGGCGACTGATTTACCGGCTATAGCGGTTGGCGCATCAGCTCGGCCTTGAGCCATTGCGTCAACTGCGCGGCGCGCCCGTCTGCGGCGCGCTTGGGTAGCCACAACGCCAGGTGCGCCGGGGTTTCGCTGAAACCCCACGGCGCCACCAGGCGACCCGCACGCAGGTCCTCTGCCACCAGCGGTTCTGGCGCAATCGCCACTCCCAATCCTGCAACTGCCGCTTCCAGCAAATAATACAAATGCTCAAATCCCTGGCCGAGTTTCAACGCGCCCGGCTCAATGCCGTGTTGACGCGCCCAACTGGGCCAGGCTTGGGGCCGTGAGGTGGTGTGCAGCAGCGCTTCATCAGCCAAGGCCGATGCCGGTGCCAGGCGCAACTGTTCATAACCGTCAAAACGCGGGCTCATGACCGGACCGATGCGTTCGCTGGCCAGTTCATACACCTGCATATCCGCCGGCCAGGGCGGCTCGGCAAATACCAGCAGCGCGTCCAACCCGGGGCGACGAGGGTCAAGGTCACCTTCGCCAGCAGACAGGTGCAAGCGCAAGTCCGGCAAATCCGCATTCAAGCGCCCCAGGCGCGGAATAAACCAACGCGCCAGCAAACTGCCCGAACAACCGAGTACGAAAGGCGCATCGGCGCTGCTCTGGGTGAGCTCAGCGCACACATCCCGCAAACGCTCGAACGCCTCGGCGCTGGCATCTCGCAGCCTTACGCCCGCATCTGTGAGTTTAAGGCCTCGCCCTTCCTTGACGAGCAGGCTTACACCCAACTGTTCTTCAAGCACTTTCAACTGGCGGCTCACCGCACCATGTGTCACATGCAATTGCTCGGCGGCCTGGCTGACGCTGTTGAGGCGGGCAGTGGCTTCAAATGCGCGTAAGGCGTTGAGGGGTGGAAGGTCGCGGCTCATCTGTGAGTTTTCCTGACAGGTTGCGGCGATCTTATCGGTTTTCAGGCTACAGCGTCAGGGGTAGAGTGGGCCTCATTGCTTCTCACACACATTTTTCCTGGAGCGTCCCATGACTCAGTCCCAGACCGATCTACGCAACGGCCCTGACGCCAACGGCCTGTTTGGTGGGTTCGGTGGCCGCTACGTCGCTGAAACCTTGATGCCGTTGATTCTCGACCTGGCCCGTGAATACGAAGCGGCCAAGATTGATCCGGCGTTCAACGAAGAACTGGCCTACTTCCAGCGCGACTACGTCGGACGCCCCAGCCCGCTGTACTTCGCCGAACGCCTGACCGAGTTCTGTGGCGGCGCCAAGATCTACCTCAAGCGCGAAGAGCTGAACCACACCGGCGCGCACAAGATCAACAATTGCATCGGCCAGATTTTGCTGGCCCGGCGCATGGGCAAGAAACGCATCATCGCCGAGACCGGCGCCGGCATGCACGGCGTGGCCACCGCCACTGTCGCTGCACGCTTTGGCCTGCAATGTGTGATCTACATGGGCACCACCGACATCGAGCGCCAGCAGGCCAACGTGTTCCGCATGAAACTGCTGGGCGCCGAAGTGATCCCGGTGGTCGCCGGCACCGGTACTCTGAAAGATGCGATGAACGAAGCCCTGCGTGATTGGGTAACCAACGTCGACAGCACCTTCTACCTGATCGGCACCGTGGCTGGCCCACACCCTTACCCGGCGATGGTGCGCGACTTCCAGGCCGTGATCGGCAAGGAAACCCGTACCCAGTTGCAAACCCAGGAAGGCCGCCTGCCGGACAGCCTGGTGGCATGCATCGGCGGCGGTTCCAACGCCATGGGCCTGTTCCACCCGTTCCTGGATGACACCAGCGTCGAGATCATCGGTGTTGAAGCCGCAGGCCATGGCATCGAAACCGGCAAGCACGCCGCCAGCCTCAATGGGGGCGTACCGGGCGTGCTGCACGGCAACCGTACCTTCCTGCTGCAGGACGACGACGGCCAGATCATCGACGCCCACTCGATTTCCGCCGGCCTCGACTACCCCGGCATCGGCCCTGAGCACGCCTGGTTGCATGATATCGGTCGCGTCCAGTACACCTCGGTGACTGACGACGAAGCCTTGGACGCTTTTCACAAATGCTGCCGTCTCGAAGGGATTATTCCTGCTCTGGAAAGCGCCCACGCCCTGGCAGAAGTATTCAAGCGCGCACCGACCTTGCCGAAGGATCACCTGATGGTGGTCAACCTGTCCGGCCGTGGCGACAAAGACATGCAGACCGTGATGCACCACATGGAACAGTCTCAGCAGGAGAAACACTAAATGAGCCGCCTGCAAACCCGCTTCGCGCAACTCAAGGAACAAAACCGCGCTGCCCTGGTGACTTTCGTCACCGCCGGCGACCCGGGTTATGACACCTCACTGGCGATCCTCAAGGGCCTGCCGGCAGCCGGCGCTGATGTGATCGAGCTGGGCATGCCCTTCACTGACCCGATGGCTGACGGCCCGGCTATTCAATTGGCCAATATCCGTGCGCTGACCGCCAAGCAGAACCTGGTGAAAACCCTGCAAATGGTCCGCGAGTTTCGCCAGGACAACAACGATACCCCACTGGTGTTGATGGGCTACTTCAACCCGATCCATAAATACGGCGTGCCACAATTCATTGCCGATGCCAAGGCAGCTGGCGTCGACGGCCTGATCGTGGTCGACATGCCGCCTGAGCATAACGGCGAACTGTGCGACCCGGCCCAAGCCGCAGGCATCGATTTTATCCGCCTGACCACCCCGACCACCGATGACGTACGCCTGCCCACCGTACTCAACGGCAGCTCCGGCTTTGTGTATTACGTGTCGGTCGCCGGTGTGACCGGTGCCGGTGCCGCCACCCTGGAGCACGTCGAAGAAGCCGTGACCCGCCTGCGTCGCCATACCGACCTGCCGATCAGCATCGGCTTTGGTATACGCACGCCGGACCAGGCAGCAGCCATTGCGCGCCTGGCCGACGGTGTAGTGGTGGGTTCAGCGCTGATCGACCATATCGCCAACGCCGAAAACGACCAGCAAGCCATTGATGGCGTGTTGAGCCTGTGCGCGGCGCTGTCGGAAGGTGTGCGTAACGCTCGCAAGTAAATGTAATCCCTCCATCTGAACGGCTTCCGGCTGATCAGCTAGGCTTCAAGGGAGGCGGGCATGTCGCCCGCCTCCTTTTAACGCGCTTCGTGCCCTTTGCCGTCTAACCACCCTCGCAGGCCACGCAGTCCTTGCCCCCGGTCGTTAAGTTAGCCGCATCAGAAGTCATCTTTGTCTCTTCAGGAGTACATCATGGCATTTGATCTCGTCACCCCTTCAGACCGCCGTCATTCAACATTGCAGAAAGGTTTCAACCTGCGCTGGCCACTCGGCAACGTGCAGGGCCAGTCCTCGCCCAATGGCGCCAACCTGATCTACCTCTGCCACAGCCCGCAAGACATCATAGACGCCGCCGCGCAGGCATTGGCTCAACCCAACGGGCGCATCACCGTGCGCAGCGGGGGCCATTGCTACGAAGGTTTTGTCGCCAACAAGATGCCCGACAGCCCCGATGAGGTGCTGTCGATCCTGGATATCAGTGCGCTGAACCGAGTGGTCTACGACGCTGCCGGGCAAATCGGTTCCGATCTGGACCCCGATGCAACTGAACGCTATAGCTTTCGCCTCGAAGCCGGTGCGCAAAACTGGGATGTCTACGTAGCGTTATACAAACTGGCCAACAAGACCCTGCCAGGGGGGTCGTGCTATTCGGTGGGTCTGGGCGGGCACATTTGCGGGGGCGGCTATGGGCTGCTGTCGCGCAAATATGGATTGGTGTGTGATTGGCTCAGCGGTGTGGATATCCTGGTGCCCGATATCGAAGGCAAAGCTCTCGAAAAGCAGCACGTTTCAAGAAACAGCGCCAGCCAGGACGAACTGGACCTGTTCGCAGCGTGCTGCGGTGCCGGTGGCGGACAGTTCGGCATCATCACCAGCTATTACTTCAAAGACCTGCCTGCGGCACCGAAGGAAGTGCTGTGGCTGGTGCTGGAATGGGACTGGTCAGTACTGACCAAACCCGCACTCGACAACCTGCTGGCCGCCTATCAGTCATGGTTCGCCGGCAATCAAGGCAACCCGGACACCTGGGGGCTGGCGACCAAGCTTGAGATGCGCCACCGACACACGGGCAACGTTACCTTAGGCATTCACTATGTGGACAAGGATGGCGAACTGAACGACCGGGCGCCCTTCGATGACTTAGTCAGCAGGATGCTCACAGCCATTGGCCTTCCCGCTACAGAGTCGCTGGTGCCGTTTCATGTCATCCATCTGCCGCCCGGCAGCGCCACCGGACGCACCATCGACTCAGTCTCAGCCGCGAAGGCAGCCGAGCAGCGCCTGGATTGGCTGGTGTGCCAACAGACGTTGAATGGCTCAGGGGACAACCAGCGGGGGCGCTATAAGTCGGCTTACCAAAAGGGTTCATTCACCCCTCAGGTACTGGACGCCATCTGGACCACATTGAACTGGCCTGACCCAGACAAGCACCTGACACAAAGCCTTATCCAGATTCAGTCTTTCGGTGGCCAGATCAATGCCGTCAGCGCGCCAGTGCGCAGGGAATCCTCAGCCGCGCAGCGCTCTTCCTACCTCAAGTGGCAGCCACAATGTTATTGGCGCGATGCCAGCGCCGCTTCGGACCACGCCCACGCCAGCTGGATCCGAGGGCTGTACCTCAACGCGTTTGCCGATGATCAGGGCGTACCGATCAACAATGAATTCGAAGGTTGCTACATCAACTACCCTGACCTCGACATGACGTACGTGGGTGGCAATCCGCCCAACGGCAAAAACCCCCAATGGTACCGAATCTTCTTCCCCGACCTGATCATCGAAAGCCGATTAAGGCGTACCAAGCAGCGCTGGGACCCACACCATATTTTTCGTAACGAGATGTCGGTGCCGTAGCTCGAAAAAAAGGGCGACCCTAAGGTCGCCCGCTTTTACAGCTCGATCCGCTCGACTTTACCTACGAGCAATATGTAGGAAAGCGCACCAAGCAATGCCAGTACCGCAATATAGGTAATCGCCGGCGCAAACGAATCGCCGCTGGCCAGAAAACCAATCACGATAGGCGTGGCAATCGCTGCCAGGTTACCGATGAAGTTGAACACCCCACCGGTCAGCCCCAGCAACCGGGCAGGCGCCAGGGTCGACACCAATGACCAGGTGATCGATGCAAGGCCATTGCCGAAAAACGCCACCGCCAGGAACGCGATGACCCACGCCGTGGAGTCCACGTAGTTGGCGCCGATGATCGCCGTAGAGATCAGCAGGCCGCTGATGATCGGCAGCTTGCGCGCGAAGCCCACCGAGGCGCCACGGCGAATCAGCCAATCGGAAAATACCCCCGAACACAGCACGCCCACAAACGCGGCCAGGAACGGCAATGATGCCAACAAGCCTGACTGGATGAAGTCCATGCCGCGATACTTCACCAGGTACGTCGGGAACCAGGTCAAGAAGAACCACAGCGTAGAGTTCAGACAGAACTGGCCCAGGTAGATGCCCCAGAGTTTGCGCTTGCTCAGCACGATACCCAGGTCGACCCAACTGAAGGGCGCCTTGACGGTTTGTGCCTGCATGTCCACCAGGCCGCCGCCATCACGGATCAACTGGATTTCAGCCGCATTGGCGCCCTTGAAATCCTTCGGCTCACGGTACACCGCGTACCAGATCGCGGCCCACAGGATACCGACGCCACCGGTAACGACAAACACCATGTGCCAGCCATAATGATGTTGCAGCCAGGCCAGGACCGGCGTAAGGAACGCCAGGCCAACGAATTGCCCGGAGGTGTAGACGCCAATCGCGGTCGCGCGCTCGCGCTCAGGGAACCAGGTGGTGACCACACGGCTGTTGATCGGATAGGCCGGTGCTTCCAATGCGCCCACCGCCATGCGCAACACGAAGAGCGCGATAAAGCTGGCGGCGAAACCGAGCATAACGGTGGCGATCGACCACAGCAGCAGGGCGACCGTATAGAGAATACGCGGCGGCACACGATCTACCAGCCAGCCGCCGGGGATTTGCATGGCCGCGTAAGTCCAGCCGAACGCCGAAAAAATCAGCCCGACCTGCACCGGGTCGATGCCCAGGTCGCTGGTCAGCGCCGGGGCGGCAATCGACAGGTTGCTACGGTCGAGGTAGTTGATCACCACCGTAATGAACAGCAGCACCATGATGAAGTAGCGCTTTCTGCTGGGCGTCACTAAAGAAGCCTGCCCAGTAAGGGATTCAGGGTGCATGGGTTGCCTCTTCTTATGTTTATTGAGGATTGGGCTTACTGAAGGAACCGGATCAAATGTGGGAGGCTGCTTGCCCCCCGATGGCTGAGTGTCAGTCGACATCTTCGGTGGCGGATTCACCGCTATCGGGGGCAAGTCGAATCGTCGCACCGCCCCTCCCACATTTTTGAACCGCAGTTGCGTCAGTCAGAAATCACCACTCGGCAAAGCTGCCATCGGCATGACGCCAGATCGGATTGCGCCAGCGATGGCCAATAGCCGCGCGCTCAACCACATATTCCTCGTTGATCTCGATGCCCAGGCCCGGCCCGTTCGGAATCTTCACAAAGCCCTGGTCATAGTCGAATACCCCCGGGTCACGCACATAATCGAGCAGATCATTGCTCTCATTGTAGTGAATACCCAGGCTCTGCTCCTGAATAAACGCGTTATAGCAAACCGCATCCAACTGCAGGCACGCCGCCAGCGCGATGGGCCCCAGCGGGCAGTGCAGGGCCAAGGCCACGTCGTAGGCTTCGGCCATGTTGGCGATCTTGCGGGTTTCGGTAATACCGCCTGCGTGGGAGGCATCCGGCTGGATGATGTCGACATAGCCTTCGCTGAGCACGCGCTTGAAATCCCAACGCGAGAACAGGCGCTCACCCAAGGCAATCGGTGTACTGGTCAGCGGTGCCAGTTCTTTCAACGCCTCGTAGTTTTCGCTGAGCACCGGCTCTTCGATGAACATCAGCTTGTACGGGTCGAGTTCTTTCATCAGAACCTTGGCCATGGGCTTGTGCACGCGGCCATGGAAGTCGACGCCGATCCCTACGTTAGGGCCTACCGCATCACGCACGGCCGCGACGTTGGCCAGGGCCAGGTCGACTTTTTCAAAACTGTCGACAAACTGCAACTCTTCGGTACCGTTCATCTTCACCGCAGTAAAGCCACGGGCCACGGCATCTTTAGCGGCGCGGGCGGTGTCGGCGGGACGGTCACCGCCGATCCAGGAGTACACGCGGATCTTGTCGCGCACCTGGCCGCCCAGCAGATCGCTGACCGACACCCCTAGGGCCTTGCCCTTGATATCCCACAGCGCCTGGTCGATGCCGGCGAGGGCACTCATGTGCACGGCTCCGCCACGGTAGAAACCGCCGCGATAGAGCACGGTCCAGATGTCTTCGATATTGCGTGGGTCTTTTCCGATCAGGTAGTCGGACAGTTCTTCGACGGCAGCCGCGACGGTGTGAGCACGGCCTTCGACCACAGGCTCACCCCAGCCAGTCACACCCTGGTCGGTTTCGACCTTGAGGAAGCACCAGCGCGGCGGGACGATAAAGGTCGTCAGTTTGGTGATTTTCATCTCTTGTCTCTCTTATAGATGCAGCGCCTGTAGGCGCGGAACTTGATATCAGCTCAGGGCTTTCCAGGCGGCGACATAAGCCTGGGCATGGCTCGCGACCTGATCCACTGTCATTCCCGGCTTGAACAGCCCGGAACCCAACCCGAACCCCTTGGCGCCGGCGTCGATGAACACCTGCATGCTGTCCGGGGTAATGCCGCCCACCGGCAGCAACAAGGTGCCCGCCGGCAGTACCGCCAGCCATGCCTTGATCACTGCCGGGCCGACTTGCTCGGCCGGGAACAGCTTCAATACATCAGCGCCTTCGGCCAGTGCAGCAAAAGCTTCTGTGGGAGTGGCCACGCCGGGCGACAAGTACAAGCCCGCCGCCTTGGCGGCACGCAAGACTTTGGCATCGCTATGGGGCATGACGATCACCTGGCCACCCGCAGCCTTGACCTGCTCGACCTGTTCCGGCGTCAACACCGTGCCGGCGCCGATCAGGCAATCGGCGGGCAGGCTGTCACGCAGGGTGCGGATGCTGGTGTACGGGTCGGGCGAATTGAGCGGGACTTCGATCACACGAAAACCCGCGGCGTATAGCACCTTACCGATAGCCTGGGCTTCATCCGGACGTATGCCGCGCAGGATTGCGATCAAACCGTTTTGCGCGAGTGCTTGCTTGAGCATGTCAGGCCTCCGTTACAGGTTGAATGAGCCCAGCCGCCACGGCCAATTGCCACAGGCCGCGTTCGGTGGCTTCCTGCGCCAGGCTCACATGGGCAAAACCGCAAAGGGCGAGGGCGCGTTGATAGCGGACGCAGAGGGGTGCCGCGCCCACCAGGATGATGGGTTTATGTTTGGCGCTGTCTGGCAAGCCGGCGAGTTCGTGGCCGATCAGCAGGCCGGACAGGTAGTCGGGCTGCTGCTCGGGCGCCAGTTCAGCAGTCAGCCCCAGGGTGCGGGCACTGAACAGCGTCGACAGCACGCCACGCTCGCCGTCTTTCGAAAGCGCCACCTGCACACCGCGATCGAACGCCTCGGCCTGGAATTGCTCGCACGGTTGCTGGGTGCGGCCCAGGATGCTGTGCTTGCTCAATACCGCAAACAGTTCGCCGGTCATGAAAGTGTCGAAATGGGTAATGCGACCTTCGACCACCTCGACCCATTTGGAATGGCTGCCAGGCAACCCAATCAGCACCTGGGCCCCAAGGCCTTGCAGCACGCCGAGCACTTGGGTTTCTTCGCCGCGCATCACATTGGGCAGGCCAACCTGTTCGATTACCCCCGGCACGATATGCACATCCATCCCGCGCAAGCTACGCACGCAGTGCAGCGCCTGGCCGAGGCTGGCGACGTCCACAGGGGTACTGCGATAAGCCGCCTCGCTCCAACCCTGGGCGCTGCCGACCATGCCGCAGGCGATCACCGGCAGGCCCGGTTGGGCCTCTAGCCAATCGCCGCAGGCGGTATCGAACGCCAACTCAAAACCGTCAGTACAGTCAACGCCGGCGATCTTCCGGGGTTCGCTGGGCAAATGCATGATGCCCAAGGCCAGCGAGCGTTGTTCCAGCACCACGCCTGCGGAGCCGAGTTTGTAAGCACGAAGGGAGCTGGTCCCCCAATCGAGCGCGATCAATTGCGCCTGCATCGCTTCACCTGAAATGAGTGGGTGCTGAAAAAAGCAGATGGGCGAATATAAACCTACGGCAAGGAACATCTCAATATATAAATATCAATCCCATATAATGAGACAAGACAAGATAAGTCCTACAGCTCTCCCGGATTTTCGCGACGGAGACGCAAGGCTTTATCTGATAAGGAAGGTTAAAAAACCGACAAATTCAATTCGCGCATGGCCCCCATCCAGACCGCGTAGTCGGTGTGATCCTTCAAGTCATCGCCGGTTTCAGGGTGCAGGAACACCACCAAACCATTGCGATGCAGCGCCAGCCACGGCAATACCACGCCGATGTATTCCGGCTCGAACGCCAGCTGGCAGCTCCAATCCGGATGCGGGCCCACCGGCTTCTCGTGCACACGGCCCATGCGCAGGGGAAACAGCCTGGCCGCGTCTTCACATAGGGTACGGGCCTGTTCGATAGTGCTGGCATCGAAGTAGATGTGGGCGTGGTAGCCCTTGATACGTTGCATGACGGACTCCGGATCCAATATGCGCCGATCCTAGACCGCAATCGATGGCAGGGCCAGCCCGGTCAACGACTGCGCACTGCTGGCCTGTTCAGCGACCAGCCACTCGACAAAGCGCTCGACCAACTGCCCACGGCGTTTGCGCTGGGGTTGCACCACGTAATAGCCGAAACGCGAGGTCACGGTGTCGCTGATCGGTCGACACAGCCAGTTTTGCTCCAGCAGGTTATCCACCAGGTGGCGCCAGCCGATGGCAACACCCTGGCCGGCAATCGCGGCCTGGATCAGCAAGGTGTAGTTGTCGAAACGCAATTGGCCAGGGGTCGGCGCGGCCGTGATACCCAGTTCACGGAACACCCCGTTCCAGTCGAACCACCGGCTGTTATTTTCCTGGCGCAGGTGCAGCAACGGGCAGTCTTGCAAGGCCTGCACGGTCAGCGGTGCTGCCTGGTCCTTGAGCCATTGCGGACTGCACACCGGAAACACTTCCTCGTTGAACAACCACAGGCTGTCGCCCTGCTTGAAGCGGCCATCGCCAAACAGTACCGCCACATCGATATCGCTGCGCAGGGTGGCGTGGTTGCGCTCACTGGTCACCAGGCTGACATCCACCTGCGGGTTGGCCTGGTGGAAACGGTGCAGGCGCGGCATCAGCCAATAGGCGGCGAAGGCGAAGTCGGTGGCCACTTGCAGCACTTCGTGCTGGTCTTGTTGGGAGATGGCGACGAGGCCCTGGTTGACGCTCTGCAAGCCGCTTTGCACATGCTCGAACAGCAGCGCGCCGGCGTCGGTCAGTTCGATACCGCGATAAATGCGGTCAAACAGGCGGATTGCCAATTGCTCTTCAAGACGCTTGATCTGCTGACTGACGGCCGGTTGAGTAGTGCCCAGCTCCATCGCGGCGGCGGTGAAACTACGATGCCGCGCTGCCGCTTCAAAGGCACGCAGCAGGTCGAGAGAGAGGTTACCCAGCGCTTTATACATAAGCTCAACTTATCCTAGACATTGCTTGGCATGGGCTTTACCCCATGTTTCATAGGCCGCATGCTCATTCGCATAAACACCGCCTATGGAACGCCGAGAAACCATGAAGCGCAAGAACATTCTTTTCATCATGGCCGATCAAATGGCCGCACCCATGCTGCCGTTCTACGGGCCGTCCCCGATCAAGTTGCCCAACCTCAGTCGCCTCGCCGCCCAAGGCGTGGTATTCGACGCCGCTTACTGCAACAGCCCGTTGTGCGCACCGTCGCGCTTCACCCTGGTCAGCGGCCAGTTACCGAGCAAGATAGGCGCCTACGACAACGCCGCCGATTTCCCCGCCGATGTGCCGACCTATGCCCACTACCTGCGGCGCCTCGGCTACCGCACCGCGCTGTCGGGAAAGATGCACTTCTGCGGCCCCGACCAATTGCACGGCTACGAAGAGCGCCTGACCAGCGACATCTATCCTGCCGACTATGGCTGGGCAGTGAACTGGGATGAACCGGACGTACGTCCCACCTGGTACCACAACATGTCCTCAGTGCTGCAAGCCGGCCCGTGCGTGCGCACCAACCAGCTGGATTTCGACGAAGAGGTGGTGTTCAAGGCCCAGCAGTACCTGTTCGATCATATTCGCGAGGACGGCGACCAGCCGTTCTGCCTGACCGTGTCGATGACCCACCCCCACGACCCCTACACCATTCCCAAGCCGTTCTGGGATCTGTACGACGACGCCGACATCCCTTTGCCTGCAACGCCGGCGCAAGGAGATTTGGATCCACACTCCCAGCGGCTGCTCAAGGTCTATGACTTGTGGGACAAACCGCTGCCTGTGGACAAGATCCGCGATGCGCGCCGCGCCTACTTCGGGGCGTGCAGCTACATCGACAGTAATGTCGGCAAACTCCTGCAAACCCTGGAAGACACCGGCCTGGCCGACGACACGCTCATCATCTTCTCCGGCGACCACGGCGATATGCTCGGCGAACGCGGCCTCTGGTACAAAATGCACTGGTTCGAGATGGCCGCCCGCGTACCGCTGCTGATCAGTGCGCCGGGGCAGTTCGCCGCTGGCCGCGTCACTCAGGCCGTGTCCACCGCTGACCTGTTGCCGACCCTGGTAGAACTGGCCGGCGGCGAACTGGACCCGCGCCTGCCACTGGACGGCCGTTCGCTGGTCCCACACTTGCAGGGGCAAGGCGGGCACGACGAAGTGTTTGGCGAATACATGGCCGAAGGCACTATCAGCCCGTTGATGATGATCCGCCGGGGCGCCTACAAATTCATCTACAGCGAAGACGATCCTTGTCTACTGTTCGATGTGCACAACGACCCGCACGAGCGGGAGAACCTCAGCGAGTCACCGGAACACCGGGTGTTGTTCGAAGCGTTTTTGCGTGAAGCGCGGGCTAAATGGGACATCCCGGCGATCCACCAGCAGGTGCTCGCCAGCCAACGCCGTCGCCGCCTGGTGTTCGAGGCGCTGACCCAAGGCAAGCTGAAGAGCTGGGACCACCAGCCACTGGTGGACGCCAGTCAGCAGTACATGCGCAACCATATCGACCTCGACGATCTGGAGCGCAAGGCACGTTATCCACAACCCTGCCAAAACCAATAAATAAACAGAGGGAAGGCCATGCAAAAGTTGACTGTGGTGCTAAGCGTAGCGGTACTCGCCTTAAGCAGCGCCCATGTGTACGCGGACGCCCGTTGTGAAACGGTAAAAATGGCCGATCCGGGCTGGAGCGATATTGCCGCCACCAACGCCATCACGGGTTTCCTGCTGACGGGCATGGGCTACAAGCCCAAGGTCGACACCCTGGCGGTGCCGATTATCTTTGGCGGGCTCAAGGACGGCCAGGTGGACGCGTTCATGGGCAACTGGATGCCCGCGCAGCAGGGCTTCTATGACAAGTTCGTGGCCAACGGCGATGTGGTGCAACTGGCGAAAAACCTCGACGGCACCGAGTTCACCCTCGCCGTGCCGGATTACGTATGGGACGCCGGGGTGCATGAGTTTTCCGACCTGAACAAGTTTGCCGACAAATTCGACAAGAAGATCTACGGCATCGGCTCTGGCGCGCCAGCGAATATCTCGCTGCAGGAGATCATCAAGAAAAATGACTTTGATCTCGGCCAGTGGAAGCTGATCGAGTCCAGCGAACAGGCAATGCTTGCCGAAGTCTCGCGGGCGGTGAAGAGACAGCGTTTCGTCACTTTCCTCGGTTGGACTCCACACCCGATGAACGTGCAGTTGAAAATGCGTTACCTCAAGGGCGGCGAGAAATACTTTGGCGACACCGGCAGCGTGTATACCTTGACCCGCAAGGGTTACGCGCAGGCCTGCCCGAATGTGGGAAAACTGCTGACCAACCTGAGTTTTACCCAAGAGATGGAAAACAGCATCATGGCTGAAGTGGCCAATAACAAGGTCAGCAATGCCGAGGCGGCGAAAGCGTGGATCAAGGCCAACCCGGCGGTGCTGGACAAGTGGCTCGACGGCGTGAAAACCATCGATGGCCAGGAGGCATTACCGGCGGTAAAAGCCACACTCTAAGAGGCGCCGCGATCCAAATGTGGGAGGGGGCTTGCCCCCGATGACGGCCTATCAGCTATGAATGTATGGGCTGAAACACCGCTATCGGGAGCAAGCCCCCTCCCACAGGGAGCCGGTGTGTACTGATACCCTGAGTCAAACCTTTTCAGCCGAGTTATAAATGCCCCGGCCCAACCGCCATACCCTCTTCCCCTTCCTCAGTTGGCTCCCGCGTCAAACCCGCGCCAGCATCGGTAGGGATGCCATCGTCGGCCTCAGTGGCGCCGTGCTTGCCTTGCCGCAGTCGGTTGCCTACGCGCTGATCGCCGGCCTGCCACCGGAATACGGGCTCTACGCTGCAATCATCCCGGTGTTGATCGCCTGTCTGTGGGGCTCTTCCTGGCACCTGATTTGCGGGCCTACGGCAGCCATTTCCATTGTGCTTTACGCCAGCATCAGCCCCTTGGCCGTGCCGGGCTCCCAGGACTACATCACGCTGATCCTGTTACTGACCTTGCTCGCCGGGGTATTCCAGTGGCTGCTTGGCTTGCTGCGCTTCGGCGCACTGGTGAATTTTGTATCCCATTCGGTGGTGCTGGGTTTCACCCTGGGCGCGGCCGTGGTCATCGCCCTGGGGCAGTTGCCCAACCTGATGGGGCTGGATTTGCCGAGCCAGGCCACAGCCATCAATAGCTTGCTGGCACTGATCGACCATGGCGCAGAATGGGACCACGCCTCCCTCGCCCTGGGGCTTGGCACTTTACTGGCCGGTGCATTGCTCAAGTATCTGGTGCCACGCTGGCCAACGCTGCTCATCGCCCTGACCCTGGGCAGCCTTGCGGTATGGCTGTGGCCGACAATGTTCGGGCATGTGGCGCTGGTCAGTGCGTTTATCGGCAAGCTGCCGCCGTTCAGCCCGTTGCCGATGGACCTGGACCTGGTCTTGCGCTTGCTGCCCAGCGCCGTAGCGGTAGGGATGCTGGGGTTGGTGACCAGCCTGTCGATTGCCCGCTCACTGTCAGCCCGCTCGCAACAGTTGCTCGACGCCAACCAGGAAGTGCGCGCCCAGGGTTTATCCAACATCGTCGGCGGATTTTTCTCCGGTTACCTGTCGGCGGGCTCCTTCACCCGCTCGGGCCTCAGCTACGAGGCGGGCGCCTGCTCGCCGTTGGCGGGGGTGTTTTCGGCACTGTGGGTGGCGTTATTCGCGTTATTTGGCGCGGCTTTAATCGCGCATATTCCAATCCCAAGCATGGCCGCGAGCATCCTGCTGATTTGCTGGGGCCTGATAGACCACCGGGCCATTCGAGCATTATTCCGAGTCAGTCGCGCCGAATTCGTGGTGATGAGCCTGACGTGTGTCGCCACTTTACTGCTGGAACTGCAAACGGCCATTTATGCCGGGGTGCTGGCGTCGCTGTTTTTCTACCTCAAGCGCACCTCGCAGCCACGGGTTCAGCAATGGCGCGACGGTGAGGAGGATGTGTTGCGAGTGGGCGGCTCGATCTTTTTTGGTGCCAGCCATTACCTGCAAGTGCGACTGCAAAGCTTGCAGGGCGAGCGAGTGGTGATCGAGGCGCAGCAGATCAATTTTATCGACTATTCCGGGGTGGAGATGCTGCATCAGGAGGCGCGACGGTTGGCGGGGTTGGGACGCAGCTTGACCTTGCGTCGGGCCAGGCCGCAGGTCGTTGAAGAACTGAAAAAATTGGAAGGTGCCGATAACTGCCCCATCCATTTCGAAGACTGAACATGATCAAACTGTGGGAGGGGGCTTGCTCCCGATTGCGGCCTGTCAGCTACCAAAATGTGACTGACACACCGCTATCGGGAGCAAGCCCCCTCCCACATTTAGATCTGTATCAGGCCAATTGACGGCGCAGTTCGGCCAGTACCGGCGCCGAATCCGGGCGCACGCCGCGCCACAGGAAGAAGGCTTCGGCCGCCTGTTCCACCAGCATGCCCAGGCCATCCATTGCCACCACTGCGCCGTGTTCCGTGGCCCAACGGCAAAACGCGGTGGGTTCCTTGGCGTACATCATGTCGTAGCAGAACGTCTTGCCCGGTTCGATCAGGCTGCCGGCAATCGGCGGTACATCGCCTGCCAGGCTGGCCGAGGTAGCGTTGATGATCACATCCACCGGCTCACGCAACCAGTCGAAACCACTGGCAGACACCGGGCCCAGGTCATCGAACAGCTCAGCGAGCAACTCGGCCTTTTCCACGGTGCGGTTGGCAATGATCAAGGATGAGGGTTGCTGCGCCAGCAACGGCTCCAGTGCACCGCGCACCGCACCGCCGGCACCCAGCAACAGGATGCGCTTGCCGTGCAGGTTAAGCCCTGCGTTCACCGTCAGATCGCGCACCAGGCCGGCGCCATCAGTGTTGTCGCCCAGCAATGTGCCGTCAGCCAATTTGCTCAGGGTGTTCACCGCCCCGGCGCGCTGGGCACGCTCGGTTAAGGTGTTGGCCAGACGGCAGGCTTCTTCCTTGAAGGGTACGGTGACGTTGGCGCCACGGCCCTGTTGGAAAAACTCACGGGCGCAATGGGTGAAATCCTCCAACGGCGCGAGCAAAGTGCTGTAGTCCAGTTGTTCGCCGGTCTGCTCGGCGAACATACGGTGAATCAGCGGCGATTTGCTATGGCCGATGGGGTTGCCGAACACGACATACCGATCCATCACACCGCCGCCTTGGGCGCGACGACGCCGAGCCAATCGCGGTCTTGCAGGAAATAGTCGGTAAGGCGCGCTTCTTCGCTGCCGACCTCGGCCTTCCAGTCATAGCTCCAACGTACCTGGGGTGGCAGCGACATCAGGATCGACTCGGTGCGCCCACCCGATTGCAGGCCAAACAAGGTGCCACGGTCATAGACCAGGTTGAACTCAACGTAGCGGCCGCGGCGGAACTCCTGGAACTGGCGCTGCTGCTCGGTATAGGCCATGGCCTTGCGGCGCTGCACAATCGGCAGGTAAGCGTCGATATAGGCATCGCCGATAGCACGAATGAAGGCAAAGCAGGTGTCGAAGCCCCATTCGTTCAAGTCATCGAAGAACAGGCCACCGATGCCACGGGGCTCATTGCGATGCTTGATGTGAAAGTAGGTGTCGCACCAGGCTTTGTAACGCGGATAGACGTCCGGGCCAAACGGCGCACAGGCCTGCTCGGCCACGCGGTGCCAGTGGACGCAGTCTTCTTCATTGCCATAGTACGGGGTCAGGTCAAAGCCGCCACCAAACCACCACACCGGTTCTTCGCCGTCTTTTTCTGCGATGAAAAAGCGCACGTTGGCGTGGGAAGTCGGTACATGCGGGTTGTGCGGATGGATCACCAACGACACGCCCAGGGCTTCGAAGCCGCGACCGGCCAGCTCAGGGCGATGGGCGCTGGCCGACGGTGGCAGGCCACTGCCAAACACGTGGGAAAAGTTGACGCCGCCTTTTTCAATCACCGTACCGTTCTCGATCACACGGGTGCGACCGCCACCACCGGCAGGCCGGGTCCAGGCGTCTTCGATAAAGCGAGTGTCCGTCTCGAAGGTTTCCAGGGCGCTGCAAATGCGATCTTGCAGGTCAAGCAGATAGGCTTTAACAGCCTCGGTGCGGGTAGTCATGGCATCACCTTGAATCGGGCAAAGCTACGCGAGGCCACTGGGCGTCGGCGGCAAATGGGCGCACAGGATACCACTGCATTCCATTGCATCGCAGTTGACGAAGATCAAGCTTAGGAGTGGGATAGGGGGCTACGCGAATGCAACCTCAGGAGAAGTGCAGATGGCCAAACGTATCCAGTTCAGCGCCCATGGCGGCCCCGAAGTTCTCGAATATGTGGACTACACGCCGGCGGAGCCTGGCCCGCAGCAGGTTCGCGTGCGTAACGAGGCGATCGGCCTGAACTTCATCGATACCTATTTCCGCAGTGGCCTCTACGCACCGCCCGCCCTGCCATCGGGCCTGGGCGCGGAAGGCGCCGGTGTGGTGGATGCCGTTGGCAGTGAAGTTACCCAGTTCAAGGTCGGCGACCGCGTTGCCTACGGCAGCGGCCCGCTGGGAGCCTACAGCGAGTTACATGTGCTGCCCGCAGCCAACCTGGTGCACTTGCCGGAGGACATCAGCTTTGAACAGGCCGCCGGCGCCATGCTCAAGGGCCTGACCGTGCAGTACCTGCTGCGCCAGACCTACGAGCTGAAAGGCGGCGAGACTATCCTGTTTCACGCCGCTGCCGGTGGCGTCGGTTCCCTGGCCTGCCAGTGGGCCAAGGCCCTGGGGGTGAAATTGATTGGTACGGTCAGCTCCCCGGAAAAGGCCGCCCTGGCCAAATCCCTCGGTGCCTGGGAAACCATCGACTACAGCAAGGAAAATGTCGCACAACGCGTGCTGGAATTAACTGACGGCAAGAAGTGCCCAGTGGTGTACGACGGCGTCGGCAAGGACACCTGGCTGACCTCCCTGGACAGCACGGCGCCAAGGGGTTTGGTCGTCAGCTTCGGCAACGCTTCAGGCGCGGTGGATGGTGTGAACCTGGGCATCCTGTCGGCCAAGGGCTCGCTGTACGTGACGCGGCCGACGCTGGCGACCTATGCCAGCAACCCGCAGGCCTTGCAGGCGATGGCCGATGACCTGTTTTCGATGATCAAGAGCGGCAAGGTGCGGATTGATATCAACCAGCGGTTTTCGTTGGCGGATGCAGCCAAGGCGCAGACGGAGTTGTCGGGGCGCCGTACGACCGGCTCAACAATCCTGTTGCCTTAAGCGAGTCATCCCGGGCAAGCCCACTTCCACATTTGATCTGCGTCCGTCATGACAACGCGGTCAAATTATGGGAGGGGGCTTGCCCGCGATGGCCGCACCTCGGTCTTAGGAGGGCCGCACAACATCCCCGGTTACCAGGTCACGAATCAGGCTCGGGTTCTTGCGCCCACCCAGGGCGCCACCCAATACCAGATCCAGTTGCCCGCGGAAATACTGTTCCACGCGAATCCGCGTGCGTGCCGCCGGACGCCCCTGAGGATTGGCCGACGTGGAAATCAGCGGCCCGACCTGCGCGCACAAATCCCGCACCAGCGGGTGGTCCGTGACCCGCAAGGCCACCGTGTCATGCAAGCCTGTGACCCATTCCGGCAGCAAGTCCTGATGGGGCACCAGCCAGGTGTTAGGACCAGGCCAGGTGCTGGCCATGCGTTCGATCCAGGTGTCCGGGAAGTCTTCAAACAGAAAGTCGAACTGACGGATATTGTCCGCCACCAGGATCAGACCCTTGTCCACTGACCGGTTCTTGATCGCCAGCAGCCGATCCACCGCTTCTTCATTCCACGGGTCGCAGCCCAGGCCCCAGACCGCTTCGGTCGGATAGGCAATCACCGCGCCTGCGCGAATTTCTCGTGCGGCTTCCAGCACACGCCACCTGTTGACCATTGTTTACTCTCCGAACTAAAGCTCTGGGCAGTTTACCGATCTTCGTTACAAAACCTAGCTTCAAAGAACTGACGGCTACAAAAGCTGGCAACGCGCAAGCCAGCGTCCGCTTTCACAGGTCACCTGGCCTTCCAACTCCAGTTCCGTAAGGGTTGCCAGCACCTGGGACAACGGTCGGCCGCTGGCAATCGCCAGGGCTTCGCTGCTATGCGGCGCCGCATGCAGCAGCGCCACCAATGGGTGGATAACCGGAAGCGGCGCGGGACGCGACACCGCTTGCCAACCGCGCAAGCCTTCCAGAATGTGTTCGATGGTTTCCACCAGCACTGCGCCATCGCGAATCAGCTGATGACAGCCCTTGGCTCCGGGATGATGGATGGAGCCCGGGATCGCATACACCTCACGCCCTTGTTCCGCCGCCAGCCGTGCGGTGATCAGCGAACCGCTGGCCATGCTGGCTTCCACCACCAGGACGCCCAGCGAGAGCCCGCTGATAATCCGATTGCGCCGTGGGAAATTGCCGGCCTGAGGCGGCGCATCCAGCGCAAACTCGGAAACCACCGCGCTGCCCTGGGCAATCATCGCCGCCGCGAGCTTGCGATGGCGCTGTGGATAAAAATTTTCCAGGCCAGTACCGAGCACGCCGATTGTATGGCCGCCCACATCCAGTGCCGCCTGATGCGCCGCGCCGTCTATACCCAATGCGAGACCGCTGGTGATGACAAAACCGGCGCTCGCCAGGCTGCGGGAAAACGCAGCGGCCGTGTCCATTCCAGGGCGCGAGGCCCGCCTACTACCGACCATGGCCAACTGGGGTTTTTCCAGAATGCCAGGATTGCCCGCGACAAATAACAGCGGCGGCGCGTCATCGATCTGGGCGAGCAGTGCAGGGTATTCAGGCTGGTCCCACATCAGCAAATGCTGGGCCGGGTGGCCCAGCCAAGCCAATGTCTCACTGGCACCATCACGGATTTGCGGGCTACGTCGGGCATCGGCACTGATGGTGGGCAAGCCGAGGGAACGCCAGGCACTGGCAGGCGCACTGATGGCCTTGGAGGCGCAGCCGAAGGCATCGATCAACGTATGAAAACGCTTCGGGCCCAGTTCCGGCAGCCTGTGCAAGCGTAGCCGGGCTTCCAGCTCTGCCGGAGAAATTTCACTACTGTTTATCGGATTCATTTGATCATCCTTGACCGGAACAAGCTGTGGATAACTCTGTTGGTAACTTATTTAGCAGGCTATTTATTGTGATTGTTGAGGCGTCTCAAAACGGTCTTTTATCGCCAGGGCGCGTGAAGCACTGAGCACCAGGGCATAACTGAGCTTTTCATAGGTGCGAAAGACCTGCAGGGTGCCGGCCCGCTCATCAGGAAGTCGGGTCGGCACGCCGGTAAGGGCGTCTCGCACAGTGGCGCCAGTCTTGATCACCGTGAGCAATTGGCCCTCCACCAGGCCATCGCGACGTCCCTTGTTCAGGGTCACGGCATCCAGCACGCCGAACTGAGTGATGCCCCTGGGAATATCGATAATGTGCCCTTCGATGAAGGGTGCTGATTTGCCTGCTTGCAGGTTGGCCAGCTCGACAGGCGGTTCGGCACGGAGCAAACGGTCGCCCGGGCGGATTTCCTGGGTAACCCTTTGCACCGCCAAGGTGGTGAGGTTGTCGGCGAGCAAAAAGCGTGCAGTGCCGATGTCATTGGCATTGATGCCCAGTAGCTCCTGGGTGTCGGGGTCGATGTAGGCCTTGCCCTGACGAAAGATCCCGTAGCTGGGCTGGGCCGGGTCCAGGCTACCGCGAGCATGTATACGCTCGCCGTTGGCGCCCAGCACACGACCGCCTTGTACCGCGACTATGTAAGGTGCGTTGTCCAGGTCCTGGGGTGAATCGAGAATCCGGTTATGCAGCAGGAAGTGCTGGATGGCCTGCCCCAGGCGCTCGGTGGGCTGTGCAATCAGTGCCGTGGCAAGCGGGGCCCATAGCAGCAAGACGAGTAGCGATTTCCTCATGGGGTCAATCTCCTTTATTATGTGCGTTCGCGTGAAATGTCATGGCCTTCGCGGCTTCCGAGCGTTTCACACCGGCCGTGTGGGTCCATCCCACCGCCGATTGGTCTCTACCTCACATGTGCAGCAATTACGCTTATGGCTATTTTGAACATCCTCGAATTTCCCGACTCGCGCCTGCGCACGATCGCCAAGCCGGTGGCCGTAGTGGACGACAAGGTTCGTCAGTTGGTCGATGACATGTTTGAAACAATGTATGAAGCCCCGGGCATCGGCCTCGCCGCCACCCAGGTCAACGTGCATCTGCGCGTCGTGGTCATGGACCTGTCGGAAGATCGCAGCGAACCTCGGGTATACATCAACCCCGAGTTCGAACCGCTGACCGACGAGATGGGCGAATACCAGGAAGGCTGCCTGTCGGTGCCGGAGTTCTACGAGAACGTCGAACGCCCGCTGCGCGTGAAGATCAAGGCCCTGGACCGTGATGGCAAACCGTTCGAGCTGGTTGCCGAAGGCCTGTTGGCGGTGTGCATCCAGCATGAATGCGACCACCTCAACGGCAAGCTGTTTGTCGATTACCTGTCCACGCTCAAGCGTGACCGGATCAAGAAGAAGCTGGAAAAAAAGCATCGCCAGCAAGCTTGATACCCTTCTTCCAAAGGCTTGCTGCGGCAAGCCTTTTTCTTTTGT
This sequence comes from Pseudomonas khavaziana, assembly GCF_019145205.1. Taxonomy (GTDB): domain Bacteria; phylum Pseudomonadota; class Gammaproteobacteria; order Pseudomonadales; family Pseudomonadaceae; genus Aquipseudomonas; species Aquipseudomonas khavaziana. The sequence goes on from NZ_JAHSTT010000002.1 coordinate 98,383, forward strand.
GACTGCTTTTAACCGAGAACGCCCATGACCGAGCCATTGCGCATTGTTTTTGCCGGCACCCCTGAATTCGCCGCCGAACACCTCAAGGCACTGCTTGCCAGCCCTTATGACATCGTCGCGGTGTACACCCAGCCGGATCGCCCGGCCGGTCGCGGGCAAAAACTGATGCCGAGCCCGGTCAAGCAATTGGCGCTGGAGCACAATATCCCAGTGCTGCAGCCACCGACCCTGCGTAATGCCGAGGCCCAGGCCGAAATGGCTGCGCTGAAGCCGGACCTGCTGGTGGTGGTGGCCTACGGCTTGATCCTGCCCCAGGCGGTGCTGGATATCCCGCGCCTGGGTTGCATCAACAGCCATGCCTCGCTGTTGCCACGCTGGCGTGGTGCGGCGCCTATCCAGCGCGCCGTGGAAGCGGGTGATGGGGAAAGCGGTGTGACCGTGATGCGCATGGAGGCGGGTTTGGACACCGGCCCGATGCTGCTCAAGGTCACCACGCCCATCACCGCCCAAGACACCGGCGGCAGCCTGCATGACCGTCTGGCCGAACTCGGCCCGCCTGCCGTGATCCAGGCCATCGGCGGCCTCGCGGCGGGCACCCTGGAAGGCGAAGTACAGGACGACAGCCTGGCCACGTACGCCCACAAGTTGAACAAGGACGAAGCGCGCATCGACTGGAGCCGCCCCGCCGCGGAGCTGGAGCGTCTGGTGCGTGCGTTCAACCCGTGGCCGATCTGCCACAGCAGCCTCAACGGCGAAGCCTTGAAAATACTCGCCGCATCCTTGTCCGACGGCAAAGGCACTCCCGGCCAGATCATCGGCGCCAGCAAAGATGGTCTGCTGGTGGCTTGTGGTGAACAGGCGCTGTGTCTGACTCGCCTGCAATTGCCCGGCGGCAAAGCGCTGAACTTCAGCGATTTGTTCAACAGTCGGCGTGAGAAATTTGCCCTGGGCACCCTCCTTGGGGTGGCCGCTCAATGAACCCGCGTCTGGCCGCCGCCAAGGCTCTCGCTGCTGTCCTCAACGGCAAGGCTTCGCTGAACAGCTCCCTGCCAACCCAGCTGGATAAAGTCGAAGACCGCGACCGCGGCTTCACCCAGGACCTGGCCTTTGGCACCGCCCGTTGGCAGCCACGGTTGTCGGCGCTGGCGGCCAAGCTGCTGCAAAAGCCGTTCAAGGCCGCGGACGCCGACGTCGAGGCGCTGTTGCTGGTGGGTCTCTACCAGTTGCTCTATACCCGAGTGCCAGCCCACGCCGCCATTGGGGAAACCGTCGGTTGCGCCGATAAGCTGAAAAAGCCGTGGGCCAAGGCCCTGCTCAATGCCGTGTTGCGCCGCGCCCAGCGCGAGAGCGAAGCGCTGCTGGCCGAGCTGGAACATGATCCGGTGGTGCGCACCGCCCATCCGCGCTGGCTGCAAAAGTCCCTGAAAGCCTTTTGGCCTGAGCAATGGGAAGCCATCTGCGTAGCCAACAACGCGCACCCGCCGATGATCCTGCGGGTCAACCGTCGTCACCACAGCCGTGATGCGTATCTGCAGTTGCTGGTCGACGCTGGCATCAACGCCACACCCTGCGTGTACAGCACCGACGGCATCGTGCTCGAAGCCGCCACCGATGTGCGCAGCCTGCCGGGTTTTGCTGACGGTTGGATCAGCGTGCAGGACGAGGCCGCGCAATTGGCCGGCGACTTGCTCGACCTGGCGCCCGGCCAACGTGTACTCGACGCCTGTTGTGCGCCTGGCGGTAAGACGTGCCACATCCTTGAAGTCGAAAAAGACCTGGCCGGTGTAGTGGCCGTGGATCTTGAAGCCAAGCGCCTTGTACGCGTACGAGAAAACCTCGCACGCCTGGGCTTGAGCGCCGAGCTGATTGCCGCCGATGGCCGCGACACCGGCACTTGGTGGGACGGCAAGCCGTTCCAGCGCATCTTGCTGGACGCGCCGTGCTCGGCCACCGGGGTCATACGCCGGCACCCGGACATCAAGCTGACCCGCCAGCCCGACGACATCGCCGCCCTGGCGGTGCTGCAAGGCGAACTGCTCGACGCGCTGTGGCCGACCCTGGAGGTCGGCGGCATCCTGCTTTACGCCACCTGCTCCACCTTGCCCACCGAGAATACCGAGGTCATCGCAGCCTTCCTCGCCCGCACCAGCGGCGCGCGTGAGCTTGATCTCGCGACCACCGCAGGCATCAAGCAGCCTCACGGTCGCCAACTGCTCGCGCAGGAAGGTGGGCACGATGGCTTCTACTACGCCAAACTGATCAAGATCGCCGCCGCGCGCGGCTGAATGGTTTTAAGGGAGTGACCGGATGAAAATCATCATCCTTGGGGCAGGGCAGGTCGGTGGCACGCTGGCCGAACATCTGGCCGGTGAAGCCAACGACATCACCATCGTCGACACCGATGCCGAGCGCCTGCGCAACCTGGGCGACCGCCTGGACATCCGCACGGTGCAAGGCCGCGCATCGTTTCCGACGGTGCTGCGTCAGGCGGGCGCCGACGATGCCGACATGCTGGTCGCAGTGACCAACAGCGACGAAACCAACATGGTCGCCTGCCAGGTGGCCCACACCTTGTTCCATACCCCGACCAAGATCGCCCGTGTGCGCGAGGCGGCCTACCTGACCCGTGCCGGCCTGTTCGATAACGATGCCATTCCCGTCGACGTACTGATCAGCCCGGAACAGGTGGTGACCCACTACATCAAGCGCCTGATCGAAATTCCGGGCGCCTTGCAGGTGATCGACTTCGCCGAAGGCAAGGCACAATTGGTGGCAGTGAAGGCTTACTACGGTGGGCCGTTGGTGGGCCAGCAATTGCGCCAGCTGCGCGAACACATGCCAAATGTGGAAACCCGCGTAGCGGCGATTTTCCGCCGTGACCGGCCGATCCTGCCCCAGGGCGATACGGTGATCGAGGCCGACGACGAGGTCTTTTTCATCGCCGCCAAAGCGAATATTCGCGCTGTCATGAGCGAAATGCGCAGGCTCGATGAAAGCTACAAACGCATTGTCATCGCTGGCGGCGGGCAAATTGGCGAACGTCTGGCCGAGGCCATCGAAAGCCGCTACCAGGTGAAGATCATCGAGATGAGCCCGGCGCGTTGCCGGCATTTGTCCGACACCCTCGACAGCACCGTCGTACTGCAAGGCAGCGCCTCGGACCGCGACCTGCTGATGGAAGAGAACATCGCCGACGCCGACATTTTCCTGGCCCTGACCAACGATGACGAAGCCAACATCATGTCGTCGCTACTGGCCAAGCGGCTGGGGGCGAAGAAGGTGATGACTATCATCAACAACCCGGCCTACGTCGACCTGATCCAGGGCGGCGATATCGATATCGCCATCAGCCCGCAGCTGGCCACCATCGGCACCTTGCTCGCCCACGTGCGCCGTGGCGATATCGTCAGCGTGCACTCATTGCGCCGGGGCGCGGCGGAAGCCATCGAGGCGATTGCCCACGGCGACTCGAAGTCGAGCAAGGTGATCGGCAAGGCCATTCGCGATATCGGCTTGCCGCCTGGCACGACCATAGGCGCAATTATTCGTGATGAAGAAGTGATCATTGCCCACGACGACACGGTGATCGCCACCGGTGACCATGTGATTCTGTTCCTTGTGGATAAAAAACATATCCGCGACGTGGAGAAACTGTTCCACGTGGGCTTGAGCTTTTTCTGATCAGACGGAGTGGCCGACATGCTCGAATCCCTGGAAAAAATGCACGCCAAGGGTGTGGATAATTCGCTGCTGCGCTTTGGGTTGGGCAAGGGTTATCTGGACTTGAAGGACAATGCCAAGGCGGCCGAGCATCTAGCCAAGTGCGTCGAGTTCGATCCGAAGTATTCGGCAGCGTGGAAGCTGTTGGGTAAGGCGCAGCAAGGGTTGGGTGATAACGCCGCAGCACGACAGGCTTGGGAGAAGGGCATCGAAGCGGCCCAGGCCCATGGCGACAAACAAGCCGAAAAAGAGATGACCGTGTTCCTGAAAAAACTCGACCGCCAGGCTTAGGCAGATCCAAATGTGGGAGGGGGCTTGCTCCCGATAGCAGTGTGTCAGTCAATGCATGTTGACTGAACCTCCGCTATCGGTAGCAAGCCCCCTCCCACATTAGTTTTGCATCGACTTTAAGTCAGGTGTAATCAGTACCACCGCGCCTCACCCGGCGGGCGCTTCTTGAAGCGCTTCATGCTCCACATGTACTGGCTCGGGTAGGCGCCGACATAGCGCTCCACCACCTTGCTCATCGCCGCGCAGGAGGTGGCGGTGTCTGTGCTGTACATGTCTTCCGGCGCCGCTTCCAGGATCACCTTGTAGCCCGAGCCGTCCGGCAGGCGCAGGGCATGCAGGAATACGCCCACCGCCTTGTGGCCGGCGAGCATGTTCGGCACGAATTTGCTGGTGAGTGCCTGGGTGGCAAAGAACGGTACGAAGATGCCGGCCGACTCAGCCGGCTCCGGGTCGGCAGGAATGCCCACCTGGCCGCCTTTGCGCACTTCCTTGATCACGCTGAGAATACCTTCCTTGGTCGACGCCGCCACGCGGTTGCCCAGTTGCACACGCTGTTTGCGCAACAATTCGTCCACTGCCTTGAGCTTGGGCGGGCGATAGAAAATGATCGGCTTGCACTGGCTGCAATAGAAATGGTTCAACACTTCCCAGTTGCCCAGGTGGCTGGTGATCCCCACTACGCCTTTGCCGGAGGCCAGGGCTTCGTGCAGCACCTCAAGGCCCTCGACTTCACGGACCAGGTCGATGGAACGCTGCGCCGGCCAGATCCACGCACAGGCGCTTTCGGTGAGGGATTTGCCGATGTCCATCAGGCTACGGCCCACCAGGCGCTCGCGCTCGGCCGGGTCCATGTCCGGGAAGCATTTGGAGAGGTTGATCCGCACCGTGTCGCGGGAACGATTGGGGGTTTTCCACATGATCCAGCCGATGCCCGTGCCGACGGCCTGTACGGCGCGCCAGGGCAGCAGGGCAAACAACCGGAGAGCGCCTACCAGCAAGGCGCCTTTAAACTTTTCCACAGGTCACTCCTGATCGTGTGTGGTGCGCAAAGCCGGCATTCTAACCGGCGTTGGCCAAGTCCGCGTAGCGGTCGCAGTCCTGGGTGTGGTCCATGACCATGCCCGAGGCCTGCATGAAGGCGTAGCAGATGGTCGGGCCGACGAAGGTGAAGCCGGCTTTTTTCAAGGCGCGGCTCATGGCTTCGGCCTCGGCGGTAATCGCCGGGACTTCGCTGCGATCCATGAAATGATTGACCTTGGGTTTACCGCCGACAAACGACCAGAGCAGACCCACCGGATCCTCCAACGCCAGCCAGGCGGCGGCATTGCGCCGAGTGGCGTTGAGCTTCAAGCGATTGCGCACGATGCCTGGATCCTGCATCAACACCTCGATCTCGTCATCGCTCAGTTGCGCCAGACGCTGCGCATCAAAGCCAAACAACACCTTTCGATAATGCTCGCGTTTGCGTAAAACGGTGATCCAGGACAGGCCTGCCTGGAACCCTTCGAGCAAAAGCAACTCGAACAAACCCTGTGCATCGCGCAGCGGCGTTCCCCACTCCTGATCGTGATAAGCCATGTACAGCGGATCTTCAGAACACCAAAAGCAGCGTGGCATAAGGCTCCAGGGAGTGGTGGCAGGGCCGAATCGGGTATACTCCCGCTCTTTAAATCGCAGCCCAAGTAACAGGTGAATTTCGTGAGCCAGCCTACGCCAGCCGTGCGTACCTTCCAAGACTTGATCCTCGCCCTCCAGCAATACTGGGCCGAGCAAGGTTGTGTGGTACTTCAGCCCTACGATATGGAAGTAGGCGCCGGCACTTTCCACACCGCCACATTCCTGCGGGCCATCGGCCCGGAAACCTGGAACGCCGCTTATGTGCAGCCCAGTCGTCGCCCGACTGACGGCCGCTACGGCGAAAACCCGAACCGTCTGCAGCACTACTACCAGTTCCAGGTGGTATTGAAGCCCAACCCGGATAATTTCCAGGAACTGTACCTGGGCTCGCTGAAACATGTCGGCCTGGACCCACTGGTGCACGACATCCGTTTTGTCGAAGACAACTGGGAATCGCCAACCCTGGGCGCCTGGGGCCTGGGCTGGGAAGTCTGGCTCAATGGCATGGAAGTGACGCAGTTCACCTACTTCCAGCAAGCCGGCGGCATCGAGTGCTACCCGGTTACCGGCGAAATCACCTACGGCCTGGAGCGCCTGGCCATGTACCTGCAAGGCGTGGATTCGGTCTACGACCTGGTGTGGGCTGACGGCCCGTTCGGCAAAGTCACCTACGGCGACGTGTTCCATCAGAACGAAGTGGAGCAGTCCACTTATAACTTCGAGCACGCCAACGTCGACAAGCTGTTCGAACTGTTCGACTTCTATGAAAGCGAAGCCAAGCGCCTGATCGAACTCGACCAGCCGCTGCCGTTGCCAAGCTATGAAATGGTGTTGAAGGCGTCCCATACCTTCAACCTGCTGGACGCCCGCCGTGCCATCTCGGTAACTGCGCGTCAGCAATACATCCTGCGTGTACGCACCCTGGCGCGTTCCGTCGCCCAAGCCTACCTGCTGGCTCGCGCCAAGCTGGGCTTCCCGATGGCAACCCCGGATTTGCGTGATGAAGTGTTGGCTAAGCTGGAGGCTGCACAATGAGTGCTCAAGATTTCCTGGTTGAACTGGGCACCGAAGAGCTGCCACCCAAGGCGCTCAATACCCTGTCCGATGCGTTCCTGGCCGGTATCGAAAAAGGCCTGCAGACCGCCGGCCTGAAGTTTGAAGCCAAGAAAGTCTACGCCGCGCCACGTCGCCTGGCAGTGCTGCTGACCGCGCTGGAAACCCAGCAGCCGGATCGCAGCATCAACCTCGACGGCCCACCGCGCCAGGCGGCTTTCGATGCCGAAGGCAACCCGACCCAGGCCGCCCTTGGCTTTGCCAAGAAATGTGGCGTAGATCTGAGCGAGATCGACCAGAGCGGTCCAAAACTGCGTTTCAGCCAGGTCATCACCGGCAAGCCGACCGCCAGCCTGTTGCCGACCATCGTTGAAGACTCCCTGAACGACCTGCCCATCCCCAAGCGCATGCGCTGGGGTGCGCGCAAGGAAGAGTTCGTGCGTCCGACCCAATGGCTGGTGATGCTGCTCGGCGATCAGGTCATCGACTGCACCATCCTCGCCCAAAAGGCCGGTCGTGATTCCCGTGGGCACCGCTTCCACCATCCAGAAAGCGTGCGTATCACCTCACCGGCCAACTACCTCAACGACCTGCGCGCTGCTTATGTGCTGGCCGATGCCAATGAGCGTCGCGAGCTGATCAGCAAGCGCACCGAAGAGCTGGCGCGCCTGCAGGAAGGCACCGCCATCGTGCCGCCAAGCTTGCTGGACGAAGTGACCGCCTTGGTGGAATGGCCGGTGCCGCTGGTGTGCTCGTTCGAAGAGCGTTTCCTTGAGGTGCCGCAAGAAGCGTTGATCACCACCATGCAGGACAACCAGAAGTATTTCTGCCTGCTCGACGCGGACGGCAAGTTGCTGCCGCGTTTTATCACCGTGGCCAACATCGAAAGCAAGGACCCGCTGCAGATCATCGCCGGTAACGAAAAAGTCGTTCGCCCGCGCCTGACCGACGCCGAGTTCTTCTTCAAGCAAGACAAGAAGCAGAAGCTCGAAGACTTCAACCTGCGCCTGCAGAACGTGGTGTTCCAGGAAAAACTCGGCAGTGTCTACGACAAGGCCGCACGGGTTTCCAAACTGGCGGCGTACATTGCCCCGCGCATTGGCGGCGACCCGGCCTGGGCCGCACGTGCCGGCTTGCTGTCCAAGTGCGACCTGGCCACCGAGATGGTCGGCGAGTTCCCCGAGATGCAAGGCGTTGCCGGTTACTACTACGCCCTCAACGACGGTGAGCCGCAAGAAGTCGCCCTGGCCCTGAACGAGCAGTACATGCCGCGCGGTGCCGGTGCAGAGCTGCCGACCACCCTGACCGGTGCGGCAGTGGCGATTGCCGACAAGTTGGATACGTTGGTTGGCATCTTCGGCATCGGCATGCTGCCCACCGGTAGCAAAGACCCCTATGCCCTGCGTCGTGCGGCCTTGGGCGTACTGCGCATCCTGATCGACAAGAAGCTGGACCTCGACCTGACCCAGGCCGTGGTGTTCGCCGTCGGCCAGTTCGGCGCCAAGGTCAAGCAAGCCGGCCTGGCCGAGCAAGTGCTGGAGTTCGTGTTCGACCGCCTGCGTGCGCGTTACGAAGACGAAGGCGTGGACGTTTCCGTCTACCTGTCGGTGCGTGCCTTGCAACCGGGTTCGGCCCTGGACTTCGACCAGCGTGTACAAGCCGTACAGGCATTCCGCAAGCTGCCGGAAGCTGATGCCCTGGCCGCCGTGAACAAGCGCGTGTCGAACCTGCTGAGCAAGGCCGACAACCTCGGCAATGCCGAAGTCGACCCTGGCCTGTTTGCCGACGCCAAGGAGTTCTCGCTGAACTCGGCCATTGCCAAGGCCGAAAACGCCGTGAAGCCGCTGATCGCCGAGCGTAACTACGCTGAAGCGTTGGCGCGCCTGGCGTCGTTGCGTGAGCCGGTGGATGCGTTCTTCGAAGCAGTGATGATCAATGCCGACGATGCCGGCGTGCGGAAAAACCGCTACGCCATGCTCGCGCGCCTGCGTGGCCTGTTCATCAATATCGCTGACATTTCCGTACTGGGCTGATCATGTTGAAACTGCTGATTCTCGATCGGGACGGGGTGATCAACTACGACTCCGACGCTTACATCAAGTCGGTGGATGAGTGGATCCCACTGCCCGGCTCGATCGAGGCCATCGCGCAGTTGAGCAAAGCTGGCTGGACGGTGGCCATTGCCACCAACCAGTCCGGCATCGCCCGTGGTTACTACAACATTCCTACCCTGGAGGCCATGCATGCGCGTATGCGCAGGTTGGTGGCTGAGCAGGGGGGCGAGGTAGGGCTGGTGGTGTACTGCCCCCACGGGCCGGATGAGGGCTGCGATTGCCGCAAGCCCAAGCCTGGCATGTTGAAAATCATTGCAGAACATTACAAGGTGCCGTTAGCTGGGATATGGTTCGTCGGGGACAGCCTCGGTGACCTGGAGGCGGCCAAGGCCGTCGACTCTCAGCCAGTTTTGGTTAAGACCGGAAAGGGCGAGAAGACCCAGGTGAAAAACCTGCCGGTAGGCACCTTGATTTTTGACGATCTGGCGGCCGTTGCCGCAGAACTTATCAACAACTAGCCGCCCTCGACTTCCTGACCAAGGATTGTTCGGGAGTGCGCTTTTAACAGGCGGGCCGTGTCCCGCAACGGTAAATGCCGCCATGTCGATCTTGCAGGCCATCAGAACCTTTTTCTTTTACCTGCTGCTGGGCACCAGTTCGTTTCTCTGGTGCACCCTGAGCTTTTTTATCGCACCGTTCCTGCCTTTCAAGGCGCGCTATCGTTTCATCAACGTTTATTGGTGCCGCTGCGCGTTGTGGCTGAGTAAGGTATTCCTCAATATCCGTTTCGAGATCAAGGGCGCTGAAAACGTCCCGGAGCAGCCCTGTGTGATTCTGTCGAACCACCAGAGCACCTGGGAGACGTTCTTCCTCTCGGCCTATTTCTCGCCACTGAGCCAGGTGCTCAAGCGCGAGCTGCTATATGTGCCGTTCTTCGGCTGGGCCATGGCTATGCTCCGGCCGATCGCCATCGACCGCGACAACCCCAAGGCAGCGCTCAAGCATGTCGCCAAGAAGGGAGATGAGCTGCTCAAGGATGGCGTGTGGGTACTGATTTTCCCGGAAGGCACACGGGTGCCCTTCGGTACGGTGGGCAAGTTCTCACGTGGCGGTACCGCACTGGCGGTCAATGCCAACTTGCCTGTGTTGCCGATTGCGCATAACGCCGGCAAGTTCTGGCCCAAGACCGGCTGGGCCAAACGCGCAGGAACCATCACCGTGGTAATCGGCGAACCGATGTACGCAGAAGGCGAAGGGCCACGCGCCATTGCCGCACTGAACGACCGCGCAGCGGCTTGGAATGAAGCGCAACAGAGGGCCATGGGCTCCTTGCCTCCTGAACCCATAGTGGTAGAGACACCAGTGGTTTGAGCATCTGTGGATAAGCTGTGTACGCTTTGTTGGCGAATTGACTGTTTTACTCGATAAGCAGCTGATTTAATTGCATATTTCTGGACCTCATAAAACCAGGAAAAACGTGCATAAGTTTTTTCTTCATAAAAAAACCGGTCCTTGTGACCGGTTTTTATGCACAACAGAAAAGGGTGCTTTTCAGTCGCCAATTGGGGCAGTTGCAATATGAATGTTGAGCCTTTGCCCAGCTCACTTTCACAAGTAATGCGCCCGCCGTGTCGTTCTATGACGGCTTTAACCATCGTCAGACCCAGTCCAAGACCGTCGCTGCCTTGGGCGGAATCGAAGCGCCGGTATTGACTGAACAGCTCCGGTAAATCCTTAGGAGCAATTCCTGGCCCCTGGTCGCTGATACGGCACTCCAACCAACCCTGCTCGCTGGCATGCTTGAGTCTCACGGTAGTACCAGATGGCGAATATTTGATCGCGTTCTCCAGCACATTGAACAACGCCCGGGTGAGCAGTGATTGGTCGGCGTAGACCATGGCCTCGTCGGCTTCATCCAAGTCGTGGACCAAATGGATGCCCTTGAGTTGTGCAATCACTGCCACTTGATCAAAGGCGTCCATCACCAGCATGGCGAACAAGGTCGGTTGGAACTGATAACCGTCAGCCTCAGCCTTGGCCAATTGCACAAAGGATTCGGTAAGGCTCAAGGCCCGGCGGACCTGCTGCTCTATCTGGGCAAAGACAGGAGATTCGCCGTTATGCACGTCCAGCAGGGCGAGGATTGCCGAATGTGGTGCACGCAGGTCATGGGAAAGGAAACGCAACATGGTCTCGCGGTGCTGCTGGGCTTCGCGCTCTTTGCTTAGATCCGTCAGGCTCAGCAACCAGCCGAGGGCAAAATCACCTTCGGCGGGAAGCAAAGGTGCAAGCTCCATGCGCAGACTACGTTGGTGGATGTCGCGGAACTCCACCAGTTCCAACGCTGACAGGGCAGGGCGTACGCCGTTGTGCAGCGGGGGATACCCCAAATCGGCGAGTTGTTCGACGAGGTTTTCGCCGACCATGTCATTGCCGAATACGTCACGGGCCACACGGTTGGCCAACAGAATATTGCCCTGGGGATCGGTGATCAGCGTCGCGACCGGCAGGCATTCGAGTCCGTCGGCCATAAAGCGCCGTGTATCTCGCGTGCGGCTGACGGCTTGCTCAAGGGCAAAGATCCTTCCCTGCAGTACGTCGCCCTTACTGGCAGGCGCACGGCGACGTTCAGGAAGCACCTTCGGTTCGTTATCCAGACGGGCCAATTCCCAGCCAAAGTAGGCGAGGATCACGCTCAAGCGTCGCCAGTTCCAGATCAGATAACTGAGCAACAAACCAATCAAGCAAGCCGCAGGGGACCACCAGTGTCCCAGGCGTAACAAGGCCCACGACCCCAGCAACGCGGCGGCCATGCCTGCCAACGTCATCCACAGGGCGTAACGTGGGCGATAAAGCAAAAGACCCAACAGCAGCGTTACCAGTGATGTTGCCAACAACGCTGCCAGCCATCCGGGCAAGTCGACAATGCTGCGGCCCTGCAATAAGCCATTGAGCACGTCGGCTTGGATCTCCACACCAGCTGTAGTACCAACCGTGGAGGAGAGCGGCGTCACGAAACGATCAGCCATTCCGTAGGCTGTGGCACCTATCAGAATCAGCCGGCCACGCAGCGACTCTGGAGGTACTTCACCGCGTAACACGCTGACATAGGAGACACTGGGAAAGTGCTCGGCCTCAGAGGTGAATGGAACACGAATCTCATGCTCCTGATGCCATCGCACATTGCTGGGCGCGTGAGAAAATCCAGGCATGGTCGGGGCTTGCCCACTCAACGTGAATGCCAGCCAGGCCAATTGTGGAAGCGTACTTCCGGGGGGGCCTTCGCGCAGATACACACTGCGCACCACACCGTCGTTATCCGCCTCGACGTTGATATGCCCGACACCCTTGGCGCATTTGAGCAATGGCGATAACGGCTCTTGCGGCGGGCTCGGGCTCCCGCTGCTATCACCAATGATAGGCAGCAATACATTCCCGGCTTCACACACGGCGTCGGCCAATCGCTGGCCATCGGCGTCCTTGCCGGACTCACTGAAAATGACATCAAACAGAATGGCCGCAGGCTGGGCGGCACTCAGGCGTCCGATCAGGTCGGCATGCACGCTACGCGGCCAAGGCCATGGGCCGAGTGCTTCAAGGCTGGGGGCGTCAATGGTCACCAGCAGGATCCGTGGATCTACCGGCAAAGGTGCCAGCCGACGCAAGCTATCGTAGAGGGGGTTATTGAGGGCCAAGCCTGGGCTCAGGGACAAGTACACGGTGAAGGGCAGCAGTACCAAGCCGATCAGCAGCCATTCCCGCACCAGCCCATGAAACAACAGCTGTGCTCGGGTAGGTTGGCGTTTCTCGGCTTTGCGCCATAGTTTCACAGGGCTACCGCCGCACTTAGACAAAAGCGAAGATGGTTTGCAGGTAAAGCTGCCATAGGCCCAGGCTCCCTCTCAGGTGGTTACGATGAAGCACATACGATGCTCTGAAACCAGTGAAGCTTATTTCGGTCTCATCGGAGGGCTTTGTATAGGCCCACCAAACAGACGTACCCGGTAGGCTATCGGCACCGCGTCTTTTCCTTATTCACAGGAGCCGGTATCTTTCCTTTGAGCATCGAGAGCGCGTCAAATTAACAGCCCTTTGATATCAGCGTATCGAGAGATTCCCGAAGTGTAGAATCCGTCCATAATTATTCAGATTCAGAGGCCGGCATTTGCACAGCAGTGCCTCCCATTCAAGCTCTTGTATTTTTGTAGGAAGGACCCACCCATGCGTGTCGCAATACTGGATGACGAGCCCGCCGAATTGAGACGGGTGGAACAGACACTGCGACAGATTCCCGGCCAAGCGGAACAGCCTTGGTCCCTGCATTTCTTTGAGCGCGGTGAAGATCTGCTACGCCAACTGCGTCGGGAAACCTTCGACCTGCTGATACTCGATTGGCAACTGCCGGATATCTCGGGCATTGCATTGTTGCGCTGGACCCGCGAACACATGGAATCGCCCCCCGCCGTCATCATGCTCACCAGCCGTGATGCCGAGAGCGATATAGTCACAGCATTGAACAGCGGCGCGGACGATTACGTCAGCAAGCCCTTTCGGCCGAATGAACTCAAAGCCCGAGTCAGTGCTGTCTTGCGGCGCCATGGCCTGCAGAAGTCGGCTACTCAGGAAGTGCAGAGCTTCAACGATCTGACCTTCGACGATGCTGAATTGACCGTCACCCGCGCAGGCAAACCTATCAACCTGACCGAGCGAGAGTATCGCCTGGCCAGTTGCCTGTTCGCTAATTTGGCCCGACCTCTGTCTCGCGAGTACCTGTATGAGCGATTCTGGAGCCACGAAGAAATGGTTTCTTCTCGGCCTTTGGATACGCACATTTACCGTCTGCGCAATAAGCTGGGACTGACCGCGGACCGCGGTTGGCAGCTGTTGACGATCTATGGGTACGGGTATCGGTTGGAGAGTGTGGCAACGAACTCCCAAAGTTAAATTTCATGATGTTCCACGTGGAGCATTTTAAAATGCGTCCAATAAAAAAGGCCAACGCTAAGCGTTGGCCTTTTTCGTTTTAGCCGATTTACCTGATCAGAAGTCCAGGTTAGACACCGCCAAAGCATTGCTCTCGATGAAGTCACGGCGAGGCTCGACCGCATCACCCATCAGGGTGTTGAAGATCTGGTCTGCGCCAATGGCGTCTTCGATGGTCACGCGCAGCATACGACGCTGAGCCGGGTCCATGGTGGTTTCCCACAGCTGATCCGGGTTCATCTCACCCAGACCTTTGTATCGCTGGATGGTATGGCGCTTGGTGCTTTCGGTCATCAACCAGTCCAATGCTTCCTTGAACTCCTTGACTGCCTTCTTACGCTCACCACGTTGGATATAAGCGCCGTCGTCCAGCAGGGTGCTCAATTGCGCACCGAGGGTAACTACCGTCTTGTAATCGTTACTGCCGAAGAAATCACGGTTGAAGGTAACGTAGTTCGACAAGCCGTGGGAGATCAGCTCGACCTCTGGTAGCCAGACGTTACGTTCACGGTCTTCGCGCAGACTGGCTTTGTACACCAAGCCGGATTTTTCGACAGTACGCAGGCGCACTTCGTACTGGGCCAGCCAATCTTGCATGTGCGCATGATCGCCCAACTGTTCCAGGCTCACGGAGGGCAGGTAGATGAAGTGCTCGGTCAGCTCCTGAGGGTACAGGCGCGACAAACGCTTGAGGGTCTTCATCACCATGCGGAAGTCGTTGACCAAGCGTTCAAGCGCCTCACCGGAAATACCCGGGGCTTCGTCGTTCAGGTGCAGGCTGGCGTCTTCCAGGGCCGATTGCGTCATGTATTCTTCCATGGCGTCGTCGTCTTTGATGTATTGCTCTTGCTTGCCCTTTTTCACTTTGTACAACGGCGGCTGCGCGATATAGATATAGCCACGCTCGATCAGCTCAGGCAACTGGCGGAAGAAGAAGGTCAGCAGCAGGGTACGGATGTGCGAACCGTCGACGTCAGCATCGGTCATGATGATGATGTTGTGGTAGCGCAGCTTGTCGATGTTGTACTCGTCACGGCCAATACCGCAGCCCAACGCCGTGATCAAAGTACCGACTTCCTGGGAGGAAATCATCTTGTCGAAGCGAGCCTTCTCGACGTTGAGGATCTTACCCTTCAACGGCAGGATGGCCTGGGTGCGACGGTTGCGACCCTGCTTGGCGGAACCGCCAGCAGAGTCACCTTCCACCAGGTAGAGTTCGGAGAGGGCAGGATCTTTCTCCTGGCAGTCAGCCAGCTTGCCCGGCAAGCCGGCGATGTCCAACGCGCCTTTCCGGCGGGTCATCTCACGGGCTTTACGTGCGGCTTCACGGGCACGGGCAGCATCGATCATCTTGCCAACGACCAGCTTGGCTTCGTTCGGGTTTTCCAAGAGGAAGTCGGAAAAGTACTTGCCCATTTCCTGTTCAACAGCGGTCTTCACTTCGGAAGACACCAGCTTGTCTTTGGTCTGGGAGCTGAACTTCGGATCCGGCACCTTGACCGAGATGATCGCGGTCAAACCTTCACGGGCGTCGTCACCGGTGGTGGCGACTTTATGCTTCTTCGCCAGGCCTTCCGCTTCAATGTAGGTGTTCAGGTTACGCGTCAGCGCAGAACGGAAACCCACCAAGTGAGTACCGCCGTCGCGCTGCGGAATGTTGTTGGTGAAGCACAACAGGTTTTCGTTGAAGCTGTCGTTCCACTGCAAGGCGATTTCCACGCCGATGCCATCTTCACGCTGGATGTTGAAGTGGAACACCTGGTTGACCGCAGTCTTGTTGGTGTTCAGGTATTCAACGAATGCACGCAGACCGCCTTCGTACTTGAACAGTTCTTCCTTGCCGCTGCGTTCATCCTTGAGGACGATACCGACACCGGAGTTGAGGAAGGACAGTTCACGAATCCGCTTGGCCAGGATGTCCCAGCTGAAGTGGATGTTCTTGAAGGTCTCAGCCGATGGCTTGAAGTGGATCTGGGTGCCGGTGGTTTCACTGTCACCAACGATTTTCATCGGTTCCTGTGGCACACCGTGGACGTAGGTCTGTTCCCAAATCTTGCCACTACGGCGAACGGTGAGAATCAACTCTTCGGACAGAGCGTTCACTACCGACACACCTACACCGTGCAAACCACCGGATACTTTATAGGAGTTGTCGTCGAATTTACCGCCGGCGTGGAGCACGGTCATGATGACCTCTGCCGCCGAAACGCCTTCTTCTTTGTGCACGTCTACCGGGATGCCACGACCGTTGTCACGCACGGTAATGGACTCATCCGGGTGGATGATAATGCTGATGTCGTCGCAGTGACCGGCCAGAGCTTCGTCGATGGAGTTATCGACCACCTCGAACACCATGTGGTGCAGACCGCTACCATCATCGGTGTCGCCAATGTACATACCGGGACGTTTGCGTACGGCATCCAAACCTTTCAGCACTTTAATGCTGGTCGAGTCGTACGTGTTTTCTTCGCTCATGCCTTCACTCCCGATGGTCGTGGGTCTGGGTGATACGGCCTTGTTCCACGTGGAACAAAGCGACTGGCGTTTCCGTCTGCCAGCCTTCCCTCAATAATTCGTGGTCTACACAGGTAATAAACACCTGGCAGCGTAAGTCTTCCAACAAGCGGCATAACGAGCGGCGGTGCTGCTCGTCGAGCTCCGACGGCAAGTCATCCACCAGATAAATACATTGACCGCGTCGGGCCTGGCTAACCAGATGCCCCTGCGCGATACGCAAGGCACAGACCACCAACTTCTGCTGGCCGCGGGACAAGATATCCGCGGCATTGTGTGCACCTAACCTAAGGCGCAAATCAGCGCGTTGGGGTCCGGCCTGGGTGTGGCCGATTTGCTGATCCCGCTGCAGGGACGTTGCGAGCACTGCGCTCAGCTCGCGTTCTTTGTCCCAACCGCGGTAATAACTCAGCGTCAGCCCCTCGAGATCCAACAACTCACTCAAGGTCTGTTCAAAGACTGGTTTCAAGGCTTTGATATAGGCACGGCGGTATTCATCTATTTCGTCGCTGGCCAGGCACAGTTCCCGGTCCCAGGCCGCTTGCGAAGCGGCGTCAAGTGTACCATGCCGCAGCCATGAGTTTCGCTGCCGCAGGGCCTTCTGCAGGCGCTGCCAAGTAGCCATAAAGCGTGGTTCCACGTGGAACACGCCCCAATCGAGAAATTGCCGCCGAATTTTCGGTGCACCTTCCAACAATCGAAAACTGTCTGGGTTGATTAGCTGCAGTGGCAATATTTCCGCCAATTGCGCTGCGCTGCGAGCATTTTGTCCGTCAATTCGGATTTGAAACTCACCGCCGCGATCACGGGATATCCCCAGGCTGCTATGACCGCCTTCAGCCAGTTCAACCTGGCCAAACACTGTGCATGCCAATTGCTCGTATTGAATCACCGGTAACAGGCGGGCACTGCGAAACGAACGGGCAAGCCCCAACAAATGGATGGCTTCCAGCACGCTGGTTTTGCCACTGCCATTGGCGCCATGGAGGATATTGATGCGAGGGGAAGGGGAGAAGGTCACCGGGTGCAGATTGCGCACCGCGGTGACCGAGACGCGACTGAGGGACATCTAGCTTCTGCTGAGCATGGTTACAGGCGCATCGGCATGACAACGTAAGCCGAGTCGTCGTTGTCGGATTCTTGCACCAGGGCACTGCTGTTGGAGTCAGAAAGAATCAAGCGAACCTGTTCAGTCGTCATCACCCCCAATACGTCCAACAAGTAGCTCACGTTGAAACCGATTTCCAGTGAACCGCCGTTGTAGTCGACGCCGACTTCTTCTTCCGCTTCTTCCTGTTCCGGGTTGTTGGCCTGGATTTTCAGTTGGCCGTTGGCCAGTTGCAGGCGAATACCTCGGTACTTTTCGTTCGACAGAATGGCTGTACGGCTGAATGCCTCACGCAGCGCCTGACGATCACCAACTACCAGCTTGTCACCACCTTTAGGCAACACGCGTTCGTAATCCGGGAACTTGCCGTCAACCAACTTGGAAGTGAAGGTGAACTCGCCAGTGGTTGCGCGGATGTGATGCTGCCCCAACACGATGCTGACGTTGCCGTCCGGCTCGGTGAGCAGGCGCGCCAACTCGAGGATACCTTTGCGCGGCACGATCACCTGGTGGCGATCCGGCTGGCCGATATCGGCGCGCATCGAGCACATTGCCAGGCGGTGGCCATCAGTGGCCACGGCACGGATGATGCCTTCCGATACTTCCAGCAGCATGCCGTTGAGGTAGTAACGCACGTCCTGCTGGGCCATGGCGAAGCTGGTACGCTCAATCAAGCGACGCAGCTTGCTCTGCTCCAGGCTGCAGGTCAGCGAGCCCGGGCCTTCTTCCACGGTAGGGAAATCATTGGCCGGCAAGGTCGACAGGGTAAAACGGCTGCGACCAGCCTTGACCACCAGTTTTTGCTCATCGACCTTGATATCGATCAGCGCGTCGTTCGGCAGGCTTTTGCAGATATCCATCAGCTTGCGCGCGGGCACGGTGATCTCGCCGGGTTCGGCGGGCTCTTCGAGCTGTACGCGACCCACCAGCTCAACTTCCAGGTCGGTACCGGTCAAGGACAACTGCTGGCCTTCGACCACCAGTAATACGTTGGAAAGCACCGGCAAGGTCTGTCGGCGCTCGACGACGCCTGCGACCAGTTGCAGGGGTTTCAACAGGGCTTCGCGTTGAATGGTGAAATGCATGGTCTAGTCCCTTGCCTTAATAAGCTGCACTGGTGTCATCACGTAGTCAGTGTACGCAGCAGGTTCTTGTAGTCCTCGCGAATATCCGCGTCGGATTCCTTAAGTTCGTTGATCTTGCGGCATGCGTGCAGGACCGTGGTGTGGTCGCGTCCGCCAAATACATCACCGATTTCCGGCAGGCTGTGGTTGGTCAACTCCTTGGAGAGTGCCATGGCTACCTGACGGGGGCGCGCGACCGAGCGCGACCGACGCTTGGACAACAGGTCGGAAATCTTGATCTTGTAGTATTCGGCCACGGTGCGCTGGATGTTATCCACACTTACCAGTTTGTCCTGCAAGGCCAACAAGTCTTTCAGGGATTCGCGAATCAACTCGATGGTGATATCGCGGCCCATGAAGTGCGAGTGAGCGATGACCCGCTTGAGCGCACCCTCCAGCTCACGCACGTTGGAACGAATACGTTGGGCAATGAAAAACGCTGCGTCGTGGGGCAGGTCGACCTTGGCCTGGTCGGCCTTTTTCATCAGGATCGCGACGCGGGTTTCCAGCTCCGGCGGTTCCACCGCAACGGTCAGGCCCCAGCCGAAGCGCGACTTCAAGCGTTCTTCCAGGCCTTCTATTTCCTTCGGGTAACGGTCACTGGTCAAGATGACCTGCTGGCCACCTTCGAGCAGGGCGTTGAAGGTATGGAAAAACTCCTCCTGGGAACGTTCCTTGCGCGCGAAAAATTGAATGTCATCGATCAGCAGAGCGTCAACGGAACGGTAGAAGCGCTTGAATTCGTTGATTGCATTGAGCTGCAAAGCCTTGACCATGTCAGCCACGAAGCGCTCCGAGTGCAGGTACACAACCTTGGCATTCGGGTTCTTCTTTAATAGGTGGTTACCCACGGCGTGCATCAAGTGCGTCTTACCCAAGCCAACGCCCCCATAAAGGAAGAGCGGGTTGTAACCGTGCTTGGGATTGTCAGCGACCTGCCAGGCGGCTGCCCGAGCCAGCTGGTTCGACTTACCTTCGACGAAGTTTTCAAACGTGAAGGTGCGGTTCAGGTAGCTGGTGTGCTTGAGCGCACCCTCAACCTGAACGGTGCGTTGCTCGGCACGGATCGGTGCCTGCTGGGAGCTGGCACCCGCCATCGGGTCGAAGCTGTCACGGGATGGCTCTTCGTTCTGTGGCGCATTCTTTTGCGCTGAGGATTTGGAAGACGTCATAGCAGGGGTAGGGGAGGCGGCAACCGGTGCCGCCGCGGCCTGGGCTTGCGATGCCGCGGCAGCCAAGGGCGCATTCGGCGCAGCCCGTGGTACCGAGCTGCGTTTGCTGCCTATTAATAAGGAGAGCACGGGCGCGAGGCCATTGCCATGTTCATCGAGCAATTCGAGAACGCGGCCCAGGTATTTCTCGTTGACCCAGTCGAGAACAAAACGATTAGGTGCGTAGACACGCAACTCGTCGCCTTCGGCTTCGACCTGTAGCGGACGGATCCAGGTGTTGAATTGCTGGGCAGGCAGCTCATCGCGCAAAAGCTCCACGCACTGCTGCCAAAGTTCCACTGACACGGATATCCCCTAAGTTGAAAGCCGGTGAGGCAAAAACAGCCGCCATTGTAGCGGCCAGACGTCCACTTATCCACATGTAGGTTGCTCACAGGCCAGCCAAAAACAATGTCTTAACTGCAAAAAAGGCGACCAATGGTCTGTGCATAAGCTCTGTGGATAAGCCACCCTGAGCTCGTTGTACAAGTGGGGTCGAAACTCTGTGGGTAACTGGCCTGTGGATAAAAACCCATTCCACACACAGCTTATCCGACAGCGCAGCACAGGCAGAGCACCGCTTCTCCCCCGTGTTGTCATTCTCTGTACATCACGTGGAATAAGGGCTAAAGGTAGTTATCCACAGAGGATCGCGTGCCTAGCTTTTATAAGCTTTACAGAAAAGCTTTAAATAACTTCCTTCTTTATTTTTATATCTATGCCAAGGCTGATGGAAGCCGGACGACCCGAAACGCGTCATGACGCCATGAAGAACTAATTAAAGGAAAAGCTGGTTGGAAATTGACCTAGAGGCTTGCTTTCTCTAGAATCGCCGGTCTCTTAAAACGGGGGCCATTCCGGCCCGTTGTGGACGAACCAGGTAACAACGCCATGAAACGTACTTTCCAACCAAGCACCATCAAACGCGCCCGTACTCACGGCTTCCGTGCTCGCATGGCTACCAAGAACGGCCGTGCTGTCCTGTCGCGTCGCCGCGCCAAAGGTCGTGCGCGTCTGGCAGTTTGATAATCCGGTACTGGTGGTGAGTCAGGACTTCAGTCGGGAAAAGCGTCTGCTAACCCCCCGGCATTTCAAGGCAGTCTTTGACTCCCCCACCGGCAAGGTTCCGGGGAAAAATCTCCTGCTCCTTGCGCGTAACAACGATCTTGATCACCCTCGTCTCGGGTTGGTGATCGGCAAGAAGAGCGTAAAGCTCTCCGTTGAGCGCAATCGCCTCAAGCGTCTGATGCGCGAATCGTTTCGCCTCCACCAGGACACTCTGGTTGGTTGGGATATTGTTATCGTCGCGCGCAAAGGCTTGGGTGATGTAGAAAACCCCGAATTGATTCAGCATTTCGGCAAGCTCTGGAAACGTTTGGCGCGTACCCACAAGCCAGCACCAGCAGTCAGCACCGAAACTGTAGGGGTAGACAGTCTTGATGCGTAAACTGGCAATCGTTCCGATCCAGTTTTATCGCTATGCCATTAGTCCCCTGATGGCCAGTCACTGTCGTTTCTACCCCAGCTGTTCCTGCTACGCGTTAGAGGCCATAGAAAATCATGGTCTTCTGCGCGGTGGCTGGCTGACCTTTCGTCGTTTAGGTCGCTGTCATCCGTGGAATCCCGGTGGTTATGACCCGGTTCCACCTATCCCTACCTCCCGTTCTTCTTCGATGGCCGAGTAATCATGGATATTAAACGCACGATCCTGATCGTCGCCCTGGCAATCGTGTCCTACGTCATGGTTCTTAAGTGGAACCAGGACTACGGCCAAGCTGCCCTGCCGACTCAGAATGTTGCTACCAATCAGGCCGCGCCGGCTATTCCGGACGCCCCGCTGGGTAATAATAATGCGTCCGCGAGTGCCGATGTTCCCAGCGCGAATGGCGAGACCAGCGCCCCTTTAGAAACGCCAGTGGTCACCAACAAAGACCTCATCCACGTGAAAACGGATGTGCTCGACCTGGCCATCGACCCGCAAGGTGGTGATATTGCGCAGTTGAAACTGCCGCTGTATCCACGTCGCCAAGACCATCCGGATGTCCCGTTCCAACTGTTTGATAACGGTGGCGAACGTGTTTATCTGGCACAAAGTGGCCTGACCGGCACCAACGGTCCGGATGCACGTGCTACCGGTCGTCCGGTTTATTCGACCGAACAGAAGACTTATCAACTGGCTGACGGCCAGAACCAGTTGAACGTCGACCTGAAATTCAGCCTCGATGGCGTCAACTACATCAAGCGCTTCAGCTTCACCCGTGGTTTGTACGACTTGAAGGTCACTTACCTGATCGACAACGAAAGCGACAAACCCTGGAGCGGCAACCTGTTTGCCCAGCTCAAGCGTGATGGCAGCTCCGATCCTTCTTCCAGCACTGCCACCGGCACCGCGACTTACCTGGGCGCAGCCCTGTGGACAAGTGGCGAGCCGTACAAAAAAGTGTCGATGAAAGATATCGACAAGGGTTCGCTGAAAGAAACTGTACAAGGCGGCTGGGTTGCCTGGTTGCAACACTACTTCGTGACCGCCTGGATTCCGAACAAGGGTGAAGCCAACCTGGTTCAGACCCGTAAAGACAGCCAAGGCAACTACATCATTGGTTTTACTGGGCCGGCGTTGAACGTCGCTCCGGGTGCCAAGGCTGAAACCAGCGCTACACTGTACGCCGGCCCGAAAAGCCAGGCCGTGCTGAAAGAGTTATCCCCAGGCCTGGAACTGACTGTCGATTACGGCATTCTGTGGTTCATTGCCCAGCCGATCTTCTGGTTGCTGCAACATATCCACAGCATCGTCGGTAACTGGGGCTGGTCGATCATCTTCCTGACCATGCTGATCAAGGGGATCTTTTTCCCACTGTCGGCAGCCAGCTACAAGTCGATGGCGCGTATGCGTGCTGTTGCCCCGAAACTGGCGGCACTGAAAGAACAACATGGCGATGATCGGCAGAAAATGTCGCAGGCCATGATGGAGCTGTACAAGAAAGAGAAGATCAACCCGTTGGGTGGATGCTTGCCGATTCTGGTGCAGATGCCGGTGTTCCTGTCGCTGTACTGGGTACTCCTGGAAAGCGTGGAAATGCGCCAGGCACCGTTCATGCTGTGGATAACTGACCTGTCGATCAAAGACCCGTTCTTTATCCTGCCGATCATCATGGGCGCGACCATGTTCATCCAGCAGCGCCTGAACCCAACCCCGCCGGATCCGATGCAGGCCAAGGTAATGAAAATGATGCCAATCATCTTCACCTTCTTCTTCCTGTGGTTCCCAGCCGGCTTGGTACTGTACTGGGTGGTCAACAACGTGTTGTCGATCTCTCAACAGTGGTACATCACGCGTAAAATCGAAGCGGCTACCAAAAAAGCCGAGGCGTAATTTACTCTGTGGATAACCACTCAAGACGCCCCCTAGTGGGGCGTTTTGCTTTCCGTCACTTTTGTTCTGGAACCTGCTGATGAGTGCTCCCCGTGAAACCATCGCTGCTGTGGCCACCGCTCAAGGTCGAGGCGGTGTGGGTATCGTTCGAATTTCCGGGCCGCTTGCGGGTGTAGCAGCCAAGGCTATCAGTGGCCGAGAGCTGAAACCGCGCTATGCCCATTACGGCCAATTCCTGGATGCCGACCAAAGCGTATTGGATGAAGGGTTGGCTATCTACTTCCCTGGACCCAACTCCTTCACTGGAGAAGACGTCCTGGAATTACAGGGCCATGGCGGCCCTGTCGTACTGGATATGCTCTTGCAGCGTTGCCTGCAACTGGGTTGCCGCCTGGCGCGACCTGGGGAGTTCAGCGAACGTGCTTTTCTGAACGATAAGCTCGACCTGGCCCAGGCCGAAGCCATCGCCGATTTGATCGAAGCCAGTTCTGCACAGGCTGCCCGTAACGCATTGCGTTCACTGCAAGGGGCTTTTTCCCTGCGTGTGCATAACTTGACCGAGCAACTGATCAGTCTGCGTATCTACGTGGAAGCGGCGATTGATTTTCCGGAAGAAGAAATCGACTTCCTGGCCGATGGCCATGTGTTGGCCATGTTGGATAAAGTCCGCGAGGAATTATCCACAGTGCTGCGTGAAGCCGGGCAGGGCGCCCTGCTGCGAGATGGCATGACCGTTGTGATAGCCGGTCGGCCCAATGCCGGAAAATCCAGCCTGCTCAACGCCCTGGCAGGGCGCGAGGCGGCGATCGTTACCGAGATTGCCGGCACTACCCGGGATATATTGCGCGAACATATCCACATCGATGGCATGCCGCTGCACGTGGTCGATACCGCGGGCTTACGCGACACCGATGACCAGGTGGAAAAAATCGGCGTGGAGCGCGCGCTCAAGGCTATCAGCGAAGCCGATCGGGTGTTGTTGGTAGTCGATGCCACCGCACCGGAAGCTGCAGATCCTTTTGCACTGTGGCCTGAATTCCTTGAGCAACGCCCGGACCCGGCCAAAGTCACCCTGATTCGTAACAAGGCCGACCTGACAGGTGAAGCAATCGCCCTGGAAACCAGTGAGGACGGGCATGTCACGATCAGCCTGAGCGCGAAATCGGCAGGTGAGGGCCTGGAATTGCTGCGTGAGCATCTCAAGGCCTGCATGGGCTACGAACAGACCTCGGAAAGCAGCTTCAGTGCACGTCGCAGGCACTTGGAGGCGTTGCATCATGCGAGCGCGGCGTTGGAGCACGGTCGTGCGCAATTGACCTTGGCGGGAGCCGGGGAGCTGCTGGCAGAGGATCTGCGTCAGGCTCAGCAGCTGCTGGGGGAAATCACCGGCGCATTCAGCTCCGATGATTTATTGGGGAGGATCTTTTCCAGCTTCTGCATCGGCAAATAGCCAGGTTATCCACAGGCCTTCACCAGTTATACGACACCGTACCGAGCAGGGTACGGCTGTCCCCCCAGTAGCAACGGCCGGCGTCGTTGCAGCCGGCTACATATTCCTTGTCGAACAGGTTCTTGGCGTTCAGGTCGACTGACCAGTGTTTATCGATCTGATAGCCAACCGCTGCGTCCACCAAGGTGACGCTACCTGCGTCCAACTTCCCGTACAGCGTAGGGGCGGTGTAAGAAAAGGCACTGTCGAAATAACGCACGCCGCCGCCCAGGGATAAACCCTTGAGTTGGCCATCGAGGAAACGGTACTTGCCCCAGATCGAGGCCTGGTTGCGCGGCACTCCCGTCATCTGATGCCCTTCGACCAATGAGGTCGCCGAATCCTTGGTAATCCGGGCGTCCGTATAGGTGTAAGCCGCCGTCACATTGAGATTGGGCGTGAGATTGCTGTTCACCTCGACTTCTATACCCTTGGCCCGGCTCTCGCCCACCTGGCGGTAACTGTTGGTGGTGGCGTCCAGGTAGGTATCGTCTTGCTTGCGCAAGTCATACAGCGACAGGGTCATCGCGGTATCCCAGCCGATCGGCTCGTACTTCACACCCACTTCGTACTGGCTGCTGGTGATCGGCTTTAAGGGGGATCCGGCGTTGGAGATCTGCTGCACGGGAACGAAGGCAGTGGAATAGCTGACATAGGGCGTCAGGCCGTTGTCGAATTGATACATCACCCCGCCCTGGTAGGTGAACTTGCGGTCATCAGAGTCGGTATTGCTGGCCTTGTTGACCTTGTCGCGAAAATCACTGTGCACCCAGTCCTGACGGCCTCCAAGCAAGAACAGCCAATGGTCGTATTTGCTCTGGATTTGTGCATAAACCCCTTTCATCTGCTGTTGGAGCAAAGTGTTTTGCACCGCAATCGGGGTCAATGGATCACGCAGGTAGACGGGGTTATACACATTGATGGTGCCGGCAGAGCCAGCGTCCCAATCCTGGTTGAACGAGGTGCGGTCGTAACTGGCGCCAAACAGCACAGTATTGTCGAGACCACCGAGCTGGAATTTGCCTTCCAACTGGTTATCCAGGGAATAGACCATCGACTTGTTGTAGCGGTCATAGGCAGTCATGTTCAGCTGAGTACCGAAGCCACGGTTATTCAGCGCGCCAGGCCAGGTTTCATGGCGGTTGATGCGCGACTGCATATAGCGTGAGTTCTGGCGGAACTGCCAATCGTCGTTGAAACTATGGCTGAACTCGTAGCCGGTGCTCCAGGCTTCACGTTCGAACGTATTCCAGTCCGGGTTGCCGAGCATGGTGTGCTTGGACAGTTTGCCATTGGGGTTGGTAAGCAAGGTGCCAGCGGCGGGTAGGCCCAACTCGAGATTAGTGTGGTCTTTTTGGTAATTGGCCAACAGGGTCAGGCTGTTGTAATCGTCGAAATTCAGGGTCAGGGACGGCGCGATATACAGGCGATCATCTGGAACATGGTCAGTTTGCGTGTCGGATTTACGGCCCAGCATCACCACGCGTCCAAGGATGCTGTCGCTGTCGTTGAGCGGACCCGATATATCCACACCCAATTGGCGCCGATTATTCGAGCCATACCCCACTTGCACCTCACCTTGCGGAGTGGCGGTGGGGTGTTTGCTCACCAGATTCACCAAGCCGCCAGGCGCATTCTCACCATAGAGCAGGGACGAGGGGCCGCGAAAGATTTCGACGCGTTCCAAGCCATAAGGCTCACTGGTCGTATCGTAGCGATTGCCTTGTACTCGTAGCCCATCTCGCAGAAGGCCGTAGCCGTAATCCGTGGCATTGAAACCGCGAATAAAGAACAGGTCGCCTGCCAGGCTGTCACCGGCAGCAAAAGGGGGTGCGAAGATACCTGGCACATAGCCCAACACCTCAGTGAGCGTTTGTGACTTCTGGTCCTTTATGCGCTGGCCGGTGACCACCGATACCGAACGTGGTGTTTCGGACAAAGGCGTGCTGGTCTTGGTACCGATGCGACTATTTTGCGCCTTGTAGCCTACATCCCCGGCGATGTCTTGGTTGAACCCTGCTTGTTGATAACCGCTGACCGTGGTAGGGGCGAGCACCAGTTGCCCTGTGGGAATGGCCTGCAGAACATAACTGCCGGGCGCCTGGGATAGCACGTGTAGCCCCGAGTTCTGCAGCAACAGTGCAAAGCCTTGTTCCACCGAATAATCGCCTTCCAGCCCTGCTGTAGTCAGCTGCGCGGTTTGCTGAGGCGAGAAAGACAGAATGACATTCGCCCTGGCAGCGAATTGGCTCAAGGCATTGTCCAGTGGGCCAGCCGGGATGACGAAATGCTGCACCCCGTTGGCGGCCATGGCGCCAGGGGCAAGCAAGACACTGGCGATGGTTGCTGTGCCGAGCAGCAGGCCGTACATCATAGCGTGGCAGGAAAGTCGCAAGCGGAGCTTGGTGGGGAGGCGCATAAGTGGGTAAGCCCTGAAGGTGGTCGTGATTACCTGTAGGGCCGCATCAGGTGAAAAAAAGATAACCCCCGCGTGCGAATTTTTTTCAACCGATTCGCGTTACCGAAACCCAGTAGCGAGTGAAGTACTTCACCTGAATCGGCAGGGTCGCCTGCAGGTTGGCCAGTACTGCATCGGTTGAATCCAGTCGGAAGGTCCCGGAGATACGCAAGCGCGCTGAAGCCGAATCGTATTTCAGGACACCTGGGCGATAGCGGGCGAGTTCGTCCATCACCTCTGCGAGGCGAGCATCCAATACGATTAACTGCCCATCGACCCAGGCAGCTTCGGAGCCGCGATAACTCGTGTTGGGACCCACGTTTTGGCGATCAAAATCAGCGCTCTCACCAGCCCCTAGCAGCCGCGCGTGGTTGGGCTGATCACCTGGAGACACGCTCACCCGGTCTTCCAGGACGCCGACACGCGTGGAGTCTGGCAACTGGCGCACCGTGAACCGAGTGCCCAATGCCTGGACGCGGCCTTGAAGGGTTTCGACATAAAACGGCGTTTGCCCGCCGAGCTTGCCGGTGTGGATAAGTACTTCACCTTCGCGCAAACGGATCAAGCGCTGGCGCCCATCAAAAACCACGTCAATCGCGGTGCTGGTATTAAGATCTATCCGCGTACCGTCAGCCAGCTCGACACGCCGGCGCTCACCCATGGAAGTCCGGTAATCGGCCCAGACATTGGCCAGGGGCGTGCGTTGCTGAACATTCCAACCGAGATAGCCGGTACCGCCCAACACCAGCATCCACTTCAGTACTTGGCGGCGTTGTTGCGTGGTCGACAATGCACGGCGGGTGAAATCCTGGGGCAGCGCGCCAAGACTGCGCTGCAATTGCTCAATCTGGTCCCACGCAGCCTGGTGGGACGGATCGCCGTTCAGCCATTGTTGCCAGGCCAGGCGGTCAGCGGCCGTAGGTGTCTGGGAGTGGAACCGTACATACCAGCTGGCAGCGGCTTCGAAGGTCTTACGATCCGGCACCGCCATTACAGGCTGGCCACGATCAGCGAGCATTCAGTCAATGCACGGATCATGTGCTTCTTCACCGTGGTGAGTGATACCTGCAGCTGATCTGCGATCTGTTGATAAGTCAGCCCCTCGAGCTGCGACAGCATAAAGATCCGCCGTGCTCGCTCGCCGAGTGCGGCCAAGGCTTTATCCACAGCCACCAGAGTCTCAATGATGACGGCCTTGTCTTCTTCGCTAATGGCGTTGGCCTCAGGACGTTCGGCCAAGGTTTTCTTGTAGGCCTGCTCAATGGCGTGTCGACGGTAACGATCAATCACCAGGCCCCTGGCGATGGTCGCCAGATAGTCCCGCGGCTCAATGATCTGCGCCGCATGTCGCCCGCCCAGAATACGCACGAACGTATCGTGCGCCACATCGGCGGCATCGCAGGCGTTATGCAACTTACCTTTGAGCCACCCGTGCAACCAGCAATGGTGTTGCTCATAGATGTTCTGGACCGCAGCCGTGTGTGAAGGAAGGGACATAGGGCATGACAAGGCAGGTTAATGATAATCGCTATTATTAACTGCCCTGCCGTTTTCTCACAATAGATCTCTTTTTGAAGCGCTCACCACCGAGGTAGAGGATATGGCTGCCTTCGGAATGGAGGAAATACCAGCGGATTTGCAGTTTTCTACGGATTAAGCCCTGTGAATAACCGCCCCTGTGCCCAGTTGATAACAGGGCCTGAAACCTGAGTAAAAACCCCTCTGTGGATAACAACCTGTTTAATCCACAGGCTTAAAGCACTTATCCAAGGGCCTCATTGGCACATGACCACAGACTTTTGAACCTCTGTACATATTGTAAATAAAGGCCTATAGCAATCTATCCACAGAAAAGTGGTTCAGTAGAAATAAACATAAAAACAAAGATTTAATAAATTTCTCTCTTTTAATTTCTATTGTCTGCGATTCATCCACAGCTGGTTAAATTTTGTGCAAAGGGTTCTTTAGGAAGGGCGAAGTCCCTATACTTGCCGCCAAAGCTCTAAAACTCTTTCAACAAACAATTCCTGATTACCTACATAAGCAGGCACGAGGTGCGTGGTGGATTTCCCTTCCCGTTTTGAAGTGATCGTCATCGGCGGCGGTCATGCCGGTACCGAGGCAGCACTGGCGTCAGCACGCATGGGCGTAAAAACCCTGTTGCTCACGCACAACGTGGAAACCCTCGGTGCCATGAGTTGCAACCCCGCTATTGGCGGGATTGGCAAAAGCCACCTGGTCAAGGAAATCGACGCCCTTGGTGGTGTGATGGCCATGGCCACCGACAAAGGTGGTATTCAATTTCGCGTGCTCAACAGCCGCAAAGGCCCGGCGGTGCGTGCAACCCGGGCTCAAGCTGACCGCATCCTGTACAAGGCGGCCGTACGTGAAACCCTGGAAAACCAGCCGAACCTGTGGATATTTCAGCAAGCCGCCGATGATCTGATCGTCGAGCAGGACGTGGTTAAAGGCGTGGTCACCCAAATGGGCCTGCGTTTCTTTGCAGAATCCGTCGTGCTGACTACCGGTACCTTCCTGGGTGGACTTATCCACATCGGCATGCAGAACTATTCCGGTGGGCGCGCCGGTGATCCGCCGTCGATTGCCCTGGCAAAACGCCTGCGTGAATTGCCTTTACGTGTTGGTCGCCTGAAAACCGGTACGCCACCACGTATCGACGGGCGTTCTGTGGATTTCTCGGTGATGACCGAGCAAGCCGGTGACACGCCAATTCCGGTCATGTCGTTCATGGGTTCCAAAGAACAGCACCCAAAACAGGTCAGCTGCTGGATTACCCATACCAACGCCCGAACCCACGAAATCATTGCCGCAAACCTCGACCGTTCGCCAATGTATTCCGGGGTGATCGAAGGCATTGGCCCGCGTTATTGCCCATCGATCGAAGACAAGATCCACCGTTTTGCCGACAAGGAAAGCCATCAGGTCTTCATCGAACCCGAAGGGTTGACCACCCACGAGCTGTACCCGAACGGGATTTCCACATCCTTGCCGTTCGACGTGCAAATCCAGATCGTGCAGTCGATCCGCGGTATGGAAAATGCGCACATCGTGCGGCCGGGCTACGCCATTGAGTACGATTACTTCGACCCGCGTGATTTGAAATACAGCCTGGAAACCAAAGTAATTGGCGGCTTGTTCTTTGCCGGGCAAATCAATGGCACCACCGGTTACGAAGAAGCTGGCGCGCAAGGTTTGCTGGCCGGAACCAACGCTGCATTACGGGCACAAGGCAAAGACAGCTGGTGCCCGCGTCGGGATGAAGCGTACATCGGCGTTCTGGTCGACGACCTGATTACCCTGGGCACCCAGGAACCGTACCGGATGTTCACTTCCCGGGCCGAATACCGTCTGATCCTGCGCGAAGACAACGCCGACCTGCGCTTGACCGAAAAAGGTCGCGAATTGGGCCTGGTCGATGACGCGCGTTGGGCTGCGTTCTGCAAGAAACGCGAAAGCATCGCGCTTGAAGAGCAACGCCTGAAAAGCACCTGGGTTCGCCCGGGCACCGAGCAGGGAGATGCAATTGCGGAAAAATTCGGCACGCCGCTGACCCATGAATACAACCTGCTGAACCTGCTGTCCCGTCCAGAAATCGACTACGCTGGTCTGGTCGAAGTGACCGGCCAGGGTGCAGAAGACCCACAGGTCGCCGAACAGGTCGAGATCAAGACCAAGTACGCCGGTTACATTGATCGCCAGCAGGATGAAATCGCCCGCCTGCGTGCCAGTGAAGATACCAAGTTGCCTGTGGATATCGACTACACCGGGATTTCCGGGCTGTCGAAAGAAATTCAAAGCAAGCTGGGGATAACTCGGCCTGAAACACTCGGGCAGGCTTCACGCATCCCGGGCGTCACTCCTGCAGCCATTTCGCTGTTGATGATTCATTTGAAAAAACGCGGCGCGGGCCGTCAGTTGGAGCAAAGCGCTTGAGTTCGTTGGTCACCTCGCAACACGCCGAAGAGTTATCCACAGGAGCACGCCAGTTGGACGTGGTCCTCACCGAAGCCCAGCATGAGCTGCTGCTGGGCTATCTGGCCCTGTTGATCAAATGGAACAAGGCGTACAACCTCACCGCTGTGCGTGATCCGGACGAGATGGTGTCGCGGCATTTACTCGACAGCCTCAGCGTGATGCCGTTCATCGAAAACGGTCGTTGGCTCGACGTCGGCAGTGGCGGCGGCATGCCCGGGATTCCTTTGGCGATACTGTTTCCCGAGTCTCAGGTAACCTGCCTGGACAGCAACGGCAAGAAAACCCGCTTCCTGACCCAGGTCAAACTCGAACTCAAGCTGGATAACCTGCAAGTTATCCACAGTCGCGTCGAAGCCTTTACGCCTGAGCAGCCTTTCAACGGCATTGTGTCCCGGGCGTTCAGCAGCATGGAGAACTTCAGCAACTGGACCCGCCACCTCGGCGACCGCGACACCCGTTGGCTGGCAATGAAGGGCGTCCATCCAAGCGACGAGCTGTTAGCATTGCCGGCAGACTTCCACCTCGATAGCGAACACGCTTTGGCCGTACCCGGTTGCCAAGGCCAACGCCATCTGCTGATACTGCGCCGCACGGCATGATTGGGAACACAAGCAAGAATGGCTAAGGTATTCGCGATTGCGAACCAGAAAGGTGGCGTGGGTAAGACCACCACCTGTATCAACCTCGCAGCATCCCTGGTCGCCACCAAGCGTCGGGTGCTGTTGATCGATCTCGATCCACAGGGCAACGCCACCATGGGTAGCGGTGTGGATAAACACGGCCTGGAAAACTCGGTCTACGATTTGCTGATTGGCGAATGCGACCTGGCCCAGGCCATGCACTATTCCGAGCATGGTGGTTACCAACTGCTGCCGGCCAACCGCGATTTGACCGCCGCGGAAGTGGTGCTGCTGGAAATGCAGATGAAAGAAAGCCGTCTGCGCAGCGCCCTGGCGCCCATTCGCGAGAATTACGACTACATTCTGATCGACTGCCCACCGTCGCTGTCGATGCTCACGCTGAACGCCCTGGTGGCCGCCGACGGGGTGATTATCCCCATGCAGTGCGAGTACTTCGCCCTCGAAGGCTTGAGCGACCTTGTGGATAACATCAAGCGTATCGCCGAGCTGCTCAACCCGAACCTGAAAGTCGAAGGCCTGCTGCGGACCATGTACGATCCGCGTCTGAGTCTGATGAACGATGTGTCGGCGCAGCTCAAGGAACATTTTGGCGATCAGCTGTATGACACCGTGATCCCACGCAACATCCGCCTGGCCGAAGCGCCAAGCTATGGCATGCCCGCGCTGGCGTACGACAAGTCCTCGCGTGGCGCCATTGCCTATCTGGCGCTGGCCGGTGAGTTGGTTCGCCGACAACGCCGCAATTCACGCACTGCTGCAGCCCAGCCAACTTAAGGAATCCCCATGGCCGTCAAGAAACGAGGTCTCGGACGTGGTCTGGATGCACTCCTGAGTGGTCCGACCGTCACATCGCTTGAAGAGCAAGCGGTGCAGGCCGACGAGCGCGAGCTGCAGCACTTGCCCCTGGACCTGATCCAGCGTGGCAAATACCAGCCACGCCGGGACATGGATCCCCAGGCGCTGGAAGAACTGGCTAACTCGATCAAGGCCCAGGGCGTGATGCAACCGATTGTGGTGCGCCCGATTGGCGGTGGCCGCTTTGAGATCATCGCCGGTGAACGTCGCTGGCGCGCCAGCCAACAGGCCGGCAAGGACACCATCCCGGCGATGGTGCGCGATGTGCCGGATGAAACCGCCATTGCCATGGCGTTGATCGAGAACATCCAGCGCGAAGACCTCAACCCGATCGAAGAAGCAATCGCGTTGCAACGTTTGCAGCACGAGTTCCAACTGACCCAGCAACAAGTGGCCGACGCAGTGGGAAAATCCCGCGTCACCGTGTCCAACTTGCTGCGCCTGATCGCACTGCCGGAAGTTATCAAGACCATGTTGTCCCACGGTGACCTGGAAATGGGTCACGCCCGTGCTTTGCTCGGCTTGCCGGAAAATCAACAGGTTGAAGGGGCGCGACACGTTGTCGCACGAGGTCTCACCGTGCGTCAGACCGAGGCTTTGGTACGCCAATGGCTCAGCGGCAAACCTGCACCGGTCGAAGCGGCCAAACCTGATCCGGATATCGCACGGCTTGAGCAGCGCCTGGCCGAGCGCCTGGGCTCTGCGGTACAAATTCGTCACGGCAAGAAGGGCAAAGGGCAATTGGTCATCGGATATAACTCTTTGGATGAGCTTCAGGGCGTCCTTGCCCACATCCGCTGAAACATTTGCTTATGTAGCGTGTGATCGGAAATCACTACCCGACAGTTGAATAGGGGCTGAACCGCCCCTATACTCTGCGCGCATTTTGTCGGCACAAATTATGCCAAGTTATTGATTTCCGGCAGCCGACCATTGAGGAGCAAGAGTGATGGAAACCCGCACGCCAAACACGTTGCCGTTCCATCGCTTGGCTGTTTTCCCGGTTTTATTGGCTCAACTTGTCATTCTGCTGATCGCCGCTTTGGCGCTTTGGTATTGGCATGGAGTCGTAGCCGGATATTCAGGACTCTGCGGAGGCCTGATAGCCTTGCTGCCCAATATGTATTTTGCTCATAGGGCCTTTCGGTTTTCCGGCGCCCGAGCAGCCCAGGCTATCGTCCGGTCTTTTTATGCCGGCGAGGCGGGGAAACTGATTTTGACGGCAGTGCTGTTTGCACTGACCTTTGCAGGTGTGAAGCCA
This sequence comes from Pseudomonas khavaziana, assembly GCF_019145205.1. Classification (GTDB taxonomy): domain Bacteria; phylum Pseudomonadota; class Gammaproteobacteria; order Pseudomonadales; family Pseudomonadaceae; genus Aquipseudomonas; species Aquipseudomonas khavaziana. The sequence goes on from NZ_JAHSTT010000002.1 coordinate 132,131, forward strand.
TTGGCGCCGCTGGCTGTATTCGGCGTCTTCGTGTTGACCCAACTGGTCAGCTGGTTCGCTCCCCTGCTAATGAAAACAAGACTTTCGAAACCTTAGGGCGTTTGAGGCAACCATGGCAGAAACAACCGCTTCGGGCTATATCCAGCACCACTTGCAGAACCTGACCTTCGGTCAGCTTCCTAATGGCGGCTGGGGCTTTGCCCACACCGCAGCAGAGGCCAAAGAAATGGGGTTCTGGGCTTTCCACCTGGATACTCTGGGCTGGTCGGTCGCATTGGGTCTGATCTTCGTCCTGATTTTCCGCATGGCGGCAAAGAAGGCGACTTCCGGTCAGCCAGGTGCTTTGCAGAACTTCGTTGAAGTATTGGTCGAATTCGTCGATGGAAGCGTGAAAGACAGCTTCCATGGCCGTAGCCCGGTGATTGCACCGCTGGCACTGACCATCTTCGTCTGGGTGTTCCTGATGAACGCCATCGACCTGATCCCGGTGGACTGGATTCCTCAGTTGGCCATCCTGATCTCCGGCGATGCGCACATTCCATTCCGTGCCGTATCGACCACTGATCCGAACGCTACCCTGGGCATGGCCCTGTCGGTGTTCGCGTTGATCATTTTCTACAGCATCAAGGTCAAGGGTATCGGCGGTTTCATCGGCGAACTGACCCTGCACCCTTTTGGCAGCAAGAACATCTTCGTTCAAGCCCTGCTGATCCCGGTGAACTTCCTGCTGGAATTCGTCACCCTGATCGCCAAACCGATTTCCCTGGCTTTGCGACTGTTCGGCAACATGTATGCCGGCGAGCTGGTGTTCATTCTGATCGCTGTGATGTTCGGCAGCGGCCTGCTCTGGCTTAGCGGCCTGGGCGTAGTACTGCAGTGGGCGTGGGCTGTGTTCCACATCCTGATCATTACCCTGCAGGCCTTCATCTTCATGATGCTGACCATCGTCTACCTGTCGATGGCGCACGAAGAGAACCATTAAGACCAGTCTCGACTAGTCTGATGTCCTTCCCGGTCAAACGGGAAGGTGGCCCACCAGGGCTATGAAACGATTTGTTTTACCGCTTTAAAATCTAAAAAACCTAAACCATACGACGTAAAAGTCGGGAGGAAAGATGGAAACTGTAGTTGGTCTAACCGCTATCGCTGTTGCACTGTTGATCGGCCTGGGCGCCCTGGGTACTGCCATTGGTTTCGGCCTGCTGGGCGGCAAATTCCTGGAAGGCGCAGCGCGTCAGCCAGAAATGGTCCCAATGCTGCAAGTTAAAATGTTCATCGTCGCCGGCCTGCTCGACGCCGTGACCATGATCGGCGTTGGTATCGCACTGTTCTTCACCTTCGCGAACCCCTTCGTTGGTCAACTCGCTGGCTAATCACTCGAATTTTCGAGTGATTGGGGTGATGGACAACGAATGAGCGAGGTGTTGGCGTGAACATTAATGCAACCCTGATTGGCCAATCCGTTGCGTTCTTCATTTTTGTAGTGTTTTGCATGAAGTTCGTGTGGCCTCCGGTCATCGCGGCTTTGCACGAACGTCAGAAGAAGATCGCGGATGGTTTGGACGCTGCCAGCCGTGCAGCTCGCGACCTGGAGTTGGCCCACGAGAAAGTGGGTCAGCAACTGCGCGAAGCTAAAGCACAGGCAGCCGAGATCATTGAGCAAGCCAAGAAACGCGGTAACCAGATCGTCGAAGAGGCTGTTGAAAAAGCCCGCGTCGAAGCTGACCGTGTGAAGGCTTCGGCTCATGCCGAGATCGAACAGGAACTGAACGGTGTCAAAGACGCGCTGCGTGCCCAACTGGGTGCCCTGGCGGTCGGCGGTGCTGAGAAGATCCTCGGTGCCACAATCGATCAAAACGCGCACGCGGAGCTGGTTAACAAACTGGCTGCTGAAATTTAAGCGAGGGCGATCATGGCAGAACTGACCACGTTGGCCCGACCTTACGCTAAGGCAGCCTTCGAGCACGCCCAGGCCCACCAGCAGCTGGCCTCTTGGTCAGCCATGCTCGGCCTGGCTGCAGCCGTGTCGCAAGACGACACCATGCAGCGCGTGCTCAAGGCCCCGCGCCTGACGAGCGCAGACAAGGCCGCCACTTTTATTGAAGTGTGCGGCGACAAGTTTGATGTGAAGGTGCAGAACTTCATCCACGTCATTGCCGAAAACGACCGTCTCCCGCTATTGCCGGAGATCGCCGCTCTGTTCGACCTGTACAAGGCCGAAGCAGAGAAATCGGTAGACGTTGAAGTGACCAGTGCTTTCGCATTGAACCAAGAACAGCAAGACAAACTCGCCAAGGTTCTCAGTGCACGACTCAATCGGGAAGTGCGCCTGCAAGCTTCGGAGGACGCATCGCTTATTGGTGGTGTTGTTATCCGTGCCGGCGACCTGGTTATCGATGGCTCGATTCGCGGCAAAATCGCGAAACTTGCCGAAGCATTGAAATCTTGAGTTTGAAGGGGCAGCAGAGCAATGCAGCAACTCAATCCTTCCGAAATAAGTGAAATTATCAAGGGCCGCATCGACAAGCTCGATGTGACCTCCCAAGCCCGTAACGAAGGCACTGTCGTCAGCGTATCTGACGGCATCGTGCGGATTCACGGTCTGGCCGACGTAATGTACGGCGAGATGATCGAGTTTCCGGGCGGCGTCTACGGTATGGCCCTCAACCTGGAGCAAGACTCCGTAGGTGCCGTTGTATTGGGCGCGTACACCAGTCTGGCTGAAGGCATGAGCGCCAAGTGCACAGGCCGCATCCTGGAAGTTCCGGTTGGTAAGGAACTGCTGGGTCGCGTAGTCGACGCACTGGGTAACCCTGTTGACGGTAAAGGTCCACTGGGCAACACCGAGACCGACGCGGTCGAGAAAGTTGCTCCAGGCGTGATCTGGCGTAAGTCGGTAGACCAGCCTGTACAGACTGGCTACAAGGCTGTCGATGCCATGATCCCAGTCGGCCGTGGCCAGCGTGAGCTGATCATCGGTGACCGTCAGATCGGTAAAACCGCTCTGGCGATCGACGCGATCATCAACCAGAAAGACAGCGGCATTTTCTGCGTCTACGTAGCTATCGGTCAGAAGCAATCGACCATCGCCAACGTAGTTCGCAAGCTGGAAGAAAACGGCGCCCTGGCCAACACGATCATCGTGGCTGCCAGTGCTTCGGAATCTCCTGCGCTGCAATTCCTGGCACCGTACTCCGGCTGCACCATGGGTGAATTCTTCCGCGACCGCGGTGAAGACGCGCTGATCGTTTATGACGATCTGTCCAAGCAAGCAGTGGCTTATCGCCAGATTTCCCTGCTGCTGCGCCGTCCACCAGGCCGTGAAGCTTACCCAGGCGACGTGTTCTATCTCCACTCCCGTCTGCTGGAGCGCGCATCCCGCGTTTCGGAAGAATACGTAGAGAAGTTCACCAACGGCGCAGTGACCGGCAAAACCGGTTCCCTGACCGCACTGCCGATCATCGAAACCCAGGCTGGCGACGTTTCCGCGTTCGTTCCGACCAACGTGATTTCCATCACCGACGGTCAGATCTTCCTGGAATCGGCCATGTTCAACTCCGGGATCCGTCCTGCTGTGAACGCCGGTGTTTCGGTATCCCGTGTGGGTGGTGCCGCTCAGACCAAGATCATCAAGAAGCTCTCCGGTGGTATCCGTACCGCTCTGGCTCAGTACCGTGAACTGGCGGCATTCGCCCAGTTCGCTTCTGACCTGGACGAAGCGACCCGTAAGCAACTTGAGCATGGTCAGCGCGTTACCGAGCTGATGAAGCAGAAGCAATACGCCCCGATGTCGATCGCTGACATGGCGTTGTCGCTGTATGCCGCTGAGCGTGGGTTCCTGACCGACGTTGAAATCGCCAAGGTCGGCAGCTTTGAACAAGCGCTGATTGCTTACTTCAACCGCGATCACGCCGAATTGATGGCGAAGATCAACGTGAAGGGTGACTTCAATGACGATATCGACGCTGGCATGAAAGCCGGTATCGAGAAGTTCAAGGCCACCCAAACCTGGTAAGCCGCAGCGGGAGCCGCAAGGCTCCCGCTTGCTAACCTGATAGGTGTTACATGGCAGGCGCAAAAGAGATTCGCAGTAAGATTGCGAGCATCAAAAGCACGCAAAAAATTACCAGCGCCATGGAAAAAGTGGCGGTCAGCAAAATGCGCAAGGCACAAATGCGCATGGCTGCTAGCCGTCCTTATGCGGAGCGTATCCGCCAGGTAATTGGGCATCTGGCCAACGCCAACCCGGAATACCGCCACCCGTTCATGATCGAGCGCGCCGTAAAGCGTGCAGGTTATGTGGTAGTGAGCAGTGACCGTGGTTTGTGCGGTGGTCTGAATACCAACCTGTTCAAGGCCCTGGTCAAGGACATGGCGGTAAACCGCGAAAACGGCGTCGAGATCGATCTGTGTGTTGTTGGTAGCAAGGGTGCGGCCTTTTTCCGCAACTTCGGCGGTAACGTCGTTGCAGCTATCAGCCATCTGGGTGAAGAGCCGTCGATCAATGATTTGATCGGCAGTGTGAAGGTGATGCTGGATGCGTACCTGGAAGGCCGGATTGACCGCCTGTCCGTGGTATCCAACAAGTTCATCAACACCATGACCCAGCAGCCAACCGTGGAGCAATTGATTCCACTGGTGGCGACCCCGGATCAGGAACTCAAGCACCACTGGGACTACCTCTACGAACCAGACGCCAAAGAGCTGCTTGACGGCTTGATGGTGCGCTACGTGGAGTCGCAGGTGTACCAGGCGGTGGTCGAGAACAACGCAGCTGAACAAGCGGCGCGGATGATCGCGATGAAAAACGCTACCGATAACGCCGGTGATCTGATCAGCGATTTGCAGCTGATCTACAACAAGGCGCGTCAGGCTGCGATCACCCAAGAGATCTCGGAAATCGTCGGCGGCGCTGCCGCGGTTTAACGGTTCAAATATTCAGAGGATCCAGCTATGAGTAGCGGACGTATCGTTCAAATCATCGGCGCCGTTATCGACGTGGAATTTCCACGCGACAGCGTACCGAGCATCTACAACGCGCTGAAAGTACAAGGCGCGGAAACTACCCTGGAAGTTCAGCAGCAGCTGGGCGACGGCGTAGTTCGTACCATTGCGATGGGTTCCACCGAAGGCTTGAAGCGCGGTCTGGACGTTGTCGACACTGGCGCTGCCATCTCCGTACCGGTCGGTAAAGCGACTCTGGGCCGGATCATGGACGTACTGGGCAACCCGATCGACGAAGCTGGCCCGATTGCCACCGAAGAGCGCTGGGGCATTCACCGCGCCGCGCCTTCGTTCGCCGAGCAAGCAGGCGGCAACGACCTGCTGGAAACCGGCATCAAGGTTATCGACCTGGTTTGCCCGTTTGCCAAGGGCGGTAAAGTCGGTCTGTTCGGTGGTGCCGGTGTAGGCAAGACCGTAAACATGATGGAACTGATCCGTAACATCGCCATCGAGCACAGCGGTTATTCCGTGTTCGCAGGTGTTGGTGAGCGTACTCGTGAGGGTAACGACTTCTACCACGAGATGAAGGACTCCAACGTTCTGGACAAAGTGGCACTGGTTTACGGTCAGATGAACGAGCCGCCGGGAAACCGTCTGCGCGTAGCCCTGACTGGCCTGACCATGGCCGAGAAGTTCCGTGACGAAGGTAACGACGTTCTGCTGTTCGTCGACAACATCTACCGTTACACCCTGGCCGGTACTGAAGTATCCGCACTGCTGGGCCGTATGCCTTCGGCAGTAGGTTACCAGCCGACCCTGGCTGAAGAGATGGGCGTTCTGCAAGAACGTATCACTTCGACCAAGGAAGGTTCGATCACCTCGATCCAAGCGGTATACGTACCTGCGGATGACTTGACCGACCCGTCGCCAGCCACCACCTTCGCCCACTTGGACGCCACCGTCGTTCTGTCCCGTGACATCGCTTCCCTGGGTATCTACCCGGCGGTCGATCCACTCGACTCGACTTCGCGCCAGCTGGACCCGAACGTGATCGGCCAGGAGCATTACGACACCGCTCGCGGCGTTCAGTACGTGCTGCAGCGTTACAAAGAACTGAAGGACATCATTGCGATCCTGGGTATGGACGAGCTGTCGGAAGCCGACAAGCAGTTGGTAAACCGTGCTCGTAAGATCCAGCGTTTCTTGTCGCAGCCGTTCTTCGTGGCTGAAGTCTTCACCGGTGCCTCGGGTAAATACGTTTCCCTGAAAGACACCATTGCTGGCTTCAAAGGCATCCTCAACGGTGACTACGACCACCTGCCAGAACAAGCGTTCTACATGGTCGGCGGCATCGAAGAAGCGATCGAGAAAGCCAAGAAACTGTAATCCTGGCGCCCGGAAACGGGCGCTCATCAGGTTGAGGCAATCAGATGGCTATGACAGTCCATTGCGATATCGTCAGCGCGGAAGGGGAAATCTTCTCCGGTCTGGTAGAAATGGTGATTGCACACGGCGAACTCGGTGACCTGGGTATTGCCATGGGCCACGCGCCATTGATCACCAGCTTGAAGCCAGGTCCGATCACTCTGACCAAGCAAGGCGGGGAAAAGGAGGTGTTCTACATCTCTGGTGGTTTCCTCGAGGTTCAGCCGAACATGGTCAAGGTACTTGCCGACACCGTGCAACGTGCTGGCGACCTGGATGAAGCCTCCGCTCAGGAAGCCGTCAAGGCTGCCGAGAAGGCGCTGAACGAAAAAGGCGCAGACTTCGACTACAGCGCTGCTGCAGTTCGTCTGGCCGAGGCTGCAGCTCAGCTGCGCACGCTCCAGCAGATCCGCAAGAAGTAAGCGGCCATGCCGTTACGCTTCATGCGTGATTGATTAAAAAGGGTAGCCTCGGCTACCCTTTTTCTTTTTTTGCAAAACACTTCTTTGGTCTGAACCCGGACCGCCCAGGATTGGTAGCCATTCATGTCTCTTGAAATCGTCATTCTCGCCGCAGGCCAGGGCACTCGTATGCGTTCGGCCCTGCCCAAGGTGCTGCACCCGGTTGCCGGCAATTCCATGCTGGGCCATGTTATCCACAGCGCCCGCCAACTGGACCCGCAGCGCATTCACGTGGTGATCGGTCACGGTGCCGATGTGGTGCGTGAACGCCTCGCCGCAGACGACTTGAATTTCGTTCTACAAGACAAACAACTCGGCACCGGCCACGCCACTGCGCAGGCTGTACCCTTCATCACAGCTGATACCGTGCTGATCCTATATGGCGACGTACCGCTGATCGAAGTCGAAACCCTGCAACGTCTGCTCAAGCATGTCGTGCCTGGGCAGATGGGCCTGCTCACCGTTGAGCTGGACGACCCTACCGGTTACGGCCGCATCGTGCGTAATGCCGACGGCAAGGTTGCCGCTATCGTCGAGCATAAGGATGCCAGCGAAGCCCAGCGCGCCATTACTGAAGGCAACACGGGCATTCTTGCCGTGCCTGCCGATAAGCTGGGCGACTGGATGAGCCGTCTGTCCAACAACAATGCCCAAGGCGAGTACTACCTCACCGATGTGATCGAAATGGCTGTGAGTGATGGCCTGCTGGTCGCCACCGAGCAGCCCCACGACCCGATGGAAGTGCAGGGCGCCAACGACCGCAAGCAGCTCGCAGAGCTGGAGCGTCACTACCAACTGCGTGAAGGCCTGCGTCTGATGGCCCAGGGCGTGACCCTGCGTGACCCGGCGCGTTTCGATGTGCGTGGCGAAGTGTCGGTGGGCCGCGACGTGCTGATCGATATCAACGTGATCCTCGAAGGCCGCGTGATCATTGAAGACGACGTGGTCATCGGCCCGAACTGCGTGATCAAGGACAGCACCTTGCGCAGAGGCGTGGTGGTTAAGGCTAACAGCCATATCGACGGTGCCGTGATGGGCGAGGGTAGCGATGCGGGGCCGTTTGCACGGTTGCGTCCGGGTACTGTGATGGGCGTGAGAGCGCACGTTGGCAATTTCGTCGAGCTGAAAAACGCGAAAATGGGTGACGAAGCGAAGGCCGGCCACTTGGCTTACCTCGGTGATGCAGTGATCGGTGCTCGCAGCAACATTGGCGCCGGTGCAATCACCTGTAACTACGACGGCGCCAACAAATACCAGACGACTATTGGTGAAGACGTATTTATCGGCTCAAACAACTCGTTGATTGCGCCGGTCACCATTGGTGATGGTTCAAACACTGCGGCAGGTTCCACCATCAACCAGGATGTGGATAAATCTCAGTTGGCCGTCGCCCGTGCCCGTCAGCGCAATATCGACGGTTGGAAGCGCCCGGTAAAAATCAAGAAGACCTGATTTATCCACAGCCTCGCCAGCAGCAAGACTCCAATGTGGGAGGGGGCTTGCTCCCGATAGCGGTGGTTCAGTCACATATACATTGGCTGACACACCGCCATCGGGAGCAAGCCCCCTCCCACATTTTGCCTGCATTATTTAGAGATCTCACTTGACGATCTTTCGCCAATAGGTTTTGATTGCCTTCGTTATCTTTCGAAACGAAACTTATCATCACCATGTCGAAACGAAATACACCCCAACGACGCCACAATATCCTCACTTTGCTCAATGAACAGGGCGAAGTCAGTGTGGACGAATTGGCCAAGCGTTTCGAAACTTCGGAGGTGACCATCCGCAAGGATCTTGCCGCCCTCGAAAGCAATGGCCTGCTCCTGCGTCGCTACGGTGGCGCAATCACCATGCCCCAGGAGCTGGTAGGCGACGCCGCACAACCCATCTCGGCTTACAAGCGCGCCATCGCGCGTGCGGCAGTGGTGCGTTTGCGCGAACACGCACGCATCATCATCGACAGCGGCAGCACCACCGCCGCCATGATCCCCGAACTGGGCCATCAGCCCGGCCTGGTGGTGATGACCAACTCCCTGAACGTGGCCCGCGCCTTGAGCGAACTGGAACATGAACCTGTGCTGTTGATGACTGGCGGAACCTGGGACCCGCATTCGGACTCGTTCCAGGGCCAGGTCGCCGAGCAGGTGCTGCGCTCCTACGACTTCGACCAACTATTCATCGGTGCCGATGGCATCGATCTGCAGCGTGGCACCACCACCTTCAACGAATTGCTGGGCTTGAGCCGCGTCATGGCCGAGGTCGCCCGTGAAGTGGTGGTGATGGTCGAATCCGACAAGATCGGCCGCAAGATTCCCAACCTGGAACTGCCCTGGAGCAGCGTCCATACCCTGATTACCGATGATCGCCTGCCGCTTGAGGCCCGCGACCAGATCCAAGCCCGCGGCATTACGCTGATATGCGCGGCCATCATCTAGGAGAAATACCATGTGTGGAATTGTTGGCGCAGTCGCCGAACGTAACGTTACTGCCATCCTGATCGAAGGCCTCAAGCGTCTGGAGTACCGCGGCTATGACAGCGCCGGTGTGGCCGTCTTCACCAACGCCGGCAAGCTGGAGCGCATGCGCCGCCCGGGCAAGGTCAGCGAGCTGGACCAAGCCCTGGCTGGCGAGCCGCTGGTAGGTCGCCTAGGGATTGCCCACACGCGTTGGGCCACCCACGGTGCGCCCTGCGAGCGTAACGCTCACCCGCACTTCTCCGGTGACCTGGCGGTGGTACACAACGGCATCATCGAAAACCATGAAGTGCTGCGCGAACAGCTCAAGGGGCTGGGCTACGTATTTACTTCGGATACCGACACCGAAGTGATCGCCCACCTGCTCAACCACAAGCTCAAGGACCACAGTGACCTGACCACCGCCCTCAAGGCCACCGTCAAGGAGTTGCATGGCGCCTACGGCCTGGCGGTAATCAGCGCCAGCCAGCCTGACCGCGTCGTGGCAGCCCGTAGCGGCAGCCCGCTGGTAATCGGCCTGGGCCTGGGCGAGAACTTCCTTGCCTCCGACCAACTGGCCCTGCGCCAGGTGACCGACCGCTTCATGTACCTGGAAGAAGGCGACATTGCCGACATACGCCGTGAAAGCGTGCAGATCTGGGACGTTAACGGCCAGTCCGTCGAGCGCGAAGCCGTGCAATACCGCGACGGTGCCGAAGCCGCTGACAAGGGCGAGTTCCGCCACTTCATGCTCAAGGAAATCCACGAGCAGCCATCGGTGGTGCAGCGCACCCTGGAAGGTCGCCTAAGCCAGAACCAAGTGCTGGTCAACGCCTTCGGCCCGCAAGCCGCCGAACTGTTCGCCAAAGTGCGCAATGTGCAGATCGTCGCCTGCGGCACCAGCTACCACGCCGGCATGGTCGCCCGTTACTGGCTGGAAGAACTGGCGGGCATTCCGTGCCAGGTCGAAGTCGCCAGCGAGTTCCGCTATCGCAAAGTGGTGGTGCAGCCCGACACCCTGTTCGTGACCATCTCCCAGTCCGGCGAAACCGCCGACACCCTGGCCGCTCTGCGCAACGCCAAGGAACTCGGCTTCCTCGGCAGCCTGGCCATCTGCAACGTCAGCATCAGCTCCCTGGTGCGTGAATCCGACCTGACCCTGCTGACCCAGGCCGGTCGCGAAATCGGCGTAGCCTCGACCAAAGCCTTCACCACCCAACTGGTGGGCCTGCTGCTGCTGACCCTGTCCTTGGGCCAAGTACGCGGCACCCTCGCCGAGGGCGTCGAAGCCACTCTGGTAGAAGAACTGCGTCGTCTGCCGACCCGCCTGGGTGAAGCCTTGGCCATGGACAGCACCGTGGAAAAAGTCGCCGAGCTGTTCGCTGACAAGAACCACACCCTGTTTCTGGGCCGTGGCGCGCAATACCCGGTGGCGATGGAAGGTTCGCTGAAACTCAAGGAAATCTCGTACATCCACGCCGAAGCCTACCCGGCCGGCGAGCTCAAGCACGGCCCATTGGCCCTGGTGGATGATGACATGCCGGTGGTCACCGTCGCGCCGAACAACGAACTGCTGGAGAAGCTCAAGTCCAATCTGCAGGAAGTCCGCGCCCGTGGCGGCCAACTGATCGTCTTCGCGGACGAGAAGGCGGGCATGACCAATGGTGAGGGCACCCACGTGATCAACATGCCACACATCCACGACACCCTGTCGCCGATCCTCTACACCATCCCGCTGCAGTTGCTGTCGTACTACGTTGCCGTGCTCAAAGGCACTGACGTTGACCAGCCGCGTAACCTGGCGAAGTCGGTGACAGTGGAGTAAGCCTTACTGACGTACCCAAAAGGGGCTGTTTTCAACAGCCCCTTTTTTACGTTTTGGATTCGCTCAATTCAAGGATGCGTATTGATGCAAAACCCTCCTGTTATCGTCCACGCACTTTTGCACAATCGTCGGTTCGTGGTCGCCAACAACGCCCAAGGGTTGTCCGGTACCGGCACCGTGTTTCATTACCACGTCGAAGACAGCGTGATTTCCAGCACTTACCAGGGTGGCCGGATTCGTCTGGGTACGCAGATCGGAAGGGTGACCGGCCCAGATACCATCGAGCTGCTCTATCACTGCCTGACCTTGGAAGGGGAATTGCTCGCTGGGTGGTCACGCGGCACGGTCGGTGTGGATCACACCGGGCGCACCACGCTGAGTTTCGTTTGGGGCTGGCTGTCAGGTGCGACAGGCGGCGGCGAGTCCAGCTATATCGAGATCACTGTTTAAAGAGCCCGCAGCCGCATTTACTGTAGGAGCGAGCTTGCTCGCGAAAAACGTCAACAATAACGCGTGCTTTCTGAATAAACGCGGCGCCTGTGAGTTTTTCGCGAGCAAGCTGAACTGGCCTAATGATTTTGGACACTTCAATCGGGCGCTATGATAGCGCCCAAATATGAGGTGTTTGGATATGCGTAAATCTTATTCGAGTGAGTTCAAGCTCAAGGCTGCCAGCATGGTGCTGGATGAAGGCCAGCCGGTTACTGAGGTCTGTGCCAGCCTGGATATCGGCCCCACAGCCCTACGCCGCTGGATCGATCAAGTGCAAAAAGAACGCTTGGGCTCGACTCCGGTAGGGGCCAAGGCGATTACCGCTGATCAACGAGAAATCCAGAGGCTCAAAGCTCTGCTTAGAGAGAAAGACCTGGATATCGAAATCCTAAAAAAGGCCAGTGCTCTCCTGCTTTTGGACGCCAAAGATCATTCACGCTGATCGATGAGCTGGACGAGCAGTACGGCGTTAAAAGGTGTTGTCGGGTGTTTGGGATCAACCGCAGTAGCTTCTACGCCTGGCGCCAGCGCAAAGGCAGAGCAAATCCCGAACGGGACAAGCTCAAAGCCGCGCTGGTCAGGCACCACAAGGCGTCCAGAGAGTCGGCCGGCGCACGTACTTTGTCCAAGGAGCTACAAGCCAAAGGGCATCGTATCGGACGTTACATGGCTCGCAGTTTGATGCGTGAAGCTGGCATCGCTAGTCGTCAGCGCAGGCGCCATAAGTACAAGTCGCCGGGCGTGGAGGCCTTGGTAGCGCCGCACATGCTCAAGCGGAAATTTGACGTGACGGCGGTTAATCAGGTGTGGTGTGGCGACGTGACTTACATCAAGGTCGGCAAGCGGTGGATGTACTTCGCAGCCATTTTGGATCTGTACGCTCGCAGGATCGTAGGCTGGTCGTTCTCGATGATTTCCGATGCCAACCTGACCTGCGAAGCACTAGGCATGGCAGTGGAGCTACGTGGCCATCCTCAGGATGTGTTGTTTCATTCTGACCAAGGTTGTCAGTACACCAGTCATAAATTCAGAAATTTGCTGCTGAAACATGGATTTAGGCAAAGCATGAGTCGTAAAGGCGAGTGCTGGGACAACGCTCCAATGGAGCGTTTCTTTGGCAGTTTGAAGTCGGAGTGGGTGCCTGAAGCGGGTTACAAACTCGAACATGAGGCCCGAGCAGACGTGCAGCGCTATGTCTCGCGCTACAACATCAGCAGACCTCATAGCTACAACGACTACCGGTCGCCGGTCTCGAAGGAAAGGTTGGCGGCGTGAACCTTAATCAGTGTCCAAGATTACTTGACCAGTTCAAGCTCGCTCCTACATGGGGCATTGGGTTTGAGAAAGGGGTGGCTCAGGTCCACCAGTAGCGTACGAGGTGAAAGAATATCGGCGCCGCAAAGCACACCGAATCGAGCCGATCCAGCATCCCGCCGTGCCCTTCGATCATATGCCCCCAATCCTTCACGCCGCGGTCACGCTTGATCGCCGACATCACAATCCCGCCGGCAAAGCCCAGCAAGTTGATCAGCAGCGCGATCAGGAACGACTGCCAAGGGTTGAACGGCGTGGTCCACCACAGCGCTGCACCGATCAGTGACGACAACAGTATCCCGCCGACAAAACCTTCCACGGTTTTCGACGGTGACAGGTTGGGCGCGATCTTGTGTTTGCCGAACAGCTTGCCGCATACGTACTGCAATACGTCTGACAGTTGCACCACGATCACCAGGTAGGCGATCAGCAACAGGTTGCGGCCTTCGTAGCCAGGAATGTCCAGCGTCAGCAGGGCGGGGACGAAGGACACGCAGAACACCGCGATCATCAGCCCCCATTGCACCTTCGAGGCGCGTTCCAGGAAGTGTGTGCTGTCGCCGCCCAGGGAGGCGAGGATCGGCAGCAGCAGGAACACGTACACCGGGATGAAGATCGAGAACAGCCCATACCAGTCGGCGTAGATCAGCACATATTGCAGCGGCAGGGCGAGGTAGAACGCGGCCACCAGGGCCGGGTAGTCGCTGCGGCGGGTTGGGGTGAGGGTGAGGAATTCTCGCAGGGCGTAGAACGACACGGCATAGAACAACAGGATCACCGCGCCGGTGCCGAGCCAGAAGGCGATGCCGATCACCACCACCATCACCCACCAGGCGTTGATGCGGGCGTTGAGGTTGTCGATCACCGCATTGGGGCTTCCACGGGTGCGCAGTTTGAGGATCAGGCCAATCAACGAGGCGATGACCAGGATCGCGCCGATGCCGCCGAATAACATCAGGGTTTGGCTATCCATCTCAGGAATGCTCCGGGGCAAGGGCGAGCAGGGCGTCGCGGCTGCGGGCAAGGAAGGCGGCTTTGTCTTCGCCTTCTTCCAGTTGCAGGGGGGCACCGAAGCTGGTGGTGCATAACAACGGCAATGGCAATACGCGACCCTTGGGCATGACCCGGTTCAAGTTGGCTATCCACACAGGGACCAATTCGGCCTGTGGGTAACTCTTTGCCAAGTGGTACAAGCCGCTTTTGAACGGCAGCAAGCCATCCTCCAGATTGCGCGTGCCTTCTGGAAAGATGATCAACGAATCGCCGCTTTCCAGGGCCGCGAGCATGGGCATCAGTGGGTTATCCACTGGCTCTTTGCGCTCGCGGTCGATCAGCACACCGTTGAACACCCGGTTGATGATGTAGCGGCGCAAGGCGCTCTTGTTCCAGTAGTCACTGCCGGCCACCGGGCGCGTGAACTTGCGCAGGTTCTGCGGCAGCGACGCCCATACCAGCACGAAGTCGCCGTGGCTGCTGTGGTTGGCGAAATAGATGCGCTGCACCGGCACTGGCGCGCACCCCAGCCACAGGCTGCGAGCGCCGGTGACGGTGCGGGCCATGGAGGTAATCAGCGTGGCGACCACGGGTTCGAACATGGGGATTCCTTATCCGGCGAAAGGCAGCCAAGGGCTGGCGAGGATGACGCCCAGGGTCAGCAGCGCTTGTGCGCCCAGCAACCAGGCTTGTTTGCGCAACAGTTTGAGCGCGCCACGACGGCGTTCGGTCCAGGGCCGGTCGGCGCGTTTGGGCGATTGCAGGCCAAGGGTTTGCAGGGCCTGGTCGAGATCCGGTGTGCGTGTGGTGTCGCGGGCCAGCAGGGCGAACAGGTCGGCGTCGAAGGCCACGCGCAATGCCCAGTATTTTTGCAGCAGGCCCAGTACGATCATCCACAGGGCGAGCAGCAGGCAGATCGTCGAGATACTCGCCAACAATAGCTGGGCAAGGCCGAACAGTACGCCGAGCAGCGTCAGGCCTGTGGATAACTGATCCAGCGAACGGCCACGGCGCAGTAAGCTGGCGACCACTTGGAGTTCCATATCAGCCGGCATGGGGCAAACCCTCCAAAGCTTCACGGTGTGCGGGGTGTAGGACCACATTGGCCCGTGCTGTACGAATGATAGTCAGTGCTTGATCAACCGTGGCGGCGCGCCGCGTGTTCAACAGCCAGGCGGCGACGGCCGTGGCGCTGCGAGAATAACCAAGGGCGCAGCACACCAGCAAAGGGCCTTGCTGGCGTAGTTGCTCGATAGCGTGCGCAGCTTTCAGGCATTCGTCGGGTGTTGGTGCGATCAGGTCAAGCACGGGCACGCAGGCATAAGCACGGCCCTGTGGATTAATCGGCAGTTCGGCGCACAGATCGACAATGGCCTTGAATGAACCCTGCTGGCGCGATGTGGGGATACGTCCGAGCCAGACGTTATCCACAATCACATCGGGCTGTGGATGTTTGCGTGTCCACAGGCGTGAATTGATCCACGCGCCAGCTAGATAGGGTGCATATAGCCAGCGCGCGGCGGGAGTAAGACGGCCATCTTCGCGTTTTTGAAAGCCTGACGCGCCTAGCACGAAGTAGTTGGCCTTGATCAACACCAGGGAAACCGCCGGCCACAGCAGCCACAGCCAGCCGCCGCCGAGGCCGAAGGCAAGCACCGCCAATATCAATGCGCCTAGCCCATAGCGCACTCCCAGTCGCCAGCGTTGGGGATTGCGCGTCAGTCGCGCATTCAACAAGGGGCTTGGGTGTTCTACTGGCCATAGCCATACGCACAACCATCCTGCGAGGGCGCCTGTGGGTAAGTCGATAAAGTGATGTTGATAAGTGGTCAGCACCGAAATGCCGATCAACGCGAACCAGCCGTGTACCAGCCAGCGCCATACCCCCTGGGTGTGCCGCTGATACATGACCCACAGGATCACCAGCAGCGCGATATGCAGGGACGGCGCCTGGTTGAAGGGCTTGTCAAAACCGGCCAGCACCGCGAACAGCCAGCCGAACACGCCGTCCAGTTCCGGCCGTTCGAACGTGAAGCGCAGCGGCCAGATCAGGAAGCAACCGACGGCTATGACCTGCGCGCTCAGCAGGCGCAGCGCATGTTGTTTCAGCTCATGACGGGTATTGGGCAACAGCAGTGAGAAGCCGTAGAGCAGGTCGATGGACCAATAGGGCACGATAGTCCAGGCCCAGAACGGCATATGGGTTTCCCAGCCAAACACCAGCGTGCCGACGTCGCTGCGCTGGCTGGTGACCCAGTTGGCAAAGCCATAGGTGCTGAAAAACAGTGGCGCCAACAGCAGCAGCCAGAGGACCGCTGGTTTCAATAAACCGGGTTCACGCATGTTTAGATCTTCTGTGCCAGGGACACCGTAAAAATGCCCCAGTCATCCACGCGCTGGGTGATCTTGCGAAAACCCGCGGCCTCGACCAGCTGGTCCATTTCCGCCTGGCTGCGCCGACGCATCACCCAGGCCTGGCCCTGGCGGTGGCTGGTAAGTGCACGGGCAATCAGCTCAAGTTGCGGGTGCCATGGCTGGCCGGTGTACACCAGATAACCGCCCGGTTCCACGGCTTCGGCCAAGCCTGCCAGTGAGCCGCCGACCATGGCGTTATCGGCGAACAATTCATACAGGCCCGACACCACGGCCAAGGTCGGCTTGGGTTCCAGGGCGGCCAGGTCGGCGCGGTCGAACGCATCGGCTTTGACGAACCGGGCGATGTCCCCCAAGCCCTTCTCGAGGATCAGTGCGCCACCGTCGCGCACGTTGATGTCGCTGTAGTCGCGCAGCAGGATCGATTCCGGCAACGGCGACACGCCCTGCAAAGCCTCCAGAATGTAACGGCCGTGGCCGGCGGCAATATCGACAATACGTACTTGGCGATCATCCTCACGCAGCTTGGCCATCGCCAGGCGCAGCAGCTCTTCGACGTTCAGCTTGCGCTGACGAATACCGCGCCAGCCGATGGAATTGAGGTAGTTGGTGTCGATCATCCGCCCCAGGCCGCCCTTGCCGGTGGGTTTGTTGCGGTACACGTAGTCCAGGGTGCTGCCGGAGTCGAAACCGGTGTCAAAGCCCAGCTTTACTCCGTCCGACAGATTCTTGCCCAGGCCCATGCTGGCGCGGGTCATGCGCCAGTACAGGTCGCGCAGGGAATTGCGTGGCAACGGTGCGGCAAGGGATTCGGATTCGGCGCAGGTGGCGCCAAGTTTGTCGGCGTCCAGCAGACAGGCGCGATCCAGCGGGAGAGCGAAGTTCTGCAGGATAAAGCGCTTGGCGCTGTTCACGGCCACGGCACGGTCACGTTCGCCGAGGGTGTCGTGGAAAAAACCGGGGAGGATATGCAGCTCTTTTTTCAGGCTGCCAAGCCGGTCGAAAAATTGCTGCTGGGGTTTACGGTGCACCACAAAATCGGAGCCGGAGATCAGCAGCTGGGTTGGCACCTGGATCGCCTGGGCATCGGCTACAACCCTATCCGCTGCTTCGTAGAGGCCCAATAGCACATTCACCGAGATAGCCTTGGTGATCAACGGATCGCTGTCGTAGGACGCTACGCGCTCCGGGTCATGGCTGAGGAACTTGGCCTTGACGTAGCTGTTGACGAAAAAGTTGCCCCGGAACCTGCGCATCAAGGCCAGGCCTGGGCGGGCGAAGGGCACGTACAGCTTGACCTTGAAGGCCGGCGAGGCGAGCACCAGGGCGCGGATTTTCGGCGCATAGTCGTGGACCCAGGTGGCCGCTATCACCGCGCCGACGCTTTGGGCGATCACGGCGAGGTTTTCCTCTTCGATGCCATACGTGGCGCCGATGTGGTCACAGAAGGTCTGCGCATCACGGGCACTGGTGGCAAAGCTGGGGCTGTCACCGCGCTCGCCGGGCGACTGGCCGTGGCCGCGGGCGTCCCAGGCGAAAAAATCAAACTCCGGCAAGCCCAATTCATCTACCAGGTGGGCAATACGCCCGGAGTGTTCATGGCCGCGATGGAACAACAGGATTGCCTTGCGCGGCCCCGCGGTGGCGGTCGCCGGCCAGTGCCGATAGAAAAGCTCGACGCCATCATGGGTGCTGCAGGTGTGCTGTTGCTGTTCGCGCATCGCAAAATCCTTATGCAGAAGGGGGAGTGTGTTGTTGTTCTTTGAGGCCCTGACGTACCCGGTTGACCAAGGTGTAGGCGAGCAGGGCAGCCACCAGCCACATCACCGCCTCGACCCAGCCCGCGCCGAGCCAGCCCAACGCCACACCGGTGGCCAGCACACCGAGTACGAAGGCGCGATCACTCTTGCCCATCGGCCCGTCATAGCGGCGCGATGCACCCACCATCGGCCCCAGCACTCCGGCGTACTCGCTGAATACCGCCAGCAGCGTCACCAGCAGTACCGGCGCCAGGCTCACGCCGGGGATCAAGGCAAAGGGCAGGATCAACGCGCTGTCGGCAATCACGTCGCACAGTTCATTGAGGTAGGCGCCTAGGCGTGACTGCTGGCCGAACTCCCGGGCGAGCATGCCGTCGATGGCGTTGAGCGCCATGCGCACAATCATCCACAGCGGGATCAGCGCAAACAGCCAGAGGTGCTGGGCAAAGCCGGCAATCAAGGCGCCGACCAGCAGAGAAATCACCCCGGCCAGAACGGTGATCTGGTTGGCGGTGGTGCCGTTGTCGTAGAGACGCTGCACGAGGGGGCGCAGCAGGTTCTGGAACCGCGGTTTGAGTTGGTAGATGGAAATCATGGGGGGTGGCGCTTCCTTGTCCGTGGGCCCGCGAAAAACTGTTCAGGAGTGTGCCGACTTATTGCCGCCGACACTAGTGATAGCTCGTGTTTATAGGGGGTTAGTCACAATCCAGAGAACACCGTGAGACAAATGTGGGAGGGGGCTTGCTCCCGATAGCGGTGCATCAGCCAACCCATCTACTTACTGACCCAATGCCATCGGGAGCAAGCCCCCTCCCACAGGGGATCCAGGCTGGGTTCAAAAGCGAACAAAAATTTCACGCTTCGTGTTATATCGTAACGAATTATGTACAAGCGGGCGTTGAGTGGATGCAAGTGGATCTAGAAGCTGACGGCGCCTCGGTTGAGGGCCTTGCACGTTTTCAGCAGGGGTTGTTCCATGCCCGCCGACTGCGCCAGGCCGGCATCAGCCTGACGGCCCTGGCCATCAGTGCTTGGGTACTGGCGTTGTTCGTGGCGTTGTTTGCGCCACTGTCGATCTGGCCGGTGGTGTTGATCAACTGCGCTTCGGCCCTGTTGGTGCTGGTAGCCGGGTTACAGTCGGCCTGGTGGGTGGCCGATTGGCGCGCCCAGGCGCTGGAGGCGCCAAGCACCGAACTGAACGAAGAACCCAGCGAGCCCACCACTTGGCACAAGGGCCTGATCAACCGTTTCGGCAATGGTCTGCTGGCCCAGGTCGGCGCGCCGGTATTGTGGTTGGGTGGCTGGGCCCTGCTGGCGTTGGTCAGTGTTACCCAGTTCTGGAACCTGGCCTTGCCCGCGGCGGCCGTCGGTCAATCGGCAAGCATCGGCGCGGCGCTGGCGTTGGCGCTGGCGTTCGGTCTGCTGGTGTTTGAACGTCGCCTCGCCCAGGAAACCGCCGCCCAATGGCCGGAAGCTTCACAGCTGGCGCAGTTGAGCCGGGTGGCGATTATCTGCCTGCTGGTCAGTGCAATCTGCCTGCTGTTTGCCAATGCCGAGTCGGTTTGGCCACTGCGTCTGGCGACACTTGTCGGCCTGTTGCCGACGCTGGTGGCGTTGGAGTTCTTGCTCAGAGGCGTACTGTCGCTGTTCAGCCCACGCCAGCCGCGTCTCGAACCGCGCTTGATGGCGCAGAGTTTTATCGCCGGCCTGCTGCGTTGGCCGCCACAACCCTTGCTGGCGTTGCAACATGAGCTGCACAACCGTTTCGGTATCGATCTGCGCCAGATCTGGGCCTTTACCTACATGCGCCGGGCGTTTTTGCCGGTGCTGCTGGCGGTGCTGGCGGTCGGCTGGGCGCTGACCGGCGTGCATGAGGTGCCCCTGCAAGGGCGTGGGATTTATGAGCGCTTTGGCAAACCGGTCGAAGTGTTCGGCCCCGGCTTGCATGCGGGTTTGCCGTGGCCGTTGGGCCGTGTGCTGAACGTCGAAAACGGCGTGGTGCACGAGCTGGCGACCAACGTCAGCGAAGCCGCCACACCAGAGTTGGCCGCTGCCGAAGGCCCGGCGCCATTGATCGCCAACCGCCTGTGGGACGCCAGCCATGTGAACGACAAATCCCAGGTCATTGCCAGCAGCAGCGGCGATAAGCAGGGCTTCCAGATCGTCAATATGGACGTGCGTTTAGTCTACCGTATCGGCCTTACCGACCAGGCCGCGCTCGCCGCCACCTATAACAGCGCTGATATCCCGACCCTGATCCGCAGCACCGCCAGCCGCATCCTGGTGCATGACTTCGCCTCGCGCACCCTTGACGAATTGCTCGGTGAACAACGCACCAGCCTCGCCGACGAAATTGGTCGCGGCGTGCAAGCCGACCTGCAAACACTCGACAGCGGTGTGGAAATCCTCGCTACGGTGGTGGAGGCGATCCACCCGCCGGCCGGTGCCGCCAACGCTTACCACGGTGTGCAAGCCGCGCAGATCGGCGTCCAGGCCCTGATCGCCCGGGAACGCGGTGCAGCCAGCGAGCAGACCAACCAGGCGCTGTTGCAAGCCAGCACAGCCCGGGATCAAGCCCAGGCCAGCGCCCGTGAAGTGAATGCCGGCGCGCAAGCGGCGAACCTGCGCTTTGCTGCCGAACAAAAAGCCTATGCCGCTGCCGGCCAGGCTTTTGTGCTGGAACAGTACCTGGGGCAACTGAGCCAGGGCCTGGCCCACGCCAAGCTGCTTATTCTGGATCATCGTTTGGGCGCCGGCAGCGCGCCGACGATCGATCTGCGTTCTTTTACTTTGCCCGCCGATCCGTCGGTGCCGCGCAAAGCCGTTCAATAAGGAGTCTGTCTGTTGAGCGCTCATTCTCACGATCACGGTCATCACCATCATCACGGCCACCACCATCATCATCACGGCGATGAGCAGGCGAGCGGGCCTTTTCCTTGGCGCCGCATGGCCTGGGCGGTGTTGCTGGTACTGTTTGCCGCGGCAGCGGCGAGCCTGGTGCAGGTGCGCTCCGGCGAGGCCACGGTGATTACCCGCTTCGGCAACCCCGCACGAGTGCTGTTGGAACCGGGCCTGGGCTGGCGCTGGCCGGCACCGTTCGAAGCGGCGATCCCGGTGGACCTGCGCCTGCGCACCACGTCCAGCGGCTTGCAGGATGTGGGCACCCGCGATGGCCTGCGGATTATCGTGCAGGCCTATGTGGCGTGGCAGGTACAGGGCGATGCCGACAATGTGCAGCGCTTTATGCGCGCGGTGCAGAACCAGCCGGATGAAGCGGCACGGCAGATCCGCACCTTCGTCGGTTCGGCGCTGGAGACCACCGCGGCCAGCTTTGACTTGTCCAGCCTGATCAATACCGATGCCAGCCAAGTGCGCATTGCTGATTTCGAAGCGCAGTTGCGCCAGCAGATTGATCAACAATTGCTCACCACTTATGGCGTGCGTGTGGCCCAAGTCGGCATCGAGCGCCTGACGTTGCCATCGGTGACCCTCACCGCCACGGTCGACCGCATGCGCGCCGAGCGGGAAACCATCGCCACTGAACGCACTGCCGTGGGCAAGCGCGAGGCGGCGCAAATCCGCTCCGCCGCCGAGCGTGATGCGCGCATCGTGCAGGCCGATGCCACGGTGAAGGCCGCCGATATCGAAGCGCAATCGCGGGTCGAAGCCGCGCAGATTTATGGCCGCGCCTACGCCGGTAATCCGCAGCTGTACAACCTGCTGCGCTCGCTGGACACCTTGGGTACTGTGGTTACCCCGGGCACCAAGATCATCCTGCGTACCGACGCTGCGCCGTTTCGCGCCCTGGTGGACGGGCCGAAGGACATCCAGCCATGAGCGAGCGTGACAGCCCGGACAGCCCATGGATCCAGGCCGGGCGCCTGACTTTCCTGGCGCTGTACGCGGTCACCGTGTTGGCGGCGTTGGCCTGGGCCTTTTCCAATGTGCGTCAGATCGACCCGCAGAACCGTGCCGTGGTCTTGCACTTTGGCGCCCTTGATCGCATTCAGAACGCCGGTCTGTTGCTGGCTTGGCCGCAACCCTTTGAGCAGGTGGTGTTGCTGCCGGCGGCGGACCGGGTGATCGAGCGCCGGGTAGAAAACCTGCTACGTTCCGACGCGGCGCTGCAGGCTGATCGCGTGGCCAGTTTCGCTACGCCGTTGAGCGATGCCTTGGCTGGCTCCGGTTATCTGCTGACTGGCGATGCCGGGGTAGTGCAGTTGGACGTGCGGGTTTTCTATAAGGTGACCGAGCCCTACGCTTTCGTATTGCAAGGCGAGCACGTGTTGCCTGCCCTGGATCGGCTGGTGACCCGCAGCGCTGTGGCCCTCACCGCGGCGCGGGATCTGGACACCATCCTGGTAGCCCGCCCGGAACTGATCGGCAGCGACAATGGCGCCGCCGAACGCCGCGAGCGGCTGCGCGGCGATCTGGTGCAGGGCATTAACAAACGCCTGGCGCAGTTGACCGCCAGCGGTTTGGGCCTGGGCGTCGAAGTCACCCGCGTCGATGTGCAATCGAGCCTGCCGGGCCCGGCGGTGAATGCTTTCAATGCGGTACTGACCGCCAGCCAGCAAGCCGATAAAGCCGTGGCCAATGCGCGCACCGAAGCGGAAAAACTCACCCAGAGCGCTAATCAGGAAGCTGACCGCCAGGTGCAAGTCGCCCACGCCCAGGCCAGCGAACGCTTGGCCAATGCCCAGGCGCAAACGGCTACTGTCGCCAGCCTGGCCCAGGTAAAAGACCCAGGCCTGCTGTTGCGCCTGTACCGCGAGCGCATGCCGAAGATTCTCGGTCAGGCCGGCTCCGTCACCACCGTCGACCCCAAAGACGACTCCCGCTTGATCATCCAGGGAGCCGAACAATGAGCGCACCCATGCTGACTTCCGCCGAGCAGCGTAGCGCTGCCCGGCAATTGACCCTGGCCATGCTCGCCTTGGGGCTGCTGGTACTGGGCCTGGTTTGGCGCTGGCTGGCGCCGGACCAGAACGGCGTGAGCCAGTTGCTGCTGGGCGTGGCCTCGCTGTTGGTGGCGGTACCGGTGATGCGTTCGGCCTGGTACAGCCTGCGCTTCCCGAGCCTGCACGGCATTACCGACCAATTGATTGCCCTGGCCATGCTCGGCGCCTGGGCTACCGGCGATCTGCTCACCGCAGCGCTGTTGCCGATCATCATGATCTTCGGGCATGTGCTGGAAGAGCGCAGTGTGATCGGCTCCCAGGAAGCGATCCATGCCTTGGGCAAACTCACCCGCAGCCACGCCCGCCTGGTGCAGGCGGACGGCACCATTACCGAAGTGGATAACGGCACCCTGAATACCGGCGATATCGTCGAAGTGCGCGCCGGTGACCGCGTGCCGGCCGATGGTGTAGTGCTGTCCGGCCAGGCGAGCCTGGATACGGCGCCGATTACCGGCGAGTCGGTGCCATTGGAAGCCAACGTCGGCGTGCAGGTGTTTGGAGGCGCGATCAACCTCGATGGTTTGTTACGCCTTGAAGTGACGCGCACCGGCAATGAGTCGACCCTGGGCAAAGTCATCGCACTGATGCAGAACGCCGAGCGTTCCAAGCCGCCGATCACCCGGCTGCTGGAGCGTTATGCCGGCAGCTATATGGTGCTGGTGCTGTTGCTGGCGGCGGTGACCTGGTTTGTCACCAATGACGCCCAGGCCATGCTTGCCGTGTTGGTGGCAGCGTGCCCGTGCGCGTTGGTATTGTCGGCGCCGGCCACCGCGATTGCCGGGATCGCCGTGGCGGCGCGCCACGGGATTCTGATTCGTAGCTCGGCGTTCCTTGAAGAGCTGGCCGACCTGACGTCGCTGGTGGTCGACAAGACCGGCACCCTGACCTTCGGCACTTTGCGCCTGCAGTCTATCGACACCACCGCGCCGGATCGCCAGGCGTTGCTGAACCTGGCGGCCAGCCTCGGTTCTGCGAGCAGTCACCCGGTCAGCCGAGCGTTAGCGGGGTTGGCGACCCAGGAACAAATGCTGGCACTCACCGACATTCGCGAGCGCCAAGGCTTGGGCGTAATGGCACAGACCGAGCAGGGCGAAGCGGCGCTCGGGCGCCCGGAATTGTTCGAACAGTTGGGCATCGTCACTACCGGCGTTCCCACCCATGACGGCCCGATCGCCGGGCTGGCGTTGAACGGCGAGTTCCTGGCCTGGTTGCTGCTGGCCGACAGCGTCAAGCCGGAAGCGCGCCAGGCCCTGCAAGAACTGCGCGACTTGGGCCTGGGCCGCCAACTGCTGCTGACCGGTGACCGCCAAAGCGTGGCCGATAGCCTGGCGCTGGATGTGGGCATCAGTGATGTTGAAGCCCAGGCCCTGCCGGAAGACAAGCTCAACCGCGTGCTGGGAGAAATCAGCAGCGGCTTCCGGCCGATGGTGGTGGGCGATGGCATCAACGACTCCCTGGCGCTCAAGGCCGGTGTGGTCGGTGTGGCGATGGGTGCGGGCGGCGCCGACATCGCCCTGGCGTCGGCGGACGTGGTGTTGATCGGCAGCGACTTGCGCCGCCTGGGCACCTGTGTGCGCTTGAGTCGCCAGTGCCGGCAGACGTTGCAGGTGAACGTGATCATCGGCTTGGGCTGGACCCTGGCCATCGTAGTGTTCGCTGCCTTTGGCTGGCTGGGTGCGGCGGGCGCCATGATTGCGGCGGTGCTGCATAATCTCAGTACCTTGCTGGTACTGGGTAACGCCGGGCGTTTATTGCGCTTCCAGGAGCCGCTGTTGAAGCTCGATGAGTAATTTCAGAAATATTTGCATACGGCTGTAACGCCGTTGGGGGGCCTCACTCTAGTGGTGTGTCGAGACTGAGCAATCCGTTCAGACCGACTCCACTACCGATTTATGAGGACTACACAATGAACATCAAACAAGCCGTTTCCGGTGCAGCCCTGGCAATCGCTGCCGCTTCCATGTTTGCCGGTGTCGCCACCCAGGTACAGGCTGCCGACGCTTCGGTTCATTGCTACGGCGTCACCTCCTGCAAAGGCATGAACGATTGCAAGACCGCCGAAAACGCTTGCAAAGGCCAGGCTGTCTGCAAAGGCCACGGCTTCAAGGCTATGACCAAGGCTGCTTGCGACGAGGCTGGCGGCAAAGTCGGCGAGTAAGCGACAACCGAGTGCAACCGTAGCGGTCCCGCTCCACCGCTGCGGACACTTTTGCGGGAGTTCATGATGAGCAGTTCCTTCCCCTCCCTGGGTTATGGCCTGGGTTTACGCAACGAATACTATGAGCAGATCCTGGCGCAATCTCCTGCGGTGGATTGGTTCGAAGTGATTTCCGAGAATTATCTGGTGCCGGGCGGCAAAGCCTTGTACTACCTGGATGCCATAGCCGAGCGCTATCCCTTGGTGATGCACGGGGTGTCCTTGTCCATCGGCGGGCCCCATGCCCTCGATACCGAATACCTGGAGCAAATCAAACAGCTCGCCGAGCGCATCCAGCCGGCGTGGATTTCCGATCACCTGTGCTGGAGCCGCGGCAACGCGCACCAGTTGCATGACCTGCTGCCTCTGCCCTACACCGAAGAAAGCCTCTACCAGGTGGCCGGGCGTGTGCGTCAGGTGCAGGATGTGTTGCAGCGCCCGCTGGTACTGGAAAACGTCTCCAGCTATGTGCGCTCCAAGGCCGATGACTTTACCGAGTGGGAATTCCTCAACGCCCTGGCCCACCTGAGCGGTTGCCAGTTGTTGTTGGACGTCAATAACGTCTACGTCAGCTCGCGTAACCATGGGTTCGATGCCTGGACGTTTATTCGCAACCTGCCGCCCGAGAGCATCCGCCAACTGCACCTGGCGGGGCATATGGACTACGGCCACTACGTGGTCGACACCCATGACCATCCGGTGTGCGACCCGGTATGGGCGCTGTATCAGCAGACCCTGGAGCATTTTGGTCCGGTGTCGACACTCTTGGAGCGCGATGACCATTTCCCGCCGTTCGAAGAGTTACTCACCGAATTGAGCAAGGCCCGTGAACTGGGTGCCAGCGCCTTGGCCCGGAGATCGCTATGCGCCTGATCGACTGGCAATTGGCTTTTGAGCAGCATCTGTTATCCGAAACGTCCGTCGCCAATAGTAGCTTTGCCGCCACCTTGCTGGGTGGGCCGACGCTGGACGTAGACACGGGGCTGGCCATTTATCACAACGCCTACCTGTCGCGATTGCAGGAAGTGCTGCGCCATGACTTCGGCGCCATTTGGTATTGGCTGGGAGATGATGAGTTTGCCTTGCTGACCCAAGCCTATATCCGTCGATATCCCTCGGCCCACTACAGCCTGCGCTGGCTGGGTGAGCGCTTTGCAGTGTTTATCCTTGAGTACCTGGTCGCAGAACAAAGTGCGCCGCTGGCTGAAATGGCGCGCTTGGAGTGGGCGTTCACCCTGGCGTTTGATGCGCCCCAGGGTGCGCCGCTGACCCTGAATGACATGGCGCAACTGG
Organism: Pseudomonas khavaziana; assembly: GCF_019145205.1. Classification (GTDB taxonomy): domain Bacteria; phylum Pseudomonadota; class Gammaproteobacteria; order Pseudomonadales; family Pseudomonadaceae; genus Aquipseudomonas; species Aquipseudomonas khavaziana. The sequence goes on from NZ_JAHSTT010000002.1 coordinate 158,625, forward strand.
CGCCGGAAGACTGGCCGACGTTGCAGGTCATCCTCGCGCCTTCAGTGCAGCAGTTGCTTTGCCGTTTCAATACGGTGGCGATCTGGCGGGCCAGCAAGGATGAATCGGATTTCCCCGGCAGCCAAGCTCTGAATCTGGCGCAACTCTGCCTGGTGTGGCGCCATGAGAATGTGTGCCACTACCGCAGCCTGGAGCCCGGAGAAGCCTTTGCTCTGGCGGGGATGGTGACCGCCGGTTGGAGTTTTTCAGAACTGTGTGCCCAGTTGGCAGTCACTTATGAAGAGGGCGCACCACTGCAAGCGGTCACATGGCTGAAACAGTGGATCCAGGACGGTTTGCTCGAGCGACGAGTGCCATAGAAAGGTGCTATCGATCGATAGCTTCCTACTTTGTTTGGGATGGTCTACCCTCACTGCAGACGTCTGAAACAAGGGGGGACTACTCATGCTCGCGCAACTTCCACCGGCCTTACAGAATCTTCAGCTACCGCTGCGTCTTCGACTCTGGGACGGCCATGAATTCAACTTGGGCCCCGAGCCCAGTGTGACCATCGTGGTCAAGGATCCCACGGTCGTGTCCAAGCTTAGCCATCCAACGCTCGACGCTCTGGGCGAAGCTTTCGTCGAAGGCAAACTGGAGCTGGAAGGCTCCATCTCCGAAGTAATCCGGGTCTGTGATGAATTGAGTCACGCCTTGGTCGATGACGACGAAGGCAGCCGGCCGGTGCGCTCGATCCATGACAAGGCCACCGACGCGGCAGCCATTTCCTATCACTACGACTTGTCCAACGAGTTCTACCAGCTCTGGCTGGATCAGGACATGGCGTATTCCTGCGGTTATTTCGAAACCGGCAGCGAATCAATCGACCAGGCCCAGCAAGACAAATTCCGCCACCTGTGCCGCAAATTGCGGCTGCAACCGGGTGAGTATCTGCTCGATGTGGGTTGTGGTTGGGGCGGACTTGCGCGGTTTGCGGCGCGGGAATTCGGGGTCAAGGTGTTTGGCATCACCCTGAGCAAGGAGCAACTGGCGCTGGCCAAGGAGCGCGTGAAAGCCGAAGGACTGGAAGATCAGGTCGACCTGCAACTCCTTGATTACCGCGACCTGCCCCAGGACGGTCGTTTCGACAAAGTGGTGAGCGTGGGCATGTTCGAACACGTCGGCCACGCCAACCTGGCGCAGTATTGCCAAACCCTGTTTGGCGCCGTACGCGAAGGTGGCCTGGTGATGAACCATGGCATTACCGCCAAGCACACTGATGGCCGCCCAGTAGGCCGTGGTGCCGGGGACTTTATCGAACGCTACGTGTTCCCCAATGGGGAGCTGCCGCACCTGGCGATGATGACCGCTGAGATCAGTGAAGTCGGGCTGGAAGTGGTCGATGTCGAAAGTTTGCGTTTGCACTATGCACGCACTTTGGACCATTGGAGCGAGCGCCTGGAAGACAACCTGGAAGCGGCGGCGAAGATGGTACCGGAGCAGGCACTGCGCATCTGGCGCCTGTACCTGGCCGGTTGCGCCTATGCGTTTGCCCGGGGTTGGATCAACCTGCATCAGATCCTGGCGGTGAAACCTCACGCCGATGGCAGCCATGAACTGCCCTGGACGCGGGAAGATCTCTATCGCTAAGCCGCTTTCCAGAATACTGGAGATCCAAATGTGGGAGGGGCTTGCCCCCTCCCACTTTTCCCTATTTTGTCTGTTACAGGATCGGTGAGATCAAGCGTGCCACCCGCATCCCCAATTGTTGCAGGCGGCGAGTCTCACGGCTTTCCTCCTGGCTGACCTCATGGGACAGGGCGAAATCGTCCAGCAGCATGTGTTCAACCTGGCTGGCGAAGGCTTCGTCCACCGTCAGCAACATCACTTCGAAATTCAGCCGGAATGAACGGTTGTCCATATTTGCGCTGCCAATAGCGCTGATTTCCCTGTCCACCAACACCACCTTCTGATGCAGAAACCCTGGCGTGTAGCGGAAGACCCGCACGCCTGCGCGCACCGCTTCGATGGCGTAAAGGCTCGAGGCGGCATATACGATGCGGTGGTCGGGCCGCGATGGCAGCAGCAGGCGCACGTCCACCCCACGCAGCACTGCCAGGCGCAGGGCTGCAAACACGGCTTCGTCGGGAACGAAGTAGGGGCTGGTGATCCAGACCCGTTCGGTCGCCGCGTGGATGGCCTCGACGAAAAACAGCGAGCAGGTTTCATAGGGATCGGCCGGGCCACTGGCGAGCAGTTGGCAAAGCACGCCGTCTTCAGGATAAGCGTCCGGCAGTATCAGTGGCGGCAGTTCCCGTGCAGCCCAGAACCAGTCCTCGGCAAACGATTCCTGCAGGCACGCCACCACCGGGCCGGTGACTTGCACATGGGTGTCGCGCCATGGCGCCAACGGTGGTTTTTTGCCCAGGTATTCATCGCCGACGTTATGCCCGCCGACAAACCCCGTAAGACCGTCCACCACCACGATCTTACGGTGGTTACGGAAGTTGACCTGGAAACGATTGAGCCAGCCGCTGCGGGTGGCGAACGCTTTGACCTGCACCCCGGCGTCGCGCAGAGACTGCACGTAGCGATGAGGCAGTGCATGGCTGCCGATGCGGTCGTACAGCACGTAGATCGCCACGCCTTGGGCGGCTTTTTTCTTCAGCAGGGCCTGTAACTGGCGGCCCAGTTCATCATCATGAATGATGAAGAATTGGAACAGCACGGCGGTCTTGGCGTTGCCAATGGCCTCGAAGATCGCGCCGAACGTGGCATCACCATTGATCAGCAAGCGCACTTCGTTATTGGCCAGGCACGGCATGCGCCCCAGCTTGGGCATGGCGCGCAGGGAGGCATAGGCGCTGGAGTTGCGTGCCGCTAGGGCTTCCTCTACCCATGGGCGCCAGTTCAGTTCGGTGATCGCCGTGTGCATTTCCTGGTTGGCCTGGCGACGGGCCTGGATGTACGCGTCGAAGGTGCTGCGGCCGAAAATCAGGTAGGGGATCAGCGTCAGGTAAGGCATGAACATCAGCGACAAGGCCCAGGCGATCGAGCCTTGAGCGGTGCGGACAGTCAGTACCGCGTGAATTGCGGCGAGGCTCCCGAGAACGTGCAGCGTGGCAATGAAGTAGGCGAGCAGGTGCGGGCCAAAGAAATCCATGAACGACGTAACTCCAGGCAGTCCAGTGCGTAACAGACCATGAACGACGGCGAATGTCGCTATTTTATTTGCCGTGCAACACTGGCCGCTTTGCGGCGTCTAACGCCGACAATTACCCAGGAGTTACCCGATGAATGCTCGTCTGCTAGGTTTGGCCATGGTTGTTGGGTTGTCGCTGCCGGTGGCGGCGCAGGCGCAGATGTTGGCGCCGGGCTTGTGGGAATTGACCACCAGCAATATGAAGGTCGATAACCAGGACCTGCCGGATCTGTCGCTGATCCTCGGTCAGCTCAAGCAACAGATGACCCCTGAACAGCGCGCCATGCTCGAAAAGCAAGGCATCAACATGGCCGGTAAGGGCGTGCAGGTGTGCCTGACCCCAGCCCAGGTTGCGTCCGACTCCATCCCGTTGACCGACCCTCAATCGGGTTGCAAACAGGAAGTGACCGACAAGAGCGGCAACCAGTGGAAATTCCGTTTCAGCTGCCCGAAAGCCCAAGGCACAGGCGTAGCGACGTTCCAGAGCCAGAAAGAATTCACCACCACCGTCAACGGTACGTTCAATGCCACCGGCATCCAGCAGAAGGGCAGCCTGGACAGCCACGCCCAATGGCTGGGCAACGATTGCGGAACAGTCAAGCCACGCGCTTAACGCAGAACATGCAGGGACGTCCCTGGCCGTTGTGACAGGCCAGGTGCCCGGAAACCAGCGCGTGTGGCTCAGAACTCGTTTTGCAAGGCTTTGTAACCGCGCACGAGGTCCACGTTGGTGCGCGCCACGTCTTCGGAAAACTCCGAGGCACTGACACTCACCGGCGGGAATTGCGACAAGTCGGTGCTGGGCCCGATGCGGGTGGTGGAGGGCACGTAGAAGGCGGCGGGCAGGTCGCGGCCGTCGACCACTGAGTTGTGGCGCACCACGCAGCCATCGCCCACGGCGCAGTTGAACAGCACGCTGTTGAAACCGATAAACACGCGGTCACCGACCGCGCAGGGGCCGTGGACGATGGAGCGGTGGGCGATCGAGGTGAACTCGCCGATGGTCACCGCCGCGCCAGACTTGGAATGGATGACCACGCCGTCCTGGATGTTGGAGTTGGCGCCGATGGTAATCGGGTCCATGGCGCCGCTGGCGTCGACTTCGTCTGCACGGATCACGGCATAGGGGCCGACGAACACGTTCTCGCCGATGATGACTTTGCCGCAAATGATCGCGGTTTTGTCGACGTAGGCCGATTCAGCAATCACCGGCAGGTCGCCGGAAGGGTTCTTGCGGATCATGGCTTGCTCAAGGCTGCGCAGAGGGTATTGAGGTTGTATTCGAACAGCCCGGTAAAGGTGCTGGCCGGGCCTTCTGCGGCAAGGGCGTCGGAGTACAGCGTGCCGCCGATCTGTGCGCCGCTTTCATCAGCGATCTGCTTGAGCAGGCGCGCATCCTTGATGTTTTCCATGAACACGGCTTTGACTTTGTCCTTGCGGATTTGGGTGATCAGTGCTGCGACTTCGGCGGCCGAGGGGTCACGCTCGGTGGATAAGCCTTGGGGCGCGAGGAACTCAATACCATAGGCCTGCCCCAGATAACCGAAAGCGTCATGGGAGGTGACGATGCGACGGTTGCCCGGCGGCAGCGCGCCGAACTTGGCCTTGGCATCGGCCAGCAGACGGTGGATTTGTTTCAGGTAGGCCTGGCTATTACGCAGGTAGGTGTCGGTGTTGGCCGGGTCGGCGGCCACCAGCGCCTTGGTGATGTTGCTCACATAGATTTCGGCGTTGGCCAGGTTGTGCCAGGCGTGCGGGTCGGGAATGGTTTCACCATCTTCTTCCATGGTGTGGGAAATCACGCCTTTGCTGGCCGTGACCACCGTGGCCTTGGTTTCGGTACTGGTGACCAGGCGATCCAGCCACGGCTCGAAACCAAGACCGTTCTTGATGATGACCTTGGCCTTGAGCAAAGCCTTGGCATCATCAGGGGTGGGTTCATAGGTATGGGCGTCAGCGTCCGGGCCGACCATGTTGCTGATCTGGATATGATCGCCTCCGATCTGGTGGGTGATGTCATCGAGAATACTGAAGCTGGTGACCACCTGGAGTTTGTCCGCGGCGTGGGCCATCGAAAATGGCAGTAGCAGACTGAACAGCACGAGTAGGGCGCGCATCGGGAAACACCTCATTGGGATGAAAGCAAAGGCGGGCGGCGCAACAAGCCGTGCACCGGACCGAACACCACGGACAGCAGATACCCGGCGCCCGCCACCAGCACAATGGCCGGGCCGCTGGGCAGTGAGTAGTAGAACGACAGCAACAACCCCAGCCATACCGACAGGCATCCCAGCACTGCCGATACCGCAATCAATACCGGCAGGCGTCGGCTCCAGAAGCGTGAAGCGATGGCGGGCAGCATCATCAAGCCCACCACCATCAAGGCGCCGATGGCCTGGAAACCGATCACCAGGTTCAGCACCACCAGGGTCAGGAACACGCCATGGGCCAGTGGGCCGAGGCAGCTGACGGTCTGCAGGAACAGCGGATCAAGGGTGTCGAGCAGCAGCGGCTTGTAGATCAGCGCCATGGCGATCAGACTGAAACCTGAGACCCAGAGCATGCCGGTGAGGGTGGTTTGATCCACCGCCAGGGCTGAACCGAACAGCAGGTGCAGCAGGTCCAGGCGTTTGCCGGCAAGGCCCAGGATCAGTACGCCGGCAGCGAGGGAAATGGGATAGATGGCGGCGAGGCTGGCGTCTTCGCGCAGGCCGGTGCGTCGGGTGATCCACGCGGCCAGGCCGGCCATGCTCAGGCCGGCGCCGAGGCCGCCAATGGTCAGCGCGGGCAGGCTCAGGCCTGCGAACCAGAAGCCCAGGGCGGCGCCGGGCAAGATGCCGTGGGCCACCGCGTCACCGATCAGGCTCATGCGCCGCAGGATCAGAAACACCCCCAGCGGCGCGGTGCTGCAGGCGAGCACCAACCCGCCGATAAGTGCACGGCGCATAAACACGAAGTCATGGAACGGCAACCACAGGTGGGCGCTAAGGTGCATCAGGCCACCTGCATCTGTGGTTGTGGGCGGATCAGCGCTTTGCTGGGGCCGAAGACGCAGCCGGTGTTCTTGATCTGCACCACCTGCTGGGTGTGATAGCGCACAGATGCCAGGTCATGACAGACAACGACCAGCGTGCGGCCCTCACTATGCCAGGCGTGGATATGTTGCCAGCACAGGGCCTGGCCGTCCTCGTCGAGGGCGGCGTGGGGTTCGTCAAGCAACAGGATCGGCGCATCGGCCAGGCTCATGCGGGCGAGCAGGGCACGTTGCAGTTCACCTCCGGACAGCGCCATCAACGGCCGATGTTCCAGGCCACTGAGGCACCAGTCGTTCAATACCGCTTGCAGGCGTTGGCTGCGTTCCTCGCTGGTGTGGCGGGTGCCCCAAAAACCGGCGGCGACCAATTCTTGCAGGCTGATGGGGAACTGGCGATCCAAATGTTGTTGCTGGGGCAGGAACGACAGGCCACCACGGCGTGGAACATCCATGCTGACCTTTCCCGACAATGGCTTTTGCAGGCCGGCAATGACCTTGAGCAAACTGCTTTTGCCCGTGCCGTTGGCGCCTATGATGCCGGTGAGGCTGCCTTTTTCCAGCGTCAAATCCAGTGCCGGCGTCAGTGGTTGACCGGGAGCGCCCCAGCGCAGAGCGTTACAAGTGATCATGCCAGGTCTCTCGTCCAGCGGCTTTCAGCCACGGCATCATGCGCGTGCAGGCTTTCGGCGTGGATTACTTTGAGGTGGAAGGCTTTGACCGCATCCGAGCGTTTCAAGGCGAGGTTCAGGCGGCGAGCGGCATCTTCGCAAAACATCAGGTTCTGCCCGTTAGCCAGGGCGAAGGCTTGTTCGTCCGCACGTTTCACTGCGGTTTGCACAGCGGTGCCGAGGGCGGTTTCGGCACTGTTGATCAAGTCGACTATCGCCAGCTCATTACCTTGTAGGTGAACGTGTAACTGCGCGCTGCTGCGCTGGCTATGAGGCGTGGCGACAATCCCATTGGCGCTGCCGAGCCAGGCAAACACGTCTTCGTGCTGCAACGGTGAATTGGCGAAATCCTCCAGAAATTGCTGCTGAATCAACTGCCTGGCGAGGGCGGCAGAACATGGGCAGGTTGAGGAATAAGTAACGTCAATTTTTAGTTCCACGTGGAACATCTGGTTTTCCAAGCGTGCTTCGATGCTCACCGGGTAACTTTTCCAGCCCGCCAGGGGGCTGACCAGCGCCGGGCGTTTAAGCAGCAGATCGGTGTGGATACGCAGGTAGGCGTTATTAGATAAACCTTCATGACTGGCGAGAAATCGAAGCAGTACATTACGCAGAAGTGCAGATGTGAGCGGCTGCTGATCGAGCATTTCCAGGGCCAGGTAAAGGCGTGACATATGAATGCCACGGGCCGTGCCGTCGTCCAGGCTGACGCCGGCATCGGCAGTGGCGGTCAGGCGCTGACCGTCAATCAAAATAGGCAGGGCGATGCCGCACATGCCCACCCAGTCGAGTGGCAAGGCTTGGCGTGAAGCCTGCGCGGCGATATCCGGCAGAGTCAGCGCATTCATAAGCAGGTCCATCGTTGGAAATAATTCGTCATGTTATAGTATAACAATAGTCGCTACGATGAAATTTCTACTCCAGCCTTTGTTCAGTCATGTCGAGCAGGGACGCTCCTTTATCTGCGGTATATGTCATGCACAGACGTCAGCTCCTCAACCTGCTGCTGGTCAGCCCCTTGTTCACCTTGCCTTTGGGGGCCTATGCCACGCAGATTCGAAACGCACGCCTGTGGCGCTCGGACGACAAGCTGCGCCTGGTGTTCGACCTTAGCGGCCCGGTGCAATACAAGACCTTTTCCCTGACGGCTCCGGACCGCTTGATCATCGACTTAAGCGGTGCGGGCCTGAGCGGTGACTTCTCCCAACTGGTATTGAAGAACAGTGGGATCACGTCGATCCGCTCCGGGCATTTTGGTAAGAGCGACACGCGCATCGTGTTGGACCTGGCCGCGCCGATGCAGCTCAACAGTTTCTTGCTGCCGCCTCAGGATGGCCAAGGCCATCGCCTGGTGCTGGACCTGACCAACGCCACTCGCGCCCCCCGTCAAATCGCTGCTGAACCGCCGCCAATAGTGACGCCGGTGGGCAAGGGGCATTCCAAACGCGACATCATCGTGGTGGTCGACCCTGGGCATGGCGGTAAAGACCCGGGTGCTGTCGGCTCCAAGGGCCAGCGCGAAAAGGATGTGGTGTTGTCGATCGCCCAATTGCTGGCTAAACGTTTGAAGCGTGAAAAGGGCTTTGCCGTCAAACTGGTACGCAACGACGACTTCTTTGTGCCGCTGCGCAAACGCGTGGACATCGCCCGCCAGCACAAGGCCGATATATTTATCTCGGTGCATGCCGACGCTGCCCCACGGCTTAGCGCATCGGGCGCTTCGGTGTATGCGCTGTCTGAAGGCGGCGCCACTTCTGCCACGGCGCGTTTCATGGCCCAGCGCGAAAACGGCGCCGACCTGCTGGGCGCCACCACCTTGCTCAATCTGAAGGACAAGGACCCAATGCTGGCCGGGGTGATCCTGGACATGTCGATGAACGCTACCATCGCCTCCAGCCTGCAATTGGGCAGCTCGGTATTGGGCAGCCTGCAAAGCATCACCAGCCTGCATCAGAAGCGTGTGGAACAAGCAGGGTTTGCGGTACTCAAGTCACCGGACGTACCTTCGATCCTGGTGGAAACCGGGTTTATCTCCAATGCGCGGGATGCCCAGCGACTGGTCACCGCGCGCCACCAGCAAGCGGTGGCGAATGGACTTTTCGACGGTTTGAAAAATTACTTCCAGAAGAACCCACCGATGAATAGCTACATGGCCTGGGTGCAGGAGCAGAAGAAAGCCCAGGCCTAACAGCCGGTCATTCGGCTGCAAGTGAACTTGGCACTGGCACCACCTGAGCTGGAAAAGCGGTTGAGGGTGGTCCAGCCCACACGCCGCGTGTAACCGACCCACGCCTCGCCATCGGATGCCAACCCGGTAAAGAACGTCAGCTGCCCATAGCGGCTGTTGGTCTGCGCCCAGTAGCGTTTACCGATCACTTCAAAGCCGCGCAAATACGTGGTGCTGCCCACGGTCGCCACGCTATAGGCGTTTCCCAACGGGTCTACGCACGCCAGCAGGTTGGCGCTGCGCGTGCAGTTGGCCAACAGACTGGGCGCTTGCGCGCAGGCAGGCCCTGCGGCTGCCACGAGCAGGGCACACATCAGGTATCTCATCGTGTTTCTCGGGCTAAGAAGATGATCAAGCATTGCGCCCTTCGTCGCGTCGAACAAGGGGGTTGGCTTATTTGCATTGTTATACTATAACATAAAAACACAGCCTGACCCGTGAACCGCTTCCCATGACCGAACAAGACCTTCTGGCCCAACCGCCTGCCGACTACATGAACGACACCCAACAGCGCTTCTTCCGCGGGCTGCTGCTGGCTCAGCGCGATGAGCTGCAAGCGCGTATCGACGCTGAGTTCCAGGCGCTGCGCGAGCAGGAAACCAATAGCGACCTGGCGGATATCGGCAGTGCCGAAGAGCAACGTCAATGGCAACTACGCCTGCTGGAGCGGGAAAAGAAGCTGTTGGACAAGATCGACGATGCCCTGGAATTGCTGGCCCGCGGTGAATACGGCTGGTGCCGTGAAACCGGCGAGCCCATTGGCCTGCAACGCCTGCTGCTGCGCCCCACCGCAACCCTGTGCATTGAAGCCAAAGAACGTGAAGAGCTGCGCGAACGCCATAAACGGGCAGTTTGACCGGCCACCCTTGATGAGGAATACCTGATGCCCAATCGTCTCCCCGTGACCGTGTTATCCGGCTTTCTCGGCGCCGGAAAAAGCACGCTGCTCAACTACGTCTTGCGTAACCGCGACAACCTGCGGGTAGCGGTGATCGTCAATGACATGAGCGAAATCAACATCGACGGCAGCGAGGTACAGCGCGACGTCACGCTCAATCGCTCGGAAGAAAAACTGGTGGAGATGAGCAACGGCTGCATCTGCTGCACCTTGCGTGAAGACTTGCTCGAAGAAGTAGGAAAACTCGCCAAGGAAGGTCGGTTCGATTACCTCCTGATTGAATCCACCGGTATTTCAGAGCCTCTGCCCGTGGCCGAAACCTTCACCTTTCGCGATGAAAACGAGCAAAGCCTGGCTGACATTGCGCGGCTGGACACCATGGTCACCGTGGTCGACGGCATGAACTTCCTGCTCGACTACCAGGCTGCTGAAAGCCTGGCTTCACGGGGCCAAACCCTCGGAGAAGAGGATGAGCGCTCCATCACTGACCTATTGATCGAGCAGATCGAGTTCGCCGACGTCATCCTGATCAGCAAGATCGACCTGATCAGCAGCCGCGAGCGCGAAGAGCTGATGGCGATCCTCGAGCGCCTTAATGCCCAGGCGGAAATCATCCCGATGGTCATGGGCGAGGTGCCGCTGCACAAGATCCTCAACACGGGCCGTTTCGACTTCGAACGCGCCGCCCAGGCCCCGGGCTGGTTGCAGGAGTTGCGCGGTGAACATGTGCCGGAAACCGAAGAGTATGGGATCGCCTCCACCGCTTACCGTGCGCGTCGGCCTTTCCACCCACAGCGTTTTTTCGACTTTATCGATCGCCCGTGGGTGAACGGCAAGCTGCTGCGTTCCAAGGGCTTCTTCTGGTTGGCCAGCAAACATCAGGATGCCGGCAGTTGGTCCCAGGCCGGTGGGTTGATGCGCCATGGGTTTGCCGGGCGTTGGTGGCGCTTTGTGCCAAAAAGCCAATGGCCCCAGGACGAAGAAAGCGTCGCGGCGATCATGGGTAACTGGCAATTGAACACCGGTGACTGCCGGCAGGAACTGGTGTTTATCGGGCAAAACATCGACTTCAACCAGATGCGTGCCGAGCTGGATGCCTGCTTGCTCAATGATGAAGAAATGGCTCTGGGCGTCGATAACTGGCGCCTGCTGCCTGATCCTTTTGGCCCTTGGTATGAGCAGGTAGCCTGATGCTGGCCCCGGTTATTCCCCTGCGCCCCGTGATCCGCCAGACTCGTGGGGAAACCCCGCTGGCGCTGTCAGATATTCTCGAAGATGGCGTCAACCTGGCAGTCTGGCAGCGCCAACTGCCCCTGCATATAGCCGAATTCGGCGCCTTACTGGTGGCGCTCAATGAGCCGTTGGCCGAGTCCTTGGTGATTGAGCTCGACAACGAAGACGCCGTACCTGACCTGCAGGGTTTGGCGTCCAGTTGTCGTGACCTTGAAGGTTACAACGGGTTTATTGCCGATGTGTCGTGGCTGGTCAGTGCATTCGCCTGCCTGCTCGGCGCCAAGCGTATCGGCGTGCGCCTGCGGCTGTTGGACAAGGCTATGTGCCCGCGCTTTCACGTCGACCATGTGCCGGTCCGGCTGATCACCACCTATGCCGGCATCGGCAGCCAATGGTTGCGCGAAGGTGTCATGGACCGGCGCCAATTGAGCCAGGCAGACGCTGAGCCCACCGAGCGCATCGAGCAGCTTCACTGCGGCGAAGTGGCGTTGCTCAAGGGGACGAAATGGCATGGTAACGAAGGGCATGGCTTGATCCACCGTTCGCCAGCGCTCCAGGCCGATGAGCGACGGTTGATCCTGACGCTGGATTGGCTGGCATAACCGGGTAGGATCAAGCTCTCCACACGGTCTGAATGATGCTTCCCATGCTGCAGAATATTCCCACCCACGTGATTGCCGGCCCGTTGGGCGCCGGCAAGACCAGCCTGATCCAGCACCTGCTCGCCCAGCGCCCGGCCAACGAGCGCTGGGCGGTGCTGATCAATGAGTTCGGCCAGATCGGCCTGGACGCGGCCTTGCTCACCCAAGACGATGATGGCATCGCCCTCGGTGAAGTGGCCGGGGGCTGCGTGTGCTGTGTGAATGGTGCACCGTTCCAGGTCGGGCTGGGCCGCTTGCTCCGTAAGGCCAAGCCGAATCGATTGTTTATCGAACCTTCAGGTCTGGGTCATCCGGTGCAGTTGCTCAAACAGCTGCGAGAGGCGCCGTGGCAAGGCGTACTGGCGGTGCAGCCCTTTGTGCTGGTGCTGGATGCCCAGGCCTTGGCGGCGGGCAAGCCTTTGCCACCGGCACAGCAAGAGGCATTGGCCGGCGCCGGCCTGTTGGTGTTGAACAAGGACGAAGCGCTGGATGCTGCACAGCGTCAGGTGATTGAAGCGCAATTACCCAAATGCACGCTCTATTGGACACGGCAGGCGCGATTGCCACTTGAGCGGATGCCAGGCTTGGATGCGCAGGCCCAAGGCGCTGTGGATAACTTCGATGTCCCTGAGGGACTGGCGCAAATGCCGGCCATCTGGAGTGATCCTGCGCTGCCGATCTGTCTGAGCCAGGGCGAGGAGGGCGGCTGGAGTATCGGTTGGCGTTGGCACCCAAGCCAGCAATTTGAGATCAGCCGCCTGCATCACTGGCTATCAGGCCTCGAATGGAGGCGTGCCAAACTGGTTATCCACAGTGTCGACGGCTGGGTCTCGGCCAACGCTGTGGATAACAGCCCTCTAGCCTGGCGACCCAGCGAATGGCGGCGGGATTCGCGGCTTGAATTGATCTTCAGCGAGCCACAGGATGTAGCGGTATTACAGGCCGCGTTGGCAGCCTGTCGTTATTGACGATTCTTGGTGGCGTGGTCCTGACGCCATTGGCTCAATTCGATCACCTCGGCGCTGGGCAACGGCTCCTTGGCCTCGAACGGGTAGGGCGCCAGTTCAATCTGCGCACTGTGGGCGCCGAACTGGGTGATAACCCCGGCATGCCGGGTTTCCCCGGTCACGGTGAATTCGAAGGTGTAGACACGTGCCAGGCGCCGCCGGCCATTGGCATCCTTGACGAACCCGATGCGTTTGAGTGCCACCGCACCATCGAGCAGTTCGATATCAAGCTTGGCGCAATGCTGCTTGACCCGCTCCAGCGCGCGCTCACGCAGGCCGTGGTTGTGCCAGACCCAGGCGGCGCCGGTCGCCAGCAGCATCAGCACGAAGATGTTTCCCAGGGTCAGCATTCCATGAACTCCAACAAAGTGAGAGCAGCTTAACTGTGTCGCCGGTCTGTCGTACAGGCTGCGTTTAGTCGCATACTGCGCGGCCAGAATTTCAACGGCTTGACGGAAATCTCCCGCATGAAACGCACACCTCATCTGCTTGCGATCCAGTCTCATGTGGTCTTTGGCCACGCCGGAAACAGCGCCGCCGTATTCCCCATGCAGCGGGTCGGGGTGAACGTATGGCCGCTCAACACGGTGCAATTCTCCAACCACACACAGTATGGACAGTGGGCGGGAGAAGTGTTGGCGCCGCAGCAAATTCCGGCGCTGGTGGAAGGCATTGCCGCGATTGGTGAGTTGGGCAACTGCGATGCGGTGCTGTCAGGCTACCTCGGCAGTGCAGCCCAAGGCCGCGCGATCCTTAGCGGTGTAGCCCGTATCAAGGCGATCAACCCCAAGGCGCTGTACCTGTGTGACCCGGTGATGGGTCACCCGGAAAAGGGCTGCATCGTGCCACAGGAGGTCAGCGATTTCCTGCTGGACGAGGCTGCGGCCATGGCGGATTTGCTCTGCCCCAATCAGCTGGAGCTGGACAGTTTTGCCGGGCGCAAGCCTCAGTCGCTGTTCGATTGCCTCGCAATGGCCAAGGCGTTGCTGGCGCGCGGGCCCAAGGCGGTGCTGGTCAAGCACCTGGATTACCCGGGCAAACTCCCTGACGGCTTCGAAATGCTGTTGGTGACCGAAGACGGCAGCTGGCACTTGCGTCGGCCGCTGCTGGCGTTCCCGCGTCAGCCGGTGGGCGTGGGCGACTTGACGTCGGGCCTGTTCCTGGCGCGGGTGCTGCTGGGCGACAGCCTGGTCGCGGCCTTTGAATTCACCGCCGCGGCAGTGCATGAAGTGCTGCTGGAAACCCAGGCCTGCGCCAGTTATGAACTGGAACTGGTGCGCGCCCAGGATCGCATTGCTCACCCTCGTGTACGCTTTGAAGCCACACCCATTAGCCTCTAAGTACACAAAAACCAGTGTGGGAGGGTTTACAGGTTTTGAATCAAGGCGTTTCGTCTTTGATTTCCTGGTAACGCTTTTCCAGCTCCTGGCGAATCTGCCGGCGCTGCTGGGCCTGCACAAAGCGGCGCTTGTCCTCGCTGTTCTGCGGCTGCAGGGGCGGCACGGCGGCGGGTTTGCGCTGGTCGTCCACGGCCACCATGGTGAAGAAGCAGCTGTTGGTATGGCGCACCGAGCGCTCACGGATATTTTCGGTCACTACCTTGATGCCCACTTCCATCGAGGTATTGCCGGTGTAGTTGACCGACGCCAGGAAAGTCACCAGTTCACCGACATGGATCGGTTCGCGAAAAATCACCTGGTCCACCGACAGCGTCACCACGTAACGGCCGGCATAACGGCTGGCGCAGGCGTAGGCCACTTCGTCGAGATACTTGAGCAGGGTGCCGCCGTGGACATTGCCTGAGAAGTTGGCCATGTCAGGGGTCATCAATACCGTCATCGACAGCTGGGCGTTTCCGGGTTCCATAGCACACTCACGGGTTGTAGGCATTGGTTGGGGGGCGGGCACCTCTGCGGGTGCTGGAGTCTTTGCTGCGCCATCCCTAACGGGACGCCAGTGGGCGGCTTGCCGTCACGCGCGCGGCGATCTGTTTCCATATATTGCACCGGCTTTTCAGCAGAAGTCGCGGTGTTAACCTTCAAAAGCCCATCTCAGGGCTTTTCTTACGTTCAAGGCAGACTTTTCCTTCCGCTCTTTGCGACCCTACAAAGACGCGGCCGGAAGTGGGAAAAGCGCCGGTACCCTCAAGGAGCCCCTCGCCATGCACGCCATCAGCTTTATCCAGGACCTGGCCGTGATCATGCTGGTAGCAGGGGTCGTTACCATCCTGTTTCATCGCCTCAAGCAGCCGGTGGTGCTGGGCTACATCGTCGCCGGCTTCATTATCGGCCCCCATACCCCGCCGTTTGGCCTGATCCACGACGAAGACACCATCAAGACCCTGGCCGAGCTGGGGGTGATCTTCCTGATGTTCTGCCTGGGCCTGGAGTTCAGCCTGCGCAAGCTGTTCAAGGTGGGGGCCACGGCGTTTATCGCGGCGTTCCTTGAGATCGTTCTGATGATCTGGATCGGCTACGAGATCGGCCGCTGGTTCGATTGGAGCACCATGGACTCGCTGTTTCTCGGCGCGATCCTGGCGATCTCCTCGACCACCATCATCGTCAAGGCCCTCAATGACCTGAAGATGAAAGACCAGCGTTTCGCCCAGCTGATTTTTGGCGTGCTGATCGTCGAGGACATCCTGGGTATCGGCATCATTGCCTTGCTGTCGAGCATCGCCGTCAGTGGCACGGTCAGCTCCGGCGAGGTGTTTTCCACGGTCGGCAAGCTGTCCTTGTTCATGATCGTCGCGCTGGTGATCGGCATTTTGCTGGTGCCACGCCTGCTGGCTTACGTAGCCAAGTTTGAAAGCAACGAGATGCTGCTGATCACCGTATTGGGCCTGTGCTTCGGTTTTTGCCTGTTGGTGGTGAAGTTGGAATACAGCATGGTGCTCGGGGCCTTTCTGATTGGCGCGATCATGGCTGAATCCCGTCAATTGATTAAGATCGAGCGCCTGATCGAACCGGTTCGCGACATGTTCAGTGCAATCTTCTTTGTCGCCATTGGCTTGATGATCGACCCGCACATCCTGCTGCAATATGCCTGGCCGATTGCGGTGATCACCGTGGCGGTGGTGCTGGGCAAGATGCTGTCTTGCGGCCTGGGAGCGTTTATCGCCGGCAATGATGGCCGTACTTCGCTGCGGGTCGGCATGGGGCTGTCACAGATTGGCGAGTTTTCTTTCATCATTGCCGCATTGGGGATGACCCTGCAGGTCACCAGCGACTTCCTGTATCCGGTGGCGGTGGCTGTTTCGGCGATTACCACGCTGCTGACCCCCTACCTGATTCGCGGTGCCGACCCGTTGTCATTGAAGATTGCAGCGGTGATGCCCAAGCGTATGAGCCGGGTCTTCGGCATGTATGGGGAGTGGCTGCGCAGCATTCAGCCTCAGGGCGAGGGCGCGATGCTGGCCTCGATGATTCGCAAGATCATCCTGCAAGTCGGGGTCAACCTGGCACTGGTGATCGCGATCTTCTTCGCCGGTAGTTATTTCGCCGCACGCATCGGCGGGTACCTGGAGGGATGGATCAGTGATCCGAGCTGGCAGAAGGCATTGATCTGGGGTGGGGCACTGCTGTTATCGCTGCCTTTCCTGATTGCGGCGTATCGCAAGCTCAAGGCGCTGTCGATGTTGTTGGCAGAGATGAGTGTGAAGCCGGAGATGGCCGGGCGGCATACCCAGCGCGTGCGGCGGGTGATTGCAGAGCTGATCCCCATCTTGTCGCTGCTGGTGATCTTCCTGCTATTGGCAGCCTTGTCGGCCAGCATTCTGCCGACCAACAAGTTGCTGGTGTTGATCGCCGTGGTCACGGCGGCGGTGGCGGCGGTGCTCTGGCGCTGGTTTATCCGTGTGCATACGCGGATGCAGGTGGCTTTGTTGGAAACGTTGGATAACCACAAGGATAAGCATTAGGACCGAGCTTGCTCGCGAAGATCGTTAACGATAATGCGGGAAACCTGACACCCATAGGCGCCCTCAGGTTTCTCGCGAGCAAGTTCGACTCCTGCAAAGGCCTCAGCTTTCCAGCCAGACGTCCCGCGCCCAGTGCCACACCGATTCCCAGGTTTCTTCGGTAACGAGTTCTTCTTCGCCGGACCACAGCACCACGGTGCCGTCTTCTTCGACGAGATAGTAGTCATCGCCGTCCTGGCAGATCGGGATCATGCTGCGGTCGACGCCGGCATCCCAGGCGTTGGCGGCAACGTCCGGCAGGTAGGTATGGGATTGTGGGTCGGTGACGGTCACCGGCTCCAGGCTGCCGTACACCACGTCACTGACGGTCAGCAGGAATTCGCGAAAGACAAACGGGATGTCGATGAACAGTTGTTCTTCGATCTCAACCAGTTGGTCTTCGTCAGGCAGCTCCAAGGGAACCGGGACCGGTTCGTTGGCTTCACGCAATTGTTCGATGATTTCTTCCACGGCCGGGATCCTCTTGCTAGATGGCGCGGTTTATAGGGGCGTTTTATACAGTAGCTCGCTATAAGTGCAACCGTGAAATAGAAAACCCCGGACATGTCCGGGGTTTTTGTTACCGCTTGCTCAAACGTGCAGGTTTCAGCCGTTCTGGCGGATACCCGCTACCAGCCATGGCTGGTCCTCGCCCTGGGCACGTTCCATGTTCCAGCTTTCGCTGAACACTTCGCCCTGGTCGAAACGCGAAGTCTTCGACACGCCGCTGAAGGTCAGGGTGGCGATGGTCTTGTCGGCGCGATCATCCACACCGTCCAGTTGTACGCGCAGGTCGTCGATGTAGGTCGACTGGAATGCGTCGCCGATTTCGGCGCGTTCGCGCTTGAGGAACTCCAGCAATTGCGGGGTCACGAACTCGGAGATCTTGTCCATTTCGTTAGCGTCCCAGTGTTGTTGCAGGGACTGGAAGTGGCTGCGGGCCGCTTCGACGAAACGCTCTTCGTTGAACCAGGCCGGTGCGTTGATCACCGGACGGGCAGCGGCAGGTGCTGCCGAACCACCGAAGATCGAACCCATGGCAGGCTTCTGCTCGAATACTTCACGCTGCATGGGTGCGCCGGCTGGAGCCAGGTGCTCCTGCTGCTTGCGACGACGGGCGGCGATAAAGCGGAAGATCACGAAGGCAATGACGGCCAGGATCAGAATGTCGAAGATCTGCATGCCTTCAAAGCCGCCGCCCATGAACATGGAGGCGAGCAGGCCACCGGCAGCGATACCGGCCAAGGGGCCCAGCCAGCGCGAAGCACCGCCGGCCTTGGCAGCAGCGCCAGCGGCACCGGCTGCGCCCGCAGTGGCGGCTGCACCGCCGGCACCGGCGGTTGGAGCCATCTGGCTGGTTTGGTGAGTCGGCGCCGCGCCTGAGCTTTTGCCGCCACCGAAGCGTTTGGCGTTGGCGTCGAGACTCATCGTCAAGCCGATGCACAACGCCATGGCGATGCTAAGAAAACGTTTCATATAGGGAATTCCCATTTGTGGATTGCACGCGCGCCATGTTGCACAGGTGTCGTGACAGTGGCTAGCGGCATAATGTTTCGGGCTTTTGCGTAAACCGAATCCGAATGGTCTGTAGGACGTATTACAGATATTGGCCCGCGCTTGTTAAAAACAAGAGCGGGCCCGTAACCTTCATGTTGAGCAGCTCTCAGTAGGAGCGAGCTTGCTCGCGAAAACGTCAACGATAACGCGGGCATTCTGGATGAACGCGTTGTCTGGACGTTCTTCGCGAGCAAGCTCGCTCCTACAGGGGAGGGTGTCAGACCGCTTCGAGCTTCGCGTAGCCCATCATCAGCCACTTGCTGCCTTCGGCGAAGTTCACCTGCACCCGCGCCTGGGCACCGGCGCCTTCGAAGTTGAGGATCACGCCCTCGCCGAAGATCGCATGCCTGACCTGCTGGCCCAGGCTGAACGGGGTTTCCGGAATTTCGGAACCGGCGAACATGGTGCTGGAATTTTGCTGCTGTCCACCGCCGAACGGGCGGCTGACGCTGTTGGAAAGGCGCACTTCCTGGATCAGCCCTTTCGGCACTTCACGTACAAAGCGCGACACCTTATTGTAGGTTTCGCTGCCGTACAGGCGTCGGGTCTCGGCATAGGTCATCACCAGGTTCTGCATCGCCCGGGTAATGCCCACATAGGCCAGGCGGCGTTCTTCCTCGAGGCGGCCGGGTTCTTCCAGGCTCATCTTGTGGGGGAACAGGCCTTCTTCCATGCCCACCAGGAATACGTAGGGGAATTCCAGGCCCTTGGCGCTGTGCAAGGTCATCAGCTGGATGCTGTCTTCGTGCTCATCGGCCTGGGTGTCGCCGGCTTCCAGCGACGCGTGGCCCAGGAAAGCGGCGAGCGGCGTCAGCTCTTCGTCGTCCTCGGTATTTTCGAAGGCGCGGGCGGCACTGACCAGTTCCTCAAGGTTTTCCACCCGGGCCTGGCCTTTCTCGCCTTTTTCCGCTTCGTGATAGGCGATCAGCCCGGACTGCTCGATCACGGTCTGGGTCATCAGGTGCAGGGGCATTTCTGCGCACTTGGCGGCCAGGTTCTCGATCAGCTCGACAAACACACCCAGCGCCCCGGCGGCGCGGCCGGTCAGGCCTTTGTTGGCGATCAGCAAACGCATGGCTTCCCACATCGACACATCGGCATGGCGCGCATGGTCGCGGATCGCTTCGACGGTTTTCTCGCCGATGCCACGGGCCGGGATGTTGATCACACGTTCCAGGGCTGCATCGTTGCCACGGCCTTCCAGCAAGCGCAGGTAGGCCATGGCGTTCTTGATTTCCGCCCGTTCAAAGAAGCGCTGGCCGCCATAGATACGGTAGGGGATGCGTTCGCGCAGCAAGGCTTCTTCCAGTACCCGTGACTGGGCGTTGGAGCGGTACAGAATCGCGATATCGCTGCGCGCCAGGCCGGTTTTCAGCGCGCTTTCGATGGTTTCCACCACGTAGCGCGCTTCATCGTGCTCGTTGAACGCCGCGTACAGGTTGATCGCCTCGCCTTCGCCGCCGTCGGTCCACAGCTCTTTGCCCAGGCGCCCGGTGTTGTTGGCGATCAAGGCATTGGCAGCCTTGAGGATCCCGGCAGTGGAGCGGTAGTTCTGCTCCAGGCGAATGGTCACCGCGTCCGGGAAATCTTCGGAATACTGGTAGATGTTCTCGATTTTCGCGCCGCGCCAGCCGTAGATCGACTGGTCGTCATCGCCCACCACCATCAGGCTGTCGCCGCCCTTGGCCAGCAGGCGCAACCAGGCGTACTGCACGGCGTTGGTGTCTTGGAACTCATCCACCAGGATGTGGCGAAAGCGTTTCTGGTAATGGGCCAGCAAACCGGGGTTGTCGCGCCACAGGTCGAGGGCGCGCAGTAACAGTTCGGAGAAGTCGATCACGCCGGCGCGCAGGCACGCCGCCTCGTAGGCTTCATAAATGCTGCGCATGGTGGCCAGGAACAAATCGCCGCTGGCCTGGATATGCTGCGGGCGCAGGCCCTCGTCCTTCTGGCCATTGATAAACCATTGGGCCTGGCGCGCCGGCCAACGTTGTTCGTCGAGGCCCAGTTCGCGGATCACGCGCTTGACCAGGCGTTGCTGGTCGTCGCTGTCGAGAATCTGGAAGGTCTGGCTCAGCCCCGCTTCCTGCCAATGCGCCCGCAACAGGCGGTGTGCCAGGCCGTGGAAGGTGCCCACCCACATGCCGGCCGGGCTGATGCCCATCAACTGCTCGATGCGATGGCGCATCTCGGCAGCGGCCTTGTTGGTGAAGGTCACCGACAGGATGGAATGCGGGGACGCGTTTTCGACCTGGATCAACCAGGCGATACGGTGCACCAGCACTCGGGTTTTACCGGAGCCAGCACCGGCCAGGACCAACTGACGGCCAACGGGGGCCGCTACGGCCTGGCGTTGGGCATCGTTGAGGGAGTTCAGCAAAAGAGAGAGATCATCGCGCATCGACGCATTCTATGGGCCTAAGGGGGCTCGGGCAAATCCCAATGCCAGATGGTCGACGCAAAACATCCCGCACACTACCGCGCGGGCAAACATTGCGCCGTGAGGGATGACCGGTTGGTCATCGGCCGCAGCCCGCGCCGCGTCTCGCTCAAGCCGTCTGGGCCAAAGGTTTGCGGCCGATCCTGGCGGGGTTTTTATGACCTGGAGCAGTTTGGTGCAGGCGCCTGCTTGTGTATGCTCCGTCGACGTTTCGGGCTCACCATTATAAGAACACCGCCTATGACCCTTAGCACCGACCTGTTCGGCCCCTCGGCGGCGCCAGCGCAGGTCATCCGTAAACACTATGCAACCCAAATGGCGGTCGAGCGTACGCGCCTGTTATATCAGGGCTCATTGCTGCCGACGCTGCTGATGCTGGTCAATGGCTTGGTCTGCGCCTGGTTGCTTTGGAACCCCGAGCAATACCTGTTCGACAGCATTTGGCTGCTCTGGCTACTGGCCCTGGTGGCGATGCGTGTGATTCAGGTGGCGGCCTTTGATTCGGCGATGCCCAGCCGCCAGGCCCAGCCGGTGTGGCGGCGTATGTTCATGCTCGGTTCGGCGGTCAGTGGCTTGACCCTGTCCGTCGCGGCCATCGCCCTGGTACCTGCCGACAGCTTCATGCATCAGGCCTGGGTGTTTGGCCTGATCGGCGCCGCTTCATTGTCGGCCAGCGTGGCCTATGCCGTGAGCCTGTGGGCCTTCCTGTCGTTTGTCTTGCCGTGCCTGGTGCCGGCCATCGTCTATCTGTTCTGGAATGGCACGGCCCAGCAGCAGGGCTGGGGTGTGCTCGGCCTGATCCTGCTGGCGTCCCTGAGCCTGGTGGCCTGGCAGGTCAACCGGCTGATCCAGCGCGGGCTGTTGCGACGTTTCCAGAACCAGGCCCTGATCGAGCATTTGCAACAGTCTCAGCAGCGCAGCGAGCAGTTGAACCTGGAGCTGGTGCGTGAAGTCGAGCAGCGCCGCCAGGTTGAACAGGACTTGCGCGACGCCCAGATCGGCCTCCAAGACGGTATGGCGCGACGCAGCCAGGAGCTGGATGCCGCCAGCCTTGCCCTGAATAAAAGCGAAGCGCGCCTGGCCATGGCCCTGCAAGCCAGCGAACTGGGCCTGTGGGATTGGAACCTGCAAACCGACGAAGTCCACCACACCCAACTCAAGGAGCTGTTCGGCCTGGAGCCCGAGTACGTCACGGCGATGCTCAGCCACCTCAAGCCGCGCCTGCACCCCGACGACCTGCCGCTGCTCAAGCGTGCGCTGGTGGAGCATCTCAAAGGCCGTAGCGAGGACTATCAGGTGGAGTACCGGGTGCGCCATGGTGACGGGCATTGGGTGTGGATCCAGGACCGTGGCCGTGCGGTAGAGCGTGCGCCCAACGGCCGCGTGACCCGCATGCTCGGCACGCGCCGCGACATCAGCGCCAGTAAGGCGCTGGAAGAACAGCAACGGCTCGCCTCGACGGTGTTCGAGGCGGCCAGCGAAGGCATCGTGATCCTCGATCCCGAGTACGCGCTGATCGCGGTGAACCAGGCATTCAGCCGTGTCACCGGTTTTGACATCGACGACATGCTTGGCCGCAATGTGGTGGAACTGCCCAGCAGCCGCGATGCGCGACGCCACTTCCCGGTGATCCGCCAGGCGCTGCTCAGCCACGGTACCTGGCAGGGCGAGTTGGTGGAAACGCGCAAGAACGGTGAGCTCTACCCGCAGTGGCTGCAATTGAACGTAGTGCGCGATGTTCGAGGAAACGTCAGTCATATCGTGGGTTTTTTCGCCGATCTGTCGGCGCGGCGCGAATCCGAGGAGCGTATGCGCTACCTCACTCACTACGATGAACTGACCGGCCTGGCCAACCGCTCGCTGTTTCGCGAACGTCTGCGCGAGGCCCATCAGCGTGTGCGTCAGGGCGGGCGCAGCCTGGCGCTGCTGCATATCAACCTGGACCGCTTCAAGTTGCTCAATGACAGCTTGGGCCATGAAGTGGCCGACCAGTTATTGCAGAAAATGGCCCGGCGTTTGATCAACGCGTTGCCTGAAGCCGACACCATTGCGCGCCTGTCCGGTGACGAGTTTGCCGTGCTCTTCGACGCCTACGGCAACCTGTCGAGCCTGGCACGGGTGGCGACGCGGCTGCTGGCAAAACTGCGTGTACCGGTCACAGTGGAAGGGCATGAGCTGGTGGTCAGCGCCTCAATGGGGGTTAGTCTGCTGCCGGATAATGCGCGGGAAATTTCTGCGCTGGTCAGCCAATCGAATATGGCCATGCAGCATGCCAAGCACTTGGGCGGGAATAATTTCCAGTTTTACACCGACAGTCTGCAAGCCAGCACCCTGGAGCGTTTGCAGCTGGAAAACCACCTGCGTAAAGCCATCGAGGAGCGTCATCTGAGTGTGTTCTACCAGCCTAAACTGTGCCTGGCCACCGGCAAGCTGAATGCCGCCGAGGCGCTGATCCGCTGGGAGCATCCGCAATGGGGCATGGTGCCGCCCGGGGACTTTATCGGCCTGGCCGAAGAAACCGGCTTGATCGTGCCGTTGGGCGAGTTCGTGCTGCGCCAGGCGTGTTGGCAGGCTTGCGAGTGGCAGCGGCAGGGGCTCGCGCCGATTCGGGTATCAGTCAACTTGTCGGTGCATCAGTTGCGCCAGGGCAAGCTGGTCAGCCTGGTGCGTCAGGTCCTGGAAGAAACCGGCCTGGACCCGCAATACCTGGAGCTGGAATTGACTGAAAGCCAGTTGCTCGACAGCGTTGAACACATCATCGCCACCTTCCAGCAGTTGCGCGACCTGGGGGTGAAACTGGCCATCGATGACTTTGGCACAGGTTATTCCTCCCTGAGCTACCTCAAGCGCATTCCGGTGGACTACGTGAAGATCGACCAGACCTTTATCCGCGGCCTTGGCCAGGGACGTGAGGATGCGGCGATCACCCGTGCAATCATCGCCATGGCCCATGGGTTGGCGCTCAAGGTCGTGGCCGAA
Organism: Pseudomonas khavaziana; assembly: GCF_019145205.1. Classification (GTDB taxonomy): domain Bacteria; phylum Pseudomonadota; class Gammaproteobacteria; order Pseudomonadales; family Pseudomonadaceae; genus Aquipseudomonas; species Aquipseudomonas khavaziana. Next base: position 182,448 of record NZ_JAHSTT010000002.1, read on the forward strand.
GGCGTGGAAGATCAGCAGCAGCTGGAGTTTCTGCGCGGTGAGCAGTGCGACGAAGTGCAAGGTTATTTGATCAGCCAGCCGATGCCGGCCGGAGGGTTGGCGGATTTGTTACGCAAAAATGCAGATTTTTCTTAACGCAGCGTAGGCCGAATTTATGGCTACATAGCGCCTGCCCGCTGAAACCAGAGGGGGAGCAGGGCGATTTAGTAATGCATCGAACGGGCAAAACGAGAATTCTTGTAGTATAACTACAAGCTTGCTACATCCCTGGCGCCTGCCAATAACAAGAGTCCTGCCCTTTGAACCTGTTGCAACATATCGCCCAGTCGCGCCACCTGTTACGCAAATCGGAACTCAAGGTTGCCGATCATGTGCTGCTTGATCCTGCGGCCGTGATGCACAGTTCCATGGCCGACCTGGCCCACAGCGTGGGCATCAGTGAGCCGACCATCGTGCGCTTCTGCCGCGCCATTGGCTGCTCCGGGTTCCAGGATTTGAAACTCAAGCTGGCACAGAGCCTGGCGGCCGGCGCGAGCTTCGGCCAGTTTGCGATCCATGAAGACGACTCCGTCGCCGACTACAGCCTGAAAATCTTCGACACCACCTTGCATACCCTGATGGAAGTGCGCGAGAAGCTCGACCCGGTGGAGCTGCAAAAGGCTGTGACCGCCATGTCCCAGGCCCAGCGTGTCGAATTCTATGGCTTTGGTGCCTCGGGCGCGGTGGCGGCCGATGCCCAGCACAAGTTCTTTCGCCTGCTGCTGACGGCTGCCGCCTACAGCGACCCGCACATGCAGGCAATGTCGGCAGTGACCTTGAAGCCCACTGACGTGGCGATCTGTATATCCCAGTCCGGTCGTTCCAAAGATTTGCTGATCACCGCCAACCTGGTGCGTGAGAGCGGCGCTTCGCTGATTACCCTGTGCCCGAGTCAGACGCCATTGGCGGAACTGTCCACGGTGAACCTGGCGATCGATGTGCATGAAGACACCGAAATTTATACGCCGCTGACCTCGCGCATCGCTCATCTGGTGGTGATCGATGTGCTGGCGATGGGTGTGGCCATGGCCCGTGGTCCTAGCCTGGTCAACCACCTCAAGAGCGTGAAGCGCAGCTTGCGCAGCCTGCGGCTGTCGCCCAAATCCGTCAAAGCCCTCGACGACTAAATACCTGCACACAGAACTCAATGTGGGAGGGGGCTTGCTCCCGATAGCAGTAGGTCAGTCAATGGAATCTGTGACTGAAACTCCGCTATCGGGAGCAAGCCCCCTCCCACATTAGATTCTCCATGCATCCAGAATCTTCATCAGGCTGTCATCGCCCCGTCATCCCCCGCGTCCACCCTGTACTCCCCCGTACTCGCATTGGGAGACTCCAAATGACCCGGCACTACGAAGACAGCAACAGCACCGTCAAGACCCGTCGTCAGCAGGAAGACCAGCGCCGCATGGCGTTCCGTCGCGCCATCGAAGACCGTTGCGAAGAGCGCCAGTTGCTCCAGAGCATCACGGACTACCCGGAACTCCATTGGCAGGCACCCGTGGCAGCCCAGCGAAACGCTCAGCCAACGCGCTGATCTGCGCCCGTTCGCTGCGGATAAAGCCCAGGAACGCATGGGCCACCGGTGACAGGCGTTTAGCCTTGGCCTGCACCAGGCACCAGCTGCGGTACAGCGGCAGTTCTTCCACCGGCAGCTCCTTGAGCCCGCCGGTGGCCAGCTCCATGTTGACCGCATGACGCGTCAGCAGGGCCACGCCCAACCCTGCGCTCACGCATTCACGCTGCGCCTCGGCCGAGGCCACTTCCACCGTCTGGGTGAAATGCACGCGTTTTTCCTTGAAGTATTCTTCGCAGGCCAGCCGCGTACCGGAGCCCGGTTCGCGCAGCAGCAATGTGTAAGGCTCCAGGTCTTGCAGGCGCAACGGCCCTTGCAGGCTCAGGGGGTGGTCGAGGGGCGCCACGGCGACAATCGGGTTGTTGAGAAACGGCAGGAATTCCAGGCCCATGTCCTGGGGCACCATGGACATGATCACCAGATCGTCGCGGTTATCCGAAAGCCGGCGAATGACCTGGGCGCGGTTGACCACAGTCAAATGCAATTGCACCTCTGGATGCTGGCGCTTGAAGGCGGCAAACAGGTGCGGCACGAAATACTTGGCGCTCGATTCCACCGCCAGTTTCAGCTGGCCCTGCAGCGAGCCCTGCATGTCCGATAGTTGCATGTCGAGGTTTTCCAGGCGCCCGAAAATATCGCGGCTGGCGCGCTGCAGGGCTTCGGCCGCCTCGGTCATGTAGAGTTTTTTGCCGACGTAATCGAACAGCGGTTGGCCGATCAGCTCTTCCAATTGACGAATCTGCAGGCTGACCGCGGGCTGCGTCAGGGACATTTCCTCGGCTGCGCGGCTGTAGGAGCGCAGATCGCAGACCTCATGAAAGATCTGCAATTGACGTAATGTCAGTCTCATCAGTGACTTACGCATTATTTACATCCCCTCACTCCTGGCTATGCGGCCAACTATAAGTCTTTGCTTATGCTTGACCCAATAATTATTGATTTTTGTTAATCCCTTGGCAGGCTTAGTGTGTGTCTCGCGACTGTCATGAAACATTTGGTCACGCGCCGACCCAGCTCCATCGGGTCGCAGACGCAGCAATCGGCTCAAGGGAATTTCCAAGTGATAAAAAAGATCCTGATCGCCAACCGTGGTGAAATTGCCGTACGAATCGTACGTGCCTGCGCCGAGATGGGCATTCGCTCGGTCGCGGTCTACTCGGACGCCGACCGCCACGCGTTGCACGTCAAACGTGCCGACGAAGCCCACAGCATTGGCGCCGAGCCCCTGGCCGGCTACCTGAACCCGCGCAAGCTGGTGAACCTGGCGGTGGAAACCGGTTGCGACGCCCTGCACCCCGGCTACGGCTTTCTGTCAGAAAATGCTGAACTGGCGGACATCTGCGCCGAACGCGGGATTAAGTTCATCGGTCCATCGGCCGAAGTCATCCGCCGCATGGGCGACAAGACAGAAGCGCGCCGCAGCATGATCAAGGCCGGTGTGCCGGTCACTCCCGGTACTGAAGGCAACGTTGCGGATATCCACGAAGCGCTTACCGAGGGCGATCGCATTGGTTACCCGGTGATGCTCAAGGCCACCTCCGGTGGTGGCGGGCGCGGTATTCGTCGTTGCAACAGTCGCGAAGAACTTGAACAAGCCTTCCCCCGCGTTATTTCCGAAGCCACCAAGGCGTTCGGTTCGGCGGAAGTGTTTTTGGAAAAATGCATCGTCAATCCCAAGCACATCGAGGCGCAGATCCTCGGTGACAGCTTTGGCAACGTGGTGCATTTGTTCGAGCGTGATTGCTCGATCCAGCGTCGCAACCAGAAACTCATCGAAATTGCTCCAAGCCCCCAGCTGACCCCCGAACAGCGCGCCTATATCGGCGACCTGTCGGTGCGTGCCGCCAAGGCCGTTGGCTACGAGAACGCCGGCACCGTGGAGTTCCTGCTCGCCGAGGGCGAGGTGTACTTCATGGAGATGAACACCCGGGTGCAGGTGGAACACACCATCACCGAAGAAATCACCGGGATCGACATCGTGCGTGAGCAAATCCGTATAGCCTCGGGACTGCCGCTGTCGGTGAAACAGGAAGATATCCAGCACCGTGGTTTCGCGTTGCAGTTCCGTATCAACGCCGAAGACCCGAAGAACAACTTCCTCCCAAGCTTCGGCAAGATCACCCGTTACTACGCACCCGGCGGCCCCGGCGTACGCACCGACACGGCGATCTACACCGGCTACACCATCCCGCCGTTCTACGACTCCATGTGCCTGAAACTGGTGGTGTGGGCGTTGACCTGGGAAGAAGCCATGGACCGCGGCCTGCGTGCCCTGGATGACATGCGCCTGCAAGGCGTGAAGACCACCGCCGCCTACTACCAGGAAATCCTGCGCAACCCGGAATTCCGCAGCGGCCAGTTCAATACCAGTTTCGTGGAAAGCCACCCTGAGCTGACCAACTACTCGATCAAGCGCAAACCCGAAGAGCTGGCCCTGGCCATCGCCGCCGCCATCGCCGCCCACGCAGGCCTGTGAGGAATATAACAATGAGCAAGAAGATTTTCGTAACCGACACTATCCTGCGCGACGCCCATCAATCGTTGCTCGCAACCCGCATGCGCACTGACGACATGCTGCCGATCTGCGACAAGCTCGACAAAGTCGGCTACTGGTCCCTGGAAGTCTGGGGCGGTGCGACCTTCGACGCCTGCGTGCGCTTTCTCAAGGAAGACCCGTGGGAGCGCTTGCGCAAACTGCGCGCCGCGTTGCCCAACACGCGCCTGCAAATGCTGCTGCGCGGCCAGAACCTGCTGGGCTACCGTCACTACAGCGATGACGTGGTGAGGGCGTTCGTGGCCAAGGCGGCGGTTAATGGTATCGACGTGTTCCGTATCTTCGACGCCATGAACGACGTGCGTAACCTGCGTGTGGCTATCGAAGCCGTCAAGGCCGCTGGCAAACATGCCCAGGGCACCATCGCCTACACCACCAGCCCGGTGCACACCGTCGAGGCCTTTGTGGCCCAGGCCAAGCAGTTGGAATCCATGGGTTGCGACTCGATCGCGATCAAGGACATGGCCGGCCTGCTGACCCCGTATGCCACCGGCGAGCTGGTCAAGGCGCTGAAAGCCGAGCAGAACCTGCCGATTTTTATCCATTCCCACGACACCGCCGGTTTGGCCGCGATGTGCCAGCTCAAGGCCATCGAAAACGGTGCCGATCATATCGACACCGCCATCTCCAGCTTCGCCTGGGGCACCAGCCACCCGGGTACCGAGTCGATGGTCGCCGCGCTTAAAGGCAGCGAATTCGACACCGGTCTGGATCTGGAGCTGCTGCAGGAGATCGGCCTGTATTTCTACGCCGTGCGCAAGAAGTACCATCAGTTCGAAAGCGAATTCACCGCGGTCGACACTCGCGTGCAAGTCAACCAGGTGCCGGGCGGGATGATTTCCAACCTGGCCAATCAGTTGAAAGAGCAGGGCGCCCTCAATCGCATGAGTGAAGTGCTGGCCGAAATCCCCCGTGTGCGTGAAGACCTGGGCTTCCCCCCACTGGTCACCCCGACCTCGCAGATCGTCGGCACCCAAGCGTTCTTCAACGTGCTGGCCGGCGAGCGCTACAAGACCATCACCAACGAAGTGAAGCTCTATTTGCAAGGCGGCTATGGCAAGGCGCCTGGCACCGTGAACGAGAAACTGCGTCGCCAGGCCATCGGCAGCGAAGAAGTGATCGACGTGCGTCCGGCCGATTTGCTCAAGCCGGAAATGACCAAGCTGCGCGGCGAAATCGGTGCGTTGGCCAAGTCCGAAGAAGACGTGCTGACCTATGCCATGTTCCCGGACATTGGGCGTAAATTCCTTGAAGAGCGCGACGCGGGCACCCTGGCACCGGAAGTGCTGCTGCCGATTCCGGAAGCCGGCGGTGTGGCCCGTGCCGGTGGCGAAGGCGTGCCGACCGAATTCGTCATCGACGTGCATGGCGAAAGCTACCGCGTCGACATCACCGGCGTGGGGGTGAAGGCCGAAGGCAAGCGTCACTTCTACCTGTCCATCGACGGCATGCCGGAAGAAGTGGTGTTCGAACCGCTCAACGAGTTTGTCAGCAGCGGCGGCAGCAAACGCAAGCACGCCACCGAACCGGGCCATGTGAGCACGGCGATGCCGGGCAATATCGTCGACGTGCTGGTCAAGCAAGGCGATGTGGTCAAGGCCGGCCAGGCCGTGCTGATTACCGAAGCCATGAAGATGGAAACCGAAGTGCAGGCAGCGATTGCCGGCAAGGTGACCGCCGTTCATGTGGCCAAGGGCGACCGGGTCAACCCTGGCGAAATCCTGATCGAGATCGAAGGCTGAGTACAGCCTTCGAGACTAACGTTTAATCCTCGGGGGGGCAGGTGCTCCCCTTTTTTTTGCCCGCTATTGAGCGTTCGGCAGCGCTAGAAGCTCATCTTCCACTGACCCATCAGACCCTGGTCGCGACCGTGGTTGCCGCTTTGGCTGGTATAGGTCAGGCCGACACTCTGTTGGGTCGAGAAGGCGAGATCCAGGCCTGCTTGCAGGTCCAGGCTGTCGCGGTCCAGGGCGGTGCCCGTGATAGTGAATGCATCGATCATGGTTGGCGCATGGCGCGAGGATTGGCGGACCTGGCTGTCGACGTCGCCATAGAGGTGTTTCCAGCTGGTGCTCAGGTGGGGCGTGAGGCTCATCTTGTTGTCGAACCGATACACCGTCGCCACGCGCAGGCCGAGGGTGCTGTTCAGGTTTCGCTGGGTCTGTGGGCCGACATTCAACGCGGTCAGGCCGCCGCTTTCTTTGAAGCGTTCGCGTTGGTAGCGCTGGTAACCGAGGCCAACGAAAGGTTCGACACTGGAGTCGTCACTGCCCAGTTGATAGCCCAATTCAGAGAACAGCGTTTGACTGCTGGCGTTGTAGCTACCTTTGAGCGACTCCGTGGCATTCAAGAGGCTGACGCTGCGTTTGTTCTGCCCGGCATGGTTGCTGTAGATCGCGCCAAGGCGCAGGGCCAATGGGCCATCCTGGCGCACGGCATAGCCGCCCAGGTGCCAGCTGTCCAAATCGGAGGCAAAACGCTTGGCATCGAAGCGACTGGAGGTCTTAGCGCCCATGACACCCACCCGCCAGGCAGGGTCGATTGCCCAGTCGGCGCCCAGCAACAGGCCTTGGGTATCGTGTTTCAAGCCAGCACTGCCGTGTTGTGAATCAAGGCTGCCGCCATTACCCAGGCCCTGTACCCAGAAGTGGCCTGCGTCGTCAGTAGGCAGTGTACGCAAGGTGGAGAGCAATTGGCTGCTCAGGTGTTGTGTGCTGCGCTGGGTCGCGGCGGCCAGGTTAGCGTTTTGGCTACCGGCCAATTGCTCAAGAGCCGCGCCGATGCCTCCGGGCTGCTTGCTCAGTTGGTCGAGTTTTTGCTGCATGTCCTTGAGCTCTTCGGCGCTCATTTGGCCGGATTCAACCAGACCAATCAAGGCCGGTTCCAGCACCTTGGCGACCTGTAGACCATTGTGCGAGGTGGCCTGCTGCGTAAGGAAACCGTCGAAAGGCGGAGGAATGGGCGGCGCCCCGAACCCGGACATGAACTCCCACTGAGCGGGAGCGGCGTCGTAGGGCGACCGGTATTCGATATCGCCGCGCGCGTGCACCGGTTGAAAACTGGCGGCTGCCGCAAGGCTGATGACTATCGCGATTCTTTGGAGTGTAAAGGGCATGAATTCCCAACCTCTGATGAATGAGGCCGGGAATTTAGCGGGGGCGCGGGACGATAAATGTCAGGCCAGTGACCGCTGGCTTGCGGGAGTTGTCTTCGGTGAGATGCGATTAAAAACTCATGGGCTCGAGAGCATTAGCAGGCGGTGAAATCACTGAGCGTGGCCAGGCGCGGCGCCACAGGTCCTGAGCTTCAACCGCGGCGCACATAGCCCTTGCCGAAATGCCGCTCCATGCGCGACTGGATCAGCTCCAGGGCCAGTGACATTACCCAGTAAATGATCGCCGCCGTGGTGAGCATCTCGATGTAGCGGTAGCTGGAGCGACCATAGGACTGCGCCAGGAACATCACCTCCCATACCCCCATCACCGAAATCAACGACGAATCCTTGAGCATCGAGATGAACTGGTTGGTGGCTGGCGGGATGATGGTTCGCATCGCCTGGGGCAAGGTGACGTGCCAGAAGATCGCCCTGTCGCGCATGCCCAAGGCCAGCGCGGCTTCGCGTTGACCGTGGGGAACGCCGAGGATGCCGGCGCGGAAAATTTCACTCAGGTAGGCGCCATAGTTCAGCGACAACGCGATGATTCCGGCGGCGATGGCGCCTGGCACCAGGCCCAGCTGCGGCAGGCCCAAATAAATCAGCAGGATCTGGATCAGCAGCGGCGTACCACGAAAGAACGAGGCGTAAAAACTGGCAATGCCAAACGCTACTGCGCTTTTCGACAGACGCCCCAGCGCCGTAATAAAGCCCAGCATCGATGACGCAACTATGGCACACAGGCACAGGAACAGTGTCAGCGCCGCACCTTGCAGAAAGCCGTTGGGCGCCAGGTGCAGGCCGACAAGGTTGGGCAGCTTGTCGAGGATGATCGAGAACTTCAGGTCAAAGCTCAGGAAGAAACTGGCAAACAGTGCAAACAGTACCGCCCAGGTCAGGTAAAGCCGTATACGAAAGCTCATTGGCTGATATCGGCGCCGATCCATTTTTGCGACAACTTGCTCAAGGTGCCGTCCTGTTTAAGCTCGGCGAAGACCTCACGCACTTTGCTGTCCCATTGCGCGTCGCCTTTCTCGATGGCTACCGAGTTGGGCTCCGAATACAACGGCGTGCCGGCGAGCTTGAAGCGTTTATCTTGCGTCAGGCGCGGCTGCGCGGTCACCAGGTTGGTAAGGATCGCATCCAGGCGTACGCCAGCACCCAGGCCGAGGTCCTGGAACGCCACGTTGTCGGTGTCGTACGGGGCGATCTGCACATCCTCGAATGGGTACTGCACCTGGGTATCTTCGGCGCCCTCGATCACCAGATTCTTGTTCAGATAACTTTCGTAGCTGGAGGCACTGGTGAGGCCGACTTTCTTGCCACTCAGGTCTTTGGCTTCGTGAATACGATCATCCTTGGCGTTGACCACGATCACGGCGGGCGAGGCATAGTATTGCACCGGGAAGTCGAACACCTCGGCACGCGCCTTGCTCGGGGTCATGGAGCAGATGCAAATGTCATAGCGCCCGCTCCAGCGGCCGGCGGCGATCACGTCCCACGACGGCGTTTCCAGGCGCAGCTTCACCCCCAGTTTTTGCGCCACGGCCTTGGCCACGTCCACGTCAAAACCGTCGAGCTGGTTCTGCTCATTGAGAAATGAAAACGGCGGGTAACTTTCCATCAGCACGCCGACCAACTCTTTTTTCTGCTCGATACGGTCCAGGGTGACGCCGCCAAAGGCTTGGGTGGAAGCGGCCAACATCGTCAGGCCCAGGGCCTGCAGCAGTCTGAATTTCAAAATCGCGCACCTGAATAAAAAAGTGGTTGTTATTAACCGAATGGTACGCATTAAATAGTTATAAGAACGACTCTCATAGTGAGTTATTTTCATAAGCATATGAGTAAAAAGCATATGGGCGCAGCTAACACAGTAATTCTCGATGGCGGCATGGGCCGTGAACTGCAACGCCGTGGCGCGCCGTTCCGCCAGCCGGAATGGTCGGCCCTGGCCTTGAGCGAAGCGCCGCAAGCGGTGGAGGCCGTGCATGCGGCCTATATCGACAGCGGCGCCAACGTGATTACCAGCAATAGCTATGCGGTGGTGCCTTTTCATATCGGCCAAGAGCGGTTCGCGCAAGAAGGCCAGGCGCTGGCCGCACTGGCCGGTGAGTTGGCACGACGGGCGGTGCAGGCATCCGGCAAAGCGGTACAGGTCGCCGGTTCATTGCCACCGCTGTTTGGCTCTTATCGCCCCGACTTGTTCCAGGCCGAACGGGTCAGTGAGTTGTTGACACCACTGGTGCAAGGCCTGGCGCCTCACGTCGACCTGTGGCTGGCGGAAACCCAGAGCTCAATCGTTGAGGCACGCGCGATTCATGCCGGCTTGCCGCAGGATGGCAAGCCGTTCTGGCTGTCGTTTACCTTGAAAGACGAAGACACCGACGACGTACCACGCCTGCGCTCCGGCGAGCCAGTGACCGAGGCGGCCGAGGCCGCCGCGCAGTTGGGCGTGCAGGTGTTGCTGTTCAATTGCAGTCAGCCGGAAGTGATCGGCGCAGCGATCGATGCGGCGCGTGAAACCTTCGAGCGAACGGGTGCAGCGATTCAGATCGGCGCCTACGCCAACGCCTTCCCGCCGCAACCCAAGGAAGCCACGGCCAACGACGGTCTGGACCCATTGCGCGATGACCTCGACCCGCCAGGTTACCTGCACTGGGCGGCTGACTGGAAGGCGCGTGGCGCCAGCCATTTGGGCGGTTGCTGCGGCATCGGGCCGGAGCATATTGCGGTGCTGGCGCAGCGCCTGACCAACTGATTTACCCACTTCAAAGTGTGGGAGGGGGCAAGCCCCTTCTCACATTAGGTTTTGTATTGGTTTTGAGGCCTAGGTCCGGCATTCGGCCAGGGTTTTCAGCTGGCCCGAGCCGCTCTGGTTCGCCTCCGACAGCCATGCCTCAAACCCTGCACCTACCTTCGGCCATTCCGAATCGATGATCGAATACCACGCGGTATCCCGGTTCCTGCCCTTGACCACCGTGTGCTGGCGGAACACGCCTTCAAAGCTGAAGCCCAAGCGCTCGGCCGCATACTTGGAGCGGGCGTTGGCGTTGTTGCACTTCCATTCCAGGCGGCGATTGCCCTGCTCGAAGGCGTACTTGGCCAACAGGTACACCGCCTCGGTGCTTTTGGGCGAGCGTTGCATCGGAGCACCGAAAGTGACATGGCCGATCTCGATGCGGCCCTGCTCGGGCACAATCGACATCAGGCTGAGGATGCCTTGGACCTGGCCAGTCGCGCGGTCAATCACGCTGAAAAAATACGGGTCGTTATGGGCCGCGTGATTATTCAGCCAGGCATCGAACGCGTTGCGCTCAGGGAAGGGGCCGTAGGGCAAATAGTCCCATAGCTTGGGGTCGGCGCCGGGGCCTTGCAGGGCATTGAACAGGTCATCGCCGTGGCGCGCCGGGTCGAGTTTTTCCAGGCGGATAAAGCGCCCTTCGAGCAGTTCAACCGTGGGGGCCGGGACGCCTTTCCAGTCGGCGAGGGAAGTGGACATGCTGTGCTCCTTAAAGACCTTGGCGAAATTGAATGAAACCTGGGCGTTCGGCGATGCGTTGGTAGAGTTGAATCGCGGTGCTGTTGGTCTCGTGGGTCAGCCAATGCACCTTGCAGCAACCATCGGCCTTGGCGGTGGCATAGACGAATTCGATCAGCTTGCGGCCCACGCCGCTGCCGCGTTGTGACGGAACTACCAGCAAATCCTGCAGGTAACAGGAGTTCTCGATGCTCCAGTTCGAGCGATGGTAGATGAAGTTGACCATGCCCACGGCCTTGCCGTCTTGCCAGGCCAGGGCCGAGTGGGTCGGCTCGCCGGCGTCGATCAAGCGCTGCCAGGTGCTGAGGCTGACGGCTTCCGGCAGTTCAGTGTTGTAGAACTGCAAATACGCTTGCCACAGCGCCAGCCAGGCGGACTGATCAGTGGCGGTGACCGGGCGGATGTCGATCGGGCTCATTCTGAAACTCCTTGGGGCATAAAGCGGGCGAGGGTCTGGTCGCGCACGTCTAGGCTGGTGGCCAAGCCCTCGCGAATGCCGTTGATGTCAGCCTGGCTGCGGTTCTGGCCGAGTTTGCGCTTGCCTACCAAACGTTCGATCGGCAGGGCAAAGCCAACAATGGCCTTGAGCATGGTGTCGATGTAGTTGACAGGGGCGTCGCTGACTTTCCACGGCTGCGCACGCTTGCCTTCATGGCGATCAGTCAGCGCAGTCACCACGGCCAACAAGCGCTCGGCGTCGGTAAACGCTTCGGGTTTGCCGTAGGCATGCACGGCGATGTAATTCCAGGTTGGCACCACCTTGCCGTGCTCGGCCTTGGCCGGATAGAACGATGGGCTGATGTAGGCGTCGGCGCCGGCAAAGATCACCAACGCTTCGCTGCCGTCCTGCAGGTCTTTGCACTGGGGATTGGCCTTGGCCAAGTGCCCGTAGAGGGTGCCATGGGGGCCTTCATCGGGGTTGAGCAGCAGCGGTAGGTGGCTGGCTTGCAGGCCTTGCTCACCAAAGGTCACCAATTGCGCCAGGCGGGTGTGCTGGATCAACTGGTGGATTTCAGGCAAATCGTCGAGGGCAAAGGCGCGAGGTGTGTACATGGAAATTTTCCTTGGCGAATGCCTGCATCCTAGGCAGGCTAATGGTTCGTTGTAAGAGCCATCTAGCACCCATTTCATAGGTCCAATATGTCGCTCACCACACCGCCACTGTCATTCAACCCCGCCGGCATCGAGCTGGATCGCCGCCTGGGCCTGACACGCCAACTCTATGAAGCCTTGCGCCAGCGGGTGCTGGATGAGCGACTGGTAAGCGGCACACGATTACCCGCCACCCGCGACTTGGCCGCGGCGTTGTCGATTTCGCGCAACAGCGTAATACGTGCCTATGACCAGCTGTATGCCGAGGGCTTTATCGAGAGTCGAGTCGGAGATGGTACTTACGTCGCTCAGCTACCTATGTCCAAAAAACTATCCACAAAAGTATCCACAGGGTTACCAATAGGCTTATCCCCAGCCTTATCCACAAAATGGACGAATTTGCCCGGGCATTTGGACGATGAAGTTATCCACAGCGCAGGTTTGAACCGGGTAAAAAATCACCACCTGCCCCAGCCGCCCTCAGGCCCACCCCGGGCATTTCGTGTGGGAGTGCCGGCCTTCGATCTGTTTCCGTTCGAGGTGTGGGCCAAGCTGAACGCGGGGTTCTGGCGCAAACCAGACCTGCAACAACTGTGCTACGGCGACCCGGCCGGTGATGGTCGTCTGCGCGGGTTGATCGCCGCGTACTTGCGCAGCTCGCGGGGTTTGCAATGCAGCGCTGAACAAATAGTGATCACCAGTGGCGCTCAGCAGGCGATCAGCCTTTGTGCACAGCTGCTGGTGGAGCCGGGGGACAGCGTTGCTGTTGAAAACCCGGGCTATCGCGCAGCGGGCCACGCGTTCGCCTTGGCCGGTGGGCGTCTGCACGGCGTGGCAGTGGACGGCGAGGGCATCGACTGCCAGGCGCTCAATGCCCTGGGCGATTGCCGGGTGGCGTATGTCACGCCTTCCCACCAGTACCCGCTGGGTGTGGTGATGAGCCTGGCGCGTCGCCTGGAACTGCTGGCCTGGGCGCAGCGCACGGGTGGTTGGGTGGTTGAGGATGATTACGACGGTGAGTACCGCTACAGCGGTGCGCCGCTGTCGCCACTGGCAGCCCTGGATCGTAGCGGGCGCGTGCTGTACGTCGGCACCTTCGGCAAGGTGGCGTTCCCGGCCCTGCGCCTGGGTTACCTGGTATTGCCTGCGGCGTTGGTGGACGCCTTCGCCCAACGTCGCGCCGTGGACATGCGTCATTCGGAGGTCAGCACCCAGGCGGTGATGGCCGAGTTCATGGCCGCCGGGCATTTCCAACGGCATATCCGACGCATGCGCCGGGCGGCCCTGAGCCGCCGCAACACCTTGCTCGCCGGCTGGCCGGGCGATCTGCCTGGCCTAGGCCCGCTGCCCAACGTGGCGGCAGGGTTGCACCTCACCGTGAGGCTGGACAGCGTGGCCCGTGAGCAGCAATTGCTGGCCCAGGCGTTGGCCGCTGGGGTCGAGGTCAATGGCCTGAGCAACTATTGGCTGGCAGATTCGATCACCCCCCTCGACCAGCGCGCCGGGTTGGTACTGGGATTCGCCGCTGTGCCGGAGGCGGCGATCACACAAGCGCTGGCGCGATTGCGAGTGGCATGGCAGGGCTGAGATCAATGTTCAAAAAACAGTGACTGGGCCAGTTGCGGACTGATTTCACTGCGGTAAATCTCGATCTGGTCCTTGTCGCTGCTGCCCGTGCGCTGCAATCTGCCGCCGAGCCTGCGCTGGTCGCTGGTCTTGAGGTGCCCGGCGGTAAAATGTTCGACCTCGGCCTGGGGCGATGCGTAGTGAAAGTGTGCATACCACAGGGCGGCATTGCTTTGGCTATCGCGGATTTCGTATTCATCCAGGTAGTTCTTGCCTGGGCCCTTCAACGGACGGCGATTGGTCGTCTTGAGGATCTTTACCAGCCCTTGATCATGCAACCACTTTACACGGGCTGCCGTGGGAGGTTGTTGCTTGGTCAGAGTGACTCGCGTCTGGGTACCCAGTTCATAGAGATGTTTGGCGCGGTCATTGAGCTGGCGGTTGAGGGTGGCCGCCGAAGGCCGGTCGCTTTCGGTGAGGTTGAGCCGAGTCAGAGCGGATTCCACTGTCAGCACGGCACGCTCCAGCTGGGCCGCTTGCTGGTGGAACATCTCTTCGATCTCCACCGGGATACGCCCGGGTTTACGCGAGTGAGCCAACAGGCGGCGGGTGGTGGCCGGTTCATCATCCAGCAATTGCTGCCCGGCGTTGAGGCTTATCCCCAGGTCGGCCGGCCGTGGCTCTGACGGGGTAGAGGGAATCTGTTTGTGCTCGACCCAGACCCCTGGGGTTTTTTCGTGGAAGGTGGCAATCACCTTGCCAGTCAGCGTTGCCTTCACATCCACCAGCGTGGCTTCGCTCTCCCTTGGCTCGCCTACCACGATGCCCTTGAAGCGGGTCTTGATAATTTTGCGTCGAGGCGGCTCGGGCGGTTTCGACGGCCCCGGCTTTGGCTCAAGGGCTTTACGCTGACGCAACAGCTGCGCCAGTTCGTGCAAGGCGCGCTGATGAAATTCTTCGATGCGCTGGCGCAGCACTTCCACGGGGTCGCGTTGCAGTTGCTCTGGATAATCGGCGTGCAGGTCCAGCAGGCGATGGTCAACGATGTCGAATTGCTCGGCCAAGCTGTAGAGCGTTTCGATGCGTTCATTCAGGCTGCTGCCTTCGAGCTCGCCGAGGATGTCAATTACGCTCTGCACGTGCAGGTCGGCGGCGTCGATGATATCGCTCAGCTGTGCGCGGACACGGGTCAACACCGCGCTGTTACCGGCTTTGACACACAGATAGCGCATCAGGGTGATGTGCAGCGCCTTCAGGTCGGGGAGCGTGATATTGGGTAAGGCGCGCATTGTCGATTGGATGGCTTCTGCACCATCGAGACCTAGGTTTTCCAGTTCCTTGAAGCGGCCGGCCACGTATTCCAGGCGCATGATCATTTCCAGCGTCTGGGTCGCAATAGTCTCGGCGGTTCGCCTCTCCAGCGAGGCGGGTAATTCGAGCGCATCGAGGGAGCCCAGCAAGGCATCGCGGTAAGCGGGCAATTGTTCACTAATGGCGGCTCGCGTCAGCGCCAACTGGTTTTTCAGGAAGCCAATCATCATGCTCTGGTATTCAGGCACATCGTCGATATGGCCCAGGGACCTGAGTTGGCGAATGGGCTCTTCGTACTCCAGCAGGCGTTGATTCACATCCCTGATGAAGTTTTCACGGCGTAAGTCAGTGGAGGGCCCAGGCTGTGTGCCGATGGCAGCGAGGGTATCGGACATCTGTTGTTGTCGTTCCCGGTCGGTGATTTGGAAACGGTCAATACTTCTGCGCAGTTCTTCAATGCGCGGCGGTTTCTGCTGCCTGGCCGTGCGCAGGCGGTTGCGAAACCCGCCGCCACGCAGGCGCAGGCGGGGATCGACAAACCACTGCCCAGCCCTGTTACTGATCAGCAATGGGCCGGTACGGTCTGGGATGACCGGGTCGATGACAACCACGTTGTCGTTGGCGTCTACCTTGACCTCGAACCAGCGCTCGCCAACTGGCACGAACCATTTGTTGGCGGCGGGATACAGATGGTGGTGGGTACCGGCTTGCTTGTTCTGCTCGCCCAATTCGGCGGGCGGCTCGACATTGAAACTCTCCAGCCACGTGCGCAGGCTCGTGGGGGTGCGGCTGAGTGCGCCGCTGACGTGCAGGGAGCCCTGGTGCGAGGCGAACAGTTCAGTGCTGGGCAAGTCCGGCAGCTGCACCGCGGTGATAGAGGGCGCAGGCCGCGCCGGTGGCTCTATGTTGGTGTTCGACAGCGGCTCCTCGGGCACCTTGGGCTTGAGCGTTTCGTCTGTCGCCGGGGCGGACGGATGACGCAGGGCCACATGCAGCGCCAGGGCCATTCCCAGGTTGAGCCACAGGTCCACCAGTGCGGTCCAGGGCGTGGCTTTGTCTGCGGCATTGACTGCCTGCTCGACCTCTTCCAGGTCATCCATGATCTGCCACATCCATGCCGCGATTCCCACCGTAGGGCCAAGGAACGGCAAGGTCGCATTGAAGATCTGCCAGCCGGCACTGCGAAAGGTCGCCCAGCGTTTCTGTACGTTGGACACCGATTGACGAGTCGCCAGTTCCACCATGGCATTGGCGTTGGCCTTGAAGAGCGAGCCCATTACGTCATTGCCCAGCACTTCGTCGCTCAGGGTAATGGAGCCGCTCATGTAGACCACGGTGGCGGGCTCGACCAGCACGCGGGCAAGTGTCCAGGGCGACGGTACGGCACCGGGAAACACGTACTGTGCGTAGTTGAAACGCGATGCTTCGGGCAACCAGGCCAGCACCGATTCGCGCAGATGCCGGTCATGTTTGATCGCATACAGCAGGTTTTGCCGCGAGGGGAATTGGCGCAACATCGGCTCAAGCAGCGGGCGGTACAGTACACACGGGCCCTTGTCGGCGGACCGGGGCTCGATCACGAACATGTTGGTCACCCTGTCCTGCTCGTGCCCGGGGCGCAAGGTGGGAATAAAGGCCAACTGACGGATGACGATTTCCTGCCCGTCGAACTGGCGGTCATGGGCGTCAGGTTGCATGACGGCGGCAACGTAGCGGTAACCAAGCTCATCCAGGCCATAGCGCCCCTGGATTTTCCATTGCAGGGCCAGCATCGGCAACTGCACACGCAGGTGGCTGGCGTAGAGCTGTTGCCGTGCCTGGGATTGCTCCGGGTCTTCGAGCAGCGTGCGCTTGATCAGCGCCGGATAGTGCTCGCCGATATCCAGTTGGGTAATCATGTCCTTGAGGTAGCTGTACGTCAGCCATTCAGGTGCAGGACCGCCGTTATACGCCACGCTGGTCTCGCCGGTGGGCAGCCCGGTGAGATTTTCCAGGGCCAGGTCGATCAGGTTGCGGCGGGTGATGTCGATCTGTCCAGGCACGGCAAAGGTGCCCCAGATGACCGGGCTCTGGATGATGACTTCAACCTTGTCCGGGTTCGGCCTGGTGCTCTGTTTGTCGGCATTGAACCGGCTTTGCAATTGCGCGCGGGCATAGTCGCGTATCGGCGCAATACCGTCTTGGAACAAGCGACCGTGATTGGAGGTATGCACCTGGGCCAAGTCAATGAGGTAACGGCCGTAGGCGGCTGCATCAGCATCACTGGCATTGGCCAGCCAGTCGGGCATTTGCTGGTGGATTTGGTGAACGCGTGACAAGGACTGTCCGCTCAGGTCTTCGAGGGCGGGCAGGGCACGGGTTATGGTCGAAGGTACGCCGGGTTGGCCGAAGGCGGCCCGGCCCTCGGGTTCATCGAGCATGCCGATGGCCTCGATTTGCATGGAGATCAAGGCGCAGGCCAGGCTATCGAAAAAGTTGTCGGCCGGCTCAATCAGGCGCCATTGCAATATCGTGCCGTGGGGCACCTGGCTCAATTTGGACGGAAGGCTTGCGCCGAACTGCTCCAGTGAGGCGAATTTCTCGTAGCCGTCGACCAGGGAGTAGGCGAGGATCTTGGTTTTTTTCTCGTGCTCGCCGATCAATAGCGTCTTGTCCAACACACCGATATGACGAACCTGACCATCGTGCAGCAAGTCTATATCGATCAGGCAAGCACGGCTCTTGTACGGGTCCTTGGCACTGCGGGTTTCTTTCTGCGCAAAGTGGTACAGCGTTCTGGCCATGGCGCAGTCGTCTGCGTCCCAGCCTTCTACAGTATCCACATCCACGTTCCACACTTTGCGCAGCGAGTTGGCGAGCACTTGCCACCGCGGGCCGTTACTGTTGCTGGACTGGTTCCAGTAATCGAGCTGTTGTTCCTGAAAGGCGGTAAACAGCAAAGGCGCCAGCTCGTTGATCAAGCGGCCGACCGCATGGATCTTCACCGGCAGGTGCACGGCCTCCCAGGCATCGGGTTGCAGCGAGAGGTAATGCTCGCCGTCGATATAGGCCACCGGCCTGGGCGATATGGCCTGATGTGCCAAGACGGAGGTCAGGGACTCGGCTGTACCTCTGGACGAGACGATCAGATCATCGATGACTCGCCAACGCGGATGGCAGACCATGGCCAGGTCCGGGTCGATATCCAGCTTCGGATACTGCTCGCGCAGGGCGGTGCGCAAGGTGCTGGCCGCGACTTCTCGACTGGTGGGGCCGGTGGTCAGCTGGATGAGCAATTCATCGACTGTGGGCGGTCGGTTGGTTTGCGAAGTGTCCGTGGCGAGGGTGTTGTCGGGCATCTGCAGCTCCTTGGCAAGCGTTGGCCCGAGCGGGCTGCAACGGACCTTGGAAGGCGCAAGGTAATCATTTAGGGCGCGACGAGAACGGTAGATAAGTAAAGGGGGCGAGCACGCTCGCCCCACAGGCGGTCAGGTACCGGACTTGATCTTGGTCCAGGCCCGCGTCCGGGCGCGCTCGGCCTCCCGGCCCAGGGGCTTGAGGGTGTAGAGCGTGGCCATGGCTGCTTCGGTAGGGTACAGATTGGGATTGTTACGGATTGCCGGGGCGACCTGTTCGGTGGCGTCCTTATTGGGGTTGGGGTAGCCGACAAAATCACTGATCGGCGCAATGACGTCCGGCTGCAGCAGGTAGTTGATGAAGGTGTAGGCGTCCTCGGGGTTCTGGGCGCCCTTGGGAACGGCAAGCATGTCGAACCAGATCGGTGCGCCTTCCTTGGGCAGGCGCATGTCCACGGTCACTCCGTTTTTAGCTTCTTTGGCGCGGTTGGCGGCCTGGGAAAAACTGCCGGAATAACCGACGGCCACACAGATGTCGCCGTTGGCGATATCGGCCATGTATTTGGATGAGTGGAAGTAAGTGATGAAGGGGCGGATCTTCATCATCAGCGCTTCGGCCTTGGCGTAGTCCTTGGGATTGTTGCTGTTGGGGTCCAGGCCCAGGTGTTGCAGCGCCAGGGGCAGGATCTCCGAGGGCGAGTCCAGCAAGGCCACGCCGCACTGCTTGAGCTGGCTGAGGTTGGCTTCGTTGAAGATCAGGTCCCAGCTGTCCACTGGCGCGCTGTCACCCAATGCTGCCTTGACCTTGGCCGGATTGAAGCCGATAAGGATAGTGCCGTACATGTAGGGCACGGCAAACTTGTTTCCAGGGTCGTTGGCCTCGATCAGCTTCATCAGCTTGGGGTCCAAATGCTTCCAGTTGGGCAGTTGGTTGCGGTCCAGGGGCTGGAACACGCCGGCTTCAATCTGCTTGGCCAAAAACACATTGGACGGCACTACCACGTCATATCCGGAGTTGCCGGTGAGCAGCTTGGCTTCCAGCGCCTCGTTGGTATCGAAGATGTCGTACACCAGCTTGATCTGTGGGTTCTGCGCCTTGAAGTCTTCAAGTGCCTTTGGGGTGATGTAGTCGAACCAGTTGTAGACCTTCAGGGTTTTTTCTTCGGCGTGGACCGCGCCGCCGAGTACGGCAATACAAAGGGCGAATACCTTGAACAGGTTCATTGCACACACTCCTCAAAACCTTCGAGCACATTGACGGCATTGATGCCGATCTCTTCTACGGCGTAGCCGCCTTCCATGACGAACAGCGTGGGTTTGTCCAGGCGCGCAATGCGGGCGCCCATGGCCAGGTAGTCCGGGCTGTCGAGCTTGAATTGTGAAATGGGGTCGTCCTTGAAGGTGTCCACGCCCAGGGACACCACGATCACATCGGCGCCGTAGCGTTCGATCTCCTGGCAGGCTTGTTCCAGCGCCTGGCTCCAGCGCTCCCAGCCTGAACCCGCCGGCAGCGGATAGTTGAAGTTCAAGCCAACCCCGGCGCCTTCCCCCAGCTCGTCGGCATAGCCGAGGAAGAACGGGAATTCCGCCTCCGGGTGCCCATGGATCGAGGCGAACAGCACGTCGCTGCGGGTGTAGAAAATCGATTGGGTGCCGTTGCCGTGGTGGTAATCCACATCGAGGATCGCGACCTTCGTATGGCCCTGGTCGAGAAACGCCTGGGTGGCAATGGCCGCATTGTTGAGGTAGCAATAGCCGCCCATCAAGTCGCTGGCAGCGTGATGGCCCGGTGGCCGACACAGGGCAAAGGCCGAACGCGCACCTTGCTGGATCGCCTCTTGTGCAGTGAGCGCAACCTGGGCGGCGCTGTACGCGGCTTGCCAGGTGCCGGCAGTAATCGGCGCGCCGCCGTCGAAACTGTAATAACCCAACTGGCCGTGCAGGCTGGTGGGTAATACCCGGCGCAAGGTGCGCGCAGGCCAGGTGTAGGGCAACAGGTCACCGTCCTGGCCGAACTCGGTCCAGCGTTGCCAGGCGCCTTTGAAAAAATCCAGGTACTCGCGGCTGTGAATGCGTTGCAGCGGCGCCAGGCCGAAGTCCTGCGGCGCCTGCACCGGGCCCAGTTCGCGGTCCTTGACCCGTTGCAGTACGTGGTCGGCTCGCGAGGGCATTTCGAAACAGGGCATCAGCTGCCCATCCATCAGTTCACAACGGCCGTGGTGCAGATGGTGATCGTCCGAGTAGATCGTCAGCATTGTGTTGTTCTCCGCAGGCTGGGTGCAATGCTTGCAGTGTTGCGGCGAGCGGGGCGGTGGAGAACGGCAGGAGCGGCCAAAAGGGGATGAATAGGGCCAATGTTTATGTCCGTTATTCGCCCCCGGTTACGGCCTGAATTGACTGGGCGCCACGCCGCTCCAGCGCACGAAGGCATGTCGGAAACTCGCGGTTTCACTGAAGCCCAGTTGCTCGGCAATCCGGTGGATCGGCAGTTCATCGGCGCCAAGCAGCTGCTTGGCGCGTTCGAAGCGCAGTTCGTCCAACAGCTCCTGATAGCTGCAACCGAGCTCATGCAGGTGGCGGCGCAAGGTGCGCGAGGAACAGTTCATTTGCGCCGCCAACCCATCAACCCCAGGCGCGGCGTCCAACTGTGCACCGAGCAGATGGCGAACCCGGCCCAGCCAGGCCTGGCGCCCGGTGAACTCGGTATTCTGTTTGCGGCAACGCTCGGCCATGGCGCGATGGGTAATGACATCGGCCAGCGGTAGGGGTTGTTCGAGCCAGCGCCGGTCGAATGCAAAGGCGTTGGCCTGAGCGGAAAACTGCAACGAGCAGGCGAAATGCTCGGCATATCGTGCCTGGTAAACGGGGCTGGGGTAGGCAAAGCGGGCGCC
This sequence comes from Pseudomonas khavaziana, assembly GCF_019145205.1. GTDB lineage: Bacteria > Pseudomonadota > Gammaproteobacteria > Pseudomonadales > Pseudomonadaceae > Aquipseudomonas > Aquipseudomonas khavaziana. Next base: position 203,504 of record NZ_JAHSTT010000002.1, read on the forward strand.
CAGCAACGGCAGGGGCTGGCCGAGTAGATCGGCGCAGATGACCTTCAGCGAAACCAGGCAAAACTCCACGTTGAATTGGGTCAGGGCTGGGTCCTCGCGGTAACCGCCAGCGGTCAACCAGATGCGTTGGCCGTCCGGCTCCAGGCTCAGCTCAAAAAGTGTTCCCAATAGCGCCGGGTAGCGCAGGGCCAGTTGCAAGGCGTCACCGAAGGTGGCACTGGTGAGCAAGGCATAACCGAGCAAGCCGTAGGACGACACGTGCATGCGCTGCCCCAATTCCAGGCCCACGTCCTGGCGCAAGGCAACGGCATTGGCACACACGCGCATTTCCTGGTGGGTGGTGATATGAGTGTCGGCGCGTGCCAGGTCGGCTTCGCAAATACCGCTGCCGGCCAGCAGAATGTCATAGCTCACGCCTTCGGCCTTGAAGGTGTCCAGCACCCGCGAGACCGCATTGAGGGTAGTCAGGTGTGAATGCAGCATGGTGGGTTCCAGCCTGGGTTTAACAGGCTGGAGCAAGTTATGTGCCGTGGTCGATCAATTGCGCTCGGGTGGGAAGAAAACGCGCTTGGCCTGGGCCAGGTTAATGGTGCTGCGATAGAAATCGACTTGTTGCTGTGCGTTGAGCCCTTGAACGTCATCGGCCGCCTTGCCTTGCGCTTGCTCTTGCGGGGTCTTCAAGCGAGCGGAGAGAAAGCGGTCGAGCGGGGCATCGGAGGTCGAGTAATGGAAGTGGGCATACCAAAGCACGGTTTGCGTGGACTCATCGGTCAGGGTGTATTCGTCCAGATAATCCTTGGTAGCGCTTTTGAGACGGCGTCGTTTGGCTGGTTTCTTGATGGTGACCAAGTTGCGGCTGGTAAGCCATTCAACCCTTGAGAACGTGGGTGTCCGTTGCTTGATCATTGTCTGCACCTGCTCGTTGGCCTGCTGGTAAAGGGCTTGCGCGGCATCATTGAGTTTTTTGCCCAATGCGGCGGCGGCGGGCTGCTCGCTTTCCGTGGCGTTGACCTGGGTCAGCGCTTCTTCGATAGCCTTTGCGGCCAGTTCCAGCAGCTGCGCATGTTGATGAAACATATGTTCGATGCCGATGGGGGTGCGGGACGGCTTGCCGATTTGCGCCGTGGCTCGGGCCTGGAACGCCGGTAGTTGGTCGATCAGCGACTGGCCATGGGCAACGCTGGCTTCGATCGTTGGGGCTGCAGATACGGGCGGGGGAGTGCCAGGCGATAGGTGCTCGACCCAGACACCCGGGGTTTTTTCGTGAAAAGTGGCGATGAGTTTATGGGTCAACGGCGACTTGATGTCGACAAGGTCAGTCTCAAGCCCTACCGCAGTCAGGCGTGGCTCGCCGATTAACGTGCCGTTGAAGCGGGTATGGATAAATTTTTTCATCGGCCTTGGCGGTGTCGGCGGCGGTGTCGGCCGGATGCGGGCATCCGCTTGTTCAAAGTGCAGGGGCGCCAGTGCGGCCTTGGCTCGATTGGCAAATGTGCTCAGCATCGTCCGCAGGTTTTCAATGGGCGTATCGAGGGCTTGTTCGGGGTAGTCATCGGAGAAATCCTGCAGGCGTTCGTCAATCAGCTGGAACTGCTCCACCAGGCTCGCCAGGGTTTCAATGCGCTCGTCCAGGCGTGATTTGCTGCGCTCTTTCAGGGCGTCCTGCAAGGTCTCCACCGCAATATCTGCTGTGTCGACAATCTTGCCGATCAGGCTCCAGGCGTCAGGCTCGGTGGTGATTGATTGCGGCTCCAGGCACAGGTTTCGCGCCAGCGTCACTTGCAGGGCCCGCAGATGATCGCTGGTATAGAGCGGCAGTTTGGCTTTGGCTGCTCGAATCAGCTGTGTGCCCGCCCGGGCCAGTTCGCGTAATTCGGTGAAGCGCGTCTGGGTGTAATCCAGGCGCTTGATCATGTCACCGCACAGGTCTGTCATCAGCTGCGCGTCAGTGATGCGGTTGGCCTGGGCCGACGTCGAGGGGGTTTCGATCTGGTCCAGCACCGTTTTGAGTTGCGGGGTGAAACGGATTTGCAGCTCCCGGATGCCTGCCTCGTTGAGGTCCAGTTGCGCCTTCACATAACCGAGGGCTTTTTGCTGGAAATCAGGAACTTGGGTGAAGACGTTCAAGGTCATCAAGTGTTGGCGTACCTCTTCGTATTCCAGGCTGTGGCTGTCGAGTTTGTTCATGTAGGCCTGGCGTTTGGACTGGGTTGAGCTGCCAGAGGCATCCTGCATCGCCTGGAACGCCTGTTGCAGGTCCCGTTGTGCCGCTTTCTTGGTTTGCTCGAAAGTCTTCAGCCTGGTAATCAGCTTCTCGGATTCGGCCTTTGCTTTGTCTGCTGCCTTTTTCTGCTTGCCTTTGCGCCCGCCGCCAGCCAGGCGCAGACGGGCGTCGATAAACCACTCGCCCCGGGCGTTGTGAATAAGCGGCAGGCCCGTGCGGCTGGTCTGCTTGGGATCGACAATGACCAAGGTTTCATCACCGACCAGTTTGACCTCGAACCAGCGGGTGCCCACCGGCGCGTAGTAATGCTGTTCAAGCCGGTAAAGATGTTGGTATGGGCCTTCATCGCTGATGGCGCTTGCCAGGCCCGTGGGTTTTTCTATTTTGAAACTGTCCAGTACCGTCGCCAGGCTGCTGGTTGTGCGTGTGATTGCGCCTTGGGTGTTGAGTGGCAGGTCATGATCGGCAGGCGGCTGCTCCTTGGTGCGGGTGGAGAGCTGTTCCACGCTGATCGAGGTTTCAGCGCCGACGCTGGGTGTTTCAGCCTCGACCTTGGCAGCACCGGAACCAGGGCGGGCGCCGGTGGCCACATGCAAGGTGACAGCCATGCCCAGGTTAAGCAGTACATCGGTGAGCGCCGACCATTGTGCCTGTTGTTCACCGTGTTTGCGGGCCTCGACGAAGGTTTGCACCTGGTCGAGGATCTGCCAGATCCAGGCACCGGTATTCGCAACACGGCCCATGAAGGGCAACGCCGCATTGAAGAGCAACCAACCGGCCTGCTTGAGCGTGGCCCAGCGGTTTTCCGCGTTGGACACCGATTGGCGGTCCGCCAGCTCCACCAGTGCCTTGGCGTTGGCATCAAACAGGCTGGTGAACAGGTCACCGTTGAGGGTTTGCTGGCCCAGGCTCATGGGGCCGCTGTAAGTCCATAGCTTGTCCGGTTCCACGAGGAAGTCGGCCACCGCCCAGGGTGACGGCAAGTCACCTGGAAATACATAGTTGGAGTAGTCGGTACGCACGGCGTCGGGCAGCCAGGCGACCACCGAGTCGCGCAGAGTCGGGGATTGTGCGATGGCATACAGCAGGTTCGCCGGTGACGGGTATTGCAACAGCACGGCTTCAAACAGCGGGCGATATAACAGGCAGGGTCCGGTTTCGGGATTTTGCGGGCCGATGATGTACATGTTGCTCACCACATCCTGCTCGTTGCTCTGCCGGCGCTTGGGTACCAAGGCCAGGGGGCGGATGACGATGGCTTGCCCATCGACATAACGGTCGGCGGTTTCTGCCTGCAGGGCGGCCGCCACATAGCGATAGCCACGCTCATCGATTCCACCTTCCTGGCGTATCTTGTGCTGCAGGGCCAGTAGCGGCAGCTGGATGCGCAAGTGCTGGGTGTACAGGGTTTTGCGCCGCGCCGACTCTGCGGAGTCATCGATCAACTTGCTGCGTATCAGCGCCGGGTAGGCACTGCCGATATCGACTTTGGTGATAAGGGATTTTACATAGTCGACGGTCAGCCACTGAGGCAGGGCCTTGCGCGTCTGCATGCGCAGGCTTTGATTACCCACCGGCAACGCGATCAGGTTTTGCAGGGCCAGTTCAACCAGGCTGAAGGTGCTGGTTTCGATCTGCCCAGGTACCGCAAATGTGCCCCACACCACCTGGCTTTGCACCTGGATGGTCAGGGTGTCGAGTGCCATGTGAGCAGCCTCGGGGTGCTCCTTGATGATCTGCCCCTTGAGCGTGTCACGGGCGTACTGTTGGATGGCGGGAATGTCGTCCTGGTAGGTCTTGCCCTCGTTCTGGCTGTGCAGCGCGGCCAGGTCCTTGAGGTGTCGCGAATAAAAGCCCCGATCTGATTCAGAGGCCTGGGCGAGCCAGCCCGGCAGCACTTGTCGATACCAGTCAAGTTCCGGGCCCTTCGGGCTGACCTGCCCGGTTGTTCCCGTCAGTACACTCAAGGGTGGTTTCTTCGATGTGGCCGATGTGTCGATGCCGACGGTGGTGAAGGCGTCGATTTGCAGGGTGATCAGGGAGAAGGCCAGCTGCTCGAAAAAGTTGCCGACGGGTTCATACAGGCGCCACTGCAAGCGCTCATAGGTAATTGGCTGATACACCAGCGTCGTCAGGTACTCGCCCAATTGGTCCTGGGTGGTGAATTTTTTGTAGCCGTCGAAAGACTGGCAAAGGATGACGTCTTGTCCCTCGGACTGCCCCAACAGTACGGCAATAAATACTTGCGGGGTGTGGCTGGGCTTGCCATCGCTGACCAGATCGACGTCGACCAGGCAGACCTGGAACTTGCCGTCAGAGCTGCGGCTCGCCGGGTCGGGCGAGTGGTACAAACGGCGGGCCAGCGCACAGTCATCGTCGGTCCAGCCGTCCACCTGCTGTACATTCCAGGTGTTGCGCAATGTGTTGGATAGCTCGTGCCAGTGCGGACCATTGCCGTTGCTGATGTTCCAGTAATTCACCAGCTGTTCCTTGAGCGCTTCGAACACCACAGGCGCCAGGACATTGATGACGTTAGCGATTTCGACGATGCGCACCGGCAAATGCACCGCCGGTTCGGTGAGTGGCAGGGGGGTGAGAAAATGCTCGCCTTCGATGCACAAGGTCGGTGTCTTGAGCACTGCCTGCCTGGCCAGCAGGGTACTGAGAGTTTGATAGTGCGGGGGGCTGGAGATGATCTTGTCGTCGACCAGCTCCCACACCGGCGTACCCAGCAGGGTGGTGTCCGGATTGATGTGCAGGTCGGGGTATTGTTCTTCCAGGGATTCGCGCAGCAGTTGGCCGGCCACCTCGGTGATCGAGGGACCGGCACACAGCTGGGTGATCAGTTTAAGAGGTAGGTCTTCGGGTTTGGCAGCCTGCGCGGTGGCGCTTGAAGTGGTCATGGTACATCCCTGTCTTGCCGATGGATGGGAGCAACCGGAGGGTCAGTCCCGGGGTTTCCATGCTAGAAAGGCGCAAGACAGGGCAGGGGGTAGTTATCTAGGGAGGGCCTCGGTTCCCAGGTCCAGCTCCACCAGACGGCGGATCTCTTCACAGGCCAGGCCAGCACCGAGCAGGGCGTGGAGCTTGCCGAACGCCGCTTCACGGGTCATGCCAGCACCCGACAGCACTCCGGCATCGCGCAAGCGGCTACCGGCTTCGTAGACATCCAGTTCCACACCGCCTTCATGGCACTGGGTAATGGCGACCACCACCACATCCCGGGCCTGTGCGCGCTTGAGGCTGGCGAGGAACTCGGGGTTGTCGCTGGGCCCGGTGCCGCTGCCATAGCACTCCAGGATCAGCGCCTGTATGCCGCTGTCGACCAGGCTGTCCACCAGCGCGGCGCGCATGCCAGGCACCAGCGGTAATACGCCGATATCTGCCATGGTCTTGGGCTGGCGATAATCCAGCGTGGCCGGCAGTGATTCGGCACGGGGCTGGTTGCCCATGCGCTGCAAGGCTGCAAATGGATGACGGCCGAAGCTGCGCACCTTGGCGCAACGGGTCGGCGGTAGCAGTTGGCCGTGGAAATACAGCTGCACGCCGGATGCCAAGCCTTCGCCCAACGCGGTCAAGGCGCCGCTGACGTTTTCCCAGGCATCGCTGTCCGGCACGCCGGCGGGCAGCATCGAACCGGTAAACAGCACCGGTGCGGGCAGGCCCAGCAGTTGGAAACTCATGGCTGCCGCGCTGTAGGCCAGGGTGTCGGTGCCGTGCAGGATCAGTACGGCATCGCAGCCCTCGTCCACCGCTTCAACCACGGCGCTGCGCAGACGCTGCCAATAGGCCGGGGTCATGTTGGCGCTATCGATCAGCGGTGACATCTCGCGAAAGCGCCAGGCGGGTATCGATTGATTGGCAAGCTGCTCGCGCATGCGCGCTTCAAAACCCGATGCCGGGGCCAGGCCGTTGGCGCTGGCCTGCATGCCGATGGTGCCACCGGTGTAGAGCACCATCACGTTGTTAGCTGAATGCATTGAAGAATCTCCTGAACGAAAAACGCCGCCGGGCCCAGAGCATGCCCAAGGCCGGGCGGCGTGTCATCTATCTACGCTTAGCGTTGCGCAGGGGCGATTGATTCAGCAGTGGTTTGCACGGCAGGCTCCGGTTTTACCGGGTTGGCCGGCCAGGCCTTGCGGTCCAGGTCCAGGTCAGGGAACTGGCTGGAGTCGAACACCGGGGTCTTGATGCCTGCTGCACGCTGGTTGTCGTAGTCGTTCAGGATACGCATGGCGATCTTGAACAGGAACGCCAGGGCGAACAGGTTGACGAACGCCAGCATGGTCATGGTGATGTCGGCGAAGGCGAACACGGTGCTCAGGTTCTCGATGGAACCCCAGAAGATCAGCACCAATACCAATGCGCGGTAGCCCATCAGCACCTTGCGGTTATTGCCGACCAGGAAGCGCAGGTTGCTCTCGCCCAGGTAGTAGTTGTACATGATCGAGGTGAACACGAACAACGCCAGGGCCACCGAGATAAACATGCGGCCCCAGTCGCCGACCACCGCCGCCAGGGAGTTCTGGGTCAGGGCAATGCCGTCGCCTTCAAAGCCCGGGGTGTAGAAACCGGAGAGCAGGATCAGCAACGCGGTGCAGGTGCAGATGATGAACGTGTCGAGGAACACGCTGAACGCTTGCACCACACCTTGGGCAATCGGGTGTTCTACCGAAGCGACTGCCGCTACGTTAGGCGCACTGCCCAAGCCGGCTTCGTTGGCGAATACGCCGCGTTTCACACCCATGATGATTGCGCTGCCGACCAGGCCACCGAAGGCTTGGTCGAGGCCGAAGGCGCTCTTGACGATGGTCGCGAGCATGGCGGGTACGTGGTCGAATTGCAGCACGATCACGTACAGGGTCACGGCGATGTAGACCAGGGTCTTGACCGGCACCAGCAGGTCGGCGATCGAGGCGATACGCTTGATCCCGCCAATGAACACCAGGCCCAGCAACACCGCCAGCGCGAGGCCGGTGTAAGTGGTATCCAGGCCGAAGGCGTTGTTCAGCGAGTGGGTCACAGCGTGGGCTTGCAGGCCGTTGAAGGCAAAACCGAAGGTCACCAGCAGCAGGAACGCCATGACCATGCCCAGCCAGCGTTTGTGCAGGCCATGCTGGATGTAATACGCCGGGCCGCCACGGTAGGTGCCTTCGGCGTCGGTGCGTTTGTACAGCTGGCCAAGGGAGCACTCGATGAAGCTCGAGGACATGCCCACCAGTGCGGTGACCCACATCCAGAACACGGCGCCCGGGCCACCCAGGGTCACGGCAATACCGACGCCTGCAATGTTACCGGCACCCACGCGGCCCGCCAGGCTGAGCATCAGCGCCTGGAACGAGCTGAGTTGGCCGGCACTGCTCTTCAGGCTGTCTTTAAACACCGAGAACATATGGAAAAAGTGACGCAGTTGAACGAAACGCGAGCGGATCGTGAAATAACCGCCGAGCCCGACTATGAGCACGATCAGTACTTTCCCTGAGAGGAAGTCGTTGATGACTTCGAGCATGGAGTGTTCCTCGCTGATTTTTCTGATGGCAAACGCAGGACGGTCCGATGCATCGCTCGGCACCAGGCAGTGCACGACGCTTCGATCCCCATCCTTTTGCGGGTGTTGTTATTCATGCGGTTTCGCGTGGTACCCGGGCCTCGTTACCGATGGCCGCAGACGCGAGAGGGGCGGCACTATACCTAGGCGAGACTGATCCGTCTGCACGGGCTGATTAAAGGTTTGTAGGAGCGAGCTTGCTCGCGAAGGTCGTTAACGATGAAGTTGGCTGTCTGGATGGTTGCGGTCTCCTTACGTTTTTCGCGAGCAAGCTCGCTCCTACAAGCAAAAAAAAAGGGCCTGAAGAACGAGCCTTCAGGCCCTCAAAAGGTGAGAGGTGTCTAGTCCCTCAACCTGGTGAGCGGTGCAACAAACGCTTAGGCCTTCAACGGGACCAGGCGTGGGGCAATCATGTTTTCGGGGCGCAGGATGTCGTCGAGCATGGCGTCGTCGAGCAAGCCTTCTTCACGCACCAGTTCCAGCACGCCGCGGCCGCTTTCAAGGGCGATACGCGCGATGCGGGTGGCGTTTTCATAGCCGATGTAGGGGTTCAGCGCGGTGACCAGGCCGATGGAGTGCTCCACCAGTTCGCGGCAGCGGGCTTCGTTGGCGGTGATGCCGACGATGCAATGCTCGCGCAGCATGTCCATGGCGCGTTGCAGCAGGCGGATCGAATCGAAGATCTTGAAGGCGATCAGCGGCTCCATCACGTTCAGTTGCAGTTGTCCGCCTTCGGCTGCCATGGTCAGGGCCAGGTCGTTGCCGATAACTTGGAACGCCACTTGGTTGACCGCTTCCGGGATCACCGGGTTGACCTTGCCGGGCATGATCGAGCTGCCTGGCTGGCGCGCCGGCAGGTTGATCTCGTTGATGCCGGTACGTGGGCCACTGGACAGCAGGCGCAGGTCGTTGCAGATCTTCGACAGCTTCACGGCAGTACGCTTGAGCATGCCGGAGAACAGTACGAAAGCGCCCATGTCGGAGGTGGCTTCGATCAAGTCGGCCGCCGGTACCAGCGGCTGGCCGCTGATGGTCGCCAGGCGTTGTACGGCGAGGGCCTGGTAGCGCGGGTCGGCGTTGATGCCGGTACCGATGGCGGTGCCGCCCAGGTTCACTTCGGTGAGCAGCTCCGGCGCCAGGGTTTTCAGGCGCGCCAGGTCTTCACCCAGGGTGGTGGCGAAGGCGCGGAATTCCTGGCCGAGGGTCATCGGCACGGCGTCTTGCAATTGGGTGCGACCCATTTTCAGCACGTGGCTGAACTCGGCACCTTTGGCGGCGAACGCCTGGATCAGGCTATCGAGGCTGGCCAGCAGAGCGTCATGGCCCAACAGCAGACCCAGGCGGATCGCAGTCGGGTAGGCGTCGTTGGTCGACTGCGCCATGTTCACGTCGTTGTTGGGGTGCAGGTACTGGTATTCACCCTTCTGGTGACCCATGGCCTCCAACGCGATGTTGGCGATGACTTCGTTGGCATTCATGTTGGTTGAAGTGCCGGCGCCGCCTTGAATCATGTCCACCACGAATTCTTCGTGGAAGTCGCCGCGGATCAGGCGGGCACAGGCTTCGCTGATGGCAGCGTGCTTGGCGTCGCTGAGCTGACCCAGTTCGCGGTTGGCGTCCGCCGCTGCTTGCTTGACCATCGCCAGGCCGACCACCAATTTCGGGTAATGCGAAATCGGAACGCCCGAGAGGCGGAAATTATTCACCGCTCGCAGGGTCTGGATGCCGTAATACGCTTGAGCCGGTACTTCGAGTACGCCAAGCAGGTCTTTTTCTGTACGGAAAGATGCAGCAGAGGACATGACGGAAATCATCTCGATATGGACCCGGAACTGGCCGGAACGCTGCGAATGCTAGGCTTGTAGAACTTTTTGGGCCAATGCTGTTAAACACTGGCCTATGCACAAACGGCATAATGTGGATGTGACCCAGCTATGATGGCGGGCGTGTGTGCCAAAATGGTGCATACCCTTGGGAGGAAGTGATGAACCTTGAGAGCAAATGGCTGGAAGACTTCAGCGCCCTGGCGGCCACCCGCAGTTTTTCCCAGGCTGCGGAACGGCGCTTTGTCACCCAGCCGGCGTTCAGTCGCCGTATCCGTAGCCTTGAGGCCGCGTTGGGCCTGACCCTGGTCAACCGCTCACGCACGCCCGTGGAATTGACGGCGGCGGGGCAGCTGTTTCTGGTGACTGCGCGCACGGTGGTCGAACAGCTGGGCGAAGTATTACGCCATTTGCATCACCTGGAAGGCGGGCAGGGCGAAGTCATGCAGGTGGCGGCCGCGCACTCGCTGGCACTGGGGTTCTTCCCACGTTGGATCGCACAGCTGCGCAACGAGGGCCTGAACATCGCCACGCGACTGGTCGCCACCAACGTCGGTGATGCCGTGCATGCTCTGCGCGAAGGCGGTTGCGACCTGATGCTGGCGTTTTACGACCCGGATGCCGCCATGCAGATGGACGCCGAGATATTCCCGTCGCTGCACTTGGGCAACACCGAAATGCTCCCGGTGTGCGCCGCCGATGCCGACGGCAAGCCGCTGTTCGACCTCGAAGGCGAGGGCAGTGTGCCGTTGCTGGCCTACAGCGCCGGGGCGTTCCTTGGCCGCTCGGTGAATTTGCTGCTGCGCCAGCGCGCCCTGCGCTTCACTACCATCTATGAAACCGCCATGGCCGACAGCCTCAAGAGCATGGCCCTTGAAGGCTTGGGTATCGCCTGGGTGCCGCAGTTAAGCGTGCGTGCCGAACTGGCCCGAGGCGAATTGGTGGTATGCGGCGGGCCGCAGTGGCATGTGCCGCTGGAAATCCGCCTGTATCGCTGCGCGCTGGTGCGCAAGGCGAATGTGCGTTTGTTGTGGCGCAAGCTGGAAGGAGGCGCGGCGCAAAGTACCTGAGCCTGACACAGATCCAATGTGGGAGGGGGCTTGCTCCCGATAGCGGTGTGTCAGGCGCTGATTAGGACACTGAAACACCGCTATCGGGAGCAAGCCCCCTCCCACAGGGTTTTGCGGTGTAGGGGACTGACTCAAGAGTCAATAAAACCGCCGGTTTGGGCGGCTAGACAGATGGTCATTCCAGGGGCTGTTTATCTGGATTATTACGGTATACTGCGCGGCCTTCGGCCGGTCCAACCGGCCGCGTTTCGAGGTCAGAACTCGCCGAGCGAAGATCAGGCAAGGCAAAAACAAGCGAGAAAGCGGAGTTGGCTTTAGCCAATGAGCATTCCGAGTTTGTTTTTAACGCAGCCTGATTGAGCGTAGGCAGTTCTGGCCCGAAACTAATTCGTACAACAAGCCACGCCGGTCTCCCGCGTGGCTTGTTGTTTTTTGACGCGCCTGCAGGCGCCCAGAGAGAAGAGGCACGACGATGAGTGCATTGGTTGGCGTGATCATGGGCTCCAAGTCCGATTGGTCCACCCTTAGCCACACCGCCGATATGCTGGAAAAACTCGGCATTCCGTATGAAGTGAAGGTGGTCTCTGCCCACCGCACACCGGATCTGCTGTTCCAGTATGCCGATGAAGCAGAATCCCGTGGCATCGAGGTGATCATCGCCGGTGCCGGTGGCGCGGCACACCTGCCAGGCATGTGTGCAGCCAAGACCCACCTGCCGGTGCTTGGCGTGCCGGTGCAGTCGGCGATGCTCTCGGGCGTGGACTCCCTGTTGTCCATCGTGCAGATGCCAGCCGGTATCCCGGTGGCGACCCTGGCGATCGGCAAGGCCGGCGCGATCAACGCCGCGTTGCTGTCCGCCAGCATCCTGGGCGCCAAGCACCCGCAGTTTCACGCGGTGCTGAAAAAATTCCGTGCCGAGCAGACAGACAGCGTGCTGGACAATCCAGACCCACGTATCGCCTGAGGTTGATGACGATGAAAATCGGTGTAATCGGTGGCGGCCAACTGGGCCGCATGCTGGCCCTGGCGGGCACTCCGCTTGGAATGAATTTCGCTTTTCTGGATCCGGCGCCGGACGCCTGCGCCGCCGCCCTGGGTGAACACCTGCGTGCTGACTACAGCGACCCGGACCATCTGCGACAACTGGCCGATGAAGTCGACCTGGTGACCTTCGAGTTCGAAAGCGTCCCGGCCGAAACCGTGGCCTTCCTGTCGCAATTTGTACCGGTTTACCCGAGCGCCGAAGCCTTGCGCATCGCTCGCGACCGCTGGTTCGAGAAGAGTATGTTCAAGGACCTGGGCATCCCGACCCCGGCCTTCGCCGACATCCAGTCCCAGGCGGACCTGGACGCCGCTGTCGCCAGCATCGGCCTGCCGGCCGTGTTGAAAACCCGCACTTTGGGTTACGACGGCAAGGGCCAGAAAGTCCTGCGCAGCGAAGCCGACGTGGTCGGCACTTTCGCCGAACTGGGCAGCGTTCCTTGCCTGCTGGAAGGCTTCGTGCCGTTCACCGGCGAAGTCTCGCTGATTGCCGTGCGAGCCCGCGATGGCGAGATCCGTTTCTACCCCTTGGTGCACAACACCCACGTCAACGGCATTCTCAAGGTGTCCGTGGCCAGCACCGATCACCCGTTGCAGGCCCTCGCCGAGGACTATTCCAGTCGTGTGCTCAAGCAGCTGGATTACGTCGGTGTGATGGCGTTCGAGTTCTTTGAGGTCGACGGCGGCCTCAAGGCCAACGAGATCGCGCCCCGCGTGCATAACTCCGGGCATTGGACCACCGAAGGCGCCGAGTGCAGCCAGTTCGAAAACCACCTGCGGGCGGTAGCGGGCTTGCCGTTGGGCTCTACGGCCAAGGTCGGCGAAAGCGCCATGCTCAATTTCATTGGCGTGGTACCGCCGGTTGAACGGGTAATCGCCATCGACGACTGCCACCTGCACCACTACGGCAAGGCGTTCAAGGCCGGACGCAAGGTCGGTCATGCCAACCTGCGTTGCAAGGACCGTGCGACCCTGCAAGCGCAGATCCTCAAGGTCGAAGCGTTGATCGCCGAGCAATAACCCAGCAGACGACGGGAACCATTGATCACCGTCGTCTCTCTGATTGCAGGATGACAAAGCCTGACTAGGCTTTGTCATGACTCATATTCAATCAGAGGGAAATGCCATGGGTATCATTGGAACCATCTTTATCGGCTTGATCGTTGGCCTGCTGGCGCGTTTCCTCAAGCCTGGCGACGACAGCATGGGCTGGATCATGACCATCCTGCTGGGTATCGCCGGCTCCCTGGCCGCGACCTACGGCGGCCAGGCACTGGGGATCTACCAGGCAGGCCAGGGTGCGGGCTTCATCGGCGCACTGGTGGGTGCCATCGTGTTGCTGGTGATCTACGGCCTGATCAAAAAGAAGTAATCAGCCGACAAAGTCCTCTGCGCTGCGCAGGCGCAGAGGGCTAGAATGCTCGGCACTTGTATTTGCCGAGCCTCTCCATGCGCCGTCTTCTATTGACCCTTCTGCTGCTGGCCCCTGGCCTGACCCATGCTGGCGAACTGCCGGAAACTGACTGGCTTGAGCTGATGCCGCTTTCGGACCAGAAAGCCCTCGAGGCCATGCCCGAGATCGACCACAATTCCCCCGAAGCCCAAGGCACGTTCACCGACAAAGGTGGGTTGAAGCAGAGCAAAGGCTTGCCCGCGGTGATGTATTCCACCAAGACCGTGGCGGCCATGAACGGCAAGAACATCCGCATTGGCGGCTATCCAGTGCCGCTGGAAACCGATGCCAAGGGTCGCAGCACGCTGTTCTTCCTGGTGCCGTATCCGGGCGCCTGCATCCATGTGCCGCCACCGCCGCCTAACCAACTGGTGCTGGTTCGATATCCCAAGGGGTTGAAGTTGGATGATATCTACACGCCGCTCTGGGTGACGGGCACGTTGAAGGTGGAGAAGGTCAACAATGACTTGGCCGATGCAGCTTATGCGTTGGAGGCGGGGAAAGTGCGGGTAGTGAAGGAATCCGATCTCTAAAACCCTACACATAACCAATGTGGGAGGGGGCTTGCTCCCGATAGCGGTGCTTCAGTCACTTAAGATATTGACTGAACCAAAGCTATCGGGAGCAAGCCCCCTCCCACATTTGATTGGGTTTACAAGGTGATACTGGTGATGCTTACACCCAGAGTGTGGCTTTCACCGGGCGCCAGGCTCACCACGTCATCCAGCACATTTGCCGTTTCGATGCACAACATGCCCTGCCAGCCGTCATCGGCCATGTCATCAAGCGCCTTGGCTCGTTCGGTCCACGGGTTCCAGACCACCGTTGAGTTTGAGCCCTGGCTGGTGAGTTGGACGCGGCGCTGCCAGTCTTGATCGACAATGCTCAACTGCGTCGGCGTATTCAGGTAGATGCGATCCGTCTCGGCGGTGAACTGCAGCAGGCCGGCTTGCTGCTTCTCGGTCCAGCCGTCGGCGGTATCGATATACGCCAAGCCATCCAGGCCTTCGACCTGCACGTTGCGCACATCGCTCACGGCGAAGTAGGTGTGCAGTGCCTGGCTTAGGGTCACGGTGTCGGTGCCTAGATTGTGGCTGGTCAGTTGAATATGCAGTCGATCGTCCAACAGCAGTCTTAACTTCAAGTTGACCTGATGAGGCCAGTCGGGAAAGCCGCCCGCAGGCACCGGCAGCTCCAGCTCGATGCGCAGGGCTTCACCTTCAATTGCAGTCTCGGCCAATTCCCAAAGCGCGGTGCGCACAAAACCGTGGGCACCGGCAGGTTGCTCGCCCTTGCGCATGGCCTTGACGCTTTGCGGGTTACGGTCGAACACACCAAACCACGGCCAGCACACCGGCACGCCGGTACGAATGCCTTTGCCCGGTTGGAACACCGCTTCTGGGTTCGGCCAGATCAGCGGCTGCTCGCCCTGACGCTGATAACTGAAAATATGCGCACCCTGCCGGGCCACCATCAGTTCGGCGCCGTTGTGGCGAATGCGCCAGCAGTCCAGCTCGTCGACTTTCACCGTTTCAACGTGGGGCGTAGGCATAACAAAGCTCTCTCAATGGCAGGCAATGGGGCAATTGACCGTCAAAACCCGGCGATGTTTAACGCGCCCGTGACGGTACCGACCGCGTGCGACCGCTGCCATCGATGGCGACGAACACAAATACCGCCTCGGTCACCTTGCGCCATTCGCTGGACAGCGGGTCATCGCTCCACACCTCGACCATCATCTGGATCGAGCTGCGGCCAATTTCCAGGGCCTGGGTATAGAAGGAAAGCTGCGCGCCCACCGCCACCGGTACCAGGAAGGCCATGCGGTCAATAGCCACAGTCGCCACTCGCCCACCGGCAACCTTGCTGGCCATTGCTGTGCCGGCCAGGTCCATCTGCGCGACCAGCCAGCCGCCGAAGATATCGCCAAAACCGTTGGTTTCACGCGGGAGTGCAGTGATTTGCAGGGCGAGATCGCCTTGCGGGATAGGATCTTCTTGTTCGAGTTCGATCATGCCGGGGGTGCCTCTGACCCGTGACGCTTCTTATAAGTGGTGCAAAGTGGATAGCCGACTATTGGAAAAACGTTTCAGCACAAACATACGCGTTCGACGCGTTTCTCGTAAGGCGTGCTAAAGGGAAACTCTGCCAAACCGGCTGGGCGGCCCCAACGGCGTTTGGCACAGCAGCCCTCAAGACCGCGGTTCTGCGCTTGCAAGGGCCGAGTATATCGAGACGCTGGCGCCGCGACGACCTCCCAAGGCTCATTTGGTCGGTAAATAGACGCTGTATCGGGGCTTTTTCCGGCAACTGTGCTCCTGGCCGAGTTGAGCGCTGGCCTGCGTCGATAAGATTGCCTGCCACTGAACTGTTAAAGGCTCGACGCTGTGCTTTTTGAAGCGATTTGCTATCTTGCCAAGCCTGCCGCAAGTCCCGGGCTTGCCGTCCTGACTACTATAAGAGAAACCTTGCCATGTCTTCCGTGCCCGCAAGCAGTGCGCAACCCTCGCGCCCGCTGACCCGCAACGACTACAAAACCCTGTCGCTGTCTGCCTTGGGCGGGGCGCTGGAGTTCTACGACTTCATCATCTTCGTGTTTTTCGCCACCGTGGTCGGAAAACTGTTCTTCCCCGTCGACATGCCCGAATGGCTGCGCATGATGCAGACCTTCGGCATCTTCGCCGCCGGCTACCTGGCGCGTCCCTTGGGCGGCATCATCATGGCGCACTTCGGTGACCTGCTGGGGCGCAAGAAGATGTTCACCCTGAGCATCTTCATGATGGCCGTGCCGACCCTGATCATGGGCCTGCTACCGACTTACGCGCAGATTGGCCTGTGGGCGCCGCTCCTGCTGCTGCTGATGCGCGTCATCCAGGGCGCGGCGATTGGTGGCGAGGTACCGGGCGCCTGGGTGTTCGTCTCCGAGCACGTGCCGCCGCGCCACATCGGCTACGCCTGCGGCACCCTGACCAGCGGCCTCACCGCCGGCATCTTGCTCGGCTCGCTGGTGGCCACCGCCATCAATACGGCCTATACCCCGGAGCAGGTCTCCGATTACGCCTGGCGGATCCCGTTCCTGCTCGGCGGCGTATTCGGCCTGCTGTCGGTGTACCTGCGCCGCTGGCTGCATGAAACACCTATTTTCGCCGAGATGCAGCAACGCAAGACCCTGGCTGCCGAGCTGCCGTTGCGTGCAGTGCTGCGCGATCATCGCGGTGCCATTGTGTTATCGATGCTGCTGACCTGGCTGTTGTCGGCCGGCGTCGTAGTGGTCATCCTCATGACCCCGACCGTGTTGCAAACCGTGTATCACTTCAGCCCTACGGTTGCGCTGCAAGCCAACAGCCTGGCCATCGTCACTCTGAGCCTGGGTTGCATCGCCTCGGGTGCCCTGGCCGACCGTTTTGGCGCCGGCCGCGTATTGGTCACCGGTTGCGCGCTGCTGCTGGCAACCTCCTGGACGCTCTACCACAGCCTGATGGCCCACCCTGACTGGCTGTTCCCGCTCTACGCCTTGACCGGCCTGTTTGTCGGCACCATCGGTGTGGTGCCCTACGTGATGGTCAAGGCGTTCCCGCCAGTGGTGCGTTTCAGTGGCCTGTCGTTCTCCTACAACGTCGCCTATGCCGTGTTCGGTGGCCTGACGCCATTGGCGGTATCGCTGCTGATGAAGGAGAGCCCCATGGGGCCGGCTTACTACGTTGCTGCTCTGTGTTTGATGGGGATGCTGGTGGGTGGGTATCTGTGGAGGCGTTCCCGCTAAGATTGATCGTTCCCACGCTCCGCGTGGGAACGATCCGGTTGTGTCATTGCTCCGATAGTGGCCTTTCATCTAATTGTCATATTTAAGACATAGAGTGTTCACACGGCCTCCCGATACTTGGCCCCGATCCAATTATCCCTATCTGCTAGGAGCAAGGCATGAAACTGAAACGTTTGATGGCGGCAATGACTTTTGTCGCTGCTGGCGTTGCGACCGCCAACGCGGTGGCCGCTGGTGTTGATCCGGCAATTCCGGCTTACGTCAAGACCACTGGTGTGTCGGGCAACCTGTCCAGCGTCGGTTCCGATACCCTGGCCAACCTGATGACCCTGTGGGCCGAGGGTTACAAGAAGGAATACCCGAACGTCAACATCCAGATTCAAGCTGCCGGCTCCGCCACCGCGCCACCTGCGCTGACCGAAGGCACCTCCAACCTGGGCCCGATGAGCCGCAAGATGAAGGACACGGAGCTGGCGGCCTTCGAGCAGAAGTACGGCTACAAGCCCACCGCTATCCCGGTTGCCGTGGACGCCCTGGCGGTATTCGTGCACAAGGACAACCCGATCCAGCACCTGACCATGGAACAAGTCGACGCGATCTTCTCTTCGACTCGCCTGTGCGGTGCCAAAGCCGACGTTAAAACCTGGGGCGACCTGGGTGTGACCGGCGACCTGGCCAACAAACCAGTGCAGCTGTTCGGTCGTAACTCGGTATCCGGCACCTACGGCTACTTCAAGGAAGAAGCCCTGTGCAAAGGCGACTACAAGCCTAACGTGAACGAACAACCTGGCTCGGCTTCGGTCGTGCAGTCGATCAGCTCTTCGCTGAACGGCATCGGTTACTCGGGCATCGGCTACAAGACCGCCAGCGTGAAGACCGTGCCTCTGGCCAAGAAAGGCACCACTGAGTTCATCGAAGACAGCGAAGAAAACGCCCTGAACGGCAAGTACCCGCTGTCGCGCTTCCTCTATGTTTACGTCAACAAAGCCCCGAACAAGCCTCTGGCCCCGCTGGAAGCCGAGTTCGTGAAACTGGTGCTGTCCAAGCAGGGCCAGGAAGTTGTGGTGAAAGACGGCTACATCCCACTGCCAGCCAAAGTGGCCGCCAAGGCACTGGCTGACCTGGGTCTGAAAGAAGGCAACTAAGTAGCTGGGCCGGGTAAGACCGGCCTTTCTGTAGGAGCGAGCTTGCTCGCGAAAGGCGATAGGGCACCGCGTTTATTCAGAAACGGCGCGTTATCGCTGACGATCTTCGCGAGCAAGCTCGCTCCTACAGAACCTCCTAATTTCAATCCGCTGCCAGCTTTGCTTCGCGGCGGATTTGTTGCGTCACTGCACTGTCATCTTTCTGTCATACAGGATCGCTAGGGTGTGCGCATGAATGATCTGGCCAATTCCACCATGACGACAACTTCTCCCCCCAAGCGCATTGATTTCAATACGCCTGAGCTGCAACGCAAGCGCCGCATCCGCGCGCTCAAGGATCGTTTTACCCGCTGGTATGTGCTGATCGGCGGCCTTGCCGTGCTGGCGGCCATTACCCTGATCTTCTTCTTCCTCGCCTACGTCGTCGCGCCGCTGTTCCAGGGCGCTTCGCTGACCAAGGAAGACGCGCTGACGCCCGCCTGGATGCAAGACGCTGGCAAGCCGTTGATGATCTCTCTAGAAGAGCAGAACCAAGTTGCCATGCGGGTTTCCGACAAGGGCCAGGCGTTGTTCTTTGAAGTGGACAGCGGCGCTGAACTCAAGCGTGTCGACCTGCCGCTTCCAGCCGGTACCAGCGTGGCCTCCATTGGTGAAGACCAGCCAGGCAGCCCGTTGGTGATCCTCGGCTTATCCAATGGCCAGACCCTGGTGTTTCGCCACACCTATAAAGTGTCGTACCCGGACGGCAAGAAAACCATCAGCCCGGCGATCGAATACCCCTACGGCGAGACGCCGATCGTGCTGGATGACGCCGGTCGCCCACTGGAACACGTCGCCCTCAACGCCACCGACACCTCGCTGGTGGTTGCAGGTTCAGCCGGTTCGCACCTGAACGTGCTGACCCTGAGCCGTGAAGAAAACATGATGACCGGTGAAGTCACCAGTGAGCAGAAGCGTGTCGAGCTGCCACAGATGACTGAACCGGTGAAGGCGATTTTCATCGACCCGCGCCAGCAGTGGCTGTATGTGATCAACGGTCGCGCCCTGGCCGACGTGTTCAGCCTGCGCGACAAGAGCCTCAATGGTCGCTACAAGTTATTGGAAAACGGCGATGCTGAAATCACCGCCAGCACCCAGCTGGTGGGCGGCATTTCTCTGATCATGGGCGATTCCAAAGGTGGCCTGGCCCAGTGGTTCATGGCCCGCGACCCGGATGGCGAGCAACGCCTCAAGCAGATCCGTACCTTCCAGATGGGCACTGCGCCCATCGTCGAAATCAGTGCCGAAGAGCGACGCAAAGGCTTCACCGCCCTCGACGCGTCTGGCCAGTTTGGCGTGTTCCACAGCACCGCCCATCGCACTCTGCTGGTCGATCCGGTGGTCGACGGCCAGGGTCTGTTCGGCATGTCGCCTAGGGCCAACCGTGTGATCGTCGAGGCCGGTGGCAAGCTGCAACCCTTGCTGCTCGACAACCCGCACCCGGAAGTCTCGTGGAGCGCGTTGTGGAGCAAGGTCTGGTACGAAAACTACGACGAGCCTAAATACGTCTGGCAGTCCACCGCCGCCAACACCGACTTCGAACCCAAGATGAGCCTGGCGCCGCTGACTTTCGGGACCTTGAAGGCTGCGTTCTACGCCATGCTGCTGGCGGCGCCACTGGCGGTTGCCGCCGCGATCTACACCGCGTACTTCATGGCCCCGAGCCTGCGCCGCAAGGTCAAGCCGGTGATCGAGCTGATGGAAGCGATGCCGACGGTGATCCTTGGCTTCTTCGCCGGCCTGTTCCTGGCGCCGTATGTGGAAGGGCATCTGCCGGGGATTTTCAGCCTGCTGATGCTGCTGCCGATTGGCATCCTGGTTGCTGGCTTCGTCTTTAGCCGCCTGCCTGAGTCGATCCGCCTGCGGGTGCCGGACGGCTGGGAAAGCGCGATCCTGATCCCGGTGATCCTGTTCGTGGGCTGGCTCTCGCTGTACATGAGCCCGTACCTGGAAACCTGGTTCTTCGGCGGCGACATGCGCATGTGGATCTCCCACGACCTGGGCATCACCTACGACCAGCGCAACGCCCTGGTGGTCGGCCTCGCCATGGGCTTTGCGGTGATCCCGAACATCTACTCCATCGCCGAAGACGCCGTGTTCAGCGTGCCACGCGGCCTGACCCTGGGCTCCCTGGCCCTGGGCGCCACGCCCTGGCAGACCATGACCCGCGTGGTCATCCTCACCGCCAGCCCGGGCATCTTCTCGGCACTGATGATCGGCATGGGCCGTGCTGTCGGCGAGACCATGATCGTGCTGATGGCCACCGGCAACACCCCGGTGATGGAGATGAACCTGTTCGAGGGCCTGCGCACGCTGGCGGCCAACGTCGCGGTGGAAATGCCCGAGTCGGAAGTCGGCGGCAGTCACTACCGCGTGTTGTTCCTCTCGGCACTGGTGCTGCTGTTGTTCACCTTCATCATGAACACCCTCGCGGAGCTGATTCGTCAGCGTCTGCGCAAGAAATACTCGTCGCTTTAAGAAAGGTAGAAGTCTGTGAAACAGAACTCCCTGAATGGATGGTTCAAGAGCGGCGCTCCCGGCGTCTGGATCAGCGGTGGCGCGGTGTCCATCGCGGTCATCATGACCATTGGTCTGCTGGCTGTGATTGCGGTGCGTGGCTTGGGTCACTTCTGGCCGGCCGACCTGATCCAGGCCAACTACAACGTGCCGGGCCAGGCCAACCACATCGTCATCGGCGAAGTGGTACAGAAAGAAGAAGTGCCGCGTGAGCGCCTGAAAAGCGCTGGCCTGCCGGTGCCGGACGAAGGCCCTGAGTTCATGACCCGCGAGCTGATCAAGGTCGGCAACCGCGACCTGAACGGCAACGACTTCACCTGGATTGTCGGCGAGTGGTTGAAGGATCAGACCAAGCCGACCAACCTCATGGCCATCGAGCGGCGTGAGTGGGGCAACTTCTACGGCACCCTGGTCAACGTCAAGCAGGATGGCAAGGTCATCGCCGAAGGCGAAGCCGCGTGGCCGGAGCTGCAAGCCCGGGTCGCGCGCGTCAATCAGCTGGCGGCCCAGCTCAAGACCCTGGAAAAATCCGATATCGGCGCGATCAACGCCGGGCTCGAGCGCATCCGCCTGCACGGTCGCAAACTGGAACTGGAAGGCAAGCTCGACGCCGCCGCCCAGGCCGATATGGATGCCGACCGCGCCGAACTGAATGCCCGCTACCAGGACATCGAGGCGCGCCTGGCTGACCTGCACGCCCAGTTCAACCGCGATGCCCTGACCGCCCGCGACGGTAACGGCAAGGAAGTGGAAATCGGCATCGGCAAAGTGGTGCACGCCTACCAGCCGAACGCCATGGGCACACTGACCAAGATCGGCTTCTACTTCAGCAAAGTCTGGGAATTCCTCAGCGACGACCCACGGGAAGCCAACACCGAAGGCGGGATTTTTCCGGCCATCTTCGGCACCGTGATGATGACCCTGATCATGGCGATGATCGTGACCCCGTTCGGCGTGCTGGCGGCCGTGTACCTGCGTGAATATGCCAAGCAGAACACCCTGACGCGGATCATCCGTATCGCCGTGAACAACCTGGCTGGCGTACCGGCTATCGTCTACGGCGTGTTCGGCCTGGGCTTCTTCGTCTATGTATTGGGTGGTTCGGTTGACCGCCTGTTCTTCGCCGAAGCCTTGCCGGCGCCGACCTTCGGCACCCCGGGCTTGCTGTGGGCCTCGCTGACCCTGGCGCTGCTGGCGGTGCCGGTGGTGATCGTGGCCACCGAAGAGGGCCTGGCGCGCATTCCTCGCACCGTGCGCGAGGGCTCCCTGGCATTGGGCGCGACCAAGGCGGAAACGCTGTGGAAGATCGTGCTGCCGATGGCCAGCCCGGCGATGATGACCGGCATGATCCTCGCCGTGGCCCGCGCCGCCGGTGAAGTGGCGCCGCTGATGCTGGTGGGGGTGGTGAAACTGGCGCCGTCGCTGCCATTGGACGGCAACTACCCGTACTTGCACCTGGATCAGAAGATCATGCACCTGGGCTTCCATATCTATGACGTCGGCTTCCAGAGCCCCAACGTCGAAGCCGCACGGCCGCTGGTGTACGCCACCGCGTTGCTGCTGGTGCTGGTGATCGCCACGCTCAACCTGTCGGCGGTGTGGATCCGTAACCACCTGCGCGAAAAATACAAGGCGCTGGACAGCTAACACATTCAATGTGGGAGGGGGCTTGCACCCGATTGCGGTGTGCCAGCCAGCACACATGTTCCTGATGCACTGCTATCGGGGGCAAGCCCCCTCCCACACAACAAATTGGTAGCACAGGGAGCATCCCATGCAACACGAAAACCATTCTCACGGCATCAACATGTCTGCCCTGGGTCGCGACAAGCAGAGCCTGAGCCTGGCCCAGGAAACCGTGGCCATCGAAGTACCGGGCCTGAGCCTCTACTACGGCGACAAGCAGGCGCTGTTCGACGTCAGCATGAACATCCCCAAGCAGCGCGTGACCGCCTTTATCGGCCCCTCCGGTTGCGGCAAGTCCACGCTGCTGCGCACCTTCAACCGCATGAATGACCTGGTCGACGGTTGTCGCGTAGAAGGCGCCATCAACCTCTACGGCACCAACATCTATCGCAAGGGCGAAGACGTGGCTGAGCTGCGGCGCCGCGTGGGCATGGTGTTCCAGAAGCCCAACCCGTTCCCCAAGACCATCTACGAAAACGTGGTCTACGGCCTGCGCATCCAGGGCATCAACAAGAAGCGCATCCTCGACGAAGCGGTTGAATGGGCCCTCAAGGGGGCAGCCCTGTGGGACGAGGTCAAGGACCGCCTGCACGAATCGGCTCTCGGCCTGTCCGGTGGCCAGCAGCAACGCCTGGTGATCGCCCGTACCATCGCCGTGGAGCCGGAAGTGCTGCTGCTCGACGAACCGTGTTCGGCCCTCGACCCGATCTCGACCCTGAAAGTCGAAGAGCTGATCTACGAGCTCAAGTCCAAGTTCACCATCGTTATCGTGACCCACAACATGCAACAGGCAGCGCGGGTGTCCGACTACACCGCGTTCATGTACATGGGCAAGCTGGTGGAGTTCGGCGATACCGATACCCTGTTCACCAATCCGGCGAAGAAACAGACCGAAGACTACATCACCGGTCGCTACGGCTAGGATGCCGTGGTTCTTCTCATTGCACTGACGCTGCGGTTCTCCGCACCTTACCGGACGCTCCAAGGACGCCAACATGATTAGCAAAGAAGGCCTTACCCATCACATCTCCGCGCAGTTCAACGCCGAGCTTGAGGAAGTGCGCAGCCACCTCCTGGCGATGGGCGGGCTGGTGGAGAAGCAAGTCAACGATGCGGTCACCGCGCTGATCGAGGCCGACTCGGGCCTGGCCCAGCAGGTGCGCGAGATCGATGACCAGATCAACCAGATGGAGCGCAATATCGACGAGGAGTGCCTGCGCATTCTCGCCCGTCGCCAGCCGGCGGCCTCCGACCTGCGTTTGATCATCAGCATCTCCAAGTCGGTGATCGATCTGGAGCGTATCGGCGACGAAGCCACCAAGATCGCCCGCCGCGCCATCCAGCTGTGCGAAGAAGGTGAAGCGCCCCGCGGCTACGTGGAAGTGCGCCACATCGGTGACCAGGTGCGCAACATGGTGCGCGATGCCCTTGACGCCTTCGCCCGTTTTGACGCCGAACTGGCGTTGTCGGTGGCCCAGTACGACAAGACCATCGACCGCGAATACAAGACCGCGTTGCGCGAACTGGCCACCTACATGATGGAAGATCCGCGCTCGATCTCGCGGGTGTTGAACATCATCTGGGTGCTGCGTTCCCTGGAGCGTATCGGCGACCACGCACGCAATATCTCGGAATTGGTGATTTATCTGGTGCGCGGCACCGACGTACGGCACATGGGCCTCAAGCGCATGAAAGCCGAAGTTGAAGGCACTGCTGATCTAATCCCTAATGTTCCGGGTGAAACTGACGATAAGTAAGTTGCCCGAGAAATTAACGCCCGGCCTTTGGCCGGGCGTTTTCGTTTGTGGCACCGAATTTTTTGCGCGGGCTGAATTTGAACGCGATAGTGAAAAAAGCCCCGCTGTGACTGGCGAGTTTTGGCAAAATGCCATCAGTCAGGCGTTTTGCGTGCCGAAGTTTTTATAGGATAAAGGGTCGATGAGCAAAGTCAGTGTGTTGGTGGTGGATGACGCCTCGTTCATTCGCGACCTGGTGAAGAAGTGCCTGCGCAATTACTTCCCCGGGATCAAGATCGAAGATGCGGTGAACGGCAAAAAGGCGCAATCCATCCTGATGCGCGAGACCTTCGACCTGGTGCTGTGTGACTGGGAAATGCCGGAGATGTCCGGCCTTGAGCTCTTGACCTGGTGCCGCGGGCAAGCCCATCTGAAGGCCATGCCGTTCGTGATGGTGACCAGTCGTGGCGACAAGGAAAACGTGGTGCAGGCGATCCAGGCCGGCGTTTCCGGTTATGTGAGCAAGCCGTTCACCAACGAGCAGTTGCTGAACAAGGTCAAGCAGGCCCTGCACAAGATCGGCCGCCTCGATGCACTGATCGCCAGCGCGCCGACCAAGATGAACTCGGCTTTCGGCAACGATTCCCTGAGCGCCCTGACCGGCGGCAAGCCCGAAGCGGTCAAGTCGGCTCCCGTCGCGGTGGCCCCCAGCAAAGGCCTGCTCAACAACCCACCCGTACAAGCGCCAGCGGCAGCGTCGCCGGCTGGCGGTCGCGGCCAGGGCCAGTTGCGCCTTTCAAGTGGCACCCAACAATGCGTGATCAAGGCCCTGAGCATCAAGGAAGCGTTGCTGGTGGTGCGGCGTGGTGAAGTGCTGCCCCAGGTCCTGGAAAGCGCCGTGCTCGACCTTGAGCAGGGTGACAACGCCGAAGTCGCACGCCTCAATGGCTACCTGCACGCCATCGTCGCCTTCGAACCCAGGCCGGATAGTGATTGGCTGCAGCTGACCTTCCGCTTTATCGACCAGGACGCGCAGAAGCTGGACTACATCTCGCGCCTGATCGCGCGTGGTACGGCGCAGAAGCATTTTGTGCCGGGTGCGTAATTCTCACAGCGGCACCTGACAC
This sequence comes from Pseudomonas khavaziana, assembly GCF_019145205.1. Lineage (GTDB taxonomy): Bacteria > Pseudomonadota > Gammaproteobacteria > Pseudomonadales > Pseudomonadaceae > Aquipseudomonas > Aquipseudomonas khavaziana. The sequence continues at coordinate 228,676 of NZ_JAHSTT010000002.1, forward strand.
AAAATGTGGGAGGGGGCTTGCTCCCGATAGCGATGGGTCAGACACCAGATGCAGTGACTGATACTCCGCCATCGGGGGCAAGCCCCCTCCCACATTGAGTTCGCGCACCTGCTGTCAGTCCAGCAGCAGCACTTTGGCCAACACGATCTTCGGCCCTTTCATCTTCTTGATGATGATCCGCAGGCCTTCAACTTCCAGCACTTCTTCCTCTTCCGGCACGCGCTTGAGCGTGTCGTAGATCAGCCCGGCCAGGGTTTCGGCTTCGATGTGATCCAGATCGACGCCCAGCAGGCGTTCCACCTTGAACAACGGCGTGTCGCCACGCACCAGTAGTTTGCCCGGCTGGTAGGCGAGGATGCCGCGTTCGGCCTTGCGGTGTTCGTCCTGAATATCCCCCACCAGCACTTCCAGCACGTCTTCCATGGTCAGGTAGCCGATGATCTTGCCGTCGGCTTCCTCCACCAGGGCGAAGTGCGCGCCGCCTTTGCGGAACTGCTCCAGCAGTTGCGACAACGGCATATGCCGCGAGACGCGCTCCAGCGGGCGGGTCAGTTCGGCCAGGTTGAACGATTCGGGGATGTGGTCCAGGGCGGCCAGTTCCAGCAGCAAATCCTTGATATGCAACAGGCCGACGAACTCATTGCGGACCGCGTCATATACCGGGTAACGGCTGAATTTGTGGCGACGGAACAGCGCGAGGATTTCCTTGAGCGGGGCGTTGAAGTCCAGGGTTACCAAGTCTTCCCGGGAGTTGGCCCAGTCGACCACTTCCAGCTCGCCCATTTCCACTGCCGAGGCCAGTACGCGCATGCCTTGGTCGCTCGGGTCCTGGCCACGGCTGGAGTGCAGGATCAGCTTGAGTTCTTCGCGGCTGTAATGGTGTTCATGGTGCGGGCCAGGCTCGCCTTGGCCGGCGATGCGCAGGATGGCGTTGGCGCTGGCGTTGAGCAGGTAGATGGCCGGGTACATCGCCCAGTAGAACAGGTACAGCGGCACCGCCGTCCATAGCGACAGCAGCTCGGGCTTGCGAATCGCCCAGGACTTGGGCGCCAGCTCACCGACCACGATGTGCAGGTAGGAAATCACGAAGAAGGCGGCAAAGAACGACACGCCCTTGATCACTTCCGGCGACTGCACGCCGATGGCGCCGAGCATAGGCTCCAGGATGTGCGCAAAAGCTGGCTCACCGACCCAGCCCAGGCCCAGGGAAGCCAGGGTGATACCCAGCTGGCAGGCCGACAGGTAGGCGTCGAGCTGGCTGTGTACGGTGCGCAGGATCTGCCCGCGCCAGCCGTTCTTGTGGGCGATGGCCTCGACCCGGGTGGCGCGCAGCTTGACCATGGCGAATTCCGCCGCAACGAAGAAACCGTTGAGCAGTACCAGGACCAGTGCAAAAAGAATCATGCCGAAATCGGCGAAGAGTGTCGCGAGGGTGATACCAGGGGAAGGGTCCATGATGGGGTTTTGCAGGTTCCGTGTGTTCAATAAGGGATGGCAGGCGGGCCTGAAAAGCAGGCGCAAGTCGGCCAATGTAGCGGCTGACGGCGCGCTTGCCTAGTGCCTGCTGCCGGGCGGGCTTGGAACCTGTTCTCCAAAAGCATACAAATCCGATGTGGGAGGGGGGCTTGCTCCCGATAGCAGTGTGTCAATTAGCACATCTGTGTCTGGTTGACCGCTATCGGGGCAAGCCCCCTCCCACAGTTGGTTTTGTGCAATATTTAAGTTATTCATCATTTCCGGCGAGCCGCGAACGCGTGACCTGCGTCGTCGGAAAGTGGCAGGTAAACGTACTGCCATGTCCAAGCACGCTGCTGATTTCCAGGCGTGCCCGATGGCGCAACAATACATGCTTGACGATGGCCAGGCCGAGCCCGGTGCCACCAGTGTTGGAGTTGCGGCTGGAATCCACGCGGTAGAAACGTTCGGTCAGGCGCGGCAGGTGCTTGGCGTCGATGCCGATGCCGGAATCCTGCACACTCAGGTGCGCACCCTGTTCGTCGGCCCACCAGCGGATACGGATATTGCCCTGGTCCTGGGTGTACTTCACCGCGTTGAACACCAGGTTGGAAAACGCGCTGCGCAACTCGCCTTCGCTGCCCTTGAGCAACACCTGTGGGTCGGCTTCCAGGCTGATCTGCTGGCCGCGTTCACCGGAAAGGGCCTGGGCGTCGTTCTTGATGGTCTGCAGCAAGCTGTGTACGGCCACTGGCTGGTTATCCGAGGGGTAATCAGTGGCCTCGAGCTTGGCCAGCAACAGCAGGTCGTTGAGCAGGGTCTGCATGCGCGACCCCTGCTGCTGCATCTGCTGCAGGGCGCGGCTCCAGCGCGGGTTGATCTCGTCGACGTTGTCCAGCAGCGTCTCCAGATAACCGCAGATCACCGTCAAGGGCGTGCGTAACTCGTGGGAGACGTTAGCGACGAAGTCCTTGCGCATCTGTTCCAGCTGGTGGATGCGGGTGACGTCGCGCACCAGCATCAAGTGTTCGTTGTTGCCGTAGCGCGTCAGGTACAGCTGGATGCGTACGCGGTCATTGGTAGGCGAGGGGATTTCCAGGGCTTCTTCGTAGTTGTCCTGCTCGAAGTATTCCTTGAAGCGCGGGTGGCGCACCAGGTTGGTCACCGGCTGGCCGCTGTCCTGGGGCGTTTTGAGGCCCAGCAGGGTCTCGGCGGCGCGGTTCCACCATTCCAGGTTGCCGTCGCTGTCGAGCATGATCACCGCGTCCTTGAGCGCGGCGGTAGATTCCTGCACCCGGTCGATCACCGCTTGCAAGCGCCCGCGGACCCGTTGGTCCCGGCGTTGCAGGTGGTAGATGCTGTCAAACACTTCGCCCCACAGGCCGTAGCCATCGGGCGGTGCTTCGTCGGGTTTGTGCTGGCGCAGCCATTCATGCAGGCGCAGCAATTGCTTGAGGGTCCAGCCCAGGTACAGGGCGATGCCGGCAGCCAGGCTCCAGCCGTAATAGCCGCTGACCAGGCCCACCAGCAGGCAAGCCGTGAGCAGCAGTAGCATGTGGCGGATCAGGGTGCCATGCCAGTTCTGGTTCACTTAAACATGCGTCCTTGTCAGCTGTTAAGAGAGGGGGGGGCTGGCTCAGCTTTTGGTGGAAAACCGATAGCCGGTACCGCGCACGGTTTGTACCAGATTCTCGTAGGCATCGCCCAAGGCTTTGCGCAGGCGACGGATATGCACGTCAACGGTGCGCTCCTCCACATAAACGTTGCCGCCCCACACTTGGTCCAGCAATTGGCCACGGGTGTAAGCGCGCTCTTGGTGGGTCATGAAAAATTGCAGCAGGCGGTATTCGGTCGGGCCCATCTCGGCGGGCTTGCCGTCGATGGTCACGCGGTGGCTGATCGGGTCGAGCAGCAGGCCGCCGACTTCGATTGGCGCCTCGCCATCGGTCGGGCCGGCTCGGCGCAACACGGCTTTCAGGCGTGCGACCAGTTCCCGTGGGGAAAACGGCTTGGTGATGTAGTCATCGGCGCCGACTTCCAGGCCCTGGATCTTGTTGTCCTCTTCGCCCTTGGCGGTGAGCATGATGATCGGGATATCTCCGGTCAGCTCGTCACGCTTGAGGCGTCGGGCCAGCTCGATACCCGAGGTGCCGGGCAGCATCCAGTCGAGCAGGATGAGGTCCGGCTTGCGGTCGACGATGATGGCGTGGGCCTGCTGGGAGTTCTCCGCCTCCAGGCAGTCATAGCCGGCCATTTCCAACGCGACGGCGATCATCTCGCGAATGGGCGCTTCGTCGTCAACAATCAGAATGCTCCTGCCAACCATGCCTAAAATCCTCTTGTCATTTAACTGTCTTGCGCCGCATTAGATAACGGAATTATTGCAGTCGTGTGACAGTAATTTAGTCGCTTGGGCAATTCATGGCACTCTGGTCTACCCTTTGGGTCCGAATCCTGACAACCACAAAAGGAAGGTTCCGATGACTTACAGCACTGTTTCCTGGAAAGCCCTGCTGGTTACGGCGGTGTTGACCCTGCCGGGCTTGGCGTTTGCGGCAGAGCCGGCGATGACCCAAGGTGGTCTGCTGGTGGATCACAAGGGCATGACGCTCTACACCTTCGATAAGGATGCTGATGGCAAGTCAGTGTGCAAGGACCAGTGCGCGACCAACTGGCCACCGTTAAAAGCTGAATCCACAGATACGAAGACCGGCGATTGGACGGTGATTACCCGTGACGATCAGACCAGCCAGTGGGCCTACAAAGGCAAGCCGGTCTACACCTACAAGGACGACAAGAAGGCCGGGGACAAGACCGGGGATGGCAAGGGTGGCGCCTGGCACATCATCAAGCCTTAAGTCTGCTGCGCTGCTGGATCCATCGGGGGCTGGCCCCCGATGGCGTCAGTCCTGCACTACCGAACTGCGTAATCCACCACAATCCCGACAAAAATCGCCAACCCCGCCCAATGGTTGTGCAAAAACGCCTTGAAGCACTTCATACGGTCCCGATCACGGGTGTACCAGAACTCCCAGGCAAAACAGCCCGCCGCCGCCAACAACCCTAGTTGGAACCACCCGCCCAGCTCGAACCGTGCACCGGCCAGTAACAGACACACCAGTGACAGCCCTTGCAGCGTGAGGATGATCACCCGGTCAGCATCGCCAAACAGAATGGCGGTGGATTTCACCCCAATCTTCAAGTCGTCATCGCGGTCGGTCATCGCGTAATAAGTGTCGTAGCCCACCGTCCACAATAGATTGGCGATATACAGCAACCATGCCGTAGCGGGCAGGTGGCCGGTTTCTGCGGTAAATGCCATCGGCATGCCCCAGGAAAACGCCGCACCCAATACCACCTGCGGGTAATAGGTGTAGCGCTTCATGAACGGGTAGCTGGCTGCCAACGCCAGGCCGCCCAGGGACAGCAGGATAGTAGTGGCGTTGGTCAGCAGCACCAGCAGGAAACTGATGCCCATCAGCACGGCAAAAAACACCAATGCTTCTTTCGAACTGATCTTGCCGCTCACCAGTGGGCGTTGCTCGGTGCGCTTCACATGGCCGTCAACCTTGCGGTCGGCCCAATCATTGATCACACAGCCGCCGGCGCGGGTCAGCACTACACCGAGTACAAAGATCACAATATTGAGCAGAGACGGCGAACCCTTGCCGGCGATCCACAGCGCCCATAGCGTCGGCCATAGCAGCAGATAGATGCCGATCGGCTTGTCCATGCGCGTCAACTGAATGAAATCCCAGGCCCTGGGATTCAGGCGGTTCAGGGACTTGAGCAGACGTTGATACATCAGCAGTTCTCCGGATGGTCATGCAGCGCGTGCCAGAAACCCGGCAGGAAGACTTCCGCCACCAGCACGCTCAGCGATCCGCGGTCAAAGCGTGAGCGGCGCGCCCACAAGCCGTCGGTCTGGTCCTCTGTTGGCAGCCATGGGCGTGGATAGCGACACACCTCGATGGCCTGGCGGGTAAAAGCGTGGTCGCAGAACAGCAACTCGCCCAGCGAACGGCTACCCAGCTCGTCCATATGCAGGCCGTCGCCCTGCAAGGCACTGCGTGCCGCCACGCTGCGGGCAAATACCCACGGCTGGTCATGCCCACGCAAATACACCTCACGCACCCAGCCGACACTGGCCTGGGCCAGGCCCAGGGCGGCGCATTCATCATCGCGCAATGGCTGCCAGCCTTCGAACAGCGGCGTCACGCTGAAACCGTCGTTGGACAGCCACGTCAGCCGTCGCGTCAGCGAGCCTTCGTCAAACAGCCAATTGAGGATCAGGGGCATGGGCAAGGGGCTCAGAAGGCTCTGGGTCAGCCATTGGCCAGCATCGGGAAGGGCGATTGAGTGCGGCACGGTGAGTCAGTATTAGCAGCAAAAGAGGCGGCGAGCTTACCATGGCACCCTGAACATTTGCCGCGCCAAACCGGCCGTTTGAGCCGATCGTGCTTGCATCTGCCGGCCCCGATCAGTACAAAACGCCCTGAGCCGTGCGGCAACGCTGGATCCACCGACCGCCGGCCAAGATGCCTGACCCTGAGGAAGCAAGTAATGAAGAAGTGGCAATGTGTAGTCTGCGGCCTGATCTATGACGAAAAAGACGGCTGGCCGGATGACGGAATCGCTCCGGGTACCCTGTGGCAGGACGTCCCGGAAGACTGGCTGTGCCCTGACTGCGGCGTGGGCAAAATGGATTTCGAAATGATCGAAATCGGCTAATTCTTAGTTTAAGACACGTACTACAAGGAGAAAGGAATGAACGCACCTGTCGTGATCATCGGCACAGGATTGGCCGGTTACAACGTGGCCCGGGAGTTTCGCAAGCTCGACAGCGAGACCCCATTGCTGCTGATCACCGCGGATGACGGGCGCTCCTACTCCAAGCCCATGCTCTCCACCGGCTTTGGCAAGAACAAGGAAGCCGATGGCCTGAGCATGGCTGAGCCCGGCGCCATGGCCGAGCAGCTCAAGGCCGAAGTGCGCACCCACACACGTGTCAGCGGCATCGACCCGGGCCACAAGCGCCTGTGGATCGGCGAGGAAGCGGTGGCCTACCGCGACCTGGTCCTGGCCTGGGGCGCAGAAACTGTGCGTGTACCGGTCGAAGGCGATGCGGCTGAACTGATTTTCCCGATCAACGACCTGGAAGACTACGCACGATTCCGCGCCGCCGCTGCCGGCAAACGTCGCGTACTGCTGCTTGGCGCTGGCCTGATCGGCTGCGAATTCGCCAATGACCTGATCCTCGGCGGCTATGAAATCGACCTGGTTGCTCCGTGCGAGCAGGTCATGCCGACCTTGCTGCACCCGGCGGCGGCTGCGGCGGTGCAGGCCGGGCTGGAGGGCATCGGGGCGCGTTTCCACCTGGGCCCGGTGCTCAATCGCCTGCAACGCACGGCTGATGGCCTTGAGGCACACCTGTCGGACGGTGAAGTGATCCACTGCGACCTGGTGGTGTCCGCCATCGGCCTGCGCCCTCGCGTAGACCTGGCCGCCGCGGCCGGCCTGCAAATCAATCGCGGGATCATGGTGGACCGCCACCTCAAGACCTCTCATGCCAATATCTATGCCCTGGGCGACTGCGCCGAGGTCGATGGCCTGAACCTGCTTTACGTGATGCCGCTCATGAGCTGCGCTCGCGCCCTGGCGCAAACCTTGGCCGGTAACGCCACGGCTGTAAGCTACGGGCCAATGCCGATCACGGTGAAAACCCCGATCTGCCCGCTGGTGGTATCACCTGCGCCACGGGGCTCCGAAGGCGCATGGAGCGTCGAAGGGCAGGGCGCCGACATCAAGGCCCTGTGCCGCGACGCCAGCGGTCGCCTGCTGGGTTACGCGCTGACCGGCAGCGCAGTCATGGAAAAACTGGCCCTGAACAAAGAACTTCCTCCACTGCTGGCGTAAATACCGGTCGTTCTGTCGGAATCAGCACGTTCAAGCCCCGAGAAAGGTCGCCGCGAGACTGGCGCGGCGCCCGATGGCATGCCATCCTCACTCCCGTCTGCCGCAGAGTAGAGCCTGCGGCGCCTTGGGCGCTGCTCCAACAGAGAGCAGCACGGACATAACAACAAAAAACCGTCAAAGAGGCTTCATATGCGTAAACCAGATCTCGCAGCCGCCATCGCTGAAAAAGCAGACCTCACCAAAGAGCAGGCCAACCGCGTACTCAACGCCGTTCTCGAAGAAATTACCGGCGCCCTGCACCGCAAGGACAGCGTTACCCTGGTTGGCTTCGGCACCTTCCTGCAACGCCACCGTGGCGCCCGCACCGGCAAGAACCCGCAAACCGGTGAGCCGGTGAAGATCAAGGCCAGCAACACCGTTGCGTTCAAGCCGGGCAAGTCGCTCAAGGATAGCGTCAACCCGTAACTAGTGAGGCCGTCTCGAAGGGAGGCGGGCGGAAAAAAAAATGGGTACGCCGACTGGGTTGGCGTGCCCATTTTTGTTTTGGCAGGGAAATTCGCGGGCGCAAAAGTAGAAGCTTATTGCATTGTTGCGAGAATCGCGGTCGAGGTTGTATCAGGCCGAACGACATCGGTTTTTTTAAAATTATTCGATTGATTTGGAACCAAATTCTGACGATTGACACATATAGCGCGAGATAGCAAGGAATGCGCTCTCTAAACGTATTTCTAGAGGTGTATATATGAAAGTTGATCAGGCTTCAGTTCCGTCTTCTTACCTGCTACCCGAACAGAAAAAGACGCAAGAAAGCGGTTCCCCGGCTTCGGGGCACGCTGAGTTAGCCCCAGACCGCTCCAACGTTGAATCTGAATCAAGTTTGGCTAACGAGAAGGCCTTTAAATACCCTGCTGCAACGCCTGAAGAGATAAATGCTAAAAACAGACGTGCGGATAACGCTGTTGCTAATAGCCTCACTTCTGAGGAGGCCGCTGCGCTGAGCCTTGGAAGCGATGGAAGAGCCGGGAAAGTTAAAAAGTCGGTCAAAGCTAAGGGGAGTAAAAATACAAAGGATACACCTACGGAGGTTGAAACTACACCAGTTAAAACTACACAAGTTAAAACTACACCGGTTAAAACTAAGCCGGTTACAACTACAAAGTCTAAGCCTAAGCCTACAAGCGATAAGCCGCAAACAAGTGAGCCCGTCGGATCTGGAAATAACGCAAGCAGACCAGTAAAGCCTAATACAGCGAGTAACCCAAATAGTAACAACGATACACTCACTAAGTTGCAAGATAATATCAATCTGCCGCCACCCCCGCCTTCACCTTCTTCACCGGCAGGCACTTTCATGAATACCTTGATAACTTCAACTGTAAACAACGGCGTCAGCTCTTTCTTTAATGTAGGAGAGCAGATCACGTCTGACTACTTCCGTAAAAAAGAGGCGGCACAGGCTGAAATGCCTGGAGCAACAGTGCAGAACGAGGACGGTACGATTGGCACTGTAGATCCTTCCGCGACGCAGGAACAAATAATGGATGCTCGGCTAAAAGGTGCTAAAAACTCACTTGAGTTTGCCACCGTCATGATGTCTTTTCTCAGCGAAGGTAAAGACGGCAGTGCTTTCGAGGATATCGACGACGCGCCAGATGCTACTCCAGAGGAACGTATGGACAACCTTGAGGAAAGGATGGACATAATGGAAGAGCATTTGCCGGACTTAACCAAACGTCATAAATTCGAGTACGATCCTTATGTGCCTGCTGACTCATCCGAGCCATCGACTGAAGAGGCTCGTATGGACAATATTGAAAGACGCTACACCTACATTTTGAAAAAACTCAAGGCAGCGCGGGCCGTGATGCAGTCAAACGCATAATAAGCATAAGTGTTAACTTGAAGTGAGATGGGCGCGAGGTTGAGAACAGCGGACAGATTTATCGGGATGGTTATTTTAGATAAATCTGTCCGCGTTCAGATACCTCGGCCAAGAGGGTCTGAATAAATTTTCCCCTCTCGCTTGCTTCACCCAGAAGGTGGCGAAAGCCCAGGTTGACATGAGCTTCAAAAGTATTAAAGGGAACCGTGTTAAGCGCGGGTTATGCCTTTTTTAAAAATCTTGAAGTAGTGCGATGAATTGTTTGGTGAATTCCGGCCCTTCATACGCCTCAAGATTTTTGATATTGAAAAGGGCACCTCGTTGCGTAGTAAGTTTTTGCAGTCGGCGCATCAATAGTTTATTGGTTTGATTGTCTGGCTCGGACGCTATCGAGGCGAGCGCTTTGCGCGCGCGAATAGATACATCTTTTAAAAAAATGTGCTGGGTATCCGCGGGGGGGATAATCTGTAAAAGATCACAGTTCTCAAATGTTACCCAATCCAGCTTGCACAGTTTAAAGTCAACAAGAAGAGGGGTGTTGGGTTGATCGGCTATGAAAGCTACTTCTTGTAGCTTTCCCGAAAACTCAATGGAAGTTATTTTGCTGGCGTTGAACGTGTTGTCAATGATTTTGCACTGGGTAAATGTGCAGTTGCTGAACTCGCAGTCTTTCAGAGACGCCTCTTTGAAGTTGCATTTTATGAACGTGCAATCCTTGAATTGGCTGTTGCTGAAACCCGATCCCTGAAAGTCTACAGTCTTGAAAGAGCAATTGGTCAGCAGGGTTTTATTGAAAAATCTTGAGCCGGAGAAATCACTCTTCTCAAACATGCAGCTTTCCAACACGCATTGATCAAAAATCGGATCGGAGAGTTTCGCATCTCTTAATTTACAGTCGATGATGCTTTCTTTTTCAAAGAGCGTTTTTTTTGGTAACACGAGCCCGTCCTGCTGTACGCCGGACAACACGGCTGATGGCATTTTGTTACTCACCATAATATCCCTTCATAACCATTGCCCCAGTCCCCATAACGCCGCTGATGCGTGCCTCTTTTCCAATCAGCCTTCGTCGTAAGGTCCCACCAGGTTTTAGTTTTAGTTTCATACACATCGGGAAGACGTTGTCCTGACTTCGATACCTCCAAGTGACCCAGTGATGGGTCATTTTTCACCCTGGTTTTGAAGTTTGCATCAATTCGCTGCCCTACGTACCGGCGATAGCGAGAACGTGCTTGTCCGAGATCACCTCTGTCATAGGCCCGTTTAACTGCCGCTCTCTGTCTCGGGGTCAACGACCTTTGTGGGTTACTGTAGATAGCCTTTCTAGCCGCATTGGCGTGTGCCTGCAGCTTAGCAGTGGTTGAGCCGCACGGGGCCCATCCCAACGGATCGATCCATCCGTAAGGGTTAGGAGAATACTGATAAAGGTTAAAACCTCCTGCCAGCCCGACAGGGTCCGGCGTTGTAAAACGCCCCACATCGGGATCATAAAACCGAAATGTATTGAAATGCAGTCCCGTTTCCCGGTCTAGGTACTGCCCTTGAAACCGTAGGTTTTGCTCTTCAATGTAATGGGGTTCCCGAACCTCCGCCAATGTGCGGCCCCACACCTCATAACACGCCCGCCAGGTAACTTGCCCATCGGCCTCGGTCAGTTGCTCCGGGAGTCCGTTCAAGTCATTGTGGTAGTAGCGGATCTTTTGCAATGACCCGCTGCCGTCGATTCGGGCCAGAGGTTCATAGCCGTCCCCTTCGTATATATAAAGACTGGTCTGGCTGTGTTTGTACTCCTGTAAAAGGCGTAAACCATCCCAGATGAAATCCGTCTGGCTCAACAAATGGTCATTGTAATCGTGCTCAGTTTTCTTGATGCGCCGTCCGAGTGGGTCATAAGTCATTCTGACCACGTTGCCGTTGTCATTTCGCACTTCAACCAGCCGACTTTCAGCATCGTAGGCAAAGCACTGCAAGCCATGAGCAGCGCTGCGCTTCTCGATCATCCGGCCTAAAGCATCGTATGCATAACGTTTGTCTTGATAGGTAAGTAGGCGATTATGCCGTACGAGACCACCATGATTTGGGCTGTCCAGCAGATTGGCTGCGTCGTCATAGGCATAGGTTTCGGTGCGGCCAGCCTGATGGCTTAAAAGAACCCGATCGGTACTGTCGTAACCCAGGTGCTCTTGGCGATCGTGCTGGCGGTCAACGCGACGCCGGCCGATCAGATTATCACTAGGGTCGTAGCTGTAGTCGGTCTCGACCAAAGGCGGAAGTTGCCAAGGCTGATCGATGCTGCGGCGCTGGCGTGAGCGAACCCTGCCACTTCGATCGTAGGCGGTACTCGTCTTCATTTGGCCCTGAGTACGCTGCACTTGGCGATGCAAGCGATCACGTTCGAAGTCGCTGATGACTTTGCCATCGATATTCAACTGATGCAGGTGACCGCTGCCATAGTAGAGCCTGTTCAACCATCGACCGTCGGGCAAGCCGGTCTGGATCAGGTTTCCCAGTTCATCGTAACGATGCTGCACAGACCCTGCCGAGCTTTGCTCTTCAAGCAGTTGTCCCAGCGCGTCATAGTTGAAACCGAGTACCTGTTGGCGACCGTCAGGGGCGGTGAAGGTGACACCGACCAGTTGGTCGTTCAGGTCGTGCTCATAAACGGTGGTGCCGTCCGCGGTGGTTTTACTGACCAGGCGTCCAACGGGATCACGCTCGAACTGGTGCGACAGCGGTGTTACCGGCTCGCCCTCGGTCCCCGGTAGATAGTTCACGGCTACAACGTCGTCCAGTGAGTCGTAGGTGTAACAGCGCCGGGTTTGATCCAGATCCTGCTGCTGCACCATGCGGTCGGCTGCGTCCCACTCAAAACGATAGCTCTCGCCATTCTCATTGGTCAGCTTGCACAGTCGTCCGTAGGCATCATGATCGAATTTGACCGAACGGTTATGCGCGTCCCAGCGTTGTTTGACCAGGCCGCGAACGTCATAGGCATAGCGTGTGGTGCTGCCGGCAGGGTCAACATGGGCAGTCAGATAACCATTTGCGCTGCGCTCGAACAGTTCGACGCGGCCATCCGGAAGCCGACATTCCAGAAGTAGCCCCTGAGGGCCGTATCGGTAGCGTACCGATTCGCCTTCGGCATTGGTCTGCAACGCCAGATTGCCAAACGCGTCGTATTGATAACGGGTCGGATAGCCCGAACAATCTACCTCTTCGACCAGTTGGCCCCATTCGTTCCAATGCAGTGTCCTGGTTTTCTGCGTCGCATCAATGATGCGTACGGGCTGCCCGAAACCGTCATACACGTAGCGGGTGCAGTGTCCGAGGGGGTCGATTTCTTCGATGCAGTTGCCACGCTGATCATAGCGATAGTGCCAACTGTTACCCGCCGGGTCGGTTTCCACTTGGGGCAATGCCCAGTGTTCCAGCCACTGCGTGCCGCTGGTTCTGGCCAGTGGGTCGATGACTGCACTCAAGTTGCCTGACGCGTCGTAGTTGAAGTGCCACTGGCCGTCTTGCGGGTCAATGGCACCCACCAATTGGCGTTCTTCGTTCCAATCGAATTGCCAGGTATGGCCCAGGTTATCGACGTAGCGAGTGATCTGGTACTGCGGGTTCCAATGCCGGGTGCTGACCCGCATAAGCCCGTCAGTGACGTGGGTGATACCAGCGTCCAGATCGTAGTCGAACGTGTATTGATCACCTGCATCGCTCCAGTGGCGACTGACGCGCCATTCCGGGCCTTGCGGTCCAAGCACCTCAGCCCATTGGTAGAAGCAGCGCAAACCACTTGAACGCTGGTGTTCGATCATGCGCCGCGCGCTGTCGTAGGCAAAGCGCCTTTGGGTCACGCCTTGTGCATCCATGACCTCGGCCAAGTCGCCGTTGTGGTCATAGCGATAGCTGACCAGCACGTCGCTGCGCGCGTCAAAATGCTCTTGGCGCAAGTAACGCCGTTCGATATGGCTCACGCGCCGTGGGTGTTGGGCCGAATAGTTCAGTTCGACGTGCATCAAGTCGTGGGTATCGCGCAGGCGATACAGCCGCCCCTGAGTGTCATAGTCGAGAAAGATTCGCCCTTCGTTGCGATCACCCAGCAACTGCAGGCGCATCCGAGAGCCGTTCAGCGGGTCGGGCTCGAACAGCCGATACAGGCCGTCGATACTCTCGATCAAGACCGCGCCGTCGCCGCTGCGCCTGACCACAAGACCCTCGACTGGGTCGAACGCCCCGCCTGACAGGGGGACGTAACCGATATCCAGGCGGCGCCCCTGCTCATCAATGTAAAACAGTTTTTCGTCTATATCGATCTCGACGGATACCTCATAGGCGACGCTCCACCCCGCACCCAAGAGTCCGTGGTTCCGTGTGTCGAGACTGCTGTAGAAACGCTGCCAATCTATTGGGAGCAGGCCTGCAAGCACAAAATCCAGTTCATCCTCATCGCCTAGAATCTTGGCACCGGTCGCGCTGTGCACCGGGTTGGGCGAGCCGTTCATGGCGTTTTTGAGGGCAGAGGTTATCTTGCTGGTCCCATAGGAGACGCCTGCCCCTACCAGCACGCTGCCGAACAGGCAGGGTAGTTTGCTCCAGAAACATCTCACGTTGCCGCGCAGCATCAATAAAGCAGTAATCGCCAGGCCCACCCCCGGTGTTTTCCCACTCCGAATCTCCTGCACCACAATGGTCTCGCCACCAATGCGCACATCCGGAGAAATCAGGCCCTCGGCCGTCCCAATCTTGGCATCGCAGGTACTGCGATCACCGCTGCGCGCAGCAGGCTGGCCATTGATGAATACCGAGCTGGAACCTTCGGCAATGAATTGCAGCGGCATGGGCGGGTGCTTGTTGCACGCCACGGTGTCCAGTGGGCAAGGCTTGGTGCCGGGGGCGGGGGAGGCGACGGTCGGGCGCCACATCTGCGAGAAAAACTCGCCGGCCATGTCCAGGAAGCTGGGGGCCGAGGGTTCGCTGGGCGGAACTGAAACAGCGGTCATCTTGCCAGCTGCGCGGGCAGCCTTTTTACCATTGATGAAGACGTTTTCCGAGCCGCTGGTGATGAAGGCGTCGATCACTGGCGGAAATACCCAGTTGGCGGCGGACTCGCACCAACTGGATATTTTCAGGTCGGCGCCCGTGAGTCCTGCGGTGATACCGACGACAGCACCGACCACCAGTACCAGGGCAACGCCGCCGGTGGCGATGGTTGCGCCGGTCGTGATGGCAACCGCCGCCGCGACGGCAAGACAGCCCACGTAGGTGATCGCCGCATAGGCGGCCACTTCCAGCACACCTCCGAGAATGTCGGCCATCACCGAGGTGTGCAGCAGTGCGTCGCCTTCTCGGGCAGCCCAGAGGTCATCACTCATTGCTCAGGCTCGACTCAAGGCGTAGCGCAAAAGGTGAGCGTGTTTTTCAGCGTTGCCCAATGCGCCGCCTCGGCAGGCCCCAGGGGCTGGGTCTTGACGTAACTCAGGGCGACCAGGTTGCGTGTGCCGGGTATCTGCATTGCCAACTGATATTGGTAAATATTGTCGCTGCCCTTGTTGAAACGGTTCTGCACTTCAAAGGCGTCGATGTCCTGCGCCGGCCCGACCTTAACCGCCTGGGCCGGGGAATAGCGAAGGTCCTTGACCTGCTGTTCGAGTTTTTTCAGCTGGCCTTCGAAATTGCTTTGCAGGCTCTCGCCATCCGCCAACGGGCTGCGGCTCACCACCAGGGTAGTACCCAACTTGGCGAACTTGAGGATATTGATCGAGGTGTCTTGTACCTCAGTGTCCGGCAAGGTGAACTGTGCTTCGTTGATCAGGTAATTCATGGTGAAGAAATCTCGTTATTGACCAGCGCCGGGCTTGCCGGGGAATTTTGATTCGACGGCGGACTTGATCGTGTCTTGCACGCCTTGGGCGCCGGGCGATGTGCCCTTGTCGCTGCCCAGGTTGATATCCAGCTTGCCCTTCGTCTGGATCTTGCTGCTGCCGGTGGAAAACAGGTTGAACGAGCCACAGGTCAGGTTGATGTCCCCGCCTGCCTTGAGCTCGATCACACTGTCCCCGCACACCAAGCGAAGACACTCTCCGGCTTCGATGGTGTAGTGCGTGGCGGCGCTGTCCGACTTGGCCCCACCCACAATCACGGTATCGTTGTTGCGCACCACCCGCAGGCGGTTATTTCCAATGGTCACCGTCTCGTTGTGGCCAATACTCTTATTGCGGTCATGCCCCACCGAGTGGCTTTCATCCACCTCCACCACGATGTCTTGGTTACGCTCGGCATGGATGTACAACTGCTCCAGCCCCTTCTTGTCCTCCATGCGGATTTCATTGAAGTTGGCCGGCGTGCCGCCTTTGCTCGAGCGGCTTTTCATGCCGCTTTGGGTCGCGTTTTCCGGCAGATCGTAGGGCACGGTCTGCTCGGCGTTGTAGACGCGGCCAGTGATGATCGGACGGTCGGGGTCGCCTTCGAGGAAGCTGACGATCACTTCCTGGCCGATCCGTGGAATCTGCATCGACCCCCAGTTCTTGCCGGCCCAGGATTGCGACACACGAATCCAGCACGAGCTGTTCTCGTTGGACTGGTCGTGACGGTCCCAGTAGAAGTGCACCTTCACGCGGCCGTATTGGTCGGTCCAGATTTCTTCGCCTTTGGGGCCGACCACCAAGGCGGTTTGCGGGCCTTTGACGATGGGGCGGTGGGTGTTGGCCAGCGGGCGGAAGCTCTGTTGGGCGTCGATGCAGGTCAGGCTGCTTTCGAACTGGGCCGAGCCCGAGCCACCGCCGCTTTCCAGGCTTTCCTGGACGATGTAGTAGCGGCAGCCGACGATCAGGTATTCGCGGTTCTGGTCCTGGCGGCTGAAGCCGGTGAGGCTGAACAGATGGCCGGAGCCCAGGCCCCGCGCATTGCCGGCGAACTCGATCTGCTCATGCAGGGTTTGCAGCGCTTCGATGCGGGTGCGTGCGTAGTGTTCGCCATCTGCGCTTTGCACGTAGGTGCCGGGGTAGTCGTACAGCGGGTAGTCGCCGGCGGTGTGCGGGCGCGGCATGGCCGAGCGCACGTCGATGCTGGCGCTGGGGCGCTGGAAGTCGTAGTCGTTCAGCTCCAGTGAGCCCGGCTGCACCTCCTGCGCCAAATGCCAATTGTGCATATGGTCGCGTTCGCGCTGTTGCTCGTCCTTGGGGTAGTAGGGGATCGACGCGTAGCCTGGCACCGTGGTGTGGGCGCCGTAGGCGTCGGCCAGCACCAGTACATGGCGGTCCTGTTCGTGGCGGAAGAAGTAGTAGATGCCTTCCTGTTCCATCAGGCGGCTGACGAAATCGAAACTGGTCTCGCGGTACTGCACGCAGTATTCCCACTCGCGATACGGTCGGCTCAGGGCGTCTTCGAAGTCGGAAAAACCCAGGTCGCGGAACACCTGCTTGATGATCTGCGGGATGCTCAGGTTCTGGAAAATCCGGCAGTCTGAGGTGCGGCTGAGCAACCACAGCCATGGGCGCAAGGTCACCTGGTAACTGGCGAACTGGCCTTGGTCGATATTCTGGCTGCAACGGGCGACGATGCCGTGGAAATGCCGCTCGCCGCCGTCCGCCAGTTGCAGGCCCACGCTCATGGGCTTGCCGAGCAACTGGTTGAGGTCGATGTTGGCGTCCAGGGACGTCAGTTGCAGCTCATAGTTGAACAGCCTGCCCAGCTCTTCACCGCCGCCCATTTCATTGAGCAACAACACATCCGGCCCGAGGGGGCTGGTGATCTTGGCCAGGCGTGAGGCTTGGTTGAATAGCATCGGTTAACCCGTAAGTGTCGTAATAACTGAAGAAACCGAGTCCAAGTGTGGGAGGGGGCTTGCTCCCGATAGCAGTGTGTCAGTTATGCATTGGGTGACTGATTCACCGCTATCGGGAGCAAGCCCCCTCCCACAATTTTTATCGCATTCCGTCAGGTCAATCGCTGAAGTCGTAGTGCAATTCATTATCCCGGCTGCTGATCCGCACCCCCGCCAGTGCCTTGCTTTCCAACATGCGCGTGAGGAACTCGCGGCTCATGTCCGGCAGCAGGCTGTTGGTGAGGATGGTGTCGATCATGCGCCCGCCGCTTTCGGTTTCAGTGCAGCGCGAGACGATCAAATCGACTACTGCGTCCTCATAGTCGAACGCGACCTTGTGGGTGTTCTCCACGCGCTTCTTGATGCGGTTCAGTTGCAGGCGCGTGATCGCCTTGAGCATCTCGTCGCTCAGCGGATAGTACGGAATGGTCACCAGGCGCCCGAGCAGTGCCGGCGGAAAAATCTCCAACAGAGGCTGGCGCAGGGCCTTGGCGATCTCTTCCGGCTCAGGGATGTTCGCCGGGTCTTTGCACACCTGGGATATCAGCTCTGTCCCGGCATTGGTGGTCAACAGGATCAAGGTGTTCTTGAAGTCGATCACCCGGCCTTCGCCGTCTTCCATTACGCCCTTGTCGAACACTTGGAAGAAAATCTCGTGCACGTCCGGGTGGGCTTTTTCCACCTCGTCCAGCAGCACCACGCTGTAGGGTTTGCGCCGTACCGCTTCAGTCAGCACACCGCCTTCGCCGTAGCCGATGTAGCCCGGTGGCGCACCCTTGAGAGTGGACACCGTATGGGCTTCCTGGAACTCGCTCATGTTGATGGTGATCACGTTCTGCTCGCCGCCGTACATGGCTTCGGCCAGGGCCAGGGCGGTTTCGGTCTTGCCCACCCCCGAGGTGCCGGCGAGCATGAACACGCCAATCGGCTTGCTCGGGTTGTCGAGGCCGGCGCGGGAGGTCTGGATGCGCTTGGCGATCATCTGCAGGGCGTGGTCCTGGCCGATAATGCGTTTTTTCAGGTGCTGGTCGAGGTTGAGCACGGTCTCCAATTCGTTGCGGGCCATGCGGCCCACCGGGATGCCGGTCCAGTCGGCGACCACTGAGGCCACCGCCTGGTAATCCACGGTCGGCAGGATCAGTGGGGTTTCACCTTGCAGGGTGGTGAGGCGCTGTTGCAGGTCGACCAGTTGCGCGCGCAGTTCATCGTTGCCGCTGTCCACCACGCCGGCCTTTTCGCGCAGCGTCGCACGGGTAGCGAGCAGTTCATCCACCAGGGCTTTCTCTTCGGCCCAACGGCCTTCCAGGGTCGCCAGGCGTTCGCGCTCGGCGCTCAGCAAGGCTTCGCTGTTGCTCTGGCGCGCACCAATGGCAATGCCGATGGCATGTTCGCGGGCGATGATCTGCAGCTCGGTCTCCAGCGCTTCGATACGGCGGCGGCTGTCGTCCACTTCGGCGGGCACCGCGTGCAGGCTGATGGCGACGCGGGCGCAGGCGGTGTCCAGCAGGCTCACGGATTTGTCCGGCAACTGGCGCGCCGGGATGTAGCGGTGCGACAGCTTCACGGAGGCTTCCAGGGCTTCATCGAGGATCTGCACCTGGTGGTGTTTTTCCATGGTCGAGGCCACGCCGCGCATCATCAGCAGCGCCTTGTCTTCCGACGGCTCGGCAACCTGCACCACCTGGAAGCGGCGGGTCAGGGCCGGGTCTTTCTCGATGTGCTTCTTGTACTCGGCCCAGGTGGTGGCGGCCACGGTACGCAAGGTGCCACGGGCGAGGGCGGGCTTGAGCAGGTTGGCCGCGTCGCCGGTGCCGGCAGCACCACCGGCACCCACCAGGGTATGGGCTTCGTCGATAAACAGGATGATCGGCTTGGGCGACGCCTGCACGTCTTCGATGACCTGGCGCAGGCGCTGTTCGAACTCGCCTTTCATGCTGGCGCCGGCTTGCAGCAGGCCCACGTCGAGGCTGCGCAGTTCTACATCCTTCAGGGCCGGTGGTACGTCACCGGCGACAATGCGCAGGGCGAAACCCTCGACCACGGCAGTCTTGCCTACCCCGGCTTCACCGGTGAGGATCGGGTTGTTCTGGCGCCGACGCATGAGGATATCCACCAGTTGGCGGATCTCTTCGTCACGGCCGACGATAGGGTCGAGCTTGCCGCTGCGGGCCTGTTCGGTCAGGTCGACAGTGAAGCGCTTGAGCGCTTCCTGCTTGCCCATCGCACTTGGCGCCATCGCGCCACTGGCTTCGCCCGGCACGGCGCCGGCATTGAAACCGTCGCTGGCCGTCAGTGCGTTTTCCGGCGAGTCACCGACGTATTCGTCAAAGCGCTCGCTCAAGGCTTCGACCTTGATCTTGTCGAACTCGGCCGACAACCCCAGCAGCGCATGGCGCAGGCTCGGCGTCTTGAGAATGCCCAGCACCAGATAGCCGGTGCGCACCTGGCTTTCACCGAACATCAGGCTGCCATACACCCAGCCGCGCTCCACGGCTTCTTCCACATGGGAGGACAGGTCGGTGATCGAGGTGGAGCCGCGTGGCAGGCGGTCCAGGGCTTCGGTCAGGTCTCGGGCCAGGCGCGCCGGTTCGACGTTGAACTGGCGGATGATGCGGTGCAGGTCCGAGTCCTGCAGTTGCAGCAACTGGTGAAACCAGTGGGCCAGTTCCACATACGGATTACCGCGCAACTTGCAGAACACGGTGGCGGCTTCGATGGCCTTGTAGGCCACGCTGTTGAGTTTGCCGAACAGTGCGGCGCGACTGATTTCACCCATGCTCTGGATTCCTTGAGGTGGTGGCGTGATCGGCATAATGCCGGGCCAGGATTAGGTCGTTGGCGTCATGTGCCGGGCGGCCGAGCCAGGTGTTGAAGCCCAGGCGGAACTGGCCGTTGAGTTGCAGCGCCGGTACTTCGGGTTGTTGCAAAACCAGGTTCAAGTCCCAGTCCAATTCATGGCCCAGGTACTCGGCCACCCACGCCACCAGCTCGTTGAACGGCTGGCTGCCGGGCAGCATGCCCATGTAGTCATTGAGTTTCAGCGGGCCGAGGCGAATACGGAACTTGTGCTGGCGGTCCCACACAAAGCGGCCCAGGCAAAAGTCCACGCCCAGCCTATTGGCGCTCACGCCCACGCGGCTACGTTCGGGCAGTTCCAGCCATTGGCCGACGTACTCTTCGATCTTCACCGGCAGGCCGAAGTATTCGCTGAGAATGGCTTTCAAGCCGTCCGGGTAGCGGGTCTGTGCCGACAGGTGGCCGCTGTAGTGCAGCTTGGCAGTATCCGGGATAAGCCCCTGATTCTGCAGGCTTGGCATGCCACGGCCACTCAAGGCGGCGAGGCGTGCAGACCAGTAGTCATCATCCGGGCGGTCGTGGCTGACCGTCGGCCGCGCCTCGGCCCAGGCCCGATAGAACAGGCTCAGCAAGCGGTGGTGGAACACATCCAGGAATTGCTTGCTGGTGCTGTCGGCGTTGTTGCGCTGACGTTCGCGTACGTATTCGGTGATGTGCAACGGCAGCGGGCCGTTGGGGCCGCCCAGGCCGAAGAAGAATTGCTCGAGCCGCGCCGGCTTGCCGTCGCCACCGGGGTCGACTGACGCCAGCGTGGCCGGGGCAAAGGTGCAATCGGCTTGTTGCCCCAGGCGCAACGGGTCATCCGCCAGGCGCAGGGAATGGCCCAGGCGCGGCAGGTCCGGCGATTCGCACTCGATACGCCGCAACGCCTGGAAGAAGTCATATTCCCAGGGCTCCTGATGCATCGCATCCAGGGTATTCACAGGGTCGGACGCCGTCCGGGCTTGGCTTTCCATCGCATGATCTCGCCGCGTTCGGTGGTACGGATCACCGTTTCGGTAAAACTGTTGATCGACACATAACGTGCCAGGAAACGCTGCAGCACCGCGCCGAGCAGGAACACACCGGTGCCGCGAAACGCGTTTTCATCGAATTCCAAGGTGATTTCCAAGCCACGGCCAAACACAATCGGGCCAGGCATCGGCAGGCGTCGGGTCACGGCCTTGCTGCTGACTTCGCGCAGGCCCTCGATCTGCAATTGCAGGGCGGCATCGTTGCTGTCGCCGTACAGGCGCAGCAGTTCACGCAAGGCCCCGGCCCCCTGGCCCTGTTCGCTCAACGACAGGTAGTTGAGCGACAACTGGCTGATCAGGCGCCAGGCCTTAGCGTCATGGGCATGGCTGGCGCGCGGCCGGCTTGGTCCGGCGACGCAGCGCACAGACAGCACCGGGGCGCTGTCGGCCAGGGTGAAGTCGGTCTTGCCGTTACCCACACTCATGAACAGCGGCAAGTCGCGGTTGGTGCACAACGCAGTGACACCCAACTGGCGCAGGTCATGGCCGTAGGGCGCCTGGCGGCTGTCCACCAGGCTGACGAAGGTTTCGCTGCCCACATAGGTGGAGCGCGGGCCGTTGCGGCGCTGGTCGCTGGATAACACCCGTGGCTCGCGGCGCACGGTGTAGTAAGCCAGCTCACGGCCATAGCGCGACGGGTCACGCACCGCATAGAACGGCAAGAACGGCTGCTCCGGCCCAGTGCCATGGCCGGTGATGCCGCTCAATGAGTGAATCTCGAAATCCATTGGCCGTGTGCGGTCGGCGATCACATGGTGTTCGTTGACCCGGTCGGACAAGTGGATGCGGTCCACGCGCTTGGGGAACAGGTTGATCGCCGGCGTGCAGAACGGCAGGAACTGCGCCGCACCGACGCTGCCTTCCAGGCTCGGCTCATGACGGTCGAACAGCACGATCAGCTCCAGCTCCTGGCCGTCGCAACGCTTGACTGCACGGCTCAGTTCGGCGAACTCGACGAACAGGAAGCGATGGGGCAGGGCGAAGTATTCCTGCAACAAGCGATAGCCCTGGAATGCCCGCGCCACCACCGGCATGGCTGCGTCGGCATCGTCGAACCCTCGCGAGCGCAACGCGCCCTGGGGCAGGCGCTCGACCCAATCGCCACCGGGCTGGCGCGCAAATACCGCGCAGGCATTGCCCAGCAGTTGTTCGTAGAGGCGAAACGGTTGTTCATCAGCGCCGCTCAGGTACAGCGGCAAGGTATCCAGGTCGAGGCTGTTGAACGGCAGCT
The DNA here is from genome assembly GCF_019145205.1 of Pseudomonas khavaziana. GTDB lineage: Bacteria > Pseudomonadota > Gammaproteobacteria > Pseudomonadales > Pseudomonadaceae > Aquipseudomonas > Aquipseudomonas khavaziana. The sequence continues at coordinate 250,851 of NZ_JAHSTT010000002.1, forward strand.
CGGCACCGGTGCGCAGGGTCAGACGCAGGCCGGCCTTGGCTTTCGGCTCGCTGGCGGCCAGGCGCCCGAGCACGGCGGCGGGGTTGCCGAAATATTCGGCGTTGCTGACCTGCAACGGCCACAGCGTCACCGGGTGCGCGGTGCGGTACTCGCAGCAGGTCTGGGTTTCACGGCCCAGGGCGGCACGCAGCACCGTGTCACGGGGCAGCGGGAAACCGCCGGCCAGGGAGCCTTCATCCGGGTCGGTCTGCAACTGCACCACGGTCATCGACGGCGTCGGCGCCAGGTAGTGCGGGTAGGCGATTTCCAGCAGGTTATGAGTAAAGGTCGGGTACTCGGCGTCGAGCTTGAGCTGCACCCGGGCAGTCAGGTAGGCAAAACCCTCCAGCAAACGTTCGACGTAGGGGTCGGCGCAGTCCATGCCGGACAGGGTCAGCCGACTGGCGATCTTCGGGTATTCCTTGGCGAACTCGGCGGCGCTTTCGCGCACATGGTGCAGTTCCTGGTTGTACAGCTCCAGCAGGCGCGGGTTCATGGGCGTCTCCGCTGGTCGGCGTTGACCACGCGGACATGGCCCGACTCCAAGTCCAGGTCGGTTTGCAGCAACAGGCGCAAGGGCACTGGCTGTGCCCACAGGTCGCCTTCGATCTCGAAACTCAGGGCGTTGTGGTTCATTTCGCCATGGCCGACCCGGGCTTTGACCCGCAAGGTATGGCGCAGGATGCGTGGTTCAAAGGTGGCGATGGCCTGGTAGATCAGCGCTTCGAGGGCCTTGATATCGACGCTGGAAACACTGTTGCCCGCCAGCGCCGGCAGGCCGTAATTGACCACCGATGTGCCGGCCGGAGTGTGCAGCGTGGCATCGGCATCAAGCAACGACGTGGTGTTGAGCAGCCACGCCAGGTCACGCAGCACCGAGGCTTTCAATTGGGTCAGGGACAGCACGCGTTTGTCGGCGCTTTCCTTGGGGTTGGTCGGGTCGTCGTCGGTCAACCGGTCCAGCAGGGACGGTTGCAGACGGTCGCGGGAAGCGATTTCAGTTACCACCAAAGCAGCTCCACGGACGGGTTGCGAGAGGGACAAGGTATCTGTGGCCGTGGCGCAGGGCCACGGCTACAGGGGCTATCAGCGCTTGGTGTTGGAACGGATGTTCCAGCCAAACTTGATCGCGCCGCCATCTTTGGTGCCGTCGGCTTTCTGCGGCTGGTAGTCGACCATCACTTGGGCGAAGTTCAGGGTGACGTTCTCGGTCAGGCGATCATCGGTGCCCGAGCCGCCGGTGCTCAGGGACGTGACCAGCACTTCTTCCAGGTTGATCACCATGTACTCGACCTGGCTTTCGCCACCGGCCTTGCGCACGGTCAGCTTGACCTTGTCGATGTGCTTGCCGCTGGCGCAGTGCATCATCAGGTTGGGCGAAGCCTTGTCGACGTACTTGGTCAGCGACAGGTCCTGGATATTCACTTTGCCCGCACCGCCGCCACCGCCGACGTGCATGTTGCCGGACTGGGCCATGCCCCAGCTCCAGTTCAATACGTCGATTTCGTCCTTGTGGGCCTTGTCCATGGACTCGCCCTTGATGTCGCCGATCTTGATGAAAATATCAACAGCCATGTTTTCTCCCTGTGTGGACTCAGCCACTGAATGTATTAACGCCACCGACCTCTGTAGGAGCGAGCTTGCTCGCGAAGGTCGTTAACGATGACGCTGGCATCCTGAATGAACGCGGCGTCTTTAAGTTTTTCGCGAGCAAGCTCGCTCCTACAGAAAGCGAGCCGGTCCGATTAATTACGCGCTTTTTGCCGAAGGCAGCTTCGATACCAGGCGCAACGACACCGTCAGCCCTTCAAGCTGGTAGTGCGGGCGCAGGTAGAACTTGGAGTTGTAATACCCCGGGTTGCCTTCGACTTCTTCCACGATCACTTCGGCAGCCGCCAACGGGTGCTGGGCCTTGGTGGTTTCGGTGGAGTGGGCCGGGTCGCCGTCGACGTAGTTGAGGATCCAGTCCTGCAACCAGCGCTGCATCTCGTCCTTCTCTTTGAAGGAACCAATCTTGTCGCGCACGATGCACTTCAGATAGTGGGCGAAACGGCAGGTGGCGAACAGGTACGGCAGGCGTGCGGCCAGGTTGGCGTTGGCGGTGGCGTCCGGGTCGTCGTATTCGGCCGGTTTCTGCAACGACTGCGCTCCGATGAACGCGGCAAAGTCGGTGTTTTTCTTGTGCAGCAGCGGCATGAAACCGTTCTTCGCCAGTTCCGCTTCACGGCGGTCGCTGATGGCGATTTCGGTCGGGCACTTCATGTCCACGCCGCCGTCATCGGTCGGGAAGGTGTGGGCCGGCAGGTTTTCCACTTCACCGCCGGACTCGATGCCACGGATGCGCGAGCACCAGCCGTAGTGCTTGAACGATCGGTTGATGTTCACTGCCATCGCGTACGCGGCGTTGGCCCAGGTGTACTTGGAGCTGTCGGCGCCGTCGGTGTTTTCTTCGAAGGCAAAGGCTTCCACCGGATCGGTCTTGGCGCCATACGGCAGGCGCGCCAGGAAGCGCGGCATGGTCAGGCCGATGTAGCGCGAATCTTCGGATTCACGCAGCGAGCGCCAGCCGGCGTATTCCGGCGTAGTGAAGATCTTGGTCAGGTCGCGTGGGTTCGACAGTTCCTGCCAGGAGCCCATGCCCATTACGGTCGGCGAGGCGGCAGCGATAAATGGCGAGTGCATGGCGGCGCAGACTTTCGACAGCTCGCCCAGCAGTTCCACATCGGGTGGCGACTGGTCGAAGTAGTAATCGCCTACCAGGCAACCATAAGGTTCGCCGCCGAACTGGCCGTATTCTTCTTCGTACATCTTCTTGAAGATCGGGCTCTGGTCCCACGCGGTACCCTTGAATTTCTTCAAGGTTTTGTGCAGGTCCGGCTTGGAGATGTTGAGCACGCGAATCTTCAGCTGCTCATCGCTCTCGGTGTTGTTGACCAGGTAGTGCAGGCCACGCCAGGCGCTTTCCAGCTGCTGGAAATCCTGGTGGTGGATGATCTGGTTGACCTGGGCGGTGAGCTTGGCGTCGATGGCGGCGATGATCGATTCGATCGACTTGATCGCGTCGTTGGACACCAGGTCGGTTTGCGCCAGGGCCTGTTCGGCCAGGGTGCGCACCGCAGTTTCCACAGCTTCGCGGGCACGCTCGGTCTTGGGCTTGAACTCTTGCATCAACAGCGAGGCGAACTCGCTGGTTTCTTCGGTGGCGCCCAGGCTGGATGCGCCTTCGCGTACGGTATTGTCAGTCATGCTTACTGCTCCCCTGCAGGCTTGGGCGCGCTGGCAAGTGCCTGAAGCAGTGCCGGGTCCTTGATCGCCTTCATGATGATTTCTTCAGCGCCGGTCTTGCCGTCCATGTAGGTCAGCAGGTTGGCCAACTGGGTGCGGGCTTCGAGCAGCTGGTTCAGGGAATCGACCTTGCGCGCGACGGCGGCCGGGCTGAAGTCGTCCATGCTTTCGAAGGTGATGTCCAGGCTCAGGTTGCCTTCGCCGGTCAACTCGTTGGGTACGTGGAACGCCACGCGCGGCTGCATGGCCTTGAGGCGCGAGTCGAAGTTATCGACATCCACTTCAAGGAACTTGCGGTCGGCCACGGGAGCCAGAGGCTCGGCGGGTTTGCCGGCGAGGTCGGCCATCACACCCATCACGAAGGGCAACTGGACCTTTTTCTCGGCGCCGTAAAGCTCGACGTCGTACTCGATCTGCACTCGAGGCGCACGGTTGCGCGCGATGAATTTCTGAGAACTTTGCTTCGCCACGTTGCTGCTCCTGGTCGCTTGAGCGACGGTGTTGTTACTGCACGGTCCGGCGGCTTAGTCGCTGTCCGGGCCGCGCAGGTTTTCAAATTGGGACATGCCGTCGGGAATCAGATTGCGCACGATGGCCGCGAAGTCGGCGTGCACCAGGTTCTTGGCCCGGTTCAACAACACCGGCAGCGGGCTCGATGGCTCGTGCCGGGTGTAGTACGCAAGGATTTTGTCGAGGCTGCGCAGCACGTCATCGCGGGTGGCGATATCGCCCGTCGGGCGTGGGGCTGCGGGCGCAGCGGCGTAATCGACCGAGGGGGCATTGTCGTCACTGACGGCCTCGGGATCGCTGCTGCTGTCGGTTCCGGGCACCGCTTGATTGAGGATTTGCAGGGCCTGCTTGAGCGGCTGCTTCAAGGCGCTGAGGTCCACGCCCTGGGCGGAACCGACCTGGTCATTGACCTGCTGTTCGATGGCTTCACAGGCCGTACGTGCTGCGCTCAAGGCGTCACGAGTGGCTTGCAGGAGTTCGGGGTCGCTGTCGAGGAACGCGGCATTGAGCTGCTGGCTGCCCAGTTGCTCATCGGGGAAGCTCAGCAGGCCGCTGGCGTTGAGCGCGGCGCGCAAACTCACGGGGCCGAAGGTGCGCGAGCGCGTGAGAATACTCTCGCGCAGCAGGCGAATCGTCGTGTCGCTGGTCAAGCCGGACAGGGCATTGATGCGCACGGTGGGGTCGTTATCGTCGTCGGCATCCAGGCGCGGATGCAGGTCGGCCCAGTATTCGCGCAGCAGGGCGTTGATCAGCGTAAGGACTTCGGCCAGCCCGGCCACACCCTGGAGGGCGAGGGAGCTTTGCAGCAGGAAGTGGGTGATGCGCAGGTCTTTGCTGCGCTGCAACAGGTCGAGACTTTGCTGCTGGATGCTACGCCATTCCGGCGGTTCAGCGGGCAGGATCGAGTCGCCCATGCTGCGCTCGGGCTGGCCCTTGGCATCACGCTCCAGTTGCAAGAATTGCGCGTCATACTCCATGTCTTCGCCACAAGGCGAAGTCGCAGAAACGGCGGTGAGCAACAACGGCACATCCACTGAATTCGATCTCCTTATCAGCCCGCTGAACGGCGAGCAACGCATGCATGAGTTACGCGATGAACTTTGCATGTTTTCTTGGTCATAACATCAGGGTGCCACTAGTGCGCCATCACTGATGTTCAAGAAGTTGTGCATTTTTGGTGTAGTACTTATGCCTTGTCAAGGTAAGCTATTCGCCCTCTGTGACAGATGTGCGGTGTTTAACAACCTGCGCGACTGACGGGTCGAAAGGCGTGCCCGTAGAGGATTTTTGTCATGCAAGCCAGTTAAGATCATCGATCATGCTGGTAAAGGCAGTTTTGGCGGTCGTTTTTGCGCGACCGTGGGCAAGTCTTCAGGGAAGCGTGTCCCTTTGGATAGACCGCGCGCGATGTATCAGCAAGGAGGCAAGATGGCGCTGTGTTTGACTATCACTAGTTATCACAAGATTACCCCTGGGCAGTGCCCCGAGAAGTCCATGGATCAGGGCGTGATGGCTATCGGCCGCAGTTCGGAGAATGACTGGGTATTGCCTGACCCGGAACGTCTCGTCTCCTCCCAACATTGCGTTATTCAATACAAAGATGGTCGTTATTACTTAACTGATAACAGTACCAACGGTGTGGAACTGGTTAACGCCGGTATTCGTTTGCGCAGGGGTAATAGCGAGCCGCTGCAAGATGGCGAGCTGATCCGCATTGGCGATTATGAAATCCAGGCGCGGATCGACTTCAACGTGCAGGCCGTTGGCAGCCAGCCGTTTGCCGGTGATTCGCCAAACAGCTTTGAAGCGTTGATGGGCGCTGTGGCGAGCCCGCCCGCGCCAACGCCGATGATTGCACCGCAGTTCCACGGCGCCTCGTCGATGGAAACCTTGCCCGACCTGTTCGACTTCCTCAGCCCCACCGCCGTGCCGCCGCCCACCGTGGCCGACCATGTGCCGTCCGAGCAGCACGATTTCCGCCCGCCGGCGCCGGTTGCTGTGCCTGCGCCCGAGCCTGAAAAAGCTCAGGTGCAAGGCTCGGTTATTCCCGAAGACTGGGACCTGTTCGGTGACGCACCCGCGCCGGTCGTCAATACTGCGCCGCCTCCTGCCCCTATTGTCCCACCGCCACCTGTGGTCGAGCCTGTTGCGCTCCCCGTGGCCGGCACCGAGCCACATCCCGACCTGTTGCAAGCCTTCCTGCGCGGTGCCGGCCTTGACCAGCTGCGCCTGGATAAAACCGACGCCTGCGCCCAGATGGAAAACATTGGCCGCAGCTACCGGCTGATGGTCGAGGGCCTGATTGACGTATTGCGCGCCCGGGCCAGCCTCAAGGGCGAGTTCCGCATGCAGCAGACGATGATCCGTCCTGCCGAAAACAACCCGTTGAAGTTCGCCCCGAATGCCGATGAAGCCTTACTGCTGTTGCTTCGTCACGGCAACCAAGCGTTCATGGCGCCGGACGTTGCGGTGCGTGACAGCTTCGACGACTTGCGCGCCCACCAATTGGCGGTGATGGCCGGGGTGGAAGCGGCGATCAAGCACCTGCTCATGCGCTTTGAACCGGCGCAGCTGGAAGAGCGCATGGGCAAGCCCGGTGGCCTTTCGAGTATTTTCAACGGCTCGCGCCAGGCCCAGTACTGGCAGCAGTTCACCGAGCTCTACAGCAATATTTCCCGCGAGGCCCAGGAGGATTTCCAGGACCTGTTCGGCCGCGAATTCAGCCGGGCCTACGAAGAACACAGCGCACGACAGCGACGCTAAAAGCGCGTTGTACGAATGGATATAACGGATAGCTAAGTACGTCATTGAGGACGCAGGATGATTCCCAGGTTTTTACTCGCAGCCGCTACCGCGCTGCTGCTGACGGCGTGTGCCAACGACGCGGTCAAACCCGAAGCGGTTGCCGGCGCGCAACCCAGCACCACCGCCGTCGAGCTGCACTTTCACGCGATTGCCGGGCTTAACCCCGGTGCCAACGGCCAGGCCGCGCCGGTGCGGGTGCGCATTTTCGAACTGAAAAACGCTGCGACCTTTTCCCGCTCCGATTACTTCGCCCTGGCGGACCGTGCGCAATCCACCCTCGGCCTCGACCTGCTGGATCAGGATGAAGTGATGGTGCAACCCGGCCAGCAACTGAGCATCCAGCGCGACCTTGACCCGGCCACGCGCCAGATCGGCGTGCTGGTGGGCTATCGCGAGCTGGACCGTGCGCAATGGCGCACCGTCATCAACGTGCCGCCGCGCCAATCCAGTGAATACCAGATCAGCCTCGATGTGCGTGCCGTGCGCGCCGATGTCGTGGCTCCCCCATCCAGTCCTGCCCAATAACAAGCAATCGGAGCCCCCATGTCCTGGAACAATCGCGTGGTCTGGTCGGAAGGCATGTTCATCGGAACGCAGCACTTCCAGCAGCATGACCGTTACCTGGAAAACCTGATCGACGCCCGCAGCCGCCCGTTGTCGGCCGGGGCCTGGGGCTTTTCCGAATTGCTGATCGATCAGGGCCTGCTGGCCCAGGGCAAACTGGCGATTGTGTCGGCCCGTGGCCTGTTGCCGGACGGCACGCCGTTCAATATCCCCCAGGATGACCTGGCGCCGAGCCCGTTGAATATCGACGACAACCTGCGCGACGGCCTGGTGTACCTGGCCCTGCCGCTCAAGCGTGCGGGGGCCCGCGACACCGTCGACGAGGGCGAAGCCCTGGAGGCTGCTCGTTATGTAAGCCAGGTACGCGAAGTACGCGACGACAACGCGCCTTTCGAAAACCGCGCACCAGTGGCCGTGGGCTCGCGGGCGTTGCGCCTGCTGACGGCGCAGGACGGCATCAGCGACTACGCCGCCATCGGCCTGGTACGCATCAAGGAAAAACGCGCTGACCGTGCGTTGGTGCTGGATGACACCTATATCCCGCCGGTGCTGGATGTGGCCGCAAGCAAACCGTTGACGGCCTTTCGCAGCGAACTGCTCGGCCTGTTGCACCAGCGTGGCGAAGCCCTGGCCGGCCGCGTTGTGGCTTCCGGCGCGGGCGGCGCCTCGGAGATTGCCGACTTCATGCTGTTGCAACTGGTCAATCGCGCCCAGCCGCTGATCCAGCATTTCAACCAGTTGAGTCCGCTGCACCCGGAACGCTTCTTCAGTGAATTGGTGAGCCTGGCCGGTGAGTTTTCCACCTTCTCAACTTCAGGTCGGCGCCCCCAGGAATACCCGCAATACCAGCACGACGACCTGGCCCTGAGCTTCGCTCCGGTTATGGCCGCCTTGCGTGAGGCGCTGTCGATGCTGATCGACAGCAAGGCCACGCCGATTCCGATTGTGGAAAAGGCCTATGGCATCCACGTGGCGATGCTGGCCGACAAGACCTTGCTCGACAATGCCAGTTTCATCCTCGTGGTGCGTGCCGATGTGCCCGGCGAAACCCTGCGTGCGCGCTTCGGCCAGCAGAGCAAGGTCGGCTCGGTGGAGCACATCCGCGACATGGTCAACCTGCAACTGCCGGGCATTGGCCTGCTGCCGTTGCCGGTAGCGCCGCGCCAACTGCCGTACCACGCCGGCAGCACCTACTACGAGCTGGACCGGGGCAGCGAGCACTGGCAGCAGTTGAGCAATTCCGGCGGTTTTGCCTTCCATATCGCCGGGCAGTTCCCGGGCTTGAACCTGGCCTTCTGGGCGATCCGAGGATAATCCGCGATGCATCCCAATGATGATGACCGCACCCAGTTCATGCCGCGCCCGGGAGGCCGTGCGCCAGAACCTGCACGTGCAGAGCCGGCACCTTTGTCGATGCCGGCCGCGCCGATTCTTACCGGCAAAAGCCAAGGCCTGAACCCGCTGGAAAGCGCCGCCGGCCCGCTGTTGGCACTGCTGACGCGGCTGCGCAACACCATCGCTCACCCGGCGCCAGCCAGCCTGCGTGCGCAGCTGCTGGCCTACCTGCGCCAGTTCGAAGAGCGCGCCGAAGCCGCCGGCGTAGCGCGCAATGAAGTGCTGCTGGCCCGTTACGCGCTGTGCACTGCATTGGACGAAGCGGTACTGAGTACACCGTGGGGCAGCACCAGCGATTGGGGTAAACAAAGCCTGCTGATCACCGTGCACAACGAAGCCTGGGGCGGTGAAAAGGTCTTCCAGCTGCTCGACCACTGCCTGCAAAGCCCACGGGAACGCCTGTACCTGCTGGAGCTGCTGTACCTGTGCATGTGCCTGGGTTTCGAAGGCCGCTACCGCGTGATGACCGATGGGCGCAGCCAATTGGAAGCCTTGCGCGAGCGCACCGCCGCCGCGATTCGCAGTGCCCGTGGCGAACACGAGCGTGAGCTGTCGCCGCACTGGCGCGGCGTGACCGTGGCCCGTGACCGCCTGGCGCAATTCATGCCGCCGTGGATCGCCGTGGCGATTGGCCTGGCGCTATTGCTGGTGTTGCTGTTCGGCCTGCGCATGAAGCTGGCCTCGGATGCCGAGCCGGTATTCAAGAATATCCATGCCCTGGGTGAGATCCCGGTGCAGGCCATCGACCGTCCGGTGGCGCAACCGAAAGTCATCGAGCGGCCGCGCCTGGCCGGCTTCCTGGCCGAAGACATCAAGGCAGGTCGCGTGGCCGTGGAAGACAAGGTGGACCGCTCGGTGGTGACCATTCGTGGCGATGAGCTGTTCGCGTCCGCCAGCTCCAGCATCGTCGATGCCTACCAGCCGCTGATGCTGCGTATCGCTGACGCCATTCGCAAGGTCAAGGGCCAGGTGCGCGTCACCGGCCACAGCGATAACCGCCCGATTGCCACGTTGCGCTTTCCGTCGAACTGGGCGCTGTCCGAAGCCCGGGCCAAGTCGGTGCTGGAGATCCTCGCGGCCAAGACCGGCCAGGGTGATCGCTTCAGCGCCGAAGGCCGTAGCGACACCGAGCCGTTGGCGACCAACAGCACTGCCGAAGGCCGTGCCCGCAATCGTCGGGTTGAAATCACCGTATTGGCGGAGGGCGTCGAGTGAAGGCGTTTTTCAGTTTCATGATTCGCTGGGTGATCCCCGTGCTGGGCCTGATTGCCCTGAGCCTGATCATCTGGTTTGTCGGGCCGTTGCTCGATGTGCTGATGCCCGAGGGTCGACGTTGGGCGCTGATCATCGTGGTATTTGCGCTGTGGGTCGCCTACCGCGTGTTCCGCATCATCCAGGCCCGCCGCCAGGCCGCCGAAGTGATGCGCAGCCTGGCCGCCGAAACCCCAGCCGACCCCAACAGCGTCGCCACTGCCGAAGAATTGTCGACCCTGCGCCAGCGCATGGACGAAGCCCTGATGCTGCTGAAAAAAGCCAAGCTTGGTGGCGATGAGCGGCGCAACCTCTACGAGCTGCCATGGTACGTGATCATCGGCCCGCCGGGTTCGGGCAAGACCACCGCGTTGGTCAATTCCGGGCTGCATTTTCCGCTGGCGGCACAATTGGGTGCCGGTGCGGTGCGCGGCGTCGGCGGCACGCGCAACTGCGACTGGTGGTTTACCGATCAAGCGGTATTGCTCGACACCGCTGGCCGCTACACCACCCAGGACAGCAACTCCACGGTGGACAAAGCCGCGTGGCTGGGCTTCCTCGACCTGCTGAAAAAGCAGCGCTCGCGCCGGCCCATCGACGGTGCGTTTATCGCCATCAGCCTGTCGGATCTGCTGTTGGGTACAGACGCCGAGCGCGCTGCCCATGCCGCCGCAATACGCCTGCGCATCCAGGAGCTGTACACCCAGCTGGGCGTGCGTTTCCCGATCTACCTGATGCTCACCAAGCTCGACCTGGTGCCGGGCTTCATGGAGTTCTTCGACAACCTGAGCAAGGAAGAGCGCGCCCAGGTGTGGGGCATGACCTTTGCCCTGGACGACGGCAAGAATAGCGACAGCCCCTTGGCGCACCTGCAAAGTGAATTTGCCGGGCTGGAGCGGCGCCTCAATGAACGCTTGGTCGAGCGCCTGCAACAGGAACGCGACCCGGCGCGGCGCGACCTGATCTACGGTTTCCCGCAGCAGTTCGGCGCATTGAAGGACTGTCTGCAAAGCTTCCTCGAAGGTGTGTTCAAACCCAACGCCTTTGAAGAGCGCGTGTTGCTGCGCGGTGTGTATTTCACCAGCGGCACCCAGGAAGGCAGCCCGATTGACCGCTTGATCGGTGCCATGGCCCAGAGCATGAACCTGGATCGCCAGCACCTGGCGCGCCAGAGCGGCACCGGGCGCAGTTACTTCATCGAAAAACTCTTCACCGCCGTGGCCTTCGCCGAGCGTGGCTTGGTGGGGGTGAACCCGAAAGTCGAACGGCGCCGCAAGTGGATCGCCCGTGGCGTACTGGCCGCCACCGTCGCCTTGGTCGTAGTGGTCGGCAGCTTATGGTGGGTGAGTTATCGCGCCAATCAGGCGTACATCACCCAGGTCGACCAGAAGGTCGCGCCCCTGGGGCAGACGGTACAAAACCTGAGCCCGGCACAACGGGAAGTGCTTGCCGTGCTGCCGTTGCTCAATGCGGTCAAGAACCTGGCGGGGGACTCGCCAAGCTGGTCCGAAGGGCTGGGTCTGTATCAAGGCGATATGCTCGAAGCCGAGTCCGCCAGCGTCTATCGCAAGTTGTTGATCGCCGTGTTCGCGCCGCGCCTGGTGACGCGTATCGAAGAGCAACTGCACGGCGGCGGTAACTCTGACTTCCTCTATGAGGGCCTCAAGGCTTACCTGATGTTCGCCGACACCGAGCATTACGACCCGGACTTTATCAAGGCCTGGATCGCCCTGGACTGGGACCGCAACCTGCCCCGCGACCTGCCGGCCGACCAGCGCCAGGCCCTGGCCGGACACTTGCAGGCACTGTTCGAACGGCACCCGCCGAGTGCGCGCCTGGACCCGCGCCTTATTGATGACCTGCGCCGCCAGTTGCAGCAACTGCCGGTGGCGCAGCGTGTATATGACCGGGTCAAGCGCCAGAAACTGCCGGAAGGTATCCCGGACTTTCGCCTCAACGAAGCCGCTGGCCGTGATGCCGCGCTGGTGTTCAGCCGCAAAAGCGGCAAACCCTTGGGTGAGCCGCTGAGTGGGTTCTTCACCGCCAAGGGCTATCGTCAGGCGTTCCTGCTGAGCAGCCTGAACCAGACCGGCACCCTGGCCGAGGAGCAGTGGGTGTTGGGCCATGAACAGGCCGATCAGCAGAACGTGGTGAGCCTGGCCGCTGATGTGCGCCGCCTGTATTTCCAGGACTACCAGCGCCAGTGGGATGCGCTGCTCGCCGACATCGACTTCGTGCCGATCACCAGCGTGGCCCAGGCTGCCGACGTATTGCGGGTGATTTCCGGGCCGACCTCGCCACTGAAAAAACTGTTGGTGGCGGTGGCCAAGGAAACCGATCTGCAAACCGAAGAACGTCAATTGGCCGCCAAAGGTGTGCCGGTGGAGGGCGGCGTCGACAAACTCAAGGAGCGCCTCGGCAGTTTGCTCGGCCAGGAACAACCCACGGCGAATGCCCCGGTGGTTGCGGATGATCCAGTGACCGCGCACTTTGCCGAACTCAACAGCACCGTCAGTAAAAACGAAGGCGAGCCGGCCGCCATCGACGGCCTGCTTTCGGATATGAATGCGCTGTATGTGCAAGTCAGCGCCATGGTCGGCGCCAGCGGCGATGCGCTGCTCGGCGAGGCCAAGAACCAGGCAGCGGCTGCGGCCACGCGGGTCAGCCTGAATGCCGAGCGCCAGCCGCCGCTGGTGCAGGGCATGGTCAAGTCGGTGGTCAATTCCACCACCAACAGCATGATGGGCGGGGTGCGCAACCAGTTGAACGCGGCCTGGGTCAGCGAGGTGGTCAACGTGTATCGCCAGTCGTTGGCGGGGCGTTACCCGATGTCGCCGGGCAGTGCACGGGACGCCACCCTGGATGACTTCGGCCAGTTCTTCGGCGTGGGCGGGGTGATGGATAACTACTTCCGCAAATACCTGCAGCCCTATGTGGATACATCGGCACAGACCTGGCGCTGGCAGCCGGGCGCGGCGCAGAAGCTGGGGATTGCCCCGGGCGTGCTGCAAACCTTCCAGCGAGCGGCGACTATCCGTGATGCGTTCTTTAGATCCGGGGGCACCCAGCCGATCGTGCGTTTCGAGCTCAAGCCGGTGTCGATGGACCCGACCATCACCCAGTTCCTGCTCGATCTGGACGGCCAGCAATTGAGCTACGACCACGGCCCGAGCCGCCCGGTGGCGATGCAATGGCCGAACCCCGGCAGCATTGGCGTGGTGCGCATTTCCATCATGCCACCGTCGGCCAGTGGTCGCTCCGGCATCACCCTGGACGGCCCATGGGCCTGGTTCCGCCTGCTGGAGCAATCGGATCTTACCGCCGGCAACTCGCCGGATCGCTTCAACCTGCGCTTGCGCGTCGACGGCGCGAGCATCGCCTACGAATTGCGTGCCAACAGTGCCTTCAACCCGTTCAAGAGCCGGGTGCTCAGCGGCTTCAGCCTGCCGGAGCGGCTATGACGACCCTGGGTTTCTACGGCAAGGTGGCCAGCCGCGGGGACTTTGTCAGCCGCGCCTTGCCCCAGAGTTTTATCGGCCCCTGGGACAGCTGGCTGGCGGCGGGTTTGCTCGCCAGCCAGAACCGCCTGGGTGGCGACTGGCTCAACGCGTATCTGGTCAGCCCGTTGTGGCGTTTTGTCCTGGCGCCGGGCGTATGCGGACCCGACGCGGCGGCGGGCGTGGTGATGCCGAGCATTGATCGGGTCGGGCGGTATTTTCCGTTGGCGGTGGTTACCTTGCTGGATCACGACACCAACCCCGCGTCCCTGGTGGGCGGCCCTGACACTTGGTTCGAGCAGGCCGAAGCGCTATTGCTCGGTACCTTGGACAGCGGCGCCACCTTCGAAAGCTTCAACGCTGGCCTCGATACCCTGGGCGTGCCGGCGACTGAGCCGCGTGCAGTGGACAGCCGTTTCGCCAGCCTGCAACGGGTGGCAGCCAGCGAGCCCCATCAGCGCATGACCGCACTGGCCGAACAGGCGTGCGAGGGCGCGAGCCTGTGGTGGGGCCGGGGTTCGCAGCATATTTCCCCAGGTTTATTACGGTGCCAGGGCTTACCTGCCGCCAACGACTTTGCGCAGTTTTTGCTCGGAAAAGAAGGTGTGGTGTAGATGGGGGCAACGTACAAATCTGCGAGCAAAAGCCATGTGGGCATGGTTCGCCAAGTCAATGAAGATGCCTGTCTGGACCTGCCGGAAAATCGTCTGTGGGTGGTGGCCGATGGCATGGGCGGGCATGCGGCGGGGGACTATGTCAGCAGCTTGATCGTCGACAGCCTGCGCAACGTACCGGCTGGCCGTTCCCTCGATGAATACGCGGCGGCGCTGCGCAACGACTTGCTGCGCATCAACACCGCTGTGCGTGAAGAAACCGCCAACCGTGGTGTGACCATGATGGGTAGCACCGTGGTGGTGTTTGCTGCACGCGGCTTGCGCGGTGTATGCCTGTGGGCCGGCGACAGTCGCCTGTATCGCCTGCGCGACGGTGTGCTGGAAAGCATTTCCCGCGACCACAGCTACGTCCAGGATTTGCAAGACAGCGGCTTGCTCAGTGAAGCCGACGCCCGCACACATCCACGCTCCAATATCGTCACCCGCGCTGTCGGCGTGGAAGCCCAGTTGGATGTCGCCTCGGTGGACCTGTTGATCGCCCCCGGCGACAGCTACCTGTTGTGCAGCGATGGACTGAACAAGACCGTCGAAGACCATGAAATCCGCGAGGTGCTCAGCCATGACGCGCCGGATGAAATCGTGCGCAGCCTGGTGCACCTGGGGCTCAATCGCGGCGCACCGGACAACATCACCGCCATTGTCGTGAAGGCCTCGTCATGAACATCGTCATTCCGGGTTACGACATCGAAGGCGAGATCGGCGAAGGCGCCATGGCCAGCGTGTACCTGGCAACCCAGCGCTCCCTGGAACGCAAAGTGGCGTTGAAGGTGATGGCGGCGGCGCTGGCGGCCGACCCGACGTTCTGCGAACGCTTCCTGCGCGAGGGCAAGACCCTGGCGCGCTTGTCGCACCCGCACACGGTGACCATCCATGACATCGGCAACGTCGGTGAGCTGTATTACATGGCCATGGAATACCTGCCCAACGGCACGCTCAAGGAGCGCATCGCCGCCGGCCTGACGCCGGAGCAGGGCGTGACGCTGATCCGCCAGATTGCCTCGGCGCTGGGTTATGCCCATGCCCAAGGCCTGGTGCACCGCGACGTCAAGCCGGCGAACATCCTGTTTCGCGCCGACGGCACCGCAGTGCTCTCGGACTTTGGCATCGCCAAGTCACTGGACGACCGCACCCAATTCACCCAGGCCGGGTTTGCCGTGGGCACGCCGAGCTACATGAGCCCGGAGCAGGCGCGTGGCCAGGAGATCGATGGTCGCGCCGACCTCTATGCGTTGGGCGTGGTGTTATACGAAATCCTCGTCGGCAAGCTGCCCTACAGCGGCACCGATGCGCTCTCTACCGCACTGGCGCACCTGACCGAGCCGTTGCCGGAGCTGCCGGTGCACCACGGGCGTTATCAGGGCGTGCTGCGCAAGTTGCTGGCCAAGGACCCGGCGGAGCGCTTCCCGAATGCGGCGGCGTTGCTGGAGGCACTGGAGCAACTGCCGGCGGACTCGGCAGAAGCCACCTTGGTGCGGCCGCTGCCGATTCCATTAAGTTTTGACCTGGCGGGCATGACGCCCGTCACCATCGACATTCCGACCGATAAACCACAGCCGCAGCCGATAGTGCGCCAGCCGGTGGTGACGCCGACGCAGCACAACGCACCGTCCGAGCAGCGCCGTGGGCCGGTGTTGGCATTGGCTGCCGTGGCGGTCGCGGTGGCCCTGGCCATTGGGGGCGCCAGTTACTGGTGGTTGAGTGGCAGCGATGAGCCGGCTCAGCCGCCGGCTGCCGTCGTGCCGAAAGTGACACCACCCGTGGCCGCCGCTGAAGTGGACGGTGGCCAGCGACCCTTGCTGATGGCGGGTAAGAAAACTCTATTCCAGCGCGTGCTCAGCAAGCCCGGCGCCAAGCTTTCCACCGACGCTGGCAGTGTGCCTGGCAAAGCCTTGCCAGCGTTCTCGGTGCTCTACGTGTACCAGCGCAAGGACGTCGATGGCAGTTCGTGGGTGCGCGTCGGCGCGGCCACCGATGGCCGCAGCGACGGATGGCTGCCGGCCTCCCAGGTCAGCGACTGGAAACAAAGCCTGGTGCTCAAGTTCACCGAGCGCTCGGGTCGCGCGCCGGTGATGTTCCTGCGTCAATCCGCCGAAGTTGAAAAGCTGCTGGCCGATCCTGCCGCGGCGAAAAGCGTGCTGGCCAAGGCCCAGAACAACCCTGAAGACAACCAGCAAGTCCTGGCCCTGGAACCCACCGCCAGCGCGGTGCCGCAGGACCAGTTCTACCTGCTGCCAATCTTCGATTCCAAAGAGAGCTTCGACGAGAACGGCCAGCCGGTGCAGTTGCTCAATATCGCCTCCATCGACCCGGGCAGCAGCGCGCAGGCCAAACCGGCCACGCCGGTGATCAGCGCCAACGCCGACGCCTTCCGCACCGCCGTGGTGCTGGTGGTGGACACCACCGTGTCGATGCAGCCGTATATCGATCAGGTGCGCGATGTGGTTCACGAACTGCAAACCCGCATTGCCGAACGCGGCGAGCTGGACAGTGTCAGCTTCGGCCTGGTGGGTTTCCGCAGCAGCATCAAGAAAACCCCGGGCCTGGAATATGTCGCCAAAACCCTGATCAGCCTCGACCAAGGCCGCGACCCGCAACGCTTCCTCGACATGGCGCGTCAGGTCAAGGCTTCGACTGTCTCCAGCCACTCTTTCAACGAAGACGCGTTTGCCGGCGTGATGCAGGCGGTGGACGGCATGGATTGGTCGGGCTACGGCGGCCGCATCATTCTGCTGGTCACCGACGCGGGTGCGCTGCGCAAGAACGACCCGTTCGCCGCCACCCAGATGAACGAAGCCGAAGTGCGCCAGGCGGCGCTGGGCAAGCAGATCAAGATCTATGCGCTGCACCTGCGCACCGACGCCGGCAAGAAAACCCACGCCGGCGCCGAGAGCCAATACCGCATCCTTACCGCCGACGCCAACCCGCAGATCGGCGACCTCTATACGCCGGTGCCGGGTGGCGATGTGCGCAAGCTGGGCGAGCGTGTGGATGAGATCGGTACGGTGTTTGCCAACCTGGTGCATCAGGTGCGCAGTAACACGCCACAACCGGTGCCGCTGCTGAGTTCGGCGCCAAGCCTGGCGGACAAATCCGCAGCCGTCGGTTATGCCATGCACATGGATTTCCTCGGGCGCAAAACCGCCAGCCAGGCGCCGCAACTGGTCAGCGCCTGGACCGCCGACCGCGACCTGACCAACCCGACGCTGCCGGCGTTCCAGGTGTGCGTGATGCTGACCAAGCTGCAACTCAACGACCTGCAGCAGTCGCTGAAGTTGATCGTGGATGCGGCGCGCAAGACTCAAAGCTCACCCAAGGACTTTTTCCAGGAAATCGCCAGCGCTTCGGCCTATATGAGCCGCGACCCGCAAGCCCTGCGCAAGGGCGGCAACCTGGCCGACGGCGGTTTGCTCGGCGAATACCTCGAGGGCCTGCCGTATCGCAGCAAGTCGCTGAACATGACCCAGGATTTGTGGTTGTCGTTGAGCGTGGCCGAGCAGGAAGACTTTATCGACGAGCTGGATTCGAAGATCCGCCTGTATGAAACCTTCCATAACGACGTGGCCAACTGGGTCCGTTTCGGCGATGCCGAACCGGGCGATGCGTTGTACCGCGTGCCGCTGTCGACGCTGCCGTGATGCTGAGCCTGAACGCGGTGCACAAGAGCCGGGGTGTCGGCAGCCAGCGCTATAGCCTGGTGATTGCGGCGCTGCACCTGGGCGCAGGTGAACAACTGGCGATTGTCGGGCCCAGCGGTTGCGGCAAAAGCACTTTGCTGGACCTGCTGGCGCTGGTCCTGGCGCCGGATCAGGCCGGGCAGTTTGACTTCAACCAGCAGGACATCGGCGCGCTGTGGCGTGCCGACCGGCAATCCGAACTGGCTGCATTGCGCAGTCAGCATCTGGGCTACGTGCCGCAAACCGGTGGCTTGCTGGGGTTTCTCGATGTGCGCGGCAATATCGCCTTGTCCCGGCAATTGCTGGGTTTGAAAGACGACGGCCGCGTGGCGCGCCTGGCCGAGCAGTTGCAGATCAGCGACCAGTTGGGTAAGCGCCCGGCCGCGTTATCGGTGGGCCAGCGCCAGCGTGTGAGCTGTGCCCGGGCCTTGGCCCATGCACCGCAACTGGTGCTGGCGGATGAGCCGACTGCGTCCCTCGACCCGCTCAACGCCGAGCGTGTGATGCAGGCGTTGCTGGCCCAGGCCCGCGAACACCGTACGGCCTGTGTGATCGCCACCCACGACGAACCCCTGGCCCGTGCCAGTGGCTTGCAGGTGCGGCGTATCAGTTGCCGTCGCGATGCTGACGGCGGCGTTACCGCGACCCTCGGGGAGGTGTGCTGATGCGCATCGGCCTGATCACATCGCTCGCCTGGCAGGACTACCGCAACGATCGCTGGCTGTCGGCCTGTTCGGTGCTGGCGCTGGTGGCGGTTATCGCGCCGTTGCTGGTGTTATTCGGCCTGAAATTTGGACTGGTCAGCAGTTTGACCGAACGCTTGGAGACTGACCCCGCCACCCGTGAAATCATCCCGTTGGGGGGTGGACGATTCAGCGCGGCGTTTATCGAGCAGCTGGGGCAGCGCAGCGATGTGGCGTTTGCCCTGCCACGTACCCGGCAGATCGCAGCAACCGCCCAGGTGGGCACGCTGACCCTGGAAATGCTGCCGACCGCCCCGGGTGATCCGTTGTTGGCCGGCTTGCCGATACCCCACGGCCTCGACCAGATCGTGCTGAGCCATACCGCTGCTGAAAAGCTCGCGGCCAGGCCTGGCGACTGGTTGGAAACCAGTTTTGCGCGGCAGGTGGTCGGGCAGGTCCAAGCCCAGCACACGCGGTTGCAGGTATTGGCCGTGTTGCCGCTGGAAGCGTTCGCCCGTGACGGTTTGTTTGCAGGCCTAGGCCTGTTGGAAGCGGCGGAAGATTACCGCGATGGCCGTGCAGTAGCGGCGTTGGGCTGGGCGGGTGATGCGGTGGGGTTGAGCGAGCAGCGAGTGTATCCGGCGTTTCGCTTGTATGCGCGCAGCCTCGCGGATGTAGAGCCGTTGCGGGTGTTCTTCACCGGGCAGAATCTGCTGGTGTCGACCCAGGCGAACACCATCGCCCAGGTGCAATCGTTGAGCCGCAACCTGTCGATTGTGTTCTGGATCATCGCCGGGTTGGCCTTGGCCGGTGCATTTGCGGCGATCTTCGCCGCAACCCTCGCGGCGGTTGCGCGCAAGCGCCGGGAATTATCGGTGTTGCGTCTGCTGGGGTTTTCCACCGGGGCGCTGTTGTTGTTTGTGCTGCTGCAGGCGCTGTACAGCGCGGGCTTTGCCGCCGTGCTCAGTGGTGGGCTGTATGGCCTGGCCGAGGCCGCGCTGAATAAGCTTTTTGTGCAGGTGCCGGGCGAATACGCCAGCCACCTGTTGGCGCGTCATTACGGCCTGGCCCTGGCTGCTGTGCTCGGCGTCAGCGCCGTGGCGGCTGCCAGTGGTGGTTGGCGGGTGGCGCGTATCCAGGCTTCTGAGGGAATCAGAGATGTATAAGTTATTGGGCGCCTGTGTGGCGCTGAGCCTGGCCTCGCTGGCCTGGGCGGATGAGGCAAGTGACAAGCTCGACAACCCCAAGCCATTGCCCGATGACGTCAGCCTGCCGCTGCCCTGCGACGGCAACATGGTGTTCCGCTACGCCTATGTATTGGCCCAGGGCACCCTGGATGACCGCGAGATCAGCCTCGGCTACCCCTTTGCCGAAGGCGAGGCCGGTTATCAGCAGTCGTTTATTTCCGGCTATCGCCGCGACTTCATCAATGGCCAGTTCACCCTCAAGGACTTGCCCAAGGACTGGAATAAAGTCATTGCGCCGCTGATGCCGAAGACCGACGCCAAGACCCCGCTCAAGCCCATGCTGTATTTCATCGGCAAATACGAAGTGACCGCGCGCCAGTACGCCCAGGTGATGGCCCAGGCGCAGTCCCTGGCCAGCGGCGAGCCGGCCCCGGCCTGTGACGCGCCTGCCGGTATGGCCGGGCGTTTACCCAAGGTGAAGCTGTCGCGCTTTGAAGCCGAGCGGTTTTCGGCGGTGTACAGCGCCTGGCTGATGAAATACCACCGTGAATTGCTGCCGGTGAGTGGGCGCGGTTCGTCGGCCGAAGACGGCGGCCTGGGCTTTGTACGCCTGCCCACCGAAGTGGAATGGGAGTACGCCGCGCGCGGTGCCCAGGCGGTCAGCCGCCAGGACCTGGAAGGGCGCCTGTACCCACGCCGCGCAGAGGGCAGCGAAAGCGATGGCCCCTTGGCCGACTACGCAGTGTTCAACCAGGTGGCCGGCGGCACTGGTCAGGCAGCACGACTGATGCCCATCGGCACCAAGTTGCCCAACCCCATCGGCCTGTTCGACGTGATCGGCAACGCTGCGGAAATGGTCCAGGAATCCTTCCAGCTGGTGCATGCCGGCCGGCGCCAGGGCACCTATGGCGGCTTTGTAGTCAAGGGCGGCAACTACCTGGAAGGCGAGGGCACGCTGTTTACCGGCATGCGCCGAGAGTATCCGTTGTTCGCCGCCGACGGCACCGAACAAAGCAACGAGACCACCGGCTTTCGCGTGGCGATCGGCGCGTTGTCGGCGCCGCGCTCGCGCTACAAGGAATTGTTTGCCCAATGGCAGAAGGAAGGTCGTTTGGCGTCACTGACCGACGCCATCGACGATACCCAGGACCCGACCAAGCGCCTGGACAGCATCATCGCCGCCAGCGTCGACCCCAAGCTGCAAGCCGAACTGGGCCTGGTCAACGAAGAACTCAAGCGCAACGTTTCGCTGATCGCCCAGCAACGTGAAGAAGCGGCGGGCAACCTGATCCAGTCGGCGGCGTTGGTGGCCGAGACCATCAGCAATTACAACATCCGCCTGGCCAACCTGCAGAAGAGTCGCCAGCAGGCTGTGGACAGCAAGGACGAGGCCAGTGCGCAGCTGTTCGCCACGGCCATTACCAATGGACGCAGCGCTCTCGACGGCGCGGTGGCTATCTATATCGACAACCTGGCCACCGGCACGCGCTATACCGATGCGGTGATCCAGGCGCAGTTTCAACGAATCAAGGAAGAGTTGGATCGCAAGCCAGTGCTCGGCAAGAGTCTGGTGACGCGCGCGACACTGTTCGTTCGCCATGTCGGCAACTACCGCAAGCAACAGCGGGCCGACCCGGCAACGATCTTGAAGGAATTGCTCGCAGCGAGCGGTCAGCGGTCTTGATCGTTGGCTGTCTAGCGAGCTTGGAAGGGACTCAGGCGGCGGTGGGCCGTGCTGGGCAAGTCAAACTTAATAGAGATCACACCTATGCTTTTTTCCCGTAAGGCGGTTTCCAAGCGTCACCTGCTGCTGATCGCAGCCGGTTTCAGCACCGTGTTGACTGGTTGCGCTACGTCGCCTGCGTCCAAGGTCGCGTCGAGCACCAAGGTCGAGTACTACCCCAACTGCTACGAGCCGGTGCAGCACCTGCGCGCTACCGATTCGAACATGACCAAGTCGGTGGTAACCGGTGCCGCCATCGGCGCGGCCGGCGGTGCCTTGCTGGGCGCCTTGACCGGCGACAAGGAAAAGCGTGGCCGTAACGCCGCCATCGGCGCTGCGGGCGGCGCCCTGGCTGGCGGCGCGGCGGGCTACTACACCGAGCGTCAAAAGCAGATCGCCGATGACAACCAGCGCATTGCCTCCTATGCCGCTGATGTGAACAAAAGCGTCTCCGACATCGACCGCAGCACCGCCTACGCCAAGGCCTCGCAACAGTGCTACCAGAGCGCGTTCACCAAGCTGGTGGCCGACCGCAAGGCCAAGACCGTCAACGACACCGAAGGCCGCAAGCGCCTGGCGGAAATCGTTGCGGGCCTGAAGGAATCCAATGACCTGATCGTTGCGGTCAACGGCAAAGCCAGCGAAGACCTGAACAACTACACCCAGGCCTACGAAAAAGACCTGCAACAAGTCGGCGTACAGCGTGCCGACGTGGTCACCGTGGCCCAGGCCGATGCAGCCCCCGTTGTGACGTCGACGAAGAAGAAAGGCGGCACCAAGCCACCGAAAAAGCCGGTGCTGCCAACCGTGCCGAAAGAAGCGGTCACCACCGAGAAAACCTTCCAGACAGCCCAGGCCAAGCAGGCTGAAAGCAAGCAGGTTGCCAATGCAGGTGATTCGCAGCTCAAGCTCAACTGCACCAACCCGAACCTGGTCGACTGGGCGCCGGTGCCTTGCCCTAACGTCTAAGCACTTGTTGCTATAAGCGTTAAACGTCCGCCGATCTGCGTCTAAAGCGCGAGATCGGTGGCGTTCGTTTTTTCAAATCGTTACACTGCTGCGGCCACTCCAATAAATACACCGAGGCCGTGTGCATGAAATTTCGTCTTCTCTTGTGGGTGCTTGGCCTGATGATGGGCAAAGCCAGCCGCACCAACCCCGCCTTCCAGCAGCAACTGGGTGACAAAGACCTGGCCTTCCAGCTGCAGACCCTCGACGGCAAGGTTGCCCGTCACTTCATTGTCAAAAACCAGCGCATCACCAGCCGTTCAGGTGTTCACCCTGAGCCTGCCTTTGCGATTGCCTTCAAGGATGCCGCCTACGGGTTTGCCACGATGCAGGCGAAGAACAAGCAACTGGCGTTCATGACGGGGATTCAGGACAAGTCGATCCAGATCAAGGGCAACCCCGCGCTGGTGATCTGGTTCCAGGGGTTGACCAAGTATTTGAAGCCGAAGAAAAAGAAGAGCTGAAGTTTTTCAGTAAAACCGAGTTGGACTCATCGGGAGCAAGCCCCCTCCCACATTTGTCTGCATTCCAAAGTTGGAACTCGGTCAAATGTGGGAGGGGGCTTGCTCCCGATAGCGACCTGAGGGGCTACACATTCAGCCCTGGCTGAACTGGGAAGCCAGTTCGCGCAACAACACCTCGGCATCCAGCACCTTGCCGACCACTTCCTCAGCCTTCTCACGGCTCAACCCCAGCCGCTCAAGCAGTGCGTCGGGAATCGCCTCGTCCGGCCCCGAGCCAATCCCCCGGCTACGCAACAAGCGTACGGCCAAACACACCAGGTTCGGATACTCAGCGTATTGCCCGTCATAGGTCGGATCGTGCTGAAAGCGCAGGGCGGTGGACAGTTCGTCCGGCATGTCCCAATAGCGCATCAGCCAGGCACCGATCTGCTCGCGGGTGATACCCAGCAAGTGCTGTTCGACATAGCTGTGGCACAGGTGCGGGTTGACCTCCAGGTGTCGGCAGATCAGCGAAAAGTGCGGTGGGAACACGTGGGCCAGCAGCAGGTAGCCGAAGTTGTGCAGCAGGCCCGCCAGGTAGGTCAGGCCGGCTTCCGGGCGCTGGGCGCGGGGCATGGCACGGGTCAGGCCTTCGATCACGGCAGCGGTGTAGATCGATTGGTGCCAGTACGGCGTGGACTGATGCGGGCGGTCCTTGGGCAGGCTCAGGGTTTTGCCCAGGGCCAGGCCGAGCGCCAGGTTGATCACTAGATCGAAGCCCAGTACGCGCACGATGGCATCTTCGACTGAACGGATCTTGCCCGGCGATGCGTAGTAGGGCGACGCGGCCCAACTCACCACCTGGGCGGCGAGGGCCGGGTCGGTTTCCACCACGCCGGTGATGTCATCGATGGTGGCGTTGGGGTCGACGCGCAGCTTGATGATCTTTTGCGCCGTGTCGGCCAGCGGTGGAATCTCGATGGTCGCCTCAAGACGTTGCTGGATACGGCGGGCGGTGAACGCCTGCATCGCCTGGGTGATTTCCTCGCGGTCATCATTGGGGCGGTCGAGATTTGGGCGGATATTGCTCAGCGGTTCGCCAAACTGCGCGGCGCTGGCCTTGGTCAGCATGCCCTTGAACGCGTCGCCGGGGATTTCCAGCAACAGTCCGGCTTCGCCCGAATGCACCAGCAGGCTCGGCTCGTTGAGCAGGCTGCCTTCATACAGGCACGGTGAACTGGTGAGTGCCGGCAGGCCCGGCAGCAGACTCAGGGCATGCTTGCCGAGCATGCGTTCGACGCGCTCAGGGGCAACGGCCGTGAGGCGGCGACCCGTGAGTTCGGCGAGGCGGTTGAGGTCGAGCAACTGGCTTTGGGGGAACAGCACCATGAGTGCGCCAACCGCATCTTCAAGCAACACCGCCTGGACCTTTTGCGCAGGGTTCATGCCAGGTTGTTCGATGACTTCCGTGTAGGGGATGGCGAGCTTGGCGAGCAGCGCCCGAATGACCGGCGGGGCGGTCAGTGGGGCTGTGGCGAGGGCAACTTCTGACATGGCCTGTTCCAATTTCTTACATTCATTGGAGTATAACCAGCTTGATACAGGTGTTGGTCGGATAAGTGCGTCCGGCGTCACACTTGGCCGTATTGCTGCCCGTGTCGCAGCCAGCGATCCAGCAACGGGCTGACGTGATCGGGCCAGCGTTCGAGCAGGGCTTGCGCCGCGTCGCGCACCGCAGGCAGCAGGTCGGCGTCGCGCATCAGGTCGGCGACCTTGAATTGCAGCAGGCCGGTCTGGCGCGTGCCGAGCATTTCACCCGGACCGCGCAGTTCGAGGTCTTTTTCGGCGATGACAAAACCGTCGTTGGTTTCGCGCATGATCCCCAGGCGCTGTCGACCGATCTGCGACAGCGGCGGGTGATACAGCAACACGCAATGGCTGGCAGCACTGCCGCGGCCGACCCGGCCGCGCAGTTGGTGCAGTTGCGCCAGGCCCAGGCGCTCGGGGTTTTCGATGATCATCAGGCTGGCGTTGGGCACGTCCACGCCCACTTCGATCACGGTGGTAGCCACCAGCAATTGCAGGTTGCCGGCCTTGAACTCGGCCATCACTGCGGCCTTCTCCGCAGGTTTCATGCGCCCATGGATCAGCCCGACCTTGAGTTCGCCTAACGCACTGGTGAGGTCTTCATAGGTGGTCTCGGCGGCCTGGCAGGTCAGCTCTTCGGACTCTTCGATCAAGGTGCACACCCAGTAGGCCTGACGGCCTTCGGCACAGGCGCCGCGCACGCGTTCTATCACTTCGACGCGCCGGGTGTCGGTGACCAGCACGGTATTGACCGGCGTACGCCCGGGCGGCAGTTCGTCGAGGATCGAGGTGTCGAGGTCGGCGTAGGCGCTCATGGCCAGGGTGCGTGGGATCGGGGTGGCGGTCATGATCAACTGGTGCGGGTTCATGCGTCCGCCCACACCTTTCTGGCGCAGGGCCAGGCGCTGTTGCACGCCGAAGCGGTGTTGTTCGTCGATGATGACCAAGGCAAGGTTCTTGAATTGCACTTCGTCCTGGAACAACGCATGGGTGCCCACCA
Source organism: Pseudomonas khavaziana (assembly GCF_019145205.1). Lineage (GTDB taxonomy): Bacteria > Pseudomonadota > Gammaproteobacteria > Pseudomonadales > Pseudomonadaceae > Aquipseudomonas > Aquipseudomonas khavaziana. The sequence continues at coordinate 276,176 of NZ_JAHSTT010000002.1, forward strand.
CCATAGGGGCGCCCGCGGCGATCTGCTCCAGGGCGCTTGCGCGGTTCTTGCCTTTGAGCTTGCCGGCCAGCCACGCCACTTCCAGGCCCAGGGGTTCGAGCCAGCGCTTGAAGGTGATGAAATGTTGTTCGGCAAGGATTTCAGTGGGCGCCATCAGCGCCACTTGATAACCAGCCTCCAGTGCTTGCAAGGCGGCGAGGGCAGCCACCACGGTCTTGCCTGCGCCTACATCGCCCTGGATCAGGCGCAGCATCGGTTCTTGCTGGCTGAGGTCGTAGGCGATTTCATTGCCCACGCGCTGCTGTGCGCCGGTCGGGGCAAAGCCGAGGTTAGCCAGGTATTGCGCCGGCAGCCGGGTGGCCTTTGGCATTGCCGGGGCGCGCAGGGAACGCATGCTTTCACGCAGGCGCTGCTGGGACAGTTGGTGGGTCAGCAGCTCTTCGAAGGCCAGGCGATGCTGGGCCCAATGATGACCGAGGGCGAGTTCGTCCACGTCGGCATCGGCGGGCGGGTGATGCAGGTAGCGGATCGCATCAGCCAGGGGCGCCAGCTGATAGTCGCGAGCCAGCTCCAGGGGCAGCCAGTCGGGCAGGCTTTGCGGGCCGAGCATGGTCAGCGTCTGCATGCACAATTGGCGCAAGCGTTGCTGGGTCAGGCCCTCGGTCAGCGGGTAGATTGGCGTGAGGGTGGTGTCTACCGGTGGCGGCTCGTCACCAGTAATGGCGCGGTATTCCGGGTGGTAGATTTCCAGGCCCGAAGCGCCAGGGCGCGCCTCGCCGTAGCAGCGCACGCGGGTACCACGCTTGAGGCCCTCTTTCTGCGCGTTGCTGAAATGGTAGAAGCGCAGGCTCAAGCCGCCGGTGCCATCCTGCAGGCGCACCACCAGGCTGCGGCGCTTGCCCATCACCACGTCAGCGCCGCTGACGGTGCCTTCGATCACCGCGTCCTGCCCTGGGCGCAAGTGGCCGATGGGCACCACGCGAGTCCGATCCTGGTAGCGCAGGGGCAAATGGAACAGCACGTCCTGGAGGTTTTCCAGGCCGACCTTGGCCAGCTTCTCGGCCATGGCCTCACCGACACCCTTGAGTGCCGTCACCGGCACCTGCGACAGCTCAGTCATACGGTTGCTTAGCTCGCAACGGGCGGCTTGGCCACCGAGCACAGGCGGATCGAATCGGCGAGGATCTCAATCGCTTTGGGGCGCGGGAAGCTGGCGCGCCAGGCGATCGCTACGGTACGGAACGGCACCGGAGGTGTGAGCGGGCGCACTTCGATTACGCCCTGGGCGTAGTGATGGCTGTCTACGGCTGACAGCGGCAGGATCGAGATGCCCAGACCGGAAGCGACCATATGGCGAATGGTTTCCAGTGAGCTGGATTCCACCGTGGTGTGCTTGGCGCCGTCGTTGCCTTTGGTCAGGGTCGGGCAGGCTTCCAATACCTGGTCGCGGAAGCAGTGGCCTTCGCCCAGCAGCAGCAGGCTCTTGTCGTTGAGCAGGGCGGCGTCGATGGTGTCCTTCTTGGTCCACGGGTGGGAGGCCGGCATCAGCACGTAGAACGGCTCGTCGTAGAGCGGTAGCGTGAGTACGTCCGCCTCATTGAACGGCAGGGCGATGATGATCGCGTCCAATTCGCCGTTGCGCAGTTTGTCGCGCAGCACGTGGGTGAAGTTTTCTTCGATATACAGCGGCATCTGCGGCGCGACGCGGTGCAGTTGCGGGATCAAGTGCGGGAACAGGTACGGGCCGACAGTGTAGATCGCGCCGACCTTGAGCGGTGCGGTGAGCTGGTTCTTACCGGCCTGGGCCAGTTCGCGAATGCTTTGCGCTTGTTCCAGGACCTTCTGCGCCTGGGCCACGATGCCTTCGCCCACCGGAGTGAGGCGCACGGCGCTCTTGCTGCGCTCGAAAATCAGCACACCGAGTTCGTCTTCAAGCTTTTTCACGCCCACCGACAGCGTCGGCTGACTGACATGGCAACGCTCGGCCGCGTGGCCGAAATGCTGTTCCTGGGCGAGGGTCACGATGTAGCGTAATTCTGTAAGGGTCATAGCGGGCGTCCATGAGGTTGCAGGCCAAGCATACCGGCTGCAATCGATAGACGCACGTTATCAGAAGTTTGCTGGGGATTGAGTGGGGAATGTCGGAAATTTTGCTGATTTGCCGACGGCGAATGCGGGAGTAAAACTTCCTCCCGCATTGCTTGTAGATGTGTTTAACGGCGGCGCTTGTCGATGTTGTAGACGAACGGCGCAACGAGTTCGACGCTGCCGTTTTTCAACAGGTCGGCCGGTGGCTTGGGCAGCGGCTGGGCCTTGCGGATCATCTCCAGGGTCGCACGGTCCAGATCGGCGTTGCCGGAGCGGCCTTCCAACTCGTAGGACAATACGTTGCCTTCGGCATCGACCACGAAGCGCAAGCGGTTCATACCTTCCTTGCCGCGCTGTTGTGCAGCAGGTGGGTACTTCTTGTACTTCTGCAGGTGCGCCAGCAGGGTGCTTTGCCAGGACGCCTGGGCCGCTATCTGCTGTGCCGATGGGCCAGGCGCGGGCTGGGCCGATTTTTCCGCCGGTGTATTGGTCGGTGGAGTTTCGCTCGGTGGCTCCTCGGAAGGTTTTTCCTTGGGTGGCTCGGGCTTCTTCTCCACCGGCTTGGGCGGTTTCGGTTTAGGCTTGGGCTTGACCGGCTTGGGCACCTGGATCGTTGGCTTGGGCGCCTCGGCCATTTTCGGCAGGGGCAGCTCTTCCACCGGGGCAGGCGGCTGCGGCGGCGTCACCACCTTGGGCGGTGCCGGAGGCGGCGGCGCTGGCATCGGCGCCAGGTCGATGACCATGGCGGCGGGTGGCAGCTGGATTACCTGCGGCGCGGACCATTGGAGCGCGATGATGATCGCGACGGCATGCACGCCCAGCACGACGGCAAGGCTGGTGCCATAACGCGTCAGTTTGTGGCGCGTCGTGATCATTTCTTGGCTGCCGTCTCAAGTCCGACCAGGCCCACCTTGAGGTAGCCGGCTGCCCGCAGGGCATCCATCACGCTCATCAGGTCGCCGTAGTCCACGCCTTTGTCGGCCTGGAAGAAGATCGTCGTGTCTTTCTTGCCCTGAGTCTTGGCATCGAGCACCGGGCCCAGGCTTTCAGCCTTGACTTCTTCTTCGCCCAGGAACAGGCGCTGGTCTGCCTTGACACTGAGGAAGATCGGTTTTTCCGGCCGCGGCGCCGGCTTGGCGCTGGATGCGGGCAGGTCTACCTTGATGTCCACAGTGGCCAGCGGTGCCGCCACCATGAAGATGATCAGCAGCACCAGCATCACGTCGATAAACGGCGTGACGTTGATTTCGTGGTTCTCGACGAGCTCGTCGTCGCCTTGGTTCAAATGCAGGCCCATGGCCGATTACCCCACTTTCACCATGTGCGGTTGCGAGCTGCGCTCGGTAGGCTGGTGATCGAGGTCACGGCTGACCAGCAGCAGGACTTCTGCCGACGCGTCGGATACCTGGGCCTTATAGCCGGCAATCGAACGGGCGAAGACGTTGTAGATCACCACCGCAGGAATCGCCGCAACCAGGCCCAAAGCGGTCGCCAGCAGGGCTTCGGCGATGCCGGGGGCAACGACGGCGAGGTTGGTGGTCTGGGTCTTGGCGATGCCGATGAAACTGTTCATGATGCCCCATACGGTGCCGAACAGACCGACGAACGGAGCAGTGGAACCGATGGTGGCGAGTACGCCGGTGCCGCTGCTCATGTTACGGCCGCAGGCGGCAACCAGGCGCTCAAGGCGGAATGCCACGCGCTCCTTGATACCTTCTTTTTCGCGGGTGTTGGCCGACAGGCGCATTTCTTCCAGTGCGTCGTGTACCAAGGTGTTGGCCAGGGTGCCCTTCTTGGTCGCGGTTTCGCTCGCTTCCTTGAGGGTGGTGGCTTTCTTCAGGTGGACGATCTCAGCACGCAGACGACGCTTGGCGCCCAGCAGCTCGAAGCCTTTGGCAATCCAGATGGTCCAGGTGATGATCGAGGCAATGGCCAGGCCGATCATCACGGCCTTCACCACCACGTCGGCATTCTGGTACATGCCCCATGGCGAAAGGTCGTGGGCCATGCCCAGGGTGTTGTCTTCTTCCAGCACGACGCCGGTTTCATTGGCGGGAGCGGCATCGCCCGCAGCCTGGGCCGGGTCGGTAGCGGCTGGCGCCGGAGCTGGAGCTGCCGCCGGGGCGGCAGCATTTTGCTCAGTGGCAGCCGGAGCTGCGGGGGCGGTGGCATCTGCGAATGCGGCGGTCGGTGCCAGCAGTACGCTGAACAGCATCGCAGCGATCGCACGCCAGGCGCGGGATGGGCTGTGAGGCTTGGTTGGCGAAGCGGGGTTTGTATTACGTGTCATGCTGGCCGGACCTGAGAGAAAAAATGGGTGATCGTCCTTCCAGACCCAAGGGGTCGAGGACAAATGGGTGGTTATTATTGCAAGTAATTCTTGTTAACAGAAGTAATACAGTAACTTTATTTGTGCTTTTTCTGGCCGCTGGTCATGTCTGGCGGCTAATCTGCGCCTTTAAGAACGGAGTTTTGTGATGTCTGTGCCTTCTGTTGTGATTGCCGGTTGCGGCGATGTGGGTAGTCGGCTGGCTAGCCAATTGCTGGCCTCGGAATGGGAGGTTCATGGCCTGCGCCGCGATATTTCGCGCCTGCCCGAGGGGGTGATTGGCATCGCCGGCGACCTGTTCGACAAAGACTGCCCTGACACCTGGCCCATTGGTGGAGTGGATTATCTGGTGTATTGCGCCGCTGCCACCGACCACGACGAAGCCGGCTATCGCGCCGCTTACGTGCAAGGGCTGCAGCATGTGCTTGAGTGGTTGAAGGACTACGGCCAGGAGCCGAAACACCTGTTGTTCGTATCCAGCAGCAGCGTGTATGGGCAGCAGAACGGTGAGTGGGTCGACGAAATGTCAGAGACGCAAGCGAAGGGTTATTCCGGGCAGGTGATGCTGGAGGCAGAGCAAGTGGCGCTCGACAGCGGCATTCCCGCCAGTGTCGTGCGGCTGACCGGGATTTACGGTCCGGGGCGTGAGTGGTTGTTGACCCAGGTGCGCCAAGGTTATCGGGTGGCGATTGACCCGCCTTTATATGGCAACCGGATTCACGCCGACGATGCGGCCGGGCTGCTGGCGTTTTTACTGCGCCACGTAGAGCAGGGCGGTACATTGGACAAAGTCTACATCGGTGTCGACGATGCGCCGGCGCCATTGGCCGAGGTGGTGGGCTGGTTGCGCGAGTACCTGGGTGTGACCGAATGGGCTGATGACGCCAGTGTGCGGCGTGCGGGCAGCAAGCAATGCAGCAATGCCAGGGTAAAGGCCCTTGGTTGGGTGCCCAAGTATCCGACCTATCGTGAAGGGTATGCCGCGATACTCAAGGGCTGAAATCAATCTGAGAATGTGGGAGGGAGCAAGCCCCCTCCCACATTTGGATTCAGGTGATGCTGTTATGGCTTTTCAAGCAGCCACTGGCGCGGGCCTGGGGTGAACTGAGGCACTTCATCGGCCTGCGCGGTATTGATCGCCTGGAAGATTTCCAGTTGCTCACCTTTGCGCGCAAAGATCCACGGGTTGCCCTGGCCGTTCAGTTGCAGCCAGATACTGTCGTAGCCGCCGCTCATGGAGGCGCAATCACCCGCCAGGCACAGCGAGTAACGATCAACGCCAGGCAGGCCGGCGACCTTGCCATCAGCCTGGAACTGCACCGTGGCGCCGCTGCCGGTACCGTCGGTGATCTTCCAGTCGCCACCCATGTAGGCTGCGTACAGTGACCGCTCGAAGTTGGCGCCCAATGGCGCGCCTTCGGGGGCTGGCGCTTCAGCGCGGCCGAACAGTTGCTCTGGCTCATTGTCATTGGCCACTTGCAGCAGTTGTTTGCCTTTGCGCTTGAGTTCGGTGGCGGAGCTGCCGTAGAAATCCACGCTCCAGGCGCCGGGCTTCTCGCCCGACAACTTCCCTTCCGCTACTTCAAAACCATTGTAGTAACGCGCCTGCAAAGCCTTGGTGTTGACCTCCCACTCAAGGTTGGGGCCATAGGACTGCAGGGCTTCACGCAAAGGGCCGCCCTTGGCTGCCGCATCGATGGCGGCCTGGTTGATCCAGGTACCGCTCACATCCAGGTCGGCGGGATTGCTGGCACAGCCGCCCAGCAACAGGGCGAGCAACGAAGAGGCTACAAGCGCTTTGCGCATTACGAAATCCTTCTGAAACGAAGTCGGCGCAGCCTGTTGGGAGCTGCGCCGGGTGTTTTACTCGATGACCAGAATGGCGTCCATCTCAACCTGTGCGCCCTTTGGCAGGGCGGCGACGCCGATAGCGGCGCGGGCTGGGTAGGGTTGTTCGAAGTACTTGCCCATGATCTCGTTGACCTTGGCGAAGTGGCTCAGGTCGGTGAGGAAGATGTTCAGCTTGACGATGTCCTTGAACGAACCGCCGGCGGCCTCGGCCACGGACTTGAGGTTTTCGAAGACTTGTACGGTCTGGGCTTCGAAGCCTTCAACCAGTTCCATGGTCTTTGGGTCCAGTGGGATCTGGCCGGACATGTAGACGGTGTTGCCCGCCTTGATCGCCTGGGAGTAGGTGCCGATGGCGGCTGGGGCTTTATCGCTGGTGATAACTGTCTTGGTCATGAGTGACTCCTTGTAATGGGTGATGAGTGATCTGAAGGGTCATGCGCGCATACGGGTGATGCGGATGACTCCAGTCAAGGCACGCAGTTTCTTGATCACGCGGGCCAGGTGCACGCGGTCATGCACGCTGACCACCAGTTGGACCACGCTGATGCGACCATCACGTTCGTCCATGCTGATTTTCTCGATGTTGCCGTCGGCGGCGTTGACGCTGCTGGCCAGCAAGGCAATCAGCCCGCGCTGGTGTTCCAGCTCCACCCGCAGTTCGACGTTGAATTCGCCGGTGACATCCTTGGCCCACGAGAGCTGGATGCATTTTTCCGGGTTGTGGCGGATTTCGGTGATGTTGCGGCAGTTGTCCAGGTGCACCACCATGCCTTTGCCCGCGGACAAGTGCCCGACAATCGGGTCGCCAGGGATCGGCGTGCAGCATTTGGCGTAGCTGAGCACCAGCCCCTCGGTACCACGAATCGCCAGCGGGCCTTCCGGGCTCGGCAGCTGTTCGCCTTCGCCCAGCAGACGGCGGGCGACCACGTAGGCCATGCGGTTGCCCAGGCCGATATCTTCCAGCAGGTCTTCGATGGTTTCCTGGCGGTATTCGTGGAGCATCGCTTGCACGCGTTCCTGCGGGATCTTGTCCAGGGCGCTGTCGAAGCCGTTGAGCACCTTGTTCAGCAGGCGTTCGCCCAGGCTGATGGACTCGGAACGACGCTGCAGTTTCAGGGCATGGCGAATATGCGTACGTGCCTTGCCGGTGACCACGAAGTTGAGCCACGCCGGGTTTGGGCGTGCGCCTGGAGCACTGACGATCTCAACCGTGGAGCCGCTTTGCAGCGGTTCCGACAGCGGCGCGAGACGCCGATTGATGCGGCAGGCGATGCAGCTGTTGCCGACGTCGGTGTGCACCGCGTAGGCAAAGTCGACCGCCGTGGAGCCTTTTGGCAGCTCCATGATGCGGCCCTTGGGCGTGAACACGTAGACCTCGTCCGGGAACAGGTCGATCTTCACGCTTTCGATGAATTCCAGGGAATTGCCGGCACGTTGCTGCATTTCCAGCACGCCCTTGACCCACTGGCGGGCGCGGGCATGCGTCCCCTTTGGCTGCTCGTCGCCGCTGGATTTGTACAGCCAGTGCGCGGCGATGCCGTTGTTGGCCATCTCTTCCATTTCGCGGGTGCGGATCTGGATCTCGATGGGCACGCCATGCATACCGAACAGCGTGGTGTGCAGCGACTGGTAGCCGTTGGCCTTGGGGATCGCGATATAGTCCTTGAAGCGGCCCGGCAGGGGTTTGTACAAATTATGCACAGCACCCAGCACGCGGTAGCAGGTATCGACCTTGTCGACGATGATCCGGAACGCATACACGTCCATGATCTCGTTGAAGGCCCGGCGTTTGCCGCGCATCTTCTTGTAGATGCCGTAGATGTGCTTCTGCCGGCCGCTGACTTCGCCCTCGATTTCGTCGATCGCCAGGCAATGGCTCAGAGACTCTTCGATCTTGTTGACGATTTCCTTGCGGTTGCCCCGGGCGCGCTTGACCGCCTGGTAGATGCGCGCCGAACGCATCGGGTGCATGGCCTTGAAGCCGAGGTCTTCGAATTCGATGCGAATGGCGTGCATGCCCAGCCGGTTGGCGATGGGCGCGTAGATTTCCAGGGTTTCCTTGGCGATGCGCCGGCGTTTTTCGCCGGACAGCACTTCCAGCGTGCGCATGTTGTGCAGCCGGTCGGCCAGCTTGACCAGGATTACCCGGATATCCCGGGCCATGGCCATGGCCATCTTCTGGAAGTTTTCCGCCTGGGCTTCGGCCTTGGTCTCGAAGTTCATCTGGGTCAGTTTGCTGACCCCGTCGACCAGTTCGGCCACGGTTTCGCCAAATTGCGCGCTGAGCGCTTCCTTGGCAATGCCGGTGTCTTCGATCACGTCATGCAGCATCGCGGCCATCAGGCTCTGATGGTCCATGTGCATGTCGGCAAGAATATTTGCCACTGCAAGTGGATGGGTGACATACGCCTCGCCACTGCGGCGGCGTTGGCCGTCGTGGGCTTGTTCGGCGTAGAAATACGCTCGGCGGACCAGGTTGACCTGGTCTGGGCCGAGGTAGGTCGATAAGCGATCGGCGAGGGCGTCTATGCTCGGCAAAGTGTGAACTCCTGCCGATGGCTGTGACCCCGCGCCGTGCTACGTCGACCAGGCATAGGCTTAGACGTCCTCGTTGGACTCGCCTTCGAACGCTGCAAACAGCGGCTCGTCTTCAACGATTTCGGCGTTGGCGATGAACTCGTAGCTCATCAGGCCTTCAGCAATTTCACGCAGGGCTACAACGGTAGGCTTGTCGTTTTCCCACTGGACCAGAGGCTCTTTGCCGCCAGTGGCCAGTTGACGGGCACGCTTGGTAGAGAGCATGACCAGCTCAAAGCGGTTATCCACGTGTTCTAGGCAGTCTTCAACGGTTACGCGGGCCATGGTATTCCTCGGAGCGAATGCAAGATGCGCGCTGCCCGGTTGGGCGAGCGGACTGAGCAGTTTAAAAAATCACCAGCGTTTAGGGAAGCGCTGATTTTTCGCAGACCCTCGCAAAACCGCTGCAAGTGCCAATGTAAGGCCCTTGCAGCGCTTTTGGGAAGAGCCAGTCAGCCGAGCAGTTCGGCAAGTAATTTGCCGAAACGCTGCTGTTGACGCTTTTGCTGGAGCTGATTGGCGCGGAAAATCGCCTTCAAATCGTCCAGGGCCTGGGCGAAATCGTCATTGATGATCAGGTAGTCGTAGTCGACGTAGTGGCTCATTTCGCTGACGGCCTCGCGCATGCGGCCTTCGATGATCTCGTCGCTGTCCTGGCCGCGGTTGGTCAGGCGCTGGTGCAAGGCTTCGAGCGACGGCGGCAGGATGAAGATCGAGCGAGCCTTGGGCATCAGCTGGCGTACTTGCTCGGCGCCCTGCCAATCGATTTCCAGGATCAGGTCGTGGCCTTCGTCCAGCGTTTGCTGCAAGTGACTTTGGGAGGTGCCGTAGAGGTTGCCGAAGACTTCGGCACGTTCGAGGAAGTCGCCATGTTCGATCATCTTGACGAACTCGGTGCGCTCGACGAAGTGATAGTGCACGCCATTGACCTCGCCCGGGCGCATGGCGCGGGTGGTGTGGGACACCGAGATGCGGATCTGCTCGTCAGCGTCGGTCAAGGCTTTGACCAGGCTGCTCTTGCCCGCGCCCGAAGGGGCGGAAATGATGTAAAGGGTGCCGGTGCTGTGGGTCATGGAGGTTGCCTTACTCAATATTCTGTACTTGTTCGCGCATCTGCTCGATCAACACTTTGAGGTTGACCGCGGCCGTGGTACTGCGCGGATCGAACGCCTTGGAGCCCAGTGTATTGGCTTCGCGGTTGAGTTCCTGCATCAGGAAGTCCAGGCGCCGACCGGCGGCACCGCCAGATTTGAGGACGCGGCGCACTTCAAGGATGTGGGTGCTCAGGCGATCGAGCTCTTCGGCCACATCGCTCTTCTGTGCGAGCAGGACCATTTCCTGTTCCAGGCGCGTCGGGTCGAGGTCGGCCTTCATGTCGGTGAAGCGATCGAGGATCTTCTGGCGCTGGGTGGCGAGCATCTGCGGCACCAGTTCGCGCAGGGTGATCACGTCTGCTTCGATCGAGGTCAGGCGCTCGTTGATCAGGCGAGCCAGTTCGGCGCCTTCGCGCTCGCGGCCGGCCTTGAGTTCCTTCAGGCCATGGTTGAACAGGGCGAGGGCTTCGGCATTCAAGGCTTGCGGGTCAGCTGCGTCGGCCACCAGCACACCGGGCCAGGCCAACACTTCCAGAGGGTTCAGTGCGGCCGGTTGCTTGATCAGGCCGGCAATGGTTTCGGCGGCGGCCACCAGTTGCGCGGCGCGGTCGCGGTCGACCTGCAACGGTTTGCCGGTGGTTTCTTCGGTAAAGCGCAGGGTGCATTCCAGCTTGCCACGGGAAATGCCCTGGCGCAGCGCTTCACGGACAGCGCCTTCGAGGTCGCGGAACGACTCCGGCAGACGCAGGTGCGGCTCCAGGTAACGGCTGTTGACCGAGCGCAATTCCCAGCTGAGGGTGCCTTGGGCCCCGGCTTTTTCGACACGGGCGAAGGCGGTCATGCTGTGCACCATGGAGGTACCTCGTGTTGGATAAGTAGAGATTGGCAGGTCGACCTGTAGGAGCGAGCTTGCTCGCGAAGAACCCAAGGGCGCCGCGCTGAACCAGGAAGCCCCCGTTATCGTTAATGTTTTTCGCGAGCAAGCTCGCTTCTACAGTCGAGAGGCGCAGGATTGTAGCGCAGTGCGCAAGAGGCGCCCAAACATGCGCATTCGTAACCGAATTTTTAGAAGTGCCCCGAATCGGCTGGCGGCTCTATAATGCTCGGCAGTTTTTCGTCCTTAGTACAGGTATCCCCTATGAAACGTCCAAGTGGTCGCGCTGCCGATCAGCTCCGCTCGATCCGCATCACCCGCAACTACACCAAACACGCCGAGGGATCCGTACTGGTCGAGTTTGGCGATACCAAGGTGATCTGCACCGTCAGCGTCGAAAACGGCGTGCCGCGCTTCCTAAAGGGCCAGGGCCAGGGTTGGTTGACCGCTGAATACGGCATGCTGCCGCGCGCCACTGGCGAGCGTAACCAGCGTGAAGCCAGCCGTGGCAAGCAAGGCGGGCGCACCCTGGAGATCCAGCGCCTGATCGGCCGTTCCCTGCGCGCCGCCCTGGACATGTCCAAGCTGGGCGACGTGACCCTGTACGTCGACTGCGACGTGATCCAGGCGGATGGCGGTACCCGTACTGCCTCCATCACCGGTGCCATGGTGGCCCTGGTCGACGCGCTGAAAGTGATCAAGAAGCGCGGCGGCCTCAAGGCCGGTGACCCGCTCAAGCAGATGATAGCCGCGGTATCGGTCGGCATGTACCAGGGTGAGCCTGTGCTGGACCTGGACTACCTGGAGGATTCGGCCGCCGAGACTGACCTGAACGTGGTCATGACCAGCACCGGTGGTTTCATCGAGGTGCAGGGCACCGCTGAAGGCGCGCCATTCCAACCGGCTGAGCTGAACGCGATGCTGGCCTTGGCCCAGAAAGGCATGACCGAAATTTTCCAACTGCAGAACGCCGCGCTGGCCGACTGAGCCGGTGCCAAGGAGAAACGCCATGAGTGACAGCCAGTTGCCGGTTCCGGCACCGTCCAAGGAAGTACGCCAGTTGGCAATGCTGTGTCACTTCGCGGCGTTTGCGGGATTGGTATTTCCCTTCGGCAGCTTGTTGGGGCCGTTGATCCTGTGGCAGTTCAAGAAGGACGTGGACCCGCTTATCGATGATCAGGGCAAGGAAGCGCTGAATTTCCAGATTACCGTGGCGATCGCCTGGTTGGTGTGCCTGGTGCTGGGCTTCGTCGTCATCGGCTTTTTGCTGATGACCGTGTTGGTGATCGGGGCGCTGATACTGACGATCATCGCCGGGATCCAGGCCAACAAAGGCGTTGCTTACCGCTATCCGTGGACCTGGCGCCTGGTCAAGTAACCGACCGGCCACAAAAAAACCGACAGCGATGTCGGTTTTTTTGTGCCTGGAGAACGACCTCAGATGGTCAATGTCCAGTCGTAGTCCACGATCAATGGCGCGTGCTGCGAGAAGCGCGGCTGACGCGGCAGGCGTGCACTGCGCACGAACCGGCGCAGACCTGGGGTCAGCAACTGGTAGTCGAAGCGCCAACCCAGGTTGAGCATCTCGGCCTGTTCGTTGTCCGGCCACCAGCTGTACTGGTCGCCTTCACGGCTGACTTCACGCAGGGCATCGACATAGCCCATGTTGCCGACGATCTCGTCCATCCAGGCCCGCTCCGGCGCCAGGAAGCCCGGCGACTGCTGGCTGTCGCGCCAGTTCTTGATATCCAGCTTCTGTTGCGCCACGTACAGCGAGCCACAATAAATGTACTCGCGACGTTTGCGTCGCTGTTTATCCAGATAACGGGCGAAGTCGTCCATTAGCTTGAACTTCTGGTTCAAGTCTTCATCGCCGTTCTGCCCCGAGGGAAGCAGCAAGGTCGCGATGCTGACCTTGTCGAAATCGGCTTGCAGGTAACGCCCGTAGCGGTCGGCTGTCTCGAAGCCGAGGCCGCTGATGACCGCCTTGGGTTGCAACCGCGAGTACAAAGCCACGCCACCTTGGGTGGGCACTTCGGCATCGCAGGCATAAAGGAAGTAGCCATCCAGTTGGAAGGCTGGGTCGTCCAGTTCAAAGGCGGAGGCGCGGGTGTCCTGCAGGCAGATGACGTCGGCATTCTGTGCTTGCAGCCAACTGAGCAAACCACGCTCGACTGCAGCCTGAATACCATTAACGTTCACACTGATGATCCGCATAAATGGCCCCAAAAATCGCGTGCGTGTATGATACACGCCGTCCACCTAATTAGCTAAATCCGTGGTATCTGAGGCTTTTTTCATGCAGGCGTATCAACGCGATTTCATTCGTTTTGCCATCGATCGCGGCGTTCTACGCTTCGGTGAGTTCACTCTCAAGTCCGGGCGCACCAGCCCGTACTTCTTCAATGCGGGCCTGTTCAACTCGGGTTCGGCCCTGGCTCAGCTGGGTCGCTTCTACGCGGCAGCCATCGTTGAAAGCGGTATTTCCTTCGACGTGCTCTTTGGCCCGGCCTACAAGGGGATTCCCCTGGCTGCGGCTACAGCGGTGGCCCTGGCGGAGCATCATGGGCAGGATCTGCCATGGTGTTTCAACCGCAAGGAAGCCAAGGCCCATGGTGAAGGCGGTAGCCTGGTCGGCGCTCCGCTGACCGGCGATGTGCTGATCATCGATGACGTGATCACAGCCGGCACCGCGATCCGTGAAGTGATGCAGATCATCGCGTCCCAGGACGGCGCCAAGGCTGCCGGTGTGCTGATCGCCTTGAACCGCCAGGAGCGCGGCAGCGGTGAGTTGTCGGCGATCCAGGAAGTGGAGCGGGATTTCGGTATTCCGGTGGTGAGCATCGTGTCGTTGAATCAGGTGTTGCAGTTCCTGGAGGATGATCCGCAGCTCAAGCAGCATTTGCCGGCAGTGCGGGCGTATCGCGAGCAGTTTGGCGTCTGACACTGACTTTTTGTTGAAATGGGTTTGTGTGGGAGGATCTCCATTGTCCTCTCGCTCTATTCAAAAAGGCCCCGCTCAATCGGATTGAGCGGGGCCTTTTATTTGCAGCGGTTAAGGACGCTTGCGGTTGCTGATCAGTGTACCCATGCCGGTATCCGTGAAAATCTCCAACAGCACCGCATTCGGTACACGGCCATCCAGGATCAGCGCGCTACCCACACCGCCCTGTACCGCGCCCAGTGCGCAACCGATCTTCGGCAGCATGCCGCCGTAGATGGTGCCGTCGGCGATCAACTCGTCCACTTGCTGGGTGGACAGGCCGGTCAGTACCTTGCCTTCCTTGTCCATCAGGCCGGCAATGTTGGTCAGCAGCATCAGCTTTTCAGCCTGCAGTGCTTCAGCCACCTTGCCCGCCACCAGGTCAGCATTGATGTTGTAGGACTCGCCATTGGCGCCCACACCGATAGGTGCGATCACCGGGATGAAGTCGCTCTTGACCAGCAGGTTCAGCAGATCGGTGTTGATGCCGATAACTTCGCCGACCTGGCCGATATCGATGATTTCCGGCTGGGTCATCTCCGGAGTCTTGCGGGTAACAGTCAGTTTTTTCGCGCGGATCAGCTCCGCATCCTTGCCGGTCAGGCCGATGGCGCTGCCGCCGTGGCGGTTGATCAGGTTGACGATGTCTTTGTTGACCTGGCCGCCGAGGACCATTTCCACCACGTCCATGGTTTGCGCGTCAGTGACGCGCATGCCATCGATGAAGTGGCTCTCGATCGACAGTCGCCTGAGCAGTTCACCGATCTGCGGGCCGCCACCGTGCACCACCACTGGGTTGATCCCTACAGCTTTCATCAGCACGATGTCGCGGGCAAAGCCGGTTTTCAGCTCGTCGCTTTCCATGGCATTGCCGCCGTACTTGATCACCAGCGTCTTGCCGACGTAGCGTCGAATGTAAGGCAACGCTTCGGACAGGACCTTGGCGGTGTTGGCAGCGGCTTCGCGTTCGAGGGTCATTCAGGGCTCCGGGCAAAAAATCAGAACGGTAATTGGAGATCAGGGGCAACACGTTTCAACTGGGCGTGGAACACGTCCTTGATGCGCTGCAGCTCAGCCTCGGTATCCGCCTCGAAACGCAGGACCAGCACCGGTGTGGTGTTGGACGCGCGTACCAGGCCCCAGCCTTTGGCGTAATCGACTCGCACACCATCAATGGTGGTCAGGTTGGCGCCTTCACCCCATTGCGCATCATGCAGTGCGTCAATGATGCTGAATTTGCTCTCCTCGGTCACATGGATATTGATCTCTGGCGTAGAAATATCATTCGGGAAGGTCTGAAACAGCTCTTCTGCCGTAGATTTTTCCTTGCTGAGGATCTCCAGCAGACGAGCGGCGCTGTAAATACCGTCGTCAAACCCGAACCAGCGCTCCTTGAAGAATACGTGACCGCTCATCTCACCGGCCAACAGCGCGCCGGTTTCCTTCATTTTCTTTTTGATCAACGAGTGACCGGTCTTCCACATTAGCGGGCGACCGCCGTATTCCTTGATCAATGGTGTCAGACGGCGGGTGCATTTCACGTCGAAGATGATCTCGGCGTTGGCATTGCGCGCCACCACGTCGCGGGCGAACAGCATCAGCAGGCGGTCCGGGAACACAATCTCGCCGGTTTCGGTCACCACGCCCACGCGGTCGCCGTCGCCATCGAAGGCCAGGCCCACGTCGGCGCCCACTTCCTTGACCTTGGCGATCAGGTCCACCAGGTTTTCTGGCTTGCCCGGGTCCGGGTGATGGTTGGGGAAGTTGCCGTCGACATCGCAGAACAGCGGGATCACTTCGCAATTCAGGGCTTCGAGCAACTGTGGGGCGATCACGCCGGCCGCGCCGTTACCGCAGTCCACTACAACTTTCATGCGGCGTGCGAGCTTGACGTCACGGGTGATTTCATCGGAGTAGCGCTGGAGGATGTCGACCTTGGTAATGCTGCCGGTGCCACTGGTCAAGTCGTTGGTTTTCAGGCGGGTGTGCAGGGCCTGGATCTGTTCGTTGGCCAGGGTATCGCCCGCGATGACGATCTTGAAACCGTTGTAGTCCGACGGGTTGTGACTGCCGGTGAGCATCACCCCGGATTTGCCGGCCAGGACATTGGCGGCGTAATACAGCGCCGGTGTTGGCACCAGGCCGACGTCACTGACGTGGCAGCCGCTGTCAGCCAGGCCCTGGATCAGTTGCTCGACCAGCTCGGGGCCGGACAAGCGGCCATCACGCCCCACTGACACGTTGGGTTCGCCCTGGGCCAGGCTCTGGGAGCCGATGGCGCGGCCAATCCAGTAGGCGGTTTCGGCGGTCAAGGTCTTGGGTACCACGCCGCGAATGTCATAGGCGCGAAAGATGCTGTCGGGGAAGGTAGGGGCTACGCGGGCTGCAGTACTCATCGCGGGGGAAACTCCATCTGGAAGGGGCAAGGCTGGCCTGAATGTGGCTGGCCGGCAGGCTCAAACTGAAGGGTATGACGGCGTTTTCGGCAGAGAGTTCGTGGTGTAAAAGTGCCATCGGGGCTTTTGGCTTGCCAAAATTGTCGCGTAGCTCATTGATTTATATAGGTAAAATCCAGTTATGAGTTTCGTGCATTCTTCCTCCTGAAGCGCCGGGCGGTGGCATCGGGCCGGACGAGGGTGTCCGGCCTGATTCAGCTTAGTCAGTGACTGCCGGAATGCCCGAAACCGCCTGCGCCGCGCTGGGTTTCGTCGAACTCTTCCACCAGTTCGAAATGCGCCTGTACCACGGGCACCAATACCAACTGGGCGATGCGTTCGCCAACGGCGATGTTGAAGGCGGTCTGGCCACGGTTCCAGCACGAGACCATCAGTTCGCCCTGGTAGTCTGAGTCGATCAGGCCGACCAGGTTGCCCAGCACGATCCCGTGTTTGTGGCCCAGGCCGGAGCGCGGCAGGATCAGTGCCGCCAGGCCAGGATCGCCGACATAGATCGACAGGCCGGTGGGGATCAGGATGGTCTGGCCCGGTTCAAGAACCGTGTCTTGCTTGAGCATGGCACGCAGGTCCAGGCCGGCGGAACCTGGAGTGGCGTAGGCCGGCAGGGGGAATTCGTTGCCGATGCGGGGGTCGAGGATCTTGGCTTGCAAAGCGTGCATGGAAATTAAACCTGGTTCAGCCGTTGGGCGATAAAAGAGATCAGTTGGCGGGCAATCTTGCCCTTGCTGGTCTGGGCGAAAAGGGTGGCGTGCAACTCGCGGTCGATCACGCTGCACGCATTTTCCTCGCTGTTGAAACCGATGCTCGGGTTGGCGACATCATTGGCAACGATCAGGTCGAGGTTTTTGTCTTTCAGTTTGCGTGCGGCGTAGTCCAGCAGGTGCTCGGTCTCGGCAGCGAAACCGACACTGAACGGGCGGTCCGGTCGAGTGGCGATGGTGGCCAGGATGTCGGGGTTGCGCACCATTTGCAGGAGCAGGCCGTCACCGCTTGTGGGGTCTTTCTTGAGCTTTTGCGGGGCTACGACTTCCGGGCGGTAATCCGCAACCGCTGCCGAGGCGATGAACAGGTCGCAGGGAATGGCCGCTTCACAGGCTGCCAGCATGTCCCGGGCGCTGACTACGTCGATTCGCGTGACGCGGTCAGGGGTCGGTAAATGTACCGGGCCGGTGATCAGGGTGACCCGCGCGCCTGCCTCGACCGCTGCTTCTGCCAACGCGAAGCCCATTTTTCCTGAGCTATGGTTGGTGATGTAGCGCACCGGGTCGATGTTTTCCTGGGTCGGGCCGGCGGTGATCAACACGTGCTTGCCGGTCAGGGCCAGGTGCTGGAAGCACTCGGCGGCGCACTGTGCCAGGTCGGTGGCTTCGAGCATGCGGCCCATGCCGACATCGCCGCAGGCTTGGCTGCCGGAAGCGGGGCCGAACACCTTGAGGCCGCGGCTTTGCAGGAGTTGGGTATTGGCCTGGGTAGCCGGGTCGCGCCACATGGCCTGGTTCATGGCCGGGGCGATGGCGACGGTGGCGTCGGTGGCCAATACCAGTGTGGTCAGCAGGTCATCGGCGATGCCCTGGGCCAGGCGGGCGATCAGGTCGGCGGTGGCCGGGGCGATCAATACCAGGTCGGCCCATTTGGCCAGCTCGATATGGCCCATGGCGGCTTCGGCCGCCGGGTCGAGCAAGTCCAGGTGAACCGGGTGGCCGGACAGGGCCTGCATGGTCAGTGGGGTGATGAACTCACTGCCGCCACGGGTCATGACCACGCGTACTTCGGCGCCCTGGTCCAGGAGCCTGCGAACCAGTTCTGCGCTCTTGTAGGCGGCAATGCCGCCGCCGACGCCGAGAACGATGCGTTTCCGATACAGACGCTGCATTGGTTTGCCTTTCCAGTTCAGTGATGCCAGTTCAGTGACGCCTGCGATGACCCCTCCCCAGGTGAAATCGCACGCAAAAAAGAGCGCCTACGATAACACAGCGCCCGCTGGGCAACAGCGGAGCAGGTATACATGGAGGTGGGATGAGTATTCGGGATTGGCCCGTGGCGGAGCGTCCGCGGGAGAAACTCTTGGAAGGGGGCGCGGCGAGCCTGTCCGATGCTGAACTGTTGGCGATCTTTCTGCGCACAGGGGTTAGCGGCCGAAGTGCGGTGGACCTGGCGCGCCATCTATTGGTGCAATTCGGTGGCTTGCGCCCACTGCTGGAGGCCAGCCAGACGCTGTTCAGCCAGCACCTGGGGCTGGGGCCGGCGAAGTTTGCCCAGCTGCAGGCGGTGCTGGAAATGTCCCGGCGCCACCTGGCCGAGCGCTTGCGCGCTGATTCGGTGCTGGAGAGCCCACTGGCCGTGCGCGAATACCTCAAGGCACTACTGCGCCACGAACCCCATGAGATTTTTGGTTGCCTGTTCCTTGATTCAAGACACCGGGTGTTGGGGTTTGAGGCAATGTTTCAGGGCACCATCGACACCGCGATTGTTTATCCGCGGCAAGTGGTCAAGCGCGCGCTGGCGTACAACGCGGCGGCGTTGATCCTGTGTCACAACCATCCGTCCGGGAATGTAGAGCCCAGTGCAGCTGATCGAAAATTGACCAAGTTGCTGCAAAAGGCTTTGGAGGCGGTGGATGTGCGCGTGCTTGATCACATCATCGTTGGAGACGGTGACCCGCTGTCGATGGCTGAATTCGGGTGGATATAACGACACCTGTATCTGTAGGAGCGAGCTTGCTCGCGAAACCTGATGATATCGCGGGGCATCAGGGTTTTCGCATTATCGTTAACGATCCTCGCAAGCAAGCTCGCGCCTACAGGGCAGGGTGTTGCGCTTTACGGCTTGACGCTGACTTTCGAATAATCCTGACGCCCGAACGGGCTCACCTGATAGCCCTCGACATTCTTGCGGGCCAGGGCAAACGCCGTCGGATGTGCCAGCGGCAGCCACAGGGCCTGCTGCTGGATTTGCGTCTGGGCCTGTTGATACAGCTTGGTGCGCACGCCTTGCTCGCTGGTGGTCTTGCCGGCGCGGATCAACTTATCCAGCGCGGGGTCGCAATAGCGGGCGAAGTTGGTGCCAGACTTCACTGCGGCGCAGGAGAACTGCGGGGTCAGGAAGTTATCCGGGTCGCCGTTGTCGCCAGCCCAGCCCATGAACAGCAGGTCATGCTCGCCGGCCTTGGCGCGGCGAATCAACTCGCCCCATTCAATCACACGGATTTCGGCCTGGATGCCGACCTTGGCCAGGTCGGCCTGCAACAGCTGTGCGCCAAGGTTCGGGTTGGGGTTCAGCAGGCTGCCAGTAGGACGAGTCCATATCGTGGTCTTGAAGCCGTCCTTGAGCCCGGCACGGTCGAGCAGCGCCTTGGCTTTGGCGAGATTTTGTGAATAGCCCGGCAAATCCTGGGCATAGCTCCAGGTGTTCGGCGGGTAGACACCATTTGCCGCTTCGGCGGTGCCTTCGAATACGGCCTTGAGGTAGCTGTTTTTGTCAAAGGCCAAGTTGATCGCCTGGCGCACCTCGGGCTTGTCCAACGGTGGGTGCTGGCTGTTGATGGCGACGAATGCGGTCATGAAGGCGGCGGTTTTTTCCACCTTCAAGGCTGGGTCTTTTTCGGCCTCGCCCACATCCAGTGGCTTGGGCGAAAGTGCGATCTGGCATTCATCGCGGTGCAGCTTTTGCAGACGTACGTTGGCATCCGGAGTAATGGCGTAGATCAAGTTATCCACCGCCGGCTTGCCGGCGAAGTAGTCCGGGTTGGCCTTATAGCGCACCACGGCATCTTTCTGAAAACGCACGAAAACGAACGGGCCGGTGCCGATTGGCTGGCTGTTGAGCTTCTCGGGAGTGCCGGCCTTGAGCAGCTTGTCGGCATATTCAGCCGGGTAGATCGAGGCAAAACCCATGCTCAGCGATGCAAGGAAGGTGGAGTCGGCGTGGTCGAGGGTGAAACGCACGGTCAATGGGTCAAGGGCGTCAATCTTCTTGACCAGTGCTGGCAATTGCAGGGATTGGGCGTGGGGGAAGCCGCTCTGGGCGATCTTGTGCCACGGGTTGGCGGGATCAAGCATGCGCTCGAAGCTGAAGCGTACGTCTTCGGCGGTCAACGTACGGCTGGGGTTGAAATAGTTGGTGCGGTGGAATTTCACGCCGGGGTGCAGCTTGAAGGTGTAAGTCAGGCCGTCGGATGAGACTTCCCAACTGTCCGCCAGGCTCGGCACCAGTTTGCCGCTAGCTGCGTCAAAGTCCACCAGGCGGTTCATCAGTACGTCTGCCGAGGCATTGGTGGTAGTCAGCGAGTTGTACTGCACCACATCGAACCCCTCGGGGCTGGCCTCGGTGCAGACGCTCAGGTTGGTGGCCGCGATAGCCGTCGGCGCGATAAAGAGAGGGGCAAGCAATAGCGGTAGGGCAGCGAGGCGCATATTCGGTTTCCTGTGCAGATCGAAGGCCCATCTGCGAGTGCAGTCTGGAAAAAGCCTACCGTAGAGGTCTGATTGATAAATGACTAGCCCATTTTTGCCTGTGCTTTTGGCCCAAATGCTGTTTTGATGGCGCCTCAGCGCGTTTCGCCGTGTACTTCCCCGTGCCTGTGGGCGCTGTAAATCATTCTGTGCGACGAGCGGTCGGCTGTCACAGCGGCCCCTCCTGGCAGTGGTTCAGGCGTCTGCCGCTAAGATTTACGGTGGTAAAAACACACGGGCTGTTGTTGCACTGGGGTCTTTCTGGTATAAAGCAGCGCTCTTTTCTAGGGGCCCGGTTCCTTCGCTTGTAGGTGTAGCCGGTAAGACCCTAAAGAAACGCGGCGCCTGGCGCCAAATGACTGAGAGATTAAGCGGCCAACCCATGCCGGGTTGGGCATGTGGTTTTAGAGGGCTGAGGCATGTCGAGAGTCTGTCAAGTTACCGGTAAGGGTCCGGTGACTGGGAATAACATTTCCCACGCAAATAACAAAACCCGTCGTCGTTTCCTGCCGAACCTGCAGCATCACCGCTTCTGGGTTGAAGAAGAGAAACGTTTTGTTCGCCTGCGTGTATCTGCCAAAGGCATGCGTATCATCGACAAGCGCGGCATCACTGTCGTGCTGGCCGAAATCCGCGCCGCTGGCAAGATCTAAGGAGCTCTATCATGCGTGAATTGATTCGAATGATCTCTAGCGCCGGTACTGGTCACTTCTACACTACCGACAAGAACAAGCGTACTACCCCGGACAAGCTCGAAAAGAAAATGTTCGACCCGCGCGTTCGCAAGCACGTGATCTACAAAGAAGGCAAAATCAAGTAATTGATTTTCTTCCTTGTGAAAAAAAGCCCGTATCTCACGATGCGGGCTTTTTTTTGCCTGTGATGTGCTGATCAGGCTTTTTGTTCGAATACCACATAGATCTTGCGGCACGGCTCCAGTACTTCCCAGGTACCGCTGAAGCCAGCGGGAATCACAAAGCGGTCGCCAGCACGCAAGGTCTTGGCGTTGCCCTCGGCGTCGCGCAGTACCGAAACCCCCTGCACAATCTCGCAGTATTCATGTTCGGTGTAGTTGACCTTCCATTGCCCGGCTTCGCCTTCCCACACCCCGGCATTCATCTGCCCGCACGGACTGTTGTAATGGTTATAGAGTGTCTGCTCCGGGTCGCCCTTGAGAACTTTTTCGGCGGCGGGGCGGTAGCGGTCGGGGGCCGTGTTGGCTTGGCTGAAATCGACGATATCCTGGATGCTCATGTGCGTGTCCCGTCTGGCCTGGGGTTGGAGGACCCAAAGTCTATGTTTATTAAAATGAACATCGCAAGGGCGTTTGCCGCCGTTATGTCAAATATATTGAAACATCCCCAGGCGCTGGTTTAGGGTGGCAGCTGTCTTGAGCCGAACAGCAGGCTGGCCGGGCAAGAATTCGTGAAGGCGCCGGGATGAACCCCAGGCCCCTTGTATTCAATAAGAGGAGGACACTCGCATGACCACCCTGACCCGTGCCGACTGGGAACAACGCGCCAAGGATCTGAAGATCGAAGGCCGTGCCTATATCAATGGCGAATACACCGCCGCCGTTTCCGGCGACACCTTCGAGTGCATCAGCCCGGTGGATGGCCGCTTGCTTGCCAGCGTTGCCAGCTGTGACGCCAGCGATGCCCAGCGTGCCGTGGAAAATGCCCGTGCCACCTTCAACTCCGGTGTCTGGTCGCGCCTGGCGCCGGCCAAGCGCAAGTCAGTGATGATCCGTTTCGCCGCGCTGCTCAAGGCCAATGCCGAAGAGTTGGCGTTGCTTGAAACCCTGGACATGGGCAAGCCCATCAGCGATTCCCTGAACATCGACGTTCCCGGTGCGGCGAATGCCCTGAGCTGGAGCGGCGAGGCCATCGACAAGATCTACGACGAAGTCGCAGCCACCCCGCACGACCAACTGGGGCTGGTGACCCGCGAGCCAGTCGGCGTGGTGGGTGCCATCGTGCCGTGGAACTTCCCGTTGATGATGGCCTGCTGGAAACTCGGCCCGGCGTTGTCCACCGGTAACTCGGTGATCCTCAAACCATCCGAAAAGTCCCCGCTGACGGCCATCCGTATTGCTGCCCTGGCCGTTGAAGCCGGTATTCCAAAAGGCGTATTCAACGTATTGCCTGGCTATGGCCACACCGTGGGCAATGCGCTGGCCGTGCATATGGACGTCGATACCCTGGTGTTCACCGGTTCTACCAAGATCGCCAAGCAATTGTTGATCCGCTCCGGCGAGTCGAACATGAAGCGTGTGTGGCTGGAAGCCGGCGGCAAGAGCCCGAACATCGTGTTTGCCGATGCGCCGGACCTGCAAGCGGCCGCTGAATCTGCCGCTGGCGCCATTGCCTTCAACCAGGGCGAAGTCTGCACCGCCGGCTCGCGCCTGCTGGTGGAGCGTTCGATCAAGGACACCTTCCTGCCCCTGGTGATCGAGGCGCTCAAGGGCTGGACGCCGGGCAACCCGCTGGATCCGGCCACCAATGTCGGTGCACTGGTGGATACGCAGCAGATGAACACCGTGCTCTCGTACATCGAGGCCGGCCACGCCGACGGCGCCAAGCTGGTCGCAGGCGGCAAGCGCACTCTGGAGGAGTCCGGCGGGACTTACGTTGAGCCTACGATTTTCGACGGCGTGACCAATGCCATGAAGATTGCCCAGGAAGAGATCTTTGGCCCAGTGCTGTCGGTGATTACGTTTGACAGCGCCGAAGAAGCCATCACCATCGCCAACGACACCCAATACGGTCTGGCCGCGGCGGTGTGGACGGCGGATATCTCCAAGGCGCACCTGACGGCCAAGGCCCTGCGTGCCGGTAGCGTGTGGGTCAACCAGTACGACGGCGGCGACATGACCGCGCCGTTTGGCGGGTTCAAGCAGTCGGGTAATGGCCGCGACAAGTCGCTGCATGCCTTCGACAAGTACACGGAGCTTAAGGCGACCTGGATCAAGCTCTAAACCTGCAGGCACACCGCAGGCAAATGTGGGAGGGGGCTTGCTCCCGATAGCGGTAGGCCAGCCACCACATGCGGTGGCTGATACCAAGCTATCGGGAGCAAGCCCCCTCCCACACTGTTTTGTGTGAACCTTTAAATCTCCACAGGAGCGTGGCAATGCGTTGGGCGACTTACTTCGCCGTCCTGGCCTCGGTACTCAGCGTTGGCCTGGCGTTGGGCGTCAGCATGCCGTTGGTATCCCTGCGCCTTGAAGGCTGGGGCTACGGCAGTTTCGCCATCGGTGTGATGGCGGCGATGCCGGCGTTCGGCGTATTGCTGGGGGCCAAGGTTTCCAGCCGAATGGCGTCCTGGCTTGGCACCGCCAACCTGATGCGCCTGTGCCTGTGGGCCGGGGCGGTGTCCATCGGCCTGCTGGCGATCCTGCCCAGCTACCCGGTGTGGCTGGTGCTGCGATTGATGATCGGGGTAATCCTGACCATTGTATTCATCCTGGGCGAAAGCTGGATCAACCAGTTGGTGGTGGAGCAGTGGCGTGGCCGCCTGGTGGCGCTGTATGGCTGTACCTATGCCTTGAGCCAACTGTCGGGGCCATTGTTGCTGGGCCTGATGGGGACCGACCATGACTACGGTTTCTGGGTGGGCGTGGGTCTGTTGGTGGTGGCGCCCCTGCTGTTACTGGGGCGATCCGGGGCACCGACGGCGGATGCGTTCAGTGTCACGTTCAGCGAGCTGTGGCGGTTCTGCCTGAGCCTGCCGGCGATTGCCTGGGCGGTGGCATTATTCGCTGCGTTTGAAGCGATGATTCTGACCCTGTTGCCGGTGTACTGCCTGCAACAGGGCTTCACTGCCGAAATCGCCTTGGCGATGGTCAGCACTGTGGTGGTGGGTGATGCGCTGTTGCAATTGCCCATCGGCGCACTGGCCGACTACCTTTCACGGCGCACGCTGTTCCTGGGCTGTGCCCTGCTGTTGCTGGCGTCGAGCCTGGCGGTGCCGCTGTTGATGCACACACTGCTGATCTGGCCGGTGTGGGTGCTGTTCGGTGCCAGTGCCGGCGGATTGTTTACTTTGTCGCTGATTTTGATTGGCGAACGTTACCGCGACGATGCGCTGGTGCGCGCCAATGCTCATGTGGCGCAGCTGTGGGGCATTGGCTGCCTGGTTGGGCCGCTGGTGGCCGGAGCGGGCAGCCAGTGGATCAGCGGGCATGCGTTGCCGTTGCTGATGGCAGTTGGGGCGTTGGGGCTGGTGGTGTTGCTGCTGCGCCAGGGGGCGTTTGGAGCAGCGCAACCGGTCTGAACTTGTGGGAGTGGGCTTCATTGGTCTTAGAGCATGCGTTCCAGGCCAATTGAAGTGGCGAACCAGGCATTGAACCTGCGCCACCAACTGCCCGGCTCACGGGTCAGGGTGTGCAGTTGGCCGTTGTCCTCGGTCACCCACACTAGCTGGCCATCCTGCAGTTTCGCCTCGTAGCTCAACGCCGGCGCCATACCTTGCAGTGCCAGGTTGCGCACGTGTTCTGCCAGCTCGGGGCTGTCTACCATCACGCCGACTTCGGTGTTCCACAGAACCGAGCGCGGGTCGAAATTGAAAGAGCCGATAAACGACTTCTTTCGATCGAAGATCATCGCCTTACTGTGCAGGCTGGAGTCCGAGCCCTGGAAGCTGCCTCGACGAAACAAGTGTGGTCCGCTACCTGCGCTTGGATCGCCCGGTTGCCGGCGTAGCTCGTAGAGTTTCACCCCGTGCTCCAGCAACGCCTTGCGATAAGGCGCGTAGCCGCCGTGTACGGCCGGTACGTCGGTGGCTTCAAGGGAGTTGGTCAGCAGCCTTACCGAGACGCCCGCATCGGCGCGCCCCGTCAGGTACACCAGTCCGGAAGGCCCCGGAACGAAATACGCCGAAATCATGATCAACTCCTGGCTGACCCCTTCCAGCTCCGGTGCCAGTTGGGTGGTGAGCAACAGGCGCGGGTCAGGGTCAGCCTTGGCCAGTACTTTGCTCGGTGCGTCCCACAACGCCTGGTTCCAGGCCCAGATCAGCTCGCGACGCCAGATGTCCATGCGTGGCTGGGTCTGGTAGGTACGCAAGCGGTTATACAAGGCATGGTTCTGCTGTCGCGATTCGGCCAGTGATGCTTCCAGGCGCATGCGGGCAGTAGCGAGGTCGAGCCTGGAGGGCTTGTTGGAGACGAACTCGTCGATCGGCTTGCTCAGAGCGCTGTTCCAGTATTGGTCGAAACTGTGGCCTAACTGCTCGGCCACCGGCCCGACGCTGAGCATGTCGATATCGGTGAAATTCAGGTTGGGCTCGGCGTCGAAGTACTCATCACCCAGGTTGCGCCCGCCAACGATCGCCACGCTGTTGTCTGCCAGCCACAGTTTGTTATGCATGCGCCGATGTTGCAGCGACAGGTCGAACGCACGCGCCAGGGTCCGCGTGATGCCGGTGCTGCGGCCCAGGTGCAGTGGGTTGAACAGGCGAATCTGGATCTGGGGGTGGGCGGCGAGGGTGGCGATAACCTGATCGAGGCCGCCGCTGGTGGTGTCATCCAGCAGGATGCGCACGCGCACCCCGCGGTCAGCCGCCTTGAGCAGTTCATCCACGAGCATGCGCGTGCTGATGCCGTCGTGCACGATGTAGTACTGCAGGTCGAGGCTGGTCTGGGCGTTGCGGATCAACTCGGCGCGAGCCATGAAGGCTTCGCTGCTGTTGGGCAGCAGGCGGAAGCCCGAACGCCCCTGGTACGGCGCTGCCTGGGCCTGGATCGAGCGGCCGAATGACGATTGCGTCGCCGGCAGGGCATCGCTGGGAATGCGCGGTACGCTGACCGTCGTGCAGCCACCCAGGGCCAGGGCTCCCAACAGGAAAAACGGTAAAAGCCGTCGAATCATCAAGGGAGCTGCTTCCAGATCAGGGCGTTTGTCGGCATATGACGGCAATTGAGCGGGAAAGGTCAGTCCGCCGTTTCTGCCAGCAGTTTGCTTGCGGCGGCGCCGACCTTGCGCACGGCCTCTTCAATCTGTGGCGTTGGCTTGGCAGCGTAGTTCATGCGCAGGCAATTACGATACTTGCCGGAGGCAGAAAAGATACTGCCTACAGCGACTTGCACCCCTTGTTCCACCAGCACACGGTTGAGCTTCAAGGTGTCGAAGCCCTCCGGCAGTTCGATCCACAGCATGAAGCTGCCCTGAGGGCGACTGGCGCGGGTGCCGGCGGGGAAGTAGCGGCTGACCCAGTCGAGCATCAAGTCGCGATTACGCTGGTATTGCGTGCGCATCTTGCGCAAATGTGGCTCGAAGTAGCCGCCTTTTAGAAATTCGGCGATCGCGATCTGCGGCTGGGTTGCGGTGGAGCCGGTGCTGATGTATTTCATGTGCAGCACTCGTTCCAGATACCGACCGGGGGCCACCCAGCCAATGCGCAGGCCCGGCGCCAGGGTTTTCGAGAATGAGCTGCACAGCAGCACGCGGCCATCTTCGTCGAAGGATTTGATCGTGCGCGGGCGCGGGTAGCTGTAGGCCAGTTCGCCATACACATCGTCTTCGATGATGGCCACGTCGAAGCGTTGGGCCAGGGTCAGCAATGCGCGTTTACGCGCCTCCGGCATGATGTAGCCCAACGGGTTGTTACAGTTCGGGGTGAGCTGGATGACTTTGATTGGCCACTGCTCCAACGCCAGCTCAAGGGCCTCGAGGCTGATGCCGGTGAGCGGGTCGGTGGGTATCTCCAAGGCTTTCATGCCCAGGCCCTTGAGGGTCTGCATGGCGCCGTGGAAGCTGGGTGAGTCCACCGCGACGATATCCCCAGGCTCACAAATCGCATGGATGCTGGCGGACAGCGCTTCGTGACAACCGGTCGTGATCACGATGTCTTCGGCGCTCAATTGGCAGCCGGAATCCAGTGAAAGACGGGCGATTTGCTCGCGCAGTTCCATACAGCCGAGGATATTGTCGTAATACAATCCCGGCATGTCCTGGCGCCGACTCACCCGGGCCAGGCTGCGTAACAGTGGCTTTAGGGTGGGCGACAATACATCTGGCATGCCCCGCCCCATCTGTATGACGTCCTTGCGCGGCACTGCACGAATCAGCTCAAGCACCTGGTCCCACTGGGAGATGTCCACTGGTCGCTGAGCCGGGCGACCAACCTCGGGCAGCGCAGGCAGCTCTCGACCGACGGGCACAAAATAACCAGACTTGGGTCTAGGCGTTGCCAGGCCGTTGTCTTCGAGCAACCGGTAGGCTTGCTGCACGGTGCTCAGGCTGACCCCGTGTTCAACACTCAATGCCCGTACCGAAGGCAATCGGTCCCCAGGGCGATAGAAGCCCTGCTCAATGCGGGTGCCGAGTAATTCGGCCAGGTTGACGTAGAGGGTCATGGTGGTCGCTCCCGAAGGACCAGTACAGATAGGGCGAAAATACAGGATTCAGCCAAGCACGGGCAGTATCTGTATGGATTTAATAAAAACAGGTTGAATCTGTAATGGTTTTTTCCACTCGCGCATTCTGGTCACTCAAGGCAATACGCCAATGAGGGGCAGTAAAATGGACGGTATGAGCGATGTGCGACTGGCGTTACGCAGTCAGGAACTGGAAGCGGAGCAGGAGCGGACGATAACTGCGCCGACCGATAATCGGTGGGGGTTGTTCTGGCGTCGTCGTCATACACGCAAAGCCCTGCTGGACCTGACCACTGCGCAATTGCGCGACGTCGGGCTTAGCGCAGAACAAGCGCGCCATGAAGGTTTGAAATCCTTCTGGCGCGATTGATCAGACCAGTTCCTTGAGGCGGTGCCAGAGCATCCCCAGGGCCAGCAGGGGCGAGCGCAGGTGTTTGCCCCCGGGGAAGGTGATGTGTGGCACTTGGGCGAACAGGTCGAAGCGCCCTTGCTGCTCGCCGCTGATGGCCTCGGCCAACAGCTTGCCCGCCAAGTGGGTGGCGTTGAGGCCGTGACCGGCGTAGGCCTGGGCGTAATACACGTTGGGGTGATCGGCCAGGCGACCAATCTGGGGCAGCCGATTGGCACCGATGCCGATCATGCCGCCCCATTGGTAATCAATCTTCACCTCGGCCATTTGTGGGAACACCTGCAACATCTTCGGCCGCATATAAGCGCCGATGTCCTTCGGGTCACGACCGGAATAGTGGCAGGCGCCACCGAACAACAGGCGGCGGTCAGCGGACAGGCGGAAGTAGTCCACCGTCACGCGTTGGTCGCACACGGCCATATTCTGCGGCAGCAGGTTAGCGGCTTGCGCCTGGCTCAAGGGTTCGGTGGCGATGATATAGCTGCCGGCGGGCAGCACCTTGCCGCTTAGTTGCGGGTTTAGCCCGTTCAGGTAGGCGTTGCAGGCGAGCACCAGGGTCTTGGCGCACACACTGCCTTGGGCCGTGTGCACCTTGACCTCGGGGCCGTAGTCGATGCGGGTCACTTCTGATTGTTCATACAGTTTTGCGCCCAACTGCTGTGCGACGCCGGCTTCACCCAGCGCAAGGTTCAGTGGGTGCAGGTGGCCGGAGCCCATGTCTATCATGCCGCCGACATAGCGGTCGGAGCCGATCACGCTGCCCATCTCGCTGGCTTGCAGCAGGCGCACCTCATGGCGATAGCCCAAGCTGCTCAGCTCTTCGGCGTCTTCGGCCAGGCCCTGCAGGTCACGCGGTTTGTTGGCCAAATCGCAATAACCCCAGGTCAGGTCGCATGGAATCTGGTAGCGCTCCACACGCTCGCGCACGATCTCCACGGCTTCCAGGCCCATCAGTTTCATCTGGCGCACGCCGTCGCTGCCAATCACGTTGGCGAATTGGTCCAGCCCGTGGCCGACACCGCGAATCAACTGGCCGCCATTGCGCCCGCTGGCACCCCAACCCATCTTGCGAGCCTCCAGCAACACCACACTGAAGCCGCGCTGGGCCAGTTCCAGGGCGGTATTGAGCCCGGAGAAACCACCGCCGATCACGCACACATCGGCACGCACATCGCCGGTCAACGTCGGGTAATCCGGTTGCGGCACGCTGCTGGCGGCGTAGTAGGAATCGGTGTGCCGGGCGCTGGCGGTCATGGGGAGCATCCCTGTCTGGAAAATTTGACGCAGGATACAGCGGTCGGACGAAGCTGTCTGCGCAGGGCGTTTTGCGTCAGAATCCACGCCTATTCGCGGTTCGGTGTGTGTTTCGATGAGTTGCAACAGGCAGAAAATCAGCGCGCTGCGTCGACAGATTCCTTCGTTCGAGTGCGTCCCAGGTTGTCACGACTGCTGTGGGCCGGTGACCACGTCGCCTGAGGAAATGTCGCGCCTGCCGCGCAAGACCGCCGCCGAGCAGGAGGCGGCCATGGATGAGCTGAACTGCGTGCACCTGGGGCCCAACGGTTGCACGGTGTACGACGAGCGGCCGCTGATCTGCCGGTTGTTTGGTACCACCAAGACCTTGCCGTGCCCCAATGGACGGGGGCCGGTGGAGCTGATTCATCCAAGGGTGGAAAAGCAGATCCATGAGTACATGGCGAGCACCCGGCAGGTACTGGTCTAGCGGATGCACGGTCAATGTGGGAGCAAGCCCCCACATTGTGTCATTCAATCCGGAATCGGCAGGTTAAGGCTCTCTTTCACCTCTTCCATCACGATATAGCTCTTGGATTCGCGCACATGGGGCAGCTTGAGCAAGATATCGCCGAGCAATTTGCGGTACGAAGCCATTTCGGAAATCCGCGCCTTTACCAGATAGTCAAAGTCCCCTGAAACCAAGTGGCACTCCAGTACATGGGGCAGTTTCAGCACGGCGCGGCGAAACTCTTCGAAGGTATCGCCGGACTTGTAATCGAGGCTGATCTCGACAAATACCAGCAAGCTTCCCTTCAAATGCTGGGGGTTGAGCCGCGCGTTGTAGCCCATGATGATCCCCTCGCGCTCCAGGCGCCGTACCCGTTCGGTACAGGGCGTGGTGGACAGCCCGACCTTTTCCCCCAACTCCGTGAACGAAATACGCCCATCGGTTTGCAGGATGCGCAGGATATTGCGGTCGATCTTGTCCAGCTCCCGCTTGGTCTGGGTGTTGGTACGCATAGGGGATACGCCTCTGTGAAAAGGGTTTTTGCCGAGAATTGTCGCCAAATATAGGTATTTATATAGTGAAATGCACTGGTGATTGCTTTTTATACTGCGCCCATCATTGCTCGAATAACACACGTCAGCGGCTAAGCCCGTGATGAGGATATAAAAATGCGCGTTCTGGTCTTGGGTAGCGGCGTCATTGGGGTAACCAGTGCCTACTATTTGGCGCGGGCCGGCTTCGACGTTGTCGTGGTCGATCGTCAGCCTGCCGCTGCCATGGAAACCAGTTTCGCCAACGCCGGCCAGGTCTCTCCTGGCTACGCATCCCCATGGGCTGCGCCGGGCGTGCCGCTCAAGGCCATCAAGTGGTTGTTGCAACGCCACGCGCCGCTGGCGATCAAGGCCACCGCCGACATCGATCAATACCTGTGGATGGCGCAGATGCTGCGCAACTGCACGGCCAGCCGCTATGCGGTGAACAAGGAGCGCATGGTGCGCCTGTCCGAGTACAGTCGTGACTGCCTTGACGAGTTGCGCGCCGAGACCGGCATTGCCTACGAAGGCCGTAGCCTCGGTACGACCCAGCTGTTCCGCACCCAGGCCCAGCTCGACGGTGCCGCCAAGGACATCGCCGTGCTGCAGGAGTCCGGCGTGCCCTTCGAACTGCTTGATCGCGCCGGCATTGCCCGGGTTGAACCGGCCCTGGCCAGCGTCACGGATATCCTCGCCGGTGCCCTGCGTTTGCCGAATGACCAGACTGGCGACTGCCAGATGTTCACCACGCGCCTGGCTGATATGTGCAAGCAGTTGGGTGTGGAGTTCCGCTTTGAGCAGGACATCCAGCGTCTCGACTACGCGGGCGATCGCATCAACGGTGTGTGGATAGACGGCAAGCTGGAAACCGCCGACCGCTACGTCCTGGCCCTTGGCAGTTATTCGCCGAAGCTGCTCAAGCCATTGGGGATCAAGGCACCGGTATACCCGCTCAAGGGCTACTCGCTGACCGTGCCGATCACCAACCCGGCCATGGCACCGACCTCGACTATTCTCGACGAGACCTACAAAGTCGCGATCACCCGTTTCGACAACCGCATTCGTGTTGGTGGCATGGCTGAAATAGCCGGTTTTGACCTGTCGCTGAAGCAGCAAAGACGTGAAACCCTGGAGATGATCGTCAACGACCTTTATCCTCAGGGCGGCGATTTGGCCCAAGCCAGTTTCTGGACCGGCCTGCGCCCGACCACGCCCGACGGCACGCCGATTGTCGGTGCGACCCCATTCAAGAACCTGTTCCTGAATACCGGCCACGGCACGCTCGGTTGGACCATGGCTTGTGGCTCCGGTCGCTTGCTGGCCGACCTGATAGCCAGGAAAACCCCGCAGATCAGCGCCGCAGGCCTCGATATTTCCCGTTATGGCAACCACCAGGAGTCCGCAAAACATGTCAATCCAGCGCCAGCTCATCAATGAGCGCATGAGCCAGATCGTTGTCCACAGCGGTACCGTGTATCTGGCGGGGCAAGTCGGCGACGACATGAGCGCCGGGATTGAACAGCAGACCCGTGAAACCCTGGCCAATATCGAGCGTCTGCTGGACCTGGCCGGCACTGACAAGAGCAAGTTGCTGTCGGTGACGATCTATTTGAAAGACATCGACGCTGACTTCGCCGGCATGAACGCGGTATGGGACAAGTGGCTGCCCAAGGGCGTTGCCCCGGCCCGGGCCACGGTTGAAGCCAAACTCTGCGAGCCGCAAATCCTGGTCGAGCTGTCCGTCGTGGCTGCGCTGCCTTAATAACGATCCCTCTCCCGGCGCCGACGCTGTTGGTCGGCACCGGTTTTTTCTTCACCTTGCTGCCTAGAAGCCCGCCGCCATGCGTCCAGCCCGTGCCCTGATCGACCTCCAGGCCCTGCGCCATAACTATCAACTGGCCCGTGAAGTCACGGGGGCCAAGGCCCTCGCCGTGATCAAGGCCGACGCCTACGGCCATGGTGCCGTGCGTGTGGCGCAGGCGCTGGAAGCCGAGGCCGACGGGTTTGCCGTGGCGTGCATCGAGGAAGCCCTGGAATTGCGTGCTGCCGGCATTCGTGCGCCGGTGCTGCTGCTGGAAGGGTTTTTCGAGGCCGACGAGCTGCCGCTGATCATCGAGCATGACCTGTGGTGCGTGGTGCATTCGCTGTGGCAGTTGGACGCCATCGAACAGGCCCGCCTGAGCAAGCCGTTGACGGTGTGGCTCAAGCTGGACTCGGGCATGCACCGTGTCGGCCTGCATCCCAAGGATTACCACGAGGCCTATCAGCGCCTGCTGGCCAGCGGCAAGGTCGCCAAGATCGTATTGATGAGCCACTTCGCCCGCGCCGATGAACTCGATTGCGTGCGCAGTGATGAACAGGTGGCCGTATTCGAAGCGGCGCGAAAAGGCCTGGCGGCCGAAGTCAGCCTGCGCAATTCGCCGTCGGTGCTGGGCTGGCCGACGATGACCAGCGACTGGGTGCGCCCGGGCATCATGCTCTACGGTGCAACGCCATTTGGTGAAGACCAGGCGCTCGCTGCCCGTTTGCAGCCAGTGATGACCCTGGAGTCCAAAGTTATCTGCGTACGCGAGCTACCAGCCGGTGAGCCCGTGGGCTATGGCGCCAAGTTCGTCACGCCCAAGCCGATGCGTGTTGGTGTAGTTGCCATGGGCTATGCCGACGGCTACCCGCGCCATGCGCCAACCGGCACGCCAGTGCTGGTGGCGGGCCAGCGCAGCCAACTGCTGGGGCGTGTGTCCATGGACATGCTCTGTGTCGACCTCACCGACGTACCCCAGGCGGGCCTTGGTTCCACTGTGGAACTGTGGGGCAAGACTATCCTCGCCAGTGACGTCGCTGTGGCCGCTGAGACCATTCCTTACCAGATCTTCTGCAATCTGCGCCGAGTGCCACGGCTCTATTCCGGGGCTTAGCCACCGGCTACGAACCAAGCTGTCCGGGATTTAGGCCCAAGTGTTGTAAATACTGAACGCTGTCGCCATGATAACGCTCAATTACAACAAAGCCTGAATCCTAGGAGGCTCCTGCATTGGACGTCGGCGAACGACTGCAATCCATCCGTAAACTCAAAGGTCTTTCCCAGCGTGAGCTCGCCAAGCGTGCGGGCGTCACCAACAGCACCATTTCGATGATCGAGAAAAACAGCGTCAGCCCCTCGATCAGCTCCTTGCGCAAGGTGCTGGGCGGTATCCCCATGTCCATGGTCGAGTTCTTTTCCGAGGAGATCCTCCAGGAAATACCGACCCAGATCGTCTATAAAGCCAATGAGCTGATCGACATCTCTGACGGTGCCGTCACCATGAAGCTGGTGGGGCGAGCACACCCGAGCCGGGCTATCGCATTTCTCAACGAAATCTACCCGCCGGGCGCCGACACGGGCGAAGAAATGCTCACCCACGAAGGCGAGGAAACCGGGATCCTGCTGGAGGGTCGCCTGGAATTGGTGGTCGGTCTTGAAACTTTTGTGCTCGAAGCTGGCGATAGCTACTACTTTGAAAGCACCAAGCCTCATCGTTTTCGCAACCCGTTCGACGTGCCGGCGCGACTAATCAGCGCAGCCACGCCCGCGAACTTTTAACAGAAGAGGCGTCCTGCCAACGTTGTAGAGACGCCCGTGCAGTATTCCGTGAGGTTGAATCTCCCTTTATTTAATAGGGTTGTTTCGGCCAGGCGGGCTAACCGTTATACTTTCGCCGCCTGCGAAACCGTGGCCGCAGGCGTGAATAGCCACCATTGAGGGTGAACGCGTGAACCTAATTATGAAAATGCTGGCTGCACCAGCAACCGTACTGGCCCTATGGGCTGTCAGCGCTCAAGCTGCGAACAACGATGACATTGCCAAACGCCTGGAGCCTGTGGGCCAGGTATGCGTCCAGGGCCAGGAGTGCAAGGGCATGGAAGTCGCCGTGGCGGCGGGTGGTGGCGGTGCGAAAACCCCAGACGAGATTATCGCCAAGCATTGTAACGCTTGCCACAGCACTGGCTTGCTGGGAGCACCGAAAATCGGTGATACCGCTGCCTGGAAAGAGCGCGCCGATCATCAGGGCGGCCTCGACGGCATCCTGGCCAAGGCCATCACCGGTATCAACGCCATGCCGCCAAAAGGCACCTGCTCTGATTGCTCGGATGAAGACCTCAAAGGCGCCATCAAGAAGATGTCTGGTCTGTAATCAGCCATCTTCGCCAAAAACGCCGCTTACGAGCGGCTTTTTTGTGCGTGCGATTTTGTGTTTCGAGGCTGTTCATTGCAGCAAAGACGCGGCAAGCTCGGTCCAACTCCAATTCATGGAATGTTCGGGAGCAGTCGGATGGTGCAGTTGTGTTCAATCGAGCAAGCAGTTGACGACGTATTGGCGCGGTTGCCGGCGCATATCCACATGGGCATGCCCCTAGGCCTGGGCAAGCCCAACCTGTTTGCCAATGCGCTATACCGGCGCATCGCCAAGTTGCCGGAGCGGGCGCTGACGATCTACACCGCGTTGAGCCTGGGTCGGCCAACCTTGGGCGATGGCTTGCAGAAGCGCTTCCTCGAACCTTTCATCGAACGGGTGTTTGGCGACTATCCCGAGTTGGATTTTCTCGCCGACCTGCATAAAGACAGCCTGCCGAAGAACATCCAGGTGCAGCAGTTTTTCATGCAGCCCGGCAGCCTGCTCCACAGCACGTCGGCGCAGCAGGATTACGTCAGCAGCAACTACAGCCATGCCGCCCGCGACATCAATGCTGCCGGCCTGAACCTGGTGGCGCAACTGGTTGCCAGCAGCGCCGAGCATCCCGACCGCCTGAGCCTGAGCTGCAACCCGGATATCACCCTCGACCTGCTGCCGATGATCGCCAAGCGCCGCGAAGCCGGGGAAATCATCCTCGTTGTCGGCCAAGTCCACAGCGATCTGCCCTACATGCCTGGGGATGCCGAACTGGGTATGGACGCCTTCGACTACCTGCTTGATGAAAAAGACAGCACCACGCTGTTTTCTACCCCGAACATGCCGGTGGGTTTTCAGGATCATTTTATCGGCTTGCATGCCAGCACCCTGGTGCGTGACGGCGGCACCTTGCAGATCGGCATCGGTTCCATGGGCGATGCGCTGACCGCCGCCTTGCTGGCGCGCCAGGCTGATAACGAAGCCTACCGGTTGTTGCTGACGGACCTGGATGTGTATCAGTGGGCGCCGTTGATCAGTCGTGAAGGTGGTGTCGAGCCTTTTGCCCGGGGCCTTTACGGTTGCAGCGAGATGTTCGTCAACGGCCTGCTGGTGCTGGCGGACGCCGGGATTATCCGGCGCAAGGTCTACCCGGATGTGACGACCCAGGCGCAGGCTAATGCCGGCTTGCTGGAGGATGCGGCCCAGCCCGATGGCGTGTCGATCCATGGCGGTTTCTTCCTCGGGCCACGCAGTTTTTACCAGCGCTTGCAGGAAATGACCCATGCCAAGCGCCTCGAATTCAACATGACTGGCATCAGCTATATAAACGAGCTATACGGCCAGGAAGAACTCAAGCGTTTGCAGCGTCTGGATGCGCGGTTTATCAACAGCGCAATCATGGTGACACTGCTCGGTGCAGGTGTGGCTGACCAATTGGAAGACGGTCGCGTGCTCAGCGGTGTTGGTGGGCAATACAACTTTGTGGCCCAGGGGCATGCGCTGGAAGGTGCGCGTTCGATCCTGATCCTGCGCAGTTGGCGCGAGGCGGCAGGGGAGGTCAGTTCCAATATCGTCTGGGAGTACGGCCACTGCACCATTCCCCGGCATCTGCGGGATATTGTCATTACCGAGTACGGCATTGCCGATTTGCGAGGTCAGACGGATGCCAAGGTGATCGAAGCGCTGCTGAATATCACCGACTCACGGTTCCAGGGAGAGTTGATCGAACAGGCGCAAAAGGCCGGCAAGTTGCCCAAGAATTTCCAGCTGGATCCGCGCTTTGGCGACAACACGCCGCAACGGCTGCAGGCAATTCAAACCAGGCATCGACGACTCTTTCCTGAATACCCGCTGGGCAGTGATTTCACAGATGAAGAGCGGGATTTGTTGCGGGCGTTGAACTGGCTCAAGAGCAAATTCAAGCTGACGGAGATTCTGGAGCTGGGCAAGGCGGCACTCGACGCGCCGGAGCCGGAGGCGTTTCCCGAGCATTTGAAGCGGATGCGGCTGGATCAGCCGGAGGGATTGAAGGAGGACTTGTACCAGCGCCTGCTGCTCGCGGGCCTACAGGCCACCGCGCACTAACAAACACCCTGAACCCAATGTGGGAGGGGGCTTGCTCCCGATGGCGGTGTATCAGTCACCAAATAAGTTGGCTGACCCACTGCTATCGGGAGCAAGCCCCCTCCCACATTTTGATCTGTGTTCACCTGGTATTTGCTGTGTAGCCAATTACTCGATGAAGGTGACGACGCCACCGGTCAACGACTTCACCCGCGCCAGCGATTCAACCCGATAACCCTGCGCATCCAACTCCGCACGCCCACCCTGGAACGACTTCTCGATCACAATGCCCAGGCCGGCCACGGTCGCGCCCGCTTGCTTGATGATCGAGATCAGCGCCTGGGACGCCTTGCCATTGGCCAAGAAGTCATCGATCACCAGCACGCGGTCACTGCTGGTCAAGTGGCGCGGGGAGATCGCCACGGTGCTCTCGGTTTTCTTGGTGAAGGAATACACCGTCGCCGACAGCAGGTTTTCCGTCAGGGTCAACGACTGCTGCTTACGGGCAAAGATCACCGGCACGCCCAGGTTCAACCCGGTCATGATCGCCGGGGCGATGCCCGAGGCCTCGATGGTGACGATCTTGGTGATGCCCGAGTCCTTGAACAGCGCGGCGAATTCGTCGCCGATCAGTTTCATCAGCGCCGGGTCGATCTGGTGGTTCAGAAAGGCATCGACCTTGAGTACCTGATCGGAAAGCACGATGCCTTCTTCGCGAATTTTCTTGTGCAGTGCTTCCACGGAAACTTCCTCTGATGGCGCAACAGGCGCCGAAAGTAGATTAAAAAGTAGTCGATTCTAGCGCTTTAACATCGCGCGTATATCCGCCAAGGCGGTGTTGCCGCGTACGGCCTTCACCTCGGTGGGTGTGTCGTCGTTGCCTTCCCAGGCCAGGTCATCCGGCGGCAACTCGTCGAGGAACCGGCTGGGGGCACAATCGATGATTTCGCCGTATTGCTTACGCTTGGCGGCGAAGGTGAAGGCCAGGGTCTGACGCGCGCGGGTAATGCCCACGTAGGCCAGGCGCCGTTCTTCCTCGATGGTGTCGGCTTCGATGCTGGAGCGGTGCGGGAGGATTTCCTCTTCCATGCCCATGATGAACACGTAAGGGAATTCCAGGCCCTTGGAGGCATGCAAGGTCATCATCTGCACACCTTCGGCGCCGTCTTCCTCTTCCTGCTGGCGCTCGAGCATGTCGCGCAGTACCAGCTTGCCGATGGCGTCCTCGACGGTCATTTCGCCGTCTTCGTCTTTTTCCAGGGTGTTTTTCAGCGCCTCGATCAGGAACCAGACGTTGCCCATGCGGTAATCCGCGGCTTTGTCGCTGGAGCTGTTGGTGCGCAGCCAGTTCTCATAGTCGATGTCCATGACCATGCTGCGCAGGGCACTGATCGGGTCTTCGCCGGCGCATTGCTCGCGGACCTTGTCCATGAAGCGCTTGAAGCGCGACAGGCGGTCTGTGAAGCGCGTATCCAGATGCTCGCCCAGGCCGATTTCGTCGGTGGCGGCATACATGGAAATCTTGCGTTCAGTGGCGTAGTTACCGAGCTTTTCCAGGGTGGTGGAGCCGATTTCCCGACGCGGCACGTTAATCACGCGCAAGAAGGCGTTGTCGTCGTCCGGGTTCACGATCAGCCGGAAGTAGGCCATCAGGTCTTTCACTTCCTGGCGCCCGAAAA
Source organism: Pseudomonas khavaziana (assembly GCF_019145205.1). GTDB lineage: Bacteria > Pseudomonadota > Gammaproteobacteria > Pseudomonadales > Pseudomonadaceae > Aquipseudomonas > Aquipseudomonas khavaziana. Next base: position 314,834 of record NZ_JAHSTT010000002.1, read on the forward strand.
AGCTGTTGCCGCCCGAGAGGCGATACGGCACCTGGTGGTGTTGCAGTTTCAGCTCGATCAGCTTGGCCTGGTAGTTGCCGCGGTACAGGATCGCAAAATCGCTGTAGGGCCGGTCGGTGCGCAGGTGCAGGCTGAGGATTTCCACGGCCACACGCTCGGCTTCGGCATCCTCGTTGCGGCAGCGGATCACGCGGATCTCATCGCCATGACCCATCTCGCTCCACAGTTGTTTTTCAAACTCGTGGGGGTTGTTGGAGATCAGCACGTTGGCGCAGCGCAGGATGCGACTGGTGGAGCGGTAGTTCTGCTCCAGCATCACCACTTTCAAGGACGGGTAGTCGACCTTGAGCAGCATCAGGTTTTCCGGGCGGGCGCCGCGCCAGGCGTAGATCGACTGGTCGTCGTCGCCCACCACGGTGAACTGGTTGCGCGTGCCGATCAGCAATTTCACCAGCAGGTACTGGCTGGCGTTGGTGTCCTGGTATTCGTCCACCAGCAGGTAGCGCACCTTGTTCTGCCACTTCTCCAGGATGTCCTGGTGTTCCTGGAACAGCTTGACCGGCAGCAGGATCAGGTCGTCGAAGTCCACCGCGTTGAACGCCTTGAGCGTGCGCTGGTAGTGGGTGTAGACGATGGCGGCGGTCTGTTCCTTGGGGTTGCGTGCGGCTTCCAGGGCCTCGGCGGGCAGGATCAGGTCGTTTTTCCAGGCGCCGATCATGTTCTTGATCTCGTCGACGCCGTCGTCGCCCGCGTATTCCTTCTGCATGATGTCGGTCATCAGGGCCTTGACGTCGGTCTCGTCGAAGATCGAGAAGCCCGGCTTGTAGCCCAGCCGCACATGCTCCTTGCGGATGATGTTCAGGCCCAGGTTGTGGAAGGTACACACCGTGAGGCCACGGCCTTCGCCGCCTTTGAGCAAGGTGCCGACCCGCTCTTTCATTTCCCGCGCCGCCTTGTTGGTAAAGGTCATGGCGACGATGTACTGGGCACGGATACCGCAGTTCTGGATCAGGTGCGCGATCTTGCGGGTGATCACGCTGGTCTTGCCGGAGCCGGCGCCGGCGAGCACCAATAGAGGGCCGCCGACGTAGTTCACGGCTTCTTGCTGCCGGGGATTGAGTCGGGACATACGGAATTTAAGGAGTCGTTGTTCAAAAGGGCGGGCATTTTAACAGGCTGGAAAGATTCTGCTGCCATAGAACGACGGTGTGACGTACCACTCGATCTAAATTTGCCGGTTTTGCTACTTTGCCGCAGGATGTGGGGAATACTCAGACTATTTTTCACAGTCTGCGTGTTTGATAACACCTATCATCTGCCATGCATTTGTCATGCATTTATCATTGCCAGGCCGCACGTCATAATGCCACCGCCAACGAAATTTTGCCGAGTCTAGGGAGTTAGCGTGTCTACGCCTGTCGAACCCTTGCGTTTGCTGCTGCTGGCCGATACGCCTGCGTGGGCAGCGTTGTTGCGCGAGTGCCTGGCGCCGATGGGCGAGGGGGCTGTGCTGATCAGTGCGCCCAACTGGGACTCGGTGAGTCGTCTGTTCGATGACGACCAGGGTGCTGTGCTATTGACCACACCGAGCCTGCAACCCGGCCCCGGCCGTTGCAGCTTGCCGTGTGTATTGCTGCTGGAGCAGGAACCATTGGTTGCGCCGCTGGGTGTCAGCGACTGGTTGATCCAGGATGCGTTGGACGCCGACACACTGCGCCGCTGCTTGCGCCATGTGCGCGAGCGCGGCGTGCTGGAGAACACCTTGCAGCGTCTGGCCGAGCAGGACCCGCTCACCGGTATCGCCAATCGCCAGGGTTTCCAGACCCTGCTGGCGGCGCGGCTGGTGGAAAACGAAGGCCGCGGCCTGGCCCTCGGCCACCTGGACCTGGACAACTTCCGTCATGCCAACGACGCCCTCGGCCATCAGGCTGGTGACCGCTTGATCCTGCAAGTGGTTTCGCGGCTCAAGAGCCAGCTCGAAGCCGGCGACCAACTGGCACGCCTGGGCAGCGATGAGTTTGCCTTGCTGATCGATACCCGCCGGGCGCCGCAGCGTGCCGAGTGGATGGCTGAGCGGATTACCGAAGTGATGGCCGAGCCCTATTGGGTGGATGGTGAAAGCCTGCTGATCGGCTGCAGCCTGGGGGTGGCCCATGCCCGCGCCCGAGCCGGCGCCGACCCGCTGATGTGGCACGCCCATATCGCCATGCAGCAGGCCAAAAGTACCCAGGGCTGCACCTTTCATATCTTCAACGAACGCATCAACCGCAATGCACGCAGCCTGGCCGACCTGGAAAGTGAACTGCGCCGGGCCCTGCGCCGCGACGAGTTGGAACTGCACTACCAGCCGCGCCTGGACCTGGACGACGGCCATATCGTCGGTCTCGAGGCCTTGGTGCGTTGGCGCCACGGTGAGCGCGGCTTGTTGCCGCCCAGCGAGTTCGTGCCGCTGGCCGAGCAGAGCGGCCTGATCGTGCCATTGGGCTACTGGGTGATATCCCGGGCCCTGCGCGACATGCAAGACCTGCGCGAGCGCGGCCTGCCACCGCTGCACATGGCGGTCAACCTGTCGTTCCGCCAGTTCCAGGACAGCCAATTACTGTCAACCCTCAGCCGCCTGATCGCCGAGCGCGGTGTAGAAGCGCAATGGCTGGAGTTCGAGCTGACCGAAACTGCCGTGATGCGCCGCAGCGACTTGGTCAAGCAGACCATGGACGCCCTTGGCCGACTCGGTGTGCGGTTCTCCCTGGATGACTTCGGCACCGGCTTTTCGTCGTTCGTGCACCTCAACAGCCTGCCGATCGCCTTGTTGAAGATCGACAAGAGCTTTGTCGGTGGCATGGAAGAACGCGAGGAAAACCGCAAGTTGGTGCACGCGATGATCAACCTGGCCCACAACCTCAACCTGGAAGTGGTGGCCGAAGGTGTAGAGACGCCGGAGCAGTTGGCATTGCTGCGCTTGTTCGGGTGCGACCAGGCCCAGGGTTACCTGATCAGCAAGCCGTTGCCATTGCCGGAATTGGTCGAATACCTGATGTTTGGGCAAAGCCAACAGGCTTTGCCGGGCTAAGTTGCGAACGCCATTAAAAATGTGGGAGGGGGCTTGCTCCCGATAGCGGTGCGTCAGTCAGCAAATGCAGTGACTGACACTCAGCAATCGGGAGCAAGCCCCCTCCCACAGTTCTGACCGAGCAGGGCTTTATTCTGTTTGAGCGGCCTGAAAGGCAGGCTGCATTTCAGGCTCCTGCCGAATCATCCGCTTCATCTTCGCCTCAAATGCCCACGTCAGGCTCACCGCCGCACACGCCAGGCCCAGTGCCAGGCCCCACCACACGCCGGTTGGCCCCCAGCCTAGCGTGAACGCCATCAGCCAGGCCGAAGGTGCACCGATCAGCCAGTAACAGCCCAGCCCCACCAGGAAGGTGGTTTTGGCGTCCTTCAAGCCACGGATGCAGCCCATGGCGATGGTCTGCACCCCGTCGAACAATTCAAACCAGGCGGCGACGGCCAGCAGGCTGACGGCCAGGACGATGACGTCATGGAACGCGGGGTCGTCATGATCGAGGAACAACCCGATCAGCGGGTCGGAATACAGCCACAGCACCACGGCAAACCCCAACATCACCATGGCACCAAAGCCGATGCCGACCCGCCCGGCCATGCGTGCCTGCAACAACTGGCCGGCGCCATAATGCTGGCCGATGCGCATGGTCACTGCATAGGACATCCCCGCCGGCACCATGAACGCCACCGAGACAATCTGCAGGGCGATCTGATGCGCCGCCAACTGCGTACTGCCCATCGTGCCCATGCACAGCGCGGCAAAGGCGAACAGCCCGACCTCCACTGCATAGGTGCCGCCAATCGGCAGGCCCAGGCGCCACAGCTCGCGCAGGTATTGGGTATTGAGGCGTAGCAGGCCGGTGCTCAGCGGGTAAGCCGCGTAGGCGCGGTTGCTGCGGATGTACCACATCAGGGCCAGGGCCATGCCATTGGCAACGATGGCGGTCACCAGGCCAATCCCCATCAGGCCCAGCTTCGGCAGGCCGAACATGCCTTCGATCAGCGCGTGGTTGAGCAGGTAATTGACCACCGTACCGCACAGGCTGATCACCATTACCGGCGTGGCTTTGCCGATGGCGCTGGTGAAGCCGCGCAGTGCCATGAAGCTCAGGTAGCCGGGCAGGGCGAAGGGCAGGATCGTCAGGAATTGCCCGGCCGCGTGCACGTTGGTCTCGGTCTGGCCGAACATCAGCAGCACCGGTTTCAAGTTCCACAGCAGCAATGCCGCCGCCAGAGCCATCAACCATGCCAGCCACAGCCCGGCCTGGGTCAGGCGCGTGGCGCCGTCGATATCGCCTGCGCCATGGCGAATGGCGACCAGGGTGCCCACGGCGGCAATCACGCCGATGCAGAAGATCGCCACGAACGAATAGCTCGCCGCGCCCAGGCCACCACCGGCCAGGGCCTCGGGGCTCAGGCGCGCCATCATCAGGGTGTCGGTCAACACCATCAGCATGTGCGCCAACTGTGAAGCAATCAACGGCCCCGACAGCCGCAGAATGGCCCAGAGCTCGGAACGTGCCGGATGTTGCATGATCATCACGCTCTAATAGTCAGGGGGTTGGAGAGAGGATTGATTCTCTGCGCTTTGCGGCCACTGCACAAAAGGATAAATGCGATCGTTCGCATGATTAAAAGTCATGCTGGATTGATTCTGGTAGGGTGCCGATATTGCGCCGTCGGAGCTTTCCCAATGTCTCGTCGTCTTCCTCCGCTGTATGCCCTGCGTGCATTCGAAGCCGCTTCGCGACACAACTCCTTCACCCGTGCGGCGCAGGAGTTGTCCATTACCCAGAGTGCGATCAGCCGCCATATCCGCACCCTTGAAGAGCACTTCGCTTGCCGCCTGTTCCAGCGCAGTGGCCGCAACCTTCAGCTCACCGAAGCCGCACGCCTGTTGTTGCCCGGAGTGCGCGAAGGGTTCGCCGCGCTGGAGCGCGCCTGTCATACCCTGAACGCCGAAGATGACATCCTGCGCATGAAAGCGCCGTCCACATTGACCATGCGCTGGCTGCTGGCGCGGTTGAGTCGCTTCCGTGCATTGCAGCCGGGCAATGAGGTGCAACTGACCAGCGCGTGGATGAGCGTAGACGAGGTGGACTTCAACCAGGAGCCCTTCGACTGTGCGGTGTTGCTGAGCTACGGGCATTTTCCGGCGGACTGGGACGCCTGTTACTTGTTCCCGGAGTTGCTGATCCCCGTCGGCGCGCCGAACCTGCTGGACGATGGTCCTTGGGACGCCGCGCGCCTGGCGAGTGCGGAATTGCTGCACCCCACCCCCGACCGTCGCGACTGGCGCAACTGGCTGGAACGCATGGGGTTGTCGTCCCAGGTATCCCTCAAGGGCGGGCAGGTATTCGATACCCTAGAACTGGGCATGATCGCTGCGGCGCGAGGCTATGGCGTTTCCATGGGCGATCTGCTGATGGTGGCTGAGGATGTGGCGCAAGGTCGGCTGAGCCTGCCCTGGCCCACGGCGGTCGCCAGTAGGGAAAACTACTACCTGGTGTGGCCGAAAACCCGTCCAGGCGGCGAGCGTTTGCGGCGCTTGGCGGAGTTTCTTCAAAGCGAAGTCAAGGCGATGGAATTGCCTCGGGTCGAGCGCCTAGATTGAGTGGACTTAAGTGGTCGTGCAATCGTTTGCGCGATACCCCTGTAATTCTCTCAAGTATTGGCAAATGCCGCCGAAGAAGGGGTGTTGGAACCATCGTGCACCAACGTTTCCCACTAGAATAATTTGCCGAGCAGCGCTAAGAGATCAGGATGATCCTGGCCTCGGCCAGGAGCTCCCATGTCTCAACCTCGTGCCCGGATTGCCTCCCAGTTAGGTCTCGCACTTGCCGTGATTCTGGCTGTCGTTATCAGCGGCAGTACCGTATTCGCCCTGCGTTCCCTCGACTCCGCCAACCTCGACACCCGTGAGGAGCACTTGGCCAGCGAAGCGCGCTTGCTCGCCGACCAGCTCAATACCTTCCACAGCACCTTGCGCGAAAGTACCCAGCGTTTGAGCGGGCTGTTTGAAAAGCGCTTCGTCGCCGGCTTGAGTGTGCGTGCTGACCAACCGGTGGCGGTGGCTGGTGTGCAGACCCCGAGTCTTTACCTGGGTAACGAGGTGCTGAACAACAATTTCGAAGAGGTGGATGAGTTCAAGCAGATGTCCGGCGGCGTGGCCACGGTGTTCGTGCGCAGCGGCGACGACTTTATCCGCGTCAGCACCTCGCTGACCAAGCAGGATGGCAACCGCGCTATCGGCACTGTGCTGGACCGTCAGGGCGCGGCTTACCAGCGCGTTGCCGAGGGGCAGACCTATATCGGTCGTGCGGTGTTGTTCGACCGTTCCTACATGACCCAATACAGCCCGGTGCGTGACAGCAGCGGCAAGGTCATCGCCGTGCTGTTCATCGGTTTTGATTACACCGACGCCCAGAATGCCCAGTTTGAAAATCTCAAACGCTTCCGTATTGGCCAGACAGGCTCCCTTGCGCTGCTTGATGAGCAGAAACACTGGTTGGTGGCGCCAGCTGGCGTGCAGGCGCCGGATGAGGCCATTGCGGTGATGCTCGACCTGGCAAAGAAACCGGGAGCTGGCCGCTTCTGGAGCGACAAGCACGAGGACTTCTACAGCGTTTCGGTGCCGTTCGACGGCGGCCCATGGGCGGTGGTAGCGAGCATGCCCAAGGCTGAGATTCGCGCCGTGACTTGGGAAGTCGGTATCCGCCTGGTAATCGGCAGTGTGCTGGCGATGTTGCTGGCAGTGGGTGCCACGGTGTGGCTGTTGCGCAGCAAGCTGGCGCCACTGAGCGACCTGGTGCGCCAGGCAGAAGCCCTGGGCGCGGGTGACTTGAGCGCACGCCTCAACGTGTCCAGCCATGACGAGATCGGCCAGTTGGCGCGTAGCTTCAACCAGATGGGCGACGCGCTGTCGACCATGGTTTCCCATATCCGCAACGCTGCCGAACAGGTCAACAGCCGCGCCCAGGCGCTGTCAGGTTTGTCCGGTGGTGCCTATGAAGGCATGGAGCAGCAGTCCGGCGAAATCACCAGCATGGCCGGCGCGGTGGAAGAATTCAGCGCCACTTCGTTGAACATCGCCGACAACATGGGCAACACCGAGCGCCTGGCGCAAGAAAATGCCCAGCAGACCCGCATTGGCCGCGACTCGATGCAGGAGGCGTCATCCTCCCTGGAGCATATCGCCACCGCCCTGAACAGCACCGCTGCGGTGATCAACACCCTGGGCCAGCGCTCCCAGGAAATCGGCGGGATCGTTGGCGTAATCACGTCCATCGCTGAACAGACCAATCTGCTGGCGCTCAACGCCGCCATCGAAGCCGCCCGCGCCGGTGAACAGGGTCGGGGTTTCGCCGTGGTCGCCGACGAGGTGCGCAACCTGGCGTCGCGCACCCGTCAGGCCACCGATGAAATTTCCACGATGATCCAGAGCATCCAGCAGGAAACCGGCAATGCCATCAGCACCATGGAACACGGCAATGTGCTGATGCAGGAAGGCCTGTCGCGTAACGCCGCCGTGGCCTCGGCCCTGGCGCGTATCGACGAGCAAAGCCGCTCGGCCGGCCAGCAGTTCGCTGCGATCACCACCGCGACCCAAGAGCAAAGCAGTACTGCCACATTGCTCAGCAGCAACTTGCAGAGCATTGCACTGGCCAACAGCGAACAGCGCGAAGTGGTGTCGAACCTGGCGGTTACCGCCAAGGAGCTGGAGACCTTGGCGGCTGGCTTGCGTCAGGAGGTCGACCGGTTTCGTTGAGGTTCAGGGCTCCCCAAGCCCTGGATCCACGCGCTTGCCGATGTCTTTGAGCCGCGCCAGTTGGTCGACCATGCCTGGCGCTTCGTCCAGGCTGGTGACGAAGGTCCACAGATAGGTCATGACCGCGTAGATGTGGCCAGCCTTGACCGCTGGGGTCATGGCCAACTGGCTGATCGCAACCACGAACAGTAAGGCTGCGATCGCGCCGATAAACAGGAACGCCGCGGCCTCGCGGTCTGACAGCCAGATACGCAGGCGTGACAGCACCTGGTAATGGCGTCGCAGGGTTGGCGCGCCGACCTTTTCGACCAGGCCGATCTCTTTTTCCAAGCGGTTGTTCAGGCGCTCGTGCAGCGCCTGATTACGTTCGGCAAAGCGTGGCAACAAGGTGATGCACAGCAGCAGCGCGGCCAGGCATGCCATGCCTACCCATGGTTCAATCACGATCAACATCACCGCCGCGCCCACAATCGACACTAACGCTGTGGCAATGATCGGCACGTGTTTTTCAAAGAAGTCGACAAACTCCCGTGCTAGCACCACCCGTGCCGCCGATTTCGAGGTGCTGTGGTTCTGTAGGCGCTGGTTGAGAATGACCGGCACCGCGAGGTCGGCATAAATGCGCGTGAACGTGCGCGTGTCCAGTGCCCGTCGTGCCGCCCCTACGGCCCAGAACGCCATGACCACGGCGGCATAGAGCAACGCACTGGTGGTATCGCCGCGGATAATCGAATCCACCGCGAACCCGGCAAACAGCGGGTAAGCCAACAACAGTGCGTTCTCCAGCGCCACCAGCGACAAGGTGCATGACAGCTTGCCGGGATAGGCTTTGGCAATAGCTTTGAGCGTCTGACTGGCGGACTGTTGGCCGATTTTCTTGCTTTCTTCGATCAGAATGTGTGGGGTGACGGATGTCATGGGGTGCACCAAAGGAGTGATAGACGCTATTATTGAGCGACTGCTCAAGTATCCTTGAGCGATCGCTCAAAAAGCAAGCGCCGCTTATCTGTCCACGCTCGAAGGAATTGCTCAATGTCGCGTATCGACCGTAAAGACCAGATCATCGCCGCCGCCCTGGAGCTGTTTCGCAGCAAGGGTTTTGCCGATGTATCCACCCGTGACCTGGCCGAACATGCCGGGCTGTCGCGCAGTCACGTTTATCACTACTTCAGCGACTGGAATGAACTGCGCCGCGAAGCCTTTGTGCGTTTTGCCAATGAGCAATTGGACGAAGTGCGCGAGCCCTTGGCTGATGTGCCACCGCAGGAGGCGCTCGTGGGGTTCTTGCACGACTGCCTGCCCAGCACTGCCGATGCCGGTTGGGCGCTCTGGCTCGACGCCTGGGACGAGGCCATGCACGACGGGCAAATGGCCCAGGCTTACCTGGCGATCAACGCTCAATGGCAAGGCATGCTTGCCGAGGTGATCGAGCGCGGCGTTGCCTCCGGCGCGTTTCACTGCGAGTCGCCCCAACGCGCTGCACGGCAGATTTTTGCCCTGGCGATGGGCTATGCCGATGACCTGATGCTCAAGCCTTCCACCGAGTCGGCAGAAGCGGCATTGGATGAGGTGCTGGAAGTGGCGAGGCTGCTGCTGGGGTTCTCCTGACCGCTGCTAGCCAATCGCGGCCGGTCGGTACTGCAATGCCTCCGCCAAATGATGGCGAACGATGCCGTCTACTTGCTCAAGGTCCGCGAGCGTACGCGCTACCTTGAGTAACCTGTGTGCTGCGCGCAGGGATAACGTCAGCCGTTCACAGGCGTTCTCCAGCCAGTGTTCATCGGCTTTCTCCAAGCGGCAGTGTTCGCGTAGTCCAGGCAGATCCAGGAACGCATTGGCACAGCCCTGGCGCTGTTGCTGGCGCTCCCGGGCCTCGGCCACCTGGGCGGATGCCTGAGCGGTGGTGTCGCCGGCCTGCTGGGAGGGGGTCAGCACAGTGGTCTCCCGGGCTACGGTCAGGTGCAAGTCAATCCGGTCCAGCAACGGCCCGGAGAGCTTGTTGCGATAGCGCTGGATCTGCTCCGGCGTGCACCGGCAACGCCCACTGGGCTCGCCCATGTAGCCGCAAGGGCAGGGGTTCATCGCCGCGACCAGTTGAAAGCGCGCCGGGAACCTCACCCGGTCACGGGCTCGGGAGATCACGATATGCCCCGACTCCAATGGCTCGCGCAGCACTTCCAGCACCTTACGATCAAACTCCGGCAGTTCATCCAGGAACAGCACCCCGTGGTGGGCCAGGGTGATTTCCCCCGGTTGCGGCTTCGAGCCGCCCCCCACCAGTGCCGGCCCGGATGCCGAATGGTGTGGTTGCCGGAACGGGCGGTTAGGCCAATGGCTCAGGGGCTGGAGGCTGACCACGGATTGGATCGCTGCTACTTCCAGGGCTTCCTGCTCGCTCAGCGGCGGCAGCAAACCCGGAAGCCGGCTGGCGAGCAGGGTTTTACCGGTGCCCGGGGGGCCACTGAACAACAGGTTATGCGCGCCGGCCGCGGCGATCAGCAGCGCACGCTTGGCCGCCAATTGGCCCTGTACTTCGATCAGGTCCGGGTAGGGTTGGTTCAAATACAGCAGGCCGTCAGATGTGTAGGGTTCAATCGGCACGTGTCCATTCAGGTGCGCCACCACCTGCAGCAAATGATCCACGGCGATCACTTTCAACCCGGACGCCAGGCACGCTTCCTCGGCATTGGCTCGGGGCACTATCACGGTGCGCCCAGCCTTGCGCGCTGCCAGTGCCGCCGGCAACACACCCTTTACCGCCCGCACCTCACCGGATAGCGCCAGCTCTCCCAGGCACTCCACCTCATCGAGCATCAACGCCGGCACCTGCACGCTGGCCGCGAGGATCCCCAGCGCAATCGCAAGATCAAAACGCCCGCCGTCCTTGGGCAGGTCGGCGGGCGCGAGGTTGAGGGTGATGCGACGTGCTGGGTATTGCAGCGCCGAATTCAGGATGGCACTGCGCACGCGGTCTTTGCTCTCTTTCACCGCCGTCTCCGGCAAACCCACCAGTGTCAGTGATGGCAGACCATTGGCCATATGCACTTCGACGGTGACGGCAGGGGCTTCGACGCCGAGCTGGGCGCGACTGTGGACGATGGCGAGGGACATGCTCGTTCCTTGAAAGGGAGGGCCGCTTCCTGCGGGTTCTTCAAGGGTAGACGAGGGGGGAAGAGCGAGGCGGGGAAGGTTTTACAGAACGTATCCGTGGTGCAATGCATAACAAATGTGGGAGGGGGCTTGCTCCCGATGGCGATGCATCAGCCAATATTAATGGTGACTGACACACTGCTATCGGGGGCCCCCTCCCACATGGACTGCGTTTATTCAGCCGACGTTGGCGTCAGCCGCGCTTCCAGTTCTGCCACTTTCGCCTCCAGGCTCTCCAATCGCGCACGCGTGCGGGCGAGCACCACCATTTGGCTATCGAATTCTTCACGGCTGACCAGGTCGAGCTTGCTGAAGCCACTTTGCAGCAGGGCCTTGAACTGGCTTTCGATTTCATTGCGAGGCAGCGGGGTGTCGCCGCTGAACAGGCGAGAGGCGTGGCCGCTCAGGGCGTCGAGGAAGTCTTTGGGCGCGAGCATGGGAAGTAGTCCGGAAAACAGTTGGCCGGCAGTGTATCACGCAGCGTCTATAGTCTTTTCACGTCCCCGCTGCGCACGCTTTTCGCGCAGTGGGGTGGGCAGCCGCGCACTGTTTTGATGCGCATTGCCGCCGCGCAAACGCCTCGAGGGTGGGCACAAGTGGGCAAAGGACTGTTTTCAGTGGCTTTTACGGAGCTGGCAAGGTTTCTGCTTAGACGATCATGACCCATGCACTGACGCAGTCGCTGTGACGAATGCAGTGCGCCGAGGGATCAGGGGGTAAAGGTTTCGTCACCAGTGGTTCGCTGGCGTCGTGACGGCATATGCCGAGGCGACGATGCGTTACAAAGCCAGGCGCTGCGCTTAGACTTGAGACGGGTTTGTTTTCCTGGGGCAAGTCCACCAATTCGGGAGAGAGTTTTCATGAAGCTAGTCACTGCCATCATCAAGCCGTTCAAGTTGGACGATGTACGCGAGTCACTGTCCGAGATCGGCGTGCAGGGCATTACCGTTACTGAGGTCAAGGGCTTCGGTCGGCAGAAGGGTCATACCGAGCTGTATCGCGGCGCGGAATACGTGGTCGATTTCCTGCCGAAGGTGAAGATCGATGTCGCCATTGACGACAAGGATCTTGACCGGGTTATCGAGGCGATAACCAAGGCGGCCAACACCGGCAAGATCGGTGACGGCAAGATCTTCGTGGTCAATCTGGAACAGGCTATTCGCATCCGTACCGGCGAAACCGATACCGACGCAATCTAAGCCGCCAAACCCCAACGCCCCAGGAGAAAACAATATGACTCTGCGTAAATTCGCAGGGCTCGGAGCCCTGCTGTCCATCGTAATGCCAGGCCTGGCCATGGCGGCAGATGAAGTGGCTGCTCCAGTCCTCAACTCCGGCGACACTGCCTGGATGCTGACCGCCACCGCACTGGTGCTGTTCATGACTATCCCTGGCCTGGCGCTGTTTTACGGCGGCATGGTCCGCTCCAAGAATATCCTGTCGGTGATGATGCAGTGCTTTGCCATCACTGGCCTGATCAGCATCCTGTGGGTCGTCTACGGCTACAGCATCGCGTTCGATACCACCGGTATGGAACAGGGCGTTGTCAATTTCAATTCCTTCTTCGGCGGCATGGGCAAGGCGTTCCTGGCGGGTGTCACCCCGGCCAGCATTACCGGGCCTGCGGCGCTGTTTCCGGAAGCGGTGTTCATCACCTTCCAGATGACCTTCGCCATCATCACCCCAGCGCTGATCGTCGGTGCTTTCGCCGAGCGTATGAAGTTCTCCGCGATGCTGATCTTCATGGCGATCTGGTTCACCCTGGTCTATGCGCCGATCGCGCACATGGTCTGGAGCGGCAACGGTGGCCTGATGTGGGACTGGGGTGTGCTGGACTTCGCCGGCGGCACCGTCGTGCATATCAACGCTGGTGTGGCTGGCCTGGTGGCGTGCATCGTGCTCGGCAAGCGCAAAGGCTTCCCGACCACCCCCATGGCGCCGCACAACCTGGGTTATACCCTGATGGGCGCGGCCATGCTGTGGATCGGCTGGTTCGGTTTCAACGCCGGCTCCGCCGCGGCGGCCAACGGCACTGCGGGCATGGCGATGCTGGTTACCCAGATCGCCACCGCCGCTGCGGCACTGGGCTGGATGTTTGCCGAGTGGATCACCCACGGTAAACCAAGCGCACTGGGGATCGCCTCGGGCGTGGTGGCCGGCCTGGTCGCTGTCACGCCAGCCGCTGGCACCGTGGGACCGATGGGCGCCTTGGTGATCGGCCTGGTCGCCGGCGTGGTGTGCTTCTTCTGCGCTACCAGCCTCAAGCGCAAGCTTGGCTATGACGACTCCCTGGACGCCTTTGGCGTACACGGTATCGGCGGTATCGTCGGTGCGATCCTCACCGGTGTGTTTGCAGCCCCGGCCCTGGGCGGCTTCGGCACCGTGACGGACATTGCTGCCCAAGTCTGGATCCAGTGCAAAGGCGTCGGCTTCACTGTGATCTACACGGCGATCGTGACCTTCGTCATCCTCAAGGTACTGGACATGGTCATGGGCCTGCGTGTCACCGAAGAGGAAGAGGCGGTAGGCCTCGATCTGGCGCAGCACAACGAGCGCGGCTACAACTTGTAAGCACATGAAAAAAAGATGCCCGGCTTGCCGGGCATTTTTTTGCCTGGCGTTTGTCTGTGGCTAAAGGTGCGTGGGTTTTTTGTCGACTTTGTGATGGGATCCACGCGGCACTTTCAAGGGTGCAAATGTCTTACAGCTATGAAGGCGTATTCGGCACTTTGTTTTTTCCCAGAGCGCGCTAGAATGCGCGCCGATGGGCGGAGAACTGTATGTGGCAACAGACCCTGATTACCCTGCGGGCCAAGCCCCGGGGCTTTCATCTGGTAACGGACGAGTTGCTTGCCGGCTTGCCTGAATTAAAGGCGTGTCGTGTGGGCCTGTTGCATCTGTGGCTGCAGCACACCTCGGCCTCGTTGACCATTAACGAGAATGCCGACCCGGCGGTTCGCCGTGACTTCGAGCGGTTTTTCAACCTGCTGGTGCCGCAAGGCCGCGCCGGGTTTGAACACAACGACGAAGGTCCGGATGACCTGCCGGCGCACTTCAAGGCCAGTCTGCTGGGCTGCCAGCTGAGTTTGCCGGTCAAGGCCGGCCGCTTGGCGATAGGGACCTGGCAAGGTGTTTATCTGGGCGAGCACCGTGATCATGGCGGTGCTCGTAAAGTCCTCGCCACCTTGCAGGGTGAAGAGGCATAAGCCACTGGTTATCCGGTGGATGTTGATTTTTTTCCGGCGACCTCGACAGAGGGTGAAGCTGGGCTATAACTAATCTGCTTTTCGCAAGTCATGAGGTAGAACATGAGCGACGATGATCTGGAACAAGACGACCTCGAAGTAGGTGATGAAGACGACACCGAAGAAGGTCTTGAAGTAGCGGCCGAAGACGTTGCTGAGGACGTCGATGAAAGCGGTGGCGATGACGCGGCTCCCAAAGCCAAAGGCAAAGCCAAGGCTGCGGTTTCGGTAGACGAGCTGCCAAGCGTTGAAGCCAAGAACAAAGAGCGTGATGCCCTGGCCCGTGCGATGGAAGAATTCCTCGCTAAAGGCGGCAAAGTGGTCGAAGTCGAGCCCAACGTGGTGGCTGATCCACCGAAGAAGCCGGACAACAAGTACGGCAGCCGACCCATCTGAGTCTGCCTCCTGCTTGCCGAAAAAGCCCGCCGTCGCTGCGGGCTTTTTCACGCCTTATGATTTATCCGAGCCTTGTGGTGTTCTAAATGTGGTGTTACTGCCAGCTCTGCAGCAACTGCGGCAACTCCGTCAGGCTACGAATCTCTGCATCCGGACGCTTGGAGGCTTCCCACACTTTGCCCGTCGGGTTAAACCACACCGCCCGCAGCCCCGCCTGCTGTGCGCCGGCGATGTCATCTCCAGGGTGATCGCCCACATGCACTGCCGCACTGGCATCCACGCCGCCCCGCTGCAACGCCTCTTCAAACAAGCGTGCATCCGGCTTGGCAATGCCGATATCTTCAGCGCGCAAGGCAAAGTGAAAGTAGTCCGCCAGGCCCACGCGCTGCACATCGGCATTACCGTTGGTGATCACCCCCAGCAAAAAGTGCTGGCGCAGCGCCTTGAGCATCGGCTCGGCTTCCGGGAAAACGGTGAGCTGGTGGCGTGCATGGATAAACGCTTCAAAGCAGACATCCGCCATCTGTGCAGCTTCTGGTTGTGGATAACCTGCCTCTTCGAACGCATGCACCAAAACACGATGTCGCAACAGGCTGATGCGGTGTTTGAGTTCAGGATTGCGCTGCAATACTTGCTGGCGCAGGCTGGCGAAATGCTCCAGGGGCAGGTCCCCGACCTTGGAGGCGTTGACCGCCAGCCATTCGCGCATCGACGCTTCGGCGCTGATGATGACGGGTACGTTGTCCCAGAGGGTGTCGTCCAGGTCGAAGGTGATCAGCTTGATACTCATGAGTCGCCGCCCTTGATGCGTTTGGCCCGTGGATGGGCGCTGTCGTACACCGTTGCCAGGTGCTGGAAGTCGAGGTGGGTGTAGATCTGCGTGGTCTTGATATCGGCGTGACCGAGCAGTTCCTGCACGGCGCGCAGGTCCTGGGAGGACTCCAGCAGATGGCTGGCAAAAGAGTGGCGCAGCATATGCGGGTGCAGGTTCTGCCCGAGCTCCCGCGCACCGGCGGCCTTGACCCGCAGTTGAATCGCCCGTGGCCCCAGGCGCCGGCCTTGCTGGCTGACAAACACCGCATCGTCCGCAGGGTTGGTCAACAGGCGCAGCGGCAGCCATAGCTCGAGAGCTTCCCGGGCCTTCCTGCCTACCGGCAACACGCGGGTCTTGCTGCCTTTGCCGAGGACTTGCACCAGGCCATCTGCGAGGTCCAGTTGATCGAGGTTAAGGCCGGTCAGCTCCGACAGGCGCAAGCCCGAGGAATAGAACAGCTCAAGGATCGCCTGGTCGCGATGGGCCAGGAAGTCATCTTCCACGGCGCCATCGAGCAACTGCAGGGCGCGGTCGGTATCCAGCGTCTTGGGCAGGCGTCGCTCGCCTTTGGGCGGGGACAGGCCATTGGCCGGGTCGTGGTCGCACAGGCCTTCGCGATTGAGGTAGTGATAAAGCCCTCGCACCGCCGACAGCAGCCGAGACAGGCTGCGCGAGGACTGGCCTTGCTGGTGCAACCGTGCGATCAGGCTGCGCAGGGCTTGGATATCCAGGGCCTTCCAGCTGCCGATGTGCTGCTTTTCGCAGTAGGCCAGGACCTTGTTCAAGTCCCGCCGATAGGCTTCGAGGGTGTGGGGCGACACCTGGCGCTCGTTGCGCAGATGAGCGCAGTAGGCGTCCAGTTGCCGCTCCATGGTCAGCGCACCGCGCGCAGGGTGGTGGTGTGGCGTGGCAGGACGCGGCCCAGCACTTCGGCGATGTAGGTCAGGAACAAAGTGCCCACCGAGCTCTTGTAGTGTGCGGGGTCGCGGCTGGCAATGGCCAATACGCCGTGCAAACCCTGATGGCTGAGGGCAATGACTGCAGTAGAGCCGATCTGCTTGCGCTGTTCGGCGCCGAACAGGAAATCCAGTTCATGTTCGCGCAAGGTGCCGCTGACGGTCTTGCCTTCGGAAAGAAGGCCACCGATGGCCGTCTGCGCCTCGCCACCTGTGACCCAGCGACCCACCGGCATTGGGTTATCGCTGAACAGGATCAGGCTGACAAAAGGCACCTGGAAATCCTCGCGCAGGCTGTCTTCCACGGCGATCACCGTTTCTTCCAGGCTGGCGGCGTCCATCAGGGTCAGGATCAGGCGGCGGGTCTTGTCGAACAAACGGTCGTTGTCGCGGGCCACGTCCATCAGATGGGAGAGCCGATGGCGCATTTCGATATTGCGCTCGCGCAGGATCTTCATCTGCCGCTCCACCAGCGACACGGTATCACCGCGCTGGTGGGGAATACGCAGGGCCGGCAGCAACTCTTCGTGCTCTACGAAGAAGTCCGGATTAGCCTCAAGGTACGCCGCGACAGCAGCGGCCTCCAGGCTTTCACTCGGGGTAGCGTGTGCGGGTACTTGAGGCTTATCGGTCATTGGCTTGGCTCACTCATAGACGGACCTGTCCTTCGTATACACGCGAGGCCGGCCCGGTCATCATCACCGGGTGGCCAGGGCCTGCCCATTCGATGGACAAGCGTCCGCCGGGCAGGTCGATCAGCAGCGGCGAATCCATCCAACCCTGGCTGATCGCGGCCACGGCAGCGGCGCAAGCACCGGTGCCGCAAGCCTGGGTTTCGCCGGCGCCACGTTCCCATACGCGCAATTGCGCACGGGTACGGTCGATCACCTGCAGGAAGCCCACATTGACCCGTGCCGGAAAGCGCGGGTGATGTTCGATCTTCGGCCCCAGTGCGTGCACCGGGGCATTGTTGATGTCGGTGACCCGCAGCACTGCATGGGGGTTGCCCATGGACACGGCAGCGATATCCACGGTCTTGCCATCCACATCCAGCGGGTAGCTGAGGGCCTGCTCGGTGGCCTGGAACGGAATATCCGCCGGCACCAGGCGTGGCGCGCCCATGTTGACGCTGATCTGGCCGTCACTGCGGATATCCAGTTCGATCACGCCGCCCTTGGTCTCGACGCGAATCTGGCGTTTGGCGGTCAGGCGCTTGTCGAGCACAAAGCGCGCAAAGCAGCGCGCACCGTTGCCGCACTGTTCCACTTCGGAACCGTCGGAGTTGAATATCCGGTAGCGGAAATCCACCTCCGGGTTGCTCGGCGCTTCAACCAGCAGCAACTGGTCGAAGCCGATACCGGTGTGGCGATCGCCCCACTGTTTGGCGTGCTTGGGCAGGATGTGTGCGTGCTGGCTGACCAGGTCGAGGACCATGAAGTCATTGCCCAGCCCGTGCATCTTGGTAAAACGCAGCAGCATGGCTTACTCCGGCAGCAGGCTTTCGCCAGCATACAACTGGGCTACCGTCTCGCGGCGACGCACTTCAAATGCTTGATCACCGTCCACCAGCACCTCGGCGGTACGCCCGCGGGTGTTGTAGTTGGAACTCATGACAAACCCGTAGGCACCGGCCGAATGCACGGCCAGCAGGTCACCTTCTTCCAGGGCCAACTGACGATCCTTGGCCAGGAAGTCGCCGGTCTCGCAGATCGGGCCGACGATGTCATAGGCGCGGGCAACGCTTGCGCGAGGCGTCACGGCGGTGACATTCATCCAGGCCTGGTACAGCGCCGGGCGGATCAGGTCGTTCATCGCCGCATCGACGATAGCGAAATCCTTGTGTTCGGTGTGCTTGAGGTACTCGACCTGGGTCAGCAGTACACCAGCGTTGGCGACGATATAACGGCCCGGCTCGAACATCAGGGTCAGGTCGCGGCCTTCAATGCGTTTGCGCACGGCCTGGATATAGTCGGCAATTGCCGGTGGTTCTTCATCGCGATAACGCACGCCCACGCCACCGCCAAGGTCGATGTGGTGCAGGTAGATGCCGCACTCGCCCAGGCGGTCGATCAGCGCCAGCAGGCGGTCGAGCGCATCCAGGAAGGGTGGCAGGGTGGTCAGTTGCGAACCGATATGGCAGTCGACGCCCAGCACTTCCAGGTTCGGCAGTTGGGCGGCGCGGATGTACACGTCTTCGGCGTCGGCGATGGCGATGCCGAACTTGTTCTCTTTGAGACCGGTGGAAATGTACGGGTGGGTGCCGGCGTCGACATCCGGGTTGACGCGCAGGGAGATCGGCGCGCGTACGCCCATTTCGGCGGCAACAAGCTGCAGGCGCTCCAGTTCGTCGGTGGACTCGACGTTGAAGCAATGTACGCCGACTTCCAGGGCGCGGCGCATGTCATCGCGGCTCTTGCCGACCCCGGAGAACACGATCTTGTCAGCCTGGCCGCCGGCGGCCAGTACACGTTCCAGCTCGCCACGGGAGACGATGTCGAAACCGGCGCCCAGGCGCGCCAGGACATTCAGTACGCCCAGGTTGGAGTTGGCCTTGACCGCGTAGCACACCAGGTGCGGTACGCCGTCGAGCGCGTCGGTGAACGAGCGGTATTGGGCTTCGATATGCGCACGGGAGTACACATAGGTCGGGGTGCCAAACTGTTGGGCAATCGCGGACAACGCCACGCCTTCCGCGAACAGCTCGCCGTCCCGGTAGTTAAAAGCGTCCATAAGTGTCCCTTAGTAGGTGTCGTGCTTATGCGCTTTTGACGGCTTTTGCGACGATTGCGCCTGTTCATTCGGGTCTTTGCTGTCATCGGGAAGGTACAGCGGGCCTTTTTGACCACAGGCACTGACGAGACAGGCGACCGCGACGAGCGCAGCAAGGGAAGAGATCAGGCGCTTCATGGCGAAATCCTTGAATATGCATTAATTGCGCCCGAGTATACCGACCACCCGCCAGCTTGCCTATGCGCCGCAATACCCGTCCGGCGGGGGTTTGCCGAGATGACTGCGAAGCGCGTTACGCTGTTAGAGCATATTTCGTACTGCCGCCTGTAATGAAATCGGTATCCTTTGCAATCAGTGAAGCGCGTCCGTATCGTGCGGCGCTTGAGCAAAACCAGACACTTTTGAGGTTGCCACAATGAGTTTGACCGAAGCCCGTTTTCACGACCTGGTGGATACCACACAGGAGAAGCTGGAAGATATTTTCGACGACAGCGGCCTGGATGTGGATCTGGAAAGCTCGGCCGGGGTGTTGACCGTCAAGTTCGAGAGCGGCCAGCAACTGATCTTCAGTCGCCAGGAACCGCTGCGTCAGCTGTGGCTGGCGGCGCGTTCCGGTGGCGTTCACTTCGACTACGACGAAGAAAGCGGCAAATGGCAGTGCGACAAGAGCGAAGAATTGTTGGGCGAGATGCTCACCCGCCTGGTCCACGAGTATAGCGGCGTCGAGCTGGACTTTGATGAGTTGGGGCAGGACGAGATCTGACCGTGACCCAGCCTGCACCTGTACGCCCGCCCAAGCCGCTGTTCAGTAATGTCAGCCCGGCGGTGCCATCACCTTGTATCAGTTTGTGTCGCCTGGACGAACAGAAGGTCTGCCTCGGCTGCTTCCGCCATGTGGAAGATATCCGCGAATGGCGCTCCGCCGACGATGCGCGGCGCCGGGTGATCTGCGCTGAAGCCGAGCAACGCAAGGCACGCCTCTGACGCCGCCTTGTTTATTTGTGTCGCTGTGGTAGTGTCCGGATACACCTCAACTCATCGAGGTCCGTGAGAACCCCGCCTTTTCCTGGCGGGGTTTTGCTTTTTTTGTGCAGAAAAAAGGAGTCTGCCTGAATCATGACCGCACCTTCCATCATTCTTACCCGTCTCGACGTGCAGCGTCTTGAGCAGCTGATCGACCGCTTGGGCGACGAAACTCCCGGCGTCGAAGCGTTGCAAACCGAACTCGACCGCGCCGATGTGGTTGGCCACGATGAAGTGCCCCCAACTGTCGTGATCATGAACTCCAGCGTGCACTGCCGTGAACAAGGCAGTGGCAAGGACTATCACCTGACCCTGGTCTACCCCAAGGACGCGAATGCCGACCAAGGCAAGATCTCGATCCTTGCGCCGGTGGGCAGTGCCTTACTGGGCTTGCAAGTGGGCCAGCATATCGACTGGCCTGCGCCGGGCGGCAAGACCCTCAAGCTTGAACTGCTCAGCGTCGAAGGCCAGCCCAAAGATGGCGGCGCCTTCACCCTCTAGACCTGATCCAGCGCCGCATTGAGTGACTGTTCCAGTTCTGCCTTGTAGCGCAGGTACAGATTGCTCGGGCTCTGCACGTCCCCCAGCAGGCCCGACAAATCCAGATCGGTGATATAGCAGCGGTATCGTTCGGTTTCCTGGCGTTGCGCGACGATCTCCCGGGCTACCACGGCAAACAGTTGGTCGCCAAATTCCAGCTCGGAAAATTCCCGCTGATTGCAGTACAACGTGATCCCCACCTGGCCTGGCGTGCCTTTGCCGATAATCGCCTGCACGTCATAAAACGGCTTGTCGGCAGGATTTTGCGGGGCTGGCCTGGACTCGACTCGGCGCGCGCGGGAGTTGCCTGAGGGCAATAGCTGATAGTACAGGGTGTGAATCTCACCCACGGGTGGCTGCGCGTCCAGGGACGATAACGCCTCCCGGCGATAGAGGATCGATTGCAGAAAGCGCTGCAGTGGCGCCAGCAGACTCTGTTCATCGTGGAATGGCAGGCGTTGCTGCCACAGGGCATTGAATTCGTCGAGCACGTACAGCTCGGCGAAGCCTTCGTTGACCCGATAGAACACCTGCACACAATCGGCCTGGCCCATGGGTAGCAGCAGCGCCAGGTCGTGGTCTTCCAGGGCCATGGCGTCAAGGTGCCACGGGCTGTAGCTGGCCAGTTCCTCACTGAGGTAGGCAATCAGCGCATCCTGGGTGGGCAGCGGCACATGAGTGGCCTGGCCCGGTGTCAGTTCCATGACGTGATAGTGCTGCTGCACCTGAAGCAGGTAGCGATGATTGCCTTGGCTGAGCAGCAGGTTCTGCGCAGTGTCGAATACTTCCTCCACCCTTTGGGCAATGAACTGCGCACGGTTGTGGCAGAAGCAGCGCACCCGCAGCCGTGGCAGATGATCCTGTGGCAGCTGGTTGAGGTAGTCGCGCAGACAGTCGAGCAGCGCGTGGGGGCCGTCGTAGCGGCTGACCATCACCTCGTTCCAGCTATTGAGCGTGACCTGGTCCAGGGTCAGCACCAGGTTGTCGCGTACACCGGCATAGCTCAGGGAGTCGGTGCGCTCGGTGGTCATCAGGATATTCAGCTCGCGATGATGTTTGAGCGGGTCGACGCCGACGTTGATCAGCAACAACACCTCTTCCGGCACTGCCGGACGCAACAGGCGGACTTCATCGACGCTGGCCAGGGGCAGGGCGATGGTCTGCTGCAGGCTGCCCAGCAGGTTGAACAGCTCGAACTCGGTCATGTCACTGGTGCCAGGGTGCAGCGCCAGGCGCGTACTGCTGTCGATTACCCCATTGCGGTGGCACCAGGTAAGCATTTCCAGCAGGTCGCGGCTGCGTTTGATCGGCGCGAAGTGCTCCCATTCCAAGGCCGTGAGGTTGCCGTTATACAAGCCCCAGTGGTACTGGCCAGCTTCCTTGCGGTTGGGCGACTGCACGAGTGTCAGGGTATCTTCGGCCAGGTCGGGCGCAATACCGGGGTTGATGAACTCAACCTTGCCGGCTTTGCGCTCAAACGCTGCATACAGGCGCCGGCCCAACACATTGAGGTCACGCTTGTTGATCGGGCTGATGGTCTGTTCGGTACGGGCGAACTGGGTGAGGAAGCGGTAACTGTAGTTCAGCTCATTGACCAGGGCACGGCGCTCGGAAGCGACCTGGCGCACTTTCCACTGGCTGCGGCTGTCCAGCAGGGCCAGTTGGCGTTGGTCCCAACCCCACTCAAGCGCCAGACGCTCGAGCAGCAACCGTTGCCAGCCGGTAGTGCGCTGGCCACCGCTGAGCTTGCGATTGACCTTCAGGTACAGGCTGCGCCGCACCAGCTCCAGGCGCTCTGGCTCGTTGCGGGCCTTGAGATACTCCTCGATGCGGCGGTAGACCATGATGTAAGGGTCCAGCTCATCCAGATCAATCTGGTTGGCGAACACCGCCCGTTTAAAACGCAGGCTCAGGCACTGCACGTTCGGGTGTTCGCTGGCGTAGACCTCGGTCAGCAGCAGCTTGAGCACCGACTTGTAGGGGGATTCGATGCCCTTGAACAATTGCCACAACCCGGCACCCATGAACTCGCCCGGCGGAATGTGGGCCAGGTGGCCGAGGTCGAGCGTCTCGTCGGCGCGGATGAAGCGCTTGGAGATCAGGGTGTGGGTAAATTCGGCGTAGCGGCTTTCTTCATACACCGGCACCAACCACCAGATCGGCGTGCGTCCAGCCAGCCATATGGCCGTGCGGTAGAACTCGTCCAGCAGCAGGTAGTGCTGGGTGGTGCCGCAGTCGTCGGAACTCAATTGTGTGTCGCGTTCGCCGAGTATGAAGCGCGTCGGTTCAATCAGGAAAAAATGCGCTTCGGCGCCCATGCCCAGCGCCCAGGCCTCGAGCAATTGGCACTTCTTGCGCAGCTCGGCCAGTTCATTGTCATTCAGGTCGGGCGCATGGCACACCCACACATCCATATCGCTTTGATCGGCCTGGGCCAATGTGCCGAGGCTGCCCATCAGGAACAGGCCATGGATCGGCCGGGGCGGGTTGCCGTGGCGAGGTTTATAAGAGAACGAACGGGTCAGGCGCTGGGCTTCGGCCAAGGCCAGGACGTCGGGTTCGAAATTCGACAGCCCGGCCGGGGTGGTGCTGGAGACGTAGCCCGGCAACAACGGGTGATTGACGTGGAAAAACAGCGGCAGCAGGGTCAGTACGCTTTGCTGGCGCGGTGTCAGCCCCTCAACGGCACGGGCCATGCGTCCTTCATTAAGGGCCATGAAGCGCGCGCGCAACTGAGTCAGCACCTTGCGGTCGATGCCTTCATCCAGGTCGGGGCGGATTTCATGGGTGCGGGTCATGTCGAACTCGGTGGCTCGCAAGGCCCGACATGGGCGGCCGTGTAGGAGTTTACAGCCAGAAGCGTAGGAGGTTTAGAGGGGAAATGATTTTGGTGTCAGAATTTTCGCCGTTGCGCAACAACACCCTTGGAATCCGCAAGGGCGGACTCCACGGGCGGTATCCGTTATCAGGCGGCTTCTTTGGTCGAGCTGGTGGTCAGGATAGTCAGCAGGGTTTGCGCTTGTTCGGCGGCGTCGCGACCCAGGCTGGTCAGATAACCGCCATCCGGCTGGTCGATCAGTTTTTTCTCGAAGAGGCGCTTGGCAGCGGCAATGGCGGCAGGAGCGGCAGTCTGGTGGACTTTCAGACCTTCCTGGGAGCTGCCCAGGTTGAAGAGTGCAAGGATTTCCAGTTCGGCAACCAACTCGGGGGTATACGACATAAGGACTCCAGACTTTCTAAATTTATTAGAGGCTAGCAAGCCATAAGGTGAACGCACTTTGACGGGCTGTCCAGTGAGAAAGTCGTAGGTATTGATATGGCGCAGATTTGTGGCGAGGAAGCGGGCTTCCTGGCCACGCCAAGGCTGGTTTCAGTTGTTTTCAGGCGGTAGTTCAGGAAGTGCTCGCAGCGCCGTTTCATACCATTCGGTATCGAAAGCACGGTCTTCTTCGAGCATCTTGTCTATCTCAACGGCCAGCACATGGGCCATGAGATTCAAAATATCTTCGCGCTCGTAACCAACCAGGGTCAGTTTATTGAAGGTCGCCTTGGCGGCAGGCGGGTTGTCGCTTTCGATCTGGTTTTCGATGGCCTGGGTCAGCGTGCTTTCGGTGAACTCTTCTTCGTCGTTATCAATATCGGTCGGCTCGCTCATGGCAGGCTCCTCAAGGAAAGGGTGCCAGTCTACCGCCATTCAGGCAGGTGATGCTGCTGGTCAGCCCGGCTTCGGGCATCTATAACTCTTGCAGCCAACCCCACACCCGGCCTGGAGGCTTTGCGATGCTCAAGCTTTACGGATTTTCGGTCAGCAACTACTACAACATGGTGAAACTGGCGCTGCTGGAGAAAGGACTGCCTTTCGAAGAGGTGCTTTTTTATGCCGGGCAAACCCCCGAAGCGCTGGCGATAAGCCCGCGCGGCAAGGTGCCGGTGCTGGGCGTGACGCAGGGATTTATCAACGAAACCAGCGTGATCCTCGAATACATCGAGCAGACCCAGGAAGGCCCTGCGCTGCTCCCGGCCGAGCCGTTCCAGCGTGCCCAGGTGCTGGCGTTATGCAGGGAGATCGAGCTGTACATCGAATTGCCTGCCCGTGCCTGTTTCGCCGAGGCGTTTTTCGGCATGCCGGTGCCGGAGGCGATCAAGGAAAAATCCAAGGTCGAGTTGTTGCTGGGCATCACTTCTTTGGGGCGGCATGGCAAGTTCGCGCCTTATGTGGCGGGTGAAAGTTTTACCATTGCCGATCTGTATTTTATGTACAGCTTGAATCTGGCCTGTGGTGTGGGCGAGAAGCTGTTTGGGCTGGACTTGCTGGCGCAGTTGCCGCAAGCGAAGGCATTGCTGGGGCGCCTGAATGAAATGCCCAATGCGCAGAA
Source organism: Pseudomonas khavaziana (assembly GCF_019145205.1). Classification (GTDB taxonomy): domain Bacteria; phylum Pseudomonadota; class Gammaproteobacteria; order Pseudomonadales; family Pseudomonadaceae; genus Aquipseudomonas; species Aquipseudomonas khavaziana. The sequence goes on from NZ_JAHSTT010000002.1 coordinate 339,895, forward strand.
GGTGGAGGCGGACAGGCAGGCGGCGATGCCGGCATTCATGGCGATGATTGCGGCCAAAAAATAATCAATGTGGGAGGGGGCTTGCTCCCGATGGCGGTGTATCAGGTAAGAAAACCTTAGCTGACCCACCTCCATCGGGAGCAAGCCCCCTCCCACAGTTTTAGCGGCTGGCGAGCAATTCTTTGCCGCGTACTACGGCAGCCTTGACCTGTGCCGGTGCAGTACCGCCCACATGGTTGCGGGCATTCACCGAGCCTTCGAGGGTCAGCACGGCAAACACATCCTGCTCGATCTGGTCGCTGAACTGGCGCAGTTCTTCCAGGCTCATCTCCGCCAGGTCCTTGCCGGTGTCTACGCCATATTTAACCGCGTGGCCGACGATTTCGTGGCAATCACGGAACGGCAGGCCACGGCGTACCAGGTAATCAGCCAGGTCGGTCGCGGTGGAAAACCCGCGCAGGGCCGCTTCACGCATCATCGCGTGCCTGGGCTTGATCGCCGGGATCATGTCGGCAAAGGCACGCAGCGAGTCGCGCAGGGTGTCGGCGGCGTCGAACAGCGGTTCCTTGTCTTCCTGGTTGTCCTTGTTGTAGGCCAGGGGTTGGCCTTTCATCAGGGTCAACAGGCCCATCAGTGCGCCGAATACCCGGCCGCTTTTGCCCCGTACCAGCTCGGGCACGTCGGGGTTCTTCTTTTGCGGCATGATCGAGCTGCCGGTGCAGAAGCGGTCCGGCAGGTCGATGAACTGGAACTGCGCGCTGGTCCATAGCACCAGTTCTTCCGAGAAACGCGACAGGTGCATCATCGCAATGCTGGCGGCGGCGCAGAATTCGATAGCGAAGTCACGGTCCGACACGCCATCCAGGGAGTTGCCGCCCACGGCGTCAAAGCCCAGCAGTTGTGCGGTGTACTCGCGGTCGATCGGGTAGGTGGTACCCGCCAGCGCGGCGCTGCCCAATGGCATGCGGTTGGCGCGCTTGCGGCAATCGACCAGGCGCTCGTAGTCGCGGCTGAGCATTTCGAACCAGGCCAGCAGGTGGTGGCCGAAGGTCACCGGCTGTGCGGTCTGCAAGTGGGTGAAGCCGGGCATGATGGTGTCCGATTCACGCTCGGCCTGCTCCAGCAAACCTTTTTGCAGGCGGGTGATTTCGGCCAGGATCAGGTCGATTTCATCGCGCAGCCACAAGCGGATATCGGTGGCTACCTGATCGTTACGGCTGCGGCCGGTGTGCAGTTTTTTGCCGGTCACGCCGATGCGGTCGGTCAAGCGCGCCTCGATGTTCATGTGCACATCTTCCAGGTCGACGCGCCAATCGAACGTACCGGCCTCGATCTCACCGCGGATGGTGGTCAGGCCGTCGATGATGCTGTCACGCTCGGCGTCGGTCAGCACGCCGACCTTGGCCAGCATCGTGGCGTGGGCGATGGAGCCCATGATGTCGTGGCGGTACAGGCGCTGGTCAAAGGTGACGGAGGCGGTGAAGCGGGCGACGAAGGCGTCGACGGGTTCACTGAAGCGGCCGCCCCAGGACTGGTTGGTCTTGTCGGTGCTCATGGATTCGCTCGTGATCTGTTTGAAAGAGGCATGGAGGTGTGCCGGCGATAATAACAGGGTTGCCCTTGGTGGCGGTGTTGCGGGTGTCTGGCAATTTTATTTGCTCCACCGATGGCTAAGTGCCTTGCCGCCGACCGCATCCGGGACGAGACTGGACAGGTACTTATTGAAACGATATTTGACGATTGAGCAATATCGTCTCGGTGAGCGTCTACAGTTGCACTGATAGTGTGTGAATGCACCAAAGTCGACTGATGCGGTCATAACCAGACTATCCATTAAACAGGGGGGTATTCGGATTGTGTATCAGTGAACCCTACGACGATGCCCGACGGCAGCAGGTCCTGGGCGCAATTGAACAGGTCCGGGTAAATTTGGGTGCCGCTCTCAGGGCACTTTTTGCCGCTCGCGCTAGTCTTAGCGTGGATCGCTGTGACGTAAGTCACCGCACCTGTCTACGCTATCCTTGTGCGAGACTCACGCAGGAATCCAGCGCAATATGAATGTCCTGATCGTTGATGACGAACCCCAAGCCCGCGAGCGACTGAGCCGTCTGGTCAGTGAACTCGAGGGTTATACAAACCTTGACCCGAGTGCCACCACTGGGGAGGAGGCGTTGACGCTGATCGAGAGCCTCAAGCCAGATCTGGTGCTGCTCGATATCCGCATGCCGGGCCTCGACGGCTTGCAAGTGGCCGCCCGCCTGAGCGAGCGCGAGTCGCCGCCGGCCGTGGTTTTGTGCATGGCCCATGATGAGTTTTCTGCGCAGACGCTTGAAGAGAGCAATGTCAGTTTTCTCATCAAGCCAGTCACTGCCGAAGCCTTGCTCAAGGCGTTGAAAAAAGCCGAGAGACCCAACCGCGCCCAGCTTGCCGCCTTGACCCAGCCGGCTGCCCAGAGTGGTAATGGGCCACGCAGCCACATCAGTGCGCGCACTCGCAAGGGTATCGAGCTGATCCCACTTAGCCAGGTCGTCTATTTTATTGCCGATCACAAGTACGTGACCTTGCGTCATGAGTCTGGTGAAGTGCTGCTCGATGAGCCGCTCAAGGCCCTGGAAGACGAATTTGGCGACCGCTTCGTGCGCATCCATCGCAACGCGCTGGTAGCCCGTGAGCGCATCGATCGCCTGCAACGTACGCCCCTGGGGCACTTTCAGCTATTCCTGAAGGGGCTCAACGGCGATGCACTGATTGTCAGCCGACGCCACGTCGCCGGCGTGCGCAAGATGATGCAGCAGCTTTAACCCAAGGTCTGCGGCGCGGTCTGCGTTCCTTGTCGTGGTGCGATGTGGCCAGGGAGGCCCCGCACTTGCTGATTCAAATCAAAGCGTATTTGCCTGAGCTGTTATTATCCGCTGTAACTATTCAGTTCGGATTGATCCATGTCCTCTCGCGAAATCCGCATCGCCACCCGTAAAAGCGCCCTGGCCTTGTGGCAGGCCGAATACGTCAAAGCACGCCTTGAGCAGGCCCATCCGGGCCTCAAGGTATCCCTTGTACCCATGGTCAGTCGCGGCGACAAGCTGCTCGACTCGCCACTGTCGAAAATCGGCGGCAAGGGCTTGTTCGTCAAGGAGCTGGAAACAGCGCTGCTGGAGAACGAAGCCGACATCGCCGTGCATTCGATGAAAGATGTGCCCATGGACTTCCCTGAAGGCCTGGGCCTTTTTTGCATCTGCGAACGCGAAGACCCGCGCGATGCCTTTGTTTCCAACACCTACGCATCCCTGGATGAATTGCCGCTGGGCAGCATCGTCGGCACCTCCAGCCTGCGTCGCCAGGCTCAGTTGCTGAGCCGGCGCCCCGATTTGCAGATCCGTTTCCTGCGCGGCAACGTCAACACTCGCCTGGCCAAGCTCGACGCCGGCGAATATGACGCAATCATCCTTGCCGCTGCCGGCTTGATTCGCCTGGGCTTCGAAGAGCGCATCACGTCGGCCATCAGCATCGAAGACAGCCTGCCCGCGGGCGGGCAGGGTGCGGTCGGCATCGAATGCCGCACCGCCGACAGCGAAATCCACGCACTGCTCAAGCCCCTTGATCATGCGGATACCGAAGTGCGTGTCACCGCCGAGCGCGCCCTGAACAAGCATCTCAATGGTGGCTGCCAAGTGCCAATCGCCTGCTACGCCGTGCTCGAAGGTGAAAACCTGTGGCTGCGTGGCCTGGTCGGCGACCCGGACGGCGGTACGCTGCTGACCGCCGAAGTGCGCGGCCCGCAACGTGATGCCACGGCCCTGGGCATCCAGGTCGCCGAGGAGTTGCTGGACAAAGGCGCTGGCGCCATCCTGCAGAAAGTCTATGGCGAGGCCGGCCCGCAGTGACCGACTGGCGCGTACTGCTGACGCGGCCTGCCGAGGAGTCGATGGCCCTGGGGGCCTTGTTGTCCGAGGCTGGTATCTACAGCAGCAGCCTACCCTTGCTGGAAACCGAAGCGTTGCCGGTCACACCCGAGCAACAAGCGTTGTTCGGCGCGCTGCAGCGCTATTGCGCGGTCATCGTGGTGAGCAAGCCGGCTGCGCGCCTAGCCTTGCAACGATTGGGAAGTACTCTGGCGCCAATGCCCTGGTTCAGCGTTGGGGCGGCGACGGCGCAGATACTGGCCGGTCATGGCCTCGATGTTCACTATCCAGCCACTGGCGATGACAGCGAGGCCTTGCTTCGATTGCCTGCATTGCGCGAGGCTACTGCCCGGCCAGATGCAAGGGTGCTGATTCTGCGCGGCGAAGGCGGGCGGGAGTTGCTGGCAGAGCGTTTGCGCGAGCAAGGTGCTAGTGTCGACTATCTGCAATTGTATCGGCGTTTTCTTCCAGCCTATGAGAAGGGCGCGCTGATGCAGCGCATTCAGTTGGAACGCTTGAACGGCCTGGTGGTCAGCAGTGGGCAGGGTTTTTTACACTTGCAGGCCATGGCCGGCCCCGATTGGCCAGAGGTGGCACAGCTGCCATTGTTCGTGCCCAGTCCGCGCGTCTATGAGATGGCGCGGGCCGCTGGCGCAGAAAAAGTTGTGGACTGTCGTGGCGCGAGTGCCGCGGCTTTGTTAGTGGCGTTGGGGAGCTATCCCGTTCCCACTCTCTGATACGCAAAGGACGGATACGTGAGCGAAACAGCCTTGCCTAAAGATGAAGCTCAGCCCGCGCTCGACGCGCCGGTCGAGACACCGGTCAGCGCACCACGCCGCAGCAATGGCCTGGCCATCGTCGCCTTGCTGCTGGGCGCTGCGGGCGTAGCCGCCGGCGGCTGGGGGATTTGGCAGGTGCGCGCCCTGCAAACCAGCAACCAGCATCAGCTGGGCCAGGTGCAGACCCTGGATGAGCAATCCCAGAGCCTCAAGCAAAGCCAGCAGCAGATGGCCGCTCGCCTGGCGCAGTTACCGGGTGCGGACGAGCTTGAGGAGCGCCGCCGCCTGGTCGCCCAATTGCAGGGTGATCAGCAGCGCCTGAACCAGCGCCTGGAAACCGTGTTGGGTGCCAGCCGCAAGGACTGGCGCCTGGCCGAAGCCGAACACCTGATTCGTCTGGCCAGCTTGCGTTTATCTGCCTTGCAGGACATCAACAGCGCCCAGTCGCTGGTCCAGGGGGCGGACGAGATTCTTCGCGAGCAGAGCGACCCAGGCGCTTTCGCCGCGCGCGAGCAACTGGCCAAGAGCCTGGCCGCGTTGCGTAGTACCGAGCAGCCGGATCGTACCGGCCTTTACCTGCAACTGGCGGCCCTGCGTGACCAGGTCGTGCAGTTGGCGGCGATTGCGCCGGAGTATCAACTCACCGAGCCTTCCTCCCAAGGGCGTCCCACCAACGATACGGAAAATTGGTTGAGCAAGTGGTGGGAACAGATCTCCCGCTATTTCCGCATCGACTTCAACCCGGATGACAACATCCGCCCATTGCTGGCGGGCCAAGGCCTGAACCAAGTGCGACTGGCCCTGAGCCTGGCGCTGGAGCAAGCACAGTGGGCCGCGCTGAATGGCGAGTCGGCGGTGTACAGCCGCTCGTTGGGGCAAGCGCGCAGCGTATTGCAAGACAACTTCAACCAGGACAACCCGCAGAGCAAGGCGATGCTGGCGCGTATCGCTGAGCTTGAGCCCAAGGCCGTGTCGGTGGTGACGCCCGACCTGGCAGCGAGCCTGGCTGCGGTGCAGGCGTACCTCGAGCGTCGACATCAGTCTGCCGATGAGGCCAAGGCTTCGGCTGACAAACCGGCGACCCAGGAGTAGAGCTGATGAAGCGTTTCTATGTGATCCTGGTGCTGGCAATTGCGGTCGCCCTGGCACTGGGCGTGGGTGTTTCGAAACACACCGGCTACGTGCTGATTACCTATCCCCATTTGCTGCATTACGAATCGAGCCTGTGGGCTACGCTGGTGGCGGTATTTGCCATCGGCCTGGCGATCTACCTTGTGCGTGTGTTGTTGAGCCTGGTCACCACATCCAGCGGCGTGGTCAATCCCTGGTCGCGGCGCAACCGCAGCCGCCGTGTGCAAATTGCCATCGAACAAGGCCAGATGGACCTCGCGGAGGGCCGCTGGGCCAGTGCCGAACGCCATTTGCACCGCGCCGCGGAAGCAGAGCGCCAACCGTTGTTGTATTACATCGGCGCAGCCCGCGCGGCCAATGAGCAGGGCCGTTATGAGGAGTCCGACGGTTTGCTGGAGCGCGCCTTGGAGCGCCAGCCCCAGGCCGAACTGGCGGTTGCATTGAGCCATGCGCAACTGCAGATGGACCGAGGCGATACTGACGGCGCCCTGACCACCCTGCAGGCGATGCACGAGCGTCACCCGCATAACGCGCAGGTGCTACGGCAGTTGCAGCGCCTGCATCAGCAGCGTGGCGATTGGTCATCGGTGATTCGCCTGTTGCCTGAACTGCGCAAGGACAAGGTATTGCCTGCGGGCGAGCTTGCCGAGCTGGAGCGTCGCGCCTGGGGCGAGAACCTGAGTCTGGCTGCCCAGCGGGAAGAGCAAGGTGAAGCGGGCTTGCAGTCCCTGGAGCGCGCCTGGGAGCAATTGACTTCGGCCCAGCGCCAACAGCCACAGTTGGTGCTGGCGTATGCCGACCAACTGCGTCGGCTCGGTGCGGATGCCAAGGCCGAGGAGGTGCTGCGTGGTGCGCTCAAGCGCGGCTATGACAGCCACTTGATCCGTCTGTATGGCCTACTGCGCGGCAGTGACCCAGCGCGTCAATTGAAGTTTGCTGAAGGCTGGCTCAAGGATCATCCTGGCGACGCCAGTTTGCTGTTGACGCTGGGCCGCCTGTGCCTGCAAAACAGCCTGTGGGGCAAGGCACGGGACTACCTGGAAAGCAGTCTGCAAGTGCAGCGCAATCCTGAAGCCTGCGCCGAACTGGCCCGCCTGCTGGCCCAGTTGGGCGACACCGAACGAAGCAACCAGCTGTTTCAAGAGGGCCTGGGGTTGCTGGACAATCGTCTGCTGTCCTCGCCGCTACCAGTCCCTGCGCGAGTTTGAAGTAGGAAAGGGTGAACAGATTGGCTCCGACCTATCTGACACCCGATCCGCCAATCCCCCGTAAACGCTTGGCCTAACTGGTGTTGTTACTAATTCCTACTTGTTGTAATTGGATTTCCTCCGGACTCTGGCGGGATGTCCTTACATTTTCGCGGAATAGTCTGCTCTAGGGCGTATTGAAAGGGGTTGGGCCTTTACTCTACCGTAGCGACCTATCTCTTGCAGTGCGGATAAACAATGTCTTTGGCCCCTTTACGCTCTTTGTTTTTCCTGGCGTTCATGGCAGGTGCGCTGACGTTGGGCGCGTCCTTTTATCTGGAATATGGCGCGCTGCTACAGCCTTGTTTTCTATGTCAGGTACAACGCCTGTTGCTTGCCATTTTTACGCTGATCAACTTGATCGCTGCTCTTCATAACCCTGGACGCATGGGCCTTTGCCTGTATGGACTGGCAAGCATGGGGTGTGCGCTGCTCGGCGCCATTACCGCAGGGCGCCAAGTGCTGTTGCAGAATATGCCCTCAGGCCAGGTCCGGGATTGCTGGCCCAGCCTGCAATCGATGATTGAGAACCTGTCGTTCTGGCAGGCAGCACGCTCAGTATTCAACGGCACTGTCGATTGCGTCGAAATCACCTGGACGCTATTTGAACTGAGTCTTCCCGAGTGGAGCCTGCTGTTCTTCGTGGCCATGCTGATTCTGGGGGCCATGCAATTTTCAAGGTTGTTGTTTTGTAGGCACTTGCGCCGTGCAAGGGCATGAAAACCGAACGCAGGTTGTAGGAGTGGATTAAACACTTGTATGAACTTTCTCTCCTGCGTACCTTGAAGCCACAGTCATGCGGGCATAATCTGGCCCGCACGCGTTATCCAAACCGTTTGTCAGACGCGGCCTTGTCCGGCTGCTGCTTTATCCTCGAAGTGTTGCGCAGGTACATAGCAGCAGCGCCCCTATAGGGAAGAGAGATCATCATGCTGGAAAGTTGTCAGAATGCTCAGGAACGCTGGGGTGGGGTGCACAAGCTGATCGACAGCTGGTTGAAGGCACGTCACGAACTGGTTCGGGCCTTTGATGCTCTCGGTGCCAAGCCCGAAGCATTGGGTGAGAATCGCGAGCCATTGCAGGATTTCTGTGGAGTGCTGGTGGACTACGTGTCGGCAGGCCATTTCGGTGTCTACGAGCAGCTGACCAAGGAGGCGGAAGCCTTCGACGACCAGCGTGGTCTCGATCTGGCAGAGACTATTTACCCGCGCATCGATGTGATCACGGAGAAGCTGCTGGCATTTACTGACCTGTGTGATGCAGGGAAATGTGTTGCGGAAAAATTCAAAGAGTTGGGTGCGCTGCTACATGAGCGTTTCGAGTTGGAAGACTGCCTGATCGAAGTGCTGCACAACGCGCATAAGGAAGAGGTTGCCACCCAGGCCTGAACCTTTGCGACGATATGAAAAACGGTGCGCATGTCGCACCGTTTTTTATGGGTCAGTGGCGAGTGCCGAGCAGTTCTATCTCGAACACCAGCGGCGTAAAGGGCGGGATCAACTCACCCGCCCCATCTGCGCCATAGGCCAAGGCTGAAGGAATCACCAGGCGCCATTTTGCACCCACCGGCATCTGTTGCAATGCGCTGCTCCAACCGCTGATCACGCTGTCCAGGCGAAACCATTGCGGCTGCGTACTTTTGTCGAAGACGGTCCCGTCGGGTAGTCGCCCCACGTATTTCACCTGCACCTCATCGCTGGCCAGTGGCTTATTGCCTGTGCCAGGTGACAGCTCGGTGAGCAGGATGCCGTCTGCCAATTCGCGCACGCCAGTGACGGCTTTTTCCTGCGTCAGGAATTGTTGTTCGGCGACGAGTGCTTTTTCGCTTTGAGGGGGTTGGGCGTCGGCAGCGTTCTGTGCTTCGTGCTGGGCGAGTATCTGTTCCATACGAGCTTGGTCCAGCGCAAGCGGCTTGCCCTGGTAGGCTTGCCTGAGGCCGTCCACCAGTGCCTGGATCTGTAGGTCAGGGACTTCCTGGCGCAACCGTTCGCCGAGGCTTGCGCCGAGACTATAGGCAAGGTCGTGCGGATCCGAGGCGGTGGTTTTTGACGACGGTTGCTCGCTCGCATCGGCTACGCAGATCATTAAGCCAAGCACTAGAAAAAGGTAACGCGACATGGACAGTCTCCCGGCGAAAGTGCGAGGGATTATGCCAGTGTGAGTGAGTAAAAAGTGGCGCGGTTTTTCGTTATATCGATAAGAATTTTCGTACGGTGCAACGCAAGGCAAACGATACTGTCAACATGCCCTAGCGGCGGTAAGAGCAGAGGGCTAGTATGAGCCGCACCCACGTCAGCCAGGAGGTAAACCATGTCGGCCAAACAGAAGCCTGTAAATACCCCGTTGCACTTGCTCCAACAACTTTCGGGCAGCCTGCTCGAACATCTGGAAAGCGCATGTTCCCAGGCGTTGGCCGATGCAGAAAAACTGCTCGCCAAACTGGAAAAACAACGCGGTAAAGCCCAAGAAAAACTGCACAAGTCCCGCACCAAACTGCAAGACGCCGCTACAGCCGGCAAGTCCAAGGCGCAAGCCAAAGCCAAGGACGCCGTTAAAGAACTTGAGGACCTGCTGGATGCCCTCAAGGATCGTCAAGCGGAGACCCGCAGCTACATTTCCCAACTCAAGAAAGACGCTCAGGAAAGCCTGAAGCTGGCCCAGGGCATTGGCCGTGTGAAGGAAGCCGTAGGGAAAGCACTGGGTGCTCGTACCCCTGCAAAAGTTGCAGCCAAGCCGGTTGCGAAAACTGCTGCTGCGAAACCTGCTGTCAAGCCAGCGGCTAAAACCGCTGCTGCGAAACCAGCCGCCAAGCCAGCTGCCAAAACTGCTGCTGCGAAACCTGCTGTTAAGCCAGCTGCCAAAACTGCTGCTGCGAAACCGGCCGCCAAGCCAACTGCCAAAACGGCTGCTGCGAAACCAGCCGCCAAGCCAGCTGCCAAAACTGCTGCTGCGAAACCGGCCGCCAAGCCAACTGCCAAAACGGCTGCTGCGAAACCAGCCGCCAAGCCAGCGGCTAAAACCGCTGCTGCGAAACCGGCCGCCAAGCCAGCTGCCAAAACTGCTGCTGCGAAACCTGCTGTTAAGCCAGCTGCCAAAACTGCTGCTGCAAAACCAGTCGCCAAGCCAGCGGCTAAAACCGCTGCTGCGAAACCAGCCGCCAAGCCAGCGGCTAAAACCGCTGCTGCGAAACCAGCCGCCAAGCCAGCGGCTAAAACCGCTGCTGCGAAACCAGCCGCCAAACCAGCTGCCAAAACTGCTGCTGCGAAACCAGCCGCCAAGCCAGCGGCTAAAACCGCTGCTGCGAAACCAGTCGCCAAGCCAGTTGCTAAACCTACTGCCGCGAAACCAGCCGCCAAGCCAGCTGCGAAACCTGCTGCCGCGAAACCAGCCGCCAAACCCGCGGCTGCAAAACCAGCACCTGCCAAGCCAGCCACTCCAGTAGCACCTGCTGCCACTGCGACCTCTTCAACCGCTCCAGCCGCATCGACCAGCAGCACCCCTGCACCGGTAGCGTCAAGCACCACCCCAACCAGCGCTTCCTAAGTGTTGGTGACCACGACGCGCAGCCGCTGCAGCGCGTCGTGGTCAAGGTTGGCGGCCTCGGTCGCCAAGCCTTCAAGCCATCCGTACTGACCCACCCCCTCATTGATAGGCCATGCCTGCGCCAGCGTTTCCAAGCGCATCAGCAATGCTTGCTCGGCTTCCATCTCTAGAGTCTTGACCCGCTCCCGTAGCGATGCCAGTTGCGTATCCTGCTGCGCCATGGTTCGCCATTGCACACGCACTTGTCGCAACGGTTCGACCACCTGTGTCCGCCAGGGGCGAGCTAGCTGCTGCAATGCCTGCGCGCGTTCGGACGTATACGCCACACCTCGTTGTTCCAGCCATGCACCACACAGCAACAGGCACACATCCGCCCCTTGCTCCTGCAAGCGCAGGCACTCGGCCTCCACACCCGGGCGGGCGTAGGTCGAGAGGGCAAAGCTCCACAGGTCAGCGCACATATTCACACCCAAGCCAGCGGCCAACGAAGCTGGTAGACTCCGCCGCCATTATGATCCGACTTCAAAGCCTAACATTACAGCGTGGCCCGCAACGTCTTCTTGAAGACGCCGAGCTGACCCTGCACGCCGGTCACAAAGCCGGCCTGATCGGTGCCAACGGCGCCGGCAAATCCACGTTGTTCGCCTTGTTGCTGGGTGAGCTGACCCCGGACTCCGGAGACTGTCTGCTGCCGGCCGACTGGCGCATCGCCCATATGCGCCAGGAGATCGACACCCTGGACCGCATCGCGATCGACTACGTGCTCGATGGCGACCTGCGCCTGCGCCAGGTGCAACATGATCTCGCCGAAGCCGAAAAAACCCAGGACGGTGCCGCCCAGGCCCGCCTGCACGCCGAGCTGGACAGCGCCGACGGCTATACCGCCGACGCCCGTGCCCGCAAGATGCTCGCCGGCCTGGGTTTTACCAACGAACAGATGGACCGCCCGGTCGCCGACTTCTCCGGTGGCTGGCGCATGCGCCTCAATCTGGCCCAAGCGCTGATGTGCCCTTCGGACCTGCTGCTGCTTGACGAACCGACCAACCACTTGGACCTCGATGCGATCCTGTGGCTGGAAGACTTCCTCAAGAACTATCAGGGTACGTTGCTGCTGATTTCCCACGACCGGGACTTCCTCGACGCCGTGGTCGATAACATCGCCCACGTCGAACAGAAGAAGATCACCCTTTACCGTGGCGGCTATACCGCGTTCGAACGCGCCCGCGCCGAGCGCCTGGCCCAGCAGCAACAGGCCTATGAGAAGCAACAGGCGCAGCGTGCGCACATGGAAAGCTACATCGCCCGGTTCAAGGCCCAGGCCACCAAGGCCCGCCAGGCCCAGAGCCGGATCAAGGCCCTGGAGCGCATGGAAGAGCTGTCGGCGGCCCACGTCGATTCGCCGTTCGACTTTGTATTCCGCGAATCGGTGAAGATCTCCAGCCCGTTGCTGGACCTCTCCGATGCCCGCCTGGGTTATGGCGACAAAACCATCCTGGAGAAGGTCAAGCTGCAGCTCACGCCAGGCGCTCGTATCGGTTTGCTGGGCCCCAACGGCGCGGGCAAGTCGACGCTGATCAAGAACCTCTCGGGCGAGCTTGAGCCTCTGTCTGGTCGCCTGACCCGTGGCGAGAACACAGTGGTGGGTTACTTCGCCCAGCACCAACTTGACTCGCTCGATTCCAAGGCCAGCCCGCTGTTGCACCTGCAACGCCTGGCGCCGACCGAACGCGAGCAGACCTTGCGTGATTTCCTCGGTGGTTTTGACTTCCGTGGCGCGCGCATCGATGAGCCCGTGCTGAATTTCTCCGGTGGCGAAAAAGCCCGGCTGGCTCTGGCCCTGATCGCCTGGGACCGCCCGAACCTGCTGCTGCTCGACGAACCGACCAACCACCTGGACCTGGAAATGCGCCTGGCGCTGACCATGGCCCTGCAGGAATTCAGCGGTGCGGTATTGGTGGTGTCTCACGATCGCCACCTGCTCAAGAGCACCACCGATAATTTCCTGCTGGTGGCCGACGGCAAGGTCGAAGAGTTCGACGGCGACCTGGACGATTATGCGCGCTGGCTGACCGATTACCGCCTGCGTAATGCGCCGGCCAGCAATACCCCCGTCAACCCGGACAAGACCGACAAGAAAGCCCAGCGCCAGGCCGCTGCCGCATTGCGCCAGCAGTTGGCCCCGCACAAGCGTGAAGCCGACAAGCTGGAAGCCGAGCTGGGCAAGGTGCACGAGCGCCTGGCCAGGATCGAAGCCAGCCTGGGCGACAGCGCCGTCTACGAGGCGGCGCGCAAGGATGAACTGCGCGACCTGCTGGCCGAACAGGCCAAGCTCAAGGTGCGCGAAGGGCAGTTGGAGGAAACCTGGATGGAGGCCCTCGAGTTGCTCGAAACCCTGCAAGCGCAGCTGGAGGCGCTGTCCTGATGGAAGCGTTGCAACTGCCGTTGCCGGCGCAATGGGTCGAGCCCGTATGGATCGGCGTGCAAATCCTGCTGATCCTGCTGGCCGGCTACCTGGCCCAGCGCTTTGTCGCCAAGGGCCTGACCCGCCTGGGTGAGCGCTACCCGCTGCCGCCGCAATTGCTGATGCCACTGCGTGGCGGCTTGCGCTGGCTGATCATGGGCAGTGCACTGATCTTTGTGCTGGGCCGCCTGGGTGTGTCCGCCACTGTCTTATGGACGGCGCTGTCGGGGTTTGTCGCGGTAGCGGCAGTGGCGTTCTTCGCCATGTGGTCGGTGCTGTCCAACCTGTTGTGCGCGATCCTGATCTTTACCGTCGGGCCGTTCCGTCTCGGTGACATCGTCGAGCTGGTGGACACCGTCGACAAACCCGGCGTGAAGGGGCGGGTCGTGGCGATCAACCTGCTCTACACCACGTTGATCGAGGTCGAGGAGGCCGGCACCAGCAGCGCGATGGTGCAGGTGCCCAACAGTATGTTCTTCCAGCGTTCGGTGCGGCGCTGGCCGGGAACAGGTACGCATATCTTGTAGGAGCGAGCTTGCTCGCGAAAATCGTCAACGGTAACGCAGTGCATCCAGTCGGCCCGTATCGCTTGTGCGTTTTTCGCGAGCAAGCTCGCTCCTACAAAAATCTATAGCCAGTCTTCGCTCGGTGGAGTTAGCTTAAGGCACTACCGCTAATTCCCTTCTGAGGTGCGCAATGGCTCTCGACACATGGCTGGCCTTCTTCCTCGCCAGTTGGATCATCTCCCTTTCCCCCGGCGCGGGTGCCATCGCCTCGATGTCCAGCGGCCTGCAATACGGTTTCGTGCGTGGCTACTGGAACGCCATTGGCCTGCAACTGGGCCTGGCGATGCAGATTGCCGTGGTGGCGGGCGGCTTGGGCGCCATTCTGGCGGCGTCGTCTACCGCGTTCTATGCGATCAAATGGTTTGGTGTGGCCTACTTGGTGTACCTGGCCATCAAGCAATGGCGCGCCTTGCCCATGGACATGACCGATGACGCCGCCGTGCGCCCCATCGGCAAGCCGATGGCGATGATGTTCCGGGGTTTCCTGGTCAACGCCAGTAACCCAAAGGCCCTGGTGTTCATGCTGGCGGTGCTGCCGCAGTTCGTGAACCCGCAGGCGCCGTTGTTGATTCAATACCTGATCCTCGGTGCGACCATGATCAGCGTCGATATGATCGTGATGGCGGGGTATACGGGGTTGGCCTCTAAAGTCCTGCGTCTGTTGCGCACGCCCAAGCAACAGAAGCGTGTGAACCGCACCTTCGCCGGTTTGTTTGTCGGTGCCGCCGGTTTCCTCGCAAGCTTGCACCGCGCCACGGCGTAACTGAACAAGCCGGATCACAATGTGGGAGGGGGCTTGCCCCCGATGGCGGCCTGACAGCCGACCAGGATGTTGGATCAGACCGAGTACATATCCGTTGCTGCGGTAACGGCCACTTAAGGTTACGCCCTTACGGCGTGTCACTTTTGTAAAGGCACAAAAGTAACCAAAAGGCCTTCGCCCCAACACTCGGCACCTCGCTTAGGCTCGGTGTGCCCGAACGCAGGCTTGAATCCGTGGGCCGCCGCCACGCGCCATCCATGGCGCGGGGCGGCTAACCCGGCGTCCTGCCGGGTTACCCACGGATTCAAGCCTGCGTTCGGCCAGCGTGTTTGACGGGGCGCCTGAGATCAAGATCAAAAGCCAGAGCAATAGCGCAAGAGCAAGCAGTTGTGTAGATACACATGCCCCGATAGCGGTGAATCAGTCGATGAATCTGTTGATTGAAACTCCGTCATCGGGAGCAAGCCCTCTCCCACATTGGTTTTGTGGCGATATTAAATAACACCTTGAGTCCAAGCCCTTTAAGCTCAACAATAGTGTTACTTCGTATTTCCACTTGAGATCCATTCATGACTGCCCCTTTCCGCTTTCTCGCCTGGCTGCTGTTGCCGGCGATGATGTCGTGCAGCTTCAATCTCTTGGCCGCAACCGCCGAGGGCGCGCCACAGGCCCTGCATTTGCTGGATTACATCGGCGCCGACTACCCGCCGACGGTAGAAGCGGGCAAGGTGGTGGACGACTCGGAATATCGCGAGCAGGTGGAGTTTCTTGGGGTATTGCAGGGCCTGGTGGCCGATCTGCCGGATAAGCCCGAGCGCGCCGAGCTGGTAACCGGCGTTGATGAACTGCTGGCAGCGGTCAATGCCCGCCAGGACGGTGCGAGTGTGGCTCGTCAGGCCCGTCAGTTGGGTGCCAAGCTGGCGGTGGCCTATGAAGTCAGCCAGGCCCCGGCGATTACGCCGGACCCTATACGCGGTGCGCCGCTGTACGCTCAGCACTGTTCGGTCTGCCACGGCACGGCCGGTGCCGGTGATGGCCCGGCGGGCGTAGGTCTCACGCCGCCGCCCGCGAACCTGCGAGATGCCACGCGTCTGGATCGCTTGAGTCTGTATGCGATCTACAACACCCTCGGCCTGGGTGTCGAAGGCACCGATATGCCGTCGTTCGCTGACCAGCTGGACGACCGCCAGCGTTGGGACCTGGCCACCTACATCGCCGGTTTCACCGCCGACCCGGCTGCCGCCAGAAGCGCGCAGGCGTTCAACTTGGCCGACCTGGCGCGCCAAACCCCCAATGAAGTGCTCGCCGCCAATGGGCCGGCCGCCGCCGCGGCTTTCCGCGCCCAGCGTGCGCAGCCGCCGCAGGTCCAGCGTGGCCCCGCGCAGTTGCTCGACTACACCGCCATCACCCTGGACAAGAGCCTTGCCGCCTTCCGCAACGGTGACCACGAGCAGGCCTACGACCTGTCGGTCGCCGCTTACCTGGAAGGTTTCGAGCTGGTGGAAAGCTCCCTGGATAACGTCGATGCCAATGTGCGCAAAGACACCGAGAAGGCCCTGATGGCCTATCGGCAATCGTTGCAGGACGGCTTGCCTATCGAGCAGGTGCAGCAACGCCTGGACGTGGCCAAGGGCAAGCTGACCGAGTCCGCCGGCCTGCTGGGCGGCGATGGCTTGAGCTGGTCGTTGAGCTACATTTCCGGCTTGTTGATCCTGCTGCGAGAAGGTCTGGAAGCGATCCTGGTGCTGGCGGCGATCCTGGCCTTCCTGCGCAATACCGGCCAGCAATCGGCGGTGCGTAGCGTCAATGTCGGCTGGGGCCTGGCGCTGTTGGCCGGCTTGGCCACCTGGGCCTTGGCGGCGTATGTGATTGACGTCAGCGGTGCCCAGCGCGAACTGCTCGAAGGCTGCACGGCGTTGTTTGCCAGCGTGATGGTGTTGTGGCTCGGCGTATGGATGCACGACCGACGCCACGCGGCGGCCTGGCAGGACTACATCAAGAGCAGCCTGGTGGGCGGCGGTGGGCGTTTCGGTTTTGCGGTGCTGGCGTTCTTCTCAGTGTATCGCGAGCTGTTCGAGGTGATCCTGTTTTACGAAACCCTGTGGCTGCAAGCCGGCCCAGCCGGGCATAACGCGGTATTGGCGGGCGGGGCCACGGCGCTGGTGCTGCTGGTGGGCCTGGCCTGGGTGATCCTGCGCGGTTCGGCGAAGCTGCCGCTGGCATTGTTCTTCGGCATCAACGCCGCGTTGCTGTGTGCGCTGTCGGTGGTATTCGCCGGGCACGGTGTCAAGGCGTTGCAGGAAGCCGGCATTTTCGGCACGCGGCCGGTGGCGTTCTTTGAGTTCGACTGGCTGGGCATTCACGCCGATGCATACTCGTTGAGTGCGCAAGCCGTGGCTATCCTGGCGATTGTGGTGCTGTATGGTCGCAGTAGGCTGGCTGAAAAGCGTCGTATGCCGTCAACCCAGCGCGGTTAAGTATTTGGGAGGGGTCACGCCCAACACATCAGGTATGTGTTGGGTCATTAGTTGGTAAGGAGTTTCGATGCGGGTGTGGATCGATGCCGACGCCTGCCCACGGGCGGCCAAGGACCAAGTGGTGAAGTTTGCCCTCAAGCGCCAGTTCGAGGTGGTGCTGGTGGCTGGGCAGAGCCAGATCAAACCGAGCTTTTCCTGTGTGAAACTGATTGTGGTACCCAGCGGCCCGGATGCGGCTGATGACTACCTGGTTGAGCATGCTGTGCCCGGTGAGCTGGTGGTCTGCAGCGATGTGCCCTTGGCCGACCGGCTGGTAAAGAAGGGCGTCACGGCCCTTGACCCACGGGGCAAGGAGTTCAGCCCGGCGAACATGAGCGAACGCCTGGCGGTGCGTAACCTGTTCACCGACCTGCGTGAGCAGGGCCAGATGGGCGGCGGGCCACCGCCCCATGGAGAAAAGGACAAGCAGGCGTTTGCCAATGCGCTGGACCGAATCCTGACCCGTTTGATGAAGCCTCTGTAGGTGCGTGATTGCTCACCAAGAACCTGAGAGCGCTGGGTGCATCCAGCTGCCCGCGCTATCGTTGATGTTTTTCGCGAGCAAGCTCGCTCCTACAGAAAGAGCGCGTTAGTCATTTTCGTGGGTCAGTTCCAACACCCGATCCACCAGCTTGTTGATGCCTGATGCGACCTCGCTGATGTTCTTGCCGAGCATATACGCCGGCGTGCTCACCAACCTGCGCGCCTTGTCCTCGACGATGTCCTCCACCGTGCATTCGTGGTGGGTGGCGCCCATCTTGTCCAAGGCTGCCGCTGTGTCGGCATCGTTGCCGATGGTGCAGATCACGCCCGGTCCGTAGATTTTCGCGGCCAGGGCCGGTGATATGCAGATCAATCCCACAGGCTTGCCGGCTTCGGCAAATGCTTCAGCCAGTTCCAGCACCTGCGGGTTGACGCTGCAGCCTGCGCCTTCTACGGCAAAGTTCGACAGGTTCTTCGCGGCGCCAAATCCGCCGGGCACGATCAGCGCATCGAAGTCGGCAGCATTGGCTTCGCGAATATCCTTCACCGCGCCCCGGGCGATACGAGCGGATTCCACCAGTACATTGCGTGTTTCGGGCATTTCCTCACCTGTGAGGTGATTGATCACATGGAGTTGCGCAATATTCGGCGCAAAACATTCGACTTGAGCGCCGCGCTGGTCCAGGCGCAGCAGGGTGATCACGCTTTCATGGATTTCTGCGCCGTCGTACACGCCACAGCCGGAAAGGATCACTGCAATCTTTTTGCTCATGGGCATTTCTCCTGATTCATGGCGTTAAATGTCTACTAATTTGTAAGCTGTTGCCAATGGGATCTGATGGCGGTGCACCTAATCTTGATGTAACAAAAATACACCGGACTAGCCCATGGACTTCGTGCCTTACGCGGTACCGTTTTTCATCGCCCTGATCGTGGTTGAACTGCTGGCCGACCGTTGGCGCGGCGCGCGTAACTATCGGGTGGCCGATGCTATCAACAGCCTCAGCACTGGCGTGTTGTCCACAACCACCGGTTTGCTGACCAAGGGCGTGGGCCTGCTGACCTACGCATTCGCCCTCAAGCACCTGGCGCTGTTCGAGTTGTCGGCCCAGAGTGCCTGGACCTGGGTGTTCGCCTTCGTGCTCTATGACATGTGCTACTACTGGCTGCATCGCATGGGTCATGAGCGCAATATCCTCTGGGCCGCGCATTCGGTGCATCACCAGAGCGAGGACTACAACCTCACCACCGCCTTGCGCCAGACCAGCACCGGCTTCCTGCTGAGCTGGATCTTTTACCTGCCCCTGGCCGTGGTCGGTGTGCCGCTGGTGGTGTTTATCAGCGTGGCGTCGCTCAATCTGCTGTATCAGTTCTGGGTCCACACCCGTCACGTTCCCAAGCTCGGCTGGTTCGAGTGGTTCTTCGTTACACCGTCCAATCATCGGGCCCACCATGCACAGAACGCTCTCTACATGGATCGCAACTACGGCGGGGTGTTCATTATTTGGGACCGACTGTTCGGTACGTTCCAGGAGGAAGACGACAACGAGCCGGTCATTTTCGGTGTGACCACGCCCTTGGCCAGTTGGAATCCGTTGTGGGCCAACCTGCAGTTCTACGCGCAGTTATGGAGTGACGCCCGGCGTACTGAAAGCTGGTGGGACAAGTTACGTATCTGGTTTATGCGCACCGGTTGGCGCCCGGCGGACGTCAAAGCCAAGTACCCGATGCCCAAGCCGGACCTGAGCCAGTTCCGCAAATTCGAGGTGCAGTTGGATGCGCGACAGCAGGTATACATCGCCTTGCAGTTTGCGGTGTATGTGGGATTTGGCAGCTATCTGATGAATTTCGGCGAGGCGTTGCCCTCGGTGGCGCTGGTCCTGGGCTGGGGGGCCATGGCGCTGGGCCTGTTTACTTTGGGGGTGGCGCTGGAGAATCGCCCGTGGGCGTTGAAGGCCGAGCTGGCGCGGCTGGCGCTGAACGCGCCGTTGGTATGGCTGGCACCGTTGGTCGGGCTGTGGCCCGCCAGCAACCTGGCCTGGCTGGCGCTGGCGAGCTACAGCCTGCTCAGCGTGATCGGCCTCTACTGTTGCAGAAGCCGGCTCACTCGATTGGTGTCTTAGGTGTTTGCACCGGGGTTGGCTCGGCAGCGAGCCGGGCCTTGGCCTCGGCACATGCCTCGCGGGCGATACGGGCATTCTTGACGCGGCGGCGCAGCCACAGGACAAGGCCCAGCACCAGCAGCGCGCCCAACACCCACAGTTCGTATTTCTTGACGCTGCCGAGCATGCCTTCCAGCACTGCGCCGAAGTGGTAAGCCGCAGCCCCCAGCGCAGCGGCCCAGATCGCCGCACCGATACCATTAAGGATCAAATAGCGCAGCGGCGGGTAGCCGGACAGGCCGATTGCCACGGGCATCACCGTGCGCAAGCCATAGACGAAGCGGAAGCTTAGTACCCAAATATCCGGGTGCTTGCGAATATGTTCCAGCGCTTTGTCGCCCATCAATTGCCAGCGCGGCTTGCGTGCCAGCAGCTTGCGGCCATGCTTTCGCCCCATGTAGTACCAAAGCTGGTCGCCGGCGTAGCTGCCAAAGAAGGCAACGACCACCACCAGGTTGATATCCATGTAGCCACGGAACGCCAGGAAGCCTGCGAGCACGAGGATGGTCTCGCCTTCGAAGAACGTGCCGAGGAAGAGGGCAAAGTAACCGAAGTCATGCAGAAATTGTTGAAGCATGGTCTGGGGTGCTGGCGAAATGAACGCGCAGCCTACGCCTTCACGGAGATTCATGAAAGTATCGAGATGTGTCACGAAGTGAACAATTCCTACATAAATGACGAATGTGACTACAGGTCGCGTCGATAAGCACAACTGTCATTCCTTCGTCATAATGGCCGCTTATAACTGCAACGCTCGCCCGTAAACGCGGGCTCAGGAGTCTGTCGTGAGCTTTACCCCTGCCAATCGCCTGTTCCCCGCTACCCGCCTGCGTCGCAATCGCCGTGATGACTTTTCTCGTCGGCTGGTACGTGAAAATGTACTGACGACGAATGATCTGATCCTGCCGGTATTTGTGCTCGACGGTGAAAATCGTCGGGAAGCGGTAACATCGATGCCGGGTGTGGAGCGTTTGACCATTGATCAGTTGCTGATCGAGGCGGCCAATTGGGTCGAACTGGGGATCCCGGCACTGGCACTGTTCCCGGTGACGCCGTCGGAACTCAAGTCCCTGGGCGCCGCCGAAGCCTGGAACCCGCAAGGGATCGCTCAGCGTGCCACCCGCGCCCTGCGTGAGCGCTTCCCGGAGCTGGGCGTGATCACCGACGTGGCCCTGGACCCGTTCACCACCCACGGCCAAGATGGCATTCTTGACGAAGACGGTTACGTTCAGAACGACATTACCGTCGATGCACTGGTCAGGCAGGCGTTGTCCCATGCCGCAGCGGGCGCCCAGGTGGTTGCGCCGTCGGACATGATGGACGGTCGCATCCAGGCGATCCGTGAAGCGCTTGAACTGGCCGGCCATGTCAATGTGCGGATCATGGCTTACTCGGCCAAGTACGCCAGCGCCTATTACGGGCCGTTCCGCGACGCGGTGGGCTCGGCCCTGAACCTGGGCAAGGCCAACAAGGCCTCGTACCAGATGGACCCGGCCAACAGCCACGAAGCCCTGCACGAAGTCGCGGCGGACCTGGCCGAAGGTGCCGACATGGTGATGGTCAAGCCCGGGATGCCTTATCTGGACATCCTTTATCGGGTCAAAGAGGAATTCAAGGTGCCGACCTTTGTCTACCAGGTCAGCGGTGAATACGCCATGCACATGGCAGCAATCCAGAATGGTTGGTTGAGTGAAGGGGTGATCCTCGAATCCCTGACTGCCTTTAAACGTGCCGGCGCCGATGGCATCCTGACCTACTTCGCCGCCCGCGCCGCCCAATTGCTTAGAGAGCAACAATAGCCCTCACAGGAACACTCGATGAATACCGAAGGACTCTCAGAAGTGGCTGTAAAAGACGCTCACCCTGTGGTTGAACAAGTCGCCGAGACCCCGCCGGAGCTGGAGCCGGCCCCGCCTGCCGTGGTCGTTGAAGCGCCTGCGCCGGCGCCGGTGGCCGTGGTCACCAACCTGGATGACAGCAGCCTGTACATCCACCGCGAACTGTCACAGCTGCAATTTAACATCCGCGTGCTGGAGCAGGCGCTGGATGAGTCCTACCCGTTGCTGGAGCGGCTGAAATTCCTGCTGATCTTCTCCAGCAACCTGGACGAGTTCTTCGAGATCCGTGTCGCCGGGCTCAAGAAGCAGATTACCTTCGCCCGCGAACAAGCCGGTGCCGACGGCCTGCAACCGCACCAGGCCCTGGCTCGTATCAGCGAGCTGGTGCACGGTCATGTGGATCGCCAATACGCAATCCTCAACGACATCCTGCTGCCGGAGCTGGAAAAGCATCAGGTCCGCTTCATTCGTCGTCGCCACTGGACCACCAAGATCAAGACCTGGGTGCGCCGTTACTTCCGTGACGAGATTTCCCCGATCATCACCCCCATCGGCCTCGATCCGACGCACCCGTTCCCCTTGCTGGTGAACAAGAGCCTCAACTTTATCGTCGAGCTGGAAGGTATCGACGCCTTCGGTCGCGACTCTGGCCTGGCAATCATCCCGGCACCGCGCCTGTTGCCACGGATCATCAAGGTACCCGAGGAGGTAGGCGGCGCTGGCGACAACTATGTATTCCTGTCGTCGATGATCCATGCCCATGCCGATGACCTGTTCCAGGGTATGAAGGTCAAGGGCTGCTACCAGTTCCGCCTGACCCGTAACGCCGACCTGGCGCTGGACTCCGAAGACGTCGAAGACTTGGCCCGTGCCCTGCGCGGCGAGCTGTTCTCGCGGCGCTATGGCGACGCTGTACGCCTGGAAGTCGCCGATACCTGCCCGAAACATCTGTCGGACTACCTGCTCAAGCAGTTCAACCTGGCCGAGTCCGAGCTGTACCAGGTCAACGGCCCGGTGAACCTGACGCGCCTGTTCAGCATCACCGGCCTGGACAGCCACCCGGAGCTGCAATACAAGCCGTTCACCCCGCAGATCCCGAAACTGCTGCAAAACAGCGAAAACATCTTCAGCGTGATAAGCAAGCAGGACATCCTGCTGCTGCACCCATTCGAATCCTTCACCCCGGTGGTCGACCTGCTGCGCCAGGCCGCCAAGGACCCCCACGTCCTGGCCGTGCGCCAGACCCTGTACCGCAGCGGCGCCAACTCGGAAATCGTCGATGCGCTGGTGGATGCTGCGCGTAACGGCAAGGAAGTCACCGCAGTGATCGAGCTGCGTGCGCGCTTTGACGAAGAGTCCAACCTGCAACTGGCCAGCCGCCTGCAAGCGGCCGGGGCGGTGGTGATCTACGGCGTGGTCGGCTTCAAGACCCACGCCAAGATGATGCTGATCCTGCGGCGCGAAGCCGGTGAGATCGTGCGCTACGCCCACTTGGGTACGGGCAACTACCATGCCGGCAACGCCAAGCTCTATACCGACTACAGCCTGCTGACATCCGACGACGCGCTGTGCGAAGACGTCGGCAAGTTGTTCAGCCAGTTGATCGGCATGGGCAAGACCTTGCGCATGAAGAAGCTGCTGCATGCACCGTTCACCCTAAAGAAGGGCATGCTCGACATGATTGCCCGCGAGACCCAGTTCGCCCTCGACGGCAAGCCGGCGCACATTATTGCCAAGTTCAACTCGCTGACCGATCCGAAGATCATCCGCGCGCTGTACAAGGCCAGCCAGTCCGGCGTGCGCATCGACCTGGTGGTGCGGGGTATGTGCTGCCTGCGTCCGGGTATTGTCGGCGTGTCGCATAATATCCACGTGCGTTCGATCATCGGTCGCTTCCTGGAGCACACCCGAGTGTTCTACTTCCTCAACGGCGGTGAAGAGCAGATGTTCCTCTCCAGTGCCGACTGGATGGAGCGCAACCTCGACAAGCGGGTGGAGACCTGCTTCCCGGTGGAAGGCAAGAAGCTGATCATGCGGGTCAAGAAGGAGCTGGAAAGCTACCTCACCGACAACACCCACAGCTGGAGCCTGCAATCGGACGGTCGCTACGTGCGTAACACGCCGACCGGCAACCAGAACCCGCGCAGCGCGCAGGCGACGTTGCTGGAGAAGCTGGGTAGCCCGATTCTTGCGGTGAACTAAACCCCAGAAAAATCCAAAAAATGTGGGAGGGGGCTTGCTCCCGATAGCGGTAGGTCAGTCACGAATAATTTGACTGAACCACCGCTATCGGGAGCAAGCCCCCTCCCACATTTGTTTTGCAGTGTGCTTTTTAGCGCAGGTTCAGACTGAACCCCACCCGCGTCAGCCATTCCGCTTCCTGGGCGAAGTCCGCCTGGGTCAACTGGTGTTCATCCAGCCAGCCCTTGGGGAACACTACGTCAAGGCTGTCGCCATCAGCTTGCAGCTTCACCTGGGGCATTTCCTGGGTACCGCGGATGTGATGGAACAGGATCGCAAAGCGCAACAGCGCGCACAGGCGGATCAGCTTGATGCCGTCTTTACCGAATTCGGCAAACTTGTCCTTGGGAATGTTACGGCGATGGCCGCGCACCAGCAGCGCGAGCATCTGTTGGTCTTCCCGGGAGAAACCGGCCAGGTCCGAGTGTTCGATCAGGTAGGCGCCGTGCTTGTGGTAATGGTAGTGGGCGATGTCCAGGCCCACTTCATGCACCTTGGCGGCCCAGCCCAATAGCTCGCGCCAGACTCCATCTTCCAGGTCCCAGTCCTCGGCCACCTGGTCGAAGGCGTGCAAGGCTTTGCGCTCCACGCGGGCGGCTTGTTCCAGGTCGACGTGGTAACGCTCCATCAGCGAGCTGAGGGTGCGCTCACGCACGTCTTCGTGGTGATGACGGCCCAGCAGGTCATAGAGCACGCCTTCGCGCAGGGCGCCATCGCAGTGGTCCATGCGTTGCAGTTCAAGGGCGTCGAAGATGGCCTCGAGAATCGCCAGGCCCGCGGGGAAAATGGCGCGACGGTCGGGCTTGATGCCGTCGAAGTCGATTTTCTCCGCATCCCCAAGCTTGAACAGCTTGCGCTTGAGCCACGCCAAACCGTCGGCGTTTACCTCGCCAGTACCATGGCCGCCGGCTTTCAAGGCCAGGCCGATGGCACGGATGGTGCCGGACGAGCCGATGGCTTCATCCCAGGTCAGGCGGTGCAGGGCGTGTTCGATACTCATGATCTCCAGCCGTGCCGCCGTGTAGGCCTGGGCATAGCGCGCCGGCGTGATCTTGCCGTCCTTGAAATACCGTTGGGTAAAACTCACGCATCCCATCTGCAGGCTTTCACGCAGCAGCGGTTCAAAACGCTGGCCGATGATGAACTCGGTGCTGCCGCCGCCGATGTCCGCCACCAGGCGTTTGCCGGGAGTATCGG
Source organism: Pseudomonas khavaziana (assembly GCF_019145205.1). Taxonomy (GTDB): domain Bacteria; phylum Pseudomonadota; class Gammaproteobacteria; order Pseudomonadales; family Pseudomonadaceae; genus Aquipseudomonas; species Aquipseudomonas khavaziana. The sequence continues at coordinate 364,721 of NZ_JAHSTT010000002.1, forward strand.
CCAGGGTATGGGACACGCCGAGGTAGATCAGGCGGGCTTCTTCACGGCCCGAGATAACTTCCACCGGATGCCCGAGGATGTCTTCGGCACGATGGATGAACTCGTTGCGGTTGCGAGCTTCGCGCAGGGCGTTGGTGCCGACGATGCGCACGGCGCCAGTAGGCATGCCGTTGATCAGTTGCGCAAAGCGCTTGAGGCAATCGAGCCCGCGTTGCATGGATTCTTCATTGAGCTTGCGCTCGTCGTCGATCCCGGCGGCCAGTTGCACTTTCTCGCCGAGCCGCTCGAGGATGCGGATCTCGCCGTTCTGGGCCTTGGCCACGACCATGTGAAAGCTGTTGGAGCCCAGGTCGATGGCGGCGATCAAGGACAGGTTCTTGGCTTGGGATTGCGGCATGGTTTAGGGATCTCGGTCGATAACCTCGCCATCGTGCCACGATCAACGGCTGGCGCCAACGCGTTGTGCTTCCGGAATTTCTCTGAAGCTGTCTATAGGAATTTGTATGGGCGTCACGAGGCGTCTTCCCCGTTTTCCGCTTAGGACGTGAAGGAAGCTGTAGGGGATTTAGCTTCGATTACTTTTAACACATATGAAGATAAAACCTACGCCCTGTAGACCTATGGTCTATTGGCTATTCTCTTTAGGGCTACGGATGATAAGGACACAAAGGGGCAGCTTATATTTACTGTTCCGACAATAACTCAGGTGTTGTCTTATATTTTAGTAAAGTCTTAAGCGTACAGACTGTCACTCGGCAATTCTGCCCTGGTGTTATTTATTTATGCTCAGATATGTTCAGGATGATGAGGCGTTGTGCAATGGAATTGCCATGGCAAAAGTAAAGAGCGCCCAATAACTTATATCGGCGAGTCAAGTATGAAAAAAATAGTGGGTTTGACAGTGGGGCTTGTTTGCTTGGCAGCAACCCTTGGCGTAAAGGCCAATACGGGGAGCTCGGCCAATCTGAAGGTAGTCGGCACCATTAAACCGGCAGCGTGCACGGTACATCTTGGTGCAACCGGTGGTGAAATTAACTATGGCCAGATCCGTGCGTCGGACATACCGCCTAATGCTTATTACCCATTGGATGAGAAAACGCTGCCTCTCACGGTAAACTGCGGCTCAACGGCCGCCCAGATGGCGCTGTCTGTCACTGATTTGCAATCAAGCAGCACGGTGGCCGGCATTCTTGGTTTCGGATTTGCTGAAAGCCAGAATTTTGGCTTGGGCCTAGTGGGTGGCAAGCGTACGGGCGGTTATTCGGTCAGGCTCTCAAGATTGGCCAGCCAAGGCGCCAACCTGTATCCGATTAAGAGAGCAAGCGCATCTGGCGCCTGGCTATATAGCAGCAGCGGCCTGGTCGACAAATATCCTTATCAGCACTCCTGGAGCCGCAGCACCGCTGCGACACCCGCGTTCGTAAACTCGATTACCGGAACCCTTGCAGTCAAGGCCGTCCTCAATCGGGGCAGTGAGTTGAACCTTAGCAATGATATCCCATTGAACGGGCTTGCCACTTTAATCGTCACTCGAATTTAAAACGATCATAACGCCCGTATCGCAGCGCTTCTCGGGTGATGGCGTGCGGGCTATTCGGGCTTGCCTGCTTTATGCGGTTATTTATGCTTATTTATTCGTAGGTGCAACTCGATGCGTGGTGTTTTAAGTGCGATTGTTGCCGTGCTCGGCTGGGTGAGTCTTTCTTATTTACTACGAAGCGAAGTGATGGCTGCTGGTATGGAACCGGAAACATCGGTTGTCATTCTTTATGAGGCAGACGGTGAGGCGACGATAAACGTCAGAAACTCTGATACCGGTGTTGCCTTACTTCATTCGGTCATTAAAAACGTTCCAGAGGACCCAGAGCCGCTGTTGATTGTGACGCCACCTATTGCACGGGTCGAGCCGGGTGAAGTGCAACTGGTACGCCTGATCAGTACTTCAAAGGCGCCGCTCAAGACCCAGCGCTTGAAGCGCATCACCTTTGAAGGGATCCCGCAATCGCGCGCCGACGGTCGTTCAAGCATCGGTATAACCATACGCCAGGACCTGCCGTTGATCGTGCATCCGCGTGGTTTGCCCAAGCATCACGAGCCCTGGACATTGCTTGAATGGAAGCTACGGGGCAATCGCCTTACGGTGCATAACAACAGTGCCTATGTGATACGCATGGGGCTGGAAGTCCAACTACTTCCATCAAAACAGTCGGGTGTGCTGCCACGCACTTACATTTTGCCGGGTGAAACCCTCTCTACCGTGGTTGATGCGGTGCTGGCAGGGGTCAACGCCGTCGAGATGCAGCCAGCAACGGTCTATGGTTATTCGGCGCCAGTCTACACGGCGCCGGTCGTTGTCGACGGGGCCTGACCCGCCTATGAAGAAGGTTACCAGTATGGGCGGCTGGCATCCGCCCTTGATGCCCTGGTGGGTTTCGATCTCCCGACGTTGCGGATCAAGGGTCGTCATCGGTCTGGCAACACTCTGCAGCGCACCTGCCTACTCCCAGACGCTCGGAGAAGGCTTCGACCTTGCGGTGTTGTCAGCGCATGGAATCGACCCAAAGGTTGCTGATTATTTTAGTCATGCCGCGCGCTTTCGTGAGGGCGTTCATGTGGTGGGGCTGCGGGTCAACGGCAACCCGCTGGGCCTTGTGGAGGCGCGCTTTGATTACGAAGGGCAGCTGTGCTTCACCCCGCAATTGCTGGAAAAAGCTGGTTTACGGATTCCCACTGCCATTGTTCGCCAGGGCATTACGCCCAGTCAGGCATGTCATGATTTTCTGGGTGAGTATCCGGCCACCATCGTCAAGCTGCGCCCCAGCAGTGATGAGGTCACGCTGGTGGTGCCCACTCAATCGATGCGTGAGCAAGAGTGGGACAGCGGGAATTATTCCCAGGGTGGCACGGCGGCCGTGTTCAATTACGACGTGCAGGGGTTCGGTGAGCGCTCGCGCAACGACTCTGCCCGCTCTGTATCCGCCTACACCGAGGCGGGATTCAATCTGGGAAACTGGATCGTCCGCAGCCGACAGTTTTATGTGACTGACAATGGCAAGAGTCGCAGCGAGCATGTGAACGCCTTTGCCCAGCGCGATTTTGAAGCGCTGAAAAGTACCTTTCAGGCCGGCCAGATTTCCACTAATAACCCGATATTCGGCGGCCTGCAGCTTTCCGGTTTCCAGTTTTCTCCTGATGGTCGATCACGCGTTGCAGGGGCTGGCAGCCTGGTGGTGGTCGAAGGCTTGGCACAAGACTCATCGCGGGTCGAAGTGCGCCAGTCAGGCGTATTGATTCACACGACGCTGGTGCCTGCGGGGCCTTTCAGGTTTGCCGGCTTGCCCCTGCTCAATGGCACCAGCGATCTTGAAGTGAGTGTTATCGGTACGCGCGGTGGCAGTCATAGGTTCACTGTTCCAGCCGCGTCTTTTCGCGGCGCATTCCAGGTCGATCCAGGCTATTACTTTTCCCTTGGCAAAGTACGGGGAGCCGGGCTGGATAATGGCGAGTCCCCGGTGGTTGCGATGGGCAGCGGGACTTGGGGGCTGGGGCGTGATTCGTCGTTGGGGTTCGGCCTGATGAGCACGGATGCCTATCACGCTGCGGGTGGAACGCTGAGCACGGTTTTTTTCCAGCGTCTGTCTATCGCAGTCAGCCAGACCCTGTCTCGCGACGATGCAGGTAACGTCAGCGGGGGGCAGCGTGGGATTTCCCTGGGAAGCCCCCTGACCGCCACTATCGAGCTGAATGCCAGTGCTACCACTCGCACGCGTGGCTATCGCGAGCTGCTGGAGGCCGGGCGGTCGATTGGGCATGACGACCTCAACTCCCGGTTCAAAAACCAATATACCGTTGGGGTGAGCTGGGTGAACCCGCAATTGGGCGGATTCTCCCTTAATTACTCTCACGGATCGCAGTTTGACGGGCAATCTGCCGAACATCTGTTTGCTGCATGGAACCGTGATTTCGGCGGTACGCGTGTGGCGTTGATTGCCGATTCTCGGGTGGGGGGGGCCAGGGGGCGTACTGCTCGACGAAACGCCCGTGAGCAGCGTCGGCGAGAGCCCGGCAACGATCTTTCCGTTCGGCTGGAGGTAACCGTTCCTTTCGGCGAAAGCCGCAGCGTCAGGTCCTATGCCAGCCGCCGTGATGACAGGATCGAGCTTGGTGCGACGTTCAGTGAACGCGTCAACGATGCCGTGAACTACGAAGTAGGTGTTGCACGTGAGCAAACCAGCCGTGAACAGTCTGTCCACGGTCGGGTGAATGTAACGCCGCGTTATACCCAATTCTCGTTGGGGATGCGGCGCGACTCGTTGGGCACAGGTTATTCCAGCCAATTGCAGGGCGGCGTGGTGGCTCATGAGGAGGGTCTGACGTTCTCGCCCTATGCCGTCCAAGACACCTTCGGCATCGTCTCGGTGGAGGGCGTCGGGGCCGCGAAAGTTTCGACCCCGCAGGGGCCGGTTTGGACGGATTACCGCGGGCAGGCGGTGATCGCCAGCCTGCCGGCCTATCAGAACAGCAGTGTACAAGTGCAAACCAAGTCACTGCCCCGCCGGATTGATTTGAAAAACGGTACCAAGACCCTTGCAGTCGGGCGGGGCTCTTTCAATAAGGTTGATTTTGACGTGATAAAGGTGCGTCGCCTGCTTCTGGATGTGCGTGACGAGCAAGGGCAGCCCTTGCCCCAAGGGGCTGCTGTTTTCGACGAGAATAATGCCTTCCTGACCACCGTCGTGGGTGAAGGCATGGTGTTCCTGAATAACCTGGACGAACCGCAGGTCTTGAGTGTTTCCCGTGGGGATGGCACCACCTGTTCGTTAGAACTGAACCCTGAGCCAGAAACCGATGAAGATCAACTTTACGAAACTGCCTCGGCGATTTGCCGTGCCCGGTAAGCCGAACGGTCCTTTTGCACCAGGCTATCTGGCTGGCGGGCTTTCCCTTTATTTGCTGTTTGGCGCGTTTGCGCTCAATGCCGCTTATGCCAGCGAGTGTCGAGTATCATTGAGCCAGCCCACCGTCGACTACGGGGTTATCCGTCGCGCTGAATTATGGGGCGAGCAGTCCGGACGCCCCAGATTTTCCTTGGGTAATCGCACTTTCAGGCTATCCGTGGCCTGTGCCGATGTGACGGCCATGGCGATGCGCATTACGGGTGTGCCAGCGGAGGCAGGGGCGTTTCGGTTCGGACGCGAGGGGCACTTCACACTGCAGCTTCAACAGGCTCAAGTGGACGGGCAGAATGTTCAAATGCGTGCAGTGCACCAGTTTGATGAGTCGGCAAATGGACGTTTGTATCCGGGCGTAGTGCTTTGCGCACAAGCAGGCGGCGCTCCAGTATCGGGACGCCGCTTTACTGCCTTGGTCAATATCGAAGCCTATATGCCGGCGAGCGGAATGGCCGTAGGCAACGAGACCTCGCTGGAAGGGCGGGGGACCTTCGAAAGAGTTCCCTGCGCCTGAGATATCAGGTCGGTGACTCCACTAGACCGATGAAGCTGGCGAGTTCAGGTGTCGCTGGGTGGGCGAACAACACTTTCGGATCGCCGGTTTCATGCACCTTGCCCTGATGCATGAACACCAGTTTGTCACCGACTTCCCGGGCAAAGCGCATTTCGTGGGTCACCATGATCAGGGTCATGCCGTCCCGGGCGAGCTGGCGCACCACACTGAGCACTTCATTGACCAGCTCCGGGTCCAGGGCCGACGTAATCTCATCGCACAACAGCACCTTGGGTGACATCGCCAATGCGCGGGCAATGGCCACCCGTTGCTGCTGGCCGCCGGACAAACGATCGGGAAAGGCATCGAACTTCTCGCCCAAACCGACCCGCTCGAGCATCTGCCTTGCCAGCTGTGCCGCCTTGGCCTTGGGCACTTTCTGTACCACCTGCGGCGCCAGCATCACGTTTTCGCCGACGCTCAGGTGCGGGAACAGGTTGAACTGCTGGAATACCATGCCGACTTTCTGCCGCAGGCTGCGCAGATCGGCGCGGGCGGCGTCCAGGTATTCGCCGTCGACTTCGATCACACCGTCATTGATCGACTCCAGGCCGTTGAGAGTGCGCAGCAAAGTGGACTTGCCCGACCCGCTGCGGCCAATGATCGCAACCACCTGGCCTTCATCCACCGTCAGGTCAATGCCCTTGAGCACATGGTGATCGCCGTAATATTTATGCAGGGCCGAAATTCTAAGCAGAGGCATGCAGTCTCCTTTCCAGGTAGCGCGCACTGAGGGACAAGGGGTAGCAGAGCAGGAAATAACCGAGGGCCACCAGGCCGTAGACCATGAAGGGTTCGAAGGTGGCATTGGCGAGCATGCCGCCGGTCTTGGTCAGTTCGGTGAAGCCGATGATCGAGGTCACGGCGGTGCCTTTGACCACCTGCACTGAAAAGCCCACCGTGGGCGCGACGGCAATGCGCAGCGCTTGCGGCAGGATCACATAGCGCAGTTGCTCAAGTGGGTTCAGGGCCAGGCTGGCCGAGGCCTCCCATTGGCCGTGGGCGATGGAGTCTACGCAGCCGCGCCAGATTTCGGCCAGGTAAGCACTGGTAAACAGGGTCAAGGCGATTGCCGCCGCCAGCCAGGGCGATATATCCACGCCAAGCAGAGCAACACCGAAGAATACCAGGAACAACTGCATCAACAATGGCGTGCCCTGGAACAGTTCGATATAGGTGCGGGCACTATTGCGCAGGAACGCTTTACGGCTGATGCGCATCGTCATCACCAGCAGGCCGATCAGGCCGCCGCCCACGAACGCCACCAATGACAAGAGCAGCGTCCATTGCAGGCCGGTGAGCAGGTTGCGCACGATGTCCCACAAGGTGAACTCACTCATCGGCTGTTCCTCATTACAAACCGCCGGCCGATCCAGTTGAGCAACTGGCGGATCATCAGCGCCATGCACAGGTAAACAAGGGTGGTCAGGGCATAGGTTTCAAATGCACGGAAATTACGCGATTGGATAAAGTTGGCGGCAAAGCTCAATTCTTCAGTCGCGATCTGCGAACACACCGCCGAACCCAGCATCACGATGATGATCTGGCTGCTCAGGGCCGGCCACACCTTGCCCAGCGCCGGCAGCAACACCACATGGCGGAACGCTTCGAAGCGCGTCATCGCCAACGCTGCAGCTGCTTCCAGTTGCCCACGCGGGATGGCCTGGATCCCGGCGCGGATGATCTCGGTGGAGTAGGCGCCGAGGTTGATCACCATTGCCAGCACCGCGGCTTGCCACTCGGTGATTTTCAGCCCCAGGGACGGCAGACCGAAAAAGATGAAGAACAACTGCACCAGGAAGGGTGTGTTGCGGATCAATTCAACATACACACCAAAGATCCACGCAAACGGCTGGATCTTCCACGCCCGCACCACGGCGCCAAGGGTGCCCAGGGCAATCCCGAGGATCGCGCCGATGGCCGTCAGCTCCAGGGTGAACAGTGCGCCGCGCAGCAGCAGGTCGGTATTGGCCAGCACCGGCACAAAGTCGAATTGATAGGCCATCTGTCAGCTCCGCTTCAGAGATCAGCAGGCAGCGGTTCTTTCAGCCACTGCAGTGCGTTCTTTTCCAGGCTGCCATCAGCCTTGGCCGTGACCAGGATCTGGTTGACCTTTTCCAGCAACGCCGGCTCGTTCTTGTTCACGCCTACGTACACCGGTGAATCCTTGAGTTTTACCTTAAGCGCAGGTACGCGTTTGGGATTGCGTTCGCTGATGGCGACCATGACCACGTTGCCGCTGGCGATCAGGTCGACCTGGCCGGCCAGGTAGGCGGCGATGGTCGAATTGTTGTCTTCGAAGCGCTTGATCGTGGCTTCCTTGGGGGCCACTGCGGTCAGCTCGATATCTTCGATGGCGCCCCGGGTCACACTGATGGTCTTGCCCTTGAGGTCATCGGTGCTGCCAATGGCGGCCTCAGGCGACCCGAACACGGCCAGATAGAACGGGGCGTAGGCCTTGGAGAAGTCGATGACCTTTTCGCGCTCAGGGTTCTTGCCCAGGCTGGAAATCACCAGGTCGACCTTGCCGGTGGTGAGGAACGGAATGCGGTTAGTGCTGTTGACCGGGGTCAGTTCCAGCTTGACCTTGAGTTGGTCGGCCAGCAGCTTGGCGGTGTCGATGTCCAGGCCGCGTGGCTGCATGTCGGGGCCGACCGAACCAAAGGGCGGGAAGTCCTGGGGAACGGCGACCTTGAGGGTGCCCCGGGCGACGATGTCATCCAGAGCATCAGCCTGGGCGGGAGCCTGGCTCAGCATCAGGCTGGCAAACAGGGCAGGGAGCAGGGCGCTGTAGCGCTTGGTCATGACGACTCTCCGAGAAAGGCGAAGGAATTTTCTGGATTTGCTCAGTGCACAGCCCATGCCACTCCTCTCGTAATGGCCTGCAACACTTGGATTTGCTCGGCGGCAGCGGTCTTACTGGTCTGAACAGTTGTAGCCGGTTTCGCACCCTTTTCGGGCGTCGATAAAACCGTGCGAGCCCCTTTGGGGCGTGGCTTGCGGCCGGTTGTAAATAGCTTTACAACTAGCTGCACAGTGACCTGGAAACCTGGCTTTTTATGAATTCCATCGCCCAAGCCGTACCGGAGGCGGCCCTGCAAGCCATCCGCAAGCTGATCAAAGAGCAGGGCTTCGGGCCGGGCGACGCGTTGCCTTCCCAGCGTGACCTGGCGGTGCAATTAGGGGTGAGCCGGGCGTCGTTGCGCGAGGCATTGTCGTCCCTGAGTGCCTTGGGCGTGGTCAGCGTCCAGCCGGGTAAAGGTGTGTTCGTGCAAGATAGGCAAGAGGCGCCGGTGTTCGCCTGGCCCTTTGCCGCACAGGCCACGCCCTTGGAGATTTTCCAGTTGCGGTATGCATTGGAAGGCTTTGCGGCGGGGTTGGCTGCGGTGACACTGACCATCGACGAGCTGGACGGGCTGGAGGACAATGTCGAAGCGATGCGCAAGGTGATCAAGACTGGTGACTTCAACGCGGCCGCCGCGCTGGATTTCGAGTTTCACCAGCGCATCCTGCTGGCCAGTGGCAACCAGGCGATGGTGAGCATCCTCAGTGCCAGCGCGGAGGTGTTCCTGGAGAGCCAGAAACTACCGTTCATCCGGCCGGAACGCGCCATGGAGACCTGGCAGGAACATCGCAAAATCCTGCGCGCCCTGGCCCGGCGTTCCAGTACGGCGGCCCAGAAAGCCATGCAGGAACACGTGAGCAAGGCGGCGTTGCGCACCGGCATAGCATTCGTGACGCCCGTCACGTCGTGAATGGTTATACCCATACTCATGCAGCGCCATAGCAAGACTCAATCAGACGCGGCTTCCTGAACGGGGGAAGGGCAGCTATGATGAGCAACGTTTTTTTTGCTTACATTCCGGAGACATCCATGAGCAACGATCTTATCAAGCACGTCACCGACGCGACCTTTGAGGCCGAAGTACTCAAGGCTCAAGGCCCGGTGCTGGTTGACTACTGGGCTGAATGGTGTGGCCCTTGCAAAATGATCGCTCCGGTCCTGGACGACATTGCAACCACCTACGAAGGCAAATTGACCATCGCCAAGCTGAACATCGACGACAACCAGGAAACCCCGGCCAAGCATGGCGTGCGCGGCATTCCTACGCTGATGCTGTTCAAGAACGGCAACGTCGAAGCCACTAAAGTGGGCGCGCTGTCGAAGTCCCAGCTGCAAGCTTTCCTCGACGCGAACATCTAAGCGTCGTCGAAAAAGCCCCGCAAATCGCGGGGCTTTTTCGTGAAACAGGGCTAGACGCTCAGAAATTCAGGTGGTACATTCGGCCCCGCACTGGTTTCTCCACTGCCCCCTGCAAGCCGTCGCCGACGCATTCCTTTTCGATTAGTACGCGATCCTGTCGCCTTCTCTGCGGCGCGGCCTCATTAAGCCAAAAGCTTAATTTCCCCCCTCCATAAAATGATTACGTCATTCCTATATGAATCTGACTGAACTCAAGCAAAAGCCGATTACCGACCTGCTCCAGCTGGCCGAAGAAATGGGCATAGAAAATATGGCCCGTTCGCGCAAGCAGGACGTGATTTTCTCCCTGCTCAAGAAGCACGCGAAAAGCGGCGAGGAAATCTCCGGTGATGGCGTGCTGGAGATTCTCCAGGACGGCTTCGGCTTCCTCCGCTCCGCAGACGCCTCCTATCTCGCCGGCCCAGACGACATCTACGTCTCGCCGAGCCAGATCCGTCGCTTCAACTTGCGCACCGGTGACACCATCGTTGGCAAGATCCGTCCTCCGAAGGAAGGCGAGCGTTATTTCGCCCTGCTCAAGGTCGACACGATCAACTTCGATCGCCCCGAGAACGCGAAAAACAAGATTCTCTTCGAGAACCTGACCCCGCTGTTCCCGACCGTGCGCATGAAGATGGAAGCCGGTAACGGTTCCACCGAAGACCTGACCGGTCGTGTGATCGACCTGTGCGCCCCGATCGGCAAGGGCCAGCGTGGCCTGATCGTCGCACCGCCGAAAGCCGGCAAGACCATCATGCTGCAGAACATCGCAGCGAACATCGCACGTAATAACCCGGAAGTTCACCTGATCGTGCTGTTGATCGATGAGCGTCCGGAAGAAGTGACCGAAATGCAGCGCACCGTGCGCGGCGAAGTGGTTGCCTCGACGTTCGATGAGCCCCCAACCCGCCACGTGCAGGTTGCCGAGATGGTGATCGAGAAGGCCAAGCGCCTGGTCGAACACAAGAAAGACGTAGTGATCCTGCTTGACTCCATCACTCGTCTGGCGCGTGCCTACAACACCGTGATCCCGAGTTCCGGCAAGGTGCTGACCGGTGGTGTCGATGCCCACGCCCTGGAGAAGCCCAAGCGTTTCTTCGGTGCTGCGCGAAACATCGAGGAAGGCGGCTCGCTGACCATCATTGCCACCGCACTGGTCGAGACCGGTTCGAAGATGGATGAAGTGATCTACGAAGAGTTCAAGGGTACCGGCAACATGGAGCTGCCCCTGGACCGTCGCATCGCTGAAAAGCGTGTGTTCCCTGCGATCAACATCAACCGTTCCGGCACCCGCCGCGAAGAGTTGCTGACCGCAGACGACGAACTGCAGCGTATGTGGATCCTGCGCAAGCTGCTGCACCCGATGGATGAAGTGGCTGCCATCGAGTTCCTGATCGATAAGCTGAAAACCACCAAGACCAACGACGAGTTCTTCTTGTCGATGAAGCGCAAGTAATACGGCGTTTCAGGTCCAAAAAAATGGCGCCCCTCAAGGGCGCCTTTTTTTATGCGTCGAGATTCTGCGGCATTTGTGGCATAAGTGTCCGTTAAGTAACAAAAATTGACGCGTGACTACGCTAACTCCTTTCGTCACAGACTGATCACATTCTTATGACCACTCTTGCTTACCGCAGAGACATCGACGGCCTGCGTGCCATCGCTGTCCTCGCAGTCGTGTTATTTCATTTTGGCGTTCCTGGCATTACTGGCGGTTTTGTTGGCGTTGATGTGTTCTTCGTCATTTCCGGCTTTCTAATTACGTCAATTATCTGGCGTGAGCGCCAAGCTGGCGGCTTCAGTTTCATCGACTTCTGGGCTCGCCGCGCCCGGCGTATCTTGCCCGCGCTGTTTGTGATGATCGCCGCGACACTGGCAGTGGGTTGGTTTCTGTTGGCTCCCAAGGACTATGAGGAGCTGGGGCGGTCAGCACACTATCAGGTGACCTTTACCTCCAACTTGCTGTTCTCGCGTCAGCATGGCTATTTCGATGTGTCTTCAGACATCAAGCCCTTGCTGCATACCTGGTCGCTGGCGGTAGAAGAGCAATTCTATATTTTCTTCCCGCTGTTGCTGGCGTTGCTATCCAGCCGCCTGAAACACTGGCGCCTGGCGCTGTTCGCGGTGCTGCTCGGGTCTTTCGGCATGAGCGTCTGGGCGGTTGAGCATGAGCCGCAAAAGGCCTTCTTCCTGCTGCATCTGCGGGCCTGGGAATTGTTGGCCGGCGCGATGCTGGCGGTGTTGCCCAAGCATGAGTGGCGCGCTTCGCCCGCTTTGGCACAAGGAGTCAGCCTGGCTTCCATGGCGCTGATTCTGATCGCTGTACTGGGTTATGACGCGAAAACGCCGTTTCCCGGCGCAACCGCTCTATTGCCTGTGCTGGGAGTCGTCGGCTTGATCTGGGCCAACGGCCAGCAGCACACCTGGGTAGGGCGGTTGTTAAGTACGCGGGTAATGGTAGGTATCGGGCTGATTTCCTATTCCTGGTACCTCTGGCACTGGCCTGTATTCGTGTATGCCAACTATGCCGCAGTGGATGGCTTGAGCGCCTTGGAACTGGCTGGGCTGATGCTATTTTCGCTGGTGCTGGGTTATCTGTCCTGGCGCTTCGTGGAAACACCATTCCGAGAAAAACGCTTGCTGGCAGGACGCAAGGCGATTCTGGCGTCAGCCTTGGTAGGCATTCTGGGGCTTGGCTTTACCGGCTTGGCGATACGCGAAGCTGACGGCGTGCCTTCGCGTTTGTCCGAACAGGCATTGCGTTTTGCCCAGGCCAAGAAGTGGAGCCCGGACCTGCTGGCGTGCATGGCTGACAAAGACACCCCCGATGATCGGCTGTTCTGCCATTTCGGTCCGAAAAGCCAATCTGTTTCAGCGCTGGTATGGGGCGACAGTCACGCCACTGCGCTGATACCCGCACTCAAAGTGGGTGCTGATCGCCACGATATCAGCTTGGTAGAAGCCAGTTTTGCCGGCTGTATCCCGCTGGATGGCCTGGAGAATATTGCCCGGTGCGCGCACTTCAATCAGCGCGTCGAGAAGGCCATGGCCGAGCAGACGTTCAGCGACGTGGTATTGGCGGCCCGTTGGAGCTTGTACGTCTATGGGCAAATGTCGGGTGACAAGGAGCATGCGCTCAAGGACCCCGGTACGGGTCAATATGTACGCGCCGTCGCCGAGCAACGTTTTGCCCAGGGCCTGCGCGAACGCATCCAGAGTTTGCGTGCTGCCGGGCATCAGGTATGGCTGGTCAAGGAAGTGCCGCTGCAGGAGATCATCGTGCCTTATCGTCTGAGCCGCCTGGCGATGATGAACCGGCCAGTGGACCGTGAAGGGCTCGTCGTCGCCGAGCATGTGAAGCGCCAGGCCTTTATCACGCAGTTGTTTGACGAACTGGCGGCGGGCGACAGCGGTGTCAAGGTGCTGGACCCTGCGCCCCTGCTGTGCGGTTCCGATGGTCTGTGCCGGGTCGAACTCAATGGTCGAGCGTTGTATACCGACGATAACCATCTGTCAGACGTTGGTGCCCGGCACATCGAAGCCTTCCTGGAGCCATTGTTCAGTTCCTTGCAATCACGAGGGCTGACGGCCAATTAAGCTGCCAGCCGTCCTCAGAGCAGGTAGGATGTACGCCTATTTTACGGGTGGCATGTTTAATGAAATTCAAGGATCTTCGGGATTTCGTGCAGCAACTTGAGCAGCGCGGAGAGTTGAAACGTATCCAGATGCCGATTTCTCCGGTGCTGGAAATGACTGAGATTTGCGACCGCACCTTGCGCAGCAAGGGCCCGGCGCTGTTGTTCGAAAAACCGACTGGCTTTGACATTCCGGTACTGGGCAACCTGTTCGGCACCCCCGAGCGTGTGGCCTTTGGCATGGGCGCCGAGTCGGTCAGCGAACTGCGCGAGATCGGCAAGTTGCTGGCCTTTCTCAAGGAGCCCGAGCCGCCCAAGGGCTTGAAGGACGCCTGGTCGAAGCTGCCGATCTTTCGCAAGATCATTGCCATGGCCCCCAAGGTGGTCAAGGACGCGGTATGCCAGGAAGTGGTCATCGAGGGCGATGATGTCGACCTGGCCATGCTCCCGGTGCAGACCTGCTGGCCCGGTGACGTTGGGCCGCTGATCACGTGGGGCCTGACCGTCACCAAGGGCCCGAACAAGGACCGCCAGAACCTCGGCATCTACCGTCAGCAAGTCATCGGCCGTAACAAAGTGATCATGCGCTGGCTGAGCCACCGTGGCGGCGCTCTCGACTTCCGTGAGTGGTGCGAGAAGCATCCCGGCCAGCCTTTTCCGGTTTCAGTCGCCTTGGGTGCCGATCCTGCCACCATCCTCGGCGCCGTGACGCCTGTGCCCGACAGCCTGTCCGAATACGCCTTCGCCGGTTTGCTGCGCGGTAACCGCACCGAATTGGTCAAGTGCCGCGGTAACGACCTGCAAGTGCCGGCCACCGCCGAAATCATCCTTGAGGGCGTGATTCACCCGGGCGAGATGGCCGATGAAGGCCCTTACGGCGATCACACCGGCTACTACAACGAAGTCGATAGCTTCCCGGTGTTTACCGTCGAGCGCATCACCCATCGGATCAAGCCGATCTACCACAGTACCTACACGGGCCGTCCGCCGGATGAGCCGGCCATCCTCGGCGTGGCGCTCAACGAAGTGTTCGTGCCGATCCTGCAAAAGCAATTCCCCGAAATCACCGACTTCTACCTGCCGCCGGAAGGGTGCTCGTACCGCATGGCGATCGTGACCATGAAGAAGTCGTACCCGGGACATGCCAAGCGGGTCATGCTGGGTGTGTGGTCGTTTTTGCGACAGTTCATGTACACCAAGTTCGTTATCGTCACTGACGACGACATCAATGCCCGGGACTGGAACGACGTGATCTGGGCCATCACCACGCGCATGGACCCCAAGCGCGACACGGTGATGATCGATAACACGCCGATCGACTATCTCGACTTCGCCTCGCCGGTCTCGGGGCTGGGCTCGAAGATGGGCCTGGATGCCACCCACAAGTGGCCGGGTGAGACCACTCGCGAGTGGGGTCGGGTGATCGTCAAGGATGAAGCAGTCACGGCGCGTGTCGATGCGATCTGGAAAGAATTGGGAATAGATTGATGCGTGTAACCCTGCAACCTTCCGGCGCTGTACTGGATCTGGACCCTGGCGAGCGAATCCTCGACGGTGCACGTCGCCTGGGCTATGAATGCCCCCAAGCCTGCCGCAATGGTGTGTGCCATGTGTGTGCGGCGTTGCTGGTGGAAGGGCGGGTACGCCAAGCCGGCGAGGTGCGTGATCACGGTGAGTTCTTCACCTGTATTGCCGAACCCTTGGAGGACTGCGTTGTGTTGTGGGATGGGGTACTGGCGCCGGGAGAGTTGCCGTTGCGCAAATTGTCGTGCCAATTGATTGAGTGCGTAGACGTCGGCGGTGATGTGTGGCGCGTACGGCTGCGTGCCCCGGCTGGCAAGGCAGTGCGTTACCACGCTGGGCAATACCTGATGATCGAGCGCGAGAGTGGCGAGAAATCGGCGTTTTCCCTGGCCTCGGCGCCCCATGCCGGGCGTGAGCTGGAGCTGCATGTACTGGCCCGCGAGGACAGCGCACGCAACCTCATTGAACAATTGCAGCGCAACCAGATGGCCCGTGTGGAACTGCCGTTCGGTGACACCCACCTGGCGGAGTTGCCGGACGGGCCGCTGGTGCTGATGGCCGCCGGTACCGGCATGGCGCAGATGCACAGCCTGATCGAGCATTGCCGCGCTTCCGGCTTCAAGCACCCGGTGCACCTGTACTGGGGCGTACGCCGCCCGGAAGATTTCTACCAGATCGAGCATTGGGAGCAATGGCAGCAATTGCCCAACCTGTTCCTGCACAAGGTGGTCAGCGACCTGTGTGGTTGGGAAGGGCGCTGTGGTTTGCTGCATGAAGCGGTATGCGAGGACATTGCCGACCTCAACAGCGTGCATGTCTACGCCAGCGGTTCACCGGCGATGATCTACGGCACCCTGGACGCACTGGTCAACGCCGGCATGGATGCGCACCGCATGCGCGCCGACGTCTTCGCCTACGCACCACGGCCTTGACCCTGCTCGTTCCCGCGCTCTGCGTGGGAATGCTTCCTGGACGCTTTGCGTCCCGCCCTTAAAATCGCACCCCCGTGGTCACCATCGCTGCATTGAACCCCAGCAGCACCAGTTCTGCTGCCACCGGCCCATAGTGGGTGCCCACGGAAGGTATGATCACCGGCGCCACGCCGAATCGGTTCAATGGGATCTTGTCGCGATATTCACCGCGATAGCCCTGGAGCAGCCCGCCGGTCAATTTCGCATACACCGGGTAGTCGGCCATGTCATAGCGCTTGCCCGCGTAGGCGTAGTACGAGCGCTGGCGGAACGAGTTGCGAAAGGTCACCCCGCCATACACCAGGCCCGAAGCCTCGTTGCGTTCCAGGCCGATCAAATCCTGCTTGTTATTGTGCTCCGGGTCGGGTGCGAAGTGCCGGGTGTAGACACTGGTCTGGGCATACCAGAAGCCTTTGTCATCATTGGCAGGTGGGGTTTCGATAGCCAGTGCGGTGGTGGCCTGGGCCAGGAACAGCAGGCCAGGCAAGCGGAATGTCTTCATGGAGCGACCTCGATAGTCGATGTGATGAGCGGCTAAGTGGGTCGTGATCTGTGCGCTATTTTGACTGCTTCGCGCGTGCCCAGGCTGAACCGGGGCTGAAACTACCGAAATTACCGGTATAGATCCTGACGAATGGGCGGGTGCGCTTATGCTTTTGTATATTCTTTTAAAGTATTTATTCTGACTGATGAATGCCTTTAAGCTATATAGCAACGGGCGCATGGCCAGGGCTTCGCTGTCGCCTCTAGACGTGATCACCGGTGAAACGCTACGTAGCACCGGCCCGATGAGTTGGGCGCCGTATCGGCGCAGCGGCAATCTGGCCTATAGCACTTTTTCGCCGTACGGTTACAGCGGCACGTTTTATTACGGTAAAGTCGCTTACAACTGGTAACACACAGGAGGCGCACCGCTTTTCGCCATGACCGCCATTGAAACCGATCTTTTGCAGTTGGCTTACCCTCCGCGGCTCGATCTTGGGCCGCAACTCACTCACGAACAATTAATGAGCTCAATGCAGGCCACCATGGCCCGGCACAAGGGTGGGCCGGTGTGGCTGTTTGCCTATGGTTCGCTGATCTGGCGTCCTGAGTGTTCGTCGACCGAACGGGTACGCGCACGGGTTCACGGTTATCACCGCGGCTTGTACCTATGGTCCCACGAACATCGGGGTACGCCGGAGTTGCCGGGGTTGGTGTTCGGGCTGGATCGCGGCGGGTCCTGCAGCGGGTTTGCCTACCGCTTGCCGGAGGACCAGTTGGAGGCCTCGCTGTACGCCTTGTGGCAGCGCGAAATGCCTTACCCTTCTTATCGGCCACACTGGCTGAGCTGCCGATTGGAAGATGGCAGTGCCGTGCAGGCGTTGGGGTTTGTGTTGGAGCGGCACTTGCCCAGCTATGCCGGCAACTTGCCCGATATTGTGCTCAATCACGTGCTGCAAAGCGCTTGCGGGCGTTACGGCACCACTCGCGATTATGTCGAGCAGACCGTGAACGCCCTGCGTAGCCACGCCATGCCAGATAAGAATCTGGAGGCGCGGCTCAAGCGTTGTACCAAGGATTGCCCGGGTGCTTAACGCGCCGAGCTGACGCTGTTGGTGTGCCACAGCGTGGGGATCAGGAACGCGATCGCCAGTACGCAGGCACCGACCAGCAACACGAACCCACCGTCCCAGCCGAAATGGTCAACCGTGTAGCCCATGGCCGCACTGGCTGCCACCGAACCACCCAGGTAACCGAACAAACCGGTGAAGCCCGCTGCGGTGCCGGCGGCTTTCTTCGGTGCCAGTTCCAGCGCCTGCAAGCCGATCAGCATGACCGGGCCGTAGATCAGGAAGCCGATGGAGAACAGCGCGATCATGTCGATCATCGGGTTGCCCGGCGGGTTGAGCCAGTAAACCAGAGTCGCCACGGTCACCAGGGCCATGAACACGATGCCTGTCAGGCCACGGTTGCCACGGAAGATCTTGTCCGACATCCAGCCGCACAACAGCGTGCCCGGGATACCTGCCCACTCGTAGAAGAAATACGCCCAGGACGATTTATCGACCGTGAAGTGTTTGGCTTCTTTCAAGTAGGTCGGCGCCCAGTCCAGTACGCCGTAGCGCAACAGGTAGACGAACACGTTGGCGAAGGCGATGTACCAAAGCATTTTGTTGCGCAGCACGTACTTGACGAAAATTTCCTTGGCGCTGAATTCGTCTTCGTGGCTGGCGTCGTAGCCTTCCGGATAGTCGTTCTTGTACTGCTCAATCGGTGGCAGGCCCACCGATTGCGGGGTGTCGCGCATGGTGATGAAGGCAAACGCCGCCACCGCCAAGGCCACCGTAGCCGGCACGTAAAACGCCGCATGCCAGTCGTTGAACCACGCCATGCCCAGCAGGAACAGCGGGCCGATCAGGCCGCCGCCGACGTTGTGCGCCACGTTCCATACCGACACTACGCCGCCGCGTTCTTTCTGCGACCACCAGTGCACCATGGTTCGTCCGCTCGGCGGCCAGCCCATGCCTTGGGCCCAACCGTTGATGAACAGCAGGATGAACATCATCGTCACGCTGGACGTTGCCCAAGGTGCGAAACCGAAAATGAACATCACACCCGCTGAAACCAGCAGGCCGAAGGGCAGGAAGTAGCGTGGGTTGGAGCGGTCGGAGACCAGGCCCATGAGGAACTTGGACAAGCCGTAGGCAATCGCGATCGCCGACATCGCCAGACCCAGTTCACCACGGGTGTAACCCTCGTCGATCAAGTAGGGCATGGCCAGGGAGAAGTTTTTGCGCAGCAGATAATAGCCGGCGTAGCCGAAGAAAATACCGGCGAAGATCTGCCAGCGCAGTCGTCGATAGGTACTGTCTATTTTTTCTTCAGGCAGGGGCGCCTGGTGTGCGGCAGGACGAAAGAAAGCAAACATTCAAGAGCTCCAAATTTCTTGTTTTGACTGCGGATGCGAATGTTACAGTTTCGTTACCGAAAATAGCATCGCCTCTTATCTGCAAACACAGGAAACGGGAGCAATTGCATGTTCTTTTACGAACATGTCGCTAATGGATAAGTGTGGGTCGTGATCAGTTCTCTTTAACACTGAGGATCAAACTGTGGGAGGGGGCTTGCTCCCGATAGCGGTGGCTCAGTCACTAATGTACTCACTGACCGCCTGCTATCGGGAGCAAGCCCCCTCCCACATGGAACGCATTTCAAATCTGTCAGCGGGTTTGTACGACAACCTTTCCCACCGCCTTGCGCTGCCCCAGGTCATTAATCGCCTGGGCCGCCTGCTCCAGCGGATACACCTGCGACACCAGCGGCTTCAACCTGCCCTCGGCATACCACCCAAACAACTGCTGAAAGTTCGCCGCGTTATCCTGCGGCTGGCGCTGGGCAAACGAGCCCCAGAACACCCCGACCACCGCTGCGCCCTTGAGTAATGCCAGGTTCACCGGCAGTTCAGGAATGCGTCCGCTGGCAAACCCCACCACCAGCAGCCGGCCGTTCCAGGCGATGGCGCGGACGGCCTGGTCAAACAGGTCGCCACCCACCGGGTCGTAGATCACATCGGCGCCATTGCCATCGGTCAGGCGCTTGACCTCGTCCTTGAGGCTGGCTTCGCTGTAGTTGATCAGCTCATCGGCGCCGGCCGCCTTGGCCACCGCGAGTTTGTCGGCGCTGCTGGCAGCAGCGATTACCCGGGCGCCCATGGCCTTGCCGATTTCCACCGCGGCCAGGCCCACGCCCCCGGAAGCGCCAAGCACCAGCAGGGTTTCGCCGGATTGCAGGTTGGCGCGCTGTTTGAGCGCGTGCATCGAGGTGCCGTAGGTCATGCTGAAGGCGGCAGCGGTGTTGAAGTCCATGCTTGGCGGGATCGGCAGCACGTTATAGCCGGGCACTGCGACCTGCTCGGCAAAGCTGCCCCAACCGGTCAGCGCCATCACGCGGTCACCGACTTTCAGGTGGCTGACGTTCTCCCCCACTGCACTGACCACACCCGCCGCCTCGCCACCGGGTGAGAATGGAAAGGGCGGCTTGAACTGGTACTTGCCCTCGATGATCAGGGTGTCCGGGAAATTCACCCCGGCCGCGTGCACGTCCAGCAGGATCTCGTTCTTCTTGATCGCAGGGCTCGCGATCTCTTCCAGCACCAGGGTTTCGGCGGGGCCGAAGGCTTTGCACAGCACAGCTTTCATCGGACTATTCCTTTTGGCGTCGTGGCCGATAAGTGTAGGAGGGTACGCCCGCGGGTCAACGAGCATGCCCGGGCCTGATAAGCCGCCATAAGCTTGTGCTCAGCCTTGCTAGCGTTATGCTACCCGGCAACCGAATTCGAGGAATGAACTGTGAAAGCGTGGATCCTGTTGATGCTGGCCCTGACGTTGCCGATGGCAGCCCAAGCCGAGGAAGCCAAAGAAGGCGAGGCGCCGAAGGTCAGCTATATCAGCCTGACGCCGCCGTTTGTAGGCAATTACGGCCTGGATGGCACGGCGAAGCTCAAGGTGTACAAGGCGGACATCGCCCTGCGCGTAACCGGCACCGAAGCCGCCGCGGCGGTCAAAGCCAACGATCCACTGATTCGCAACCAACTGGTGGCGCTGTTCACCCAGCAGACCAGCGAGGCCATGAGTACGGTCGAAGGCAAGGAAAAGCTGCGCCAGGAAGCCCTGAAACAAACCCAGCAAGTGATGAACGATGAGACCGGCAAGCCCGTGGTTGAAGACCTGCTCTTCAACAACCTGATCATCCAGTAAGGCCGGCGCTTCGCGCCATTCGCGAGCAAGCCCGCTCCCACATTTGATCGAGTTCGACCTGAGAAATGCGATCAAATGTGGGAGCGGGCCTGCTCGCGAAGAGGTCCTGCCAGGCGCCTCAGGAAGCCAGGCTTTTGCGAAACCGCGCCAACGCCACCGCAAAAAACACCAAGCCAATCGCCGCCAGCGCAAGCAAATCCGGCCACACCACGCTCAGCCCCGCATCCCTGAATAGAATCGCCGCACTCAAGCTCACAAAGTGCGTCGACGGCGAGCCCTGCATCACCCACTGCAACCACTCGGGCATGCTGTCCAGCGGCGTACTGCCGCCAGAGAGCAACAGCATCGGGATGATCACCGGGATCGCCAGCAGGCCGAACTGCGGCGTCGAACGGGCGAGGGTAGCGAGGAAGATCCCCAGCGCGGTGCTCGCAAACAGATACAGCGCCGTCACCAACAGGAATAGGCTCATGGAGCCGGCCAACGGCACGCTGAGCAAGCCTATGACCACCAGCTCCAGGGATAGCCACGTACACAACACCACCACCAGCATATTGCTCCAGATTTTTGCCAGCATGATCTCCAGCGCGGTCAGGGGCAGCACCAGCAGGTGATCGAGGGTGCCGTGTTCGCGTTCGCGCAGCAGGGCGGTGCCGGTCAGCACGATGGCGAGGATGGTGATGTTGTTGACGATCTGGATCACCGCCAGGAACCAGCCACCTTCCAGGTTGGTATTGAACAGCGCCCGTGTGGTCAGCCGGGCCGGGGCTTTGCCGGCAGCGTCGGCCTGGCCGCTGTAGGTCAGCAGTTCGCGTTGGAAAATCCGGCCGATGTAACCGGCGCCCATGAACGCCTGGCTCATTGCCGTGGCATCGACGTTCACCTGCACGCCCGGCTGGCGCCCCGCTAAAAGGTCGGCCTGGAAATTCGCCGGCACATTGACGACGAAGGTGTATTGGCCGCTGTCCATGACCTTGTCCAGTTGGTCGTAGGCCAGTGGCGCCGGCGCCTGGAATTCTGGTGGCTGCAGGGCCTCAGCCATTTGCCGTGAGAGCGCGCTGTGGTCTTCATCGACAAAGGCCACGCTGGCGTTGTGCACGCCAATCACCGAGCCGGCGGCGGGCATGTAGATCGCCACGGTGAAGGCGTAGAACAGAAACAGCAGTAACACGCTGTCGTGGCGCAGGCTGGTGAGTTCCTTGAGCCCAAGGCGCAGGATATGGGCGAGCTTGTGCATCAGGCCTCCTGCTTCTTGAGCATCACCAGGCTCAGCCCGGTGAAACCGACGAAAAACCCGAACAACGCCAGGCACTGCGGCCATAACTGGCGCAGGTCCAGAGCCTTGGTGAAGGTGCCCACCGCAATATCCAGAAAGTGCCCGGCGGGGAACAGCATGCCCATCAGTGCCGCTGCGCCTTCCAGGGAGGAGCGTGGCACGATCAGCCCGGAAAACTGGATGGTCGGCAGGCTGGTGATGATCATGGTGCCGAGGATCGCCGCGATCTGGGTGCGGGTGAATGCCGAGATCAACAGGCCCATGCTCGTGGTCGCCAGCACGTACAACAGGCCACCGAAGGCCAGGGTCAAGCCGCTGCCTTTAAACGGTACACCGAACAACCAGCGGTTCATCGCCACCAGCAGCGCCAGGTTGACCAGGCTGACGGCCAGGTAGGGCGCCTGTTTGCCCAGCAGGAACTCCAGACGCGTCAGCGGCGTGGCGTAGAAATTGGTGATCGAGCCCAGCTCTTTTTCGCGCACGATGCCCAAGGCGGTGAGCATCGCCGGAATAAATGCCAGGATCAGCGCCATTACGCCCGGGCCGATAGCGTTCACGCTGACCACGTCCTGGTTATAGCGAAAGCGTGTTTCCAGCTTGACCGCGGCTTGTGTGCTGCGCGGCAGGCTGCTCAATTCGGCCAACTGCTGGAGATTGCCTTGGTGTACCGCTTCGACGTAGTTACGGCTGGTTTCGGCGCGAAACGGCATGCCGCCATCGATCCATGCAGCCACGATCGGTTGGCGCCCGGCGTACAGGTCGCGGCCAAAACCCGGTGGAATTTCCAAGGCCAGTTTGATTTCCGAGCGTTGCAGGCGCCGGTGCAATTCGTTGGCGTCGCGGATGGGGGCTTGCTCGGCGAAATAGCGTGAACTGCGAAATGCTTCCAGGTAGGCGCGGCTTTGCGGAGTCTGGTCCTGGTCGTAGACGGCGAAGGCGAGGTTTTCCACATCCAGGGAAATGCCGTAGCCGAAGATCACCATCATGAACATCGCCCCGAGCAAGGCGAAAGCCATACGTACCCTGTCGCGCAGCAACTCCTTGCCTTCGCGGCTGGCCACAGCCAACCAGCGCGCCAGGCTGAAACCGCGCTTGCTCACGGGGGGCGCGTGGGTATCGTTGACGGTTGCACCGGGGGCGGCGGGTTCGGCCTCACTCTGGGCCTGTTCCAGGCAGGTGACGAAAGCCGCTTCCAGGGTGTCACCGTGGAACTGCCGTTGCAGCGCCTCGGGTGTGTCGCAGGCCAACACCTTGCCGGCATGCATCAAGGAGATGCGGTCGCAGCGCTGGGCTTCGTTCATAAAGTGAGTGGACAGGAAGATGGTCACACCTTGTTCCCGCGACAACTCGATCAACAACCGCCAGAAATCATCCCGCGCTGCCGGGTCGACGCCCGAGGTGGGCTCATCGAGGATCAACACTTCCGGGCGATGCAGCACCGCAACCGCCAAGGACAAACGCTGGCGCAGGCCAAGGGGCAACTCGCCGGAGGGCTGCTCGGCGACTCCGCCGAGGTCGAAGCGTTGGATCAGTTCATCAATACGCGGGCCACTGTCGGCCTTGGGCAGGTCGAACAGTTGCGCATGCAGCACCAGGTTCTGACGCACGCTCAGCTCGCCATACAGCGAGAAGCTCTGCGACATGAAGCCTACGCGCTTGCGGGTGGCCAGGTCCTTGGCGTCCACCGGTTTGCCCAGCAGGATTGCACTGCCCTCGGTGGCCGGCATCAGGCCGGTCAGGACTTTCATGGTGGTGGTCTTGCCGCAGCCGTTGGAGCCAAGGAAGCCGAAGATCTCGCCGCGGCCAATGGCAAAGCTGACCTTGTTTACCGCGGTGAAATCGCCAAAGCGCAGGGTCAGGTCGTGGGCCTGGATGGCGATATCGGTGTTGCCGCCCGTGCGTGGTGGAATCACCAGTGGTTGGTTGTCCTGGGCGCTGTCGCCCTGGAAGTGAGTAAAGGCTTCATCCAGCTTGCCGCTGGGCGTGATCGCCGCCAGTTCGCGGCTCAGCCCGTCGGCGATCAACTTGCCACGGTCGAGCATCAGGCAATGCTCGAACTGTTCGGCCTCTTCCATGTAAGCGGTGGCCACCAGCAGCGTCAGTTGCGGGCGCTCACTGCGTACGCTGTCGACCAGCTCCCAGAAACGCCGGCGTGACAGCGGGTCGACGCCAGTGGTGGGCTCGTCGAGGATCAACAGGTCCGGATCATGGATCAGCGCGCAGCACAGGCCGAGCTTCTGTTTCATACCCCCAGAGAGCTTGCCCGCCGGGCGCTCGGCAAAGCGTGCGAGGTCGGTGGCGAGCAACAGGTTGTGCATGCGCTGGTCGCAATCGGCTTTCGACAGGCCAAACAAGGTGGCGAAGAAACGGATGTTTTCGCTGATGGACAACTCGGGGTACAGGTTACCGCCCAGACCCTGGGGCATAAAGGCGATGCGCGGGTACAGGCTGTTACGGTGGCGACGGTCTTGAATGGAACCGCCGAGCACCTGTAACTGGCCGTCCTGCAGTTTTTTCACCCCTGCGATCAACCCCAGCAGGCTCGACTTGCCGGCGCCGTCCGGGCCGATCAACCCGCAGCGGGTGCCGGCTGGCAGGCTGAAGGCAATGTCGAGCAGTGCCTGTTGCTTGCCGTAGCGATGATTGATCCCCGTGGCGTGCAGCGCCAGGCCGCTCATTGCAGGTTGGCCGGCCAGTCAATATCGGCTGTGCGCACATAGCCCGCGCCAGGCATGCCCGGCTTGGCTTGTGGGACGGCACTGGGTTGAGTCAGGTGCAATTTGACACGGAACACCAGTTTCTGCCGCTCATCGCGGGTTTCCACTTCCTTGGGGGTGAACTGGGATTTGGCCGCGACAAAACTGATTTTGGCCGGCAGCGCCTGCTGGGGCAGGGCGTCGAGCAGAATGCGCGCTTCACTGCCGACGGTCAGGCGACCGGTCACGGAGGCGGGCAGGTAGAGGTTCATGTACTGGTCACTGGGGTCGATCAGCAGCAACACGCGCCCACCCGCACCGAGCACTTCACCTGGCTCTGCCAGGCGCAACTGGATGATGCCGTCGATGGGCGCACGCAGGCTGCTGTCGTCGATTTCGCTGGTGAGCTGGGCGACCTGAGCCTGGGCTGCGCCGATGGCGGCCTTCACCGCGTTGACCTGGGCCTGGGCGGCGATCACCGCCGCATTCCCGGTGTTCTGGCGCGCCTGCTGCTGGTCGATCAACTGGCTGCTGGCGAAGCCGCGCCGGTACAGCTCCTGGGTACGCTTGAGTTCCTGGCTGGCCAGCAGCTGCTCGCTTTGGCGCAACTGCACGTTGGCTTCGGCGGCGGCGAAGTTTTCCTTGGCGCGCAACACCTCGGCTTCGGCCTGGGAGCGCTGGGCTTCCAGGGTGCGGGTGTCCATACGCGCCAGTAGCTGGCCCTTGAGCACCTTGTCGCCTTCATCCACGCGCACTTCGGCCAGGCGCCCCGGGATCTTGGCGGCGATCTGCACTTCGGTGGACTCCAGCCGTCCGTTACCCATACTCAAGCCTTCGGGCAGGCGGTCCTGGGTCGAGCGCCAGTAACCAAAGGCCCCGGCCCCCAGCAGCAGGACGATCAGGGCGATGGCGAAAAGACGGGAGGTACGGTGGTTCGTAGACATGGCTGCATCCTGCGGCGTTAGCGTCCCAGTGTGACGGGTTTACCCCGTGAGGGTCTTGATATCGGTCAGTTAAAGCAGATGAAGGACGGCCGCCCACTGTTCAGACGTAACCGCCATGACCGAAAGCCGGCTGCCTTTCTGTACCAGCGGCATTTCGGCAAGGGCGGTTTGCTGCTTCAAATCGCCCAGGCTCAGCACCTTGGGGAAGGTCTTGACGTGGGCCACGGTGATCGCGCTCCACGGGTTTTTCTCTGCGCTGGCCTTGGCGTCGAAATAAGGGCTGTCCGGTTCCAGGGCAGTGGGGTCCGGGTAGGCGGCCTCGATGATTTTGCCGATACCTGCAATACCGGGCTGCGGGCAACTGGAGTGATAGAAGAAAAATTCATCGCCCACGGCCATCGCCCGCAGAAAGTTGCGCGCCTGATAGTTACGCACTCCATCCCAGCGCGCCTGGCCGAGGGTTTCCAGGCCGTTGATGGAGAGTTCGTCGGGCTCGGATTTCATCAGCCAGTAGGCCATTTTTGGGCTCCTGAAAAAGGCATTGGGCAAGTTGTCGGGCAATTGCATGACAAACCGACAGTCGGTTGGCGTCAAGGTTTGCGTGTTGGTTCACGTTGCCGCAGAATGCGCGCTTTTAGGCTTGACGCAGCTGCAACGGACTACTTTGGAACGTTGTTGTCATCGTGTACGAGGTGCCTGAAGGGGGGCAATCGATGCAACGTAAACCGGATTTACTATGGATTTTGGTTATTTTGTTTGGTCTGGGCGTCGTGACCACCGGTTATGCCCAGAGCCTGTGGTCGAACAAGACCGATGCACCGGTTGAACTGGCTCAGCAGCAGCCACAACCGTTCAAGCGTTAACTCGAAGCATTAATTAAGGCGCCGCTGTTTCCAGCGGCGTTTCTGCGACATACCACTGCTTATCGGTCACCGTTCCTGCCAACGGCACATCCCAGCTTGCCTGCGCCAGTCGCCCGACTTTCTGGCATTCGTGGGCCAGCCCCAGCAGCGTCGGCTTGCGCCAGCTTTGGCGGCGAGCCAGGTAGGCCAGGCTGCGGTCGTAGAACCCGCCGCCCATGCCCAGGCGCCCGCCCATATCATCGAAGCCCACCAGCGGCAACAGCACCAAATCCAGCGCCCAGACCTGGCGTTGGCGATGGGCATTGACCCGTGGCTCAAGAATGCCAAAGCGGTTGGGCAACAACTTTTCCCCAGGCCGCACGCGCTGGAACACCATCTTGGTGCGCGGCCAGGCGCTCAGTACCGGCAGATAGGTGGCCCTGCCCCGGCGCTGGGCCGCACGCAGCAGCAGGCGCGGATCGATTTCACCGTCCGTCGGTAGATATAAGGAAATATGTTTGGCCCGGCGAAACAGCGGGTGCTGTGCCAGTTGCCGATACACCCCAAGGGCGGCCTGGCGCTGCTCGCTCGGTGTGAGGGCGCGGCGGGCCTTGCGCAACATGCGTCGAAGTTGCGGACGGGAAAGCGGCGCAGGTTCGGTCATGGTTTTCGGCTCATAAAACAATGCCAGTCCTGGGACTGGCATTGAGTTTGGAAATTCAGGCTCCCCGACAGAGCCGCTGTCGACTTAGCCCTTGAACCCGAAAGTTCAAGGTGGAAGAAGCAGTAGGCTTTAAGGCTTTCCGTCTAGCGGACATGCACACCAGCCCAACGTGCAACTTCCAGGGTAGTGCGAATCGGCTCAGGGACATCGCCGACTGGCAAACACGCCAGGGAGTGACGCGAGTATACCTTAAACAGACTCGGCAATCAGCCCTTGGGTGCGTCTGAGTCAGTAGAAAGCACCAGATCCACGCGCTCCAGCAGGTCGCGTACCTGCTCGCGGGTCGAGCCGCTGGCCTGTACGTCAGGGCGCTCCTGCTTATGCAGCAGGTCGTGGGTGATATTCAGTGCGGCCATCACGGCGATGCGGTCGGCGCCGATGACTTTGCCGCTGCTGCGGATTTCACGCATCTTGCCGTCCAGGTAGCGGGCAGCACTCACCAGGTTGCTGCGTTCTTCCTGGGGGCAGATGATCGAATATTCTTTGTCGAGGATCTGCACGGTTACGCTATTGCTTGAACTCATGAGTCTTGCTCCAGGGCCTTCAGGCGCGAAATCATCGATTCGACCTTACGCCGGGCGATTTCGTTTTTTTCAATGAGGTGAGCGCGTTCCTCGCGCCAGGTCTTTTCCTGAGCTAATAGGAGTCCGTTTTGACTCTTTAGTTGCTCGACCCGATCAATTAGCAGTTCGAGTCTGGCCATCAGCGCTTGCAGGTCGGTGTCTTCCATTGGGTTCCACTGGATTTGTCTGATGAATGGCAACTGCAGGATAAACGATCTGACGCCCTCGATAGTCTTGGTGCGTCTGCCGGTGCTAGGATACTGCGCTCCATTCTAGACATTGCGCCGTCTGGCGCCTAGCTCACCATGCCCATTCAGAATTCCCCGTACGACGCTTTTTCCAAACTGCTGAGCACCAGCGGTCACCCATGCTCGCCTGCCGAACTGCACGGCGTGCTGTTGGGCCGCAGTTGCACCGGCGTGGGCTTTGATGCCGACAACTGGCTGGCTGATGTAGCCGAGCTGCTGGAAACCGAACCCAACGAAAACGTGCGCAACGCGTTGATTGGCTTGCAAGAGATGGTCAAGGGCGAGCTGACCGGTGACGACGTCACCGTGGTCCTGTTGCTGCCGACCGACGACGCCCCACTCACCGAGCGCGCTGCCGCACTGGGCCAGTGGTGCCAGGGTTTCCTCCACGGTTTCGGCGTTAACGCCGGCGGCCTGGAGCTGAGCACCGATGCCAAGGAAGTGCTGCAGGACCTGGCAGCTATCTCCCAGGTGCAAGATGCCCTGGAAGAGTCCGAAGACGGCGAAGGCGACTATATGGAAGTCATGGAATACCTGCGCGTCGCGCCGTTGCTGCTGTTCACCGAGACCCGAAAGTCCGCTGAACCGGTCGCGGTCAAGCCGTCGTTGCATTAAGAAAGGAAGCCCATCTGCCCATGATTCATATCCCCAAAGCGGAATACACCCGTCGCCGCAAGGCGCTCATGGCGCAGATGGAACCCAACAGCATCGCGATCCTGCCGGCCGCCGCCGTGGCCATCCGCAACCGTGATGTCGAGCATGTGTACCGCCAGGACAGCGACTTCCAGTACCTGAGCGGTTTCCCCGAACCCGAAGCGGTGATCGTGCTGATGCCCGGTCGCCAACACGGCGAATACGTGTTGTTCTGCCGTGAGCGCAACGCCGAGCGCGAGCTGTGGGACGGCCTGCGCGCCGGCACTGAAGGCGCGATCCGCAACTTTGGCGCTGACGACGCATTCCCTATTACCGATATCGACGACATCCTGCCCGGCCTGATCGAAGGTCGCGATCGTGTGTACTCGGCCATGGGCAGCAATGCCGAGTTCGACCGGCATGTGATGGAGTGGATCAACGTGATCCGTTCCAAAGCGCACCTGGGCGCCCAGCCACCGAACGAATTCGTTGCCCTGGATCATCTGCTCCACGATATGCGCCTGTATAAATCGGCGGCAGAAGTGAAGGTGATGCGCGAAGCAGCACGGATTTCCTGCGCCGCCCACGTTAAGGCAATGCAGGCCAGCCGTGCCGGGCTGCATGAGTTCAGCCTGGAAGCTGAGCTTGACTACGAGTTCCGCAAGGGCGGCGCGAAAATGCCGGCCTATGGCTCCATCGTCGCCGCCGGACGTAACAGCTGCATCCTGCATTACCAGCAGAATGACGCGCTGCTCAAGGACGGCGACCTGGTGCTGATCGACGCCGGTTGCGAGATCGACTGCTACGCCAGCGACATCACCCGCACCTGGCCGGTCAACGGCAAGTTTTCGCCTGAGCAGAAGGCGATCTACGAGATTGTGCTGGCCTCCCAGGAAGCCGCCTTCAAGCAGATCGCACCGAACAAACATTGGAACCAGGCCCACGAGGCGACCGTGCAGGTCATCACCGCCGGGCTGGTAGAGTTGGGGCTGCTGCAAGGTGACGTCGACGAGCTTATCGCCAGCGAGGCCTATCGCGCTTTCTACATGCACCGCGCCGGCCACTGGCTGGGCATGGATGTGCATGATGTGGGCGAGTACAAGGTCGGCGGTGAATGGCGGGTGCTGGAAGTTGGCATGGCCTTGACCGTCGAGCCGGGCATCTATATTTCCCCGGATAACCAGAACGTGGCAAAGAAATGGCGTGGCATTGGCGTACGCATCGAGGACGACGTGATAGTGACCAAGCAAGGCTGTGAAATCCTGACCGGCGGCGTGCCCAAGACCGTTGCCGAGATCGAAGCGCTGATGGCGGCTGCCCGATGAGCCGGGTCAACCTGGCAATCATCGGCGGCGGCCTGGTGGGCGCGAGCCTCGCCCTGGCGTTGCAGGCCGGGGCCAAGGCACGGGGCTGGAAGATTGTGTTGATCGAGCCCTTTGCGCCGGGTGACAGCTACCAGCCGAGCTACGATGCGCGCTCTTCGGCGCTGTCGTTTGGCGCTCGCCAGATTTACCAGCGCCTGGGCCTTTGGCAGGCCATCTCTCGGCGCGCCGAGCCGATCAAGCAAATCCATGTGTCGGACCGTGGGCGCTTCTCCACGGCACGTTTGTCCGCCATCGAAGAGGGCGTGCCGGCCCTGGGCTATGTGGTGGAAAATGCCTGGCTCGGTCAATGCCTGTGGCAAGGCCTGGACAAGGACGTGGTGAGCTGGCGCTGCCCGGCTGAAGTCACACGCATGGAGCCGCTGCCCGATGGCTATCGCCTGACCCTCAACGATGAAACCGTGCTGGAGTGCGACCTGGCGGTACTGGCCGATGGCGGCCGTTCCGGCTTGCGTGAGCAACTGGGCATTGGCGTGAAGACCCGGCCCTACAACCAGAGCGCGCTGATCGCCAACATCACCCCGAGCGAAGCCCACAATGGCGAAGCGTTCGAGCGCTTTACCGATGAAGGGCCGATGGCCTTGCTGCCGCTGCCGGACAACCGTTGCGCGTTGGTCTGGACCCGCATCGGCATGGACGCCCAGCGCCTGGCCAGCCTTGACGAGCGCAGCTTCCTGAGCGAATTGCAGGGTGTGTTCGGGTACCGCCTGGGCACCCTCAAGCAGGTGGGTGCCCGTCACCTGTATCCGCTGACCCTGGTAGAAGCCGAAGAGCAAGTGCGCTCGCACCTGGCGGTGCTTGGCAATGCGGCGCACAGCCTGCACCCGATTGCCGGGCAGGGCTTCAACCTGTCCCTGCGCGATGCCAATGCCTTGGCCGAGGCCTTGCTGGCCGGCCCGGCAGTGCCGGGCGACCTGGCGACCCTGCAAGGCTATCGCGAGCGCCAGCGCCTGGACCAGCAACTCACCGTGGGTTTCTCCGACCAGGTCACGCGCCTGTTTGGCAGCGGCCAGCCGTTGATGGCGCTGGGTCGCAACCTGGGCCTGCTGGGCCTGGACCTGTTGCCGCCGGCCAAACGCTGGTTCGCCCGCCAGGCCATGGGCTTGGGCACGCGCGCCGATGTTTGAACCGGCCCACTACTTTATCGGCGGCCTGTGCCGCACACGAGACAAGGCTTAAAGCATGGACATGCACGCAGATGTGCTGATTGTCGGGGCCGGAATGGTCGGGAGCGCCTTGGCGCTGGCGTTGCAGGGCAGTGGCCTGCAGGTGCTGCTGCTCGACGGCAGCCCGTTGAGTGTCAAACCGTTCGAGCCGGATGTGGCGTTTGAACCGCGGGTGAGCGCGTTATCCGCTGCCAGCCAGCGCATCCTTGAGCGTCTGGGCGTGTGGGACGGCATCGTCGCACGTCGCGCCAGCCCCTACGGCGAGATGCAGGTGTGGGACGGCAGCGGCACCGGGCAGATCCACTTCTCGGCGGCCAGCGTGCATGCCGATGTGCTTGGGCATATCGTCGAAAACCGTGTGGTGCAGGATGCCTTGCTGGAACGCCTGCACGACTGCGACCTCGGCCTGCTGGCCAATGCGCGTCTTGAGCAGATGCGCCGCTCCGGCGATGACTGGCTGCTGACCCTGGCCGACGGCCGCAAGTTGCGTGCGCCGCTGGTGGTGGCCGCCGATGGCGCCAACTCCGCCGTACGCCGCCTGACCGGCACCCCGACCCGTGAGTGGGATTACCTGCATAACGCAATCGTCACCAGTGTGCGCAGCAGCCAGCCGCACCAGCGCACGGCCTGGCAACGCTTTACCGATACCGGGCCGCTGGCGTTTCTGCCGCTGGTAAGGGATGGGCAGGAAGATTGGTGCTCGATTGTCTGGTCGACCACGCCGGCTGAATCCGAGCGCTTGATGGCCTTGGATGATGAGCGCTTCTGCCGGGAGCTGGAGCGTGCCTTTGAGGGGCGCCTTGGCACTGTGGTCAGCGCCGACCCGCGCGTCTGCGTGCCGTTGCGCCAGCGCCATGCCAAACGCTATGTGGCCGAGGGCCTGGCGTTGATCGGCGACGCGGCCCATGTGATCCACCCGTTGGCAGGACAGGGCGTCAACCTGGGCTTCCTCGACGCGGCGGTGCTGGCCGAAGTGTTGCTGGCGGCTACCGAGCGCGGCGAGCGCCTGGCGGACGTGAAGGTGCTGAGCCGTTACGAGCGGCGGCGCATGCCGCACAACCTGGCGTTGATGGCGGCGATGGAAGGCTTTGAGCGGCTGTTCCAGGCTGATCAACTGCCGCTGCGCTGGTTGCGTAACGCCGGCTTGAAAATCGTCGACCAGATGCCAGAAGCCAAGGCGGTGTTTGTGCGCCAGGCGCTAGGTTTGACTGGCGATCTACCAGAGCTCGCTAAACCCTGAATTGAAATACAGTCCGCTGTGGGAGGGGGCTTGCCGCCGATGAGGCCCTCAACTCTCGCGCATATTCGGGCTGTGCAACATCTGGTAACGCCTCCGCCGAGCGTTACCAAATGTGAGTCCTTATCATTTGCTCTCAATTTGCAAATGAGAGAGACCGCACCCATGTTGGCACCCAAGCGCCTCCTGACTGCCTTGGCACTCACCCTGATCGGCAGCACCACCGTGCAGGCGGCCGACGAAGTGGTGGTCTACTCCTCGCGTATCGACGAACTGATCAAGCCGGTTTTCGATGCCTACACCCAGAAGACCGGCGTGCAGGTCAAGTTCATCACCGACAAGGAAGCGCCGCTGATGCAGCGCATCAAGGCCGAAGGCGAGAACGCCACCGCCGACCTGCTGCTCACCGTCGACGCCGGCAACCTGTGGCAGGCTGAACAGATGGGCATCCTGCAACCCTTCACCTCCGCCGTCATCGACAAGAATATTCCACTGCAATATCGCTCATCGGCCCACGCCTGGACCGGTTTGAGCCTGCGCGCGCGGACGATTGCCTATTCCACCGACCGGGTAAAACCGGGCGAACTGACCACCTACGAAGCCCTGGCCGACAAGCAGTGGGAAGGGCGCCTGTGCCTGCGTACCGCGAAAAAAGTCTACAACCAGTCGCTGACCGCCACGTTGATCGAAACCCATGGCGCGACCAAGACCGAAGAGATCGTCAAGGGCTGGGTCAACAACCTGTCCACCGACGTGTTCTCCGATGACATTGCCGTGCTGGAAGCCATCAACGCCGGGCAGTGCGACGTAGGTATCGTCAACACCTATTACTACGGCCGCCTGCACAAGCAGAAGCCGGACCTGGCGGTGAAACTGTTCTGGCCGAACCAGGGCGATCGTGGCGTGCATGTGAACCTGTCGGGCATCGGTCTGACCAAGCACGCGCCGCACCCGGAAGCGGCCAAGGCACTGGTGGAGTGGATGACTACACCTGAGGCGCAGAAAATCTTTGCCGACGTGAACCAGGAGTTCCCCGCCAACCCGGCGGTGCCGCCATCGGCGGAAGTGGCGAGCTGGGGCAAGTTCGTGGCCGATACCTTGCCGGTGGAAGTGGCGGGCAAGCGTCAGGCCGAGGCCATTCGCCTGATGGATCGCGCCGGCTGGAACTGAATGTGTAAATTGCCACAGATCTAAATGTGGGAGGGGGCTTGCTCCCGATAGCGGGGTATCAGTCTAATCATCATTGACTGGCACTCCGCTATCGGGAGCAAGCCCCCTCCCACGTTGTTTTGTGTTTGTCTTCGAATAGTCTGTTCATAGAGAGCTCTCCTTGGCCCACCCCGCCCAACGCCGCTGGTACCTGCCGGTCTTCACCGTCGCCGCCCTGGTGCTGCTGCCGCTGAGCGTGCTGTTACTGTCCTGGCAAAGCATCGACCACCAGATCTGGTCCCATCTCTGGGATACCCAGATGCCTCGATTACTGGGCAACACTTTGACTCTGGTGCTCGGCGTCGGTCTTGGCGTGACACTGTTGGGCGTCAGCCTGGCCTGGCTGACCAGTCTCTGCGAATTCCCCGGGCGGCGCTGGCTCGACTGGGCGCTGATGCTGCCCTTTGCGATCCCGGCTTATGTGCTGGCCTTCGTGTTCGTAGGCCTGCTGGATTTCGCAGGGCCCGTGCAAACCCTGCTGCGCGAATGGTTCGGTGCCGGGCTGCGTTTGCCACGCGTGCGCTCCACCAGCGGCGTGATCATCGTGTTGGTGCTGGTGTTCTACCCTTACGTCTACCTGCTGGCGCGCACGGCGTTCCTGGCCCAGGGCAAGGGTTTGATGGAAGCGGCGCGGGTGCTGGGGCAGTCGCCCTGGCAAGCGTTCTGGCGCGTGGCCTTGCCGATGGCGCGCCCGGCGATTGGTGCTGGCGTGGCCTTGGCCTTGATGGAGACCCTGGCGGATTTCGGCGCCGTCTCGGTATTCAACTTCGACACCTTCACCACCGCCATCTACAAGACCTGGTATGGTTTTTTCAGCCTTTCCAGTGCCGCGCAACTGGCCAGCCTGTTGCTGCTGGTGGTGATGCTGGTGCTGTATGGCGAACGGCGCGCGCGTGGGGCGAGCCGACCGAGTAATGAGCGACCACGAGGCGAGGCGTTGTACCACCTGCGCGGGCTCAAGGCGGCTGCGGCCAGTGCTTGGTGTGGCCTGGTCTTCGCCTGCGCATTTGTGATCCCGATGCTGCAACTGGTGGCCTGGTTCTGGCAGCGCGGGCGCTTCGACCTGGATGAGCGTTATACCGGCCTGATCGTCCATACCCTCTACCTGGGCGGTATTGCGGCGCTGATCACCGTCAGCGTGGCGCTGGTACTGGCCTTTGCCAACCGCCTGGCGCCGACCCGGGCGATTCGCTCCGGCATCAGCCTGGCCAATGTCGGCTATGCCTTGCCGGGTTCGGTGCTGGCGGTGTCGATCATGCTGGCGTTCAGCTACCTTGACCGTGAGCTGGTGGTGCCGTTCTCCGGCTGGCTGGGCGGTTCGGGCAAGCCCTTGCTGCTGGGCAGCCTGTCTGCACTGGTGTTGGCGTACCTGGTGCGGTTTCTGGCGGTAGCGTACGGGCCGCTGGAAAACAGCTTGGCGCGCATTCGCCCGTCGCTGCCCGAAGCTGCACGCAGCCTTGGGGTGAGCGGCCCACGACTGTTTTGCAAAGTGTATCTGCCGTTATTGCTGCCGGGCACCTTGAGCGCGGCGCTGCTGGTATTCGTCGACGTGCTCAAGGAAATGCCTGCAACCCTGCTGATGCGCCCGTTCGGCTGGGACACGCTGGCGGTGCGCATCTTTGAGATGACCAGTGAAGGCGAATGGGCGCGCGCTTCCTTACCGGCCCTGACCCTGGTGCTGGTCGGGTTGTTGCCGGTCATCGGGCTGATCCGTCGCTCTGCCCGACAAATCGGTTAGGTGCCAGTCCTACAGCTTGAGGCTACAATGCGCGGCATTCGGTGCGCTCCGTCTTTCGGGTCGACCTGCTGTATGTGCCTGTGGGCCTTGTAATTCAAGGTGTTCGGCGCAGGTGGCAGCTCTGCGCACCTTCGCCAAGCCCGGAAGGAGAAACCCATGGGACAGCGTACGCCTCTGTATGACCTGCATCTCGCCCTCGGCGCGAAAATGGTCGATTTTGGCGGTTGGGATATGCCTTTGCATTACGGCTCGCAAGTTGAAGAGCACCATCAGGTGCGACGCGACTGCGGGGTTTTCGATGTATCTCATATGACCGTAATCGATGTCAGCGGCCTCCAGGCCAAGGAATGGCTCCAGCACCTGCTGGCCAATGACGTCGATCGATTGCACGGCTGTGGCCGTGCGTTGTACAGCGCCATGCTCAACGAGCAGGGCGGGGTGGTGGACGACATGATCGTCTACCGCACCGAAAGCGGGTACCGATTGGTGGTCAACGCCGCCACCCGCGATCAGGACATGGCCTGGATGCAAGGGCAATTGGGCAGTTACCAAGTGCAACTGCATGAGCGCTCCGAGTTGGCCATGCTCGCCATACAGGGCCCCCACGCCCGGCAGAAAATCGCTGAACTGGTAACCCAGTCCCGTGGCACCCTGATCCATCAGCTCAAGCCGTTCGAAGGCCAGGCAGATGGTGACTGGTTTATCGCTCGCACTGGCTACACCGGTGAGGATGGCCTGGAAATTGTCCTGCCTGCCGACCAGGCCCCGGGTTTTTTCAACGATCTGGTGGGCGCCGGCATTTCTCCTATCGGTCTTGGCGCGCGCGATACCTTGCGCCTGGAAGCCGGCATGAACCTGTACGGCCAGGATATCCACCAGGCTGTTTCGCCCCTGGCGGCCAACATGGCCTGGAGCATTGCCTGGGAGCCCGTCGGGCGTAACTTCATCGGCCGCGCCGCCCTGGAAGCGGAAAAAGCCGCCGGTGTTCAGTTCAAGCTGGTGGGGCTGGTACTGGAGGAGCGCGGGGTTTTACGGGCTCATCAGGTGGTTCGTATCGCCAATGTTGGCGAAGGAGAGATCACCAGTGGTAGTTTCTCGCCTACGCTAAGCAAATCCATTGCCCTGGCGCGTGTGCCGACGGCGACTGCCGACCGGGCCGAAGTGGAAATCCGCGGTAAGTGGTACCCGGTGCGAGTGGTCAAGCCGACCTTCGTGCGCCATGGCAAAACCTTGATCTAACTATTTCCGGCAGGCCGAAGGCCGCTGACATTTCTTCTTGAGGACACAGACTATGAGCAATATCCCTGCCGACCTGCGTTTTGCCGAAAGTCACGAATGGGCCCGTCTGGAAGCCGACGGCACCGTGACCGTCGGGATCTCTGACCATGCACAGGAAGCCTTGGGTGATGTGGTGTTTGTTGAGCTGGCTGAGGTCGGCGCTACTTTTGAAGCCCAAGGCCAGGCGGGTGTGGTTGAGTCGGTGAAGGCCGCGTCGGATATCTACTCGCCGGTTGCTGGCGAAGTGATTGCGGTCAACGAAGAGTTGGGTGGTAGTCCGGAGCTGTTGAACTCTGCCCCCTACGATGCGTGGATCTTCAAGCTCAAGCCAAGCAACCCGGCCGAGCTGGACAAGCTGCTTGACGCTGCCGGTTACGCAGCCGCTATCAGCGAGTAAAAACAAGACCCATGGGGGAGGGGGCTTGCCCCCGATAGCAGTGTGCCAGTCAGCTCACTTGTAGCTGACACACCGCAGTCGGGAGCAAGCCCCCTCCCACATTTAATAAGTGCTCAGCCGGCTTTCAACACTGCTTTAACCGCCGCCACAGCCCGCTCTACATCCGCCTCCGTCATCGCCGTAAACATTGGCAACGATACGATCAAACGCCCGACACGCTCTGCCACCGGGAACATGCCTTCCTTGAAACCCTGCGCCCGATACAGGCTCAGCAGGTGGATGGGTGGGTAGTGATAGCCAATGCCGACGCCCTGGGCCTGCATCTGCTCCATGAACGTCGCACGTGCCGGCAGGCCATCGTGACGCTCCGGCAGCACCAGTTGGAACAGGTGCCAGTTGCTGTTTTCGAAGTCCGGCGGCGGTAGTTGCGCGCCGTATCTCTCTTCAAAATCACTGCCAAAGCACTTGAAGTAATGGCGCGCCAGGTTCTGGCGGTGGGCGGTGATCTTCTCGATATGCGCAAACTGCCCCAGGCCGATGGCTGCGGCAATGTCGGTCATATTGAACTTGCCGCCCAATACATCTACATCCAGGCCGTCGAAACCGCTGCGGGTCACGCCCTGCAGACGATATTTCTCTGCCAGGCGGGCTTCCTCGGCGTTGTTCAACACCAGGCAGCCACCCTCGGACGAGGTGATGTTCTTGTTCGCCTGGAAGCTGAACGATACGAAGTCGCCGGTGGCGCCAATTCGCTCTCCATCCCAACTGGAGCCCAGGGCCTGGGCTGCATCTTCGACGATACGCAGGTTGTACTTGTTCGCCATTGCGTAAAGCATCGGCATATCCAGGGGCAAACCGGCCAGGTAGACCGGGATGATCGCCTTGGTACGCGGGGTGATAGCCGCTTCGACCTGGGCCAGGTCAATGTTGCGGGTTACCGGGTCAATATCGGCAAATACGGGCGTGGCACCCACCTCGAGGATGACGTTGGCCGTGGCAACCCAGGAAATTGGCGTGGTGATGACCTCATCCCCAGGCCCGATGCCGGCGATGCGCAAGGCGATTTCCATGGTGCAGGTGCCCGAGTTGAAGGTGCGCACCGGGCGCCCGCCAAAGTACTCCGACAACTGCGCTTCGAACGCCTGCACCTTCGGCCCGCTGGTGATCCAGCCGGAACGCAGGACATCGCCCACCGCCGAAATGGTGGCTTCATCAATGGTAGGTTTGGAAAACGGCAGGAAGGGCAGTTGGCTCATGTCGAAGAGGGCATCCGTTCGGTAGGCGATGAGTAATAGGGGGCTCAGTAGCACATGGTTGCATGGCGCGACTGAATATAGCCTGTCGCTCGTGAACGATTCGTCAGCGTGCAGGCAAAAAAATGCCGCTTGTAAAAGCGGCATTTTTTATCGGGCATGGTTACTCGGCTACGGCGTTCTTCGCGAGAATGGCGTTGGCCAGCTCCATGTCCGTGGCCTTGAGGCCAGGGTTGTCGGCGCGGACTTTCTGCATGGCCGCTTCCAGGTACGGGCCGCGAATGCCGCCGTCGCTGGCAACGAAGCTGCCTGCATCATCCTGGGCGGCAACGACCAGCTTGTGGTCCTTGAAGGTCAGGTACGTCGAGCCGGTGGTGGCGCCCGACGAGATGACATTACGCCAGAAGCTATCGGCCATGGCTGAGCCGACAGGAAGGGAAAGCACAGCGAGGGTGGCGACAGCATATTTGAGACGCATGATGGGTGACTCCGGTGGGTTATCTGTACGTTTTGATTGTAGTTAAGCCAATCGAGTTCCATCACTGACTAAACAGTTTCAACCTTTAAAATCACCCCTTCCAGGCCGACCACGCGTACTTGAGCGCCTGCAGGCGTGTCGGCGCCAGTGACCATCCATACCCCATCGCCGACCTTGACCTTGCCACGGCCATCCACAATTGCCTGGTGCACCACGAAGGTGCGCCCAATCAACTCGGTACCACGCTCATTCAGCCCCGGTTGATCGCTGGCCTTGGCACTGCTGCGCTGGCGTTTCCACCAGTACACCGCGGTCAATATCGACAACACGGCAAACAGCAGCAGTTGCCATTCCAGCCCGAGCGGCGGCACCAGGAACTTGATCACGCCCACAGCGGCGGCGGCGATACCCATCCACAGCAGGTAACCTCCGGCACCGAACACCTCAAGAATCAACAGCACGGTGCCAAGCGCCAACCAATCCCAGAACGACAAATGCAGCAGGAACTCCCACATAGTGATCGCCTCAGACTTTCTGGTTGCCGAAAGTCGCCTTGACGATCTCGCCGATACCACCCACTGCGCCAATCACCTGGCTGGCTTCCAGTGGCATAAGGATGACTTTGCTGTTGTTGGCCGATGCCAGCTTGCCCAGGGCATCGATGTACTTTTGCGCAACGAAGTAGTTCACCGCCTGCACGTTACCCGACGCGATCGCCTCCGACACCACTTGTGTCGCCCGGGCTTCGGCTTCGGCCTGGCGTTCACGGGCTTCGGATTCCAGGAACGCCGCCTGGCGGCTGCCTTCGGCTTCGAGGATCTGCGCCTGCTTCTTGCCTTCGGCCGTCAGGATCGCCGACGCCCGAAGGCCCTCGGCTTCGAGGATCTGTGCACGCTTGATCCGCTCGGCTTTCATCTGGCCGGACATGGCCGCCATCAGGTCGGCGGGCGGGCTGATGTCCTTGATCTCGATACGGGTGATCTTGATGCCCCACGGCGCGGTGGCTTCATCCACGGTGCGCAGCAGTTTTTCGTTGATACCGTCGCGCTGGCTCAGCATGGCATCCAGCTCCATGGAGCCGAGTACGGTACGGATATTGGTTTGCAGCAGGTTGCGGATGGCATGTTCGAGGTTGTTGACCTCGTAGGCGGCCTGGGCGGTGTTGACCACCTGGAAGAAGCACACGGCATCGATCTGCACGGTGGCATTGTCGGCCGTGATGACTTCCTGGGGCGGGATATCCAGCACGCTTTCCATCACGTTGATCTTGCGACCGATGCGGTCCATGACCGGGATGATGATGTTCAGGCCGGGCTTGAGGGTGTTGGTGTAGCGACCGAAACGTTCGACGGTCCACTGGTAGCCTTGGGGCACCACTTTGAAACCCATGAACAGGATGGCGATGGCCAATCCCACGAAAAGAAGCAGTACGGTTCCGATCTGCATAACGATTCCCTATCTGAAGGTGTCAGTGAACGACATTAGGCCGATTGTAACGGTCTGGTCACGGATAAAGACGGTTTTACGGCCCGACAAAAAGGATTTGTTTCTGAATCCCCAGGCGTGACCCGTAATACCTCTGTCATCGTGGTCAGGCCGGCCTTCACTTTATCGATGCCGGCCATGCGCAGGCTGCTCATGCCTTGTGCCAATGCTCCACGGCGCAGTGCCTGTATGTCCGCGCCGGGTGTGACCAAACCCTTGAGCGCCGGGCCCATGGGCATGACTTCGTAGAGCCCGGCTCGGCCCCGATAACCACTATCACGGCACTCCACACAGCCGACGGCCTCGTAGCCGCCAACGTCTTCCAGTTTTGCCGGGCGCTTGCAGTGGGTGCACAACACGCGAACCAGGCGCTGCGCCATAACGCCTATCAGCGTAGCCTTGATCAAATAATGAGCAATCCCCAGCTCTTGTAGGCGACTGA
The DNA here is from genome assembly GCF_019145205.1 of Pseudomonas khavaziana. Taxonomy (GTDB): domain Bacteria; phylum Pseudomonadota; class Gammaproteobacteria; order Pseudomonadales; family Pseudomonadaceae; genus Aquipseudomonas; species Aquipseudomonas khavaziana. Next base: position 405,326 of record NZ_JAHSTT010000002.1, read on the forward strand.
TGGCGCTGGGTGCATCGTTGGTGTGCAGGGTCGAGAGCACCAAGTGCCCGGTCAACGCGGCCTGGATCGCCATCTCTGCGGTTTCCTGGTCGCGGATTTCGCCAATCATGATGATGTCCGGGTCCTGGCGCAGCAGGGCGCGGATGCCGCTGGCGAAATTCAGGTCGATGTTGTGCTGCACCTGCATCTGGTTGAAGGCCGGCTCGACCATTTCGATCGGGTCCTCCACCGTGCACAGGTTGATCTCCCGGGTCGCCAGTTGCTTGAGGGTGGTGTAGAGGGTGCTGGTCTTGCCCGAGCCGGTCGGGCCTGTGACCAGAATGATGCCATTGGCTTGCCGGGTCATGGCGTGCCAGCGCTGCTGGTCAGCGCTCGACAAGCCCAACTGGTCGAAATCCTTGAGCAATACCTGGGGGTCAAAAATCCGCATCACCAGCTTTTCGCCAAACGCCGTCGGCAGGGTCGACAGGCGCAGCTCCACCTCGACGCCCGCCGGGTTCCTGGTCTTGACGCGGCCATCCTGGGGCTTGCGTTTCTCGGCCACATTCATTCGCCCGAGGCTTTTCAAGCGGCTGACCACCGCCTTGGTGACCTGGGGCGGAAATTGATAGACGTCGTGCAACAGCCCATCAATGCGAAAGCGTACCCGGCCCTGCTCGCGGCAGGGCTCGATGTGGATATCGCTGGCCCGTTGGGCAAAGGCGTACTGCAACAGCCAGTCGACGATGTTGACGATATGGGCGTCATTGGCCTCCGGCTCCTTGTCGCTGGCGCCGAGGCTGAGCAGTTCGCCGTTGCCGGGCGTCGCCATCTTTTGATCGGCGCCACTGACTGACTTGGCCAGGCGGTAAAACTCGTTGATGCAGCGCTGGATATCCCGGGGGTTGGCAACTACGCGCTTGATCGAACGCTTGAGCACCTGGGCGAGCCCGGCTTCCCAGGCGCTGACATGGGGCTGGGCGCTGGCGATCGTGACGCTCTGCGCATCCACGGCCACTGCAAGAATGCCGTGGCGTTGGGCGAAGGCATGGGACATCAGGGGCACCACCGCCGCTACGTCGATCTGCAACGGGTCGATGCGCAGGTAAGGCTGGCCCACATGCCCAGCCAGCCATTGGGTCAGGCTCTCCAGGCAAGGGCCTTCGGCCGCGATGCATTCCAGAGGATGCAGGCTGCAGGGCGTTGCCGAAACGTTTTGCGCCGCCTGCGCCGTGATCAGCCCTTGCTCGATCAATGCCGGCAACAATTGATGCAGTTCCAAGGGGTAATCGCGGGAGGCAACGGACATGCAGGTTTTTCCTGGGAGGCTTGGGATGTAAATCCAAGGCTAGCCAGCCTCTGGAATTCCGCCTCCCTGGGTGTTTTGCAGGCTGTTACCCGGCACTTGCCGCCAGCGCTTGAGGCCGCTCGGAATCAACCGGCCACAGCTCCAAGGCGCATACGCTGATCAGGTTTCGAATCTTTTCACCGATCACTTGAGCGCGGTGCCAACTCAGGCCGTCCATCACGATATCGATGTTCAGCAGGTCGGCTGCCCGGCTCACACTGACCTGGGCTGGGGTCAGGAACTGCAGCGCAAAATAATTCAGCACCCGGCACAGCACGTCCGGTTCCGCTTCGGCGACGATGCGATAGTGCGCCTGGCAATGTGCGCTGTTGACAGCCCAGGCATCGACGCGGGTGGCAGGGTGGTTGGTTTCGACGGCATGCATGCTGACTCTCCAGATTCGACTGGAGAAATTTTTACATTCGCGTCGGGAGAATTCTTATCTAAGATGAGCTTCTTTTGTGATTAATCAAATAGAACAATTCAAAATAAGCTTATTTGCAGGTATTTCTATGCACAGTGAGTTGGACGTCTATGACCGCCGCATTCTGGCCCTGCTGCAAGAGGATGCCTCGCTCTCCAGCGCACAGATCGCCGAGCAGGTCGGCCTGTCGCAGTCTCCCTGTTGGCGGCGCATTCAGCGGCTCAAGGAAGAGGGGGTGATCCGCGGCCAGGTCACCTTGCTGGATCGCAAGAAAATCGGGCTTAACACGCAAATTTTTGCCGAGGTCAAACTCAATGCCCACGGCCGCTCCAACTTCACTGAGTTCACCGAGGCGATCCGTGGGTTTCCGGAGGTGCTGGAGTGCTATGTGCTGATGGGCGCGGTGGATTTTCTGCTGCGTATCGTCGCGTCGGACATCGAGGCGTACGAACGGTTTTTCTTTGACAAGTTGTCGATGGTGCCGGGGATCCAGGAGGTCAATTCGATTGTGGCGTTGTCGGAGATCAAGTCCACGACCAGCCTGCCAGTATTGCGCTTGTAGGAGCGAGCTTGCTCGCGAAGATCGTTAACGATAACGCGGGAAGCCTGGCTCCCCACATCGCTCTCGGGTTTTTCGCGAGCAAGCTCGCTCCTACAGGTAGAGGGACTTACAGGCGCAAAAGGGTCTTCCAGGCACGATTCTGATACACCGCAATCGCCTGGTGCATACGCGCATCCAGGGATTCATCGGTAATCGGCCCGTTGGCCAGGTGCGCCAGCTTGTTCAGTTCGCCGTACAAGCGGTCCAGTTCAGGAATGTCCACCACGTGGCGTGCATGGTGCAGCCAGGCCTGGATGCGTTCGATGCGCGGCAGTTGCTCGGCCAGGTCTTCCGGCTGTTGCTGGTAGCGTGGCAGTTGCAGGGCGACGGCGTCGTCGGCCAACAGGCGTGGCAGCCAGTTGGTGATTTGCGCAGCGCCCTGGCGGTTACCGCGTACGTTACGCTCGGCGGTCCAGGTGCGGGCCAGCAGCCAGCGCGAGGTGTTCAGTGAGAACAGGCCCCAGCGCACGTCGGTCAATTCTTCGACGAACTGCTCCGGCGCGGCTTTGCGAATGTCTTCATCGTCATCACCGGCCTGCACCAGCGGGCGCCAGTCTTCCAGCAGTGCATCCAGGGCGCTGCGCAGCTCGCTGGTGGATTGACGCGGGGCGGCCTGGCCGAGGCTGCCGATCAGGGCACGCAATTCGCCGAGGTTTTCGACCCAGTCCTGCAGCAGGCGCCAGTGGCCGTTGAAACGGTATTGCTCGGCCAGGCGCTGGCTGCTGCCCAGCAGGTGCCACATGATTGCGGCGAAAGCATCGTCCAGCGGCATTTCGGCGTGGATCTGCGGCGCCGGCAGGCTCAGGGAGTAGCTGCTGGCGTCGTACAGGCGATAGCCGCGCTCGGCCTTGCTGATGTCACAGGGCATCAGCGCCAGGGTTACGGCCAGTTCGGCGGCCAGTTCCAGCAGGGCAGCGGGTTCGCCTTCGCGCAGTTCCAGTTCCAGCTCGCAGATTTCTTCCTTCTGCTTGCCGACCACCACATGGCCCAGGTCCAGGGCGGCTTCGATCACCACCTTGGCTTTGCCGCGGCCCCAGGCGATTTCGGCACGTTCGCGGACGAAGTCGGTGGTGAAGATCGGCTTGAGGGTCTTTTTGTCCAGTTCGGCCAGTTGCTCGGGCCAGCATTCGCCGTCGAGTTTCTTCACGTCGAGCTTGGCTTTGGGCAGGTCCCAGTTGTACTCGTTGCGTTCCGACAAGCCGGCGACGCTTTGGCCACGGGTCTTGAGGGTCTGGATGATGTCGTCACCGTCCTTGCGCAGGCGCAGGGCAACCTTGGCCTGGGCCAGGTCGCGCTCGGGAGTGTCGAAGTACTGGTTCATCAACTCACGGCGTTCCCAGCCACTTTTGTTGCGTTTTTTCAGTAGCGGGTGCTCACGCAGCGCGGCGAGTGTTTCGCGGCTGACACGGAGCTTGATTTCGGTTTCTTTCTGCATGGCCGGAAAATCCAGGATCGGGAGCGCAGCCGGAGAAAAGTGTGGCTGCCAAGGTCGTGCAGTGTACAGGACTGAGCCCGGCAACGTGCCGCAACGGTTTATTGTGTGGTGCAGATGCCTCTATAGTGAGCTTCATCCGGGAAGTTGGGAGACCGCGCATGCCGTTACCGTCCATGAAAGAGCAGTTCGCCGCTTTGATCGCCGCGCCGTCGGTGAGCTGCACCCAAGCGTCGCTCGACCAGACCAACCGCCCGGTGATCGATCTGCTCGCCGCGTGGCTGGGCGACTTGGGCTTTGCTATCGATATCCAGCAAGTCAGCCCTGGTAAATTCAACCTGCTCGCCAGTTTCGGCAGCGGCCCCGGTGGCTTAGTGCTGGCGGGCCATAGCGATACGGTTCCTTATGATGCGGCGCTGTGGAAGACCGATCCGCTCAAGCTGACGGAAGTCGATGGCCGTTGGGTAGGACTGGGCAGTTGCGACATGAAGGGATTTTTTGCCCTGGCCATTGAAGCGGTGTTGCCGTTGCTGGACCAGCCATTCAAGCAGCCGCTGCTGATCCTCGCCACCTGTGACGAGGAAAGCTCCATGTCCGGTGCACGCGCCCTGGCCGAGGCGGGGCGGCCGCTGGGACGGGCGGCGGTGATTGGCGAGCCGACGGGCCTCAAGCCGATCCGCCTGCACAAGGGCGTGATGATGGAGCGCATCGACATTCTCGGCCGCAGCGGCCACTCGTCGGACCCAAGCCTGGGCCACAGCGCCCTCGAAGCCATGCACGATGCCGTTGGCGAATTGCGCGGCCTGCGCCTGGCCTGGCAGCGCGAGTATCGCAATGCGCAATTCAGCGTGCCGCAACCGACCCTGAACTTCGGCTGCATCCACGGCGGCGACAACCCCAACCGCATTTGCGGCCAGTGTTCCCTGGAATTCGACCTGCGCCCTTTGCCGGGCATGGACCCCGAGGTGCTGCGTGCGGCGATCCGGCAGAAGCTCGAACCCCTGGCCGAGCGCCACAAGGTCAAGATCGATTACGCGCCGTTGTTTCCCGAAGTGCCGCCTTTCGAGCAGCCCGAAGACGCCGAGTTGGTGCGGGTGGCGGAACGTTTGACCGGTCATCGTGCCGAAGCAGTAGCGTTCGGCACCGAAGCGCCTTATCTTCAGCGCCTTGGTTGTGAAACCCTGGTGCTTGGCCCCGGCGACATCGCCTGTGCCCACCAGCCGGGCGAGTACCTCGAAATGTCACGCTTGACGCCTACAGTGCGTCTATTGCGGGAACTGATCGAACATTACTGCCTGAAACCTGCATAAATTAACCTTTGCCCATTCGTACATAAGGAGAGCGAGCGTGTCGCCAAGCCTGTTCCGACGATAACCATCAGCCCGCTGTGCGTTTTTGCGACTCATCCTTTTTCGGCTGCTTTTTATTACAGGCCCAGGTTCCATGCCCGAATACGTCAATTGGCTTCGCCACGCTTCGCCCTACATCAACGCCCACCGCGACTGCACCTTTGTGGTCATGCTGCCCGGCGATGGTGTGGACCACCCCAATTTCGGCAATATCGTCCACGACCTGGTGCTGCTCCACAGCCTGGGTGTGCGGCTGGTGTTGGTGCACGGTTCGCGCCCACAAATCGAAACCCGCCTGCAGGCCCGCGGCCTGACCCCGGCTTACCACGAAGGCCTGCGCATCACCGATGCGTCGACGCTGGAGTGCGTGATCGACGCAGTAGGCCATTTGCGTATCGCCATTGAAGCGCGCCTGTCCATGGATATGGCCTCGTCGCCGATGCAGGGCTCGCGCCTGCGGGTGGCCAGCGGCAACCTGGTGACCGCGCGGCCGATTGGTGTGCTTGAAGGCGTCGACTACCACCACACCGGCGAAGTGCGCCGGGTCGACCGCAAGGGCATTAATCGCCTGCTGGACGAGCGCTCCATCGTGCTGCTGTCGCCGTTGGGTTATTCCCCCACCGGAGAGATCTTCAACCTGGCCTGCGAAGACGTCGCCACCCGCGCTGCCATCGATTTAGGCGCCGACAAGCTGCTGTTGTTTGGTGCCGACCTGGGCCTGATCGATGAAAACGGTCGTCTGGTGCGTGAGCTGCGCCCACAGCAAGTGCCAGCGCACCTGCAACGCCTGGGCAGCAACTATCAAGCCGAGCTGCTCGACGCCGCCGCGCAAGCCTGCCGGGGTGGAGTGGGGCGCAGCCATATCGTCAGCTATGCCGAAGACGGCGCCTTGCTCACCGAGCTGTTCACCCGGGACGGTGGCGGTACGCTGGTGGCCCAGGAACAATTCGAGCTGGTGCGCGAAGCGGCGATTGAAGACGTCGGCGGCTTGCTCGATCTGATCAGCCCATTGGAAGAGCAGGGCATCCTGGTACGCCGCTCGCGGGAAGTGCTGGAGCGTGAGATCGAACAGTTCAGCGTGGTCGAGCGCGAAGGCATGATCATCGCCTGCGCAGCGCTCTACCAGATTGCGGATTCGGATGCGGGGGAGTTGGCTTGCCTGGCAGTCAACCCTGAATATCGCCACGGTGGGCGCGGCGATGAATTGCTGGAACGCATTGAGACCCGGGCCCGGGCCCAGGGGTTGAAGACGTTGTTCGTGCTCACTACTCGTACGGCCCACTGGTTCCGAGAGCGCGGGTTTGTGCCGAGCAGCGTGGACCGCCTGCCGTCGGCGCGGGCGTCTCTTTACAACTATCAGCGCAATTCCAAGATCTTCGAGAAGGCCTTGTAAATGTAGGAGGGGCGGTGCGACGATTCGACTTGCTCCCGATAGCGGTGGGTCAGTTAACAGATAGATCACTGACAGACCGCAATCGGGAGCAAGCTTCCTCCCACATTGGACCGCGTTTATTCTGTAACGAACTTGTCGGTCACATACGCCGAATAATCCGGCAACACCGTCTCCACCTTGCCTTGCTCCTTCAAGAACTTCGCAGTCTCCCCAATCGCCTTCGCCGTGCTGCCCTTGAGCAGCGCGTCGGTCTGTTGTGCCTGCGCATCGGGAAACGTCGTGCCCGCCAGCAACTCTGGAATATCGTCGGCATTGGAGCCTGTCAATTTGGCGATCTTCTGCACCGGTTCCGAATCCACCGTCCAACTGTCTTTATGCGCGGCATAGTCAGCGAATGAATCGAGGGTGACCTTGGCAAACCTGGCCACTACCTCAGGATGTTTTTCGGCGAAATCCTTGCGTGCTACCCACACCTCAAACGTCGGTGCGCCCCATTGGCCCACCTGCGCCGCATCGGTCAGGGTTTTGCCGGTCTTGCGGATTTCTCCCAGGGCCGGTGACCACACGAATGCGCCGTCGATATCGCCGCGCTTCCAGGCGGCGGCGATTTCGGCCGGTTGCAGGTTCACCACTTTGACTTGCTTAGTGTCCAGCCCCCAATGCTTCAGGGCGCCGAGCAGGCTGTAATGGGAGGTTGAGACGAAGGGTGTGGCGATGGTTTTGCCGATCAGGTCTTCGGGTTTGTCGATGCCACTGCCATTACGCACTACCAGGGCTTCAGAAGCGTTGATCTGTGCCGATACGATAAACGCGACGATGGGTAGATTGCGCGAAGCGGCTGCGGCGAGGGGGCTGGAGCCGAGGTTGCCGATTTGTACATCACCCGAGGCAATGGCCGTGACCACCTCTGGGCCACTGTTGAACCGGCGCCAGGCGATTTTCTCACCAATGGTTTTTTCGTAGAGGCCGTCGGCCTGGGGGACTTTGCTGGGGTCGATGCCGGTTTGATAGCCGACGGTTAAATCGGCGGCACTGACACTAAAAGAAAGTATTAGCGATACAAAAACTGTAACAAATTGACGGGAGGATGTGCGTTTGGCCATGATGGCGTCGCCTTTTTGATCGTGAGTGACGTATGCAACCGTACGGTCACACTAATCGATCTAAAAAAGCACTGGTAAATACCCTTTAGGAATTAGCTTATGGAGCGGTTCGTGTCAATCGACGCACCCGCTTCACGCATCCGCTTATTTCCGAATCGTATGAAAAAGAATGAAATAATTCTTTTTGGGTGTATGAAAAACTCATTACCCTGCAGGGACCAAATCAACTGCGATTAGACCAAGGTAGTAGACACACAAGGTTACGATTGACTTGGTAGTCACTATCTGGCGCTAATCGCGCATCTGTGGATCCAGGGCGTCAGACCCGGGACCAAAGAAATACAAAAATTAGAAACGAGAGGAGCGGTACATGAAGAAGTCCACCTTGGCTGTGGCTGTAGCATTGGGCGCAATCGCCCAGCAAGCAGGCGCCGCCGGTTTCATCGAAGACAGCAAGGCCACACTGGGCCTGCGTAACTTCTACATCAACACCGATAACCGCGAAGGCGCTGGTGCGAACAAGAACGAAGAGTGGGGCCAAGGCTTCGATCTGCGTTTCATCTCCGGTTACACCCAAGGCACCGTCGGCTTCGGTCTTGACGCTATCGGCCTGCTGGGTGTTCGCCTGGATTCCGGCGGCGGCACTAACGGCGCGACTGCCAGCTCCTACGGCGGCACCATCTTTCCGAGCAAGTCCAATGGCGAAGCCGTTGATAACTACTCCAGCCTGGGCCTGACTGCCAAAGCCAAGATCTCCCAGACCGAACTGAAGCTGGGTACCTTGCAGCCTAAGCTGCCGGTCATCGTCACCAACGATGGTCGTATGCTGCCGCAGACCTTCCAGGGTGGCCAGATCACCTCCAGCGACATCAAGGACCTGACCCTGGTCGCCGGCCAGATCGAAAAAGCCAAGGGCCGTAACTCCAGCAACAATGAAAGCCTGTCCATCTCCGGCGCCAACAGCCGTGGTGCGAACTGGCGTTCGAGCAACAAGTTCTACTACGCCGGTGGTGACTACAAGATCACCAAGGACCTGACCGCCCAGTACTACTACGGCAACCTGGAAGATTTCTACAAGCAACACTTCCTGGGTCTGACCCATAACTGGGCTATCGGCCCTGGCGTGCTGAAGTCCGACCTGCGTTACTTCAACAGCTCCGACGACGGTAACAATGGCAACCAGTCCGCCTACTTCTCCACAGGTAACTACGGTGGCGTCAACAACGGTCGTGGCAAGGTGGATAACAACCTGTACAGCGGTCTGTTCCTGTACTCGGTTGCCGGTCACACCTTCGGTGGCGGTTACCAGGTCAGCAACGGCAGCAGCGACTTCCCTTGGCTGAATCAGGGTGACGGCTCGTCGGCCTACATCACCACCGACATGCAGATCCAGAAGTTCGCCCGTGCCGGCGAGCGTACCTGGCAAGCTCGCTACTCCTACGACTTCGCCAAGGTTGGTGTACCTGGTCTGACCGCTGGTGTGGTTTACCTGAAAGGTGATCATATCGACACCGTCTCCAGCAACCGTACCGAGTTCACCGGCCAGTCCGAGTGGGAACGTGACATCACTGTTGCCTACGTCGTACCGGAAGGTCCGCTGAAGAACGTTGGCGTGGCGTGGAAAAACGCTATGTGGCGCAGCGATATCGCCAGCACACGTAACCAGGACGAAAACCGCCTGATCGTCAGCTACTCGATCCCGCTGTTGTAAGCCTGTAAAACCTTGCCCGGCGCAATGCCGGGCAAGGTGTTTTGCTTTTTTTCAAGTCGGGCTCAACCCCCGCAAGCCCTTCCTGAACCCTCTTTTTACAGCGTCTCAAGGCCTTCTCGAACCTTGAAAACAATGTTGGTCCCCGTTTGTACCCAAGTCCAGTGAACACATTTTTAATATTCCTTTATCGTCTAGATAAATCAATATTTATTCTTTTTAAATAATCCCAGATCCATGCACAGTGGGCTCCATAAGCACTCATCAGGAGCTACACCATGAGCCTACGACTGGGCGACATCGCCCCCGACTTCGAACAGGATTCCAGCGCCGGCAAGATTCGTTTCCACGAATGGCTGGGAGACAGCTGGGGTGTGCTGTTTTCCCATCCGGCGGACTTCACTCCGGTGTGCACTACCGAGCTGGGCTTCACTGCCAAGCTCAAGGACGAATTTGCCAAACGTGGCGTCAAGGCTATCGCCCTGTCGGTAGACCCGGTGGACTCGCACCACAAGTGGATCGAAGACATCAACGAAACCCAGAACACCATCGTCAACTTCCCGATCCTGGCCGATGCGGATCGCAAGGTCTCGGACCTCTACGACCTGATCCATCCGAACGCCAGTGACACGCTCACCGTGCGCTCCTTGTTCGTGATCGACCCGAACAAGAAGATCCGCCTGACCATCACCTACCCGGCCAGCACCGGGCGTAACTTCCATGAAATCCTGCGGGTGATCGACTCACTGCAACTGACCGACAACCACAAGGTCGCCACCCCGGCCAACTGGCAGGATGGGGATGAGGTGGTGATAGTGCCGTCGCTCAAGGATGAGGAAGAGATCAAGAAACGCTTTCCAAAGGGCTACCGCGCCGTGAAGCCGTACCTGCGCCTCACCCCACAACCCAACCGTTAAGGCGTTACGCACAAGCCCTCTGTAGGAGCGAGCTTGCTCGCGAAAAACGTTAACGGTAACGCGTAGTTCTAGATGAGCGCGGCGCCTATGAGTTTTTCGCGAGCAAGCTCGCTCCTACAACTGGTACTTACATAGCAGGGGTTTTCAGGCCGTTTTAACGGCCTTTTTTTCGTCTGGCGATTGATCAACGGCTTATGTATTTATGGAATAAACAAATGAATAAATAAGATTTATAGATATATAAATCTGCTGCTAAGGTCTGTTCCATCTTGGCACCATCACATCGCGAACCGCTGACACTTGCTTAAGGAATTCCCTACATGCTGGTCGTAACACTTGGAGGCAGTCCCAGCCAGCGTTCCCGCTCCGGGGTGCTGCTGGATAAAACCCGTCAATGGCTGCAACGCCAGGGCGTGGAGGTGGTGAGTTACCAGATACGGGACTTCCCGGCCGAGGACTTGCTGCATGCGCGCTTCGACAGCCCCAAGGTCATCGATCTGCTGCAACAGGTGGCCAATGCCGACGGCCTGGTGATTGCCACGCCGGTGTACAAGGCGTCGTTTTCCGGCGCGTTGAAAACCGTGTTGGACCTGCTGCCTGAACGCGCCCTGGCTCATAAGGTGGTGTTGCCGATAGCCACCGGGGGCAGCATCGCCCACATGCTGGCGGTGGACTACGCGTTGAAGCCGGTGTTGTCGGCCCTCAAAGCCCAGGAATTGCTCCACGGTATTTTTGCCGAGGACAGCCAGATCGCCTATGGCGAAGGCAGCGTCCAGGCGCAACTGGTGCCAGTGCTCGAGCAGCGTTTGCACGAGGCCCTGGAACAGCTCTACAGCGCCATGGCCCGGCGCCCGAAACCACTGGACCCCGATGTATTGAATGAACGTTTGTTGAGCGCTCGCTGGAGCATCTGAGCCTTACCCAATATCGAGAAACACTCACCTTACTCAGCCGCCAACGGCCAAGCAGGTGCAGCCAAAACCTTAATCGCAACTGTGGAGAGAGCGCCATGCGCACTGTCATCTTGCGTCGTGGTCTGGTCGCACTGTTTGCTGCGGCTGTGTCCTTCGGCGCCATTGTTCAAGCCCAAGCCGCCGAGACCCTGCGGATCGGTTATCAGAAGTACGGCACCCTGGTGCTGCTCAAGGCCAAGGGTTCCCTGGAAAAACGCCTCGCCGCCCAAGGCGTGCAGGTGCAGTGGACCGAGTTCCCCGGCGGACCGCAGTTGCTCGAGGGCCTGAACGTCGGCGCCATCGACTTCGGCGTCACCGGTGAAACCCCACCGGTCTTTGCCCAGGCTGCCGGCGCTGATCTGCTCTATGTTGCCTACGAACCACCAGCGCCCACCAGCGAAGCGATCCTGGTGCCCAAGGACTCGCCGATCAAATCGGTGGCCGAGTTGAAGGGCAAAAAGGTCGTGCTCAACAAAGGCTCCAACGTGCACTACCTGCTGGTGCGTGCCCTGGCAGATGCCGGCCTCAACTACACCGACGTGAAGACAGTATTCCTGCCGCCCGCTGATGCCCGCGCCGCATTCGAGCGCGGCAGCGTAGACGCCTGGGTGATTTGGGACCCGTACCAGGCTGCCGCCGAGAATCAACTGCAGGCCCGCACCCTGCGTGACGGCACCGGCATCGCCGACAACCATCAGTTCTACCTGGCCACCAAGCCCTATGCCGAGCAACACCCTGAAGTGATCAAGGCATTGGTGGAAGAAGTGCGCGCAGTGGGCGAGTGGTCCAAGGCCAACCCTGAGCAGGTCACCGAACAAGTCGCACCACTGCTGGGCCTGCCAGCCGAAATCACCCTGACCTCGGTGAAACGCCAGGGCTACGGCGCGCTGCTCCTGACGCCCGAAGTAGTCGCCGCCCAGCAAAAAATCGCCGACACCTTCTACCAACTCAAATTGATCCCCAAGCCCTTGAGCATCAAGGACGTGATCTGGACGCCATCCGCCACGGTTGCCAAAGCGCCGTAATCCGATTTCTTCAGGAGACAACTCCATGAGCCTCAATATTTTCTGGTTCCTGCCTACCCATGGCGACGGCCATTACCTTGGCACCGCCGAAGGCGCTCGTGCCGTCGACCACGGTTACCTGCAACAAGTGGCCCAGGCCGCTGACCGCCTGGGTTTCGGTGGGGTGTTGATCCCCACCGGTCGTTCCTGCGAAGACTCGTGGCTGGTGGCGGCCTCGCTGATTCCAGTGACCCAGCGCTTGAAATTCCTGGTCGCCCTGCGCCCCGGGATCATTTCCCCGACGGTGGCCGCACGCCAGGCCGCAACCCTGGACCGCTTGTCCGGTGGTCGCGCGTTGTTCAACCTGGTCACCGGCGGTGACCCCGAAGAGCTGGCCGGCGACGGCTTGTTCCTCAGCCACGAAGAGCGCTACCAGGCCTCGGTGGAATTCACCCGCATCTGGCGCCGAGTGCTGGAGGGCGAAACTGTGGACTACGACGGCGAGCACATCAGCGTCAAAGGCGCCAAGCTGCTTTACCCGCCGATCCAGCAGCCGCGCCCGCCGCTGTACTTCGGTGGCTCCTCCGAAGCCGCCCAGGACCTGGCAGCCGAACAGGTGGAAATGGTGCTGACCTGGGGCGAACCCCCGGCTGCGGTTGCGGAAAAAATCGCCCAGGTTCGCGCCAAAGCCGAAAAACTCGGACGTACTCTGCGCTTCGGCATTCGCCTGCATGTGATTGTGCGCGAAACCAACGAAGAGGCCTGGAAAGCCGCCGACAAACTCATCTCCCATCTGGATGACGACACCATCGCCCGCGCCCAGGCGTCCCTGGCGCGTTTTGACTCGGTCGGCCAGCAACGCATGGCGGCCTTGCATGGCGGCAGCCGTGACAACCTGGAAGTCAGCCCCAACCTGTGGGCAGGCGTCGGCCTGGTGCGGGGCGGTGCCGGGACCGCGCTGGTCGGCGATGGTCCGACGGTTGCAGCGCGGGTCAAGGAATACGCGGACCTGGGCATCGATACCTTTATCTTCTCCGGTTATCCGCACCTGGAGGAGTCTTATCGGGTCGCCGAGCTGTTGTTCCCGCACCTGGATATCGAGCGTCCCGAGCTCCCGAAAAGTGCTGGCTACGTCAGCCCGTTCGGCGAGATGGTCGCCAACGATATCCTTCCCAAAGCTGCGTCACAGAGTTGAGGCGCCGCCATGGACTTTGAAAAATTCAGCCATCGCGTGGCGCCCTGGGTGCTGCCGATCTTGTTGTTGGCGGTGTGGCAGTTGTCAGTTTCGGCGGGTTGGCTGTCGACGCGCATCCTGCCAGCGCCGAGTGCGGTGATCGAAGCCGGAGTCAACCTGGTGGTCAGCGGCGAAATCTGGACCCACCTGGCTATCAGTGGCTGGCGTGCCGGCCTGGGCTTTGTGATCGGCGGCAGCATCGGTTTGGCCCTGGGCTTTATCACCGGGTTGTCAAAGTGGGGCGAGCGCTTGCTGGACAGCTCTGTGCAGATGATCCGTAACGTACCGCACCTGGCGCTGATTCCGCTGGTGATCCTGTGGTTCGGTATTGACGAAACCGCGAAGATTTTCCTGGTGGCTCTGGGCACGTTGTTCCCGATCTACCTGAACACCTACCACGGCATCCGCAACGTCGACCCGGCGCTGGTGGAAATGTCGCGCAGCTACGGCTTGTCCGGGTTCAGCCTGTTCTGGCAAGTGATCCTGCCGGGCGCGCTGCCGTCGATCCTGGTGGGCGTGCGTTTTGCCCTGGGCTTTATGTGGCTGACGCTGATCGTGGCGGAAACCATTTCGGCCAGCTCCGGTATCGGCTACCTGGCGATGAACGCCCGTGAATTCCTGCAAACCGACGTGGTGGTGCTGGCCATCGTCATGTACGCCATCCTCGGCAAACTCGCCGACCTGGCCGCCCGTGGCCTGGAACGTGTGTGGCTGCGCTGGCACCCGGCTTATCAAGTAAATAAAGGAGGTGCGGCATGACCGCTCAACAACCTCCACGCCTGTTGAAAGGCATCCCGCTGGCGGTGCGCAAGTTGCGCAAGGCCTTTGGTGCGCGGCAAGTGCTCAAAGAAATTGATCTGCATATTCCGGCGGGGCAGTTCGTGGCCGTGGTCGGTCGCAGTGGCTGCGGCAAAAGTACCTTGCTGCGCCTGTTGGCGGGCCTGGACAAAGCCAGTGGCGGCGAGCTGCTGGCCGGCTCCGCACCGCTGCACGAGGCCATTGAAGACACGCGGTTGATGTTCCAGGAAGCGCGTTTGCTGCCGTGGAAAAAGATCATCGACAACGTCGGCCTTGGCCTCACAGGCAACTGGCGCCCTCGAGCGCTGCAAGCCTTGGAAGCGGTGGGCCTGGCCGAGCGCGCTAATGAATGGCCGGCGGCCTTGTCTGGTGGCCAGAAGCAGCGTGTGGCATTGGCCCGTGCGCTGATCCACCAACCGCGCCTGTTGCTGCTCGACGAGCCGCTGGGGGCGTTGGATGCCCTGACCCGCATCGAGATGCAGCAATTGATCGAAAACCTCTGGCAGAAGCATGGCTTTACCGTGTTGCTGGTGACCCATGATGTCAGCGAGGCCGTGGCAATTGCCGACCGGGTGATTCTGATTGAAAACGGCGAAATCGGCCTCGACCTGAATGTCGACCTGTCACGCCCACGGGCCCGAGGTTCACATCGCCTGGCCGCACTGGAAGCCGAAGTGCTCAACCGCGTGCTGTCGCTGCCTGGTTCACCGCCGGAACCCGAACCCGTTTCACCGCTGCCGACGCAATTGCGTTGGGCGCAATAACTCACTTGCCCTTAGAAGGAACAACACCATGACTATCAAAGCCATTAACGTGCGTAACCAGTTCAAAGGCACCATCAAGGAAATCGTGGTCGGCGACGTGCTGTCGGAGATCGATGTGCAGACTGCGTCCGGCATTGTTACTTCGGTGATCACTACGCGTTCGGTGAAAGAGCTGGAGCTGGTGATTGGCAGTGAAGTGATTGCCTTCGTGAAATCCACTGAGGTGTCGATTGCCAAGTTGTGATGTGTGTTGCTCTTGAGGCCCTTATCGGGAGCAAGCCCCTCCCACATTTAGATCTGTGAATACATTCAAAGTGTGGGAGGGGCGGTGCGACGATTCGACTTGCTCCCGATGGGGCCGGCCCAGCCAACACAAGGCTCACCGCTTGGGCAGATACGCCGGCAAATAAAGCCCCACATAAGCATCAAACACGCGCATCCCTTCCTCTGCCATACGCGGCGTGATCAGCCCATGCTGATGCACCGAGCGCGCATACACGCGGTCGCTCAGCTCCAGCGCCAGGGCAAATACATCCACGTCCTTGGGCAAGCTTGGCACTTCGAAGTGGCGGTTGAACACCTCCAGCATCAAGTCCCCCAGCTCCAGGTCATGCTGACGATCGGCCTGGGTGACTTCGGTCAGCCCGTGCTGGGCCAGGATCAACTGGCGTGCAGCGGCGTCCTGATCGTAGATGGTAAGCATGCGTTGTTCGACGATGCAGGACAGGTCGCGCCAGTGCTTGAGTGACGCATGCTCGATGGGCGCCTGGATGGCAGCACGGAAAGCGGCGTGAACGTCCGCGGTCAGTGCCTCCAGCAACGCCGGCACGCTGGCGAAGAAGTGATACACCGACGAAGGCGGAATCTGCGCCCGTTCGGCCACGCTGTAGATCGACAAACTCGCCACACCTTCGGTGGCCAGCAAGGTGCGGGCGGCATCGAGGATCGCGTCGATCCGGGCCTGGCTGCGGGCGCGGGGTTTGCGAGGTGGGGCGGGGCGGGTGGGCATGGAAGTCTCCTACAAGGCAGCGGGCATTGTATGAGCAGGGAGGTGTGTTGTCTGCCAGGCCGCCATCGGGAGCAAGCCCCTCCCACACTTTGAATGTATTCACAGATCTAAATGTGGGAGGGGCGGTGCGACGATTCGACTTGCTCCCGATGAGGCCAATTCGGCCTCCCGGAATAAGCCCATAAAAAAGCGCCACAGACCCTAAGCCTGTGGCGCTTCTTCAATGCCGCAACCGCTTACACGGTATGCAGGTACCAGTTGTACTCGAGGTCGGAGATGGAGTGTTCAAACTCCTCCAGCTCACTTTCCTTACAGGCTACAAAGATATCGATGTATTTAGGATCGATGTACTTGGCCATCACCTCGCTGTCGTCCAACTCACGCAGGGCATCGCGCAAGTTGTTCGGCAGGCTTTGCTCGTTCTGCTCGTAGCTGTTGCCTTCCACCGGTGCGCCTGGCTCGATCTTGTTGGTCAGGCCGTGGTGCACGCCCGCCAGCACCGAAGCCATCAGCAGGTAAGGGTTGGCATCGGCACCGGCCACGCGGTGTTCGATACGCACGGCATCGGAAGAGCCGGTGGGTACGCGAATCGCTACGGTGCGGTTGTCCAGGCCCCAGCACGGCGAATTGGGCACGTAGAACTGTGCGCCGAAACGACGGTAGGAGTTGACGTTGGGGCACAGGAACGCCATCTGGGCGGGCAGGGTCTCCAGCACACCGCCGATTGCGTGACGCAATGCGGCGTTCTGCTCGGGATCCTCGCTGGCAAAGATGTTCTTGCCGTCCTTGTCCAGAATGGAGATATGCACGTGCAAGCCGTTGCCTGCCTGGCCTGGGTAAGGCTTGGCCATGAAGGTGGTGTCCATCTCATGGTCGTAGGCGATGTTCTTGATCAGGCGCTTGAGCAGTACCGCGTAGTCGCAAGCCTTGATCGGATCGGCGACGTGGTGCAGGTTCACTTCGAACTGCGCCGGGGCGCTTTCCTTGACGATGGCGTCGGCCGGAATGCCTTGCTCCTTGGCACCTTCCAGGATGTCCTGGAGGCAGTCGACGTATTCGTCGAGGTCGTCGATCAGGTAGACCTGTGTCGAGTGCGGGCGTTTGCCGGAAATAGGCGAGCGGGGCGGTTGTGGGCGGCCGTTCACGTTCTCCTGGTCGATCAGGTAGAACTCAAGCTCGAAGGCGGCGCAGATGGTCAGGCCGAGGTCGTCAAACTTGCTTACAACTTGGCGGAGCACTTCGCGCGGATCGGCGAAGAAAGGTTCACCTTCAAGTTCGTGCATGGTCATCAGCAGCTGCGCGGTAGGGCGCTTTTGCCAGGGTTCATTGCACAGGGTGTCGGGGATTGGATAACAGATTCGGTCAGCATCACCGATGTCCAGGCCCAGGCCGGTGCTTTCCACCGTCGAGCCGTTGATATCCAGGGCAAATAAAGAGGCAGGCAGGTTAATGCCCTTCTCGTAAACCTTGTGGAGGCTGGTGCGTTCGATGCGCTTACCGCGCACCACACCATTCATATCCGCAATTAGAAGGTCTACGTACAGAACCTCAGGATGATCCTTAAGGAACGCGTTCGCTTCGTTAAGCTGAACGGCACGCGGGGGTACCGACATGATGCAACACCTTTGTTGTTAAAAATATCAATCATTGATCTTTTCTGGTTTCAGTCAACCCGAACGGCATGCCGAAGTCAAGCGAGGGCTTTTTTGCCCTAAAAAAGCGCCGTGAGGGCTTTTTTGCGGGGTTTTGGGGCGGTTTTCCGGGTTTGATGTGCTTGGGACTCGCAAGCTTGAGCGGGCCGTGTTGTATTTTTTACGGGGGTGTTGTGTAAAAAAATGAACAAGGCTAAGCTCGATTCAAACCCATAACAGCAATAATACCGGGGTGCTTCATGTTTCTCCTGCCGCCACTTGGCGTCTTGGCCTGCTCCAGTCGGGCTTTTTCACCCGTTCACGTGTCCTGCGTAAACGCCTGCGCCCCGGTCAATATTCTTGACGCCCGGGCCGATCTCTTCTTTGCTCCTTCAATGCCCTCGAATTTGCCTCTCAATGGCTTGCGCCTGCGGGGTTGCTCATGATTCTGCACAAGTTTGGCGTGAGGAATGCAACGCTGCAGCAAATGGCAGGTAAGCTCCTACCCTGAATGTAAAAACGACGCGGATGCTGCGTCAACCAACGCCTGGCCTTTTAATGGATGCCAGGAAACCCAGCCCAGAGGCATTTATGAGTAACAACCTCGACCAGCTCACCGATTGGTTGAAAGACCACAAGATCACAGAAGTCGAATGCATGATTGGCGACCTCACCGGCATCACCCGGGGCAAGATCTCGCCGACCAACAAGTTCATCGCCGAAAAAGGCATGCGCCTGCCCGAGAGCGTTCTGTTGCAGACCGTGACCGGCGACTATGTCGAAGATGACATCTATTACGAATTGCTCGACCCGGCCGATATCGACATGATCTGCCGCCCCGACCAGAACGCGGTATTCCTGGTGCCATGGGCCATCGAGCCGACCGCCCAGGTGATCCACGACACCTACGACAAGCAAGGCAACCCGATCGAGCTGTCGCCTCGCAACGTACTCAAGAAAGTCCTCAAGCTCTACTCCGACCGCGGCTGGCAGCCCATCGTGGCGCCGGAGATGGAGTTCTACCTGACCAAGCGCTGCGAAGACCCGGACTTCCCGCTGCAGCCGCCGATTGGCCGTTCCGGCCGCCCGGAAACCGGTCGCCAGTCCTTCTCTATAGAAGCCGCCAACGAATTCGACCCATTGTTCGAAGACGTCTACGACTGGTGCGAACTGCAGGAACTGGACCTTGACACCCTGATCCACGAGGACGGCACGGCGCAGATGGAAATCAACTTCCGTCATGGCGATGCCTTGTCCCTGGCCGACCAGATCCTGGTGTTCAAGCGCACCATGCGTGAAGCCGCGCTCAAGCACGATGTGGCCGCCACCTTCATGGCCAAGCCGATGACCGGCGAGCCCGGCAGCGCGATGCACCTGCACCAGAGCATCATCGACATCGCCACCGGCAAGAACGTGTTCTCCAATGAAGACGGGACCATGAGCCAGCTGTTCCTCAACCACATTGGCGGCCTGCAGAAATTCATCCCCGAGTTGCTGCCGTTGTTTGCTCCCAACGTGAACTCATTCCGCCGCTTCCTGCCCGATACCTCGGCGCCGGTAAACGTGGAGTGGGGCGAAGAAAACCGCACCGTCGGCCTGCGCGTACCGGATGCCGGCCCGCAGAACCGCCGCGTGGAGAACCGCCTGCCGGGCGCCGATGCCAACCCCTACCTGGCGATTGCCGCCAGCCTGCTGTGCGGCTACATCGGCATGGTCGAAGGCCACAACCCGAGCGCGCCTGTAGTGGGCCGTGGTTATGAGCGGCGCAATCTGCGCTTGCCGTTGACCATCGAAGACGCCCTGGAGCGTATGGAAAACAGCAAGACCATCGAGAAATACTTGGGGCAGAAATTCATCACAGGCTACGTCGCGGTCAAGCGGGCCGAGCATGAAAACTTCAAGCGCGTGATCAGTTCGTGGGAGCGGGAATTCCTGCTCTTCGCCGTCTGATGCGCCGGGCGCGTCGTAGGAAAGACGCGCCTTCACCTGAAAAGTCTAGGAGATTGGTATGTCCAGCAACAACCCGCAAACCCGTGAATGGCAAGCCTTGAGCAATGATCACCACCTGGCGCCGTTCAGCGACTTCAAGCAATTGAAAGAGAAAGGCCCACGGATCATCACCAAAGCCCACGGCGTTTACCTGTGGGACAGCGAAGGCAACAAGATCCTCGACGGCATGGCCGGCCTGTGGTGCGTGGCGATCGGTTACGGTCGCGATGAACTGGCCGATGCCGCCGCCAAGCAGATGAAAGAGCTGCCTTACTACAACCTGTTCTTCCAGACCGCGCACCCGCCGGTGCTGGAGCTGGCCAAGGCGATTTCCGACATCGCACCGGCTGGCATGAACCACGTGTTCTTCACCGGCTCCGGCTCCGAAGGCAACGACACCATGTTGCGCATGGTCCGCCACTACTGGGCGATCAAGGGCCAGCCGAACAAGAAGACCATCATTGCCCGCAAGAATGGCTACCACGGCTCCACCGTGGCCGGCGCCAGCCTGGGCGGCATGACCTATATGCATGAACAGGGCGACTTGCCGATCCCGGGCATCACCCATATCGCCCAGCCATATTGGTTTGGCGAAGGCGGCGACATGAGCCCCGATGAGTTCGGTGTGTGGGCGGCCAACCAGTTGGAAGAGAAGATCCTGGAACTGGGCGTGGACAACGTCGGTGCCTTTATTGCCGAGCCAATCCAGGGCGCCGGCGGCGTGATCGTGCCGCCAGCCACCTACTGGCCGCGCATCAAGGAAATCCTCGCCAAGTACGACATCCTGTTTGTTGCCGACGAAGTGATCTGCGGTTTTGGCCGTACCGGTGAGTGGTTTGGTAGCGATTTCTACGATCTCAAGCCGCACATGATGACCATCGCCAAGGGCCTGACCTCGGGCTACATCCCCATGGGTGGCTTGATCGTGCGCGACGAAGTGGTCGAGGTGCTGAATGAAGGCGGCGATTTCAACCACGGTTTCACCTATTCCGGTCACCCGGTAGCGGCGGCGGTGGCCCTGGAAAACATCCGCATCATGCGCGACGAAAAAATCGTTAACCGTGTTCAGGATGAAACGGCACCGTATTTGCAGAAACGTCTGCGGGAACTGGCAGATCACCCACTGGTGGGCGAAGTGCGCGGCGTGGGCATGCTCGGTGCGATTGAGCTGGTTCAGGACAAGGCTACGCGCAAGCGTTATGAAGGCAAGGGCGTCGGCATGATCTGCCGAACCTTCTGCTTCGAGAATGGCCTGATCATGCGTGCCGTGGGCGACACCATGATCATTTCGCCGCCATTGGTGATCAGCAAGGCTGAAATTGACGAGCTGGTCAGCAAGGCTCGCCAGTGCCTGGACCTGACCTTGGCGGCATTGCAGGGCTAAGTGCTAGGCTCAGTGCGCAGCGGCGTTCGGGCGCTGCGCACCGGGCAGTTATATGTGAGGCTTTGGTTGAAAGCCGGCCTCGGAACTTGCCAGACTGTCGCCCTGTTTTGTTGCCCTTTGGCTGGGCCGTAAAACATATAAAGCTTGTGGCCCAAAAAGAAAAAATCGGAGCATCACCCAATGAAGGCATTAGGTTTGAAAAACGCTGGCAAGACCCTCCTCGCCTTGTCGCTGATGGGCGCAATGGCGGGCGCGGCCCAGGCAGACAGTAAAGTGCTGCACGTCTATAACTGGTCCGACTATATTGCACCGGACACCATCGCCAACTTTGAAAAAGAGTCGGGCATCAAGGTGGTGTACGACGTGTTCGACAGCAACGAGACCCTGGAGGCCAAGTTGCTGGCAGGCAAGTCCGGCTACGACATTGTCGTGCCGTCCAACAACTTCCTGGCCAAGCAGATCAAGGCCGGTGTGTATCAGGAACTGGATACGTCCAAGCTGCCTAACTACAGCAACCTGAACAAATCCCTGCTCAAGGCCGTGTCGGTCAGCGACCCGGATAACAAGCACGCGTTCCCGTATATGTGGGGCTCGATCGGCATCGGCTACAACCCGGAGAAGGTCAAGGCTGCGCTGGGCGTGGACAAGATCGATTCATGGGATGTGCTGATGAAGCCGGAAAACATCGCCAAGCTGAAAAGCTGCGGCGTAAGCTTCCTCGACTCGCCAACCGAAATGCTGCCGATTGCGCTGCATTACCTGGGCCTGCCGACCGACAGCCAGAAGAAAGCCGATCTCAAGCAGGCCGAAGACCTGTTCTTGAAGATCCGTCCTTCGATCGGCTATTTCCACTCGTCCAAGTACATTTCCGACCTTGCCAACGGCAACATCTGCGTGGCCGTGGGTTACTCGGGTGACATTCAGCAGGCCAAGTCCCGTGCGGCTGAAGCCGGTGGCAAAGTGAAAGTGGCGTACGACATTCCGAAAGAAGGCGCTGGCAGCTTCTTCGACATGGTTGCCATCCCCAAGGATGCCGAAAACGTCGAAGCGGCTTACACCTTCATGAACTACCTGCTCAAGCCCGAAGTCATGGCGTCGATCACCAACAGCGTGCGCTTCCCGAACGGTAACGAGAAGGCCACCGCATTGGTGGACAAAGACATCACCAGCGACCCGGGCATCTACCCGTCGGCGGACGTGCAGGCCAAGCTCTACGCGATTGCCGACCTGCCGGCTGCAACCCAGCGTGAAATGACACGCAGCTGGACCAAGATCAAGTCGGGTAAATAAGGCTAGGAACCTGTAGGAGCGAGCTCGCTCGCGAAAATCGTCAACGATAACGCGGGACCTCTGATAGCCCGCGTTGCCTGTGAGTTCTTCGCGAGCAAGCTCGCTCCTACAAACAGCGGCAACCGTACAGAAAATAAATGACAGAAAGTTTTGCCGGATCGGTTTATCGAGGGTAAGTTGCGCGCCGGTTTTGTTGCCGGGCAACAACTCTAAGGCCCAACTATTTAAGAGGACCTCCACTTGCCAATTTCTTTATTTCGCAAAGCCATGCTGGTGGGTGCAGGTATCACGCTGGCTGCCAGCGTGCAGGCCGCACCGACGGTGCATATTTATAACTGGTCGGACTACATCGGCCCCGACACCCTGGCCAACTTCGAAAAGGCCAGCGGCATCAAGCCCGTGTATGACGTGTTTGACTCCAACGAAACCCTGGAAGGCAAGTTGCTCGCCGGGCGTACCGGCTACGATGTGGTGGTGCCGTCCAACCATTTTCTCGGCAAGCAGATCAAGGCCGGGGCGTTCCAGAAGCTCGACAAGTCACTGCTGACGAACTACGCCAACCTCGACCCGGTCCTGCTCAAGCGCCTGGAAAAGAATGACCCTGGCAACCAGTACGCGGTGCCATACCTGTGGGGCACCAATGGCATTGGTTACAACGTCGACAAGGTGAAGGAAGTGCTGGGCGTTGACCATATCGACTCCTGGGCCGTGTTGTTCGAGCCGGAAAACATGAAGAAACTCGCGACTTGCGGCGTGTCTTTCATGGATTCGGCAGACGAAATGCTGCCTGCGGTGCTCAACTACATGGGCCTGGACCCTAACAGCACCAACCCGGCCGACTACAAGAAAGCCGAGGAAAAACTGCTGAAAGTGCGGCCCTACGTGACCTACTTCCACTCCTCCAAATACATCTCGGACTTGGCCAACGGCAATATCTGCGTGGCGGCCGGCTTCTCCGGCGATGTGTTCCAGGCCAAAGCCCGTGCGGCTGAGGCAGGCAAAGGCGTGAATATCGCCTACGCGATCCCGAAAGAAGGCGGCAACCTGTGGTTTGACGTGCTGGCGATCCCCAAGGATGCCAGCAACGTCAAGGAGGCCCACGCCTTCATCAACTATTTGCTGCAGCCTGAGGTGATCGCTCAGGTCAGTGATCAGGTCGGTTATGCCAACCCTAACCCAGGGGCGGACAAGCTGATGGAGCAATCGATACGCACTGACGCAGCGGTCTACCCACCGCAGGCGGTTCTCGAGCGGACTTTCGTCAACTTCGAGCTACCCCCGAAAGTGCAGCGTTTAATGACCCGTAGCTGGACCAAGGTCAAGACGGGCAAGTAAGGCTCAAACTATCCTGGGTTCGCCCGCCTAAGGCGAACCGCACCGTTTTTTTTGGGAGTTTCGTAAATGGCAGTTGCCTCCGGCGCCTATAAGAAAGCCCTCGAGGGCGACCAAACACCGAAAAAGGTGCTGGTCAAAATCGACCGGGTCACGAAGAAGTTCGACGAGACGATTGCCGTGGACGATGTGTCCCTGGAAATCAAGAAAGGCGAGATCTTCGCCTTGCTCGGCGGTTCGGGTTCGGGCAAGTCCACCTTGCTGCGGATGCTCGCAGGTTTCGAGCGTCCGACCGAAGGCCGCATCTACCTCGACGGTGTGGACATCACCGACATGCCGCCCTACGAGCGGCCGATCAACATGATGTTCCAGTCCTACGCCTTGTTCCCGCACATGACCGTGGCGCAGAACATCGCGTTCGGCCTGCAGCAGGACAAGATCCCCAAGGCTGAAGTCGACGCCCGCGTGGCCGAGATGCTCAAGCTGGTGCAGATGAGCCAGTATGCCAAGCGCAAGCCGCACCAGTTGTCCGGCGGCCAACGCCAGCGTGTGGCATTGGCCCGTTCCCTGGCCAAGCGCCCGAAACTGCTGCTGCTCGATGAGCCCATGGGCGCATTGGACAAGAAGCTGCGTTCGCAGATGCAACTGGAGCTGGTGGAAATCATCGAGCGCGTCGGCGTAACCTGCGTGATGGTGACCCACGACCAGGAAGAGGCCATGACCATGGCCGAGCGTATCGCGATCATGCACCTGGGCTGGATCGCCCAGATCGGCAGCCCCATCGACATCTACGAAACCCCCACCAGCCGCCTGGTGTGCGAGTTCATCGGCAACGTCAACATCTTCGACACCCAGGTGGTGGATGATGCCGAAGGCCACGCGGTGCTCAAGTGCGCTGATCTGGACCGCGATATCTACGTGGGCTACGGCATCGCCACCGCGGTGGAAGACAAGTCGGTGACCTACGCCATCCGCCCGGAAAAACTGCTGGTCACCACCGAAATGCCGACCTGCGAGCACAACTGGTCCAGCGGCAAGGTGCACGACATCGCCTACCTGGGCGGGCACTCGGTGTTCTACGTGGAACTGCCGAGCGGCAAGCTGGTGCAGTCCTTCGTCGCCAACGCCGAACGCCGTGGCCAGCGTCCGACCTGGGGTGACCAGGTGTACGTATGGTGGGAAGACGACAGCGGCGTGGTACTTCGCTCATGAACATGAAGAAATTCAAGCGGCGCTTGGATCGCATCGTGCCCAATGGCAAGCAGGTGGTCATCGGGATTCCCTTCCTCTGGCTGTTTCTGTTTTTCGCACTGCCGTTTTTCATCGTACTGAAAATCAGCTTTGCCGAAGCCGACGTGGCGATCCCGCCCTACACCGAGATCTACACCTACGTTGAGCAAAAGCTGCAAGTGGTGCTGAACCTGGCCAACTACAGCCTCTTGGCGGGCGACGAGCTCTACATCGCCGCGTACCTGGGCTCGCTGAAGATGGCGTTTTTCAGCACGCTGCTGTGCCTGCTGATCGGCTACCCGATGGCCTACGCCATCGCTACCGCACGCAAAGAGATGCAGACCGTGCTGGTGCTGCTGATCATGATGCCGACCTGGACCGCGATCCTGATTCGCGTGTATGCGTGGATGGGCATCCTCAGCAACAACGGCTTGCTCAATGGCTTCCTGATATCCATGGGGCTGATCAGCGAACCGTTGCAGATCCTCAACACCAACATCGCGGTGTATATCGGCGTGGTTTACTCATACCTGCCGTTCATGATCCTGCCGCTTTACGCCAACCTGGTCAAACACGACCAAAGCCTGCTGGAAGCCGCCTCTGACCTCGGTTCGAGCACCTTCAACAGCTTCTGGAAAATCACTGTGCCGCTGTCCAAGAACGGCATCATCGCCGGCTGCATGCTGGTGTTTATCCCGGTGGTGGGCGAGTTCGTGATTCCTGAACTGCTCGGCGGCCCGGAAACCCTGATGATCGGTAAAGTGCTGTGGCAAGAGTTCTTCAACAACCGTGACTGGCCGGTGGCTTCTGCCTTGGCCGTGGTGATGCTGGCGATCCTGATCGTGCCGATCATCCTGTTTAACCGCAGCCAGGCCAAAGAGCTGGAGGGCAAGATATGAAGCGCTTTCGTTTCTCCAGCTTCATGCTGGTCGCAGGCTTGTTGTTTATCTACCTGCCGATGTTGATCCTGGTGATCTATTCGTTCAACGAATCCAAGCTGGTGACGGTGTGGGGCGGTTGGTCGATCAAGTGGTACGTGGGCCTGCTGGACAACACCCAGTTGATGGGCTCGGTGGCACGCTCCCTGGAAATCGCCTGCTACACGGCGGTGGCCGCAGTGGCGCTGGGCACCTTGGCGGCCTTTGTGCTGACGCGCATCAGCCAGTTCAAGGGCCGCACGCTGTTCGGCGGCCTGGTGACGGCACCGCTGGTGATGCCGGAAGTGATCACCGGCCTGTCGCTGTTGCTGCTGTTCGTGGCCATGGCGCAGATGATCGGCTGGCCCCAGGAGCGTGGCATCGTCACCATCTGGATCGCGCACACGACGTTCTGTGCGGCGTATGTGGCGGTGGTCGTGTCGGCGCGCCTGCGTGAGCTGGACCTGTCGATCGAAGAGGCGGCTATGGACCTGGGCGCACGGCCGTGGAAGGTGTTCTTCCTGATCACCATCCCGATGATCGCGCCGTCGCTGGCGGCGGGCGGCATGATGTCCTTTGCGCTGTCCCTGGATGACCTGGTACTGGCCAGCTTCGTGTCGGGCCCGGGCTCGACCACGTTGCCGATGGAAGTGTTCTCGGCGGTGCGCCTAGGGGTCAAGCCTGAGATCAACGCCGTGGCGAGCCTGATTCTGTTGGCGGTATCGCTGGTGACCTTCCTGGTGTGGTTCTTCAGCCGCCGGGCCGAAGAGCATCGCAAGAAAGCCATCCAGCAAGCCATCGAAGAAGCCGCGGCCGACGGTTGGCAGCAACCGGACAAGCGCCGCGCTCCAGCACCGGTCTAAAGCTGGGTGAGGTCCAAATGTGGGAGGGGCGGTGCGACGATTCGACTTGCTCCCGATTGCTGAGTGTCAGTCACTGCATCTGTTGACTGACCCACCGCTATCGGGAGCAAGTCGAATCGTCGCACCGCCCCTCCCACATTTTATTGCATTTCAGGTTAATTACATCGCCCACGGCGACTTACGAATCACCTCGACAAAATTCATCGGCTTGAACCCCGGCTCCTGATCCACCAGCACATCGGTCTTCACGTTGCCAAACGTAGTCTGCGGGCGGTGGCGCAAGCCGTCGGCGAACGCGCAGATGATGCACTCCTTGAACCCTTCACCCCGTGGATGCGCATGCACCACCGCTTCGCGCTGCGCGCTGCTGAACGCGGCGTAGTCCATGCCCAGCACGTCCATCTCCACACCGGCGGTCACCAGCGCTACGGTGGGGCGCAGGTGTTTCGGCACGCCCGGCGTGGTGTGCAGGGCGATGGACAACCACACTTGTTCGATATCGTCATCGCTCAACCCATAAGGTTTGAGGAACGCAGCGGCGGCGTTGGCGCCGTCCACTTCGAAACGCTCGTCGTCACTGCGGTGGCCTTCCACCAGGCCCAGGTCATGGAACATCGCGCCGACGTAGAGCAACTCCGGGTTGTAGGCCAATTGCTTGCGCTCACCGCTCAACGCGCCGAACAGGAAGACGCGGCGCGAATGGTGGTAGAGCAGGTCTGATTCGACGTCGCGAATGTATTCGGTGGTGGCCCTGGCCAAGGCGCTGTCAGGGATGTGGATGCCGGCGATGGTGGTGCTCATGGTGGTTCTCCTCTGGAAAGCACCTAGTCTGGTCGCGCGTGCGTGACGCAGCTATCGCGATAAGGGCGCAATCTCGGCCAATGTGCTGGCACATCGCGCCAAAGACAAAGTCGGCTAAGGTGTGGCAGGTGATCGGTGGATCCAAACCCTGTGAGGATCAAATGTGGGAGGGGGATGGCCCCCTCCCACAGGGGATTAGTGTTTTTCAAGTTAGAAAAGGTATGACTTCATGAGCAAAACCGTCGCCATCCTGATTTTCCCCGGCGTCCAGTCACTGGACGTGACCGGCCCGATGGACGTGTTCTGCGAGGCCAACCGCTTCCTGGCGCCCGAAGACCACTATCACCTGGAAGTCATCGGTTTCAGCCACGGCCCTATGGCGGCTTCCAACGGCCTGTCCTTGCAGGCCCACAAACACTACAGCGAAGCCCGGCAGCCCTACGACCTGCTGCTGGTCGCCGGCGGCCCGCAACTGCCCTTCGAAAACTTCGGCCCCCAGTTTGATGACTGGCTGCGCGCTGCCACTGCCAAGGCACGACGCTTCGGCTCGATCTGCAACGGTGCCTTCATGCTGGCCCGCGCCGGCCTGCTGGAGGGTAAAACCGTTACCACCCATTGGGGCGATGCCGCGGACCTGGCGCGTGTGTGCCCCTCGGCCCGGGTCGAAGCCGACCGCCTCTACGTGCAGGACGGCAACCTCTACACCTCGGCCGGGGTCACGGCGGGTATCGACTTGTCACTGTACCTGCTGGCCCAGGACCACGGCCCGGAAGTCGCGTTGAGCGTGGCCAAGCGCCTGGTGGTGTTCACCCAGCGCTCGGGCGGGCAATCGCAGTTCAGTCCGTTCCTCACGCCCCATGCCGAAACTACCTCGGCGGTGGCGCTGGTGCAGCTGTACGTGCTGGCCAACCTGACGGGAGACTTGACCATTGCCGACCTGGCCAAGGCGGCCAATATGAGTGCGCGCAATTTTTCCCGGGTGTTTGCCCGGGAAGCGCGGATTACGCCGGCGGAATTTGTCGAGAGGGCGCGCGTGGATGCGGCGCGGGTGATGCTTGAAAGTAGCCACGCACCGCTTAAAACCGTGGCCTATCAATGTGGCTTTCGCGACGCCCAGCACATGCGCAGTGTGTTCAACCGCCGGCTGGGCGTCACGCCGCAACAGTTCAGGCTTAACTTTGCGGCGCCGGTTTGAGCGTGTCGTAGGCTTCCAGGGCGCGCAACGAGTAGATGTAGGCCGCGCCTGCATTCAGCGAGATCGCGGTGGCCAGCGTGGCCGCCACTTCTTCGCGGGTTGCCCCGGCCTTGATGGCGGCATCGGCATGCACGCCGATGCAACCGTCGCAGCGGGTGGTGATCGCCACCGCGATGGAAATCAGTTCACGGGTCTTGGCGTCGAGTACATTGTTTTCCTCGGCAGCTTCCCCCAGCGCCATGTAGGCTTTGACCATCTTCGGGTTGCTCTTGCCCAGTGAACCAAAAGCTTTCTTCACGGCAGGCAGCAAGTCGGACCAGTTATTGAACATTGCAGTAACTCCTGAACAGGTTGGGTGTGAAGCCAGTCTGTAGCGTTGAAGGCTGCGGCTATTGTTCAATCCGCTCATCTTTTTGACCGATGCTCGCAAATGAATGCCATCGACACCCTTATCGCGCTGGCCAACCTGCGCGGCAGCCTGGATTTGCGTTGCCAGTTCCAAGGGGACTGGGCGTTGGACCATGCGCCGGAAAGCCTCGGCGTGGCGCCTTATCACATCGTGCTCAGCGGCACCTGCCGCGCCGAGTTGTCTGGCGGGCAATATGTAACGTTGGAGGAGGGCGATATCCTGCTGATGCCTGGGGGCGGTACCCACCTGCTGCGCAGCCAGGGCGCGCGGATCCGCCCGATGCAGCCTCGTGTTATCGAAGGGGGTGCGTTGACCGTGCACCGTTTGGGCGGCGAACAGCCGGATGTGGATATGCTGTGTGGCAGCTTTCACTACAACCGCCAGTCGCTACTATTCGATGCATTGCCGGAATACCTGGTGGTGTCCAGTCGCCAGTGGCAAGGCGATGGACAGTTGGCGGCGCTGATTGCGTTGCTGCGCAGTGAAGCGGACGGGCAGCAAGTGGGCGCCCGTTCGTTTATCAATGCGCTGTCGTCAGCCCTGTTCACCTTGATCCTGCGCAGTTGGCTGAGCGATCAGGCGCCAGGGGAGGGTGCCTTCGCCTTGCTCGCCGACAAGCGCTTGAGCAAGGCCTGGCAAGCCATGCTGGCCGAACCTGGGCATGAATGGACCATCGATGGCCTGGCGTCGGCGGCCAGCATGTCCCGTGCGACCTTTATGCGTGCGTTCGTCAAAGTGGCAGGTGTATCGCCCTGGGTGTTGCTCACCCAATTGCGCATGGAGATGGCGTTCAACCTGCTGCATCAGTCACGCCTTAGCCTGATCGATATCGCCGCCCAGGTGGGTTATCAGTCCCAGGCGGCGTTCAGCAAGAAATTCAAGGACACCTACGGCCAAGCGCCAGGGCGTATGCGGGCGCACACCCGATGATCGTCCCACGCAGAGCGTGGGAACGATCATCGGGCTGGCAGCAGTTTCAAGGTGCCGCGGGTATTGGCCGTCACTTCCTCGTCACTGAAGTGCGCCTGCTCATACCTGCCCTCGATATAGCTCTGCGCCTGGTCGCCATAGTGCGTATCAAAGGGCACACCGCTTTGCCCCACCGGATTGATGGTGAGGGCGTGGGTCGGGTCGGCGAAGTCGATCAGGCGCCGTGTCGACGGGCCGTAGGTCACAGGCCACGGTGCCGGGCCGATCGGGGCGGTCTGGTTGTTCGGCACTTCGTGGCTGCCCGGTGCCGGGAACGGGCCGACGTTGAAGAGCTTATCCAATGGCTTTTGCATGCCCAGCGGGTGGCCGTGGGTCAGGGTGTGCGCCTTGCCCCACTGCCACTGCGCCGGGTCATCGCCGAACGTAACCTTGAGGTGCGCGAGGCTATTGTCCCAGGCGAGCTTGACGGTGTCGGCCCGCTTGCCATTCCACCAGGGTGAGTCCGCCGAGGCGGCCAGGCGTGGCAGCGCGGCGTCGATCACGCGGGTGCTGATCAGGGTCTTGAACAGTGCATCGCCCAGTTTCGGGTGGAAGGTCGCTTCGGCGAGGTTGAACTGCAACTGGTTGAACAGCGTGGCGCTGGTGGAGTCCAGCGGGTAGTCGCCTTTCCAGTTGGATAGTTGTTCCACCAGCTTCAACTCTGCCGGGTCCTTGACCACTTCGCGCAGCACCGGCAACAGCGGCGCCAGCAGGCGCGGGCCATAGGCGGTGGTGGTACCCAGTTGAAGGGCCTGGCTGTTGGTCACATCCCACTTCACGCTCTTGTCGCTCAACTGCGCGTTCAACTGCTGGCCACGGTCGGCCAGGTTGTAATAGCCGGGAATTTCCATGCCTGTAGGGGAGGCCGGCTGCGCGTTGGCCGACACCACATAGCCACGCGACGGGTTTTCTTCCTGGGGGTTGGCACTGAAGGGGTAGAAGCCCAGCTTGTCGGCCTGGGCGGTACTGCCATCGAGGATGAACGCCGGGTTGACCCCGGCCGGGCGCATCGGCAACTGTGCCGCCGCCCACCAGCCGATATCACCCTTGGCATTGGCCCATATGATGTTGAGGCCCGGTGCCGATACCTTGGCCGCAGCGGCCCGCGCCTTGGCCAAGGTATCGGCGCGGTTGAGCTGGTAGAAACCTTCGAGGATCGGGTTTTCGCTGTCGAGGAACGCCCACCACATGGCAATCGGCGTGCTGCCGGCGTTCTCGCCGAGCACGTCATTGATGATCGGGCCGTGGGGCGAGCGGCGCAGGATGAGGTTCACCGGCGCCTGGCCCTTGATCTGGATCTGCTGCTCGCTGCTGGTCATGTCGACCCATTGGCCGTGATACCAGACCTGGTTGGGGTTGTCCGGATTGACCTTCTCGGCGACCAGGTCGATGTCGTCGTTCTGGAACATGGTCAGGCTCCAGCCGAAATCCATGTTGTGCCCCAGGAACGCCACTGGCACCAGCGCGTTGTGATAGCCATACAACTCAAAACCGGGCGCTGACAGGTGCGCTTCGTACCACACCGACGGCACCGAGAAACGGATATGGGGGTCACCCGCCAGCAGGGGTTTGCCGCTACGGGTGTGGCTGCCACTGACGGCCCAGGCATTGCTGCCCTCGAACTGCGGCAGGCCGTTGTCGGCCAGGGCCTGTTCGCTCAGGGCGGCGATAGCGCCGAGGGTGTTCCAGTCGCCGTTCGCCAGGTTGAGGGCGCCCTTGGGTTGCCAGTCGAGGTCGAAGACTTTCAAGTAATCGCTGCCCAACCGGTCGCGCACGTAGGTCAGCACCGGCTCGGTACGAAAGGCCGCGGCAAAGCTGTAGGCCATGTACCCGGCGACGCTGATGCTGTCTTCGGCGGTGAATGGGCGCTTGGGGATACCCAGCACATCGAACTCCATGGGGCTGGCGTGGCTGGCCTGATATTGGTTGATTCCGTCCAGATAGGCCTGCAGGGCTTTCGAGGAGGCTGAGTCCGGGTCCATGTGCTCGGCGTAGCTTGAGGCGCGCTCGCGAATACGCAGGCTGCGGAACAGCTTATCGGTCTCGAGCAGCTTCGGCCCCAGCACTTCGGCCAGCTCGCCCCGGGCCAGGCGCCGTATGATCTCCATCTGGAACAATCGGTCCTGGGCATGCACATAGCCCAGGGCGCGGTACAGGTCGGCCTCGTTCTCGGCGCGGATATGCGGCACGCCACGGTCGTCGTAGCGCACCGTGACCGAGCCTTGCAGGTGGGCCAGGGTCACCGTGCCCTGGCGCGTGGGCTGCTTGCTGTAGAGGTACCAACCGGCGCCCAGGGCGACCAGCACAATCAGCACCGCGAAAACCTGCAAGACGCGCTTCATGAACATTCCTTACCAAAGTGGACGGGCTACAGATCCTTAGGCCACGAACAATAGCAGCCTACCGCGAGGGTGTGAGTGGCATTCACTTCGCGTCCGGTTCCAAGGGCCTTGAGGATCGGCTCGATAAAACTGTTGCTGGCATTGCACGTCAGCCCCTCGCTGTAGGGGCCGAAATAGGCCAGCTTGCCTGTGCGGTCCCAAATGCCCACTGCAGGGCTGGCGGGTATCCGGTCGGCGCCGGGCAGGGCGTCGATGACTTTCATGTGGCGCAGGTTGTCGGGTAGCTGGCCGTGGCTGCCGGGTTTTTGCAGGGCATAGAACTCCACTCCTTGGGGCCCGTACTGCTCGATCAGCTCGCCCAGGTGTTGCTGGTTACCAACATTGCACGGGCAGGCCGGGTCCCAGAAGTGCACCAGGCGAATCGGGCCAGGGCCACTGAGGGCGGCAGGCAGTTGCAGCGCATCGCCGGAGAACACTGCCGTGTGTTCGCTGAAGGCGCGCAGGTAGCGGCCCTGGAACCAGTCATACGCAGCCCACAGCACGCCGGCGCAGATAACCAGGATCAGACTGGCGAACAGGGCATTACGGTAGGGCGGTCGCATTCAGAGGTATCCTCGCAGGTCGCGTAGCTTGCCATGCTTGTCCTGACAGATGAATATCGCAGCTCGATATTCATCTTCACCGCCAGTCTGGAAGCCTTTATGCCCGTTACCTTTGACCCTGATCATCTGCGCGAAAGCTTGCGGCCGTTGGTGGACGCGCAACCGCTCAGCGCCGAAGCGCGGGTCTACCAACGTTTCTATGGGCTCGACCTGGCCGCCCGCAAGGCGCCGGCCGTGAGTCGCCTGGGGCGTTTCGAGGTGGACGGGTTCGAAGTAGTGGCCCAGGTGTGGTGGCCGCCTGAGCCGGTGGCGACGATGTTCATGTTCCACGGCTTCTACGATCACATGGGACTGTATCGCCACGTGGTGGACTGGGCATTGGACCAGGGCTTCGTGGTGATTGCCTGCGACCTGCCGGGCCACGGTTTGTCCAGCGGCCCCCGCGCCAGCATCGATGAATTTGCGGTATATCAGCGGGTGGTGCAGGGGCTGTTCGCCGAGGCCAAGGCCTTGCAATTGCCCCAACCCTGGCACCTGTTCGGGCAAAGCACCGGCGGCGCCATTGTGGTGGATCACCTGCTCAACCACGGTGCCGACAGCCCCGCCCAAGGCAAGACCTTTTTGCTATCGCCCTTGGTACGGCCGCGGGCCTGGGGTTGGTCCCAGGTCAGCTATTACCTGCTGCGCCCGTTCGTCAAAGGCATTGCCCGGCGTTTCAGCGATAACTCCAACGATCCTGACTTCAAGCCGTTCCTTGAAGCCGACCCGCTCCAGCCCCGCCAATTACCCACCGCCTGGGTGGGGGCGCTGGCGCGCTGGATCAAGCGCATCGAAGCCGCGCCACGCAGCGCCAGGCGGCCGGTGATCGTGCAGGGTGAGGAAGATATGACGGTGGATTGGCAGCACAACTTGCGCGTGCTGCGGGGGAAGTTCGACCAGCCCGAGGTGTTGATGCTCAAGCGGGGCCGGCATCACCTGGCCAATGAGATTCCAGCGATTCGCGAAGAATACTTCCGGTATTTGACGGACCATCTGAACTGATACGGTCCAAATGTGGGAGGGGGCTTGCTCCCGATAGCGCTGGGTCAGCTACACATAAGTTGACTGACACACTGCTATCGGGAGCAAGCCCCCTCCCACATTTTGTTACTGCGCCAGGCTTGAGGTGCTTTGGCCGACTGCCAGCCCTGCGCGAATGGCTGCCAGGGCGGCCTGGTAATACGCCTTACCCTGGGGCGACTCGGCAAACGTGGCGAATTCTTCCAGCTCCGGGTCGGACAAATCCCGGTAGACATACAGCAATGTGTTATTCAGATCCTTATCAATCTGCTGCATCAGCCGTTCCCGCTGTCCATTCAACATGCCTTGGGCCTGGCCTCCGCCAAGCAGGCCGGGGATCATCTGGCTCAAGCTGTCGGCCGCCACGCCGGCAATCGCCAGGCTGACTTCCGCCCCGGCTTCACGAGCAGGCAGCGCCTGGGCCAGGTGGCCGATGATCAGGTTGCGGGTGGCTTCGGCCTGGATTTTCGGCAGGCCCTGGGCGTTCTTCGCCAATTGGTCGCGTCGGGTGGCCAGCAATTCGGCGGCGACAATCTTGCGCCCCAGGGGCGATTGGAAAAACGCCAGGGCCGGTTGCGGGTCTGGCAGGTGCTGGCGCAATTGCGCCTCGGCACGCTGGTCCATGGCCTGGGCGCCAAAGCGTTTATTGCTGTTGTCCACCAGCGCCTGGTACACCGCTGGTGGCAGGCTATTGCGATAGCGTTGCTGGGCGGCACTGAGGGCGTCATTGAAATGCGCACGTTGTTCGGCCCAGCCGGCGACCTTATATAACTGGTCGTAGCCGTCTGCCCAGGCGGGCAAAACGCAGAGCATCAACACGGAAAATAACAAACGACGCATATGGACTCCTGTCAGTCGGCCACTATTGTCCGTGTCGGGCGTAGGATTTGTCGAGAAGTCCTATCAGTCACCTGACTAAAGTGTATTCAGACGCTCAGCGGCTCTGTCGGATTCACAGGCGTATGGATACTATGCGCGCCATGCAAATACCCCTCGATCACCCGCTGCTGCAACGCATTGTCGACGACCTGGCCGAAAAAGGCTGGTCGCAGCAGAATGGCTTCCTGCCCCAGGCTCTGACCCTGGAACTCGCTGCTGAGTGCCATAAACGTGCGGCTGAAGGTGAACTGGCACCGGCAGCGGTCGGGCGCGGGCCGGCCCAGGAGATTCGCGAGGGCATTCGCGGTGACCATATCCAGTGGCTGGAGGAAGGTGACGCGGCAGTCTGCGACACCTATATGGCGGTGATGGACGGCCTGCGCCTGGCGATGAACCGCAGCCTGTTCCTGGGTCTGGAAGATTTCGAAAGCCACTTCGCGATGTACCCGCCCGGGGCTTTTTACCTTAAGCATGTGGACCGGTTTCGCGATGATGACCGGCGCATGGTCTCGGCGGTGATCTACTTGAACGACGCCTGGCTGCCCGAGCATGGCGGCCAGTTACGCATGTACCTCAAGGGCGGCGTTGAATACGACGTGGTGCCGACCGGTGGTTGCCTGGTGGTGTTTTTGTCGGGCGAAGTGCCCCACGAGGTACTGCCTGCCTCGCGCGAACGCCTGTCCTTGACCGGTTGGTTTCGCCGGCGGGGTAATGAGCCGTTTTAAGCCGGCAAAGGATTCTGACGTCTTGCCTTGAACAAAATGTGGGAGGGGGCAAGCCCCCTCCCACATTTGACCTACTGTGTCTTGACTATCGGTGCACTGCTTTCAAACCACTTCTGCGCCATC
This sequence comes from Pseudomonas khavaziana, assembly GCF_019145205.1. Classification (GTDB taxonomy): domain Bacteria; phylum Pseudomonadota; class Gammaproteobacteria; order Pseudomonadales; family Pseudomonadaceae; genus Aquipseudomonas; species Aquipseudomonas khavaziana. The sequence goes on from NZ_JAHSTT010000002.1 coordinate 441,082, forward strand.
GCCTTCAATCTGCCATCCGCCTTCACCCGTTCCAGGGCCATGTCCAGGCTGCTCTTGAACGCTGGGTTACCTTTCTGGAATGGGATCACAAGGTCCGGCTTCTCGCGATAAGCCGTGCTGAAATCGAACCGATCCTTGAGTTCGGCAGTCATAGCGATATGGTTTATAGCCACGTCGTACTTGCCGGTTTCCACACCTGGCAATAGGTCGTTGTCGTCGGTGGTGATAAAAGACGGGCGTACGTCCATTTCCTTGGCCAGTTGCTCACCCAGCTCCACTTCAAAGCCGGTGAGCTTGTCGCCGTCCTTGAAGTTGTAGGGCGCGGTGTTGGCTTCCAGGGCGATGCGCAGTTCACCGCGATCATTGACGTCGTCGATCAATTCGGCGTGAGCCAAGGGGCTCAGCAGGGGAAGCAAAAGTAACAGGCCAGGCGAAAAGCGCATGGTCACTCCTAAAGAATTCGTACGGGCGAGACGCCGTTCAGCATCGCTTTGCTATGGTGTCGAGTGCCTTGGACAGCAATTTGTCGCGAAGTTGTCATAACCCCACAGATTTCACCGAAAAACTGGAGAAGCGAATGAAAGCCCTTTTATCCCGCGCCACCCTGGCCAGCCTGTTGCTGGGTGCTTCGATGTTGGCCACAGCCGCCGACGGTATCCCGCGCAGTGCTGCACCGGAAGGTGCCAAGGTGTTTATCGTCTCGCCGAAAGATGGCGCCACCGTCGATAAAACCTTCACCGTGAAATTCGGCATGGAAGGCCTGAAACTGGCCCCAGCCACCGACCAGGCGCCAGGCACCGGCCACCACCATCTGCTGATCGACCAGAAAGAACTGCCGGATGCGAAGCTGCCGATCCCGGCCACCGACACTGTGATCCACTACGGCAAGGCCCAGACCGAGACTGAAGTGACCCTCACCCCAGGCAAGCACACCTTGCAACTGGTGGCTGGCGACAAACTGCACATGCAGTTCAACCCCACTGTAGCCTCTAAAGTGATCACGGTTAACGTGAAGTAAGATTTGTTCAGATGCAAAAAAGGGAGCCCCTCGGGGGCTCCCTTTTTCGTGGTGCGATTGAAGCCTTAGAACAACACGCGGCTACGGATAGTGCCGTTGATGTGCTGCAATTTCTCTTGCGCCAGGTCCGAGTACTCGGCGTCGACGTCGATCACCACGTAGCCGACCTTCTCGTTGGTCTGCAGGAACTGGCCGGAGATGTTGATGCCGTTTTCCGCGAAGACCTTGTTGATCTCCATCATCACGCCCGGAATGTTCTGGTGGATGTGCAGCAGGCGGTGCTTGCCCGGGTGAGCCGGCAGGGCCACTTCAGGGAAGTTGACCGACGATACCGAGGTACCGTTGTCGCTGTACTTGACCAGCTTTTCCGAGACTTCCAGACCGATGTTGGCCTGGGCTTCAGCGGTGGAGCCGCCGATGTGCGGGGTCAGGATCACGTTATCCAGGCCACGCAGCGGGCTTTCGAAGATGTCGTCGTTGGAGCGCGGCTCCACCGGGAACACGTCGATGGCGGCGCCGATCAGGTGCTTGTCCTTGATCGCCTCGGCCAGGGCGTCCAGCTCGACCACGGTGCCACGTGCAGCGTTGATCAGGATGCCGCCTTTCTTGATCGCGCGGATTTCCTTCTCGCCGATCATCCACTGGGTCTCAGCGGTTTCCGGGACGTGCAGGGTGACGATGTCGGACATGCCCAACAGCTCGGTCAGGCTCGACACCTGGGTGGCGTTGCCCAATGGCAGCTTGGTGAGGGTGTCGTAGAAGAACACCTGCATCCCCAAGCCTTCGGCCAGGACCGACAGTTGCGTGCCGATCGAGCCGTAACCGACGATCCCCAGCTTCTTGCCGCGGATTTCGAAGGAGTTGGCCGCGCTCTTGATCCAGCCGCCACGGTGGCAGGAAGCGTTCTTCTCGGGGATACCGCGCAGCAACAGGATAGCCTCGGCCAACACCAGCTCCGCCACGGAACGGGTGTTGGAGTACGGTGCGTTGAACACCGCGATGCCGCGCTCGCGCGCTGCGTTGAGGTCAACCTGGTTGGTGCCGATGCAGAAACAGCCGACAGCCACGAGTTTCTTGGCGTGGTCGAAGATCTCTTCGGTCAGCTGAGTGCGGGAGCGAATGCCGATAAAGTGCGCGTCGGCGATCTTTTCCTTGAGCTGGGCTTCCGGCAGAGAACTGGTGATGTACTCAATGCTGGTGTACCCGGCGGCTTTCAGAACGTCGACAGCCGATGGGTGGACGCCTTCCAGAAGAAGGAACTTGATCTTGCTCTTATCGAGAGAAGTCTTGCTCATCTGCGTAAACCTGTATCCCGGAGAAAATTGGCAGGGAGTCGAGCAGCTGGATGTGCCGTGATTCCCCAATACTGTTTCTGCTTGACGGCGTCTGTTGCCGTCATGCTGCGTTGCCGCTCCTCCCCATAGCCAGCTATGAGTCGTCGCGGCGCCTTGCCTGACGACAACAGCCACTCGTCAAACAAAAACGTATTGGCGAATCACGGCACAAGCTGACCCGGACGGCAGGAAAGCCGTCACCGCAGAAACGCCCTTTGGGTCTGTCCTGCGGGGGCGGTATGCTAGCATACGCACCCCGCTAAACACCTATTCCTGCGACGTGAAGCGTTCTCAGGATGACCATGAATTGTTCGAGAGTTCTGTCGATGACCCATCCTGCCCTGATTGATGAGCTAAAGACCCTGGTTGAGCCCGGCAAAGTGCTGACCGATGCAGACTCCCTGGAGGCTTACGGCAAGGATTGGACCAAGCACTTCGCACCCGCGCCCAGCGCCATCGTGTTCCCCAAGACCACCGAGCAGGTGCAGGCCATCGTGCGTTGGGCCAATACGCACAAGGTAGCGCTGGTGCCGTCCGGCGGGCGTACCGGCCTGTCGGCAGCGGCGGTGGCGGCCAATGGCGAAGTGGTGGTGTCGTTCGACTACATGAACCATATCCTCAATGTGAACCTCACCGACCGCACTGCGGTGTGCCAACCGGGGGTGGTCACCAAGCAACTGCAGAACGTCGCCGAAGAAAACGGCCTGTACTACCCGGTGGACTTTGCTTCGTCCGGTTCCAGCCAGATTGGCGGCAATATCGGTACCAATGCCGGTGGGATCAAGGTGATTCGCTACGGCATGACCCGCAACTGGGTGGCCGGCATGAAGGTGGTCACCGGCAAGGGCGATGTGCTGGAGCTGAACCGAGACCTGATCAAGAACGCCACCGGCTATGACATGCGCCAGCTGTTCATCGGCGCCGAAGGCACCCTGGGCTTTGTGGTCGAGGCCACCATGCGCCTGGATCGCGCACCGAAAAACCTCACCGCCATGGTGCTCGGCACTACCGACTTCGACTCGATCATGCCGGTGCTGCATGCGTTCCAGAGCAAGCTGGACCTGACTGCCTTCGAGTTCTTTTCCGACAAGGCCCTGGCTAAAGTCCTCGGCCGTGGCGATGTGCCGGCGCCGTTCGAAACCGAGTGCCCGTTCTACGCGCTGCTGGAATTCGAAGCCACCACCGAAGAAGTCGCCAACCACGCCCTGGAAACCTTTGAGCATTGCGTCGAGCAGGGCTGGGTACTGGACGGCGTGATGAGCCAGAGCGAAACCCAACTGCACAACCTGTGGAAGCTGCGCGAGTACATCTCCGAGACCATTTCCCACTGGACGCCGTACAAGAATGATATCTCGGTTACTGTCTCCAAAGTGCCAGCGTTCCTGAGTGAAATTGACGCGATAGTCGGTGAACACTACCCGGACTTCGAAATCGTCTGGTTCGGCCATATCGGCGACGGCAACCTGCACTTGAACATCCTCAAGCCGGAAAACCTGAGCAAGGATGAGTTCTTCGCCAAGTGCGCCACTGTGAACAAGTGGGTGTTCGAAACCGTCGAGAAGTACAACGGCTCGATCTCCGCCGAGCACGGGGTGGGCATGACCAAGCGCGATTACCTGACCTACAGCCGCTCGCCGGTTGAAATCGAATACATGAAGGCGGTGAAAGCCGTGTTCGACCCGAACGGGATCATGAACCCCGGCAAGATCTTCGCTGTTTAATCGCACCTTGAGGAGTCGTTCCATGAGCTACCAGCACAAGTATGTCGACGGCACCAATATCCACTTCCCTGTGGGTAAAGTGGTCTGCATTGGACGCAATTACGCCGAACACGCCAAGGAACTGGACAACCCGGTGCCGACCGAGCCCTTGCTGTTCATCAAACCGGGCAGTTGCGTGGTGCCGCTGGAAGGCGGTTTCAGCATTCCAACCGAGCGCGGTTCGGTGCACTACGAAGCGGAAATTGCTGTATTGATTGGCAAACCCCTGTCGACCAAACCGAGCCGTGAAGAAGTACTGGACGCCATCTCCGGCTTCGCCCCGGCCCTGGACCTGACCTTGCGCGACAAGCAGGCTGAGCTCAAAGCCAAGGGCCTGCCGTGGGAAATCGCCAAGTCCTTTGATGGCGCGGCGGTGATTGCACCTTTCGTGGTCAGCAGCACCTTTGAGGATATGACCGATATCGGCATTCGCCTGAGCATCAACGGCGAAGTACGCCAGGACGGCAACAGCGCGCAGATGCTCAACCCTATCGTTCCGATGATCCAGCATATGGCTGGGTGCTTCTCCCTGCAGGCGGGTGACGTGATCCTGACCGGCACCCCGGCTGGCGTCGGGCCGCTGAATGTGGGCGATGAACTGGTATTGGAACTGGCGGGTGTGAACCGTTTCGAAAGTACTGTGCGCTGACTCACTGTAGAAATGCGGTAAAAAATGTGGGAGGGGCGGTGCGACGATTCGACTTGCTCCCGATTGCGGTGTATCAGTAGCAGATATTCTGACTGACACACTGCTATCGGGAGCAAGTCGAATCGTCGCACCGCCCCTCCCACATTTGATTGTGTACATCTGCAAAAATCAGGGGCTTTTGCATTTTTTTCACACACCACCCGGATAATCCCGAACTTCTCGCGCGGGCCTTTGAATCCTGTGCTATCCCCTACAGCTGACTTTCCGGAAAGCGCTCAATGGCCGTGCCTCTGCCCAATTCGAAACCTTCGCTTCGCTCCCGCTTGTCCATGCGCTGGTATTCCTGGGTGTTTTTGGCCGGTGCGATTCTGTATGGGGTTGCCTGGGCCATGCATTGGGACGATCGCGGTGTGTTGTGGGTGCTGGAGCGCTTCGAGAGCCCGGCCGAACGCCAGGAGAGTGTGTGGCTCCCGGATTATCACGCGGTCATCGATGCCAAGTTGCTGCCCGGCATGGAGAAGGATGAGGCTTCGGACCTGTCCTACAACCCCCAGACCAAAACCCTATTCTCCGTCATGGGCAAGAACCCGTTCCTCGTCGAACTGAGCCTGCAAGGCGATGTGTTGCGCAAGATGCCGCTCAATGGCTGGAACAATCCGGAAGGCCTGACAGTGATGGAAAACGGCCTGATGGCGGTGGTCGATGAGCGTCAGCACAGCCTGACCATTGTCACGGTCGACGCCGCTACCACCGCGTTGAACAAGGCGGACTTCCCCAGTTATGACCTCGGCCCGTCCGCTGACCAGAACAAAGCCTTTGAAGCCATTACCTGGGATAAGCGCAACCAGCAACTCATACTGGGCGAAGAGCGCCCGCCGGCGCTGTTCACCTGGAAAAGCGATGGCAGCCAGCGCCTGGCTGGCAGCAAGGCCAAGCTGGCCAGTAGCGAACTGGACATGCGCAACCTCTCGGCGCTGGAGATCGATCCCCGTACAGGGCACTTATTGGCGCTGTCAGCCGACTCTCATCTGTTGCTGGAATTGGACGAGAAGGGCGAGCAAGTCAGCTTCATGACCTTGCTCGGTGGCTTCAATGGCCTGAAAGACACCATCCCACGCGCCGAAGGGGTAACCATGGACGAGAGCGGCAACCTGTACATGGTCAGTGAGCCAAACCTGTTCTATCGTTTTGAAAAGCAGAAATAACTGACGAATTACGTCAGACTTTTCTTTATAAACGGCATTCGCCAGACAGTCCGGTGCGTTTAAGTTTAAATTCAGGCGACCTTGATATCTATTCGCCAGTTTTTCTTCTGAGCTTGCCCAATGCGTCGACTTGCCCGTCCCAAACCTGCTTTCTTCATCCTGCTGTTGCTTGCCCTGGTCGCCGCCGGGGTCGTGGCGCAGCAGTTCCGCCTGTTCGAGCGTGCCTGGTTCAACTGGCAGGTGTGGCGCCAGCCCGCCGATGAGCGCGCGATTGGCCTGGCGGACTATCGCGTCATCGTCGAAGGCCAGGTGATCGAAGGGCTCGACGACGACGTCTCAGCCCTGACCTACGACCCGGTGCGCAAAAGCCTGTTTACCGTCACCAATAAAAACGCCGAGCTGGTGGAGCTGTCCCTGGACGGCAAGATCCTGCGGCGCATTCCCCTGGTGGGCTTTGGCGATGCCGAGGCAGTGGAATTTATCAGCGACAACATCTACGTCATCAGCGATGAGCGCCAGCAGCGGCTGATCAAGGTGCACGTGGACGATGACACGCAATTTCTCGATGCCGCCGACGCCGAGCAAATGACCCTCGGCGTACACATTGGCGGCAACAAGGGTTTTGAAGGATTGGCCTACGACTCGGTAGGCAAGCGCCTGTTCGTGGCCAAGGAGCGCGACCCGATGCTGATCTACGAGGTCCACGGATTTCCCCATTTCAAGCCGGAAAAAACCTACTCGGTGCACGTGATCAACAATCCCAAGCGCGATGCCGGGTTGTTTGTGCGCGACCTGTCGAGCCTGCAATACGACGAGCGCAGCGGGCATCTGCTGGCGCTGTCGGATGAATCATTCCTGGTGTTGGAGCTGGATATCGACGGTCGCCCATTAAGCAGTCTGTCGCTGCTTAAAGGGCGCCATGGCCTGAGCAAGCGCGTGCCCCAGGCCGAAGGGATCGCCATGGACGACGACGGCACCTTGTACATGGTCAGCGAGCCGAACCTGTTCTACGTGTTCAAGAAACCCTGATCAGAACATCCATTGCACGCCCAGTGAATAGCCGGTCTGGCTGCCTTCGGCATGCCCCAGTCGGCTATTGACCTCGGCAAACACGCCCAATTGCGGGGTGATCGCCAATTGGCTGCCGATCTGCGCGCGGCCGAAGCTCTTGTCCACTGAACCGAGCCTGGCGGTGCGCGCCTGGCCATCGGCGCGAGCGCTCAGTTGCAGGTCGTCGAGGCGACCGTCGGCCAACTCCTTGACCCAGGCAATGTCGCCATACGGCAGCAGACTCAAGCCATAGGGCAGGGCGACCGCGCCACGCACGCGCCAGCCGAGGCTGGCTTCCAGGGAGTCGAAAGATTGTTCTTCGTACTCCAGGGCGGTGCGCAGGTTCTGTTTTTCGTGGAGTTTGTCGATGCGGTAATGGCTGTAGTCCAGGCCGGCGAACGGCCCGCTCTTTAAGGCACCGAAGTCAAAGTCATAGCCGCCCAGGACCCGTGCGCCCAATGCCAGAGCGTTGGTCTCGCCGCTCAGTTGCTGATCGAGCAGGATCGGCCCGCCATTGGCCTGGATCACCAGGTTGCGCTTGGATTCGAAGCGCGTGTGGCCGACGCTCAGGTCGCCGGCCAGCCAGCTTGGTCCGCCATCGTTGAGCAGTGCATAGGCGGCTGCCTGCCAGGTGTCACTGTCCAGTTTGCCGCGATGCTCGAGTTTGTCGCGGCCATTGAGGTAGCTCAGGCTGGCGCCGATATTCAGGTTCGAGGTCAGTTGATAGTCGCCCAGGGCATGCAGGCCCAGGCGCCGGGCTTCGGGGTTGGGGGCGCTGTCGAAGCCACTGTCCGGATTGTATTCGCCGTCCACGCCGATTTCGCCATCGAAGCTGCCGACCTCACGGCTGGCGGCCTGCAGGGTCAGCCAGCGGCGATCATGCAGGCGCACCATGGCCTGATGCTGACGCTGCAGGTGGTCTTGCATATTGCGTGCGACTGCACCGCCGGACGCCGTTGAGGCCATCAGGTCGGCGTTGGTCAACTCCAGCACCAGGCGGCTGAGCAGGCGTGAATAGTCACGCAGGCGCTGGTCGATGCGCGCCTGGCCGAAGGCATCGGTGAGCACGGCCTTGTTGTCTTCGTTCGGGTCGTGCCAGGTCGAGCCTCCGGGAATTTTCGGGTTGTCGGTCTGGGTGTAGCCGTCCAGATCGCCCAGTTCCCAGTTAGTGGCCTCGACATAAAGGATCGGGATGTTCAGCGGTTCAAACGCCTCGCCATCGCTGCAACAGCCAGTGCCCTGGGGGTATTGCGGGTCCAGGCCGGGATTGGTGAACAGCGGGATGTTCAACTCCTTGGCGATCTGGAACGTATGCTCACGCAATGACGCCAAGGCCGGGTTGGCGGTGCTGTTCTGACCGGCGTGGGCGTACATCATGTCGCCGGTGATCAAGCTGTCGAGGTTGATCATCGCCAGCATATTGGCGCGCTGGCTGGCGCTGAGCGAGTCGACAAAGGCGCGGGAGCCGCGTAGGCCCTCTTCTTCGGCGCCGAAGCCGACTATTTGCAGGCCATTTTCCAATTGCAGGCCGCCGAGGTTCCTGGCGACCTCGGTCAATACGCTGGCACCGGAGCCATTGTCGTCCAGGCCTTGCAGGGTCGGGCGGCCAAAATAGGTGTCGAAATGTGCGCCAATCACCACGTACTGCGCCTTGGTGCCGGCGGCGTAGGCCACCACGTTTTGCGAAGCGCGGCTGCCGTTGTTCCAAGTGAAGTCCTGGCGGCTGATGGAATAGGCCGTGCCCATCTGGCTCTGCATCCAATCCGCAGCGCCGGCGAAATTGGCCGTACCGCGATAACGACCGGGGTAGTCATTGATCAGTTTTTCCAGAGTGGTGTTGGCGTGCTGGCCGTAATCGTAGGCTTGGGCTTGCGCGGACAGCAGGGCACCGGCAACGCTGATGGCGAGGGCTAGGGGCTTTATCACAAGGTCTTCCTTGAGGTGATGGGAATGTTCAAAGCCCAGACCCTTTGCACAATGCGCGCCTCATTCCGTGGGCGGCTGCAAATTGGCGCATTGTTAAACGCGTGGGTCGCGTGGCTGTAATTTGTAACGGATTGGATACCAGGCGGGGCAGGGGATGCCGTGACAGAGCGCACGGTTTTGGATAGGAGTGCTGCAAATGTGGGAGGGGGCTTGCTCCCGATTGGGTGTATCAGTACCAGATATTCTGACTGACACACTGCTATCGGGAGCAAGCCCCCTCCCACATTGGAGTTGTGGTGTTGTTAAGCCTTGAGGGTTTTCACGCCTTCCGGGGTGCCCAGCAGCAACACATCCGCCGGGCGCGCTGCGAACAGGCCGTTGGTGACCACGCCAACGATAGCGTTGATCTGCGTCTCCAGCTCCACGGGGTTGGTGATCTGCATATTGAACACATCGATGATGATGTTGCCGTTGTCGGTCAACACCCCTTCGCGGTACACCGGGTCGCCGCCCAGTTTCACCAGCTCGCGGGCCACGTGGCTGCGGGCCATGGGGATGACTTCCACCGGCAGCGGGAATGCGCCGAGCACCGGCACCAGCTTGCTGGCGTCGGCGATGCAGATGAAGGTCTTGGCCACGGCCGCGACGATTTTCTCGCGGGTCAGGGCTGCGCCGCCGCCCTTGATCAGGTTCAGGTGTTCGTCGCTTTCATCGGCGCCATCGACGTAGAACTCCAGGTCGCTCACGGTGTTGAGCTCGTACACCGGAATGCCATGGCCTTTGAGGCGGGCGGCGGTGGCTTCGGAGCTGGCGACTGCGCCATCGAACGCGCCCTTGTGCTGGGCCAGTGCGTCAATAAAGCAGTTGGCGGTGGAACCGGTGCCGACACCGACGATGCTCTTGTCGTCGAGTTTAGGAAGGATTAAATCGACGGCGGCCTGGGCCACTGCCTGTTTGAGTTGATCCTGGGTCATGCGGGCTCCGGAACGGCGGGGAATTATCGAGGGCGGCGAGTATAACCCAACAAAACCTCGGGATTCGTGTGGTCGACCGGCCAAAAGCCGGGTTAGACTCACTGGTCCTGCCCAACCCGTGAAGTAGATGCCTGCCGATGCTTGAACACTACGTCAAAAAGATCCTCACCACGCGCGTTTATGACATTGCCGTGGAAACCCCCTTGCAGACTGCCCGCCAGCTCTCCGAGCGGCTGGGCAACAAGATTTGGCTCAAGCGCGAAGACTTGCAGCCGGTGTTCTCGTTCAAGATTCGCGGCGCTTATAACAAACTGACCCAATTGAGCAGCGAAGAACGTGCCCGCGGCGTTGTCACGGCTTCGGCGGGCAACCATGCCCAGGGCCTGGCCCTGGCGGCCAAGGTGCTGGGCGTCAAGGCCACCATCGTGATGCCCAAGACCACTCCGGAGATCAAGGTCGAAGGCGTGCGTTCCCGTGGCGGCAAAGTGGTGTTGCACGGCGATTCCTTCCCGGAAGCGCTGGCCTATTCGCTCAAGCTGGTCGATGAAAAGGGCTACGTCTACATTCACCCCTACGATGATCCGCATACCATTGCCGGGCAGGGCACCGTGGCGATGGAAATCCTGCGCCAGCACCCGGGTCCGCTGGACGCGATTTTCGTACCGGTGGGCGGCGGCGGGCTGATTGCCGGCATCGCCGCATACGTGAAGTACCTGCGCCCGGAAATCAAGATCATCGGCGTCGAGCCGGACGACTCCAACTGCCTGCAAGCCGCCATGGCCGCCGGCGAGCGCGTGGTGTTGCCCACCGTCGGGATCTTCGCCGATGGCGTCGCGGTGGCGCAGATCGGCCAGTACACCTTCGACATCTGCAAGGACTATGTCGATGAAGTGATCACCGTCAGCACCGATGAAATCTGCGCGGCGATCAAGGATATCTACGACGACACTCGCTCTATCACTGAGCCGGCAGGCGCGTTGGGCGTGGCCGGGATCAAAAAGTACGTCGAGACCCGTGGCGTCAGCGGCCAGACCTTTGTTGCCATCGACTCTGGCGCCAACGTCAACTTCGACCGCCTGCGCCATGTGGCCGAGCGTGCGGAGCTGGGCGAAGGCCGCGAAGCGATTATCGCCGTGACCATCCCCGAGCAGCCGGGCAGCTTCAAGGCGTTCTGCGAGGCCGTGGGCAAGCGCCAGATTACCGAATTCAACTACCGCTACCACACCGGCAGCGAGGCGCACATCTTCGTCGGCGTGCAGACCCACCCGGAAAACGATCCACGCAGTGCGCTGATCGCCAGCCTGACCAGCCAGGGTTTCCCGGTGCTGGACCTGACCGAAAACGAACTGGCCAAGTTGCACATTCGCCATATGGTTGGCGGGCACGCGGCGAAAGTCAGCGATGAGCTGGTGTTTCGCTTCGAATTCCCTGAGCGGCCGGGGGCATTGTTCAACTTTCTTAACAAGTTGGGCGGGCGCTGGAACATCTCGATGTTCCATTACCGCAACCACGGCGCGGCCGACGGTCGTGTGGTTGCCGGGCTGCAAGTGCCAACGGATGAGCGCCACCTGGTGCCGGCGGCCCTGGCTGAAATCGGTTATCCGTACTGGGATGAAAGCGAAAACCCGGCCTACCAGTTGTTCCTCGGTTGAGCGACTACGCTGAATGAGCGGCCTTTAAAGGAATCGAGACCATGGAAACGCTGACCACTCTCAAGGTTATCCACATCACCGCCACCGTGTTGCTGCTGCTCAGTGGCCTCGGCCTGGCCGTATTGGCCTGGCGTAAACGCAGCGCTGGCCCGGCGGTGACTGTGCAACGCCCATGGGCGTTTGTCTGGTTGCTCATGGGCATTTGCCTGGTCAGCATGCCGTTCACCGGCTGGTGGCTGGTGCACCTGCTCGGCTGGCCATTGGGGCAAACCTGGATCCTGGGTTCCAGCATCCTCTACACCGTGGCGGCGCTGGCGTGGTTCTGGCTGGTGGCGCGGCTCAATCGTCTGCGCAAAGGCGAGGGCGGCAGCCTGAATTTTACCCTGGTGCTGGCGGTAGTCAGCCTGGTGGGGTTTGTGGCGATTGCGGGGCTCATGGGCGCCAAGCCGGTTTAGGGCTTTAGGTCGCGTCGACTGCATCGGGGGCAAGCCCCTCCCACACTAGACCGCATTCCAAGGGATGTACGCGGGCAAATGTGGGAGGGGGCTTGCCCCCGATAGGGCCCTCAGCTACGCAGCGTAATCACCGGCCAACCGCGCCGTACAGCCTCAGCGCGAAGACTGGGATCCGGATCCACCGCCACCGGATGCGTCACCTGCTCCAGCAATGGCAAGTCATTCATCGAGTCGCTATAGAAGTAGCTGTCCTCCAGGCTATGCCCGGTTTCTTCCAGCCAGCGATTCAAGCGCGTCACCTTGCCTTCGCGAAAGCACGGCACATCGGTGCTGCGCCCGGTGTAGCGGCCGTCCAGCATTTCGCACTCGGTGGCGATCAGGGTCTCGACGCCCAGCCGTGCGGCAATTGGCGCAGTGACGAAACGGTTGGTGGCGGTGATGATCACCAGCTTGTCGCCCGCGGCGCGGTGCTTGGCCAGCAACTCCACCGCCTTGGGCAGCATGATCGGCTCGATGCAGTCGCGCATATAGTCGTTGTGCCACTCGTCCAGCTGGGCCATTTCGGTGCGGCCGAGGATTTCCAGGCAGAAATTGAGGTAGGCAGCATTATCCAGCGTGCCGGCCAGGTAGTCCTGGTAGAACCCATCGTTGCGGGCCTTGTAGGCGATTGGGTCGAGAAACCCGCGCTCACACAGGTAATCGCCCCAGGCGTGATCGCTGTCACCACCCAGGAGCGTGTTGTCCAAGTCGAATAAGGCCAGTCGCATTGCAATTACTCGCTGAAAAGTCTGTAAAAAGGCGTCCAGAATACGGTCTTTTCACAAGAGTGCACATAAGGTAAGAAGCCTCGTTGCCGCTGGAACAACCTTTGTGGAACAATGCGGCGACATGCGTTTGCGAGGTTGTTGCCGTGATCGACCCCGATGGTTTCCGTCCTAATGTCGGGATTATTCTTACGAATGATGCCGGACAGGTGCTATGGGCTCGCCGAATCAACCAAGATGCCTGGCAGTTTCCTCAAGGTGGAATCAACCCCGACGAAACCCCTGAAGACGCCTTGTACCGTGAGTTGAACGAAGAAGTCGGCCTTGAGCGTGAAGATGTGCAGATTCTGGCCTGTACCCGTGGCTGGTTGCGTTATCGTTTGCCGCAACGCCTGGTGCGTACCCACAGCCAACCGCTGTGCATCGGCCAGAAGCAGAAATGGTTTCTTTTGCGCCTGATCTCCAATGAGCAGCGGGTGCGGATGGATTTGACCGGTAAACCGGAGTTCGATGGCTGGCGCTGGGTCAGCTATTGGTACCCGTTGGGCCAGGTGGTGACATTCAAGCGCGAGGTTTATCGTCGCGCTCTCAAAGAGCTTGCCCCGCGCCTTTTAGCGCGCGACTGACGACGGAGTTCGACCCCGAGCCATGCTCAATACGCTGCGCAAGATCGTCCAGGAAGTTAACTCCGCCAAGGATCTCAAGGCGGCGTTGGGGATTATTGTGTTGCGCGTCAAGGAAGCCATGGGCAGCCAGGTCTGCTCGGTTTACCTGCTGGACCCAGAGACCAACCGTTTTGTGCTGATGGCCACGGAGGGCTTGAACAAGCGCTCCATCGGCAAGGTCAGCATGGCGCCCAATGAAGGTCTGGTGGGCCTGGTGGGGACGCGTGAAGAACCCCTGAACCTCGAACATGCGGCCGACCATCCGCGTTATCGCTACTTTGCCGAAACCGGCGAAGAGCGCTACGCCTCGTTCCTCGGCGCGCCGATCATCCACCACCGCCGCGTCGTCGGCGTGTTGGTCATCCAGCAAAAAGAACGCCGCCAGTTCGACGAAGGTGAAGAAGCCTTCCTCGTGACCATGAGCGCGCAGCTCGCCGGGGTTATCGCCCATGCCGAGGCCACCGGTTCGATTCGCGGCCTGGGGCGCCAGGGCAAGGGCATCCAGGAAGCCAAGTTCGTCGGCGTCCCCGGTTCCCCGGGTGCTGCGGTGGGTACGGCGGTGGTCATGCTGCCGCCGGCCGACCTCGATGTGGTGCCGGACAAGACCGTCCACGACATCGACGCTGAAATCAAACTGTTCAAGACCGCCCTCGAAGGCGTGCGCGCCGACATGCGCAACCTGTCGAACAAGCTGGCCACCCAGCTGCGCCCCGAAGAGCGTGCGCTGTTCGACGTGTACCAGATGATGCTCGATGATGCGTCCCTGGGTAACGAAGTCAAGACCGTGATCAAGACCGGCCAGTGGGCCCAAGGCGCGTTGCGCCAGGTAGTCACCGATCACGTCAACCGCTTCGAAATGATGGACGACGCCTACCTGCGCGAGCGGGCCTCGGATGTGCGCGACCTCGGCCGCCGCTTGCTGGCGTACCTGCAGGAAGACCGCAGCACCAACATGGTCTTCCCCGACAACACCATACTGGTCAGTGAAGAATTGACGGCCACCCAGCTCGGTGAAGTGCCTGAGGGCAAGCTGGTGGGCCTGGTCTCGGTACTGGGCTCGGGTAACTCCCACGTCGCGATCCTGGCCCGGGCCATGGGGATCCCGACGGTGATGGGCCTGGTGGACCTGCCGTATTCCAAAGTCGACGGCATCGATATGATCGTCGACGGGCATCGCGGTGAGGTGTTTACCAACCCCAGCGACGTGCTGCGCAAGCAATACGCCGAAGTGGTGGAAGAAGAGAAGCAACTGGCACAGGGCCTCGACTCGTTGCGCGAGCTGCCGTGCGTCACCCTCGACGGCCACCGTGTACCGCTGCTGGTCAACACCGGCCTGCTGGCGGATGTAGCACGTGCCCAGCAACGTGGCGCCGAAGGAGTAGGGCTGTATCGCACCGAAGTGCCGTTCATGATCAACCAGCGTTTTCCGAGTGAGAAGGAGCAGCTGGCGATTTATCGCGAGCAACTTCAGGCCTTCCACCCGCTACCGGTGACGATGCGCAGCCTGGATATTGGCGGCGACAAGTCACTGTCCTATTTCCCGATCAAGGAAGACAACCCCTTCCTTGGCTGGCGTGGCATCCGCGTTACCCTCGACCATCCCGAAATTTTCCTCGTCCAGACCCGCGCCATGCTCAAGGCCAGCGAGGGTTTGAACAACCTGCGTATCCTGCTGCCGATGATCTCCGGCACTCATGAGTTGGAAGAGGCCCTGCACCTGATCCACCGGGCCTGGGGCGAAGTGCGCGATGAAGGTGCCGACGTGCCGATGCCGCCGATTGGCGTGATGATCGAAATCCCTGCGGCGGTGTACCAGGCCAAGGAGCTGGCGCGGCAGGTGGACTTCCTCTCGGTAGGCTCCAACGACCTGACCCAGTACCTGCTGGCCGTGGACCGTAACAACCCACGGGTGGCCGACCTCTACGACTACCTGCACCCGGCCGTGCTGCAAGCCCTGCAACACGTGGTGCGCGATGCCCATGCCGAGGGCAAGCCGGTGAGCATCTGCGGCGAAATGGCTGGCGACCCGGCGGCGGCGGTGCTGTTGATGGCAATGGGCTTTGACAGCCTGTCGATGAACGCCACCAACTTGCCGAAAGTGAAGTGGATGCTGCGCCAGGTTGAACTGGGCATGGCCAAGGATCTGCTCGCCCAGTTGATGACCATCGACAACCCGCAAGTTATCCACAGCTCGTTGCAATTGGCGCTGAAGAACCTGGGGCTGACCCGCATGATCAACCCGGCTTCTGCCAAAACCCTCTAGCGTCTGGCGCCGATCAAAATGTGGGAGGGGGCTCGCTCCCGATTGCAGGGTGTCAGCCAGGATATCTGGTACTGACCCACCGCTATCGGGAGCAAGCCCCCTCCCACATTGGTTTTGGGGGGTGGTTAAAAATTGAGTTCGACTTCGCCGAGCCGTCCGCCATGCGGCCCAAAACTTCGTTCCACCATCTTTCGCTTTCCATCGGCATTCACAATCAGCGCCGTACTCGCCCGTGTCCCATAGCTGGGGCTGGAGATGAACACACTCGACAGCAGGCTTTCGGTCGCCAAGCCCACGCCGGTGTCCGGCAACTCGGCAAACGGCGCCGTTTGCGGATCGCTCAAAATCCGCAGTAAGGCTTCCGGCTGTGGGTCTACCAATAACGCGCTGAACGCCGCCTTGGCCTTGACCAGCTTCGGCCACGGCGTATCCAGCCCTGCATTGGACAGCCCATAGACCCCCGGCGCGAGCAATGTGGGCTGGGTGTCATTGGCGTTGTAATGCCACAGCTCATCCCGCGTGCCAACCAGCAGGTTAAAACCAGCATATTCAATCGAGCGTCCGTTAACGTCAGCTAAATAATCGTCAATCGGCAGCGAACCGCTGAGAAACCGCGCAACCAATTCACCACGGGACTTGCGCGCCGGTGGCTGGTGCGGGTCGCGGATATTGGTCAGGGCAGCAAAACGCCCCTCGGCGCTGACGCCCAGCCAGGTCCCACCGGCTTCCTGGTCGCGGCCGGCGTACACCTGGGGCGCATCCGGCCACTGGGCCAGCGGCAGGCTGGGTCGGGCGTAGAACTCATCGCGGTTGGCCGCGACGATCAGCGGTTGGGCATGGCCCGGTCGCCAGGCGAAAACAATCAGGCACATTGGGAGATCCCTTGTGTGTTTTTCCCAACTCTACCCACAGATTCGCGAGCGTTCCATCGCAACGAAGTTGGGCCGCGCACCTTCCATCCGTTAACATGCCGGGCTGTTTGGTGTGTATGTGAACTTCTTAATTTGATATCGGCGCTGTAACGCAGGCTTAATCGCACCTCGGCATGGTCCGGTGCGTCATGACTAAATGTTTTAACGAGGAGTCGCAATGCTGCCTTACCCGCAGATCGACCCGGTGGCCCTGGCCATCGGTCCGCTGAAAATCCACTGGTACGGGCTGATGTACCTGATCGGCATCGGCGGTGCCTGGCTGCTGGCTTCCCGGCGCCTGAACCGGTTCGACCCGACCTGGACCAAGGAGAAGCTCTCCGACATGGTGTTCTGGATGTCGATGGGGGTGATCGTCGGCGGACGCCTGGGGTATGTGCTGTTCTACGACTTGTCGGCCTACATCGCCAATCCGACGCTGATCTTCGAAGTGTGGAAAGGTGGCATGGCCTTCCATGGCGGGTTTATCGGCGTGATGATCGCCGCCTGGTGGTTTGGCCGCCGTAATGGCAAGTCGTTCTTCCAACTGATGGACTTCGTCGCACCCTTTGTGCCGATCGGACTGGGCGCCGGGCGCATCGGTAACTTCATCAACGCCGAGTTGTGGGGCAAGCCGACCGACGTGCCATGGGCCATGGTGTTCCCGCCGTTCAGCGACCCGGCGCAACTGCCGCGCCACCCGTCGCAGCTCTACCAGTTCGCGTTGGAAGGTGTGGCCCTGTTCCTTATCCTCTACATCTTCTCGCGCAAGCCACGCCCGACCATGGCTGTTTCGGGCATGTTCGCGCTGTTCTACGGGATTTTCCGCTTTATCGTCGAATTCGTACGGGTGCCGGATGCACAGCTGGGCTACCTGGCGTGGGGCTGGCTGACCATGGGGCAGGTCCTCAGCCTGCCGATGATCCTCGCGGGCCTGGGCATGCTCTGGTGGGCGTACAATCGCCCGCAGCCGCTGAAGAACGCCGCGCTTTAAATTCGAATGCCGCGGCCCTTGCTTGACGGGCTGCGGCTTCAACGATACGGGTAACTACATGAAGCAATATCTCGAACTGCTGCACGACGTCGTGACCAATGGCCTGACCAAGGGCGACCGCACCGGCACCGGTACCAAGGCCGTGTTTGCCCGTCAGTATCGGCATAACCTGGCCGACGGCTTCCCGCTGCTGACCACCAAGAAGCTGCACTTCAAAAGCATCGCCAATGAACTGATCTGGATGTTGAGCGGCAACACCAACATCAAGTGGCTCAATGAAAACGGTGTGAAAATCTGGGACGAGTGGGCCACCGAAGACGGTGACCTGGGCCCGGTGTATGGCGAGCAGTGGACCGCCTGGCCGACCAAGGATGGCGGCACGATCAACCAGATCGACTACATGGTGCACACGCTCAAGACCAACCCCAACAGCCGCCGCATCCTGTTCCACGGCTGGAACGTCGAATACCTGCCGGACGAAACCAAGAGCCCCCAGGAAAACGCGCGCAACGGCAAGCAAGCCCTGCCGCCGTGCCACCTGCTGTACCAGGCGTTCGTGCATGACGGTCATCTGTCGATGCAGCTGTATATCCGCAGCTCCGACGTGTTCCTGGGCCTGCCGTACAACACCGCCGCGCTGGCGTTGCTGACCCACATGCTGGCTCAGCAGTGCGACCTGATCCCCCACGAGATCATCGTCACCACCGGCGACACCCACGCCTACAGCAACCATATGGAACAGATCCAGACCCAGTTGGCGCGCACGCCGAAAAAACTGCCGGAACTGGTGATCAAGCGCAAGCCAGCTTCGATCTACGACTACACGTTCGAAGACTTCGAGATCGTGGGCTACGACGCGGACCCAAGCATCAAGGCCGACGTGGCTATCTAAAGCCTGCCTCGGTCAGAACTGTGGGAGGGGGCTCGCCCTAATGCCTGTAGGAGCGAGCTTGCTCGCGAAAAACCTATAGGCGCTGCGTTTTGTCAGGAGACACGCGTTATCGTTGACGTTTTTCGCGAGCAAGCTCGCTCCTACAGACGGCGATGACGCTTAACTGATGCCCCTCACACATTTTCATCCGGTTACTAGTTGAGTTAATGGCCGTGGCTTCGGCCTACATGTGAAGGCTCAGCCTCACTGGCCGCAATCCCTCCGCTGACCTCCAGCTGCTGCAAAATCCCGCACTGTTCCCCACCGCCGCAGCGTTGGCGCAGGTCCAGCAATTGCTCCTGCAAGGCCAGCAACCCATCGATCCGCGCTTTCACGTGGTGGATATGCTCGTCGATCAACGCATTCACGCTTTCGCACTGGTCCTGGGGGCTGTCACGCAACCCCAGCAGGCTGCGGATTTCCTCGAGGGTCATGTCCAGGCTGCGGCAATTGCGGATAAAGGTCAGCCGCTCGGTATGTGCCTGGGTGTACACGCGGTAATTGCCGTCGGTGCGTGCCGGGGGCGGCAGCAGGTTTTCCTTCTCGTAATAACGGATGGTTTCCACCGGGCAATCGGTGAGTTTGGCCAGTTCGCCGATCTTCATCGCAGCAATCTCCAAATGGGTGCTTGACCCTATAGTGGCTACAGGGTCTTTACTTGGCAACAGGCACCTTTACGGACGCGACCTGATGAGCCACTCCATTCACACCCCGCACAAGCACGACCACAAGCACGACCATGCTCATGACCATA
This sequence comes from Pseudomonas khavaziana, assembly GCF_019145205.1. GTDB lineage: Bacteria > Pseudomonadota > Gammaproteobacteria > Pseudomonadales > Pseudomonadaceae > Aquipseudomonas > Aquipseudomonas khavaziana. The sequence goes on from NZ_JAHSTT010000002.1 coordinate 460,384, forward strand.
AGCATGACCACGGTCACGATCACAGCCATGATCATGGCCCCGCAAAACTCACGCCTGTGGATAACCACGGCCACGCGGGCTCCTGCTGCTCCGGCGCTGCCGGGCCTGCCGTGGTGACCCTGAGCGAAGCGCCCACCGCTGGCTCGCGGCTGAGCACCTTCCGCATCGAAGCCATGGACTGCCCCACCGAACAGACGCTGATCCAGAACAAACTGGGCAAGCTCGCCGGTGTGCAGCAGCTGGAATTCAACCTGATCAACCGCATCCTCGGCGTCACCCATGACCTGCCGAGCACCGCGCCGATCATCGATGCGATCAAGTCCATCGGCATGCAGGCCGACCCTATCGAAGAAGGCAGCCCCGCCGCTGCGCCGCCAGCCAAGAAGCATTGGTGGCCATTGGCGGTATCCGGCGTGGGTGCCTTGGGCGCCGAAGTGCTGCATTTCACCGGCGTAGCCCCGACCTGGGTGATCGCAATGGTGGCGCTGGTGTCGATCCTCAGCGGCGGCCTCACCACTTACAAAAAGGGCTGGATTGCCCTGAAAAACCTCAACCTGAACATCAACGCGCTGATGAGCATCGCCGTGACCGGCGCCATCCTCATTGGTCAGTGGCCGGAAGCGGCGATGGTGATGTTCCTGTTCACCGTGGCAGAGTTGATCGAGGCCAAGTCCCTGGACCGGGCGCGCAATGCCATCAGCGGCCTGATGCAGATGACACCGGAACAGGCCACGGTACAACAGGCCGACGGCTCGTGGATGGAACAAGAGGTTAAAAGTATTGAGCTGGGTGCGATCGTTCGGGTAAAGCCCGGCGAGCGTATCGGCCTGGACGGTGAGGTCACTGCCGGTCAATCCACCATCGATCAGGCGCCGATTACCGGGGAAAGCCTGCCGATTGAAAAAGCCATCGGCGATAAAGTCTTCGCCGGCACCATCAACCAGGCCGGTTCCCTGGAGTACAAAGTCACTGCGGCGGCCAACAACTCGACCCTGGCGCGGATCATCCACGCCGTGGAGCAGGCTCAAGGCGCACGGGCGCCGACCCAGCGGTTTGTTGACAGTTTTTCCAAGGTCTACACCCCGGCAGTTTTCCTGTTTGCCCTGGGCGTGGCAGTGATTCCGCCATTGTTCATGGCTGGCGTGTGGTTTGACTGGATCTATCGCGCCCTTGTGCTGCTGGTGGTGGCATGTCCCTGCGCATTGGTGATCTCCACGCCGGTGACCATCGTCAGCGGCCTGGCCGCGGCGGCGCGCAAGGGCATCCTGATCAAGGGCGGCGTGTATCTGGAAGGGGGCTACAAGCTCGACTACCTGGCCCTCGACAAGACCGGCACCATTACCCACGGCAAACCGGTGCAAACCGATTACCTGCCGCTGTTCCCCAATCTCGAAAACAGCGCTCCGGCCCTGGCCGCCAGTTTGGCCGGACGTTCCGACCACCCGGTGTCCCTGGCGATTGCCAATGCTGCGTTGGATAAAAACCTGACGATTCATGCTGTGGATAACTTCGAGGCCCTGGCCGGGCGCGGTGTGCGCGGCGATATCAACGGCCAGACCTATCACCTGGGTAACCACCGTTTGGTGGAAGACCTCGGCCTGTGCTCCCCAGCCCTGGAAGAAAAGCTCTTCGCCCTGGAAAAACAAGGCAAGTCCGTGGTGCTGCTGCTGGACAAATCCGGCCCGCTGGCGCTGTTTGCCGTGGCCGACACCGTCAAGGAAAGCAGCCGCGAAGCTATTGAGCAATTGCACGACCTGGGCATCAAGACCCTGATGCTCACCGGTGACAACACTCACACCGCCCAGGCGATCGCCACCCAGGTCGGCATCGATCAGGCCCAGGGCGATTTGTTGCCCACCGACAAGCTGCAAGCCATCGAAACCCTCTACGGCCAAGGCCATCGGGTGGGCATGGTCGGCGACGGTATCAACGATGCCCCGGCCCTGGCGCGGGCCGAAATCGGCTTTGCCATGGCCGCGGCGGGCACTGACACGGCCATCGAGACCGCTGACGTGGCGCTGATGGATGACGATTTGCGCAAGATTCCGGCTTTCATTCGGTTGTCGCGGCAAACCTCGAGTATCCTCAAGCAGAACATCGCCCTGGCACTGGTGATCAAGGCGATCTACCTGGCGGTGACATTCATGGGCATGGCGACCATGTGGATGGCGGTCTTCGCCGACATGGGCGTGAGCCTGCTGGTGGTGTTCAACGGCCTGCGCCTGTTGCGCAAATAGAGGATGCGAGGGTGGTGTGCTGAGTGCTGAGTTAAAGGCGTTTTTCATGGTCGCCCGCCTGGGCAGCATCACCCAGGCGGCGAAAAAGCTCGGCCTGAGCCAGCCCACCGTGACCACCCAGATTCGTAACCTGGAAAGCCAGTACGGCGTTGAGCTGTTCTATCGCGGCGGCCGTCGCCTCACCGTCAGTGACGAAGGTGCGCGGCTGCTGCCGATGGTCAAGACGCTGTTGCAGCAGGAAGCGAATATCGAGTTTTTCCTACGCAACAACGGCCAGGTCCAAGGCGCACTGCGGATTGCCGCGACGGCACCGTATTACATCCTCGATCTGGTCAAAGCCTTTCGCGAGCGCTTGCCGCAAGTGGAGGTATCGGTGGAAATCGGCAACTCCCAGCAGGTGCTCGAAGCGTTGGATGATTACCGCGTCGATGTCGCCGCGTCTTCGCAGTTGCTGGAAGACCCGCGCCTGATCCGCCGCGTGCTGGGCACCGACCCGCTGGTGCTGGCGGTGCATCGCAATCACCCGCTGGCCAAGCTCGATCATGTGTCGTTGAGTGCGCTGGCTGGGCATACGCTGCTGATGCGCGAGGCGGGCTCCACCACCCGTCGGCTGACCGAAGAGATGTTGCAGGGCTCTGGCGTGGGTTATGGGCCTTTACTGGAGATTGGCAGCCGTGAGTCGATCCGTGAGGCGGTGCTGCGCAATATCGGCATCAGCATCATTGCCCGCCAGGAAGTGCCCCATGACCCGCAATTGCGGGTGCTGACTATCGAGAATGCACCGCAGATTCCGGAGTATCTGTATTGCCTCAAGGAGCGCAAGGGCGCTCGGCTGCCGGCGGCGTTCCTTGGCCTGGCTCAGGAAATGTCGCCAATTTAAGTTCTGTGGCTGGCTTGAGGGCCAATCGGGAGCAAGCCCCCTCCCACATTTTGACCGCATTCTCATGTTGGAACCCGGTCAACTGTGGGAGGGGGCTTGCTCCCGATAGCGGTAGGACAGGCAACTCATCTCTGTGAGTCCTACACAAATCCACCAATACCACTATCACCCCATTTTGCCTTTCTGCCATACCAACTACGCATTGCCCGCCTAGCATGGCCTTCATCCGTTTGATGAGGTGCCTTGCATGAACACAGCCCTGACCCAACCCGGCGCGCCCATGAAGGTACGCGGGATCCAGAAACGCTTTGGCGCCTTCACCGCGCTGGATAGGGTGTCTTTGGACGTCGCCGCCGGCGAGCTGGTGTGCCTGCTCGGCCCCTCCGGCTGCGGCAAAACCACCCTGCTGCGCTGCATCGCCGGCCTGGAACGCCAGGACAGCGGCGAGCTTTACCTGGGCGAGCGTGACGTTTCCCTGTTGCCACCCCAGGCACGGGATTACGGCATCCTGTTCCAGTCCTACGCGTTGTTCCCCAATCTCAGCGTGGAAGCGAACATCGGCTATGGCCTCACCGGCAGCGGCCGTGATGAAGTACGCAAGCGCGTCGGGCAGATGCTTGAGCTGGTCGGCCTGCTCGGCAGCGAAAAGAAATACCCCGGCCAACTCTCCGGCGGCCAACAACAGCGGGTGGCCCTGGCCCGTGCACTGGCGCCGGCCCCGTCGCTGTTGCTGCTGGATGAACCGATGTCGGCCCTCGATGCCCGTGTGCGCGAGCATCTGTGCACTGAGCTGCGCCAACTGCAACGGCGCCTGGGCATCACCACCTTGATGGTGACCCATAATCAGGATGAAGCCATGTTGATGGCCGACCGCATTGCCGTGATGAACAACGGTAAGGTCGAGCAGTACGCCACGCCCCAGGAAATCTACGATCGCCCGGCCACGCCCTTTGTGGCTGAGTTTGTGGGCCAGGGCAATTGGTTGCCGTTCAGCCGTAACAGTGCCAGCCACGCCCAGGTTGGCGGCATGAAGATGCGCCTGGCCGACGATGCAGGTATCGCCCAATCTGGCCGCCTGTTCTGCCGCCCGGAAGCCATCAGCGTCAACCCGCCGGTGCATGAGGAAAACCTGTTCCCGGCCAAGGTCCGCGAGATCACTTTTCTCGGCAACCGTTGCCGCATGAGCTTTGAACTGGAACAGTTGCCGGGCCATCCATTGTTAGCCGAGCTTGCGCCCGAAGCCATGCCGCGCCTGGGCGCGCAGGATATCTGGGTGGCCTTGCCGCCGCGCAGCCTGCAGGTGTTTGCCTGAGATGGCCGCTGTCATGACACTGCCGGTACCGCGTCAGGTGTCCCGCGCCGAGTGGGGTGACCGTCTCTTTGTGGTCGGCGGCAAATGGCTCTGGCTCGGCCTGCTGGGGTTGGCGGTCCTGCTGCCGCTGCTGGCAATTTTCTGGCGCGGCTTCAGCAGCGAAGCCGGGCAGGGCGGCGGCCTGGTGGCTGCGCGGGAACTGCTGACCAGCGCCAACTTCCACTGGTTGCTGGGCAATAGCCTGAAAGTGTCCCTTAGCGTGGCGGCCATCGTCGTACCGCTGGCCTATCTGTTTGCCTACGCCCTGCAACGCACGCTGATTCCCGGCAAAGCTGTCTGGCGCGGCCTGTCGTTGCTGCCGTTGATGGCGCCATCGATGCTGCCGGGGATCGCGCTGGTCTACCTGTTCGGCAACCAGGGCCTGCTGCGCGGCTTGCTCTCGGAGAATATCTACGGCTTCTGGGGCATTGTGCTCGGTGAAGTGATCTACACCTTTCCCCATGCGTTGATGATCCTGCTGTCGGCTTTGTCCCTGGCAGATGCGCGTTTGTTCGATGCCGCTTCGAGCATGGGCGCCAGCCCGGCCCGGGCGTTTCGCAGCATTACCTGGCCGGCCACGCGCCAGGCGGTGTTCGCCGCGTTCTGCCTGGTGTTCACCCTGACCATCACCGACTTCGGTGTACCAGTGGTGGTAGGTGGTGATTACCAGGTGCTGGCGCTGGAAGCCTACAAGGCGGTGGTCGGCCAGCAACAGTTTGGGCGTGGCGCGTTGATCGGTATGGTGTTGTTGCTGCCGGCGCTGTTCAGCTTCGGTGTGGATGCCTGGTTGCGCCGTCGGCATGGCGACGCCATGAGCGGTCGCGCCCAGGTGTTTGTGCCCGCGCCATCGCGGCTGCGCGATGGCTGCTACCTGGCCATTGTGCTGCTCATCTGTGCGCTGTTGCTGCTGGTGTTCGGCATGGCGGTGTACTCCTCGCTGGTGAAGTTCTGGCCGTACAACCTGTCGCTGTCGCTCAACCACTACCAGTTTGAAGACACTGCCGGCGGCGGCTGGCTGGCCTATCGCAACAGCCTGACCATGGCGCTGTGCACGGCGTTGATCGGCAGCGTGCTGATCTTCACCGGCGCCTACCTGATGGAAAAGACCAAGGGCCAGAAAGGCCTGAACCTGGCGCTGCGCATGCTCAGTTTCGTGCCGATGGCCGTACCAGGTCTGGTGCTGGGCCTGGGTTACGTGTTCTTTTTCAACCTCAACGGCAACCCGCTGCATGTGTTCTACGGCAGCATGGCGTTGCTGGTGGTGTGCACCATTGCGCATTACCTGACCACCGCGCAGATGACCGCCACCACCGCCCTGCGCCAGTTGGACGCCGAGTTCGAAGCCGCGGCGTTGTCGCTCAAGGCGCCGCTGTATCGCCACTACCTGCGTGTCACGGTACCGATTTGCCTGCCGGCGCTGCTGGATATCCTGCGCTACCTGTTTGTGTCGGCGATGACCACCGTGTCCGCCGCGATCTTCCTCTACAGCCCCGACACCATCCTCGCCGCCGTCGCCGTGTTGAACATGGACGACGCCGGCAATGTGGGCGGTGCCGCGGCGATGTCGACCCTGATCCTGTTCACCTCAGGCAGCGTCTCGCTGCTGCTGGCGTGGGCCTCACGTGGCGCGCTGCGTCGCTCCCAAGCCTGGCGCCAGACCGCGCCCGGCCAATAAAACAACCTGAAGGAGGTGCCCCATGTTCAAGCCCCTGGCGCTGGTCGCTGCAGTCCTCACGGCATTCAGCCTGAATGCCTTCGCCAAGACCGAGCTGACCGTATACACAGCCCTCGAAGCCGAGCAATTGAAGACCTACAAAATAGCTTTCGAGCAGGCCAACCCCGACATCGAGATCAAGTGGGTGCGCGACTCCACCGGCATCATCACCGCCAAACTGCTGGCCGAGAAAGACCGCCCCCAGGCTGACGTAGTGTGGGGCCTGGCCGCTTCCAGCCTGGCGATTCTCGACCAGCAAGGCATGCTCGACAACTACGCACCCAAGGACCTGGACAAGATCGGCGAACACTACCGTGACGCCACCAACCCGCCAGCGTGGGTCGGCATGGACGTATGGGCCGCGACCATCTGCTTCAACACCATCGAAGCCCAAAAGCAGGGCCTGACCAAGCCGGTGAGCTGGCAGGACCTGACCAAGCCTGAGTACAAGGGCAAGATTGTCATGCCTAACCCGGCGTCCTCCGGCACCGGCTTCCTGGATGTCAGCGCCTGGTTGCAGACCTTCGGCGAGAAACAAGGCTGGCAATACATGGACGATCTGCACCAGAACATCGGCCAGTACGTTCACTCCGGCTCCAAGCCATGCAAACTGGCGGCGTCCGGTGAGTTCCCGATTGGGATTTCCTTCGAGTACCCGGCGGTTCAGCTCAAACGCCAGGGGGCCCCGTTGGACATCATCCTGCCGAAAGAGGGCCTGGGTTGGGAGATTGAAGCCACCGCGGTGATCAAAGGCAGCGCCCACGGCGACGCCGCGAAAAAACTCGCTGACTTCTCCGCCAGCCCAGCGGCGATGGAGTTGTACAAGGCCAACTTCGCCATCCTTGCCCAACCGGGTATTGCCAAGCCGCAGACCGAGTTGCCAGCCGATTACGAGCAGCGCCTGATCAAGAACGACTTTGCCTGGGCGTCGAAGAACCGCGACAGCATCCTGGCTGAATGGCGCAAGCGTTATGACGGTAAGTCGGAGAAGGTGGCGGGTCAGTAATTTTTCGGTTTGGGCTGATGGCCTCATCGGGGGCAAGTCGAATCGTCGCACCGCCCCTCCCACCTTTGAATATATTCACAGATCAAATGTGGGAGGGGCGGTGCGACGATTCGACTTGCCCCCGATGGCGGTCCTGAAAACAGGACATCACTTAATGACACACCATAGCGACCTGTTAATTGTCGGCGCCGGCATCCTCGGCCTCTCCCACGCCTACGCCGCCGCCAAGCGCGGCCTCAAGGTCAAGGTGTTCGAGCGCAATGCCACGCCCCTGGGCGCCTCGGTACGCAACTTCGGCCAAGCCCTGGTCACCGGCCAGCCGCCGGGCCAGATGCTCGACCTGGCTCGGGAAAGCCGTGATATCTGGGCACAGTGGGCGCAAGTTGCTGGTCTGCAGCTCAAGCGCAACGGTTCATACCTGTTCGCCCGCACCGAAGCCGAAGAGCATCTGTTGCAAGCCTTCTGCAGTGATCGTGCGCAAGAGCATGGCTACAACGTCGAACTGCTGCAAGGCGCAGCCATGAAAGATCTCTACGCCGGCCAGTTCCGCCATCACCGCGCTGCGCTGCACGGCAAGGACGACCAGCAACTGTATTCCCGCGAGGCGATCCCGGCGCTGGTCCAGTACCTAAGCCAGGAAATGAACGTCAAGTTTCACTTCTCTACCCTGGTACGCGACGTTGAGCCTGGCCAAGTGCACAGCACGGCCGGCAGCTTTCGCGGTGAGCAGATCATCGTCTGCTCAGGCCACGACTATCAAACCCTGTTGGCCGAATCCATGGCCCAACTCAACCCGCAGACCTGCCGCCTGCAAATGCTGCGCGCCCGGCCGACGCTCAACCTGAACCTGCAACACGCCCTGCTCACCGGCTTGAGTTGCGTGCACTACGGTGCCTTCGCCGACTTGCCGGAGGCCGCCGCGGTGCAGGCACAGATCCTGCGCGAAACACCGCACCTGCATGAGCAGGGTATCCACTTGCTGATCAGCCCCACGCCCCATGGCGAACTGATCATCGGTGACTCCCACCACTACGACAGCGATCCGTCGCCCTTCAACGCTGAGCAGGTGGATGACTGGATGATCGAGTTGGCCGAGCACACCCTGGGGTGCAAGATCCAGGTGGTCGAGCGCTGGCAAGGCGTCTACGGAGCTCGCGGACCGGGGCCGTTTTCGTTTGTGCGGGCGGCACCCGGTGTCAGCGCCGCGTTGATGCATAGCGGCGTGGGCATGAGCGTGGGGCCGGCGCTGGCCGAGCGAAATATCAGCTCACTGTGGGGAGGGGCGCGATGAACCCTGGGCCCGCAGCGTGAATTCATACGTCCAACGCGGAACGGGCGGCTATAGATGCGATGGCGCACGTCGGTACGCTCACGCCTCCATCAACCACGAATGAGAGCATTCGATGCGCTACTTAAAAGCCACTGCCCAGGACCGAAGCGGTAATGGAAAGGCCGATACCGTCTTTCTGCATTTTTACGAACGCGGTGCCGGCGGATTCGATGAGTTGATTCATGAGGCATTCGCTGTTGATATGAACGGTGATAAAAATGTGGACCTTCAAACTGTTGTAGACATCGACGTTGAAGGCAAAAGCATGTCCATCGACAGCCACTTGCTTACGTTATTCGCCAACACCTTTCTTAAGTTGAACTGGTTTAACGGTGGCGAAAGCTGGAAGCGCACCTTGGTGGTTGTCGCCGCCCATGAATACGAAAAACGCCCGCCCAATGGTGTGAAACTCCATTTTCTGGAGCGGCGCAGCACGGTGCGTAAACCTACGCTGGCTTTTCAGGCTGCCGCTTATGACGGTTACGGTAATGGTGTATTGGAATGGTTTACCAATACCGACGTGGACAAGAACGGAGTGGTGGATGAGGTTGATAAGGAACTGATCCGTTCCCTGTGCAGCAATTTTCTTGCATTTAAATGGTACACAGACCCGTTGTCAGCGGCATGTTGATGGGCATCGAGCCCTCGCGTTCGAGATGCGCAACTGAGACCGACAGGCCAGGCAGATGCCTCTTATGGTGCTGATACAGAGGCGTTGAAGTGCAAGCCTTTCTCGCTGTTGGCGAGCTCGTCCTACGTACCTTGAAGTCTGCTCCCGCAGGAAAAATTGTTTTGACGGCTAGTTTGAATTTTGAAGAGGCTGATAGCGTAATCATTCAGTTTTCATAGGTATTGAGTGATGCATTATTTGAAAGTTTTTGCTCAGGGGCGTGGCGGGCGCGATCACGCGGATAAAGTTGTTGCCAGGTTTTATAAGAAGGATAAATGCGGCGCTGATCGGTTAATGCATGAGGAAGTTGCCTTCAACCTGGACCGCGAGGGGGAATATGATCATGGTCTTTATGATTTGCATCTCAGTGGGGATATTAACGGAGATGGCAAGGAGAACTTCCTTGATCAACGTATTTTCCATTCATTTGTGAATGCATTTATGTTGCTCGGTTGGTTTGATTTTTGCGCCGGCCATTCACATTGTTTAACCATGCACGTGAAGCATTACAGCGCCAACGGTAAGCCCAATGCGATTGAATTGAATTTTCTTGAGCGCGCGGGTGAGCAGGAAACCCTTATTTATAAAGCCAGCGCTTATGACGGTGATGGGGATGCCGTGATGGACTCGTTTACCAACACCGATGTCAATCGAAATGGCAAGGTGGATGAGCTGGATAAGGCGTTGATCAGAGTGTTGTGCAAGCTCTTTCTAGAGTTCAAGTGGTATGCACACAAGGAGTAAACAAGTGCGTTATTTAAAGGTTATTGCACAGGACCAGACGGGGGGTGGACGGGCAAATACCGTGCGGCTCCAATTCTACCAACATACCCAATGCGATCAGAGCCGCTTGGTCAATGAGGTCGTGGCCTATGATTTCACCTCAGATGGGAAAATAGACTACAGCCGGGGAGACGTTACCAATAACGGTCAGGAAAACAGCCTGGATAGGGTACTGCTGGACAGGTTTGCCAATGCTTATTTGAAGATCAATTGGGTTAATCGCGGGTCCGCTGCAAAACGCTACATGAAGATTTTTTCCGAAGACTTTTACAGGGACGGCACACCCGACACCGTGCGCCTGCATTTGCATAAAGGGCCAGATCTGCTCAGTTCGGATACTCAAATCTCTTGGAGCGCTGCCTATGATTTTGATAACAATGGCGAACTTGAGTGGAACATTCATTCCGATATCAATCGGGATGGTGTTATCGATGAGGTGGACAAGCATCTGGTCCAGCAACTGGCTGAACTTTACTTGAAGTTCAACTGGCACTAGTCGTCAATTCGCAATGAGTTGCTGCGCCAGGGCCAGGATCTGCTCCTGGCGCTCAGCCTGGCTCAGTTTGGCGTGGGCGTTGAGGCTCGACCATTGCGGATGGGCGCGGGCCTTACCCAAGGCGTCGGGCAGCTTGCCCTCGCGCCAGGTTTTATCCTGGGGCGTGTCGACCTTGATGCTGTGCACCGCCGCATGGCCGCGCAGGTTGAGAGCCTTGAGCAGTTGGCGTTGGCGCAGGGCAAGCAGGCGCAGCACGCTGTCGTCGACGGTCAGCTCGCGCTGGCCCTTGATTTTGCCGAGCAGGCGGCTGCCGTAGCTGCGCGCCGTTTGCAGCGCGCCACCGGCGATGGCACCGGCCAGGGCTGCAGCGCCGAGTGTCAGGCCGCCGACCAATAGATCCACACCCGCACCGGCCGCAGCGCCGGCGGCGATTCCACCACCGACCCGCACGCCAAGCTGCTTGAGGGTTTCGGGATTGAACAAGTCATCGCCCCAGCGCCCGTCGAGTAGCGGCAGGTCACTGGCGGCGGCATCCTGCGGGCGGAAGCCGAACAATTTGAGCAGGGCTTCGACGCACTTCTGTTCGCGTTGGCGCACGGCTTTACGCAGATCGCCGATGGCTTGCTGTTCATTCTCGGTGACCACGCTGCGACGGCAGGCGGCGCAGTCGATCAGCAGCTCGGCGATCAACCGCGCAGCGCTTTGCTGGCGGGCCAAGCGTTGGGCCTCCTGGTCTAGGATCAGGCGCTGCAACTGTGGCCGTGAGGTTTCCAACAGCAGGGCCAGGCTTTCATACAGCCGGCGCTCGCCGTCTTCCGGCGGTGCCACGCTGTCGAAACGCACCAACGCATGCAGGCCGAGGCGGGCCAGGGCTTCGCGCCAGTCCGGCTCGCGATGCTCGCTGCTGCTGACGAAGTTGAGCACCGGCAGCAATGGCTTGCCGCAACTGGCCAGCACCTGCAGTTCGTCACGGTACTTGGCCAGTACCGGCTCGCGGGCGTCGATTACATACAGGCCGGCGTCCGAGGCCAGCAGTTGGCGCAATACCTTGGCTTCCTGTTCGAAACGCTGGCGGGCTTCGCTGCCTTCCAGGAAGCGCGCCAGGCGGGCCGGGCCGTCCAGGCGTTCGCCGGGGCGATCCAAGCGCTCCAGATAGTCGAGCAAGGCGATGGCGTCTTCCAGTCCGGGCGTGTCGTACAGTTCCAGCAAGGCTTCACCATCCACCGACAAGCGTGCACCTTCGACATGCCGCGTGGTGCTGGGGCGATGGGAGACTTCGCCGAAGCCCACATCGCGGGTGAGAGTGCGCAGCAGTGAGGTCTTGCCGACGTTGGTGTGGCCGACCACGGCGAGTTTCAGCGGTTTAGTCATGACCAGTCTCCAGCCAGTTCAGCGGCGCGCAATCGGCAAACGTTAGATCAAGCTGTTGCAGCGCGGTGTGCCAATCACCCAGACGTTCGGCATCCAGAGCCTGGCCCGATGGTGCTTGCAGCAGCCACACACGGGTGGCGGCGGCGCTGCGTGCCAGTTCGGCGATCAGCGCCAGGCTGCCTCGGTCGGGTGAGCGCCGCGGGTCGCAGGCGATAGCCAGGCGAGCGGGCGGGAAACGGCTGAGTTGCTCCAGCAGTTTGTGACGTGATTCGCGGCTGTCGAGGATACCGGCGTTTTTTATGCTGGCCGGCAGCTTGGGTGGCCAAGGGTGTTGATCGTCCAGCTCGATGGCGACCAGCAAGGCGCCGTCGCTGTCCATATCGCTGACGCCACCGCTGACGTGGTGCAGTTGCTCGGGCGCCACATCGTTGATCCCCAGGCGTTCGCTGCTGGGCATCAGGCGGTCGCGCAACTGGCTGTAGCCGGGCAGGTTGAGGTCCAGGCGCAAGGCGGCACGCCCGACCTTCCAGCGCCACAGGCAGAGCAGGGCGAGAATCAGTCGGGGCAGCAGGCCGTAGACCAGCAATACGCCCACCAGCCAGGCAGCCCAGGCTTGGCGGGCGCTTTCGATATTCAGCGCGGAATCGCCGCTGGCGCGGATCATGTCGACGCTCGGCACGTTGAAGCCCAGCAGCGCGGGCAGGGTGCCGAGGGCTTGGGTTACGGCGACAAAAGTGTCGGCACCGAGAATGGTGGTTTCCCATACAAAGCCGTAGCGCCGTGTGGCCAATAGCGTCAGCAAAATCACCAGGGCACTGAGCAATGCCAGCAGCCACAGGCTGTTGACCAGCACACCCACCGCCCAGCGATTGAGTTTTTGCCGTTGCAGCAACAGCAACAATGCCGGGGCCAATTGCGCGGCCTTGGCGTCACGCGCGAGTTTTTCGCTGAGCCACAACCACAGTCGCCCGAGACTGGCGCTGTGCTCGCCAGCAAACAGCAGGCCCAGGGCCCAGCTGATCAGCAAGATCAGGTTCAAACCGAGCAGGCTGCCCAGGGCCCAGAACACGTTGACTGGGGCCAAACCGTTACCCAGTGCGGCAAACGCCAAGCCGGCGCCGCTGATCACGGCCACCACCACCAGCAACACCAGCGCCAGGCGCGCGCCTTGCAGCCAGCGCGTGAGGGCGCCGGTCAGGCCATCGCGCTCGGCCAAGTGCAAGGCGCGCTGGGTGATCCGCGTCGGCAGGTCGCCCCCGGCCGTGCGGGCCAGGCGGTTGGCTTCCAAATCTTCCAGGGGGCCGGCGTGTTCTTCACGCAGGCGCACGGTTTCTGTCAGCCAGAGGTTGTGCAGGGGGGTCAGTGCAGTCACGCGCCATCCTGTTGTTTCAGTGAGGTTGGAGCATAACCGCTGGCTCGCGCCTCTGGTATTCTCGTCGCCATGAAAAAAACTCTCCCTTTAAGCCTGATCGCAGCCCTCGGTGAAAACCGCGTGATCGGCGTCGACAACAGCATGCCCTGGCATTTGCCGGGGGATTTCAAATATTTCAAGGCCACCACGCTCGGCAAGCCAATCATCATGGGGCGCAAGACCTGGGATTCCCTGGGCCGACCGTTGCCGGGGCGCTTGAACCTGGTGGTCAGTCGTCAGACCGATCTGGCGCTTGAAGGTGCGCAAGTTTTTCCGTCACTTGAAGCGGCGGTAGAACGCGCTGAGGAATGGGCCAAGGCCCAAGGCGTGGACGAGCTGATGCTGATCGGCGGCGCGCAGTTGTATGCGCAGGGGCTGGAGCAGGCCGATCGCTTGTATCTGACGCGGGTGGCGTTGAGCCCGGAAGGGGATGCGTGGTTTCCAGAGTTTGATACGAACCAGTGGAAGCTGGTGTCGAATCTGGAGAATCCAGCTGAAGGCGATAAGCCGGCGTACAACTTTGAAGTGTGGGAGCGCAACTAGTGTAGGAGCGAGCTTGCTCGCGAAGATCGTCAACGATGACGCGGGCATTCTGAATGAACGCGGCGCCCTCAGGTTCTTCGCGAGCAAGCTCGCTCCTACAGGTTATAAGCCTTTATGCCTGCGCCAGTTCGGCATGTTCATCGGCATTCAACAGCTTTTTATCCGTCTGCCCCATGATCTGGCTGGTAATCGCCCCCGCCGTCATCGAACCATTGACGTTCAACGCCGTACGGCCCATGTCGATCAGCGGCTCCACGGAAATCAGCAGCGCCACCAGTGACACCGGCAAGCCCATGGCCGGCAGTACGATCAGCGCGGCAAAGGTCGCACCACCGCCTACGCCGGCAACGCCCGCCGAACTCAAGGTCACAATCGCTACCAGGGTCGCGATCCACAGCGGGTCCAGGGGGTTGATGCCCACGGTCGGCGCGACCATCACCGCCAACATCGCCGGGTAAAGACCGGCGCAACCGTTCTGGCCGATGGTCGCGCCAAACGAGGCGGCGAAGCCGGCGATGGATTGCGGGATGCCCAGGCGACGGGTCTGTGCCTCGATGCTCAGCGGGATGCTCGCTGCGCTGGAGCGGCTGGTAAAGGCAAAGGTCAGCACCGGCCAGACCTTTCGGAAGAAGCGCAGCGGGTTGATCCCGGCCAGGGACAGCAGCAGGCCGTGCACCACGAACATCAGGCCCAGGGCCAGGTACGACACCACCACGAAACTGCCGAGCTTGATGATGTCTTGCAGGTTGGAGCCGGCGACCACCTTGGTCATCAGCGCCAATACGCCGTACGGGGTCAGCTTCATCACCAGGCGCACCAGGCGCATCACCCAGGCTTGCAGGGTGTCGATGGCGTTGACGACCTTCTGGCCTTTCTCCACGTCATCCTTGAGCAGTTGCAGTGCGGCGACCCCCAGGAAGGCGGCGAAAATCACCACGCTGATGATCGACGTCGGCTTGGCCCGGGCCAGGTCGGCGAACGGGTTGGCCGGCACGAACGACAGCAGCAATTGCGGGATATTCAGGTCGGCAACCTTACCGGCGTAATCACTCTGGATCACTTGCAGGCGCGCCATTTCCTGGGTGCCGGCCACCAAGCCTTCGGCGGTGAGGCCAAACAGGTTGGTCAGGCCGATGCCGATCAGCGCCGCGATGGCGGTGGTGAACAGCAGCGTGCCGATGGTCAGGAAGCTGATCTTGCCCAATGACGAAGCGTTATGCAGACGCGCCACGGCACTGAGGATCGAGGCGAACACCAGTGGGATCACGATCATTTGCAGCAGTTGCACATAGCCGTTGCCGACCAGGTCAAACCAGCCGATGGAGGCTTTGAGCACCGGGTTGCCGTCGCCGTAGATCGTGTGCAAGGCCGCACCGAACAGCACGCCCAGGACCAAGGCGAAGAGCACCTTCTTGGCCAGGCTCCAGTTCGTACGACGGGTTTGTGCCAGGCCCAGCAAAAGGGCCACGAACACCAATAAATTGAGAATCAGGGGCAGATTCATTGAAGCTCCGTTGAGAAGGCAGCCAATCGCGTGAGCCTGCGATTGCGAACCGGGAAGCCTAACAGCATGAAATATAATGATTTAATACCGATATGGAATGGTAACTGTCGTTTTTGGAATAAGGCGCTGGCGCGCATGCGTATGGCCTTGGCGTGATCAAGACGCAAGCGGTCGCGCCCGGGCGATAACTGTCATACGGATTTGTTAGCGTCGATGTCTTTCACTTGAGGGAGACAACGCCTATGAAGCTCGCGCCGAAACTACTGATATCCGCCGCCTTCTGCCTCGGACTCGCCAGCCAGGCGTTCGCCGCCACCGAGTTGAAACACTGGCCGGCGCCTGCCGCCAAACAGTTGAACGCAATGATCGCCGCCAACGCCAACAAGGGTAACTATGCGGTGTTCGACATGGACAACACCAGCTACCGCTACGACCTCGAAGAGTCGCTGCTGCCGTACATGGAAAACAAGGGCCTGATCACCCGCGACAGCCTCGATCCTTCGCTCAAGCTGATGCCGTTCAAAGATACCGCCGAGCATAAGGAAAGCCTGTTCAGCTACTACTATCGCCTTTGTGAAGTCGACGACATGGTTTGCTACCCGTGGGTCGCCCAGGTGTTCTCCGGCTTCACCCTCAAGGAACTCAAGGTCCAGGTCGACGAGCTGATGGCGTCCGGCAAGCCGGTGCCGGTCAGTTACTTCGACGGCGATGCGGTGAAGCAGTCCGAAGTGCAGCCGCCGAAAGTCTTTACCGGCCAGGCTGAGCTATATAACAAGCTGATGGAAAACGGCATCGAGGTGTATGTGATGACCGCTGCTTCCGAGGAGCTGGTGCGCATGGTCGCCGCCGATCCGAAGTACGGCTACAACGTCAAGCCCGAGAACGTCATTGGCGTCAGCACGCTGCTCAAGGATCGCAAGACCGGCGAGCTGACCACCGCCCGCAAGCAGATAGCCGCCGGCAAATATGACCAGGAAGCCAACCTTGGCCTGGAGCTGACCCCTTACCTGTGGACCCCGGCAACCTGGATGGCCGGCAAGCACGCGGCGATCCTCACCTACATCGACGAATGGAAAAAACCGGTGATCGTCGGCGGCGATACGCCGACCAGCGACGGCTACATGCTGTTCCACGATGTGGACGTGGCCAAGGGTGGCATCCACCTGTGGATCAACCGCAAGGACAAATACATGACCCAGCTTAACGGCATGATCGCCAAGCACGCCGCGGCGCAAGCCAAGGAAGGACTGCCAGTGACGGCGGACAAGAACTGGGTGATCGTCAAGCCGGAGGACATCCAGTAAAACCGAGTCGCCCTTATCGCAGGCAAGCCGGCTCCCACATTTGAAAGTGTTCACAAATCAAAATGTGGGAGGGGGCTTGCCCCCGATGGCTATCTGAAGCCCAGGGCAATAAATAGATATCAATTGCGAACAAATCTCATCTTCTGCTAGCGTGCGCACTCCCTGAACCGTCCGTTCTTTTTCAAGGTAGTGCTGTGTCCTCCTGGAATTCGCAGATCGCGCGCCTGTTCGCGGAGCAGAAGAAAGCCCTCGAAGCCTTCGTCACTCGGCGCACCGGCAGCGCCCAAGTGGCCGCCGACCTGACCCAGGAGTCTTTCCTGCGCCTGGCGCGGCTGGATTCCGGCGACAAAATCGATAACCTTCCTGCCTTCCTTTTCACCATCGCCAGCAACCTGGTGCGCGATCATCAGCGCCAGGCCATCCGCCGCGAGCGCCTGGATGCCGGGGAGCCCAGCGATGAACTGCCGTGCAGCAACCCAGGTGCCGATGAGCAATTGGCGGCCTACCAGCAGGAACAGTTAATGCAGGCTGCCATCCTGGCGTTGCCCGAAGCGACTCGGCAGATCTTCCTGCTTTATCATGTCGACGAACTTTCCTATCGCGAGATCGGCGAGCGCTTGTCGATCAGCCCGCGCAGTGTGGAATATCAATTGCGTCGCGCCTTGATTGAATGCCGTGGCTATATCAAGACGCAGCTGGCTTGCGATGAACAAGGACGCCGGTCATGACCGACCTATCCACTGCCGATGAAATGTTCGACGAAGCCAGCGGCTGGTATTTTCGCCTGCAGGCCGACGACGTTACGCCCGCCGAACTGGACAGCTTCGCCGCCTGGCTCGGGCAGGGCGATGCCCAGGATCGGGCCTGGCAGGAAGTCCAGGTGCTGCTCGGTGGCCTGCGTGAACCGGCGCGCGTGGTACGCCGTGCCGAACAAGCCGCCTGGCGCAAACCGGCGCGCCGCTGGGCCTATGCCGCTGCCGTTTTGCTGGCAGTGGGGCTTACGGTGCACAACACGCCCTGGCTCGACCGCCTGCGCGCCGACTACGCCACCGGCACCGGGGAGTCGCTTCGTATCGAACTGGCCGACGGCTCTCACCTGCAACTCAATACCGACAGCGCGGTGCAGGTGCGCATGAGCGCGGGCGAACGTCAGATCCGCCTGCTGCGTGGCGAAGGTTTTTTCGAAGTGACCAAGGACCCGGTGCGGCCGTTCGTGGTGCAGTCCGGTGGCGGTTGGGTGAAGGTGGTTGGTACTCAATTCAGCGTGATGAGACGTGATGCTCAAACTCGCGTGCAAGTGGCGCAGGGCAAGGTGCAGGTCAGTTCGGGTGGTGGTGAGCCGGTTTATCTGGAGCCAGGACGGGCGGTGGAATACCAGGACCGGCACCTGGCCGAGGTGCATGGCTTCGACCCGGTCCGCGGGTTTGCCTGGCGCCAGCGGCAACTTGTGTTCCGCCAGCAACCCCTGTCAGAAGTGGTCAGCGAGCTGAACCGGTACTGGCCGGGACAGACTTTGGTACTGGGCGATGCGTTGCGTAATCGGGTGGTATCCGGGGTGTTCGAAATCGACAAGCATGACGCTGTGATCAAGGCGCTGGAATACACACTCAATCTGCGCGCCGAGTACTACACCCCGTATTTATTGGTATTGCGTGAAGGCAAGGCGTCGTAATAACAACTTTCTCAAAAAACTTTCAGGGTTTCCCGTCAAGCGTTCGTCCTTGATCACTGAGGCGCAAATAGTAAGCACTCTCAAGTAGTGCGGCGCCGATCACAGACTTTTTGCACTGGGGAGCACTATCCATGGCACACCGATTCGCTGCACGGCCCTTGCTTGCACTGGCCATTTCCATCGCCAGCGGCGCCGCGCCGCTGTATGTGCAGGCCACCGAGACTACCCAGGCCCAGGCCTACCGTTTCGATATTGCAGGACAAAGCCTCGATGGTGCGTTGGCGGCGTTTTCGGCGGTGACGCGGGTGCAGGTACTGGTCTCGGGGGAATTGACCCAAGGTGTAGTTTCGCCGGGTGTACGCGGCACGCTTGATCAGCGCCAGGCATTGGGGCAATTGCTCGGTGGGACGGGGCTGAGCGCGGCATTTATCAATGCCGACACCGTCACCCTGGAAAAACGTGTAGCCACAGGCTCTGCCATCGAGGTCGGTGCCACCACCATCAGCGCCGAACGCCTGGGCGCTACCACTGAAGGCAGCGGCTCCTACACCACGGGCGCCGTGACCCTTGGCAAAGGTGAACAAAAGCTCAAGGACATCCCACAATCGGTCAGCGTCATGACCCGCAAGCAGATGGATGACCAGAACACCACCAAGCTCTCCGAAGTGGTCAAGCGCACGCCCGGCCTGACCGCGACCAAATCCCCAGGCCCCGGCATGTTCATCTATTCCCGTGGCTTTGAAGTGGGCACCCTGGAATACGACGGGGTGCCGATTGCGCGTAACACCTACACACTGGGCAGTTACCTCACCGAAAACATGGCGATCTACGACCGCGTCGAAACCCTGCGAGGCCCGGCTGCATTGCTGCAAGGCGCCAATAGCCCCGGTGGCACCATGAACCTGGTACGCAAGCGCGGCCAACAGGACCCGACCGTGACCATCACCGCCAAGGCCGGTTCGTGGGACCACTACGGCACCCAGGTCGACGCGGGTGGCCCACTCAACGCCGAAGGCACGTTGCGTGGCCGTTTCGTGGCGGACTATGACACCACTGATTCCTTCGTCGACTATGCCGGCGGCTGGAACCAGACGGTCTACGCCGCCGTCGATTATGACTTCACCCCCGAAACCACCGTCGGCGTGGGTATCAGTAACCAGAAAGGCCATTCGCGCCCCAACTTCATGTCGCTGCCGCGGTATGCCAACGGCAATGACATCGGTCTGCCGCGCTCGACCTTTGTCGGTGCCAGCTGGAACCGTGCCGTCAACAACCAGACCCAAGTGTTCGCCGACTTGGAACATCGCTTCAACGATGACTGGAAATTTAAGGCGGCACTGGTCGCCATGGATGAACACAATGACGCGACCTACCAAGCCACCTGGGACACAATTCCCAACCCCGGCGATGTGGGCAACGTTCGCTATGTGGACTGGGTGACCGACTTCAATACCAAGAGCCGTGGCGCTGACGCGTATGTAAACGGCAAGTTCGAAGGCCTGGGATTACAGCAGGAGGTGGTGCTGGGTGCCAACTACTCCAAACTCACCACCGATGACCAATGGGCGCGCGCGGCGACGGCGGGCGCTGATATCTTCAATATTGATCACAACCGCCCTCAGCGCGACAAAAACCAATTGTTCCAGGCAGGCAATGCATCCAAGAGTTGGTATGACATTCGCCAGAAGGGCATTTACGGCACCTGGCGTGTGAAGGTGCTGGACCCGCTGACGCTGATTCTGGGCGCTCGCACCAGTTGGTATGAGTACTCCTACTTGGGCCAGAATGGTATGCGCGGTGTGTATCAGGCGCCGGAAGAAAGCGCCACGCAGACCTCCGGCAAGGTCACGCCCTATGCCGGCCTGGTCTACGCCCTGAACGAACAATGGTCGGCCTACGCGAGCTACGCCGATGCCTTTGAGCCGCAAACCAACCTGACCACCTCGGGCTCTTTGCTCAAGCCCATCGAGGGCAAGAACTACGAGTTGGGTATCAAGGGCGAACTGGCGGACGGTCGGCTCAACACCTCGTTTGCGATCTTTCGCTATGACCAGCAAAACCGTGGCGTCCAGGACCTGCAAGGGCCGATGAACTGCAATGGCTGGTACTGCTCGGTTGCCTCGGGCAAGGTGCGTAGCCAAGGCTTCGAAGCCACCTTGAGCGGCGAGGTGTTGCCGGGGTTGCAGCTGGTTTCCAGTTATACCTACAACACCACCAAATTCCTCAAGGACGACACCTACGAGGGCAAGATATTCAGCACTTGGACACCCAAGCATCAACTTAAGGTCTGGGGTGATTACCAGTTGCCGGGCGACTGGCAAAAGTTCAGCGTGGGTGCCGGCGTGACTGCGCAAAGCAGCACCGAAGCCTATGACCGCACATTCAGCGTGCCGGGCAATGCACTGTGGGATTCGCGAGTGGCTTACAAAATCAATCAGGAATTCAGCGTGGCGGCGAACCTGAACAATATGTTCGACAAGAAGTATTACATCCCGGCCTACAACGCGAACTGGGGCAGCAACTACTACGGCGACCCACGCAATGTAATGTTCACCATGACTTACACCCCACAGTTCTAAAACCTGAAGCATCACTTCTGTGGAAGGGGGGCTTGCCCGCGAAGACGTCGGTCCAGCAAACATTGATATTGGCTGACCCACCGCTATCGGGAGCAAGCCCCCTCCCACATGTTGATCATCATTGTGCTTTGGGTTATCTCCAGGCAAAAAAATGCCCCGCACCTGGCGGGGCATTTTCATGCGCGGGGCTTACAGGCCGTCGAGCATGGCTTTGTTGCGAACAGCACCCTTGTCGGCACTGGTGGCCAGCAACGCGTAGGCCTTCAACGCGGTAGTAACTTTACGCGGACGCTTTTCCACCGGCTTCCAGCCCTTCTTGTCCTGCTCGATCCGGCGGGCAGCCAGTTCTTCGTCGCTGATCAACAGGTTGATCGAGCGGTTCGGAATGTCGATCAGCACCTTGTCGCCATCCTGCACCAGGCCGATGGCGCCACCAGCAGCGGCTTCCGGCGAAGCGTGGCCGATGGACAAGCCCGAGGTGCCGCCGGAGAAACGCCCGTCGGTCAGCAGCGCACAGGCTTTGCCCAGGCCCTTGGATTTCAGGTACGAGGTGGGGTAGAGCATCTCCTGCATACCCGGGCCGCCTTTGGGGCCTTCGTAGCGGATGATCACGATGTCGCCTTCCTTGACCTCGTCGGCGAGGATGCCGCGAACCGAGCTGTCCTGGCTTTCGTAGATCTTGGCGCGGCCTTCGAAGACGTGGATGGATTCATCCACACCCGCGGTTTTCACTACGCAGCCGTCGAGGGCGATGTTGCCGTACAGCACGGCCAGGCCGCCTTCTTGGGAGTAGGCGTGCTCGACACTGCGGATGCAGCCGTTTTCACGGTCGGTGTCCAGGCTGTCCCAACGGGTCGACTGACTGAACGCGGTCTGGGTCGGGATGCCCGCCGGGCCGGCCTTGAAGAAGGTGTGCACGGCTTCGTCGTCGGTCTGGGTGATGTCCCACTTGGCGATGCCTTCGGCAATGGACTTGCTGTGCACGGTCGGCAGGTCGGTGTGCAGCAGGCCGCCACGGGCCAGGGAGCCGAGGATCGAGAAGATTCCGCCGGCGCGGTGCACGTCTTCCATGTGGTACTTCTGGATGTTCGGCGCGACCTTGCACAGCTGTGGCACGTGACGGGACAGGCGGTCGATGTCGCGCAGGTCGAAATCGATCTCGGCTTCCTGGGCGGCGGCCAGCAGGTGCAGGATGGTGTTGGTGGAACCGCCCATGGCGATGTCCAGGGTCATGGCGTTTTCGAACGCCTTGAAGTTGGCGATATTGCGTGGCAATACCGACTCATCGTTCTCGGTGTAGTAACGCTTGCACAGCTCGACGATGGTGCGGCCGGCCTGCAGGAACAGCTGTTCGCGATCGCTGTGGGTGGCGAGGGTAGAACCGTTGCCCGGCAACGCGAGACCTAAGGCTTCGACCAGGCAGTTCATCGAGTTGGCGGTGAACATGCCGGAGCACGAACCGCAGGTTGGACAGGCGCTGCGCTCGTATTCCGCGACCTTCTCGTCAGAAGCGCTGGAATCGGCGGCGATCACCATGGCGTCTACCAGGTCGAGGCCGTGGGAAGCGAGCTTGGTCTTGCCGGCTTCCATTGGCCCGCCGGAAACGAAGATCACCGGGATGTTCAGGCGCAAGGCAGCCATCAACATACCGGGGGTGATCTTGTCGCAGTTGGAGATGCACACGATGGCGTCGGCGCAGTGGGCGTTGACCATGTACTCCACGGAGTCGGCGATGATCTCGCGGCTCGGCAGCGAGTACAGCATGCCGTCATGGCCCATGGCGATGCCGTCATCCACGGCGATGGTGTTGAATTCTTTCGCTACACCGCCGGCGCGTTCGATTTCACGGGCGACCAGTTGGCCCAGGTCCTTGAGGTGGACGTGACCGGGTACGAACTGGGTGAAGGAGTTGGCAATCGCGATAATCGGCTTCTTGAAGTCGTCATCTTTCATCCCCGTGGCACGCCACAGTGCGCGCGCGCCGGCCATGTTGCGGCCGTGGGTGGATGTTTTCGAGCGGTAATCAGGCATTGGAGCACTCCGGGCGGCTAATCAAGTACTAAAGGGGAGTGAGCTTCTAATTGACGACTGGAACACCCGAAAAATGGCCGTGTGTCCGGAAGTTGCCACTCGCGTCGCGGGATCGCCGCGTGCTTGGGCCTCGAGCTCATAAACCCGCCGGGGGATGACTGGCGATGAATAGGGCCGATTCTACACCGCTGGCGGCTGGAGGGAATGGCCGTCTACCTGTAGGAGCGAGCTTGCTCGCGAAAATCGTCAACGACAACGCAGCGCTATCAGATAGCCCGTGGCGTCTATTCGTTCTTCGCGAGCAAGCTCGCTCCTACAATGGCAAGACATATCCAGAACCACTGTTTAACGGCTCGCTGGCCCGTTGGCTCCTACCGTTCATCTTCCAATCACAGAAGAGGACGAAGGAATGTCCACCCAGCAAAATGCTCATCGGCTGCGTAAAGGGCGTTACTCAGAATCGGGCTGTATCTACTTGCTAACGGCTGTCACCCATCAACGGCAACGCATTTTTCAAGACTGGTATATAGGTCGCTTGCTGGTTCGCGAATTCAGAAAGGCTCAGGAAGATGCAGATGCAACGTCACTGGCATGGGTGGTCATGCCTGACCATTTCCACTGGCTGGTCGAGTTGCACAACGGCGATTTGCCCAGGCTCATGCAGCGAACCAAATCGCGAAGTGCCCGTGCAATCAATAAGGCAAGACAGTCCTTCGGAGTGCTTTGGCAAAAAGGCTATTTCGACCGGGCGCTGCGCCGTGAGGAGGACTTGAAGGCAATGGCTCGCTACATCGTCGCGAACCCATTGCGTGCGGGTTTGGTCGAGCACATTGGCCAATACCCACTATGGGATGCCATCTGGCTATGACGCACCGTTACCTGTAGGAGCGAGCTTGCTCGCGAAGAACGTTAACGATAACGCAGCGCTATCAGATAGCCCGTGGCGTCTATTCGTTCTTCGCGAGCAAGCTCGCTCCTACAGGGGGAGGCGTCAGCGATTGATCCTGGCATTCGTCAGCCAACCCCACAGGCTGAAAGCAATGAAGCTGACGGCAATGGTCATCAGCAAATGGGTTCCGGTTTGCGCAAGTGCTGCGCTGCTGATTGCAGCGGTGAAGAACATGATGCTGTTACCCGCTGACGCCGCCGTGCCCGCGCTGCTTGAGAACAGCAACATCGCTGCAGAAATGGCGGCCGGGCGCACCAGGGTGACGGCCAGCGCGCTGACCAGCATAGGGATCAGCAGGGTTGCGGTGGTGATCACCTCAAGGCTGACGATCAGCGCCAGCGATACACCGGCGAGGAGCAACAATCCAAGGCCGATATTGATTTGTCGGGACAGCGAGATGTGTTTTTGCAGATAAGAGGCCACCACACCGCCGAGCAGATAGGCCAGGCCGTACACCATCAGCACCAGCGCGTACTGGTACTCGGTGAGTTTCAGCGAGTCCATGAAAATCAACGGTGTCACGCTGATCAAGGCGAAGTAGCAGGCGAACACCAGGGCGGCGATCCACCAGTAGCGCAGGAAATCGCGATTGCGTGCCACAGCCTTGAGTGTGCCGATGATGGATACCGGCTCGCGGTGTGGGCCGGAGGACTTCGACGGCAGGATACAGAACGCATGGATCAACATGCCCAGCGCCATCAACGCAAAACCATAGAAGCTGCCTTGCCAGTCGAACGTAGTTTGCAGCCAGGAGCCGATCAGCGGCGACAGCGCGACAAACGAACCGCTCAAGGTCATGTAATAGAGGCGCACGCGGGCGCGGTCCTGTTCCTCGAAAAGGTCTTCCACCAGCGCATGGCCCAACACGAAGAACCCGCAGCCCATGGCCTGTGCCGTGCGAAACAGTAGGAAGGTCAGGTAGTCCGACGCCATCGCGCAGCCTATTGCGCCAATGATTGATAGCGTGATGCAGCCAAGCAGCACTTCCTTGCGCCCCCATTTATCCGACAGCGGGCCGGCGACCAGTTGTGAGATCGAAAACACTAGGGTGAACAGGCTGATGGACAGCGCGATGTCTGCGCTGGGCGTGTGGAACTGGTTGGACAGCGCGGGAAATGAAGGGAGCAGGATATTGATCGGGAAAAAGCTGATCAGGGAAATGCAGGTGATAAGCATAAAGCGGGAGAGGGTGTGCCCAGACATTGTTTTTGTTTTCCGGAGTAAAACCAGAAACCGATACTAGTCTGCGAAAAATGGAATTCAATCAATACCGCTGTAAGAACCTTCCCGTATTGATGTGCGCCATCATTGTAGGAGCGAGCTTGCTCGCGAAGAACGTTAACGATAACGCAGCGCTATCAGGTAGCCCGTGGCGTCTATTCGTTCTTCGCGAGCAAGCTCGCTCCTACAGATGACTCGGTTTCAATTAGCTATTGGGTAGCAACCGGCACGTAATGCTCTTGATATACCGTGTCTCGACAATCGCCGGATGCACCGGATGGTCCGGGCCCTGACCGCCACGTTCGAGCATCTGGATATTGCGGTCCAGGTGGCGGGCACTGGTCAGCAGGATGTTCTGCAGATCATCTTCCGGCAGGTGCATGGAGCACGAGGCGCTGACGAGGATGCCGTCCTTGCTGAGCAGGCGCATGGCTTGCTCGTTGAGGCGGCGGTAGGCGCCTTCGCCGTTCTTCATGTCTTTCTTGCGCTTGATGAAGGCCGGTGGGTCGGCGACGATCACGTCGAAGCGCTCTTCGCTGGCTTTCAGTTCCTTGAGGGCTTCGAATACGTCGCCTTCGATGCAGGTCATCTTCTCGGCAACACCGTTCAGCGCGGCGTTGCGCTCGACGCCGTCGAGGGCGAAGGCCGACGCATCGACGCAGAACACTTCACTGGCGCCAAAGGCGGCGGCTTGCACGCCCCAGCCGCCGATGTAGCTGTACAGGTCGAGCACACGCTTGCCCTTGGCATACGGGGCCAGGCGGGCGCGATTCATGCGGTGGTCGTAGAACCAGCCGGTTTTCTGGCCTTGGATCACCGGGGCTTCGAATTTCACGCCGTTTTCTTCCAGCGCAACCCACTCCGGCACCAGGCCGAACACGGTTTCGACGTAGCGGTTGAGGCCTTCGGCGTCACGCGCGGCGGAGTCGTTCTTGAACAGGATGCCGCTCGGCTTGAGCACTTGGGTCAGCGCGGCGATCACGTCTTCTTTATGGGCTTCCATGGTCGCCGAGGCGATCTGTACCACCAGGATGTCGCCGAAACGGTCGACCACCAGGCCCGGCAGCAGGTCGGAATCACCGTAGACCAGGCGATAGAACGGCTTGTCGAACAGGCGGTCACGCAGGGACAGGGCGACGTTCAGGCGGTGCACCAGCAGCGACTTGTCCAACGGCAACTTGATGTCGCGCGACAGCAGGCGGGCACAGATCAGGTTGTTCGGGCTCATGGCCACGATGCCGAGAGTCTTGCCGCCGGCCGCTTCCAGGATCGCCTGGTCGCCTGCCTGGAAGCCATGGAGTGGTGTGGCGGCCACGTCGATTTCGTTGCTGTAGACCCACAGGTGGCCGTTGCGCAAACGACGATCGGCGTTGGCTTTGAGACGCAGGCTTGGCAGGGACATGACGTCGCTCCGGAAAAAAGAGCGGGAGTATAGCGTGTTGTGCATTACTTGGAGACACCGCCGGACATGTGGGAGGGGGCTTGCTCCCGATAGCAGTGCATAAGCTGATATCCAAGTGGCTGATTCACCGCTATCGGGAGCAAGTCGAATCGTCGCACCGCCCCTCCCACATTTAGTCCGGTTTCAATCGGGCATTTGGGTGTCGGCCGGGTCTTCATAAGGGTTAGAATTCGCGCCTAGCCCAGAGTGTGTACTTATGTCCCAAGAGCTTTCCGCCGAGCAGATCCAACAGGTCCTGCAAGGCATCAGCGTGCCGCCCCAACCGCAGATCATGGTGGATTTGCAGATGGAGCAGTACATGCCCGACCCGGACCTGGAAGTGATCGCACGGCTGATCGCCCAGGACCCAGGCTTGTCTGGCGCGTTGCTCAAGATCGTCAACTCGTCGTATTACGGCTTGAGCAACAAGATTGCCTCGATCCAGCGTGCGGTTAACCTGCTGGGCAGCCGCTCGGTGATCAACCTGATCAATGCCCTGTCGATCAAGGGCGAGATGAGCGACGACACCATCGTCACCCTCAACCGCTTCTGGGACACCGCCCAGGATGTAGCCATGACCTGCCTCACCCTGGCCAAGCGCACCGGCTCCCAGACTGTCGATGAAGCGTATGCCTTGGGCCTGTTCCACGATTGTGGTGTGCCGCTTATGCTCAAGCGTTTCCCCAACTACATGGCGGTGCTGGAACAGGCTTACGCCAACGCCAGCTCGGATTGCCGCGTGGTCGATACCGAAAACAACGCGTTCAACACCAACCATGCAGTGGTCGGGTACTACACCGCCAAGTCCTGGCGCCTGCCGGAACATGTCACCGACGCGATCGCCAATCACCACAACGCCCTGGCGATTTTCAGCGATGAGACGTCGCGCAATCCGCAGCTTAAAAACCTGCTGGCGATTTTGAAGATGGCCGAGCATATCTGTTCGTCCTGTCGCGTGCTGGGCAACCAGGCTGTGGACCATGAGTGGAACGCGATTGGCCATCTGGTGCTGGATTACGTAGGCCTGTCGGACTACGACTTCGAGAGCCTGAAGTTGTCGATTCGCGAACTGGGCGCGCACTGAACCGTTATTCAAGAGGTACACATGCCCGAGTTACCAGAAGTCGAAACGACCCGGCGCGGGATTGCCCCGCACCTGGAAGGCCAGCGCGTCAGCCGTGTGGTGGTGCGTGAACGGCGCCTGCGCTGGCCGATCCCGGAAGATCTGGATGTGCGCCTGTCCGGGCAGCGCATCGTGCTGGTGGAACGGCGGGCCAAGTACCTGTTGATCAATGCCGAAGTAGGCACCTTGATCAGTCACTTGGGCATGTCGGGCAACCTACGCCTGGTAGAGGTGGGCATGCCTGCACTCAAGCATGAGCATGTCGACATCGAACTCGAATCCGGCCTGGCCCTGCGCTACACCGACCCTCGACGTTTCGGTGCAATGCTCTGGAGCCAGGACCCGCACAACCACGAACTGCTGATTCGCCTGGGGCCGGAGCCCTTGACCGAGCTGTTTGACGGCGAACGTTTGTTCCAGCTGTCGCGCGGCAAGTCGATGGCTGTGAAGCCGTTCATCATGGACAACGCGGTCGTGGTGGGGGTGGGCAATATCTATGCGACGGAAGCGCTGTTTGCGGCGGGTATTGACCCGCGGCGTGCGGCCGGTGGCATTTCACGCGGGCGCTATTTGAAGCTGGCGATTGAGATCAAGCGGGTGCTGGCCGCTGCTATCGAGCGGGGCGGTACTACGCTGCGGGACTTTATCGGCGGCGACGGGCAGCCGGGGTATTTCCAGCAGGAACTGTACGTGTATGGCCGTGGCGGCGAGGCGTGCAAGGTCTGCGGGACCGAGTTGCGCAATGTGGTGCTGGGGCAGCGGGCGAGTGTGTTTTGCCCTAGGTGTCAGAGCTGAGTGCTGTGTGATGGCTGATATCGCCATCGGGGGCAAGCCCCCTCCCACATTGAAATGCGTTCCAAGTGTGGGGGGGGCTTGCCCCCGATGGGGCCTCACAGGCACTAAAGAAGCTCAAGCCTTACCGGTAATCTTCCGGTACTTCTCCATCAACTGCTCTTCAGTCTCAGGATGTGCCTCATCCAGCGGAATGCAATCCACCGGGCAAACCTGCTGGCACTGGGGTTCGTCGTAATGGCCAACGCACTGGGTGCACAGGTTAGGGTCGATCACATAGATCTCTTCGCCTTGGGAGATCGCAGCGTTCGGGCACTCGGGTTCGCAGACGTCGCAGTTGATGCAATCGTCGGTGATGATCAGGGACATGGAAACTCCTGCCAGGGCGCACGGCCAAGGCATCTGAAAACTAATGCGCGCAATTGTGCCGCATTGGCGCCCGCAGTGCGAGCAGGCGCCGCTTGAGCGGTCTTACTTCTTGAAGCGCAGGGTCAGTGCATCTGCCACCGCAGGATGGACGAACTTGGTGATATCTCCGCCCAACGCCGCGATTTCACGGACTAACGTCGAGGAAATGAACGAATAACGTTCCGACGGCGTAAGGAACAGGCTTTCCACATCCGGCGCCAGTTGGCGGTTCATGTTGGCCAGCTGGAATTCGTATTCGAAGTCCGATACCGCGCGCAGGCCACGCAGGAACACATTGGCGTTCTGCTCCTTGGCGAAATGCGCCAGCAGCGTCGAAAAGCCCACTACTTCCACGTTAGGCAGGTGCTTGGTGACCTCGCGCGCCAGCTCCACGCGCTGTTCCAGGGGAAACAGCGGGTTTTTCTTGGGGCTGGCCGCGACCGCGATGATCACATGGTCGAACAGGCGAGAGGCGCGTTCGACCAGATCGCCATGGCCTTTGGTAATCGGGTCGAAGGTACCTGGGTACAACACTCGGTTCATCGCGTCGTCCTGGCGGAGTCCGTTGGGGAACCGGATGGTATCGCAGCCATCCCGGTCGGCCAAGTCGACTTATGTAGATAGAGGTCGTTAATCCCAGGCTTTTTCATGCCGTTTTCAGACGTTCGGCCAATGCTGTCGCCAGTTGCGCGGTCAATCCGTACACCGACAATTGCGGGTTGGCGCCAATGCTGGTGGGGAACAACGAGCCATCGTGGATCGACAAGTTGCGCAACTGATGATGGCGGCCAAGGCTGTCGGCCACGGCGTTTTTCGGGTCTTCGCCCATGGCACAACCGCCCATCACATGGGCGCTGCCCAGGGTTGTGCGGTGCAATTCCAGACTCAAGCCGTCAATCACGCTGCGTGCTTCGGCCAAGGTGTTCACGAACCGTGCGTCGTGATGCAAGGGCTTGACCGATTTGGCCCCCGCGGCGAACTGGATCTCGGCCATGCTGTGGAAGGCCCGGCGCAGGCCATCCCAGGCGTAGGGTGAGACTTGATAGTCGAGCACTGGCGTGCCGTCACCACGCAGTTCCACAGTGCCGCCCAGGCTGTCGGGGTGAAAACCGTCGCGCAGCAGTGCGAGCATGGCGTGGGTGTGGGGCAGTCGATTCATGTCCAGTGCGTTCTGCGTGCCATAGCCCCCGAACAAGGTGCTGGCCAATCCAGGATGTAAGGGCGGCGCTTCAAGCTTGTAGGACATTTTGCCAGTGGTGCCGTCCTGCCATTGGAAATGGTCGGAATAGATCGACTGCGGCGCACCGTAGAACGGGTTGATCACTTCATCGAACAACCCGGCGGAGAAGTTGACCAGATGCAGAAAGGTGCGTTTGCCCAGCCGCGAATGCGGGTCGGGCGCGTCCGAGCGCATCAGCAGGGCCGGGCTGTTGATGCCGCCGCCCGACAACACGTAGTGCCTGGCCTTCACGCTGATCTTGCGTCCGGTGGGTGCCACGCAGCGTTCGTCCATGGCCACGCACTCCAGGCTGCTGATAGTGTCGCCGCTGTATTTGAGCTGTTCGGCGCGGGCCAGGTACAGCAGCTCGCCGCCGTTTTCCAGGGTGGAGGGGATAGTCGTCACCAGCATCGATTGCTTGGCGTTGACCGGGCAGCCCATGCCGCAATAACCCAGGTTGAAGCAGCCGCGCACGTTGCGTGGGATCACATGCCAGCTGTAGCCGAGTTTTTCGCAGCCTTTGCGGATCACGTCGTTGTTGGCATTCGGCGGCAGCGCCCACGGCGCGATGCCCAGGCGCTGCTCCATTTTTTCGAACCAGGGCGCCATTTCCGCGCTGCTGTGACCCTTCACTGCGTATTCGCTGGCCCAGTGGGCGAGGGTGGCGTCGGGTGTGCGAAAGCTGGAGGTCCAGTTGATCAAGGTGGTGCCGCCCACCGCCCGGCCTTGCAGGATAGTGATGGCGCCGTCCTTGCTCATGCGCCCGATGCCCTCCTGGTAAAGGCTGGCATAGGCTTCGTCCTCCAGCAGCTTGAAGTCGTTGCTGGTCTTGAGCGGGCCTTCTTCGATCAACAACACTTTGTAGCCGGCGGCGCTGAGGATTTCGGCGGTGGTGCCGCCTCCGGCACCGCTGCCGATAATGGCTACATCGGCTTCCAGGGTCAGGTCGCTGTCGAGGGAGGCGCCGTTGTGGGTTTTCCAGCCTCGGGCCAGGCCGTCGCGGAACAGATCGGGTACGGGCATCAGGTTCGTCTCTGGTTTTTATTGTGGGGGATGCGAATCAGATCTTCGGCGGGCCGGGGTAGCCGCAATGGGCCCAGGACGCGGGCCGGAAGTACCAGGCCATGATCACCAGCTTGAGCAGCGAGCCCTGGCCCATGCGCAGCAGGTTCAGGTAGCTGTTCTCCCAGCGATGCAGGAAGTTGCGGATCTGTTCGCTGCTGGTGTTTTCCCAACTGCCCCAGATACCGGTCAACGGGCCGCGGGTAATACCCATGCTCAGCACGTCAAATAACTGCTGGGTGAGCTTGAACATTTCTGGCGACAAGTGCTGCAGGCTGTAGTCGAGCTTTTTCAGGGTGTCGTCAATGCCAGCGACTACCGCCTCGGCGCTGGCCGCGCCTTCCAGCAGCACCGGGATCACCGCACGCAAAAACGGCAGGTCACTGGCGCGCAGCATCGCAAAGCCACTGGCCGGCGTACTACTGGAGCAGCCGCTGAGGCTGGCGCCAAGACCGGCAGTGGCGAGAAACGCGCTGGCGCACAGGCCGATTTTCAAGACGCCGCGCCGCGACAGCGCGGGTGATTCAGTCAGGCTGGGGTTCATTATTTTTATCGTCCCGAAGGTGGCGGTTATCAGCGGATAAACAGCTTCTGGATCAATTTCTGGATCGATTTGCCATAAGGTGGGTAGATCAACTTCGCCGCGTTCAGGCGTTGCTTGACCAGTACACCCTTGGCCTTGCTGAACGTCAGGAAACCCTCATGGCCGTGGTAATGGCCCATGCCCGACGGGCCGATGCCACCGAAGGGCATGTCATCCTGGGCGACGTGCAGCAAGGTGTCGTTCAGGCATACGCCCCCGGAGTGGGTTTCGTGGAGCACGCGCTCCTGCTCGCCCTTGTTGTAGCCGAAGTAATAAAGCGCCAGTGGGCGTGGACGCTGGTTGATGTAGGCAAAGGCTTGGTCAAGGCCGCGATAAGGCACGATGGGCAAAAGCGGGCCGAAGATTTCGTCCTGCATCACGGTCATGTCGTCGCTGACATTCAATAGCAGGCTGTGGGCCATCCGCCGCGCCTGGCCTTGCTCGTACAGAGGGATCAGGGTGGCGCCCTTGTCGGTGGCGTCCTTGGCGTAGGCATTGAGCCGGGCCAGTTGCCGCTCGTTGATAATGGCGGTGTAGTCCGGGTTGTCGGTCAGGGTCGGATAGAACCCGCGAATGGCCTTGGAGTAAGCCTCGACAAACCCCTCCACGCGATCTTCCGGAACCAACACATAGTCCGGCGCCACGCAGGTTTGCCCGGCGTTCAGGGCTTTGCCGAAGGCAATACGCTCGGCGGCGTCCTTGAGGGGTACATCGGCCGAAACAATGGCTGGCGACTTACCGCCCAGCTCCAGGGTGACCGGCGTGAGGTGCTCGGCGGCTGCGCGCATCACGTGCTTGCCAATGCTGGTGGCACCGGTGAACAACAAGTGATCGAAGCGCAATTTGGAGAACGCCATGCCCACTTCTGCTTCGCCCAGCACCACGCCCACCAGGTCTTCGGGGAAGATCTTGGCCAGCAACGCCTTGAGCAGTTCGCCGGTGGCCGGTGTGGATTCGCTGAGCTTGAGCATCACTCGGTTGCCGGCTGCCAACGCTCCGACCAGCGGACCAATGGCCAGGTACAACGGGTAGTTCCACGGCACGATGACGCCAACCACGCCCAAGGGTTGGTAAATGACCTTGGCCGAGGCGGGCTGGAAGGCAATGCCTACAGCGCGGCGGGAGGGTTTCATCCAGCCCTTGAGGTGCTTGCTGGCATAGTGAATGCCGTGCAGGCTGGGCATCAGTTCGGCGAACAGGGTTTCGTCCGCGCTGCGATGACTGAAGTCCTGGCTGATCGCCGTGATCAGCGCCTGGCGTTCATCGCTGAGCATGTCCCGCAAGGCCTTGAGCCATTGCTGGCGTTGCGCCGCCGGTGGCATTGGATTGGCGGCGTAGGCGCGACGTTGGGCGTCGAACAGGTCCTGGAGGTGATCCAGCGCCTGGGAATCTTGCAGGTAAGCAGCGTTGGCAGACATGGCGCGGTTCCGGTTGTTATTGGTCCGCCTGGATTTTTAGAGTCATTACTCTAAATTGTCAAATGACATTGCAGTAACATCCGGATTTATCCTGGCCGGCATAGGCCGTAAGATGCGCAATCACGTGTATAGAAGCTGATCCCCTATGGCACCACGAGTAAAGACCAGCGAGCGTATTGTGCAAACCAGCCTGGAGCTTTTTAACCAGCAGGGCGAGCGCAGCGTCAGCACCAACCACATTGCCGCCCACATGGAGATTTCCCCGGGCAACCTGTACTACCACTTCCCCAACAAGCAGGCGATCATCGCCGTGCTGTTTCGCGAATATGAAGCGTTGGTGGACAGTTTCCTGCGCCCGCCCCAGGGGCGCACGATGGTGGTGGAAGACAAGCGCTTTTATCTGCAGGCCGTGCTGGCGGGCATGTGGCGTTATCGTTTCCTGCACCGCGACCTTGAACATTTGCTCGAAAGCGATCCGGAACTGGCCACCGGCTACCGGCGGTTTTCCCAGCGTTGCCTGATCCAGGGAGGTGCCATCTACCAGGGGTTTGTCGATGCAGGCATTCTCAATATGGACCCGGTGCAAACCGAGGCGCTGACCCTGAACGCCTGGATCATCCTGACCTCGTGGGTGCGATTCCTGTGCACCACCAATGAGAAATCCACCCACCTGAGCGCCGAGGCGATCAAGCGCGGGGTGTACCAGGTGCTGGTGCTGGAGGCGGGGTTTGTCACGCCCCAGGCCAAAGAGGCGGTGGACGCCTTGTTCAAAGAGTTTTACGTGCCGTTGAACCAGGCACTTGAAGAAGTGAAGTAGGACCTTTCCCCTTTGTATTCACAGGAGTCCGTCATGCCGCTTGCCCAACTGATCAGCCCCCAGCAATTGGCCGAGCGCCAGAAGTCAGCCGGACTGGTGATCCTGGATTGCCGCTTTGCCCTGGAAGACCCGGACTACGGACTGTGCAGTTACGCCGAAGGGCATATCGAGGGGGCGCAATATGCCGACCTGGAGCGTCACCTCAGTGGCCCGGTAACCAAGGGCGTGACCGGACGTCATCCTTTGCCAGCAGCAGACACGTTCGCCAAGCAGCTACGGGCCTGGGGTATCAGCGCCGACACCGATGTGGTGCTGTATGACGATGGCCCGGGCGCCTATGCGGCCCGTGCCTGGTGGCTTTTGGCCTGGCTGGGCAAGCGGGAGGGCGTGTTTATTCTCGACGGTGGTCTCAAGGCCTGGCACAGCGCCGGTCTCCCCCTGAGCTTGGATGCACCGGTGATCGAGACGGGTACCTTTGCCGGAACACCGGATCCTCGGCTGGTACTGGATGCCGAACACTTGCACAAACGCCTGGGCCGACCTGGCTTGACCCTGATCGACGCCCGCGCCCAGCCGCGCTTTCGTGGAGAGGTTGAGCCCATCGATCCGATTGCCGGGCACATCCCTGGCGCGCAGTGCGCGGCATTCACGGAAAACCTGGGCAGTGACGGGCGCTTCCTGCCGACCGAGCAGCTCAAGCAACGCTTTGCTGCGCAGTTGCAGGGGCGCCCGCCGGAGGAGTTGGTGGCGTACTGCGGTTCGGGGGTGACGGCGTGCCATAACCTGTTTGCGCTCGCTTTGGCGGGATATCCGTTGGGCAAGTTGTATGCGGGGTCGTGGAGTGAGTGGATTACCGATCCGGCGCGGGAAATTGCAACAGGCGACTGAGCAATTGGCCTGTAAACCCAATCAAAATGTGGGAGGGGGCTTGCTCCCGATAGCGGTGTAACAGTCAGCTTATCTTTAGCTGACCCACTGCAATCGGGAGCAAGCCCCCTCCCACATTTTTATCCATGTTGTGCCAGTAGCCATTGTGGGATGCGGCGTTCCAGATAGTAGCCGGGGCGTTTCAGAGAGCCCTCAACAAACCCCACATGCCCACCCTTGGCCAGCAGCTCAAACTCGGTGCACTCCGACAGCTCACTCGCCTCGGGGAGGCTATGAGCAAATACAAACGGATCATCGGCCGCCTGGATGATCAGCGTTGGTGTGCGGATATCGCCCAGGTAGTAGCGACTGGAGGCGCGGCGATAATAATCCTCAGCACTCAGAAAACCATGCAACGGCGCCGTCACCCGCCCATCGAAGTCCCAGAACGTGCGCATCTTTTCCAGGGAGCCCAATGCCTCCAGGGTTTTGAGCCCTTCCTCGCGGCCATCCTGCAAAAACTGGCGCTGCTTGACGCGGATATACGCCAGCATCTCGCGCATGAAATGTTTCTGATAGATCCGCGAAAACCCCAGCCCGATGCGGTCAGCGCACTGATCCAGGCGAAATGGCACCGACACCGCCGCCGCGCCTTGCAGCTGCGAAGCCATGCCGGTTTCCCCCAGGTGCTTGAGCAATACATTGCCGCCCAGTGAATACCCTACGGCATACAAGGGTGCCAGCGGCCGCTTGGCACGCAGATGGGCAATCGCCGCCGCCAGGTCTTCGCTGGCGCCGGAGTGATAGCTGCGGGCAAGCAGGTTCGGCTCGCCGGAGCAGCCCCGCCAGTTCAGTGCGACACTGGCCCAGCCTTGGGCGGCAAGGGCTTTTTGCAGGCCGGCCACGTAGGGTGAGTTGGACGAACCGGTGAGCCCATGCAACACCAGCACCAACGGTACCTGTGCATCGTGGGGGCCGTGCCAGTCGAGGTCGAGGAAGTCGCCGTCTTCCAGCCACAGGCGCTCGCGCTGGCGCTCGATGTGGGTCGTCGGGCGCCACAGCGGCCCCCACAATGTTTGCAGGTGGGGGTTGCCGAGGCCGAAGGCGGGTTTGAAGCGGTCTGTAGATGGAATCATGAATTACTCGCTGCCGCCCTGTAGGAGCGAGCTTGCTCGCGAAAAACGTTAACGATAACGCAGCGCTATCAGACAGCCCGTGTCGCCTGTTCGACCTTCGCGAGCAAGCTCGCTCCTACAGAGAGCGGTGCCACAGCGCGTAATACACCCGCCCGGATTTCTGCTCCCGGTGCAGGCGCCAGCTGCCCGGCAGGCCGAGTGTGGAAGGCGCGGTCTCGCTTTCAGTGTAGACCCAGGCATCCGGCGCCAACCACTGGCGCTCTTCCAGCAATGCGCACACGGTCGGCAGCAGGTTCTGGTTGAACGGCGGGTCGAGAAACACCACGTCATATTCCGTGGCCGCCTGGGTTTCCAGATAGCGCAGCGCGTCAGCCGTCTGCACCTGGCCGGTAGTGCAGCGCAGCGTGCCCAGGTGCTCCTTGAGGCTGGACACTGCCACATTACTGGCATCCAGCGCCTGACCCTGGGCGGCGCCACGGGACAGCGCCTCCAGGAACAACGCGCCACTGCCGGCGAACGGATCAAGCACCTTGGCCCCGCCGATATACGGCGCGAGCCAGTTGAACAGGGTTTCACGCACGCGGTCCGGCGTCGGGCGCAGGCCGACGACGTCAGGGAAGCTCAGCTTGCGGCTGCCCCATTCACCGCCAATGATGCGCAGTTGGCCCACGCCGTTATGTACGTTGTGGACAGGTTTTTTCGGGCGAGATGAACTGGCCATTAATGCTCCGGAACCCCGAGCGGCTGCTCGGCAGGTTTATCAGTGGGGGGCGGTAGTGGCTTTTGCGCAATTGTCGGGCCGGCGGTCACGATGACCATCTTGTCGGCGCTCAAGTGTTTGTTCATGGCTGCCTTGACCTGCTCTACGGTCAGGGCCTGGGATTGTTTCATGAAATCTTCCAGATAGTTCAGCGGCAGGTTGTAGAAACCCATGGCGCCCAACTGCCCGACGATATCGGCGTTGCTCGCGGTGGACAGCGGGAAGCTGCCAGCCAGTTCGCGCTTGGCGTCATCCAGTTCTTTTTGCGTCGGACCGGTCTTGAGGTAGTCAGCCAGAACGTCTTCAACCAGGCGCAGGGTGCCACCGCTCATTTCGGCGCGGGTCTGCAGGTTGATCATGAACGGGCCACGCACCTGCATCGGTGAGAAACCGGAGTACACACCGTAGGTCAGGCCGCGCTTCTCACGCACTTCACTCATCAAGCGGGTGCCGAAGCCGCCGCCGCCGAGGATCTGGTTGCCCAGGGATAAAGCAGCGTAGTCCGGGTCGGCGCGGTCGATCCCCAGTTGCGCGAACAGCAGGTGGGTCTGCTTGGATGGGAACTCGATGCGGCTCAGGCCGGGTTTTGGCTCGGTCGGCTGGGCAATCTTGGCCATGGCCGGGCCTTTGGGCAGTGAGGCAGAGACCTTGGCCGTCATGGCCTCGGCT
The DNA here is from genome assembly GCF_019145205.1 of Pseudomonas khavaziana. GTDB lineage: Bacteria > Pseudomonadota > Gammaproteobacteria > Pseudomonadales > Pseudomonadaceae > Aquipseudomonas > Aquipseudomonas khavaziana. The sequence goes on from NZ_JAHSTT010000002.1 coordinate 497,731, forward strand.
TCGGCGCGGGTCAGATCGCCCACCACCGCAATCACTGCATTACCGGCGGCATAGGCTTTGGCGTGAAACGCCTGCAACTGCGCCAAGGTAATCTTCGGCACGCTCTCGGAGGTGCCTTCGCTTGGGTGCGCATAAGGGTGGTCGCCGTACAGGCGTTTGAACAACTCAATGCTCGCCAGCTTGCCGGGGTTCTGCTTCTGGTACTCGAAACCGGCCAGGATCTGGTTCTTGATCCGTGCCAGGGAGTCCGCCGGGAACGTCGGCTGGCCGATCACTTGGTCAAACAATGTCAGGGCTGCTTCGCGCTTATCGCTGTCGCTCAGGCTGCGCAGGGAGACCAGTGCCATGTCGCGATAGGCGCCATTGCCAAAGTCGGCGCCCAGGCCCTCGAAACCACTGGCGATCTGGCTGACATTCTTGCCCGGCACGCCTTCGTTGAGCATGGCGTTGGTCATCAGCGCCAGGCCCGGCGTGTCGCCATCCTGGCTGCTGCCGGCGGCGAACAGAATGCGCATGTCGAACATCGGCAGTTCATGGGCTTCGACGAACAGCACCTTGGCGCCTTCGGCGGTGGTCCAGGTCTGCACATCGAGCTTGCGGTTGGTCGGCGCCTTGCCGTCCAGTTCTGCCAGGGATTGCAGGGTGCTGGCCGATTGGGCCTTGTCCAGGGCCTGGCTGGCAACCGACTCGCTCGGGCGCAGGAAGTACACGGCACTGGCCGCCATCAAGGTGACGGCGATCAGCCCGGGCAGGATCAGGCGGCTGCTTTTACGATTACTCATGAGCGGTCTCCTCAGGCAAAACATGGGCGACGCTCAGACGTTCGCGGGTGAAATAGGTGCGGGCAGCTTTCTGGATATCTTCCGGCGTGACGCTTTGCAGTTCGGCCAATTCGCTGTCCATCAGCTTCCAGGACAGGCCGACGGTTTCCAGGGAGCCGATGGCCGTGGCCTGGCTGGTAATGGAGTCGCGCTGGTACACCAGGCCGGCAATCACCTGGGCACGGATCCGTTCCAGTTCTTCGGCAGTCGGCGGCTTGGCTTTCAACTCATCCAGCAGGCGCCACAGTCCGGCTTCGGCTTGGGCAACGGTCTTTTTCTTCTGCTGGTTGGGGGTGGCCGACAGCATGAACAGCGTATCGCCACGGGTATAGGCGTCGTAGTTGGTGGAAGCGGCAGACACCAGCTCCTCGCCACGTTCCAGTTGTTCAGAGATACGTGCGCTGTAGCCGCCGTCCAGCAGGGCCGAGATCAGGCGCAGGGCTTGCACCGAGCGTTTGTCTTCGGCAGTGGCAAGGCCAGGGACGTTGAAGCCCAGGAACACACTCGGCAGTTGGGTCTGCACGTGCAGGGTCAGCAGGCGCTCGCCAGGCTCGGGCAGCTCCATTGGGATCTTCGCCGGTGGCACATCACGCTTGGGGATCGGGCCGAAGTAACGCTGGGCCAGGTTTTTCACCTCGTCCGGGGTTACGTCGCCGACCACCACCAGGGTGGCGTTGTTCGGTACATACCAGGATTGGTACCAGTGGCGCAGCTCCTCGACCTTCATGCGGTCCAGGTCAGCCATCCAGCCGATGGTCGGCGTGTGGTAGCCGCTGGCGGGGAAGGCCATGGCCTTGAAACGCTCGTAGGCCTTGGACATGGGGTTGTCGTCGGTGCGCAGGCGGCGTTCTTCCTTGATGACCTCGATTTCGCGGCTGAACTCGTCGGCAGGCAGGCGCAGGCTGGCCATGCGGTCGGCCTCCAGTTCGAAGGCCACGCCCAGGCGGTCGCGAGCCAGCACCTGGTAATAGGCGGTGTAGTCATCGCTGGTGAACGCGTTTTCTTCGGCGCCCAGGTCACGCAGGATCAGCGAGGCCTCGCCGGGGCCAACCTTGGCGCTGCCCTTGAACATCATGTGTTCCAGGGCGTGGGACAAACCGGTCTGGCCCGGGGTTTCATAGCTTGAACCAACCTTGTACCAGACCTGGGAAACCACCACTGGTGCGCGATGGTCTTCGCGCACGACCACTTTCAGGCCGTTATCCAGGGTAAATTCATGGGTGGGTTGTGGGTCGGCAGCGAAGGCTGAAAGGGGCAGACAAACTGTGCTGAGCAGCAGGCCTGCGGCGCGGCGGGCTAGAGCATTCATTCGTTTTTTAACCTGTTGGGCTGCCCGCTTGGTCTTAGCGTCGGCGGGCGAGGAGGTGCTAGGATACTGATCCGATTTAGGGACGGCCACTGCGGTCGTCATCTTGTCCCGGATCCAGTCGTAGGAATGTTGGAATAGAGGGTGTTTTTCCCCGACGATCTTCAACTTTTCGCCGATTTTATCGCTTCAATCCTATATTGAAACGATTTGCCAAGGCCTTTATTTACGCCTTACAAAATGTTGCGCATGAACAAGCGGGCGTTAAAGCAGTCTGTTCTGCATCGAATTTATTTACCGAGGCGCCCTGGCGCATCGCTACTTTGAGATAGCCGTCCTCCATGTTTGGTTCCAACGACGACAAGAAGAGCCCAGCTGCGGCTGGCGAGAAAAAAGGCCTGTTCGGATGGCTGCGCAAAAAGCCGCAGGAAACCGTCGTCGAACAGCCGCAGGTTCAACCCGAGCCCATTCCTGAGCCTTTAGTAGAAGCCGAACCGGTTGCCGATACTCCGGAGCCGTTGGTGTTGCCGATGGCCGAGCCGGTATTGCAGCCGGTGGTCGAGGCAGAGCCTGAACCCGAGCACAAACCGTGGCCGGAACTGCCGGTAGCCGAAGAGCCTGTGGCACTGGTTGAAGATGTGCAGGCCGAACATGTGGCTCCGCCGATCCCGGTGGTTATCGAGCCGCAGCCGGTGATTGTCGATGCACCGGTCGAGCCGGCGCCCGTGCAGATTGCCGCTCCCGCTGTGATCGAAGAGCCAACCGTCCCTGCCGAAACCAGCAAGACCGGGTTCTTCGCCCGCCTCAAGCAGGGCTTGAGCAAGACCAGCGCCAGCATCGGCGAGGGCATGGCGAGCCTGTTCCTGGGCAAGAAGGTCATTGATGATGAGTTGTTGGAGGACATCGAGACCCGTCTGCTCACCGCCGACGTGGGTGTCGAAGCCACCGCCGTGATCATCCAGAGCCTGACCCAGAAGGTCGCGCGCAAGCAGTTGACCGACGCCGATGCCCTGTACAAATCCTTGCAGGCCGAACTGGCGGCGATGCTCAAGCCGGTGGAAGCGCCGCTGGTGATCACGCCGAACAAGCCGTTCGTGATCCTGGTGGTCGGCGTCAATGGCGCCGGCAAGACCACCACCATCGGCAAGCTGGCCAAGAAGCTGCAGGGCGAGGGCAAGAAAGTCATGCTAGCCGCCGGTGACACCTTCCGTGCCGCCGCCGTCGAGCAGTTGCAGGTATGGGGCGAGCGCAACAAGATCCCGGTGATCGCCCAGCACACCGGTGCCGATTCCGCTTCGGTGATCTTCGATGCCGTGCAAGCCGCCAAGGCCCGTAACATCGACGTGTTGATCGCCGATACCGCAGGGCGCCTGCACACCAAAGACAACCTGATGGAAGAGCTGAAGAAAGTCCGCCGTGTGATCAGCAAACTCGATGCCGATGCGCCCCACGAAGTCTTGCTGGTGCTCGACGCCGGCACTGGCCAGAACGCCATCAGCCAGGCCAAGCAATTCAACCAGACGGTGCAACTGACCGGCCTGGCATTGACTAAGCTCGACGGCACGGCCAAGGGCGGTGTGATTTTCGCCCTGGCTAAACAGTTCGGGTTGCCGATTCGTTATATCGGTGTCGGTGAAGGCATTGACGACCTGCGCACCTTTGAAGCCGAACCCTTTGTACAGGCACTGTTTGCCGAGCGGGAGCGTTCATGATTCGATTCGAGCAGGTCGGTAAACGCTATGCCAACGGGCATGTGGGCTTGCATGAGCTGAGCTTTCGCGTGCGTCGCGGCGAATTTCTGTTTGTCACCGGCCATTCCGGCGCTGGCAAAAGTACGCTGTTGCGCCTGTTGCTGGCCATGGAACGCCCGACCACCGGTAAGTTGCTGCTGGCAGGCCAGGACCTGGCGACCATCAGCAATGCACAGATTCCGTTCCTGCGCCGCCAGATCGGCGTGGTATTCCAGAACCACCAGTTGCTGTTCGACCGCACGGTGTTCAACAACGTGGCCCTGCCGTTGCAGATCCTCGGGCTGTCCAAGGCCGAGATCGTCAAGCGCGTGGATTCAGCCCTGGAGCGCGTGGCGTTGTCGGACAAGACCGATCTCTTCCCTGGCGACCTGTCCACCGGCCAGCAACAACGCGTCGGTATTGCTCGCGCCATCGTCCATCGCCCGGCCTTGCTGCTGGCGGACGAACCCACCGGTAACCTCGACCCGCGCCTGGCGGCCGAGATCATGGGGGTATTTGAAGACATCAACCGCCTGGGCACCAGCGTACTGATCGCCAGCCACGACCTGGCCCTGATTGCCCGCATGCGCCATCGCATGCTGACCCTGCAACGCGGTCGCCTGATTGGTGACGGGGAGGCCGGCGTATGAGTGCCACTCGCAGCCCTAAAGTGTCCGAACGCGTGGCGCCGAAACCGGCCGACCCGCAACCACCGAAGAAAAAGCGCGACGAAGACGACGGCCCGGACTTCGCTACCTTGCTGCATGCCTGGATCGAAAGCCATCGGGCCAGCCTGGTCGACAGCCTGCGCCGTCTGGGCAAGCAGCCGATCGGCAGCTTTTTCACCTGTCTGGTGATGGCCGTGGCGTTGAGCCTGCCGATGGGTTTGTCGCTGCTGCTTAATAATGTCGAGCGCCTGGGCGGGTCCTGGCAGCGTGCGGCGCAGATTTCGCTGTACCTGAACCTGGACGCCAGCAGCAAGGACGGCGAAGCGCTGCGCGACGAGATCAAGAACATCCCGGGGGTTGCCGAGGCCGAGTACATCAGCCGCGACCAGGCCCTTGAAGAGTTCCAACAGCAATCCGGCCTGGGCGAGGCGCTCAAGGAGCTGCCGCAGAACCCATTGCCTGGCGTGGTGCTGGTGACGCCGAACGAAGTCGATAAGCCGGCCCTGGAGGCCCTGCGACAAAAACTCGCAGAGATGCCGAAGGTGCAACAGGCGCAACTTGATCTAGTCTGGGTAGAGCGCCTGGCCGCGATCCTCAAGCTGGGCGACCGCTTTGTGTTCGGTTTGACGGTGTTGTTGGTGTCTGCATTACTTTTGGTGATAGGTAATACCATTCGTCTTCATATTGAAAACCGCCGCACCGAGATAGAAGTGATTAAACTGGTCGGCGGCACGGACAGCTATGTACGTCGTCCTTTTCTGTACATGGGCGCGCTTTATGGCTTGGGTGCAGGGGTTTTGTCCTGGGGCGTACTGGCGTTTGGCCTTGATTGGCTGAACGACGCGGTTGTTGGGCTGGCCGGTTTGTATGGCAGTGATTTTGCCCTGGCTGGGGTGCCGGTTGCCGATGGTCTGAGTCTCTTGCTTGGCGCCGTCCTGTTGGGGTATATCGGTGCCTGGATTGCGGTAGCACGGCATTTACGTGAACTGGCGCCGAAGTAGTTAATGCCAGGGTAATGTGGTTTCGTTTGTATTGACCGTATCAGTGGTATAGGGAACTTGTCCTACGGTTCCCGGTCAATTTTCGCAGTGCTGAACTGCACGAGTTATGTGAGTCGGAGGTTTTTTCGTATGACCACTTCTTTGCAACCTGCTTATGCCTTGGTCCCGGGTGCGAACCTGGAGGCTTATGTGCACACGGTCAACAGCATTCCATTGCTGACGCCTGAGCAGGAGCGTGAACTGGCCGAGAGTCTCTACTATGAGCAGGATTTGGGGGCGGCTCGGCAGATGGTGCTCGCCCACCTGCGTTTTGTCGTACATATCGCCCGTAGCTATAGCGGCTACGGCCTGGCCCAGGCTGACCTGATCCAGGAAGGCAACGTCGGCCTGATGAAGGCTGTAAAGCGCTTCAACCCTGAAATGGGCGTGCGCCTGGTGTCGTTTGCCGTGCACTGGATCAAGGCGGAAATCCACGAGTTCATCCTGCGCAACTGGCGCATCGTGAAAGTGGCGACCACCAAGGCCCAGCGCAAGCTGTTCTTCAACCTGCGCAGCCAGAAAAAACGCCTGGCGTGGCTGAACAACGAGGAAGTCCACCGCGTGGCCGAAAGCCTGGGCGTGGAGCCTCGTGAAGTACGCGAGATGGAAAGCCGCCTGACCGGCCATGACATGGCCTTCGACCCAGCCGCCGAAGCGGATGACGACAGTGCTTTCCAATCGCCGGCCAACTACCTGGAAGACCACCGGTACGACCCGGCGCGTCAACTGGAAGACGCCGACTGGAGCGACAACTCCAACCACAACCTGCACGAAGCGCTGGAAGTGCTGGACGACCGCAGCCGTGACATCCTCTACCAGCGCTGGCTGGCGGAAGAGAAAGCCACGCTGCACGACCTGGCGCAGAAGTACAACGTGTCGGCCGAGCGGATTCGTCAGCTTGAGAAAAGCGCGATGAACAAGTTGAAGCTGTCGATCGCCGCTTAACTGGCTATGTGGTCCAAATGTGGGAGGGGGCTTGCTCCCGATAGCAGAGTGTCAGTCGTCATCAAAGTGGCTGACCTTCCGCTATCGGGGGCAAGCCCCCTCCCACAGTTGTTTTAAGTTGTGTCAGTTGGACCAGGGCGCTTTGCGAGGGGTATTCAGTTCCACCAGGTATCCAGCGCCACCCAACTGACTCATCTGCTGACGAATCCACGCCGCCCGCCGCGCCACATAAGCTGTCGGGTGGCTGGCACTCCACACCCGCGGATTGGGCAACACCGCCGCCAGGTAACTGGCCTGCTGCCGTGAAAGGCCCTTGGCGCTGACGCCAAAATGGTGCCGCGCCGCCGCCTCTGCGCCAAACACACCGTCATCCCACTCCACGCTGTTGAGGTACACCTCAAGAATCCGCTCCTTGGGCCACAACACCTCGATCAAGCCGGTAAACCACGCCTCCAGGCCCTTGCGCAGATAACTGCGGCCGGCCCACAGGAACAGGTTCTTCGACACCTGCTGGCTCAACGTGCTGGCGCCGCGAATCGAACCGCCGCGCTCGTTGTGCAGAATCGCCGCCTGGATCGCGCCAAAATCAAAGCCCCAGTGCTGCGGGAAGCGCTGGTCTTCACCGGCCATCACCGCCACTTTCAGGTCGTCGGAAATCTCATCCCACGGCACCCAGGTGCGTTGCAGGTCAATGGGCTCGCCGTCGATCCAGGATTCGACCTTGCGCTCCACCATCAATGCAGTGAACGGTGGCGGAACGACCCTGAACAGCAGCACCAGCAACACACTGCCGATGGCAAACCATTTCACGACATTGAGAAAGCGTTTGAAGAGGACACGCAGCATAGAGATGGCTTGGCCGAACCCGTTGAGCGGGCCATTATACAGACCCTGCCCGATGAGTCTGACTGGAGTTCCCAATGCTGCGTAGCTTTCTGATGCTGGCTGCCTTTTTCGGCTTTACCGGTGTCGCCCTGGGGGCGTTCGCCGCCCACGGCCTGAAAAACCGCCTGAGCGCCGAGTACCTGGCGATCTTCCATACCGGCGTGACCTACCAGTTGGTGCATACCCTGGCGCTGTTCGGCGTGGCCTTGCTGGCGGCACATATTCCTGGGCGGTTGGTCAATTGGGCGGGTATCTCGTTTACCGTCGGTATTCTGCTGTTCTCGGGTAGCCTGTACGTGTTGACGATGACCGGCATCAGCAAACTGGGGATCATCACGCCGTTTGGCGGGCTGGCGTTCCTGCTTGGCTGGTTCTTCCTTGGCCTGGCGGCGTGGCGCTTGCAGCTTTGACCGCTTGACGCTTGGAGCTGACCCGCACGTCCCAATCGCGCTAGAATGCTGGCCCCTAAAAATGATGGCGGCCCGTGGCATGCGCATTCAGTTGAACGGTGAACCCTTTGAACTGCCCGACGGTGAAACCGTCGCGGCCCTGCTGACCCGCCTGGACTTGACCGGGCGTCGGGTCGCAGTGGAGCTCAATCTGGATATCGTCCCGCGCAGCCAGCACGCCGAGACCTCGCTGAAAGAAAACGACCAGGTCGAAGTGGTCCACGCCATCGGTGGCGGCTAACCTGCCACGGCCGCAACGCATTCTGCAGAACCTCATCCAAACAGAGGATTTCCCATGAGCATCGTTCGTAGCGACAAGCCTTTCGTCCTGGCCGGTCGTACCTACCAGTCCCGCCTGCTGGTCGGCACCGGCAAGTACCGCGACATGGAAGAAACCCGCCTGGCCATCGAAGCCTCGGGTGCCGAGATCGTCACCTTCGCCGTGCGCCGCACCAACCTTGGCCAGATCGAAGGCGAACCGAACCTGCTCGAAGTGCTGTCGCCGGATCGCTACACCTTCTTGCCGAACACCGCTGGCTGTTATGACGCCATCGAAGCCGTGCGCACCTGTCGCCTGGCCCGTGAGCTGCTCGACGGCCACAACCTGGTGAAGCTGGAAGTGCTGGCTGATCAGAAAACCCTGTTCCCCAACGTGATCGAAACCCTCAAGGCCGCTGAAACCCTGGTCAAGGAAGGCTTCGACGTGATGGTCTACACCAGCGATGACCCGATCATCGCCCGTCAGTTGGCAGAAATCGGCTGTATCGCCGTGATGCCGCTGGCTGGTTTGATCGGTTCCGGCCTGGGCATCTGCAACCCGTACAACCTGCAGATCATCCTTGAAGAAGCCAAGATCCCGGTGCTGGTGGATGCGGGCGTGGGCACTGCCTCCGACGCAACCATCGCCATGGAACTGGGCTGCGACGCGGTGCTGATGAACTCGGCCATCGCCCACGCCCAGCAACCGATCATGATGGCCGAAGCCATGAAACACGCGATCGTCGCGGGCCGCCTGGCCTACCTCGCCGGGCGCATGCCGAAAAAACTCTATGCCAGCGCTTCTTCGCCGCTGGATGGTCTGATCAAGTAAGAGCTATTGATGACTGAATCAAACGAAACGCCGAACACCGTGGAAGCAGGCGACGAGTCCAAGCACCGCCGCATCAAGAGTTTTGTGATGCGCGCCGGCCGTATGACCGAAGGCCAGCAAAAGGGCCTGGAACAAGGTACGCCGCTGTTCGTTTTGCCCCTGGCCGATGCGCCGGTTGATTACGACCAAGTGTTTGGCCGTTCGGCCCCACGCTCGCTGGAAATCGGTTTCGGCATGGGCCACTCCCTGCTGGAAATGGCCGCGGCCGCACCGGAGCAGGATTTCATCGGTGTGGAAGTGCACCGTCCAGGCGTTGGCGCGTTACTTAACGGCGTGCTCACCCAGGGCCTGACCAACCTGCGAGTTTACGACTGCGACGCGATTGAAGTGCTCAACCGCTGCATCGCCGACAACAGTCTCGATCGCCTGATGCTGTTCTTCCCGGACCCGTGGCACAAAGCCCGTCACCACAAGCGTCGTATCGTCCAGGCGTCTTTCGCAGAGCTGGTGCGCAGCAAGCTCAAGGTGGGCGGCATCCTGCACATGGCCACCGACTGGGAACCGTACGCGGAATACATGCTGGAAGTGATGAACGTCGCCCCTGGCTACCGCAACCTGGCGGAAGATGGCAAGTGCGTGCCGCGCCCGGCCGAGCGGCCGATCACCAAGTTCGAACGCCGTGGTGAGCGGTTGGGGCATGGGGTGTGGGATTTGAAGTTTGAGAAGTTGGCATAACTCGCCCCCTGACTTGAAATGCAACCAAATGTGGGAGGGGGCTTGCTCCCGATTGCAGTGGGTCAGCTACAGATAAGCTGACTGATCCACCGCTATCGGGGGCAAGCCCCCTCCCACATTTGTTTTTGCAGTGTGTATCGGATCAGCGGCGGTCTGCCACCACCCCAATCAACACCAGCACCACCACCAACACCGGCGCCAGGCTGTAGTTATTGAACTGGCTCAATCCCCGCACAATCCACGGCGTTGCGTAGATCAATGCCGCACCGCTGCCGATCATGCACAGCAGGGCCATCAAGGGCACGCGCAAGGCGCCAGCGATGCTGCCCAGGCGCGCTTCGACCCAGCCCTTGATATCGGCGCCGAACAGCACCAGCAAGCAGCCCACAAGGGCCAGGGAGATTTCCGACAGGTTGCTACGGCTCCAGCGGGATACGGTGGCGAGCAGGTCGAGTACCAGATCCATTCGATTTCCTTAAAGAGCTATCAGCTCAAAAACTTCTGCAACAGGTCATTGAGAAAGAGTTGCCCGCGGTCGGTTGCCGCCAGGCGTGACGGTTCGACCTGCATCAAGCCACTTTGTTCTGCCTCGCGGCGGCCTTCGTCGAGGCTGGCCAGCTCGAGCCCGGTGCGTTCGGCGTAGAGTCTGGCATCGACGCCTTCGGTCAGGCGCAGGGCGTTCATCAGGAATTCGAACGGCAACTCCTCGTTGGTCAGTTCTTTCGCCCCGGCCTGGAAGCTTTTGGCCGGGTTGAGGTAGTCCTTGGGCGCACGGGTTTTCCAGGTGCGCACGATGCGCCCGTCCGGGTGGCTGAGCTTGCCGTGGGCGCCGGCGCCAATGCCGATGAAGTCGCCAAAGCTCCAGTAATTCAGGTTATGCCGCGCCGCACGGTCGGGTTGGGCGTAGGCCGACACTTCATATTGTGCGTAACCGTGCTCGGCGAGCAGTGCCTGGCCGGCTTCCTGGATATCCCACAACGTGTCGTCTTCCGGCAGCGCGGGCGGCTGGTTCCAGAAGACGGTGTTGGGTTCCAGAGTCAGCTGATACCAGGACAGGTGTGTCGGCTTGAGCGCAATGGCTTGGCGCAAGTCGCCCAAGGCGTCGTCCAGGGATTGGTTGGGCAGGCCGTGCATTAAGTCCAGGTTGAAGTTATCGAACCCGGCCTGACGCGCCATGTCGGCGGCGCGCACAGCTTCTTCGCCGTTATGGATGCGACCCAGGGCCTCAAGTTTTTCCTGCTGGAAACTCTGGATGCCGATGGACAGGCGATTGATCCCCAACTTGCGGTAGGCCACGAACTTCTCTTGCTCGAAGGTCCCGGGGTTGGCTTCCAGGGTGATCTCGATATCCGCGGCAAACGGGATGCGCGCTTGCACACCCCTGAGCAAGCGCCCCAACGCGGTGGCGCTGAACAGGCTAGGGGTGCCGCCACCGAAGAAAATCGAGCTCAGTTCCCGGCCATAAGCGGCGTGCAGGTCTTGATCCAGATCCGCCAACAATGCATCTACATACTCTTCTTCCGGCAGCACCTTGCTGGCGGTGTGGGAGTTGAAGTCGCAATAGGGGCATTTGCGCACGCACCAAGGGATGTGGATGTACAGCGCCAAGGGCGGCAGGTGGGGCAGGGCCGCCCGTGGTGTTTGCGCGCCACCGTGGATCAGCGGCTGCGCAGAGGTGTTCTGGGTCATTTCAAGCCCAGGCGCTGGCGCAGCAAGGCCATGGCGCGGGCGCGGTGGCTGATCTGGTTCTTGTCGGCCGGGCTCAATTCGGCGCTGGAAACATTGCGCTCCGGCACCCAGAACAATGGGTCGTAGCCAAAGCCATGTTCGCCGCTGGCGGCGTGCAGGATGCGCCCCTGCCACAAGCCTTCGCACAGGATCGGCAACGGGTCATCGGCATGTCGCACCAGGGCCAGTACGCAGACGAACTGTGCGCCGCGTTCGGCGTCCGGCACGTCCTTGAGGGCGTCGAGCAGTTTGGCATTGTTGGCTGCGTCACCCTTGCCGTCGGCATAACGGGCCGAATAGATGCCCGGGGCGCCGCCGAGAAAGTCCACCGCCAGACCCGAATCATCCGCCAACGCCGGCAGGCCGGAGATACGCGCGGCATTGCGTGCCTTGAGGATGGCGTTTTCGACGAACGACAGGCCGGTCTCTTCCGGCTCGACCTGGCTGAACTCGCCAATCGAGCGCAGTTGCACGGATTCGCCGAGCATGGCCTGCAGTTCTTTGAGTTTGCCAGCGTTATGGCTGGCCAATACCAGTTGGGAGAGATTCATCGGTCGGCCGGAAACAGTTCTTGATTGAATTGGAAACCATGGGCTTTGCCGCCGGTTTCAACGTTGATGGTAAACGTCTTGTATTCGCGCTGCGTCACCGAATAGGGCGCGAGATAGCTGATCCCGCCTTTCTCTTCGATTTGCTTGAACGTCAGGATCTCGCTCTTGCCGCCCAGATCCTTGATGGTGCCGGTCACTTGGGCCGCGACCGGGGCCACGCCCTTGATCACAGTCACATTGATCAAGCCCTTCTCCTTGCTGCGCACCACGCCGACTTTCTGGGCGGTCTCCGGTGGCAGGAAGCTGGAGGTGAAGGTGTTGTAGTGGACGGTGATATCGCCAAAATCTTTCTTGCGGTTAGCATCGATGGTATCGGCGGCCATGGCGCTGGCGCCCAGGCATGCAGTCAATAGAAAAACAGCCAAACGACTCATGAACGTCCCTCTTGAAAATGATTAGACGGCAACTTTGTGGTCGGTCAGGCCAGGGCTCCTGACCCGGTAGATACCGATTTCGCCCAACAGATTGGGCCATAGCTTACTCGCCCAGCCGTGGCGGTGCTGTTGATCGACGGCAAGGCGGTTGATCACCTTGGCTTCACGCTCGCCACACAAGGCTTCGAAGTCTTCGAAGGTGCAGAAGTGAATATTCGGCGTGTTGTACCAGGTGTACGGGAGGAAATCCGAAACCGGCATGCGGCCCTTGGTGGCCAGGTACCAGCGGCAGCGCCAGTGACCGAAATTGGGGAAGGTGATGATGCATTGGCGGCCAACGCGCAGCATTTCGTCAAGGATGCGGTCCGGGTAGTGCACCGCTTGCAGGGCCTGGGTCATCACCACGATATCGAAGCTGTTGCTGGCAAAGTTGCCCAGGCCTTTGTCCAGGTCCTGCTCGATTACATTGATGCCCTTGGCCACGCACTGGGCGATGTTGTCCGGGTCGTTTTCCAGACCGTAGCCGGTAACTTGCTTGTTGTCGCGCAGCCAGCTCAGCAGTTCGCCATCGCCACAGCCCAGGTCGAGCACGCGGCTGCCGGCGGGGATCCAGTCTTGGATGATTTCCAGGTCGGCTCTCATGGCGTTCTCCCAAAGCGTAAGCAATTCATATAAGCGTGATTCGGTTCATGTAGTTGCGAAACGCCTGCAGGTAACGCGGGATCGGGATCAGAAAGGCGTCGTGGCCTTGCGGAGCATCGATCTCCAGGTAGCAGACGTCTTTCTTGGCGGCCATCAGGGCGTCCACAAGCTCACGGGAGCGGGCCGGCGAGAAGCGCCAGTCGGTGGTGAATGACATGACGCAGAACTTGGCCGTGACGTTCTCGAAGGTTTTCGCCAGGTCGTCGCCGTGATTGGCGGCCGGGTCGAAATAGTCCAGGGCCTTGGTCATCAGCAGGTAGGTGTTGGCGTCGAAACGCCCGGAAAACTCTTCGCCCTGATAACGCAGGTAGCTTTCCACCTGGAACTCGACGCTGTGGAAGTCGTAGTTGAGCTTCTCGCTCTTGAGGCCACGGCCGAATTTTTCGCCCATGGAATCGTCGGACAGATAGGTGATATGCCCCACCATCCGCGCCAGCATCAGGCCACGCTTGGGGATCACGCCGGCTTCCTGGAACGAACCGCCGTGGAACTCGGGGTCGGTGAGGATGGCCTGGCGCGCCACTTCGTTGAAGGCGATGTTCTGCGCCGACAGCTTGGGCGCCGAGGCGATGGCCAGGCAATGGCGCACACGGTCCGGGTAGCTGATGGTCCATTGCAGCGCCTGCATGCCGCCCAGGCTGCCGCCAATCACCGCGGCCCATTGGCCGATGCCCAGCAGGTCCGCCAGGCGTGCCTGGCTGTGCACCCAATCTTCCACGGTCAACACCGGGAAGTCCGCGCCGAACGGCTTGCCGGTTTCCGGGTTGAGGCTGCTGGGGCCGGTGGAACCATTGCAGCCACCAAGGTTGTTGAGGCTGACCACGAAGAACTTTTTGGTGTCGATGGGCTTGCCGGGGCCGATGCAACTGTCCCACCAGCCGGGCTTGCGCTCGTCCACAGAGTGGAAGCCGGCAGCGTGATGATGGCCGGACAAGGCGTGGCAGATCAGCACGGCGTTGCTCGCCGTGGCGTTCAGTTGGCCGTAGGTTTCGTAGATCAGGTCGTAGGCTGGCAGCGAACGGCCGCAGGCCAGGGCCAGCGGCTCGCTGAAATGCGCCACTTGCGGCACGACCAGTCCAACGGAATCGGGGGGAAAGGCGGCTGGCATCGACCCTGCTCTCGCTTAAATGAGGCGTAAGTCTAAAGAGCGGGGACCCTAGCGGCAAGCAAAGGTCGGGGGGGTAAGCGCATTGCTTTGTGTAGGAGCGAGCTTGCTCGCGAAAAACCTGAGAACGCAGTTGGGTATCAGGTTTCCCGCGTTATCGTTCACGTTCTTCGCGAGCAAGCTCGCTCCTACAGGTCAGATCAGGCCAAACAACTCTTTTGGCATGTAGGCAAAGTAGGCCAGGCGTGGAATCACCCAGCTTTGCAACAGCTGGATCACGATAAACGCAAAGATCGGCGAGATATCCAGGCCACCCAGGTTAGGGATCAGGCGGCGGAACGGCGCCAGCACCGGTTCGGTGATCTGGGCTACCAATTCGGCGCCCGGACTACGGCTGCCCGGTGCGACCCACGACAGGATCACGCTGATGATCATCGACCAGAAAATGATCTTCAGGAACAGCGAGAAAATACCGATCAGGCCCCATGGCAACAGCAGCACGGTGAACGCCTGGTAGCCGTTGAGCATCAGGATCACCACGAACAGCAGGATCTGCAGCAGCAGCGCCAGCACCAGCGAGGACATGTCCAGGCCGAACAGGCTCGGGATCACCCGGCGCAATGGCTTGAGCAGCGGCTGGGTGGCCTTGACCACGAACTGGCACAGCGGGTTGTAGAAGTTGGCCCGCACCAGTTGCAGGATAAAGCGCATCAGCACGATCAGCAGGTACAGGCTGCCCAGGGTCTGGATGATGAAAATGGCAGCGTCATTGATTCCGAGCATGTTTGATTACCTTGGTAAGGGACGACTATTTGCCCAGTTGCTCAGCCATCTCGGCTGAACGATGTGCCGCGGCACCCAGTGCAGTTTCCACCAGGGCCTCAAAGCCTCCGGCTTGAAACGATTCGATGGCGGCTTGCGTAGTGCCGCCCGGGGACGTTACACGACGGCGCAGCTCGGCGGCATCGACATCGCTGCCCACGGCCATTTTCGCGGCGCCCAGGGCTGTTTGTTCGGCCAGTTGCTCGGCGACATCATGGGGCAGGCCCAGCTTGACGCCGGCTGTGGTCATGGCTTCGATCAACAGGAAGAAGTAGGCCGGGCCGCTGCCGGAAACAGCAGTGACCGCATCCAGTTGTTGTTCCTGCTCCAGCCACACGGCGATGCCCACCGCAGACAGCAACTCCTCGGCCTGGTCGCGTTGTTGCGCCGTGACTTCGTGGGTGGCATACAGGCCGCTGACGCCTTGGCGCAGCAGCGCCGGGGTATTGGGCATGCAGCGCACGATGGGCTGGGCACCCAGCCAGTTGTTCATGCTGGCGCAGGTGATCCCGGCAGCGATGGACACCACCAGTTGATGGGGCTGCAGGCTAGGGCGCAGGCTTTCGCACACGGCCTTCATGGCCTGGGGCTTGACCGCCAGTACGATCACGTCGACGCCATGGATGGCCTCGGCGTTGTCGGCAAATGTTTCGATACCGTGTTCGGCGCTGACGCGCTCGCGGGTTTCGGTGCCCGGGTCGCTGGCGCGGATCTGTTCGGCGTCCAGGCCCTTGGCCCGCAGGCCGCCGATCAGGCTGGCCGCCATGTTACCGGCGCCGATAAAGGCAATACGCGTGTTGCTCATGACAGGTCCTTATTTCGAGGGAAGTCAGCCATTTCACGCCTGGCCGTAATCGCGGGCGCCAAACAGGGCGGTACCGATGCGCACCCAGGTGGCACCTTGGGCGATGGCCGACTCAAGGTCATGGCTCATGCCCATGGAAAGTGTGTCGAGCGACAGGTCCAGGCTGGCTTGCAGGTCGCGCACCGTGGCAAATGCCGCATCCTGCGCCATCCGGTCTTCAGTCGGCTCGGGGATCGCCATCAGGCCACGCAGTTTCAAGCGCGGTAAAGCACTGATGGCATTGGCCAGGGCCGGCAGGTCGGCAGGTGTGCAGCCGGACTTGCTGGCTTCGCCGCTAACATTGACCTGGATGCAGATATTCAACGGCGGCAGGTCGGCCGGGCGTTGTTCGGACAGGCGTTGTGCGATTTTCAGGCGGTCCACGGAATGCACCCAGGCGAAGTTCTCGGCGATGGCGCGAGTCTTGTTCGATTGAATGGGGCCGATGAAGTGCCAACTCAAGGGCAAGTCGGACAATTGGACCTGTTTGCCCAACGCTTCCTGCAGGTAGTTCTCGCCAAAGTCGTGCATGCCGGCGGCATAGGCTTCGCGCACTGCCTGCGCGGGCTTGGTCTTGCTCACGGCCAGCAGGTGGATGCTGCTTGCGTCACGTTGCGCGGCCTCGGCTGCGGCGCGGATGCGCTGGCTAACCAGGCCGATGTTGTCTGCTATCGTCGACATTCAAGTTGCACCCGTGGATATGGAGTCCGCGGCATTCTACTGGAAATGGAAAGCCCTATGGATATCACGCAATTGCTGACGGCCAGCGTAAGCCGAGGCGCCTCCGACCTGCATCTGTCGGCCGGCCTGGCGCCGATGCTGCGCATCGATGGCGAAGTCTGGCCCATGGATTGGCCGAGGCTTGAGGCATCGCAAATGGTCGACCTGGTGTGCCCTTTACTGAGTAAACACCAACAAAAGGATTTCGAAACATCTCTTGAAACGGATTTTGCCTTCGAGTTGCCTGGAGTGGCGCGTTTCCGGGCAAACGTGTTCCGCCAGGATCGCGGCGTGGGTGCGGTATTTCGCACTATCCCGACCGAGGTCCAGAGCCTGGAAGACTTGGGGTTGGGCGAGGTTTTCCAGCGTATCGCCCAGCTTCCACGCGGCCTGGTCCTGGTCACTGGGCCCACCGGTTCGGGTAAGTCCACCACCTTGGCGGCGATGATCGATCACCTTAACCAGCACCGACGCCAGCATATCCTCACCCTGGAAGACCCCATCGAATTTATCCACAGGCCGAAAATGGCCCTGGTCACCCAGCGCCAAGTGCACCGCGATAGCCACAGCTTTTCGGTCGCCCTGCGCTCGGCCCTGCGGGAAGACCCGGATGTGATACTGGTGGGTGAGCTACGCGACCTGGAAACCATTCGCCTGGCGCTGACGGCGGCTGAGACCGGACACCTGGTATTTGGCACCCTGCACACTTCATCGGCAGCAAAGACCGTGGACAGGCTGGTGGATGTCTTCCCGGCCGGGGAAAAGGCCATGGTCCGCGCGATGTTGTCAGAGTCGCTGCAGGCGGTGGCGTCCCAGGTACTGGTGAAGAAGGTCGGTGGCGGTCGCGTGGCCGCCCATGAAATCATGTTGGGCACGCCGGCGATTCGCAATCTGATCCGCGAAGACAAGGTGGCGCAGATGGTCTCGGCGATCCAGACCGGTGGGGCGTTGGGGATGAAGACGCTGGATATGAGTTTGAAGGCGTTGGTTGCGCGAGGCGTGGTCAGTCGAGACGATGCGCGAGAGAAGGCGAGGGTGCCTGGGGATATATAAAATCGGGAGATATAAGGAGATCCAAATGTGGGAGGGGGCTTGCCCCGATAGCGGCGGATCAGTCAGCTTATCTTTAGCTGACCCACTGCAATCGGGAGCAAGCCCCCTCCCACATTGTTTACTGTATTCCAGCTGAAGATCAGCGCTGCACGATCCGCAGGTTGCTGTTCTGCTCTTTCGGCAGCACCCGCTTGGCAATCACGTAGTTCTTGTTCCAAAACGGCTTTTTCAGCGTGTCGATGCTTACCGACTTGCCACGGCGCGGCGCGTGGATAAAGCGGTCGTTGCCCAGGTAGATGGCAACGTGGTTGACCTGGCGGCTCTTCAACTTGAAGAACAACAGATCGCCTGGCTTCAGGTCTTTGCGATCAACCTTCAAGCCGTGGCCGGCCGCCATGGCGTTGGAAGTGCGTGGCAAATCCACCGCTTTTACATCGTTAAAGGCATATTTCACCAAACCGCTGCAGTCGAACCCTTTACTTGGGCTGCTGCCGCCCCAACGATAGGGAGTACCGAGCACGTTGACGGCGCGGCTGAGCACGTTGCTGCTTTGCTTGGTGTTCACCGCCATCAGGCCGGGAGTTGCTTTACCGTGGGCCTTGCTCACTTGAGTCGGGCGGTTGACGGTCAGCTTTGCCGATTTGGCCGTGCTGGTTGTGCTGTGGACTTTAGGGGTGAAACCATTGACGTTCGGAAGTCGTTGCTCACGATTGGTGGCGTGGGCGGCCAGTGGCATTAATAGGCAGATGGTCAGCCATGTCTTGAAAAATGGTCGCATTAGGCGTGGCTCTTATGGGTTTGCGCGCAACTTTATAACAGCTTTTTGTGTCGTTCTCAGGCCGTTTGTCGACTGAACCTTGGGGTCAAATTCAGGAAAAACGCGACGAATTGCCGCAATTGTCCTACACAAGTCAGGTGGCATAAGGCTTTGAGGGCAGGAAGATACCATTTGCCGTACGTCGGGCGCTCGTAAAAAAGTCACAAAGAAAATGAAAAAATTTATCTATCGAAGCAAAAGAGGTACCTCATGAACACCTATCAACAGGTTGGTCAGCAGCAAGATACCCATAGCAAGGTGATCGGTTACCTGCTTTGGATTTTCGGTTTTACCGGGGCGCATCGCTTTTATTACGGCAAGCCCGTGACCGGCACGATCTGGTTTTTCACCTTCGGCCTGCTGGGCATTGGCTGGCTGATCGACTTGTTCCTGATCCCGGCCATGGACCGTGAAGCCGACCTGCGTTTTACCGCCGGGCCGATCGAATACAACGTCGCGTGGATTCTGTTGGCGTTCCTGGGTGTGTTCGGTGTGCACCGTATGTACCAGGGCAAATGGATCACCGGCCTGATCTACCTGCTGACCGGCGGTTTGTTCCTGCTGGGGGTGCTGTATGACTTCTGGACGTTGAATACGCAGATTTCGGTTCGTAATGCAGAGCGTAATAACGGGCGCTGATCTCTCGGCCATATAGAGAACAGAATGTGGGAGGGGCGGTGCGACGATTCGACTTGCTCCCGATAGCGGTGGATCAGCCAGCTCATCTTTAGCTGACCCACTGCAATCGGGAGCAAGTCGAATCGTCGCACCGCCCCTCCCACATTTACTGTGCTTACTTGATATTTGTTTTAAGCCTGGTAGCTGATACGCCCATCCATGAAGGTGTACCGCACCGTCGCCGGCAGGCTGTGGCCGATGAACGGGCAGTTTTCGCCCTTGGACAGCCAGTGCTCCCCGGCCACCGTCGAGCTGCCCAGGTCAAACAGCACCAGGTCCGCTGGCGAACCGACTTCAAGCTTGCCCGCCGGCAGGCGCAGGGCCTGAGCCGGGCCGGCGCTCAAGCGTGCCAGCAGCGTTGGCAGGTCGAGCAAGCCGTCCTCCACCAACGTCATCGCCAGCGGCAGCAACAACTCCACGCTGCTGATGCCCGGCTCGGTCGCACCAAACGGTGCCAGCTTGGCGTCGCGCTCATGGGGCTGATGATGGCTGGAAATCGCCGATACCACCCCCGACTTCACCGCAGCCCGCAAACCATCACGGTCGGCCTTGGTTCGCAGGGGCGGCTGCACGTGATAGAGGCTGGAGAAGTCGATCAGCGCTTCATCCGTCAGGATCAGCTGGTACAAGGCGACATCTGCCGTCACCGGCAAACCTCGGGCCTGGGCCTGGGCAATCAGGGCCACGCCCCGGGCGCTGGTCAGTTGGCTGAAATGCGCGCGTACACCACTCTGCTCTACCAGCAGCAGGTCACGGGCCAGGGCCACGGTTTCGGCGGTTTCCGGAATGCCCGGCAAACCGAGGAAACTGGCGACTGCGCCTTCATGAGCCAAGCCGCCCTCGGCCAGGTCGCGGTCCTGGGAGTGGAAGATCACTGTCAAATCGAAGGTGGCTGCATATTCCAGGGCGCGACACAGGGTGCGCGTGCTGCGGAAGTTGTCCAAGCCATTGCCGAAAGCCACGCAACCGGCGTCCCGCAGTGCGATCAGTTCGGCCAGTTGTTCGCCATCCAGGCCTTTGCTCAGGGCGCCGATAGGGAACACCTTGCAATTGCCGGCTTCGCGGGCGCGATCGAGGATCAGTTCGGTCACCGCCGAAGTATCGAGCACCGGCTTGGTATTGGGCGGGCAGCACAGGCTGGTCACGCCACCGGCTGCGGCGGCCTGGGTTTCGCTGATGATATTGCCTTTGCGGCTGTAGCCCGGCTCGCGCAGAGCGACGTTCAGGTCCACCAGCCCTGGTGCGGCCACCAGGCCCTTGGCGTCGATGCTCTCGACGGCGCCGAAGCCATCGGGCGCAGCGCCGATGGCGATGATCTTGCCGGCATCCAGATGTAGATCGGTAACTTGGTCCAGGCCGCTGGCCGGGTCGATGACTCGGGCGCCGAGAATGCTGAGCTTCACTGGGCCTGCTCCTGCTCGAATTGACGTTGCGCGGTTTGCCCGCTCATGGCCATGGACAACACAGCCATGCGCACGGCGATGCCGTAGGTCACTTGGTTCAAGATCACCGACTGCGGGCCGTCGGCCACCGCCGACTCGATTTCCACACCGCGGTTGATCGGCCCCGGGTGCATCACGATAGCGTCCGGCTTGGCGCCCGCCAGGCGTGCAGTGGTCAGGCCGAACAGGCGGTAGAACTCGCCTTCGCTCGGCAACAGGCCACCGGCCATGCGCTCGCGTTGCAGGCGCAGCATGATCACCACGTCCACATCCTTGAGGCCCTCGGTCATATCGGTGTAGACCTTCACGCCGTATTGTTCGATACCGATGGGCAACAGGGTCTTGGGTGCGATCACGCGGATATCCGGGCAACCCAGGGCCTTCAGGGCCAGCATGTTCGAGCGCGCCACCCGCGAATGCAGGATGTCGCCGACGATGGCCACCGAGAGGTTTTCAAAGCTGCCCTTGTGCCGACGGATGGTGAGCATGTCGAGCATGCCCTGGGTCGGGTGGGCGTGACGGCCGTCGCCGCCGTTGATGATCGCGACGTTCGGGCACACGTGCTCGGCAATGAAGTGTGCGGCGCCGGAGTCACCATGGCGTACCACGAACATGTCGGCTGCCATGGCTTCCAGGTTGCGCAGGGTGTCGAGCAGGGTCTCGCCCTTGCTCGCCGACGAGGTCGACACGTTCAGCGTGATCACGTCGGCCGACAGCCGCTGGGCTGCCAGCTCAAAGGTGGTACGGGTACGGGTGGAGTTCTCGAAGAACACATTGCAGATGGTTTTGCCGCGCAGCAGCGGGACCTTCTTCACCGCCCGGCCACCGACCTCAAGGAACGAGTCAGCGGTGTCGAGGATTTCGGTGAGCAGTTCGCGGGGCAAACCGTCGAGGGACAAGAAATGTTGCAACTGGCCCTGAGCATTGAGCTGCAGCGGGCGCTTGGCATCTAGAGGCGTCATCGCGGGGACTCTGTACAAGGCGGTTTAAAGGGCAAGGTCTTGCAGTTCGAGTTCGAGCGGCGTGGGACCGGACAATTTTACCCGCTGCTGGGCGCAAAGCGACAGGGTCGCGCCGACCACGTCCGGGCTGATCGGCAATTCGCCGGCGTCCAGGTCCAGCAGGCACACCAAGGTCACGCTGGCCGGGCGGCCGTAGTCGAATAGCTCGTTCAGGGCGGCGCGGATGGTGCGGCCGCTCATCAGCACGTCGTCGATCAATACCAGGTGCTGGCCTTCGATCTCGAACGGCAGGGCCGAAGGACGCACTTGCGGGTGCAGGCCGTTCTGGCTGAAGTCGTCGCGGTAGAAGGATACATCCAGCGTACCCAGGGGCGAATCGCTGCCCATCTCTTCCAGCAGCGCCTGGGCCACCCACACACCGCCGGTGCGGATACCGATAAAGCGCGGTTCGCTGACGGCGCGGTGTTCCAGATGCGCCTTGAGGCGTATTGCCATCTGGCTGATCAGTTCGGCGGGGTTGGGCAAGCTCATGGTGGCTCCTTGTTAAGTGTGTAGGAGCGAGCGTGCTCGCGAAAAACGTCAACGATAACGCGTGAAAACCTGGAAGTGCGCGGTGCCTGTGAGTTCTTCGCGAGCAAGCTCGCTCCTACAAAAACGGCATAGCAGCAAGCCGCGTCAGTCAGGATTCAAATAAAGCCGTGTTTTCATCCAGCCAACCCTGCAACAGCAAGGCGGCGGCGATGGCGTCCACGGGGTTGTCGCGGTAGCTGCCCTTCTGCCCGCCACGGTCGCGGCGCTCGCCTTTGGCTTCAAAGGTGGTCAGGCGCTCGTCGTGGGTATAGAAGGGCAGGTTGTAGCGGCCATTGAGGCGGCGGGCGAACTTTTCGGCGCGCAGGCACATGTCGCTGGGCGTGCCGTCCATGTTCAAGGGCAGGCCGACCACCACCGCATCTGGCTTCCACTCTTTAATGAGGGCTTCGACCTGATTCCAGTCCGGCACGCCGTTCTGGGCCTTGAGGGTGCACAGTTCGCGGGCCTGGCCGGTAATCACCTGGCCGACCGCTACGCCGATCTGTTTGGTGCCGTAGTCAAAACCGAGGATCAGACGCAAGGCCATCAGGCGTGTCCCGCCTGGCTGGTCAACAGGCTGAGGTTGACCCGTAGCTTGGCCGCGGCCGCTTCCAGGCGCAGTTCGCTGGCGGTGTTGAACAGGATGTCGGCGTCGAACGGGCAGGTCAGCCAGGCATTGCTGGCCAGTTCGGCCTCCAGTTGCCCGGCTTCCCAACCGGCGTAGCCTAGGGTGATCACGCTTTGCTCAGGGCCAACACCGTCGGCGATGGCGAACAGCACATCCTGGGAAGTGGACAGTGACACGCCTTCAAGGTCGACCGTGGCCTGGAACTTCGGCCCGGTGGGGTGCAGCACAAAGCCGCGATCAGTCTGCACCGGCCCGCCGATGTAGATCGGTACGCCCTGGCAACGGGCCGGCGGATCGATCTCCGGGCGCAATTGCTCGAGGATATCGGCCAGGTTCAGCTCCTGCGGGCGGTTGACCACCAGCCCCATGGCACCATTGGCCGTGTGCTCGACGATATAGGTCAAGGTCTGCGCAAAGTTCGGGTCGGCCATATGGGGCATGGCGATCAGGAATTGGTGCTTGAGGTAGGTCGGGCTGACGTTTTTCATGTCCGCTAGTGTGGCGTTGGAGGGGCGAACTGACAAGTGCAGGAGCGAGCTTGCTCGCGAAGATCGTCAACGATTACGCGGGCATCCTGAATGGATGCGTCGGCCTGGCGTTTTTCGCGAGCAAGCTCGCTCCTACATGATGGAGGCGGCATCAGTTGCTGGACAACCGGTCGCCCTTGGCAAACTTCCAGGTGCGGATGATTTCCAGACGGTCCACGTCGTTCAAATCGCCGCTGAACGGCGCAAAGGGCGCGGCCAGGCGCACGATGCGCTGGGCGGCCTGGTCCAGCAACGGTTGGCCGGAGGATTCCAGTACCTGCACTTCATAGAGCGAACCGTCACGGTTGATCGACACCAGCAAGCGCAAATTGCCATAGATCTGTTGGCGCCGGGCTTCTTCCGGGTAGTTGAGGTTGCCGATGCGCTCGACCTTCTTGCGCCACTCGTCCTTATACCAGGCACCTTTATCGCGCATGGTCGAGGCGGCGTTCAGGCGGTAGATGCGCGGACGCTTGGCGTACAGCTGTTGTTCATGGGCCAGTTCGGCTTCCAGGCTGGAAATTTCATCGGACAGCGTCGAGCTGTCGAAGGTTGGCGCGGGTTTCACCGGTTCGGGCTTGGGTTCGGTCTTGGTCTTTTCGCGCTGGGTCGGAGCTTTTTGCGGCTTGGGTGCGACGGTCGTTACGGCGGCCTTGGGCGCAGCCTGCTTGACCTCGGGCTTGGGCGCGGGCGGCGGGGTGACCTTATTGACTTTGTTGTCGTGGAAGGGCGCGACTTCGGTGGTCTTGGGCACCGCTTTCTTGTCGAGGGTGCCGCTGCCCTGCTGGTTGTCCTGGGCGAGAAAGTCGGCCTTCTCGGGCTTCTTTTCGCTTTTGAATGTCGCGAGGGTGATTTCCAGAGTCTTGGTGATCTGCTTGGGCTCGACCATGGTGAAGCCAACGCCCAGAAGCAAGGCCAGGTGAATCAATGCGGCAAGAAACAGGGTAAATCCGAGCCGATCAGCCGGGCGCACGCCTCTCTGGGTGAGTTCTGGGGGCAGATCGGACGGGAGCGTCATGACAAGAAAACCAACATCGCGCGTTTCACAGGTGGCGCATGATAACGCAATGTTGGTGTGTGTCCGGCTGTTCTATGTCACTTGGCTTGTAGCTTGCGCTCAATGGCAGCCATCAGCATTTCGCCGATGTTCGTGCCAAATGCATTGTCAATCTCGCGAATACACGTTGGACTGGTGACGTTGATTTCAGTGAGATTCTCACCAATTACGTCTAGTCCGACAAACAGCAGGCCTTTTTCCCGCAGGGTTGGGCCGACTTGGGCGGCGATCCAGCGGTCCTTGTCCGATAACGGACGCGCTTCACCGCGACCCCCGGCCGCCAGGTTGCCACGGGTCTCGCCCGCAGCGGGGATGCGCGCCAGGCAGTAATCTACCGGCTCACCGTCGATCATCAGGATGCGCTTGTCGCCATCCTTGATCGCCGGCAGGTAGGCCTGGCCCATGATCTGCTGGGTGCCCAGCACCGTCAGGGTCTCGAGGATCACCGACAGGTTCGGGTCGCCGGCGCGGTGACGGAAGATCGAGGTGCCGCCCATGCCGTCCAGTGGCTTAAGAATGACATCGCCATGCTTGGCGGCGAATTCACGCAGTACATCGGCGCGGCGGCTGACCACGGTCGGTGGCGTGCACTGCGGGAACAGGGTGGCGAACAGCTTTTCATTGCAGTCGCGCAGGCTCTGCGGCTTGTTGACGATCAACACGCCAGCGCGTTCGGCCTGCTCCAGCAGGTAGGTGGAATATACAAATTCCATGTCGAATGGCGGGTCCTTGCGCATCAGGATTACGTCAAGGTCGCTCAGGGGGCTGTCGATCTCGTCCGAAAGCTCGAACCACTTCTCAGGGTTGGCGAACACTTGCAGCGGCCGCATGCGTGCACGGGCCTCGCCGTCACCCTGGTACAGGTCGCGCTGTTCCATATAGAACAATGTCCAGCCGCGGGCCTGGGCAGCCAGGAGCATGGCCAGCGAACTGTCCTTTTTATAGGAGATGCTGGCGATAGGGTCCATGACAATGCCGACGCGAACGCTCATGGGGGATTTCCTCTAGCAAATTAGGGCGCATAAAAGTGGCGTCAGAGTGGCGCTGCGGCTGTTGTGGGTCAAGGAAAAACCACTGGGCGGGTGCCTCGATAGATTGCGCCCGGAGACTGTGCTAAAAAGACTGCCACAACGCAGCAGCCCTTGAATTCCAAGGCTTGCGGCGTTCATCCTGTGCAACATCAGGCAGTACGCACCGAAAACCGATTCGCTTTGGCGATGGTAGAGCAGATATGGAACAGCATTCCAGCGCCCTGAGGGTAATGGTGATCGACGATTCGAAGACGATCCGCCGCACCGCTGAGACCCTGTTGAAGAACATGGGGTGCGAGGTCATCACGGCCATCGACGGTTTTGATGCCCTGGCGCGGATAGTGGATCATCACCCGCACATTATTTTTGTCGACATCATGATGCCGCGCCTGGATGGCTACCAGACCTGCGCCCTGGTGAAGAACAACCCTACGTTCAAGACGATCCCGGTGATCATGCTGTCCTCCAAGGATGGCCTGTTCGACAAGGCCAAAGGGCGTATCGTGGGTGTCGATCAGTTTTTGACCAAGCCTTTCAGCAAGGAAGAACTGCTGGGTGCGATCAAGGCCTATGTGCCTGCTTTCGCCACAGTAGAACAAGCACACTGACGCCACCCCACAAGGGCTGGCGCCGACCAATGTAGTGGGGAAAACCATGGCACGTGTTCTGATCGTCGACGATTCGCCGACCGAAATGTACAAACTCACCGGCATGCTGGAAAAGCACGGTCACCAGGTCCTGAAAGCCGAAAATGGCGCAGACGGCGTGGCCCTGGCCCGCCAGGAAAAACCCGACGCCGTGCTGATGGATATCGTCATGCCGGGTCTCAACGGCTTCCAGGCCACGCGCCAATTGTCCAAGGAGCCGGAAACCAACGGCATCCCGATCATCATCATCACCACCAAGGACCAGGAAACCGACAAGATCTGGGGCGCACGCCAGGGCGCCAAGGACTACCTGACCAAACCGGTGGACGAAGAAACCCTGATCGCCACCCTGAACAAGGTACTGGCCGGCTAAGGCTCGCGATCATGACCGAGTCGCAAACTGCCTTCGAACTGCTGCTGGACATCGACCGCCGCTGCCGCCTGCTGGCCGCTGACCTGCCCTCCCAGGAAACCCGCCTGCAACGCTGGAGCGGGATTGGTTTTCGCCTGGGCGCACACTGGTACGTGGCGCCCATGGGCGAAGTCGCCGAAGTCTTGCATGAGCCGCGTTGCACCCTGATGCCCGGGGTCAAGCCCTGGGTCAAAGGCGTGGCCAACCTGCGCGGGCGCTTGCTGCCGGTGATGGACCTGGGCGGTTTCCTTGGCCTTGAGTTGTCCAAGGCGCGCAAGCAACGGCGTGTATTGGTGGTGGAGTTCAACGACCTGTTCGTCGGGCTGCTGGTAGACGAGGTGGTGGGCATGCAGCATTTCCCATTAGACGCCTGGATGGCCAGCACCGCCTCCGGTGCCCCGTTTATCCAGGGCCAGTTCGACGGCGACCCGCAGTGGCAAGTCTTCAGCCCCTTCGCCCTGGCCCAGGCCCCTGGCTTCATGGATGTCGCCGCATGAGCACCGCTACCACGCCCAAACCCCAGGCGGCGTCGCGCAGCCGTTCACAGATCATCGTGCTGTTTATCGCCTTGATCGTGTTCATCATGCTGTTGTTCGCCAACTTCGCATACCTCAACACCCAGTCCACCTACGATAAACAGTACATCGGCCACGCCGGTGAATTGCGCGTGCTATCCCAGCGCATCGCCAAGAACGCTACCGAAGCGGCCGCCGGCAAGGCCGCCGCGTTCAAACTGCTGGGCGATGCACGCAATGATTTTGCCCAGCGCTGGGGTTACCTGAAAAAGGGCGATCCGCAAACCGGCTTGCCCGCCGCACCCAGCGCGGTACGCGCCGAAATGCGTGCGGTGCAGACCGACTGGGAAGCGCTGCTGAAAAACACCGACGCGATCCTTGCCAGCGAACAGACCGTACTGTCCCTGCACCAAGTGGCCGCAACCCTGGCTGAAACCGTGCCGCAATTGCAGATGGAATCGGAAAAAGTCGTCGATATCCTGTTGCAACGCGGCGCCCCGGCGAGCCAGGTAGCTTTGGCCCAACGCCAATCACTGCTGGCCGAACGTATCCTGGGGGCGGTCAATACTGTGCTCGCGGGAGACGAAACCGCGGTGCAGGCCGCCGACGCCTTTGGTCGTGACGCCAACCGTTTCGGCGTAGTGCTTAACGGTATGCTCAACGGCAACCCGGGGCTGCGCATCACCCAGGTCGAAGACCAGGACGCCCGTGCGCGACTGACGGAAATCGCCGAACTGTTCGAGTTCGTCTCCGGCTCCGTGGATGAAATCCTCGAGACTTCGCCGCAGTTGTTCCAGGTGCGGGCCTCGGCGAGCCATATTTTCAACTTGTCACAAACCCTGCTCGATGAAGCCTCGCACCTGGCCACCGGTTTTGAAAACCTTGCCGGCGGGCGCAGTTTCGACACCATCGGCGGTTATGTGCTGGGCTTGCTGGCGCTGACCTCGATCATCCTGATCGGCCTGGTCATGGTGCGCGAGACCAACCGCCAACTGCGTGAAACCGCGCAGAAGAATGAGCGCAACCAGAATGCGATCATGCGCCTGCTGGATGAAATCGAAGACCTGGCCGACGGTGACCTCACCGTCACCGCCTCGGTCACCGAAGATTTCACCGGTACCATCGCTGACTCCATCAACTACTCCGTGGACCAATTGCGCGACCTAGTCGCCACCATCAACCTCACCGCCGGGCAAGTCGCCGGGGCGGTGCAGGACACCCAGGCCACCGCCATGCACCTGGCCCAGGCGTCGGAGCATCAGGCCCAGCAGATTGCCGAGGCCTCGACGGCGATTGAGCAGATGGCCCAGTCCATCGACCAGGTATCGGCCAACGCCGCCGAATCCTCGGCGGTGGCAGAGCGCTCGGTGGAGATCGCCAACAAAGGCAACGAGGTGGTGCACAACACCATCCACGGCATGGACAATATTCGCGAGCAGATCCAGGACACCGCCAAGCGCATCAAGCGCCTGGGCGAGTCGTCCCAGGAAATCGGCGATATCGTCAGCCTGATCGACGACATCGCCGAGCAGACCAACATCCTCGCCCTTAACGCGGCAATCCAGGCAAGCATGGCCGGGGATGCCGGGCGCGGTTTTGCCGTGGTGGCCGATGAAGTGCAGCGCCTGGCCGAACGCTCGTCGGCGGCCACGCGGCAGATCGAAACCCTGGTGCGGGCGATCCAGGCCGACACCAACGAAGCCGTCATCTCCATGGAGCAGACCACCACCGAAGTGGTGCGTGGCGCCCGCCTGGCCCAGGATGCGGGGGTGGCGCTGGAAGAGATCGAAGGCGTGTCGAAAACCCTCGCGGCGCTGATCCAGAGTATCTCCAACGCGGCGCAGCAACAGACCTCGTCTGCGGGGCAGATTTCCCTGACCATGAACGTGATCCAGCAGATCACCACCCAGACGTCGTCGGGTTCCACCGCCACCGCCGAAAGCATTGGTAACCTGGCGAAGATGGCCAGTCAGTTGCGCAGGTCGGTGTCGGGGTTCACCTTGCCGCCACCCAAACAGGTCGATGATTGAAATACGATCAAACTGTGGGAGGGGGCTTGCTCCCGATAGCGGTGGATCAGCCGGCAGCTGTATTTACTGAACCACCGCTATCGGGAGCAAGCCCCCTCCCACATTGGATCTCCATTGTTTGTGAGATACCAGCAACCCACGAATTCAAAGCGGAGCAGTTATGGTTGATCGGCACGACTACGTGGCCCTCGAATGGGTCAAGGGCGACATTGCCGAAACCCTGAAGCAGGCCCGTTCGGCGCTGGATACATACGTTGAAACCGGAGAAGCCCTCGACGCATGCCTGGCTGGTATCCACCAGGTGCATGGTGCGCTGCAAATGGTCGAGTTCTACGGTGCGGCGCTGCTGGCCGAAGAGATTGAGGAACTGGCCCTGGCCCTCCAGGCCGGTCTTGTCAGCCAGCGCGAAGAGAGCATCCGCCTGCTGCAACAAGCCCTCGGCCAATTGCCGCTGTACCTGGACCGCGTACACAGCGCCCGCCGCGACTTGCCACTGGTGGTGCTACCGCTGCTCAACGACCTGCGCAGCGCCCGTGGTGAAAGCCTGTTGTCGGAAACCAGCCTGTTCAGCCCGCAACTGCTGTCGATCACGCCGTTGCCTGATGAGGCACTGGCCCCGCGTGCAGCACCGGACTTGCATGAGCAATTGCGCCAATGGCACCAAATGCTGCAACAAGCCCTCGCCGGGCTATTGCGCGAAGACCACGGCCCGAGCAACCTGGAAGACATGGCGCGGGTGTTCGCACGCCTCGAAGCGTTGTGCCAGGGTGCGCCGTTGTTGCCGTTGTGGCAGGTCACCTCGGCGCTGGTCGAGGGCATGCTCACCGGCGTGATCGCCAACAGCCCGGCGTTGCGCAGCCTGCTCAAGGCCAGCGACAAGCAACTCAAGCGCCTGCTGGCCCAGGGCATCGGCGGAATCAACCAGCCGGCGCCGGATGAGTTGCTCAAGAGCCTGTTGTTCTACGTCGCCAAAGTCACCCGGCCGACGCCGCGCATGCAAAGCCTGAAAGAACGCTATGGGCTGGACGAAGCCTTGCCCGACAGTGCCGTGGTCGATGCCGAGCGTGCGCGACTGGCCGGGCCGGATCGCAATGCCATGGGCTCGGTGCTTGGCGCCTTGTGCGAGGAACTGGTGCGGGTCAAGGAGCGCCTCGACCTGTTCGTACGCAGTGACCGCCAACACACCAATGACCTCGACGCGCTGCTGGCGCCGCTGCGGCAGATCGCCGATACCCTTGCGGTTCTGGGGTTCGGTCAGCCGCGTAAAGTGATCATTGATCAACTCGCGGTGGTGTTGAGCCTGGTCCAGGGCCAGCGCGAACCCAGTGACTCGGTGTTGATGGATGTGGCCGGTGCGTTGCTCTACGTCGAAGCGACGTTGGCCGGGATGATCGGCACGGTCGAGCCGCAAAGCCGCGAAGAGAGTCGCCTGCCCACCACCGACCTGACCCAGATTCACCAACTGGTTATTCGTGAGTCCTGCCAATGCTTGAAGCAGGCCAAGGAGCTGGTGATCGACTGCATCGAGGCCCACTGGGACCGCCAGCGCCTGGAATCCCTGCCGCAGCTGTTGAGCCAAGTGCGCGGCGCCCTGGCGATGATTCCCCTGCCGCGGGCGGCGAGCCTGATGCGCGGTTGCACCGACTACGTCGATGAGCAGTTGATGGTCAATGACGCTGCGCCTTGCGAGGCGCAACTGGCGCATTTCGCCGAGGTGATCAGCAGCCTGGAATACTACCTCGAACGCATGCTCCAGGACCCTGACGCGACCGGTGAGAAAGTGCTGGAACTGGCGACCCAGGGTTTGAGCGCGCTGGGTTACCTGCCGGCGGAAAAACCCTGGCGTCAGGCCCTGGCCGCGCCCGACGGCGCACTGCCCACCGAGATCGCACCGAGTCAGTCCCAATTTGATGCACTGGCCAGCCCCACTTCACGCCTCAACCCTCCGGCCCTGCAACGTCCGGGCAGCTTGTTGCCGCCGCCGGCCGATGAAGCGCCGGTTGACGATGAGCTGCGCGAAGTCTTCCTCGAGGAAACCGAAGAAGTTCTTGAGGTGCTGCATCGCAACCTGCCCAACACCACGGACAAAAGCGCCCAGGGTGAAATGCGCCGGGCCTTCCACACTCTCAAAGGCAGTGGCCGCATGGTGCGTGCCCTGGTGCTGGCCGAGTTGGCCTGGGCCGTGGAAAACCTGCTCAACCGTGTGCTGGAACGCAGCGTGACCCTCGGCCCAGAGGTACAGCATGTGCTGGATGAAGCCGTGGCCCTGCTGCCGGAATTGATCGCCGACTTTGCCACCCACAACCAACGCCAGCGTGATGAAGTCGACGCCTTGGCTGCCCGTGCCCATGCCTTGGCCAGTGGCGCCCGGGCGTCGGTAGCCGAACCCCATGACCCGATGCTGCTGGAGATCTTTCGCAACGAAGCCCAGAGCCATCTGGACAGCCTCGAGCACTTCCTGCAGCAAGCCGCCGAGCATATGCCGCTGCAGGTCAGTGATGAACTGCAACGCGCCTTGCACACCCTCAAGGGCAGTGCCTACATGGCCGGCGTGTCTCCCATGGCTGAGCTGGCCCGCCCGCTGGATCACCTGACCCGCGAATATAAGGCCCAGCGTCTGCCGCTGGACCTGGACGAAGTGGAGTTGCTGCTTGAAGCCCAAGAGCTGCTCCAACGCGGGTTACGCGACCTTGGCAGCGATCCCCTGGCACCGATCCAGGGTGCGAGTGAGCTGATCAGTCGTACCCAAAGCCTGTTGGACCAACAGCTTGCAGCACTGCTGGAGGCTCCCGGCACCGGCCTGCGCATCAAGCGCGATCCACAACTGATCACCAACTTCCTGGCCCAGGGCATGGATATCCTGCTCGACGCTGAAAGCCTGCTGCGCCGTTGGCAGCAACACCCCGGCGAACGCCAGGAACTCACCGCATTGCTGGATGAGCTGACCACCTTGGGGGAGGGCGCGCACATCGCCGACCTGCACCCCATCGATGCGCTGTGCGAAGCCTTGCTCGACCTGTATGGCGCCGTGGAAGAAAGCAGCCTGGCGGTCAGCGAGCGGTTTTTCCAGGAAGCCGAACTGGCCCATGAAGCGCTGATCAACATGCTTGACCAGTTGGCTGCCGGCCAGGAAATCAGCCCGGCGCCGGCCCGGGTGCTGGCCCTGCGCGAACTGCTGGATGACGCACTGGACCCGTCTGCCACCGGCTTGATCAAAAGTGACGGCAGCCGTGCGTTGAGTATTTCCGAACTGGGTGTCGCCACTGCGCAATTGGATCAGCAAATAGCGATGGACGATGAGATTGTCGATATCTTCCTCGAAGAAGCCGTGGATATCCTCGACAGTGCCGGGCAGTCCCTCAAGCGCTGGCTACTGGAGCCCGACAGTGCGGCGCCGTTGTCCTCGTTGCAACGGGACCTGCATACCCTCAAGGGCGGTGCGCGCATGGCCGAAATCGACTCGGTGGGCGATTTGGCCTATGAGTTGGAATGCCTGTACGAGGGCTTGGTGGACCGCCGTTACAGTTACTCCGCCGAGTTGTCCCTGGTGCTGATGGCCAGCCATGAACGGCTGGCATTGCAACTGGAGGAACTGCAGCATCAACAGCCCTTGAGCGACGCAGCCGAACTGATCGGCAAGCTGCGCGAGCTGCGCCAGAGCAGTACGCCAGCGGCCCCGGTTACGGCGCCGCCGGCCTCGGGTGCCGACCATGAGTTACTGGATATCTTCCTCGAGGAGGCCGCCGATATCCTCGACAGCTCAGGCAGTGCGCTGCTGCGTTGGCAGGCCGAGCCGGGCAGCCGCCAGGAAGTCGAAACCCTGCTGCGTGACCTGCATACCCTCAAGGGCGGCGCACGTATGGTCGAGATCGGGCCGATTGGCGACTTGGCCCATGAGCTGGAATTCCTCTACGAAGGGCTGTCCGCCGGTTTGCTCGCCCCGACCCCTGAGCTGTTTACGCTGTTGCAAGGTTGCCATGACCGCCTGGCGCAGATGATCGACGCCGTAGCGGATGGATTGCCCGTCGGCTCGGTGGACAAGCTGATCGAACGCATCAAGAGCCTGGTGCACCCCAGTGATGAGCCGGTCATGCCGGTGGCGTTGCCGGCGGGCAAGGGTGAGGCGGCGATCGATCCCGCTGCCGACATGGTGAAAATCTCTGCCGATTTGCTCGACGATCTGGTCAACCTGGCCGGCGAAACCTCGATCTTCCGCGGCCGCATCGAGCAACAAGTCAACGATGCGCGCACCGCCCTGAATGAAGTGCAAACCACCATCGAACGCATGCGCGACCAACTGCGCCGTCTCGACAGCGAGACCCAGGGCCGCCTGCTCAGTCGCCAGCAGGCCGAGGCGGAGCGTCTGGGCTACGAAGAGTTTGACCCACTGGAAATGGATCGTCACTCGCAGTTGCAGCAATTGTCCCGAGCGCTGTCCGAATCGGCCTCCGACCTGCTCGACCTCAAGGACACCTTGGAGCAGCGCCATCAGGATGCCCATGAACTGCTCCAGCAACAGGCGCGCATCAACACCGAATTGCAGGAGGGCCTGATGCGCACGCGTATGGTGCCTTTCGAGCGGATGCTGCCACGCCTCAAGCGCATCGTGCGCCAAGTGGCGCAGGAGCTGGGCAAGGATGTGGAGTTCATCGTCGGCAACGCCGAAGGCGAGATGGACCGCAACGTGCTCGAACGCATGGCGGCGCCACTGGAACATATGCTGCGCAATGCCGTCGACCACGGCCTGGAATCGCGCGAGGTGCGGTTGCAGGCGGGCAAGCCGGAAAAGGGGCGCATTACCCTGGACCTGACCCATGAAGGCGGCGACATCGTCTTCGACATGCGCGATGACGGTGCCGGCGTGCCCCTTGAGGCGGTGCGGCGCAAGGCGATCAAGCGCGGCTTGCTCGGCCCGGATCAAACCATCAGCGACCGCGACGTGCTGCAGTTCATCCTGCAACCGGGCTTTTCCACGGCAGAAAAAATCACCCAGATCTCCGGGCGCGGCGTGGGCATGGACGTGGTACATGAAGAAGTGCGCCAACTCGGCGGCTCGATGGTGATCGATTCGACCCCGGGGGCGGGCGTGCACTTTCGCATTCGCCTGCCGTTTACCGTGTCGGTCAATCGTGCGCTGATGGTGCAATGCGCGGACGACCAATATGCGATTCCGCTCAACACCATTGAGGGCCTGGTGCGCGTGTTGCCCCATGAACTGGCCGGGCACTACCAGCAAGACCCACCGCACTATGAATATGCCGGCCAGCGCTACGAGTTGTTCTACCTGGGTGATCTGCTGCACACCGTCAGCCGCCCGAAACTGCTCGGTCAGTACCTGCCGGTGCCGGTGCTGCTGGTGCACTGCAATGAACGGCGCGTGGCGGTGCATGTGGACGCCATGGCCGGAACTCGGGAGATCGTGGTCAAGGGGTTGGGCCCGCAGTTCGCCGGAGTGCAAGGTTTGTCCGGCGCGACCATTCTTGGCGATGGCCGCGTGGTGTTGATCATCGATCTGCTCGCGCATATCCGCGCCCGCCAACCGGCCCTGCCGGCCCAGGCGGTGGATGTGCCGCTGATACTCAACGATCCCTTGAAAAAGCGCCCGCTACTGGTGTTGGTGGTGGACGACTCGGTCACCGTGCGCAAAGTCACCAGCCGCCTGCTCGAGCGCAACGGCATGAACGTGCTCACCGCCAAGGACGGCATTGATGCCCTCGCGGTGCTTGAAGAACACACCCCGGACCTGATGCTGCTCGACATCGAGATGCCGCGCATGGACGGCTTCGAAGTCGCCATCCAGGTACGCAATGACCCACGCCTGATGCGCCTGCCGATTATCATGATCACCTCGCGCACCGGCCAGAAACACCGCGACCGCGCCATGGCCATCGGCGTCAACGACTACCTCGGCAAGCCCTACCAGGAGTCGGTGCTGCTGGAAAGCATCGCCTATTGGAGCAAGTCCCATGCTTGACCATCGCGCCAGCCAACTCACCGGCCTGCTGCTGCCCCTGGCCGACCGCCACCTGGTGCTGCCCAACGTCGCCATCGCCGAGCTGATCGACTTCCAGCGCGGCGAACCGGCCAGCGATGCACCGCCCTGGTATCTGCGGCAAGTGACCTGGCGGGATCGGCAAATCCCCTTGATCAGCTTTGAAGCCGTGTGCGGCGAAGCCAGCGTGACCGGCGAACGCTCGCGGATCGTGGTGTTGAATGCGTTGGGCGGCAGGCCTACGTTGAAATTCATTGCACTGGTGATTCAGGGCATTCCCCGCTCGTACAAGCTCGACAGCGAATTGAGCTATGTGGATGTGCCGTTGTGCTCACTGGAACTGGCGGCGGTGCAGGTGGGGGAGCAGGTGGCGAAGGTGCCGGATTTGATGGGGCTCGAAGCGTTGTTGGTGGAGTCCGGCCTGGCTTGAACTGCGCGCGGGGCAGTGTTTTCGCACACAGATGCCATCAAACTTGTAGGATGTGCGCCTAACGTCTCTCGTTAACCATAGGAACAGCGGAGCAGATAACAGTGCGCGCGAACGCACGTCATTTCCAAGGAGGCCTGTATGGCTGAAAAACCTATGGCTGATTTACCAGCCACCCCTCAACCCTCGGGCGAGGAAGGCATTCCTGCTCCAAGCGGGGCCGCCAACCTG
Organism: Pseudomonas khavaziana; assembly: GCF_019145205.1. GTDB lineage: Bacteria > Pseudomonadota > Gammaproteobacteria > Pseudomonadales > Pseudomonadaceae > Aquipseudomonas > Aquipseudomonas khavaziana. The sequence goes on from NZ_JAHSTT010000002.1 coordinate 533,325, forward strand.
ATTGATACCGATTATGTAATCGGACAAGACAACATCAAAGGCGAGTTTTCTTTTTCGCTGGATATCCACGGTAAGGTCTTCATTATTTCGGCGGCGACTATCGTGCTGTTCGTCATTCTGACGCTGGCCTTGCAGAACGAAGTCGAGCCCCTGTTCAGCGCGATACGCAATTGGCTGACCGGCCACCTGGCCTGGTTCTTCATGAGTGTGGCCAACGTTTTCGTGGTGCTGTGCCTTGTGCTGATCGTTTCACCACTGGGTAAGGTTCGCCTCGGCGGCCGCGATGCCAAACCGGACCATTCGTACATCGGCTGGTTTTCAATGCTGTTTGCCGCCGGCATGGGCATTGGCTTGATGTTCTACGGGGTCGCTGAACCCATGTCGCACTATGCGGCGTCCATGGGTGGTGTGACCCTTGATCCCAATGGCGTGCGCACCGATTGGGCGCCGCTGGGCGGTGCCGCCGGCGATATGAAAACGTCCGCCGACCTGGCGATGGCCGCGACCATTTTCCACTGGGGCCTGCACCCGTGGGCGATTTATGCGATCGTCGCGCTGTCCCTGGCGCTGTTTTCGTATAACAAAGGTCTGCCGCTGTCGATACGCTCGATTTTCTACCCATTGCTGGGTGAACGTGTGTGGGGCTGGCCGGGGCATATCATCGATATCCTGGCGGTGTTCGCCACCTTGTTCGGCCTTGCGACCTCCTTGGGGATCGGCGCGGAACAGGCGGCTGCGGGTATCGAATACCTGTTCGGCATTCAGTCGACGAACCTGAGCAAGGTGGTGCTGATTGTCGTCATCACGCTGATCGCCCTGTGGTCGGTGCTGTCCGGCCTCGACAAGGGCGTCAAGATGCTGTCCCAGATCAACATGGGGCTGGCCTTGCTGCTGTTGCTGTTTATCATTGTCGTGGGCCCCACCCTGGCTATCTTCACCGGGTTCTTTAAGAACCTGGTGACCTACGTCGAGTACTTGCCCGCGCTGTCCAACCCCTTCGGCCGCACCGACGCGCAGTTCACCCAAGGCTGGACTGCGTTCTACTGGGCCTGGTGGATCAGTTGGTCGCCGTTTGTCGGCATGTTCATCGCCCGCGTGAGTCGTGGCCGCACCGTGCGCGAATTCCTGATCTCGGTGCTGCTGGTGCCGTCGCTGGTTTCGGTGTTGTGGATGACCACCTTCGGCGGCACCGCCATCGACCAGACCACGCTGCAAGGATTCATGGGCGTCAAGGATGCCGTGCTGGAGCTCAAGTTGTTCGCCATGCTGGGACATTTGCCGCTCAAGGAAATCACCTCGTTCCTGGGGATTATCCTGGTCATCGTGTTCTTCATTACCTCTTCGGATTCGGGGTCGTTGGTGATTGACACCATCACGGCCGGCGGCAAGGTCGACGCGCCGGTACCGCAGCGAGTGTTTTGGGCGGTCATCGAAGGCGTGATTGCCATTGCCCTGTTGCTTGGCGGCGGACTGGTCGCGCTGCAAGCCATGGCGGTTTCCACCGGCTTGCCGTTCGCCATCGTGCTGATGTTGGGGTGCATTTCCCTGGTCAAGGGGCTGATGTCGGAACCGCGATCCTGAATGTAAAAAAGCCGCGCCCAGGGCGCCAATGCCCGTCAGTCAATAACACGCGCTCAACTGCGGCCAGGGAGCAAGCTCCCTGGCCACGGGTTACTCGCTGTCCGCGCCAGCTTTTACCTGATCGGCATCAGCGCTCCAGGGCGCACTTTTTTGCGCTCGGTGCATCAATCCCACAATGCTTGAATCGGCGTGCCCGGCACGTAGTGATGAGCGATCTGCGCCTGGAACAATTCCGCCGCGGCCAGCGCATCCGTGAGCGCGTGGTGGGCGTGGTAGCTCGGCAGGTGATAGCGTTCGCGGCTATCGGCGAGCCTGATCGAGGGTTGCGCACGGCGCAGCAGCCGGTCAAGCCAGCTTCGGTTGCCCCGGTGCATGCGCGCTTCCAGCTGCATGGTGTCAATGACCGGAAATTGCAGGCCTTCGCCTAATTGGCGGCGCAGTGCCTGGTCCAGAAAACCGCGTTCGATATTCCGGTAATGCACCACCATCACATTGCCGGCCATGGCTTCAAGCAACGCGTCCAGCACCTCGGACAAGGGCGGCGCATGCAATATGTCCGAATGAGTAATGTGATGGAACGTCACCGAGTGCTCGTTCAACTCCGACGGCGGTTTGATCACCCAGTAAAACGCCTGGCCACAGCGTATGCGCTTGAGCGTAAACGGGATCAGACCGATGCTGACGATACTGTGGGCGCCGGGGTTGAGCCCGGTGGTTTCGACGTCCATGGCCATTAACTGCACCTGCTCGATCGGCGTCTGCGGTGCAACCGTCCCGGCGCGATAGAACTTTTGCAGGCTCGGGTGGCGTGCTTCCTGCGCCAGAACCTGAAACCGGGCCGCCCAATCCAGCGGTGCGCAAGGCTCAGGTTTTGAAGAGTGTTTCACGGGTTTGGCCGTCCTTTTGCCGGGTAGCGGAACCGCAGGAAATTCTGCGCATTGTTCAACACTTGGAAGGCCTCCTTGAGGTTATGCCGCTCGCTGGTGGAAAAACGCTCCGGCTCGATGTAGTTGTCGGGCGTTTCGCCTTGCTCCATGGCTTCAGCCTGGTGGCGGATGCGCACCATGGACAGAAACTCCAGGGCGTAACGGAGATGCTCGACCGCCTCGGGTTGCATCAGTTGGGTGCCGCTGATCACCTCAAGCCGGTCAAACGAGTTCTGTGCGGTGCTGGCACAGGCCAGGGCATGAATGCGAATCAGGTCGGTAAGCGGTGCGGTGCCGCGCCCCTTGAGGTTGATGATGCGTTTTTGCCGCCCATCCGTTTCCACCACGAACGTGCGGAAAAATCCCAAGGGCGGCGTGCGGTTCAGAGCGATGCGCGCCATGGCATGCAGGAAGGCCGGGTGGCGGCTGGATTTTTGCGCACACAGGGTTTTGAGCGTCTGCACCAGTTCAAGCTGGCCATACACGCCATCGAGATCGAAGAAAATGCAGCTGTTGAGCAGCGTTGCGGGGTTGGGTTTTTCTATCCATTGTTCAAAGTAGGCGCGCCACACATGCAGCGGCTGGCGCCACTGATCGTTGGTCGCCATGATTGCACCCTTGCAATAGCTGTAACCGCACGCGGCGAGGCCGTCGCTGACAAAGGCGGCGAGGCTGCGAAAATACCCGTCGTGCAACGCGGGGTCGAAGCTGTCGTCGAGTACCAGGGCGTTGTCCTGGTCGGTGACCAGCAACTGCTCATCGCGTGCCATCGAGCCCAGCACCATGAAGCAGTAGGGCACCGGCGGCGGGCCCAGTTTCTTTTCGGCAAGCTCCAGCAGGCGCTGGGTGAACGCTCGGCCAATACCGGAAATGGCACTGCCGATCATGTGCGCGGTGGCGCCATCGCGCACCATGCGGATATACGTACCGCGCAAATCACGCAGCAGCACGCGCAGGCCTTCGACCGAGGTTTGGTTGGAGATGCGATTGACCAGGTACAGGCTGCTCTGGGACTCGTAGCGGATGATGTCCGACAAGTTGATCAAACCCAGGGTGCGGCCCTTGTGCACCACCGGCAGGTGATGGATATTGCGGCGCAGCATCACCAGCATGGCTTCGAACACCGAGTCGTCAGCCTGTATCGCCGCAGGGTCGACGGTCATGATCTCGCTGATCGCGGTGGCGGTGTCGCTGCGCGCCGCTGCGACCACGCGGGTGCGCAGGTCGCGGTCGGTCACAAGGCCGACCATCTTGGCATGCGACCCGTCGTTGGGTGCCATGACGACCACGCATGAAACGCTCTGTTCGGTCATCACCTTGGCGGCTTCGTGCACGGACGTGTCGGCGCTCACCCACACCAGCGAGCGCGAGATCAGCGCACGACTTTTCAGCTGGATCAGCTCGCTTGCCCGACCCTGGGACTCCACTGCGCTCTTAAGCCGGGAGTGCCCTTCGGCTTCGACGAAGTCGGCAAAGGTGTCGTGTTGGGCGCACAACTCGGCGAACAGCTCGGCGGGGATAAAGTAGATCAGGCTGTCTTCCAGCGCCTTGGCCGGAAAGCGCACCTTATTGCTGCGCAACAAACCGGCCTGGCCGAAGATATCGCCCTCGACCAGGCGGTTATAGAGCTCGCCGTTGCGGCGGTAAATTTCCACTGCGCCGCTGCGCACGTAATGCAGATGCTGGACAACCGCACCCGCTTCAAGAATGTCGGAACCCGCCTTGAAGTAACTGACCTCAATGCGCCGGGCGATAGCCTCAAGCGATTCGAGCGGCAGCGCATCGAAAGGCGGGAAACGGTGAAGGTGGTCGCGAATCTCCTGTAACTCGATCTGCATGGAACCTCGGAGATGAAAAGTAAGGGAAAAAGCCGCCATCAATGGCCGTCGCTGCCCAACCTTACCATCTGCGATCCGTGGTGGATGAAGCGGCGCAGACGCCAGAGGGGATTAAAGTCGCCGCATAGGTTTTGCATCCGCTGCCTCGGCTTCATATCATCGCCGCGGGTGCTGTGTCGCGTGTCGCGCATTGCAGGTTAAATTCAAGCGTTGGTCGGGCCGCCATCGGAGTCACAGCCAGTGCCTGGAAAAGCACCGCTCTCGTCCGCTATTCCCCGTCCGCAAGTCTTAGCCGAGCGTGCCCTGTCCGCGCTGGAGCGGTTTTCCCATATCGAAGCGGTCAGCGGCATCGCGCTGCTGGTGGCGGCCCTGATCGCCCTTACCTGGGCCAACAGCCCTTATGCCGCCAGCTATGAACACCTTTGGCATACCCAGATAACGTTGGGCTTTGGCGAGTGGGGTGTGTCCAGGTCGCTGCACTTTTTAGTGAACGACGGTCTGATGACGATTTTCTTTCTGGTGGTGGGCGCCGAGATACGCCAGGAAATCCACGACGGTGCCTTGGCCAGCTTCAAAATGGCCATCTTGCCGCTGGGCACGGCCTTGGGGGGCGTGGTGGTACCGGCCCTCATTTACCTCACGCCCTTCGATATAAAAGGCTTCGGATTTTTCCTGCAAGATTTTGGGCCGTGCATGAACTTGTGGTGAGAGGTCCGCACGCCTAGTCTTCGTCCCGTCATCGCAAAAAACGGTGACACGGACGTGCAAGTCCGGTTACATGTCGGCGCACCAACGCCCATAGCCATTCAACGGGCGTTTTTTATGCCTGCTGTACTCGTTATGGCGGCTGTGCGTGGGAGACTCTTCGGAGTCTGCCGGGGTCCGATATGCCCGGTCTTGCACACCTGCGCACAGCTGCCACCTTGATTCGCGTGCAAGCGGAAGAGGGCAGCTTCCATCACATATCGGAGCTGTAAATCATTATCAAACCTACCCCCAATCCACCGAAACCCTGCTGGTCAACACCAGCGAAACCCTGTCCTCCCTCAACGCACTCACCTGCAACCTGGCCTTTGACCTGGACACTTCCCAGGGCGCCATCATGCTCGGGATTCAGCAAATGGCAGAGTTTGCTCAGTTGTTGGTCGATAGGGCACTTGAGCAAATCAGCCCTTAGCCGGAATTTTCAAACGGTCCCAAATAGGGACTGATCGGTCCTTGTTTGGGACCGATATCTAACAAACAACACTGAGCAAATGTGGGAGGGGGCTTGCTCCCGATTGCGGTGTGTCAGTTGACAAACTTATTGCTGACCAACCGCAATCGGGAGCAAGCCCCCTCCCACATTTTGATCTTCATTACTCCAGGCGTAACGGTCTGTTGCTGAGCTTGATTGATGGCTCCCGGATTCACTCCTAAGGTACAGCCCACGACAGCAACCCCCCGTGGAGCGACCATGACAACAACCATCACCCCCGACTCGCGCTGGACGCGGCGGCGCGACGAGAAGCAGCGGCGGCTCGGGCTGGTCAAAAAAATTGCAGATGGGGCGGTGTTGCCCAGTGACAAGATCGTCGAGGCCCTGCAAGCGCTGATCCTCCCCGGCGACCGCGTGGTGCTGGAAGGCAACAACCAGAAGCAGGCCGACTTCCTCTCGCGCTCCCTGGCCAAGACCGACCCGGCCAAGCTCCACGATTTGCACATGATCATGCCCAGTGTCGGGCGTGCCGAGCACCTGGACCTGTTTGAAAAGGGCATCGCCCGCAAGCTGGATTTCTCTTTTGCCGGCACTCAATCCCTGCGTATCAGCCAGTTGCTGGAAGACGGCCTGCTGGAAATCGGCGCGATCCATACCTACATCGAGCTCTATGCGCGCCTGGTGGTGGACCTGATCCCCAACGTAGTGCTCTCGGCCGGTTTCATGGCTGACCGGGCCGGCAACATCTACACCGGCGCCAGCACCGAAGACACCCCGGCGCTGATCGAACCCGCGGCGTTCAGCGATGGCATTGTCATTGTGCAGGTCAACCAGTTGGTGGATGACGTCACCGACTTGCCTCGTGTGGACATCCCCGCAAGCTGGGTCGATTTCGTGGTGGTGGCCGACAAGCCGTTCTACATCGAGCCGCTGTTCACCCGCGACCCGCGCCATATCAAGCCGGTGCATGTGTTGATGGCGATGATGGCGATCCGTGGCATTTACGAAAAACACAATGTGCAGTCGCTCAACCATGGCATTGGCTTCAACACTGCCGCCATTGAGTTGATCCTGCCCACCTACGGCGAATCCCTGGGTCTGAAGGGCAAGATCTGCCGCAATTGGACCCTCAACCCACACCCCACGTTGATCCCGGCGATTGAAAGCGGTTGGGTCGAGAGCGTGCACTGCTTCGGCACCGAGCTGGGCATGGAAAACTACATCGCCGCCCGACCGGATGTGTTCTTCACCGGTCGCGATGGCTCGATGCGCTCCAACCGCATGTTCTGCCAATTGGCCGGCCAGTACGCGGTAGACCTGTTTATCGGCGCCACCCTGCAAGTGGATGGCGACGGGCATTCCAGCACGGTGACCCGTGGCCGCCTCGCTGGTTTCGGTGGTGCGCCGAACATGGGCCACGACCCGCGTGGTCGTCGGCACGGCACACCGGCCTGGCTGGACATGCGCCACGACGATGCGCCCGAAGCCCTGCTGGAACGCGGCAAAAAACTCGTGGTGCAAATGGTCGAAACCTTCCAGGAAGGCGGCAAACCCACCTTTGTCGACACCCTTGACGCGGTGGAAGTGGCACGCAAAAGCGGCATGCCGCTGGCGCCGATCATGATCTACGGCGACGACGTTACCCACTTGCTCACCGAAGAAGGCATTGCCTACCTCTACAAAGCGCGCTCCCTGGAAGAACGTCAGGCAATGATCGCCGCCGTCGCCGGGGTGACGGCCATCGGTATGCGCCATAACCCCAAGGACACCGCCCGTATGCGCCGCGAAGGCTTGATCGCCTTGCCCGAAGACTTGGGTATCCGCCGCACCGACGCCACCCGCGAGTTGCTCGCTGCCAAGAGCGTAGCCGACCTGGTGGAATGGTCCGGTGGCTTGTACAACCCGCCCGCCAAATTCAGGAGCTGGTAAATGCGTGCCCTCAAACTGCATGAAATCAGTCTCGCTGATCGCCTGGCGGATATGGCCGTCGATGCGCTGATCGATGAAGCGGATTTGTCGCCCAAACCCGCTCTGGTAGACCGGCGCGGCAACGGTGCCCACAGCGATTTGCATCTGGGCCTGATGCACGCGTCGGCGCTGTCGCTGTGGCCGATGTTCAAGGAAATGGCCGAGGCTGCGTTTGAAATCGGCGAAGTTGGCCTGCCCCTGCGTGAAGCCCTTGGCCGTATTGGCCGCGACGGTGAACAAGCGATGCTCGCCACTACCAACGGTGTGAACACCCACCGCGGTGCGATCTGGGCCCTCGGTTTGCTCACCGCCGCAGCGGCCCTGGAACCCCGTGCCGTCACGCTGAACGCAGCCAAGCTGGCCTTGCTCAATGATCGTCACGCCCCTCAACCCATGAGCCACGGCGCCCAGGTCGCCCAGCGCTACGGCGCCCGCGGTGCCCGCGAAGAAGCGCAATTGGGTTTTCCCGCCGTGATGCAACGCGGCCTGCCGCAATTGCATAAAAGCCGCGGACAAAACGCCGGTGAACAGAATGCGCGCCTGGACGCTTTGCTGGCGATCATGACCGAGCTGGCCGATACCTGCGTGCTTTACCGCGCCGGCACTGAAGGCCTTCAAGCCATGCAGCAAGGCGCCCAGGCCGTGCTCGACGCCGGCGGCAGTGCAACCCTCGCCGGCCGTCGCCAACTGCACGCCCTGGACCAGCAACTCCTGGCCCTGAATGCCTCCCCCGGTGGCGCCGCCGATCTGTTGGCCGCCTGCCTGTTTATCGACCGCCTCGACGGAGCGTTGTGATGGAAACCTTATCCTTTGAATTCCCTGCCGGGCAGCCGCCCAAAGGTCGTGCGCTGGTGGGTTGCGTCGGCTCGGGCGACCTTGAAGTGTTGCTGGAGCCGGGCACTCCCGGCACGCTGACGATCCAGGTGCAGACCTCGGTCAACGGCGCCGAGCAACGCTGGCGGCATCTGTTCGAACGCATTTTTCAAGAGCAGGCGCCGCCTGCGTTGAATATCGATATCCACGATTTCGGCGCCACCCCCGGCGTGGTGCGCTTGCGCCTGGAGCAAGGTTTCGAGGAGGTCGGCCATGACTGACTTGCTCAACAAGCACAGCTTTGTCGAACTCGGTGCACGGCAGCGCGCCAAGGCGTTGCTGGATGCCGGCACTTACCGTGAATTGATCGACCCGTTTCAACGGGTCATGTCGCCGTGGCTCAGCCGCCAGGGCGTGGTGCCCCAGGCCGACGACGGTGTGGTGATCGCCAAGGGCAGCATCGCCGGCCTGCCCGTAGTGATCGCGGCTATCGAGGGTAACTTCCAAGGTGGCAGCCTCGGTGAAGTCGGCGGCGCGAAGATAGCAGGCGCCCTGGAACTGGCGGCCGAAGATAACCGCAGCGGCATCCCGACCCGCGCTGTGCTGCTGCTGGAAACCGGCGGCGTGCGTTTGCAGGAAGCCAACCTGGGTCTTGCGGCGATTGCCGATATTCACGCGGCGATTGTCGACCTGCGCCAGTACCAGCCGGTGGTCGGCGTGGTGGCGGGCAGTGTCGGTTGTTTTGGCGGCATGTCCATCGCGGCCGGCCTGTGCAGTTACCTGGTCGTCACCCGCGAAGCACGCCTGGGTTTGAACGGCCCGCAGGTGATCGAACAGGAGGCCGGCCTGGAAGAATACGACTCCCGCGACCGGCCTTTCATCTGGAGCCTTACCGGCGGCGAGCAACGTTTTAACAGTAACTTGGCCGACCGTTACGTGGCGGATGATGTGGCGCAGATCCAGCAGACTGTCAGCGCGCTGTTACAGCAAGGTGCGCCCCACGAGCAACGCAGCCGCCGCGCTGATTTCTATCTGGCGCGCCTGGCTGAATTGGACGCCACCGTACAAATCGAGCCGGCTACGGTGCGCGCTCTGTATCAGGGAGAATGCCCATGAGAGGGTTGCAGTGGTTCAACGCTTTGAGCGCTGGCGCGACACCCGTAGAGGGTTTGCCGGACTCGTTGAAAGTCGCAGACGGCGTATTGGGTGAACAGGCGGTGCGCTTTATCGCCGTGGTCACCGATGCCAATAACCGCTTCCCGCGTGCGCGCAATGGCGAAGTGGGTTTGCTGGAAGGTTGGGGGCTGGCCAAGGCCGTCGATGAAGCCATCGAAAAGGGGGACAAACGCCCGCTGATCGCCATTGTCGATGTGCCTAGCCAAGCCTACGGCCGTCGTGAAGAAGCCCTCGGCATCCACCAGGCCCTGGCCGCCGCCGCCGACAGCTACGCCCGCGCACGCCTGGCCGGCCACCCGGTGATCGCATTGCTGGTGGGCAAGGCCATGTCCGGTGCGTTTCTGGCCCACGGTTACCAGGCCAATCGCTTGATCGCCCTGCGCGATCCTGGGGTGATGGTGCACGCCATGGGCAAGGCTTCGGCCGCACGGGTAACGCTGCGTAGCGTCGAAGAGCTCGAAGCCCTGGCCGCCAGCGTGCCGCCGATGGCCTATGACATCGACAGCTATGCCAGCCTGGGTTTGCTCTGGGAGACCTTGTCGGTGAGCCAGATTGAACAGCCGACGCCGGACGATGTGGTACGGGTCAGCGATTGCTTGGTGCATGCGATCAAAGATGTCGCGCAGCCTGATTTAAAAGGACGTCTTGGTGCGACTAATCGCGCCGCCTCAAGCCACGTACGCCAACTGCTGCGGGAACAATGGTGAACGCCCACGATTTGCTCTGGGGCATGACCCCCGCACATCTCCCGGCTGGCGCTCCGGCCTGGGCGCGGGACGCGCTGAGCGCCGGTCATCCAGTAGTGGTGCGGCGCGCCATTACCGAAGCGGGTCAAGTGGCGGTTGGCGTACGTGGGCGTCTACGTGAGCAGCGTTATGGAGCGCTGATGCCTGTTGCTGCGGTGCAACGGCGCGTGGTGCCCGAAGACTTGCGCCAGGTGATCTCGCCACGGGATTTACCGGCGCTGCGGGCGCTCCATCAACTGCGGCCAGTGTTGGCGCAGTATCACTGGGGCGTCAGCGGCAGCGCCGGGTTTGAATTGGCGAGCGGCGTCGAAGCGTTGCATGCCATGAGTGACCTGGATTTGATCCTGCGCACCCCCGAACCGCTTGATCGCAACGCGGCGCGTGCATTGCTGGCGAAATTCGACACCGCACCGTGCGCCGTGGACCTGCAACTGCAAACCCCGTTTGGCGCCGTGGCCTTGCGCGAATGGGCCGGCGGATCTCGTCGTGTGCTGCTCAAAACCAGCAGTGGCGCGCACCTTGTACCCGACCCTTGGCAGGCTGTGGCATGAGCAGCCTCTTGGTGTTTCCGGGGCAGGGCGCACAACGCGTGGGTATGCTTCAGGCGCTGTCGGCCGAGGTTCTGGAAGAAGCCAGTGATGCCTTGGGTGAAGATGTTCGTCAGCTCGATTCGGCGCAAGCCTTGGCGAGCACGCGTGCGGTACAACTGTGCCTGCTGATCGTCGGCGTCGCCCATGCCCGCCAGTTGCACCCTACGCCTGACTACGTGGCGGGCCTGTCCATCGGCGCCTACCCAGCCGCTGTCATCGCCGGTGCCCTGGACTTCGCCGACGCGGTAAAGCTGGTGAGCTTGCGTGGCGAGCTGATGCAGCAGGCTTATCCACAGGGCTACGGCATGACCGCCCTGATCGGACCCGACTTATCCACGGTTGAAGCCTTGCTGGCAGATATCCATAGCGACGCAACTCCGGTGTATCTGGCCAATATCAACGCCGACAACCAGTCCGTGATCGCCGGCAGCAATGAAGCGATGCAGCGTGTCGCCGAGCGCATCAAAGGCAACGGCATCGCCAAGCGTCTGGCAGTGAGCGTGCCGTCCCACTGTGCGCTGCTGGAAGCGCCGGCCAAGGTGCTTGCCCAAGCGTTCGTCCCACTCAAGGCGCCGTGCATCACCTATCTGAGCAGCACCCGCGCACGACCCATCCACAACCCCGAGCAACTGCGCGACGACCTGGCCTTCAACATGTGCCGCGTCGTCGACTGGCGCGGCACCGTGCAAAGCGCCTACGAGCGTGGCGTACGCCTGCAAATCGAACTGCCCCCGGGCGCGGTGCTCACCGGTCTGTCACGCCCCGTTTTCGAACAAGGCACGGTGATCGCCTGCGAAGGCGCACGCCTGGACACCTTGCAGGCCCTGCTGCAAGAGGAGGAACGCCGCCACCGATAAAGCAGTACCCAAAGCTTTCGAAGCACAACAACAACAATTTCGAACGAGCACTTTGAGGACAACAATAATGATTATCTACGGTGTGGCGTTTCTGGCGCTGTGTACCTTGGCTGGCCTGTTTGTCGGTGAGCTGCTGGGCAAATGGATGGGTATCCCGGCCAACGTCGGCGGGGTAGGTATCGCCATGTTGCTGTTGATCGGGCTGGGCAGTTACCTCGGTAAGCGCGGCTTGTTTACCGGCAAGTCGGAGCAGGGCGTGAGCTTCTGGGCCGCGATCTATATCCCGATTGTGGTGGCGATGGCGGCCCAGCAAAACGTATATGGCGCCATCAGCGGCGGGCCCATGGCGATTCTGGCCGGGACCGTTGCGGTGGTGCTGGGCTTTGCCTTGGTGCCGGTGCTGGTACGCATCGGCAACCGCGAGCCCGCTGCGGTTGTTCCCACCAAAGAAGCCGGGTGACCGCCATGTACGAATCGATGATGAAAGTGATCACCGGCTACGGCTTGATCAGTGGTTTTGCTGTGATCGGCCTGACCATGTGGGTCTCCTACTGGATTTCCGACACCTTTACCAAAGGCCGCCTGCATGGCTCGGCGATCGCCATTCTGCTGGGCTTGGCGCTGTCGTATGTGGGCGGAGCCTTTACCGGCGGCTCGAAGGGCGTGGTGGATATTCCGCTGTTGTCAGGTATCGGCCTGTTGGGCGGTGCCATGCTGCGGGACTTTGCCATTGTCGCCACGGCGTTTGGCGTGAGTGTCGATGAGCTCAAGCGCGCTGGGTATGTTGGCGTACTGGCGTTGTTTGTCGGCGTGGGTTCGTCGTTTATTGCCGGGGTCGGAGTGGCGATGGCGTTCGGTTATACCGATGCGGTGAGCCTCACCACCATCGGCGCCGGAGCCGTGACTTATATTGTCGGCCCGGTGACCGGCGCGGCGATCGGTGCCAGTTCCGAGGTGATGGCGCTGTCGATTGCCGCCGGGTTGATCAAGGCGATTCTGGTGATGGTGATGACACCGTTCGTGGCGCCGCTGATCGGGCTGAACAACCCGCGCAGTGCGGTGATCTTCGGCGGTTTGATGGGCACTTCCAGCGGTGTGGCGGGCGGGTTGGCGGCGACTGATCCGAAGTTGGTGCCTTATGGCTGTTTGACCGCGGCGTTTTATACAGCGCTGGGGTGTTTGTTGGGGCCGTCGTTGTTGTTTTTGGTGATGAGGGGGTTGGTGGGCTGACTTGGGATTTTCGCTGTTTGGTCTGACACTATCGGGGGCAGGCCCCCGATGGCGTTCTCAAGCCTGGCGATTGGCATACATCCGACACTCCGCCAGCAACGCCAGCAAGTTCGGATCACGCTCCTTGGCCTTCAAGAACACTACGCCGATCTGCTGCTGCAACCGATACCTGGGTTGCAGCGGTATCAGCTTCACGCGGTTCTCATACACCGCCGCAATCCGCCCAGGCAGCAGCGCATAACCCACCCCCGAGCTGACCATGCTCAGCAAGGTAAAGATATCGTTCACCTGCATCGCCACCTTCGGTTCGAACCCGGCCTGCTTGAACACCCGGTTGCCGTCCTGATGGGTGGCGAAGCCTTGGGTGAGGGTAATGAAGGTGGCGTCGCGCACATCGGCCAGGTCGATTTCCTGATGGCGGTCCAGAGGCGAATCGGCCGGCGTGGCCAGGAAAATGTCATCGCTGAACAGGGCAATCTGCTCACAGTCGGGGTCGTTGGCGTGTTCGTCGAGGGAGATGAGGATCGCGTCGACTTCCATGTTCTTGAGTTTGTAGAGCAGGTCGAAATTGGAGCCGAGGATCAGGTCGATGTTGAGTTCGCTGCGGCGGATCTTCAGGCCCATGATCAGTTGCGGTACGGTTTTTACCGTCAGCGAATACAGCGAGCCGAGCTTGAAGCGTTCGGCTGAGAACCCGGCGGCTTCGCGGGTCAGGCGCACGCTGTCGACCACATCGGCCACCAGTTTCTGCGCGCGTTCTTCGAGCACATAGGCACTTTCCAGTGGTGTGAGGTTGCGGCCTTCGTGCTTGAACAGCGGGCAGCGCAGGGCATTTTCCAGGGAGTGGATAGCGCGGTGCACACTGACGTTGCTGGTTTGCAACTCGGCGGCGGCGCGGGCCAGGTTGCCGGTGCGCATGAACGCCAGGAAGATTTCCAGTTTCTTGAGGGTGAATTCTTCGTCGATCAGCATGGCCGTGGGCTCTTGTTCGATTGCCTGCGATTGTGCCCGCAAACGCGCGCGCCGTCCTCGGAACGTCACAAGCTGCTTGCACTCTTATGCGCAAGGCTGGACGCTTGCCAGCCTGTACTTGAAGGTTATGGGGAGGTCGGTGACAGATGTACCACGGGGAACGATTCAACGCCTGGAGCCATTTGCTCGGTGCAGTCGCGGCGTGTATTGGCGCCGTGTGGATGTTGGTGGTGGCAAGCCTGGACGGCAGCCCCTGGAAGATCGTCAGCGTGGCGATCTATGGCTTTACCCTGATGGTGCTGTACAGCGCGTCGACGGTGTACCACAGCGTGCAGGGGCGGCGAAAAGCGATTATGCAGAAGGTCGATCACTTTTCCATCTACCTGTTGATCGCCGGCAGCTACACGCCGTTTTGCCTGGTGACCCTGCGCGGGCCGTGGGGCTGGACGCTGTTCGGCATCGTTTGGGGGCTGGCGGTGATCGGCATCCTGCAAGAGATCAAGCCGCGCTCGGAGGCGCGGATTCTCTCCATCATCATTTACGCGGTGATGGGCTGGATCGTGCTGGTGGCGGTCAAGCCGCTGATGGCGGCGCTGGGTACGGCGGGATTCATCTGGTTAGCGTCGGGCGGTGTGTTGTACACCGTCGGCATTATCTTTTTTGCCCTCGAGGATCGCCTGCGCCATTCCCATGGGATCTGGCATCTGTTTGTCATCGGCGGCAGCCTGCTGCATTTCGTGGCGATCATGCATTATGTGCTCTGAATGAAGGAGACATTCTTAAAGGCGATCGAGCAACTCGCGTGCCCGGTTGCCAAAGATCTGCAACAGGTCGGCCAACATATGCGGAGGCGGTTCGTTGGCGCGCGTCAGGGCGTACAGAGTGATCGGCAACTGCGGGACAAGCGTGCGAATGCACATCGTCGTCGTGGACGCACCGAGGGCCGTGAAGGGATCAATCACCGTTATTCCCGCACCGGACTCAACCATGGCCCGGGCCAGGGAATAGGTTTGTACGGAAATGCTTATTTGTGGCGGTGGGTCAATATTTTCCAGGTAACTGTCGAGCTTTGCCGCCAATGGATCAGCGCTGGAAAGACCAATCAGCGACGTATTCGCCAGTTCGGCCAAAGGCAATGGCTTGCTTGATTCAGCCTCAGGCCAGTACGCCTTGGAGGCCAACGCTACCAGCGCCCCGTTCGCCAGTATCTGGCTGGTGAGCCCCGGGTGGCCGGAGAAATTGAGGGTCAATGCCAGGTCGATCTCGCGCATCAATAACTGTTGAACCAGCTCACGGCTATGGTCGCTGGACAGCTCGCACACCATGTCCGGGTAGCTGCGCTTCCACTCAAGGATCGACGGCGGCAGCAGCGACTGCGCCAGCGCGGGAATGGCGCCGATGCGCACGCTTTGCTCAGGCGTATGGCGCAAGCTTTTGGCAAGCCGTTGCACCCCTTGCAGGCTCGTCGTGACTTTCTCGACTTCGGTTTCCAGGGCCAGGGCTTCCGGTGTGGGCTGTAATTTGCCGCGCACCCTTAGAAACAACGGGAAGCCCAGCTGCAGTTCGGCGTGCTGCAGCACCTTGGTCACCGCTGGTTGCGAGACGTGCAGCAACTGCGCGGCGGCGCTGACGGAGCCGGTCTGGCGGATGGCCTGGAAGATTTCGATATGTCGCAAACGCATAGGACTTCATAACCTTAACTTATAGGTGGCTTACCTTTATTCATTGTTCAACTTTTGTCACTTGAACCTACTCTGGATTTCGTTTCAATCCATGTGAGGTTTCAATATGGCAAGGCGAGTATGTATTATCGGCGGCGGTGTCATCGGGTTGGCGAGTGCCTATGCATGTGTGCGTGCAGGCATGGAAGTCACCTTGGTCGAAGCGCAAAAGAAGTTGGGAACCGTCACCAGTTTTGCGAATGGTGGCCAACTGTCCTATCGCTATGTCACCCCACTTGCCGATGCTGGTGTGCCGCTCAAGGCGCTTGGTTTTCTGCTGCGCTCGGAGTCGCCCCTGAAACTCAGGCCCCGGCTGGACCTTTCACAATGGCGCTGGCTCGCTTCTTTCATCGGCGCCTGCCGCTCCTCAGTCAACCGTACAAACTCCGCACACTTGCTTCGCCTGGCAGCGATGAGCCAGGACGTCTTGAACCGCTGGCGGGTAGAGGACCATCTGGAGGGGTTCAATTGGAAGCGCAATGGAAAACTGCTGACCTTCCGCTCCGCTGACAGCTTCGCGCAGGGGCGGCGCAAAATGACGGACCCCCTCCAGCAGGAGGTGCTATCGGCTGAGGACTGTCGCAAGCTTGAACCGTCCCTGATGGAGGGGACCTTTGTCGGCGGTATTTACAACCCCAATGAAGAGGTTGCCGATTGCCATGCATTTTGCCAGCAGCTTGGCGGGCATTTGGAGGCATCGGGACGCTGCCGCATTGTCTACGGGCGCAAAGTACTGCGTGTCCATGAGGCGTTTAATACGGCTGTGGCCGTGGAGCTTGAGGACGAAGTCATACCGGTGGAGAACTTGATCCTGGCAGCAGGTTACAACAGTTCAAGCCTGGGTCTGCCAGGCATGCGTCTACCGCTTTACCCCCTCAAGGGCTACAGCCTCAGTGTGCCCATCGGCGAGCAGCACAATGCCCCGACGGTCAATGTGACCGATTACGACCGCAGGACTGTTTATGCCCGGATCGGCGAACAGTTACGTGTCGCCGCCATGGTCGACATGGTGGGTTTCAACAGCGCCCCGGAGCCCAAGCGCCTGGCGGTGATAAAACGCTTGGCTCGCCAGACGTTTCCGATGGGCGGCAACTATGACGCTGCAGTTGAATGGGCAGGGATGCGGCCAGCGACGCCCACCGGCCTGCCACTGATTGGTGCCAGTTCCTATCGCAATCTGTGGCTCAACCTCGGGCATGGCACTCTTGGCTTCACGCTCGCGTGTGCCAGCGGCCAGTTGCTGGCCGAAATGATCGCAGAGCGGTCGACTTCGATTGACGCGCATGTGTTTCTTCCCACGGCGGCCTGACCTTTGGTTATTGGAGTGTAAAGAGATGAATAGCGATGCCTGGATAGGCCGGCTGCCGGCTCGAACTATAGCTATAGCCAGCGAGACTACCCTATGCAAAAAACAGCGGTAAACCGTTGCATTTTCAAGGCCTGCATTTTCGCTTCGCTGACGCTGGGACTACCCCTGGCGTCAGCGAGCGAATCCAGCGCAACCTTGAAGAAAATCACTGTCAGCCAGCAAATTTCCGTTGGCTATCGTGATGCGTCAGTGCCGTTCTCATATATAGGCGATCAGAGCGGCAGGCCGATGGGGTATTCGGTGGACCTCACCCACAGGATCGTCGAGCGCGTCCGGGAACAGGCCGGCCTGAAAAACCTGCGTGTGAATTATCGCCTGGTGACGTCCCAGACCCGAATCCCATTGGTACAGAACGGCACCGTTGACCTGGAGTGTGGCTCCACCGGAGTGACCGCCGAACGGCAGAAGCAGGTGGCGTTTTCCTATGGGTTTATCTATGTGAAGGGGCAGTTGTTGACGGCCAGGAGCAGCGGTATCCGCGGGCTTTCCGACCTCAAGGGCAAGAACGTGGTGACCACCGCCGGCACCACCAACGAGCGCTTCCTCAAACGCTACAACGCCGAGCATCAGAGCAATATGTTCGTGATCAGCGCCAAGGACCACGGCGAAGCGTTCAAGATGCTGGAGACCGGTCGTGCGGTGGCGTTCTATATGGACGATGCCCTGCTCTACGGTGAACGTGCCAAGGCCAGGGACCCGCACCATTGGGTGGTCGTAGGCAAGGAGCAATCGCGGGAGATCTACAGCTGCATGGTGCGCAAGAATGACCCACAGTTTCTCGCGGTGGTTAACCAGGCCCTGGGCGACCTTTACCGCTCGGGGGAAATCAACGGGATTTACCAGCGCTGGTTCGAGCAGCCGATTCCACCGAACGGCTTGAACCTGGAGTTTCCGATGACCAGCGAGTTAAAGGCGATCATCGCCAGCCCGGTCAGTGATCCGGTGGAGTGATCACCCCATCACCTTTAGAAGTCGCCCCAGAGTTGCTGGGCAACGGCCAGCGCCACCACCGGCGCGGTTTCGGTACGTAATACTCGCGGCCCCAACCGCGCAGCATGGAAGCCAACGCCCTGGGCAGTTTCGACTTCTCCATCCGTCAAGCCACCTTCTGGCCCGATCAGGAACGCCAGGCGCGATGGCTTGGCATGGCTGATCATCGGCTCGGCTACAGGGTGCAGCACCAGTTTCAGGTCGGCCTCGACCTGCTTGAGCCAGTCCGCCAGCAGCAATGGCGCATGAATCACCGGCACCGTCGAACGCCCACATTGCTCGCACGCGCTGATTGCCACCTGGCGCCAGTGCAGCAGACGCTTGTCGGCGCGCTCGTCCTTAAGGCGCACTTCGCAACGCTCGCTGAAGATCGGCGTAATCGCGTTGACGCCCAGTTCCGTGGCTTTTTGGATAGCCCAATCCATGCGTTCGCCCCGAGACAGGCCCTGACCGAGGTGAACGTGCAACGGTGATTCGGCTTGGCCGGCAAAGCACTCCGTCAGTTGTACGGTGACGCGTTTTTTACCGACTTCCAGCAACATGCCTCGGAACTCCTGGCCAGAACCGTCGAACAGTTGCACGGCATCACCTTCGCTCATGCGCAATACACGGCTGATGTAATGTGCCTGGGCTTCGGGCAGTTCATGGTCGCCGAGGCTCAGCGGGGCGTCGGTGAAAAAGCGGGACAGTCTCATTTCTGTTCTCTGAAAAGGTGTATGTAGGCAATCAACCCGGATCACGGAAGCCTGGGTGAAAATCTTTCGGCACTGCCACACTGACTTTGTTGTTAGTGGCGATATCAATCCCCTCGCTGGCCACCTCGGCCAGGAAGTCGATCTGCTCAGGTGTAATCACATAGGGCGGCAGGAAGTACACTACGCTGCCCAATGGCCGCAACAGCGCGCCGCGTTCCAGGGCATGCTCGAAGACCTTCAGGCCACGGCGTTCCTGCCATGGGTAAGCGGTCTTGGTGGCTTTGTCCTGCACCATCTCGATGGCCAGCACCATGCCGGTCTGGCGGACTTCCGCGACATGGGGATGGTCGACCAGGTGCGCGGTGGCGGTGGCCATGCGCTGGGCCAGGGCTTTGTTGTTTTCGATGATGTTGTCTTCTTCGAAAATATCCAGGGTTGCCAAGGCCGCCGCGCATGCCAAGGGATTGCCGGTGTAACTGTGGGAGTGCAGGAAGGCGCGCAGGGTCGGGTAGTCGTCGTAGAACGCGTCGTAGACATCGTCGGTGGTGACCACGGCGGCCAGTGGCAGGTAACCGCCAGTGAGGGCCTTGGAGAGACACAGGAAGTCAGGGCGGATGCCGGCCTGTTCACAGGCGAACATGCTGCCGGTGCGACCGAAGCCCACGGCGATTTCATCGTGGATCAGGTGTACGCCATAGCGGTCGCAGGCTTCGCGCAGCAGCTTGAGGTATACCGGGTGGTACATGCGCATGCCGCCGGCGCCCTGGATCAGTGGCTCGACGATGACCGCCGCGACGGTGTCATGGTTGTCGGCCAGGGTCTGCTCCATGGCCAGGAACATGTTGCGCGAATGTTCTTCCCAGCTCATGCCGTCGGGGCGCAGGTAGCAGTCCGGGCTCGGCACCTTGATGGTGTCGAGCAGCAGCGCCTTGTAGGTTTCGGTAAACAGCGGCACGTCGCCCACCGACATCGCGGCGATGGTTTCGCCATGGTAGCTGTTGGTCAGGGTGACGAAGCGCTTCTTGTTTGGCAGGCCGCGGTTGAGCCAGTAGTGAAAGCTCATCTTCAAGGCGACTTCGATACAGGATGAACCGTTATCGGCATAGAAGCAGCGCGTCAGGCCCTCAGGCGTCATCTGCACCAGGCGTTCAGACAGCTCGATCACCGGCTGGTGACTGAAGCCGGCGAGGATCACGTGTTCCAGCTGATCGACCTGATCCTTGATGCGCTGGTTGATACGCGGGTTGGCGTGGCCGAACACATTGACCCACCAGGAACTGACAGCATCGAGGTAGCGCTTGCCTTCGAAGTCCTCCAGCCATACGCCTTCACCGCGCTTGATGGGGATCAGCGGCAGTTGCTGGTGGTCTTTCATCTGGGTGCAGGGATGCCACAGCACCGCGAGGTCGCGTTGCATCCACTGGTTATTCAAGCCCATCGGTGATCTCCTCGAAGCGGTCCTGCGCCTGCGCAGGTGAAACAATCGGGCAAGCCTATGCAATGGTGGCTTGGGTCACAAGCCATTACGGGCAAATTCGCGGTAAATGCAGGACGGTCTGTCACGTTTCTTGGGAATAGTCTTAATCCCTTGTTAATTTATGATACCTAGCCTCTTCATCGTATTTCTCGATATTTCAAAGCGAAATTTTCCGCTTTAATTCGATAGGTAAAACGCTAGTCTTGGGCACAGTTCTTACGGGATTAAGTACATGCAGCTACGCAATTCGCCCGCCCGCTACGGTTGGGTCAGCATGGTTCTCCACTGGGGAGTTGCCTTGGTGGTGTTCGGTTTATTCGCATTGGGCCTGTGGATGGTCGGCCTCGACTATTACAGCGCCTGGCGCAAAGATGCACCTGACTTGCACAAGAGCATTGGCATCACGCTATTCGCCATCATGCTGGTACGTATCGTCTGGCGCCTGATCAGCCCGCCGCCATCGCCGCTGGCGAGCTATAGCCGTATGACGCGGATCGGTGCTGCATTTGGGCACGCATTCCTGTATCTGGGGCTGTTTGCCGTGATGATTGCCGGTTACCTGATTTCCACCGCCGACGGTGTCGGTATCCCGGTGTTTGGCCTGTTTGAAATTCCTGCCCTGGTTTCCGGTCTACCGGACCAGGCAGATACCGCCGGTTGGGTGCATCTGTACCTGGCCTGGGTGTTGGTGGTCTTCGCCGGCTTGCATGGCGTGGCTGCGTTGAAACACCACTTTATCGATCGTGATGCGACCCTGACACGAATGCTGGGGCGCAAAGCCTGATGTTCAACCTCGACTCACAAGGAATAGAAAGCATGTTGAAAAAAACACTCGCTGCTCTGGCAATCGGTTCTGCTCTGTTGTCCGCTGGCTCGGCGATGGCCGCTGATTACGTGATCGACAAGGAAGGCCAGCACGCCTTCGTTGATTTCAAGATCAGCCACCTGGGCTACAGCTACATCACCGGTACCTTCAAGGACCTGGACGGCAAGTTCAGCTTTGACGCTGCCAAGCCAGAAGACGCCAAGATTGAAATGAATGTCCGCACCGCCAGCGTGTTCTCCAACCACGCCGAGCGCGACAAGCACGTCAACAGCGCAGACTTCCTGGAATCGGGCAAATTCCCTGACGCCAAGTTCGTCTCCACCAGCGTCAAGCCAACCGGCAAGAACGCTGATGGCAAGCAGACTGCTGATGTCACTGGCGACCTGACCTTCCATGGCGTAACCAAGCCTATCGTGGTCAAGGCTACGTTCCTGGGCGAAGGCAAGGATCCATGGGGCGGTTACCGTGCAGGCTTTGAAGGCACCACCTCGATCAGCCGTAAAGAGTTCGTTCCGAAGGGCATGGACGTAGGTCCACAGTCCGACGTGGTTCAGCTGTACATCACCTTTGAAGGTGTGAAAGCGAAGTAATGCTTTGTATGTAGGAGCGAGCTTGCTCGCGAAGGCCGCAAGGACACCGCGTTAAACCAGGCTGCCCGCGTTATCGTTGACGACCTTAGCAAGCAAGCCCGTTCCTACAGGCAAAAAAAACCCGTATCGCGAGATACGGGTTTTTTTTATGCCTCGCGGTTGCGGGTCAATAGCGCTGGTTTCTCACCCCGAGGACGGCCTGGCAGTTGATCCAACTGCTCGGGTGTCGGGAAGCGATCGGCTTTCGACTCCTTGTGGATGATCTTCGGCGCCGGGCCACCACGCGGGTTTTGCACCGCTGGCTCAGACAGGCGTGGCTGGTCATCACGGGCCGGGCGGCGATTGTTGCTGCGCGAATCTTCACGACGTGCCTGGCCGTCACGTGGTGCACCATTGCGCGGGCCGCTGCGCTTGGCAGGCGGAGTACCGGTGGTGCCGCCGCTGCTGTTGCGCGGACCGTTCTGGCGACCGCCCTGTGGCTGGCCGCTACGGGGAGCACCCGCACCCGCACCTTGTGCCGGGGCGCCTGGACGACGACCACGGCCCTGGGCGGGCTTGGCCTGGGGCACGTAGTCGACGCGGTTACCGAAGTTATCCACATCATCGTCGAGGAACTCATCCGGGGCGCGGTCGGCAGCGGCGCGTGGTGGCTGGCTCGGCTGACGCTGTTCGCGGGCCGGGGTGCCTTCACGTGGCTTCTGCTCGCGGGCCGGGCGTTCGCCACGGCTGCTGGTTGCGGACTTTTCCTTGCCCTTGTCCTTGCCCTTGTCGCGACGACCACCGCCACCACCGCCACCGTTCGGGCCATCGCCCTTCGGACCGCGTGGGTTACGTGGGTTGCGCACATCCGGACGCTCGCGGGCTTCAGGCTTCTCGGCCTCCACGGCGCTGGCATCGAAGCCCATCAGGTCGCCGTCGGCGATTTTCTGCTTGGTCATGCGTTCGATGCTTTTCAGCAGTTTTTCTTCGTCCGGCGCGACCAGGGAAATGGCCTCGCCCGAACGACCGGCACGGCCAGTACGGCCGATACGGTGCACATAGTCTTCATCGACGTTGGGCAGCTCGAAGTTGACCACGTGTGGCAACTGGTCGATATCCAGGCCGCGTGCGGCAATATCGGTGGCTACCAGGATACGTACGGAGCCAGCCTTGAAATCGGCAAGGGCCTTGGTACGCGCGTTCTGGCTCTTGTTGCCGTGGATGGCGACGGCGGTGAGGCCGTGTTTGTCCAGGTACTCGGCCAGGCGGTTGGCGCCGTGCTTGGTGCGGGTGAACACCAGCACCTGTTCCCACGCGCCGTGGGTGATCAGGTGCGCCAACAGCGAGCGCTTGTGGCTGGCGGCCAGGCGGAATACGCGTTGCTCGATACGCTCGACCGTGGTGTTCGGCGGCGTGACTTCGATGCGTTCCGGGTTGTGCAGCAGCTTGCCGGCCAGGGCGGTGATGTCCTGGGAGAAAGTTGCCGAGAACAGCAGGTTCTGACGTTTGGCCGGGAGGCGGGCGAGGACCTTCTTCACGTCATGGACAAAGCCCATGTCGAGCATGCGGTCGGCTTCGTCCAGCACGAGGATTTCCACGTGGGACAAATCGACGCTGCCCTGGCCGCACAGGTCGAGCAAACGGCCGGGGCAAGCCACCAGCACATCGACGCCACGGGACATGGCCTGAACCTGTGGGTTCATACCGACGCCGCCGAAGATGCAGGCGCTGACGAACTTCAAGTCGCGGGCATACAGCTTGAAGCTGTCATGCACTTGGGCTGCAAGTTCGCGGGTTGGGGTCAGGACCAGTACACGCGGTTGGCGCGGGCCGTGACGCTGGGATTTGTCCGGGTGACCGTTGGGAAACAACCGCTCCAGGATCGGGAGGGCGAAACCGCCGGTTTTACCAGTACCTGTCTGAGCCGCAACCATCAGGTCGCGACCTTGCAACACGGCGGGAATGGCCCGCTGTTGCACCGGAGTAGGCTCGGTATAGCCCGCTGCCTCGATGGCGCGGACTAAAGCCTCGGAGAGACCGAGGGAAGCAAAGGACATGAGTAATCCTGTTTTAGTTAGGGCTTGGCCCAAAGGGATAATCTTGCCGGGCGTGAATGGCGCTTAGGGGAGCGCAATCTCGTCCGGTCCTGCTGCGTCTGGTGGGCACGCCACCGGCTCGCGCGGGCTGCAAAGCTGCGCAGTAGCTGGGTTGGGTGCCTTTTTCAAGACCCGAGCGGCCGGGCGTAAGCCTGGCGGAAAGGCCGGAGTATAACAGAGCAATCACGGCGCGCTGCTTTCCTGCTGCTCAACGGCGCGTCCTGAGGCTGATATAGGCGCCTTTTGTGTGTGCATTCCACCATATTTGGCGCTCAAGGCGGCATAGGCCGGCTCTTGCTTGAAGCGCTTGAGCTCGGCGGCAAAGCGTTGTACCAGCAGGTCCATGCCCGCGCCACGCCGCACCGCGAGAAATTGCGGCTGGCGGCTGACCACCACCGGCGCCTGGCTGACCTTGCCCTCAAGGTCCAGCGCCTTGATCACGTGTTGCCCGACCCGCCGGTCAGTTACTACCAGATCGATGCGCCCGAGCATGAGCTTGCCGAAATTGGCTTCATGGCTGGGTGCGGGTTCACGCTCAAAGGCGCTGGACTCGCTGAATGCCTCGCCATAGAGGTAGCCGGGGGAAGTACCGACGGTCAGGCCACGCAGGTCATCGAGGGTTTCGGCGGGATGCGGGCGGTCGTTGGCGTAGAACAGCACGAACTCGACTTGCGACAATGGCTCACCGGGGTAGAGCAACAGGGCGTCACGGTCGCGGCTGTGGAAAATATCCAGCGCGCCGTCGGCGTGGCCCTGGTCGAGCATCGCCAGGCAGCGCTTCCAGGGCAGGAACTGCCATTGCACCTCGACGCCAAGACGCTGGAACACGATCACGGTGGTTTCATAGTCCAGGCCAGCCATGCGGCCGTGGTCATCGTAGACGTAGGGGGCCCAGGGCTCGGTAACAATGCGCAATTTCTCGCCATTAGCGGCCAGGCTCAGGCAAGCAAAAAGCGCAGCGGTCAACAGCTTGAAAATGACGGGCATACCCTCAGGTTACGACGCTCCTGGGTGAAAGAGAAGCTCTGGCACGCGCATTGGCGGACGGACTTATTTCGCCGGAACGTCGAGCAGGTGTTCGTGGATCGCGGCGCGGCGCTCACCCAGGATCAGGCGCACCAAGGGGTTGGCGAACCAGTGCTCCAACTGGTGGGCATCGATCGGGCGCTTCTGGCGTTCCTCCTGGTTTTGTCGGGCCTTATCCCACCAAACCGGACCGCAGGCCTGGTCGAACTCGTTTTCGTGTTCGTAGCAACCGTAAAGAATTTCGCGGATGAACTGCTGCTGGTGCTTGGGCAGCAACAGGGTGATGAGCTTATACATCAAGCGCTGCAAGCGTGGTGGACGCGGCAGATGCGAGGATACCTGGCGCGTGTCGGCCAGGGCTTGGGCACTGGTAGGGGCGCTGGCGTGCTTGGCGATCCACGCCTTGACCTTGGCCCGGAACAACTGCTTACGGCTCCAGTAATGATGGATCAGGTCCGGGCACTCGCGCACGTTGACGGTGCGATAGGCGGCGATGGACAGGCAGAACTCTTCCAGGGTGTACGCGCCCTGAGCATGGGGGAACAGCTCATCCATCAACTCAATGGAGCGATCGAGGATGTGCGCATCCTGCTGGGTCAGGCCCATGACGCCGGAATTGAGGGTCATCATGTCATCGTCGGCCACGCCCATATCCAGCAGGCGCTGGCGCAGAGCCGTGTAGAGGATGCTTTCGTGATTATCGCCGTACTTGGTGTAGAAGGCATTGCACAGCAGGGTGCCGGGCTGGACACGCTCGAACAGTGCCATGGGCGAGTGGTGGAAGAAGGTGTCGGTGTCGATCAGCAGAGCCACCGGGGACTCTTGCAACACTTGGCGCAGCACCACGTGTTTGGTGCGGAAGTGATAGCCGTGGGGCTCGCTCCAGCGTTTGCGGGTGGCCTCGTCAAGAGGGCGCACGCGCACCGGCAGCAGGCGATAAGGTTCGGGATTGTCGCTGAATACCTGGATGTCTACGTTTGCGTCCGGAGTTTCCTGCAGGAACGCAAGTGCGCTGGCAATGCTGAATACCGCCTCCTGATGGTAGGTCTCGGCACCGAAGACCAGGTAGACCAGTTGCGGACGGGAAGGCGAGGACACTGTATTCATGGACTACGGGGTTCCGTGGGTAACGTAAAACGACAAAGGCCCTCGTCTCGACGAGGGCCTTGGCACAACCGTACAAGCTTTA
Organism: Pseudomonas khavaziana; assembly: GCF_019145205.1. GTDB lineage: Bacteria > Pseudomonadota > Gammaproteobacteria > Pseudomonadales > Pseudomonadaceae > Aquipseudomonas > Aquipseudomonas khavaziana. The sequence goes on from NZ_JAHSTT010000002.1 coordinate 559,178, forward strand.
GCGTGGCAGCTTGAGGTTGTTCCAAATGGCAAGGCTGGGTTCAGCCTGATTCAGGGTATAGAAGTGCAACCCTGGCGCGCCACCCTGCAACAATTGCTCACACATCTCGGTAATGACCTGCTCGCCGAACGCCTGGATGCTTTTGACATCGTCGCCATAGGCTTCCAGTTGTTTGCGCACCCAGCGTGGGATCTCGGCGCCGCAGGCGTCGGAAAAGCGCGCCAGCTTGCTGTAGTTGGTGATTGGCATGATGCCCGGCACGATCGGGATGTCTACACCCATCGCCCGTACACGCTCAACGAAGTAGAAGTAGCTGTCGGCGTTAAAGAAATACTGAGTGATTGCGCTATTGGCGCCGGCATTGGCCTTGCGCACGAAATTTTGCAAATCGTCTTCGAAATTGCGCGCCTGGGGGTGCATTTCCGGATAAGCGGCCACTTCGATATGGAAGTGATCGCCGCTTTCTTCACGGATAAAACTCACCAGCTCGTTGGCGTAGCGCAGCTCGCCGCTGGCCATGCCCATGCCGGAGGGCAGATCGCCACGCAGGGCAACAATACGCTGGATGCCGGCTTGCTGGTAATGGGTCAGCAGGCCGCGCAGATCGTGCTTGCTGTCGCCCACGCACGACAAGTGCGGAGCGGCGGGAACTTTGACTTGGCTTTCCAGCTGCAGCACGGTGTTGATCGTGCGGTCGCGGGTCGAACCACCGGCACCGTAGGTGCAAGAGAAGAAGTCGGGGTGGTAGCTGGCCAACTGCTTGGCAGTCGCCATCAGTTTTTCATGCCCAGCATCGGTCTTGGTCGGGAAGAACTCGAAGCTGTAGCGACGGTCTTGGGACATGGTCATACCCTTTGAAACCCAGAATTGCGGAGTGTGTACACCGTCGATGTGGGAGGGGGCTTGCTCCCGATGGCGGAGTGTCAGTTAATAAATATATTGACTGGCCCACCGCCATCGGGAGCAAGCCCCCTCCCACATTAAAGCCCGCTCCCCCAAAGGGAGAGTGGGCAACAGGTGTATCAGTAGCGGTAAGCGTGCGGCTTGAACGGACCTTCAACCGTCACGCCGATGTAGTCGGCCTGGGTCTTGGTCAGTTGAGTCACCACGCCGCCGAAGCCGCGGACCATTTCCAGGGCCACTTCTTCGTCGAGTTTCTTCGGCAGTACTTCCACGGTCAGGCGCTCGGCTTTCTGGGCTGGCGACAGGTCGGCGTACTTCTGTTGGAACAGGAAGATCTGCGCCAGTACCTGGTTGGCAAACGAGCCGTCCATGATGCGGCTTGGGTGGCCGGTGGCGTTGCCCAGGTTAACCAGGCGACCTTCGGCCAGCAGGATCAGGTAGTCATCGTTTTGCGGGTCGAACTGACCGGAACCGGTACGGTGAACCTTGTGAACCTGCGGCTTCACTTCTTCCCATGCCCAGTTCTTGCGCATGAAGGCGGTGTCGATCTCGTTGTCGAAGTGACCGATGTTGCACACCACGGCGCGCTTTTTCAGGGCCTTGAGCATGTTCGCATCGCACACGTTCACGTTACCGGTGGTGGTGACGATCAGATCGATCTTGCCCAGCAGGGCTTTGTCGATGCTTGCTTCGGTGCCGTCGTTGATGCCGTCGATGAACGGAGAAACCACCTCGAAACCGTCCATGCAGGCTTGCATGGCGCAGATCGGGTCGACTTCGGAAACCTTGACGATCATGCCTTCCTGGCGCAGGGACTGGGAGGAACCCTTGCCCACGTCACCGTAGCCGATCACCAGGGCTTGCTTGCCCGACAACAGGTGGTCGGTGCCGCGCTTGATCGCGTCGTTCAGGCTGTGACGGCAGCCGTACTTGTTGTCGTTCTTGCTCTTGGTCACCGAGTCGTTGACGTTGATGGCCGGGATTTTCAACTCGCCCTTGGCCAGCATGTCCAGCAGGCGGTGCACGCCGGTGGTGGTTTCTTCGGTCACGCCGTGGACGCGGTCGAGGATCTGCGGGTACTTCTTGTGCAGCAGCTCGGTCAGGTCACCGCCGTCGTCGAGGATCATGTTGGCATCCCATGGCGCGCCATCCTTGAGAATGGTTTGCTCCAGGCACCACTCGTATTCTTCTTCGGTCTCGCCCTTCCAGGCAAATACCGGGATACCGGCGGCAGCGATGGCGGCAGCGGCCTGGTCCTGGGTCGAGAAGATGTTGCAGGACGACCAACGCACTTCGGCACCCAGTGCAACCAGAGTCTCGATCAGCACGGCGGTCTGGATGGTCATGTGGATGCAGCCGAGGATCTTCGCGCCCTTGAGCGGTTGCTCGGCGGCGTACTTGCGACGCAGGCCCATCAGGGCAGGCATTTCGGATTCGGCGATAAAGGTTTCGCGACGGCCCCAGGCAGCGAGGGACATGTCGGCGACTTTGTAGTCGGTGAAATCTGCAGGCGTGATGACAGCGCTCATGAAGAGCCTCCATTCGTAGTGTGCGAATGGGCGCCGTTGTGCGTTTAGTATCAGGCCAGGGCAACCAGGCCGGACAACGCCCCATCCGAGCCTGACAGGTTGAACCTGCTGCAGCGCCCCTCGGACAGGTGGCGGGAGAACGGTATCAACTGAAGATGACCGTTTTGAAGCGGGAGCGATTATAGCCGTGTACGGCGCACTTCCCAAGCCTTTCTGTCGGCCGCATGAAGATCGCTCATGGGTGTGATAGGCAATGGTTCATAGAGCTTGGGACCGCGCTCTGCCATGATGTTGCCCATCATTTGGCAAGACGCTTTGGAGTGACCATGAACTTCCACACCCGCAAATGGGTAAAACCCGAAGACCTCAACCCCAACGGCACCCTGTTCGGCGGCAGTCTGTTGCGCTGGATCGACGAAGAAGCGGCCATCTACGCGATTGTCCAGCTCGGCAACCAGCGCGTGGTGACCAAGTACATCTCCGAAATCAACTTTGTCAGCGCCTCGCGTCAGGGCGACATCATCGAACTGGGCATCACCGCTACCGAGTTTGGCCGCACCTCGATCACCCTGACCTGCGAAGTGCGTAACAAGATCACCCGCAAAAGCATCCTGACCGTGGAAAAAATGGTCTTCGTCAATCTCGGCGAAGACGGTTTGCCAGCGCCTCACGGCCGTACCGAAATCAAGTACGTGAAGGACCAGTTCAAGGATGACGGTCTCTCTGAGTAACAACTGCACGGCATGATTTGCGTTACCGGATTCTTCCGCATGGATCTTTCCGAGACTCTCTCATCACTCAGGCCTACACCCTGTAGAGAGAGCCTCGTGTATGAATGTCTCCAATTCCGTTGTACAGAATCAGCCACTATTACCTCAAAACCTCGATCAAGAGGTGAAGACGCCGTTGGTCAAAGGCGCGGGCGCAAGCAAGGTCAGCGTTTTTCGCCACGGCGACGGGCGTGTGGAGGTCGCACTGTCTCCGCCGCCCCCGGCACACCTGGTGCTCAGTGGTGGTGGTGCCAAGGGCATCGCCTTCCCGGGGATGGTGCAGGCCCTTGAAGAGGCCGACAAACTGAAAGACATCAAGGTGGTTTCCGGCTCATCTGCCGGTGCGATCTCTGCAGCGATGCTCGCCAGTGGCATGGACGCCAAGGCATTCACCGAGTTGTCGAACAACCTCGATCTGCCCAGCTTGCTCAACAGCAAAAACCCGGTCCTGGCCTGGCTGCAGGGTGTCAGTTCCCAGCTTGGCAAGCTCGCCGGCAAGCTGCCTGGCCCGGCGGGTAATATTTCTCAACTGTTGCTGACCATGTTGCCGCGCCTGCAAAGCGAGGCACAGCCACTGGAGGAATTGATCCGCGACCAGTCGCGTCAATCGATACTCGCCCATATCGCGGACATACCCGAGGCCAAACGACCGACTGAAGTCACGGAAATCGCCAACCGGCTCAGCGCGGGAGCAGGGCCTACCTTTCGCGATCTGGAGGTGTTGAGTCGCCATATCCCGGCGATCAAGCAGCTCAACATCACGGGCACTGGCATGTTCGATGGCCGCCCGCAATTGGTGGTGTTCAATGCCAGCTTGACGCCGGATATGGATATTGCTCGTGCGGCCCATATTTCCAGTGCGCTGCCGGGCCTGTTCAGTAGTCCATCCGAGCAAGGCCATGGGTTCCAGGCCGAAGCTGAAATCACGGCTTTTCAGGATGGTGGACTGTTGCTCAATACGCCGGCTTCCGGGGTTATCGAACGTTCTTTCCCGGAGAGTCCCCTGAGCAAGGACGAAACGCTGATCGTAAAATTCGAGTCTGAAAAAACCGCTGACTCGTCCAACAGCGGCAGCTTTTTCAGTTTTCTGGGCGACACCTTCACGGGGGCATCGCATACTGCTGCAGAAGCCTACCAGGACGACAGGCTCAAAGCGTTCGAGGATCAATCGATAACCTTGCCGCTGAATTCGGAAAAAGGTGATTTTCGCGGCCTGCTTAATGGCACTGTCAACTTCACCATGACCCCTGAGCAGAAGCAGCACCTGCAGGCCAAGGCTCACCAGGCAGTGTCAGGGCACCTGGAAAAGCGCGAGCTGGTGCGTGAGCGTCATGAGTTCGCCTCTCTGGACGATGCTGTGATGGCGATGGATGATCAAATGCTCGCCGGCGTGCAGGATGAGCTGCAGAAGGATCCGGCTGGCGCAGACGCGTTGCGGTTTCGCCAGCAGGCACAACAGGCGCTGCAAGCGTTGGACGCCGCGATCAGCGAAGCCAATCAGTCCAGCACATCGCTGGTGATTACACCGATGCTCGCCTCGGCGCTACGCAATCTGGATGCCCTGGCTGGCAGGCCCGAGCATATCGAGTGGCTGGGCAAACGCTTGAATGCGCCGGGCCATCGTAATTTCCAGCAGTTGTTGCAGGTGGGTGCCAAACTGGCGTCGAGCAATCCTTCGAGCCTGTCGAAGGTGTTGAGCAGCGCCGTTACTGAAATGCAAAGACGGGATGTCGGGGTGAAGGGCGAGAATTTTACCAGGGAGGTCATTTACCCGTCGTTGTACCTTCCCGGCCAGCCGCCCGCCAACGTTGAGTTGTTGCAGCGCGCGGCGCGAGATCTGCGCGACGCAACCACACCGGCTGACTTCAACAGCGTGCTCAACGGCATCATCAAATACTATCAACCCCACGATAAGCCCTGGAACATTCTGGTCAGTTCCCCTGCGGTAGACCAGGCAAAGGCCTGGCTTATTCCGGTTTAGCTGCCGAGCCATTGAACAGCCATCGTTGCGGCAGGTCGTAGTTTCAGGCACCTCTCGGACTCTGGAACATCATGGCCACTCAAGCAGACGGCAAGACCCCCAACCTGTCGCAGGAAGAGCAACAGGACGTCGACAAGAACCAGCCGCCGCGAGCGGCGGTTCTGCACGAAATCATCCGCACCCAGGGCGACCAGGAACTGGAACGCAGTGTCGCCGCCTTGTGGTGGTCGGCACTGGCGGCCGGGCTCACCATGGGGCTGTCATTGATGGCCATGGGGTTGCTCAATTCGCGGCTGCCGGACAGTGAGGGCTTCAAGGTGATAGCCAGCTTCGGCTATTGCGCGGGGTTTCTCGCAGTGATACTGGCGCGTCAGCAACTGTTTACCGAAAACACCCTGACTGCGGTGCTGCCGGTGATGAGCAAGCCTACCCTGGGCAATGCCGGTCGTCTGTTGCGCCTATGGTCAGTGGTGCTGGTGGGCAACCTGTGCGGCACCTTGTTGGTGGCCTACGTAATGTTGCACCTGCCGATCTTTGACACCAAGACTGACCTGGCCTTCCTCGATATCGGGCGCAAGATCATGGAAAACGATCCTGGACAGATGTTTGCCAAGGGCATTGTGTCCGGCTGGATGATCGCCACCATGGTCTGGATGATCCCTTCGATGGAAAGCGCGAAGATGTGGATTATCATCCTGATCACTTACCTGATGGCGCTGGGGGATTTCACCCATATCGTCGTCGGCTCGGCGGAGGTGTCCTACCTGGTATTTGCCGGCGAACTGCCGTGGAAGGACTTCTGGCTGATCTTTGCCGGGCCGACGCTGGCGGGCAACATCATCGGTGGCAGCTTCATCTTCGCACTGATCAGTCACGCGCAGATCCGCAGTGAAAGCAGCCTGCCGGGCAAAGCGGCTGCGGATCCAAGGCATCCGCAGCAGATCAACAAGGATCAGTGAGGTTCAGGCGCGGCCTGGGGCTCGTCCCGGGTCACGTGCTTGACCAGCTTGCCGATGCTCAAGCCCTGCAACAGGATCGATGACAGCACCACGATGTAGGTGATACTCAGCAGCAAGTCACGTTCCGGGCCGAGCGGCAAGGCCAGGGCCAGTGCCACCGAGACGCCGCCACGCAAGCCTCCCCAAGTCAGGATGCGGATGGTGCCGCGTGGCACTGTGCGCCAGCGTCGCAACAGCAGGATGGCAGGGGCCACCGTCAACAGGCGTGACAGCAGGATCGCCAGCGCCAACAGGCTGGCTGCGAACACGTGCAACCAGTTGAATGGCAATAGCAGCAACTCCATGCCAATCAGCGCAAACAACAGGGCGTTGAGCATGTCGTCAAGCAGTTCCCAGAAGCCATCGAGGTAACGACGGGTCATGTCGTTCATCGCCAGCTTGCGCCCCAGGTTACCGATGATCAGTCCTGCGACCACCATCGCTATCGGCGCCGAGACGTGCAGTTCCGAAGCCATGGCCGAGCCGCCGATCACCAGGGCGAGGGTCAGCATGACTTCGATCTGGTGCTGTTCGATGCTCTTGATCATCAGGTACACGAGGTAGCCGATCAGCCCGCCAAAGACCACGCCACCAATGGCTTCGTGGGCAAATAGCATAGCGGTGGCGCTCACGGTGGGCGTCTCGCCCAACTGCGCGATGCCCAGCAGCACGGTAAACACCACCACGGCGGTGCCGTCGTTGAACAGCGACTCGCCGACGATGGTGGTTTTCAACGGTTTCGATGCATTGGCGGTACGCAGTACGCCAAGCACCGCAATCGGGTCGGTGGGGGAAATCAGTGCGCCGAAGAGCAGGCAGTAAAGGAAGCTTACGTGCCAGCCAAACAGGGCGAAGATGTAGTACGCCAGGCTGCCGATCACGACGGTGGCGATCAGCACACCAAAGGTTGCCAGCAGGCCGATGGGCCAGCGATAGCTGCGCAGGTCGTTCAAGTTGACGTGCAAGGCGCCGGCGAACAGCAGGAACGAGAGCATCCAGTTCATCAGTAGATCGCCGAAATCGATCTGGCCGATCAGTTGCTGGACGCGTTCCTCCAGGCCAGGGAAGCCGAGCACGCTCAGGCCTTGCAGGATCAGCGAGAAGATCAGCGCGGTGACCATCACGCCGATGGTTGGCGGCAGGCCGATGAAACGGAAGTTCACATAGGTGAGCAGGGTGGTAAGGCAAATGAAGGCGGCGACAAGTTCAAGCATCCGGGATCCTTGGAGCGGGGAAATGTAGGCACACGAGGTGCGCCGAAGCAGGGTTTAGTATAAACAGGTGCAGTTACATGAAGAATCAATTGCGGAGGTCCTGGTGGTAGCAACAGCTCTGGTGCTGGTAGCGGCGCTATTGCATGCGACGTGGAACACCTTGATCAAGTTCAGTGGCGAACGCTTGTTGGTCATCGCCTGCATGGACAGCGTGGCGCTGCTGTTCGTGGTGGTTGCGGTAGGGTTTGTGGCCTTGCCGCCGCTGGACATCTGGCCGTGGATCATCGCCTCGGCACTGTTTGAATTGCTCTACCGCTATTTGTTGATCCAGGCCTATCGGGTCGGTGACCTGGGCCTGGTGTATCCGCTGATGCGCGGGTTATCGCCTTTGGTCGTGCTGATGCTGACCCTGGCGTTTGCCGGCGAGGTGCTGAGTACCCAGCAGATCCTGGGCATTTTGCTGATCCCGTTCGGCATGTTGTGCCTGTTGTGGCAGGGTGGGGGCGGTGATCGGTTGCCGTGGTCAATGCTGCCGGTGGTGTTGCTGATTGGTATGTGCATCGGTTGCTACACCTTTCTGGATGGACAGGCATTGCGGCGTTGGTCGCACCCATTCGATTACCTGGTCTGGCTGACGCTGCTCAGCGCCTGGCCGTTTCCGTTACTGGCGTTGGTGCGTAGGCGCGCAGCGTTCAGCCTGTTCTGGCGCACCCAGTGGCGGTTGGGGCTGAGCGTGGGGTTATGTGTATTGTTGAGCTACGCTTTGGTACTTTGGGCCATGCAGTTGGGTTCGATTGCCGAGGCCGCCGCGCTGCGGGAAGTCAGCGTGATTCTGGTGGTGCTGTTCGGCATGCGTTATTTGAAAGAACCTTTCGGCCGGCCACGGCTCATAGCCTGTGGGTTGGTATTGATCGGCATGTTCGTGATGAAATTCTAACCGTCAGATAAATCCAAAAAAGGAATGAGTGATGACAGTGGCTTTCTGGTGTGTGTTGATCGCAATTTTTCTGCCATACCTGTGCACGGGTGTGGCCAAGTTCAGCGGCGGCAAGTTCGGGCCCCGGCAAAACCACGACCCGCGGGCCTTCCTTGATACCCTCGAAGGCTTCGCCAAACGCGCCCACAGTGCCCAGCTCAACAGCTTTGAAGTAACCCCGGCGTTTGCTGCGGCAGTGATCATCGCGCACCTGGCCGGTACAGCAGAACTGGTGACGATCAATGTGCTGGCGGTGCTGTTTATCACCAGCCGTCTGCTGTACATCATTTGCTACCTGGCGGACTGGGCGATCTTACGTTCGCTGGTGTGGTTTGTTGGGATGGTGTTGATTGCGAGTTTCTTCTTCGTCTCGATCTAACGCTTGACGCAGAAACCTTGTGGGAGGGGCCTTGCTCCGGATGGCGGCGTATCAGTCGACATATTCATCGACTGTCGCATCGAATCGGGGGCAAGCTCCCTCCCAAATTTGATCTTCAGCGTTTGTCAGGTACCAGCTGGCGCCTCTGGTAACTGGGGGAGTGGCGCACCCTTTGGCCACAGCATCCAGATCTGTCCCTGTTGCTTCATATTCCCTGCCAGCTCGCCTGCCGCATCGCCCGTGCCCCAGAACAGGTCTGCCCGCACTTCGCCAGTGATTGCGCCGCCGGTGTCCTGGGCTGCGACAGGCCGGATGATCGGTGAACCGTCGGGTTTGGTGGTCGACAGCCACAGCAGGCTACCCAGCGGGATCACCTTGCGATCCACCGCCACGCTATAGCCGGCGGTCAATGGCACGTTCAGCGAACCGCGCGGGCCTTCGTTGCTGTCGGGGCGGGCGCTGAAGAAAACGTAGCTGGGGTTGCTCGCCAGCAGCTCTGGAATGCGCTGCGGGTGTGCCTTGGCCCAGGCACTGATGGCGCCCATGGTCACCTCTTCTTTTTTCAGCTCGCCTTGCTCTACCAGCCAACGGCCAATAGGGCGATAGGGGTAGCCGTTCTGGTCGCCATAACCGACACGCAGTTGGCGCCCCCCCGCCAGTTGAATACGCCCCGAACCCTGGATCTGCAGGAATTGCAGGTCCATCGGGTCAGTCAGCCAGGCAATCGGCTTGGCGGTCGAGCCTTGGCTGTTGAGGGTGCTGGCGTCGTCGTAGGGCTTGAGTACGCGGCCTTCCAGGCGCCCGCGCAGACGCTTGCCCTTGAGTTCCGGGTAGATACTCTCGAGGTTGACGATGATCAGGTCATCCGGCACACCGTATACCGGCACGTGGGCGCTGGCGGTTTTGGTCAGGCTGCCAGGGTAGACCGGCTCGTAATAGCCGGTGATCAAGCCGTGTGGCGTGTTGTCAGCCGAACGCAGGCCGAATACATCCAGATGCTCCTTGAGAAAGCCACGGACCGCCACGGCTTCGCCCGGCACGCTGGCCGCTGCCGCGCAGGTCGTGCCCCACACCGGGTCGGCCTTGAGGCGCTGGCAGGCGCTGCGCCAGGATTCAAACCCGGCCAGCAAGTCGCTGTCGGCGACAACCGGCAAGGCTTCCCAAGGCGCGCTCACATAGGTGGCGACGGCGTGAGGCTTGGCTTCTTCTTTGGCGACTTCTTTGTCGGTGACTTTACCTGCATCACAGCCGGCCAGCAGCGCGATCATTGGCAGAGCCCACGCCAGGCGGCGGCTCCAGGGTTTCAAGCTGACATTCATCTAGGCAATTCCTGAAACGATTGCCCGTGCGTCGCTGCAGGGGGGCAACCCTTATTATTAATAGGGCTATTGGTCTTTGTGGGCGGTGCGAGGATACTGGCCGCCGTTTTCCGTGACCTTGAAGCCATCAAAATGTTAAAAAAACTCACCGTTGTACTGCTGGCCTGCCTGGCCTTGTCCGCCTGTGGTGGTGTCGACCCCAATTCCCCGCTGGGCCAGCGCAAGGCGATCTTCAAACAGATGCTCAAGACCGGCGAAGACCTGGGCGGCATGTTGCGTGGACGTATCCCGTTCGACGGCGCCAAGTTCGCCGATGGCGCAGTCAAGCTGGACGCCTTGTCCCATGAACCGTGGAAGCATTTCCCGAGTGTGCGTGAAGAAGACCACACCAGCGCCAAGGACGATGTCTGGCAAAAACAGGCGCAATTCCAGCAACTGGCCCGCGACCTTGAGGCAGCCACCGGTGAATTGGTGATCGCCAGCCAAGTGCAGCCCTACAAGGCCAGCAATCTCCAGCCTGCGGTGCAGAAAGTCGAAGATGCCTGCAGCGCCTGCCATAAACAGTTCCGCGATCATTGATCGTTTTTACTGGTCGAGTTCTTCCACCGCGTCATGCAGTTCTTTGCGCGACTCGGCCAGTTTGTCCTTACGCTTGTTGATCTTGTCCGGGTCGCCTTTTTTCATGGCCTTGTCGAGGTCGGCCTGACGGCGGGAGACTTCGTGCTTGGCGTCGAGCACCTTGTTTTCGCGTTCTTTTTTCAAGCCGGCGTCGGTGCAGTTGGCGGTGACTTCGCTCAGGGCTTTCTCCAGCCCGGCCTGTTGGGCGCTATTGCCGTGGGCTTTGGCTTGTTCGATCTGGGTGCTGATGGCCTGGCGCTTGGCGGCACAGCCGGTGAGCGGTTGCGCTTCTTCGGCGGCCAACAGTGGCGTGGCCGTGAAGCTTGCGAGGGTCAGTAAGGCAAGGGGGGCGAGAAATTTCATATAAAGCTCCAAGGTCGCAATCAGGTGGCTGGGGGGTCAAAACCCATCTATCCCGGCCCCACGTAATGTTTCAGCCAAGGCTCGTACCTGCGGGTCGCGAAAAAAAGCGCTGAGTTGCGCCGCACGTCCCGGGCCGATGCCGTCCGAGGCCAGCCAGGCTTGGGTGTCTTTGGCAACCAACGCCTGCCAGTCGCCTTCCAGGTTGTTGCGCGCCGCCGGTGGTACGCCCAAGGCCTTGAGCCATTGTGAAAAAGGGCGTTGCCGGGCGCTTTGAATATTGTCGAGCACCCGCGCGCGGGTGCGATCACCGAAGCCCTCAATGGTAGCAAGCTGCGCCGCATCCAGGGTTAACCAATCGAGAAAGCCTGCGATTAGACCCGCCTGGATCAATATGTTCCAGGTTTCACGGCCCATATGCGGCAAGGCCAGGCCCTGTTTGCTGCTCAGCCAGGTCAGGCGGGCAAGCAATTGATCTTCGCAGCCGGGGTCCAGTTGCCAGCAGCTCAGGGCGTGAAAGGCTCGGGTATCGGGAACCTGCACATCCACCCTTGTGGCGTTGCGCAGGACCACCTCATCTAACCGGGGAATCACCTGGCCTGCCAGGCTGATGGACACTTGGTCGCCAGGGCGGATATCCAGGGTCTCCCAACGTTTCAATGAACTGGCGCTGACCCGGCTGATCTGCCGATCATCCAGGCGCACGGGTTCCAGCTCGAGGATGGGGGTAATACGCCCGGTACGCCCGACCTGGAACGCTACGTTGCGCACCAGCGCCAGGGCTTTCACCGGCGGATACTTCCAGGCCACCGCCCAATAGGGGGCGCTGGCCTGCCAGCGTTCGGCGGGCGCCCGCGCGGCCTGGTGCAGCACCACGCCATCACTGGCGAAGGGCAGTGGCGCGTTGTACCAGTGCGTGCGCCAATATGCAGCTTTGCTGATGTTCTCGATAGGGTGGCTGTAACGCTGGCTGTCGGTAAAGCCCCAGTGCGTCAAGGTAGCCAGGCGTTCGTTGAAATCGCTCGGACCATCGGGCCAGGCCCAGACGAATAAGCCGATCCTTGCTGCCTCGGCATCGCTCAACTGTCGACGGTTCATCAAACCAGCCACTTTGCTGCGTGCACTGAGCCCACCCTTCATCGATTGCACGTGGTGGTTCAGGCGCCAGTAAAGTTCGCCTTGCAACACCACATCCACTGCGTCTGGCAACTGTTGCACGATGCCCGGGATCCTGCGCCCGGAGGCTGACCAGTCGTGCCCCAGCAGTCCGTCGCCCCGGCTGATGAGCTGGTGCAAGCGGCCCTGTCGATACACCAGCGTCACCCCGACGCCGTCGACCTTGGGCTGGACCCATACATCGTGACGGGTGCTGAGCCAGTCACTGACTGCCGACTCGTCCAGCAGCTTGCCCAGGCCGGTGTGCGCGACCGGATGGCGTAATGTGCCGCGTGAACTGGCCAGCGGATTATCAGCCTTCGGGAGGGGCTGGTGAGCGCATTCGTACCAGTGCGCCAGGCGCTGACGGGCCTGGTCGTAGAGTTCGTCACTGATGGGGGAATGGCCCTGGCGGTGGTAACTGTCGTCCCACTGGCTGACCTGTCTGGTCAAGGTATCGAGTTGCGCGTGAGCGTCATCGGGGCATGCCTCTGCCCACGCCCAGCCGGGTAGAACACTGAGAAAAAAAGCCATGAACCTATGCATCATGAGCATCCTTGCTCGAAGAAGGGTGCACAGCCTAAGTCATCCAAGTGCCCACAAAAAAGCCCCGACTGCTCGGGGCTTTTTACCGGGTGTTTCTATCTGTCGCGCGAACGCTTACAGGCCGGCGGCAGTGCGCAGGTCGTTGGCGCGGTCGGTTTTTTCCCAGGTGAAGGTGCTGAAGGTGTCGTCGCCAACGGTCTTCTGCGCCGGGGTACGACCGAAGTGGCCGTAGGCTGCGGTTTCCTGGTACATCGGGTGCAGCAGGTCAAGCATGGTGGTGATCGCGTAGGGGCGCAGGTCGAAGATCTCACGTACGAGCTTGACGATCTTGTCATCGCTGATCTTGCCGGTGCCGAAGGTATTCAGCGAAATCGACGTCGGCTGGGCCACGCCGATGGCGTAGGAAACCTGGATTTCGCAGCGCTCGGCCAGACCGGCAGCCACAATGTTCTTGGCCACATAGCGACCGGCGTAAGCCGCGGAACGGTCAACCTTGGAGGGATCCTTGCCGGAGAACGCGCCGCCGCCGTGACGGGCCATGCCGCCGTAGCTGTCGACGATGATCTTGCGCCCGGTCAGGCCGCAGTCGCCCACCGGGCCGCCGATGATGAACTGGCCGGTCGGGTTGATATGGAACTGGGTGTCCTTGGTCAGCAACTCGGCAGGCAACACGTGCTTGACGATCAGCTCCATCACGCCTTCGCGCAGGTCGGCATAGGACACGTCCGGGTTGTGCTGGGTCGACAATACAACGGCGTCGATCCCCACGACCTTGCCGCCTTCGTAGCGGCAGGTCACCTGGGACTTGGCGTCCGGGCGCAGCCATGGCAACAATCCGGATTTACGCGCCTCGGCCTGACGCTGCACCAGCTGGTGCGAGAAGGTGATCGGCGCCGGCATCAGCACGTCGGTCTCGTTGCTGGCGTAGCCGAACATCAGGCCCTGGTCGCCGGCGCCCTGGTCTTCAGGCTTGGCACGGTCAACACCCTGGTTGATGTCAGGCGACTGCTTGCCGATGATGTTCATCACGCCGCAGGTCGCGCCATCGAAGCCGACGTCGGAGCTGTTGTAGCCAATATCGGTGATCACATCACGAACGATCTGCTCCAGGTCGACCCAGGCGGTGGTGGTGACTTCACCGGCGATGATCGCCACGCCCGTTTTCACCAGCGTCTCGCACGCCACGCGGGCGAACTTGTCTTCAGCGATGATAGCGTCCAGCACCGCGTCAGAGATCTGGTCGGCGATTTTGTCCGGATGCCCTTCAGACACGGACTCGGAGGTGAAAAGGGAGTATTCGCTCATCTCGATGTTTTCCTGATATTTACCGATGGTGAGTGTCGCCAGCCGGCCGCTGAAAATGGCGGACCTGAATCTGGAAACCATTACGTAAACCTACATAGAGGCTTTCCCCGGGAACGAGTCCCGCAGCGGTGGCCCAACGGGCCAGATCGTCCTGTTCAAAACCCAGCCAGAGATCACCGCAGGCCTCCTTGGCCCAATTCTGGTTGTGGCTGCATAAATCCGTCACCAGCAGGCTACCGCCGGGGTGCAGCAACCCGGCCATTTGCTTGAGGGCGTCGGCCGGGGCGGCGAAATGGTGCAAGACCATGTTCAGTACCACGCAATCGGCCCGCAGGCCGGTGTCATCCAGGGCGTCGGCCAACTGCAGGCGCACATTGCCCAGGGCTTCGCGTTCACACAGCTGGCGCGCCAGCTCCAGCATCGCCGGGCTGTTGTCCAGCGCCGTGACCTGCACAAAGCGGCGCGCCAGTTCCGGCAGGAAACCGCCGTCGCCAGGGCCGACTTCCAGGGCCGTGGCCTTATCACTGAAGCTCAGCTTGTCCAATAGCGCCAGCACGCTTTCGCGGTACTGGGCCAGCCCGGCGATCAGGTCCTGCTGGGCGCGGAACTTGTCGGCAACCCGGGAAAAAAAGTCCTGGCTGGCGGCGGCGCGTTGCCCGTGCACCTGGCCGATCCGCGCTTGCACATCGCTTGGCAGGCCCAGGTTGTCCACTTCCTCAAGCAAGGCCGCGTGCAGTTTGCCGCCCAACTGTTCGGTGTGGGGCAGGGCGCGGCGGTAAAAGATCGCATTGCCTTCGCGGCGGGTGGCCACCAGGTCGGCCTGGGCCAGCACCTTCAAATGGTGGCTCATGCCGGACTGGCCGATGGCGAAGATCTGCGCCAGTTCCAATACCCCGAAAGAATCGTTGGCCAGTGCACGCAATACGTTCAAGCGCAACGGATCGCCAGCGGCCTTGCACAAGGCTGCAAGCTCATCGCCATCGTCAGGACGCAGGGAGGGCACGGGTATGTTCATAAGGCCAGCAGTCTAGTGACGGGTTGGGATCCCCGCAAGGTCAATATCAAAAAGTTTTGATATTGATCGATAAGTGGCGGTTATAAGCCACCGCTATAACCCTTAGACGAACCTGTGGCAGGGTTCTGCAAGGGATAACTGTAGAAACCTGGGGAAAAAGCCCTTCAAGTGACTATCTGTCATTGCCCGCAGGCGGTGGCTGAGGGAAAATGCCGGTCCTTTTTTCCGTTTCTTTTAAGCAAACTCCAGGAGATCAGCGATGCCCAGCCGTCGTGAGCGTGCCAACGCCATTCGTGCCCTCAGCATGGATGCCGTGCAAAAAGCCAACAGCGGCCATCCCGGTGCCCCGATGGGCATGGCGGATATCGCCGAGGTACTTTGGCGTGACTACCTGAAACACAACCCGAGCAACCCGTCGTTCGCCGACCGCGATCGCTTCGTGCTGTCCAACGGCCACGGCTCGATGCTGATCTACTCGCTGCTGCACCTGACCGGCTACGACGTCACCATCGACGACCTCAAGAGCTTCCGCCAGCTGCACAGCCGGACCCCGGGCCACCCGGAATTCGGCTACACCCCAGGCGTGGAGACCACCACCGGTCCCCTGGGCCAAGGCCTGGCCAACGCCGTAGGCTTTGCGCTGGCGGAAAAAGTCCTGGGCGCGCAGTTCAACCGCCCCGGCCACGACATTGTCGACCACCACACCTACGTGTTCCTGGGTGATGGCTGCATGATGGAAGGCATTTCCCATGAAGTCGCGTCCCTGGCTGGCACTCTCGGCCTGGGCAAGCTGATTGCCTTCTACGATGACAACGGCATCTCCATCGACGGTGAAGTCGAAGGCTGGTTTACCGACGACACCCCCAAGCGTTTCGAAGCCTACAACTGGCAGGTGATTCGCAACGTCGACGGCCATGATCCTGAAGAAATCAAGATCGCCATCGACACCGCGCGCAAGAGCGCACAGCCGACCCTGATCTGCTGCAAGACCACTATCGGCTTCGGCTCTCCGAACAAGCAAGGTAAAGAAGACTGCCACGGCGCCCCACTGGGTGACGCGGAAATCGCCCTGACCCGCGAGGCGCTGAAGTGGAACCACGGCCCGTTTGAAATCCCGGCCGACATCTACGCCGAATGGGATGCCAAGGAGAAAGGCCTGGCCACCGAAGCCGAATGGGACCAGCGTTTCGCTGCCTACTCCGCCGAATTCCCGGAACTGGCCAACGAGCTGGTACGCCGTCTGGCCGGTGACCTGCCTGCCGACTTCTCGGCGAAAGCCTCGGCCTACATCGCTGAAGTCGCAGCCAAGGGCGAGACCATCGCCAGCCGTAAAGCCAGCCAGAACACCCTGAACGCGTTTGGCCCGCTGCTGCCTGAGATTCTCGGCGGCTCGGCCGACCTGGCCGGTTCCAACCTGACCCTGTGGAAAGGTTGCAAAGGTGTCTCGGCAGAAGATGCCAGCGGCAACTACATGTACTACGGCGTGCGCGAGTTCGGCATGAGCGCCATCATGAACGGCGTGTCCCTGCACGGCGGCCTGGTGCCATACGGCGCGACCTTCCTGATGTTCATGGAATACGCCCGTAACGCCGTGCGCATGGCCGCACTGATGAAGAAACGCGTGATCCATGTGTACACCCACGACTCCATCGGCCTGGGCGAAGACGGCCCGACGCACCAGCCGGTCGAGCAACTGACCAGTCTGCGTACCACGCCGAACCTGGATTGCTGGCGCCCGGCCGACGCGGTCGAATCCGCCGTGGCCTGGAAGCACGCCATCGAGCGCAAGGACGGCCCTTCGGCACTGATCTTCTCGCGTCAGAACCTGCAACACCAGGTGCGTACCGACGCGCAGATCGCCGATATCAGCCGTGGTGGCTATGTGCTCAAGGACTGCATCGGCGAACCGGAGCTGATCCTGATCTCCACTGGTTCCGAAGTGGGCCTGACCGTCCAGGCCTACGACAAGCTGACCGCCCAGGGCCGCAATGTGCGTGTTGTATCCATGCCGTGCACCAGCGTGTTCGAAGCCCAGGACGCCGGCTACAAGCAGTCGGTGTTGCCTTTGCAGGTCAGCGCGCGTATCGCTGTCGAAGCGGCCCACGCCGACTACTGGTACAAATACGTGGGCCTGGAAGGCCGCGTGATCGGCATGACCACCTACGGTGAGTCGGCGCCGGCACCAGCGTTGTTCGAAGAGTTCGGTTTCACCCTGGAAAATATCCTGGGTCAGGCTGAAGAGCTGCTGGAAGACTAAGGCGCTAACGCGGTGGCCCACTGGTCACCGCCTCTACTGTAGGAGCGAGCTTGCTCGCGAAGATCGTTAACGATAACGCAGTGTTTCTGGTTTAACGCGGCGCTCTCAAGTTCTTCGCGAGCAAGCTCGCTCCTACAGTGGTTTGTGTCGCCCACAATGCGAGAACCCCATGCCCCAACCGCGTCCTTACAAAGTTGCACTCAACGGCTACGGCCGCATTGGTCGTTGCGTCTTGCGTGCGCTGTTCGAGCGAGGGGCGGCGGCCGGGTTTGAAATTGTTGCGATCAACGATCTGGCCGATATGGCCAGTATCGAATACCTGACACGCTTTGACTCCACCCACGGCCGCTTTCCCGGCGAAGTGCGGGTCGACGGCGATTGTCTGCATATCAATGGCGACTGCGTGAAAGTGTTGCGCAGTGCCACGCCCGAGGGCATCGACTGGGCGGCGCTGGGCGTCGACCTGGTGTTGGAATGCTCCGGTGCCTATCACACTCGTGCCGATGGCCAGCGTTTTCTCGATGCCGGCGCGCCGCGTGTACTGTTTTCCCAGCCGATGGCCAGCGAGGCAGATGTCGATGCCACCATCGTCTACGGCATCAACCAGGATTGCCTGACCGGCGATGAGCTGCTGGTGTCCAACGCCTCGTGCACCACCAACTGCAGCGTGCCGTTGTTGCGCCTGCTGGATCAGGCGATCGGCGTTGATTACGTGTCGATCACCACGATTCACTCGGCGATGAATGATCAACCGGTAATCGACGCCTATCACCACGAAGACCTGCGCCGTACGCGTTCGGCGTTCCAGTCGGTGATTCCGGTGTCCACAGGTTTGGCTCGCGGCATCGAGCGACTGTTGCCGGAACTTGCCGGGCGAATCCAGGCCAAAGCCGTACGGGTGCCGACGGTGAATGTGTCTTGCCTGGATATCACCATGCAAACCGTCAGCGACACCGATGCGACGGAGGTCAACCGGATCCTGCGCGAGGCCGCCACCAGCGGCCCGCTCAAAGGCTTGCTGGCCTACACCGAGTTGCCCCACGCCAGTTGCGATTTCAACCATGACCCGCATTCGGCGATTGTCGATGCCAGCCAGACTCGCGTTTCCGGCCCGAGGCTGGTGAACATCCTGGCCTGGTTCGACAACGAGTGGGGCTTTGCCAACCGAATGCTGGATGTTGCGGAACATTATCTGCACATCGCTTCTAAACAACCTCAACAGTAATTCAGGAACTGCGACCCATGACCGTGTTGAAGATGACCGACCTCGATCTGCAAGGTAAGCGCGTACTGATCCGCGAAGACCTCAACGTCCCAGTCAAGGACGGTGTTGTCACCAGCGACGCGCGAATCCTGGCCTCGCTGCCGACCATCAAGCTGGCCCTGGAAAAAGGCGCGGCCGTGATGGTCTGCTCCCACTTGGGTCGCCCGACCGAAGGTGAGTTTTCTGCTGAAAACAGCCTCAAGCCGGTAGCTGAATACCTGAGCAAGGCCCTGGGCCGTGATGTGCCGTTGGTGGCTGACTACCTGGGTGGCGTTGATGTTAAGCCTGGCGACATCGTGCTGTTCGAAAACGTGCGCTTCAACAAGGGCGAGAAGAAGAACAGCGACGAACTGGCCCAGCAATATGCCGCGCTGTGCGATGTATTCGTGATGGACGCTTTCGGCACTGCGCACCGTGCCGAAGGTTCGACCCACGGTGTGGCCAAGTTCGCCAAAGTCGCCGCTGCCGGCCCGCTGCTGGCCGCTGAACTGGATGCATTGGGCAAAGCCCTGGGCGCTCCGGCCCAGCCGATGGCCGCCATCGTCGCCGGCTCCAAGGTCTCCACCAAGTTGGATGTACTCAATAGCCTCAGCCAGATCTGCAACCAGCTGATTGTCGGCGGCGGCATTGCCAACACCTTCCTGGCCGCAGCCGGCCATCCGGTGGGCAAGTCCCTGTATGAGCCGGATCTGTTGGATACCGCCCGCGCCATCGCCGCCAAAGTCAGCGTGCCATTGCCGGTGGACGTGGTCGTTGCCAAAGAGTTCGCTGAAAGCGCCGAAGCCACCGTCAAGCTCATCGCTGACGTGGCCGCTGACGACATGATCCTGGATATCGGCCCGCAAACTGCGGCCAACTTCGCCGAACTGCTCAAGGCATCCCAGACTATTCTGTGGAATGGCCCGGTGGGCGTGTTCGAGTTCGACCAGTTCGGCAACGGCACAAAGGTACTGGCCAAGGCGATCGCCGAAAGCTCGGCTTTCTCCATCGCCGGCGGTGGCGACACTCTGGCGGCCATCGATAAATACGGCGTTGCTGATCAGATCTCCTACATTTCTACCGGTGGCGGCGCTTTCCTCGAGTTCGTCGAGGGCAAGGTGCTGCCAGCCGTGGAAGTGCTGGAAACCCGAGCCAAGGGCTAAGGCTCGCATGATCAGGAAAAGGAGTGTTCCCATGATCAAGTCGTTGGCACTGGTAGTCGCAGCGGGCCTGCTGGCCGGCTGCAGCAGCACGCCAAGTGCGGCGCCCGAGGTGGATAACGCCAAGGCCCCGCTGAAAAAAAGCTGTTACCAGGCTGACTGGCAAGCCGAGACCATGCCGGTGATCAACAAGCGCATCGGCAACGAACGGCTGGAGAAATACGATTCCGCGCCCAACGGTCAGGAACAGGGCTGCCCATGACGGGTCTGATCCACTAACCGACAGCAAAGGCGGCCTTCCGGGGTCGCCGTTCGAGGATTGGCAATGAAAGGCGTTTTCGCCCTGGCAGCCCTGGCCCTGTTGGCTGGCTGCAGCAGCATGAACATGTTTAACAAGGCAGAGCCTGCCGATAAGTGGACCACCTGGACCTGCGACAGCAAGGCCGAGGTCAACTGGCGCTTTGCTAACCAGGCCCGTAGCGAGGTGGATGTACGCCTCGGTGGTTCGGACCAGGTTTACCGTCTCAAGCAGGACGTGGCGGCCTCGGGCGCGCTGTACAGCGATGGCCAGTTGGCGTTTCACACCAAGGGTGAGGAAGGCCTGGTTTACTGGGTGGCCACCGATGATTTGATCGGGCGCGGCTGTAAGGCCAACTGAGATCATGAAATGAGACCCAAATGTGGGAGGGGGTGGTGCGACGATTCGACTTGCCCCCGATTGCAGTGTGTCAGCCCGCACACAGGTGTCAGGATGACCGCTATCGGGAGCAAGCCCCCTCCCACATTGATTCGGTTTCAGATTGGAATTTGAGTCGGCTACACCAGCAATAACGATTCAGCAGCACAAGGCTCAACCCCTTGATCTGCAATAACTTGAATAGCAGCCGCCGCTACGGCAGGCTTGCACGATTAACGACCCTCGACCGGGAGAGACAACACAATGGCACTTATCAGCATGCGTCAAATGCTGGACCACGCAGCCGAATTCGGCTACGGCGTTCCAGCCTTTAACGTCAACAACCTTGAGCAGATGCGCGCCATCATGGAAGCCGCTGACAAGACCGACTCCCCAGTGATCGTCCAGGCTTCGGCCGGTGCGCGCAAATACGCCGGGGCCCCGTTCCTGCGTCACCTGATCCTCGCCGCCATCGAAGAATTCCCGCATATCCCGGTGTGCATGCACCAGGACCACGGCACCAGCCCTGACGTGTGCCAGCGCTCCATCCAGCTGGGTTTCAGCTCGGTGATGATGGATGGCTCCCTCGGCGAAGACGGCAAGACCCCGACCGACTACGAATACAACGTACGCGTCACCCAACAAACCGTCGCCATGGCTCACGCCTGCGGCGTATCGGTTGAAGGCGAGCTGGGCTGCCTGGGTTCGCTTGAAACCGGCATGGCCGGCGAAGAAGACGGCATCGGCGCCGAAGGCGTGCTCGATCACAGTCAGATGCTGACCGACCCGGAAGAAGCTGCCGACTTCGTCAAGAAGACCCAAGTCGACGCCCTGGCCATCGCCATCGGCACCAGCCACGGCGCCTACAAGTTCACCAAGCCACCTACTGGCGACGTGCTGGCCATCGACCGCATCAAGGAAATCCACAAGCGCATCCCTAATACCCACCTGGTGATGCACGGCTCTTCCTCGGTACCGCAAGAGTGGCTGGCGATCATCAACCAGTACGGCGGCGACATTAAAGAAACCTACGGCGTACCGGTTGAAGAAATCGTCGAAGGCATCAAGTACGGCGTGCGCAAGGTCAACATCGATACTGACCTGCGCCTGGCGTCCACCGGTGCGATGCGTCGCCTGATGGCCACCAATCCGAGCGAGTTCGATCCGCGTAAGTTCTTCGGTGCGACTGTGACGGCGATGCGTGATGTGTGTATCGCGCGTTACGAAGCTTTCGGTACTGCCGGCAATGCTTCGAAGATCAAGCCGATTTCGTTGGAAGCGATGTACCAGCGGTATTTGAAAGGTGAGTTGAACGCTAAGGTGAATTGAGCCTTAGGCCTTAAAAAAAGAACCCACAGTGTGTGGGTTCTTTTTTTGGTTTCGTTAAAAAGCCATAAGCTTTTAACTTATTACGCTGGTATGCTTGGAAAGAATCATGTCGTGCGCATGAAAAAGTCGAATAGCAACTGTTTTTAATCGATTGTTACTGTCGGCCCAGCCCGAAGCCCTGATATGTCCAAACCCCATTTGGGCCTGCGAAGTTACGACCGCCACTTAACGTTCTAAAGTCGGAAGTATTGAAGGTCCAGCTTTCAGAGTTGTTTCCGATAGTGCCTGTCAACATAATAGTCGTGGTGGTTGCTCCGATGGTTTGATGTCCTGTGAGTGTGCCGGTTTGTCCATTCACGCTGGCAGTGGCTGTAACTGGACCGCCGATGTCATCACTGCTAGTAATATATAGGTAAATGTGATCGCCGCCGTAAGAGCCGAAGTAGTTTCCGACGAGTTGTCCCATGATGATATTCCTTTCATTCTGTTTAAAGATAGGTAGGTGTTTCGTCTCTTCAGTGACGTGAGAAATACTAAGAGATTTGCTGGGGGGCGTGACCTGTCAAAGATGACAGTTTTTTATAACGTTTGGCTATTAGCTATATGGCTTGAACTGATTAAGGACAGCGGATTTATTTAGCGAAGGGACAGGTTCTCCAAAGCTACGCCTTTTTGAAGTTATTAATATTCCATCGCTTATTTCGAATTTCAATTTAAAACTGTCAAAGTTGACAGTATCGTTCGCCGTTAATTTCCGCACACTGGGGGGGCAGTAAATCAACCAGGGAAGAATACGCTATGAACTATTCGCATCTTTTGAAGTGCCTTCCAAGCATCACTTTGGTCAGCGCATTGGCGCTGACGGGGAATGCCTATGCCGCGCCCCTAACGTGCCCGGATGTCTCAACTATCAAGGCGGTGAGCATTCGATTTTCAGATGGCGAGCAGGAATGGAATGGCGAGCAGCTCATTGAAGATAGCTCGATGGCTGCGGAATTTGAGTTTTTAGGCGCGGCGATCAAGCAGGGAGCAGACAGCGAAACGAAGTTGCCTTATAGCTATGTGATCTGCAATTACGGAGGCAAAGGCAAGGATGACTATTTAAGGCTGTCCAAGCGATTTACCTTACCTCCAGTGGCTAAAGGCAACGCTTGGAGTGAGGAAAAGGAATGTAAAAATGGCAATATCACAAACTGTACTTTTGAGCTGGTGAATTCAAAAGGTCCGGCGAAATTTACATTGCCTTCTCAGTAGCTAGGCGAAGCTATCGCGGGATAAGGACGGGCCCGCGAGAGGATTATTTAAATATGATCTATGAAAAACCCGCAGACATGCGGGTTTTTGCCGGAGTTTGATTAGACGGCGCTGAGCGTATCGAACCCTCGATGCTCAATCACTCGAAACACATCGCTCACGTCCTGAACCAGTATGCGTGCAGTGTTGGCGATGTTGTTCAGGTCGCGCTCAGCGAAGTCCGGCAGGCTGGAACAGGCCATCAGGTTGAGGTGTTCAAGGGCCGCGTTGAGGCGTTCGCGCAGGCAGGCGTGGAGGTCGAGCAGTGGGGCGTCGCTGTCGATCAGGAGCACGGGGTGATCGGTGGCGGTTTCGGTGCAGGGGGTGAAGCGGCGGGGTGGTAGTTGTTGGGTCATGGTGAATCCTTAACTCGAAAGAAGATTGACCACCGTTTGCTGCGAAACAAATTAGGTGGCAGCTGTACGCGGGTTCGCAGACCGAGGAGTTAAGACCCGGCAGACCCGAAGGTCTCCCACGCACAGCCGCCATAACAAAGACGGCCATCGGCAAGAATACCGGGACTGTTTTGACGGGTGCGGTTTAACTCTGTAGGGCTGCGAAACCCTATCGCTGTTCAGCCAGCGACGGGGGAACTATAAGCTGCGAATTGACTGGCCGCAACGGTCCTGTAGGACTAGCACCGGGCTCTCAGGCCAAGCGGGGCAAGTGTGGGAGGGGGCTTGCTCCCGATTGCGGTGGGTCAGTCACCGCTATTGGAGCTGACACACTGCTATCGGGAGCAAGCCCCCTCCCACAGGGGATTTAATCGTCTGGATTTATCGGGGAATGATCCGTGGGCTTATCGGACGTTGCCTACTCGAAATAGGCTAATCCATTTACTCGTGATCAATATCCAACTTCGCAAACGTCACCCGCGCGCCTTCCTGGCTGTCCCCACTGTTGTCCTGCACATACACCCCGGCCTTGAAGTACAACGGCTTGTCGCCCCAGGCCGCGCCTATGCGTTCATTCCACTCGCTGTCGGCGGCATACACGCTGAGCAGCCCGGCTTTGTTGAGGTTGATCACGTAGGTGAAGCTCTTCTCCAGCGGCACATTGGAGGCGACGATGATCACCCGGCTGTCGGCTTCATCCGGGCGCATGCGCACCTTGGCGACGAGGTTGCCGGTCTGGGTTTTTTCCTTGAACTGGTACTCCAGCTTGATCAGCGGCTTTTGGCTGTCATAGGCGTGGATCTGGCCGATCACGATCTTGCCGGAGGAGGGCACCTGGTTCACCGCGAGGGTGGCGCGCAGGAAGTTGTCGGCCTCGGGGTAGGTCCAGTTACGCAAGCGGCCGTCGGCGTAGGTTTCGCGCAGTTCGCTGCGTGGGTAGATGGCGTTTTCGGTGCGGGTGCCGGTAACGGGGGTCCAGAACTGCACGTCGCTGCCTTCGGCCTGGAAGTATTGATCGTTGAAGCCGCTCAGTAGCCTCGGGGTGTCGATGGTCGTGGGCGGGGAGCCGACCGGAATGCTCAGGTTCCAGGTGGAAAGGTCGATCATGGTGTTGGCCTTTTACAGAGGGTGAAAGCGTTGGCCCGCAGGCCTTACCGGTTCTTTATAGGCGCTGCTCGTACGATTGTTAAACAATTGCTGGCAATTTATTGGCGTCAGAGGAATGCCAAAAAGCCATGTTGCCCATGAATCGCGGGCTACAGGGCCTTACCGTTAGTCGGCTTCCTTGGCTTTGGTGCAATGAGGGCATCTGCGTCACTTCTGCTTTTTTGGAACCGGGGCTAGAGTGAGCCCTCAGTGTTTATCCGGCCTTTGTATCAGAAGTGACCGGTGCAGCTCCTTACGGAAGAGACGTAGCATGGATGGCGCTCCACAACCCGGCGGTGCAAGTTCGGTTCTCCTGGTGGTCGATGACTACCCGGAAAACCTCGTCAGCATGCGTGCGCTGTTGCAACGTGAAGACTGGCAGGTGATCACCGCCACGTCCGGTATGGAGGCCTTGGAGTTGCTGCTGGCCCACGATGTCGACTTGGTGCTGCTGGACGTGCGCATGCCCGGTATGGACGGCTTCGAGGTGGCGCGCTTGATGCGTGGCAGCCAACGTACGCGCATGACGCCAATTATCTTTCTGACAGCCACCGCCCAATCCCCCGCGGCAGTGCTTGAAGGCTATGCCAGCGGGGCGATCGACTACCTGTTCAAACCGTTTGACCCGCATATCCTCAAGCCTAAGGTGCAAGCCTTGCTTGAGCATCAGCGCAACCGCCGTGCCTTGCAGCGCCTGAGCCATGACCTGGAACTGGCCCGCGCCTTCAATGCCTCGGTGCTGGATAACGCCGCCGAGGGCATTCTGGTGGTGGGTGAAGCCAGTGTGATCGAGTACGCCAACCCGGCCATTTCACGACTGTTGAATGCCACGATGGATGAGCTGCAGGGTGAGAGTTTCCTGAGTTTCCTGCAAAAACCCCATGTGCCCGCCTGGTTGGGCTTCCCGATGTACGAGGCGTATCGCAGAGGCGAGACATGGCGCCAGCATGACGCCATTTTGCGTACGGGGCGCGGCCAGCAGGTGCCGGTGGCGTTGTCCTGTGCACCCTTGCCCGCCGAGCAGAAGGCTATGGTCGTGACGGTGCTGGACATGTCCGAGGTTCGCCATCTTCATCAGCAACTGGAGTTCCAAGCGGTGACCGACCCGTTGACCGGGCTGCTCAATCGTCGAGGATTTCATCAGGCCGTGGAGAACACTTTGTTGCGCAGCGAACGCAACGAACAGGCGCTGGTGTTGCTGTATCTGGACCTGGATGGCTTCAAGCGGGTCAACGATACGCTGGGCCACGACGCTGGCGACCGCGTGCTGCGCTGGGTGTCGGAACAGATGCAGGCCTGCCTGCGTTCCTACGATATTCTCGGGCGTATGGGTGGGGACGAGTTCACCGCATTGCTGGAACTGGAATTCGCCGAACAGGCGGCGAAGATCGCGGAAAAGCTCATCGAGCGTGTGTCTGTGTGCCAGCAGGTCGACGGCTTGGACGTGATGCTTGGCGTCAGCATCGGGATTGCGACGTTCCCTGATTGCGGCTCCGACCTGAATGGCCTGTTGCGCGCGGCGGACATTGCCATGTACGAAGCCAAGCGTGCCGGCCGTCAGCAATATCGATATTACGACCAGGAAATGAACGGACGCGCCCGTTCGCGCCTCATGCTTGAAGACAGCGTGCGCACCGCCATTCAAAACAAGGATTTCACCCTGGTGTACCAGCCCCAGGTTTGTGCGGTGGACGGACGTTTGCGTGGCGTCGAGGCGTTGTTGCGCTGGCAGCATCCGAGCGTCGGCGATGTACCCCCGGGTTTGTTCTTGCCGCTGCTGGAAGAGGCGCGGTTGATCAGCCAGTTGAGCGCCTGGATCTACCAGCAAGTCGCTGCCCAGCGCCAGGCCTGGCAGGGCATCTTCGACCCTGAGCTGGTGCTGAGCGTGAGCCTGAGCAGCAGCCAGTTCAATATGCCCAACCTGGCCAGCCAACTGCAGCAGATCCTGGAGCGATATGGGCTGCAGGGGCGGCAACTGGAGGTGGAAATCGGCGAGAACTGCCTGATGAGTAACCTGGAGGAATCGACCAAACAGCTGCAGCTATTGCGCCGGATTGGGGTGCGTATTGCCCTGGATGACTTTGGTTCAGGTCACTGCTCACTGGCCCATTTGCGGGACTTGCAGTTCGACACCCTCAAGCTTGACCCGCAACTGGTGGCGCGCCTGCCCGGTTCGACGCGGGATGCGGCGATGGCACACAGTATCATCCAGTTATGTGGGCATTTTGATGTGCTGGTGATTGCCGAGGGGGTGCAGACTCTTGAGCAAGTTCAGTGGCTCAAGGCCAATGGCTGCACGCACATCCAGGGACCTTGGGCGGCGGCGCCGTTGATGGCCGAGGACATTGCGGGTTGGTCGTACCCGCGTTTGCCTTGAATTGGCTACACTGGCGCCCGTCCGAATTACCTTGCAGACTCCATGACCGCTTTGAAATACCTCCAGGCCTATCCCGCTGCGCTACAGGAGCAAGTGCGCCAACTGATCGCCAACGACCAGTTGGGCGCCTACCTGGAACAGCGTTACCCCGAACGCCACACCGTGCAGAGCGACAAGGCCCTGTACGCCTACGCCCTGGCGTTGAAGCAGGAACACCTGCGCAACGCACCCTCTATTGATAAGGTGCTGTTCGATAACCGTCTGGACCTGACCCATCGTGCCCTGGGTTTGCACACCACGATTTCGCGGGTGCAGGGCGGTAATCTCAAATCCAAGAAGGAGATTCGCATCGCTTCGCTGTTCAAGGAGGCGGCACCGCAGTTCCTGCGCATGATCGTGGTGCACGAGCTGGCCCACTTCAAAGAATCGGACCACAACAAGGCGTTCTACAAACTCTGCCAATACATGATGCCGGACTACCATCAGGTGGAGTTCGACCTACGGGTCTACCTCACCTGGCGAGACCTGCAAGGCAAACCCTGAGCACAAGGCGACTGACCATGGATGTGAGCAAGACCAAAAGCAGCTTCTATCGGCGCCTGTACGTGGCGTACCTGATCGACAGCCAGTTGGCCAGCAGCGTGCCGGCGCTCACCGAAGCCACCGGCATGCCCCGGCGTACCGCCCAGGACACGATTGCGGCGTTGGCGGACCTGGATATCGTCTGCGAGTTTGAGCAGGAAGAAGGGGCGCGCAACCATGCCGGGCATTATCGGATTCGTGAGTGGGGCGCGATTGATCGGCGGTGGATCGAGGCCAATCTTGCGTCTATCAAGCAGGTGTTGGGTTATCCCTGAGTTCGGCGGTGGCGGTGGCGCTATCGGGGGCTTGCCCCCGATGAGGCCCTCAAACCCGCCGCATACCGATATGTGGAATATCGTCTTCCAGGTATTCCTCGCCCGCCACCACAAATCCATACCGTGCGTAATATCCCTGCAAATGTGCCTGCGCCGACAGGTAAACCGGCATTTGCGGCCAGATATCCTCTATGCGCTTGAGCGCTTCATCCATCATCTGATGCCCCAGCCCGCTGCCCCGTGCCACGGGCGCAACGATAACGCGGCCGATCACCACATCGCCGCCCTGGGACTCCGGGTCGAGTAGCCGCAGGTAGGCCACCAACTCATCATTTTGCCAGGCCATAAGGTGGTGAGTGTCACCCGCCAGGTCCTGGCTATCTATGTCCTGGTAGACGCATTTTTGTTCGACGACGAAGACCTCGCTGCGCAGGCGCAGGATGGTGTACAGCTGTTCCTTGCCCAAGTCGTCGTGATGTTTGCAGACCCAATCAACCGTCATGATGTGCGCTCTTATAAAGACTTGCCAGGAATAGTAAGCGCGACGGGCGCTGCTGTCTAAAATTGGCTATTTTGTGAATGGCGTCAATTTGCCATCATTCTGTGCATGCGCCGCGGGCTTCTTTGTGTAATCTGCAATGCAAGCTCATTGATGAGCTACTGTTATCAGGCCATCGCCTGCCCGCCAAGGACTTTAAGCATGCCGAGATTGACTCGTGCCGTTGCTTTGATCGCAGTGTTGTTGCTGGTTCAACCGGCGCTGGCACAACGTTTGCGCCTGGTGGCGGATGGCTGGCCACCGTTTACTGATGCCACCTTGGTCAATGGCGGCTTGGCTACTGATATCGTCCGCACGGCCCTGGCCCGTGCCGGGTATGCCAGTGATTTTGAACAGGTGCCCTGGGCACGCGCATTGAAGGGCGTGGGGGATGGGCGCTACGATGTGCTGATCAACGCCTGGTATAACGAGGACCGCACGCATCTGGGGCAGTTTTCCGGCGAGTACTTGCTTAACCGTGTGCGCTTTCTCAAGCGTAGCGACGATGCCATCGATTATCACAGCCTGGACGCACTGCACGACGAGGCCATCGCCGTGGTGCGCGGTTACGCCTACTCGGCAGCGTTCGATCAAGACACCCAGTTGCAGAAAGTGCCAGTGCACAACTTCGCCATGGCCGTGCGCATGCTGGCGGCGCAGCGTGTGCGACTGACGCTGGAGGATGAATACGTAGCGCGCTATTACCTGGCGCGGGAGTCGCCGCGGGTGCGCGATGCCGTGGTCTTTGTGGGCAAGCCATTGAGCCAGAACAGCCTGCACATCCTGGTCAGCCTGAAGAACCCCGAGCATGCCCAGATCGTCGCCGGTTTTGATCGGGAGATTGCCAGGATGAAGGCTGATGGCAGTTATGCGCGGTTGATGAAGGCGCATGGGATGTAGCGTTCTTGCGGGCCTCATCGGGAGCAAGCCCCCCCCACAAGGGACCGGCGTACACCAATCGAATGTGGGAGGGTGGTTGCTCCCGATAGCGGCCTAAGCCGCGCGGGTATCTTTGATCAAATGCGCCGCCAACGTGCGCAACGGCCCCAACTGCCGGCAAATCAACGCCAACTGCGTCTGTACCAACCGTTGCCCTTCGTCGATCTCATCGGGCATTTGCTCCAGCTCTGCCGCCAGTGCTTCCTCGGCATCACTCTGAATCGCAATCGGCTGTTTATTCGCCAGCCCACTGGCGATCTCGTCGATGCTCAACGCCAGGGCCTGCCCGGCGCCGTCGATCAAATGCTCGCGCACATCGGCCGGCAGCTGGGTTTCGCGGTGCGCACCCAGCCCCGACAAATAGCTGAGCAGGGTGTGGGACAGCACCAGGAAGCGAAAGCCCACATCGGCTTCCTTACGGAAGTGCCCCGGCTCCATCAGCATATTCGCCAGGGTGGTGGACAACGCGGCATCGGCGTTGTGGGCGTTGCGGCGGGCCAGGCGATAGGCCAGGTCGTCGCGTTTGCCGGCGGCGTATTGCTGCATGATCTGGCGCAGGTAGATGCTGTTGCAGGTCAGGGTGTTGGCCAGCACTTTGTTCAGGCGCCGGCCTTGCCAGTCCGGCAGGAACAGGAATACCGCCAGGCCCGCGATCAGGCTGCCGAGCAAGGTATCGAACAGGCGCGGCAGGAACAGCCCGTAGCCATCGCCCACCTGGTTGAAGCAGAACAGCACCATCAGGGTGATCGCCGCCGTGGCCAGGGTGTAGCGCGTGGTGCGGTTGATAAAGAACACCAGGCCCGCGGCGATGGCGAACATTGATTGCACCACGGGGTTGGGAAACAGGTCGAACAGCGCCCAGGCCACGGTGAGGCCGATGGCGGTACCGATGATGCGCTGGCCGAGCTTGCGCCGCGTAGCACCGTAGCTGGGCTGGCAGACAAACAGGGTGGTGAGGATGATCCAGTAACCCTGGGACGCGTGGATCGCATGCAGGGTGCCGTAGCCGATGGTCAGCGCCAATGACAGGCGCAAGGCGTGGCGAAACAGCAGTGAGGTCGGCGTCAATTGGGTGCGCAGGCGTGTCCACATTTCCTTGAGGTTGCGCGGGGCGCGGTCCAGCAGGTTGCTGTCGGTGGCGTCGGCCAGGGCATCGGGGTTGCTGGCATCGCCCAGCAGGCGGTCGAGGGTGGACAGGTTGGCCGCCAAGGCGCGCAGCGAGCGCAACAGGCCACGCCAGGCCGGGTTGCTCTGGATGCGCAGGTGTTCCAGGGAGGCGTTGAGGTCGCCCAGGGCTTCGGCGAAGCTGTCGTCATAGATGAACGGCTGGCGCAGTTGGATCGACTCGGCCAGGGTCTGGCACGCCTTGCCTTGCTGGCGCAGCAGGCGCTGGCAGCGGAACAGCACATCGCTGTGGAAGAAGGCTTCGGTGAGGGCGTTGTAGGGGTAGTGGGAGGAACTGGCGCGCTCGTGGATGTCCTGGGCCAGGAAGTAGAGTTTCAGGTAGCGGCTGACCTTCGAGCCCGGCCGACCGTTGCCGACGCGGTGCAGGATGATTTCCTTGGCCGCATTCAACGCCGCGACCACCCGGCCATTTTGCTGGGCCAGTTCCAGACGGCGTGCTTCCACATCCAACTGGCGTATCGGTTCGAATAAGGATGACTTGAGCTTGAGGTAACGCCCCAGCTCACGGAACAATCGCGCCAGGCTCTGCTGCACCGGCTGGTTGGAAAACAGTACCTGCCACAGCACCGACAGCACCCCGTACCAGGCGGCGCCGGCCACCAGCAGCAACGGTTCATGCCAGAAGTCGGTGACGGCGCCGCCGCGCTGGTCGACGCCGATCATGGTGTAGACCGACAGGATCAACGTGGCCGAGGCAATCGCGCCATAGCGCTCACCCAACGCGCCCAGCATGGTCAGGCAGAAACTGGCCAGGGCCAGGGCGATGGCAAAGATCCAGGGGTAGGGGAACAGCAGCTCCACCGACAGCGCAGCGATGCTGAAACACACCAGCGTCACCGCCAAGGCATTGAGGCGGCCTTGCCAACTGTCATCGGTCTCGGCCAGGGCGCTGGCGATAATCCCCAGGAACAGCGGGATCAGCAGCGTCATTTCATCCTGGTACCAACACAGCGCCATGCTGCCGGTGAGGGCGATGAACACCCGTACGCTGTAGCTGAATTTATCCAGCGCCCACAGGCGCCGCATGGACTGCTTGAACGAGGTCGATGACATGAAGTCTGGAGTCTTCCGGGACAGTGTCGCTAAATTGAGCTATCAAGGACGCCACGGCAAGGGTGGTGATCACATCCAACAGCAAATTTTTCAAGATCCCTACAAAACCAATGTGGGAGGGGGCTTGCTCCCGATAGCGGTGCGTCAGTCAGTTGATGAGTTGACTGGTCCACCGTTATCGGGAGCAAGTCGAATCGTCGCACCGCCCCTCCCACATTTTTACTGCGTTGTGTCAGACGTATTGTGCGGCTGCGTAACCAGATGCCCAGGCCCACTGGAAATTGAACCCGCCCAGGTGGCCGGTCACATCCAGCACTTCACCGATGAAGTACAGGCCAGGGCTTTTCAGCGACTCCATAGTCTTGGACGACACCTCCCGCGTATCCACTCCACCTAAGGTTACCTCAGCAGTGCGATAGCCCTCGGTGCCGGCCGGTACGAGTTGCCAGCTCCCAAGTTTTTGCGCGATATCGGCAATTTCAGCGTGGGTGTACTGCTTCATCGGTTTGGATTCGAACCAGCTTTGGGCCAGCAGGTTGGCCATCTTCTTGGTGAAAATCTCCCCCAGCAGGGTCTTTAACTCACTGTTGGGATGCTCGGCCTGTTGCTGTTGCAGCCAGTCATGGGCGTCATGATCGGGCAACAGGTTGATTTCCACCGTGTCGCCCGATTCCCAGTAGGAAGAGATCTGCAAAATCGCCGGCCCGCTCAGGCCTCGGTGGGTAAACAGGATGTTCTCGCGAAAACTCTGGTTGTTGCAGCTGACCAGGCAATCCACCGAAGTGCCGGACAGCTCGCCGCATAATTCCTTGAGCTGGTCGGTGATGGTGAACGGCACCAGCCCGGCGCGGGTCGGCAGCAGTTCATGGCCGAATTGCCTGGCGACTTGATAGCCAAAACCGGTGGCGCCCAGCGTGGGGATCGACAAACCGCCAGTGGCAATCACCAGGGATTCGCAGCGCAGTTCGCCCAGGGTGGTCTGCAGCTGATAGCCGCTGTCGAGCTTGGCAATCTCCTCAATCGAAGTGTCCAGGTGCAGGCTCACGCCGGTCTGGATGCATTCATCGAGCAGCATGCCGAGGATGTCGCTGGACTTGTTATCGCAGAACAGCTGGCCGAGTTTCTTCTCGTGGTAGGGCACGCCGTGCTTGGCCACCAGCGCGATAAAATCCCACTGGGTATAGCGCGCCAGGGCCGACTTGCAGAAGTGTGCATTGTGCGAAAGGAAGTTGGCCGGCTCGGTGTACATATTGGTGAAGTTACAGCGCCCACCACCGGACATCAGGATCTTCTTGCCGGCTTTGTTGGCGTGGTCGATCAGCATCACCTTGCGCCCGCGTCCGGCAGCAGTCAGTGCGCACATCAAGCCTGCGGCGCCGGCGCCAATGATCACAACTTCGGTCGAGCGCAAAACGGTGTCCTCATACAAATTCTGAATTGGAATACAGTCAAATGTGGGAGGGGGCTTGCTCCCTCCCACATTGGATCTTCATTGGATTAAAGGTCGTTTTACAGGATCCGCACGCGCAACGACCGGCCCTTGATCTTGCCATCATTCAAGCGCTGCAACGCCTGCTTGGCGATCCCGCGTTCCACGGCCACGAATGCCTGGAAATCAAAGATCGCGATCTTGCCGACCTGGGTGCCCGGGATGCCGGCTTCACCGGTCAACGCGCCGAGGATGTCGCCTGGGCGGACCTTGTCTTTACGCCCGGCGGCGATGCACAGGGTGCTCATCTGCGGCAGCAGCGGGCCACCGCTTTGCGGCTTGAGGTTGTCCAGTTGATCCCAGTTCAGCGGCGACTTCTGCAGTTGCTCGATGGCCTGGGCGCGGTGCGCTTCGGACGGCGCCACCAGGCTGATGGCGATACCGGTCTCACCGGCACGACCGGTGCGGCCGACGCGGTGGATGTGAATTTCCGAGTCGCGGGCCAGTTCGACGTTGATCACCATGTCCAGCGAGTCGATGTCCAGGCCGCGGGCGGCGACGTCTGTGGCGACCAGCACGGAGGTGCTGCGGTTGGCGAACATGGCCAGTACCTGGTCACGGTCGCGCTGTTCCAGGTCACCGTGCAGGCCGACGGCGGAAATGCCTTTGGACGTCAGGTGATCCACGGTTTCCTGCACTTGCTGCTTGGTGAAGCAGAACGCCACGCAGGAAGCAGGGCGGAAGTGCGCCAGGACCTTGGTCACTGCATCCATGCGTTCTTCCGGGGAGATCTCGTAAAAGCGCTGCTCGATCTGGTCATCGGAGTGAAACGCTTCGGCCTTGACCTGTTGCGGCGCACGCATGAACTTGGACGCCAGTTGCTTGATGCTGACCGGGTAGGTGGCCGAGAACAACAGGGTCTGGCGGCGGGGCGGGGTCTTGCTGATGATGTCTTCGATGGCGTCGTAGAAGCCCATGTCGAGCATGCGGTCGGCTTCATCGAGAATCAGCGTGTTCAAGCCGTCGAGCACCAGCGAGCCTTTGCGCAGGTGCTGCTGGATACGGCCCGGGGTGCCGACGATCACGTGGGCGCCATGCTCCAGGGAAGCGATCTGCGGGCCGAGGGACACGCCGCCGCACAGGGTCAGCACCTTGATGTTGTCTTCGGCGCGGGCCAGGCGGCGGATTTCCTTGGCGACCTGGTCGGCCAGCTCACGGGTCGGGCACATTACCAGCGCCTGGCAACCGAAGTAACGTGGGTTGATCGGGTTCAACAGGCCGATGCCGAAGGCGGCGGTCTTGCCGCTGCCGGTCTTGGCCTGGGCAATCAGGTCCAGCCCCTTGAGGATCACCGGCAAGCTTTGCGCCTGGATCTGCGTCATCTCGACATAACCCAGTGAGTCGAGGTTAGCCAGCATGGCGGCGGACAGGGGCAAAGTATTAAAAGCGGTGGCGATGGTAGTCACGGGACTGGCTCTGCAAAACAAAATGTCGCGCAGTGTACCAGTCCCGTGGGATTTTCCCTGCAAGTTCTCGACGAGAAGCCCGTCAGTGCTCGATATCGTGCTCGCGGCTGACTACCCTTTTGCCGTCTTTTGGCGACAATTGCAGGAAGATCGCCGCCGCCAGCATCGCCATGATGCCCACAGTAAGGAAGGTCAACTGGAAGGCCCCGAGCACGCTTTCCACGCCGTCGTTGCCCGCCTCGGCGGTAAAGCCGCCGAGCAATGCACCGGCGCAGGCCACGCCCAGGCTCAGGGACAATTGCGCCACCACCGACAACAAGCTGTTGCCACTGCTGGCCTGGGCGTCGTCGAGATCGATCAGGGTCACGGTGTTCATCGCGGTAAATTGCAGGGAGTTGATCGCCCCCAGCACCGCCAGCATGGCCAACAGCAACGGGTAGGGCGTGTGCTCGCTGACCAGGCCCATGCTCGCCAACATGAGGCCCAGGGCCAAGGTGTTGCCGGTCAGTACGATACGGTAGCCGAGGCGCTCGATCAGCGGCCGGGCCACGGACTTGGCAAACATCGCCGCCGCCGCCAGCGGCAGCATGCTCATCCCGGCTTCCGACGGCGAGTAGCCCAGCGCCACCTGCAACAGCAGTGGCACCAGGAACGGTAATGCGCCGCTGCCCAATCGCGCAAACAGGTTGCCGAGAATGCCCACGGCAAACGTGCGGGTCTTGAACAGTATTGGGGAGAACAGCGGGTTATCGATATGCCCGGCGCGTAACCAGTACGCCGCCAGGCACGCCAGCCCGCCGAACAGCAGCAACATTACCCGCAGGTGCGGCAGGTGCAGTTCGCCCAGGCCTTCCATGGCGATGGTGATCAACACCATGGCTGCGCCGAACAGCAGGAAACCCAGGCCGTCGAAGCGCGTGCGCTCGCTGCCGCGCAGGTCGGGGATGAACTTCCACACGGCGTAACAGCCGATCATGCCCACCGGCAGGTTGATCAGGAAGATCCAGTGCCAGGTCAGGTACTGCACCATCCAGCCGCCCATGGTCGGGCCCAGCAACGGGCCGAGCAGGCCAGGGATGGTGATGAAGCCCATGATGCGCACCAACTCGGAGCGCGGATAAGCCCGCAGTACCACCAAGCGCCCCACCGGCAGCATCAGTGCACCGCCCAAGCCCTGGATCACCCGTGCACCCACCAGCATGGTCAGGCTGCTGGACAATGCACACAGCAGCGAGCCGATGCTGAATAGCATGATCGCGCCAAAGAAGATTTTCTTGGTGCCGAAGCGGTCGGCGATCCAGCCCGATGCAGGAATCAGCAAGGCGACGGTGAGCATGTAGGCGATCACCACCCCCTGCATGCGCAACGGGTTTTCTGCCAGGTCCCGGGCCATGGCCGGCAGTGCGGTGTTGAGGATCGTCCCATCCAGCGACTGCATGAAGAAGGCAATTGCTACCACCCAGGGTAGCCAGCGGGCGGTCTTGGCATCGAGAGGGGCGCGATTCGGCATGGAGACCCTTTGGTTAGCAGGCTATGTGTTGGCGATTATGCGCTAACCCTTAAGCTTTTTCCCACTGGCGGTTCATCCATGCCCGATAACGCTGCATGCTCTCCGACGAGAAAATCCAACAACGCGCGGTGCACTGCCAATGCCGCCTCGCGGGACTCCAGGTCCAGTAGGTGACCGGTGTGTGCGGCAACGGCGAAGCTGCTGCGGCCTACATACTGTTTGAACAATTGGGCGTCCGTGGCCGGGGTGTATTCATCCAGGGTACCGTTGAGAAAGTGCACTGGGGTTTTAATCTGCTGGAGTGCGGGCAGGTAGTTGCCATCGCCCAAGTCCAGTACCTGGTGGATATGAAAGCGTGCCTGGCGGTACTCACTGCTGGTCATGCTCGACAGGTGCCGGTGGTTGTTGCGCTTGAGGCGGGGAGACAGGTATTTGCCGACCGTTTCGTTGAGCAGGTGGCCGACCGCAGACTTGTCATCGGCCTCGATTAACACGCGCACGCGCTCCACGTATTCGAGCATGGCCAGATTGAGGTTGGGCGCCAGGGCCATCACCACCGAGCTTTCGATGGAGGGCGGGTTGTGCGCCAGGGTCAGCAGCGTGGAGATGCCGCCCCACGAGGCCGAGACCAGATGGTCGACCTCGAAGCGTTCCACCAGGGCACGCAGGATTTGTACTTCGTCATCCTTGTTGACCAGGTCGAGGTCGGTGTTGTGTTCGCGTGAATAGCCTGAGAAGGGCAGGTCGAACAGCAGCACATTGAAATGCTCGGCCAGGCATTTGCTGGTACGGGCAAAGGAGCGGGTAGTGGAGAGCGCGCCGTTGACCATCAGTACGGTTTTCTTTTCCGGATTGTTTCCTAGTTGCTCAACATGAACGTTGTAGTGCTTGACCAGCTTTTCAATGACAAAACTTCCATGATTCATGTCAACGCTCCAGCTTGCCCTTTCCCAGGCAAGGTCGTGCTCTCGTGGGTGGGGTGGCGGGTGGCCACCAACCGTTATATCGAGGTTTTTTGCAGGCGACAACAGGCCGCGCAGGAGAGATGCAGTCCAATGTGGGAGCGAGCAAGCCCGCTCCCACAGGGAGCCGGTGCTTACAAGGTCAGCGTCAGGCGTTTTACCAAGGCGCCAGGCAGAAGGCTGGAGGCCGTGTTGCGCTGGTCGTAGGTACTGGCCGACAGCAACAGCTCCCGATCAGCGGTCAGCGCTTCCAATTGCGAACCGAGCAACTGGAAGACGCTGTCATCAAAACGCATGGTGCCGACCGGCGCCTTGATCTTGCCGTCTTCCACCCAGAACGTGGCGAAGCGCGTCATGCCGGTCAGGCGTGCCGCCGGCAGGTCGGAATAGTTCAGGTACCACAGGTTGCTGATATACAGGCCGGTGCCCAACTGCTTGAGGATATCGGCCTGGGCCAGGTTGCCTGGCGCCATTTGCAAGGCGCTGGGCGACTCATCGCTGCTGGCGCCGTTGGCGCTCAAGCCATATTCGGCGGCGCTGCGCGAATTCACCAGTTGGCCTCGCGCCTTGCCGGCGCCGATCAGGGTGACGTCCTCGCGCGGGTAGCCCTCGGTGGAAAACGCCTGGCTCAGGGAGCCGCTGATCTGCTCACCAAGCGTCACCAGCGGGCTCAGTGATTGCTCACCGGCATACAGGCGCTGCAATGAACTGCCTTTGCTGGCGATGGCCTGGGCGGAGAACCCTCCCCAGGTGATGATGCTGATGATCTCTTCCAGCGCCGCCGGGGCGAGGTAGGCACGGTACTGGCCGGGCGCCAGGTTGTGCAGCGGGCGACCGAGAAACGTCAGCTGCTCGCGCGCTTGCTGCAAGCGGGCGCTGAATTCGGCACTGTTCCAGGTGTGCCCGGCGTAGCTGGCTTTTACCGCTTCGCCATTGGCGTGGAACAGGCTGAAATCGAGGTTGAAACTATTGGCCCGATGCCAGCCGAACGCACCCTCCGAGCTGGCGAACCCACGGCTGATGGGCCCGGCTGCGTAGAAACCGACCAGGTCCACACCTTCGGCAGCCTGACTGATGTCTTGCAGCACCTGGGCCAGGTCCGGCAGTGGTCGCAGTTGTTCGTTGTGGCTTCGCCAGGCGTTG
This sequence comes from Pseudomonas khavaziana, assembly GCF_019145205.1. Taxonomy (GTDB): domain Bacteria; phylum Pseudomonadota; class Gammaproteobacteria; order Pseudomonadales; family Pseudomonadaceae; genus Aquipseudomonas; species Aquipseudomonas khavaziana. The sequence goes on from NZ_JAHSTT010000002.1 coordinate 597,204, forward strand.
TGGTTGAGCAGCAGGTAAGGGTCCTGGGGCAGCAGTGGCAGGGTCTGGCGTAGTTGTTCCAGGCCATCGGCGAGGCGCTGGCGGTCCAGTTCCGGCTCGCCGGACAAGGTGATGCCAAGGTCCGCATGGCGACCATCGTCGATCAGCTTGAGGTTCAGGCTGGCCTGTTGCACCTGTCCGGCCTGGCGCACCTTGGCGTGGTTGAAGCGTACGAACTCGGACGCCTCATCCGCGTAGCCGAGGTGAAATTGTTCCTTGTCGGTGATGGCTTGCTTGAGCCAGTCCACCAATGCCTTGAAGTTATCCATCAGGCATCTCCCCCAAATACGTCGACGTTACTGAACACGCAGGCCGGCGATGCATGGCCGACGCGGATCACCTGGTTGGGTTCGCCTTTGCCACAGTTCGGCGTGCCCAATACCTTGAACGTGCTGGCATCGCCGACGGCGCTGAGCTTGCGCCAGAATTGCGCGGAAATCGCCCGGTAGTTAGGGTTCTTCACCACGCCCTTGAGTTCGCCGTTTTCGATCAACTGGCCCCACTCGCAGCCGAACTGGAACTTGTTGCGCGCATCGTCGATGGACCACGAACGGTTGGTCGACATGAGGATGCCGTGTTCGATGCCGCCCACCAGTTGCGCGAAGCTTTTATCGCCGGCCTCGATATTCAGGTTGGCCATGCGGTCGATGGGCGGGCGGTTCCAGCCGCAGGCGCGGCTGTTGGCGACGCCTTGCAGGTTGGCGCGAAATTGCGACAACGCACCGCCCAAGGGCTTGAGCAGCAGGCCATCGCGGATCAGGAATTGCTTGCTGGCGCGGGTGCCGTCGTCGTCGTGGCTGTAGCTGGCGAGCTGTTCGGGAATGTCCGGGTCGAAGGTCACGTTGAGCAGCGGTGAGCCGTATTGCAGATGGCCGAAGTCGCTGGCCTTCACAAAGCTGGTGCCGGCGTAATTGCGCTCGTCACCGAGGATACGGTCCAGCTCCAGCGGGTGGCCGATGGATTCGTGGATCTGCAGGATCATCTGGTCGGGCATCAACAGCAGGTCGCGTGGGCCTTGGGGCGTGTTCGGTGCGAGCAGCAATTGCAGGGCTTCGTCGGCCACCTGGCTGGCAGCGCCGACCAGGCCAAAGCGCTGGATCACGCCGGCACTGCCTTGCTGGCCGAAGTTGGTACCGCCCAGGGTGCGGGTCTGGCTGTCGTCGCCATCGAAGGCGGTGACGCTCAGGCCGGGAAAGACGAAACGCTGGGCCTGGCGCAATTGCGCGCCGGCGCTGTTGAGGTAAATCTGTTCAACCTGGGTGGTACCCAGACTGACTTCCCAGGTCACCAGGCGCTCATCCTTGGGCACGGCGGCAGACTCGTCGCCCAGCAGTTGGTAGCAATCGCTCAGGGACGGGAAGGGCTGCTCGAGGTCGGGAGACAGGTAGTCGCCGACATCACTGGAAACTGGCTGCTGGCGCAGGTCGAGCAGGGCGTGGGGCTGGATCAGCCGGGCTTGCTGTTCGGCGCGTTCAAGGGCAGCTTGCAGGCCGGCCAGGGAAATATCGTTGGTTGCGGCGTAGGCTTCCACGCCATTGAGACGCACGGTCAGCATGGCGCCTTCGTCGTGACCCAAATGTGGCGGTTCGGCGACGTTCTTGCGCACCGACAGGTACTGGCCGGATTCGCGCACGTAGCGCAGCGAGAAGAATTCAGCGCGGGTGCGCAGGGCACTGAAGTGCTTTTTGAGTATGGTGTGGTGTTCGAACATGGGGCCTTCCTTGTGGGCGGCTCAGCGCGCGGCAGACCAACAGAGTAGGCCGGGGCGGGGAGCTGATCAAGGAAAGTGTAGGGGGAGGTTTTGTGGTGTCTGTCAGGGCCTCATCGGGGGCAGGTCGAATCGTCGCACCGCCCCTCCCACACTGACTGTGTTCACAAATCCAGATGTGTAAATACAGTCAAATGTGGGAGGGGCGGTGCGACGATTCGACTTGCTCCCCATGAAGGCGCCGCGGTGTTTCAGTTACTGCGCAGTCGGCCCCACTTCACGCAACGGCTTGCCACGCACCGGCGCATCGCCTGCCACGTAGTAGTCGGCGCTGCTGCGCGGCAGTGGCTTGCGGCCACGGATCTTGTCGGCGATTTTCTCGGCGATCATGATCGTCGGCGCGTTCAAGTTGCCAGTGGTGATGATCGGCATGATCGACGCATCCACCACCCGCAGGCCCTGCATGCCATGCACGCGGCCTTCGCCATCCACCACGGCCATCTCGTCGGTGCCCATCTTGCACGAGCAGGACGGGTGGAACGCGGTTTCGGCGTGCTCGCGGATGAACTTGTCCAGTTGCTCATCGGTTTGCACTTCGATGCCCGGGCTGATTTCGCGGCCACGGTAGGGATCCAGCGCCGGCTGCTGCATGATTTCACGGGTCAGGCGGATGCCGTCGCGGAATTCCTGCCAGTCCTGCTCGGTGGCCATGTAGTTGAAGAGGATGCTCGGGTAGTCCCTTGGGTTCTTCGACTTCAATTGCACGCGGCCACGGCTAGGCGAACGCATGGAGCCCATGTGTGCCTGGAAACCGTGCTCTTTCACACCGTTGCTGCCGTTGTAGTTAATCGCCACCGGGAGGAAGTGGTACTGGATGTTCGGCCATTCGAATTCCGGACGCGAACGGATAAAGCCCCCGGCTTCGAACTGGTTGCTGGCACCGATGCCGGTGCCGTTGAACAGCCATTCGGCACCAATCGCAGGCTGGTTGTACCAGAGCAATGATGGGTACAGCGACACCGGCTGGGTGCACGCATATTGCAGGTACAGCTCAAGGTGGTCCTGCAGGTTTTCGCCGACGCCTGGCAGGTCGTGGACCACCGGGATGTCGAGGCTTTCGAGCAGTTTGGCCGGGCCGACGCCGGAGCGTTGCAGCAGTTGCGGCGAAGCGATTGCGCCGCTGCACACCAGCACTTCTTTACGCGCGCGGGCTTCGACGCGCTCTTCGGCGGCGCCGATCAGATAGCGCACGCCTACGGCTCGCTTGCCTTCGAACAACACTTTGTCGGTGAGGGCGTGGGTGACGATGGTCAGGGTCGAACGCTTTTTAGCCGTGTCCAGGTAACCGCGTGCGGTGCTGGCGCGACGGCCGTTCGGCGTGACGGTACGGTCCATCGGGCCGAAGCCTTCTTGCTGGTAACCGTTCAAGTCTTCGGTACGCGGGTAGCCGGCTTGTACGCCGGCTTCGACCATGGCGTGGAACAGCGGGTTGTTGCCCGCTTTCGGCGTGGTCACGCTGACCGGGCCTTCGCCACCGTGGTAGTCGTTGGGGCCGATGTCGCGGGTTTCGGCCTTGCGGAAATACGGCAGGCAGTCGAGGTAGGTCCAGTCTTCCAGGCCCGGCAGCTTCGCCCAGTTGTCGTAGTCCATGGCGTTGCCACGGATGTAGCACATGCCGTTGATCAGCGACGAACCACCCAGGCCCTTGCCGCGGCCGCACTCCATCCGGCGACCGTCCATGTGTGGCTCTGGATCGGTTTCATAGGCCCAGTTGTAGCGGCGGCCCTGCAGCGGGAAGGCCAGGGCGGCTGGCATCTGGGTACGGAAGTCGAGGCGGTAGTCGGGGCCACCGGCCTCCAGCAGCAAAACGGTGACACCTTCGTCTTCGGTCAGACGGGTCGCCAGGGTGTTACCGGCGGAGCCGGCACCCACAATGATGTAATCGTATTCTTGGGACATTGGATGCACCCTCTTTGAAGTCTAGTCAGGTCAGGCCTCATCGGGGGCAAGCCCCCTTCCACATTTGATCGGGTTCACACAGTCAAAGGTGGAAGGGGGTTTGGCCCGATGGCGGCCTTACAGGCAATACAAGGCTCGGCTCTTAGAACACCGAGGCGTAATCGCCCAGCTCAACCTGTACCGATTTGATGCGGGTGAAGTTGTTCAGCGAGCTGATGCCGTTCTCACGGCCCACACCGGATTGCTTGTAGCCACCGACCGGCATCTTGGCGTCGGACTCGCCCCAGGCGTTGATCCAGCAGATACCCGCTTCCAACTGATGAATCACGCGGTGGGCGCGGTTCAGGTCCTTGGTTACCAGGCCAGCAGCCAGGCCGAAGTCGGTGTCGTTGGCGCGGCGGATCACTTCTTCTTCAGTTTCATAGGTGAGGATGCTCATCACCGGGCCGAAGATTTCTTCACGGACGATGGTCATCTCGTCGGTGCAATCGGTGAACACGGTCGGGGCCACGAAGGCACCCTTGGCGAAATCGCCGTCGGTCAAGCGGTCGCCGCCGCACAGCAGGCGGGCGCCTTCTTCCTTACCTTTGGCGATATAGCCCAGCACGCTTTCCATGTGGGCGAAGCTGACCAGCGGGCCGAAGTTGGTGTTGTCGTCCTGCGGGTCACCCACACGGATGCGCGCAACGCGTTCAAGGATCTTGGCTTCAAACGCAGCCTGCAGGTGCTTGGGCACGAATACACGGGTGCCGTTGGTGCAGACCTGGCCGGAGCTGTAGAAGTTGGCCATCATCGCGATGTCGGCGGCGCGATCCAGGTCGGCATCTTCGAACACGATCAGCGGCGACTTGCCGCCCAGTTCCATGGTCACTTCCTTGAGCGATGAGCTCGAAGCGCTGGCCATGACTTTCTTGCCGGTGTCGGTGCCGCCGGTGAACGAGACTTTCTCGATGCGCGGGTGCTCGGTCAGCCAGGTGCCGACTTCACGACCGCTGCCGGTCAAGACGTTGAACACGCCCGCTGGAACGCCGGCTTCGGTGTAGATCTCGGCCAGTTTCAGGGTGGTCAGCGAAGTGACTTCGCTTGGCTTGAAGATCATCGCGTTACCGGCCGCCAGGGCCGGGGCGGACTTCCACAGGGCGATCTGGATCGGGTAGTTCCATGCGCCGATACCGGCCACTACGCCCAGCGGCTCGCGGCGGGTGTAGACGAACGAGGTGTCACGCAGCGGGATCTGCTCGCCTTCGATGGCAGGCACCAGGCCGGCGTAGTATTCCAGCACGTCGGCGCCGGTGACGATGTCGACGTACTTGGTTTCGGAGAAGGCTTTACCGGTGTCCAGGGTTTCCAGGGCGGCCAGTTCATCGTTGCGCTCGCGCAGGATGTCGACAGCACGACGCAGGATGCGCGAACGCTCCATGGCGGTCATGGCAGCCCAGACCTTCTGGCCTTTTTCAGCGCTGACCACGGCACGCTCGACGTCTTCTTTCGTGGCGCGTTGCACTTGGGCGAGAACTTCACCGTTAGCCGGGTTGATGGCTTCGAAGGTGGCATCGCTGCCAGCGTCGCTGTAGCCGCCGTCAATGTAGAGTTTTTGCAGGTCGAAACGGGCCATAAAGTCCTCGCAAGTGCATAAGTGGTTGGCGTTACCCGCCGATCAGTGGGCCATGGGGTTGTGGCAACACTGAGCGGCGGACGTTCAGGGGTTGAGCGTTTATAAGTGCTCTAACTCACCTGCTTGGCCAATTGGAAATCCATGTATTCGTAAGCGATCCGTTGCGCCTGCTCCGTGTCGAAAGCGTCTCCCGACAGGGCGCCGCGCAACCACAAACCGTCGATCAACGCCGCCAGGCCGCGGGCTGCGCTGCGAGCCTCGGACAACGGCATCGCACGGCGGAACTGGCAGCACAGGTTGGAATACAGGCGGTGATCGTTGATCCGCTGCAACCTGTGCAATGACGGGTGATGCATGCTGGTGGCCCAGAAGGCCAGCCAGGTTTTCATTGCCGGGCCGTTGACCTGGCTGGCGTCGAAGTTGCCTTCGATGATCACCTGAAGGTGTGCCCGTGGGCTGTCATCCTTCAAGGCGCGCCTGCGTTCCTGGACGTTCTCGATCAGCGCATTCATCAGGTAGCGCATGGTCGCTGCGATCAGGCCGTTCTTGTCCTGAAAGTAGTGACTGATGATGCCGTTCGAGACGCCGGCCAGACGCGCAATCAGCGCAATGCTGGCATCTCCCATCCCGACCTGATCGATGGCCGTCAAGGTGGCTTCGATCAATTGCTGGCGGCGTATGGGTTGCATACCGACCTTGGGCATGTAGCACCTCTCCTTAGGCCTGCCGATGGGCGAAGAACGTCCGTCGGCTTGAGGGCCAGTCTATTTTGTTTTGATTGAACGTTCAATCAACAAAGAATAAGATCTGCGACAAATGGTCGCTACCTACAGATGTTTCCTACCTGCTGGCCGCAACCGCTGACACCTGCAAAACCCTTGAAACAGGCCATACCAGAGCCTGATCACCGCTTCGGCGGGCTCAAGAATTTCGGGGTGTCTTTATAACACCCGTCCGTCGACTGCCGAAAAATCGATGTCCCGGGATAACCGCTGCCTTGTGTTTCTCTCTCGCACTGCCTGGAGCATCTGCGCCATGAGTTCTGCCTCTCTTATAAAGACCCCGCCGGAAAAGGTCCGGGTCAACGGTTGGGTGTTCTACACCTCCACCGCGCTGATTCTGTTGTTGACCGCCATCCTGATCATCGCCCCGCAGGAGGCCGGGCGCATGCTCGGCGTCGCCCAGGCCTGGCTTTCCAAAAGCTTTGGCTGGTACTACATGGTGGTCATCGCCGCCTACCTGGTGTTTGTGGTCGGCCTGGCGTTTTCGTCCTACGGAAAATTGAAACTGGGTAGTAAAGACGACACCCCGGACTTCAGTTACGGCGCCTGGGCCGGCATGTTGTTCTCGTCGGGCATCGGTATTTCGCTGTTGTATTTCGGTGCGTCCGAGCCGTTGGACCATTACTTCAACCCGCCCGAGGGCGCTGCGGCCAGTAATGGTGCGGCCCGCCAGGCGCTGCAACTGACCTTCCTGCACTGGGGCCTGCACGGCTGGGCGATCTATGCACTGGTCGGCCTGGCTGTTGCGTACTTTGCCTACCGTCACAATCAGCCGCTGGCCTTGCGTTCGGCGCTGTACCCACTGATGGGCGAGCGTTGGGTCAAGGGCGCGGCGGGCCACGCGGTAGACGGTTTCGGCATGTTCGTGACCCTGCTGGGCCTGGTGACCAACCTGGGGATCGGCTCGATGCAGGTGTCGTCGGGGCTGGAAAACCTGTTCGGCATGGAGCACAGCAACACCAACCTGTTGATCGTGATCATCGTAATGAGCACCGTGGCGACCATCGCCGCTGTGTCGGGTGTGGAAAACGGCATTCGCCGTCTGTCCAACCTGAATATCGTGCTGTTCAGCGGCTTGCTGATCTTTGTGCTGCTGTTCGGCCCGACCCTGCACCTGCTCAACGGCCTGGTGCAGAACACCGGTGATTACCTCAACGGCATCATCCTGAAAACCTTCGACCTCTATGTGTATGAAGGCGACGGTGCCAAGACCGAACGCTGGATGGGCCTGTGGACCCTGTTCTACTGGGCCTGGTGGATTTCCTGGGCGCCATTCGTGGGCATGTTCATCGCACGTATTTCCCGGGGTCGTACCGTGCGTGAGCTGGTGGCCGGCGTGTTGCTGATCCCGCTGGGCTTCACCTTGGCGTGGTTGTCGATCTTCGGTAACTCGGCCCTGGATCTGGTGTTGAACCATGGTGCCGTGGAGTTGGGCAAGACGGCGCTGGAACAGCCCTCCATGGCCATCTACCAACTGCTTGAGCATTACCCGGCGTCGAAAGTCGTCATCGGCGTGTCGATTTTCGTGGGCTTCGTGCTGTTCCTGACCCCGGCGGACTCCGGCGCGGTGATGATGGCTAACCTGTCCTGCAAAGGCGGCAATGTGGATGAAGATGCGCCGCACTGGTTGCGAATCTTCTGGTCGGTGGTGATCACCCTGGTGACCATCGGCCTGCTGTTTGCCGGTAACTTCGAAGCCATGCAAACCATGGTCGTGCTGGCGGGGCTGCCGTTTTCGGTGGTGCTGATCCTGTTTATGTTCGGCTTGCACAAGGCCATGCGCCAGGATGTGGCCATCGAACAGGAGCAGGCGCAATTGGCTGAGCGCGGGCGTCGTGGTTTCAGCGAGCGTCTGACAGCCCTGGACCTGCAACCGAGCCAGGCCACCGTGCAACGTTTTATGGACAAGCACGTAACGCCAGCGCTTGAAGAAGCGGCGCTTGCGCTGCGTGATCAAGGGTTGGAAGTGCAGACGCTGTTGGGCAAATCCAAGCGCTGTATCGGCGTACGCATCGAGATGCAAGAGGGCAACCCGTTTGTCTATGAAGTGAGCCTGGATGCTTACTCGTCGGCGCCCAACGACTTGCCCGAAGAAGAACGCACCCGCTACTACCGTGCCGAGGTGTACCTGCATAACGGGCCGCAGGAATATGACCTGATGGGCTTCACCCAGGAGCAAATTACCCGGGATGTGCTCGATCAGTTCGAAAGCCATCGGCAGCTCCTTGGCCGTGTCTATAGCTGATAGTCGAAGCCTGGTGGTGTCCTCACTGACACCACCTGCTCTGTGTTGAAATAGAGATTAAATGTGGGAGGGGGCTTGCTCCCGATAGCGGTGTCTCAGTAGCAGATGTACTGACTGACACACTGCATCGGGAGCAAGCCCCCTCCCACATTGACCCAGTTGCTACAGTTGGTTTTTGAGTGTCTGTCAGCCCAGATTCTTGCCTAGCAGGGCATGGTAAAGCTCACTGTCGCCCAGGATCCCCACCACCTTGTTGTTGTCATGCAGCACTAGCTTGTTCCCCGTTTGATACCGGATCTGCAACGCATCGCGCATGCCGATATTGGAGTCCACCAGGGTTGGGACCCGACCCAAATCCTCCACCGCTTGCCCTGGTGCCCAGTTCTGCAAATTCATCACCACGCCGTTCTGGCGTGCGCCCTGGATGGTGTTGCCTTCAGCCAGGTCCAGCCATGAGTCGCCGCCCGGATCCAGGCACACCGAACCATTGACCCGCGTGCAGTTATCCAGCGTGCGCATCAGGCTGCGCCCGCACAGTACGTTCAGCGGGTTGGTGTGGGCGACGAAGGTGCGCACATAGTCGTCCGCCGGGTTCAGCACGATTTCTTCCGGCACGCTGTACTGGATGATCTTGCCGTCTTTCATGATCGCGATTCGGCTGCCGAGCTTGAGCGCCTCATCGAGATCGTGGCTGACGAACACAATGGTCTTGCTCAGCTTGCGTTGCAGTTCCAGCAGTTCATCTTGCAGGCCCTGGCGAATCAGTGGGTCGAGGGCCGAGAAGGGTTCGTCCATCAGCAGGATATCGGCGTCCATCGCCAACGCGCGGGCCAGGCCGACACGCTGCTGCATGCCGCCGGACAGCTCATCGGGCTTCTTGTTGCGCCATTGGCTCAAGCCCACCAGTTCGAGCTTTTCATCCACCAGGGTGCGCCGTTCTTTTTCCGGGCGACCCTGCATTTCCAGGCCGAAGCTGATGTTCTCGCGTACCGTCAGCCAGGGCATCAGGGCAAACTTCTGGAAGACCATGGCGATGCGCTTGGTGCGCATCATTTTCAGCTCGGCGGGGGTGCAAGAGGCGATGTCTATCTGGCGCCCTTCATGCTCCACAAACAGTTGGCCACGGCTCACGGTGTTGAGGCCGTTGATGCAGCGCAACAGGCTCGACTTGCCGGAGCCCGACAGGCCCATCAGCACACAGATCTCGCCTTTCTCGATATCCAGGCTGGCGTTTTCGACGCCGACGATCTGCCCGGTCTTTTTCAGGATTTCGTTACGGCTCATGCCCTGGTCCAGCAGCTTGAGCGCCTCGCGCGGGTCTTTGGAGAAGATCACGTCGACTTTGTCGAATCGGATAATGCTCATGCATCACCCCCTACTTTAGCGTCGGGTTGTTTGCAGATACGGTCGAGCATGATGGCGAGCAGCACGATGGCCAGGCCTGCCTCAAAGCCCAAGGCGATATCGGCCGTGTTGAGTGCGTTGACCACCGGCTTGCCGAGGCCGTCGGCACCCACCAGTGCGGCAATCACCACCATCGACAACGACAGCATGATGCATTGGGTAATACCGGCGGCGATGCTCGGCATGGCGTGGGGCAGTTCAATGCGCGAGAGCAACTGGCGGCGCGAGCAGCCGAAGGCCTTGCCGGCGTCCATCAGCTCTTGCGGCACATCGCGGATACCCAGGTAGGTCAGGCGGATCGGCGCGGCGATCGCGAACACCACCGTGGAAATCAGCCCAGGCACCACACCCAGCCCGAAGAGGGTCAGGGTAGGGATGAGGTAGACGAAGGTCGGTACGGTTTGCATCAGATCGAGTACCGGCCGCATCATGGTGTAGAACATCGGCTTGTGCGCGGCAACAATGCCCAGCGGTACGCCGATGACCACGCAGACCAGGGTGGCGAACAGCACCTGTGCCAGGGTTTCCATGGTTTCCTGCCAGTACCCCAGGTTCAGGATCAGCAGGAAGGAGGCGATGACAAAGACCGTCAGGCCCCATTTACGTTGGATAAAGTGAGCCAGCAGCGCAATCAGACCGATCAATGCCAGTGGATTGAACCAGGTCAGCGCAAACGTCACGCCGTGGATCATCGTTTCCAGTGTCGATGCGATTGCGTCGAAGTAGTTGGCACCGTTTTGGGTCAACCAATCGACGAAGGCAGCGATGTACTGGCCTAGTGGGATTTTCTGTTCAGTCAGCATGGTAGTGAATGTCCACATGCGAAGGGAAAACATCCCGGACCAGCGCACCGGCCCGGGGTCAGCGGGTGCTATTTGGCGAGGTAAGCTTTAACGGCGTCGAGCCCTGGTTTGCCATCAACGGTGGTGACACCGGCGAGCCAGGTGTCGAGCACTTGCGGGTTCTTCTGCAGCCAGGCCTTGGCGGCGGCGTCTGCCTTCATCTTGTCGTCCAGGACGTTACCCATCAGGGTGCTTTCCATGTCCAGCGTGAACACCAGGTTTTTCAGCAACTGGCCGACGTTGCTGCATTCCTGGGTGTAGCCCTTGCGCGTATTGGTGTAGATGGTGGCCTGGCCGTAGTTGGGGCCGAACGAGTCGTCCCCTCCGGTCAGGTACTTCATCTTGAAGCGCGTGTTCATCGGGTGCGGTTCCCAGCCGAGGAACACGATGGCCTGGTTGCGCTTGGAGGCGCGTTCGACCTGGGAAAGCATGCCGGCTTCGCTGGACTCGACCACTTTGAACCCTGCGGTCTTGAGACCGAAGGCGTCTTTGTCGATCAGGGTCTGGATTGTGCGGTTGCCGTCGTTACCCGGCTCGATGCCATAGATCTTGCCGCCCAGCTCGTTCTTGAATTTGACAATATCGGCGAAGTCTTTCAGGCCTTTGTCGTACAGCGCCTCGGGCACCGCCAGGGTGTACTTGGCGTTCTCCAGATTGGCGCGTACGGTTTCCACGGTGCCGGCATCACGGTACTGCTTGATGTCGTTTTCCATGGTCGGCATCCAGTTGCCGAGGAAAATGTCCATGTTCTTGCCGTCAGCCAGGGACTTGTAGGTCACCGGTACCGAAATCATCGTGGTGCGCGGCTTGTAGCCCAGGCCCTTGAGGATTTCGCTGGTGGTCGCGGTAGTGACGGTGATGTCGGTCCAGCCGACATCGGAGAAGTTGACGGTCTTGCACTGTTCCGGTTCTGCAGCGTGTGCCAGGGCTGGCAGACTCAACATGGCGGCCAACAACAACGAGGGTGAAGCTTTCATAGGGCTCTCCTGTGTTTTTTCTGGCGGCGTAGGCCGCACTTTATAAGTGTTGCGGTTGGAGCGTGCGACAACAGCTCTGGCACGGTGCCTTGCAAACGAGTCGTAACTGATCATGTACCAGTGAAAATCTGACGCCTACAGGGGGCGTCGTATCCAGTACAGGGAGGGTCGCATCCAGTACCGATGACGTCGTTTACAGGTTTTTCCGAAGGTAAAACTGCTGTTTTCATCCCTCTGCACCGCAAAAAACGGCCAAAACAGGCGATCACACGCGAGCGACGCTGGTGAGCATGGATGCGTCGGTGTGAGACGCCGTGAGCGGCAATAAAAGCTTGATGATGCCGCCATCTGGGCGATCTGAGCGTAGCACCTCGTTCAAGCCCGGCCCGTGCTTATCGAGGAGTTATACGTTAATGGCTATCAGCGTTTTCGACCTGTTCAAGATCGGCATCGGGCCATCGAGTTCTCATACCGTCGGCCCCATGCGCGCCGCGGCGCTGTTCGTCCAGGCATTGCGTGAACGTGACTTGCTGGAACAGGTGCGGCGTGTCGAGGTTCAGCTCTACGGCTCGCTGTCGGCCACCGGCATCGGCCATGGCAGCGACACCGCCACCATCATGGGCCTGATGGGCGAGTGGCCCGATGCGATCGACCCATCGCAGATCGGCGTGCGCATCCACACTTTGCGCGAAACCGACACTCTACTGCTCGACGGCCGCCTGCCGGTGCCTTTTGTATGGGCGCGGGACATGCGCCTGCTCGACGAAAACCTGCCATTCCATCCCAATGCCATGACCCTGGTGGTATGGGGCGATGACGGCGAACTGCACCGTGATACCTACTATTCGGTCGGCGGTGGGTTTGTGGTGGATGAGGCCCAGGCCCAGAGCGGGGTGGCGGACATGGATCGCACTGAACTGCCCTACGATTTCTCCAGCGCAGTGGAGCTGTTGCAGCTGTGCAAGACCCATAACCTGCGCGTCGCCGAGCTGATGCTGGCGAATGAAAAAACCTGGCGTTCCGAAGAGGAAATCCGCAGTGGCCTGATGAAGCTCTGGCGCGCCATGCAGGATTGCGTGGAGCAGGGCCTCAAGCACGAAGGCATCCTCCCCGGCGGCTTGAACGTGCGCCGCCGCGCGGCCAAGTTGCACCGCAGCTTGCAGGAACTGGGCAAACCCAATGTGATCGGCTCGACCCTGAGCGCCATGGAATGGGTGAACCTGTTCGCCCTGGCGGTCAACGAAGAGAACGCTGCCGGCGGGCGCATGGTCACGGCACCGACTAATGGCGCGGCGGGGATCATTCCGGCGGTGCTGCACTACTTCATGAAATTCAGTGAGGAAGTCACCGAAGCCAACGTGGTCGACTATATGCTCGGCGCGGCGGCGGTGGGCATTCTATGCAAGAAGAACGCCTCGATCTCCGGTGCTGAAGTCGGCTGTCAGGGCGAGGTCGGTTCCGCCTGTGCCATGGCTGCGGCCGGCTTGGCCGAGATTCTCGGCGCCACACCTGAGCAGGTGTGCAACGCCGCTGAAATCGGCCTGGAACACAACCTCGGCCTGACCTGCGACCCGGTGGGCGGGCTGGTGCAGGTACCGTGCATCGAGCGTAATGCGATTGCGGCGGTCAAGGCGATCAACGCGGCGCAAATGGCCCTGCGTGGCGATGGCCAGCACTTTATTTCCCTGGACCGGGTGATCCGCACCATGCGCGATACCGGCGCGGATATGCATGACAAGTACAAAGAGACCTCGCGGGGTGGGTTGGCGGTGAGTGCTGTTGAGTGCTGAGACCGAGTCGCCTGCATCGGGAGCAAGCCCCCTCCCACATTTTTGACCACATTCTCATGTTGGAACTCGGTCAAGTGTGGGAGGGGGCTTGCTCCCGGTAGCGGTGGTCCGGTCAACACTGCTCATAAAGTGAACATTCCAACCAAAAACGCCACCTTTTAGCGCGTCGCAAATAGATAAGTAGCTTCCGAACTATTCCTACACGATCACCCGCGCAATGTGCTTTGGGTGACAGACTTTTCCTACGCTCGCAAAGCGCCTTCCCACAAGTGCTACCGATCTGCTCACACCCCTTGAACATCACTCGCAATCCGACCTGTCGGGCTGCCCAGGCGCGGGCTTATATAGACGCGTCAACAGGTCGTTTTCAGGAGTTATTGAATAGCCATCCAATTTAGGCATGGCATTTGCTCTATCAATTCAAAGCGTCGCCTTCCTGAGGACGACCGCCATAACAAGAGCCTCGCCTGAGGCCAACACCCGCTTTGTGTGAGGAGATACCGCGATGACGTCGTTCAACTCCGGGGCCCAACCCCAGAACCGTGCGCCTCAATCCATTGGCTTTTTGCTGCTGGACAATTTCACGCTGATTTCCCTGGCTTCGGCAGTGGAACCGCTGCGCATGGCCAACCAGTTGTCCGGCCGCGAGCTGTACCGCTGGACGACCCTGAGCGTCGACGGCAACCAGGTATGGGCCAGCGATGGCCTGCAGATCACCCCCGATGCCTCCATGCATAAAGCGCCGGCCCTGGACATTGTCATCGTGTGCGGCGGCGTGGGTATCCAACGCACCGTCACCCGTGAACATGTGTCGTGGCTGCAAAGCCAGGCGCGCCAGTCCCGACGTCTCGGCGCGGTGTGTACCGGCAGCTGGGCCCTGGCTTGCGCGGGGTTGCTCGACGGTTTTGATTGCAGTGTGCACTGGGAATGCCTGGCGTCGATGCAGGAAGCCTTCCCGCGGGTATCCATGAGCACACGCCTGTTCACTCTCGACCGCAACCGCTTCACCAGCTCCGGTGGCACCGCGCCGCTGGACATGATGCTGCACCTGATCAGCCGCGACCACGGCCGTGAATTGTCGGCGGCGATCTCCGAGATGTTTGTGTACGAGCGCATCCGCAACGAACAGGATCACCAACGCGTGCCACTCAAGCACATGCTCGGCACCAACCAGCCGAAGCTGCAGGAAATCGTCGCGCTGATGGAAGCCAATCTGGAAGAGCCGATCGACCTGGATGAACTGGCGGTGTATGTCGCCGTGTCGCGTCGGCAGTTGGAGCGGCTGTTCCAGAAATACCTGCATTGCTCGCCATCGCGCTACTACCTCAAGCTGCGCCTGATCCGCGCGCGGCAATTGCTCAAGCAAACGCCGATGTCGATCATCGAAGTGGCGTCGGTGTGCGGGTTTGTCTCCACGCCGCACTTCTCCAAGTGCTACCGCGAATACTTCGGCATACCGCCGCGCGATGAGCGCGTCGGCTCCAATACCACCCAGCAGGTGGCGATGATGCCGATTCCCCAGGCGTTGGTGCTGTCACCGTTGTCGGGGCCGATGTCGGCGTTGAGCCAGGCCAGGAATGAATCGACGTTTGCCAGTGTAAGGCTTTAAACCGGGTCGCCTGCATCGGGGGCAAGCCCCCTCCCACAGGGGAATGCATTCCAAAGGTGGGAGGGGGCTTGCCCCCGATAGCGATCTGTCAGACGCCTGAGTTCTGTTTGAACTGCATCAAAGCCGGCAACAACTGCTTGTCGATCGCCTGCCTTACCGCCGGCAAAATCGTCGCACTGCCGCTGTACATCTTTTCAACCATACCCTTGAGCGCTTTGGCCCGCGCCTCGCTCAAACCGCGCACCGCACACTCGCAAGCCTGCTCGGCGGTGGTACCGCTGGACACTTCAAAACCCAGCGAGCGTAGTTGGCTCAGCAGGTCATCCTGGTCAATCAAATCCGCGTGCATCATGACGTTCATCCTGGTGTAGGGAGCGGGAACTGACTTGGATTCTGGTAGGCCCCCGGCCGGTCGGCAAGGGCAGAATCAACGAATGGCTCGGATGGCTATGAACAGGTCGTTTTCGGGTCACTCACCTTTAGAAGGATTCGGCACACTCAATCCCAGGCACGCAGCTTGATGGTTTGGTCACCCTCGGGATGCACGGCTCACACAAGGCACTCTGCCCCGATCCAGTCACGGCTGGACCGGGGCTTTTTTTGGCTCAGTTCCTGACCGGCAAACCGATGACGCGGCCAAGCAGGGCAGGTTTTGGCAGCTCGGCCTGTGCAGCGCTGATGGCCGTGAGTTTTTCCAGCGTGGTCGCAGTGAACGGCGCCGCGTGTGGGCCGGCGAGGTCAACGTGCAGCAACATCTGTTCGTTGCCCGCCAGCTCGCGGTCTTCGCCCACCCTATACAGGCTGTGGTAGAGGTGCAGGCGTTTGGCGTCATGGGCGATCAGTTGGGTGCGCACCTCCACCTCGGCGTCGAGCTTCACTTCGTGCAGGTAGTTCAGGTGCAGCTCCAGGGTGAACAGCGAGTGGCCGCTGGCTTCACGGTTGTCGCTGTCCAGGCCCAGGGCGTCCATCAGCGCATCGGTGGCGTAGCTGAAGATCAGCAGGTAGAACGCGTCGCGCAGGTGGCCGTTGTAGTCCACCCACGCTGGAAGGACCTGGGTGGTATAGGTGGTCAATGCGGGCATTTTAGGGTCCTGTTATTCGGCGAAACTCATGCCGTGCTTGGCCTTGGTTGTTTTTACGGCTTCCAGCACCGCCAGCAGGCAGTCATCACGGTAGCGCTCCAGCGCCGAAATGCTGTGGCTGCCCAATTGGTCACGGGTGCCATCGACCACATCATCAATCAATTTGTCGGTCAGTTCAGGCGCTGGTAGATAAGTCCACGGCAACTGCAACGCCGGCCCGAACTGCGCCATGAAGTGGCGCATGCCGGCATCACCGCCCGCCAGGGTGTAGGTGAGGAAGGTGCCCATGAACGACCAGCGCAAGCCGGCACCAAAGCGAATCGCGTCATCGATTTCACCGGTGGTCGCCACGCCGTCATTGACCAGGTGCAACGCCTCGCGCCATAGCGCTTCGAGCAAACGGTCAGCAATAAACCCAGGCACTTCCTTGCGCACATGCAACGGGCGCATGCCGAGGGCTTCATACACCTTGATCGCGGCCTGGATCGCTTCGGGGGCGGTGTTTTTGCCGCCGACCACTTCCACCAGTGGCAGCAGGTAGACCGGGTTGAACGGGTGGCCGACCACGCAGCGTTCCGGGTGTGTGGAACCTTCGTAAAACTCACTCGGCAACAGCCCGGACGTGCTCGAACCGATCAGTGCATTGGGCTTGGCCGCCGCGCTGATCCGGCTATGTAGATCCAGTTTCAGCTCCAGGCGTTCCGGGGCGCTTTCCTGGATGAAATCGGCGTCTTTGACGCATTCTTCGATGGTGCTCACAAAGCGCAGGCGGCCTTGAGATGCACCAGGCGCCAATCCTTGTTGCTCAAGGGCACCCCAGGCGTTCGCGACGCGTTTGCGCAAGGCAACCTCGGCTCCGGGCGCCGGGTCCCAGGCCACTACGTCCAGGCCGTGGGCCAGGGCGCGGGATACCCAGCCGCTGCCGATTACACCGCTGCCCAGGGCTGCGAAGGTTTTGATTTCAGTGATAAAGCTCATTGGTGAATTTCCTGAAGTATTCAAAGTTCTTTTTTGGAATCAGCTCAATGTGGGAGGGGGCAAGCCCCCTCCCACATTTTTTAACCGCGTTTGGTCAGGCCCATCTTGATTCGGCCCTCGGCCGGGGTCATGACTCGCGCACCCAGTCTGCTGAGGATTTCGCTGGCGCGTTCCACCAGTTGGCCATTGGTGGCGAGCACGCCTTTGTCCAGCCAGAGGTTGTCTTCCAGG
The DNA here is from genome assembly GCF_019145205.1 of Pseudomonas khavaziana. GTDB lineage: Bacteria > Pseudomonadota > Gammaproteobacteria > Pseudomonadales > Pseudomonadaceae > Aquipseudomonas > Aquipseudomonas khavaziana. The sequence continues at coordinate 614,465 of NZ_JAHSTT010000002.1, forward strand.
CCGACCCGTACGTTGCCACCCAGCAGCACCGCTTGCGCCGCCATCGGCATCTGCATGCGGCCAATCCCGAAGCCGGCCCACACCGCGTCGGCGGGCAGGTTGTCGACCATGGCTTTCATGGTGGTGGTGTCGGCCGGTGCGCCCCAGGGGATGCCCAGGCAGAGTTGGAACAGCGGGTTATCGAGCAGGCCTTCCTTGATCATCTGCTTGGCAAACCACAGATGGCCGGTGTCGAAGATTTCCAGCTCGGCCTTTACGCCCAGCGCCTGGATACGCTTGGCACCGGCCCGCAGTTGCGCCGGAGTGGACACGTAAATGGTGTCGCCATCGCCGAAATTGAGGGTGCCGCAGTCCAGGGTGCAGATCTCCGGCAACAGCTCCTCGACGTGGGCCAGACGGGTCAGCGGGCCGACCAGGTCGGTGTTGGGGCCGAACGCCATCGGATTTTCGCCGCCGCCGATCTCCAGGTCGCCACCCATGCCGGCGGTGAGGTTGACGATGATGTCGATGTCGGCCTCACGGATGCGCTCCATCACTTCGCGGTACAGCGCCACGTCGCGGCTGAACTTGCCGGTTTGCGGGTCGCGTACATGGCAATGCACCACAGTGGCGCCGGCCTTGGCGGCTTCTACGGCGGCGGCGGCGATCTGTTTGGGCGTGACCGGCACGTGGGGGCTCCTGGCGGTCGTGTCGCCAGCACCGGTGAGTGCGCAGGTGATGATGACGTCGTGGTTCATGGGCGGTTCCTTACGGGCGTAGTGGTGCCGTTCGCAGCCGTTATGGGCTGCGAAGCGGTGATGAACAGTGGGTTATTGGTTGGTCAATTGCAGTTGGGTCGCAGCCGGTTTGCCGTCAAAGGTGGTCACCCCTTCCAGCCAGCGCGCCTGGTCCTGCGGGTGGTCCTTGAGCCACTGTCTGGCGGACTCCAGGGCGTCCTTGTGATCCAGCAACGGCTGCATCATCCGGCTTTCGTCGGCGGCGGTGAACGTCAGGTTGGTCAGCAGTCTGTGCACGTTGGGGCACTGCTCGGCATAGCTCGGCGCTGTCACGGTCCAGACAGTGGCCTTGCCTTCGTTCGGGCCCAGGGCGTCTTCACTGCCGGTGAGGTAAGTCATCGCTACATTGATGTTCATCGGGTGCGGCGCCCAGCCGAAGAACACCACGGCCTCCTTGCGCCGCACGGCACGGTCCACGGCGGCGAGCATGCCGGCTTCGCTGGACTCCACCAACTGGAACTTACCCAGGCCGAACTGGTTCTTGGTGATCATCGCCTTGATCTGAGTGTTGGCGCCTGAGCCTGGCTCGATGCCGTAGATCTTGGCGCCCAGCTCTTTCTCGAACCTGGCGATGTCGGCAAAGGTTTTCAGCCCCTTGTCCGCCAGGTAGGTGGGCACCGCCAGGGTGGCGCGGGCGTCTTCCAGGCTGGGCTTGTCGAGGACCTTGACTTGTTTGGCGTTGACGAACGGCGTGATGGTCTGGGTCATCAGCGGGTTCCAGTAGCCGAGGAACAGGTCCAGGCGCTGGTCGCGGATGCCGGCGAAGATGATTTGCTGGGAGGCGCTGGTTTGCTTGGTCTTGTAGCCGAGGCCGTCGAGCAGCACTTGAGCCATGGCGCTGGTGGCGATGACGTCGGTCCAGTTCACCACGCCCATGCGCACGTTCTGGCAAGAAGCGGCGTCCGCTGCCATCACGTGGGTACTCAAAATAGCGCTGGCGCTGAGTGCAAGCGCACAGCGGCTGATCAGTCGGTTCATGGTGGATCCCTCGGCAGGTCGTTATTGTGGGGTCCGGCGTCTTGTGCGCCGTGGCATCAAGTTACGCAGCTTGAGTGCCAACAAAACGCACGGCGGCGACCGACTCTTGCACTGCAGCGACCTGTGCTCTTGAATGGACGGTTGAACTGGCGTATCACAGTGACCACGCTGCCCGTCCTACGAGAGCGCCACCATGTCCCAGGATTTCTACTTCCTGCTGATGCCGGGTTTCTCTGCAATCGGCTTTATCTCCGCGCTGGAACCGCTGCGAGTCGCCAACCGCTTTCGCGGCGAGCTGTACCGCTGGCACATCTTGAGCGCCGATGGCGGCGCGGTGCTGGCGAGCAATGGCATGTCGGTCAACGCTGATGCTGCACTGGAGCCGCTGAAAAAAGGCGCGACGTTGTTGGTGGTGGCCGGCTTCGAACCCTTGCAGTTCGCCACGCCGGCCCTGGAACACTGGCTGCGTCGTCTCGACCACGACGCAGTGACCCTCGGTGCCATCGATACTGGGGCCTGCGTGCTGGCCGAGGCGGGCCTGCTCGACGGTCACCGCCTGACCCTGCACTGGGAAGCCATCGACGCCTTCAAAGAGTCCTATCCACACCTGAGCGTGACCCAGGAACTGTTCGAAATAGACCGCCGCCGCATCACCTGCGCCGGCGGCACCGCGTCCATCGACCTGATGCTCGACCTGATCGCCCAGGCCCACGGCCCTGACCTGGCGATCCAGGTCTCGGAGCAATTCGTGCTCGGCCGCATCCGCCCACGCAAAGACCACCAGCGCATGCAGATCGCCACGCGCTATGGCATCAACAACAAGAAGTTGGTGCAGGTGATTGGCGAGATGGAGCAACACACTGAACCGCCCCTGAGCACCCTGGCCCTGGCCGAGGCGATCAAGGTCACCCGGCGCCAGCTGGAGCGGCTGTTTCGTCTGCACCTCAACGACACGCCGAGCAACTTCTATCTCGGCCTGCGCCTGGAGAAAGCCCGGAACCTGCTGCGCCAGAGCGGCATGAGTGTGCTGGAGGTGAGTATTGCGTGCGGCTTTGAGTCGCCGTCGTATTTCACCCGTAGCTATCGAGCCAGGTTTGCCAAGTGCCCGAGAGAGGATCGGCGACGGGAGATGGTTTGACGGGCAATTATAGTTAATTATACTCGCAACTATAATTTATAGTTTCTTTCATAATTGAGTATAAAACCATGTCCAAGCACGGCGGCTTTGTGTTCCGCCGCCCCACCTTGGCAAGCAGCATTGTCGATGGCCTGGTGGGGGCCGGTATCCAGGATTTCACTTCTGGCCTGTTTCTCGCGGCCCCGCGCCGTACGGGCAAAAGTACGTTCCTGCGTGAAGATCTCGTCCCGCAATGCCAGGCCCATGGCTGGTTGGTTGTGTATGTCGACCTGTGGGCCGACAAGGAAAAAGATCCTGCCGACCTGATCGCCAGTGCTATCGCCGGTGCCTTGGTGCCCTTTGAAAAGGGGGTACGCAAGCTGGCGAAAAATATCGGTATCGAAAAACTCAGTTTTCTACGCACAGTGTCCTGGGATTTCACCACGCCGCAACTACCGGCCGGGGCGACGCTTACGCAAGCGCTGGAATTACTCCACAGCGCCGCCGAAAAAACCGTGGTGCTGGTGATCGATGAAGCGCAACACGCGCTGACCACTGAAGCTGGCCTTAACTCCATGTTTGCGCTCAAGGCCGCGCGGGATCAGCTTAACCAGGGCCGTGAAGGCGAGGGCAGTGGCTTGCACCTGGTGTTCACCGGCTCTAATCGCGACAAGCTCGCGCATTTGGTGCTGGGTAAAAGCCAACCGTTTTTCGGCTCCAGCATCACGCCGTTCCCCTTGCTGGGCAAAGAGTTCACCCAAGCTTACACGGCGCACCTCAACGCCCATCTGGCCAAGACCAACCAGTTCAAAGCAGCGGATATCGACGAAGCGTTTGAGTTGGTAGGCCGTCGTCCCGAGATGCTGCGCACCATCATTGGTGAAGTGGCACTGGAACTGGGGGAGGCGAGCAACCTGGGCCAACTGTTGCACAGTCGCGCCGAACTGCTGCGCGCCGGGGTGTGGACCGAATTCGAAAGCGCCTGGAACGCCCTGACCGTCCCGCAACGTGCCGTGTTGGAAGTGATGGTGGAGCGTTCACACGCCAATGAGCCATTTGCGCCATTCACTGACAGCACCCTTACGGCAGTCAGCAAAAAACTGGAGGATATGGGCAGTGACGTGGTGCCGGGCACCCAGACCATCCAGGCGTGTATCGATGCCTTGCGCGACAAGGAGCTGGTGTGGAAGTCGAGCCGGGGGGGCTATGCCTTGGAGGACAAGTCGTTCGGTGATTGGCTACGGCATAAAAGTCGTACATCACACTAAGACAGCGTCAGACGTATCTTGTAAAGAACGTCCCAAAAGCTGTCGGAAGTTTCTTGTTTTTTGCCGTTAACTACGACCTATAGAAAGAGCCTGCTAACGTCCATGGGTCTCCATGTTGCTTCTGACCAAGTGCTTTGAAAATCAAGCGTCTACGTCAGGAGCGCCACTACGTAACCCCTGAGAGGTTGGCATGCTGAAAAAACTCGTTGCTGTGATGGCCCTCGTTTCCACCCCGCTGTGGGCTGCCCAGGCGCCAGTGCCTTTTACTGGCGCCGATTACAGCGGGCGTTATGAATGTAACGGCCAGGATAAACATATCGGCAACTTCAAGGGCGTTGTCGAGATGAAACTCGATGCCAAGCAAAGCACTGGCAAGTACGCCGCCTATACCTTCACCCTGACCCTGGAGGACAAGTCCCGCTATGAAGGCATGGCCGCCGGCACCTCGGATACGCTGGGCATCTACTTTGCCCACACCGATCCGGCCTTGAAAGACTTTGGCGTGGGCGTGGCACAAGTGACACCGACCCCGGAAGGCAAGGTGTCCTTCGTCAAGTATTACTACGGTCCTGAATACGAAGGCGGCGGGCACGGCTTGGAGCACTGCGTCAAAAGTTGATCGCGGTTATTTCTTCATCAGGCATGAGCACGCGGTCTTATACGCCTCGTGCTGATACTTGTTGAGCGTCGCCGGCAGGTCAAAGGTGTGCTTCTTGTTTTGCGCATTGATGGTCTGCGGCGACAGCAGCGTCACCTCAACCCCCTCCAGCAATTGAAACACCCCTTCAATCTTGAACGTCGTCGGGCCGCCGGCGAATTCACCTTTCTTGCTGCGCTTCTTGATCGCGATGCGCTGGATGCTGTTGTCCTGCACGAAGGCCTTTACCTGGGCGGCGAAGGCTTTGACGTTGGCGGCCTCATCGTCGTCATCCAGGGCGATTTTCTTGGTGGCCAGGGCGACGTGGGTCAGCGCCTGGTTGTCCAGGGTTGCGAGGGCGATGATGGCTTCGCTGCCTTTGATTTCGATGCCGCAGAGGGTCATGGACGTTGCCTTGAACGCGTGAAGAAGTCGTGCATGGTAACAGGCTCGGCGAGGTGCAGAGGTTTCGACCATTTGTCGGAGGTAGTGCCTGAACTGTCAGATCTGACAGTAGACCTTAGTGGGACCCGCATCTAGATTCGGGACAGGAGTTCTCGTAGCTCCACGCCTTCCTACAAAGGAGTTGCGCAATGAAGATACGTAAGGAAATTCGCACATTGAGCGGGCATGAGTGGATGGAATTTCTCAATGCGTTGTTGGCGGTCAAAGCCGCGAAAGAATACGACAAGTTTGTCCATTGGCACCACGCAGTAATGGTACCTACTGTCCATCCTCATGAACCCCAGGACCCCGACTATCGTAACGGTGCGCACTTGGGCCCTGCCTTTTTGCCTTGGCACCGTGAAATGTTGCTGCAGTTGGAAGCGGTCATTCTGCGCGTCACTCAAAAAGAAGTAGCGATCCCTTACTGGGATTGGACATTGGACGCGGCAGAGCCCTGGATCTCACCGGTATGGGGGCTGATAGGCGGTAACGGTGATCCTAAAGATTACTTCAGGGTGCAAGATGGGCCCTTTGCACACAAATTTAATAATTGGGACGTACCCGGGTATCCGCAAGACGGTCTACCAGAGCCGGGTCTGAAACGGCAGTTTGGGCAATGGGTCTTTACGTTGCCGACGCCTGACGATTTGAACAAGGCAATGAACGAAGAAATCTATGACGAGCCCTATTACAACGCCAGCCCGTTCAATAGAGGTTTTCGAAACCGTCTGGAAGGTTGGATTACCCAGAAGGGTGACCCGCAAGTCACCACCCCGGGTTCGCAGTTGCACAATCGAGTTCACCTGTGGATCGGTGGCAACATGCTGGCGATGACCTCACCTGAGGATCCGGTGTTTTTTCTGCATCACTGCTTCGTCGACAAGATCTGGGCCGATTGGCAGGCGAAGATGAAGCTGGGTAAACCCACCCTGGCACCTCATTATTGTCCAATGGAGGGTGGTCCGCCTGGGCACAATTTCGATGACGTACTCGAACCCTGGACCAATCGTATCCGCGATGTAATGGATATCACCGCATTGGATTACGCCTACGATCCCAGCCCTCCATTGGTATTGCCCAAGCCCCGCTTCAAGTCACCCTTCATGACTTGAATGTAAGGGTGTCCCCCATGGCATGGCTGTGGGGGGCATTTACTCCTGCCCAATCGACTCCAAAAACTCCGACCGCTCATCACTCATCCGTGCCAGGCAATCATTTTGCGCAATCGCATAGTCCTTGCTGCCGTTCACCGCCGGGAAGGTATCTACCGCGCAATCGGCGTCACGCAATTTTTCCCATTTCTGCTGGGCGTCCTTCAGACGTGCGGTAATGTCGGCCAGCTTGGTCTTGTCGCTGCCATAGATCGAACCCATGCGTTCCAGCAGGCCCTGGTAGTTATCCTTGAGCAGTTGCTCGGCGGTGGTTTTGTTGTAGGCGGCGCAGGCCAGGGTCTGTTTGTCGTTTTCAATGCCGTCGCACGGTGTGCTGTCGGTGTCTTCGGCTGCGTGGGCGGTGGTTGCGATGAGTGCCAAAGCCAGGAAAATCGATTTCATTGCGCCGTCTCATATCAAGTGATGCGCAATTCTGGCTCAAGCGTAAGACAAAGAACAGCCGCCCAGCAGGCATGTCTACATAGCCTTTGTCGCGGATTGACGCTTTCGGCAATTCCCCTGTCGTTTTTGCACCCGGCTCCGTCGATCCCTGGGCATATGCTGGCCCCAAAGCGCCGGCATACGATTCGGCGCATGAATCGCCAATAAGGGGACGCCTGATGAGCCCAGCCGAATTGCACGCCGACAGCATCGTTATCGACGGGCTGATCATTGCCAAGTGGAATCGCGACCTGTTCGAGGACATGCGCAAGGGTGGCCTGACCGCCGCCAACTGCACCGTGTCGGTGTGGGAAGGGTTCCAGGCCACGATCAATAACATTGTTGCCAGCCAGACCCTGATCCGTGAGAACAGCGACTTGGTGATCCCGGTAAAAACCACCGCCGACATCCGCCGCGCCAAGGAACAAGGCAAGACCGGCATCATCTTCGGCTTCCAGAATGCCCATGCGTTTGAAGACCAGCTCGGCTACGTGGAGATCTTCAAGCAGCTCGGCGTGGGGGTGGTGCAGATGTGCTACAACACCCAGAACCTGGTGGGCACCGGTTGCTACGAGCGCGATGGTGGCCTGTCAGGTTTCGGTCGCGAAATCGTCGGCGAGATGAACCGCGTGGGCATCATGTGCGACCTGTCACACGTCGGGTCCAAAACCTCCGAAGAGGTGATCCTCGAATCGAAAAAGCCGGTGTGTTATTCCCACTGCCTACCGTCGGGCCTCAAGGAGCACCCGCGCAACAAATCCGATGAAGAGCTCAAGTTCATCGCCGATCATGGCGGTTTTGTCGGCGTGACCATGTTCGCGCCGTTCCTGGCCAAAGGTATCGACTCGACCATCGACGACTACGCCGAAGCCATCGAATACACCATGAATATCGTCGGCGAAGACGCCATCGGCATCGGCACCGATTTCACCCAGGGTCATGGCCAGGATTTCTTTGAAATGCTGACCCATGACAAGGGCTACGCCCGCCGTCTGACCAGCTTCGGCAAGATCATCAACCCGCTGGGCATCCGCACCGTGGGCGAGTTCCCCAACCTCACCGAGACCCTGCTCAAGCGCGGCCACAGCGAGCGCGTGGTACGCAAGATCATGGGCGAGAACTGGGTCAACGTGCTCAAGGACGTTTGGGGCGAATAAGCCACCGCTGACACTTCTTTTCCCCCGGCCATCCGACGCCGGGGGCATCAAAACAAATTTCTGGAGTTAAGTTTCCATGGCCAAGATCGCCCCGCAATTACCTATCGAAGTTGACAGCGAAACCGGTGTCTGGACCTCTGATGCCCTGCCGATGCTGTACGTGCCGCGGCATTTCTTCGTCAATAACCACATGGGTATCGAAGAAGTACTGGGCGCCGACGCCTATGCCGAAATCCTTTATAAGGCCGGCTACAAATCCGCCTGGCACTGGTGTGAAAAAGAAGCCGAATGCCACGGCCTGGAAGGTGTAGCGGTGTTCGAGCACTACATGAAGCGCCTGTCGCAGCGCGGCTGGGGCCTGTTCAAGATCCAGGACATCGACCTGGATAAAGGCACCGCCAGCGTCAAGCTTGAGCACTCGGCGTTCGTCTACGTGTACGGCAAGGTCGGGCGCAAAGTCGACTACATGTTCACCGGCTGGTTTGCCGGGGCCATGGACCAGATTCTGCAAGCGCGCGGCAGCAACATCCGCACCGTCGCCGAACAAGTCTACGGAGGCTCCGAAGAGGGCCATGACGACGGGCTGTTCACCGTCAAGCCGTTGTAAGTCGAGGAACCCTGCCATGGCTTTCGAAGCAATGTTCGCGCCGATCCAGATCGGCAAACTGACCATCCGCAACCGCGTGCTCAGTACCGCCCATGCCGAGGTGTATGCCACCGACGGCGGCATGACCACCGACCGCTATGTGAAGTACTACGAAGAGAAAGCCAAGGGCGGTATTGGCCTGGCGATCTGCGGCGGCTCCTCGGTGGTGGCCATCGACAGCCCCCAGGAGTGGTGGAGCTCGGTGAACCTGGCTACCGACCGCATTATCCCGCACTTCCAGAACCTGGCCGACGCCATGCACAAGCATGGCGCCAAGATCATGATCCAGATTACCCACATGGGCCGTCGCTCGCGTTGGGACGGCTTCAACTGGCCGACCCTGATGTCGCCGTCCGGTGTACGTGAGCCCGTGCACCGTGCCACCTGCAAGACCATCGAACCAGAAGAAATCTGGCGTGTGATCGGCAACTACGCCCAGGCCGCGCGGCGTGCCAAGGCCGGTGGACTGGACGGTGTGGAACTGTCCGCGGTGCACCAGCACATGATCGACCAATTCTGGAGCCCTCGGGTCAACAAGCGTACCGATGAATGGGGCGGTAGCTTCGAAGGGCGCATGAAGTTCGGCCTGGAAGTCTTGAAAGCCGTGCGTGCAGAAGTCGGTGATGACTTCTGCGTGGGCATGCGCCTGTGCGGTGACGAGTTCCATCCGGACGGCCTGTCCCATGAGGACATGAAGCAGATCGCCAAGTATTACGACGATACCGGTATGCTCGATTTCATCGGCGTAGTGGGCTCGGGTTGCGACACCCACAACACCTTGGCCAACGTGATCCCCAACATGAGTTATCCACCGGAGCCATTCCTGCACCTGGCGGCCGGTATCAAGGAAGTGGTCAAGGTTCCGGTGCTGCACGCGCAGAACATCAAGGACCCGAACCAGGCCACGCGTATTCTGGAAGGCGGCTATGTGGACATGGTCGGCATGACCCGTGCGCACATCGCCGACCCGCACCTGATCGCCAAGATCAAGATGGGCCAGATCGACCAGATCAAGCAGTGCGTCGGCGCCAACTATTGCATCGACCGCCAGTATCAGGGCCTGGATGTACTGTGCATCCAGAACGCCGCGACCTCCCGTGAGTACATGGGCGTGCCGCACATCATCGAAAAATCCACCGGACCCAAACGCAAAGTCGTGGTGGTCGGTGCCGGCCCGGCGGGGATGGAAGCTGCGCGGGTCGCCGCCGAACGTGGCCACGATGTGACTCTGCTCGAGAAGAAAGAATTTATCGGCGGGCAGATCACCACTGCCTCGAAAGCCCCGCAACGCGACCAGATCGCCGGTATCACTCGTTGGTACCAACTGGAGCTGGCGCGTTTGAAAGTCGACCTGCGCCTGGGCGTAGCGGCGGATGCCGAGACCATCCTGGACCTGCGTCCGGATGTGGTAGTGCTCGCTGTCGGCGGACATCCGTTCATCGAGCAGAACGAGCACTGGGGTGCCGCCGAAGGTTTGGTGGTGAGCAGTTGGGATGTACTCGACGGCAAAGTCGCGCCAGGCAAGAACGTGCTGGTGTACGACACCATCTGTGAGTTCACCGGCATGTCGGTGGCCGACTTCCTGGCCGACAAAGGCTGCCAGGTGGAAATCGTCACCGATGACATCAAACCCGGCGTGGCAGTTGGCGGTACGTCGTTCCCGACTTACTACCGCAGCATGTACCCCAAGGAAGTGATCATGACCGGCGACATGATGCTGGAAAAGGTCTATCGCGAGGGCGACAAGCTGGTGGCGGTGTTGGAGAACGAATACACCGGCGCCAAAGAAGAACGAGTGGTCGACCAGGTGGTGGTGGAGAACGGCGTGCGTCCGGACGAAGCCATCTATTACGGGCTCAAGGAAGGTTCGCGCAACAAAGGCCAGATCGACGTCGAAGCCTTGTTTGCGATCAAGCCGCAGCCGTGCCTGAGCGAGGCGGGCGAGGGGTACTTGCTGTTCCGCATCGGTGACTGTGTAGCGCAGCGTAATACCCACGCTGCGATCTATGACGCCCTGCGCCTGTGCAAGGATTTCTGACCCGACACCGAACCAATGTGGGACTGGGTCAAAATGTGGGAGGGGGCTTGCTCCCGATAGCGGTGGGTCAGCTACAACAGTATCAACTGACACTCCGCCATCGGGAGCAAGCCCCCTCCCACATTCAAGGCCAGTTTCACAGTAGACCTGTGTGGTCTGTGGGAGCTTCATCATGTTGAACACCTTGCTGCCAATCCTCTTGTTTGCTGCCCTGGGCCTTGCGGTCCTTGGCGCCCTGCGCCGCGTGAACATGTGGCGCCGTGGGCGTGCATCCAAAGTCGACTTGCTTGGCGGTCTTTTGGCCATGCCCAAGCGCTACATGGTCGACCTGCACCACGTGGTCGCCCGCGACAAATACATCGCCAACACCCACGTCGCCACGGCGCTTGGCTTTGTGTTGTCGGCGCTGCTGGCGATTGTGGTGCACGGCTTCGGCCTGCAGAGCCGCATTCTTGGCTATGCGCTGCTGCTGGCGTCGACATTGATGTTTGTCGGCGCGATCTTTATGTACCTGCGTCGGCGCAATCCGCCGGCGCGTCTGTCCAAGGGGCCGTGGATGCGCTTGCCGAAAAGCCTGATGGCCTTCTCGGTGAGCTTCTTCCTGGTGACCTTGCCGGTGGCCGGGATCCTGCCAGCGGACTTCGGCGGTTGGCTGCTCGCTGCGCTATTGAGTGTGGGCGTGCTGTGGGGCGTGTCCGAGATGTTCTTCGGCATGACCTGGGGCGGGCCGATGAAGCACGCCTTCGCCGGTGCCCTGCACCTGGCCTGGCATCGTCGCGCCGAACGCTTTGGCGGTGGCCGCTCCACTGGGTTGAAACCGTTGGACCTGAGCGATAAATTTGCACCGCTGGGCGTGGAAAAACCCAAGGATTTCACCTGGAACCAACTGCTTGGTTTCGACGCCTGCGTACAGTGCGGCAAATGCGAAGCCGCGTGCCCGGCCTTTGCTGCCGGCCAGCCGCTGAACCCGAAAAAGCTGATCCAGGACATGGTGGTCGGCCTGGCCGGCGGCACCGATGCCAAGTTCGCCGGCAGCCCGTATCCGGGCAAATCCATAGGCGAGCATGGCGGCAACCCCCATCAACCGATCGTCAACGGCCTGGTGGACGCCGAGACGTTGTGGTCGTGCACCACCTGCCGCGCCTGCGTGGAAGAGTGCCCGATGATGATCGAGCACGTGGATGCCATCGTCGACATGCGCCGTCACCTGACCCTGGAAAAAGGCGCAACGCCGAACAAGGGCGCCGAAGTCCTGGAAAACCTGATCGCCACCGATAACCCAGGCGGCTTCGCGCCTGGCGGCCGCCTGAACTGGGCCGCGGACTTGAACCTGCCGCTGCTGAGCGACAAAGGCAGCTGCGAGGTACTGTTCTGGGTCGGTGATGGTGCCTTTGACATGCGCAACCAGCGCACCCTGCGCGCATTCGTCAAAGTGCTCAAGGCCGCCAAGGTCGACTTCGCGGTGCTCGGCCTGGAAGAGCGCGACAGCGGAGACGTAGCGCGGCGCCTGGGCGACGAAGCGACTTTCCAACTGCTGGCCTCACGCAATATCCAGACCCTGGCCAAGTACAGCTTCAAGCGTATCGTCACCTGCGACCCCCACAGTTTCCATGTGCTGAAAAACGAGTACGGTGCGTTCAACGGCAATTACCTCGTGCAACACCACAGCACCTTCATGGCCGAACTGATCGGCGAAGGCGCGCTGAACCTGGGCCAGCACAAGGGCGATAGCGTGACCTACCACGACCCTTGTTACCTGGGCCGCTACAACGGCGAATACGAGGCACCGCGTCAAGTGCTGCGGGCGCTCGGCATCGAGGTCAAGGAAATGCAACGTTCGGGCTTCCGTTCGCGCTGCTGCGGTGGCGGTGGCGGCGCGCCGATCACCGATATTCCCGGCAAGCAACGTATCCCGGATATGCGCATGGATGACATCCGCGAAACCGGTGCCGAGCTGGTGGCTGTAGGTTGCCCGCAATGTACGGCGATGCTTGAGGGCGTGGTCGAACCGCGGCCATTGATCAAAGACATCGCGGAGCTGGTGGCCGACGCTTTGCTTGAGGATCCGGCACCGGTCAAGACCCCGATCAAACGTGAACCTGCGGAGGTGCACTGATGAGCGACATTATTCGCCGCGACCCACGGGCCGAATGGATCGCCCGTAACCGCCTGCACCCGCTGCATGCGGCCATGCAGCCGGTACAACACAGTTGGATGGGCCCTAACGGGATCATCCGCAAGAATGTGCATGGCGTCGGTTTTATCGGCCCCAACGGCATCAAGCGTATCGACCGCAGCGGCGCCCAGCAGGGCGGCGCAGCCAAGCGCACGGCAGCAGTAGAAGTGCAATTGCCGCTGCATCAGGTGCCTGCGCCGGCGTTCTACATCAACGTGGTGCCGGACATGGTCGGTGGCCGCCTGAGCAGCCACGACCGTGACCTGCTTGGCCTGGCGCGGCAACTGGCCGGCAGCGACGGCGCAGTGCTGGCGGTGGTGTTCGGCGAACACAAGGAAGCCGGGTTTTCCACCGCCGGCGTCGACCGCCTGCTGGTGTTGGAGGGCCATGAATTCGACGGTTATTCACCCGAGCAGCGTGTGCAAGGTCTGCGTGCTGTGGATAACCAGTTCAACCCGCGTCACTGGTTGCTGCCGGATAGCCGCAGTGGCGGTGGCGAGTTGGGCCGGCGCTTTGCCGCCAGCCTCAAGGAGCGCCCGGCCACGCGGGTGTGGCAAATCAAGGAACAGACCTGCATCGGCCGTGCCGGCGCAGGCCAGGAAGACTTGGCTCGACCATTGCCACGCCTGATTCTGGCTGCTGCCGAATGTGCCGATCCGGTCAGTGATACACGCCATGAAGTGTTGCCCGTGGAGTTATCCACAAGCCTGGCGCGCAGCCTGCCACGCATCGAAGATCTCGGCGCGGTAGCGGTGGACCCGGCGGCGATTCCGATGGCCGAGGCCGAGTTCATTTTCTCCGGCGGCAACGGCGTGAAGGACTGGGCGCTGTTCCACCAGACCGCCGCGGCCCTGGGCGCCACCGAAGGCGCCTCGCGGGTGGCGGTGGACGATGGCTTCATGGCGCGTGATCGGCAGGTGGGCGCCAGTGGCACCTGGGTCACGGCAAGGGTTTATGTAGCAGTGGGCATCTCCGGGGCGATCCAGCACCTGCAAGGCATCGGTGCCTGCGACAAGGTGGTGGCAATCAACCTTGACCCGGGTTGCGACATGATCAAGCGTGCCGACCTGTCGGTAATCGGCGAGAGCGCCGCGATTCTGCAAGCCTTGATTGATGCGGTCGAGACCTACCGCAACGGCGCCAAGCGCGATGCAGCTTAGGGACATGACCATGACAAGCAATGTAATCAGCCTGGTATCCATCGGCGCCCACCCCACTTCGGGGCGTCCGCGCCGTGCGGAGCAGGATGCGCGTGCCGTCGAGCTGGGTCTGCAAATGGCTGGGGATAAGTTGCAGGTGCTGCACGCCGGCAACATCGCTGAACCGATCCTGCGCAGCTACCTGGGCATGGGCCTGCCGCAACTGCAGGTACTGGAGCAACCGCCAGGCTCCGATGCCTTGCCGGTACTCTGTGAGTATCTGCGCGATGCCGGTGCCCAAGTGGTACTCACCGGCAGCCAGGCCGAAACCGGTGAAGGCTCGGGCATGCTGCCGTTCCTGTTGGCCGAACAATTGGGCTGGCCGCTGATTGTAGGGTTGGCCCAGGTGGAATCCATCGAGGCTGGCGTGGCGCATGTGCTGCAAGCGTTGCCCCGTGGCCAGCGGCGGCGCCTGAAGGTGCGCCTGCCGTTTCTCGCGACGGTGGATAACGCAGCGCCCAAGCCCCGCCAGAGCGCCTATGGCCCGGCTCAACGCGGGGAGCTGGCGGCCCATGAAGTCGAGATCGAGCAGGATGAGTTATTCACAGGGGCGCAACTGCAACCAGCCAAGCCGCGACCCAAGCGCCTCAAGGTGATCAAGGCCAAGAGTGGCGCCGACCGTATGAAAGCGGCGACGGCCAAGGCCAGCGGAGGCGGTGGACGAGTGCTCAAGGGCGTCAGCAATGAAGAGGGCGCCCAGGCGATTCTCCAATTACTGCTTGAGGAGGGCGTGGTTCGCTGAGCAGTGGGGGGAACGCAGGTGCCGCATTCAAGTGATACAGGGCAAAAAACGCCGCACGGTCTGTGCGGCGTAGTGAGGCGGGGATACGTGGTCTTATTGCTCGTCCCACGCCTCTTGCCAGGCCAGGCCCTTGCCGGGCTCGTAATATTGTGGCGACCCTGAGCACCACGCGGCGTATTTGCACTTATAGTTTTTACCCTGATGGGAGTAGGTTTTGCCCGCTTCGTGTAGACCTCCCGGCACATAGGCCGGGTACTGTCCAGGGTCTGCGGGGAGAACGGTAAAGCCAAATTCAGCCGTGTCGGTTTTGCCATTTTCCTGGTCTTTAACCGTCAGCCTTGCCTTGAGCGGTGTCGGTTCGGAAACCGTTTGGGCTTGGCCACTGACTGTCGCAGCGTCTTCTGCGCCAGTCATGCCCGGAACTGCCCACTCATAACGCACAGGGCCGTTGGCGCCAGTCGATTGCGTACCGCTGAACGTAAAGGCCTGCCCCGATTTCAGGGATGTCGGGCCGTTGATGCGTGCCACCGGTGGCGCCGGATCCACCGGGCCTGGATCTTGCCCGGCAATAATCGACATCGCCTGGCTGTAATCTTTTACCGTGGCAAACGTCGCGTTGATCAGCGGGTTTTGCTGGTTGAACACGATATCCTGGCCATTCCGCTCGCCAATTCTGGCAATGGCGGGATCGATTTTATCGGCTATTTCTTTGCCCCATTTGCCGGGCGCCAAATTAGCCGTGGTGATCTTATGGGTGATATCCACCAGCTCCTTTCTCTCACCCTTGTTATCAAAGATGCGGAAGTGTACGGAGTCGCCTGGCTTCAGGGTCTGCATCTCTGCGGCGATAAATGTGCCGATATTGTGAAATTGCTCGGGTATGCTTCCTCCCTGGAAACTCACATCCGCACACGAAATAAAAAACTCTCCATTCGGGTCATTCCTTACCCAAATACCGACGATCAGGCCGTTACCCGATAGGCCCGTTGGAATCGTTCTGGCAATTTCGAAGAAACCTGCTGCCCCCGCTATTCTGGGTGGCGTCTGCCAGTCTGTCCTGGCGACAGTGAACGTCTCGACCTGGCCCAACTGCACCAGATCGCTCCATTTCAGTGTGTCAGTGGCCGTATTGAAGCCGACCCTGCTGACAAACGCATAAAATTTGCTGGGCACGTGGGGAGCCGTACCGATCAGACGCATGGTCAATGAATGTCCGGGTACGACATCCGTCTTGGTCCAGTAGGGCGTAGGTTGGTCCAGGCTGGCTTTTCTAGGGTCATTTGCAGAACAGATCAGCCCATCTTTGATTACGGCCTTGATTTGATCCAGCGAGGGGTTGTTGATGCCAGGAATATGAGCGACTTCATTCCATTGTTGGGCTGCAAATACTTTTTCGGCGGGGGTGTTAAATATCCTGGCGGATTCTCGGCAACCCCTGTCGACGATGGCAGAGCCATCCTCGGATTGCCAGTAGCCCCCGGTTGCCTGGCAGTTCACTGCGCGTGACGGCGGAATGTCCAGCGAACCATGTGCCCACCCTACAAGCGGTAGCAGACACATCACCGCCAGCGCCCCTGTACCAATTTTTTTCGTGAATATATTCATGCGCGTATTCCTTCAATTCAGATAGTCAGTTCCGAACTGCTGGAACGATTCGATGTGTGCATAAGGTGCTGGGTCATTGCGCCCGCACGGACAGTCATTTCATCGGTTCGATGGGCTGCACACTGATGAGTGTAGATGAGCGGCGAAACAGGGGCGGTGGTAAAGCGTCTGGCTGACTAAGTGTTACCCACAAACACTGTGAGCCTGGCTGTGGATAAGATGTTTGCTATTGGCTACAGCCCTTATGAGACAGGGGGTTAGTGGCTTTGGTCGAAATTTGATCAAGGTCGCGTATTTGCCCTCTGAACATGTTGGATAGCTAGATTTATGCGAATCTGGCGTGCTTTTCCACAGCATTGCCAAAGTTGCCCCCAAAGTCTGTTGGCGGTTCTGTGGATAAGGTGTTTGCGTACCGCTGAAAGCCACGTAGATTAAGGGTTTCAAAGAGTTGATCAATATATGATCAGATGCTGCCTAAACTCTTGAACTTGATTAAGTCACGGATTTTCCTGAGTTAATTTGGGTAGCACCGAGTACTTGCCCACAATAGCTGTGGGCGTCTCTGTGGATAAGTTGTTGGGCGAAGGCTGGAGGCCCCTACCGCAGAGGGCTTGGCTATTGTTGGTCGAATTTTGAACGGCTGAGATTTTAATGTAGGAGGGGGCTTGCCCCGATCGCAGTAGCTCAGCCAAATACGTCATTGGCTGGTGCGCCGCTATCGGGGTGTTGCCCCCTCCCACAGTTGGTCTACGGCATGTCAGTTATTCGTGTGCAGCCACACCTTTGAGGTACGGAGCTGGAGCGGCGCCCAGGTTGTTCAACATGCGCTCGCTGTACCAATCCACAAAGTTCACCACGCCAAACTCATAGGTTTTGGAGTACGGGCCCGGCTGGTAAGCGGTGGAGTTGATGCCGCGTTGGTTCTCTTCGGCCAGGCGGCGGTCCTGGTCGTTGGTGGCGTCCCATACCTGGCGCATGCGCTCCACGTCGTAGTCCACGCCTTCCACGGCGTCCTTGTGCACGATCCACTTGGTGGTGACCATGGTTTCCTGGGCGCTGATCGGCCATACGGTGAACACAATGATGTGATCACCCATGCAGTGGTTCCAGGAGTGCGGCAGATGCAGGATACGCATCGAGCCCAGGTCCGGGTTCTTGATACGGCCCATGAGCTTGGCGCAGCCCTGTTTGCCGTCCAGGGTCATGGACACGGTTCCCTTGAGCAGCGGCATGCGCACAATGCGGTTACGCAGGCCGAAGCTGGCGTGGGCGTAAGGAATCTTCTCCGCGTCCCAGGCGGCGGCGGAGGCAGCCACGTGGTCCTTGAAGGCCTGGTCGGCGCGTGGGTCGGTGACGTCGTCCCATTCCAGCAGGGTTTTGAGCAGTTCGGGGTGCGACGCGTTGCAGTGGTAGCACTCGCGGTTGTTTTCCAGCACCAGCTTCCAGTTGGCTTTTTCGAACAAGGTGGTCTGGATCGCCACCTTGGTGTTTTCCATGTCGTAGGGTTCCATGTAGTGATTCAGGGTCGACAGGAAGTCATCGATGGCCGGCGGGTTCTCGGCCAGGCTGATAAAGATGTAGCCGCCGGCAGTCTTCACGTTCACCGGCTTGAGGCCGTACTGCTTCATGTCGAAGTCTGCGCCCATCTCGGTGCCGGCGAACAGCAGGCGACCGTCCAGCTCGTAGGTCCACTGATGGTAGTGGCAGACCAGCTTGGCGACCTTGCCCTTGTCGCTGGTGCACAAGCGTGAGCCACGGTGGCGGCACACGTTGTGGAATGCATGCACCACGCCTTCGGCGCCACGGATCACGATGATCGGGTTCTTGCCCACTTGCAGGGTCAGGTAGTTGCCCTTGGCGGGGATTTCGCAGGTCATGCCGGCGATCAACCACTCTTTCTGGAAGATCTCCTGCATGTCGATATCAAACAGCCGCTCATCAGAGTAAAACGGCTGCGGCAGCGAATAGGTGCGCTCGCGCTCGTGCAGCATTTGCGCGGTGGCCTTGCGTGCGGGTTCCAGCGGATCGCCCAAGCTTAAGGTTGCGGTGACGTCCATCGTATGTGTCCTCGTGGCCATTCTGTGTGGCCGGGATAAGTGGCTACGGTTGTTGCGTTGCAAGGCGTAAAGAAAGCGTCTTTGTTGGGAGCGAGTGTGGGCCCGGCGTTGCGTCGAACCTTATCCATGGGCGACATGGCCCAATCTGATCCCGACGCGCAACCCCCGGTAGTTGGGGGCTGGTCGCCGTAAGTATGTGAATGTCGCAGATAGGTAAATGGGTGGCTCCGGCGTTACGCAGAATCGCCACCATAAGGCCGACGTCGGCGGTGGAGAACAACATGTCTAGCAATTTCCTGAATCCGGTAACCACCCAGACCTGGGCCAATGGTCGACACATCGTCCGTTGCGTCAAAGTCATCCAGGAAACCTGGGACGTGCGCACCTTCTGCTTCATGGCTGACCAGCCGATCCTGTTCTTTTTCAAGCCCGGGCAATTCGTGACCCTGGAGCTGGAAATCGAAGGCCAGCCGATCATGCGCTCGTACACGATTTCCAGTTCGCCCTCGGTGCCCTACAGCTTTTCGGTGACCATTAAGCGCGTACCGGGCGGCAAGGTCTCCAACTGGCTGCACGACACGCTGCATGAAGGGCAGGAGCTGGCGGTGCACGGCCCGGTGGGGCTGTTCAATGCCATCGACTTTCCCAGCCCGAAAGTGCTGTACCTCAGCGGCGGCGTCGGTATCACCCCAGTCATGTCCATGGCTCGTTGGTTCTACGACACCAACGCGAATGTCGACATGACCTTTGTTCACAGCGCCCGCTCGCCCAAGGACATCATCTACCACCGCGAACTGGAGCACATGGCGTCGCGGATCGACAACTTCAGCCTGCACCTGATCTGCGAGAAGCATGGATTGGGCGAACCGTGGGCCGGTTATCGTGGTTACCTGAACCACAAGATGCTGGAACTGATGGTGCCGGATTTCCTCGAGCGCGAAGTGTTCTGTTGCGGCCCGACGCCCTACATGAGCGCGGTGAAGCGCCTGCTCGAAGCCGCTGGTTTCGATATGGCGCGCTATCACGAAGAGTCCTTTGGCGCGACACCACCGGAGGCGCGGGCTGATGCGGTGGAACAGGCCGAACAAGCGGCGGATGCGCCGGAGATAGATTTGGCGGACCTGCACCAAGTGGAGTTCATTGCCTCCGGCAAGAGCATCCGTGTGGCACCAGGCGAAACGGTGCACGCCGCGGCCGCCAAGCTCGGCCTGCTGATCCCCAAAGCCTGTGGCATGGGTATCTGTGGGACATGCAAGGTGATGAAGCTGGGCGGCGAGGTGGAGATGGAGCACAACGGCGGGATCACCGAGGAGGACGAGGCCGAAGGCTACATCCTGTCGTGCTGCAGTGTGCCGAAGGGGGATGTGCGGATTGAGTTTTGAGAGGTCAGTACAAGCCCGGTCGGCGATCCTGGTGAACGTGGTTATGCTCGCTGATGAACTTGTCTCTGGCCTCGGCCAGAGGCAGTTGAGCGACTAGCCGCTGTTCCCTCTGATGGGAGACTGCGCCGGCCAACGGGTAACCGTTGGCATCGACAATGGTCGAGCCGCCCACCCAGTTTATACCGCGCTCCTCGCCGTAGCGGTCACAGGCGGCAATGAACATGCGATTGGCCGCAGCATTGGCCTGGACGCGAACAATCTCCCCCGGCCGCTCGTCGGCCGGGCGTGGACCGTCCGGCCAGTTCACCGGGGCGCACAGCAGGTCGGCGCCGGCCAAGGCGGCCAGGCGCACCCACTCAGGCAGTTCCAGGTCGTAGCAGACCATCGCGGCGACCCGGCCGATCTTGGTTTCGACGACCGGCGGTGGTTCGGTGCCGGGCGTGAAGATCAGCTTTTCCCGGTTCCATAAGTGGGCTTTGCGATACACCGTCAGCCGGCCTGC
Source organism: Pseudomonas khavaziana (assembly GCF_019145205.1). Classification (GTDB taxonomy): domain Bacteria; phylum Pseudomonadota; class Gammaproteobacteria; order Pseudomonadales; family Pseudomonadaceae; genus Aquipseudomonas; species Aquipseudomonas khavaziana. Next base: position 634,784 of record NZ_JAHSTT010000002.1, read on the forward strand.
GGGTTGGATCAACGCGAGGCTATTGGCGACCCGTCCAGCACTCAGGCGCTCACAGAAGCCGGCGACGATGATGATATCCAGTTCACTGGCCAAGGCCCGCCATAGGCTCAGGGTCGGGCCGTCATCTGTCTCGGAAGCCGCATGGGCTTCCCCTCGGTTTTCGAAGGCGTAACCACTTTGCATCAGTTCGGGCAGGACGATGACCTGTGCCCCACTTGCGCCACGGATTGCGCTTTCGCTGAGCGCCCGGTTGTAATCAAGATCGCCAATACGGGGGGCCAGTTGATGGCAAACGACCGTTATCGATGTCATGACTCCTCTCCTTCCAACAGCCGTTCACTGGCCTCCACGGCGCGGGCTTCACGGGCGTGATCGAGGCGTCGGGCCATGATGCAGTAAGTCGACGCCGAGACCACCAGGCCAACCACGAATGCAATGTCGGCACCGCCCAGCCATAGTGCGACCGGGCCTTGGTAAAAACCCAGGGACATGAACGGGACCATCGCCGCGATGCCGAAGAAATACGCGGTGAGGCCGGCGCTCGACCAGCGACCGTAGATGCCGCCAGGGTTGAACAGGTCGCTGATTGCGTAGCGTCCTTTGCGTACAGCATAGTAGTCCGCGAGATTTACCGCCGTCCAAGGCACCAGGAAATACAGCATCAAGAGGACGAAGTTATTGAAGCTGTGCAGGTAGCTCTCCGGGATGCTCAGGGCGATCACGAAAATGACCGCGGCCACCAAGCTGATGCCGATGATTCGGCTCTTGAGGCGCGGCTTGATCGAGATGAAGCCGTCGATGGCACTGATGCCGGTGAGCATGGCGCCATAGCAGTTGACCGCCATGATGCCCACCAGCGCAGGCACCGCGATCAATACGGTAAAGGTGCCAAAGCCGGGTATCACTTGGTTGCCCACGGCCTGCACGCTGGCGATAGCATCCGGAGAGGGCAGGGCCGACGCGAGGAAAGCCCCCAATGACATCAGCCACAGCGCTGAGCCGGCGGCGCCCAGGTAGGTCCAGGTGACAACGCTGCGCGTGGGCGTGGTGTGCGGCAGATAGCGCGAGTAATCCGACACGTACACGGCGTAGCTGATCTGGTAGCCCGCGGCGGCGGACAGTTGAATCAAGAAGGCTGACCAGGAAAAGTGCGCGCCCACCACCGCCGAATCGGCTTGCAGGCTCATCAAGGCAGCCACCGTCAGTACGGTGAAAACACTGATCATCACGTAGGTCAGCCAGCGTTGTACGGTGTGCAGGAGGTCGTGGCCGACTACTGCAATGATCACTGCCAGGATAATCATCAAGGCGTACCAGGGGGCGCGCTCGCCGGGCAGCACGGTGTTGATCGCGTCTGTTGCGAGAATCACGTTGAAGACGTTGAAACCGATATAAACGAAGACCACTGCGATAAAGGGCACGATTGCCCCGCGCAAGCCGAATTGTGCCCGTGACTGGACCATTTGCGGCAAGCCCATGCGTGGGCCTTGATTGGCGTGGAAGGCCATGGCAAAGGTGCCCAGGCACACGCCGATGACAATCGCCAGGATCGCATACATCAGGCTCAGGCCCAGCGCCGCGCCGGTAAAGCCGGTGACCATGGTGGTCAGTACGAAGTTGCCTGTGAACCAGAACGGCGCTTGATGCCAAACCTTGCCGTGGCGTTCATGGCGCGGCACATAGTCAATGGAGCGGGTTTCAACTTTCAGCGTGCTGGAAGACGCAGCAGTTGATCGTTCTGGGGGCGTGTTCATAGATATCACGGTCTGTTTTTATTGAGTGAGACCACGGAGAGTCTTGTAAGCAAAAGTACATTTGAATCGGCATTCGCAAATAATCACTTCAGGAATTTCTGAACTGATTGCGCAAGTCCAGTCTAAGCAAGGCTTGCCTTACGCACGTACCTTTTATTTCTAGTTGATATAGAGAGATTTCCTACAAGCGTCTACGCTGAAGATCGAACTCGTCGTAGTCGCCCTTTGCAGTGAAGATGTAGGCGGACGTCCTTTGACACACCAAGGATGATCAACATATCTGCTATTCCTTCTCGTTCTCAAGGTGCCGCGCGTTTGTTGGCCAAAGATGTCACAGCGCTTATCCCAGACTTCCCCTTTCATTACTCCCGTTTTCTCAATCAGGCCGTCAGCGACGACAGGCCGTTGGGGCGGGTTTCCAGCAGTACGAGTTGCCGCCAGGTACTTATGGGGGCGGGAGTAGCCGGCGCTGTGGCGGCTTATGAAGCCATGCGCATGGGGTTGCACCCTGTGGTAGTGGAGGCCAGTGACCGTATTGGTGGGCGGTTCTATTCCCATGTGGCAGGTGATCCGCAGGACCCCGGCAACAGCGTTATATGTGAAATGGGCGCCATGCGTTTTCCCGTTTCCGGCAAGGCGCTGATGCACTATTTCGACAAGGTTGGCATGTCAGCCAATTCGACTGACTTTCCCAACCCCGGCGCGGCTTCCACGCCCAGTACAGTGGTCGATTACCAGCAGCAACAGGTCTATTACGAACGCGATAAATTGCCCGATAAATATGTCGAAATCGAACGTAAACTGTTCGATATTTTCCTGGAACAACAGCCGATCAATTTCCGCGAGATGGAAGCGGCAATGTCCGAGGACAGCATTGATCAGGCGAAGATCAAGACGCTGTGGAACGCCATTTTGGACGCAGGTTGGGACAACCTGAGCTTTTTTGCGGCCATGGTGGAGCAGGCAAAATGGAGTCGCGAGGATATCGACCTGTTCGGCCAGATCGGTTTTGGTACCGGGGGATGGAATACTGACTACCCAAACAGTTTTCTGGAAGTGCTGCGGGTGTTGTACACCGGCCTGGATACCAACCATAAGTTGATGTACGACGGCTCAAGTGAGCTGCCGCGCCGGTTGTTGTCACGTAGCCCGGACACGATGGGCGACAGCATGGACCACTGGCCGGCGGGAACTACTGTCGAGAGTCTGAGTGCTCAAGTCATTCCGCAGATGTTGAATCAAGAAGTGCGGCAAATCATACGGCGATCAGAGGACGATCAGTTCGACGTGTGGATTTATGATCATGTCCAGAAGATTGAGAGCCGATACGTCTTCCCCGCCGTGGTCTATACCCCCCACAAGCGGATACTGGACAAATTCCGTTACATGGATGGTGCCGGTCGCTTCAGTCAGATGAATGACCTTTTGTCGACTAAAGAATGGGAAGCGGTGATGTACACCCACTACATGCAGTCGGCCAAGGTATTTGCGCAAACCAAGCGACCTTTCTGGACCGATGTCGGAATGGATCACCAACACAAGATGAGTGTGACGTTGTCGGATCGAATTACCCGGGGCACCTATCTGCTGGACTACGCTGCGAGTAAAGGTTCGTACAAGGGCTGTGGGATGTTTTTGTCTTACGCCTGGAATGACGACAGCCTCAAGTTCCTGGGTGACCGTGCCGCGCCGTTGCCGTCCCATGTGGCGGTATGTTCAACCTTGCTGGACTCGGTGTATGCCCACCATCAGCTAGACCTTGGCGCAGAGTTCGGCATGACAGACCCATTTGTCGAAATCAATTGGGAAGAGCAGCCGTTTTTTCTAAGCGCCTTCAAAATGAACCTGCCAGGGCAGTACGAATACCAGCGCCTGTTGTTTTCCCAGTTTATGAACGATGTGCATAGCCCGAGTCCCGATGGGTTCATTCTTGCTGGAGATGATGTGTCCTTTACCGGTGGCTGGGGGGAAGGCGCGGTGACCACTGCCCTGAACGCGGTTAATAAACTGGCGGTGAAGTTCGGTGGAGGTACCTTTATCAATAACCCAGGCCCCATCGATGAATGGGCGGCGCTCCAGCCGAAGGCTTTGTAAGTAAGGGCTGGTACGTCAGTTCGGTTCCGCGTCGGAGGCCATGAATCTCCGGCGCGGCCTTTAGGCGTAAAGGGTTATTGGGCGTAGATATGAACCACGAAATGTTGGCCTGATGCTGTCAATTCATAGACTTTATCGTAGATCCTCAACGTCCTGGACGGCTCGCGGATAGTGTCCCCGACCTTTGCGTGCGTCCTGAATTCATCCCAATCAATCACCGTGGTACTGGCAGTGTCGTCGCTTTTAAGGATGCTGGCGTTGCTTTGATATTCCATGGTTTGGCTCTCTGCTGGATTTCCGTTTCCGGCCGATTTCTCGGCTGGCAGTTGTTCCCGAAAGATGGCCTCTGCAGCGGCATCTTCTTGCGGGTAACCAGAGGCTAGTCAACAAAATTCAAACGCGCTGCTGTCAGAAATATCAAAAAACAATCTCAGCTTACCGCCATTATCCATCACGGTTATGCGCCCATCACTGTCCGAATATCCGCAGCCAATTCTCTTACACGCTCTTCCTCGGTATCCCACGCGCACATGAAGCGTGCACCACCTTTGCCGATGAAGGTGTAGAAGCGCCAGCCCTTGGCCGTCAACGCCACAATGGCCGGTTCCGAGAGCTGCAGGAACACGCCGTTGGCCTGTACCGGGAACATCAGTTCCACACCGGGGATGTCCGATACCAGGCTGCTCAGCAGTTGCGCGCAGTGATTGGCATGGCGCGCATGCTTGAGCCAGGCATCGTTTTCCAGCAGGCCCACCCATGGGGCCGACAGAAAGCGCATTTTCGACGCCAACTGGCCAGCCTGCTTGCAGCGGTAATCGAAGTCTTCAGCCAGCTTGTGGTTGAAGAACAGGATGGCTTCACCCACTGCCATGCCGTTCTTGGTACCGCCAAAGCACAACACGTCCACACCGGCTTTCCAGGTCAGGTCAGCCGGTGAGCAACCGAGGAACGCACAGGCGTTGGCGAACCGCGCGCCGTCCATATGCAGGTTCAGGCCCAGCTCCTTGCAGGTGACGCTGATAGCGCGGATTTCCTCAGGGGTGTAGACGCTGCCGACTTCGGTGGCCTGGGTCAGGGTGACCACACGCGGCTTGGGGTAGTGGATGTCCTGGCGCTTGAGGGCAATCTCGCGGATTGAATCCGGGGTCAGCTTGCCGTTTTCAGTGCGAGCGACGAGCAGCTTGGAGCCGTTGGAGAAAAACTCCGGCGCGCCGCATTCGTCGGTTTCGACGTGGGCAGTTTCCGAGCAAATCACGCTATGGTAGCTCTGGCACAGCGAGGACAGCGCCAGGGAGTTGGCTGCCGTACCGTTGAAGGCGAAGAACACTTCGCAGTCGGTCTCGAACAGATTGCGAAAACCATCGGCGGCTCGGTGGGTCCATTCATCATCGCCGTAGGCGCGTTGATGGCCGTGGTTGGCTTGTTCCATGGCGGCCCAGGCTTCCGGGCAGATGCCGGAATAGTTGTCACTGGCGAATTGTTGGCTCTTGTCGGTCATGGCCCATTCCTGTGGTCGATGTTGGTGCGCACTTTAACCAAGATTGTGAGGAAGGCGCACGCCCTGTAAATGCAAAGTCACTGGGGAATTATGCACGGTACTCTAACGGCTCCTGTAGGACGCGTCCGCGATGGCGCATTGGACTTGCTCAAGTGGCTGGCGCTGCTGAGCATGGTGCTGGACCACCTGCGCTACGTCGGGTTAAGCCTGGATGGCCTGTATGTGCCGGGGCGCCTGGCGTTCCCGTGGTTTTGCCTGGCGATTGCGGCCAATGTGCATCGGCTCCGGAACGCTCCGGTGACCGGTCATTGGCGCTACTTGGGTTGGTTGCTGCTGTTTAGCGTGATCAGCGAAGTGCCGTATCGAATGTTTATCGATGATGCCGATACATTGAATGTGTTGCCGACCCTGGCGTTGGGCCTGTTGGTTGCCCGAGGTTGGCAGCAGAAGACGTTGGTTGATCGAGGATTGGCGCTGATCGCCGTCACAACGGCGGCGGTATTTTCAACTCAGTTGATGTTCGGTTTCTTTGGTGTATTGCTGCCATTGGCGATGCTGTTGGTGTTCCGTCGTCCTTGGTATTTGAGCGTGTTGCCGGGTTTGCTCTGTGTGGCGGCCAACCAATGGCAAATCTTGCTCAATAGCGGCACGCCTGTGGCGCTCTCGGGGTTGGCGATCTGTCTGATTGCGCCATTGGCGGGCGTGGTCTTATTGCGACACGCCCGCAGCGCCTCACCGCCAGCAATGCGCCGCTGGGCCTACACCCTCTATCCGCTGCACTTCCTCCTGTTGCTACTCGTCCGTCAGATCATCGCCTAACCCCCTCCCACATTTGTTCGGTGTTGTTCCAATCAATGTCGTAAACGCACCTTTGCGTGGCGTGCGCAGGCATTTGGCCTGTCTGCGCCAGCCCTACCATCGCATCAAAGGGCCCTGCACGGGCCTCAACAATACGAAAGGCTGGGAGAGACGCGATGTTCAGCAAACAAGACCAGATCCAGGGATATGACGACGCACTGCTGGCGGCGATGAATGCCGAGGAGCAGCGCCAGGAAGATCATATCGAGCTGATCGCGTCGGAGAACTACACCAGCAAGCGCGTGATGGAAGCTCAAGGCAGCGGCCTCACCAACAAATACGCCGAAGGCTATCCGGGCAAGCGCTACTACGGTGGCTGCGAGCATGTGGATAAGGTCGAAGCCCTGGCCATCGAACGCGCCAAACAACTGTTCGGTGCCGATTACGCCAACGTGCAACCGCACTCAGGCTCCTCGGCCAACAGCGCGGTGTACCTTGCGTTGATCAACGCCGGCGACACCATTCTGGGCATGAGCCTGGCCCACGGCGGCCACCTGACCCACGGCGCCAAAGTGTCGTCCTCGGGCAAGCTGTACAACGCGGTGCAGTACGGCATCAACACCGACACTGGCTTGATCGACTACGATGAAGTCGAGCGTCTGGCGGTGGAGCACAAGCCGAAGATGGTCGTGGCAGGTTTTTCTGCCTACTCCAAGACCCTGGATTTCCCGCGTTTCCGTGCCATCGCCGACAAGGTCGGTGCGCTGCTGTTCGTTGACATGGCCCACGTCGCTGGCCTGGTGGCTGCTGGCCTGTACCCGAACCCGCTGCCTTACGCCGACGTGGTCACCACCACCACCCACAAGACCCTGCGCGGTCCACGGGGCGGCTTGATCCTGGCCAAGGCCAACGAAGCCATCGAAAAGAAACTCAACGCCGCGGTGTTCCCTGGCGCCCAGGGCGGCCCGCTGATGCACGTGATCGCCGGCAAGGCCGTGTGTTTCAAGGAAGCGCTGGAGCCTGGCTTCAAGGCTTACCAGCAGCAAGTGATCGATAACGCCCAGGCCATGGCCGAAGTATTCATCAAGCGTGGCTACGATGTGGTCTCCGGCGGCACCGACAACCACCTGTTCCTGGTCAGCCTGATCCGCCAGGGCCTCACCGGCAAAGAGGCAGACGCCGCCCTCGGCCGCGCCCACATCACTGTCAACAAGAACGCCGTGCCGAATGACCCGCAGTCGCCGTTCGTGACCTCGGGCCTGCGTATCGGTACCCCAGCGGTAACCACGCGCGGTTTCAAAGTGCCGCAGTGCGTCGAGCTGGCTGGCTGGATCTGCGACATCCTCGACAACCTCGGCGACGCCGATGTCGAGGCCAACGTGGCCAAGCACGTGTCTGCCCTGTGCGCTGATTTCCCGGTTTATCGCTGAGCGCGGTTTTGGAGTAATGACTATGCAACGCTACTCAGGCTTCGGCCTCTTCAAGCACTCCCTCAGCCATCACGAAAACTGGCAGAAGATGTGGCGCACGCCGACCCCTAAAAAGGTCTACGACGTGGTTATCGTCGGCGGCGGCGGGCATGGTCTGGCGACCGCCTACTACCTGGCCAAGGAGCACGGCATCACCAACGTGGCCGTGGTCGAGAAGGGCTGGCTCGGTGGTGGTAACACGGCGCGCAACACCACCATCGTGCGTTCCAACTACCTATGGGACGAGTCGGCGCATTTGTATGAGCATGCGATGAAGCTCTGGGAAGGCCTTTCCCAGGACCTGAACTACAACGTGATGTTCTCCCAGCGCGGCGTCTACAACCTGTGCCACACCCTGCAAGACATCCGTGATTCCGAGCGTCGCGTCAGCGCCAACCGCCTCAACGGCGTGGATGGCGAGTTGCTCAATGCCAAGCAGGTAGCGGATGAAATTCCGTACCTGGATTGCTCGAAAAATACCCGCTACCCCGTCTTGGGCGCAACTGTGCAACGACGCGGCGGCGTAGCCCGTCACGATGCTGTGGCCTGGGGCTTTGCCCGCGCTGCTGACGCCTTGGGCGTGGACCTGATCCAGCAGACCGAAGTGATCGGGTTCCGCAAGGAAAACGGCGTGTGCATCGGTGTGGAAACCAACAAGGGCTTTATCGGCGCCAAGCGCGTCGGTGTGGTCACTGCCGGTAACTCCGGGCACATGGCCTCGCTGGCGGGCTTCCGCCTGCCGATCGAATCCCACCCGCTGCAAGCCCTGGTGTCGGAGCCGATCAAGCCGATTATCGACAGCGTGATCATGTCCAACGCCGTGCACGGTTATATCAGCCAGTCCGACAAAGGCGACCTGGTGATCGGCGCCGGTATCGACGGCTACAACGGCTACGGCCAACGCGGCTCGTACCCGGTGATCGAGCACACCATCCAGGCCATCGTCGAGATGTTCCCGGTGCTGTCGCGGGTGCGCATGAACCGCCAGTGGGGCGGCATCGTCGACACCACGCCGGACGCCTGCCCGATCATTTCCAAGACCCCGGTACCGAACATGTTCTTCAACTGCGGTTGGGGCACCGGTGGCTTCAAGGCCACTCCGGGCTCAGGCAACGTATTTGCCGCCAGCCTGGCCAAGGGTGAAATGCACCCATTGGCCGCACCTTTCTCCATCGACCGTTTCCACAACGGTGCGTTGATCGATGAACATGGCGCCGCAGCCGTCGCCCACTAACAAAGCGCCATGAAAACTACTGCGCTCGGCAATACTGCGTTAAAAACAGGCTCGAAATGCTCACTTAGTAAACTAAGCTCCGCTTTCTCCCCTGTTTTTGCCTTGTCTTGCCTTCGCTCGCTACGTTTTCACGGCGCTTGAGAGGAGAAATTCCCTATGTTGCATATCTTCTGTCCTCACTGTGGCGAACTGCGCTCCGAAGAGGAATTCCACGCGTCCGGCCAAGCGCATATCCCGCGCCCGCTGGACCCGAACGCCTGCACCGATGAAGAGTGGGGCGACTACATGTTCTTCCGCGACAATCCCCGTGGCCTGCACCACGAGCTGTGGATCCACGCCGCCGGTTGCCGCCAGTATTTCAACGCCACCCGCGACACCGTCACCTACGAAATTCTTGAAACCTACAAGATTGGCGAAAAACCCCAGTTCACCGCCAAGGCTTCTGGAGAGAAGGTATGAGCCAGATCAATCGCCTGTCCAACGGTGGCCGCATCGACCGCAATAAAGTCCTGACTTTCAGCTTCAACGGCCAGACTTACAAAGGCTTTGAAGGCGATACCCTGGCCGCCGCGTTGCTGGCCAACGGCGTCGACATCATCGGTCGCAGCTTCAAGTATTCGCGCCCACGGGGCATCTTCGCTGCCGGCGCCGAAGAGCCGAACGCAGTGCTGCAGATCGGCGCCACCGAAGCCACCCAGATTCCCAACGTGCGTGCTACCCAGCAGGCGCTGTACCAGGGGTTGGTCGCCACCAGCACCAACGGCTGGCCGAGCGTCAACAACGACATGATGGGGATTCTCGGCAAGGTCGGCGGCAAGCTGATGCCGCCGGGTTTTTATTACAAAACTTTCATGTACCCGCAATCGTTCTGGATGACCTACGAGAAGTACATCCGTAAGGCCGCCGGTCTTGGCCGCTCGCCGACCGAGAATGATCCGGACACCTACGACAACTTCAACCATCACTGCGATGTGCTGGTAGTGGGCGCAGGCCCTGCCGGTCTCGCTGCTGCACTGGCGGCCGCTCGCAGCGGTGCGCGGGTGATCATCGCCGATGAGCAGGAAGAGTTCGGTGGTTCGCTGCTCGACTCTCGCGAAAGCCTCGACGGCAAGCCGGCCACCGAATGGGTTGCCAGCGTGATCGCTGAACTCAAAGCCCTGCCGGACGTGGTGCTGCTGCCCCGCGCGACCGTCAATGGTTACCACGACCATAACTTCCTGACCATTCACGAGCGCCTCACTGATCACCTCGGTGACCGTGCGCCGATTGGTGTGGTGCGCCAGCGCATCCACCGCGTACGTGCCAAGCGCGTGGTGCTGGCGACGGGTGCGTGCGAGCGTCCATTGGTGTACGGCAACAACGACGTGCCGGGCAATATGCTCGCTGGTGCGGTTTCTACCTACGTGCGTCGCTATGGCGTGGCACCGGGTAAAAAGCTGGTGCTGTCGACCAACAATGACCATGCCTACCGCGTAGCGCTGGACTGGTTCGATGCCGGTCTGCAAGTGGTGGCCGTGGCCGATGCGCGCCACAACCCCCGCGGCGCCCTGGTTGAAGAAGCCCGCGCCAAAGGCATTCGCATCCTCACCGGCAGCGCCGTGATCGAAGCCCGTGGCAGCAAGCATGTGACCGGTGTGCGCGTCGCCGCCATCGATGTCAAAGCGCATAAGGTCACCAGCCCCGGCGAATGGCTGGACTGCGACCTGGTGGCCAGTTCCGGCGGCTACAGCCCGGTGGTTCACTTGGCCTCGCACCTGGGCGGCAAGCCGACCTGGCGCGAAGACATCCTCGGTTTCGTACCGGGTGAAGCACCACAGAAACGCGTATGCGTCGGCGGCATCAACGGCGTCTATGGGCTTGGCGATTCCCTGGCCGATGGTTTTGAAGGCGGCGTGCGCGCCGCCAGCGAAGCCGGTTTTGCCCCGGTGGAAGGTACGCTGCCAAAGGCCTTGAGCCGCCTGGAAGAACCGACCCTGGCGCTGTTCCAGGTGCCCCACGAGAAAGCTACCGCACGGGCGCCAAAGCAATTTGTCGACCTGCAAAATGACGTCACCGCTGCTGCCATCGAACTGGCCACGCGCGAAGGTTTCGAGTCGGTGGAACACGTCAAGCGCTACACCGCACTGGGCTTTGGCACTGACCAGGGCAAGCTGGGTAACGTCAACGGCCTGGCGATTGCCGCACGCTCGCTGAACGTGACCATCCCGCAGATGGGTACCACCATGTTCCGTCCCAACTACACGCCTGTGACCTTTGGTGCGATAGCGGGACGTCACTGTGGGCACATCTTCGAACCGGTGCGCTACACCGCCTTGCACGCCTGGCATGTGAAGAATGGCGCTGAATTTGAAGACGTCGGCCAGTGGAAACGCCCCTGGTATTTCCCGCGCAACGGTGAAGACTTGCATGCCGCGGTGAAACGCGAATGCCTGGCGGTGCGCGACAGCGTCGGCCTGCTGGATGCCTCCACCCTCGGCAAGATCGATATTCAGGGCCCGGATGCCCGCGAGTTCCTCAACCGCATCTACAGCAATGCCTGGACCAAGCTCGACGTGGGCAAGGCGCGCTACGGCCTGATGTGCAAGGAAGACGGCATGGTCTTCGACGACGGCGTCACTGCCTGTCTGGCCGACAACCACTTCCTGATGACCACCACCACCGGCGGCGCGGCGCGCGTTCTCCAGTGGCTGGAAATCTACCAACAGACCGAATGGCCGGACCTTAAGGTGTACTTCACCTCGGTCACCGACCACTGGGCGACCATGACGTTGTCAGGCCCCAACAGCCGCAAGTTGCTGAGTGAGGTCACCGACATCGACCTGGACAAGGACGGCTTCCCGTTCATGACCTGGAAGGAAGGCCTGGTTGGCGGCGTACCGGCGCGGGTATTCCGTATTTCGTTTACCGGTGAGCTGTCGTACGAAGTCAACGTGCAGGCCGACTACGCCATGGGCGTGCTGGAACAGATCGTCGAGGCCGGCAAGAAGTACAACCTGACCCCGTACGGCACCGAGACCATGCACGTATTGCGTGCCGAGAAGGGCTTCATCATCGTTGGGCAGGACACCGACGGCTCGATGACCCCGGACGACCTGAACATGGGCTGGTGCGTGGGCCGCACCAAACCGTTCTCGTGGATCGGCTGGCGTGGCATGAATCGCGAAGACTGCGTGCGTGAAGAGCGCAAGCAACTGGTGGGCTTGAAGCCGATTGACCCTAACGTGTGGCTGCCGGAAGGCGCGCAGTTGGTGTTCGATCCGAAGCAGACGATCCCGATGAAGATGGTCGGCCATGTCACTTCAAGCTATGCGCACAACTCCCTGGGTTATTCGTTCGCCATGGGTGTGGTGAAGGGCGGCTTGAAGCGCATCGGCGAGCGGGTGTTCTCACCGCAGGCCGATGGCAGCGTGATTGAGGCGGAGATTGTGTCTTCGGTGTTCTTCGATCCGAAAGGAGATCGCCAGAACATCTGATAGACCGCGTCGCGGCCATCGGGAGCAAGCCCCCTCCCACATTTGAAGGTATTCACAAATCAAAATGTGGGAGGGGGCTTGCTCCCGATGAGGCCATCAGCCTCACAACAGAATTCAGGAAAGGTGCTTTATGACAGCAGCCAACGTTTACCAACAACGCCCCACCACCAGCGCCAAGGCCGAGTCGTCGCTGCATCATGCCGACCTCGCCAGCCTGGTTGGCAAGGGCCGCAAGAACGCCGGCGTGACCGTGCGCGAAAAAAAGCTTCTCGGCCACCTGACCATCCGCGGCGATGGCCATGATGCTGCCTTCGCCGCTGGCGTACACAAGGCCGTCGGCATTGAGCTTCCCGGCCCGCTGAGCGTGGTCGTCAAAGGCGAAACCAGCCTGCAATGGCTCGGCCCGGATGAGTGGTTGCTGATCGTGCCAGGCGGTGAAGAATTCGCCGCCGAACAGAACCTGCGCGCCGCCCTGGGTGAGCTGCATATCCAGGTCGTCAATGTCAGCGGCGGCCAGCAGCTCCTTGAGCTCAGCGGCCCCAACGTGCGCGACGTGCTGATGAAGTCCACCAGTTACGACGTACACCCCAACAACTTCCCGGTGGGCAAAGCGGTGGGCACAGTGTTTGCCAAGTCGCAACTGGTGATCCGCCATACCGCTGAAGACACCTGGGAGCTGGTGATTCGTCGCAGCTTCTCGGATTACTGGTGGTTGTGGTTGCAGGACGCCTCGGCCGAGTTCGGCCTGAGCGTTCAAGCCTGAGGAGTGACCCATGAGCCGCGCACCCGATACATGGATTTTGACTGCCGACTGCCCCAGCGTGCTCGGCACGGTGGACGCGGTCACCCGCTATTTGTTCGAGCAGGGCTGCTATGTCACTGAACACCATTCGTTCGATGACCGCCTCTCCGGCCGGTTTTTCATTCGTGTGGAATTCCGTCAGCCTGATGGTTTCGACGAGCAGGCGTTTCGCGACGGCCTGGCGACACGTGGTGAAGCCTTTGGCATGATTTTCGAGCTGACCGCGCCGAACTACCGGCCGAAAGTGGTGATCATGGTCTCCAAGGCCGATCACTGCCTCAATGACCTGCTCTATCGCCAGCGCATCGGGCAACTGTCGATGGACGTGGTTGCGGTGGTCTCCAACCATCCCGATCTCAAGCCGTTGGCCGACTGGCACCAGATTCCCTACTACCATTTTCCGCTGGACCCCAACGACAAACCGTCCCAGGAGCGCCAGGTGTGGCAGGTGGTGGAAGACACCGGCGCCGAGCTGGTCATCCTTGCGCGCTACATGCAGGTGCTGTCGCCGGAACTGTGCCGCAAGCTGGATGGCAAGGCCATCAATATCCATCACTCGTTGCTGCCGGGTTTCAAGGGCGCCAAGCCCTATCACCAGGCCTACAACAAGGGCGTGAAGCTGGTGGGCGCGACGGCGCACTACATCAACAACGACTTGGACGAAGGCCCGATCATCGCCCAGGGGGTGGAGGTGGTGGACCATAGCCACTATCCCGAGGACTTGATTGCCAAGGGGCGCGATATCGAAGGGCTGACCTTGGCCCGGGCAGTGGGGTATCACATTGAGCGGCGAGTGTTTTTGAACGCCAATCGGACGGTGGTGCTCTGACTGGCGCCATCGGGAGCAAGCCCCCCGCCCACAGGAGAATGCATTTCAAATGTGGGAGGGGGCTTGCCCTCGATGAGGCCCTCACAAACAACGCAAAAACAGCATCTGTACCCGAGCACTTAAACGCGCTGCCCATCCAAAGGTGCAACGCAGTTCCACAAAAACAACAGCGAGGTGAAAGCATGTCTGGTAATCGTGGTGTCGTGTATCTCGGCAACGGCAAGGTCGAAGTACAGAAAATCGACTATCCAAAAATGCAGGACCCCCGTGGCAGGAAGATCGAGCACGGCGTCATCCTGCGCGTGGTCTCCACCAACATCTGCGGCTCCGACCAACACATGGTGCGCGGCCGCACCACTGCCCAGACCGGCCTGGTGCTCGGACACGAGATCACTGGCGAAGTGATCGAGAAGGGCAGTGACGTTGAAAACCTGAAAATCGGCGACCTGGTTTCCGTACCGTTCAACGTGGCATGCGGCCGCTGCCGCTCCTGCAAGGAACAACACACCGGCGTATGCCTGACCGTCAACCCGGCCCGCGCCGGTGGTGCCTATGGCTATGTAGACATGGGCGACTGGACCGGTGGCCAGGCCGAATACGTGCTGGTGCCGTACGCCGACTTCAACCTGCTGAAACTGCCGGATCGCGACAAGGCCATGGAGAAAATCCGCGACCTGACCTGCCTCTCCGACATCCTGCCCACCGGTTACCACGGCGCCGTCACGGCCGGCGTTGGCCCTGGCAGCACCGTGTACATCGCGGGCGCCGGCCCGGTCGGCCTGGCGGCGGCGGCATCGGCACGCCTGCTGGGCGCGGCGGTTGTGATCATCGGCGACGTCAACTCAATCCGCCTGGCCCACGCCAAGGCCCAGGGCTTTGAAATTGTCGACCTGTCCACCGATACGCCGTTGCACGAACAAATCGCCGCATTGTTGGGCGAGCCGGAAGTGGACTGCGCAGTCGACTGCGTGGGCTTTGAAGCACGCGGCCATGGCCACGACGGCGTCAAGGCCGAAGCTCCGGCCACCGTGCTGAACTCATTGATGGGTGTGGTGCGTGTGGCCGGCAAGATCGGTATTCCCGGCCTGTATGTGACCGAGGACCCGGGTGCTGTGGATGCTGCTGCGAAAATGGGCAGCCTGAGCATTCGCTTTGGCCTGGGCTGGGCCAAATCCCACAGCTTCCACACGGGGCAGACGCCGGTGATGAAGTACAACCGCCAGTTGATGCAGGCGATCATGTGGGACCGTATCAACATTGCCGAGATCGTCGGCGTGCAGGTGATCAGCCTGGATGATGCGCCACGTGGGTATGGCGAATTCGATGCGGGCGTACCGAAGAAGTTTGTGATTGATCCGCATAAGTTGTTCAGTGCGGCGTAACACGTTGGGCAAATAAAAAGGGCGACCAGTGTGTCGCCCTTTTCATTTTGTAACCAGTGCTCACGCCAGTGGGCGCGCGCTCTGCTTATTGACGTAGTAGATCAGTTGTAAATGAACGAACATTTGGAAATGTCCGAATTTTTGCAGAAGTCGTCATTCCATTGTGTACCCGGCGCTGCAGCCCAGCTGTTGACGGGTTTCAACGCGACTCTGACACCGGCATCACCCGATCCCTCATAGCTGCAAATGACCGCTTTGGTTTCGTCTTTGTACTTGGCATCGGTGAATTTAGATTCGTCCAAGTAGCTGGGTTTTGCTTCTTTATTCTCACCTTCCCAAGTGAGGCCGTTGGGGCCTGGCGCCGAGTAGGAATAGCCCCCTTCCCCCATTTCAGTTTGCTTGATGGTTGAGATAGGTGGGCAAGTTGCTGTGGCCGCATAGGCATTCCCGGTCAAGGCAAGCATTGCGAAAGCTCCCGCCGTCAGTGCAATTCTCATGATTCAAATCCTTCTGGTATCAGTTGCTAATGGAGCTGGGATCCTCGTATGCCATATCAGTAGCGTCTACTGTCAGAAATGACAGTTGATAAGAGTAATTGGTTATAAGTAACTTAATCTCTAGTTCGAATGCCACTCAATGACGCCGATGACTGTCATGAGCAAATAATCTAAGGCACCGAAAGCCAAATGTAGGAGGGGGCTTGCTCCCGATAGCGGAGGTTCAGTCAGTCCTGTTGTGACTGACCTACCGCTATCGGGAGCAAGCCCCCTCCCACAAGGGTTTTATGGTGTTTAGGGGATCAGCGTGTGGCCAGCGCGCCTTGGTAGACGGTCGGGCCTGTCGGCTGTTTGCTCACCGAGCCACCCTTGGTCTCCGCACTCACCATCAACTCTACCGGCTTGCTGATCGATTCCTGCTGGCGCGGGTTAAGGCCAATGATGCCCTTGCCATCTTCCGGCAGCAGTCCTAGCGAAATAGGCGTGCCGCCTTCAGGAATGGCCCACAGCTCCAGGCTCTGGTCCGGTGCTGGCGCCGTGGAGGCAATCGGCTGCACTTCCAGGTAATCCTTGTGAGCCATGATCTGGGCAGCCGGCTGTTGGGTAGTGGTCACCAACGTCGCCGCGGATTTGACGCTGTCCTGGGTGTAGAGCGCGCCGCCAATGCCGGCAACCACCACCACACAGGCGCCGATGAACAGGCGTGGGCGGCTCCAGAACGGAGGCTTTTGCTCAATCACTTGGGGTTGGATCGCAGTCATAAGTCTCTTCCTGACAAATTTTGTAGTCAGTGCATGGACCCGCTTATCCCCGATGGGTTCCAGATCGGCCTTGGAACAACCGACGAGATACCCAGTCGAACACCTGCTTTTGCTCCTACATTTAGAGGTTGTCTTGATGAAAATTTCACGCGGTTTCGCCCTTTCCTGCCTGATGACCCTGGCAGCAGGCCCGGTGTTCGCCGCAGGCTTCAGCCTTGGCGAAGCGGCCAATGCCATCTCGGGCATGCAAGGCGGTAACAACAAGGCCGCAGCCGCTGCACCGTCGTCCGAGACGGCCGGCTTGCTCAGCGCCCTGACTTCGCAACTCAACATCACCCCCGAACAGGCTGTTGGTGGTACCGGCGCGATGCTGGGCCTGGCCAAGAACAAACTGAGTGGCAACGACTATTCGCAATTGGGCAACAGTGTTCCGGGCCTAGATCAGTTGTCGGGCAACAACGCATTGGACAGTCTCGGCGCCTTGAGCGGCATGCTCGGCCAGAGCGGTGGCAGCAAGACTAGCGGCCTTGATGGTTTGCTGGGGAGTGTGAAGGACACCAACGACCTGGATACGGCGTTCAGCGCATTGGGTATGGACAGTGGGATGGTCAGCCAGTTTGCGCCCGTGATTCTGCAATACCTGGGTGGCCAAGGTGCCAGCCATTCAGTGTTGAGCAAGCTGTCCCAGGCGTGGGGTACGGGTAGCTAGGTGTATTGAGGTGGCTTTCGTACAGGTGCCAGTCATTTTTATCGATGTTAGTGGTTTAGTTCGTACGTGAAAAAAAACATTGGGCTGTAGGGAACTGTAGGCAGCGTGACGCCACACATTGTTGCCTTTCAGGTCCGTTACCCACGAATCTGGAAGGCTTCATTAATTCTGAGTCAAGCGGTGTCAGTATGATTGAAAAACAATTGTCACGTCCCCGAAGAAATGTCGATGTGCCTGATCTTCAATATAGCCCGGAGGAACAGGCTATGCGTGAGCGCTTAGAAGAGCTGGGAATTGACCCTGACGAGTCTGTAAAAAGCACGGCTCACCTTAGTCATTGCAATATTTGGTCGAGAGTTTCCGTGTATTTGCCGGCGTGAACCCGAATGTCAGCCAGTGGGCGAGTCGCGGCAGGTCGTATTCGGTGAGGTAAATCAGGCCGGCCTGGACTGCACCAAATCGCTTTCCAACTCCGCAGGCCCAATTCAGGTCGCGGAGTCTTTTATTGTCGACCGAACAACGCAATGGTTGGTGCTTGAATAACCAGCAAGCTTGTTTGGTGAACTTAAACGCTTGGGCGGCGAACACTTGCGGGGCAGGCCCATGGATTTAAAAACTCCGAAACGCTCGATGTTGCAGTAGTTAGAGTTAGGCTGCTTGGCGGAGATAATTTTTGCGAATATTAGGGAACGGTAGGATGCGTGCCTGCCACTGAGTTAATACCTTTCGTAGTGTTGCGATAGGTGATCTGTAAAGGTCAATCAACTAACTTAGTGGTGATCGAATGACTACTGTTAATCCGCTGCTGTCAGCATTTCAGAATACGTACAACCAACTCAACAACGAAGTGCAGAGCGAAAAGCCTAGTCAGATTGGAGATATAGCGCGACTCATAGGCGTTCCGGCGAGTTTGTTGCAGGACTTGCGTCATGACTTTAAGGCAGCGTCTGATGGGCCTAACTCTCAACGGGCGGCAGATAACCTATTGAAAGGGCTGCAAAAGTTAGAGAAGTTTACCCTGGGGTCCTCCATGGCCAAGGAGATGCCAGCCGGTATGGAGCCACCTGCTGGCGGCAAGTCTTTTGTGAAAGGAGAAAACGGCGAGGCCAAAGAGGTCACCATGGCCAAGGAGATGCCAGCCGGTATGGAGCCACCTGCTGGCGGCAAGTCTTTTGTGAAAGGAGAAAACGGCGAGGCCAAAGAGGTCACCATGGCCAAGGAGATGCCGGCCGGTATGGAGCCACCTGCTGGCGGTACGTCTTTTGTGATAGGGGCAGACGGCCGACCCGAAGAGATCTCATTGGACACTAAAGCTGACAGTGTGGTTACGGCTCTCAAGAAACTCCTGGACGATGATGCGACCCAAACAGATGTCAAACAGGCCGTTTCAGCTTTGAGTTCGGCTTTGCAGGGTCTCACTGGCGCTATGGGCAATGACCCTGAAAAGCTAAAGGCAGCACTGCTGGACAGCATACGTTCTCAGGCTTGAGCCTCGGTCTGGATACCCTGAGATGTCCGGGCCTGATGATTGATCTTGGCGCACTCATTTGAAGAACTCTTCAAGGCGTTGGTCTTTCTCTTTCCAGAGCTGGTTCACCCAGCTCTGGAGGGTCTGGCGAAACGCCGGATCATTCTCGTAGTCTCCCTGCCACAGCGCAGGGTCCAGCTCGCGGGTGCGGATATCAATGATCACCTTCGGTACCGCGCCGCTGATCAGTTCCCAAAACCCTGGAATCTTTTGCTGTGGATAGACCACGGTGACGTCGAGTACCGCATCCAGTTGTTCACCCATGGCCGCCAGCACAAATGCCACTCCACCGGCCTTTGGCTTGAGCAGGCGCGCGAATGGCGAACCCTGCTGTGTGCGTTTGGCCTCGCTGAACCTTGTGCCCTCCAGGTAATTGACCACCGTCACCGGCTGGCGCTTGAACAGCTCGCAGGCCTCTTTGGTGATCTTCAAGTCCTGGCCCGCCAGTTCCGGGTGCTTGGCCAGGAACGCCTTGGTGTAGCGCTTCATGAACGGGTAGTCCAGCGCCCACCAGGCCAGGCCGAGGAAGGGTACCCAGATCAGCTCTTTTTTCAGGAAGAACTTGAAGAACGGCGTGCGCCGGTTCAGTGCCTGGATCAGCGCCGGAATATCGACCCAGGATTGATGATTGCTGATGACGAGGTAGGACGTATCACCGCGCAGGTCGTCGCCACCACGGATATCCCACTGGGTCGGGATGCACAGCGAAAAGATCAGCTTGTCGATCTCGGCCCAGGTCTCGGCGATCCACATCACCGCCCAGGACATGTAGTCGCGAAAGCGACCCGGGGCCACCAGCTTGAGCAGGGCAAACACCATCAGCGGTCCGAACAGTACCAGGGTGTTGAGCAATAGCAGCAGTGTGACGAAACAGCCGGTGAGCAGGCGGCGCATAAATAACTCTTGGAATCTTGTGGGCGGGCCATCATAAGCAAGCTGAGTCTAGAGGCCAAATCGCAAATCGGTGCACGAATGTTTCACAATGTGCCGTGTAGGGTGGCCGTCACTAACTAAGTGCCGCGTTTGCGGTCTAGAATCCGCCTACTTCTTTCCGAGGAACTCACTTCGTGAAACTGTTATTTGCCTCCCTAGCTCTAGTGGCCCTGCCTGTCATGGCCGCTGAACCGACCCTCTACGGTCGCTACGAATACATTCAGTTGCCGGAGATCGGCGAAACCTTCAAGGCCAAGATGGATACCGGTGCGCTGACCGCCTCGCTGTCGGCCCGGGACATCGAGACCTTCACCCGCGACGGCGATGATTGGGTGCGTTTCCGCCTCGGCGGCAAGGACGCCGGCAACAAAGTCTACGAGCATAAGGTGTCGCGCATCAGCAAGATCAAGAGCCGTGCCGACGAAGACGACGACAAGGACGAACCTGCCGTGGCCAAGCGCCCGGTAGTCGATCTGGAAATGTGCCTGGGCAACGTCAAGCGCACCGTCGAGGTCAACCTCACGGACCGCAGCAGCTTCAATTACCCGCTGCTGATCGGCGCCAAGGCGCTGCGTGAATTTGGCGCGGCGGTGAACCCGGCACGTCGCTACACTGCCGACAAACCGGACTGCTGATTGAACCCATGCCGCACATCCTGATTGTCGAAGACGAAGCGGCGATAGCCGACACGCTGATCTTTGCCTTGCAAGGCGAGGGCTTCACCACCACCTGGCTGACCCTCGGCCAGGCGGCGCTGGAGCATCAGCGCCAGAGCCCGGCCGACCTGATCATCCTCGACATCGGCCTGCCGGACATCACCGGCTTTGAAACCTGCAAGCAACTGCGTCGGTTCAGTGAAGTGCCGGTGATGTTCCTTAGTGCCCGGGATGCCGAGATCGATCGGGTGGTAGGGCTGGAAATCGGTGCCGACGATTATGTGGTCAAGCCCTTCAGCCCACGGGAAGTGGCGGCGCGGGTCCGGGCGATCCTCAAGCGGGTCGGCCCAGGCGTGGCGCCGACGCAGTTCCAGGTCGACCTGGAGCGTATGCAGATCAATTATCGCGGGCACCCGTTGAGCCTCACGCGCCATGAGTTCCGCCTGCTGCAAAGTCTGCTGGAACAACCCGAGCGCGTGTTCAGCCGCGAACAATTGCTGGACGCGGTGGGTGTGCCGGCCGATGCGGGTTACGAGCGCAATATCGACAGCCATATCAAAAGCCTGCGCAGCAAACTGCGCAGCGTGGCGGCGGACGCCGAGCCGATCCAGACTCACCGCGGCCTCGGCTACAGCTACAGCCCGAGCAACGGCTGATGCGCCTGGGGCTGCGGATCTTCCTGGTGTATGCGTTGTTTATCGGGCTGACTGGTTACTTTGTGCTCAATACGGTGATGAAGGAAATCCGCCCCGGCGTGCGCCAGTCCACCGAAGAAACCCTGGTGGACACCGCCAACCTGCTGGCTGAAATCCTGCGTGAGGATGTGAAGAACGGCACCCTCGGCCAGAGCCATTGGCCGGCGCTGCTCAAGGCCTATGGCAGCCGCCAGCCGGGAGCGACGATCTGGGGCTTGCCGAAAAACCAAGTCAACCACCGCATCTACGTCACCGATGCCAAGGGCACGGTGCTGCTCGACTCCACGGGCGAAGCGGTGGGCCAGGACTATTCGAAATGGAACGACGTGTACCTGACCCTGCGCGGCGAATACGGTGCGCGCTCCACCCGCAGCGCTGTGGAGGATCCTGCCTCATCGGTGATGCACGTGGGCGCGCCGATTCGCGATAACGGCCAGATTATCGGCGTGGTCACCGTGGCCAAGCCCAACAGTTCATTGCAACCCTATGTGGACCGCACCGAGCGCCGTCTGCTGTGGTACGGCGCCGGGCTGGTGGTGCTCGGCTTGCTGCTGGGCGCTGTGTTGTCATGGTGGTTGAGCGTTGCGCTGCGGCGGTTGACGGCTTATGCCGAGGCGGTCAGCGAAGGGCGGCGCGCCGAGTTGCCCCATTATCGGGGCGGCGAGTTGAAGCAGTTGTCCACCGCCGTGGAGCACATGCGCACGCAGTTGGAGGGAAAAGCTTATGTCGAGCGTTACGTGCACACCCTGACCCATGAACTGAAAAGTCCGTTGGCAGCGATTCGTGGCGCGGCGGAGCTGTTGCAGGGCGATATGAGCCGTGAACAGCAGCAGCGTTTTGTCGGCAACATCGACAGCGAAAGTGCGCGCCTGCAGCAGTTGATCGAGCGCTTGCTCAACCTGGCCCAGGTGGAACAACGCCAGGGGCTGGAAGAGCAGTCGAGCATCCCGCTGGCGGCCATGGTCGAGGACGTACTCAAGGCCCAGTGTGCGCGGATAGAAGGCGCCGGCTTGCACGTCGAGCAAGCGATTGCCGCCGACGTGAAGGTGTTTGGCGAACCCTTCCTGCTGCGCCAGGCCCTGGGCAATCTGCTGGACAACGCCCTGGATTTCACCCCGCCCGGTGGTGCGCTGCGGTTCAGTGCGCAGGTGCGGCATAACGATGTGCAAGTCAGCCTGTTCAACCAGGCCGAGGCCATTCCCGACTACGCCTTGCCGCGTTTGAGCGAGCGCTTCTACTCGTTGCCACGTCCGGCCAGCGGGCGCAAAAGTACCGGCCTGGGCCTCAACTTTGTCGAGGAAGTGGTGAAGCTGCACGGCGGCTCGTTGCAGATCGGCAATGTGCCTGGCGGGGTGCAAGCGGTGCTGCATCTCCACACAGTCTCCACATTACCCACATAAATCCCCCACACGTCTTCCTCAGACTCTCCCCATTCAAACAGGGAGAGACCCATGAACCGCAGCCTGCTTTTCAAACTTGGCGCGATTGCGCTGCTGATCCTGCTGTTGTTGATTCCGTTGTTGATGATCAACGGCATCATCAGCGACCGCCAGCAACTGCGCGACGGCGTCTTGATGGACATCGCCCGCAGTTCCAGCTACGCCCAGCGCCTGGCCGGGCCGGTCATGGTGGTGCCGTATCGCAAGACCGTGCGCGAATGGAAGCTCAATGAAAAGCTCAACAAACGCTACGAAGAAACCCGTGAAGAGCGCGGGCGTTTGTACTTTCTGCCGGACCGCTTTGAGCTCGACGGCAAGGTGCAAACCGAGCTGCGGGCACGGGGCATCTACCAGGCGCGATTGTTCCATGCCGACAACCGTATCAGCGGGCGTTTCGAGTTGCCTGCGCAGTTGGGCATCACCGAAAACTTTGCCGATTACCGTTTTGAACCGGCGTTCCTGGCGGTGGGTATCAGCGATATTCGCGGGATTGAAAACGCCCTGAAGCTGGAACTGGGTGATCAGCGCCTGGAATTTTCGCCGGGCTCCCAAGTGGACTGGCTGGGCGAGGGCGTGCATGTGACGTTGCCGGAGCAGGACGGCAAGCAACCTGTGGTACTGGAGTTCGCCTTCGACCTGCGCCTGCAGGGCACCGAACAACTGCAAGTGGTGCCGGTGGGCAAGGCCAGCCAGGTATCGCTGGCGTCCAACTGGCCGCACCCGAGTTTTATCGGCAACTTCCTGCCGGCTCAACGGGAAGTCACCGACCAGGGCTTCAGCGCCAACTGGCAGACTTCATTCTTTTCCACCAACCTTGAGCAGGCGCTGCAAAGCTGCCTGGATGGGCAAGGCTGCGAGGATTTCACCAACCGCAGCTTTGGCGTGAATTTCATCGACCCGGTGGACCAGTACCTCAAGAGCGACCGTGCGATCAAATACGCGCTGCTGTTTATCGCCCTGACCTTTGCCGGCTTCTTCCTGTTCGAAGTGCTCAAGAGCCTGGCGGTGCACCCGATCCAGTACGCGCTGGTGGGCGTCGCGCTGGCGTTCTTCTATCTGCTGCTGTTGTCGTTGTCCGAGCATGTGGGCTTTGCCCTGGCTTATCTGATATCCGCCAGTGCTTGCGTTTTGTTGATTGGTTTCTATGTGTGCCATGTGCTGCGCAGCGTTGCCCATGGGCTGGGGTTTTCGGCGGGGTTGGCGGCATTGTATGGCTTGCTGTACGGGCTGCTGAGTGCCGAGGATTACGCGCTGCTGATGGGCTCGCTGTTGCTGTTTGGCCTGCTGGGTACGGTGATGGTGCTGACGCGAAAATTGGATTGGTATGGGGTGGGTAAGCGTAAGGTGGAGGAGGAGCAATGATCGGATTGCGCGAAGATCAGCAGCTGAAGGACAGGATGGTCAACTTCCTCAATCACACCGCCGCTCACTGTAGGAGCGAGCTTGCTCGCGAAGAACGCATGGACACCGTGTTTAGTCAGGTGACCCGCGTTATCGTTGACGATTTTCGCGAGCAAGCTCGCTCCTACAGAGGGCTCGTCAAACCGGCGGCTGGGTCTGCAGCATCGAAGCCCGCTGGCTGACCTCGGCGTACCAGGCGGCGAGCTTGGGATTGTCCGAGCGCCATTGCAGGCCTGGGTGACGGAAGTCCAGGTAACCCAGGGCACAGGCCACGCTGATGGCGGCAATATCGAAATGGCTGGTCAGTTCGGCAATTGCGTCCTGTTCCAGCTCCGCGAGGGCGCGGCGGATCTTGTTGCGCTGTTCATCCAGCCATTGGTTCCAATGCTTTTCCACCGGGCGCATGGCGGTTTCATAGCGCACCAGCACGGCGGCATCCATGATGCCATCGGCCATCGAGGCCAGGGTCAGGCGCCGCCAGCGGGCCGAGCCATCGCGGGGGATCAGCGGGTTGCCCACATGCTGGTGATCGAAGTAGTCGAGGATTACCCGGCTGTCATGCAGTACCGAACCGTCGGCCAGGCGCAGGGCCGGGATCTTGCCCACGGGGTTGCCTTGCACCACTTGGGCGTCCGGGTTGACCGGGGTCGGCAGGCAGGCGTGCAGGGCCACGCGGTCCTGCTGGCCGGTCTCGATCAGCAGCACGCGGACTTTGCGTACGAAGGGTGAAGCGGGGTTGTGGAACAAGGTCATGCTGGGGGCGGACATGGGCATTCCTCGAAATGGACTGTGGCTAGCGTAGAGGCTTGCGCAGTGGCTGGCGAGGGGGATTTTTAGTGATCCTGAGAGCCTCATCGGGGGCTTGCCGCCGATGAGGCCCTCAGCCGCGCCGCTTGCCCAACGCCCAGGCACCAATGGCCGCAGGTATGCCCAACCCCACCCAACTCAATGAATCCCACACCCCGTCCCCCAGCAGCGCCGCAAACAACCCTGCGGCGCTGAGCAGGCCAATCCCCATTGGTATGCCAAACACCTTCCAGAAATTCGACTGCCGCGGCTTCATACCTTGGCCGCCTTGCGCCGCACGATCCACAGGTAAATCCCACTCACCAGCACGACGATGGTCAGCACATCCAGCACCGCCCACAGGATCTTCATCGGCATGCCGCCGTAATCACCGAAGTGCAGCGGTTGGGACAGGCCCATGGCGTCCATGTACCACGGTCGCTCGGCGATGGCGGTAACGGCCAGGGTGCTGGCGTCAATCAGCACTGGCGTGAGCAGATGAGAAGTCAGGTGGGTGCTGCCCTTCATGAATACGGCGTAGTGGTGTTCACTGGAAAAACGCGTGCCGGGGAAGGCGATAAAGTCCGGCTCCATACCGGGCGCGGCCTTGGCGGCAATGCTCAGCAACTCGGTGGCCGGTGCGCGATGGGTCAGCGGCGCGGCGGTTTTGTAGGGTTCGATCATGGCGCTGAGGCTGTCCTGGCGCCAGGCGGCGATGAGCAGGTCGGCGCAGGCACTGATCACGCCGGTCACGCCCACGACCAGCGCCCAGGTCAGGGTAACCACGCCAATCAGGTTGTGCAGGTCGAGCCAGCGCAGGCGGGTGGACTTGTCCTGGCGCACGGTGGCAAATTTCAAGCGGCGCATGAACGGCAGGTACAACACCGTGCCCGAAATAATCGCCAGCACAAACAGAACACCCATGAATGCCAGCAGCAACTTGCCCGGCAGGCCGGCGAACATATCCACATGCAGGCGCAACAGGAACAGGGTAAGGCCGCCATTGGCCGAGGGCATTTCGACCGTTTCGCCGGTTCGGGCATCGAGCATGAAGGTATGGGACGAATTCGGCTCGGTGCCTGCCGTGGCCGCCATGATCGCGATCACTCCGTTCTTGTCGTCTTCGTCCCAGGCCAGGTACTGCATGGCCTCGCCGGGACGATGAGCCTGGGCCTTGGCCACCAGCTGTTCAAGGTTGAGCCGGGGCGTATCGGCGGGCATCTGCGCCAACTCGGGCTCGTTGCCCAGCAGATGGTCGATCTCATGGTGGAACACCAGCGGCAGGCCAGTGAGGGCGAGCAGCAGCAGGAATACGGTGCAGATCAGGCTGGTCCAGGTGTGGATGAAGGACCAGCGGCGGATGGTTTTGCTTTTCATTTTCTAGCCTTCAGACACACCAAGGCCGCCACGGTGACGGCCTGGTGGTTAACGCAAGCGATTACCACTGATACGTGGCGCTGGCGACTACGCTGCGTTGGTCGCCGAAGTAGCAGTAGGAACCGTCGCAGGTGGAGATGTAATCCTTGTTGAACAGGTTGGTCGCGTTCACTTTCACCGACGCACCCTTGAGGCTTTTGTCCAGGCGGCCGAGGTCGTAGTGCACAGTGCCGTCGAACACCGTGTAGGCGTTGGCTTTGCCGGCCCAGGTGTTGGCCTGGTCGCCGTAGGTATTGCCAGTGTAGCGGACGCCAAAACCAATGCCGAAACCGTCGAGCGCGCCAGTGTGCCAGGTGTAGTCGGTCCACAGCGAGGCTTGCTGGTTGGGCATCAATTGCAGGCGGTTGCCTTTGAAGTCGCCTTTTTGCACTTCGGATTTTGCCAGGGTATACGCCGCGATTACCTTGAGGTTTTCGGTGACGTCAGAGATGGCCTCCAGCTCCAGGCCTTTGACTTTCACTTCGCCGGTCTGGTCGGTGACAGACACTCCACCGGACTGGAAACTGCTGACCAGAACGTTCTTCTGGGTCAAGTCATACACCGCGGCACTGAGCAGCGTGTTCGAGCCCGGCGGTTGGTACTTGATCCCCAATTCCCACTGTTTGCCCTCGGTGGGTTTATAGGACTCTGTAGGGGAGGCGCTGGCGTTGCTCGCTGGCTGGAACGATTCGGCGTAGGAGATGTACGGTACGAAGCCTGAGTCGAACACATAGCTCAGTGCCGCATTACCGCTGAAGTTCTTACTGCGGTCAGTATTGGTCGCATCGTTTTTGTTGAAGTACGTGGTGCCTTGGTGCACCCAGTCTTCACGGCCGCCCAGGGTCAGGCGCCAGTTATCAAGAGCCATCTGGTCCTGGACGTAAAGGCCGGTCTGGATGGTTTTCTGGTTGTAGTCGTAAAAAGCACCGGAGCGTGTGGGGCGTTCAACCGGCGTGGTGTTGACCGGGTTGAAGATGTTGACTCTTCCGGCCGTCCCGTAGATCGACAAGTAAGAGGTATCGGTACGCTGGTGGTCCAGTCCGAGCAGAAGGGTGTGGGTGACGTCGCCGGTGGCAAAGTCGGCCTGAAAGTTGTTATCTACCGCCAACTGTCCGATGTTCTCGTCCACATTGGTCGACGAGCGGTCAATATTGCCCGCAGCGTCGACCGGCGCCCAGCCATAGGCACCTACGGTTAATTGCTGGAACGACAATTCTGATTTGGTGTAACGCAGATTCTGTTTGAACTGCCAAGTATCGTTGAAACGGTGCTCGAATGCGTAGCCGAGTGCGTAATAGGTACGGTCGTAGAATTCGTAGTCCGGATCGCCCAGGTTCTTATGATGCGAAACGTCACCCAGTGGCGACTTGATCTTGGTGCCGACTATCGGCAGGAACTGGCTGGTGGCACCGGTATCGTCACGGGTGAACTGCGACAGCAAGGTCAGCTTAGTATCGGTATCGATGTTCCAGGTCAGGCTGGGCGCGATGTTGTAGCGTTTGTTGTCGATATGGTCGACCTGCGTACCGGCATCACGTACCACGCCGCTGAGGCCATAGAGAAACTGGCCTTCGTCATCAATCCTGCCGGTGCTGGCGAAGTTGATCTGGCGATAATTGTCGCTGCCGTATTGCACCTGGATGGCGCTGCTCTGTTCGGCGCTGGGACGACGGCTGACCATGTCCAGCAGGCCGCCCGGTGGGGTCTGGCCGTAAACCGATGAGGCCGGGCCGCGCAGCAAGGCGAGGCGATCCAGATTCCAGGTTTCGGCTTTCGGGTTGGCATACACCCCGCGTGGCAGTGGCAGGCCATCGAGGAATTGCGTCGGCTCGAAGCCGCGTACACGCATCCAGTCGTAACGGGTGTCGCTGCCGTAGCTGGCGGACACGATGCCGGGCATGTATTTGACCGCGTCGTCGAGGTTCTGGACGTTGCGGTCCTGCATCTGCTCGCGGGTAGCCACCGAGATCGAGCGTGGCGCCTCGACCAGCGCGGTGTCGGTCTTGGTGCCGGCGGCGGTGCGCTTTGCGAGGTAGCCCTCCACCGGCCCCCAAGCGCTCTCATAGCTGTCCTGGCCGGTGATATTGGTAGTCGGCAAGGCCACGACGCCTTCCGGAACCGGCACCAAGGTGTAAGTGCCCGCACTGCTTTGTTCCAACTGCAACCCAGTACCGCGCAACGCTTCACGCAGCGCGCCCTGCGCATCGAACTGGCCCTTGACCGGGGCCGAGGTCTTGCCGGCGGCAAGTGTCGGGTTGAGGGTCAGCGCCAGGCCGGCCTGGCTGGCGATCTGGTTCAGGGTGGCGGCCAATGGCGCGGCCGGCAGGTTGTAGGCACGCATGCTGGAGGCTTGTTCAGCGGCGGCCAGTGCGGTGCTGGTCAGCGGGGTGCCGAGGGCGATGGCCAGAGCTAACAGGCTGGGGCGCAACAAGGTGTCTAGCATGCGGGACATAGGGCGGCTCCTGAATGGAAATATTTCTCAATTGCCTAGGTGCCGAACGAGAAGCGAAAAGTGATAGGGCCAGGTGAAACTATTTTTTTGGTGGTTTGTTTCAGGGCCTCATCGGAAGCAAGCCCCCTCCCACAGTTGACCGCGTTTTACCTGGCTGAACGCGGTCAACTGTGGGAGGGGGCTTGCTCCCGATGGCGATTGCCCGGTCACCACAGAATCTAAGGCTTGGCAGTTACGGTCACCCACCACGGCGTGTGCTGCTCGATCTGCACGGGCAAGGTCGGCAACAGCGCATTCAACGCCAGGGTGGTGTCGTGCAGCGGGAAGCTGCCGGTGATGCGCAGGTCGGCTACGCCTTTATCCACACCCAGGTAGCCGGTGCGGTAGCGACTCAGTTCATTGACCACATCCCCCAGGCGGGCGTTGTCGACCACCAGCATGCCGCGGGTCCAGGCATCGGAGGCCGGGGTGACGGCCAGTGTCGGGCCCAGGCCGTCGCTGCGCATCAACACCTGCTGACCGGCCTTGAACACCTGTTCCTGATGCAGCGCCTCAGGTTGGGCAGCCACCGCAGAGTGCAATACGCTCAGGCGCGTAGCCTGGTCTTCGCGCTTGACGATAAACCGCGTGCCCAGCGCTCGCAGACTGCCGTCGCGGGTTTGCACATAGAACGGGCGCGCATCGTCGTGGCCGGTTTCGACGAGGATTTCGCCTTCCTGCAACACAATCAACCGGCGTTTTTCGTCGAAGCGCACATCAATGGCGCTATGGGTGTTGAGGTTGATCTGCGTGCCGTCTGCCAGTTTCAGTGTACGTTGCTCGCCGGTGGCGGTGCGCTGGTCGGCCAGCCAATAGTGGATCGGCACGTACCGCTCGCCGGCAAACAGCGCCAGGCCGCACACCAGCACGATACTCGCCAGGCCACGGCCCAGCTTGCGCACGCGCTGGCGAATGCCTTGGCGCGATTGTAGCAACGCCGCCCGCGCCGGGCCCGAGGCCACGCTGAAACGCTGGTCGAGCATGCCCAATTGGCGCCAGGCGCGGGCATGTTCCTCATCGCTGGCCAACCATTTGGCGAATTCCTCGCGTTCCACCGCGCTGCCCTCGCCCGAGTCGAGGGACAGTTGCCAGGCAATCGCGGCATCCAGCACCCGCGCTGACACCGGTTTGGCACTGACGGCGGTCACGACGGCTCGCCGTACAGCGCGATGTAGCACTGGCGAATGCCCTGGGCCAGGTACTGGCGCACACGGGGCACCGACACGCCGAGGCGCCGGGCGATTTCTGCATGGCCCAGGCCGTCGAGGCGGTTATAGAGGAAAGCGGCGCGGGCCTTGCTCGACAGCCTGCCGAGCAGACGGTCGATGGCCTTGAGGTCTTCGAGGATCAGGTGCTGTTCTTGCGGCGAAGGGTGTTCGCTTTCCGGGATCAGCATCAATTCGGTGAGGTAGGCCTGTTCCAGGGCGGCGCGGCGGAAGTAGTCGAACAGCAAACCCTTGGCAATGGCCACCAGGAACGCCCGGGGTTCACGAGGTTCGCGCAGCTCATCCCGGCCCAGCAGGCGCATGAAGGTGTCCTGGCTCAGGTCTTCGGCGCGGCTTGGGCAGGCCACGTTGCGCCGCAGCCAGGCCAGCAGCCAGCCGCGATGGTCGCGATACAACGCGCCAACAAGCTCACTGTGTGGAGTCTGGACCGACGACACGGCATCACCGAATAAATAAGGGGCTTTAACTAACGAGAATTATTCGCGATTGTGTCAGAGGCGTGAGGTGGGTGCAATTGGCGTCTGTCGGGATGCCATTAAAAGGATGGCGCTTGTTGACGGCGTTTCCATTGGGCCAAACGCTCTAGCAGAGCCTGGGGCGTGTCGATCTGCTGCTGCCTGGCACGGCTGAACAGGATCAGCATCAGCTCCGCCGTAGCCAGTGCGTCGGCGCTGGCGTGATGGCGTTCGCCTGCTTGAAGCTTGAAGTGGTTGAGCCAGTCGTCCAGGCCGGCTTCGCGCAGCGTGACGTCGGGGCACAACAGAGGAGCCAGGTCGGCTACATCCAGCACGGAGTGGGCCATTCGATAATCCAGGCTGTCCTTGAGCGCCCGGCCCAGCATGTGTTGATCGAAGGGCGCATGGAAGGCCAGCAACGGGCTGTCGCCCACGAACGTCATGAAATCCAGCAGCGCCTCGGCCGGGTCGCTGCCGGCGGCAATCGCGCCGGGGCCGAGCCCGTGGATCAACACGCTGGGGCTGAGCTTGGTGTCGGTACGTTGCAGGGTGCGTTCAAACAGTTGGGAAAAATCCACCGCACCGTCCTCGATGACCACGGCGCCGATGGACAGCACCTGGTCACGATTAAGGTTCAGGCCGCTGGTTTCCAGGTCTACCACTACCCAGCGCTGGCTGCGCAGCGAGCCGTCGCCCAATGCGCCAGGCTTGGGCAATTGCGCCAGGCGCTGCTGTTGCGCGGCATCCAGCCCAGGTTTTTTCTTGTGTAACCAACTGAACAGACTCACAGCTGATACCGCAAGGTCAGGCTGCTTTGCAGGCGCTGGGCCTGGCGCAGGGCTTCACGCAGGATACGCCGGTCCAGATGGTTGAGGCTGTCGGGGTCGACGCGGTTGGAATAGGGCAGGTTTTCACGGGTCTGCAACTGGTGCTGCTGCATACGGGTCTGCTGGATAAAGTGGTAGGCCTCTTCATAGGCGGCACCATCCAGCGGCTCGATCACTTGCTTGGCCACCAACTGGCGCAGGCGTTCCAGGGTGTTGTTGGCGTGGATGCCATTGGCCAGGGCCAGCAAGCGCGCACCGTCTACGAAGGGGGTAAGGCCCTGCACCTTGAGATCCAGGGTAGCTTTCTCGCCGCCTTTACGGGTCAGCACGAACTCGCGCAAACGTCCTACCGGCGGGCGCTGGCGCAGTGCGTTTTCGGCCAGCATGCGCTGGAACAAACGGTTATCGGCCACCTGGTCGAGAATGCCCTGGCGCAGTTGCTCGCAACCGCGCTCATCGCCCCACACCACGCGCAAATCAAAATAGATACTTGAGCCCAACAGATTTTCCGGCGTCGCCTCACGAATAAATGCACCGAAGCGCCGTGCCCACTCCACTCGCGACAAACACAGCTCGGGGTTGCCGGCCATGATATTGCCCTTGCACAGGCTGAAGCCGCACAGCGCCAGGCTCTGGTTGATGTGCTGCGCCAGGGGCAGCAAGCGGCCACGGATTTCGGCGGCTTCGACAGCGTCCCTGGCCTCGAACAGGATGCCGTTGTCCTGGTCGGTGTACAGCGTTTGCTCGCGGCGGCCTTCGCTGCCGAAACACAGCCAACTGAACGGCACACCGGGGTCGCCTTTTTCCACGAGGGTCAGTTCGATCACGCGGCACACGGTGTGGTCGTTGAGCAGCGTAATGATGTGGGTGATCTGGGTGGACGACGCGCCATGGGCGAGCATGCGCTCCACCAACTGGCCAATCTCACCGCGAATCGCCACCAGGTTTTCCACTCGGGGCGCGTTGCGGATGGTGCGGGCCAGGTGCACCAGGTCCACACGTTGCAGGGAGAACAGGTCACGCTCGGATACTACGCCACACAGGCGTTGGTCCTTGACCAGGCACACATGGGCGATATGCCGCTCGGTCATGGCGATGGCCGCATCGAAGGCGCTGTGGTCCGGACTCAGGAAAAATGGCGCCTGGGTCATATGAGCTTCAATGCCCTGGCTGAAATCGCTGGTGCCATCGGCCACCACCTGGCGTAGATCACGCAGGGTGAAAATGCCCAGTGGCGCCTTGTGCTCGTCGACAATCACAATGCTGCCGACTTGCTGCTCGTGCATCAGCGTCACCGCTTCACGCAAAGGCGTGTGCGGGCTGCAGGTGACCGGGTGGCGCATGGCCAATTCGCCCAGTCGAGTGTTCAGCGAGTATTGGGTGCCGAGGGTTTCCACGGCTTTTTGCTGTACCTGCTGGTTGACCTGATCGAGCAGGCTGCTGACCCCACGCAAAGCGAAATCCCGAAAAGCGCTGGAAAGGGCGAACAGCTTGATAAACGCGGGCTTGTTCAGTAACAGGCAAAAGGTGTCTTCGGCGGCTTTATGTTCAGTGCGGGTAGCGCGCTCGCCCAGCAACGCGGCGAGGGGGAAGCACTCGCCGGTGGTGATTTCGAAGGTGGTGTCGGCCGAGTCCGGTCGTTCGCCGACGACGCGGCCCTGCTTGACGATATAAAAGTGCTCGACCGGGCCACCAGAGGGTTTGAGGATGCTGTCGCCGGGTCCGTAGAAGCGTAGTTGGCACTGTTCCACCAGAAATGCCAGGTGCGCCTGCTCCATCTGGTTGAATGGCGGGAAGCGTTGCAGGAATTGCAGGGTGCCGTGGATGTTCTGCAACACCGCAGTTTTTCCTGCCTGTGCGAATGCATCAGCTTTACTCATAACAGTGACCGCAGTTTTTTGTCGTTATCGTGCTGCATGGTCGACGCCTGCACGGCGGGTGCCCATTGGACGTAAGTCTAGGTTGATGAGAACCGCGCAAAACTAGGGAAAAGCCTTACATGACTATCGTCCGAACCCCGTAGAACGCCCACTAGGCAAACTTTCCGACGAAGTGCACATTGTTCGCCCTTCCGCAGATGTCTGACGAGTGCTGGGAGATTGATTAGAACCGCTGAGAAACGTATGACCGACCACGATATTTTGAGTGATGCCGAGCGCGAGGCGCTGAGCGCCGTGATGCTGGAGCCTGATTTACCGCCACAACGCGTGCTGATCGTGGACGACGACAAGGATGCGCGTGAACTGCTGGCGGAGATTCTGGGGCTGGACGGTATTCGCTGCATGACCGCCGACAGTGGTGCGGCGGCGTGGGATTTGTTGAAATCGAGCAGCTCCATCGGTTTGCTGATCACTGACCTGCGCATGCAGCCCAGCAACGGTCTGGAGTTGATTCGCCAGGTGCGTGAGTCGACCCGGGCGGCGCTGCCCATCATCATCATGTCGGGGGACGCGGAGGCGCCGGATGTGATCGATGCGATGCATTTGAGCGTGGTGGATTTCTTGCTCAAGCCGATTGATAGCGTGAAGTTGGCGAAGTTGGTGAAGCGGGAGTTGGGGATGGCATCCTGATTTTTGTGAGGCTGTGATGGCCTCATCGGGAGCAAGCCCCCTCCCACATGTTGAACTGCGAACACTTCAAGAATGTGGGAGGGGGCTTGCTCCCGATTGCGCTAGTTCAGTCACCCTCAACCCAACTAAAAAGCCCTGACCTCTCGATCAGGGCTTTTTCATTACAGGCCGTTTTTAGCCTTGAACTCCCGACGCCTGCGGTGCAACACCGGCTCGGTATACCCATTAGGCTGCTTGGTCCCTTCAATCACCAACTCCACCGCCGCCTGGAACGCGATGTTGCTGTCGAAATCCGGAGCCAGTGGGCGGTATAACGCGTCCCCGGCATTCTGGCGGTCCACCACCGGCGCCATGCGCTTGAGGCTTTCCATCACCTGGGCTTCATTGACAATGCCGTGGCGCAACCAGTTGGCGATGTGCTGGCTGGAGATACGCAGGGTGGCGCGGTCTTCCATCAGGCCGATGTCGTTGATATCCGGCACTTTCGAGCAGCCGACGCCCTGGTCGATCCAACGGACCACATAACCAAGGATGCCCTGGGCATTGTTGTCCAGTTCGTTGCGGATCTCTTCCTCAGACCAGTCGGTGTTGCTGGCCAGGGGAATGGTGAGGATGTCGTCCACCGACGCACGCTCGCGCTTGGCCAGTTCAGCCTGGCGGGCGAATACGTCGACCTTGTGATAATGCAGCGCATGCAGCGCCGCTGCGGTCGGCGACGGCACCCAGGCGGTGTTGGCGCCGGCCAGTGGGTGGGCGATTTTCTGTTCGAGCATCGCGGCCATCAGGTCGGGCATCGCCCACATGCCTTTACCGATCTGTGCACGACCTTGCAGGCCAGTGCTCAAGCCGATATCGACGTTCCAGTTCTCGTAGGCGCCGATCCATTTTTCCGCCTTCATGGCCGCCTTGCGCACCATCGCGCCGGCTTCCATGGAGGTGTGGATTTCATCGCCGGTGCGGTCGAGGAAGCCGGTGTTGATAAACACCACGCGCTCGCTGGCCGCCTTGATACAGGCCTTGAGGTTGACCGTGGTGCGGCGCTCCTCGTCCATGATCCCGACTTTGAGGGTGTTGCGTGGCAGGTTGAGCACGTCTTCGATGCGACCGAACAGCTCGTTGGTGAACGCGGCTTCTTCCGGGCCGTGCATCTTCGGCTTGACGATGTACACCGAGCCGGTGCGGCTGTTTTTGCGTGTGTTGTTGCCATTGAGGCTGTGGATCGCCGCCAGGCTGGTGAGCAGGCCGTCGAGAATGCCTTCCGGCACTTCGTTGCCGTCTTTGTCGAGGATTGCGTCGATGGTCATCAGGTGGCCAACGTTGCGCACGAACAGCAGCGAACGGCCGTGCAGCGTCACGTCCTGACCATCCACGCCGGTGTACACGCGATCAGGGTTCATGGTGCGGGTGAAGGTCTTGCCGCCCTTGGCGACTTCTTCGGCCAGGTCGCCCTTCATCAGGCCGAGCCAGTTGCGGTAGATCACCACCTTGTCATCGGCATCCACGGCGGCGACGGAATCTTCGCAGTCCATGATGGTGGTCAGCGCGGCTTCCATCAGCACGTCTTTGACGCCCGCCGCATCGGTCTGGCCGACTGGGGTGCTGGCGTCGATCTGGATCTCGAAGTGCAGGCCGTTGTGCTTGAGCAGGATCGCAATCGGCTCGGCCGCCGGGCCCTGGAAGCCGATCAATTGCGCATCGTCGCGCAGGCCGCTGTTGCTGCCGCCTTTGAGGCTGACGATCAGCTTGCCATCGACGATTTTGTAACCTGTAGAGTCGACGTGGCTGCCGGCGCTGAGCGGCGCGGCTTCGTCAAGGAACGCACGGGCGAAGGCGATGACCTTGTCGCCACGCACTTTGTTGTAGCCCTTGCCCTTCTCGGCACCGTCGGCTTCGCTGATGGCGTCGGTGCCATAGAGCGCGTCATACAACGAGCCCCAGCGCGCATTCGAGGCGTTGAGGGCGAAGCGGGCGTTCATCACCGGCACTACCAGCTGGGGGCCGGCCATGTGCGCGATTTCATCGTCGACGTTTTGGGTCGAGGCCTGGAAGTCTGCGGCCTCTGGCAGCAGGTATCCGATGTCTTGCAGGAAGGCTTTGTAGGCCACCGGGTCATGCGCCTGGCCGGCGTGCGTCTGGTGCCAGGTATCGATCCGCGCCTGGAAATCGTCGCGTTTGGCGAGTAGGGCTTTGTTCTTCGGTGCCAGGTCGTGGATAACCTTATCAGCACCGGCCCAGAACTGGTCGGCAGTGATGCCGGTACCGGGAATGGCTTCGTTGTTCACGAAGTCGAACAGGACTTTGGCGACCTGCAGGCCACCGACTTGAACGTGTTCAGTCATTGCTTGCCTCACTCTGCGGAGCTTATGCGCTTTTTCAGATTTTCATTATGTAGTGCACGGTTGGGCATACTACATGATGACTTGCGGTTGTGAAAATTAGACTAAATACGTCGTTTAGCGACCCACTTTGGTCGTACGGTCACAGTGGAGAATCAGATGTTCTCAAAAAACTATTAGATTGTTCCAGATAAATCTAAAAATGGTACACGATTTGTTTTCGAGGGCTCCCGGGTCCACCTTGTAGATTGAATTCCAGAGGGCGTTGCCATGGACCATCTTGTACTCACAATTATCGCTGCCGACAAACCCGGGCTGGTGGAACGCATCGCCCAGACCATCGCCGCCCACGGCGGTAACTGGCTGGAAAGCCGCATGGCACATATGGCCGGGCAGTTTGCCGGGATCCTGCGGGTCAGCGTGCCGGCCGAGCAGCGTCAGGCGTTGGTGGGCGCGTTGGAGGATTTATCCACGCATGGCATACGTGCGCTGGTGGGCGAGGGCAGCACCGGGCAAGCGTCGGTGTCCAAGTCGATTGTGATGACGCTGGTGGGCAATGATCGCTCGGGCATTGTGCGTGAGATCACCGCGCTGTTGAGCCAGCAGGGCGTCAATCTGGAACGCCTGAGTACCGATGTGCGCCCGGCGCCCATGAGTGGTGATCCGCTGTTTAATGCCGAAGCGTTGTTGCAGGTGCCAGCGAGCCTGTCGCTGGAGACTTTGCAAGCATCGCTGGAAACCTTGGCCGATGACTTGATGGTGGAGCTGCGTCAGGAGGAGTAACGATCCACAAGGTTATGCATGGAAATCTTGCATGGGCCTGTGGATAACCTGTAGAGACCCGGCGCCAGCCCACGCCGGCCGTGCTTCTCCGCTAGTTGAGCAAAAAACGAGCAGTTTCAAGGACTTGTGCACACATGGCGGGGATCAGGTTGTGGATAACCTTGGGGTGGAACGCTGCAAGCCACGAAGGCCGTGGCTTGCAGGGGGTTGTACATTATTTGATCAGCGTTTGCGCACGCTCAGCCAGGCATCCAGGCTGTACACCGCCAGGCCGGCCCAGATGAAAGCGAAGGCCATCAGTGTGGCCGGCGCCAGATGTTCGCCGAACAGCAATACGGCTTCCAACAGCACCAGGGTCGGCGCGACGTATTGTAAAAAGCCCAGTGCGGTGTAGGGCAAATGCCGAGCGGCGGCGTTGAAGCACACCAGTGGGATCAGCGTGACCGGGCCTGCGGCCACCAGCCACCAGGCTTCGGAGGTGCTCCAGAATTCCAGTTGCGCACTATGGGCCGACGGGTTGAACAGCAACCACGCCACGGCAATCGGCACCAGCATCCAGGTCTCCACCACCAGCCCGGGCAATGCCTTGACCGGCGCCTGCTTGCGAATCAGGCCATAGAAACCGAAGGTCAACGCCAGCACCAGCGACACCCATGGCAAGCTGCCGACCTGCCAGACCTGTTGCGCAACGCCCACCGCCGCCAGGCCCACCGCTATCCATTGCAGGCGCCGCAGGCGTTCACCGAGGATCAGCATGCCCAGCAGCACATTCACCAGCGGGTTGATGTAGTAACCCAGGCTGGCCTCGAGCATGCGCCCGCTGTTCACCGACCATACGTAGGTCAGCCAATTAGCCGCAATCAACGAACCGCTGAGAGCCAGGATCGCCAGGCGCTTGGGGTTGTCGCGCAACTCGCGGAACCAGCCGGGATGTTTCCACACCACCAGCAGCAAACCGCCGAACAGCGCTGACCACAGCACACGGTGCACGATGATCTCGGCGGCGGGTACGCTGGCGATGGCTTTGAAGTAGAGCGGGAACAGACCCCAGATGACGTAGGCACTCAGGCCCAGGATGTACCCCTTGCGAGGGTTGGCGGCTTGCATTGCAGAATCCTTGCTTAGGCAGCTAACAAAGCGCGATTGTAAGGATATTTGTGCAGCAGTGGGGCCCGCTTTGCTTTATGTGGGAGGGGGCTTGCTCCCGATACGGACTGTCAGTTGAGAAATATGGCACCTGATAATCCGCTATCGGGAGCAAGCCCCCTCCCACATTAAAAGCAAAAGCGGTTAGAAGAGTTTGAGGGGTTCTTCGTTGAGCGCCGATAGCTGCTCACGCAACGCCAGCACCTGATCGCCCCAATACCGCTCGCTGCCGAACCACGGGAAGCTGTGGGGGAACGCCGGGTCATCCCAGCGGCGTGCCAGCCAGGCGCTGTAGTGCATCAGGCGCAGGGCGCGCAGAGGTTCGATCAGGACCAGTTCGCGCGGGTCGAAATCGTGGAACTCCTGGTAGCCATCCATCAGTTCCGACAGCTGGCCCAGACATTCTTGACGGTCGCCGGCGAGCATCATCCACAGGTCTTGCACCGCCGGGCCCATGCGGCAGTCGTCAAGGTCGACGATATGGAACATCTCGTCGCGGCACATCATGTTGCCCGGGTGGCAATCGCCGTGCATGCGAATGTTCTTGTGCGGCGTGGCCTTGTACACCTCTTCCACGCGCTTGAGCAGGTCACGGGCCACGGACTCGTAGGCCGGCAGCAGGCTCTTGGGAATGAAGTTGCCTTCAAGCAAGGTGTTGAGGGAATCGTGACCGAAATTCTTCACGCCCAGAGCTTCACGGTGTTCGAACGGGCGGGTGGAACCCACTGCGTGCAAACGGCCCAGCAATTGCCCGAGGCGATAGAGCTGGTCGAGATTGCCCGGCTCAGGCGCCCGGCCGCCACGGCGCGGGAACAGAGTGAAGCGGAAACCTGCGTGTTCGAACAGGCTTTCGCCGTTGTGGATCAGCGGCGCTACGACCGGTACTTCGCATTCGGCCAGTTCGAAGGTGAAGCGGTGTTCTTCCAGGATCGCCTCGTTGGTCCAGCGCTGGGGCCGGTAGAACTTGGCGATCAGCGGCTCGGCGTCTTCGATACCCACTTGGTACACGCGGTTTTCGTAGCTGTTGAGTGCCAATACGCGTGCGTCGCTGAGGAAACCGATGCTTTCAACGGCGTCAAGGACCAGGTCAGGGGTGAGGGTTTCAAACGGGTGGGCCATGCGAACTCCTGCGCGCAGCAGGGCGCCGCGTCGGGCCGGGTATGGTAACGCACCGGGGCAGGGATAGGTGGTGGCTGTGCTATTGCAATCGGGGGCAAGCCCCCTCCCACACTTGAATGTATTCGCAATTCAGAATTGTGGGAGGGGGCTCGCCCCCATGAGGCCCTGTCAGGCGCCGACAACCCCACCATCATCCCGCCGAATCGCCACCACCGACGAACGCGGCTTGCCATTGGGCAAATGCTCCGGCCAGGTCGAACCACCGGTTTCACCCGGATGCTGAATCCCCACGAACAAGGTCTTCTGGTCCGGTGCAAAGCTGATGCCTGTCACCTCACACGCCACCGGCCCAACCATGAAACGGCGGATTTCCCCGGTGCTCGGGTCGGCACACAGCATCTGGTTATTGCCCATGCCCGCGAAGTCGCCAGCATTGCTGTAGTCGCCATCGGTCAGGATCCACAGGCGCCCCGCTTTGTCGAAACCCAGACCGTCGGGGCTGTTGAACATGTTCTGGGGGCTGATATTGGATGAACCACCCTTCGGCGTACCGGCGTGCACGCCAGGGTTGCCGGCCACCACGAACAAGTCCCAGGTGAAGTCCGTGGCGCCGTGGTTATCGGCGTCGGCCTTCCAACGCAGGATCTGGCCGTAGAGGTTTTTCTCCCGTGGGTTGGGCCCGCCCACCGGCTGGCCGTCTTCGCCGCGTTTAGCGTTGTTGGTCAGGGTGCAATAAACCTGGCCGTCGGTGGGGCTGACCACGATCCATTCCGGGCGGTCCATGCGTGTTGCTTTCACCACGCTGGCGGCCAGGCGTGCGTGGATCAGCACCTCGGCCTGGTTGGCGAAACCGCTGCTGGCGTCGATGCCGTTTTTGCCATGGGTGAGTTCAACCCATTGACCTTTGCCTTTGGGACGATCGGCATCGCCGTCGCCGACGTCGAAGATGGCCACGTACAAGGTGCCGTGGTCGAGCAGGTCTTTGTTGGCTTTCGGATTGTCGTGGTTGATCTGATCGCGGCTGACGAATTTGTAGATGAACTCACCGCGCTCATCGTCGCCCATGTACACCACGGCGCGGCCGTCGCGGGTCTCGGCGAGGGCGGCGTTTTCGTGCTTGAAGCGACCCAGTGCCGTGCGCTTGACCGGAGTGGATTGCGGATCGAATGGGTCGATTTCCACTACCCAGCCATGGCGATTGAGTTCATTGGGGTTTTGGGCCATGTCGAAGCGTGGGTCGTGCGGGTGCCAGTTGATGTCTTTGCTGGCGGCTACCACGCCGTAGCGCTTCTGCCCGGCGTCGAAAGCTTGTTGCGGGTTGCTGCTGCCGAAGCAGTCGGTGAAGTTCTCTTCGCAGGTCAGGTAGGTGCCCCAGGGGGTCTTGCCGTTGGCGCAGTTCTGGAACGTGCCGAGGACTTGCTTGCCGCTTTTGTCGGCGCGGGTTTTCAGCCAGTCATGGCCGGCGGCGGGGCCGCTCAAGCGGATCGGTGAATTGCCGTGGATGCGCCGGTTGTAGCGCGAGTCCTGGACGAACTGCCAGGTGTCGCCCTTGCGCCGTACTTCGATGACCGACACGCCTTCGCTGGCCAGGGCCTTGCGTACCTCTTCAGCCGATTGCGGTGCACCGCCGTGGGCGAAGAGGTAGCGATAGTTGGTGTACTCGTTGTTGATCGCCATCAGCGCGCGGTTGTTGTCGCCCGGGAAGGGAAACAGGCTCATGCCGTCGTTGTGGTCGCCGAACTGTTGTTCCTGCGCCTTGGCCGTACCATTGCCGGACGGGTCGAAAGCCGGCGCGTTCTTGTGCAGTGGCTGGCCCCAACTGATCAACACCGAAGCGCTGTAGCCAGGGGGTAGGGTGATGGTGTCGCTGGTGGCGGCGGCGATGCTGGCGAAGCCCAGCAATGGGCTGGCAGATGTGGCATTCACAGCCAGGGCGCTGCGGCTCAGCAAGTTGCCACCCAGGAACATCGCCGCGCCGCACAGGGCACCTGCGCCGATAAAGCGACGACGGGTGAGGCCGACCATCTGTTCAAGGTCAGTGGCTTGGTTTTCTTCTAATAGGCTCATCTCAGGCTCCCTGCGGTTTTTGCAGACACCTTAAGCAGCACTTGTGACCAGATTGTTGCAGTTTGAAGACGTTCGCCCACTACACCGGCGTGCCGAGCAACACGTTGCTGGGGGCAAATTGCACGCGGATTGGCTGACCCTCGATCGCATTGAGGGCCTGGAGCGCAGCGGGCGGTGCCAGCGCGCATAGCACCTGGCCGTTGGGCAGGGCGACACGCACCTCACTGGGGCCGTCCTGCGCGTCGAGAATCGTCTCGATCACACCGCTCATGCAATTGTGTCCAGGTGTTTCAGTCTGCCCGATCGCCAGTAACTCAAGCCACCCGGCCTTGATCAGGGCGACCACTTCCACGCCGATCTGCAGTTCCAGTCGTTGGGTGCTGTCGTGGGTGATCTGCGCGTCCAGATGCAGACCGCCGGCCAGCTGCAGGCGAATCATGTCATTGCGCCCATGGCTGTCGATGGCGATGACCTGGCCGTGCAATTGGTTGCGCGCACTGGTGCGCAGCATCAAGCGGCCGAGCAGGTTGAAGTCACTGGCCGCTTCGTCCGAACCGAGCAGCTCGGCCTGCAACACTTGCAGGCGCTGGTAGAGGCGCAACACCCGTTCACCTTCTTGCGTCAGCTTGGCGCCGCCACCACCCTTGCCACCGACGCTGCGTTCAACCAGCGGTTTTTGCGCCAGGTTGTTCAGCTCGTCGATGGCGTCCCAGGCAGCCTTGTAACTCAACCCGGCGCTTTTGGCCGCACGGGTGATGGAACCCTGCTCGGCGATATGCCCCAGCAGGGCAATGCGCTGGGGGCGACGGATGATGT
This sequence comes from Pseudomonas khavaziana, assembly GCF_019145205.1. Classification (GTDB taxonomy): domain Bacteria; phylum Pseudomonadota; class Gammaproteobacteria; order Pseudomonadales; family Pseudomonadaceae; genus Aquipseudomonas; species Aquipseudomonas khavaziana. Next base: position 676,774 of record NZ_JAHSTT010000002.1, read on the forward strand.
GCTGGTTGAGGGGGCTGGGCAGGGACATGGGCATACGTCTGGATGAGATGAGCGGACGTTGCCGTCCTGGCGCAGGAGAGTCAAGTCAGGCGCCGGGTCTGGGTGTGCGGGCCAGGCAATAAATGTCGACCTGGCGTGCGCCGGCACCTATCAACAATCGCGCCAGGCTGTGGGCCGTGGCGCCGGTGGTGAGTACGTCGTCTACCAATGCCAGGTGTTGCCCTGCTACGTGGGCGTCGGGTGCCAGGGCAAAGGCGTTGAGCAGGTTGCGTTTGCGCGCCTTGGCATCCAAGTCTTGCTGCGCGACGGTTTCATGAGGGCGTAATAACGCGTGTTCATGGTAGGGAATATCGAGAGCTTTACTGAGCCAGCGGGCCACCATCAACGCTTGATTAAAGCCGCGCTCGCGCAGACGTTTACGGGCCATGGGCACCGGCAACAGGCGGTCGGGTCGGTCAAGTTCAGCGTTGTCGAAGCGGTGTTGCAGGTGTTGCGCTAGCAGGCGTGCCAGCATGCGCCCCAGCGGCCAACGGGCCTGATGCTTGAAGCGGCTGATGAGGGTGTCGATGGGAAAGTTATAGGTCCATGGCGTGACGACCTGCTTGAAAGCCGGTGGGTGCCTCTGGCACTGCCCGCATATTAACCCTTCCATCGGCAAGGGCAGGGCGCAGCGCTCACACTGCTCTATCAGCCATGGCAATTCTGTTTCGCAGGCATTGCACACACTTTCGACTGACTCAGTGCATTCATCGCAGATCAAGCAGCTCTGTATAATTTTTGACCAGATGTAGACTTGGTGTTTGTGCTCAGGTTGACAGTGCATGATTCTTCCTTAAATATGCCGGGCATCCGTGTCGTGCCTGTGGGTATTGCCCTTCCCGCAGCGCTTGCCAAAGAATAATCAAGGAATCGCCCATGAGCGCCAGCACCTCTGCCACCCTGCGTCACGATTGGTCCTTAGCCGAAGTCAAAGCCCTGTTCGTGCAGCCATTCAATGACCTGTTGTTCCAGGCGCAGACCGTGCACCGCGCGCATTTCGACGCCAATCGCGTGCAGGTATCGACCTTGCTGTCGATCAAGACCGGCGCCTGCCCGGAAGATTGCAAATATTGTCCGCAGTCGGGCCACTACAACACCGGCCTGGAAAAAGAAAAGCTGATGGAAGTGCAGAAGGTCCTCGAAGAGGCCGCCCGCGCCAAGGCCATCGGCTCGACGCGCTTCTGCATGGGCGCGGCGTGGAAACACCCGTCGGCCAAGGACATGCCCTACGTGTTGGAGATGGTCAAAGGCGTGAAGGCCATGGGCCTGGAAACCTGCATGACCCTCGGGCGCCTCGACCAGGACCAGACCGAGGCCCTGGCCCAGGCTGGCCTGGATTACTACAACCACAACCTCGATACCTCGCCGGAGTTCTACGGTTCGATCATCACCACCCGTACCTACGGCGAGCGCCTGCAAACCCTGGCCTACGTGCGTGATTCGGGGATGAAGATCTGCTCGGGCGGCATCCTCGGCATGGGCGAGTCCCTTGACGACCGCGCCAACCTGCTGATCCAGTTGGCCAACCTGCCCGAGCACCCGGAGTCGGTGCCGATCAACATGTTGGTAAAGGTTGCCGGTACGCCGCTGGAGAACGCCGACGACATCGACCCTTTCGATTTCATCCGCATGCTGGCGGTGGCGCGCATCCTCATGCCGAAATCCCACGTGCGCCTGTCCGCCGGCCGCGAGGCCATGAACGAGCAGATGCAGGCCCTGGCGTTCTTTGCCGGCGCCAACTCGATCTTCTACGGCGACAAACTGCTGACCACCGCCAACCCGCAGGCTGACAAGGACATGCAACTGTTCGCACGCCTGGGCATCCTGCCTGAAGCTCGCGAAGAGCATGCCGATGAAGTGCACCAAGCGGCGATCGAGCAGGCGCTGGTGGAGCAAAAGAGCAGCGAGCAGTTCTATAACGCTGTCGTCTGATTGAAATGGGGGCCCAATGTGGGAGGGGGCTTGCTCCCACATTATTTGATCCAGTTGAACCCGCCAAATCGAGGCCTGCATGTCTTTTGATCTCGCCGCGCGCCTCGCTGCCCGCCGTGCCGAACATCTATACCGTCAACGCCCGCTGCTGCAGAGCCCTCAAGGGCCCGAAGTGGTGGTGGATGGCCAGCCATTGTTGGCGTTCTGCAATAACGATTACCTGGGCCTGGCCAATCACCCGCAGGTGATCGAGGCCTGGCGCGCCGGAGCGGCCCGTTGGGGCGTGGGCGGTGGCGCTTCGCATCTGGTGGTGGGCCACGCCACGCCGCACCATGAGTTGGAAGAAGCCCTGGCTGATTTGACCGGGCGCCCGCGTGCGCTGCTGTTCACTACCGGCTACATGGCCAACCTCGGCGCGGTCACGGCATTGGTGGGGCAGGGCGATACGGTGCTGGAAGACCGTCTCAACCACGCGTCATTGCTGGATGCCGGCTTGCTGTCCGGAGCGCGGTTCAACCGCTACCTGCATAACGACGCGGGCAGCCTGGCCAAGCGCCTGGAGAAGGCCACTGGCAGTACGCTGGTGGTCACCGATGGTGTGTTCAGCATGGACGGCGACCTGGCCGATCTGCCCGCGCTGGCCCGTGAAGCGAAGGCCAAAGGTGCCTGGCTGATGGTGGATGACGCCCATGGGTTTGGCCCGCTGGGCGCCCATGGAGGCGGTATCGTCGAACATTTTGGCTTGAGCCAGGACGACGTGCCGGTGCTGGTTGGCACCTTGGGCAAGGCCTTCGGCACCGCCGGGGCATTTGTGGCTGGCAGCGAGGAGTTGATCGAAAGCCTGATCCAGTTTGCCCGCCCGTATATCTACACCACCAGCCAACCCCCGGCACTGGCCTGCGCCACTCTGAAAAGCCTGGAGCTGTTGCGCCATGAACAGTGGCGCCGCGATCACCTCAACGGGTTGATCCGCCAGTTCCGCCAGGGCGCAGAGCAGATGGGTCTGGCGTTGATGGACAGCTTTACGCCGATCCAGCCGATCCTGATTGGTGACAGCGCCCGGGCGTTGCGCCTGTCGCAAATGTTGCGCGAGCGCGGCCTGATGGTAACTGCGATCCGCCCGCCTACCGTGCCCGCCGGAACTGCTCGCTTACGGGTGACATTAACGGCAGCCCACAGCGAGGCGCAGGTGCAGCTATTGTTAAACGGGTTGGAAGAGTGTTTCCGCTTGTTAGGCGCCTCGGAGCGCGACCATGCGTAATCGACTGATATTGCTGCCCGGCTGGGGGCTTGGTGTGTCGCCGCTGGAGCCGCTGGCCGCTGCACTGCACGGCCTGAACGAGCATCTGCGGGTACAAATCGAGCCTTTGCCGGCGCTGGATTCCAGTGATGTGGGTGAATGGCTCGACGAGCTCGATGCCACGCTGCCGGACAACGTCTGGCTCGGTGGTTGGTCCTTGGGCGGCATGCTCGCTTCAGAACTGGCGGCGCGGCGCGGCGAGCGTTGCTGCGGTCTGCTGACTCTGGCGAGCAACCCCTGTTTCGTCGCCCACGACGGCTGGCCCCACGGGATGCCGGCCGAGACCTTCGATGCATTCCTGGCGGGCTGCAATGCCGACTCCCAGGTCACGCTCAAGCGCTTCGGCCTGCTGTGCGCCAAGGGCGCTGCAGACCCCCGCGGACTGTCGCGATTGCTGGTCAGCGGTGCGCCGAATACATCCCCGAGCGTCTTGATGCCAGGCCTGGAGCTGCTGGCCCAACTGGATACCCGAGCCGCCTTGCAGGCATTTCGCGGGCCGCAGTTGCATGTGTTTGCCGGCTTGGATGGGCTGGTGCCTGCCGAAGCCGCCAGTGACCTGCTGGCATTGCTCCCCGATGTAGAAGTCGGCCTGATTGAACAGGCCGGTCACGCGTTTCTCCTGGAAGACCCCCACGGTGTAGCGGGGGCCATCCAGGCTTTTTTGCATGAGTGTGTTGATGACTGATTTATCCCATCCCTGTCTGCCTGGCGCATTGCCGGACAAGCGCCACGTCGCCGCCTCGTTTTCCCGTGCAGCGGCCAGCTATGACAGCGTGGCCGAGTTGCAGCGGGCGGTGGGGCATGAATTGCTCAACCGTTTGCCATCCAACCTTTGGCCACAACGCTGGCTGGATATGGGCTGCGGCACGGGCTATTTCAGCCGGGTACTGGGTGAGCGTTTGCCTGTAAGCGAAGGCATCGCGCTGGATATCGCCGAAGGCATGCTCAACCATGCGCGGCCTTTGGGCGGTGCGCAGCACTTCATCGCCGGTGATGCGGAACGCTTGCCGCTTAAGGCTGACAGCGTCGAGTTGCTCTTCTCCAGCCTGGCGGTGCAATGGTGCGCACATTTCGATGCAGTACTCAGTGAAGCTCGTCGGGTATTGCAACCGGGCGGTGTGCTGGCCTTCGCGAGCCTGTGCACAGGCACCCTGGATGAACTGCGCGAAAGCTGGCGGGCGGCGGACGGCTTGGTCCACGTCAATCGCTTCCGCACTTTCGAGGCTTATCAACAACTGTGTGCGGCCAGTGGTTTGCGGGTGATAAGCCTGGAGCGGCAGCCCCATGTGCTGCATTACCCGGATGTGCGCAGCCTGACCCACGAACTCAAGGCTTTGGGCGCCCATAACCTCAATCCTGGCCGCCCGGGAGGGTTAACGGGCCGCGCACGGATTATGGCATTGGTCGAGGCTTACGAGCAGTTGCGCCAGGCCCAGGGCCTGCCCGCTACCTACCAAGTGGTGTATGCCGTATTGGAGAAACCTGCATGAGCGCCGCTTATTTCATCACCGGCACCGACACCGATGTGGGCAAAACCACTATTGCGGCTGGCCTGCTGCATGCCGCCAGGCTGGCAGGTAAAAGTACGGCAGCCGGAAAACCGGTGGCGTCGGGTTGCCAACTGACTGCCCAAGGCTTGCGCAATGCCGATGCCTTGGCGCTGTTGGCCGAATGTTCCGTGTCGCTGAGCTATGCCGAGGTCAACCCGGTAGCATTCGAGCCGGCTATCGCGCCGCATCTGGCTGCGCGCGAGGCGGGTGTCGCGTTGACGGTGCAATCACTGCTCAAACCCATGCAGCAAGTCCTGGCACGGGGGGCAGATTTCACCTTGATCGAAGGCGCGGGCGGTTGGCGCGTACCCTTGGCTGACCAGGCCAACCTGTCGGATCTGGCCATAGCGCTCAAGCTGCCGGTGATCCTGGTGGTTGGGGTGCGCCTGGGTTGTATCAGCCACGCGTTGCTCACCGCCGAAGCCATCGCACGGGACGGCTTGCCGCTGGCGGGTTGGGTGGCGAACATCATCGACCCCAAGACCTCCCGTCTGGAAGAAAATCTCGCAACCCTGGCTGAGCGCTTGCCCGCGCCTTGCCTGGGGCGAGTGCCGAAACTCAAACATGCCGGGGCCGCCGCAGTGGCCGAGTACCTGGAGCTGGACCTGCTTGACTGATTTTGGCTATCGCTAAGGCAATATGCCATTAGTGTTTTTGACGGGCCTTTTGCCAGGATGTCTGGTTCAATCGGGCTTCACGATTTTCTCAAAGGCAGGCTTACGCCATGGACATCTCTGGAAGCAGCGCGTTTTATTCGGGCCTGAGCAGCATTCAGACCGGGCAGAACCGTGTCGACCAGGCGGCCGGCAAGATTGCCAGCGCCGCGACCACCCAGCCATCGGCCGCGCAAAGCGACCGTCTGCAAGCCAATGACCGCGCCCAAGCGTCCAACTCGGCAAGCAACATGGTGGAAATGGCCCAGGGCAAGTTTCAAGTCGAGCTGGGGGCGAAAGTCGCCAAGGCTTCGGATGAAATGCTCGGTACCTTGATCGATACCTACGCCTGATCCCGTCCCACCCTGTAGGAGCGAGCTTGCTCGCGAAAAACGCCAACGATAACGCGTACCGCCTGGACTAGCACGGTGTGCTGATGTCCTTCGCGAGCAAGCTCGCTCCTACAAAAAACTTCATCTTTCCTAAAAGTTCTGTGTGGCATCCCGCCGCAGGCCTTAGCGTGCCTGACGCTGACCCGCGTCAAGACAAACGGCAGCTGACCGATGCTTGACAACCCTAGGTCGTAAACGTATGTTTCAAACACCTGTTTGACCGCCATAACAAATCCACGCGGTTGTTCATCCCAGATACATCAGCAGAGGTTTATCGCTATGCCTGACTACAAGGCCCCCTTGCGTGATATTCGCTTCGTTCGTGACGAACTGCTCGGTTATGAAGCGCACTATCAGAGCCTGCCGGCGTGCCAGGACGCTACCCCGGACATGGTTGACGCCATCCTCGAAGAAGGCGCCAAGTTCTGTGAGCAAGTACTGGCACCGTTGAACCGCGTGGGCGACATCGAAGGGTGTACGTGGAGTGAGTCAGGCGTCAAAACCCCTACTGGCTTTAAAGAAGCCTACAAGCAATTCGTCGAAGGCGGCTGGCCAAGCCTGGCCCACGATGTGGAGCACGGCGGCCAAGGTCTGCCGGAATCCCTGGGCCTGGCGGTGAGCGAAATGGTGGGGGCCGCCAACTGGTCGTGGGGCATGTACCCAGGGCTCTCCCACGGTGCGATGAACACCATTTCCGAGCACGGCACCCCTGAGCAGCAAGAGGCTTACCTGACCAAACTGGTGTCGGGCGAATGGACCGGCACCATGTGCCTGACCGAGCCGCACTGCGGCACCGACCTGGGCATGTTGCGCACCAAGGCCGAGCCTCAGGCCGACGGTTCCTACAAAGTCTCCGGTACCAAGATCTTCATCTCGGCCGGTGAACACGACATGGCCGACAACATCGTCCACATCGTACTGGCCCGCCTGCCGGATGCACCGGCCGGCACTAAGGGTATCTCGCTGTTTATCGTGCCCAAGTTCCTGCCCAACGCCGATGGTTCAGTGGGTGAACGCAATGCCGTGACCTGTGGCTCCCTGGAACACAAGATGGGCATCCACGGCAACGCCACCTGCGTGATGAATTTCGACGCGGCCACCGGTTTCCTGATCGGCCCGGCGAACAAAGGCCTGAACTGCATGTTCACCTTCATGAACACCGCTCGCCTGGGGACTGCGCTGCAGGGCCTGTCCCACGCCGAGATCGGCTTCCAGGGCGGCTTGAAATATGCCCGTGATCGCTTGCAGATGCGCTCCCTGACTGGCCCGAAAGCGCCGGACAAAGCCGCCGACCCGATCATCGTGCACCCTGACGTGCGCCGCATGCTGCTGACCATGAAAGCCTTCGCCGAAGGCAATCGTGCGATGGTGTACTTCACCGCCAAGCAAGTGGATATCGTCAAGTACGGCACCGACGACGAAGCCAAGAAACAGGCCGACGGCTTGCTGGCGTTCATGACTCCAATCGCCAAGGCGTTCATGACTGAAGTCGGTTTTGAATCGGCCAACCACGGCGTGCAGATCTACGGCGGCCACGGCTTTATCGCCGAGTGGGGCATGGAGCAGAACGTTCGCGACAGCCGCATTTCGATGCTGTACGAAGGCACCACCGGCATCCAGGCCCTGGACTTGCTCGGCCGTAAAGTGCTGATGACCCAGGGCGAAGCGCTCAAGGGCTTCACCAAGATCGTGCACAAGTTCTGCCAGGCCAACGAAGGTAACGAGGCTGTCAAAGAGTTCGTTGCTCCGCTGGCGGCGTTGAACAAAGAGTGGGGCGAGTTGACCATGAAGGTCGGTATGGCTGCGATGAAAGACCGTGAAGAAGTCGGTGCCGCCTCGGTGGACTACCTGATGTATTCCGGTTATGCGTGCCTGGCTTACTTCTGGGCCGACATGGCACGCCTGGCCGCCGAGAAGCTGGCTGCCGGCACCACCGAAGAAGCGTTCTACACTGCCAAGTTGCAGACCGCACGCTTCTACTTCCAGCGCATCCTGCCGCGTACCCGCACCCACGTGGCGACCATGCTGTCGGGCGCCAGCAACCTGATGGACATGAAAGAAGAAGACTTCGGCCTGGCTTACTAAGCCTTACCGGGCTCTTTAAAAAACCGCCGCCTCCTTCGGGACGCGGCGGTTTTTTTGCACTTGTGTAGGAGCGAGCTTGCTCGCGAAGGTCGTTAACGATAACGCGGGCATTCTGGATAAGCGCGGTGCCTATGGGATCTTCGCGAGCAAGCTCGCTCCTACAGAAGGCGTGCATAAAAAACCGCAGTGATGCACTCAGGGATTGCAACCCGCTGCCGTTACAGTGATGGCAATGTGATACATGGTCGGTCGGTTGTGCTTTACTGATCGATTGGAGGCACAGTGCCATTATTTGTTAGCGGGTCGGAGCTTTACCCTTGTCACGCGTCTCCGCTGTACGTTTCAGCCATTTCCTCCCTTCGCTGCTGCTGTTGCTGGCCGGGCTCTCGGCTGCGTACGTCAAGGACCTGAGCGTCTTCTTCACCTCGCTGTTCAACGTGCTGCCCACCCTGGTCCTGCTGCTCGGCGGCGCCTATTGCGCGGTGTATCGACGCCAGCGTGAACTGTTCCTGATGGTCACGGTGTACGTCGCCTATTTTCTGCTGGATACCCAGACCGATTTCTACCGCGACAATGGCCGCGTGCGTGAAGACGCTGCCGTGGTGTTCCATCTGTGCTGCCTGCTGTTGCCATTGCTGTTCAGCATCTATGCGCTGTGGCAAGAAAAGACCCATCTGTTCCGTGACTTCGTCGCCCGCTGCGCGGTTCTGCTGGCGGTGGGCAGTGTGGCGCTGGCGCTGGAGCAAAGCTTCCCCCAGGCCTTGCTGGGCTGGCTGGCGGAGATTCGCTGGCCGGTGCTGCATGGCGCCTGGATGAGCCTGATCCAACTGTCATACCCCATGTTCCTGATCGGCTTCATCACCCTGGCCGCACAGTACTGGTACCAGCCGCGCCCGCTGCACGCCGCGCAACTGGTGGGGTTGCTGGGGATGTTCTGGATGTTGCCGCAAACCTTCATCCTGCCATTCACCCTTAACATCATGTGCAGCCAGGTGATGCTGATGATCGCCGCCGGTGTGGCCCATGAGGCCTATCAAATGGCATTTCGCGACGAGCTGACCGGCTTGCCCGGGCGACGGGCCCTCAACGAGCGCATGCAGCGGCTGGGGCGCAACTATGTGCTGGCGATGAGCGATGTGGACCACTTCAAGCGTTTCAACGACACCCATGGCCATGACGTGGGAGACCAGGTGTTGCGTCTGGTGGCGAGCAAGTTGTCCAAGGTCAGCGGCGGCGGGCGAGCCTACCGGTATGGCGGTGAAGAGTTTGCCGTGGTGTTTGCCGGCAAGACCCTGGATGAATGCGTGCCGCATCTGGAGGAGATCCGCGAGATCATCGCCGGCTACGCTATCAAGTTGCGCAACCCGGACCGCCCCCATGACGACCATCAAGGCCGCCAGCGGCGTGCGGGTAGCGGCGCATCCAGTGTGTCGGTGACGGTCAGCATCGGTGTGGCCGAGCGCCAGGCCGATCAGCGCAGCCCCGAGGAAGTGCTCAAGTCCGCCGACCAGGCGTTGTACGCCGCCAAGGGCGCGGGGCGTAACTGTGTGGTCGCGGCCGGCCGAACCCGACGTGGCGCGGTACGCATGCAAAGCGCTGCCGGTTGAGTAATGGCGCTGTATTCAGCAGCGCTACAGTGATTGTCCACAGGCGGTGCCAGCAGTAGCTTGGAAGCATCTGCTGCCGGAGACATTGCCATGCCTGAGTACAAAGCTCCCTTGCGCGACATGCGCTTTCTGATCGACAACGTGTTCGATTTCCACGGCCATTACGCGGCCCTGGGCGCAACGGACGCCAGCCCGGACATGGTCAGTGCGATCCTTGAGGAAGGCGCGAAGTTCTGCGAAAACGTGCTCGCGCCACTCAACCGCAGTGGCGATGAAGAGGGCTGCCATTTCGACAATGGCGTGGTGACCACACCCAAGGGCTTCAAGGAAGCCTTCGCCCAATACGTGGCAGGCGGCTGGCACGGCGTGGCGGCGGACCCGGCCTACGGCGGCCAGGGCTTGCCCCATTCCCTGGGCCTGGTGTTGAGCGAGATGATCGGTTCCAGCAATACCTCTTGGGGCATGTACCCGGGCCTGACCCACGGCGCCATGTCGGCTATCCACGCCCACGGTACCGACGAACAGAAAGCTACCTACCTGACCAAGCTCACCGCTGGCGAATGGACCGGCACTATGTGCCTGACCGAAGCCCACTGCGGCACCGACCTGGGCCTGATCAAGACCCGCGCCGTGCCCCAGGCCGATGGGGGTTATGCAATCACCGGCAGCAAGATCTTCATCTCGGCCGGTGAGCACGACATGAGCGCCAATATCATCCACCTGGTGTTGGCCAAGTTGCCGGATGCGCCTGCGGGTACCAAGGGAATTTCGCTGTTTATCGTGCCCAAGTTCCATGCGGGCTCGGGTGAGCGCAACGCAGTGCACTGCGGCTCCATCGAACACAAGATGGGCATCAAGGCTTCGGCCACGTGCGTGCTGAATTTCGATGGCGCCAAGGGATTTTTGATTGGCGAGGCGAACAAGGGCCTCAATTGCATGTTCACCATGATGAACCACGCCCGCCTGGGCACCGGCATGCAGGGCCTGTGCAATGGTGAAGCAAGTTTCCAGGGCGCGATCAAATATGCCAGTGAGCGCCTGCAAATGCGCTCGCTGACCGGCGCCAAAGCCCCGGAGAAAGCTGCTGACCCGATTATCGTGCATGCTGATGTACGCCGCATGCTGCTGACCATGAAAGCCTTTAACGAGGGCAACCGCGCACTGACCTACTTTACCGCGCAACTGCTCGATACTGCTCATCTGGGCAGCGACGCCGGCCATCGCCAGGAGGCCGAAGACTTGTTGGCCTTCCTTACGCCGATCTGCAAGGCTTTCATGACCGAAACCGGTCTGGAGGTGACCAACCATGGCATGCAGGTATTTGGCGGCCATGGCTATATTCGTGAGTGGGGCATGGAGCAACTGGCACGCGATGCGCGGATTGCGCCGATCTATGAAGGCACCAACGGTATCCAGGCCCTCGATTTGCTGGGGCGCAAAGTGCTGGGTAGCCAAGGCAAACTGCTGCGCGGGTTTACCAAGATCGTGCATAAGTTCTGTGGGGCGCAGGCCGAGCATCCGCAATTGAAAGCGCATGTGGCGCGGCTCAATCAGCTCAATCAGGAGTGGGGTGAGTTGACCACCAAAGTCGGGATGGCGGCGATGAAAAATCCTGACGAAGTGGGCGCCGCGGCGATGGATTACCTGATGTACAGCGGCTATATCATCCTGGCTTACCTGTGGTTGCGCATGGCGATTGCCGCCCAGTCTCAGGACGACGCCGCGTTCACCCAGGCCAAGCTGGCCACGTGCGATTTCTACTTCAAGCGTCTACTGCCGCGTACCACCACCCACCGCGCCGCCGTGGAAGCGGGCAGCGAATGCCTGATGAGTCTTTCCGGGGCGGCATTCCAGCTGGAGTGACTTAAAAATACCTGTCGGTCACAAGTGGACCCTATGTGTCTGAAAAGTTGTTCGGGTACACTCGGAGCTTGTAAAACCGATCCTATCGAATCACTTTTCACGTTCTCACGAGGTTTGCCATGGCTGATTACAAAGCGCCGTTGCGTGATATGCGCTTCGTCCTCAACGAAGTTTTTGAGGTCGCCAAGACTTGGTCCCAGTTGCCGGCGTTGGCAGACAGCGTTGATGCCGAAACCGTTGAGGCGATCCTCGAAGAAGCCGGCAAAGTCACCGCCAAATCCATCGCCCCCCTCAGCCGCGGCGGCGATGAGCAAGGCTGCCACTGGAAGGACAGCGCAGTCAGCACCCCGGACGGCTTCCCCCAGGCCTACAGCACCTATGCCGAAGGCGGTTGGGTGGGAGTGGGCGGCGACCCGACCTATGGCGGCATGGGCATGCCCAAGGCGGTGTCGGCGCAGGTCGAAGAAATGATCAACTCGTCGAGCCTGGCATTCGGCCTGTACCCGATGCTGACTTCCGGCGCCTGTGTATCGATCAACACCCACGCCAGTGAAGCGCTCAAGGCAGCCTACCTGCCGAAGATGTATTCCGGTGAGTGGGCCGGTTCCATGTGCTTGACCGAAGCCCATGCCGGCACCGACCTGGGAATGATCCGCACCAAGGCCGAGCCTCAGGCAGACGGCTCCTACAAAGTCAGCGGCACCAAGATTTTCATCACCGGTGGCGAACACGATCTGACCGAAAACATCATCCACCTGGTGCTGGCCAAGCTGCCGGATGCACCGGCCGGGCCCAAGGGCATCTCGTTGTTTCTGGTGCCGAAGTTCCTGGTCAATGCCGATGGCAGCCTGGGCGCGCGTAACCCGGTAACCTGTGGTTCGATTGAACACAAGATGGGGATTCAGGCGTCCGCGACCTGCGTGATGAATTTCGACGAGGCGGTGGGTTACCTGGTGGGTGAGCCCAACCGCGGCCTGGCGGCGATGTTCACCATGATGAACTATGAGCGCCTGGGGGTGGGGATCCAGGGCTTGGCCTCCGGCGAGCGTTCCTATCAGAACGCGATTGAATATGCCCGCGACCGCTTGCAGAGCCGCTCCCCACTGGGGGCACAGGCCAAGGACAAAGTGGCAGACCCGATCATCGTGCATCCGGATGTACGCCGCATGCTGCTGACCATGAAGGCAGCAAACGAAGGCGGTCGGGCGTTCTCCACTTATGTGGCGACGCAGTTGGACATCGCCAAGTTCAGTGACGATGCAGCTGCTCGGGAGCGCGCGGATAACCTGGTGGCATTGCTGACCCCCGTTGCCAAGGCCTTCCTCACCGACCTGGGCCTGGAAACTACCGTGCTCGGCCAGCAAGTATTCGGCGGCCATGGCTACATTCGCGAGTGGGGCCAGGAGCAGTTGGTGCGTGACGTGCGCATCACCCAGATCTACGAAGGCACCAATGGCATTCAGGCCCTGGACTTGATGGGCCGCAAGATCGTCGGCAGCGGCGGTGCTTTCTACACCCTGTTCGCCGATGAGATCCGCCAGTTCATCGCTGAGTCGGGCCCAGAGTTGGCCGAGTTCACCAAGCCGCTCAGCGCTGCGGTGGATAACCTGGATGAATTGACGGCCTGGGTGCTGGATCGCGCCAAGCACAACCCGAATGAAATCGGTGCGGCGTCGGTGGAGTACCTGCATGCGTTCGGCTACATGGCCTACGCCTACATGTGGGCGCGCATGGCCAAGGCCGCGTTGGGCAAGGAGAACGAGGAAGCGTTCTACGCCAGCAAACTGGGCACCGCACGCTTCTACTTCGCCCGCTTGTTACCGCGTATCCACTCGTTGAGTGCGTCGGTAAAAGCCGGTAGCGAATCGTTGTTCCTGATGGATGAGGCCTTGTTTTAAGGGCGAGGAGGGCATGTAAGCATTCTCTTACATGACGTGCTGCTATTCGTCCTCTATCGCCAAATTGGATCCACGGCTAATCTACTTCACATGGACGTCGCGCAGGAAGCGCAAAGCAACAACACGGACACGTAGGATTCTGCCAGGACGGCGGAGTGAAATGGATGTCAGGGAAACAGTCTGCAAAGCCCCGCTTCGGCGGGGTTTTCTTTTGCCCGCGAAAAAGTCAGGCACTTGCCTGCGGGGCATTCATCACATCTTCGAGCAAGGTGCGCAGCAACGCCATCGTCGCCTGCTGGCGCTGCACATCGCGGCATACCAAGCCTACCTTCAGCGCCACCCTGGGTTCACTCAACGGTTTCCACAGCAGCGCCTTGCTGTTGTGTTCGTCCTGGGAGCGGCCCGGCAGTACCGTCGCCAGCCGGGTGTGAGGCAGGCTGTCGAGAATGCCCACCATGGTATTGAGTTCGGCCTGCACCTGCGGGCGCCGTCCCAGGTTGGCCAACTGGCCCTGCCAGATCTGCCTGACTTGAAACTCCTCCCCCAGCAGCAACATCGGCAGTTCGGCTGCCTGTTTCAACGAGACTTTCTTGAATTCGCGCAACGGATGGTCTTCGGGAATCACCACCTTCAACTCATCTTCATACAGCAACACGCCGTGCAGGCCCGGCTGACGTGGCGGCAGGTAGCTGATGCCAATGTCGAGCGCGCCGTTGAGCAATCGGCGCTCGATCTCAAGCCCGGTCAATTCGTAGATCTGCACCACCAGATGGGGCTGGGCCTTGCGCACGCGCTCGAGCATCTGCGGCACCAGGCTGGTGTGCACGGTTTGCAGCACGCCGATGGCCAGGGTGCGCATGGCCTGGCCCTTGAAGTTGCGCAGCGCCTCGACGGCTTGCTGCATGCCATCAATGAGCGGCAATGCATGGTTGTATAGGGTGTGCGCCGCCAGCGTCGGTAACAGGCGCTTGCTGCTGCGCTCGAACAGGCTCACATCGAGGTTCTGCTCCAGTTGGCGAATCTGTTGCGACAAGGCTGGCTGAGAGATCGACAGGCGCTCCGCGGCACGGCCTACGTGGCCTTCTTCATACACCGCGACGAAATAACGCAGTTGCTTGAAATCCATAAGATTTGCTTATCGAAAATGCTGGAAAATCGAAATGGCGGCTGGCCCTGTAGACGCCTAGTCTAGCGCCTATTCGCAGGGCTTACAGGGCCGGATCGGACAATGAATAGCGTTTGTGTTGACAGCGTTTGCATAGGCAAGGCAAAAAATCTCCAGGTGGGTTGGTCAGGGTGTGCCGACCAAAGTCCGGTTGCCATCGGGGCTGACGTGTGAACCTGTTCAACATGCGTCGGCCAGCGCCGAGCCTTGACGATCTGATCCTGGATCCGCCGCACGACAACCGTTCCACTGAATCCCTCATGCCCACCGTGGCGCGCCCGCCTCAAGTATTCGTGCGTGGCCAAGGCTCCTGGCTGTGGGACAGCGATGAGCGTGCCTACCTGGATTTCAGCCAAGGCAATGCTGCCAACAGTCTCGGTCATAGCCCGCAGGTGTTGATCAAAGCCCTGGCCGAGCAAACCCAGGCGCTGATCAACCCCGGCACTGGCCTGCACAATCGTGCCCAACTCAATCTCGTCGAGCGTCTTTGCCGGCATACCGGCAGCGATCAGGCTTACCTGCTCAACAGCGGCGCTGAAGCCTGCGAGGCGGCGATCAAGCTGGCGCGCAAATGGGGGCAGCTGCATCGCGGCGGTGCCCATCGGATTATCAGCGCGGCCAACGGTTGCCATGGTCGCGGCTTCGCGGCGCTGGCGGCTTCGGCCGGCACGCTGGGCAACCGCTTCGAACCACAACTGCCAGGGTTCAGCCACGTCTCTTTCAACGACCTACCCGCTTTGCATGCCGCCGTAGATGCCCAGACGGTAGCCATCATGCTGGAGCCGATTCAGAGCGAAGCCGGTGTGATCCCTGCGACCGAGCACTACCTCAAGGGCGTCGAGCGGCTGTGTCGCGAACTGGGGATCCTGCTGATCCTCGACGAAGTGCAAACCGGTATCGGCCGTTGCGGCACTGTGCTCGCCGAACAACAGTACGACGTACGCGCCGACATCATCGTCCTGGGCAAAGGCCTGGGCGGCGGTGTGCCATTGGCGGCGCTGCTGGCGCGGGGCAAAGCCTGTTGCTTGGATGTGGGGGAATTGGGCGGCTCCCACCATGGCAATGCGCTGATGGCTTCGGCCGGTGTGGCCGTGACGGATACAGTGCTGGAGTACGGCTTCTTAGAGCATGTACGCGAGTCGGGTTGCTACCTGGGCGAAGGTCTCGCCCGCCTGGCCTATCGCTACGGCCACGGCCCATTGCGCGGAAATGGCCTGATGTGGGGGCTTACGTTATCGGATGATTCTGCGGATGCGGTGGTAAAAGCCGCCTTGCAGGAGGGACTTATCCTCAACGCTCCACAGCCCGACTGCCTGCGCTTCACCCCGGCCCTGACCGTCAGCAAAAACAATATCGACGAAATGCTCCAACGCCTGGCCCGCGCCTTTTCACGGGTGCGCACTGCCCAACTGCAATGTCGCAGGGGCATTGCCGTTTAAGCCTGTATTTCAGAACCGTCTCGCGGCATACGCGGCGCCTCCAGCCTGATTCTTTTGGCTGGGGGCGTTTTTTTGTCTGCTCAATAAAGGATGGCGCAGTGCCAGATCCCACTGAACCCTCACGAACCCCCAAGGTCGATTAGCTACACGGCTCACACGAGCCGATTTTATGGAGCTGACCCATGGACATCATTCGTATCATCATCGCCATTCTGCTGCCGCCACTGGGTGTGTTCCTGCAAGTAGGTTTCGGCGGTGCCTTCTGGCTGAATATCCTGCTGACCCTGTGCGGTTACTTTCCCGGCATCATTCACGCGGTGTACATCATCGCCAAGCGCTGAGGCCCTCAGCCTTTTGCAATGAGCCGTGAGTTGCGCTCATTGCGAAAGGCCAGTTGCTCGATGGTCTGGGTGGCGTGTTCGGCTTCTTCCCGCGCCTGAAGGATGATGCCGTGCTGCTCGGACTTGCTGCACACGGGGTCGGCATTGCTGGCGTCCCCGGTCAGCATGAAGGCCTGGCAACGGCAGCCGCCGAAGTCCTTTTCCTTTTCATCGCATGAACGGCACGGCTCGGGCATCCAGTCGTAGCCACGAAAGCGGTTGAAGCCAAACGAGTCGTACCAGATGTGCTGCATGCTGTGGTCGCGCACATTGGGAAATTGCACCGGCATCTGTCGGGCGCCGTGACAGGGCAGGGCAGTGCCGTCCGGTGTCACGGTCAGAAAGATGCTGCCCCAGCCGTTCATGCAGGCTTTCGGGCGTTCCTCGTAATAGTCTGGCGTCACGAAGATCAGCTTGCACGGGTGCCCTTCGGCTTCCAGCTTGGCGCGGTATTCGTTGGTGATGCGTTCGGCGCGCACCAGTTGTTCCCGGGTCGGCAACAAGCCCACGCGGTTGAGCTGGGCCCAGCCATAGAACTGGCAAGTGGCGAGTTCGACAAAATCTGCCTCCAGCGCAATGCACAGCTCGATGATGCGGTCGATCTTGTCGATGTTGTGCCGGTGGGTAACAAAGTTCAGCACCATAGGGTAGCCATGGGCTTTCACCGCACGGGCCATTTCCAGCTTTTGCGCGAAGGCCTTTTTCGAACCGGCCAGCAGGTTGTTCACCTGTTCGTCGCTGGCCTGGAAGCTGATCTGGATGTGATCCAGACCGGCTTTCTTGAAGTCGCTGATCTTTTGCTCGGTCAAGCCAATGCCGGAGGTGATCAAGTTGGTGTAGAAGCCCAGCTTGCGGGCTTCAGCGATCAGCTCGGCCAAGTCCTGTCGCACCAGCGGCTCACCGCCGGAGAAACCCAGCTGCGCGGCGCCCATCTCGCGGGCTTCGCGAAACACCTTGATCCATTGCTCGGTGCTCAGCTCCTTGCCCTGCTCGGCAAAATCCAGCGGGTTGGAGCAATACGGGCACTGCAACGGGCAGCGGTAAGTCAGCTCGGCCAGCAACCACAGCGGTAAGCCGACCTCTGGTTTTTCAGGCAAGGGTGATCCAGTGCTCAGCACGGGCGACCTCCATGAATTGCTCGATATCTTCACCGAGCTCAGGCACACCGGGGAATTGCTTATCCAGCTCGGCGATGATCGCTGCCACGTCGCGCTCGCCGTCGATCAAGCCACCGATCAATGCGGCGCTATCGTTGAGCTTGATCATGCCTTCAGGGTAGAGCAACACGTGGCCTTTCTGCGCGGGTTCGTACTGGTAGCGATAGCCCTGGCGCCAGGTCGGTTTCTTGCTGCGATCAAAGTTCATAGGGTGATCCCTTTATGCCAGACCCGCTGCTCGGTCACGCTGTGATAGGGCGGGCGTTTGAGTTCGTAGGCCATGCTCATGGCATCGAGCATGCTCCACAGGATGTCCAGTTTGAACTGCAGGATCTCCAGCATCCGTTCCTGGCCCTCACGGGTGGTGTAGTGCTGCAGGGTAATCGCCAGGCCGTGTTCCACGTCGCGACGGGCCTGGCCCAGGCGGGTGCGGAAGTATTCGTAGCCGGCCGGGTCGATCCAGGGGTAATGCTGCGGCCAACTGTCGAGGCGCGACTGGTGGATCTGTGGTGCAAACAGCTCAGTCAGTGAACTGCTGGCGGCTTCCTGCCAGCTGGCGCGGCGGGCGAAGTTGACGTAGGCGTCCACCGCAAAGCGTACGCCGGGCAGCACCAGTTCCTGGGAGCGCAGTTGGTCCGGGTCGAGGCCCACGGCTTGGCCCAGGCGCAGCCAGGCTTCGATACCGCCGTCTTCACCGGGGGCGCCGTCGTGGTCAAGCAGGCGTTGGATCCACTCGCGGCGGATCTCCCGGTCCGGGCAATTGGCCAGGATCGCGGCGTCCTTCAGCGGGATATTGACCTGATAGTAGAAGCGGTTGGCGACCCAGCCCTGGATTTGCTCGCGGGTGGCGCGGCCTTCGTACATCGCCACATGATAGGGGTGATGGATATGGTAGAAGGCGCCCTTGGCCCGCAGGGCTGCTTCGAATTCAGCCGTGGTCAATGCTGTATCAGTCACTTCGGTCGCTCCTACAATTCAATGCTCATGCCGTCGTAAGCCACTTCGACATTGCGCCGCACCAGCTCGGCTCGCTCGGGAGAGTCTTCATCGAGGATCGGGTTGGTGTTGTTGATGTGGATAAGCACCTTGCGCTGCTTGGGCAACTGCTCCAGCACTTCCAGCATGCCACCAGGGCCGTTCTGTGCCAGGTGGCCCATCTCGCGTCCGGTGCGGGTGCCGACGCCGCGGCGCTGCATTTCATCGTCATCCCACATTGTGCCGTCCACCAACAGGCAATCGCTGCGGGCCATTATGTCCAGCAGCGGTGCGTCGACCTTGCCCAGCCCCGGGGCGTAGAAGAGCTTGCCGCCGGTGCGCAGGTCTTCGACGATCAGGCCGATATTGTCGCCTGGGTGTGGGTCGAAGCGGTGCGGCGAGTAGGGCGGTGCAGCGCTACGCAACGGCAGCGGGGTGAAACGCAGGTTGGGACAGGCCGGGATGGTGAAGCTGGCGTCCAGCTCGATGCGGTTCCAGGCCAGGCCGCCGTTCCAGTGGGTCAGCATGGTGAACAACGGGAAGCCGGTGCTCAGGTCTTCATGGACCATGTCGGTGCACCACACTTGGTGTGGGCAGCCTTCGCGCAGGCTCAATAGGCCGGTGGTGTGGTCGATCTGGCTGTCCATCAGGATGATCGCGCTGATGCCGGTGTCGCGCAGGGCGCGGCCGGGTTGCATGGGCGCAAAACCCTGGAGTTGCGCACGGATGTCCGGCGACGCATTGCACAGTACCCAATTCACGCCATCGTCGGAGATCGCGATGGACGACTGGGTGCGCGCATGGGCCCGCAGGCTGCCATCGCGAAAACCTGCGCAGTTCACGCAGTTGCAGTTCCACTGCGGGAAGCCACCGCCGGCGGCGGAACCTAGAATCTGGACAAACATGATCGCTCCATCAGGCAAAGCTCAAAACAAAAACGCCTCGGGCGAACCGAGGCGTTGTATTACTCAGCCAATCAACGGCTGGCGAAGTACATGGTGACTTCGAAACCGATACGCAGATCAGTGTAAGCAGGTTTGGACCAGGTCATATTCTTACTCCTATCAAGGGATGGGACGTTCACTACCAAGTAATACATATAGTCCACCTCCCATTGGAGATGTTCAGATATTGCCAGGGAATATTACGCAATTCTTTTCAAGTTAGCGCTGTCTGGGTGGAAAAAGCCTGTTGCAGGGTTGGCAATGATCATTGCGCAGCTTGCCAATCATCGTTGACATGCGGCCCGTTCGCCACGCAGCGCCAGCCGCCAGCAGCGTTATTGAGCTGCTGGGCTGCGCGTTGCAAGTCCTCGCGTGTGCGGCTTTGAATCAGATGATGAAGTTGATCCAGGTATCCCGACGAATGACCCGCCCGGTGCGCGTGCCAAAGCAAGTCGGCGGCTTGGCTGACGGGCAGTGCCTGGGCGGTGAACTGCTGCGCCAGGGCCTGGTTGCCCAAGACTGGACTGCGTTCGATCAAGGACGGCAGTTGCCCCAGGAAGGTATGCAGTTGCTCGACAATCCCGTCCAGGGACGTGCTGGGCGATTGCACGCCAAACAACAGGCCGGTTTGCCCGTTGATTTGTCGGATACCACTGAACACGGCGTAGCCGATTTGCAGTTCGACTCGAAAACGCTGATAGAACGGCACTTGGAGCACATGTCCGAGTAACCGCCATGTGGCTTCATCGGCCAGCGATAGACTCGGCGTTGGGCAAAACAGCAACAAGGCGGCTTCGCTGGAGTCGGTGTTGACCTCGTGCCAGAGGTGTTGGCCGTCGATTGGCTGAGGTGTATACGGGATGTTCGCCGGCTGCCCTGGCAAATGGGCGGCTGCGATTTTGATTGCCGCTTGACTCGCGGTGGCTAGGCCAGAGCCCAGCCCCTGCCAGCGTGCGCCAGACCACAACGCTTGTGCTTCCAAGGGCTCGGGCTGCACCCCGGCGCAGCAAGCAGGCAACGCCTTGAGCAATTCACGAATGGCGATCAGCGGCACAGGTTCGGGCGGGGATAGCGGTTCATCGCACCTGTTCAGGCAACGTGCCAGTTCTTCGAGCACCGCCGGCATCGGTTCGTGAAGACCATGCATTTTCACCAGCCAATCATTGGCAATGGTTTCGCAAGACAACTCGACGCCCGCCTGGCGAGCATGTTCGCGCAACGGCTGCAGCGCGGGTTCGAGCCCGGTGGGGACGCCAGCGTCAAACCGCCAGTGCAGGTACAACGCGCCTTCGTCGGTGTCATCCGCCAAGGCCTGGCTGAATATCAGCGCCGTTAGCTCCCTGCGACCCCGTGAGCGATCCTGGGCAAAGCTACGCAAGCCACGGTGGGCGCTGGTTTGGCCACGGATCAAGCCGGCGCGTTCTTCCTTGGCCGACGGACGCAGCAGGGGGTTGATCGGTGGCAGCTGCCAGTTGTGCTCAGCGGCGGGCAGGTGCAGCCCGTCGAGCATGGCCTTGAGGGCTGTGACGCCTTGCTCCGAAAGGTCTTCGGTGTCGTTGCGAGCCAATGCCAGGGCGCCTTGGACCTGTTGTTGACGAGCGTTGAGCAAGGCGAACTCTTCGCGTAAGGCTGTCCAGTCGCTGCGTGCGAAAAAACTCAGCCAGTCGTACAGCAACGCTTCAATCTGCGTGGCCGATTCATTCCTGGTATCGAGGGCGAAGTCGATATCCAGCACCGCTTGGCCCGCGAACTGATACAGCACGGACGCGTGCACTGCGGTGGCCAGTTGTCGTGCTTTGAGCTGCGCGAGCAACCCGCCTGGTGCCGAAGCGTTGAGCCAGGTGCAGAGGAACTCCAGCGCTTCACGTGGGGCGTTACAGGTGATGATCTGATGCAGGTGCTGATTGGCAATGTGTTGATAGCTGTGTGCTGGGCCGTGCATCAAGGCGGGGGGAGCGGCTTGCGGATGCAGTGGCCCCGGGGTCAGTTCGTCACTGAATTGCTGGGCCAAGGCTTGCAGGTCTGCCAGCGATTGCGGGCCAGCGAGGCTCAAGGTCATCTGCCCACTTTGATAAAAATGCCCGTGGAAGTCGCGCAGGGCGTGCTGGAAGGCGTCACTTTCCACCGGCAGGCTGTCGCGGTTGCCGGCGTGAAAACCTCGTAGCGGATGATCCGCCGCCAGTCCCTTCATCAATGCCACTTGTAGTTGAGCCTGGGCATCCTGGGACCAGGCCACAAACTCCGCCTCCAGCACTTCGCGCTCACGCCGTTGATCATCGAGTGTCAAACGTGGATGGGCCAGCATATCCGCCAAGCGTGCCAGCCCATCTGCAAAGGTCGAAACCGGCAATTCGAAGAAGAAATCAGTGGTGCGCTCACGGGTGCTGGCGTTGACCTGTCCACCGTGGCGTTGCACATAGGCCATCAGCCCTTCGCCCGCCGGAAAGCGCTCGGTACCGAGAAAGAGCAGATGCTCAAGAAAATGCGCCAGCCCCGGCCAGGCCAATGGCACGTCATGACTGCCAGCAGCCACCCGTAAAACCGCGGCGCAACGTTTCAGGCGCGGCGCATGACGCAGGGCAACCCGCAGGCCATTGGCCAGGGTCAGGTGGATGGGGTGAGGGTGAACCGGCGCAGGCATGGGCACTTCCGAGGCATGGGAAGTGCCTATGCTAGCAAACCCACCGGGTCAGGGCTTGTGCAGTGCGCCGTAGAGTTCCGGGCGACGGTCGTGCAGGTAGTGATTGGCGGCGCGGGCGTCGAGGATCGATTGACGATCCAGCGTGCCGGCAATCAATGCTTCATCCAGGCCGGCCTGGGCGAGTCGCTGGCCATCCGGCGCGGCAATGCTGCTTTGCCCGCAGTACTGAATGTCGCCTTCATGCCCGCAGTAATTGGCATAGGCCACGAAACATTGGTTTTCGAAGGCTCGTGCACGCACAGTGACGTCGGCGACAAAGTCGAACGGCACCATGTTGGCAGTGGGCACCAGGATCAGTTCGGCACCGGCCATGGCCAGGCGCCGGGTATTTTCCGGAAACTCAAGGTCGTAGCAGATCAGCATGCCTACCTTCCACCCGTTCAATTCCACCACGGGAAAATCATCCGGACCGGCACTGAACATCGAGTGATCGAGGTCGCCAAACAGGTGGGTCTTGCGGTAGTTGCACAAGCGCTTGCCCTGGGCGTCGATCAACTGCACGGCGTTGTAGACCTGGCCATCTTCGGCCCGCTCCGGGTAGCCGTATAGAATCGCCAGCCCGGCACTCTGCGCCAGTTCGGCAATCGCTTGTGCCGACGGGCCATCCTGCGCCTCAGCGAGGGCACCAACGGCTTCGGCGCCGATGTTATAGCCGCTGAGAAACATCTCCGGCAGCACCAGCACATCGGCGTCGCACGCTTCATGGGCCACCTGGTGCAGACGCTGGAGGTTGGCGGCCACATCCAGCGGCAGCGGCGGGCATTGGTACAGGGCGACACGCATGGTCAACTCCTTACTCGGCGAGGGCGATTGGCCCGATTTCATCGAACACATCACCTGGCCCCGGGTTCTCTGGGTGGGTGCTGCCACCGAAGTGGGTCATGATGCCCCAGACCGCATTGAGCGAGGTCTGTACCGCGCCTTCCACCCAGGCCGGGGTCCAGGAAACATCATCGCCGGCGATGAAGATCCCCCGTTGTTCGGCGGGCATGTCCTTCTGCATGAAGTGCGCATACATGCGCTGGTTGTAGCGATAGTGACCGGGCAGGGCTCCCTTGAACGCGCCGAGGAAATGCGGGTCGGCTTCCCAGGAAACGGTAATCGGGTCGCCGATGATGCGTGCCTTGATATCGACTTTCGGGTAGATCTTATTCAACGCGTCGAGGGCCAGTTTGACGCGCTTATCGATAGGCTGGGGCAGCATTTTCAGCGCATCGCTCATCCACGAGTAGGACAGGCAGATCACGCCCGGTTTGTCGTCACCGTTATCGAACAGATAGGTGCCGCGGGTCAGGCGATCGGTGAGGGTCATGCTCATCAGGTCGCGACCGGTTTGCGGGTCTTTGTCTTTCCAGAATGGGCGGTCGACCATCACAAAGGTTTTCGATGACTGCATGTAGCGCGTGCGGTCCAGGGCCATCCACATTTTTTGCGAGAACAGGGTTTCGTCGCATTCGATCTGGGTGGTCAGCAACCAGCTCTGGCAGGTGGTTAATACCGCGGCATATTCACGGGTGTCGCCGTAGTTGTCGGTGACGGCGAAGCGACCGTCGGCGGCGTGGGCAATGCGTTTCACGCCTGCCCTTGGTGCGCCTCTATGCAGCGAGCTGAGGCTGGTGCCGGCGGGCCAGTGGGCGCAGCGTTCCGGCACGTGGCGCCAGATGCCCATGGGCACTTGCGCCACGCCGCCGACGACCAGGTGTTGATGGTCATCGCAATTGGTCATCACCACACGGAAGATTTCCAGCATGGAGTTGGGGAAGTCCGAGTCCCAGCCACCCGTGCCGAAGCCGACCTGGCCAAACACCTCGCGATGATGGAACGACAATTTGGCGAAGGCCTTGGAGGTAGCAACGAAGTCGTAGAAGGTACGGTCATCCCACAGCGGCACCAGTTTGTTCCACAGAGCCTTGAGGCGCGGTACATCGCGGTCGCGGATCGCCTGCTGGATGTCGCCGAACTGCGAGCCGGCTTCCAGGGCATCGGCCCAGGCATCGGCCACTTCCTGGAACAGAGCCGGCAAATCCGAGAGTTTTTGCGCGTAGTGGGTCTGGCCTTCCAGATCGATCACGGTACTGCCGGACGCCGGGGTCAGTGGGTTGGGAAAGGGTTTGGTCTCCAGGCCCAGCTTGTCCACGTAATGGTAGAACGCGGTGGACGACACGGGAAAACGCATGCCACCCAGCTCGGCGATGATGCCCTCGGCGCCTTCAAACGCCTGGGAGCGCAAACGCCCACCCATCTTCGAGGCTTCATACACCACCGGCTTGAGGCCCAGCTTCATCAGCTCGTAGGCTGCAACCAGGCCAGCGATACCGGCCCCCACGATCGCCACCTCGGCGCCATGGTGGGCGGCGGGAATACTGCCCAGCCCGGCGGGGTGTTCGATCCAGTCATCAAAGGCAAACGGGAAATCCGGGCCAAAAATGGTGATGGGTTTCTTGCCGTCTGCGGGGTGGCGATTGGTCTTGCTGATGGTGCTGGACGGAATGCTCATGGCTGACCTTACTGACGGCTCGGCGGGATATGGCCCGTTGAGTATAGGAAAAGATGGCAGCCAGTTTAGGGAGCGTTGCGTTCGTTAATAAGACGCAATGTGTCGTCGGATTGCACTGATTTTTGTCAATGTGACGAATCCAGTGGTCAGATTGGTTGGCCGCGATCCAGTTTGTTGCTGAGGATGATCGAGGTGGTGGTTTTTTCCACACCGTCGACAGTACCGATCTGGTCGAGCAGTTGATCCAACTGCTCCGGCGAATCGGTGCGCAGCCAGGCCACATAATCGAACTCGCCACTCACCGCGCACAACTGCTGTACTTGCGCCATGGCACTCAGCCTGCGCAGCACCTCCTTGCCGGAACGCGGTTGTACGGTAATCCCCACATAAGCCTGTAACCCCCCATCTGCAACGCGTTGGCCCAGGCGCACGCCATACCCGGTGATCACCTGAGTTTTCTCCAGGCGCGCCAGGCGCGACGTCACCGTGGTGCGCGCAATGCCCAACTGGCGGGCGAGCATGGCCACGCTTTCGCGAGCGTTGAGCTGCAAGGCGGCGATGAGCTGGCGGTCGATTTCGTCTAGGGGGGACAAGGGGAGGCTCCAGTGCGGACGGCAATGAGCAAGCATGGTACAGGCTTGGTCCGGCTGAAAGAACCGCGACGCCAGACACGCAAAAGCCGCGCAATGCGCGGCTTTCTTGTTTGGTGGGCCCAGTAGGACTCGAACCTACGACCAAGGGATTATGAGTCCCCTGCTCTAACCAACTGAGCTATAGGCCCTCAGTAGGCCGCGGATTATAACGATGGTTTCTTCAGTGTGCCATCCGAAAAATCCTCCTGCCTTGTACGAAGGAAGTTTGCGGCAAAAAGCGCCGGTGGCAGGGGCAGGCTGACGATGTAGCCTTGCATCTGTTCACACCCTTCTGCGGCGAGGAAGGCTTGCTGTGCAGTGTTCTCCACACCTTCGGCGATGATGGTGAATTGCATGCTGTGGCCGAGGGCGATGATGGCGCGCACGATGGCGACGTCGTGTGGGTCATCGGGCAGGCCGCGGACGAAGGATTGGTCGATCTTGAGGAAGTCCAGGGGCAGGCGCTTGAGGTAGCTGAGGGAAGAATAACCGGTGCCGAAATCGTCGATTGCCAATTGGACGCCCAGGCGCTTGAGTTGATGCAGCACCCCCAGGGCTTCTTCGGCCTGGCTCATGATGAAGTTTTCGGTGATCTCCAGCTGCAGGCAGCCGGGTTCCAGGCGGTAATCGTGCAGCAACTGTTCGATGCGTGACAGCAGCTTGGGGTGCCGCAATTGAGCGCCAGCAAGATTGACCGACAGTGGACCGAAATCGTCGAAAGCCTGTTGCCATACATGCAGCTGGCGGCAGGCCTGTTCAAGTACCCAGTCGCCAATCTGCAGGATCATGCCGTTCTCTTCGGCCAGGGCAATGAAGTGTTCAGGCGGGACTTCGCCCAAGGTCGGGTGGTGCCAGCGTATCAACGCTTCGGCGCCGATCAGTTCCTGGGTCACCAGGCTGCGCTTGGGTTGGTAATACAGGCTCAATTCGTCACGTTCGATGGCGCGACGCAGCTCGTGTTCCAGCGCTACGCGTTCATTGGCCTGGGCGGTCAGGTCGCGGGTGTAGTGTTCGACCCGGTTGCGGCCCTTGGCTTTGGAGCGGTACATCGCGGCATCGGCGTTTTTGACCAGGGTGGCGACGTCGGTGCCGTCCTGTGGATACAGGCTGGTGCCGATACTGGCGCTGATAAAGAACTCGTGCTCTGCGGCCTGGAACGGCGGTGTAAAGCAATCGAGCAGTTTATTCGCAAGGTGCTGGGCATCGCTGGCCTGTTGCAAACCGGGAAGCAGGATGATGAATTCATCGCCACCCAGGCGGGCCACGGTGTCCACGTCACGCAGTTGCTCCTTGAGGCGTACGGCGATGTCTTTGAGCAGCAGGTCGCCTATCGGGTGGCCCAGGCTGTCATTGATGTGTTTGAAGCGGTCGAGGTCGAGAAACAACACCGCTCCCTGTTTGCCGCTTTCCTGTTGGCCGTTGAGGGCGGCCTGCAGCCGACTCTCGAACAGGGTGCGGTTGGGCAGGCCGGTCAGCGGATCATGGTGGGCCTGATAATCCAGGCGCGCCTGGGCCAGCTTGAGGCTGGAAATGTCAGCAAACACGGCCACGAAATGTGTGATCAATTGGTCGTGGTTACGCACGGCGCTGATGGTCAGCCAACTTGGATACACCTCGCCGTTTTTGCGGCGGTTGGAGATCTCACCTTGCCAGTGGCCGTGGGCCGTCAGTTGGTGCCACATGGCCGCATAGAAAGCGCTGTCATGCAGGCCGGAGGCGAGCAGGCGCGGGGTATGGCCGAGGGCTTCGGCCTCGCTGTAGCCGGTAATCTCACTGAAGGCGCGATTGACGGCGCTGATGTTCTGGCGGGTGTCGGTGATCAAGACGCCTTCGGCGGTGCTTTCGAAGACCGTGGCGGCTTGTTGCAATTTTTCCTGCATTAACTGGCGTTCGGTGATGTCCCGGGCGATGGTCAGCATGCAATCGTCGTCGCCGATCGGTAGAGGGCGGCTGGACACCTCGCAGAGACGAATCTGGCCGTCGGCGCGACGAATACGGCAGATGAAATCGCGGACAAAGCCGTCGCGTCGCATTAACTCCAGCAGCTGTTTACGTTCGTTGAGGTCGACCCAGATACCCAGGTCCAAAGTTGACTGATCAAGTGAAGTGGCGCTGGTGAAGCCGGTCAGGTGGCTGAAACCTTCGTTTACCTCAATCAGCAGTCCATCGCTCTGGCGGCTCAGCAGCAGGCCATCAGGGGAGGCATGGAACGCCTTGGCAAATTTCTCTTCGGAGGTTTGCAGCCGCTGTTGGGTTTCCTTGAGTTGAGTGATGTCGCGCACCACCACTACCAGCGCTTCGGTGGTATCGAGTTGGAAGGGCTCAGCCGAGATCAGCCCGGTAAATGCCTGGCCGTTGCTGCGGTGAAATTGCATTTCCAGATTGCGGATACTGGTGGTCTGCACCCGGTGCAGCAAGTCCGGTTCTACCCCTTGAATGCCCCATATATTCAGTTCAGTAGCGGTTTTGCCTATGACCTCGTTGGCGCTCAGGCCAATCTGGTCCTCGAATGCCTTATTGACCTCCAGCAAGCAGCCATCGGACAGCCGCGCAATCACCAGGATGTCCGGACATTGCTGAAACACTGAGGCAAACTTCTGCTCGGACAGTTGCAGGGCTTCCTCGGTGCGTTTGGCTTCACTGATGTCGATCATCAAGCCACGTAGCACCGGCTCATGGCCATGTTCGATCAGGCTGACGATATCGCGAACCCACAGGCAGCGGCCATCAGCGGTAATCACTCGGTAGTCGACGCTATGATCGCGGTTGGCACGGGTTTCCCTGTAGCAATACGCCTCGGCTCGGGTCAGGTCGGCGGGATGGATAATATTGCGCCAGAATCCGGGAATCAGCCAATGGGCGCGGGGATAGCCGAGCAGGTCTTCGGCATGGGGTGACACATAGCTGTAGGTGAAATCGCTGATGCTCGCTTCCCAGGCAATGGCAGACAAGCTTTCCACCAGGCCACGATAGTGGTATTCGCTGCTACGCAGTTCTTGCTCAAGGGCGACCCGACGGGAGATTTCCGAGCTGAGCCGGCGGTTGATCCGAATCACTACTGCCAACACGGTGCTCAGTAGCAATACCGTTGGCAGACCGTATGTCAGCAGGTCCGCCCAGAGTGTGCGGTGATCCGTGAAGCTGCCGACCCAGTGTTGCTGGATCGCTTCGGTTTCGGCTGGGCTGAGGTCGGCGAGGACTTTGTCCAGGATGCCCACCAGTATTTTTTCAGCCCGTGGGACGCCCATCGCCAGTTGGTAGCGGTAGGGCGTTTCACCACTTACGTACAAACCATCGAGTTTGAGTTGGCGCAGGCTCCAGACACTGGAGGCCAGGTCGCCGACTACCGCATCCACTTCATCGGTGGCCAGGGCTTGCAGCGTCGAGCTGACGTTGGGCATTGCGACGAGATTCAGGTCCGGATGGTGGGTACGCAGCAACTCATGGGGCGCGTAGTTTTCCACTACGGCAATTTTCAGGCCGTACAAATCCTTGAGGTTGCGTGGTTTCGCGCCACCTTCATGGGCAAGGATGACAATGGGGAAGTCAAGGTAGGGACGTGTGAAGGCCAGGAAGCTTTGGCGCTCCGGGGTGGACATGATGCCCGGTAGCAGGTCGATCTGGTTGCTTTGGGCTTGTTCAAGCACTGCGGTCCAGTTGGCTGGCTCGACCAGCTTGATCCGCACGCCCAGGCGGTCCTGGATCAGGCGTACATAATCAGCGGCCAGGCCCTGGTAACGGCTGTTTTCATCACGGTACTCGAAGGGGGGCCAGGACGCGTCCACGCCAAGGCGCAGCTCCTGATGGTCCGTCAACCAGCTACGCTCATCATCCGTAAGAGTCAACGCGCCAGCCGTTGCGGTCCAGGTCAGCAGCGACAGTAGTAACACGGTCGGCAATCTGGGCATAACGGTCTCGTTATGGCACGGGGAATGATTCGAGTGTAGACGGGCATTTCAGAGGAGGGGCGTTGCAAAAAATTTTATCTATGCAAAACAAAACCCCCGGCCTGGGCCGGGGGTTCTGGTATCACTCGTCGAGGAAGGAGCGCAGATGCTCGCTTCGCGTCGGGTGGCGCAACTTGCGCAGCGCCTTGGCTTCGATCTGACGAATCCGCTCGCGGGTCACGTCAAACTGCTTACCGACTTCCTCAAGGGTGTGGTCGGTATTCATGTCGATGCCGAAACGCATGCGCAGTACCTTGGCTTCACGGGCAGTGAGGCCGGACAGTACGTCGCGGGTCGCTTCTTTCAAGCTCTCAACGGTGGCAACATCGATTGGCGACTGCATGGTCGAGTCCTCGATGAAGTCACCCAGGTGGGAGTCTTCGTCATCACCAATCGGCGTTTCCATGGAGATCGGCTCTTTAGCGATCTTCAATACCTTGCGGATTTTATCCTCAGGCATTTCCATGCGTTCGCCCAGCTCTTCCGGGGTCGGTTCGCGACCCATTTCCTGCAACATCTGCCGGGAAATACGGTTGAGCTTGTTGATGGTCTCGATCATGTGCACCGGGATACGGATGGTGCGGGCCTGGTCGGCGATCGAGCGAGTGATCGCCTGACGGATCCACCAGGTGGCATAAGTCGAGAACTTGTAGCCGCGACGGTATTCGAACTTGTCCACTGCCTTCATCAGGCCGATGTTGCCTTCCTGGATCAGATCGAGGAACTGCAGGCCACGGTTGGTGTACTTCTTGGCAATGGAGATCACCAGACGCAAGTTCGCTTCAACCATCTCTTTCTTCGCGCGGCGGGCCTTGGCCTCACCGATCGACATGCGACGGTTGATGTCCTTGATCTCGGCAATCGTCAGACCGGTTTCGGTCTGCAGCGCGATCAGCTTCTGCTGGCAGCGGATGATGTCCGGCTGCAGGCGACCGATGGCCTCGGCGTATTTCGCCTTGCCCTTGGCCAGTGCGTCGGTCCAGCTTTCGTCAACTTCGTTGCCCGGGAACTGGCGCAGGAAGTCAGTACGCGGCATACGCGCATCACGTACACAGAGTTGCATGATTGCACGCTCTTGGGCGCGCAGACGCTCAAGTGCGCTGCGAACGCGCTCAACCAGGCCTTCGAACTGCTTGGGCACCAGCTTGATCGGCATGAACAGCTCAGCCAGGGCTACCAGCTCGGCGATTGCCTGCTTGTTGCCACGGCCGTGCTTCTTCAAAGCCTTGCGGGTGATTTCCATTTGATCGGAAACCGCACCAAAACGCTGGGCCGCGACAACAGGGTCCGGACCGCTTTCGACTTCATCTTCGTCGTCGCTGCTGGCTTCAGCCTCGTCGTCGTCGGTGTCGTCGTCCGCTTTAGGGGCTTTCGGGTCGACAGGCGGCGGTACTTCGGCAGCAGGCGGCGCAATGCCGTCGTCCGGGTCGATATAACCGCTCAGGACGTCCGACAGGCGACCACCTTCGGTGGTGACGCGAGTGTACTCGGAGAGAATGTGGTCAACCGTGCCAGGGAAGTGCGCAATTGCGCCCATCACTTCACGGATGCCCTCTTCGATACGCTTGGCGATTTCGATTTCGCCTTCGCGTGTCAGCAGCTCGACGGTACCCATTTCACGCATATACATGCGTACGGGGTCCGTCGTGCGGCCGATATCGGTCTCTACTGCAGCCAGCGCGGCAGCAGCTTCCTCAGCGGCGGCCTCGTCGGTATCAGCGTCGGCCAGCATAAGGGAGTCCTTATCTGGCGCGACTTCGAATACGTTGATCCCCATGTCGTTAATCATGCGGATGATGTCTTCCACCTGCTCTGGATCTGAAATATCCTCAGGCAGATGGTCGTTGACCTCCGCGTAAGTCAGGTAACCCTGCTCACGACCTAGTGTGATCAACTCTTTGATACGAGACTGCTGTTGCGCTTTTCCGGACATAACACCCTATCCACTGAAGGTCTTGGCGGGCAAAAAACAAGCCGAGGATTATACCCGAGCTATGACCTCACACGCCAGCTGAGGTCGGGTTTGATGCGGAAACATTCTGTTTTAAGAGGTCACGCATCTGTTTTGCTATCTGAATTTGCTCTTCAGCCGACAATCCCGGCTGCCTGGCTCTCTTGATGAGTTCATCTAGGGTCTGCGTATGTTGACCCGTAGATAACCTATTAATGGTGTCTAAAAACTGTTGTTCAAGGTTATCGCCGTCAATTAGCCACTCCTTTTCCGCCAGGGCTTTCAATAAACGGCCCTGTTCCGTGCCGTGCCAACGAGCCATCAGCTGAATTGAGTTTAGCCTAGGATTTTTTTGCACCGCCTCTATCAGGGCAATAAGCACCTGGGCATAGGTGTTGCTCTCGTTGGCAAAATGGTCGGCGCTTTCAACCTTGCCCGCCAATTGCGGGTGGTGAATCAATGTGCGTAGCGCAATAAGTGTCGGGGCTTCTACCGCCACCGGCGTGCGTGGAGCGTAGGCTTCATCGCGATCACCGCGCTTACCGTTTTTGCTCCAGGGTTTCTTGTCCCATTTCTTGCCGCCTGCGCCGGGTTTCTTCGGCGTCCACTCCTGCTGGGGCGCAAAGGCCTCCTGGGGTTGGTGGAAGTCGGCATAGTCCGGCATGGCGTCGTAATCCATGCCGGGGTCGTAGGCCGGCGGCGCATCCTGTGGTGCGCTGTGCACCAGCTGACTTACGGCTTCGCCGCTCAGGCCGGTGATTTCCAGCAGGCGCTGACGCATCAGGGTGCGCAAGTTGGCGCCCGGGACCTTGTCGATCAGCGGCGCGGCGAGGGTGGCCATATGGGCCTTGCCTTCGAGGGAGCGCGGGTCGGCTTCTTCGGTCAGTTGTTGGAAAAAATAATCTGCCAGTGGTTGCGCATGTTGATTGATGCGCGCACGGAACGCGTCGGTGCCTTCCGAGCGCACCAGTGTATCCGGGTCCTCGCCTTCGGGCAGGAACAGGAAGCGTGCGCGGCGCCCGTCCTGCAGGCTCGACAGCGTGGCCTCTAGTGCTCGCCAGGCGGCGTTGCGGCCGGCCTGGTCACCGTCGAAGCAGAACAGCACGCTGGGCACCACGCGAAACAGGCGCTTCAAGTGCTCTTCGCTGGTGGCGGTGCCGAGGGTTGCCACCGCGTTGCGCAGGCCTTGCTGGGCCAGGGCGATCACGTCCATATAGCCTTCAACCACGATGATCTCGTCGAGGTTGCGGTTGTTCTTGCGCGCTTCGAACAGGCCGTAGAGTTCCTGGCCCTTGTGGAACACCGGGGTCTCCGGGGAGTTCAGGTACTTGGGCTTATCGTCTCCGAGCACACGGCCACCAAAGGCGATGATACGGCCACGGCTGTCGCGGATCGGGAACATCACGCGGTCGCGAAAGCGATCGTAGCGTTTGCCGGTCTCGGCGTTCTCCACCAACAAGCCGGCATCGATCATGGCTTTTTGCTGGAGGGTATCGCTGCTCAGGTGCTTGTATAGATTGTCCCAGCCCGGCGGGGCGAACCCCAGGCCGAAGTCGCGGGCAATTTCACCGGTAAGGCCGCGGCTCTTGAGGTAGTCGACGGCGGCCTTGCGCTGCGGATGGCTCTTGAGCGCCTGACGATAAAAATCAGCAGCAGCTGTCAACAGCGGATAGAGCGGCGAGTCGGTGGGCTGCCTGGGTTTGTGCGGGCGGCCGCTTTCTTCGCGGGGGATTTCCATGCCGGCGGCTTTGGCCAGGTCCTCGACGGCCTGGGGGAAATCCAGGTTGTCATGGTCCATCAGGAAGCCAAGGGCGTTACCGCCGGCGCCGCAACCGAAGCAGTAATAGAACTGCTTGTCGGGGCTGACGCTGAACGATGGGGTTTTTTCTTTATGGAACGGACAGCAGGCAGTGTAGTTTTTGCCGGCTTTTTTCAGTTGTACGCGTGAGCTGACAACATCGACGATGTCGGTGCGGTTCAGAAGGTCGTCAATAAAGCTCTGGGGAATCAGCCCGGCCATGGCGTTCTCGTCATCACTGCGTGTAAATGAGGGCCCGTGAAGTGTTCAAGCGCACGTATCGAGTGCTCGATCATCATTGTCTGCATGGGTTGTCAGGAAGTGTATCTGCCGAGCATTCACTGACGATAGTTTCTGATCAGTTTTCGGCATGGAAATGTTGCCCGGGCGTCCGGTCCTGGCCGATGAAAGGCCTCGGAAACGCATCGATGGGCACAGTCGACACATTTGATCGCCTGCTTGAAGAATAGGTGTGCTCGTCAGTAGCCTTGTAAGGCTCGTCAGAAGAGACGCGCACTGCTGGCAAAAGAGCCAGCCCTGACGTTTGAAACAGTGTCTCGGTCGCATGTGCGGCGTCGACGGTGAAGCATCAAGCGATATCCGCAAATGCCAACAGCCCGGCTGAGGGCCGGGCTTGGCAGAAGCTTGCTACGAACGTCTGTGTATTAGTACAGACGAACGGCGCGGCGCTGTTCGCGCTGAACTTTCTTGGCGTGACGCTTAACAGCGGCTGCTGCTTTACGCTTACGCTCAGAAGTTGGCTTCTCATAAAATTCGCGGCTACGAACTTCAGCCAGAACACCGGCTTTTTCGCAGGAGCGCTTGAAACGACGCAGAGCTACGTCGAAGGGTTCGTTCTCTTTTACTTTGACGGCTGGCATCCAGAGCTACCTTCTTTCATTACCGGGAATCAACGTTCTCGTCGCAAAAAATTCGCGGCTGAGGTCGTCGGTTTTTAAGGGTTGCGGATGTTAACCCCTCATTGCCCGGAATGCAAAGCCTCTGATCGAAAACCGCTAGTCGGGAGGGGGAGCGGGGACTATCATGCGCGCCTTCGAATTCAGCCTCTACAAGGCGCAAACCCATGCTAGTACTGGGACTTGAAACCTCCTGCGACGAAACCGGCGTCGCCCTATACGACAGTGAACGCGGGCTTTTGGCCGACGCGCTGTTCAGTCAGATCGACCTGCACCGCGCCTATGGTGGCGTGGTGCCGGAGCTTGCCAGCCGTGATCACGTCAAGCGCATGCTGCCGTTGATTCGCCAGGTGCTGGACGAGGCCGATTGTGTGGCGACCGAGATCGATGCCATCGCCTACACCGCGGGCCCTGGATTGGTCGGAGCCCTTCTGGTTGGGGCCTCTTGTGCCCAGGCGCTGGCTTTTGCCTGGGGCATCCCGGCGCTTGGTGTGCACCATATGGAAGGCCATTTACTGGCGCCCATGCTGGAAGAAACACCACCGAAGTTCCCGTTCGTCGCTTTGTTGGTTTCGGGCGGCCATACGCAGCTGGTTCAGGTCGATGGTATCGGCCAATACACCTTGCTGGGTGAGTCCCTGGACGATGCCGCCGGCGAAGCTTTCGATAAAACTGCGAAGATGATGGGGCTCAATTATCCAGGTGGCCCGGAAATCGCCCGTCTTGCCGAGAAAGGCGTGGCGGGTCGCTATATTTTCCCGCGGCCGATGTGTGATCGGCCCGGCCTGATGTTCAGTTTCAGTGGGTTGAAAACCTCCGCGTTGAACACATGGCAGCAGAGCGTCAGTGCCGGGGACGACGGTCAGCAAGCCCGTTGCGACATCGCGCTGGCATTCCAGCAGGCCGTGGTGGAGACTTTGACCATCAAGTGCAAGCGCGCCTTGAAGCAGGCGGGTATGAAGCGACTGGTGATTGCCGGTGGCGTCAGTGCCAACAAGGCGCTGCGGGCGTCCTTGGAAAAAATGCTTGGTGACATGAATGGCCATGTGTTCTATGCACGTCCGGAGTTCTGCACCGATAACGGCGCCATGATCGCCTATGCCGGTTGCCAGCGCCTGCAGGCCGGGCAGCATGAGAGTCTGGCGATCAGCGTGCAGGCGCGCTGGCCGATGGAGCAACTGCCGCCATTGTAAGGCTCTACCTGAACCTGGTTCATCTGGGGTAATTAAAAATGCCGTTCGCGACCGGCAAACAGGTCGCGTAGATTGCCGCGGTGACGCCAGACGATCAGCAGTGTCAGCACACTCATCGGCAGCAAGGCTTCCGGTGCCTGCCAGGCCAACAGCGGCAGGGTCAGCGGTGTAGCGATCAGCGCGGCCAGCGAGCTGGTTCGGGTCAGGTAGAAGGTCAGCAGCCAGGCGAGCATTGCCAGTAACGCCGCCGGTGGGTAGATGCCCAGCAGCATCCCGGCTGCCGTGGCAACGCCTTTACCGCCGCGAAAGTGGAAGTACAGCGGGAAGAGGTGGCCCAGGACGGCGCATACGCCCACCCAGGCCTGCTGTTGCAAGGTCAGGCCGAGGACGCTCGCGATCAGCACGGGCAACAAGCCCTTGCACACGTCGCCCAGCAGGGTAAGGATGGCGAGCTTCTTGCCGGCCAGGCGCAACATATTGGTGGCACCGGCATTGCCCGAGCCACTCATTCGCGGGTCGGGATTTCCCGTCAGGCGGCTGAGCAAAATGGCGAAGGACAGCGAGCCGAGCAGGTAGGCGAGAATCGCCAGTGACCAAAACATGCTAACTATTCCGGGCGAGGACGCCCTGATTCTAACGGGGCATAGCGCCCTTGTCGTGCTGCGGAGAAGAGTACTTGGACAGAGTGTTTATCGAAGGCCTGGAAGTCGACACCGTGATCGGGGCCTACGACTGGGAGCGCGGGATCCGGCAATGCCTGCGCCTGGACCTGAACTTCGCCTGGGATAATCGCCCGGCCGCCGCTGGTGATGACCTGACCCTGGCGCTGGATTACGCCAGTGTTTCCTCCCGTATCCAGGCTTTTGCCGAGCAGTCCCAGTATCAGTTGGTAGAAACCTTCGCCGAGCGCCTGGCCGAAGTGCTGATGAGCGAATTCCAAATTCCCTGGCTGCACCTCAAATTGACCAAGCCGGGCGCCGTGCCGGCTGCCAAGGGCGTGGGCGTGGAGATCGAGCGCGGATGTCTTTGACTCGGATTTACCTTGGGCTTGGCAGCAATATCGAGCGCGAAAGGCGTCTGAGCGCCGGCCTCGATGCCCTGGCGGGTTTCTTGACGGACATGCGCTGTTCGCCAGTGTTCGAAAGCCAGCCAGTGGGGATCAAGAGTGGGCCTTTTTTTAATCTGGTGGTGTCGGCTTATACCGACTTGCCGTTGATGGAGCTGGATCGCCGGCTGAAATTCATCGAGGCCGATAACGGTCGCTATGCGCCTGATCGCAAAGGCCTGCCGCTGGACATCGATGTGTTGCTGTATGGCGATTTGGTGGGAAATTTCGATGGGTTGATCCTGCCGCGGGCAGAAATCCTCAGAAACGCTTTCGTGTTGTGGCCGTTGTCGATGATGGCGCCCGATCGTGTGCACCCTGAGGCCGGCAAGACAATGGCCGAGCTGTGGCGCGATGCTCAGATCGACCAAGTGCTGGCGCCTGTCGGCTTTAAGTGGCAAGGCCGACAACTGACACCGCCAGCTCTCTTGTAGGGGTCGAGCTTGCCCGCGAAAAACCTGAGGGCGCTGCGTTATCGTTGACGTTTTTCGCGAGCAAGCTCGCTCCTACAAAGGCTTGTGTTGTTCCTTGTAGGCTTTCAGCACGTTCAGCCGTTCGCGCTTGAGTGCCGCTCCCAGCTCTGGGCCTTTGAAACCTTTTTCCAGCAATGGTGCAACCGGTACTTCGCGTGCAACCTTTGCCGCGCCGCGCAAATAATCTGCCTGTGGATAACTGCGTTGTTCAAAGCCTTTGCGGCCACGGGCATCCATTTCGCAGGCTACTACAAACTCTTCGAAGCGTTGCGGCCGCCGGTACAGGTCAAAACTCTGCAGTAATTCCAGTAATGTCGAGGCTTTGAGTTCCAGTGCGCGATGACCGTGGGTATGAAATTCGCCCACCAGCAATGCCAATTCCTGGCAATCCCTGGGCACCTTGAAGCGCTCATTCACCGCCTTGATCAGCTTTAAGCCGCGGTGTTCGTGGGCAATATGCTGCGGCAACTTATCCACAGGCGTCAGGCCTTTACCCAAATCGTGCAGCAGGCAGGCCCAGCGTACTGTCAGTGGTTGTTTGTGCAAAGCGGCTTGTTCCAGCACGCTCAAAGTGTGAACGCCGGTATCGATTTCCGGATGATGCGCCTCGGGTTGGGGCACACCAAACAGTGCGTTTACCTCCGGCATCAGGGTCTTCAGCGCATCACAGTCGCGTAGTACCTGAATAAATACCTGGGGTTGATCTTCCATCAGTGCTCGTGAGATTTCTTTCCAGCTGCGCTCGGGGGTAAGGGCCTCGAGTTCGCCGGAATCACTGAGCTGACGCATCAATTCCAGCGTCTCAGGTGCGACTTTGAAGCCTAGGTGTGCATAACGTGCGGCAAAGCGGGCAACACGCAGCACTCGGAGTGGATCCTCGGCGAATGCGGGAGAAACATGACGCAAGATGCGCGCTTCAAGATCGCGTTGGCCGTGATAAGGATCGGTCAGGTTGCCATCGTCATCTTCCGCCATGGCATTGATCGTCAGGTCACGCCGGATCAGGTCCTCTTCCAGCGTAACGTCGGGGCTAGCGTGAAACACAAAGCCACCGTAACCCCGGCCGCTCTTGCGTTCGGTGCGGGCGAGGGCGTATTCATCACCGTTTTTTGGGTCGAGGAATACCGGGAAATCGGCGCCCACCGGCTTATAGCCTTTGGCGAGCATTTCCTCGGTGGTTGTGCCGACGACGACGCGGTCGATATCGGTGACCTTGATGCCCAGAAGGCGATCACGCACGGCGCCGCCGACTTTGTAGATTTTCATGAAAAAGCCTCCATTAGCGCCACAGGATAACGCCTGTGCCTGGTCAATGGAGGCTTTGCTGCTTCAGAGATGAACGACGGCCATGTCCAGGCGGCCGTAGTCATTGTCGTTGTGATCGCTGCGCGGCGGCACATGATGGGTTTTCATGACCTGATCGCCCTGTAGCGTTTCCAGGTGGATGTCGAACCCCCACAGTCGATGCAGGTGCTTGAGCACTTCCTCGGTGGATTCGCCCAAAGGCTTGCGATCATGCTGCTGGTGACGCAGGGTCAGCGAACGGTCGCCGCGTACATCGATGCTGTAGATCTGCACGTTAGGCTCGCGATTGCCCAGGTTGTACTGGGCGGCCAGGGTTTCGCGAATGATGCGGTACCCCGGTTCGTCGTGGATGGCCGGTACCACCAGGTCGTCCTTGAGGTCGTCATCGAGAATGCTGAACAGCTTGAGGTCGCGAATTACCTTGGGCGAGAGGTATTGCAAGATAAAACTCTCATCCTTGAAGCTGCTCATGGCGAACTTGATGGTTGATAACCAGTCACTGCCGGCGATTTCCGGGAACCAGCGGCGATCTTCGTCCGTTGGATGTTCGCACATGCGGCGGATATCGCGGTACATGGCAAAGCCCAGGGCATAGGGGTTTATGCCGTTGTAATACGGGCTGTCGAAGCCGGGCTGGAATACCACACTGGTGTGGGAGGTCAGGAATTCCATCATGAAGCCATCGGTGACCAAGCCCTCGTCGTACAGGTCATTCATCAGAGTGTAATGCCAGAAGGTCGCCCAACCTTCGTTCATCACCTGGGTCTGGCGCTGTGGATAAAAGTATTGGGCGATCTTGCGCACAATGCGCACGATCTCGCGCTGCCAAGGCTCCAGCAGCGGTGCGTGTTTTTCCAGGAAGTACAGGATGTTTTCCTGAGGTTCGGTGGGGAAGCGCGCATTGTCCTTGTCGTTGTTTTTGTCGGCGCGTTTGGGGATGGTACGCCACAGGTCGTTGATCTGTTTCTGCAGGTGCTCCTCGCGCTCCTTCTGGCGCAGGCGCTCTTCCTCGGCCGAGATCGGATACGGGCGCTTGTAGCGGTCGACCCCGTAATTCATCAGTGCATGGCAGGAGTCCAGCAGGTCTTCCACCGCATCGATACCGTGGCGTTCCTCACATTGCATGATGTACTGCTTGGCAAACACGAGGTAGTCGATGATCGAGCTGGCGTCGGTCCAGGTGCGAAACAGGTAGTTGCCCTTGAAAAAACTGTTGTGCCCATAACAGGCATGAGCCACCACCAGCGCCTGCATGCAGATGGTGTTTTCTTCCATCAGGTAGGCGATGCACGGGTCGGAGTTGATCACGATCTCGTAGGCCAGGCCCATCTGCCCTCGCGTGTAGGACTTCTCGGTGCTGAGGAAGTGTTTGCCGTAGGACCAATGGTGGTAACCCAGCGGCATGCCCACGGAGGCATAGGCATCCATCATTTGCTCGGCGGTGATGACCTCGATCTGGTTGGGGTAGGTATCCAGGGCATAACCCGCCGCAATGCGGCTGATTTCCCGGTCATAAGCCTGGATCAATTCAAAGGTCCACTCGGAGCCGGTGGAAATGGGTTGGCGCTTGTTCTCTTTTTTGGCGGTCATGTCACTAACCTGCGCTGGAAGAGTTCACGGAAGACCGGGTAGATATCGCCGGCCGAGACCAGTTGCTGCTGGGCGAACGTATCGGCAAAGACTTCGCCGATGCGCTCGTACTCGAACCACAGGGCCTGGTGCTCACGGGGGGTGATTTCGACGTAGGTGTAGTACTGCACGAACGGCATGATCTGGTTGATCAGGATGTCGCGGCAGATCGGCGAGTCGTCGTTCCAGTTGTCGCCATCGGAAGCTTGGGCGGCGTAAATGTTCCAATCGTTGGCGGGGTAGCGCTCGGCCATGATCTCCTGCATGAGCTTAAGTGCACTGGAAACGATGGTGCCGCCGGTTTCCCGCGAATAGAAGAACTCTTCTTCATCCACTTCCCGGGCGCTGGTGTGATGGCGAATGAACACGACGTCGATCTTGTCGTAGTTCCGTTTCAGGAACAGGTACAGCAGGATAAAAAAGCGCTTGGCAATATCCTTGGTCGCCTGGGTCATGGAGCCGGACACGTCCATCAGGCAGAACATCACGGCCTTGGAACTGGGGTTGGGCTGTTTGACCAGCAGGTTGTATTTCAAATCAAAGGTATCGAGGAATGGCACACGGTGGATGCGCGCGCTGAGCTTCTCTATTTCTGCCTCGATTTCCTGGATATCGCCGAAGTTATCCGGTTCTTCACGCTTCAAGCGTACCAACTCTTCCTTGGCCTGCTTCAGTTTTGCGCGGCTGCTGCCGGACAGGGCGATGCGCCGGGCATGGGCTGAACGCAAGGTGCGGATGATGTTGATGCGCGATGGGTTACCCTCGTTGCTGATCCCGGCGCGTACGGTCTTGAAGGTGTCGGTCCCGGTCAGGTTGCGTTTGACCAGGTTGGGCAGTTCCAGATCCTCGAACATGAACTCAAGGAATTCTTCCTGGGTGATCTGGAATACGAATTCATCCATGCCTTCCCCGGAGTTGCCGGCCTTGCCCGGGCCTTTTCCGCCCCCCCCACCTTGTGGGCGCTGGATGTGTTCGCCGGTGGTGAATTCCTTGTTGCCGGGGTGCACGACGGTCTGTTTGCCGCCGCGGCCGTGGTGAAGCACGGGTTCGTCAATATCGCGTCCCGGGATACTGATTTGTTCGCCGTGCTCCATGTCAGTGATGGAGCGGCGGCTAACGGCCTCTTCGACGGCCTTTTTGATGTGGTCACGGTAACGCCGCAGGAAACGCTGGCGGTTTACCGTGCTTTTGTTCTTGCCATTGAGGCGTCGGTCGATCACATAGCTCATAGGGAGCCCTCCGGGCAGCTTCACGTTACAAGCTTCAAGCGGCTAGCTGGAAGCTTCGGGACAAGCGGTCAACTGCCAGGTCGATTGCCTGGCAGCACACGCCTGTCGCTGCCTTACTGCGATTTACGTACCCGCAGATACCACTCGGAGAGCAGCCGTACCTGTTTGTCGGTGTAGCCGCGCTCGACCATTCGAGTAACGAAGTCGTTGTGTTTTTGCTGATCCTCCTTGCTGGCCTTGGCGTTGAAGCTGATGACCGGCAGCAGGTCCTCGGTGTTGGAGAACATTTTCTTCTCGATGACCACCCGCAGCTTCTCGTAGCTGAGCCAGGTAGGGTTCTTGCCATTGTTGTTGGCGCGGGCACGCAATACGAAGTTGACGATTTCGTTGCGGAAATCCTTCGGATTGCTGATGCCTGCGGGTTTCTCGATTTTTTCCAGTTCCTCGTTGAGGGCTACACGATTGAGGATCTCGCCGGTTTCCGGGTCACGGTACTCCTGATCCTGAATCCAGAAATCGGCATACAGCACGTAGCGGTCGAAGATGTTCTGGCCGTACTCGCTGTAGGACTCCAGGTATGCGGTCTGGATTTCCTTGCCGATAAATTCGATGTAGCGCGGTGCCAGGTATTCCTTGAGGAAGCGCAGGTAGCGTTCACGGGTTTCGGCCTGGAATTGTTCCTGTTCAATCTGCTGTTCCAGTACATAGAGCAGGTGCACTGGGTTGGCCGCAATCTCATGGGGGTCGAAGTTGAAGACCTTGGACAGGATCTTGAACGCAAAGCGAGTCGACAGGCCGTTCATGCCCTCGTCCACGCCCGCTGTGTCGCGGTATTCCTGGATCGACTTGGCCTTGGGATCGGTGTCCTTGAGGTTTTCGCCGTCGTATACGCGCATCTTCGAATAGATATTCGAGTTTTCCGGCTCCTTGAGGCGCGACAGTACGGTGAACTGGGCGAGCATCTTCAGGGTGTCGGGTGCGCAGTGGGCCTTGGCCAGGGAGCTGTTGAACAGCAGCTTGTCGTAGATCTTGATTTCATCGCTGACCCGCAGGCAGTACGGCACCTTGACGATATAGATCCGGTCGATGAAGGCTTCGTTGTTCTTGTTGTTGCGGAAGGTGTGCCATTCCGATTCGTTGGAGTGGGCCAGCAGGATCCCGGTAAACGGAATCGCGCCGAGGCCTTCGGTACTGTTGTAGTTGCCTTCCTGGGTGGCGGTGAGCAGGGGATGAAGCACCTTGATCGGTGCCTTGAACATTTCCACGAATTCCATCAGGCCCTGGTTGGCCCGGCACAGTGCGCCCGAGTAGCTGTAGGCGTCGGCGTCGTTCTGCGGGAATTCTTCGAGTTTGCGGATATCGACCTTACCCACCAGCGCCGAGATGTCCTGGTTGTTTTCATCGCCTGGTTCGGTCTTGGCGACGCCGATCTGGTTGAGGATTGACGGGTAGAGTTTTACTACGCGGAACTGGCTGATATCGCCGCCGAATTCGGCCAGGCGCTTGGTAGCCCACGGCGACATGATGGTATTGAGATAGCGCCGCGGAATGCCAAAGTCTTCTTCAAGGATCGCGCCATCTTCCGTGGCGTTGAACAGGCCCAGGGGCGACTCGAAGACCGGCGAGCCCTTGATCGCGTAGAAAGGCACCTTCTCGATCAATTGCTTGAGTTTTTCGGCCAGGGACGACTTACCACCGCCGACGGGGCCGAGCAGGTAGAGAATCTGCTTCTTCTCTTCCAGGCCTTGGGCGGCATGGCGGAAGTAGGACACGATCTGGTCGATGCATTCTTCCATGCCATGGAAGTCTTCAAAGGCCGGGTAGCGGCGGATCACCTTGTTGGAAAATATACGCGACAGGCGCGAATTGTTGGCGGTTTCCACCAGCTCCGGCTCGCCGATCGCCAGTAGCAGGCGTTCGGCGGCTGAGGCGTAGGTGCTGCGGTCCTGCTTGCACAGCTCGAGGTACTCTTGAAGGGTGAGTTCCTCCTGCTGCGTGGACGCGAAGCGTTGTTGGAAGTGGCTGAAAATACTCATGACGTCGTCACCTCGCTCGATACGTGGAGCCGACGCCGGATCAATCAGTCGATGCTGGCAGTCATTGACGGACGCCAATGGCTGTTTTCCCCCCAGAACACCCTGAAACGCTACCGATGACCCGTACGCCGGTGTACCGGCTCTCCCCTGATTCGGATGGCCTGCGCTTAAGGATAGTTCGGAATCCGGGAGGTCAAGGCGCGATGCGCAATTAGTTTGGTTGCGCCGTTCGTCAGAAACGGCGCAAGCCCAAGCGTCACGCGGGATAGCGGGGTGTAAAAAAAATTATTGCGAATCGCCGGAAGAAATTTCCGAAGGGTAGGTCGCACGCCACAGCTCAAAGCCGCCGTCCAGACTGTAGACGTCGGAGAAGCCCTGGCTGATCAGGTATGCGGCTGCGCTCTGGCTGGAGTTGCCGTGGTAGCAGGCTACGATCAGCGGCGCATCGAGGTCGGCGGCGCGGATGAAATCGGCAATGTTTACGTTATCCAAATGCTTGGCGCCACTGATGTGAGCCGCCGCGTAAGTAGGCTGGTCACGGATATCGACGACCACTGCACCTTGCTCGCGCAGCGCTTGGGCTTCTTGGGGAGGGATACGTTTGAAATCGGTCATGGCGGGCTCCTATGGCTTGGCGGCGGCCGGCTGGGTATTGGAAAGGAGGGGCTCACACTGGCAGCCGAAGCGCTCGCCGGTGTCGATGTTCATCAGGGTCATGGCGCCGCCCCACACGCAACCGGTGTCAAGGGCGAACACGCCGGGCTCGTCGCACTTGCCTTCCAGGGCGGCCCAGTGACCGAAGATGATCTTCGTATCACGGGTCTTGCGCTCCTTATGGGCGAACCATGGCTTGTAGCCGGGTAGCGCGGTGTCGGCGCCTTCCTTGCTCT
Organism: Pseudomonas khavaziana; assembly: GCF_019145205.1. GTDB lineage: Bacteria > Pseudomonadota > Gammaproteobacteria > Pseudomonadales > Pseudomonadaceae > Aquipseudomonas > Aquipseudomonas khavaziana. The sequence goes on from NZ_JAHSTT010000002.1 coordinate 720,456, forward strand.
TGAGGTCCAGCTTGCCTTCAGCGGTGCAGAAGCGCATCCGCGTAAAGTAGTTGGTGATCACGCGCAGGCGGGTTACGCCCGTGAGGTCGTTGTCCCACTTCACCGGTTCGTTGCCGTACATGCCGTCCAGGTAGGTGGTGTACAGGGTGTCATCGGCCAGTGCACTTTGGACTTCAGCGGCGCATTTGAGGGCTTTTTTCAGCGTCCACTGAGGTGGAATGCCTGCATGCACCAAGGCCATGTTGCGGCCCTCATCGTAGTGCATGAGTTTCTGCCGGCGCAGCCAGTCGAGCAACTCGGCGCGGTCCGGCGCTTCGAGGATTTCGCGCAGGGTGTCGCCCTTTTTCAGGCGCTCGATGTTATTGCCGGCCGCGAGCAGGTGCAGGTCGTGGTTGCCGAGCACGCATACCAGCGAGTCACGCAGGCTATAGAGGTAGCGCAGGGTTTCCAGTGACTGCGGGCCTCGGTTGACGAGGTCGCCCACCAGCCACAGGCGATCGCTTGCGGGGTCAAAGGCTACGCGCTCGAGCAGGCGCTTGAGAGGTTCAAGGCAACCTTGCAGGTCGCCGACCGCGTACGTCGCCATCAGTGCAGGGCTCCGGGCACCGCGAGGCGGAAGGGCTTGATCGTTGCATCGAACAAGTGGCCGTCGGTAGCTTTCATCTGATACGAGCCCTGCATGGTGCCGACCTTGGAGGTCATGACCGTGCCGCTGCTGTAGGTATGGCTGGCGCCGCTGTTGATCAAGGGTTGCTGGCCGACAACGCCTGCTCCACGCACTTCCTCGACCTGGCCGTCGCCATCGGTAATGACCCAGTGGCGCGACAGCAGCTTGGCCGGGACCAACCCGTTGTTTTTTACGGTGACGGTGTAGGCAAAGGCAAAGCGGTTCTGTTCGGGTTGCGATTGGTCCGCCAGGAAGCGGGTGACGACGCTGACGTCGATCTGATAGCGAGGATCGGACATGCAAGAGGCCTTAAAAGCAGGGGACAGCAGATGCGGGTCAGTCTAGGCCATGAGGTGGGCACTAGGCCAGATACGTGATCCAAATGTGGGAGGGGGCTTGCTCCCGATAGCGATGTGTCAGTTGAAAATGTATCCACTGATACTCCCCTATCGGGAGCAAGCCCCCTCCCACATTGGATCGCGTTGAGCCTTATTCTTCTGTCGGAGCAGGCTGAATCGCCAGTTGGTCAGCCAGGCGTACGAACGCGGCCAAGTCCAGTTGCTCGGGGCGCAGGCTGCCATCAACGCCGGCAGCTTCGATCTCGGCATTGCTCAGCAGGGCCTTGAGGGTGTTACGCAAGGTCTTGCGGCGCTGGTTGAACGCTTCACGCACAACGCGCTCCAGCAGCTTGTGATCCTTGGCTGGGTGGGGCAGCACGGCATGCGGCACCAAGCGTACGATGGCTGAATCAACCTTCGGCGGCGGGTTGAAGGCGCCCGGGCCGACGTTGAACAGGTGCTCCACGCGGCAATGATACTGGACCATGATCGACAAACGGCCCCAGTCACCACCGCCAGGACCTGCGGCCAGGCGCTCCACCACTTCCTTCTGCAGCATGAAGTGCATGTCGCGGATGATCCCGGCGTTGTTCAGCAGGTGGAAAATCAGCGGTGTGGAGATGTTGTACGGCAGGTTGCCCACCACCCGCAGGCTATTGGGGGCGGCATTCAGGCTATTGAAGTCGAACTTCAGCGCATCGCCCTGGTGCAGGTTGAAGTTGGGCTTGCCAGCGAACTGCTGGTTCAGGATCGGGATCAGGTCCTTGTCCAGTTCCACCACGTCCAGTTGCCCGCCGCTGGCCAGCAGGCCCTGGGTCAGCGCGCCCTGGCCCGGGCCGATTTCCAGCAGGCGGTCCTCGGGCTTGGCATGGATGGAGCGCAGGATGCGGTCGATCACGCCAGCGTCGTGCAGGAAGTTCTGCCCGAAGCGCTTGCGCGCCCGGTGTTGGTAATGCTCAGTCATATACGGGTCTCGGCCATCTGATAGGCGGTTTCCAGAGCCACGTGCAGGCTGCCGGTATCGATCTTGCCGCTGCCCGCCAGGTCCAGGGCAGTGCCATGGTCGACGGAGGTGCGGATGATCGGCAGGCCCAGCGTCACGTTGACTGCAGCGCCGAAGCCTTTGTATTTCAGCACGGGCAGCCCCTGGTCATGGTACATCGCCAGCACTGCGTCGCAGTGCTCCAGATATTTGGGGGTAAACAGAGTGTCTGCGGGCAATGGACCGCGCAGGTCCATGCCTTCTTGGCGCAGGCGCTCTAATGTCGGTTCAATGATGTCGATTTCTTCATGGCCCAAGTGACCGCCTTCACCGGCGTGGGGGTTGAGCCCGCAGACCAGGATACGCGGTTGGGCAATGCCGAATTTCTGTTGCAGGTCGGCGTGCAGGATGCGCGTGACACGCTCAAGGCGCTCGACGGTTATGGCGTCGGCGATTTCACGCAGCGGCAGATGAGTCGTCACCAAGGCGACGCGCAGGCCGTGGGTGGCGAGCATCATGACTACTTGAGCGGTGTGGGTCAGCTCGGCGAGGAATTCGGTATGGCCGGAGAAGGCGATGCCGGATTCGTTAATCACACCTTTGTGTACCGGAGCGGTGATCATGCCGGCGAAGTCACCGTCGATACAGCCTTGGCCCGCACGGGTCAGGGTTTCCAGCACAAACGCCGCATTGGCCTTGTCCAGTTGCCCGGCAACAACCTTGGCGTGCAGCGGGGTATCCCACACATACAGGCTGCCTGCGGGCGCCGGCAGGTCGGGCCAGTCGCCCGGCGCCACGTCCAGCAGGGTGACAGCCACACCCAGTTGCGCGGCCCGCTCGAGGAGCAGGTCGCGGCTGGTGATGGCAATCAGGGGGTGTGGCTGGAGTTGCGAGGCAAGCAGCAGGCAAAGGTCTGGACCAATGCCGGCCGGCTCGCCGGGTGTCACCGCGAAACGCTGGGGTTTCACTGGGTGGCCTGGTCGGTGCCTGTTTGCTCGGCGCCTGGCAGCTTGTTTTCTACATAAGCTTCGTCACGGATCTGACGCAGCCAGGTTTGCAGCTCTTCGTCGTACTTGCGGTTACGCAGTACGGTCAGGGCTTGCTGTTCGCGGGCCTGGTTGGTGTTGTCCGTGGCACGACGGCCAAGGACTTCCAGTACATGCCAGCCGTATTGGGTCTTGAACGGTTTGGACAATACGCCTTGCGGGGTGTCGGCCATGACCTGCTGGAACTCTGGTACCAGGGCTTTTGGGTCGATCCAGTTCAAGTCGCCGCCGTTGAGGGCAGAACCTGGGTCTTCCGAGAAGCTTTTGGCCAGGGTGGCGAAGTCTTCACCGTTTTCGATACGGTCGTAGATTTTCTGCGCCAGTTCCTTGGTTTGTGCCTCGGTGCGGATTTCGCTCGGTTTGACCAGGATGTGGCGAACATGTACTTCGTCTTTCAGCGAGGTCTCGCCGCCGCGCTTGCCCAGCAGCTTGAGGATAATGAAGCCGCCTGGCGTACGTGCTGGCTGGGTGATGTCACCCACGTTCATGGCGCTCAGTTCACGGTCGAACGGAGGCGGCAATTGCGCGGCTTTACGCCAGCCCATGTCACCGCCGTCCAGTGCGTTATCACTGCCGGAGACGGCAATCGCGGTCTGGGCAAAGTCAGCGCCGGCCTTCAGGCGGTCGTACACCGCTTGAGTCTTGGCGGCTGCGGCATTCAGTTGCTCAGCGCTGGCGCTGTCTGGCGTCGGAATCAGGATATTGGCCAGGTGCAGTTCTTCTGAGAGCTGCATCTTGCCAAGGTCCGAGGCCAGGAAGTTCTTCACTTCCTGTTCGGACACCTGGACTCGTTCGGCCACACGGCGCTGGCGCACACGGCTGATGATCATCTCGCGCTTGATCTGGTCACGGGCATCCTCATAGGACAACCCATCGTGAGCCAGGGCAGCGCGGAACTGATCAATGCTCATGTTGTTGCGTTGAGCGATGGTGCCGACGGCCTGGTTCAGTTCTTCATCCGAGATTCGGATACCGGAGCGTTCGCCGATCTGCAGTTGCAGGTTTTCGACGATCAGACGCTCCAGCACCTGGGGCTCCAGGACACTTGTCGGCGGCACGCCACCGCCACGCTTGGCGATGGTTTGCTGGACTTCCTTGACCCGTTGGTCCAACTGGCTCTGCATGATCACGTCGTTATCGACGATGGCCGCTACTTTATCCAGCTGTTGGACCGCGGCGTGTGCCGTCACAGTACCCAGGAACAGCGCGCCCAGCACTAGCGGGCGCAAACACTCAGAAAGCTTTGTCTTCACGTTCACGATAACCTTCAATGCCTTTGTCGAGGAAGCTCTCTACCTTGGCGCCGGTCAGGCCGCCGAGTCCTTTGAGGACGATCTGGAGGAAGAGCCCGTGGTCACCCTTTTCGTTCTGAGGGGCGATCTGCGTGTATTCGTCGTTGGAAACCCAGTAACGGTTGATGACACGAAGCTTCCAGCAGCAGTTGTCGTATTCGAAACCACCGAAGGCTTCCAGCGTGCGGTTGCGGGCATAGTCATACTGCCAGCGGGTGATCAGGTTCCACTGAGGAATGATCGGCCACATCATCGAGAAGTCGTGTTGCTGGATTTTGTAGTAATCCTTCACGTAGTTCTCTTGGCCAGGGCTGCCGAAGTCGCCGCCGAACTGCCATTTGCCGGTCAGTTGGTTGTAGACGACCTGGTCATTACGATAGCGGTAGCCGAGGTTGACGACCTTGTTCGGATTGTCTTCTGGCTGGTAGTGGAACATCGCACTACCGGAACGAGGGCTATGGCTTTCGGTATCCCAGTTGTAGTCGGCCGTAGCGCGCCAGTCGCGGTTGAAACGGAATTCGTATTCCAGAGCAACTGGTGAAACGTTCGAATGCGCATCATCACGCGTCTTGGCATCGATGCCCGGCAATTGAACTTCACGGTCTTTAAAGTACACCGCTTGGCCGATGGAGGCGCGTTGACGCTCGAAACCATTCTCTTCGATCCAGCGGCTGGTAAGGCCAAAGGACAGCTTGTTCTCGTCACCGATGCGGTCGGAGCCGCTGAAGCGGTTATCCCGGAACAGTGAGGAGTAGCTGAACGAGTTTTCGCTCGTGTCGAAAACAGGGATCTCGGTTTGGTCTTTATTCGGCACGTAGAGGTAGAACGCACGAGGTTCGAGGGTCTGGTTGTAGTCTTTGCCGAACCAATTGGTCGTGCGGTCGAAGTAAAGGCCGCTGTCGATACTTGCGATGGGTACTGAGCGATCCTGCGAGCTATTGAAGGTCTGACCTCCAGCAGCCATTTGGCTCTTACCTGTACCGTCAAGGTCCAAATCGTACTTGGTATAAACGTACTTCAACTTCGGCGTCAAAAAGCCGTAGGACCAGTTCATCGGATACGAAACAGCTGGCGCGAGGTTCAGGCGCGTACCGTTTGCACGGGTCAGGCCGGTAACGTTGGTATCGAGTCGACGCGACACCAGGCCGTTTTCGTCGGTAAAGTTACCGTTCTCCAGATCCCGATCAAAGCGTACGGCTTCGGTTTCATAGCTGAAATCCAGGCCACCCGGATGAAATGGCAGTTGGCCATTCAAGGTGAGCTGGGGCAGGCGGTCATATGGCGTGATCTGAGTGATTGTCGCCAACTGATAGGCCTGCACATTCAAGCGGGCCTGATAAGAGTCGCCCCGATACGTCAGGGAGCCCTGTTGGTTCAGAGCGTCCTGGCTCTCAACCCCTTCCTCATACGACTTCAAATCCTGGAAGTAGTAAGGGTCGCTGATCCTGGTGTAATCCACCTGGGAAGTCAGACGTGAATCCAACCCACCCTTATGCTGCCAATTGAGCATATAGCGGGTTTTTTCGTAATCGGTCTGGTTCTTGCGCTCGTCATTGTCGTCGTTGAGATACGCCCCACCAAACTGCCCTTCACTCGACTTGGTCAGATAGCGGAACTCGCCCTCCATCAACAAGCCGCGCTTGGTCATGTATTGCGGGTACAACGTAGCGTCATAGTTCGGCGCCAGGTTGAAGTAGTACGGCGTCACCAGGGTGAAGCCCGTCTCGCCACCGGTGCTGAAGCTCGGCGGCAGGAAGCCGGATTGACGACGGTCGTCGATCGGGAAGTAGATGTAAGGGGTGTACAGGATCGGGATGTTCTTGACCCGCAACGTCGCGTTGGTGGCTGTACCGAAACCGGTGGCCGGGTTCAACGTGATGTTGTTGCCCTTGAGCTGCCAGGCGTTGCTGTCCGGCTCGCAGGTGGTGTACGTACCGTCCTTGAGACGGATGATCGCGTTCTCGGCACGCTTGGCGTACAGCGCGTTACCGCGGATGCGTGACTTGTGCATCACGTATTCGGCGTTGTCGATCTGGGCAGCGCCGGTATCAAGCTGCACCTCGGCGTGGTCGCCGACGATCAGCGCACCGTTGTCGCGCAAACGCACCTTGCCGTTCAGCTCGCCACGGTTCTCGGCCTGGTACAGGCTGGCTTCGTCCGACTCCAGCTGCATGCTGCCCTGGCGCATGACCACGTCACCGGCCAGGGTCGCAACCTGCTGCTCCTGCTCGTAACGAGAGGCCTTGGCACCGATGAAGGTCGGCGCGTCGCTCTTGTTCGTCTTGTCGTTCATGCCAGGACGAACAGGCTCGATGTAGGCACCACTGCAGTAAGGACCGGTTTCGGCCAGCTGTGCTGCGGTCAGCTTCTCGCGAGGCACCCAGTCCAGATGGCTGTAGTCGGCGCTGCGCGAACGCAGGCCACGGCCCTTGGATTCAGTGACCAGCATGGTCTTCGGCTCTGCGTCGACCTTGCCGCCGGCTTCGCCTTGCGGCGTACCGTTGGCCGAGCTGACGGCGGAACCGTCATGCACCGGGCGCGGCGGCAGCGGGGCGGCGGCGGTCTTCGGCGCACAATCCCAGGCACCCGAAGCGGAGACCGAGCAGTCATACTGCTCAGCGGCGACCACGTGTGAAGTGGCGAAAGGTTGCATGGCCAGCAGACTGCCGGTTACCAGCAACGGAAATTTTCTACGAAACGCGGGGGATTTCAATGCCATCTTATTAGTCCGGGCTTCCTGCGTGCCATCTGCCCGCGGTTTGGGCCGCACGCCTCTCGATGGTCTGAAAAAGATGCGTGATAATAAAGCATGCCCCGCTTGACGGCTAGCGCCGTCGGAGACCTCTGTAATGCCCGAGCAAGATCTACGTTTACAACAGCTGGAAGTCTGGCTGGATGAGCAGTTGCCAATCCTATTCAACGCCCAGGACTGGGGTGCCGTACCCCCGGCCACATTGACCGCGGCCAGCAGTGACGCGAGTTTCAGGCGCTACTTCCGCTGGGAGGGCGGTGACCATACGTTCGTTGTCATGGACGCGCCACCTCCCCAGGAAAACTGCAAACCTTTCGTCGATATCGCGCATCTGCTGGCGAAATCCGGAATAAATGTGCCGAAAATTTATGCAGAAGATTTGCCCCGTGGCTTTCTTTTGCTTAATGACCTGGGCAGAAAAACCTATCTGGACGTGATTGACGGTGAAAACGCCGATCAATTATTTGCCGATGCCATCGATGCGCTGCTCGCGTTTCAGCAACTGCCGATGGACCAACCACTGCCCAGCTACGACGTGGCCTTGTTGCGCCGCGAGCTGGAATTGTTCCCTGAGTGGTATGTACGCCGGCACTTGGGGATCGACTTTGATACCGAGCAACAGGCCCTTTGGCAGCGTGTCAGCGAGCAGTTGATCGACAGTGCCCTGGCGCAGCCCAAGGTGCTGGTGCATCGCGACTATATGCCGCGCAACCTGATGATCAGCGAGCCCAGCCCTGGCGTGCTGGATTTCCAGGACGCGGTCTATGGCCCGGTGACCTACGACATTACCTGCCTGTTCAAGGACGCCTTCATCAGTTGGCCCCAGGCCCGTGTGCGGGATTGGCAGCGCGGCTACTGGGAGCGTGCCGGCAAGTTGGGGATTCCCGTGCAGGATGATTTTGAAGACTTCCTGCGCGCCAGCGACCTGATGGGTGTGCAGCGCCACCTCAAGGTCATAGGCATCTTTTCGCGCATTTGCCACCGCGACGGTAAGCCACGCTACCTGGCGGACGTGCCGCGCTTCTTAGCTTATATAGAAGCAGTGCTCGCCGACCGGCCTGAGTTGAGCGAACTGGGCGAGTTGCTTGCCAGCCTGCGCCAACCCGCCGAGGCGAGCGTATGAAGGCCATGATCCTGGCGGCGGGCAAAGGCGAGCGCATGCGTCCGCTCACCCTGCATACGCCCAAGCCGCTGGTACAGGCAGGTGGCAAGCGTCTGATCGAATATCACCTGGAAGCGCTGGCCAAGGCCGGCTTCACCGATATCGTGATCAACCACGCCTGGCTCGGCCAGCAGATCGAGAGCTACCTGGGCGATGGTGCGCAGTTCGGCCTGCGCATCCGCTATTCACCGGAGGGCGAACCGCTGGAAACCGGCGGCGGGATTTTCCAGGCCCTGCCGTTACTGGGGGATGAACCGTTCCTGGTGGTCAATGGCGATATCTGGACCGACTACGACTTCGCCCGTCTCAAGCAACCGCTCAAGGGCTTGGCGCACCTGGTGATGGTCGACAACCCGGCGCATCATCCCTCTGGTGGTGATTTCTACCTGGATCAGGGCGTGCTTCATGATGCGGCGCCCGGTGCCGATAACCTGACCTTCAGTGGCATATCAGTGCTCGACCCTCAATTGTTCGCGGGTTGCAGCGCGGGTGCCTTCAAGCTGGCCCCGCTGTTGCGGGCGGCCATGGCTAAAGGGCGGGTAACGGGGGAGCACATGAAAGGACGTTGGATTGATGTCGGCACGCTGGAGCGCCTGGCACAGGTCGAAACTCTGCTGACAGCGGGGCAGTAGGATGTTGTGGCCAGGGACGCTTATCGGCGCCGGGGCTGGCTTTGCCATTGCCAGTATTCCGGGGGCCTTGTTGGGTGCATTGCTGGGGCAGGCGTTGGATCGTCGCCTGCAGCTGCACAGTTGGGCGCAGTTGCGCGAACGCCTGGGCGGGCGGCCGGCATTGCGCAACGACGAATTGTTGTTTGTGCTGTTGGGGCGACTGGCCAAGAGTAATGGACGGGTTGTCGATGGGCATATCCAGCAGGCGCGTCAGGAAATGCGCTCGTTGGACATGAACGAGCCGGCCCAGCGCCGCGCCATCATGGCATTCAACCGTGGTAAGTCCGCCAGTGTCCGGGTACGCAGTTACCTGCGTGTACTCAAGGCCCAGCCCCATGCGGCGGAAGGCGTCTTGCGTGCTTGTTGGCGCATGGCCTGGGCGGATGGCCGGGCGGATGATGCCGAGCGCGATCTGATCGACCAGTGGGGCAGGTGGCTGGGCTGGACGCCGCAACAACTCCAGGCGCTGGCAGTCGATTACGCGCCGGAGCGTAAGCCATTGGCAAGTCGTGGCGGGGCTTATCAGGAGGCGTTGCGGATTCTAGGCGTGACGGCAACCACCGAACCCTCGGTGATCAAGCGCGCCTACCGCCGCCTGCTCAGTCGTCACCACCCGGACAAGATCGCCGGCAGCGGTGCCAGTCCCGCGCAGGTACGGGAGGCGACGGAGCGCACCCGGGAGCTGCATAACGCCTATGCGTTGATTCGCGAGCGGCGGGATTTTCGCTGAGGCTATTGGCCTGAAAACCCAAGCTAATGTGGGAGGGGGCTTGCCCCCGATTGCGAGCTGTCAGCCAATGAATATGTTGACTGATACACCGCTATCGGGAGCAAGCCCCCTCCCACATTGGTCTATATTGATTTCGAATTTGTGATCAGTTGGCGCCGGCCTGCGGGCTCAGCCATCCACGAACCCGCCGATACAACTGTTCCTGCTCTGCTGCGCTGTTGCCGGGCAAAGCCGTGAGTGATACCTGCTTATAGGCGTCATTTTTCGAGCGTTTGGCGGCTTGAATGCGTTCCTGCGCGTTTTTACGTTCCTGCGCGTCGTCTTGATAGAACACATCCGCCGTAGGCACCTTCAAGCTCGGCGCCAGTTGTTGCAGGTCTGGTTGACGGGCGGCGGGCGTCTTTCCGGCCACCATGACCAATTTCTGCACCTGGGAGGGTTGTTTCTCGCTCAGGTAACGTGCCGCCCACCAGGCGCCGGTGCCATGACCGAGCAAGACCACGCTTCGGGCGCTCTGGGTCTGGGCAAAGGCAACGGCGGCGTCGATACGGTCGAAGATACGCTTGGCGTCGGTCTTGTCCTGTTCATCCGCACCCGGCACCACCGCTGGGTCAGTGCCTTCCGCCTCGGCGCTGGCGGCCTGTTCGACGGGTTTGGCGGCCGTGCTGCCCTCTTTACTGCTGGTATCGACCGCAGCCTTGGGCGGTTCGATGACGCGTGGGGGCAGTGTGTCAACATTCACGTCCGGCAACGACAGGCTCAGGGTACCCCAGTGGGCATCCGGTAACTTGCTCCGCAAGGGCGCGATGGCTTGCGGCCAGTCAGCGTTCTCCCCGGCCCCTGGCACAATAATCACCACGCCTTCAGCTTCGGCACTGTTGGCGGGCTTCCAGAGTGCCAGGAACGAATCGCTGCCGGCTTGCAACTGTTGTTGTTGCTCATGGGGAACCTGCCGCTCGAGCGCGCCGGCTTCTGCCTGGCTGCGTTCGGGCAGGGGGTGGCGTTCAACGGGTTTTTCGTCCGCGGGCGCCGCTGCGTCGGCGGCCTGTACTGGCAAAGTGTTGGTCAGTAGTAGCGACAGGCACAATGCTGGCAGTGCCGAACGGTGGAGAAAAAGCATCGTTGATTCCCGGCCAGAAGTGGTTCCAGCAGCCTAATGGGTTGGTCGGTATTTGTCAGCGTCGCGAGGAGTGGTTTTCGCTTTCAGCGGGTTATCGACTGTTGGTGCTTTACCTTGAAGGGTAGGGCGATGCCTGAGCCCTCTGACCATTCAACCAATGAATGGCAGACAACACCCTGTGAACAGCTATTCTTGTGCCAGCCCAACATTAATAAGAGGCCGCGCACATGAGTACTTCCTCATTCAAGATCGCCCACAAACTGCTTACCGGTGCGGGCGCCATTGAACAACTGGCCGCTGAGCTCACGCGCCTGGATGTCGATAATCCGCTGATCGTCACCGACGCCGCGCTGGTCAAGTCCGGCACCGTGGCGTTGGCCCTGGAACACCTGGGTGATCGCGCCTACGAAATTTTTGATCGTGTGCTGCCTGACCCGGAAATCGCCATCGTCGAAGACTGCATGCGTGCGTATCGCGAGGGTGGGCATGACGGTCTTATTGGCGTGGGTGGCGGCAGTGCCATTGATATTGCCAAGAGCGTGGCAGCCTATGCCGGCTACCACGGCGCGCTGGCGGACTTGTTCGGCGTCGACCAGGTGCCGCGTAAGGGCCCGCCGCTGATCGCCATCCCCACCACGGCCGGTACCGGCTCGGAAGTGACCAATGTGGCGATCCTTTCCGACAAGGCCGCACAGTTGAAAAAAGGCATCGTCAGCGACTACCTGCTGCCGGATGTGGCGCTGATCAGCCCGCAAATGACCCTGACCTGCCCGCGCAGCGTCACTGCCGCCAGTGGTGTGGACGCCCTGGTGCACGCCATCGAATCCTACCTGTCACTGAATGCCTCGCCAATTACTGACGCCCTGGCCATCGGTGCGATCAAGTTGATTGCCCGCGCGCTGCCCAAGGCTTACGCCAACCCGGCCAATCTGCAGGCCCGTGACGACATGGCCACCGCCAGCCTCATGGCCGGCATGGCCTTTGGTAACGCTGGGGTCGGCGCCGTGCATGCGCTGGCGTATCCGCTGGGTGGGCGCTTCAATATCGCCCATGGTGTGAGCAATGCGCTGCTGCTGCCCTATGTGATGCATTGGAACAAATTGGCATGTGTTGAACGAATGCAGGATATTGCTCAGGCCATGGGTGTGAACGTGGCCGGCTTGAGTGTCAACGATGCTGCCGACCGTGCCGTGGAGGCCATGACGCGCTTGTGTGCCGCAGTGGAGATCCCGGCGGGGCTGCGCAGTTTCGGAGTGCCCGAGGATGCCATTGCGTCCATGGCCACGGAGGCGGCAGGTATCGAGCGCCTGATGCGCAATAATCCGCGTCAGCTCAGCGCGGCGGATATCGAGAAAATCTACCGGGCGGCTTATTAACCATTGAGATAGGTCACCGTGCGCGCAGCAAAGCATGAGGTATACAATGCGCGCCATCGTGATTTAGCTCAAAAAGGTGCGTCATGCAGCCCTTCGTCATCGCTCCATCGATTCTCTCCGCCGACTTCGCCCGCCTGGGTGAAGAAGTGGACAAAGTGTTGGCCGCCGGCGCCGACTTCGTGCACTTCGATGTCATGGACAATCACTACGTGCCCAACCTGACCATCGGCCCGATGGTCTGCGCCGCGCTGCGCAAGTACGGCGTCACCGCACCGATCGACGCGCACCTGATGGTCAGCCCTGTGGACCGCATTATTGGTGACTTCATTGAGGCCGGTGCGACCTATATCACCTTCCACCCGGAAGCCACTCTGCACGTCGACCGTACCCTGCAACTGATCCGCGAAGGCGGCTGCAAGGCGGGCCTGGTGTTCAATCCGGCCACCCCGCTGAGCGTGCTTGAGTACGTGATGGACAAGGTCGACATGGTCTTGCTGATGAGTGTCAACCCAGGCTTCGGCGGGCAGAAGTTCATTCCTGGCACCTTGAACAAGCTGCGCGAAGCTCGCGCACTGATCGATGCGTCCGGCCGCGATATCCGCCTGGAAATCGACGGTGGGGTTAACGTCAACAACATCCGTGAGATCGCTGCTGCTGGCGCTGACACCTTCGTGGCTGGCTCAGCGATCTTCAATGCCCCGGACTACCAGGCCGTCATCGACAAGATGCGCGCCGAACTGGCGCTGGCGCGTCCATGAGCGGCTTTGAGCAGTTGTTCCCCGGCAAACTGCCACGGCTGGTGATGTTCGATCTGGACGGTACCTTGATCGATTCGGTGCCCGACCTGGCGGCGGCGGTGGATGAAATGCTGCTCAAGCTGGGACGCAAGCCGGCGGGGGGCGAATCGGTGCGTGAATGGGTGGGCAACGGTGTGCAGATGCTGGTGCGCCGGGCCCTTGCCAACCATATCGACGCCGAAGGCGTGGATGACGTCGAGGCCGAACACGCCCTGGAGTTGTTCAATGTGGCCTATGAAAATGGCCATGAGCTCACCGTTGTCTACCCCGGTGTGCGTGACACGCTCAAATGGTTGAGCAAGCAGGGGGTGGAAATGGCCTTGATCACCAACAAGCCGGAGCGTTTTGTCGCACCTTTGTTGGACCAGATGAAGATCGGTCGTTATTTCCGCTGGATCATCGGTGGCGACACCTTGCCGCAGAAGAAGCCAGACCCGGCTGCGCTGTTCTTCGTGATGAAAATGGCCAATATCCCCGCGTCCCAATCATTGTTTGTCGGCGATTCGCGCAGCGATGTACTGGCGGCAAAGGCCGCCGGAGTCAAGTGCGTGGCCCTGAGCTACGGCTACAACCATGGGCGGCCGATTGCAGAAGAATCGCCGGCCCTGGTGATTGACGACCTACGACTGTTAATCCCCGGTTGCCTGGGAGCGGGCGCTGAGATAACGTTGCCCGACATTGATCCGTCCCCTTCTGGAAACGCCATCGTGGTGGTTACTCGCAAACTCTGGATGAAAGTCATCAAGGCCCTGGCCCGCTGGCGTTGGCGCGCCTGACTGATCCTCGCCGCGCTGCGGCACGTTTGCCTACCTGACCGTTTGTCCCTCATGCCACGAGGCACCCCATGATCCGTGAAGAATTCCTGCGTTTGGCCGCTGCCGGCTATAACCGTATTCCCCTGGCCTGCGAAACCCTGGCCGACTTCGATACGCCACTGTCGATCTACCTGAAACTGGCCGACGAGCCCAATTCCTACCTGCTCGAGTCGGTACAGGGCGGCGAGAAGTGGGGCCGTTACTCGATCATCGGCTTGCCATGCCGCACCGTGTTGCGGGTACACGACCATCATGTGAGCATCACCCATGACGGTGTCGAGATCGAAAGCCATGACGTAGACGACCCGCTGGCCTTTGTCGAAACCTTCAAGGCACGCTACAACGTGCCAACTATTCCTGGCCTGCCGCGTTTCAACGGTGGGTTGGTGGGGTATTTCGGCTACGACTGCGTGCGTTATGTAGAAAAGCGCCTGGGGAAATGTCCGAATCCGGACCCTTTGGGTGTACCGGACATTTTGCTGATGGTGTCCGACGCGGTGGTGGTGTTCGACAACCTTGCCGGCAAGATGCATGCGATTGTTCTTGCCGACCCTGCCCAAGAGGCCGCCTTCGACCAAGGCCAGGCCAGCCTTGAAGCGTTGCTGGAAAAACTGCGTCAGCCGATCACCCCGCGTCGCGGCCTGGACCTCAGCCGACCACCGGCGGCCGACCCGGTGTTCCGTTCCAGCTTTACCCAGGCCGACTACGAGCGTGCGGTCGACACCATCAAGGAATATATCCTTGCCGGTGACTGCATGCAGGTGGTGCCGTCGCAACGTATGTCCATCGACTTCAAGGCTGCGCCGATTGACCTCTACCGGGCGCTGCGTTGCTTCAACCCGACCCCCTACATGTACTTCTTCAATTTTGGCGACTTCCATGTGGTAGGCAGTTCGCCGGAAGTGCTGGTACGTGTCGAAGACAACCTGATCACCGTGCGCCCGATCGCCGGTACTCGCCCGCGCGGCGCGACCGAAGAAGCGGATGTGGCGCTGGAAGAAGACCTGCTCAGCGACGACAAGGAAATCGCCGAGCACCTGATGCTGATCGACCTGGGCCGCAACGACACCGGGCGTGTCTCTGAAATCGGCTCGGTGAAACTGACCGAGAAGATGGTCATCGAGCGCTATTCCAACGTGATGCATATCGTGTCCAACGTCACCGGCGAACTGAAAGCCGGATTGACGGCGATGGATGCGTTGCGGGCGATTCTGCCGGCGGGCACGCTGTCGGGTGCGCCGAAGATCCGCGCCATGGAAATCATCGATGAACTGGAGCCGGTCAAGCGTGGTGTCTATGGCGGTGCCGTGGGGTATTTTGCCTGGAACGGCAATATGGACACTGCGATTGCGATCCGCACCGCGGTGATCAAGGACGGCGAGCTGCATGTGCAGGCCGGAGGAGGGATTGTGGCTGACTCGGTGCCGGCCCTTGAATGGGAAGAAACCCTGAACAAGCGCCGGGCGATGTTCCGTGCCGTGGCGCTGGCGGAGCAAACTCCACAAGACTAAAGCTGAAATAAAAAATGTGGGAGCGGGCTTGCCCGCGATGGCGGTGTGTCACTCGAGATATTTAGTGACTGATCTACCGCCATCGCAGGCAAGCCAGCTCCCACATTTGTTTTGTGCAGTATTTAGAAATCCAGACTGACCCCTACATTGACCCCTTGCTGGGTCAAATTGTCATCCTTCCTGAGGTTATACGCCGCCCGCAACGCCAGGTCCTGAGTCAGCTTGTGGCTGACACCCAGGCTCAAACGGTCAGAGTTGCTGCGAGGCGTATACCCGTCCAGCTTGAAGTCGATTCCCTGCACGCTGTTGAGCGAAATATTCACCTTCTGGGTGTCATTTTCGAACTCGTGCTCGTGGGCCACTTCGCCGAACACCTGGGTTTGCGGTGTGATGCGGTAGCTGCCCTGCAGGCCGAGGCCAAGACGCTTGGAGTCGCGTTGTTGATCATCGAAGGTCAGTGCGGTGGAGCGGCTGTTTTTCTCCGAGTAACCATTCACTTCGACGCGTGCATAGTCGGCGCTGATGAACGGCGACAGGTGCCAGTCGCTGCCCGGTGCAGCAAGGTCATAGCCCAGTCGGCCGCTCAAGGCCCAGAGCCAGCCATCGGTATCGCCTTTTTCGGACGCTTCGTTCACGCCCAGGGCGAACTTGCGCTTGAGGCTGTCGAAGTCCAGCTTGCCGCCGGTCACGGCGGCATCGGCCCACCAGTGATTTTGCTGGTATTGAGCGAAGGCCGTGCCCATGTAGCTGTTGAGCTTGTAGTCCGAGTCGTTGGTGCCAGCTTCCAGTGTCTGTCGATACAGGCCGGCGGCAACACCTACGCGCCAGTTTTCATCGAGCCGGTAGCTGCCGCCGATATTCAGGTTGTAGCCGCTGCCGTCGCCACTGGCCGAACTGCTCTGGTCGTCGAAATCCAGACGCTGCCCACCGCCGGCCACGATTGCACGCCATTGACCGACGGCTTGCCAGTTGCCGTTGTCTGCTTGCCATTGATTGCGCAGCTCGTCCTGGTGGGCGCGCAATGTGCCTTGGGCCATTTCCGGCAGCAAGGTCAGCTCCCAAGGCGCCGCCAGCAGCGAGTAGGCGTAGTCGGCAATCAATTGTTGCCCCGCCACCGTAGGGTGGACCGAGTCGTTGTAGATCAGCTTGGTCGGGTCCGGGTTGGTACCACCAATGCCATAGGTTGGGTTAGCGGTGCAGCTGTTGCCGCTGAAACAGGTGCCGGTCAAATTCTGCCCCGTGGCCAGGCCGAAGCGCGCTGGATCGGCGAAAGCTTCCTTCAACAGCAATGGGATATTCAACGGGATAACCTGGGCGTCGACGTGCGACAGGCGCTGAACCAATGACTGGTTGAATATATTGCTCAGGGCCGAGGTCGCGGCCTGCTGCGGGGTGCCATTGATGGCGGGCGTCAACCCAAGGTCGGGCAACATCCACACCATGATGTAACGCGCACCGGCTTGTTGCAGCGCCTGGGCGCTGTCAGCCAGGCGCCCGCCGGCGGCGACCGCTTGTTCCGGGCTGAGTACGCGGCCTTGGAGGAAGTCATTGCCGCCGCCGGAGAGAAAGTACAGTGCATTGGGGTCGGCCCGTCCGCCGTTGGCTGGCAGATATCCCTGGCGGCTGCGCAAAACTGTGCCCGCACCAGGGTTGCCGGGTGGGATGGCGGCATCTGAAACCGAGGTAATTGAGTCGAGGATATCGTCGGTACGGTAGCCACCGACGGCCCAGTTGTTGCCATCTGGCAAGCCCTGGGCTGCGCGAACCGGTGAGGTGGAGGCGTTCAGGTCGTTGGGGGCTACTCCCAGTTTCGCGCCCAACAGGGTCGATGAAACCAGGCCGTATTCACCCTGGAATGTCGGGCCTGTACGGTTGGTAAAGCGTAGCGTGGAGCCATTCGAGCCATCGGGAAACTGGCCGGCATCAGCCAGGCTGTCACCAAAAACCACCATCGTTGAATATGGCGACGGAGCTGCGAACGCCTGGGCGCATGCCAATGACAAGATACAACCGGCAAGGGGTGCGAAAAATGCTGGTCTGAACATGCAAGGTTCCATTTGGTTGTTTTTGTATCGGAACTCAAACACTAGCAAAACTTCTGATAATTTCTGTAGGGATATACCGAATTTGCCTACTCGCCTTCCCGTATTTACGGCTCCATATTGCACCGCTGGCTAGGCTACGTTACTGTGCCTGAACGTATAAATGAGACCCTCCCCGTGTTGATCATCAGCAAACTCTTGATGCGAGTAGTCAAGGCACACGCCCGTTGGCGTTGGCGCGCCTGACATTTTTCTCCGCCGGCCCGGCCGGACCTGTAAAGATTTGCCTTCTTCACCCGTTGTCTGACGCCCTTTGCCGGCTACCCCTGGCAATCGGAACGTGCGTGGCAGCGGGTCACTCTCTAGGAAGGCCGTCATTTGAAATCAGTGAATTCAAGAGGCTTGAACCCCACATGTTGCTGATGATTGATAACTACGACTCCTTTACCTACAACGTTGTGCAATACCTTGGCGAGCTCGGTGCCGAGGTCAGGGTCGTGCGCAACGATGAACTGACCGTCGCCGAAATTGCCGCCCTGAATCCGGAGCGCATCGTGGTTTCGCCAGGCCCTTGCACGCCGACCGAAGCGGGCATCTCTCTTGAAGCGATCAGCTATTTCGCCGGAAAGCTGCCGATCCTGGGCGTATGCCTTGGCCATCAGTCCATCGGTCAGGCGTTTGGCGGTGACGTTGTACGTGCGCGCCAGGTCATGCATGGCAAGACCAGCCCGGTGTTCCATAAGGATATCGGCGTGTTCCGTGGCCTGAACCTGCCCGTGACGGTGACCCGTTATCACTCGCTGGTGGTCAAGCGCGAAACCTTGCCTGAATGCCTGGAGTTAACCGCCTGGACCCAGCTGGAGGACGGCTCGGTCGATGAGATCATGGGCCTGCGTCACAAGACACTGAATATCGAAGGGGTGCAGTTTCACCCTGAATCAATCCTGACCGAGCAGGGCTACGAGCTGTTCGCCAACTTTCTCAAGCAGAGCGGCGGCACGCGCTAAGGACTTTTCATGGATATCAAGACTGCCCTGAACCGTATCGTCGGCCATCTGGACCTGAGCACCGCCGAAATGAGCGATGTGATGCGCGAGATCATGACCGGTCAATGTACCGACGCGCAGATCGGCGCCTTTATGATGGCAATGCGCATGAAGAGCGAAAGCATCGACGAAATTGTCGGTGCGGTGTCGGTGATGCGTGAGCTGGCGGACAGGGTCGAACTCAAGACCCTCGACGGCGTTGTCGATGTGGTCGGCACCGGCGGTGACGGTGCGAACATTTTCAACGTGTCGACGGCCTCGTCTTTTGTGGTGGCTGCGGCTGGCTGCACCGTCGCCAAACATGGTAACCGTGCGGTGTCCGGCAAGAGCGGCAGTGCCGATTTGCTGGAAGCGGCGGGTATCTACCTGAATCTTACGCCGGTACAAGTAGCACGCTGCATTGACAGCGTTGGCATTGGCTTCATGTTTGCCCAGTCCCATCACGGCGCGATGAAGCACGCTGCCGGCCCGCGTAAGGACCTCGGCCTGCGTACGCTCTTCAACATGCTCGGCCCGCTTACGAATCCGGCCGGCGTGAAGCATCAGGTGGTGGGTGTGTTCAGTCAGGCGTTGTGCCGGCCACTGGCCGAAGTCTTGCAGCGTCTGGGCAGCAAGCATGTGCTCGTGGTGCATTCCAAGGATGGCTTGGACGAATTCAGCCTGGCGGCGCCGACCTTTGTCGCAGAGCTGAAGAACGATGAGGTCACTGAGTATTGGGTCGAGCCTGAGGACTTGGGCATGAAGAGCCAGAGCTTGCACGGCTTGGCGGTGGAAAGCCCGGCAGCTTCTCTGGAACTGATTCGTGATGCTCTGGGGCGCCGTAAGACCGAAAACGGTCAGAAGGCCGCGGAGATGATTGTTCTGAATGCTGGCGCGGCACTTTACGCAGCCGACCACGCCTATAGTCTTAAGGAAGGTGTCGCCTTGGCCCACGATGCGCTGCACACTGGTCTGGCTCGTGAGAAGCTCGAAGAGCTAGGAGCCTTCACTGCCGTATTCAAGATGGAGAATGAAGGATGAGTGTGCCGACCGTTCTGGAAAAGATCCTGGCCCGCAAGGCCGAAGAGGTGGCCGAGCGCCGCGCCCGCGTGAGCCTGGCCGAGCTGGAGGCGCAGGCGAAGGCCGCCGATGCGCCACGAGGTTTTGCCAATGCCTTGATCGCCCAGGCCAAGCTCAAGCAGCCGGCTGTGATCGCCGAGGTGAAAAAAGCCTCGCCGAGCAAAGGCGTGATTCGCGAAAACTTTGTACCGGCTGAAATCGCCGCCAGCTATGAGAAGGGCGGGGCGACTTGCCTGTCCGTGCTGACCGATATCGACTACTTCCAGGGTTCCGACTTGTTCCTGCAACAGGCTCGTGGTGCATGCAAGTTGCCGGTGATCCGCAAGGACTTCATGGTTGACCCTTACCAGATCGTCGAAGCCCGAGCCTTGGGCGCTGACTGCGTGTTATTGATCGTCTCCGCACTGGATGACGTGAAAATGGCTGAGTTGGCGGCGGTGGCCAAAAGCGTCGGTCTTGATGTATTGGTTGAAGTGCATGACGGCGACGAGCTTGAGCGCGCACTGAAAACCCTCGACACGCCGCTGGTGGGGGTCAACAACCGTAACCTGCATACGTTTGAAGTCAGCCTGGAAAATACCCTGGATCTGTTGCCGCGTATTCCCCGTGATCGCTTGGTGATTACCGAGAGTGGCATCGTCAATCGTGCCGACGTGGAGTTGATGGAAATCAGCGGCGTTTACTCGTTCCTGGTGGGCGAGACGTTCATGCGTGCCGAGAACCCGGGGGCGGAGTTGCAACGGCTGTTCTTCCCGGAGCGTGGCGTGACAGTCAGCGGTTCGACATTAGATTGATTGAAGTGCGCAATAAAATGTGGGAGGGGGCTTGCCCCGATAGCATTCTTTCAGTTGATGATCAGTCGGCTGAAGGTTCGCTATCGGGAGCAAGCCCCCTCCCACATTGGGTCTTGTGTTTAATCTGAAAGGTAGGTGTTCGATGATTCAGCCCGTGATCATGACTGTCGAAGCGGGCCTTGCCGCCGAGCAACAGCTGTTGGCAGCCGTTGGCGCGGGCGAGCAGGACTTCGGGCTGTTGTTCTGGCAGCCCAGCGACCAGGCGTTGGTCATGCCGCGCCGTTTGAGTCGGCTGCCAGCATTTGCAGCGGCCAGCCAAGTCTCGGCGGAGGCCGGTTGGCCGGTGTTGCTGCGCGAAACTGGGGGTGAGCCTGTGCCGCAGTCCGCTGCCACAGTAAATATCGCCCTGGTGTATGCGCCACCGCGGAGTGAGAGCGACCAAGGGCGGATCGAAACCGGTTACCAGCGCTTGTGCCAGCCGATCTGTGATTTTCTTCTCGAGTTGGGCGGCAATGCCTCCGTTGGTGAAATCGACGGGGCGTTTTGCGACGGTCGCTATAACGTCAATCTCAACGGTCGCAAGATGGTGGGTACCGCCCAGCGCTGGCGACAGAGCGGTGGCCGTCCGGTGGGCTTGATCCATGGTGCCATGCTGCTGGATAACGAGCGCGAGGAATTAATTGAAGCAGTCAACCGTTTCAATCAAACCTGTGGCCTGGAACAGCGGGTGCGTGCCGAGAGCCATATCGCCCTGCACGAAGCGTTTCCCGCACCGGATGCGATCAGTCGGCTCGACCGGTTGTACCGTCAGATGCTGGCCAGCTTCCTGCAGGTTTAGCGGGTACCGAATACCACCATCGTCTTGCCTTTGACGTGTACCAGGTTGCGCTCTTCCAGATCCTTGAGCACACGGCCGACCATCTCCCTTGAACAACCGACAATACGCCCTATCTCCTGGCGCGTTACCTTGATCTGCATACCGTCGGGATGGGTCATGGCGTCGGGCTGTTTGCACAACTCCAGCAGGCAGCGCGCTACACGACCGGTGACATCGAAAAACGCCAGGTCGCCGACCTTGCGCGTGGTATCACGCAGGCGTTGGGCGATCTGACCGCTCAGGGCATACAAGATATCCGGATCATGCTGGGCCAGTTCGCGAAATTTCGTATAGCTGATCTCGGCGACGTCGCACTCAACCTTAGTGCGCACCCAGGCACTGCGCTCCTGTTCTTTGCCCGCCTGCTCAAACAGCCCCAACTCCCCGAAGAAATCTCCAGTGTTCAGGTACGCGATGATCATTTCGCGACCGTCTTCATCCTCGATCAGGATGGTGACCGAGCCCTTGATAATGAAAAACAGGGTTTCTGAGCGCTCGCCAGCGCAGATGATGTTGTGTTTGGCCGGATGCCGTCGGCGCTGGCAATGCATCAACAGCTTGTCGAGGTTCTTGATCTTGGGTGTGGGAGTAAGAGCAACCATGGTTGTTTCCCGAAAGACTGCGCGGTGGTTGACGTTGTTTTTATCCAGCGGCCTCAATATTGATACGCACTGTAAAAATCATGGCAATGCGCCATTGATTTGGCGCCAGCTTACCAGACACATTCTGCCTCGATTAGCGAAATTGCTTGGCAAACGCTGTCATTTAACAAATTCAGGCGGAGCGCCGTGGTTTTGAGGCCCTGTGCTAAGCTGGCGACCCTTTTTTAGCAGTGGAGTCTGGGCGATGAAGGCACGCATCCAATGGGCGGGCGAAGCCATGTTCCTCGGTGAGTCGGGTAGCGGTCATGTGGTGGTCATGGACGGCCCGCCGGAAGCCGGTGGCCGTAACCTGGGGGTACGCCCGATGGAAATGTTGCTGCTGGGGGTTGGTGGTTGCAGCAATTTCGATGTGGTCAGCATCCTGAAGAAGTCCCGCCAGGCTGTGGAAAGCTGCGAAGCCTTCCTGGACGCCGAGCGCGCCACTGAGGATCCCAAGGTATTTACCAAGATCCATATGCATTTCGTGGTCAAGGGACGTGCGCTCAAGGAAGCTCAGGTCAAGCGTGCCATTGAGCTGTCCGCCGAGAAGTATTGCTCGGCGTCGATCATGCTCGGTGCCGCAGGTGTGGCCATCACTCACGATTACGAAATCATCGAGTTGGGCTGACTGCTGGAATCGCAGGCAAGAGAAAGGGCGCTTCAAGCGCCCTTTTTTCCGGTTTGAATTTGATGCACTTTAGATTCTATAAGTGCTTTTGGTCATGACCTTGGCCATCAGGCTCATGCCAAACCTCACCGGGGCTGGGAAGCGGAAGCCGCCCGCGTCCAGAGCGCTTTCTGCATGGTGTTCTTCATCGATGCGCATCTGCTCAAGAATCGCACGGGACTTGTCGTCTTCGGCCGGCAACTGCTCCAGATGTTCATCCAGGTGCTTGCAGACCTGATGTTCGGTCGCGGCGACAAATCCGAGGCTGACTTTGTCGCTGATCAACCCGGCGGCAGCGCCGATACCAAACGACAGACCATAAAACAGAGGGTTCAGCACGCTGGGATGACTGCCCAACTGGCGGATACGTTGTTCGCACCAGGCCAGATGATCGATCTCTTCCTCGGCTGCATGTTCCATCGCTGCACGTACCTGCGGCAACTTGGCGGTCAGCGCCTGACCCTGATACAGCGCCTGGGCACAGACTTCACCGGTATGATTGATACGCATCAGGCCGGCGACGTGACGGGTGTCCGTTTCGCTCAACTGCGCATCGGGCTGCACAATGGCGGGCGATGGGCGGTACGGTTGGCCGCTGAATGGCAGCAGCGTGCGCATGGCCATATCGGCTTGCAGCAACAGACGGTCAATCGGCGAGTAGTGACGTTGGGTAGTCATGCTGACCTCCGGGAAGAATCTCGGCGGCCAGTTTACCGCAAGAGAGGGCAAAGCGTTTGCGCTGAGTCAATTTGACCCTCGCCCCTCAGCCTGGCGGCCAGTTCATCTGGCGCTGACCGAGCACATGCATATGGATGTGATAAACAGTCTGCCCACCCATCTCGTTGCAGTTCATCACGACCCGAAAACCCTGTTCACAACCCAACTCCAGCGCCAGTCGCTGGGCTGTAAACAGGATATGGCCGGCCAGGGCCTTATCATCTTCGGTCAGGTCATTCAGGGTACGAACGGGCTTTTTCGGGATAACCAGAAAATGTACCGGTGCTTGCGGGGCGATATCGTGGAAGGCGAGGACTTGATCATCTTCGTAGATGATGTTCGCGGGTATTTCTCTGTTGATGATCTTGGTGAACAGAGTATCCACAGCTGTTTCTCCATTATGAAAATGCAGGGTGAGTGTACGCAGGCGATCAGCGCGGGCAATAGGCTTTGTTGATGGCGCCGGCAATCTTGCGGGTCAGCCAACGCGGGCTGAGGCGCGGGCTGAATGCGAGCCAGCGGTTGCGGCGCCCGGGAATGATGATGGCTTTGTTCTTTTCCAGCGCGCGCACCGTGTAGAGCGCGACTTCTTCCGGGCTCATCAGTTGCTGGCTGCGGTCAAGTTTGGCCGTATCCATCTGCGCAGTGCCGAAGAAGGCGGTGCGCGTAGGGCCCGGGCAAAGTACCGAGACCTTGATGCCACACGTCTTCAACTCTTCGCGCAAGCCTTCTGAAAAGTGCAGTACATAGGCTTTGCTGGCGTAGTAGCTGCTCATCCAAGGGCCTGGCTGAAAGGCTGCAACCGACGCGACGTTTAGAATCTGCCCGCCACCGTGCAGCGCCATGGCATTGCCAAGGGCATGGCACATGCGGGTGAGGGCCAGGATGTTGACTTCGATCAGGTCCTGCTCGGTCATCCAGTCCTGGGCCAGGAACGGCCCGCTGGTGCCAATGCCAGCGCAGTTGATCAGCAGGTCAATCTGTCGCTCACCTTCTTCAAGCTCCAGCAAAAAACCGGACAAACGCAGCGGCTCACCCAAGTCGCAGGCACGAAACAACACCTCGACGCCGAAGCGTTGAGTCAACTCCAGAGCAATGCTTTCCAACTGATCACGCTGGCGGGCCACCAGAATCAAGCTGCGGCCGCGTCGAGCCAGGGCTTCGGCCAAGGCCAGGCCGATGCCGCTGGAGGCGCCGGTGATCAGAGCGTAACGGGTCATGCCTTTCTCCATCGCAACGCCGCCTGGCCTGTGACAGTGGCGTCACAGGCGGCGGGCGTTTCTTCACTGTTCTGGAGAGTCTACAGGTTCGGCTGCGTCGTCAGCACTTTGCGCTGCGGCATCATCTACGATGACGCTTTGATCAACGTCTTCATCGGAGGTGATGGAGCTGCTTTCGTAGCTGCTGTCCATGTTGGCTTCAAGTTGGTCCAGATAGCCGTTCATGCCCAGGGTCAGGCCGATGATGAGCATCAATGGAATAAACGCCAGCCATAGCGAGGCCAGGATTTTCACCGCTGTAGAGTTGGGTGGTGGCGGTGCGCCGTATTGGTTGGCTCCCGCGTTGCCCGGCAATACCAGCAACAGGATGGGGAAAACGCTATTGACCAGTGGCACCAGGTTCAGCAGGTACAGCCAGCCAGACCAGCCCAGGTCGTGCAGGCGTTGCACGCCGATTTGTACGCTTACTACGACGAGGGCAACAAATAACGCGAAACCCAGCAGCGAGCCGAGAATGATGGCGATGGTTGGTGAGGCAGTCGCCACCGCGAAGCCGACGGTACTGATGATGCCAGCAGCCACCAGCATCGCGACGGTCAGTGCCAGCGTCCAGGCCAGGTAACGCAGGCGGCCGATGCGCCCGTGGATGGTGAAGACCTTGAGAGTGGCGAACTCCGGCAAGTCATCACCAACCGCAGCGCGTGGCGGGGCATAAGGTGAAGCTTCGGAGCGGGAAAAGTCGGAGCCAGAGGAACTCGTCTCGTGGGTTTCAGCGAGGCTGAATGCTACAGGTTGTTCGGCTTCGATGCGTGCGTCGACCCCGGCGTTTTTCAATGCCGTCAGGTAGGTTTCCGCATCTGGGCGGGAAAGGTCGCGTTTGAGCGCGACCGGGCGGCCGGTAAAGAGTTTTTCGATCGCGTCGACATCGCTCTTGAACAGCTCGGCGAGATTCAGCTTGGCGGTGGTGCTTTCGACACCCGGGAGCAAGGCTCCGTCAAACACAATCTTGAAACGGTTGTCGCTCATGCGGGCATCCTTGTCACTTAATCAGGGAGGGTGTGCAGGCCCGTCCAATCGGCGGGCCGTGCAGTGGGTCAGCGTGGCCAGCGCAGTTGCGCGGCCTGCTCGCGTGCTTTGCGGTATTCGGCATCCAGGCGGGCGACGAGTTCATCGACGCTGGGTAAATCATCGATTTCACCGACGCCCTGACCGGCGGACCATACAGTTTTCCACGCTTTGGCCTCATCACTCAACGGTTTGAGTTTGGAGCCGAAATTGACTTCACCTTTGCCTTGCAGCGCTGCGAGGTCGAAACCGGCATTTTCCAGGCTCTGGCGCATAAAGCTCGCAGGTACGCCGGAGACTGCGGGAGTGTGCACGATGTCGGCGGCGCGCGATGTGAGCAGCATCTCTTTATAGGCATCTGGCGCGTGGCTTTCGGTAGTACCGATAAAGCGCGTGCCGAAATACGCCAAGTCGGCTCCCAGCAACTGGGCGGCGAGAATTTCGTGGCCATGGTTGAGGCAACCGGCCAGCAGCAGGGTTTTGTCGAAGAATTGGCGAATTTCGGCAATCAGCGAGAAGGGACTCCAGGTGCCGGCATGGCCGCCGGCCCCGGCGGCTACGGCGATCAGGCCATCGACCCCCGCCGCAGCGGCTTTCTCGGCATGACGTCGGGTCGTGACGTCATGAAACACCAAGCCGCCGTAGCTGTGGACGGCATCGACCAACTCCTTCACCGCACCGAGGCTGGTAATGACGATGGGCACCTTGTGCTCCACACAGATCGCCAAATCGGCTTCCAGCCGTGGGTTGCTGTTATGCACGATCAGGTTCACGGCATAGGGCGCTGGGTTGTCCAGCTGCGCCAGGCCCGCTTCGATTTCTTCCAGCCAGGTCCTGAAACCGCTGCTCTCACGTTGGTTGAGCGCCGGGAAGCTCCCGACCACCCCGTTACGACAGCAGGCCAGGACCAGTTGCGGGTTGGAGATCAGAAACATCGGCGCAGCCACCACGGGCAGGCGCAGACGTTGTTCCAGCAAAGCGGGCAGCGACATTGGAGGTTCCCCGAGTAATTGAAGTTAGAACGGTTTGACCACGACCAAAATTACGATAGCCAGCAATATCAGAACCGGCACTTCATTGAACCAGCGATAAAAGACATGGCTGCGGGTGTTCTCGCCACGGGCGAAGCGTTTCACCTGCGCGCCGCACATATGGTGGTAGCCGATAAGTAGCACGACCAGGGTCAGCTTGGCGTGGATCCATGCGCCGGATTGGAAAATGCCGGGGTTCAGCGCCAGCATCCAGATACCGAAGATCAATGTGGCAACCATCGCCGGGCGCATGATGCCCCGGTACAGCTTACGCTCCATGACGCTGAAGCGTTCTTTGCTGACGGTGTCGTCGCTTTGGGCGTGGTAGACGAACAGGCGCGGCAGATAGAACAGCCCGGCAAACCAGCAGACGATGCTGACGATGTGGAGGGCTTTGATCCATAGATAGAGCATTTTTAGTTATTCCCAGGTTCACGGTAGCCAAGATAGTAGTGGCTCATGCGCCCGTACGTCACGTTGACGGTTGTCGCAGGACGATGCGGCCCCTATTATCGACGGCTTTCCAGTGGGTTCGTTGAGGGCAGGTTTATGGTCAAGGTCGGTATCGTCGGCGGCACGGGTTACACCGGTGTCGAATTGCTGCGTCTGTTGGCCCAGCATCCGCAGGCTGAGGTGGTGGTCATCACTTCCCGATCCGAAGCTGGGCTGGCCGTGGCCGATATGTACCCGAACCTGCGAGGCCACTATGACGGCCTGGCGTTCAGCGTGCCGGATATCAAGACCCTGGGCGCCTGTGATGTGGTGTTCTTTGCCACGCCTCACGGTGTTGCCCATGCGTTGGCGGGTGAGTTGTTGGCGGCGGGTACAAAGGTCATCGACTTGTCGGCGGACTTCCGCCTGCAGGATGCTGATGAATGGGCCAAGTGGTACGGCCAACCCCACGGTGCGCCGCAGTTGTTGGAGGAGGCGGTCTACGGCCTGCCGGAAGTCAACCGTGAGCAGATCAAGCAAGCACGCCTGATTGCGGTGCCGGGTTGCTATCCAACTGCGACGCAACTGGGCTTCCTGCCATTGCTGGAAGCGGGCTTGGCGGATGCTTCGCGCCTGATCGCCGACTGCAAGTCAGGTGTCAGCGGGGCGGGGCGGGGCGCTGCGGTAGGTTCTCTGTACTCCGAAACGTCGGAAAGCATGAAGGCCTATGCGGTAAAAGGGCATCGTCACTTGCCAGAAATCCGCCAGGGACTGCGTCGCGCTGCCGGTAAGGATGTGGGCCTGACCTTTGTGCCGCACCTGACGCCGATGATCCGTGGGATTCACTCCACGCTGTATGCGACCGTTACTGACCGCTCGGTAGACTTGCAGGCATTGTTTGAAAAACGTTACGCCAGTGAGCCGTTCGTCGATGTGATGCCAGCGGGCAGTCATCCGGAAACCCGCAGTGTGCGTGGCGCCAATGTGTGCCGTATTGCAGTGCATCGCCCGCAGGATGGCGACCTGGTCGTGGTGCTTTCGGTGATCGACAACCTGGTCAAGGGCGCGTCGGGCCAGGCGGTGCAGAACATGAACATCCTGTTCGGCCTGGATGAGAAGCTGGGCCTTTCCCACGCAGGCATGCTGCCTTAACGCTCATAGACCGTTACGCAAAAGGCCCGCTGATCGGGCCTTTTGCGTTTTTGATGGCGGCTGTGCAGATTGATATACCGTAACAATAGTTGACCGCTTTTCTAGGAGAAGCGGATAATACCGGCCATTACGCATATGACGGCGCTACGCCGGGAGATTATCAGCATGAGCGTTGAATCCTTCACCCCCACGGCTTTGCAATTTACCCACGGTGCTGCGCACAAGGTGAAGAGCCTGGTCGATGAAGAGGGTAATGATCGCTTGAAGCTGCGCGTATTCGTTACGGGCGGCGGTTGTTCAGGGTTTCAGTACGGTTTTACCTTCGATGAAGATGTGGCCGATGACGACACCATCGTCGAGCGCGAGGGCGTCAGCCTCGTCGTGGACCCGATGAGTTTCCAGTACCTGGCAGGTGCCGAGGTGGATTACCAGGAAGGTCTGGAAGGCTCGCGTTTCGTGATCAAGAACCCTAATGCCACCACTACCTGTGGTTGTGGGTCTTCGTTCTCGATCTGATCGGTCACCTCGTCCGCAACAAAAAAACGCCGCCGGGCTTTGATTAAGCCAGGCGGCGTTTTGCTGTCTGGGCATTCAGGCGGGGTAGATCGCGCCGAGTACCCGAAGGCCGCTGGCACCGGTGACACTGGGGCGGTTGGCGGCAATGCCTTCCAGGCAGCAATGAGCCAGCCAGGCGAAGGCCATGGCTTCTACCCAGTCGGGGTCTACGCCGTAGGTGGCTGTGCTGCTGACGTGGGTGGTGGGCAACAGCGCTGTCAGACGATCCATCAGTGTTTTGTTATGGGCGCCGCCGCCGCAGATCAGTAAGGTCTGTGTGGTTGGTTGGGCGCTTTGCAGGGACTCGATGATAGTGAGGGCCGTCAGTTCCAGTAACGTGGCCTGTACGTCCTGAGGTTCAAACACAGGCAAACGGGCAAGGTGCCCCTGCAGCCACGCGAGGTTGAACACTTCGCGCCCCGTACTTTTTGGGCCTTTGGTCAAGAAGAACGGGTCGCTGAGCAATGTGTTAAGTAGCCGGGGCTGGACCTTGCCGCTGGCAGCCCATTGCCCGTCGCGATCAAAGTGTTCGCCGCGCTGCAGGTGAATCCAGGCATCCAGGAGGACGTTGCCCGGGCCGCAGTCGAAGCCGGCGACAGGCTTGTTCGTCTCAATCAGGCTGAGGTTGCTGAACCCGCCAATATTCAACACCGCGCGGTTGCCCGTGTGTTCGCCGAACAAGGCTTCATGAAACGCAGGGACCAAGGGCGCACCCTGGCCGCCAGCGGCAACATCACGGCTGCGGAAGTCGCTGACTACGGTGATGCCGGTCATCTCGGTGAGCAGGGCGGGGTTGCCGATCTGCACGGTGAAGCCTCGGGCTGGTTCGTGGCGAATCGTCTGGCCATGGCTGCCAATCGCGCGGATGTCCTGAGGCTTGAAATCGTGCTGTTCCAGCAAGGTGCGGATACCTTGGGCGGCCAGCGTTACCCACTGTTGCTGGGCAATAGCAGACCGGGCGATTTCATCCGGGCCGCTGGCGCACAGGCTCAATAGCTCAGTGCGCAAGGTGTCGGGCATAGGGATGTAAAGGGTGGCGATCAGATTAATCGCCGTACCCTGCTCAATAAGAGCGATATCCAGGCCGTCGAGGCTGGTCCCGGACATCACACCGATATAGAGCGGCATGCCCTAACGCTTCGCCGAAGCCAGCAAGGTGGAACGCTCTTGATCCATTCGCGCCATCAGCGGTTGGCTCTGTTGCATGAAGCGTGCGCGTTCGGCTTTGGCGATCGGGTCGGCCATCGGCAGCTTCTGGCCCAGTGGGTCAACGTGTACGCCATTGACCTGGAACTCATAGTGCAAGTGCGGCCCGGTGGACAGGCCAGTAGTGCCGATGTAGCCGATTACTTGGCCCTGTTTCACGTTGCCGCCAGTCTTGACGCCCTTGGCGAACCCTTGCATGTGGCCATACAGCGTGCGGTAGGTATTGCCGTGTTGGATGATCACCGTATTGCCGTAACCGCCGCGACGTCCCGCCAACAGCACTTTGCCGTCGCCAGCTGCCTTGATAGGCGTACCGCGCGGAGCGGCATAGTCGACGCCCTTATGCGCGCGGATTTTGTTCAGAATTGGATGCTTGCGACCCATGGAGAAACGCGAGCTAATACGGGCGAAGTCCACGGGCGTACGGATGAAGGCCTTACGCATGCTGTTGCCATCAGCCGTGTAATAGCTGCTATTGCCTTGTTTGTTCGTGTAGCGCACAGCGGTGTAGGTTTTGCCGCGGTTGGTGAAACGTGCAGAGAGAATGTTGCCTGTGCCTACTACTTTGCCGTTGGCGACTTTCTGCTCGTAGATCACGTCGAATTCGTCACCCTGGCGGATGTCCTGGGCGAAGTCGATGTCGTAGCCAAATACGCTGGCCATGTCCATGGTCATGCTGTGGGACAGGCCGGCGCGCGCAGCCGATTGTGACAAGGAGCTGTTGATCACCCCATGGACGTAGGCGGAACGCATAACTGGCTTGGTGGTGATGCGGTTGAAGGCGAAACCTTTGGCACCTTTGCTCAGGCTGATGCTTTCCAGGTCACTGAGGCTGGTGTGCAGGTTGTTCAACTGGCCGTCTGGCGTCAGTTCAAATTCAAGCTTTTGGCCGCGTTTGAGCTGGGTGAATTGCTTGGCTTGCTTATCGCTGGCTAAAACCTCGGTGACGGTCGCGGCAGGCAGTCCGACTTTTTCGAACAGCGTTGATAGCGTGTCGCCTCTGCTTACGATGACTTCTCGATGTTGAGGGCCTTTGGCTACGGCGACCGCAGGTTGGTCTAGGGTAGCTTGTTGGGTGTCTTCAGAAGTGCTTTCGATCTGTGCGAAAGGCGATTCAATAGGGGTATTTGTGGCTTGTTGGGCGTCGGAAGCGTCTTGATCTTGTGTCAGTTGCTCAGCAGGACTTTCCAGTTCAAGGCTAAGGGATGTTCGTTTGGCTTCTACGTCACTGGAAGGGAATACCAGGAGCGCCAGGCTGAGAAGGGCGGCGATACCACTTGCGGCGAGCAGGTGGGTCTTCGGGTAAAGCGGCGGCGCTTTAGACGGTTCAGTGGTCATAGGTAATTTTGACTTTGAAGATGAAATGGAAAAGATGAATGACATGATGAAGATGAAATAACTGTATAAAATATAACCAAATCATCTGTGGCGCAAGCTCGCGAACGCTGGGCTTGCTGAACGGTGTCTGTGCGCAGGGCAAAACTTGTAATTAGTCCCTGATCTTGTATGGTTGGTTCCCTTTTGAATCTGAGCCTTGCGGGTCTGTTATGAAGTCGGTTGAAGAGCAGCTAGCGCTGATAAAACGTGGTGCGGACGAATTGTTGGTCGAGTCTGAGCTGATTGAAAAGCTCAAGCGCGGCCAGCCCTTGCGTATCAAGGCTGGCTTTGATCCGACCGCGCCGGATCTGCACCTGGGTCACACCGTGCTTATTAATAAGCTGCGTCAGTTCCAGGAGTTGGGTCACCAGGTCATCTTCCTCATTGGTGACTTCACCGGAATGATTGGTGATCCGAGTGGCAAGAGCGCAACGCGCCCGCCGCTGACTCGCGAGCAGGTGCTCGATAATGCCGAGACCTATAAGACGCAGGTATTCAAGATCCTTGATCCAGCCAAGACCGAGGTGGCGTTCAACTCAACCTGGATGGACAAGATGGGGCCGGCAGACTTCATTCGCCTGACCTCTCAGTACACTGTGGCGCGCATGCTCGAGCGCGATGACTTCGACAAACGCTACTCCACCAATCAGCCAATCGCGATCCATGAGTTCCTTTACCCGCTTGTTCAGGGGTATGACTCGGTAGCGCTGCGTGCGGATGTCGAGCTGGGCGGCACTGATCAGAAGTTCAACCTGCTGATGGGGCGTGAGCTGCAGCGTGCGTATGGTCAGGAGGCTCAGTGCATTCTGACCATGCCGTTGCTTGAGGGGTTGGATGGCGTCAAGAAGATGTCCAAGTCCTTGGGTAACTATGTTGGCATTCAGGAAGCGCCGGGTGTGATGTACGGCAAGCTGGTTTCTATTCCGGATGCTTTGATGTGGCGTTACTTCGAACTGTTGAGCTTCCGCTCGATGGACGAAATTAACGCGCTGCGTGCGGATGTAGAGGCGGGTGCCAACCCTCGCGATGTGAAGATCAAGCTGGCAGAAGAGATTGTTGCGCGCTTCCATGGCGAGGAGGCTGCGGCCAATGCCCACCGCGCTGCGGGTAATCGTATGAAGGATGGCGAACTTCCTGACGACCTGCCGGAGATTGAGTTGACGGCTGTTGAGGCGATGCCGATTGCGGCTGTCCTCAATAAGGCGGGCTTGGTAAAGAACTCGGCGGTCGCTCGTGATCTCTTGGGGTCGGGCGGCGTGCGTATAGATGGTGAGGTAGTAGATCGCACCTTTGTATACGAGCTGGGCGCTACCCATGTGTGTCAGGCAGGAAAGAAGGCATTTGCGCGTATTACGCTCAAATCCGAATAAGTCTGAAATTAGGTGTTGACGGCGAATTATATCTGT
>NZ_JAHSTT010000020.1 GCF_019145205.1 Pseudomonas khavaziana
GAAATCAAAAAATGTCGCTTATGTCTTGAATGCTAACGAGCGGCCTTTCTATGCAATGACCCTACGCATGGCTATTATGCGTGCCTCATTGTGAGGCGATACCTGCATGCTGATGTTGTTGAAACTTCTGAAAGACGGTCGATTCCATTCTGGGGAGGCGCTTGGCGCTGCCCTGGGGGTTAGTCGAAGTGCTGTGTGGAAGCAGCTCCAGCATCTTGAGGCCGAGATGAATCTGCCCATTCATAAGGTCCGTGGTCGTGGATATCAATTAGCTGCGCCGCTGGTGTTTTTGAATGCTGAGGAGATTTCTCTGGAGGCAGCTTCTTCAGCCTGGCCGGTTCACATTTACGATTCCGTTGATTCCACTAATGCCGAGGCTTTGCGTCTTGTGGAGTCAGGCTGCGTGCCACCCTTTGTTGTATTGGCGGAGCAACAAACGGCTGGAAGGGGAAGGCGTGGCCGAAAATGGGTCAGTCCGTATGCGCAAAATCTTTACTACAGTCTCGTGCTGCGCATTGAAGGCGGTCTGCGGCAGTTGGAGGGGCTAAGCCTTGTGGTGGGTTTAGCGGTCATGCAAACCCTGCACGAGTTGGGCGTCCAGGGCGTGGCCTTGAAGTGGCCAAACGATGTCCTGGTTGGAAATAAGAAAATTTCTGGCATCTTGCTCGAGTTAGTCGGAGATCCTGGAGATATATGTCACGTTGTGCTGGGCATCGGTATCAACGTGAATATGCAGAAGGCAGTTGAGGTCGATCAGCAGTGGACCTCGATGCAGCTTGAGACCGGAACCCCTGTTGATCGCAACCGCCTTGCGGCGCGCCTTGGAGGGCAACTGCAGGCCTATCTAGACCGACATAAGGCTACTGGTTTTGCCGGTTTGCAAGAAGAGTGGGAGAAGCATCACCTGTGGCAGGGCAGGAGTGTATGTCTCATTGCTGGCGTAAACCGGATTGAAGGGGTGGTGCTGGGTGTGGATCGTCAGGGCGCGTTGCGTTTGAATGTCGATGGAGTTGAGAAAATATATAGCGGTGGTGAGCTAAGCCTGAGGTTGCGTGATGATTCTTGAGCTCGACTGTGGAAACAGCTTCATTAAGTGGCGTGTGCTTGAGTCGAGTGAGGCAAACGCTTGCGCGGAAGGCATCGCCGGTTCGGATGTGTCATTAATTGATAGCCTGGTGGCTCTTCCCGATCTTCTGCTTACGCGTTGCCGATTGGTGAGTGTCCGTGCGCTTGAGGAAACCGACCAGCTGGTAGCTGCGTTGGTGGATGCATTTGGCGTTAGCGTTTCATGTGCTGCCCCTGCGCGGGAAATGGCTGGGGTGCGTAACGGCTACGAAGATTTCGAGCGTCTTGGGCTTGATCGCTGGTTGGCGATGCTCGGGGCATTCAAATTGGCTTCAGGCGCATGCCTGGTGCTCGATTTCGGCACGGCGGCGACCGCAGATTTCATCGGTTCGAATGGTGAGCACTTGGGAGGGTTCATTTGCCCAGGTATGCCCCTCATGCGCAATCAACTGCGAACCCATACGCGTAAGATACGTTACGGCGACGCGGCGGCGGAGAGGGCCCTGGAGCGACTCTCTCCTGGGCGGACTACCGTAGAAGCCGTCGAGCGCGGCTGTACGCTCATGCTTAGAGGGTTTGTGCTGACACAGCTCGAGCTGGCTCGGACCTACTGGGGTGACGATTTCACCGTCTTCCTGACTGGAGGGGATGCTGAGTTGGTTTCTGATGCTGCGCCTCGCGCTCGACTGATCCCGGACCTTGTGTTTGTTGGTCTGGCGATGGCGTGTCCTTTGTCCTGAGGTGATTATGCGCTGGCTGTTTTTGCTTTTACTTGTCCTCAATGCTTTCTATTACGTCTGGCATCAGCAAGAGGCTCCATTGCGCGCCAAGGATGTCACGCCTTTGAGTCTTTATCGTGGGACGCAGCAAGACATTCGGCTCTTGAGTGAATCTGCAGATGGCGTAGCTCGGCGTGATCGAATAAAGCCGTCTGATGGGCAAAATAACTGTCTATACATCGGTGGGTTCTCTGATCGGCGCCAAGCCCTATCTGTCGAGCAGCGGCTGACAAGCCTGGATATAAAGGTCAAGGTTCAATTGTTGAGTGCGCCAGATACCTCGGGTTACTGGTTGCGTGTCGCGCCTGAAAGCCGACGCCTGGCTGATGATCTGCCGTTTGAAAACCTTACTAAGGAATTCAATGAGTTAAAACATAAAATAATGCAGTGCGAAGGCATTGCAACTCTCGAATAGTTTGCATAGAATGGCGCCCGCTTCGCAGTGAAGACCTTTAAGGTCTACATGGTGAAGCGAAGGTCAACGCAGCTAACCTCATATTTTTAATGAGAAAATGCTTGACAGAAGGTCGGCGTGATGTAAAATGCCGGCTCGCTTAGGAGGGGTTCCCGAGCGGCCAAAGGGATCAGACTGTAAATCTGACGTCTACGACTTCGAAGGTTCGAATCCTTCCCCCTCCACCATTTTAGCGTGAGCTGCAAGCTCCGCGGGTATAGTTTAGTGGTAGAACCTCAGCCTTCCAAGCTGATGATGCGGGTTCGATTCCCGCTACCCGCTCCAAGTTTGCAGGTTGTGCACGGTGTTTTGCTCTTGTAGCTCAGTTGGTAGAGCACACCCTTGGTAAGGGTGAGGTCAGCGGTTCAAATCCGCTCAAGAGCTCCATATAACAAGGCAGATATGAAAATATCTGCCTTTGTTTTAACAGCTGCCTCGGCTTGTTTCGTGTTGTGTCTGGCGTTGATTGTCGGATGATTTCAAGTCTGTTGGGGTTGGTTGTTGTAAAGTCTTTTTCAGGCCTGCATAATGGTCGGCCTGATTTTGTTTTAGGTCAGTAGCTCAATTGGCAGAGCGACGGTCTCCAAAACCGTAGGTTGGGGGTTCGATTCCCTCCTGACCTGCCAGATTCACGTGGTGTGTCTGGCTTTCTTTTCACAGGATCTTCATAGATGACTCCTAAGGCTGAAGCTCAAAGCTCTCGTTTCGATCTGGTCAAGTGGCTCGCTGTAGTCGCCTTGGTGGTCGTAGGCGTTGTTGGCAATCAGTACTATTCTGCTTCGCCGATCCTGTACCGTGTGCTCGCTTTGCTGGCCCTTGCTGCTGTAGCTGCCTTTGTAGGCCTGCAGACTGCCAAAGGCAAGTCTTTCGCGGTCCTGGTAAAGGAAGCTCGCACCGAAATACGTAAAGTCGTTTGGCCGACTCGCCAAGAAACCACGCAGACCACATTGATTGTCGTGGCTGTTGTTCTGGTTATGGCGTTGCTGTTGTGGGGGCTTGATTCCCTGCTCGGCTGGCTTGTTTCCTTGATTGTTGGCTAAGGGTGTCCCGTGGCTAAGCGTTGGTACGTTGTGCATGCTTACTCGGGTTACGAGAAGCATGTTATGCGCTCTTTGCTGGAGCGCGTAAAGCTTGCAGGCATGGAAGATGGCTTTGGCGAGATTCTGGTCCCCACTGAAGAAGTGGTTGAGATGCGCAATGGCCAGAAGCGCAAAAGCGAACGCAAGTTCTTCCCTGGCTACGTGCTGGTTCAGATGGACATGAATGAAGGTACTTGGCACTTGGTCAAGGACACTCCTCGTGTCATGGGTTTCATTGGCGGTACCGCTGATAAGCCTGCTCCTATCACTGACAAAGAGGCGGAAGCAATTCTGCGTCGTGTTGCTGATGGTAGTGACAAGCCCAAGCCGAAGACGTTGTTCGAGCCGGGTGAGGTTGTTCGTGTGACTGATGGTCCGTTTGCTGATTTCAATGGCACCGTCGAAGAAGTTAACTACGAAAAGAGCCGGATCCAAGTGGCAGTGCTCATTTTCGGTCGCTCTACTCCGGTAGAGTTGGAGTTCAGCCAGGTCGAGAAGGTCTAGCTGAGCAAGCATCCCAACCCCGCAGCCTTAGGCTGTGGGGTTTTGTCGTCACTGGGATAAACGCGCAAGTAACCGGGGAGCCTTTCGAGGCGTTTGAACCCGTAATTGGAGTGCCTCATGGCCAAGAAGATTACCGCTTACATCAAGCTGCAAGTGAAGGCCGCTCAGGCCAACCCAAGTCCACCTGTCGGCCCAGCTCTGGGTCAGCACGGCGTGAACATCATGGAATTCTGCAAGGCCTTCAA
This sequence comes from Pseudomonas khavaziana, assembly GCF_019145205.1. Lineage (GTDB taxonomy): Bacteria > Pseudomonadota > Gammaproteobacteria > Pseudomonadales > Pseudomonadaceae > Aquipseudomonas > Aquipseudomonas khavaziana. Next base: position 4,127 of record NZ_JAHSTT010000020.1, read on the forward strand.
CGCCCGTACTCAGGGTCTTGAGCCAGGTCTGCCGACTCCAGTGATCATCACTGTATACAGCGACCGTAGCTTTACTTTCGAAACCAAGTCGACCCCGGCTTCGGTTCTGCTGAAGAAGGCTGCTGGTCTGACTAGCGGTTCCGCTCGTCCTAACACCGTTAAGGTTGGCACCGTAACTCGTGCTCAGCTGGAAGAGATCGCGAAAACCAAAAACGCGGATCTGACTGCAGCTGATATGGATGCAGCCGTGCGTACCATCGCCGGTTCTGCTCGTAGCATGGGCCTTAACGTGGAGGGTGTGTAATGGCTAAGCTGACCAAGCGCCAAAAGGCTATCGCCGGCAAAATCGAAGCAGGCAAGTCCTACAACTTTGTAGACGCTGCTGCCCTGCTGACCGAGCTGTCGACTGTCAAGTTCAGCGAGTCTGTTGACGTTGCTGTAAACCTGGGTGTTGACCCACGTAAATCTGACCAGGTCGTTCGTAGCGCTACTGTGCTGCCACACGGTACTGGCAAGACTGTACGTGTTGCCGTCTTCACCCAGGGCCCGGCAGCTGAAGCTGCTCTGGCCGCTGGTGCTGATCGCGTTGGCATGGACGACCTGGCTGCCGAAATGAAAGGTGGCGACCTGAACTACGACGTAGTTATTGCCTCCCCGGATGCAATGCGCGTTGTAGGCCAGTTGGGTCAGATCCTCGGTCCACGTGGTCTGATGCCTAACCCTAAAGTCGGCACCGTAACGCCAGACGTAGCTACCGCGGTTAAAAACGCCAAGGCTGGTCAGGTTCGTTATCGCACCGACAAAAACGGCATCATTCATACCTCCGTTGGCAAAGTCGGCTTCGATGCCGTCAAGCTGAAGGAAAACGTTGAAGCCCTGATCGCTGATCTGAAGCGTATCAAGCCGGCTTCCTCGAAAGGTATCTACGTCAAGCGCGTTACCCTGAGCACCACTATGGGCCCAGGTCTGGTCATCGACCAAGGCTCGCTGGACGTATAAGACACAAATTGGCGCAAGCGATTGCGCCAATTGAAAGATTGGGGTCCCTGCCTGGCGGGGGCTATCCAAGACCGTAGGCGACGCGAGTCTTAAACCAACAAGCCTACGCAGATGGTGCTCCCGGTTCCTTACCGAATCAGACACCAAAACGACATCCGGCTTCGGCCAGATGAAACGGTAACAAGCAGGAGTTAAACCCGTGGCAATTAATCTCGAAGACAAGAAGGCCATCGTCGCTGAAGTCAACGAGGCTGCCAAAGCTGCTCTGTCCGCTGTCGTGGCTGATGCCCGTGGTGTGACAGTAGGCGCTATGACCGGACTCCGTAAAGAGGCTCGTGAAGCTGGCGTATACGTACGTGTTGTACGTAACACCCTGCTCAAGCGCGCCGTTGCTGACACTGAATACAGTGTTCTCAACGACGTGTTCACCGGCCCGACTCTGATCGCATTCTCCAAGGATCATCCGGGCGCTGCTGCCCGTTTGTTCAAAGAGTTCGCCAAGAGTCAGGATAAGTTCGAGATCAAGGCAGCTGCGTTCGAGGGCAAGTTCCTCGCAGCTAACCAAATCGACGTACTGGCAACACTGCCGACCCGCGACGAAGCCATTTCGCAGCTGATGAGCGTGATTCAAGGCGCTACCAGCAAGCTGGCTCGTACTCTGGCTGCAGTTCGCGAGCAAAAAGAAGCTGCCGCAGCCTAAGGCTGAGCAAATTCTCTCGCGTATTTTTGTTTATTTCGATGGCCGCGTAGGCCGTCCCCCAATTCAGGAAATACAGCAATGTCTATCTCCCAAGACGATATCCTCAACGCCGTAGCTGAAATGTCGGTTCTGCAGGTTGTTGAGCTGATCAAAGCTTTCGAAGAAAAATTCGGCGTTTCCGCTGCCGCTGCTTCCGCTGGCCCAGCTGTTGCTGCTGTTGCTGCTGAAGAGCAAACCGAATTCAACGTCATGCTGCTGGAAGCTGGCGAGAAGAAAGTAAACGTGATCAAGGCAGTACGTGAACTGACCGGTCTGGGCTTGAAAGAAGCCAAGGCTGTAGTTGACGGCGCTCCTGCCCAGGTTCTGGAAGCTGTGTCGAAAGACGCTGCTGACAAAGCCAAAGCTACTCTGGAAGAAGCAGGCGCTAAAGTCGAGCTGAAGTAAGCATCGACCTTGCGTCTCCAGCCCAAGCGTTAAGCTGAAGGCTGATGGCTGGTGGCTCTTGCCACCGGCCTTTTTCCGTTCTTGGCTGTCGACTCGGTCGCCGCCATTAACGCGCTGTAGCCACCCGATGCGGTGGTGCAAACCATGGGGTTTGCAAGATTTTCTGGCTGCTCCCGTCGGGAGGGCCAAACAAGCAGGTGACCAAGCTGGGGAACGCTGATGGCTTACTCATATACTGAGAAAAAACGTATCCGCAAGGACTTTAGCAAGTTGCCGGACGTCATGGATGTCCCGTACCTTCTGGCTATCCAGCTGGATTCGTATCGTGAATTCTTGCAGGCGGGAGCGACCAAAGATCAGTTCCGCGACGTGGGCCTGCATGCGGCCTTCAAATCCGTTTTCCCGATCATCAGCTACTCCGGCAATGCTGCGCTGGAGTACGTCGGTTATCGCCTGGGCGAACCGGCATTTGATGTCAAAGAATGCGTGTTGCGTGGCGTTACGTACGCCGTACCTTTGCGGGTAAAAGTCCGCCTGATCATTTTCGACAAAGAATCGTCGAACAAAGCGATCAAGGACATCAAAGAGCAAGAAGTCTACATGGGCGAAATCCCATTGATGACTGAGAACGGTACCTTCGTTATCAACGGTACCGAGCGTGTAATCGTTTCCCAGCTGCACCGTTCCCCGGGCGTGTTCTTCGACCACGACCGCGGCAAGACGCACAGCTCCGGCAAACTCCTGTACTCCGCGCGGATCATTCCGTACCGCGGTTCGTGGTTGGACTTCGAGTTCGATCCGAAAGACTGCGTGTTCGTGCGTATCGACCGTCGTCGCAAGCTGCCGGCCTCGGTACTGCTGCGCGCGCTCGGCTATACCACCGAGCAAGTGCTGGACGCTTTCTACACCACCAACGTATTCAGCCTGAAGGATGAAACCCTCAAGCTGGAGCTGATCGCTTCGCGTCTGCGTGGTGAAATTGCCGTCCTGGACATCCAGGATGAAAAAGGCAAGGTCATCGTTGAGGCTGGCCGTCGTATCACTGCGCGCCACATCAATCAGATCGAAAAAGCCGGTATCAAGGAGCTGGAAGTACCTCTGGACTATGTCCTGGGCCGTACTACCGCCAAGGTCATCGTTCACCCGGCCACAGGCGAAATCCTGGCCGAGTGCAACACCGAGCTGAACACCGAGATCCTGGCTAAAATCGCCAAGGCCCAGGTTGTTCGCATCGAGACCCTATACACCAACGACATCGACTGCGGTCCGTTCATCTCCGACACACTGAAGATCGATTCCACCAGCAACCAATTGGAAGCGCTGGTCGAGATCTATCGCATGATGCGTCCTGGCGAGCCACCAACCAAAGACGCTGCCGAAACCCTGTTCAATAACCTGTTCTTCAGCCCTGAGCGCTATGACCTGTCTGCGGTCGGCCGGATGAAGTTCAACCGTCGTATCGGTCGTACCGAGATCGAAGGTTCGGGTGTGCTGTGCAAGGAAGACATCGTTGCGGTCTTGAAGACCCTGGTCGACATCCGTAACGGCAAAGGCATCGTCGATGACATCGACCACCTGGGTAACCGTCGTGTTCGCTGCGTAGGCGAAATGGCTGAAAACCAGTTCCGCGTTGGCCTGGTACGTGTTGAGCGTGCGGTCAAAGAGCGTCTGTCGATGGCTGAAAGCGAAGGCCTGATGCCGCAAGACCTGATCAACGCCAAGCCAGTGGCTGCGGCGGTGAAAGAGTTCTTCGGTTCCAGCCAGCTCTCGCAGTTCATGGACCAGAACAACCCGCTCTCCGAGATCACCCACAAGCGCCGTGTCTCTGCACTGGGCCCGGGCGGTCTGACCCGTGAGCGCGCAGGCTTCGAAGTCCGTGACGTACACCCGACGCACTACGGTCGTGTTTGCCCGATCGAAACGCCGGAAGGTCCGAACATCGGTCTGATCAACTCCTTGGCCGCTTATGCGCGCACCAACCAGTACGGCTTCCTTGAGAGCCCGTATCGTGTGGTGAAAGAGGGTCTGGTCACCGACGAGATCGTCTTCCTGTCCGCCATCGAAGAAGCTGATCACGTGATCGCTCAGGCTTCGGCCACGATGAACGACAAGAAAGTCCTGATCGACGAGCTGGTAGCTGTTCGTCACTTGAACGAGTTCACGGTCAAGGCGCCGGAAGACGTCACCTTGATGGACGTTTCGCCGAAGCAGGTAGTATCGGTTGCAGCGTCGCTGATCCCGTTCCTGGAACACGATGACGCCAACCGTGCGTTGATGGGTTCCAACATGCAGCGTCAAGCTGTACCGACCCTGCGTGCCGACAAGCCGCTGGTAGGTACCGGCATGGAGCGTAACGTAGCCCGTGACTCCGGCGTTTGCGTCGTGGCTCGTCGTGGTGGCGTGATCGACTCTGTTGATGCCAGCCGTATCGTGGTTCGTGTTGCCGATGACGAAGTTGAAACCGGTGAAGCTGGTGTCGACATCTACAACCTGACCAAGTACACCCGCTCTAACCAGAACACCTGCATTAACCAGCGTCCGCTGGTGCGTAAGGGTGATCGCGTTCAGCGTAGCGACATCATGGCCGATGGCCCGTCCACCGACATGGGTGAGCTGGCACTGGGTCAGAACATGCGCATCGCGTTCATGGCCTGGAACGGTTACAACTTCGAAGACTCCATCTGTCTGTCGGAGCGCGTTGTTCAGGAAGACCGTTTCACCACGATCCACATTCAGGAACTGACCTGTGTGGCACGTGACACCAAGCTTGGGCCAGAGGAAATCACTGCGGACATCCCTAACGTGGGTGAAGCTGCACTGAACAAGCTGGACGAAGCCGGTATCGTTTATGTAGGTGCTGAAGTTGGCGCAGGCGACATCCTGGTCGGTAAAGTCACTCCGAAAGGCGAGACCCAGCTGACGCCGGAAGAAAAACTGCTGCGTGCCATTTTCGGTGAAAAAGCCAGCGACGTTAAAGACACCTCCCTGCGTGTACCTACCGGTACCAAGGGTACTGTCATCGACGTACAGGTCTTCACTCGCGACGGCGTTGAGCGTGATGCTCGTGCACTGTCCATCGAGAAGACCCAGCTCGACGAAATCCGCAAGGACCTGAACGAAGAGTTCCGTATCGTTGAAGGCGCGACCTTCGAACGTCTGCGTTCCGCTCTGGTAGGCCACAAGGCTGAAGGCGGTGCAGGTCTGAAGAAGGGTCAGGACATCACCGACGAAATCCTCGACGGTCTTGAGCACGGCCAGTGGTTCAAACTGCGCATGGCTGAAGATGCTCTGAACGAGCAGCTCGAGAAGGCTCAGGCCTATATCGTTGATCGTCGCCGTCTGCTGGACGACAAGTTCGAGGACAAGAAGCGCAAACTGCAGCAGGGCGATGACCTGGCTCCAGGTGTGCTGAAAATCGTCAAGGTTTACCTGGCAATCCGTCGCCGCATCCAGCCGGGCGACAAGATGGCCGGTCGTCACGGTAACAAAGGTGTGGTCTCCGTGATCATGCCGGTTGAAGACATGCCGCACGATGCCAATGGCACCCCGGTCGACGTCGTCCTCAACCCGTTGGGCGTACCTTCGCGTATGAACGTTGGTCAGATCCTTGAAACCCACCTGGGCCTCGCGGCCAAAGGTCTGGGCGAAAAGATCAACCGCATGATCGAAGAGCAGCGCAAGGTCGCAGACCTGCGTAAGTTCCTGCACGAGATCTACAACGAGATCGGCGGTCGCAATGAAGAGCTGGATACCTTCTCCGACCAGGAAATCCTGGATCTGGCGAAGAACCTGCGCGGCGGCGTTCCAATGGCTACCCCGGTGTTCGACGGTGCCAAGGAAAGCGAAATCAAGGCCATGCTCAAGCTGGCAGACTTGCCAGAAAGCGGCCAGATGCAGCTGTTCGACGGCCGTACCGGCAACAAGTTCGAGCGTCCGGTTACTGTTGGCTACATGTACATGCTGAAGCTGAACCACTTGGTAGACGACAAGATGCACGCTCGTTCTACTGGTTCGTACAGCCTGGTTACCCAGCAGCCGCTGGGTGGTAAGGCTCAGTTCGGTGGTCAGCGTTTCGGGGAGATGGAGGTTTGGGCACTGGAAGCATACGGTGCTGCATACACTCTGCAAGAAATGCTCACAGTGAAGTCGGACGATGTGAACGGTCGTACCAAGATGTACAAAAACATCGTGGACGGCGATCACCGTATGGAGCCGGGCATGCCCGAGTCCTTCAACGTGTTGATCAAAGAAATTCGTTCCCTCGGCATCGATATCGATCTGGAAACCGAATAACACGTGACGCGAATCGAGAGCGGAGCCGTTTGGCCCGCTCTCTGCTCCGCCAGGAGGAAAGGCCTTGAAAGACCTACTGAATTTGCTGAAAAACCAGGGTCAAGTCGAAGAGTTCGACGCCATCCGTATTGGGTTGGCATCGCCTGAGATGATCCGTTCGTGGTCGTTCGGTGAAGTTAAAAAGCCGGAAACCATCAACTACCGTACGTTCAAACCTGAACGTGACGGCCTGTTCTGCGCCAAGATCTTTGGCCCGGTCAAGGATTACGAGTGCCTGTGCGGTAAGTACAAGCGCTTGAAGCACCGTGGTGTGATCTGCGAGAAGTGCGGCGTTGAAGTTGCACTGGCCAAGGTTCGTCGTGAGCGCATGGCGCACATCGAACTGGCTTCGCCAGTTGCCCACATCTGGTTCCTGAAATCACTGCCGTCCCGTATCGGCTTGCTGATGGACATGACCCTGCGTGATATCGAACGCGTTCTCTACTTCGAGAGCTATGTCGTTATCGATCCAGGCATGACCACCCTTGAAAAGGGTCAGTTGCTGAACGATGAGCAGTACTTCGAAGCGCTGGAAGAATTCGGTGACGATTTCGATGCCCGCATGGGTGCTGAAGCTGTTCGCGAACTGCTGCACGCCATCGACCTGGAGCACGAGATTGGCCGCCTGCGCGAAGAAATTCCGCAAACCAACTCCGAAACCAAGATCAAGAAACTGTCCAAGCGTCTGAAGTTGATGGAGGCCTTCCAGGGTTCCGGCAACTTGCCAGAGTGGATGGTGCTGACCGTTCTGCCGGTTCTGCCGCCAGACCTGCGTCCGCTGGTACCGTTGGACGGTGGTCGTTTCGCGACGTCCGACCTCAACGACCTGTACCGCCGTGTGATCAACCGTAACAACCGCTTGAAGCGCCTGCTTGATCTGTCCGCTCCGGACATCATCGTGCGCAACGAAAAGCGTATGTTGCAGGAAGCTGTCGATGCCTTGCTCGACAACGGTCGTCGTGGCCGCGCTATCACCGGTTCCAACAAGCGTCCCCTGAAATCCCTGGCTGACATGATCAAGGGTAAGCAAGGTCGTTTCCGTCAGAACTTGCTCGGTAAGCGTGTTGACTACTCCGGTCGTTCGGTAATTACCGTAGGCCCGACCCTGCGTCTGCACCAGTGCGGCCTGCCTAAGAAAATGGCACTCGAGCTGTTCAAGCCGTTCATCTTCGGCAAGCTGGAAATGCGCGGTCTCGCGACCACCATCAAAGCGGCCAAGAAAATGGTCGAGCGCGAACTGCCAGAGGTTTGGGACGTTCTCGCTGAAGTGATTCGCGAACACCCGGTTCTCCTTAACCGTGCACCGACCCTTCACCGTCTGGGTATCCAGGCGTTTGAACCGGTACTGATCGAAGGTAAGGCTATCCAGCTGCACCCTCTGGTCTGTGCTGCGTACAACGCCGACTTCGACGGCGACCAAATGGCCGTGCACGTACCGCTGACGCTGGAAGCCCAGTTGGAAGCGCGTGCGTTGATGATGTCGACCAACAACATCCTGTCGCCAGCCAACGGTGAGCCAATCATCGTTCCGTCGCAGGACGTTGTATTGGGTCTGTACTACATGACCCGTGAAGCGATCAACGCCAAGGGCGAAGGTCGTGTGTTCGCTGACCTGCAAGAAGTTGACCGTGTATTCCGTGCCGGCGAAGCCGCACTGCATGCCAAGGTCAAAGTGCGGATCAACGAAACGGTCAACGACCGTGACGGCGGCAGCGTGAGCAACACCCGTATCGTCGACACCACTGTCGGCCGTGCGCTGTTGTACCAGGTTGTGCCAAAAGGTCTGTCGTACGATGTCGTCAACCTGCCGATGAAGAAAAAGGCGATCTCCAAGCTGATCAACCAGTGCTACCGCGTGGTTGGTTTGAAAGAGACCGTTATCTTCGCTGACCAGTTGATGTACACCGGTTTCGCTTACTCGACTATCTCCGGCGTTTCCATCGGTGTTAACGACTTCGTTATCCCGGATGAAAAAGCCCGCATCATCAGTGCTGCTACTGACGAAGTGAAAGAGATCGAGAGCCAGTACGCCTCCGGCCTGGTAACCCAGGGCGAGAAGTACAACAAGGTGATCGACCTTTGGTCCAAGGCGAACGACGAAGTTTCCAAGGCGATGATGGCCAACCTCTCGAAAGAGAAAGTCATCGACCGTCACGGTGACGAAGTTGACCAAGAGTCCTTCAACTCGATGTACATGATGGCCGACTCGGGCGCACGGGGTTCTGCTGCGCAGATCCGTCAGCTCGCCGGTATGCGTGGCCTGATGGCCAAGCCGGACGGTTCCATCATCGAAACGCCGATTACCGCGAACTTCCGTGAAGGTTTGAGCGTACTCCAGTACTTCATCTCCACTCACGGTGCTCGTAAGGGTCTTGCGGATACCGCGTTGAAAACCGCTAACTCCGGTTACCTGACACGTCGTTTGGTAGACGTTGCACAAGATCTGGTTGTAACCGAGATCGATTGCGGCACCGAACACGGCCTGCTGATGACTCCGCACATTGAAGGCGGTGACGTTGTAGAGCCGCTGGGTGAACGCGTATTGGGTCGTGTGATTGCCCGTGACGTCTTCAAGCCAGGCACCGAGGAAGTTATCGTTCCTGCCGGCACTCTGGTAGACGAGAAGTGGGTCGAGTTCATCGAGCTCAACAGTATCGACGAAGTGATCGTTCGCTCGCCGATCAGCTGCGAAACCCGTTATGGCATCTGCGCCAAGTGCTACGGCCGTGACTTGGCTCGTGGTCACCAGGTGAACATCGGTGAAGCGGTCGGCGTTATCGCTGCCCAATCCATCGGTGAGCCGGGTACCCAGCTGACCATGCGTACGTTCCACATCGGTGGTGCGGCAAGCCGGACCTCCGCAGCCGACAGTGTTCAGGTTAAGAATGGCGGTACCGTCCGTCTGCACAACCTCAAGCACGTTGAGCGAGTGGATGGCCACCTGGTTGCTGTGTCCCGTTCCGGTGAGCTGGCAATCGCTGATGACTACGGTCGTGAGCGCGAGCGTTACAAGCTGCCGTACGGTGCTGTGATTTCGGTTAAAGAAGGTGACAAGGTCGACGCTGGCGCAATCGTGGCCAAGTGGGATCCGCACACTCACCCAATCGTTACCGAAATGAAAGGTACCGTGACCTACGTGGGCATGGAAGAAGGCATCACGATCAAGCGTCAGACTGACGAATTGACCGGTATGACCAACATTGAAGTACTCGACGCCAAAGATCGTCCAGCTGCCGGCAAAGACATCCGTCCTGCCGTGAAGATGGTCGACGACAACGGCAAGGACCTGTTGCTGCCAGGCACTGACGTAATCGCTCAGTACTTCCTGCCAGCCAACGCCCTGGTCGGTGTAGCGGATGGTGCGAAGATCGCGATCGGTGATGTTATCGCGCGTATCCCGCAAGAAACTTCGAAGACTCGTGACATCACCGGTGGTCTGCCGCGTGTTGCCGACTTGTTCGAAGCTCGTCGTCCGAAAGAAGCGTCGATTCTGGCTGAAGTCAGCGGCACCATCGCGTTCGGTAAAGAGACCAAGGGCAAGCGCCGTCTGGTCATTACTCCGAACGACGGTAGCGATCCGTATGAAGAGCTGATTCCGAAGTGGCGTCACCTGAACGTCTTCGAAGGCGAACAGGTAAACCGCGGCGAAGTTATCTCCGACGGCCCGAGCGATCCACATGACATCCTGCGTCTGCTGGGTGTGAGTGCGCTGGCCAAGTACATCGTCAACGAGATCCAGGACGTTTACCGTCTGCAGGGCGTGAAGATCAACGACAAGCACATCGAGACCATCCTGCGTCAGATGCTGCGTAAAGTTGAAATCGCTGAATCCGGCGATTCCAGTTTCATCAAGGGCGACCAGATGGAGCTGACTCACGTACTGGTAGAAAACGAGCGCCTGGCGAACGAAGAGAAATTCGTTTCCAAGTTCACTCGCGTGCTGCTGGGTATCACCAAGGCGTCGTTGTCCACTGAGTCGTTCATCTCGGCGGCCTCCTTCCAGGAGACCACTCGTGTGCTGACCGAAGCAGCGGTAACCGGCAAGCGCGATTACCTGCGCGGCCTGAAAGAAAACGTGGTTGTGGGTCGTCTGATCCCAGCCGGTACCGGTTTGGCTTACCACAGCGAGCGCAAGCGTCGCCGTGATGCTGACAAGCCGTTGCGCGTAAGCGCCAGTGAAGTGGAAGCTGCACTGACCGAAGCACTGAACTCAAGCGGTAACTGAGTTCTGCAGTAGATAAGTCTGGGCCCTGGCAGTCCCATTCGTCGGATCGAGGCATTTCTGCCCCGGTTCGACGAGGGGGGAGGTCGGGGCCTTGCCTTGACTGGGGACAAGATCCTCTTTAGACTCTTGTACCCCTAAATTTGGCGGGAATTCGTTCCTGCCATTTTGCTTTTCTTGCAAGACAATAGCGTCGCAAGACAACAGTGGAGCTAGTAGATGGCAACTATCAACCAGCTGGTACGTCAGCCGCGTAAGCGTATCGTCGAGAAATCCGACGTGCCTGCGCTGCAGAACTGCCCGCAACGTCGTGGCGTATGCACCCGTGTGTATACCACCACGCCGAAAAAACCTAACTCGGCACTGCGTAAAGTATGCCGTGTGCGTCTGACCAACGGTTTCGAGGTTTCCTCGTATATCGGTGGTGAAGGCCACAACCTGCAAGAGCACAGCGTGGTACTGATCCGCGGCGGTCGTGTAAAAGACTTGCCAGGTGTTCGTTACCACACCGTACGCGGCTCCTTGGATACTTCCGGCGTTAAAGGTCGTAACCAGGGTCGTTCGAAGTACGGTACTAAAAAGCCTAAGTAGTAGCGGCTTTTTGTAAACCTGAATCATCTTATTTTCTGAGTCGATAAGAGTAAGGTCGGAGGCGTCCCGAAAGGGCACCGATTCCGAGCGAACCTGAAGACCGTTTGAGGGCTTATCCATGCCAAGAAGACGCGTAGCAGCCAAGCGCGAAGTGCTTGACGATCCAAAATACGGAAGCCAAATCCTGGCCAAGTTCATGAACCACGTGATGGAAAGCGGCAAGAAAGCCGTTGCCGAGCGTATCGTTTATGGCGCGCTGGAAAAGGTTAAAGAACGCAAGAACAGCGACCCCCTGGAAATCTTCGAGAAAGCTCTCGACGCCATCGCTCCGCTGGTCGAAGTGAAGTCGCGCCGTGTAGGCGGTGCTACTTACCAGGTTCCGGTTGAAGTTCGCCCGTCCCGTCGTAACGCTCTGGCAATGCGCTGGTTGGTAGACTTCGCCCGTAAGCGCGGCGAGAAGTCTATGGCTCTGCGTTTGGCCGGCGAATTGTTGGACGCTGCTGAAGGTAAAGGTGCTGCTGTTAAGAAGCGTGAAGACGTGCACCGTATGGCTGAAGCTAACAAAGCTTTCTCGCACTACCGCTTCTAATTTTAGCTTCACTAATTTTGCGAGGGCTTTATGGCTCGTACTACTCCGATTAGCCGCTACCGTAACATCGGTATCGTTGCTCACGTGGATGCTGGTAAAACCACCACCACTGAGCGCGTACTGTTTTACACCGGCAAAAGTCACAAGATGGGCGAGGTGCATGATGGCGCCGCGACCACAGACTGGATGGTTCAGGAGCAGGAGCGTGGTATTACCATTACTTCTGCTGCTATTACCGCCTTCTGGAAAGGTTCCGAGAAGCAGTACAAGGATGAGCACCGCTTCAACGTAATCGATACCCCGGGCCACGTAGACTTCACTATTGAAGTTGAGCGTTCCCTGCGCGTACTCGACGGCGCTGTCGTTGTGTTCTGCGGTACCTCGGGTGTTGAGCCGCAGTCGGAAACCGTATGGCGTCAAGCCAACAAATACGGCGTTCCACGCCTTGTTTACGTAAACAAGATGGACCGTGCCGGTGCGAACTTCCTGCGCGTGATCGGTCAGATCAAGCAGCGCTTGGGTCACACTCCGGTGCCAATCCAGTTGGCGATCGGTTCCGAAGATAACTTCCAGGGGCAGATTGATCTGCTGACCATGGAAGCTGTCTACTGGAACGATGCCGACAAGGGTATGGTCCCTGTTCGCAAGCCTATCCCTGCCGAGCTGCAGGAGCTGGCTGACGAATGGCGCAACAACATGGTTGAGGCTGCTGCCGAAGCCAATGAAGAGCTGATGAACAAGTACCTCGAAGGTGAAGAGCTCACCAACGTGGAAATCAAGGCCGCTCTGCGTCAGCGTACTATCGCTGGTGAAATCGTCCTGGCTGTTTGCGGCTCCTCGTTCAAGAACAAGGGTGTTCCTCTGGTTCTCGATGCTGTGATCGACTACCTGCCTGCACCAATCGATATTCCTGCCATCAAGGGTACTGACCCGGATGACGAGACCATCGAGCTGGAGCGTCATGCAGACGATGCAGAACCGTTCTCCGCTCTGGCATTTAAAATTGCCACTGACCCATTCGTGGGTACCTTGACCTTCGTCCGCGTTTACTCGGGCGTGTTGAACTCCGGCGACGGCGTGATCAACTCGGTTAAAGGCAAGAAAGAGCGCGTGGGTCGTATGGTGCAAATGCACGCAAACGCCCGCGAAGAGATCAAGGAAGTGCGCGCTGGAGACATCGCGGCCTTGATCGGCATGAAGGACGTCACCACTGGTGAAACCTTGTGCAACGCTGACAAGCCAATCATCCTGGTTCGCATGGACTTCCCGGAGCCGGTTATTTCGGTTGCCGTAGAGCCTAAGACCAAGGATGACCAGGAAAAAATGGGTATCGCTCTGGGCAAGCTTGCTCAGGAAGATCCATCTTTCCGCGTCAAGACTGATGAAGAGACTGGTCAAACGATCATCTCGGGCATGGGCGAGCTTCACCTGGACATCCTGGTTGACCGGATGCGCCGTGAGTTCAACGTCGAAGCCAACATCGGTAAGCCTCAGGTTTCCTATCGTGAGCGCATCACGAAGAACTGTGAAATCGAAGGCAAGTTCGTTCGTCAGTCCGGCGGTCGTGGTCAGTTCGGTCACTGCTGGATCCGTTTTGCGCCTGCTGACGAAGGTCAGGAAGGTCTGCAATTCGTGAACGAAGTAGTAGGTGGTGTTGTTCCTAAGGAATACATCCCTGCTATCCAGAAGGGTATCGAAGAGCAGATGAAGAACGGTGTTGTTGCCGGCTATCCGCTGATCGGCCTGAAAGCAACCGTTTTTGACGGTTCTTACCACGACGTCGACTCCAACGAGATGGCGTTTAAGGTGGCTGCCTCCATGGCAACCAAGCAACTGGCCCAGAAGGGCGGTGGTGAGTTGCTTGAGCCAATCATGGCGGTAGAAGTTGTTACACCTGAAGACTATATGGGTGATGTCATGGGCGACCTTAACCGTCGTCGCGGCATGATCTTGGGTATGGAAGACACGGTTTCCGGCAAAGTGATTCGCGCTGAGGTTCCGTTGGGTGAGATGTTCGGTTATGCGACCGACGTTCGCTCCATGTCCCAGGGTCGCGCAAGCTACTCTATGGAATTCAAAAAATACAACACAGCTCCGGCGCACATCGCTGAAACTGTATCCAAAAAACAAGGCTGATTCAGTCCTTTAGGCAAGGAGTTAATTGTCGTGGCTAAAGAAAAATTTGATCGTTCCCTACCGCACGTCAACGTTGGCACCATCGGTCACGTTGACCACGGTAAAACCACTCTGACTGCTGCTCTGACTCGCGTTTGCTCCGAAGTATTCGGTTCTGCAATCGTTGATTTCGATAAAATCGACAGCGCACCAGAAGAAAAAGCTCGTGGTATCACCATCAACACCGCGCACGTTGAATACAACTCGCTGATCCGTCACTACGCTCACGTTGACTGCCCAGGTCACGCTGACTATGTGAAGAACATGATCACCGGTGCTGCCCAGATGGACGGCGCAATCCTGGTTTGTTCGGCCGCTGATGGTCCGATGCCACAAACCCGTGAGCACATCCTGCTGTCCCGCCAGGTTGGCGTTCCGTACATCGTGGTTTACCTGAACAAGGCTGACCTGGTAGACGACGCTGAGCTGCTGGAACTGGTTGAGATGGAAGTGCGCGATCTGCTGAGCACTTACGACTTCCCAGGTGACGACACTCCGATCATCATCGGTTCTGCTCGTATGGCTCTGGAAGGCAAAGACGATAACGAAATGGGCACCACGTCCGTTCGTAAGCTGGTTGAGACTCTGGACAGCTACATCCCAGATCCAGTCCGTGTTATCGACAAGCCGTTCCTGATGCCAATCGAAGACGTATTCTCGATCTCCGGTCGCGGTACTGTTGTAACTGGTCGTATCGAGCGCGGTATCGTCAAGGTTCAAGACCCACTGGAAATCGTTGGTCTGCGTGACACCACCGTCACCACCTGCACCGGTGTTGAAATGTTCCGTAAACTGCTCGACGAAGGTCGTGCTGGCGAGAACTGCGGCGTTCTGCTGCGTGGTACCAAGCGTGACGACGTTGAGCGTGGTCAGGTTCTGGTTAAGCCGGGTTCGGTTAAGCCGCACACCAAGTTCGAAGCTGAAGTGTACGTGCTGAGCAAAGAAGAAGGCGGCCGTCACACTCCGTTCTTCAAAGGCTACCGTCCACAGTTCTACTTCCGTACTACCGACGTAACTGGTAACTGCGAACTGCCGGAAGGCGTAGAAATGGTAATGCCAGGCGACAACATCAAAATGGTTGTCACCCTGATCAAAACCATCGCTATGGAAGACGGTCTGCGTTTCGCAATCCGTGAAGGCGGCCGTACCGTTGGTGCTGGCGTTGTAGCTAAAATCATCGAGTAATTATCTCTTCTGAGATGGCTCGATGTTTTGAAAAGGCCCCCGCTCAGCGGGGGCCTTTTTTATTGGGTTGACACCTATCAGGGCCGTCTATAGAATTGCGCCTCCTTTTAACGGGCGTATTGCGCTCGCTGGGAATAGCAGCCGGAGTCTGAAATCCAATGCAAAATCAGCAAATCCGTATCAGGTTGAAGGCTTTTGACCATCGCCTGATCGACCAATCCACCCAGGAAATCGTGGAAACCGCGAAACGTACTGGTGCTCAAGTGCGTGGTCCAATTCCACTGCCTACCCGTAAAGAGCGGTTTACCGTTCTGGTCTCCCCGCACGTCAACAAAGACGCGCGTGACCAGTACGAGATCCGTACTCATAAGCGCGTACTGGACATCGTCCAGCCAACGGATAAAACCGTTGATGCACTTATGAAGCTCGATCTGGCGGCCGGTGTGGAAGTACAGATCAGCCTCGGCTAAGACTTGGGTCTTAGTCGTGTAACGCTCTGAAATGGGCGGCCATAGCGGGTGAAAGCCCCGTACACTCATGAGGTTTACAACATGACTATTGGTGTAGTCGGTCGTAAATGCGGTATGACCCGTATTTTCACCGAAGAAGGTGTCTCCATTCCGGTCACGGTCATTGAGATCGAACCGAATCGCGTCACCCAGTTCAAAACTGAAGAAACCGATGGCTATCGTGCAGTGCAAGTCACTGTCGGCGAGCGTCGTGCTTCGCGCGTGACTGCTGCTCAAGCAGGTCACTTCGCTAAAGCAAACGTTGCAGCTGGTCGCACCGTCATGGAGTTCCGTCTTGAAGACGGCGACTACAAGGCTGGCGATCTGATCAACGCTGAAATCTTCGCCGCTGGTCAACTGGTTGATGTAACCGGTCAGTCCAAGGGTAAAGGCTTCCAGGGTACGATCAAGCGTTGGAATTTCCGTGGTCAAGACAACACTCACGGTAACTCCGTTTCCCACCGCGTCCCGGGCTCTATTGGCCAGTGCCAGACTCCTGGTCGTGTATTCAAGGGCAAGAAAATGTCCGGTCATATGGGCGCTGAGCGCGTGACCGTGCAGTCCCTCGAAGTAGTGCGCGTCGACGCTGAACGCAATCTGTTGTTGGTCAAGGGTGCTGTTCCTGGCGCTACTGGCGGCAACCTGGTTGTACGTCCAGCGGCCAAGGCTCGCGGTTAAGGGGAAGCTGACATGCAATTAAATGTAAATGACGCTCAAGCGATTGAAGTTTCCGAACTGACATTTGGCGGCGAATTCAACGAGACGCTGGTTCACCAAGCAGTCGTGGCCTACATGGCCGGCGGCCGTCAAGGTAGCAAGCAGCAAAAGACCCGTTCCGACGTTCGTGGTGGCGGTAAGCGCCCTTGGCGTCAGAAAGGTACTGGCCGTGCTCGTGCCGGTACTATCCGTAGCCCAATCTGGCGCGGCGGCGGTACCACTTTCGCAGCTCGTCCTCAGGATCACTCTCAGAAGCTCAACAAGAAGATGTATCGCGCAGCACTGCGCTCCATCCTTGCTGAACTCGTGCGTACTGATCGCCTGGTCGTGGTTCAAGACTTCGCTGTTGAAAGTCCAAAAACCAAAGATCTGCTGGGCAAACTGAACAACATGAGCCTGACCGACGTTTTGATCGTGTCTGAAGCTGTTGATCAGAACCTGTACCTGGCTGCTCGCAACCTGCCACACGTTGATGTACGTGACGTGCAAGGTTCCGATCCAGTTAGTCTGATCGCATACGACAAGGTGTTGATCACCGTGTCGGCCGTGAAGAAATTCGAGGAGCTGCTGGGATGAACCAGGAACGCGTATTTAAAGTTCTGCTTGGCCCGCACGTTTCCGAAAAGGCTACGGTTCTGGCTGACAAGAAAGGCCAGTTCGTTTTCAAGGTTGCAACTGACGCAACCAAGCTGGAAATCAAGAAGGCCGTCGAAAGCCTGTTCAGCGTGAAAGTAGAGCGTGTTACTACCCTGAATGTTCTGGGTAAGAGCAAGCGCACTGCTCGCGGTCTGGGCAAGCGTAATGACTGGAAGAAGGCAGTTATCTCCCTTCAGCCAGGCCAAGATCTCGATTTCAGCAGCAGTGCTGAGTAAGGAAGGGGTGCATCATGGCAATCGTTAAATGCAAACCGACTTCCCCTGGCCGCCGTTTTGTGGTCAAGGTGGTCAACCAGGAGCTGCATAAAGGCGCTCCTCACGCACCGCTGCTCGAGAAGAAATCGAAGACTGGTGGTCGTAACAACAATGGTCGTATTACCACTCGTCACATCGGTGGTGGCCATAAGCAGCATTATCGTCTGGTCGACTTCCGTCGCAACGACAAAGATGGCATCGCTGCCACTGTCGAGCGTATCGAATACGATCCAAACCGTACTGCTCACATCGCTCTGCTGCTGTACGCAGATGGCGAGCGTCGCTACATCATCGCCCCTAAAGGCGTGAGTGCTGGCGACCAGCTGATCGCAGGTGCCCTGGCGCCGATCAAGCCGGGCAACGCTCTGCAACTGCGTAACATTCCAGTTGGTAGCACCGTACACGGCATCGAATTGAAGCCAGGTAAAGGCGCGCAAATCGCTCGTTCCGCTGGTGCTTCGGCTCAGCTGATCGCTCGTGAAGGTGTCTACGTGACCCTGCGTCTGCGTTCTGGTGAGATGCGTAAAGTGCTGGCTGAATGCCGTGCGACCCTGGGTGAAGTCTCGAACTCCGAGCACAGCCTGCGTTCGTTGGGTAAAGCTGGTGCCAAACGCTGGCGTGGCGTTCGCCCAACCGTTCGTGGTGTTGCCATGAACCCGGTTGACCACCCACACGGTGGTGGTGAAGGTCGTACCTCTGGTGGTCGTCATCCGGTATCGCCATGGGGCTTCCCGACTAAGGGCGCGAAGACTCGTGGTAATAAGCGTACCGACAAAATGATCGTCCGTCGTCGCAAGTAAATAGAGGGATACGACAGTGCCACGTTCTCTGAAAAAAGGTCCTTTTATTGATCTTCACCTACTGAAGAAGATCGAAGTGGCGGCGGAAAAGAACGATCGCAAACCAGTTAAAACCTGGTCGCGTCGTTCGATGATCCTGCCACAAATGGTCGGTCTGACCATCGCAGTACACAACGGTCGCCAACACGTCCCAGTTCTCGTTAACGAAGACATGGTCGGCCACAAACTAGGCGAGTTTGCCGGTACCCGCACTTATCGTGGGCACGTGGCAGACAAGAAAGCCAAGCGTTAAGGGGTAAGGAAATGGAAGTAGCCGCTAAGTTGTCGGGCGCTCGAATCTCCGCCCAGAAAGCCCGCTTGGTCGCCGACCAGATCCGCGGGAAGAAGGTGGGCGAAGCGCTCAACCTGTTGGCTTTCAGCAGTAAGAAAGCCGCCGAGATCATGAAGAAAGTGCTGGAGTCGGCCGTAGCCAACGCCGAGCATAACGAAGGCGCAGACGTTGATGACCTGAAGGTCAGCACCGTTTTCGTCAACGAAGGGCGTTCGCTGAAGCGCATCATGCCGCGTGCCAAAGGCCGTGCTGATCGCATCGTCAAGCGGTCTTGCCATATCACTGTCAAGGTTGCTGACAAGTAACGGAGTCGAAGAGATGGGTCAGAAAGTACATCCCATTGGCATTCGCCTGGGAATCGTCAAGGAGCACACCTCCGTCTGGTACGCAGACGGTCGGACTTATGCGGACTATTTGTTCGCTGATCTGAAGGTGCGTGAGTATCTCCAAGACAAACTAAAAAGCGCGTCCGTAAGCCGTATCGATATCCATCGTCCGGCGCAAACTGCACGTATCACCATCCACACCGCTCGTCCAGGTATCGTTATCGGGAAGAAAGGTGAAGATGTTGAGAAACTGCGTCAGGACCTGACCAAGCAAATGGGTGTGCCTGTGCACATCAATATCGAAGAGATCCGTAAGCCGGAGCTCGACGGTATGCTGGTTGCGCAGAGCGTAGCTCAGCAGCTGGAACGCCGCGTAATGTTCCGTCGCGCTATGAAGCGTGCCGTACAGAACGCCATGCGTATTGGTGCCAAAGGCATCAAAATCCAAGTGAGCGGTCGTCTCGGCGGTGCTGAAATCGCACGTACTGAATGGTATCGCGAAGGTCGTGTGCCACTGCACACCCTGCGTGCCGACATCGACTATGCCAACTACGAAGCTCACACCACTTACGGTGTGATCGGTGTAAAGGTTTGGATCTTCAAAGGCGAAGTAATTGGTGGTCGCCAAGAAGAACTGAAACCACAAGCACCAGCGCCTCGTAAAAAAGCTGCTAAGTAAGGGGTACGCCAAATGTTGCAACCTAAGCGTACGAAGTTCCGCAAGCAGATGACAGGCCACAACCGTGGTCTGGCTCAGCGCGGTAGCAAAGTCAGCTTCGGCGAGTTCGCGCTGAAGTCTGTAGCTCGTGGTCGTCTCACCGCTCGTCAGATCGAGTCAGCGCGTCGTGCCCTGACCCGTCACGTAAAACGTGGCGGCAAGATCTGGATCCGTGTATTCCCGGACAAGCCGATCTCCAAAAAACCTCTCGAGGTTCGGATGGGTAAAGGTAAGGGTAACGTGGAATACTGGGTAGCCCAGATTCAGCCAGGCAAAGTCCTGTATGAAATCGAGGGCGTTTCTGAAGAGCTGGCGCGTGAGGCTTTCGCCCTGGCTGCTGCAAAGCTGCCGCTCGCCACCTCCTTTGTTAAACGGACGGTGATGTGATGAAAGCGAATGAACTTCGTGAAAAATCCGCACAGCAGCTGAACGAGCAACTGCTCGGCCTGCTGCGCGACCAGTTCAATCTGCGCATGCAGAAAGCAACTGGCCAGTTGGGGCAGTCTCATCTGCTCTCGCAAGTTAAGCGTGACATCGCTCGCGTGAAGACTGTGCTCAACCAGCAGGCAGGTAAGTGATCATGGCTGAAGCCGAAAAGACTGTCCGTACGCTGACTGGCCGTGTTGTCAGCGACAAGATGGACAAAACCATCACCGTTTTGATCGAGCGTCGCGTTAAGCACCCGATCTACGGTAAATATGTTAAGCGTTCGACTAAGCTGCACGCGCACGACGAAACCAACCAGTGCCACATCGGCGACAAAGTCACTATTCGTGAAACTCGTCCGCTGGCCAAGACCAAGTCTTGGGCACTGGTTGATATTCTCGAACGCGCTGTGGAAGTCTAAGGACTAGGGGTCGGAGAAATTATATGATTCAGACTCAATCCATGCTCGATGTGGCCGATAACAGCGGCGCTCGCCGTGTTATGTGCATCAAGGTGCTGGGTGGCTCCCATCGTCGTTACGCTGGTATCGGTGACATCATCAAAGTTACCGTGAAGGAAGCAATTCCTCGCGGTAAGGTGAAAAAAGGCCAAGTGATGACTGCTGTCGTAGTCCGCACTCGTCACGGCGTACGTCGTGCAGATGGCTCCATTATCCGCTTTGATGGCAACGCTGCTGTTCTTCTGAACAACAAGCAAGAGCCTATCGGCACCCGTATCTTTGGGCCAGTGACCCGTGAACTTCGTACTGAGAAGTTCATGAAGATCGTCTCGCTCGCCCCAGAAGTGCTGTAAGGAGATCCGACATGCAAAAGATTCGTCGTGACGACGAGATCATCGTGATCGCCGGCAAAGACAAAGGTAAGCGCGGTAAGGTGCTTAAGGTTCTCGCCAATAACCGTCTGGTTATCGGTGGTCTGAACCTGGTCAAGCGTCATACCAAGCCTAACCCGATGTCGGGCGTGCAGGGCGGTATCGTCGAGAAAGAAGCTCCGCTGGACGCTTCTAACGTCGCCATCTTCAACGGCGAAACCAACAAGGCTGACCGCGTTGGTTTCAAAGTAGAAGACGGTAAGAAAATTCGTGTCTTCAAGTCGACCCAAAAAGCGGTTGATGCTTGAACACTGCTAGGTAGATTAGACCATGGCACGACTACAAGAGATTTACCGGAAGGAAATCGCCCCTAAGCTTAAGGAAGAACTTAAGCTCGGGAACGTGATGGAAGTTCCGCGCGTCACCAAAATCACCCTGAACATGGGTCTGGGCGAAGCGATCGGCGACAAAAAAGTCATCGAGCACGCTGTTGCTGACCTGGAAAAGATCACCGGTCAAAAAGTCGTTGTGACTTACGCTCGGAAATCCATCGCTGGCTTTAAAGTCCGTGAAGGTTGGCCGATCGGCGTCAAAGTGACTCTGCGCCGTGAGCGTATGTACGAATTCCTGGATCGTCTGCTGTCGATCTCCCTGCCTCGGGTACGCGACTTCCGCGGCCTGAATGCCAAGTCCTTCGATGGTCGTGGTAACTACAGCATGGGCGTTAAAGAGCAGATCATCTTCCCGGAAATCGACTACGACAAGATCGATGCTCTCCGCGGTCTGGACATCACCCTGACCACCACTGCCAAGAACGATGATGAAGGCCGCGCTCTGCTGCGTGCGTTCAAATTCCCGTTCCGCAACTGATTGGAGTAGGACCATGGCCAAGATGAGCATGAAAAACCGCGAGCTGAAGCGTCAGCTCACGGTTGCCAAGTACGCCAAGAAGCGTGCAGCACTGAAAGCAATCATCGTTGATCTGAACGCAAGTCCAGAAGCGCGTTGGGAAGCTACAGTTGCTCTGCAGAAGCAGCCACGTGACGCAAGCGCTTCGCGCATGCGTAACCGCTGCCGCCTGACCGGTCGTCCACACGGCGTTTACCGCAAGTTCGGCCTCGGCCGTAACAAACTGCGTGAAGCGGCAATGCGTGGTGACGTACCAGGTCTGGTTAAAGCCAGCTGGTAAGTACTTTCAACGTCCAGGTGGTCGGAATCGCAAGATACTGACCGCCGGTGACCTTGAATCTGGATCAAGCCCCTTTTGGGGCTTGTTTCATTTCTGGAGTATGTCTAAAATACGCGGCTCGCCTGAGCCCGTGTTTTTTGTGCTCGGAGATTCTCGGCGACATATGTAGCCGCAAGGCTAATTTTTTTGTATTAGGAGCGTCTAGCCCATGAGTATGCAGGACCCGTTAGCGGACATGCTAACTCGTATCCGTAATGCCCAGATGGCTGAAAAGTCCGTCGTAAGCATGCCATCTTCCAAGTTGAAGGTAGCTGTTGCCAAAGTCCTGAAAGACGAAGGCTACATTGCGGGTTATCAGATCAGCAGCGAAATCAAACCACTGCTGTCCATCGAGCTGAAGTACTTCGAAGGCCGTTCGGTCATCGAGGAAGTGAAGCGCGTTAGCCGTCCAGGCCTGCGTCAGTACAAGTCCGCTGAAGATCTGCCGAAAGTTCGTGGCGGTCTGGGCGTGTCTATCGTCTCCACCAACAAAGGTGTGATGACGGATCGTGCTGCGCGCGCTGCCGGTGTCGGCGGCGAAGTTCTTTGCACTGTGTTCTAAGGGGGGATAAGCATGTCACGCGTCGCTAAGAACCCCGTTAAGCTGCCAGCCGGTGTCGAAGTCAAATTCGCAGGCCAACAGCTTTCGGTGAAGGGTGCCAAGGGTACTCTTGAACTGAACATCCATTCGTCCGTTGAGATCGTTGAAGAAGCTGGTGAGCTGCGTTTCGCTGCTCGCAATGGCGATCAACAAACTCGCGCAATGGCCGGTACCACGCGTGCGTTGGTAAACAACATGGTCCAAGGCGTAAGCCAAGGCTTCGAGCGTAAGCTCCAGCTGGTCGGTGTTGGTTACAAAGCGCAAGCAAAAGGCACGGTTCTGAACCTTGCCCTTGGCTTCTCGCACCCTGTGGATTACGAACTGCCAGCGGGCATCACTGCTGAGACTCCTAGCCAGACCGATATCCTGATCAAGGGCATCGACAAGCAGCTGGTAGGTCAAGTGGCCGCTGAGATCCGCGACTTCCGTCCACCAGAGCCGTACAAAGGCAAAGGTGTGCGCTACGCGGACGAAGTCGTCCGTCGTAAAGAAGCCAAGAAGAAGTAGGGCATAGCAAATGACCGACAAAAAAGTTACTCGACTGCGTCGCGCTCGCAAAGCACGCCTGAAAATGCACGAACTCGAAGTCGTGCGTCTCTGCGTGTTCCGCTCGTCGCAGCACATCTACGCCCAGGTCATCTCGGCCGACGGCAACAAAGTCCTGGCAAGCGCCTCGACTTTGGATAAAGAACTGCGTGATGGTGCCACTGGCAACATCGACGCGGCCACAAAGGTTGGCCAGCTGGTCGCTACGCGTGCTAAGGCCGCTGGCGTCTCGCAAGTGGCTTTCGACCGCTCTGGCTTCAAGTACCACGGTCGCGTGAAAGCGCTGGCTGATGCTGCTCGTGAAGCTGGGCTGGAGTTCTAAGTTATGTCAAATAACGACCAAAAGCGCGACGAAGGCTACATTGAGAAGCTGGTTCAAGTTAACCGCGTAGCCAAAACCGTTAAAGGCGGCCGTATCTTCACTTTCACCGCGTTGACCGTGGTGGGTGATGGTAAAGGGCGTGTTGGCTTCGGCCGTGGCAAGTCACGTGAAGTGCCTGCTGCGATCCAGAAGGCAATGGAAGCTGCTCGTCGCAACATGATCCAGGTTGATCTGAACGGCACCACTCTGCAGTACGCGATGAAGTCCGCCCATGGCGCTTCGAAGGTGTACATGCAGCCTGCTTCTGAAGGTACCGGTATCATCGCTGGCGGCGCTATGCGTGCTGTCCTCGAAGTTGCTGGCGTTCAGAACGTTCTGGCCAAGTGCTACGGCTCGACTAACCCGGTAAACGTGGTTCACGCCACTTTCAAGGGTTTGAAGGCTATGCAATCTCCTGAGTCCATCGCTGCCAAGCGTGGTCTGACTGTCAAGGAGATCTTCTGATCATGGCTACCGTTAAAGTAACGCTGATCAAAAGCATGACCGGCCGCATCCCTAACCACAAACTGTGCGTTAAAGGTTTGGGTCTGCGTCGCATCGGTCACACTGTAGAAGTCCAGGATACTCCCGAGAATCGCGGGATGATCAACAAGGCTTACTACATGCTGCGTGTAGAGGGTTAATCGATGAAACTCAATGATCTGAGTCCAGCGCCGGGTTCCCGTCGCGAAAAGCATCGTCCGGGCCGTGGTATCGGTAGCGGTTTGGGTAAGACTGGTGGCCGTGGCCACAAAGGTCAAACCTCCCGCTCCGGTGGCACCATCGCTCCAGGCTTTGAAGGCGGTCAACAGCCGCTGCATCGTCGCCTGCCTAAGTTCGGTTTCGTATCCCTGAAAGCCATGGACCGCGCAGAAGTGCGTCTGTCCGAGCTGGCGAAAGTGGAAGGCGACATCGTTACTGTGCAGACCCTGAAAGATGCCAACGTGATCAACGTCAACGTACAGCGTGTGAAAATCATGCTGTCCGGTGAAGTGACTCGCGCTGTCACTATCGGCAAGGGAATCGGCGCCACCAAAGGTGCGCGTTCGGCTATCGAAGCAGCTGGCGGCAAGTTCGAGGAATAAATGGCTAAGCAAGGTGCTCTCTCAGCGCTCGGCAAAGGCGGTATGTCTGAACTTTGGGCTCGTCTGCGTTTTCTGTTCCTGGCGATTATCGTCTACCGAATAGGCGCACACATCCCGGTTCCAGGTATCAACCCGGACCGACTCGCAGACCTGTTTCGACAGAATGAGGGGACCATTCTTAGCTTGTTCAACATGTTTTCCGGTGGCGCGCTGGAGCGGATGAGCATCTTTGCACTGGGGATCATGCCGTACATTTCGGCATCGATCATCATGCAACTGATGACAGCCGTCAGCCCGCAACTGGAGCAGTTGAAGAAGGAAGGTGAAGCTGGCCGTCGCAAGATTAGCCAGTACACCCGCTACGGCACTGTCGTCCTTGCCCTGGTTCAAGCTATCGGCATGTCCGTTGGCCTGGCAGGGCAGGGCGTTGCGTTCACTGGTGACTTTGGCTTCCATTTCGTCGCAGTATCCACTTTTGTGGCTGGTGCGATGTTCATGATGTGGCTGGGTGAGCAGATTACTGAACGTGGTGTTGGTAACGGTATCTCGATGTTGATTTTCGCAGGTATCGTCGCCGGTCTTCCGAGAGCAATCGGGCAGTCTTTCGAGTCTGCGCGTCAGGGTGATATCAATATCTTCGCCTTGGTTGCCATCGGTTTGCTGGCAGTAGCGATTATCGGTTTTGTGGTGTTCATTGAGCGTGGCCAGCGTCGTATTGCTGTTCACTACGCCAAGCGTCAGCAGGGCCGTAAGGTCTTTGCTGCGCAGACCAGCCACTTGCCGCTGAAAGTGAATATGGCCGGCGTTATTCCGGCAATTTTCGCGAGCAGCATCTTGCTGTTTCCGGCTTCGTTGGGTACCTGGTTTGGTCAGTCCGAAAACATGGGCTGGCTGCAGGACCTCTCTCAGTCGATCGCTCCTGGTCAGCCGTTGAATATTCTGCTGTTTAGTGCAGGGATTATTTTCTTCTGCTTCTTCTATACGGCGTTGATGTTCAATCCGAAAGACGTAGCGGAAAACCTGAAGAAGTCCGGTGCCTTTATTCCGGGCATCCGTCCAGGTGAGCAGTCGGCACGCTACATTGATGGCGTTCTGACTCGTTTGACCCTGTTCGGTGCTCTATATATGACGGCCGTGTGCTTGTTGCCCCAGTTCCTGGTGGTTGCAGCAAACGTTCCGTTCTACCTTGGCGGGACCTCGTTGCTGATCGTGGTCGTGGTTGTGATGGACTTCATGTCCCAAGTACAATCGCACCTCGTTTCGCACCAGTACGAATCCCTGATGAAGAAAGCCAACCTGAAGGGTTACGGCAGCGGCATGTTGCGCTGAGTACCCATAAGGTTCGAGGAGTTGGTGATGAAAGTTCGTGCATCGGTGAAAAAGCTGTGCCGTAACTGCAAGATTATTCGCCGCGAAGGTGTTGTTCGAGTAATTTGCAGCGCGGAACCGCGTCACAAACAGCGCCAAGGCTGAGTGTGATCCGCTTGAAGCCCGGCAGCTAGTGCGCTGCCGGGTTGATTATTTGTTATTACAGCGATATTATCTCGCGCCCTATTTCTTGGCTTCCGGGGCGTAGGTAGCTGTCAATTGGAGTCCCACTGAATGGCCCGTATTGCAGGCGTTAACATTCCAGATAACAAGCACACTGTTATCTCGCTGACCTACATCTATGGTGTTGGTCGCACTACTGCGCAGAAGATTTGCGCAGTTGCTGGGGTAAACCCAGCCGCTAAGATCAAGGATCTGAGCGACGAGCAGATTGAACAGCTGCGTGGCGAAGTGGCGAAGTTCACCACTGAAGGTGACCTGCGTCGCGAAATCAACATGAAAATCAAGCGTTTGATGGACCTCGGTTGCTATCGCGGTCTGCGTCATCGTCGTGGTCTTCCAGTACGCGGTCAGCGTACCAAGACTAACGCGCGTACCCGTAAAGGTCCGCGTAAGCCGATCCGCAAGTAATCGCCCCAGCGAATCGACAGGAAAATTATCATGGCAAAACCTGCTGCTCGTCCTCGTAAAAAAGTTAAAAAGACAGTGGTTGATGGCATCGCCCACATCCATGCATCTTTTAACAACACCATCGTGACCATCACCGACCGTCAAGGTAACGCGCTTTCTTGGGCTACCTCCGGTGGTTCGGGTTTCCGCGGTTCCCGCAAGTCCACCCCGTTTGCTGCTCAAGTAGCTGCTGAACGTGCTGGTCAAGCTGCGCTGGAATATGGCCTGAAAAACCTCGACGTTAACGTCAAAGGTCCAGGTCCAGGTCGTGAGTCTGCTGTCCGTGCTTTGAACGGCTGTGGCTATAAGATCGCCAGCATCACCGACGTGACGCCAATCCCGCACAACGGGTGCCGTCCGCCGAAGAAGCGCCGCGTGTAATCCAGGAGATTGTAAAGAATGGCTCGTTACATTGGTCCAAAATGCAAACTCGCTCGTCGCGAGGGCACCGATCTCTTCCTGAAGAGCGGCGTGCGCGCGATCGAATCGAAGTGCAACATTGAAGCAGCACCTGGTATCCATGGCCAACGCCGCGGTCGCCAGTCCGATTACGGCACCCAACTGCGTGAAAAGCAGAAGGTCCGTCGTATCTACGGCGTTCTCGAGCGTCAGTTCAGCGGCTACTACAAAGAAGCTGCTGGCAAGAAAGGTGCAACCGGTGAAAACCTGCTGCAACTGCTCGAATGCCGTCTGGACAACGTTGTATACCGTATGGGCTTTGGTTCGACTCGTGCCGAATCCCGTCAGCTGGTATCGCACAAGTCGATCAGCGTTAACGGTCAGACCGTAAACGTTCCGTCCTACCAGGTTCGTGCTGGTGACGTGGTCGCAGTTCGCGAGAAAGCTAAAAACCAACTTCGCATTGTCCAAGCTCTCGATCTGTGTGCCCAACGTGGCCGCGTAGAATGGGTAGAAGTAGACACTGAGAAGAAGTCGGGCGTTTTCAAGAACGTTCCTGCTCGCAGTGATCTGTCCGCCGACATCAACGAAAGCCTGATTGTCGAGCTCTACTCCAAGTAAGGGCTAGAAAATAGGTGCATCCATGCAGATTTCGGTAAATGAGTTCCTGACACCCCGCCACATTGATGTGCAGGTTGTCAGTCCAACCCGCGCCAAGATCACTCTCGAGCCTCTCGAGCGTGGTTTTGGCCACACCCTGGGCAACGCGCTGCGCCGCATCCTGTTGTCCTCAATGCCCGGCTGTGCAGTAGTCGAGGCCGAGATTGACGGTGTGCTCCACGAGTACAGCGCCATCGAAGGTGTACAGGAAGACGTAATTGAAATCCTGTTGAACCTTAAAGGTCTGGCTATCAAGCTGCACGGCCGTGACGAAGTTACGCTGACCTTGTCGAAGAAGGGTTCGGGGGTGGTTACCGCTGCCGATATTCAGCTGGATCATGATGTCGAGATCGTTAACCCCGATCACGTAATCGCTAACCTGGCGTCTAACGGCGCCCTGAACATGAAGCTCACTGTAGCTCGTGGTCGTGGTTATGAACCGGCCGACTCGCGTCAGAGCGATGAAGACGAAAGCCGCAGCATTGGTCGCTTGCAGCTTGACTCTTCGTTCAGCCCGGTTCGCCGTATCGCATACGTGGTGGAAAACGCCCGTGTCGAGCAGCGGACTAACCTGGACAAGCTGGTTATTGATCTGGAAACCAACGGTACCCTGGATCCTGAAGAGGCTATTCGCCGCGCTGCAACCATTCTGCAACAGCAGTTGGCTGCGTTCGTCGACCTCAAGGGTGACAGCGAACCAGTGGTAATCGAGCAAGAAGACGAGATCGATCCGATCCTGCTTCGCCCGGTTGACGATCTGGAACTGACTGTACGTTCGGCTAACTGCCTTAAGGCGGAAAACATTTACTACATCGGCGACCTGATTCAGCGTACCGAAGTAGAACTGTTGAAGACTCCGAACCTGGGCAAGAAATCCTTGACTGAAATCAAGGACGTTCTGGCCTCCCGCGGTCTGTCCCTCGGCATGCGCCTCGACAACTGGCCGCCTGCAAGTCTTAAGAAGGACGACAAGGCGACTGCCTGATCGTCGTAATCACCGAACGTGAGTTTGGTAAGGAATGAACCATGCGTCATCGTAAAAGTGGTCGTCACCTGAGCCGTACCAGCTCGCACCGCAAGGCCATGTTCCAAAACATGGCGGTGTCGCTGTTCGAGCACGAGCTGATCAAAACTACACTGCCGAAAGCTAAAGAACTGCGTCGCGTTGCTGAGCCGCTGATCACTTTGGCCAAGACAGACAGCCTGGCTAACCGCCGTCTGGCTTTCGACCGTACTCGTTCGAAAGCTATCGTTGGTAAGCTCTTCAACGACCTGGGCAAGCGTTACGCTACCCGTGAGGGTGGCTACCTGCGCATCCTCAAGTGCGGTTTCCGCGCTGGCGACAACGCGCCTATGGCGTACGTCGAGTTGGTTGATCGTGCTACTGCTGGCGAAGCTGTATCCGCCGAGTAAGACGACAAGCTATAACGAAGAACCGGGCCTAGTGCCCGGTTTTTTGTGCGCGTAAGAAAAGCTCAATAGATACAAGCTTTCACTCATCGACGCTGGGTACTATGACCATTGGGGAGTTATTAGTTATTTTCTATTGATGCTTACGATTTAATGAATTTGTACACGTCATGTTGATGATCAATACTCCCTCCAAGCCGATTAGCCGGCAGTTCCAAGCCCGACCTGAGGAAGATTGCGCATGAGCCAGAATAAAGTCCTTACCACCGCCAGCGGCGCCCCCGTCGCAGACAACCAAAACTCGCGTTCCGCCGGTCCTCGCGGGCCGTTGCTGCTCGACGATTTTCACCTGATCGAGAAGCTCGCTCACTTCAACCGTGAAAACATCCCTGAGCGTCGTGTGCACGCCAAAGGGTCGGGTGCCTACGGTACGTTCACTGTGACAAAAGACATCACCCAGTACACCAGCGCCAAGCTGTTCGAATCGGTTGGTAAGCAAACGCCGACCTTTCTGCGGTTCTCCACTGTAGGTGGCGAGCGCGGTTCGGCTGACACCGAGCGCGATCCACGTGGCTTCGCCTTGAAGTTCTACACCGAAGAAGGCAACTGGGACATCGTGGGTAACAACACCCCGGTGTTCTTCATCCGCGACCCATTGAAATTCCCGGACTTTATCCACACCCAGAAACGCCTGCCGCAAAGCAACTTGAAAAGCGCGCAGATGATGTGGGACTTCTGGTCGCACTCTCCTGAGGCGCTGCACCAGGTCACCATCCTGTTTTCGGACCGCGGTATTCCAGACGGTTATCGTCACATGCATGGCTTCGGTAGCCACACTTACAGCCTTATCAATGCCAAGGGCGAACGTCATTGGGTGAAATGGCACTACAAGACCAAGCAAGGTATCAAGAATCTGGCGCCAGCCGAGGCTGCCCGACTTGCAGGGACTGATCCTGACTATGCCCAGCGTGATCTGTTTGGGGCGATTGAGCGCGGTGACTTCCCGAAATGGCGCGTCTGCATCCAGATCATGACTGAAGCCCAGGCGAATGCTCATTACGAGAACCCGTTTGACGTGACTAAGACCTGGTCGCAAAAAGAGTTCCCGTTGATTGAAGTGGGTGAGCTGGAGCTCAACCGCAATCCGCAGAACTACTTCGCTGAAGTGGAACAGGCTGCATTCGGCCCAAGCAACATGGTTCCAGGTGTTGGCCTGTCGCCGGACCGCATGCTGCAAGGTCGGGTTTTCGCTTACGCAGATGCCCACCGCTACCGTGTTGGCACCAACCACCAGCAATTGCCGGTGAATGCGCCACGCAACCCGGTGAACAGCTACCAGCGTGACGGTTCGATGGCCTTCGGCAGTAACGGTGGTGCGGCTCCCAACTACGAACCAAACAGCTACGCCGATGCGCCAAAACAAGCCCCGCAATATGCAGAACCTGCATTGACCCTGAGCGGCGCCGCGGATCGTTACGATCATCGTGAAGACACCGGCTACTACAGCCATGCGGGTGCGTTGTTCCGCCTGATGAACGATGAGCAAAAAGCCCTGCTTACCAGCAACATTGCCGGTGCGATGGCGGGGGTTTCCAGCGATGTGGTCCAGCGTCAATTGCAGCATTTCTACAAGGCCGACCCGGCTTATGGAGAAGCAATCGCAAAGGCACTGGGTGTATCGCTTAACTGACTCTAAACGATAAGCAGAACCGCCCTCATTTGGGCGGTTTTTGCGTTATTTCAGCTACTTTTCTCAGGAAATCTTCACTTTTCTGCCGTTGATCCCGTGACCTTCAAGTCATCATGGTTCAAACTACAGCCTTTCAAGTAGGGAGATGTAGGGCGATGCAAGGTCACCCCGACGTAATCGATTACCTCAACACGTTGCTGACGGGCGAACTGGCAGCTCGTGACCAATATTTCATCCACTCGCGTATGTACGAAGACTGGGGCTTCACCGAGCTCTACGAGCGTATCAACCACGAGATGGAAGAAGAGGCACAGCATGCTGACGCGCTGATGCGCCGTATCCTGATGCTCGAAGGTACGCCACGCATGCGTCCCGATGACCTGGATGTGGGCACAACGGTACCTGACATGCTCGCTGCCGACCTGCGTCTCGAATACAAGGTCCGTGCGGCCCTGTGCAAGGGCATCGAGCTGTGTGAGCAGCACAACGACTATGTCACCCGGGAAATACTGCGTGTCCAGTTGAATGACACCGAAGAAGATCACACCTACTGGCTGGAAAAGCAGTTGGGCCTGATCAAGTTGATTGGCCTGGAGAATTACCTGCAGTCGCAGTTCTAACGTCCGGCTACAAAAAAGCCCCTGTCACCGCAACGTGACAGGGGCTTTTTATTGGGGCCTGAAAATCAGGCCCGGTCGCGCGCCAACAACGGCTTCAAGTAATAACCCGTGTGTGACTGCGACATCTCGGAGACTTGCTCCGGTGTGCCCACGGCGATGATCTGGCCACCCTTGGAGCCACCTTCCGGCCCCAGGTCCACCAACCAGTCAGCGGTCTTGATTACATCGAGGTTGTGCTCGATCACCACCACGGTATTGCCGTGGTCGCGAAGGCGATGCAGTACGTCCAGCAGTTGCTGGATATCCGCGAAGTGCAGTCCGGTGGTCGGCTCATCGAGGATGTATAGGGTCTTGCCGGTATCGCGCTTGGACAGTTCGCGAGACAACTTGACCCGCTGCGCCTCGCCCCCCGATAAGGTGGTCGCCGATTGCCCCAGCTTGATATACGACAGGCCCACATCCATCAACGTCTGCAGCTTACGCGCCAGTGCCGGTACCGCGTCGAAGAATACCCGGGCTTCCTCGATGGTCATCTCGAGGGTTTCGTGGATGCTTTTGCCCTTGTACTTGATCTCCAGGGTCTCGCGGTTGTAGCGCTTACTCTTGCACACGTCGCACGGCACGTAGATGTCCGGCAGGAAGTGCATCTCTACCTTGATCAGGCCGTCGCCCTGGCATGCTTCACAGCGCCCGCCCTTGACGTTGAACGAGAACCGGCCAGGCCCATACCCCCGCGAACGGGACTCCGGAACGCCAGCAAACAGCTCGCGAATCGGTGTAAACAACCCGGTGTAGGTCGCCGGGTTGGAACGCGGTGTGCGGCCGATCGGGCTCTGGTCAATATCGACCACCTTGTCCAGGTGTTCCAGGCCCTTGATACTGTCATGGGCAGCCGCTTCCAGGGTGGTCGCGCCGTTCAGGGCGGTGGCACTCAATGGGAACAACGTGTTGTTGATCAGCGTCGACTTGCCCGAGCCGGAAACACCGGTCACGCAGGTCAGCAGGCCCAGCGGAATCTCCAGGTCGACATTGCGCAGGTTGTTCCCGCGCGCGCCTTTAAGATGCAGCGCCATTTTCTTGTTACGCGGAGTACGCTTGGCAGGTACTTCGATCTTCACCCGGCCAGACAAATACTTGCCGGTCAACGAATCGGGGTGGGCCATTACTTCGGCAGGCGTGCCCTCGGCAACGATATGTCCGCCATGCACGCCAGCACCTGGGCCGATATCGACCACATAATCTGCCAGCCGGATAGCGTCTTCATCGTGCTCGACCACAATCACGGTGTTGCCGATATCCCGCAGGTGTTTCAACGTACCCAGCAGGCGATCGTTATCCCGCTGGTGCAACCCAATCGAAGGCTCGTCGAGGATATACAGCACGCCTACCAGGCCCGCACCAATCTGGCTGGCCAAGCGGATCCGCTGTGCTTCACCACCCGACAAGGTATCGGCGCTGCGATCCAGAGACAGGTAGTCCAGGCCGACGTTGACCAGGAACTGCAACCGCTCGCGAATCTCCTTGAGGATCTTGTCGGCAATCTCCCCGCGACGCCCGGTCAGCTTGAGCACGCCAAAATATTCGCACGCATCGCCAATCGGTAGATTGGTCACCGCCGGCAGGGTTTTCTCGCCTACCCATACGTGTCGTGCTTCACGGCGCAGGCGCGTGCCACGGCAATCCGGGCAAGGCTGGGTGCTGAGGAATTTAGCCAGTTCTTCACGCACGCTCGCCGATTCGGTTTCGCGGTAGCGGCGCTCCAGGTTCGGCACGATGCCTTCGAACGGGTGCGAGCGCTTGACGATATCGCCGCGGTCGTTCAGGTACTTGAAGTCGACGTTCTGCGAACCGCTGCCGTGGAGAATGACCTTCTGCTGGTCGGCCGGCAGTTGGTTGAACGGCACTTCCAGGCTGAACTTGTAGTGGGACGCCAACGACCCGAGCATCTGGAAGTAGTAGACGTTACGCCTGTCCCAGCCACGTATCGCCCCCTCGGCCAGGGTCAGGTCGCCATTGACCAGGCGCTTGATATCGAAAAACTGCTTCACGCCCAGGCCATCGCACGTCGGGCAGGCGCCGGCCGGGTTGTTGAAGGAAAACAGCTTGGGTTCCAGCTCGCTGATGGCATGGCCACAGATCGGGCAGGCGAAGCGCGCGGAGAAGATGATCTCTTCGCCCGGCTCGTCATCCATGGGTGCTACCAAGGCAATGCCATCGGCCAGCTTCAGCGCGGTCTCGAAGGATTCCGCCAAACGCTGCTGCAAGTCGGCGCGGACCTTGAAGCGGTCGACCACCACATCGATCGAATGCTTTTTCTGCTTGTCGAGCTTCGGCGCTTCATCCAGCTCATAAAGCTTGCCGTTGATGCGTGCGCGTACGAAGCCTTGGGCCCGAAGCTCTTCGAAGACCGAAAGGTGTTCGCCTTTGCGCTCGCGGATAACGGGCGCCAGCAGCATCAGCTTGGCGCCTTCCGGCTGGGCCAGCACCAGGTCGACCATTTGGCTGACGGTCTGGGCTTCCAGAGGAATGTCGTGGTCCGGGCAACGCGGAATACCAACCCGCGCGTACAGCAGGCGCAGGTAGTCGTAGATCTCGGTAATGGTGCCCACGGTGGAACGCGGGTTGTGGGAGGTCGACTTCTGCTCGATGGAAATCGCCGGCGACAGGCCTTCGATGGTGTCGACGTCGGGCTTTTCCATCATCGACAGGAACTGCCGGGCATAGGCCGACAGCGATTCCACATAACGACGCTGACCTTCGGCATACAGCGTGTCGAACGCCAGGGACGACTTGCCGGAGCCGGACAAACCGGTGATGACGATCAGTTTGTCCCGGGGCAGGGTCAGGTCGATGTTCTTCAGGTTGTGGGTTCTAGCCCCACGAATCAGGATCTTGTCCAAGATGGCCTCGCACGGCGGGCGTAAATAATGCCGGAGTATACGGCTAAAGACTGGATGAATATACACTGTCAAAAGGCCGCTTG
Source organism: Pseudomonas khavaziana (assembly GCF_019145205.1). Lineage (GTDB taxonomy): Bacteria > Pseudomonadota > Gammaproteobacteria > Pseudomonadales > Pseudomonadaceae > Aquipseudomonas > Aquipseudomonas khavaziana. Next base: position 38,514 of record NZ_JAHSTT010000020.1, read on the forward strand.
CAGCCTTACATGAAAGCTGCGCGGCAAAGCGCCGCATATACCCTCTCAATCGATGGGACTGGTAGAATCGCCGCCGGTTCACACGAGGTTTTTCCATGCACGATCCCCACAGCGAACGCATGAGTAGCGGCGAGACCCGAGCGGCAAGCGGTCTGGCCCTGGTGTTCGCCTTCCGTATGCTGGGCATGTTTATGGTGTTGCCGGTACTGGCGACCTATGGAATGGATCTCGCAGGCGCGACCCCCGCTTTGATCGGCCTGGCGATTGGCGCCTATGGCCTGACCCAAGCGATTTTCCAGATTCCGTTCGGGATCATTTCCGACCGCATTGGTCGCCGCCCGGTGATTTACCTCGGCTTGATCGTGTTCGCCCTCGGCAGCCTGCTCGCGGCCCAATCCGACTCGATCTGGGGCGTGATCGCCGGGCGCATCCTGCAGGGCGCGGGCGCGATTTCCGCTGCGGTCATGGCCTTGCTGTCGGACCTGACCCGTGAACAGCACCGCACCAAGGCCATGGCCATGATCGGCATGACCATCGGCCTGTCGTTCGCCGTGGCCATGGTGATCGGCCCTTTGCTGACCCGTGCGTTTGGCTTGCACGGGCTATTCCTGGCCACTGGAGGCATGGCGTTGTTCGGTATCGTGATCGTGGCCTTTATGGTGCCGAGCTCTACTGGCACGCTGGCCCATCGTGAATCCGGTGTCGCCCGCCAGGCGTTGCTGCCCACGCTCAAACACCCAGACCTGCTGCGCCTGGATTTGGGTATCTTCGTGTTGCACGCCATGTTGATGTGCAGCTTCGTCGCCTTGCCCCTGGCCCTGGTGGAAAAAGCCGGCCTGCCCAAGGAGCAGCATTGGTGGGTATACCTTACCGCGCTGCTGATTTCGTTCTTCGCCATGATCCCGTTCATCATCTATGGCGAGAAGAAACGCAAAATGAAACGAGTTCTGCTCGGTGCCGTCGCGACGCTGCTGCTCACTGAGCTATTCTTCTGGAAGTTCGGCGATAGCTTGCGAGCACTGGTCATCGGTACCGTGGTGTTCTTCACCGCGTTCAACCTGCTGGAGGCCTCGCTGCCGTCGTTGATCAGTAAGGTTTCACCGGCCGGTGGCAAGGGCACGGCCATGGGGGTGTATTCCACCAGCCAGTTCCTCGGCTCTGCGCTGGGCGGCATCATGGGGGGCTGGATGTTCCAGCATGGCGGTTTGTCGGTTGTCTTCCTAGGATGCGCCGGGCTGGCTGCACTTTGGCTGGTCTTTGCTGTTACCATGCGCGAACCTCCCTACGTCACAAGCCTGCGTTTGCCGCTATCGCCCGAGGCGATCCGCGAAGTCGGCCTGGTAGAGCGCCTGAAGGCCGTCGTAGGGGTAACGGATGCAGTCGTGGTCGCTGAAGAAGCGGCCATTTACATCAAATTGGACACCGAATTATTGGATCGCGCGACGCTCGAGCAACTGGTCAACCCAGTGCCGACAGCGCGCCCAGCCTAGGAGAACGTTATGGCCCGTGGGGTTAACAAAGTCATATTGGTCGGTACTTGCGGCCAGGATCCCGAAGTTCGCTACTTGCCTAACGGTAATGCCGTGACCAACCTGAGTCTGGCGACCAGCGAACAGTGGACCGACAAGCAGACCGGCCAGAAGGTCGAGAAAACCGAATGGCACCGCGTGTCGATGTTCGGCAAGGTCGCTGAGATCGCCGGTGAGTACCTGCGCAAAGGTTCGCAGGTCTACATCGAAGGCAAACTGCAAACCCGCGAGTGGGAAAAAGACGGTATCAAGCGCTACACCACCGAAATCGTGGTCGACATGCAAGGCACCATGCAGCTGCTGGGTGGCCGTCCACAGGGCGACCAACAAGGTCAGGGCGGCATGTCCAACTCGGCACCGCGTCCACAGCAGTCGCGTCCGCAGCCAGCCCAGCAGCCACAGCGTGAATCGCGCCCAGCGCCACAACAGGCGGCGCCGCAACCGGCCCAGGATTTCGACAGTTTTGATGACGATATTCCGTTCTAGGCCACATCGAAGCGACTAGCTGCAAAAGAACGCGCTGCCTAAGGCAGCGCGTTTTTTTGTGTACTGCTGCCGACTATAATTGCGCAAAGCGCAACATATCTTGATTGGCTCGCTCCTTGTGCGTGTCGGTCAACCCATGAGGGGCGCCTGTGTATACCAGCAGTTGGGCGTGTGGGATCAAGCGCTTGCTCTCCAAGGCCGAAGCTTGGATCGGTACAATTTGATCGTCGCCTCCATGGATGATCAGCGTGGGGATGTTGAAGTACTTCAGATCATCCCTGAAGTCGGTCTCCGAAAAAGCCTCGATACTGTCAAACGTATTTTTGTGCCCTCCCATTACGCCTTGCATCCAAAACGAATTGATCAAGCCTGGCGACGGCTCGACCCCTGTTCGGTTGAATCCAAAGAATGGTCCGCTTGCGAGGTCAAGATAGAGCTGCGAACGGTTGGCAATGGAGTCGGCGCGCAGGCCGTCGAAAACATCTATCGGCGTCCCCTGCGGATTACTGGGGGTTTTTAACATCAAGGGCGTCACGGCGCAGATCAACCCTGCCTTGGCCACGCGTGCAGTGCCGTGCCGTGCGATATAGCGTGCCACTTCCCCGCCCCCGGTGGAAAAACCGAAGAGAATCACGGCGTTCAGATCCAAGTGCTCGATCAGTTGCGCCAAATCATCTGCGTAGTGATCCATGTCATTGCCGGCCCACGGTTGACTTGATCGGCCATGCCCGCGGCGGTCATGCGCAATGGCACGAAAACCATGGTTGGCGAAGTGCAGCATTTGAGACTCCCAACTGTCGCTGTTCAGCGGCCAGCCGTGGCAAAACACAACGGGCTGACCACTGCCCCAGTCCTTGTAGTAAAGATCGTTACCTTCGCGAGTTTTCAAATAGGCCATGGCTCAGCTCCATTGAAGCGTGGATAATTTTTGGCTGATGGAGGCCAGAAAAATCGTCCGTGGACACTACGCTGGCGTTGAGTTGATGACCCTAAGAAGACTCAACCTGTTCGGGTCGATAATAATTCTAGTCTGTACCGGCGCAGGCGTGTGGAGACAGCGCCGAGTTTTCCGCTCACGGACAGGCTTTTAACAGGGGCGGCGATCAATTCGGCTATTTGTCCTCATGCCTCTCAAGTTTTAGGCTGTCGTTCATCTCTAGAACAAGGAAAACTGCGATGACCTGGTCTGCCAAGCAATACACGCTGTTCGAACAGCAGCGCACTCGCCCCGTCCGTGACCTGGTCGCGGCCATTCCCACACCTGACGTGCGCACAGCCGTTGACTTGGGGTGTGGGCCGGGCAACTCCACTGAAGTGCTGGCCGAACGCTTCCCCGAGGCGCAGGTGACCGGCATGGACAGCTCCGATGACATGTTGGCCGATGCGCGCAAGCGCCTGCCGGCGCTGAACTTCGAGCTTGCAGATATCGGCGCCTGGAGTCCGGCACAGAGTTTCGATGTGATCCTGGCCAATGCCTCGCTGCAATGGCTGCCCGACCACGCCACGCTCTACCCGCACTTGGTCAACCAACTGAACCCAGGCGGCACGCTGGCGGTGCAAACACCCGATAACCTTGACGAACCTGCTCATCGGCTGGCCCGCGAAGTCGCGGCCGACGGTCCATGGTCCGCAAAGATCGGTGCGGTCAAACACAATGAGCGGCACACCGCGAGCTACTATTACGAACTGCTGAGCAAGCATTGCAGTGCCGTGGATGTGTGGCGCACCACTTATCAGCACCCGCTGGCGGATCACGCGGCGGTAGTGGAGTGGTTCAAGGCGTCGGCATTGCGGCCCTTTCTCGCGCCGTTAAGCAGTGATGAAAAAGCCGCTTTCCTGCAGGCATATCAGGCGCGAATCACCCAGGCCTACCCGGCCCTGGCCGATGGCACTGTATTGCTGCCATTTCCGCGCCTGTTCATCATTGCTACACGCTAAAGCCATCGACCCGGGGGGGCGGTCACGCGGCCGCCGCTTGCGCCTTCAAGAATTCATCCGCCGACACCACGCCCGCATAGCCGAAGGCCAGGGCCGCCATGTATGCCCCTTGCACCTGAGCCGCCGGGATGACCTGCCCGTTGAATTCCTGATCGCGAGTGGCACACGCGTCATGGATCACCGTGACTTTGTAACCAAGGTCCGCCGCCGCCCGCACCACCGCATCCACGCACATATGGCTCATGCTGCCGACTACCACCACCTCGGTGATGCTGCGCTGTTCCAACAAAGTGCGCAGGTTGGTTTGGCGAAACGCATTCACGAAGTGCTTGAGCACGACCGGTTCATCGCCCTCGTTCAACACCTTGGCATGCAAATGCGCGCCTTCGGAGCCCGGTGTAAAGAACGGTGCGTCGGCGCCTTCGAATTCATGCCGAACATGAATCACTGCATCGCCGGCCTGGCGAAACGCCTGTAGCACTTGCGCCGCCTTGTCCGCCGCGGCTTCCACACCGTCGAGGGGCCACTTGCCCTGGGGGAAGTAGTCGTTCTGGATATCGATTAGGATGAGCGCCTGCTTGGCCATGTGTATTGCCTCGTGATGGGTTGATGGGCCTAGTATCTTAGCTGGCGATCAGGCCGAGGATTGGCTGCACCGACAATAACAGGGGGAAAACTGACAATGGCCGTGGAACGCGGGACCGTCGAGCTGGGGGTGTTGATCTACCAGGGGGCGCAAATGGCGGCGGTGCATGGCCTGACCGACCTGTTCGGGGTGGCTAATCGCATCGCCGCCGAGCATCGTACCGGGCAACTGCCGCTGTTGCGGGTCAGCCACTGGCAGGTGGATGCCCACGGTACGCCTGCGCGCGTGTTCGACAGCCACCCAGGCGCGGATCAATCGATGATGGCCGTGCTGGTGCCCCCATCGATTGGCGAGTTCACCGAAGACCAGGCGCCGCCGGCGCTGCTGGAGTGGATCCGCCAGCAGCATGCCGCCGGCACGGTGCTCGGCGGTGTGTGCATCGGCTCGATCATGCTGGCGCGCAGCGGCCTGTTGGACGGGCGCAGCGCCACCGCCCACTGGTCATCCGCGAAAACCTTCGCGGCCCATTACCCGGCAGTGCGCCTGGAAGCGGATAAACCCATCGTCGATGACGGCGACCTGATCACCACCGCTGGGCTGATGGCCTGGTCAGAGCTGGGCCTGCGCCTGGTCGACCGGCTGATGGGCCCAAGCATCGCGGCTGACACGGCGCGGTTTCTGGTGATCGAACACAGCGACAGCGCCAGCCAGTGCGGCAGCAATTTTGCGCCGATTCTCAGGCACGGCGACAGTGCGATCCTCAAGGTCCAGCATTGGCTGCAAGCCAGTGGCGCGGTGGATGTCGGCGTGGCGGCGATGGCACGGGAGGCGAACCTTGAAGAGCGCACGTTTCTGCGGCGTTTTCGCACTGCGACCGGGTTAAAGCCCACCGAGTATTGTCAGCACCTGCGGGTAGGCAAGGCGCGACAAATGCTGGAGTTCACTAACGGTACCATCGACCACATTGCCTGGACCGTGGGTTATCAGGACCCCAGCGCTTTTCGAGCGATTTTCAAGAAGATCACTGGCCTGGCCCCCAGTGATTACCGCAACCGATTTGGTGTTTGAATCGTGCAGAACGCAGTGTGGTGTAACGCGTGTCGTGCAGAATAAAACAGGCTAACGGCCATCACTTTTCCCGCAACTGATTGATTTAACGCCCATCCTTATTAGCCGTGCGTTGGCCTGATCCATGCACCCTCCTTGCTACACATATGGACGGGATAGCCAAGGGGAACGCATGACCCCAACGAATTGCAAGAAGCTGGTGGTTGCACACTCAACGCGAGAGGGCGCGCCGCAGCATGAAGTTGAAACCAACCGCGCCTTGGCTCGCTGGCTGGCGCAGATCCTGGGACTCAAGTTCGGTGGCAGTTACGACTCCGATTTGCACGCCGGGCGTGATCTGTATCTTTTACCTACACAAACTCTGGTTGGGCCCGCTCAAGCGCGTGAACTCAATATCAAGGGGCCCGAAGATTTGTGGGGCGGTTATGTCGATCACGATTTCATCTGCACCAAAGCTATCAGCCACGGCCTGCTGAGCCCTGAGGCAAAAGCGCCTGAAGGTTGGTCGCCGCTATTCTGCCAGCGCGTGCGTAACGTGGTGTTGGATGGGCTGAGCGTGTTCAGTCTTGAAGACGCAAGACCCGCCGCCACGCGCCTGCTCTACAGCGGGCCGATCCGCCTGAAACCGGTGCACGCCTGTGCCGGACGTGGTCAGGAAGTTATCCACAGCCTCGATGAATTCGACGCAATCTTGGCGCGTCCAGAAGCGAGCAAGATGTTCAGCGAGGGCGTGGTGCTGGAACAGGACCTGCACGACGTGGTCACCCACAGTGTGGGCCAGAGCTTTATCGGCGATCACGTATTCAGCTACTGCGGCAAGCAGTACCTCACTCAGGACGGGCAGGGCGAAGAGGTTTACGGCGGCTCCAACCTATTGGTCGTCCCCGGCTACTACGAAGACCTGCTCAACCTGGACTTGCCAGAGGATGTGCGTGAAGCCATCGAGCAAGCGCAAGTGTTCGACAACGCTGCCGACGAAGCCTACCCGGGCTTCTACGCCTCGCGGCGCAACTACGACATTGCCCAGGGCCTGGACAACGACGGCCAACGCCGCAGTGGCGTACTCGAGCAATCCTGGCGCATGGGCGGGGCCAGCAGCGCGGAAGTCGCGGCGCTGCAGAGCTTCATCAACAATCCGGGCCTAAAGGCTATTCGTGTGTCCTCGGTGGAAACCTATGTGGAGCAAGCACTGCCGGCGGATGCCATCGAGGTGTACCGAGGCCCGGCAGAAAACAGCGACTTTCTTCTTAAGTATGTGACGGTTAAACCTTATGACGGCTAGAAGCGAGAGCATCACCATCGATATAGACGACGAACAGATGAGCGGGACATTTCTCAGCCCTAAATCCAAAGTGCCTGGCGTGTTATTCGTGCACGGCTGGGGGGGTAGCCAGGAGCGCGACCTCGAGCGAGCCAAAGGCATTGCTGGCCTGGGCTGCGTATGCCTGACCTTCGACCTGCGCGGCCACGCCGGCACCGGCATTCCCTTATCCCGCGTTACCCGTGAAGACAACCTGCGTGACCTGCTGGCCGCCTACGACCGCCTGCTGTCTCACCCGGCTATCGACACCTCGGCGGTGGCGGTGGTTGGCACCAGCTATGGCGGCTACCTGGCGGCCATCCTCACCTCGTTACGCCCAGTGCGTTGGCTGGCGCTGCGGGTGCCCGCGCTGTACCGCGACCAGGAATGGCTCAAGCCCAAGCGTGACTTGGATAAAGTCGACTTGATGGATTACCGCGGCACCCTCGTGCATGCCGAGACCAACCGTGCCCTGCATGCCTGTGCACAATTTACTGGCGATGTGCTGATCGTCGAATCGGAAACCGACGATCATGTGCCCCACGCCACCATCATGAGCTATCGTGCGGCGTGCCAGCAGACTCACTCCCTGACCCACCGCATCATCGATGGTGCCGACCATTCCCTGAGTGACCCGGTGTCGCAACAGGCCTACACCTCAATCCTGGTGGACTGGATTACCGAGATGGTGGTGGGCGAGCGGTTAAGCATCATTCAATCCCGCTGACGCGCTAAGCGGGTGTTTTCTTCACCCGCAGGGCCTTGGCCTTGGCTTCCACGCCCAGGTACATCACCAACGCAATCAGCAGCGGGCAGATAAAATAAATCGCCCGATACGCGATCAGCCCTGCCAGTAAACTCCCTCGCGACGCCTCGTGTTGCAGCAGGCCGATAAACACTGCCTCTAACACCCCAAGCCCGGCAGGTATATGAGTGACCACGCCGGCAATCGCGCTGATCAGCAGCACCCCCAACACCAGCGGGTAATCCAGTTTGGCCGGCAGCAGGGTAAAAATCACCGCTGCCATCAGCGACCAGTTCAAGGCGCCCAGGGCCAGTTGCAGGCAGGCCATGCGCAGCGACGGCAGGTTGATCTCGACGCCACGGATCGACCATGCGCGTTTTTTCGAAAACCGGCATGCCGCCAGATACCCAAGGCTCGCGACTACCAACAACACGCCGACACCTTGCAAGGCGCCACTGCTGAGCTTCCAGCCGGGCGGCATGGTAACCAGCCCGCTGCTGAACACCACCCCGGCCAGAGCCATATAGCCAAACCAATTGGTGGCCAGGCTCAGGCCGAGGATCTTGGCGATATTGCTGGTGCTCACGCCCAGTCGGGAATACAGGCGATAGCGCATGGCGATGCCGCCTACCCAGGCGCTGAGGTTGAGGTTGAACGCGTAACTGATGATGCCCACCGGCAGGATCTGCTTCCAGCGCAGCGGCTGGCGAATGTAGGTGCGGCCGATCAGGTCGAAACAGGCGTAGACGATAAAACTGCACAAGGTCAGTGCGCCAGCAATGAGCAGCGTGCGCAGCTTGAAGTCGCTCAGGGTCTGGAACACTTCGCTCCAGTCGATACGCCGGGCGAGCAGGGTGAACAGCACGATCAGCAGCAGGAAGAACGCAATCGTCAGCGGTTTCTTCCAGCGCTTGAACCGCGAACCGCTGGTTTCAGGCGTCATGGGGCCTACTCTCAAAAGGTTTCAGGCGCGGCTTGTGCGCTGGCAACCAGCCGGTCAGCGCAGGGAAGTGGCGCATCACATGGAACACCAGGAACCCCACGGTCAGGCGCCAGAGCCACAGGCGCGGCTTGCGCTTTGCGGGAATGGTCTGGCAATGATTGCTGGCGAGTGTTTCCAGGCTTTCGTACAGTTGCTGATTGAAGGCTCGGTCGCGAATCAGCACATTGGCTTCCAGGTTCAATGCCAGGCTCAGCGGGTCGAGGTTGCTGGAGCCCACGGTGCTCCATTCGTCGTCCACCAGCGCAACCTTGCCGTGCAACGGGCGTTGGCAGTATTCGTGAATTACCACGCCATCCTTGAGCAGATAGTCGTAGAGCATGCGCGCCGCCAGCTTGGCCAGCAGCACATCGGGCTGGCCCTGCATGATCAATTGCACATGTACGCCACGGCGCGCCGCGTTACGAATCTCGCGCAGCAGGCGATAGCCGGGGAAGAAGTACGCGTTGGCGATCACTACGCGCTGCCGGGCCTGGCTCAAGGCGTGGATGTACGCGTCCTCGATGTCGTCGCGGTGCTGGATATTGTCGCGATAAATCAGGCGCACCAGGCCGTCACCTTGTTCGTCGGTCCAGGGTGAAGGCCGTTGCTGGCGCCGTCGCCAGCCACGACGGCTGCGCACCTGGCGGCCACTTTGGGCCAGGGCGAAGTGGTGCAGGTCAGCCACGGCTGGGCCGATCACCTGCACTGAATAATCCTGCTTGGCCTCGGGGCCGAAGTCCGCCAAGTGGTCGGCGGAAAAATTGATCCCCCCGATAAACGCCACGTTGGCGTCCACTACCACGATCTTGCGATGCAGGCGTCTGAACCAGTTGGTGCGAATGCCCAAGGTCTTGGAGGCTGGGTCGAACATCTGCACCATCACGCCAGCCTCGGCCAATTCGCTGAGAAAGGCCGGGCTCAGCTCGCCGCAACCAAAGCCATCGAGGCTGACCACCACTTTCACCCCGCGCTGCGCCGCTTCGATAAGGATGCCTTGCAGCTCGTGGCCAACCTTGTCTTCAAACAGGATGAAGGTCTCCAGCAGGATTTCGCGCTGGGCGCCGCGCAAGGCGTCGAACACGGCGGGAAAGTAGGCCTCGCCATTTTCCAGCAACTCCACACGGTTGCCGCTCTGCCAGCCGTAATCCAGGTCGCGCGCCTTGCTGTCGTCCGGCGGCTGGTCGGTGGCGATATGCTCTACCGCAACGTTCATAGCTCAATCTCCACCGACAGGGGCACATGGTCTGACAGGTGAGACCAGGGCCGCGTGGTGAGCACGCGGGGATTATGGATCGTCAGGTTGCGCACATAGATGCGATCCAGAGGCAGCAATGGCAGGCGCGCCGGAAAGGTGCGTGCCGGCCTGCCATGGGCATGGACAAACACCTCTTGGAGGCCGCTTTGGCTCAGGTCGGCCTTCTGGCGCCAGTCGTTGAAATCACCGGCGACCACCAACGGCGCATCGGCCGGGATCTCGCGTATGCGCTGCTCCAGCAAACGCAATTGCTGCTGGCGATGCACCTCGCGCAAGCCCAGGTGGATGCAGATCGCATGTATCTCGCGCTCGCCACCCGGCAAGCGCAGCACGCAATGCAGCAGGCCACGGTTTTCGTGGCCGCTTTGGGAAATATCGAGGTTGTCGTAGCGAATGATCTGGAATTTCGACAGCAGCGCATTGCCGTGGTCGCCATGGGGGTAGACCGCATTGCGACCGTAGGCAAACTGCGGCCAGATGCTGTCGGCGAGGAATTCGTACTGCGGCATTTTCGGCCAGTCGCTGTAGCGCTGGGGATGACGTTCGTGGGTGCCGTGAATTTCCTGCAGGAACACCATGTCGGCGCCCACGCTACGCACCGCTTCACGCAGTTCGGGCAAGATGAAGCGCCGATTCAGGGCCGTGAAGCCCTTGTGGATATTGACCGTCAGCACAGTGAAGCGGGTGATGGCGGTGGTTGGTGTGATCGGGATCAACTCGGGATGGGTCATGGCAATACTCCGGGTTCCGGCAACTTGCCGGGCTCGGTGGCCAGGTGCTTGTCCAGTTCGAAACGCTGCAGCAATTGGCGTGCATCGAAGGGCGCACGTACCTTGATGTCGTTGTCGAAAAAGCAGAACACGTCGCGCTGTTTACGGACGCGAGGCTTATGCTGGGGAGCGACGAGGTGCGCGTCCGCAGGTTGCTTGCCATGGGCCCAGCGCTCGATGCGATCGCCCCAGCGCTTTAGCGCTTCGGCGCTATAGCCACTGGCATACAACTGCTTGTCGCCGTGCAAGCGCAAGTACATGAAATTGGCGGTGACGTCTTCGAGATATGGCCACTTGCCGGCGGTGTCCGCAACCACCAGAGCGACGCCGTGCTTGTCCAGCATCTGCACAAACTCCGGCACGGCAAAACTCTTGTGGCGAATCTCCACCGCATGGCGCAACGGCTTCTTGGCGTAGGCTTTCATGCTGGCCTTGCCGTTCAGGCGTGACTCATGTTGGCGGGCCAGGGCGGCGGCCTGATGGGTGTCGGTGGGTAGTTCGGCAAGGAAGGTTTCAAACAGCGCGGCGTCGAACTTGAAACTGGGTGGGAACTGCCAAAGGATGGGGCCGAGTTTTTCCTTCAACTCCAATACCCCGGAGGCGAAGAAATTCGCCATCGGCTTGTGAACCTCCCGCAGGCGCAGAATATGGGTGATATAGCGCGGCGCCTTGACGCTGAACACAAAGCCCTCAGGCGTATCGGCATACCATTCGGCGTAGCGCTTGGGGGTTTGCAGCGCGTAGAACGAGCCGTTGATTTCGATGCTGTTGACGGCACGTGACGCAAACTGCAGCTCGCGTTTCTGGGTCAGCCCCTCGGGGTAGAAGTCCCCGCGCCAGGGCGTGTAGCGCCAGCCGGAAATGCCGATATGAATCGCCGCCATGCTTGCTCCCGTAAATGATGGGTGGATTGACCTCCGTTATGGGATGACTGCGATATTTGCCTGAAAGTTTCCACGTTCCTACAGACGGTATGGGGTACCAAATGTGGGAGGGGGCTTGCCCCGATAGCAGAGTGTCAGTCAACAGATTCCCCGACTGATGCGCCGCTATCGGGGGCAAGTCCCTCCCACCGTTTTAAATCACATGCCCAAAAAGCGCAGGGAACGATCCAAGGCCAAACCCGTCAGTTCCTTACAGACCCTGCCGAAGGAGCCCGCCGTTTTGCTGAATCTAAAGACCGCATTTCTGCTCGCCGCGCTGTTGCTGTGCGGCAACGGCGCACTGCAAGCTGCGGCCACTGCGCCTGCATCCGAAACGCCGGCCAAGCCGGAGCTGTTGGTGGAGGGCGGGCTACTCGGAGCCATCAGTTCCAGTATTGATGACGTGCAGGACAAGCTCGACCTCAACCAGAACCTCGTCGACGCCTGGCGCCTACGTGCCGACCGGGCGGCGGATGAAGTGGGGCGCCTGGTCGACCAGACCGCCGCGCGCTCGCCGTGGAGTGTGGCCGGCGATTTTCTGCTGTTGTCCGGGGTGTGGATCGGTGCCTTTGCCGCGTTGACTTTACTGGGGCACTGGGTGGTGCAGCGCTCCAGCCGCCGCTCGTTCGTCGCACGACGCCAGCGCTTGCAAGGCTTGCTCGGCTACGTAGTGCCCTACACGATTCCAGCGTTGATCTGCCTGCCGCTGACCCTCTATGTAAGCCACTTCTTGGCCGCTTCGGTGGGCCGTGCGCTGGCGCTGTGTTTTGCCTATGCCACCAGCAGCGGCATCTTTTCGACCTCGATGCTGCTGTGCGTCATTGTGATGTTTAACGTCGGGCACAAGCGGCCCGCCGTGCAGATTATTCGTGACTACTGCCCTAAGCCGCTGTTCCTGATCGGCTTCCTTGCCGCCCTCAGCGACGCGTTGACCAGCCCGCAGATCGCTCGTCAACTGGGCGGCAATATCACCAGCAGTATCGCGGTATTTACCGGCCTGTTTGCCGCAGTGATTTTCGGCGTGCTGGTGGTGCGCCTGCGTCGTCCGGTGGCCCATTTGATCCGTAACCGCCCGTTGGCCCAGCGCCTCCAGCATCCGGCCTTGCAGCAATCGCTGCGGGTGTTTTCCGGGCTTTGGTACTGGCCGATCCTGTTGATGGTGCTGGTGTCCGCGGTGAACCTGATCGGCGCCGGCGACGACAACCAAAAGGCCCTGCGTTGCGCACTGCTCACCACGCTGCTGCTGATCGGCACAGTGTTTCTCAGCACCGTGCTGCAACACCTGTTCAAGTCCCGCAGCCAAGTGTCGATCCAACGCAGCAGCGCCTACAAGGAGCGCTTCCTCAGTTTGCTGCACGCGATCCTGCGTATCGTCATGGCCATTGCCTTTATCGAAATCCTCGGGCGTATCTGGGGCGTATCGCTATTTGAGTTCGCCCAGCGCAACTCGGTGGGCCGGGCCATCAGTGATTCCCTCAGCAGCATCGGCCTGATCCTGTTGGTGACCTGGCTGTTCTGGGTGGTGCTCGATACGGCGATCCAGGAAGCGCTCAAGCCGCCGGTGAATAAACGCTCCGGCCGCCAGCCCAGCACCCGGGTGAAAACCATCCTGCCGCTGCTGCGCAATGCGGTGAAGATTATCCTGGTGGTGATTTGCGCGATCACCACCATGGCAAATCTTGGCATCAACGTCGCGCCGTTGCTGGCGGGTGCCGGGGTGGTGGGCCTGGCCATCGGTTTCGGCTCCCAGCAGTTGGTGCAGGACGTGATTACCGGCCTGTTCATCATTATCGAAGACACCCTGTCCATCGGCGACTGGGTGGTGCTCGACTCCGGCCATGCGGGCACCGTCGAAGGCCTGACCATTCGCACCCTGCGCCTGCGCGACGGCAAGGGTTTTGTGCATTCGGTGCCGTTCGGGCAGATCAAGGCGGTCACCAACCAGTCGCGGCAGTTCGCCTATGCCTTCTTCTCGGTGCAGTTCACCTACGACACCGACGTGGACAAGGCCGTGGAGCTGATCCGCGAAGCGGGCCAATCGATTCGCGACGACGTGTTCCTCAAGTACAACCTGCAAGGGCCGCTGGAAGTATTTGGCGTGGACAAGATGGACCTCAATGGCGTGGTGCTCACCGCACAGTTCCGTACGGTGTCGGGTGGGCAGTATGCGGTCAGCCGGGCGTTTAACCAGCGGCTGAAAAAGCTTGTGGATAACTGTGATGAGGTGCACTTTGCGCAGACTTATCCACAGCAGGTGTTGTTGCCTAAGCGTGTGGCGCAGGTGGAAGAGCCGGATGCGCCGGTGCTGACCGAGCAGCCCAGGTCTCAATGATGAAAGTGGCTGTTCTGGCCTCATCGGGAGCAAGCTCCCTCCCACACTTGAAATGTGTTCACGCATCTAAATGTGGGAGGGGGCTTGCTCCCGATGAGGCCCTCAAGTTCAGCGCCTGATCAACTTCTCCTGCACCGCCTGCTGATCCACCTCCAGCAACACCTGTTGCTTGCCGGCGACCATCACCGCCGCCGGCACCCCATCACGATAGACAACCCGATTACCGCTCACCGCTGGCACCTTGGCTCCCGGCAACAGCGTGCCGACAAGATTCAACGGATCGGCCCCACACACCGCAATCAAACTCCCATCATGGGGCCGCCGCCGCACCTCGCGCAGCAACGGTATCGCCTCCGGCAATGCAAACTGCTCTCCCGCCAACCCACTGACAAACCGCCCGCCACGGATCTCGCCCCGCGCCTCCAACCGATGGAAAGTGCGCAGCAGTTCGCGCCAACTCGGTAACCAATCCGCCTCGCGCTCCAGCAGCCGCCAGAACACCACGCCATAACGGCGAAGCAGGGTCATCGCCACATGCTCCAGGGTCTCGGCCGAATGCGCGCCGGCGGCGGTCGCCGAGCGGCGAACCAAGGCCCAACGCCCGGCGTCGTCCATGCCGCCGACAAACGCCCCGCGCCCACGTCGACTGCTGCGCGCCTGGCGTTTGCTGGCGGGAGTGGTCAAGGCGCGCAGGCCGGCGAAGCTGTCAGCATTTACCAGGCCGGCGCCTACCAGTTCCTGCAAGGCGGTCTCCAGCTCGCTGCGCAGCAAATGGGCCTCGTGCACCAGTTCATCGAAAAACAGCGCGCCATGCTCGCGCAGGGCCAGGTGGACCTTCTGCGCCTTGAGCGACAAGGTGGTGCTGTCGGTAGGCTCGGTCAGCCCGCTCCACAACGCTACCTGGCTACGGGGGAGCAAAACCACCGGGGTGCTGCGCAACGCCATGGCCCCGGCCTTGTTGCTCAGGCGCGTCCAGACCAGCTTGCCGCTGCGGCACAGGTCATCGAGCCAGGTCGATGAGTAATCCTTGATGCGGGCGCTGAGCAGGTCGGTGTCCCAGGCCGACGTGGCGGCGGCATAGCCTTCGAACTGGCCGACAATCTGCGGCAACACCGCGCTGCCCTGGCCGCGGGTGCTGTCGGACAGGTGCTGCCAGTCGAACAGAAAGCGCGTGAAATCCTGCAATGCCACCGGCTCGATTTCCCGGCGCAGGCGCTTGACCGTGTAGCGATGAATGCGCGCCAGCAAATGACGTTCGCACCATTGTTCTTCAGCCACGCCGGGGCTGAAGTGGCCGCGCAGCACGTAGCCTTCCTGTTCCAGGCGTGCCAGGGCCTGGGTAATCGACACCACCGGTAAGGCCAGGGGCGACGCGATCTCGACCAGGGTCAGCGGGCCAAAACCACTGAGGCGCGCACGCAGCACTTCCACCAGCGCTTCATCAAAGGACCAGGGTTCATCGAACCCCGGCAGCAACGGCAGATCGTTGGGATACAGCGCCTGCAAACAATTCAAGCGCTCCACGGCGACCCACATGCCGTTGGGCAACTGATAGGCCCGCCCGGCCTTGCGCAATGCCTGCAACCATTGGGCCCATTGCGGCGTAACTTCGCCCGCTGCGATGCAGGCCAGGCTCATCAACGCTTCATGCATTTCATCCAGGCCATTGGGGGCCGGCCAGGCTTCTTCGCGTACACCGGCGATGGCGTCGGCATCCAGGGCGCCCAAGTCGTCAGTGCTCTGCGGGTCGCTCCAGCGGCGGTTGAGCACGGCCTGGGTGCGGCGCTCCTCCAGGGGCGCGTCGTCGAGGAAGGTATAGGGTTTAGCGCTGAGGATTTCTGCGGCCATGGGCGAGGGCGCGGGCAGGTCGCGGCTGATCAACCGCACGTCGCCGCGTTCCATGCGCCGCAGCAGCGCCAGCCAGGCGTCGCTGTCCATGGCCTCGTGCAGGCAGTCGTCGAGGGTTTGCTCCACCAGCGGGTGGTTGGGGATTTCGCGTTCGCCGGCGAGGTTTTCCAGGCAGGCGATCTGGTCGGGGAATACGCTGGCGATCAGGTCTTCGCTCTTCATGCGCTGGATCTGCGGTGCCACCTTGCGCCCACCGGTATAACGCGGCAGCGCCAGGGCCACGCCGGCATTCCAGCGCCAGCGCACACCGAACAGTGGCGCATCCAGCACGGCCTGGATCAGGATGTGTTCGGCACTGTTGCTGTTGAGGTAACGCCACACCTCATCCAGCGCGAAGCTGTGACTGGTGGACAACGACAGCACGATGGCATTTTCACTGGCCGCCGCTTGCAGCTCGAAATTGAAGGTACGGCAAAAGCGCTTGCGCAAGGCCAGGCCCCAGGCGCGGTTGATGCGGCTGCCAAACGGCGTGTGGATGATCAGTTGGGTGCCGCCGGATGCATCGAAAAACCGTTCCATGATCAATGTGTCCTGGGACGGCAGGGCGCTCAGGGCCTGGCGCGACCGGGCGAGGTAGTCCAACAGTTGATCGGCGCTGGCGACATCGAGGCCCAGGGTGCCGGTAAGCCAGTCGAGGGCCGGTTGCAGGTCGCCGGGCGTGGCACCGAGCAAACTGTCCAATTGCCCTTGCAAGCGGGCCACGGCCACCGATAACTCGTTGCTGCGCCCGGGGGCTTCACCCAACCAGAACGGAATGGTCGGAGGTTGGCCCTGGGCATCCTCGACCCGCACCTTGCCGGCTTCGACCCGCAGGATGCGATAGGAGGTATTGCCGAGCTGGAAGATATCCCCGGCGATGCTTTCCACCGCAAAGTCTTCGTTGACGCTGCCGATATTCAGGCTTTGCGGCTCCAGCAACACGCTGTAGTCGGCATTGTCGGGGATCGTGCCGCCGCTGGTTACCGCCGTGAGCCTGGCGCCACGGCGGCCGCGCAGGGTGTGGGCCACGGCGTCGCGGTGCAGGTAGGCGCTGCGCATGCCCTGGCGGCCGTTGTAGCCCTCGCTGAGCATCTGCAAAAGAGCCTGGTAGTGGCGTTCATCCAGTTCGGCGTAGGGCGCGGCGCGGTGGATAAGCGCCAGCAGCGTCTGTTCCGGCCATTCCTGGGCGCTGACCTCGGCGATGATCTGCTGGGCCAGTACATCGAGCGGTGCCACGGGAATATGCAAGGTATCCAGCTCGCCACGGCGCACGCAATCGAGCAGCGCGGCGCACTCGATCAGGTCGTCGCGGGTGGTGGCAAACAGGCGCCCCTTGGGCGTGCCGCCGACCTGGTGCCCGGAACGGCCGACCCGTTGCAGAAAGCCGTTGATCGAACCCGGCGAGCCGATCTGGCAGACCAGGTCGACCTCGCCGATATCAATCCCCAGCTCCAGGGACGCCGTAGCGATCAACACTTGCAGTTCGCCGGCCTTGAGGCGCTGTTCGGCGTCCAGGCGCATCTCCTTGGCCAGGCTGCCGTGGTGAGCGGCCACGGCGGTCTTGCCCAGGCGCTCGCTCAAGTGCCGGGCCAGGCGTTCGGCCAGGCGCCGGGTGTTGACGAATACCAGGGTGGTGCGGTGTTCACGGGCCAATTGCGCGAGGCGATCGTAGACCAACTCCCACACGTCGTTGGCCATCACCGCCGAGAGCGGCACCGGCGGCACTTCGATCGCCAGGTCACGGGGGCGGGCGTGGCCGATATCCACAATGGCGCAATCACGTTCGGTGCCGACTAAAAAGCGTGCGACGGCTTCGATAGGTTTTTGCGTGGCCGACAAGCCGATACGGGTCAATGGCTCGGCACACAGCCCTTGCAGGCGCTCCAGGCTCAAGGCCAAATGGCTGCCGCGCTTGCCGGCGGCGATGGCGTGGATCTCATCGACGATCACCGTACGTGTGCTGGCGAGCATGTGCCGGCCAGAATCCGAGCCGAGCAGCACGTAGAGCGATTCCGGAGTGGTGACCAGGATATGCGGTGCGCGTTTGCGCATCTGGGCGCGGTCTTTTTGCGGGGTGTCGCCGGTGCGCACAGCGGTGCGGATTACCAGCGGCGGCAGCCCCCGCTTCTCTAGATGTTCGGTAATGCCGGCCAGCGGGTTTTGCAGGTTGATCTGGATATCGTTGGATAGCGCCTTGAGCGGCGACACATACACCACCAGGGTTTGGTCCGGCAGTTCGCCGCCGTTGGCCAGGCCTTGGTGCACCAGGTCGTCCAGCACCGCCAGGAAGGCCGTCAGCGTCTTGCCGGAGCCGGTGGGCGCGGCGATCAGTGTCGAGCGGCGCTGGCGGATCAACGGCCACGCCTGGGCCTGGGCGTTGGTCACCGAAGGAAAGGTACTACGGAACCAAGTGCTGACGGCGGGGTGAAAGCCGTGCAAACCCTTGTCCGTTGATTCGGGAAGGTTCATTCACCCTATATGCAACCGGCGGGGCCAAGTTGCAACCCCGCACTTTATCCGTGACGGTTGCGCTACAAACCCGCAAAATGCAACGATTCTGGCAACTACCTACGGCAAGGCGCACATGCCTGTCGATAATAACCATCGTTCCAAACAGACCGGGCCTGCTCAATCTATGCGAATGCGCCTTATGTTACTGGGCGGCGGGAATGCCCTCGGGCAGGCGCTGATTCGCCTCGGTGCAGAGGAAGACATCGGTTTCCTCGCACCCAAACCGCCCCAAGACGGCTGGGATGCCGCAAGCCTCACCCAATTGCTCGACGACACCCGTCCCGATGCATTGATCAACCTCGCCTACTATTTCGACTGGTTCCAGGCCGAAGCCGTAAGCGAAACCCGCCTGGCCGGCCAGGAATTCGCCATCGAGCGCCTGGCTGAACTGTGCCAGCACCACAGCATCACCCTGCTGCAACCGTCCAGCTATCGCGTATTCGATGGCTCCCGCGCCACCGCCTACAGCGAGAAAGACGAGCCGGTACCCCTGGGCCTGCGCGGTCAGGCGCTGTGGCGTATCGAACAAAGCGTGCGCGCCACTTGCCCACAGCATGTGCTGCTGCGCTTTGGCTGGTTGCTGGATGACAGCGTTGACGGCACTCTCGGGCGTTTTCTGGCCCGTGCCGAGAAACCCGATGAGTTACTGATGGCGGACGACCGTCGCGGCAACCCGACGCCGGTAGACGATGCTGCACGGGTGATCATCTCAGTGCTTAAGCAACTCGATTGCGCGGCGCCGTTGTGGGGTACCTATCACTACGCCGGGCATGAAGCGACCACGCCATTGGCCCTGGGCCAGGCAATCCTCACAGAAGCGCGCAACTTCCACGCCCTGGCCATTGAGTCTCCCACTGCCCAGGCCCACGCGGCGCGGCCGGATGCGGCAGAAGAACCGCAGCACGCGGTGTTGGCCTGCAAGAAGATCCTCCACACCTTTGGCATCAAGCCTCGGGCGTGGCGGGCGGGGTTGCCGGCGTTGCTGGACCGGTTCTATCGCCATAGCTGACACCACACAAAACCAAAATGTGGGAGGGGGCTTGCTCCCGATAGCAGAGTGTCAGTCAACAGATTCATGGACTGATCCACCGCTATCGGGAGCAAGCCCCCTCCCACATTGGTTATGCAGTGTTGCTTAGAACTTGTAGCCGATACCCACCATGTAAACCATTGGGTCCACGTCCACATTGACCTTGGCGCGAGTGCCCTGGCCCAGCGCATTGTTATCCACAGTCGCCTTGGTGCTGATGTCGATGTAGCGCGCCTGGGCGTTGATCATCCATTTGTCGTTGATCATGTAGTCGGCGCCGATCTGTGCGGCCCAGCCCCAGGAGTTCTCGGCCTTGAAGTTGCTGAAACCGGCTTGTTCGGCACGACCGCCAACGTGTTCGTCGTAGATCCAGGTGTAGTTGATACCGGCACCCACGTAGGGCTGGAACGCCGACTTGTTGTCCAGCGGGTAGTACACGACGCTCAGGGTCGGCGGCAGGTGTTTGAGCGAGCCGAGTTTGCCGTTGGCGGCGCCCAGGGCGGTGTTCTTGAGTTTTACGTCATGCTCGAACGGCGTGGCGGCCAGCAGTTCGATACCCACGTGGTCGGTGATCATGTAGGCGAAGTTCAAGCCCAACTGGGTGTCGCTGCTCATGGTCGCCTTGCCGCCCAGGTTGGTGCCGGCCAGTGGGCCCTGGTCAACCTTGACTTTGCTGCTGTCGGCGTCCGGGTTCACGGTGATTGCACCGGCACGCACCAGGATATCGCCCGCTTGGTGAGCGTGTGCGACCGGGGCGACGAGGGCGAGCGCGAAGAGGGACGCGCCGAGCAGAGACTTGTTCATGGGAGCTCCAGAGGACGTTTAAAAGTTGTACGTCCAATGGTAAAGATCGTTCCGTCCGGTCTTTTGACTCAGCTCAATGAAAGGGTGATCAGCGCTACTCCTGCAGCTCGTACATGTAAATCTTCTCGGCATCCATCTGGTAACCGGCGTCGGCCAGTTCGCTTGACGACGGCTTGACCTGCATCGCGCCTTCGACCCAGTACGGCTGATACAGCTCATCGAGCTTCACGCCGACTTCGCTTTTGACATGCACGATCTGGTTCGACGGCGGTGGCGGCACATGAATGCATGCACCGAAGTACGGCACCAGCAGGAACTCGGTGGTACGGCCTTCCTCACTGACCTCCAGCGGCACGATATACCCCGGCAGGCGAATGTGCTGGCCGTTGAGACCTTGCACCACCGGGGCATTGGGCAGGTCCTGCTTGGCCGCGGGCGCAGCTTCCACGGACAAGGCATCGGCCATGTTCGACAGGTCGTGCAGCGGTTTCATATTGGGGATTTCCGGCGGTGCGTCCGGCGGGATCATCTCCTGCCAGGACAAGTCCCTGGGCGGCTCATCCGCCCACACGGGCACGCTCACCAGCAACAACAGGGCAAACAGGGCACGACGCATCGAAGCCTTCCTCATAAACGGATGGACAGGCCATCGGCCAAAGATTGTCGATAGGCACGCCACGCGGGCACGCTGCCCATCAACAGCGCTGCCGCGAGAATACCCGCCAGCAGGGTCCATTCATATTTGCTCGGCCATGACATCGGCAGGTCCAGGCCGTAATTAGCCTGCAGGTAACCCCGTGACGCGGCGATGCACAGGTACAGCAGCCCCACGCCCGCCGTTACGCCGGCCAAGGCCAGGGCAAAGGCTTCGAAGATCAACAGGGTTGCAATATGCCACGGGCGCGCGCCCACCGACCGCAGGATCGCCATCTCGCGGCGGCGTTCGTTGAGGCTGGTGAGAATAGCCGTGAGCATGCCGATCAAACCGGTCAGCACCACGAACAGCGAGATCACGAACAAGGCTTTCTCGGCGGTGCCCATCATGCTCCACAGCTCTTGCAGGGCCACGCCCGGCAGGATCGCCAGCATCGGCTCGCCACGGAACTCGTTGATCTCCCTTTGCAGGGCGAAGGTGGAAATCTTGTTGTTCAGGCCGAGCATGAATGCGGTGATGGCTTGTGGGGTCAGGTCCATATTGCGCGCCTGGTCGGCGCTGATGCGGCCTTTGCCCTGGGCCGGCACGCCGTTGTGCCAGTCGATATGGATCGCTTCCATGCCGCCCAGGCTGATATGCAGCGTGCGGTCCACCGGGGTGCCGGTGCGCTTTAGGATACCGACCACGGTGAAGGGTTTGTCGTCATGCTTGACCAGGCTGACCACTGCCACGCCATGGGCCAGCACCAGCTTGTCGCCGAGCTTGTAATGCAGGGCATCGGCGACTTCGGCACCGAGCACCACTTCGAACGGGTCGGTGGCGAACGCGCGGCCGCTGGCCAGTTCGAGGTTTTGCTTGCGCCCGTACTGGTAATGCTCGAAGTAGGATTCGTTGGTGCCCATCACCCGGTAGCCGCGATGGGAGTCACCCAGGGAAATCGGAATCGCCCATTTCACCTGGGGGTTGGCGGCGAAGTGCTCGTAGCTGTCCCAACGAATATTGTTGGTGGCGTTGCCGATACGGAACACCGAGTACAGCAGCAGGTTCACTGAGCCCGAACGTGCACCGACGATCAGGTCGGTACCGCTGATGGTGCTGGCGAAGCTGTTGCGTGCCTCGACGCGCACGCGCTCCACTGCGAGCAACAAGCAAACGGAAAGCGCGATGGCGAAAGCGGTGAGGATCGCGGTAAAGCGGCGGTTAGCCAGGCTGGCCATGGCTAGACGAAACAGATACATCTCAAACCTCTGCGGGCGTGGCGGCGCGATTGAGTTCGGCCAGCGACAGGTTGCGGTCGAACAGCGAGGCCAGGCTCTGGTCGTGGCTGACAAACAACAGGCTGGCGCCAGCGTCGCGGCATTCAGCGAACAGCAACTGGATGAAGGCTTCGCGGGCGTCGTAGTCCAGGGCCGAGGTGGGTTCGTCGGCGATCACCAGCTCCGGTTGGCCGATCAACGCACGTGCTGCGGCGACCCGTTGTTGCTGGCCGATGGATAGCGAGTCGGCGCGCCGCTCAAGCAGATCCTTGTCCTTCAAACCCAGGTGCGCAAGCAAGGTCGCGGCCGCCTGGTCGACACTGCCGTGGCGCTGCCGGGCCCGCTGTGCGCGCAGCTTGGAAAAGTGGCAAGGCAGCTCGACGTTTTCACGCACTGACAGAAACGGCAGCAGGTTGAATTGCTGGAAGATGTAGCCGGTGTGGTCGACGCGGAATCGATCCCGGGCGCCGGCCGAGAGTTCGGTCAATTCCTGGCCGAGCAGGCGGATGCTGCCCTGGCTGGGTTTCTGCACGCCACCCAAGAGCCCCAGCAGCGTGGTCTTGCCACTGCCGCTCGGGCCCTTGAGAAACAGGGTTTCCCCGGGCTCCAGGCGGAACGCGGGAATGTCCAGCAACTGTGGGTGACCGGGCCAGTTGAAGCCCAGATTGGACAGTTCGATCAATGGGTGGGTCATGTGAACTCAGAACTTCAGGGTGGCTGCGGTGGCCGTCGCGTCAACACCTTGCTGACCGCTTGGGCCGATCAGTTGTACCTGAATTTTCGTGGTTGCAGGGAAGGTCTTGAACACTTGGCTCAGGTCGAGGTTGCCCAGGGCCGTCGGCGTGGCGCAGGTGAACTGGTAGTGGGCGTGGATCTCGCTGTGGTCGTGATGATGCTCGTGGGCGGCAGCGCCTTTGCCGTCGGTGGCGTGGTCATCGTCGTCATGCTCGGCTTCGGGCTTGTCACCGAACAGCGGGCTGTTGAGTTCCTGGCTGCTGACCTTGCAGCCTGCGGCCTTGGGCAGGTTGAACAGTGCCAGCGGGTTCTCCAGCTGCTTGCGCGCGGCGGCGACCTTGGCTTTGTCGGCGGCGCTGGTCGCGGCATGCTCGAACCCCACCAGGTTCATGGCCGGGCTGTCCAGTTCAAGCTCCAGGGCCTGGCCGTCCAGTACCGCGTTGAGGCGAGCGACGCCATGTTCGTGGGCGCCAAGGCTGCCATGCTCGTGGTCATGATCTTCGTGAGCATGTGCGACTGCCAGTGGCAGCAGGGCAAACGGCAAAGCGAGCAGCAAACGGCGCATGGGACGGCTCCAGAATGAAAGTTATGTTATGTGATCTTATAACAATAAGTTTGAGAGTTTGACCGCCCGCTTGGCGTTGCGCAAGCGGCATGGGAGCATGCCCATCAGAAAAATGCAGGAGGAAGGACGATGTTGCGAATTCGTGGAACCGTCGGCGACCTGCCGGTGGACTTGACCCTGGAACTGGATGACGGTGATTGGGCGCGGCTGGGCGCACAGTTACAGGCCGCTCCAACGCCAAGTGCGCCAACGCCGACGCCAGTCAAACAGAACGAGGATCTGTGGCAGCACGCCCAGGATTTGCTGCGCAAGGCCGGGCAACTCAATGGCCTGGAGTTGCTCGATCAACTGGAAGGGTTGGCTGGCGATGCCGGGGCAGGCAAGCGCCTGCTGGTACGCCTGCGCCACAGCGCCAAGGTCAAGGTGAGCAGCGGCGGGGATACGCCGCTGTACACCTGGGTTGACCCTTTGTAGGAGCGAGCTCGCTCGCGAAAAACTCATAGGCGCCGCGTTCATTCATGAAGCACGCGTTATCGTTGAAGTTTTTCGCGAGCAAGCTCGCTCCTACAGGGTAGGGTTAGTACAGCGCAGCAAACAACTTGCGGCGGTACACAGTGACCAGTGGGTGGTCATTGCCCAACAGTTCGAACACCTGCAGCAAGGTCTTGTGGGGCAAGCCTTCGCTGTAGCTGCGGTTGCGGATAAACAGCTTGAGCAAGCCTTCCAGCGCCCCATCGTATTGCTGGCGCGCCAGTTGCTGGATCGCCAACTGATAGGCCGCTTCATCGTCCTGCGGGTTTTGCGCCAGGCGGCTTTTCAGGTCGGCAGTATCCGGCAAGTCCGCAGCCTGGCGCAGGAAGGTGATTTGCGCCTTGGCCCCGGCCAGGGCAGCCTTGTGGTCGTCACTTTTGACGGCGTCGAGCACCGCCTGGGCTTCGCCCAATTCACCGCGTTCGGCCAGGCAGCGTGCGTACAGGATCAGTGCCGGGGCGTTGGTATTGTCCTCGCCCAACAGCGCCACCAGCAGCGCTTCGGCTTCGCTGATACGCCCTTCGCTGAACAACGCTTGGGCCTGTTCCAGCGGATCCGCCGCAGCCGGTGGTGGCATCTGCACATGGGGTTCCAACATGGCCCGCACCGCCGACTCCGGTTGTGCACCGGCAAACCCGTCCACCGGCTGGCCATCCTTGAACAGCACCACCGTCGGCAGGCTTTGAATGCCAAAGCGCGCGACGATGTCCTGTTCAGCCTCGCAATCGACCTTGGCCAGCAGCAACTCACCCTGATAACTCTCGGCAATCTGCGCCAGCATCGGCATCAGCGCCTTGCATGGCGCACACCACTCGGCCCAGAAGTCCACCAGCACGGGTTTTTCAAAAGAGTTCTGAATCACTGCCTGGTCGAAGTTGGCGGTGGTGACGTCGAAGATGTACGGCGTGGGCTCACTCATGGGGCGTCTCGAATAAAGCGGGAATGGGGGCAACTATAAAGGCTGGCGCCGCGAATGGTACAGACTCACCTTACGAAACTCCCAAGGCTCGGCCAGATCCGGCAGGGTCAGTGCATCGAGGATATCCAGCCGTTGGTAATGTGGGTGACGGAAGTCCCGCACCCGCGAATCTGCCACCAGCGCTTCGCGGCCACGGCTGAGGAATTGATCCAGCAGCGGCAGGTTGGCGCGGTCGTAAAGTACGTCGGCCACCAGGATCAGGTCGAAGCGGTCGGCTTCGGCGAAAAAGTCTGCCGAATAACCCAGCTCCACCTGGTTGAGTTCGGCGTTTGCGCGGCAAGAGGCCAGGGCCAGCGGGTCGAGATCACAGGCCACCACTTCCTGGGCGCCGGCTTTTACCGCGGCAATCCCGGCCACGCCGGAGCCGGCCCCGAAATCCAGCACGCGTTTGCCCGCGACCCACTCGGGGTGCGCCGCCAGGTAACGCGCCAACGCCAGGCCGCTGGCCCAGCAAAAGCTCCAGTAGGGTGGCTCATGCAGGATGCGCCGGGTTTCCTCCTGGCTGAAGGCACGGTCCATGTTGTCGGCGTCGAGCAGCCACAACGACAAGTCAGTGCCCGGGAGCGGGCAGGGCACCAGTTGCGCGTCGCCGATCAACTCGCTCAAGGCGCGTTGCAGGTGCAGCGGTGGCGTCATGGCGCCTTGACGAATTGCAGGGGGCCGGTGGTCTGGGTGATCGCCTGGGTGACGCGCACCGCAGGCAGGTGCAGGATCAACTGGCCGGACTGGCTGGCGCGGCCACGCAATTCAACCCGCGCACCGGCCGGGAAGGCTTCAGGGTTGAAGCGCAGGCGGAAGGCCAGCGGCTTGCCATTGCCGCTCAGCACGCTGCTGGCGAGCAGTTGCTGCGGGCGCGAACGGTCGTCGATCACCAGCAGTGCCATCTCGACTTCGGCGCCGGCGGGCACGTTGGTCAGGCTGCCGCTGATTTCCCGTTGATAGGCGGGCAGGGGGCCGAGGTCTTCAATGCCCGGGACTTTCTTCTCCTGCGCCGGTGTCGGCTGAGGCGCGGCCGGCTTGGGGGCTTCGCTGCTGCAGGCGACCAGAAAACTGAACAGGGTGAGTAGAACAAGTGGTCGTAACTGCATGTACGGCTCCAGAAAGGACAAAATCCGTGGCTTAAAAATAAGAAACATATAAGCCTGCCTATATACCGTAAAGGCTATGGCTTGTCTTGCCACAGGGATGCGCTAACATGGCCCTCCCATTTTTTGTTGCCTGCCAACCATGCACTGTCCCTTCTGCGGTGCCAACGACACCAAGGTCATTGACTCACGTCTGGTCGCCGAGGGCGATCAAGTGCGTCGCCGGCGCGAATGCCTGGCCTGTGGTGAACGTTTCACCACCTTCGAAACCGCCGAACTGGTATTGCCCCGTCTGATCAAGTCCGACGGCAGCCGCCAGCCTTTCGACGAAGAAAAACTGCGCGCCGGTATGCAGCGCGCCCTGGAAAAACGCCCGGTGAGCGTCGAGCGCCTGGAAGCGGCGCTGGTGCACATCAAGCACAAGCTGCGTGCGACCGGCGAGCGCGAGGTCAAGAGCCTGGTCGTCGGCGAGCTGGTGATGGGCGAGCTGCAAAAGCTCGACGAAGTCGCCTATATCCGTTTTGCCTCGGTGTATCGACGCTTCCAGGACCTCAATGAGTTCCGCGAAGAAATCGACCGCCTGGCCCGTGAACCGGTGAAAAAATGAACCCACCCAGCGCTGAACAGGCGGTCCTTGACGCCCATTACATGGCCCGCGCCCTCGAATTGGCGCGCAAGGGCCTGTACACCACTCACCCCAACCCGCGGGTTGGCTGCGTGATTGTGCGTGACGGGCAGATTGTCGGCGAAGGCTGGCACGAGCGCACCGGCGAGCCCCATGCCGAGCCGAATGCCTTGCGCGCCGCCGGTGACAAGGCCCGTGGCGCGACGGTGTACGTCACCCTTGAACCGTGCAGCCACCATGGCCATACGCCGCCCTGCGCCGATGCGCTGGTGACGGCTGGCGTGGCGCGGGTGGTCGCCGGCATGCAGGACCCCAACCCGGAAGTGGCCGGGCGCGGTATGCAGCGCCTGGCCCAGGCCGGTATCGAGGTGCGCAGCGGCGTATTGGAAGCTGAGGCGCGGGCGCTCAACCCGGGCTTTCTCAAGCGCATGGAGCACGGCCTGCCGTTTGTGCGGGTCAAGTTGGCCATGAGCCTGGACGGCCGCACCGCGATGGCCAGCGGCGAAAGCCAATGGATCACCGGCCCCGCTGCCCGCGCCGCCGTCCAGCGCCTGCGCGCCGAGGCCAGTGTGGTGTTGACCGGTGCCGACACGGTGCTGGCCGATGATGCCCGCTTGACCGTACGTGCCGCTGAGCTGGGCCTGGATGAGGCCACCACGGCCCTGGCCATGTCGCGCCCACCGTTGCGCGTGTTGATCGACGGCCGCCTGCGGGTGCCGCTCAACGCCCCCTTCTTCAAGGCCGGACCGGCACTGGTCATCACCTGCGTCACCGCGCAAAACCAGTACCCCCGTGGCCCCGAGTGCCTGGTGGTGCCGGGCGTGGACGGCCAGGTCGACCTGCGTTCCGCCCTATTGGCGTTGGCCGCACGTGGCGTCAACGAGGTGCTGGTGGAAGCCGGCCCAAGCCTGGCGGGTGCGTTTGCCCAACAGGGCCTGGTGGACGAATACGTGATTTTCATCGCCGGCAAATTCCTTGGCTCCGCCGCCCGGCCGCTGCTGGACTGGCCGCTTGAGAAACTGGCCGACGCCCCTCGACTCAAAATCACTGAAATGCGTGCTGTAGGCGACGACTGGCGAGTCACTGCCATTCCCGTCCCTGCAGCGAGCGTATAATTCCCGGCCTGCGCTTGAGCGCCCGCCCCTCGTTTTCAGGAGAACGACATGTTCACCGGCATCATCGAAGCCATCGGCAGCATCCGTGCAATGACCCCCAAGGGTGGCGACGTCCGCCTGCTGGTTGAAACCGGCAAGCTGGACCTTGGCGACGTCAAGCTGGGCGACAGCATCGCCGTCAGCGGCGTGTGCCTGACCGTCGTCGACCTGCCGGGTAATGGCTTTGCCGCCGACGTCAGCCGGGAAACCCTGGACTGCACCGCGATGAACGACCTCAAGGCCGGCAGCCCGGTCAACCTGGAAAAAGCCCTGACGCCTACCACGCGCCTGGGCGGTCACCTGGTCAGCGGCCATGTCGACGGTGTCGGCGAAGTGGTGGCCCGCAGCGAAAATGCGCGTGCCGTGGAATTCCGTATCCGCGCGCCAAAAGAGCTGGCCAAGTACATCGCCCACAAAGGCTCGATCACCGTCGACGGCACCAGCCTGACCGTGAACGCCGTCAATGGCGCCGAATTTGAACTGACCATCATTCCCCACACCTTGAGCGAAACCATCATGGCGTCATACCAGCCAGGACGCCGGGTGAATCTTGAAGTCGACTTGCTTGCCCGTTACCTGGAGCGCCTGCTGATGGGCGAAAAGGCCGCAGAGCCTGCATCCGGGAACATCACTGAAAGTTTTCTGGCCGCTAACGGCTACCTGAAATCCTGACCAAGGGGGTGCCGCGTGGCGCTCAATAGCATCGAAGAACTGGTTGAAGACATCCGCCAAGGCAAGATGGTCATCCTTATGGATGACGAAGATCGCGAGAACGAAGGCGATATCATCATGGCCGCCGAGGCGTGCCTGCCTGAGCACATCAACTTCATGGCCAAGCACGCCCGCGGGCTGATCTGCATGCCCATGAGCCGCGAACGCTGCGAACTGCTAAAGCTGCCGCTGATGGCGCCGCGCAATGGCTCGGGGTTCGGCACCAAGTTCACCGTATCGATTGAAGCCACCACGGGCGTCACCACCGGTATTTCCGCCGCTGACCGTGCGCGCACCGTGCAAGCCGCTGCCGCGAAAGACGCCAAGGCCGAAGACATCGTCAGCCCGGGCCATATCTTCCCGCTGATGGCCCAGCCGGGCGGCACCCTGGCACGCGCCGGCCACACCGAAGCCGCCTGCGATCTGGCGCGCATGGCCGGCTTCGAGCCGAGCGGGGTGATCTGCGAAGTAATGAACGACGACGGCACCATGGCCCGTCGCACTGAGCTTGAAGCCTTTGCCGCCGAACACAACCTCAAGATCGGCACCATCGCCGACCTGATTCACTACCGTATGATCCACGAACGTACCGTTCAGCGGATTGCCGAGCAGCCGCTGGACAGCGAACTGGGCCAATTCAATTTGGTGACCTACCGTGATTCAGTGGAAGGCGACGTGCACATGGCCCTGACCCTGGGCAATATTTGCGCCGAAGAGCCGACCCTGGTGCGGGTGCACAATATGGACCCCCTGCGCGACCTGCTGATGGTCAAGCAACCGGGCCGTTGGAGCCTGCGCGCCGCCATGGCTGCGGTCTCCGAGGCGGGCAGCGGTGTGGTGTTGTTGCTCGGTCACCCATTGGATGGCGATGTATTGCTGGCGCATATCCGCGAAACCGCTGACGCCGTGCCGGTGAAAAAACCGACCACCTACAGCATCGTCGGTGCCGGTTCGCAGATCCTGCGCGACCTCGGTGTGCGCAAGATGCGCCTGATGAGCGCACCGATGAAATTTAATGCGATATCCGGATTCGACCTGGAAGTTGTAGAATACGTGCCCTCCGAATAAAGGCTGGCGGTTTCTGCCCCTTGTTCGCGGTTAAATCATCACTGAGGGACGCACTTTTCGCGTCCCGGCTCTTTAAGAGATTTGTCGAATGACCCTGAAGACCATCGAAGGTACCTTCATCGCCCCCAAAGGCCGCTATGCCCTGGTGGTTGGCCGCTTCAACAGCTTCGTGGTTGAAAGCCTGGTAAGCGGTGCCGTTGACGCCCTGGTTCGCCACGGTGTGAGCGAGAGCGACATCACCCTTATCCGTGCCCCTGGCGCCTTCGAAATTCCACTGGTTGCGCAAAAAGTTGCTCAACAGGGCGAATACGCGGCGATCATCGCCCTGGGCGCGGTCATTCGTGGCGGTACCCCGCATTTCGAATACGTGGCCGGCGAATGCACCAAGGGCCTGGCCCAGGTGTCCATGGAGTTCGGTGTACCAGTTGCCTTTGGCGTGCTGACCGTTGACTCCATCGAACAAGCCATCGAGCGCTCCGGCACCAAGGCCGGTAACAAAGGCGCTGAAGCTGCCTTGTCCGCGCTGGAAATGGTCAGCCTGCTGTCGCAGTTGGAGGCCAAGTGATTTCCGACGAGAGCGATCGTTTCAACCCGCGCGACGAGCGTCCAGCCGATGCCGGCAAGCCCTCGAAAAGCGAAAAGCGCCGTGCGGCCCGTCAGCTCGCCACCCAGGCGCTGTACCAGCGTCACATGGCCGGCACTTCGCTGAACGAGATCGAAGCGCAATTTCGCGTCGATAACGACTTCACCTTTGCTGACCAGAGCTACTTCCACGACATCCTGCACGGTGTTCCGGCCAACCAGGCCGAGATCGATGCTGCGCTGTCGCCATGCCTGGACCTGACCCTCGAAGAGCTGGACCCGGTCGAGCTGGCGGTACTGCGCCTGTCCACCTGGGAGCTGCTCAAGCGCGTTGACGTACCGTACCGCGTGGTGATCAACGAAGGCATCGAACTGGCGAAAGTCTACGGTTCGACCGACGGCCACAAGTTCGTCAACGGCGTGCTCGACAAGTTGGCCCCGCGCCTGCGCGAAGCCGAAGTGAAGGAACACAAGCGCTGATTCGCGCTTGAGTTCCCATGGGTGAGTTCGAGCTGATCCGCACGTTCTTCGCCGCCGCGCCCTGTGCGCAGGGCGGTGAAGGCATTGCCCTGGGGATCGGCGACGACTGCGCCTTGCTGGCGCTCCCAGCCGGAGAGCAACTGGCTGTTTCTACCGATACGCTGGTGGCCGGCGTGCATTTTGCCGACCCCTGTGACCCGTTCCTGCTCGGCCAGCGCTCGCTGGCCGTGGCGGTGAGCGATTTGGCCGCCATGGGCGCCAATCCCCTCGCATTCACCCTTGCCCTGACCACGCCGAGCATCGACGCCGATTGGCTGCAACGCTATGCCCAAGGCTTGAACGCCATGGCGCAAAGCTGCGGTGTGGGCTTGGTGGGAGGGGATACCACCCGTGGGCCGTTGAGCCTGACCCTTACTGTGTTTGGCCGTGTGCCGGCGGGGCAGGCGTTGACGCGCAGCGGAGCGCGGCCGGGTGACCTGCTATGTGTCGGCGGTGAACTGGGCAACGCCGCCGGTGCCTTGCCGCTGGTATTGGGGCAACGCACTGTCGACGCTGCTATCGCAGCGCCGTTGCTGGCGCACTACTGGTCGCCGCAACCGCAGTTGGCCTTGGGGCTGGCGCTTCGGGGTCGGGCGACCTCGGCCATGGACATTTCCGATGGGCTATTGGCCGATTGTGGGCATATCGCCAAGGCCTCGGCGGTCCGCCTGGTGGTCGAACGTCACAGGTTGCCGTTGTCCACAGCCTTGCTGACGTTCGTCGGCGAAGACCAGGCCCGTGTGGCGGCGTTGAGCGGCGGCGATGACTACGTGCTGGCGTTCACTATGCCAGCGTCCCAGTTGGTGCCGTTGCAGGCGGACGGCTGGCCAGTGCATGTGATTGGTCGGGTCGAGGCCGGGCAGGGCGTGACGCTGCTCGATGCCAACGGCGAGGACGTCACTCCGGCGGTGCGCGGCTACCAGCATTTTCGCCGGGCGCCCTAAGCTGGCGTCCTGCGCTACCCTTAATAGGTTTACTCCAGAAGAGGCCGTCACTATGGCTGTACGCCGCTGGCTGCTGATCGTGCTGTGTGCCTTTGCCTTCATGGCACAGGCGGACGAGATGCCTGTGCCTGGCAAGATCGTGCTGGCCAGTGAGCAGTGGAACGACTACACCAACCAGGATGGCAGCGGCCTGGCCTGGGACCTGTTGCGCCAGGTCTTCGAGCCCGCGGGCATTACCTTGCAAACCCGCAGCGTGCCTTATACCCGCTCAGTCGGCCTGGCCCAGCGCGGCGAGGTGGATGGTTGCGTCGGATCCTATCGCAATGAGGTCAGCGGCGTGTTGTACCCCCAGTGGAACTTCGACGCCGACCACATCTACGCCCTCGGGCTGGCAACGGCGCCCACGCCGACGTTGGCGACGCTGGGCGACTACCGCCTGGCCTGGGTGCGCGGCTACAAGTACGAGCAATACCTGCCGAACGTGCGCCGCTTCAACCAGATCGAGCGGCGCAGCGGTATCCTGCCGATGCTGCTACATGGCCGCGCCGATTTCTATATCGATGCCCTCACCGAAGCCAAGTATATGCTCAGCCAGTCCCAGGATCCGACGCTGTTCAAGCTTACGCATATCGCCGAATTGCCGCTCTATATCGGCTTCGCCGACACCGAGCGCGGGCGGGCGTTGATGGGGGTGTATGACCGGCGTCTGGCCACCCTGGTCAAGACAGGTGAGTTGAAAGCGATTTTTGCACGCTGGAACCAGCCCTATCCATTCTGATTTCACTGCAGGAGCGAGCTTGCTCGCGAAAAAATCATAGGCGCCGCGTTGAATCAGAATGCCTGCGTTAACGTTGACGACTTTCGCGAACCGGCTCGCGCTACATAGAATCAATCCGAAGGCCAATCGAACCTATTGATCTTTATCAGCGATAATTCAGCTTAAGCGTCTGTAGGAACCTACTGTTACAATGGCCGCCTCTGTGAAATCTGAAATCAGGAGCACACGGTGCCCGTCGTTTTCGTCGCTGCTTCCAAGCTGCCTACCCCCTTTGCCACGTTCACCATGAACGGCTTTCTCGAAGAAGCCACCGGGCGCGAGCACGTTGTGCTCAGCCTCGGCGACATCGCCGATGGTGCGCCGGTGCTGGGGCGTGTGCATTCCGAGTGCCTGACCGGCGATGCGCTGTTCAGCCAGCGCTGTGACTGCGGTTCGCAACTGGAAGCGGCAATGCAAGCCATAGCTCGTGAAGGCCGTGGCGTGCTGCTGTACCTGCGTCAGGAGGGCCGCGGCATTGGCCTGCTGAACAAGATCCGCGCCTACGAACTGCAAGACGGTGGCGCCGACACCGTGGAAGCCAACGAACGCCTGGGCTTCGCGGCTGATCAGCGTGACTATGCGATCTGCCTGCCGATGCTCGAGCACCTGGGGGTCAAATCCCTGCGTTTGATGACCAACAACCCGCGCAAGGTCAAGGCCTTGACCGAGATGGGCATCACCGTGGCCGAGCGCGTGCCGCTGCACACCGGGCACAACCCGCACAACAAGCTCTACCTGGCGACCAAAGCCAGCAAGCTCGACCACATGATGGGCAACGAGCACCAGGGCGAGGTCGACCGCGCGTGACCCGAGGCCAGGTAAAGCGGCGACTGTCTTTCAACTGGTGGCAGTACCTGGCCCTGGCATTGCTCCCATTGTTTGTGATCAACCTGGTATTTGGCCGCGCCGAATCCCTGCTTCCCGTGCTGGCCATGCCGTTTTTCATTGCCGGTGTGGGTTCGATGTTTCTCAGCCTGCGTTATTTTCACGGCTATAAACACGCGCTGATCGCTACCTCCAAAGCCCTCGATACCCCTGAAGAACCCGCTGCCTGGATCACCCTGGCGGCGCGTCGGCGCACGGCCTTGCTGGTGGCCGCGCTACCGGCCTGGATTGGTGCGTTGGCGGTGTTCGTCGGGCTGGAAGCGGTACCGCTGTTCCTGCTGGCAATGTCGACCATGGTGCTCTTTTACCTCTACCGCATTCCGCGTCAACTGGGATGAGCCGCTACTGGCTGGCACTGCTGCTGGTATTCAGTGCTCAGGCGATGGCGGTCGAGAGAGTGGTCAGCCTGGCGCCGTCACTGTCTGAAATCGTGGTTGAGTTGGGCGCCGCCGACCTGCTGGTGGGCGTACTCGATGGTGGCGAACGCCCGACGGCGTTGGCGAAAGTGCCGTCGGTCGGGCATTACGGCCAGTTGGACATGGAGCGCCTGCTCAGTCTCAAGCCTGACTTGATCCTGCTGTGGCCCGGCAGCGTTGGTCCGGCCCAGCGCGAGCAATTGCAGCGCCTGAATATCCCGGTGTACGTCGCCGAACCCCATAGCCTTGAACAGCTGACCACCCAGGTCCAGGCCATTGCCGAGCAATTGGGCCGCGCGCAGGCTGGTCGAGTGTTGGCCGATAAGCTGAGTAAACGCCTCGCCGAACTGCGACAGCGCTATCGACGCACCGAACCTTTGCGGGTGTTTTATCAAGTGTGGAACCAGCCGCTGTATACCGTGGGCGGTGGGCAGATCATCAGTGATGCGCTGGGGGTATGCGGGGCGCGCAATGTGTTTGATGATCTTAAGCTGCCGGCTCCGCAGGTCAGTGTGGAGTCGGTGTTGCAGCGTAATCCCGAGGTGATTCTGGTGGGTGATCAGGCGCAGATGGATGTGTGGAAAGCATGGCCGACGATGGCGGCACGCGTCTTACTAGTGCCGGACAAGGGCCTGGAGCGGCCCAGTGGGCAGATGTTGGAGGCGGTGGCGCGGTTGTGTCAGGTGTTATCACCTGACCTGTGACACCGCTATCACAGGCAAGCCACAGGGGAATGCCTTTCAAATGTGGGGCTTGCCTGCGATGACGTCGGTTCAGATCTCAGGTGTCCACGTCACCCCAAACATCCACGCCCGGCCTTCTTCGCGATAGTCATGATTGTTCTCATAATTGGGCTCGTCATAGCTGTACCTCGCCCGCGCATAAGTCTTGTCCAGCACGTTATCGACCTTGACCGATAACAACACGTCCCGCGTCAATGCCCAACTGCTGCGCAGCCCCAGCAAGCCATAGCCCGACAGGCGCTTGGTGTTCTCTGCATCGTCATAGCTGCTGCTGACGGCTTGCCAACTGGCTCCCACGCCCAAACGGTCAAACTGACGATCCAGATCCAGGCTCAAGGTACGGCGTGCGCGACGTTCCAGAGTGTGGCCGCTGTTCCGATCGCGAGGGTCGATGACCGACAGCCCGAGGGCGCCTTGCCAGCCAAACAACTCCTGCTTGAGCGCGGCCTCAAACCCATTGATCCGGGCCGACGCTACATTGCGCGGGATATAGAAATCTATCTGCTGGGCAATGATGGCGTCCTTGAGGTCGGTGCGATACAGCGAGGCCTCCAGGCGCGTTGTGTCAGTCAGTTGGCTGCGCCATTGCAACTCATAGCTTTTCGAGTGTTCGGGCTTGAGGTTAGGGTTGCTGCTGAATGGGTAATACAGGTCATTGAAGCTCGGCGCGCGGAAACCTTCGCTGTAGGACAGTAACAGATCGTTATTCGGGTTGAGCGGCAGGGTGAGGGTACCGCTCCAAGTGTTTTGGCTACCGAATTGCTGGTTGGTGTCGTGGCGCAGGCCCAACTCAGTGGAAAACGCCTCAGCCTTGAATCGATGCTGGATAAATACGGCACGGTTCCAGCGGCTATCAGCTTTCAAGTTTTCACTGGTGTGGACGCGGTCTTCATACCAGTCCCCGCCCAGGATCAAACTGTTACGCTCAGTCAGGCTCAAGTCGTTTTGCCAGTTAACCGAATCGCGATAGGTATTGAAGGCACTGTTGTAATCGCTCAAGCGGTCGCGCTTTTCGTCGCGGTTCTCGCTGTGGCCCAGTTCCACGCGGGTTTGCCAGGCATCGTTGAGCTTGGCATCGACGTAACTGCTGGCGCTGCTCACGGTGTAGTGGGTGTAGGGATTCATACCTACGGCCTCAGTCAAACTGATGCTGCGGCCGAAGGGGTTGTCATATTCAGCCTTGCCTCGCCCATCCAGCAGGTTGAGTCCCACTTCTACATCATCACCCAGCGAGTGGCTGAGGTTGAGGCTGATGGATTTGTTGCGATAGGCGTCGTGATCAGCGTCGCTTGCGAAGGATTCGCGGGTCCAGTCGATGCCCTGGGTTTCATCCAGGCTGGCGCCGAGGTTGAAGCGCGTGCGCCCATCACCGCCCGACAAGCCAAGGCTGCGCTCCCAAGTCTGATGGCTCCCAAAACCCAGGTGTAGGCGTGGATAGATGCCGGCTTCGGCGTTACGTCGCGTGAAAATCTGGATGACCCCGCCGATCGCATCGCTGCCGTAGATCACCGAGCGTGAGCCGCGCAGTACTTCCACCCGCTCAATCTGATCCACACTCAAGAACTGTAGCCCGCTGTCACCCGATGTGGCGTTGGCAATGCGTTGGCCGTCCACCAGCACCAAGCTTTGAGCCGTCTTGGTGCCGCGAATGAAGATCCCCGGCAAACTGCCACGTCCACCGGTCGGCGCAACCTGCACACCCGGCACGCGGCTGAGCAGGTCGGTGACGCTGGTGGGCTGCAGACGGTCGATGTCGGCACGGGTGAATACAGTGTTGGCAGCGCTGCTGTCGTTGCGCGCCTGCACTTGGCGGTTGGCACTGATGACCACGTCGGAAAGCTTCAAGGCCTCGTCGCGGGTGTCGGCGAGCAGGTTGGCGGCGGGTAGCAGTAGGGCAAGGCACAGGCGTTTCATGGGCTGTCCATAGCGTTCAAAGGTGGCATAAATCAAATGTGGGAGGGGGCTTGCCCCGATGGCGGCGCGTCAGTTGCAGATGTGCTTGCTGACACTCCCTCATCGGGAGCAAGCCCCCACCCACATTTTAGTCCCGGTTTCTACAGGCCCAGCAGCGCCATGCGCTCGCGCACCGAGGCTTCGATGCCGGCCTCATCCAGCCCGCACTCAGCCAGCATCTGTGCCGGCTTGGCATGCTCGACGTACAAATCCGGCAGGCCCAGGTGCAGCACCGACTTGAGGGTGTTCTCCCGCGCCAGGAATTCGCTGACCGCCGCACCGGCGCCGCCCATGATCGCGTTCTCTTCCACCGTCACCAGCAGCTCATGGCTGGCGGCGATCTCGCGCACCAGGGCTTCATCCAGCGGTTTGACGAAACGCATGTCGACCACAGTGGCGTCGATCTTCTCGGCGACTTTCAGCGCTTCGGCCAGTTGCACGCCAAATACCAGGAATGCGATTTTGCCGCCTTGGCGACGCACGATGCCTTTACCGATCTCAATCGGTTCCAGGTTTTTGTCGATCACCGCGTTCGGGCCATTGCCCCGCGGGTAACGTACGGCGGCTGGGCCGTTGTACAGGTGGCCGGTGCTGAGCATCTTGCGCAGTTCGTTCTCGTCGCTCGGCGTCATCACCAGCATGCCAGGGATGCAGCGCAGGTAGGACAGGTCGAAACTACCGGCGTGGGTCGGGCCGTCTTCGCCCACCAGGCCGGCGCGGTCGATGGCGAACAGCACATCGAGGTTCTGTACCGCCACATCGTGAACAAGCTGGTCATAACCGCGCTGCAGGAAGGTGGAGTAGATCGCCACCACCGGCTTGGCGCCTTCGCAGGCCATGCCGGCAGCGAAGGTGACGGCGTGCTGCTCGGCAATCGCCACGTCGAAGTAACGCAGCGGGAAACGCTCGCTGAACGCCACCAGGTCGGAGCCTTCCTTCATTGCCGGGGTAATGCCCACCAGGCGCGGGTCGGCGGCGGCCATGTCGCACAGCCATTCGCCGAACACACCGGAATACTTCGGCCCGCTGGCTTTTTTAGGCGCAGCGGCGGGGGCGTCCAGGGGCTCAAGCTTGGTGATCGCGTGGTAGCCAATCGGGTCGACTTCCGCCGGGGCGAAGCCTTTGCCTTTCTTGGTGACGATATGCAGGAACTGCGGGCCCTTGAGGTCACGCATGTTACGCAAGGTGGCGATCAGGGTCGGCAGGTCGTGGCCGTCGATAGGGCCGATGTAGTTCCAGCCCAGCTCTTCGAAC
Organism: Pseudomonas khavaziana; assembly: GCF_019145205.1. Classification (GTDB taxonomy): domain Bacteria; phylum Pseudomonadota; class Gammaproteobacteria; order Pseudomonadales; family Pseudomonadaceae; genus Aquipseudomonas; species Aquipseudomonas khavaziana. Next base: position 76,137 of record NZ_JAHSTT010000020.1, read on the forward strand.
AGGGTGCCGGGCACCAGCATGCCCTTGGCGTATTCTTCGGTGCGACGGGCGATTTCCCACGCGCCAGGCAGGCGCGAGAGCACTTTTTTGCTGCCTTCGCGCATGCTGGCGTAGGTGCGGCTGGAAAGAATCTTCGCCAGATAATTGGACAGGCCCCCGACGTTACGCGAGATCGACATGTCGTTGTCGTTGAGGATCACCAACATGTTGGCGTCCACTTCCGGCGCGTGGTTCAACGCTTCGAAGGCCATGCCGGCGGTCAGCGCGCCATCGCCGATCACGGCAATGGCCTTGCGCTCGCTACCTTGCAGACGGGCGGCAATCGCCATGCCCAGCGCTGCACTGATGGAGGTGCTGGAGTGGCCGACGCCAAAGGTGTCGTATTCGCTCTCCGAACGGCGCGGGAAGGCGGCCAGGCCATCCTTCTGGCGCAGGCTGCCCATGCGCTCGCGACGGCCGGTGAGGATCTTGTGTGGATACGCCTGATGGCCCACGTCCCACACCAGCCGGTCATCCGGGGTGTCGAACACGTAATGCAGGGCGATGGTCAGCTCGATCACGCCCAGCCCGGCGCCGAAATGCCCACCGGTCTGGCCGACCGTGTAGAGCAATTCCAGGCGCAACTCATCGGCCAGGGTTTCCAGCTCGGCTTCACCCAGTCGACGCAGGCCGTCCGGCGTGGCAGCGCGGTCGAGCAAGGGCGTGGACGGGCGTTTGCGGGGAATCTCTTGAAACGTCGTGGGCATCAGGCGAATCGTTATAGGTATAGAAGAGGCGGCAGTTTACCTCAAGCCGTGCAAACTGCCCACGCAGAGCGCCGAACTTGGCCGATATGCGGCGCAAATGGCCGGGGTTGTCAGTGGCGGCGCTCGACGATATACCGCGCCAGGTCCCGCAGGGGCTCGGCCGCCGCGTCGAAAGGTCGCAGGGCATCCAGGGCCTGGTCACGCAATTCAATGGCATATGCCTTGGCGGCTTGCAGCCCAAGCAATGCAGGGTATGTCGGCTTGTCCCGTGCGATATCGGCGCCTTGGCGTTTGCCCAGGGTAGCCGTGTCACTTTCTACGTCGAGAATGTCGTCCTGTACCTGGAACGCCAGGCCGATGGCCCGGGAATAGGTTTGCAGGGCCGCCAACTGTGCGGCTTGGGCACGGCCACTGGCCAAGGCGCCCAGGTGCACAGCGGCTTCGATCAGCGCGCCGGTCTTGTGGCGATGCATGTGTTCGAGGGCTTCTTGATCCAGCTTGAGACTGACCGAGCCCATATCGATGGCTTGCCCGCCGACCATACCGGCTGGGCCTGCGGCGTGGGCCAGGGCGGTTACCATGCGCAGGCGGATCTCGGCGTTGACGCTGCTCAGGCGCGGGTCCAGCAATGCGCTGAACGCCAGGCTCTGTAAACCATCACCGGCCAGGATCGCATAGGCTTCATCAAAAGCTTTATGGGTGGTGGGCTGGCCGCGACGCAAATCGTCGTCGTCCATAGCCGGCAAATCGTCATGTACCAGGGAATAGGCGTGGATAAGCTCCACCGCGCAGGCGGCACCATTGGCTTCTTCTACTGGTGCACCCAGGGCTTCACACGCCGCATAGGCCAGCAACGGCCGCACACGCTTGCCGCCATTCATCACGCTGTAGCGCATGGCTTCATAGAGGCGCGTCATTTCCGGGCCTGGCGCTATAAACAAGGGCTCCAGCGCCGCATTCACCCGGGCTTGGCTACTGGCCTGGTACGCGTCGATCATTCCGGCTGTTCCGCATCGAAAGGTTCTTCGGCCAACTCCCCATCACGCTCCAGCAACACCTGGACCTTCTGCTCCGCCTGCGCCAACGCGCTCTGGCAGTCGCGGGTCAGGCCGATGCCCTGCTCAAACGCCGTCAACGAGTCCTCCAGCGACAACTCGCCGTTCTCCAGCCGCTCGACCAGGGTTTGCAGGTCGGCGAGGGATTGTTCGAAATCCAGTGCAACTTTTTTGCGGGCCATGGCGGCAATTCCGGTAGACGGTAAACCGGCGCGACACTAGCAGACATGGGGGATGGGGGCAAATGAGTAGGGGGCTACTCGTGGGTGGGATTGATCCGATAACGCGTGCTGCGGCCGCCTCCGGGGAGGCGTGTCAGGCAGTTTTTTTCCAGTAGGTCGGCCAGGTGGCGTGTTGCAAGGTTCAGCGTGGGTGATCCATGGAGGAATGCCTGGGTGGGGTGAGCCGAATAGAGGGGGTTATTCGGCTCATTTGGTGAGCCGATTGCGCGAGCTATTTCGCATTTCAGTGAAAACAGGCGTCGATTCTTTCGACTTTTAGTTTGATAAAGTGGTCGTTGCATTCGGGGTGGTCATATTGTATGCCCTCGACATTAAGAGATGTGAAGGTCATTAAGATTTCATTGCGCAGGTCTCCGTAGAGGACGTAGGAATAACCGCGATTTGTATGTTTTATCAACGTTTTAGTTTTGCCAGTCCGTTCAATTTCGTAGTTTTCGGAAAGATTTAATGTAAGTTCTACATCATATGTTTTACCCACTTCAAGATCATAGGGGCAATAGCTGGCGAAGCAGTTTATAGTCGTTCCGTCGATGTTCAGGGTCACGTCTTCTTCTATATGTTCGTTGAGCGCTACGACCTTTGCTTTTTTATAATTATTGGTTGTAAGGTCTGATGGTTTTGTTAGTGGCGTCGCCATTTATCATCCTCCAGAAGTCTTTCCCACTTTTGGTATGTAAGGTGGTTATGTTGCCATCTGCATTCGTACCCGCGAATGCAAATTTCGCTTGGCCCGTTCTATTCGTTCCCATGAGTAAAACATATCCTGTTGTCGATTTGCTTTTGTAGAGGTAATTGACAGGAATGCCTTCGTTCACGACATGTCGTGCCGTGACTAAATATTCATTGGGGGTCTCTACTCCGAATTCTGGCCCATGCTTTTCGTAGTGCTCGTTTAGTTTTTGCTTGTTGGCAAACTCTGTTGGACGGGTTGTTACAATTGGCTGGTTTGGTTCGCCTGTATTTACCTTAGCTGCATCTGCTGGATCTTCAACTTCTGCTTGCGGTTTGCATCCGTCCTCCCCAGGACATCTACTCAAACCTAGCGGATCCACCCATCCCGTAGGATTGGGCACGTACTGGTACCCATTGACCCCACCCGCCAACTTCACCGGATCCGGCGTCAGGTAACGACCAACATCTGGATTGTAGTAGCGATGGCGGTTGTAGTGCAGCCCGCTTTCCTGATCGAAA
>NZ_JAHSTT010000021.1 GCF_019145205.1 Pseudomonas khavaziana
CAATGGCACCGTCATTGACGTGATCCAGGTGCCGGTGGAACCGAAGAATCCGACGGGGCCGACTAAGCCTGGGTATGTGAAGCCTGGTACGACGTTGCCGGTTGATCCGAAACAATCCCGTTTCGGAGCGGGTCCGAATTTGTCTTACTTGTACCGCGATGCGCAAAAGTTTGCAGTCGAGGAGGTGGGCTCCTATATCGAGTTTGTGAATAGTGAGCATATTGCCGTGGACCGCAACGGTATTCCGAAGGTATCCCGTCAAGTAAGAGCAATTGATGGTAGCCCAGTGTATGTCAAGGACGATGGAACGTTTACAACAGATGTTCATGGTGGGCGCTTGCCGAGTGGTGTGTTGCTGATGAATAACCGAGGTATAGTGGTTGACGAAAAGGGCCATCCTTTCGAAACACCAAAATAAAACCAACAAATCTTATAGCCCTTTTTAAAAAGGGCTATTTTTTTACCTGCGACTATTCGTAAGCTGTAAAAGGCCGGCGACAGGTCGTAAGGCGCAAGTGAGAGACCGCTAAAGTCAATGGCCAGGAGCCTTATACGTGGCTACGGCACGTGCTGGAAAGGTTGCTACAGGCGCGGTCGGAAGTAAGCGATCCATGATCCAACTTCCAAGCCCGAAATTGAAGCCTGATGCTGTGGTCCCGATTCTTTCAGGAACCAGCACACCATGATGCCACCCGACGCCAAAGCCGAAAAAGTCTATCTCTACCTCAAACCGGTGGATTTTCGAAAATCCATCGACGGCCTCACCGCCATGGTCGAGCTGGATATCAAAGTCGCGGTATTCGACCCGGTGCTTTTTGTTTTTCTGAATCGCCACCGTACCCGAGTGAAAATCCTATATTAGGAGCGCAACGGCTTCTGCCTTTGGTTCAAGCGCCTCGAATCTGAACGGTTTAAAACATCTCCCGAGGCCACCGACGAAGCCATCGTGTTGAGCGTCCAGGAATTGAACTGGTTGCTCGACGGCTTTGACCTCTGGCGCAACCGTCCGCATCAGGTTTTGACTCCAAGATTTGTCGCCTGACGGGTATAATTTGCGGCATGATTTCTGTGTCTTATCAACTACCTGATGACCCTGCTGCGCTCAAGCAATTGCTTGCTTACATGCAGTCCAAGGTCGCGGTTCTCCAAGAAGAGAACGCGCTGCTTCGCCAGCGTCTGTTCGGGCGCAAGTCTGAGCAAAGTGCTGATTCGACGACACCACAACTAGCGCTGTTTGACGAAGCAGATAGTATTGCTGCCCGAACACGAACTGACCTGTGCCTGCGGTTGCCGCAAGCATGCCATCGGCGAAGAAACCAGCAAACAGCTGGATATCGTGCCGATGCAGATCCGAGTGATCAAACATATCCGCAAGGTTTACGGCTGCCGTGGCTGCGAAACGGCCCCGGTCACCGCCGACAAACCGGCGCAGTTGATCGAAAAGAGCATGGCCAGTCCGAGCGTGTTGGTGATGTTGCTGACGACTAAGTACGTCGATGGCTTACCCTTGCACCTATTCGAAAAAGTCCTTGGTCGTCACGGCATCGATATCCCGCGCCAGACCTGGCGCGCTGGGTGATCCAATGCTGCGAGCGCTTCCAGCCTCTACTTAACCTAATGCGTGATCGATTACTGGAAAGTCCGGTGATCCACTGCGATGAAACCCGCGTTCAGGTACTGAAGGAGGTGGATCGAGAGCCGACCAGCCAATCTTGGATGTGGGTACAAGCCAGCGGCCCACCGAATCGCAAAGTCGTGCTGTTCGACTACACCTCCAGTCGAGCGCAGGACGTGCCACTGCGTCTGCTGGAAAGTTATCGCGGCTACGTGATGACTGATGATTACGCGAGTTATAACGCATTGGCGTTGCAACCGGGCGTGGAACGGCTGGCGTGCATGGCTCATGCGCGGCGCAAGTTCGTGGACGCACAAAAAGTGCAGCCCAAGGGTAAAACCGGGAGTGCTGATATCGCGCTGACGATGATCAACAAGCTGTACGGCATAGAGCGTGAGCTCAAGGACATCAGCGATGAACAGCGATTTATCGGTCGTCAGGAAAAAAGCCTGCCGATCCTGGCCCAGTTGAAAAGCTGGCTGGATAAAACCCAGCCGCAGGTCACGGCACAAAGTGCGTTAGGCAAGGCCGTGCATTACTTGGCAAGCAACTGAAGTCGTTTGGAGCGCTATGTCGAAGCCGGTTTTTTACCCATAGATAACAATGCGGCTGAAAGAGCGATAAAGCCGTTTGTCATCGGGCGCAAGGCCTGGCTATTCAGCGATACGCTCAAAGGCGCTACCGCCAGCGCTCAGATCTATAGTTTGGTCGAGACCGCTAAAGTCAATGGCCAGGAGCATTATACGTGGCTACGCCATGTGCTGGAAAGGTTGCCGCATGCACAGGCGGTGGCCGACTACGAAGCGCTACTGCCATGGAACTGCTCGCCAGAGATGCCACGGTAAACGAGGTGGTTGTCTTGCGGTAGGGGGAGTTCATGGATCGCATACAGTCGGAAGAGGACTACGAAGCGCTATTGCCGTGGAACTGCTGGCCAGAAATGCTACGGTAAACGAGCTGGCAGTCTGTTGGACCGTGTGGTTCATGAATCGGATACGGCCTATCTGATACTGGCCAAGCGGTATTTGCAACGGGCGGCGGGGTAAATCAGTCCGAAAGGCGGGGCTGACCCGAAAATCAGCAAAATGAGGGTGAAAGTCGGCCTCAAAAATGTAAAGTAAGGCGGAAGGTTGAAAAAAGCGGCTTGGAAATGGGGGCGCTGCGAACGTGTTAATTGTTCAGCGCCTCATTAACGTCTTGTCCGGGGTCAGTTGATCCACTACAAACGCCGTATGAAAAAAGTCTGGAGTTATCAATTTATTTCAGGCCTATATCCCTTTCAAAAATAGCCACGTGATTATGATTAACAGTGTCGTCAGCGCGAGAATGTCAAGAGTTTTCGATGGTTTAGGCTTCTGCGGCGACTCGTTAAACATTGGATCGTGAATGTGCCGGCTCATGAGATATCCATGCTGATTTATGCGTTTGTTTAGGGTGTATCTTGATATGAGCTGTGGTAAAAAACTGTAGGACATTTCCTTTGTGCTTGCAGAAATTAGCCTTAATTTGGCCGGGCCGTTATCGCAGTATTCTTGTAACTCCTGCGTATTAACCGAGGGTAGGCTTCAGATGGCGGCGATTGCCAAGATAGCGCTTTAAGGAAACTCTGAAAAAGACTTTCTGATTTGGCAGAATCGCCGGACACCAGTCGCCGAGCTTTTCGATGATGAAACAGATGACCTTTGCCGACACCGAGTACGCAAGCAGACCCGCAAGGAGTTGTTCCTGATCGAGATGGATCAGGTCGTACCCTGGAAGAGTTTGATCGCCTTGATCGAGCCGCACTATCCAAGGGTGAAGGTGATCGTCCGGCCTATCCGTTGAGGGCGATGTTGCGCGAGCACCTGATGCAGAACTGGTTCGACTGCAGCGATCCTGCGATGGAAGAAGCACTGTATGAAACGACCATCCTGCGCCAGTTTGCGGGTCTGAGCCTTGAGCGGATCCCGGATGAGACCACCATCCTCAATTTCCGTCGCCTGCTGGAAAAACACGAGCTTGCCGCTGGAATTCTCGCTGTGATCAATGGTTATTTGGGCGACCGTGGTCTGTCGTTGCGCCAAGGCACCATTGTGGATGCCACTCTGATTCATGCGCCCAGCTCAACCAAAAACAAGGATGGCAAGCGCGCCCCGGAAATGCATCAAACCAAGAAAGGCAACCAATATTACTTCGGTGCCAAGGCCCACGTCGGGGCCGACGATGAGTCTGGCTTGGTTCATAGCGTGGTGGTCACGGCGGCCAATGTGGCGGACGTCACGCAGGTCGACAAACTGCTGCATGGCGAAGAAAACGTGGTCTGCGCCGACGCGGGTTATACCGGGGTCGAGAAGCGCGAAAAGCACGCGGGGCGTGAGGTTATTTGGCAGATTGCAGCCCGGCGCAGCACCTATAAAAAGCATGGAAAACAGAGTGCCTTGTACAAAGCGATACGCAACATCGAGAAAGCCAAGGCTCAGGTTCGTGCCAAGGTCGAGCACCCATTTCGGGTGATCAAGCGCCAGTTTGGCTATGAAAGGTGCACTTTCGAGGGCTGGCCAAGAACACGGCTCAGCTGCTGACGTTGTTCGCCTGTCAAACCCGTGGATGGCGCGTCGACATTTATTGGAGGGCACAGGAGAGATGCGCGCTTTCCGTGCTGAAACGGGGGGCACAGCTCATCCTGATACTTTCGCCAACCCAAGTGTGAAATCGCGTTCGGAAACTACAGCGTGACCTGTATGTGAAAGCTAAGACAGAGTCAGACTTTCGCTTCTACAGCCTGTGGGACAAAGTGTATCGAATCGATGTACTGGTCATCGCCTACCAGCGTTGCCGCGCAAACCGAGGCAGCCACGGTGCGGATGGTCAGCGATTCGATGACATTGAAAGCATGGGGCCGATGGAGTAGCTGGCTCAGCTACGCGAGGAGCTGAAGTCGGGTGGAATCGACCTCAGCCGCTGCGGTGGGTATGGATACCCAAAAAGAACGGAAAGCTTCGTTCCTTGGGGAGCCTTGTATTCGAGACCACGTTGTTCAAATGCCTGTCAATCTCACACCCCAAGCGCTTTTCGAAGCGGATCGGCATCATCCATTGCCGGTGGGGCTGTAATGCCGAGCTACTGGAAGGTTTTTGTGGGTGTGCCGATTAGTACGTCGCGATGCCGGAGGTAGCGGTAAAGCGTGCTTTTGGATATGCAATTTCCTGCCAATGGCACCCACACTTAACCGACACTCGCGGTACAGGGTTTCTGCGGCCATAGCCCTGCTTCCGCTTGAGCGGGCTGTCCCTTCGGACGACCACCGACTCGACCACGCGACCGTGCAGCGGACAAGCCTGCTTGTGTGCGTTCACTGATCAATTCGCGCTCGAACTCTGCCAGCGATGCGAATAGGCTGAAAACAAAGCGGCCTTGCGCATGAGTGGTGTCGATGGGGTCATTCAGTCTTTTCAGGTCAACGCTACGAGCGGCCAATTCACCGACCAGTTCGACCAGGTGCTTTAGCGAGCGTCCTAGACGATCCAGCGACCAAATCCCTACGGCATCACCGGCTCACATATGAACCAATAATTTATTCAGTACCGGACGTGCGCTTTTTGAGCCGCTGGCAACGTCTTGATAGAGCCGCTCGCACCCTGGCTTTTTCAGAGCATCGATCTGTAGGTCTGCGTTCTGATCCCGAGTACTCGCCCGTGCATAGCCAATTTTCATCAAAAGTACCGTTTACTCAACTGATAAATTGAAAATAGAACCTTGATCAACGATACCAGTATTTAAACCATAATGAGGGCTAACTCAAAGCAGGGCAGGTGTTTCGTTAAAGTTCGATAAAACGAGGGTTTTATCGAACCGTTGTAACTAAACAAGGTACGAGTGTATAAACGCACAAACACTGTTTCTGGAAAAGTCATGAGTACCACTCGCTGTAATATCGCAGTCTCTACTGACACCGACCAATCGCTTCGCATGTTTCTGGTCAGCCAAGGCGGTGGCCGTAAGGGCGATCTGTCGCGCTTCGTCGAAGAGGCGGTGCGGGCACAAATCCTGGAACTGAGCGCCGAACAGGCCAAGGCTTCCAACGCCCATCTAAGTGAGGCAGAACTGACTGAAGCGGTTTATGAGGCGCTCTATTGGGCACGTAAGCGCTGATGTGGGTCGTATTGGATGCCAACATCCTTTTCAGTGCGCTGATCTCACCGCATGGGGCATCCTGATGCAATCTATCCGGCTTGGCGTGCGGCCCGTTTTGAGGTAGTCACCTCACGGGCGTAGCTCGATGAAATTCGTCGCGCCAGTCGTTAGCCTAAGCTTCAGGCCATACTGCAGCCTGCCAAAGTGGGGGCCATGATCAATAACCTGCAACGCGCAGTGGTATTGGAGCGGTTGGTTATTGAGGTTGAAGCCGATGATCCGGATGATTCCTTTCTGCTGGCCAGGCCTAGGTGGGTAATGCGGATTATCTGGTAACCGGTGATCGCCGCGCAGGCCTCTTACAACGCTGGCATATCGAACGCACGCGGATTGTCCCCCCCGCTTTGTTCTGCGCCGAGGTACTGTGATCGATGCCGGTTAGCTTGCTGACTCAGGAGCAGCGCGACAGCTTTGGTCGCTACATCGATGCGTCCAGCCGTGATGAACTGGAACGGTACTTCCACCTGAGCGATGAAGACCGGGACGCCGTCCAAGTACTATGGGGTAACCATAACCGTATGGGCTATGCCGTTTTGCTGACTACTGTCAGCTTCGTGGGCGCTTTTCCGGACAAGCCCACGGCTGTGCCTGTGGAAGTCCTGCATGTGCTTTGTTGGCAATTGGCAATCGCCGATCCTGACTGACTCGCGCGTTACAGCGATCATCGTCGATGGATATATGCGGCCGATATCCAAGAGCGCTATGGCTATCGCCACTTTACTGACCCAGGTATCGGCTTTCGTTTTGAGCCGATGGCTGTATGCCCTCTGCTGGATGGGCACTGATCGGCCTGGAGTGCTGTTTGCACGAGCGACCTCATGACTGTTCACGCAGAAAGTCCTATTGCCTGGTGTTTCCCAGTTAGAGCGTTTCATTGCCCAACTGCGTAGTCGGGTTGAAGAACGCCTCTGGTACGTCTTGGGTCGCAGCGTGACCGAGGAACAGAGACAGCAGCTACAAGACCTGCTTCCGGTAGCCGAAGACAACCGCAGTTCACGGCTGGATCAACTACGCTTTGGCCCGGTGATGGTCAGTGGCCCCACACTGATTCGGGCGCTGCGTCGGCTCGACGATGTGCGCGGGTTGGGAAGTGCTTGAGGCGCTGCTGCGTGATCTCTTCAACAATGCAGAGAAGGCTGATAAGAAAACTCGGCGGCGTAGTCTAAAAGACCTGGATCGTTCGGCGGCAACGCTCGCCGCCGCGTGCAAGGTCGTACTGGATAGCTCGATCAGCGATGACAACGTCCGTGCCCGGCTGTTCAATGACCTGCCACGTGTCACGCTGGAGAAAGCCCTAGATGAGGTCAACGCCTTGATCCGGCCGGCCAACGATGTGTTTACCTCGCTCTGGAGGAGCGCTACCGCAGCGTGCGCCGTTTCCTTCCCGACATATTCGCTTCGGCTTCAGCCCTGCTGGCAAGGGAGTGGCTGCTAGTCTGGACTGGTTGCAACTGAACCTGCACCGTAGGAAACCGGAAGATGGTGCGCCGCAGGAAATCGTGGCCAAGGCTTGGCAGAGGCATATCACCCGCGAAGATGGCTCCCTCGACATGGGCGCCTATGTATTCTGCACGCTCGATGCGCTGCGCAGTGCTCTACGCCGCCGCGATGTTTTTGTTTCAACCAGTTGGCGCTGTGCCGCCCCGCGTATCGGTCTGCTTAATGGTGAAGAATGGCTGTCAGCACGACCGATCATCTGTCGCTCACTGGGCTTGACGATCGACGCCAAAACGACCTTGGATGCCTTGTCTGGCGAGCTGGATGCGACTTGGCAGGCCGTCGCCGTCCGCCTGCCCGACAAACCTGCGATCCAGTTGAGCGAGAACACCGAGGGTAAAACCGAGCTGTCCCTCGGGGCGCTGGACAAGCTGGAGGAGCCGAACTTGCTGCTGCAACTGCGTGCAGCCGTGGCCGACTTGATGCAGCGTGTCGATCTGCCGGAAATCATATTAGAAATCGCCGTCCGTACCGGTTTCGCTGAAGCCTTCACCCATGTGTCTGAACGCAGTGCACGGGCTGATAACCTGGTGACGAGCTTGTGCGCAGTACTCTTGGGAGGAGCCTGCAACACCGGTCTGGAGCCATTGATCCGCAACGTCGACCAGGCGTTGCGCCGTGACCGGCTGTCCTGGGTCAGCCAGAACTACTTCCGTGACAACACTCTATCAGCAGCCAACGCATTGGTGGCTGCGCTAGCCAACTAGAACTGGCTCAGGTCTGGGGCGGCGGAAGTGGCCTACGCCGACGGTATGCGTTTCGTTGTACCGGTGCGCACCGTGCATGCCGGCTCTAACCCAAAGTATTTCGGTACCGGTCGGGGCGTCACCTGGTACAACCTGATTTCCCACCAGTTCTCCGGTCTGAACGCCATCACGGACCCCGGCACTCTGCGTGACAGCCTGGTATTACTCGCGGTCGTGTTGGAACAACAAACCGAATTGCTGCCAACACAAATCATGACCGATACCAGTGCCTACAGCGATGTGGTGTTCGGGTTGTTCCGTCTGCTCGGTTATCACTTCTGCCCGTGCCTAGTCGATGTCGGCGGTACCCGCTTCTGTCGCACGCGCTCAGAAGCCGATTACGGCAAGCTTGACGGACTGGCTCGCCAGTCTGTCAAGCCCTACCTGATCGCCGAGCACTGGGACGACTTGTTACGCTTGGCGGGTTCGCTCAAGCTCGGCCGAATACCGGCGACAGGCATCATGCGCAGGTTGCAAACGGGGGGATCGCCCGACCCGTCTGGTTCAGGCGCTGGCAGAGTTAGGACGAATCGAGAAAACGTTGCACACGCTGATCTACATCGATGACGAGTCCAAGCGCCGCGCCACCCTGACCCAGCTGAATCGCGGCGAAGGCCGGCAAAGCCTGGCCCGCGCCGTGTTTCATGGTAAACGCGGCGAGCTTCGCCAACGATATCTCGAATGGCAGGAGGATCAACTCGAAGCCTTGGGCCTTGTGGTTAAGGTGCTAGGCTCTGTACGAAAAGTATTGCCTTACACACCGCATGGCACTGGCCAATAAGACCTTTGCTTCAAAACTTTTCGCGAGCTTGTCGAAACGCGTAACGATGCGGCGGCTCTCCTTCAGCCATCCGAACATGCGCTCAATGACGTTGCGCTGCCGATATTTGGGGCGATCGAACAGTCTGGGCAAACCCGGCTTGGATTTGCGCTTCATGCTTCGCAACGGAATCGCTGCCTGCATACGATACCGATCACAGTACCGACGCAGAGCCTCAGCGTCGTAGCCCTTGTCGGCCAACAGCCATCGGAAGCGTTTGCGAGGACGGCCACGCAAGCTTGGGATGTAAGCCTCATCCAGTAAAGGTTGCGCGTAGGCAATATTGCTGGCTTGCCCGCCTGACAGCAGGAAGCGCAGCGGCACGCCATTGGCGTCGCATAGCATGTGGATTTTAGTTGTCAGGCCGCCCCGGCTGCGTCCGAGCGCGTGATCTTGCGGTTCTTCAGGCCCCCTTTTTTCCCGGCGCCTGATGAGGCTCGGGTTGCTCGTACCGCACTGGAGTCGATCATCCATGTTTCTAGGTCGATCAACCCCTGTTGGTTTAATCGGATATGAAGCCGCTTGAGCATCTGATCAAACGCTCCGCTATTACGCCAGTAACGAAACCGTTGATAGACCGTTGACTAAGGACCGAATTGCTCGGGTATATCCCGCCAGGCCGCGCCATAGCAGAGTACCCAGAGGATGCCGTTAAGCATCAGGCGATCATTGTCTCGCGGGCGCCCGGTACGGCGGGTTTCGGTGAAGATATCTGCGACCAAATCCCAGGCGGCATCGGGGATTTCGTAACGCTTTGCCATACGGGCCTCCAGTATGTTCCGCATAGCACCTATTTTACTCGTTCAGACTTTTCGTACAGAACCTAATTCAGAAACTGCTCGGACACCTCCTGATAAATCAGGACTTCAGCGTAGCGCAAGGCCGGAAAATTGAATTAAACAGCGTCTCCCTAAGCTTGGCAAATATTACTGCCTCCTAAGAGGGCTACACTCAATGCTGTTACGCTTTCTGTCAGTCTATACTCTAGTTGTAGGTCATTAGATGACGATATTCATGTTTTTCGCATCAAAACTAATTTACGTTACTTAATGACCCTGTACTTACAGCCAGTAAGCACTGCCTTTATAGGATGGGCAGCACGCAAGGCGCGCTTGGAGGCATGCCTGCTGACTCTGCATCCGAACAAGTCGAAGGCTATCTTCCAATCCAATAAAAATCTGGGGGGTTGCGTACAATCCCGATAAGGTGGTGCATGACCTGGCGGCGCTCAGGGCGCAAGACAGCGTCCAATAGTTTCCACCCTCTAGCCCGCTACTGATCAGCAGCAGGCTCATCTACGGCATCCTGCTGGCCAAACACCAATCCCTATCGATACGTCGTACAAATTACATCAGAAATTCGAACCGAATGAACTTTGGTTCAGGCAGCTCTCATTCTTTAGTACAGCTGGAAATCCAAACGCCTCCTGCTACGCTGCAAACGGGCCACATCAAACAAACCGATGGTAGCGCCTAAAAGAAACTTCTCCAAACAGCAACATCTAAGCTAGAGAGTTCCAACATGCATACAAGCACAAGTAGAATTTCGTCCAACATGATCAAATATGAAGTAAAAGAGCCGCACCTAGAAAAGATCAGCGATGAAAAAGTTTTAAAAATTACCCAGGAAGTTATTATTCACAACAAATCAACCATCGACATCCCAAACGCTAGCTTTCTCTTTGGGTTCTCCCACTCTATACCTGGGAACTGGTCTTCAGATAAATTCAAAGCTACAGCCAGAGATAGCGCTGGCCACATCGTATTTAAACAGCCAGAGTCCGTAAATCTCATGGATTTAAATATTTCATATCCAACGATGCGAGCTTTGAACCATTACATGGATCATCACCAAACAGCTTCTGTCCCCCTAAAGCACAATGACGCCATCAGCATTACTGTAGAAAATCAAATCGACATTCCCGACCATAAAGAATATGTCATTCCAACGGTCAAAAGCGTCCATGTGGGAACTCCACTATTTGACCTGGGAAGCACCGACAAACCACGCCCAACATCTAAAGTACCTTGCTATGAGTTCTCCTCCAATAATCGGACAGAACTTCCAACTGCATTTACACACGACTACCATATAACCAATCATTTAAGCCCGCTGTTTGACGAGCCTGTTCTTTTTAAACTTCTAGATTTGGTCGTACATGACTACAACAAAGTCACCTTCAAGAAAGGCAACATTGTAGGCCACAAATTGACAATCAAATCCTTAGCACAAAAAAGCAACGCCAACGCGCCCGCAGGCCAGATCGGCGACCCTGACTGCGAAATCCAATTAAAAATAGACAATACCGGAAACGAAAAAACAGTTTCCATCTTCACATTGGAAATCCCAAAATATGAAGGCGGGCTAGAAGCCTACACGTTCGACTTCGATTTTTTCGGCATCCCCGCCACTCAAATCACGCCTGCTTAAATTGCCCCCGTGGGCAACATCAACCTTTGTAACTTTTTAATGACGGCACGAAAAGTATTACAAAGACGATGCCATGCCGTCCGCGTTGCTTGAACAGCTTAGGCCGATATCGGTATGGCGATATCGGCATCCTTTCACTTCTGACGCAGCACCCTCACTTCCCAAAAAAACATCATAACTTCGCTCACACGCCAGTCCAGCTCTTCTGGCTCGGTCATAAGCCGCAGTCAGCTCTCCCGCTCCTTTGTCAGCCCGCTGGAACAGGTCGGAGAGCACCATGGCGGCGCGGGTGGCAGACGCGCTCGCTGGACAGCACCGGGACCGCAGGCGCCATTACCGGATCTGGCGACAACTCTGGCCGCGATGTGCAGCCGCTGACCAGCAGCATCAGCATGACCGGCATCAGCCTTTTCAGCTTTGTTCTCGCGCATAGCTTTGCACTTTTTCAGCTACCGCTTGGCGGCGTTGCTCTTAGTTCTGGCCAGGCGCTCAGCGCTGGTAATGGCCTGGGCTTAAGCATTGACCAACTCGGCCAACCTTCCCTCGTAGCGCCAAAAAATCTGCACGTGCCAAGCCCATGGCAAGGCAATTCGGCAAGTCAGTGCAGTGAGACGCTGGTACTGGATCACGGCTGGGCTCTAGTCATTCCTGATGCTGTCTGCTTGCCGTGATCAAGCTATGGTCGCCGCAAGAAAACCATATTCAAGACTGTAAGGATTTCTTCTGGTGGTACAGACATCATCAATCACAGTGGATAGGGGGTTTGAAGAACAGCAGATACCCGATGGGTAAAGCGAATCCATAAGCCCAGCCTTGGGCGTTTTGATTGCCAACCTTGATTTCTCCTTTGACCACGGGCTGGACGCTGACCAGCTCCCAGCCTTCGCTCCCTAATTGAGCAAAGCGGCTTTTTGACGTTCAGAATTTTCCAGAAAACTCTGTGTGTCGGGTTCAGTGGTGGGCTCTTCGGACTTGAACATGAAGAGCTTTTTGGTTCTGACAACGTACTGAAAGGGAGAGAACTCAGTGTGGTATCCAAATTTCTGACGGCCCATGGCAACGTCCTCAATGTGCAGAGCTACCAGGGTTTCAATAATGACCGCGTGCCAGCAATCTGAAATAGTTTGTTGCTAAGGAAGGTCTGAAGTAGTCAGCGATTTTTGATGCCCTCCTTGGTTGAGGTTCAAAAAACGCTGGCCTGGTCAGAAATCAGATCTTTCCTGTTCTTAACTCATCGTTTCACCCTTGAACAACGCCTTTTCAAGGCGCTTTTCCCACATTACAGGCGCACCTCTGCCGCAACCACCAGCCGTTTTCGCATCATCCACAGGTTCGACAGGGCAAATAGCGTGGCCTGTTGCGCGGTGTTTTTCATCAGGCCGCGAAAGCGCACTTTCGTATAGCCAAACTGACCTTGATGACCCGAAACGGATGTTCAACCTTGGCGCGTACTTGGGCCTTGGCGTATTCGATCTTGCGCCGCAGACGACTGATCAAACTCTGTTTTCCGTGCTTTTTGTAGCTGCTGGGCCGCGCCGCAATCGACCAGATCATCTTGCGATTCTGATGCTCAGGACGCTTGTCCACGCCGGTGTAACCGGCATCGCCCGACACGTAAGACTCCTCGCCATGCAGCAACTGATCGACCTGCGTCACGTCCGCCACATTGGCCGCCGTGCCCACCAGGCTATGCACCAAGCCGGATTCGGCATCAACGCCGATGTGCGCTTTCATCCCGAAGAAATAATGATTTCCTTTCTTCGTCTGGTGCATTTCGGCATCGCGCTTACCGTCCTTGTTCTTGGTCGAACTTGGCGCATGAATGATCGTCGCATCGACCACCGTACCTTGGCGCAGCATCAAACCACGGTCGCCCAGGTAGCCGTTGATGACCTGCAAAATCCCGCCGGCCAACTCATGTTTTTCCAACAGACGTCGGAAGTTAAGGATCGTGGTTTCGTCAGGAATCCGATCCAGATGCAGCCCCGAAAACTGGCGCAGAATCGTCGTCTCGTAAAGTGCTTCTTCCATCGCCGGATCGCTGTAGCCGAACCAGTTCTGCATCAGATGAACCCGCAGCATGGCCATCAACGGATACGCCGGACGACCACCGTCGCCCTTCGGATAATGCGGCTCGATCAAGGCAATCAAACCCTTCCAGGGCACGACATGATCCATCTC
Source organism: Pseudomonas khavaziana (assembly GCF_019145205.1). Lineage (GTDB taxonomy): Bacteria > Pseudomonadota > Gammaproteobacteria > Pseudomonadales > Pseudomonadaceae > Aquipseudomonas > Aquipseudomonas khavaziana. The sequence continues at coordinate 13,463 of NZ_JAHSTT010000021.1, forward strand.
GATCAGGAAACGCTAGCGGCGGGTCTGCTTACGTTTGCCGGCGTACTCGGCATCGGCGAAGGACATCTGTTTCATCGGGAATCAGCCGTTCAGTTCTTGTGAGGCGTGTATTTCACCAGAGATGGAAGTCTTTTTCAGAGTTTCCCTAAGCGCGTGATTTCTGAGGTTGGAGTGCAGAGGTCCGGGCATCGACATAGCGCTGCATGATAGAAAGCACCATTGAGTTCAACGCTAGAATCTTCATCCCTCGCGTGACCGCCACGTACAGCAAGTTCAACTCGTCATCTTTACGACCTTGATCGGAAACGCAAATTAAGTCTGGCTTGCCCAGACTGTTCGATCGCCCCAAATATCGACAGCGCAACGTCATTGAGCGCATGTTCGGATGGCTGAAGGAGAGCCGCCGCATCGTCACGCGTTTCGACAAGCTCGCGAAAAGCTTTGAGGCAATGGTTTCATTGGCCTGTGCCATACGGTGTGTAAGGCAATACTTTTCGTACAGAGCCTAGGTTAGGCGCAATAATGGGTTCGCAGAGCGACGAACACTTACGTGGAGTGCAAGATGTAAATACCAAACAACCTTATGGTTGGCCTCGGGTATCAGGATTGTTGCCGCCGTTGGTGCGACGATTATTCATGCCCCGAGCTCGACCAAAAATAAAGACGGAAAACGCGATCCCGAGATGCATCAGACGAAGTTGGGAGGCTTCAGAAAACGGAAAATAAAGCACGTTAAGCCAATGGCAGCGGTCGCAACGGCCTGAACTTGTCCTGTTACAAGAGCAGCGGCGCGGGATACGAAGTGAGCCTTCCAGGCATCGATCTTGACCGTTGGTCACTTTAGTCTTCGAATTTTAAGATGTGACCGTTTCGCACTTGCTTATTGTTCTACTTTGCAGTGAGGATATTCACTTATAAAGGATGCATCGATGGACTATCGAGATACCCCATTCGACAGCATGACCTTGGTTGCGTGCTTGCAGAAACGTGCCGCAGAGTCGCCCGACGATGAAGTTTTTACCTTCCTTGATAGTAATGGGGATTCCGTTGCTCGACTCAGCTACCTCCAGCTTCATGATCAAGCATGCGCCATTGCTGCCACTCTACAGGCCCTAGGACCGGAAGGGCAGCGGGTACTTTTGTTGTTCGAGCCGGGCCTTGCTTTCATCACAGCCTTCTATGGTTGTTTGTATGCGGGCGCCGTGGCAGTGCCGGTCTACCCACCAGATCCTCTCCGCTTTGAGCGTACGTTACCGCGCCTGCTGACCATCGTCGCCGACTCTACGGCCGTGGTACTGCTGACCAGCGCATCGATTTTGGAGCAAGCCAGGCACCTCGTTCGTTTTGCACCGGATCTCGCAAAGCTGCAATGGGTCGCGGTGGAGCAGATCGTAGAACCAAGCCAGCCGAACGTTAGGCCGTTACCCACCATGGCTGCCACCGATATTGCCCTTATCCAATATACGTCAGGCTCGACCTCGGTCCCCAAAGGCGTAGTTGTCAGCCACCAAAACTTGCTGATAAACGCGCGAATGATGCAACGGGTAACCAATCAGGACCGGGATCGGGTGATCGCGCTATGGCTGCCTGTATACCATGATCTTGGATTGATGACGGGTGTTGTTCTTCCGGTAGTCATCGGTGCTCGTGCCCTGTTGATGTCGCCCCTTGACTTTCTAAAGCGTCCGCTTCTGTGGTTATCGGTAATTGATCGGTACAAGGCGACCGATACGGCGGGTCCGAATTTTGCCTTGGACTTGTGTGTCCAGAAAATCGCCCATAATGACTATCAGGAATGGGACCTGAGCAGCCTCAAGGTCTTCCTCATTGGCGCAGAGCCCGTACGGTATGCCAGCGTCGAACGCTTTTTGCACCAGTTTGAGGCTGTTGGCTTGTCTCGAGAATGCATATACCCAGGTTATGGCTTGGCGGAAGCCACGGTCGGCGTTAGTTTCGGACCGGTCGGGGTCATCTGGCAAACTGTGTTTGTCAATGTTGACGAGTTGGCTCGAAATCGCGTTGTAGAAGTCGATTCGACACACTCTAAGGCGTTACCTCTGGTGGCATGTGGTATGCCGCTTGAGGCCGTTACTCTGGCAATCGTCAATCCACAAACCTGTGAATTGGCCACGGCGGATGAAGTAGGCGAAGTTTGGATGATCGGGCCGCAGGTGGCATTGGGTTATTGGCAGAGTGAGGCCGATAGCGTGCGCACCTTCAAGGCTCGTATTGGTAAGGGAGACGACCGCGACTGGCTGCGCACGGGCGACCTGGGTTTTCTTAAGGATCAACAGCTCTATATCACCGGAAGAATCAAAGACCTGTTGATCATTCGGGGTAAAAATTTTTACCCGCAGGATATCGAAAGTATCCTGGAACACAGCCATCCACGCGTTCGCAAGGGTGCAGTGATTGTTTTCAGCGTTACGCAGGAAACCATGGAAAGCCTTGTTATTGTCGCTGAAGCCGACCTGCGCCTGTTATCGACGCCATTGCAAAAGCAGCAAGCCTTTGATGAAGTTACCAAAGCCATGATCAAGGCTGTCAGTACCCATTATGGGTTGCCCGTACGCGATGTGGCCTTGCTCAAGCTCAGAACGATTGATAAGACCTCCAGCGGGAAACTGGCACGCCAAAGTTGCAAGCAACGTTATTTGGAGCAGAAACTGGAAGTCGAGTTTATTTGGAAGAACGCAGGGCGCCTTCCGAATGAACAGGCTATTTTATCGCGGCTGCCGGGAAAGGCGGTATCGGCGTCGATGTCTTTCCCAGAGCGACGGGACACTCTGATCAATTACATTGAACATGAGCTGGCGTCTCTCAAAGGTCTGACACAAGCAACGGACATAGCCTCGCTACAGTTTGATGAACTGGGCCTTGATTCTGTTCAAACGATGGAGTTGATGGGCCGTATTGAGCGACATTTGCAAGTGGAGATTCCCGTTTCAAAACTGTTCGGCGCTCGTTCCGTTGAGAACGTTGCCGATGTGCTTCTTCAACTCATGGTGTCGGATGACGGGTTGCTTGGTCAGCGACAATCACCTGTGTGCAAAGTGAACGCATCTGCAGTGCGATTGACGCAAGCGATGGCATTGCAGGCATTAGCTCTGCCGGCGCCTATTTTTTGTGTCGGTGGGCTGGGGGGCATGGTGCATTATCTCTTGCCGCTTTCCAACGCATTGGCACACGCCAGGCCATTAATTGTCTTCCAAGCGGTCGGTGTCGATGGCGCAGAATCACCGCTTGGCTCCGTTGAAGAAATGGCGCAACGCTATCTTCAAGAAATGAAAGCCATTCAACCCTCCGGTCCCTATGTCCTTGCTGGCCACTCATTCGGTGGGTTGGTGGTTTATGAAATGGCCCAACGCCTTATAGAGCAAGGTGAGCAGGTTGAACATTTGTTGCTGTTGGATACCACGCTGATCAAAAACAACGACCTTTGCTCTAATCGGGAAGAGGGCGTCAGCGAGCGAACCATGGCGATGTATGAACTTGCAGGAATGCTCAGAAAACTTTCTGGTAAAAGTTGCGATACGGATTGGAATGAACAACTGATTACGCTGAATCTTGATGAGCAGGCAAGCAAACTCCACGAGGAACTGGGTAATAGCGGTGCGATCGTTCCTGGTTCAGTTATCGCCAATATCATCGAGACCTACCTCGTGAGTTTCACGGGATGGAGCGCTATCTGCCACTACCCTATGCTGGCCGCATTACCCTGTTTCGTGCCCAGAACGGATTTCCTGAAGACTCATTCCACCCCTTGCGAAAAATCGGTACTCCTTTCGCTGAGCCAGCAGTAGGCTGGCAGGGGCTGTGTCCTGCATTGCATGTCAGCGTTGTTCAGGGCGATCACTTCACCATTGCTCTGGCGCCTAACGCCACCGAGTTGGCCAACGCTATGTTGCGCACCTTAAATGAATCGACACGTGTGGAATTCGACCTTCATCAATTGATCTCGACGAGGGCTACTCTGTCTAACAGACGAGCAATTGAGGTATCGCATCAGGGTGTGATATTTGATCAGTACCACCCGGAGCTATTCAGTAACCCTCATCCGATTCTTCGTCAGTTGCGTGAACATGCCCCTATCTATCGTGACACTAGTAAGAAATGGTGGGTAACGCGGTACGCAGATGTATCTGCTGGGTTGCGTGACAAAAGGTTTTCCGTGGATCCAAGAAACGTATTGCAATCGGGGCAAGTTAACTCTAGTGGTGCGAGCCCCGTCTTGGGTGATGCATGGCTACGCCAACAAGAGACACTACCCATTTCAAAAATCTATAACAACTTTATGGCATTAGTTGAGCCTCCTCGACATCAGCATTTGCGGCAGTTTTTTTCACCACTTTTCGAACAAGCAACGATAAAAAGATGGAGGGTTGATATTGACCGAGAGGTTGATGTGCTGATTGGAAATATGCGCTTTCGTCATGATCCGGATATTGTTCGGGATTTGGCGTTACCTCTACCTATTAGAGTTATTTCGCGAATGCTCGGAATACCGCAACAAGATACATTCGTGCTTCAGGTTTGGGCCCATGATATCTTTCGGGGAGCCGATCCTATTCTGGCGGATGCCGTTGAGCGTATCAACACGTATGGCCAAGACTTCATGACGTATATGGCTGATCACTTGAACAAGCGTCGGAAGTCACCAGCCAACAATGATTTGTTGGACTTGTTGTTTGAAAGATACAAAGGGCAGCCACTAACTAGCGATGAACTGGCTGCCAACTTTATCTTGTTGTTCGCGGCGGGGTTTGAGACGACCGCAAGTGTCATAAGCAACAGTGTGCTTGCGTTGCTCCGTAACCCGAACCAATTGCAATTGTTGCGTGAGCATCCAGAGGTGATGGAGAGCGCGGTTGATGAGTTCCTACGTTATGACGGCGCGTTGAGGCTGGTAGCGCGAACAGCGCTGGAAGACGTTGAAATGGGCGATGTGTTGATTCAGCGTGGCGACCAAGTTTTTTTCGTAGTGCTGGCCGCTAATCGAGATCCGCAGGTGTTTGCTGATCCCGATCGGCTGGATGTGACACGTGATTCAAAGCGTCATGTCGCTTTTGGCCACGGCATTCATTATTGTTTAGGGGCGCCTCTCGCACGCTTCGAGATTCAAAGTGCAATCTCGGCATTGATTCGGCATGACTTCGCACTGTTGCCTGGGGCTGTTGAATGGAAGGAAAGCATAATGTTTCGCAGCTTGGAACGGTTGCCCATCGTGTTCCGCTAAGAGGGGAGCCTCGAGAATTCGGAAAAATCGTATGCTAAGGTTTCCCGACCTGCCGTAGTGGCCTGAATTTCCCATCTTCCAGCTTGCGGCTCTGCCGCCAAACATAGTCGCCGGTCAGGTTGATGTGTTCCCAGCCCAGCGACGGAAGGTACTGATACAGCTCGGTATTTACCGGCTTTCCGGCGTCAGCCAGCCCTGGGGTGGCCCGTTCCAGATAGACCGTGTTCCACAGCACAATGGCGGCGGTCACTGAGTTTAGGCCGCTGGCCCGGTCGTTGCTGTTCGAAGCTCAGACCGCTGATTTCACCGAGGCGGTTAAAGAGCACTGCACTGGCCAAGGCGTTGCGCGCCTAACCCTTGTTGAGGCCCGCATACACACGACGGCGCAGCACAACGCTTTGTAACCATTCCTGGATGAACAACGTGCGTTCAATCTGGCCAAGCTCCCGAAGGGCCACGGCCAGGCCGTTCAGACGTGGATAACTGCCTAGTCTGCGCAACATCAACGAGGCGGTAACTGTGCCTTGCTTGATCGACGCGGCCAAACGCAAAATCTCTTCCCAGTGAGCACGGACGTGCTTGATGTTCAGCGTGCCGCCGGTCATTAGGCGCAGTGTCGAGTAGTTCTGGACACTGTTCGGTACATACAGTTAGGTTCCGCTCAGGTCATGGATGCGCGGCGCAAAGCGAGAGCCCAACAGGTGCATCAGGTCGAAGAAGAGATCGGTGAAGCCCGCCGTGTGGTGTACTGCCGCGGGCCCAATCTCCCGAGTTGCTGAAGGCGTCTACTGGCACGACTGGATAGACTTCTCGACCAATTGGGCCAAGGAAGATGATCCCCTTTCGCTGCATCGAAAGGCGCTGGATGATGCTGATTGAGTTTGATCTCAACACTAACGCCACTGAGACGTTGCTCAGGCACGCGTTGTCATTCAAACCGAACACATTGATCCCCGCAGGATACCCGTCTTACAGAGGCTCTAGAGGCTCTTTTGGAGCTGTTGGCCGAGCAATTGCCCTAGTGTCCCGAGCGCTTAATTCATTCGCTTATATTTCATCACGCTCAGCTTTGCCATATATATTGAGCTGATGATGGCTTCTGCCGTCTTGTTTCATTTGAACGGCTTGGCCGAATGTTCGTTGTGAGCCGTGATCAATTGGCGGATTGCGCCTTTCAGGTCAGTAACGCTTGTGAACACACCTCGATACAGAGCCCGTCTCTCTAACTGCGAAAACCATCACTCCACTGCGTTCAGCCAAGACGCGCTGGTCGGTGTGAAGTGCAGCTTGAAGCGCGGGTGTTTTTCCAACCAGGCCTTGATCGCAGCGGTTTTTTGGGTCGGACTGTTGTCCAGAATCACATGCAGATCCAGCTCGGCAGGCGTATTGCTATCAATCTGTCGGAGAAAATCCAAGAACTCCTTAGCTCGGTGCCGCTGGGTGATCCGGCCCATTACTTCACCCGTCATGATGACGAACGCGGCGTACAGGCTTGCCGTGCCATGGCGCTTGTAATCATGGGTTCGCCGCTCAATCTGCTCAGGCCGAAGTTGCAGCATTGGCTGAGTACGATCCAGCGCCTGGATCTGGGTTTTCTCATCAACTGAGAGCACCATGGCGTTGTCCGGAGGGCTCAGATAGAGCCCGACCACATCAATGACCTTTTCGGCGAAGTGCGGATCATTGCTGATCTTGAATGTCTTCAGTTGGTGCGGTTTGAGATCGGACGCCGCCCAGATTTGTCGAACTTGCCAGGTGGTAACGCGCGCGTATTTGGCCATCAACCGAACGCTCCAATGCGTTGCCTCCTTGGGAGTCCGCTGGGTTGTCAGGGGCAGGTTTTTTTGACTTTCTCAGCGCCCAGTTTCAGGGGCTGACCTCTACGCGGCAGGTCGCTCAGCCCCTCGATTCCCGACTCAAGGTCGCGTTTTGCAACTTGTACACCGTCGGTGAAGTGATCTGTAGCTGCCCACAGATGGCCATGGGCGTCACCCCTTCAGCGAGCGAAAAGAGGGGATCCGCGCCCGCTGGCCGAGGCTTTGCCCCAGCGTACTCATGCGCAACCAACTTTAAAGAGTAATTACGTCGGAGGGTTGCAGTGCAAAAGGAGCAATTGGTCGAGGCATGCGTGGGACCATCTCGAGGCGAGGGGCACGCAGTATATCTTTACACGTTAGAACGACACTAGGCAGCAGTAAACCAGCTCGTTGATCTGTGCATGAATCAGCGTGGCATCGATGGTGGCTTGTCCCAGCGACAAGCCACGGTCGCCCAGATAGCCATTGATAACGCCAAGAATACCAGCGGCCAACTCGTGCTTTTCCAGCAGGCAATGGAAGTTATTGTGGATAAAAACACGAACGTTGACCTATAATTTGCAACTAAGCAATATTGACGTTCGCAGCCTAAAGATTGTCTATTGGCTTGGGAAGTGTTGATAGAGGACTGTGCGCATGGTGTAGGTACCTATTTCCTTTTGGAGTTAGCGTGCTGTCCGGAATTTGTTTAGTGTCAGGCAGCGATGCCTCGGAGGCTGGCGTGGGTAAATTTTTTGAAAGGCTTATGAAAGGTGGTAAGCAATCACACAAGCCCAATGTGCGGGAGGTTGACTATAGCCAGTATCCGACAAGTGAGAGCGTGCCTCGCAAGATTCATTACTTTTGGCAGGGACCTATTGCGCTTTTTCGAAAACATGTAAATGCGATCAATTCTACAGCTGAAATAAACAAAGCTAGCTATGAAGTTAGGCTACATGTTGTGCCGATTGAAGGAGAAAAGATTGCTGATTTCGATGCGCTACTCAAACATGTGAAGGTAAAGGATCTTCGCCAAGAACGTTGGTTTGCAGACTTCAAAAAAACCCCGCGCTATGCGCAGTTTCTGGCCTCCCGAGACGGTGAGAGAGCTCACCCTGCGTCTGGTGCCGATATTATAAAATCCGAACTAATACAACGTAAAGGCGGAGTTTGGAATGATGTTGATAACAAACCACTCAAACCTTTACCAGCCGCACTGTCGGTTCCGAAGGGGAAAGTCTTGACGGCAGGCCCCGTCACGTTTAATCGATGGGGTGAAGTATTAGGCTTTCACTCAAGTTCCTTCGCCACGCACCGGGGGAACGATGTTTTGAGCGCTATAAATGTTGAAAGTTTTAATAAGTTCCATCAGCTCAAAAATGTTATTTATAGGATTCATCCTCAAACAGACAACCCGGATGAACATTTTCGCATGATTTCTGAAACAGCAGGCTCTTTGCACTTTTCAAGGGCGCTTATGAATGTTGATCCTGTGCTTCGAAAAGAAATAGCTGACTTAGCGACCAAGGGCGAGCACTTCAACCAGTCTTTGGTTATATTTGATCAATATATTGAGCCCGTTGTTACTACGGGAGCGGGATTCTTGGATAAGAAACAATTAGAGACGGCAGTTATAGCTATGTCTGGGCAGAATGCGGTATTTGCCGATGATCCAAATGCTGTTGTTCTATTGCGAGATAAGGCGAAACGGGGTGAGAAAGTTCATATTGTAATTTGAGCTCCGTGCGTTGAGGAGGAGTGCTGTATACAATCTATAATCCACGCAGAGATATTCGGTACCTGAATTCAACACATAAGTGCAACGCTCACCCCGCATACACTTCATACGGTGCCTTCCAACTCAGGCGTTTGCGAGGGCGGAAATTGATCTTCGCTACTACCTGGTTTACCGCGGCCACGGTCAGCTTGCTGAAGTCACGGCCCTTGGGGAAATACTGACGAAGCAAGCCATTGGTAATTTCATTCACTCCGCGCTGGCAGGACGCATATGGGGCGACAAAATACGCCTGGCAACGGCTCTTGTGCGCGATACGTTCATGGCCTGTCGGTAAAGCCAGACGCTGAGCTGGTGACCAAAGTGCTGGATATGGCTTACGAGCGGCGTGGCAGGCCTTCGGATCTGCCATTCCACTCGGACCAGGGATCGCAATATGCAAGCCGACTCTTTCGTCAGCGGTTGTGGCGATACCGCATGCGCCAGAGCATGAGTCGACGAGGAAACTGCTGGGATAACGCACCGATGGAGCGCGTATTTCGCAGCTTGAAAACAGAATGGATACCGACCCTAGGCTATCGAACTGCGCAGGAAGCACAGCGCGATATCAGCCATTTTTTTGATGCATCGCTACAACTGGGTTCCGCCTCACCAATTCAACGATGGGTTGGCGTCAGCGCGGGCCGAGGAAAAACTTAACGTCGTGTCCGGGATTAGTTGACCACTACAAGGCATTCGCGCGTTGTTCGCGATAAAAGCTAGGGCGGGAAGTTAGTGTGTAACAAGCGAGGCCGTGGACTCGCGCTGATTAAGGATGTGACGAATGTCAGACGGGAGGACCATTCGAGCGTGGCACGTGCCACCACGAAGGACAAGGTTGTCGCTTGCCATGAGGAAAGCTACCTGTTTTTTTTGATTTGTAGCAGTATTTTGTAGCAAAACCATGGCTATGGCCCAAAAATTCATGTATTTACTGGGCTTGTAGACGCTGTATGGAAAGTTTCTCCTTTGGCGCAATCAGGCCATATTCGGCGACCAAACCACGAATCTGATTAGCTTTGGCAGTCCGCTGTTTGATTAAGCTAGCCCGGATGCGGTGTGTCGCCTGAATATCCTGTTGCTCAACGGTCTTGACTGCGCAGGACGCATACTGGGCGGCTCATGGCCTCACAGATTGCCTCGGCATCGTTGGCGTGGTTTTTGTTACTCTTGACGTACAGCTTGACAAACTGATGTGCGATCAGCTCAACCCGATATCTACGAGCCTGTAGCTGTCGCGCTCAGTGGTGCGCAGCGCCACAACTTCCATTGCGATCTCGCAACCGGGTTCGGTCTTCTCTAGCACCGCTTTTAGCCAGCATTCACCGGATAACCGTTTTCGCCAGACGGGCTGTTTATGATCATCTACATCGTGGATCTGAAACACGTTCTTGGCCAAGTCTACCCCAATACGCATAAGCTTCATATTTGGACTCCTTTTCATGGCTGACTGTCGTTTGCACCTTCAGTCTGGCACTTCAAGATGCAGAGGCGAGGAGGGAGTCCATCCCATTGTTTCGGGTAATCAAACGCCAGTTTGACTATGAAAAGTGCGCTTTCGGGGCTTGGCCAAGAACACCGCGCAACAGACCACGCTATTTGTCCTGTCAAACCTGTGGATGATGCGGAAACGGCTGTTGGTTGCAGGAGAGGTGCGCCTGGGATGCGCGAACTGCCCGAAAAAAGGTGCTGTTCGAGGAAACAATCAATTAAGAGGAGCCAAAGGTCTGATTCTTGGCAGGCCGCAGATTTTTTGAACCCCAAATGGCTGGCGCATCAAAAAATCGGTGGGTGCTTCAGACCTTCCCTAAGGATGCTTTGACATGGCTGAATGTCGTCGGGTTATCCAGTCGCCAGCCCCTTACAAAAAAGACGCGCGTCGAATCTGCTCTGTCCACTTCTCTTTCAACCCTTTCGATCGTTGCAGTCTTTTGCAACGGCCGTTCCTGCATTATATATGCACCTCACCTGCGTTCGCCAACAGATATTGGCGGCCCATCCACAGGTACGACAGAGCAAACAAGGTCACCATCTGCGCGGTATTCTTGGCGAAGCCCGAAAGCCTACCTTAACATAATCAAACTGACGTTTAATTTACCCGAAACAGATGCAGCCCTTAACACGCGGCATCGCCATCAATAGGTAAGCGGGACGGCCACCTTCGTTCTACGGATGCTAGAACTCAAGCAGGGCGATTGTACCTATCCATCGCACCACCAGATCCACCTCGATTTGGAAAAGATTTCTTGCGAGTATTTTTTTGCGCCTGCCAGCGTACTCTGCGTCGGCGCCATTACCGAAAAGCACGACGATTAGTGCCTGGTCCTTTGGTCGAATTTAGAGTTTATAATTTTCAAGTTAAGTAGGCTCTTCTATACTCAGCGCATGGGCGCGCCTACTTTCCGATTTTTCTATGTTAAATCTTAACTTGGAGACGATTGATGCTTTATGCCGACCAACTAGACACCACCAAAAAAACAGTGAACGCACGAGCGGACATAGCTACCCTAAATGATAACAACACAAAAGCGCATGGAGCGAACCTCTCACCGACAACGAATGGCCTTGGAGAGGTGCGTTCGGCTATGTCGTCATTGCATAGGCTGACTCAAAGTGTCGACATGGGCAGGAAAGGCATGACGGAGCCCGTTCTCAGTTCAACCGCGTCGCAGGTAGATTTCTTTAAACTGGGCTTTCAAGACGCGATCGGGCCGCACCAGAAAAATATTCTGAAAGACTGTGTGCTACAGGCGTCTCTCGAGCTTCTGCTTGAAACAGCACTGAAGCTGACAAGGATGAATAAAAATACAACCGAAACATTTGTGCCAGTAATTAAGTTAATTCGAGAAATACGCACAGTATTAATCGGCGAGCACAGTAACCTAGCTAACCTTTCGATGGAACTTAGAGATGCCATAAATGTTGCCCGGACCAGCCTTAAGGATATCTGTCCAGATTCCTCGATTTTGAGGGCGGCCGATATTCTCTGCGATTTAGCAGATATATTGCACAAAGGGCTAACATCACCTGATTTAAGCGACCTTAAAGAACCGTTGCAGAAGTTGGCGGTAATTACTGAGCTGTCACCGATCTGCTCCGTCATGATGCCGTTGCTAGAGCTGGGCTCACAGTTTCAAAAATGGAATAGCGAGAAAATAACAGACCAAGACTTGCTTCGATCTCTCTTGGAGAATATTTTGCCAGAACAGCTATCTTTGCTGTTTAGGATGGGAGAAAAAATATCCGATGCTGTACAGTCCGGAAGGCTACATGTGGAAAGATTGCCAGCATGGCCGGGAATCGAGGATAAAATGGGCTGCCTGCAGTGGTTGAAAATAGCATTCAATAACCATTCTTTGCGAGAAGTGCTTGCAACGGCAGATAGCCGTTGGCTAATGGAAATACTTAAGTACGATGCAGAGGAAGCTGAATACGCGCAAAAATACCTCCTGCAATACGTACAACCCCTCCTTCATTTCCCGACGCACGGCCCAATATGGGAGCAGGTGACGGCATTGACAAAAATCCCGGGGCTTTCAGAAATATTTACGCAAGCAGATATCTGTTTAAATGACAATCTCGGGGTTTTGGGTTCTTTACTAAAAGACAATACTACGCTATCCCAGTTAGGGGGGCTGATGACAACACCTGGCGCCGTCGAAAAAGGCTGGGAAGCGTTAAAGTTCGTTGATACCCGCAAATCGCTGATGGTAGTAAAAAATATGGGTCTTGCGGTGCTGGAAAAGACTTTTGGTTTGGCCACCGATGCAGCGAGGGCTACTTGGTTTGTCGTGAAAAAAGGACACGACTTCTGGGAAAGCGCCTATTCAGCCGGGCAGTCGCTCAGTGATCCGGTCAGGTTATATCGCGACGTCTTCTCGTTCATACGAGATGATATAAAAAATAGTCCATCTGATTATCAAAACGCCACAGTTGAAACGTTGCTCGCGACCCTGGCTGTTGTGATAAAAAGCTTCGGCGGCAATCATGTTTCAGTTAATTGGAAAGGAAACACCGCGGAATGGTTGAACGCATATGCAGAGGCAGACCCACAAAAGCTATCCGCTATTGACAAAATTCTGATGTACACCGTATTGGAGCCTAGGATTATACTTGAAGTGAAACATGCAATACAGCAGGAGGACGCAGTTCAGGCCAGACAATTGCTGGAGCCGCTCAGTGACGCGTTGAAGTCATACGCTGGCGGTTCATCTTTTCTGCATAAAATAGCGAGTCTATTGCCATACATCCCCGCAATTGCTGAAGCATGGAAAGAAATTCTCGATATCGATCGAGATGATAGAAAAAAACTTCGAAGTGAGTTTCAGCAGCAAAGCGGGATACTTATCGACATTTTACACAATAGTCCAAAAGATGTATCTCCTGAAACAATGGAGTTTCGCCAGAAGTCTATTACATCCCTATATGAAAAATTAAGCGTCGTACAACAGAAGTGCGGAGAGCGCCCCGATAAGATAAGTTTGTTACAAGTCGAGCTGGACGCAATGAAAGCCGCTCTGGAATCTCAAGGCGATGAAATTAGGAATCGATTAACAAACGAGTTGTTCCTGGTACAAAACAGCTTAGATCATCTGAGAAACGAACGACAGCGTAAGGAATTATCGGCAGATTCAATCCCTCAACTCCTAGCCGTACAAGAAAATCTACTTACAGAAGTTCGAAAAACGCTAGTGCAAGAAGGTGTATCTTCTGCTGAAATTATGTTAGCGCAGTTGCAGAAAATGACAGCGATACTGAACTCCCCGACAATACAATTCACCTTGACAGATATTGGATCTACCATAACGTTTGCTACGGAGGTCCTAGCGAAATTGGCAAAAAGCAAGAAACCAAACGTGGTAGCTGTCAGATGTGAGCTAGCTACGATGCTGAGGAATGAGGCGTCAGATAGGCTGGTTGATGCAGTTCACTGGACAAAAAAACAACTGATGCAGTTTTGCACAAAAGAAGTGGAGCTAGTACCGGAGGACAAGGCCCTGGGTCTGTTCTTGATAGAAAGGGATTTATCTACAGAGCAGTTAGCAACAGGGGGCGCTGTTGGGGCTGCATCCGCCACGCTATTATCAGCCTTGTTTCTATTTTGTTTTGAAGAAGGCTCGTTGAGTTGTAAGCCACGTATGAAGGCATCAGGCGGCAATAAGGAAAGTCGTCAGCGGACGCTAACTTTGCCGCAGTCGGGTGCGTATTTTTCTCATTCTATGCTGCGAAATCAAGACAGTAGCAATTTGAAAAAGTATCTAAAGTTGGCTCTTCCAATACTAGTCGGTGCTGTAGCAGGAGTGGGGATTGCAGCGACGGTTAAACCAGCTATTCGCGAAAAATATCGCGAAGATGGTATGACAAGTGCGAACGATCCAGCTCGTATAGCTGAAATAGGCGAGAGCCTGTATACATTCAAGGAGAATGGAATAGATTTTGGGATATATTTGTCAGAGGACAACGTTAATGCAATTAAGGAAAGCCCTCAAAACCGTCTTCCTAAGCGCTCGTATATGAGGCAAATAGTGCTTGGAGTGAAGGAAGAGCAGCGTAGAAAGGTTAGAATACAGAAACGAGAAGACCAATCAGTGCAGCCTGCGCCTAAGTCAGAGCAGAGGAATGCTTCAGGTTATTATCTGCCCGTAAATAACGAGTCAGCTGCAGACTACCAGTCAGAGATAGTTGATTTATCGAAGTTATCACGTTTTAGACGTCGAGTATACTACGGCTACGCAAAGCAAGAGCCCGACCATTTCTATCTTCCTGGTTCACCGGAAAGAGACTCAGTCATTAGTGAGTTTGATTTTGCCTTATGTGATTCGGCAGAGGATATCTTGGAAAAATATTTGCGTTATTTGTACTCTGGCTATGGCGGCGGCATTTCCTACGACAATATCCTCATAAATGATATTGGTATAAAATACAAAACAAGTAACGACTGGACTATTGTAACGCCCAAGCAATTGGTTACCGGGCAGGCAGAGGGTATTTTAAAAGCACGTGAGGGTTCGATTATTAGTTCAGCAAATGCTTTAAGAGAAAAAGATTACTCATTTCCCAGCAATTATCCTGAGACGTTAAAAACCAAACTCAAAGCAGCAAAATTTTGGAGTGAAACTACGGATAAAATTATAAAAAAGTTGACGAACAGTGAGCTGGTGCGTGCGCATGCAATGAAAATAAGAGCAAGGGTTGAGCTGGCTATTAGTGTCAATAGTGAAGAAGATATCTCAAAAAATGAGATGGCTGAAAAACTTAGCAGAGCCAAACCCGTCATGTACAAGGGGCGGCTTGTGGCCGGTATGTTTGTTATTCCACATACTAATAACAGTAGAAAAGTAAAACTTTATAGTATCAACCCACAATTTAAGGCCGTTGAAACTGAAACTGATCAAAATATCATGCATCATTTAAATGAATCGCTGAAAACCGAAATTCTTAAAGGATATCATGGGGAGATTTCGAACTCGCTTTTCAAGCCTATCTATGGCGCCCCTAATATGGATCCCATTTTTCATGCCTGGACAGATAAAACAAATGGAATTGAAAATATTCTGCTTAAACATATAACGGATAAAATCTATAGGGACGTCGATTTAATGACTGTTTCCGCTGGAGAGCAATACCTTCTACATGGTCTTGAAATTCTAAAATGGGGGATGCGTATAGCCTCGGTGCCTCTAGGCATGAAAGGGGCAGGAATCGCAGCTTTGATAGAGTCCCTCGCCGGTATAATCCAAGCACAACTGTCAAATAACAAAGATCACGCTGAGGAGTATATACAGGAAGCATGCTGGGGGATCGTTTTTGAAATTGTTGGTGGTCCAAGCATAGAAATGTTGACTAAACTTGGAGCAAGGGGTTTAAAAGAAGTAAGTGAAAAAATCAACAAAATCATAAGAAAAATTAAAAACGCCCCCTCTGAAAAAGTTGCGAAACGTGAGCTTAACGTATTTAGCGACTTTGTTTCGGAGCAGCAAAACATACAAGTATCCATAAAAAACAAGAAAGTGCACGAAGACTATCAACGCTCATCAAACGCCCTTGAGCTAAAGCCCGGTATTTCTGATGAGTTTAAACGTGGATATGATGCGGTTTCCAATCCCGGTGTTTTGCAAAATGATGTTGCTGAAAAACTTCCGGGCCATCTCAAGTACGATATATTTAAGTTGATGGCGAGTTTTATTGATAATAAGGCCAAGTTATCTAACGAACAACTTGGAGCTTTAAAAAAATATATTGAGCACCGCCATGCGCAGTATCTCGAAAATAAAGCCGATACCATCATGAATAAAATTGGAAAAAGTTTCAAAACTAAGATTCTTTCATCACATAATCTGTCGCAAGGCGCACTATTTGTGTCCGCCCAACGATTTGGTATAAATAGAGAGGGTCGTTGCTTTCCATTGACTATTATTTCATTATGCAGTTTTGCGGCTGGAAAATCAGACGACTTCTATAAAAATATAAATTTCATTCGCACTGCAGATATTTCTAACAAAAATAAAATCAACAGCTATATGCGTAATATTGATGCCCTGCACATTGAAAGAAAGGTCGGCCGTTCGGGGCAGTATGTTAATGAGTTCAAAGATGGGGGAGTTGTGATAAAGTTTTCTCCCGATGAGATTGCGAATAAATTAACGTCGGCCGACAATGCAACCTCCCAGAAATATTTTCAAATAATAACCCCAGGTAACGCATCAAAGAGTGGGCATGCCATGAGCGTGGGATTTAATATTAATCAAGGGAGCAAAAGGTATCAATTTTATGACCCTAATACCGGCGAGATAGTGTTTAGCGATAGAGATGCATTCACCGGCTATGTGAGAAAATATTTAAAAGATGCGGAAGTCGTTAAGACCAGTAATGCCGAGATCATAAATGGCAAGCCAACATATGAGCTTCGGGAACTTGATGCAGCTTCCATGCACGCCGATCTTTCGTTCAGGTCTGGCCTTGACTTTATATCTTTTAAAGATATGCTCAATTTATTAGAAAAAAATTCAAAGTATCCCTGAAGAAATCCTGAAAAAGACTTCCTGATTTGGCGAAATCTCCGGACATCGATCGCCGAGCTTTTCACTGAAGCAAATGACCTTCACCGATGCCTAGTTCGCTGGTAAGTGCAAGCAGACTCGCAAGGAGTTGTGCCTGATCGAGATGGATCGGGTCGTACCTGGAAGGGGTTGATCGAACCTCATTACCCGAAGGGCGATGGTGGTCGTCCGGCCTATCCTTTGTTGTCGGGGTTGCGGGTTTATCTCAGCTGAACTGGTTCGGTTAAGCGATCCTGCGATGGAAGAAGCGCTGTACGAGACGACGTTCTTGCGCCAGTTTTCCGGTCTGGGCCTGGAGCGGATCCCAGATGAAACTACCATCCTTAACTTCCGTCGCCTGCTGGAAAAGCAAGGGTTGGTCGCTGGTATTCTCGGCGTGATCAATGGCTATATGGGCCACCGCGGCTTGTCGCTGCGATAAAGCACCATCGTCGATGCCACGCTGATTCATGCGTCAAGTTCGACCAAGAAAAAGGTAAGGGAGCCATGATCCCCACATTCCAATCCCGAAATTAAAGCCTGATGCTGTGGTCCCGATTCTTTCAGGAACCAGCACACCATGATACGACCCGACGCCAAAGCCGAAAAAGTCTATCTCTACCCCAAACCGGTGGATTTTCGAAAATCCATGGACGGCCTCACCGCCCTGGTCGAGCTGGATATCAAAGTCGCGGTATTCGACCCGGTGCTTTTTGTTTTTCTGAATCGCCACCGTACCTGAGTGAAAATCCTATATTGGGAGCGCAACGGCTTCTGCCTTTGGCTCAAGCGCCTCGAATCTGAACGGTTTAAAATATCTGTCGAGGCCACCGACGAAGCCATCGTGTTGACCGTCCAGGAATTTTCGGGGTTGACTGTTTTGTGCTGCCGGCAATAAAAGCGTTGCGCCAATCGGTTATTTGCTCGGGAAAAATACCTTTTCGTCGGCAGTACTCACCGATTTCTAGTTCCGATAGCGAACCTGCTTCTATGATGATCGCCAGCTTGGATTCGGCTGACCAATTTTTGGCCGTTTGCTTGGTATCGGACAATTGCGTTCCTCTGGCGGCAGCTTGTTTGCGCCAATAATGGCGAGATATATCGCTGCAACCTTCACGCCGGGCGACCTTCGCCGCAGAGGCTCAGGGGCGGAAGCATCATTTTCAGCAGCGCAGCTTACGCTCTTCTGAGTAAAACGGCATGACCATATTCCTCCCGCCCCCTGAATGCTGTTCAAAGAGCGGGGGGCACGACAACTACCCTGACACCGGGGGGGGGGGGCGTGCAGTGGCAAAATTGGATGGAATAGGCGGCAGGCATGGTCGATTTTGAACGGCTGCCGTTTTTTGAAAGCACCTATGGCTCAGCAGTCGAAAAATAGAGGCCTGCTTCAGACTATCCTTAGTGGTGCTTCTGAAACACCACACTAGCGCATATGACCGAAATGGACTTTGTGCGGCAGGCTCCTGCGTCGGATTGCGAACCCTTAAAACTCAGGCAGGGATGAAGAGTGGAAGTAACCTCGCCCGCTACGCTTTAGTGCGGATGAGGTTAGAGTTTTCGTGCGGCCAATGAGAAATTTCCTACAGATTTTCGAATTTAGTTTTTTTATTCTGTTGATTGGTGCTGGGTAACTGAAGGTAATAATGCTTTCGCATTGCGTGGCCGATACGAGGAAGAAAGTATTGCCGGGTGAGATTCTTCAGATTTAACTAGCTAAGTGTCAGTCTAGTCTTTGTGTTGTTGGCAAATTGCAATATAAATTTTGAAAGCTTCCCCGTCCGTGCGGATTTAAACTTTGCGTGGCGCGATCATCTAGATGTCAATTATAGCGTTTTCCTGAGGTAATTGTATATGTCGAAGTTTTGAAGCTATATTTTGTGCGTGATTGGATTTCGTATTGATTGCTTTTGATTCGTTTGTTTGGTGGTGTGGTCATTGTGTCGAATTTTCTTTTTCTCCCTCGTTTGCGCTCGTTAGCGTGGATAAACGTTTGCATGCAATTTATTTTCATGTCGACGGTTGTTGTGCCTCCTGCAGTTGCCGAGAGCATTTACAGCATTCATGCCCCTAAAGCCTCTGTGAAACAGAAAGTTGCGCGCAGCCGGATTTACACTCTTCAGTCCGGTGAAACTGCGGTGTCCGTCGCCAAAGCATACAACATGTCCCTTGAAGCGTTGCGCCAGCTCAATCAATTCCGCCTGTTTGCTCATGGTTTTGATCATCTGCAAGCCGGAGAAGAATTGGATGTGCCACTGGCACCTCGGCCACTTCTGCCGTCCTTCGAAGGCGGGGGTAACGACTCGCAGGCGCAAAAAATGGCGGTTGAGGCGCAATCAAAAAAGCTTGCGGGGATCGCCTCCCAAGCGGGTACTTTGATGTCCAGTTCAACGAAAGGGGATGCTGTTGCCTCCATGACTCGTAGTGTGGTGGTTGGTGAAGTTGGTAACCAGTTGCAACAGTGGTTAGGCCGCTTCGGCACGGCTCGCGTGCAAGTGGATATAGATCGACACTTTTCGCCCAGAAATTATCAACTAGACTTTTTACATCCTTTTTATAATCAGGGTAACACTCTTACGTTTATGCAGGCGAGCGTGCACCGTACTAACGAGCGCACTCAGGGCAATCTTGGTATCGGGCGACGGCATTTCACTCCCGCCTACATGTTGGGGCAAAATTTCTTTATTGACTACGATATGTCCTACCGCAATGCTCGTTTAGGTTTGGGGGTTGAGTATTGGCGAGACTCGCTTAAGCTCAGCGCCAACGTTTACGAGCGTCTGACCGGATGGAGGAGCTCTCCTGATCTTGCCGACTACCGAGAGCGCCCGGCCAACGGATGGGATATCCGCGCCAAGGCGTGGTTTCCTTCCTTGCCGCAGTTGGGGGGGGGGCTGACGTATGAGCAATACTACGGGGGTGAGGTGGGGTTGTTTGGTTCGGACAATCGACAGCATAATCCGAGATCCATTACCGCCGGTGTAAACTACACTCCTATCCCGTTACTTACCTTTAATGTGAAGCGGCGACTGGGGCAGTCTGGAAGAAACGAAGCCCAGTTTGGCATGGATATCACTTATCGGCCCGGCGTAACGTGGAGCAAGCAGATTGATCCTAAGGCGATTACTGCGATGCGTAGTTTGGTGGGCAGTCGTTTTGATTTAGTTGATCGCAATAACAATATAGTGCTCGACTATCGCCATGAAAAAATCCTGAGCCTGTATACAGCCAGCTCAGTGACCGGGTTCTCAGGAGAGCATAAATCATTAGATGTTTCAGTAAGCAGCAAGTATGGGCTGGCCGCTGTCGAATGGTCGGTCTCCTCTCTGCGAGCCGCCGGCGGAAATATTGTAGATCAAGGGGGGGGGGCGTACAGTGTGGTGCTGCCGCCTTACCATGCTTTGCCGCAGGGTGTAAATACTTACACCATAAGTGGTGTGGCTGTGGACAGAAAGGGCAATCGATCACGCGCGCGCGAGACGCAAGTAACGGTACAGGCGCCGTTAGTCAATCTCCAGCACAGCACCTTCATTCCGGCGCAAAGTACAATAAAAGCGGACGGCAAGAGTAAGCGTGTGCTGACGCTGTCCATTAAGAATTCTCAGGCACAGCCATTGAGTATTCCTGTATCAGATATTAAATTTAATGTTTCACCGTTGAACGCTGCTACGATATCTGCTCCGGTGATTAAAAGTGCGGGTGTATATGAAGTGGTGGTGACGGCCGGGACGCGCAAAGGCTCGGTAACAGTGGTCCCTATGGCCGGCAATGTGAAGCTATCTTCAGCTATAGTGCAACTGACAATGCCTGCGCTTGATGCGACAAAGTCCACTCTGCAAGTTACTCCGGAAACGATTCCCGCGGATGGCAAGACGCACTCGATTCTGACTCTTTCTGCCATTAATGGTAATGGTTTGCCGGTCTCTGGGCTGGATGTCAGCCACATCGCGTGGAAAGTATCCCCGTCGGACGGTCTTGCTATCGCGTCAGGCAGTATTGTGGTCTCGGCGACCAAGGCCAGCACAGCCGGTATCTACAGCGCCGAACTTAGCGGAATGCGTGCAGGGAAGGTCTCTGTCATGCCTCAGTTGAACGGGACCAATGCTGCTGCTGTAGCTGCGACTGTCACCCTGACGGCATTGCCTCCGGCAGAGGCTCAATCGGAGTTGGTCGCAACACCGAGCAGCATCCCGGCCGATGGCGTTACGGCTTCTAGGCTTAAGCTGACTCTCAAAGATAGCCTCGGCCAAGCCATGAAAGGCCAGACCGTAGTATTTAGCACCACAGTCGGAACCGTTGGGTCCACGATTGATAACCATGACGGCACCTATAGTGCTGACTTGAAGTCGAGCATGGCCGGCGCAGCGAGTATTGGTGTGATGGTGGGTGGGGCGAGAATGGGTGGGTTGAACACGACTGTCACCCTGACGGCATTGCCTCCGGCAGAGGCTCAATCGGAGTTGGTCGCAACACCGAGCAGCATCCCGGCCGATGGCGTTACGGCTTCTAGGCTTAAGCTGACTCTCAAAGATAGCCTCGGCCAAGCCATGAAAGGCCAGACCGTAGTATTTAGCACCACAGTCGGAACCGTTGGGTCCACGATTGATAACCATGACGGCACCTATAGTGCTGACTTGAAGTCGAGCATGGCCGGCGCAGCGAGTATTGGTGTGATGGTGGGTGGGGCGAGAATGGGTGGGTTGAACACGACTGTCACCCTGACGGCATTGCCTCCGGCAGAGGCTCAATCGGAGTTGGTCGCAACACCGAGCAGCATCCCGGCCGATGGCGTTACGGCTTCTAGGCTTAAGCTGACTCTCAAAGATAGCCTCGGCCAAGCCATGAAAGGCCAGACCGTAGTATTTAGCACCACAGTCGGAACCGTTGGGTCCACGATTGATAACCATGACGGCACCTATAGTGCTGACTTGAAGTCGAGCATGGCCGGCGCAGCGAGTATTGGTGTGATGGTGGGTGGGGCGAGAATGGGTGGGTTGAACACGACTGTCACCCTGACGGCATTGCCTCCGGCAGAGGCTCAATCGGAGTTGGTCGCAACACCGAGCAGCATCCCGGCCGATGGCGTTACGGCTTCTAGGCTTAAGCTGACTCTCAAAGATAGCCTCGGCCAAGCCATGAAAGGCCAGACCGTAGTATTTAGCACCACAGTCGGAACCGTTGGGTCCACGATTGATAACCATGACGGCACCTATAGTGCTGACTTGAAGTCGAGCATGGCCGGCGCAGCGAGTATTGGTGTGATGGTGGGTGGGGCGAGAATGGGTGGGTTGAACACGACTGTCACCCTGACGGCATTGCCTCCGGCAGAGGCTCAATCGGAGTTGGTCGCAACACCGAGCAGCATCCCGGCCGATGGCGTTACGGCTTCTAGGCTTAAGCTGACTCTCAAAGATAGCCTCGGCCAAGCCATGAAAGGCCAGACCGTAGTATTTAGCACCACAGTCGGAACCGTTGGGTCCACGATTGATAACCATGACGGCACCTATAGTGCTGACTTGAAGTCGAGCATGGCCGGCGCAGCGAGTATTGGTGTGATGGTGGGTGGGGCGAGAATGGGTGGGTTGAACACGACTGTCACCCTGACGGCATTGCCTCCGGCAGAGGCTCAATCGGAGTTGGTCGCAACACCGAGCAGCATCCCGGCCGATGGCGTTACGGCTTCTAGGCTTAAGCTGACTCTCAAAGATAGCCTCGGCCAAGCCATGAAAGGCCAGACCGTAGTATTTAGCACCACAGTCGGAACCGTTGGGTCCACGATTGATAACCATGACGGCACCTATAGTGCTGACTTGAAGTCGAGCATGGCCGGCGCAGCGAGTATTGGTGTGATGGTGGGTGGGGCGAGAATGGGTGGGTTGAACACGACTGTCACCCTGACGGCATTGCCTCCGGCAGAGGCTCAATCGGAGTTGGTCGCAACACCGAGCAGCATCCCGGCCGATGGCGTTACGGCTTCTAGGCTTAAGCTGACTCTCAAAGATAGCCTCGGCCAAGCCATGAAAGGCCAGACCGTAGTATTTAGCACCACAGTCGGAACCGTTGGGTCCACGATTGATAACCATGACGGCACCTATAGTGCTGACTTGAAGTCGAGCATGGCCGGCGCAGCGAGTATTGGTGTGATGGTGGGTGGGGCGAGAATGGGTGGGTTGAACACGACTGTCACCCTGACGGCATTGCCTCCGGCAGAGGCTCAATCGGAGTTGGTCGCAACACCGAGCAGCATCCCGGCCGATGGCGTTACGGCTTCTAGGCTTAAGCTGACTCTCAAAGATAGCCTCGGCCAAGCCATGAAAGGCCAGACCGTAGTATTTAGCACCACAGTCGGAACCGTTGGGTCCACGATTGATAACCATGACGGCACCTATAGTGCTGACTTGAAGTCGAGCATGGCCGGCGCAGCGAGTATTGGTGTGATGGTGGGTGGGGCGAGAATGGGTGGGTTGAACACGACTGTCACCCTGACGGCATTGCCTCCGGCAGAGGCTCAATCGGAGTTGGTCGCAACACCGAGCAGCATCCCGGCCGATGGCGTTACGGCTTCTAGGCTTAAGCTGACTCTCAAAGATAGCCTCGGCCAAGCCATGAAAGGCCAGACCGTAGTATTTAGCACCACAGTCGGAACCGTTGGGTCCACGATTGATAACCATGACGGCACCTATAGTGCTGACTTGAAGTCGAGCATGGCCGGCGCAGCGAGTATTGGTGTGATGGTGGGTGGGGCGAGAATGGGTGGGTTGAACACGACTGTCACCCTGACGGCATTGCCTCCGGCAGAGGCTCAATCGGAGTTGGTCGCAACACCGAGCAGCATCCCGGCCGATGGCGTTACGGCTTCTAGGCTTAAGCTGACTCTCAAAGATAGCCTCGGCCAAGCCATGAAAGGCCAGACCGTAGTATTTAGCACCACAGTCGGAACCGTTGGGTCCACGATTGATAACCATGACGGCACCTATAGTGCTGACTTGAAGTCGAGCATGGCCGGCGCAGCGAGTATTGGTGTGATGGTGGGTGGGGCGAGAATGGGTGGGTTGAACACGACTGTCACCCTGACGGCATTGCCTCCGGCAGAGGCTCAATCGGAGTTGGTCGCAACACCGAGCAGCATCCCGGCCGATGGCGTTACGGCTTCTAGGCTTAAGCTGACTCTCAAAGATAGCCTCGGCCAAGCCATGAAAGGCCAGACCGTAGTATTTAGCACCACAGTCGGAACCGTTGGGTCCACGATTGATAACCAGGACGGCACCTACAGTGCTGACTTGAAGTCGAGCATGGCCGGCGCAGCGAGTATTGGTGTGATGGTGGGTGGGGCGAGAATGGGTGGGTTGAACACGACTGTCACCCTGACGGCAAAGCCGGTTGTCAGTAATGTGCAGATAGTTGGGACAGGGGAGGCGAATTCGTCATTGGGGGCAACATATAAATATGAAGGCAACGGCACCGGTACAGATGCTTCAAGATATCAGTGGAAGTTCGAGAACGATAATCACTGGATTGCGCCCGTAGCTGCGGCGGCAAAAAATATAAACTGGACGCCGGATTCCACTTATGCCGGTTACCAGGTCAGGTTAGAGATAACCCCTAAGGGGCAGAATCAGTCGCTTGAAGGCGATATAGCCTACAGTAATAGTATTACCATCTACGAAAAGCCGGTTGTCAGTAATGTGCAGGTAGTCGGGACCGGCGAGGCGAACTCGTCATTGGATGCAACATATACTTATGAAGGCAACGGCACCGGCACAGATGCTTCGAAGTATCAGTGGAAATATAAGAATGGTAATGACTGGATTGCGCCCGTAGCTGCAGCAGCAAAAAATATAAACTGGACGCCGGACTCCACTTATGCGGGTTATCAGGTCAGGTTAGAGATAACCCCTAAGGGGCAGAATCAGTCGCTTGAAGGCGATATGGTCTACAGTAATAGTATTACCATCTACAAAAAGCCGGTTGTCAGCAATATAAAGGTAGTTGGTACGGGCAATGCAAATTCACCATTAGGGGCAACATACAACTATGAAGGCAACGGCACCGGTACAGATGCGTCAAAGTATCAATGGAAGTATAAGAATGCTAACAGCTGGATAGCACCGGTAGCGGAAGCGGCAAAAAATTTAAACTGGACGCCTGATTCCAGTTATGCGGGCTATGAAGTCAGGTTGGAAATTACCCCAAAGGGGCAGTATCAGTCCCTCGAAGGTGATATAGCTTATAGTGATAGTATTTCCATCAAAGGAAAAAAAATACGCATAGTAGAATATAAGCATAGATGGGATGCGATCGCGTGGTTTCCTTCAAAAACCAGGTGGGCTTATTATCTGGGTGTGAAGGTGAAAGATGAACAGGGTAATGGCGTGTCAGGTGTGAAGATCTGTTCCGTTCTTGACGGTCAAGAGAGTTCTGGCTACACAGATAGCGATGGTGTGATGCCCGATCGAGCCTTTGGAGAAAGCGGTAATGGGACTCCTCAGTATAGCGTTTGGATTTGTAATGGGGTATCGGACAATGAAATGCCAGGTTTTGGCGATGATATGACGAAGGGAGGGCAGTGGTGGCAAGTTATTCCATCAACTCATATTTTCGGTGGATGGGTCGTATTTTGACTGGAAGGCTTGAGTGCTAAGTAATCAGAAAGTATCAAATGGAGGGGGCTGAAATTAATATTTCATATTTATAATCTCAGACAAAATTTAATGACTTGAAAGATAGCAGGGCTACTGGGCTTGGTGTGTGAGCGATTAATTACTCACGCGAGCAGCTCACATGAATATTGTAAGCGCACCGATTGTTATGCAAGTATCGCTTGTCTAGTCAATCTAAAGAGAGCGGCAACGATATCCGTCCGGTCAAGTCATTTACCTAGGTCCGCAAGGTCAAACATGGCGTGCACTACGGGGGCACCAGTTCTAGCCGTTTAACCAAGTACTTATATAAGTGGAGCGTAACCGTCCGGGCAACACACCTTCCTGACACCGTCGCTTGAGGCGATGGTGTCCACCTAAATTGAACTGACCCCCAAAGGTTGGACACAACCTTGGGGGGTGTCATGGGTAAGTACACAGAGCAAGCAAAACTCGCAGCCGTGCAGGACTATTGTTCCGGTAGCGCGGATTTGAGGGATGTTGCCCACCGTCACAATGTGGACTTTTCATCCCTTCGCCAGTGGGTCGCGGCCTATCAAGTGCATGGCGTTGCTGGACTTAAAGAGAAAACACTGCAGCGCTATAGCAACGACTTCAACTGTCTGTTTTGAAACGTATGCGTGAGGAACAGCTGTCCTATCGGCAGACGGCGGCCTTGTTCGACATCCGTAAGTTCGGCATCATCGGCGTCTGGGAACGCCGCTTTGATGAGGGCGGTTTTGATGCCCTTACCAAGCAGCCTAATAGAGCCGGACGTCCGAAAAAAATGCCGACCACCATTCCTCCTGTTCAACCCAGCTCAACCGATGATGAATCGCGCTCACGCGATGATTTGCTTGCCGAGGTGAAGCAGTTACGGATGGAAAACGACTACCAAAAAAAGCTCGATGCCTTGGTTCAGGAGAAGAAACGAGTAGCGCAGCAGAAAAAGCGCAAATCGTAATAGGACTGAGGCCGCTGCATTCTCTCGAAAGTTTGCTGAAATTTGCCGGTTTGGCACGCAGCACCTTTTACTATCAGCAAAAGGCGCTGCAAGCGGCTGATAAGTACGCAGAGCTGAAAGACAAGATTCGCTCGACGTTCGACGAGCACAAGGGCCGGTATGGCTATCGCCGCATAACGGCTGCTATACGGAGCGCTGGTCATCTCGCCAATCACAAGACTGTTCAGCGACTGATGGCGCAGCTTCAGCTCAAGAGCTTGGTGCGGGTGAAGAAATACAGGGCCTACAAGGGGGAGGTAGGCAAGGCAGCGCCTAATCTTTTGAAGCGTGTGTTCGAAGCTCCGTCACCCAATCAAAAGTGGGTAACCGACGTTACAGAGTTCAAAGTTGGAGGTCAGAAACTTTATCTGTCTCCCGTTTTGGATCTGTACAACGGCGAAATCATTTCCTACGAGGTTGCCAGAAGACCGCTGTTCGATATGGTCGGGAAGATGCTCAAAGGTGCATTCAAGCGGCTTCAGCCGCATGAGAAACCGGTTTTGCACTCAGACCAGGGCTGGCAGTATCGAATGCCCATTTACCTGCGGGCTCTCAAAAACGCTCCGTTACGCCGAGCATGTCGCGCAAGGGTAACTGCTATGACAACGCGACCATGGAGAGTTTCTTCGGCACACTGAAGTCCGAATTTTTTATCTGAACAAATTTAACGACCTGGATGAGCTTCACGCAGGCATCGACGAGTACATCCAGTATTACAATCACTCGCGTCTCAGACTGAAGCTAAACGGCCTGAGTCCTGTTGAATACAGAATTCAGGCCGCTCAGGCATAGATAGAAAATCGTCCAACTTTGTGGGGTCAGTTCAAATTAAATGGACACCATTTTTAGCCTTTTTAAGCGGACGCCTATGCCACAAGAACGCCGTTCCTATTCCAAGCCCTTCAAGGCCCAGGTCATCGCCGAATGCGCGCAGCCTGACACCTCGATCGCCAATGTCGCGTTGACCCACAATCTCAACGCCAACCTCGTCCATAAATGGATACGCGTGCATGCGCAGAAAAATCTGACACTTCAAACCGCCGTCATCCCGGTCAAGACATCGCCGCCGGTGCAGATGCATCAGGCCCTTCCTGCCACGATCCGAATCGAAGTGCCGCATTCAAAAGGCGTAGTCCTGGTGAGTTGGCCGGCAGAAAATGCAGCGGGGTGTTCTGCTTTCCTGCGAGACCTGCTGCGATGATCCGCATCGACTCCATCTGGCTCGCCACCGAGCCCATGGACATGCGCGCCGGCACTGAAACTGCGCTGGCGCGGGTCGTGGCGGTGTTCGGTGCGGCGAAGCCGCACTGTGCTTATCTGTTTGCCAACCGTCGTGCCAATCGCATGAAAGTGCTGGTGCATGATGGTTTGGGGATTTGGCTTGCAGCCCGGCGCTTGAATCAAGGGCGCTTCTTTTGGCCGGGCGTGCGGCACGGCTCTGAAGTCGAGTTGGATGCAGAGCAACTTCAAGCCTTGGTGCTCGGTTTACCTTGGCAACGCGTCGGTTCCGGAGGAGCCATCACGGTGCTCTAACTTGTCTGCCATGGCGCGCTTGCCAGCGCAATTGGCCCATCCGTCTATCGCCTCCACTAGCCCTCTCTGGCAAAATCGGTGGCATGACTTCGCATCCGTATCTCGATCAATTAAACCCTGAAGAACTGCGCGCCTTGGCGGCGCAGTTGATCCAGCGCGTCGAGACGATGGACAAGCAAATCACTCATCACAAGTCGGTCAACGAGAAACTGGCCCACGAGATCGCACTGCTCAAACGCTTCAAGTTTGCCAAGCGCAGCGAGCAGTTGAGCCCGAATCAAGCCAGCCTGCTCGACGCCTTGATCGATACGGATATCGCCGCTATCGAAGCCGAACTTGAGGCGCTGCAACCGGCACCTGTCGAAGCCAAAGTGCGCCAGCAACCCAAGCGCGCACCGCTGCCACCGTAGTTTCCTCGCACGCTGATCCATCACGAACCGGACAGCAGCCACTGCCAGTGCGGTTGCGCCCTCAAGCGCATCGGCGAGGATGTCAGCGAGAAGCTCGGCTACACGCCGGGCGTGTTCACAGTGGAGCGTCACATCCGTGGCAAGTGGGTCTGCGATCAGTGCGAAACCCTGATCCAGGCACCGGTTCCGGCGCAGGTCATCGACAAGGGCAGCCCGACCGCCGGCCTGCTGGCCCACATCATGGTGGCCAAGTTCGCCGACCATCTGCCGCTGTATCGCCAAGAGAAAATCTTCGGCCGCGCCGGGCTGCCCATCGCCCGTTCGACCTTGGTGCTGTGGGCGGGCGACTGCGGCGTGCAATTACAGCCGCTGGTTGATGCGTTGCGCGAAGCCGTGCTGACATACGGCGTTGTCCACGCTGACGAAACGCCGGTACAAATGCTGACACCTGGCGCGAAGAAAACTCATCGCGCTTACGTCTGGGCCTATGCCACCAGTCAGTTCTCCAACCTGGCGGCGGTCGTTTACGACTTCAGCCCGAGCCGCGCTGGCGAACATGCCCGAGCCTTCTTGGGCAGTTGGGACGGCAAGCTGGTCTGCGATGACTTTGCCGGCTACAAGGCAGGCTTTGAACTGGGCGTTACGGAGATCGGCTGCATGGCCCATGCCCGCCGGAAGTTCTTCGATTTGCACGCGACCAACAAGAGCCAGGTCGCCGAAAAAGCGCTGCACTACATCGCGGTCTTGTACGAAGTTGAGCGAGAAGTCCGAGAGCTGGAGCCGGGTGATCGGCAGCGAATACGGCAGGAAAAAGCAGCGCCAATCGCCGACGCACTTCATACCTGGATGATCGCCCAAAGACAGCTTGTGCCTGAGGGTTCGGCCATCGCCAAGGCGCTGGATTACAGCCTCAAACGCTGGGCAGCGCTGTCGCGCTACCTGGATGACGGGGCCGTCCCCATTTGAAGGGTCAACTAATCCCGGACACGACGTTAAGTTTTTCCTCGGCCCGCGCTGGTGCCAACCCCTCGTTGAATTGGTGAGGTCGAACCCAGTTGTAGCGATGCATTAAAAAATGGCTGATATTGCGCTGTGCCTCCTACACAGTTCGATAGCCCACGGTCGGTATCTATTCTGTCTTCAAGCTACGAAATACGCGCTCCATCGGTTCGTTATCCCAGAAGTTTCCTCGTCGACTCATGCTCTGGCGCATGCGGTATCGCCACAACCGCTGACGTAGGCTTGCTTGCGATCCTTGGTCCGATCCGAAGGCCTGCCATGTTGCTCGTAGGCCATATCCAACGCTTTGATCAACAGCTCAGCGTCTGGCTTTTCCGACAGCGCCCAACCCACGATCCGACGCGTACAAAGATCCAAGACGACAGTCAGGTAATCTGCCTTCCAGGGTCATGCAAGCTATAATGCGGCAGAGGTCGGGGCAAGCGTGGGCTCCGAAAGCCATTAGCCAGTGTTCACCGATAGATTTCAGTTACCACCAATTAACGGTTGGAGGCAGCGTTCGGTTTTTTAGGGATTCGGGACTGTCAGGCCTGCACCTGATGCTACCATCATACCATAGGTAGAATTGGCTGGGCCATTTCGGATTTTTTGGCTCTGGCGATGGAATCATAAGAACGACATTATTGTTTCTTATTTCATGGATGCAATCTTTGACCCCTTATATTAGCTGAAAGCTCAAGGCGGAGAAACGATGTTTAAAAGCAAAAGCCCGTTATCTAGGAAGCAGTTGAAAAAAACGATCGGAAAGCCAAAGCCTGCTGATCTAAATGAAAACTCAGAGGTTGTGAAGGCGTTATTGCGTAAAAATAGTAGCGCTCTTCAGAACCTCATTGCGTTAAGGGGGTGGGATGTGATGCCGAGGGATATAAAATTAGTTCATGCGGTCCACCTTGGCTTCCATATGGACTCACAGTTACTCAAGGAAAATGCGACCAAGTGCTTATCATCATGGGATGCGATAAGTGCGAGTGTCATTGATGTCAAGGATAGAAAAACAATCTTTTCGAAAAATCCAATTTCCGTATATAAAAAAGCATTTTTCAATCTTGTAGGCTCAAGCAGCGGAGCAATATTTACCCTTGAGTCCGACGCTGACGCCAAAACAATGAGTGAATATTATAGTTCGTCTGAAACAATAACTTATGGTGAGGTTGCGTTCGTTCTTGACGTATCTCCTTCCAATATAATTGGGACGTTCTCTCATGATGTTTGGTTTGATAATCATGTGGGCATACGAAAAATTCCAGATGAATTACAAAGCTTGCCTGTTAATAAAGGTGCGCTTGCGAACGCTATCTTCAAGGGTATTGCTAAAGACAATGATAAAGCTAAGCTTCCTAACGGGACATATCTTGAGATTCGATCATATCTCGACATTCTTGAGGGGCAAAGGCGAGAGGGTGCTGAACATAATGAAATAATTATCACCGGAAAAGAAGGGGTGTATATTCATCCAGGGCGTTCGCCGTCTAAGGCTATAACAGTTAAAGAGATTCTAATTTTACCTAGGGAGGAGGTTCAGTGGAAAAATGGCGCCCCGATACTAAATGAAGATCTACAAACTGCTCTTGATGCCGTAAAGTTTCATAATCCGGGCGTGCCCGTATCAATCATCTAGGATGCTCCGATTAACTTGCCGCGCATCGACGGTAAGTTGTAGTTTTCCCGACCCGCGGCACTATTTTACGAAAACTAACGAAACGTCGTATTTCAAGGTCGTTTTCGTTCGGTTCTCCGTATTAAACCCGCAACTCGCGCGCTCGGAGTGCGCTCCATAAACCCCACCTACCGCAGGGTAACGCCTTGGTTTATCGTGGCATTTCCGGTGAGCAGTTCCACGGTAGCAACGCTTCGTAGTCCTCGATCGACGAGGCATGCGGCAATCGGTCCAGTACGTGGCTCAGCCACGTATAGGGGTCTTGGCCAGGCGAATAGTTCGAGGAAAAGTGCATGAACACCGAAGGCGGCTGTCTTGTGGGTTGAGCTGTTGTACAAAATCACATGCAGATCCAATCCGGCCGGCGTGGTGCGGTCGGTCTGTTGCAGGAAAGCCAGAAACTCCCTGGCCCGATGACGCTGTGTAATCCGGCCAATCACCTGCCCCGTCATGATCGAAAGCCGCGCACAGACTGGCGGTTCCAAGACGCTTGTAATCGTGCGTGCGACATCCGATTTGACTTGGGCGCAGCGGTAAAATTGGCCAAGTGCGATCCAACTTCTCGTCCACCGACCACATCGACCACCTAATCGGCGAAATTGGGATCGCTGCTGAACACTATCTTAAGTTATCGTAGTATCCGCACTCGCTGCGAGAGATCAGACTGATATGTTGCATAGCCAGAGATTTGAAGCCTATGCAGGTACTTCAGTTCCTTTGCAACTAGGACTATTGTCACGCAGTAAGGCATCAAGCATTGGAAGATAGTGATAACTTAGAGAGGCAAAAGATATGAGGCAATTCAAAGAAACACAATCAGGTAAGCGAAAAGTAGTTTCGGCAACTGATTGCGACCAAGAGTCAGATGCTGGTTTGTCAGTGGATATGAATGTAAGGGCTGCTGTCGAAAGAATGTGGGGGCAGAGCGAGCAAGTAAATGCCGGCGAGAGGTATGGTGCGGATAGCACGAATGCAACTCTAAATTCAATAATGCCAACTTGGGCGGGCGCCTCAAAGCGTATGCTCTGTATTGATGGAAACACAAGAATGAACTATATGGTTATTTCTGCCGCCGCTGAAGTTGACTTTAATGTTGTCGTCGGCGGAGGGGGGGAGGGATTAGTGTATGCAGGAAAGGATGGCAAGAGTGTCTACAAAAAAATGCATGACATTAGCGAAGACGATGTGAAGGCGAAAAAAGGTATTGAATTCGTTTGGAGTGAGAAAAAAGGGCTGAATACTTTATATGGGGACGGTTTTTCAGAGGTAGTTATTGATGTGGAAAAGAATCTTTTATTCTTAAAAATAAAAAGAATTAACGGTATACCTATGTCAAATATGCGTTCAAATGAGGTGCGCGAAAAAAGCCAACTGCTTCGTCAAGCGTTAGATGAAATGGAAGAGAAAGGACTGGTTCATAACGATATGCAATTAAAAAACTTTATCTACTCCGCTGCAGATAATAAAGTTTTTCCTATTGATTTTACATTTAGTATAAGCGAGGCGGCAAAAATAAGGTTTCAAGAAACGAAAGATAGATTATTTCAAGATATATTCGAAGGCAAAAAAAACAATCTGAATAGTGGTAGCTTTTTTTCGGACCAGTCACCAGTGAGTATTGAAAAATATATGGCGCCATCAATATTGCCGAGCAATATACTAAACTATATTGAATGCACCAAAGCTTTTGATCACCAAATATCGGAGGGATGTTCTTATGAGATTACTTCATTTGATCTTGAGGCAAGCGAGGAGAATTTCGAGAATGTATTCGAAAATAGATTTGAACCTGAGGTTTGGACATTATTAAATAATGTAAGGCAGAAAAAAACTAGCCCGTACCATGCCTCCGATATATTAAGATATCAGTATGAAGTGATATCGAGGCGTAGTGGGTTTTATGGGCAATTTCCTAGACAGATTGTACTGGACTCTGTTGACAATGATGACACCATCAGGGTAACCCAGAATTTAAACGCCCAGGAACTAAAGGAGATTTTTCCTTACACCCCGGTTGGGAAGTTTGTCTTTCGGCTCATTGAGCATTACAAATTGTCATTTGAAAGCGTGTGCATGCAGGCCGGAAATCCATTTTGTACATATGTTATATTAATAAAACCTAACACTTCATCACACTCTTCCCTTAAGGATGGCCTGAAGTAGCCGCCTATGTTTTGGCGACCAAACCATGGGCGCTTTCAAGAAACGGCTGCCGTTCAAGATCGGTCAAATCTGTAATCAGGTCGTGTTTTTTGCTGCTGCGGGTTCCTCGTAGCAGCCCTTTTCCACGGTACGGGCACACCTCTACCATGCTGGCGAGCAAATATCGACGCGTCATCCCTATGGGGCTTTCTACAAAACGGTTACGCGCAAGGTTTTAAATCACTTTGATTTGGAGTTACAGCGCTGGGCACGTCAGAAATACAAACCACTGGCGGGCACAAGCGCCGCAGTGCTGACTGGCTCAAACGAAGGAAGAAGGCATGCCCATCGTTGTTCGTGCACTGGCATGTTTATGGAAGTAGAGATCGATTGGGCAACGGGAGCCGTAGGAGTTGAGAGGCTCACATACGGTTCTGCGAGAGGCTGAAGGTGGAAACTCCTACGGCCTACTTACCAGCGCAATGGTTTCTGCCTTTGGCTCAAGTGCCTGGAGACCGAACGTTTCAAAGCATCGCCCGAGGCCACCGAGGAGGCCATAGCGTTAAGTGTCCAGGAATTGAACTGGCTACTCGACGGTTTTGATCTGTGGCGCAACCGTCCCCATCAAGTTTTGACGCCGCGATTGGTCGCGTAGTTGGGTATAATACGGGCCATGATTTCCATGCTCGATCACCTCCCCGATGATCCAGATCTGCTCAAGCAAATGCTTGTGCAGATGCTCTGTGAGCGTCAAGTGGACAAAGACCAGATCGTTGACCTGAACCCGCAATTTATGCTGTTCAATGAGGCTGAAAGTGTCGCTGTCCCCGTCACGGATAAGACGGATGAGGAAACTGAAGTAGTTGCCCCGACCAAGCGCCGTGGAAAACGCAAACCACTGTCGGCTGGATTACCGCGCATCTAAATTATCCACGACCTGCCTGAACGTGGGCTGACCTGTACCTACGGTTGCCGTAAGCATGTCATTAGCGAAGAAACCCGCGAGCAACTCGATATCGTGCCGATGCAGGTCCGCGTGCTCAAACACGTGCGAAAAGTCTACGGCTGCCGTGGTTGCTAAACCGCCCGGTCACCGCTGACAAGCCGGCGCAGTTTATCGAAATAAGCATGGTCAGCCCAAGCGTGCTGGAGATGCTGCTGACTATCGATGGCCTGCCATTGCATCGTTTCGAAACGGTGCTGGGTCGGCATGACATCGACTTCCCCCTGCAAACGCTGGCGCGCTGGGTGATCTAATGCAGTGAGCATTTTCAGCCGCTGCTGAATCTGCGTGACCGGTTGCTGGAAAGCCCAATGATTCACTGCGATGAAACTCGTGCCCAGATACTAAAAGAACCGGACCGTGACCCGACCAGCCAATCCTGGATGTGGGTGCAGGTCAATGGGCCGCCTGATCGATAAGTTGTATTGTTCGACTACACTACCAGCCGTGCGCAGGAAGTACCGTTGCGTTCGCTGGAGGGCTATCGCGGCACTTGATGACCGATGATTATGTGGGTTACAACGCGTTGGCGTTGCAGCCCGGTGTCGTGCGTCTGGCCTGTATGGTTCATGCGCGACGTAAGTTCGTCGAGAGGCGCATAATGTACAGCCCAAGGGTTAGACCGGCCGCGCCGATATCGTGCTGGCAATGTTCAACAAGTTGTATGGCATCGAACGCGAATTCAAGGATGCCAGCGATGAACAGCGGTTTATCGGTCGGCAGGAAAGAAGCTAGCCGATCCTCAACCAGTTGAAAAGCTGGCTATTCGTGGCTGCGTCACTTACTGGAGCGATTGCCGCATGCCTCGTCGGTCGAGGGCTACGAAGCGTTGCTACCGTGGAACTGCTCGCCGGAAATGCCACGATAAACCAAGGCGTTACCTTGCGGTAGGTGGGGTTTATGGATCGCACTCCCAGCTCGTGCTTTTCCAACCGACGACGAAAGTTGAGAATGGTGGTTTTTCAGGCTCATGTCTCAAACTGACGCAGGATGGTCGTCTCATACAGCGCTTCTTCCATCGCCGGATCGCTGTTACCGAATCAGTTCCGCATCAGATGAACACACAGCATCGTCATCAGTGGGTAAAAGGGGACGGCCACCTTCTCCTATTGGATAATAGGGCTCAATCAGGGCAATCAAATCCTTCTAGGGCACCACCTGATCATCTCGATCAGGAGCAATTCCTTACGGGTCTGCTTGCGCTTGCCGGCGTATTCGGCGTCGACGAAGACAGCTGTTTCATCATCGAAAAAGCTCGGCAACTGATGTCCGGAAATTTTCAAAATTAGGAAATCTTTTTCAGAGTTTCCCTCAATGCGTGACTATTTGAGAAAATTTATGGGAATGTTGTGATTAAGTAATTTTAGAATACGTAAGGTGTAAGCAAGATCATCTTGAATTATGGGCTGTCCATCGTGCCACTCAACCTGACCGCTAGGCATTACTAAAATCTCTTTGACTCTGACAGGCGCGGTTTTGGGCATGCCCGCATGAATATAAACTCCCTCCTTTCCTGTGACTATTATCTCAGAATGGTGAGGAGGTGCATATTTTCGTTGTTCCCTGAGGATTTCTAAATAATGCCGAACATCAAGATAAGTTCCTTTAGGTAGTGACAAATCTGATGGCGCACTCCTTTTGGGGATCCCTTTAAAGATTGCATTGGATAATGCCCCCTTGCCTTCAATGGATTGCGTTGCCGCTGCGTTCCCTTTCATGCCTGCGTGATTATTAAACCATACATCATAAGGAAAAGTACCAATTATATTTGAGGGGGAAACATCAAGAACAAACGCAATCTCTCCAAAAGTCAAAGGATTAGCCTTGGTAATAAATTTACCGGTGCTTATCAAATTCTGAACGTCGAGCTTTGTGCTCTTAACGTAATCTCGTCGAGAAAGAAGGCTTGTGCTTATTGCGTCCCACTCTGAAAAGCATTTCTCAGCGCTTTCACCCAGCAATTCTGAATTTGTGTGTTCCTCATATTTAAGTGTATGCACTAAGCATAAGTCTCGCGGTAGTTTTTTCCAACTTGATAGTGCCCGATGATTTTCTATGGAGTTTTTATCCCCCTTGAGCAGCGCTTGTATAGCGCAAAGTTCTTCTGATTCAGTGAGTAGAGTCGGGCTGCCAATATGTTTCTTCTTTATTGCATTTTTTGATCGAATCATTTCATTTTTAAACATATCTATCTCCTGACGTTTCAAAAAAATTTTATAAATCTGTCCCGTCCATCCTTTAATTAAGCTAGCACATGATGTGTATCTTCGCATGCTGTTTAGTATAATCCGTCAGATGCTTAGACAGAAGCCAGGTCCGTGAGCGATATTACGCCCCTAAGCCAGTTAGGATCTCGACTTATCAATAGCGCTCTACTGAAATTTAATAACCTGCGGTTCTTGACATTACTGGCGTTCAGCTTCCGATCCATGATCCCCACATTTCAAGCTAGGGTTTGTCTGAAAAGTCAGCCCGCAAACACTTCTCGATGCAGGCCAGCGTGACCATGGCTTTGAAGCTGCTCGCCAGCTTGTCGTATCGCGTACAGAGTCGACGTTTTTCCTTGAGCCAACTGAACAGCCGCTCGATTACGTTGCGCTTTTTATATTGCGGCCTGTCGAATAGTCGAGGCAGGCCTGGCCGAGGCTTGCGATGCATCTTGCGCAAGGGAATGATCGGCCGCACGCCATAGCGATCACAGTATTGACGCAGCATCTGGCTGTAATAACCCTTGTCGGCCAGTACATGCCGGCAGCGCTTACGCGGACGCCCCCCTGGCAGGCTAATCTGCTCCACTAGCGGCATGAAGTAGCGCGAGTCGGTTTCTTCACCGGGCGACAGCATGACCGTCAGCGAGAAGCCATTGCTATCACAGGCGAGATGAGTCTTGGTGATCAATCCGCCTCGGCTACGGACGAGGCAGTGGTGATGGGGTTCCTGCGGGCCCCTTTTTTTCCAGCACCGCTGGCTGCTCGGGTAGCTCGGATGGATGTCGAATCGACCATCCAGGTATCCAGGTCGATGAAGCCGTCTTCACGCGAACGAAGGTGTAAATGGCGCAAAACCTGCTCGAAAGTACCGTTGTCACGCCATTGTCAGAAGCGCTGGTAAACGGTTTTCCAACGCCCAAAGCGTTCTGGAAGATCACGTCATTTGGCGCCTGAGCACAAGATCCAGAAGATGCCGTTGAGCATCTGACGATCATCCCACCTTGGGCGCCCCATGCGTTGAGGAAAGGAAACGATGGCTTCGATCATTGCCCAGCGCTCAGATGAAATATCATATCGACCTGTCATGACGGCCCTCCCGGCAACCAGAGCGCGTCATTTTAGCCGAGGCGACTTTTCAGACAAACCCTAGTGTGGTGATTCATAAGTAGCACTAGAAAATCAAATGCCCTGCGTTCGTGCTGCACGAGCAAGTGAAGTGAGAACGTCCGCGGCTTGCTTAAGCCACGGAGACGGTTTTGGGTTGTAAGTCTGCGGATTCCACAGTTATCCTGCCATTCGGCCACCCACAAAGCAGGCAGCAACGCAGGATTAATTCACTACCATCGATCTCTTTATCGTATGCGATCCATAAACTCCATCTGCCCAATGGTGGGTCAACGGTTTAATGTGCCATTTCGGGCGAGAAATTCCATGGAAGCAGAGCTTCGTAGTCTGTTACTGACGAGGCGTGCGGCAGCCGCTCAAGTACGTGGCGCAGCCACGTATAAGGCTCTTGGCCGTTGACCTTGGCGGTCTCGAGCAAGCTGTAGATCTTCGCGCGGGCAATGGCACCATTGACGATATCATTCAACAGCCAGGCCTCGCGCCCGATGACAAACTACTTGATCGCTCTTTCGGCCGCGTTGTTGTGTACGCCCTGATAAGGCGTATGGACTGCCCCCCCCCGGCATCGTAGACATCTCCAGCCTATGCTTTGAGCATAGGAGGAAGTTTATGAGCACCCAACGATTCACGCCGGAATTCAAGGCAGAAGCCGTGAGGCAAGTTATTGAACGCGGATACTCCG
Source organism: Pseudomonas khavaziana (assembly GCF_019145205.1). Taxonomy (GTDB): domain Bacteria; phylum Pseudomonadota; class Gammaproteobacteria; order Pseudomonadales; family Pseudomonadaceae; genus Aquipseudomonas; species Aquipseudomonas khavaziana. Next base: position 51,732 of record NZ_JAHSTT010000021.1, read on the forward strand.
TCGCGGAAACAGCCGAGCGCCTCGGCGTTTCGACCCACAGCCTCTACAAATAGGTCAACGCCGTGACGCCTGACAAAACCGAGAAACAGGCCAGCGAGTTGCTTGAAGCCAAAAGCGAGATTTTGCGGCTGCGAGCCCAAATGCGACGCTTGGAAGAAGAGCGCGACATATTAAAAAAACAGCGCGGTACTTCGCCAGGGAACCCGAGTGAAATACCGCTTAATGAACGAGCACCGACATCACTACGCTGTGTCGGGTTTTGCGAGTTGCTCGTGCCGGGTTCTATCAATGGCTACACAAGCCTGTTTCTGATCGCGAAGAAGAGAATGGTCGGCTGTTAGGGCTGATCCGCGACTCCTATGCGGCCAGTCGAGGTGTTTATGGCGCACGGAGGGTGTTTGCTGACTTGCGCGAGGCTGGAGAAAGTTGCGGCAAGCACCGTGTCGCGGCACTGATGCGCACCAATAAAATCAAGGCGCTCACCGGATATAAAGCCCCGCGCGCAATCAAAGGCAGACCATCGATCATTGCCCCCAATCGACTTAAGCGGGCCTTCACTGTCGATGCCCCTAATAAGGCTTGGGTGACCGATATCACTTACATCCGAACATGGCGGGGATGGCTATATCTGACTGTCGTACTGGATCTCTACGCTCGCAAGGTGGTCGGCTGGTCAATGAAGCCAACGCTAGGCAAGAAGCTGGCGCTGGACGCGCTGCTCATGGCGGTATGGCGCCGTAAACCTAAAACCAGAGTCATCATGCATTCGGATCAGGGTAGCCAATATGGTAGCGATGACTGGAAACGCTTTTGTCTGGCCAACCACCTCGAGCCGAGTATGAGCCGCCGAGGAAACTGTTGGGACAATGCCGTGGCTGAGCATTTTTTCAGGAGCCTGAAAAAAGAACGCATCCGCAAGAGGATCTACAAAACCCGGGACATGGCCCGTGCCGACGTATTCGATTACATTGAGGCGTTTTACAACCGAACGCGTCATCACAGTCACCTGGGCGGCGTCAGTCCTGAGGCCTTTGAAAGTGGCTCACTTTGAGGCTGGAAAATGTCTACGGGAGCGGGGGTAGTGCACAATACACTGATAACTCTGGGGGGATGGGGCATTCTGAGGAGCTCAGTGCAGCAGAGCTTACGCCCTCTTTGGCAGCCGCAATGATTCGCACACGTTATGAGACCTTTTATGAGCCTTACGCAGCAAGCCTCGGTTTTCCTAGGGTTGCACTGCCACGTAGGAAGCGCTGACTCCCGGCAGACTCAGAGCTGCACGTGAAAAAAAGCGGCATAGTTAAACGGTTGACGCGACAACTACCTTGAAAAACGCCGCTAGGTAGAATGGATTATGGGAGTAGGGTGGATTAAAATTAACCAAAAATGGGGGGCACATGCCAATACTAAAACTAGATGATCTTGATCTACTGCCTGTTCGGCGTTCGGATCAGCACGAGCTCAGCCGTCTTGCCGATGCTCACCAATTCTTCGACTTAGAACTCCGTGAGAAAAAAATTAGAACTACAGATGTTGAAACACAGGCATTACAGTTGGCAGACAAGGCAATAACCGTTACAAAAAAGCTTCTACCATACGGCTCGCCCAATCAAATCGTCGACGTTTGGTTGACAAATGCTGAAAATGTCCATCGGAGGCGCGAGCGCCTACTAGCCCCTAATGGAACCACACTTGAGAACATAATCCGCTCTGGAGCCGGGAATTGCGGAGAGCACTCTCAGGTAACGTTTGCTCTGATCGCGGGATCTCCTAGAAACGCGCCTGTCAGTCGAGTAAATGCTGAAGGGGTTGATCATGCCTTCGTTGTTATTGGTGACCATAGGCAAACGGATCGAGTGACTATCGCGGACTCATGGGTAACATTTCCGGTTGCGCATTTACTTCGGCATGGTGCTTTTTCTATTAACCAAGTGCTAGATACCACTGCGCCCAACACCCACGCGGATCCAAAATACCAAATTTATTCTGAGTGGTCCCTCCCTATACCGAAAACACAAGAGCGAAGGGGGGCAATAGATTTTTTCAAACAACGACTGGCGAAATCAAATATTTCACCACTCTATGCGCAATGGACTTCGCTGGCCCGCCTGGGGGGCCAATATACGACGACAGACCGAAAAATATTGAACTTTGACAGATTTACGCAATCGCACATCTTACGTTATCTAGAAGCAAAGCAACAATATGATGATCTGTTCGAAAACACTGATGACGAATCAGAAGAAGTGAGCCGCTACAGTAATAGCCGGTCCCCTAGCTTAGAGCGGAGATTTGCTAGAACCATGCTCTTATAAGTCATGATAACGCCCTGTCCAAGAGATTTCCAGTTTTTGAAACGGGACCGAATCAAGCGAGAGATCTACAGCCCCACGACAAGAGGCCCGTAGTGATGTGTTCGGTTACATCGAGATGTTCTATAATATAAAGTGTCGTCATGGTTTGGCGGCCGCGGAAACTGAGTGCAACACCTAACTTTTCCAGTACGGTGTTCCCTTATGTCTTATTTCGAACGCGCCCTCTGGCGACTGAAGCGACGTTTTATCGGGTCTTGCGGGCGGCGGGCCAGCAGCATCGAGTTGGTAGCCAACGGTTGGTCAAGAAGCACAAGCGACGAGGCCGTTCCGGGTACCGTGTTCCTATTATGCAAAGCTAGGCCTGCACCAGTTGCCTGTGCGAATGACCGACGTGTCAAGCGCGAAGGCCAATCGATCTCGGACGAAAGCCGGATGTGTTAGTAGCGCACGTCCGGTTTGACGAGCGGGGTGTGGAAACGGAGTGCAAGCCACCGCTCCACATTCCGACTCTACCTATGGGTAAAAAGCCGGCTTCGGCATAGCGCTTCAAACAACTCCAGTTGTTTACCAAGTAATGCACGGCCTTGCCTAACGCACTTTGTGCCGTGACCTGCGGCTGGGTTTTATCGTATCCGATCCACGAACCACACCTACCGTCAGACTACCGCCTCGTTTACCGTCGCATCTCTGGTGAGCAGTTCCACGGCAGCAGAGCATCGTAGTCGGCGACCGACTGCACATGTGGCAATCGCTCCAGTACGTCGCGTAGCCACGTATAGGGCTCCTGCCCGTTGATCTTGGCGGTCTCGACTAAACTGTAGATCTGGGCACCGGCGGTTGCACCTTTGGGCGTGTCGCTGAATAGCCAGGCCTTGCGCCCGATAACAAAAGGCTTTATCGCTCTTTCGGCGGCATTATTGTCGATCGGTAAAAAACTAGGGTTTGCCTGAAAAGTCAGCCCGCAAGCACTTCTCGATGCAGGCCAGCGTGACCATGGCTTAGAAGCTGCTCGCCAGCTTGTCGTATCGCGTACAGAGTCGACGTTTTTCCTTGAGCCAACTGAACAGCCGCTCGATTACGTTGCGCTTTTTATACTGCGGCCTGTCGAATAGTCGAGGCAGGCCTGGCCGAGGCTTGCGATGCATCCTGCGCAAGGGAATGATCGGCTGCACGCCATAGCGATCACAGTATTGACGCAGCATCTGGCTGTCATAACCCTTGTCGGCCAGTACATACCGGCAGCGCATACGCGGACGACCCCTGTTACCTGGCAGGCTGATCTGCTCCAGTAGCGGCATGAAGTAGCGCGAGTCGGCTTCTTCACCGCGCGGCAGCATGACCGTCAGCGGGAAGCCGTTGCTATCACAGGCGAGATGAATCTTGGTGGTCAATCCGTCTCGGCTACGGCCGAGGCAGTGGTGACGGGGTTCCTGCGGGCCGCTTTTTTTCCAGCACCGCTGGCTGCTCGGGTAGCTCGGATGGATGTCGAATCGACCATCCAGGTATCCAGGTCGATGAAGCCGTCTTCACGCAAACGAGTGTAAATTGCGCAAAACCTGCTCGAAAGTACCGTTGTCACGCCATTGTCGGAAGCGCTGGTAAACGGTTTTCCAAGGCCCAAAGCGCTCTGGAAGATCACGCCATTTGGCGCCTGAGCACAAGATCCAGAAGATGCCGTTGAGCATCTGACGATCATCGCGCCTTGGGCGCCCTATGCGGTGAGGAGGGGAAACGATGGCTTCGATCATTGCCCAGCGCTCAGATGAAATATCATATCGACCCGTCATGACGGCCCTCCCGGCAACCAGAGCGCGTCATTTTAGCCGCGGCGACTTTTCAAACAAGCCCTAGGGGATTCCTTGTATTCGAGACAGCGTGGTTCAAATGGCTGTCAATCTCCGTGCGATTTTCGAAGCTGATATGCAATCATCGCAGTATGGTTTCAGACCTCCTCGAGATGCTAAGGAAGCGGTGAGAAAGGTGCACCATTACACCGAAAGGATTGGGTTGAGAGATGTTGTCGATACGGATCTTCGTGACTATTCCAATACAATTCCGCTCTCGGATGGCAGGGTATGGCGGCTGCTTAAGCAATGGCTTGAGGTAGCCGTTATCGAACTCATTGACGGAACGCTTCGACGCACCAACGAAGCCAAGCACACACACCGCGGCAGCGCCCAAGGATCGGTGATTTCGCCGCTGTTGGCCAATGTGTACTTCAGGCGCTTCATTCTGGCCTAGGAAAAATTTGGCTACGCAAAAAGTCTGCATGCAAGGATTGTGGATTACGCGGACGACATGGTGATCTGCTGCCGGCCCGGCAGTGGAGACGGCAATGGTGCTGATGAGTAATTTAATGGTGCGGCTGGGGCTGCCGGTTAATGATGAGAAAACGGCGCTGCTGAAACTCCCGGACCAGTCACTCGACTTTCTGGGATGCAACTTGGGCAGGCAATATGACCTTCATGGAAAAACCTATATCGTTACTCAAGCTTCGAAAGGAGCGATGAAGTCGATTATTGGGACAATTCATAACGAAGCAGCCATTAGCATGACATGGGATGCTGTAGAGCACCGGATAGCGGAACTCAACTCGATCCTTCGAGGCTGGGCTGGCTATTTCGACCTCAAACACTACCGAATCCTGCAACGTTACATTGAGCGCCGTATCCGACGCTGGTTGGTCAAGAAGCATAAGCGACGAGACCGCTCTGGGTACCGTCTACACCCTGATGCCTTTCATACGGAAAGCTAGATCTGCATCTGTTGTCTACGCGAATGGCCAATGTGTCGATTGCGAAGGCCTATCAATCTCGGACGAAAGCCGGATGCGTTACGTTAGTAGCGCGCGCCCGGTTTGACGAGCGGGTGTGGAAACGGAGCGCAAGCCACCGCGCCACATCCCGACTCTACCGATGGGCAAGTAACCCGCTTCGACATAACGCTCCAATCGGCTCCAGTTATTCGCCAGATAATGCACGGCCTTGCCCAGCGCACTTTTGCCGTCACCTGCGAATGGGTTTTATCCAGCCAGCTTTTCGATTGCACAAAAATTGGCAGACTCTTTTACTGCCGTCCCGCTCAATCTCTGCTTGTCGCTGCAGTCTTTCAGGTCGCGCTCGATGCCGTACAGCTTGTTGATCATCGTGATCGCAATATCTCCCCGGCCCGTCTTGCCTTTGGGCTGCACTTTCTGTGCGCCCGCAAACTTCCGGCGAGCATCGGCCTTGCATGCCAGTCGCCCCACGCCCCGTTGCAGCGCCAATGCGATGTAACCTGTACAATCGTCAGTCATCACGTAGCCGCGATAACTTTCCAGCAGGCGCAGCGGTACGTCCTGCGCACGGCTTGGGGGGGAGTCGAACAGCACGACTTTGCGATCCGGTGGCCAGCTGGCCTGTGCCCACATCCACGATTGGCTGGTCGGGTCTCGATCCGGTTCTTTCAAGGCCTGAACGTGGGTTTCGTCGGAGTGGATGACTGGGTTTTCCAGTAATTGATCACACATTAGGTTAAGTCATGGCTGGAGGTGTTCACTGCATTGGATCACCCAACGTGCCAAGGTCCGGCGCGGGATATCGGTGCCGTGACGCCCAAGGACTTTTTCGAATCGGTGCAAGGGTAGGCCATCGATGTACCTGGTCGTCAGCAACATCGCCACGCGCTCGGGCTGGCCATGCTCTTTTTGATCAACTAAGCCGGTTTATCAGCGGTGACCGGGGCCGCTCCGCAGCCACGGCAGCCGTAAATGGCTCTTTGAGTTCCATTGTGTTCGACCCACAAAAGGAACGATGAGGCCTTTCTGAGATATACAGAGCTATAATCTATAGCGTTCATTTTTTAGTGACTCTTATGACTTCTCTTCAAATTAGCTCCAGGCAGGTTGCTGCACATAGCCACTCTGAAGGCTTCTCCACTATGGTTTTGGTAGCGGTGGCCACTCTGATTCATCCTGAGCGAGGGGTCGAAATAGTCAAGCGTCTGTCGGGGCAAAATCTGGTTGAACTCTTTATAGAACTGGATCATCCAAGTTCAGAAAAAGGTGTAGTAGGTATCCTGCTAGCGGTTCCTCCACAGCTCAATGGTTCACATCGGTGGGTCGCGGAGACTGTGGTCGATTTCGCTCAAGTAAAACTTCGGACTCCCGTTGACTCTCGCGTAGATACATTTGCATATCGCCTCGCATCTAAAGAGGTTTTCACAGATAATGAGAAGATCGATCCTGAGGATGTCTTGGACTGGCGTTCACTTTATGAATTCTGCATGCCCGACGGCACCGAGACGGTAGAGCTGCTTTCCCACCAGACCTGGCTGTCGGTTGTCGTTGCTCGGTTGGTGAATGCGGTTAATTCATCGAAGGAAATAGTTAATATTGAGTAATCGACGCTGTCTTTTCGGCGCTATCTAGCTGCCGTCTCGACCAAAATACTCGTAAATCGTATGACGGGATCAAAAATGAAAGGAAAACGTAAGATCAAAAACGCCAAGTGGCTCATGATGATTCAATTTCTGGTAGAGTCACGTCGGACATGCGCAAAACGATCAAAAAATACGGCCAACAGATTTTTGGATTCTGTCTCGCCTTTTGTAATGGAAAGCGAGCCTTGTGGAGAACTTGCCGGTCGGGCTTGTCGAACGGCAACTGAAGCAGGTACCAACCAATAACTCCGCTATCAGAAGCCGAATCCCATGCTCAATTAGAACTTTTCAGATTTTCTCGCCTAGACAGTACGGCGACGCTGGCCGCTGAATTATTCGTTGCCGAAAGAGGGACAGCGGTGAAGGGGATAAGGAAGAAGTGGGTATGGAAATCGAAGCTGTTCTGCACAGCGAACTTCTGGACCTTTTTGGTGTGACTTATGGGGAGGAGACGGTATAGTCTAACAGGACATTCGTGGTATTGAGTCGTCAATCCAAATGGTGGTGCAAGTGACTTCCTAAAATGAGTGTTCACACTGCTATCCAGTCTAATCGCTGTCTTCATCACTATCTCCCCTTAGGGGTGGTCTGAAGTAGCCGCCTATGTTTCGCGACCGAACCATTGGCGTTTCAAAAAAAGTTAGCCGTTCAAGATCGGTCAAATCTGGCAACCGCTTCATGTTTTTTTTGCTGTTGCGAGCGCCTCGTAGCAGTTATTCCAGCGTTACGGGCACACCGCTCCCATGCTGGCGAGCAAACATCGACATGCCATCTTCAGGTTTGACAAGGCAAACAATATCACCATTTGAACGGTGTTCTTCACCAAGCCCCGGAAGTTCGATCAGTGCAATCAAACCCTTGCAGCGTACCATCTCGATCAAGAACAGCTCCTTGCGGGTCCGCTTGCGCTTACTTGGCATCGGCGAAGGTCATATGCGTCATCATCGAAAAACTCAGCTATTGGTATCTGAGGATTTTGCCAAATCTGGAAGGCTTCCCCCGGTGTCAGGATAGTTGTCGCCTCTCCTGATTTACCCCAAAAAGCATACCGAGGGCGGAGAGAGACAGGTTGTGACGTACTATTCACCCGAACGTAAAGCCACATTGCTTCAGATGTTGCTTCCCCCGCTGAACCTGACGGTAGCCGAAGTTTGTCGCCGTGAAGGGGTCAGCGATGTATCGCTGTATACCTGGCGCAAGATGGCCAGTGTCCAAGGAAGCAAAGTGCCAGAAGATATACCGCTTTCTGATAAATGGTCTGCTGAGGCCCGGTTGACCGCTGTCATTGAAACAGCCAGCCTGACGCAACTTGAATTAGGTGAGTACTGCCGTCGAAACGGCCTTTACCCCGAACAGCTCAATGCTTGGCGCCAAGCCTGCATCAGCGGTCAAGAGGCGGTGCAGATCCAAAATCACCGGACTTTCCAGTAATCGATCACGCATTAGGTTAAGTAGAGGCTAGAAGTACTCGCAGCACTGGATCACCCAGCGTGCCAAGGCGCCAAGGTCTGGCGCGGGATTGCCGTCACGACCAAGGACTTTTCGAATCGGTGCAAGGGTAGGCCATCGACGTACTTGGTCGTCAGCAACATCGCCAACACGCTCGGACTGGCCATGCTCTTTTCGATCAACTGAGCCGGGTTGTCGGCGGTGACCGGGGCCGTTTCGCAGCCACGGCAGCCGTCAACCTTGCGGATATGTTTGATCATCCGGATCTGCATCGGCACAGATATCCATCTGTTCGCTGGTTTCTTCGCCAATGACATGCTCACGGCAACCGCAGGCACAGGTCAGTTTTCGTGGATAACTTCGATGCGCGGCAGTTCGCAGACAAGGGCTTGCGCTTGCCACGGCGTTTCTCGGACCGACGACGTCTTCTTCGGTGTCGTCAATGGCGGGCACTGCAATATTTGCTGTTTCGTCAAACAGCGCCAGTTGTGGCGTCGTAGAATCGGCACTTTGCTCAGTCTTGCGCCCGAACAGGCGCTGGCGAAGCAGCACATTCTCCTCTTTGAGCATCGCGACCTTGGACTGCATATAAGCAAGCAATTGCTTGAGCACAGCAGGGTTATCAGGTAATTGGGCGGGCATGAAAGCCATGCCCGGATGATAACCGCCTGGCGACAAATCGTGGAGTGCACCCACCATGATGCTCCCGAGCTGCGCAGCTTGCGCCACGATGTGAGGCTGATGGCCCCGCAATTCGTCAAGCCATACGTAAAATGAACAAAAACGATGTAGCTGACGCCGCATTGTTGACCGCTGCGAAAAGGGCCGTGAACTCGCATTGGGCGCTCATGCAGGTATAACGCCGCTGGTCTATCGACGGCGCGTGGGAATTTTTGCCGAACACGCTTGCACGGCAGGAGAGCACGCTGTGCTTTTTTTGAACTACGGCATAGATTATCGATGGGAGTCTGACCGTTTTTTGGTACGCGTCGATTTTTCAACTGCTAATGGACCAGCTGAGGCATGTAAATATTTGAACCACTTAGAGTATTGGTGGTGATTCTTTATCGCCAAATAATCTTAGGCGGTTTGTGATCAGTAGAAAAAACTGCATCTACAATCAAATTTCAACGTAAGTGCGGAATATAATAACAATCAAAAGGTATGAAATATGTACGCATCTATGCCAACATTTCTCGAGGATCGTATAGCTACGTTTTCTGTTGAAAAAGTTCAAAAAGCATGGGGAGGGAGGAATATTTTCCATGGTGCGACTCCAGCTGCCGATGCATTGCATTTGTCGAGTAACGATTATTTGAACCTACTTAATGAGCCTGTGCTGATCGAAGCCCGCGCGAAAGAATTTCTCCATGCTGAGCGCGAATTGTTAATGTCCGCAGTTTTTTTACGCGGCGAGAGTCCCATCTCTCGACTTGAAGATAAATTAGCGAGATTTACAAAGTTCGAAGGAGCTATTATTTGTCAGTCAGGTTGGACAGCGAATGTTGGCCTTATACAAGCAATCGCAAATAGTAAGGTTCCTGTGTATTTGGATTTGAATGCACATATGTCACTATGGCAAGGCGCTGTATCAGCCGGGGCTAAGGCGATAGCTTTTATGCATAACAATGTCAGTCATGCAGAGCGACAAATTAGGAAGCATGGCGTTGGCATACTAGTTGTAGATTCTGTATACAGCACAAACGGAAGCTTATGCCCTCTAACTGATTTTGCTAATTTATCCAAGGATACGGGATGCGTTTTTGTTGTAGACGAATCGCACTCACTAGGGACGCATGGTCCTCACGGCGCAGGGCTTGTTGCTGAACTCGGCCTTACGTCTAAAGTACATTTTTTAACTGCCAGTTTAGCCAAGGCATTTGCTGGGCGCGCGGGGTTTATAGCTTGTCCTTCGATTTTTAAAGATTACTTTGCGATGGAGTCTTATCCGGCGATTTTTAGTTCAGCAGTTTTAAATCATGAAGTTGCGTGGTTCGATAAGCTTACTGATTTCGTCGTTCAGGCAGATTTACGCAGAGAACGCCTTCACTCAGTTACACGTACGATCCGAAACGCCTTAAGCGAATTGGGATATGACTTGTCATCGGGAACCGAGCAAATTATCGCGCTTGAGTCTGGCACTGAATGCCAAACTATGATTTTGCGGGATGCCTTAGAATCTTATGGCGTTTTTGGCTCAATGTTTCTTGCTCCTGCCACTCCTAAAAATCGCACATTAGTACGGTTTTCGGTTAATTCTGGAATCACTGATAATGATGTCGATCGCCTTATTTCGGTGTGTTCAAAGATTCGTCACGAAATAAAATTGGATAGTTGGCCCAGACGAAAGGCAAGGGGAGTTGTGAAACCTCCAACCTCCTCGTCTTCGGCCGTGCCTCGTGATTGTTAGGGAAACTCTGAAAAAAACTTCCTAGGGCTTGTCTGAAAAGTCGCCTCGGCTAAAATGACGCGCTCTGGTTGCCGGGAGGGCCGTCATGACAGGTCGATATGAAATTTCATCTGAGCGCTGGGCAATGATCGAAGCCATCATTATCCGAGGTTCAAACAATCGAGACACTGGGAAATGGCATTTAGAACAGGGCGATTTGTTTGCAGCACCGCCTGCTCCTACCGGTTTTGTGGTGATGCCCAAACGCTGGGTGGTGGAAAGGACTCACGCCTGGAATTAAAAGGCCAGGCGGCTGATCATGCACCATTATCGAATGTTTACCGTGAGCGAGGCATGGGTCTGGCTGGCCCAATCTCGCCTGCTTGCCCGTCGGCTGATCACTTGATTTTGTCTACACCCTCTTAGGGGGGGCATTTTTACAGTGGCGGTGGCAGATACTTACCGTTAGTATCTACAAACGCTTTAACTATCACTCATCAATTAAGGTCGGATACAAAAATGCCATTATATAAAGACAAACAAATGAAGAGCGAGAAAGACACCCTACATTAAAACATAATAAATCCAACTAAAATTGACGAAACTGAAAATGCTAACCTCGCAAATATCAGGCCGGACAACTGGATAATTGGCTTCTTAAAAAGTAAGTATGGGAATGACGCGTCGCTCGGGGAGAATACATACAATTTATCGACAGCTAAGCCGTACAAAACAATCCAAGAATAACAAAAGACCTTCAAGAAAATAATTTTGCGCTCCCCCATTTTTATTATGGTTGACATGCGATGACTAATAAATGCTCGCTCAAGATTAAAAAATATTCTATCAAGAAAAAATAACATTAGAACAAGCGCAAAGACTGAAAAATATCACCTTAGAACACTTGAGTTCGCAAAAGAAAACAAACTAAGCATAATCGATGTAAATTATTTGTACAGCGGCTTTTACGGTATACCAAAGAACAAAACCCTTGTACAACCTGCAAACGAAATACGTACCTACTCCACGCTTAGACACGCTATCAGGTCAGCCCCCAATAACTGGAGAATGATTAAAGACAGCGAAAGCGTTTTTAACTCGAACATTAATATTTCGCACAATGATATGGAGCGCATAGAAAACTCAGATAATATTTTAAGCGTCGAGAAATTCATTGAAAAATTTCCATGCAACCCAGTCGTGCTAATGGGTCAATTAGAGGATGTGTGTGTTCGCCAAACTGCGGAGAGCTTTCTTTTAGAAGGTAGAATTGTATTAGTAAGTCAAGATTTAGTTGTTGATCGCAACAATGAAAATCATATTGGCGGAGTCACCAATAACATAGATGCTTCCTGGGACTATTTAGCTAAAAACACAGGGTCCTCATTAACATACAGAGGTAATTTGATTTTTTTAATAAAAAAGTGAAGTATACATAGACTGCCACAGGGCACATTGAAATTGCCGGATGTTTTTTTCGATTGTCGAGCTACAAGCATTTTTTTCAAAAAACACACGCAAATATCTGAGCAGCCTTCATTTTCGCGTCTGCTCGACAGCAACTTATCCGGTTCATGATCCAATCATTGCAAGTATGCGCCCCATAAATCAAGCAAACGACGAGCTTTATCCGGTTGTAGATGTACTTCTTGGATCGCTCAAGACAGATTAAGACCAAAACATTGACTGCCTGATTCCGGAGGAGCCTATGCCTGGATAAGCCGATATTTGCCGACAAGCGCAGGAGGCATGCGAATGTGAAATAGGGCCTGAAGTGTCTTACAATGGTTGCGGTAGGAATGGA
>NZ_JAHSTT010000022.1 GCF_019145205.1 Pseudomonas khavaziana
TGCCCCCTCCCACATTGGATTTCAGTACACGCCGCCTGTGGTGGTGGTCTGTAGAGTGTCTTTGAACTTCCCAGCCAGTGCCTGCAACCCGCGCATCAACACCGTGGTATCCACCCCCACCGCCACGAACGTCGCGCCCAATTCGATATAGCGCCGCGCCAGGCGTTCATCCGCACTGAGAATCCCCGCCGCCTTGCCGGCCTTGACGATGCGCACGATGGCGTCCTCAATCGCCGCCTGCACTTCAGGGTGCCCGGGGTTACCGCGATGGCCCATGGCTGCGCTCAAGTCCGCCGGGCCGATAAACACACCGTCCACGCCATCGACGGCAGCGATGGCGTCGAGGTTGGCCAGGCCTTCGCGGTTTTCGATCTGCACCAGCAGGCACATCTGCGCGTCGGCCTGGTCGAGGTACTCGGGCAGGCTGTTCCAACGCGACGCACGGGCCAGGGCACTGCCGACGCCGCGAATACCCTGGGGCGGATAGCGCAGGGCGCGCACCAGTTCCCGGGCCTGGGATGGGCTTTCGACCATGGGCACCAGCAGGGTCTGGGCGCCGATGTCCAGCAATTGCTTGATCAGCGCGGTGTCGCCGATCACCGGGCGAATCAACGCCTGGCTGGGGTAGGGCGCTATGGCCTGCAATTGCGCAAGCATGCCCGGCAGGTGGTTTGGGGCGTGTTCGCCATCGATCAGCAGCCAGTCGAAACCGGCGTTGGCGGCCAGCTCTGCGCTATAGGCATTGGCGAGGCCGAGCCACAGGCCGATCTGCACCTCGCCTTGGTGCAGGCGTTGTTTGAAGCGGTTGACAGGCATGTCCATGACAGTCCTCCAGTGTTCAGACGAAGCGACAGGCGATCGAGCCGAGCAGGTCGTAGTCGACGTGGAAAGTATCCCCGGGGCGGGCCGCCACCGGGCGGGTAAACGAACCGCCTAGAATCACCTGGCCGGGCAGCAGGGTGACGTCATGCGCCGCCAGTTTGTTGGCCAGCCAGGCCACGCCCTTGGCAGGGTGGTTGAGCACTGCCGCCGAGACGCCGGACTCTTCGATCACGCCATTGCGGTACAGCACCGCCGGTACTTTGCGCAGGTCGATCTCGGTCGGCCGCACGGCACGGCCACCGAGCACCACACCGGCGTTGGCGGCATTGTCGGAGATGGTGTCGAACACCTTGCGGGTGGCGTTGGTCTGGGGGTCGATCTGTTGGATGCGCGCGTCGATGATTTCCAGCGCCGGGATCACCCATTCGGTGGCATCAAGCACATCGAACACTGTGCAGTTCGGACCCTTGAGCGGCTTGCCGAGGATGAACGCCAGTTCCACTTCCACACGCGGCACGATGAAGCGCTCGAAGGGAATATCACTGCCTTCATCGAAAAACATGTCATCGAGCAGGACGCCGTAGTCGGGCTCGGTGATGTTTGAAGAGACCTGCATGGCCCGTGAGGTGAGGCCGATCTTGTGGCCCTTGAGCGTGCGCCCATCGTTGATTTTTTGTGCCACCCAGGCGCGCTGGATGGCGTAGGCGTCCTCAAGGGTGATGCCGGGGTAATCGAGGGAAAACTGGCGCACCTGTTCGCGGCTGCGTTCGGCGCGGTCCAGGTGGGCGGCGGCCGCGAGGATTTGCTGGGAGTCGAGCATGGCAACGGTCTCTAGTGGGGGTTGACGATGGCGGCGTGGGTGCGCAGCACCAGCAGGCCACCGAGGGCGATAAACAGGGCGAGTACGTACAGGGCCAGGCTGGCGCTCTGGGTGGCGTCGCGCATCCAGCCAATCAGGTACGGCGCGAGGAACGCGGCAATGCTGCCGAACGAGCTGATCATGGCGATGCCCGCCGCCTGGGTGGTGTTGGACAGAAACGCCGGCGGCAGTTGCCAGAACATTGGCAGCGCCGCGCTGGCGCCCATGCCGGCAACCGCCAACCCGCTCATCACCAGCAGCGCATTGCCGGGCGCCAGGCCCGCCACGGCGATGCCGATCGCGGCCATCAGCAGCGGCACGCACAAGTGCCAGCGGCGTTCGCGATGGCGGTCTGAGGAGCGCCCACAGCCGATCATGAAGAAACAGCCGGCCAGGTAGGGCACGGCGCTGAGCAGGCCGACCTGGCTGTCGCGGCCGATGCCGGCGCCGTGGATGAGGGTCGGCATCCAGAACGCCAGGGTGTTGACCGCCAGCATTACCGCAAAGTACACGGCTACCAGCAGCCACACTTGCGGGTCCCGCAGGATGCCGCTGAACGAGGTGATAGTCTTGCGCTGTTCCTCATTGCTCAACTGGGTGCGCAGTTGCTGTTTTTGCTCGGTGCTCAACCAGTGCACTGACTCGAAACTGTCCGGCAAGCACTTGAGCACCACCAGCCCCAGCAGCACCACGGGCGCACCTTCGATCAGGAACATCCACTGCCAGCCGCGCAGGCTGCCGACATCGTGGAAGTTCTCCAGGATCGCCCCGGAAATCGGCCCGCCCAACACCCCGGCCATGGGCACGGCAATGGCAAACAGGGCGGTGACCTGGGCACGCCGGCGCGCCGGGTACCAACGGTTGAGAAACACCAGGATGCCCGGGAAAAAACCGGCCTCGGCCACCCCCAGTAAAAAGCGCAGCAGGTAGAAACCGCGGGCGCTCTCCACCCACAGCATGCCGGTGGAGAGCAGGCCCCACAGCACCATCAGGCAGGCGATCCAGCGCCGTGGCCCGACCCGGTCCAGGGCCATGTTGCTGGGCACGCCGAACAGCGCGTAGGCGATGAAAAACAGCCCGGCGCCGAAGCCGTACACCGTGTCGCTGAACTGCAGGTCGTGGCTCATCTGCATCTTGGCGAAGCCGATGTTGATACGGTCCAGATGGGCGAACAGATAACACCCCAGCAACAAGGGCATCAGGCGCCAGGTCACCAAACGATGGGTACGGTCGTGCTCGGCAAGCCGCAGGCTTGCAGTGGAGTGGGCTGTGCTCATGATGTTGTACTTTTTGTTGTAGGAGCGAGCTTGCTCGCGAAAAACGTCAACGAAAACGCAGCGCTGCTGGATCCGCGGTGCCTGGAGGCTTCTCGCGAGCAAGCTCGCTCCTACAGGGGGCGGGGCCCTTTTCAGTTCGCCGGGTTGTTCAGGAACGCATGCACATTGTTCTGCTTGAAGTTGAGCTGCGGGTGCAGCTCGATCATCTCGAACGACAGCGCCAATAACCGCTGCGCCTGCAGCTCGGCGAAGTGCGCGGTAATCACCGCGAACACCGCTTGGGCCACGGCCTCGCGTGTTGCCAGGTCGCGACCGTGGCCGACCTTGAGGGTCATGTGCACGAAGGCGTAGTCATGCTTGCCGTCGGCCATGCGCCAGGTGTCCAGGCGCACGCCACGGCTGCGGATGCCGCCCAACGGAAACACGCCACTGTCGCCCAGCACGCGGTGGATTTTTTCAAACAGGCCGGGCAAATCGGCCTGAGTTTCAAGGTTGTCGGTGTATTCGGCAATAAAGTGCGGCATGGTGTTCTCCCTGGTCTACAGCGGGAAAATCGCATTGATCTGGCCAGTGCCCGAACTGCCGAACGGCGGCGTGATGATCTCGGCCGGCTGGGCATAGTCGGGCCCACCCAACAGGCCCAGGAGCATGGCGGTGTCGTGCATCTTGCCTTCGCCAAAGCAGTGTTCGGCGTAGTCCGGCAGCATGGCGCAGAACTCCTTGAAGCGGCCTTGCTGCCACAGCTCGACCACGTGCAGGTCCACCTGCTTGTCGAATTCGCGGGTCCAGTTATGGATATTCGCTTCGGCCTGGCGATCGTCGGAAAAACGATGGGACAGCGACCCGGACGCCAGCACCAGCACCTTGCGCTCGCTCTTTTCGATGGCCCGGCGTACGGCGGCGCCGAAGGCGAAGCTGTCTTCCAGGCGATGCCAGGCACACCAGGCAGCGATGGAAATTACCTTGAATTTTTCATCCTCGGGCACGCCCATGTGCATGTAGCGCATGGGCACCAGGGTGCCGTATTCCAGCTCCAGGCTGGGGATGTTGTGGGCCATGCTGCGCACGCCGGCCAGGTTGGCTTCGGCGGCGATCAGCTCACCCAGCTCGGGGCAGCCCGGGTAGCCGTAGTCCATGTTCTTGATAAAGTGCGGCAGCTCGTTGCTGGTGTAGGTGCCTTGGAATTGTTCGCCACAGTTGATGTGATAACCGCTGTTGACCAGCCAGTGCACGTCGAACACCACGGCGGTGTCGGCCCCCAGTTCGCGGGCGCGGCGCCCGATTTCCTTGTGCCCGGCAATCGCCGCTTCGCGGCAGCCGTGATGCTTGCCGGGCAGTTCCGACAGATACATCGACGGTACGTGGCAGATCTTCGCTGCCAGAACCACTTCGCCCATGATGATTCTCCTGAATAATTGTTCTTGTAGGAGCGAGCTTGCTCGCGAAAAAGGTCAACGATAACGCAGCGCTTCAGGTAGCCGGCGGTGCCTGTGGGTGCTTCGCGAGCAAGGACTTGGCGTCCCCCTCGCTCCTACAGGCAATGCGGGCTTCAGATGCCCCAGCGCGGAATGTGATGACTGCCCATGGAAATGCACACGTTCTTGATCTCGGCAAACACTTCAAAGCTGTACTGGCCACCTTCACGGCCGGTGCCTGAGCCTTTCACGCCGCCGAATGGCTGGCGCAAGTCGCGCACGTTCTGGCTGTTGATAAATACCATGCCTGCTTCAATGCCGCGTGCCAGTCGATGGGCCTTGCTGATGTCCTGGGTCCAAATATAAGAGGCCAGGCCGTACTCGGTGTCGTTGGCCAATTGCAGCGCCTCGGCTTCGTCCTTGAACGGGATCAGGCACACCACCGGGCCGAAGATTTCTTCCTGGGCGATGCGCATCTTGTTGTTCACATCGGCGAACACCGTCGGCTGGATAAACTGCCCGCGGCTCAAGTGCGCAGGCAAGTTGGCCGGCCGCTCCAGCCCGCCGGCCAGCAGCGTAGCGCCTTCCTCCAGGCCGATCCTGATGTAGCCGGTGACCTTGTCGTAATGGGCTTGGGTGATCATTGAGCCGACCTGGGTCTTGGGGTCCTGGGGGTCGCCCACGATCAAGCGCTTGGCCCGCGCCGCGAACTCGGCAACAAACTGTGGGTAGACGCTTTCCTGGATAAAAATCCGGCTGCCGGCGGTGCAACGCTCGCCGTTCAGGGAAAAGATCGTGAACAGCGCGGCATCAAGGGCGCGCTCAAGGTCGGCGTCTTCAAAGATCAGCACCGGCGACTTGCCGCCCAGTTCCATGGAGTACTTTTTAAGGCCCGCGGTCTGCATGATTTTCTTGCCGGTGGCGGTGCCGCCGGTAAAGGAAATCGCCCGCACATCCGGGTGGCGCACCAGGGCATCACCAGCGGTGGCGCCGTAGCCCTGGATCACATTGAGCACACCGTTGGGGATCCCGGCTTCCACTGCCAGGCGTCCCAGTTCATTGGCAGTCAGGGGCGACAGTTCTGACATCTTCAACACCGCCGTGTTACCCAGGGCCAGGCACGGTGCGGTCTTCCAGGTGGCGGTCATGAACGGCACGTTCCATGGCGACACCAACGCGCACACGCCCACCGGCTGGTACAGGGTGTAGTTGAGCATCTGGTCGTCCACCGGGTAGCTGTGGCCGTCCATGCGCGTGCAGACTTCAGCGAAGAAATCGAAGTTGTGCGAGGCGCGTGGGATCAACACGTTTTTGGTCTGGTGGATCGGCAGGCCTGTGTCGAGGGTCTCCAGCTCGGCCAGGCGTGGCACGTTCTGTTCGATCAACTCACCCAGCTTGCGCATCAGGCGTGCGCGTTCCTTGGCCGGGGTGTTGGCCCACTTGGGGAACGCCGCCTTGGCCGCCGCTACGGCTTGGGCGACTTCTTTGGCGCCGCCGCTGGCCACTTCACCAATGGCCTCGCCAGTGGCCGGGTTGTAGTTGACGAACACGTCTTTGCTCTCGACCTCACGGCCATCGATCCAATGTTTGATCATGTTGCTCAAGCCTCTTTGCGCGCGGAGAAAAACTGCGTCTCACTGACAATACGGTTGACCAGGCGGCCCACGCCTTCGACTTCCACCACCACTTCATCCCCTGGCACCACATCGGCCAGGCCCTCGGGCGTGCCGGTGGCGATCATGTCGCCAGGTTGCAGGGTCATGAAGCTGGACAGGTATTCGATGAGGTAGGGGATATCGAAAATCATGTCTTTAGTGCTGCCTTCCTGGCGCAACTCGCCGTTGATCCAGGTGCGCAATTTCAGGTTGCCCGGGTCGGGCACGTCAGCCACGTCGACGATCCACGGGCCGACCGGGGTGGTGGCGTCGCGGTTTTTTACCCGCAGGTTGGGGCGGTAGTAGTTTTCCAGGTAGTCGCGGATCGCGTAGTCGTTGCACACCGTGTAGCCGGCCAGGTAATCCAGGGCGTCGGCACGCTTGACGTTGCGGGCGGTCTTGCCGATCACCGCCACCAGCTCGCACTCGTAATGCATGTAGGCAACGTTATCCGGGCGCCAGGTGACTTGGCGGTGGCCGGTGTAGGTGCCGACTGACTTGATAAAAACCAGCGGTTCGGTCGGCGGTGTGAAAGCCAGTTCGGCGGCGTGGTCGGCGTAGTTCAAGCCGAGGGCGAACATGTTGCCGGTGGCGGGTGGCAGCCATTGCACCTGTTCTTGCGCGAGCCGGCGGCCATCGCCGAGGCGCACGCTGCAGTCGTCGTCGACCTGCACGGAATGGATTTGACCTTCAAAGCCGATGCGTGCGCGCTTCATGCCAATACCTCTGCCTCAATGGTGTTGAGCAAACGGCCCACACCGGTGATTTCAACTTCAACCCGGTCGCCGGGCTGCACATCGACGCGGCCTTCCGGTGTGCCGGTGATCAGCACGTCACCAGGGTGCAAGGTCATGAATTCGCTGATCTCGGCGATCAATTGCGCAATGTCTCGCACCCAATGAGCGGTGGAATTTTCCTGGCGCAGTTGGCCGTTGACGAAGAGCTTGAGGTCCAGTTGATTGGGGTTGGTCACTTGGTCGCGGGCGATCACCTCAGGCCCCAGGGCGCAGAACCCATCGCGGCATTTGGCTTTGACGGCGGGGCGGTAGTAGCTGTCTTCCGGCAGGCTGAACTCGTTGACCACCACATACCCGGCGACATGGACCATGGCATTGTCCTGGCTGACGCGGCTGGCGCGCTGGCCGATCACCACACCCAACGCCGGGCCCGGTTGCAGACGCTCGCCCGCCGGCTGCAGCACCACGCCGCCATGGGTATTGCGGGTGTTGGGAGTCTTGATAAACAGCACCGGCTTGGTCGGTGGCTTCTGGTAGGGCGCCTGCTCGAAGGCGGCGAGATGTTGCTCCAGCAGGCCCTGGTAGTTCAGCGCAACGCCGAACAGGGTGCCGCTGGCAACATCATGCAGGGTACGGCTCATGCGTTTCTCCTGGCGGTGACGAAGACTGCGTTGGCAGTTCGTTAAGTTGTTAACGTTATAATTAATATGTTAACTACCGTCAAGCATGGCAAACTCCAACGGCATCAGAACAACAAGAGGAGGGCCGCGTGAAGCCGATTCCCAATATCAACATCGGGCAGGTCTACGACCAGCGCTACAGCGATGCCGAGGTGCATTACGACAAGCTCGGCAACCTGGCGGGTTTTTTCGGGCGCAACATGGCCGTGCATCGGCATGACCGGTTTTTCCAGGTGCATTACGTCAAGAGTGGCGCGGTGCGGGTTTATCTGGATGATCGTCAATACGTCGAGTCGGGGCCGATGTTTTTCCTCACGCCGCCCACGGTGGCCCACGCCTTCGTCACCGAAGCCGATGCCGATGGGCATGTGTTGACGGTGCGCCAGCAGTTGGTGTGGGGGTTGATCGACGCCGACCCCAGCCTCGCCTCAGGTGCGGCCTGTGTCGCGCTGGGCGACGACGCCGACGGCCTGGATCAGCTCTTCGAAGCACTGTGCGACGAGATCAACGCCGAACGGGCAGGGCGCGCTGCCGCCCTCGACAGCCTGACGCGCCTGATCATGATCCGCCTGCTGCGCCTGTGCGCCCACGCGTTGCCGGCACGCCCGATGGCCCGTGAAGACCTGCGCATTTTCCATCGCTTCAACGAGCTGGTCGAAGCCCATTACCTGGAACATTGGCCGTTGGTGCGCTATGCCGAGGGAATCGGCGTGACACCGGCGCGGCTCAATGAGGTGTGCCGACGCATCGCCGACTTACCTTCCAAGCGTCTGGTCCTTGAACGGCTGATGCAGGAAGCCAAGCGCCTGCTGCTGTTCAGCGGAAGTTCGGCAAATGAAATCTGCTACCAGCTGGGGTTCAAGGACCCGGCGTATTTCAGCCGGTTTTTCCTGCGTTATGCGCAGATGACGCCGGGGGAGTATCGGCTGCGGCAGTCGGGGTTGGGTTGACACTCCAGGCGCCACCCAGCGCCGTGTACAGATTCACCTCCGCCACCAACTGCGCCAGCCTATCCACAATCAGCGCCTGCTGTGAGTTGAACAACGCCCGCTGCGCATCGAGGAACGTCAAGTTGCTGTCCACGCCGCTGCGGTAGCGATGCTGGGCCAGGTCATAATAGCTTTGGTTGGCGGCGACGAAATCCCGTTGCGCGTCCAGTTGGTCGTTGAAGGTCTGGCGCGCGGCCAGGCCGTCGGCGACTTCCTGGAACGCGACCTGGATGGATTTTTCATACTGGGCCACCGTGATGTCTTTCTGCAGCTTGGCGTAATCAAGGCTGGCACGCAGGCTGCCCGCGTTGAAGATCGGCAGATTGATCTGCGGCTGGAATGTCCACGTACCCGACCCGCCCTTGAACAGCCCCGACAGTTCCTTGCTGGTGCTGCCGGCGTTGGCCGTAAGGGTTACCGACGGAAAGAACGCGGCACGGGCGGCGCCGATATTGGCGTTGGCCGCCTGTAACTGGTATTCGGCCTGGAGGATATCCGGACGGCGTTGCAGCAGGTCGGAGGGCAAGCCGGCGGGGACGCGGGCAACCAGGTCGTCGGCCAGTGGACGCGAGGGCAGGTTTTCATCTACCGGCCCGCCCACCAGCAGGGTGAGGTTGTTGAGGTCCTGGGCCACCTGGCGTTCATAGCGGGCCACGCTGGCACGGGTGCTTTCCACCGCTGTGCGGGCTTGCACCACATCCAGCGCCGAGGCTTTGCCCGCGCTTTTACTGCGGCTAGTCAATTGCCAGCTGCGGTCATTGGCCACCAGGGTTTGCCCGGCGAGGGCCAGCAGTTCCTGATCGGCTCGCCAGGTCAGGTAGGCATTGGCCACGTTGGCCACCAGGCTCAATTGCGCACTGCGCCGTGCTTCTTCGGTGCCCAGGTAGGTGAGCATCGCCTGTTCGCTGAGGCTGCGCACACGGCCGAACAAATCCAGCTCGTAGGCGCTCAGGCCCAGGGTGGCGGAATAGTTGGAAGTGATCGCCGACTTGCCAGTGCCGGTCACGTCCCCCGGCAGCTTCTGGCGCTTGCCGGCGCCGTTGGCTGAGATCGCCGGGAACAGGTCTGCGCGCTGGATGCGGTACTGCGCCTGGAACGCCTGCACATTCAGGGCCGCCACCCGCAGGTCGCGGTTGTTGACCAGCGCTTGACCAATCAGCTGTTGCAGTGCCGGGTCGTGGAACAGCTGCTGCCAGTCCGGGTTCTGCGCCAAGGGGCCGGCCTGCGCCAGGCTGTAGACGCCGCCCTGGGGATACTGCGCAGGTGTCGGTGCTGCGGGCCGTTGATACTCGGGGATCAACGAGCAACCGCCGAGCATCCAGGCCATGCCGACGGTATAGCACGTCAGTTTGTTCATCAGGCGCCCACCATCCATTTGGCCAGGCCGTGCCGACCACTCACGCCGAGCTTGGCGGCGGCGCGCTTGAGGTAGGTCTCGATTGAACTGTTTTTGACACTGAGTTTTTCCGCGATCTGCGGCACGGTGCCGCCGGTCAACAGGCCCAGGCACACCTCCTGCTCCCGCGCCGACAGGGTGATATCGCTCAGGGACAGACGCTTGTAGAACTCGCGCTGCAATTGCGATTGCTCCAGCAGGGTATGGGCCGGCCCGATCTCGGCCTGCGGTGCCTGGCGCAGGAGCTGCGCGTGCCGCTCCATCAGCGGCAACAGAGTGTCCGACAAGCATTTGAGAAACGACAGCTCCGCCAGCGAAAACCCACGCTGGGTCGGAGGCCGATAAAACGAAATCACGCAACGTCGATTGCCTTGGCGCGATACCAGGTTGCACTGGTGCGAACTGCCCCGTGGGTGTGCGCTGTCGGCCTTGGCTTTCATCTGGATCAGCAATGGGTCTTGCATGCACAACATCTGGTGCAGCAACGGATGGTCGTTCAGCGGGTGCAGGGTCTGGTCTACAGACAAATCCTTGTTCAGCCCGGCGCTGCCCAGCAACTTGATGTCCAGCACGCAGTCGCGCAGTTCATCCAGGGTCCATTCGCTGAGGTCCACCAAATGGATTGGCACCCACTTGTCCACCAGGTGCAGCATATTGGCGGCGAAATGTTCGTTGCCGCTGTTTGAAATCAACTCGCCCATTTCGGCATAAAATTGCGCGCCCTGTGTGTCGCCAATACTACGGGTCAGACTCATAGCCATCTCATCCTTGATGTCGAAAACCGTCAACGGACGCCCTGGGCCTGGGCGGGGCGGTCCGTACTGCTTGAACGTAACTCGGCGTTCGAGATTTTATTTAGCCATAGGGAATTGTCCTACGTATGTAGCGGAAACGAGGGACACAAGCTGCCATAGAAATCGCGTCATTAATTCGACGTTTATGGCGAGTAAAACCAACAACGAACCCAGATGGATAATTTTTACGTCCGATTAACTGTCTGATATTTAAGATAAAAATATTAATTTAAGTCGATGGTCGAAATGCCAGCATCGGCTATATATAGCCAATCTCCTACAGGGCTTTAATCGTTTCAGCAGTGAACCACTCGCCAGCCCCGTTCTATCCATTCGAATGTCCGGGTTTCGGGTGACAGACAGCCTCCTGCCTGCATGCTCAAATCCGGCAACTTCGGCGTAATGGGCCACCTTGCGCGGCCAGTGCCTGAACCCATGAGAAGGATCTTATGCAGCATTCCTCCCGCCTGCCGGCCAGCTTCCCCCTCACCGCCGCCCAACAGGACATCTGGCTCGATCAATTGCGCTTGGGCGATTCGCCGATGTACACCATCGGCGGCTATCTCGATTTTGCCGGCCCGGTGGTGCCCGAGCGCATCCGGCAGGCCGTTGTACAACTGGTGGCTCGGCACGATGCGTTGCGCACCCAGCTGCAAACCGACGCCGATGGCATGCCACGGCAAACCTTTGCCGCGCAATTGGCGGTGGACGTGCCACTGCATGACTTCTGCGCGCTGCCCGACCCACTCGCGGCGACCCATGCCTTGATGCAGGCACAGATGGCCCGGACGTACGCCTTGAGTGGTGCGCCGTTGTTTGGTTTTTTCCTGGTCAAGATTGACGATGATCACTACCGCCTCGGCACCCAAGCCCATCATCTGATCCTCGACGGCTGGGGCTTTGGCCAGATGCTGCAATCCCTTGCCGAGCTGTACACCGTCCTGGAACAGGGTGGTCAAGCGCAGCCGCTGGCCCCGTCCTATATCGAGTTCATCGACACCGACCAGCGCTACCTGCAATCGGCCCGCTACGCTCGCGACCGTGCTTATTGGCTGGACAAATACCAGGTATTGCCCGAGCCGTTGTTCACCCCCAGGCACACTGCCAATACGTCGAGCAACACGCTTGTGCAGGGCTTCCCTGCGGCGCTGCTCGCCCGCATGGAGCAGGTTGCCCATCGCCACGAGGCGTCGGCGTTCCATGTGTTGCTGGCGGCGTTGTATGTGTATTTCACCCGCACCAGCCAACGCGAGGAATGGGTGGTGGGGCTGCCCATCCTCAACCGCTCCAACGCGCGTTTTCGCGCCACCGTAGGCATGTTCACCCAGGTCAGCGCGGTACGTTTTCAGTTCAGCGAAGCGTTGTCTTTCTGTGACCTGGTACGCGGCATACGTGATCAGCTCAAGCAGGACTTCCGTCATCAGCGTTTTCCCTTGAGCGAGATGAACCGCGAGTTGGGCCTGCGCCGCACGGATCGCGGCCAGTTGTTCGATTTGTCTGTGTCGTTCGAGCAGGACGACCATGACCTGCGTTTCGGTCAGGTCCAGGCCCGCGCTATCAAGGTCTCCAACCAGCATGAGACGCTGCCGATCGCCATTCACCTGCGCAGCAACCGTTATCAGGACAGCGCCTGGCTGCACTGCGTCTATAACGAGGCGTACTTCCAGCACGACGAAGTCCAGGCGTTGGCGCGGCGCTTCATCTGGCTGCTGGAGCAAGGGCTGGAAGACAGCGCATTGAAGATCGGTGAGTTGTCCCTGCTGCCGCCTGAGGAGCAGGCCCGGTTGCTGCACTGGAACGCTACCGCGCAGCCCAACGCCGCGCCACAGACTTTGCACCAGCGGATTGAAGCGCAAGCCGCACGCACGCCGGATGCCATTGCTGCGGTGTGCCAGGGCCGCCAGTTGACCTATACCCAGCTCAACCGCCAGGCCAATACCCTGGCCCATCAACTGTTGACACACGGCGTACAGCCGGATGATCGCGTGGCGATCCTGGCCCGACGCGGTCTGGACACCTTGGCGGGGCTGTTGGCGATCCTCAAATCCGGCGCCTGCTACGTGCCGCTGGATCCGGCCCATCCCGCCGAGCGCCTGGACTACCTGTTGCATGACAGCGCGCCTGTGGCGATCCTGACCCAACACGACCTGCGCCAGCGGCTGCCTGCGTCGCCGGTGCCGGTGATCGCGCTGGAGCCTGCTGCTGCACACATCGACAGCAACCCCCTGGTACCGGTCACGCCGTCGAACCTGGCCTATGTGATCTACACCTCTGGTTCCACCGGTTTGCCCAAGGGGGTGATGGTCGAGCACCACAGCGTATCGAACCTGGTGGACTGGCATTGCCGCGCCTTCGACCTGCACGCGGGCAGCCACGCCGCCAGCGTCGCCGGCTTTGGCTTTGATGCGATGGCCTGGGAAGTCTGGCCGGCCCTGTGCGTGGGCGCGACGCTGCACCTGCCACCGGCCCACGACGGCGCGGAAGATATCGATGCGCTGCTCGACTGGTGGCGTGCGCAACCACTGGACCTGTGTTTCCTGCCCACGCCGGTTGCCGAATACGCCTTCAGCCAGCACCTTGTACATCCCACCTTGCGCACCTTATTGATCGGCGGCGACCGTCTGCGCACCTTTACCCAGGCGCAAACGTTCGCGGTGATCAACAACTACGGTCCTACCGAAGCCACCGTGGTGGCGACCTCAGGACCTGTCGAAGTGGGCCAGCCGCTGCATATCGGCGCGCCGGTCGCCAATGCCAGCGTCTACCTGCTGGACGCGCAACAGCGCCCGGTGCCGATTGGCATAGTGGGGGAGTTGTATGTCGGCGGCAAAGGCGTAGCGCGGGGCTACCTGAACCGTGCCGAGTTGAGTGCCGAGCGTTTTCTGGATAATCCTTTCAGCGACGGTCGCATGTACCGCACCGGCGACCTGGCGCGCTGGTTGCCGGAAGGCAACCTGGAATACCTGGGGCGCAATGACGATCAGGTAAAAATCCGCGGCGTACGCATTGAACTCGGCGAAATCGAATCGGCCCTGGCCGCCCATCCGGCGATCAAGGAAGCCGTGGTGCAGTGCCGTGAGGGGCAATTGCTGGCCTGGTTTATCCCGCGTGAGCCGGTCGATATCCAAGTACTGCGCGCGCACCTGCAAAGCACGTTGCCCGACTACATGGTGCCGGCGGCTTACGTATGCCTGGAGGTGATGCCGCTGACCGCCAACGGCAAGCTCGACCGCAAGGCCTTGCCGCCACCGAACCCGGCAGCCTTTGTCACCCGCCGCTTCGAAGCCCCGCAAGACGGGGTGGAAACCACCCTGGCGCAGATCTGGGCTGAATTGTTGCAAGTGCAGCAGGTGGGCCGCCAGGACCATTTCTTCGAGCTGGGCGGGCATTCGCTGCTGGCGGTGCAACTGGTGCAGCGCATGCGCCAGGCCGGCCTGCGCGCCGATGTGCAGGTGCTGTTCGGCCAGCCGACGTTGGCGGCGCTGGCGGCGGCGTGTGTTGGCAGTGACATCAGGGTGCCGGCCAATCGCATTCCGCCAGGCTGCGCCCATATCACCCCGGACCTGCTCGCCCTGGCCGAGCTGGATCAACCCAGCGTCGACCGCATTGTCGCCGGCGTCCCCGGCGGCGCCGCCAATGTGCAGGAAATCTACCCGTTGGCGCCGTTGCAGGAAGGGTTGCTCTACCACCACCTCACCGACGAACGCGACCCGTACCAGCAACAGGCGCTGTTCAGCTTTGTGCACCGCGAACAATTGGACGCCTTCGCCAACGCCCTGCAACAGGTGATCGACCGCCACGATATTTTGCGCACCAGCCTCGTCTGGGACACCCTTGAACAACCGATGCAGGTGGTGTGGCGTCAAGCGCGGCTGCAGGTCGAACCTCTGCGCGAACCGGCTGAACCCCTGGACCTGCGCCAGGCGCCGCTGATGGCCCTGGATTATGCCGAAGAACCCCATAACCAACGCTGGGTCGCCAGGCTGCGCTTTCATCACCTGGTCAACGATGCCACTTCGACCACTGTCTTGGTGGACGAAATCCGTGCCCATCTGCTCGGCCAACAGGCGCAATTGCCCACCCCCGTGCCGTATCGAAACGTGGTTGCGCAGACCCGTTGTGTCGCACGTCAGGCTGCCCACGAGCAGTTCTTTCGTGAGCGCCTGGCAGAGGTAGACGAACCGACCCTGGCGTTTGGCTTGCAGGAGCGCCAGGCCCACCGTGCCGAGATCGAAGAGGCTGAATGCTCGCTCAGCGATACGCTCAATCTGCGTTTACGCAGCCAGACGCGGACCCTGGGTGTCAGTGCCGCGAGCCTGTTCCACCTGGCCTGGGCCCATGTGCTCAGCCGGGTCGCCGGCCGCGACGATGTGGTGTTCGGCACCGTCTTGCTTGGCCGCCTGCAAGCCGGCGAAGGCGCCGAGCGAGCCCTGGGGATGTTCATCAACACCTTGCCGCTGCGCCTGCGCCTGGCCGAACGAAACGTGCTGGATACACTGCACGACACCCACGCCCAACTGAGTGCCTTGCTCGTCCATGAACAGGCGTCCCTGGCGTTGGCCCAGCGTTGCAGCGGCGTGTCACCGCTGTTCAACAGCCTGCTCAACTACCGCCACACCTCGGCCAACCCCGAGCTGAACCTGGTGCCGGGCATTGCCTTGCTCAGCAGTGAAGACATCCTCAGTTACCCGCTGATGCTCACGGTGGACGACGTGGCCAGCGGCTTCCGGCTCAAGGCCAAGGCACCGCGTGCAGTGGGTGCCGAACGGCTGCTGGGCTATCTCGATACGGTACTCGGCGGCTTGGTGGATGCGCTTGAGCGCGCCCCGAAAATGCCGCTGCGCGACGTGCAGGTGTTGCCTGCCAGCCAATTGCAAACCTTGCTGGTGGACTTCAACGCCACCGCCACCGATTACCCGCAAACCTTGACGGTGCAGGCGCTGTTCGAAGCCCACGCGCGACGGACCCCCGATGCCATTGCGGTGCAGGCCGGCGACCGGCAATTGACCTACCGCCAACTCAACGAGCGCGCCAACCAGTTGGCCTTCCACCTGCAAGAGCGTGGAGTACAGCCTGACTCGCGGGTCGCGTTGTGTGTAGAGCGCGGGCTGGAGCTGGTGGTAGGGCTGCTGGCGATTCTCAAGGCGGGCGGCGCCTATGTGCCCCTCGACCCGGGTTACCCGCGTGAGCGCCTGGCCTACATGCTCGCCGACAGCCAGCCGGTGGCACTGCTGGTACAGGCCGCCACACGCAAGGTAGTGGGCGAGGTCGCGATCCCGCTGATCGACTTCGACCACTGCACCTGGCATCAGGCACCCACGGTTGATCCCGTGGTGCCGGGCTTGAGCGTCGCCAACCTGGCCTACGTGATGTACACCTCGGGCTCCACCGGCACGCCCAAGGGCGTGATGATCGAACATCGCGGCCTGGGCAACCTGCTGCACTGGGGCTCCCGGCTGTGCCCGAATGCCGAAGGGGGTGGCTTGTTGCAGCGCGCGCCGTTCAGCTTCGACGGTTCGGTGTGGGAGCTGTTCTGGCCGCTGAGCAACGGCATGCGCCTGGTACTGGCGCGGCCTGACGGGCACCGTGAACCGGCGTACCTGGCCCAACTGATTCGCGAGCAACAGATCAGCGTGATCAAGTTCGTGCCGGCAATGCTGCAGCAATTTCTAGAATTGGATGAGTCGGCGCTGTGCACCAGCCTCACCGACGTGTTGTGCGGCGGCGGCGAACTCACCGAAGCCCTGGCCCGGGGCGTGCAGGCACGCTTGCCCAAGGTGCGCTTGCACAACGTCTACGGCCCCACCGAAGCCACGGTAGACAGCAGCGCCTGGACCCTCGAGCCCGGCGCGCCGGTACCCGCCGGACAACTGCCGATTGGTCGCGCCATCCACAACACCCGCCTGTACGTGCTGGACGCCCATGACATGCCCGTGCCGATGGGCATCAGCGGCCAATTGCATATCGGTGGCGTTGGGGTTGCCCGAGGCTACCTGGGCCTGGAACAACTGACCGCCGAGCGCTTTATCGACAGCCCCTTCGTGGCCGGTGACCGCCTGTATCGCACTGGCGACCTGGTGCGCTACCGGCCGGACGGCAACCTCGAGTTCCTCGGGCGCAACGACTTCCAGGTCAAACTGCGCGGCGTACGCCTGGAGCTGGGAGAGATCGAGGCACGCCTGGCCGCACACCCGGCCTTGCGTGAAGTGGCGGTGCTGATTCGCGATGAGCGCCTGGTCGCCTACTACACCCTGCGCGGCCAGGCCCCGAGCCTGGAAGCCTTGCGCACCCATGTGCTGGAGCAACTGCCGGAATACATGGTGCCGGCCGCCTTCGTACAACTCGATGCACTGCCTCTCAACCCTGCTGGCAAACTCGACCGCAAGGCCTTGCCCGAACCCGGGCTGGAAGCGGTGCTCAGCCGCGCCTATGAAGCGCCCGTGGGCGACGTGGAAACCCTGATGTCGGGGATCTGGGCCGAGGTGTTGAAACTCGAACGGGTAGGGCGCCATGATCACTTTTTCGAACTTGGCGGGCACTCGCTGCTGGCCGTAAACCTGGTAGCCCGCCTGCGCAAGGCCGGGCTGGAAGTGGATGCGCGCACCTTATTCAGCCAACCCACCCTGGCCCAACTCGCCGCCAGGACGGTGGCGCAGGTACAACGCGTGGAAATCGCACAAACCGCCATCCCCCCACTCGACCGTCGGCGCCGGATCTGAATGCACAGTGTGGGAGGGGGCTTGCTCCCGATGCCGAAGTGTCAGCAGTGGATATATCAGCTGACCCACCGCCATCGGGAGCAAGCCCCTTCCACATTTTAAGGTGCTGCCTTCAAGGGCTTCATACACTCGATAGAGCTATCCACGCTTCGACTGCCGAAGCGGATCAAGACATTGAAATGCGTCCAATGTGGGAGGGGGCTCGCCCCCCGATGACGAGTATCAGCAGTGGATATATCCAGCCCACCGCCATCGAGGTAAGCCCCTTCCACGACAAATGCTGCCTTCAAAGGGCTTCATACACTCGATGGAGCTATCGCGCTTCCGACTGCCGAAGCGGATCAAGACATTGAAATGCGTCCAATGTGGGAGGGGGCTCGCCCCCGATGACGGAGTGTCAGCAGTGGATATATCAGCTGACCCACCGCCATCGGAGCAAGCCCCCTTCCACGACAAAGTGCTACCTTCAAGGGCTTCATACACTCGATAGGCTACACGCTTCGACTGCCGAAGCGGATCAAGACATTGAAATGCGTCCAATGTGGGAGGGGGCTCGCCCCCGATGACGGAGTGTCAGCAGTGGATATATCAGCTGACCCACCGCCATCGGGAGCAAGCCCCCTTCCACATTTTAAGGTGCTGCCTTCAAGGGCTTCATACACTCGATGGAGCTATCCACGCTTCGACTGCCCAAGCGGATCAAGACATTGAAATGCGTCCAATGTGGGAGGGGGCTCGCCCCCGATGACGGAGTGTCAGCAGTGGATATATCAGCTGACCCACCGCCATCGGGAGCAAGCCCCCCTCCACATTTTAAGGTGCTGCCTTCAAGGGCTTCATACACTCGATAGAGCTATCCACGCTTCGACTGCCGAAGCGGATCAAGACATTGAAATGCGTCCAATGTGGGAGGGGGCTTGCCCCCGATGACGGAGTGTCAGCAGTGGATATATCAGCTGACCCACCGCCATCAGGAGCAAGCCCCTTCCACATTTTAAGGTGCTGCCTTCAAGGGCTTCATACACTCGATGGAGCTATCCACGCTTCGACTGCCGAAGCGGATCAAGACATTGAAATGCGTCCAATGTGGGAGGGGGCTCGCCCCCGATGACGGAGTGTCAGCAGTGGATATATCAGCTGACCCACCGCCATCGGGAGCAAGCCCCCTTCCACATTTTAAGGTGTTGCCTTCAAGGGCTTCATACACTCGATAGAGCTATCCACGCTTCGACTGCCGAAGCGGATCAAGGCATTGAAATGCGTCCAATGTGGGAGAGGACTTGCCCCCGATGACGGAGTGTCAGCAGTGGATATATCAGCTGACCCACCGCCATCGGGAGCAAGCCCCCTTCCACATTTTAAGGTGTTGCCTTCAAGGGCTTCATACACTCGATAGAGCCATCTACCGTAGTCCTGGCAATCTCCAGCAAATGCCACACCGCCAGAATCTTCGCCCGCCCTGGACTGTCCAGCAGTTCGCCACAATCGAGCGCGGTCGCCGAAGCACTGTCGAGCAGGCTGGCGGTGTACAGCAACGCATCTTCAAAACTCAGGTCGTTGTTGATGTTGTGGAGCCCTGACTGAACCGTTTGTCGGATTTTTTACCTTGTTTTTGACATGCCACGCTGTTTCCTACGCAGAGTTCGTCCTCGGATAATTTTCATATTCAATAATTGATACTTTCTAAAGTCTTAATTTCGCTGGGAATGGTTAATTCTTGAAAGTTTGATTCGGAATTTTCTACCTCGGACAATTACTTGTGTTCTGATTTTAATGAGAGAAATTTCCTAATTGAAAGTATTAATTTTCCTACTAGGAATGTTTGTTTTTCTTGCATGTTTTTTTTCGCCTACTAAATTGTGAATGTCACTTCGGTTAAGTGACGTCAATAAATTGTAAGGAGTGTAAAAATGAAAGAGTCAGAGTTTGGAGAAGTCGTCTTCGGCTTCGATAGTGAATATGGATTTAATCCGTATGCCGGTAATGCAGGCGCTTCAGGAAGCCAGGGTGGTTGTGGTGGCAGCGGAGGTTGTGGAGGTGGCGGCGGTTGTAATGGAGGGAGTGGTGGCTCCGGTGGATGTGGTCACAACTCTATAGAAGATCAATCACCTGCCATCGAAAAAGTTTAACTTACCCACTTGACGGGGTTTCCTAGGCGCTGCCTGAAGCCCCTGCAGGGGATCATGCGATGAATATATCCATACCAAACTACCAGATTCTGAATTTCGAGACGGAAAGCCTAGTGATATCTGATGTAGGTATTTCAAAGGTACATTCACAACCACTTTTAAAGGCGTTGCGACAACTGCAGATGTCCCGGGCTATGACTAGAGATGAATTAGATGAAGTACTTTCTGGTAACGGTTTAAATGCGGACAGTGCATTTGCGTTTCTGGAGAAAATAATTCCTATCAGAACTGTAGGTGACCTTTATTTTGAAAAGACCATAGTTGTATATTCAAAGGAGGGGATTGTTGGCGTTGAGGACCTATTTAGACAAGAGCTTTCCGGTGCGGTGGAGTTTAAAGAATTTTCAAATGATGTAGTAAAGTCCGCTGCAGGGATTAGGTGTTTTATTGTTTTACTGTGTCATTCATATGATTATGAAGGTCTGAAAAAGCTACATTTCGACTTGGTCAAGTCGTCACCGCGCAGCGCTATTAGTGTTTGCTGGCCGATGGGGGATTTTTTTTGCATCGGGCAGCCTTATATCGCAGAGGTTGGGAATCCTTGTCATTTTTGTACCGTTGATCGACTTATTCATAATGAGTCAGTCAGGCTGGCGAAAAATAATTGGGCGTCTGCTTTGGCATTTTGTAAAAATAAGCATGTCAATATACCGTTTAAAAAACTAAGCCTGTATCAAGAGCTGATTGTTGTTGGTGCGATTATTAGAAATGTAAGGTTTTTTACTGAGGGCGGCGTGTTGCGTAAATACCATGACGATATTTTGTGTTCGTCGTATGTAAAGTTAAGCGATGGCGGAATATTTCAAGAACCAAATTCGCATTGGTATATGTGTGACTGCTTGGGGGGCGGGGTATGAAAAATATTCCGCATGATTATTACCTCAGATTTCTAGATCATTCGGTCTACGATGCGGTGCTCGAGTTTCACTGTAAGGGTAATTTTATTTTTCATGAAGCGTTTCAAGCTTGTACAGGCCTCCACTCACTGGATCAAAAACGTCTGAAACAGTTAACCGGCAATGAACTTGTCCTTTATCCTGATATGGATATAACGGTTGAGCTTGATTTTTCTGAGGAGGATAGGGCGAGTTGGTTGTATAGAAATGAATCATGTGAAAAATTCTCACCAGAACCCTTGGCCTTCAAAAGCCTGAATAAACTAGTAGCTCCTCTCGTCTCTAGGAGTATTGGGGGAAATAAGCGAGGATATCCGAGTGCGGGAGCGCTATACCCAGTTGAAATATTTGTTTGTTCCCTCACTGATTATAATACTGACTGGCCCACCCATGGCAATATTTTACATTTGCTGCCCAAATCTAGAAAGTTTGAAGTGTTGCAGAAGAAGGTGGATCTTGAGGATGTCAAAGCGGCTATTTTGAATTCGCCCCAAGAAATTGGATTTCCGAGCTTGGCGATTATCTATGCGGTCTATATTCCAAAAAACCTTTTCAAGTATAGATATCGCGGATATCGGATGGGACTTATGGAGGTTGGTTCTATTTATATGCTTATAGAGATTCAAGCGAAACAGCTAGGACTGGCATGTCGGCCCTGGTCCGCCTACACAGACTCTATGGTATGTAAGCTGCTGGGAGTTAATCCAGCCCTGTTCTTTCCTGTTTGTGTTCACTTGATAGGTAAACAGCATGAAACTGGTTAACGCAATGCAGAAGCCGGATCTTCCGGGAATATTATTGTTGCAACCTGCTGGGCTGCTTTCTCTGCCAAATTCCGTGGAGGTGTCAGACGCTCTTTCAGTTAATGGATCAGGTGTGGGTGGGGGTGCACGTTCTATCAAGGCTGCCCTAGGAGAGTATTTCGAAAGACGGCATTTTTACAGAGAACTTCTCTCAACAAAAAACGGGGTGCTTAATGAGTCATTGACGAAAATCGAAGTTGATAGTTTTGCACGCGCACTCACTCAGACTGCGTCGAAGTTTGTTTCAGTTGACGAAATTGAAAAGCATCAATTCTCATTGACTCGAGTCATGAGAGCTTCTGATTTTTCTGAATGCTTTATTCCCACAATAACAATTTCACTATCTGCGTATGGCCTTGAAAAGGATAACTTTCTATATCCTCTAAGGGATACATGTGGTTGCAGTTTTCACTGGGACCTGAATGTCGCATTTCTAGGAGCTATAAAAGAGTATCTTGAGCGACAATTTCTTATAAGGTTTTGGTTGGCCAAACAATGTAGGTCACTAATTTCCCGCGTTGAAGTTGAAAGTCTGCTGGCGGGAAGAAATGTTAAATGTCTATATGATGCGCTTACTTTTTCAGGTGAGGTTTCCATTTTTGATATCTCTGACAACCGTTTCCCCGGAGTTTGTTTGCTAGTAGTTTATGGCCAAAAAAAGGCAAATCACCATGTGAAGTACTGTGCGGGTATGTCCTATTGTGGTGAGATGGCTGAAGCCTTGGAAAAGTCAGTGCTTGAGTTGTGGCAAACCTATCGTTTCATGGATTTGTTTAAAGCGATCGAGTCTGATGAGGACAAGGTTGAGGATTCTTATCTTCGCTATTTCTTGAGTTGCAATGATTATATTACATATCAAGAAATAACTGATTATGTAGTTGTCGCAGATGAGCAAAATAGAGGAAATTTTTCAGCATTTTCGTTAGAGGTCTTTCTGTCTGTCCTGAAAAAACTCGGTATTATGGGTTATTTTTATTCCAAGTGTTCAAACGTCAATGGGGTTAGCTGTGTCTTTACAAAGTACATTTCACCTGATCTGTTCCTCCATATGGATAACTCGAAAAATATAAATCTAAAAAATAGATACTCCGAAAATTTTGAATCATCAATATTGTCGTCTCGTTTGGAGACCATGGTACCTTTCCCGTGAGGTGATCTATGTGTACCTATCCCTTATCTAAACCGTTTTTGCTGGCGATACTTTTTATCAAAGAACAGCTGAAAGAGCCGGTTGCCTTGCTCTGGATTGTGATATCCCCTGCAGTTACTTTTTACTTGTTAACTTACGCTAGGGTCACTGGTGATGAACTCTACCGAGACTACACCTCTGCGACTTCATGGTTCTACGCTTTTATCTCTTCAAGCGTGGCCCTGTTTGGCTTGGCGTTTTATATCGTAGGGCGCAGGGAAAGTGGTTTTTTGCGTTCCTTTGTTTATACAAAACGCACCAAGATTACCTTTCTTACTGGGCAGTTTTTAGCCTACTCCTTCATGTCGGTTATTTATTGTTCGGTGTTTTACGTACTGACGCGGGGTTATTTTGGCTCCGTGGCTTTGGATGAATGGATGGTTATAGTTGGGCGTTTTTATATGTGCTTCTTGCTGTTTTCCACGCCAGCGCTCTTACTGACGTTGGTGCCTATCGGCTTTCAAAATAGCAACACCCTTTTTTCCATTTGTTCAGTCGCGATGTTGGCGCTAGGTATCGGTAGCCTGAGCGCCTCACATCCACTGTTTAACGTGATGGGTCTTTTTAATCCGATGGGGTGGGCTAATCGCATTATGTTGGTGGGTGTGACCGAATCTGCACCTGTGGTCGCGGTGGTTGTAGGGTTGATCATCGTCACAGGGTGGCTGGTGTTCCGATTTTTACTCATCAACCCCGTTTGGAGTCGGTACTGATGAAACGGCTGATCGTGGATGCACTGGATGTCAGGTATGCCCAGCACGTCTTATTCAACAACGCTGAGTTAGTCGTAGAATCGGGCTCGATTTCAGGATTGCTGGGGCCTAACGGTTCTGGGAAAACCACGTTTTTTGACGTGATCTGCGGTCTGAAAAAAAGGAGTGGCGGCGAAATACATCGTTTGTTTTCCAAGCTGCTTTACCTGTCGCAAATCATCGCAACGCCCCCTGTTTTTCGCATGTTCGATGTGTTCAACATGATGATGCTTTTTTGCTCCGATACACCGATTACCCAACGGCATGCCTTGGAGAAAATTGAAAAGTGGAGCCCTGGTATTGCTGAGCGGTACTGCGAAATCTGGAAGAAAAAATCTTCCCTTTGCAGTTATGGCGAAAAACGCTGTTTTTTTACCTTGTCTTTGCTGTCCGTCAACGCAGACCTGGTGATTCTAGATGAACCAACCGCGGGTGTTGACCCGGAGTTTCGTTATCACATCTGGCGGTGTTTGGAGGGGGCGGCGGCGGAAGGCGTTGCGGTACTCGTGTCGTCGCATAACGTCGATGAGATCGTCACTCACTGTGATGACTTTTATATGCTGAGCCAGCGGCGTTTTAATCGTTTTACCGATGCCGAGGGCTTTATGAGCAGGTATGGCGGCAGTACTTTGGATGAGGCATTTATTCACGCGGCCAGCCTGCCTGGAAATTGAAGCGTTGATACTGCGAGCATTGGAATGCGCTCAGTTTGGGAGGGGGCTTGCCCGTTCAGTTAAGCGAACGAAATGCTCAAAGCAGCGAAGATCAAATGTGGGAGCGAGCAAGCCCGCTCCCACACTTTTCGACCGCGTTTAGGCTGTGGCCTTCAAGGGCTTCAGGCATTCGATAGAGCGATCTACTGTGGTCCTGGCAATCTCCAGCAAATGCCACACCGCCAGAATCTTCGCCCGCCCTGGACTGTCCAGCAGTTCGCCACAATCCAGCGCGGTCGCCGAAGCACTGTCGAGCAGGCTGGCGGTGTACAGCAACGCATCTTCAAAACTCAGGTCGTCGTTGACGCTGTGGAAACCCTGGCTGGGCAGGTAGTGGTCGATGGCGCGATTGAACGCGGCGCGGGTTTTGGCAGGGTCGAAGGGTGGGTCGGGTAGGACTTTATTCATGGTGTAACTCCAACTGGTAGGTAAGGAGCCGAACCCTTCGCGACTAAACGTTGGGAGGCGGCTGTACGCAGGTTAGTCGACCGGCCAGTTGGATCCGGCGCACCCGAAGGTGCCCTGCGCACAGCCACCATGAGCAGGGTGACAGCTTGCGCACAACTGGAATCCGGGCGACTAAACCCGATCACTGATGAGCAGTGACGGATCGCAGACTAGCCACCGATTCCAACCGGCACAAGGCGGCGGGGATTGTCTCGGAAACGTCCTTCAATTTAAAGGGATGCGACTTGCTGGCCCTTTACAAACCATGACGAAAGGCCAGTAGTGACACAGGCTCAGCGTGGTCCAGGCACAAACGCCACGCTCCCCCCCTCACGCTTCTGGAACCACCGCTCGCCATTATCCGGCTGCGTGGTGACCACCTGATGATCCATCCCCAGGAACGCCAGCGGCGTCGGCTCTTGCTTGGAATACTGCACGACAATAATCGTGCGCTGCGGGTCGAAGCGTTGGCCGCTGGTTTTGTCCAGCCAGGCCATGAATGCGGCGCTGTCACCCTGGCGGGGGAAGTCCTGGGTTTCGCTGACGTAATAGAAAGGCTTGCCATGGTTTTGCAGGTACATCGGCAGCTTGTTGTCGACCTCCACCAGCACCATTTGCCACTGGTTCCACGGTGCGCTTTTCACCGCTTGGGCCTGCAGGTCTGCGGCGAAGCGGGTCACGCCACCGTTGCCGTTGGTCCAGGGGTATATCACGCCCAGCACCAGCACCATCAAGCCTGCGCTGAGTCCAAAACCTTTCTGCCAACGCGGCCAACTCGCCGGTTTTGTTTGCAGGCGTTCACTCAGCCACCAGGCGGCGAGCAATTGTGCAAATGGCACCAGCGGCAGTACGTAGTAGCTGCGACGGCTGCCGCTGGCGGTGAAGAACACAAACAACAGGCCCAGGCCCCACACCAGCCAGCGCACGTTGGGCGGGGTGTGGCGCCAGTGCCGCACGGCCAGCCACAGGCCGAGCAGCCAGCAGGGCGCCCAGGGCAGGGTGTAAACCGGCAGGTAGATCAGGTAGGTGTAGATCGGCCCCATATGATCGAAGGGGTCGAAGAAGCGCACCACGTTTTCCCGCAATACCAGTTCCAGGCCGCTCTGGCCGTAAGTGGGCGCGCTGTAGTAGTGGGACAATACGAAAGGAATCGCGTAGAACGCTGCGGCAATGAGTACGGCCAGCAGCAGGCGCAGATTGAGGTGACGTTTGTAGCGCTGCTCGTTGAGCAGGTGCGGCAACAGCAGCAGCCCCGGCAGCACGAAACCGATCAAGCCTTTGAACAGTGAGGTGACTGCCAACAGCAGGAAAAATACCGTGTAGCGCCCCAGTCGTGTGTCGTCCGGCCCACGCCAATACCACCACACCGCCGCCAGCACGCCGCACACAGTCAGCACATCAGCGGTGGCTACTCGCCCCCAGAACAGAAAGTAGAAGGTGGTAGCGAGCATCCAGCCGGCAATCAACCCGGTGCCCTTGCGGAACAGGCGTTCGCCAATCAGGTAGATCAGCCAGATACTCAGCCATGCGGCAATCACCGATGACAGGCGCAGCGACCACGGCCCCAGGCCGCCCGTCAGATGGGCGAAGCCTGTGATCAGCCAGTACGAGGGCAGGGGTTTGTCGTAGTAGGGCGTGCCTTTGAGATAGGGATCGAAGTAGTCACCGCTTTGCAGCATCTGCAAGGCGATGTTCGCCCAGCGGGTTTCCGGCCCCCACAGGTCGCGGCTGCCCAGGCCCAATAGCAACAGCAAGGCCGAGGTGCCCAGCAATACAGCCAAGGCGCCGCGTTCGGTTCTCCAGAAGCTCATGGGTGTTCCCTGTGGCAGGCACTGCATTAAGGTTGTCGTGGGTAAATCGTCAGTACCAGGTTGCCTTTGCGATAACGCTTGCCGCCGGGAGGCAGTTGCCCTTCTTCGCGATGTTCGCTGGTGCTCCTGACTCGCATCAGCACGCCGACCGAGCCCTGCTGGCGAGCCTCGGCCAACCAGGCCTGGACGTTATCCAGCGTGATCTTGCGGTGTGCCGAGTCTTGATAATGCAGGCCGTAGCGCAACTCGCCCACGGTGCTGTAGAAGGCCACTTGCGGCCGTCGCAAGCGCCATGACAAGGCCGACGCGGCCCCCAGTTCGTTGCTCAGCAAAGCCTGGGTTTGCTGCAGTTCCTCCAGGTGTTCAAGCACGAACTGGTCGGGCATTTCGTTATCCGCGATCAGCGCCGGCATGCCCGCCGGCAACAATGCCACCAGCAAGCCGATACCCAGGGCCGGCATCGCCCATAACGTCATTGGCCGTACTGCTTGCAGCAGGTTGGCGAGGATCCAGCCCAGCAGCACGATAAACACCAGGGACAGGCTGAACATCTCGGCATGGCTGTTGCCGTACAGCGGGTCGGTGATTTGCAGGTAAATCAGCCCCACCATGGCGACCATGCCAAGGGTGAAATTGACCGCGCCGTTGATCACGATCGTGCGCGCCTTGCC
Organism: Pseudomonas khavaziana; assembly: GCF_019145205.1. Lineage (GTDB taxonomy): Bacteria > Pseudomonadota > Gammaproteobacteria > Pseudomonadales > Pseudomonadaceae > Aquipseudomonas > Aquipseudomonas khavaziana. The sequence goes on from NZ_JAHSTT010000022.1 coordinate 26,815, forward strand.
TTGCTTGATCAGGTCGATCAACCCGTGACCCATCAGCAATGCCAGGGGCAACAGGCACGGCATGATGTAGGTGGGCAGCTTGCCTTTGCTCAGGCTGAAAAAGCCCAGGGGCAGCAGCAGCCACAGGGCGAGAAAGGCAATCGCCGGCTGGCGCTTTTCCTGCCAGGTCTTGCGCAATGTGGTGGGTAACAAGGCGGCCCACGGCAGGCACGCCACCACCATGATCGGCAGGAAGAACCACATCGGCCGCGCATGTTGTGCGTTGTCGGCAGCAAAGCGGCGGATGTGTTCATGCCAGAAGAAAAAATGCCAGTAATCCGGTTCCCGCAGGTGGACCGCCAGGGCCCACGGCAGGCACACCAGCACGGCGACCAGTACTGCCAGCGGCCCGTAACGCATCAGCTCGCCCACGCGGCGCTGCCAGAGCAGGTAAGGCACAGCGATCAGTACCGGCAGCAGCCAGGCCAGAAAACCCTTGGTCATAAACCCCATGGCGCAGGCCAACCCCAACACTGCCCAGGCCCACAGGCGTTCGCGGGGTGTGCGGCTGTCCAGGGCAAACCACAGCGCTACCAGGCTCAGGTTCACCCATAAGGTGAATTGCGGGTCGAGGTTGGAATACCCCGCTTGCCCGGCCACCAGGCCAAAGCTCATGTACAGCAGGGCGCAGGCGAAGCTCTTGCGCGGATCGTTCCACAAGCGCCGGGCGAGCAGGTAGGCCAGCAGCACACTCACGCCAGTGCTCAGCACCGAGGCGATGCGCACGCCGAACAGGTTTTCACCGAACACGGCCTGGCCGAGGGCTATCAGCCAATAGCCGGCGGCAGGTTTCTCGAAGTAACGCACCCCCATGAAGTGCGGCGCCACCCAGTTGCCGCTCATCAGCATTTCCTGGCTGACCTGGGCATAGCGGGTTTCATCCGGGGTCCACAAACCATGCAAGCCCAAAGGCAGCAGAAAGAAGACGGCAAAGCCGAGTAATAACCAAGGCAGGGGATTCAAGCGGGTCATGAGTACGTCGCTCCATGACGTTCAATAAGACACAATGAGGCAATTAAATATGCAGGGCGAAGAGTCACGATGTTCACTGAACCATTGAGGGGATACTAACTAAAAGGTGCAAGCGAACATGCCATAACCGGGCTGTCGTTTTGCTGAACGTAATAACCGTGATATATGTAAAAAAGTGTGTTTAAAGTTGTTTTAGTGCGACCGTCCATTGCCGCATGTTCATAGTGCCCAATGCCTCGAATTCGCCGTTGGGCAATACCTTGACGAATAGCGCGCTGCCGTATTCGGCGGCGGCAGCGTGGGGGAAGCCAAGCGACTTTTGGAAGTCGCTCATGCAGGCACTGTGGGTGATCAGCATCAGGTTGCGACCGCTGCGTTTGTGGCCGAGGATTTCCTCGCCCATGGCGTCACCGCAGATGGCAAGGGGCCCCGGCGACAGCTCGGTCTTGCCGAACATGAACAGTGAGGTCTGGGCGGTGCGCGTGGTGGGGCTGCTGAGCACGTCGGTAAGCTCCATGCCCAATGAATCAAAGGCTTTTCCCAGCTGCGCGGCGCGTTGGCTGCCCTGGACCGTGAGGCCGCTGGCGGGGCCGAAGCAGGGGTTGGTGGAGCGGTCGCACCGCTCTTCATGGCGCACCAGCACTACCACGTCACCATTGCGCCAACTGGCGAGCACCCCCGAGGTTACCAGTCGGTTGCCCACGCCCAAGTCCAGCGGCGAGACCGGCCATAACAGGAAGCCCGTCAGAAGAACGGCGGTAACAGTGATACCCAGCAAATGCAGGCGGTATTTTTTCAGGCGCTTTAACCGTGCCCCTTTGAGTTTAGGGTTGGCCAGGGTCATATCTGCCACGCTGTTCACCTTTGGCTCTATAGTTGTGTTTATAAACACGCACAGTGAATGGGCAGTTGCCCGTTGTGGAACAGGAGCCTGTCATAGCGCTGCTGTCTTTTTCCTGAACACCTGCCTATTAACAACACCCTGTGCACTAACTAATAAGTTGCGGCTTATCGCCGTTTGACGCGCAATCTAAAGTGTCGAGGATGGGCAGGCAGTGAAATCCATGTGAAAAATTTGCATGGGCTGCATAATCAGCCGTTATTCTCGTTGGCAGTCCTTCCAGTGAGCGTTTTTATGTTGCAGGTGCAAGGTGTTGTAAAAAACTACGCCACCCCCCAAGGCCCGCTGGGCGTCCTGGCGGGTGTCGACCTCTACCTTGGGGAACGCAGCAGCCTGGCGCTGATGGGCGAATCGGGCAGCGGCAAAAGTACGCTGTTGCACCTGGTGGCCGGGCTGGACCGTGTGGATGGCGGCAGCATTCAAATCGGCGCGCAGCGCCTCGACCAATTGACGGAGGCGCAACTGGCCCATTGGCGGCGCACTGAAATCGGCCTGGTGTTCCAGCAGTTCAACCTGATCGGCAGCTTGCGCGTGGAGGACAACCTGGCGTTCCAGGCGCGATTGGCCGGGCGTTTCGATGTGCAGTGGCAGGCGCAGTTGGTGGAGCGCCTGGGCCTGGGCGATTTGCTCAAACGTTACCCTGAGCAACTATCCGGAGGCCAGCAACAGCGAGTAGCGGTGGGGCGAGCCCTGGCATCGCGCCCAGGCTTGCTGTTGGCCGACGAGCCCACCGGCAACCTCGACGAAACCACCAGCGATGAGGTGCTGCAACTGCTGTTGGACCTGCTGCGCGACAGCCCCACCAGCCTGTTGATGGTCACCCACAGCCCACGCCTGGCCGCACGCCTGGACCGCCAGGTGGTGCTGCATCATGGCCGTGTCGTGCCGATGGATGCGCGCTGAGATGGCACTGTTCTACTGGACGTTGCGTGCGTTGGTAAGCCATTGGCGACGTCACCCAGTGCAGTTTTTCAGCGTGCTCACCGGTCTGTGGCTGGCCACGGCGTTATTGACCGGCGTGCAGGCCCTCAACAGCCAGGCACGGGACAGCTATGCCCGCGCCAGCCAGTTGATCGGTGGTGAGCCCCAAGCCAGCCTGAATGCGCCGGACGCCGCCAGTTTCCCGCAAGCGCTGTTTGCCCAACTGCGCCGCGCCGGGTGGCCGGTGTCCCCGGTGGTGCAGGAACGGTTGGTACTCAAGGGGCACGAGCAACAGCGCCTGCAACTGATGGGCATCGACCCGGTGTCGTTGCCCGGCAGTGGCAGTGTGGCGGGGCAACGCTTGAGCCAGGCGCAGATGCTGGCATTTTTCACCCCGCCAGGGCGTACCTGGGTGGCTGCGCAAACCTTGCAGGCGCTTGGGTTGCACGAGGGCGATCAGCCGCAGACAGTCAACGGGCACACCCTGCCGCCGTTGCAGGTACAGGCGGACATGGCGCCGGGTTTGCTGCTGACCGATATTGCGTTTGCCCAACCCTTGCTGCACATGCAGGGGCAACTGTCACGCTTGCTGCTGGACAACACCTTCGCCGCCCGCCGCCCCACGCCACCCGCCGCGCTGCAACTCAAGCAGGGTGAGGACAACAACCTCGCGCGCCTCACCGAGAGCTTTCACCTGAACCTTGATGCGTTGGGCTTTCTATCCTTTGTGGTGGGGCTGTTTATCGTGCACGCGGCCATCGGCCTGGCCCTGGAACAACGCCGTGGCCTGCTGCGCACCTTGCGTGCCTGTGGCGTCAGCGCGCGGATGCTGATTCTGAGCCTGGGCGTGGAGCTGGGGGTTTTATCGTTGCTGGGCGGCTTGCTCGGCATCGCCAGCGGATATGTATTGGCCAGCCTGTTGCTGCCGGATGTGGCCGCCAGTTTGCGTGGCCTGTATGGCGCTGAAGTCCCGGGCCAACTGAGCTTGAGCCCCTGGTGGTGGCTCGCCGGCCTGGGCTTGAGCCTGCTTGGCGCACTGCTCGCAGGGGCCAGCAGCCTGTGGCGTGCCGCGCGCCTACCCTTATTGGCATTGGCCAACGCCCAAGCCTGGCATGAGGCCCATGGGCGCTGGTTGCGGCGCCAGGGTTGGGTGGCGTCTGCGGCGTTGCTGATCGCGCTGCTGGCGCTGTGGCTGGGCGATAGCCTGGCCGCCGGTTTTGTGCTGATGGCGGCGTTGCTGCTGGGCGCCGCGCTGGGCTTGCCGGTGCTGCTCAACGGGCTGTTGAAAGCCATGCTGGGTCGCAGTCGCGCGGTGCTCGGCCAATGGTTCCTCGCCGATTGCCGCCAGCAACTGCCGGCCCTGAGCCTGGCGTTGATGGCGCTGCTGTTGGCCCTGGCGGCGAATATCGGCGCCGGTTCGATGACCTCGGGTTTCCGCCAGACCTTCAACCATTGGTTGGAGCAGCGCCTGACCGCCGAGCTGTACCTCAACCCGCAAAACCCGGCCCAGGCCGAGCAACTGAATGCCTGGCTGGCACGCCAGCCGCTGGTGCAGGCAGTGTTGCCTACCTGGCAGGCCGCGGTGCAACTGCAAGGCTGGCCGGCAGACGTGTTCGGCGTGGTCGACGACCCCACCTATCGCCAGCACTGGCCGTTGCTTGAGGCTGCAAACGCACCCTGGGACCGCTTGCTGCAAGACGACAGCGTGATGCTCAGCGAGCAACTGGCGCGACGCTTGAACGTTCAGTTGGGCGATACCCTCTCGATCCCTACGCCACAGGGAAGCTGGGCGCCGCAGATCGTCGGGATCTACGCCGACTATGGCAATCCCAAGGGCCATCTGCTGGTCAATGCCCGGCACTTGCTGGCGCACTGGCCGACACTGTTACCGGCGCGTTTCAACCTGCGGGTGGCGCCCCAGAACGTGCCGGCACTGGTGGGTGAAGTGCAGCGTGCATTTGCCCTGGAAGACAACCGCATTGTCGATCAACAGCAACTCAAGGGCTGGTCCAGCCAGGTCTTCGAACGCACCTTCGCCGCCACTGCCGCGTTGAACAGCCTTACGCTGGGCGTGGCTGGCGTGGCGTTGTTCATCAGCCTGCTGACCCAGAGCCAGAGCCGCCTCGGCCAACTCGCGCCGCTGTGGGCATTGGGTGTGACACGGCGCCAGCTGATGCTGCTCAACCTGGGCCAGACCTGGCTGCTGGCGTTGCTCACGCTGATCCTGGCGCTGCCGTTGGGGCTGCTGCTGGCGTGGTGCCTGGATGCGGTGATCAATGTCCAGGCCTTCGGTTGGCGCCTGCCGTTGCAGGTGTTCCCGTGGCAGCTTGCGCAATTGCTGGGGCTGGCGATGGTTGCCACGTTGCTGGCGTCTGCCTGGCCCCTGTGGCAGTTGTACCGCAGCCGCCCGGCGGATTTGTTGAGGACCTTTGCCCATGAAGATTAAGGCCTTGTGCTGCGCCGCCTTGTTCCTGCTGAGCGCATGCGACAAGACGCCCGCGCCTGAGACCAGCTTCGCCGGCCTGGGCAGTGAGGCGGCGGACTTTACTCAGGTAGTGCCCGGCAAAGTCTTCAGCTTTCCCGAGGATCATGGCCCGCACCCAGGCTTTCGTATCGAATGGTGGTACGTCACCGCCAACCTCAAGGATGACCAGGGCAATGTCTTCGGTGTGCAATGGACGCTGTTTCGCAATGCGCTGAAGGCCGGCCCCACGCAACCGGGCTGGCACGACTCGACGGTGTGGCTCGGTCACGCCGCCGTCACTTCGGCCACCCGCCACTACGCCGCCGAACGCCTGGCCCGCGGCGGCGTCGGCCAGGCCGGAGCCCAGGCGGTGCCGTTCAACGCCTGGATCGACGACTGGAACTTCGCCACCCACCCCGGCGCCGCCAGCCCCCTGGCCGACATGCAACTCAAGGCCAGCGGTGCCCAATTCGCCTACGACCTGCGCCTGACCTCCAGCCGCCCGCTGGTGTTGCAAGGCGACAAGGGCTACAGCCGCAAATCCGACCAGGGCCAGGCGTCGTACTACTACAGCCAGCCGTTTTTCACTGCCAGCGGCAGCGTCAGCCTCGACGGCCAGACTTACCAGGTCAGCGGCCCGGCCTGGCTCGACCGCGAATGGAGCAGCCAACCCCTGTCTGCCAGCCAGACCGGCTGGGACTGGTTTTCCCTGCACCTGGACCGGGGCGAGCAACTGATGCTGTTTCGCGTGCGGCAAAAGGACGGGGGCGGGTATCTCACTGGCACATGGATCGACGCCCAAGGCCACACCGAGACCCTGCACAACGCCGATATCCAACTCACACCGCTCGCCACCACGGGCATCGACGGGCGCAGCATTCCTACGCACTGGTCGCTGAAGATTCCTGGCAAACAGCTGGATATCACTATCCAGGCGGTCAATCCAAAGGCGTGGATGAGTTTGAGCATCCCGTACTGGGAAGGGCCGGTGCGGTTTGAGGGGGGGGTGGGGTATCTGGAGATGACCGGGTATTAGGACGCTGCAGTCTCGCCGACTCTTCCTACGACCCGAGCGAAGCAGTCCCATAAAATATTGAAAAAATACTGTACATCCATACAGCATTGTCCTACAGTCCATCCCAGGTGACCGGATGTCACCGGTTACCTGAGCTTCAATTTTTTAACTATGGATGGATAAAAAAATGAAATCGAAAAAAGCCTTTATGCTGGGCGCGGCCATGGCGGCCTCCTGCTTCGTTTCGGCCTTCGCCCTGGCCGAGCAACCTGTTCTGAAACTCAGCGCACAGACGGTCAAGCAGGCCGTGGACAAAGCGTTGAAACCTGGCGGCACGCTGGAGACGGCCACCGTTTCGGATGCGCTCAAGCAAAAGCTCAATGCGGCCAAGAGCGGCCAGTCCAAAGTCGTCAAGAGCAAAGCAGTCGCCAGCAACGTGGCGATTGACACCAAGGTTGAGGCGTTGCAAAAACCTGATCCGGCGCAAGCGAAGCAGTCTGCAATTGCTGCATTCACGCCGCTGTTTCCGACCCTGGATATCAATACCCTTTACACCGTTACCGGGGTGGAGACCGGCGCGCAAATCGCTTATCACTTCAACCTGCCGAAAAACTCGCGAATCCAGGTGCAACTGCTGAACCAGAGCGCCGGTACGGACATGTCGTTGACCCTGTTCCACGATGATGGCCAGGGTAACCTGACGCCACTGGGCACCTCGGATAACCCTGGCAGTGCCGATGAATACCTTAACGGCGTGTTGCCGGCCGGTGACTACTACTGGTTCATGGTGGCCAATACCGCGAGTAACGCGCAGTTCAGTTTCGGCGTGGCGGTGGACAGCAACATCGATGCCTACGAGCCCAATGACACTGAGCAAACCGCGTTCGCGCTGCCGGATGCCTTGAACCAGGTGACTGGTAACCTCGACAGCGTCAATGACGTGGATTACTTCTCCTTCGTCTCGTTGCGTGGCCAAGGTGTGGGCATGTTCCTGGGCGATGACGGTGCGGGCACGCGTAACCAGTGGATCTTCGAGCGGTTCGATGGCACCAAGTGGGTGGAGGTCCCGCAGGGCTCCACCTCCACCTATCCCAACCTGACGCCGGGCTACACGGTCAAGGTGCGTGTACGGGCCAATCCAGCGGTGGCACTGAACCCTCAGGCTCAATACAAGCTGACCCTCGGTTCGGCGCCACGCCTGAACCAGCACAATGTGAACGGCGATAACGTGGTACGCATCCCCAGCTCGATCTTCCAACTGGCCACCCAGGCGGCCCGCAATCTGAGCTGGAGCACCCAGTGGTCAGACAGCACTGGCGAGCCCCTGCGTGGCGTCACCCCTGTACTGCGTGTCGACAAGCATTTTGGCGCCACTTACAACTGGGTCGACTATGAGGCCACGACCGGCATCACCGGTGCAGCCTCGGGGAATGTCGCGCTGGGCACCTGCTCTGGCGACTACAAAGTGCGGTACCCGGACAGCGCCTCGGGCCAGACCTACAACTGGGAAACCTGGTTCAACGAGGGCGGCTGGCGCATCGAGCTCAGGGAGTTCCCTGGTGTGGGCGTGGGTGGCAATAACGTCCAATACGTCAGCCTCGGCCACATCTGCAGCCAGACCATCGTGCGCTGATTGATCTATGTGTGTGAAGCGGGGGGCAGTCCAGTTGGACTGCCCCTTTTTTTTACCGTGGGTTCCCAATGCAAAGTGCCAAACAGATAGTCCATCAACGGCAGCACGATATTGAAATTACGCCCCTGCATCAGCTCGCGACGGTGGTGCAGGGCGTGCAGGCGGTGCATCTGGCGAATCCATGGCAGACGCGCCACCGCGTGTTCAGCGGGCAAGTGTTCGCAGGCGTGGAACACTTCGTAGAGCAGGTAGCCGAGGATCATGCACCCGGCAAACAGCCCGGCGACGTTGGGGCTCAATTGCTTGAGCAGCCACCAGGCGGGGAGGGTGATGGCCAGGCTGTGCAGCACGATCAGCCAGGCGGGAAACAGGATGACGCGCCAGTCCCGGGGGCTGTCGTAGGTCATGTGCCCAGGGGTGAAGAAGCTGTGGTGGTCGCCGGTGTGGCGTGCGTAGAACAGCCGGGCGAACCCATGTTTGTGATGGCCGAGGTGGCGGTGAACGAGGTAGATGCACAGGTTGAAGAACACCAGGGTCAAGGGCACGGTCAGCCACTCTAGCGCGGAGATGCCGGCGGTGGCGGACCAGGCCAGGGTCATGCAGGCAATGCCGTAGCCGAGGACGAACGTGGCGTGCAGCCAGGGGTTGTAATGGCGATGCACGTTGGCACGGTAGTGGGCGCGGAAGGTGTCGGTGGGGTGGGGCATGGTGGGCTTCTCGGTCTTTTTGTCAGGGACTGAGCTTAGTGGATGGGGCGTAATGTGCGAGTTTTTTGGAGCCCCGCTCCTAATGTGGGGGGGGCTTGCTCCCGATGGCGGCCTGACAGCCGACCGGGGTCTTGGATCAGACCGAGTACATATCCATTATTTAGGTAACGGCCACTTATG
>NZ_JAHSTT010000023.1 GCF_019145205.1 Pseudomonas khavaziana
GAAATGTCCGTTCCTTGTTTGCTCCATATCCCTATGGGTTCCCCTCTGCGCTGTGCTATCGAGGCTTTTTGCAATGCCGCCCAAGTTCAGTCGAACCTTACAGCGGTTCAGGGTTCACAGCAGGTGCGTCATGCATTTACCTCTACGGTGTATCTACAAACACCGGTGCAGCGTCTGAGCTCTTGTGCAAAATAATCCCCGAAACAGACAATCCCGCCTGTCCGGACCCGACCACCCGGGACTATCATGCCGATAGCCCTGTCACTCACTGCAAGGAGCCGCTCGGAACGCCGATGCGCCAGATCTGGAAATCTTTTCGAGCCCTTTATTTCGCCTCCTTGATGATGCTGATTGGCTCCGGGCTGCTCAGTACTTATCTGGCCTTGCGCCTGGCGGCAGACAATGTCGACAGCCTGTGGGTCGGTGCGCTGATGGCCGCCAACTATTTTGGCTTGGTCCTGGGTGGCAAGATCGGCCACCGCCTGATTGCCCGGGTCGGGCACATTCGTGCCTACGCCACTTGTGCCGGAATCGTCGGAGCAGCGGTGCTGGGCCACGGTCTGATCGATTGGCTGCCGGCCTGGATCGTGCTTCGGATGATCGTGGGCCTGGGTATGATGTGCCAGTACATGGTCATTGAAAGTTGGCTGAACGAGCAGGCGGATGCCAAGCAGCGCGGCGTAGTGTTCAGTGGCTATATGATTGCGTCTTATCTCGGACTGGTGCTGGGCCAATTGATCCTGGTCATGCATCCCCATCTTGGGCTCGAGCTGTTGATGCTGGTCGCCTTGTGCTTTGCCCTGTGTCTGGTGCCGGTGGCCATGACCCGACGTATTCACCCTGCGCCCTTGCATCCGGCGCCGATGGAGCCCCGCTTCTTTATCAAGCGTGTGCCGCAGTCGCTCAGTACAGTATTGGGTGCGGGATTGATCGTGGGCTCGTTCTACGGTTTGGCGCCGCTCTATGCGTCCCAGCAGGGCCTGACGACTGAACAGGTCGGCCTGTTCATGGGTAGCTGCATTTTCGCTGGTTTGCTCGTGCAGTGGCCTTTGGGCTGGTTATCGGACCGCTATGACCGAGCACTGCTGATTCGCTGCTTTGCCTTGTGTCTGGCGATAACGGCGTTGCCGCTGGCGATCATGACCGAGGTGCCCTTGGAAGTGCTGTTCGTGACGGGCTTCTTTTGTTCGCTGGTGCAGTTCTGCCTGTACCCCTTGGCTGTGGCCTTTTCCAACGACCACGTCGAAGGTGACCGTCGGGTTTCGCTGACGGCCATGCTGCTGGTGACCTATGGCATAGGTGCGAGTGTCGGGCCACTGTTGGCAGGTGTTGTCATGAAGCTCTTCGGCAGCCAGATGCTCTATGCGTTTTTCAGCCTTTGTGCGTTGGTCCTGGTGTGGCGAATTCGACCGAAGGCGGTAACCAACCTGCACCAGGTCGACGACGCGCCGCTTCATCACGTGGCGATGCCCGACAGTATGTCCAGTTCGCCATTGGTCGCTGCGCTGGACCCCCGGGTGGATGAGCAGGTGGTACAGGAGCAGATGCAAGGCAGTGTTCCTGATCCAGAGCCTGAACCCACACCTGAAGAGCCGGCTAACGAAGAGCCTGCCGACGAAGAGCCACAAGAATCCCTGGACCCAGACGAACACCCCCATGACTTGAGCAGGGCGCGACCCTGAACGAAAAACGGGCAGATCCCACCAGATCTGCCCGTTTTTTTGTCTCAGCGTTAGAGCTTAAAAATCGTCGTCTTTGTCGAAGCGCCGAGCCTCGCGTTGCAGCTGATACACAAAGCGCTCCACTTGGCGTTGCACCAAGCCACTCATGTTGTGGAAGCGCACGCCGGCGAACGTGATGTTGATCTTGTCTTCGAAGTGCAGGTAGCGCAGCTCTACGGCGGTGGTCATGCTGCCGAAAGGCAGGGCAGCGACAAAGCGGTCGTAGACCTGGCCTAGCTGCAGGCGTCCGGAGATGTCGCCTTCGAAGCGGAGCTTGCAGCCGGTGGCGGAGATATCCAGCAACTTACCATTGACCGGTGCCTTGAGTTTCTCGCCACCCAACTCGATATTTACCAATTGCGCCAGTTTCAATGCGGCGCGAAAAGCATTGCGACGCTGGTGGTAGACCACCTCGTTGGGCATATTGCCGCTGTAGATGCGGTGGCCGTCCTTTTCGCTGAGGCTCAGCGTGCCGTTGCTTTCCCACGCAACCCGTACGCCATCGTGAAAACCTTCGATACGAAAGGGTTCGCCATTCTCCAGGTAGCGTTCACCGTCACGGGGAATCATTTCATCCAGTACCAGCGTCTTGCTGTCCCGGGAAACGTCCACCAGGTAGCTTTGGAAGCGTTGGCTGCGCTCGTGGAAGGTGATGATCAAAGGGTCATGGCTGTCTTGGAGCATCCGCAAAGTGCTGGCGATTTCCAGAGGCGTGGTAAGGACCTTCGGGGGCTGCGGGGCATCTTCCGCATTAAGGGCGTTGAACACGGTTCTTCCATCTCCAGGCAAAATACGACTACACGCAAGAACCGGCATTTTGCCAGTATGTAGCGCACCTTGGATAGGCCGCGCTGTAAACCGGCGTCAGGCTTGGCTGCGGGTGCTAGGCTTGACCAGGCGTGAGGTGGAGCCTTGGGCGTTGTACAGGGCCGGAGGTTCGCCGCCGTGAAGTATGCGTAACTGATTGGCGGTCGTGGCTTGCTGAAGCTGGATCGACTGGCCGTTGAGCTGGTTGGCTTCCTGGCACTGGGCGAGCAATTGGTTGAGTTCTTTGCTCTGTGACAGCAACTGGTCGCCGACCGAAGAATGACTGGCCAGTTGCGCGAGGCCATCGTGATCGGCCGGCAGACCCAGGCTGATCAGAATCTCGCTGCGCTTCTTGCCGTGCTGTTCGAGCAATACAATCAGCGATTGTTTGCGCGCCAGGATTTCCTCCAGCAAGGGCATATCCCGGCCGTACAAGGCCAGGGACTCTTCTTTGAGCAGCTCGAGCAATTGCTGCGTCGGCGCCAGATCATCAATGATCAGTTGAAGCAAATGTTCGTCGTGGTGCATGGCTGGCCTTGGGTTTTAAGCGTCCAAAAGCCCTGCGCAGGCCTTTGCCTAGCGCTCGGCTTCGAAGTTGAGCAGCTTGCTGGCTACACGGTTGCTGTCGACTTTATAGCTGCCATCGGCGATGGCCTGTTTCAACTCGGCCACGCGGGCTTTATTGACAACCGGCTGGTCGCGCAGCGAGTCAGTGACCTTCTGCAACTGTTGAGCCTCATTGCTCAGGTGTACCGATTCCCCACTCTGGCTGACGCTGGCCTGTTCTGCTTTGGCGGGCAGGGGCTGTGGCTTGGCTTCTACGCTGTCCTTGGCACCGCTGGTGCGCGTACTGCCTGGCAAAGCCGGGGCGTTATTCAAACGACTGAAATCAATGACCATGTTGAAAAAACCTCTGGGTATTTGGACGCTTGCCATGTTTTCGGCCATACCCAAACAAACTTTAGGCGCGAATGACAATAAATCTCCACACGGAACTTCTCGTGCACAGTGTAGGAAAACCCAGCGTCCTCTACCAGTGTTCTATAAAGCGACCTCGACTTGCCCGGGGGCGGTCACGCGCGCCTTGATGACGCGGTTGGAGTTGAGATTCTTGACACGGATCTGTTCGCTCATGCCGCCGTTGGACAGCGCTTCACCCGGCATTCTTACATTCAACCCGCCGCTGCTGGCGGAAATCACCACCTGGTCACCTTTGCGAATCACTTCGGCCTGTTCCAGGTGAACCAATGTGATGACTTGATCGGTGACCATTGGTCGGGTGAGCCGTTGCCCAATAGCCTGGTCCACTGAGGTCATATAGCCCTGGTTAATCTGGCTGATGTCTCGCTCTCGCAAGGCCACATCTTCAAAGCTGATAATACCGGTGCGTTTCAGCGGCCGCGCAACGACAACCACATCACGGAACAGCTTGACCTGGGCAGGCACGAATACTGTCCACGGCGAGGCACCTTCACAACGTACTTTCACCGTGACCCGGCCAATGGGTTGAGAGGGGCTTTCCAGGGTGGCTGTCAATTCCCTGTCGCACATGGGCATGCGCAAACGCGGGTCCAACTGATTGACCTGGATTTCATAACGCCCCGGCGTCTGTGTGGTTGCCAGATAATCTTCTACAGTGAACTCAAGAAACCCTTGGGTGACGCCGATAAGTACATCAGGCAGGGTAACGTTGTCGGCACGGGTCGTAGCATTGAGGCCCAAGGCAAGCAACGCCATCGTGGCGCAGAGTAATCTGCGATAGCGTTGGTGGCCGAAGCGTCGGGAAACTGTCGTTTTGATATCCATGATCAATAAATAGCAAAGCTCGTGCCGTTTAGTGTTGGGTACGCTTCGTACCCCTAGTTTTAGGAGTCTGGGCATGGCAGGTGTAATGGATTCAGTAAACCAGCGCACACAGCTGGTAGGGCAGAATCGCCTGGAGTTGTTGCTTTTCCGCCTGGACGGCAAGCAGTTGTATGGCATAAACGTGTTCAAAGTGCGTGAAGTGCTGCAATGCCCCAAGTTGACGATCATGCCCAAGTCCAATCCGGTGGTGTGTGGCGTGGCCAACATCCGTGGCGCGACTATTCCGATTCTCGACCTGGCATTGGCCACGGGGTCATCGGGTTTGCAAGACCGCCAGAGCCCATTCGTGATCATTACCGAGTACAACACCAAGACCCAGGGTTTCCTGGTGCGCTCGGTGGAACGTATCGTCAATATGAACTGGGAAGAGATTCATCCGCCGCCCAAGGGCACCGGACGCGATCACTACCTGACGGCGGTGACGCGGGTCGATAACCAGTTGGTGGAAATCATCGACGTGGAGAAAATTCTCGCCGAAGTGGCGCCGACCTCGGAAGCCATCTCCGTCGGTGTGGTGGATGCCGAGACCGCGCATAAGGCAGTGTCTCTGCGCGTGCTGACCGTGGACGATTCTTCGGTGGCGCGCAAGCAGGTTACGCGTTGCCTGCAAACCGTCGGTGTGGACGTAGTGGCGCTCAATGATGGTCGCCAGGCCCTGGATTACCTGCGCAAGCTGGTGGACGAAGGCAAGAAGCCAGAAGAAGAATTCTTGATGATGATTTCCGACATCGAGATGCCGGAAATGGACGGCTACACCCTTACAGCTGAGATACGCAACGATCCACGCATGCAAAAACTGCATATCATCCTGCATACTTCGTTGTCGGGGGTATTCAATCAGGCAATGGTCAAGAAGGTCGGTGCTGATGACTTCCTGGCCAAATTCCGTCCTGATGACCTCGCATCCCGGGTAGTCGACCGGATCAAGGCAGCAGATCACAGCTAAGGGATTCTCCCCTGGCGGTCACACGATTTAAGAGGCGGTACCATTGTCTACGGGTAATTTGGATTTCGAACAGTTCCGGGTCTTCCTGGAAAAAGCCTGTGGCATATTGCTCGGTGAAAACAAGCAATACCTGGTATCCAGCCGTCTCAACAAGCTGATGGAACAGCAGGGCATCAAGTCCCTGGGTGAGTTGGTCCAGCGGATCCAGACGCAGCCGCGCAGCGGGCTCAAGGAAATGGTGGTCGATGCCATGACCACCAACGAAACCTTATGGTTTCGCGATACTTACCCCTTTGAAGTGCTCAAGAACAAAGTGCTGCCGGAGGCCATCAAGGCCAGCCCGGGCCAGCGCTTGCGTATCTGGTCGGCGGCGTGCTCTTCGGGGCAGGAACCGTACTCGATCTCGATGTCCATCGACGAGTTCGAACGGACCAATATGGGCCAGTTGAAAGCCGGGGCGCAAATTGTCGCCACGGACCTGTCCGGCACCATGCTTACCAACTGCAAGACCGGTGAGTATGACAGCCTGGCGCTGGGTCGAGGTCTGTCCCAGGAGCGCCTGCAACGTTACTTCGACCCCAAAGGGGCGGGGCGCTGGGCGATCAAGGCACCGATCAAGAATCGCGTGGAGTTCCGCTCGTTCAACCTGCTCGACAGTTATGCGAGCCTGGGCAAGTTCGACATGGTGTTCTGCCGTAACGTGCTGATCTATTTCTCGGCTGAAGTGAAAAAAGACATCCTGTTACGCATTCACGGCACGCTCAAGCGTGGGGGGTATCTGTTTCTCGGCGCTTCCGAAGCCTTGAACGGCCTGCCTGATCACTACCAGATGGTGCAGTGCAGCCCGGGTATCATCTACCAGGCCAAGTAAGTCAATGTGAGAGTGTGGGAGGGGGCTTGCTCCCGATAGCGGTGTGTCAGTGATAGATTTATCAACTGAACCACCGCTATCGGGAGCAAGCCCCCTCCCACATTTTTTTGCGGCAAGATAACTAAAAGTGGCAATGCCCATTGCCGCTTTACTGGCGCCACGCGGAAATCATTTGCCGCTTTTCTGGCATTGCCGCCGGCAATCTCCCCCGCAAACCCCTTGTATACGGGGCTTCACAAAATTGGCATGCACCTTGCTATAACCCTGCTAACGAACAGCAGGTCAGCCTAAAGGTCTCCGCCATGAGCATCAGCTTCGATAAAGCGCTCGGTATCCACGAACAGGCCCTGGGCTTTCGCGCCCAGCGTGCCGAAGTCCTGGCCAACAACATTGCCAACGCCGATACCCCGAATTACAAGGCTCGGGACCTGGACTTCTCCGCCGTGCTCGCCGCCCAGCAAGACAAGACCAAGAACGGCACCTTCGCCTTGAACATGACCAACAGCCGTCATATCGAAGCTCAGGGCCTGGGCAACGCTGACGAGTCGCTGCTGTATCGCACGCCGATGCAGCCGTCGATCGACCAGAACACCGTCGATGCCCAACTGGAGCAATCGAATTACGCCGAGAACTCGGTGAACTTCCAGGCCAGCTTCACCCTGCTCAACAGTAAATTCAAAGGGCTGATGTCAGCCCTGCGTGGAGAGTAAGCCATGTCCCTGTCCAGTGTTTTCAATATTGCCGGCAGTGGCATGAGCGCGCAGACCACGCGTTTGAACACCGTCGCCAGTAACATCGCCAACGCCGAGACCGTGTCTTCGAGCATTGACCAGACTTACCGTGCCCGTCACCCGGTGTTCGCCACCATGTTCCAGGCAGGTCAGGGCAACGGCAGTGATTCGTTGTTCCAGAACCAGGACGCAGCTGGCTCCGGTGTGCAAGTGCTGGGTGTGGTCGAAGACCAGAGCAACCTTGAGGCCCGTTACGAGCCGAACCATCCTGCCGCGAACGAAAAGGGTTACGTCTATTACCCCAACGTCAACGTGGTCGAGGAAATGGCCGACATGATTTCCGCCAGCCGCTCTTTCCAGACTAACGCGGAAATGATGAACACCGCCAAAGCCATGATGCAGAAGGTCCTGACCCTGGGTCAGTGATAAGGGGCGCCAAATAATGGCCATCGTTGATACGTCTAACAATACGGCAGTCCAGGACCTGTTCAATTCCAAGGTCAAGGATGCTTCGAACAATGTAGCGAATGTTTCCAAAGCCGCGACCGGCAGCCAGTCGCTGGGCAAGGATGCATTCCTGCAGTTGCTGGTCACCCAGTTGAAAAACCAGAACCCGCTGTCGCCTCAGGACAACGGCGCGTTCGTGGCGCAACTCGCCCAGTTCAGCAGCCTGGAAGGCATCAACACCCTGAACGACTCGGTGAATAACATCTCCAGCAACTTCAGCTCCTCGCAAGCGTTGCAGGCTTCGTCGCTGGTGGGGCGGTCGATCATTATCCAGACCGACAAAGCCATGGTTGATACCAGCAAGAGCATGAACGGTTCGGTGGATGTGCCATCGGCGGTGGGCAACGTTTCCGTCAAGATCACCGACAAGGACGGCAACGTCGTGCGCACCGTGGATATGGGCGCGCAGAGTGCCGGCAGCCAGAGCTTTATCTGGGATGGCAAGAACGACAAGGGCGAGGTCGCCCCAGCCGGCACCTACACCTTCAATGCCTCCACCAAGAACGACAAGGGTGATGCGGTGGCCCTGGCCACCTCACTGCCGGCCACGGTAACCAGCGTGACCCTGAGCAAGACCGGCGGCGAAATGCTGCTCAACCTTGCAGGCGGCATGGGCAGCGTCAAGCTGTCGCAAATTCAGACTATCGGTACATAGAGCCGGCTAGATACGGCAGAGGGAGAGAACATGTCTTTTAATATCGGCCTTAGCGGCCTCTATGCGGCCAACAAACAACTGGATGTGACCGGCAACAATATCGCCAACGTCGCGACCACTGGCTTCAAGTCATCCCGTGCGGAATTCGCCGATATCTACGCGGCCTCCAAGCTGGGTACCGGCCAGAACACCATCGGCAACGGCGTGAACCTGGCGGCGGTGTCGCAGCAGTTCACCCAGGGCGACGTCAACGGCGGTGGCGGCATCCTCGACATGGCGATCCAGGGCGGCGGTTTCTTCGTGCAGAAGGGTAGCGACGGCTCGCTGGAATATACCCGTAGCGGTGCTTTCCGTGCGGACAAGGACGGCTACATTACCAACAACACCGGTACTTCGCGCCTGCAGGGTTACGCTGCGGACGAGAATGGCAAGATCTCCAAGGGGGGCCTGGTCGACCTGCAACTGAACCTGGCGAACCTGCCACCGAAGGCGTCCACCAAGGTGGACTCTGCAAGTAACCTCAACTCCTCGTCGCCGGTAATTGACCAGACCAAGAATCCGTTTGATCCGAGTAAGTCCGAAACATTCACCACGCAATACAGCACTACATTGTACGACTCTCAGGGTAACGCCCACCCGATGGTGCAGTACGTGGTGAAAACCGATGCCAACCAGTGGCAGTCCTACACCTTGATCGATGGCCGCAACCCTGATGGTTCGCCTCCTACCGGTACCGGTGCTGACGTGAAGGCGCCTGTGCCCTCGACTCTGAGTTTCGATGGTGCCGGTAATCTCAAGAGCATCGTGACCGGTGGTGTTGCCGGCAACACCTTGACCATCAAGGATTGGGTACCTGGCACAGTCACCGATGGAGTCTGGAAGGCCAACGATGCGACAGCGAACAAGGACGGCATTGCTATCAACATGGGCAACGTCACTCAGTACAACTCCGCCAGCTACCGCAACCCGCCAATCACTGACGGTTATGCCACTGGCCAGATCACCGGCCTGAAAATCGACGGCAGCGGTGTATTGTTCGCCACCTTCAGCAACCAGCAGAGCAAGGCCATCGGCCAGATCTCCCTGGCCAGCTTCAACAACGAGCAAGGCTTGCAACCGGCTGGCGGTACGGCTTGGAAAGAGACCTTCGCATCGGGCCAGCCAGGTTACGACGCGCCGGAATCTGGCACTCTGGGTTCGATCAAGGGCTCCTCTCTGGAAGCCTCCAACGTTAACCTGACCAACGAGCTGGTGGACCTGATCAAGGCCCAGAGCAATTACCAGGCGAACGCCAAGACCATCTCCACCCAGAGCACCATCATGCAGACCATCATTCAGATGACCTGATACCGTCGCTCAAGTACCAGCGTTCAATCAAAGGCCCCTCGATCGAGGGGCCTTTTTTGTGTGCGCGAAATACTTATTTGCTGCTCGTTTCACCACGCCCCGATGCGGGAACGCGTAACGCCGATTTGGCCACGGATCAGCCAGCGGACGATTGTCGTCCGGCGACTATAGGGGAAGTAAATGGCGGGTTATGCACTGTGGGAGAGCAGCGCGCGGGGAGCGCGTGGTTTCGACGCGGCTATCTATGGCGATGTATATGGGCGGCAAAGTCCGGCGTACGGGGCCAATGACGACAAGGTCGCCAACACTGAGTCGGTCAGGCAACTGCTCGGCGAATTGATGGATGCCGAGAAAACCTCCAAGAGCCAGACCGCTCAAGACCTTCGCGACAAGCTGAACGATAAACGCGAAGAGCTCGGTGACGAAAAATTCAAAGAAATCATGAAGGAGCTGATGGAGAACGCTGACGTCTCCTGGCTGGATTTTCTGCGGCGCATGATGAGGTTGTGGTTCCCGGAACTGGATGATGCATCGCCAACGCCCTCACCGCCTTCCCCTGGCCCATCGCCAAGAGGTGGAGGAGGAGGTGGTGGAGGCGGAGGCGGTAGGCCAAGTCCGAACAATTTCGGCCCCAGCGAGCCCATGAGTAATCTGCCGATTACCGAAGGTTCAAAGCACTTCAACTACAAGCCCGATGAAAGTAGCCCAGGTAAAAAACCAGACAATATCTGGAGTGGATTCAGCCAGGGGCCGGACGGCAATTGCGTCACCGTTTCAGCGATTAAGGGCGCAATGATGAAGTTTGGTCAGAAGCCTACTGACGTTTTCAAAGAGGTAAAAGAAACGGCGAATGGCTATCAGGTGACCATGCGCGATGGGTTCAAACTTGATTTATCCAAGGATGAGTTGAAGCAGGCAGCCAGGTATGCGCAGTTCAAGGGCGATAATCCGCAGATGTTGACTGATGCTAACTTCATGTTTGCGGCGAGCGCCAAGCGCGCGCAGATGGAGGGCAATGGCCTGGACGACAACCCGAACGAATCGAAAAAGAGCTTTGCCCATGCGATGCAAAGCCTGAACAACGGCGAAATGCCCCACGAAGCGTTGGATCGCCTTGGCTTGAAAGGGCTCTACAGGCAATCCTCGAGTAGTGAACTGGCGAGCGGCAAGCTGGGTGTGGTGGCCTATGATCGCCATTCAATGGCGGTCATCGACGGTAAAGTTGAGCTGTGGGGGCGGCGAGGTGGCGCGCCGAAGCAGGGTATTGCGTACGCGTTCCTCTAGGCGTGATAAACGAAAAAGCCCAATAAACCCTGTGCAGTCGGGGTTCATCGGGCTTTTTTTCAATCCAGGGCGTTCAAGTCCTGGATCGGTTCAGCTTATTGGCAAGCTTCGCAATCCGGCTCGTCAATTGCGCAGGCCTTTGGCACTGGTGCCGGGCCGGCGGGGGCAGCGAGTACCGAATCATCACCGTGGTTGCCGCTGGAAACAGCATTGAGCTTACCGGTGTTGATGGTCGACTTCTCGGTGCTGGTTGCGGCCAGGGCACGGAGGTAGTAAGTGGTTTTCAGGCCACGGTACCAAGCCATACGGTAGGTCACGTCCAGCTTCTTGCCCGAAGCGCCGGCAATGTAGAGGTTCAGCGATTGGGCCTGATCGATCCACTTCTGGCGACGACTGGCGGCGTCAACGATCCACTTGGTGTCCACTTCGAACGCGGTCGCGTAGAGCTCCTTGAGCTCTTGCGGGATGCGCTCGATCTGCTGCACCGAACCGTCGTAGTACTTCAGGTCGTTGATCATCACCGAGTCCCACAGGCCGCGGGCTTTCAGGTCGCGGACCAGGTACGGGTTGATCACGGTGAATTCGCCCGACAGGTTCGATTTCACATACAGGTTCTGGTAGGTCGGTTCGATCGACTGCGACACGCCGGTGATGTTGGCGATGGTAGCGGTCGGTGCGATGGCCATGATGTTGGAGTTACGAATACCTTTCTGTACACGGGCACGTACCGGTGCCCAGTCCAGGGTTTCGTTCAGGTCGACATCGATGTACTTCTGGCCACGCTGTTCGATCAGGATCTGTTGCGAATCCAGCGGCAGGATGCCCTTGGACCACAGCGAACCCTGGAACGTCTCGTAGGCGCCGCGTTCGTCGGCCAGGTCGCAGGAAGCCTGGATTGCGTAGTAGCTGACCGCCTCCATGGACTTGTCGGCGAACTCGACCGCAGCATCCGAACCGTAAGGAATGTGCTGCAGGTACAGCGCGTCCTGGAAGCCCATGATGCCCAGTCCCACTGGACGATGCTTGAAGTTGGAGTTCTGCGCCTGTGGCACCGAGTAGTAGTTGATGTCGATGACGTTATCGAGCATGCGTACTGCTGTGTTGACGGTGCGTTGCAGCTTGGCGGTGTCCAGCTGGCCGTTGACGATGTGGTTCGGCAGGTTGATCGAGCCCAGGTTGCAAACGGCGATCTCGTCCTTGTTGGTGTTCAAGGTGATCTCGGTGCACAGGTTCGAGCTGTGCACCACGCCCACGTGCTGCTGCGGGCTGCGCAGGTTGCATGGGTCTTTGAAAGTCAGCCATGGGTGGCCGGTTTCAAACAGCATGGACAGCATTTTGCGCCACAGGTCTTTGGCCTGGATGGTCTTGAACAGCTTGACCTTGCCTGGGTACTCGGTGAGGGCTTCGTAGTACTCGTAGCGCTCCTCGAAGGCCTTGCCGGTCAGGTCGTGCAGGTCCGGTACTTCGGATGGCGAGAACAGGGTCCACTTGCCGTCATCGAAGACACGCTTCATGAACAGGTCAGGGATCCAGTTGGCGGTGTTCATGTCGTGGGTACGACGACGGTCATCACCGGTGTTCTTGCGCAGCTCGATGAACTCTTCAATGTCCATGTGCCAGGTTTCCAGGTAGGCACACACAGCGCCTTTGCGCTTGCCACCCTGGTTCACGGCGACGGCGGTATCGTTCACCACTTTCAGGAAGGGGACGACGCCCTGGGACTTGCCGTTGGTGCCCTTGATGTACGAACCCAAGGCACGCACAGGCGTCCAGTCGTTACCCAGGCCGCCGGCGAATTTGGACAGCATGGCGTTGTCGTGGATCGCGTGGTAGATGCCCGACAGGTCATCCGGCACGGTGGTCAGGTAGCAGCTCGACAGCTGAGGACGCAGGGTGCCGGCGTTGAACAGGGTCGGGGTCGACGACATGTAGTCGAAGGACGACAGCAGGTTGTAGAACTCGATCGCACGGTCTTCTTTGTTCTTCTCTTCAATCGCCAGGCCCATGGCCACGCGCATGAAGAACACTTGCGGCAGTTCGAAGCGGATACCGTCCTTGTGGATGAAGTAACGGTCGTACAGGGTTTGCAGGCCCAGGTAGGTGAACTGCTGGTCGCGCTCGTGGTTGATCGCCTTGCCGAGTTTTTCCAGGTCGAAGGTGGCCAGGATCGGGTTCAGCAATTCGAACTCGATACCCTTGGCGATATAGGCCGGCAGGGCTTTGGCGTACAGGTCAGCCATCTCGTGGTGAGTGGCGCTGTCGGCGACTTTCAGGAAGCCCAGGCCTTCGGCACGCAGGGTGTCCATCAACAGGCGCGCGGTCACGAACGAGTAGTTCGGCTCGCGTTCAACCAGGGTACGGGCGGTCATCACCAGGGCGGTGTTGACGTCAGTCAGGGCCACGCCGTCGTACAGGTTCTTCAGGGTTTCGCGCTGGATCAGGTCACCATCGACTTCTTCCAGGCCTTCGCAGGCTTCGGTGATGATGGTGTTCAGGCGGCCCAGGTCCAGCGGGGCAAAGCTGCCGTCGGCCAGGGTGATGCGGATCGACGGGTGCGCTTGCACGGCAGCTTCTTCAGCCGGGGAACGCACGGCACGTTCCTTGGCGCGCGAATCACGGTAGATCACGTAGTCGCGTGCGACTTTCTGCTCGCCGGCACGCATCAGGGCCAGTTCGACCTGGTCCTGGATTTCTTCGATGTGGATGGTGCCGCCCGATGGCATGCGACGCTTGAAGGTTGCGGTGACCTGTTCGGTCAGGCGGGCAACCGTGTCGTGGATGCGCGACGAGGCAGCAGCGGTGCCGCCTTCAACTGCAAGAAACGCTTTGGTGATGGCGACGGTGATTTTGTCATCGGTATAAGGAACGACAGTGCCGTTACGCTTGATCACGCGCAGTTGGCCAGGTGCAGTGGCGGACAGATCCAGGTTCGAATCAGCGGCCTGCGGCACGGAGCCCTGCGGGTTCTCGCGAGTTGTGTCGGTTTGCATGGGGGGTTGTCTCCACGTTCTATATTTGATTGCGAGTGCCAAGCTTTTTCCTGCAACACCCGTACCGTTTTCCATGTCGGGGATGGAGAACAGCTGCCATCCGCGTGAGCGGTTTGGTCTACTGAAAAATCTGTTGGTTCAACGCTGCGCTAGCAATAAAACGCTTGAGTTTCGAGCCACTTGTGTGGTTGGACGCTGGTGTCGAAAACCCTACATGTAGGGTCTTCATGAGCGCCGAGGTACAAGATAATGCGTTTTCGAGGGGTTAGCAACGGAGTAACCTGTGGATAACGCTGTGAGTAAAATGTGTAAGAAAGGTCGAATAGGCGTGTAGGCCGCATTGCTGCTGGATTACGCCGTTTGTCATTAAATATTTCGGGCTTGAAACAGGCTGCCCATTTTCGAAGGGCGCGAACCCTATCACAAACAAACGCGATCTCCGAATGGATTTCCTGACTTGTTTTTAAGGGGCGAGCCATGGCTACAATCGGCCTTGATCAGGGCGATAGCATGCTTGCTCCTCATGACAACTGTAGGAGCGAGCATGCTCGCGAAAATCGTCAACGATAATGCAGCACACCTGGATAAGCGCGGTGCCCTTGCGTTCTTCGCGAGCAAGCTCGCTCCTACAATAAAGAACCGAGGTAGCGCATGGAGCAAGAAGCCTGGCAGATATTGATCGTCGAGGACGACGAGCGACTCGCCGAGTTGACTCGCGAATACCTGGAAAGCAACGGCCTGCGCGTGTCGGTGGAAAGCGACGGTGCGCAGGCCGCAGCGCGCATCATTGCCGAACAGCCCGACCTGGTGATCCTCGACCTGATGCTGCCCGGCGAAGATGGCCTGAGCATCTGCCGCAAGGTGCGCGAGCGCTATGACGGCGTCATCCTGATGCTCACTGCGCGCACCGACGATATGGACCAGGTACTGGGCCTGGACATGGGCGCAGACGACTACGTGTGCAAACCCGTGCGCCCGCGTTTGTTGCTGGCGCGTATCCAGGCACTGCTGCGCCGCAGCGAGCCGGCGCTACCGGCGGCAGTGGAAAACCAGCGCCGCCTGCAATTCGGCCCCTTGGTGGTGGACAACGCCCTGCGCGAGGCCTGGCTGCACGATGGCGGTATTGAACTGACCAGCGCCGAGTTCGACCTGTTGTGGCTGTTGGTTGCGAACGCCGGGCGCATCCTGTCCCGCGAGGAAATCTTCATCGCCCTGCGCGGCATCGGCTACGACGGCCAGGATCGCTCCATTGATGTGCGCATCTCGCGCATTCGGCCGAAGATCGGCGACGATCCGATTCACCCGCGTCTGATCAAGACGATCCGCAGCAAAGGCTACCTGTTCGTCCCCGAAGCCGCTGCCGATATGCCGCTGTGAATTCGATCTTCCTGCGCATCTACGGCGGTATGTGCGCGGCGCTGATCCTGGTGGCGCTGCTCGGTGCCCTGGCGTTGCACCTGCTCAACGATGTGCGCAGCGGCCAGTACCGCGAGCGCCTGGCCCACGGCACCTTTGCGTTGATGGGCGATAACCTGCAACCCATGAGTGCCATTGAGCGGCTGCGCGCCTTGGCGGTGTGGGAGCGCTTGCTGGGCATTCCGCTGGAACTGCGCACGTTCACCCAGGCGCAACTGGACTTGGGCCAGCGCAACCGCCTGCAACGTGGCCAGGTCCTCGTGGAACAGACCGGCCCCCATGCAGCGCGAGTGCTGCGACTGGTCAGCGAACAGGAGCAGTTGGTGCTCACCGGCGAAGTGCAGCAGATCAGCGAGCAATTGGCCCGTGCGACCATCTACCTGCTGGCCGACGAACTGGTGCGCTTTCCAGTCGCCGAGCAGCCGCAGCGCCTGGCCGATATAAAGGAAGCCAAGGGCTTTGGTTTTGAGATGCACTTGGTGGCCCTTGACCAGGCGGACATGGACGACGACCAGCGCCGGCGCGTAGCGGAAGGCGATACGGTGATGGCTCTGGGCAAGGGCGGCGATTCGATCCGTGTGTTTGCCGGCATGGTCGGCACGCCATGGGTGCTGGAGATCGGCCCGCTGTATCAAATGAATCCTTACCCGGCGCAATGGCTGATTCTGATCACCTTGATCGGCCTGACCCTGATCGGCTTGATCGTCTATCTGCTGGTGCGTCAGCTTGAGCGCCGACTCAAAGGCCTGGAGGCGGCAGCTACACGCATCGCCAAGGGCAACCTGGAGGTCCGCGTGCCGGCCCGTGGGGCTGATTCGGTCGGGCGCCTGGCAGCCGCATTCAATGGCATGGCCGAGCATTTGCAGCAATTGCTGGCGATTCAGCGCGAGCTTGTACGTGCGGTGTCCCATGAGTTACGCACACCGGTGGCGCGCCTGCGTTTTGGCCTGGAGATGATTGGCGATGCCGCCACCCCCGAAGCCCGGCGCAAATACCTGGAAGGCATGGATGGCGATATCCAGGACCTCGATGGCCTGGTGGACGAGATGCTCACCTATGCGCGCCTGGAGCAAGGGGCGCCGGAGCTGAATTTCCAGCGGGTGGACCTGAATGCCTTGCTCGACCAGGTGATCGGCGAATTGTCGCCACTGCGCCCGCAGGTCGTCGTTACCCGCGGTATTTGCCTGTCATCGACGCATTGGGATGACGCATGGGTCGACGCCGAACCGCGTTACCTGCACCGTGCCCTGCAGAACCTGGTGAGTAACGCCATGCGCCACGCCAAGGGCCACGTGCTGATCAGTTACCAGGTGGGCCAGGTGCGTTGCCGCATTGATGTGGAAGACGATGGCCCCGGCGTGCCGGAAAGTGCCTGGGAGCGGATCTTTACGCCGTTCCTGCGCCTGGACGACAGCCGCACCCGCGCGTCTGGCGGCCACGGCCTGGGCTTGTCGATTGTGCGGCGGATCATCTACTGGCATGGCGGGCGGGCGTTGATCAGCAAGAGTAACAACCTGGGCGGGGCGTGTTTCAGCCTGAGTTGGCCCCGGGATCAAGAGAAACCCTGACGTCCTGACTGTAGGAGCGAGCTTGCTCGCGAAAAACGTCAACGATAACGCGTGCTTCCTGAATAAACGCGGCGCCTGTGAGTTTTTCGCGAGCAAGCTCGCTCCTACATTGCGATAGCCACCAGGCTCAACAACTGCTCTCCCTCCACCACAAACTGTCCTTCCAGCTCTTTGCCATGCTTCCATTCTTCCGAAAGATCGGTCAGCAACCGCAGCCGCACATGCCCAGCCGGCGACCACTCCAATACCTCGGCATGTTCAAAGTAAAATCGCTTTTGCACGATCGGATAGAGCGCCTTGAACAGACTCTCCTTGACCGAAAACGTCAACGTCACCAGCAGCCCGTGCTGCTGACGCGGTAGTGCGGCCATGCGCTGCAATTCATCCGCGGTCAGAATTTCCCCGGCCAGGCGTTCCGCGCGCTCCAGGGCCAGCAGATTCTCCAGGTCCATTCCCAGCCCGCGCCACTGCGTCTTGTGGCCGACAATGGCCGCCGCGTGCCCGGTGCTGTGGGTGATGGAGCCACTGATATGCCCAGGCCAGATTGGTGCGCGGTCTTCACCGATCGCCGGGATGCAGTTGAGGTTATCGAGTCGCTGCAGCGCTTCGCGGGCGCACAGGCGGCCGGCGAGAAACTCCGCTTGCCGCTTGGCTACCGAGCGCTGGATGCTCGCCGGCGGCGGCACGGCGCTGCGCTGGAAATCCAAGGGGTTCAATAAGTCCGGGTCAAATCGCGTGCTCAAAAACACCGTGCCCGGCAAGGGGACAGGCAGCGGCCAGCGGGCATCGAGTGGGGTACAGCAAGCGGGTAGGGGCGTCATGCGCAGTATTTTGCCGAGTTGGTGCGCCAGTGGATAGCCCGGCAGCGGTTCAGTTGTGGTTCAGAGCCTGTTCAGGGGGAGTTCAGGGGCGCTTGCGTAGTCTGGACCTCACAGCCTAAACGCGTATGAGGTAATCACCATGACTGCGATCAAGAAGCTGATGTTGGCGTTGACCATGCTCGGCGCCACCGCCGGCGTGCAAGCCTCGGATGGCGACTTCAGGGGATTTGGCAGCGAGAAAGCCAAAAAATCCGGCAGCCCGATCCATCGTGTCAGCTTCGAAGACGCCGGCACCCAGACCGCGCCGTGGGGCCGGGCCCTGGGCGCTACCGCCGCGCAATCCGACTATCGCAGCGGCTACCCGCACCTGACGGGCAATTACAATGGCATTAAACTGCGCCCGCAAGACGTGCAGGGCCGCTATGATATCCCTCGGTCGGATAGTTGAATTGCCTTGGAGAGCCTTATGAAATTGCTGGTGGTGGAAGATGAGGCGCTGCTGCGCCATCACCTGTTTACCCGCCTGACCGACAGTGGGCATGTGGTCGAAGCCGTGGCCAATGCCGAGGAGGCCCTGTACCAGACAGGCCAATTCAATCATGACCTGGCGATCATCGACCTTGGCCTGCCCGGCATGGGCGGCCTGGACCTGATTCGCCAACTGCGCACCCAGGCCAAGACCTTTCCGATCCTGATCCTGACCGCCCGCGGCAACTGGCAGGATAAAGTCGAAGGCCTGGCGGCCGGTGCCGACGACTACGTGGTCAAGCCGTTCCAGTTCGAAGAGCTGGAGGCGCGGATGAACGCCTTGTTGCGCCGCTCCAGCGGTTTTACCCAGTCCACCATCACTGCCGGGCCCTTGCTGCTGGATATCAATCGCAAGCAAGCCTCTCTGGATGAACAGCCGCTGGCGTTGACCGCCTATGAGTATCGGATCCTCGAATACTTGATGCGCCATCATCAACAAGTGGTGGCCAAGGATCGTTTGATGGAGCAGCTCTATCCCGATGACGACGAGCGCGATCCGAACGTCATCGAAGTGCTGGTCGGCCGCCTGCGCCGCAAGCTGGAAGGGCCGACCGGGTTCAAGCCGATCGATACCGTGCGCGGCCTGGGTTACCTGTTCAATGAGCGCTGCCGTTGATTCGCTCGCTACGTGTGCGCCTGATGCTGGCGGCCGCCACCCTGGCCGTGCTGTTCATGCTCGGCTTGTTGCCCGCCATGCAAGGCGCGTTCAGCCTGGCCCTGCAGGACTCCATCGAGCAGCGCCTGGCGTCGGACGTGACCACCCTGATCTCTGCGGCGCGGGTCGAAAATAACCGCCTGCTGATGCCGGCGCAGCTGCCGGATGAACGCTTCAACCTCACCGACAGCCGTCTGCTCGGCTATATCTACGACCGCGAGGGCCACCTGGTATGGCGTTCGCGGGCGACCCGGGAAGAAAATATCAACTACAAGCCGCGCTACGATGGGCGCGGCAACGAGTTTGCGCGCATCCGCGAGGCCAATGGCCAGGAATTCTTCGTGTATGACGTTGAGGTCAGGTTGCTGGGGGGCAAGAGCGCCGCCTTCAGTATCGTCGCCCTGCAACCGGTGCGTGAGTACCAACTGACCCTCGAAGGCTTGCGCGAGAACCTTTACCTTGGATTCGGCGCGGCCCTGCTGGTGCTGTTGACGCTGCTGTGGCTGGGCCTGACCTGGGGCCTGCAAGCCTTGCGGCGCCTGAGCCAGGAACTTGACCAGATCGAAGGCGGTACCCGCGAAAGCCTCAGTGAAGAACACCCCCGCGAACTGTTGCGCCTGACCGGCTCGCTCAACCGTTTGCTGCACAGCGAGCGCGAACAGCGTACGCGCTACCGTGACTCCCTTGATGACTTGGCCCACAGTTTGAAAACCCCGCTGGCGGTCTTGCAGGGGGTGAGTGAAGACATGGCCCAGCGCCCCGAAGAGCGCAGCCAGGCGTGGGTATTGCAATCGCAGATTGAGCGCATGAGCCAGCAGATCGGCTACCAATTGCAGCGTGCCAGCCTGCGTAAAAGCGGGCTGGTGCGTCACCAGGTACGTCTGGAGCCCGTGCTGCAAAGCCTGTGCGATACGTTGGAGAAGGTTTACCGCGACAAGCGTGTCACCGTCACCTTTGATCTGCCACCTGAGTGCGACGTGCCCATCGAGAAAGGCGCGCTGCTCGAAATGCTCGGCAACCTGCTGGAAAACGCCTATCGCCTGTGCCTCAAGCAAGTGCGAATCAGCTTGGTGGAAAACCTGGACGGCCTTGAGCTGTGTATCGAAGATGATGGCCCAGGCGTGCCACCGGACCAGCGCGCCCGGATCCTGCAAAGAGGCGAACGTCTGGACCGCCAGCACCCGGGGCAGGGCATCGGGTTGGCGGTGGTCAAGGACATCATCGAAAGCTATCACGCGCGTTTGACGTTGGGGGATTCAGCGTTGGGTGGGGCGGCGTTCAGGATTCACTTTCCTGCCTTGTGATCTGCAGTGGCCTCCCAGCCAATACACCTCTAACTCTCCTGTGCTCTGTAGGCCCCCGGCGTCAACCCCGTCCACTTCTTGAACGCCCGATGAAACGCCGACGGTTCGGAAAACCCCAACTGTTCAGCGATCTCCTGCAAAGACAAATCCGCCCGTCCCAGGTGGTAAATGGCGATATCCCGGCGTAACTCATCCTTCAACGCCTGAAAGCTCGTGCCTTCTTCGCGCAGATGCCGGCGCAGGGTTTGCGGGCTGATGTGCAAATGCTGGGCGACGGCTTCCAGGTCCGGCCAGGGCGTGCGGTCGCGGCTGAGCAAGCGGCGCAACTGGCTGCTCAGGCTGTCGCCTTCATCCGGCCGCGACAGCAAGTCGGCAGGGGAGCGCTGCAAAAAATGCTTGAGAGTGCGTTCATCCTGCAACAACGGCAGGCTCAGGTAGCGGCTGGGAAACACTAGGCTGCTGGTCGGTGCACCGAACACCAAGGGGCAGGGAAACAGCAGGTCGTACTCGCCAGCATGGGCCGGCATCGGGTAACTGAAGGTGGCCTGCTGCAGCCGGATTCGCTGGCCGATCAGCCAACTGCCCAGGCGATGCCAGATCACCAGCAGGCATTCGCTGAGAAAGTGATCCGGGTCCCATAGCTGCGAGTCGTCCAGGCTCAGTCGCGCCATATCGCCTTCTTTCGTCAGCTGCCAGCGCGGGCCCTGCGGGAAGAGGCTATAAAACAATAAGCCGCGCTCCAGAGCCTTCTCCAGCGTGCGGCAATGGATCAGGGCGTGGCACATCATGGCGAAAGTGCCGCGTTTGCTCGGCCCATCGGCGAACCCCAGGTACTCGTCATCCAGCTCCAGCCAGAGCATTTGCAGCAGCCGGGTGAATTGCTCCGGTGCAATGCGGGCGCGAGGCTCGCTGAGCAGTTCAGGGCTGATGCCCACCTGTTGCAATAATCCCGAGTAATCGTAACCGGCTCGACGCGCACCGCCGAGGGCTGCCCGGGCGTAGTGACTGGCGATGGTACGTTCGCGCATGCAAGGGCCTCGTCCATGGAGTGGCGGATGGTAGCCATCACCCGGCCGGGCGACAAGGCGGATATCCGCCAAATTGTAGGACGAGACTAGGTGGGCTGGCGGAAATCCGCCACCTGGCTGCATGATTCACGAAAGGCGATAACGACCCCAGCCCTGATGTCTAAAGGCCTTTAGCGGATTTGCGCAAAGTGGCACGCCGTTTGCGATAAGGACTATAGCGCAGGCTTTGTCCTACAGGCTTCGCCAACAACAAATCCCTCCAGTGCAGGAGGGTTCGCAATTCAAGTGCCGTGGGCAATGGCGGATATTTGCCCCACGGGACGTTTGAGGAACTTTGCAATGACGACTCGTCAGCCAATCTACAAATCCCTGTATTTCCAGGTGATTGTCGCAATCGTTATCGGTATTTTGCTCGGCCACTTCTACCCGCAGACCGGCGTGGCCCTCAAGCCACTGGGTGACGGCTTTATCAAGCTGATCAAAATGGTCATCGCCCCGATCATCTTCTGCACCGTGGTCAGCGGCATCGCTGGCATGCAAAGCATGAAGTCGGTGGGCAAGACCGGTGGCTATGCGCTGCTGTATTTCGAAATCGTCTCCACCATCGCCCTGCTGATCGGCCTGGTCGTGGTCAACGTCGTGCAACCGGGCGCCGGCATGCACATCGACGTCGCCACCCTGGACGCTTCCAAAGTGGCGGCGTACGTCACCGCCGGTAAAGACCAGAGCATTGTCGGCTTTATCCTCAACGTCATTCCGAACACCATCGTCGGCGCCTTCGCCAACGGCGACATCCTGCAAGTGCTGATGTTCTCGGTGATCTTCGGTTTCGCCCTGCACCGCCTGGGCGCCTACGGCAAGCCGGTGCTGGACTTCATCGATCGCTTCGCCCACGTGATGTTCAACATCATCAACATGATCATGAAACTCGCGCCAATCGGCGCCCTGGGTGCGATGGCATTCACCATCGGCGCCTACGGTGTGGGTTCGCTGGTGCAGTTGGGCCAGCTGATGATCTGCTTCTACATCACCTGCATCCTGTTCGTGGTCCTGGTGCTGGGCGCCATCTGCCGCGCCCACGGTTTCAGCGTGTTGAAGCTGATCCGCTACATCCGTGAAGAACTGCTGATCGTACTGGGTACCTCGTCTTCCGAATCCGCATTGCCACGCATGCTGATCAAGATGGAGCGCCTGGGGGCGAAGAAGTCGGTGGTCGGCCTGGTAATCCCAACCGGTTACTCCTTCAACCTCGACGGTACGTCGATCTACCTGACCATGGCTGCCGTGTTCATCGCCCAGGCGACCGACACCCACATGGACATCACCCACCAGATCACCCTGCTGCTGGTGCTGCTGCTGTCTTCCAAAGGCGCGGCAGGCGTGACCGGCAGTGGGTTCATCGTGCTGGCTGCGACCCTGTCGGCTGTAGGTCACTTGCCGGTGGCCGGCCTGGCGCTGATCCTGGGTATCGACCGCTTCATGTCCGAGGCCCGTGCGCTGACCAACCTGGTGGGTAACGCCGTTGCTACCATCGTGGTGGCCAAGTGGGTCAAGGAGCTGGACACCGACAAGCTGCAAAGTGAGCTGGCGTCCGGCGGCACCGGTATCTCCGACACCCGCGAGGAAGATGACCTGGGTGTGGCCGAAGGCCCGGCGCCTGTCGTCAAGTAAGTCGCTGCTGGCGTGATCTGACGCCAAGGCAACCCGCAAACGCCCCGACTGGTTCGGGGCGTTTGCGTGTGTGTACGGCCACTTCTGGATTCTTTTGCTTTACAGTAAATGACGATTTCATTAACAACGCTGGCAGGAGGTTTGATGGACAGTGTGGATTTGAATGTCCTGCGTAGCGTCCTTGAGTGGCGCCGCGCCGGGCAGCGGGTGGTGTTGTACAGCGTGGTACAGACCTGGGGCAGCGCGCCGCGCCCTCCTGGGGCGATGCTGGCCTTGCGCGGCGACGGGGTGGTGATTGGCTCGGTTTCCGGTGGCTGTATCGAAGATGACTTGATCGCCCGTCTGCAGGACGGGCGGTTGGCTGATGATGGGCCCCCCGTCCAATTGGTCACCTACGGCGTCACCCGCGATGAAGCGGCGCGCTTTGGCTTGCCGTGCGGCGGTACGCTGCGCCTGACCGAAGAACGGGTGGATGATTGGGGCTGGGTGGCCGAACTGCTGGCGCGCTGTGAAGACCACCAGGTCGTTGCGCGTGAATTGGACCTGGCCACGGGCGCGGTAGCCCTGAGCGCCGCGAGCAAGACCGATGTGGTGAGCTTCGACGGTGAGCGTCTGCGTGCTATTTACGGGCCGCGTTGGCGCCTGCTGTTGATCGGTGCCGGGCAGTTGTCACGCTACGTCGCGCAAATGGCGCGCTTGCTGGATTTCGAAGTGCTGATCTGCGACCCCCGTGAAGAATTCGTCTATGGCTGGGAAGAACAGCACGGTCGCTTTGTGCCAGGCATGCCCGACGAGGCGGTGCTGAATATCCAAACCGATGAACGCACCGCTATCGTCTGCCTGACCCACGATCCGCGCTTGGATGACATGGCATTGTTGACTGCGCTGAACTCCACCGCGTTCTACATCGGCGCGCTGGGGTCGCGGGTCAATACCCAGAAGCGTCGAGAGAACCTGGCAGCCCTTGGCGTCTCGGCGGACGCCATTGCACGTTTGCACGGGCCGATTGGCTTGCATATCGGTAGCCATACCCCGGCGGAGATCGCTTTGTCGTTGATGGCGGAAATTGTCGCAATCAAGAACGGCGTGGCAGCGGTGCAGAAAAAACCCTTGGCGGTGGTGGCGCAGTGACTGTTACGGCGATCGTGCTGGCAGCGGGGCAGGGCAGTCGTTTTCGCGCCGAAGCCGGTGCCGATCAGGACAAGTTGCTGGCCGTTTGCGTGGGGCTGGATGGCGTTTCCCGGCCGGTGATCGAGCAGGTACTGGTTAACCTGCCCGCGTCGCTTGTTGAGCGCTGGGTGGTGACCTCACCGGAGCGCCTTGAGGTAATTCGTTTAGCTGAGGCGTACGGTTGCAAGGTCTTGCTGCTGGAATCGGCCGGTATGGGTGACAGCATTGCCGCAGCCGTTGCGGCCAGCGCCTCGGTGGATGGTTGGCTCGTTGTGCTGGGTGATATGCCGTTTATTCGATCCGCGACGATCGAGCGTGTGCTGGCCGATCCGGAAAACATCACTGTGCCGGTGCATGCCGGGCAGTATGGGCATCCGGTGGCTTTCGGTGGTGTATTCGGGCCTGCGTTGATGGCGTTGACAGGGGACCGTGGCGCGAAGCCTTTGTTTGCACAAGCACAGGTGCGGGGCGTGCAGGTGGATGATCCTGGGGTGCTATGGGATGTGGACGTGCCGCAACGGTTGAGGTTCAGCGCCGAGCGCTAATACCTGTAGGAGCG
>NZ_JAHSTT010000024.1 GCF_019145205.1 Pseudomonas khavaziana
ACCTGTCCAGGGCACGACCTGATCCATCTCGGCGAGGAAGCGGTCGCGGCGTGTCTGCTTGCGCTTGCCGGCATATTCGAAATCGGAAAAGCTCATCCGGCTCATGGGCGGCTCGGGTCAGGTGGTCAGGTGGTCAGGTGGTCAGGTGGTCAGGTGGTCAGGCGTATTTCATCACATCTTGGAACTTGTTCGGAGATTCCTTAGTTTCAGCCTGATTCGCGAATGATTATAGTAATGTATGTAGTCCTCTATACCTGCTTCAAGCTCATCGAGACTGTTGAATTTGTTCAAATAAAAGAACTCGGATTTCAACGTGCCAAAGAAGCTTTCCATAATTGGTTTATCGCGTGGCCGCAGCCTCTCAAAAGCCTGCCGCAGCATCGCACCAACCATGTCGAACAGCGGGCGCCTCGCGGTCTTGAAGGCGATTATTTCGTAACCGCTCCATGGTAAGGGATCCATGATCCCCACATTCCAAGCCCGAAATTGAAGCCTGATGCGCGACCGGTTACTGGAAAGTCCGGTGATCCACTGCGATGAAACCCGCGTTCAAGTGCTGAAAGAATCGGATCGAGATCCGACCAGCCAATCTTGGATGTGGGGACAAGCCAGCGGCCTCGTCGCTTATGCTTCTTGACCAACCAGCGTCGGATATGGCGCTCAGTGTAACGTAACTGATCCATAAACCCCACCTACCGCAAGATGGGGCCTTAGTTTACCGTGGCATTTGCGGTGAGCAGTTCCACGGCAGCAAGGCTCCGTAGTCCTCAACCGATTGCGCTTTCGGCAGTTTTGCCCGGACGTGGCGCAACCACGTATAAGGCTCCTGGCCGTTGACCTTGGCGGCCGCCACCAGACTGTAAATCTGGGCATTGGCGGCGGCGCCTTTGGGCGTGTCGCTGAACAGCCAGGCCTTGCGCCCGAGGACAAACGGTTTTATTGCGCGCTCGGCTCTGTTGTTGTCGATCGGTAAAAAACCAGCCTCCACGTAACGCTCCAGCCGGCTCTAGTTATTCGCCAGATAATTAACCGCCTTGCCCAGCACGCTTTGTGGCGTCACCTGCGGCTGCGTTTTATCCAGCCAGCTTTTCAACTGCCCCAGGATCGGCAGGCTCATTTCCTGACGACCTTTAAATCGCTGCTCATCGCCGACGTCCTTGAGTTCACGCTCGATGCCAGACAGCTTATTGATCATCGTCAGCGCGATATCGGCACGTCCGGTTTTTCCCTTGGGCTGCACTTTCTGCGCGTCGACAAACTTGCGACGTGCATGCGCCATGCACGCTAATCGCTCAACACCGGGCTGCAACGCCAACGCGTTATAACCCGCGTAATCGTCGGTCATCACGTAGCCGCGATAACTTTCCAGCAGACGTAAAGGCACTTCCTGCGCGCGACTGGTGGTGTAGTCGAACAGCACCACTTTTCGATCCGGCGGCCCGCTGGCCTGCACCCACATCCACGATTGACTGGTCGGATCTCGTTCCGGCTCTTTCAGAACCTGGACTCTCGTTTCATCGCAGTGGATGACCGGACTTTCAGTAAGCGGTCGCGCATTGAGTTCAGCAAGGGCTGAAAGTATTTGCTGCACTGGATGACCCAGCGCGCCAGTGTTTGCCTTGGAATATCCACACCGTGTCGACTCAGCACCGTTTCGAAACGATGCAACGGCAGGCCATCGACGTACTTGGTGGTTAAAAGCATGGCCAACACGCTGGGGCTCGCCAGGCTTTTTTCGATCATCTGAGCGGGTTTGTCGGCGATGACCGGAGCGGTTTCACAGCCACGGCAACCGTAAACCTTGCGCATGTGTTTGAGCACGCGAATCTGCATCGGCACAATCTCCAGCTGTTCGCTGGTTTCTTCACCGATGACGTGTTTGCGGCAACCGCAAGCGCAGCTCAGTTCGTGTTCAGGCAGTTCGTGAATGACTTCGATACGCGGCAGATCAGCCGACAGGGGCTTGCGTTTGCCGCGACGTGGCGTCGAAGCAACCACTTCTTCGTCAGCGTCGCCGACGGGCAGCATTGGCTCGCTTTCGGGCTCGTTGAACAATGCCAGTTGCGGCGTGTTGGGCTCGACGGTCTGCTCGGATTTATGGCCGAACAAACGGTCGCGCAACAGCTTGATTTCTTTCAGGTCAACGATCTGGTCTTTGTCCACCTGACGCTCACAGAGCATCTGCACAAGCATTTACTTGAGCAGATATGATCATCGGAGAGGTGGTCGGGCATGGAAATCATGGCCCGTATTATACCCCTTTCTTCATTCGGTTGAGCCAATCAGCACTGCGGCGCTTGTGCCCCGCCAGTGGTTTGTATTTCTGACGGGCCCAGCGTTGCAGCTTCAAATCAAAGTGATTGAAGACCTTGCGCATAACCGTTTTGTAGAAAGCTCCATAGTAATACCACCATCCACGAAGGACAGCGTCGTACTGCTGTGACAACTCCAGAAGGCTGGCCGGTGTTTGTCGCTGGATACTCCAGCTACGAGTTTGTTGACGCATCCGCTTCTGGGCCTCTTTACTGGCGCCGGGCAGGAAGCTGGTAAACACGCGCCCATGATTACCCCACGCCTTCCGTGGTCGGAAGGTGAACCCCAGAAACGTAAACTGCGTCGTTGGGTAAACTGCCTTGCGGTTACTGTCCTTGCAATAAACGATCTTCGACTTTTCCGGGCGCATGGTCAGCAGACACTCTTCCAGACGGGCCTTGATTGCCGCCATGACCTCACACGCCTGCTTTTCGCTACGGCAGTGAAGCGCCGCATCATCGGCGTAGCGTGCAAAGGGACAACCTGGAAAAGTCCGTTGCATCCAGCAATCGAACGAATAGTGCATAAACAAATTCATCAGCAAGGGGCTGATAACCCCACCTTGGGGTGTACCGCTTTCACGCGATACCCGAACGCCGTCAGCAGTCTCAAACGGCGCTTTAAGCCAGCGTTCGATATACAACAGAATCCAGTCATCCTTCACATGATGCCTTACTGTAGTGGTCTAATGAAACCGGACACCCATTTAGGCGAGAATGCTTGCCAGATCGAGGTGTCAGATGACCAAACAACGCCGCTCCTTTACTCCTGAATTCAAACGCGAGGCTGCCGACCTCGTGCTCAAACAAAACTACAGCTACATCGAAGCCAGCCGTTCACTCGGTATTGGCGAGTCAGCGTTGCGCCGCTGGGTTGACCAGGTCCAGAAAGAGCGCCAAGGCGTCACTCCGCAGAGCAAGGCGCTGACTCCAGAGCAGCAGAAAATTCAGGAGCTGGAAGCCCGGATCGCCCGGCTTGAGCGAGAAAAATCTATACTAAAAAGGCTACCGCGCTCTTGATGTCGGAAGATCACGAGCGTTTGCGCTGATTGATCAGTTGAGTGCCCATGAGCCGATTGATTGGCTGTGCAAGCTGTTTGAAGTCACCCGCTCGTGCTACTACGCCCAGCGCGTGCGGCGCCGCACGCCCGATGTTGAACGGCTTCGATTGCGTAGCCGAGTCAGTGAGCTGTTCTCGCAAAGTCGCAGTGCTGCGGGCAGTCGCAGCATCCTTTCACTGATGCGTGAAGACGGTGAACAACTTGGTCGATTCAAAGTGCGCAGCTTGATGCGCGAGCTTGCTTTAGTCAGTAAACAACCTGGCTCCCACGCTTACAAACGAGCCACAGTAGAACGACTCGATATCCCGAACACATTGAACCGCGAGTTTGATGTGCCAGCCCCCAATCAAGTCTGGTGCGGCGATATCACCTACAGTGTGCCCGGAGTTCAGGGTGAGCATGGATGCTCAAATGAACCACGAGTCTATCTGGAATGTTGAACTGGGAACTCATGATGAGGAACCAAACACTCCATCGACTGTGACGGTGGTGAGTCTGAGCGGCAGTGACCTGTGGTATGCCTGCAGGGTGATGTAACCCGCTGACAACGGGGATTGAGGCGAGATCACTAAGCCAAGATGATCCTCAAGACTGAGTGTTGAAAGGCTGAAGAATATGAACCCATTAATCCGCCTCTGAGGGTTGAAATGTCACCACGGCTTACGTGATCTGATAAGCCGTACAGAAAGAACAGGCAGTGACAGATATGCGCTGCCGATCGAAGGAGCTCTGATATGTATGCAGAGCTTTGGGACAGCAGAATCCATCACAGATCGGGCTGCTGCTTTCTGTCAACTTGCGGCAAGCAAGGATAAAGAGTGCGATGGGCAGCCTCCTCAACATGCTTGAGTCCAGATAGGTGAACCGGGGAAGGTCAATGACGGATGCCAAGGGGGCATGGCCCCGATGCCGCATTTGACTGGCGGAGCTTCCGTAGTAGTCCGAGATGGGGAAAGCCCATTACATGGCGAAGGGGAGCAGTTTAAATGTGTTTGCCAAGCGAATTAACTGACCTAACGAGGTGAAGACCTTTGATAATCAGCGAAATGCAACGCAAGCTTGCCACATGGGCAGCAACAGGTCCGCCCCAACGGGTCGATCGGTTGTTGCGCCTGATAGCACAGCCGGACTGGCTGGCAGAGGCGGCGCGAATCACCCTGTCATCAAAAGGTGCCCGTACACCTGGCGTTGATGGAATGGACAAGCCAATGCTGCAAGCCAGACTGGCGGATGTATTGCAAAAGCTCAGGGAAGATCTTCTCTCGGGCAACTACCAGCCTCTGCCGGCCAGACGGATCTACATCCCCAAGGCCAATGGCAAGCAACGACCACTCGGTATTCCCACTCTGCGGGATCGTATTGTTCAACGGGCTATGCTGATGGCCATGGAGCCCATTTGGGAGAGTGAGTTCCACACGCTCTCGTATGGTTTTCGGCCTGAGCGCAGTGTCCACCATGCAATTCGTACTGTGAAGCTACAGCTCACAGACAATGCAGAGTCGAGGGGCCGCTGGGTCATTGAGGGTGACTTATCCAGCTACTTCGATACCGTGCATCATCGCCTGCTGATGAAAGCTGTACGCCGCAGAATCAGAGACACTCGTTTCTTGGAGCTGCTGTGGAAAACGATCAAAGCTGGCCATATCGATGTCGGACTCTTCCGGGCCGCCAGTGAAGGAGTACCGCAGGGTGGTGTTATATCGCCATTATTGTCGAACATCATGCTCAATGAGTTCGATCAGTACCTGCATGAGCACTACCTGAATCCGAAGGCTCGAAAAGATCGATGGTACTGGAACCACAGCATCCAGCTTGGTCGAAGCACGGCGATCAGAGATAACTGGCAATGGAAGCCAGCCGTTGCTTACTGCCGATATGCCGATGATTTTGTGATCATCGTCAAAGGTACTAAAGCACAAGCGCAAGCCATCAGAGAAGAGTGTCGGAGTGTGCTTGAAGACAGCCTGAAACTAAGGCTGAACATGGAGAAGACCAAGATCACCCATGTGAATGATGGATTTGTCTTTCTGGGCCATCGGATCATCCGCAAGCGTAGCCGCTACGGCGATATGCGTGTGGTAACGACGATTCCACGAGACAAAGCCAGAAGCTTCGCAACCTCACTGACGGCACTGCTATCAGGTAACCATAGTGAAAGTAAGATCGACATGGTTGAATCGATCAACCGAAAGTTGAAAGGCTGGGCCGCGTTTTATCAATTCGTTGATTTCAAAGCCAAAGTATTCAGCTATATCGATCGTGTCGTGTTTTGGAAACTGGCCCATTGGCTGGCTCACAAATACCGCTCCCGTCTCAAACCCCTGATGCGCCAATGGTGCAAAGCACCGAAGCCTAGCCAAAGTAAGACCTGGGTTTTATTTGGCAAGACTAATAACGGCAAACTTAGCGGTGAAATACTGTATCGGTTAGTTGGGCAAGGCAAGAAGCAGTTCAGGTGGCGTCTGCCCGAAGGTAATCCTTACCTGAGGCCGGAGGCCAGGAATACATGGACCTCACGTTTCACTGAAGTGGCTATGGCGTTCGCCAGCGTTTAAACGGAGAGCCGGATGCATTGAAAGGTGCA
The DNA here is from genome assembly GCF_019145205.1 of Pseudomonas khavaziana. Classification (GTDB taxonomy): domain Bacteria; phylum Pseudomonadota; class Gammaproteobacteria; order Pseudomonadales; family Pseudomonadaceae; genus Aquipseudomonas; species Aquipseudomonas khavaziana. Next base: position 5,958 of record NZ_JAHSTT010000024.1, read on the forward strand.
CGTCCGGTTCGGTGAGGAGAAGCAGGGAGATAGTCCGACTACGCCCTGCCTCTTACTCAACTTCGTACGTATGAAGGCTGGCTGTATTTGGCGGTGGTGCTGGATCTGTTTTCTCGTCAGGTCGTTGGCTGGTCAATGAAGTCGCAGATGACCAGTGATTTGGCCATTGATGCGTTATTGATGGCGGTTTGGAGGCGAAAACCGAAACAGGAGGTGATGGTTCACTCCGACCAGGGCAGCCAGCAGCTCCGATTGGCGCAGTTTTTTGAAAGCGAACAATTTGGTTGCCAGTATGAGTCGCCGAGGCAACTGTCACGACAACGCCGTGGCCGAGAGCTTTTTCCAGCTTCTGAAACGGGAACGGATCAAGCGGAAAATCTACATCTCGCGGCAAGATGCTCGTAGTGATGTGTTTGATTACATCGAGATGTTCTACAACGCAAAACGCCGCCATGGTTTCAACAATCAGCTATCACCGGTAGAGTTTGAAAAGCGTTACGCAATGAGCTTGCAAGGTGTCTAGAGAATCCGGGGCGATTCACCTCACCCTGGCAGGCCTCCCCTGTTTCGTATGAGTTCTCTTCTGTACATGCCATCACCACTTACCCCGGCGGCAGTACCAAGTTCGCCTGACGCTCGATCCCTCAGCACCATCAACCTTCCCCGTTATGATGGCGGGTTGGCTACCGCAAAGCCTTTTCGGGGCCTGCTCGGTGTTCGCTGCGCGCTACGGCCTGCACAGTCACTGACGTCCTAAAGAAGCCTTTTCTCCAGATACTTCAGCCCATTCGTTGCCTCCTGAACTGCTCCAAAGTGCTTCCGCCCGGAGCGACAGTAGCCGGGTGGGATTCGCACCCACTGAACTCATACGCCTTGTCAGGGCGTAAATAACAATGCGGCTGAAAGAGCGATAAAGCCGTTTGTTATTGGGCGTAAGGCCTGGCTATTCAGCGATACGCCCAAAGGCGCTACCGCCAGTGCGCAGATCTGCAGCCTGGTCGAGACCGCCAAACTTAACGTCCAAGAGCCCTAGACGTGGCTGCGCCACGTACTGGAGCGATTGCCCCAGTCCTCATCGGTCGAGGACTACGTAGCATTGCTACAGTGGAACTGCTCACCGGAAATGCCACGATAAACCAAGGCGTTACCTTGCGGTAGGTGGGGTTTATGGATCGCACTCAATCAATGGCACTTCGGGATGAAGGCCCACGCCACGTCGGGGTTGGTGCACAGCGTAGTCGGGACGGCCGCCAATGTGGCGGATGTCATCCAAGTCGACCAGCTGCTGCACGGCGCCGAAACCTATGTTTCGATACACCGGTGCGACCAAGCGAGCGGGGCATGCTGAACGGGACGTTATCTGGTCGATTGCAGCCCGGCCAAGCAGTTACAAGCAGCACGGCGAAGGCAGTGTGCTGTACCGGGTCAAGCGCAAGATCAAATACACCAAGGCACAGCTGCGTGCCAAGGTCGAGCATCCATTCCAGGTAATCAAGGTGCGCTTCAATCATCGCAAGGTTCGTTACCGTGGGCTGGAAAAGAATACGGCGCAGTTGTTCAGTCTGTTGGGGTTGGCCAATCTGATGCTGGCCAAGCGGTATTTGCAACGCGCGGCGGGATAAATCCTTCTGAAAAGAGGGGCTGACCCGCAAATCAGCAAAATGAGGGCGAAAATCGGCCTGGAAATGCAAAATAAGACCGGTAGGTTAAAAAATCGGCTTGGAAATGCGGACGGTGCGAACGGGTTAATTATTCAGCATCTCCCTCGGAGAGATGCCAGAATAATATGGTGCGAACGAGCCCCATGAAAGACTAAATCGCCCGGACTCTCTAAGAGGGTGTAGACAGAGTGCGGATTCCACGCCATCCGGACACTCAGCCCACCAACATCCGGACACTCATTCCACGCTCATTCGGACAGGCAGTCGGAGCGCAGCGACGCAGGTTTGCATTGTTAGTCTGAAGTCTCTGTCGCCGTCAATTTCGTTGCGCGTCTGCGCATCGATTCGCCCTTCAGTTCGATCCGATAAGCGTTGTGCACCAGCCGGTCGAGGATCGCATCGCCCAAGGTCGGATCGCCGATCAGTGCGTGCCATTTGTCCACTGGCATCTGGCTGGTCACTAGCGTCGAGCGGTTGCCGTAGCGGTCGTCCAGCAGTTCAAGCATGTCGCGCCGTTGCGCAGCGGTAAACGGCGCCAAGCCCCAGTCGTCCAGGATCAGCAAGTCGGTCTTGGCATAACCCGCCATCAGTTTCGCGAAGCGGCCGTCGCCGTGGGCCAAGCCTAGTTCTTCCATCAAGCGCAGATAACGCACGCTATAACCGTCGCGGCAGGCCTTGTGAGCCAGCGCGCAGGCGAGCCAGGTTTTGCCTACGCCAGTTGGGCCGCCGATGATCAGGTTCAGGCCGTCGCGCAGCCACTGGCCGCTGCCCAGTTGCAGGATCAAGGCCTTGTCCAAGCCACGCGGACTGCGATAGTCGATGTCTTCCAGGCAGGCGTTATGGCGCAGTCGTGTGGCCTTGAGGCGAGTAGTCAGGCGGGCGTCTTCGCGCTCGGTCAGCTCGCGGTCGGCCATAAGACCGAGACGTTCGTCGAGGCTGAGATCGTTGATGTCAGGCGTTGCGTGTTGTTCGCCAAGCGCCTTGATCATGCCGTGCAGGCGCAGAGTTTGCAGCTTGTCGAGTGTCGGATTGGGCAGCATGTTCGTGCTCCTTGTTCAGGTCAGTGGTAGTAGCCGGGGCCGCGCAAGTTGATGTGTTCATCGGGCAACAGCGGCAGGTTTTGTTGGGCCAGCGGCAGCTTCTCCAGGCCTTGACGCAGGATCGATTCGAGGCTCCTGTAACTGCATGCGCCCAGTGCCAGCGCACGCTGGCAAGCGGCTTCCAGCCGCTCTTCGCCGTGCTGTTTGCCCAGGCGCAAGATGCCCAGACAGGCGCGGAAGCCATGCTGCGGATAGATTCGGCGTTCGAGGATGTAGGCTATGACGCCGGCAGTATTAGGCCCGGTCTGCTCGGCCCAGCCGATCAGCCGCTGCGGCGTCCATTCGGCATGTTCGCGGTGGCTTTTGGGCATGTGCTCGGTCTGGGTGGTGTGGCGGCCTTTGTGCGGCGAGCGCAGATGGCTGGCCACGCGCTGGTTGGCGTGGAAGCATTCCACCGTCTGCGCGGTCAGGCGTACTTCGAGTTGTTGCTTCACCAGTTGGTACGGCACCGAGTAGTAATGGCCGTCGACCTCGACGTGCCAGTCGATGTGTACCCGCACTTTTTTCCATTCGGCGTAGACATACGGACGTTCTGGCAGCGGTTGCAGCGCGGGCTGGTCGATGGTCTCGAAGACCGACCGGCGTGAGCCGGGCAGCTTCTTGAAGGGTTTCTGATTGAGTCGATCCAGCAGCAGTCCAATTGCCGTGTTGAGTTCGCCCAGCGAGAAGAACTGGCGGTTGCGCAGCACTGCCAGGATCCAGCGCTCGACCACTTGCACACCCACTTCAACCTTGGCTTTGTCCTTGGGTTTACGCGAACGCGCGGGCAGTACGGCTACGCCGTAATGCTCGGCGAGATCGCGGTAACTGGGGTTGATGTCCGGCTTGTAGCGATGCGCCTTGGTGACGCCACTGCGCAGATTATCGGGCACCAGGATCTGCGATGTGCCGCCGAAAAAAGCAAAACAGCGGGCGTGCGAGCCCAGCCAGTCGGGCAGTTTCTGCGACCAAGTGGCCTCGGCGAAGGTGTAGCTGGACGCGCCGAGGACGGCGACGAAGATCTGGGCCTGACGGATTTCACCGGTCTGTCGGTCGATAATGGGCGCGGTCTGTCCGGCGTAATCGACGAACAGCTTTTCGCCGGCACGGTGCTCCTGGCGCATGACAACGTCGACCTTGGCGGCCCAGAGGCGGTAGTGCTCGCAGAACCAGCTGTATTGGAAGCCTTGCGGGTGAGCGAGTCGGTACTCTTGCCAAAGCAGGGCCAGAGTTACGCCGGGGCGGCGCAACTCGGCATGCGCCCAAGCCCAGTCAGGCATCGGGCGCTGGTCGCTCGGCACCGGTACTGCCGGCGGAAACAGGCGTCGGTTCAGCTCTGCATCAGAGATATCGATGGGCCACTGAAGCCCACTGGCTGCGAACCGGCAAAGGTAGTCTCCTGCGCTTGAATGGCCAATGGATAAACTTTTGGCGATCTTGCGCACGGACAGGCCGGCGTCGAACTTTAGGCGTAGTACCTCTCGGATTTTACGCATGGATAAACGCTCCACGACGACCTCTTCGCTTCGAAAAAAGAGGTCGATGGTAGTGAATAATCCTGCGTTGCTGCCTGCCTGAAAGTCTCCGGATGGCCGTGGAATCGGTGTCCGGATGGTCATGGAATCCCCAACCTGGCCCCAGCTCCAGACGCACGCGATCAACCGTCGGCCGCTCACCGCGGACCAACACCACGTCGGTGGCGCCAAACACCTCGATTTCTACCCCCCCTACTGCCATAGCTCACCTCAGTGTATATTAGGTCTGATAATAGAATGTTATCCGACCTTATTTTTCAAAATGCGGATTTAAAATACGTTGAACGTATTGAATATTACATACCGGATCTCGCAGGTCGACGAAACGCCGCTGGATCTGCATTTTCTAACGCTCAACGCTCGAGAAGCATCCGCAGTCTTTGTGGCCGGTGTCACGGCGGGCAATACAGTGCATCCCCGCCTATTGGTCGGCGTGGTTACCCCCGCGCTACGGACACACGCTAGGCGAGGCGCCTATGTCCGCAGCAGTGGCGGCCCAATTTGTGATTGATCACGTAGCCCCTCCGACGGCCGACGGCAAATGGGTGCACCTATTGCTGGCGTCCATTGATGCGGGTTTTATCCGCGCAAAGGTTAAAGCCAAGCCGGGGGCGTGGGCCTATAACATCGTCTGTCATCGGCATCGATTGAATAGCTGGGACAGCCCCACCGATGCACTGGCGCTCAAGAGCTTGCTACGCGAGGCACGCAAGGCACAGTCACGTCAGGGGTTATCGATGCGTAAAAAAACGCCATCGTGCTTAAACCTCTACAAGCACTCATGGTCACCTGCACCGATGCTCTTCGCGGCGAGCGTGACTGCGCCCTCCTCCTACCGACCTGGAGCGGCGGTGAATGACGGCGTTCAGGGGGGAATTTGCAAACTAGCGTTGTCCCCGCCAACTGGATACCGACATTTGGCTGTATACGCTGGGCGCCACCAAAAACGATACCCGCGGGACTCGACGAGAAAAACCGCTACGTGGGCCAGCAACTGAGGCGCTAACTACTTGGCTACAGTAGCGCCTGCAGAGTCACGCCCCTTCTTTCGGCACCTTAACAAAGGCGACAAGCAGGAACGACAGGCCTGCCCGCAGCCAGATGGCACGCATAGTTCAGCGTCGCGCAAAGCTAGCGGGCTTGACGGGAATTGGACAGCGCACCGTTTGCGCTCAGGGTTTGTGACCAAGGCTGGGCGTCAGGGAGTGCCGCCCGGGTGAAGTGATGGCAATGGCCGAACACCGTGACGTGAGTGCGGTAATGGGTTACCTTCAAGTCGGTACACAGCTCGAAAGTCAAGCCGGGCCCTGCTCAAGTGATCATTCGTGAGCGAAGAAGATACCCGGAAGCGCTGCACGTTGCGACAAACGAATGCGCCGAAAATCCCTAGACACCCGACGCGGGTCATGACTTATATACGCAACGCACGCTGTTGCGTTTGGGCTTGATTTAGCTGTCGAATGCTGGCTCAGCACTGGAGCTCTTCACCTGATTATTCGTGGCTGCAGATGCTCCTCTGTTCCATCTACCAGACTAATTTTTAGCAAGACTGAGGCGCAAATCGAACGCTCCTGCTTAAATTATGTTCGAAAAACCAGACAGGCCGGAACGTTAACGCTGAGCACATTTACATCGATACAACCGATACAACCTCCACGAATCTAAACTTTTTCCGAGCCGCCTTCGTCGCTCCCTGCTCTGCGACGAGGGAGCTCAGTGTGTCAGCCTCATACACCAGTTCGTGCATCTCGCCTTCAAACTCATTCCCTACTCGCAGCGTCACTTTCAGCCTGGAGGGGGTGAAGCCCTTGAAGAATTTCTTTGTCGTAGCTTTAACCGACGTCCCCGCGGCGTTTTCCGGAACAACGCCCTTTCGGAGCGAATTAGCTACCGGCGCAGTCGGCTCGACCTCTCCGAATAACGCCCGGCGCATCTCTTCTTCAGTAAATTTTGCATTCATCATTTTTCTCATGGGGTCTGACGTGCCACATGGCCGACTTTAACGTGGGCCGCTGCTAAGCTTGATCTTTTCGAGGCAGGAATTGGAGCAACATGGCGATGGATTACTCACTATCAGACCTGCTGGACAGAACGCATGAGAATCAATTGTCTATGGAAGCCGCTCTGAGGGAATTGGTTCTCCACACCGAGAAAAAGGGAGGACATGTGACACTGGCGAAAATGCCCGAGGAGCATTACATTTTTTGGGTAAAAATGCCAATTTTCATCATACAAGGCTTGGCAAAACAAAGAATAGTCTTAAATAGACGCCTATGTTTCGGCGACCGGACCATCGGCGCTTTCAAGAAACGGCAGCTGTTAAAGATCGGTCAAATCTGGCAATCACTTCATGTTATTGCTGCTGCGAGCACCTCGCAGCAGCCATTTCCCACGTTAAGGGCACCTCCACCATGCTGGCGAGCAAATATCGATGCGACATCCACAGGTTCGACAACGCGAACAGCGTCACCATTTGAGCAGTGTCTTCACCAAGCTCCGTAAGCGCGCTTTGGTATAATCCAACTGGCGCTTAATCGCTCGAAACAATGGGCTGGACTTCCTCCTCGCCTCTGCAGTTTGAAGTGCCAGACTGAAGGTGCAAACCACAGTCAATCCTGAAAAGGAGTCCAAACAGGAAGCTTATGCGTATTGGGGTCGACTTGGCCAAGAACGTGCTTCAAATCCACGACGCGGATGGTCATGAACAGCCCGTCTGGCGGCAACGGTTATCCCCTGAATGCTGGCTTCAAGCGGTACTAAAAGAAGACCAACCCGGTTGTGAGATCGCAATGGAAGTTTTGGCGCTGCGCACCATTGAGCGCGACAGCTACAGGCTCGTGAATATCGGGTGAAGCTGATCGCACCTTAGTTCGTCAGGCCTTACGTCAAGAGTAACGAAAACGACGCCAGCGATGCCGAGACAATCTGTGAGGTAATGGGCCGCCCCAGTATGCGCTTCGTCGCAGCGACAGAATATTCAGGCGACGCGCCGCATCCGGGCCAGCGTAATCGAACAGCGGACCGGTGACGACATACGAGATTAGCGCGAAGAAAGCGACAAAAGACGGACAGACATAAACCATACCTACAAAAACTAAGGCAAATACACAACACACCCACCTGAGTGCTAACGAACTGATCACAGCCAATCCGACTTAAGCAGAAAGTGGCCACTCATGATTTGACTTTCACTATTGAGCGCATTCAAGTTTGGCGAAGTGCCTAAGCCGACCTGCCGCCTGTTTCCGCTGCACGTAATGCGCCTGGATGCACTGTCACATGTCCGCCGGACATGCAGATCTTTGTCACACGCCTTACTGAGCCAAGCCATCAAAGGGCTTCACCCTCTATCAAGTATATAGAGTATCGACTTTTATAAATGCCGAACCTTCTGCCTACCTCAAGGGAAATTTCTCTGCGCGAAACCTTCTTGGGTATTCCGTATTTTTGAAAACAAAGCGGTTATGCCCCGCCAGATCAGAAGCCGTCGATTAAGTTAGACTTTTCTAGCCGAGGAGCGAGAAATTTCCTCACTACTTCCTACCAAAGGTTATGAGACCAATGAATTAAGCATTTACCTAATCAACAAAGGGAAGCACACCATGCTTGTATTTACCAGGAGACCCACTGAGTGCCTACGTATCGAGGAGGAGGTTAAAGTCAAGATAAAAAAAGTTGAAGGCGACTCTGTCACTCTGGAAATCACCGCACCACCACATGTATCAATAGTTCGCCCTGAGCGCCTAAAACGAGTCCTGCGTGGCGACAGTCGAGACCGTTGAAAGGACCGGTTGCCGCGCCTAAAATTTTCGGCGCCGATCTAATTCTTATATAATTTTAATTCAGAAGAGGTAAACACCTAATGATTTTCCACATACTTAATCGCTTCACATCGCTTACTATGCTGCTCTGTATCTGCGGCAGCGCTATGGCCGATCCACTTACTTCGTTATTGGTGCCCTACTCAGCGCAACGCGACTTTGGCCTCGTCTGTAAAATTGGTGACAAAACGACCTACTTAATTAGAAAGGATAGTTACGATAATAATGACAGAGTCGCTCGAAATATCTCTTTAACGGATATAAGCGCTGGCAGAGTCGCGATCAGCTTTTTGCATGGTTTTACCACGGCCGACAAAGCAGCTACGTACCTGACAGCAACAAATGAGTCCTGCACATCATTCGAGCAATAAAAAAGTTCTACCGTCCAAACTTGCGACGTATCAGGGTTGCTTAAGGATTTACTCGTGGCTTCGATGCTTGGCGGACGCAGTTCGATTGGCTGCAGACAATCCAAATGCTGATCTGCGGATCACCGGAGCGCCTGAGGGTAAAAAACACAGAATCCTCATGCACAGGAAACGCAGCCTGGGCGTGCCCTCGGACACGCTCACAATGCCCTGCCAAATCGAGCCTAATTTCATATTGGTGTTCGCACTGATGGTCAACGCTCCCATATACCCCGAAACCAGACCACTATGCCGATAGGGCTGAAGACGAATGAGGTGTTGCTCCAGGGCGCCTACCAACGTATCTATAAAATGCCATAACTTACCGATAAAATAGGCATAGAGTTCGGTGCATATAGGTGAGCTGCGATGGTTCAACAGTGATTTGGGGACGTGAGTCTACGTAAGAGATGTGCCCCAACAGGCGGTGATCCGGATTTCGACATGCGCAGGTAACCGAAACGTGCGGACAAGGCGGTCAGCAACTTTGGCGGCTTTTAGCTTTTTCTTCTGTCGAGCTATAAACAACTCACAAGCAGGTTCACCATGCCCATCAACATATACTCTATCGTCCGCCAGGCCACTTAAGCTTTCTACGATTGGAGCTAACGATCGTGGTTGCAACACGCCTACATTTTGCTCTGTAGCGACTTTTTGCAAATCAGCTGACACTGTAGGTGCATAAGCCAGCGCGATATACGGGCTTTTTTCCTGGGCAACGCGCCATGGGTTTGCTTGAAGCAATATTAGAAGCCGTTCAGCGTTAGAAAATGGGAAGAACATATATGAACGCCTCATAGACGGTATATGCGGATGAAGATCATCTTCTTCATAATCTGTCGGTGGCGCGGACGTACGGCGCGCCGTTGACTCAACGAGATTTTGGCATGAAGACGCGTATACATAGGTCCTCCTTGTAGACAGATACCGAGTCATAAAATCGAGCATAGCGCCTAGCTACAGTTTAGAGGTAAATAAAATGTCTATTTGATTGAGACACGCATCGTCTTAACCGTAACACGTGTACCAGCCTCATCAGAAAACTGTAGGGATAAGGGGCAGGTTTGTCCAATATTCTGACGTAAAAAAATCACCACAGGTATTCATAATGTTTCGCAAGTTGTGCCATATCGCATTGTTTATTTGTTATTTGAGCAGCGTGGGCTGTCACTCGCAACCGCCAACCATCCCGACCATAGCAAAGGGCGACTACGGGGCAATCGTTCGTTACTTACAATATCGAATTCCCGCCCAGATGGCACGCCATAACGTACAGGGTCTATCTATCGCGCTGGTTAATGGCCAAGAGGTAATTTGGGCACGCGGCTTCGGTTATGCCGATAAATCTCGGTTCGTACCGGTATCAGCGAATACGGCGTTTCGCGCCGGGGACATTTCAAAGTTGATCACCGCAGCCGCGGCCTTACAGCTGGTCGAGCAAAACAAACTACGTTTAGACGCCCCGATCACCGATATCCTCGGAGAGTTCCAGGTGCGCTCACGCTTTCATAAAAACCAAGGTGCTGCCAACCGGGACATCACCCTGCGCCGTTTGCTCAGCCATCAGTCCGGACTGCCCACTGAGCACCTGCGGGGGTTGCGTAGCGACTTCACCATGGGACAAATGCCAATGCGTGTGTCAGGTGTTTGGCTGGCCGCTCAACCGGGCACCCAAATAGCCTACTCCAACCTGGGTTATACGCTGGTGGGTGCAGCGATTGAGCGCAGTGCCGGAGTGGAGTTCGAGCCCTTCCTGCAGCGCACTTTGTTAACCCCACTGGAGATGGAGCGTTCCAGTTTTGTCGGGTCCAGCGCAACCATCGGCTATGCTCAGGGATTTGAGAACGGCAAGGCTATTGCTACTTCCAACATCCGTGACCTGGCCGCTGGCGGCTTATGGACCACGCCCAGAGATCTCAGCCATTACGTGCAGATGCTTTTCACTCAAGGGCTCTTCAAGGGCAAGCGCGTAATGAGCGCGACGTCAGTCCGTGAAATGTTGAAGCAACAGAACGACGGCAACGTACTAGACTTTGACTGCAAAGTTGGATTGGGGTGGTTTCTCACCCCTTGCGGCCAGGAGCCGGTAACGCGAGGAGTACGAACTTACCAGCAAAGCGGCACCGGTGACGGTTTTGCCGCGCAAATGGCGATCCTACCCGACCATCAACTGGCAGTGGTGATCATGACAAACGATGGCGCCGCCGAAAAGACCGTCGCTCACTTGGCCGCTCGCACACTAGGCATGTTACTTCAGGCGCAGACCGGTGACAGGGATTCTGCTACAGATTATCCACAAGCCACTAGTAGCGAACGTAAAATCCCTACGAGCAATGATCGTAAGCGCCTGGCGGGTGTATACGCCACCACCTGGGGTATTTTGCGGCTAAGAGATGAACATCATCATTTGTATGGCGAAATGTCCAATTCTCGCTTCGAGCTGCTGCATGACGACCAAAACTGGCTGCGCGCGCAACATAAAATTCTGAACATTTGGGGAAAGGATTTGGGTGAAATCGGCAGGGTGCAATTGGATGTGCTGAGCGCACAAGGGCGCGAAGTGCTTATCGCCAATAGTCATGGGCAATGGCTTGCGGTAGGCGAAAAATTCGAGCCAACCCCGCTGATCGGAAACTGGGCCAATATGGTCGGTACCTATCAAGTACTCACCGACCATGAGCCCTCTCCTCCCGCAAACAGTATCAGCGTGCGTCTGGAAGAGGGTTTTCTAGTGATTCATGGACAATTGCATGATCGTGCATTGGCCGATTATATTCTGCAGCCAGTAGACAATGCCCATGCAGTGCTGGTCGGAAGCAGTTACGGACTGGGTGATACCGTAACGCGACAAGTCAACGGCCTCAGCGCTTCTGGATATTATTTTAAGCGAATTCATACATCAGTCGCCCTGCTGCGCGATTAAGTACAGTCACTCATACCTATCATTTTGCTCGACGACTCTCGCCGTATTTCCGAGCAGCCGGGTCCAAGCATATTCGCGTCTACTCGTTTTTCGAGCTACTGACGTTCATACTAATAGTAAAGCCATTCTGCATAAACAATATAGGGCTATCCGCAAACTTAATTCAATGTCGATAGCCCGCAATTGTAACAGCACGCTGCTCTTGCACTTTTCCATGGCCGATGGATTGGTGAATCAAGATCGATAAATGCTCGCTTGGCAGTTTTCGGCTCATGAATTTGACTCCTTCTATCGGCCGGACTTCCACCATTGATACATTATTTTCAAACAAATCCTGGCAGATCTTGATATGAAACATTAAGTGCCCATGAATCTTCACCACCACGAAGACCATTAAGGAATAGGTTAACTGCTTCTGCGGCCAGCATAATAACGAGTGCCATAATTTCTGCTACTAAAGGTATGCCTCAGCGCTGCGCGATTCAACGAGTCATGGTATTACTAAGCATTAGCCCTCCAACCTGCTAAAGACCAGCCAAAAAGGCACGCTGGGGTTCAACTTTCTGAGTAGATCACATGCACACCTTAAATTGTCCTTGAGCACAGCTCGCCCACTCACCCACTCGACTTCACCTTCAGGCATGATCAATATTTTCTCGTACTTTCAACGCACGTGACGGCGGTGCCCCGGGGTGAATATATACTTCTTTTTTATCAACAATCAATATTTTCAGAGCAGTATCCGGAGCTAACACGCTGCTCCCTGCGAATATCTTTATTGCGTTGCACATCAAGATATGTGTTTTTCGGAGGTAAACGTCGGGTTGTTTATTGCGAGGAATGCCATTTGCGATAGACTTTACCAGCGCACCTTTCGCTTCAGCGTTGAAGCTTACGGCCCAGCTGCAGCGGCTTTGACAGTGGCGTGATTATCGAAATATACATCGAGGGAAAACGTCCCAATAATATTCCCCATCGATTACCCAAGAACAAAGCCAATTGTTTGGGCTTTTTCACAAAATTTCTCAGCATTTGAGGCCCTCTTCGCCTCACTAATATCTTCTCTCTCAGGAGAAAGATTTAGTTCAAAGCTTGGCAGCCACCATAGACTGCAGTGTGTGAGAGGGTTTAGGGATGCTCCGATTAACTTGCCGCGCAACAGCGGCAAGTCGTAATTCTCCCGACACGCCGCACTATTTGTGCAGAAAACCAAGGAACTCCTGAAAAAGACATCCTGATTTGGCAAAATCTCCGGACACCAATCCCCGAGCTTTTCAATGAAGCAAATGACCTTCGCCAATGCTGAGTACGCCGGTAAGCGCAACCATACCCGCAAGGAGTTGTTCCTGATCGAGATAGATCGGGTCGTACCCTGGAAGGGTTTGACGGCCCCGATCGATTCTCATTACCCGAAGGGCGAAGGTGGTCGTCCGGCCTATCCTTCACCGCAACATTCTTAACATCCTTTTAAAATCAATAACTTAAAGGGTTTCAAAAATAACGATTTGTAGCAGGCTTTTGTAGCAAAATTTCCACATTTGGATTTTGCGCCTGCTATAAGTCGTTTTTTTTCGTCTAAAAAAAATTAAAGCAATTTTTGGTTCAGCTAAATGCGAGCGGTTTACATTTTTTCTGAAGGTGAACAGGGCAATTGGTATTAGGGCTGACTGACTCGTTTCTTGATTTCGTATTTATGGACCTAAAATCGGAATTTCTTTATTATTTCCTATAATGAATTTATTCAAAATTAGCATTTCTATTTAGCTGTATTAGCGTGAAGTTCCTCTTTTTAGATGATTTGCGAACGCTCCTAGGACTGAAGTTTTGCTGTTAGTTGCCATTATGCCCCCGGTGTCAGGATAGTTGTCGCCTCTCCTGATTTACCCCAAAAAGCATACCGAGGGCGGAGAGAGACAGGTTGTGACGTACTATTCACT
>NZ_JAHSTT010000025.1 GCF_019145205.1 Pseudomonas khavaziana
AAATGGCGTCCCGGTGACCAACATCACCAACCCGCTCACCGTGACCTTGGATAACGGTAAAACCATCACTATCGGCGTGAATCAATCGAGCGGTAGCGTTTCGGTTATTGCTCCTGATGACGTCTACAAAGGCGACCAAACCGTCACCACCGCTATCAAAGGCGTCACCGGTGGCGAGCATTTCGAAAATCTGGTTCCAGGTACTGCGGCGGTTAACACCACCGTCACCGATACTCCAGGTACCGATAACACCACGACGGTCACACTGACTGCACCGAGTGCTGTTAACGAAGGTGGCCAGATCACCTACACCGCTACGCTTTCCAACAAAGCGGGCACTGACGTCACGCTGAAACTCGACAACGGCTCATCGATCACCATCAAGGCTGGCGACACTGTCGGCACCGTGACTGTCCCGGCGCCTACCGATGACGTGTTCATCGACAAGAGCACCCAGACCGTCAAGATCACTGAGACCACTGGCGGCAACTTCGAAAAACTGGAAGTTGCAGGCAACGGTGCAACCACCACGATCAACGACACCATCGACAAGGTCGATGTGGTGCTGACCGCCACACCACCGTCGGCGAAGGCGGCAACATCGTCTACACCGCCAGCCTTGTGGATAAAAACGGCGCGCCGGTGACTAACATCACCAACCCGCTGACCGTCACCCTGGATAACGGCCAGACCATCACTATCGGCGTGAACCAGTCCAGCGGCACAATCACCACCGTCGCGCCAAACGATGTCTACAAGGGCGACCAGACCGTCACCACGGCAATCAAAGGTGTGACCGGCGGCGAACATTTCGAAAATCTGGTGCCAGGCACGACTGCGGTGAGCACCACCGTCACCGACACCCCGGGCTCCACCGATCTGACCAGCGTCACCCTGACCGCCCCGACGGCCGTCAACGAAGGTGGCCAGATCACTTACACCGCGACCTTGAGCAACAAGGCCGGCAGCGACATGGTGGTCCAGCTCGATAACGGTTCCAGCATCACCATCAAGCAGGGTGCGACCGTGGGCACGGTGACCGTCCCAGCACCTACCGATGATGTGTTCATCGACAAGAGCACCCAGACCGTCAAGATCACTGGCACTACCGGCGGCAATTTCGAGGGTGTAAGCATCACCCCGGGCGGCGCGACGACCACTATCAACGACACCATTGATGACGTGACCGTTGTACTCAAGGCCACTGGCTCGGTCAGCGAGGGCGGGCAGATCGTCTATACCGCGTCCCTGGTCGACAAGAACGGCGCGGCAGTCAACAACGTTGGCTCCGACCTGGTGGTAAGGCTGGATAACGGCTCCACCATCACCATCGGCAATGGCAAGTCCACCAGCTTCATCACCGCTACCGCGCCTAACGATGCGTATGTCGGCGCCAATGACGTCACCACCAAAATCACCGGTGTAGTCAGCGGTGGCGACAAGTACGAACACTTGATCCTCGATGGCAGCACCGTGGTCACCAAGGTGACGGATGTGGTCAACAACACCACGATCGGCATCACCGGCGACGCGTCGGTGACTGAAGGCGGCACGGCACACTACACCCTGACGCTGAGCAACCCGCCGCTGACCGACGTCACCGTGACGCTCAAGTACAGCGGCACCGCCACCGACGGTTCGGACTTCAATGGCGTGTACACCGTGAAGATCCCGGCCGGCTCCAGCAGCGTGCCGTTTGATATCCGCACACTCGACGACAAGATCACCGAGCCAACGGAAAAGATCGTCATCACCATCGACAAGGCCACCGGTGGCAACTTCGAAAACCTGGTGGTGGGCAATGGCAGCGTCAGCACCGACATCATCGACAACGATGCGCCGCCGGTCATCGACCTGGATGCCAACAACTCCAGCGGCGCCATCGGCGCGGATTTCAAGACTACCTTCACCGAAGGCGGTACTGGCGTGTCGATTGCTGACACAGACATCAAGATCACCGACCCGGACAGCACGCAGCTGACCGGCGCCACCGTGGTACTGACCAACAGCCAGCCAGGCGACTCGCTGAACTTCAGCGGCGTGACGGGCATCAACGTGACCCCGAGCACCGACCCTGTCAGCGGCAAAATCACCTTGACCCTGACCGGCACGGCGTCGCTGGCCGACTACATGCAGCAGATCAAGAACATCACGTTCACCAACAACAGCCATGACCCAAGCACCACGCCACGCACGATTACCGTGAGCGTGACCGATGGTGGCAACTACTCCAACGTCGCGACCACCACCGTCAACGTGGTGGCCGTCAACGATGCGCCAGTGGCCACCGGCGGTGCCGTGACCGGTACGGAAGACACCGCGCTGGCCCTCACCTGGGCCAACTTCGGCGTGACCGATGTGGACTCGCCACAAGCCAGCCTGAGCGTGAAAATCACCGAACTGCCGGTAGCCGGAAAACTGCAGTTCCTGGCGGCGGACGGCAGCACCTGGACCAACGTGTCCAGTGGCCAGACCTTCACCAAGGCCCAGATCGACGGCGGCCAGTTGCGCTTTATGCCTAACGCCAACGAATCAGGCGCCGATGGTTATGGCGGCACCGGCATTGGCAACAAACAGGCCGATTACGCGCAGTTCAAGTTCCAGCCTAGCGACGGCAAGGATCTGGGTACGACAGCTACGGTGAAAGTCGATATCACCCCGGTGGCCGACGCACCGACCCTGAACGTGGCCGATAACAACGTCGCCTCGACCGGCCTGGTCAAACAGGGCTGGAACAGCATTGCCGGCCTCGGCAACAACGGCAACGGCGCTGCGCCAGACGTACTGAAAAAAGCCATCGATAACGCCGGTACACCAAACAGCACTTCTGTGGTGACCAACGTCGAATCCGTCGATAACGTCAATGCTGGCTCTGGCTCCAAGATTTCCGGCCTGATCTACATGGAGGCCGGCAAGAGCTACACCTTCAGCGGCATCGCCGATGACAGCGTAGTGGTCAACGTTGGCGGTAAAGACATTGCCAGCGGACTGTGGGGCACCAACAGCGGCAAGTTCAGCGGCTCGTTCACGCCATCGGTCAGCGGCTACTACAGCCTTGAGATCTACCAGGCCAACCAAGCGGGGCCAGGCAGTTTTGACGTCAACCTGTCGGTCAACGGCGGGGCGGTGCAGAACCTGAGCACCAGCACCGTGCCGTTGTACACCGGCATCACCGACCTGACCAACGCCGGTGTCACCGTGTCCGACCTGCATGGCAGCAACGGCGACGGTTACTACGTGGGCTACAAGCTCAACGAGGGCCAGGAAAACGGCACCGTGAAGCTGTCCAAGGTCACCACGGCGCTGACCGACACCGACGGTTCGGAAACCCTGAGTGTGAAGATCAGTGGCATTCCGGCAGGCTCGGTACTCACCGACGCGTCGGGACATACCTTCACCGCGAGCAAGACCACGGGCGAAGTCAACGTCACCGGCTGGGACCTGGGCACCCTGACCATCAAGCCGCCGACCTACTACAGCGGCCAGTTCAACCTGACGGTCACTTCGACCTCCACCGAAAGCATCGGTGGTTCGGCCACCACCACCGCGCAATTGCCCGTCACGGTGCACCCGGCGACCTATAACCCGGTTACCGGCACCTCGGGCAGCGACACCATCAACGGCACCGATGGCAACGACATCGTCGTGGCCGACGTCGGCGGCCTGAACGTGGTGCAGGGCAAGAACTACAACATTGCGTTCATGATCGATACATCGGGCAGTATGGGCGCGGACTCGATAGCAGCGGCGAAAGCCTCGCTGACCACCACGTTCAACTCGCTGAAAAACAGTATCGGCTCCAGCACCTCTGGCACCGTGAATATCTTCCTGGCGGACTTCAGTGACCAGGTCAATCGCACGGTGACAGTCGACCTGAAAGACCCAGGCGCGCTGAATTCGCTGCAGAAAGTCCTGGATTCCATGGTGTCTACCGGCGGGACCAACTACGAAGACGTGTTCAAGGCTGCGTCCAACTTCTTTAAAAGTGCCCAGGCGACTGGCAACACTGGCGCAATCAATACAACGTACTTCATCACCGATGGTCAGCCGACGTTTTACCAAGGGTCCGAGCAGACCAACCCGTACTTGTACGGCAACGTCAGGCTCGATGATGTCGTCACCATGAACAACTACACCATAGGCACCGCCACCCGGATCAACATCGACTCGAGTCACTTAATTGATATCGACTCTGCTGGCAAGGTAACCCTGTGGACCAACAACTGGTGGGGCTGGGGGCAGTCCAGCCCGGGAACTATCCATGCCCAAGGGGATGGCACCTATGAGATATCGGTAAAAGGCGGCCTCGGGTACGATACCGACTACTCCACCACTCTCAACTCCAACAGCGCATTCGCACTGCTCAAAGGCCTGTCCACTGGTGGCGTAGAAGCCATCGGCCTCAACAGCGGGGTCAGCCTGAATCAGTTGGCACCGTACGACAGCGACGGCAAGCCGCAAGCCAACATCGATCCGAAGGACCTGGCCAACGCGATCCTCGGCCACACCGAGGCGACGTTGCCTGGCGCAGACACCGTCATCGGGGGCGATGGCAACGACATCCTCTTCGGCGACCTGGTGAGCTTCAGCGGGATCAACGGTGAGGGTTACAACGCACTGCAGGCGTTTGTGGCGCAGAAGACCGGCGTAGCCGTCTCTTCGGTGACCGCCTCCAACGTTCACCAGTACGTTACCGAGCACTACGTGGACTTCGACGTCTCCGGCGCCAAGGATGCCAACGACACGCTGCTGGGCGGCGCTGGCGATGACATCCTGTTCGGCCAGGGCGGCAACGACCTCCTGGACGGCGGCAAAGGCAATGACATCCTGCTGGGCGGCACCGGCAACGACACGTTGATTGGCGGCCAGGGCAACGACATTTTGATCGGTGGTTCGGGTGCCGATACCTTTGTGTGGAAGGCGGGTGACTTCGGCAACGATGTGATCAAGGACTTCAAGGCATCGGAAGGCGACCGGATTGATCTGCGTGACTTGTTGAAAGGTGAGACCGATAGCACCATCGACAATTACCTGAAGATCACTACGGTAGATGGCGTGTCGACCCTGCAAGTCAGCAGTGAAGGCAAGCTCAACGCTGCCGGTGGCGTGGCCAATGCCGATGTGACAATCAAGCTGGAAGGCAATGATTGGTCCCATGTCAGCATCAACTCGCTGATCACTGGCGCCGACCCAACCATCAAGATCGACCATAGCTAAGATGCAATGGATCGGCCGCCTTCCCAGGCGGCCGATTTTTTTGCCTTATGGGCCGCTGGCCCTGGCGGACGGTGCGTCGCATACTCACGCCCATACACGCAGCGTTGGCCTATGCTGTTGAACGCATGTGGCTCATATTCGAGGGGTTCTTATGTTTTACGTGCAACGTGATGCGCTGGGCGCGCTGGTTCGCGTAGAGGCGGCCGCCTTTACCGAATCCACCGAAACCCTGCCGGCCGATCACCATGAGATCCAGGCCTGGTACGCCAACGAAGTGGTGGAAACCAGCCTGGCCCAGCTCAAGCAGAGCGACTTGGAGATGATCCGGGTACTGGATGACTTGATCCAGGTGCTGACCCGCAAAGGCGTGATCAGCGTGACCGACCTGCCGCCAGCGGCACAGGCTAAGTTGATGGATCGCAACCATGCGCGGGAAGCGTTGGGTGGGTTGAGCCAGTTGATCGATGATGACGAGAAAGGATTGATTTGATCCAGCCGCTCCTACAGGTAATTATTTCCAGGGCGCAGGCTCGCCAAACAGCTGACCCTGCACTCCAAAAATCCCCATCTCACGAATCACCTTCAACTCGCCCTCGGTTTCCACACGCTCGGCAATCAACGGCAGATCGATGCTGTGGGCGGCGCGCTGGATAGCTTCGATAAACAAGCGCTTGTCACTTTCCTGGTCGATGGCACGAATGTAGCTGCCATCGATCTTCAAGTACGCCAGGCCCAGGCGCGCCAGGTTTCCAATCATGCTGAAGCGCCCACCGAAACGTTGCAGGCTGAGAGAGAAACCCAACTCGCGCAGGCGCTGGGTCATCTGTTCCAGCACGTGCTGTTCAGGCAGTTGCTCTTCACCGATCTCCAGGGTGAGGCGCGGGCCCAGGTTGCTGTGCTGGCGTAGCAGGTCGTAAATCCGGTTCAGCGCCTGGGTGTCCTGCAAGGTCGCGGCTGAGAGGTTCAGCGCCAGGTTATGGCTGTGGTTGGCCATTTGCTTGAGCACTTGCTCCAACATCAGGCGGTCCAGACGGGCCGACCAGCCAAAGCGTTCCAACCACGGCAGGAAACGCCCAGCCGGTATAGTGTGGCCGTCTTCGTCCTGCAGGCGCGACAGGACCTTGTAGTGCAAGACCAACTGTGTGTCCTGGCTGGCAACGACGGGCTGGAAGTACAGCTCAAAGCGCTGCTGGGTCAGGGCCTGGTCCAACAACCTGTGCCAGGCATGATGATCGTCACCGACGCTGGCGGCAGCGCTGCGGTCCAGGCACACCCAACTGCTGTCGCCCTGCGCTTCGGCCTGGGCCAGGGCCTGGTCAGCCAGGGTCAGCAGGGCTTGAGGCGCATCGCCATGGTTGAACGGCGCCAGGCCAATATAGGCGACCGGCGTAACATCGCTGGCACCGGTCGCTTGCAGGCTGAGCAAGGTGCTTTCAAGGTTTTGCGCCAATTGCAGCGCTTCTTCACGCATCAAACCCGGCGCCAGCACGGCGAACTCGCCGCCGCGGATGCGGGTGACGAGGTTGTGGGTCTCCGGGTATGGCTCGCACTGGCGCAGCAGTTGCTCGCCAACCGCTTGTAGCAACTGGTCGGTGCGCTGGCCGCCCAGGCGCTGGTTGAGCCCGGCAAGGTCCTTGACCCGCAGCAACAGCAGATAGCCGGAATTGGTCTCTTCCGGGTTGCTGACACGGGCGTTGAGCTGCATCTCGAAATAACGTCGGTTGGCGAGGCCGGTGAGGTTGTCCTGATAGGATTCGGTGCGCAGTTTTTCGCTGCGTTCGGCCTGCTCCTGGAACAACGCCTTGAGCTTTTCCACCATCTGGTTCATGGCCTGCACCACTCGTCGCAGCTCGGGAGTGCGTGGCAGATCGGGCAGGCTGAGGAACTCCCGGCGGGCGATGGCGTGGGATTGTTTGACCATATAGTCCAACGGCTTCAACTGCCGGCGCAGCAAAAGCCCACCTAGCACCACACTCACCGCGCCGCACAGCAACAACCAGCCAAGGCTACCCAACGCGCTCTGCCAGAGTTTGGCCAGGGCAAACATCGGATGGCTGACTACCTCGACCCGTGCCGCCTGCTCCCAGCCTCGGCTGACCAGGGCATCACCACCTGCCGGCTCCAGGCCGATCAACTTCACGAACCAGTTGGGCACGCCGTTGTTGTCAGGAATACCGCTGCGCTCGACGATGGTTTTGTCGGTGGCCAGGTCCACTACACGGATGCTGGCGTAATAGCCGCTGTCGAAGATCGAGCTGACCAGCAGTTCCACCATGGCCGGGTCATCGATATTCGGGGTCAGCGACAGCGCCAGCGCCGTCGCCGCATCCTGGGCATGGGAGCGCAGTTGGTTGACGTATTGGGTGCGCGAGCTTTCCAGGCTGACCATGAAGCTGCCGCTGAAGGCGACCACCAGGAACAGACAGATAGCGATCAATAGTTGTTTGAACAAGGACATCCGATCAGTTACTCCTAGTTGGCAGGCTCGGCTGGAAAGCCTTCCGCACGCATTTTTCTCAACACATCCTGCCAGCGCGACAAGCGTTTGGTATCACCGACTTTCTTGTTGCCCTTGGCGCCGGGCAAGTACAGGCCCTCGGCGTTGAATGAGTACACCGGGACCAGATCGGTACGGCGGGTAGCCGGCAGGATTTCGTCCATCAGGCTGTCGAGCACCAGCGGGATGGCGTCGGGGGTCGAATAATAGGTCAGGACCATGTGCGCGCGATTCTGTCGCAAGGCCTTGACGTAGGTGATGCGCAATTTGTCGCTGGACACACCCAGATGACGCAAACTGAAATACTTTGCGATCGCGTAGTCTTCGCAGTCACCGGCCCCCTTCCATAGGGCTTCGACGGGTGTCTCCCAATAGTCGATGACGTGCCAGAGGTCGATATCTTCGACGTAGGTCATTTGCTTGTTGAAGAACAAGTTAACCACCTTGAGCTGCTCCGACTCGCTGACCTGTTTTTCAGTCGCCAATAGTCGCTGCCAGGCGTCGATACGCTGCTGGCCTTGGCCCAGCGGCCCGTATACGGCGGTAGCCTTGCGGCTGATCTGCGAGAAATCCCAATCGGCACGCAGCCCGCCGAGCATCAGGCCAGCCAATAAAATTGCCGATAAAAACCAGCAAAGGACTCGATAGGGAATAAAACTTACCGCCAAGGCGTTCAGTCCATGAAAGAGACGGAATTTCAAGGGATGGTGAAGCCTCGCCCTACAAAAAACAATGGCACAGTGCAATCATTCGTCAGTGGACTGAGTTTATAACCGCCCCTTGTGGGACTCACAAAGTAGGCTGTGTAAGCCCTTACAAACGGAAACTTAGGCTGTTTGACAAGCGCCTGACCCATCTCTAGTGTGCATTGGATCCAATTAGCCAAACTATTATTCAAAAAAGGAGGATAGCGTAACCGTGACGCAGAAGCCGAACCCTTTAAGCAGCATCAAAATCAGCGGGCCTATTCCCGCCCATCTTGCTCGCTCCGTAATTGAAGAAACACTGCGCAACGCCATTCTCGATGGGCGATTGCCCTGTGGCACTGCGATGCGCCAGCAGGAGCTGGCCAGCTTGTTCGGCGTCAGCCGCATGCCCGTACGCGAAGCCTTGCGCCAGCTGGAGGCGCAATCCCTGCTGCATGTGGTGACTCACAAGGGTGCCGTGGTTGCGCCCTTGATCGAGGATAATTCGGCTGAGACCTATGCTTTGCGCATGCTGCTGGAATCCGAAGCGCTGCGCTTGTCGATTCCATTGCTCACCGAGAAAGATCTGTCCGAGGCCGAGGCGTGCATCAATGCGCTGGAATGCGAAAAGGACTATACCGAGATTGGTCGCCTCAATCGCCTGTTCCACATGGTCCTGTATGGCAAGGCACCCAACCAGCGATTGCTCACCTTGGTCGAGCACGGGCTCAATGAAGAGGAGCGTTTCCTGCGCTTCAACCTTGAGGCAATGGGACTAGGCGAGACGTCCCAGGAAGACCACCGTGAATTGCTGAGCCTGGTGGCACAGAAGAAGGTCGATGAGAGCATCCTGACGCTGCGTAATCACTTGATGCGTGGGATGGAGGTCATAGCCACCTACCTCAAGGGGCTTGAAACCGCCGAAAAAAAAGCCCGCCAATAGGATCCTCAGCCTTCTAACGCCCTTTACCCCTACGGGGCAACTTCCCTGGGAAGTTGCCACATTGGCATACGGAAAACCCACTTAAACTTAATTAACGCGAGGAAATATCCGACACTGAGCACAGACAACTCAACTAATAAAACCACACAGAAAAAACATTTAATACATTTATAAGTCAGCCCAAACGTTTAAACAGTTTATTATCCTTTCCCGAAAAACCACACCTTCAGATCCGCTGCGCAGGTCTATGTCAGTGCTGCGCCGCGTGCGTCGTGCGGTCTCGATTTAACGTTCCCTCTCTATCTTAAAACTACAAAATCCCAACACTGCTTTTGAGCACCTGCAACAATTCATAGGCGTCAACCATGTATCAAGAATTGCTTGAACAGAAAAAACTACAACTTTTCAACCATCCATTATTTATAGAAATAACTTCACTTAACAAGTTACAGCACTTCATGGAAAACCATGTATTTGCCGTCTGGGACTTCATGACCCTGACTAAACGCCTGCAACAGGACCTGACCTGTACCCAGATACCCTGGCTCCCACCTGCGGACTCGCAGGCTGCCCGCTTGATCAATGAAATAGTGCTGGGCGAGGAATCAGATGAACACCCGACGCGGGGTTATCGCAGCCACTTCGAGCTGTACCTGGACGCCATGACGGAGGTCGGCGCCAGCACCGTCGCCATTACCCGCCTGATCGACCTGCAACGCGAAGGCGTGGAGGTCAGTGCTGCCTTGCAAATGATCGATGCGCCACCTGGGGTGGCCTGCTTTGTCGACAGCACGCTGCAAGTCGCCTTGAGCGCCCCGACTCACTGCGTCGCAGCGGCTTTCCTGCATGGCCGCGAGAGTGTCATTCCGTCGATGTTCCAGCGGCTGTTGCACAGTCATGGGCTCATTGATCATGAGGCACCCACCTTATGTCACTACCTCAATCGTCACATCGAAATGGACAGCCACGACCATGGGCCGGCAGCGGAGCAATTGCTCATGCGCCTGGTCGGCGCAGACCCGATTCGCCAGAGGCAAGCAGATAATGCCGCCCTCGACGCCGTGGAAAGTCGCATTAGCTTCTGGGACGGGGTGCTGACTTCGATGCAAGGGGAACACCAATGAACGTTGTCAATTATCGATCCTTTGCTGATGACTGGGAGCGGCGCGCGACCATTCGAACACGCCCCCGGCGCATGCTGGAGGACGACAACAAACTCATCTTCCCTCTGTACCGACAACCCCTCGTACTGAGTGCAACCTTCCTCGAACAGTGCCCACAGTGGCGCGACTTCGTGCTGGTACAAAGCTTCTATAAATTCATTAATGACGTGGTGATCTTCGAAACCGAAATCGTCGACAAGACTGCACGCAACATCGCCAAGAACCGTTTTTCACCGCCCTTCCCGCTGGCCTGCCGTTACGACGCGATGACCGTCGTGGTGGACGAGGACTATCACGCGTTGGTCGCGTTGGACTTCCTGCAACAAGCCGTGGAAATGACCGGTATCCAGCCGCTTGACCTGCCTGGGCAAATCGAATTGAGCCGCGCACTGCCGGCGGCACAGGCGCAGGTGCCAGCGCATTTGCACGATGCCGTCGAGTTGATCGGCGTGGCCATTGCCGAAAACACCGTAACCCATGACGTGGCAGCATTCTCCAAGGATGACAGCGTCAAATCATCCATCCGCGGCATGATGGCCGACCACCTGTTTGATGAGGGTCGTCACGCGCAGTTCTGGACACAGTTAGTGCGTCTCTACTGGCAATCGGCAAGCCCGCAGGAGCGCGACAGCATTGCTCAAGCTTTGCCCGTTTTCCTGGAGCATTACCTGACCAACGACCTGCAGAAAGACTTTGATCTGCACCTGATCGAACACTTGGAAATCAGCGCCGACACACGTCTGGCACTGCACCATGAAGTCTCTGCGCTGGATTTCCCCATCAACCACCAGCATCCACTGATAGGCAATATAATGAGCCTGCTGCGTCACAGCGGCGTGCTGCAGACACCCAGCGTAGCTCGGTCGTTGAGCAGCTACCTGCCTGTGGCGGGGAGGCCGGCATGAAGCGTTTGACGATAGCGTGGGGCGCCGCCAGTAACGTCCTGGCCCCCGTCAAGCAAGTGCTGGAACAATACGGTCATGTCTCGGGAACGGGCCCTGTCGACCTGGTGATTGAAGACGGTAGCCGGCCGCTGGCGCAATTACCCGCCGACGCATACTGGATGAGTTTGCGCATGGGCATTGGCCCCGTGTCCGAGAATGGACTGCCAGCCCTGCAATTTCGCTGCTATGACCGTGAACGAAGCCTGTTGGCTGTGTACGAAGTCGCAGAGGAACCCAGCGGCAATGGGCAGCGATTGCGTCACAAGGCAACGAACGCACTGGTGGAATGGCTCGCCTTGTTGGTTAGTAGTTACTCCAGGGACCCGGCCTGCTTCACCGTTGTGGTCACCCCTAACGACTGGCCCGAACACAGTCTGCAAGCGCTGGAAACCTTGGCGTTCAAGCATCGATTCAATCGCACGACGGATCCAGCGCTGTTGCATGCGGCCCAGACCCCCATGATGGAACGGCTGCAAGCCAGCCTGGACAAGTTCGCCACTCGAACAGCGTTGAATATCGCGGGCAACCTGCTGACTTATCAGCAGCTCCAGGCACACGCCTTGGCGATCCAGCAGCGTCTGCTTCCACTCTTGGAGGGCATCGAAACTCAACCCGTGATCGGCGTGTGCCTGGCAAAATCCGTTGAGCTGTACGCAAGCATCCTTGCGGTGCTGGGCAGTGGCGCGGTGTATTTGCCTCTGGCGCCGGACCATCCGGTGCAGCGCCAACAGCAGATGCTGGAAAGCGCCGGCGCTTGTGTATTGCTGGAGAATGGCCTGCATCCGCTGCGAGATCACCTCGCCTCATTGGATGTCAGCAAGATCGAACCGTGCGCCATCACCCGTGCACTGCCACTGATGCGTAAACGGCCCAGTGCCGACACACCGTGCATGGCGCTTTTCACCTCAGGCACTACCGGGTTTCCCAAGGGGGTACTGCTTAGCCAATACAACCTGGCGCATTTCAGCGCCTGGCTCGGCGCTTGTGTAGAGATGAGTGAAGAGAGTCGCGTGTTGCAGTTTTCGCCGTTGAGCTTCGACTCTTCATTGATCGATATTTTCCCTGCCTTGATAGCCGGCGCCGAGTTGATTATCCCCAGCAACGATCAACGCCAAGACCCTCGACAACTGGTCGAATTGATTCGCGGGCAACGCGTCACCCATGGCTTTCTACCGCCGGCGCTGCTCAGCATCCTGCCGCTGGATCAGCCACTGGGGCTTGCTCACCTGCTCACTGGAGGCGATTTCTGCGAGCCCTATGTAATCGAACGACTGGCAGGCCAATGCCAGTTGCATAACCTCTATGGGCCGACCGAGACCACGGTGCTGGCAACACATAGGGTGTTCCGGCATGGCGACAGCCCTCGCAACATCGGCCATCCCATTGCCAACAGCCAAGTGTTGATTCTCGACGAAAACCTGCAGCCCGTGGATGAACAAGTGCTGGGCGATTTGTATATCGCAGGCCCGGGGGTGAGCCTGGGTTATTTGAATGTACCGCAGCAGGCCGACAGCCCTTTTGTTGCACTGACATTGCCTGATGGGCAGGTGTTGCATGCTTACCGTAGCGGCGACCTGGCGAAATGGACTCAGGACGGCATCAAGTTGGGTGGGCGTCGGGATGACCAAGTCAAAATCCGCGGATTCCGAGTCGAGCCCCAGGAAATCGAACAATGCCTGCGCAACAGTCGATTGTTTCGCCAAGTAGCCGTAGTGATTGACCCGGGCCTCAGGGTCATCGCTTTTGTCACACAACCCGAACCCAGCGCCACGCTGGCTGACTTGCAGCAATATGCCCGCCAGTGGCTGCCCGAACATATGCGGCCCGTCATTTGGAGCGAGTTGGCGCGCATGCCGGGATCGAGTAACGGCAAGATTGATCGCAAGGCATTACTGGCCATGCCGTTGTCCATCCCTCAAGCAGTGACTCGCTGCTGTGCTCAGACCGATCTGCAAAAGCAGTTGGTGGACCTGTGGGCGCAATTGCTGGCGTTGCCCGCTGGCGAATTATCGATTGACGACAGCTTTTTCAATCTGGGCGGCCACTCCATCCTCTTGTCGACTTTATTGCTACGCGTGCGCGAGCGGTTTGGCCGTAGCCTCTCTCTGAGCCACTTTTTCGAGGCGCCGACAATCCGCACATTGGCGGCCCTGATGGAAGGTAGTGTGTTGCCGGACACGCCTGGCAGCCAGATGGAGAAAGATGCATCACAAGTGCTGGAGATCAAGATGCTACCGGAGGCTCGCGCGGGAGATCCGCGTAAGGCGATCGTCACTGGGGCAAATAGCTTTGTCGGGGCGCATATCGTTCACGCGCTGCTGGCGGCAGGAGCACAAGAGGTGGCGTGCCTTGTGCGGGAACTGCCAGGTCAATCGGCAACAGCAAGGTTTACCCAGGCCTTGCGTGAATACCGCTTGGAGCATCTGGACCTGAGCCGAGTGCAGGTATACGCCGCCGACATTCGCCAACCTCGCCTGGGCTTGGCATGCAATGTGTACGACTACCTCGCTCGCGATTATGGCGTGCTGGTGCACAACGCGGCACAGGTCAATCATGTGATGGACTATGTGTCACTCGCCAAGGACAACGTCGAACCAGCCCTTGAGTGCCTGCGTCTTTGCGAGACCCATTGTAAAAAGGTGCTCAACTTCATCTCGACTCTATCAGCCTGCAGCAACGTGGACGCCGATGGATACGTCCTTGAAGCACCAGCAGGGCACGCGTTACCGCTCTATGTGAAAAATGGCTATAACCTCTCCAAGTGGGTGGCCGAACGGCTGTTAGGGCGAGCGAGGGAGCAAGGGGCCTGGGTGAATATCCATCGGCCCGGGAATATCAGCTTCAACAGTCAGAACGGTGTTTGCCAGCCGCAGAAAAATCGATTGATGTTGATGCTCAAGGGCTCCCTGCAATTGGGCTTGGCACCCCGCCTGGACGTGAACTTCGATCTGATGCCGGTGGACTTCCTGGCTGGCTTCATTGCCTTTCACAGCGTCCGCTTTGCCCCTGCGCGAAACGTATTCAACCTGCACAACCCGCAGCCCTTGAGCTGGGATCAGTACCTCGACGCGTTCAGCGAGGCCGGGCACGCCTTCGACCGGGTGAGCATTGACCACTGGCAACGGACGCTGCAAACGGTGAGCCGTGATAATGCGCTGTTTCGCGTGCTGGGCTTTTACCTGGACGGGCTCGGCGAAGACATCGGCGACACTTCGATGATCCGTCACGACAATGCCCGCTGGGGCCTGGAAAAGATGGGTGTGGACTATCCGCCAAAGAACCCGGAGCTGTTACGCAAGGGCTGTGACTACCTCAGGGCCATCGGCTTCCTTTGAACTGCTTCAGGACTCCCCCATGAAACCGCTGCAACCCGATACGTTAATTCGCAATCCGATCGGTACACCGATTGTGGCTTCCGTCGTAGTCCCGTGTGAGGCTAAACGCCTGTGGGACGTGGTCGGTAGCTTTGATAGTTTTGATACCTTCATCCCAAGCCTGTCACACATCGAGATGACGGGTGTTGGGGTAGGCGCATTGCGCACTAAAATTTTCCACGATGGCCATTGCGTCGTGGAGCAACTGAACAGCCGAGACGAAAGCGCCATGTACATGACGTGGACCACCCTCTACAACACTTTGGGCGTGGCGCGCTTATGGGCAGCAATGAGTGTGGAAGCGCTTGGCGCCGAGTGTTCCAAGGCAACTTGGACGCTGGTGGGCGAGCCGCAGGAAACGACTCAAGCTGAGTTTGAACAGTTTGCACAGACGTTCGCCGACAGCGCGTTGGAGAATGTGCGCCGGATGCTTGGCTAAGCAGTCGGAGCGAGGTATCTCGCTCCGGTGCAGTCGGGTTCAGATTTTGAAGCTATCGACCAATTGCTTCAATCGACTGGCCTGCTGGGACAGCGCATCGCAGTCCTTGAGCGTCTCGTTGAGGTTGGCCACGCCCTGCTGGTTCAGCAGGTTGATCTGGTTGATGTCAACGTTGAGGGTTTCAACGACTGCGGTCTGTTCTTCGGTTGCTGCCGCAACCGACTGGTTCATGCCATCGATTTCAACGATGCGCTGCGTCACGCTGACCAGGCGCTCACCCGCCTGGTTGGCCACTTCAACGCTTTCTTCGCTGGAGACCTGACTGGCATTCATGGTGGTCACTGCTTCTCGGGACCCCACTTGCAGGGAAGTGATCATCTTGTGGATCTCTTCTGCCGACTCTTGGGTACGGTGCGCCAGGTTACGCACTTCATCAGCCACCACCGCAAACCCACGTCCGGCTTCACCGGCACGGGCAGCTTCGATCGCCGCGTTAAGGGCGAGCAAGTTGGTTTGCTGGGAGATGCCTTTGATCACATCAAGAATATGACCGATGTTGTCGGTACTGGCATTCAAGGTCTCGATCTGAGTGCAGGACAGGCTGATCTTCTGTGACAGCTCCGACATCGCCTGGATGGTTTGCTCAACCACCTTACGCCCATCGTCAGCTTGCTCGCTGGCACCGCTGGCATGCTGCGAAGCATCTGCGGCGTTGCGCGCGATTTCTTGAGTAGCGGCGCCCAGTTCGTTGATCGCAGCTGCGACGCTGTTGGTGCGCGCACTCTGTTCGTCGGACCCGATGATCGAGGCATTGGACGATGCCATTACACGCTGGGATAGATCGTGCACCTGCCGAGTTGCCGAAGACACCTCGGAAATCGAGGCGTGGATCCGCTCTACGAACTGGTTGAACGCACTACCGACTTCCCCGAATTCGTCTTTGCTGGTCACGTCGAGGCGGCGGGTCAAATCACCTTCGCCTTGGGCAATGTCCTTCATGGCAACGCCCATGGTAGTCAAAGGACGTAGCAATACTTGAATGAGCAAGCTCAGGAGCACAGCAATAGCCACGACAGCGATCAACATCGCAATCAACGCTGAAGTACGGAATTTACCCAAAGGGGCATAGGCTTTTTCTTTATCAATCGACAGGCCGATGTACCAGTCGGCGCCAGGCAAACCGCTGATAGGCGTGAACGACAGAATGCGGTCCTGGTGATTGAGGACGACGTCCTGGTTAACCTTTTCGATGCGTACGTTGTTGCCAGAGTAGATGTCCTTGAGGTTTTTCATCACCTGGCCCTGGTCAGGGCTGACGATGACTTGACCATCACCGCTGACCAGGAATGCATGGC
The DNA here is from genome assembly GCF_019145205.1 of Pseudomonas khavaziana. Taxonomy (GTDB): domain Bacteria; phylum Pseudomonadota; class Gammaproteobacteria; order Pseudomonadales; family Pseudomonadaceae; genus Aquipseudomonas; species Aquipseudomonas khavaziana. The sequence goes on from NZ_JAHSTT010000025.1 coordinate 16,619, forward strand.
CGATGCCGCCGAAGTCTACTGAATTGATGATCTTCACCAGGGTTTGCAGACTCAGGTCGCCACCGACAACACCCAACAATTCGCCGTTCTTCTTCACAGGCATGGCAATTGTCACGATCTGGCCGCCCACAGCCGCCATATAAGGCGGAGTAAGCATGGTTTTGTCCGCTACTACCGCTTGCTTGTACCAAGGGCGCTGACGAGGGTCGTAGTCGTCAGGCATCTTCGCATCAGGACGCTGAGTGAACACGCCGTTGGTCTGACCCACGTAGGTGAACTGGAAGTTGGAGGTGAGCGCTGGCTGATCGACCAGCCCGGGAAGGTCGGCAGCATTACCCTGATGAGCTACGTTCTGCGCCAGGTTCTCGAGGACCAGGATGCGACCACTGAGCCAGTTTTGCACACTGCTGGCGGTGAGTTCGCCGGATTGTTGAATGGACGAGGCCAGGTTTTGCTTGATCGTGTTGCGTTGCAGGTAGTCGTTGTACAGCGTGAATAACGCGAAGGCTAAAACCACGACGCCTGACGCGGCCAACAGAATTTTATGACTGAACTTGAGATTCATTTCATCGACTTCTTTTGCCAAAGGGGGTGAGCGTGCCGAGTGGAACATTCCATGTAACGGGATAGGCGGGCTCTACGGTCGCTCTATTTCGGTGCACGCATGGCTCGTCAGGGTTTCGGCCAACCTTCGACAAATCTTAGGAATTTGTGAGAAGCATCTTCTTTTAGCGTAGGAAACCGACAGACGGCTGGTTAGAGGAATTGTTGTTTTGGGTCGCCCTAAACGACAAAACCCCTGTCTGCGTTAGCAGACAGGGGTTTCGGAATTCAATCTTGACGATGACCTACTCTCACATGGGGAAACCCCACACTACCATCGGCGATGCATCGTTTCACTGCTGAGTTCGGGATGGGATCAGGTGGTTCCAATGCTCTATGGTCGTCAAGAAATTCTGTGTACCAGGTCGTTGCGTTAGCAACGGGCCGGTGAAATTCATGAGTTTCTATATAAACAAAACCCCTGTCTGCGTTAGCAAACAGGGGTTCTGGAATTTAATCT
>NZ_JAHSTT010000026.1 GCF_019145205.1 Pseudomonas khavaziana
TTCCCGGCAACCAGAGCGCGTCATTTTAGCCGAGGCGACTTTTCAGACAACCCCTAGTACTGCCTCATTAATGTTCGCCATTATATAAAAACTTAGGTATCTCCCAACGAAATCGAACAGCCAGAAGTCGAAGCAAAACACCGCTAAACAAGGCAAGCAAGACAACCTGTTTGTTGGGCAACTCCAATTGCATACACACCATATAAGTCCAAGCAGTGAAAAACGACACGCTGGCGTACAGTTCGCGGCGAAAAACCAACGGAATGTCGTTACAAAAAACATCTCGCAATACACCGCCAAATATGCCGGTAATAACTGCACTGACTGAAGCCACGAGCATGCCGTCTCCACGCGTCAGGGAAATCTCGCATCCGATCACCGTAAAAGCTGCTAAGCCAACTGCATCCAGAACCAAGAATAATGAATGCAGACGTCGCATCCACGGTGCAATTATAATCGTCAATAACGCTGCGACAGTGGTTAGAACTAAATATTCAGGGTGCAATACCCACGTGAGTGGATAATGGCCGAGTAATATATCGCGTACCGAACCGCCACCGAGCGCTGTTACACAGGCAATTAAGACCACACCAAACCAATCCATACCACGACGACCGGCGGACAAAGCGCCAGTCATCGCTTCTGCACTAATGCCAATAAGGTAAAGTACTAGCAACATGGTGGTGAATCTTCCAGGGCTTGGCTAGCCTGTTTAAACGTAGCAAGTTCTGCATTTAGGTACTCTATTTGGCTCTCCAAAATCTCGATATGTTCAAATAATATGGATTTCACTTTTGTATTGAGCACATATGTTTGTGCGGCTAAAAAAGAGCGCTCTAACCGAACGACGATGTCACTATTCATACTTCGAGAATCCGCTGTCGCTGCGTATTTTATCTTCTCATGAAGTTCTTTAGGCAGGCGAACAACAAAAGCAACAAGTTGACTGCGCATCACAGATCTCTTTTAAAAAAACGAGGTCATATCATAAGGCGATTGCCTGAGCTTTTGGCTTGAGAATTTTCTTTTTGAGTCACGTAATTTTCTGTTAACTTCAAGCTAGGAGATCTTATGCGTACCCTGGCCGCTCACTCTACTTCAAACATGCCGTTCTTCCGAATACCGTTAGGAAGGGAGCAAAAAATATTCCATCGATGAACTCATCTTTAGAGAAATCACCTCAAAAAAACAGCCGCTGCGGGTGATTTCGCTTCATTTTAATCCACTTTTTGGCGACTGTGTGCACGGTCACGCCATCCGGTATGATCGACGCCACTATGGACCACTTCCAATGGCGACCTCAATCAAGCCCGCCCGTAGTGTCCGCACGGGCGGGCCAAGCAACCCGCGTTATTGAATCCTCCAAGACTCGACAATCTCAGGGCCATACAGAGCTTTCCATGTTTAAGCTGTCGATGATTACTTCCTTTCGTTTCAATCAATTCGCCGGAGTCCGGTTTTTTATAAATTTTTACTATGCGCGGCTTACTGGAGTTTTTTGGAGTCACACCTGTCCGCTTCAACGTGCCGCGACTGGATTCCGGGTCTAAAATACTAATAATCTGGTTTAAACTAAAGCCGTACTTATTGAGTAGAGCGCGCAGTTTTGTCTCAAAATCTATTTCTTTTTTTAGGCCAATATCACTTTTAATTGATTTAAGGTCTGCAAGCTGTGTAGCCAATTGCTGATCAAGCCTGCGAAATCCTGCAAAACGGGATATAGGAGTACCTTTGATTAGTGAACACGAGTAGTGTACTCCAAGACTACTATACTATGACTGCGCCCTCATCACAGGCGAAGTTAAAGAATAGAAAATACGTTACTCTACCTTCGTGATATAAGCCAAGCGCATGCCATGCCGACTCGTCTGTTAAGGCGGCCGAGATACCCTGTTTAGGAAGTGCTGCCTAACCTATTCACAACCAGACGGCATCGGCTCGGGCATTCCGGTTTATGCGCAGAATGCGAAACTGACGATGCTGGCCCCCCCTTTAAACGGCCTCCCCGCGTAGCTACTCATTCATCCAGCGCTTTCTTTAGAGTGCGATCACCCCATCAATCCAAGAAGCATTAAGCACGTCGGGAGCGCTTGGATTCATCTGTTCGCGGTGTAGCGACTCTGAAGTTCACTTCCAGACTATTCAGTTGGACGGATATAAATGGCCGCTGCCGCCCAACCGGCCGTGACTGACTGCACAATGGCCGATCCCGCCTGGCGCGTAGGTACGATCTCGTACTGTGCTGTAAGCGTCCGGACGCCCCGTCTTGCACAACTAAATCGGTTGCAAACGATGCGGCCACAACTCCCATTTTCATTCGCCTGCTGCGTCGGCAGGCGAGTAAAAACGTCCTTTAGATAGGTATACGCATCGTGCCCGTAGAGCTTGGCCGACTGGATCAAACTCATCTGGCACTTTGCTTCATTGGACACTGGTCATCTTACACTAGGTATACAGCGATACATCGCTGACCCCTTCATGGCGAAAAACTTCGGCTAACGCCAGGCTCAGCGGGGGAAGCTACATCTTAAGCAATGTGGCTTTACGTTCGGGTGAATAGTACGTCACAACCTGTCTCTTTCCGCCCTCGGTACACTTTTTGGAGGTAAATCAGGAGAGGCGACAACTATACTGACACCGGGGGGCCTTCATAAGACCCACCTGTTAGGCATTTGGAAATAAGCCCGAGCAGACTCCGGTCTGCAATCCGGTGCCCCAGAAACATCAGCATCCATGCTCGATCTCATCAAAGAGCGACGTGCTATCCGCATCTAATAACCAGTTCACCTTCTCGCCCCTTGAGCGCGACCCTGAATGCATCCAGCGCATCTTTCTGGCTACGTTCCGGCTGAAACCCGTACGAGAATCCCAGTAAGTCCCCGCATTCACATCGGTAACGGCTGCCTGCTGTACGATCTTGTCTTTAAAAGAAGCAATAATCAGCGGACGCTGCCTACCGTCGGCTTTGGGAATATAGATCCGCCGCGACGGCGTTGCCCGATAGGCTCCACTGTGAAGCCGTGCATGCAAATCGGTCACCTCCAGGAGAAAATCTCCTCATATTCTCGCCACGACATGCCGTCCATGCCCACTACTCCTTCGCGGCGAAGTGCATAGAAGCTCTGCGCCAGTAACTGCAGCGTGATGTGGTGCAGCAATGCCGTGAACTGCATGCCTTTGCTCCTTGAGGCTGCTTTACGTACACCCTCAAGCCCATCGACGCTCAACTGATCCGGCTCTGCGCTCGGGCCGCGGGGGAAGTGTCGGTGTTTCCCTTGGTTACCGCCCTTTCTTCCACCGTCTCCGCAGGGGCTAGGCCCCTTGTTCGATGGTTTCTCAGGTAATACGGGCGCATCCAACTTCTCAGCGACGTAGACAGCAGGGTTACGGTTTGGGCCTTTCCTGCTCCGCCCGTGCTTGCGCATCGGACAGCGCAGAGATCTTCCAGTTTCTGCGCGATGACTTTCCAACGTGCACAAGGCCTCCGACCGCGCGGGATCTGAGCATGACTGGCGTATAACGCCCTGCTCCGTATGGCCTTCTGCTTCGCAGAATAACATCGGCATCCCGAATTTCTGATCACGCAGTTCAATGGTTGGTAATGGAAAACAAATTGTGCCTGCAAGCTGGGTAATGGACTCAATTACTCCCGACGCCCACACCTGACGCGGGGAAAGCGTGCCAATAGTGATAGTGCTATGGTCTACGGCTGCCAATGGTGGGTGTCAGAGGGCAATACGATACCACTACGTTTTTTCGGCAGGTTGCTATGAGCATTAAATAAGAAATTCAGCGCCCGCAATCCGGCGGGCTACAGCGAACGTGTAAGAGATTACAAATCATTTCTGCCGGCGCCGTTCTTTTGAATTCGGTGCATTAACGCGTGGAATCGGTGATGACACCCCGGAGCTGTATGTAAAATTCTCGTTTAGATCTGACCGTCCCCTCAGCTGGAGAAGGCCTCACTTAAAGTGACTTTTCGCTTGCTTTCTGCGAAATTTCCAGATTCGAACTTGCACCAGGATCGTTATCATGGCCGCTAATAGTAGCCGCACAGATCCTAGGTAAATAGAGCGAATCAATACATCTACAGTAATTGCCCTTCAAGTCTTAGATAGCATAGCGACGAGCTTGTTTCGTACGAGCGTGTTTTAGAGGTTAGCTCTAAGGCAGCTCCCTTACAGGGCGAGTTAACAAGTATCTCGGCTTTTATCTTACAGTGCTGACTGGGTTACGAAAGAAGCAACTAATCGATATTAGTCGCCATCTCTAACTTTCTATTCTCTCGGAATCAAAATGATTTTCTTAAAACGTACTTTCGCCGGGCCAGCCGTCATCGCGATTTTATCCACAGTAAGTATTACGGCGTTTGCACAAGGTCAAGTCCCCAACGCCGGATCAATTCTACAACAAAAGAAATCGGAATCCCGCGACCTTGATTCACGAAATACTAGTACTCAATCCGCTAATATACTCAAAAATACTCAGCTGGAGCAGACACATTATACCGTAAACCAGTTCAAGTTCATCGGTAATACTAAAGTATCCAGCGAAGATCTAGCAAAAGTCACAAACTCATTCATGGGGCGTGAAGTTACCGGTTTGCAGATGGAACAAATCGCGGAATCACTCAGCGCGGTCTATTCCGCGCACGGCTATGGATTTACTTCGATCAGCTACGATCCAGCCGCATTGGCAAATGGCAGTGCGGAATTTTCGATAATTGAAGGCAAAGCCGGCAAAGTGATCGTAAAAAATCAAAGCCGGGCGAGTGATTGGCTGGTAGACGGTTTACTGGAGAAATTTCATAGCACCCCTGATAATACCGAGAGCCTGGAGCGGGCAGGATTATTAATTAATGAGATTCCAGGCGCCACTGCAAGCCCCCCCCGCCTTTCACGGGGAGCCCTTGATGGGACCGTTGATGTTGAGGTGGACGTGAATAAGTCCCCGCTTATCAATGGCTACGCGTCGATTGATAACTATGGGAGCCGAACCTCAGGCCGTTTACGTATGAGTGCAATGCTTGGAATCAACAGCCCCTTTGGCTGGGGGGACTCACTGCGACTAAATGTGTCGGGCATGCCTTATCACTCTGATGGAAAATCCACTTTGGGCGGTTTTGTCTACGATTTTCCGCTCAGCAACAACGGGGTACGTGGCGGCGTTGGGTTCAATCGCCTTAAATATAATTTGGGCGGTATCTATGCTGGTTTGTTCGACGGGACGGCTGATGTATGGTCGGCTTACGCGAGCTATCCGTTTGTTCGCCAGCAGGCGACTAACCTGTCAGGACGGCTGACATATAGCCATAGTGTTTATGTTGACAACCAGATGAGCTTTGAAAATCGTAGGCATTCGGACTCAGTTGCATTGATGGTTTCTGGCGACCAACAGGATATGCTTTGGGGCCGCAATGGGGTCAGCCGCTATGCGCTAACACTTACTCACGGTAAGTTACAATACGATAACCAGGCCTATGCTTTGCAAGACCGGCAAGGCGAAAGAACTGCAGGCGACTATAATAAGGCAGAGTTATCACTCTCTCGCATGCAGCAGTTGACCGGCTCTGTCTATTTGCAAGCGGAGTTGCAGGGCCAGCAGGGGTTTAAGAACCTTGACGGCGCGTCACGAATGGTACTGGGCGGGCCATCCGGTGTTCGGGCATTCAGTTCCGACTATCTATCAGTGGATAGTGGGGTGCTCTTCCGTAGCACAGTTGGTTGGCATATGTCGATAGGTTTACCAGTTAACATCTACGCCTTCTATGATGGCGCCGCTGGCGCGCTGCGCCATACGCCGTCGCGTAGAGCTTCAAACAATGTCAGTCTTCAAGGTGCGGGGGTTGGCGCGGATTTGTCTTTTCATAACGTCAGCATTTCAGTTAGCACGGCCAACCGCACAGGAGGCGAAGCGCTGAATATACAGAGTCAACCGAAAAATTGGACATGGGCATCGCTCACATACTCTTACTAAGATCGCATGTAGAGATTTCGCCAGCACGTCTTTGACTAGTAGGTATTCGACATGATGCTATTTTTGTCGAATAAAATACCAGGGTCATGGCGTCGCTTGCACCAATGTTCGGTTCAGGTTTGGCAGAGCAGCCCGGCTATTGGGCTAACAGTAGCAGCTATAGATTGATGTAATGTTTGAAATTATATTTAAGGATGGTCTGAAATAGCCGGATATTTTCCGGCTATTAAGCCGTCAGCACTTTTCAAGAAACGACCCCGTCGAAATTTGACCCATTCTCTTCATTTTTCAGTCCTTCCAGCCGCTGCAAGGCGCTTTGCAGCCGCCATTTCCTGGATTACACGCGCACCTCTCCTGTGCTCGCCAATAAACGTCGACGTGCCATCCGAAGGTTTGATAGGGCGAACAACGTCAGCATCTGCGTTGTGTTCTTGGCCAGCCCCCCCGAAAACGCACTTCTTCACAGCCAAACTGGAGCTTGATCTCCCGAAACGGGTGCTCGACCTTGGCACGAACCTGAGCCTTGGCTTTCTCGAACTTGCGTATCGCTTTGTACAAGACACTGTGTTTTCCATGCTCTTTGTAAGTGCTGCGCTGGGCTGGAATCTGCCAAATAACCTCACGCTCTTCGTGCTCTTCTCGCTTCTCGACCCCGGTATAACCCGCATCGGCGCAGACCACGTTTTCTTCGCCATGCAGCACTTTATCGATCTGCGTGACATCCGCCACATTGGCCGCCGTGACCACCACGCTATGAACCAAGCCTGACTCATCGTCGACGCCTATGTGGGCCTTAGCACCGAAGTAATATTGGTTGCCTTTCTTGGTCTGATGCATTTCCGGGTCGCGCTTGCCATCCTTGTTTTTGGTTGAGCTAGGCGCATGAATCAGAGTGGCATCCACAATGGTGCCTTGGCGCAACGACAGTCCACGGTCGCCCAAATAACCATTGATCACGGCGAGAATTCCGTAACCGTCCGGGCAACACACCTTCCTGACACCGTCGCTTGAGGCGATGGTGTCCACCTAAATTTAAGTGGACACCATTTCTAGCCTTTTTAAGCGGACGCCCATGCCACAAGAACGCCGTTCCTATTCCAAGTCCTTTAAGGCCCAGGTCATCGCCGAGTGTGCGCAGGCTGACACCTCGATTGCCAATGTCGCCTTGACCCACAATCTCAACGCCAACCTCGTCCATAAATGGATACGCGTGCATGCGCAGAAAAATCTGACACTTCAAACCGCCGTCATCCCGGTCAAGACATCGCCGCCGGTGCAGATGCATCAGGCCCTTCCTGCCACGATCCGAATCGAAGTGCCGCATTCAAAAGGCGTAGTCCTGGTGAGTTGGCCGGCAGAAAATGCAGCGGGGTGTTCTGCTTTCCTGCGAGACCTGCTGCGATGATCCGCATCGACTCCATCTGGCTCGCCACCGAGCCCATGGACATGCGCGCCGGCACTGAAACTGCGCTGGCGCGGGTCGTGGCGGTGTTCGGTGCGGCGAAGCCGCACTGTGCTTATCTGTTTGCCAACCGTCGTGCCAATCGCATGAAAGTGCTGGTGCATGATGGTTTGGGGATTTGGCTTGCAGCCCGGCGCTTGAATCAAGGGCGCTTCTTTTGGCCGGGCGTGCGGCACGGCTCTGAAGTCGAGTTGGATGCAGAGCAACTTCAAGCCTTGGTGCTCGGTTTACCTTGGCAACGCGTCGGTTCCGGAGGAGCCATCACGGTGCTCTAACTTGTCTGCCATGGCGCGCTTGCCAGCGCAATTGGCCCATCCGTCTATCGCCTCCACTAGCCCTCTCTGGCAAAATCGGTGGCATGACTTCGCATCCGTATCTCGATCAATTAAACCCTGAAGAACTGCGCGCCTTGGCGGCGCAGTTGATCCAGCGCGTCGAGACGATGGACAAGCAAATCACTCATCACAAGTCGGTCAACGAGAAACTGGCCCACGAGATCGCACTGCTCAAACGCTTCAAGTTTGCCAAGCGCAGCGAGCAGTTGAGCCCGAATCAAGCCAGCCTGCTCGACGCCTTGATCGATACGGATATCGCCGCTATCGAAGCCGAACTTGAGGCGCTGCAACCGGCACCTGTCGAAGCCAAAGTGCGCCAGCAACCCAAGCGCGCACCGCTGCCACCGTAGTTTCCTCGCACGCTGATCCATCACGAACCGGACAGCAGCCACTGCCAGTGCGGTTGCGCCCTCAAGCGCATCGGCGAGGATGTCAGCGAGAAGCTCGGCTACACGCCGGGCGTGTTCACAGTGGAGCGTCACATCCGTGGCAAGTGGGTCTGCGATCAGTGCGAAACCCTGATCCAGGCACCGGTTCCGGCGCAGGTCATCGACAAGGGCAGCCCGACCGCCGGCCTGCTGGCCCACATCATGGTGGCCAAGTTCGCCGACCATCTGCCGCTGTATCGCCAAGAGAAAATCTTCGGCCGCGCCGGGCTGCCCATCGCCCGTTCGACCTTGGTGCTGTGGGCGGGCGACTGCGGCGTGCAATTACAGCCGCTGGTTGATGCGTTGCGCGAAGCCGTGCTGACATACGGCGTTGTCCACGCTGACGAAACGCCGGTACAAATGCTGACACCTGGCGCGAAGAAAACTCATCGCGCTTACGTCTGGGCCTATGCCACCAGTCAGTTCTCCAACCTGGCGGCGGTCGTTTACGACTTCAGCCCGAGCCGCGCTGGCGAACATGCCCGAGCCTTCTTGGGCAGTTGGGACGGCAAGCTGGTCTGCGATGACTTTGCCGGCTACAAGGCAGGCTTTGAACTGGGCGTTACGGAGATCGGCTGCATGGCCCATGCCCGCCGGAAGTTCTTCGATTTGCACGCGACCAACAAGAGCCAGGTCGCCGAAAAAGCGCTGCACTACATCGCGGTCTTGTACGAAGTTGAGCGAGAAGTCCGAGAGCTGGAGCCGGGTGATCGGCAGCGAATACGGCAGGAAAAAGCAGCGCCAATCGCCGACGCACTTCATACCTGGATGATCGCCCAAAGACAGCTTGTGCCTGAGGGTTCGGCCATCGCCAAGGCGCTGGATTACAGCCTCAAACGCTGGATAGCGCTGACGCGCTATCTCGATGACGGTGCTGTGCCCATCGATAATAACTGGTGCGAGGTGCGACACGAAGTCGCTTAATGAAGTTGTTCCCCCCAGCGGGAACCACCCGTGTCACCGGGTGAATCTAGAAGGCTGAATCAAGAGCGCCTTCGACAATGGAACGAGGCACCGCAAGGTGCGGGGTACCAATCGTGAGAGGCGTACCCTTCTGGCAGCCATAGCCGGACAAGGGCTAGATAGTCGGTATGGTGAACGCATGTGAATCTGCGCAACGATCGTTAAGTTGAGCGAGCGGAAATGGCTTACACGCTCGAACCAAAATGGTAATGGAGGAGGGAATTGCGTCTTTCGACTACGCACTCGTGACCCACATGCCTCCCGGTCGATAGCAGGCACCTAACCCGACGCACTTCAGTAGGCGCAACGTGGAAATCCCGTATCGCTCCCGTCAGGGAAAGCCGTTTGTAAAAACTGCCCATGGCGGTGCGGGCGAAGGAACGAGGAAAAAGCGAATGCCATCCTGTAATGGGTTGGATAGAAGTTGAAACATCACTTCACGCGAAAGCGGGCAGACGTCCTCATGGTCTCTCTTCACACGAGAGTTGGTAGAACCCTTTCAACGGAAGGAGAGCAAATGAACGCAGCAGCATTGGCGTGTGCATCTTCCGGCACGTCGTGGGACGGCATCGATTGGATCGCCGTGCAACGTCGTGTCAAAGGGCTGCAAGCGCGTATTGTGAAGGCTGTACAAGACGGTAGGCATAACAAGGCGAGAGCCTTGCAATGGCTGCTGACTCACTCGTTCAGCGGCAAAGCTTTAGCCGTGAAACGTGTGTCTGAAAACGAAGGCAAAAATACTCCCGGTGTGGACAAGGTCACTTGGAATACGCCCAGGGCCAAGATCGCTGCGATAGAGTCGTTGAAGCGGCGAGGCTACTCGCCGCTTCCGCTTCGGAGAGTACTCATTCCGAAGAAAAACGGTAAGACTAGACCTCTCGGAATTCCCGCGATGAAATGCCGGGCCATGCAGGCGCTTCATTTGCTGGCTCTGGAACCGATAGCGGAGACCACCGCCGACCCGAACTCTTATGGATTCAGGCCGGAACGCTCAACTGCGGATGCCGCCGCGCAGTGCTTTGGTGTGCTGTCACGAAAAGCAAACGCAGAGTGGGTGTTAGAGGGCGACATTCAAGGCTGTTTCGACAATATCAGCCATGACTGGTTGATCGCCAACATCCCCATGGATAAAGCGATTTTGCAGAAATGGCTCCAAGCCGGTTATGTCTACCAAAATCAGCTGTTCCCCAGCCACGCAGGAACCCCGCAGGGAGGCATCATATCCCCGGTGTTGGCCAACATGACGTTGGATGGGTTGGAAGCGATGCTGGCAAAGAGGTTTCCCAACGCAAAGTGGACAGCCCGAAAAATGCAGATGGTGCGTTATGCAGACGACTTCATCATCACTGGCTGTTCGAAAGAGTGGCTGGAAAATGAAGTCAGGCCCGCCGTGGTTGAATTTCTGGCAGAGCGTGGACTTGTCCTCTCTCCGGAAAAAACCAAAATAACGCACATAGGGGACGGGTTCGACTTCCTCGGATGGAACCTGCGCAAGTACAACGGCAAGCTCCTGATCAAGCCGTCCAAGGCGAACATCGGGGCTTTACTTGCCAAGCTGCGAGAGTTGATCAAGACCAACAAAACGATACGGCAGGCTAACTTGATAGGTTTGCTCAACCCGGTTCTACGGGGCTGGGCGAACTATCACAGTCATGTCGTCGCCAAGAAGGTCTTCAACCAGGTGGACAGCGCCGTGTGGGAAATGCTCTGGCGATGGGCGGTGCGTCGCCACCCTCGCAAGACACGCCGATGGGTGAAGGATCGGTATTTCAAAGTACAAGGGGCACGTCGATGGGTATTCTCATGTGCTGAAAAATCCGCCGATGGTCGGAAGCGTCAGTACACGTTATTGGACGCCTCGGACACGCCAATTGTGCGACATATCAAGATCAAGGCTGCTGCCAACCCTCACGACCCTGAATGGGATGAGTACTTCGAATCCCGATGGGGCAAAAGAATGCTTATCTCCCCAAAGGGTCGAGCCAAGCTGTATCGGGTGTGGCTACAGCAAGGCGGCCGCTGCTGCGCATGCCTTAAACCGGTCACCAAAGACACACCATGGCATAGCCGCCATGTTGTGAAGCTGAGTCACGGAGGGACGGATGCGGCCGCCAATCTTGAGATCTACCACCTGCGGTGCCCAAGGAATGTGCAATTTGCCAATGTCGACGATGTATAACCGGGTGCCCAGTAGCGCCTTAGCAGAGGCTTGAGCCGTGTGCTGGGAAACTCGCATGCACGGTTCTTAGGGGGTTGGGCGCGGGCAACCGCGTCTGACTACCCGACAATCAAATTCGGCCGTGGGCTCTTGGGCGCTCGAACTGGCTGTTCGCGGGCTCGTTACACAGCGGTAAACGTGCGGCGGCGATCATGAGTTTGATCCAGTCGGCGCGGCTCAACGGGCATGATCCGTATGCTTACTTGAAGGATGTTCTTACACGCCTGCCTACACAGCGGGCGAGCGAGATTACTGAGCTTCTGCCGCATAAGTGGACGCCCACCTAATCGCTGAGCGTATTACCGAACACCTTCCTCTTTTGCCAAATAGAGTAGTGAAAAAATCGATGCAGCATTAAAGGAGCATGTCATCCCTATCCTTCGCAGCATGGGGTTTAAGGGATCGCCTCCCCATTTTCGCCGCAATACAGGACAGCAAATTGATCTGATCACGTTTCAATTTGATAGGCATGGAGGGGGGATTTGCCATTGAGGTAGCTGTCAGCCCCGCAGAGGGAGTGACTATGTCTTGGGGTGAACAGATCCCGCCAACAAAAGTGGTCGCGGTACACCTGCATCCGAATAAGCGTATCCGTTTAGGGGCGGTTATGGGAGGCGATCACTGGTTCAGATATGACAATAAAGGAAACAGTACTACTCGGTTCGCAGATACGGCCCGCGAGGTTCAGTCTTACCTGAGCGGCGAAGCATCTGATCACTGGGCCAAAGGCCCCCTCCCGGACACCAAAAGCTCATAAAGCTCCACCGCAACCGTCAACAGGGGCGTCTTGCTCGCGCCATCGGCCTAAGATGATTCCGTCAAGACGTGTCTACCGGACGGTTACAGAATTCCAGCGGCCAGTTCGTGTTTTTCCAGCAGGCGACGGAAGTTGAGGATCGTGGTTTCATCCGGGATCCGCTCAAGGTTCAGACCCGAAAACTGGCGCAGGATGGTCGTTTCATACAGTGCTTCTTCCATCGCAGGATCGCTTTAGCCGAATCAGTTTTGCATCAAGTGCACGCGTAGCATCGCCATCAACGGATAGGCCGGACGGCCACCTTCACCCTTTGGATAGTGCGGCTCAATCAAGGCGATCAAACCCTTCCAAGGCACCACCTGATCCATCTCGATCAGGAACAATTCCTTGCGGGTCTGCTTGCGTTTGCCTGCGTACTCGGCGCCGGCAAAGGTCATCTGTTCATCATCGAAAAGCTCGGCGACTGGTGTCCGGCAATTTTGCCAAATCAGGAAGTCTTTTTCAGGATTTCCCTAAAGGGTGTAGACACCTTGCCTCTCTTCTATACAGCATTGCCATGCCTAAAACTGGACGCCCGCCCGCAATTGCTGCGGAGCATTACCCACTACTGACCAAGCTTGCTCATGCGCAGCCCTAGTCCAGTCAGGCCGAATTGGCGCAAGCATTCCATGCTGAAACGTGCATCACCGCTCATCCCGACACGTTCGCAAAGGCGTTGAAACTGGCTGGAATTGTTCGTGTAAAGGAACGGGCCAAAGGTAGTTTCCAACCTCCCGAGCCTCGTAAGTCTTATGGCTACACCGAGGCACACCGGCGTCAGTTGCCGGAGCAGCGCTATCCCAGTTGCCTGACCGACGCCGAATGGACGCTGGTCGCAGATTTGTTGGAAGTATCGGGCGGCGGTCGTGGCGTGCCACCCCGGAACTCCAGGCGCACGCTCCTGGAGGCTTGCTGCTATGTCATGCGCACGGGATGCTCATGGCGAATGCTGCCTCGCGAGTTTCTATATTGGGACAATGTCTATAAAACCTTCCGACGCTGGAGCGCTCAGGGCAAATTTGAGCAAATGCATGATCAGCTTCGTGCCCAATGGCGAGAGCGAGTGGATCGTGATGAAAAGCCGTCAGCCGCTGTTCTGGATTCTCAATCAACTCGTAGCTCGCCCAGGGTGGTGAAAGTGGTTACGGCGCAGGCAAGAAGGTGAAAGGGCGCAAGCGCAGTCTCATCGTTGATACCTTAGGCCTGCTCTTGGCGGTGAGCATCAGTGCAGCCAGCATGCAGGATCGAGATGCGGCAGACGATGCGGCGACGTCCTCAATGGGCAAGTACCCATCATTGAATACCCTGTTCGTCGACAGTGCCTAAT
>NZ_JAHSTT010000027.1 GCF_019145205.1 Pseudomonas khavaziana
GGGCACACCGAGCCTGGGCGAGGTGCCGAGTGGTGGGGCAAGAGCGTTTTGGTTACTTTTGCGCTTTTCAAAAGTGACCCGCTGTAAAAGCGGAACCAATATCGCCGTTACCGCAGCAACGGATATGTACTCGGTCTGATCCAACATCCTGGTCGGCTGTCAGGCCGCCATCGGGGGCAAGTCGAATCGTCGCACCGCCCCTCCCACATTTGGATCGCGGTGCATCAGTTAGATCGGAGACAAGCCCCCTCCCGCAATGTTTAGGGCAACACGGTCCAGATGGCAAAGCCGGCATACCACAGCACCGCCGCACGCAGCAGCAGCTCCCACAGCCGATCCAGGCTGTTGATGCCATCAGCACCCACCACCGGCGGCGGAATTTCGGCAGCGGCCAGCCCGACTTTTTCCATCAGTTGTGCAGCGCTGATGTCCCAGCTCAGCAGTTCGTGGAGCATCACACGACTGACCCCGACGAAATTGCCCACCAAGGCAAAACTCGCCGCCAGCAGGCGTACCGGCAACCAGTCAAACGCGTGACGCAATTGCGTGGCGCGCTCGGCCACCAAGGGGTTCTGGCTATGCTCGCTGGCCAGCGCCAACAGGCGGTAGGCCAAGGCGGCCACTGGGCCCAGCAGGAAATACCAGAAAATCACCGCGAAAAAGCTCTGATACGCCTGCCACAGCAAGTAGCCCTGGACGCGCTCCAGCAATTGCTCGCCACTGTCGGCGCCCAGCTTCAGATCGCGCTCGGCCACGTGTTCGGCAGCCTGCAGGTCACCGCGCCGCCAGGCGTCACGAAAAGGCCCCAGCCCTGCCAGCAGATCACCACGGCCCAGGCTGTAGATCACCACCAACAAGTGCACCGGCAATGCCAGCAGGCCATAGGCCACCGGCTCCAGTATCAGCAACAACAGGGCCAGCAACGCTACGGGCAACAGCACCGTGACCAGTAGGGTCAGCCAGGGACGCTTACCCATGCGCGAGCTCGACTCCAGCCTGGCCAGCTCACGCAGCCAACCGCCATCGCGCTGCAGCCGCAGGCGCAAGGCCGAGAACTTCTCGATCCAGACCGCCAGCACCAACACCAGGAAACTCATTGTTCGTGTCCTCCATCCTGCAGGGCGCTAAGAAAGCGCGTCCAATCAAAAGCGGGGCCCGGGTCGGTCTTGCGTCCCGGAGCGATGTCGCTATGACCACAAATACGTTGTTGGGTAATCTTCGGGTAGGCCGTAAGCAGCTGGCGTGTCAGGTCGATCAGCGACCTGTACTGGGCATCGGTAAATGGCAATTCGTCAGTGCCCTCCAGCTCGATCCCCAGGGAGAAATCGTTGCACACTTCGCGGCCCTCGAAGCTGGAAACACCTGCATGCCAGGCTCGTTCCCGACAAGAAACAAATTGCGTCACAATGCCGTCACGCTCAATCAGAAAATGCGCAGATACACGTAGGTGTGCAATCCCCTCAAAGTAGGGATGTTCCGAGATATTCAGGCGATTCTGGAAAAACTCCTGCACCTTGCCAGTGGCGAACTGCGCCGGCGGCAAGCTGATGTTGTGCACAACCAACAGCGAGATTTCGCCTTCCGGGCGCTCGTTGAAGTTGGGCGAAGGGCAGTGACGAATGCCCTGGCACCAGCCGCTGGCGGGGTCCAACTGCATACAGGCTCCTTGAATGAGACTAAGTGTTACCAGTATGCCGCGTTCCGCCCTGCGGTTGCGATCACTTGCCGCGATTGAGTTGACGCAGGTTGCCCACCACCGCAGCCAGCGCACGTTCGAACAGCAAGCCATCATCCAGCGTGCGTAGCGTGCCACGCTTGAAGGCCAGGGCCAATTGCCCGGCGGTTTGCTCCAGAACCTTGAGCCCCGTGCGACTGACAAACACATAGGTATTGGCAGGCGCCATGATTGCCGTCAATTTGCAGCGCAGGATGGGGGCGTCGTTTTGCTGCAGCTCAATCCAGGTGCCAATCCGCAACTGCTGGGCCGTGAGCAGGTCGGGATCATCATGAGCCAGAGGCTCAAGGGAGGTCGACAGGCCCGAGTTGAAGACGAAAGGCTCGCGGACTTCGACCATTACATCGACGCCCCCTGACGGCTGCACATGCATAGCCTGCAACTGCAGGAAAAACTCACGGGTGCTGAACGAATCGAACGCCGCGCTGGCCAGACCGTCGCGCAATGCCTTGAGCAACCCAGGTAACTGCTCGAGCAAACGCCGACCTGCCTCGGTGTCTTCCTGCAGGCCAGCACTCCAGATCAACTCATCCATGGTGCGCAGTGCCGTTTGCCATGGCAGGGACTGTTCACCGTGCTTGAGCGTGGTCAACAACAGCACCTGACTCCAGGCCTGCTGCAGGAAGTGCAGCAAAAACTGCGGCAAGATTTTACCCATAATCCGTCGATTGATCACTTGCGCCACACGCTGGCGAGCAGCCTCGGTACGCAGGCGCTCTTGCTCGGTTTCATGGGTGTGCCGCTCCAGCAACTCACTACGCCTGCGCTCATCGGCGGTAAACACGCTGAACTGCGCCAGTAGCTGGGAAAAAATTGCCGTGTCTTCGACAAACTCATTCAGCAACCGCTGTACGACCTGTTCGATACGCAGGTAGAGGTAATCGTGCGGGTTATCCCCCGGCGGGCTCCATCCCATGGCGGCGTTCGCGATTTCATTGAGCAAGCGTCGCACCGGATGGTTCGCGCAGCTGAACAGGCTTTTGTCCAACACCGCGACTTTCAGCATCGGAATCTGCAAGCGGGCAATCAAACCCTTGAAAGCATCCGGCACGCTGGGGTCATCGCGAATGAACTCAAACAACAAGGCGACCAGGTTGATCACATCTTCGTCAGCCTCTTCCAGCACCCGCGACCTGCCACTCTTGACACTGACCCGAGTCAGTAGCTGCTCAAGC
Organism: Pseudomonas khavaziana; assembly: GCF_019145205.1. Classification (GTDB taxonomy): domain Bacteria; phylum Pseudomonadota; class Gammaproteobacteria; order Pseudomonadales; family Pseudomonadaceae; genus Aquipseudomonas; species Aquipseudomonas khavaziana. The sequence goes on from NZ_JAHSTT010000027.1 coordinate 2,911, forward strand.
TGATTGCGCAGGTCGAAATCGTCCTCGGCGTCGGGCTCCGGGACGTACTGTTGCAAATGCGACAGCAGGCGCAGCAGGTCGCGGGTGGCGATGGGTTGCGGCTCGGTACTGGCTTCGAGGGTCGGCGCTACGCTGCCACGCACGGCCACCAGCCATTTTTGCAAGGCACTGAAGGCCTCTTGTCCGCTTGGCTCGAACGGCGGCTCGGTGATCGACTGGTTCGCGTGGGGCTGCTCACGGGTCGCAGGCCCGCCGGAACGACGGGACGGAACGGCCTTGAGTTCGGGCAATACCCCAGTGGCGACCAGAAGCTGATTGGCTTCGGCGTACAGCAGGTCAGCGTCGCTGAGCACATATTTTTCAAATAGCTTGAGCATGATCAGCTTGACCCGGATCTCCACCCCCAGGCTGCGTCCGGCCTGCAGGAAGAACTCGCAAAGCAAGGCCGGCCCCAGTGGGTTCTCGTGGTCATCCAGGCGCCGGCCAAGCAATTCACTGAACCGCGCGCTCAGTTGCCCCAGTGCCAGCCCATCGCGATGCCGTACTCGACTGAGCATCGCTTCCAGGGCCACGGCTTTTTCCGCTTCATCCGCGCTCGTACCGGACGCACCTTCGTAAGACACCACCGGCACCAGGTGCATGTCGCCGCGCCCGGCCAGGCCCAGATCGGCAAAGGCGACGAACAGCTGTTCCATGAATACGCGCTCGAAGTTCTTGCGCTTGAGGCGCAGGTCGCGCATGGCCTCGAAGAAAATATGATGGTCGACGGTGCTACGGGCCTTGTCAGCCATTTCGAACAGAGTGTCGTCGGCGTTATCGAACAACTCCTGCAAACCCTGTTGTAACTGTTGCGCGGCCTTGTCACGCACCTGCAACACCACCACAGGCAGGCGCGCGAGCGGCGATGGCGTGGCCTGTGCCCTGTTGAAAGGCACCACCTTTCCGTCATTGTGCATCCTGGCCTCCTGAAACGGCGGTGTTGAGAGGGGGAAAGAACGGGGGCAGGCCCGGGAGGCACTGCAAACACCCGGCTACCACCAGAACGTCAAAGCTATGACGCCAATCGCAAGGCGCGAGATTATCTTGCAAATGAGGGTAGTTGCGCCAGCAAACTATGCCTTGGCGCGGTAATTGAGTGGCGAGCCTGGGTTCAAACGCGCGCAGCCCCTATAATCGTGGCACTTTGTTTGTGGAGCCTGTTATGCCGAATCTCCGTCTCGCCGACCTCACCGCCGAAATTGAAGCCAACGTGCGCCGCGCGCTCCTGGAAGACATCGGCAGTGGCGACATCACCGCACAGTTGATCCCGGTCGAACGGCTGGCCAAGGCGACGATCATTACCCGCGAGGCGGCCGTTATTGCCGGTACGGCGTGGGTGGATGCGGTGTTCCGCCAACTGGACCCTCGGGTAGCCGTGCATTGGCAGGTGGCCGACGGTGAACGGGTCAACCCTAACCAGGCGCTGTTCCACCTTGAAGGCCCGGCACGCTCGCTGCTCAGCGGTGAACGCTGTGCGCTGAACTTCCTGCAGATGCTGTCAGGCGTCGCCACCCGTGCGCAGTTCCTGGCGGACTTTGTTGCCAGTACCCAGGTCAAGCTGCTGGACACCCGCAAGACATTGCCGGGCCTGCGCCTGGCGCAGAAGTACGCAGTCAGCTGCGGCGGTTGCCATAATCACCGCATCGGGCTGTATGACGCGTTCCTGATCAAGGAAAACCACATTGCCGCCTGTGGGGGTATAACCCAGGCCATCACGGCCGCTCACAAGATCGCCCCGGGCAAGCCGGTGGAAATCGAAGTGGAAAGCCTGGAAGAATTGCGCGAAGCCCTGGCGGCGGGTGCCGATATCATCATGCTGGATGAACTGAGCCTGGACGACATGCGCGAAGCCGTGCGCCTGACCGCCGGCAAGGCCAAGCTGGAAGCCAGCGGCGGGATCAACGAAACCACGCTGCTACCTATCGCTGAAACCGGTGTGGACTACATCTCCATTGGCGCGATGACCAAGGATGTGAAGGCGGTGGATCTGTCGATGCGCCTGAGTATCTAAAGTGCCTTGATAGTAGGAGCGAGCTTGCTCGCGAAAAACTCAAGGGCACCGCGTGCAATCAGAATTCACGCGTTATCGTTAACGTTTTTCGCGAGCAAGCTCGCTCCTACAGACTGCTTTTAAACTACTAGGTTATTCATCTCGCAGTACTCTTCCCATTCGACACCCAGCACTTCGGCTGCCTCTTTGTGCAAAGCCAGCCGTGCGGCTTCAAACTCTTCAGGCGTCGAGGTGTACTTGAGGGTCAGTTCCCAAGGCTGGTAGCCCTGGCTCTCGGCCTCATCTTCGAATGCCCACTGGATCTGGTCACGCTGGTCGTCAGCGCTCAGTTCTTTGATCTCTTCTTTAAGCTGCGGCGACTCCTCGAGATATTTTTCGAGCGCTGCTTGGTGCCGAACTTCCTGGGTCATCTCAGTCGTGGTCATGTCGTTCTCTTAGATCAAGGAATGGGGATGCATCTGGGTCATCAAGGTTGCGCAGATACAAAAGAGCGGGCACGAATGCCGGCTCGTCTGGCCTTCAGAACCATTCTGGGATCATCTGAAAACATTGCCTTTGAAGCGGTGGTGCCTTGGTGCCCGAGACAGGAATCGAACCTGCGACCTTCGCGTTACGAGTGCGCTGCTCTACCGGCTGAGCTACACGGGCGGTGGGCTAAAGCTAGCACTGCATCGGGCATGCAGCAACTGGCTCGCTCACCGCCCGGCGGCGTCACGCGCCGTTGGTGCCACAGCCTTTGGCAGCGTACTGCGCCTCAACCGTGGTGGCGCAGGTCCAGCCGGTGGTGGCGCTGCGGGTCAGGGTAATGGTCTTGCCCAGCACGGGCGCCGGCGCATCGAGAATTTCACAACGGATGGAGCCGGCGCCCGAGGCCACATCACCTGCTACCTCGATCTTGCAGTTGGCGGTGGGACTGGTACCGCCGATCAGGGCAAGGGTCGGCACGGTGCCCTGGTTGATGGTGTCTTCGTAGCCAGCCTTCAACGCGCTGATTTCAGCCAGACCCGCCGTGAACTTGGCCTTGGCCTGGTGCTTGGTATACATGGGCAAACCGATGGTGGCCAGAATGCCGATGATTGCCACAACGATCAACAACTCGATCAAGGTAAAGCCTTTTTGACGCATCTCTTTCACTCTCCAGAATAGAACCATGACAAGGCACTTCCTGCGCCCCGTAGTGTGCAACGGCGTCAGTGTACTCATGCCCGCGCGGCCAATCGCGTACAGGACGCACATTCTGACATTTTATTCCTGAACGCCAGCCTGCCCGGCCCCCTAGCTGACTAAGCTATAAATTCTTCATTAGCAGCGTGCGCAAACCCGACATGAATGACACGTCAACGATCTACGCCTGGGAAGGCATCAACCGCAAAGGACGCAGGGTGTGCGGGCAAATTGCTGGTCATGACCTTGCGCTGATCAAGGCACAATTGCGCCAGCAAGGGATCTGCCCCGAGCGTGTGCGCAAGAAGCCCGCATCTCGGCCGATCTTCGTCCCACGAATATTGCCTGCGGATATCGCCCTGCTCACCCGCCAGTTGGCCACATTGCTCAAGGCCGGCATCCCGTTGCTACAAGCCTTCGACATCATCAGCGAGGGCGTCGAGAACCGGCAGGTGAGTGATCTTGTCAAAGCCTTGAAACAGCAGATCGCCAGCGGCAACAGCTTGGCCGATGCGCTGCGCCAACATCCACGTTATTTCGACGATCTGTACTGCAACCTGGTCGCCGCCGGGGAACAGGCAGGTGCCCTGGAAACCCTACTGGAGCGCGTGGCGATTCACCTGGAAAAAAGCCAACGGCTCAAAGCCAGGATCAAAAAGGCCATGACCTACCCTGTCGCGGTACTGGTGGTTGCCACACTGGTCAGCGCGGTGCTGTTGATACACGTAGTGCCACAATTCCAGAACCTGTTCGCCGGCGTCGACAGCCAATTGCCCGGGTTTACCTTGGCGGTCATTGCCCTGTCCGAATTCCTGCAACAGGCGTGGTGGGTGCTGGCGCTGGGCTTGGGTGCGTCGCTGGCAGGGCTGCGCCAGGCTTACCGAGCTTACCCAGGCTTTCGCCATCGGCTGCAAGCGGGTTTGTTGAAAATACCCCTGGCAGGCAAACTGCTGCACAACTCTGCGGTCGCTCGTTACGCCCGCACGCTTTCAACCACCTTTGCAGCGGGCGTGCCCCTCGTGCAGGCATTGGGCTCGGTGGCCGGCGCCGTCGGCAATGGACCATTCAAACAGGCAATTGAACGTATGCGCCACGATGTATCCACAGGCATGCAATTGAACCACTCCATGGCCGGCAGCGGCCTGTTTCCAGGCATGGCGATCCAGATGACGGCCATCGGTGAAGAATCCGGCACGCTGGACCGGATGTTGGAAAAAGTCGCGAACCACTACGAGGCGGACGTGGACACCTTGGTCGATAACCTCACCAGCCTGATGGAACCGCTGATCATGGTGGTACTGGGGGGCATTGTCGGGGCACTGGTGATCGCCATGTACCTGCCGGTCTTTCAACTGGGTACGGCATTTTGATCCTGCTGCTGACTGAACAATCCTGGTTTTTCGTCGCCATGGCACTGGTGCTGGGTCTGATCGTCGGCAGTTTCCTCAATGTGCTGGTGTGGCGGCTGCCAAAAATGCTCGAGCGCGAATGGCGTGCCCAGGCCCATGAGATCCTCGGCTTGCCTGCCGCATCCGCCGGGCCGGCCTATAACCTGATGCGCCCGAATTCCTGCTGCCCCCGTTGCGAACAGCCGATTCGGCCCTGGGAAAATATTCCACTGCTCAGCTACCTGTTGCTCAGGGGGCGTTGTGCCCATTGCCGTGAGCCCATCAGCCTTCGTTACCCCTTAACCGAGCTGGCCTGTGCGTTGATCTCGGCCACTGTTGCCTGGCACTTCGGTTTTGGCTGGCAGGCCGGCGCGGTGCTGTTGTTGAGCTGGGGCTTACTGGGCCTGAGCCTGATTGATCTCGACCATCAATTGTTACCGGATGCGCTGGTGCTGCCGCTGCTATGGCTGGGACTCCTCCTCAACAGCGCCGACCTGCTGGCGACCTTGCCCGATGCGCTGTGGGGCGCGGTCATTGGCTACATGAGCCTGTGGAGCGTGTTCTGGCTGTTCAAGCTGGTCACCGGTAAAGATGGCATGGGCCATGGCGACTTTAAGTTATTGGCATTACTGGGGGCCTGGGGTGGGTGGCAGATACTGCCGATGACATTGCTGATGGCCTCACTGTTGGGCTTGATTGCCGGGCTGATTCTATTGCGTTTGCGCAAGGCCCCGGTGTCAGCACCGATGCCATTTGGTCCCTGCCTGGCAATTGCCGGCTGGATTGCATTGCTCTGGGGTGGTCAAATAACCGACTTCTATTTGCAGTCTGTCGGTTTCAGATGACCACTTCTGTCGCAACACCCTGGATTCTTGGCCTCACGGGCGGCATTGGCAGCGGCAAAAGCGCTGCGGCCGAGCACTTTATCAAGCTGGGCATCGACCTGGTGGATGCCGATCATGCTGCCCGCTGGGTCGTCGAGCCTGGGCGGCCGGCACTGGCGTGCATTGCCGAGCATTTCGGCAGCGGCGTGCTGTACCCCGACGGCCAGCTGGACCGCGCCGCGCTGCGGAAACTGATCTTTGAGGTCCCCGAAGAACGCCTGTGGCTGGAAGCCCTGCTGCACCCGTTGATCGCCGAGGAAATTCGCAGTCACTTGGCGCGCGCCCGTTCGCCTTACGCGATCCTGGTGTCACCGCTGCTGATCGAGTCAGGCCAATACAGCATGACCCAGCGCATCCTGGTGATCGACGTGCCGCAATCGCTGCAGATTCAGCGTACCCTGCAGCGCGATGGCATCAGCGAACGACAGGTGCAGGCGATTCTCAAGGCCCAGTCCAGCCGCGAAGACCGCCTGAGCCATGCCGATGATGTACTGGTCAATGACCAGGACCTTGCCTGGCTGCATGGCGAGGTCGAACGACTGCACCATTTTTACCTTACTTTGCGTGGAGGCCGATCATGAGCCAACCCCTGACCGTCGATTGCCCAACCTGCGGTGCCCCCGTGGAATGGAAAGCGACCAACCTCAACCGGCCGTTCTGCTCGGACCGTTGCAAACTCATCGACCTGGGCGCCTGGGCCGCCGAGGAACACAAGATCCCCGTGGCCCCGGATGCCGAAGACGAGCTGTTTTCCGAAGACCTGCCACCGCGCCACTAAGGCCGCATAAAGGCATATTCCTGCTGGTCGTCGAGGTTTTCTGCGAGGTATTGCAGTTCGTCGGCCAGGTCTTCAAAACTGCGTACGCCCTTGCTTTGCTGCACCACCGCGCTGAGCATGGCGCGCAAGGTCAAACCTGGGTCAAAACCGATTTCCTGCGCTGCATCCTGGCTTCTGCGCAACTCCTGCCGTGCCCACTCATACACACTCATGATCCGTGCTCCTGAAAATTTTGCAGAGCATGGACCTGCGCCGTTGCCCGGCATTTGACTTGGATCAACGCCGTGAATCATCGTCCTTCCACGGCGCCGAGAGGTAGCGGGTACGGTTGAAGGTCTCCAGCCATTCCGGGCAGAACACCACCAATGCGCTGATGACCATGCCGTTGATAAAGGCTTCGGGAAAGATGATCAGCCAAAGGTAGCCCACAAAATCTTCCAGCCATTGCGGCATCGCAAAGCGGCCGTCAAACCACAACAAACCCAGCCCGGCCAACAGGCACAGCAAGGCCGACAGCGCTGCGGCAAAAAAACCGGAACAGAAGATATACACAAAGGGGTTTCGCGGTTGCGCCCGCTCGACCAGCAGCGCACAGCCTTCGGTGACCAGCACCGGCAACCCGATCAGGAGCAGGCCATTGACTCCGAGCGCTGCCAGGTCCTGGCGCCCCAGCAGCATGAGGCCGAGCTGAGCGGCAAACCCACCGACGATTGCCAGCGGCCAATCCAGCAGCAAGGTGACGGCGGTCATGCCGATAAAGTGGTAAGAGACCCCGGTATCGAAATCCCGTCGCACCAGCCACAGCATGAACAGCGCGAACACCGTGCCGAACAGTAAGTGCTGGCGCCGTCGGTCGGCGAACAACTCGACCCACGGCGAGCGCAGCACCGCCCATATCAGCACGGGCGCATACAACAGCCAACCGATGCCGAGGGTCGATGGCGCCAGAACAGCTGCACTGATCACGGATGCACTTCCTCTACAAAAAGCTTGCTGCCGAGTGAGCAGTCTACACCTGGGTTTTAATATTGGTCTGGTTCGGAGCGAGATTCAAATGTGGGAGGTGGCTTGCTCCCGATGCGGTCTAGCAGCCGATACATGTGCTGGCTGGCACTCTGCGATCAGGAGCAAGCCCCCTCCCACATTTGGATCTCACTGGCAGAGAGACCCAGCTGTTTCAGCAGCAACTCGGCACAAGCAAGACTTCCTGTGGTCATCATTTGAACGCTAAGCTGCGCATATGGATGACTCAGATTATTTGCGCCTGCTCACCGTAGCAGCCGAACAAGCCAATGCGTTTCTGTCCAATGCCCGCAAATGGGAGCGTGAGCGTTGGGTTTGCCAGCGACTGCTGCAAGGCTTGAATGTGCCCTACCGCGTCGAAGAATTTCACGCCGCAGGCCAGGAGCCGCCGGATGTGTTGTTTCGCGACGCCAGCTTCGAGGTGTTTTTCGTGCTGGACGAAGGCCGCCGTCTGAACGACGAGTGGCGCGACGAATTACTGCGCAGGCGCAGTGCGTTCTCCTTGAGCCAGCTGGTGCGGCGCGAAGCCAAGCCACGGCGCATCCCGGCCCATGAGTTCCTGCTGCGCCTGGCGCCGACGCTGCGTAAAAAAGCCCACAACTACAAAGAACGCGGCATGGACCTGGGCGAGCTGGATCTCATCGCCTTTGCCAGCCTCAAACGCGAAGTGCTGGACCTCAACAGCCACTTCCCGCCGCCCACCGAGTATTTGCGCCAGGGCTGGCGCTCGCTGTCGTTGGTGGGCCCGACCTTTGCCCGGGTGCTGTTCGCCCACCCGGAGGCACCGGATTTCTTGCGCAACAACCTGGGGCGCAGCATAGTATTCGACGTTGGCATCAGCCTGTGACACCGGCACCGGCTACGCTTATGGCGATAGCGCCAACCCTGTCTGTAACGTGGCGCCCTTTTGCAACGTCTACCTGACGAGGCCTTTATGACCAGCCGCCTGAACCCCGATGACCAACAGCATGTCCAAGAGTACCTGCAACTCTCCCAGAACAGAGTCGAGCGCAAGCCTTTCCGGCCGTGGCTGCTCCTCTGCGTGGTGCTGGTAGTGGTGATCGGGCTCGGTGTGCTGAGCCGCCTATTGAGTTACCTGACGCTATGAGCTGCCTGGCGCTCGCGAGGGTAACTGCTCCGATTTCTTTTAGCCTTGCGAGATATCCCCATGACCCATCGTATTATTATCGTCGGCGGCGGCGCCGGCGGCCTGGAGTTGGCTACCCGCCTGGGTAAGACCCTGGGCAAGCGCGGCAAGGCCAGCATTACGCTGGTGGACGCCAACCTGACCCACATCTGGAAGCCCCTGCTGCACGAAGTGGCCGCCGGCTCGCTGAACTCTTCTGAAGACGAACTCAACTATGTTGCCCAAGCTAAATGGAACCACTTCGAGTTCCAGCTGGGACGCATGAGCGGGCTTGATCGCGAACAGAAAAAAATCCAGCTGGCCGCCACCCTCGACGAAGAAGGGCGCGAACTGGTACCTGCGCGCGTACTGGGCTATGACAGCCTGGTAATCGCCGTGGGCAGCACTACCAACGACTTCGGCACCGAAGGCGCGGCGCAACATTGCCTGTTTCTCGACACCCGCAAGCAGGCCGAGCGTTTTCACCAGCAACTGCTCAACCACTACCTGCGCGCCCATGCCGGGCAGACCGATGCCGTTGAACAGATCAGCGTTGCCATCGTCGGTGCCGGTGCCACCGGCGTCGAGCTGGCCGCCGAGCTGCATAACGCCGCCCATGAGCTGGCTGCCTATGGCCTGGACCGCATCAAGCCAGAGAACATGCACATCACCCTGATCGAAGCCGGCCCGCGAGTATTGCCCGCGCTGCCGGAGCGCATCGGCGGGCCGGTGCATAAAACCCTGGAGAAACTCGGCGTGACCGTGCTGACCAACTCGGCGGTCAGTGAAGTGACTGCCGACGCCCTGATCACCAGCAGCGGGCAAGTGATTCCCGCCAGCCTCAAGGTATGGGCGGCCGGGATTCGCGCACCAGGTTTCCTCAAGGACATCGATGGCCTGGAAACCAACCGCATCAATCAGCTGCAGGTGCTGCAAACCCTGCAAACCACCCGCGATGAAAACATCTTCGCCTTTGGTGATTGCGCTGCCTGCCCGCAACCGGGCACCGACCGCAATGTACCGCCTCGGGCCCAGGCTGCACATCAGCAAGCTTCGCTGTTGGCTAAATCGCTGAAATTGCGCATTGAAGGCAAGGAACTGCCAACCTATAAGTACACCGACTACGGTTCGTTGATTTCGCTGTCGCGCTTCTCAGCGGTGGGCAACCTGATGGGCAACCTGACCGGCAGTGTGATGCTGGAAGGTTGGCTGGCGCGGATGTTCTATGTGTCGCTGTACCGCATGCACCAGATGGCGCTGTATGGGTTCTTCCGTACGGCAATGCTGATGTTGGGGAGCAAGATTGGCCGAGGCACCGAACCGCGCCTCAAACTCCACTAACAACGCATAATACCTGTGGGAGGGAGCA
>NZ_JAHSTT010000028.1 GCF_019145205.1 Pseudomonas khavaziana
TTCGAAAGTCCATTAATGGACTGGCCGCGTTGGTCGAGTTTGATATTAAAGTCGCCGTGTTCGACCCGGTGCTTTTTGTCTTTCTCAATCGCCACCGTAATCGGGTGAAAATACTTTATTGGGAACGCAACGGCTTCTGTCTTTGGCTCAAGCGCCTGGAGTCGGAGCGTTTCAAAACCTCGCCCGAAGCCATAGTGTTGAGCGTCCAAGAGCCGAACTGGTTACTCGACGGTTTTGATCTGTGGCGCAACCGCCCGCACCAGGTTTTGACACCACGATTTGTCGCTTGATTGGGTATAATTCGGACCATGATTTCTTTGCCCGATGACCTTCCTGATGACCCAGTGCTTCTCAAGCAGATGCTGCTTGAGATTTACGAAGCGCGTGCACGTGATCAGGAAGTCAAAGAAGCTTACGCGACTCATATCGTTGATCTCAAAGAGCAGATCAAGCTGTTGCGTGACCGTATATTCGGTCGCAAATCCGAACAGACCGTTGAGCCCAACACGCCGCAACTCGCGTTGTTCAACGAGCCCGAAAGCAAGCCGAAGCCTGTTGTCGAGGACGCTGAGGAAGAGGTCGTTGCGCCAACCAAGCGCCGTGGAAAACGCAAGCCGCTGTCGGCTGACTTGCCGCGCATCGAAGTCATCCACGAACTGCCAGAACATGAACTGACCTGTGCCTGCGGTTGCCGCAAGCATGTGATCAGTGAAGAAGCCAGTGAACAGCTGGACATCGTGCCGATGCAGATCCGAGTGATCAAACACATCCGCAAAGTCTACGGCTGCCGTGGTTGTGAAACGGCTCCGGTCACCGCTGATAAACCTGCTCAGTTGATCGAAAAGAGCATGGCCAGTCCGAGCATGTTGGCGATGCTGTTGACCACCAAGTATGTCGATGGCTTACCGTTGCATCGTTTCGAAACGGTGCTGAGTCGACACGGCATCGATATCCCGCGCCAGACCTTGGCACGCTGGATTATCCAGTGCGGCGAGCATTTACAACCGTTACTGAATTTAATGCGCGACCGATTGCTGGAAAGTCCGGTCATCCACTGCGATGAAACCCGCGTCCAGGTGCTTAAAGAACCGGATCGCGACCCTACCAGCCAATCCTGGATGTGGGTGCAGGCCAGTGGCCCGCCAGACAGGAAAGTGGTGCTGTTTGACTACACGTCCAGCCGTGCCCAGGAAGTGCCGCTGCGCCTGATGGAAAGTTATCGGGGCTATGTGATGACCGACGATTACGCGGGCTACAACGCCTTGGCGTTGCAACCGGGCGTGGAGCGTCTGGGGTGCATGGCCCATGCACGGCGCAAGTTTGTGGACGCACAGAAAGTGCAGCCCAAGGGCAAGACCGGGCGTGCCGATATCGCGCTGGCGATGATCAACAAGCTGTACGGCATCGAGCGTGAGTTAAAAGACGTCGGTGATGACAGCGATTTACTGGCCGTCAGGAAAAGAGCCTGCCGATCCTGGCGCAGTTGAAAAGCTGGCTGGATAAAACGCAGTCCCAAGTAACGCCACAAAGTGTGCTGGGCAAGGCGGTTAATTATCTGGCGAACAACTGGAGTCGGCTGGAGCGCTACGTTGAGGCGGTTTTTTTACCGATCGACAACAATGCAGCCGAAAGAGCGATAAAGCCGTTTGTGATCGGGCGCAAAGCATGGCTGTTCAGCGATACGCCCAAAGGCGCGACTGCCAGCGCCCAGATCTACAGCCTGGTCGAAACCGCGAAGGTCAACGGCCAAGAGCCCTATACGTGGCTGCGCCACGTACTGGAGCGACTGCCGCATGCACAGTCAATAACCGACTATGAAGCCTTGCTGCCATGGAACTGCTCACCGGAGATGCCACAGTAAACCGTTGCCCCACCTTGGGATAGGTGGGGTTTATGGAGCGCATACGATGAAGGCGATGCGCAGGATGGTAGACACGATCAAACACTGGCGCATCCATCGATCCACGACGGATGACCTGAGGGATTTTTCTCGCAGGTACAACGCTGTGATTCGAGGATGGATCGAATACTACGGTAAATTCTGGTACAGAAACTTCAGCTATCGATTGTGGAGCGCGTTGCAATCGCGCCTGCTCAAATGGATGAAGAGCAAGTACCGAATCTCTATACGTCAAGCGGAGCATCGGCTGCGTCTTGTTCGAAGAGAGAATCCGGAGCTGTTCGCGCATTGGTATTTACTACGTGCATCGAATGTGTGATCAAGAGCCGTATGACGGGAGACTGTCACGTACGGTTCTGTGAGCAGCCGAGGGGTGAAATTCCCTCGGCTGACTCGACTCAGCGATACGCCCAAAGGCGCGACGGCGAGTGCTCAACTCTACAGCCTGGTCGAGACCGCCAAAGCCAACGGCCAAGAGCCTTATGCGTGGCTGCGCCACGCACTGGAGCGCCTGCCACAGGCATCCTAGGTTGAAGATTACGAAGCCTTGTTGCCGTGGAACTGCAAGCCTGGATCCCATGGCTAAACGCGCCGCCAATTTTTGACTAGGTGGGGTTTATGGAGCGCTTAGTGCGCCAGCCAAGCTGGCAGTTGATAAAGGGTGAAAGTCCCTACGAGAGAAGTTATGGCGAAACACCTCGACCCCGAGTCATGCGTTGTGCACCGTGAGGTGTACGGCGAAGCGTTGGCAGGGGAAACCAGCAGGCCAGCCATTGAGCCGCGAAATCATGAGTCCAGGGCGCCGACGCTGTTAAGCGAAGCGGAAGGCCACAGTGTGCATGACGATAATCGCAAGCCATGTTTCACGCCCTGCGCGGTCGTAGACCCTGAGCATGCTGGGAAGTCAACTGTACGGAAGCTGGGAGATCTCATCCGTTGTCTGGTCGTGACAAGCCAGACGGGGTAGGAAAGGTCACAAGCCAAAAGCCTGCCGTCTACGCGGATGAGAAGTCGGATAACTCCGTAGTACCTGAGAAGTTGTCGAACAATGGGTTTTGCTCAGCGGAGACAATGGAGGAAAGGGAGTTAGCCAAGGGGAACAGCGAACAGCCTTCCGCACCCCGGACGCAGAGCCGGACAAGTGCGTTGTTAGGGTTGCTCGCTGTACGTCAAGCAGCTCGGCGAGATCGCCGGGTAAAGTTCACGAGCTTGCTGCACCACGTGACGGTCGAGCTATTGCACGAGAGTTTCTACAATCTCAAGCGAGACGCGGCCAGTGGTGTGGATAGTCTATCGTGGCGAGAGTATGAGCAAGGTCTGCTCACAAGGCTGACAGCCTTACACGACAAAGTGCATAGTGGCCGCTATCGCGCCCAGCCTGTCCGGCGGGTGTTTATCCCAAAGGCAGATGGTAGCGAGCGCCCGCTGGGCGTAACCGCACTGGAAGACAAGATCGTCCAGACCGCAGTCGTGCAAGTGCTCAACGCAATTTATGAGCAGAACTTTCTCGGACTCTCGTATGGTTTTCGCCCAGGTCGAGGGCAACACGATGCATTGGATGCGTTATCGGTAGGAATACAGAATTCGCGTGTTCGTTGGATATTGGACGTGGATATTCGAGCGTTCTTTGACACCATCGATCACGAATGGATGATGTGCTTCCTGCAACACCGAATTGCGGATAGGCGAATGTTAGCGCTGATAGTTCGATGGCTGCGCACAGGTGTTCTCGAAAATGGAAAGCGCATTCCTGCGAAGCAGGGCACGCCGCAAGGTGCGCCCATTTCACCGTTGCTTGCCAACATCTACCTGCACTACGTGATGGACTTGTGGATCAGGCAATGGCGCGAGCGTACTGCACGAGGTCAGATGATTGCTGTGCGATACGCAGACGACAGTGTGCTTGGATTTGAAAAGCATGAAGATGCATGGAGTTTTCGCCAGGCGTTGGAGGCTCGACTAGCCCAGTTCAACCTGACACTGCATCCAGAGAAAACACGTTTGCTACGGTTTGGCTGGTTCGCGATCGAAGATCGCAAGAAGCGCGGGGAAGGAAAACCGGAAACTTTCGATTTTCTCGGGTTCACGCATATCTGTAACAAAACCAAGAACGGGATGTTTGTGGTTAGACGCGTGACCATCGCCAAGCGTATGAGAACGACAATCAGGGAGATACGGGTGCGGTTACACAAGCGCAGACATGAGCCCGTCCCGGTAATCGGACAATGGTTGAGCCGTCTGTTTAAAGGTTACTGCAACTACTATCACGTACCCGGTAACACACGGCGACTGGATGCCTTTCGCCGTGAAGTGATCGGTGCGTGGAGGCATGCTCTTAAACGGCGAAGTCAGCGGCACCGTCTGAACTGGGAACGCATGGCTACGTTGGCCCGGCTATTCATACCCTATCCAAGAGAGCTACCAATGCATCCGCATCCCATAACCCGCTTCGGCGTCAAAACCCAAGGCAGGAGCCGTATGCGGTAATTCCGCACGTACGGATCTGTGCGGGGGGTGGCAGGTGACTGCCATTCCTACCGCGACCGAGATACCACGGTAAACGAGGTGGTTGTCTTGCGGTAGGTGTAGTTCATGGATCGCATACTGTACGGATCTGTGCGGGGGGGAGGTGACTGCCATTCCTACCGCAACTCATAACGGTGTGCTGGCTCCTGAAAGAATCGAGAGCACAGCATCAGGCTTCAATTTCGGGCTTGGAATGTCGGGATCATGGATCCCTTACAGTTTTCAAACAGCACCAACAGTACCCACATCCACGATTGGCTGGTCGGGTCTCGAACCGGCTCTTCCTGAACCTGAAATCTGCCGACTCGCTGACGTTAATGCGACGGAACCATTTCAGAATGGGCAGGTATTGGTTTAGCCACCTGTGCACCAACGCCGATCAACGGCGATGCTCTACCCATGTATGATCATTGCCAGCATCAGCCATATCCGCTAATAGCGTTACATCATTATTATAATATACGTCTATTAACATATTTCTGAATTCTGCAGAAAATTTGAAGGCATGTTCTTTTGAAATCTCCACCCCGCCCTTGTTCAAAAACCTAGCCAAACTCAAAACTTTTTCAGCTTTGGGTAGATGCTGAGAAATAATATCATTAAAAACACCAGGGCCTGTTAGTTCAGATATTTTTTTTACATACGCAGACATTTTTTTCACATCATTTACTGCTGGCCTGCTCTTGTAAAAATCCTTATTTCTTTGATAGCGAATAAAAATTTCATCTAAAAGGTTTTCGAAAATTTTATTTCCTTCATGGGTGCCAATAAAATTATTATTATAGTTTACATACATATCGAGAGCAGAATTACTTACAGGCGTACTAAGCAGGATATCGTTATTGGAAGCTATTAGATCTTTCTCTGCGAAATCTGTTGTTAATTTATCGTCAGCATCTATATAGATTCCTCCTCGTTCGTAGAGCAGATGATACCTGAGAATATCAGCAGCAGAGGCAAAATTTGTGTTTTTGAATTCATTGTTACCTAGCGCATCTAAAAATTGATCATGGTTTTTTCTCTTCATGAAATTTACATATTCAGGGGACTCTTCCAAGACGGCAATATTTTCTCCAACTTCTTTTAAGTTTTCTGAATTTTTATTAAATGATGACTCTGAAGCTTTAGAAAGAAATAATGTATATTCAAATCCTTTAGATTTTGCATATCTAGCATTGTGAATGATGTTCTCTATATTTTGAGGCGAAATTTCTTTAGGCCCAACCCATAATGAATATATTTTTTTGGGGATGGGCGTTTTATTGGGCTCTCTACTTTCTAAAGCTCGTACATCTACATTAAACCCGAGAGATTTTAAAGAGGCTATACGCTCTTCATCTATTTCTGATTTATATCGACTATTCATTTCGGTTGCTGTAAGAGGCCGAAGTGCGTTTGCTGTCTTATCAACCTGATAAGCCTTTCCTGAACTAATAGCAATAAAGGCATTATATTCCACATCATAAACCACTGGTGTTAAATAGGTATTAATAACACTGTAAAGAGTATTGTCAGACCTTACAACAATAGCCTTACTGACAGAGGCATCTGCTATGATATTTTCAAAGTTTCGAGTCATTATTAATTCAAGCTTGCAATCTTTCTCCCCAGGGGAACGTTTGCTTTTCCCTGTCAGGCAGGGAATAGGGAATAACTCATTGTTTTTTTCTTTATATCTTTTCCCTGCGAGATTGCCAGACTCATCAACAAAAGCAACAATATCTTCCCCAACAAAGGTTTTTCCTATCACTCTGTAGGGGAGAGCAACATCTGTTCCAGGAAGGGTCAATATACGATCTTTTTGAGATCTTCTTTTACTTTCTATTCTATTTGCATGCTCTTCAAAGAGCTCTAGAATATGTTGGTAATCTTTCTGATTGCGTGATGATTTTATATTGTCGGTTTTTGTTTTAAGCGCCTCAAGGAAAGATTCAAGCTCGTTTATTTTTTTTATCGGCCATTTTAATAAAAATGGCCCTGCTTTAACACCCAGCTTTCCACTTTGATATACAAGAGAAAAACCTGGATCAAACATTAACAGGCCTGACTGAATGAGAGAAACCGTTTTTCCCGCATTGGGGATCCCTTTTTCCAGTGCGAGAAATCCTGCATTAACTCTTTCAGATAGTGGTAATCTAGCAAGAGAGCGATAAGTAATAGCTCCATCAATAATGCCATTTGCCAGATTACTCGATATTGAGAGTGCTTCCCCTAAAAAAGGCAATACAGTAAGGAGGTCCATAGTACAGGACAGTGCGGATGTTTCATAATTTTTGTTTTTATATTCTTTTATGCAATCATAAAATGGAACAAGGTGCTTTCCTATGCTTTCCATTATTTCCAACACTGAAGCATCATAGTTTTTATCATATATTTCATCAATAAAACGTCTGCGGCATAAAGCGTTAAAGTGATCAATAAATCCCCTATATGCAAATGGACTGTTATTGTTTTTTATCATATAAGCATTTTGCGGGGCAGTATAGTAAGTTTCCTGGCGATTTAATCCTTCTGTTCTTATGTCATTGAATGGATCGCGCGCAAGGCGAGAGAACGCATATGTGCCATTAACAGGCTCCATCACATAATAGCGATCTAGGCCATTATTACGCACAATAAGAAAGTCTCTGTCTTTTATAATATTTGTTATTTCTTTACGAACCACATTCCGGGACGTCATAACTCCGAGCATACTGTATTTGATATTAACTTCAACTAATTGAGCTGAATAAATTATAGAGCTGTTTGAGGTAATAAAGCTCTCTTCTTCTTTGTGAGAATAGAAGTAACCAGCAAACATATTGCGCAGGTAATAATTGTTGATATTAAAATAAGGAGCCCCAATATCAACTTCTAGTTTTTCTTTATAGCGATTATTTATATTGTTGCTTGTCGCTTTCAGAACATCTATCAATAAGTTTTCAGAAGGAGAGGCTTTTCCTTTGGTTGGATAAGTTAATTCAGAGTTATTTTTTTTATTTCCGATATCTCTGAGCGTTTGAATCATTCTTATTTGAGTTTTTGCAAAGTCTGTTCTGCTTGGAATTTCTTTCATTGCGTCTATGAATTTTTTATGATCACGGTCAAATTGTTTTGAAAGTTCAACCTGTATTAGCATATCATCAATCAAAGAAAATATATTCGATGGCGGAAGGGTTGTTATTTTGTCAGGGTTATGCTTCATATTATAAAAAATGGCAGGTACGAAAAAGTATGATAAATAATTGCTATCGGATGTACTATTTTTTAGAAGGTCAAAAATAACGTCATAAATAATATCAATTTGTTTTTGTGTTAATGATGCTAATTCTTTTTTATAGTCTCCTCCTGTTTGAATTGCAATATCCTTTATGAAGGAGGAGGCTACATATGATTTTAAAAAGGCTGGATCAGATAGTGAGATCTTTTTATCTATATCCTTGTTTAAATGTAAAATTGGAATTTCTTCGCCAACAAAATAATCCCATACTTTGTGAAAAAGATTTACTGTTTGGTTTTCCTTTGTATCAAGCTCATAAAGAAGAGAGTTTAATGTTATTTCTTCTTTGTTAAAATTATCGATAAAATAAAAAAAGCCATTGAAAGAAACGTTCTCCTGAATATATTTTTTAACATTAGGTGGTACTACTGAGTCATATAACATTTCTTTAGCTATGCATTGTAATATAAGCTGCGAGGTAATTGACGCCATTTTAGCATCGTCAGGGTATTTTGTTATGCAATAACTTTCTATTTCTTTACTGGCTCTTATTTCTTTTTCTTGTTGTAGGTTTCTATCAAACAAATAAGAAACGAAGCTTTTTTCAGCGGCGAACAGGAAGAAAAAATCTTTTACAATGTTTAAGCTTTGTGCTGGGGTAAGATTTTCATTACTTTCTCCACCATATTCAAAATGGACTTTTTGAATGATCCTGGCAATAGGTTCCAGATTATCTTGATCTATTTCATGTGCTATTAGCTCTGTCCAGGATTTATCCTCACTTGGATACTTTTCTGAAAAATATGCATTCATCTTTTCATTTATTGTATCGCGAGCATTTCTTAACAAAAAATGGTTGCTTTCTTCATTGGCAAGCGCTTCTCTTTTTGTTCTTGGTGACAAAGGATGAGAAGTAGGAAACTCGTCTTGCTTAGCGATATCATGATTTTTAATTCTTTCATTGATAACATTCCTAATGCTTGCAGATAAAGCAATTAATGTATGATCTGGTTTTTCAGATAAAATCACTGAGCGCTTATTGTCTGCTTTATTAATTAAAAATGAGTTTATCTCCAGTTCAAGTTTCTTTAAGAGTTCGGTTGGGAGTTTGTCAAGTGATGGGGCTTCCTGCTCTGCAAGGTTCTTTAGTTCACTTTTTATTGTTTTGCACAAAGCATCCTGCTTTTCAGTTATAGAGCAATCCATGATTTCTATAATATTCAGCGCTGCTGTTTTTAATTTTTCCAGAACAAATACACTTTGTTCAATGATGTTTTTTTTGGTTATTTCATATGATTGACTACAACCTTCAATTCCATTTCTTTTTAAGTGATTAAGGAGTTCTTTTATATATTCCTCCTTTTGACAGGTTGTGCCTAGTATTTTTATATTGTCTGCCAAAGTGTTGGAATCATCTGGCTGTATCAACAGATAACGTGCCAGAGAGAACAAGGCGATTATGCTTGTCACTCCCGCTACAGCTACAGCGGAAGGCAAGCCTGCGGCCAGTAATGTGCTTGTAAGACTCGCGCCTAATACCACTTGGTTTGGTTGTGTTAAAAAGGGAGTTGTACTGTCTGCACTGGTCACATGATCTGGTATGACTTCCATGGGAAGTGATACATTCGATGCCCCCCCATAACGCATGATATTTTCGTGTTCTTCTGGTAATCCCACCGCCTCCCCGGTACTAACACGCTTGCCGTATCCTGGTCGACCAGCCATATCTTTCGTGTCAGCCTGAGGATACATTTTCGTTCTATATGGTCGCGGCAGAGTTAGATGGGGCGGATCATCGGTCCCCGCAGTTCTTATGTCCACAAGAGTTGTTTTTTTTGAGGCCCCGCTGCTAGGCGGCATAATTTTGCTGTCCGAGACAAACAGGTGTGCCCAGAGATTTAGCAAAGCAGACGGCAATGAAGGGGGTCGTTCATCCCTATTTTCAACCGGAAAGAAAAACTGTGTTGCGATCAACGTCGCTGTAAAAGCGGCTGCGTGCTCCTGAGCTTTTTGCATTTTTTTTCGCGACAGCCTTGACAAATAATAATTTTGCAGCTGTATAAATGACGTTTTTCCCTCTTCGATAAAGGGGGCAGCCAATGTACCTTCATACTTGTCCAGTACCGCCAGTCCCAATGAGCCAGCCTCAAAAACTGTGTTTCTTTTAACAGGAAAAGTGCTGATGTTCTGCAACTTCTCTGACAGGCTGATGAGTAGCGGATCGCAGGAAGTTGATACACTCCGGCGATTGACTGACAAGCGTCGTGCACTGCGCGGTGACGGTGTGCGCATGCCTGTCGATAGGGCTTTACTGTCAGAGGTCGGCTGCCGAGTCCGAAAGGCTGTACTGGAGGGGGGTATCACGGCTTCGTAATGGCCCTGCTGATCCCAAATAATGAGTTGCCACCCGGGGGAACAGGTGTCGGATGCCCGGTAGCTTCCGTGATCAATTTCAGGCGCTGCATCATCGAGACCTGCTGAGATCACTTTAACTTCTATATTTATATCATAACGCGAATTTATAATCTCAATCAGTGCAGGTGCTGCGCCTCTGCTAAAATTATCAAAATACAGCATCCTGCCGCGGTCATTCGGATATCGGATATCGTACTGCTTACGGATATTGGAAACTTCTACATCCAATGCTTCTGTTGTCAAGTTTGGTCGGATCTGCTGAACTATGGCATAGATTGCGCAATTATTTCCCTTTCCTGAGTTGGGAATAATCTGGTCGCCACGCTCATGAAGATAAGATCTAAATTTGGTATTAAGTCCCTGATACAACAGTCTCTGTTCTGCCTGAGCGTGACTGGATGGTTCCGACGGTAGCCTTTTTTTCTTTGCAAGTAATTTTGGAAACCGGGATAATCCTTGCGATGTATGAGCAGTTTCTGCCGACATTCGGAATATGTTTTCTTCATCACGGATATGGTCCTTCGCCTGCGAATGACGACGCTTCTTCTTGGCAATGCTATCGTATGTTATCTTCATGATCAGTCATGTGTTCTGATGGAAAAAATCTATATAACACATTGTTGAAAAACAGTCTTTCAAAAACTGCGTCTTGGAGAGGGCGTTGAAGCCCCCCGGGTATCAGAACAGTTGTTGCCTCTCCGA
>NZ_JAHSTT010000029.1 GCF_019145205.1 Pseudomonas khavaziana
CTCCCGGCAACCAGAGCGCGTCATTTTAGCCGAGGCGACTTTTCAGACAAGCCCTAGTCTTCGCCCGACGAGGCATGTGGTAGCCACGTATAAGGCTATTGGCCGTTGAGCTTGGCGGTCTCGACCAAGCTGTAGATCTGGCCGCTGGTGATCGCTCCCTTGGGCGTATCGCTGAACAACCACGCCTTGCGCCCTATTACAAACGGCTTGATCGCTCTTTCGACCGCATTGTTGTCGATGGGTAAAACCTGCTTCGACAGAGCGCTCCAGCCTGCTCCAGTTGTTCGCCAGATAATGTGGGAACTCCATGCGCATTTGGACACTCATTCCACGAGCACTTGGATAGTGATCTCTCACTGATCCGACCCAAGCTCAGGCAGGCAGCAACGCAGGATTATTCACTACCTTCGACCTCTTTTCTCGAAGCGAAGAGGTCGTCATGGAGCGCATATCCATGCGTAAAATCCGAGAGATACTACGTCTAAAATTCGTATGCGATCCATGAACTACACCTATCGCAAGACAACCACCTCATTTACCGTGGTATCTTTGGCGAGCACACCGGCGGCCATCTGGACAGTAAACAGGCACCCTCCAGAATGATCCCAAGGCTACTGAACCACCTTGGTTTTGACAACACTTGACCAACTTAACAATGCGTCCTCGAACGGTTTGCTTTCGCTCATCTTCTCAATATGGACCTGACGCCGTTTATCAGCGCCTTTTCCACAGTCGCTCACCACCACGCCTTTGAACGCGGCAGCTCTGGGCGATTTGCAGCCAGTTCCTGCAAGCCGACTCCGGGAGGCTTTCTCTCATCTTTGATACAGCTTCGCTGGCTTACGCCAGCGTTCATGACACACTCCAATACAGCTGGTTCTGCGAGCACTACCGCCTCTGGGCGGCCAAGGTCGACGTGGTCATGCGTCAGGAACACCGCGCTGGCGAGAAGCTGTTCGTCGATTACGCCGGCCAGACCGTCCCAGTCATAGACCGGCGAACCGGCGAGATCCGCCAGACACAGATCTTCGTTGCCGTCCTCGGCGCTTCCAGTTACACCTTCGCCGAGGCCACCTAGTCGCAGGAACTGCCCGGCTGGCTGGGCTCGCATATACGCTGCTTCGCCTTTCTTGGCGGTACATCGCAGATCCTGGCGCCGGATAATCTGCGCAGCGGTTAGCAAAACACATCGTTACGAGCCTGACATCAACCCCGGTTACCGCGACCTGTCCGAGCATTAAGGCGTGGCCGTGTTGCCAGCCCTCTCGCGTAAACCGAGGGATAAAGCCAAGGTCGAAGTCGGATTCTGAACCTGGAAAATTATAGACGACCAATCGCTAGGCGATGTTAAAAACATCGAATTTGTTCAAATAAAAATTATGCTAATTGCGCCTGCTCAAATGGATGAAGAGCAAAGTGCAGTCTGCCATTTGATATTGGTTCATCGAACTTGATCAAACCATTTTTGCCTAGACAGTGGCTTATGGCGCGTGCTAGTGAGTACTATAGTTAGGATCAATGGCGCGACTGTGTGATCTGAAAGTACGACTTAATAATCGCCGAACGCTCTATGAGCAGCTTTTTCGCTTGACTACTCAAAATACACATAACCACTTATATAAACAAAAACGAAGAAAGCGAACGAGGACGCGAAGGCTTATTTCTTTGCTTGATTGTAGAAACCCCTCCCTAGCCACTGGCGATAAGGCGAATCCGGCCCGACGAATAAAAATTCAGTTCGACCGCCGACATCAAGAATTTTAATATATCTTTATTTAGATCCGCTGAGTGCATGACAGGCGCATTGAAACATGTTATATCAAAGCCCCGCTCATTTCCCGGAACCGAATTATAAATTAGGAAATTAACTATATTTGGTTCAGCGACACAGAACTCATATATATCGACACCGCTATGAATAGCGATATCAGAATTAAGTATTACAATGTCAAAAGGATGTAGCGCATATTGCGTATAAGTAAGTAGCTGCTCAAACGACTCGACCGGCGCTATTCTATAATAGCCACACTGATTGACTATTTTTTCAACCGCTAACCGCTGAAAATGAACCCCATCAACAATTAGTATTCTCAGAGACTTATTCACCAACCCCATAAACTTCACCCATATAACTGCAAGAAACGTTTGTCAACCACTAGCTCCATCAATTACTACTTTAATACCTACTTCAAAAAACCTTACAGGCAACTAGCGAGACACAATAAAAGCGAGTTATCTCTTGACTCCATTTAGAGCGCAGCATTGCACTTGCCTCGCCACAGTCACACGAAAAATTCTAGTCAAAATTCTGCAAACTCAAACGAAATTACTCCTACACAATGTTTAGCAGTCCACCCTAGACCGAAGCGGCATTTCTTTCCTGCGCTAATTTTACTGCTTTTGAATTACTACCTACCTGATAGCTACGAGCTCACACACAACTATTCGAATGCAGCATGCCAGAAACGCTAAGTACTCTTCGACAGGCCATTCTCGCATTCCGACGGCAGAGTCACCTATTCACCTAATGGCAGGTAGCATATTCAAATACTCAGCTATTTTTGATTACTAGGCTAAGGCATATGAAGCGCTCAGTACAACTAGAAAAATCTAAATACCAAAAAGAAAATTCTCCATCTAACAATAAAACCAGCAGCAAAGTAATATGATTATATTCACAGTTAAAAACTATTTACACTGCCTAGGGTCTGTTGTCATTTCACATGGGTAGCCATAGAAAAGCACAGGCCATGGCCACCACACTTTCGTAATTTCTTTTTGAGCTTGTCGAATCGAGAGGCCACCACCCGGTAGTGTTTCAGCCAGGCGAAAGCGTTTTCCACCAGGTGCCGATTACGGTAACTACCTCTGTCCAGATCCGCGTTGCCTTTCACGGAGTTACGCTTTCTCGGAATCACAGCATTGGCCTCTTGTAGTTCGATCTGCTCCCGGATTTTCTCGCTGTCATAACCCTTATCAGCGACGATGGTTTCGGCCGCCAGGAGCTTGGCAATCAGGCTGTGGGCCTGAGTGCAGTCATGAACTGGCCTCCCGCAATCTCAAACTTGGTGGGCAAGCCATAGGCGTCCACCGCCAGGTGTATCTTGCTGATATTGCCTGCTCGACTCTCCCCTATAGCCTTATCGTTACCGCTGGCAGCGCCCGCACTATGCTGGTGAGCCTTGGCATAGCTGCCCTGAATGAAAGCCCACTGCAGGTCGGGCTCCACCGCAGCACTTTGAAAACCTTGAGCCACTTGCCGGCGGCGGACCACGCATTGAAGTGTTTATAGATCTTATCCCAGTTTCCGAACGCCTTGGGAAGGTCTCGCCAGGGGCATCCTGTGCGCATGCGATACAGCATGCCCTCCACAGTCATTCGTAGATCACGCTTATTATAGATGGCCATGTGCAGCGGAATTTCCCGCAGCTTCGACAAAAGCTCGTAATTGAGCAGTAATCGGGGTATTGCAAGCTCGTATCGATGTTGAGCTTCAACGATACGGGTTTGCTCTTATAGATCAATCAGCTAACGCAAAATGGCAACAACCCTCTAGGAAT
>NZ_JAHSTT010000003.1 GCF_019145205.1 Pseudomonas khavaziana
GAAATTACCGCCGCTTGCACCGGTAATGGTGGTGCTGACAGTCGAACCGTTGTTGTAGACGTCGTTCGCCGGGGTGTCGACCACCACGGTGCCCGTTGACTCGCCCGCCTTGATGGTAATCACCGAGCCATTGCTCAAGGTCACGGTCACAGGCGTCTGCGCCGGGTTGGTCAAGGTGGCGGTGTAGGTGATCTGCCCACCTTCGGTCACCGTATCGCCTGCGGTCAGCGTCACGGTGGTGGTGTCGATGGTGTCGGTGATCTGCGTCACAGCTGGGTTAGGGTCGAGGGTCAACACCAGGTTGCCGCCGCCGGTGGTACCGGTAACGCTGACGCTGATCTGGCTTGGATCGATGTAGGGGCTGTCGTTAGGGGCCAGGGGCACATTGACGGTGCCGGTCAGTTGGCCGGACGGGATGGTAATCACCGCGCCATTGGACAAAGTCACGGTCAGGTCGCTGGTGGAGGGCCGCGTAACGGTAGCGGTATAGGTCAGCACACCACCGGCCTCGGTGATGGTGGGGGTTGCGCCCAGGGACAGGGTCGCGGGCTGCAGCGCCAAGCCGGAATCAGCAGTGCCGGGTGCGCCGGCCAACGCGTTGAGCGTCGAGGTGCCCTGGCCGAGAGGGCCGGTTGGGAAACCGATGGTCGGGTCGACACGGCCGGCGGTGGCGTCCAGTACCACGAAGCTGTGGCCACCCCCTGCGGCGCCATTACCGGCAGCCGCTGCACCTGCGGCCGTGGCTTCCAGCTCGGTGGTCGGGTCGGCACCGGCGGCGATGGCTTGTTGCAGCTCGGCAACCGATGGCGCGGCCTGCTCAGCGGCAGCAGCCAGATCGGCGGTGGAGTCCGGCATATCGGCGCTCCACTGCGTGTCCCGGCCCAGGTCCAGGATGCGCCCGTCGGCCAGTTCCAGGCTCACTGCGCCCGACATACCGGTGTCGACCTGGTCGCCCGCGAACAGGCGATCACCCTCAATAAGGACGCGACGTGTTCCTTCCGGAGAAATAACGAAAACTTGACCAACAATGCTTTTGACGATGGCAACAACACTGCTCATTAAAATTTTCTCCGGCGATCCGTTTCGACAAATTCCATTTCGCAGCGCGCTATTAGCACTGCCAATTGGGAGGGCGTAGTCTATATATGTATTGACGTCAAATATTTGGCTAGATTTTTTAGCGATCTAGTTTGTGCCAAAGTATTGACCTTATGGCCGCCATCCTAAACAATCGCTTCCGTAATGTCACATTGATATTTAAGCGGCGAACCGTCCTACATGTGTGAAGCAGTTCCGCTTTTTGAACTTTCCGACGTACGGTCATTACGGTAGCCATTATCCGACGCAGCGGTACTCATCGCTGTGATTTGAGACAAGAAGTCCTGGGGAATTTTTTAATGCGTCTGCACCTGTTCAAGGCAATACCGTTCGTTCTCGCCGCCAGTTTCGTACAAGCCCAGACACTGCCCCAAGCCATGCAACAGGCCTTGGATGTACACCCGGAAATCCAGGCGGGTGTAAACAGCCGTATCGCCGCCGATTACCAATTGCGCGCCGCACAAGGCGGCTACCTGCCGCGTGTCGATTTGAACGCCGGTTATGGCCGCCAAGGGACCGACAACGCCACTACCCGGGCCAACAATCCTGGCGGCAATCACTGGGATACGCTCAACCGCGGTGAATCCAGCCTGCGCCTGCAGCAAATGATTTTTGACGGTTTCGCCACCTCCAGCGAAGTCGGGCGTCAACAAGCCAACGTTAATTCCCGTGCCTATTCCTTGCTGGGTACTTCCGAGCGCACAGCGCTGACCGTCGCCCAGGTCTACCTCGAAGTGTTGACCCGCCGTGAGTTCGTGCGCCTGGCCGAAGACAACCTGCGCAATCACGAGCGCATCTACGACCAGATCAAGCTGCGTACCGACCGCGGCGTCGGCAACGGTGCCGACCAGGACCAGGCCGAAGCGCGCCTGGCCCAGGCGCGCAACAACCTGATCACCGAGCAGACCAACCTGGCAGACGCGCAAACCAACTACCTCAGCGCCGTCGGCCAGATGCCCGACCAGCTCGAGCGCCCGGCGCCCTTCTTGGCCATGCTGCCGGCGGACCTGAATGAAGCTCGTCGCCAGATGCTCGACAACAGCCCGGTCCTGCGTTCGGCCGAGTCAGATATCTCCGCCGCCGAGAAACAGTACGAAGCCGCCAAATCCAGCTTCTACCCGCGCTTTGACGCTGAGCTTGGCACCAACGCCGACAACAACGTCTCCGGTGATCCGAACCACAGCAACGGCTGGGAAGCCATGGTGCGCATGCGCTTCAACCTGTTTGCCGGTGGCAGCAACAAGGCCGACCTGCAATCGAAGTCCTATCAGGCCAACCAGGCCCTGGATATCCGCAACAACGCCTTGCGCCAACTCAATGAAGAGCTAGGCTTGGCTTGGAACGCCCTGAACAACGCCAATGCGCAATTGCCGGTCGCCCAGCAGTACGTGGATCACAGTACCCGCGTACGTACGTCCTACCAGCAGCAGTTCAGCCTCGGTCAGCGCACCCTGCTGGATTTGCTCGACAGCGAAAATGAATTGTTCACCGCTTCCCGCCGCCTGGAAGAAATCAAGAACATTCAGTTATTTACTCAGTATCGAATCAAGGCGACCATGGGTGAATTGCTCAAGAGCCAGGGAGTGGTCGCGCCAATGGCTTCCGTCGTACAGAACGACGTGAAACCTAAAGTCCAACTGCCTGGGATGAATTGAGCCACCCCAATAGCCCCATCTGTTAGTCGAGAGTGCCCGCGTGGAACCTGAAAGCAGTCGAGTTCATCTCAGTCATGATCCACGCGCCCTGCATGACGACCCGTTGCTCGACGGGCTGTTGGCGCTCTGCGCCCTGCATCAGAAGCCGGCCAGCGCGGCCATGCTCACTACCGGCCTGCCGCTGCCCTCGCAACGCTTGAGCGCCGAGTTGTTGCCGCGTGCCGCTGCACGGGCCGGGCTGCAAGGCCGGCTGCTGCAACGCAAGCTGGAGCAGATCCCCACGATTGCATTGCCGGCGCTGCTGTTGCTCAAGGACGGTCGCAGTACCGTGCTGGTCGGCTGGGAAGGCGAGGATGAAGCACGGATCCTGCTCAGCGAAAGCGACGGCGGCGAAGTGCTGATCAAACGCGAAGCATTGGCCGACGATTACATCGGCAAGGTCTTCTTCGCCCAGCCGCAACACAAATTCGACGTCAACCACGGCAGCCTGATTCCACGGGCGCGGTCGTGGTTCCGTGACACCCTCATGCGTTCGCGCTGGCTCTACACCGATGCCATCGCCGCCAGTTTCCTGATCAACATTATCGCCATGGCCGCGCCGTTGTTCGTGATGAACGTATACGACCGCGTCGTGCCAAACCAGGCCACTGCCACCCTGTGGGTGCTGGCCGTGGGCATCTGCGGCGCGTACCTGTTCGACCTGGTCCTCAAGAGCCTGCGCAGCCTGTGCCTGGACCTGGCCGGCAAGAAAACCGACCTGATCATCTCGGCCACGCTGTTTGAACGCATCGTCGGCATGTCCATGAAGTACCGCCCGGCACGGGTCGGCAGCTTCGCCCAGAACATCCATGAGTTTCAAAGCCTGCGCGACTTCCTCGCGTCGCTGACCCTCACCAGCCTGATCGACCTGCCGTTCACCTTGCTGATCTTCCTGGTGATCGCCATCCTCGGCGGGCACCTGGTGTGGGTGCCGGTGCTGGCGTTCCCGCTTGCCCTGGGCATCGGCTATGCCCTGCAAAAGCCCTTGGTTGCCACCATGGAACGCACCATGGCCCTGGCCGCCGAGCGCCAGTCGAGCCTGATCGAAACCCTCGCCGGGCTCGACGCGGTCAAGGTCAACAACGCTGAGAGCGAGCGCCAATACGGCTGGGAACAGACCATCGGCACCCTGAGCCGGCTTGAGCTGCGGGTGAAGTTGCTGTCGGGCCTGTCGATGAACATGACTCTGCTGATCCAGCAGTTGGCCGGCGTGATCATGATCGTGTTCGGCGTGTACCAGATCATCGACGGCAACCTCAGCATGGGCGGCCTGATTGCCTGCTACATGCTCAGTGGCCGCGCATTGAGCCCGTTGGCCTCACTGTCTGGCCTGCTGACGCGCTACCAGCAAGCCAAGGTCACCATGACCTCGGTAGACCAGATGATGGAGCTGCCCCAGGAGCGCAATTTCGACGAGCGCCCCATGAGCCGCCGCACCCTGCAAGGCGCCATCGAGTGCCGGGGCCTGAATTTCACCTACCCGAACCAACAGAACCCTGCGCTGAAAAACATCAACCTGGTGATCAAACCCGGGGAGAAAATCGGCATCATTGGTCGCAGCGGCTCGGGCAAAAGCTCCCTGGCCAAATTGATCGTCGGCTTGTACCAGCCCGATTCCGGCGCGTTGCTGGTGGATGGCGTGGACGTACGCCAGATCGACGTCAGCGAGCTGCGCCACAATATTGGCTACGTCGCACAGGACATCCAATTGCTCGCCGGCACCTTGCGCGACAACCTGGTATCCGGGGCGCGCTACGTCGAGGACGAAATGGTCCTGCAAGCCGCCGAACTGGCCGGCGTGCACGAATTTGCCCGCCTGCACCCCCAAGGCTACGAGCTGCAAGTCGGCGAGCGTGGGCAGAACCTGTCCGGCGGCCAGCGCCAGAACGTCGCCCTGGCCCGTGCGCTGCTGCTCAACCCGCCCATGCTGCTGCTGGATGAACCCACCAGCGCCATGGACAACACCGGTGAAGAACGCTTGAAGCAACGCCTGCAAGCCGTGGTGCAAAACAAGACCGTGGTTCTGGTCACGCACCGCGCCTCACTGCTCTCCCTCGTGGACCGCCTGCTGGTAGTCGACCGTGGACAGATTCTCGCGGACGGCCCGAAAGCCGTGGTCATGGAAGCGTTGAAGAAGGGGCAGATCAGTGTTGCTTAACTCCATCAAGAGTGCGGTCGGGCGCTATTTCAAAGGTTCCGACTCGCTGCAGGGCCAGCCCTTGCCCGAGGTCAACAAAGCCCTGATCGAAGATGCGCCGCGGGTCATCCGCCTGACCATCTGGGCAATCATCGGGTTCTTCGTGTTCTTGGTGGTGTGGGCAGGGTTTTCCCAGATCGACGAGGTGACCCGTGGCGACGGCAAGGCGATTCCGTCGTCCAAGTTGCAGAAAATCCAGAACCTGGAAGGCGGTATCGTCGCCGAGCTGTACGTCAAGGAAGGCCAGATCGTCGAAGCCGGTGCGCCATTGATCCGCCTCGACGACACACGGTTTGTCTCCAATGCCGGGGAAACCGAAGCCCTGCGCCTGGCCATGCAACTGCGCGTGGAGCGCCTCAGTGCACAGGTGGACGATCGCCCGCTGAACATCCCCGACGACGTGCTCAAGGCCGCGCCGAGCCAGGCCGCCAACGAGCGCTCCCTGTATGAAAGCCGGCGCCAGCAATTGAAAGACGAAGTCGGCGGCTTGCAGGAGCAACTGGTACAGCGCCAGCAAGAGCTGCGCGAGTTCACCTCCAAGCAGGGCCAGTACCGCAGCCAGTTGTCCCTGCAACGCCAGGAAATCAACATGTCCGAGCCGCTGGTGGCCCAGGGCGCGGTGTCGCCGGTGGAAGTGCTGCGCCTCAAGCGCGCCGAAATGGAAACCCGCGGCCAGTTGGACGCCACCACCCTGGCGATCCCTCGCGCCGAGTCGGCGATCAAGGAAGTGCAGCGCAAGATCGACGAAACCCGTGGCAAATTCCGCAGTGAAGCCCTGACCCAGCTCAACGAAGCCCGTACCGAGCTCAACAAGGCCGAATCCACCGGCCGCGCCCTCGAAGACCGCGTCAGTCGCACCCTGGTTACCTCGCCGGTACGTGGGATCGTCAAGCAGTTGCTGGTCAACACCGTCGGTGGCGTCATCCAGCCAGGCAGCGACATGGTCGAAATCGTGCCGTTGAACGACACCTTGCTGGTGGAAGCCAAGATCCGTCCGCAAGACATCGCCTTCCTGCACCCGGGGCAGGAAGCGGTGGTCAAGTTCACTGCCTATGACTACACCATTTACGGTGGCCTCAAGGCCAAGCTCGAACGCATCGGTGCCGACACCATCACCGATGAAGACAAGAAAACCACCTATTACATGATCACCCTGCGCACCGACCGCAGCCACCTGGGCACCGATGAGAAGCCGCTGCTGATCATCCCCGGCATGGTCGCCTCGGTGGACATCATCACCGGCAAGAAAAGCATCCTCAGCTACCTGCTCAAGCCAATCATCAAGGCGCGGGCCGAGGCGTTGCACGAGCGGTAAATCTCCAGCGCCTGTGCCGACCTCATCGGGGGCAAGCCCCCTCCCACATTTGACCGCGTTCACAATTCAAGTGTGGGAGGGGGCTTGCCCCGAGCCACCTGCGCCGCAAGTTGTACCGCACCACTATCCAGGGGGATGCGCCTTTCTGAACCGGTAAAGCCTGCTAGGATTGCGCCCAGTTCACTCCCAATCGATCACGAGTGCTTGGCATGCAACTACCGGATATGAACCTGCTGGTCGCCCTCGACGCTTTGCTCGACGAGGGCAGCGTGGTTGGCGCTGCGCGGCGGATGAACCTGAGCCCCGCGGCCATGAGCCGAACCCTTACGCGTATCCGCGAGGCGGTGGGTGACCCGATCCTGGTGCGTGCCGGTCGTGGCCTGGTGCCGACCCCCAAGGCCCTGGAGCTGCAAGGCCAGGTGCGCAATGTGGTGGAGCAGGCGGCGTTGCTGTTTCGCTCGGCGGACCAAGTGGACTTGAGCACCTTGCGCCGTCGTTTCAGTGTGCGCGCCAATGACTTCTTCATCGGCGTGTATGGCGGCCGGCTGTTCGACACCATGGAGCGCATGGCGCCTCTGTGCGAGCTGCGTTTCGTGCCCGAAGGCGACACCGATGACGAAGCCCTGCGCGAAGGGCGCCTGGACCTGCGGGTGAGCAACACCATGCCGGCCAGCCCGGAAGTAAAGGTGCAAAACCTGTTCTCCACCACCTTTGTCGGCCTGGCGCGGCAAGACCACCCGCTGTTCGACGAAGAAATCACCGCAGCACGCTTTGCCAGCTATTCCCACATCAGCATTTCAAGGCGTGGCATTGCCCGTGGGCCGATCGACACCGCGCTGAATGAGCAGGGCCTGGAGCGGCGCGTGGCGATGATCGCGCCGGGCTTCCACGGGGCAATGTTCATGTTGCCGGAATCCGACCTGATCATGCCGGTGCCCAAGGAAGCGCTGCTGAGCGCCAAACGCCTGAACCTGCCACTGCGCGCATTCCCGTTGCCGATCTCCTTGCCGACACTCGTATTGGCCCAGTCCTGGCACCCACGCTTCGACAAAGACCCGGCGCACAAGTGGCTGCGCGAGACCATGCGCGAGAGTTGCCACGCCACCTGGCTCGAAGCCCAACCCACCTAAAAACCTCAACCCATGCACAATCAAATGTGGGAGGGGGCTTGCTCCCGATAGCGGTGTATCAGCTTCACATCAGGTGGCTGTCATACGCTATCGGGAGCAAGCCCCCTCCCACCCATTGATTGCGCCTGGCGCACTTATAAGCTTCCGATAAGTAACTTTTTTGCAGGGTATAGCCTGATTAAACTGCTCAGGTATTTATCATTCCGAGTTACCTGTTCATGACATCCCTCGCTGCCCCCGCTTTCCAGGCCGCAGCCCAACCTGTCGCTCCAAGCCCGCCCATGTTCGGCCCACGCATCATCATCGGCCTGGTCGGCGTGCTGCTGGCGGTGCTGGTGTCCGGTCTCAACGAGATGGTCACCAAGGTCGCCCTCGCCGATATCCGCGGTGCGCTGTATATCGGTTTTGACGAAGGCACCTGGCTGGTCGCGGCCTACACGGCGACGTCCGTGGCGGCCATGGCCTTTGCACCTTGGTGTTCGGTGACGTTTTCCCTGCGCCGTTTCACGCTGTGCGCCATTGGATTGTTCACCGTGCTTGGGATCCTGTGCCCGTTCGCGCCGAACTACGAAAGCCTGCTGCTGCTACGCACCGTGCAAGGTTTGGCCGGTGGTGCGCTGCCGCCGATGCTGATGACCGTGGCGCTGCGTTTCCTGCCGGCCAACGTCAAGCTCTATGGCCTGGCCGGCTATGCCCTGACCGCCACCTTCGGCCCGAGCCTGGGTACGCCCCTGGCGGCGTTGTGGACCGAATACGTCGGCTGGCAATGGGCGTTCTGGCAGATCGTTGCGCCGTGCCTGCTGTCGATGGCGGCTGTCGCTTATGGCTTGCCGCAAGACCCGCTGCGCCTGGAGCGCTTCAAACAATTCAACTGGCGCGGCCTGCTGCTGGGGTTCCCAGCGATCTGCATGCTGGTGATCGGTTTGTTGCAAGGCAATCGCCTGGATTGGTTCGAGTCGGGCCTGATCACCTTTCTGCTGAGTGGCGGCACCGTGTTGCTGGTGTTGTTCCTGCTCAACGAATGGTCGCAGCCAATACCCTTCTTCAAGTTGCAGATGCTCGGCCTGCGCAACCTGGCCTTTGCCCTGATCGTGCTGGCCGGCGTGTTGATGGTGCTGACTTCGGTGATCATCATTCCGTCGAGTTTTCTCGCCCAGGTCCAGGGCTACCGGCCGTTGCAAACCGCGCCGGTGATGCTGCTGATGGCGCTGCCGCAGTTGATCGCGTTGCCGCTGGTGGCGGCGCTGTGCAACCTGCGCTGGGTCGATTGCCGCTGGGTGCTGGGGATCGGCCTGGGCATGTTGGTGCTGTGCTGCATCGGCAGTTCACACCTGACCTCGGCGTGGATCCGCGATGATTTTTATGGCTGGTATCTGCTGCAGATTTTCGGCCAGCCGATGGCCGTGTTGCCGCTGCTGATGCTGTCCACCGGCAGCATCCAGCCCATCGAAGGGCCGTTCGCCTCGGCCTGGTTCAATACCGTCAAGGGCCTGGCCGCTGTGATCGCCACCGCGGTGCTGGATACATTGACCACCCAGCGCGGGCATTTCCATTCAACCATGTTGGTGGACCGCCTCGGCAACTCGCCCCTGGCCGACACGGAAGCGCAGGGCCTCGCTCACCGCTTGCACGAGCAGACCGTGGTGCTGACCTCGTCGGATCTTTACGTCGTCATGGCCGGTGTCGCGGTGGCGTTGATCCTGCTGATTTTCTGGATGCCCACGCGGATCTATCCGCCTCGCGCTCCGACCTGACCACAAGGACTTTCCATGAAACGCAAAGACAAAATTGCCGTCGCCGTTATTGCTGTATTTGCCGTCGGCGTACTGGTTTACCTGGTCGCGCCGGGTGTGCTGGGCAGCAAGCGCCAGACTACCAACGACGCGTTCGTCGCCGCTGATTTCACCCTGGTTGCGCCGCGGGTGGCCGGCTTTATCAAAGAGGTACTGGTGGAAGACAATCAGCGCGTCAAGGCCGGCCAGCTGCTGGCGCTGATCGATGACCGCGACTTTCGCGCCGCCGCCCAGGCTGCCGACGCCGATACCCTGGTGGCCCAGGCCCAACTGAAAAACGCCACCGCGACCCTGGAGCGTCAAAGCTCGGTGATCGCCCAGGCTCAGGCTACCGTGGCCGCTGATCGCGCCGAAGTGGCCTTCGCCGAACATGAACTGAATCGCTACAACCACCTCGCCGGCGTCGGCGCGGGCACGGTGCAGAACGCCCAGCAAGCCAAGACCCGCATCGACCAGGCCACCGCCCGGCTGGCCAAATCCACCGCGGTACTGGCGGCCGAGCGCAAGCAGATAGAAATCCTTACCGCCCAGCGTGATGCGGCCGAAGGTGGCCTCAAGCGCGCCCAGGCGGCGTTGGAAATGGCCAGTTATCAGCTGTCTTACACGCGCATTGTCGCGCCGGTGGATGGCATGGTCGGCGAGCGCGCGGTGCGAGTCGGCGCCTATGTGACGCCGGGCAGCAAAATCCTCGCGGTCGTGCCCCTGGCCCAAGCCTATGTGGTGGCCAATTTCCAGGAGACCCAACTGTCCCATATGCACGCCGGCCAAGCCGTGCAGGTCAGCGTCGACAGCCTCGACGGCGAGCTGCTCAAAGGCCATCTGGAAAGCCTGGCGCCGGCCACGGGGGTGACCTTTGCCTCGGTCAAGCCGGACAACGCCACCGGCAACTTCACCAAGGTGGTACAGCGTATTCCGGTGAAGATTGTGCTTGAGCCGAACCAGCCACTGACCGAGCGTTTGCGCGTAGGCATGTCGGTGGAAGCCAGCGTCGATACCCGGCCGGCCGCGCAACAGCGTGAGGTGGCCCAGCAATGAAACACGTCGCCTGGCTCACCTTGAGCCTCATCAGCCTGAGCGCCTGCACCGTCGGCCCGGATTTCCAACGGCCTCAAGGTCCACAGGTCAGCCAGTGGAGCGAGCCCCAGGGTCGCCAAGCCGCAAGCCGCGCCGTCAGCGACCCCTTGCAGGAGCGCTGGTGGGACGTATTCCACGACGAGCAGCTCTCTGCCCTCACGCGCCGCGCCCTCAGCGATAACCTCGACCTGAAACTGGCCAGCAGCCGCCTGCAACAAAGTCGAGCCGTGCGCCAGGTGACCACAGCCGAACGCTATCCCAACGTCGATGCCGGTGGCGGTTACCAGCGCAAGCGCAACAGCGGCAAAGGCTTGAACGACCCCTCCGGCGAGAACGGCCGTGCGGCCTTCAACCAATGGGACATGGGCTTCTCGGCCGCCTGGGAGCTGGACTTCTGGGGCCGCGTAAAGCGCGAAACGGAGGCTGCCGACGCCACCCTTGAGGTCGCCGAAAACGACCGCCGCGCCGTGTTGTTGTCGGTCCTGGCCGAGACCGTCCAGGATTACATCCAACTGCGCGGCGTGCAGAACACCCGTGCCGTTACCGAGCAAAACCTCGACGTGGCCCGTCACAGCCTCAAGCTCTCGCAATTGCGCCTGGCTGATGGCGTAGCGACCGACCTGGACGTGGCCGAAGCCGCCGCCCAGGTCGCGGCGATTGAAGCGCGCCTGCCGGACTTGCAACAGCGCCAGGACCAACTGATCAACGCCCTGAGCCTGCTGATGGGCGAGCCGCCCCAGGCCCTGCACGCACAGCTGTCCAAGGACGCCCCTGTGCCGCAAACCCAACGCCAGGTCGCCATTGGCCTGCCCTCGGAGCTGGCCGAACGCCGTCCCGACATCCGCCAGGCAGAAGCGCGCTTGCACGCCGCCACTGCCAGCATCGGCGTGGCCAAGGGCGACTTCTACCCGCGCATCACCCTGTCCGGCAGCCTCGGCTCCCAAGCCATGCAACTGTCGGATTTCGGCTCCTGGGGCTCCCGCGCCTTTGCCTTTGGCCCGCAATTGAGCCTGCCGCTGTTCAACGGCGGGCGCCTGCAAGGCATGGTGGATTTGCGCGAAGCCCAGCAACAGGAAGCGGCCCTTGCCTACCAGCAAACCGTGCTGCGCGCCTGGCATGAAATCGACGACCAACTGACCCGCTACAACGCCAGCCAACTACGCCGCGACAGCCTCGCCGAAGCCGTGCGCCAGAACCAGATCGCCCTCACCACCGCGCAGCACCAGTATGTTGAAGGCGTGGTGGATTTCGTCAACGTACTCACCGTGCAAAGCGCATTGTTGGCGACGCAGGAGCAGTGGGTGGAGAGCTCCACCGGCGTGTCACTGGCCATGGTCGGGCTGTACAAAGCGCTGGGAGGAGGGTGGGAGTCGGTGTACCCGTTGCAAGTCGCTCAGTAACGATTGTGTGAAGTCGAGCGTAGGAACGTTCCTGTTTTCGAGATGGGTGCAATAGCCAGGAACATGAGCATTAATCTGCGGGACTGCCCTCAAGAGTCGTTCTTATGTTCATATCTGAAAACCCCTATGCAGCACCCCAAGCTGATCTCAAAACGCCGTCAACTGGCGCAACGACCTTTTTTATCGTCGCACCGCGCAAGTTGGTATTGATGGTGCTGCTGTCCCAAGGCTTCTATACGTTTTACTGGTTATACAAACATTGGAGTGCTTATCGCGCCGCAACGGGGGCCCGTGTACTGCCGATTGTTCGAGCCTTTTTTTCGATCTTTTTTCTTTATGCGCTGGTGATGAAAATCAAGCAGGCGCTTGATCTGAAAGACCCGGCTTATCGGTGGTGGCCTCGCTGCTTTGTGCTTGGCTGGATAATCTGCGCTTTCCTGCCTTTTACCTATGTGTGGTTCGTCTCGTCGCTTACCGCATTGAAGGTGGGCCTGTGCTTTGCAATCGCGCAGGTCGCGATGAGCGTGCAGATTCAGCACGCGGTGAACCACTTGGAAAATGATTTGACAGGCCAAGCCAACCACCGCCTAACGTGGGCCAACGGTATTTGGATCTGCATCGGCGTGTCTTTCTGGGTGATTGCGATCAGCTCCGCGCTCGGCCTGGGGGCGGTCGTTGTGGAGCAGTGATAAAAGCGACCTTGAGCAACGACCTGAGCGCCTCGCCGGCGTGAAACTGGCGATGAACTTGCGAGCCTCACCCACTGTAGGAGCGAGCTTGCTCGCGAAGAACGTATCGGCGGCGCGGGCTATCTGATAGCGCTGCATTATCGTTCACGTCTTTCGAGAGCAAGCTCGCTCCTACAGTTGATATTCAGCCTTCACGGGTTTTGCAAGAACACCACATACCCTCGAAACCACTTACTTCCCTGTAAATACCCCGGCGCTTGCCACTCGCCTCCCTGAATCAAGCCGACCTTGAACGGCATCCCCAGCCGATTCATCCGCGGCAAATACGCGGCATAGTCGGGGATGCTGTGCCGCCCCTGATACGTCTGCACCACCACTTCATCCACCACACCCTTGAGCTGGGCGATGGCGGCCGGGTCGGCGTTGCTGCTCCAGTCCATCAGGCCGGTGATGCTCAAGCGCAGGTCGGCAGGCAAGCGTCGGCGCAGGTCGCGCAGGAAGTCGGCGTATTCGTGCAGGTATTGGGTGCGGGCGTCGAAGTCGATCTGGATGCCAACCACAGGGTTACCCGCGTCACGCCAGCGTTGCACCTGGCCGAGCAGTTGGGTGTAGACCTGTTCCGGCCAGTGCAGGGTGTGGGCGCGGTAGACCACCCAGATTTCGCCTTGGGTAATGCGCGGTACGCTGATGCCCTGGGCGATCAGTTGCACGCCGCGTTGGGGCGCGCGGCGAGTGGAGTTGATCTGGCCCTGGAGGATGTACAGTGTCCGGGCCTGCTTGATCACCGGCTGGGGTGTGACGCCGCTCCACAGCCAGAAGGCGTCGTAGTCGCGGGCGTCGACCGCACCGAAAGCCGGGCCTGCCAGCAACAGCAAACCCAGCCACAGCGACTTCACCAGTAGTACTGCAGCGATTTGCCCCACTGGGTATCGGCAAAACCGGTCTTGAGCTGGCGGAACCAGGCTTTGCGTACCGCGGGCGCGACGTCTTCGCCACCGCAGCTGTTGTAGCCTGCCGGCGCATAGCAATTGATGGCGCGGAACAGCGCATAGGCCTTGTCGGTTTTCGGCGCCTTGGCATTGGCGATCACCTGTTTGTAGCCGTCCAGGCGCGAGAAGGTCTCACCCTTGAACTGTGAGGCGGTGCTGCCCAGGCTGCCGGCGGCGCGAGGTTGTTCCAGGGGCATGCCGTCCAGGCCGTTGCGCAGGATGAACTCACCGAAGCAGTTCAAGGCGTGCGGGTTTTTGGCCTCATCCTGCAAGGTCGCGGCGGTTTGCGCGATGCTTGGGCAGGCGTAGCCTGATTCGGCTTTGTCACCGTTCCACTGGAACAGCTTCAAGCTCTGACCGCTGGTGTAGGTGTAGCCCAGGCTGGTGCCGAGCTTGTCGTCAGCGAGCGAGGCTTGCTTGAGGTCATCGGCAAAGGTGGCGTACTGGCCGTGCAGCAGGTCTTTGTAGAGCAGCACGAATTGCGCACTCTGACGCTCGGTCGGGTCGCTGGCCTTGGCGATCTGCTGGCGCAGCAGCTCGGGGCCGGCGACGTTGCGCAGCAGGATGTAGCGCACTTGCTTGGCGCTGATCGGCGAGTCGGCGGCGAACACCTTGGCCAGTTGGCCGCTGCGCTCATAGTTCATCGCCAGGGCCAGCTCCAGTTGGTCGCGTTGCAACGGCTGCTTGGCCAGGGGCAGCAATTGCAGCCACAGGGCTTCGGCGCCTTGCCAGTCTTGCTTGGCTTCCAGGGCCAGGGCGCGCAGGGTCTGCTGGCTGAAGGCGAAATAGTCGAGGCTCGACGGCACGCTGTCGGGCAGGTGCTTCAAGGCGTTGTCGGGCTGATGCTCGACGTACAGGGCATACGCCGCTTGCAGATAGTCGAACAAGGCCGGCTCGTTGGCGAAGGTGCTCTTTTGGTTGTCGAGGTCTTCTCGGCTCAGGAGCGGCGGCGTATGAGCACGCATCGCCATCAGGTCGCTGACCACCTGCAGCATCGGGCTATTTGCCGACTTGTTGCCGACCATCAGCAACTTGAGGTCAGCTTCTTCGACCAACTCGTCGATGCTCACATTGCGCTGGGCGTTGGTTGCCTCGGTAAATTGCCAGGTAAAGTCTTCTGCAAGCTTGGCGTCGTCGTTCGCCAGCCAATGCACGCGGCGCAGCAGGCCACGGGCGGACGCAACGTAATCACCCTGCGGAAAATATTTCAGGTAACTGAGAAAACCTTCTTCGGCGTCGCTCAAGGCGGCTTTATCCACATGCTCGCGTTGCGGCATGCCGTATTCATCGAAGGCTTCGGCCTGGGCCCTGTTCAACGAGGTCCGTGCGGTCATGTAGAGCGCGGTCTCTTTCAGCCAATGCACCTCGCTGGTCGCGGCGGCGGCGAAACCGCGCTCGGCGTAAACGAAGCGACCGCCGTAGAAATCGGCGGCGGCCTGCAGGTAGGTGCGAAACAGCTGGGCGTTGGTCGAGGGCGTCAACTGCGCGTCCACCACTTGGCCGGTGAAGTCACAGGTGGTCAACAACTGTAAGCGCGCTTTCACCAGCAAGTCGCGTTCGGCGGGCGGCATATCGGCCTTGATCACCTGGCTGATAAACGCGGTGGCGCTGTTATCGCTGTTGCTGCGGCAGCGGCTGCCTTCGCCGTTGAGGAAGGCTTCGCCGGCGGTTTTGTATTCCTCACGCTTGATGCCCAGCGGTTGCAGCAGGGCGTCGAGTTCGGCCGTGCGTGAATCATCTGGCTGGTTGTCAGGCTCATCACCGGTGGCTGGTGGGGGTACAAGGCGATACACCGGGAAGGGCACCGGGCCGAAACCCTGGGCCAGGTCATCTTCACCCAAGGCATTGGGGGTCAGCGGCGCGGCTTTTTTGTCGGCCAGCAGCAGGCGCAGGTTGACCCGGCTGTCGTTGCCCGGGCTGAGAAAGGGCTGGTTGCTGCAAGGTTCGAGGCTGTCACGCGAGACACGCCAGTCGGGGTAGCACGAGTCGTCGGAACTGGCCTGGGCCTGGAGAGAAATACCGGCCAGCAGGGCCAGTGCCAGAGGTGACATAAAACCGATGCGCATGACGTGTCCTTGATCCTTGGTCCTTGGAGGAAGCCAATAATAGCCTGATCCTGACGCGCGCTTCGGTGAAGGCCTACACAAAATGCTGATTTGTCCGATTCCAGCAGCGAAGCCGGGGCTTTTGTCCTAGAGTGGCGGTGTTTGCGCTTAGGCAAGCAGGGGAATTCAAGTGCGTCGGTCTGTGGTAGAGCAAAGCGAAAAAGCCGGGGTGCTGCCTGCCTCCCATCGCCTGACCTGGGAGGGTGCCGCTTGGCTTAGCCGTCTGTGGTGGGTACCGATCCTGGCGTTGGCCATGGCGCTGCGGTTTTACCATCTAACGTCGGCGGCGATCTGGGGCGACGAAGGGTCAAGCCTGTTGCTTAGCGAATACGCCGTAGCCGACCTGTGGTTTCATGCGGCCCATGATGTGCATCCGCCGCTGTATTTCTTCCTGCTGCGCGGCTGGATCGAGCTGTTTGGCGACAGCATCGGCTCGATTCGTAGCATGAGTGCGTTGCCAGGTGTGGCCGTGGTTGGCTTGGGCATTTGGCTGACGCGGCAACTGTCCACCCGACGCGCGGCAGTATTGGCGGGGATCCTGCTGGCACTGCTGCCCACGGCGGTGCGCTACAGCCAGGAAGTACGCATGTATTCGCTGCTGGGCATGTGGCTGCTAGGCGCGACGCTGGCGCTGGTGTACTGGATGCGCCAACCCGAACGCACGCGCTATCTAGCGGCGTATGTGCTGTTGATGAGCGCGGGTTTCTATACCCATTATTTCACCGCGTTGTGCGTACTGGTGCATTGGGCCTACCTGGGGTTGCCGGCGCCGGGCCAACGCTTGATCACGCGCCCTGCATGGTGGCTGGCCAACACCATGATTGTGCTGTTGTACCTGCCTTGGCTACCGAACCTGTTGGACCTGGTGCAGCATGTCGACCAGCTCAAGGTGGGCGGCGACATCGGCTGGGAAGAGCCGGTCAACCTGCTGTCTGTGCCCTCGATGATCTGGCAGTTCGTGTTGCAGGATGAAGGCGATGATTTGTGGACGCCGCTGTTCTGGATATTTCCGCTGCTGCTGATTGCGGTGGTGTGGATGACGGCCTGGCGCCACCCGGGAGCTCGTTTGCCGGCGTTGTTTTTCTTGTTGCCGTTGCTGTTGGTGTATGGCGTGTCGTTTATCTCGCCGGTCTTTATCGAGCGCTACCTCACGGTGTATGCCCTGGGTTTGCCGATCGTCCTGGCGCTTGCCATCGACCGCTTGCCGTCACGCTTGTCATGGCTGGGCGCAGCGCTGTGGGTGCTGTTTGTGGGCATGGAACTGCTGGGCCTGAAAAACACCTTCGAGGTGGATGAACACGACCAATTCAACGTGCCGGTGGAGTTCGTCAATCGCAATTACCAGGAAGACGACCGCATCGTCCTCAGCGACATGATGTGGTACCTCAGCTACGTGTACTACGACCAGACCGACGCACAGCTGCAGCTCTACACCCCGCCCAAACCCGACGGCACGCCGACCCGGCCGAATGCCTATGGCTTCGGCACCCTGGTGGACCAGGATGGTGGGCGCATCTATCTCGACCACTTGTCAGCACTGCCCGCCAGCACACGTCGGGTATGGTTGATCAGCAGCAACGAAACACCGGACGACTTTGCCCCGCTGCCCGCAGGCTGGCGCGAACTCAGTCGCCAGGACGGTGGCGGAGCGCGGGCGCGCTTGTTCGTGCTATGCAACGCACTGGCGCCGCAACCTGAAGGCTGCCGCTAGACTCTTCTGAACAGGCTTATGAGGAACACTCCATGGAATCGCCAGTACACAGCTTGCCGGCTTTGTTCAAACAGCTTGGCCTGCCAGACGACCCGGTCAGCATTGAGCAATTTGTCGCCTCTCATTCGCCCCTCAAGCCGGATTTGAAACTCGCCGATGCGTTTTTTTGGAGCAACGCCCAGAAGGCATTTTTGCGTGAGGAGATTCTGGACGATGCGGATTGGGCGGTGGTGGTGGATGAGTTGAATCTGATGTTGCGGAGTGGGCGAGAGGTGTAAAAAAATATCCAAATAAAAGCGAGTATGTAAAAAAAAATGGTGAGCGGTAAAAAAAACTGGGCTTTAATCGCTTAAGTGAATTTTTTCTGGAAAAGCTCGCCATGCCAACAGTCGGATACGCTCATCTGTGTGAGGCGCTGGATCTAAAGGTTATCGCACCGTTGCGCGCTGCGATGATCAAGCCGGTGACCAGGATTACCCTGATCGGTGACTGCCTGGCGGTGCCCCATTCTGTGGCGCCTGCCCAACATGCGCTGTTTGAACATGTGCTGTTTGCGCTTAAGCATGAAGGCGTGAACCTGGCGATACTTGCCCAGGTGTTTGAACAGCTTGGCCCAGAACCGTTTTTGGAGGCGCTGGCCGACTCGCCCAACGGTGCGTTTATCCGAAAAGCCTGTTTTCTTTGGGAAGGCTTTACCGGGAAAATGCTGGATCACACCCTTCCTGTTCGTGGTCGCGTTGTTCCCTTGTTCGATCCCCAGCGCTATGTAACCGGTCCGAGTATTCGCAACAGTCGTTGGCGAGTGGATTTCAACGGTTTGGGCTCTTTGCATTACTGCGCCACCGTAGAGCGAACGCCTGAGCTAGAAGCGTTGTTGGCGCTTGATGTATTGGCCCGCGCCAAATCCTTCATGGCCAGCCTCCCACCCGAAATGATGGACCGCGCCATCCAGTGGGCGTACCTGCACGAAACCCGCGATTCATTTGCCATCGAAAAAGAACAACCCAGCGAAGAAAAATCCCGCCGTTTCGTCCAACTACTGCGCCAGTCCCATGAAGGCCGTTTGCTCACCGAAGACTACTTGGTCGAACTGCAAAACAGCACCGTCTCCAACCCCTTCGACAAAGCCGTTGCGTTTCGCCACGAACAAAATCATCTGCACAACGGCCTGCGCGGCGCCGCCGGTGTGAGCTACGTGCCGCCAGCACCAGAGCTTTGCCAGGAACTGATGGAAGAGCTGATGGCCTTCGCCAACCAGCCCGTGCGCGACGTCGATCCTTTGGTCGCGGCGGCCGTCACCGCCTTCGGCTTCGTGTTCCTGCACCCGTTCATGGACGGTAATGGCCGCCTGTCTCGCTTCCTGATCCACCAGACGCTTTGTCACTATGGCGCACTGGGAAATGGCTTGTTGCTACCGGTCTCCGTTGCCATGAAGCACGAAGAGCAAGCCTACCTGGAGGCACTCAAGACCTTCTCCCAGCCGACGCGGGAATTCTGGAACGTCACCTGGCTGGACGCCGACCACATGGCGTTCGACTTCATCGGCCACCCCTCGATCTACCGCTACTGGGACGCCACCCGCTGCGTCGAATTCACTCT
Source organism: Pseudomonas khavaziana (assembly GCF_019145205.1). Lineage (GTDB taxonomy): Bacteria > Pseudomonadota > Gammaproteobacteria > Pseudomonadales > Pseudomonadaceae > Aquipseudomonas > Aquipseudomonas khavaziana. The sequence continues at coordinate 18,795 of NZ_JAHSTT010000003.1, forward strand.
GCAAATGGCCCGCCGCGCACTGGAAGTAGAGCTGCGCGAAGAAACCGAATTCCTCGACCGCTACGACCGCGTGATCAAGGCCGTGAATCAACGCTACGACGTGCGTGGCAGTGATTTGTCGAAGCTGGTGATGATGTGCCTGGATAACGGTGGGAAGCTTTCCAAGCATCGGCGTAAGCAGTTTCAATACAGCGTGGCGGAGGAGGTGTTTGGGTTTATTGAGGAGGAGGCGGGGCGGGTGATTGAGGAGTTTGGCAATCAGCCCTCGCCCGTCTGAGGCATCAATGCGGGATGCAACTTTCTGGTGGCCATTGGCGAGCTGTATGTACTAGAGCCACAATCCTCACTACATCAGTCTCAACTTGATAAACAAGGCGGTAGCTCGGGTGCGGAATGACCTCGCGTGTTCCCGCAATGCGGCCTACTGGGCCAATTTCGGGGTTATGTGCTAATCCAAGTGCTGCCATGCTGAAGCGCCGGTCCATATCGGCTGCGGCTTGTGGATTTTTCTCAAACAGAAAATCCCAGATATCTCTACGATCCTGCCCTGCCTCAGGTGTCCACGCGACCCTCATCCCTGACTATCTACTTGAGCGCGCCTGGCTGCGAATTCAGCTTCCAAATCTTCATTGGAAACCTCTCGGCCTGCGCGAATGGATGCACGAGAAGCATCAACTTTGCGTTGCAAGAACTCATCGTACTCTCGAGAGTGCTGCTGGGCCTGAACGAATTCACGCATCATTTCGCGTACGATTTGCGATGCAGGACGATGGGAGGCTTCGCATTCAGCCATGAACTGGTCGCGGAGCTCTGGTTCAAGCTTCATTGTAAAAACGGCTAATTTGGACATCAGCGATTCCTTCGGAATGGTATGTACAAAGTATATACATCGTCATTACCAAATGGCGTTTGGAAAAAGCTGAGACGACTGACGGTAGAGATCAATATGTTGGTTGCACAGCCTCAACCATCCCCCCTATAGTTCGCCCCGTCGCCGCACATCGGCGATCGGATTTGGCGATCCGCGTTCTACGAAGCGTTACAGCGTTCAAATTCCGTGCTTTCCCCGTGGGTGAAGGCACGCAGTTTTATGGCGGCTGTGCGCGGGAGATCTTCGGATCTGCCGGGTTTCGTAGATTACCGGTTCGCCAACCTGCGTACAGCTGCCACCCTTTCTCGTTTGGCGACGAGTAATGGTGATTTTGAACTCAATCTTCGAGATTTAACTCATGGAACAGTTTTCTGCTTTCAAGTCCAACCCCACCAGCGTTCCCGTCCTCGCCTTCAACACCTTTGCCCCCTCGCATTTGCTCCACGAAACAGCGCGCAGTCGCGTGCGTATCGGCACTGAGCTGTTGGAGACCCTCGCCTCATCAAGCGACAACCCAAACCTCCATCACTTGGTCACTGCCGCATTGGTTTCACTGCGCGATGGCCTGGACATGCTGGGCGAGATCCAGCGTCGCCTGGATGGTCAGGCTGAAAAATAGCCCGGGCATCCGACGCTGATCCAAATGTGGGAGGGGGCTTGCCCCGATGAGGGCGTGTCAGTAAATGCATCTGTAACTGACCCATCCCCATCGGGAGCAAGCCCCACATTCGCCCTGCGGTGTTGCCGCTGAATCGCTCCATCCATCGAGAAATTGTTTCAAAACTTGACGACAACTCGTCTCTCCACCATATTAATAGTTAGCAAACTAACTGTATGCGAACTATCTAGTGTCCCAATCCCTCGAACAACTCCAGATGAACCTGAGCAGCAGCATGGTGGTGGGCGCCCGTAACTGGCGCAAGATCTGCCAGACCACGCTGGTCAGCTATGGCATCTCCGAAGCCTGCGCCGTGCCGTTGTTGATGATCGGTCGCCTGGGCGACGGGGTACACCAGGTCAAAGTAGCCCAGGCTTCCGGTATGGAAAGCCCATCACTGGTGCGCCTGCTCGACCGGCTGTGCAGCGACGGTTATGTCTGCCGCACCGAAGACATCCACGACCGCCGTGCCAAGGCTTTGAGCCTTACCGAGCGTGGCCGTGAACTGGTGCAGGCGGTGGAGGCGCAACTGGTGCGCCTGCGTAATGAAGTCCTGGCGGATATCGCCACCGCGGATCTGGAAGCCGCATTGCGGGTGCTGCGGGCCTTCGAGGCGGCCGAGGCTGTGTCGTCTTGAACGGATTTTTTACCGGCTTTCCGCCTGCCCGTGACTGGTTCTATGGGGTGCGTACCTTCGCTGCGTCGATGATCGCGCTGTACATCGCCATGCTGATGCAAATGCCGCGTCCTTACTGGGCGATGGCCACGGTGTATATCGTCTCCAGCCCGTTTGTCGGTCCCACCAGTTCCAAAGCGCTGTACCGCGCCATTGGCACCTTTATGGGCGCAGCGGCGGCGGTGCTGTTTGTGCCGATGTTCGTGCAGTCGCCTTACTTGTTGGTGGTGGTGATCGCGTTATGGACGGGCACTTTGCTGTTCCTCTCCATGCACCTGCGCACCGCGAATAACTACGCCTTGATGCTGGCCGGCTACACCTTGCCGTTGATTGCCTTGCCGGTGGTGGATAACCCGCTGGCGGTATGGGATGTGGCCGAAGCGCGTACCGAGGAAATCTTCCTTGGTATCGCGGTCGCGGCGGTGGTGGGCGCGATGTTCTGGCCGCGGCGCCTGATGCCGGTGTTCGATGGCTCGGTGGCCAAGTGGTTCAGCGATGCCCAGGTCTACAGCCAGCGCTTTCTCACCCGCCAGGTCGACCCTGAAGCTGTCAGCAACCTGCGCGGTGGCATGGTTGCTACCTTCAATACCCTCGAGTTGATGATCGGCCAGTTGCCCCACGAAGGCGCACGCCCGCAGACGGTACGCAACACCAAGGAACTGCGCGGGCGCATGATTCACCTGTTGCCGGTGGTCGATGCGCTGGATGACGCGGTGTACGCCATCGAGCATCGAGCCCCGGAGTTTCTTGACCGGCTCACACCCTTGCTGGAAGCCGCCAACGCCTGGCTGCAAAGCACCACCGAAACGGCGCCCCTGGAACGCTGGCGCGAGCTGCGCGACCAGGTCGACGCCGCGCAACCCCAGGGCGAAGCGCTGGATGACCGCCACACCCTGCTGTTCTCCAACGCCCTGTACCGCCTGGGCGAATGGATCGACCTGTGGCAGGACTGCCGCAGCCTGCAAGCCGCCATCCAGTGCGAAAGCCAGGACACCTGGCGCGCCGTCTACCGCCACTGGCGCCTGGGCCGGCTCACGCCGTTTCTCGACCGTGGCCTGATGTTCTACTCGGCGTTTTCCACCGTCACCGCGATCATCGTCGCCTCGGTGCTGTGGATCCTGCTGGGCTGGACCGATGGCGGCAGCGCCGTGATCCTGGCCGCCGTCGCTTGCAGCTTCTTCGCCTCGATGGACGACCCGGCGCCGCAGATCTATCGGTTCTTTTTCTGGACCGCGATGTCGGTGCTGTTCGCCAGCCTGTACCTGTTCCTGGTGCTGCCCAACCTGCACGATTTCCCCATGCTGGTGCTGGCTTTTGCCGTGCCGTTTATCTGCATCGGCACGCTTACCGTGCAGCCAAGGTTCTACCTGGGCATGCTGCTGACGCTGGTGAACACCTCGTCGTTCATCAGCATCCAGGGCGCCTATGACGCGGATTTTCTCAACTTCGCCAACGTCAATCTGGCCGGGCCCGTGGGCCTGCTGTTCGCGTTTGTATGGACCTTGATCGCCCGGCCCTTCGGCGCCGAACTGGCGGCCAAGCGCCTGACCCGTTTCAGCTGGCGCGACATCGTTGGCCTGACCGAGCCCGCAACCCTGAACGAACACCGGCACATGGCCGCGCAAATGCTCGACCGCCTGATGCAACACTTGCCGCGCCTGGCTCTCACCGGCCAGGACACCGGCAGCGCCCTGCGCGACTTGCGCGTAGCGCTGAACCTGCTCGACCTGCTGGCCTACTCGCCGCGCATCCTCGGCGTGCCAAGGGTGTTGCTCAACCAGGTGGTGGAAGGCGTGGGCGGTTACTTCAAGGCATGCCTCAAGGCCGGTGAACGCTTACCCGCGCCCAGCGGTCTGCTGATGACCCTGGACCGCACGCGCCGCGCCCTCAACGGCCAGGGCCTGCAAGACGAAGACGACACCCGCCTGCACCTGCTGCATGCCTTGGCCGGCCTGCGCCTGGCGCTGTTGCCCGGCGTGGAATTCATTGGCGGCACGGAAATGGAAGCGCCGCTACCCGATGGAGCGCCTTTATGATCGGTGATCTGGATATCAGCGGGGTGTTCCTGCCCACACTGCTGGTGCTGATGGGCATTACCTACGTGTTGTTTCTGGTGGTGCACGGGCTGTTGACGCGCATGCACTTCTATCGCCTGGTCTGGCACCGGGCATTGTTCAATGTGGGGCTGTACGCGCTGTTGCTGGGCGCGGTGGACTCACTCAGTCGATATTTGATGACATGAAAAAACCTTTTTTGACTATCGGCCGTGTCGTCCTGACGTTGTTGATCGTGAGTTTCGCGGTCGTCGTTGTGTGGCGCATGGTCATGTACTACATGTTTGCGCCCTGGACCCGTGACGGCCACATCCGCGCCGACATCGTGCAGATCGCCCCGGACGTGTCCGGGCTGATCCAGCGCGTCGACGTGCGCGACAACCAGTTGGTGACCAAGGGCCAGGTGCTCTTCGCCGTCGACCAGGACCGCTTCAAGCTGGCCCTGCGCCAAGCCCAGGCCGCCGTGGCTGACCGCCAGGAAACCCTGGCCCAGGCCCAGCGCGAGTACAAGCGTAACCGTGGCCTCGGCAACCTGGTGCCCAGCGAGCAGTTGGAAGAAAGCCAGTCCCGCGTCGCCCGCGCCCAATCGGCCCTGGCCGAAGCCCAGGTGACGGTGGACTCTGCCCAACTCAACCTCGACCGCTCGGTGATCCGCAGCCCCGTGGACGGCTACGTCAACGACCGCGCGCCGCGCACCCAGGAATTCGTCACCGCCGGGCGCCCGGTGCTGTCGGTGGTGGACAGCAATTCCTTCCACATCGACGGCTACTTCGAAGAAACCAAGCTCGACGGTATCCATGTCGGTATGGGCGTGGACATCCGCGTGATCGGCGACAACGCCCGCCTGCACGGGCATGTGCAGAGCATCGTCGCCGGTATCGAAGACCGCGACCGCAGCAGCGGCTCCAACCTGTTGCCCAACGTCAACCCGGCGTTCAGCTGGGTGCGCCTGGCCCAGCGGATCCCGGTGCGCATCGCCTTTGACGATGTGCCGGCGGACTTTCGCATGATCGCCGGGCGCACGGCGACGGTGTCGATCATCGACGACAAAGTTAAAGACGGGGACAAACCATGAAGCGGCTGTTGCCAACCGCTGCCCTGGGGTTGTTGCTGTCGGCCTGCCAAGTGGTAGGCCCGGATTACAAACTGCCGGAACAGGCCGCAGTCAACCGTGGCGACCTGCAAGGGCCGATCATGGGCGAGGGCAGCAACGTGGTCTCGGCGCCGGTGCCGGCTGACTGGTGGAAGCTGTACAACGACCCACGCCTGGACCAACTGGTGCAGCAGGCCATGGCCTCCAATACCGACCTGCGCGTGGCCGCCGCCAACCTGCAGCGTTCGCGTTACCAGGTGCAGCAAGCCGAATCCGCCGGCGGCTGGAGTGCCGGCGCCAAGGCCGAGGCCCAGCGTTTGCAGGAGTCTGGCGAAGCGTTCTTGCTGCCGGATAAGGTCCCGGTCGGCAATATCGGCAGCGTCGGTATCACCACCTCCTATCAATTCGACCTGTTCGGCACCTTGCAGCGCGGCATCGAAAGCGCCAAGGCCAGTGCCGACGCAACCCAGGCCGCTGCCGATATCGCCCGCATCACCCTGGTCGCTGATGTGGTGCGCTCCTACACCCAGGTGTGCGCGGCCAACGAAGAGCTGGCAATTGCCAACCAGTCCCTCGATCTGCAAGCCCAGAGCACTAAGCTGACCCAGCGCCTGCGGGATGCCGGGCGCGGCGATGAAACCCAGGTGACCCGTTCGCAAACCCAATACAAATCCCTGCGTGCCGAGATGCCGCGCTACGAAGCCTCGCGCCAGGCCGGGCTGTTCCGATTGTCGATGCTGCTGGCCAAACCGGTGGACCAGTTGCCCGTCGGCACTGGCACCTGCGCCGAGCTACCGCACATTGCCCAACTGCTGCCGGTAGGCGACGGCGCCACATTACTCAAGCGCCGCCCCGACGTGCGCCAGGCCGAACGCCAACTGGCCGCCGCCACCGCGCGCATCGGCGTGGCGACCGGCGCGCTGTACCCGGATATCAGCATCGGCGCCACGGTAGGCACCGTGGGCCTGCTGGAAAACCTCGGCACCCCGGCCACCAACCGGTGGGGCTTTGGCCCGATGATCAGTTGGACCGTGCCGACCAACGGTGCCCGCGCACGTATCCATGAAGCCGAAGCCGCCACCCAGGGCGCCCTGGCCCACTTCGACGGCGTGGTACTCAACGCCATCCGTGAAACCCAGACCGGCCTGGCGCAATACACCGCCGTGTTGCAGCGCCGCGACGCCCTGGCCGAAGCCGAACAATCGGCGCGGCAGGCAGCGGACCAGACCCACCGCTTCTTCCAGGCCGGCCGCGAATCGTTCCTGGCCGACCTGCAAGCCACGCGCACCTATACCGAGATGCGCGCGCAATTGGCGGCGGCCAACACCCAGGTTGCCATGAGCCAGATCGATCTGTTCCTGGCCTTGGGCGGCGGTTGGGAAAGCGGACGAACGCAAGGTACAAAACCCGGCAAACCGTGAGGTGATTGCTATGCTTTGTCAGGGGAGGCGCCGTGACGCTTCACCCGACAAAGTTTGCGTTTGCTCATGGGGATTCCAATAATGAAAAACCCTTATGCTCCCGCTTTCTGGTGCGTGCTCTTCGCACTGGTCCTGTTATCGGCCGCGTATTTCTATGGCGTCATGCTCGCCCATCAACTCGACAAGGCCATGGTGTTTCTCGACAGCGCCTGCCTGGTGATCGGCACCCTGTCCATCGGTGTCGTTGCCTGGGCCTCCTACCAAAATCAACGGGTGAAGAAAAAGCTCCTCGAACAAGGCAAGACCCGCGTCGCGATCTGGGATACCAAAGTCGCCCTGCGCCGGGTCGAAACCGTGTTCGACCGCTATTTCTGGGGCAGCTACTGGCAACCCGGGCGCACCTTCCAGGAAGTCATGGGCGACCTCACCGGCACCCCGCTGGAAAAAAGCCTCGAAGTCCTGAAAAAACAATGCGTGCTGCTGGATCGACAGGTAGCCGACGGTAGGCACTGGCTGAATAACGCGCGGGAATTGTCCGACGTGGCCACGCAAATGGCCCGTGAGCGCTATCAGCTGGATTTCTGCGACCCCAAGGCCGACACCCCCGGCAATGCCGTGATACATCGCGAATTCGAGGTGCTGGTGTACACCTGGACCGCACGTTTGAAGAGTTTTGATCACCAGTTGGATGAAATCGAGCTGGAGTACTCCTGAACTACGGCTGAACTGATGCCTCTGAAAGGTTGGGCCGTTTGCGCCCGCCAGTGCTAATCTTCCCCAGCCTTCGGCCCTACGGGCCACTACTGTAGGAGCGAGCTTGCTCGCGAAAGACGTCAACGATAACGCGTGCATCCTGGATAAACGCGTTGCCCATGCGTTCTTCGCGAGCAAGCTCGCTCCTACAGGAACCCCTTCGGGGTTCAAGGAAGACAGCCCACTTCTCACAGGATTTGATCAGGTCACTTCATGAATAAGCCAGCCGTTGTTTTCTTGGGTTTCGTTGTCGCCATCGGCGCCGTCAGTGCGGGCGGTGCCTGGTACACCGGCAAGCAACTGGAGCCGGTCCTGCAGACCGCGATCCAGAACGCCAACAAAGAGCTGCAGACCTCCATGGCCGGCGTCGACGGCACCCTGGCCCTGGAGCTGGTGTCCCTGGACCGTGGCGTGTTCAGCAGCACCGCGCACTACCGCCTCAAAGGCCAGGGCAGCGTGTTCGGTGAAGACAACCCGAACCCCGAGTTGCTGTTCGTCGACCACATCGAGCACGGCCCGCTGCCATTCTCGCGCCTGGTGACCCTCAAATGGCTGCCGGTCATGGCCACCAGTCACTACGAACTGGAAAAGAACCCCACCACGGAAAAATGGTTCGCCGCCAGCAAAGACGTGTCGCCGCTCAAAGGCGTGGCGAATATCGGCTATAGCCGCTCGGTCAGCGGCAACATCGAATTGCTGCCCCTGGAGTTCAAGGACGACAGCTCCTCGGTGAGCTTCTCCGGTGCCAACCTGGACTTCGACAGCAGCGCCGAAGGCCAGAAGGTCAAGGCCGACGGTTTCATGAACAGCCTCAAGGTCGCCGCGGTGGATGCCAACGGCGCGCCGTTCGAAGCCGAGCTGGCTGGCCTGACCGTGGCCAGCAACCTGGAGAAATCCACCTTTGGCTTCTACACCGGCCAGAACACCGTGGAGCTGACTGACACCAAGGTCACCTTCGGCCCGCAGAAAGCCGTGCTGACCCTCAAGGGCTTCGAGCAGAAAGACTCCACCCAAGCCAAGGACAACAACCTGGCCGGCCGCGTCGACTACAAGATCGACGAGATCGGTTACCAGGGTAAGCCTGTCGGTTCGGCCGCCATGGCCGTGAGCATGAAGAACGTCGATATCCCGGCGATGCTGGTGCTGACCAAGCTCTACCAGGACAAGATGCAACCGGTGCAAGCCGCGGCCGCCGCTGGCCAACCGGTGCCTGAACTGCAATTGACCGAAGCCGAGCAGACCCTGGCCGAAGCCAACGTCAACCAGGTGCTGGCCGCCAAGCCGCAATTGGCCGTGGAAAACCTGTCGTTGAAAACCACCCACGGCGAAAGCAAGTTCAACCTGGTGGTCGACCTGGCCAAGCCAACGTCCATGGAACTGCCGCCGGTTGAACTGGGCAAGCAAATGGTTGCGCTGCTGGATGCCAACCTGACCCTGTCCAAGCCGATGATCAGCGACGTGGCGGCCCTGCAAGCCCAGGTCGGTGGCGTGACTGACTCAAAGGCCATCGAGCAGCAATCGCAGATGGCGGCCGAGATGGTCAGCAGCATGGCGGTCGGTACCCAAATGGCGACCCTGGTGGGCACCGATGTGGTTTCCAAGCTGCACTATGCCAACGACGAAGTGACCTTCAACGGCCAGAAGATGACTGTTGAGCAGTTCATCAGCTTTGTGATGTCCAAAGTCGGTGCAGTAAGCGGCGCGCAATAAGCCTGGAATGCGCTAAAAAATGTGGGAGGGGGCTTGCTCCCGATGGCGGAGTGTCAGTCAGTATATTTATAACTGACCCACCGCTATCGGGAGCAAGCCCCCTCCCACATTTGTCTTCGTGCCTGGCAAGAAATTTTTGTCAGCCAATTCTGAACAATTGTTCTGAATTGCCCTTCCCCTGACATCGCTAAGGGATAGTTCGCCCAGGAAAGCTAGGTCGGGTCCCGAGACGCCGACACCCTGATGCACATCGCTCAGGATCACCCATCGTTGCAGCTTTCCTTGTAAGGAAGCCGACGACATGTTGCGAATTCATCCACTCAGTGCATCAGGCCAGTTGCGACTGCTCATTGGAGCAGCCTTGTGCGGCCCATTGCTGATGCCGGCCTTTGCCGTGGCTGACCCTGCCTACGACGCCCTGATCATCCAGGCCCGCAACGGTCACTTCACACCCGCCTTGACCCAGTTGCGCCAACTGTCCGCCGAACGCCAGAGCCCAGGCCAGGTCAGCGACCACCTGGTGATCGCCGGCTGGGCCGGGCAAGACGCCGAAGTGCTGAAGGTGTACGAGGCACAAGGCAAACATCGCAACCTCACTACCCAGGCACTCGCCACGGTGGCGCGCACCTATCGTAATCAAAAGCAATGGGCCCAGGCCGAGGCGGTCTATCGCCAGGCGCTGCTGCGTGAGCCGAATAACGTCGACCTGCAACTGGGCCAGGCCCTGACCCAGGCCGATGGCGGCAAAGCCAACGAGGCGGTGCAACGCCTGCGCACGATGGTGGCGGCCCAACCCAATGACCCGAACCGCCGCATGGCCTTGGGTTATGCGCTGACACGCGCCGGTTTGAACTACGACGCGCTGTTCGAGTTCGACCAAGCCTTTATCCGCGCCGGCAACAAGCCGGAAGTGGCCCGCGAATACATCGTCGCCTTGCAAAAAGCCCGCATGCCGGAGCCTGCCCTACGCCTGTCGGCCAAACGCCCCGGCCTGGTGGATGCGGTTACCCAGCGCCGCCTGGAAGGCGACCTCGCCGCCGAGCGCGTACGCATGGCCGAGTTCGCCACACGTACTGAGAAGGAGCGCTATGTCATCGCTGATCGCGCCCTGCAGGATTACGACAAATTGATCAGCCGCTGGGGCCCGGACGCCACTGCCCACGACGACGTGGTGGGCTGGCGTATTGACCGCCTGGGCGCGCTCAAGGCGCGGGCACGCACGGCTGAGGTGATCCGCGAGTACGAAACACTCACGGCCGAGGGCGTGCAGTTGCCGACCTATGCCGTGCGCTGGGTGGCTGCGTCCTACCTCGACCAGCGTCTGCCGGAAAAAGCCGCGCCGCTGTACCGCCAGGCGCTGACCGCAGCAGACGCCGACGTTGGTGATCACGTCAAAGACAGCACGGCCCTGTTCTACGCCCTGTTGGAAAACGACCAGGTCGATGAGGCGCGTGCGGTCGCCACGCAGCTGGCCAGCACCGAGAAGCCTCGGGTCGAACTCAAGGGCCTGCCCATTGGCAACCCCAACGACGAGTGGATGGACGCCCAGCAACTGGCAGCCCAGGCCGGCACCTATGGGGCTGACCTGGATGCCAGCGAACAAACCCTGGAAGACCTGGGCAGCAAAGCCCCCGGCAGCATCGGTGTGCGCCTGGCCCAAGCGGAAATGTACCGGGCCCGTGAATGGCCAAGGCGCGCTGAAGACTCCCTCAAGGAGACTGAAAACCAGAGCCCCCGCGACATCGGTGTGGAAATGTCCCAAGGCTTCACCGCGCTGGACTTGCAGGAGTGGCGACAACTGGATCTGCTCACCGATGACGTCGTCGCCCGTGCCCCGGACAACCGCCAGGTACAGCGCCTCAAGCGCCTGCGCGATGTCCACGACATGGCCGAAGTGCGGGTGGAAGCCTACACCGGTAAAAGCTTCGGTGGCGGCAATAACCAAGAAGCCGGCGCGGTGTCGGGCAGCCGCGACTGGGGCATCGAAAGTGTGATCTACACCCCGCCCATCGACGAAGACTGGCGCGTGTTCGCCGGTGTCGGCTATGGCACTGCCGATTTTGCCGAAGGCACCGGCCATCATCGCTGGCAGCGTGTGGGCGTGGAGCGGCGCACCCGCGACATGACCATCGAAGCAGAGGTGTCCAACCATTCCTATGGCGATGGCTCAAAGCAAGGCGCGAGCGTGTCGATCGCCCGCGACATCAACGACCACTGGCAGTACGGCGGCAGCCTTGGCTACCTGCTCAACACCACGCCGCTGCGGGCGTTGAATGATGGGGTTACGGCCAACGGCGGCAGCGGTTTTATCCGCTGGCGTGCGAATGAAAGCCGCGAGTGGAAACTGACTGTCAGCCCGTCCCATTTCAGCGATGGCAACGACCGCGTCGAAGCCTTGCTCACGGGCCGCGAAGGCATCTATAGCTCGCCGAAAGTACAAGTGGAGCTGGGCCTGGACGTCGGTGCCAGCCGCAACAGCAAGGAAGACACGATCTACTTCAACCCCAAGTCCGACTTCAGCGTTTTGCCCACCGTCAACGTCAACCATGTGCTTTATCACCGCTACGAAACCCAGTGGAGTCAGCAGTTCCAGGTCGGCGCAGGCACCTATAGCCAGAAGGATTACTCCACCGGTGGCGTTGGCTTGATCGGCTACGGCCAACGCTTTCGCTGGAATGACGTGCTGGAAGCCGGCGCCAACCTGAGCCTGGTCAGCCGACCTTACGACGGCGAGCGCGAACGTGATCTGCGCCTGCTCCTCGACCTCACTTACCGTTTCTAGAAGAGCCTGACCATGACCCTCCTCAGCCGTTGCTTACTGGTCCTGGGTGTAATGCTGGCCGCCGCCTGCGCCCAGCAACCCGCGCCATTCGTTCCACCTGCCGAGCGGCCGATACTGGCCAGCGAAGCGCCGTGGCCGAAGAACCATTTCCTGGGCATTGCCTACCACGACGTCTCGGACAACGACCCCGACCAGGCCGTGGTGGCGGTGCGTACCGAACGTTTGATCGAGCAACTGGCCTGGCTGCGAGAGAACGGCTACCAGGCGGTCAGCGTCGACCAAGTGCTCGCTGCGCGCCGGGGCGGGCCGACGCTGCCGCCCAAGGCCGTGATGCTCAGCTTCGATGACGGCTATTCCAGCTTCTACACCCGCGTGATGCCGATCCTACGGGCCTACAACTGGCCTGCCGTGCTGGCGCCGGTGGGCAGTTGGATCGATACGCCGCTGAACCAGCCGGTGGACTTCGCCGGCACACCACGGGCGCGGGGTGACTTCCTGACCTGGCAGCAGATCCGCGAAGTGTCCCAGTCGGGCCTGGTGGAAATCGCCGCCCATACCGACGCCAATCACAAAGGCATTCTCGCCAACCCCCAGGGCAACCTGGAGCCGGCCGCCACCACGCGTCGCTATGACCCGGCGACCCGTCGCTACGAAACCGAAGCACAGTTCCAGGCACGGATGCGCACGGACGTCGCGGCCATCTCCAACAAGATCCGTACCGTCACCGGCAAGTCGCCGCGGGTGTGGGTGTGGCCTTACGGCGCGGCCGACGGCACCACCCTGGCCGTGGTGGGTGAACACGGCTATGAGATGGCGCTGACCCTCGACGACGGCCTGGATGATTCGAACAAGCTGATGAACAGCCCGCGCTTCCTGGTGGCCTCCGACCCCGATGGCGAACACTTCGCCAGCAGCATGGTCGCGGTGCAGGCCAAGGCGCCGCTGCGCGTGCTGCACGTGGACCTGGATCATGTCTATGACCCCGACCCGGTCCAGCAGGCGCACAATCTCGACGTACTGGTGCAGCGCGTGGTGGATATGGGCGCTGTCACCGTGTTCCTGCAAGCCTACGCCGACCCCAAGGGCGATGGCCTGGTGCATTCGCTGTACTTCCCGAACCGCCACCTGCCGATGCGTGCCGACCTGTTCAACCGTGTCTCCTGGCAGCTGCATACCCGTGCCCACGCCAGCGTGTTTGCATGGATGCCGGTGCTCAGTTTCGCCCTCGACTCCAAGCTGCCACGCGTCACCCGTTGGGACCCGCAGACCGGTAAGGTCGGCACCGATCCGGATCAATACCAGCGGCTGTCACCCTTCGACCCAAAAGTGCGACAGATGATTGGCGAGATCTATGAAGACCTGGCGCGCACCAGCAACAGTGCCATCGACGGCGTGCTCTACCACGACGATGCGCTGCTCAGCGACTTTGAAGACGCCAGCCCCGCCGCACTCAAGGCCTACGCCGCGCAGGGCCTGCCGGACAACATCGCCGCACTGCGTGCCGATCCTGCGCTGATGCAACGTTGGACGCGTTTCAAGAGCCGCTACCTGATCGACTTCACCAACGAGTTGACCGTCAAGTTCCGCACTATTCGCGGCCCGCAGATACTCACCGCACGCAATATCTTTGCCGAGCCGATGCTCAACCCTGGCAGCGAAGCCTGGTTCGCGCAGAACCTTGATGACTTCCTCCAGACCTATGACTGGACGGCGCCCATGGCCATGCCGCTGATGGAGGGCCAGTCGCTCAAAGACTCCAATGCCTGGCTGGAAAAACTGGTAGCCACGGTCAAGGCGCGCCCCGGCGCCCTGGATAAAACCATCTTCGAGCTGCAAGCCAAAGACTGGCGCACCAAGGCCGCGCCGGATATCAGCGCTACGCAATTGGCGCAATGGATGGGTGTACTCAAACGCCAGGGCGTCACCAGTTTCGGCTACTACCCGGACAACTTCCTGGAGAACTCCCCGGACTTGAAGACGATACGTCCGGCCCTTTCCAACCAGTGGAATCCTTAGATCATGATCGACAGAATCCTGGCTATATTCGTGTTGGCACTGGTGTTGGGCTTGCCCCTGGGCCTGATCTTCCTGGTGACCGGGCAGTTCCTGATGGACTTCGTGTTCTTCTACCCACTGTTCATGTCGGCGCTGTGGATCGCCGGCGGTCTGTATTTTTGGCTGCACTGGGAGCGCCATTGGCCGTGGGAAGCAGACACGCCTGCGCCGACCCTGGCCGGCGAGCCGCTGATCTCGATCATCATTCCTTGCTACAACGAGGGTGATAACGTCGCCGACACCATGGCGGCCGCATTGGCCCAGGTGTACCCGAATATCGAAGTGATCGCCGTCAACGACGGCTCCAGCGACAACACTGCCGCGGTGCTCGATGCCCTGGCGCTGCAACACCCACGCCTGCGCGTGCTGCACCTGGCGCAGAACCAGGGCAAGGCCGTGGCCCTGCGCATGGGCGCCGTGGCTGCGCGCAGCGAATACCTGGTGTGCATCGATGGCGATGCCTTGCTCGACAAAAACGCGGCGGCCTACATGGTCGCGCCGATGCTCGACAACCCGCGCCTGGGCGCCGTCACCGGCAACCCACGCATCCGTACGCGCTCGACCTTGATCGGCCGGGTGCAGGTGGGCGAGTTCTCCTCGATCATCGGCTTGATCAAGCGTACCCAGCGGGTGTTCGGGCGAATTTTCACGGTCTCGGGAGTGGTGGTGGCGTTTCGCAAGAAGGCGCTGGACCGCATCGACTACTGGAGCACCGACATGATCACCGAAGACATCGATGTCAGTTGGAAGCTGCAACTGGATCACTGGTCGATCTTCTACGAGCCGCGTGCACTGTGTTGGATCCTCATGCCCGAGACCGTCGGCGGCCTGTGGAAGCAGCGGTTGCGCTGGGCCCAGGGCGGCGCCGAAGTATTGTTCAAGAACATCCGTGGCATCTGGCAATGGCGCCATCGCTACCTGTGGCCGCTGCTGTTCGAATACTGCCTGTCCACCGGTTGGGCGTTCACCTTCCTGCTCTCGGTGGTCTTCTGGGCCATGGGTAAATTCGTCACCCTGCCGGCGGCCATTACCGTCGACTCCCTGGTGCCGCCCGCGTTTACCGGCCTGGTGCTGGCGATGGTGTGCCTGCTGCAGTTTGCGGTGAGTATCCTGATCGACCGGCGCTACGAAAAAGACCTGTGGAAAACCCTGTTCTGGACCGTGTGGTACCCGATGGTGTTCTGGCTGGTGAGCCTGTTCACCACGCTGGTGAGCTTTCCCAAGGTGTTGTTCAACCAGCATCAGAAGCGCGCACGCTGGGTAAGCCCGGATCGCGGTATCAAACCTGCCCGAGAGGAGGCGTGAGCATGAAACTGGTCAGAACTCGCCAAAGCCCTGTGATGTGGATCATCGATGTGTTGCTGACCTTGCTGGCCTGGGGCGGGCTGGTCTGGCTGCTGGCGCGTGGCATCGGCGCCATGCTCGAGACCCATGGCGGCCCGCGCATCGAAGCGCCGATCTTTGCCGCGCTCAACACCCTGCAGATCTACCTGTGGATCGCGTTGTTCAATGCCTTGATCCTGATCGGCTGGGCGCGCTATCAACAGCGCCGCGGCCGCCAGTTTGCCCAGCGTCGCGCCGAGGCCAAGGCCCTGAGCGACAAGCACTTGAGTGAAAGCTTCAACCTGGGCGATGGTCACCTGGAGCAGTTTCGCAAACCCGGCGTGCTGGTGATCCACAATAACGAGGAGGGCGGGGTGGAAGACGTGAAGTCCCACGTCTCCCGCGACGTCGAACGCCCCGGCCTGGCCCTGGTGCCAGGCACTGACAAAGACAAGGGCATTGGCTGACCTACGAGTACCCAATGTGGGAGGGGGCTTGCTCCCGATAGCAGAGTCTCAGCCACCAGATATATGACTGACACACCGCCATCGGGGGGCAAGCCCTAATGCCAGTCAGTTAAGGCTTTTTTGTAGGAGCGAGCTTGCTCGCGAAAAACTTACAGGCGCCGCGCTCATTCAGCAAAGACGCGTTATCGTTGACGTTTTTCGCGAGCAAGCTCGCTCCTACAGAAGGCGATGACCGCTTAACTGACTGGCATTAGGGCAAGCCCCCTCCCACATTGGTTATGTCCCACCTTATAGATGGCAGCCCCAGCGTCGAATTCCGATAAATGGGATCCAATTCACAAATCCCCCGCGAACTTTTCTCCCTTCCTCGGTACTAACCTATCTCGACGAAACTTGATGGCTAAATAATGGCAATCAAAAATTCATTCGTCGAATCGCCATCAAAATAGTCGCCACTTGTCGGAATAATCACTCCATGTGCCCGGCCAAGACTCTTTTGATGAAAATTTATTATTAATAATCAATAGGTTAAAAGACTAACCAATCGAACGGCCCAACTTCGCCCGTTTCTAGGCTAGCTGGAAGTTCGATGTTAGTTTCGCGGCCCTTGATTTTCGATGGATCGAACATGTCCTCACTATTGCCACGGACTCGGTTTCTTGTATGCGCCTTGCTCACTTGCCTGAGCCTGAACAGCGCATTCGCCGCCCCCACGCCTGGTGACCAGGACCTGATCCGTGACCGGCAAAACCGCCTGCTCGAAGAGCAACAGCGGCGGCTCCAGGAACTCCAGGACCTGCCCGGTAAAGCGGACAAGCCCCAAGCCCCGGCAACGCCTGCCGACACTCGCTGCTTCCCGATCAAAGACATCGAGCTCAAAGGCGCCGACAGCCTGCCGGCCTCCGATCGCGAGCGCCTGCTCAAGCCTTATATCGGCCAGTGCCTGGGCGTGTCCCAGCTCAACGAACTGCTCAAGGCCATCACCGACTACTACCTCGGCAAAGGCCGCGTCACCAGCCGCGCCTACCTGCCGCAACAAGACCTCTCCAGCGGCCACCTGCAAGTGCTGGTGGTCGAAGGCAAGCTCGAAGCCCTGCGCAGCGCCGAAGGCAGCACGGTGACCGAGCGTGAACTGGCCATGGCCTTTCCAGGCAAGGTCGGTGAAGCATTGAACCTGCGCGAGATCGAGCAACTGGTGGACCAGCTCAACCGCCTGCCGTCCAAACAGGCGCAGATGGAACTGACCCCCGGCAAGCAAGTCGGCGGCAGCGACGTGGTGGTCAAGAACACCGCGCAGAAACCCTGGCGCGCCAGCCTGTCGCGCAATAACGACGGCCAGAAAAGCACCGGCGAACAGCAATGGGGCGCGGGCCTTGAGTGGGATAGCCCGCTGGGCCTGGGTGACCAACTGATGTTGCGCGGCGGCCACGATGCCATCAGCGACCACCAGAAAACCTCGAAGAACACCATGCTCTACTACAACGTGCCATGGGGCTGGTGGAACTTCAGCTACACCTACAGCGAAAGCGACTACCGCACCTACGGCAGGACCGACGACTTCAAATACAAGCAGGATGGCGACAACCAGAACCACCAACTGCGCGCCGAGCGGGTGATCCACCGAGATGACGTCAGCAAGACCTCGGTCAACGTCGGCCTGGCGCACCTGCGCACCAACAACTACATCCTCGACGTGCGCACCGCGCCCAGCAGCAACCGCCTCAGCGAACTGCAACTGGGCATCAACCACGGGCGGCGTATCGGCAGTGCCTTCGTCAACCTCGACCTCGGCATGCAGAACGGTATCGGCTTGTTCGACGCCCAGTCTCAGGAAGAGCGTGACTCCATCGGCCGGCGCCAACCCAATTCGCGCTACCGCAAATACACCGCCACCGTCAGCTACCTGCAGCCGTTCAGCCTGTGGGGCGAGTCGTTCAGCTTCAGCAGCCTGGCCACCGGGCAACGCAGCGAAGACCCGCTGTTTTCGCCCCAACGCATGAGCCTCGGCGGCTCCGCCTCGGTGCGCGGCTTCAAGGACCAACTGCTGACCGGCGACAGCGGCGGCTACTGGCGCAACGAAGTGCGCTGGGCGCGCCCGGTGACCCTCGACTGGATGCGCCCGGCCTTCTTCGAATACGGCGCCAGCGTCGGTTATGACCAGGGCGTGATCCGCAACGACCGTTACAACGACAACGTGCATGGCCGGGTGTCCAGCAACTCCCTGGAGCTGTTCGCCCGCGGCAAAAACGTCAGCACCAGCGTGACCTTTGCCCACTCGCTGGAAAGACCCGGTGTAGTCACCGAGCGCGAAGCGCCGATCTACTTCCGCATGGATTTCTTCCTGTAATTCAACGCCGTGCTGCAACGAGAAACTGACAATGGATGTTCGCCAATTTGCCTTCCTGGCCCGCCAACCTTCTGCTGCCCTGAAGCCGCGCAACTCGTTCTTCGGCCTGCCCAAGCGCGGGCTGGTGCTGATCCTGGCCAATGCGCTGTTCTGGCAGCCGCTGCTGGCCCAGGCCGAAGGCATCGTGGTCAGTGCGCCGGGCACCACCGTGGGTGCGGCGGGCAATGGCGTGCCCGTGGTGAACATCGCCACGCCCAACGGCGCGGGCTTGTCCCATAACCAGTTCAAGGACTACAACGTCGGCCCCAATGGCGTGATCCTCAACAACGCCAACGGCGCGATGGTCAACACCCAGCTGGGCGGCTACATCGTCGGCAACCCCAACCTCAAGGGCGGCGCGGCCAGCGTCATCCTCAACGAAGTCAACGGCGGTAGCCCCAGCCAGTTGCGCGGTTATACCGAAGTGGCGGGGCAGTCGGCCAAGGTCATCGTCGCCAACCCGTATGGCGTGACGTGCAGCGGTTGCGGCTTTATCAACACCCCGAATGTCACCCTGACCACCGGCAAACCGGTGATCGACCAGAACGGCCAACTGCAGCGCTACCAGGTCGATGGCGGCGCCGTGACCATTGACGGTGAGGGCCTGAACGCCAGCAACGTCGAACGCTTCGACATCATCACCCGCTCGGCCAAGATCAACGCACAGATCAACGCCCGCGAACTCAACGTGATAGCCGGCCGTAACGACGTCGATGCGCAAACCCTGAAGGCCACGCCCCGCGCCGACGACGGCAGCGCCAAGCCGGAGCTGGCGATTGACTCCTCGGCCCTGGGCGGCATGTATGCCGGCGCGATCAAACTGGTGGGCACCGAAGCCGGTGTGGGCGTGAAGCTCGACGGCACCCTGGCGGCCAGTGGCGGCGACATCCAGCTCGATGCCAATGGACGCTTGAGCATGGCGCAGACGGTAGCCACCGGTAACGTCAAGGTCACCGCACAGAACGTCGACCTCACCGACAAGGTCTACGCCAACGGCAACGTGCAGGTCACCAGCGCCCAAGCCTTGGTCAACCAGAAAAGCGTGGCCGCCGGCCAACGCATCGAACTCAACGCGGCCACGCTGACTAACGCTGGCATCATCGAAGCCGGTGTTGCCCCCGACAACAGCCGCAACACCACCGGCGATCTGGTGGTGAATGCGCAGACCGTCAACACCAGCGGCAACCTGCTGGCCAGCCGCGCACTGGCGATCACCGCCGCGCAGGCGCTGACCAACCAGGGCGCGATCATCCAGGCCAAGACTGTGGAGGTCAGCAGCGCCAAACTGACCAACCAGGGCGCCAGCGCACGTCTGTTTGGCGAACAAACCCTGGCGATCAGCTCACCGGCCATCGTCAACCTCGGCGGCCTGATCCGCTTCGGTGAAGGCCAGGCCGCTACGCTCAACAGCGCCTCCCTGGACAACCGCCAGGGCCGTATCGAAATGGCCGGTGGCAGCCTGGTGCTAAGTAGTGCCGACCTGAATAACAGCGGCGGCCAAGTCATCGCCAACGACCTGACGGTCAACGCCGGCCAGCTCAATAACCAGAACGGCGTGCTGGTGGCCAAGACCGCCACCGTCAATGCCAGCGACCTCGACAACAGCCTCAAGGGCCTGATCCAGGCCGACGGCGGCGCGCTCAACCTCACCGTCACCAACGCCTTCAACAACACCCAGGGCTTCGCCCAGGCCAGCACCGACCTCAACGTCACTGCCGGCACCCTCAGCAGCAACGCAGACGGCGTACTGAGCGCCGACACCGGCAAGCTCACCCTCACCGCCGCGCAACAGCTCAACAACGCCCAGGGCCGCTTACAGGCCGGGCAGGGCGATATTGAACTGCACGCCGCGAACCTGGATAACCAGAGCGGCGTGATCGTCGGCAAGCAAGTGCTGCTCGACGTGGCTGGCGGCGATATCGACAACCGCGCCGGGCGCGTGTTGGGCGACCAACTCGACGTGCGCGCTTCCGGCCTCGACAACCGCAACGCCGGCCTGCTGGCCGGTGGCGCCCAGGGCGTAAGCCTGCTGCTCAAAGGCCCGGGCCAGTTGCTCAATGCCCAGGGCCGCATTCAGAGCGAAGGCCTGCTGCAACTGCGCGGCGAACGTTTCGACAACAGCGCTGGCATCCTGCTCGGCCAAACCGTCGATGTGACGGCGAAAAGCTTCAACAACAGCAACAAAGGCGCGCTGGTCAGCGATGGCGGCGACGTGGTGCTCAAGGTCAGCGACCTGCTCACCAACGTCGGCGGCCAGATCGACGCGGGCGAACGCAGCGTGTTGGTCAAGCAACTCACCACCCTCAACAACGACGGCGGCACCCTGCGCGGCAAGCGCCTGGACATCGCCGCCCAGCACCTGAACAACAACAACGGCCAACTGCTGGCCGGCGCCGAAGGCCTGAGCTACAGCGGCCAGGATGTGAGCAACCGCAAGGGCCTGATCCTTGGCGGCGGCGCGCTCACCGAACTGAACACCACCCGCCTGGATAACCAGGGCGGCACCGTGCAGGGCGACAGCCTGAGCGTCACCGCTAACAGCGTCGACAACGCCAGCGGCGGCCTGATGGCAAGCCTGGTCGGCAACCTGCAACTGACCGTCGAAGCCCTGGCCAACCGAGGCGGCAAACTGTTCGGCAAAGAACAAGTGACCGTCAGCGGCGCCAGCCTCGATAACAGTGCGGGTGGCCAGATCAGCGGCAACCAGCTCAACCTGACCTCACGCGCCACCCTCACCAACCAGGGCGGCCTGATCGAAGCCAACCAGGGCCTGAGCCTCAACGGCGGCAGCCTGGATAACAGCGCAAGCGGTCAACTGCGCGCCCTCGGTGGCGCCACCAGCAGCCTCAACCTCAGCGGCGCGCTGAACAACCAGAACGGCACCCTCGAATTCGGCAGCCAGGCCTTCAGCCTCGACGCCGCCAGCCTCAACAACCAGGCCGGCCAGATCCAGCACGCCGGCACCGGCCTGTTCCGCCTCAACACCGCCAGCCTCTCCGGCAGCCAGGGCGACATCCAGGGCATGGGCACCGCCGACTGGGCGTTCGGCAAGGTCGACGGCCTGGGCCGCGTGCAACTCAACGAAGTCCTCACCTACAAGAGCGGCCAAGGGCTGACCCTCAAGGCCGGCGACCGCATGGCCAGCGGCAAGGGCTTGGTCCTCAACGTGGCCAGCCTGGACAACGGCGGCGAACTGCTCAGCGACGGTGACATCAGCATCACCACCGGCGACCTGACCAACAGCGGCCGCGTCTCGGCCCTGCAAACCCTCACTGTCGGCGCCAACAACCTCCGCCAGAACGGCGGCCGCCTGGCGGCCACCAATGCCCGCCTGACCCTGGGCGGCACCCTGGACAACCTCGGCTTCCTCACTGCCCGCCAGCAACTGGACATCGCCGCCGCGCAAATCAACAACCGTGGCACCCTCGGTGCCCAGGGCGCCGTGAACCTCACGGCGGTCAACGGCATTACCAATGCCGCCGATACGCTGCTGTTCAGCGGCGGCGACATGACCTTGCGCAGCAATGGCTTCAGCAACAGCTATGGCGACGTCTACAGCAAAGGCAACTTGAGCTTCGCCGCACGGGATGGCGGGCGCGCCGTGCTGTTCAGCAACCGTTCCGGCACCGTGGAAAGCGAAGGCTCCATCGGCATCAATGCAGGCTTCATCGAAAACGCCAAAGACGAATTCGAACTCGGCCAGACGCTGACCACCGGCAGCCTGTATTGGGTCTGTGGGCAGCACTGCGACGAGAGCGACAACTGGGAACGTGGCGAGATCACCATCTACGAGACGTACCTTGAGGCGGCGACCAAGGATTCGGTCGCGGCGCGCCTGGTGGCTGGCAAAAACATGCTGCTGCAAGGCGACAACGTGCAGAACCGCTACAGCCTGATGGCTGCCAATGGCGACCTGAGCATCACCGCCGGTGACCTGCTCAACCAGGGCGCGGCCACGCGCACGGGCCAGCGCAAGCTTGTCATCAGCACGCCAGGGCACGTTCCCGACGATCTGTTCGAACGCATGCGATATGTCGACGTGCCCGCGTTCAATGCGGCCACGGCGGCTGGCAATTTCGACAAGGCGCGCTTCGAAGAACTGAAAAGCCGCTCACCCAATAGCCGGCCTTTCGCCTACGCAAGTGACGTCACCACCTGGACCAACAACGGCGGCCCCGGCTACGACGCCACCCTGCAAGCGGGCGGCACGGTCAACCTCAACGTCGCCCGCACCCTGCAAAACGGCACGCTGCACAACAACACCCTGGCCCAGTTGACCGGCACCCTCGGCGACGACCAGACCGGCATCCCCGTCGGCGGCATCAACATCAACCTGAGCAAACACGCCAACGACCCGAGCGCCCAGGCGCCAGGCAGCGTGTTGCCCGTCGTGGGCGTGGCCCCCGGCGGCGGCTTCGTACCCGTGGACTACACCGGCACCGCCTTCGCCCCGGTCGATCCCACCACCTCGCCTACCTTCCAATTGCCCAAGGGCGAGTACGGCCTGTTCGTCAAGAGCGCCGACCCCACCAGCCACTACCTGATCGAGACCAACCCCGAGTTCGCCTCCGTATCCGGCTTCCTCAGCTCCGACTACATGCTCGGCAAGCTCGGCTACACCTCCGACGACGCCTGGCGCCGCCTCGGTGACGGCCAGTACGAAACCCGCCTGATCCGCGATGCCGTACTCGCGCAAACCGGCCAACGCTTCCTCGCCGGCGGCCTGTACAGCGACGCCGACCAATTCCGCTACCTGATGGACAACGGCCTTGCCAGCAAAGACGCCCTGCGCCTGAGCCTCGGCGTGTCCCTCACCGACCAGCAAGTCGGCGCCCTGACCCACGACATCGTGTGGATGGAAAACCGCGTCATCGACGGCCAGACCGTCCTTGTGCCGGTGCTGTACCTGGCCCAGGCCGACTCGCGCAACGTGCGCGGCAACAGCCTCATCCAGGGCCGCGACCTCAATCTGGTCACCGGCGGCGACCTGATCAACGTCGGCACCCTGCGCGCCAGCAACAACCTCTCCGCCATCAGCAGCGGCAGTATCTACACTGGCGGCTTGGTCGAAGCTGGCAACAACCTCAACCTGCTGGCCCAAGACAGCATCCGCAACGCCATGGCCGGCGAAATCCGCGGCAAGCAAGTCAGCCTCACGGCGCTCAAAGGCGATATCACCAACGACACCACCGCCATCCAGGTGCGTGACGGCGTCGGTATGCGCACCCTCACCGACACCAGCGCCGGCACCATCGTCGCCCGCGAAAACCTCGCCATCGACGCCGGCCGCGACCTCACCAATCGAGGCGCCCTGACCGCTGGCAACGACGCCAACTTAACCGCCGGCCGCGACCTCAACCTCATCGCCGCCAGCGACACCAGCGTCAAACACGAGACCCGCGACGGCGGCGAGAAATCCAGCATCACCACCGACGTCAAAAACCTCGCCGCCAGCGTCACGGCGGGCGGCAACCTCAACATGCAGGCCGGGCAAGACGTCAACATCATCGGCAGCACCGCCACCGCCGGCAAAGACCTCAACATCGCCGCCGGCCGCGACCTCAACGTCGCCTCGGTCAGCGACATGCACAACGTTGAGGGCAAGGAAAAGGACGGCAAAAAACGCATCAAGACCTCGGACGACCAGACCACTCAAGTGGCGAGCGTACTGACGGCAGGTGGGGATTTTGTCAGCCAGGCTGGGCGTGACACCACGATCGTGGCGAGTAGGATCAGTGCGGGGAATGAGGCTTATCTGTATAGCGGGGATAAGTTGAACCTGCTGGCGGCGCAGAACAGCACCTACAGCCTTTACGACATGAAGGAGAAGGGTGGCTGGGGCGCGAAGAAGACCAAGCGCGATGAGGTGACCCACGTTACAAATGTGGGGACTGAGATCAAGACTGGTGGCGATTTGTCGCTGGTTAGTGGCGGTGATCAGCTATATCAGCGGGCCAAGCTTGAGAGTGGTAAGGACCTGGCCATCACCAGTGGCGGCGCAGTGACCTTCGAGGCGGTCAAAGACCTGCACCAGGAGAGCCACGAGAAGAGCAAGAGTGACCTGGCGTGGACCAGCGCGAAGGGCAAGGGGAATACCGACGAGACGTTGCGCCAAAGTGAGTTGAAGGCACAGGGTGAGTTGGCGATCAAGGCGGTTAACGGGCTGAAGATCGACATTAAACAGATTGATCAGAACACGGTTAGCCAGACGATTGATGTGATGGTCAAAGCAGACCCACAGTTGGCTTGGTTGAAAGAAGCCGAGAAGCGTGGGGATGTAGATTGGCGGCAAGTGCAGGAACTGCATGATTCGTTCAAGTACAGCCATTCCAGCTTAGGCCAAGGAGCCATGCTGGCGATCATCATCGTAGTGACAGTTTTGACGGCTGGGGCCGCAAGTAGCGTCGCGGGCGCTGCTGCGGGTGCCAGTGCCGGGTCTGGTACGGCAATGGCTGCGGCAGGCAGTTCGGCTATGGTCTCAGCTGGTACGGCGGTTGGGACCGCAGCAGCCGGTTGGGGCAACGTTATGGCAACTGCTGCGTTAACTTCAGTTGCCAGTGGAAGCACCGTCAGCTTCATCAATAACGGCGGAAACATCGGTGCAACTTTTCAAGACATTACGTCAAGCAAAGCCTTGAAGGGGTATGCAACTGGGGCGTTAGCTGCAGGTTTTACCGCTGGCGTGCTTGATCCTGCGTTTGGTGTAACTGGCGACAACGTCAATCACATTACAAAAGGGTTTGACCTCAGTTCCGCGTCTGACATCGGTAGGTTTGCCGTCTATTCGGGGGCGCAAGGAGTTGCCCAAGCAAGTTTAAGCACTGCTATTCAAGGCGGTAGTTTTGGAGACAATCTCGGTAGTTCCCTACGGTCGCAGTTGCAGAGCACATTGCAAGCGGTCGCCTTTAACGCTGTAGGCGATTACTCGAAAGGCCAAAAATGGTCAGAATCAGGGCCTCAAAAAATCGCTCTGCATGCTTTGGTTGGCGGGCTTTTGAGTGAAGCTGGCGGCGGCAGTTTTGCTACGGGCGCTCTCGCTGCTGGAGCTAACGAAGCACTGGTAACCTCACTGGCGAAAGTGGTAGATGGCGATCCAGCGTTGTTGCTAGCCGCTTCGCAATTGGTCGGAATTGCGGCCGCTGGTGCGACTGACGGTGACGTGCAGAAAGGTGCTGAAATCGCGAAAAATGCCACGGCCTATAACTACCTAAATCACCATGAGGTTGATGATTTGGTTAAGGATTTGAAAGGGTGCCGTGGGGCAGCCAGCCCTTCATCCTGCCGTAGCGATGTAGCTACTAAGTACGCAGGAATCAGTGATAAGAAAACTGGCATTACGCTGCTGAAGTGTGATGATCCTACGAGTTGTAATGCGCAGCGCCTGGACGTGGAGGCGGGTAATGCAGCGCTGGATAAATATGACCAGAGCGGCGGGCTCAACAAAGCAGAACAGTCTATCGTTCGGGGCTTCCAAGATAAGAATCAGGACGACACGCGCCTCGCGGTCCAGCAAACCATGAAGGGTGATCATTCCGAAATGGTTGGCATGATGTTTGGCGGTGGGTTGGGAGGTGCGGGTAAGGTTGCTGGGAAAGTTATTGGCGCTGAGGTTGGAGTAGCCAAGGAAACGACGGCAATCTCAAGCGAGGCCGCTAGCGTTAACGCCCAAGCTGCTTTGAGAGGCAAGCTTTCAGGGCTGCAGAAAGCTCAGGAAAATGCGGCTATCACGAAGACTTTGCCGGATGGCCGAATTCGGTACTACACGCAGGAAGTACCCGCTCGAACAGAGGGTGCTACACGAGGTGCTTCTTTCGCAACTGAGTATAACCCTGCAACTGGCGCCACTAGGCAGTGGATGGAAAGCTATGATCATGCAGGGAACGTAATTCGGGTGCATCCTAAGAGCATTAATGGGCAACCTGTGAGTGCACAGCATTATCCGCCTACAGGTGCAGAATTGAAGAGTTGGAAATAATGTACACACAAAATGATCTTGCTAATGATCTTGAAAAAAAATTATCCGCAGGGTTCGACGTGTTTAAGATTTCTAAATTTGCGTTTGAAATTTATCAACGTCATGGATTAGAGATCACTCCTCCGATGGATCGAATACTTCTCTCATTGATGGCAATGGAAGAAGGGGAAGAGTTTGAGCTGACAGAAACTGAATTTTTAGATTTGATCTCAGAGCTTAGGATTATGGATTGACAGAGCTCAAAATGGAGAAAAGCGGAGAAGGACGAAAAGGGGACAGATTTATTTAAATTTGTACTGGGATAAGCGTATTAAATAAATCTGTCCCCTTTTGTTCGAAATATTTCTGTAAGGGTGGCACGGTAATGACTAAATATAAGCTTGAGTTTCGGCATAGACCTAGTGTTTCAGAGTCTATCGAAGAGAGGCATAAAGATTTTTTGAGAGCTATAGGCGATTTGGGCGTTCCGTGGAGTTTGAACGATGCCTTTGAAGTTCCCCCTATTGGAAGCGAGTTGGTGACCTCGGTGTCATTGGGGGGAATAGGGGTCAGACCACGGTTTTGCGTTTTTTAGAGTTCAGCAGAGTCGCTCTTTAAAAATATGATTTATTTTTTGTAATTATTCTATTTAGTTGGTCTGTTGATGGGCGGCTAAGCTGTAAACTCTTATCCAGTTAGGGGTTTATATGGCTCGCCGTCCTAGGGTTTTACTACCGGGTAACCCATTGCATATTATACAGCGAGGAAACAATCGGTCTGCGTGTTTTTATTCAGATGAAGACTACATTTTTTACATGGATACATTAGCCGTGCTTGCTCAATTGTATGGCTGTAAAATTCACGCTTTGTGCTTGATGACAAATCACGTTCATTTGTTGTTGACTCCCACCTGCTGCGCAGGGGCTGGCCTACTTATGCAGGGGCTGGGGCAGCGCTATGTTCAATATGTCAATCGAACATATCAACGAACGGGCACATTGTGGGAAGGCCGTTTCCGCTCCTGTTTGGTTCAACAAGAAAACTATGTTTTAGCTTGCTATCGATATATCGAAATGAATCCGGTCAGAGCGGGTATGGTTACTCATCCGGGCGACTATCGCTGGACCAGCTATAGGGCAAACGCACAGGGCGAGCTATCAGGCTTTATAAGTCCGCATGCGGTTTATAGCGAGTTAGGTAGCGGCACCGCCCAGCGAGCCGAAGCTTACCGATCTATATTCAAGGATCGGCTTTCATCTGGACTGATAGAACAAATTCGATCTTCTACAAACGGCAATTACGTTTTGGGCGATCAGAAGTTTGCGTCCGAGATCGCGGAGATATTAGGTAAAAGAGTTTCACCGGGTGCGTCAGGACGCCCGAAAAGTGTGAGTTAAAAGAATAGAAGAATAGTGGTCTGACCCCTATTTTTTGTGGTCTGACCCCTATTTTTTTACAAGAGAAATGGCTTACCCCTGCTGAGGAAACGCACCTAAACGAGTGGATGAAAAAAACTACCTGGCTTGAAAGAGCAGCAGGTAAAGCGCTGGATGCATCGGAAAGGGCTGCGATGCTCGTCAACTTGGGTAATGCGTTGGTTACCGAAGGCTGGCTCAACAAAGTTCCGGTTGGTAAAGCTACGGCTGGTCTTATTGATAAAGGACCTGGTATCTCGGCAGATGCGGATGGATTCGGCCTCTACCCAAAAACTTCTCCAGTTACAAAGGACGATGGGCGCACACCAGGCCTATATTTGGATGGTTTCAAACCGTCGCCTACGCCGCTCGAACTGGTTCAGCAGCAAGCGGGAAAACCCGCCAACGCTACTAGCATTCGGCTTGATCATATCCTTGATGGCGGCGTAAATATTCGACAAGACGGCTCAAAATCAGGTACGGGCGGACATTATTTGAGATCTCCGACTGTTCAGGTGGATAGAGTCAGCGGTGAAGCCGATGCGTTTGGTGTGACAAAGGGGTATGTGTCCATCCGTGATCCGTCAAACGGTGCTTGGGTGCCTAAGCAAGGTGAAACAACGTTTTATCCTGCTATGTGGAGTAAGAGGCAGACTCAGTTGGAGATCGAAGGTGCGTTCCAAAACTCCTCACCAATGCCTGGCACATCTAAGTGGAAGGGAACATCTCCAAGTGGATTGAAGATAGAAGGTTATTACGGTAAACCAGACGGTACGGGCGCGACAGCTTGGCCAGTCTATCAAGGGAAAAATTGATAAATGGCTATGGGTAAAATTCATTTTGTGAAAACTTCTAAACTTAACCGTTTAGACGTTTGGGCCACAGACCCAAACGCGGATCCACGGCTCTCTTCACCAGAAAGTGTTGGCGTTAGAGAAATAGCCGCTTGGCTGTCCGATGACGTGAACAGCCGTTTGTCAGCAGTTGGATGGATTGAGCGCTTGGAAGCTTTAGAAAGCGCAGGAGCAAAAGCGTATTTGGGAACAGGTAATGCTCATCACGTGGGGGTCATTAACGAGTACATATTTTTAGAGTGTGAGTTTGTAGACGATTTCAAAGTTTTGATGCATACGAAAAATGTTATTTCAGTATTAAGGTTTTATGTCGGTGCTCATGAAGGGTATGCAGCAAATGTTTGTTTTGATGTGGAGTACGAAATGGAAGGCGAGCAAGCTCTGAATCGCTATCTCGAATTGGGTGGGCGGTTAGGTCTTACCGATACGGAAATAGCCGAAAATACGCGGAAAGTTAAATTGTCACGTAAAAAGAAAGCAGATAAGCATCAACAGCGGTAGGTGGGATGTATATTTTTTCTTCGTCGTCTTAAATATTTTCCGTGAGTGAGTTATTTAACGATTAATAATCAAGGATGGCTATGAAGAATTTGACTGCGATTCTGTGCGCCGTATTTGCATTATGCGGTTGTGTCACAAAAGACCTGAATGTTGAAAACCGACAAAAAATTAAGACGCTCACAATCTTACCTGCCTCGTTCTCGAAGCAGCAGTTCAAATACACAAGCATGGATCAAGCATGGGGTGCCGGCTTGGGCGCGGGTGCCGGGGCAGCTGTAGGAATGGGATCGGATGCATCAAAAGTAGCAACTAGCGCTATGGCAGGAGCTGGATTGGTAGTAGGTGCGAAAATAGCTGATGGCGGAGCTTTGAGTCCTCGACAGGCAGTTTTGCTGAACTTGAAGCGCAATCAAATAGATCCGGGGCAGTTGTTTAAGCAGCAGTTGGAAGCGCGGATCACTACTGAAAAACTATTCAAGGTTATTCCGGAGGGCCTTACGGCCGATGCGCATATGGAGTTTGTGGTGTCGGAATGGGGCTTTGCATTGAAGAACTATAGTTCAGAGCTTTATCCCACTCTGGGAGTTGTGGCGACCATGAAGCGTGGGAATGAGACGGTCTGGAGAAATTTCGAAACTATCACAGCTTTTAGTGAGGGGAACTCTCTGGCATATACCCCCCAGCAATACGCAACAAACCCTGAAATTTTACGCGGTGCTATGCAACATGCTTTCGAGTTATTGATACAGAAGCTAATCATTGATTTGAAGAAATAAGGTTCGTGCTGAGAGACGTTTACGTAGATAGTGAGGGGGAAAGAGGACGGATTTGTTTAACTTGCGTTGGAAAAAAACGTGTTAAATAAACCTGTCCAATTTTAATTTGCCCTTTTATTTGAAGGCGAAATTAAATGAGTGATTTAATTAATATAAACGGCCTGCCTTCGATCGAAAAGGTCAGAAAAACTGCTCAAGGGCTGGCATTACTAGACGCGGTAATTATGCCGCAATGGGAGTACAGGTACTTTTCATTCAATTGTAATTGGGATGGGAAGGGTGAAGAGATGATGGCATCCATGAAGAACGGTGAAGGGGCCGAGTACTTTATACACTTTACTTGCGAAGGCGCTGTAGGTAAGGTTCTAGATGAAAATCCATTGTCGAATCCGCACGAGCATTTGGATGACGTACCCGAAAAATTTCGAGCTTTTAAAGATGAACCTGCATTTTCCAACAATAATGCAGGCTTGTTTTTCTGGCGGGAAGCTAATCAAAGCTCATGGCAGGCATCACCGGATAAATTGAAGCGGTTTCCGCTTCTGGGTTTCCTGCAAGAAAGTGCTGTTACCTATAAAGAGTTTGCTGAAAACTATTATGAAAGAAAATTTGATATAAATTTTATTGAGGAAATTCTCGAGTCGTTGACAGTGACGACAGAACAGTTGGCTGTGCTTAATTCTGAAGTTGGTTTCGCCGATTTAGATGATGATTTTCAAGAGATTTTAGGTGGCGCACTTTGATTGAAGATGTCTAGGTTGTTAATTTTATATATGCGCTCTTTAAAAACTTACCTATTTTTGTTGAGTTTAAATTTTCTCAAGTAGGGCGGTTGAAAACCGCCCA
This sequence comes from Pseudomonas khavaziana, assembly GCF_019145205.1. Classification (GTDB taxonomy): domain Bacteria; phylum Pseudomonadota; class Gammaproteobacteria; order Pseudomonadales; family Pseudomonadaceae; genus Aquipseudomonas; species Aquipseudomonas khavaziana. Next base: position 49,390 of record NZ_JAHSTT010000003.1, read on the forward strand.
CTTTTTATTATGAAATTTGCGAATTCAACTTCCGTCCAACCACATCCAGTAGATCACACCCATCTCTCAGAGGGATAGCCAGCAACAGCGCAAAGTCGTGCAGCACAATCGCATCACTGCTGATTTCCTCCCGAAACGCCAAGTTCTCCAAAAACTGCGTCACCGCGCGAATACGATACGCGGCGGCGTCATAGAGAACATCGAGAGGCGCTTGCGTGTCGATCACCAGCGCGGGAATGGTTGAGTCGGAAGAATAGGGGTCAGACCACATTTTTGGAAGGGAAAGGAATAGTGGTCTGACCCCTATTTTTCTAGATGAGTATCCACCGGCAATGTTTAAAGAGGGTGGGACTGGAGCGAGTGTTAGACCCATAAGCCCGAAAGATAATATGGGGGCTGGCGCATGTATAGGTAATGCATGTCGCGGACTGCCCGATGGCGAGAAAGTCAGAATTAAGGTGGTGGACTAATGGCTAGGTTTAGAGAAAGTATATATTTGTCTTATTCGCAATTTTGCGTATTTTTGAGTTCGCTTGAACAGCCGTATAATGATTGGAGTGATCGTAGTTATGCGCAAGGATTTGCGTGGAGGTTAGGGAGTGTCTCTTTTAGAGCTTTGATTGACGAAGGGGACCATATCATTAGCCTTTCCATTAACGAACAAGTGCCCGCTATAAGCGCAGATGTGGTTCGGGCCTTTAAAGTTCCCTTCGCGGTGAGAGATAGAAATATTGAGGTTGGTAGTATTTCGAGTACGGTTCCTCTAGAACTGCCTGAAGGGGATTATTCTCTTCAGGTCGAATTTATAAGACCCTCCTCAAGTGGAGTGTATGCAATAAATGTCCATTTGAACTTAGGGGGCTGCGATTTTGAGGTGTTGAGAGCAGACGCCGAAATTGACGAGCAAGGTGAGTTTGATATCGATGCGGTTCCTGCGGGATAAACATTCGACGAAATAAACAGGGGAATAGGGGGCAGACCCCGTTTTTGCGTTTTTTAGAGTTCAGCAGAGTTGCTCTTTAAAAATATGATTTATTTTTTGTAATTATTCTATTTGGTTGGCCAAGAATAGTGGTCTGACCCCTATTTTTCTTGTGGATAAAGCAGCGGGTACCGGATTTTCCCATTTTGTTGTGGTCGACGGCATTACGACCAGAAATGGCATTTCTGTCGTAGCAATTCGTGATCCTCATGGTAAGCAGTATTTTAGCCCCGCGACTACTTTTGAAAAGAATTTTTCAGGTTATGTTGTTGTTCCAAAGGATGCTCTGAAATGAAATTAAGCATTAAGTTTCCCGAGAATTTGTTAACCCACAGCCTGCTCGAGCAAAGGCTGATTCCTTGCATTTGCAAAATTGCAACGGAGTTTGAAATTGAATTTTTGGACCCTTTGCCAGAAACTGCAGGAACCGTTCTGGAGTGGGATCGTGCAGAACTTGAAAAAAGAGCGATAGGTGGGGTAGGTGGGCAATACTCTCACTATGCACACGGTCGGGTGTCGTTAAAAAAAGTTGATATTGATATCTACCAAATATTGGATCTTGAAATGTTTTATAGGCTTTTTGGATGGTGCAGCATCTTGGAAGATGGCAACTATGCGCCGCCGGGGCAGTTTTGGGATGATGAATAAGTTGAAGAAAAGGGGACTGAAGAAAAGGGACAAGAAAAGGGACAAGAAAAGAGGGCAGATTTATCTAGGTTAGAGTTTAAAGGCTGTCTAGTCCTGAAACAGGTGTAAACCTATTTCAGGACTAGACAGTCCCCTTTTTTCGTTGATTCGTGACAAAAACATTGGAAGGGATTAAGTCAGAAGCAGTAATCGTAGGTAGTGAAGTTAATAAATGGCTTGCGAAGGACTGAAATGAGATATTACTTAATGCGACAAGATGTAACTGTTTGCGATAGGTGGGTGCTTGGAGATGTACATCATGTAGATAACTGGTATTTCAGTGATCCTCCAGTTAATTTTATGGAGCCAGGCATATATACTCTCGATGTAAGATTCGACGGTAAAGAAGTTGATTATTCCCTTGCTGGATACGCCAGTGTTCCTGTTTTAAGCGAGAGCGCAAAAAACTCGCTCGCCGGTTTGCCAGAGATAGACGAACCTTATCAACGTGTCGTTTTTGAGCCGGTTAAGATAAATAATAAAGTGGTTTGCCAGAGCTATTTTTTGATGATTATAGAAACGCAAGTCGATTGCGTGGATGAAAAGCGCTCTCGCTATAAAAAGTTTGAGGTAGATGATCCTGTTAGGCCAGATATGGCCGGCAACTATCGTGCTTTCTACAATTTGGTGGTTGACCCGGGCAGGGTCGGATCAAGTCATATATTTAGACTTAAAAAATATTTGGGTGCGGTCATAGTAAGTGAAGAGGTGAAACGGCGACTTATGGCGGCTGGTGTTGTCGGCGTACTGTTTGATTCTGTTAATGGTGATCAAGAAACCGTTACCTAGTTGGTCAGGTAGTTGGGGGAAGGCGGCGAATTTGTTTAATTCGTGGTGGTAGTGCAAAGACCATTGATTAAATCTGTCCCCTTTTGTTTTCTTGCAGAATGCTTTCGAGCTAATGACTGATTTGAAAAACCAAGGGCAGAAAAGAAAATGGAATACACACTTGAAATTCGTGAACTCATCAACCATATCACTTCTGCTGAACTGTACGAGGGTGATTACGGAAGCCGCCTGGTTGACCATGAATCTATACTGAGTGGGGTTGATGCAGCGGACCGCGACAGTGTTCCTGTAGACTATCTGGCTTTTCTAGGCACCTTTGGGTTTGGCGATTTAGACAGCGCGCTTTATATCGAAGACGGTCCGGCTAAATACGCTGCTATCGCCGGATGTGAGGTGGATGCTTATAGCCGGATGTATGTGTTTGCGGCTACTTCCAGTGGTGTGCTTTATGCTTTTGATGTAGGTAATAATTGGTCGATAGTAGAGATTGATTCGGAAATCGATGAGGTGGCGGTGTTGGCCGATAACTTTTCAAGCTTCATCCGTAATCAGCTGATTGTGGTGAAAGGTTATGTCGATTGGCGCGCGGAGCAATAAGACGCTGTCAGGTGGGGAGATGTGATTAAAAAGGGACGGATTTATTTAGTTTGCGCTGATCACGCACAAAGCGGGCGACACAAAGGCCGCCCGATTTTCACTCAGGACGGATCGGCATTAAGCCTGCGACTGATGACATCCAGCAAATCACACCCATCGCGCAGCGGAATGGCCAGCAAGTGGGCGAAGTCTGAAAGCACTACGGCATCGCTGCTGAGTTGTTCGCGGAAGGCCAGGTTTTCCAGCAGTTGGGTGACGGCCCGAATGCGGTGCACGGCGGCGTCGTGAAGGACGTCGAGAGGTGCCTGGGTGTCGATGATCAGGGCTGGGACGGTGCAGTCGTGGCCGGTGAGGGGGATGTATCGATTCATCATTAAGCTCTCTATTGATTATTGAGGGCTCGTTCTTCGGGTCGCCAAACCCGGCCGCCTTTTGAGCGACCGCCGGACTATAAGCCCCTCACCCAAAACCGCGCAAGGCATCACCGCAATGGCACCACCCGTCACGCAATGGCATCCATCGTGAAGCGTCTCCCCCTTGGGCTTTGAACATTTCGTATATCCCAGTGTCTTTACCCCGCCCACCCGCAATCGGTCGGGCTGCATGGACTGCAGCGTTTTCAATAACATTAAGGATTAATGTGAACCTCTCCCCTTTACGGCCCCCTTTCTGCCACCGCTCGCGGTGCATTGGCTCGCGCCCGGAATTTGCAGGGGCGCCCGGGGGGCCTCCTTCGGATCGATTGATCCTTTCGCACAGCACACCTACTACCGCCGGGCGTATTGGCGGCTTTGACTGTAGTTCATGGAGTTTGAAATGAAGCGTAAGCAGTTCCAGAAAAGCCTGTTGGCAATCATGGTCGGCGCCATCAGCACGCAGGTGCTGGCGGTCGAATTCGACCTGGGGCAGGGTAAGAATATTTGGGCCAGTGAGTCGTTCAATGAGCCGGTGACCATCACCGGTCAGTTTTCCCGCGTGGTCGACACCAATACCGCCGACCCCGCAGGCCTGGGATTTGCCAATACCCAAATTCAAGGTTCGCTGATCAATCGCGCAGACATCACGCTGGACTCGCAAGGCCGCACCATCCGTGCGATCGCCATCGACCCGATGTTCTGGACCGGCCCGAGCGGTTTGGCCCCGAGCACTGTCACCGGGGATGTGGTTCAGGCCGGCAACGTGCTGATGCGCAACGGCGCCTATGAAGGGCTTGAGATTGGCCCCACCACCATTGGTGGCAGCCTTATCAACTCAGGCACCATTCGCTCCACGCCTCCGGTGGGTACCGTGACGACGCCCGGCTACCTGGGCGGCGGTGAAGGCATTTACCTGCACGGCACCACCATTGCGGGTGACGTATCCAACACCGGTGTGATCGACATGGCCGGCCCGGGCGCGATTGGGTTGATCCTTGACGTCAACGGCGACACGCCGACCACCATCGGCGGCAAAATCCTCAACTCGGGCTCGATTACCGCCACAGGCGAAGGCGCTTGGGGTGTGGAAGTGGAAACCGACACCAGCCCCCTGCGTATTGAAAACAGTGGCCTGATTTCCGCCAATGGCGATGAGGCCAAAGGGCTGTTTCTCTACGGCGGCACCTTTGATTACATCCTCAACACCGGCACCATTGAAGCCAAGGGCGCGTCTGCCAATGCCTTCGATCTTTCCGGCGCCAGCTTTGCGCAGAACAGCGCCACGGGCGCACGCGGCATCGTCAACCGCGGCCTCATCGCGGCGGACGGCACTGCGATCCATGTGGATACGGCCGAGCAGGTTGCGAGCTTTGAAATCAACCAGCAAGCCGGCGAAATCCGCAGCAACAGCGGCATCGCCGTCGACGCCAACAACCTTGCCAGCCTGAACTGGACCGGCGGCAAAATCACCGGCGACCTGCTCAACCTCAGCGCCGTCAACATCGGCGGTCAGGCAGGTTTCAGCGGTAGCCGTATCATCGCCCCGGTGTCGGTCAACTCGGGTTCGCTGAACCTCTCCGCGCCTGGCACCGCCATCACCGGCGATCTCAATGTGGCCAGCGGCGCTGGCATTGATATGCACCTGGCCGACAGTGTGGTGCCGACCACGCCGTACCTCACCGTTAATGGCACGGCCAACCTGGCTCAGGCTTCCAAGCTGACGGTCAGCGCCAACCCGGGCGACTTCGCGGCGCCTAAAGCCGGCACGCAATACACCTTGCTGCAAGCCACCAGCGTGCAGAACAACGGTGTGGCCGTCGCCAGCGCGTCGTCGTTGCTGAACGTGCTCAGCTACTCGGCCGATGCGCAGACGGTCAAGGCCGTGGTGGCGGTGAAAAGCGATCAGCAGGTGCAACAGGAGTTGGCGGGTGTGAGTGCGGGTGCGTCGGCTGCAACCGCGGTCAACGTGTTGAAAAACGATGTGCTCGGTCAACTCAACCAGAACGACCCGGTGTTCCAGAGCCTGGCCAACGCCGGGACTGCACAACAACTGGCGCAGCTCGCCGACCAGCTCACGCCCGACGTCAACCGTGGCGCCCTCGACGTGGCCCTGTCTGGGCAAACCGTGGTCAACGGTGCGATCTTCAACCGCCTCACCGACCAGCGGGAAAGCCATCAGGTCGGCGGTGTGTGGGTGCAGGGCCTGAGCAGCAACATGGACCAGGACGGCCGTGGCGGCAACAACGGTTACTCGGCCAACAGCAGCGGCATGGCGGTGGGTGTGGACGGTCGCTTGAACGACACCACCACCCTGGGCGTGGCCTACAGCTACCTGAATTCGAATATCCATTCGGACCTGGGCAACAAGACCGACGTCGAAGGCCACGCGTTGTCGCTGTACGGCAACTGGGCGCTGCAGAACTGGTTCGTCGATGGCAGCCTCAGCTACGGCCATAACGAGAACGACAGCAAGCGCCACGTCGCGGGCACCACGGCCAAGGGCAGCTACGACAGCAATGTGTTGTCGGCCAGCGTGATCGGCGGCTACAGCTTCAAACCGACCCAGGCGGTGGTGATCGAGCCGCGGGTGGCTGCACGTTATGCCAACGTGCGCATGGATGGGTTTACCGAGAAAGGTTCGTCGGCGGCCTTGAGCACGGCTTCGCAGCGTTATGAAGTGGGTGAGTTGGGTGCCGGTGTGCGTTTGGCAGCCAACCTGCCGCTGAGCGCCGGTACGCTGCAACCGGAAGCGACCTTGATGGCCTATCACGACCTGATGGGTGACCGCGTGGCGCAAACCTCCAACTTCGTGGCTGGTGGTTCGGCGTTTACCGTCACCGGTGCGTCGGTGGCGCGTGACAGCTACGAAGCCAGTGTGGGTGTGAATTACAAGGTGTCGGACTTCACCGTCGGCGCCAGCTACACCCGCCAGGCGCGTAGCGGTTTCGATGCGGACGGCGTGATGCTCAAGGCGCGCTACGCCTTCTAAGCAACACCGCAAAACAAAGTGTGGGAGGGGGCTTGCTCCCGATAGCGGTAGACCAGTCAGTGATGGGTTGACTGACTCACCGCCATCGGGGGCAAGCCCCCTCCCACATTGGGTTTGCGTGAATCCGAAGCAGCGGGGCCGGGGCAGCTTGCACTGTCTCAACCTGCTTACGTAGAGCGTGATGCTTCTGATACCAGTGTGGCAGGGGGCTTGCCCCCGATAGCGGTAGTCCAGTCAGTGATGGATGACTGACTCACCGCCATCGGGGGCAAGCCCCCTCCCACATTGGGTTTGTGTGAATCCGCAGCGTTCGGGTCGGGGCAACTTGCGCTGGCTCAGCCCGCTTACGTAGGGCGCGACGCTCTGATACCAGTGTGGGAGGGGGCTTGCTCCCGATAGCGGTGGACCAGCCAATGGATATGTTGACTGACTCACCGCCATCGGGAGCAAGCTGAACTGGCCTAATGATTTTGGACACTTCAATCGGGCGCTATGATAGCGCCCAAATATGAGGTGTTTGGATATGCGTAAATCTTATTCGAGTGAGTTCAAGCTCAAGGCTGCCAGCATGGTGCTGGATGAAGGCCAGCCGGTTACTGAGGTCTGTGCCAGCCTGGATATCGGCCCCACAGCCCTACGCCGCTGGATCGATCAAGTGCAAAAAGAACGCTTGGGCTCGACTCCGGTAGGGGCCAAGGCGATTACCGCTGATCAACGAGAAATCCAGAGGCTCAAAGCTCTGCTAGAGAGAGTTATTCCGATATCGAAATCCTAAAAGCGCCAGTGCTCTTCCTGCTTTGGACGCCAAAGATCATTCACGCTGATCGATGAGCTTAATGAGCAGTACGGCGTTAAAAGGTGTTGTCGGGTGTTTGGGATCAACCCGGCAGTAGCTTACGCCTGGCGCCAGCGCAAGGCAGAGCAAATCCCGAACGGGACAAGCTCAAAGCCGCGCTGGTCAGGCACCACAAGGCGTCCAGGAGTCGGCCGGCGCACGTACTTTGTCTCAGCGAGCCGTCAAAGGGCATCGTGGCCGGACGTGTTACATGGCTCGTAGTTTGATGCGTGAAGCTGGCATCGCTAGTCGTCAGCGCAGGCGCCATAAGTACAAGTCGCCGGCGGAGGTTTTGCAGCGCCGCACATGCTCAAGGAAATTTGACGACGGCGGTTAATCAGGTGTGGTGTGGCGACGTGACTTACATCAAGGTCGGCAAGCGGTGGATGTACTTCGCAGCCATTTGATCTACGCTCGCAGGATCGTAGCTGGTCGTTCTCGATGATTTCCGATGCCAATCCTGACCTGCGAAGCACTAGGCATGGCAGTGGAGCTACGTGGCCATCCTCAGGATGTGTTGTTTCATTCTGACCAAGGTTGTCAGTACACCAGTCATAAATTCAGAAATTTGCTGCTGAAACATGGATTTAGGCAAAGCATGAGTCGTAAAGGCGAGTGCTGGGACAACGCTCCACGGAGCGTTTCTTTGGCAGTTTGAAGTCGGAGTGGGTGCCTGAAGCGGGTTACAAACTCGAACATGAGGCCCGAGCAGACGTGCAGCGCTATGTCTCGCGCTACAACATCAGCAGACCTCATAGCTACAACGACTACCGGTCGCCGGTCTCGAAGGAAAGGTTGGCGGCGTGAACCTTAATCAGTGTCCAAGATTACTTGACCAGTTCAAGCCCCCTCCCACATTGGGTTTGTGTGAATCCGCAGCGTTCGGGTCGGGGCAACTTGCGCCGGCTTAGCCCGCTTACGTAGGGCGTGACGTTCTGATACCAGTGTGGGAGGGGCTTGCTCCCGATAGCGGTGGTCCAGCCAATGGATATGTTGACTGACTCACCGCCATCGTGGAGCAAGCCCTCCCAGTGAATCCGCGTTTCGGGTCGGGGCACCTTGCGCTGGCTCACGCATACGTTGAGCGACGTGTTCTGATACTCGTGAGGGCTGCCCCGATAGCGGTAGTCCAGTCATTGATGGGTTGACTGACTCACCGCCATCGGGGGCAAGCCCCCTCCCACATTAGATTTGTGTGAATCCGCAGCGTTCGGAACGGGGCAACTTGCGCTGGCTCAGCCCGCCTACGTAGGGCGTGACGCTCTGATACCAGTGTGGGAGGGGGCTTGCTCCCGATAGCGGTGGACCAGCCAATGGATATGTTGACTGACTCGCCACCATCGGGGGCAAGCCCCCTCCCACATTGGGTTTGTGTGAATCCGCAGCGTTCGGGTCGGGGCAACTTGCGCTGGCTCGGCCCGCTTACGTAGGGCGCGACGCTCTGATACCAGTGTGGGAGGGGGCTTGCTCCCGATAGCGGTAGTCCAGCCAATGGATATGTTGACTGACTCACCGCCATCGGGAGCAAGCCCCCTCCCACATTGGGTTTGTGTTGGATTTCACTACTCGGGCCGAAACATCTTGAGAACCGCTCTCAACCCCGTAAAATGCCGCAGCCGTTGCATCACAGTCTTTCAGGGAAGAATTCAGGCCAGCGTATTGTCAGGCTGCCTAACTCCTTGGAAAACCCAGCAACGCTGTTTTCCTCACCCAAGGAGCACCCTGTGAAGACACTGTCCAAAATCCTGCTGTCGGGCCTCACCGCCGCGGCGCTGTTGACCGTGGCCGGTTGCGCCACCGAGAGCAACCGCGCGATGCCGGTGGAGCAAGTCGCCAGCGCCCACGTGGCCTATTCCGGCGTACGTGTGCCGATTGCCGTGGGCAAGTTCGACAACCGCTCCAGCTACATGCGCGGCATCTTCTCCGATGGTGTCGACCGTCTCGGCGGCCAGGCCAAGACCATCCTCATCACCCATTTGCAGCAGACCAACCGCTTCAGCGTGCTGGACCGCGACAACATGGGCGAGATCTCCCAGGAAGCCAAGATCAAAGGCACCGCGCAGAAGCTCAAGGGCGCTGACTACGTGGTAACCGGCGATGTGACCGAGTTCGGCCGCAAAGAAACCGGCGACCGCCAGCTGTTCGGCATCCTCGGCCGTGGCAAGACCCAAGTGGCCTACGCCAAAGTCGCGTTGAATATCGTCAACATCAACACCTCCGAAGTGGTGTATTCCACCCAGGGCGCGGGTGAGTACGCACTGTCCAACCGTGAAGTGGTCGGCTTCGGCGGCACCGCCAGCTACGACTCCACCCTCAATGGCAAGGTCCTCGACCTGGCCATGCGCGAAGCGATCAACCGCCTGGTCGACGGCATCAACGCCGGCGCCTGGAACCCGCGTAACTGATCAGCAACACCTCAAGGAGCAGTACACGGATGAGCAAGGCAGTTAAGTTGGCGCTGATGCTGACAGCAATCGCGACGGTAGCCGGGTGCCAGACGGCGCCCCAGCCCCTGTATCAATGGGAAAGCTACCAGCCGCAGGTTTACGAGTACTTCAAGGGCGAGCCCAAGGAAGCGCAGGTGGAAGCACTGGAGCGCGACCTGCAGAAGATCAACGCCAGTGGCCGCAAGGCCCCACCGGGTTACCACGCGCACCTGGGCATGCTGTACATGAACATGGGCAAGGATGACCAGATGGTGCAGGAGTTTCGCACCGAAAAGGCCCTGTTCCCTGAGTCCGCTGCGTACATGGACTTTCTGCTGAAAAACGCCAAAGCCGGAGTGGCCACCAAATGAGCCTGTTAAAACTTACCGGCGCCTTGCTGGCCCTGGCGTTGCTCGGCGGTTGTGCGGCGCCCAAGACGGTCGACTACTCGGCGTACAAACAGGCGCGGCCCAAGTCGATCCTGGTACTGCCGCCGATCAACGAGTCGCCGGAAGTGCAGGCGTCCTACAGCCTGGTGTCGCAAGTCACCTACCCGTTGGCCGAAGCCGGCTACTACGTGCTGCCGATTGCCCTAGTGGACGAAACCTTCCGCCAGAACGGCCTGACCACCGCCAATGATATCCAGGCGGTACTGCCCGCCAAGCTGCATGACATCTTCGGTGCCGACGCGGCGCTGTACATCACCGTCAGTGAGTACGGTACCAAGTACATGCTGATCTCCAGCGACACCTCGGTGACGGCCTCGGCCAAACTGGTGGACCTGCGCACCGGCACCACCTTGTGGACCGGTTCGGCGCGGGCGTCGAGCGAAGAGGGCAACAACAACGGTGGCGGCCTGGTGGGCATGCTGATCACGGCAGCGGTCAAGCAGGTGATCAACAGCTCTACCGATGCGGCGCATCCGATTGCCGGTATCACCAGTGCGCGCCTGCTGTCGGCGGGGCAACGCACCGGGCTGCTGTACGGCCCGCGTAACCCGAAGTACGGCACGGACTGATCAGCGGCAACCAGTAAACCGCGTCACCTCTGACGACGGTGCTGTTGGATCAAGTCGATGCGGGTGGCCGTGCCCATAGAGTCGCGCTGCCCGTTCACACTGGTGCCGATGGAGCCATTGTGCAAGGCAACGATCTCGCCCGTATCAACGCTGATCAGCGGTGAGCCGGAGGTGCCGGGCTTCTTGAAGGCATCATGGTAGACCGTGCCCTGATTACGGCTGTCCTGGTCGTATCCCTTGAGTGTGGTGGGTTGGCCCTTGGCATTTAGAAATGAAATGCCGAGGGCCTCTTGCCCATGGTTGGGCATAAAGACTTTCTGCCCAGGCGATGCTTGGGGGCCGGAGGCCAACTTGAGCGGCCGGAACTGCTCGGCCAAGGTTTTTTTCTCGCCGGCAGGCAAGTCGACACGCAGCTCGGCGTAGTCCAACCGCGCGTCGCCACTGAGCGGGTTGGGGTCCAGCGGCACTTTGCGCTCTACCTTCATCCGGCCGGTGCTGTCTTGTTCATACCCCAGCCACAGTTCGAGCTTGCTGCCCTTGGCCAGCGCGTCGCGCACATGTTGGTTGGTCAGCACGCTGTTGCCATCGTTGATCAGCGAGCCGGTACCCAACGAGCGGGTATGCACGCGTTCGTAGCCCCATGAGTCCCGTGTGACTGTTACCTCGCGAATATTGCCCACAGCCTTGGCCGCTGCATGCATCGGCGTGCCCTTAAGGGATGCGTTGGCGTAGTTCTGCAAGGAGAACGGCGCCTGTTGCGGCGCGGCTGTTGGCGTGGGGTGGCGCTTGTACGGTGTGACATCCGCTGGCGACGGCGGTCGTGGGGTTGGCGGTTGAGGCGTAACCCGGGCGGGTGGGGTTGGCATAGGGTTCGGCTGGGATGCTTGGCTGATCACGTCGTCTGGCTTGATTGGCCCTTGGCTCTTGATATACAGGCCGGCTTGGCCCGAGCCGTTCAGGTCAATGGCCAGGCTGTGCTGGCGCGTGTTCGGGTCATAACCGAGCAACGCCTCGCCCGGCCGGCCGCTGAAACGGCGCACAAACTGCAGGCCATTGATACCCGCGGCCTGCAGCGCGGCAGACACATCGATCTTGTCCTGCCCGCTGGTGAAATCGGTGATCAGGTCGGGGCGCTGTTGGGTCGACTCGCTGGCGTTGTTATACACAAAGGTATCCTTGCCCAACCCACCGGTAAGGGTGTCCTGGCCCAGGCCACCGGTCAGGCGGTTATCGGCCTGGTTTCCGATAAGTCGATCAGCGCCCGTGCCGCCGATGGCATTTTCCAGGGTCACGCCTTTGGCAATGGAGACGTTGCCTTTCATGCCGCCGACATCGGAGAAGTGTTCGGCCTTCAAGTTGATGGTCTGATCCTGATGAAACCGCGAGAAATCCAGGGTGTCGTTGCCGCCCCCATCCCACACGCTGAACACGGGCGCGTCGTCCGCTGAGTTGAGGCTGAGGAAGTCACGCCCGGTATTGGAGTTGAAGCCGTACACCGTGTCCGTGTCGCGGGTTTTGTAATTGGCACCGTAGAGCTTTTGGATGGCCGTGATGTCGTCCATCAGCGGCGCGCTGGCATAGTGGGTTTGGCCGTTCTTGTTGTGGTCATGGCCCAGGTGACCAGCCCACCAGTAACTCATCAGGCTGTAGGCGCGATTGTCCTCGGCATAGCCGGCGTTTTCAGCGTAGCTGCCGCCATTGTTGTATTTGCCGGGATGCATGAGCCCGAGGGTATGGCCGATCTCATGGGCCAGCAGATAGCGGCTGAAACTACCCTGGGAGAAGGGGCGATTCATGCCATCGGACGCGAACCAGGCCTGTGTGCCATCGCTGTAGATGCCTGGATAAGACGCACGGCCCGAATGGCCGGTCTGGTTCGGGTCATTGCCCAGTAACAGTTGCCCTTTGGCCTCGGGTGCATTCTCAGTGAAGGTGATATTGGCGACATCCGCCCAAGACTGCATGGCGCGCCTGGCCTGCTCTTTTTGCGACGGGGAGAACTCGTTAGCGCCGGCGGGTGTGTTGTAGGTGGCTTGCGAGGGTGTGAAAAAACGATAGCCGATAGGTGTGGTGCCGTCTTTGTTGCGCTCTTTCCAGCGATAGCCCGTTCGGGTGATCTGCTTTGCCGCTTGCTCGGTGGTGTAGGACGGCTTACCTGAAACCGCCCCGGCATAGCTGGGCCGTTCGGCGAATGAGGGTGGCTGATAGCGGTGTGCGAGGGTGTTGTTTACGGAGTTCATCGCGGTTTCTCTGATTTAAAAGCCTCCAAAGCACTCAAGAAACAGACGGTTCTGATAGGGAGGCGGACCCTCGATATGTGGTGGGTGGTAATGGCAGGTTCAGTTGGTTATGTCTCGAAAAGTGACGCAGCGAGCTGACGGCGCAATATCCGCGTTTAACCCGGAGGGGGGCTGCGCTACGTCTGATCGGTTGAACGGATCATTCATTCACGAGGTTCAGCCCATGTCCCGCTCTCTGCTTTTGCTGCGTCCCGCTGCCCAAGGCTTCGCCGTTACCCTGCTGGTGACGCTGGCCGGGTGTGGGCTGTCGTCGTCTCCGGATGTTGCCAAGCCTGTTGAACCGGCGCCCGTCGCCGAGCTGCAAAGCGCGCCGGCCCAGGGCACTAGGGTCAAACGCATGGCGATGCCGGCACCGATGAGGGTGCGGGAAATGGCGACGATGGACTACCGCAGCGAACCTCGCGAGCAATACGCCAACCTGCCGGACAACCCGGTGCATCGCGTCGCCGAAACCCCGGTCTCCACCTTCAGCGCCGACGTCGACACTGGCAGCTACGCCAACGTCAGGCGTTTCCTCAATCAAGGTCGCCTGCCGCCCGAAGGCGCTGTGAGATTGGAGGAAATGGTCAATTACTTCCCTTACACCTACGCGCTGCCCACCGATGGTTCACCCTTTGGCGTCACCACTGAGCTCGCCGCCACGCCCTGGAACCCGCGCACAAAATTGTTGCGCATCGGCATCAAGGCCTCCGACCGCGCCGTGGCGGACCTGGCGCCGGCCAACCTGGTGTTCCTGGTGGACGTGTCCGGCTCCATGGACCGTCGCGAAGGTTTGCCGTTGGTGAAAAGCACGTTGAAATTGCTGGTGGACCAACTGCGCGATCAGGACCGTGTGTCATTGGTGGTCTATGCCGGTGAATCCCGCGTGGTGCTCAAGCCCACCTCCGGGCGTAACAAAAACACGATCCGCAACGCCATCGACCAACTTACCGCCGGTGGCTCCACCGCAGGCGCCTCCGGCATCGAGCTGGCCTATCAGATGGCCCGCGAGGGTTTTATCGACAAGGGTATCAACCGCATCCTGCTGGCCACCGACGGCGACTTCAACGTGGGCATCAGCGACTTCGACAGCCTCAAGCAAATGGCGGTCGAGCAGCGTAAAAACGGTGTGTCCCTGACCACCCTGGGCTTTGGTGTGGGTAACTACAACGAACACCTGATGGAACAACTCGCCGATGCGGGCGATGGCAATTACGCCTATATCGACAACCTGCGTGAAGCGCGCAAGGTGCTGGTGGAGCAACTCAGCTCGACCCTGGCCGTGGTCGCCCGGGATGTGAAATTGCAGGTGGAATTCAACCCCGCGCAGGTCAGTGAGTACCGACTGCTGGGCTATGAAAATCGCGCCTTGAAGCGTGAAGATTTCAACAACGACAAGGTCGATGCCGGCGAAATCGGCGCGGGGCATACAGTGACCGCGTTGTACGAAATCGTGCCCAAGGGCGAGAAGGGTTGGTTGGAGCCGTTGCGCTATGCCGCCGCGCCTGCTGTTGAAGGTAAATCCGACGAGCTGGCGATGCTACGGGTGCGCTACAAACCTGCTGCGGGCGGTAGCAGCCAATTGATCGAACGCCCCATCGCCAACCAACCCATCCCAGCCAGCGAAGACCTGCGCTTCTCGGCCGCCGTTGCCGCGTTCGCCCAACAGCTCAAGGGCGATGGCCGCTACACTGGCAACATGAGTTTGCAAGACACCGCCACACTGGCACGCTCGGCCCGCGGCGATGACCCGTTCGGCCTGCGCAACGAATTTGTACAACTGGTCGAATTAGCCCGAAGCCTCAAACCCTGATCGGGCTCATCACAATGCCCAAATGGGGGAGGGTGCAAGCCCTAATGCCGAACGAAATGCTCAAAGCAGCGAAGATCAAATGTGGGAGGGGGCTTGCCCCGATGGCGGTGTGTCAGCCAGCCTATTTGATACTGACCCACCGCTATCGAGGGCAAGCCCTAATGCCAGTCAGTTAAGGCTTTTTTGTAGGAGCGAGCTTGCTCGCGAAAAACTTACAGGCGCCGCGCTCATTCAGCAAAGACGCGTTATCGTTGACGTTTTTCGCGAGCAAGCTCGCTCCTACAGAAGGCGATGACCGCTTAACTGACTGGCATTAGGGCAAGCCCCCTCCCACAGTTAGATCAGCTTCGACTGAAAGAAGGAGTTCACTATTAGATGGCCGTTCCAGACGATTCACCCAGCGACGAATCGCTGCTGGCCCGCTACCGAACCGGTGACGCTGGCGCATTCGAAGCCCTGTATACGCGCCACCGCCAGGGCCTGTACCGCTTTCTCATGTCCCTGTGCAACAAGGCCGAACTGGCCGAAGAGATCTACCAGGACACCTGGCTCAGCCTGATCCGCAGCAACACCCAGCCACAGGGCCGGGCGAGTTTTCGTACGTGGTTGTTCCAGATCGCCCGCAACCGCCTGATCGACCACTGGCGCAAGCACGGCATCCACAACCCCCTGCACGACAGCTACGATGAGCAACTGCACGCCCAACCCGACAGCAGCGCCGGCCCCGAGCAACAACTGAGCCTGAGCCGCGACCAGGCGCGCCTCGACGCCGCCCTGCAAGACCTGCCCGAAGACCAGCGCGAAGTCTTCCTGCTGCGCCTGCACGGCGAGCTCGAGGTACCGCAGATCGCCACCCTCACCGGCGCCCCGCTGGAAACCGTAAAAAGCCGCCTGCGCTACGCCCAGCAGAAACTGCGCCGCCTGTTGGCCGAGGAGATACCCGCATGAACGACTCCCGACACGACCCAGACACCGACGACGGGCTGATCCAGCACTTTCGTCAACACAGCAGCGGCGAGCCGCCGGCGTCACTGGACGCCTTCATCCTCAACGCCGCCCGCCGCGAAGCCCCGCAGCCGCAGCCGAGCCTGTGGCGGCGCTGGCTGCAAGCCTGCCAACGCCCGCGCTGGCAGATGGCATTCGCCACCGTCGCCGGCTTGGCGCTGATGATCGGCGTGGTCATGCGCTCCCCCGTGCCGCAGCCCGAGATCTCCACCGCGACATTCTCCGCGCTGCACCACGAAGAAGCCGCCCACCCAGTGCCGCAAGCGTTTTCCGCCCCCGCGCCAATGGCCCGCATGGCGATGGCGCCACGGGTTGAAAGTGCGCCTGCACAGGCTGAAATCGCTGACGTAATGGCGGCCCCGCCAGCGGAAAGACTCAGCAAGGCGGCGCCGAATGCATTGCCATCTTTGGAGCAGGAGTTGCAGGCCATCGTGAAGCTGCGTGAGGCAGGGGAGAGCAAGGCGGCTGATGAAAAGCTGTTGGCGCTGCATAAGCGCTTTCCGAAGGAGGATCTGCCGGCGCGGTTGGAGGTGTTGCAGAAGCGCTGAATCAGCACGCACAAAAAAGCCCCAGATCTCACGATCTGGGGCTTTTTCATTTCATATCTGGTGCCCCGGCGTCGTTTGAACTGAGCAGTAAAAGCACCGTATCTACTGGGTCTTGTTGGTTATGATTCGGTTAGGCATACACGTAGGCATACAGGATGCCGTTTCCTAGGCAGGTTTAGGGGCGCTCGGACCAGCATCCCCATTGGCCTTTTTAGAAGGTGTTTCAAGTTCAGGCTTGAGCAACGTTTTTCTCACCACGCGGTTTGAGGCATTGTCGATTTTGTAGACAGCATCTTTAATTTGGAGGTAGGTCGACTTTGTATCGGCCACGATCAGCCTACCGGTTAGCGTTTCTTTCTGCTCTGTGACAATGGTGTGCTCTCTTGATAGTCCGTAGCTTGCTTGCACCCCTGTTTCAGCTTCGTAACTTTTTCCTGCTCGTTCGATGCCGTTCCGAACGGCTGCCGTCGGAGCGATAAATATCAGCATAAGCACGAGCCCTACCAGCACGCTTCTCTGGACCATCCCCCCAAATGATCTGGCGTCGTGCATCGCAAAGAAGAGAAATGTGACAGCCGCACCCATGCAAATAAATACAGCCCCTGGGATGTACGCACCGAGCACCGGCACCTTATCTACAGTGCCCATTAGCTCGGAGAACGTGTAGCTGTAGCCGTACACCAGCAGCGTAGGAGTGCCAAGCTCAAGCTCGCTAGTACCTATACCAAATTGCTCGTAGTAAGCCGCAAGCTCTAGGTAACCCCAGACGATCAGAATTGCCTGCGACACCACGATTAGGAATGTCCCGAATTTAAACACCAGATCGGCATCGATCCTCTTCGCCTGATTAGGCATGGTGCTGACCTTGTCGAGAGGAGGTGGTCCCGCTAGCGGCTGCACTATGTTGATCGGGGTGGTGAGTTCTACCCGAACCGTTCTATCGCGTTTCCAGAACATGCCTATCATCCTTGAACCAATCGAGGGCCGAGACGATAACTAAAGCGGTGCTGGGATGCTAGAAGTCGCCGGGGACCCTGAGGCTTTAGCTCAGGTACGGGGCATGAAACCCGCGGGATCGTGGTAGCGGCAACCGCACCAGCTTACTGAAATTTCAACGTTGAAATTGAAAGGATCTTGAAGAAAAAAGGGCATCGTTACCGTATTGGTAACGGTACCCTCAGACAGCTGAAAAGGTAGGACACATGCACAGGTGAACTGGAGTTCTCCAGGTTCACCTGTTCACTAAGCTGGGCGCCATTTCGCTAACACGATCCCGCGTGTTTCCTACCCCGTTTCACAAACCATACTCCAGGGGCCCCCCACAGAGGATTTGTTAACCACCTTTTCCTGAGACGGTTCCTTTAGCGCAGGTTTCTGATCCGAGAAGGTGGAGCTAGCGAAATCTGCCAGGCCCTACAGAGGGAGAGGAGAGATAGTCGCTTTTGCGCTGGAGGTAAGGTATATCCGGGGCATTGGGGAATTACTGGAGTTCTTATCCAGAACCGGTGTAACGGGGGTAACGGGTGTAACGCATAAAATTAAGTTATTGAATTTTAAAGGGTTTATTGGCGTTACACACTTTAGTAGCGACCGTTACACTGTATCTAAAATGGAAAACACGTGTAACACATCCGGGATTTTAGGCTTTAGTGTGGAGTAGTGCCTACGCTCAAAGCTGCGTCGGCAGTTACAGAATTCCGGGGACGCTGATTTTCTTACGCAAGGAGCAGTGATGCGAATTTGTAGAATAAGAATCAAAAATTTCGCAACTTTTAAGCTTCTTGATATCCGTACGGACAAGAGCATTGTTGTGGTTGGCGAGAATAAGGTAGGTAAGAGCAACCTGATTCGAGCTTTACAATTGGTTCTAGACCCCAGCCTGTCCGACCGGGATAGGCAATTGGGGCTTGAGCATTTCTGGGATGGGTTAGGTGACGAAAAACTTGGCGCAACGGTCGAGATCTCGGTCTGGTTGACTGACTTCGACCAAAATCCGAATTTAGTGGCTACATTAGCTGACTGCATTGTTGCCCCTGGGCCTCCATTGAGAGCCCGCCTCACTTATCGGTTCCAACCAAAAACTAGCTTGGAAGAATTACCTCCTAGGTCTCTGGCTGATTATGAGTTCGTCATCTTCGGCGGAACTGATGAGGACAATACGTTTACCTCGACACAGCGTCGTCAAATTCCCTTAGACGTTCAGGGCGCTCTTCGAGACGCTGAGAAGGACCTATCCACTTGGCGCCGATCGCCCTTACGACCAATGATCGAGGAGCTCACGTCAGAACTGGACGATGATGCAAGAGAGGAAATTCAGGGGTTGATAGCCGAGGCTCAGATTGAGCTAGCTGATCGAGATGAGGTAGTCAGGGTTGCTGAACGTATCGGGGGTAGGCTTACTCAGATTGTAGGATCAAGCCATACGGTGCCTATCAAACTTGGTTTGGCCCCGACAGGTGTCGATACTTTACTTCGTGGACTGCGTATTCTCATCGACCAAGGTGTGAGAGGTATTGGAGATGCGAGCCTTGGAACCGCAAATCTGATTTTCCTCGCGCTAAAAAGCTTGGAGTTAGATCGCCTGGTAGCTGAAGGTGAGCGTAGCCATACCTTCTTTGCTATTGAAGAGCCTGAGGCTCATCTCCATCCACATGTGCAGCGGTTGGTTTACCGCTACTTTCTTGCGAATGAAATAGTGGTAGATCAAAATCCAACTGATCTCACGACGATTCTGACTACGCACTCACCTCACATCGCTAGCGTTGCACCTATAAAGTCGATCGTCCTGCTGAGGTATGATCAAAATCAACAAGCCACTGTCGGAACGTCGACGGCGAGAGTCTCACTGAGCAGGACTGATAAAGACGACTTACAAAGATACATCGACGTTACACGAGGCGAGCTTTTCTTCGCCCAAGGAATCATTTTTGTAGAAGGTGATGCAGAGCGTTTTCTCCTGCCAGCTTTTGCGTCGGCTTTAGGCATTGAGCTTGATATGCTTGGTGTTTCAGTTTGCTCTGTATCCGGTACCAATTTCACTCCATATATAAAATTGGTAGCAGAAAATAGCCTATCGATACCGTACGTTATCATCACGGATCTAGATCCTGTACCCGGAAAACGGCCGCTAGCTCGTAAAAGGATTGAGTCGATTCTTTCTGTCACAGAGAACTTAGACTTTTCAACTATGTCACACGCTGACGTATTTGAGGAGGCCGAAACATGTGGATGTTTTGTTAATGATGACACCCTAGAGGTGGAGCTCTTTCTTGCTGGCCTAGGCCCAGCTATGAAAGAGATACTTTTATCTGAGAGGAACCTTCAGCGAGCCACCATTGCTCGCATTGATGGTTGGATTGCTAATCCAGGCTCCCTAGACGTTAATTATCTTTTGGAACTGATTGAGCGGATTGGCAAAGGTCGCTTCGCCCAAGCTCTTGCTTCATACGTGACGGCCGCAGTTTGCCCAACATACATTCGACGTGCTATTGAGCGAATCCGTGATGAGCTCGCATAATTCTAGTTCGCGTTACTTAGCCATGTCTCGAGAGTTGCACGACAACTTAGGGCAGTGGCAAGCCTATGAGTCCACGGGGCACTGTATCGTTCTAGCAGGCCCAGGCAGTGGGAAAACAAAAACATTAGCTTTAAAGCTTGCACGTATATTAGCTGAAGATGTCAGCGCTCCAAGAGGAGTGGCTTGCATCACGTTCAGTCAGGAATGCTCGAGGGAATTAGTTAGACGTCTTGATGCGATTGGCATCAAAGAGTCATCAAGATTATTTATTGGAACTGTACATGGTTTCTGTCTCAGGCACCTATTGGTGCCCTATTCACGGCTAGCGAATTTGGGACTGCCACACCCAATAGAAGTGTCAACTATCCAGCAAAATCGTGCTGTATTCGAAGCCGTTTCTGTTCAGTTATATGGTGCTCGTAACTCATATCGACAGCATGACGTTGATAATCACCGACGGGCATGCTTCGACCGCCAAAGTCCAAAATGGCAATCCGAGCCAGAACTTTCCGAACTTGCAGAGGCGTATGAAAGAGAGTTGCACAGAAGGGGGCTAATCGATTATGAAGATTTGGTTTTATACGGTCAGCGTCTCGTAACTCAACACAGTTGGGTGCTGCCAATTATACGAGCGAAGTTTCCTGTGCTTGCAATCGACGAGTATCAGGACTTGGGAGTCGGTCTGCATCAAATTGTCCAGAGATTAGCTTTTAATGGTGGTGTCCGTTTATTTGCGGTTGGAGATGCGGATCAATCGGTGTATGGGTTCAACGGGGCAGATAGCAGTCTTTTACTAGAGTTGGCTGCCCGACCAGACGTGCAATGCGTTCGATTGAGCATAAACTATAGGTGCGCGAACGAGATCATTGATGCTGCGGAAATAGCGTTAGGGGAGGCGCGTGGATACCGGTCATCTAATGTCGCGCGAGTTGCGCAGGTAGAAATTATTCATAGGCCTCTTGGGATTGCGGATCAAGCTCGGTATGCAGTTGAAGATCTCATTCCTCATGTTTTATCAAATACACCTGGTCGTCAGTTGGGTGATATCGCGGTCCTTTATCGCAATGCAGAGATAGGTGATCTCGTGGCGGGCTCAGCACAATCTGTAGGTTTAAATTTCATACGTATAGATAATGCGGCGCCATATCGAAAATGCGCAGTTGTCAGCTGGATAGAAGACTGTGCAGCTTGGTGCTCAGGAGGTTGGACGGCGGCACAGCCAAAGTTAGGAGGGCTCATTGGCCGATGGTGCAGATTTCATAGCGCGCGCCTTTCTGACACTGAGCGTCATCATGAAGCGCGAATGTTGGCCAGATTCTTGTGGGATCGGCGAGGAAATGGTGATGCTTCTGAGTTTCTTGCTGCTCTGCGTTCTGAATTGCTCGACGTACTGTTAAGCTCCAACCGCACCCTTAACGACCAAAGAATTCAAGTGGATGCGATGTCCCGAGCGCTAAGTCCAGGCGGTGTGCTCGTGGGGCTCGACCTAGTAAGGCTTGGAGGTCGAGATGGCGCGCCAAATCAGCTTAATCTGCTCACATTTCATTCAGCTAAAGGATGTGAGTACAAAGTAGTAATTATTTTGGGCCTTGATGAAGGTGTGTTCCCTTGGAGCAATGAAACCGACGACGAGCTTCAGGAGAGTCGGCGGCTCTTTTATGTAGCTCTCACTCGTGCATGTGACGAAGTGCACCTCATTTACTCCGGATGGTCAGCTAATAGGTTTGGACGTCGCTTTGATAACGGAATGTCCCGCTTTCTGAAAGATCTTATTAGCTTGTGATAGGCATAGTCGTTGCTATGCTTGTTCGCGCCGCTTGATCCGGCTGGCGACAAATGTAAGGTGGTGCTGATTTTGGATGCAAAGCGTAGATTGCTGGTGGTGTGATGGCAAAATAATGTCGTCAGGAGTGTGTAACAAGCGTACGATCCTGCAGACAAAGCCCCGTATGCTCGATAGAGGAACAAGGAAGTGAATGAACATTATCGTACCTAACGCTTCTGCCAGGATTTTAAGCACAGCGCTGCATCATCTTGATATGGATACCGAGACCTGTGCCGCAATTCCCATGCCCGTTGAACGCGAAGACTTAGAGCTCTATTTGAACGAGTTGCTAACCGAGATTAACGGACGCCCACAAAATCGTGCTTACGCACTCGCCAGCGCTACCACAGAATTTGCTACCTCCCTTCAATCTTTTTATGGTAGCCAGGACCTAGCTGTGAACCCACAGACGAAAGTGTTGGCAGAGCGCTTGTTGCGAGTCGAGTTAACTACCGAGGAGCGGTACGGTCACTTGAACACTGCTGGTACTGGTCATATTAAAAAAGGTAGCTTTCTTCAGTTTCTATATCGTGATGGTGCAATTGTCACTTATCTCGGAGTGAAAGTGGAGCACCAGAGATTTTTAGACGAAACTGATCTTCGAGCAAAAGTCGGATTGGGTGAGTCTAATAAAATATATAAAGCTTGCAAGGTTTCTTTTGATAATGTCGGAAATGCACAAAATGCACTCGTGTTTGACACAAATTCGAAGCCTTCAACCTACTGGTGGAAGGATGTTTTAGAACTTAAGCAGCTTCGTACAGATGCTTTTAATACTGAACAGGCTGTTAAAGCAGTTATGCGGGTTGTTGCGAAAGTTAAAGCAGTCTCGCCAGCGGATTATACGATATTGAGAAATGCTACTGTGCATGCTTTTAAGCAAGTAGGAGTGCTTAATTTTGATGATTTTGTTACGGCGACATTTGCGCAGTATACGCCAATTGAACCAGCTCTCAGTTTGGGGCTTCCTGGTATAGTTGAAAAGCTAAAAGAACTTCCCGCGAAGCGAAATTTCGATGGACAATTTACATTGGTTCCTGCTTCGGTCCCCTATCGTCGCCATACGGTAGCTGTTTCAGAAGAGGTTAGTGTGTCTTATAATGAAGATATAGCGAATATTAGTGATAAGATTTGGTCGTCAAAAACGCCTGATGGACAGTCCGTGATAATTATAGATGCTCCGAATTCTGCGAGCAAATTTACACCGAAACCGTGGAATGCTGTGTGATGTTACGGCAGTCGATCTCTGAAATGACCGTTACTCAAGAGGAGGAGCGGCTTGATCAATATCGTTTAAGAACGACCGTCCGCTGCGCGGCAAACGAATGTAAACAAAAAATTGAAAGTGTGCTTGAATCGTGGTCAACAAATATTTCTCATCGTGATCGATTTTCTCTGGCGATAAGTTTTGAGGGGGAAACCAAAAGTATAAGTGATTTTGATCTTGCCACTCGAAATTTAGTGTGTGAATTTCTGGATTCGGATGATGAAGATGAATGCGATCTTTCACTTGAAATGGTTGTTAGTAAAAATTTAAGTCAAGGTACATTGTCGATTTACAATCCAGTCGCATTTGGTAATTATCTCGCTCAAGAACCGATATTGCATGTGCTAAGTGCCTTGGCGTCTCGCATGACTGATTCTCTTATTTTTGAGGTTTCTGGAGTAATTAGTGCCTGCGCAACTCCTAGTATTGTTTTTAGATCAGCTGCGCCAGAGGCGGCAGATGATATTAAGGTTCAACTGTCACCAGAGGAAAGGCAGTCAACTCTAGATCTTTTTAAGGATAATTCTTTCAATAAAACAATACCTGGAAATTTTATCCCTAAAGACTTTAGGCTTGATAAGTCAACTGGAGTGCCGGCGATTGATTTATTTTTCGCTAAGGCTTGTTCGCTTTTGGCGGCAGTATTTATATCAAATAGTGCGGAATTGACTTCTGGTGGCGAGTTTAGCTATAAAATTTGCGGTTATAAAAACATAGCTGGTGTGGTTTTTTTAAATGAAATTCTCCCAGTCAAAGATTCGTTGTACAAGATTGCAGATTGGGCTTATGGAGTTGGAGGCAGCTCAGATAAGATTGGTTTAGTTAGGAACGTCCTATCCTTATATGTAGGTAGGTTGGAAGATGTTGCACTTCACCCGGAGATATTTAGTGCGATCCATTCGAACTATCAAATTTATTTAAAGGGCAATATTGAAAGCTATCTTGAAGTCAAAAGTAAAGTCGCTGATGTGTTGGTGGATACTACAACTAAGACTCAAGCGTTGGTTGAGTCGTTGGTTGACTCTTTAAAGAATGGTGTGTTTGTTCTTCTGACGTTTATTTTAACTGTTGTCGTAGTTAATGGATTGAAGGATACAAATGTTAGCGCTATTTTTTCTACGGTTTATATATGGGTGGTTGTTCTACTGAGCATCTTGATGACAGTTTGGGTGGTGTTTTCATGCTTTAGCTCTCTCGGGCAATACGATAAAGGTGTTGATACAATAGAACAGGTTCTTAAACTCAATTACCATATGGTGCTGCAATCTGTTGAAATTGATCATGCTTTTAGCCCGATTCGTATCCGTAATCGTGAATACCTTAAGGGACAGGCTTGGCGTTATTCAATTGTATGGATAATAATTGCGGTGATACTAACGACTGGTTTTGTTTGCGGTCATTTGGTTTTCAGAGATTCCCCCCAGCCTTCGACAGCATCAGCATCAGCATCAGCATCAGCATCAGCATCAGCATCAGCTGTATCCCCAATGTTGCTTCCAGGGGTGATGATAGCTCCTTTATTGGTACGTAGTTATTATGGGCGGATTTTCGAATCAGCTTTTTCGCCTAATTATAAGCCCAAGGCGACCAATGCATTGAGTTCGGATAGACCGTCATCGTCAAAAAAATAGTAATACTTCGCTAATTAGTGATTTTGTCATGTTCTCTAATTGCTTTTTAAATGTTCTGTAAATCAAGTTCCATGTAATAGATAGCCCGCTACCGCGGGCTATTTCAGAGTCATACAGCTAGTAGATCCTCCAAGGAAATTAGGCGTGCGCTGGAAGCAATATCAGAGCGGTCTAGTTTCGAATGGAAAGGGCCAAACCTCGGAACATCAAGTCCGGACAAGGCGTCCCCCATTCCGCCTTTTTGGTAGCTGACGGCAAGTATCCGGGCGCCTACAGCGAGCAGTTGCTCAGTAGCTGCGTTCCACTCTTCACTCAACGCAAATCCTAAGGCATTCAATGCTGTGGTCTTGGCTTCATCGCAACGTTGGCGGGCATTCGTAATTTGAGTCTCAAGCGTATCGAGCTCGACTTGCAGAGCACCGAGGATCAGGTCTTGCCTTCTGACCTGCTCGTCCGTTGTTGCCAGTTGCTTAGCGGCCTTTTGGATTTCGCCGCTTGCCGATTTTTCCCCTTCGGTATCTCCGCTGGCGAGGCTTTTGGCGTAGGACGTTGCAGCGTCGCGCTCGGCTTGTTGCGCCTTTTCCAGTGCTACATCGGCTTCAGATTAAATCGCCTTAAACCGCTCACTCAAGTGCGCTCTTTTTCGAATAAGGGGACCGAATAAGGGGACAGATTTATTTTCACGACAAAAAAAGAAGACGGAAATCCCGCACATCTCAAACCAAAGCCCTGTCGAGTAACTCCCAACCCCAACCCCAACCCCAACCCCAACGTAACTCAACTCCCTCCCTCCCCCCAAAAAAACAAAAAAGCCCCAGATCTCCCGACCTGAGGCTTTTTCATTTCATATCTGGTGCACCCGGCGGGATTCGAACCCACGACCCCTGCCTTCGGAGGGCAGTACTCTATCCAGCTGAGCTACGGATGCTTGTGCGGGCGACATCATACCCATGTCGACCTGATGCGTCCATTCCAGCGTTTCCCCCGCTCCCTGTCGTCCATTTCCGAAAAAATGGCTAATCGCCACCCTCATTCACAACTCCCCGCGCCGCGCGTCCCTTTGTTTGCTTTGCTCTTGTGGCTTTAACCCGCTTCCACGCCGCAATTCCCCAGGTGAACGCATGCATTCCAAAGGAACCGTGATGCTCGATCTCCCGCTCAGACAAACCCTGCTGGCTCGCTCCGATTTGTTTCGAGGTATGCCGGAGCACCTCTTGCGCTACGTTGCCACCCATATGGTGGAGCGCACGCTGGATGATCGTGAGCTGTTGTATTTCAAGGACGACACCCTCGAATTCATTGCGCTGGTGGTGGAGGGCCGGATTTATTCGGTGGTGCATGGGCCGGATGGTCGAGAGCAGATCATCGGCAGCACTGGGGCCGGGCAAGTGGTGGGGGAGACGGCGTTGATCAAGGATCATGGGCGCGAGTCTTCTACCTTTGCCAGCGGGCCCACGCGTTTGTTGCAGTTGGGGAGCCGGCATTTTGCTGTGTTGTTTGAGGAGCCGGTGTTTCTGCGGCGTTTGTTGATGCTGATGATGCTGCGTTTGCTACACGCCATCGAGTTGTTGGAGTTGGTGTGCCTGCATCGGCTGGAGTCGCGGTTGGCGCGGTTTCTGTTGGCCAACCTGGGCGAGATCGACCTGGCGCTGGCCATGCCCTGTGTGTCTTTGCCCGCCAGCCAGGGGGTGTTGGCGTCGATGCTGAACACCAGCCGTCCCAAGCTTAATGTGCAGCTGCAAGTGTGGCGCCGCAGTGGGGTGATCAGCGGCGATCTGGAGCGCATGGTGATCAACGATGTCGAGCAGTTGCGGCGCAAGGCTTTTGCGCTGAATTAGTTGCCGTAGTGTTCCCCAGGTAACAGCGTACCCCCGTCGAGCCCTCGCAGACTGGCCCTTCATCAAGGATGCACAGGAGTGCGGGCGATGGGGATGACTGTTCAGTTCAAGGATCAATGGGCCGCCGATGACCGTTTGTTCGAAGCGAGTTGGCGCGCCGTGCAGGGTGAACTCAAGCGGCGTGCGCTGCGACGGGCCAAGGGCAATCTGGATCAGGGCCAGGAGTGGTTGTCGGCCACGGCGATCAAGGCCCTGCTGTTTTTTCGGCGTTCGCCCGAGCGTATTCGCGACCCTGAGGGGTTTCTGTTTCTGGTACTCGACCATGTGTTTCTCGACAGCTTGCGGCGCAGCAAGCGCGAGGGGCGGCTGTTTGATGATTCGGTGGACCTTGAGCACGATCACCTGGCCGCGCTCGCCGCGCCCTGCGCGTCGGTGCTGGAGCGGGTGGAGTGCTACGAGCGCCTGGAGCGGGTCAAGGCGCAGGTGGCGCGGTTGCCGATGATGCAGCAGCGCTTGTTTGAGATGCGTTTTGTCGATGACTTGCCATATCCGCAAATCGCCGCCGAGTTGCAGGTCAAGTTGCCGCTGGTGCGCAAGCGCGTGCAACTGCTGCGCAGTGCCTTGCGCTGAGCTGGATTCACAGAACCCGGCGCGGGGCGTTCTAGTTGTATGAGCGCGTCCTGCCGCCACTATCCACGCCCAACCCTGGGCGAATGCCATCAAGGAGAGATGTATGACAGAGGTCAACAGCCAGATCACCGACGCGGTCACCCAAACCAACGTCAAGGTGGTGGCAGAGGCGCCGGCCCAGGCCATCGCGTCGCTGTATCAGGTCGCCAGCAGTGCGGCGGGCCTGTCGTTGCAGAACGCGGTCAACAGCCAGCAGGCGATGAACCAGATTTCCAATGCGGTGATCTCCAAGGCCGTGGCGCTGATCATGCAGATTGGCGAGAAGGGCTGAGGCCTGGGGAGATCGATCATGTCGTGGTTCAGCAGAAAGAAACCCGCCGCCTCCCAAGCAACGCCCGCCGCCGACCCACCTGCGCCGGCGCCCGCCGCACCGGCTTCGCGCTCGATCATGGCGCGCATGAACGAGCACCTGCTCAACCAGGTGAGCGCGCCGTCAACCGATAGCACGGCGGCGCTCAACAGCCAGATCGTGCAGGCGGTGCAGTTCACTAACGCGCAGAACTTCGCCTATGCGCCGGCCCAGATCGCGGTGCCGGCCGACATGATGATCAGCCAGGCGGCCGGCCTGGTGGCGCAGGCGGCGGCGGGGTATTTCGACGGGGTCAGCAAGATCGCCCTGGCGGCCCAGGCCGTGCTGCTCCAGCAAATGACCGAGAACATCGTCAACAACAACCTGCCGGGCGCCGCCGAGGATGCACTGGGCGCGTTAGCCACCGACCTGCTGGTGGGCGCCGCTGCCGCTGTGGCCGCCGCCGCCGGGGCGATGGAAGCCGAAGCCGCGAGCGTGGCCATCGACAAGATCGACCAGAGCATCGCCAAGTACGCGAGCACCCTGGCCAACCGGGCCGCGCCAGCGGCCTGAACCGAGCACAGCGCTCCAGCGTTCGGCTGGGGCGGTGCGACAGCAACTTGAAAGCAACTTTTCTTGAATGAGGAGCGACATCATGCAGCCTGGAGATATTATTTTTTCTGTCAAACAAGATGACGACAGCGCTACGCGGGCGTTTATCAAAGCCGGTCAACTGGTCAAGGCCAAGGTGTTCTCGCAGGACACGACGTACCTGAACGTGGTGCATCCGGCGATTGCGGTGAGCGACACCCTGGTGATCGAAAGCGTGGGCAGTGGCCTGGCCCTGACCGACCTGAGCCTGGAAAAACCGCCGCGCTCGGCGATGGTGTTTTCCTGCGTGGATACCGAACTGGGCGAGGCGGCGACGGTAGCTGCCAAGCAGTTCTACTTCGACAAGATCGGCGGTGATATCCGGGGCCGCTACAGCGTGTGGAACGCGATGATTTCAGCTTTCCGGCGCTGGACTTCCGATACCAGCCTGGTGACGCGGATCAACGAGTCCATCGACATCGGCAGCGGGTCCTTTTGTTCGCAGTTCGCGGCCAACTGCTATGAAGTCGGCAACCTTTACAACGAAGCTAATCTGCTGCCGCCTCCGCCTGCCATTTTCCCCAACCAGCCTAGCGCCATAACGCCTGCGGAGTTGGCGACCTTCTGTGATTCCTCGCCGCACTTTTACTTTGCAGGATTCTGGCAGGACAACGTTGAGGTGCGGCTTTAGCGGCGCTGTTGCCGTCAAGCCAGCGCCGCAGGAGGTTCACATGCAGCCACCAGTTCTATCCAGCGTTGATCGCCAGCGTCTTGAGGCGATGCTGCGCAGCCCGCAGATGTTCGACGGTGCGCCGCGCGCTATCGTTGACGAAAGCCTCAAGCGCGCGGTGCAGGTACTTGAACAATCGAAGACCAACGAGCAGGCAATTCGCCAGGCCGCCCAGCAGAGTGAGGCGGCGGTACGCCAAGCGCTGAGTGGCGCGCCCGATCAAAGCGTCGAGCAGTTGGATCTCAAGCGTGAAGTGAACAAGGAGATCCAGCAGTTGATCGCACGGATCGAGGCCGCCCTGGCCGGACCTGCGAAATCCTGAAGCCACAGGTTTCACAGCCCTTGTTTCGCAACGTTCATTGATGAACACGGAATACACCGTGCACTAAATAAGGAAATTGATCATGCCATTAGTCAACGAGCAAATTACCGACGCGGTCACCCAGACCAACGTCAAAGTGGTGGCCGAATCGCCAGCGATGGCGATGAGCACCATCTATCAATCCATGGCCCAGGCCACGGCGATTCTGTTCCAGAACGCCGTATCGGCCCAACAGCAGCAAAACACCCTGGCCCAGGCGGCCACCAACCAGGGCGTGATGCAGATCTACAGCGTCGATACCACCGCCGGTGCGGCGGCCACCGAGAAAGTCGCCCAGGGCGGCGTGTCGGATAACCTCACTAGCCTGTTGACTGTGCTCAAGTCTTTCCAGCCTTAAGCACTGAGCAATAACGGAAGTTGTTCTTTCTCAACCCAGGAGTATCAACCATGAGTACTGTCAGCCCGCAAATCACCGATGCCGTCACCCAGACCAACGTCAAGGTCGTTGCCGAATCGCCCGCGATGGCCATGAGCACGATCTACCAATCCATGGGCCAGGCCACGGCGATCCTGTTCCAGAACTCGGTCTCGGCCCAACAGCAACAAAACACCCTGGCCCAGGCGGCCACCAACCAGGGCGTGATGCAGATCTACAGTGTCGACACCACCGCCGGCGCGTCGGCCACCGAAAAAGTCGCCCAGGGCGGCGTGGCCGACAACTTGACCAGCCTGTTGGCCGTGCTCAAGTCTTTCCAACCTTAAGCTGCAAGGCCACAACAGCCCCGGTGCCCACAAGGCTCCGGGGCTGTTGTCGTGTGTGCGTTTGATCTGAAAGATGAACCAGATGCGCCATAATCGTTCTTTTTTTCGAACATCCTATTGCCCTGTACCCCCATTGATCCTAGGATTCGTTTGAGATTTCAAACGCTCTGTCTCCCGTGCGCTGTATTTTTCTCCCGCGCGCTGGGGCTGATTTCCCTGACGGCAGCCCACAAGGCGCCTTTCAACAACTCTAATTCGCTCCGCGTGCGCGCGGTGCTGTTAAGGAAAGCCGACATGCAGCTCAAAGATACCCAGTTGTTCCGCCAGCAAGCCTTTATCGATGGCGCTTGGGTCGATGCGGACAACGGTCAGACCATCAAGGTCAACAACCCGGCCACGGGTGAAATTCTCGGCAGCGTGCCGAAGATGGGCGCCGCGGAAACCCGCCGCGCCATCGAAGCCGCCGACAAGGCCCTGCCGGCCTGGCGTGCCCTCACCGCCAAGGAGCGCGCCAACAAGCTGCGCCGCTGGTTTGAACTGTTGATCGAAAACCAGGACGACCTCGGCCGCCTGATGACCCTCGAGCAAGGCAAGCCGCTGGCCGAAGCCAAGGGCGAAATCGTCTACGCCGCGTCCTTTATCGAGTGGTTTGCCGAAGAGGCCAAGCGCATCTACGGCGACGTGATCCCCGGCCACCAACCCGACAAGCGCCTGATCGTGATCAAGCAGCCGATTGGCGTTACCGCGGCGATCACTCCGTGGAACTTCCCGGCCGCCATGATCACCCGTAAAGCCGGCCCGGCCCTGGCTGCCGGCTGCACCATGGTGATCAAGCCAGCCTCGCAAACGCCGTTCTCTGCCCTGGCCTTGGTTGAGCTGGCGCACCGCGCCGGTATCCCGAAAGGCGTGCTCAGCGTGGTCACCGGCAGCGCCGGCGACATTGGCGGTGAGCTGACCAGCAACCCGATCGTGCGCAAATTGTCCTTCACCGGCTCGACCGAAATCGGTCGCCAGCTGATGGCCGAATGTGCCAAGGACATCAAGAAAGTCTCTCTGGAGCTGGGCGGAAACGCACCGTTCATTGTGTTCGACGACGCCGACCTGGATAAGGCCGTCGAAGGCGCGATCATCTCCAAGTACCGCAACAACGGCCAGACCTGCGTCTGCGCCAACCGCCTGTACATCCAGGATTCGGTGTACGACGCCTTCGCTGAAAAGCTCAAGGTGGCCGTGGCCAAATTGAAGATCGGCAACGGTCTGGAAGAAGGCACCACCACGGGCCCGCTGATCGACGAAAAAGCCGTGGCCAAGGTTCAGGAACATATCGCTGATGCCCTGGGCAAAGGCGCCAAGCTGCTGGCCGGTGGCAAGGCGATGGAAGGCAATTTCTTCGAGCCGACCATTCTGGTCGATGTGCCGAAAGACGCCGCTGTCGCCAAGGAAGAAACCTTTGGCCCGCTGGCGCCGCTGTTCCGCTTCAAAGACGAAGCCGATGTGATCGCCATGGCCAACGACACCGAGTTCGGCCTGGCCTCGTACTTCTATGCCCGCGACCTGGGCCGGGTGTTCCGTGTGGCCGAGGCCCTGGAATATGGCATGGTCGGCGTCAACACCGGGTTGATCTCCAACGAAGTGGCGCCGTTCGGCGGCATCAAGGCCTCGGGCCTGGGCCGTGAAGGCTCCAAGTACGGGATCGAGGATTACCTGGAAATCAAATACCTCTGCCTGGGCATCTGACCGGCAAGAGCTTGCAGCAAACGCAGAGGGCACGAGAGCGCTGCCCCTTTGCGTGTTCCACATCGTTATTCGTAGTGGCCGGGAAAGCTGTGGCAGTCGATCATCGCATGCTGCCGTAGTTGCCTCCCCGCCACCTATGCCTTGGACCACGCCACCCGATGAGTGGCGAATGAGGACTTTATGAGCAAGACCAACGCTTCCCTGATGAAACGCCGCGAAGCCGCTGTACCCCGCGGTGTTGGCCAGATTCACCCGATTTTCGCCGAATCCGCGAAGAACGCCACGGTGACCGACGTAGAAGGTCGCGAGTTCATCGACTTCGCCGGTGGTATCGCCGTGTTGAACACCGGTCACGTGCACCCGAAAATCATCGCCGCCGTGACCGAGCAGCTCAACAAGCTGACGCACACCTGCTTCCAGGTGCTGGCCTACGAGCCCTACGTAGAGGTGTGTGAGAAAGTCGCCGCCAAGGTGCCAGGCGATTTCGCCAAGAAAACTTTGCTGGTCACCACCGGTTCCGAAGCCGTCGAAAACGCCGTGAAGATCGCCCGCGCCGCTACTGGCCGCGCAGGCGTGATTGCCTTCACCGGTGCCTACCACGGTCGCACCATGATGACCCTGGGCCTGACCGGTAAAGTCGTGCCTTACTCGGCTGGCATGGGCCTGATGCCAGGTGGCGTGTTCCGCGCGCTGTACCCGAACGAACTGCACGGTGTGAGCGTCGACGACTCCATCGCCAGCATCGAACGCATCTTCAAGAACGATGCCGAGCCGCGTGATATCGCCGCTATCATCATCGAGCCGGTGCAGGGCGAAGGCGGTTTCTACGTCGCGCCGAAAGCCTTCATGAAGCGCCTGCGTGACCTGTGCGACCAGCACGGCATCCTGCTGATCGCCGATGAAGTGCAAACCGGTGCCGGCCGTACCGGTACCTTCTTCGCCATGGAACAGATGGGCGTGGCCGCCGACCTGACCACCTTCGCCAAATCCATCGCTGGCGGCTTCCCGCTGGCCGGCGTATGCGGCAAGGCCGAATACATGGATGCCATCGCCCCGGGCGGCCTGGGCGGCACCTACGCCGGCAGCCCGATTGCCTGCGCGGCGGCCCTGGCCGTGATGGAAGTGTTCGAAGAAGAGCACCTGCTGGACCGCTGCAAGGCGGTCGGCGAGCGCCTGGTGACGGGCCTCAAGGCCATCCAGGCCAAGTACCCGGTGATCGGTGATGTGCGTGCCCTGGGCGCGATGATCGCAGTCGAGCTGTTTGAAGAGGGCGACAGCCACAAGCCTAACGCGGCGGCCGTTGCCGCGGTGGTGGCCAAGGCGCGTGACAAGGGCCTGATCCTGCTGTCCTGCGGCACCTACGGCAACGTGTTGCGCGTCCTCGTGCCGCTGACCTCGCCGGACGAGCAGCTGGACAAGGGCCTGGCGATTATCGAAGAGTGTTTCTCCGAACTCTGACACGCCCCGCCCCTGTAGGAGCGAGCTTGCTCGCGAAAAACGCCCAGGCACCGCGTTTCAAGGGCTGCCCGCGTTTTCGTTGACGACCTTCGCGAGCAAGCTCGCTCCTACGAAAAGCAAAAGAACCGCTTCGGCGGTTTTTTTGTGCCTGCTTCATTTTACGCACGCGGCGGCATTGTCTAAGGTGCAAGCATTGCCGATGGAGCGTGCTGGATGACTGCTGTTGATTTACCCGCTGTACCCCGCGTGCTGATTGCCGAAGCGGACCCTTGGTCGCGGGACCTGCTCAAGCAAGTGTTGTTGAATGTGCGTTGTGACGCGCGGCTGGATGTGTGCGCCGATGGGCAGCAGGCCGCCACGCTGTTGCGGGAAAAAACCTATGACCTGATTCTTGCGGACTGGGAGCTACCGGGCGTCGATGGCCTGAGCCTGCTGCGCAGTGTGCGCCAGCAGCGCCGCTCTCCCGCACTGCCGTTCATCCTGCTGAGCAGCCGCAATGACAGCGCCAGCGTACGCGAAGCCTTGCCCCTGGCGCCGACTGCGTACCTGACCCACCCGCTGAACATGGAGGGCCTGACACAGCGCCTGCAAGACCTGCTGCTTAACGAAGGGGAAAACGTGTATTGCGAGATTCCACCGTTGGCACCGGGAATGACCTTGCCGGCATTCCTGGAGCGGCGCCGAGAGGTCTGCGATGGCGCGCCGTTGCGTGTGGATGTTAAAGCCGCGGTGCAACGCAGCCTGGGGCCCGAGGGCCTGGACCTGCAGCAGCTCGAAGACCAGGTGCGTATCGACCCGCAAATCACCGCCGTGCTGATCGCCGCCGCCAACAGTGCCGGGTATCACGGCACGCCGGTGCAGACCCTGCACGCGGCCCTCAACAAGCTGGTCCCCGGGCAAAGCATGAACCTCATCCTGGGCCTGGCGCTCAAGCACAACGTGGTGCTGGGTGACCCTGGGCTGGTGGCCTACGCCGAGCGGCACTGGCAGTTGTCCGAGGACAGCGCCGAGTACGCCCGACGCCTGGCGCGCATGTTGGAACTGGATCACCAGCGCTGCTATAGCGCCTGCATCCTGCATCGGTTGGGCGACCTGGCCTTGTTGCGCTGCCTGGAAGACTGGCGCCAGGCTGGCGGCGCCCTGGATGACGAAGCGATCGGCGAATCCCTCGACACTTTTGGCGCCGCCTACGGCTCGGCGTTGCGCACGCGCTGGCGCTTGCCGTTGGAGTTGCGCCAATTGATCGCGGCCACCTATTCACTGGAAGGCGGTGTGTATTCACGCGAAGCCTTGGTGGTGAACCTGGCGACACAGATGGCGCGCTTGACCGAGCATGAAGGGCTGCAAGAGCTTGCCGGCAGCAAGACCGCACGGCTGCTCAAAGTGGGCTTGACCGAACTGACAAGAGTACGCAAACCCTGACAGCCAATGAGACCAAATGTGGGAGGGGGCTTGCCCTTAAGGCTTTTGTAGGAGCGAGCTTGCTCGCGAAAGACGTCAACGATAAGGCGTGTTTCCTGATTAAACGCGGCGCCTGTGCGTTTTTCGCGAGCTCGCTCCTACAGAGGGCAATGGCGTTAGGGCAAGCCCCCTCCCACATTTTGACCGAGCCTAGCCTGCGATAACGCGGTTCTTGCCTTGGCGTTTTGCTTCGTACATCGCCGCATCCGCCCGGGCAAACAGGCTGTCGAGGGTGGAGTCATCTTCACACAAGCTGGCCAGGCCCTGGCTGACGGTCACGTTGAACTCGCGGCCCTCATAGCTGAACAGCAACGCCTGGATTTCCTTGCCCAGCCGTTCGGCCACTTGCAGGGCCATCTCCGGTGCGCAACCGGGCAGTACGGCGGCGAATTCTTCGCCGCCAATGCGCCCGAACAAATCGCCACGGCGCAGTACCCCGCGACCACTCTCGGCAATGCGCCGCAGCACCTGATCGCCCTCCAGGTGGCCGTAGGTGTCGTTGATGTCCTTGAAGTCATCGATGTCCAGCAACAGGAACGCCAGCGCCGTGCCCTGCACGCAGGCATTGTCGAACGCCTGGTTGGCGCATTCGAAGAAGTGCCGGCGGTTGCTGCTTTGGGTCAGCACGTCGGTGGTGGCGAGGCGGTGCAGTTCCAGCTCCAGCAGCTTTTTTTCGGTGATGTCTTCGGCCATGCCGACCACGATCAGCGGCTCGCCAGGCACCACCTGCTGGTTGATGTAGCACTTGTCGCACAGCCAGCGGATTTGCCCGTCGGCGGTGATGATGCGGTACTCGCGGTCTTCCACGGCGCCTTGTTCCAGCACGCGGGCCAGGCTGTGTTCGGCGTAGTCGAGGTCTTCGGGGTGAACACTGTTGCGCCATTCCCGGTGATCGGCCAGCAGCAAGCCGGCTGAACGGCCAAAGATGCGCTCGTAGGCCGGGCTCACATACAGCACGCGGCGTGTTTCCCAGTCGATGGCCCACAGCACCGCATTCACGCTGACCAGCAGTGAGCTGAGCAGTTGCTCACGCTCACTCAGTCGCTCGACTTCGCCCTGGGCATGCATCAACGCCAACAGGGTCGCTGCCGGCCGGGCGGGGCGGCTCGGCAGTGGGCACATCGGGCAGGCAGGGCTTTTCGTGAACCATCGGTACAACTCTCTCTGGGCGCGCCGCAGGATGGAACAGCGGTCACTACAAGGGGTCACCATGATGGCGAAGTGTTCTTTGAGAGAGGGGAATTGCGGTGAAGTTCCATGATCGTGACCGATTGGCGGTGCCCGTAAAATGGCGCCAAAAAGCCAGTGTGTGGGAGGGCAAGCCCTCCCACGTCACAATCAGACCGCCGCAGGCCGCAGCGAATAGGTCTTCAGTTGGTGGGCAAAATCGCGCAAGGATTGGATACCGCTGGCCTCGGCCTCATGCACCCATTCCTTGATCGCGGCCAGCATATCGTGGCCGTTGGAACTGGTCTTGAGCCAGATCTGCTGGAGCGCCAGGCGCTTTTCGTAGATCACCGTCAGCGCATGGCTGTGCTCCAGCATGCTCTGGATGCGCAGGTGGTGGCGGTCATCGAGCAAGCTGGTTTCCCGCGACAACAGGCGCTTGGCCCGGTGGAACTGGTGGCGTACCGAATGATCGACTTTCTCCAGCTCCTGCTTGACCAGCGGGCCAATCACCAATTTGCGGTATTGGGCCATGATCTGGAAGCGGTTGTTGAGGATCGCCATGGCGGTGTCCATGTCCAGGCTGCCCTTGCCTTCGACGCGGTGGGCAATGGGCGCCACGCGCTGCACCTTGGCCAGGCGCAGGAAGCTGAACACCTTGATCCAGGCCCATCCCAGGTCGAACTCCCACTTCTTCACCGACAGCTTGGCCGAGTTGGGGTAGGTGTGGTGGTTGTTATGCAGCTCTTCGCCGCCGACGATGATGCCCCACGGCACCAGGTTGGTGGCGGCGTCACGGCATTCGAAGTTGCGATAGCCCACGGCATGGCCCAGGCCGTTGATCACGCCGGCGGCCCAGAACGGAATCCACATCATCTGGATCGCCCAGATGGTGATGCCGATGGTGCCGAACAGCAGCACGTCGATTACGCCCATGATCGCCACGCCCAGCAGCGGGTAGGGCGTGTAGAGCTTGCGCTCGAGCCAGTCGTCCGGGCAGTTCTTGCCGTAGATGCGCAGGGTCTCGGGGTTTTCCGCCTCGGCGCGGTACAGCTCGGCACCTTTGCGCAGCACGGTGGAAAGGCCCTTGATCACCGGGCTGTGCGGGTCATCGACGGTTTCGCATTTGGCGTGGTGCTTGCGGTGAATGGCGGTCCACTCGCGGGTGTTCTGCGCCGTGGTCAGCCACAGCCAGAAGCGGAAGAAGTGTTTAAGGCCCGCATTGAGCTCCAGGGAGCGATGGGCGGAATAGCGGTGTAGATAGACGGTGACCGCAATGATGGTCACGTGGGTCATCAACAGAGTGACTGCCACCAGTTGCCAGGCTGACAGATCAAGAAAACCGTTGTACCACATAGGCTGTATGGCCCTCAGATAAAGAAAAAAACAGCATCCGCATTATCACTCCCTTTTCGGATAAAACCAGTCGCCGTTTCAGATAAGACTTACAAGGTGTTTCCTCATCTATAATCCTGATCCTTTGTAGGGCGATTCTGGTTATTTAGTAAGGATTACTAAAGATATGCTGTTTTCATACCGAGGTGCCCTACGTGCGGGGCTGGTATACCTGCTGGTTTCCATTGTTTGGCTCCAGCTCAGCAACTACGTATTGATCAACTTTATCGATGAGCCATGGGCGCTGGGGCGCTGGCTGCAGGTGCGCGGTTATGTGGGGGTCAGCCTCAGCGCGTTGGTCATCTACTGGATCGGCCGGCGTTTTGCCCGTGCCCATGCGTTGCAGCAGCCCCTGAAAGAAAACCGCGAGCGCCTGCGCCAGGCCGCTGCGGTGTTCGATTGCACCCGCGAAGGGGTGCTGGTCACCGATACCCAAGGGCTGATCGTGCATGTCAACCGGGCGTTCATGGAAATCACCGGTTATCGCCGCGAAGACGTCATGAGCCAGCGACCAAGCCTGTTCAAATCCGGCCGCCATTCGTCGACGTTCTACCAGCAAATGTTCCAGACCCTGGAACGCACGGGCGAATGGAGCGGCGAAATCTGGAACCGACGCAAAAGCGGCGAAATTTACCCGCAGTGGCAAACCATTCGCGTCATCCACGATGAGCAGGGCACGATCAGCCACTACGTCGCGGTGTTCTCGGATATCAGTGCCATCAAGGACTCCGAACACGAACTGGCGCACCTGGCCCATCACGACCCGCTCACCGACCTGCCCAACCGCCTGCTGTTCACCGACCGTGCCGAGCAGGCCCTGGCCTCGGCGCAGGTGCACAAGCGTGGTTGTGCCTTGCTGCTGATGGACCTGGACCACTTCAAGATCATCAACGACAGCCTTGGCCATAACGTCGGCGACCAGTTGCTCAAGCTGGTCGCCGAACGCTTGCGCGGCTTGTTCGGGCCCGGTGTGACCCTGGCGCGCCTGGGTGGCGACGAGTTCGCCGTGCTCGCGGAAAGTTGTCCACAGGTGCTGCAGGCCGCGGCCTTGGCACAGCGCATGCTCAATGCCATGAAGGACCCCTTCATTTTTGACGGCAACCAGCTGTTTATCAGCGCCAGCATTGGCATCAGCCTGTTTCCCAGCGACGCCCTGAGCGCCGAGCAATTGCTGCGCAACGCCGACTCCGCCTTGTTCAAGGCCAAGAACGCCGGCCGCGAAGGCTACGCCCTGTACACCGAAGAACTCACCGCCCATGCACAGAATCGCGTGGAGATCGCCAGCGAGCTGCGTCGCGCCCTCGACCAGCAAGAGCTGCGCGTTTATTACCAGCCGGTGCACGACCTGCATGACAGCCGCCTGGTGGGCGTCGAAGCGCTGGTGCGCTGGGAACACCCGGAGCGCGGTCTGATCCCGCCGGGCGAGTTCATCCCCATCGCCGAACGCACCGGCCTGATTGCCGACATTGATGGGTGGGTGCTGGACCAGGCCTGTCGCCAGATGTGCCAGTGGCTAACCCACGGCGCGCCGCTGAGTTTCATTGCGGTGAATGTCTCCAGCCGCTTGTTCGCCCGGCGCGAGCTGTACGAGCAAGTTGCCCAGGTGCTGCACGCCACCGGCCTGGATCCGGCCTTCCTTGAGCTGGAAGTCACCGAAAGTGCAGTGATGGACGACCCGGAAGTCGCCCTGGAGCAACTGCACCGCCTGCGCGAACTGGGCCTGCGCCTGGCGATCGACGACTTTGGCACCGGCTACTCCTCGTTGCTGCGGCTCAAACGCCTGCCGGTGCAGAAACTCAAGATTGACCAAGGTTTTGTCGCGGGTTTGCCCTGGGATGAAGACGATGCTGCGATTGTGCGCGTGGTGATCGCCCTGGCGAAAAGCATGGGCATGCAGGTGCATGCCGAGGGTATCGAACAGGTGGAGCAGGCGCGCTTCCTGCTGGACCAGCAGTGCGATATGGGCCAGGGCTACTGGTTTGGGCGACCGATGCCTGCCGACGCTATCGACTGGACCCGAGCCCCCCCAATCCAGCCTTGAAATGCAGTCAAAATGTGGCAGGGGGCTTGCTCCCGATGGCGGTGTATCAGGTTAGAAAAACTTGGCTGACCCACCGCTATCGGGGGCAAGCCCCCTCCCACATTTGGATCGCAACCACACGCAACTCCTCGTCCTGTCAGAAAATTATTTCTGGTTATATAAACATTCTTAAATAGTATTTTTAAGAATATCCACGCTTATCTACTATCGCCCTCACGCCGCAAGCAGTGCCGCCACTGCCAGGCACTATTCATTTCAGGAGCGAGACCATGAGCGCATCTCTACGTAGCGTCGACGGCCAGGACGAAGCAACCATTTTGCGTGAGATCCAGAGCGCCCTGCGCGATTTGCGGTTCGGCGCAGTGGAAATCACCGTGCACAACGCTCAAGTGGTACAGATCGAACGCAAGGAAAAATTCCGCCTGCAGAACCCGGGTAACAAACCCGCCTAAGAATAAGCCATCAGTAGGAGCGAGCTTGCTCGCGAAAAACGCCGACGATAACGCAGCGCATCAGGTTTAACGCGGTGCTGCTGGGTTTTTCGCGAGCAAGCTCGCTCCTACAGGATGCCGCCAACAAGAATTTCAGGAGCTTCTATGTCGTCGATTCGCCGTTACGCCCTGGCCGCGTTGGCCAGTGCCGTGTTTGCCGGTTCCGCCGTTGCCAAAGACTATGAGTTGCTCAACGTCTCGTACGACCCTACCCGTGAGCTGTACCAGGACTACAACGCCGAGTTCACCAGCTTCTGGAAGCAGTCCCACCCCGGCGACAACGTCAAGATCCAGCAATCCCACGGCGGCTCCGGCAAGCAAGGCCGGGCGGTGATCGACGGCTTGCGCGCCGACGTGGTGACCCTGGCCCTGGCCGGCGACATCGATGAAATTGCCAAACTGGGCAAGACCCTGCCGGAAAACTGGCAAAGCCGTCTGCCGGACGCCAGCACCCCGTACACGTCGACCATCGTGTTCCTGGTGCGCAAGGGCAACCCCAAGGCCATCAAGGACTGGGGCGACCTGATCAAGAAAGACGTGTCGGTGATCACGCCAAACCCGAAAACCTCCGGCGGTGCACGCTGGAACTTCCTTGCCGCCTGGGCCTACGGCCTCAAGACCGGTGGCAGTGAAGCCAAGGCCCAGGAATACGTGAAAGAGCTGTTCAAGCACGTCCCGGTACTGGACACCGGCGCCCGCGGATCTACCATTACCTTCGTCAACAACGGTCAGGGCGACGTATTGCTGGCCTGGGAAAACGAGGCGTTCCTGGCGCTGAAGGAAGACGGTGGCGCCGACAAGTTCGACATCGTCGTGCCGTCCCTGTCGATTCTCGCGGAGCCACCCGTGGCCGTAGTCGACAAGAACGCCGAGAAAAAGGGCAACACCGAGATCGCCACCGCGTACCTCAATCACCTGTACAGCCCGGCTGGCCAGGAGATTGCGGCGAAGAACTTCTACCGACCACGGGATGAGAAAGTCGCCGCCAAGTATGCCCAGCAGTTCCCGAAACTGGACCTGGTGACGATCGACAAGGACTTCGGCGGCTGGAAAACGGCCCAACCGAAATTCTTCAATGATGGTGGCGTGTTCGACCAGATCTACACGGCGCAGTAACTGATACCGACTATTGCGCACGGGGCTTGTCGTGGCGAGGGAGCTTGCTCCCGCTGGGCTGCGAAGCAGCCCCAAAATCAGGTAACCACGATGTACCGTGGGTACCGGTTTTGGGAGCGCTTCGCACTCCAGCGGGAGCAAGCTCCCTCGCCACGGCGGGCCATACGCATATCCGTTCCGCTAACCAAGGACTCTTATGTCGCGTCGTATTTCCCCCGTCATACCCGGCTTCGGGCTGACGCTGGGCTACACCGTCGTGTACCTCAGCCTGATCGTACTCATCCCGCTGGCGGCGATGTTTGTACACGCCGCTCAACTCACCTGGGATCAGTTCTGGAACATCATTTCCGCACCGCGCGTGCTGGCGGCGTTGAAGCTGAGCTTCAGCACCGCGCTGTACGCCGCGCTGATCAACGGCGTGATCGGTACGTTGCTGGCCTGGGTACTGGTGCGTTACACCTTCCCCGGTCGCAAGATCATCGATGCGATGATCGACCTGCCGTTCGCCCTGCCCACGGCCGTGGCTGGTATCGCGCTGACCGCGCTGTACACGCCTAACGGTTTGGTCGGCCAGTTTGCCGCCGACCTGGGTTTCAAGATCGCCTACACCCCCCTGGGTATCACCCTGGCGCTGACCTTTGTCACCTTGCCATTCGTGGTGCGCACGGTGCAGCCGGTGCTGGCCGATATCCCCCAGGAGATCGAAGAGGCCGCGGCCTGCCTCGGCGCCAAGCCGCTGCAAGTGTTCCGCTACATCCTTGTGCCTGCGTTGCTGCCCGCGTGGCTGACCGGCTTCGCCCTGGCGTTTGCCCGGGGTGTGGGTGAGTACGGCTCGGTGATCTTCATCGCCGGCAACATGCCGATGAAGACCGAGATCCTGCCGCTGCTGATCATGGTCAAGCTCGATCAGTACGACTACCGCGGCGCCACCTCCATTGGTGTGCTGATGCTGGTGGTTTCCTTCATTCTGCTGCTGCTGATCAACTTGTTGCAGCGGCGCATCGAACGTCCATAAGGAGGCGCGGAACATGTCCCAATCGTCTATTTCCGCCGCGTCCTCGGCCAATGCCGCCCGGCGTGGCAGTGCAGCGTCGCGACGCATCCTGATCGGCCTAGGCTGGCTGGTGTTCGTACTGTTCCTGCTGTTGCCGTTGCTGATTGTGGTAACCCAGGGCTTGAAGAATGGCCTGGGTGCATTCTTCACTGCGATCCTCGAGCCCGACGCGCTGTCGGCGTTGAAGCTCACGGTGATTGCCGTGGCGATTTCAGTGCCGCTCAACCTGGTGTTCGGTGTCAGCGCCGCCTGGTGTGTGAGCAAGTATTCGTTCCGTGGCAAGAGCATCCTGGTGACGCTGATCGACCTGCCGTTCTCGGTCTCGCCGGTGATCGCGGGTTTGGTCTACGTGCTGATGTTCGGCGCCCAGGGCTTCTTTGGCCCATGGTTGCAGGACCATGACATCCAGATCGTGTTCGCCTTGCCCGGCATCGTGCTGGCGACCATCTTCGTCACCGTGCCGTTCGTGGCCCGGGAGCTGATCCCGCTGATGCAGGAGCAGGGCACCCAGGAGGAGGAGGCGGCGCGCCTGCTCGGTGCCAATGGCTGGCAGATGTTCTGGCATGTCACCGTGCCCAACATCAAATGGGGCTTGATCTATGGCGTGGTGCTGTGTACCGCACGGGCCATGGGCGAGTTCGGCGCGGTGTCGGTGGTGTCCGGCCACATTCGTGGGGTGACCAATACCCTGCCGCTGCATGTCGAGATTCTCTACAACGAATATAACCACGTTGCCGCGTTTGCGGTGGCCAGCCTGTTGCTGATCCTGGCGCTCTTCATCCTGCTGCTCAAGCAGTGGAGCGAGAACCGAATCAACCGCCTGCGCAACAGCGCCGGTGAGGAATAAGTCATGTCGATCGAAGTCCGTAATGTCAGCAAGAACTTCAACGCTTTCAAGGCCCTGGACAGCATCAACCTGGATATCCAGAGTGGCGAGCTGGTGGCGTTGCTGGGCCCGTCCGGCTGCGGCAAGACCACCTTGCTGCGCATCATCGCCGGCCTGGAAACCCCGGACACCGGCAACATCGTGTTCCATGGCGAAGACGTCTCCGGCCACGATGTGCGTGATCGCAACGTCGGTTTTGTGTTCCAGCACTACGCTTTGTTCCGCCATATGACCGTGTTCGACAACGTCGCCTTCGGCCTACGCATGAAACCGAAAAACCAGCGCCCGAGCGAAAGCCAGATCGCGGCCAAGGTTCACGAATTGCTGAACATGGTGCAGCTCGATTGGTTGTCTGACCGCTACCCGGAACAACTCTCCGGTGGCCAGCGCCAACGTATCGCCCTGGCCCGCGCCCTGGCGGTGGAGCCCAAAGTGCTGCTGCTGGACGAACCTTTCGGCGCCCTCGACGCCAAGGTACGCAAAGAACTGCGCCGCTGGCTGGCGCGGCTGCACGAAGACATCAACCTGACCTCGGTGTTCGTGACCCACGACCAGGAAGAGGCCATGGAAGTCGCCGACCGCATCGTGGTGATGAACAAGGGCGTGATTGAGCAGATCGGTTCGCCGGGGGATGTCTACGAAAAACCGGCCAGCGATTTTGTCTATCACTTCCTGGGTGATTCGAACCGCCTGCACCTGGGCGAGGATAAGCACCTGTTGTTCCGCCCCCATGAGGTGTCGCTGTCGCGGCATGAGCTGGAGGATCACCATGCGGCGCAAGTGCGGGATATCCGGCCGTTGGGCGCCACGACGCGGGTGACGCTCAAGGTCGAAGGCCAAAGCGAGTTGATCGAGGCCGAAGTGGTCAAAGACCATGACAGCCTCACCGGTTTAACCCGTGGCGAAACCCTGTTCTTCAAACCCAAGGTCTGGCAAAAAGCCTAAGCTCAATACAGAACCCAATGTGGGAGGGGGCTTGCTCCCGATAGCGGTGTGTCAGCCAAAAATTTCTAAGCTGATATACCGCTATCGGGAGCAAGTCGAATCGTCGCACCGCCCCTCCCACATTTAGACTTCACTTGGCTTGAGATCGCGGCGTCCCACCGGGCCTGAACGTTGTGCAATCTGCTTTTGCAGGTCCTGCCGCAACCCCAGCAGAAACGCCAACTCCGCGACCACAAACAACGGCCCCACGATCAACCCCGACACATCATCCACAAACGCCGGCTTTCTGCCTTCGTAGTAATGCCCGATAAACTGAATCACCCAACCCACCACAAACATACCCACGCCACTGCTCAGCCATACCATCGTGCTCTGCGCCGCCAATACATGCCCGGCCCACACCGACAGGCCCATCAGCAGCGTCATCAGCACGCCCAGGGCCAGTTCCAGGCGCAGGTAGAACCACGCCGAGAACAACGCCAGGATCACCGCTGGCGAGACCCACAGGCCACCCACCGCCCATTCGGGGCGTGACAACAGCACGGCCACGGCAACCACGATCAATGGGATGCCGATAAAGTGGCTGACAATATTGCGCGGGTCGCGGTGGTACGCGGCGTATTGACTAAGGTGGTCGACGAGGCTTTTCATTGTTGTTCCTCCTGTAGGATGTCTGATCATGCCCTGTCAGTCGGTGCCTAACTGTCAATTGGGCGACAATCTTCGGAGTTCCCATGGACACAGGCAAATGGCACGCGCACTTGGCCCGCGGCCATTGGTTCAAACACTTGCCGTCAGACTTGCAGCGTAGCCTGCTGGGCGCGGCACGCCTGCGCTCATTGACGGCGGGGCAGTTTCTGTTCAAGCGCGGCGACCCGCCCTGTGGGCTGTATGCGGTGCTGGAAGGGGCGGTGCGTATCAGCGCGGTCAGCGCCCAGGGCAAGGAAGCGGTGTTGAGCCTGGTGGAAACACCGCATTGGTTCGGCGAAATCTGCCTGTTCGACAACCTGCCACGTACCCACGACGCCCTGGCCACAGGCGCGTGCACGCTATTGCAGGTGCCGCAGGCGGCGATGCTCGACATTCTCGAACAGCATCCAATGTTCTGGCGCGATATGGCCCTGCTGATGAG
Organism: Pseudomonas khavaziana; assembly: GCF_019145205.1. GTDB lineage: Bacteria > Pseudomonadota > Gammaproteobacteria > Pseudomonadales > Pseudomonadaceae > Aquipseudomonas > Aquipseudomonas khavaziana. The sequence goes on from NZ_JAHSTT010000003.1 coordinate 94,119, forward strand.
CCATAAACTGCGCTTGTCATTGATCAATATCGAACAGATCAGCCTGATGCCCGCATCGGTGCGCCTGGCCCATCGGCTACTGATGATTGCCCAGGGCTACGGTGAAACAGAGCCGCCGCGTCGCGTGTTGCAGCTGCCCCAGGAAGATCTGGCGGCGATGCTGGGCCTGTCACGCCAGACCATCAACAGTCTGCTCAAGGCGCTGGAGCAACAGGGCATCATTGGCTTGAGTTACGGCGCCATCGAGATACTCGACCTCAACCGGCTGCGCCTGGCCGCGGGCCTATGAACCGCGATAGGTGGAGAAACCGTAAGGGCTGAGCAACAGCGGGATGTGGTAATGCTGGTCGGCCTGTTTGACTTGGAAAATCACCGGCACCTCGGGGAAGAACGTCTCGCGGTTGGCCTTCTTGTAGTAGTCACCCGTCTTGAATACCACGCGATATTCGCCCGGCGTCATGCTGCGGTCGGCAGGAAACAGTTCGGCGATGCGCCCCTGCTGGTTGGTGACGCCTTTGGACAGCGCCTGCCAGTGATCGCCCACCTGCTGTTCCAGGGTGACGCTGACACCGGCCGAAGGCAGGCCATTTTCCAGGTTGAGCACGTGTACGCTCAGCGGGTTGCCGGCGGCCAGGGCCAGGTTGCACAGGCCACTCAGGCTGAGGGCGGCGAGGGTCATGCTGAAGGTTTTCATCGAAAAGTCCTTTTGATAGGGATCAAGTCAGGGGGTGATTTTCAAGCCCAGTTGCTCGGCAGCCTGGACGGCGCAGGCTTCGTCCTGCGCGGCGCCACCGGCCCCGGCGATGCCCAGCGCGCCGACCAGTTCGGCGTCAGCGAACAGCGGTATGCCGCCGCCGAGCAACAGCAACTCGGGCAAGCTGTTAAGGTTGGCGGCCTCGGGATTGTTGCGTGCACGCTCGGCGAATAGCCGGGTCGGGGTTTTAGTCGACAACGCGGTGTACGCCTTGCGTTGGCTGGCGAGGCTGTTGTGCGGGCCGACACCGTCAGCCCGCAGGCCCAGCAACAGGTTGCCGCCGCGATCGATTACCGTCAGTGCAGCCGTGCAATGGGCCAGGCTGGCGTCGGCCAGTTGGCGTGCGGTGCGCAGATCCAGCTCGGCGTGGCGTGGCAGTTGGGGCATGGCCTGGGCCGCGGTGGTCACGGCGAGGCTGAGGAACAAAGCGGTGCGATACATGCGAAGGGCTCCAGAAGGCAGGCCATCACGGTAGCCAGTGGACGCCGACAAAAGCCGCACAATTGGATGACAGGTTTGTAATCAAACCCAGGGGTAAGACATGCAGGTGTTGTTAGTGGAAGACCAGCCGCAACTGGCCCAGCGCATGGCGCAGGGCCTGAGCGAGGCCGGCTTTTCGGTGGAAGTCGCGGCCAACGGCATGGCGGCGCAGCGGTTCGTGGAAGGCACCGAATACGACCTGGTGATCCTGGACGTGATGCTACCGGGCTTGAACGCCTGGACATTGCAGCAGGCGATCCGGCAAAAGGGCGACACGCCGGTGCTGTACCTGACCACACCGGGCGGCATTGAAGACCGGTTGCGGGGGTTGGAACTGCATGAGGATGACTACCTGCTCAAGCCGTTTGACGCCAAGGTGTTGGTGGCGCGGGTGAGGAAAGTATTGCGCCGGGATCGTGGGCGCTGATTGCCTTAGCGACCGCTATCGGGAGCAAGCCCTCTCCCACATTTGACCGCGTTCATAGTTCAGTGTGGGAGGGGGCTTGCCCCCGATGAGGCCATCCCAGCCACTGAAAATCTTCCTACCGCAACCCATCCCGAAACTGCCCCGGCGTCACCCCCGTCCAGCGCTTGAACGCCCGGTTGAAACTGCTGGTATCGGCAAACCCCAGCAAATGGCTGATCTCGGCCAACGAACATTGCGGATCCCTGAGGTGCAACAACGCCAGGTTCTCCCGGCACTCGTTGAGCAGCGCATCAAACCGACAGCCTTCATCCGCCAGGTGGCGCTGCAAGCTGCGCAAACTCAGGTGCAAGGCCTGGGCAACGCGTTCGGCACTCGGCTCGCCATCGGGCAATTGCGCCTCGATGACGGCGCGCACCTTGCGCTCCCAGGTCAACGGTTGCAGTTGGGCGAGGGTGCGCTTGAGCACGGTTTCGTTGTGTTCGGCCAACTCCGGGTTGGCATCGTCAAGATGACTGTCGAAGTCGTGGGCGGCGAACTCCAGGCGGTCTTCGTCGGCGGCAAAAAACACTGGCGAGCGAAACACCTTATGCCATGGCTCGGGGTCGACAGGCTGCGGGCGTCGTAGATAAACGGCCAGCGGCGCATAGTCACGCCCAAGGCGGTTGCGGCAAGTGCGCACATAGATCGCCGCGAAGGCGTCGATGGCCTCCAGCGCCGGCGCGGGGCTGCCTTGGGGTTGGAGCAGGCGAAAGTGGTAGACGTCGCCGTGGCGGCTCAGCTCCAGGCTCAGGGCATCACTGACCACCTGGTGATAGCGCACGATACGCTCGAACACCTCGCGCAAGCTGCCGCTGGCCACCAGGGCATAACCCAGCGCATGAAATGTCGTGGGGCTGACAAAGCGCGACACCCGCAAGCCAATCGCCGGATCGCTGCTGGCCTGCACCGCCAGTTGCCACAGGCGCGTGGTCGCCGACAACGGATAGCGTGCGTTGGGGTCGTCCATCTGCTGCGGGTCGAGGCCGGCCTCGGCGCACAGCGCGGCGCTGTCCAGGCCCAGGGCGTCGAGCTGCTTGCGCAGGGCGCGGGTCCAACTGGCGAGGGAAGTGGGTTCGGTCATGGCGATTGGCGCTTGCGGTCAACAGGTTGGCGTCCGGGGCTAGCGTCCTGCCCGATCGCTTAGGGCAGGATAGACACATCAATGTACAAGAGGATGGAAGCATGGACGGTACTTCTGCAAGTCCCCAGCAGATGAACGCACAACAGCGTTGCGCGCATATTCGTGAGGTGGTGCTGACCGAGGGCGCCCGATTGCGCCAGCGGCACCCCTGGCTGCTGCACCAGGATGCCCTGGGCGCCGGCATCCTGGCGTTTGCCTTGCTCGGCATGCTCGGCTCGGCGGCGCTCTATATCAGTGGTCATCTGGCCTGGTGGGCATGCCTGCTGCTCAACGCGTTCTTCGCTTCACTGACCCACGAGCTGGAACACGACCTGATCCACAGCATGTACTTTCGCAAGCAGCGCCTGCCCCACAACCTGATGATGGGCCTGGTGTGGCTGGCACGCCCCAGCACGATCAACCCGTGGATACGCCGGCATCTGCACCTTAATCACCACAAGGTCTCGGGCACTGAGGCGGATATGGAAGAACGCGCCATTACCAACGGCGAGCCCTGGGGATTTGCGCGCTTGCTCATGGTGGGCGACAACATGATGTCGGCCTTGATCCGCATGCTGCGGGCCAAGACCTGGGCGCATAAACTCAGCATCCTCAAGCGTGTGGTGCTGGTGTACGCCCCGCTGGCGCTGCTGCATTGGGGCGCTTGGTACGTCTTCCTGGGCTTTCATGCCGCCAACGGCATTGCCAGCCTGTTGGGCGCGCCGATCACCTGGTCGGCCGGCACCTTGCAGATGATGCAAGTGATCGACATCGCTGCGGTGGTGATCATCGGCCCGAATGTGTTGCGCACGTTCTGCCTGCATTTTGTCAGCTCCAACATGCACTACTACGGCGATGTGGAACCGGGCAACGTGATCCAGCAGACCCAGGTCTTGAACCCCTGGTGGCTGTGGCCGTTGCAGGCGTTCTGCTTCAACTTCGGCAGCACCCATGGCATCCATCACTTTGTGGTGAAGGAGCCGTTCTACATCCGCCAGATGACCGTCAAGGTGGCGCATAAGGTCATGGCCGAGATGGGCGTGCGCTTCAATGATTTGGGCACCTTCGCCCGGGCCAATCGGTTTGAGCGCCAGGAACAGCCAGGCGCCAGACTCGCTTTCAGCAAGCAATGAACGCCAGGGGCAGGTCTTGCGCACCTTAGGCGTGACTGGGCGCTACGACTTCGAGGTCGGTGCGATAGGTGGCCGGGCTGAACACCCGGGTCACCAGCAGCATCGCCAGCACCGTCACGGTCAACACCACCCAGGCGCTGATAAACGTGCCGGTGAGTTCGCGCAGCCAACCGGTCAGCCACGGCGAAATCGCATTGATCAAAAAGCCCACGCCCTGCACGAACGCCGCCAGTTGTCCGGCTTGGCGAGGGTCGCGATGGTGGTCGAGGGTCAGCAGCAGGCTCAGGGCGAAACACGCACCCAGGCCAAAGCCGATCAGCGCCACCCACAAATGCGGGAATTGCTGCGGCGCCATCAGCAGGCCGAGGTAGCCGACAGTTTGCGCCAGCAGGCTGATGCCCAGCAGTGGGCGCCGGTCGATGCTGCGTTGGGCCAGCACCGGCATCAGTAGCGCGGCGATTACCTGGAAGATGGTCATGAAGGCCAGCAACGAACCGCTTGGCAGCACACCCCAGCCCAGTTGCTGATAGTAGGCGGGCAGCCACGCAACCATGCTCATGTAGCCGCAGTTCACCAGGCCGAAATACAACGCCAGCAGCCAGGCGCGACGGTTGCGCAAGCTCTCGAACGCGGGAGCCTGCTGCAGATTTCTGGCGGCGCCCAGCGGCAGCCAGGCCCACAACAGCAACGCCCCCAGCGCCGGTAGGAGCCACACGCCAAGGCCTGCCTGCCATTGCTGGAAATGCGTGGCCACCACCGGGCTGAGCAGCGCCGCCAGCCCACCGCCGGCCATCAGCGAGGCCGAATACACGCCCATCGCCACCGGCACGCGGTGATGGAATTCGCGCTTGATCATGGCCGGCACCAACGCCTGGATCAGTGCCACCCCCGCGCCGCCGAGCAAGGCGGTGACCAGCAGCGCCGACGCCTGGCCCATCAGCCAGCGCGCCAGGCACGCCAGCAGAATCATCATCAAGCCCAGGGCGATGCCGCGACGTTCGCCTAAGCGGGCTTCCACGCGCACGCCCACCAATGCCACCAGGCCCATGCATATCACCGGCAGGCTGGTGAGCAAGGCGCTGCTCTGGAAGCTCAAGCCGGTGGCCTGGCGAATCTCGCCGAGCAAGGGGCTGATGGAACTGAGGATGGGGCGCAGGTTCAAGCCGAGTACCACCAGCAGGCCCCAGCCGGCGAGGGATTTATTCAGGGTCATGCAGGGTTTTCCACTGGTGATACAGCGCGCTCATGCTGGCGTCGGGCAGGTGCTGAATGGGCAGGTGCTGCGCCTCAATGGGCAGGCCGACCTGTTGGCTGATGGCCGCAGTGGACAGGCCGAACGGTTCGGCCATGGCGTTGCTGGCGGCAAACACCACGCGCTCCACGCCGCACAGGTACATGGCGCTCAGGCACATCGGGCAAGGCTGACCGCTGGCGTAGATCACGCAGCCGTCCAGGCGTGCGCCGAGTTGCCGGCTGGCGGTGCGGATCGCCAGCAGTTCGGCGTGGGCGGTGGGGTCTTGGGTCAGGTGGATCTCATTCACGGCTTCTACCAGCACCTTACCGTGGCGCGTGAGCACCGCGCCGAAGGGCCGGCCGCCTTGGGCAACGTTGGCGCGGGCCAAGGCAATTGCGCGTTGCAGGTGTGATTGATCGTTGGTCATGCAATCCCCCGAATTTGATGAAAAGTGAAGTATGGTCAGCCGACGGGGTATGCTGAAATTAAATATAAACATGCCAATCAGTGGCAAGCGTAATGGTGACGCCCTTGTTCGATCCCGTGTTGTTGCGCAGCTTTGTCGCCGTGGTGGACTGCGGCAATTTCACCCGCGCCGCCGAGCGCCTGCATTTGACCCAGTCCACCGTCAGCCAGCAGATCCGTCGCCTCGAAGACGCGGTGGCGTGCCAGTTGCTGGACCGCGACCAGCGCCATGTGGTGGCCACCGCCGAGGGCGAGCGCCTGCTCGCGTATGCGCGCCGTATCCTGGCACTGCACGAAGAAGCTGCCGACGTGTTGATCAACCAGCAGAGCGACGGTGTGCTGCGCCTGGGTGTGCCGGAGGATTTCGCCGCCGAGCGCCTGATGCCGCTGCTCTCGGCGTTTGTCGTGGCCTATCCACGGGTGCGATTGGAGGTCACCAGTGGCCTCGGCCCGGAATTGCAGCGCCAGTACCGGGGTGGGGAGTTCGATGTGTTGTTGGTCAAGCAGATGGGCGACAGCGACGACTGTGTGGCGTCGTGGCCGGAACCCCTTTATTGGGTCGACAGCCTGAACACCCCTGCGCTGGGTCGCGATCCACTGCCGTTGGTGGCCTTTCCCGTGGGCGGCCTGTACCGCAATGACATGCTCCACCATCTCGAGCGCTGCGGTTGGCGCTGGCGTATCGGCTACTCCAGCGCCAGTCTGGCCAGCGTGTGTTCGGCGGTGGCAGCAGGCCTGGGCATCAACCTGTTGCCGGAGCGGGTGCTGCAACCCGGCCATCGCATACTCGGCGCCGAGAGTGGCTTGCCCGCCGTTCACGGTGTGCGGTTGGCGCTGTACGGTCGCAGTGGCCTGGGTGCAGCGGGGCAAACGTTGTTGGCTGAATTGCTGGCTTTATGTGCTGGAAACCCGCACTGAGCCATACCTTTGCTGAGTATTTTTGCATGCCTTGAAAGCACTGGAACACAACGGCTTGGCGCCAGGCACCGATGACGACTGAATTACAGGGTTGAGTTTTTGGTTATTAATAAATAGCTTCTTATTCCTTAACGAATATATGCCCCGTCCCTATACTGATCAGCAACGTTAAACGCTGCAGGAGGGCACACCATGCACAGCGAATCGATTCGTTACCTGATCGTGCCGGGCTGGCAAGGATCGCCAGAAGATCATTGGCAAACCCATTGGCAGCACAGCCTGCCCAACAGCGCCCGTGTGGAACAGGCCGATTGGCTGACACCGCGGCGCGAGGACTGGGTGGCTGCGCTCGCCGAGGCGATTGCCGCCGACAGCACACCGGTGATCCTGATCGCCCACAGCCTGGGTTGCATCACCGTGGCTCACTGGGTCGCTACTGCACCGGTACATTGCTTGCGTCAGGTACGCGGCGCGTTGCTGGTGGCCCCGGCGGATGTCGAGCGCCCTGCGTGTGCGCCCGCCCTGCGTAACTTTGCGCCGATCCCCAACAACCTGCTGCCGTTCCCCAGCCAAGTGGTCAGCTCCGACAATGACAGTGCTGTCAGCGCCCCCCGGGCCTTGGAGCTGGCGCGTCAGTGGGGCGCCGAGGCCGGCATTTTGTCCGGCGCCGGGCATATCAATGTGAAGTCCGGCCACCGTCGTTGGGAGCAGGGTTTCGCTTATCTCTATCGCCTGCAAAACCGCCTCGAGCATCATGCTCGGCGCAGTGCCTGACATTTTTCAACGCCCCGTCCCTGAGTGGATTGGGGGCGGGAGCCTGCCATGAGTCAAGAAGCCTTCGGCCAGCCGCTGCTGACCTTTCCCGACGCCGAAAAAAGCCCGCTGAGCATCCGCGCCAAGGCGCTGGTGTTTGTCGACCCACGCTCACGCCAACTGCGTGAAGAGTTGGAAAGCCTCGCTCCGAGTGCTTTGCCCGTGTTGATTCGCGGTGAAACCGGTAGCGGTAAGGAGCTGCTGGCGCGACACATCCACCGTGGCAGTGATCGCACCGGCTTGTTTGTCTCGGTCAATTGCGGCGCGATCAGCCCGACTTACGCCGACGCCGAATTGTTCGGCTACACCGCCGGTAGCTACAGTGGCGCCGCCAGCAGCCGCGCTGGCTGGTTCGGCTCGGCCAATGGCGGCACCTTGTATCTGGATGAGATTGGCGACTTGCCGCTGCCGATCCAGGTGAAACTGCTCTCGGCCCTGGAAAACCACGAAGTCACCCGCGTCGGCGCCCATCAGCCAAGCCCTGTGGATGTGCGCCTGGTGGCCGCCACCAGCATCGACCTGGCCCAGGCGGTGGCGGTGGGTAAATTTCATGAGCGCCTGTTTCATTACTTGAGCGAAGGCCAGCTGGAGCTGCCGGCGCTGCGTGACCGGGTGGGCGATATCTTGTCCCTCGCCGAGTATTTCCTCGGTATCTACAGCCAGCGCCTGGACCTGCCGGTGCCGCTGATCAGCGACGCTGCCCAACATGTGCTGGAACACCACGCGTGGCCGGGCAACACCCGTGAGCTGGAAAACGTCATTCATTTTGCCTTGCTGGTGAGCAGCGGTGATGAAATCCTGCCCGAGCATTTGAACTTGCCGGTGACGGGTTCACCGCTGGAGCAGGTGCGGCGGATCTATGCCAGTGCCAGCCCGGCCGAGCAAGCATTACTGCGTAAATTCCTACATGAACAAAATGGAATATCAACGTGAATAAAAGATATTGTTCGGGAATAAAAAATCTAGGTATTGTCCCTCCCACGCCGCGATAGCACTTCGCTGGCACCTCACATAAAAACGGTCGTTATAAAAGGACACTGCATGAAAAAGGTTCTGTTGTTTACTGCACTGGCGGCTGCCCTGACTGCCGGCTTCGCCCAGGCCAACGAGAAACTGGTGGTGGCCGCCACGCCGATCCCCCATGCGGAGATCCTCGAGCTGATCAAGCCGACCCTGGCCAAAGAAGGCGTGGACCTGGAAATCAAAGTCTTTACCGACTACGTACAACCCAATACGCAGGTAGCCGAAAAGCGCCTGGATGCCAACTACTTCCAGACCCTGCCGTACCTGGAAAACTTCAACAAGGGCAAAGGCACAAACCTGGTCACCGTAGTCGGTGTGCACGTTGAACCCATCGGTGGTTACTCGAAAAAGATCAAGAAAATTGAAGATCTGAAAGACGGCGCCACCGTTGCCATCCCGAACGAAGGCTCCAACAGTGGCCGTGCCCTGCTGCTGCTGCAAAAGAACGGTCTGATTACGCTCAAAGACCCGACCAACGCCTTGTCCACACCAAAAGACATCAAGGAAAACCCCAAGCACCTGAAGTTCAAGGAGCTGGAATCGGCCTTGCTGCCACGGGTGCTCGACCAGGTTGACCTGGATGTGATCAACACCAACTACGCCTTGGAAGCGGGTCTGAACCCGGCCAAGGATGCGTTGATCATCGAAGACGCCAAGTCGCCGTACGTGAACTTCCTGGTGGCGCGCCCGGACAACAAGGACAGCGATGCGATCCAGAAACTGTCCAAGGCCTTGACCAGCCCGGAAGTCAAAGCCTTCATCGAGAAGAAGTACAACGGCGCAGTGGTGCCGGCGTTCTGATGTAGCTCAAAACCCCCTTCAAGGTTTGAACGCCGACGGCTACTACAGCGTCGGCGTTTTTTTATGCCTGACCCTTGGAATGCGGTTAAAGGTGGGGCTTGCTCCCGATAGCAGTGGTTCGGTCAGTGCATCTGTGACTGACATACCGCTATCGGGAGCAAGCCCCCTCCCACATTTGATCTCCATCTCATATTTGATCTTCAGTGTGTCAGAGCGTGCGGCTCTCAATCGCCCGGCGCAACGCCACCAACCACTTCACCAGCTCCTGCGGATCAATCGGTTTTGCTTCGTTCATCGTTCATTCCCTCGAAACACAGACCTCTCCAACCATAGCCCGCACCCGCTCAAGCCGCGAACCCCGGGGTTTTCTTTTTGGATGATCTGTATGACCAATATGTGCGTAAAGAGCTGAGCGATGACACCAAGCCTGAGAGTGTGATTGTGCAAGGCGGTAAGTGGCAGGGCTGATTCCTGGACTTTGCGTTGGCTGTCCGGACCTCATCGGGGGCAAGGACAGCCACCGCCTACTGCGGCCAATGCCAAGCCGGCCCATCCAGAATCCCCTGCCCAACAATCCGCGTCTCCCCCATCACTTTCTCCAGCACAATCGAATTACACCCCTCATCCTGCTGCAACGCCGCAATCAAGCGGCTGGCATGGGACACCACCCACACCTGGCAATGAGCCGACGCCTGGACAATCAAGCGTGCCAACGCCGGCAGCAAATCCGGATGCAGGCTGGTCTCGGGTTCGTTCAGCACCATCATGGTCGGCGGGCGTGGCGTCAGCAGCGCGGCGATCAGCAGCAGATAGCGCAAGGTGCCGTCCGACAGCTCCGCCGCCGACAAGGAACGCAGCAGGCCCTCCTGGTAAAACTCGATTGCAAACCGCCCGCCCTGCAAGGGTTGGATATTCAGGCGTGCGCCCGGGAAGGCATCGCTGACGGCGTGCTGCAATGCCTCGGCGTCGCCCACCTCGCGAATGGTCTGCAACGCCGCTGCCAGATCCCGACCGTCGTGATGCAACACCGGCGTGCGGGTGCCCAATTGCGGTTGGCGCACCGGCGCATCCATATCACTGCGAAAGTGATCATAAAAACGCCAGCCACGGATACTCTCGCGTAGCAGCAACACTTCCGGCGAGCCACGCAGGTTGCCTACCTGATCGAACAGGCTGTGATAGTTGGGTGTGTGCTGGGCCAGTACATCCCAGGCGCGGCCGTCACGCGCCCGCACCATTGGCCCGGAACGCTGGACCAGCAGGCTGGCCGGGCGGTAGAGGGGGCCGGCCCAGATACATTCCTTTTTGATTTCCGGGTCCAATTTGAATTCGCTGCCGGGAACCGGGATGGGCAGGCCCAGGGAGATGGCGTAGCTGAAATCCTCCCCGGCAAACCCCAGGCGCAGGCGTTTGGCCCCTTGGGCTGCGGTGGCCTCCACCGGCACTTCGCCGCTGTGCATACGCCGAGTGATGGTTTCCGGCCCGGCCCAGAAGGTCGAGTCCAGTCCACCCTCACGGGCCAGAGCGTTGATGACCCCGCCTTGGGCGGTTTCGGCCAGCAGGCGCAGGGCCCGATACAGGTTGGACTTGCCGCTGCCATTGGGCCCGGTCACCAGGTTCAGCCGGTCCAGCGGCACTACCAATTTGTTGATCGAGCGGTAATTGGCCACCGCGAGGGTTTTCAGCATGTGTATTTAGCCGGCATGGGAACCATTGGAGTATGGGATCCTCCATGCAGATAAGGAACCCTGATCTAAGCTCACAGTCGCATACACACTTGTACCTTGCGTCGCGCAAAAGGAGCCTGCATGGGCGGTCGTACTTCGACATTTATTTTCAGCCTTGGCCTCCTGGCGCTGCTGAGTGGCTGTGGCCAAGACAAAGCCGAGCCCAAGCAGCATTCCCGGGTGTTTGTGCAAACCGTACAGTCGGCGGATTTCGCCGCAGCGGTGACACTCACTGGGGATATCCAGGCGCGGGTACAGACCGACCTGTCCTTTCGGGTGGGCGGCAAAATCATCCAGCGCATGGTGGATGTGGGCGACCGGGTGAGCGCCAAGCAAGTGCTGGCCAAGCTCGACCCCAAGGACCTGCAGACCAACGTCGACTCCGCCCAGGCCCAGGTCGTGGCCGAACAGGCGCGGGTCAAGCAGACCGCCGCCGCCTTTGTGCGCCAGGAAAAACTCTTGCCCAAGGGCTACACCAGTCGCAGCGAATACGACGCCGCCCAGGCTGCATTACGCAGCAGCCAAAGCGCCCTGGCCGCTGCCCAGGCGCAATTGGCCAATGCCCGCGAACAGTTGGGCTACACCGCATTGGTTGCCGATGCGCCGGGAATCATCACCGCGCGCCAGGCCGAAGTTGGCCAGGTGGTACAAGCCACTGTGCCGATCTTCAGCCTGGCCCGGGATGGTGAGCGTGATGCAGTGTTCAACGTCTATGAGTCGCTGCTGGTGGAGCCACCATCGGATGCGCCGATCACCGTCAGCCTGCTGGATAACCCAAGCATCAAGGCCGTGGGCAAGGTCCGTGAAGTGACCCCGGCCGTGGCCGCCAATACCGGTACCCTCCAAGTTAAGATTGCCCTGCAAAGCCTGCCCAAAGGTATGGAGCTGGGGTCGGTGGTGAGTGCCACGGCCAATGGCCCGGCCAAGGCCAGCATTGAGCTGCCTTGGGCCGCGCTGACCAAAGACCTCAGCGAACCCGCCGTGTGGCTGATCGACGGCGACGGCAAGGCGCAACTGCACAAGGTCACGGTGGCGCGCTACCTCACCGGCAAAGTGATCATTGGCGACGGTCTCAAGGGCGGGGAAAAAGTCGTGGTGGCCGGTGGTCAATTGCTGCACCCCGGTATGCAGGTCGAGATCGCCCAACCGGGAGCCCAGCCATGAAGCGCCTGACGGTTGTGCTCACTGCCAGCCTGGTGCTGATGGCCTGTTCCAAGGAAGAAGCCCCGCCTGAACCCGTGCGCCCGGTGCTGTCCATGGAAGTGAAGGCTGAAGATCAGGAACATCTCGGCCGCTTCGCTGGCACCATCCAGGCCCGCTACGAAAGCAACCTGGGGTTCCGTGTGTCAGGCCGCATCGCGCGCCGCGCCGTGGATGTGGGCGCCGAAGTGGAGAAGGGCGCCTTGCTTGCCGTCCTTGACCCCACCGACCAGCAAAACCAGCTGCGCGCCGCCCAGGGCGACCTGGCCCGCGTGCAGGCGCAGTTCATCAATGCCCAGGCCAACGCACGTCGGCAACAGGAGCTGTTCAATCGCGGCGTGGGTGCCCAGGCCCAGTTGGACGTGGCCCAGACCGACCTGAAAACCACCCAGGCGACCCTCGACCAGGCCCGTGCCTCGGTCAATCAGGCCAGGGACCAGCTCAACTACGCCGAGCTGCGCACCGACCACGCCGGTATCGTCACCGCCTGGAATGCCGAGGCCGGCCAGGTGGTCAGTGCCGGCCAGCAGGTGGTGACCCTGGCGCGCCCGGACATCAAGGAGGCGGTGATCGATCTGCCCGCCGGCCTGGCCGAGCGCCTGCCGGCGGATGTGGTGTTCCTGGTTGCCGGGCAACTGGACCCCAGCGTGCATACCACCGCCGTCGTGCGCGAGATCGAACCCCAGGCCCAAAGCGCCACGCGCACCCGTCGCGCACGCCTGAGCCTGGCCGAAACCCCGCCCGCGTTCCGCCTCGGCACCGCGATCAGCGTGACCTTGAGCACCGCCATTGCCCCGCGCATCGAACTACCCCTGAGCGCCCTGCAGGAAGGCGACGGCAAGACCCGCATCTGGATGCTCGATACCCAGAGCCAGACTGTGCAGCCCCGCGAGGTCAACGTCCTTAGCCGTAACGGCAACAGTGTCTTGCTCAACGGCAGCGTCAAACCCGGCGAGCGCATTGTCACCGCTGGCGTGAACAGCCTGAAACCCGGGCAGAAAGTCAAAATCGACGAGGACAGCCCGCGATGAAAGGGAGCTTCAACTTATCCGACTGGGCCCTCAAGCATCAGTCCTTCGTGTGGTACTTGATGTTCGTTGCGCTGCTGATGGGCGTGTTTTCGTACATGAACCTGGGCCGTGAGGAAGACCCCTCGTTCACCATCAAGACCATGGTCATCCAGACCCGCTGGCCGGGTGCGACCCAGGAAGAAACTCTCAAGCAAGTCACTGACCGCATCGAGAAAAAACTCGAAGAACTGGACTCCCTCGACTACGTGAAAAGCTACACCCGGCCCGGCGAGTCCACGGTGTTCGTGTTCCTCAAGGACACCACCAGTGCCAAGGCCATCCCGGAAATCTGGTACCAGGTGCGCAAGAAGATCGATGACATTCGCGGGACCTTCCCCCAGGGCTTGCAGGGACCATCGTTCAACGATGAGTTCGGTGATGTATTTGGCTCGGTGTATGCCTTTACCGGTGACGGTTTGTCGATGCGCCAGTTGCGCGACTACGTGGAGCAGGTGCGCGCCGAGATCCGCTCTGTGCCAGGGCTGGGCAAGGTCGAGATGATCGGCCAGCAGGACGAAGTGATCTACTTGAATTTCTCCACGCGCAAACTTGCCGCATTGGGCATCGACCAGCGCCAGGTCGTGCAAAGCCTGCAATCGCAGAACGCCGTGACCCCGGCCGGGGTGATTGAGGCCGGGCCGGAACGCATATCGGTGCGCACCTCGGGGCAGTTCGCCTCGGAGAAGGATCTGGCCAACGTCAACCTGCGCCTCAATGACCGTTTCTATCGGTTGGCGGATATCGCCGACATCAGCCGTGGCTACGTCGACCCGGCGCGGCCAATGTTCCGCTTCAACGGCAAGCCGGCGATTGGCTTGGCCATCGCCATGCAGAAGGGCGGCAATATCCAGTCGTTCGGCAAGGCCCTGCACGGGCGCATGGACGAGCTGACCGCCGACCTGCCGGTTGGCGTTGGTGTGCACAAGGTGTCCGACCAGGCCGAGGTGGTGGAAGAGGCCGTCGGCGGCTTCACCAGCGCGCTGTTCGAGGCGGTGATCATCGTGCTGGTGGTGAGTTTTATCAGCCTGGGCATGCGTGCCGGCCTGGTGGTGGCGTGCTCGATTCCGCTGGTGCTGGCACTGGTATTCGTGTTCATGGAATACAGCGGCATCACCATGCAGCGTGTGTCGCTCGGTGCGTTGATCATCGCCCTCGGCCTGTTGGTGGACGACGCGATGATCACCGTGGAGATGATGATCACGCGCCTGGAAAAAGGCGAAACCAAGGAGCAGGCGGCGACCTACGCCTACACCTCCACCGCGTTCCCGATGCTCACCGGCACGCTGGTGACCGTGGCCGGCTTCGTGCCGATTGGCCTCAACGCCAGTTCGGCGGGCGAGTACACCTTTACCCTGTTCGCGGTGATCGCCGTGGCGATGCTGGTGTCGTGGGTGGTGGCGGTGTTGTTTGCGCCGGTGATCGGTGTGCACATCCTCAGCGCCAATGTGAAACCACACAATGCCGAGCCGGGCCGCATCGGCCGCGCCTTCAATGGCGGCATGCTGTGGGCGATGCGCAACCGTTGGTGGGCCATTGGCATCACCGTGGGCCTGTTTGCGGCTTCGGTGTTTTCCATGCAGTTTGTGCAAAACCAGTTCTTCCCATCATCTGATCGCCCGGAAATCCTGGTTGACTTGAACCTGCCACAAAACGCCTCGATCAATGAGACGCGCAAGGTTGTCGACCGCCTTGAAGCGATCATCAAGGACGATCCGGACATTGCCCGCTGGAGCACCTATATCGGCCAGGGCGCGATCCGTTTCTACCTGCCGCTGGACCAGCAATTGGAGAACCCCTACTACGCGCAGTTGGTGATCGTCAGCAAGGGCCTGGAAGAGCGTGGTGCGTTGATTGCCCGCTTGCAACAGCGCCTGCGCGATGACTTTGTCGGCATCGGCAGCTATGTGCAGCCGCTGGAAATGGGCCCGCCAGTGGGGCGGCCGATCCAGTACCGCGTGTCCGGCAAAGACATCGACCAGGTGCGCAAGCACGCCATCGAACTGGCGACCTTGCTCGACCAGAACACCCACCTGGGCGAGATCATCTACGACTGGAACGAGCCGGGCAAAGTCCTGCGGGTGGATATCGCCCAGGACAAGGCGCGGCAATTGGGGCTGTCGTCGGAAGACGTTGCGCAGTTGATGAACAGTGTGGTCAGCGGTGCGTCGGTGACCCAGGTGCACGACGATATCTACCTGATCAACGTGGTCGGCCGCGCCGAAGACGCCGAGCGTGGCACGCCGGAAACCTTGCAGAACCTGCAGATCGTCACGCCCAACGGCACTTCGATTCCACTGCTGGCGTTCGCCACCGTACGTTACGAGCTGGAGCAACCGCTGGTATGGCGCCGCGACCGCAAGCCGACCATTACCATCAAGGCTGCGGTGCGCGATGAGATGCAGCCTACCGACTTGGTCAAGCAACTGGCGCCGACCATCGAGAAATTCGGCGCTGATCTGCCGGTAGGCTACAAAGTCGCCACCGGCGGCACCGTGGAAGAAAGCGGCAAGGCCCAGGGGCCTATCGCCAAGGTGGTGCCGTTGATGCTGTTCCTGATGGCCACGTTCTTGATGATCCAATTGCACAGCGTGCAGAAGATGTTCCTGGTGGCCAGCGTTGCACCGCTGGGGCTGATCGGCGTGGTGCTGGCGTTGATCCCCACGGGCACGCCCATGGGCTTCGTGGCGATCCTGGGCATCCTGGCGCTGATCGGCATCATCATCCGCAACTCGGTGATCCTGGTGACGCAGATCCACGAATATGAAGAGGCCGGCTACACGCCGTGGGATGCCGTGGTCGAAGCCACCGAACACCGGCGCCGGCCGATCCTGCTCACGGCTGCTGCGGCGAGCCTGGGCATGATCCCTATCGCTCGCGAAGTGTTCTGGGGGCCGATGGCCTACGCGATGATTGGCGGGATTATCATTGCTACCTTGCTGACGCTGCTGTTTTTGCCGGCGCTGTATGTGGCCTGGTACAAAATCCGCGAACCGAAACAGGAACAACGCAGCTAAAAATGTGGGAGGGGGCAAGCCCCCTCCCACATTTTGATCTTCATAGCGCTTGAAAAACTGTGGGATGCTTCCGAAAAGTCTACTTGTTGCCCCGTTCAAAGACTGTATGTCTTACCCTCTCGACCTTGCCCTTCACCGAGGTCGACCCTTATGCCCCGCCTGCGCTCCACTTTGCTGCTCTCCTTGCTTTTGCTGTCGCCGCCGACCTTCGCCGCCGCCGTGCTCGAAAACACCCTTTGGCGCATCGAGCTTGACCCGGCCACCCTGGCGCTGCGCGTGACGCCATCGGGCCAGCCCCCGGTGCAGGTCTCCAGCGGCGTTGCGGCACATGTCGTCAGCCAATTGCAGAGCGAACCCGACCAGGCCAGCTGGCAATGGGACAGCGGCGCCTATCGCCTGACCGCACGTCTTGAGCAGCGCGACCTGGCCTTGACCATCAACGCCCGCCAACCGGGCGAGTTGCCGCTGTTGCGCCAGCCCGCCGAGGCCAGCGGTCAAGGCGTGCTATGGCCCTTGGCCGAAGGGCATTACGTACCCGCCGGCAATGCCATATGGCGGGCTTTCCTGCTGGAGCAGGGCGCGCTCAATACCACACAAGACTTGAGCCTGCCTTTATGGGGCATGGATCATGGCGCCTTTACGCTTAACTGGCTGTTGACCAACCCCTACAACAACCGCCTCGAATGGCAGGCGGACGGCAATGGCCTGGCGCTGTCCCTGGCCCATGAGTTCACCACGCTGGACCCCAATACACCGATGACGCTACGCCTGCACCTGGGCGACGCCAACCCGTTGGCCGGAGCCAAGCGCTACCGCCAGTGGCTGGTAGAGCAGGGCAAATATGAGCCGTTGGCGGACAAGCTGCGCCAGACCCCCGAGGCCGAAAAACTGCTGGGTGCCAGCCATGCCTACCTGTGGGGCAATGACCTGCTGGCCCTGGAAGATGTGCGTGATTGGCCGAAGTTGGTCAAGCGGCTGCGCGATCATGCACTCGCCGCTTTGTTGGATAAAGAGGCCGCCAAGGTGCTGGCGCAGACCACGGCGTTGAATCGTTATGAGCAGACGGTGCTGCTGCGTGGCCTTAACGCCGCGATCAACAAGCAGGCGCGCCAGGCGTGGCAAGTCGAGGAACCAGACATGACGCGACTCGCCGCCCGCTATGGCGAGCTACGCCAGGAGCTGGCGGTAGCATTCACCGGGGCCTTGAGCGGCAGCCCTGAAACCTGGGGCAGCAAGACTATCCAAGGCCTGCGCGATGCCGGCCTGCCTCGCCTGCTGCTGACTCTGGGCGAAGGCTGGGAAGGCGGCCTCTGGCATCCCGAAGCGATTCGCGCCGGTGTCGACGCGGGCTTCCTGATCGCGCCCTACGATTCCTACGAAACCGCTTTGTCCGCGACCGAGAACCCGGACTGGACTACGGCCCACCAGGGCGACCAGGCTTACCGCAACTGCGCAATCATGCTCAAGGACGGCAAGCTGAAAGCCGGCTTCCAGCAGTCCGGCCACTACACCGACCCCCGCTGCGTGCGGCCGTTACTGGAGGCGCGGGTGCGGGCCGTGCAGGCCAAGGCCGGCTTCAACGCCTGGTTCCTCGACGCCTATGCCACCGGCATGCTGTTCGACAGCTACCGGGACGGCGCGTCCATGACCCAGGCGCAAAACGCCGCGGGCAATATCGATGCGTCCCGCTGGCTCGGCGACTCGCTCAAGTTGCCGGCCGGCTCCGAAGACGGCAACGCCACCACTGCCCAGGGCATCCTGTTTGCTCACGGTATGCAAACGCCGGTCATAGGCTGGGGAGATCGGCAGATGACCCAGGACAAGCAGTCGCCCCACTACCTGGGCAACTGGTTCCCGCCGGAACAACCGACAACGTTCTTCAAGCCGGTGCCGTTGAAAGAGCCGTTTCGCACGCTGTATTTCGAGCCGAGTATGCGCCTGCCGCTGTACCAGGCAGTGTTTCACGGTTCGGTGATCACCACCCATCACTGGATGTTCGATAACCTCAAGCTGAGCAATGTGCGGGTTCAGAACGAGTTGACCCAACTGCTCTATAACGTGCCGCCGTTGTATCACCTGAGTGCTGCAACGCTTAAGGAGCGCTTGCCGGTGATTCAACGCCAGGACCGGTTTTTCCGACCGCTGCATCAGCGCTTGGCGACCCAGGAAATGACTGGCTTCCGTTGGCTGACGGTGGACAAGCAGTTGCAGCAAACCACCTTCGCAGATCGGACGCGGCTGGTGGCGAATTTCTCGGCGGTGGAAAAAGAGGGATATGCCGGGCGCAGTGTCACGGTGCTGATGGAGGGCCAGGAGCCGGTGGTGTATCAGGTGAATCAGTAGCGTCTGTGAGGCCTTCGCGAGCAAGCCCGCTCCCACAGGGGAATGCGTTCCAAATGTGGGAGCGGGCTTGCTCGCGAAGGCGCCAGACCGAACAACAAAACATTAAAGTTTACGCCACACACTCGCCAACCAAGGCTGCTGTTCCCGAGGCAACCCGGCCGGCCGGTAGTAATGCTCCAGCTCTTCAAAACCCGCCTCAGTCAGCAATGCCCGCCACGCCTCCAGGTCGTGATAAGACCCATATCGCGGCCCATTCCAGCCTTCCTGGTTTTCGCCCCTTGGGTTGGAGCTGAACAGCACGCCGCCGGGCTTCAATGTGTCATGCAACTGCTTGAGAACCCGTGGCAGTTCCTGCTTGGGGATATGAAACAACACCGCATTGGCAAACACGCCATCGAAGCGTTGGGCGGGCAGGTCCAGCTTGAGAAAGTCCTGCTGCAGCACCTCGCAGCCGCTGTCCTCCCGCGCCATCTGCGCGAAACGCTCAGAGCCATCCAGCCCCACGGCGATATGCCCCATGCGCGTAAAAGTCTGCAAATCCCGCCCCGGCCCGCAGCCGAAATCCAGCACGGTAAACGGCGGCGTGCCCTGGATGTGCCGCAGCAGCGCGTCGATGTTCTGGCTCACATCGTGATCGCGGGTGCCTTCGCGGAAGTCTTCGGCCACCTTGTTGTAATGGCCGAGGGTGGTGGCGGTGATCTGGTTGAGGTCGTCGGGTTCGAGTTTCATAGGGCTGTTTCAAGTGAGAACACAGCAACTATATCCGATGCTTGGGCCGCTACCACAATCTAGGCTTAACTAATCTTCGTAAATATTGTGCCAATTAGGACCGTCCTTATCACAAGGAAATAGGTAGCAAAATTGCCCTACCACCTTCCGCGTTTCAGGTGGTGGCAAAGGCCAAGGTTCAATTTGAAAAGAGAAGGCGGTGGCGTCGTCTAGAACAAGTTTAGAAATTACCTCCCCTGTCAGCGACGGGGTGCCTGCCGCAGTACCGCTTATAGCGACCATAAATAACAATGCAACGGATGCAAGGCTGTTCGACGTCATGAGTTTTGACATGGTTTTTCCCTGAAGTTAGATGTCGTTGGCATGAAGTGGCGTTTGCTGCCTTATGTGTTGATGCACTCAGGGCAATCCCGCTGCTACTGCATCCATGTCCTGAGTGCTGTTGATGTTCACGCCACCTGCGTAGCCTCCGCTTTGAGAGAAGGTGTCTAGCCAATTTTTTTTGCCTCCACCTATCGAAGCGAGACAGTTGGTGGTCGCAGGGCTTCCACCGGTTGCGGGGTACCAGATACAGCCGGTGATGTACTGATCAACATCGCTGTTGAGCGCGACGGTGTTGTTATCGGCGATACCGAACGCTTGGGTCGACACCGCTCCCGTCGGAGGCTGAATCAGCTGAATGCCCGCCAACCCCGCTGGGGGAATCCACGTTAAGTCGCTCACTCTACCGGTGTCTTCCTGTCGTGATGCCAGCACAACTCCCGCGTTGTTGATTGCGCGTCCGGCATTTTTGGACTTGATAGAAAGGGTCAAGGTCAGAGGCGCTGTCGTCGGGGTCATCCAGGCTGCGGTTCGGACCGGGTTGGTGGCGGTATCGGGGTACTCGCAGTAACCCACCGATTGCAGTGCGTTATTGAGTCCTTTGACATAGCAACGATTGGCTCCAGTCGCTATGGGTAAAGAGCTTATGGTATAGGTCGTGACGTTAGCCTTAGCTACTTGGGGAATTGTGATGCCGTTGGTGCTGGGACAGTTCATGGCAATGCTGGGGTAGCCATTCGACAGGCTGTCACTGACCCCCACTGGAACGCATTTATCGTTGTAACCAAGCAGTCCAAGCAGCGAAGAAAATACCCGCTTAGGCGTGTCATTCCCTGCGAGCCATATGACGGTAGATAGCTCCTGATTACTGCTGATACTCCATCCAACCATATCCCCGCGTTGATTGGACGCCATGATGATTGTCTTTACGTCCGCGGCACGCAGCGGCAGCACTACCCCAGGAAGCGGCTTGAGAGCTGTCGGAATACTGTTTGGAGTGGTGGCGTTCCAGATCACGGCGGTGTTGACATTATTTTCATTCTTGCAAGCACCGCCGATCCACCCGGCGTTCGAGATATTGAGGGCGCGACAAGGCTGTCCAACAACCAATGGCTTGAGCGCTACTTGTGAGTTCTCTGTGTTCGTATCTGCTAACCAAGGGACGTTGTTGGCGCTGGCACTGGCCGGTGTGCAATTGCCAACAGCGATACCATTGTCGTTGATGCCGGAGGTTTTGCATTGGGCTCCCGCTTCATGCCCTAGGTTGGTGTAGGCGGCAGCGTTGACGGTCAAGCTGACCGTGCTCAGTAAAATACAACCCGCAAACCCTAAAGAGTGCATTTTCATCATCAGCCCATCCTTGGTGAGAGATTCCGTCTGATTAGATACGCACAGAAAACAACCAACAACTGTCAGAGTTAACAGGTATAGGCGAGTGGATTCAGCGTTTGCTCCGGGCCTTTGCTGACCATCAGCTGGATCGTGGCGATTATGGTGGCAGTGCTGGCCTATGTCGGCATCATCATTCGTGCCCGGCCCGCCCATGTTGCCCTGGGTGAGCTGTCCGGCGAATTCTGGCTGGCCTGTGCTGGCGCCGGGGCTGCGGCGCCTGCCTGGTGGTGTGCATGCGCGATCACAAGAACCCGGTGGCGTTCGCATCACTGGCGGCCTTTGCGCTCATTGTTTCCTTGGACTGATCCCCGCGAGCGGGTCGAAATTGGGCGGCTTGCCGCTGCAAGGTTTCGCTTCGGGAGGGCGTGTATGTACGCTGATGAGTTGGTCGGACGGGGCCAAGGTCCCCGGCGTGCTGATAGACGCCGCCCACCCGCAGCGCAGCGTGAAACTGCGGGTGATGGCCGACTCGGACGGCAGTTATGTCGTGCGCCCCTGGCAGGCCAAGGAAAAAACCGTCAGCTTCGTGCCCCATGCCAGCGTGGCCCAATTGGATGAGTGCCCCTGACCTCAGCGCTTGTTCAACACCCGCGCCAATCGATCACCACCCAACTGGATCACCGCCACCAGGACCACCAGCAGCACAATCACCGTGAGCATGATCTGCGTGTCAAAGCGCTGGTAGCCATAACGATAGGCAATGTCGCCCAAGCCACCGGCGCCAATTGCCCCGGCCATGGCCGATGAGTTGATCATGGTCACCAGGGTGATGGTGAAGCCGCCGACGATTCCCGGCAGCGCTTCGGGCAACAGCACGTGCCAGATGATGTGCCAGCGTCGGCAGCCCATGGCCTGCGCGGCTTCGATCAGGCCGTGGTCGACTTCGCGCAGGCTGACTTCGGCGATGCGTGCAAAGAACGGCGTGGCGGCGATGGTCAGCGGCACCACGGCCGCCCATACGCCATAGGTGGTGCCAACGATCAGACGGGTAAAGGGGATCAGCGCCACCATCAGGATCAGGAACGGAATGGAGCGGAACAAGTTCACGAACGCCCCCAGCACGCGGTTCAGGGCCGGCGCCTGGTAGATGCCGCCCTTGTCGCTGGTGACCAGGAACACTGCCAGGGGAATCCCTACCAGCAAGGCGATCAGCGATGACACGCCGACCATTAACAGAGTGTCGATGGCGCCCTGCACTAAACGATCAAACCACATAACCCAGCACCTCCACCTGTTGCGCCCAATTGCCGGCGCGGTTGCGCAGTTCTTCGGCGTTGTGCGGTGAGCCATTCACCGCCAGCAGCAATTGCCCCAGGGCGTGCCCCTGGATGCGTTCCACACCACCCTGCAACAAGCGCACGCGCCCGCCGAGGGCGCTGAACAAGGCGGCGAGGTCCGGCTCATCGCTATCGCTGCCGGTGAATTGCAAGCGCAGCACCAGCGCCGCGCCCGCCAAGGATTGTGTGGGTTGCAGGCGGCTTTGCAATTCAGGCGGCAAGCCGTGTTGCAGCGGTGCGAGCAGGGTCTTGCTGACCTCATGCAGGGGGTTGCCGAACACTTGCCACACCGGGCCTTGCTCGACGATATGCCCATGTTCCAGCACCACCACGCGGTCGCAGATTTCACGGATCACGGCCATCTCATGGGTGATCAGCACGATGGTCAGGCCCAGGCGTTGGTTGATTTCGCGCAGCAGGCCGAGGATCGACTGAGTGGTTTCCGGGTCAAGGGCCGAGGTGGCTTCGTCGCACAGCAGAATCTCGGGGTCATGCACCAGCGCGCGGGCAATGCCAACACGCTGTTTCTGCCCGCCAGAGAGCTGCGCCGGATAGGCGGTGTGCTTGTCCTGCAAACCCACCAGTTCCAACAGCGCACGCACCTTTTGCTCACGTTGGGGCTTGGGTACGCCGGCAACCTTGAGCGGCAACTCGACGTTCTGCCACACGGTCTTGGCCGACATCAGGTTGAAGTGCTGGAAGATCATGCCGATGCGCCGCCGCAGCGCCACCAGGTGGTCTTCGTCGAAGCCGCCGATGTCGACTTGATCAATCAGCACCCGCCCACTGCTGGGTTGCTCCAGGCGGTTGATGGTGCGGATCAGCGATGACTTGCCGGCGCCGCTGCGGCCGATGATGCCGAACACTTCGCCACGCTGGATCGCCAGGTCGATGCCTTGCAGGGCGTGTACCGTGCCGTCGTAGGTCTTGCCCAGGTTGATAAAACGCACGTGGGCGCGGTTGAGGTCCGGGTGTAGTTCAGTCTGCTCGGCGTCGCTGGGCCCATGGCCCAGGTCGCGCAGTTGGGCGTTGGCGGCGGTCATTTCTTATCTTCCCAGCCGACTTGGTAGAGCTTGCCGAGGGATTTATCCAGCGCCGCACGCACCACTGGCGAGTGCTGGTAGATGTCGACGAACTTGATCACCCGAGGGTCGGTTTTGCTCTTGGGTTGGATGACGAACTGGATCACGTATTCCGGATGGTCCAGACCGTCGAACAGCAGCGCCGACTCCGCATCGAAGGTCTTGGACAGGCGGATATAAGCCGGGTAGCCCTGCACCAGGTCGGCATCGTCATAGGCGCGCACCAGTTGCACGGCTTCCACTTGCAGGATCTTGATCTTTTTCGGGTTG
The DNA here is from genome assembly GCF_019145205.1 of Pseudomonas khavaziana. GTDB lineage: Bacteria > Pseudomonadota > Gammaproteobacteria > Pseudomonadales > Pseudomonadaceae > Aquipseudomonas > Aquipseudomonas khavaziana. The sequence goes on from NZ_JAHSTT010000003.1 coordinate 117,751, forward strand.
CTGACGATATCTTCTTCGGTGGCCTTGTAGCCCACCCCCGGCTTGAGGGTGATCAATCCGGCCTTGGCCAGCAGTTGCAGGCCGCGCCCGCTGTTGATCGGGTCGTTGGCAATCGCCACGCTGGCACCTTCGGGCAGGTCGTTGAAGCTTTTGTACTTTTTCGAATACAGCCCGACGTTGTTGATGATGCCCGGGGCATAGGGCACCAGGTCAAAGCCGGCGGCGGCCTTGGCGTTTTCCAGGAAGGGGATGTGCTGGAAGTAGTTCACGTCGATATCGCCTGCCGCCAGGCTGACGTTGGGAGCGATCCAGTCGGTGAACTCCACCAGCTCGACTTTCAGGCCTAGTTTGCCGGCCTCTTCTACGGCCGCTTCCAGGGGAATGGCGAAGGCGGCGGTGGTGCCGACTTTCAGTGGTGTGTCGGCGGCGAATACCGCTGTGCTGAATAAGCTGAAGGCCAGGGCCAGTACTTTGACTGGGTGGGTGAGCAATATTTTTTTCATCATCAATTTCCAGTCATAAGGTATTGGTAAGAGTCACGGGGTCAACTGTGGGAGGGGGCTTGCCCCCGATGGGGGAGTGTCAGTGCATACAGCTGTGTCTGACCCACTGCTATCGGGAGCAAGCCCCCTCCCACATTTTTTGATCAGTGACGGTAGGTGGAGCCGGTGTGTTGTTCGGGTAGTCGAGCGGCGCCGTGGAAAACCTTTTCCCGCAACGTGCCCTGCGCATACTCGGTCTTGTACGAGCCACGCCGCTGCAACTCCGGTATCACCATGTCGATGAAATCCACATAGCTCTCCGGCGTGACAATGCGCGTCAGGTTGAAACCATCCAGCCCGGTTGCGCTGATCCAGGATTCCAGTTCATCCGCCACCTGTTCAGGCGAGCCCACCAAGGTGATATAGCGCCCACCCAGGGCATGCTGGTCGAGCAATTTGCGCCGGGTCCAGTCGTTGTTTTGCAGGTTTTTGGTGGCCGATTGGATTGCGTTGCTCTTTACGTACTGGATGGGCTCGTCCAGTTCGTATTGGGAGAAATCAATCGCCGTCGAGGCGGAGAAATGCGCCACGCCGGCTTCCGCGCTGGCATAGCTGAGATACTCGGCGTGCTTGCGCCAGGCCAACGCTTCGGTGGCGCCCACGATCACATTGAGGCCCATGAACACCTTGATGTCGTCCGGGTTGCGCCCCGCCTCCACCGCGCTGGCGCGCACCTTATCCACCTGGATTTTGGTTGAGGCCTTGTTCTGCCCGCTGATAAACACGCACTCGGCATGCCGCCCGGCGAACAACAAGCCACGCTCGGAACTGCCGGCCTGAAACAGCACCGGCGTACGCTGCGGCGACGGCTCGCAGAGGTGATAACCCTCTACCTGATAGAACTCGCCGTGGTGTTCGACTTTGTGCACCTTGCCCGGTTGCGCATACACCCGCGCCTGTGGATCGTTGAGCACTGCGTCGTCTTCCCAGCTGCCTTCCCAAAGCTTGTACAGCACTTCCAGATACTCATCGGCCTGGTCGTAGCGCCGGTCATGCTCGACCTGTTCGGAGAGGCCCATGGCCTTGGCCGCGCTGTCGAGGTAGCCGGTGACGATGTTCCAGCCGACTCGGCCGCGGCTCAGGTGGTCCAGCGTGGACATGCGTCGGGCGAACAGATAAGGCGGCTCGTAGGTGAGGTTGGCGGTCAGGCCAAAACCCAGGTTGCGGGTGACGGCGGCCATGGCCGAGACCAGCAGCAACGGGTCGTTGACCGGCAGTTGGATCGACTCCTTGAGCGGCACGTCAATCGAGTTCTGATACACGTCGTAGACACCGACGATGTCGGCGATAAACAAACCATCGAACAACCCGCGTTCGAGGATCTGCGCCAGTTCGGTCCAGTATTCGAGGGTCTTGTACTGGGTCGAGTTGTCCCGTGGGTGAGTCCACAGGCCGTGGTTGATATGCCCGATGCAGTTCATGTTGAAGGCATTGAGCAGGATCTTCTTTTTGCTCATCAGATGGTCCCCCGCAGCGGCGGGTTTTCATCGTTGAGGTAGTAGTTGCCCACGGCGTGGTACTTCCAGCGCACCGGGTCGTGCAGGGTGTGCACCCGGGCGTTGCGCCAGTGGCGGTCCAGGCCATGCTCGGCGAGCGTCGCCTGGCTGCCGGCCAGTTCGAACAAGGTACTGCCGGCAGCCAGGGAAATCTCGGTGCTCAAGGCGCGCACTTCGGCCACGGCGATGGATGCGGCGGCGACGGTCTGGGCATTGCTGTCAGCCTGGGCGCGGTCGAGGAATTCCCCGGAGCGCTCCAGCAAGGCCTCGGCAGCGTGCAGGCGAATGCTCAGGTGGCCGAAGCTTTTGAGGGTCAGCGGATCTTCGGTGGCTTTGTCGTTACCGGAATCGATCCACGGGCGGGTCTTGGTTCGCACAAAGTGCAAGGCATCTTCAAAGGCGGCGCGGGCGATGCCGGTGTCGATAGCCGCGTGAAGGATCTGCGCCAGCGGGCCGACGGTGGTCGGGCGTTCAAAGGCGCTCTGGAACGGGATCACGTCCTGTGCCGCAACCCACACGTTGTCGAACACCACCGAACCGCTGCCGGTGGTGCGCTGGCCGAAGCCGCTCCAGTCGTCGATCACCGTCAGGCCCGCGCTGTCGCGTGGCACGAAGGCCAGCTGCTGGATGCCATTTTCATCCACCACCGAGGTGGGGATGCGTTGCGCATAGATAGCGCCAGTGGCGTAGAACTTGCGCCCATTGATGCGAAAACCATCGCCGTCGCGGGTGAGGCTGGTCACGCGGTCATGGGCGGTCTTGGTACCCAGCTCCGCCAAGGCGTTGCCAAAGCGCTGGCCGGCCAGCACCTCGGCGTACAAGCGCTGCTGTTGTTCGGGGCTGCCGTTCACGCGCAACACTTCGAGGGCGTAGAAGTGGTTCTGCGGGATCTGGCCCAAGGAGCCATCGGCCTGGGCAATCAGAGCGATGACCTTGGCCAGGGTCACGTTGGACACGCCCGCGCCGCCGTGGGCCTTGGGCACGCTGATGCCCCATAGCCCGGAGCGGGAAAACACGTCCAGTTCGGGCAACGGCAGACGCCGTTCACGGTCGCGTTGGGCGCTGTCACGGCGCAAGTCTTCAGCGAGATCACTGGCGACAATAAGGGCATGTTCATCGCTGGTGATAACCGCGACGTGGTGAGAAAGGGTCATGAGTTTCTCCAGAAGCTCGTGGAAAAGTGTTCTGGTCGGTTAAATCCAGGAGTGGCGCGCCGGTAACATGCCGTTCAAGCGATAGGCGCCGATAGCGTGGTACTTCCAGCGCACCGGGTCGTGCAGGGTGTGCACCCGGGCGTTGCGCCAGTGGCGGTCGAGGTTGAATTCGGCGAGGGTGGCGCGGCTGCCGGCCAGTTCGAAGAGCTTCTCGGTGACCAGCAACGACACTTCGGTGGTCAGCACTTTCGCTTCGGCCACCGCGATTGACGCGCGTGCGGCAGATTGCGCGGTGATCGGCGCGGCGCTGACGTCGTCGAGCACCTGGCCAGCCTTGCGCAGCAACGCTTCGGCGGCGTGCAGTTCGATTTTCAACTTGCCGATATCGGCAATCACATACAGGTCGTCGCTGGCCCGTTCGACCTTGGCGTCGATCCAGGGGCGCGAACGCTCACGCACGAAGGCGATGGTGTCGTCCAGGGCTCCACGGGCGATGCCGGCGTCGATGGCGGCCTGGATCAACTGCGACACGGCACCCTGGATGTTCGGGCTTTCGCCCAGGCGCCAGTTGTCGATAACCAGCTCCGGGTCGACCCGCACCCGGTCGAGCAAGACGGTGCCGCTGGCGGTGGTGCGTTGGCCAAAGCCCGACCAGTCATCGACGATGCGCAGCCCTTCGCTGCCGCGCCGAACGAAGGCCATGACTTGCTTGCCGTCATCGTTCAGCGCCTTGATCGCGACCCAGTGGGCAAACAGCGCGCCGGTGGAATAGAACTTCTGGCCGCTGACCACCAACCCGTCGCCTTCTGCCGTGAGGCGCGCCTTGAGTTCCAGGGTGTTTTTGGTGCCACGTTCCGGGCCACCGTTGCCGATGCGCCAGCCGTCGAGCACGCTCTGGAACAGCTGCTTTTTCTGGCGCTCGGTGGCGATGTTCTGCAACACATGCAGGATGCCGAAGTGGTTCTGCGGAATCTGCCCGAGGGCCGGGTCGGCCGCGCTGATGATCGCGAACACTTCGGCCAGGGTCACGAACGACACCTGCGGGCCACCGTATTCGCGGGGAATTGAAATACTGCCCAAGCCGCTGCGGGTGAATTGTTCGAGCTGTGCCCACGGCAGCTTGCGTTGCTGGTCGCGCTTGGCGGCCTGCAAGCGTGCAGCCTGGGCCAGCTCGTGGGCGGCGCTCAACGCCTGGGCGTCGTCGCGCAAAACCGTGGCCGGCAACAGTAGGGGGGCTACGTCCAGATCACTCTGGGTGGGTGTTAGAGCCAAGTTAGACATCAGCGCCGCTCCTTGGCTGCACGCAATGCCCTGGCGTTATGCACCGGGGTAATTCTGACCATACCGACCTCGCATTCAATGAAATAAAAACTGAAAAATCAGGAATGTCCGGTGGTCCGGTGCATATACCCTAAGCGTGTTAATTCTTTAAATAAACTAACTTTTAGGAATATGCATAGAAGGGCTGTCACCCCGGTTCACAAGGTGAGCCGAAGCGACGTGGTTGATAGCCTGGCGCGGGCGAGGCAGGGCGGGTTGTTGCTGCTGACGCGCAGGCGGCGATGCGCAAAGTGCGGGAGGGCGCCCAACGGGAATTATTGCCGACGCGATCAAGAATGCAGTAGGTGACGTCCAACCGGCAGTCGTCGCCCGCTTCGATAATCACCTGGGAGGGCACCCACACCTGTACCGCCAGGCCTACGTTCCCGGCCTGGATTTTCGGCAGGTCCAGGCGTACGTCACCCCAGCGCAGAGTGATGGCGTCTCCGGTGCTCATGTTCAAGTAAGGCTCGATCGTCAGCGGGATGCCGCGGCGTACCTGGCAGCTGTTGACGCCATAGCGGCGGATGGTTTCAGGCAGGCCGACGGGGGCGAGGTTCTGGTTTTCATCACCCCTTTCGTGGTTCAGAAGAGACGAGGGCAGGCCGCCGGGGTAGTTGGTTTTGACCCGCACCAGGGTCGCAGCAGAGCGTATAGGCCCATGACCGATCTGCAGGACCTGGTAGTGGACGCGCGCGGGGCCGTCCTGCACAAAGCTTTCCGGTACCCACAGGTGGGTGAACGTGCCGATCTTGCCAGCGGTCACCTTGCGCGAAGCGGCGAAGCAGTTATTCCAGAACAGTTCGATCAGGTCGCCTTCTTCCATGCCTGGGTAGGGTGAAATGTCTACTTGCAAGTGCGTGGAGGCCAGGGCGCTGATGCCGCTTCCAATCGCCTGGGGCAATTTGGGGGCAGTGAGCGTGGCCGGGATTTGGGTGTGTGTCATCAGTAATCTCCTTGATGCAGCCAGCAGCAATCGTTCCGAGCTCCCTGCACACAGGCGCAAGGCGGTTCGAAAGGAACGATTCAGTCAGTAGCCGGGATAGGATCCAATCCTCAAGGCGCTAGATAAGAGGGTTGGCCGCGGAGCGTCAATGGAGGCAAAAGGCTAAACGGCGGGTTTGAAGATATTCAGAAGAGTCTGACGGGGAGGGGGACTTTAAGGTCGTTACGGCGGGGTATTTTAAGCGCTGGAACGGTAACCCGTTGTAGGAGCGAGCTTGCTTGCGAAGAACGTCAACGATAACGCGGTGAATCAGATTGACCGAGTTGCCTGAGCGTTTTTCGCGAGCAAGCTCGCTCCTACAGAGGGTGGGTCAGTGGGCGAGGAATTTGCTCAGAAACTGCCTGGTTCGCTCTTCCCTGGGATTGGCGAACAACGCCTTGGCTTCGCCCTGTTCGACGATCACGCCCTTGTCGAAAAAAATCACCCGGTTGGCCACATCCCGGGCAAAGCTCATCTCGTGGGTAACGATGACCATGGTGCGGTTTTCTTCGGCCAGGCTGCGGATGGTCGCCAGCACTTCGCCCACCAGTTCCGGGTCAAGGGCCGAGGTGGGTTCGTCGAACAGGATCACCTCCGGCTCCATGGCCAGCGCCCGGGCAATCGCCACACGCTGTTGCTGGCCGCCGGACAACCGCCGTGGGTAGGACGCTTCCTTGCCCGCCAGGCCGACCCTGGCCAATAGCTTGCGCCCCAGTTCGGTCGCCGCTTCCCGCGGCATCTTCTTGACCACGATCGGCCCTTCGATGACGTTTTCCAGCGCGGTGCGGTGCGGGAATAGGTTGAAGTTCTGGAACACAAAGCCCACATGCTGGCGCAGGCGCCGCACCAGGCCCTGTTGCTGGTTGAGCGGCCTGCTGCTGTCGATCTCTATGTCACCGACCTTGATGCGGCCGCTGGTGGGCTCTTCGAGGAAATTCAGGCAGCGCAGGAAGGTGGTCTTGCCGGAGCCGCTGGGTCCGATGATGGCGACCACTTCGCCCGCCTTGACCTCCAGGTCGATGCCGTTGAGCACCACCTGGCCGTTGAATTGCTTGGTCAGTTTCTCAACCACGATCATGCTTCAAGACTCCAGGTCATGCCGGTTGACGCGGTCTTCCAGACGGTTTTGCAGATGCGCCAGAATGCTCGCCAGGATCCAGTAGATCAGGGCCGCGGACAGATACATGGTGAAAATTTCGAAGGTACGCGCCGACACCAGTTGGGCCTGGCGGAACAGCTCTGGCACCTGGATGGTGGCGGCCAGCGCAGTGTCCTTGACCAGCGAGATAAAGCTGTTGCCCAGGGGCGGCAGGGCTGTACGCATGGCCTGCGGCAAAATGGCCCGGCGCAGGGTCTGCGCACGGGTCATGCCGATACTGGCGGCCGCTTCCCACTGGCCACGCTCGATGGAGGCGATGGCGGCCCGCAGGATTTCACAGGCGTAGGCTGCCATGTTCAGCGAAAAGCCGATCATGGCAGCCGGGATCGGGTCCAGCTCGATGCCCACTTGCGGCAAGCCGTAGTAGATCAGGAACAGTTGCACCAGCAACGGCGTGCCGCGAAAGAACGACACGTAGACCCTGGCCGTCCAACTGAGCAACTTGAAGCGCGACAGGCGCATCAACGCCAGGCCGAAGCCCAGCAGCAAGCCGAAAAACATCCCGCCAAGGCTGAGGATTACCGTGTAGTACGCGCCCTTGAGCAGAAAGGGCGCGGAGTCCAGCGCGAGTTGGAAACCTGCTTCCATTATTGAGTGACGTCAGCGTTGAAGTACTTCTCGGACAGCTTCTTCAAGGTGCCGTCGGCGCGCAGCTTGTCGAGGGCCGTGTTCACCGCGTCGAGCAGTTCAGGCTCGCCTTTGCGCAGGGCAATCCCGGATTCCTGGCGTGAGAAGGCGTTGCCGGCTGCGGCGGTGTCCTTGGCTTTCTTGGCGTACTCCAGGGCGGCCAGGCGGTCGATCAGGATCGCGTCGATACGGCCGATGCGCAGGTCCTGGAACTTGGTCGGGTCATCGTTATAGGTCTTGATAATGGCTTTAGGCTGGTTATCCTTGAGCCATTGTTCGTAGTTGGTGCCCAGGCCTACGCCGACTTTCTTGCCGGCCAGGTCGTCGGCAGTCTTGATGGTGTCGACGTTCTTCGCCAGGGTCAGCGCCTGGATACCGGAAACGGTGTAGGGCTTGGAGAAGTCGTACTTTTTCTTGCGCTCTTCGGAGATGGTCACTTGGTTGACCACGGCGTCCAGGCGCTTGGATTCCAGGGCGGCGAGGATGCCGTCCCACGGGGTGGCCTGTAGCTTGACCTTGACGCCCAACTCCTTGGCCAGAGCTTCGGACAACTCCACCTCGAACCCGCTGAGCTTGCCGCTTTCATCGACGAAGCTGAAGGGTGGGTAGGTGCCTTCCAGGCCGATCTTGATCTCGCCGGCTTTCTTGATGTTGCCCAGCTGTTCGCCGGCAACCGCCTGGCCCAGCCAGCCAGCGCCAAGCGCCAGGCCCAATGTGCCAACCAGTAGCGTGCGACGCAATACAGAAATAGTCATGGAGAGCCCCTGTGTTTTTATGGTGAGCGAAGCAGGTGACGCGGTTGTCGTATCCTGCCTTAAAGCGCGGTGTGCGTCTTCTTCTGCGGCGCGATGATAAAGCGGGTTTTTAAGACTTGAAAATAATAAAAATGACAATTTATATTCTTTTTTTGAATATGAATTAGGTCTAAGTGGGAGGGGGCTTGCTCCCGATAGCGGTGGGTCAGTGATATATGCATAAACTGATACTCCCCTATCGGGAGCAAGCCCCTCCCACATTTTAATCCTGCTTAGTCAGTTAAATACGCAGTCGTAGGCAAACAACGCCGGCGCCCCACCGGTATGCAGGAAAATAATCGGCCCGTCCTCAAATCGCTGACGCCCGATGCCGTCCAGCAAACCGGCCATGGCCTTGCCGGTATACACCGGGTCCAGCAGCAGACCTTCCTGGCTGGCCAAAAGTTTGATCGCAGATAGAGTGCCGGCATTTGGCTCGCCATACCGAGGGCCGAAATACTCGTCCCACAAGGTCACCTTGAAGGCTTCGGGCATATCCATACCGAGCAACTCGGCGGTGCGTTCGGCTAGGCCCTGTACTTTGGGAAACTGCGCTTCTTCGGTGCGCGACACCGTGATGCCGATCACCGGCAACTGCGGCAGCACTTCGCTCAAGGCCAAGGCCAGGCCGCTATGGGTCCCGGCGCTGCCCGAGGCGAGCACCACGGCGGCGAATTCAATGCCGCTGTCTTCAATCTGTGCGGCCAACTCCAGCCCGGCACGCACATAGCCCAAGGCGCCGAGGGCATTGGAGCCGCCGATCGGCACCAGGTACGGTTTCTTGCCATTGCTGCGCAGGCGGTCGGCGAGGGCATTGAGTTGGTCGTCGGCGTTGTCGAGGTTTTCCACCAATTCCACTTTGGCGTCGAACAGGTCCAGCAGCAGGCGGTTGCCATTGCCCAGGTAATTGATGTTATCGGTGCCGGTGGGGTTTTCCAGCAGGGCCACGCAACCCAGGCCCAGCTTGGCCGCCAGCGCGGCGGTCTGGCGTACGTGATTGGATTGGATGGCGCCGGCGGTGACCAGGGTGTCTGCGCCCTGGGCGATGGCGTCGGCTGCCAGGTATTCGAGTTTGCGCAGCTTGTTGCCGCCCATGGCCAACGGTGTGGTGTCATCGCGTTTGACGTAAATGTCCCTGCCCAGCCAGGCCGACAGCCGCTCGAGCTTTTCCAAAGCGGTAGCACCGCCCAGCAGTTCCAGACGGTTAAAACGGTCAAGCTGTTGTTTGATCATGGCTACGCACGGTGACTGAGTGATGTGGGGGACTATAGGCAGGCACTTTTCATCGGGCAACCGGCAATCGCTTATGCCGGATAGTTCTTATGTTCATACCATTGGTTCTTAAGAGCTGCCACGGTGCATACCGTAAAGTGATGGCCATTTCGTCAGGAGTGAATACCGTGAGTGAGCGTTCCAGTCATTGGCAATTGCAGACCATCGTCAGCCAGCTGCGCGGCGCCCGCGACCAGTGGCGAACGCGCAACGGGCGCTTGAGTGGCGAGCATGGTGGCCGCGAATTGCCGTCCCGCGAGGCAGTGGCGCAGATCCTTGAAGCCTTGTGTGGTGCGCTGTTCCCCATGCGCCTGGGCCCGGTGGACCTGCGCGAAGAAAGCGAAGATTTCTATGTAGGGCACACCCTCGATGTGGCGCTCAATGCCTTGCTTGCCCAGGCGCGCCTGGAGCTACGCTACGCCGCACGCCAGGGCGGTGAGGATGCTGGTGAAGTCGATGCCCTGGCCATTCGCCTGATCCAGGATTTCGCCCTGGCGCTGCCGTCCCTGCGCAGCCTGTTGGACACCGACGTACTCGCCGCCTACCACGGCGACCCGGCTGCCCGCAGCGTTGATGAAGTGCTGCTGTGCTACCCGGGCATCCTGGCGGTTATCCACCATCGCCTGGCTCATCATTTATACCGGGCCGGTTTGCCGCTGCTGGCGCGGATCAGCGCGGAGATCGCCCACTCGGCCACCGGCATCGATATCCACCCCGGTGCGCAGATCGGCCCGAGCTTCTTTATCGACCACGGCACGGGTGTGGTGATTGGCGAGACCGCGATCATCGGCGAGCGGGTGCGTATCTACCAGGCCGTGACACTGGGCGCCAAGCGCTTCCCGGCGGACGAGGATGGGCAGTTGCAAAAAGGCCATCCGCGGCATCCGATCGTTGAGGATGACGTGGTGATTTATGCCGGGGCGACGATCCTGGGGCGGATTACCATCGGCAAGGGCTCGACCATTGGCGGTAATGTGTGGCTGACCCGCAGCGTACCGGCGGGGGCGAATATCACCCAGGCGAACTTGCAGCATGATGATGGGGCGCAGAAGTAACCGCGCACTCAGGCACTACACAAAACCAATGTGGGAGGGGGCTTGCTCCCGATAGCGGTGGGTCAGCTTATCTGTAGCTGACCCACCGTAATCGGGAGCAAGCCCCCTCCCACATTTTTAGTGCATTCCACCTTGGAGTCGCTGAACGATTTCCAGTCTCCACGCGTCATACCAATCCTTGAGCTAGTGTAGGAATCATCTACCACTCAGCCCTGCGATTAGTCCCGGACCGCCTATTCATGTTTAACTTGAACGTTCGTTCAAGTTAAACCCGGTGGTTCGCTGCCCGCTCACAACAGGAGGCTTACCTTTGCTGAGTCCGTTATTTACAGCCACATCCCACACCCCAGGGGTGCATCGTTCATGAGTGCATCGTCCACCCCATCCAGCGGCCTGGTGCGCATGAATGCGCCCGTTTTCTACTTTGCCGCGACTTTTATCCTGCTGTTTGGCATTACCGTCATCGCTATCCCGCAACAGGCTGGTGCCTGGTTGCTGGCGGCGCAAAACTGGGCGGCCAATACGGTCGGCTGGTACTACATGCTGGCGATGACCCTGTATCTGGTCTTCGTGGTGGTCACCGCGCTATCGGGCTACGGCAAGATAAAACTCGGTGCCGACCACGACGAGCCCGAATTCAGTTACCTGTCCTGGGCCGGCATGCTGTTCGCCGCCGGTATCAGCATCACGCTGTTTTTCTTCTGCGTCTCGGAGCCGTTGACGCACTTGGTGCAACCGCCCCAAGGCGAGGCAATGAACGCCGATGCGGCGCGCCAGGCCATGCAGGTGCTGTTCCTGCACTGGGGCCTGCATGGCTGGGGCGTGTTCGCCTTTGTCGGCATGGCCCTGGCGTATTTCGCCTACCGGCATAACCTGCCGCTGGCATTGCGTTCGGCGCTGTACCCGCTGATCGGTAAGCGTATCAATGGTCCTATCGGCTATGCGGTGGATGGCTTCGGCATCATCGCCACGGTGTTCGGCCTGGGCGCCGACATGGGCTTTGGTGTGCTGCACCTCAACTCCGGCCTGGACTACCTGTTTGGCATTGCCCACACCCAGTGGATCCAGGTGGGGCTGATCACCCTGATGATGGGCGCGGCGATCATCGTTGCCGTGGCCGGTGTCGACAAGGGTGTGCGGGTGATGTCCGACATCAACATGCTGCTGGCCTGTGCGCTGCTGCTGTTCGTATTGTTTGCCGGGCCGACCCAGCACCTGCTCAATACCCTGATCCAGAACATCGGTGACTACCTGGGCGCATTGCCCACCAAGAGTTTCGATGTGTATGCCTACGACAAGCCGAGTGACTGGCTGGGTGGCTGGACGGTGTTCTATTGGGCCTGGTGGATCGCATGGTCGCCATTCGTGGGCCTGTTCATCGCCCGTATTTCCCGTGGCCGTACCATCCGCGAATTCGTGTTCGGCGTGCTGCTGATCCCGCTGGGCTTTACCCTGGCGTGGATGTCGATCTTCGGTAACAGCGCCATCGATCAGGTGCTCAACCATGGCATGGTCGCATTGGGTCAGTCGGCTATCGATGATCCGTCGATGAGCCTCTACCTGCTGCTGGAAACCTACCCGTGGAGCAAGACCGTCATCGCGGTCACGGTGTTTATCAGCTTCGTGTTCTTCGTGACCTCGGCGGACTCCGGCACGGTGGTGCTGTCCACCCTGTCGTCCAAAGGCGGCAACGCCGATGAAGACGGGCCGAAGTGGCTGCGGGTGTTCTGGGGCGCGATGACCGCGCTGGTCACCAGTGCCTTGCTGTTTGCCGGCAGCATCGATTCGCTCAAGTCAGCGGTGGTACTGACCTCGCTGCCGTTCTCGCTGATTCTGCTGCTGATGATGTGGGGGCTGCACAAGGCGTTCTACCTCGAGTCGCAGAAGCAGATCGCCCAGTTGCATTCCCTGGCGCCGATTTCGGCTTCGCGCAAAGGCCGTGGTGGTTGGCGCCAGCGCCTGAGCCAGGCCGTGCACTTCCCGTCTCGCGATGAGGTGTATCGCTTCCTCGAATCGACGGTGCGCCCGGCCATCGAGGAAGTGACGGCGGTGTTTGTCGAGAAGGGCCTGAATGTGGTCACTCAGCCAGACCCCTCCAACGACAGCGTCAGCCTGGAAATCGGGCATGGCGAGGAGCATCCGTTTATCTACCAGGTGCAGATGCGTGGCTACTTCACGCCGTCGTTTGCCCGCGGTGGCATGGGCTCCAAAGAGATCAACAACCGCCGCTATTACCGGGCGGAAGTGCACTTGAGCGAGGGCAGCCAGGACTACGACCTGGTGGGCTACACCAAGGAACAGATCATCAACGACATCCTCGACCAGTACGAGCGGCACCTGCAGTTCCTGCATCTGGTGCGCTGAGTAATATGCGCTAAACCGTTCCTCTCAAGTAGGCCTTTGCTGTAAAAGGAAGAGGCAGACTTAAGCGATTCAGCTGCTTAAAAGGCCTGGGAATATTGATATTCCCAGGCCTTATTTGCCCAAGCTCAAGAGAGGATTCGATGACGTACATTGCTGCCGAAAACCGCTATGAATCTATTCCTTATCGCCGCGTAGGTCGCAGTGGATTGGTGCTGCCAGCACTGTCCCTGGGGCTGTGGCACAACTTTGGCGACAGCACCCCGATCGACACTCAGCGCGCCTTGCTGCGCACGGCGTTCGACCTGGGCATCAACCATTTCGACCTGGCCAACAACTATGGCCCGCCCTATGGCAGCGCCGAGATCAACTTTGGCCGCTTGCTGCGCGAAGACTTCAAGCACTATCGCGACGAACTGATCATCTCCAGCAAGGCCGGTTGGGACATGTGGCCCGGCCCGTACGGCCAGGGCGGTGGTTCGCGCAAATACATCCTGGCGAGCCTGGACCAGAGCCTGCAACGCCTGGGCCTCGACTACGTGGATATCTTCTACTCCCACCGTTTCGACCCCGACACACCCCTGGAAGAAACCGCCAGCGCCCTTGCCACCGCCGTGCAGCAGGGCAAGGCGTTGTATATCGGCATCTCCTCCTACTCCGGTGTGAAGACCCGCGAAATCGCAGCCTTGCTCAACGAGTGGAAAGTGCCGCTGCTGATCCATCAGCCTGCCTACAACCTGCTCAACCGCTGGGTGGAAAAAGACCTGCTCGACACCACCGAAGAACTCGGTGCCGGGGTGATCGCCTTCACGCCGCTGGCCCAGGGCTTGCTCACTGATAAATATCTCAACGGTGTACCGGCCGATGCACGGGTCAACCGCCCGGGTGGCGGCTCCCTGCAAGCCCAGCACCTGTCCGAAGCCAACATCGCCCACGTGCGCGCACTGAATGAAATCGCCAAGCGCCGTGGTCAGAGCCTGGCTCAATTGGCCCTGGCGTGGACCTTACGGGATCCACGGGTGACCAGTGCGCTGATCGGTGCCAGCCGGCCGGAGCAGATCATCGAGAATGTCGGGGCGTTGCAGAACCTGAGCTTCAGTGCTGAGGAACTGGCGGAGATTGATCGGTTTGCGCAGGAAGGCGGGATCAACCTGTGGGAAAAGCCATCGACCGCTGAATAACTGACACAACTGGGTCAAAAATGTGGGAGGGGGCTTGCTCCCGATAGCGGTGAATCAGCCAGCACAGAGGTGACTGACAGGTTGCTATCGGGAGCAAGCCCCCTCCCACATTTGTACTTCGCCAGGCTCTAGAACGGCACGTCACCCAAGATCGTCGCCCGATGCATCACCCGCCGCTGCGGCCGGTAGTCATCCACAGCGTAATGCTGAGTGACGCGGTTATCCCAGAACGCCACGTCGTTCTCTTGCCAGCGCCAGCGGAGGGTGAATTCCGGCCGTGTCGCGTGGGCGAAAAGCAGCTTCAGGATAGCTTCGCTCTCCGCCGGCTCCAGCTCATTGATCCTGGTGGTGAAGCCTTCACTGACAAACAGCGACTTGCGGCCACTCACCGGATGCGTGCGCACCACGGGGTGCGACAGCGGTGGGTTTTTCCTGCGGGTTTGTTCCCAGCGCATCAGGTCTTCGGCGCTGTTGCCGAAGCGCTCCAGCGGGAAGGACTTGGTGAAATCGTGAGTGGCAGTCAACCCTGTGAGCAGCGCCTTCATGGGAGCGGACAGTGCCTCATAGGCCGCAATACCACTGGCCCACAAGGTATCGCCCCCGAACGCCGGCAATAGCTTGGCGCTGAGCACCGCGCCCAGGGCCGGCGTCGGCAGGAAGGTCACGTCGGTGTGCCACACCGCGTTGTCGCGCACGTCGGTGACGGCGGTGTCGAGGATCAGCACTTCGGGCTGTTCCGGCACGTTGGGGTAGATCGGGTGGATATGCAGGTCGCCGAAGTGCGCTGCGAACCGCGCTTGCTGCTGCGGGGTGATCGCCTGGTCCCGGAAGAACAGCACCGAGTGGCTGAGCAGCGCCTGCTCGATGGCATCGCGATGTGCCTCGCTCAGCGGCTGGGTGATATCGACGCCACTGATCTGGGCGCCCAGGGCGGTGCTTAATGGGGTAACGGTCAGGCTGCTCAATTGAGTTCTCATCACTTAGTGTGCCTGGCCGTGCCATGGCACTAATTTACGCTGCAGGGCGCGCAGGCCCATTTCCATGGCAAAGGCGATCAGTGCGATGACCAGGATCCCCAGCACCACCACATCGGTGACCAAAAACTGCGCCGCCGACTGCACCATGAAACCCAGGCCGCTGGTGGCTGCAATCAGCTCGGCGGCGACCAGGGTCGACCACCCCACACCCAGGCCGATACGCACCCCGGTGAGGATGTCGGGCAAGGCGCTGGGCAGGATCACATGGCGAATCAGTTGTGCACGGGTGGCACCCAATGACTGCGCGGCACGCAGTTTGGCCGGGTCGACGGTGCGCACGCCGGTTGCAGTGGCGATGGCAATCGGGGCGAAGATCGCCAGGTAGATCAGCAGCACCTTGGACAGCTCGCCGATGCCGCACCAGATCACAATCAGCGGCAGATAGGCCAGGGGCGGAATCGGCCGGTAGAACTCGATCAGCGGATCGAGAATGCCACGGGCGATACGGTTGGCACCGATGGCAATCCCCACCGGTACGGCGGTCAGCACCGCAAAGCCCAGGCCCAGGCCGATACGGCTGAGGCTCGCGCCCAGGTGCTGCCACAAGGTGGAATCCATGTAGCCGGTGGTCGCCAGCAGCCAGCCTTTTTGCAACACGGCGGATGGTGGCGGCAGGAACAGAGGTTCGATCAAGCCCGTGGCGGTCACCGCCCACCAGAGGGCGAGCAGGGCGACCAGGGTCAGGACGCTGATCCAACGCGTGCTCAGGCTGCGGCGTACCGGGATAGTGGCGTGCGCCACCCGCTTGCTGGCCGTGGCGGGAAGTTCGTAGCTGCTCATGCGTACACCTGCCGTTGGGAGAACACCTTGCCCAATACGTGCTCGCGGGTTTCGATAAAGCGCGGGTCGGACTTGATCGCCCGCGCCGACTCCCCGGCGGCATAGCGTTGGCCGAAATCCAGCTGCAGGCGTTCGACGATCTGGCCGGGGTTGGGTGCCAGCAGGATCAAGTCCGTGGCGAGGAACACCGCTTCTTCAATGTCATGGGTAATCAGCAATACCGGCTTGGCGGTGCGCCGCCAGACTTGCAGCAGCAGCTCTTGCATCTGTTCGCGGGTGAAGGCATCCAGGGCGCCGAAGGGCTCGTCCATCAGCAATACCCGCGGGTCTGCCGCCAAGGCACGGGCCAGGCCGACGCGTTGCTTCTGGCCGCCGGAGAGTTGCCAGATGCGGCGGCTGTCGAAACCGGCCAGGTCCACCAGGGCGAGCATTTCGCGGGCGCGAACTTCGCGCTGCGCCTTGGGCACGCCGGCCAGTTCGAGGCCGAAAGCCACATTGGCGAGCACGTCTTGCCAGGGCAGCAAGGCATCGTCCTGAAACACCACGCCGCGTTCGGCGCTGGGGCCTTTGACCGGCAAACCGTCAAGGGTGATGCGCCCGGCAGACGGTTCGACGAAACCGGCGATCAGGTTCAGCAGTGAAGTCTTGCCACTGCCGGACGGGCCGAGGGCGACCAGCAGTTGCTGGGGCCCGAGGTCCAGGGATATGTCAGACAGTACCGGTTCCGGGGCGCCTGGGTACTGTGCGCTGATGCGCTCCAGTTGTAGCAAGGCCATCGCGATCAACTCCTGAATCAGTGGGTGATGAACTGGGCGCTGACGTAAGGGGCGTAGTCCGGCAGCACGGCGTCGACCTTGCCTTGTTCCTTGAGGAACGCAGCGGTGTCGGTGACGGCTTGGGTGGTCGGTGCGCCCAGCAGGGTGACCTGGTCAGCGGCCAGCGGGTAGACGTTGCCTTGCAGCAGCAAGGGGATATCGCTGGGCTTGGCGCCGGAGAGTTTCACCAGTTTGTCGACATTGCCTGTGTCGGCGAGCCAGGCTTGGGGGTCTTTGCGGTAGGCGGCGTAGGCATCCAGGGTGACCTTGGCGAAGGCGGTGACGATTTCCGGGTGCTTCTCGGCGAAGTCCTTGCGCACAATCCAGGCATCGAAAGTCGGCGCGCCGAACTTGGCCAGCTCGCCGGAGGTGATCAGCACCTGGCCGTTTTCCTTGGCTACGCCCAGGGCGGGGTCCCACACGTAGGTGGCGTCGATATCACCGCGCTTCCAGGCGGCGATGATGGCCGGAGGGGCGAGGTTGAGGATGGTGACTTTGGCCGGGTCGATGTTCCAGTGTTTCAGCGCAGCCAGCAGGCTGTAGTGGCCGGTGGAAACGAAGGGCACGGCGATCTTTTTGCCGATCAGGTCCTGGGGGCTGTTGATCCCCGAACCGTTACGCGCCACCAGTGCTTCGGCGCCGCCGATCTGGGTGGCGACCAGGAAGGTTTGCACCGGCACCTTACGGGTTATCGCGGCGGTCAGCGGGCTGGAACCGAGATAGCCGATCTGCACGTCGCCGGAGGCGATGGCGGCAATGATGTCGGCGCCATTGTCGAATTTGCGCCAGTCGATCTTGGCGTGGGTGGCTTTTTCATAGGCACCGTCAGCTTGGGCGACTTTGGCCGGGTCGACGGTGGTCTGGTACGCAATGGTCACGTCTGCCGCCTGGGCAAACAGGCTGGCACCGGCCAGGGACAACGCGGCCAACAGGCGCAGAGGGGTCAGCAGTTTCAAGGGGAAGCTCCTCAATCAGGCGGCCGAGGGTCGGCGTGTGAGGAGACTAAATGATCTAAGAATTCTAAAATAAATAACTTTTTCGAATTAGCTTATGAAGCAAATTCTGCGCATGCGAGGGACCAATGTGGGAGGGGGCTTGCTCCCGATAGCGGAATGACAGTCACTGGATGATTGACTGAAAGACCGCCATCGGGGTGCAAGCCCCTCCCACACAAGCCATCAGTTGCTGATGGCGAGGATACTGGCCTGGTACGACCCGACAAACACATCGAAATCGCCCACTTCGTTCTGCTCCAGCTCCGCCTGCTGTGCCAGCGACGTGCGGGCCTGTTCTTCGAAGCGCGCCTGCTCTTGGGCAGCCAACGGCTCGCTGCGGAAGTACTCGGCATGCACCTCGCTCTGATGCAGGGAGAATTGCGCAAAACTCTCCTTGCGCTCGGCCATCGCCGCCAGCACCTGGGCCGACGGCGTCAGGGACGAATCCTTGACCTTGGCCAACTGGGCGTCCAGCGCCTCGCTGTGTTCGGTGATGCCGTGGCTCTCATCAAGCAAGGCCGCCAACGGAGCAATCTTCTCCAGCAATTCGGCAGCCCACTCCTTCATGTCCACTGCCTGGCCTTCACGTTGCAATTGCAGGCCCGGACGGCGACCTTCCTTGACCACGCTGAGGAAGTTGGACGTGGCATTGCCACATTCGTTATTGGCAAACAGCGGGCTGTCGTTCAACGCGCAGTACAGCAGGAACGCGTCGAGGAAACGCGACGCTGGCAGGTCGATACCCATCGGCAGGAACGGGTTGATATCCAGGCAGCGTACTTCGATGTACTGGATACCGCGGGCCATCAGCGCCTGGATCGGCCGCTCGCCGGTGTAGGTCACGCGCTTGGGGCGGATGTTGGAGTAGTACTCGTTTTCGATCTGCAGGATGTTGGTGTTGAGTTGCACCCACTCACCATCCTTGTGCGTGCCGACTTCGACGTATGGCGCGTAGGGTGTTGCCACCGCTTCGCGCAGGCTGTCGGTGTAGCTGGCCAAATCGTTGTAGCACGGCGTCAGGCCGGCCTGGGCGTTGCTCTGGTAACCCAGGTCGCTCATGCGCAGGCTGGTGGCGTAGGGCAGGTACAGGGTCTCGGCGTCGAGCACTTCCAGCTGGTGCGAACGCCCGCGCAGGAAGCCGGCGTCCAGGGCCGGCGAGGCACCGAACAGGTACATCAGCAGCCAGCTGTAGCGGCGGAAATTGCGGATCAGCGCGATGTAGGCCGTGGACTGGTAGTCGCGGTCGGTGCCGACAAATCCTTCGGCTTCCTTGAGCAGCGGCCACAGCTGTTCCGGCAGGGAAAAGTTGTAGTGGATGCCGGCAATGCACTGCATGGTCTTGCCGTATCGCAGGGCCAGGCCCTTGCGGTACACGTACTTGAGCTGGCCGATATTGGAGGTGCCGTAGTAGGCAATCGGAATATCTTCCTCGGCCGGCAACGGGCACGGCATCGAGGGGCTCCACAGGTACTCGTTGCCCAGCTTGCTATAGGCAAAGCGATGGATCTTGTCCAGGCTGCCCAGGGTATCGGCCGGGTCGGGCAGGGCTGGGGTGATGAACTCCAGCAGCGATTCCGAGTAATCGGTGGTGATCTGTTCGTTGGTCAACGCAGCGCCCAGGGCTTCAGGGTGCGGCGTTTGCGCCAGGCGACCCTCGCTGGTGACACGCAGGCATTCACGCTCGATGCCGTGCAAGCACTGCTCTAGCAGGGAGAGGTGTTCGCGCTTGCCGAGCAGGGCCAGGCGGCGGTTGAGAAGTTCGCTCAAGTTGGATTCCTTCACGCGTCAGTCGCCCCAATATGGGGGTGGGCAGGACGGTCTACAAGGGTGAAGTTGAAACTGGCGTGATCGCCTGGTTCTGAGTCGATTTAACCCGCTCTGAATATGCCTACTTCACTCAATGAATTGGGCTACAGCGCAGCGAGAAAATTCCGACGCTGTTATCGCAGCGCCGAAATTAACTCAAATCGGGGGTGGGGAGCTATAGGACAGCGAAGGTGCCCTGCGCTTTTGCGACAAGTCTTTCGCCTTGGTACACGTCGGCTTCGACCACCAGGGTGCGCCGCCCGGCGTGGATCACCCGGCTGGTGCACAGCACCTCACCGTCTTCCACGGCACGAATATAGTTGATCTTGCATTCGATGGTGGCGCTCTGCTGGTCGAACCCATGGGCGCTGGAACAGGCCAGGCCCATCGTAATGTCCACCAGGCTGAAAATCGCCCCGCCATGGAGCTTGCCTGCGCGGTTGCGCAGGTGTGGCTCCAGGGCCAGGGCCACCTCGGCAACGCCCTCATCCAGGCGTTGCAGGCGGCAGCCGATCAGTTCGCTGAACGCGCTCTGGGTCAAACCGGCCGGGATTTGCATCAGCGTTTCTTCAACTGTTTGGCGTTGGCGAACAGCGATGCCATGGCATTGTTGCTCGGCGCGGCCGTTGCGGTTTCCTTGCGCGGCGCGTTGTTCTGCGACTGGCGCGGTGCCGAGCCCGGACGCGCTCCGCGGGCACCGTCGATTTTCTCGCCAGGGGTATCGCTCATGCGCATCGACAGGCCGACGCGCTTGCGCGGGATGTCGACTTCCATGACCTTGACCTTGACCACATCGCCGGCTTTCACCGCTTCGCGTGGGTCCTTGATGAATTTCTCCGAAAGCGCGGAGATGTGCACCAAGCCGTCCTGATGCACACCGATATCCACAAACGCGCCGAAGTTGGTCACGTTGGTCACCACGCCTTCGAGGATCATGCCCGGTTGCAGGTCCTTGAGGTCTTCGACGCCGTCCTGGAACTCAGCGGTCTTGAACTCGGGGCGCGGGTCGCGGCCAGGTTTTTCCAGCTCTTGCAGGATGTCGGTGATGGTCGGCACGCCAAAGGTTTCGTCGGTGTACTTCTTCGGGTCCAAGCGCTTGAGGAACGCGGCATCACCGATCAATGACCGGATATCGCGATCGGTCTCGGCGGCAATACGCTGCACCAGCGGGTAGGCTTCCGGGTGAACTGCGGAGGCATCCAGCGGGTTGTCGCCATTCATCACGCGCAGGAAGCCGGCAGCCTGTTCGAAGGTTTTTTCACCCAGGCGTGCGACCTTTTTCAGCGCGGCGCGGGTTTTGAACGCGCCGTTCTCGTCACGGTGGCTGACGATGTTCTGCGCCAGGGTTGCGTTGAGGCCGGAAATGCGCGCCAGCAGCGCCACGGACGCGGTGTTCACATCCACGCCCACGGCGTTTACGCAGTCTTCCACCACCGCATCCAGGCCGCGTGCCAGTTTCAGCTGTGATACGTCGTGCTGGTACTGGCCGACACCGATGGATTTAGGATCGATCTTCACCAGTTCGGCCAGCGGGTCTTGCAGGCGGCGGGCGATGGACACCGCGCCACGGATCGACACGTCGAGGTCCGGGAATTCCTTGGAGGCCAGCTCCGACGCTGAGTACACCGAAGCGCCTGCCTCGGAAACCATGACCTTGGTCATCTTCATGGCTGGGTATTTCTTGATCAGTTCGGCGGCCAGCTTGTCGGTTTCACGGCTGGCGGTGCCGTTACCGATGGCGATCAGGTCCACCGCGTGCTTGGCGCACAGGGCGGCAAGGATCGCCAGGGTCTGGTCCCATTTGTTGTGTGGCACGTGGGGGTACACGGTGGCGTGGTCAAGCAACTTGCCGGTGGCGTCGACCACGGCGACCTTGCAACCGGTACGCAGGCCCGGGTCAAGGCCCAGGGTGGCACGCGGGCCGGCCGGTGCGGCCAGCAGCAGGTCGTGCAGGTTGTGGGCGAACACGTTGATCGCCTCGGTTTCGGCGCCGTCGCGCAATTCGCCGAGCAGGTCGGTTTCCAGGTGAGTGTAGAGCTTGACCTTCCAGGTCCAGCGCACGACTTCACCGAGCCACTTGTCCGCAGGACGGTTCTGATTCTGGATGCCGAATTGTTGAGCGATCATGCCTTCGCACGGGTGCATGGCGCCCGGTAGCTCGTCGCCGACTTTCAGTGAGGAGCTGAGAATACCTTCGTTGCGACCGCGGAAAATCGCCAGGGCGCGGTGGGACGGCATGCTTTTGAGCGGCTCGTCGTGCTCGAAGTAGTCGCGGAATTTGGCGCCTTCTTCCTCTTTGCCGGCGATGACGCGGGCGCTGAGGATGGCTTCCTGCTTCAGGTAGGTACGCAGTTTTTCCAAGAGGCTGGCGTTTTCGGCGAAGCGCTCCATCAGGATGTACTTGGCGCCTTCAAGGGCGGCCTTGATGTCGGGGACGCCTTTTTCAGCGTCGGTGAAGCGGGCGGCTTCGCTTTCCGGCGTCAGCGACGGATCGTTGAACAGGCCATCAGCCAGATCGCCCAGGCCGGCTTCGAGGGCTATCTGACCCTTTGTACGACGTTTCTGTTTATACGGCAGGTAAAGGTCTTCTAGGCGGGTCTTGGTGTCCGCCAGCTTGATGTCGCGTTCCAGTTGAGGGGTCAACTTGCCCTGTTCCTCGATGCTGGCGAGGATGCTGATACGCCGTTCGTCGAGTTCTCGCAGGTAGCGCAGGCGCTCTTCCAGGTGCCGCAGTTGGGTATCGTCGAGGCTGCCGGTCACTTCTTTTCGGTAACGGGCGATGAAAGGCACCGTGGAGCCCTCATCCAGTAGAGCGACGGCCGCCTCGACCTGTTGTGGGCGTACACCGAGTTCCTCGGCAATGCGGCTGTTGATGCTGTCCATAAAACCACCTGAAATTCTTAAAATCAGCTCGCCGGCCCGTAAAACAAGGCCCGGCAAGACTGGTTGAGCGGCCCGACTGGCGCCGCTGCCTGGGTCAAGAGGCTGTCTGTTGACCCTCGAAATCGAAAAAATCACGACAAGCGGGAAAAAAAAGCCCGGCAGCAAACGGTAACGATCTGACGTTGCCCTGCACGGAGGCGCCGCATTATAACCAGCGTTCTGCCCTTGGGGGGTACTGCGCCGGAGGTTGTAGGGCGTGGGTTCGCTGGCAGTAGATGAAAAATCTGCTAACAATGCACACGGTGCGTATAACGGCAGCTACGCCATAATGCGCGCCGAGATAAGAGGAGCATCCAATGAGCAGCACCGCACAAACTGCTGAAGGCGAAAAAATTCTCATCGTTGATGACGATCCGGGGCTGAGCAGCCTGCTGGAGCGGTTCTTCAACTCCAAGGGCTACCGTGCCCGCGCGGTGCCGAACACCGAGCAGATGGATCGCCTGCTGGGGCGTGAAGTGTTCAACCTGGTCGTACTCGACCTGATGTTGCCCGGCGAAGACGGCCTCACAGCCTGCAAGCGCCTGCGCGGTGCCAACAACCTGATTCCGATCATCATGCTCACCGCCAAGGGCGATGAGCTAAGTCGTATCAAGGGCCTTGAACTGGGCGCTGACGACTACCTGGCCAAGCCGTTCAACCCTGACGAGCTGATGGCGCGGGTCAAGGCTGTATTGCGTCGCCAGGCAGCACCTGTGCCGGGTGCGCCGGGTAGCGAAGACGAAAGTGTCACCTTTGGCGACTACGAGCTGTCCCTGGCCACCCGTGAGCTCAAGCGCGGCGAAGAAGTGCACATGCTCACCACCGGCGAATTCGCGGTGCTCAAGGCCTTGGTGATGAACGCTCGCCAGCCCCTGACTCGTGACAAGCTGATGAACCTGGCTCGTGGCCGGGAGTGGGACGCTCTGGAGCGCTCCATCGATGTGCAGATTTCCCGGCTGCGCCGGATGATCGAGCCGGACCCGTCCAAGCCGCGGTACATCCAGACGGTGTGGGGTGTGGGTTATGTGTTCGTGCCGGATGGCACCGCTACCAAGTGACCGATGATTTGCAGGGGCGGGTATCCTGACGTTTGACTCCATGAGGGTCGACGGGATGCCCGGCGTCTGCAATTCTGCGAGCGCCGTTCGTTCCTGCAAGGTGTGCAGCTTTCATCTATGAAAACCCCGCTGTGGTTCCCGCAAAGTTTCTTTTCCCGCACCCTTTGGCTGGTGCTGATCGTCGTTCTGTTTTCCAAGGCGCTTACGCTGGTTTATCTGTTGATGAACGAAGACGTGCTGGTGGATCGGCAGTACAGCCATGGCGTCGCCCTGACGTTGCGTGGTTATTGGGCTGTAGACCCTGAGAACCGGGAAAAAGTGGCCAAGGCGTCGACCTTGACCCGGGTTGATGGGGCCGGCGTGCCGGAAGGCGAGCAACATTGGCCTTACAGCGAGATCTACCAGCGCCAGATGCAGGCCGAACTGGGAGCCGACACCGAGGTGCGCCTGCGTATGCATGTTTCGCCTGCACTGTGGGTACGAGCGCCGAGCCTGGGGGATGCCTGGATCAAGGTTCCGCTGTACCCGCATCCGCTGCGTGGGCAGAAAATCTGGAACGTGCTGGGGTGGTTCCTGGCCATTGGCTTGCTTTCGACGGCGTCCGCGTGGATTTTCGTCCGTCAGCTCAACCAACCCCTCAAGCGTCTGGTATTTGCCGCCCGCCAGTTAGGCCAGGGGCGCAGCGTGCGCCTGCCGGTCAGCGACACGCCCAGTGAAATGACCGAGGTGTACGGCGCCTTCAACCAGATGGCGGAAGATGTCGAACAGGCTGGGCGTGAACGCGAGCTGATGCTGGCGGGGGTGTCCCATGATTTGCGTACGCCGTTGACGCGACTGCGCTTGTCCCTGGAGTTGATGGGCGACCATACCGACCTGACCGATGACATGGTCCGTGACATCGAGGACATGGACGCCATCCTCGACCAGTTCCTGGCGTTTATTCGCGATGGGCGTGATGAGGTGGTGGAAGAAGTCGACCTGACGGACCTGGTGCGCGAGGTGGTTGCGCCCTATAACCAGAACGGCGAGCAGGTGCGTATGCGCCTGGAGCCGATCCAGCCATTCGCATTGCGCCGGGTGTCGATGAAGCGCCTGCTGAACAACCTGATCGGCAATGCCTTGCATCATGCCGGTTCCGATGTGGAAGTGGCGGCATATGTCTCTGGTGACAGTACTGCCCCTTACGTAGTGCTGAGTGTGATGGACCGGGGCGCGGGGATCGACCCTGCCGAGCTTGAGGGCATCTTCAACCCCTTCACTCGCGGCGACCGAGCCCGGGGCGGCAAGGGCACGGGCTTGGGCCTGGCGATTGTGCGGCGAATTGCCTCGATGCATGGCGGCAATGTTGAGTTGCGCAACCGGGAAGAGGGCGGGTTGGAGGCGCGGGTGCGCTTGCCGCTTGGGCTGATGTTGCCTAGAGATGCGGTCTGACTGGTGACATAAATCAAATGTGGGAGGGGCAAGCCCCCTCCCACATTGGTTTTATGTCGGGCCTAAAATAGGTTTTCAACCTTTGCCCTTGGTCCGAGTCATATTCGGCCCGCCGTTCTTCTCCAGATGCTGAATGATGATCCCTGCCACATCCTTGCCGGTGGTGGTCTCAATCCCTTCCAGGCCCGGCGATGAGTTCACCTCCATCACCAGAGGACCATGGTTGGAACGCAGGATATCCACTCCCGCTACACTCAAACCCATCACCTTGGCTGCCCGGAGCGCAGTCATGCGTTCTTCCGGAGTGATCTTGATCAGGCTGGCGCTGCCGCCACGGTGCAGGTTGGAGCGGAATTCACCGGGCTTGGCCTGGCGCTTCATTGCCGCAATCACCTTGTCGCCCACCACGAAGCAGCGGATATCCGCACCACCGGCTTCCTTGATGTATTCCTGCACCATGATGTTCTGCTTGAGGCCCATGAATGCCTCGATCACCGACTCCGCTGCCGTTGCGGTTTCACACAGCACCACGCCAATGCCCTGGGTGCCCTCCAGCACCTTGATCACCAACGGCGCGCCATTGACCATCTCGATGAGGTCGGGGATGTCATCCGGCGAGTGGGCAAACCCGGTCACCGGCAGGCCGATGCCCCGGCGCGACAGCAGTTGCAGCGAACGCAGTTTGTCTCGCGAACGTGCAATAGCCACGGATTCATTCAGGGGAAATACCCCCATCATTTCAAACTGGCGCAATACCGCGCAGCCATAAAACGTCACCGAGGCGCCGATACGCGGGATCACCGCATCGAAGCCTTCCAGGGGTTTGCCCCGGTAGTGAATCTGCGGTTTGTGGCTGGCAATGTTCATGTAGGCACGCAACGTGTCGATCACCACCATTTCATGGCCACGTTCGGTGCCGGCCTCGACCAGGCGGCGGGTGGAATACAGACGCGGGTTTCGCGACAGCACAGCAATCTTCATGCAGCACCTGGGGCAGAAATAGTGGAGACCGGGAACACCGGCTTGTCTTGAACGTACTTGACGCCGGGGCTGACCACCAATTGGCCGTCAATCAAGGCTTTGGAACCGAGCAGCAGGCGATAGCGCATGGCCTTGCGGCAGGCGAGGGTGAACTCCACCCGCCACACCCGGTCGCCCAGCGCCAGGGTGGTACTGATCACGTAGCGCACCTGCGCATGACCGTTGGAGCTCTTGATGGTTTTCATCGTCATCAGGGGCGCTTCGCAGCGGCGGTGACGCAACTGCACCACGCTGCCAAGGTGTGCGGTAAAGCGCACCCACTGTTCACCGTCGCGCTCAAAGGGCTCGATATCGGTGGCGTGCAGGCTTGAGGTGCTGGCACCGGTGTCGATCTTTGCGCGCAGGCCCGCCACTCCCAGGTCGGGTAGTGCCACCCACTCACGCAGACCCACAACGGTCAAATGGTCAAATGTCTTCAATATGGGTAACCGGTTAATTCGCCCAGGCCTGAGGAGAGACCTCGGCCAAGGCTTTGAATGCGGGCCTGGCGAACCAATAGCCCTGCATCAGAAATATTCCGCAGTCGAACAGGAAGTCGCGCTCGCCGGCACTTTCGATACCTTCGGCGATGACAGTAACCCCCAACTGCTCACAGATTGTGACAATCCCCTGGACGATCACCTGGCGGACACGGTCCTGGTCGACATCGCGGATCAGTGCCATGTCGAGCTTGATCAGGTCAGGTTGGAAGTCGGCCAGCAGATTCAGCCCCGAATAGCCCGCGCCGAAATCGTCGATGGCGGTCATGAAGCCGAATTCGCGGTATTCACGCAGAATATTGGTCAAATGGCGATAGTTATCTACATGCTCGTGTTCCAGGGTCTCGAAAATCAACCGGTCCAAAGGAAAGTTATGCGCCCGCGCCGCCTCCAATGTGCTGCGAATGCACAGCTCAGGCCGGTACACGGCATTGGGCATGAAATTGATGGACAGGCGGGTTTGCATTCCCAGGGCAGAAGCCCCGGCAATAGCCTGGGTGCGGCAGCGCTGGTCGAAGCGATACCGGTTGCTTTCATTGACCCGCTCCAGCACTGACAGCGCGCCTTCGCCGTGTGTGCCCCGCACCAGGGCTTCGTGGGCGAAAATAGAGTGATCCCGAAGGTCTACGATAGGCTGGTAGGCGAAAGCGAAATCAAAGCCCAGGGGCTCGCTTTGCTGGCAACCCACGCACCGCTGGTCAGGCGAGGTGAGTGAAGCGGGAAAGTCGGTCACAGCGGATCCTCGCGAAATCAGGGTACTACCTGGCGTATCTTAGGTGAGCCTTGGGGTTTATGCGTCGAAGGGTTTCAACGGTAAAGTTGCGACATTTTTCAGAGCGAGGAATTCAAGTGGCTCAAAAGCAGGAAGAGGAAGAAAAGGTCCGGCTGGACAAGTGGTTGTGGGCGGCGCGGTTCTATAAAACTCGTGCCCTGGCCAAGGCCGCTATCGAAAGTGGCAAGGTGCACCATCGAGGTGAGCGCTGCAAGCCGGGCAAAGAGCCGCGTATCGGTGATGAGTTTCAGGTTCGTACAGGTTTTGATGAAAAGACTGTCGTGGTGCAGGCGCTTTCTGCCGTGCGCCGTGGGGCACCCGAAGCGCAGGCGCTGTACACCGAGACCGAAGCGAGTATTGCCAAGCGCGAAAACGCAGCTGCCATGCGCAAGGCTGGAGCGACTGGTATGACCACCGATGGCAAGCCAAGCAAGAAGCAGCGCCGCGATCTATTCAAGTTCCGCGGCAGTGGCAACGACGATTGATTACGAATCTCCTGCCGGCAGCAGATCAAAATGTGGGAGGGGGCTTGCTCCCGATAGCAGAGTGTCAGCCAATACACTTGTGGCTGAGCCACTGCAAATCGGGAGCAAGCCCCCTCCCACATTTAACCCGCGCATTTAAGAAGCGGTGCGTATGACGCTCAATCGCCCGACCACCGGCAGTTTGCCCAGCAACCCGAATACCGGCGCAGTTACCCGCAACAGGAACCCCGACACCTTCGCGGCGAACGGCGTGTAATACCCCCATCCAAGCGCCAACAGCGCCAGCAGCACCCCACCAATATAATCGTCCTGGCCCCAATGCGCGCCGGCAACCAGTCGCGGCGTCATAAACAACAGCGCGAGGCCCCAGATCACCAGCACCTGGCTGACGCGCTTGGCAAACACCGTCATGAACATCCCCCAGATCAACAGCACCGAAGCGTGATCGCCGGGGAAGCTTTGGCTTGAGCGGTCCTTCAACTCCCAGGTTTTTTCCAGCCCAGGGAAAAAATCACTCATTTGAATCGCGCCGCTGATCACCATCGACGGGCTACTGTGCTGCCAGCCCATCTGGGCTGCGAGCTTGGAGAACAGCATGCGAATAAACAGCAACAGCAGCAGAATGCCTAGAAAACCAAAAAACGCCTGGCGCACCTGCACAGCCTTGAACACCCAATCGCCGCGAATCAGTAACGCCAGCAAAATCACGCCGACCACCGCATCAAATGGCCGCAGGCTGGCCACGGCCCACACATGCAACCAGGTCGAGCTGGTTGCCAGCGGATCATTGAGCAGATGAAACAGCCACTCGTCGAAAATTACACAGAGCATCTGGCCCGTGGGCCACAGCCAAAAACACAGCAGCCCGATAGCGAGTAGATTGCAAAGAGCCCATCGCCGGAGGTTCCAGTTGGCTTGGAACAAACCCGGATTGTTCATAAACTGTCCCTCATCGCTCTATTAAGCTCCTTGTTTTCAGGAGAAGTCGCACCAACATGGTGCTAAAGCGTTTAATTTTATAAACCTTGTAATCATTTTGTCATCACTTCAGATACCCAGACCTATGACCGATCTACCGGATACCGACTTCACCCAACGCTTTATCTTCGATGAGAGCGACGCCCGCGGCGAGATGGTCTCGTTGGAGCGCAGCTATGCCGAAGTCCTCGCTAAACATGCCTATCCGGAGCCGGTCGCGCAGTTGCTCGGCGAGCTGATGGCCGCTGCGGCGCTGCTGGTTGGCACGATGAAGTTCGACGGCTTGCTGATCTTGCAGGCTCGCTCCGAAGGGCCGATCCCCATGCTGATGATCGAGTGCTCCAGCGAGCGCGAAATCCGCGGCCTGGCTCGTTATGAAGCGGACCAGATCGCTGCGCACGCCACCCTGGCCGACCTGATGCCCAACGGCGTACTGGCCCTTACCGTCGACCCGACCGAAGGCCAACGCTACCAGGGCATCGTCGACCTCGATGGCGAAACCCTGTCGGAATGCTTCACCAACTACTTCGTGATGTCCCAGCAAGTGGGCACCAAGTTCTGGCTTAACGCAGACGGCAAGCGCGCCCGTGGCTTGCTGGTGCAACAACTGCCGGCTGACCGCATCAAGGATGACGATGATCGCGCTGAAAGCTGGCGGCATATCATCGCCCTGGCCGACACGTTGAAGGCCGAAGAGCTGCTGGGCCTGGACAACGAAACCATCCTGCACCGCCTGTATCACGAAGAGGCCGTGCGCCTGTTCGATGAACAGGGGCTGCGCTTCAATTGCAGTTGCTCGCGCGAGCGTTCGGCCAATGCCTTGGTCAGCCTGGGGCTGGAAGATGCGCAAAATCTGGTGGTGGAACACGGCGGCCATATCGAGATCGACTGCCAGTTCTGCAACGAGCGTTATTTGTTCGATGCCGCGGATGTAGCCCAATTATTCGCCGGAGCAGGTATCGACACCCCTTCCGACACCCGCCACTAAAACGTTTAAGCACAGGTAAATTACCTGTCGAATGCCGGATTAGAGGCGTTCTGACGGGAGGGCCCTACTCTTTTTGGGCTTTTCTGGCATAATCCGGCCCACTTTTTTCGCGGTAGTAGTGCGCAACTTTCTACTACAAAACGTTTGGAGCACTCGGCCATAGGCCGACGGGGAACCTCATGACGCAAGCCAATAACGCCGTATACACCGATCTGAGTGTTGACGATCTGGTCAAAGAAGCCCTGCAGCGCGGTGAAGGCGTGCTTGCCGATACTGGCGCGCTGGTCGTAGAAACCGGTCATCGTACCGGGCGTTCGCCGGTTGACCGTTTCATCGTTGAAGAGCCTTCCACCCAGGACGCCATTGCCTGGGGCCCGATCAACCGCAAGTTCCCGGCCGACAAGTTCGATGCCCTGTGGGCTCGCGTCGAGGCGTTCAACAACGCGCAAGAGCATTTTG
This sequence comes from Pseudomonas khavaziana, assembly GCF_019145205.1. Lineage (GTDB taxonomy): Bacteria > Pseudomonadota > Gammaproteobacteria > Pseudomonadales > Pseudomonadaceae > Aquipseudomonas > Aquipseudomonas khavaziana. The sequence goes on from NZ_JAHSTT010000003.1 coordinate 147,743, forward strand.
TCTCCCACGTGCATGTAGGTGCTTCCGAAGAACACTACCTGGCCGTGAAAATGACCACCCAGACTGCCTGGCAGAACCTGTTCGGTCGTTGCCTGTTCATCAACCCGGCCCAATACAACCCGGCCGGTCGTGAAGAGTGGCAAGTGCTCAACGTGGCCAACTTCGAGTGCGTGCCAGAGCGTGACGGCACCAACTCCGACGGTTGCGTGATCCTCAACTTCGCCCAGAAAAAAGTGCTGATCGCCGGCATGCGTTACGCCGGTGAAATGAAAAAAGCCATGTTTTCGGTGCAGAACTTCCTGCTGCCGGCCTCCGACGTATTGCCGATGCACTGCGCCGCCAACATTGGCGAAGCAGGCGACGTGACCCTGTTCTTCGGCCTGTCCGGCACCGGCAAGACCACCCTGTCTGCCGACGAAAGCCGTTACCTGATCGGTGACGACGAACACGGCTGGGGTGAAGGCGTGGTGTTCAACATCGAAGGCGGTTGCTATGCCAAGTGCATCGACCTGTCCGAGAAGAACGAGCCGGTTATCTGGAAAGCCATCAAGCACGGTGCCGTGCTGGAAAACGTGGTGATCGACGAGGCCAAGCACGCCGACTACGCTGACGTCAGCCTGACCCAGAACAGCCGTGCCGCCTACCCGCTGGAGCACGTTGCCAAGCGTTCCGAAAAGAACCTGGGCGGCGAGCCAAACGCGGTGATCTTCCTGACCTGCGACCTTACCGGCGTGCTGCCGCCAGTGTCGATCCTCAGCGAAGAACAAGCGGCCTACCACTTCCTGTCCGGCTACACCGCATTGGTGGGCTCGACTGAAATGGGTTCCGGCAGCGGCATCAAGTCGACCTTCTCCACCTGCTTCGGCGCGCCGTTCTTCCCACGCCCGGCTGGCGAATACGCAGAGCTTTTGATCAAGCGCATCCGTGGTTTCGGCTCCAAGGTCTACCTGGTCAACACCGGTTGGACCGGCGGCGGCTACGGCGTCGGCAAACGCTTCAACATCCCGACTACTCGCGGCGTGATCGCCGCGATCCAGAGCGGCGCGTTGATCGGTGCGCAAACCGAACACCTCGACACCATCAACCTCGACGTGCCATTGGCCGTACCGGGCGTTGAAACCGGCCTGCTGAACCCACGTAACACCTGGGCTGACAAAGCCGCCTACGACGAAGCGGCGAAAGCGCTGGCTGGCCTGTTCATCGAGAACTTCAAAAAGTTTGAAGTGAGCGATGCGATCAAGGCTGCGGGTCCTAAGTTGTAAGACTTAGCTGTTGTGAAAAAGCCGCCTCCTGCAGGCGGCTTTTTTGTACGCGCAGGGTTAATGGGCGATGTGCAGCACCACCGCGCCGACCAGCACCAGCAAAACCCCGAGCACCTGTACCGCCGACAAGCGCTCCTTGAAAAATACAAACCCCAGGATCGCCGCAATCCCGCCCGATAGCGTACTGATCACCGTCACCACCGATACCGACCCCGCCATCGCACCCCACGAAAACGCCGAGAACCCGCCGAGGTTCATCAGGCTCGCACCGGTCAACGTCGCGCAATTTTTCAGCGGCGGGATCTTCAGGCCGTCCTTGATCCTCAGCACCATCACCACCAGCACGCACAGGCCCACTAGGTACCCCAGCCATAGCATGGTGATCGGCCCCAGCGCCGGCAGTGTGTAGCGGCCTTGCAGCCAGAAACTGGTGCCATACAGTGTTGCTGCGAGCATGGCGTAGGCGATGGACAGGCGCGGGTTGTTGTGGGGCGTGCCGTTGTCCTTGTGGATGCTGGACAGGACCACGCCAAGCACGCACAGGGCGATGCAGCCCAGTTGTATCAAGCTGATGTGCTCACCGCTGGCCCAGGACAGCAGGGTGGTCACTACACCATAGGAAGTGACCAATGGCGCGACGATGGCAGCCTTGCCCAAGGCAAACGCCTTGGACAGTGCGAGGGCGCCGGAAACGGTCAGCAGGGCGGCTGCGATGCCCAGGAGCCAGACGCTTAACGGCGCATCGAGGGATTTGAAAAGGTAGGTCGGGAATATGACCAGCAGCAACGTCATAATCAGAAAGCCGAGGGCTTGGCCGAAATACACCGCGCGCTTAACGCCAACGGCGCGGGCATTGAGGCCCACGAGAAAGTCCGTGCCACCCCAGAGCAGGGCGGCCAGCAGGCCCATTAGTACGTCCATGTAAGGTCCTTGTTATGTATACCGCTCGCCAGATTAGCGCAGAGCCAATGTGGGAGAGGGCTTGCCCCCGATGGTGGTGAATCAGTCAGCTTATCTATAGCTGACCCACTGCAATCGAGGGCAAGCCCCCTCCCACATATGGATCTGAATGCTCTTGGGATCAGCTCAGGTTTTCCAAGGACTGCGTGTCCCACCTGTGGGTCTTGATCGCCAGGTAGAGCATGCCGATGGTCAGCGGTATTTTGTCGCCACGGCCTTTGGCGCGTCGCTTCAAGAATACGTCGAACATCGGCGGCTGAAAGTAACGATAAGCGTCGTAGTCGCTTAGGTCGACCCCGAAATCCTGTTCCAGCGCATCCATGAATTGCTTGGCCTCAACGCCATCGCAGGCAAGGTCGAAGTTGAGCGAGGTTTGCAGGCTAATGGTCTTGTGTTTCGGCAGACCGATTTCTTCATGCAGCAATTGCAGGAGCTGCTGCATGACCGGGTCTTCGGGGAAGTTGGGGGTCAGGTTCATGGTGGGGGTGCGTAGGAGTGGGTGAGGGGGCCTTTTACGTTGCCGGCGGTGTTTGTTTCGCGTGATGAAGAGAGCCAAGCCTATCAAGAACAAGGCCAGGGGAAGAAGTTGAATGTTCAGGACAATGGCGATGTAGGGTAGCCAGAACAACAGGAGCAGTCCCGTTACGATGAAGGTAACGGCGAGACGCGTTCTTAACGTGCAGTCAGTGATTTTGTAATACAGCAACAGATGGAGAGCGAACAATAGCGCTGTTTGTAGGTAAAGCCATTGACTAAAGTTCATCTGGAGTACACATGCATTGAGACGCTTGAGCGCTGCGGGCCTATGCCACCGCTGACCTGAGCATCCAGGCCAATGACGATGTCTGCGCTGTGAAAGTTGTGGATCCTGTGAGAAATCAAATCGCTGATAGCGTTCTCGACTATCGATTCTGCTTTGCTGGATATGATCCCGACAGGGGCTGCAACTGCGCCAGAAATGATCTTTTTTATGAGGTTGTTTCGATTGTTCAAGCAATCTGCCTGCTCCCTGGTCAGTGGCTTTGAGACGGCGACTGTCATTACGCAGGGTAGATCTCGGGCAAGCATCTTTTCGTACAACTTCCGCAGCCGCAAGCGGACCTCTATCGCTGAAGCTTTTGCTTGCAGCAAGCAAAGTGTGGCTAGCTCTTGTCGATTGTTTGGCATCACGGTGAGTCGAATTACCGTGAAAGTGATGCCATAGTGGCCGATATATTGAGTCCTTTCGATGTTCACGGTTTTTTCCGAGACAGGTGATAGGAGGTTATGTTCAGTCGGCTACGCGTAACTGGTATAGAGGGTTGAGCGGGCATTTGAAGCAGTTTGGGAAACGGATGGCGTGACGTTTGGCTGTGTCTTACAAAAGCCTCCGGCATTTATGGCTTGCAACGATGTAATGGGCAAAGCTGATCAGTTGTAGGAGCGAGCGTGCTCGCGAAAAACTCAAAAGCGCCGCGTTTTTTCTGATTTACCGCGTCATCGTTGGCGATTTTCGCGAGCAAGCTCGCTCCTACACAGGTGTTGCTTAGACTTGCGCTTGTTCAGGTTGCAGCTGAACGTGTTGCGCGGCTTCCAGCAAATCACAGCCGTCCTGAACGAGCAGGTACAGCGCATTGATGATGTGGGAAATGTCTTTGAGGTCGGCGTGGTCGAAGGTCAGGCAGGAGAAGGTTTCCAATAAGTCGCTGGCGGCGCGGATACGCTGGTGGGCGGCTGATTGGATATCTTCAGCCTTGTCTTGAACTTACTCGGTTTGCTGTTAGGTAACCGACATCACCGTGGCCAAACGGTGGGTGGCGGACTGTGCGCGGGTTGGCCAGCCGGAAACAGCAATCCGACACGTCCGAAGACGTCCCACACACAGCCGCCATAGCAGTGCGTTACGAGACGATAGACGTTCGCAAGGCAAGTAATGGCACTTATGTGTGCTGTTTTCGAGTGACCAAACCCGGTCGCTGAATTGGCAGCGGCGAGCTGAACCTTAGAAGTGAGGTTGTTCTCGAGCAATAAACAGGTGGTTTAGTCATTCGCGGTTCGATCAGGCATTGAGAGGCTTACTGATACACCGCCCAAAAATCGCCTCCAATCCCCGATAATCACACGCCACCGCATCAATATTCGCCGGTATCCATGCCGCGTGTTTCACCAGCCACCAATTCACCGAAAACCCCGCGTTTACGATGATCTGTTCAAACAGGATCCGCTGTGCCCGTCCATTGCCTTCACGGAAGGGGTGGATAACATTCAGGTCGCCATAAGCTTCAGCGATTTGATGGACGAGATCGGCCTGGGACACGCCGACATACCAATTGGCGTCGTGCATATGCCGGATGATTTTCGCCGCTTCCGGCAGGATACGCTCCGGAGTGCAGAACAGCGTGTCACCTTTCTGGATGTTGACGCTGCGCAGTTCGCCGGCCCAATCGTAGACGTCACCGAACAGGATGCGGTGGATGTGTTGCAGACGATCAAGGTCGTAGGGCGGCGGAAATAGCGGAAGGTTGGCTACGGCAATTTCGGATAACTCCCGCTCGGCTTGGTGCAGGCGGTGTTCATCGAGCAAATCGAGGCGGTTGCGCAGGACGCTGCTATCCGGGTAGCAGTACGGGTCCTGGCCCACCCCGTATTTGTCGAGCATCAGCGTGAGGTATTGCGGTATTTGGCCAGGACGGCTTCGCGGGTCGGCAGGGGCTTGTCGACATCGGCCGGTTGGGTATCGAACCCTTCCAGGCGCAAGCTGGCCAGGTAATTGGAACGGCGGATTTTGTGATAGTGATCCTGTTTTTGCTCAAACGTCGGTTCGCTCATTGCAGCGTACTCCTGGTTAGCAAGGCTTTGATTGTAGCGCAATGCATCATCGTACAGGCAGGTTAAAAAACCACCAACCACCCGAACATGGGACGCGGGCAACGCTGCGCCCTACATTTGATTCTGCCGCTTCCTGCTATTTCCTAGGAAAAGTCCCACTTCGGCCCTGGGCCATCCCTCGCCCTGTGTATCATCCTGTCTCTTTTTTCCTTGCGACCTTTCTCGATTCGCTGAGATTCCCAGGCTATGTTTTTGAGCCAGCCCAGCGGTCAATGGAGTGACAGCCTCATGCACGACACCCTCCAGCAAGTCTTCGGTTATCCACAGTTTCGTCTCGGCCAGGAAGAGACGGTCAGCGCCGTCCTGGCCGGGCGCTCCGCGGCGGCCATTTTCCCTACGGGGTCGGGCAAGTCCCTGTGCTATCAGCTTTCGGCGGTGCTGCTGCCGCACCTGACGCTGGTGGTGTCGCCCTTGCTGGCACTGATGCAGGACCAGTTGGGTTTCCTGCAGCGTCACGGTATTTCGGCGGGCAGCATTGATTCGGCCCAGAGCCGCGATGACGCCAATGATGTCATGGCTCGTGCGCGTTCAGGCGAGCTGAAAATCCTGATGATTTCCGTGGAGCGCTTGAAGAACGAGCGCTTCCGTAACTTTTTGCAAAGCGTGCAGATCTCGCTGCTGGTGGTGGACGAGGCGCACTGCATCTCCGAGTGGGGCCACAACTTCCGCCCGGACTATTTGAAGCTGCCGGACTACCAGCGCCAGTTCAATATCCCACAGGCTTTGCTGCTGACCGCGACGGCCACCCCCAAGGTAATCGCCGACATGCAGGCCAAGTTCGCGATTGCCCCCGGAGATGTGGTGACTACCGGCTTCTATCGGCCCAACCTCAACCTGCTGGTGGAACCGGTCAGCGGCCAGCACAAGCGCCGCAGGTTGGTTGAATGGATGAAGGAACGAGCCAACCAACCGAGCATCGTCTATGTCACTTTGCAGAAAACCGCCGAGCAGATTGCCGAGCATCTGAACCGCCACGGCATTCAGGCCGAGGCTTATCACGCGGGCTTGCCCCACGATAAACGCGAGGGTATCCAGCAGCGTTTCATGGGTGGGCGTTCCAATTGCATTGTTGCAACCATCGCGTTTGGCATGGGCATCGATAAAAGTGATATCCGCAATGTGGTGCACTTCGACCTGCCCAAGTCCATCGAGAACTACAGCCAGGAAATCGGCCGTGCAGGGCGTGACGGGCAGCCGTCTGATTGCCTGGTGTTGGCCAATCGCGACAGCCTCAATGTGCTGGAAAATTTTGTGTATGGCGACACGCCGGAGCAAGAGGGCATTGGCCGTGTCCTCGAGGAGTTGCAGGCCGCACGCAGCGAAGGGCAGTGGGAGTTCCTGCTCAGGTCGCTGTCCGACCACAGCAACATCCGCGAGCTGCCACTCAAGACGCTGCTGGTGCAATTGGAGCTCAAGGGCGTGATCGCACCGCGCTATGCGTTTTATGCTGAATACCGCTTCAAGTACCTGGTCGAACCTGACGCCTTGCTCGCACGGTTTTCCGGTGAGCGGCAGCAGTTTGTCGCGGCGATCATCCAGGTGTGCAAGCGTGCGAAAACCTGGGCAACGGTGGATTTCGACGCGCTTTATCAACAGCACAATGCCGAGCGCAGCCGGGTGGTAAAGGCGCTGGATTACTTCCAGGAGCAGGGCCTGATCGAGCTGGAAAGCAAACAGATGACGGAGGTCTACAGTTTGCTCGACACCGATTTCGATCCACGGGTGTTGAGCGCTGAGTTATACACAGGCTTCAAGCAGCACGAAGTGACAGAGGTAGCGCGGATTCATGCCATGCTCGACCTGTTCGCCACCGAATACTGCCTGGGGCAACGTCTGGCGCAGTACTTCGGTGATGAAAACGCTCCCCAGCGTTGTGGACATTGTTCGGTGTGCCACGGCCATGTCGCGCATCTGCCGCCACCGCCAAGCCTGCCGCCACTTGTGGATAAAAGCTTCATGGGGCTGTGCGGCGATTTTATCCACAGGCATCATGAGCACACTGGCGAGCTACCCGGTGCCGAGCGGCTGACGCGGTTTCTCGGCGGTATCAGCGTGCCGTTGTTTAACAAGTTGAAGGCGCGGGGCATTCCCGGGTTTGCCGCGCTGGAAGACTACCCCTACGCCGAAGTGCGCGACTGGGCCCACGCCCAATTAGACCTACTCTGACGAGACTTGCCGATGCCTGACTCAACGCCCCTGCGTGCCGATTACCGCTACTTCCAGCCGATCACCACGCGCTGGCACGACAACGATGCCTACGGCCATGTGAACAACGTCACCTACTACAGCTTTTTCGATACGGCAGTGAATACCTACCTGATCGAACAGGGCGGGCTGGATATTCACGACGGTGAGGTGGTGGGATTCGTGGTGAGTTCGGCGTGCGATTACTTCGCTTCGATTGCCTTTCCCGAGCGCATTGAAATCGGCCTGCGGGTAGGCAAGCTGGGCAATAGTTCGGTGCAGTATGAGCTGGCGGTGTTCAAGGCCGGCGAAGAAGAGGCCTGCGCTGCGGGGCGCTTTGTGCATGTGTTTGTGGATCGGGCGTCGAACCAGCCCGTGCCGATACCGGGGATCTTGCGCGAGGCGTTGCAGCGACTGGTGGTTTGACCTTGCGGCACCCCATGTGGGAGGGGGCCTGCTCCCCCCACATTAGTACTGCGGTGCTCTTCAGAGCTTACCGATGACGGTAGTGATGCTTGTTCTTGCGATGCCCGTAGGCATGGCCGCGGCCTGGGTGGCCGTCGCGGTAGTAGCGACGATCGTCACGGTCACGGTCGCGATAACGGCGGTCGTCGCGATCACTTTCGTTGCCCATGTAGTTGCCCAGCGCACCGCCCGCGCCACCGCCGGCCGCCGAGCCGATCAGTGCGCCGGTACTGCCGCCGACACTGCGGCCCACGACGTTGCCGCCGGCTGCGCCCAATGCGCCGCCAATGGCGGCTTCGCCTCGGCTGCGCTTGTCGGCACCGACCGCACTACCGCCCGCGCCGCCCAGGGCTGCGCCGATGGTCGAGCCGGTGTTGCCGCCCAACTGTTGGCCGACAACAGAACCTAGAACCCCGCCCAATGCGCCGCCTACACCGGCTTCGGTGGTGCCACCGGCCATGGCTGCGCCACTGACCAGGCCAAGGGACAACAAGAGAATCGAGGAGAACTTCATTCAGGGAAACCTCAAGGGGATGACGGCGCGATCCTGAGGTTGTATCGAGACGCTGACAATCGAAATCCGACCGGCGGCAGAGGTTGTATACAATTTGCTAAGTTACTGTTTTTTATCGGGAACTTAAGTTGTTTTTGCAGGTCTTTAGTTACTTCGGAACGGCCGCTTTTATGCAAAAGCGGCCTTTTTTGTGCCCGTGAAAGCGGTAGTTCAAACAACAGAGATCCCGGGTCAGGCCGAGCGCGCCATGATCAACCCAGTATCACTTGCCGCCTCAAGGCGAATCGCGACGAACTTCGACGTCGGCGTGTGGCTACCCTCGCCAGTGCTTTCCAGCGGCACCAACGGATTCACCTCCGGGTAGTACGCCGCTGCCTGCCCCGCCGGAATATCAAACGCCAGCAAGGTAAAGCCCTTCACACGGCGCTCACGGCCATCCTCCCACAACGACACGATGTCAGCCTTCTGCCCTGGCTTGAAGCCCAGGCGGATGATGTCGGCTTCGTTGACGAACAATACGTCACGCTGGCCCTTGACCCCGCGATAACGGTCATCCAGGCCATAGATGGTGGTGTTGTACTGATCGTGGGAGCGCATTGACTGCATGATCAGGTCCGGCACCCGGCCTGTGGCATGGGTACGTTCGTGGATCAGGTCCTTGGGCAGGATGTTGGGGCGGAAGTTGGCGCGGCCCGATGGTGTGTTCCAGCGGCGTGCACCGGCCGAGTTGCCAAGGTAGAAACCGCCTGGGTGCTTGATGCGCTGGTTGAAGTCCTTGAAGCCCGGGATGGTGTCGGCAATCAGGTCGCGAATGCGCCCGTAATCGGCCACCAGCCAATTCCAATCCACCGGTTTGCTGCCCAAGGTGGCGGCGGCAATCCCGGCCAGGATCGCCGGTTCGGACTTCATCTGCGCCGACAGCGGTTGCAGTTGGCCGTTGGAGCCATGGACCATGCTGAAGGAATCTTCCACTGTTACCGCTTGCGGGCCGTCGGCCTGGATGTCGATATCGGTACGTCCCAGGCATGGCAGGATCAGCGCGTCTTTACCGTGCATCAGGTGGCTACGGTTGAGCTTGGTGCTGATTTGCACGGTCAGGTCGCAATTGCGCAGCGCTTCGAAGGTGCGCAGGCTGTCCGGTGTGGCTTGGGCGAAGTTGCCACCCAGGCCGATAAACACTTTGGAGCGACCCTCAAGCATGGCGTGAATTGCTTCCACCACGTTGTGGCCATTGTCACGTGGCACTTGGAACTGGAAGCGACGCTCCAATGCGTCAAGGAAGGCTGCCGGTGGGCGCTCGTTGATGCCCATGGTGCGGTCGCCCTGCACGTTGCTGTGGCCGCGCACCGGGCACAGGCCGGCGCCTGGGCGGCCGATATTGCCGCGCAACAGCATCAGGTTGGCGATTTCCTGGATGGTCGGTACCGAGTGGCGGTGCTGGGTGATACCCATCGCCCAGCACATGATCACGTTCTTGCCTTTGGCGTACATGCGCGCCGCCTGTTCGATCTCAACCAAGGTCAGGCCGGATTGCTCGACGATTTCTTCCCATGAGGTGTCGTCAATCTGGCCCAGGTACTCCAGTACGTTGGTGGTGTGCTCGTTGAGGAAGTCATGGTCGAACACCGCTTCCTTACCTTCGGCCAGGGCCTGGCGTTCCCACAGCAGCAGGAACTTGGCCATGCCACGCAGGATGGCCATGTCGCCGCCGAGCGCGGGGCGGAAGTAGGCGGTATTGGTCGGTTTGTCGCCGTTGGTGAGCATTTCCAGCGGATGTTGCGGGTGCTGGAAGCGTTCCAGGCCGCGTTCCTTCAGCGGGTTTATACACACCACTTGGGCGCCGCGCTTAACCGCTTCACGTAGCGGTTCGAGCATGCGCGGGTGATTGGTGCCGGGGTTCTGGCCCCAGACGAAAATAGCGTCGGCATGTTCGAAATCGTCAAAGGTCACGGTGCCTTTACCCACGCCCACACTCTGGGCCAGGGCTACGCCGCTGGCCTCGTGGCACATGTTCGAGCAGTCCGGGAAATTGTTGGTGCCGTAGGCGCGTACAAACAACTGGTACAGGTAGGCGGCTTCGTTGCTGGCGCGGCCCGAGGTGTAGAACTCGGCCATGTTCGGGCTGGGCAGTGCGTTGAGGTGCTTGCCGATCAGGTCAAAGGCCGCTTCCCAACTGATGGGCATGTAGCGGTCGGTCGCAGCGTCATAGCGCATCGGCTCGGTCAGGCGGCCCTGGTATTCCAGCCAGTAGTCGCTTTGCTCCAGCAAAGCGGTGACGCTGTGCTTGGCGAAAAACGCCGCATCGACGCGGCGCTTGGTGGCTTCCCAGTTGACCGCCTTGGCGCCGTTTTCGCAGAACTTGACCATGCCGCTTTCCGGTGAGTCGCCCCAGGCGCAGCCCGGGCAATCGAAACCACCGTTCTGGTTGGTCTTGAGCATCATGCGGATGTTTTTCAGCGCATTGTCGCTGGTCAACCAGGCTTGCGCCACGCTGATCAGTGCGCCCCAGCCGCCGGCTGGGCCTTTATAGGGCTTGTAGCGTGGGGTTGGGGTCTGGTCGGCTTGGTGGTGAAGGCTCATGGCTGGTACTCCATCGCTGGGCTGTAGACCCGTGGCGCGCTTTTCTGCGGCAGGTGGATGAGATTGAGGTTGTGCCGACGCGCCCATTGCAGGGCCAGGCCGGTGGGCGACGACAGGCTGACCAGAGTCTGGATGCCGGCGCGCAGGACTTTCTGGATCAATTCGAGGCTGCAGCGACTGGTGACAATGGCCAGACCGCCGTCGGTCGGAATGTTTTCGCGGACCAACGCGCCGATCAATTTATCCAGGGCGTTGTGCCGACCGATGTCTTCGCGGCCCATCAATAATTCACCCTGGTTGTTCATAAACACCGCCGCATGCACTGCGCCGCTGTACTGGCCCAGGGGTTGGAACGCGCTGATGCGCTGGCGCAGGCCGTCGAGCCATTCGGCTGGCGGCAAAGACGCACCAGGCAGCACTTGCAGGTCGGGCAGGGCCTGTTCAACCGCTTCTACTCCGCACAGGCCGCAGCCGCTGGTGCCGGCCAATTGGCGGCGCTGCTGCTTGAGGTTCCAGAATGCACGGCTGGAGATCTGCACCTGGGCGTATTGGGCAGAGCCGGAGCCGCTGATTTTCAGGTCATAAATGTCGCTGACGTCGGTGATAATGCCGCTGCCAAGGCTGAAACCGACGATGAAGTCTTCCAGGTCAGTGGGCGTTACCAGCATCACCGCCTGGCTGATATCGTTATAGGCAATTGCCAACGCCACCTCTTCAGCCAGCGCAGTACTGGCGACTTCAGTGTGTTCAAGATTGCAATATTGATAGCTCTGGCTGGCGACGGGCGCGGTCGTTTCGAGTGCGGGCGCCGCGCAGGTTGGGCGCTTGGCGTTCATGGGGCAGTACCACCGGCGGATTGATCAGTGTTTAGACTAGGCGCGACAAAGGGTCGCGTCTAATTGCCAGTATTGATCTATTGATAGATGGCGTCGATCACGGTTGGTTGGTCGCTTCACTGCGGGCTTATTCCAAGGGCGGGTGATTTCAATACTTTTGAGTCTTTGGCCGATCTGGAACCCAAGTCTGTAGGACTGGTCTAGTCTTGGGCATCTGGAAATTAAATCCCAAGGAGAGCGCACCATGAGTATTTTTAGCTTTATCAAAGAAGCCGGCGAAAAGATTGTCGACCTGTTGACGCCGGGTAATGCGAATGCGAGCGAGCAGTTGAAGGAGCATGTGAGCAAGGTGGGCCTGGGTAATCCAAACGTGCAGACCACGGTGGAGGGCGACAAGGTTACGGTGACCGGTGAAGTGGCCACGCAGGAAGAGAAGGAGAAAATCCTGTTGGCGTTGGGCAACATTGCTGGCGTGGCAAGTGTGGATGATCAGATCACTGTATCGGGCCCTGTAGTTGCCGCTGCTCGCTTCGTCGTGGTGAAAAAGGGTGACACCCTCAGCGCGATTTCCCTGGCGGTGTACGGTAACGCCAACCAGTACAACAAGATCTTCGAGGCCAACAAACCACTGTTGTCGCACCCGGACAAGATCTACCCAGGCCAGACACTGCGCATCCCTGAGTAATACGCAGAGCAAAATGTGGGAGGGAGCAAGCCCCCTCCCACATGGGTTTAGAGCCCGGCAATGAGATCGCGGTAACCTTCTACTGCTGCAAATTCTGCCGTGTCCTTTGGCCCTTTCTTGCTATCGGGCTCTTTTACCGCCAGCAAATGCCCCACACCGAAATCCCGGGCGCTGCGCAGGATCGGCAAGGTGTCATCGATAAACAGGCTACGGGCCGGATCGAAGCGGATGTCGGCTTGCAAGGCTTCCCAGAATTGCGGGTTTTCCTTGGGAAAGCCGTAGTCATGGGAGCTGATCAATCGCTCGAAATACGGCGCCAGTTCAACGCGTTCCAACTTCAACGACAGCGAATCACGATGAGCATTGGTGATCAGGATCACGCGCTTGCCGGCCTGTTTGATCGCCGCCAGGAACGTATCGGCATCCGGTCGCAGGGCGATCAGGTGCGCGGTTTCCAGCTTGAGTTCGCGTACCGGGATCGCCAGCTCAGTGCTCCAGAAATCCAGGCAATACCATTGCAACTGTCCGGCGTTACGCTCGAACAGCGGCTGCAACTCCATCTCGGCCATGGCGCGGCTCACGCCGTGCAGTTCAGCGTAACGCTGGGGCAGGTGCTCCATCCAGAAGTGGTTATCGTAATGCAGATCGAGCAAGGTGCCGTCCATGTCCAGCAGGACAGTGTCGATGGCGTGCCAGGGCAAAGGGGGCATGGTGCGTTCTCATGTAAGTAAAGATATCCGACACAGACAATCGGAAAAGCCACGGTATAGTAACCCGATCACGCCAAGGAGCCGCTTATGCGCCAGAAACCCACTGTCCTCGCCCGCGAAATAGTCGCCAGTAGCCGTTTGTTCCGCGTGGAGGAAGTGCAATTGCGCTTTTCCAATGGCGTTGAACGGACCTACGAGCGTCTGGTGGGCCGGGGCACGGGCTACGGAGCGGTGATGATCGTGGCGATGATCGACGAAGATCATGCGTTGCTGGTGGAAGAGTACTGCGGTGGCACCGACGAGTATGAACTGTCCTTGCCCAAAGGTTTGATCGAGCCGGGCGAGGATGTGTTGGCGGCGGCGGATCGCGAGCTCAAGGAAGAAGCCGGCTACGGCGCACGGCAGCTGGAGCACATCACCGAACTGTCGTTGTCGCCTGGTTATATGAGCCAGAAAATCCAGGTGGTGCTGGCCACTGACTTGTACGAAGAACGCCTTGAAGGCGATGAGCCTGAACCGATGCGCGTGGAGCGGGTCAACCTGCGTGAATTGTCGGCGCTTGCGCAAAACGAGCAATTCAGCGAAGGCCGCGCCCTGGCCGCGCTGTACTTGGTAAGAGACCTGTTGACCCAGCGTGGAGCGTTCAACGCATGAGCGAACTGTTTTTAGGCCACCCATTTATCGCCCCTGTCATTGAACTGGCGCGCCAAGCGGGTGAAGCCATCCTGCCGTACTGGCGCGCCGACGTCGCCGTGACTTCAAAAGCGGATGATTCGCCGGTAACGGCTGCCGATCTGGCGGCGCACCATTTGATTCTCGCTGGCCTTACTGCTCTGGATCCGAGCATTCCGGTACTGTCCGAAGAGGATGCCGATATCGATCAAAGCGTGCGAGCCGGATGGCAGCGTTGGTGGTTGGTGGATCCGTTGGATGGCACCAAGGAATTCATTTCCGGCAGCGAAGAATTCACCGTCAATATTGCCCTGATCGAACAGGGCCGCGTGGTATTCGGCGTGGTATCAATGCCTACCACTGGCCGTTGCTATTTCGGCGGCGCGGGCCTTGGGGCTTGGCGTTCGGATGTAAATGCCGCGCCCAAGCAGATTCAAGTACGCCAGACCCCGGCTGCGGGCGAAGCGTTTACCGTGGTGGCCAGCCGTCGCCATACCAGCGCGGAGCAAGAGCGCCTGCTGGATGGTTTGAGCGAAGGGTTGGGCGAGCTGAAACTGGCGAATATCGGCAGCTCGTTGAAGTTCTGCCTGTTGGCCGAAGGCAGCGCCGATTGCTATCCACGCCTGGCGCCGACGTCACAGTGGGATACTGCGGCGGCCCAGGGTGTGTTGGAAGGCGCGGGGGGCGAGGTGTTGGAGTTGAATGGCCAGCCGTTCAGCTACCCGGCACGGGAATCATTGTTGAACCCATTCTTTTTGGCGCTGCCCGCGAAGGCTGCATGGCGCGAACGCCTATTGACCCTGGCCAGATCTTAAGATCACAACAGGGCAAAGTGTGGGAGGGGCTTGCTCCCGATGGCGATAATTCAGTCACCAGATACTTGATACACCGCTATCGATAGCAAGCCCCCTCCCGCACTTTTTAGCGGTGCAGGACGTACTGGCCGGTAAAGGTTACTGCCCGCTCTGCGCTGCCTGCATTCACAATCCATGTCTCCAGCGCCAACCGCGCCCGCCCATGACGCTTGTACGTCGCCAAAAAACGTTTCCACACCTTCTCATCCGGCGCTGCACAAATGGCCGTCGCATCCTGCGTCACTGGCAATGGATAACTGATCTGGCCTTCCTGAATCACGATATGCCCGTCTTCAATGCCTTCTTCGCGCAATTTCAGATGCAGCCAACCCCAACCTGCGAGCACGGCGCCGCAATAGAGGCTGCCGCCAAACATGGTGCTCTTGTGGTTGATGTTGGCTTGCAAAGGTAAATGCAGATGCAGTTGGTCGTGCTGCCAGTCGAGCACCTTCAGACCCATCTCCCGGGTTAGGGGGATGTCGTGGTGCAGGATGGTTTCCAGATAACGGCTGTCGCGGCTCATGGTGGCCTCTTGGCGGGTGGACAGTGTCATTCGTCGTCGGCGCTGTGGCTGGCGCTGTCGGCGAAGTTCAGGCCGTGCTTGCGCAGTTTGTCGTGCAACGTCTTGCGCGGCACTCCCAGGGCTTCGGCGAGGCTGCGCAGGGAACTGTGGGGGCGGGTCAGTTCGGCGGCGATCAGGCTCTTCTCGAACTGCTCGACCTGCTCGCTCAGGCCGCCAGGGGTGGAGGTCAGCACGCCGGCTGCCGGGTTGTCCTGGGTGTTGTCCAGCGCCAACTCCAGGCCCAGGGCGAAACGCTCCGCAGCGTTTTGCAGTTCGCGCACATTGCCCGGCCAGCTGTGGCGCAGCAATAGCGCGCGCTGGCCCGGTTGCAGCTCATGCAGGGGCAGGCCATGGCGGCTGCTGGCCTCGTCGGCGAAATGCTGGAACAGCATCAATGCATCTTCGCCCCGCTCGCGCAGGGGTGGAATGCGCAGCGGCGCGACATTCAGGCGGTAATACAAGTCAGCCCGGAAACGGCCCTGGTCGGCGGCCTGGCGCAGGTCTTCCTTGGTGGCGGCGATGATGCGGATATCCAGCGGGATCAGCTGATTGCCACCCAGGCGCTCCACTACACGTTCCTGCAACAGGCGCAGCAACTTGACCTGTACATCCAGGCTCATGCTTTCGATTTCATCGAGGAACAACGTGCCGCCATTGGCGAACTCGAACTTGCCGATGCGGCGTTTCTGCGCGCCGGTAAACGCGCCTGGTTCGTGGCCAAACAGCTCGCTTTCCACCACCGATTCGGCCAGCGCCCCGGCATTGATTGCCACAAACGGGCCGCTGCGGCGGCTCGACAGGTCATGCAATGCACGGGCGACAACCTCCTTGCCCGCCCCGGTTTCGCCCAGGATCAGCACATCGGCTTTGGTCGCGGCCAGCGCCCCAATTTGCTCGCGCAGGCGTAACATCTGCGGCGAATGCCCTACCAGGCGCGTGCTCAGTTGCTGGCGATCACTGAGGGCCAGGCGCAGGCTGCGGTTATCCAGCACCAGGCGACGCAGGGCCAGGGCGCGGCGCACGCTGTCGAGCAGGGCGTCACTGGCGAAGGGTTTTTCGAGGAAGTCATAGGCGCCGGCCCGCATGGCCTGCACCGCCAGCGGCACGTCGCCATGGCCGGTGATCAGCAGCACCGGCAGATCCGGGTCCTGGCCGTGCAGTTCGGCCAACAGTTCCAGGCCGTCCATACCGGGCATGCGGATATCGCTGACCACCACTCCCGGCCAGTCCCGCGACAGGCGGGCGGTGAGGCCGCTGGCTTCGCCCAGGGGCAAGACTTTCAGCCCGGCCAGGTCCAGGGTCTGGCAGAGGGCCTGACGCAGGTGGGGATCGTCGTCGATCAACACCACCTGAATCTGGTTATCGATACTCATACACTGCGGTCCTCGGACGGTTGCAGACTGACGCCCGGCGAGCCGGCACGCAATTTCAAGGTTAACAGCGCGCCGCCTTCCTTGTGGTTGGCGAACAGCAGTTCGCCGCCAAAGGCACGCATCAGGGTGTCGCAGATCGCCAGGCCCAAGCCAAGGCCCTGGGTGCGTGTCTTAGTGGTGTAGAACGGCTCGCTGGCGCGGCCCAGGGCTTCCATGCAAAAGCCCGGGCCATTGTCGCGAATGTACAGGTTGACGCCCTGCGCAGTGGTTTCGGCATTCAGCCAGAGTTTGCGCGGCGGGCCTTTTTCGGTGAGGGCGTCGAGGGCATTGGCCAACAGGTTGCCCAGCACTTGGCGCAAGCGGGTTTCACCAGCCTGCACCCATAGGGTTGCCTCCGGCAGGTCGCGGATCAGCTCCACTTCCATCGAGCGCCGCCGCTTGGCCAGCAACGCCAGGGCGTCGTCCAGCGCTGGCTGCAGGGCCACGCTTTCCGGGGCGTGGCGGTCGCGGCGGGCGAAAGCGCGCAGGTGGGCGATGATCGAGGCCATGCGCCCGGTCAACTCGCTGATCAACTTGAGGTTGCCGCGGGCATCGCTGGTGCGCTCGTGGTCGAGCAGGATTTCAGCGTTTTCGGCATAGCTGCGGATCGCTGCCAGCGGTTGGTTCAGTTCATGGCTGATGCTCGCCGACATGGTGCCCAGTGCCGAGAGTTTACCGGCCTGTACCAGGTCATCCTGGGCGCGCACCAATTCCTGCTGGGCGTGTTCACGTTCCAGCACTTCCTGTTTCAGGCGTCGGTTCAGGCCCTCCAGGTCGCTGGTACGCTCGGCCACGCGCATTTCCAGTTCGCGTCGGGCCTTGGCTTCGAAGGCGATACGTTCCAGGTAATGCCGGCGGCGCTGCATGATCAAGCCCAGCAACAGCATCAGCACCAACAGCGTGGCGCCACCGACGGCCATCACTGTGCGCACCGGGCGGTTGATCAGCGAGCGCGGTGCAAGGATTTCCACGTTCCAGCCGGTCTCGGCGATGGCCGTGGATTGGCGCAGCCAGGCGCTGCTGCTCAGGCTCAGCGGCTGCGGGTCGCGGGTTGGGTAGGGTTGGATGGCAATGATGGCCTGGCGTTCTTCGGCAGTCAGTGGCCGCGTGGCGCGGAACCGCCATTGCGGGCGTGAGGTGAGGATCACCACCCCGTTGTGGTCGGTGACCAGCAGTTGTTCCGGGGTATTGCCCCATAGGCTTTCGGTGTGGTCCAAGTCGACCTTCACCACCAGCACACCGATGATAGTGTCGCCATCACGCACTGCGGCGGCAAAAAAGTAGCCGCGCTTGGCCGAGGTCGTGCCCAGGCCGAAAAAGCGCCCCAGGCGCCCAGCCATGGCCTCGCTGAAATAGGGGCGAAAGGAAAAATTGCGCCCGACAAAACTGTCTTGTTTGTCCCAGTTGGACGCGGCCAGAGTCTTGCCGGTGGTGTCCATCAGGTACATCACTTCCACGCCGGCCTGGGCGGCGACGTCCTTGAGCAGCAGGTTGGCGTTGGCCAGGTGGGTGCTGACCTGGGGCGCGTCCAGCGCGGTGCGCAGGGCCGGCAGGTCACCGAGGATCTGCGGCAGCACTTCGTAGCGGTGCAGGGTGCCCAGCAGGTTGGCGACGTAGAGGTCGAGGGTCTGACGATTCTGTCCGGCCAGTTCGCTGCGGTAATAGCGCTCGGCCAGGTGCTCCAGTGGCCACAATAGCGGTGCCAGGCATAATGCCAGCAGGGCAAGGCTGCGCCAGCGGGGTCGTCGCGCAAGGGGTGGAGTCATGGGGATCGCGCCTGTGGGTACAGGCGCATTATGCCTACTGCTGCTGTGCAAGACACTCTTGCAATGCGTCCTGCCACTGCGGCTGGCTGACCTGCCATTGCTGCTGCAGCCGCGTGCAGTCCAGGCGCGAGTTGAGCGGGCGCTTGGCGGGCGTCGGGTAGGCGCTGGAAGGGATCGGCTCCAGTTCGGCACAGGCTCTGCCTTCGGCCCGCAGTTGCGCGCCAATGGCCTCGGCGAAGCCGAACCACGAGGTTTCGCCTTGGGCGGTCAGGTGATAGACACCCCATTCCCCGGCCTTGCCGGCTTGCCACTGCTCGATCAGCACACGGGTGCTGTTGGCGATGGTCCCGGCCCAGGTCGGCGCGCCGATCTGGTCGGCCACGATGCGCATCTGCGGTTTTTCCTGCAGCAGGCGTTGCATGGTCAGCAGGAAATTCTTGCCGTGGCTGGAATACACCCAGCTGGTGCGCAGAATCAGGTATTGGCCACCCACTGCAGCAATCGCCTGCTCGCCTGCCAGCTTGCTCTGACCGTAGACACCCAATGGGTTTGGCGTGTCGTTTTCGGTGTACGGGGCAGGTTTGCTGCCGTCGAACACGTAGTCGGTCGAGTAGTGGATCAACGGGATGCCCAATGCCTTGGCCTCCTCGGCGAGGATGCCGGGGGCGATAGCGTTGATGGCAAAGGCTGCGTCCGGTTCGCTCTCGGCCAGATCGACGGCGGTGTGCGCGGCCGCGTTGATGATCAGGCCGGGGCGATGGGCGCGTACCTGTTGGCGGATGCGGTCGGCGTTGGCCAGGTCAAGCTGGTCGCGGCCCAGGACGATAAGCTCGCCCAGGCCCTGGAGCCGCTGTTGCAGCTCTTGGGAGACTTGGCCGTGTTGGCCGGTGATGAGGATTTTCAGGGCAGCTGTCACAGGAATAAGTCCGCGTCTTTCAGGTTTGCACCGTTTTGATCCTTGGCGGACAGCGTCGGTGTGCCGTTGAGCTGCCAATCGATGTTGAGATCCGCGTCGTTCCAACGAATGCAACGCTCCGCAGAGGGCGTGTAGTAATCCGTGGTCTTGTAGAGGAATTCGGCGTAATCGCTCAGCACCACGAAACCGTGGGCAAAACCCGGTGGGATCCACAACTGGCGATTATTTTCGGCAGACAGTCGCACGCTGGTCCATTTGCCGAAGTGCGGGGAGCTGCGGCGGATATCCACCGCCACGTCCAGGACTTCGCCAGCCGTCACACGCACCAGTTTTCCCTGGGCGTGTTCTACCTGATAGTGCAAGCCCCTGAGCACGCCCTTTTGCGAGCGTGAGTGGTTGTCCTGCACAAATTGCAGTTGCAGCCCGCTGGCTTTTTCAAACTCACGAGCATTGAAACTCTCATAGAAAAAGCCGCGCTCATCGCCAAAAACCTTGGGTTGGATGATCAATACACCGGGCAACTCAGTGGCGGTTACATTCATTTAGTATTCCCGGCGAGCATGTACAAGTACTGGCCATAGCCGGTTTTGCCGAAGTATTTGGCGCGCTCCAGCAGATAGTCTCGGTCGATCCAGCCGTTCTCGTAGGCGATCTCTTCCAGGCAGGCTACTTTCAAGCCTTGGCGGTGTTCGATGGTCTGTACGTAGGTAGAGGCTTCCAACAGACTGTCGTGGGTGCCGGTATCCAGCCAGGCGAACCCGCGGCCGAATCGCTCTACGTGCAGATCACCGCGCTGGAGGTAGGCATTGTTGATGTCAGTGATTTCCAGCTCGCCGCGTGGCGATGGCTTGACCGCCTTGGCGATCTTGATCACGTCGTTGTCGTAGAAATACAGGCCAGTCACGGCGTAGTGGGACTTTGGCTTCAACGGTTTTTCTTCGATAGACAGGGCTCGGCCCTCTTTATCGAAGTCGATCACGCCAAAACGCTCAGGGTCTTTGACCCAGTAGCCGAATACGGTAGCGCCTGAAGGGCGTTCGGCTGCGCCGCGCAATTGATCGCTGAAATGCTGGCCGTGGAAGATGTTATCCCCCAGGATCAAGCACACAGGATCATCGCCAATGAACTCTTCACCAATGATGAACGCCTGCGCCAGGCCATCCGGCGAAGGCTGCTCGGCATAGCTGAAGCGCACACCGAACTGGCTGCCGTCGCCCAGCAGGTTACGGTACTGCGGCAGATCCACCGGGGTAGAGATCACCAGGATGTCCTTGATCCCCGCCAGCATCAGCACCGAGATCGGGTAGTAGATCATTGGCTTGTCATACACCGGCAACAGCTGCTTGGACACGCCCAGGGTAATGGGGTGCAAACGGGTGCCGGAACCGCCGGCCAATACAATGCCTTTCATCATGCGATCAAATCCTTTGCGTCAGTGTTGCCCAAGCGTTCACCTTGATAACTGCCATCCTGGACCCTGCGGCACCATTCCAGATTATCGAGGTACCACTGCACGGTCTTGCGCAGTCCGGTCTCAAAGGTTTCTTCCGGGACCCAGCCCAGTTCGCGCTCGATCTTGCTGGCATCGATGGCGTAGCGTTGGTCGTGGCCCGGGCGATCCTTAACGAAGGTGATCAGGTCGGTGAATTTTTCCACGCCGGCTGGGCGTTGTGGCGCCAGCTCTTCCAACAGGGCGCAGATGCCACGGACCACGTCGATGTTCTTCTGCTCGTTATGGCCGCCGATGTTGTAGGTCTCGCCCACAACTCCAGTGGTTACTACTTTAAGCAGCGCGCGGGCATGGTCCTCGACGAACAGCCAGTCACGCACCTGCAAGCCATCGCCGTACACCGGCAGCGGCTTGCCCGCGAGGGCGTTGAGGATGACCAGTGGGATCAACTTTTCGGGGAAGTGGAACGGCCCGTAGTTGTTCGAGCAGTTGGTCAGCAGCACCGGCAGGCCATAGGTGCGCTGCCAGGCGCGTACCAGGTGGTCTGAGGCCGCCTTGCTTGCCGAATACGGCGAGCTGGGGGCGTAAGGCGTGGTCTCGGTGAAGAGATCGTCCACGCCGTGCAGGTCGCCGTAGACCTCGTCAGTGGAGATGTGGTGGAAACGAAACGCGCTCTTCGCCGGTTCTGCCAGCTTCTGCCAGTAGGCCCGGGTGGCCTCCAACAGGCTATAGGTGCCAACGATATTGGTCTGGATAAAATCCGACGGGCCGTCAATGGAACGGTCGACGTGGGATTCAGCCGCCAAATGCATGATGGCGTCAGGCTGGAAGCGCGCAAGTATGGCGCTCACGGTGGCCTGGTCGATGATATCGGCCTGGACGAACTCATAGCGGCTGTTGGACGCGATACTGGCCAGCGACTCGAGGTTGCCGGCGTAGGTCAGCTTGTCCAGGTTGAGCACTTCATGCTCGGTGTGTTGAATCAAGTGCCGGATCAGGGCCGAGCCAATAAATCCGGCGCCGCCGGTGATGAGAATGCGCATGTCGAGGGCCTTTTCCTTAGACGGACATTAAGCGAAAGAAGCATAGCTTGAGTTGTGAATCGGGCCGGCGCAAGCGCCGCGAGCATAAGGGGTTGATTAAAGCCCCTGAACAATGGCGATATAGACGTCTGAAAAAACAAACGCCGTCACAATGTTGTTGCCCCTGTTGACCCATCGTGCCTGTTCAAGCGGCACTATGGACAGCACGCATGGCGGCTTTGTTCTGTAAATCTGCCGTGATGACCACGCCACGATAGGGGTTCTGAGTCAGCATGCAGCTCTCCATCGTCAGGGACGTAAAGATATCGGATGGATCAGTTGACGCTTGTCGATAGTTATCGGCTACATCATGTGTTTATCGATGTTAATCCAGATTAACCGCTTTTAAAGCCGATTTTTATCCGTTATAAAGTCGACCTTCACCCCATTCGGAGCCCTGATCGCCATGACCACCCTGCACAGCACCCCTCGCGCCGATGGCTTCCACATGCCTGCCGAATGGGCGCCACAGACCCAAACCTGGATGATCTGGCCCGAGCGCCCGGACAACTGGCGCCTGGGCGGCAAGCCCGCGCAGGCAGCCCATGTGGCCGTGGCCAAGGCCATTGCCCGCTTTGAACCGGTGACCGTCGCAGTTTCCGCCGGCCAGTACGAGAACGCCCGTGCGCGCCTGGATGTGCCCAATATTCGCTTGGTGGAGATGTCCAGCGACGATGCCTGGGTGCGGGATACCGGCCCGACGTTCGTGATCAACGACAGCGGCGAAGTGCGTGGGGTGAACTGGGATTTCAATGCCTGGGGTGGCTTCGACGGCGGTCTGTATTCGCCGTGGAACCGTGATTCCCAAGTGGGTGGCAAGATCCTCGAGATCGAACGTGCGCCGCGCTACCGTACTGAAGGCTTTGTGCTCGAAGGCGGTTCGATCCATGTGGACGGCGAGGGCACCCTGATCACCACCGAAGAATGCCTGTTGAACCGCAATCGCAACCCGCACCTTGATCGAGCAGCGATCGAAGCAGTGCTTAGCGATCACCTGGCGGTGGATAAGATCATCTGGCTGCCGGACGGCCTGTTCAACGATGAAACCGACGGCCATGTGGATAACTTCTGCTGCTACGTGCGCCCGGGTGAAGTGTTGCTGGCCTGGACCGATGACCCACAAGATCCGAACTACTCACGCTGCCATGCGGCCATGGATGTGCTGCAAAACAGCACCGATGCCCAAGGCCGCTCGTTCATCGTGCATAAAATGCCGATCCCGGGGCCGCTGTACGCCACTGAGGAGGAGTGCGCCGGTGTCGACCCAGTGGACGGCAGCCAGGAACGTAATCCGACCGTGCGGTTGGCCGGTTCCTACGTCAACTTCCTGATCGTCAACGGCGGCATCATCGCGCCGAGTTTCGACGACCCGCTGGACAGCCAGGCCAAGCAGATCCTGCAGAACCTGTTCCCCCAGCACGAGGTGGTGATGGTGCCGGGGCGTGAACTGTTACTGGGCGGTGGCAATATCCATTGCCTGACTCAACAACAGCCAGCCCCGCAGAGAAATTGAGTGCAGTTGTAACAACGCCTTGATGGCAAGCGGGCACTGCGCGATTGCAGTGTTCCCGGCAAGCCCGCGGCCCAGCCAGGTCGCGGGCTTTTTTATACCTGAATACCAATGAACACTGGGAATTGGCATAGCTCTTGTATCGCTGTCGCACAGTGGCCCAGGGTGATGACTGCACAGATCTGTCACAAACCTTGAGTAAGTTAGCCGCTCACGCAGCAGGAGAGAGCGCTGAAAATGAATGTTGATATCAACCCTATCTACACGCGCCCGTTCCACCCGACGCGGGTCAACGGCGACGCGATCCATGCGCTGGCGCTCTGGTTGAAGGCAAACGGCTCGAGACAGATCAGGCAAGCGCCTGACTGGCGCAGCGTGATGCGTGAACGCTATCCGGTGGGGTTGTTCACGGAGGATGAAGTGCGCGAGCTGTGTGACCTGATGTGTAACTCTAAGGCGCGCTGAGACCTTATGTGGGAGGGAGCAAGCCCCTCCCACAGGTTGCATTTATTCGGCCTTAGAAACTGTAGGTACCTGTGACGACCAGGCTACGCGGCTCTCCTGGTTGAATCTGCGCCGCGCTGGTCGCCGAGGCGTAGTAGTTCTTGTCGGCGATATTGTTCAGTGCCGCCCTGACGTCCCATTCCTTCTGACGGAAACCGGCCAGTGCGTCCCAGCGCCCATAGCCCGGCAGCACCACGGTATTGAGGTTGTCGGCGTAACGATCACCCACCAGGGTCAAGCCGGTTTCCGCGTACCAACCCATTTCGGGCTTCCAGGTGATGAACAGGCTGGCATTACGCTTGGCTACGTCGCTGATCCGTTTGCCTTCAAAGCCATTGTTGTCCTTCTCCACCTTGGCGTCCTGCAGCCCCACGCCGCCGCGTACGTACCAGTTGTCGACGATCTTGCCGGTGGCGGTCAGCTCCACGCCGCGTGAGCGTTGCAAGCCTGTGAGCAGGGTGATGGTGCGGTCCAGCGGGTCGCTGGTGCGGCGGTTGTAGAGTTCCAGTTCGTACACGGCCAGGGTGGTGCTCAGGCGGTCGTCGAGCCAGTCGCTTTTCACGCCGATTTCTTTTTGCTTGGTCAGCTCGGGGCTCAGGTCATTGGCGCCGCCTGCCGCATTCGGCGTGATACCGATCAGACCGCCGCCTGCGGGTGTGAAGGTCTTGCTCCACGAGGCATAGAACGAATGGTGCTCCAGCGGCGTCCACACCAGGCCGACGCGTGGGCTGGTGCTGTGGCTCTTCACGTTTTGCTGGGTGTTGAGCAACTTGCTGGTGGTGTCCACTTCAAAGCGGTCGTAACGCAGCCCGCCCAGGAGCTGCCACTGGTCATTCAGGCGCAGTTGGTCCTGAACGTACAGGGCGCGACTTTCGACTTCGGTGTGGTTGTTGCTCGAAACGCTCATGCGCCCGGTGTGGCTCAGGTGGCGATTGGGTTGGTTGAGGTCCAGGCCCGGCACGGCCTGGCCGCCTCGATTGACGGCGGTAGCGGAGTACAGCTTCGGATCGCGGCGCTGGCTGCCCAGCTCAATACCGGTGAGCAGGCGGTGCTCCAGGCCGAAGGTGTCGAAACCACCTTCCAGCTCAAGGTTGTTGAACACATTGCGGGTGGTCAGGTCCTGCTGCCAGTGCTGGCGGGTGACGGTGTTGGTTTTCGGGTCGTAGCCGGTCTGGTAGGTATTGTCGAAATCGCTGTCGAGCTTGAACACGCCGAGGGTGTGGCGCAGTTGCCAGTTGGCATTTACCTCATAGGCGAGCTTGGAACGCAGGGACTGGGATGTATCGTCGATGTAATCGCCGCTATCGAAATAAGTGGTGCTGCGGCTTACATCGGCCGGGCGCCCGTTGACCCCGGGAATGCCACGGTCCGGCGTGCGGTTGTAGCGGCTGTATTCGTATTGCACCAGCCAGTTCAGCTCGGGGGTGAGCTGCCAGCTCATCGACGGTGCGAACAACTGGCGGTTGCCACTGACCCCATCGCGAAAGCTGTTGTTGTCCTGGTTGCCCATGTTCAGGCGCAGGCTGATGGTGTCAGTCGGGTCGGTGCTCAGGTCGGCATACAGGCTGCGCAAATCATTGCTGCCGCCTTGGGCTTCGATGCTGGATTTTTGCCCCTGCGTGGGCAGTTTGCTGACGCGGTTGACGATCCCACCCTGGCCGCCGCGCCCGTACAGCACCGCAGCCGGGCCCTTGAGCACTTCGATGCGCTCGATGTTATGCAGGTCGCGTACGTACTGGCTGTCGTCGCGGATGCCGTCCAGATAGAAATCGTTGCTCGCATCGAAACCGCGTATGCGCAAGCTGTCGAAGCGCGTGTCGGCGCCGCTGCTGACGTTAGGGATGCCGCTCAACGCCTGGCCCAGGTCGTTGGTGCCGTAGGCGCGCAGGCTTTCGGTCTTCACGGAGTCGATGGCCTGGGGCACGTAGCGCACGGATGTGGTGGTGCGAGTGGCGGTGCTAGTCTCCTTGACGCGTGGGTCGTCTTCGTCAGCCTCGGCATTGATCGAGGTTTCAGGCAATACCGTGGTCGCATTGGCAAAACCGACAGACAGCAAAAAAGAGAGGCCTAAGGAAATAGGCGTCAGGCGCGGGACAAGCATGAGGGTGAGTATCCAAATGGTCTGGAAGGGAAGTAGTGCGCGAATGGTAATGCTTTGCATTTGCGCGTGTTATCTATTCCCTATGGCGTTGCCCGTAAGATTTGTTACTCGATGTGTTTTTGTCGGTGATCAGGGACATTTGGCGAGTTTAATCGCAGCGCTTTAGCTCGCTGCTTAGACGAATATCGCCTAAATACAGACGATTCACGAAATTGACACTTAGTTCAATGCCCGCATAGGATTGCGCCCAACGCCTGTGGCTAACCACCATGACTAAATCCAAAAAAAAAGGCCCGCGGCAGTTCAGTCGTCCGCGGGCCTTCTTTTTGCGGGAAACAGTCGACACCAGAAAAAAGCAACACGGAGCCTGGTGTCACAGCGCGTACTCAACCCGTAATAAGGAATATAAGAATATGTTGAAGCAACGGATGAGTCTGATCGCTCTGGGGATTTTGAGCGCATCGACAGCAATGGCAAACGACCAGGAGCAATCCAAGGGGTTTGTTGAAGACAGCCACCTGAACATCGCTGCACGTAACGCCTACATCAGCCGTGACTACAAAAACGGCAAGCAGGACAAAGCTGAATGGGGCCAAGGCTTCATCGGCAAGTTCGAGTCCGGCTTCACCCAAGGCACTGTGGGCGTGGGTGTGGACGTGATTGGCCAATACGCTATTCGCCTGGACGGTGGTAAAGGTCGCGCTGGCGCCGGCGGTATCGACTTCTTCAAGCAGGGCAATGGCACTATCGATGACAACGGCAAGCCCAACCCGGGCTCGGCGCCACACGATCTGGCCAAAGGCGGCGCTGCGGTGAAGTTCCGCGTTTCCAACACCGTGCTCAAGTACGGTGATCAGTTCCCGGCTGTACCTGTGCTGCAGTACGACAACTCCCGTCTGTTGTCGGAAACCTACACCGGTACGTCGATCGTTTCCAAAGAGATCGCCGGTCTGCAACTGGACGCTGGTCACTTCACCAAAGAAGCACGCAAGAGCATGGAAGGCACCGACAGCGGCCGCCTGAAAAGCATCGACTACATTGGTGGTAGCTACAAATTCACCGAAAGCCTGTCGGCTGCCCTGTACGCTTCCGACATGCAGGACGTGCTGAAGAAGCAATACGTCAACGTCAACTACGTGCTGGCCCTGCCAGACCAACAGTCGCTGACGTTTGATTTCAACGGCTACAAAACCAAGTTGGACAAGAGCTTTGCCCTGGAAAACCAAAAGGACGAAGACGCTCGCGACAACAAGATCTGGAGCCTGGGCGCCACATGGGCCGTTGGCCCGCACAGCTTCACCATCGCCCACCAGCGCAGCACCGGCGACACCGGCTACCTGTACGGCGGCTACCGTAACGCTGGCGGCATCGGCGACGGCGGCAACACCATCTTGCTGGCCAACTCCTACTGGTCTGATTTCAACGGCAAAGATGAGCGCTCCTGGCAAGCGGGCTACGGCCTGGACTTCACGCCCTTCGGCGTGCCTGGCTTGACCTATAACATTGCTTACGTGCGTGGCACCAACATCGACGACGGTACCAACCGTGGCCGTGGCACTGAGCGTGAAATCTTCAACCAGTTCAAATACGTCGTTCAGAGCGGCCCAGCCAAAGACCTGAGCCTGCGTGCTCGCGCTTCGTGGTTGCGCGTGTCCAACAACGCCAGCGAGTACAACGTTGGCGGTAACGAAATCCGTCTGTTCGCCGACTACCCGATCAACGTTTTCTAATTGATCGAGCGTCGCGCCTGATTCCAGGCAATAAAAAACCCCGACTGGTTCGGGGTTTTTTATTGCCTGGCGGCGAGTGTTTTCGCCTGGGTGGAGTGTTCTGAATGTCAGGCTTTAACCGGCGCGAGCTTCTTGCAGTTTTCCTTGCGTGCGGGGTATTGCTCGCACTTGCGCAGCACGGTTTGTACCTGCTGCGTATTCTGCAGTTGCTGGTTGGCCAACAGCTTTTCAGTGATGAACAGCTCTTCCGAGCCCAGATTGCGTTCGGCCTTGTCGATCATCGCCAGCGCCGCTTGCCCATCACCCCGCTTGAGGTGGTAGCTGATCATCAAGTCATAGGTCGAAGGGCCGGCCAGGGACCAGTCCTTGATCGCCTGCAACTCTTTCAACGCTTCGCTGTTTTTACCCTGGGCCAGGCGCACGGTATAGGCGGTGCGCCGAATACTCGGCTGGTCCTTGACCGGCGAAGCCAGTGCCTTGCGGATAAACCTTTCGGCATCCGGCACTTTGTTTTTCTCCAGGGCATCGATAGCAAAATACGCGTCCTTATAACCCTGCAAGGCCTTCGCCACTTGGGGCGTGTTCTTCATCTTCGACCAGCTCTGCGGATTGACCCGGGCGCGGCGTTCCTGGCGATATTCGCGTTGCAAGTACTGGCGCAGCTCGGTGTCGCGGTCCATGGCCGACATATGCGAGCGGTTGAAGTACTGGGTGGTCGCGGTGATGCCGGTGGTCAGGCCGTCCTTGACCAGCACGTCCAGCTCTTTGGTGAACTGGTTGAGATTGAACTGCTGCAGCGAATCCTGCATGGCATTCTTGCGCGCCGTGAGGAAGCCCGTGAGCAATGGCTTCTGCTTGCCCTGGAAATCATTGAGGCGCTCCAGGCTATGGGTGGCGGCGCGCGGGGCGTAACCGGCGCGGATCATCAAGTCGGTGCCGAGCAGGTCAGCCTGGTCTTCCTGGCTACGACCCCAGGCGGTGCTCCATACCTGATCGGAAAAGGTATTGGCCAGTGCGGTGTACAGCACCGTGTTACCGATGGTCTTTTGTGTGCCGGCCGGGTCTTTGCTGAACAGTTTCATCGTCCCGGAGCTGCGGTCGACGCCCGTATCGGCAGCCATGGTGGCCAAGGCGACCGTGGAGGCGACGGTGGTGAACATGTCTTTCTGCTGCTGGAAGGCGGCCATGCGGTCATGGTGATGCAGCAGCACATGGCTCATTTCATGGCCAAGCATTGCCGCGATTTCGTCTTCGCTGGCAACGTTGTCCAGCATGCCCAGCGGTACGAACAGGTTGCCGTAAGGGTCTGCCGATGGCCCGAAACCATAACTGTCGGTGATCTTCACCTGCAGCGGCGGCAACTCCCCCGGCCAGCCCTTGGACAAGCGCGTGACAATGCCCTGCAAGTAGCCTTGCAACATCGGGATATCCACCAGGTTCTGCTGACGCGCTTCGGCAGCCGGCACCGCCCGCCCGTCGTAGCTCAGGCGCTGCTGGCTCTGGCGCTGTGGATCGAGCTTGTAGTATTGGCGTACGTCGGTGTTGTCCACGTAGTGGCCCTGGACCCGGGATTGGGTCGAAGGCCCCACCAGGTTCAAAAACGCCTGGTCTGCGCCCTTCAAGGTCGCGCAACCACTGAGCACGGAACAAGCCAACAGGCTGGCTGCCACTCGATATCCCTTCACCGCAACGCTCCTTTTATTGATTGCAACCGGCACCAAAACCGATGGTGGAATTATTGCGGCTGTCCTTGGCCTGGCTTTTGGTCAGGCCCTGGCAAGGCAGGTCGACGACGTTCAGCGGTGGTTCGATGCGCAGGTCCATGGTGTCCAGCCAGACCTTCTGGCCGGCCAGTTCTACCTGCACCAGATCCAGCGCCTGGTTGTACTGCAACACCGGCACGGGCTGGGTGGGCGCATCCTTTTTCGCCAGCTCACGCTGTTGCTTGCCCTGTTCGTCGAGCACCGTCACCGGGTCGGCCAGGAACGCCTGGATACTGTGGGTTTCCGCCCAGGCGCCTGGGGTGAAGAGGGCGGCGAGCAAGACAATCAGACTTCTGTTCATCCTTGGGTTCCTTGAGTCAAAGGGCAAAGCGGCACACTCAGCGATCGCGGTCGAAGAAAGCTTCGATCCGCTCGCTGAACAACACCAACGACAGCAATACAATGCCCAGCACGTTGACCGGGGTGATGTCATTGAGGCTCAGCAGCACACTGACCGCCGCCAACATCGACATCACCAACAGCCACGACGGGCACGGCGAGGTAAAAAACCAGATTTCCTGGCGCCGCCAACGGCTCCAGGTGCGATGGCCCGCCAGGCGCCGTGCGTGCAGCGCCTTGAGCACGGCAATCAACGCCAGCAGCCCGAGTTCCAGCAGGTCCAGCCAATTGAAGGGCAGGGCGGGGAAATTGGCCGGTTCATGGTCGTAGGCCATGCCTGAATTGATCAGGTTATCCAGGGCCATGGCATGCAGGTAAACGCCGGGGAGCTGGCCGTGTACCGGTGACTCCACCAGATCCCCCGTGGACGCGATATTGGCACCCACCAGCACCAGGCGGTCGCGCAGCAACTCTGCGATCAATGCCTGATCGTCGGGGTCGCTGACCTCCAGGTCACTGGCCGACAAGGTCAGCGTATAAGGGCACCGCGCCTGGGCCGAGTCATCAAGCTTCCAGAACACGGCCTGAAAGAACTGCGCCACCCCGTCCAGCAAAAAATGCCGCGCGGGCGCGCAGTGGCTGATATCCGCAATACGCGCCTGTTCCGGCGCCAGCTTCAGCCCCCATTGCACCGCGATGGGCTGGCGCTGCACAGCGGTTTGCGCATCCACCGGCGGCGGCTTGCACTCGTGCGCGGCACAGAACACCCGGTACAGCGCCAAGGCGGGGGTTTCCATCAGCCCGGCCTGGGTGTGCTTGGCCAGTGGATACTTGTCATCCACCCCTTCCCACACCACCAGGGCTGGGCGGCTGACCTGCATAAAAGGCGCCAGCGTATTGGCCTGGCCCGCCTCTGCGCGCGTCAACCCGGTATTGGCCAACCACAGCGGGATGCCCTGGCGTTGATAACGCTCAAACACATTCGCCAGCAACTGACTGCCCCGCGCCGGGTCGCCCAACGAGTGGTCATGGCTGTACAGCAAATCCACAAACACCGCTTGAGGCTTGTAAGCCAGCAGGCGCTTGAACAACTTGCTCTGCTCGCCATAAGGCATGGGCCACGAACTGTTGTTGCGCATCAGGTAGGCATCATCGATCAACACCACCGCCACCCGCTGCTGCCCAAGGCTCGGGTAGTGACTGGCGAACATGCGATTGAGCCACTGCGCCGACGCCTTGTCGCTGGAACTGGCCAGGCCGAAAGGATCAAGAATCGCCAGCAACACGATGATGACCGCCAGCCAATAGCGGCGGTATTTGAACAGCGGAGGGTTCGACAACATCCATGTCTCGATTAAAGGCACAAGCAAGGCGGGGTTTTTAACCGGAGTGGGAGGGAGTGTCAAATGGAAAAGTGGCTAATTGCC
Organism: Pseudomonas khavaziana; assembly: GCF_019145205.1. Lineage (GTDB taxonomy): Bacteria > Pseudomonadota > Gammaproteobacteria > Pseudomonadales > Pseudomonadaceae > Aquipseudomonas > Aquipseudomonas khavaziana. The sequence goes on from NZ_JAHSTT010000003.1 coordinate 178,895, forward strand.
ATATAGCGCCCGACGTACGGATCGCCACTCGTAAAAAAGCCCCGACCTATTCAGGTCAGGGCTTTCCTTTGTGGGAGCTGGGCTTGCCCGCGATGACGTCAGCCCGCGCACCACACGACTTCTTTATTGCTCAACATTCCCTGGCGACTCCAACACCTTCACCACATCATCAATCACCGCCTTGCTCATCTCCTGCAAATAATGCGACGCCCAGGCATAACGGTCCGTGTCCTGCGCCATCGCCGCATCTTCCGCGAGCAGCTTGGCGAGATGGAGCAGGTCGGAAACGTGATGCAAGGCTTCATGCAGGGAGACACCGCTGTTGACGCGGAACAGAGGTTGGTCGGAGTGAAAGGAAAAGGGGGTGACGCCGAGGGTGGTTAACGCAGACGCATTTGTAACGGTCATCGGTAAAACTCCCGTATCAAGTGAGAGCTACCACATTCGTTATCAGGCGAATTGGGTGGCAGCTGTGCGCAGGCTGATAAACCGGAGATACAGGAACCCGGCAGACCCGAAGGTCTCCCACGCACAGCCGCCATTGCACGAATTTTGAGGCGAAAAAAAAACGCCTGCAAATCGGGTTTTGGGGGCGCTTGGTGTGCGCCTGCATCTTGCCGGGTTATCAGGCCCGGTCGCTGAATTGGCAGCGACAGGAGGGAGGGTAGCGTGGTGGGGCGTGGGGAGCAATCGGGAAAATGGATTGGTTAGACGCCTGCTGGGTTAAGAGCAGGAATTGACTGGATAATTATTGGTTTTATGGGAGCGGCATAATTATTGGCTAGCCATAATTTTCTATAAAAGCTTGATTGCTAGCGAAAGGCGCTGGCTGAGGTGAGAAGGCGCGAGAGCATGCCACGCTGATCGTCGGTGGATTGGATGGCACACGAGGCTTCCGGATTGCAATGTGTGGAAAAAGAGGGCTTGCGGAAACTACAAGGCTCTCACGTTTCTGCGAGGGCTTCGTTTTGTATGGTGCGGCACCAGGAGTCAAATCGTATTCCAATATATTGATTTCATTCAATAAATGCTCGTAAGAAAAATGACGCTATCTCTAAAAGTACCCTGGTTTCAGTCAAAAGACATTTATCTGGTGAGTCTGTCAGTCGGACTTATGCGGCTAACTGTAGATGGAGCTTGTAGCGTGAAGTGGTTGCAATGGACTAAGAGCAATATTCGCAATCTACATTTCTCTGGACAGAAAATGCACCAAAATCAAAATCTTTAAGGTTAAATTCTAGACGCTTATTTATCACGCCCATAAATTCTAACGGGACTCCAAAAATTAATTTTATTGCTTCTGTAGCTGTAATCGATGCAGAAATGCTGCACAGAGGCCCCAGACTTCCTATTTTCCTGTACTTCCTGTTAAGCTTTTTGACACCAAATAGCTCTGCGGCATTGATTGGAGTGAGAACCTTATCAAAGCAATGAAAGCAAGCTGTAACTCCGGGGATTACGACTTGGCCGACTAGCGTTAGATGCAGATTATAACCTCCTCCAATGATATGCGATATTCTATTCTTCAGGCAGAAGTCGGAAACAATCTTGGACGTGTGGTCAACGCTTGGATAATCTGCGCAATTTATAATCATGTCAGGTATACATGGAAGTTGCTCAAAGTCTTCAACGGACTGCATTTTTTTGATATATGTATATAGTCCGGTTCCATATGAGGTTTTTATATTGTTATAAGCTGCGGACACCTTTGGAGTCCCAATATCTGCCTCAAAAAAAAGATCCTGTCTATGGAGGTTGGATTCCTCAACAATATCATCATCCATAACAGTAATGTTCTTTACGCCTGCCTTGACCAAGCTATGTAAAACCCATGTGCCTACTGCACCAAGCCCCACAATTAGCACATTTCCACTCCATCCTTTCCGGAGTGAATTGTTGATGGCTGAAGTAGAGTGGAAATAACTCTCAAGTGTATTTATTAGTCTAGGAAATGAGTGCAGGCTCGACTGTTCATATTCTTCATCAATCTCAATCAGTACATACTTTGAATGAAGAAATTCAACTAGATCACTAAGCTCGTTAAGCAGTACTTCGGGGTATAGAGCACCGATTGACGCCACTGTCATCAAGCCATCAAATTGCTGAAGTAATTCAACGATGTTTGAGTACTTGAGATCGAGTGAAAATCCAACTCTTAGATTACTATCGAAAAACTCAATAAGCGCACCGCGACGCACTAATGCAATGCAGCTTCTAAGCCTATAAACTTTATTTTCCACAGACATCGCAAACATCCCTAGCTGGAATTTCAATCCATTCAATTTCACCTTTTCCAGTCATAAACTCTCCTCGCTTAGAAAGTCTCGACTTATAGGCATTGCCGCCAGCAATGTAATTCAGTAGTTGCACGCAGCCGTACGACGCTGAAAAGAGTGACATGCTGTAAAGCCCACCACTACCTCCGATAACATGAGTTTTCGTGATGCTAGATTCATGTATCTTATAGGACGGCTTCCAATCCGCTAACGCTACGGTAAAGAAATTAGTAGAGCAATCAACACAATTGGACTCGCCGGGAATATAAAAGTCTCCCGTGCTCATTAGGTGCGCGTCAAAGCCTCCCGCTACATAGAGAGGAATGTTTTTTCTCCATAAATATCGCCCGAGCTTGGCTGATGTATGGCCGATATACGGTTCGTCTGCCGTATTAACAACTAACGAGGCGTCATCTACAAGGCCAGAAAGATCAGTGAGCGGCAATAGTTTGTCCTGTATGCCAATTACATCAATTTCTGAATTTATTCTGAGAAGGTAGCGTTTTAGGGCATGAACTTTCGGCTGCCCTAATTCCGACTTTGAAAAATACGGATGTCTTTCGGAAGAGTGCTGTTCAAGTTTTTTATTGTCTACAAGCGTGAGCTTTGAAACGCCTGCTCTGGCTAAGCTGATGGCAATTGAAGAGCCAATTGCACCAATCCCAAAAATAACGCAGTGGGTATCCAAAATTCGCTTATGAGCAACTTCTGCAGGCACTCCAAAAATCCAATCCGACAGAAAATTAATCTGCCTTGAGTATCGAGAGTTCTGGTCTATATGAGATGGATGCTCTAGCACGCCATTGTCGATCAAGTATTGCAACGTCGATTTTAATTCGTCGGCATCCAACTCAAAATCAAGGCGTTCTAAATGGGTGGAAAGCGAATGAATTCCATCAAAGACTGACAATAATTCGCTGAAAGCAGGATCAATCTGGATAGATAGCTTTTGCCTAGTGTTAATATGATAAAACTGAATGGTACAAACATCAGTTTCAGTCATAGACACGTAAACATCCACGCTGTCTTTTATCTTTAAGACAGGATTCAGTGTGAAAGCGTCCATTCTTCATCCTACCGAGAGGGAATGGGTGCCAAAATGTTGGCACCACTCCATAATCAATATTGCAGTACGCCAGCATTCGCCTCGAGGTACTCATCCCACGAATCCAAGCTGCCATCGTCGGACCCGATATCTGGGCGAGTGCATACCCTAGTGCAGCAATCGCTTCTGCTGCCGGAACAAGTAGTAGTGTACTTTGTCCCAGCTTCAGGATGTTGATTTACCTCAGAAAACTTTAAACTTACCTTCTTTTTGACCATTGCTAACTCCGTTTACGTTATGGACACAGAGCAAAAACAATACCATAATGGCACAGTCATGTCACTCGCGGATTTTTAATACTGGAGTCACTCATGCACGGAAGTTCAAAAGAGAGGCTATTTGTCGTTAATGGTGCAAAGACCAATAATCTGAAAAGTCTAAATGTGACGATCAGATTGAACTCCATAACAGCTATAACTGGTATTAGCGGAGGGGGGAAATCATCATTAGCGTACGGTACATTGTATTCGATTTGTAAGCAACAGTTTAGCCAGCTTGAGTCCGGGACGTACGATCATGCGGTATACAATGTCGATGAGTTTCATGGTGCGCTTCCAGCAATAGCGCTAACGCAAAACAATTTTAACTCCAACCCCAGATCCACAATTTATTCGTATTTAGATATACCAAGCTATCTTTATTCAATCACTCCTAGTAATGACACGAATATTGACCAGTCAATTCTTCGCTTGAACAAGCCCGGAAATGAGTGCCCTCATTGTGGAGGAAGCCGAGAGACGCTTTCACTGAGTGAGAACCTCTTAATTGACGACTCAAAATCTTTGAAGGATACGCCATTTAAATGCTGGACAGGCGCCAATCTCTCCAAATATGGGGCTCTCCTTAGTGCTTTTTGTGAGGATGAGGGAATCGACATAAGGAAGACCGTGCGAGAGCTACCAGCGGCTCACAAAAAAAAGATATTGGAGGGGGAATCCGCTAAAAAATATAAAATAAGTTTTACCTTTTCCGGCAAGAGAAGAAGTAGAGAGGAACGGTATGTCGGACCAATGAGAACTTTGCAAGAATTCTCTCAAAGCAAAAACATATCTCAATACGATGCTTATAGAAAGTTTTCCACTCCTTCCCCCTGCATGATGTGTGATTCTACGGGAGTTGATCGTGAAAAGTTCAAACGAAGCAAAATTGGCGGAATGTCACTTTTTGATATTTTAAGACTTCCAATTTCAGAATGCCTTGAAACTTTGAAGGTGTCTTGTCAAAATTTTTCTCCCGCTCTCGACTCCCTGATTCATCAACTGGACACGTTGATGCAGCTTGAACTTGGATATCTGACGTTAGCTCGCCAGATCCCAAGCCTGTCCGGTGGAGAATTACAGAAACTCCGGTTCGCCCAAATATGCAACACTCAAATTTCAGGCGTATTATTTGTCCTTGATGAAATATCTTCACAGGTCTCCAAAAACCATCACGAACTTCTCATCCAAAAAATGAAGGAGATTTGTGATCGGGGGAACACGATTGTACTGATTGAGCACAACGATTACTTCATCGCGTCTGCAGATCAGGTAATCTGTGTAGGACCAGGTCCAGGAGAGGAGGGCGGATATATAGTACCGTACCTACCTCCTCAACGCATAGAACCTCGAAATCATAAAGTATTAGAAAAAAGAGATTTTTTTCAACTCCCTAAAGTATCTAATAACAATGTCGTAGGTGTGTCTGCTTCAGTACCGAGGGGCTCTATCACAGGCGTATGTGGTGTTTCAGGTTCAGGTAAGTCTTCATTCGCGTCCGCTATATCCCAATCCTTGCCACAAGTTAATTACGTATCGCAAAAACAAATGCGCGGAAATATTAGATCAACAATTTCAACCGCGTTAGATTTGAGTAGCACGATTGCAAATATTTACTCAAAGAATACGGGTGCGTCCAAAGAGTTATTCCTCCTGCAGCCAGGTAAACCCGGTTGCTGCGATGAATGTGGAGGCACAGGCGTTATTGAGTTCACGAGAACCTTCGAAAAAACCTTAAAAATTTCATGCCCGACTTGTGAAGGTGCGTTGTTCTCAAATGAAGTTGATGATATCTGTATATCAGGATTGAATATTAAGGATTTCTATTTTAGTGCTCTTCATTCTTTGCCAAAGGAGCTTGTAGGGCAAAGTAAGAAAATTGCAAGCATTGTAGGAATATCCGAAGCGTTAGGAATATCTCATCTAAGCGTAAGCAGAAAAATTGGAAGCTTGTCCGGTGGCGAATCTCGCCGAGTTAAACTATTACAGGCGTTAGTCTCACCAAATAAAGAGAAAACTCTAATTATAGATGAGCCTGGAGCAGGCCTTGACAGGCTATCTGCAATAAATGCTATACGCCATATACATCAGTATGCCGAACGCTTTAAGGCGATTTTGGTCATTGACCATAAGCCTGAAATCCTGAATGAATGTGATTATCTACTGGAATTTGGGCCGGGAGCGGGGCCTGATGGCGGAAAAATAGTATATTTTGGGCCTCCGGTGTACAACAGATTAATAGGCGGCCAACAAGACTGAATAAATAGATCTACGGGGCCTAATCAGCCCCGCAGAGCTCGACTTTCAGTTTCCTGCGCTTTACAGTTTTTGAAAACCCATGAAGCTTTTAGACGCCTTGCGAGCAGCCGAATGGTAAGTAGATAGTAATAACGCGTCGATTCACTACGCCCGTATAGGCGATTGTTGAGAAACCATACCATATGCTTTTTCTGCCAAGCCCAAGGCGTATCTCGCTGCCAGCGTTCTGCGATTTCAGATTGAATCAGTTTCGCCTGACGCAAATGGCGTTTGCGCGTTGCGTGCGATCCGGTCAGGACGCCGGTCAGAAACAATTCCATATCGAAGGGCTTACTCATGTCAGTCCTCCGATGTAGGCAGCGACCACATCAATCCTACCGTGCCCCAGCTCATAGCCGATTTGGCTTCGTGCTTCATAATCAAGACGCGGATCCATCTGGCGGCATTGACCACCGTTGATAGGGGCGCCGTGTTGGGTGATTTGCTCGTAGTGCTCACATGCGTAAGCCGCTCGTAATTCATGGAAGCCTTTGAGGTTGTATGCGTGGAGAATGTCCCGCGCAGGGCGGACTATTTCCTGTAGAACGTTGAAGTAACTTTCGTGTGGCGCAATCAGGTTGCGGCTACCCGTAGGCGACACCTGCTTCGCAAATCCAAGCGATACTCGAACTTGCTCGTCCATCGTAATCCAGCGGGGTGCCGATGCACCGACACGGCCGCCTTTGGTGCCGTCTTGGATGTTGATCTTGCCGAATTCTCTAGCCTCCCGACTTAGCCGTGGTAGATCCGCCAAGATGACCTCACGCAAGCGCATGCCGGTGGCTCGCGCCAATAGAACGATAGCGGCGGCCCTTAGCTGATGATGGCTGCAAAGCGCATCGACGATCTGTTGAACCTGTCCGTGGTCCTGGCCCTGTGGCACCGAGTGTCGAACCCCGGTGCGCTGCATACCCAACGCCTTGCTCGGACTTGGCAATTTCACGAGGGAAATAGGGGTCAGACCACCATTATTGAAAACATGCTCTGCCCCCTATTTTCTGACCCCTATTTTCCGCGGTGTTTGTCACGAGGGGGAATGCCGTAAAGCCTTGTACGAGTTGGGCTGCAGCAGTGGTAGGAGCGCCCGTCTCTTTCCGGGAGAAAGAGACGGGCGCAGGTTGGCGCAATGAAATGGCCAAGCGAATAGGTTGCTGCAGGGCAGCTATGAAAGGGAATAAGTTGCCGCAGTGGGCACACTGATAAAAGTTGGCATCCATCACATCGCTGTGACCGTGCGAGCCGCCGGATGCTAATCGCGCTTTGGGTGAACCACCATGGTGTGGCGTAGCCTTAAAGGTTCTGGCTACCTGGGTTGCTCTCAACGACAGCGCTTTGCCCTATCTTTTCTACGGCGGTCTGATCACTCAACCCCGCAGTTTCAGCTCCCTCACCCGTTTGATCACAAACTGTTCAAACAGAGGGTGCTCAGTCACCACATCGTACATCTCATATTTTGTGAATGCTCGAATGACGGCTCCGCAGATTTCTGCCTCGTCGAGCGCTTTGTTTTTGCCGTAAGCAGCAGCAAGAATGCCGTTCATGTTCTGCAAATATCCCTGCGTGCCAGTGTCATGCAGGATTTGGTTGAAGACTTCCCGCCACGGCCTCTTGTCCACTTCCCGTATGTCGCGGCCGATGAAGGTCCAGCTCATGTAAAACTGGCCGTCTATTTCAAAGCTTTCGAAACGACAGTCGGTCTGAAAGGTCTCGCTGCTGACTTCGGCGTTTGGTTCTGGAGGGTACGGTGCCGTTTGGGATCTTCGCGTGCTGAGAACTCTGGATGCGCTGTCCACTTGTACGCAAATCACAGGCTGCGGGAGCGGGCGTAATATTTTATTGAATGTTGCTTCTTTGGATGCCCCGGCCTGGGCAAGGACCGAGCGGAAATAGTGCTCCACACTGGATGCGGCTTTGAATGCTTCACGCAACCAATCAGATGGCATCAGCAGCTCCGCGGCGAAGCGATTGGCTTCGGTCTCCATTTGGCTGTAGGCAGCATCCACTTCCCGGTTCTCCAGGTGGGAGACGATTGTGCCTGTGTGCCATGGGATAACTACGTGCCCGATTTCATGGGCCAGCGTAAATTTTCGACGGGTAGCAGGTGCGCTTGAGTTGATCAGGATGCGGGGCTTGGTTGCAGCACCAATACCAATGGTGATTCCGTCCACGCCGAACGGCAGTTCAAGGTATTCAAGCTCCCCATAGGCAGAGGCTAGCTGTTCTAGATCGTAAGGCGGTGTCAGCTTGCGGATAGCCAGGACGCGACTGGCCATTTTTTCTTCTGGGGCCACTAGATCTTGCCCACGCTGCGTAGCCAGGCTTCGACTTTGGTCGCTTCAGCGACCGATCGTGTGCGCGCAGCAATCGCAAATTTGTCTTGATCGAGTTGGTCCTTAAGAGAGGTGCCGTACTTGTGGGCAGTCAATACAAAAGGTAAGACAGACGGGGTGGTTGACCACAGTTGGTACTCTTCCCACTTCATGCCCAGATATTCATGCAATTGCATGTCGGCGCCTTGACGACCCTCGTGCCAGTCCTCGACGAACTGGTCGATCTCTTCTTCCAGCACATCGCCTTTAAGGCAAAGCTCTACAAAATTCATATGAACCTCTCAGTTCGGTTTGATCCTTCGACCGCGGACGGCAGGTTTCAAGGCAAGCCCGGTTTCAGGGCAGACCGAACCCAGGTGAAAGCCACGTCGGTCGAAGACTTCAAACTCGCCGTGAAGCGAATCCCATGAGTAGTATCGTTGCTCTACGGCATCAAAGTAATACTTACGGCCACCCTCTACATACGCGACTCTGAAACCGCTGACAATAGAAGGATCAGGTCTAGGTTTGCCGCCCATCCAAGGTTCCCTTAATCCTGAAAACTGGTCTTGGCATCTTCGCCAAGGAGGGGCGGGACTATACCGTAGCTGGATTGGCATGGGCCGCAGGCTGGAGCGCGGATTCGTTTCAAGAAATCGCAAAATGCATGTGATGGAACCAAGGATCTCCAAAACGAAAAAACCCGCCAAAAGGCGGGTTTTTCGGGGGTTCCAGAGATTTTTAAAGCCTTCTCTGGAACCTTGTATGGTGCCGGCACCAGGAGTCGAACCCGGGACCTACTGATTACAAGTCAGCCACCCAACACAATAACCACAACGCGTTCAGCCGTAATATTGTACGCGTAGGACGTGCCTTTGGGTCATGTTTTACGGCTTCCTTCGGCTTTTTGTACGCGTAAAAGACTGGAGGAATGTCCAGCAGTCTCTACCGTCACGCTGTGGATAAAGCTGTGGGCGGCTTTGGCTTAATCAGTTGCTCAGTCTGCCGATGGGTTCACGGTTGGCACGCTCAAGTCGTAAACATCCATCATGGATTCGTCCTTATGGCCGGACGCCTGTTGCTTGTCTGCCCGGGTGCCCACCGTGTCGGTGATGCCCTTGCGCTTGAAGTCGTGCATCCCGAAGCGCTGCTCCTCGGTGAGGACGCCTTTATCGATCGCCTGCACTATCAGCCGCTGGAATGCTGTATCAAGCCCCGACTTCGACAACTGTCTGCCGGTGGCGGCGATGATCAGGAAGCGCTGGTCTGCCCGGATCGGTACAGGCACACGCTTCCGCTCCCAGGTCTCTGACCTGACGGCTTTGGCTGCATCCCAGGCGGCGCGCAGCCGAGGTGTCCACCGAACGATATTGTCCCGACTTCCCTTGCGGCGGTTGGTCAGCACGCCTTCGGTGAGCTCGTTCTCGTCGGTGAGGGTGATCGTCTCGATACCGCGCAGGCGGCAGAGGTAGCCGATTTCCATCACGTACCAAAGGTAAGGCGAGCAGGCCCCAGGCTGGCCGCTCTTGAGCTGGCCCTGCTGCTTCGCGAACCTGATCAGGTTGACCATGACCGTGTCGTCGGGCAGTCGTCGCTGTTTGCGCTCTTTGGGCGACTCGATGCCCTTTGCCGGGTTGTCCTTCACGAACCCACGGTTGCGGCCCCACTGCATCACACGGCGCAGGTAGCGCAGGGCGTGTGCGGCCTTCGATGGCTTTCCTTCCTGGGCGATCTTGTCGATGATCCGCTGAATCAGCGCCGGCGTGAACTTGAGCACCGCCAGTTCGCCAAGCGGCTTACCGAGCTTTGTCGGGAACGCCAGCAGCACGTCGCGTGAATAGACGTAGTCGTCGTGGGTTTTAGAGCTGAGGACCTTGTACTGATCGCTCTTGTGGAACTCGTCACACAGGTACTGCAGGCTGTCACGGTCTACGCCATTGCGTTCCTCGATCAGCCGGTGGAGCTCTGAAAGCGTCACGTTGCCCGCGCATAGGTTCTGCCGCTGGCGCCGGCCGGCCTCATTGAAATACAGGATGTACCAGCACCCCGCCCCCCGGTGGTCGAAATACACCGAGCGTGGCAGGGCCGCCTGGTCAATATGCCCAGGGATGTTTGGGTTGTGCTGGCGCTTCCTTCCCCGCTTCATACAATGTCCGCGTCATACTTTTCTTGATCGATTGGCTTGAGGCCGCCCGCCTGATTGACCAGGTCCACGGTGGTCCAAGGCCCCTTCCTACCGAGGAATATCCGTATTCCTTCCCCGCGCAATGCCTTCTCCACGTCAGCACGCCGCGTATAGCCGGTGATCCGCTGCAACTCCTCGAACTCTATAACTCTAGCCGCGCTCATGTCTGCCCGCCTTCGTGTCGCGACACGTCTTCGGTATTTGTGGATGGTGTCGCGACCTTCACGTATAGCCCGCCGCGCTCAATGCAAAACGCTTCCTCCAGGCGCACCACCACCTTCAGCCTGGGCTGGCAGGTGCCCGCTTCGTAGCGGCAGATCATGCCTGCCGTGGTGCCAACACCTTCAGCGAGGTCGCGTTGGGTGGTGCCCGCCCTTGCCCGAAGCAGGGCCAGCTTCTCGCCGTCAAAGACTGGTTTATTGCTCATGGCTATCCTCCAGCACCAGGTTTGTCTTCCGGTAGCACTCAGCCGGAAAGCCATACTCGCGGCAGGCGCAGCGCTCACCACATTCATCCTCACGCTGCTCGATCCGTAACAGTCCGTGCTTCACACCGATGTCTTGGATGTCGCCACCGTCAAAACTGCCACCCTCGAAGCTGGCGTTGATCATCTCAACGGCGAAGGCTTTGAGCTGGTCGCGCTCGGTTTCGAGTTTTTCGATTCGCTTCTTCAGGCGGATCGCACACGAATGCTTCATGCCATTTCGCGCCTCGTCGAGATCAGCGAGTAGTGTCTGGGCTCTGGCGTAGAACTGTCGGCGGGATATCTCGCTGCCCATTGCCAATTCAAAGGGCATTGCTATGACGGCCCTGGCCATATCTTCACTCATTGCTTGCGCCCCGCTGAAAATGGTCAGCCAGCACCCGGCGTGCGTCGATACCGCAAGAAGCCGACATTGCGTAAATCTGGCCGAAGGTTGTCTCCCGGGGCTGCAGGGCGTTGAACAGTTCGATCAGGCGCTGGCCCGTTATTCCGTTGAGGCGGCTCATAGCTTGAGCCCCTTTTCCTGTGGGAGCGGGGTGGCCTGCAACGGGCTAATTGCCACCGGCAAACCAGCCTGAAAGCCCCGGCCCTCCTCGCTCGTTTGGGTGGCCTGCTGTAGGAACGAACTGTCCGGCAAGCAGCTGATCCCGGTGTTGTTCAAAATCCAGCAGGTGACGCCGCGGGCGCTGTCGTGCTGAACGTCGATCAGTTGCTCGCTGGCGGAGGCGGCTTGGCCAGCCACCAGAAGCAAGGCAATTGCGATCAGTCCGCGCATGGCTCGTCCTCCCGGGCACCTGGGTAAACGCGCATAGCACCGTCGACCTCGGAGTCGAGCTCTTGCTCGATCAGCATGTTGCCGGACTTGGCGCGCGGCACCAGGTCTTGGCGCGGGGTGTCGAAGGCGACATCTCGCAACCACTCATAGCGTTTGGCGTTCGCCGCCATCCGCACGCGCTCGTCTATATGCATCGATTCGGTAACTACCGGGATTCCGGTAGTTGAACTCGGCGACCCGAAGACCTCGGCAGACTTCACCTTGTCGAGCAGATCCCATATCGCATCCATCGCTTGGTGCGACTCATCCCACATCTGTTCGCTTGGCTCGCCACCGTGACCCAGGACGGCATTCAACCCGCCGACCTTGACGTTGATGCGGTGGAGCAGGTCGAACATCTCTTGGGCGTTGGCGGCAAGGTGTGCGGGTGCGCCGAGGGCGGCTTCGTACAGTTCAATCTGTGCAAGGTGAAGCTCACGAGCCTCACCCAGGCGCTGGATAGCATCACCTTGGCAGTAATGCTCAAGAACGCCCAGGCCCCGCCCGATGGCGACGATCAGGCCGGTACCGACAAACTGGTGAACCTGATTTAGGGTGCTACCTTCCTGTGGGCGCAGAACAACTGTGATGCGGTCGAGCTCTGGCGGGATCGAGGTTGGGGTTTCGTTGGTGCTCATGCGGATCTCCAGTGCGGCCGAAGCCGCAGAAGCAATTGAAGGAATGAATTACTGGATAGGAAGGCTGCGGACAGGGCGCGCGAGCCGCTCGCTGTACTTGCCGAAGTAGTAGAGCCAGCCACCTTCAAAGGCCATGAAGTAGGCGTTGTAGGCGGACCGCTGCGAGCTGCTCCAGTACGCCTCTTTGGCGAAGCTGTCCGGGATGAACGTCCACGCATGGTTCAGCTCGGCAATGCTCGGAAGTACGAAGTCGTGATGCCCGTCGGCGGTGTAGTTGCCAGCAGCCTCAGCAGCCGGAAAGGATCCGTCGGTATCGCGCAGAATGCAGGTGTTCAGCACTCCGCTGGATTTGCTGGTGGCGGTGGTCTCAGTGCCATGCTCGCACCAGGCGAAGCGGCCTACATCCTCTGCGGCAAATATCTTGTGATACAGCTGACCATCCTCATCCTGCTGGATGCCGGCATAGATCCCACCTTGGCCAACCCAGTATTCGCCGATGGCTGGTGGATCGAGCACGTCACCGGCAGGTGTTGCAGTCGCGGCAGGCACACCAGTACCTGGTTCCAGGAAGCTGACGCCGGGTGCTAACTGCTCAGGAAGAAAAGTGCTGACGCTGATGTGCAGGTTTCGGATATTGATCAGTGGTGCTTTCATGATGATCTCCTGGCCGATGGCGCAGATGTGCGCCAACGGCGGCTGTGGATGGACTCAGTTGGGCTTTGACTTACCAGCCATCAGCACCACCAACAGCAGGACAACCAGTACCAGGTCGCCCACCATTGAGAAGATGCGACTGGCCGAGTCGACGAAGACAACGCCACCGGCGAGCCCGTAGGCCGCCAGCGAACGTGCCTTGGTACCGAACCTGGCCAGCATGGTTACAGGTGGTCTTTCAGGTTGAGGCCCAGCAGCTTGGCGCTACGCTCCAGGGCGGTCATTTCCTGCGGCTCGATCTCACCGTCAGCCTCGGCCACCGTCAGCATCACGTTGAGAACCGTCAGCGCCTCGGCCGGCGAGTGCGCCAGGTCACCAAGCTCTTTCTCCGCGTTCTGGCGAAGGATGCGGGCACCCGACTTGAAGTCGGTCTTGGCGCGGTCGATTGTGTTGGAGAGCTCCGCGCCGAATCCTTGCAGCGCCGGGTTGTTGCTGAGGATGGTCTCGATCTTGGAGAGCTCGCTTTCTTCCAGCTCGCCATCAGCCGCGGCGACATAAATGGAGCCGTAGACCACGGCCTCCATCAGGTCACGGTTGGCCAGCTTGGCTACCGCAGCGCGGGCCTGACCAGATTTCTTGCCGAACAATTTACCGAGCATGATTACTTCCTTTCAGTGGGTGCGCTTTTGCGCGGGGTTTGAATTGCGTAAACAGCGAGGGCGGTCGTAGTGATCACCCAAAGGCAAATGCCGAACAGGCCGCCGATCAGCTCGAAGTCGCTGGGGTTATCGAAAATCACCGGCACGGCCTCGGAGAACCAGATCAGTGTCACGAACAGGTAGAGCACGAACGACAGCAAGAGCTTGAACAGCTTCATTTCACTTTCTCCTGGCCGAACGAATCCCGGCCGCGTTGTTGGCTTTCGCAAAAATCAGGTTGGGTTAAACGGTTTGAGCGGCCTCGATGCGGCGGAAAGCAACGCGAGTCTCAATGCGGCGCTCGCCTGGGCGGCGGATGCGGCTGAACTGTTCGGTGTTGGCTTGTTGGGCGGTGATCACCATGCACAGCAGCACGACCAATGGGCTGATGACTCCCTTGCGCATTGCCTCCGCTACCAACTGGGCGCGGCGGGTTACGCCGAGCTTTGTCGATGCAGCGAGAACGCGCTTCTTGATGCTCTCAGGCTGAACGCCCAGGTCCCGCGCCAGCTCTTTGCTGGTCTGGCCCATGGCAATCCCCAACACGCACTGCAGCTCACGCAAGGCCAGGCCCATGCCAAGGTGTCCGGTCCAGTTACCGCTGGTGATTGAGGTTGCTGCGTTCATGTGGGAACTCCATGCTGGGGTGCGATGGGGTGAATATAGGTTAGCCTTTATTTGCCTGTCAACAGGTATGCCTTTATTTTTGACAGTATCTCCCTGAGGCCGAAATTTTAGGTACGCTCATCCATACTGTATGGATGTACATATATTGGGGGGGTATTTATGGCCAAGGTAAAAGAAAGGGCGCACCAAGAAATGCACGGCGTGGAGCGGCTCGGACTACGGGTCTCGTCAATGATCAATCACCCGACCGCTCAGCATCAGCGCTGGGTGACGATTCATCGCCTGGACACGGACGGTGATCGAGAGTGGGGAGAGGTGATGGGGCGATTGTCGGAGACGGATGATATAGAGCTGACGTTTAACGACGAAGATGAGTCGGTGACGTTGAGATGGGAGGCGCCATCGGAAGACGACAGACCTGTTGAGGCTGCGGATTTTGAGGTGGTAGAGGAACCGGCGCCTTTCTGATTGGGTTGGAGGTGCTAAATTTTTCTGTACGCGTGACTTTAGCAGTGCTTTAATCGTCTCCTTAGCAAAGGGAAGGTCCGAGTATTTAGACCTGTCCTTGACTTCAATCTAAATGGGTTGCGACTACGCGGCCGGCGCTAGGCCCCTGAGACTTTGACTCAGGGGCCTTTCGCTTTTCTGGGTCAGGGGAAAACCTTCTTTCCGTATCGACCTATCTTCTTCTTCAATATTTCATAAGCCCGGTTTGGCTGGTTTGGACGCAGGACCGACAGACCTATTGGTCGTGCCGTTAGGTCCGCGAGTTGAAGTCCCACAGAATTCGTCTTCTTGTCCGCGATGCAAATTTCGAACGGATATTTCTTGGCTCCCCAGTTGGCACCGTCACATACGCGCCTGAAAGCGAGCTCAAGGTCGGCATCTTCCTTGCCACCGCGAGCCTCAAATACAAAATGGGTCTCCTTTAGGTGGTCGCCAAGACCAAGTAGGTGCTTATAGATGCGCTCCAACCCGAACTGCATGGCCAGGTGGTAGGGGTGCTTCGGATCGTTGTAGCGGTCTTTGTGGAGCTTCTTGTCGATAACCACAGCAAAAATATCAAACTCGCTTTCATCCATGATTTGGGATAGTCGATCAAGAAGATCTTCTCGATCTTCCTTTCCCATCTTCGAGAATCGCCCCTTTTTTCTTACGATTTCCGACTCATGGAAAACGACATGATCATGACCAAAAAGGTCGAACTTCAGTCGATTCACTTTTGGCGATAGCGTGTCTATGTATTCATCTTTATGGATCAAACAGAAGGTCAGGGCGAAAATCGGATAGTTCTCATCAATCGACTCGAGGCTGTGGTCACCGCTTTCGTCAACAAATACCACCCAGTCACTTCGAGCCATCTATGCTGCTCCTCACGCCTTCCTGGCATTCCAGATAAGTAGCACCTTGGCATGGATCGTCACGTCTTCCAGGCGTGCCTCCTGGTCCTTGTGTTTACTGTTGTCCGAGATCAACCATAGGTGCTCAGCATCCAAAACTTGCAGACGTTTAATGTAGAGAAGACCGTGCCAAGTGATGACATAAATGCCATCGCCTATGAATTCGCTGACCCCGCGATCAACGATCACAGGGTCTTTATCATTGATCGTGCCTTCCATGCTCTGGCCCCAGCCAGTTATCACAGCCAGCGCTGACAGAGACGTGTAAGTCACCCCCTTCTCGCGCAGCACCTCTTCACGCACCACGAGGTTCCGAATTGCCTCGTTGTAGTCCGCAGGCACTTGACCGTGCCCCATGGCGGCACGAATGTCGTACTGAGGGATAAGGATCTCGTCGGACCGGGCTTTTAGATTGGAGAAGTCACCGTGGATGACCCCTTTAGCCTCAGAAGGGACATCCTCAACTGCAGCCAGAATTTTGTTACGCGTCTCATCCGGAAGACCTTTACCTATTCTCGCCAGCATTGAGCGCACCTGATCCGCAGAACTCATTTTGGAGTCGCTATCGGGCTGTCGATGGTCATAGCCATCAATTTCGGGTGAGCCGATGCCCTCAGAAAGCCATAGAGGGTCTACGCCACAAGCGTTAGCGATTCTTACAAGATATCCGCTCGTTCGAGATAGTCCACGCTCAATCTCAGACACTGACGCCTGCTTGATTCCCGCTCTTTCGGCGACCTCAGACTGGGTCATTGAGGCTAATTTTCGAGCGTATTTGAGACGATCTTTAAGTTCCATAGCGACCAAATTTAATGGTTTACCTTTTAGCTTGCAAAAAGGAGTGCCTTTAAAATACAGTAAAGGCATACCTCTATTGAGCTATGTGAGATGACAAATGTATTTGGAGAGCTAGCCACCTTCTACGGCGGGCAAGTAGCCATGGCAAAAGCGCTGGGCGTTACCCAGGGAACTGTTAGCGGCTGGGTCAGGGGCATTCATGGCTGCTCGGCGGAAATCGCTTTCCTGATTGAACGCATGACCGAGGGGAAGTTTTTGGCCTCCCAACTCCGCCCATCGCTGGCAAACGCCTCGCCGACCTTGAACGCAAATGTACGCCCAAACCCAGCCGACCATCAGTCCCCTGTCGGTGCTGGTGTTTTGTCCAGTGGTTTTGGGAGCGCTTAAGATGACTGTACAAAAAAACAGCTGTTTTAACCCCCTTACCCATACCCGAACTTTTGCCGATCCTTAGCGCATCAGCGCCGGCTTCGAAGTCAGCTTCAACGCGCTGACTTTTCTCCAGGCAACAAAAAAGCCCGCTTCGCAGGCGGGCTTCCTAAACCAGACCCTTCGCAGGGGTCTTCGTACCTCTTCGTCTGTAGGAGACGATCTAATGCACCCAAAAAATAGCACCGCGCTATCAGATACGCAATACCCGGTTCATGTCGACCCCGCTTCGGCGCCGACACTTTCCGGCATCGTACCCGAGGAAAAGCGGCATGACGTGGCTGCGATGCTTATCACTGAACGCGCTCATGCCAGCACATGGTGGACGATCCTCAACGAAATGCGCCAGCGCCGGGAGCTACCAGAGTGGGCCTTAAAGATGGGGGCGGGGAGTCATCCCACCTGGGATCGGTGGGACGCGGATTGCCGTGTTTCAAACCTGGCCCTGCTGGCTTATGACGGACACCTCATGTTTGCGGAAGGTGCGAATTGCGCTCAAGGCGGTGCCCTGTGACCAACGCCGTCAAAGATATCCGCGAGGTCGCATGTATTGCCATTAACGAGTTGTTTTGCTGCAAGGAAACGCTTTTCCAGATCGAGGCTTTGTTCTTCGCAATGCAGAACGAAGATCTAACCCGCGACACCCTGGATCAGTTGATTGCTTTGGGTGCGGGCATCGCTGGCGACCTGGCTAACGATGAGGAACGGAACCTTGGAACGCTTCGCGCTGACTTGGCTGCCGCTAAATCCGCGCCACGTTCTGAGCAATTCGAAAACGTGGCGCGTGATTCGGAGGTGCAGCCATGAACACCGCCGTTTCAGTTTTCAGCCCGCTTGAAGGCGAGGTCCTGCGTGATGCCGTGCTTGACGCTGACGACATGTGCTCAATGAATTTCGCTCGCGAGGAGTGCTACAAGCTGTCCGCAATCTTGCTGGGCAAGATCATTCCGGCAATGGGCGGGTACAGCAACGAGCTTGCATGCGATATCGCCCGACACCTGGAACAAATCCAAACCTTCAGCGGCAACTTTTGCTGGCGTCATCGTCACCTGGGCGCGTCCCATGGCGTGGTTGGCAAGCGACCTGGTATTGATATCGAGGTGCGGCCATGAAAACCGACACCACACTTCGCCTCACTCGCACCCAATATCGAGCCTTCGCTGAGCAGACCAAGCAGGTAGGTTGCTCACTTAGTCTCTCGACGTTCCGCGCACTGGGTAATTGCTGGGGGATTTTCGACCCTTGGGCCAAACTTGTCTGCTTGGATGTATCGGCGGATCAATTGGAATTCACCGAAGGATGCGGAATTCAACTGTCGACCAGCGTAGATGCTGGTCGACTGCGCAGAAACCAGCGCCCGGAGATCGACTGGTCGGCTCTTGAAGACCACGAAATCTATCCGTTCATAGTTGCCCATGAGATCGGGCACCGTGTGGATAACTTCTGCTACTGGGAGGCCGGTCGTATCGAGGACGATTTTGTCCGAACTCGCTGCGAGCGTACGATCCGCAGCATCAACGAGGTTCTGGCTGATCGTTATGCCTGGAGTCAAATTCGCCCAGGCGAACCTGTACCGCTATGTGAGCTCGGCAAGAGCCTTCAGGAAGAAGTAGCCGCTGACATTGCTCTGATGGACAAGCATATGCCCAGAGTTCGGCGCGAGCCTCGTAAGCTCCCGTCCGGACGCCACCTGCATATCCCTGAAGCAATGCTTATGACCGACTCGCTTGTTTCGTTCATCGGGTCTGGCGTTTCAGCTGCCGCCGTTGCCTCGGTGCGCACTCGCCCAAGAACCTACCGTCGCGACTCTCGTTCGAGGGCTTACTAATGACCATCGCCAAATTCCAAGGCGGCGATGCCGTCACCATGTCCTCCCGCGAGATTGCTGAGCTGACAGGAAAACGCCATTTTCATGTGACGACCGACATCGAGAAGATGCTTGCCGAACTCAAAGAAGATGCCACGGGTTTTCGTGCCATCTATTTGGACAGCATGAACCGCGAGCAAACCGAGTACCTGCTCGACCGCGAACACACCGACTGCTTGTTGACTGGCTACAGCGCTGCAATGCGGATGGTGGTGATCAGGCGTTGGCGCGAACTGGAAGAGCAGGCCGCCCGCCCAATGACCCAGGCCGAGATCACCGCCGCCAATGCGAACCACCTGGTGGCCGTTGAGCGCCAGCAGCGGGAGCAGCAGGTGGCGCTGGATAGAATCGAGCGCCGCGTAGAAGACTTGAGCCAGACGACGGTTTGGGATCACTGCCCGCAGAACTGCCAATCACTGACCCGTATCAAGGAAACCATGCTGGCGCGCCACGGCCTGTCCGGCGCCGTCGTCGACTACGTGCTGAAGGCCTGGCCAAACCAACCCAATCCTGCCGGCATGGTCCGCAACGGGCACGAGGAAGCGTTGGGCTCTCAGTACCTGGTCTGGTCCAAGAGCCACGTCACGGCCGCATTCCACCGGTTTGTTTCCGAATCCACGATGGTCACCACCACCCAGGCGACCCACCCATATTTTGAGGGCCGGTTCCGCCTGGTCCAGAAGGCCCAGTCATGAAGAAGCAAGAGACTAAACAACGGATTATCAAGGCAGCTATCGACGTGGTCGCGGCTGAACATGAGTTCCGCGAAGCCCGTGCCGAGGTCAAGAACCAGTTTGATGTTTACTTTCGCGCCTACGGGCGCCCGGAAGGGCAGTTCTTTCCCTACAACGATGAGTGGGCCGGATCAGTGCGGTTCACTGCGGCAGCCAACGCCCGTCGCGCTAAGGCGCGCAAGGTTCTGACTAACGCCAAGGCCCGGCTGGAACGTGCCGTGCACGCCCTGGAGCGCGCCCAATGACCAACGTTATTGATTTTCCTCAAGGGCAGATCGTGGAGGTTATCAACGAGGACCACTTCGAAAAGTTCGAAGACGCGGCACTCATGCTCATGTCCTTCGAAAAGCTGGCAGACGCAGTCGAGGTTGTTTCTGAGGGTGGTGAGATCCACGAACGTGACGACACCCACGTTGGCCTGATGGAGGCGTGCATGGCGCTCGCTGTGATGTTCCGGCGCAGAACCGGGCATGAAGTTCAGCAAGTCTCGGCTGACCATCTCGACCACCAGAGGAAGTGCTTGATGGAAGGGCTGGAGTCCAAATCCCTGCCTATTCCCATTCGGCCTGCAGCGCTCAGCCCGTTACCAACCGCAGCATTCAAAGCCCTTTCGACTGCAGATCTGGCCCAGGTCGGATTCAACTACGTCAATCGATCGCATGAGCATATCAAGGGTAACTGCCCGAAACTCATTGAGCTGGATCTCGCCCGCGCACACTCGCTTGACGCCATGGGGGCGCTTGTTGTCCTTATCGAGAGGCTGTCGGGCGGCGTGGCTTCGATTGCCTGCGGCGAGACGCCAATTGCCAATGCTCCAGGCTCGGAGACTCTGCAATGACCACTCCCATGGAATCAACTACCGGAATCCCGGTAGTTCCGCCCACCACGGCCGAAGTGGTCGCCGGCCCCTGGCCTTGCTATTCCAACTGCCGCCATCTGCCCGAGCGTGACCGCTGGGAGGTCTACGCCATGGCGAAGGCAGCCCGCGGCGCCCTGGAGGACCGTGGCGTCGTCATGACCGAGACCTATGACGCGTTCATTGCCCGGATTACGCGGGAGCTGGACATATGAGTATGGATCTGATGGTTAAGGCCATGAAAACCAAGGTCGGAAACCCGCTGCGCAAGCTGGTTCTGGTCAAGCTGGCCGACAACGCCAGCGATCAGGGCGAGTGCTGGCCGTCGTATCAGCATATCGCCGACCAGTGCGAGATTGGTCGATCTACCGTGAAGCTGCATATCCGTGAGCTGGAAAAGGCTGGCTTTCTTCGTCGGGAATACCGCCGAAAGGGCGAGCTGAATCAGTCGAACGTTTTCCATTTGTCGCTTGATGGTGGGGCAGCATCTGCCCCAGTGGGTGGGGCACCAGATAACCCACCTGGGGCAGGAGATAACCCAGGGGGTGGGGCAGGAGCTGCCCCCAGAACCAGTCACTCTTCTGAACCAGTCAAGGAACCTAAAACCTTGTGTGCATCGGAAGTGGAATTGGCTGAAGCCTTCGAGTTGTTCTGGAAGCTGTACCCCAACAAAAAATCGAAGAAGGACGCTCGCAAGGCGTGGGAGAAGCTGAAGCCATCCATCGAGCTTCGACTGACCCTGCTGACCGCCTTGGGTAATCACCGCCTTTCCCGCGACTGGACCAAGGATGACGGGCAATACGTGCCGATGGCGTCTACCTGGCTGAACGGTGAGCGCTGGACTGATGAGCTGGTACCGGCATCGGCTGCAAAGGCGAACGCTTTCAACAACCTGCCCACCCACACCGCGGATATGTACCAAGGAGGCGAAGATGGCCCAGCGTTCTAATTTCCGCCGCCAGCCTGAGCAGCGCACCTTCGCCGGCGAGTGCCCGGTCCACGGCGCGGTTGATCGCTCCGAAGTTGAGCAGTTCGACGGCTCTATGGCTGTCCGCCCATGCAAGCAATGCCAGTTCCACGGCCTACGCGTAGCGTCACGGGGAAGCGACGAACATTCGCAGGCGCTGGCCAACCTGCAAGCCGAAAGCGTCAACAGCGCGCTTGTAGGCTCCGGCATCACGCCGCGGTTTGCCGATAGCACTCTCGCGACCTACCGCGCCACCACGCCAGCCATGACCCAGGCGCTGGAGACTTGCCAGGGCTATGCCGACAACTTCGGTGAGCACTTCCAGGCGGGTCGCAACCTGTTGCTGTGTGGGAACGTCGGTAACGGCAAGACGCACCTGGCCAGCGGCATCGTCCAGCACGTCATTCGTCAGCACCGGGCCGTGGCAGTGATCACCACCGCCGCCGAGATCATCCGCGTGTTCAAGCGCTCGATGGATCGCACCGCCGGCTACACCGAGGGCGACGTGATCAATGAGTTGGCGAGCTTCGACTTGTTGGTGATCGACGAGATCGGCGCCCAGGCCGGCACTCACTACGAGCTGTCGGTTTTGCATGAGGTTCTAGACCGCCGTTACAACCTGGTTCGCCCGACAGTGGTGGTGTCCAACCTCAACGCCCAAGGTCTGAGCCAGTACATTGGCGAGCGAGCCCTTGACCGTCTGCGCGAGAACAAAGCGCTGCTGGTCGGTTTCACATGGGGATCGGCAAGGGGGCGCGCATGAACGACTATCGCGAGTTGTATAGCGACGAAGCCGAACACGCCCTGCTCGGCGCGCTGATGCTGGATGGCGAACTGTTCGACTCGATCACTGCCAGCGTTACCGCGGCGGACTTCCACGATCCGGAGAACGCGGCGCTGTTCCAAGTGATGACTGAGCTGCACGCCACTGGCGAGCCGGTAGACCCCGTCACCCTCCATAACTTCAAGCCGGTACTGCCGAGTGGCGGCACAACCATCGCTTACGCTGCGGAACTGGCGAAGAACACACCCAGTACAGCCAACTGGAAGGCATATGCCCGGACAGTGACCGAGCGGGCAGTACTTCGGCGGCTGGTTGACGCCGCTGATGCTGTGCGCGACTCCGCCAACGAGAACAGGCCGGTGGCGGAGATCATTGCCAGTGCCCAGCAAGCCATGGCCGACCTGCGCGACCTCGACACCGGCGAGCCTGAATACAAGCGCATGGATGAGGTGGTAGCCAGAAATATCGACATCATCGACTCGAAATACAACGGAAACCTCGCGACCGGACTGTCCACTGGACTGACAAAGCTGGACGAGATGATCCGAGGCCTGCGCAAGAAGACGGTAACCATCGTCGCCGGTCTTCCAGGCAGCGGTAAAACCACGCTCGGTTTGCAAATTGCCCAGCACATCGCATGTGGGGGGCTTGGCGTCGGGATGGTGTTCTCGCTGGAAATGCCCGAGGAAGAACTGGCCAACAGGGCTTTGGCTTCACTGGGGGCCGTCGACCTTCGGGTACTGGACAGTGGGAAGCTTGAGGACGACGACTGGCCGCGCCTGACCTCAGCCGTCAGCAAGATCAACGGCAAGCCGCTGTATGTCAGTGATAAGTCTGGGCTCACCGTGGCGCGCATCCGAAGCATCTGCCGACAGGTTCAGCGAAAGCACGGCCTCGACGTGGTAGTCATTGATTACATAGGCCTGATTGGCTCCGACGGCAAGGCGTTCAACCGCACGTCCGAACTTGGGAAGATATCTACCGGCATTGTGAACATCGCGAAGGAGTTGGACGTCCCGGTGATTCTGCTGGCCCAACTCAACCGCGACTCAACAAAACGGCCTGGCAAGAAGCCAATCGCCTCCGATCTGCGAGACTCCGGACAGATCGAGGCTGACGCCCACTGCATCATCCTGGTTCACCGCGATATGGACGACGAGCAGGGCCAGAACGGCGCTACCGAACTGATCATGCCCAAGTGCAGGCACGCGCCCGTCGGTTCATGCGTAGTTCAACAGCAGGGCAGATTCGCCCGGTTCGTCGACTTTGCGGGCCGTGAGCCCACCCAGGAAGAAGTGGAGATCGGCAGACCCTTCTCCGAGCAGTACAAGGGGAGGAAGAAAGGATGAACGACCTGGTGAAAACTCTTACCGTCGTCATGACTGATGCCGAGATCAGGCGGCAGGCTGAGCGGCCACATGTTCGTGCGCTTCGTGACGCTCGTTACCCGTCGCTGCATTTTCGGTATTCCACTGTAGATCGCGCCAAAGGTTCGTGGCACGTCGTGGTGGGTAAGGTCTGGGGCAAGGCAGGTAATTATCCAGACATCAACGCGAAGGCGATGCTGGCGACGTTGCCGGCCATCTTGGTACGTCGGGCCGCAGATCCTTCAGCGAAGTCCACGGCCACCAACTGGTCAACAGTGGGCGAGCTGCTGTCCTGGTACCTGGAACGCATGACGCGCGACCGGGCTCTGTCCGAGAAGCGCAAGGCCAGCGCCAAGTCAGCCTTGAAGCGGCATCTGCAGCCACGCCTCGGTCAACTGCCGCTGACTGGGTTGAACAGACCGGCCATTGACCGGCTGCTGCTGATGCCGATGCAGGAGCGTTACGCGCTGTCGTTCGTGCGCTCGGTCTGGGGCGTCCTGGGTGTGGCTGTGCGGCAGGCCTATCGCCTGGACCTGCTGGCCGTTAATCCCCTGGCTGGCCTGGAGTTCACCGACTTCGTGCGGACCAAAATCAAGGCGAAGGCGGCGCGGCTTCACTCCGATGACGTGCCTGGCCTGCTGGACCTGCTGGTCGAGCAGTTCGACGGTTCGCCGGCGGCGTGTGTGTTGGCTGGGCTGATGCTCTGTCACGGCACGCGCTTGGGTGAAACCCGCCTGGCCCGCTGGAAGAACATCAACACCGACACGGGTAAGTGGTTCATCCCGGCGGCGGACACCAAAACCAAAGCAGCGCATACCCTGCCACTGACCGCCCAGGCCAAGGCGCTGATCGATCGGTACCGGCTTGTGCAGCAGAAGAAGGGTTACACCGGACAGTTCCTGTTCCCAGGGAGCTCCGGTCAAGCCCTCAGCGCGACGAAGGCCAGCACCCTGTTCACGCACCTGTCTCACGGCGAATGGTCGAGCCACGACCTGCGCAAGGTGGCCCGTACCGCATGGACTGATCTGGGAGTTGACTACATGGTTGGCGAGCTGCTGCTGAACCACGCCATGAAGGATCTCGACCAGGCCTATATCCACACGTCCGCCGAGCAGCTCAAGCGGCAGGCTCTAGAGACCTGGCACGCCTACCTCGATCAACGAGGTTTCGAGGCGCTGCACGGTGGGACATTTGCGAGACAGGAAGGCGAGGCATTACCCGCCGAGACCATGAATAACGAGGCTTTCAGCGTGAATCAGTATCCACTTCCGAGGAGGAGGTTTTTAGATCAAGGCGACACCGAGGCAACACCAAACCATCAGCCAGGAGACGGCAATGAGTAACGTAACAGCGGCATTGCCGCGCAAGAGCCTGACCTCTGACGAGCGGGATTTTCTGAAGCAGGGTAACCGGCTGCTGCTCGATAAACCCAACGGCCGTATCGGCGCCGCCGCGCTGATGGACCTAGTCGCCGACTGGGGAAACCACCGTGGCAGCCTTGCCTTCCAAGACTACGCCCGCCGGTGGATCACCGAAGGGCACGCCAAGAACAAAATCGCCGACAAGATGCTCCGTGAGCTGTTTGGCCTGAACGAACCGACACCGAGGAAAGCGGCATGAATACAAGAAAACCTTCGCGTCTGCCGTTGGGCGATACCGAGTACATTCTTGAGCAATGGGGCTTCTGGCGCATGGATGGCATGGGCGTCCCGAGCTATGTTTCACCGTCCTGGGCGATCATGCGGGACATGATCCCGTCGACGAGCAAGTCCTACGTCATCACGGACGAACTGGCCAGCGTCGTTGATGGCGCTGTCGCCAGGCTGTGCAAGCGGGCACCGGAGATGGGTGACTTCGTTTGGCTGTACTACGCGGCCAAGTGGCCAGCCAAGCGGATCGGCAACAAGTACGATATGAGTGAGGCCAAAGCGAGGGAGATCATCAAGACTGGCGTCGGCTGGATTGACTGCTCGTTGGAGAAATTCATCGAAGCCGCGTAAAAAACTTGCACTCGCGGAATAGCCCTGTTTTCATGGCACCGTGTTCAGCTTTTCAAGCGCGACACCACATCGAAAGCCCGGCCAGTGCGTCGGGCTTTTTTGTGACCAAGATTTAGCAAGCCCAGCCACTGTGTTGGGCTTTTTCGTTTCTGGAGGCCGCATGGCAAAGCTTGAGATGGAAGTGAGCGTAGAGGGCCTTCAAGACCTAATGCGCCCACTGGGCGAGGCTATGCAGTCACTTGAACATTTTCCCGAGTTGCCGCTTCAGGTCTTCCGTGACCTTGTCGCCAACAGCCTTCATGACGTTGCCGTAAGTTTCGACGGCGCCGCACTTGCCGCAGGTGATCTTCGAGGAGTTTGTCGGCCTGGCCGGAATCTCGAACTTGTCACTGCCGCACTTCTTGCACTTAACGCTTACCTTCATCGCTGATGCTCCATGGATTGTTCGGTGTGGAAATTGAACGATAGCACGGGGCCATATAGGCGTTGACGAAACACAAGTTTGTTGCGTGAGCCATAGCCAGGGTGGGCCTTCGGGCAGGGCCTGGACGCGGTATCGCCGGTCGTCACGCGTTACGAAAGAACACCGGCAGCATGAGCAGCCCAAACCTGTGTGCTAGTGGGGCTGGCTCAAGCGGACTGATGGAAAGACATCGCACCCATTCCAAGGCTCGCCATATCGGCGGGCCTTTTCTGTTTCTGGAGCACGGTAATGACCGATCAAGCGAAGAATGATGATCAACCAGTGATTGATGCTGTCGTCGTTGGTGACGCCCAGCGTCTGCTCCGCGCACTTCGTGGACTTGCCAAGGCGATGCCCGAGGTGTTTATCCGTGTTACTGGTCACTTGTTGAGTACCCAGCAGCATGAAAGCGTAAGCGCAGCCTGCTTCAGCTTCGGCGCCATCAGCGACTTCTATCACGCTGATGGCAAGGTCTTTGGTGCGGTGTACACCGACACCTTCCTGCTGATTCGCCAGGCTGGCCCAGTGGGTGTTGGCATGGCTTACGATGAGGTCAGGAAGCTGGTACTTGAGGTGCGCGCCGAGCACGACGAAACAGTGCTCAAGAAGGCGATGCAGCTCAAAGAGTCGCTGGAAGATCTTGATCGGCTGCTGAACGGCCACTCTTTCGCTGATAGCAAGCTGACCAGTATGGCTCACGCCGACCTGTTTAAAGGTCACGCCCTGCTGGTGGCGGCCCTGAACCCGATCAAGCGTGAATGATCCTGATCGGGTAGTGGAGAATGAATTTATGGATGGACCAAGATTTTTTGCAGGAAAGCGGTTTGGCGGGCTAGCTCCTCACGCATTTGTGCTTCATCTGGGGCCTGAATGTAAAACTGAATGTCCGCCGTATACGCATACACCCGCTCTTCCTTCAGCCAGTGATTACGCAGCCGCAACTCAAAAGGAATGGCACCGTCTGGGAACAGATCACTGTGAGCCGCCGACATTACGATATTGCGGGACACGATTAGATATGGGTCAGGCACCTCCGCCCACTGACGATTCCTGAAGATAATTGCGACGTACATGGATCGGGTGGTGCCTTTTTCATCTTCCTTTGTTGAGTGCGCACAGCGAAACGTTTCGAAGTCTTGGCCGGGACCGTTTATAGCTTGAATGAAATCCTTCAGTTCTGGCTCGCCTTCAAGCTCTGGGATCTCGTTGATTCGCTCAGGCTCTTTCGATAGCCAGATCATTGGATGGTGACCGGTATCAAGATCGGTGGCATACGGAAGATTTCTATGGCCTGTAGTGAATGTGACCTGAATAGTTGCTGATTTTTCGTTTTCCATGAGCTGCTTGCGTCCGTTCTGTGTGGAAGCCGAACGATAGCACGGAGCCATATGCCCGCCACTGAGCGGGCTTTTTTATTCCCAACTCCCCTCAAGGGAGGAATTTGAGATGACCCCGATGCCTGAGAAAAACCCCGACTTCTGGGCCCAGGTGTGGCTGGTCCTCTCGAACCCACTGTGGCAGGGCGCAATTATGGCCTTCACGATCACGCTATTGCGCGTGCTGTACGACGCCAAAGAGCCGAACTACTGGCGCACCTTGTTCGAGGCGCTGCTCTGTGGGGCCTTGAGCCTGTCAGCCAGCAGCATCATCGAGTGGATGGAGTGGCCGCCGAGCTTGTCAGTGGCCGCCGGCGGTGCCATTGGCTTCATCGGCGTGACAGCGATCCGTGACCTGATCATCAGGTTCCTGGGCAGAAAGGCGGATTCAGCATGAAGGCGATAGCAGTGGCAATCATCGTCGCCCTGGTTGGCCTGTTGCTCGTCGGCATCCAGCAGATGCGTGTTGAGGATCTGCGCGCAGAGAAGCGCATTGAATCCCAGGCCAAGGATGAAGCGGTCAAGGCCAACAACGAAAGCCAGGCCACCATCACCACGCTGCGCGCCGAAGCACTTCGTAACGCGGCGTATACCGCAGACCTGGCCCAGCGCATCAAGACCAGCGAGAAGAAAGCCGAGAAGGCGAGGAAAGACTTTGAAGAACTCAAGCGCAACAGCAAGCCTGTTCGTGACTGGGCTGCTCAGCCTCTTCCTGACGGCCTGCGCGGCAAAGCCGGCGGTAGTAACAAAGACCCAGGCCGTAAGGATCGAAGCCCCTGAGTTGATCCCGTGCGAACGGGTCGACCAGGAAGACTCCTATCTTCGCTTCAATGGCGATGTGTGGGAATTGAAGGACAAGGCCATCAAGTTGCTGGATACGTGCGCTGACCAGGTGGACGCTCAGATCGTCCGCAGCCAGAGCAAGTAATCCGCGCCACGTTTTCGAATGCGCCAAATCGTGGCGCGCATCAAGGACCACATCATGAGCACAGTAAGCGCCGAGTATTACCAGATCAAAGGCATGGTCAGTGATATGCCAGCCGATGAGCGTGCCGAGGTTGCACGCGTAGAGGCGTTGGTTGTTGAACTGGCCATGTCATCGAAGCCGGCCGCGCTTGGCGTGATACTGGCTTCGATCAAGTTATCACTGGAAGGGTGATGGCTCGAATCAAGACCTTGGGCAATAGGGTCAGTACTCAAGGCAACAGGTTGGCAACTGCTGCCCCAGGCTCATGGCGTACCGGAAAGACCACGTCCAGTCAGCGTGGCTACAACTACGAGTGGCAGAAGGCTCGGCTGGTCCACCTCAATGACAACCCGCTCTGTGTGTACTGCGATCGCGAGGGAAGGGTGACAGCGGCCAACACGGTTGACCACGTCATCCCTCATCGAGGCGACATGACGCTGTTCTGGGACCGGACCAACTGGATGAGCCTGTGCGGCACCTGCCACTCCTCGAAGAAGCAGCGCGAGGAAGCGCAGGGCGCCTGAGTCGATCTGTAGCACGTCACTCGCACGATGCGGCACGCCAACTCCCCGCGACGAGACTAGGGGGTGGTCAAAATATGGGGATCGAGTTTTCTCCAGACCACTCCCCCTCTCACGCGCAGATTTTCTCCCCCTTTTGAAAAAGGAATTCAGCAAATGGCAGGCGTCAAAGGCAAGAGCGGGGGCGCTCGCCCCAACTCTGGCGGCGCTCGGCCGGGTGCTGGCCGGAAAAAGAAGGTTGATCCTGAATCAGCAAACTCCTCGGCGGTGTCCGTGGAGTTCGAGCCGCAGCCACACGGCGGTGCGCTGAAGCGCGAGAAGGCGGTGCCAGTCCCGGCTCCTGAGATGGACATGCTGTCCCTGCTGACCAAGATTGCACTGGGCCAGCTGGATGCCAGCCCAATACAGGTTCGGGCAGCTATTGCCGCCGTTCAATACACCCATGTCAAAAAGGCAGATGGCGGCAAGAAGGACGAGCAGCAGAAGGCAGCCGAGCAGGCCGCTGGGAAATTCTCCCGGCAGGCACCACCCAAATTAGTAGCAACGAACGGTAAGCAGGTTTAGCTATGGAGTGGTCGACAGCGTGCCCAGACTGGGAGCGGCGGTTGGTCGCCCGCGAATCGATTATCCCGCCGCCGATCTTCGTGGAGGAGGCCGAGCGCGCCCTGCAGATCTTCAAGGAACTACGCGTCCCTGATCTGCCAGGTAAGCCACGGATGGCGGATTGCTGTGATGAGTGGGTGTTCAATTTCGTTCGCTGCATCTTCGGGGCCTACGATGCTGAGACTGGCAAGCAGCTGATCCGAGAGTTCGGCCTACTGATCAGCAAGAAAAACACGAAGAGCACCATCGCAGCCGGCATCATGCTCACCGCACTGATCCTGTGCTGGCGAGAGGAAGAAGAGCATCTGATCCTGGCTCCAACCCGCGAGGTCGCTGACAACGCATTCAAGCCGGCGGCGGCCATGGTCAGGGCTGACGCAGAGCTGTCAGCAATGTTCCATATCCAGGATCACATCAGGACCATCACGGACCGCACCACGCGGAACTCGTTAAAGGTCGTTGCCGCTGATACCGATACCGTGTCAGGCAAGAAGTCGGGCAAAGTTTTGGTCGATGAGCTTTGGGTCTTCGGCAAGCGCTCCAATGCTGAATCCATGTTTATGGAAGCGCTCGGTGGTCAGATCTCTCGCGAAGAGGGGTGGGTCATCTTTCTGACAACCCAGAGCGATGACCCTCCCGCCGGCGTGTTCAAGGAGAAGCTGAGCTACTGGCGGAATGTGCGGGACGGCAAAATCCTCGATCGCAAAACACTGGGCATCTTGTACGAATTCCCCTTGCAGATGATTGAGGACAAGGCGTACCTGAGGTCAGAAAACTTCTACATCACCAACCCCAACATAGGCCGCTCGGTTAGCGCTGAGTGGCTGGGTGACGAACTCAAGAAGAAACAGGGCGCCTCTGATGGCACCCTCCAACAGTTTCTGGCAAAGCACCTCAACATCGAGATAGGTCTGAACCTGCGCTCGGATCGTTGGGCTGGCGCAGAGTTCTGGGAGGTCCAGGCAGTACCGGAGGGGCTGACTTTCGAGCAGCTGATTGACCGTTCTGAGGTTGTTGATGTTGGGATTGACGGCGGCGGCCTCGATGACTTGCTTGGTTTCGCTGTTGCTGGCCGCGACAAGCTCACCCGTCAGTGGCTGCTGTGGACGCATGCCTGGGCCCACCCTTCAGTGCTGGAACGCCGGAAAAGCGAGGCACCGCGCTTTCGCGACTTCTCCGTAGAAGGTGATTTGACTCTGGTTGAGACCATCGGCGAGGACGTGCAGGAGGTCGCCGAGTTGGTTGCCAGGGTCGAAGCTGCCGGCTTACTCGACAAGGTCGGGGTCGACCCGTCAGGCATCGGTGCCATTCTCGACGCGCTGGCCGAGGCTGGCATTCCGGAAGACAAGATCATCGGCATCAGCCAGGGCTGGAAGCTAAACGGCGCAATCAAGACCACTGAGCGAAAGCTAGCCGAGGGCGGCCTGGTCCATGGCGGCCAACCAATGATGGCGTGGTGTTGCGGTAACGCCCGGGTGGTGCCGGCGGGCAACGCGATCCTGATCACTAAGCAGGCGTCGGGCCTGGCGAAGATCGACCCCTTGATGGCGGCCTTCAACGCTATCTCGCTGCTCTCGCTTAACCCCCAGGCCCAGAGCGGCCTCGACAATTACCTGGCTGATGGGTTCTTCGGACTTATCGGCTCGAACTCATAGGCTGAATATGGCATCTCGTTGGTACAACCCGCTGTCATGGCGCATGTTCGGCTACACCGATCCGGCGACTGGCGACTATGTTGAGGTCGACATGGTCGCCGGTGGGAAGCGGACGAAGTCTGGCGTGAAGATCACTGCGAAGGCGGCGATCACGATTCCTATTGTGTGGGCTTGCGTGAAGATCCTGAGCGAGTCCGCCGCCGGCCTGCCGCTGAAGATATTTGAAGACACGCCGTCTGGCAGGGTGTTGGCCGACACCAAATCACGCCAGGCCAGGGTTTTGAGAAAGCCCAACCCTTACATGACCAAGCTCAACTTTCTCAAGTGTGCCGTGGTGAACATGGCGCTACGAGGGAATGCTTACAGCATCATTGAGCGTGCCGATAACGGTGATTGGATCGGTTTCATCCCCGTGAGCGCTGACAACGTCGAGGTCGACACATCTGATGACTTGATCTACTGGGTCACGATCGGAGGCAAGCGCTTCCCGGTATCCCCAGAAAACATGTTGCACTTCAAGCTGTTCAGCATGGATGGCATCAACGGGCTGTCACCGGTTGAATACCAGGCGGAGTCTATGGGCCTCGCCAAGACCGCGCAGAACTGGTCGGCGATGTTCATGCGTAAGGGCGGCTTTACTGGCGGCTACGTGATCTATGACCAGTTCCTGACCAAGGTCCAGCAAGCGCAGATCATGGAAAAGTTTCCCGATGTGCGCAAAGGCGACATCAATGACATCGGCTCGATGGGGATATTGCAGGGCGGCCCAAAGATCGTGCCCGCCGGCTTGAGTCAGAAGGACAGCCAGTTCATTGAGTCTCAGCAGTTCCAGGAAGAGGCCATTGCCGGTTGCTACGGCGTTCCACTGTACCTGGCCAACCGCGCAGGCAAGACCTCAATCATGGGTTCTAACCTGGAGCAGCAAACCAGTGGTTACGTGACATTCGGCCTCAAGCCCTACCTCGACGCGATCGAGGATGAAATCAACGACAAGCTCTTCCGCGATAAACCCCAGTTTGTGGAGTTCATTGTGGAGGGACTGCTGCGCGCCGATAGCGCCGGCCGTGCTGCGTATTACCAGGCCGCTCTTGGCGGCTCTGGCGGATCAGGGTGGCTGACGATTAACGAGGTCCGCGAGAAGGAAAACGAATCCCGGATGACTGGCGCCGAATACGACCGGGTCACCCGGTGGGAGATGCAGACCAATGCTAAGCAAGATTGAAGTCCCCTTTGAAGTTAAGGCCAGCGATGACCTCGGAAACTTCGAAGGCTATGCCGCGGTGTTCAACAACGTCGATCTGGGTGATGACGTGATTCTCCCCGGAGCATTCACCAAGGTGAAGACCACGCGCGCCGGCCGTCTGAAGTTGGCGCTGTTCCATGACCTTACCCGCCTTGTAGGTTCGGCAGACTTCACCCAGGACAGTCATGGCCTTTACATCAAGGGGAAGGTGAACCTGGCGGTTAGCTATGCCCGTGATGCCTACGAGCTGATGAAAGAGGGCACGCTCGACAGTATGTCGATCGGCTTCAACACCATCCTCGCCGCATACGAGGAGCGTGAGGGCCGCAGCATCCGAATCATCAAACAGGCGGAACTCTGGGAGGCGTCACTGGTGCCCTTCGGCATGAACCCAGAGGCACAAGTCACCGACGTGAAGTCGGACATAAGAATTTTTGAGAAGGCTCTGCGCGATCGCATGGGCCTTTCCCAAAAGGAGGCGGCAGCAGTCGCCTCGCTCGGCTACTCCGCAGTGCACCGCGATGGTGACACTGAGGCCACGGCGACCGTGGAAGAGCTGAAAAAACTCTCACACACATTTGACCAATTTTTTAAGGTGTCGCCATGACCGATCCAATCCAGGAAGTAAAAAGTTCGCTCGAAAACCAGTTGAAAGAAGGTTTCGGCGGCTTGCAGAAGAAGTACGACGCTGTCGCCGATGAGCTGCAGAAAGGCAACACTGTTACCGTCGAGATGAAATCTCAGATCGAAAACCAAAAAGGTGAGATCGAGCGCATCATCGAGCAGGTTCAAAAGCTTGAAGAAAAGGGCATCAAGCTTCGCAATCAGAATCCGGAGAAGAAAAGCTTCATCGACTTCGTTAAGGGTAACGACAACTACCAGGCTCTGACCAAGAAGACCCAGAGCTCGGCCGAAATCGAGATCACCAAGTCCGACATGGCCAGCATGGCCGAGGTCAAGGTGACCAGCGCCGGCCTGGTTGCGCCGCAGTACGATCCTGTGATCCAGGGAGCGCCGCGCCAGAACCTGCTGATTCGTGACTTGATCCCGACCACGCCGGTAACTGGTCAGGCTTTCACCTACTACCGCGAACTGCTGCATACGCTGGGCGCCGGCATG
Organism: Pseudomonas khavaziana; assembly: GCF_019145205.1. Taxonomy (GTDB): domain Bacteria; phylum Pseudomonadota; class Gammaproteobacteria; order Pseudomonadales; family Pseudomonadaceae; genus Aquipseudomonas; species Aquipseudomonas khavaziana. Next base: position 212,389 of record NZ_JAHSTT010000003.1, read on the forward strand.
GTGCCGGAAGGTGGCGCCAAGCCAACCAGCAACGTGACCTTCGAACAGGTTACCGACACCATCAAGAAGATCGCTGTATGGATGCCGGTGACCGACGAAGCGCTCGACGACGTTCCGCAGCTCTACAGCTACATTCAGGAATTGCTGCGCTTCGACCTACAGCTGAAGCGTGAGGGCCAACTGCTGAAGGGGGACGGCACCGGTAATAACCTGAACGGCATCATGACCCAGGCGACCGTTTTCGACCCAGCGCTGAGCAAGGCCACTGACACCGCCATCGACACCGTGCGCCGTGCGATCTACCAGGCGCGAAAGCAGTCGAAGCTGCCGGCCGATGCCGTGGTCATGTCCGATCTGGACTGGATGAACATCGAGCTGCAGAAGGACGGCGAGAACCGCTACCTGTTCGCCAACCTGCAAGGCCTTGTTACCCCGGTTCTGTGGGGCCGCCCAATCGTTGCCTCGGACAGCATGGATGAGGGTGACGGCGAAACGACCGGCGGCGAGTTCCTGACTGGCTCGTTCCAGCAGGGCGCGCGGATCTACGATCGCATGGGCTTCACCATCAAGGTCGGCATGATCAACGACGACTTCATCAAGAACCAGCGCGCCATCCTGGTAGAGGAGCGTCTCGGTCTCGCCGTGCGCAAGAAGTACGCCTTTGTCAAAGGTCGCTTCAAGCACGTCGCGTAACTCACCCGCAATCCAGGGGCCGGAAGGCCCCAACCAATAATCAGGTGAAACCATGAAAATCAAAGTTCTGTGGGGTTTCGAAGGCGACCCCGAAAAGGTGAAGGTCCAAAACGGCCGCGTTTCCGCCGGCCAGGTTCTTGAGTTGGAGGACGAAGAGTACGGGCACCAACTGATCGGAAAGGGCTTGGCCGCCCTCGAAGACGGTACTGCTCCCAAATCCAACAGGCAGGCCAAGCCAAACGAGAACAAGTAAATGATCGACCTGGAGCGCGTGAAGCTGCACCTCAGGGTGGACGACGATGAGGAAGACTCTCTCATCGGTGGATACATTGAGGCCGCCAAGTCCCATGTGGCTATGCATTGCGATCGGGAATTGGTCGAAGCAGCGCCAGTCGGGCCTGATCAGATGGGAATTACCCCAGACGTAGAACAGGCCATTCTGCTGCTGGTTGGCCATTGGTTCGCAAACCGCGAAGGCGTGGCGATGGGCACCATATCAACCACTGTACCGCTGGCTGTTGAGCGGTTGCTCATGTACAGGAAGCGTTACTGATGAGAGCCGGCCCAATGCGTCACCGCTGCATGCGCCGTGGCTACATCGACGGCAAGGATGCCCTCGGCCAGCCCTCGAAGGTTTGGGGTGACCTGGGCAAGCTCTGGGCGGAGATCAACATTCCCTCCGGTCGCATGTACGAGGCTGCGTCACAGATGCAGGTCACGGTCACCGCCGAGATCAACATCCGCTACCGCAAGGACGTGGTGGCGGGCCAGCACCTGGTGCACGACGGCACCACTTACGAAATCATCGCGCCGCTGGCCACCAACCAGCGCGACATGCTGAAACTCATGTGCAAAACGGTGAAGCCAAAATGAGCAACGGATCGCTGACAGTTCTGGGGCTTGGTGAGCTGCAGGCCGATTTCGAACGCCTGGCCAAGTCCGTGGGCAACAAGATTGCCAGGGATGCAGTTATGGCTGGTGCCAGGGTGGCCAGGGACAAGGCCCGAAGTACTGCACCAGTTCGCACGGGAAAATTGAAGAAAAACATTATTGCGGTCAGCGTGAAACAGGCTGACACGCCTGGCGGCGCTACTGCTGGTATTCGCGTAAAAAATCCAACGGGCAAACAATCCAAGGCGCTCAAGCGTCCCGGCAAAAAAGGGCGCACCTCGAAAACGGATTACGAATCACCGTTCTACTGGAAGTTCCTGGAACTGGGCACATCGAAGATGCAGGCCCATCCATTCATTCGACCATCTTGGGACGGCAGCCTGCCTCAGATCGAAAAGGCCGTTGCCGACAAGCTGGCCGAAGGCATCGACAACGCCATCACCCGGTAACCCCAATGATTGAGAAATCCCTCATCGACAGGCTTTCGCCTCTGGTCGACGGGCGAGTGTACTTCGGCGTTGCGCCGGTGGACGCCGCCCAGCCACGCCTGGTGGTTCAAACGGTAGGCACCACCACCGGTTTCACGCTCGCCGGCTGGGATGGCTCCAGCGACCTCACTATTCAGCTCGACGCATGGGGGGAGAGCTTCCTCGAGGCGCTCACGCTTGCTGGCCTGGCCTTTACCGCGATGACCACGGATGGCGCCGACTTCACCACCGGCAGCGCAGACCGCCTGGCGGATGTGTTCGAGAACGACACCAAACTTTTCAGCGTGAGCTGGGAATACACCCTGCAACCATAGGAGGCCACATGGCCGTTCAAACTCCAACGAAAGCGAAGTTCGTCAAGACGCAGGGCACGGCTCTCAGCGTTTCCAAAGCCACCACGCTCGACCCCAAGGCGGTCGGCATTGAATGGGCCGATCTGTCCGTAACGATCAAACAACCGCAGTTCCAGGGTGGGCAGTCGGATGAGATCGAAGTAACGGTGCTTGCCAGTGAGGCGAAAGAGTTCACCGTAGGCCTGGCCGACAACGGCACCTTCAGTATGTCCGGCAACTGGAAGGCCGACGACGAAGCCCAGACCGTGCTGCGTACTGCTCGTGATGATGGTGAGCCGCGCGCCTTCAAGTCGCTGTTCAAGGACGGCTCGTCTTCGAGCTTCCTCGGTCTAGTGACCCAGTTCACCTGGGACGCCGCGCCAAACGGCACCGTCAACGGCACGTTCAACGTGCGTATCACTGGCGCCGTTTCCTTCGACCTGCCGGTGGTGCCGTAATGGCCCGGGCAAAAAACGGGGCCGTGGCTGATCTGCGCTCCATGGCACTGGACCCGATGCGCAACTTCAAGCATGAGCGCCTCACCATCGATGAGTGGGAGGGCGCCCAGGTGGTGGTCAGGGCGTTGAGCGCTGGTGACTGGGTTGAGTATCGTCGCCGCGCCGCTTTGGCGGTTGCTGAAGCTCGTCAGGATGCTGGGCTTCCGGCCCAGTCTCCATCAACTGAAGGTGCCGATGAGGCTCCGCTGGAGCCGCGGGTTGAGATTCATTCCTCGCCGCTCTATGCATTCGTCCTGGTGCGAGCCTTGCTCGATGAGAACAATGCTCGAGTGTTTCAGGACGAGGACGTGCCTTCTGTAGCTGATGCCTTTAGCCCAGTGCATGACCGGCTCGTCGGCAAGGTTTTCGAGCTGAGTGGCGTAGCGGCCGGCGCTGGCGCGCAAGATCCGGTGGATGCTGCGGGAAACGACTGACGGAGGAGCCGGAGTTGGCATTTATGCTGACTCTTGCCCTCCGGCTTGGCATGACGCTCCAGGACCTGCGCTCACGGATGAGCGCGGAGGAGCTGTTCCTCTGGATGGCCTATAACCAGGAGTCTCCGCTGAGCGATACCCGCGGCGATATTCAGGCCTCGATCATTGCCGCTTCGGTGTTCCAGGCCCAGGGTGCGAAAGTTTCTGCTGTGGACCTGATGCCTAAGTGGAAGGATGAGGCGGCTGCGGTGGTTGATAAGGCGGCGGAGGCTGAGGAGGGAGAGCAGCTCTTCAAGGCGTTCTTGATGGTCAAGTCATCCGAGTGACGTAGGTTACCCGCCGTCCGAGGTCCCATCCTCATGCTAGATTCTCTCTTTTGCAAGGAAGATGGTCATGAGGAAGTGCGCGGTTTTAGTTGCTGTCGTTATCGCAGGCTGTGGAAATTCGGAAAGGCCGGACTCAGAAGTTGTGATCGATGAGTCCGCTCTTTCAGTTTACTCCAAAGAGCATTACCCGAAGACTTATCAGCAGTGGGGCGATGATGGCGTTGAGCGAATAAAAGTCGCTGAGCGAGCGGCGCTGATAAAGTCAGCCAAACAGATGAAATGCGACAAAGTTGAATACGTGGGGCTCTCTGAGCAGATGAGTAGCCCGCCTAATAAAATAGTTGTTTTTGCCGACTGCCTGAATCGATGGCGTTTCTACATCGATCAGAATTCTGAAATTCTCAGTAGTGAGAGAAACAAATAACCCGCCAAGGCGGGTTTTTTAATGTCTGGAGAAAAGCATGGCAGGGCAAACCCTTCGCTCCCTGATCGTCAGCGTCTCAGCCGAAACGAGCGCATATCAGCGTGAGATGGCAAGGGCTGGCCGCATGGGGCAGAGCTATCTGCGAACCATCACTTCTGGGAACCGTGATGCGACTAGTTCGTGGAGATCCCAGGAGGCAGCAGTTCGAGCCCAGGGCTCTGCGATGCAGGCGCTTACATCTTCAGTGGGAGGATACGCAAAGGCCATGGCCGGCGCTCTTGCTGTGGGGAATGTCATTCACCAGGCTGACAGCTGGAATCAGGTAAATGCTCGACTGAAGCAGGCCTCCACGAGCACTGAGGATTTTTCTGTAAACCAAAAGGCGCTATTTGAGATCAGTCAGCGCACCGGTACTGCCTTTGCCGACAACGCGGGTCTGTTCAGTCGTTCGTCCGCATCGATGCGTGAGTTTGGCTACTCATCGAGCGAGGCTTTGGGTGTCACCGAAGCGTTGGCCCTTGGGCTTCAGCTTTCCGGCGCTGGTGCAGCAGAAGCCTCCTCTGTTATCACGCAGTTCTCCCAAGCTTTGGGTCAGGGTGTATTGCGCGGCGAGGAGTTCAACTCAGTTAACGAAAACGGTGATCGCGTAATCCGGGCGCTTGCCACCGGCATGGGCGTTGCCCGTAAAGACCTCAAGGCAATGGCAGACCAAGGCCTACTTACCATTGACAAAGTGGTGCCGGCACTGATTAGCCAGCTTGGTACTCTTCAGGGGGAATTCAAGGATCTACCTGGCTCGGTTAGTCGAGCCACTACAACCGTCAGCAACTCATTCCAGGCTTGGGTGGGCGGGATGGACGGCGCGACCGGAAGTACCAAAATTCTTGCCCGTGCCGTTACCTTTGTTGCCGAAAACATGGACGTACTTGCGGCGTCGGCGCTTACTGTTGGTGCTGCGTATGGCAGCCTGAAAGCGGGGGATTTGATCAAGAGTCTGTGGGCCCAGGTTACTGCTATTCGGGAAGCAAACTCAGCTGAAATAGGGCGCTCTAGGGCTCAGCTTGATGCCGCCAATATGGCGGTCAGACGGGCAGCAGCCGAGACGGTGGCTGCAAATGCGCAGGTTGCGGCGACAAGGTTTACTGATGGGCATGCAGCCGCTCTCAGCCGCTTGCGGATCGCCAGGCTTGCAGATGCGCAGGCCGCCGCTGCACAAACTGCAGCTCAGTCCGCCCAATCAGCAGCGACGTCGCTGGCTGGGCGTGCTGGGGCGGCTCTTCTTGGCGTTATGGGTGGGCCTGCCGGACTTGCACTGACCGTCGGTGCCGTGGCTGCCAGCTACCTTCTGTTCAGTGATAACAGCGATAAAGCCCGCCAGGCTACCGTCGATCTCAAACGGCCCGTAGAGGAGTTGCGCAAGGAGTTTGCGGCACTCGGTAGAGAGCAGGCTCGATACAAGCTCGGCGGCGTTATCCAGCAGCAGGCCGATGCGCAAGTGGCGGCACAGAAGGCGTTGCGCGAGATCCGCGCCGCCGCCCAAGGCAATGACAAGTGGGGCGATACCTACTCGGCCAACCCATTCCAGCGCGACAGGGCGGTGACGGACTTCAATCGCCGCATTGCCGGTGGCCTGGATATCGACTCGGCTAGCCAGCAGTTGGTCGCGGCAATCGGCCCAAACGAGGAGATGACCAAGGCTATCAATGCTTCTGCATCAGCGTACGGCGAAGCGATCAAAGCCTCTGGCGATTACGGCGACGTCGCCAATATGCTCACCGCCCGCCTGAACGATGTGGCCACCGCTGCCGGCCAGGCTGGCGCCGGGCTGAAAAAGATTGCGGGGCCCGACAAGAAGACCATTGAAGGCTGGAACTCCTACACAAAAACCCTCGTTGAGCGCTTGAACTCCGTCAGAGATGGGGGCGATCTGGTTGGCGAGGTGAACCGGAGGATTGAACGGGAGGGCGTTGACCCTGGTACTGCCGAGGGCTGGCGCATCCTAGCCGGCGCGATCAAGGGTTCTGAAACGGCGGCCAAGGCTTCTGAGGAGGCCCAACAAAAAGCCAAGAAAGCCTCGGAGGACATCCAGCGGCAAGCTGAGCAGCTCAACAATGCATACAAGCAAACCCTGGACAACCTTACCCAGCAGGTCGCGCTTTACGGTGAGACTACCGAGATAGGGCGCCTTCGCTACGAGCTCACCACCGGCGAGCTTTCGAAGCTGTCTGAAAAGAACAAGGTCATGCTTCAGGGCAAGGCCATCGAGCTCGATGCGCTCAACGCCAGAAAGGCCTATGACGGCCTGATGTCTAGCCTTCAAACCAAAGAGCAAGCCCTACTCGCAACGACGAAAGAGCGGATGCAGGTGCTTGAAACGGCCAACCGTGCCGGCAAGCTATCGTCGGACGACTACCGCGCTGGCGCTGATGCCATCTCGAAAGCCACGGTTACCGAGGCGCCGGAGTTCGGCGGCATCGATTCCTCGGTAGGTGGACCCTCCGGGGAGCTTGTAAAGATCGCCGAGGCTGAAGCAGCGCTCAAAAAGTGGCACGACAAGCAGCTGTCCATGCAGGCAGATCTGCGCGATCAGATCCTGGCCGACCAGCAAAGCACCAACGAGCAGAAGCTCGCCGCCGAGCAGCAGTACCTGGACCGAGTCGTCGAGATCAATCAGACGAACCAGGCGCGGCTTTCTGACATTCAGGGTGCCTACAAAGTAGCTGTGATCGGCACCTTCAGCGAACTGTCGGGCCAGGCCGCCGACATGGTCGGCAAGATCGCTGGTGAGCAGTCCGGCGCGTACAAGGCATTGTTTGTAGCGCAAAAAGCGTTCGCTGTAGCGTCGATCATCATGAACGCGCAGATCGCTGCAGCGAAGGCACCGGCGGAACTGACCATCCTGGGCGGTATACCGGTGGGCGCGGCGCTGCTTGCTGCGGGCTATGCCAATGCGGGCATGGTCGCCGGCATGGCGCTGGCCGGCTTCTCTGAGGGTGGCTATACCGGCCCCGGTGGCAAGTTTGAGCCGAAGGGCGTGGTTCACGGCGGCGAGGTCGTCATCCGTAAGGAAGTGGTCGATCAGCCTGGGATGAAGGATTACCTCATCGGCCTGAACCGTAGCGGTAAGCCGGGCTACGCAACCGGCGGATTTGTCGGAAGCCCGGGCATCTCGCCGGCCTTCACTGCTCCATCTGTCGCAGCAACCGCCGGCTCAGGATCGGCGCCGGAGATCCACTTGCACATCAATGGCGACGGCTCGGGCGGAGCTGTCAATGCTCCCGAAGGATACGAGCAGATGGGCATGGCGTTGTTGGCCACTGCCCGTTCCGAAATGCCGAAGATCGCCCGGCAGGTGATTCAGCAGGAAAAAGGCCAGAACGGCCTGCTTGATCCAAACAATCGGAGGAACAGCTGATGGCAGAGGTATTCAACTGGTCGCCCCGGGTTGGCTCTTCCGGTGACGACCAGCCTGACGTGCTTGAGTCGAAGTTCGGCAACGGCTACAGCCAGCGATTATCGGTCGGAATAAACAATGTCGCCGGTGCGTACACAGTTTCCTTTACGGGCGGGGAGGCTTACATCAAGCCGATCCGGGAGTTCTTCAAGCGGCACAAGGGGGCAAATCACTTTCTGTGGACTCCGCCGCTCGAGGTGCAAGGGGCGTTCATCACCACCGGCGGCTGGCAACTGCAAACCCACGGCAACAAGAAATACACCCTTAGCACCACTTTCCAGCAGGTATTCAACCCATGATTACGTTGGACGACCAGAAGCTAGAGCCCGGCGCGATCATCCAGTTGATCGAGCTGGATGGTGAGGCGAGGGGCATGGGCATCTTGCGGTACCACGCGCACCAGCAGTCCACGCCGATCATCTGGAAGGGCGACGTGTATCTGCCCCGGCCTTATGAAACGGGTGGGTTCGGGCGAAGTGTTGAGGGCAACAACTCCACACCCATGTTGAAGATCAGCAACATCGACGGAACGATCACAGCGCTGTGCCGGCGCTTCCAGGGGATGAGTGGGGTAAAGCTGACGGTTCGACAGACGTACGCGAAATACCTGGATGCAGCGAACTTTCCAGAGGGCAACCCTACGGCCAGCACCATGGAGAGGCTCGACATCTCCTATATCAACCAGGTCACCAGCTTGTTGCGCGAGGAGGTGGTGTTCTCGCTGGCGCCGCCGACGGCAGTTAAAGGTCAGAGGTTGCCGGGCGGCCTGATTATGAACCGGTGCGAGTGGTGTCTGTGGGGCGAGTACCGCGGCCCGGACTGCAATTACACCGGGATCAAGATGTTCGACCTCGACGGCAACCCAGTGGACGACCCTGCGCTCGATCGCTGTGGCGGCCGACCAAGTGACTGCGAAATCCGCTTTGGCAAAGGTAACCCATTGTCGTTCGGTGGCGCTCCTGGCGCTGCGCTTATTGGATAGACCCCATGAACAAGACGATGCTGAAACAAATCCAGGCGCACGCCGAGGCGGAGTTCCCGAAGGAAAGCTGCGGCGTGGTGATCCGTGAGGCCGGGCGACTTAAGTACATTCCATGCCGCAACGATGCCAAGACCCCCAGCGAGCACTTCATCATCAATCCAGAGGACAAGTGTGACGCTGAGGACCGCGGCGAGGTGACGATGATCATTCATAGCCACCCCGACGTGCCGCCGGTGCCGAGCATGACCGATCGTGTCAGCTGCGAATTGCACGAAAAGCCGTGGGGCATCGTGAGCTGGCCGTCTGGCGAGTACTTCGAGTTCAAGCCTGATGGTTACCAGGCCCCGCTGGTTGGCCGCGAGTTCGGCCATGGTCTGCTGGACTGCTATGCCCTGTGCCGCGATTACTACGAGCGCGAGCATGGAATTGAATTGCCGAACTACCCGCGCCGGGATGGCTGGTGGAACGATGGTGAGAGCCTCTACGAGAAGTACTACGAGGAGGCCGGTTTCTACCCGGTTTCGATGCCGCGCAAGGGCGACATGATCGTCATGCAGATAAATGCTGCCGCACCAAACCATGCCGGCATTTACCTGGGCGACGGTCTGTTGTCCACAGCCCCTGACCTACACCCAGCACCGGCAACGTTCCTGCATCACCGCTACAACAAGAAATCCACCCGCGACGTATACGGCGGCATGTGGGCTGATTACACCGTGCTGATTCTTCGGCACCAACGAATGCCGGAGGTTGACTGATGGCAATGAAAGTAACGGTTAACCCGCAGCCCTTGGTGGTGCTGGTGATGCTTTATGGCGTGCTTGGCGCCCGGTTCGGTCGCGTTCACCACCTGGCCGTAACGTCATGCGCTGAGGCGATTCATGCGTTGTGCGTGAAGATCCCCGGCTTCAGACGGTTCTTGCGCTTTTCGGAGGAGCGCGGCCTGACCTACGCAGTGTTCCGCGGGAAGAAAAACCTGATCGATACCGAGATTGAGATGCGCCAGGACACCGTTGAGCCGATCCGCATCGCGCCAATTGTGATCGGCAGCAAGGGAGGCGGTCTGTTCGCCACCATTGCCGGTCTTGCCCTGGTGGTGATTGGCGCGATCACCCAGCAATACTACCTGGTGGCGGCTGGTGCTGGCCTGATGATCGGTGGCATCGCAATGAGCATGTCTCCGTCACCGGTTGGCGTGTTGGACAAGGAGGGCGACGGCAACAGGCCTTCCTATGCGTTCGGCGGCGCGGTCACCACCACGGCCCAGGGCCGCTGCAAACCACTTCTGTATGGCGAACGCGATATCGGCGGCGCTCTCATCTCGGCTGGCGTCTTCTCGGAAGATCAGCAGTAAGGAAAACCCATGTCCAAAACCGCAACAGCGCCCGCTGCAAAGCGCCGGCGCCGGCCTAGTGCTGCCCCAGTTTTGGGTTCCAAGGGCGGCGAGCAGAAGCCATACACGCCTTATAAGGCACCCGATACTGCGCTGTCGGTTGCTACGGTAAAGCTGCTCTATGCGCTGAGTGAAGGTCCGATTGTGGGGCCGGTAGATGGTCTGCGGTCGATCAAGCTGAACGGTACGCCACTGATCTCCCCTGACGGCAGTGAAAACTTCCCGGGCACCATCTGGGACTTCCGCCCAGGCACAGTGGATCAGGAGCATATCGCGGGCTTTCCGGCCATCGAGAATGAGGCCTCTCAGGGGCTGCCGGTTGAGTTGAAGTCGGACAACGCCTGGACACGCGCGATCACCGATCAGCAGTTGTCGGCGGTACGCATCCGCTTGTCGTGGCCGCAAATTTGGCAGGTGAAGACGAATGGCGACCAGATCGGCTACCGCATCGACTACGCCATTGATCTTTCCGTAGATGGCGGAAGCTATCAAACAGTCCTTTCTGCAACTTTGGACGACAAAGGGACAACCGAATACGAGCGCACCCATCGAATCGACCTCCCTGAGGGCTTCACCAGTGCGCTGGTGCGCGTGCGCCGACTCACCCCAAACCGAAACGACTCCAATTTTGCGGACCTGATGCGCATCAAGGGGCTGACGGAGGTAATCGACAAGAAGCTGCGCTATCCGAACCTGGCGCTGGGCGGCCTGCAGTTCGATGCAAAGCAGTTCCAAGACACGCCGAAGGCCAGCTTCCTGATGCGCGGCCGCATTGTGCAGGTGCCGACCAACTACAACCCGGAGACTCGAACCTATACAGGTGACTGGAACGGCACTTTTAAGCTTGCCTACACCAACAATCCTGTCTGGGTATGGCGCGACCTGTTGTTGCATCGTCGCTACGGCCTGGGCCGTCGCATTACCGCCGACATGGTGGACCATTGGACGCTGTACGAGATCGGCCGCTATTGCGATGTGATGGTTCCAGACGGGAAGGGCGGCATGCAGCCGCGTATGACCACCAACGTTTACATTCAGGATTCGGTTGAGGGCTACGCACTCCTTTCGGATCTGGCCAGTGTGTTCCGTGGGAGCAGTTGCTGGAACGGTTCCCAGGTCACCATGGTGGCGGATATTCCAGGCAACGAGGACGGCTACGTCTTCACCCGCTCGAACATCATCGGTGAATTTGAGTACGTCTCCGCAGCGCTTCCTGATCGCCATACACGGGCGAAGGTGGCCTGGGACAATCCTGAAAACGAGTTCAAGACACAGCCGGCCCCCGTTACCAACGAAGAGTTGATCGGTGAGCTCGGGCACCGGATGCTGGATATCTCGCGTTTCGGCTGTACCGTGGAGGGAGAAGCAATCCGCCACGGTATCTGGGCGCTCAAGTCTGAGCAGTATGAGGAGTGGTCGGTAAGCTTCACCACCGGCATGGAGGGCCGCAACGTCGAGCCTGGCCAGATTATCTGCGTGGCTGATGAGTTGTTCTCGGGGCGTGCAAATGGTGGGCGTATCAGCGCCGCGACCAGGCGTGTGATCACGCTCGATATCGATGCCGAGGTGCACGAAGAGGATCGGCTAATCCTCAACCTACCCAGCGGCAAGACCGAAGGCCGCATCGTGAAGTCCGTCTCTGGCCGCTTGGTCACCGTCATGGCGGACTATTCGGAACTCCCAGAGCCGGAGTGCAGCTGGTCCGTGGAAAGCGCTGATCTGGCCGTGATGCGCTTTCGTGTGCAGACCATCGAGCCGCAAGGGCTGCATCAGTTCAAGATAGCTGCCACTCAACATGAGCCACTGAAGTACCAGGCGATCGACACTGGCGCCCGGATTGATCCGCAGCCAACGAGCATCATCCCGCCCGGGGTAATGTCTCCGCCGGATAACATCGGCATCGAGGCGCGCAGCGTCGTGTCGCAGGGCATTGCTGTCACCAGTATGCGTATTACGTGGGATTCGGTGCCGGGGGCTATTGCGTACAACGTGGAGTGGCGCAAGGACAGCGGTAACTGGATCCGCTTGCCGCGCACTGGGAATCTCGGCGCGGACGTTGAGGGCATTTACAGCGGCCGCTACGTTGCACGTGTCAGCTCGGTTAACGCCATGGATGTGGCTTCTATCTGGGGCGCCAGCCCTGAGGTAGTACTGACCGGCAAAACCGGCTTGCCGCCGGCGGTGTCGTTCCTGACCACCACCAGCGAGCTGTTCGGCATCGGCATCAAGTGGGGATTCCCTGCTGGCGCCGAGGACACCCAGCGGACCGAGCTTTGGTATGGCCCGGCGAATGACTTGCAGGCCGCGACGAAGCTGGCAGACCTGGCATATCCGCAGGCCGACTACCGCATGCAGTCGCTGCTGGCGGGCGCAACGCTGTTCTTCTGGGCGCGCCTGGTGGACCGTACCGGCAACATCGGTCCGTTCTATCCGGTGGTGAATGGGGTGATGGGCCAGGCTAGTTCGGACGCTGGGCCAATTCTTGAGCAGATCAAGGGGCAGATCGACGAGACCGCCCTGGGTCAGCATTTGAAGGACAGGATCGACCTCATTGACGGTAATGGCCCTGGTTCGGTCAACGGCCGTATCGACGAAGCCAAGCAGGAGCTGGAAGACCTTATAGACCAGGTTGTTGACGCACTTGAGTACGACCCAGCGAAGGCATACGCGCTCAACGAAATAGTCCGCATGGGTCAGCACCTGTATCAGGCGAAAGGCCCGGTACCGGCGAATAATCCTCCACCGAACGCGACCTACTGGACCGATATCGGCACTGTAGCCCAGACGGTGGATGCGTTGGCCACCCAGGTACAGCAAAACAGCGCGACCATTACGCAGCACGGCCAGGACATCACCGCCCAGGCGCAACAGCTCAATGCGGTGAAGGTCACGGTCAACGATCCAGTCACCGGCGTGAATGCCACGGCCAGCGGGTTAAGCACCCTTAAGGCCACGGTAACCACGCTCGACGGCAAGGTCACCACCACTGCGCAGAAGGTCGACGGCATCTACTTGCAGGTCAATCCACCACTTCAGGGTGATGACACTGCGCTGATCGGCTCGGACGAGAGCTACGTTGGTGTCTGGTCCGTTCAGTCCGCCCTGATTGAGGGAGACCTGGTGCAGGGGCAGCGTACCGACACGGTGGAAGTGAAGGTGGCCAACAACGCCGCCGCGGTCGTCGCCGAGCAAACCGCCCGGATCAATGCCGACGGTGCGTTGTCGTCCAGCATCGAGACCGTCAAGAACTCGGTCAACGGTAACACCCTGGCTATTCAGACCAACACCACGGCCATTCAAACGGTCGACGGCAAGGTCACGGCGAACTGGTCGGTGCGGATGCAGTACGAAACTGCCTCAGGCCTCTACAAGTACGCCGGTATTGGGCTTGGGTTGGAGAACGGTCCAGGTGGATTGCAGTCGCAGTTCATCATCGACGCGGACAGGTTCGCCATCGGACAGGCCGGATCGGTGCCCTTCGCGGTCCAGGGTGGGCAGACCTTTATCAAAGCCGCGTTCATCGAAAACGGCAGCATAACCATGCTCAAGATCGGGCAGGCGCTGCAATCAGACAATTATGTCGCCGGTGTGCAGGGATGGCTTTTGGATAAGGCGGGTAATCTTGAGTTCAATGGGCCGGCGCCTGGTGGTGGTCGTCTATCTATGACGAATAGAGCGATCAAGGTATATGACGCAACTGGGCGTAAACGGGTACAGCTTGGAGATCTAGACGCATGAGTCATGGCGTAAGAACGTGGAGCGCATCAGGCGCTCTAGAAATGGATACTGATAGTTTCACCTATCAGATTCTTCACAATGGGCTCTATCAAGCTAGAGCCGCCGGCCCGATCACTATTTATATCCCAGGTTTTAGTCCGAGCAACTGCTCTGCGGTAATACTGCCAACCGAGCCACCTGCAAATGATTATATCTACAGCGCATTACCATACGTATCACTAGGAGAGGGGGTTGTGAACGTATATGGAAAACATCCAGCTGAGGCGGACAGATCCTTGGGTACGACAATTAAATTTAGGTTGTTGGTAATGAGGTATAAAAATTGACATACGGGTTATCGGTAGCCAATGACTATGACTATATTCAAATTGATGCTCAGATGCCTCGGCTTTGCGCTGTTTATAGTGGCTCATATACTGCTACCACAAGCTCTAATGCCTATGTTAGCTTCCCAGCCCCAATAACTACTCAGGAACCCCCCTGCATATTCATTCAAAATACACCCGACAGACCTGATGATCTATACACCGGGATGGTCATATCTGGAGGGGCTGGAAACTGGACAGGTTTTGTTCTATCGACGATTAACATAAACTTTCGACCTTACGGCAAGTGGTTTGCGGCAGTCTTTGCATCGCTTTCTAAGGCTCAATACGGATTAAGAATGTGGGGAGATGACGGAAGCGTAATTTATGACTCTGGCGCCATCCCAGTATTGTTCACCCGCGCTAGTCACTCATGGTCGTACCAGGGGCGAGTGACAATTAGCCCTATATCAAACGGGTACTATTGGAAAAGTAATCTCAGTGGGCAAATTTTGAGTGATGAGTACTTTATGATTAACCCATTTTCTAGAGGGATAATTACCCCGTCACACATTAACTGGACACCAATTGGTGTCAGGTTCAATTATGGTGAATCATGTTTGCAGGTTTTCGGTGTAACGGCTCTCGGAGCTTGGATGGATATCGGTAGCGTGGCGGCCGTTTTTGCGAGGCTGCCTGGAACTTGAGAATATGAGACTTATAAATTTCTGATGGTTAGCTTTTATAAATGGGAGCGTATTAATGCCTAGGCAGGAAATCAACATCGGCACAGCCCCTACTGGTGCTGGTGGCGATACCACTCGCAGTGGCGCGGTAAAAATTAACGCGATGACGCAGGAGCTCTATGCGCGAAACGCCCAGCTTGGCACGGCATCTAATGCCAACATAGGAACCAGCCCTGGAAATGTTATGGCTGTTGGCTCATATGGACTTGGTCCTAGAGTAGTATCGGACTCCAGAATTTACGATTCCATGAACGTTTGGGAAACGGGATTCGGCGTGATTACTGAGACAACTCAGTTCAAGCCTTCGAATTTCGCTTACGGCACTTTGCTAAATATCGCGTTCCCCGGAACAGGCTATCTTGGAACTCAACTTTGGATGAGCACTCTGGGCAGCGGTGTCATTGGGTTCAGATCCGGTGATTACAGCACCACCTCATTCAACACGATCTATCACACCGGCAATACCACTCGTGGTTCTGGGGGCGTGCTTTCTGCTGCCTCGCCAATCATGCGGATTGCGTGCGTGGCCACCAGCGAGCGTCGTGACCTGCAGGAAGAAACCTTTCTCCCTGCTGGAGAGTGGGGGGTGGTGAACGGCGAAGCTCGGGGCGTCACCGTGGAGCGCATTGGTGTGGGTGAGTACAAGGTATTTGGGAGCCTTGGCTTAGCGCTTGAGGGGTGGCGAACCCAGGATCCATGCTCGCCAGATGGGGGGCGCACGCTCGGCGTTACCGAAAGCGAACAATCCGAAGATGGCAATGTGATCATCCGCCTTTTCAAGCAGCGTTGGACGCTTTCCGATGACGGCGAAATGTTCCCGGGTCGAGGTGCACCGATGGATGTCCCGCTAAATAGCTGGATCGACGTGCGGCTCGAAATGCCGAAGGCTGAAACGCCACCACCCATGGATGCCACAACAGAGTAACTGCCCGCCAAATGAGCGGGCTTTTTTACGCCTGGAGAAAAGCATGAATGAAGCAGAGAAAGACCGGGACATCCTGGCGCGGACGCTGTGGGGCGAAGCCCGCGGGGAAGGGCTGGCCGGCCAGATCGCCGTAGCCTGGACCATCCGCAACCGTGTGTTCGATGGCAAGGCCAAGTCGTGGTGGGGGGAGGGCTACGCCGGTGTGTGCCTGAAGCCCTGGCAGTTCAGCTGCTGGAACCAGAACGACCCGAACTACGCCTACCTGAGCGGTGCGAAGCCGATCCCGGCCGCGCAGTTCGCCCAGGCCCAGCGCGCGGCTGACCAGGTGATGTCTGGCGCGGTACCGGACCCAACCGGCGGCGCCACGCACTACTACGCGACCACGATGCCGAAGGCCCCGGCCTGGGCGGCGAAGGCCAAGCAGACGCTGCGCCTTGGTCACCATGTCTTCTTCAAGGATGTGCCGTGATGACGCCCGGCGCCGACCTACATTCGCGGCCGTGAAAATTATCATGACCTCGATTCATGTAGGAAAAACGGAATAGTGCTGATCTGCCAGCTTGCGCAAAATCGAAAGCTGGTCACGGCCACGACAAAACCGGCGCAGAATATTCCGGAAATTATTCCTTGCCTCCGCGCGACGGGAATATTTCCTGCTCATCTGGTAGCGTCATGGCATCAACCTAACCAGATGGAAATATGGATGTCGATCAAAGTAACTGCACCACTTGTGAATGGCGACTTGTGGGACCCGCTCGATGAGAATGCGTCAGGCGAGAACGCTGTCGAACTGATATGTGGCGATGACCTGCGCCCACCGCCCACCAGCGTGGTCATCACAGTCACTACCGAATCAGGCAAACGGGTCGAGGTCTGGATTCCTAACTCTGGCAGCAGCACGGCCAGCGTTAGGGTTGACGGCAAGTCGGTATAAGGAGGGTAGAGATTCGGATAGACGGCACATTAGGGTATCTGTGGATAACTCATGCGCCGCCAAAAACAATGTACGTCTATTTGTACGGTTGGCAGAAAAACAAAGGGCCTGCATCGCTGCAAGCCCTTGTTTTGTATGGTGCCGGCACCAGGAGTCGAACCCGGGACCTACTGATTACAAGTCAGTTGCTCTACCAACTGAGCTATACCGGCGTGTTAGGGCGACGATTATAGCGATTGGAAAGCTTCTGTAAACCCCTGAATTCTGACTATTTTTGCAGAAGGAGAGGTTTTCTTCGAATGGCGGGTTTTCCTGCTCCCTCGAGCGTCAATTCCTATCCCCGCAATCCACGGTGAATTTCATCTATTCCATCATCCTGCGTCTGCTCTTTGGAGTCGAGGTAGGTCATGTATGCGTACATTCACCACGCCTTAGCCTGCCTGTGGCGCGGAGCTTTCCGGCTGCTCAAAGGCCCAAAAAAAACATCGCATAAATTACGCTTTATACGCTTACCCCAAATGCTTATGCACAATCGGCAGGTAGATAGCATGATGAAGCAGCCATTTTGTATCGGCGTTCCTTACACCCCGCAACTGCCTGTTTTGCGTGCGTTTTATTTTGTGAACAAAAAATGACCAGTATCGATTTTTGCCTGTAACGCAGATAGATACTGGCTTGGTAAAGATTCCATCAACAGAGTTATCCACAGGGATGTGTGGGAAATTTCGCCGCTTAATCGCGCTCGGCCAGCACCATCAAGTTGCGCGGTGTCAGCGCTGTTTCACAGAAGCTGCCGACCTCGACGTTGTAGCCTTGCTCTTGTAGGAACAATGCTCGATCAAGCACCAGCCACATTTCCAGCGGGCGTCGAAACATGCCTCTTAACAACTCCAGGTTTCGCACCTCGGCCAGGCGGCGCCAGCCGTGTGCCTCCAGCGCCGCCCAGTCCTGTTCGCCTGTGGATAACCCCTTCAGGTTCGCCAGTTCTCGGCAGTAGTCGGCGAAAGGTTTATCCAGCCAGCTGGCGGGCAGGGAGGGCGTTGGCAGGTATTCGTCGCAACCGCGCAGCTGGCGTTGCAGTCGGTCAAAGCCCAGGCGTCGGGCCATGGACGTATCCCGTTGCTGGCGCACGCGGTTACCGGCGGTGACGGTTTCGCTCAGGGGCAGGCCTAGATCCTCTATGGATAGTTGCAGTCGGGATGCGCGCCCGGCAGCGGACAACGCCTGATAGTAATCGGCGTTGATGCGGTTGTAGCAGCAGGGCGCCAGTGCCAGTTGTTTGCAGCCGGCGGCGCTGGCACGTTGCAGCAGGCGCACGTGCAAATCGCCGCAGGCGTGCAGGGCGACTGGTGTGTGTGCGGGGTCAATCGCCATATCCGCCATGACGTCCTGCAGGCGATGGGCGGCGGGCAGGTTATGGCGGTCACTCAGGGCTTGGCCGGATGCGACCAGGGCTGGGTCGTATTCCAGGCAGGTCAGGTGTTGGTCGGACTGCAGCAGGCGGCGGCCTAGATGGCCTTTGCCGGCGCACCAGTCCAGCCAATGGGTGGGCGTTTCGGCAAAGTTCAGCGCGGCGCCGAAGGCTTCGATCTGTTGCCATTTGCGTCCTGGGACGTCGACATTCAGGCGGTGGCGAGCAGGTTCAAGGGTGTGGGTGGGTAATTTATCCACAGCACTGAGGTGTAACGCTTGCGCGGCCAGCTGTGGAAACGGTGCGGGCGCAGGCAGGTCGTGGGGGTGGTTGTGACTGGCTTCGGCTTCGGCCAGCGAGCGCTGGCGCAGCCATCGGGACAGCGTCGGGTGTTCGGTTTCCCAGGGCAAGCGCAGATGGGTAAAGGGCCGTGGTCTCCACAGCCCTTGGTGTTCGGTCAGGAATGCATCCAGTGCCTGGAAGCGTGCCTCAACGTCCTTGGCACGCATCGACGCGCAGCCATTTTTCCAGCAGTTTGAAGCCACGCACGAGGATGTAGGCCATCACCAGGTAGAACAGCCCGGCCGCGAAGAAGATCTCTACCGGCAGGTAGGTGCGGGCGATGATGGTCCGCGCCATGCCGGTCAGTTCCAGCAGGGTCACGGTACTGGCCAGGGCGCTGGCCTTGAGCATCAGGATCACTTCGTTGCTGTAGGCCGGCAGGCCGATGCGTGAGGCGCGGGGCAGGATGATGTAGAACAGCGTTTTGGGCTTGGACATGCCCAGGGCGCGCGCCGCTTCGATTTCACCTGGCGGAATGGCCTGGATAGCACCGCGCAGGATCTCGGCGATATAGGCGGCGGTGTGCAGGGTCATGGTGACGGTGGCGCACCAGAACGGATCGCGCAGGTACGGCCACATGAAGCTGTTGCGCACCGCATCGAACTGCGCCAGGCCGTAGTAGACCAGGAACAATTGCACCAGCAACGGCGTGCCACGGAAGAAGAAGATGTAGGCGTAGGGCAGGGCGCTCACGTACCAGCGGCGCGACGAGCGGGCGATGCCGAGCGGGATCGCCAGCAGCAGGCCGGCGATCACAGCGATGGCCACCAGCTCCAGGGTCAGGGTGGCGCCCTGGGCCAGTTTGGGCAGCCACTTGATGATCACGGCCCAGTTCAGGCCCAGGTCGAAGTGCGATAGCCAGCTGTAGTCGCCGCTCATTGGGTGCTCCTTGCAAAGCCGCGGGCGGCGCGTTTTTCCAGGAAGTGCATGCTGATCATCGCGAGCACGGTCAGGCCCAGGTACATGAACGCCGCGACCATGAAGAAGGTGAACGGTTGCTTGGTGACGGTCACGCCGATCTGTGCGTGGCGCATGATTTCTTCAAGGCCGATCACCGATACCAGTGCAGTGTCTTTCATCAGGATCATGAACAGGTTGCCCAGGCCCGGCAGGGCGATGCGCCACATTTGCGGCATGATCAAACGCGTGAAAATCCGTAGTTTCGACAGCCCCAATGCCACGCCGGCTTCGCGGTGGCCCTTGGGAATGGCGAGGATCGCGCCGCGGAACACTTCCGTGGCGTAGGCGCCAAAGCACAGGCCCAGGGCGATCACCCCGGCGGCAAAGGCACTCAAGGACAGGTCGGGGTTACCGAAGAACTCCCCGAGGGCACGCATCAGGTTGACCGTGCCGAAGTAAATCAGCAGCACCCACAACAGCTCGGGAATACCGCGGACGATGGTCGAATAAGCACCGCCCAGCCATTGCAGCGGCTTGTAGGGCGAAGTCTTGGCCAAGGCGCCGGCAAGGCCGAGCACCAGCCCCAGGCACAGGGCCGTGAGCGCCAGTTTGACGGTCATCAGCGCGCCAGCGGCGAGCGCCGGGCCGAATCCGTAGAGATCGAAATTCATGGTGTTTTCATATCGCGGCAGGCATTGCTGAAAGCCGGCGCGCTCAACCGAGCGCACCGGGCAGGCCGTTCAGGTCATTCGATGCTGAACGGGAAGTACTTGTCGTTGATTTTCTTGTAGGTGCCGTCTGCCTTGATCTCTGCCAGGGCTTTGTTCAGGCGCTCGCGCAGCGGGTCGCCCTTGCGTACGGCGATACCGATCTTGTCGCTTTCCACCACCGGGTCGCCTTTGAATTCATAGGCCGAACCGTCTTTGCTCTTGAGCCACTCGTACTGCACGTACTTGTCGGCGAGGATGCCGTCCAGGCGCCCGGAGGTCAGGTCGAGGTAGGCGTTTTCCTGGGTGTCGTAGAGCTTGGCTTCGGTGTCCGGCAGCTTGTCTTCCAGGTAGGTACCGGCCAGCGTTGCGCGTTGTGCACCAATCACCTTGCCTTTGAGGTAAGCGGCGTCGGTCTTGAAGTCCGCTGTGGCTTTTGGTGCGATGAATTGCAGCTTGTTGGAGTAGTACGGGTCGGTGAAGTCGACGGCCTGCTTGCGTTCATCGGTGATCGACAGCGAGGACACCAGGAAGTCGAACTTCTTGGCGTTCAGGGCCGGGATGATGCCGTCCCAGTCGGACACGTACACTTCGCACTTCTCGACTTTCATCTTGGCGCACAGGGCGTCGCCGATGTCTTTGTCAAAACCCACGACATTGCCGCTGGCGTCTTTATTGTTGAACGGCGGGTAGGCCGCTTCGATCCCCATTTTCAAGGTTTCTGCCATGGCCGTGGCGCTGAACGCCATCGAGACGGCCGCAGCCAGAAGGAATTTTTTATAGTTCTGCATGCATGTTGCTCCGTTAGCGGTTGCTGGACATGAATTGTTTGCAGCGCGCCGAAAGCGGGTTTTCAAATACCTGCTGTGGCGATCCTTGCTCTTCTACCAGACCCTGGTGCAGGAACACCACTTCGCTGGACACCTGGCGGGCGAAGCCCATTTCATGGGTGACCAGCAGCATGGTGCGGCCTTCTTCGGCCAGTGCGCGGATCACATTAAGTACTTCCTGAACCATTTCCGGGTCAAGGGCCGAGGTGGGCTCATCGAACAGGATGACTTTAGGCTGCATGGCCAGGGTGCGTGCAATCGCCGCCCGCTGCTGCTGGCCGCCGGAGAGTTGGGCAGGGTAGGCGTGGCGCTTGTCGCTGATGCCGACCTTGGCCAGCAGGGCCTCGGCCACTTCTATCGCTTCGGCCTTGCTTTGGCCGAGCACGCGGCGTGGCGCCTCGATGATGTTGTCGAGGATGCTCATGTGCGGCCACAGGTTAAAGTTTTGAAACACAAAACCGATTTCGCTGCGCAGGCGGTTGATCTGCTTGCCGTCGGCGGCCATCAGCTCGCCGTTTTTCGCGGCCTTGAGCTTGAGTTCTTCACCGGCCACCAGGATCTGGCCCTGATGCGGGTTCTCCAGCAGGTTGATACAACGCAGGAAGGTGGACTTGCCGGAACCGGAAGAACCCAGGATCGAGATCACGTCGCCGTCGCGTGCGGTCAGCGAGATACCCTTGAGTACCTCCAGCTCACCATAGCGTTTATGCAAGTTGCGGATTTCAAGCGCGGGCGTGGCCTCGGCCATGTGCGGTCCTCATTGTGTTCGTTGCGTGCTTCGCTGTTGGGCCGCCTTCCTGGCGAGGCGCCAAGCTAGCATAGCGTTTGGATGACAGCCAACAGCGCTGCGGACGGTTAACCGGTGGTCTGCGGCAGGGTGTCGCATCGGCACAGTAGCGTGTCGCGCCATCAACAACCGAACAGCCGTTTGAACCGGAAAAGCCACAGGCTTCGCGTAAAAAAGGGCGCGATGGTGCCAGCTTTGGCCGGGTGTTGGAAGGGTTAACCGGGCAAACGGTCCATATCAGTCCTTATATGGAGCGTCACGCACTTTTTGTGTGTGTTTTTGGTGCGCCTGTTCGTCTTGGATGTGGGTCGCACGGTAACGCTATAGCGGAATGCCATTGTTCTCAAAGACTTGCGATGACTGTTGAATTGTCCTACAGGCCGCGTCAATCGTGGTTTCGTAATATTTTGGCGCAAATCTTGCGTAAAAAATAAAGAACGCCCTGTTGGTTTCTTTTCACGAGAGAGGCAGCAACTGGGCGAACCGTTTTCGCAATTCCTCGCAAAGGTGTGTCAATGAGTAGTACGCAAAGCTCCAATGACCTCGAACAGGGGCTCAAACCGCGTCACGTCACCATGCTGTCGATTGCCGGCGTGATCGGTGCCGGTTTGTTTGTTGGCTCCGGCCATGCGATTGCTGCCGCCGGCCCCGCCGTGCTGCTGGCCTACGCGGCCGCCGGTACGTTGGTGGTGCTGGTGATGCGGATGCTGGCCGAGATGGCTGTTGCGTCACCCGATACCGGTTCGTTCTCTACCTATGCCGACCGCGCAATTGGTCACTGGGCTGGGTTTACCATTGGTTGGTTGTACTGGTGGTTCTGGGTGCTGGTGATTCCGTTGGAAGCCAACGCGGCGGCGACCATCCTGCATGCCTGGTTCCCCGATGTGGCGATTTGGGTGTTTACCCTGGTCATTACGTTGTTGCTGACGGCAACCAACCTGTTCAGCGTGAAGAACTACGGTGAGTTCGAGTTCTGGTTTGCATTGATTAAAGTCGTGGCCATCGTCGGCTTTGTAATCCTCGGCCTAGCCGCGATTTTCGGCTTTTTGCCCACCAGCCAGGTCAGCGGTGTTTCGCACCTGTTCGATACCCAGGGCTTTATGCCTAATGGGATGGGCGCGGTTCTGGCAGCGATCCTGACCACCATGTTCTCGTTCATGGGCACTGAGATCGTGACCATCGCTGCAGCGGAATCCAAGAACCCCGGCCAGCAAATCACCAAGGCCACCAACTCGGTCATCTGGCGGATTGGTTTGTTCTACCTGCTGTCGATCTTCATTGTCGTGTCGCTGGTGCCTTGGAACGATCCGACCCTGGCCGCCGTAGGTTCCTACCAGACGGTACTTGAGCGCATGGGCATCCCGAATGCCAAGCTGATTGTCGACCTGGTGGTGCTGGTGGCTGTTACCAGTTGCCTCAACTCGGCGCTCTACACCGCCTCGCGTATGTTGTTCTCCCTCGGGCGTCGCGGTGATGCACCAGCGGTGGCCAAGCGCACCAACAAAAGTGGTACACCTTATTGGGCGGTGTTGCTGTCCACCGGTGCGGCGTTCCTGGCGGTATTTGCCAACTACGTGGCCCCGGCGGCCGTGTTCGAATTCCTGCTGGCCAGCTCCGGCGCCATTGCGTTGCTGGTGTACCTGGTGATTGCCGTGTCGCAACTGCGTATGCGTCAAAAGCGTGCGGCGGCGGGCGAGAAGATCGTGTTCAAGATGTGGCTGTTTCCTGGCCTGACGTACGCCGTGATGGTGTTTATCGTCGGTACGTTGACCATCATGCTGTTCCAGGAAGCGCACCGGGTCGAGATCATCGCGACGGGAGTGTTGAGCTTGCTGGTGGTGTTGGCGGGGTTGTTCGTGGCGAGCCGCCGCAAGGCCCAGAAGGTAGGCGCAGCAGTGCTCAACTGACGGAATGTGATGCAAATGTGGGAGGGGGCTTGCTCCCGATGGCGGTGTGTCAGTCACTTGGATGTTGACTGAGACTCTGCCATCGGGAGCAAGCCCCCTCCCACATTTTGATATGGGTCAGTCTGCTGAGGTTGTCAGCGACTGAGATGCTGAGCTTGCAGGTGGTATTGGTAGTGGCGAGCTGCGACAAGGCCCAGAAATCAGGCGCAGCAGTGCTCAACTGACGGAATGTGGTGCAAATGTGGGAGGGGGCTTGCTCCCGATGGCGGTGTGTCAGTCACTTGGATGTTGACTGAGACTCTGCCATCGGGAGCAAGCCCCCTCCCACATTTTGATACGCGTCAGTCTGCTGAGGTTGTCAGTGACTGAGATGCTGAGCTTGCAGGTGGTATTGGTAGTGGCGAGCTGCGACAAGGCCCAGAAATCAGGCGCAGCAGTGCTCAACTGACGGGATGTGACGCAAATGTGGGAGGGGGCTTGCTCCCGATGGCGGTGTGTCAGTCACTTGGATGTTGACTGAGACTCTGCCATCGGGAGCAAGCCCCCTCCCACATTTTGATATGGGTCAGTCTGTTGAGGCTGTCAGCGCTTGGGATGCTGCCACGTAGTCCGCCTGGAACTGCGGCGATTCGATCCATGCCAGCGCAGCGGCCTCGTCATCGCTGTCTGTCGCCCACTGCCGATATTCAATCAGCGCCGCCAGGATAAAGTCGGTCGCTTCCTCTTCGCCTTCCTGCTCCAGCACCAGCGCCAGCAGCGGGTGCGCCAGGAATACCGCGCACAGTGCCTGCTGGCTGATCTCGCCTGCGGTGCGCATCTCGACGAACAGTTCGGTCAAGTCCACCGACTCAAGATCGATGCGGCTGTCGTCGCCGGCGAACGCATCCGGCTTGGCCGCGACAGCGCGCTGGGTGCGGTTTTGCTTGGCCTTGGTCTTTGCCCGCTGGGCGCGTTTTTGCTGCTTGTTCGGCGAGGCCATGGGCTCAACGTCCTTGGGTTCTGGATCTGGGTGGGGTATTGAAGCGCAGGTTGGGGTAAATCCCAAGGAAATCCGGGCGGATCTGGTCGTTCATCGCGCTCGACCGTCAGGCCATAGATCAATAGGCTACGGCTTTGTCATCCGCCAGAGCGTCCTCATGACCCGCGATGCCCTTGAGCATAACCAGATCCCCTTCTATTTTGTCGCCATCCTGCTGGCCGCTGCCTGTGGTGTGTTCGCGCCGGTACTGGCTCACGGTTTGAACGTATTGATCACACCCGCCATCGCGGTATTGATGTACGCGATGTTCCTGCAAATTCCTTTCCTCGATCTGCGCCAGGGTTTGGGCAATATCCGCTTTGTCTCGGCGCTGTTGCTGGCCAACTTTGTTCTGGTGCCATTACTGGTGTGGGCGCTGACCCGTGGTCTGTTGGAGCATCCCGCGCTGTTGGTGGGGGCATTACTGGTGTTGTTGACGCCCTGTATTGATTACGTGGTGGTGTTCACCCACATCGGCAAGGGCGACTCGCGGTCGATGCTGGCGGCCACGCCGTTGTTATTGCTGCTGCAGTTGGCACTGCTGCCGGTGTACCTGGGCTTTATGCTGGGCGCGCACTCGGGAGTGGTGGTTCAGATCGGCCCGTTTATCGAGGCATTCCTGTGGTTGATCGTGGTGCCGATGCTGCTGGCCGTGCTGACGGCCTACCTGGCGCGGCGATCAACGCTTGTCGGCAAATGGAGCAATGCGTGGGCCTGGTTGCCGGTGCCGACGATGGCCCTGGTGCTGTTCGTGGTGATTGGGTCGCAGATCACGTCAGTGATGCGCGACATCGACCTGCTGCTGCCGGTGCTTGCGATCTATCTGGGCTTTGTACTGCTGGCGCCGTTGATGGGGATCCTCGCTGCACGGCTATTTGCGCTGCCTGCGCCAAGCGCGCGGGCGGTGACGTTCAGTGCGTCAACGCGCAACTCGCTGGTGGTATTGCCGTTGGCGCTGGCCTTGCCGGAGGACGTGCGCGGGTTGGCTGCCGCGGCGGTGATCCTGCAAACCCTGGTCGAGCTGGTGGCCGAGTTGGTCTACGTTCGCCTGATCCCGGCAGTGGTGTGGCACTCAAGTCGGTAAAAACGTGAATGTTCAGGTTCGTTCAGGCGCTATTCAGGGCTGCGGTCGGCACCATACGCCAGCGCTTCCCACCTGACAGGTCACCCGATGGATCATCGCAACCGTATTCGCCTGGAGTCCCTGGGCCTCTTTCTGATTGCCCTGTTGTTGTTCACGTTGGGAATCTGGGATCAGCAGCCCCAGGGCTTTGATGGGCGCTGGGCGTTGTTCATGCAGGAAATGTTTCGCCACGGCGCAAGCTTTTTTCCCACCACCTACGGTCAGCCTTACGCGGACTACCCAGGCACTGCGACTTTCTTCAGTTTTGTATTCGCCCGCTGGTTTGATGCACCGAATCATTTGGCGAATGTATTGCCCACCGCGCTTGCGTCGGCCGGTGTGATCGCGCTGATGTACCGCTTGCTGGCGCCGTTCAGTCGTCCATGGGCGTTTTTGACGGCGTTGCTGACGCTACTCACCACCCAGTTGCTCGAAAAGTCGCGCTCGGTCTGCCTCGACCAGATGATCGCGCTGTTGTGTGTCGGCAGTTTCTATCTGCTGCACAGTGGCGAGCGCCAGGGGTCGCGCCTGCGGCAACTGGCGGTGTTCCCGTTGTTCGTCCTGGCTTTTGCAATCCGTGGCCCGCTGGGGTTGATTGAGGTCTGTGGGGTGGTGTGCGTGTATTGGGCGCTGGGCAGGCCGGGCGAGCGCGTTCGGCAAGTGCTGATCCACGGCGTTATCGGCCTGGTGCTGCTCGCGGTGTGCTGGTGGCTGCTGATGAAGCTTGCGCGGTTCAGTGGCGGTGATGCCTTTGCTGATGAAGTGTTCAAGATGCAGGTTGGCGGGCGCCTGGATGAGTCCGGCGAGCCATTCTATTTTTACTTTCAGCTGAGTTTGTACCGTTACTTTCCGGTGGTGCCGCTGGCGTTGGCCACCCTGGTCGCGCTGCGCCATCGCTGGCCTGAGCGCTGGGCCCATGAGGACCTGCAACTGCTGGTGCGTCTCGCAGCCTGTGGCTTGATGATTCTGCTCGGCTTGTCAGTGCCGCACTTCAAGCGCGCTTATTACATCTTGCCGATGGTGCCGATGTTTGCGGCTGTCGCGGCCTATGGGCTGCTCCAGGCGCAAGGTTGGCTGGTGGGCGTGCGCCGTTGTTACGAAGGGCTTGTCGTAGCGCTGCCGGCGTTGTGTGTGGTTGTGTTGTTTGTGTGTCGGCATGCTTGGCACAAGCAGGGCTATTGGCCGGATATTTCCTTGCCGCTGATGATTGGTGTGTTGGTGTTGCTGCAACTCGCAGCGTTGATTGCCTGGCGCCGGCCGTTGCGTTTGGTATGGCTCAGCGTGATAGCACTGGCGGCGCAATGGTCGTTGCTGGTAGCGGTGATAGAGCCGGCCAAGGACCTGCAATTCGACACCCGACGGTTTGTCAGCCAGGTGGAGGCACTACGTGAGTCGCAGCCTGGCCCTTTGGTATTTGTCGACCTGGCCCGAGACACCTGGGCGGTGCGCTACATGATGAACCTGGATCACGATGAGCAGCCACTGTTTGTCGAGCGTCACCAGCTTGAGCAACTGAGTGCGCTGCCCCGGCCATCCTGGGTGATTGTGCCGCGCAAGGAGACTGCGCTGTTGAAAGGCTCGCCAGTGGAGCAACTGTCGCCAAGCTTTGCGGGGCGGTTGAATGACAATCCGTTGATGGTGTTTTTGCTGAAGTGAGGGGGCAACTTGGCGGGCCCCCTCATGGATAAGGTTTGTCCAGCTGCTCAGGAATAAAGCCTTCTTCGCGCAGGGATTTGATAACCCCTCTGATCAAATAATTATTTGAGAACCCGATTGTGTACTGCCGAGCACCTGGACTGATGGGAAGCAGCATCCCTTGGTCGACCAGTTTTTTTATTTGATAGGTTCTTTGGGCGGCGGACAGTGTCGGTAGAGCGTCAGCGATATCGCCCGACTTGACCACCTTCAGTTGCATCGCCGTGCTCAGAATTTTCTCTTCAAGAGGCGTTATCCATGCGCGGTCTTTCGCCAATGCAATGGTGGGGGCAAGAATGTGCCTGGTCAGGTAGCCGTAGTCCGTCAGCCTGCTGACTTTCTCTAATTCATCTCTAATGCCTGCCAGCACATACGTACACCAAGCCTCAAGGCCTTCCTTGGTGCCTGTGTCAGCGGTGGAAAGCATCGCGTAATACTTTTCGCGGTCGATACAGAAGACTGCCGTCGGATTCAGGACTCGGCCGCCAGCGCTGACGTTGAAGCCGTACTTCATCAACATTGCGTACGTCAGAAGGCGCACGACGCGGCCATTGCCGTTGCCAAATGGGTGGATCCAGCCAAACCGGTGGTGGGCCAGCGCGACTTTCATCAGATCGTACTTGGGGGCATCCTGCTTATTCACAAAGGCGACGAGTTCTTGCATGTAGCCTGGCACCATCACCGCCTCGGGCGGGAGGTGATCGGACTGGGCAATGCTGACCCCGGACTCGCGGTAAGCACCTGGCGTACGATCACCTTCGCGTTGCAGTCCCTGGACGGTGATTGAGTGAAGCTCTCGAATCGCAAACTCCGTGAGATCAGCGCCGGTCTGCATGATGCTTTCGACGTAGTCCATGGCCTTTTCGATATTCGCAATTTCCCGCAACGGATCTGAAGCCTCGGCGGCCCCTTCGACTTTGCTTTCGATGTAGTCGGCCAGTGTCGTGTGGTTGCCCTCGATACGTGCAGAGCCCAGGCTTTCCAGCGTATGAAACAGGGCTTTCAACTGGAAAAAAACAGCAGGCGGTGTATCGCCACCCAGTTGCAGGCGGCGCAGGTGTTCCAGCTCGCTCAGAACATCAACCAGGCCCGAGTCGAACGAGGGGTTCAATAGCTCCAGATCGTGATGAGCAAACTCGGGCATATGGAAAGTATCTCCAATTGATATTTTGATTATCTCGAAATAAGGCTGATTTGATGCCCGTAGGGAAGGCGTTAGGGGCCTGATGAGGCCCTACACTATCTCAAAAAATCAGTTCGGATAAGTGAAAAATATCCCAAATGAAACTAGGTCGGGTCGGCTTTGGTCAGGGTGCCCAAGCTGTATCCGGACGGGAGCAAGCTATTTGCAGCGATACCCCTCAGGCATCGTCACCGTGTAATTGCGC
This sequence comes from Pseudomonas khavaziana, assembly GCF_019145205.1. Taxonomy (GTDB): domain Bacteria; phylum Pseudomonadota; class Gammaproteobacteria; order Pseudomonadales; family Pseudomonadaceae; genus Aquipseudomonas; species Aquipseudomonas khavaziana. The sequence goes on from NZ_JAHSTT010000003.1 coordinate 241,059, forward strand.
TGCACGCGGTCCTGGAAGTTCAGGTTCTGCAGGCCTTGCTGCACCAGGAAGGCTTCGACCTTGGCCGCCTGGCAATCGTCGTTATAGGACGATACTCGCAGCACGTACACCGCACGCCTGCTCGCTTCATCCCGAGCGGTAGCCCGGAAGGTGGTGAGGGTGGTGTAGCCGGTGCGTTCCGATGTGCCCACCGGGCCATAGGAGGTGTTCGGGACGCTGGTGCAGGTCAGTTGGTCGGTTTTCTTCTTGTTCTTTTTGCACTGCGTGGTCGTGCTGTTTGCCACCGGGCCATAGTCGGTAGCGGTGTAGCGGTAAGTGACCTGCTTGCTTTCGACATCAAGAGTGATGGTCATTTTGATCGGTGCATGGTTCTTGGGCAGTGTGGTGTCGGTAAAGACATTGCGAAAGCCCTGGTCCTTCATGGCGCTGACCATGTCGCGCAGGTAGTAGCGGGCATTGAGTGCGTTTTCGTCGCTGCCACCGACAGACGTCACCAATACGGTTGCCTGGCGGTCGAAGTGATAGTCCGGATCGGGTGTTGCGTTGATCGCTACGTCCATTTGCGTGGCGCATCCACTGAGTAGTGCTGTCAGCAGTAATAGCGAGCAGAGCAAGAGGCGTGTCATGAAAGAAACCTTACAGCTGTGAATTAGGTAAAGGGTGAACGATTGAAGCCAGCGAAAAAAAAGCCTCAATCGCTTTGCGCAAAGAGGCTCGGTCAATCCGTTACCGTATTGCGCTCTACTGCCTCAATGGCGCCCTGGCGCGCCGCTTGCCCTGCGCAGGTTGGGGTCAGGCAGTATACGAAGGGAGCGCGCACCTCGACTTCGCCATCCTTGAGAACTGACGCAGGCGGAGCAGGCATTGGCGATGCTGCTGGGAGAAAAGCCTGCACGGCAGCGACAAAAAGCTCAGAGCCTGAGTGACTGATGACGCGCTGACGCAACAAGTTGCCGCGGGCATCGATGATGAACTCGATATTGACTTGACCCTCCAGCCCCTGCATCTGAGCGTTTGCCGGGTAAAATTTGAACAGTTGTATATGGCTTATCAACTGTTGTTCCCATAACTGCTGTTCTGCCAGTTGTTCAGGGGAAGGGGTCCTTGCACAGGCGCCAAGCAGAAGGGCAAGTGCGATCCAGCAATACTTCATGAATATCTCCTTGAATTTTTCTGCATCCGTACTATCCAGCGACCCAGGGTACTTTAGCTCCATGCTCTTGAAGGGCTCATCCCTTCGACGGCTATGCCGATGGACTTAATCGGTGCCGGTATCGTGATTGCCTGATTCAAGGCGCTCCTGCTCGGGATCCAGGTCCAGGGTTATCCAGAGCCCATTAAATCGCAGGCAATAAAAAACCCCAAGGACACATTGTTCCTTGGGGTTTTTCGGTATTTTGGTGCCCAGAGACGGAATCGAACCGCCGACACGGGGATTTTCAATCCCCTGCTCTACCGACTGAGCTATCTGGGCAACGGGGCGCATTAAACGGGTTTTTCAGGGGGTCGTCAAGCAAGTTTTCAAAAAATATTTAATTATTACCGTCGCTTACGTGCAGACCCCGGTTTTTGATCAATTATTGAGCAGGCGGCACGTAGCCGTCAGCCTTGGCGTATTCCTCGCCGGAAAAGAACTTGTCCATTTCGCCCGCCAGGTATTTGCGGTCTTCGGCGTTCATCATGTTCAGGCGTTTTTCATTGATCAGCAGGGTCTGGTGTTTCAACCAGTCGCCCCAGGCTTTGGCGGATACGTTGTCGTAAATGTCCTGGCCCTTGGCGCCCGGATAGGGAGGGCGTTCCAGTCCTTCCAGTTCTTCTTTGTACTTGCGGCACATTACGGTGCGGGTCATGACGAAACTCCTGCGTTCAATACGTCGGCCGCGCGCTTGAGCAACGTCTTTACCGGAGCGGCAAGGCCCAGGCGCGGCGGGGTGGCGAGGTTATACCAGAGCCAGTCGGCCTCGGCCACGTGATGGGCGGATTCCTCGACCTGGACCAGCCAGGGTTCGATGGCCAACTGGAAGTGGCTGAAGGTGTGGACCAGCCCGGGGAGCTCCTGATGCTTGCCCAGTTGCAGCGCGTGCTGGTTGGCCAGGTGATCGAGGTCTTCCAGGTCGTCCAGTTCCGGCAAGCTCCACAAACCGCCCCACAGGCCCGTGGAAGGACGACGGTAGAGCAGAATCGCGCCCTCGCTGTTCGCCAGCATCGGCATCAGCGTGCGCTTCTGTGGGATGGCCTTGCGCGGCTTGGGGATCGGGTAGCGTGTCTCCAGGCCAAGCATGTGGGCCTCGCAGCCTTTTTCCAGCGGGCACAGCAGGCAGCTGGGTTTGCTGCGGGTGCAGAGCGTGGCGCCCATGTCCATCATCGCCTGGGTGTAGGCGTTGACACGGGTATAGGGCGTAAAGCGCTCTGCGGTGGCCCACAGCTGCTTGGCCACCTTGGGCTCGCCTGGGTAACCCTCTTGCGCGGTAAAGCGCGCCAGCACGCGCTTGACGTTGCCGTCGAGGATCGGCGCGCGCAGGCCCATGCTCAGGCTGGCGATTGCACCGGCGGTGGACAGGCCAATGCCTGGCAGCTCGGTGAGCTTTTCCACGTCGCGGGGAAACTCGCCGCCGTGCTCGTTCACCACGATCTTGGCGGTCTTCTGCAGGTTGCGCGCCCGGGTGTAGTAGCCCAGGCCGGTCCACAGGTGCAGCACTTCGTCTTCCGGCGCGGCCGCCAGGGCTTCGACCGTCGGCAGAGACGCCATGAACCGGTCGAAGTAATTGAGCACGGTGCTGACCTGGGTCTGTTGCAGCATGATCTCCGACACCCACACCCGGTAAGGTGTGATGCCCTGTTGCCAGGGCAGGTCATGGCGGCCGTGGCGGTCGTACCAGTCGAGTACCGCCGCTGAAAACTGCTCGTCTCTCATCGGTTGAACAGGCCTTTCAAAGCGTCCTTGATTTTTGGATTGACCTTGTCGAGCTTCTCTTCGAGCTTCTCGTTCAGGCGATTGCCGGCAGCCTTGAGGGCGACCTGACCAAGGCCATCCTTGTCCAGACGGCAGGCCTTGGCGCCCAGCTCCAGCGGGCCGCGACAGCGCAGCGGAACTTCAATGCCCTGGAAATTGGCGCCAACCTGGCAGGCCGGGTCTGGCACCTCGCGCTGGTCGCCTTCGACGATGATGCCGACGCGGTAGTCCATGCCCAGCACGCGCAAGTCGACATCGCCATTGCCATTGACCGTCAGCCCTGGGATACGCACTTTCAGGTCGGGGTTGCTGGCCACGCCGTTACGGAACGTCAGATTGCCGCGCAGTTCCTGGAAGGGTGTGTCCTTGCCCGGTGGCGTATTGCTCAAGGTCTTGCGGTTGAGCAGGGCGATACCGGTGCAGACCTGTTGCTCAATGTTGGCGTTGAGCAGCACGCCATTATTGATCACAAAGCTGGCGGTACCGTTGAGGCTGTCGATCAGCGCCTTCTGGCTGTTGCCACGCCCGGTCAGATTGCTGTCCAGGGTGACCTGGCCTTTTACTGGCGGGTTTTTCCCCTGGGCTTGCAGGATCTTTTCCACCGGCACTTGCTTGATTTGGGTTCGCAGCGCCAGCAGTGGCAGGTCCTGGCGCACATCGAGCGTGCCGTTGGCCTGGAAGGTGCCGTTGTAGAGCCCGCCACTCAAGCTGTCGAGCTTGAGCTGGCCGTCGATACCCGAAGCTTTCAGCGCCGCGTTCTGGATCGGCAACTGGCTCAGGGTGAGTTGGCCGAACGCCAGGTCGGCGTTTATATCCAGGCTGCGCAGGCGGGTCAGTGGCAGCAGCTTGTCGGTGCTCCAGGCGCCTTTGGTTGGTGCGTCCGGCAATGGCGTGCTGCCCCCGGCTGCCATGGCGCCGGCTTCGCTGCTTTGCACTTCGGCCTGGCGTGCGGCGGTTGCGCCTTTGGCCGCTTCGGATTTGGCCGGCAGGTAATTGTCAGCGTTGAAGGTATCGGCCTTGAGTTGTAAACGCAGGGACTGCTTGGCGAAATCGTCCACAGCGACGCGGCCAGTGAAAGTGCTTTCGTCAAGTTTCAGGTTCAGGTTTTCCAGGGCCATGCTGGTGGGCGTGCCCTTCAGACGGCTGACCAGTTCGACCTTGCTCAGGCTGCCCGGGGCCATAGCCGGCAATGGGTGACCGACGCTGTCGAGAAACTTGGCCAGGTCAAACTGGGCGACAGACAGGGCGCCGCTGATTTGCGGGGTCTTGTCCAGGTCATTGACCTTCAATTCGCCCAACGCGCGTAACTGGTTGGCAGAAAGTTTCAGGTTGGTCCATTCGGCGATGTTGGCTGCCAGGTCCACCAGCAGTTGGCCCTGGGTGGAGAAACTTACGGTCTTGCCCTGCAGCGGCTCGCCGGTGGCTTCGCCGCTCAAGCGCATGTCTTCGAACTGGTAGCGCTTGAGGGCACGCTGGATGCGCAAGTTGCCGTTCAGCTCGGTCTTGACGCGCATCAGCGGCTGGTTGCTGCCCAGGAACGCGGTGAGTTTCAGTGGAATGCTGGCGCCTTCGTGGATCGCACCGGCACTGAGCTGGATGCTTTCGGCACTGAATTGCTTGCCGGTCTGTTCGTCGTTGTATTCGACGCGGGCGTTGTTGATGGTCAGGCTGTCGATATCCAGGCGGATCGGTTGCGGTGGTTTCTCCGGCTTGGTTTCAGCCACCGGTTCCACTGGCGCAGGCGCGGCTGCGGGGGCCTCGGCAGTCGCATCGGGTACGTTCTTGCCGATGTCTTCCCAGTTGCCATGGCCTTGCTTGTCGCGGTTCAGGCGCAGGTTCAGGCCCTCGACGCGCACATCGCTCATTTGCACTTCACGGCGCAGCAGCGGCAGCACGCGCACCGACAGGCCAAGCATCTGCAAGTCGGCGAATGGTTGAGTCGGTGCGGTCAGGGTCGCGACGCTGGCTTCGTGCAACTCCAGGCCCAGCCAGGGGAACAGGCTCCAACCGATATCGCCATTGAGCGTCAGCTCGATGTGGGCCTTGTCGCGGGCTATCTGGCGAATTTCTTCTTTGTAGTCGTTGGGATCGAAGAGGTGGGTCAGGGCAAAGCCGAGCGCCACAATGATCAGCAACAGCCCGAGAAGTACCAGACCCAGGATTTTGCCGAACGCTTTCATGGGCGAGTCCTTGTATGTCGATTTCAAAATTTAGCCGCAGAGTATAACGCCCGGCGGCCTGCGTCAGTTCACGCATCGTTACATTGTATCCAGTGACGCGAAAATAGGATTTTGACGTCAGAAAAATGCAGATAATCCAAAAAAGGTAGTGGCAGTTTGATTTTTCTGTCATCCACTGGTGCTAATCTCTGCACGTTCGTCCGCCTTCTGCGACTTAACGTCGCGCCTAAAAGGGAGCTTCACTCAACAAAACGGCCACGCTTTGCGTGCAAGGCCGAGGGAGAGAGCGCCTGACGGACGCATATTAATAAATGGGGGAAACACCAATGAGCACTAGCACTGTGGCCGGCGCCGTCGCCGCACAGCCCGCGTTCCTGTCCAAGGAACGCATCATCGCCAAGCCGGGGTTCAACCGCTGGCTGGTTCCACCGGCCGCCCTGGCCATCCACTTGTGTATCGGCATGGCCTACGGTTTTTCCGTATTCTGGCTGCCATTGTCCAAGGCGCTGGGGATCAGCGCACCGGTGGCCTGCGCGCCGGACATGAGCTTCATCGCCCAAGTCTTCTCGTCTCAATGCGATTGGCCCATCTCCATGCTGGGCTGGATCTACACCCTGTTCTTCATCTTCCTGGGCTGCTCGGCAGCGATCTGGGGCGGTTGGCTGGAACATGCCGGGCCGCGCAAGGCCGGGGTTGTCTCGGCACTGTGCTGGTGCGGTGGCTTGCTGATTTCTGCGCTGGGTATCTATACCCACCAGATCTGGCTGATGTGGATCGGCTCCGGGGTCATTGGTGGTATCGGTCTGGGCCTGGGCTATATCTCGCCCGTATCGACCCTGATCAAGTGGTTCCCGGACAAGCGCGGCATGGCGACCGGCATGGCGATCATGGGCTTCGGCGGTGGCGCGATGGTGGGCGCACCCCTGGCCGCAGCGCTGATGGGCCACTTCTCTTCACCGACCAGCGTGGGCGTGTGGCAGAGCTTCGTGGTCATGGCGGCGATTTACTTCGTGTTCATGATCGGTGGCGCATTGCTGTACCGCGTGCCGCCGACCGGCTGGAAGCCTGAGGGTTGGACCGCGCCGGCGAAAAAAGCCAGCAACGCGATGATCACTCATCGCCACGTGCATGTGAATGTCGCGTGGAAAACCCCGCAATTCCGCCTGGTATGGCTGGTGTTGTGCCTGAACGTATCGGCCGGTATCGGCATCCTCGGCATGGCCTCGCCACTGTTGCAGGAAGTGTTCGGCGGCAAGCTGCTGGGTGTTGATGTGCCATTTGGCCAGTTGGACGCCGGTCAGCTTGCCTCCATTGCGGCGATTGCCGCTGGCTTTACTGGCCTGCTGAGCCTGTTCAACATCGGGGGCCGGTTCTTCTGGGCGTCGTTCTCCGATTACCTGGGGCGTAAAAATACCTACTTCGTGTTCTTTGCACTGGGTTTTGCCCTGTACGCGCTGATCCCGAACCTGGGGCACCTGGGTAACGTCGCGCTGTTCGTGGCTGCGTTCTGCATCGTGCTGTCGATGTACGGTGGTGGTTTTGCCACCGTCCCGGCTTACCTGGCTGACCTGTTCGGTACTCAGATGGTGGGTGCCATCCACGGTCGCCTGCTGACCGCTTGGGCGGCTGCGGGCGTGTTGGGGCCGGTTCTGGTGAACTACCTGCGTGAATACCAGCTGAGCATCGGCGTTGAACGCGCTGCGGCCTACGATATCACCTTGTATATCCTCGCCGGCCTGCTGGTGCTGGGCTTTATCTGCAATATGCTGGTACGCCCGGTGGCCGACAAGTACTTCATGACTGACGCCGAACTGGCCGCCGAACAGGCGCTCGGGCATGACAAAGGTGCCGATGCGACCACCGTGCTGGAGTGGAAAGCGTCCGCCGGTAGCAAGCCGTTGGCGGTTGCCGCCTGGCTGGTGGTGGGTATTCCGTTGGCGTGGGGTGTGTGGGTAACCCTGCAGAAGACCGCGGTACTGTTCCACTAACACTGCAAACCCTTGTGGGAGGGGGCTTGCCCCAATGCATTACCCTCTGTAGGAGCGAGCTTGCTCGCGAAAAACGTCAACGATAAAGCGCGGTTTCTGAATGAACGCGGCGCCTGTGAGTTTTTCGCGAGCAAGCTCGCTCCTACAGAGTCTTAGCTGACAGGCATTGGGGCAAGCCCCCTCCCATATTGGTTTCCCAGTGTTTTCAGGGGCTGTGCTTCACATGTATGCACATGTCTATCCCCGACGCTCCATCAGTCTTATCCCCTTCGATGTTTCTGTTTAGCGCCCACGCCCCTATAATGGCTGCCTTTTTCGCCCAATGATTTTGCGGAGCTGGTGATGGCCGAACGTAAGGCGTCTGTCGAGCGCGACACTCTGGAAACCCAGATCAAAGCCTCGATCAACCTGGATGGCACCGGAAAGGCCCGATTTGATATCGGTGTACCTTTTCTTGAGCACATGCTGGACCAGATCGCCCGTCATGGGCTGATCGACCTGGATATCGTCGGCAAGGGCGACCTGCACATCGACGACCACCACATGGTGGAAGACGTGGGCATCACCCTCGGCCAGGCCTTTGCCAAGGCTGTTGGCGACAAGAAAGGCATCCGTCGCTACGGTCATGCCTATGTGCCGCTGGACGAAGCGCTGTCGCGTGTGGTCATCGACTTCTCCGGCCGGCCAGGCCTGCAGATGCACGTGCCCTACACCCGCGCCAATGTGGGCCGCGGCTTTGACGTCGACCTGTTCCAGGAATTCTTCCAGGGCTTCGTCAACCACGCCCTTGTCAGCCTGCATATCGACAACCTGCGCGGCACCAACACCCACCACCAGATCGAAACCGTGTTCAAGGCTTTCGGCCGCGCACTGCGCATGGCCGTGGAAGTCGATGAGCGCATGGGCGGGCAAATGCCGTCGACCAAGGGCGTCCTGTAATGCAGACGGTCGCGGTTATCGATTACGGCATGGGTAACCTGCACTCGGTGGCCAAGGCCCTCGAGCATGTAGGCGCCGGCAAGGTGCTGATCACCAGCGATGCCAATGTGATTCGCGAAGCCGACCGTGTGGTGTTCCCCGGTGTCGGCGCGATTCGCGATTGCATGGCCGAGATCCGCCGCCTGGGCTTTGACAGCCTGGTGCGCGAGGTTAGCCAGGATCGGCCGTTCCTCGGTATCTGCGTGGGCATGCAAGCCTTGCTCGACAGCAGCGAAGAGAACGACGGCGTCGACTGCATCGGCCTGTTTCCAGGCCAGGTGAAGTTCTTCGGCAAGGGCCTGCATGAAGACGGCGAGCACTTGAAAGTCCCGCACATGGGCTGGAACGAAGTGCGCCGCACCGTCGATCACCCGCTGTGGCATGAGATTCCGGACATGGCACGTTTCTACTTCGTGCACAGCTACTACATCGCCGCCGGTGACCCGCGCCAGGTGGTGGGTGGCGGGCATTACGGCGTCGACTTCGCCGCAGCGCTGGCCGAAGGTTCGCGTTTTGCCGTGCAGTTCCACCCGGAGAAGAGCCATACCCATGGCCTGCAATTGCTGCAGAACTTCGCCGCGTGGGATGGTCGCTGGTAATGGCTAAGAAACCGAAGCCGCCGATCTTGAACCTCACGCCCGAGCAGGAGCGTGCGGCCACCGACAAAATCAAACGGTTCATGGAGGACCGCTTCGAGCTCAAGCTGGGTTCGTTCGAGGTCGCCGAGATTCTTGAGTTGTTCACCACCGAAGTGGCGCCGCATTATTACAACAGGGCGATTTTCGATACGCAGACGCTCCTCAAAGAAAGGTTCGAAAGCATCGAAAGCGACTTGTGGTCGCTTGAGAAACCCTGATTTCCCAAGCATTGCTGAATATCGAATAAGGTTTGCCAGATGCTGATTATCCCCGCTATCGATCTCAAGGACGGCGCCTGTGTACGTCTGCGCCAGGGCCGCATGGAAGATTCCACGGTGTTCTCCGATGACCCGGTGAGCATGGCCGCCAAATGGGTGGAGGGTGGCTGCCGTCGTCTGCACCTGGTGGACTTGAACGGTGCCTTCGAAGGCCAGCCGGTCAATGGCGAGGTGGTCACCGCGATCGCCAAGCGCTACCCGAACCTGCCGATCCAGATCGGCGGCGGTATCCGCTCCCTGGAGACCATCGAGCACTACGTGAAAGCGGGTGTGAGCTACGTGATCATCGGCACCAAGGCCGTGAAAGACCCAGCCTTCGTCGCCGAAGCCTGCCGCGCGTTCCCTGGCAAGGTGATCGTCGGCCTGGATGCTAAAGATGGTTTCGTCGCCACCGACGGTTGGGCAGAAATCAGCACCGTGCAGGTGATCGACCTGGCCAAGCAGTTTGAAGCCGACGGCGTTTCCGCCATCGTTTATACCGATATCGCCAAAGACGGCATGATGCAGGGTTGCAACGTGCCGTTCACCGCTGCCCTGGCGGCGGCGACCAAGATTCCAGTGATCGCCTCAGGCGGCATTCACAACCTGGGCGACATCAAGTCGCTGCTGGACGCCAAGGCCCCCGGCATTATCGGCGCCATCACTGGCCGTGCGATTTACGAAGGCACCCTGGACGTCGCCGAAGCCCAGGCTTACTGCGATGCCTACAACGGCTGAGGACTGACCATGGCGCTGGCCAAACGCATCATCCCTTGCCTGGACGTCGACAACGGTCGCGTGGTCAAGGGCGTCAAGTTCGAGAACATCCGCGATGCCGGCGACCCGGTGGAAATCGCCCGTCGCTACGATGAGCAAGGTGCCGATGAGATTACCTTTCTCGACATTACCGCCAGCGTCGACGGTCGCGATACCACCTTGCATACCGTCGAGCGCATGGCCAGCCAGGTGTTTATCCCGCTGACCGTGGGCGGTGGCGTGCGCACCGTGCAAGACATCCGCAACCTGCTCAATGCCGGCGCGGACAAGGTCTCGATCAATACCGCCGCCGTGTTCAACCCCGAGTTCGTCGGCGAGGCCGCGCAGCATTTCGGCTCGCAATGCATCGTGGTCGCCATCGACGCCAAGAAGGTGTCCGGCCCGGGCGAAACCCCGCGTTGGGAGATCTTTACCCATGGCGGGCGCAAGCCGACCGGGTTGGACGCGGTGGAGTGGGCGATGAAGATGGAAGGCCTGGGCGCGGGTGAAATCCTGCTGACGAGCATGGACCAGGACGGTATGAAAAATGGCTTCGACCTTGGCGTCACCCGCGCCATCAGCGATGCCCTGGGCATTCCGGTAATCGCCTCCGGTGGTGTCGGCAACCTTCAGCACCTGGCCGATGGCGTGATCGAAGGCCACGCCAGCGCCGTGCTGGCGGCGAGTATTTTCCATTTTGGCGAATACACCGTCCCCGAGGCAAAGGCCTACATGGCGGCTCGCGGTATCGTCGTTCGCTAAACGCTGGACACCATGGCAGGCTCGCGGCACTCTCTGCGCTTGCCATGGATTTCGGTAGCCTTCATGTTCAAACACCTGCTGCTCGCCCTCGCCAGTTCCTCCATGCTCATGGTGGCTACGGCACAAGCCGAAGAATCGTCTGATACTTCCCTGGTACTGCTGACGGAAAATTTCCCGCCCTACAACATGGCGAAAAACGGCAAGAACTTCGCCAAGGACGAGAACATCGAAGGCATCGCCGTAGACATCATGCGCGAAATCTTCAAGCGCGCCGGCATTTCCTACAACCTGACCCTGCGTTTCCCGTGGGAACGAATCTACAAGCTCGCCCTGGAAAAACCCGGTTACGGCGTGTTTGTGATGGCGCGGCTGCCAGACCGTGAAGCCCTGTTCAAATGGGTCGGTCCCATCGGCCCGGACGACTGGGTGTTGCTGGCCAAGGCAGACAGCAAGATCCAGCTGGATAGCCTGGAGCAGGCGCGCCGCTACAAGATTGGCGCCTACAAAGGCGACGCCATTGCCGAAAGCCTGGACAAGCAGGGGCTCAAGCCGATGGTCGCCCTGCGTGACCAGGATAATGCGCAAAAACTCATGGAGGGCCAGATCGACCTGTGGGCCACAGGCGACCCTGCCGGGCGTTACCTGGCGCGGCAGGTGGGGGTGAACGGGCTCAAGACGGTATTGCGTTTCAACAGTGCGCAGCTTTACCTGGCGTTGAACAAGGACGTGCCGGATGAGGTGGTGGCCAAGCTTCAGGCCGCGCTGGACCAGTTGCGTGAGGAAGGCCTTATCGACCAGATCATGGCCAACTACCTGTAGGAGCGAGCTTGCTCGCGAAGGACGTCAACGATGACGCGGGTATCCGGGGTGTACGCGGCGGTCTCAAGTTTTTCGCGAGCAAGCTCGCTCCTACAGGGGGGGGCGTCAGCGATAGATGCCGTTTTTGCCATGCCCAGCCATCGCCCGGTTACTGCGCACGCTGATCATTAACTTGATATCGATCCACTCCACGCCCTGGGCCTTGAGCTTGGGCAATTCGCGCTCCAGCACCGCCAGGGTTTGTGGGTAAGGGTGCCCGATCATCACCGCCGACCCCTGCTTATGCGCCAGCTTGATTGCGGTTTGCAGTTGGGTGGTAATCGCTGCTTCGGTGCGTTCGTCATCGAGGAACACATCCCGCGAAACATGCGCCAGGCCAATCTTCTGCGCCTCGGCGGCGGCGACGGTCTGCGCGCTGGTGCGGCTGTCTACGAAGAACTTGTGACGTCGCTGCAGCTCGGCCATCAACCACGCCATCGCCTGCGGCTGCGCGGTCATGCGGCTGCCCATATGGTTGTTGATGCCGGCTGTATAGGGCACTGCCTGGAACGCGGCGTCCAGGCGCTTGCCGAGTTCTTCCACCGGCAGTTCGGGGTGCCAGGCGAAGGGGCCGGTGGCCGGGTCCATGGGCATGTGCAGAATCACGATCTTGCCGGCCTTGTGGGCCTCGCGGGCGAATTCGGCGGCGTGGGGCGTGTCGGGCATGATCGCAGTGGTTACCGGCCCAGGCAGGGCCAGCACACGACGATCCCGGGGCAGGTTTTGCCCGAGGTCGTCGATGATGAGGGTCAGGTAGGCTTTGTGTGGCTCGCTGGCCGAGGTCGCTTGAGCGACCCCGGCCAGGCTGCACAGCACAGCGATGATCAGGAAAAAGCGCATGATCAACGGCTGCGGGTGATGCTCAGGCCCTTGAGCAGGCTCAGCGCCTGGGCCAACTGATAGTCATCGTCCTGCGGCATCGGCTTGGCTTTGGCGCCGCTGCCGGAGGGCTGGTCGGCGCCGCCGTTGCCATTGCCCAGGTGACCTTGCAGGTCGGCCTCTTTGTAGTACTCGCTGTCGATCTCGTTGGTGATCTTGGCCTTGCGCACTTCGATGTCCGGCACGATGCCCTGGGCCTGGATCGAACGGCCGTTCGGCGTGTAGTACAGCGCTGTGGTGATCTTCAGCGCCCGCTCATTGTTGAGCGGCAACACGGTTTGCACCGAGCCCTTGCCGAAGGTGGTGGTGCCCATCAGGACGCCGCGCTTCTGGTCCTGCAAGGCGCCTGCAACGATTTCCGAGGCCGAGGCGCTGCCGCCGTTGATCAGTACCGCCAGCGGCACGTTCTCGCTCAGGTCGTTGCCGGTGGCCGAGAAGCGCAGTTCGGAGTTGGCGATTCGACCCTTGGTGTAGACAATCAGGCCCTTTGTAATGAAGTGGTCGACTACTTCCACCGCCGATTGCAACACGCCGCCTGGGTTGTTACGCAGGTCGAGCACGATGCCGTTGAGTTTCTTGCCGTTGTCCTTGCGCAGCTTGGCCAGGGCCTTGGCCACTTCGTCGCCGGTCTTGACCTGGAACTGGGTGATGCGGATATAGCCGTAGCCAGACTCCAGCAACTGGCTCTTGACGCTCTTGACCGTGATGGTCGCACGGGCCAGGGTCACGTCAAACGGGTTGCCGCCGTCGCGTACCAGGGTCAGGGTGATTTTCTGGCCGAGCTTGCCGCGCATCTTGTCGACGGCCTCGGTCATGCTCTGGCCGCGGGTCGGCTGGCCGTTGATCTTCACGATCAGGTCGCCGGCCTGGATGCCGGCCTTGGACGCCGGTGTGTCGTCGATGGGCGAGACCACCTTGATCTGGCCGTCCTCGGAGCCCACTTCGATGCCCAGGCCGCCGAACTCACCGCTGGTGCTTTCCTGCAACTCGGCAAAATCTTCAGGGCCCAGGTAGGCAGAGTGCGGGTCGAGGTTGCTGAGCATGCCCTTGATGGCATTTTCCAGCAGGGTCTTGTCGTCTACGGGTTCGACATAAGCTGCCTTGATCCGGTCCATGACCTCGGCAAAGGTGCGCAGCTCGTCCAGCGGCAACGGTGCCTTGGTGGTCGCGGCCATGGCAGCGGGCGCAGCCGGTGCGGCCTGGTCGGCAAAAGCCATAGGCGCGCCGATCACCAGGGCGATCGTCAGGGCCAGCGAAGTGAGGCGGGACAAATGCAGCATGTCGAACGAACTCCTAATGTAGATGCGACCCTATCCTTGGGATCTGCACCATTGTGCAGGATCGCTCGGGCGACCCTGCTGACGAATAGCGAAGTACAGCGCCGGGGTGTCCTGGCCGCCACTGGTACCGACAGTGGAGATGGATTCACCGGCTTTTACAACATCACCTGCCGACTTGAGTAATGTCTGATTGTGGCCGTAAAGGCTCAAATAGCCATTGCCGTGGTCGAGAATCACCAGCAAGCCGGCGCCCCGCAGCCAATCGGCAAACACCACGCGCCCACCGTGGACGGCATGGACCTGGCTGCCGGCGGAGGCGCTGATCATCACCCCATCCCACTTGGCACGGGTGTCATCGCCACGGGTTTCACCGAAGCGTGCCAGTAGTCGACCATCAACTGGCCATGGAAGTTTGCCCCGGGCTGATGCAAAAGGGCCGCCGAAGGACTCGCCGCTGCTGGAGACCAGCGGGCCAGGGGCTGCGCGTGCCGGTTTGCGCGGTGCTGGCGCGTCGCTGCTGGCGGCCAGTTCGGCCTCACGCTGGCGCTTTTTTTCCGCTTCCTGCTGGGCGATCAGCGCTTTTTGCCGCGCCTCTTCGGCCTCGCGGGCCTGGCGGGCCAGGGTTTCTTCGATGGTCTTGAGCACTTTGGCCAGGTCGGCCTGGTCCTGCTCGCGGGCCTGCAGCTTGGCGTCGCGGGCTTTCACGTCGTTATTGAGCTTGGCCAGCGCTTGCTGGCGTTCCTTGCGTACCTTGTCCAGCTGGTCGCGCTGGGTATCCAGGGCGCTTTTCTGGTCGAGCAGTTGTGACTGCTGGTCGGCAATTTCCTGTTCGACATTGGCCAACTGGCGCAGGGTCTCGTTGAAACCCTTCAATTGCGCCAGGCGCGCCTGGCTCAGGTAATCGTAATACGTGAGGGTGCGGGCGAATTTTTCCGGGTTCTGCTGGTTGAGCAACAGCTTGAGGTATTCCTGGCGGCCGCTCTGGTACGCGGCACGGGCCTGGATCGCGATCAGGCGTTGCTGTTCAACGCGTGCGCTCTGGAGTTTTTTTTTCTCAGCGTCGAGTCGCTCCAGTTCCGACTCGCTCTTCTTTAATTCTTTTTGCAGCTCCTGGACCTGCTTCTCGAGCTTGCCCATTTCGGTTTCCGTGCCGCGCAGGTCTTTCTGCACGCCGGATTTTTCTTCCTGGAGCTTGCCCAGCAGCTTTTTCAGCTCGGCAATGTCCTGACGCGTAGCGTCCAGTTGTTGTTGGGTTTGTGCGCGCTCATCGGCAAAGGCCGGTTGGAGCAGGCAGACAAGAGCGAGGGTTATCAAGGCGCGAAGCATAGAGGCGGGCGACACCAGGGAAAGGGACGGCCTAGTATGCCCGCCAAGCGCTGCAAAAAAAACGCCCAATTGGGGCTCAAAGGCAAGATAGGCGCCGAGCGGCGATGGTATGGCAAAAAGACATCTACCAAACGCTGCAAAGCTAATGTGGGAGGGGGCTTGCTCCCGATAGCGGTAGCTCAGTCACATAAGTCTCGACTGGCACACCGCTGTCGGGAGCAAGCCCCCTCCCACATTGTTATGCGTTGCTGTTTGGATCAGACCAGAATTGAGGTCCCGGTCATCTCCTTCGGCTTCTCCAGCCCCATCAGCATCAGCATGGTCGGCGCCACATCCGCCAGCACGCCGCCGTCACGTACCTTGAGGTCGCGCTTGCCAACATAGATGAACGGCACCGGCTCGGTCGTGTGGGCGGTATGCGCCTGGCCGGTGGATTCGTCGGACATCTGCTCGCAGTTGCCATGGTCGGCGGTAATCAACGCTTCGCCGCCGACTTTTTCCAGGGCGTCGACGATGCGGCCGACGCACAGGTCCAGGCATTCAACGGCCTTGACCGCCGCTTCCAGGTTGCCGCTATGGCCGACCATGTCGCCGTTGGCGTAGTTGACCACGATCACGTCGTAACGCAGGTTGTCGATGGCATCGACGATCTTGTCGGTCACTTCCGGCGCGCTCATTTCCGGCTGCAGATCGTAGGTGGCGACTTTTGGCGACGGGATCAGGATGCGCTCTTCGCCCGGGAACGGTTCTTCGCGGCCACCGGAGAAGAAAAAGGTCACGTGGGCGTATTTCTCGGTCTCGGCGATGCGCAGCTGGGTCTTGCCGTTCTTCGCCAGGTAGTCGCCCAGCACGTTTTCCAGGCTGCCCGGGGCGAAAGCCGACGGGGCCGGGATGTTGGCGGCGTATTGGGTAAGCATGACGAACTCGACTTTCGGCTGGCGCGCGCGCTCGAAGTCCTTGAAACCTTCATCGACAAACACATGGCTCAACTCGCGGGCACGGTCGGCACGGAAGTTCATGAACACCACGGCGTCGCCGTCTTCGACCTTCACCGGCTCGCCGATGGTGGTGGCCTTGACGAACTCATCGCTTTCGCCACGGGCGTAGGCGGCTTCCAGGCCTTCCTGGGCGGTGGCGGCATTGAATTCAGCCTGGCCGTCGACGATCAGGTTATAGGCCTGGGATACGCGGTCCCAGCGGTTGTCGCGGTCCATGGCAAAGTAACGGCCTACCAGGCTGGCGATGCGGCCCTTGCCGAGGGCGGCGAAGGTGGTGTCGAGCAGTTCGATGGACGATTGCGCGCTTTTGGGCGGGGTGTCGCGGCCGTCGAGGAAGGCGTGCAGGTAGATCTTGTCGGCGCCGCGCTTGTAGGCCAGTTCGGCCATCGCCACCAGATGGTCCTGGTGGCTGTGTACGCCGCCGTCCGACAGCAGGCCCATGAAATGCACGGCCTTGCCGGCGGCCACGGCTTTATCGACCGCGGCGCAGATGGTCGGGTTCTCGAAGAACTCGCCATCGCGGATCGCTTTGGTCACACGGGTGAAGTCCTGGTATACCACTCGTCCGGCGCCGAGGTTCATGTGGCCGACTTCCGAATTGCCCATCTGGCCGTCCGGCAGGCCTACATCCATGCCGGAACCGGAGATCAAACCATTCGGCACGGTGGCGCTCAGGCGATCCAGCACCGGCTTGTTGGCCGAGTACACGGCGTTATCGTGGTGGCTTTCACTGTGTCCGAAGCCATCGAGAATTATCAGGACCAAAGGTTTAGGCGTAGTAGTCATAGATCCTCTCGCGGCGGTAATAAAGGAAGACAATTGAAAAGGGAGTGGCAGTTTAAAGCGAAGTTCCAACCACGTCACCGCTTTACGGGGGTTGGCCGCCCCTGGCGCCTGTGTATACTTACCGCCATTTTAACGCCCTGGAACCTCCTTGATGGTTGATCACCTGATTGCATTTGCCACTGCCCACTACCTGCTCGTGGGTGCCTTCGTCATCCTGCTGGCGCTGCTGATCGCTCATGAACTGAGCCGCGGTGGTCGCAGCCTGAGCACGTCGGAGCTGACCGCGCTGGTCAACAAGGATGAGGCCGTTGTCGTCGATATTCGCCCGGCCAAGGATTATGCCGCCGGTCATATCGTCGGTGCCCTTAACATCCCGCAGGACAAGCTGATCGCACGCTTGGCCGAGCTGGAAAAATACAAGGCCAAGACCATCATCCTGGTCGACGCCCAAGGCCAGCACTCCGGCACCCACGCCCGCGAGATGCTCAAGACCGGCTTTACCGCCGCCAAGCTGTCGGGTGGTATCAGCAGCTGGCGTGGCGATAACCTGCCGCTGGTGAAGTGATATGAGCCAGGTTGTCGTGTATTCCAGCGATTATTGCCCTTATTGCATTCGAGCCAAGCAGTTGCTCCAAAGCAAGAAGGTGGCCTTCGAAGAGATCAAGGTCGATGGCAAGCCCCAGGTGCGCGCCGAAATGGCCCAGAAGGCCGGCCGCACGTCGGTCCCGCAGATCTGGATCGGCGCCACGCACATCGGTGGTTGCGATGACCTGTTCGCCCTGGAGCGCGCCGGTAAACTCGACGCGCTGCTGCTCGTCTGACTTCTAACCCCTTTAAAGACCCCAAGATAGAGAAGGATCTGCGATGACTGACCAACAGAACACCGAAGCAGCAGAAACCCAAGGCCCACAGTTTTCGCTGCAGCGCATCTACGTGCGTGACCTGTCGTTCGAAGCGCCGAAAAGCCCGGCCATCTTCCGCCAGGAGTGGACCCCAAGCGTTGCGCTGGACCTGAACACCCGTCAGAAAGCCCTGGAAGGCGACTTCCACGAAGTTGTGCTGACCCTGTCGGTTACCGTCAAGAACGGCGAAGAAGTAGCCTTTATCGCTGAAGTACAACAGGCGGGTATCTTCCTGATCCAGGGCCTGGACGAAGCGTCCATGAGCCACACCCTGGGTGCGTTCTGCCCGAATATCCTGTTCCCGTATGCTCGAGAGACTCTGGACAGCCTGGTCACCCGTGGCTCGTTCCCGGCGCTGATGCTGGCTCCGGTGAACTTCGATGCTTTGTACGCTCAAGAGCTGCAGCGCATGCAACAGGAAGGCGCGCCGACGGTTCAGTAATCTCGAACCTGGCGCAGCACTCAATGTGGGAGGGGGCTTGCTCCCGATAGCGGTGGAACAGTCACTTAGATGTCGACTGACACTCCGCCATCGGGGCAAGCCACCTCCCACATTTGTTTTGTGTGTTATTTGAAACCGAGCTGGCGCCAGCCTTCGTAGACGGCGACGGCCACGGTGTTGGACAGGTTCAGGCTGCGGCAGCCCTCGCGCATCGGCAAGCGCAGGCGGTGGCCGTCGGGCAGGGCGTCGAGCACGTCGGCCGGCAGGCCACGGCTTTCCGGGCCGAACAGGAAGGCATCGCCTTCGGCAAAGCTGGCATCATGAAACGGCCGTGAGCCCTTGGTGGTGAACGCAAACAGCCGTGGATGGCCCAGGCTTTCCAGGCAGCTGGCCAGGTCGGCATGGCGCTGGAGGGTGGCGTACTCGTGGTAGTCCAGCCCGGCGCGGCGCAGGCGCTTGTCGTCCATGTCGAACCCCAACGGCTCGATCAAATGCAGGTGGCAGCCACTGTTGGCGCACAGCCTGATAACGTTGCCGGTATTCGGCGGAATTTCTGGTTGAAAAAGGATGACGTGAAACATGCACGGCTCCGAAGGCAAAGATGCGCTGCATTCTACCCCTGAAGACGACCCCAGGCCGAAGCTATTGCCGAGGGTTCTAGGTTCGTTGGCGATTGTTGGCTTGATGATTGGCCTGATGATTGGTCGCCTGACCACCCCGGACCCGGTTGAACTGCAGCAGATAGAAACGGCGGCGGACGGCATCGTGGTGTGGTTCAGCAGCGAGCCCAAGCTGCATGGCGAGCATATCGATGGCACCGTGGCGCTGCTGTTCGACGCACTGGGCAAAACTGCCGGCGGGCAACTGAAGGTCAATGACAAGGACGTGAATTGGCGTGTGCGCAAGACCGATGGCGGTTTGCTGCTCAACCTGGTGGCGGCGCGGCCATTGCGAGGGGAATGGAAAGGCGAGCAGGTCGATGACCGCTGGCGGCTGGAGGTCCATCTCCAAGAGCAATAAAAGAGGGAGTTCCCGGCCTGCCTGTACCAGGGCTCCCAAAAGCGTGAAGCACAAGGGCTTCGTATAAAAGAGGGGATTCTCGGCCTGCCTGTACCAAGGTCCCCGAAACTGGGTAGTACTGGGGTTATTGCAGGGGGCGTGCCAGAGTCTTCGATTTGTGCCAAATAATGTCTTCAGAAAGCCAAAAGCCCCGGATTACGGGGCTTTGGTGTTTTTGCAGTGCAAGGTTTTCCGGGCTTTTCGGTTGTTTCAGGGTTGAAAGGCTTGCCCGATGCCGGTTCATGGTGCATCGAAGCGGTGCACAATCCAGCAGCCTTGTAGAGATCCAAATGTGGGAGGGGGCTTGCTCCCGATAGCAGGGGGTCAGTCAAAGATGCTGTAACTGATACTCCGCTATCGGGAGCAAGCCCCCTCCCACATTGGATATTGGTGAGTTCCGGAATCAGGCGTCATCGCTTTCGTCGTCGTCTCCGCCATCCACCTTCATCCCCAGCTCCTTGATCTTGCGCGTCAGGGTATTGCGACCCCAACCCAGCAGCACTGCCGCATCGCGGCGGCGCCCGGCAGTGTGCTTGAGGGCGGTCTCGATCATGATCCGCTCGAATGCCGGCACGGCGCTGTCCAGCAGGTTCGACTGGCCGCGGGCCAGGGCCTGGTCGGCCCATTGGCGCAGGGCCTGTTCCCAGTTGGTCACCGGGGCCGAATCCTGCGGCAGGCTCAGCAGCTCAGGTGGCAGGTCGCTGATATGCACTTCGCGCCCGGACGCCATCACGGTGATCCAGCGGCAGGTGTTCTCCAGCTGGCGCACATTGCCGGGCCACGGCAGGTTCTTGAGGTATTCCTCGGTCTCGCTTTTCAGCAGCTTCGGCTCTACGGCCAGCTCCAGGGCGGCGCGGCTGAGGAAGTGGCGGGCGAGGGTGGGAATGTCTTCGCGGCGGTCCGACATGCGTGGGATATGGATGCGGATCACATTGAGGCGATGGAACAAGTCCTCACGGAATTTGCCCGCGTGTACCAGGGTTTCCAGGTTCTGGTGGGTGGCCGCAATGATGCGCACATCGACCTTGACCGGCGTATGCCCGCCGACGCGATAGAACTCACCGTCTGCCAATACCCGCAGCAATCGGGTTTGGGTATCGGCCGGCATATCGCCGATTTCATCGAGGAACAGCGTACCGCCGTCGGCCTGTTCAAAACGCCCACGCCGCAGGTTTGCGGCGCCGGTGAACGCACCTTTCTCATGACCGAACAGCTCTGACTCCATCAAGTCCTTCGGAATCGCCGCCATGTTCAGCGCGATAAACGGCGAGGCCGCCCGTGGGCTGTGGCGGTGCAGGGCGTGGGCCACCAGCTCTTTGCCGGTACCGGACTCGCCGTTGATCAGCACGGTGATGTTGGAGTGGCTCAAGCGCCCGATGGCGCGAAACACTTCCTGCATCGCCGGCGCTTCACCAATGATTTCCGGGGTGCGGGTCAGGGTGGGCGGGGCTTCCTGGTTCTGTTGTTCCTGGGCGTGCTGGTTGGCACGCTTGACCAGCGCCACCGCCTCATCCACGTCGAATGGCTTGGGCAGGTACTCAAAGGCGCCGCCCTGGTAGGACGCGACAGCGCTGTCCAGGTCCGAGTGCGCGGTCATGATGATCACTGGCAGGCGCGGGTGCTGCTCGCGGATGCGTGCGAGCAAGTCCAGGCCGCTGGCGCCGGGCATGCGGATGTCGGAGATGATCACGTCGGGCTGCTGGCGCGCCAGGCGGCTCATCACGCCGTCGGCGCTGTCGAAGCTCTGGGTGGTCATGCCTTCCTGTTGCAAGGCTTTCTCCAGGACCCAGCGGATAGAACGGTCGTCATCGACGATCCAGACAGTTTCACTACGGCTCATGTCGTGGGGGCTCCTTGTTCCAATGGCAGGAAGATCGAGAACGTGGTGTGGCCGGGATGGCTTTCACATTCGATCAGGCCCTGGTGCTGGCTGATGATGTTCTGGGTAATGGCCAGGCCCAGCCCGGTACCGTCCGGGCGGCCGCTGACCATGGGAAAGAAGATGGTTTCCTGCAATTCGGCCGGGATGCCCGGGCCGTTGTCGATGATCTCGACCTTGGTCACCAGGCGATGGCGCACATGGCCGATGGTGAATTGGCGCAGGGCGCGGGTGCGCAGGCTGATACGGCCCAGGCGCAGCTCGTTCTGGCTGCTGATGGCTTGCATGGCGTTGCGCACGATATTGAGCACCGCCTGGATCATCTGCTCGCGGTCGATCAATACGTCGGGAATGCTTGGGTCGTAGTCGCGTACCAGGGTGATGCAGCCTTGGCTCTCGGCCTCGACCAACTGGCAGACGCGCTCCAGCACCTCGTGCACGTTGGTCAACGCCAGGGACGGCAGCTTGTTGGAGCCGAGCATGCGGTCCACCAGGTTGCGCAGGCGGTCGGCCTCTTCGATTATGACGTTGGTGTAGTCCTTGAGGTGCTCCTCCGGCAGCTCGCGGGCCAGCAACTGCGCGGCGCCGCGAATGCCGCCCAGGGGGTTCTTGATCTCATGGGCCAGGCCACGCACCAGCATCTTGCTGGTCTCCTGCTTGGACAGTTGCGCCTCTTCCTTGGTGATGCGCAGCAATCGGTCGCGGGGATGTACTTCGAGCAGCAGCAGGGTGGCGCCGTTGCTCAGGATCGGGGTCACGGCGTAATCGACGGTCAGGGTCTGGCCGGTGAGAGCAGTGAGCATTGCTTCGCGCTTGGTGAACGGGTGCGCCTGCTCCACCGCCTGGCGCAACGAGCTCAAGGCCTCGGCCGACTCGGTAAACAACTCGCTGATGAACTGCCCATGGCTGCGCTGGCCGCTGATGGCCAGGAGCATCTCCGCCGCCGGGTTCATGTACTCAAGGCGCAGGTCGGCATTGAGCAGAATGGTCGCGGTGGTCAGGTTGTCGAGTAACAAACGGTGCAGTGCATCGCTGATGGTCATCGGGACCTCTTTTGGAGCAAGGCGCGGGCTTGAGGCACACGCTGATACGAGGAAAATGCAAAAACCAAACCAAGGCTCCGAAAAGAA
Organism: Pseudomonas khavaziana; assembly: GCF_019145205.1. GTDB lineage: Bacteria > Pseudomonadota > Gammaproteobacteria > Pseudomonadales > Pseudomonadaceae > Aquipseudomonas > Aquipseudomonas khavaziana. The sequence continues at coordinate 263,110 of NZ_JAHSTT010000003.1, forward strand.
GCGTTAAAGCCCTGAAATAGGCGTTTGTGGCGCGAAACTGTGGCGTTCTGCCAGCTCGTACGGGAAGTTTCGAACCAAAATGGGCTGGGCAGGTGGGAAGGGTGCAACCTATTGCACCAATATAGTGCGATTTTGTGAGGGTTGTTCAGGAAGCTGCCAGAGATGGCTCTGAATGCATACAGTCCAAATGTGGGAGGGTTTGCAGTCATTAACCTTTGTAGATGCAGAGTTCTGCAGTGGCGCGAATCATCGCCAGTTGGCGCAGCGGATCATTCAGCGGTTCGTGCACGGCCTCGGCCAGCCACTGCGGACACTGCTGGTCGGTGCGCTGCGGGGTGAAAGCGGCCAATTGCTCAAGCAGGCGCTTTTGCAGTTGATCCAGCTGCGGGCGAATCTGCTTGACCAGATCCGGGCGCGGATCGTCAGGTGCCTTGCCCTGGAACTGCCAGTCGGACAGGTGGGCGTATTGCACCAGTTTGTTGGCTTCGATCTGTGCCGAGAAAAACTGCTCGGCGGCAACGGGCTCAAGTTTGTAGCCCGGTGCTTGGGCGACGACGCTGGCGATCACTTCCTGCTCGCGTTTTTTATCTTCGACGGGCTTGTGGTTGTCCCATTTGCTCAGGGCGACCTGGTCGGCAATCTCCAGGCGCTCGGCGATGCTGTTGAGCAACGGCTCAAGCGTAGGCGGCGCCGCGGTTGCTGTTGCGCTGGTCAAGAGCAGGGCAAATACGAGTCGATGTTTCAAGGGCGATCCTCTGTAGGAGCGAGCTTGCTCGCGATGGTCGCTAACGATAACGCGTAAATGTTGAAGAAATGCGGTGTCCTGGCGTTTTTCGCGAGCAAGCTCGCTCCTACAGTGGCGGAGTAGGGCGTAAGGCGGGGGCTACCTTAACTTGCGCGGTTGCCTACAGGTGAGCCAGAATCCGCCGGCTTGTACGGCTGGCTTGTCGTCTCTAAGGTTGCTCGGTCGCTGCTCATCAGCGATCAGGTTTAGTAGCCTGGATTCGAATTGTAGGTCGTGCATTCTCCATCACGCTTGATGGCGGTTGTGCGCAGGGCATCTTCGGATGCGCCGGGCTTCTACATTCACCGGTCTACTAACCTGCGCACAGCTGCCTCCACTTCGTTTAGTAGCGAAATGAAAGCGGCCTCATTTGAGGAATGTAGAAAATGTTCGAGCCAACCCCGAATCCACCGCCCTGCGTCTTCACCATCGCCGCCGATATCGACGACGAAGCGCTGATGATCAACAGCTTCGAAACCTTCTCCTCGGTCAGCACCTTGTTGCTGGACCTTTCCGAAAACCTGGATGGCAAGCACCGCGATGTCGCCCTGGCCATTCACCAACTGAGCGCCATGGGGACGCTGATGGTCAGCCGTATGCTCGACCGCCAAGCGGCCATCTGACAATTCGCAGGCAAAAAAAGACCTCCCGCTAAGGAGGTCTTTTTCATCACGCCACGTTAAGCAGCGCTACCGGATCAGCAGCTGTAGTACAGCTCGTATTCCAGTGGGTGTACGAAGGTGCGAACCTTGATTTCTTCTTCGCTTTTCAGCTCGATGTAAGCATCGATGAAGTCGTCGCTGAATACGCCGCCCTTGGTCAGGAACGCACGGCCCTTGTCCAGCTCTTCCAGGGCTTCTTTCAGGCTGCCGCACACTTGTGGGATCTCTTTGGCCTCTTCAGGCGGCAGGTCGTACAAGTTCTTGTCGGCAGCATCGCCTGGGTGGATCTTGTTCTGGATACCGTCCAGGCCGGCCATGACCAGTGCAGCGAAGGCCAGGTATGGGTTGGCCGCTGGATCCGGGAAACGCGCTTCGATACGGCGAGCGCGAGGGCTGGACACGTAAGGAATACGGATCGAGGCGGAACGGTTGCGAGCCGAGTAGGCCAGCATCACCGGCGCTTCGAAACCTGGCACCAGACGCTTGTAGGAGTTGGTCGACGGGTTGGTGAAGCCGTTCAGGGCCTTACCGTGCTTGATGATACCGCCGATGAAGTACAGGGCGGTGTCGGACAGGCCAGCATAACCTTCGCCAGCGAAGGTGTTCTTGCCTTCTTTGGCGATGGACAAGTGAACGTGCATACCCGAACCGTTATCGCCGTACAGCGGCTTAGGCATGAAGGTCGCGGTACGGCCGTAGGCATCAGCCACGTTGTGTACGCAGTACTTCAGGGTTTGTACTTCGTCAGCCTTGGCGACCAGGGTGTTGAACTTCACACCGATTTCGTTTTGGCCGGCAGTGGCCACTTCGTGGTGGTGAACTTCGATAACCAGGCCCATTTCTTCCATGGCGTTGCACATGGAGGTACGGATTTCGTGGTCGTGGTCGAACGGCGGAACCGGGAAGTAGCCACCTTTGATGCCTGGGCGGTGGCCCTTGTTGCCGCCTTCGATGTCTTGGTCGGACATCCAAGAACCCTGCTCGGAGAAGATCTTGAACATGGAGCCGGAGATATCGGACTTGAACTTGACCGAATCAAAGATGAAGAACTCTGGCTCAGGACCAACGAATACGGTGTCACCGATACCGGTGGACTTCAGGTATTCCTCGGCACGCTTGGCGATCGCACGTGGGTCGCGGTCGTAGCCTTGCATGGTCGAAGGCTCGATCACGTCGCAGACGATGATCAGGGTTGGGTCTTCGGTGAACGGGTCGAGCACGGCAGTGCTGTCGTCCGGCATCAGGATCATGTCGGAAGCTTCGATGCCTTTCCAGCCAGCAATGGAGGAGCCGTCGAACATTTTGCCTTCTTCGAAGAAAGCATCATCCAGCGCGTCGCGAGCCGGCATGGTCACGTGGTGCTGAGTGCCTTTGGTGTCCGTGAAGCGCAGATCAATCCATTTAACGTCATGATCTTTGATGAGTTGAACCGACTTCGACATGGTGTCCTCCGGGTGGCTTCGGGCTGGGTAGTGGAGTTAGCCCTTAGAATGTGGGTGATGCCGGCGCGGATACTCCGCCATGGCAACCTGCCTCACAAGAGAGCAAATTGCATGCCAGTGCGCCAACATGGTCGTTTTGCTTCAAAATGGCCCCTATAACGGTGCAATCGTTCAAAATGCGATAAATAGCGCACTGCAATGTAGCGTTTATTTGCGCAAATGACCCGTTTTGGTGCATTGCACAAGCGATGCATATTAACTGGTTAAACCTTGAGCGATTTCCGCTATAATCCGCGCCCCCCTTTTTCAGCAGGCCCGGCGCGCGCTGTTTCCATGAAATTAATCGTAAAAGTCTTCCCCGAGATCACCATCAAGAGCCGACCGGTACGGACGCGTTTCATCCGTCAGTTGGCCAAGAACATCCGTGCCGTGCTCCGTGACCTGGACCCGGCTGTGGTGGTGAACGGCGTGTGGGACAATCTCGAGCTGGAAACCCGTATTACCGACGCCAAAGCCTTGAAGGACATGACCGAGCGCCTGAGCTGCATGCCGGGCATCGCGCATTTCCTGCAGGTGGACGAGTACCCGCTGGGCGACTTCGACGACATCACCGACAAGTGCAAGCAGCACTACGGCAGCTCGCTGGAAGGCAAGATCTTTTCGGTGCGCTGCAAGCGTGCCGGCAAGCACCCGTTCAGCTCCATGGATGTCGAAAAGTACGTTGGCAGCAAGCTGCGTCGCGAGTGCGGCGCCGCAGGAATCTCCCTCAAAGCGCCGCAAATTGAAGTGCGCATGGAAATTCGCGACCAACGGTTGTTTGTGATCCACAGCCAGCACAACAGTATCGGCGGCTACCCGTTGGGTGCCCTGGAACAGACCCTGGTCTTGATGTCCGGCGGCTTCGATTCCACGGTGGCGGCCTACCAGATCATGCGCCGCGGCCTGATGAGCCACTTCTGCTTCTTCAACCTGGGCGGGCGTGCACATGAATTGGGCGTGATGGAAGTCGCGCACTACATCTGGAAGAAGTACGGCAGCTCCCAGCGTGTGCTATTTGTGAGCGTGCCGTTCGAGGAAGTGCTGGGAGAAATTCTCGGCAAAGTCGATAACAGTCATATGGGCGTGGTATTGAAGCGTATGATGTTGCGCGCTGCCTCGCGAATTGCCGATCAGTTGCAGATCGACGCGCTGGTGACCGGTGAAGCGATTTCCCAGGTATCCAGCCAGACGCTGCCGAACCTGTCGATTATCGACTGCGTTACCGAGAAGCTGGTGCTGCGCCCGCTGATCGCCAGCCACAAGCAGGACATCATCGACCTGGCAGAACAGATCGGCACCGCCGATTTTGCCAAGCACATGCCTGAGTACTGCGGGGTCATCTCGGTGAACCCCAAGACCCACGCCAAGCGGCATCGCGTGGAGCATGAAGAGAAAGAATTCGACATGGCGATTCTGGAGCGTGCGCTCGAGAACGCCAAGCTGGTGCCAATCGATCGCGTCATCGACGAGTTGGGCCAGGATGTGCAAATCGAAGAAGTCAGTGAGGCCCTGGCCGGCCAGATCGTCATCGACATCCGTCACCCGGATGCCGCTGAAGACGAGCCGCTGGAAATTACTGGCATCGACGTGCAAACGCTGCCGTTCTACGCACTGAACGCGCGTTTCAAGGAACTGGATAACAGCCGTCAGTACCTGCTGTATTGCGACAAAGGCGTGATGAGTCGCCTGCATGCCCACCATTTGCTCAGTGAGGGGCATGCCAATGTGCGCGTTTATCGACCGAGCTAAGAGCCCGGGGCTGTTTGCCTGTGGCCTGCGTCACCGGCCCCCCGACTCTGCCGTCAAGCTGTAACGGCAAGGCCTGACTCTACTGTTAATCGCTGCCACGACCTGTCAGCACACCGAATCCTCTGATCGAGATACACAAGTGATCGAAAATCTACGTAACATCGCCATCATTGCCCACGTTGACCATGGTAAAACCACCCTGGTAGACAAACTCCTGCGTCAATCCGGCACCCTGGAGCGCAACGAGCTCAACGACGAGCGCGTGATGGACTCCAACGACCAGGAAAAAGAGCGCGGTATTACCATCCTGGCAAAAAACACCGCTATCAACTGGAACGGCTACCACATCAACATCGTGGATACCCCGGGCCACGCCGACTTCGGCGGCGAAGTAGAACGCGTAATGTCGATGGTTGACTCCGTTCTGCTGCTGGTTGACGCTCAAGACGGCCCTATGCCGCAAACCCGTTTCGTGACCAAGAAGGCCTTCGAAGCCGGCCTGCGTCCGATCGTGTGCATTAACAAGGTTGACCGTCCAGGCGCGCGTCCGGACTGGGTTCTGGACCAGATCTTCGATCTGTTCGACAACCTCGGCGCCACCGAAGAACAGCTCGATTTCCAGGTTATCTACGCCTCGGCCCTGAACGGTATTGCTGGTCTTGACCACAACGACATGGCTGAAGACATGACCCCGCTGTACCAGTCGATCGTCGACAACGTACCGCCGCCGAAAGTTGACCGTGAAGGCCCGTTCCAGATGCAAATCTCGGCACTGGACTACAACAGCTTCCTGGGTGTTATCGGCGTTGGCCGTATCGCTCGTGGCAGCGTCAAGCCGAACACCCCGGTTGTCGCTATCGGTGCCGACGGCAAGAAGCGTAACGGTCGTATCCTGAAGCTGATGGGGCACCACGGCCTGCACCGCATCGACGTTGAAGAAGCTTTCGCCGGCGACATCGTGTGCGTGAGCGGTATGGACTCGCTGTTCATCTCCGACACCCTGTGCCAGCCGGACAACGTCGAGGCGATGAAGCCTCTGACCGTTGACGAGCCAACCGTTTCCATGACTTTCCAGGTAAACGACTCGCCATTCTGCGGTAAAGAAGGCAAGTTCGTGACCTCCCGTAACATCAAGGAGCGTCTGGACAAAGAGCTGCTGTACAACGTTGCACTGCGCGTTGAAGAAGGCGACTCGGCTGACAAGTTCAAAGTATCCGGCCGTGGTGAGCTGCACCTCTCGGTACTGATCGAAACCATGCGTCGCGAAGGCTTCGAAATGGGTGTTGGTCGTCCGGAAGTGATCATCCGTACTGTTGACGGCGTGAAGCAGGAACCGTTCGAAAACGTCACCATCGACACCCCTGAAGAATCCCAGGGCAAGGTCATGGAAGAGATGGGCCTGCGTAAGGGCGACCTGACCAACATGGTGCCGGATGGCAAGGGCCGTGTACGTCTGGAATACAACATCCCTGCTCGTGGTCTGATTGGTTTCCGTAACCAGTTCCTGACCCTGACCAACGGTGCTGGCATCCTGACCTCGATCTTCGATCGCTACGACACCATGAAGTCCGGCGACATGTCCGGTCGTCAGAACGGTGTTCTGGTATCGGTAGAAACCGGCAAGGCGCTGACCTACTCCCTGGAAACCCTCCAGGCGCGTGGCAAGCTGTTCGTTGAACACGGTCAAGAGATCTACAACGGCCAGATCGTTGGTCTGAACAGCCGTGACAACGACATGGGCGTCAACCCAACCAAAGGCAAGAAGCTCGACAACATGCGTGCTTCGGGCAAAGATGAAACCATCGCTCTGGTTCCACCTGTCCGCTTCACTCTGGAACAGGCCCTGGAATTCATCCAGGATGACGAGCTGTGCGAAGTCACGCCTAAGTCGATCCGCCTGCGTAAGAAGATCCTGGACGAAGGCGAGCGTACCCGCGCTGCCAAGAAAGCCAAGAACTGAGTTAACTCAGGCTGAATGAAAAACGCCCCCGGTCGAAAGACCGGGGGCGTTTTTTTATGCCTCGATTTTGTGCCCTGGCGGCTCTTTCTGTAGGAGCGAGCTTGCTCGCGAAGAGCTTTCAGGCACCGCTGGCTACCTGAAGCGCTGCGTAATCGTTGACGGTCTTCGCGAGCAAGCTCGCTCCTACAATCAGAACTTATCGAGTGTTTTGAAATTGGTCTCGCGCACCACTTCTTTCGGCTTATACGCACAATACCCCGGCCGCGGCCCGATTTTCGGGTGGTTGCGGCAAGTATCCGGGCGCTTGTCATAAATAGTGCAGAAGCGCGTCTTACGATCCAGGTACAGGCAGTCGTTGTTGCTCATGCGCTGCAGGGTAAAAATCTCGGATTTGTTGTTGTAGCGCTCGACGATGCCTTCCTTCTGCAAGCGCTTGGCGATGTTCTTCGGCGGGTCGCCGCGCTCGAATTCATCGACGATGCCAATGCGGATCAGGTCCTTGATCTTCACCTCCACCGGCAGGGTGCAGCAGCTGGATACGCAGCCGCCGCACATGTGGGCGGAATATTTCTGCCACGTTTCGAGGCGGTCGAGTTCCGCGGCGGCGATCAGTTGAGGCTTCATCAGGGTTCCAAGGTGGGGCGGTGTCCGGGCGCGCGATCATACCGGGATTGATGATTTTTTGAACAATATTTTCAGGTTTTTCATCTTCAGTGGCGTTCGGGCACGACCCCTGCATCTAATCCCTTTAATAGTGAATGAGTTAAAAAACTGACGAACCAGAGCCGGCGCCGTGTGTCAGAGCGTCTAGGCTCTAGCAACTCCTTCTATCTCGCCCGAGGTCGCATCTGATGTCTCAGGAACCACTTGCACGAGAAGCAGAGGTAGCCGCATTCCGCGATGCTGTCTTGACCAAACTCACCTACGCGGTGGGCAAGGACCCGGATCACGCCTTCGACCACGACTGGTTCGAAGCCATTGCCCTGGCCGCCCGCGACCAGATGGTCGATCACTGGATGGACCATACGCGGCGTATTTATCGCAAAGGCCAGAAGCGCGTTTACTACCTGTCCCTGGAATTCCTCATCGGCCGCTTGCTCTACGACAGCTTGAGCAACCTTGGGGTACTGGAAATCGCCCGCGAAGCCTTGTCCGAACTGGGCGTCGACCTGGAACGCATCCGCCTGCTGGAGCCCGACGCGGCGCTCGGCAACGGTGGCCTGGGGCGCCTGGCCGCCTGCTTCATGGAAAGCATGTCGACCCTGGGCATTGCCGGCCACGGTTATGGCATCCGTTATGAGCACGGTCTGTTCCGCCAGGCCATCGTCGACGGCTGGCAGCAGGAACAAACCGAGCGCTGGCTGGATTTTGGCAACCCGTGGGAGTTTGAGCGCGCCGAGGTGATTTACCCGATCGGCTTTGGCGGCAGTGTCGAAACTATTGCGGACGCCTCCGGCAAGATGATCCAGGTGTGGTCGCCCAACGAGACCGTACGCGCAGTAGCCTATGACACACCGGTAGTCGGCTGGCGCGGCGCCAGCGTCAACACCCTGCGCCTGTGGCGTGCACGGGCCGTGGAAGACTTGCATCTGGAGCGCTTCAATGCCGGTGACCACTTGGGCGCCGTCGCCGAAGTGGCCCGCGCCGAAAGCATCTCCCGCGTGCTGTACCCGGCCGACAGCACCGAAGCCGGGCAGGAATTGCGCCTGCGCCAGGAATATTTCTTCGTCTCCGCTTCACTGCAGGATTTGCTGCGCCGCCACAAGAACATGCACGGCTCGGTGCTGAGCCTGGGCGAACACGCCGCCATCCAGCTCAACGATACCCACCCGTCCATCGCCGTGGCCGAGTTGATGCGCCAGCTGGTCGACCTGCATGATATTCCGTGGGAAGCCGCGTGGGACGTCACCGTCGAAACGCTTTCCTACACCAACCACACCTTGCTACCCGAAGCACTGGAAACCTGGCCTGTAGGTTTGATGGAGCGCATGTTGCCCCGGCACATGCAGATCATCTACCTGATCAACGCCCAGCACATCGACTCGCTGCGCGCCAAGGGCATCCACGACTTCGACGTACTGCGCGCCGTATCACTGATCGAAGAAGACAACGGCCGCCGCGTGCGCATGGGCAACCTGGCGTTCCTCGGCTCCCATAGCGTCAACGGCGTGTCCGGCTTGCATACCCAGCTGATGCGCAGCACGGTGTTCTCCGAACTGCACAAGCTTTACCCCGAACGGATCAACAACAAGACCAACGGCATCACATTCCGCCGCTGGCTCTACCAGGCCAACCCCAAGTTGACCGAGATGCTGGTGCAGGCCCTGGGCCCGGACATTCTCGATAGCATGGAAACCCGCCTGACGGAGTTGGAAACCTTCGCCGAGAAACAGACCTTCCGCAAATCCTTCGCCGAACAGCGCTTGCACAGCAAGCGTGCACTGGCCGAGATCATCCATGAGCGCCTGGGCATCGCGGTCAACCCGGCGGCGATGTTCGATGTGCAGGTCAAGCGCATCCACGAATACAAGCGCCAACTGCTCAACCTGCTGCACACCGTGGCCCTGTACCAGGCGATTCGTGCCGAACCCGAGGTCGACTGGGTGCCAAGGGTGAAAATCTTCGCCGGCAAGGCGGCGGCCAGCTACCACCAGGCCAAGCTGATCATCAAGCTGACCAACGACATCGCCCGCACCGTCAACAACGACCCGACCGTGCGCGGTTTGCTCAAGGTGGTGTTCCTGCCCAACTACAACGTCAGCCTGGCGGAAAGCATCATCCCGGCGGCGGACTTGTCGGAGCAGATCTCCACTGCTGGCTTCGAGGCTTCCGGCACCAGCAACATGAAGTTCGGCCTCAACGGTGCGTTGACCATCGGCACCATGGACGGTGCCAACGTGGAGATGCACGAGCGTGTCGGTGCCGAGCACATGTTTATCTTCGGCCTCAGTGCCCAACAGGTGGAAGCGCGCAAGCATGCCGGTGAATTCAACGCCGGGCCGGACATCGCCGTGTCCCATCGTTTGAACGACGTGTTGCAAGCAATCCGCGGAGGTGTGTTCTCGCCGGATGATCCGGGGCGTTATGTCGGCCTGATCGACGGGCTGATCGACTACGACCGCTTCCTGGTGTGCGCCGACTTCGACTCCTACTGGGACGCCCAGGCACGGGTCGAGGCGCATTGGCATGATTCCAAGGAATGGTGGCGTTCAGCAGTGCTGAATACGGCAAGGATGGGCTGGTTCTCTTCGGACCGTACCATCCGCGAATACGCCACCGAGATCTGGAAAGCTCTCGACTAAACACCGCAACACAAAATGTGGGAGGGGCCTTGCCCCCGATGACGGAGTGTCAGCATTGAATGTATCAGCTGATCCACCGCTATCGGGAGCAAGTCCCCTCCCACATTAAGTCTGTGTCGATATACTGGCCTCCGGTTCGCTCAGGGAATATCGACCATGCAATGGATTTTCATGCTGATTGGCCTGGTACTCGGCTGGGCGCTCGATGAGTCGTTCAGCGATGCGGGTATCGGTGCATTGTTTGGGTTGGGCATCGGCCAGGCGCTTCGCTTGTCGCAGTTGTCGGCCCAGGCGCAGCAGCAGGCCAGTCAGTTGGAAACCACGCAGAAGGCGCTGATAGCCTTGGGCGAGCGCCTGCGGCAGCTGGAAGTGCCCACGCCGACCAGCAACGTTGCAGCGCAAACCCCTTTGCCTGAGCCGGCACCTGTCGCCAAACCGTCCGAACTGGTTTGGGATCTGCCTGCTGAATTGACGCCTGTGGCCATGATTGCCGAGCCGAGCCGGCCGCTACCGGATGACGCCTGGGCGCCCAATGCCACGCCTCGCCCACCTGAACCACTACGCAGCCCCAACCTGATCGAACGCGCCATTACCGCTGCACGCAATTGGTTGTTCGGCGGCAACACCGTGCTGCGTGTCGGTTTGGTGCTGTTGTTCCTTGGCCTGGCGTTCCTGTTGCGCTACGCCACGGAAGGCATGGTGGTGCCGATCCAGCTGCGGTACGCCGGGGTAGCGGCGGCTGCCATCGGCCTGCTGGGCCTGGGTTGGTGGTTGCGGCGGCGTAACCGCAATTACGGCCTGATGCTGCAAGGCGCCGGGATTGCAGTACTTTACCTGACGGTATTCGCCGCGATGCGCTTGCACCCGTTGATCGACCCGGGCACGGCGTTTGGCCTGTTGGTGGTCGTTACCGTGTTTTCCGCGATTCTGGCGCTCACCCAAGATGCGCTGGGCCTGGCCTGCGCGGCCGCGCTGGGCGGTTTTGCTGCGCCGCTGCTGGCGTCTACCGGTGCCGGCAGCCATGTGACGTTGTTCAGCTACTTCGCCCTGCTCAATGCCGGCATCCTTGCCATCGCGTGGTTCAAGGCTTGGCGCCCACTCAACCTGATCGGCTTTGTCGGCACTTTCGGTATCGGCTTCGCCTGGGGTATGCGTGCCTATACGCCGGACATGTTGTGGAGCACCGAGCCGTTCCTGATTGTATTTTTCCTGATGTACCTGGCCGTCGGCTTGTTGTTTGCCCGGCGCAAGTTGCAGGAGTTGGGGGATGCACCTGAGGGCGACAGCCGTGGCGCATGGCTGCGTTGGTCGGCGGCCAAAGGCGATTATGTCGACGGCAGCCTGCTGTTCGGTCCGCCGTTGGTGGGCTTTGGGTTGCAGTTCGCATTGGTACAGCACCTGGAATTTGCCGCAGCGTTCAGTGCCTTGGCGCTGGGCATTCTCTACATGGCCCTGGCGCGCTGGCTGAGTGGCGGGCGTGTCTTATTGCTGGCGCAAACCTGCCTGGCCCTTGGGGTGATTTTCGCCAGCCTGGCGATCCCCCTGGGGCTCGATGCGCGTTGGACCACGGCGGCCTGGGCAGTGGAGGGTGCCGGAATCTTCTGGCTCGGCTTGCGCCAACAGCGGCTATTGGCGCGGGGATTTGCCTTGTTGCTGCAGCTGGGCTCGGCATTGGTGTTTTTCAGCGAGTTGCGCCCCGGTACAGACACGCTGCTGGAGGGACCTGCACTGAGTGCGCTGTTGCTAGGCGCAGCGTTGCTGTTCACGTTCTATCAGGTTCACAAAGCCGCGCCTGAGCACGCCCGCGCCTGGGAACGTAAAGGCGCGCCGTGGCTTGCGGCGCTCGGCCTGGGCTGTGGATATCTGCTGGCGCCGTTGCTGTGGTCGACCCAGGGCAGCGTCATCGGCTGGTCGTTCGCCGGCCTGGTGACGGCGTGGGCAGGCCGGCGGCTCGGTTCGCAGGCTTGGGTGCGTTGTGCCGTGGCCGTGCAACTGCTCGGCGGCATCAGCTTTGCGCTCGACCCGGACAGTCATTTCTACACTCCGATGATCATCGCCCTGGCCGCAATGGCCAGTGCCTGGTGTTTGCGGCAGCAGCAATCGACCCGCGGCTCCAAACTGCTGCTGGGCTGGGGCGTGGTGTGGTGGGGGCTGGCCGTGCTCGGCGAAGTGTGGCGCTCAGCCCCGACGGATTGGCACGCAACCTGGTTATACGCGGCAGCGGCGCTGAGCACGGGGATGTGGTGCTGGCTGGCGCTACGCCTGCGTTGGGTGGCGCTCGGGGCGGTGTGCACCTTGCTGATGCCGGTTGTCGGTATGGTGCTGCTCGGCACATGGAATGAGTACCACCACCCGGCGGCCAACCTCGCCGGGATGGCGTGGGTGGCGGTTTTCGCGCTGCACTTCGTTTCGCTGCGCCGCCTGGCGTCGCTGGTGCCGCAGCAAGCGCTGAGTGTTGCCCATGTGCTCGGCTGTTGGATGTTGATCGGCGTGCTGACGCTGGAGCTGCGCTACGGCCTGATGCTGCTGTCGAGCGAATACAGCGCCTGGCGCTGGCTGGGTTGGGCGCTCCTGCCGAGCCTGTATCTGGTGCTGGCGGCTGCGCCACGTGCCTGGCCGTGGCCGGTGTCGGCCTGCCCGCGTGAGTACCGCGTGTTGGCCGCGCTGCCCCTGGCCGTGCTGATGCTGGGTTGGTTCTGGCTGGCAAATATATTCAGCGACGGCACGGCCAGGCCGCTGCCCTACGTGCCGCTGATCAGCCCGCTGGACCTGGGCCTGCTGTTTGCGTTGCTCGGGGTGTACCTGTGGTCGCACAGCGTGGCGGCGCAACGTGGTCTGCAAGTGACATTGATCGCCCAGGCGGTGGTGGGTGCCTCGTTGTTTGCTTTCTTTACCGCGCTGGTGATGCGCACCGCCCACCATTGGGGCGCTGTGCCATTTCAATTGGAGGCGCTGCTGGAGTCGATGCGGGTCCAGGCGGGCTTGTCGATTGTCTGGACACTCATTGCCCTCGGCCTGATGATCGGCGGCCACCTGCGCCATCGTCGCGAAGTGTGGCTGGTCGGTGCGGTGCTGATTGCGGTGGTGGTGGCCAAGCTGTTCTTTGTCGAGTTGAGCAACCGCGGCGGCCTGGCGCGGATCGTGTCGTTCATCGGCGTGGGTGGGTTGCTGCTGGTGGTGGGGTATTTCGCACCGCTGCCGCCCAAGCGGGCTGAGCCTGCGGGCAAGCCGTGAACTCTATTGGAGTTAAATCCTCTGATTAGAGGAAATACGCCCCGACTCGCGCTAAACTGCGCGGGTTTTCAGCCCCCTATTTTCCGGAGCCGTCCATGTCCCGCGTTACCCTGAGTCGCTATTTGATCGAGCAGACCCGCAGCAACAACACGCCTGCTGATCTGCGCTTCCTTATCGAAGTGGTGGCGCGTGCTTGCAAGGAAATCAGCCACGCCGTGTCCAAAGGCGCCCTGGGTGGCGTGCTGGGCAGCATGGGCACTGAGAACGTGCAGGGCGAAGTGCAGAAGAAACTCGACGTAATTTCCAACGAGATCCTGCTCGAAGCCAACGAATGGGGCGGTCACCTGGCCGGCATGGCGTCCGAAGAAATGGACAATGCCTACCAGATCCCGGGCAAATATCCGAAAGGCGCGTACCTGCTGGTATTCGACCCACTGGACGGCTCGTCCAACATCGACATCAACGCACCGGTCGGCACCATCTTCTCGGTACTGCGTTGCCCTAGCGAATACCTGAGCCAGAACGAAGCGCTGAACGAAAAGGCCTTCCTGCAGCCAGGCACTGAGCAGGTGGCTGCCGGCTACGCGATCTACGGCCCGCAGACCATGCTGGTGCTGACCCTGGGCGACGGCGTCAAGGGCTTCACCCTCGACCGCGAGATGGGCAGCTTTGTGCTGACCCACGAAGACATTTCGATTCCTGCCTCTACCCAGGAATTCGCGATCAACATGTCCAACCAGCGTCACTGGGAAGAGCCGGTGAAACGTTACGTCAACGAGCTGATGGAAGGCGAAGAAGGCCCGTTGAAGAAGAACTTCAACATGCGCTGGGTTGCTGCGATGGTGGCCGATGTGCACCGCATCCTGACCCGTGGCGGCCTGTTCATGTACCCACGTGACAGCCGCGAGCCTTCCAAGCCGGGCAAACTGCGTTTGATGTACGAAGCCAACCCGATGTCGTTCCTGGTCGAGCAGGCGGGCGGTGCGTCCACCGATGGCCACCAGCGTATCCTCGATATCCAGCCCGAAGGCCTGCACCAGCGCGTGGCGGTGTTCCTGGGTTCGAAGGAAGAAGTTGAGCGAGTGACCGGTTACCACAAGAAGTAATTTCTGTGGTGATGGAGCATTCGAGCTTTGATAGTTGAATGACAGAAGGCCCCGAAACGTTTCAGCGTTTTCGGGGCTTTTTATTGGATGAGGTTTTTGAGCAGCAGTGCCTGCAGGTTCTTGCGTGTGTCGACAATGATATGGATGTACACCGTCTGGTCTCTAACCTCATAGATGATCCGGTTCATCCCGCAGATTACCTGCCGGTATTGACTCAGATTCAACGTCTCGATCTCTTCAGGGATCGAGCCCACGTAGGGCTGAGTTTCGAGTCGACGTATTGCCTGCTTTAGCTGCTCGTAGGTCGCCTGCCAGGTTGCGCTGGAAAACTGCCGGGTAAGGTAGGACTTGAGATCCTTTAGGTGAATTTTTGCTGAATGGAGAATAACGACGGTGAAACTCATTGGGCGTCGTCCTTGTCCAGCTCAGCGAACACGTCCTCCATGTCTTGGTACTGGCCCAGTTCAATTTGCCGATTACCTAAAGCCAAGAGTTTCAACAAGGCCATGGTTTCCGCCTGCTCTTCAAAGCTCTTTACGTCCATCACCACCAGCTTCGCTTCACCATTTTGAGTGATTACCAACGGTTCGCGGCTTTCAGTGAGGGTTTTGACAATCTCAGCCGTATGGCTTTTGAGGTAGCTGATCGGTTTTATTTGTGATGAAAATTTCATGGGGGATGCTCCCTTTTAATAATGGACTGATTTTAGTCTTAATTAAGTCCTCGGTGGAAAGGAGTGACGAAAGGCGCCTTGCGCGCCCAAAAAGGTTTTCAAAAGAGCCCTCGCGCAGAAAAAAGAAATACCACCCTTCATCGGGAACCAGACACCTCTTTTCCCTTCTAAGCTTCTGGCAGATACCCCAGCTGCTTTGTCTCTCCAGGAGCTTTTCCATGTCTTTACGCCGTCTCGCCCTGCTGGCTTTTTGCGTGCTCTTAGCCGCTTGCAGCAAGGTCACCCAAGAAAACTACCAAAAGCTCTCAGCCGGCATGGCCAAGGCCGAGGTGGAGTCGTTGCTGGGCAAGCCAACCGATTGTTCCGGCGCACTGGGCATGTCCAGCTGCACCTGGGGCGATAAAAACAGCTTTATCAGCGTGCAGTACGCCGGTGACAAAGTTCTGATGTTTTCCGGGCAAGGCCTGAAGTAAACCGGGGCGCGAGCCTGCGGGAGAAGAAGAATGATGCGTTTTGTTTTGTTCCTTTGCGCCAGCCTGTTTTTGGCGGGCTGTGCCAGCCATTCTGGCGATGATCTGCAACCCAAGACGGCAAGTAACGTCAACCTCAAGCGGTACCAGGGCACCTGGTATGAGTTGGCCCGATTGCCCATGTACTTCCAGCGCAACTGCGCGCAATCCGAAGCGCGCTATACCTTGCTGCCCGATGGCGACATGTCGGTGTTCAACCGCTGCCTGACACCTGAGTGGAAGTGGCAGGAAGCCAAAGGCACGGCCACACCGCAAGTGCCCGGCAAGACCGACAAGCTTTGGGTCGAATTCAATAACTGGTTCACGTCACTGCTGCCGGGCGTCGCCAAGGGCGATTACTGGGTGCTGTATGTGAGCGATGACTACAAGACCGCCATCGTCGGCAGCCCGAGCCGGCGCTATATGTGGATCCTGTCGCGCACGCCGACGGTGAGCGCCGATACCCGTGAAGACTTGCTCAGTAGGGCGCGGCAGCAGGGGTATGACACTACGCGGTTGATCTGGCGTACTTCAGATAAACAAATGGCCAAGAGTTCGCAGTAATTGAATGTGGGAGGGGGCTTGCTCCCGATGCAGTATGTCAGCCAGTACATCTGATACTGATACACCGCTATCGGGAGCAAGCCCCCTCCCACATTTGTTAGGTGTTGGCCGTTAGCCCAACAGAGCCTTCAAGACCTGGGTGAATGCCCGGCTGCTTTCCTCTTCACCGGCATGCCGCCCGTCCCGCACCACCCACTTGCCATTGACCAGCACATCGCGCACCTGCCGATCGCCACCGGCGAACAACCAGCGGTTGAGAATCCCATCCTCATTGGCGGTGGCCAGGTACGGATCGTTACCGTCCAGCACGATCCAATCCGCACGCTTACCCACTTCCAAACGACCAATCGGCTGGCCCAGCGCCTGTGCGCCACCGTCCAGCGCAGCATCGAACAACGTGCGCCCAACCATCGGCTGATCACTGCGATACAGGCGATTACGCCGTTGATCGCGCAAGCGCTGGCCGTATTCCAGCCAACGCAATTCTTCCACCACACTCAGTGATACATGGCTATCGGACCCGATACCCATGCGTCCACCCTGGGCGAGGAAATCCACCGCCGGAAAAATCCCATCGCCCAGGTTTGCCTCGGTGGTCAGGCACAAACCGGCAATCGCTCGGCTCTTGGCCATGCGTGTCACTTCATCGGGGTCGGCATGGGTGGCGTGCACCAGGCACCAGCGTTCATCCACCTCGACATTGTCATACAGCCACTGCAATGGACGCTTGCCGCTCCAGGCCAGGCAGTCGTCGACTTCTTTTTGCTGCTCTGCGATGTGGATATGCACCGGGCAAGTCTTGTCACTGGCCGCCAGGACTTCATTGATTTGTTGCGGTGTAACGGCGCGCAGCGAGTGGAAACACAGGCCCAGTTGCTGCGCAGGTTGTGCCGCCAGAATTGGCTGCAAGCGTGCTTGCAGGTCCAGGTAACTCTCGGTGCTGTGGATAAAACGGCGCTGCCCTTCATTCGGCGCCTGGCCGCCGAATCCAGAGTGGGTGTAAAGCACCGGCACCAACGTCAGGCCGATCCCGCTGCTGGCGGCCGCCAGGCTGATCTGGCGCGACAGTTCGGTACGGTCGGCATAGGGCTCGCCGCTGACATCGTGGTGCACGTAATGAAACTCGGCCACCGAGGTGTAGCCGGCCTTGAGCATTTCGATATACAGCTGACGGGCGATGACCTGCAATTGCTCGGGGTTGATCTGGCCGACCATGCGGTACATCAGGTCGCGCCAGGTCCAGAAACTGTCATTGGGGTTGCCGGCCACCTCGGCCAGGCCCGCCATGGCGCGCTGGAACGCATGGGAATGCAGGTTCGGCATGCCCGCCAATACCGGGCCCCTGAGCCGTTCGGCAGCGTCTGCACTGGCATTGGGCTCAACCTGGGTCAGCAGGCCATCGGCGCTGACTTCAAGACGTACATCGTTGGCCCATCCATTAGGCAGCAGCGCGCGTTCGGCAAAGAAGGCGGACATGATCAAGGCACCCCGGTCGTGTGTTTATTTGTATATACATATACAGACGTTTGCCTGCTCGGTAAACTCCGGCAATCTATGCATCTTTTCCCCCTGCAAGGATTCCCTGTGCCGACTCCGCCCGCCAAGTCTTCGCTGGCTGCCCACATGGACGAAAGTCCGGCGCCCTTGTATGCCCGCGTCAAACAGATGATCAGCCAGCAGATCCTCAACGGCAACTGGCCGCCCCACTACCGCGTGCCGTCGGAAAGCGAGCTGGTCAGCCAGTTGGGCTTCAGCCGCATGACCATCAACCGCGCGCTGCGCGAACTGACCGCCGAAGGGATGTTGGTGCGCATGCAAGGGGTCGGCACGTTCGTCGCCGAGCCGAAGAGCCAGTCCGCGCTGTTTGAAGTGCACAACATCGCCGATGAAATTGCCTCCCGCGGGCATCGGCACACGTGCCAGGTCATCACCCTGGGCGAAGAAGCCGCCGGTTCCGAGCGTGCCGTGGCCCTGGAGATGCGCGAAGGCGGGCGGGTGTTTCATTCGTTGATCGTGCATTACGAGAACGACATTCCTGTGCAAATCGAAGATCGTTTCGTCAACGCCCTGGTTGCGCCGGAATACTTGCAGCAGGACTTCACCCAGCAAACCCCCTATGCCTACCTGAATCAGGTCGCGCCATTGACCGAGGGCGAGCACGTGGTTGAGGCGATCCTTGCCGACGCCGCTGAGTGCAAGTTGTTGCAGATCGAGCCGAGCGAGCCGTGCCTGTTGATTCGTCGCCGCACCTGGTCGGGTCGCCAGCCGGTGACCGCTGCGCGGTTGATCCATCCTGGTTCCCGTCACAGCCTCGAAGGACGTTTCAGCAAATGAGTGAAGTCAAGATCTGGCGCGCCGCCGACTACGTGCGCATGCCGTGGAAAAACGGCGGCGGCAGTACCGAAGAGATCACCCGTGATGCGGGCACTGGCCTGGATGGATTTGGCTGGCGCCTGTCGATTGCCGATATTGCCGAATCGGGCGAATTCTCCACGTTCGCCGGTTACCAGCGCGTGATTACGGTGATCAAGGGGGCTGGCATGGTGCTGACCGTGGACGGTGAGGAGCAGCGCGGGTTGTTACCGTTGCAGCCGTTCGCGTTCGAGGGAGACAGTCAAGTGACGTGCCGCCTGATTACCGGGCCAATCCGCGATTTCAACCTGATCTATTCGCCTGAGCGTTATCACGCGCGTTTGCAGTGGGTGGATGGCGTGCAGCGGTTTTTCAGCACGGCGCAGACAGTGCTGGTGTTCAGCGTGGCGGATGAAGTGAAGGTGTTGGACGAGAAACTCGGTCATCACGATTGCCTGCAAGTGGACGGTAACGCGGGCTTGCTGGATATCTCGGTCACTGGCCGTTGCTGCCTGATCGAACTGACCGCACGCGGTTGAAAAATGTGGGAGGGGGATTGCTCCCGATAGCGGTGTATCAGTCACTTATAAATTGACTGAACTACTGCTATCGGGGGCAAGCCCCCTCCCACATTTGTTTTTGTGTGACCCATAGATCTGTTTCCAACTCGCGCACCAATTTGTTACCGAATGCCCCAGCGTGACGCAAAGCTGCGCTGTCGTGACCAATCCTCGTAGCCGCAAAACCTTTCCGTAAGAAATTTCATCAAGCTTTGAAGCCTTTATTTTCAAGGCTTTTGCTCATCTTCGAAAAAAATCTGCAGGGCTCACTCAAAGAGTTGGCCGCTCGATTGCATATGCTTGTACATACAAGTAAAGATGTGTGCGTAAGACTCTCCTTCGCACCATCCATGTTCGCGCATCATGCCGAGGAGTCCAGCAGTGACCGATTTTTCGAAAGCTAGGCCTACAAAATACCGTGACGTCGAAATCCGCGCCGCCCGCGGTAACAAGCTCACCGCCAAAAGCTGGCTGACTGAAGCGCCGTTGCGCATGCTGATGAACAACCTCGACCCGCAAGTGGCCGAGAACCCGAAAGAACTGGTTGTGTACGGCGGTATTGGCCGTGCGGCGCGCAATTGGGAGTGCTACGACCAGATCGTCGAGAGCCTCACCAATCTGAACGACGACGAAACCCTGTTGGTTCAATCGGGTAAACCGGTCGGCGTGTTCAAGACCCACAGCAATGCGCCCCGTGTGCTGATCGCCAACTCCAACCTGGTGCCGCACTGGGCCAGCTGGGAACACTTCAACGAACTGGATGCCAAGGGCTTGGCCATGTACGGCCAGATGACCGCCGGCAGCTGGATCTACATCGGCAGCCAGGGCATCGTTCAGGGCACCTACGAAACCTTCGTCGAAGCTGGCCGCCAACATTACAACAGCGACCTCACCGGCCGCTGGGTGCTCACCGCCGGTCTCGGCGGCATGGGCGGTGCCCAGCCGCTGGCGGCAACCCTGGCTGGCGCCTGCTCGCTGAACATCGAATGCCAGCAGGTCAGCATCGATTTCCGCCTGAGCAGCCGTTATGTCGACGAGCAAGCTACCGACCTCGACGACGCCCTGGCGCGCATTGCCAAGTACACCAAGGAAGGCAAGGCTATTTCCATCGCCCTGCTGGGCAACGCCGCCGAAATCCTGCCGGAACTGGTCAAGCGTGGTGTACGCCCGGACATGGTCACCGACCAGACCAGCGCCCACGACCCGCTTAACGGCTACCTGCCGGCCGGCTGGACCTGGGACGAATACCGCGCCCGCGCCAAGACCGAGCCCGCCGCCGTGATCAAGGCCGCCAAGCAGTCGATGGCCGTGCACGTCAAAGCCATGCTGGAATTCCAGAAACAAGGCATCCCGACCTTCGACTACGGCAATAACATCCGCCAGATGGCTCAAGAAGAAGGCGTGGAAAACGCCTTCGACTTCCCGGGTTTCGTACCAGCCTATATCCGCCCGCTGTTCTGCCGTGGCATCGGCCCGTTCCGTTGGGCTGCACTGTCCGGCGACCCGCAGGACATCTACAAGACCGACGCCAAAGTCAAAGAACTGATACCGGACGACGCCCACCTGCACAACTGGCTGGACATGGCTCGCGAGCGCATCAGCTTCCAGGGCCTGCCGGCACGCATCTGCTGGGTTGGCCTGGGCCAGCGCGCCAAGCTAGGCCTGGCCTTCAACGAAATGGTACGCAGCGGCGAACTGTCCGCGCCGGTGGTGATTGGCCGTGACCACCTGGACTCCGGCTCCGTCGCCAGCCCGAACCGCGAAACCGAGGCCATGCAGGACGGCTCTGACGCCGTATCCGACTGGCCACTGCTCAACGCCTTGCTTAACACCGCCAGCGGCGCGACCTGGGTTTCGCTGCACCACGGCGGCGGCGTGGGCATGGGCTTCTCCCAGCATTCGGGCATGGTGATCGTGTGTGACGGTACCGACGAAGCGGCTGAGCGCATTGCGCGGGTGCTGCATAACGACCCGGCGACGGGAGTGATGCGTCATGCGGATGCGGGTTATCAGATCGCTATCGATTGCGCTAAAGAGCAGGGTCTGAACCTGCCGATGATCACTGGCTGACGCACCTACTGTAGGAGCGAGCTTGCTCGCGAAGGTATTCCAGGCGCCTCGCTGCGTTGAATGTACATTTTTCGCGAGCAAGCTCGCTCCTACAGAAAAGCATCGAACAATCCATCAGAGGTTGAACAACATGGCTGCGAATGACACCACCCCGTTGATCGAAAGGCGCTCGATCGACTACATCCCGGAAGCGGAAAGACACGGTCGTCTATTCAGTCAGTTCACCCTGTGGATGGGCGCCAACCTGCAAATCACTGCGATTGTCACCGGGGCCCTGGCGGTGGTGCTGGGCGGTGATGTGTTCTGGTCGTTGATCGGCCTGCTGGTCGGTCAACTGATTGGCGGCGGCGTCATGGCCTTGCATGCGGCCCAAGGACCCAAGCTTGGCCTGCCGCAGATGATTTCCAGCCGGGTGCAGTTCGGCGTGTATGGCGCGGCCATCCCGATCGTGCTGGTGTGCTTGATGTATCTGGGTTTCACCGCAACTGGCACCGTGTTGTCGGGTCAGGCGCTGGGGCAGTTGTTTGGAGTCAGCGACAGTGTCGGCATCCTGATCTTCGCCAGTGTCATCGTGCTCGTCACCGTGCTGGGTTATCGGGTGATCCATTTCATCGGTCGTGTCGCCAGCGTCATTGGCGTGATTGCCTTTGTCTACTTGTTCAGTCGCCTGATGAGCCAGACCGACGTTGGCGCGCTCCTGCAGATCCGCCATTTCAGCTGGAGCAGTTTTCTGCTGGCCGTGTCGCTCGCGGCATCCTGGCAGATCGCCTTCGGCCCGTATGTGGCGGATTATTCGCGTTACCTGCCGAGCCAGACCTCATCGGTGAAAACCTTTCTCGCCGCTGGCGCGGGCTCGGTCACCGGTGCGCAGGTGGCGATGGTCCTCGGCGTGTTTGCCGCGGCCATGTCCAACGGGCAGTTCGCCGGTCATGAAGTGGCTTATATCGTGGGCTTGAGCGGCACGGGCGCCACCGCTGCATTGCTGTATTTCAGCATCGCGTTCGGCAAGGTCACCATCTCGACGCTGAACTCCTACGGCAGCTTCATGTGCATTGCGACCATCGTCAGCGGTTTCCGTGGTCGCCTGGAGGTCACGCGGCTGCAGCGCCTGATGTTCGTGTTGGCGATTGTTGGTACGGCCACCCTGATTGCGTTGCTCGGCCAGCACTCGTTCCTCGGTGCGTTCAAGTCTTTCATCTTGTTCCTGCTGGCGTTCTTTACCCCCTGGAGTGCGATCAATCTGGTGGATTACTACTGCATCACCCGCGAGCGCTATGACGTGCCGGCACTGGCCGACCCGAACGGCCGCTACGGGCGTTGGAACCTGCTGGGTATCAGCGTCTATGTCTTCGGCGTGCTGGTGCAACTGCCGTTCATCGCCACCAAGTTCTACACCGGACCTTTGGTGGCCACGCTGGGTGGCGTGGATATTTCCTGGATCATCGGCCTGGTACTGCCGGCGGCCCTGTATTACGTGTGTGCGAAAAAATGGCACGGCACGGTACCTGATCACCTGATCCTGCCAAAAGAGCAGGGCGCTTTACCCACAACAAGCGGGCTGGCTGCACAAGCCTGATGGGACGTGGACAGGGCAGGACGCCTACTGACTGCCGTAATCCATTTCATGATTGGGAGCGTCACAACAATGACTATGAATAAGACCTTGCTGGCTACCTTGTTCTCAGTGGGCTTGCTGACAAGCGCCGGCGCCCAGGCGGCCGGCTGGTGCGAATCCGGCAAACCGGTGAAATTCGCTGGCCTGAACTGGGAAAGCGGCATGTTGCTCACCGACATCCTGCAAACCGTGCTGGAAAAAGGCTACGACTGCAAAACCGACAGCCTGCCGGGCAACTCCATCACCATGGAAAACGCCCTGGGCAGCAATGACATCCAGGTATTCGCCGAGGAGTGGGTAGGCCGCAGTGAAGTCTGGAACAAGGCCGAAAAGGCCGGCAAGGTCGTCGGCGTCGGTGCCCCGGTGGTCGGCGCGGTGGAAGGTTGGTACGTGCCGCGTTATGTGATCGAAGGCGACGCCAAGCGCAAGCTGGAAGCCAAGGCCCCGGACCTGAAACGCATCGCCGACCTGGCCAAATACGCCTCGGTGTTCAAGGACCAGGAAGAACCCTCCAAGGGCCGTTTCTACAACTGCCCGGCCGGCTGGACCTGTGAGCTGGACAACAGCGAAATGCTCAAGAGCTACGGCCTGGAAAGCACCTACACCAACTTCCGCCCAGGCACCGGCCCGGCGCTGGATGCGGCGGTGCTGTCGAGCTACAAGCGCGGCGAGCCGATCCTCTTCTACTACTGGTCGCCGACGCCGCTGATGGGCCAGGTGGATTTGGTCAAGCTGGAAGAAAAGCCCGGCGTGGATAAGAGCGTGCACATCAAGGTCGGCCTGTCCAAGACCTTCCACGAGCAAGCCCCGGAACTGGTGGCCGTGCTGGAAAAGGTCAACCTGCCCATCGACCTGCTGAACCAGAACCTCGGGCGCATGGCCAAGGAGCGCATTGAGTCGCCAAAACTGGCGAAAATTTTCCTCAAGGAACATCCTGAAGTCTGGCACGCCTGGGTGAGCGACGACGCAGCCAAGAAAATCGAAGCGGCCTTGTAGGTCAAGTGTGCACGGCTACCCTCAGGGGTGGCCGGGCGGCTGGCCACAACCCACTGGATCGAGAGCACGATATGTTTCCTGAGAGTTTTACGTTTTCCATCGCCGACTGGGTCAACGGTTGGGTGGACTCGCTGGTCACCAACTACGGCGATGTGTTCCGGCACATCTCCGACACCCTGCTATGGGCCATCGTCAACCTGGAAGGCCTGCTGCGCATGGCGCCCTGGTGGCTGATGCTGGCCATCGTCGGCGGCATTGCCTGGCACGCCACGCGCAAGCTGGTAACCACGGCGGTGATCGTCGGTTTGCTGTTCCTGGTGGGCGCCGTTGGCCTGTGGGACAAGTTGATGCAAACCCTGGCACTGATGATGGTCGCCACGGTGATCTCGGTGCTGATCGGCATTCCCCTGGGCATCCTGTCGGCGCGCAGCAATCGCCTGCGTTCGGTGCTGATGCCACTGCTCGACATCATGCAGACCATGCCCAGCTTCGTGTACCTGATCCCGGTGCTGATGCTGTTCGGCCTGGGCAAGGTCCCGGCGATCTTCGCCACGGTGATCTACGCCGCGCCGCCACTGATCCGCCTGACGGACCTGGGCATTCGCCAGGTCGATGGCGAAGTCATGGAAGCCATCAACGCCTTCGGCGCCAACCGCTGGCAGCAACTGTTCGGCGTGCAACTGCCGCTGGCGTTGCCGAGCATCATGGCTGGGATAAATCAGACCACCATGATGGCGCTGTCGATGGTGGTGATCGCCTCGATGATCGGCGCCCGTGGCTTGGGTGAGGACGTGCTTGTCGGCATCCAGACGCTCAACGTTGGCCGTGGCCTGGAAGCCGGGCTGGCGATCGTGATTCTCGCAGTGGTCATCGACCGCATCACCCAGGCCTATGGTCGTCCACGGCATGAGGCGAGCAAATGACTACTGTCAGCAAAATCGAAGTAAAGAACGTTTTCAAGATATTCGGCGCGCGTTCCAAGGATGCCCTGGCCATGATCGGCCAAGGCAAGACCAAGGACCAGGTATTGGCCGAGACCGGCTGCGTGGTTGGCGTGAATGACCTGTCGCTGAGCATCGGCACTGGTGAGATCTTCGTGATCATGGGCCTGTCGGGTTCCGGCAAGTCCACCCTGGTACGCCACTTCAATCGCCTGATCGACCCCACCAGCGGCGCGATCCTGGTAGACGGCGAAGACATCCTGCAACTGGACATGGAAGCCCTGCGCCAATTCCGCCGACACAAGATCAGCATGGTGTTCCAGAGCTTCGGCCTGTTGCCCCACAAGAGCGTGCTCGACAACGTTGCCTACGGCCTGAAAGTACGTGGCGAAACCAAGCAGGTGTGTGCCGAGCGCGCCCTGCACTGGATCGAAACCGTGGGCCTCAAGGGCTATGAAAACAAATACCCGCACCAGCTTTCCGGCGGCATGCGCCAGCGTGTGGGCCTGGCCCGCGCCCTGGCGGCCGACACCGACATCATCCTGATGGACGAGGCCTTCAGCGCCCTCGACCCGCTGATCCGCGCCGAGATGCAGGACCAGCTGCTCGAGCTGCAAAAGACCCTGCACAAGACCATCGTGTTTATCACTCACGACCTCGACGAGGCCGTGCGCATCGGCAACCGCATTGCGATTCTCAAGGACGGCAAGCTGATCCAGGTCGGCACACCGCGGGAGATCCTGCATTCGCCGGCGGATGAGTATGTGGATCGGTTTGTTCAGCGACGGGCGGCGGTGGTCTGAGCCGGGCTTTGTGGTGAGGCTGCTGGCTCCATCGGGAGCAAGCCCCCTCCCACATTTTGAACTGTGAACACCTTTAAAGGTGGGAGGGGGCTTGCCCCCGATTGGGCCGGTAAGGCTGCACAAGAATTAAAGAAGGTATGAAGATGCCCCAGGCAACAACAATCATCATCGCCGACGCGCCGATGCGCTGGCAGGACGTGGCCGCCGTGGCTCGTCATGGCGCCGTGCTCGAGCTCTCGGGCCAGGCCTGGGCGCGCATCGACAACGCCCAGGCCATCGTGCAACGCATCGTCGCCAGCGGCGAGCGCGCCTATGGCGTCAACACCGGCCTGGGCGCCTTGTGCAACGTGTCGCTCAAGGGCGAGCAATTGAGCCAGCTGTCGCGCAATACACTGTTGAGCCACGCTTGTGGCGTCGGCCCGGTGCTCAGCGACGAGCAGACCCGCGCGATCATCTGCGCGGCGATCGTCAACTACAGCCACGGCAAGTCCGGCCTGCACCCACAGGTGGTGCACTCGTTGCTGGCGCTGCTCAATCACGGCATCACCCCACAAGTGCCGTCCCAGGGCTCGGTGGGTTACCTGACCCACATGGCCCATGTCGGCGTGGCCTTGCTCGGCGTCGGCAACGTGAGCTATCGCGGCCAGGTGGTCACGGCGCAACACGCTTTGCAGGCTGAAGGCTTGCAACCCGTGGTGCTCGGCGCCAAGGACGGCCTGTGCCTGGTCAACGGCACGCCGTGCATGACCGGCCTGAGCTGTTTGGCCCTGGCCGATGCCCACCATTTGTTGCAATGGGCCGATGTGATCGGTGCCATGAGCTTCGAAGCCCAGCGCGGCCAGATCGACGCCTTTGACGCAGAAATCATCGCCCTCAAGCCGCACCCGGGCATGCAGCAGGTCGGCAGCAACCTGCGCGCCTTGCTCGACGGCAGCGAAGTCATCGCCAGCAATAAAGGTATTCGCACCCAGGACGCCCTGAGCATTCGTTCGATCCCGCAGATCCACGGCGCGGCTCGCGATCAGCTTGAGCACGCCACCCGCCAGGTCGAGACTGAGCTCAACAGCGCCACGGACAACCCACTGCTGCTTGGCACCCCGGATAACTACCGCGTGGTATCCCAGGCCAACCCGCACGGCCAGTCCGTAGCGCTGGCGGCGGACATGCTGGCGATTGCCATGGCCGAAATCGGCTCGGTGGCCGAACGTCGCCTGGACCGCCTGATCAACCCGCACGTCAGCGGCTTGCCGGCGTTCCTGGTCAGCAACCCCGGGGTCAACTCCGGAATGATGATCGTGCAGTACGTCGCCGCATCCTTGTGCGGGCAGAACCGTCAACTGGCGCAACCGGCGGTGCTCGACA
This sequence comes from Pseudomonas khavaziana, assembly GCF_019145205.1. Taxonomy (GTDB): domain Bacteria; phylum Pseudomonadota; class Gammaproteobacteria; order Pseudomonadales; family Pseudomonadaceae; genus Aquipseudomonas; species Aquipseudomonas khavaziana. The sequence goes on from NZ_JAHSTT010000003.1 coordinate 289,833, forward strand.
ACTTCGTCACCTCGGGCCTGCAGGAAGACCACTTGAGCATGGGCACCAACGCCGCGCTCAAGCTGCACCAGGTGCTGGTCAACGTCACCCAGATCCTCGCCATCGAGTATTTGCTGGCCGCCCAGGCGTTCGAATTCCTCAAGGACCAGCGCTTCGGCGTGGGCACCGACCACGCCTGGCGCTTGCTGCGCGAAGTGGTCCCCGCTTACGAGCAGGACCGTTGGCTGGCGCCGGATATTGCCGCCGCTGCCCAGTTGCTTAAAGACACTGCGTTACCGAATTTGCACTGAACACTCAAGAATAATTCACAAGGAGAACGAATGTGACTGCGCTAAACCTGATTCCAGGCCAACTGACCCTCGCCCAACTGCGGGCCATCTACCAGCAGCCGGTAACCCTCAGCCTGGATGACAGCGCCTCGGCCCAGATTGAAGCCAGCGTCGCCTGTGTGGAGCAGATTCTCGCCGAGAACCGCACCGCCTACGGCATCAACACCGGTTTCGGCCTGCTCGCCTCTACCCGCATCGCCAGCGAAGACCTGGAAAACCTCCAGCGTTCCCTGGTGCTGTCCCACGCTGCAGGCGTCGGTGAGCCGATCAGCGATGCGCTGGTGCGGCTGGTCATGGTGCTCAAGGTCAACAGCCTCAGCCGCGGGTTCTCCGGGATCCGTCGCCAGGTGATCGACGCGCTGATCGCGCTGATCAATGCCGAGGTGTATCCGCACATTCCATTGAAAGGTTCGGTCGGCGCCTCTGGTGACCTGGCGCCATTGGCCCATATGTCCCTGGTGCTGCTGGGCGAAGGCAAGGCGCGCCACAAGGGTCAATGGCTGGAAGCCACCGAAGCGCTGAAAGTTGCCGGCCTCACGCCGCTGACCCTGGCCGCCAAAGAAGGCCTGGCCCTGCTCAATGGCACCCAGGTATCCACCGCTTATGCATTGCGCGGCCTGTTCGAAGGTGAAGACCTGTTCGCCGGCGCGCTCACCTGCGGCGGCCTCACCGTAGAGGCCGTACTGGGTTCGCGCTCGCCGTTCGATGCGCGTATTCATGCGGCGCGTGGCCAGCGTGGACAGATCGATTCGGCTGCGGCCTATCGTGACCTGTTGGGCGAAAGCAGCCAGGTGTCGCAGTCGCACCAGAACTGCGACAAGGTGCAAGACCCGTACTCCCTGCGTTGCCAGCCACAGGTCATGGGCGCCTGCCTGACTCAGTTCCGCCAGGCCGCCGAAGTGCTGGTGGTCGAAGCCAACGCGGTATCGGATAACCCGCTGGTATTTGCCGCCGAAGGCGACGTAATTTCCGGCGGTAACTTCCACGCCGAACCGGTGGCCATGGCCGCTGACAACATGGCCTTGGCCATCGCCGAAATAGGCTCCCTGAGCGAGCGGCGCATCTCGCTGATGATGGACAAGCACATGTCGCAACTGCCGCCGTTCCTGGTAGGCAATGGTGGGGTGAACTCCGGTTTCATGATTGCCCAGGTCACTGCCGCTGCACTCGCCAGCGAGAACAAGGCACTGGCCCATCCCCATAGCGTCGACAGCCTGCCGACCTCGGCGAACCAGGAAGACCACGTGTCCATGGCCCCGGCTGCGGGCAAGCGCCTGTGGGAAATGGCCGAGAACACCCGTGGCATTCTCGCGGTGGAATGGCTTGCAGCCTGCCAGGGCCTGGATTTGCGCGACGGCCTGAAGACCTCGCCTGCACTTGAAAAAGCCCGCGGCATCCTGCGCGATAAGGTGGCGTTCTATGACAAGGATCGCTTCTTCGCCCCGGACATCAACGCCGCCAGCGAACTGCTCGCCACCCGTTGCCTGAATGAGCTGGTACCGGCCAAGTTGCTGCCAAGCTTGTAAGCACGACGCCGCCTTCACGTTAGGAGCGAGCTTGCTCGCGAAAATCGCCAACGATTACGCGGTAAACCTGACATCCATCAGCGCTCTCAGGTTTTTCGCGAGCAAGCTCGCTCCTACAGGTGAGGTCGCGTTTTTCTCAGGATAAGAATAATAGGGACGAGAAATGCACCAGCCAGAAAAAGGTTTGAAACGCGGGCTCAACGCCCGACATATTCGCTTCATGGCACTCGGTTCCGCGATCGGCACCGGGCTGTTCTATGGTTCGGCCTCGGCCATCCAGATGGCCGGCCCTGCCGTGCTGCTGGCCTACCTGATCGGCGGCGCCGCCGTGTTCATGGTGATGCGCGCCCTCGGTGAAATGGCTGTGCACAATCCGGTATCCGGCTCCTTCGGCCAGTACGCCAGCACCTACCTGGGGCCAATGGCCGGGTTTATCCTCGGCTGGACCTATGCGTTTGAAATGATCATCGTCTGCCTGGCCGACGTCACCGCCTTCGGCATCTACATGGGCTTCTGGTTTCCCGAGGTCGCCCGTTGGGTCTGGGTGCTGGGCATCGTGTTTTTGATCGGCGGCCTGAACCTGTGCAACGTCAAGGTTTTTGGCGAGATGGAGTTCTGGCTGTCGTTGCTCAAGGTTGGCGCCATCGTGGCGATGATCCTTGGCGGGTTCGGCATCATGCTGTTCGGCATTCACTCGGCGGGTGAAACCCAGGCCAGTGGCTTGAGCAACCTGTGGGCCCACGGCGGCTTCATGCCCAACGGCATCGGCGGGCTGATTGCCTCGTTTGCGGTAGTGATGTTTGCCTTTGGCGGGATCGAAATCATCGGCATCACGGCCGGCGAAGCCAAGGACCCGCAGCGGGTGATCCCCAAGGCGATCAACGCGGTGCCGCTGCGTATCCTGTTGTTCTACGTGCTGACCCTGTTCGTGTTGATGGCGATCTACCCATGGCCGCAGATCGGCAGCCAGGGCAGCCCGTTCGTGCAGATCTTCAGCAACCTGGGAATAGGCTCGGCGGCGACCATTCTCAATATTGTGGTGATCTCGGCGGCCGTGTCGGCGATCAACAGCGACATCTTCGGCGCCGGCCGCATGATGTACGGTCTGGCCCAGCAAGGTCAGGCGCCCAAGGGATTCGCGCAATTGTCCAAACAGGGCGTGCCGTGGATGACCGTGGTGGTGATGGGGGCCGCGTTGCTCGGCGGCGTGGTGCTCAACTACCTGATCCCGGAAAACGTGTTCCTGCTGATCGCGTCGATTGCCACCTTCGCCACTGTGTGGGTATGGCTGATGATCCTGTTTACCCAGGTCGCCATGCGTCGCTCCATGACCAAGGAGCAGGTCGCCGAACTGAAATTCCCGGTGCCGTTCTGGCCCTATGCGCCGGCAGCAGCCATTGTGTTCATGCTGTTTGTATTTGGTGTGCTCGGTTACTTCCCGGACACCCAGGCCGCCTTGATGGTCGGCGCTGTATGGATTGTGCTGCTGATCGTCGCGTACCTGCTGTGGGTCAAGCCCGCCGCCGGGCAAGGGGCCAAGGTCCATTACGAACAGGCTTTGTCTCATCGATAACTTAGGGAGGCGTTGATGAAAACCCTTTGGCAACACTGCCACGTCGCAACCATGGCTCAGGGCAGATACTCGATTATCGAGGATGCCGCCATGGTGACTGCGGGCTCGCTGATCGAGTGGATCGGCCCGCGCAGCCAGGCACCCACGGGCGATTACGCCCAGGTGCATGACCTGCAAGGCGCGTGGGTCACCCCCGGGCTGATCGACTGCCACACTCACACCGTGTTTGGCGGCAATCGCAGCGGCGAATTCGAGCAGCGCCTTGAGGGCGTCAGCTACGCCGACATCGCGGCCAAGGGCGGCGGTATCGCCAGCACCGTGCGTGCCACCCGCGCTGCCACGGAAGATGAACTATTTGCCAGCGCTGAAAAGCGCCTGCGCAGTCTGTTGCGTGACGGCGTGACCACGGTGGAGATCAAATCCGGCTACGGCCTGGACTTGGCCAACGAACGCAAGATGCTGCGCGTGGCCCGGCGCCTGGGCGAAGCGCTGCCAGTCAGTGTGCGCGCCACGTGCCTGGCCGCCCACGCTTTGCCGCCGGAATACAAGGACCGCGCCGACGCCTACATCGAGCATATCTGCACCGAGATGCTGCCGGCCCTGGCGGCAGAAGGGTTGGTGGATGCGGTGGATGCCTTCTGCGAATACCTGGCGTTTTCCCCCGAGCAGGTTGAGCGCGTATTTAAAGTAGCCCAGCAACTCGGCCTGCCGGTGAAGCTGCACGCCGAGCAACTCTCGTCCCTGCATGGCTCGAGCCTGGCGGCGCGTTACCAGGCGCTGTCGGCAGACCACTTGGAGTTCATGACCGAAGACGACGCCATCGCCATGGCCGCTGCCGGCACCGTCGCCGTCTTGCTGCCGGGTGCATTTTACTTTCTGCGTGAAACCCAGTTGCCGCCGATGGAGGCCCTGCGCAAGCACGGGGTAAAGATCGCCATCGCCAGCGATCTCAACCCTGGCACCTCGCCGGCGTTGTCGGTGCGCCTGATGCTGAACATGGCCTGCACCCTGTTTCGCATGACCCCGGAAGAAGCCCTGGCTGGCGCCACGCAACACGCGGCTACCGCATTGGGCATGGGCGACACCCATGGTTCCCTGGAAGTGGGCAAAGTTGCGGATTTTGTCGCCTGGCAGATCGATCGCCCCGCCGACCTGGCCTACTGGCTGGGCGGCGAGCTGGATAAACGCGTCGTGCGCCATGGCGTCGATGTCACTGTTTAAGGAGAAGCGTTGTGGATAAGGTCCTGACATTCAAACAAGGCCGCGTACCGCTGCTGATCAGCATGCCCCACGCCGGCCTGCGCCTGACGCCTGCGGTCGAGGCCGGGTTGATCCCCGAGGCGCAAAGCCTGCCGGACACCGACTGGCATATACCTTTGCTGTATGACTTTGCCGAAGAACTGGGCGCCAGCACCCTGGCGGCAGAGTACTCGCGGTTTGTCATCGACTTGAACCGGCCTTCCGATAACACGCCGCTTTATGCCGGCGCCACCACCGGCCTGTACCCGGAGACGCTGTTCGATGGCGTGCCGTTGTTTCGTGAAGGGCAGACGCCCTCCGAGGAAGAGCGTGCGAGCTACCTGCAGAAGATCTGGGGGCCTTATCACCGCCAGCTGCAAGAGGAACTGGCGCGCCTCAAGGCCGAGTTCGGCTATGCGCTGTTGTTCGATGCGCACTCGATCCGCTCGGTAATCGCGCACCTGTTCGACGGCAAGTTGCCGGACTTCAACCTCGGTACCTTCAACGGCGCCGCATGCGATCCGGAATTGGCCCGCCAGCTGGAAGCCATCTGTGCTCAGCATCCCCAATACACCCATGTGCTGAACGGGCGTTTCAAGGGCGGCCACATCACCCGGCACTACGGCGACCCGGCGCAGGATATCCATGCCGTGCAACTGGAGTTGTGCCAGAGCGCGTATATGGAGGAGTTTGAGCCGTTTCGCTATCGCCCCGACCTTGCGGAGCCGACCCAGGTGGTGTTGAAGCAGCTGCTGCAAGGGTTTTTGTCTTGGGGGCAAAGCCGTTACCGATGATTCAGGGTGCTGCTCAAATAGCTATCGGGAGCAAGCCCCCTCCGACATTTTGACTGCATTCACACAGTCCAAATGTCGGAGGGGCTGGAGGGGGCGACTGTAGGATTATCTGCGGAGCGAACTGCTGACACAGGTCTGAGTGCTCAAGGACATGCTCATTGCACAATTCGGGTTTATGATGCCAGACGGCAAAATAATAGACGTCCCCCCAGGGATGAACCCGACACCCTACGGAGCGCGCAATGCAGACTTGGTACCCGCAGATCAAACCCTACGCCCGGCATGATCTGGCAGTCGATGACACCCACACCCTGTATGTCGATGAAAGTGGCTCCCCCGAAGGCTTGCCCGTCGTGTTCATCCACGGTGGCCCAGGTGCCGGTTGCGACGCCCAGAGCCGCTGCTACTTCGACCCGAACCTGTACCATATTGTGACCTTCGACCAGCGTGGCTGCGGTCGCTCGACCCCGCGCGCCAACCTCGAAAACAACACCACCTGGGATCTGGTCGCCGACCTTGAGCGCATCCGCGAACATCTGGGCATCGACAAATGGGTGCTGTTCGGCGGCTCCTGGGGCTCGACCCTGGCCCTGGCCTACGCGCAAACCCACCCGGAGCGCGTGCTTGGCCTGATCGTGCGCGGCATCTTCCTGGCGCGCCCGCAGGACATCCATTGGTTCTACCAGGAGGGGGCGAGCCGCCTGTTCCCGGATTACTGGCAGGACTACCTGGCGCCGATCCCGGTGGAAGAGCGCCACGACATGATCGCCGCCTACCACAAGCGTCTGACCGGCAACGACCAGATCGCCCAGATGCACGCGGCCAAGGCCTGGTCCGGTTGGGAAGGGCGTATGCTGGGCCTATGCCCGAGCCCGCAGCATGTCGAGCGCTTCTCCGAGCCGCAGCGCGCCTTGTCGATTGCCCGCATCGAGTGCCATTACTTCACCAACAACTCCTTCCTGGAACCCAACCAGCTGATTCGCGATATGCACAAGATCGCCCATCTGCCCGGCGTCATCATCCATGGCCGCTACGACATGATCTGCCCGCTGGATAACGCCTGGGAGCTGCATCAGGCCTGGCCCAACAGCGAGCTGCAGGTGATTCGCGAGGCCGGGCATGCCGCCTCCGAGCCGGGTATCACCGACGCTTTGGTGCGTGCGACCGGCGAAATGGCACGGCGCCTGCTTGATCTGCCCCCTGAAGAAGCATGAAGGGCCTGTTGCAGCGGGTGCGTGGCGCCCGCGTCGAAGTTGCCGGGGAGGTCGTAGGGGCGATTGACCAGGGTTTGCTGGTGCTGGTCGCCGTCGAACCTTCAGATACGCCCGAGAGCGCCGGTAAACTGTTGCACAAGCTGCTTAACTATCGGGTGTTCAGTGACGACGAGGGCAAGATGAACCTGTCGCTCAAGGATATCGGCGGCGGTTTGCTGCTGGTGTCGCAGTTCACCCTGGCGGCGGACACAAAAAGTGGGCTGCGGCCAAGTTTTTCCACGGCGGCCCCACCGGCCCTGGGAGCGGCGCTTTTTGAGCACTTGTTGTTACAAGCGCAACAATTGCATGGCAAGGTGGCTTCAGGGCGTTTTGGCGCCGATATGCAGGTGCATTTGGTCAATGATGGCCCTGTGACCTTTCTCTTACAGACATGAATGTATTAAAAACGACTTTAATGCTGAAAAACGCAGGTTTTCGCTACAAATACTTCACTGTCCCTGATGCGTTGTCTCGCGGGCTACTAGATAATCGCGCGCTACGGGGATCAGCGTTGTTTGGTCCATTTTTGACTTAGGTAGAGACTTGTCCGATAGCCTTTGGGGAATCATTTGGCCCTAGGGGAGTCGGAACATTGCTCGCCAACCTGGCATATAGATAGCTGGCCGTTGGTTTTTTGATCTGTTTTCGGCGAGGGTTGCTCGTGATTGTTAGTCCCTGTAATGCACCAAAATTGTCTGCCAAACGGTTACGAAACGCACTGGTGACGGGCTCTGCCCTGTTTTGCCTGTTCGGCGCGGGTCAACTGTGGGCATTCAGTCTGGATGATGTGTCGGCCAAGGCAAAAGAGCTGGCCGGGCAGAAATACGAAGCTCCGCGCAGCAATCTGCCGAACGAATTCCGCGAAATGAAATTCGCTGACTACCAGAAGATTCGTTTCCGCAATGAAAAAGCCGAGTGGGCCGATCAGAACACCCCGTTCAAGCTGTCCTTCTATCACCAGGGCATGCATTTCGACACGCCGGTGAAAATCAACGAAGTCACTGCCGACAGCGTGCATGAAATCAAGTACGACCCGACACGTTTCGACTTCGGCGACGTGAAATTCGATCCCAAGGCCACTGAACAGCTGGGTTATGCCGGTTTCCGTGTGCTTTTCCCGATCAACAAGGCTGATAAGCAAGACGAAATCATGACCATGCTCGGCGCCAGCTATTTCCGCGTCGTGGGCAAGGACCAGGTATATGGCCTGTCTGCCCGTGGCATGGCCATTGATACCGCACTGCCGTCCGGCGAAGAGTTCCCGCGTTTCACGGAGTTCTGGATCGAACGTCCAAAACCGGGTGACAAGCACCTGGTGATCTTCGCCCTGCTGGATTCGCCGCGCGCCACAGGCGCCTATCGCCTGATCCTGCGCCCTGGCACCGACACCGTAGTTGATGTGAAATCGCAGATGTACCTGCGCGACAAGGTCAGCAAGCTGGGCGTGGCCCCGTTGACATCGATGTTCCTGTTCGGCGCCAACCAGCCGTCCAAGGTCCTCAACTACCGCCGCGAGCTGCACGACTCCAGCGGCCTGTCGATCCATGCCGGCAATGGCGAGTGGATCTGGCGCCCGTTGAACAATCCTAAACACCTGTCGGTCAGCAACTTCAGCGTCGAGAACCCGCGCGGGTTCGGCCTGCTGCAACGTGGCCGCAATTTCAGCCACTACGAAGACCTGGACGACAACTACGACAAGCGCCCAAGCGCCTGGATCGAGCCTGAGGGCGATTGGGGCAAGGGCACCGTCGATCTGGTAGAGATCCCGACGGCCGATGAAACCAATGACAACATCGTGGCGTTCTGGAGCCCGGCTGAACTGCCGGAAGTCGGCAAGCCGCTGGACGTGTCCTACCGCCTGCACTGGACCCTGGACGACGCCGCATTCCATTCGCCGGACAGTGCCTGGGTCAAGCAGACCCTGCGTTCCACCGGTGACGTGAAGCAATCCAACCTGATCCGTCAGCCCGATGGCAGCGTGGCCTACCTGGTGGACTTCGAAGGCCCGTCCCTGAAGAAACTGCTGCCGGACGCCCCGGTGCGCAGCCAGGTGAGCGTCAGTGACAACGCAGAGCTGGTTGAAAACAGTGTGCGCTACAACGAGCACACCAAAGGCTGGCGCCTGACCCTGCGCATGAAGATCAAGGACGCGGGCAAGCCGACCGAAATGCGTGCGGCACTGGTGCAGGATATCGTGCAGCCAGAGCCTGAGCCGGTTTCCAACCATGTGTTGAAGGCCGACAAGGTCCTGGCCAAGCAGCACGAGAAACAGGCCAAGAAAGACGCGAAAGACAAGCAAGCCCAGCAGCCAGAAGCTGCCCCAGCCACTCCGGAGCCGATCAAGACTGAGCAAGTCCTGACCGAAACCTGGAGCTATCAGTTGCCTGCCGATGAGTAATTCCCAAATAACGCCTGAGACTCTGTCCGAGTACCTGGCGCATCTGCCCATGACGGCCGAGCAGCGCGCCGAGCTGGCGGGCTGCAGCTCGTTCAGCGAGTTGCATGAGCGCCTGTCGTCAAAAACCTTCGACGCCCCGACCGACGCCGCCCAGGCCTCGGTCGGCCGTCGGCTGACCCTCAGCACTGCCGAAGAGCTGCAAGACGCCGAAATGCTGGCGCTCGACGCCAGCGGTCGCGTATGCCTCAAGGCCACGCCACCGATCCGCCGGACCAAAGTGGTGCCCGAGCCTTGGCGTACCAATATCCTGGTGCGTGGCTGGCGGCGGATCACCGGTCGCACCAACCCGCCCAAGCCACCGAAAGACGAGCGGGTGTTGCCGGCTGCGCGCTGGCGTACCGTGGGTTCGATCCGTCGCTATATCCTGCTGGTGCTGATGCTCGGCCAGACCATCGTGGCTGGCTGGTACATGAAAGGCATCATGCCGTACCAGGGCTGGTCGCTGGTCGACTTCGACGAAATCCGCAACCAGACCCTGCTGCAAACGGCAACCCAGGTACTGCCTTACGCCCTGCAAACCAGCATCCTGATCATGTTCGGGATTCTGTTCTGCTGGGTGTCGGCCGGCTTCTGGACCGCGTTGATGGGCTTCCTGGAGCTGCTGACCGGTCACGATAAATACCGCATCTCCGGTAAAAGTGCCGGTGACGAGCCGATTCCGAAGGATGCGCGCACCGCCTTGGTGATGCCGATCTGCAACGAAGACGTGCCGCGGGTATTCGCGGGTTTGCGTGCGACCTTCGAATCGGTGGCTGCCACCGGCGACCTGGATCGCTTCGATTTCTTCGTGCTCAGTGACAGTAACGACGCCGACATCTGCATCGCCGAGCAGCAAGCCTGGCTCGACGTGTGCCGCGAAGCCGGTGGCTTCGGCAAGATCTTCTATCGCCGCCGTCGCCGCCGCGTAAAGCGCAAGAGCGGCAACCTCGACGACTTCTGCCGTCGCTGGGGCGGTGACTACAAGTACATGGTAGTGCTCGACGCCGACAGCGTGATGAGCGGCGAGTGCCTGACCAGCCTGGTGCGCCTGATGGAAGCCACGCCGGATGCGGGCATTATCCAGACCGCGCCACGGGCGTCGGGCATGGACACCCTGTATGCGCGCATGCAGCAGTTCGCCACCCGCGTGTACGGCCCGCTGTTTACCGCCGGCCTGCACTTCTGGCAGCTGGGTGAATCCCACTACTGGGGTCACAACGCGATCATCCGCATGAAGCCGTTTATCGAGCACTGCGCCCTGGCGCCGTTGCCCGGTAAAGGCGCGTTTGCCGGTGCGATCCTCTCCCACGACTTCGTTGAAGCTGCGCTGATGCGCCGTGCCGGCTGGGGCGTGTGGATCGCCTACGACCTGCCCGGCAGCTACGAAGAACTGCCACCGAACCTGCTGGACGAACTCAAGCGTGACCGTCGCTGGTGCCACGGTAACCTGATGAACTTCCGCCTGTTCCTGGTAAAAGGCATGCACCCGGTGCACCGTGCGGTGTTCCTGACCGGCGTGATGTCCTACCTGTCGGCGCCGTTGTGGTTCTTCTTTCTGGTGTTGTCCACCGCGCTGCTGGCGGTGAATACCTTGATGGAGCCGCAGTACTTCATGGCTCCGCGCCAGTTGTACCCGCTGTGGCCACAATGGCACCCGGACAAGGCGGTGGCGCTGTTCTCCACCACCATCGTGCTGCTGTTCCTGCCCAAACTGCTGAGCATCATCCTGATCTGGGCCAAGGGCGCGAAAGAGTTCGGCGGCAAGTTCAAGGTGACCTTGTCGATGCTGCTGGAGATGCTGTTCTCCATGCTGCTGGCGCCGGTGCGGATGATTTTCCACACCCGTTTCGTGCTTGCCGCGTTCCTCGGCTGGGCCGCCACCTGGAACTCGCCGCAGCGTGACGACGACTCCACGCCATGGAGCGAAGCGGTCAAGCGCCACGGGCCGCAAACCTTGCTGGGCTTCCTGTGGGCCCTGCTGGTGGTGTGGTTGAACCCAAGCTTCCTGTGGTGGCTGGTGCCGATTGTCGGCTCGCTGATGCTGTCGATCCCGGTGTCGGTGATTTCCAGTCGGGTCAAGCTGGGTCTCAAGTCCCGCGACGAGAGCCTGTTCCTGATTCCTGAGGAATACAATCCGCCGCAAGCGTTGCTGTCGACCGAGCAATACACCCATGAAAATCGCTGGCACGCCCTCAATGACGGGTTTGTGCGTTCCGTGGTCGACCCGCAGCAGAACGCCCTGGCCTGCGCCTTGGCGACTTCGCGGCACCGTGAGGCCGAGCCGATCGAGTACCTGCGCATGGAGCGTGTTCGCCACGCGTTGAAAGTCGGCCCGGCCGGCCTCAACAACAGCGAACGCCTGGCCTTGCTCAGCGACCCGGTGGCTCTGGCACGCCTGCATGAGCAGGTCTGGAGCGAAGGCCACGCCGAGTGGCTCGGTGCCTGGCGTGCATCGATCAAGGCTGATCCGCATGCGCCGTTGCTGCCGCTGCAACCGCAGTCGGCCCAGGCTCAACCAGCCTGATTCAGACGCCCCCGAGGGCTCACCTCGGGGGTGTTCCAGACGCTGGTCCTACAGCGTTTACAGTGCCTTCTTTGTATCCCTAACTCCTTGTTATTTCGAAACAAAAGACCTCTGTTCGAAGCGTATTGCCGTGCCGGCGACTGGGTTAGCATCGCCCCCCAAAATTTGACTCGCCACGGGGGCATTCATGATCAAGAAGTACTGTGCGGCATTGCTGATTAGCTGTTTCCTATTGGTACACACAGGGCTGCTGAAGGCGGGTGCGCTGGACGATGCTGTTCGCCGTGGTGTATTGAAAGTTGGCACGACTCCCAACTACGTGCCGTTCGAAATGCTGGATAAACAGGGACGCATCATCGGCTTTGAAATCGACTTGCTCCATGCCATGAGCCGCGCACTGGGCGTAAAGCTTGAGCTGGTGGCGGTGCCCTATACGGAGTTGTTAGCCGGGTTGATGGCGAACAAGTTCGATCTGATTGGCAGCGGCATGACGGTCACCCAGGAGCGCAACCTCAAGCTCAATTTCAGCGACTCGTTTATCGTGGTGGGCCAGAGCGTGCTGCTGCATCCTCGCCTGACGGGTTCGATTTTCAGCATTGAAGACTTGAACCAAGCCGGTTATCGAGTCGTCGCCATTGAAGGCACCACGGGAGAGGACGCAGCACGACGCTTTCTTGGGGCGGCGCGCCTCAGCAGCGTGACGACCCCGGAAGAGGGGGTGCGCCAGGTTGTGGAGGGCACGGTCGACGCATTCGTGCATGACGCACCCTACAACCTGATCGCGCTGAGCCGGCCGCAGAACAGCGCATTGCTGGCACTGGAACAACCCTTCACCTTCGAACCCCTGGCCTTCGGCGTGAAAAAAGGCGACTACGACAGCCTCAACTGGATCAATCACTTCCTCAACCAGATCGCCCAGGACGGCACCTACGATCGCCTGCATGACAAGTGGTTCACGGACACTGCCTGGGTGTCTGAGCTTGAGTGATCGTCATAACTACTTACACATCAATCAATTGCCCAGCCGCTGCGCCGATGTGTCTACCTCTGCATTGAACCGCAACGCTGTCGGGGGTTTGCGACATACGCCGATATGATTTACCCGTGAAACCTTTGTGACGGGCAGCGTGTGGGTTAGGATCGCACCCCGAAATGGCGCAGCCCTCTTGCGCGCCAACCTTATAAGAATCGTTCAGGGGACTTGTTGATGAAAAAGTATCTTTCGATGCTGATGCTCGGTGTCACTGCGCTGGTCGCTGCCACTGCGGCACAGGCCGGTGCCATCGACGATGCGGTCAAGCGCGGCACGCTGAAAGTCGGCATGGACCCGACCTACATGCCGTTTGAAATGACCGACAAGCGCGGTGAGATCATTGGTTTCGAAGTCGACATCCTCAAGGCCATGGCCAAGTCCATGGGGGTCAAGCTGGAGCTGGTTTCTACAGGCTATGACGGCATCATCCCGGCCTTCCTGACCGGCAAGTTCGACATGATCGGCAGCGGCATGACCCTGACCCAGGAGCGCAACCTGCGCCTGAACTTCAGCGAACCCTTCATCGTGGTCGGCCAGACCCTGCTGATCCGCAAGGAACTGGAAGGCACGATCAAGTCCTACAAAGACCTGAACGACGAGAAATACCGCCTGACCTCCAAGCTCGGCACCACCGGTGAAATGGTGGCCAAGAAGCTGATCTCCAAGGCCAAGTACCACGGTTACGACAACGAGCAGGAAGGTGTGCTGGACGTGGTCAATGGCAAGGCCGATGCCTTCGTGTATGACGCGCCGTACAACGTGGTTGCCGAGAAGAAAGTCGGCAACGGCAAGCTGGTGTTCCTGGAAGAACCCTTCACCTTCGAGCCCCTGGCGTTTGGTTTGAAGAAGGGTGACTACGACAGCATCAACTTCATCAACAACTTCCTGCACCAGATCAAGAACGACGGCACCTACGATCGCATCCATGACAAGTGGTTCAAGAGCTCCGAGTGGCTCAAGGACATGGAATAAGGCCTGAAACCGAGTTGCCTGCATCGCAGGCAAGCCAGCTCCCACATTTGACTGTATTTACACATCGAATGTGGGAGGGGGCTTGCCCCCGATGGCGGCCTATCAGGCAATACATATCCGGAAAATGAAATGAAACAGAAAAAAGCCCAATGGCCCTGGCACCTGCTCACCGTGGTTGTGCTGGTCGGCCTGGCTGGCGCCTTGTACTACGCCACCTCGCTGATGTCCTACGAGTGGCGTTGGAACCGCGTGCCGCAATACTTCGCCTATCAAGCCGAGACCTCCCAGCGCGCTGCGGATATGTCCACCGTGGTCGAGTTGGTACGCAAAGGCGACATGGCCGAAGTCACCCTGCGCAATGACGCGGGGGGCGAGCAAAAGCTCACGGTTGCCGACAACAGCCTGCAAGTGGCGCGCGGCGACGATGTGGCTGAGGGTGACGTGGTCGGCGTGACTCGCCAGTGGGCGCTCGGGCCGTTGATGTGGGGCTTGTGGACCACGTTGTGGCTGTCGGTGGTGTCCGGCGTCCTCGGCTTGGCCATTGGCTTGGCGACCGGGTTGTGCCGGCTCTCCAAAAACCCGACCTTGCGCGACCTGTCGACGATCTACGTCGAACTGGTGCGCGGTACGCCGTTGCTGGTGCAGATCTTCATTTTCTATTTCTTTATCGGCACGGTGCTCAACCTGTCCCGGGAGTTTGCCGGGATTGCCGCGCTGTCGTTGTTCACCGGCGCCTACGTGGCGGAAATCGTCCGCGCCGGGGTGCAGTCCATCACCCGTGGCCAGGACGAAGCGGCGCGCTCCCTGGGCTTGAGCGCCAGCCAGTCGATGCGCCATGTGGTGTTGCCGCAAGCCTTCAAGCGCGTGCTGCCGCCCCTGGCCGGGCAATTTATCAGCCTGGTAAAAGACACGTCGCTGGTGTCAGTGATCGCGATTACCGAGTTGCTCAAGAGTGGCCGCGAGGTGATCACCACCTCGTTCTCGCCGTTTGAGATCCTGTTCTGTGTGGCAGGCCTTTACCTGCTGATCAACCTGCCGCTGTCGAAAATGGCCAGCCGGCTTGAGCGGAGGCTCGCCCAAAGTGATTGAAGTGCGCGATCTGGTAAAAGTCTTCGACACCCGCGGGCACGTGGTGCGTGCGGTGGATCACGTCACCACCCAGGTCGCCAAGGGCGAAGTGCTGGTGGTGATCGGCCCGTCCGGCTCCGGCAAGTCCACCTTCCTGCGCTGCCTCAACGGCCTGGAAGAATTCGACTCGGGCTCGGTGAGCATCGACGGCCTGCAACTGGCCGACCCGAAGACCGACGTGAATGCCTATCGGCGTGAAGTCGGCATGGTGTTCCAGCATTTCAACCTGTTCCCGCACATGACCGTGCTGGAAAACCTGTGCCTGGCGCAAAAGGTCGTACGCAAGCGCGGCAAGCAAGAGCGCGAGGCCAAGGCTCTGGCTCTGCTGGAAAAGGTCGGTATCGCACAGAAGGCCCATGAGTTTCCGTCACGCCTGTCTGGCGGCCAGCAGCAGCGGGTTGCGATTGCCCGGGCCCTGGCCATGGAGCCCAAGGTGATGCTGTTTGACGAGCCCACCTCGGCCCTTGACCCGGAAATGGTCGGTGAAGTGCTGGACGTGATGAAGACCCTGGCCCTGGAAGGCATGACCATGGTCTGCGTCACCCACGAGATGGGCTTTGCCCGGGAAGTGGCGGACCGGGTGCTGTTTTTCGACCATGGCAAACTGCTGGAAGATGCCGCACCCGCCGCCTTCTTCGCCGCTCCCCAGGACCCCCGGGCACAAGCCTTCCTGCGCCAGGTGCTGTAGCCGCTCAGACCTTGAAGCGGCCTACCGAACGCGCCAGCTCGGAGCCCAGGCGTGCCAGTTCAACACTGGCCGCCGCCGTCTGCTCACTGGCCGTCGAGGTTTGCTCCGACGCTTCCTTGACCTTCAGTACGCTACGATTGATCTCCTCGGCCACTGCGCTTTGCTCCTCGGCCGCTGCGGCAATCTGCGGGTTCATCTCCTGGATCACTGAGACCGTGCGGGTGATGTTGGCCAGGGCCTGACCTGCGCGACGCGTCAGTTCCACGCTGTTGTCGGTCAGGCTGAGGCTGTTGTCCATGATGTCGGCAGTGTGTTGTGTGCCCCGCTGCAAACCCTCGATCAAGCCTTCGATTTCCTCGGCTGATTGTTGGGTGCGCTGAGCCAGGGTGCGTACTTCGTCGGCGACTACGGCGAAACCGCGACCTGCCTCACCGGCGCGTGCCGCTTCGATAGCGGCATTGAGGGCCAACAGGTTGGTCTGCTCGGACACCGACTTAATCACCTCCAGCACGCTGCCGATCTTCTGGCTTTCCTGTTGCAGGCCTTGCATCGCCTCGCTTGAGCGGTTCATTTGCTCAGCCAGGTGCTCGATATGGGTAATCGCCTCGGCCACCACCTGGTCGCCCACGCCCGCTTGCTGATCAGCCTCGGTGGCGGCAATCGAGGCTTGCTCGGCATGGCGTGCGACCTCTTG
The DNA here is from genome assembly GCF_019145205.1 of Pseudomonas khavaziana. Classification (GTDB taxonomy): domain Bacteria; phylum Pseudomonadota; class Gammaproteobacteria; order Pseudomonadales; family Pseudomonadaceae; genus Aquipseudomonas; species Aquipseudomonas khavaziana. The sequence goes on from NZ_JAHSTT010000003.1 coordinate 306,023, forward strand.
GGAGGTGGCGAGCATTTCGTTCATGGCGGTGGCGACTTGTTCGGTCTCCAGTTTCTGGCCATTGACCCCGGCGCGGGTTTGCTCGGTGACGGTGGACAATTGCTCGGCGGCACTGGCGATCTGGCGGGCGCTGTCGTTGATGCCGCCGATCAGGGTGCGCAGGTTCAGGGTCATCTGGCCGATGCTGCGCTGCAATTGGCCCAGTTCGTCGCGTCGCGATGTAGTGATGTCATGGCTCAGGTCACCCTCGGCGATGCGGTTGGCGGTTTGCAGCGCCTGGCGCAGCGGCCTGACGATCTGGCCGGCGATCAACCAGGCGGCGAGGGCGCCGAGCAGCAACGCCGCGCCGGTTACATAGAGCATCAGCAGGCGCGCCAGGCCGGCTTCCTTGTCGCGTTGCTGGGTCTGCTCCTCGCTCAACCGGTCGCTTTGCGACAGCAGTTGGTCCAGCCATTGTTCCAGTTGGTTCTGGGTGGTTTCAACGGTGACCTGCGCCTCCTTGAGGCGATTGAGTTGGGCGCGATAATCGAGCAATGCACTGTTGAGCGCGCTGCTGTCTACCGGCAGAGCCGTCACGGCAGACTGGGCGCTGTCGAGGGTTTTGAGCGCAGCGTCCACCGCTTGCGTGTAGATTTGCAGTGTGTCGGCGGCCCAGGCGGGGGACTTGGTGCGGTCTTCGGCTGCCTCCATGGCCTGGCGCAGGTCCTCCACGCTGTCCAAGGCTTTCTCGTCATTCTGGTCTGGCAAGTCGCTGGACAGTTGTCCCAGGGTGTCACTGGCGGTCACGGCGCTGCTGGTGAGTCGTTTCTGCGCTTGCTCGCGTTGTTCGATCAGGTTGGGCAGACCGGCCAGTGCCGTCTTGAAGCGTGCGCTGAGACGACTGGAATCCTGGACTTGCTGCAGGTGCATGGGGATTTTCAGGCGCTCGGCCAACTCGACCAGATAACCGTCGATTTTTTCCATGTGCCGGCCGAGCTTGTCAAAGCTTGCCGGGTCATTCACGACGCGGTACACAATCCGGTCGGCACGCAATTCTTCGCCGGTCACGGCCAGTCGGGAAAGCGTGGTGAGGGTTTGTGCGCGAAACAGTGAGGCGTTCAGGGCCTGCCAACCGGTCAGGGCGACAGCCATGCACAACGCCAGTATCAGGCCGAAACCAAGGATGAGTTTGAGGGTGACGCTGGTGTTGCCTAATACGCGGGTCAGTGGTCGAAACATGATGCACCTCCATCAGAAAAGAGAGCGTTTCGCACCCCGGCTGACGCAGGTCAGGAGGAGTGAGAACGCTAAATCTTTTCGGCATAGGGCGCGTAAGAATTGACCTGAAAGACGTGTAGGAAATTTCACAAGTTGCAGGCGGCCCAGAACGGGCCGCCACTTAGATGGAATCAGCTCAGACCCGGAAGCGCCCGACCAAGGCTTGCAGATGGGTGCCCAGGCGCGCCAGTTCGGTACTCGAGGCGGCGGTCTCTTCGCTGGCTGCCGCCGTTTGCTCGGAGATATCGCGCACATTCAGCACGCTGCGGTTGATCTCTTCGGCTACGGCACTTTGTTGCTCGGCGGCGGTGGCGATCTGTGAGTTCATCGCCTGGATGGTCGAGACGGTGCGGGTGATATTGCCCAGCGCATTACCGGCCCGGCGCGTCAGCTCCACGCTGCTTTCGGTCAGCTCACGACTGTTGTCCATGATGGTCGCCACCTGCTGCGTGCCGCTTTGCAGGCCGACGATCAACTCTTCGATCTCCTCAGTGGACTTCTGCGTGCGCTGGGCCAGGCTGCGCACCTCATCGGCCACCACGGCAAAGCCGCGCCCGGCCTCACCGGCACGCGCCGCTTCAATGGCTGCGTTGAGGGCCAGCAGGTTGGTCTGCTGGGCCACGGACTTGATCACGTCGAGCACGCTGCCGATCTTATCGCTCTCGCGCTTCAGGTCGCCCATGGCGACCGTGGAGTTGCCGACCTCGGTCGCCAGGCGTTCGATCTGGGCGATGGCTTCACCGACCACCTGGTCGCCTTCACGGGCCTGCTGGTCGGCGGCGACGGCGGCTTCGGACGCCTCCTCGGCATTGCGCGCCACTTCCTGCACAGTGGCGGCCATTTCGTTCATGGCGGTGGCCACCTGGTCGGTCTCGACTTTCTGGCTATTGACCCCGGCGCTGGTCTGCTCGGTCACGGCGGACAACTGCTCGGCCGCGCTGGCGATCTGGGTGACGCCATCGCTGATACCGCCGATCAACTCGCGCAGGCCCACGGTCATGCTTTGCATGGCGCGTTGCAGCTGGCCCAGTTCATCCTGACGGCTGGAATCCAGATTGTGGCTCAGATCGCCGGAGGCCACGCGCTCGGCGACTGTGAGGGTCTGGTTCAGGGGAATGACGATCTGGCGAGTAATGGCCCAGGCGGCGAGCACGCCGAAGATCAGCGCCAGTACGGTGGCGAGCAATAGCCAATATTTGGCCTGCGCGGCATCATGATCGCGAACGGCGGTTTGCGATGTGGTGAGTTTGTCACTGTGGCCCAGCAGGATGTCGCCCTGGGCGGTCATGGTTTTCAAGGCCGCCGCACTGGCCACCTGGGCGTCACGATACTGGCTGACTGCAGCGCGGTAGGCTTGCAGTGAAACACCGGCTTCTTGCAGGTTGGCCTGGTACTGCGCCGGCAATTGGCCTTCGAGCTCGGTGCCTTTCTTCAGGGCGTTGTCGATGGCGTCCAGGGCCGGCTGCTCGGCTTCGACCTTACCGCTATAGGTGTAGCCGCGTACCTGGAAGCGCGCTTGCTGGATCAGCTTGCTCAGGTCGACGACGCTATTGAATTGGGTGACGCTGTCGCCTTGCAGCAGGGCCTTCTCAACCTCGTTGATCCTGGCCACGGCATTGTCGGCAGTATCGCCGAGCTTGCTGCGCGCGCCCTCACGCTTGAGGCCCGCCTGGACCATGGCGGCGAAGGCTTTTTTATACTGGTTCAGGGCTTCCAGTTGTTGTTCGACCAAGGCTTTATCGTCGGGTTGCTCAATCAGCTCGGCGGCGGTTTTCAGGCCGCTGTCCAATTGGGCGAGCAGCCCGTTGACCGCGTCGGTGCCTTGTTCGCCACGGCGCATGTCGAAGTCCAGGCGCGCCAGGCGCAGGTCCTTGGTCAGGCCGTTGAGACTGGAGATGAAGCCCAGTTTATCGCCGCGGCTGATCACGTCACCCAGGCCGGTCCAGCCGGTAAAAGTGATCAACAGCGTCAGGATCAACACCAGGCCAAAGCCGACGCTCAGCTTGCGGTTGACGCTGACATTCCCCAGTTTTTCGGCTAACCAACGATACATGCTGCGAACTCCCCTGGAACAAGGCTTGGACTTATTCAGAGGCTATCGGCATGTGCGCAGGTTTCTGTAGCTATGCATATCTGATGGGGAAGGATGCTCCCCCAATTTCTGTAGGAGCGAGCTTGCTCGCGAGAAACCCATAGGCGCCGCGTTTATCCAGGAGACACACGTTATCGTTGACGTTTTTCGCGAGCAGCTCGCTCCTACAGTGGATCGCCAGTATTTCATTAGAACAGTCGGGCGAGCAGTGCGGTGACAGCGGTTTCAACCCGCAGGATGCGTGCACCTAGCTGCACCGGTTGCAAACCGGCTTTAGCCAACAGCTCCACCTCATAGGGGATCCAACCACCTTCCGGACCGATCGCCAGGGTGACAGGCTCATCCAGCCCACGGGGACACGCAGGGTAATCACCGGGATGGCCGATCAGGCCCAGGGTGCCTTGAACCATGGCCGGCAGGCGATCTTCGACAAACGGCTTGAAGCGCTTCTCGATAATGATCTCGGGCAGTACCGTGTCCCGCGCCTGTTCCAGGCCGAGGATCAGTTGCTCGCGCACCGCTTCAGGCTCTAGAAATGGCGTCTGCCAGAAGCTTTTTTCCACACGGTAGCTGTTGACCAGCACCACCTTCGGCACGCCCATGGCTGCCACCGTTTGCAGCACCCGGCGCAGCATTTTCGGGCGGGGCAGGGCCAGCAGCAGGGTCAGGGGTAGTTTGGACGGCGGTGGTTGATCGAAACTGACTTGCAGCTCGGCTTCAGCAGCGTCCAGGCGCAGCAGCTGGGCATTGCCCATCAGTCCGCCAATGCGGCCCACACGCAGGTTGTCACCTACGACGGCGCGGTGGACTTCCTGCATATGTACCAGGCGCCGATCACGCAGCACCACCCGGTCTGCCGCGATAAAGTCGGCATCGAAAAGCAGCAGCAGGTTCACGGCTGGGTCGCTGGCGGCTGGTCGTCGTCGGCAGCCTGATCATCCGGGTGTTCGCCACGCTTGCTGATCAAGCCGCTGAACAGGATACCCACTTCGAACAGCATCCACATCGGCACGGCCAGCAGGGTCTGGGAGAAAATATCCGGCGGCGTGAGGATCATGCCGACCACGAAGCAGCCGATGATCACGTACGGGCGGATCTTCTTCAGGTACTTGACGTCGACTACGCCGATCCATACCAGCAACACCACGGCCACCGGGATTTCGAAGGCGACGCCGAAGGCGAAGAACAACGTCATCACGAAGTCGAGGTAGCTGGTGATGTCGGTCATCATCTCCACGCCGGCCGGGGTGGCAGCGGCGAAGAACTTGAAGATCAGCGGGAACACCAGGAAGTACGCGAAGGCCATGCCGGTGTAGAACAGCAGGATGCTCGACACCAGCAATGGCACGGCGATGCGCTTTTCATGCTTGTACAGGCCCGGGGCGATAAAGCCCCAGATCTGATGCAGGATCACCGGGATCGCCAGGAACAGCGAGACCATCATGGTCAACTTCAACGGCGTCAGGAACGGCGACGACACATCGGTGGCGATCATCGTCGCGCCGACGGGCAGGTACTGGCGCAACGGCGTGGAAACGAAGGTGTAGATCTGCTGGGTAAAGGCGAACAACCCGGCAAAAATGATGAAGATTGCCGCTACGCAACGCAGCAGGCGGGTACGCAGCTCGGAGAGGTGCGAGACCAGCGGCATGTGCTGGTCGTTTTCCGGTTTATCAGCGCTCATGGGGCTCGCGGCGGCAATGTAGGGTCATGGGGCGCGGGCGACGCAACGGGCGTCGGCGCGGGCTCTGTCGGGGCCGGCTCGGCAGTGGTGGAGGGCGCGGGCGCAATATTGTGGTCGGCCACCGGTGGTGTAACCGGCTTGGCCGGTTCTTGCACCGGGGAGAGAATCTTGCGTGCCTCCTGCTCCAACGACAGGATATGTTCGTTGTGCAATTGCCGGCGGATCTCGTCGGCACCGATTTCCCGTTCAACTTCCTGTTTGATCGCGTTGAAACTGCGTTTCAGGCGCCCGATCCACAGGCCGGCGGTACGTGCGGCGCCGGGCAGGCGTTCCGGCCCCAGTACCAGCAGGGCCACCAGGCCGACGAGCAGCAGTTCAGAGAAGCTGATACCAAACATTAGTCAGTGCTCACGAGTCTTTGCGGGTCGGCTCTTGGACTTTCTCAGCCTGCACGTCGAAGGTGCGACGTTCGGTGATCGGCTGAGTGGCCTGCGGGTGCACAGGCTGGGCCGGGGGCACCGGGTTTACCGTTGGCTCGGCTGGTTTTTCGTCGTCGTTCATGGCTTTACGAAAGCCCTTGATCGACTCACCGACGTCGGTGCCGAGGTTTTTCAGTTTCTTGGTGCCGAACACCAGAACAACCACCACCAGAATGACGATCCAGTGTTTCCAGTCAAAAATGCCCATGCTGCAAATCCTCAAGTCTTAGTTATTCAGGCGGACGGGCGCGAGGCCTTCTCGGCGTGCCCGGACAGGCCGAAGCGACGGTCCAGTTCATCCAGCACGGCCTGTGGATGCTGCCCCAGTTGGGCGAGCATGACCAGGCTATGGAACCACAAGTCGGCGGTCTCATAGATTACATCGCTGCAATCACCGCTGATTTGCGCGTCCTTGGCCGCAATGATGGTCTCGACGGATTCCTCGCCGAGTTTTTCCAGAATCTTGTTCAGACCCTTGTGGTACAGGCTGGCGACATAGGAGCTGTCGGCATCCGCGCCTTTGCGGTCTTCCAGCACCTGGGCCACACGGTTCAGGGTATCGCTCATGTTCAGTGTCCTGCGGAATAAATGGCGTGCGGGTCTTTGAGCACCGGTTCCACAACCTTCCATTCGCCGTTCTCGAACACGCGATAAAAGCAGCTGTGGCGCCCGGTATGGCAAGCGATACCACCGATCTGTTCGACCATCAGGATCACCACGTCGGCGTCGCAGTCCAGGCGCATCTCATGCAGGACCTGCACGTGCCCGGACTCTTCGCCCTTGCGCCACAGTTTGCCACGCGAACGTGACCAATAGATGGCGCGCTGCTCAGTGGCAGTGAGGCTCAGAGCCTCGCGGTTCATCCAGGCCATCATCAGTACGCGCCCGGTCTTGTAGTCCTGGGCAATGGCCGGCACCAGGCCGTCACTGTCCCATTTGATCTCGTCCAGCCAGTCTTTCATGTTCGGCTCCGGCAATTTGCGACAGTGTATAACCGGATTGGCTATCGACGCACGATCAGATAAACGCCCACGGCTACCATGATCCCGGCCGGCCAGTGGCCCAGCTGGTTCAATGGGCCGCCAACCGCCAGCATCACGCCGCCTACCAGGTGCGCGGCGCCCAGCAGGCGCAGGAACCAGTCGTCCTTGCGCTTTTTCCATGGCGGTGCGGGATCCTTGGCGTGCGGCTGGGACATGCGCTCCAGCAGATCGCGGGTCATATTCGCCAAATGGGGCAGTTGTTCCATCTGGCTGTGCAGGTTGCCCAGCATGGTTTTCGGGCTCATCCGCTCGCGCATCCAGCGTTCCAGGAACGGTTGCGCGGTGTTCCACAGGTCGAGGTCCGGGTACAGCTGGCGGCCCAGGCCCTCGATGTTCAGCAAGGTCTTCTGCAACAGCACCAGTTGCGGCTGCACTTCCATGTTGAAACGCCGCGCGGTCTGGAACAGGCGCATCAGTACCTGACCGAAGGAAATATCTTTTAAAGGTTTTTCGAAGATCGGCTCGCACACCGTGCGGATCGCCGCTTCGAATTCATTGAGCTTGGTTTCCGCCGGCACCCAGCCCGAATCGATGTGCAACTGCGCCACACGGCGGTAGTCGCGCTTGAAGAAGGCAAACAGGTTGCGGGCCAGGTAGTCCTGGTCTTCCGGGGTCAGGCTGCCGACGATGCCGCAGTCGATGGCGATGTACTGCGGGCTCCACGGGTTGACGGTGCTGACGAAGATGTTGCCCGGGTGCATGTCGGCGTGGAAGAAACTGTCGCGGAACACCTGGGTGAAGAAAATCTCCACACCGCGCTCGGCAAGCATCTTCATGTCGGTGCGCTGGTCGGCCAGGGTAGCGAGGTCGGTAACCTGCACGCCGTAGATGCGCTCCATCACCAGCACTTTCGGCCGGCACCAGTCCCAATACACTTGCGGCACGTACAGCAGTTGCGAGCCTTCGAAGTTGCGTCGCAATTGGCTGGCGTTGGCCGCTTCGCGCAAAAGGTCGAGTTCGTCGTAGATGGTTTTTTCGTAGTCGGCGACCACATCCACCGGGTGCAGCAAACGCGCATCGGCGGAGAAGCGTTCGGCGGCGCGGGCGAGGATAAACAGCCACGCCAGGTCCTGGCCGATGATCGGCTTGAGGCCAGGGCGAATGACCTTCACCACCACTTCTTCGCCGGTCTTGAGCTGCGCGGCGTGCACTTGTGCCACCGACGCCGAGGCCAGTGGCTCGACGTCGAAGCGGCTGAACACCTCGCTGATCTTCTTGCCCAGTTGTGCTTCGATCAGCGCCATGGACTGCTGAGAGTCGAACGGCGGCACGCGGTCCTGCAGCAGCATCAGCTCGTCGGCGATGTCTTCGGGCAGCAGGTCGCGGCGGGTCGAGAGGATCTGCCCGAACTTGATAAAGATCGGCCCCAGGTCCTGCAGCGCCAGGCGCAGACGCGCTCCACGGCTCAGCTCCAGCTGCTTGCGCGGCAACCAGCGCCACGGCAGTACGAAACGCACCGCCAGCAAAAACCACGGCAGGGGCAGGGCAAACAGCAGGTCATCGAGGCGGTAGCGGATTACGACGCGCTGGATACGAAACAAACGGCGGACGGCGAGCAGCTTCATGCGTTATCGCTTGGATCAAGGGAACGGCTCAGGCGCTCGAAGCGGGCCTCGAGGCGTTCCAGGTCGATTTTGGCCTTGTCGAGCTCGCGAAAGCGCGCTTGCGCTTCCCGTTGCCCGACCAGGGTGCGCGATTCTTCGCTCAGGTATTCGGCGAGGTTCTGGTTGAGGCTGGCGAACCCCTGCTGATACCAGCGCGTGCGGCTGCGCAGGTGCCCGCTGATCAACTGGGTGGCAACGGGGCCTATCCAGCGCGACAGTTCGTATTCCCAGTCCAGCTCCAGGTCTTGCAGCACGGCGGCCAGGTCCATCAGCACCGCGCTGTCGCCTTCCAGCTCCACCTCGGGGCCATGGAGGATGGCGGTTTTGTTGCGGCTCAGCGCCAGGTGCAACAGGCTGGAGGCCGGTGCACGCAGGGTGCAGTCAGCTTCGGCGGCCCATTGGGTGGCGAGCAGCAGGCCTTCATCACTGGGCAGGATAAACAGCTGCACGGCGGGGCTGCGGCAGTCGACGGCAATGACTTTGCCGTTCAAGTGCGCGAGCCGCGCCAGGGCGGTGCTGTCCAGGCGCAGTACACGGTTGAGGCCGTGCTCGACGCTGGCGAGAAGACCTTGCAGCAGCATCAGGGCTTGATGCCGCGGTGCAGGGCGACGATGCCGGAGGTCATGTTGTGGTAGGTCACGCGGTCGAAACCGGCTTCTACCATCATCGACTTCAGGGTCTCCTGGTCTGGGTGCATGCGGATCGATTCGGCCAGGTAGCGGTAACTCTCGGCGTCGTTGGTGATCAACTTGCCCATCAGCGGCATGAAGGCGAACGAGTAGGTGTCGTAGACCTTGGACATCAGCGCGTTGGTCGGCTTGGAGAACTCCAGCACCAACAGGCGGCCACCCGGCTTGAGGACGCGCAGCATCGAGCGGATCGCGTCTTCCTTATGGGTGACGTTGCGCAGGCCGAAGGCGATGGTCACGCAGTCGAAATGATTGTCGGGGAACGGCAGCTTCTCGGCATCGGCCTGGACGAATTCGATATTGCCGGCCACGCCTTTGTCGAGCAGGCGGTCGCGGCCAACCTTGAGCATCGAGCCGTTGATATCGGCCAATACCACCTGGCCGGTCGGGCCAACCAGTTTGGAAAATTTGGCCGCCAGGTCACCCGTGCCACCGGCGATGTCCAGCACGCGGTTGCCGGTGCGTACGCCCGACAGCTCGATAGTGAAGCGCTTCCACAGGCGGTGCATGCCACCGGAGAGCACGTCGTTCATCAGGTCGTACTTGGCCGCCACGGAGTGGAACACCTCAGCGACTTTTTCCGCTTTCTGGCTTTCCGGGACGTTCTTGAAGCCGAAGTGGGTGGTGGGTTCGGCATCGCTGCCTTTGCGCTGATCAGTCATATCGCTGTCACCAAAAGAGAATGCGGGACATGATAATCCCCAGGGCCTGCTTTGTCTTGGCAAGGCTGCAGGTAAGATAGACCCTCACCGAGACCTTTTGCCGCATGGCGGGTGTTCCGAGTCGTTATAAAGAGGAGTCATTGCAATGGCCCGTATTACCGTTGAGCGTGAACACACCCTGGGAAAAGAACAGGCGCGGGCAAAGGCCGAGCAATTGGCGCGCAAGCTCGAGGATAAATATGGCGTGGAGTCCTCGTGGTCTGGCGATACCCTCAAGCTCAAGCGTTCAGGGATCAAAGGCACGGTGGCAGTGGCCGATGACTCACTGCGTATCGACGTGGAACTGGGCCTGTTGATGTCGGCCATGAGCGGCACGATCAAGTCCGAAATCGAAAAAGCCCTGGATAAAGCGCTGGCCTGAGCTTGATGTTCTTAGGGTGCCGATTCTAATTTTTAACCCTACTTTGTGCCCAAGCCCTCAACTCCTGCGGGCCGTCCGCCACCCTATTTTGTGTGAGGTGCACCATGGCCAAAGTTATGTTGAAGAAAAAAATCGACGTTCAGACCACTACCCTGAGTGAGGTTAAAAGCTATGCCCGCAAGATCTGGCTGGCAGGCCTTGGTGCCTATGCCAAGGTCGGCAGCGAGGGCGGCGATTACTTCAAAGAGCTGGTTAAGAGTGGTCAACGTGTTGAAAGCAAAGGCAAAAAAGTTGTAGTTGAACAACTTGATGCTGCTAACAGTCAGATTGATCAAGTAAGGAGTAACGTCTCCAGCGTCAAAGGCCTGGTTGAAGTTCAACTGGATAAAGTTGAAAAAGCTTTTGATACTCGTGTCGGCAGTGCCTTGAATCGGATCGGCATTGCGTCTAAACATGACGTGGAGACACTCTCTGCTAAGCTCGAAGAGCTGACGGCATTGCTCGAACGTGTCGCGCGTAAACACTAAGGAGACATCGGGATGGCTGTTAAAAAGACTACTCAGAAAGAAGGCAGCTCGTGGGTCGGGAAAGTTGAAGAATATTCCCGCAAAATCTGGCTCGCTGGTTTAGGCGTGTACTCGAAGATCGACAGTGACGGCAGCAAACTCTTCGAGACCCTGGTTAAAGACGGCGAGAAGGCCGAGAAGTTGACCAAGAGCACGGTTGGTAAAAAAGTAGACGCTGCCAAGGCCAGTGCGGGTTCGGCCAAATCGAGCATTTCGGATACATGGGGCAAGTTGGAAGAGACATTCGACAAACGCCTCAACAGTGCTATTTCGCGACTGGGCGTACCGAGCAAGGCTGAGTTGAAAGCGCTGCACAGCAAGGTCGATACCTTGACCAAGCAAATCGAAAAACTCACCGGCGCCAAAGCGGCTCCCGCCAAGACCGCCGCAGCCAAGCCTGCAGCAAAACCGGCGGCCAAACCAGCAGCTAAAACCGCCGCCGCAAAACCCGCCGCCAAAACTGCCGCCAAGCCTCTGGTTAAAGCCGCCGCCAAGCCGGCTGCAAAACCCGCTGCAAAAGCGCCAGCCAAAGCTGCTGCAAAACCTGCGGCCAAGCCAGCGGCTAAAACCGCTGCCGCCAAACCGGCTACCAAGCCTGCCGCTAAGCCAGTGGCCGCTAAAACCGCCGCCAAACCAGCGGCGAAACCGGCTGCCAAACCTGCGGCTAAAACCGCTGCCGCTAAACCGGCTGCCAAGCCCGCCGCTGCGAAACCAGCGGCAAAACCTGCAGCGGCCAAAAAGCCTGCGGTAGCGAAAAAACCGGCAGCCGCAAAGCCCGCCGCAACGGCCAAGCCAGCCACGGCGCCAGCACCGGCCGCTTCTTCCGCCAATTCGGTGTCCGCACCCACGCAAGCGGCAGCTACCCCGACTGCAACGCCGGCCACCCCGACGCCATCCAGTCAGTCCTGATTTCTACGGGACACAAAAAACGCCCGGTCTGCGAAGATCGGGCGTTTTTTATGCAAACCTGAAAAACGCCGCATGGCCCAATTTTGTAGGAGCGAGCTTGCTCGCTCCTACATGTTTAATCCGCGTCATCCAGGTACTTCAAGGCGAACTTCTCAGTCGCCTGCCGCGCCGTCGGCAGCAGATGGGGTGCCACCAGCATCATGATCTGGTACACCACCACCCGTATCTCACCTTCACGGTCCAGAATCCGTTGGTAATCCAGGGAAAACAGCAGGGTCAGGGTGATCTGCTCCACCAGTTGCCCCAACGCCTGGGTATCACTGACCAGTTGCCCTGCCGTCTTCAAACGCGCGAGCAAGGACGCCAATGTTCGTTTGAGCGCCGTGAGCAGGAGGCGAATCCCCTTGGCCAGCTTCGGCAAGCGCCCGGCCAGGTTCGACAGGTCCTGGAACAGAAACCGGTAATGAGCCATGCGCTCGACAATCAGGTGCAGGAACAGCCAGTAATCCTCGGCCTCCAGTTGCGCGTCGGCGGGAGGGTCGAGCAAGGGCGCCAATTCGCATTGGAAGCGCTCGAACAGCCCGAGCACCAGCGGCTCCTTGCCGTGGAAGTGGTAGTAGAGGTTGCCGGGGCTGATCCCCATTTCATTGGCCACCTCCATGGTCGACACGTTCGGCTCACCCTTCTGGTTGAACAGCTGCAGGGCACATTCAAGGATACGGTCGCGGGTCTTCATCCAGTCTTCTTAATCTGATCGTTGAGCTCAGCGCACCCGCACGTAAGTGCCTGGCGCCGCTTCCATCGGTGGGTAGTTCTGGTTGCCCAGGGCGGTGAGGGTCTGGCGTTGTACACCGGAGCGCTGCTGCACCCACGCCAGCCACTGCGGCCACCAACTGCCTTCGACGTGCTGGGCGTCGTAGTACCAGGCGCGTGGGTCGCTGCTCAGCTTGAGGTTTTCGACGTAGTTGGCCTTGGGGTTGCCCGGCGGGTTGAGGATGCTCTGGATATGCCCGCTGTTGGACAGCACAAAGCGCCGCTCGCCGCCCAGCAACTGGGTTGAGCGATACACCGCGTCCCAGGGCGTGATGTGGTCGTTGATCCCGGCCACGCTGAAACTGTCCACCGTGACTTTGCGTAGGTCGATGGGGGTGCCACACACTTCCAGCCCGCCGGGATGGCTCAGCGGGTTGTGCTTGAAGAAGTCCAGCAGGTCGCCGTGCAAGGCGGCAGGCAGGCGTGTGTTGTCGTTGTTCCAGTACAGGATGTCGAAGGCCGGTGGCTCCTTGCCCAACAGGTAATTGTTGATCCAGTAGCTCCAGATCAGGTCGTTGGGGCGCATCCATGCAAACACCTTGGCCATGTCGCGGCCGTCCAGCACGCCTTGCTGATAGGAGCGGCGCTTGGCGGCTTCCAGGGTCTGCTCATCGGCAAACAAGGTCGCGGGGCTGTCGATCTGGCTGTCCAGCAGGCTCACCAGGTAGCTGGCGCTGGAGATACGCCGCAACTGGCGCTTGGCTTGCAGGTGGCCTTGCAGGGCGGCGATGGTCAAGCCACCGGCGCAGGCGCCCATCAGGTTGACCTCGCGTGCGCCGCTGATCGCCCGGCAGACGTTGAGCGCTTCTTCAAGCGCGGCCACGTAGGTGGACAGGCCCCATTCGCGATGACGTACATCCGGGTTGCGCCAACTGACCATGAACGTCTGCAGCCCGTTTTTCAGGGCGTATTGCACAAAACTGTTAGCGGGACTCAGGTCGAAGATGTAGTACTTGTTGATTTGCGGCGGCACCACCAGCAGCGGCTTGGCGTACTGTTTTTCGCTCATGGGCTTGTACTGGATCAACTCCAGCAACTCGTTGCGAAACACTACCGAGCCGGGCGTGGTCGCTACTGTCTTGCCCACTTCGAAGGCGTGCTTGCTGACCTGGCGCGGCAGGCCATCGTTGTGCAGCAGGTCTTCGAAGAGGTTGCTCACACCGCGCACTACACTGCTTCCACCGGAGTTGAGCAGTTCCTTGATCGCCAGTGGGTTGAGCAGGGTGTTGGAAGGGGAAACGGCATCGTTGAGCAGGGCAAAGGCGAACTGGGCGCGGGTGCGATCATCGTCACTGAGGTTGCTGTCATCGATCCAGTGCAGCGTCTGCTTCTGCCAGCTCAGATACGCTTGCAAGCTGCGTCGGTACAGCGGGTTGAGTTTCCAGGTGGGGTCACTGAAGCGATTGTCCTTGGGGTTGGGCTCGTGCACGGTTTCACCCAGCAGCACGCGGCCCAGTTGGCCGCCCAAGGCTAGGGCGTGGCGGGCGGTGTGGACCGGGTTGCGCAGGCCATGCGCGGCGACGGTGCGCAGGGTCGACAGTAGATCGCGCCCCCTGAGGCCGGTGATCGCATTTTGCGCGTTGATGAACGCAGCAGGGGTGGGCGCCGGGTTCGTCACGGGTCTTTCTCGCATGAGCCAACACTCCTTCGTCAAGACATCAAGCAGGCACGCCAATCCAGAACCTTAGTCGGTTTCTGGCAAGTTGCGCGCTGGTGTGATCCTTCACACCGCCGGTCGCGGATGTATCACAGCGCGCAGGCGCTCCTCTTCGAGAAACTTCATGATGATCGGCGCCACGGCTTCGGCCCGGGTGATCAGGAACAGGTGGCCGTCATCGATGATGTGCAACTGCGCATTCGGGATGCGCCAGGCCAGCATGCGCATGTTGATCAGCGGGATCAGCGGGTCATCGTCACCAGCCAGCACCAGGGTGGGCTGGCGGATCTTGTGCAGCCAATGAATGCTGGTCCAGCCAAGCCCGGCGAACAATTGCCAGTAGTAACCCAGCTTGCCGGCCGAGCGCACTTTGCTGGCGTGTTCGGCGGCCAGGTTCGAATCGCGGCGGAACGAGCCGCCATAAATCATCGGTGCAATGCGCACCACATGGGAGGGTTGGATATAACGCCGAGGGCTGGCCATCAGCCACAGAACCTTGGGCTTGCCGGGGACCATAAAGGCCCCGGCCGCTGTGGCCGCCAGGATCAGCTTCTTGCAGCGTTCCGGGTAGTCATAGGCGAACTGCTGCGCCAGCGCGCCGCCCCAGGACACACCCACGGCGTTCACCTGGCCGTAGTCGAGGTAATCGAGCATACGCGCGGTGAGTTTGGCCAGGCCGGGGAAGCGATAGGGCCGGTTTGGCGTCGAGGAACCGCCAACGCCGGGTACATCGAACGCAATCACTTCCAGGTCCGGGTCCAGGGCCTGGACGAACGGGAACACCAGCTCAAGGTTGGCGCCGATGCCGTTGAAGACCAGCAGCGGCGTCAAGTGGGGCTTGCCCGGGCGCACCGCGGTACGGATGGTCTGGCCATCCAGGTCGATGGTACGGAAGATGAACGGTTGCGGCATGCTCAAGCCCTGTGAAGTGTTACAGGAGGAATATAGTCAAAGTGTGGGAGGGGGCTTGCTCCCGATGGCAGTGTGTCATTGAGCACACCTGACACTGATCCATCCCTATCGGGAGCAAGCCCCCTCCCACATTTGGATCTCATTCCAATCTACCGCTCATGTACATAGGTACCTGGCGCCGCTTCGGCGGCGGCATAGGTTTTACTGCCTAATGTCGTCGGGGCTTTCTTCAACTTGCCCGCTCGCTCTGCCTGCCACACCTGCCAATGCAGCCACCACGAATCGGTGTGCTTGGTGGCGTTCTCCTGCCACTCCAGCGCGCTGCCCGCCAAGCCCTCGCTGGTCTGGTAGCGCGCCTTGGGGTTGCCCGGCGGGTTGAGGATGCTCTGGATATGCCCGCTGCTGGACAACACAAACTCGACCTTGCCGCCAAACAACTGCGCCGACTTGTAGCAGGACTGCCACGGTGTGATGTGATCGTTGGTGCCGGCCAGGGCGTAGACATCGGCGGTGACCTGCTTGAGGTCGATGGGCGTGCCGCACACTTCAAGGGCGTTGGCGCGTACCAGTGGGTTGTTCTTGAACAGTTCGATCAGGTCGCCATGGAAAGCGGCCGGCAAGCGGGTGGTGTCGTTGTTCCAGAACAGGATGTCGAACACCGGCGGCTCGTTGCCCAATAGGTAGTTATTGACCCAATAGTTCCAGATCAGGTCGTTGGGGCGCATCCAGGCGAACACCTTGGCCATGTCGCGGCCTTCCAGCACGCCGGCCTGGTAGGAATGGCGCTTGGCTGCTTCCAGGGTCTGCTCGTCGACAAACAGCGCCACCTGGGTGTCCAGGGTCGTGTCCAGCACGCTCACCAGCAGGGTCAGGGCATTGACCTTCTTTTCCCCCAGCGCCGCGTAGTGGCCCAGCAGCGCGGTGCAGGTGATGCCCCCGGAGCAGGCGCCGAGCATATTCACGTCCTTGCTGCCGGTAATCGCCGTGACCACATCGACCGCTTCCTTGAGCGCCTCGATATAAGTCGATAGGCCCCACTCGCGCTGGGCCTTGGTGGGGTTGCGCCAGCTGACGATAAACGTCTGCTGCCCATTGCGCAGGCAGAAGCGCGCCAGGCTCTTATCCGGGCACAGGTCGAATATGTAGAATTTGTTGATCTGCGGCGGCACCACCAGCAGCGGACGCTCGTGTACCTGCTCGGTGGTGGGCTTGTACTGGATCAGCTCCAGCACATCGTTGCGAAACACCACCGCGCCTTCGCTGGTGCCCAACGTCTTGCCGACTTCAAAGGCGCCCATGTTGACCTGGCTCGGCATGCCGCCGTTATGCACCATGTCCTTGGCCAGGTGGGACAAACCGTCGAGCAGGCTTTTACCGCCGGTTTCAAAGAAGCGCTTGACCGCCGCCGGGTTGGCCGCGCTATTGGTGGGGGCCATGGCTTCGGTCATCAGGTTGATCACGAAGTGGCCGCGGCTGATGTCCTGTGCCGACAGACTGCTGTCGTCGATCCAGTCGTGGAGTTCCTTGCGCCACGCCAGGTAAGTCTGCAGGTAGCGTTTGTAGAGCGGGTTCTGGCTCCAGGCCGGGTCGTTGAAGCGACGGTCGTCGCCCTCGGGTACCAGTGGGGATTTGCCGAACATCACATTCTTCAATTCGACGCCAAAGTGGGCGACGTGCTTGACGCTGTGCAACGGTTGCTTGATGGCTTGGGTCAGCACCATCCTGGCCGAGGCCAATAAATCCTTTTTGCGTAACGCGATGATCGGGTTCAGCCCCAGGGTGTTTTCCGACGCCTGGCGTTTCAAGTCATCGTTATTCTTGTTACTCATCTACGACGCTCCATTGTCCGAAAGACGAGTACCGGCGATTGCTGCGCACCCAATTTCGATACACGACACCAGCCTGGTACTGCGACCCGGGTGACCGTTGATACCGCATCGTCAAATGCAGGGAACTTGCCAGTTCCATTGGTTACCCGAGTTTATTTTTTTTCGCAAGCGGGCCGATCATTGGCCTCGCGACAGGGCATTCAAGCAGATGAAATTAGAAAATGCCCTCTAAAGAGCAAGACGCCTGGGCTAGAGCATCAGCCGCACGACCGACTGGTTCGGGTCGCGGGTTTTTCCGGCCGCTTTGAGCTCGGCCAGGTAATCGCTCCACAGTGCGTCCTGACGTACGGCGAGTTGGTAGAGGTAGTCCCAGGTGAATAGTCCACTGTCATGGCCGTCGTCGAAGGTCAATTTCAGTGCGTACTGGCCGGCCGGTTCGACCTTGTTCAACCTGACGTTGAGCTTGCCGAATTGCAGGATGGGTTTGCCGTGGCCCTGGACCTCGGCGGAAGGCGAGTGCACCCGCAGGAATTCGGCGGGCAGTTGGTAGGTTTCATCCGGACCGTAAGTCAGGCCAAGGGTATTGGAGGTTTTATGCAGGTTTACTGCGCTAGGAAACTTGGCCATATGGGATGCTCCTGAATAAACCGGCTTAAATGTGGGAGGGGGCTTGCTCCCGATGGCGGTGTGTCAGTCAGCTCATCTGATACTGATACACCGCCATCGGGAGCAAGCCCCCTCTCACATTTGAAGCAAAGCAGTTCGGTGTGAGTTTTACAGAATATACCGCGACAGATCTTCGTTCTGCGCCAATTCGCCCAGGTGGCTGTTGACGTAGTCAGCATCGATCTGGATCGCTTCGCCATTCTGCGCACCGGCCATGTCACCAGCACTGAACGACACTTCCTCAAGCAGGCGCTCAAGCAGGGTATGCAGGCGACGGGCACCGATGTTCTCGGTCTTCTCGTTGACCTGCCAGGCGATTTCCGCCAAACGCTTGATGCCGTCGGCCTGGAACTCGATACCCAGGCCCTCGGTTTTCAGCAGCTCACGGTATTGCTCGGTGAGCGATGCGTGGGGTTCGCTGAGGATGCGCTCGAAGTCGCCCGGGGTCAGCGCCTTGAGTTCCACGCGAATCGGCAGGCGGCCTTGCAGCTCGGGCACCAGGTCGCTTGGCTTGCTCAGGTGGAAGGCGCCGGAGGCAATAAACAGGATGTGGTCGGTCTTGACCATGCCCAGCTTGGTGTTGACTGTGCATCCCTCGATCAGCGGCAGCAGGTCGCGCTGCACGCCTTCACGGGAGACATCGACGCCGCCGGAGTTGCCGCGCTTGGCCACCTTATCGATCTCATCGATAAACACGATGCCATGCTGCTCGACAGCTTCCAGTGCCTTGGCCTTGAGTTCTTCCTCATTGACCAGGCGCCCGGCTTCTTCATCGCGCACCAGCTTGAGCGCTTCCTTGACCTTGAGCTTGCGGCTCTTCTTCTTGCCCTTGCCCATGTTGGCGAACAAGTTCTGCAACTGGCTGGTCATTTCTTCCATGCCCGGCGGAGCGGAAATATCCACACCGGACACTTCGGCCACTTCGATCTCGATTTCCTTGTCATCCAGCTGGCCTTCACGCAGACGCTTGCGGAACAGTTGGCGGGTGTTGGAATCCGAGGACGATGCGGCGTCTTCGTTGAAACCCATGCGTGCCGGTGGCAGCAGGGCATCGAGGATGCGTTCTTCGGCAGCATCTTCGGCGCGGTGGCTGACCTTGGTCACTTCCTGTTCGCGCAGCATCTTCAGGGCAGCATCGGCCAGGTCACGAATGATCGACTCGACGTCGCGGCCCACATAGCCGACTTCGGTGAATTTGGTCGCTTCCACCTTGATGAACGGGGCATTGGCCAACTTGGCCAGACGTCGGGCGATTTCGGTTTTACCGACACCGGTCGGGCCGATCATCAGGATGTTCTTGGGCGTTACTTCAACGCGCAGTTCTTCCGGCAGTTGCATCCGGCGCCAGCGGTTACGCAGGGCGATGGCAACGGCGCGCTTGGCATCGTCCTGGCCGATGATATGGCGATTGAGTTCATGGACGATTTCGCGGGGAGTCATGGACATAGTTGTTTGGCGGCCTCAAGCGAGAATAAGCCCAAGGCTTACTCGGCGAGGTCCTGCTCCTCAATGGTCTGGTTGTGGTTGGTGAACACGCAGATATCGCCGGCGATGCCCAGGGCGGTCTCGACGATTTCCCGGGCCGACAGGTCGGTTTTCTTCAGCAACGCACTGGCCGCAGCCTGGGCGTAGCCACCGCCGGAACCCATGGCGATCAAGCCGTGCTCAGGTTCTACCACGTCGCCATTGCCGGTGATGATCAGGGAAGCGTCTTTGTTGGCGACGGCAAGCATGGCTTCAAGGCGGCTGAGGGAGCGGTCGGTGCGCCATTCCTTGGCCAGTTCGACAGCAGCGCGCACCAGGTGGCCCTGATGTTTCTCAAGCTGGCCTTCGAAGCGTTCGAAGAGGGTAAAGGCGTCGGCGGTAGCGCCTGCGAAACCGGCAAGTACCTGGCCGTGGTACAGGCGACGCACTTTTTTCGCGTTGCCTTTCATCACGGTGTTGCCCAGGGAAACCTGGCCGTCGCCGCCCATGACAACTTTGCCGTGGCGACGTACTGAAACGATGGTGGTCAAGGGGAGAGTCTCCACGCAGCGGGGCGAAAATGCCCTGATGGAAACTCATATGGGGGTGGCGGTGGGGATTTCAACCGTAGGACCGGTGTGCGGACGAGTGGTGTTATTGATCCGACACCTATCCAAGAACACCGCAAAACCAAATGTGGGAGGGGGCTTGCTCCCGATGGCGGTGTATCAGTCGCCGGATATGCTGACTGGTCCACGGCCATCGGGAGCAAGCCCCCTCCCACATTAGCCCTGCTATGCCTTCGGAATCAGCGGCTCTGGCGCTGTTGTAACAATAGGTTGCTAAAGCCCGCGCCAGCCAATTGTTTCTGCGCCACGGTTAATTGCTCACGGTTGCTGAACGGCCCTACCAATACGCGATACCAGGTCGCTTCCTTCACCGTGCCGGATTCCACCGTCACCGACTGGCCCAACAGGATGATCTGCGCACGCACGCGATCAGCATCCGCCTGTTTCGGGAACGAGCCCGCCTGCAGGAAGAACTTGGTCACCGGCGCGGCCTTGGTGGCAGCGACCGGCGGTGGTGGCGGCGGCGTGATCCCGGCCAGCGCGGCCTGGGCCCGGGCTGTGTCGATTTTCGCGGCTTCCGCAGGTGTCACCGGCGTGGTTGGCACTTGCGGCGTCGGCAGGGTTTTCTCCGGCACGGCCTCGGGTGGCACGATCACTTCCGATTCAGGCAGCAGTGTGTAGAAGTCGTACTTTGGCTTCACCGGTGCAGTCGGGCTCGGCGCGGTCTTGTTGGCCTCGGCGATTTTTGTGGCTTTCTGCTGCTCCTGTTTGACGCGCTTGACGTCATCGCCCTGGCCGGGTTCAAGCTTCATCAAAAATACGATGAATGCACCGACTGTGAGGCCGATAGCCATCCACAGCCAGCCCGGAATCGGCTGTTTCGCCGGGGCCTGGTAGCGGCTGGCGCCGCGCTTGGGTGCAGGTTTTTTCTTGGCAGCCAACTTACATACGCTCCAGAGTTTCCAGGCCCAAGAGTTCCAGGCCTTGCTTGAGGGTGCGTCCAGCCAGGGCGGCGAGGCGCAGGCGACTTTGTTTCTGGGCTTCGTCGTCGGCGGTCAGGATCGGGCAGTTCTCGTAGAAACTGGAGAACAACCCTGCCACTTCGTACAAATAGGTGCACAGGATATGCGGTGTGCCTTTCTCGCCGACGCTGTTGAGCACTTCGCCGAACTGCGCCAGCTTGGCGGCCAGTTCCTGTTCATGGGCGGCATCCAGCACGATTTGGCCTTCGACTTCGCTGAAGTCCTTGCCCAGCTTGCGGAACACACCCGCCACGCGGGTGTAGGCGTACAGCAGGTATGGCGCGGTGTTGCCTTCGAAATTGAGCATCAGGTCGAAGTTGAAGCTGTAGTCGCTGGTGCGGTGTTTGGACAGGTCGGCATATTTCACCGCGCCAATGCCTACCACGCGGGCGATGTTGCGCAGGTCGGCCTCGGCCAATTCCGGGTTCTTTTCCTTCACCAGGTTGTAGGCACGTTCCTGGGCCTCGGTGAGCAGGTCGATCAGCTTCACGGTGCCGCCGTCGCGGGTCTTGAACGGGCGGCCATCGGCGCCGTTCATGGTGCCGAAACCCATGTGTTCCATATGCATCGGGTGGGTGACGAAACCGGCACGGCGGGCCACTTCGAACACTTGCTGGAAGTGCAGGGCCTGGCGCTGGTCAACGAAGTACAGCGCGCGGTCGGCCTTGAGCACGCCGCTGCGATAGCGCACGGCGGCCAGGTCGGTGGTGGCGTAGAGGTAGCCGCCATCGGCCTTGACGATGATCACCGGCAGCGGCTCGCCGTCGGCGGTCTTGAATTCTTCAAGGAACACGCACTGCGCGCCGTTGCTCTCCACCAGCAGGCCCTTGGCCTTGAGGTCGTTGACTACGTTGATCAGGTCGTCGTTGTAGGCGCTTTCGCCCATCACGTCGGCCATGGTCAGTTTCACGTTGAGCAGCTCGTAGATTTCCTGGCAGTGGGACAGGGAGATTTCCCGGAAGCGGTTCCACAGCGCCAGGCACTCCTCATCGCCCGCTTGCAGCTTGACCACCAGGCCACGGGCGCGGTCGGCGAACTCTTCGGATTCGTCGAAACGCTTCTTGGCGGCGCGGTAGAAGTTTTCCAGGTCGGCCAGCTCGTTGCTGGTGATCGGGTTTTCCTGCAGGTAGGCCATCAGCATGCCGAACTGGGTGCCCCAGTCGCCCACATGGTTCTGGCGGATCACCGTATCGCCGAGGAACTCCAGGACCCGGGCCACGCCGTCACCGATGATGGTGGAGCGCAGGTGACCAACGTGCATTTCCTTGGCCAGGTTCGGCGCCGACAGGTCGATGACCACGCGCTGGGCGGCACCAGCCTTGTGCGCGCCGATGTGAGCGTCGGCCAGGGCGGCGTCCAGGCGCGAAGCCAGGGCCTGGGTGTTCTGGAAGAAGTTGATGAAACCCGGGCCGGCTATTTCGGCCTTGGTCACACTCGCGTCAGCCGGCAGCGCGGCAATGATTTTTTCCGCCAGGTCGCGGGGTTTCATACCGGCCGGCTTGGACAGCATCATCGCGATATTGCTGGCGAAGTCGCCGTGGGTCTTGTCGCGGGTGTTCTCCACCTGGATCGCCGGCGACAGGCCTTCAGGCAACACACCTTCGTTGACGAGTTGGGTGAGGGCTTGTTGGATCAGCTGGCGAATGGTGTCTTTCATGGTGTTCTCTTTCGACCGCAAGCGGCGGCGCGCGATGCGCAGGTGGAAAAACTCGGCATTATCCGTGGCGAGGGCGGGCTTGCCAACCGTTCCGGACCTGTGGAGCAGTTTGTAGGAGCGAGCTTGCTCGCGAAAATCGTCAACGATAACGCGGGCTTCCTGATTTAACGCGGTGTTCTTGAGTTTTCGCGAGCAAGCTCGCTCCTGCAGTGTTGGGTGGATCAGTACAAATCTACAGGGTCTACATCCAGTGACCATCGCACTTGTCGGCCGCTGGGCATTTGCTCCAGCTCAAGCATCCAGCGACTTAATAACCGATGCAGCGGCGCACGGGAGGTTGCCTGCAAGAGTAGCTGAGCGCGATAACGTCCGGCGCGACGCTCCATGGGCGCGGGTACCGGCCCGAGCAATTCGATGCCGCTCAGACTCAATTCACCCAGCAAACGTTCGGCGGTACTGCAAGCTTCATCCAGGAAACCTTCTGCTTGTCCCGGCTTATGCGCCTCGGCACGCAACAACGCCAGGTGTGCAAAGGGCGGCAGGCCAGCGGCGCGGCGTTCACTCAAGGCCTGCTCGGCGAAGGCGAAGTAGCCTTGTTCTGTCAGCTGAATCAGTAATGGATGGTCGGCCAGGTGCGTCTGGATAATCACCTTGCCCGGCTCTTCGGCCCGTCCGGCGCGCCCTGCCACCTGCACGATCAACTGCGCCATGCGTTCGCTGGCGCGGAAATCCCCAGAGAACAACCCGCCGTCGGCATCCAGGATCGACACCAGGGTCACCCGTGGGAAGTGATGCCCTTTGGCAAGCATCTGCGTGCCCACCAGAATGCACGGCTGACCTTTCTGGATGGTGGCGAACAACTGGTTCATCGCGTCTTTGCGCGAGGTGCTGTCGCGGTCGACCCGCAGCACCGGGTAATCCGGAAACAGAATGCCCAGGCGCTCCTCGGCGCGCTCGGTGCCAGCCCCTACCGGGCGCAGATCCACCTTGCCGCACTGCGGACAATGGCGCGGCACCCGTTCCACATGGCCGCAGTGGTGGCAACGCAGTTCGCCATAGCGCTGGTGCACGGTCATGCGTGCATCGCAGCGTTCGCATCCGGACATCCAGCCGCAGTCATGGCACAGCAGTGTGGGGGCAAAGCCGCGGCGATTGAGAAACACCAACACCTGCTGGCCGGCGGCAAGGGTCTGGCCGATGGCCTGTTGCATCGGACCGGAGATACCACTGTCCAGCGGGCGGCTCTTTACGTCCAGGCGCAGGAAGCGTGGTTGCTTGGCACCGCCGGCGCGCTCGTTCAGGCGTAGCAGGCCGTAACGGCCGGTATAGGCGTTGTGCAGGCTTTCCAGGGATGGTGTGGCCGAACCCAGCACAATCGGGATGTCTTCCTGGCGTGCGCGCACCAGTGCCAGGTCGCGGGCGTGGTAGCGCAGGCCTTCCTGCTGTTTATAGGATCCGTCGTGCTCCTCGTCGATGATGATCAGCCCGGGGTTCTTCATCGGGGTGAACAGCGCCGAACGTGTGCCGATAATAATGTCGGCCTCACCGTCCCGCGCCGCCAGCCACGACTCCAGGCGCTCACGGTCATTGACCGCCGAGTGCACCAGGGCAATGCGGGCGTTGAAGCGCTGTTCGAAACGCGCCAGGGTCTGTGGGCCCAGGTTGATCTCGGGGATCAGCACCAGCGCCTGCTTGCCGGCCTGCAGGGTTTCGCGGATCAGTTGCAGATACACTTCGGTCTTGCCACTGCCGGTGACGCCGGCCAGCAGGAACGCATGGAAGCTGTCGAACCCTGCGCGAATTGCCTCGTACGCGGCGCGTTGCTCGGGGTTCAGCGGCAATTCCGGTTGGGCCAGCCAGTGTTCGTGGCGCGGGTCCGGAGCGTGCTTGCGGATTTCCACCTGCACCAGGCCCTTGGCCAACAGCAAGTCGAGGCTGTCTTTGCTCAGCATCAGCTTGCTTAACAGCTGATGGGCGACGCCATGGGGATGCTGGGCCAAGGTGGCCAGGGCTTCACGCTGGCGCGGGGCGCGGGCGATGCGTGGGTCGTCCAGGCGCGCGCCAGGCGTCATCGACCAGAAGCGCTCCTGGCGTGCTTCTGCCAGTTCGCCCTGGCGCAGCAGCACCGGCAGCGCCCAACTCAAGGTGTCGCCCAGGCTGTGCTGGTAATACTGAGCGGTCCACAGGCACAGCTTGAACAGCTCGGGCGGCAGCGGTGGCGTGGTGTCGAGGATGGCCAGCGCCGGCTTGAGTTTCTCCGCCGGGACTTCGCTGTGATCGGTGACCTCCACCAGAATGCCGATCATCTCACGCCGCCCGAACGGCACGCGCACGCGCATGCCTGGCTGCAACTGCGCCCGCAGCACGCCGGCCGGAGCCCGGTAATCGAACAGGCGGCGCAGGGGCGAGGGCAGGGCTAGGCGCAAAATGGCGTCGGGCACGCGAGGGGTCTCATATAAAGGCAGGCGGTGGTGCAGGGGCGCGAGCCTAGCAGACGAGGGGGGGCTTGGGTATGCCTCGCTTTTCTGATGAAAGGCGCTTTTATCTTTACAAGCAAATAGTGTTGCCGCTTGCGCGTTTAGAAAGGTCTGGTAGAATCCGCGGCCTAATTACGTGCGGTATTCGACAATAGTGTCGAGTGGCGGCACGCTAGCCCGAGGAAGTGCCATGAAAGCCCATATCCATCCAGCGTACGAAACCATCGAAGTCACCTGCAGCTGCGGCAACAAGTTCGAAACCCGTTCGAACCTGTGCAAGCCACTGGGTACTGACGTATGCAACGAGTGCCATCCGTTCTACACCGGTAAGCAGAAAACTCTGGACACCGGCGGCCGTGTACAGCGCTTCGCAGATCGCTTTGGTGCTTTCGGCAAGAAGCCTGCTGCTGCTACTCCAGCAGAGTAAGGTTCAAGAGCCTCATGGGCTTTTGCCAGCTGTTGAAAAAGGCGTCCCTTGTGGGCGCCTTTTTTGTGCCTGGGATTTGGCTGGCGACCGCCCGGGCCGAAGCATTCTGCCCCGCCCCGGCCGCTGTGGTGCGTGTCGAGGTGCAGCGGGTGGTGGACGGCGACACCGTGCGCCTCAAGGATGGCCGCAGCGTGCGCATGATCGGCCTCAATGCGCCGGAAACCGCCAAGAAGGGGCGCACCGACGAGCCATTTGCCGTCGCCGCCCGCCAGCGTTTACAGGCGCTGGTGCGGGCCAGTGATGGGCGTGTCGGTCTGGTGCTGGGGCGCGAGGGCAAGGATCACTACGGTCGTACCCTGGCCCACCTTTACGGCGCCAACGGTGAGAACCTGGAGGCGCAATTGTTGGCCGAGGGCCTGGGTTTCCAGGTGGGCGTGGTGCCGAATGTGGACTTGGTCGCCTGCCAGCAGGCCGCCGAAAACAGCGCCCGCCAAGCGCGGCTCGGCCTATGGCGCCAATCGCCGGTGCAGTCCGTGGCGCAACTCAAGCAGTCCGGGTTTGCCCTGGTCACTGGCCGGGTCACCACGATCGAGCGCAATCGCGGTGGAATCTGGATTGAATTGCAGGGTTCGCTGGTATTACGTATTGCACCCAACCTGATCAGTCGTTTCGATGCGACCCTGCTCAATGGTCTGCAAGGCCGCACCCTCGAGGCGCGTGGCTGGGTGCAGGATCGCTCGCGACGCGGCGGTCTGCAAAAGGGCCAGTCACGCTGGCTGCTGCCATTGACCGACCCCAGCATGCTGAAATCAGCACCTTGAATAAAAAATTGTAGACATTTTTTATTTAGATTGTGAACAGTTCAGCCCTTGTATCCCGTGGCTCTTGGCCAAAAGTCGTAGCCCAGGGCGCTTGACACCCGTGACTGCCCAGTCTTGTAGGTAAATTGCTACGCGCGTATCCTCGGCGGTCCGTCGACCAACAGTAAAAGCGGAATGCCGATATGTCTGATTTGAAAACTGCCGCTCTCGAATATCATGCCCATCCTCGTCCAGGAAAGCTGAGTGTAGAGCTCACCAAAGCCACTGCCACTGCTCGCGACCTGTCGCTGGCCTACAGCCCTGGTGTTGCCGAGCCCGTACGTGAAATCGCCCGTGACCCAGAACTGGCGTACAAGTACACCGGCAAAGGCAACCTGGTTGCAGTGATTTCCGATGGCACCGCGATCCTTGGCCTGGGTAACCTCGGCCCATTGGCATCCAAGCCAGTCATGGAAGGTAAAGGCGTGCTGTTCAAGCGCTTTGCCGGCATTGACGTTTTCGACATCGAAGTTGATTCCGAAAGCCCGCAGGCGTTCATCGACACGGTCAAGCGCATTTCCATCACGTTCGGTGGCATCAACCTGGAAGACATCAAGGCACCTGAGTGCTTCGAGATCGAAAAGGCCCTGATCGAGCAGTGCGACATTCCGGTATTCCACGATGACCAGCACGGCACTGCGATCGTTACCGCAGCCGGCATGATCAACGCCCTGGAAATCGCTGGCAAAACCCTTGGCGAGGCGAAGATTGTCTGCCTGGGCGCCGGTGCAGCAGCCATTTCCTGCATGAAACTGATCATCAGCATGGGTGCCAAGCTGGAAAACATCTACATGGTCGACAGCAAGGGCGTGATCCAGTCCGAGCGTACAGACCTGAACCAGTACAAGGCGATGTTTGCCCATCCGTCCTCCAAGCGCACCCTGGCTGACGCCCTCGACGGCGCCGACGTGTTCGTCGGCCTGTCCGGCCCGAACCTGCTGAGCGCCGAAGGCCTGAAGTCCATGGCACCGAACCCGATCGTGTTCGCCTGTTCCAACCCGGATCCGGAAATCTCGCCAGAGCTGGCCCACGCCACCCGCAGCGACGTGATCATGGCCACCGGTCGTTCGGACTACCCGAACCAGGTCAACAACGTCCTGGGCTTCCCGTTCATCTTCCGTGGTGCCCTGGACGTACGCGCCAAGCGTATCAACGAAGAAATGAAAGTGGCCGCCGCCAACGCCCTGCGTGAACTGGCCAAGCTGCCAGTGCCTCAGGACGTCTGCGACGCCTACGGTGGTGCCAAGCTGGAATTCGGTCGTGAGTACATCATCCCGAAACCAATGGATAAGCGCCTGATCACCCTGATCTCCGATGCCGTGGCCAAGGCCGCCATCGAGACCGGCGTGGCGACCCTGCCGTATCCTAAGAACTACCCGCTGCAAAGCGTGGATGATGTGTTCAACGGCTAAGCTGTTGTAGCGCATCAACAAAAAGCCCCGGCTCTCGCGAGCCGGGGCTTTTTTTATGGCAATTTTCTTGAAGCCGATAGAGGTCAAATGTGGGAGGGGGCTTGCTCCCGATGGCGGTGTATCAGTCGCCATATTCATTGACTGAAAGTCCGCCATCGGGAGCAAGCCCCCTCCCACATTTGGATCTATGTTGCGTCTTGGATCGGGTCAGAACAAATCGATCGGCGCGCCTTCATCCGCCGGTAGCGGGCTGCCCGGTGCCACGCCATTGCCCAGCTCGTTGACCGACGGCGGCGTGTCTTCACTCTTGAACAGCTCGAAGTAGGCATTAGGCGTACTCGGCGAAGCCGCACGGCCACTGATCGGATCAATGCGCAGGCTGAGGATGCCTTCCGGCTCCGGCTGGGTGTGCAAAGGCTTGTCCTTCAAGGCCGCGCCCATGTAGCTCATCCAGATCGGCAGCGCGACGGTGCCGCCAAACTCACGGCGGCCCAGGCTCTCTGGCTGGTCGTAGCCGGTCCACACGGTGGTCACGTAGTCGCCGTTATAACCGGAGAACCAGGCGTCCTTGGATTCGTTGGTGGTACCCGTCTTGCCGGCGATGTCCGCACGGCCCAGGGCCAGGGCACGGCGGCCAGTGCCCTTCTTGATCACGTCTTGCAGGATGCTGTTAAGAATATAGGTGGTACGGCCATCCACGATGCGCTCGGCAACGGCCGGGGCTTGCGGTTCGGCGGTCGCGGGGGCGGTTGCCGCAGGCGTGGTGCCTGGCGCCGGCTCGATGGTGATGCCGCCATTGCCCGGTGCCGCGAGACCATCGGTCGCTGCCACCCCATTGACCACGTCACCCGGCACTCGCGGTGGGTTGGCAGTGAACAGCGTGTCGCCGTTGCGGCTCTCGATCTTGTCGATCAGGTACGGTGTGATCTTGTAGCCGCCGTTGGCAAAGGTGCTCCAGCCGGTGGCAATCTCCATTGGCGTGAGGGTCGCGGTGCCCAGGGCCAGGGACAGGTTCGGCGGCAGGTCGGACTTGGCGAAGCCAAAGCGCGTCATGTAGTCGATGGTCTTGCCCACGCCCATTGCCTGCAACAGTCGGATCGACACCAGGTTGCGCGACTTGTACAGCGCCTCGCGGATGCGGATCGGGCCGAGGAAGGTGTTGGTGTCGTTCTTCGGGCGCCAGACCTTGTCCAGGTATTCATCGACAAACACGATCGGCGCGTCGTTGACCAGGCTGGCGGCGGTGTAGCCGTTGTCCAGCGCGGCGCTGTAGACGAATGGCTTGAAGCTCGAACCCGGCTGGCGCTTGGCCTGGGTGGCGCGGTTGTAGTTGCTTTGCTCGAAGGCAAAGCCGCCGACCAGTGCACGGATCGCACCGTTCTGCGGGTCCAGGGACACCAGGGCGCCCTGGGCGACCGGGACCTGGCTGAACTTGAGGCTGTCATCCGTCTGGCGTTGCACGCGGATCAAATCGCCCACCTGGGCCACGTCGGACGGCTGCTTGGGCAGTGGCCCCATGCTGTTGGTATTCAGGAATGGGCGCGCCCATTTCATGCTGTCCCAGGCCACATGGGCCTCTCCGGTGCGGGTCAGCACCTGTATGCCGTCTTTCATTACTTGGATGACAATGGCCGGTTCCAGGCCGCTGATCGAGCGCTGCTTGCCCAGCTCGGTGGTCCAGGCACTCAGGGTCTTGCCGGGCAGGCGCGATTCGGGTCCGCGGTAGCCGTGACGCTGGTCGTAGGTGATCAGGCCTTCATGCACCGAGTGGTTGGCGATTTCCTGCAAATTGCTCGGAACCGTCGTGGTCACCCGGAAGCCTTCAGTGTAGGCGTCGCTGCCATAGCGGCCGACCATCTCGGCGCGGGCCATTTCGGCGATATACGGCGCATTCACTTCCGGTGTCGGCACGTGATAACTGGCGTTCAGCGGCTCGGCTACAGCGCTTTCGTAGGCGGCCTGGTCGATCTTGCCCAGCTTGTACATGCGCCCCAGGATCCAGTCGCGTCGCTCTTTACTGCGCGCCGGGTTGGCCAGCGGGTTAAAGCGCGACGGGGCCTTGGGCAGGCCGGCAATCATGGCCATCTGCGCCAGGCTGGCGTCGCGGATCGACTTGCCATAGTAAACCTGGGAGGCGGCCTCGATGCCGTAGGCGCGGTTGCCCAGGTAGATCTTGTTGACGTACAGCTCAAGGATTTCGTCCTTGGTCAGCTGACGTTCGATCTGCAACGCCAGCAGGATCTCGGTGGCCTTGCGGGAAAAACTGCGCTCGCTGGTAAGGAAGAAGTTCTTCGCCACCTGCATGGTGATGGTGCTGCCGCCGGATTGAATGTGTCCGCTTTTTACCAGCTGTGTGGCCGCACGCACCAGGCTGCTGGGGTCGACGCCGTAGTGGTTGGCGAAATTGTCGTCTTCAGCCGACAGCAAGGCACTGATGAAATTGGGCGGAATATCGGCGAAACGGATCGGTGTTCGGCGCATTTCGCCAAACTCCGCGATCAGTTTTTCATCGCTGCTGTAGACCCGCAAAGGAATCTGCAACTGGATACTTCTGAGGGCCTCTACGGAAGGCAAACCCGGACTAAGGTAGAGGTAGGCCCCGCTGAGTACGAGCAGCAGCCCGCAGACGATGGCGACAATGGAGTACCCGAAAAACTTCAGCAGACGAATCAAGGCTTTTGGATTTCCAGAGAAAAGAATGAGTTACGCGTCGGGTCATGCATGGCAACCAATGGTTCGACCCGGGCAGCAGATAAAAGCGGAAAAAAACGCTGGGCATTAAAGCATTTTTCGGCTTCGGGCGTCATTCACGTGCCTCGAACAAGCCGACCGAATGCAGGGCGCCTGGCAGCAATCAGGCGATATGGCAGCCGGTATGACAGGGAAAGTTTTAGGGAGTTTTATGGGAAAAGGATTTTTCAGGCAAAAAGTCGACACCGTCCTGGGCGTCGATATCAACGACAGCAGCATCAGGCTGATCGAGCTGGGCCGCTCTGCGGGCGGTTTCAGCGTCCAGGGCTACGTGACCCAGGCGCTGCCGGCCCATTCGGTGGTTGACGGTACCCTATTGGACCTTGAAGGCGTGGGGCGGGCATTGCAGCAGGCATTATCGCGCTTGCAGCCTTCGGCCCGATGCGCCGCAGTGGCGGTGACGGGCCCTTCGGTCATCACGCGGTTGATCGAAATGGACGCAGGCCTCAGCGACGAGGAAATGGCCTGGAAGATCCAGATGGAAGCCGACCAGTTCATTCCCTACCCACTGGACGAGGTGGCCATCGACTTTCAGATCCAGGGGCCGTCGGCCCAGGGGGCACAATGGGTCCAAGTGATGTTGGCGGCATGCCTGCGTGAGCAGGTCGAGGCGCGTGAAGCGGTTTTGTCCCTGGCGGGGCTGGTGCTGCGGGTGGTAGATGTGGAAGAGTTTGCATTGGAGCGCGCTTGCCGTCAGGATTTTGCCAGCTTCGCGCCGGGTCATCGAGTCGATGGCGCACAATGGGCCGTGGATGCCCAAGGGATGGGAGTGGCTTGCGGGTTGGCCCTGAGGAGTTTCGCTGGATGATACGAATCAATCTTTTGCCTTGGCGCCAGGCGCTGGCGGAACGCAGACGCAGATATTTCCTGATGCTGATGCTGGCGTTTGCCTGCGTGGCGCTGGCCGCAGTTTGGTTGGCTGATCAGGTGATCGACCAGGCGATAGACCGACAGGTAAGCCGCAACAATCGCCTGGGTGAGGACATTGCTGTACAGGATTCACGGATAAGGACCATCGACGACCTGCAGGAGCGCAGCCAGCAATTGGCCGAACGCATGAAGGTCGTGCAGGATCTGCACGATGCCCGCTCTTCCGGTGCCCGGCTGTTCGATCAGTTGTCTCG
This sequence comes from Pseudomonas khavaziana, assembly GCF_019145205.1. GTDB lineage: Bacteria > Pseudomonadota > Gammaproteobacteria > Pseudomonadales > Pseudomonadaceae > Aquipseudomonas > Aquipseudomonas khavaziana. The sequence continues at coordinate 337,069 of NZ_JAHSTT010000003.1, forward strand.
CGCAGTGCCCGAGGGCGTACATCTGCATGAGGTGGTGGCGAACGGCGATACCATCAGTATCCGCGGCAGTGCTGAAAGCCACCAGGATATCGCCCAGTTGATGCGTCGGCTCGAGGCCACGCAAGGGGCTCACGCGACTCGTCTGCAGCGCGTGGAGACCGAAGGCGAGCGCGGCGAAAGTGAATTTCAACTGATGGTGCGCCAGGGGGAAACCGTCGAGGCGCAACCATGAGCCTGTCCAGGCTCGACGTTTCCACGCTTTCCTACAACGCTGCCAAATGGCCCTTGCCCTGCCGGGTCCTGCTCGGCTTTGCGCTGGCCGGCATGGTGCTGCTGGTGGGTGAGGTTTTGTGCCTGAGCCCGTCGCGGGAACGCTTGCAGGGGGGCGAGGCGCGGGGACATGCACTGCAACAGCAGCTTGCAGAAAAAACACAATTGGCTACCAGCCTTGAGGCGCGTACCGAACATTTGCGCGCAATGGAGGATAAGTTCGTGGGCCTTCTGCGGCAGTTGCCCGCAGAGTCCGAAGTGCCTGCCTTGCTCGAAGATGTTGCCCGACTGGCGGTTGCCAATGGTGTATGGGTCGAGGGCATCACGCTGCTGGAAGAAGAGCCCCGTCAACTCTACACCGAGCAACCTGTGCAGATGGGCGCGACCGGGGCCTACCACGACCTGGCGGCGTTCGTCAGTGCCTTGGCTGGGCTGCTGCGGGTCGTCACCGTACAGGATGTCACGCTTCGGCCTGAGGGTGCCTTGCTGCGTCTGGAAATGGTGGCCAAGACTTATCGGGGCACCATGCCAAGCGGCCAGGCCCTCCAGGCGCTCGAGCCAGGCCCGCGATTTGTCTATGACCCTTCAACCCTGCGCGATCCGTTCCGGTCGCCCACCTTGCAGGCCGCCCGCGTGCCCGGCCGGCCGGCGCTTTCGCCGGATCTCACCCGATCACGGGGGCTGCTGGAGGGCATGAGCATCGATCAGTTCGAAATGGTCGGCACACTGTCCAATGGCGTGCAGGCTTTCGCCTTGCTGCGTGCGGGATCATTGGTGCATCGCCTGGCGGTCGGTGATTACCTTGGGCCGGACCACGGCCAGGTCACGGCCATTCAAGACGGTTATATCGAATTGGTCGAGCTGTTCCCCGATGACCAGGGCGCATGGCTGGAGCGCCCGCGAACCCTGGTGCTGAACGTCAACTCATAACGGAATCAAACAATGAAAAGGACTTTCTCGTCCTTCGGTGTGGCGCTATGGATAGCGTTTACGGCACCGATGGCTGCCGCTGTGCCCAATCGCCCGGACCTGATCCACCTGCCGCCGCCTGACAGTGCCTTGCCGGCCAGCTATACGGGCGAAAAATTGACCCTCAATTTCCAGGACATCGACCTGCGCGCGGTATTGCAGCAAATCGCCGATGTCGCCGGGCTCAACCTGGTGACCAGCGACGAGGTACAGGGTTCGATCACCCTGCGGCTCAAAAATGTGCCCTGGGATCAGGCGCTGGACCTGGTGCTGCAAACCAAGGGCCTGGACAAACGGGTGCAGGCCGGCGTGTTGCTGGTGGCGCCCGCCGATGAATTAGCCGCTCGCGAACTGCTGGTGCTGGAGTCGCGCAAGCAGATGGCCGAGCTGGCACCGTTGCGTCGGGAGTTATTGCAGGTCAATTACGCCAAGGCTGCGGACCTGGCCAAGCTGTTCCAGTCAGTGACCGGCTTTGAAGGTGCCACGGATGAGCGCGGCTCGGTGGCGGTGGATGACCGCACCAACAACATCATCGCCTACCAGACCGGCGAACGCCTCGAAGAGCTGCGGCGCATCGTGGCGCAACTGGATATCCCGGTACGCCAGGTGATGATCGAGGCGCGGATTGTCGAGGCCAATGTCGACTACGACAAAAGCCTGGGCGTGCGCTGGGGTGGGCGGCTCAGCCGCGGCAACTGGGGCGCGGGGGGTATTTCCAAACCCCTGGCGGACGGCGCCGAGCTCCCGGCAAACCCGCCCAGTTCGCCCTTTGTCGACTTGGGTTCGCTGACCGGTACGTCGGGGCTGGGTATCGCCTTCATCACCGACAACCTGTTGCTGGATCTTGAGCTGACGGCGATGGAGAAAACCGGCAACGGCGAAATCGTTTCGCAGCCCAAGGTGGTCACGTCCGATAAGGAGACCGCACGCATCCTCAAAGGCACCGAGATTCCCTATCAGGAGTCCACCTCCCAGGGCGCCACCTCGGTGTCGTTCAAGGAAGCGTCCCTTTCACTGGAGGTCACGCCGCAAATCACCCCCGATGACCACGTGATCATGGCGGTCAAGGTCACCAAGGACGAGCCCGACTACCTGAACCGGCTCAATGACGTGCCGCCGATCAAGAAAAACGAAGTCAACGCCAAGGTACTGGTCCGGAATGGCGAAACCATCGTCATTGGTGGGGTTTTCTCCAATACCCAAAGCAAAGTGGTAGATAAAGTGCCATTTTTGGGCGATGTGCCGTATCTTGGCCGCCTTTTCCGGCGCGATGTGCTGGCGGAGAAAAAATCCGAGCTGCTGGTATTCCTGACTCCGCGTATTATGAATAACCAGGCGATTGCTGTGAGTCGTTGATTCTGTGCGAAATTTGATTCTTGTAGGACCGATGGGGGCTGGAAAGAGCACCATCGGCCGTTTGCTGGCCAAAGAGCTGCGCCTGCCATTCAAAGACTCCGATAAGGAAATTGAATTGCGCACGGGTGCCAATATCCCATGGATCTTCGATAAGGAAGGCGAACTGGGCTTTCGCGACCGTGAGCAGGCGATGATTGCTGAGCTGTGCGGCTGCGATGGCGTGGTGTTGGCAACCGGTGGTGGCGCGGTGATGCGCGATGAAAACCGTCGGGCGCTGCATGCCGGTGGTCGGGTGGTGTATTTACACGCGTCGGTCGAACAGCAGGTGGGCCGCACTGCCCGCGACCGCAATCGCCCGTTGCTGCGCACTGCCGACCCGGCGAAAACTTTGCGGGACCTGCTGGCACTGCGCGATCCGCTGTATCGGGAAATCGCCGATCTGGTGGTGGAAACCGATGAACGGCCGCCGCGAATGGTGGTGCTCGACATTCTTGAGCGCCTGCAAAGGTTGCCGCCCCGTTAAAGCCTGGCCCGAAATGCGCTATTCTCGGCGGCGCGCCATAACCTTGTGAGGTATGGCGTAGAGCTATCAGGCGGTGTCGGATCACGGCGTTGCCGGTCGTCAATATATCTTCAACGCGGGGACACATGCAGACACTTAAGGTCGATTTAGGCGAGCGCAGCTACCCGATCCACATTGGCGAAGGCCTGTTGGACCAGTCCGAGTTGCTTGCGCCGCATATTGCCGGTCGGCAGGTGGCGATCATCTCCAACGAAACGGTCGCGCCGTTGTATCTTGAGCGTCTGAGCCGCAGCCTTGCGGCGTATTCGGTGATCTCCGTGGTGTTGCCTGACGGCGAAGCGCACAAGAACTGGGAAACCCTGCAACTGATTTTTGATGGCCTGCTGACTGCGCGCCATGATCGTCGAACCACCGTGGTCGCCCTGGGCGGCGGTGTGATCGGCGACATGGCCGGTTTTGCCGCGGCCTGCTACCAGCGTGGCGTGGATTTTATCCAGGTGCCGACCACCCTGTTGTCCCAGGTCGATTCGTCGGTAGGCGGCAAGACCGGTATCAACCATCCGCTGGGCAAGAACATGGTCGGTGCCTTCTACCAGCCCCAAGCCGTACTGATCGATACCGCGACCCTCAACACTCTGCCGCCGCGCGAGCTGTCGGCGGGCCTGGCGGAAGTCATCAAGTACGGGTTGATCTGCGACGAGCCCTTCCTGACCTGGCTCGAAGAACACGTAGATGCCCTGCGCGCACTTGATCAGGTGGCCCTGACCGAAGCGATTTCCCGCTCCTGCGCCGCCAAGGCGCTGGTGGTAAATGCCGACGAACGGGAGTCTGGCGTACGCGCCACCCTGAACCTGGGCCACACCTTCGGCCATGCGATCGAAACGCACATGGGCTATGGTGTGTGGTTGCATGGGGAAGCCGTGGCGGCTGGCACTGTGATGGCATTGGAAATGTCGCACCGCCTGGGCTGGATCAGCGCCCAGGAGCGCGATCGTGGCATCCGCCTGTTCCAGCGCGCCGGTTTGCCGGTCATCCCGCCGACGGAGATGACAGAGGCCGATTTCCTCGAACATATGGCAATAGACAAGAAAGTGATCGACGGTCGACTGCGACTGGTGCTGTTGCGCCACATGGGCGAAGCCGTGGTGACCGACGATTATCCGAAAGAGATTTTACAGGCCACGCTGGGAGCGGATTACCGCGCCCTGGCCCAGCTTAAAGGTTAATAAGATCCCGATGACTAGTTTGCATGCCGACGAGGCGTTCCTCGGCCATTATCACTTGAGCCATGACCCCTTCGCTCCACGGGTGCCGGGTTTCAAGTTCTTCCCCGCCCAGCGCAAGCCGGTACTTGGGCAGTTGCATCACCTCGCGCGCTACAGCCAGTTGCTGCTGGTGGTCACCGGCCCATTGGGCAGCGGCAAGACCTTGCTGCGCCAGGCGCTGGTGGCCAGCACTAACAAGCAATCGGTGCAGAGTGTGGTGGTCTCGGCCCGTGGCGCCGGCGATGCTGCAGGTGTGCTGCGCCAGGTGGCCCAGGCGCTGGACGTAGCCAATGCCGAGCCGAGCGCGATTCTCAAGCAGGTGGTGCAACTGGGCCTGACCGGCCAGGAAGTCTACCTGCTGGTGGACGACGCCGAGCAGCTTGACGAATCTGCCCTCGAAGCGTTGCTGGCGCTTGCTGCTGGCACGCCGGAAGGCCGCCCCCACGTGTTCCTGTTTGGCGAGTCGTCGTTGATCGCCGATCTGGAGCAGATCAGCGGTGATCAGGAACTGTTCCACGTCATTGAGCTGCAGCCCTACGAAGAGGAAGAAACCCGCGAGTACCTGGCGCAACGCCTTGAAGGCGCCGGGGCGGGTATCGAACTTTTCACCGCTGCGCAGATCTCTGATATTCACGAAAGCTCCGATGGCTGGCCTGGCAACATCAACCAGGTTGCCCGCGATGCAATGATCGAAGCCATGATTGCCAGCCGCTCAGCGGTCAAGCGTCCAAAGATGGGGTTCACTATGCCTAAGAAGCACGTATTGGCTATTTCCGCCGTTGTCGTGGTCGCTGTTGCCGCCGCCTGGTTGATCCCGGGTCGCAATAAAGCACCGACAACGACCGGCGCGCCAACAGAGCAGGCGCAGTTGCCACTGGGCAAGCCCACGCCGAACGTCGAGTTCGCCAACTCCGGCCAACCGACCAACCTGCCGATGGTTGGTCAGCCTGTAATGCGAGGCCCGCTCGCCGAAGAAGCCGGTGGCATCTCCGAAGGCGATGACGGCGTGCCGGTGGAGGGCTCCAGCGCCACTCCGCCGACTGTGACCACCACCGCGCCGCCTGCCGGCGTACCGGCTGGCACGCCAGCAACCCCGGTAGTGCCTGCCGCACCGGTAGCGCCAGTTGCCAAACCGACTCCGGCGCCGACGGTTGCCACAGCCAAGCCCGCAGCCCCAGTGGCCAAGCCGGCACCCGCACCTGCGGCCAAGCCTGCTGAAAAACCCGCCGCCACCGTGGCCAAGGCCGGTGCCGCCGGCAGCAGTTGGTACAGCAGCCAGCCTACCGGCAACTTCGTGGTGCAGATCCTCGGCACCAGCTCCGAGGCCAACGCCCAGGCGTTCGTCAAAGAGCAGGGCGGCCAGTACCGTTATTTCAAGAAAGTGCTCAATGGCAAGCCTCTCTACGTGATCACCTATGGCAGCTTCCCAAGCCGCGCCGCAGCTGATTCGGCCATCAAAGCCTTGCCAGCGAAGGTCCAGGCTGGTAAACCTTGGCCTCGCACTGTTGCCAGCGTTCAACAAGAACTGGCAACAACTCGCTGAAGATCCGGCGGCCTTACCCAGGCCGCCCTCCCGGCACCTCAAAAAAATCGCATGGCGTGCAGCTTCCCGGAAGCCGCGCGCTTTGTGGTGTCTGCGCAAGTCGCTTTTGAGTCGTAGCGGTCAGAATTAAAAAAGTTTTGACTAGCACAGCATATCGCTTTAAACCTTTCATAAATGCGACATAGATTTGCGACATTTCGTCGCTAAATTTGTGGGCGTCTGTGTCGGTGTGTACAATGACCTCCCTTTTGCCCCCGCTAAGCCGGCGTACGTTCGGCGTGGAAGGTAACCGGTTGAATTGAAAAGAAATTTGTCTCGAAATAAGAGGCAGCCTGGTGAGAAAGTGTCTATGAAAGCAGGTCTGTACCAACCCGATGAATTCAAGGATAACTGCGGTTTCGGCCTGATAGCCCATATGCAGGGCGAGCCCAGCCATACCCTTTTGCAAACGGCCATCGAGGCCCTGACCTGCATGACCCACCGCGGTGGGATCAACGCCGACGGCAAGACAGGTGACGGTTGTGGCTTGCTGATTCAAAAACCCGACCAGTTCCTGCGCGCTGTCGCCAAAGAGCATTTTGCCGCCGACCTGCCCAAGCAGTACGCCGTGGGCATGGTGTTTTTCAACCAGGACCCGGTCAAGGCCGAAGCCGCTCGCGAGAACATGAACCGCGAGATCGCCGCCGCCGGCCTGCAACTGGTCGGCTGGCGCAAAGTGCCAATCGACACCAGCGTGCTCGGCCGCCTGGCCCTGGAGCGTCTGCCACAGATCGAACAAGTGTTCATCGCAGGCGATGGCCTGAGCGATCAGGACATGGCGATCAAGCTGTTCACCTCGCGTCGCCGTTCGTCGGTGCTCAATGCTGCCGATACCGATCACTACATCTGCAGCTTTTCCCACAAGACCATCATTTACAAAGGCCTGATGATGCCGGCGGATCTCACCGCCTTTTATCCGGACCTGAGCGATGAGCGCCTGCAAACTGCGATCTGCGTGTTCCACCAGCGCTTCTCCACCAACACCCTGCCGAAATGGCCGTTGGCCCAGCCGTTCCGCTTCCTCGCCCACAACGGCGAGATCAACACCATCACCGGCAACCGCAACTGGGCCGTGGCCCGTCGCACCAAGTTCGCCAACGATCTGATGGACCTGGAAGAGCTTGGCCCGCTGGTCAACCGCGTGGGCTCCGACTCCTCCAGCATGGACAACATGCTCGAACTGATGGTCACCGGTGGTATCGACCTGTTCCGTGGCGTGCGTATGATCATTCCGCCTGCGTGGCAGAACGTCGAGACCATGGACCCGGACCTGCGGGCGTTCTACGAATACAACTCGATGCATATGGAGCCCTGGGACGGCCCGGCCGGCGTGGTCATGACTGATGGCCGCTATGCAGTGTGCCTGCTCGACCGTAACGGTCTGCGCCCGGCACGTTGGGTTACCACCACCAACGGCTTCATCACCCTGGCGTCGGAAATCGGCGTGTGGAACTACAAGCCCGAAGATGTGATTGCCAAAGGCCGCGTTGGCCCGGGCCAGATCCTGGCCGTGGACACCGAGACCGGGCAGATCCTCGACACCGACGCCATCGACAACCGCTTGAAGTCTCGTCACCCGTACAAGCAATGGCTGCGCAAGAACGCCCTGCGCATCCAGGCGACCATGGAAGACAACGACCACGGTTCGGCTTTCTACGACATCGACCAGCTCAAGCAGTACATGAAGATGTACCAGGTCACGTTCGAAGAGCGCGACCAGGTGCTGCGCCCGCTTGGCGAACAAGGCTACGAGGCCGTCGGCTCCATGGGCGACGACACGCCGATGGCCGTGCTGTCACAGCGCGTGCGCACCCCGTACGACTATTTCCGCCAGCAATTCGCCCAGGTCACCAACCCGCCGATCGATCCGCTGCGCGAAGCCATCGTGATGTCCCTGGAAGTGTGCCTCGGTGCCGAGCGCAACATCTTCCAGGAGTCGCCTGAGCACGCTTCCCGCGTGATCCTCAGCTCGCCGGTTATCTCCCCGGCCAAATGGCGCTCGCTGATGACCCTGGAGCGTCCAGGTTTCGACCGCCAGATCATCGACCTGAACTACGACGAGAGCCTCGGTCTTGAAGCCGCTGTGCGTAACGTCGCCGACCAGGCCGAAGAAGCCGTGCGCGCCGGGCGTACCCAGATCGTGCTGACCGACCGCCATATCGCGCCAGGCAAGCTGCCGATCCACGCTTCGCTCGCCACCGGCGCGGTGCACCACCGTCTGACCGAAAAGGGTCTGCGTTGCGACTCCAACATCCTTGTTGAAACCGCTACTGCCCGTGACCCGCATCACTTTGCAGTGCTGATCGGTTTCGGCGCGTCGGCGGTGTATCCGTTCCTGGCGTACGAAGTGCTCGGCGACCTGATCCGTACCGGTGAAGTTTTGGGCGACCTCTATGAGGTGTTCAAGAACTACCGTAAAGGCATTACCAAGGGCCTGTTGAAGATCCTGTCGAAGATGGGCATCTCCACGGTCACCTCGTATCGAGGTGCGCAACTGTTCGAAGCCATTGGCCTGTCGGAAGAAGTCTGCGAGCTGAGCTTCCGTGGTGTGCCGAGCCGCATCAAGGGCGCACGTTTCGTCGACATCGAAGCCGAGCAGAAAGCCTTGGCGTTGGAGGCCTGGAGTGCGCGCAAGCCGATCCAGCAAGGCGGCCTGCTCAAGTTCGTGCACGGTGGTGAATACCACGCCTACAACCCGGACGTGGTCAGCACCCTGCAAGCCGCCGTGCAGCAGGGCGACTACGCCAAGTTCAAGGAATACACGAGCCTGGTGGATAATCGCCCGGTGTCGATGATCCGCGACCTGTTCAAGGTGAAGACTTTGGACACGCCGATGGACATCAGCGAAGTCGAGCCGCTGGAATCGATCCTCAAGCGCTTCGATTCTGCTGGTATCTCTCTGGGCGCCTTGTCGCCCGAGGCCCACGAAGCCCTGGCCGAAGCCATGAACCGCCTGGGCGCGCGTTCCAACTCCGGTGAAGGCGGCGAAGACCCGGCGCGCTACGGCACCATCAAGAGCTCGAAAATCAAGCAGGTCGCCACTGGCCGTTTCGGCGTAACCCCGGAATACCTGGTCAACGCCGAAGTGCTGCAGATCAAGGTGGCCCAGGGCGCCAAGCCTGGTGAAGGCGGCCAGTTGCCAGGCGGCAAGGTCAACGGCCTGATCGCCAAGCTGCGTTATGCGGTGCCGGGCGTGACGCTGATCTCGCCACCGCCGCACCACGACATCTATTCAATCGAAGACTTGTCGCAGCTGATTTTCGACTTGAAACAAGTCAACCCGCAGGCCCTGGTCTCGGTGAAGCTGGTGGCGGAAGCCGGCGTCGGCACCATTGCTGCTGGCGTGGCCAAGGCCTATGCCGACCTGATCACCATCTCCGGCTACGACGGCGGTACCGGCGCTTCGCCGCTGACCTCTATCAAGTACGCCGGCGCGCCATGGGAACTCGGCCTGGCCGAAACCCACCAGACCCTGCGCGGCAACGACCTGCGCGGCAAGGTGCGGGTACAGACCGACGGCGGCCTTAAAACTGGCCTCGACGTGATCAAGGCGGCGATCCTCGGCGCCGAAAGCTTCGGCTTCGGCACCGCGCCAATGATCGCCCTGGGCTGCAAGTATCTGCGCATCTGCCACCTGAATAACTGCGCCACCGGCGTAGCGACCCAGAACGAGAAGCTGCGCAAGGATCACTACATCGGTACCGTCGACATGGTGGTGAATTTCTTCACCTACGTCGCCGAAGAGACCCGTGAGTGGCTGGCCAAGCTGGGCGTGCGTTCCCTCGAAGAGCTGATCGGGCGTACCGACCTGCTGGATATCCTCGAAGGCCAGACCGCCAAGCAACAGCACCTGGACCTGACGCCGCTGTTGGGCAGCGATCACATCCCGGCAGACAAGCCACAATTCTGCCAGGTGGACCGCAACCCGCCGTTCGACAAGGGCCTGTTGGCCGAGAAGATGGTCGACATGGCAGGCAGTGCGATCAATGACGCCAGTGGTGGCGAATTTGCCCTGGATATCTGCAACTGCGACCGGTCCATCGGCGCACGCATCTCCGGCGAAATCGCGCGCAAGCACGGTAACCAGGGCATGGCGAAAGCGCCGATCACCTTCCGCTTCAAAGGCACGGCGGGCCAGAGCTTCGGCGTGTGGAACGCCGGCGGCCTGCACATGTACCTGGAAGGCGACGCCAACGACTACGTGGGCAAGGGCATGACCGGTGGCAAGCTGGTGATCGTTCCGCCTAGAGGCAGCGTCTACAAGACCCAGGACAGTGCCATTATCGGTAACACCTGCTTGTACGGCGCCACCGGAGGCAAGTTGTTCGCCGCCGGCACCGCCGGTGAGCGCTTCGCCGTGCGTAACTCCGGTGCCCACACCGTGGTGGAAGGCACCGGCGATCACTGCTGCGAGTACATGACCGGCGGCTTTGTCGCGGTACTGGGCAAGACCGGTTACAACTTCGGTTCGGGCATGACCGGCGGTTTCGCCTACGTGCTCGACCAGGACAACACCTTCGTCGACAAGGTCAACCACGAGTTGGTCGAGATCCAGCGGATCAGCGGCGAAGCCATGGAATCCTACCGGAACCACTTGCAGCACGTGCTGGATGAGTACGTCGAGGAAACCGGCAGCGAATGGGGTCGTGAACTCGCCGAGAACCTCGATGATTACCTGCGTCGTTTCTGGCTGGTCAAGCCCAAGGCTGCCAACCTGAAATCGTTGCTCTCCAGCATCCGTGCCAACCCGCAGTGATATGCGCCTGAACAGTTTGATGAGGTTTTAACATGGCTGAACGTCTGAATAACGACTTCCAGTTCATCGATGTCGGGCGCAAGGATCCGAAGAAGAAACTGTTGCGTCAACGCAAGAAAGAGTTCGTGGAAATCTACGAACCGTTCAAACCCCAGCAATCGGCCGACCAGGCCCACCGCTGCCTGGGGTGCGGTAACCCGTATTGCGAGTGGAAGTGCCCGGTGCACAACTTCATTCCCAACTGGCTCAAGCTGGTGGCCGAGGGCAACATCCTTGCTGCCGCCGAGCTGTCGCACCAGACCAATACCCTGCCGGAAGTCTGCGGCCGGGTGTGCCCGCAGGACCGTCTGTGTGAAGGCGCCTGCACCCTCAACGACGGCTTCGGCGCGGTGACCATTGGCTCGGTGGAGAAGTACATAACCGACACCGCGTTCGCCATGGGTTGGCGCCCGGACATGTCCAAGGTCAAGCCGACCGGCAAGCGCGTCGCGATCATCGGCGCGGGCCCGGCGGGCCTGGGCTGTGCCGACGTATTGGTGCGTGGTGGCGTTACCCCGGTGGTCTTCGACAAGAACCCGGAAATCGGTGGCCTGCTGACCTTCGGTATTCCCGAGTTCAAGCTGGAAAAAACCGTACTGAGCCACCGTCGTGAAGTGTTCACCGGCATGGGTATCGAGTTCCGCCTCAATACCGAGATCGGCAAAGACATCACCATGGAGCAACTGCTCGCCGAATACGATGCCGTGTTCATGGGCATGGGCACCTACACCTACATGAAGGGTGGCTTTGCCGGTGAAGACCTGCCGGGCGTATATGACGCGCTCGACTTCCTGATCGCCAACGTCAACCGCAACCTTGGCTTTGAAAAGTCGCCGGAAGACTTCGTCGACATGAAAGGCAAGAAGGTCGTGGTGCTTGGCGGTGGCGACACCGCGATGGACTGCAACCGTACGTCGATCCGCCAGGGCGCCAAGTCGGTGACCTGTGCCTATCGCCGTGACGAAGCCAACATGCCCGGTTCGCGCAAAGAGGTGAAGAACGCCAAGGAAGAAGGCGTGAAATTCCTCTACAACCGCCAGCCGATTGCGATCGTCGGTGAAGACCGCGTCGAAGGCGTGAAGGTGGTCGAGACCCGTCTCGGCGAGCCGGACGCCCGAGGCCGTCGCAGCCCCGAGCCGATCCCGGGTTCCGAAGAAATCATCCCGGCCGACGCCGTGGTTATCGCTTTCGGCTTCCGCCCAAGCCCGGCGCCGTGGTTCGAGCAGTTCGAGATCCAGACCGACAACCAGGGCCGCGTCGTCGCCCCGGAGCAAGGCCAGTACAAGCACCAGACCAGCAACCCGAAAATCTTCGCGGGTGGCGATATGGTGCGCGGGTCTGACCTGGTAGTGACCGCGATCTTCGAAGGCCGCAACGCCGCCGAAGGGATCCTGGACTACCTGCAAGTCTGACCCCGATCCCAGGTTGAAACGGGATCAAACTGTGGGAGGGGGCTTGCTCCCGATAGCTGTACATCAGCAATAATCTAGTTGCCTGACACACCGCTATCGGGAGCAAGCCCCCTCCCACATTTGATTTGTGCAGGTTCAAGACATTGCTGCAAATCAACTCGATAGACAAAAGGCACGGCGCATTCCGTGCCTTTTGCGTCGCGCTCTGAGAAAATGCCCGCACTTTTTTTGCGGATGCCGACATGACTGCCCTCAAGAACGACCGTTTCCTTCGTGCCCTGCTCAAGCAACCTGTGGACGTCACCCCTGTGTGGATGATGCGTCAAGCCGGTCGCTACCTGCCGGAATACCGCGCCAGTCGCGCCCACGCCGGCGACTTCATGAGCCTGTGCATGAATCCTGCGTTCGCCTGCGAAGTCACGATGCAGCCGCTGGACCGCTACCCACAACTGGACGCGGCCATCCTCTTTTCCGACATCCTTACCATTCCCGACGCCATGGGCCAGGGTCTGTACTTTGAGACCGGCGAAGGCCCGCGTTTCAGAAAGGTCGTCAGCACCCTGGCCGATATCGAAGCCCTGCCGATTCCTGATCCGCACAAAGACCTCGGCTATGTGATGGATGCGGTCAGCACCATCCGCCGCGAGCTGAACGGCCGCGTGCCGCTGATCGGCTTCTCCGGCAGCCCCTGGACCCTGGCCACCTACATGGTCGAAGGCGGCTCGTCGAAAGACTTCCGCAAGACCAAGGCCATGCTCTATGACAACCCGCAAGCCATGCACCTGCTGCTGGACAAGCTCGCGCAGTCGGTCACCTCGTACCTCAACGGCCAGATCATGGCCGGCGCCCAAGCGGTGCAGATTTTCGATACCTGGGGCGGCAACCTGTCGGCGGCGGCGTATCAGGAATTCTCCCTGGCCTACATGCGCAAGATCGTCAGCGGCCTGATCCGCGAGCACGAAGGCCGCAAGGTGCCGGTGATCATGTTCACCAAGGGCGGCGGCCTGTGGCTGGAAAGCATCGCTGACGCCGGGGCCGATGCCCTGGGCCTGGACTGGACCTGCGATATCGGCGAAGCCCGCCGCCGCGTTGGCAGCCAGGTCGCGCTGCAAGGCAACATGGACCCGACCGTGCTCTACGCCAAGCCGGAGGCGATCCGCACCGAAGTCGGGCGCATCCTGGCCAGCTATGGCAAGGGCACCGGCCATGTGTTCAACCTTGGCCATGGCATTACGCCGGAAGTGAACCCGGAGCATGCGGGTGCGTTCTTGCGCGCCGTGCACGAACTGTCCGCGCAGTACCACGAGTAAAACACAGAGCAAAAATGTGGGAGGGGGCTTGCCCCCTCCCACATTAAAAGCCCGAAACCTTCAGGCCTGCCCCAGCGGCGGCAACCTCGCCAGTTTCAACGCCACCAGCAACGCGCCGATCAGTAGCGCGATAATGAATCCGCCAATCCCGTTCCACCCGGCAAAATGCCAGAAGAACCCTCCCGCGGTCCCGGCAATACTCGACCCCACGTAGTAGCAGAACAAGTACAGCGACGACGCCTGCCCCTTGGCTTTCACCGCCCGACGTCCTATCCAACTGCTGGCCACCGAATGCGCGCCGAAGAAGCCGAAGGTGAACACCAGCATGCCCGGCACTACCAGCCACAGCGGCGTGAACAGCGTCAGTAACATCCCCGAAAGCATCAACACGATGGTGCCCCACAGCACGCGGCGGCGGCCAAGGCGGTCGGCCAGGGAGCCGATCTTGGCCGAGCTGTAGATACCCGAGAGGTACACCAGCGACAGCAGGCCCACCAACGCCTGGCTCAGCTCGTAGGGCGAAGCCAGCAAGCGATAACCGATGTAGTTGAACATCGTCACGAAGGCGCCCATCAGCAGGAAGGCTTCAAGGAAAAGCCATGGCAGGCCCGCATCCTTGAAGTGCATGACAAAGCCATCCACGAGGCTGCGTGGCTTGAGACTGCTGGCGCGGAAGTTGCGCGATTCGGGGAGGATCTTCCAGAACACCGTGGCAGCGATAAGTGCCAGGGCACCGATGATCAGCATTGCGGTGTGCCAGCTGACGAAGTCGATCAACACGCCGATGATCAGGCGTCCGCTCATGCCGCCAATCGCGTTGCCGCCGATGTACAAACCCATGGCCAGGCCGATGTGCTGCGGGTGGATCTCTTCGCTGAGGTAGGTCATCGCCACGGCAGCCAGGCCGCTCAGGGACAGGCCCACCAGCGCCCGCATCAGCAGAATCCCCTCCCAGGTCGGCATCAGACCGCTGGCGATGGTGGCCAGCGCTGCGCAGAACAACGCGGCGACCATCACCGGCTTGCGCCCCAGCCTGTCGGAAATTGGCCCGGTGACCAACAGGCCGCAGGCAAGCATCGCGGTCGCCACCGATAGAATCAGGCTGCTTTGCGCCGCATTGATGGAAAACTCGTGGGACAGCGCCGGCATCATTGGCTGTACGCAATACAACAGGGCAAAGGTGGCAAACCCGCCGGAGAACAGTGCCAGCACCGTACGCATGAACATCGGCGTGCCTTTTTCGATGTACTCGTCATTGAGCTGCGCCACCACTTCATCGAGGGCGGAGGGAGGGGGTTGTTGGGTGAGTGGAGCAACAGCAGAATTCACGGGGACCTCGGGGAGGAAAGGCTGCCAGGACCGACAATGCAAAAAGAATATAGCTGCCTAATGATTCTTTCCAATATATTGTTCGACCTGTTTGATAGGTTTTACGACCTAATGAGGGGTGTATGGAATTACGTCATTTGCGGTACTTCATCGCCGTCGCCGAAGAACTGCATTTTGGCCGCGCCGCGCAGGTGCTGGGTATCTCGCAGCCGCCCTTGAGCCAGCAGATCCAGGCACTGGAGCAAGAGGTGGGGGCGCGGTTATTTGAGCGTACCAATCGTCGGGTCGAGCTGAGCGAGGCCGGGCGCCTTTTTTTGCAAGAGGCGCGGCTTGTGCTGGCCCAGGTCGACAAGGCAGCGGATGTGGCGCGCAGGGCACAGTTGGGTGAACTCGGCGAACTGAAGATCGGCTTCACGTCTTCCGCGCCGTTCAATTCCAGTATTCCCCAGGCGATCTTTGCGTTTCGACAGGCCTTCCCGGCAGTGCACCTCAACCTGCAAGAGATGAGCAGCACCCAGGTAGCCGAGTCGCTGGTGGATGAGTCGATTCAGGTCGGGCTGATGCGGCCTTTGCCATTGCCCGATTCGCTGAGCGTGGTCGAGTTGATGCGCGAGCCGCTGGTCGCGGTCTTGAACGCCGGCCATCCCTTGGTGGAAGGCAGTGAGCGCGGCTTGCACCTGGCGCAATTGGCGCAGGAGCCCTTTGTGTTTTTCCCACGCACCTACGGCAGCGGCCTGTATGCCCAACTGCTCAACCTGGCCCGCGACGCCGGGTTCAGCCCGCATTTTGCCCAGGAAGCGGGGGAGGCGATGACCATCATCGGCCTGGTGGCGGCGGGGTTGGGCGTGTCGGTGTTGCCGGCGTCTTACCAGCGTATTCGCATTGATGGCGTGGTCTATCGCACGCTGCTCGACCCAGAGGCGATGACGGCGGTGTGGCTGGTACAGCGCAAGGGCGTGCAAACGCCGATGGCGAAGGGGTTTGTGGAGTTGTTGACGCGTCAGGTATTGGTGTAGGCGGGGTCACATATCAGGTAACGCAACCGGCTTAGTTATTCGCTAGAAACTTGCGCAAAATCATTCTTTTTCAGGCGAGTGGATATGGATGGCACTTCTCTATCAGCCCAAGGAGGGCAGCGTGTTGATTTGTGATTTTCGTGGCTATGAGGTTCCGGAAATCATCAAGATTCGACCTGTTATTGTGATACGCAAACACCGGACGAATAAGCTGCTCGTAACGGTGGTACCTCTGAGTACTACCGCTCCACAGCAGGTGTTGGAACACCATTTGCGGCTTGATAGCCACCTTCAGGGAGCGAGCCCGGTCTGCTGGGCTAAATGCGACATCGTCGCGACAGTCAGCTTGGGTCGACTGGACCGAATCAAAAGTAAAGATCGTCATGGCAAACGAACTTACAAAATAGCCGAACTCACCAATGACCAATTTTTGGCGATAAAAGCGGCGGTGCGCAGTGCGCTTGGGTTGCGATAAAGTGGGATATAGATGGACGGCGTTTTGCCACCGATTGCAGGTAACCTGCTTTCAGGCATACTGGCCGAGTTCCCGAAAAGGGGCTTGTGAGACTCTGAGGGTCCTGGGCAACCAGCCACCGCAGAGCCAGGCAGGAAGCGGCGATGACAAGCCAACCTGTTTGTGAAGAGGGCGCCTAAAGGCGCCCTTTGTCGTTTCTGGCCTTACTGCATCCCGGTCGAGCGCAACCCTGCCAGGATGTCCCTATCCAGCATGCTTATCCAACGGTTGTAGTTGCGATGGATCTTGCCGTCCTTGTAGCCCAGGTCGCGGCTGTCGCGGTAGGTGATGGCGTAGCTGTTACGGCTGTAGCGGATATCGATGGCGGCATAGAACTGGCCGCGCACGGTGATCTCGGCCTGCACCAGCTGCGGGCCCAGGCGTTGCACGGTCCATTCGCGTTTCTGCAGGGCGGCGACGATGGCCTGTTTCATCTTTTCTTCGCTGACCTGGCCGGTGGCCGGCAACTCATGCTGGGGGTTGAGCACCGGCTTGCTGGTGCAACCGGCGGTGGTCAGCAGGGCCAGGGTGATCAGGGTGGCGCGTAGCAGGGAAGACATTCCGTTTTCTCCAATCGATTAAAAAGTCAGGACCAGCGGCGAAAGATCAACGAGGTGTTGACGCCGCCAAAGGCAAAATTGTTGTTCATCACATAGTCGTTGTGCATCTGGCGAAAGCCCCCTTGCAGGTAATCGAGCTCGCCGCATTGCGGGTCGACCGAGTCCAGGTTGAAGGTGTGCACGTACTCGTCGCGGTTCATCATTTCGATGCTGAACCACGACTCCAGCGCGCCGCAGGCACCCAGGGTGTGGCCGAGGAAACTCTTCTGCGAGCTGATCGGCATGCGACTGCCGAACAGGCTGCTGGTGGCCAGGGTTTCGGCGATGTCGCCCTGGTCGGTGGCGGTGCCATGGCCGTTGACGTAGCCAATGGCGGACGGTTCAAGCCCGGCATCTTCCAGGGCCAGCTCCATGGCGCGGCGCATGGTTCTCTGCTCCGGACGGGTGGTGTGCTGGCCGTCGGCGTTGCTGCCAAAACCGACGAGCTCGGCGTGGATGTGCGCACCCCGCGCCAACGCATGTTCCAGCTCCTCGAGCACCAGCATGCCGCCGCCTTCGCCGATCACCAGGCCATCGCGGCCGCTGTCGTAGGGGCGTGGGCTGGTTTGCGGTGCGTCGTTCTTCAGGCTGGTGGCGTAGAGCGCATCGAACACCATGGCTTCGGTGGGGCAGAGTTCTTCGGCGCCGCCGGCGAGCATCAACGGCAGGCGCCCGAACTTGATCGCTTCGTAGGCATAACCGATGCCCTGGCTGCCGCTGGTGCAGGCGCTCGACGTGGGGATCAGGCGCCCGGTAAGGCCAAAGAAGATGCTGATATTCGCCGCCGTGGTGTGGGGCATCATGCGCACATAGGAATTGGCGTTGAGCCCTTCGGCCACCGAGTTGAGCAGCATATTGCCGAAGGCCTTGATCTCATCGGTGCTGCCGGTGGACGAGCCACAGGCCACGCCCATGCGCCCGTCCTTGATTGACGCGTCGCCGAGCAGACCGGCGTCGTGCAACGCCTGTTCCGCCGCCCACACTGCCAGGCGCGAGACGCGGCCCATGCTGCGCAGTTGCTTGCGGGTCCAGTGGGCGGGCACGACGAAATCATCGATGGGCCCGGCCAGGCGCGTGTTCAATTCGGTAAAGCGGTCCCACTCATCCATGCGCCGGATGCCACTGCGGTTGGCGCGAAAGTTGGCGGCAATGGTCTCCCAGTCGCTACCCAGGGAGGTCATGCCGGCCATGCCTGTGACGACGACGCGCTTCATCAGCACAGGCCTCCGTTCACGGCCAGCACTTGGCGTGTGATATAGCCGGCTTCGGCCGACATCAGGAAATTCACCGCACCGGCGACTTCTTCCGGGGTGCCCATACGTTGCGCCGGAATCATTTTCATCAACTCTTCCACCGGTACGTTTTCATCCAGCATCGCCGTGTCGATCAAGCCGGGCGCCACGCAGTTGACGGTGATTTTGCGCTTGCCCAGCTCGATGGCCAGTGCCTTGGCCGCGCCGATCAAGCCGGCCTTGGAGGCGCTGTAATTGACCTGACCGCGGTTGCCGATCAACCCGGAAACCGAAGTGATGCACACGATCCGCCCGGCGGCGCGGCGGCGGATCATCGGCATCATTACCGGGTGCAGCACGTTGTAGAAACCATCGAGGTTGGTGCGCATCACCACGTCCCAGTCGTCTTCCGACAGGGCTGGAAAGGCGCCGTCGCGGGTCAGGCCGGCATTGAGTACCACGCCGTAGTAGGCGCCATGTTGCTCCACATCGGCTTCAAGGATGGCCTTGCAACTGGCGCGGTCGGACACGTCGAATTGCAGCACTCGCGCCATGCGCCCCAGGGCCTCGATCTCGACCTGCACGGCGTCGGCTTCGGCGCGACCACTGCGGCAATGCAGCACGATGTCATGGCCGGCCTGGGCCAGGCGCAGGGCAATGGCGCGGCCGATGCCGCGGCTGGAGCCGGTGACCAGTACGGATTCAGTCATGGCGTTTGGTCCTTCGATTCATCTAGGTAGTTGGCCGCCTGGGGCGGTCGAAATACGTTAAGGCGCGCGCTGGCGTGGATACCGTCGCCGGTGAGGTGGCATTCGAACACACCCATGCCGTTGTCGTCTTCCAGGGAGCGCAGGCCGTGGATATTCAGCTCGGCGCCGGCGGGAAAGTGTTCCACGTTGCACTCGTATTTACGCGTGCCCAACAGGAAACCCAGCTCCACCGCCTGGCCTTGCTGGCGCGCGCGGCAACCGGCATAAGCGGCGACGCTTTGCGCCATCAACTCAAGGCCGACCCAGGCCGGCAGGCTGCCGTCAGGGCGGTTGAACAGGCCGCCGGGCTTGACGGTGACGCGGGTGCGGACCTGCTCTTCATCGAACGACAGCACCTGGTCGATCAGGATCATGTCGCCCGCATGGGGCAGTAGTTCGGCAAGTGGCCAATCGATCATGGGGCCTCTGCGATTATCAGGCTGACGTTATTACCGCCGAAGGCAAACGAGTTGCTCATCAGGCAGGGTTTTTTCAAGCTGTCGCCGCTGCGTGCCCATTGCAAGGCGGGCAGCGCCGGGTCGGCTTGGCCGTCCCATACGTGGGGTGGCAGCAAGCCGTGGCTCAGGCTCAGCCAACAGAACGCCGCTTCCAGCGCTCCGGCGGCACCGAGGGTGTGGCCGGTCATGGGCTTGGTCGACGAGCAGGCTACGCCGTCGGGGAACAGGCTGGCGACCGCCAGGCTTTCCATGGCGTCGTTGTGTTGGGTGGCGGTGCCGTGCAGGTTCAGGTAGCCGATCTGCCCGGGAGCCAGCTTTGCGTTGGCCAGGGCCTTGCGCATCGCTTGCAGCGCGCCCCTGCCGCTGGGTTCCGGCGCGGAGATATGATGGGCATCGCAACTGGCGCCGCTGCCCAGCAAGGCGATCGGGGCTGGCTCGCGGCTCATCAGGAACAGCACCGCCGCTTCACCGATATTGATGCCGTTGCGGTTCACCGAGAACGGATTGCAGCGCTCGCTGGAGACCGCCTCCAATGCGGTAAAACCGTTCAGCGTCAGCTTGCACAGGCTGTCCACACCGCCGCAGATCACCGCATCGCAGATGCCGAGATCCAGCAGGCGCTGGGCACTCATCAGTGCACGGGCGCTGGAGGTGCAGGCGGTAGAAATCACATAGGTCGGGCCGCTCACTTGCAGCCAGTCGGCAAGGAAATTCGCCGGGGCGCTGAGTTCCTGTTGCTGGTAGTCGTAGTCGGTGGGGAATTGCTGGTCGCGCAAGTAGTGGGCAATGCCGCGGCTGGCTTCGTCGATGCCTGAGGTGCTGGTGCCCAGCACAATGCCGACCCGCGAAGGCCCGTAGGTTTGGATCGCCTGGCGCAGCTGAGCTTCGATCTGCAACGCCGCTTCCAACAGCAACTGGTTATTGCGGCTGCTCTGTTGGCTCAGCGTCACCGGCAGGGGCGCCAGGTCGCCGTGCACGGCCGCCACCGGCACCACGCGCTCCGGCACCCAACCGCTTTCGGCGCGCATGCCCGAGCAGTCGCCGACAAACAGCTTGCGGCTGACTTCGGCCTGGCCGCGGCCGAGGGCGCAGATCACGCCGAGGGCATTGAGGTAAGCGATCATCGGCGCAGGCCCAGCGGAGTGATGCGATAACGCAACGGCTGGTCGACCATGTTCACGCTGAACACCTCGGAGGACTGGTAGACGATCTGCCAATGGCCCGGCAGCGTACGCGTCAAGTCCATTGCCTGGGCGTGCGGATACAGCGCCGGCACTTCACCGGCCGAGGTCAGGGCAAACAGCAGCGCGGCGAACAACTCCCGGGCCTGGGGATTGGGTGGCAGCAAGCCGTCGGCCTGCCATTGCCCATCGACCAGCTTTTGCCGGGCCAGGGGAATACCCAGCGGGTCCATCATCGACCAACGAATCGCGCTGCCTTCGTGTTGGATCACCAGCAACCAATCCTGGCTCTGGCCGTCCGCCAGACGCTGCACGTGCAATTGCATCGGCAAGGCCAGGGTTGGGATTTTTTCCGGCAGCGGTGCCTGGCTGGCACAGGCGCTCAGCAGCAACACGCAACCGATCAACAGCAGGCGCATCATGGGGCAGCATTCTCCAAAGGTTTACGCGCTACGCAGTTGACCAGGGTTTCCTCGCGCTGGCCTACCGGCGGCGCCTTGCGCAGGCCCCAGCGCTCCAGCAGGCCGAAGTCGCTGGAGCGGCTCCACCACAGGTAGGGGTACGAGACATTCTGCGGGGCGAATTCAAAGCCCTGCTCGTGGAGCATCTCCAGGTATTGCTCGGCGCTTTTCTGCACATGCATCGGGTGGCGGAACAGCCAGCGAATCACCCAGGTGTCGATATAGGCTTCGGTGGATTCGGCAAACAGCAGATAACCGCCCGGCTTGAGCACCCGATAAAACTCCTTGAGTGCGCGATGTTGTTCCACCAAGTGATGGAAGGTCTGGTGGCAGAACAGGATATCGACGCTGGCGTCCGGTACCTTTAGGGTGGCGCAGTCGCTGCCGATCAACTCGACAGCCATGCCCTGGCGCTCGGCTTCTTCGCGGCTCAGTTCGAGGCTGTGGGGGTCAGCATCCAGGCCGATCAGGCGTGAGGGCGCAAACACCTCCTGCAGCAACCGGAAGGATTTACCCTGGCCGCAACCGGCGTCGAGCAATACCGGCGCCACCGGCAGCGGATCGCTGAACAGGCTGCGCAGATCGTTGATCGCCACCCGCAAGACGTGATGCTGCCAGGTATGGCTGCGCAGGAACCAGAAGCCGAATCTGGTTTCTTCGACGTAATTCTTGCTCAGGTAGTTTTTTCCAACGGCAGGGCTGCTCATACCACTTCACTCGCACAGATATCCGACAACATCCGCAACCGCCGTTTTGGCTCGCTGACAAACGGGTTGCGCTCATCCCAGGCGTAGCCGGCCAGGATCGCGCTGATCATGCGGCGAATTTCCGGCGAGCTGCCAGGATGGAAAATTACGTCCTGGAACGTGCCGGCATACCAGCCTTCGACGTAGCAACGGAAAGTGTCGACCCCACGTTTCAAGGGCTCGGCGAATTCGCTTTGCCAGTCGACCGTCTCGCCGTTGAGCTGACGGTGCAGCACACCTGCGGCCATGCTCGCCGAACGCATGGCGATGGTCACGCCCGAAGAGAACACCGGGTCGAGGAATTCCGCCGCATTGCCCAGCAGCGCAAAGCCCGGGCCGTGCAGGGTTTTGACGTTGGCCGAGTAACCGCCGATGCTGCGCGCCGGGGTGTCCCATACGGCATTGCTGAGCACGCCGGACAGGCTTGGCGTTTCGTCGATGAAGCTGCGCAGGCAGGCGTCGAGGTCGCTGTCGCGGCCATCGAAATGCGCCTTGGCCGCAACCACGCCCACTGAGCAGCGGCCATTGCTGAACGGGATGGTCCAGAACCAGATATCGCGCTGGGTCGGATGGGTGGTGACGAGGATCTTGGTGCGATCAAAGCCTGGGTGTGCGATGTGGTCTTCGACGTGGGTGAACACGGCCTGGCGCAGCGGAAAGTTCGATGGCGCTTCAAGGTCCAGCAGACGCGGCAGCACGCGGCCATAGCCGCTGGCGTCGAGCACGAACTTGGCCTTGATGTGGTACTCGCTGCCGTTCTGTCGGCGCACATGCAGGTAGCGGCACTCGCCGGAGAAGTCCACGCCGACAATGGTTTGGCCATAGCGGATTTCGACGCCTTGCAACGCCGCCTGATCGGCCAGCAATTTGTCGAACTCGCCGCGTTGCACTTGGTAGGTGGTGGGCTTGCCGTTGCTGAACGTGTCGCCAAAATCAAATGCACTGTAGCGCTCGCCCCAGGCGAAGGCGGCACCGGTTTTCACCTGGAAGCCCGCCGCTTGCACGGCGTCGAGCATGCCGGCTTCTTCAATAAAATCGATGCAGTGCGAGAGTAGGCTTTCGCCAATCGAGAAACGTGGGAAGTGCTCGCGCTCGATGATCAACACATCATGCCCTTTGCGCTTTAGCAGTGCGGCCGCGATGGCCCCGGACGGTCCGGCACCGATCACCACCACCTGGCGACGTTCCATTTCAACTATGGGCACGAGGGCTCCTTGCCGCATGGGCGATAATCGCATTCATAAGGTGTGTTTCTGCTGTCCGGCCCAGGGCGCCAGCATAAAGCTGAACGCCAGGCCCAGGCTGACCGACAGGCCGAAATTACTGACCGCCGGTGTACTTGAGACCGCCAGCAGGCCGAACGACAACCAGGTCGTCAGCGCTGCCAGCAGTGTGCCCAACAGGCTGACGGCCGGGCCGCCGATCTGCTCGCGCATCAAAATCGCATAGTCAACGCTGATGGCCGTCACCAGCAACAAGCCGAACAGGCTGAACAGGGTCAGCGGCTGGCCCAGCCAACCGAGGCTGGCCAGGCTGCACAGCGCGGCCAGCAGCGGCAGGGCGACGATACGCAAGGCACCGCCGAAACCGAAGGGGGCAATCAGCAACAGCACAATCAGCACGCAAGACATCAACTTCAATTCGGCGGCGCTGATTTGCGTGTCGGCAAACACCCGGTTCAAGTCGCCCAGGCGATCGACCAATTGCACACCGGGCAAGTCCAGCGCCTGCACCCGCAGCAGCGCCGGGTTGTTCAAGCCTTGCAGGCTGACCATGGCTGCCACGCCGCCGTCGACCGGGCCGAGCCACAGCGTACGCCAGGGTTCGGCCAGCGGCCCTTGCAACGCGGCGTCGATGTCGGTGATGGGCAGCGCCTGCAACTGCGCGACTTCGGCTTGCAGGGCGCTGGCGGGTACGCCGAGGTCCAGCAGCGGCTGCCAGTGTTGCGGCAGTTTGTTCAGCGCATCCCGCAGTTGTTGCTGTTCGTCCGCCAGGCTCACCAGCTGATTGAGCGCCAGGTAACCCTCGAGCTTGTCCATATTCACTAACTGATCCAGGCGTTTGCCCAGGGCGGCTTGGCGTTCCAGCAACTGCTGCTGATTGTCGGCCCGCACCAGGAAAAACTGGCTGGTGGGCTGGAACCCGGTGATGCGCGCTACGGCCTGGGCTTCCTGGAGCAATTGCGGCGGCGCGCCTATCCATTGGCGGATATCGTTCTTGCTATTCAGTTGCCACAGGCCCCCGGCGCAGAACAACAGTACCCACACCAGCAGCACCGAACCGGGCACGTGCTTGATCAGCGCCGTACGCATCTGCCACAGACTGTCGGCGATACGCAGCGGCCATTGCGCCGGGCGCAGTTCCACACCCTTGAGCAACGCCGGCAACAGGCACACGGCGCACAAATAAGCACCGACCAGCCCGGCGGCGGAGAACACCGCGATTTGCGTCAGCGCCGGGAACGGCGTCCAGGCCAGCGCCAGGTAGCCGATGCAACTGGTCGCCAGGCTCAGGCTCAGCCCCGGCAGGGTCAGGCGCAACGCCGGCCAACTGCGCCAAGGTTGCAGGCTCCAGCTTTTGGACAGGTAGTGCAGTGGGTAATCCACCGCCACGCCGATCAGGCTGGAACCCAGCACCAGGGTCATCACATGCATATGCCCGAACAGCGCCACGCAGGCCACCGCGCCAAACAGCATGCCCACCAGCACCGGCACAAACGCCAGCAATACGCGCCAGCGTCGGAATGCCAGCAGCAGCAACAGCAGGATGCCGACGGTCGCACCGCCGCCGACCCAGGTGATTTCCCGGGTGGCCTGCCGTTGCCCGTTGGCGGCATAGAGCAAGCCGCTGGCGGCCAGCAGCTGCGCGCCATGCTCGCCGGCTTGTGCGCGACTGGCCTGGAGCAGGTCCGCCACTTGCAGCGGCAAGTGCATATCGAAGGCATTGCCGGTAGTGCGCGCCCGCAGCAGTACCCAGCTTTTGCCATCGGCGTCGGCGATCAAGGCGCCGCTGCCGATATCCAGCTGCACCGAGCCGTGTTGCGGCTGACTGTTCTGGATGCGCCCGGTCAGGCCCAGCCAGTCGTCCTGGCTGGGCACCAGGCTGAAGCCGGTGAACGGGTCGAACAGCGCTTGTACCCGCTGCTGGATAAAGGCGTCGGGTTGCTCGATCAGTTGCTCACGGTCCTTGGCCGAGAGCATCGACAAACGTCCGCGCAGCAGTTGCTCGCGCAACGCCGGCAGGTCGGCTTGCAGGTTCCACTGTACTTTTTCAAACAAGCCGCTGGCCTGCCAACGCTCGCCCAATTGTTGTGCCACAGCCAGTGCTTGCTGGCGGTCGGCATGCCCCACCAGCACCAGCATTTCGCGGTTGAGCGGCTCCTGCATGCGCTGTTCGGCTTGCTGTTCAAGGGCGTCCGGCGTGCTGCCGGGCACCAGCTCCATCAGGTTGGCCGACAGCGGCGCGCCATGACGCCACTGCCAGCCGGCCAGGGCCAGCACGGCCACCAGCAGGATCAGGAACAGACGCGGCAGCAAACGCTCACTGGGCAAAGTCGTGTTGCTCCGCTGCGCTCAAGGGCTGGCTGGCCGTGCTGTCCTGCATGCGCAGCACGGTGCTGTCGCCCTGGGTTTCCAGCAGTTCGATGGTGTGCACCAGCTCGCCGCCGTCGATGTTGATCCGGGTGAACACTTGCTTGAGCAGCAGCGAACGCGGAGTCAGCGTGAGCTTCCATTGCTGGGCCTGGCCTTGCAGTTGCAGTTCGAAGTCACGTTGCAAGCCGCTGCTGTCGCCCTGCAGCACCGCGAGGAACAAGCGATTCTGCTCGGCACCGGCGCTCTTGTTCGGCAGCGGTTGCCAGCCGTTGGCGTCACGCCGGGCAATGCCTTGGGCGTTGATGCGGTAGTCCTGTTGCAGTGGGGTTTTGAGCAGCCACAGCAGGCCGTGATCCTTGGCGAGCACGAAGGTGCCTTTGCTGACGAGCGGCTGGGGCAGGGCGCGCAGGTGTTTTTCCTGGGTAAAGCTGCCGTGGATGACGGAGGGTTTGGCGAGCTGATCGCTCAACTGCTGCAGGTCAAAAGCATGGGCGCTGAAGCTCAGCAACAACGCTGCCACTGTAGGAGCGAGCTTGCTCGCGAAAAACCTGAGGGCGCCACAGGGTGTCAGGTGGCCCGGGTTTTTATGGGCGATCTTCGCGAGCAAGCTCGCTCCTACAGGGGATTTCATTTCAGGGCCCTTTCGACGGCGTCGGTGAATACTTTGGGCGAGGCCAGCTGCATCTCGCGACTGGCGATTTCTACCGCCACCTGCACGGTGCTGGCGCGGGTCAAGCGCTCGCCGCTGGCCAGGTCGGTAATCAGGTAGTTCACCTTCAAACGGTTCTCCCATTCCACCAGGCTGGCGCGCACATTGAGGGTCTGGCCGAAGATGGCGCCACGCACATAGCGTAGCTGCATGTCGATTACCGGCCAGGCGTAGCCGGACTCCAGCATCGCCGTGTAGTTATGGCCGAGCTTGTCCAGCAACGCACAGCGCGCCACTTCCAGATACTTCACGTAATGCCCGTGCCACACCACGTGCATGGTGTCGATATCGAAAAACGGCACGAGGATTTGCGTGTCGCTGTGCAACACGCCGGGGCTACGCATGCAGCCTCCAGTGTTGTTCGGCGATGCGTTGCAGGCACAGGCGCAGTTCGCTTTCCAGGGCGCGGTCTTCGATGACCGGCGGGAAGTCCTGGGCCAGTTCTGCGTGCATCGCGGCCAATGCCGGTGGCAGCGGTCGTGCATCCTCGGCCTGCGCGCGCAGCCACACGCCCTGGTTGGCAGCGAGCAGGGTAGCGGCGGCGACCTGCTCGGTCAGCTCCAGCACACGGATGGCATCGCGGGCGGCGATGGTGCCCATGCTGACCTTGTCCTGGTTGTGGCACTCGGTGGAACGCGAGAACACGCTGGCCGGCATGGTGTTTTTCAGCGCTTCGGCCGTCCAGGCGCTGGTGCCGATCTGCACGGCCTTGAAGCCGTGGTTGATCATCGCGCGATCAGCCGGGGCGCCTGACAGGTTGCTCGGCAGACCGTGGTTGTAACGTACGTCTACCAACAACGCGAGTTGGCGGTCGAGCAGGTCGGCAACGTTGGCCACCAGGGTCTTGAGGCTGTCCATCGCAAAGGCTATATGCCCGCCGTAGAAATGCCCACCGTGCAGCACGCGTTCTGCTTCGGCGTCGATGATCGGGTTGTCGTTGGCGCTGTTGAGCTCGATCTCGATAAATGAGCGCAGCCAGTTCAGGCTGTCGGCCAGCACGCCGAGCACGTGGGGGGCGCAACGCAAGGAGTAGCGATCCTGCAGGCGATGCAATGGCGCCGTTGGCGCATCAATCGCCAGGTCGTTGCGCAGCCAAGCGGCGACCTGCATTTGCCCCGGGTGCGGCTTGGCGGCGAACAGGCGCTCGTCGAAGTGCTCCGGGTTGCCTTGCAGCGCAACTACATTCAGCGCGGTGATGCGCGTGGCCAGGTGCAGCAGGTAGTCGGCGCGGGCG
Source organism: Pseudomonas khavaziana (assembly GCF_019145205.1). Taxonomy (GTDB): domain Bacteria; phylum Pseudomonadota; class Gammaproteobacteria; order Pseudomonadales; family Pseudomonadaceae; genus Aquipseudomonas; species Aquipseudomonas khavaziana. Next base: position 364,372 of record NZ_JAHSTT010000003.1, read on the forward strand.
AAGGCCAGGCAGGCCAGGCCGGTCATTACTGCTGTGCCGTTCATCAAGGCCAAGGCTTCCTTGGGGCGCAGCACTAAAGGCTCCCAGCCCAGTTCGCGGTGCACATCGGCCGCCTGGCGGCGTTCGCCACGAAACAGCACTTCGCGTTCGCCGGACAAGGTCGCGGCCACGTAGGACAACGGCGTCAAGTCGCCGCTGGCACCCACCGAACCCTCTTCCGGGATCAGCGGCAGTACGTCGTGTTCGAGGAAGGCGTGCAGGCGCTCCAGCAGTTCCACGCGCACCCCGGACACCCCGTGGCACAGCGACTGCAAACGCGCCGCCAGTACGGCGCGAGTAGCCTGGGCATCAAGCAATTTGCCCAGGCCGCATCCGTGAAAGGTGTACAGATGACGCGGCAAGGCTTCGACGTGTTCCAGCGGCACCGCCACCACGCAGGAGTCGCCGTAGCCGGTGGTCACGCCGTAGATCACACCTTCCTTGTCCAGCAGCGAGTCGAGGAACTGCGCGCCTTTGGCAATGCGCTGGCGATAGGCAGCATCACCCTGCAATTGCGTGGGCACCTGACGGTTGGCCAGGGCCAGCACGTCTTCGATGCGCAAGGGGCGTTCGCCAAAGGTTACCGGCTCAAGATGCGTCGTCATCGGTCTTCCAGAAAGGGTAAAAGTTGAACCATTGTTGGGGCGCTTGCAGGCAGAACTGGCCCAGGCGTGCGGCGTAGCGTGCAGTCCACTCGGCAATCACTTGCTCGCGGGTGCTGCGCTTCCATTCGATCAACGGCGCGAAAGGCTCGATGGTCAGGCGATAGCGACCTTGGTGTTTGAGGCACATCAGCAGGTTTACCGGGCATTTGAGCAGGCCGGCCAGCAGCCACGGGCCTTGGGGGAAGGCGGCGGCATGGCCGAGGAAGTCCACGCGCACCGTGCGCCCGCCGTGCAGCGGTATGCGGTCGCCGGCAATCGCAAGCCACTCGCCGTCGTCCAGGCGCTGGCTGAGCAGCAGCATGGTGGCCGGGTCCAGCTCGCTGACCTGGATCAGGCGCAAATGGGTGGCGCCGGCTTCGCCCAACAGGCGGTTGAAACGCTCGGCGTGCTTGGTGTGCACCAACACGTTCATGGTGACCTGTTCACCGATTTCCGCGAGGGCGCGGCACACTTCGAGGTTGCCCAGATGCGCGCCCACCAGCATCTGCCCGCGTTCGCCACGCAGTTGCCCGCGCAATTGCGCCGGGTCGTCGATGTCGATCTGCTCCAGGCTTAGCTTGCCGTTCCACACATCGAGCTTGTCCAGCAGCGAATCGGCGAAGGCCATGAACTGGCCGAAGACTTTCCTGTGGGTGGGGCGTAGCTCATTGCGCCCACTCCATTCGGCCAGGCGCTGCTGGTATTGCCAGGCGCTGTGGCGGGCGGTGCGACCGAACAGGAAGAAGTAAAAAACGATGCTGTACAGCAATGGGCTCAGCAGGCGACGGCCGAGGATTTTTGCCGCGATCGCCGTGAACTTCATCAGCCAGAAGCTGCCACGCTCCTCGCGGTCGGCCCAGTGCTTGGTGCTGTCGCTCATGCCTGCCACCGTCGCCACAGGATCATCGGCGCACGCACCAACATGCCGAAAAACAAGCGCGTGTGCATGGCGCTGATGCGAACGTTGTCGCGAAACAAGCGAAAGTGCGACAAGCCGTCGGCCGGGTAGTGCACCTGGGTCGGCAGCCAGCGCATCGGTTGGTTGCGCCAGGCCAGGCGCACCAGGATGTCGGAGTCGAAATCCATGTGCGTGCCGATGTAGGCCGAGTCCATCAGCGCCAGGGTCGGCGCCAGCGGGTACACGCGAAAGCCGCACATCGAGTCGCGGATCTCAAGCGACAGGGTGTTGATCCACACCCATACGTGGGTCAGGTAGCGCGCATACAAGCGGCCTTTGGGCACGCTGTCGTCGTATTCGGGGTAGCCGCAGATGATCGCGTTGGGGTGCCGGCGGGAGGTGTCGATAAAGGTCTCGACTTCACGCAAGTCATGCTGGCCGTCGGCATCCACTTGCAGCGCGTGGGTGTAGCCCAGGCTCGCCGCCTCCCGGAAACCGGCCATGACCGCGCCGCCTTTGCCCTGGTTGCTGGGCAGGGTCAGCAGGGTGACGCTGTCCAGGGTCGCCAGTTGCGCCAGTACCGCTGCGCAGGCCGGGCTGCTGCCGTCGTCGACCAGCAGGCAGGGCAGGCCGCTGTCGAGCAGGCTGCGGACCACTGTGGGCACGGCGGCTTCGTGGTTGTAGACCGGGATCAGGGCACATGGGTTATGCATGTGCAGCCTCCAGCACTATCCGTCCGCTGGAACAGGCGGCGACACCGTTGCGGTAGGCGAAGTACAGTTTTCGGCGTTCCCGGTCATAGCGCAGGTGCAGTTCGATACGGTCGCCTGGGCGCACCAGCTGCTGGAACTTGAGCACTTCCATCCCGGCGAATGTGCCCGGCAAATCCAGCAGCTGCTGGCCCAGGTTGAACGCCCATTCCACCTGCACCACGCCTGGCAACACGGGCGTTACCGGGAAGTGCCCGCTGAAATAGACCAGGTCCGGCGGAACGCTCAGTTGCACGGTCCATTCACCGTCGGCTTCGACCTGCTCCAGCACTTCAGGGGCTTTTGGCCGGGGAGCCAGCAGAAGTGTTTCGATATCGGCCTGGGGCAGCTTGCCCTGGCTGTTCAGCGGCAATTGGCGCAGCAATCGCCAGCGCCGGGGCAGGGCCAGGGCTTCGCAGTGTTGGCCCAGGTGCTGGCGCAGGGTTTGGGTAAGCGTGCGCCGGCCCTGATTGCGCAGGGCATGCAGGCCTGCCGCGCTGAGTACCACCAGGGCACCGAGGGAGGCGCGGTTTTCCTGCACCACGCCCAGGCGGGTTTCGGCAACCCAGGGGTGGGTCATCAGCGCTTGTTCCAGCATCGGCAAGGAGATGCGTTTTTCTTCCAGCTTGACGATGCGGTCCAGGCGGCCCAGCAATTCGAAACGGCCATCGGCATGGATGCGTGCGGCGTCGGCGGTTTGCTCCACATGCCCTTCGGGCAGGTATTTTGATGCGATGCGCAGCGCGCCGGCGGCATCCTGGCTCAGTTGCACATCGGCAAACGGCTGCCAGGGTTGCGCGCCCTGGCGCCAGGCGATGCCGCCGGTTTCCGAGCTGCCGAGAATTTCCGTCGGCCATTGCTGCAAGCGGTCGTATAGGCTGCCGGCGGCTTCAACCGGCAACGCACCGCCGGAGGAAAACACCCGCGCTACTCGGCTCAGCGCCGGCCAGTCAAGGTTGTCGCCCATGCGCTTGAGCAGCGCCGGGCTGGCGACCCAGGCAAATCGGGGGTATTCGCGGCTGGCGCGTTGCATGTCTTCGGGGAATGCCAGTTGTTTGCGCACAAAGAGGCGACCTGCGCACAGCGGCCACAACACGCGAAACAGCAAGCCGTAGATGTGCTGGGTCGCGACGCTGCCGATGATGCAGGCGTCTTTGAGGTCCGCGCCCCACAGGGCTTCCAGCGCCTGGACTTCATTGGCCAGTTGGCGCAGGGATTTGTCGATGCGCTTGGGCTCGCCGCTGGAGCCGGAGGTGCACAGGCTCAGTTGGCAACTGTCCAGATCAAGCACCGCGGGGCTCAGTGGCATCTGGTACAGCGCCTCGAGGTCAGCGGCTTCGGTCAGCCAGGCGTCGACGGCAGGCGCCCAGCGTTGGCGGGTCTGGGGTTGCAGGTCGGCGGGCAGCAGCACGCTGGCACCGGCGCGCCAGGCGCCCAGCACGGCAATCGCCAGGACGCCCGCGTCTTCGAGGTACACGGCCAGGCGCCGGATGCCTCGCGCCTGCAGGCCGGCCGCCAGGCGCAGGGACGCCTCCAACAGCTGGGCGTGATTCATGTCAGGCTCGGTGGTGACCCGGCGCTGTTGCAGCGGCTCAAGCAACAAGTGCTCAAGTTTCAACCCATTCATACGCGGCCCCGAACCCTTTGTCGTACCAGCCATTCCACGGCAAACAACAGCGCCATCAGCCCGTAGGCGATCAAGCCGTTGTACAACGTCCACCAGCTCAGCGGCGCCCACAGCGTGAGCGCGGCAGCGAGCAAGCCATTACACAGAAAAAATGCACTCCACACGACGGTGACCTGGCGGGTATACACAATTGCCTTCGGCGGCAGCTGCGGGTCAGTCATGCGTGCCAGGCGTTCGACCATCGGCGGGCCGTATTTCAGGCTCAGGCCGAACAGCGCCAACATGAACGCGCTGACCAGGCTGGGGTACCAACGCAGCCACTGCGGGTTATCAAACCAGGCCAGCAGCAGGCAGAACAGGATCACCGTCGCGGCCATCGCCCGGCTGCCCGGGCGCCGCGCAGCCGTCAGGGCGCGCAGCAGCCACAAGCTGCCCAGCAACAAGCCGAACTGCCACGGCGCAAAGTGCTCGGTGCCGTAATACACAGCGAAGGGGTACAGCAGCCCCGCCAACAACAGGCCAAGGCCGATCAGCCGGCTCATGCGGCGGGCTGGACCAGACGGTACACCGCCTCAACCACGTCGTTCACAGTGCGTACGGCCTTGAACTCTTCGGCGGCGATCTTCTTGCCGGTCTGGCGCTTGATGTGGTCGATCAGGTCCACGGCGTCGATGCTGTCGATTTCCAGGTCCTGGTACAGGTTGGCGTCAAGCGTGACGCGTTCAGGTTCCAGCTCAAACAGTTCCACCAAGGCGTCGCGCAGGGTGTTGAAAATATCGTCACGAGTTTGCATGGTACGGTCTCAAGCTGCCTGTCGGGCCGTGACGAACGCCGCAAGGCTGGCCACGTTGGTGAAATGATTGCGGGTGTCCTTGGCGTCGGCATCGATCTTGATGCCGTAGGTTTTCTGGATCGCCAGGCCCAATTCCAGGGCGTCGACCGAGTCCAGTCCCAGGCCTTCGCCGAACAGGGTCTGGTCGCTGCCGATATCGTCGGCGCTGATGTCTTCCAGGCCCAGGGCCTCGATGATCAGCTCTTTTATGTCGTGCTCAAGGCGGTGTTGGTCGCTCATCTTCGGCGAGCTCCTTAATGAAATAGTGATGCAAGTAATCGTTGAGCTTGCGTGAAGCCTGGGGCGCGGGGCCGAGCGCGGCAAACGCTTGTGGCTCTATATCGGCCCCAACGCGCAAACTGAAGTGGAATCGACGTTTGGGAATGCGATACCAGGGTTCGGCCTTGGTCAGGGTGGTGGGGCTGACCTTGATCACCACCGGGGTGATGATTGTCGCACCGCGCAGGGCAATGGCTGCGCCACCGCGATGAAAGGCAGGCGCCGCGCCGGGCGTGGTGCGGGTGCCTTCGGGAAAGATGATCAGGGTCTGGCCGGCGCGCAGGGCGTCGGCAGCCGCGTCGAGCATGTCGGCGCTGCCGTCGTTGCTGATATAGCCGGCATCGCGCACCGGGCCGCGGGTGAACGGGTTCTGGAACAGGCTCTGCTTGACCACGCAGTTGGTCTGGCGCATCAGGCCGATCAGGAACACCACGTCGATCAGCGACGGGTGGTTGGCGACGATCATTTGCCCGGGGCGCCCAAGCTTGTCGGCGCCCTCGACGCTGAACGTGAGGATGCCCAGGGATTTCATCAAGCGGATAAAGAACCAGAACAGGCAACTGATGGTGTGGCGTGCGCGCCGCTGGTGCTGCGTGGCGTCGCCCGGCAGACAACTGAGCAGCGGAAACACCAGCAAACGCAGGCACAGCCCGCCCACGCCGAACACGAAAAAACTCGCGGCGGTGGCGAACAGGCGCCAGTAGTAGGCGTCCCGGGGCTTGTCGGTCAGGGCTTGCGTTGCCAGTTCCATACGCGGTTCTTCCAGGCATGTTGGCAGGCACCCTGTTCGGTCAACAGGGTGCGCAGCAGGTTCAGGGCGTGGGGCCACTGGGCGATGGTGGAGGGTTGGACAGTGCCGGTGGTGAGTTCCAGCTGCCACTCGTCGCCCGGGGTCAGCAACAGGCCGAGGGCATAAGGGAATGGCACGTCATCGATCCAACCGGCGTAGGCTTCGGGCGGCTGTTCTTCGGTGATCACCAGCAGCACCGCCGGGGCCCCTTCATTGAGCAGTGCGGCGGCTTCGAGCAGGCCATGCTCCAGGCCATCGCCTGCGGCGGCGAGGGCGGTCATTTCAGTGGTTTCATTGCGCAGGATCGACCACAGGCCGATCACTGCGTTGTGCACCGACAGGCTGAACTGGGTCGGCGACAGCGGCTGGTCGTTGGCCAGGTCGGTCAGAATATCGAAAGTGCGCGGGGTTTCGCCGTGCCGGGAGATAAACACCAGGGGCAAATCCTGCAAGCCCTCGGCCAATGGCCAGCCCACACTGAAGGCCATGCGCGCCAGGCGGCTGAGGCGGCGGCGTTGCATCGCTGGCAAAAATGACACATCCGGCGAGGCTTCACTGACAGGCAGCAACACCGGGGCCCGGCACCAGGCGTGCCAGTCGTCCGCAGTCTCCAGGCCAGGAGCCCAGGCGCGCCATTGGGCGATGTTGAAGTTGATCACTGAGAAGTTATCCCGCCCCTGCGGGCTTCCATGTGCGGCCGGTAGCCCCGAATACCGGGACAGGCAGCGATGGCCGAATGGCGCGCATTATCCCGGTGCCGTGGGGTTCTAGCAAATATTGGTGAAAATTTGTTCACTGTTGATCACAAATAAGTTGGAAGAATTTACAGATTGTCGGGGATCCATGAACGAGCGGGATTGTCGGAGCCTTCCTATTCATTTGTGAGACAGATGCCGCGCTCGTGGTGTTATGCAGCTACACATGGATGAAGGAGGTAGCTAACAGGCGCTTTTGCGCTCTACACTCGGGCATTCATTGATACACGGAGGTTTTTCCATGCGGCGTGTGGTGTTCAATCAGAAGGGCGGCGTTGGCAAGTCCAGCATCGCCTGCAACCTGGCGGCCGTCAGCGCCAGCGAAGGTTACCGGACCCTGTTGGTGGACCTCGATGCGCAAGCCAACTCGACCCAGTATCTCACCGGCTTGACCGGCGACGATATTCCCATGGGGATCGCCGACTTTTTCAAGCAAACCCTGTCTTCCGGGCCGTTTTCGAAGAAGAACAAGGTGGATATCTACGAAACGCCGTTCGACAACCTGCACGTGATCACCGCCACCGCCGAGCTGGCAGACCTGCAGCCCAAGCTCGAAGCCAAGCACAAGATCAACAAGTTGCGAAAGCTGCTGGATGAGTTGAGCGAGGATTACGACCGGATTTATCTCGATACCCCACCCGCGCTGAACTTCTATGCGGTTTCGGCGCTGATTGCCGCTGATCGTGTGTTGATTCCCTTCGATTGCGACAGCTTTTCGCGCCAGGCACTGTATGGCCTGCTGGCGGAAATCGAAGAGCTCAAGGACGACCATAATGAAGGCCTGGAAGTGGAAGGCATTGTGGTCAACCAGTTTCAGGCCCGGGCGAGCCTGCCGCAGCAGATCCTGGATGAACTGATTGCCGAAGGTTTGCCGGTGCTGCCGGTGTACCTGGCCAGCTCGGTGCGTATGCGTGAGTCGCACCAGGAGAGCAAGCCGCTGATCCACCTCGATCCACGGCACAAGCTGACCCAGCAGTTTGTGCAATTGCACAACCTCCTGGAAAACGCCTGATCTCAAGTGCCACACAGATCCAATGTGGGAGGGGGCTTGCTCCCGATGGCGGTGTGCCAGCCAGCTTATCTGTCGCTGACCAGCCGCTATCGGGAGCAAGCCCCCTCCCACATTTGGATGGTATTCCAATGAATCGTCCCACAGAGGCTGTAGGACCAGTCTGGCATTGGGGCTTGTGCCTTGTAACCTTGCCTACAGCTACGCCAGAATCCACCGGCTTGTGCGTCTGGATGGGCGTCTCTAAGGTTTGCCGGTCGCTGAATGTTCAGTGATCGGGTTTAGTAGCCCGTGGTGAGACGTACGGCAAATCGTCATCAGGATCTTCCTGGATTTGATGGTGGCTGTACGGAGGGCGCTTTCGAGCGCGCCGGTTGCGTCTCCCCGGTCTACTAACCTGCGTACAGCTGCCACCCTCCGTTTAGTAGCGGCAGGTTGCGGCTCCTCTACTCGGAGACGATCCATGGTTAACCTTTATACCGTTACACCCAACCTCCCCACCGAAGCGCTCGTGCTCAACAGCTACGAAACCTTCTCCTCCGGGCGCACGCTATTACTCAACTTGTCCAACGACCTCACTGGCGAACACCGCGACGTGGCTCTGGCCATTCACCAATTAAGCGAACTGGGCGTCATGCTGGTCGCCCAGATGATGGACCGCGAAGCCCCACTGCCCCAAAGCTGAAACACGTTCAAAAATGTGGGAGGGGGCTTGCTCCCGATGGCAATGTATCAGTCACCTGATAAGTTGACTGGCCCACTGCTATCGGGAGCAAGCCCCCTCCCACACTGTCCAGCGGTGTTCTGAAGGGGTGGTTATACGCCCTGGCTACGCAACCAGCTCATCAACTGCGGCAACGGGAATGCCCCACTCTGGCGCGCCACTTCGCGGCCGTTCTTGAACAGAATCAAACTGGGAATCGAACGAATCCCCAACTGCGCCGACAGCTGCTGATTAGCCTCACTGTCCAGCTTCGCCAACCGGCACTTGCCTTCAAGCTGTCCGGCGGCCTGCTCGAATACCGGCGCAAACGACTTGCACGGCCCGCACCAGTCGGCCCACACATCGACCAAGAGCGGCAGGTCGCCCTTGATCTGGCTGGTGTAGTCGCCTTGTTTCAATTCAAAGGGCTTGTTCAACAACACCGGCTGCTTGCAACGCCCGCACTTGGGCGCATCACCCAGGCGTTCGCCTGGGATGCGGTTGAGACCGTTGCAATGGGGGCAGGGGATTACAAGTGGTTCGGACATCGGAGGCTCCTGGAGTCTGGCCAATAGGTGTATTTGGTGCCGGGAGTGGGGTTTATCAAGGTTAGATACAGCGACTTATTCGCTCACATTTTCGCCCGCTCCGGGATGATTCGCGTGGCTAGGCTTTTTGCTGTGCGCCACCGGTCTGTTTGCGGCTATAGCAAATTGCGATAGTTCGAATTCAGGCTTAACCTTCATAGCAAGATGCGATAAGGACGTTGCATGCGAGTCATCAGTGAAAGCAGGATCTGGGAAGCAAAGGGAAAATGGCCGCGCTCGGCAACGGCCCTGGATCAGTGGTATCGCGTGATCAAGCGCAACGCCCCCAGGGACTTCGCTGCGATGAAAGCCATGTTTCCCGCCACGGACAGGGTAGGTGAATTTCATGTGTTTGATATTGGCGGTAACAAGCTGAGGTTGATCGCATCGGTGCAGTATCGAATGCAGCGCGTTTACATCAAGCACCTGCTTGACCATCGCGATTATGAGAAGGACAAATGGAAGGAAAAAATCAGATGAGCGCACTTATGCGAGTGGCGGCAGAGCACTGGCAATTCGTTTCACCTGTGCTGCGCAAGCCGGAAAACGAGGCAGACTACGACGCACTGGTGTGCGGTTTGGATGAGTTGTTGAGCATGGTGGGTGAAGACGAGGACAGCCCACTGATGAGCCTGGTCGATATTCTGAGCGACTGGATCGAAGCTTATGATCGCGAGCATCGCCCAATGCCCGTCGCCAGCGGGGTCGATGTGCTGCGCTACATGATGCGCGAGCACAACCTCACCCAGAGCGACCTTCCGGGGGTTGGGGCGCAATCAGTCGTCTCTGAGGTATTGAGCGGAAAACGCCAGCTCAACGTGCGCCAGATTCGTTGGCTGGCCGAGCGTTTTGGGGTGTCTGTGGAGACCTTTATCTAAGAGGTCAAGACGAACAACTAATCTCCAAATGCTTGCCCCAATCCGGCGGCCGCTGCGCGTATTGCTCCATCCCCGCTTGTTCCTCAAACGGCTTGGAAAGCACCTCATGCAGCCGTCGCACTTCGCTGTAGTCCCCCGCCTCGGCGGCGGCGATGGCGTTTTGGGCCAGGTAGTTGCGCAGGATGTACAGCGGGTTCACCGCATGCATGCGCTCACGGCGCTGTTCCTGGCTGTCATCCCCATCTCGCGCAACACGAGCTTTGTATAGCTCGGCCCAGGCATCGAACCCGGCCAGGTCGACAAAGTCATCGCGCAACCGCTTCACTGCAAGCTCCGCGGACTCATCGCCCAGGCGCCGGAAGAACAGCGTGTAGTCCACGCCACTGTTCTGCATCAGCTTGAGCAAGCCCTCCACCAGCTTCTGGTCATCGTCTTCGGCGGTGATCAGCCCCAGCCGGCGGCGCATCAGGTCCAGGTAGTGGGCCTGGTAGAACGGCAAGTACAGGCCAAGCGCTTCTTTCAAGGCGTCAACGCTGATAAACGGCGTAAGCGCCTGGGCCAGCGCGCTGAGGTTCCACTGCCCGATCGGCACCTGGTTACTGAATGAGTAACGGCCCTCATGATCGGAATGGTTGCAGATGAAGTGCGCATCAAAGTCGTCAAGGAACGCAAACGGCCCGAAGTCGAAGGTGATGCCCAGGATCGACATGTTGTCGGTGTTCATCACCCCGTGGCAAAAGCCATACGCCTGCCATTTGGCGATCATCTCGGCATTGCGCTCGACGATTTCGCGGAACATCGCCAGGTACGGCTCAGGCTGCTCGCGGCATTCGGGGTAGTGCAGGTTCAGCACGTGCTCGGCCAGCTCGGCCTGCTGTTCGGGTTTCTTGGTGTAGTAGAAGTATTCGAAATGCCCGAAGCGGATATGGCTCTGGGCCAGGCGCAGAACCATGGCGCCGCGTTCCTGTTTTTCACGCCATACCGGGGTGCTCGAGCCGATCACGCACAGGGCGCGGCTGCTGGGGATGCCCAGCGCATGCAGGGCTTCGGAGGCGAGGAATTCACGAATCGAAGAGCGCAACACCGCACGCCCGTCGCCCATGCGTGAATAAGGCGTCATCCCGGCGCCCTTGAGGTGCAGGTCCCAATGCTCGCCGGCCTGGTTGTACACCTCGCCCAGCAGCAGCCCGCGGCCGTCGCCCAATTGTGGGGTGTAGCCGCCGAACTGATGCCCGGAATAGACCATCGCCCGCGGTTCTGCCTCGGCCCACAGCTTGTGGCCGCCAAACAGTTCGGCAAATACCGATGTTTCGGCCACGGCCGGGTCGAGGTCCAGCAGGGCCATGGCGGCCTTGCTTGCTACTACCAGGCGCGGTTCGTCCAGCGGCTCTGGCAATACGTGGGTTGAGAACGCGTCGCCCAGGCGTGCGAAGCGGTTGTCGAAGGTCAGTTCGTCGAGGGCTTTCACCGGCCATCTCCAGCAGAATGTCCGAGCATTCTGCTGGGGATAGGGCGTTTAGTCGAGTTTGCTCGGTGGCGGCTCCGGCGCATCCACCACTTTGCCCGCGGGTGGCTCCGGTGCGTCGGGCTTATCGAGGGGCTCGGCAATGGTCTTGCGCTCATCGTCGGCCGGCACCAGTTTGTACTCCTGACCGTGGAGGTTTTTCAGGTAGATCTCCATTTGCCTGAACGAGATGTTGATGTGCTGTTTCTTGAACTCACGGTTGATAAAGCGGTTGACCTCATCCAGCACCGGGTTGCGATCGCCGAGGTCGCGTACGTGCATGCGCAGTTCGTGGTCCAGGGTGCTTTCGCCGAAGTTCAGGAAGTACACATGGGGTTCGGGCTCTTTCAGTACCCGTGGGTTTTCCCGTGCGGCCTTCAGTAACAATTCCTTCACCAGGTCCAGGTCCGAGCCGTAGTCCACCCCGAGTTTGAGGGTCACCCGAGTGATGGTGTCTGTCAGCGACCAGTTGATCAGTTGTCCGGTAATGAAGGTCTTGTTCGGGACAATGATGTCCTTGTTGTCGAAGTCGGTGATGGTGGTGGCGCGAATGCGGATCTTGCTCACCGTCCCCGACAGGTTGCCGATGGTGATGGTGTCACCGATGCGTACCGGGCGTTCGAACAGGATCATGATGCCGGAGATGAAGTTGGCGAAGATCTCCTGCATGCCGAAACCGAGGCCCACCGACAGCGCGGCCACCAGCCATTGCAACTTGTCCCAGCTCACACCGAGGGTAGAGAGCGTGGTCACAAAGCCCACGCCGGCAATGATGTAGGACAGCAAGGTGGTGGTGGCGTAGGCGCTGCCCTGGGCCAGGTCCAGCTTGGACAGCACCAGCACTTCCAGCAGGCCGGGCAGGTTGCGTGCCAGGGCGAAGGTGATGCCGATGATGATCGAAGCACCGAGCAGGTCACCGATGCTGATGGGCACCATGCTGATATTCGCACCGGTACCGCTGGTGTATTCGTACAGGGTGACGTTATCCAGGTAGGAAAATACCGAGATCAGGTCCGACCACACCCAGTACAACGCCGCGATAAAGCCGCCGAGCAGGGCCAGGCGGATCAGGCGCAAGGATTGTTCATTGACCTTTTCGATATCCAGTATTGGCTCTTCCACCACGGCCTCGCCTTCACCGGCGTCCTTGGCGGCCTGGCGTTTAGCCAGCGCCCGGGCGTAGGCCAGGCGCCGGGCGGCGACGCTCAGCCAACGTACAAAGGTGGCCTCGATCACCAGCCAGAGCATCAGCAAGTACAGGGTGTTGATCAGCCTGTCGCTGAGTTTCAGTGCGGTGTAGTAGTAGCCAAAGCACACGGCAATAAACAGCGCCACCGGCAGGGCGGTGAACAGCAGCCCGATGGCCTTGCGAAACAGCGAGGCTTTTTCGTGGGTTGGGCTGTTGAGCAGCAGGCGGCTCAGCAACCATGCCATCAGCGCATAGCAGGTGAGCACCACGGCGATGCCCAGCACGTCTTCGGCCAGTGCCGCCGGCTGGTGCTCGGCAATCGCAACCACGGCCACCAAGGCCAATACCACCAGGCCGAGCTTGCGCACCCAGCCTTGCAGGAACTCGACCTGGGGCTTTTCCCAGCGAAAGTGCAGTTCGGCTACGCCGCCCGGTGCCAGAATCCGGTAGGCGGTGTAGAACACCAGCCACGCCTGGGCGATCTGCAGCAGGGCCGAACCCAGGTTGGCGTTTTGCCCGCGGGCATCGATCTGCAGGGCATAGCCGCACAGCGCCAGGCCAAGGGATACCGGCATTGCCAGCAGAATATTGATCAGGATCGCCTGCGGCGTATGCCACTGGCTGTCACGCTTGAAGTGACCGATGTCCAGATGGACCTTGTTGAGGCGCTGATATAACGCCTTGCGCCGCCACAACAGCGCGCCGATCAACAGCAGCAGCGGCAGGAACAGCAACGGGCGCTGGGTCAGGCCGTCATACAGTTCGCTGACACTGGACGCCCAGGGTAGGGTGGCGACTTGCTTGCTCAGGTGCGCCGGCACAGTTTCCAGCCATTCGGTGTCCAGCGGCTTGTTGCTCGGGATCCAGAACATTTGCTCATCAAGCGTGGCGCGCAGGGTCGTGGCGGTGCTGAGCAGTTGTTTCTGGTTCAGTTGCAGGGTGATGGATTCGTTAAGCAGTGCACTCAGCTCGCGGCCCAGGCGTTCGAGCAAGTCACTGCGGGTGATGGCCAGCTCCAGCAAGGTGCGACGCAGTTGTGGGGTGACCTCGTCCGGCGGCTGGTCGGCCAGCAGCTTATCCACATAGGCGCTGGGGGAGCTGATCAATTCGCGCTGCTGATTGACCTCGAACTGGTACAGGCGAATGTTGGCGATATCGTCGGCCAGGTCGCGGTCCACGGTAAGGCGTGGCAGGGCCTGTTTCTGTTTATACAGAATCTTGGACAGCAGCAGGCTGCCCTTGAGCACGTTGATCTGCTCGTCCAGGGCCGAATCGCTTTGGTTGACCGTGTCCAGTTGCTGCTTGGTCTGCAGGTTCTTCTGGGTCAGGTCATTGAGACGGTCGGTGCTCTTGAGCAGGTAGTCGGAGAGCTTGAGGTTATCTGCGCTTTCCTTGGCAAGGATGCTACTGCCGCCGGCTTTCTGCGCTTCGATGGACTGTTGGGTCACGGTTTGCTGGGACTGGGCCAGGCGTTTCTGGTTGATCAGGGTTTGCAGGTCCTGGATTTCCTGTTCCAGGCGCAGGGTTTTTTCCTGGATCAGGTCATGCTGGCTGTTGCCGAGGTCTTGCAGCTGGCTGTTGCCGGCCAATTCCTGGCGACGCAGTGGGATCAGTGCATTCAGGGCCGCCAGCTCGGCGTTCAGCTGGTTGCGCTGGTCGCCACTGAGGGCCTTGCCGTTGTCTTTGCCGAGCTTGAGCGTGGCGTTGATCTGCTGGATGCGCGTCTGGCTGCTGCTGATTTCGGTTTGGGCGCGCTCGGGGCGGGTCTGGGCAGCGATGGTCAGGCTGTTGGCCTCGGCCAGCTCTTTTTGCAGGTCGCCTTGCTGGGTGCTGCGTTGTACCAGCAATTGCTCGAGCTGCGGCACCGGCAGGGTGGCGTAGCGTTGGGCCACCGGGATGACCTTGGTGGCCTTGAGTCGGGTCAGCTCACGCTGGTTCTCGGTGGTCTGGCGCGGTGCCTCTTCCAGCTGGCGCTTGAGGTCGGCCAGGCGCTGTTCGTAATCCTGCTTGTTGCCCAGGTAGGTCAGGGTCTGCTGCAGGATCGCCTGCAACGCCTTCATGTCGGCGTCGGGCAGCTTGCGATCGGGCAGTTTATCCAGGTTTTGCTGGATGGCGTCGGCGCTGGGCGGATCGGCGGCGTGTACGCTGCCGACACAAAGGGTCAGGCCCAGCAGGGCAGTGGCGAGAAAAGTGCGCAGGGTTGGCATAGAGACCGGTCTTGCAAGGTGAAGAATCGGGGCGTTATTGCCCGCAGTTTAGAGGAAGAGTCCGGGGCCCGGGCGACTTCCTTCGGGGAATCTGACGCCGACTTTGCCAATCTTGTTCCCGTCCATGACCGCGACGGTCCAGATGGTGTTGTTCCATTCCACCTGGTCGCCCACCACCGGTGCGCCGCCGACCTTCTGGGTAATGAAGCGGCTCAATGGCATGTCTGGGTCGATACCCTCCAGCTTGAGCCCGTACAGGGCTGAAACCGCGCCCAGCTGGGCGTCGCCTTCGAGCACGAAGTCGCCGAAGAAGCGCAGATCGAGGCCGCGCTGCGGTGCCTGGCTGAACAGTTTGCCCAGGGCCGGCAGGTTGTGTTCATGGCCGATTACACAGAGCAGATCGTCGACTTCAAGCACCGTACTACCCGACGGATGGAGCAGTTGCTGGCCCCGGAACAGCGCGGCGATGCGCGTGCCTTCGGGCATTTTCAGCTCGCGCAGGGCTGCACCGATGCACCACTTCTCCGCGCCCAGGCGGTAGACGAACAGCTCCCACTCGCTGGTGACGTGCACTTCCAAGGCTGCGCGAGAAATCGGCGCCGGGTCCGGCGGTACGGTGACTTTGAGCAACTTGGCCACCCACGGCAGGCTGGTGCCCTGCACCAGCAGCGAGACCAATACGATAAAGAACGCCAGGTTGAAGTACAGCTGTGCATGGGGCAGGCCGGCCATCAGCGGGAACACCGCGAGAATGATCGGCACCGCGCCGCGCAGGCCGACCCAGGCGATAAAGGCTTTTTCGCGACCGTGGAAGGCCTTGAACGGTAACAGGCCGACCATCACCGACAACGGCCGCGCAAACAGGATCATCCACAGCGCCAGGCCCAGGGCCGGCAAGGCGATGGGCAGCAGGTCATGGGGTGTGACCAAAAGGCCCAGCACCAGGAACATGCCGATCTGCGCCAGCCAGGCCATGCCATCGAGCATGTGCAAAATGCCATGGCGGCTGCGCACCGGGCGGTTGCCGATCACCAGGCCGCACAGGTACACGGCGAGAAAGCCGCTGCCGTGCAGGGCGTTGGTCAAGGCGAAGACGAACAGGCCGCCGGCAATCACCAGGATCGGGTAGAGGCCGTTGGCCAGGTTGATACGGTTGACCAGCTGCAGCATCAGCCAGCCGCCGCCCAGGCCTACCAGGCCACCGATGCCGAATTCGCGGATAAGGTGCGTCAGCAAGCTCCAGTGCAGGCCGGTCTGGCCGCTGGCGAGCATGTCGATCAGAGTGACGGTGAGAAACACAGCCATCGGGTCGTTGCTGCCGGATTCGATTTCCAGGCTGGCGCTGACCCGTTCGTTGAGACCCTTGCCGCCCAGCAGCGAGAACACCGCTGCGGCGTCCGTGGAGCCGACGATGGCGCCAATCAGCAAGCCCTGGATGATATTGAGGTCGAACAGCCAGGCCGCGGCCATGCCCGTGAGACCGGTGGTAATCAACACCCCCACCGTGGCCAGGGACAAGGCTGGCCACAGTGCCACGCGGAAACTTGCCACCCGGGTGCGCAAACCGCCGTCGAGCAGGATCACAGCCAGGGCAAGGTTGCCCACCAGGTAGGCAGTCGGGTAGTTATCGAAAATGATGCCGCCGCCATCGACGCCGGCGGTCATGCCCACGGCCAGGATGATCACCAGGATCGGGATACCCAGACGGGACGAAAGGGAGCTCACCAGAATGCTCGCACTCACCAGCAACGCGCCGATCAAGAACAGGCTGTTGATGGTCGTCGCATTCAAAGGCAGTACTCCAGAGCAGGGAAGACGGGGCGCAAACTGACCATGCAGTCTGCGTGCCAGGGATTCTAACCTGTTGAATTGCTGCGCTGTCAAAAAGCTTTTTCTGATTTGCGCAAAAGCAAATGTGCGAAGGGGGCTTGCCCCCGATAGCGGTGGGTCAGCCACAGATATGTTGACTGATATACCGCAATCGGGAGCAAGTCGAGTCGTCGCACCGCCCCTCCCACATTCAAAGCATTTTAAAGAGTGCAGTCAGTTAGAGACGGAAGCGGCCTACCATCCCGTTCAGGTCCACTGCCAGGCGTGACAATTCACTGCTCGCGGCGCTGGTCTGGCCGGCGCCCGTAGCGGATTGCACCGACAGATCACGAATGTTCACCAGGTTGCGATCCACTTCCCGCGCCACCTGGGCCTGTTCTTCCGCCGCGCTGGCGATGACGAGGTTGCGCTCGTTGATCTCGACAATCGCGGTGTTGATGGTATCCAGCGACATGCCCGCGCCTTTGGCGATGTTCAGCGTCGATTCGGCCCGCTCGGTGCTGTTGCGCATCGAATCCACCGCATGCTCGGTACCCGTCTGGATGCTGCCGATCATGCGCTCGATCTCGCTGGTGGACTGCTGGGTGCGGTGGGCCAGGGCCCGCACTTCATCGGCCACTACGGCGAAACCGCGCCCGGCTTCCCCGGCCCGTGCGGCTTCAATTGCCGCGTTCAGGGCCAGCAGGTTGGTCTGGTCGGCCAGGCCGCGAATCACGTCGAGCACCTTGCCGATATCCCGCGATTCATTGGCCAGGTCGCCGATCAAGGAGGCGGTGGCTTGTACATCGGCGCTCATGCGTTCGATGGCACTGACGGTTTCCTGCACCAGGTCACGACCGTCACCGGCGGAGGTGGTGGCGTTGCGCGAGGCCTCGGACGTGCTGACCGCATTGCGGGCAACTTCTTCCACGGCGCTGGTCATCTCGTTGACGGCGGTGGCGGCTTGTTCGATTTCATTGTTTTGCTGGGTCAGGCCACGGGCGCTTTCGTCAGTGACGGCGTTCAGTTCCTCGGCAGCGGAGGCCAGTTGCGTGGCGGAGCCGGCGATGCGCTGCAGGGTATCGCGCAGCTTGTTTTGCATCTTGGCCATGGCGGCCAGCAGGCGGCCGGCTTCGTCGTTACCGTCCACGGTAATCGGACGCGTCAGGTTGCCTTCGGCGACTTCTTCCGCCGCTTCAAGGGCGCGGGCGATGGGCAGGGTGATGCTGCGGGTCAGCAACCAGGCAAACAGTACTGTCAGCGCCGTGGCAACCACCAGCAGGCCCACTACCAGGTTAAAAGCCAGGTCGTATTGGTCCTTGGCTTGCTGGTTGGTGTCATTGGCCATCGTATTGTTGATTTCCAGCAAGCGGTTGAGCACCGCGTTGACTTGCTCGGAGTTGTTCAGCAGCTCGGTGTTAAGCAGGGTGCGCAACTCGTCAGTCTGGTTGGCGCGCGACAGGCTCTTCATGCGCTCTTCAATCTGGTGATACTGGCCCAGCAGGCGCACGTACTCATTGTAGGTAGAACGCTCTTCGCTGCTTTCGATCAGTTTCTCGTAGACGCCCTGGGCGGTATGGATCTGCTGGTTGCGCACATCGAAGGCTTCCAGGGTTTTTTGCTGAACATCAGGCTCGCGGTTGGTCAGCAAACGGTACGACAACACGCGCAAGCGCAGGGTCAGCTGGGTGAACTCGTCAAGGGCACGAATGCTGGGCACGCTGGCCGAGGTGATGTCTTCGGTGGCTGCGCGAATCTTGCTCATCTGGTTGAGCGCGAACACACCGAGCAACAACATCAGGGCGCCAATAAACGCGAAGCCGAGGAAGGCCCTCGGAGCGATATTCATATTACGAAGTGACATGCTGGAATCCTGGGGGAAAGCGCGATCCATGCGGCCGTGAGACGAGGTGTGCATCCGCTATCGGCCATGCGACTAAAGTCTTAAAGGGCTGCGCGTTTTTGTCGCACCTGACGAGGGGTTGGACGGATTCAGGAACCAGATCGGGTAAATGCAGTCACTAAGGCTCGAAAGTGCGGCCCGACCCCTGAATAATCGGGCTGCACGCCGGGGATAACCCTGGCATCCGAGGTGAATTTTCTTTATCGTCACCGCCCTTTTTAAATGCCCGAGAAATCAAAATGTTAGAAGCATCCCTCAGTCAATTGGAACAACTGGTCAGCGACCTCGTACAACAGAATCAAGAGTTGCTGGGCAGCAACGAATCCCTCAAGGCCGAACTGGCCCGTGCCAAGGATGAAAACGACAGCCTGCAACTGAACCTGATGGAGCAGGAAGAAAAGCACGGCGCCACCGCCGCTCGCATCCAGGCACTGGTTGAGCGTGTGAGCGCAGGGCCTGTCAGCGCATGAATGAGGGGATAAAGGTCGTTTCGATTCTCGGTGAGGATTACTCGATCAAGGCACCGGCCGGCGAAGATCAGACCCTGATGCATGCCGTGACCATGCTCAAGGCTTCCCTGGCGGTTACCAAGAAAAAGTACCCGACCCTGATCGGTGACAAATTATTGGTATTGGCCGCGCTGAACCTGTGTGCCGAGCAGATCGAAATGCAGCAGGCGCACCAGCAGGAACTCGACCGTTACCAAGAGCAAGTCAGCGCCACGGTCGATGTGATTTCCAAGGTGATCGGGCAGCCCTAGAACCAGTCGTCTTGCATTCCCAGGCACGTATCGTCGCGTGCCTCCAGAATCGCCAGTTCATGATGGCAGCCTGGTACTTCCCAAGTCAGGAAGTACCGGGCGGCCTGGAGCTTGCCCTTATAGAAGGCTGCATCGGCCGCATTGCCTTTGGCCAGCCCTTCTTCGGCGCGGATCGCCTGTTCCAGCCAGCGCCAGCCGATCACCGTATGCCCGAACACCTTCAAGTACAGTGCCGAGTTCGCCAGGCTGCTGGTGACCTTGCCCTGGGCGAGATCGGTCAGCAGGCCAATGGTGACGCTTTGCAGTCGATTAACCAGTTGCTCCAATGGCTCCCGTAGTGCAGTAAGTGACGGGTACTGCTGCGCCCGTGTACCGGTCTCGGCGATCAAGCGGATCAATTGTTTCAAACCGGCTCCACCGTTCTGGGCCAATTTGCGCCCGAGCAAGTCCAGGGACTGGATACCGTGGGTGCCTTCGTGGATCGGGTTCAAGCGGTTGTCGCGGTAGTACTGCTCCACCGGGTATTCGCGGGTGTAACCGTGCCCGCCAAGGATCTGGATCGCCAGTTCGTTGGCCTTGAGGCAAAACTCCGACGGCCAGGATTTGACGATAGGCGTGAGCAGGTCGAGCAGTTCGTGGGCTTGCTTGCGCTCGGCGTCGGCGGGCAGGGTGGTGGTGTCGTCGAACAGTCGCGCCGCGTACAGGCCGAGGTCAAAGGCGCCTTCCACATAGGCTTTCTGGGTCAGCAGCATGCGCTTGATGTCGGCATGCTGGATGATCGACACCGGTGCGGTGCCCGGGTCCTTGCTGTCCGGCAGGCGGCCCTGGGGGCGTTCGCGAGCATAGTCCAGGGAGTACAGGTAGCCGGCGTAACCGAGCATCACTGCGCCCATGCCCACGCCGATGCGCGCCTCGTTCATCATCTGGAACATATAGCTCAGGCCCTGGTGCGGCTTGCCCACCAGATAGCCAACACAGTTGCCGTGATCACCGAAGTTAAGCGCGGTGGACGTGGTGCCCCGCCAGCCCATCTTGTGGAACAGCCCGGCCAGCAGCACATCGTTGCGAGCGCCCAGGCTGCCGTCATCGTTGACCAGGAACTTAGGCACGATAAACAGCGAAATACCTTTCACGCCAGCAGGGGCGTCGGGCAGCTTGGCCAACACCATATGCACGATGTTTTCCGACAGCGAGTGGTCGCCGCCGGAAATGAAGATCTTGTTGCCCTTGAGCCGATAACTGCCGTCAGCCGCAGGTTCAGCGCGGGTACGAATATCCGACAGGGATGAACCAGCATGGGGCTCGGTCAGGGCCATGGTGCCGAAGAAACGCCCGTCGATCATCGGTTGCAGGAAGCGTTGTTTCTGCTCTTCGGTGCCGAAGCTTTCGATCAGGTTGGCGGCGCCCATGGTCAGGAATGGGTAGGAGGTCGATGCGGCGTTGGCCGATTGGAAGTGGGCGAAGCACGCCTGGGACAACAGTGTCGGCAGTTGCATGCCACCGGCTTCGAAACTGCGTGCGGCGTTGAGGAAACCGGCTTCCAGGAAGGCATCTACGGCGGGTTTGACCTCCGGAATCAGGATGGCCTGGCCGTCTTCATAGCGCGGTTCGTTTTCATCGTTCTTGCGGTTGTGGGGGGCGAAGTGCTTTTCGGCGATGTTGCGCGCGGTGCTGATGGCTGCATCGAAGGTTTCGCGATTGTGCTCGGCAAACCGCTCGCGCTGGGTCAGGCCCTCGGCATCGAGGACTTCATACAGCTCGAAAGCCAGATTGCGGGAACTGAGCAGCGACTCGGACATGGCGGCTTACCTTTGGAGGAATTGGCCTGAGTCTAAGCGCGTGAATATAGGCTGGATAGCAAGATTGATCTGGGTGATGGAAGGGCAAAACGCAGGCAGGTAATTGAAGTGCAGTCAATGTGGGGGCTTGCTCCCGATAGCGGTGTGTCAGTGTCCAATGTGCTGACTGACACTCCGCTATCGGGAGCAAGCCCCCTCCCACAGTGTTTAACCGATAGTCATCAGGCTGGCGTTACCGCCTGCCGCTGCGGTGTTGACGCTCAACGCCCGCTCGATCACCAAACGCTCCAAGGCGATGGCCGTCTCACCCTGAGACATACCATGCACCCCAACAATCGCCCCACCACGCTGCGCCACTTGCTGGCATACCGCACGCAATTGGTCGGAATCGCCGTGGTGCAGAACGGCGTCGAACACCACGTCGTCCTTGGTCCAGTCGGCCACGCGCTTGATCTTCGCCTGAATATCCTTCGGCAGGCGTGCGAACAACGCCTTGGTCAGCTCGGTTTCCGGCCATACCGCCGAACCGCCTACAGCCAACACCGCCGCCAGTTGAGTGAGCAAGTCGCCTTCCACTTCAGCCAGGCACAGCACGTGCTCGCGCGGCAGGATGGCATAGCTGTTGCGCTCGCCTGTCGGGCCGGCCAGTTGGCGGGTGATACCGCTCTGGGACTGTGCGGCGAACTGAGTGCACAGCGCGCTCAGCTCACTGAACTTGTTGCTGTCGGCCCAGGTTTTCAGGGAGGTCAGCGCTTGGCTCATGGCATCGCGCAGGCGCACATCGGGTGCAGCCAACTTGTCGCCGCGTACGAAGGATTGCTCGATCGCATCGGTAGGACGAGTCGACAGCAGGCGGTACAGGTACAGCGGGCCACCGGCTTTCGGGCCAGTGCCCGACAGGCCTTCACCACCGAACGGCTGCACGCCGACCACGGCACCCACAATGTTGCGGTTGACGTAAACGTTACCGGCATTGACGTTGTCGATCACCTTGGCGATGGTTTCGTCGATGCGGGTGTGCACGCCCAGGGTCAGGCCGTAGCCCGACGCGTTGATCTGACCGATCAGCTGGTCGATCTCTTTGCGCTTGTAGCGCACCACGTGCAGCACCGGGCCGAAGATTTCCCGTTGCAGCTCGTCGAAGCTTTCCAGCTCGATCAGGGTGGGCGTGACGAAGGTGCCGCGCTTGATCTCTTCGCCGTCGGCAATCGCCACCTGGTACACGGTGCGGCCTTTGTCACGCATGGCCTGGATGTGTTTCTCGATGCCGGCCTTGGCTTCGGCGTCGATCACCGGGCCGATGTCCACCGACAGGCGCTCAGGGTTGCCCAGGCGGCATTCAGCCATGGCGCCCTTGAGCATTTCGATCACGCGGTCTGCCGAATCTTCCTGCAGGCACAACACGCGCAGGGCCGAGCAACGTTGGCCGGCGCTGTCGAAAGCCGAGGACACCACGTCGATCACCACCTGTTCAGTGAGTGCCGACGAGTCAACGATCATTGCGTTCTGGCCACCGGTTTCGGCGATCAGCGGGATAGGGCGACCCTGGGCGTCCAGGCGCCCGGCGACATTGCGTTGCAGCAAGCGCGCAACCTCGGTGGAACCGGTGAACATCACGCCTTTGACGCGATCATCACCCACCAGGCGGGCACCGACGCTTTCGCCCTGGCCCGGCAGCAGTTGCAGCACGCCTTCCGGAATACCGGCTTCGAGCAGGATGCGCACGGCTTGGGCGGCAACCAGCGGGGTTTGTTCGGCGGGCTTGGCCAAGACCGGGTTACCGGCGGCCAATGCTGCGGCAACCTGGCCGCTGAAGATCGCCAGCGGGAAGTTCCACGGGCTGATGCATACCACCGGGCCCAGTGGGCGATGGGCATCATTGGTGAAATCGTTGCGCGCCTGCACCGCGTAGTAACGCAGGAAGTCCACGGCTTCACGCACTTCGGCGATGGCATTGGCGAAGGTTTTGCCGGCTTCACGGGCCAGCAGGCCCATCAGCGGCTGGATCTCGCCTTCCATCAGGTCGGCGGCACGCTCCAGGATCGCGGCGCGTTCGGCGGGCGGGGTGGCCTGCCAGATCGGCGCGGCGCTGATGGCGCACTGGATCGCGTTGTCGACGTCTTCGACGGTGGCTTCCTGTACATGGCCGACCACATCACGCAGGTCGGAGGGGTTCAGCACTGGCTGTGCCGCTTCCTGGCTGGAGGCGCAACCGAGCATCGGCACGGCTTTCCAGTTGTTGTGCGCGGTCGCCAGCAGGGCGCAGGACAGCGACGCCAGGCGGTGTTCGTTGGCCAAATCGATACCGGCCGAGTTGGCGCGGTCGCTGCCATACAGGTCACGCGGCAGCGGGATACGCGGGTGCGGCAAGCCGAAGCCGCCTTCCAGCGTCGCCATCTGCTCGATGCTGGCCACTGGATCGGCCACCAGCTCCTGGATCGAGATGGATTGGTCAGCGATACGGTTGACGAACGAGGTATTGGCGCCATTTTCCAGCAGGCGGCGTACCAGGTAGGCCAGCAGCGTTTCGTGGGTGCCGACCGGTGCGTACACACGGCACGGACGGTTCAGCTTGCCTTCGGAGATCTTGCCTACCACTTGCTCGTACAACGGTTCACCCATGCCGTGCAGGCATTGGAACTCGTACTGGCCGGGGTAATAGTTCTGGCCGGCGATATGGTAGATGGCCGACAGGGTGTGGGCGTTGTGCGTGGCGAACTGCGGGTAGATGGCTTCCGGCACCGACAGCAGTTTGCGTGCACAGGCAATGTAGGAAACGTCGGTGTAAACCTTGCGGGTGTACACCGGGTAGCCTTCCAGGCCCTCGACCTGGGCGCGCTTGATTTCGCTGTCCCAGTACGCGCCTTTTACCAGGCGGATCATCAGGCGATGGCGGCTGCGGCGGGCCAGGTCGATGACGTAGTCGATCACATACGGGCAACGCTTCTGGTAAGCCTGGATCACAAAACCGATGCCGTTCCAGCCGGTCAGTTGCGGCTCGAAGCACAGGCGCTCGAGCAGGTCCAGGGACAGCTCCAGGCGGTCGGCTTCTTCGGCGTCGATGTTCAGGCCGATGTCGTATTGCTTGGCCAGCAGGGTCAGCGACAGCAGGCGTGGGTACAGCTCGTCCATCACACGCTCGTACTGTGCACGGCTGTAGCGCGGGTGCAGGGCGGAAAGCTTGATGGAGATGCCCGGGCCCTCATAGATCCCACGGCCATGGGAGGCTTTGCCGATGGAGTGAATGGCTTGTTCATACGAGGCCAGGTACTTCTGGGCATCGTGTTCGGTGAGCGCGGCTTCACCGAGCATGTCGTAGGAGTAACGGAAGCCTTTGGCTTCGAACTTGCTCGCGTTGGCCAGGGCTTCGGCGATGGTTTCGCCGGTGACGAACTGCTCGCCCATCAGGCGCATGGCCATGTCGACGCCCTTGCGGATCATCGGCTCGCCGCTTTTGCCGATGATGCGGCTCAGGGACGAGGTCAAGCCTGCCTCGTTATGGGTGGCGACCAATTTGCCGGTCAGCAGCAGGCCCCAGGTAGCGGCGTTGACGAACAGCGACGGGCTGTTGCCCAAATGTGGGTGCCAGTTGCCGGTGCTGATCTTGTCGCGGATCAGCGCGTCACGGGTGCCTTTGTCCGGGATGCGCAACAACGCTTCGGCCAGGCACATCAGCGCCACGCCTTCCTGGGACGACAGGGAAAATTCCTGCAGCAGGCCCTGGACGATACCGGCGCGGCCACCGGCGCTCTTCTGATTGCGCAGTTTTTCGGCAATCGAGGCGGCCAGCTTGTTGGTGGCTTCGGCCATTTCGACCGGCAGGCGCGCCTGCTCGATCAGCATCGGCACCACTTCCGGCTCCGGGCGGCGGTATGCGGCGGTGATCGAGGCGCGCAGTACGGATTGCGGCAGGATGCTTTCGGCGAACTCCAGGAAGCACTGGTGGGCGTGATCGGCCTGGATTTCACCTGCGTCTTCAGCGTCCTTGAGGCCCGAGCCATTGAGCTCGGACAGGGTTGCACCACCCTCGAGTTTCTCCAGGTAATTGAAAATCGCCTGCTTGATCAACCAGTGCGGCGTGCGATCAATGGAGGTCGCGGCGGCCTTAAGGCGTTCGCGGGTCGGGTCGTCGAGTTTGACCCCAAGGGTGGTCGTTGCCATCTTTTTATCCTCATGGGTGCCACTACCGAGTGGCATCTGCTGGCGGCAAGATTAGCTTTGCCCATGCGCAGGTGCAACCGGGTGCAACCCTTTTGTTCAGGAAATTTTCGACGGTTGATCGGAAAAAAATGAGGCAACGGCGGAATCGGCTTTGTCTTGGTGCTTTTGCTTCTGAGATCG
This sequence comes from Pseudomonas khavaziana, assembly GCF_019145205.1. Classification (GTDB taxonomy): domain Bacteria; phylum Pseudomonadota; class Gammaproteobacteria; order Pseudomonadales; family Pseudomonadaceae; genus Aquipseudomonas; species Aquipseudomonas khavaziana. The sequence continues at coordinate 389,674 of NZ_JAHSTT010000003.1, forward strand.
GCTGTTCTTGCTCCGAAAAGGAGCAAAAACAGGGCGTTTGTCCAGAAACACACTTGGGTGCAACTTATTCGAAAGAAACTGGTTGCACCTTATTTGCTTTGTTGAATAGCATTCGCGCACCAAGGTGCAACCATCTCTAGGGGTGGTTCATCGGCTGGCGGCTTTCCTGGGGAAACGCCAGTCATAAATGCGCGGCACGCAGGCTCGTCTATCCGGTTACTGACCGATGGTCGTCCGACTGACCGTCGCTACATAAAAACAAAGCCAGGGCGTCACTCCTATGAGCGTTAGCAATCCAACCCTGATCACGTTCGTGATCTACATCGCAGCAATGGTGCTGATCGGCCTGATGGCCTATCGCTCCACCAACAACCTTTCCGATTACATCCTCGGCGGTCGCAGCCTCGGTAGCGTGGTGACAGCCTTGTCAGCCGGTGCTTCCGACATGAGCGGCTGGTTGTTGATGGGCTTGCCGGGCGCGATCTACATGTCCGGTCTGTCGGAAAGCTGGATTGCCATCGGCCTGATCGTCGGTGCCTACCTCAACTGGTTGTTCGTGGCCGGCCGCCTGCGGGTGCAGACCGAACACAACGGCGACGCGCTGACCCTGCCGGATTACTTCTCCAGCCGCTTCGAAGATAAAAGCGGCCTGCTGCGGATCATCTCCGCCGTGGTGATCCTGGTGTTCTTCACCATCTACTGCGCTTCCGGCATCGTCGCCGGTGCCCGCCTGTTCGAAAGCACCTTCGGCATGTCCTATGAGACTGCGCTGTGGGCCGGTGCTGCGGCGACCATTGCCTACACCTTTATCGGTGGTTTCCTGGCGGTCAGCTGGACCGACACCGTACAAGCCACGCTGATGATTTTTGCGCTGATCCTGACGCCAATCATCGTGCTGCTGGCAACTGGCGGTGTCGACACCACCTTCCTGGCCATCGAAGCCAAGGACCCGACCAACTTCGACATGCTGAAAAACACCACCTTCATCGGCATCATCTCGCTGATGGGCTGGGGCCTGGGTTACTTCGGCCAGCCGCACATTCTCGCGCGTTTCATGGCGGCGGATTCGGTGAAGTCGATCGCCAAGGCGCGTCGCATCTCCATGACCTGGATGATCCTGTGCCTGGGCGGCACCGTGGCAGTGGGTTTCTTCGGTATCGCCTACTTCTCGGCGCATCCGGAAGTGGCAGGCCCGGTAACTGAAAACCCTGAGCGAGTGTTTATCGAGCTGGCCAAGATCCTGTTCAACCCATGGGTTGCCGGTGTCCTGCTGTCGGCCATCCTCGCGGCTGTCATGAGCACTCTGAGCTGCCAGTTGCTGGTGTGCTCCAGCGCCCTGACCGAAGACTTCTACAAGGCGTTCCTGCGTAAAGGCGCCTCCCAGCTTGAGCTGGTATGGGTCGGTCGCATCATGGTGCTGGTGGTGGCCTTGATCGCCATCGCCATGGCCGCCAACCCGGAAAACCGCGTACTGGGCCTGGTCAGCTACGCCTGGGCCGGCTTCGGCGCGGCGTTCGGCCCGGTGGTGCTGATCTCGGTTATCTGGAAACACATGACCCGTAACGGCGCACTGGCGGGCATCCTCGTCGGCGCGATTACCGTGATCGTGTGGAAGCACTTCGAGCTGCTGGGCCTGTACGAAATCATCCCAGGCTTCATCTTCGCCAGCCTGGCGATCTACTTCGTGAGCAAAATGGGCGCACCGACTGCGGGTATGGTCGAGCGCTTTGATGCTGCGGAGAAAGACTACAACCTCAACAAGTAATTCCTTGGGCGTTTAACGCCTGTTGAGCGAGTGAAAAAGGCCCGCGTCCCGAGGATGCCGGGCCTTTTTTTGTGCGAGCCCTCGGCTGCTGCTGAATGAAGCCAAGGGTAGGACCTTACTGATTTGCCTGCGATGAGTCCTGGCTGGCGACAAGCTGGTGCAGAATCGGCCGCCCACCCTTCGCAGAGAAACACCGGATGTTCGCTCCTGCCAATCAAAGTGCATTTACCCTGGCCCTTGAGGGTGTGCCCAGCGACTTAAAGGTGTTCAAGTTCAGCGGCACGGAGGCCATCAGCCAGCCGTACCGGTTTGAGCTTGAGCTGGTCAGCGAGCAACCGGATCTTGACTTGGAGGGCTTGCTGCATCGCCAGGCGTACTTGGGGTTCAATGAGCAGGGCCATGGTGTTCACGGCTTGGTTTATCGGGTCGCCCAGGGCGATTCCGGACGACGCCTGACGCGTTACCAGCTCAGCCTGGTGCCCCACTTGGCGTACCTGGCGCACAGCGGCCAGCAACGTATTTTTCAACATAAGACGGTGCCGCAGATTGTTGCGCAGGTGTTGATTGGGCAAGGTATTCAAAGTGATCGCTTCGAGTTCCGGCTCAGCGGCCATTACCCTGAACGCGAGTTCTGCGTGCAGTTCGGTGAGACTGACCTGGCGTTCATCCAGCGCCTGTGTGCCGAACTGGGCATTCACTATCACTTCCAACATGCTTGCGAAGGGCACCTGCTGGTGTTTGGCGATGACCAGACCGTGTTTGCCCAGGCGCAACAGCCCACACCTTACCGACCCGGCTCGGGAATGGTTGCCGATACCCCCGCGATCAAGCGCTTTACGCTGCAGTTGGCAACCCGTACCACGGCGGTCAATCTGCGCGATTATGATTTTCGCAAACCACGTCTTGAGCTGGAAAGCACGGCCGGCGACGAACAGCCCCCAACGCTTGAAATGCAGCAGTTCCCCGGCCATTTTTCCGACCGGGCCCATGGGAAGTATCTCGCCCAGCGTGGCTTGGAGCGGCACCGTAGTGACTATCGGGTTGCCTATGGCCAAGGTGACGAGCCGGCCTTGGCCAGCGGTCGGTTTCTGCAACTGCGGGACCACCCGTGCGAGGGCTGGAACGACTTGTGGCTGGTCACGCAAGTGACCCACGAAGGCAAGCAGCCCCAGGTACTGGAGGAAGCGGTCACCGAGGTGGCTGGGGGAGAATTTCGCCAGGGGTATCGCAATACATTTGCCGCCGCACCCTGGGATGCAGTCTTTCGCCCGCCCTTGGCTGAGCAGCCGCGCCCGAGCGTACCGGGTTATCAAAGCGCCGTGGTCACTGGCCCGGTGGGCAGTGAAATCCATTGCGATGAATACGGTCGGGTCAAGGTGCAACTGGCCTGGGACCGCGTAGGTGAGCACGACGAGCATTCCAGTTGCTGGTTGCGGGTCGCCAGCGGCTGGGCCCATGACCGCTATGGTGCGGTGCTGATCCCCAGGGTCGGCATGGAAGTGCTGGTGGGCTTCGTCAATGGCGACCTGGATATGCCACTGGTGGTGGGCTGTTTGCCAAATGCTGCCACGCCGATGCCTCTCGACCTACCGGCGGACAAAACCCGTAGCATATGGCGTAGCCAGAGCAGCCCGGGGGGTGAAGGCTACAACGAATTACGTATCGAAGACCGCAAGGGCGCCGAGGAGATCTACCTGCGCGCCCAGCGCGACTGGACCCAGCATGTGCTGAATGACCAGCAGGTACGGGTCGATAACCAGCGTCGTGTGCGGGTGGGCGGTGAGTCGTGCCATGAGTTGCAGGGCGAAGAGCAGCGCATCACCCATGGCAATCGCCTGACTGAACTCAAGCAGGATGATCATCTGGTGGTCGGTGGTTCTCAGCATATGCGTGCCGGGCAGACCATTCAGCTGGGGGCTGGGCAAAGCATCGTCATTGACGCGGGTGCCAGCATGACCATTCAAGCAGGAGGGCAGTCGATCACGCTGTCGGCTGCCGGGATTTTCAGCAGTGCGCCGATTCAGCTCGGCGGGTCGCCTGCCCCAGCGGTGGCGCCATTGGTGCCTGGGTTGAAGGAGACGTTGCTGGCAGTTATTCCGGTACCGTTAAGCCGCGTGCAAGTGGCCAGCCTGAAACGCAGCGCGCCGTTTTGCGAAGAGTGTGAACGCTGCAAGAACGGGCAATGCGATATCAGCGCTCATGCACGGAGTTTGCCCTGATGGCAGCGCCTTTGACGCCCAGCGCCTGGCTGGCGAAGTACCCACTGCAACCGGATGAACGGATGTACGCCGTGCTGGGCAGTGCCAGCGATGCCCAGCCGTTTGCCGCCTGGCAAGCCATTGCGGTCGGGAAGCCACCACAACCGGTCTGGGCGGGCACTGCCTACGCCGCTTGGAAGGATGTGATGCCTTACGTGGCTGTCGTCGAACCGGGCAGTGCCTTCCTCGATTGGGTCGTCGCCTCCCAGGCGTTGGATTGGGGCTGGCTGGCAGTCGCGTCCTGCCCGTTGGACGTTGTGATCGAGCATCTGAAGGGCTTGACCCAGGTGTACCTGCCCGAAAACCAGCCGGTATTTTTGCGCTTCTGGGACGGCGCGCAGTTTCTGCCGATCTTGCAGCACTTGGGTGACAAGGCCGGGTATGTGTTACCGGTGTTCCAGCGTTATCTGATCAACGGCCAGCCGCTGTCAGTGACGTCGCGCCCGGTCGCGCCGGCCAGGGCCAGCCCCTGGTGGCAAGTGCCGGCGCCATTACTGGCGCACCTGGCGCAGCAGTCACCGCAGGTACTGGTCGACAACCTGCTGCAATGGCTCCAGGAGCAGTGCCCTGACCTGTATACCGCGTTTACACCAGCCACCTTGCAGCACAAGGTCGCCTACTTCGCACGCGGGCCGGATATCAGCCCTGCTGCATTGGCGGATTACATCGCCGTGCAATTGAGTTGAGCGGACGGCTATAGCGTGTCATCCGTACCGCCCGCCTTGCGGCCCTGCACCTTTGCGCCGGTTGAAGGTAAACTTCGCCCCCTGCGCAGGAGCAACCATGAATTATCGTCACGCCTTTCACGCCGGCAACCACGCCGATGTCTTCAAACACCTGACCTTGACCCGACTCATCGCCCTGATGTCGCGCAAGGAGCAGCCGTTCGCCTACCTCGATACCCACGCCGGCATTGGCCTGTATGACCTGCAGGGCGACCAGGCTAACCGCACCGGTGAATACCTTGAAGGCATCGCCCGCCTGTGGGGTGCCAGCGACCTGCCGCCGCTCACCGCTGACTACATGCGCGTGCTGCACGAGATGAACCCGGACGGCCAGTTGCGCTACTACCCGGGCTCGCCGGAGCTGGCCCGACGCCTCACGCGGCCTCAGGACCGCGTGATGCTCAACGAAAAGCACCCGGAAGACGGCGTGCTGCTCAAGGACAATATGAAGGGTGATCGCCGCGTCAAAGTGCACCTGGGCGAAGGCTGGCACGTGCCACGGGCCTTGCTGCCGGTGCCGGAAAAACGCGCGCTGATGCTGATCGACCCGCCCTTTGAACAGCTCGATGAAATGCAGCGTTGCGCGGCGTCCCTCAAGGAAGCGGTTGGCCGTATGCGCCAGACGGTCGCGGCGATCTGGTACCCGGTGAAGGACCAGCGCATGTTGCGCCGCTTCTACCAGGACCTGGCCGGCACCGGTGCGCCGAAGTTGCTGCGTGTGGAGCTGCTGGTGCATCCCCTGGACACCCCCAGCACCCTGACCGGCTCGGGCCTAGCGATTGCCAACCCGCCGTGGGGCCTGGAAGAGGAGTTACGTGAGTTGCTGCCGTGGCTGTCCAAGAAGCTTGGCCAGACCCAGGGTGGGTGGCAGATGGATTGGCTCATCGCCGAATAATCAACTGTAGGAGCGAGCCTGCTCGCGAAAATCGTTAACGATAACGCGGGAAACCTGACGCCCTGCGGCGCTCTCAGGTTTTTCGCGAGCAAGCTCGCTCCTACAGAGATCGGCGTCAGATCGGGCAGGTCACGCCGGTGCCGCCGATCCCGCAGTAGCCCTGCGGGTTCTTCGCCAGGTACTGCTGGTGGTACGCTTCAGCGAAGTACACCGTCGGTGCTTCGTCGATTTCAGTGGTAATAGTACCCACGCCGGCTTTGGTCAATTCAGCTTGATAAGCCTCGGCACTGGCTTTGGCTGCCGCCAGCTGTTCAGGCGTGGTTGCATAGATCACCGAACGGTACTGGCTGCCAATGTCATTGCCTTGGCGCATGCCCTGGGTAGGGTTATGCAGTTCCCAGAACATCTTCAACAGGTCTTCATACTTGACCTTGGCCTGGTCATACACCACCAGCACCACTTCGCTGTGGCCGGTCAGGCCTGAGCAGACTTCTTCGTAGGTCGGGTTCGGCGTAAAGCCGCCGGCATAGCCGACCACCGTGCTGACCACGCCGTCGCGCTCCCAGAATTTACGTTCCGCGCCCCAGAAACACCCCAGGCCGAAGATCGCAAAGCCGACGTCATCAATGAACGGGCCCAGCAGCGGGTTGCCGTTGACGAAGTGGGTCTCTGGCAGCGCCATCGGGGTTTCACGGCCAGGCAGAGCTTGTTCTTGAGTAGGCAGCACGTTTTTGTTCACCAGAATTTCCGAGCGCAAGACCATGATCAGTCCTCTCGTCAGGTTGAGTAGCAGTAAATTGTCAGACAGCCAGTGTGCCCGAGTGTTACAGCGCTGTCAGGCGATTGGGCCACGTGGATAGCGTTTGAGCTTTTCCAGCAGCTCTGTACCGGGGATCGGCCGGTCGAACAGGTAGCCCTGGCCGACATCGCAGCGATGCCGGCGCAGGAACGCCAATTGCTCGGCAGTCTCGATGCCTTCAGCCACCACCTTGAGCTTGAGGTTGTGGGCCATGGCGATCACCGCCGAGGTGATTTCCATGTCGTCCTGGTTGTCCGGGATTTCGTGGATAAAGCTACGATCAATCTTAATGATGTCGATGGGGAATTTTTTCAAGTAGCTCAACGACGAGTAACCGGTGCCGAAGTCATCCATGGCCAGGGTCAGGCCGAAGCTCTTGAGCTGGTCCAGTTGCAGGCGCGTGTCTTCGGTGGCCTCCAGCAGTAAACCTTCGGTCAGCTCCAGCTCCAGCAGATTGGCCGGCAGTTGTTCTTCCTTGAGGATCGTGGCGATCGAGGCTACCAGGTCCGGGTCGGAAAACTGCTTGGGCGACAGATTGATCGCCACCTGCAGATTGCCCATGCCTGCGGCGCTCAACTGTCGACTCATGCGACAGGCCTGGCGGGCTATCCATTTGCCGATAGGGATGATCAGCCCAGTCTCTTCGGCCACGCTGATGAACTGGTCGGGGCGGATCATGCCCTTTTCCGGGTGATTCCAGCGCAGCAGCGCTTCCATGCCTAGCAAACGGCCGCTGCGCAGGCACAGCTTGGGCTGGTAGAACACGTCCAGTTCGTTCTGGGTCAGGGCGCGGCGCAGGTTGTTTTCCACGAACAGCTTGTAGCTGGCCTCGGCGTTCAAGGCTTCGGTAAATACCTGCACCTGGTGCTTGCCGTTGGCCTTGGCCTTGTGCAGGGCCAGCCCGGCGTTGCGCATCAGGGTCTGTAAGTCACGACCATGCAGTGGCGCGCAGGCCAGTCCTACGGAGCCGGTGACGCTGATCAGTTGGTTGTCGACGAACATCGGTTTGTCGAGGGTGGCCAGCAATTGGCAGGCGACCTGTTGTCCGGTCTCTAGGTCGGCGTCGTCCAACAGTACCGCAAACTCGTTACTGGCAAAGCGCGCCAGGCTGCCGCCGCTGCTCAAGCTGTTACGCAGGCGGCGGGCCAGGCTGATCAACAACTTGTCGCCGGTCTGGTGGCCGAGGCTGTCGTTGATGCGCTTGAAGTTGTCGATGTCCACCAGCAGCAGGCTGATCGGGCTGTCGCTGTCGCGGGCAAAGCGTTCGTCGAGGTTGCGGATAAACGCCGGTCGGTTGCCCAGGTTGGTCAGGTTGTCGGTGTAGGCCAGGCGTTCGATGCGCTGTTGCGCCAGCTTGGTCTGGGTGATGTCCTCGTAGATGCCGATGTAGTGGGTCAGCTCGCGGTTGTCGCCGTACACCTTAGAAATCGACAGCTGGCCCCAGTAGGGTTCCAGGTTCTTGCGCCGGCTTTTGAACTCACCCTGCCAGCTGTTGCTTTTGGCCAGGGCCGAGGGGGCGTCGAACAGCAATTCGCTGAGATTTTCCAGGGCCGGCAGTTGGGCCAGGCGATGGCCGTGGACTTCTTCGGCGCTGTACTGGGTGATCGCAGTGAAACTGGGGTTGACGTACTCCACCACGCCGTCGCAGTTGACCAGCAGAAAGGCGTTGGCGCTTTGTTCCACTGCACGCTGGAACAGATGCAGGGCGCTGGTGGCGGTGCGGCGGTTATGGTTGTTGATGACCTGGGCGAACTGGTCCGCCAACTCGCCGGCAAACGCGATCTCATCGGATTGCCACGCCCGTGAGCTGCCGCATTGTTCCAGGCACAGCACGCCGACCACCTGGCCGTCGACCCGAATGCTGGCGTCGAGCATTGCGTGAATATCTTTGGCACGCAGGCTTTCGGCCATTTCCCGGGTGCGCGGGTCGCGCAGGGCATGGGTGGCATCAATGGCGCGGCTGGAGTGCAGGGCTTCCAGGTAATCCGGGAAACCACTGGCGTCGATGGCGTCGGGCAGGCGGTACTGTTGGTCGGCGCGGTGGTACGCCGAGATCGGCACCAGGCGCTGACCCTCCAGGTTCCAGATGCTGGCGCAATCGATCTGGTAGATGTCGCAGGCGCTGCGGGTAATCAGCTCGGCGGCTTCGCGCAGCGAATTGGGCGTGGTGTAGCGCTGGCGCGCCAGCAGCAGGATCAACTCCTGCTGGGCGCGTACTCGCTCCAGGTGTTGCAGCTGTTCTTGCTGGGCGCGCTGGTTGAGTTCCAGGGCGATCTGCAGGCGGCTGTTCTGGTTTTCCAGGTCGGCGGTCGGGGCGGGCGCGGTGTTATCGCTGAACAGCCCGTCGACCACCATCAGGTAGCCGCGCAGCAGATGGCGGTTGTGTTGTTTGTAGGCCTCGCCCATTTCCAGCAGGCTCATCGGGCCGTCATGGGTGTGCAGGGTGTAGCGCACCAGGTAATGGGGGCTGTGGGTCAGCTGCTGCTGGATCGCGTCGTGCAGCTGATAGCGCGCCTGGGGCTCCATGAGGCTGGCGTAGGGCGTGCCGATCAGGGCACAGAGTTCCACCGCTGGCAGGCCGAATTGGCGCTCGCAATTGGGATCGAGGTACAGCAGGGCCCAGCTTGCCTCATTAAGCCGCTCGAAACGCAGCATACCGAGGCGCGAAGGCACCGGTAATTGCGTCACTACCTCGGTCGCCATACGGGCGACATCGGGTTGGCTTTTCATGGGGAAACTCGCTTGGGAAAATGCGCGTGGCGCCCGGCTCACGCCCTCTTTACTGTCGCCTGCGGCAAGGTTGCATCATGCGGCACGCACTGACAAGAGAGGATGAAGGCTAAGTGCTATAAGGCAGTTATCGGCCGCGCGAAGGATTTCTGCAATCGAAATGACAGAAGGTGTACAAACCTGTCCTGTGCGTACACCGAGCGCGCAAAAAAAAGCCCCGCCAAGCGGCGGGGTTGAGGTACGAGCGTGGCGCTCGGAAATCGGTGCGGCAAGGGCCTTCCCAGTAAAAGGAAGGCCCTGCGGCTTACAGCAGGATGGTGCGGATGTCGTTCAGCAACTGGCTCAGGCGCTGGGTGAAGCGTGCCGCCGCGGCGCCGTTGATCACACGGTGATCGTAGGACAGCGACAGTGGCAGCATCAGCTTCGGCTGGAACGCTTTGCCGTCCCACACAGGCTGAATGGTGGCCTTGGAAACACCCAAAATCGCCACTTCCGGCGCGTTGACGATTGGCGTGAAGCCAGTGCCGCCAATGTGACCGAGGCTGGAGATGGTGAAGCAGGCGCCCTGCATGTCGTCCGGGGTGAGCTTCTTGTCGCGGGCCTTGGCAGCCAGTGCAGCGGCTTCGCCAGCGAGTTGCAGCAGGCTCTTCTGGTCAACGTTCTTGATGACCGGCACCAGCAGGCCATCCGGGGTGTCGACCGCGAAACCGATGTGCACGTACTTCTTGCGGATGATCGCCTTGCCACTTGGCGCCAGCGAGGCGTTGAAGTCCGGCAGTTCCTTGAGCAGATGCGCGCACGCCTTGAGCAGCAGTGGCAGCACGGTCAGTTTAACGCCAGCCTTTTCGGCCACGGCTTTCTGCGCAACGCGGAAAGCTTCCAGGTCGGTGATGTCGGCCTGGTCGAACTGGGTCACGTGCGGGATGTTCAGCCAGCTCGCGTGCAGGCCGGCCGCGCCGATTTGCATCAGGCGGGTCATCGGCACTTCTTCGATTTCGCCGAAGCGGCTGAAGTCCACGGTACGGATCGGCGGAATGCCCGAACCACCGGTAGCGCCACCGGCAGCTGGCGCTTCCTTGGCTTTTTGCATCATGGCCTTGACGTAGACCTGCACGTCTTCCTTCAGCACGCGACCGTGAGGGCCAGTGGCCGACACAGCATTGAGCTCAACGCCGAACTCACGGGCCAGTTGACGCACCGCAGGGCCGGCATGCACCTTGGCACCGCTTGGCGCAGGTGCGGCAGCCGCAGGGGCTGGCGCAGCTTCGGCTTTTGCGGCAGGTGCAGGGGCAGCAGCGGCAGGTGCCGCTTCAGCCTTGGCAGCCGGAGCAGCAGCCGGTGCTGGTGCGGCGGCTGGCGCAGCACCTTGTACTTTCAGCTTGAGGATGAAGTCACCAGTGCCTACTTCGTCTTCCAGCTTGACCGCGATGCTTTCCACCACGCCGGCAGCCGGCGAAGGGATTTCCATGGAGGCCTTGTCGGACTCCAGGGTGATCAGCGACTGGTCAGCTTCGACGGTGTCGCCGACCTTGACCAGCAGCTCGATGATCTTGGCCTTGCCCGACGAACCGATGTCCGGGACGTGGATGTCCTGGACGGTGGCGGCGGCGGGTTCAGCAGCCGCAGCGGCAGGTGCTTCGGCTGGCTTTTCAGCGGGTGCTGGCGCAGCAGCGGCGGCAGGGGCCGCGGCCGCAGGGGCTGCATCAGCAGCACCTTCGATTTCCAGCTCCAGCAGTTCGTCACCTTCTTTCAGGCGGTCGCCCAGCTTCACTTTCAGGCTCTTGACCACGCCGGCCTTGGGAGCAGGGATTTCCATGCTCGCCTTGTCCGATTCCAGGGTCAGGATGCTCTGGTCGGCTTCGACGGTGTCGCCGACCTTCACAAACAGCTCGATTACTTCACCTTCACCGCTGCCGATGTCAGGTACGCGAATGAGTTCGCTCACAAAAAGTCTCCTCAGCAGTCCAGTGGGTTGCGTTTTTCCGGGTTGATCCCGAACTTGACGATGGCGTCAGCCACCACCTTGGGTTCGATCTCACCACGGTCAGCCAAGGCTTCCAGGGCTGCCAACACCACGAAGTGACGGTCGACTTCGAAGAAGTGACGCAGCTTCTTGCGGCTGTCACTGCGGCCGAAACCGTCGGTGCCCAGGACTTTGAATTCCTTGGACGGGACCCACTGGCGGATTTGTTCAGCAAACAGCTTCATGTAGTCGGTAGAGGCAATGACTGGACCCTTACGGCCGGCCAGGCACTCTTCGACGTAGCTCTTTGCAGGTTTCTGGCCAGGGTGCAGGCGGTTGCTGCGCTCTACGGCAAGGCCGTCGCGACGCAGTTCGTTGAAGCTGGTCACGCTCCACACATCGGCGCCGACGTTGAACTCGTCACGCAGGATCTTAGCCGCTTCACGCACTTCGCGCAGGATGGTGCCGGAGCCCATCAGTTGCACGTGGTGCGCCGCTTCCTTGGTGTCTTCTTCGAGCAGGTACATGCCCTTGATGATGCCTTCTTCCACGCCGGCCGGCATGGCAGGCTGCTGGTAGGACTCGTTCATCACGGTGATGTAGTAGAAAACGTCCTGCTGCTCTTCGGTCATCTTCTTCATGCCGTCCTGGATGATCACCGCCAGCTCGTAGCCGTAGGTTGGATCAAAGGTGCGGCAGTTCGGGATGGTGGCAGCCAGGATGTGGCTGTGACCGTCTTCGTGTTGCAGGCCTTCGCCGTTCAGCGTGGTGCGGCCGGCGGTACCGCCGATCAGGAAACCACGGGTACGGCTGTCGCCTGCTGCCCAGGCCAGGTCGCCGATACGCTGGAAGCCGAACATCGAGTAGAAGATGTAGAACGGCAGCATCGGCTGGTTGTGGCTGGAGTACGAAGTACCGGCAGCGATGAAGGAGCTCATGGCGCCCGCTTCGTTGATGCCTTCTTCGAGGATCTGGCCCTTCTTGTCTTCCTTGTAGAACATCACCTGGTCTTTATCGACTGGCTCGTAGAGCTGGCCGACGGAAGAGTAGATGCCCAACTGGCGGAACATGCCTTCCATGCCGAAGGTACGGGCTTCGTCCGGGATGATCGGGACGATGCGCGGGCCGATTTCCTTGTCCTTGACCAGTTGCGCAAGGATGCGCACGAAGGCCATGGTGGTGGAGATTTCACGGTCGCCCGAGCCGTCAAGGATGGCCTTGAGGGTGCTCAGGTCCGGTGTCGGTACGCTGAAGCTGTTGGCGCGGCGCTGTGGCACGAAACCGCCCAATGCGCTGCGACGCTCGCTCAGGTAGCGGGCTTCGGCGCTGTTTGGCTCAGGCTTGAAGAACGGCAGGTTCTCCAGCTCTTCGTCCTTGACCGGGATGTCGAAGCGGTCGCGGAACAACTTCAGGCTGTCGACATCGACTTTCTTGGTGTTGTGCGCGGTGTTCTTCGCTTCGCCGGCACCGGTGCCATAACCCTTGATGGTCTTGGCCAGGATGACGGTGGGCTGTTCCTTATGGTTGACCGCCTGGTGATACGCCGCGTAGACCTTGTACGGGTCGTGGCCACCACGGTTGAGCTTCCAGATCTCGTCGTCGGACAGGTCGGCAACCATCGCCTTGAGTTCAGGCGTGTTGAAGAAGTGCTCGCGAACGAACGCACCGTCTTTAGCCTTGTAGTTCTGGTATTCGCCGTCGATGACTTCGTCCATGCGACGTTGCAGGATGCCGTCGACGTCCTTGGCCAGCAGTGGGTCCCAGAAGCGGCCCCAGATGACCTTGGTCACGTTCCAGTGGGCGCCACGGAACACGCCTTCAAGTTCCTGGATGATCTTGCCGTTGCCGCGAACCGGGCCGTCGAGGCGCTGCAGGTTGCAGTTGATGACAAAAATCAGGTTGTCGAGCTTCTCGCGGCCGGCCAGGGAGATGGCACCCAGGGATTCCGGCTCGTCGCACTCGCCGTCACCCAGGAAGCACCAGACTTTCTGCTTGCCTTCGGGGATGAAGCCGCGGGCTTCCAGGTACTTCATGAAACGTGCCTGGTAGATCGCCTGGATCGGGCCCAGACCCATTGAAACGGTCGGGAACTGCCAGAAATCAGGCATCAGCCAAGGGTGCGGGTAGGACGACAGGCCCTGACCGTCGACTTCCTGGCGGAAGTTGTTCATTTGTTCTTCGCTGATGCGACCTTCCATGAACGCACGGGCGTAGACGCCTGGCGAGGTGTGGCCCTGGAAGTAGATCAGGTCGCCGCCGTGTTCGTCGGTCGGGGCCTGGAAGAAGTAGTTGAAGCCGATGTCATACAGGGTTGCGCTGGAAGCGAAGCTGGAGATGTGACCGCCCAGGTCAGAATCTTTCAAGTTCGTGCGCATTACCATCGCCATGGCGTTCCAACGTACCAGCGAGCGAATGCGGCGTTCCATGAACAGGTCGCCAGGCATGCGTGCTTCGTGGGTAACGGGGATGGTGTTGCGGTATGGCGTGGTGATGGCGTAAGGCAATTGCGAGCCGCTGCGGGTCGCGAGTTCGCCCATACGGGTCATCAGGTAGTGAGCACGGTCTTCGCCTTCTTTGTCGAGAACCGATTCCAGGGCGTCCAGCCATTCCTGGGTTTCGACGGGATCGAGGTCTTGCATGGCTTGCTCCAGGGCGGAAAGGCTACCAGAATCGGTTGCCTGAAGTTTGCGACTGGCCTTGTGGGCAGACGACATAAATTCTTGGATGGCCGAAGGTTGCTTCGGCGTCCTGTAGTTTTACTACAAATCGTCGGCCATTTCAGCCTTTCGAATGTATATACGAGTAGTAAAACTACACAAGACTGAGCGTATGGCTCGGTCTGGCTGGTGAGCATAATCGTTATTGTTGATCTTTTGCGAACAAGAAAAGGTGAAAGTTTAATGCTGTGTGCCAAGATTGATTTAATTTCAGCTATTTATAACCTTTGTTCGACAGTCCATCACCGAGGGTGGTTCTTGCGTTCACAGCCGCAGGCCATTTACGCGCCGATCAAGGATAGATCATGAGCCTTCCCACGCTGGCCGAGCTGCCGGCCATTCTCCTGCCTTACGCCAGCCGGGCCGAGCAGTCATTTCGTGACGCAGTGGCCGCGCTGGATGACGATCATGGCCTTTCTGCGTGGACGCCGCAACGGTGGGCCGACTTCGCCCGCGTGTGCGCAGCCAGTGATTTCGTCATTGAACAGAGTGTTCGTGACCCTTTGATGTTGCTCGAATTGGTGGCCTGGGGTGAGCTGGACCGCGGCTTTGCGCCCGGTGAGCTGTGCAGCCAGATTGCCGGAGCAGTGCAACAAGCCGAAACAGAAGATGAGTTGGGCCGGGTATTGCGCCGCCAGCGCACGCGCCAGCAAGTGCGCATCATCTGGCGCGACCTGACGCGTCAGGCCGACCTGGTGCAAACCTGTCGCGATCTCTCTGACATGGCCGACGCCAGCATCGACCAGGCCTACCAATGGTTGTACCAGCGCCATTGCGCCCAGTTCGGCACGCCCACCGGGCGACGCAGTGGTGAAGCCCAGCACATGGTTATCCTCGGCATGGGCAAACTCGGTGCGGTGGAATTGAACCTGTCCTCGGATATCGACCTGATCTTTGCCTACCCTGAAGGCGGAGAAACGGTGGGTGTGAAGCGCTCCCTGGATAATCAGGAGTTTTTCATCCGCCTTGGTCAGAAATTGATCAAGGCCCTCGACCCGATGACCGTCGACGGCTTCGTCTTCCGGGTCGACATGCGCCTGCGTCCCTACGGCTCGTCCGGCGCCTTGGTGCTCAGCTTCAACGCGCTGGAGCAGTACTATCAGGATCAGGGCCGGGACTGGGAACGCTACGCGATGATCAAGGCGCGGGTGGTGGCTGGCGATCAGGTGGCGGGCGCGCAGTTGCTGGATATGCTGCGGCCGTTCGTCTACCGCCGCTACCTGGATTTCTCCGCCATCGAAGCGCTGCGCACCATGAAGCAGTTGATTCAGCAGGAAGTGCGGCGCAAGGGCATGGCCGACAATATCAAGCTGGGTGCAGGCGGCATCCGCGAGGTGGAGTTTATCGCCCAGGCGTTCCAGTTGATCCACGGTGGCCGCGACCTCAGCCTGCAACAGCGTCCGTTGCTGAAAGTGCTGGGCACCCTGGAAGGCCAGGGTTACCTGCCGCCGGCGGTGATCACCGAGTTGCGCAATGGCTACGAATTCCTGCGCTATACCGAACACGCGATCCAGGCGATCGCCGATCGCCAGACGCAAATGCTTCCCGATAGCCCCGATGACCAGGCGCGTATCGCCTTTATGCTGGGTTTCAGGGATTGGGGCGCGTTCCACGAGCGCCTGATGTACTGGCGTGGTCGTGTGGACTGGCACTTCCGCCAAGTGATTGCCGACCCGGATGAAGAGGAAGGCGAAGAAAGCGAACTGGTCGTCGGTGGCGAGTGGTTGCCACTGTGGGAGGAATCCCAGGATGAAGACGCTGCGTGCCGCCAACTGGCCGAAGGCGGTTTCACCGACGCCCCTATGGCGCTCAAGGCCTTGGCTGGCCTGCGCGGTAGCCCGCAATTGCGTGCCATGCAGCGCTTGGGGCGTGAACGCTTGGACGCGTTTATCCCGCGCCTGCTGGCCCAGGCCGTCGAGCACGCCAACCCGGATCTGGTGCTTGAGCGTGTGTTGCCGCTGGTGGAAGCCGTCGCCCGGCGTTCGGCATATCTGGTGCTGCTCACGGAAAACCCCGACGCCCTGCGTCGCCTGCTGACCCTGTGCGCCGCCAGCCCGTGGATCGCCGAGCAGATCACCCGTTTCCCGTTGTTGCTGGATGAGTTGCTCAACGAAGGCCGCCTGTTCAAGCCGCCGCTGGCGCCGGAACTGGCCGCCGAGTTGCGCGAACGCCTTACGCGCATTCCCGAAGATGACCTTGAGCAGCAGATGGAAGCCCTGCGGCATTTCAAGCTGGCGCACCGCCTGCGGGTGGCCGCCTCGGAAATCGCCGGCAGCCTGCCGTTGATGAAAGTCAGCGACTATCTCACCTGGCTGGCCGAGGCGATTCTTGAGCAAGTGCTGGCCCTGGCCTGGCGCCAGACTGTCGCCCGCCACGGCGCGCCGCAGCGCCTGGACGGTACGCTGTGCGATCCTGGGTTCATCATTGTCGGGTATGGGAAAGTCGGCGGTATCGAACTGGGACATGGTTCGGACCTGGACCTGGTGTTTATCCACGATGGTGACCCCCAGGCCGAGACCGATGGCGCCAAGCCGATTGACGGCGCGCAGTTCTTTACGCGCCTGGGTCAGCGGATCATTCACCTGCTGACCACCCAGACCAACTCGGGCCAGCTCTATGAAGTGGACATGCGCCTGCGACCTTCCGGCGCATCCGGCCTGCTGGTGAGTTCCCTGGGCGCATTCGACCGCTATCAGCAAAATGAAGCCTGGACCTGGGAGCATCAGGCCCTGATACGCGCGCGGGTGCTGGTCGGCAGCCAGGATGTGGGCCAGGCATTCGAGCAGGTACGCGCTGAAGTGTTGGGGCGTGAGCGGGACTTGGCCAAGCTGCGCCAGGAGGTCAGTGAAATGCGTGCCAAGATGCGCGATAACCTCGGCACCCGGGCCACGACGGCCGGCAGGGGCGCCAATGCCTTCGAGGCTACGGCGGTGTTCGATCTCAAGCAGGACGCCGGAGGTATCGTCGATATTGAATTTATGGTGCAATACGCGGCTTTGGCGTGGTCTGCGCACCATCCGTCGTTGCTGCGCTACACCGATAATATCCGCATTCTGGAGGGCCTGGAGCAGGTCGGGCTGATGCCCGCCGCCGATGCCCATTTGCTGCGTGAGGTGTACAAGGCCTACCGCTCAGCCGCGCACCGCCAGGCTTTGCAGAACGAGGCCGGCACGGTCGCCGGAGACCAGTTCGCCGATGAGCGGCGACAGGTAATGCGAATCTGGCAGGCGCTGGGCTTGAGCTGAAACACTATTAGGGCGGGGAGGCATAAGCCTCCCCGCATCGTTTGTGGAAACTACATGAATATTCTGATCGTTGGGCCCAGTTGGGTCGGTGACATGGTGATGGCACAGACACTGTTCCAGTGCCTGCGGCAGCGCTATCCAGACTGCCAGATCGACGTGCTCGCCCCTGAGTGGAGCCGGCCGATCCTCGAGCGCATGCCCGAAGTGCGCAAGGCCTTGAGCTTTCCGCTCGGCCACGGCGCCCTGGAACTGGCGACCCGTCGGCGCATCGGCAAGTCCATGGCCGGCCAGTACGACCAGGCGATCCTGTTGCCCAACTCGCTCAAGTCGGCGCTGGTGCCGTATTTCGCCGGCATCCCCAAGCGCACCGGCTGGCGCGGCGAGTTTCGCTATGTGCTGCTCAATGACGTGCGCACGCTGGATAAAGCCCGCTACCCGCTGATGATTGAGCGTTTCATGGCCCTGGCCTACGAGCCTGGCGCGCAATTGCCCAAGCCGTACCCGCGCCCCAGCTTGCAGATCGACCCGGTGACCCGCGACGCGGCACTGGCCAAGTTCGGCCTCACCCTTGATCGGCCGGTATTGGCCTTGTGCCCAGGCGCCGAGTTTGGCGAGTCCAAGCGCTGGCCGTCGGAGCATTACGCCAAGGTTGCCGAGACCAAGATCCGCGAAGGCTGGCAGGTGTGGCTGTTCGGTTCGAAGAACGATCATTCGGTCGGTGAAGATATTCGCCAGCGCCTGATCCCGGGCCTGCGGGAGGAAGCGACGAACCTCAGTGGCGACACATCCCTGGCCGAGGCCATCGACTTGCTGTCCTGCGCTGACTCGGTGGTGTCCAACGACTCCGGCCTGATGCATGTCGCGGCAGCGCTGAACCGCCCGCTGGTGGCGGTGTACGGCTCTACCTCCCCAGGGTTTACCCCACCCCTGGCCGACAAGGTCGAAGTGGTGCGCCTGGGCCTGGATTGCAGCCCCTGCTTTGACCGTACCTGCCGTTTCGGCCACTACAATTGCCTGCGCCAATTATTGCCGCAGCCGGTAACCGATGCCTTGCAGCGGTTGCAGGGCGACGTGGTCGAGGTTCGCTGAGTTGCGGGTACTGGTAGTCAAGACCTCATCCCTGGGCGATGTGATCCACGCCTTGCCAGCATTGACCGATGCAGCGCGGGCGATCCCCGGCATTCGCTTTGATTGGGTGGTGGAAGAAGGCTTTGCCGAAATCCCTGCCTGGCACCCGGCGGTGGACCAGGTGATCCCGGTAGCGATCCGCCGCTGGCGCAAGAATCTCTGGCAAACCTTCAAGAGCGGCGAGTGGCGGCGCTTCAAGCAGCGTGTGCAGTCGACCAAATATGACTTGGTGATCGACGCCCAGGGCCTGTTGAAAAGCGCCTGGCTGACCCGTTATGTGCGGGCACCCGTGGCCGGGTTTGACAAGCACTCGGCCCGCGAACCGATCGCGGCACACTTCTACTCGCGGCGCCTGGCCGTGGCCCGTGGGCAACACGCGGTAGAGCGCCTGCGCCAGTTGTTCGCAGTGGCCTTGGGCTACGATCTGCCCAAAGGCCTGGGCGACTATGGCCTGAGCACCGAGAAGCTGCTGGGGCTGCCGCCAAAGAAACCTTTTGTATTGCTGTTGCACGGCACCACCTGGGACACCAAGCACTGGCCCGAAGCCTATTGGCGCGAGCTGGCCGAACGCATGGGCCGCCTGGGGGTGGACGTGAAGCTGCCCTGGGGCAACGCCGCCGAAAAGGCCCGGGCCGAGCGCCTGGCCCAAGGGCTGCCCAACGCCGAAGTGTTGCCCAAGCTCAACCTGGCGGGTGTGGCCAGTGTATTGGCCAGCGCCCGGGCCTGTGTGGCCGTGGACACCGGGCTCGGCCACCTGGCCGCTGCACTGGATGTGCCGACCATTTCCCTGTTCGGTCCCACCAACCCCGGCCTGACCGGTGCCTATGGCAAGGGCCAGGTTCACCTGGCCAGCGATTGGCCGTGTGCGCCATGCCTGCAAAAAAACTGCACCTATCAACCAACGGCCGACGACCTGCGTCGGTTCGACATCCAGCGTGAGTCGCCCCTGTGTTTCACACGCTTGAATCCTGAGCGTGTAGCAAGCCGGCTGAGCACGTTGTTACTGGCTGAGGAGCAGCACTGATGCAACTGGCTTTTGTTCTGTACAAGTATTTCCCCTTCGGCGGCCTGCAGCGCGACTTCATGCGCATCGCCCTGGAGTGCCAGCAGCGCGGCCACCAGATTCGTGTGTACACCTTGATCTGGGAGGGTGATATCCCGCCAGGTTTTGAGGTGCTGGTGGCACCGGTCAAGGCGCTGGTCAACCACCGTCGCAACGAAAAACTGTATGCCTGGATCCAGGCTGACCTGGCCAAGCGCCCGGTGGACCGCGTGGTGGGATTCAACAAAATGCCCGGGCTGGATGTGTACTTCGCCGCCGACGGGGTGTTCGAGGACAAGGCACAAAACCTGCGCAACCCCATGTACCGCTGGTTCGGGCGCTACAGGCACTTCGCCGAATACGAGCGTGCGGTGTTCGACAAAAACGCCAAGACCCGGATCATGGTGTTGTCCGAGCATCAGCAGCAGCTCTTCACCCAGTATTACGGAACCCAGGCCGAGCGTTTCCATCTGCTGCCGCCCGGCATCGCCCGCGACCGACGCGCCCCGCCGAACGCCGCCGAAATCCGCGCCGAGTTTCGCGGTGAATTTGGCCTGGCCGAGGATGATCTGTTGCTGGTGCAGATCGGTTCGGGCTTCAAGACCAAGGGCGTCGACCGCAGCCTTAAGGCCTTGGCCGCATTGCCTTCGAAGCTGAAGAAACGCACCCGGCTGTTTGTAATCGGCCAGGACGACCCCAAGGTATTCCAATTGCAGAGTGCCGCATTGGGCCTGGGTGATCAGGTGCAGTTCTTCAAGGGCCGCAGTGATATCCCGCGCTTTCTGCTGGGTGCAGACCTGCTGATCCACCCTGCTTATAACGAGGCGGCCGGCATGGTGCTGGTCGAAGCGGTGGTCGCCGGCCTCCCGGTACTGGTGAGCCGGGTGTGTGGCTACGCGTTCTACATCGACAAGGCCCAGAGCGGTCGGGTGTTGGACGAGCCGTTCGAGCAAGCCCAGCTCAACCAGTACCTGGTGGATATGCTCGACGATCCACACGCACGCGCGACCTGGAGTCGCAATGGTCTGGCCTTCGCCGAGACGGCCGACCTCTATAGCATGCCGCAGTACGCTGCGGACCTGATTCTGGCGGAGCCAAACCGATGAAGTTGATTCTAGCCGAACCCTTCAAGACTCTTTGGGCCGGGCGCGATGCGTTCGCCGAGGTCGAGAAGCTGGAAGGCCAGGTGTTCCGCGAGCTGGCCGCTCGCCGTACGTTGCGTACGGTGGTCGAAGGCCAGCCTTATTTTGTGAAGATCCACCGTGGCATCGGCTGGGGCGAAATCCTTAAGAACCTGGTTACGGCCAAGTTGCCGGTATTGGGCGCGGGCCAGGAGTGGCTGGCGATCCAGCGCTTGCAGGAACTCGGCGTGCCGACCATGACCGCCGTGGCGTTTGGCGAAAAAGGCAGTAACCCGGCGGACCAGCATTCGTTTATCGTCACCCGGGAACTGACCCCGATTATCAGTCTGGAAGACTTGACCCTCGACTGGGTCAAGCAACCGCCCGTGCCAGCCATCAAGCATGCCTTGACCCTTGAACTGGCACGTACGGTCGGCGCAATGCACCGCGGCGGGGTCAATCATCGCGATTGCTACCTCTGCCATTTTCTGTTGCACACCGACCAGCCCATCAGCGTCGACAACCTCAAGCTGTCGGTGATCGACCTGCACCGCGCCCAGGTGCGTGCGACGATACCCATGCGTTGGCGCAACAAAGACCTGGCCGGCCTGTATTACTCCGCCCTGGAGATCGGCTTGACCCAGCGCGACAAACTGCGCTTTCTCAAGGCTTACTTCCAACAGCCGCTGCGCCAGATCCTGGCCGAGCAAACCGCGCTGTTGGCCGAATTGGAACGCATGGCCGCGAAGCTCTATGCGCGCAAGCAACGATACGGGGATGCGCTCTGATGGCGGGTTGGAACCTGGAGCCTGCCTACGCCGCCCTGGCGGATGACTTCGGGAGCCTGGAAGCGGTCTTCGCCCTGCAAGGCGAGCGGCTGACCCGCGACCCGCTGTCGGAAGTGATCCGGGTGGAGCGGGGTGGGGTCAATTATTACGTCAAGCGCTATGTGGGCGCCGGTAAAGGCTTACGCCGCTATTTGGGCCGGCCGCGGGTCAAATCCGAATGGCAGAACCTCAAGCGTTTTGCCAAATGGGGCATCCCTACGGCCGACGTAGTTGCCTGGGGCCTGGATCGCAAGGGCCTGGCCTACAACCGCGGCGCCATGATCACTCGTGAATTGCCCAGGACCGAAGACCTGTCGGTGCTGGCCGAGCGTAATGACGAACGCCTGAAGGACCCCCGCTGGGTCGATGGCATCAGCCGTCAGCTCGCTGAGTACACGCGGACCATGCACGACCACCGTTTCACCCATAACGACTTGAAGTGGCGCAACCTGCTGGTGGACGACCAGCGCACCCTATACCTGATCGACTGCCCCAACGGCGATTTCTGGCGCGGTTTCTGGCTCAAGTACCGCATCACCAAGGACCTGGCCTGCCTGGACAAAGTCGCCAAGTATCACTTGTCGGCCACCCAGCGCCTGCGCTTCTACCTGCAATATCGCCAACGCTCGCACCTGACGGCGTCGGACAAACAGCGGATTCGCCACGTGGTGAAGTTTTTCGAGGGGCGCGAATGAGTGACTTCCTGGCGGCCGAAGACCGCGCTTTGCTTGAGCGCAACGGGCTGGCGACATTCGATGCCCTGTGGGCCAAGCAACTGGACGCGGTGGACGAGCCCAATACCAGCCAAGGCGGCTGGAGCAGCGTGTATCGCCTGGAACTTGAGGGTCAGGGTTACTACCTCAAGCGCCAGAGCAACTACCTGACCCGCACCTTGCACCGGCCGTTGGGCGAACCCAGTTTTGCCCGTGAGTTTCGTAACATCAGCCTGTATCGGAAGCTGGGAATCCCGGCGTTGCAGGCGGCTTTCTTCGGCGAGCGCAAGGTCGCAGGCGAACGCCGGGCGATGTTGCTTACCCGCGCCCTGGATGGTTGGAACGACCTGGATTCGTTGCTGGAACAATGGCCGCAACTGAGCGATATCCAGCAGCGCGCAATCCTGCTGGCGTGCGGCAAGCTGGCGCGGCACCTGCACGGTGTTGGTCAGGTGCACGGCTGTTTTTACCCCAAGCATATTTTCCTGCAGGCCACCGCGCAGGGTTACGCCGCGCAGTTGATCGACCTGGAGAAAACCCGCCCGCTGTTGTTCGGCTGGCGGGACCGGGTCAAGGACCTGGAACCGCTGCTGCGCCGTGCGCCGCAATGGTCCGATGCGCAAGTGCGCCAACTGTTGGCAGCGTACCTTGAACAGCCCGAGGACAGTGCCTTGGTATCCACTTGGCTTCAACGCTTGACTGCACGCCGTAGCCACAAGGAGAACCGCTGATGCGTTTATCCGAGCTGAAAAAGATTGGCCGTTCCCCCAGCCTGCCGTTGACTATCGACTTGGCAGATGCCGCAGGCCCAGGGCAGTTGCAACTGCTGAGCCTATTGCGGGTGTTGCCGGGGCAGCGCTACGTGGGCGCGGCTGTTTGGCGCGGTCGCCCGGTGTTGGCCAAGCTACTGGTAGGCAGCAAGGCGGCGCGGCATTTTCAGCGCGAGCTCAAGGGCGTGCGTTTGTTGGCCGAGCAGGGCCTGACCACGCCGCTGTTGCTGGCCGATGGCTTGCAGGATGGCGAGGGCGGCTGGCTGCTGTTTGAGTTTATCGAGGGCGCCCAAAGCCTGGCCGACGCCTGGCTCGCCGTCGAGAGCCTGCCGCCGCTTGCGGACGAACAAACCGCCGTGCTCGCCGAAGCGCTGGGTGCGATTGCCCAGATGCACGCCAAAGGCCTGTGGCAGGAAGACCTGCACCTGGACAATCTGCTGCGCCAGGATGGCAAGTTGTATTTGATCGATGGCGCCGGTATTCGTGTCGAGGAGCCGGGCAAGCCGCTGTCGCGCAATCGAGTGCTGGAAAACCTCGGGGTGTTTTTTGCCCAGTTGCCGAAAAGCCTCGAGCCCTTTACCGAAGAATTGCTGGTGTATTACCTGCTCGGCAATGGCGAGCATGCCTTGCCGCTGGAAGCCCTGGAAAAGCAGGTACGCAAAGTCAGCGCCTGGCGCTTGAAAGATTTCCTCGACAAGACCGGTCGCGAGTGCACGCTGTTCAGCGTGGTACGTGGCGCCTTTGCCCTGCGTGCGATCCGACGCGAAGAAGAGGCGGCCATGCTGCCGGTGCTGGAGCAGGCGGATGCGTTGCTTGATCAGGGCCACCTGTACAAGACCGGCGGCGCGGCCAGCGTGGGCAAGGTCGAGGTGGCCGGTCGGCCGCTGGTGATCAAGCGCTACAACATCAAGGGCTTTGCCCACTGGCTCAGGCGCTTTTGGCGGCCGAGCCGCGCCTGGCATTCCTGGCGCGAAGGCAACCGCCTGGCGTTCCTCGGTATCGCCACGCCCAAGCCGCTGGCGGTATTGGAGAAGCGCTTTTTATGGTTGCGCAGCCGTGCTTACCTGATCACGGAGTTCCTGCCTGGGCCGGACATCATCGAGCGCTTCGCGCCGTATGTTGAGCAAGGTGATGCGCCTGAAAGCGAGCTGATGGCGCTGGAGCATCTATTCGCAGAGTTGATTCGCGAGCGTATCAGCCACGGCGACTTCAAGGGGCATAACCTGTTTTGGAACGACGGCTGCTGGGCGATGATCGACCTGGACGCGATGTGTCAGCACAGCTCCATCGCCAGCTTCGCTGCGGCGTATGCCAAGGATCGTGCGCGGTTTATGCGCAATTGGCCGCAGGGAAGTGCGTTGTATCAAGTGATTGATCAGCGTTTGCCTAAAGAGACGGATGTTTTGGCGGGCCTGGTTTAAGAGCACGCTTGAGGTCCAAATGTGGGAGGGGGCTTGCCCCCCGATGCGGGGCGTCAGTGAATGTTTCTGTAACTGATCCACCGCTATCGGGAGCAAGCCCCCTCCCACATTAGAATTGATATTCAGCCCCAGCCCCCTCGTACCACGATCGCCCCGCCGGCGTTGCTGACATACCGGCAGGTCGAGCGTCGGGCTGGCGCTGCGCGAGCCGGTGATCACGCTGGGGTCGAGGGTCAGCGTTGCGTCGCCGGCCAGGGCTGTGGTGCACAAGCCCAGTGCAAGCAGGGCGGCGGGATCGGACGCTTCCTACACAAAATTGCGCCCAGCAGAGCCTGTGGATAACGGTTCGGAGTGTTAGCTTTCAGTCCCTCAACTGGAGAAGCAAGCATGAAGACTGGAATGGCGAGGCTGTGGGCGCTGGTAGGCAGCCTGTTGCTGCTGGCCGGCTGCGGTACCGTGACAACGGTGTTGCGTGACGATGGGGTCGCAATCCGGGAGCTCAAGGCGAAAAAAACCTACTGCCAGTCCGTTCCACGTGTCTACAGCGGCGTGGCTTATGACCTGTGCGTACTGCATGCACCGCCCAATTCCGCAGGTGGCCTCGCGCTGGACGGTATTCCCTGGGCCTTTATCGATGTGCCGATCTCCGCCGTGCTGGATACCCTTGCCTTGCCTTACACCCTCTACCGGCAAAACGCCGACGGTAGCCTCGAACTGCAGTAGCCCTCCGAGCCTGGCGCGCGCCGCTAACAGCTTCCCCCTGCTTTTAAGCTATAATCCCGCCCTTTAGCTGTTTCTCGCCCAGGCGAGAGGCACACTTTTTTCAGGCGCGACCCGCCTGCATGCAGACTAAAAGAGGCTAGACCCCTGTGGCATTGACGATTCTTGGCCTGTCCGGCGCCCTTAGCCATGATCCTTCCGCAGCCCTGTATATCGACGGCAAGCTGATTGCGGCCGCCGAAGAAGAGCGCTTCGTACGCGACAAACATGCAAAGAACCGCATGCCCTACGAGTCGGCGAAGTTCTGCCTGGAACAGGCCGGCATCAAGCCTTCCGACGTTGACGTAGTGGCGATCCCGTTCGCCCCGATCAGCCTGTTCGGCGAGGCGCGCTGGCACTACGCCAAGCGCTACTGGTACGCCCCGGACCGTGCCCTCGACGCGATCCTGATGGGCAACCGTCGCTACAAGCGCTATCGCAACAAGATCGTCTGGTGCCTGGAGCAATTGGGTTTCGACCCGAAGAAAATCAAGATCGAACCGGTTGAACACCACCTGGCCCACGCTTCCAGTGCCTACCACTGCTCGGGCTTTCAGGAAAAGACCGCGATCCTGGGCATCGACGGCAAGGGTGAGTACGCCACCACGTTCTTCGGCTACGGCGAAAACGGCAAGATCCACAAGATCAAGGAATTCTACGATCCAGACTCCCTCGGCGGCCTGTACGGCGCAATCACCGAGTTCCTCGGTTTCGAGATGCTCGACGGTGAATTCAAGGTCATGGGCATGGCGCCCTATGGTGATGCCAGCAAGTACGACTTCTCGCGCCTGGCCTCGTTTGAAAACGGCGAACTGCTGATCAACACCGACTACGCCAACGTCATCGGCCTGCGCCGTTATAAAGAGAAGGGCAAGGGTTTCTACTTCTCGCCGAAACTGATCGAGTGGCTGGGCCCCAAGCGCGAAGGCGACATCGCCGACGAGCCGTACATCCACTACGCGGCCAGCATGCAGGCGCTGTTCGAAAAGCTGGCCCTGCAGATGATCGATTACTACCTGGGTGACATCCTCAAGGACACCGGCAAGCTGGCCTTCGCCGGTGGCTGTGCGCTGAACGTCAAGCTGAACCAGAAGATCATCGCCCGTGACGACGTGAAAGAGCTGTTCGTACAGCCCGCTTCCGGCGATGCCGGTACAGCAGTCGGTGCGGCGGCCTACGTGTCCCACGCCCGTGGTGTACCGGTTGAGAAGATGGAGCACGTCTACCTCGGCCCGTCCTACAGCAATGAAGACGTGATCGCCGCCTGCGCCAAGCACGCGAGCAAGCCGAACTGGCGCAAGATCGAGAACATGCCGCAGCGCATCGCCAGGATCATGGTGGACGGCAACCCCGTGGCCTGGTTCCAGGGACGCATGGAGTTCGGCCCGCGTGCCCTGGGCGGCCGTTCGATCATCGGTTGCCCGAGTGCGACCGGCGTGGCTGACCGCATCAACCACCAGATCAAGTTCCGCGAGCGCTGGAGGCCTTTCTGCCCGTCGATGCTCGACACCGTGGCCCCGCAGATGATCAAGGTCGATCACCCGGCGCCGTTCATGACCTTCACCTTTGAAGTCGCCGAAGAGTGGAAGACCCGCGTGCCGGAAGTGGTGCATGAAGATGGTACGTCCCGCGCCCAGGTGCTCAAGCGCGAATACAACCCGCGCTACTACGACATGATGAAAGAGCTGGAAGTGCTGACCGGTAACGGTGTGTCGCTGAACACCTCGCTCAATCGTCGTGGCGAAGCGATGATCTGCTCGCCGACCGATGCGTTGAACATGTTCTTCGGCTCCGACCTGCAGTACCTGATCATGGAAGACATCCTCGTGGTCAAGGACGGCGTGGACCCTTATGACGCCGTGGTTTAAATGCTGAACCGCTTCCAGGGCTGGCGTGAACGTGGCTGGGCGCCTGTCGAGGCCGAGGTTTACGCTCAGGCCTGGCAGCGTTATGGCGGCAGCCTGGCGACTCATCCGCAGGTGATCGAGCGGTTGGCTGACCTGGCGCAGATTCCGGTGCGCTATCTGGGTTGGGAACAAGGTGGCGAACTCAAGGGGGCGATCGCCACCTGGGGACGCGACCTTGCTCTCTCCAAGGAAGTGCTCAAGCGCAGCGGCAAGAAGGGCCTGTTTGACCTGGGCAACGCTGAGATCATCCTGCCGATTGCCGCCGATGCGCAGGTGCCGTTGCGGCATCGTGCGCGCTACCTGTCGGCGCTGAACGAGGGGCGCGTCAGCACCCTCAAGCCCCAGGCAGAGCAATTGGCCATGGCGCGCACGCCCGAAGAACTGTCGAAGAAGTTTCGCTACAACCAGCGCCGCGAATTGCGTTTGCTGGAAGAAGCGGGCGGCGTAGTGCGGGCGGTCAGTGAGTTTTCCAGCGTGGAGTTGGCGGCGATTTATTGCGACCTGTTCCAGCGCCGCTGGGGCTTTCCGGCAGCAGGCGCGGCGCGCCTGGCCGAGGTATTGGAGTTGCTCAAGGAGTTCCTGTTCGGCTCGGTGCTGTTTCTCAATGACGCCGCGATTGCGGTGCAGTTGGTGTATCAGGTGCAGTCCAATGAGTGGTTCAGCGCCGAGTACGTCAACGGTGGCGTCGACCCGGAAACCCGCGCATTCAGCCCCGGCAGCGTGCTGAGTTTCCTCAATACCCAAAGCGCGTGGGAACAGGCGCGGGCGTCGAACAAGTCGCTGCGTTTCTCCTTCGGGCGTTCCGACCGTGAGTACAAGGAGCGCTGGTGCAACCCGGTGCCGGTGTTCAGCGTATGAGTCGCAAGCAGCAGCTGCTCAAGCGCCATCGGCGCAACAAGCGTATCGCGCTGTTGATCGGCTTGCTGGTGTTGGTGGCAGCCGGCGTCCTGGTGGCTTGGTGGTTGCCGCTGCTGCTGGCGGTGCTGCTGTGGGCGGCCCATGAAGCCTGGTTTGCCGATCACCTGTTTTACTCGCCCAAAGACAGCTACGGCTACGCGTTCCCGGTCGGCAGCGAACAGTCCGGCCTGCGCCTGGAGGCGGGGCGGCTGCTGTTGGACACGCCTCTGGCGGCCGATGAAACCCTGATCGTGGGTGTCGATTTGAAAAGCACCTGGTTTGGGCGGTTCCTCGACCCTGCGGTGGACGTTTTGGGCCTGGAGATGCCGGATCGACAAGTCTTCGAGCGCGGCGTCGCCGGGCGGCGTTACCTGAACCTGACAGGCGCCGCCGAAGCCTTGGCGGCGGGCAATATCAGGTTGCGCGGGCGTTTCTGCCGGATCAAGGGCCAGCCGATACTCTGGCGCTTTCGCCAGCCGGACTATCGCCAGCACCGGGTGATGGTCATCGCGCCTCACGCCGACGATGCCGAGCTGGCGGCGTTCAGCCTCTACAGTCAGGCGCGTGAAAGCTGGATCGTGACCCTGACCGCCGGTGAAGTTGAAGCCGAACATTACCAGCACATGGGGCTTCCCAGAGCTGAAGCCGCCCGCCTCAAGGGCCGCCTGCGTGCCTGGGACAGCATCGCCGTGCCGCGTTGGGCTGGCGTGCCCGAGACGCAGTGTGTGCAATTGGGCTACTTCTGCATGCAGTTGCAGGCCATGCAGGCAGCGCCGGATCAGCCCATGGCTTCGCGCGAAGCTGACTTAAGCGATACGCGGTTGTTTCGTCAGTTCAACGGCTTTGCATTGCCGGGGGATATGGACGGCGCGCCGACCTGGCACAACTTGATCGCTGACCTGCGGGCACTGCTGCTAAAGGCGCGGCCCCAGGTGATCGTGTTGCCCACGCCATTGCTTGACCCCCACGCGGACCACATCAGTGCCCATGCGGCGATCCTGGAAGCCCTGCAAGGCCTGGAGTGGCAGCCCGACACATTGCTCGGCTACGCCAATCACCTGCATGATAACGACCGCTGGCCCATGGGTGATTCGGGGGCTGGCGTAGCGCTGCCGCCGCGTTTTGAGAGTGCGGTCGAGATGGAGCCTTGCAGCTTTGCGCTCAGTTTGAGTCTGCAGCAGGACAAGGCCATGGCATTGGGCATGATGCATGACCTGCAACCGCCAGCGCCGTTCAAGCGCCGGGTGCGCAGGTGGTTGCAGCAACTGCTGGCGGGCCGCAAGCCGTCGCCCTACGGCGAGAACGAATTCTTTCGCAAGGCCGTGCGCCGTCACGAGCTGTTGTGGGTCCTGAAGAGGGACTGAGAGCCTATTGAAGGCAGGCCGGTATTTGCCTGTCGCCCTTTTTACCGGGCTGCGTGCCCGTAGCCAGATCGCTGCATGGAGAGTTATGAAGCCGCGTTTCAAGGTTTTGCAGTTACAGCCGGACTACAACGTCAAGACCAATGATTTCGCCGACCTGGGTGAGCAAATCGTCAAGTCCTTGCCGCCTGAGCGTTTCGAGGTGACATCCGGATTTCTCAGCGGCCGCCCGCTGCCCGGCCAGCCCCTGAGCGTGGCTGAACACTCTCATTATTTCGAGCTGCCGGAGAAGTCCCTCAAGGGCATTCGCTTCGGTGCCATGTGGCAGATCTACAAGTATTGCCGCGAGCAGAAATTCGATGTGGTCATCTGTAACCGCTTCAAGTCGGTGAACATGATGCTCTCGCTCAATCGCTGGCTGAAAATTCCGCTGTGTATCGGCATCTCCCACGGTTTTGGCGAGTATGCCCGTGGTTACCGTCGACGTCAGACCCAGCGCTGGGTCAGTCCGGCATGGCGGTTTGTCGGGGTGTCGGAGGCGGTGAAGGACTATCTGGTGGATCTCAATTGCGGCTTTACCCGCGACAACACCACCTATGTCACCAACGCTATCGACATTCCCCAGGCCGAAGCCCTGCAGTTGACCCGTGAGGACGCCCGCAAGGCCCTGGGTCTGCCAATGGACGCACGAATGATCGGCGCCCTGGGCCGCCTGGTACCGATCAAGGGCCACACCCATCTGTTGCAAGCTTTCGCGACCCTCAAGGACAAATACCCCGAGGCCCAGGTGGGCATCATCGGTTCCGGTCGCGCCGAAGCCGATCTGCGTGCGGATATCGAGCGTCTGGGCCTGACTGGTCGCGCACACTTACTGGGCTTTCGCGAAGACGGCATGAAGTACGTGCGCGGCTTCGATATCTGGACCATGCCGTCGCTGTTCGAAGGCCTGGGCCTGGCCCTGCTGGAAGGCATGAGCGGCCACTTGCCGGTGATCGCTTCCAATGGCCCGGCGATGCTGCCGCTGGTGCAGGGCGCGGGCGGCCTGTCCCATGACCCGGGTAATGTCGAGCAACTGGCCGCGGCCCTGGATACCTATCTGGCGCTGAGCGATGAACAATTACGCGCCAAGGGTGAAGAGGTGTTCCGCTACCTGCAGGCCAATCACACTCTTGAAGAGTTCAAGCACAAGTACCTGACCCTGATTGAAACCGGTTTGCGTGAAGTAGGTAGAGCATGAATCAGCCACAACCCCTGGTCTCGGTGATTATCGCTTCCTATAACCACGGCCAGTACATCGAACAGAGCATCCTCAGCGTGTTGGGGCAGACCTACCCCAATATCGAATTGCTGGTGGTGGATGACGGCTCCAAGGATGATAGCGTCGAACGTATCCTGCGCTTGCAGGCCGAGCACGGCTTTGACTTCCAGGTCCAGCAGAACCAAGGCCTCAGCGCCACCCTCAACGGTGCGATCGCGCGCGCCAAGGGCAGCCTGATCGCACCGTTCGGCTCGGACGACATCATGCTGCCGGACCGTATTGCCACCCAGGTCGCGTATATGGACGGTAAGCCTAAGGTGGGCATGTGTGCCGGCAACATCGAGCTGATCGATGCTGACGGCAACCTGCATCCGGAGAAAAAACAACGCCGCGACGTGCCGTTTCGCAGCCTCGACTTCGATGATATTTTCATGGACCGCAAGCCGTTCCCACCGGCCCCGACCATGCTGATTCGTCGGGAAGTGCTGGAGCAAGTCGGTGGCTTCGACCCGCAGATTCCCCTGGAGGACCTGCTGATCCAGTTGAAGATCACGGCGGCGGGCTACACGATCGACGCCCTTGGCGTGGTGATGGCCAAGTATCGCCAGCACGCGAGCAACACGTACAAGAACCACCGCTACATGATCCAGAACATTCTCAAGACTTATGCCAAGTTCAGCGATCACCCGGCTTATGACGCGGTGCGCTACAACTTCCTGAACTCGATGTTCCTCAAGACCGCCGACCGCGATCGCCCACTGGCGCGGGAGATTCTCAAGCAGATCCCGTTGAAGTTCTGGGGGCGCAAGACGTTGCGCGGTTTGGTGCGCTTGTATCTGGCGCCGCTCAAAAACTGAAACTGCGCCTCACCCTGTAGGAGCGAGCTTGCTCGCGAAAAAACGGAGAACACCGCGGGCAACTTGAATGCCCGCGTCATCGTTCACGATTTTCGCGAGCAAGCTCGCTCCTGCATGTTTAAAGGCTCTGTACTTGCTCGCGGATTTTCGCGGTAGCCGCTGGGCTTGCCACCGATGCGTAGCCTTTGACCAGTTGCTCGAAGTGCGTTTCGAACAGCCAGTTGCGATCCTGTGGATAGCGCTGCATGTGGCGCAGGTTACGCTGGCGCAGCGCGTAGCGCAGTGAGGACGGGTAGATGCGCAGGTCGGCCACATCGATCAGGCCGAACTCACCGTCGTCCATCAACAGCACGTTACCCAGGTGAAGCGAGCGGAAGTAAACACCGCGCTCGTGCAACTGCGCCATGAACCGGCCAAAACGCTCCACCAGCGATTCGCGCAAGCTGCTGTCCAGGCTTTGCAGCGCTTGGCGCAAGGTCAGGCCGGGCAGTGGTGTGTAGGCCACGGCGCTGCTGGCGTCACTCAGGCGATAGAGCCCGAGGATGTCCGGGGCGGGAATGCCAAGGGTGCGCAATTGCTCGCTGTTGCTGGCAAAACGCTCCGAATACGGGTTGAAGCTGCCGGAGGTGTACCAGCGGCGTGGGCGGAATAGCTTGAGGAAGCTGCCGTCTTCCAGGCGTAGGACTTTAGGTCCGAGGCCATCGGCTTCAATGACGTGGGCGTTGTTGCACATCTGCTCGAAGGCGGCGGTCTTCAGGTTTTGCACCGGCATACGCAACAGGCTGCGATGGCGCTGGGCGATGCTCAGGCCGGTGATAATCGCCAGGGGAATCCACAGCAGGAACCAGTGTTCCTTGGGGCGCGACAGAATGCCGCCGCCCTCGGTCAGGCCTGCGCCGATGCCGTAGGCCAGCAGCGAGGATGCCAGGATGAACAGCGGCTGTGCGCGTTGCTGCAGGCCTTTATACAGGCCCCAGCCGAGCATAAAGGCCCAGGGGATAAAACCAATGATGCCGACGTAATAGAGCACGCCGAGGGCAAAGCTGTGGGGTTCGCGCAGTTGGTATCCATCGGACACCGTTAGGTAAAGCTCGGAATCGTAGCTATGCCCGATCCAGGGATGCTCGGCGATAAGCTGCAGTGAAATACTCCACAGCTCGAGACGGAACGAAGTGCCTCGCTCGGTGATTAACTCGGGGTAAAACAGGAGTAGTGCGACTGTGCCTAGGATCATTCCACTGATCAGCAATGCCGAGCGACGATTTCGGCTCACAAAGCTCATCCACAGGATAGCCAGCCCCAGCGCCACCAGCGGCGTGCGTGAGCCGGTCGCCAGCACGGCCATGGTCATGATCGCCAGGGCCGGTACGCTGAACCACAACACTTTCATGCGCTGGGTGGTCATGCAGACATACAGCCAGTACACGGTGAAAAACCCAAAAAGGTGCGAACTCAACAGTGGGTTATCAAGAGCACCAAGACCGCCGATCATGCGCAAACCGGGCGAATAGCCCTTGGCGAACGCCACCAGGTTACCCAGGCTCACCACCAGTGCAATCACCGCCGCGCTGAAGAAGATCGGTTTGAACAATTCATTGCGGTAATGCAGCAACAGCCCGCACCCGCCAAAAAGCATGAAGGTGTTCAGCGGTCGCTTGAACAGGTCGGTGTCGGTGCTGTGTTCGGGGCTCCACAGCAGGCTGGTCAACGCCCAGGCGGAGAAAGCCAGGAACGCGATTGCCAGCGGCTCGCGCAACAGATCCTTGAATTCCCTGGGGCGCATGCACAACAGAAACAAAGTCGGTACGCTGAACAGGATGTAGAAAATCCGGTGCAGTACATTACGATTGCCGACGAAGAACAGTGCACTCAGGAGCAGCAATAAGCCAACAGGCAAAATCCATAGGACCAGGAAGTCGAAAACGCGATTTGAGCCATAGTTAAGGCGCTTGGAGTGCATACAGTAGAGCCATTCCAGAAAGAGAAAGCCAACCATCTTAAGCTAGTGGCCATGTAATGTCGCCGGTCGGATCCAACCGGGCCGCGGGTTACACCGGGTGCAAGTACAACAGAGAAGCTGTGCTAAAGTCAGCCTCCTTTTTCAAAACGCCGCGTGATATGACCGACTCCAGTCCGAGCGCAAGCCCTTCGAGCTTGAAAATATACTTCCGTCTGCTCAGTTACGTTAAGCCTTATATGGGCTTGTTCGCATTGAGTATCCTCGGATTTCTGATTTTCGCGTCGACCCAGCCGATGCTGGGTTACATCCTCAAGTATTTTGTCGACGGCCTCTCCAACCCGGAAGCCGTGCTGTTCCCGACGGTACCATTCCTGCGCGACCTGCAACTGCTGCAGGCCGTGCCGCTGCTGATCATCCTGATCGCGGCCTGGCAGGGCTTGGGTTCGTTCCTGGGCAACTACCTGCTGGCCAAGGTTTCCCTGGGCCTGGTCCACGACCTGCGGGTGCAGTTGTTCAACAACTTGCTGACGCTGCCCAACCGTTATTTCGATAACCACAACTCCGGCCACCTGATTTCCCGCATCACCTTCAACGTGACCATGGTCACGGGGGCGGCGACCGACGCCATCAAGGTGGTCATCCGCGAAGGCATGACGGTGATCTTCCTGTTCGCCTCCCTGCTGTACATGAACTGGCGCCTGACGCTGGTCATGATCGCGATCCTGCCGCTGATTGCCGTGATGGTCAGCACCGCCAGCAAGAAATTCCGCAAGCAGAGCAAAAAGATCCAGGTGGCCATGGGCGACGTCACCCACGTGGCCTCGGAGACCATCCAGGGCTACCGCGTGGTGCGCAGCTTCGGTGGTGAAGTCTACGAAGAGAAGCGCTTTCTCAAGGCCAGCCAGAGCAACACCAACAAGCAACTGCGCATGACCCGTACCGGGGCAATCTACACGCCAGCATTGCAGTTGGTGATCTACTCCGCCATGGCTGTGCTGATGTTCCTGGTCCTGTACCTGCGTGGCGATGCCTCTGCCGGTGACATGGTGGCCTACATCACCCTGGCCGGTTTGTTGCCCAAGCCGATCCGCCAACTGTCGGAGGTCAGCTCCACCATCCAGAAAGGTGTGGCGGGCGCCGAAAGCATTTTCGAACAACTGGACGAAGACGTTGAGGTCGACCACGGCACCATCGAGCGCGACCAGGTCAGCGGTCGCCTGGAAGTGCGCAATCTGAACTTCACCTACCCTGGCACCGAACGCCATGTGCTCAAGGACATCAGCTTCACTGCCGAGCCTGGGCAGATGATCGCCCTGGTGGGCCGTTCGGGCAGCGGCAAGTCAACCCTGGCCAGCCTGATCCCGCGCTTCTACCACCATGAAAGCGGCGAGATCCTGCTCGACGGCGTAGAGATCGAAGACTACAAGCTGCTCAACCTGCGCAAGCACATTGCCCAGGTCACCCAGCACGTCACCCTGTTCAGCGACACCGTGACCAATAACATCGCCTACGGCGACCTGGCCGGTGCGCCTCGCGCCGACGTTGAAGCGGCCGCCGCCGATGCCAACGCCAAGGACTTCATCGACCAGTTGCCCAAGGGCTTCGATACCCAGGTCGGCGAGAACGGCGTGTTGTTGTCCGGCGGCCAACGCCAGCGCCTGGCCATTGCCCGGGCATTGCTCAAGAATGCGCCGTTGTTGATTCTCGACGAGGCCACCTCGGCCCTCGACACCGAGTCCGAGCGGCATATCCAGGCGGCACTGGACAAGGTCATGCAAGGCCGTACGACCCTGGTGATCGCGCACCGATTGTCGACTATCGAGAAAGCCGACCTGATTCTGGTGATGGATGACGGGCGGATTGTCGAGCGCGGCACCCACGGCGAGTTGCTTGCGCAGAACGGTTATTACGCCCGCCTGCATGCCATGGGCCTGGATGCGCCGGTAGCGGCTGACATCACCTGATCAACAGACGTCACGGCTCGAATGTGGGAGGGGCTTGTCCGAAGGTTTTTTTGTAGGAGCGAGCTTGCTCGCGAAAAACGTCAACGATTACGCGTGCTTCCTGAATAAACGCGGCGCCTGTGAGTTTTTCGCGAGCAAGCTCGCTCCTACAGAGGGTAGCCCCCTCCCACATTTGGCCAGCAGTGCGCGTAAGCGACCGCAAACCCTGTGCTAATATCGCGCCCCTGTTCATTTTGTATGTGGGTTGCTCCATGAAGTTGTCCATGCCGCGATTCAATCAAGCCGCTGTCTTGGTGGTCGGCGATGTCATGCTCGACCGTTACTGGCATGGCGGTACCTCACGGATTTCCCCTGAGGCGCCGGTGCCGGTAGTCAAGGTCGAGCAAATCGAAGACCGCCCAGGCGGCGCTGCTAACGTCGCCCTCAATATTGCCGCTCTCGGCGCCCCAGCCTCCCTGGTAGGGGTGACTGGCGACGACGAAGCTGCCGACAGCCTGGCCAACAGCTTGCAGGGTGCCGGTGTGCGTGCGCTGTTCCAGCGCATCGCCCATCAGCCGACGATCGTCAAGCTGCGGGTCATGAGTCGTCACCAGCAATTGCTGCGTATCGATTTCGAAGAGCCCTTCGCAACCGATGCCCTGGCCCTCAGCGACCAGGTCGATGCTTTGTTCGAAGGTATCAAGGTGCTGGTGTTGTCCGACTACGGCAAAGGCGCCTTGCAGAACCACCAGGTATTGATCCAGGCCGCCAAGGCCCGCAATATTCCGGTGCTGGCCGATCCCAAGGGCAAGGACTTCTCGATTTATCGGGGCGCCAGCCTGCTGACGCCAAACCTCAGCGAGTTCGAAACTATCGTCGGCGGTTGCGTCGATGAGCACGATCTGGTGAGCAAGGGCGCCACACTGATGACCGAGCTCGACCTGGGCGCCTTGCTGGTGACCCGTGGCGAGCACGGCATGACCCTGCTGCGGCCTGACCATCCGGCCATGCACCTGCCGGCACGTGCACGTGAAGTGTTTGACGTTACCGGTGCCGGTGACACCGTGATTTCCACCCTGGCGGCGTCCATCGCGGCCGGTGAAGAATTGCCCCACGCCGTGGCCTTGGCCAACCTGGCGGCGGGCATTGTGGTGGGCAAGCTGGGTACCGCGGCCATCAGTGCGCCGGAATTGCGCCGTGCGATCCAGCGCTCCGAAGGCTCGGAACGCGGCGTGCTGGGCCTGGAGCAATTGCTGCTGGCGATTGACGATGCCCGCGCCCACAACGAGAGCATAGTCTTCACCAACGGCTGCTTTGACATCCTGCACGCCGGTCATGTGACTTACCTGGAGCAGGCGAGTGCCCAGGGCGATCGCCTGATCGTCGCGGTCAACGACGATGCGTCGGTCAGCCGTTTGAAAGGCCCGGGCCGTCCGATCAACAGCGTTGACCGGCGCATGGCGGTGCTGGCAGGGCTGGGTGCGGTGGACTGGGTGATCAGCTTCTCCGAAGATACCCCGGAGAACCTGCTGGCCCAGGTCAAGCCTGACGTGCTGGTCAAGGGCGGGGACTATACCGTCGACAAGGTGGTCGGTGCGGATATCGTCAGTGCCTATGGCGGTACGGTCAAGGTGTTGGGGCTGGTTGAAAACAGCTCTACCACTGCTATCGTCGAAAAGATCCGCAACAACGAGTAACACCCCGTGACGCCCGGGGCGAGCCTGCTCGCCCCTAGCTCTTCTTCGGTACGATCTTGCGCAACATCTGCCGCGCCTTGCCGGTCAGGCGCTTGAGCTTGGAGTCCTTTTCCGGCTCTGCCAAACCCTGCTGCCTTAGCCAATCCTTCCAGCGAATCCGCTCATCGCGCACCAGCCAGCCTTCCTGCCGGGCGAAGCTTTCCGCCAGGTACAAGCCGCGTGTGCTGGCCGGGTACAGCTGGTCTTTCTTTACGGTGTACAGCTCAGCGAGCGGCTCGCCGTCTTTCAATGGCATCAGGTACAGGTCCGGGCGCTGGCGGTCCAGGCGCGCCACCAGTTGGTCGCCTTCGAGGCGCTCATCCACATGGAACAAGCTGAGGGACTTGGCCTCCTTCGGCACTTCCAGGCGCAGGTCATAAATCAACTGCAGTGACGCCGTCGGCAGGTGCACGTAGGCTCGCGGGCGTTCGATCAGTTGGGTGGTGGCGCAGCGTACCGGGCGAGCGGCGCCGGACAAGGGGCTCAGGCGGAACGGCAGGGCTTCGCGGTAATGCAGGGCGGCGGAGTAGGGCGCCGGCAGCCAGGTGTCGTTGAAACGTCCGCCGAGCCAGCCTTCCGGAGTTTCGAGCAAGCATTCCTCGGCAATTTCCTGAATGGCGGTGTGCAGCGGCAGGTTCAGTTCATGGGCCGGGACGTAGCCGGAGATCAGCTTGAGCACCACATCGCCGCGGTCCTGGCGGCGTTGGCGCACCAGTACCCAGTAATCCTTGTTTTGCCAATGCAGGGTCAGGCGTACCGATACGCCCAGGTTCGCCAGTTCGAGGGCGAAGCGCTCGGCGTCCGGCACCTCTACCGGCTTGCGCCGTTGCAGGGTCTGGGCGAAGTTGAGCGGCATGCCTACACTCTGGTAGCTCAGGCCCTCGGGGGTAGCCTCTACGTGCAGCGGCAGTGTCTTGAAGTTGCTCGGGTTTTTTCGAATCAGCGTTCGCGGCATGTCGGCTCCTTCTTGCGACGGGGTCGGCCGCATCGGCGGCATCAGAGTTGACGGATGACCCGGGCAGCGGTCGCCGCGTTATGGGCCAGGTGCAGCGGATTAATGGTCCCGACAATAGCACTGGCGACGCCCGTTTGCGCAAACAACAGCTTGAAACTGGCATCAATTGGATCCATTCCTGGCTCCAGGCACACGTGGCCGCTGGCCAGGGCTTTTTTCACCAGGATGCCTTTGCCATGGGCTGCTGCATAATCGATCACGGCTTTTTCGGCCTGCTCGTTGAGGTTGTAGGTGACCATCGCGCAATCACCCTGTTCCAACGCTTTTACGCCGCCCTCGACGGTCTTGCCGGAAAAACCGAAAGCGCGAATCTTGCCGTCTTTTTTCAGCTCCGCCAGGGTCTGGTAAACCTCGCAATCGTTGAGGATATGCAAGTCGTTGCCATCGGAATGCACCAGCACCAGGTCGATAAAATCCGTTTCAAGGCGTTTCAGGCTGCGTTCAATCGACATCCGCGTATGGGCCGCGCTGAAATCGTGCCGCGACACGC
The DNA here is from genome assembly GCF_019145205.1 of Pseudomonas khavaziana. Classification (GTDB taxonomy): domain Bacteria; phylum Pseudomonadota; class Gammaproteobacteria; order Pseudomonadales; family Pseudomonadaceae; genus Aquipseudomonas; species Aquipseudomonas khavaziana. The sequence goes on from NZ_JAHSTT010000003.1 coordinate 427,976, forward strand.
CATTGGCAAACTCTTCGCCGACCTTGCTGACAATCACCCAGTTCTTGCGTTGCCCGCGCAGCAGCGGGCCCAGGCGCTCTTCGCTCATGCCATAGGCCGGCGCGGTGTCGATCAGGTTGATGCCCAGCGAGCGGGCCAGGAGCAGCAGCCTGCGTGCCGCTTCGTCGCTGGGGATCTGGAAACCGCTGGGGTATTTCACGCCCTGGTCGCGGCCCAGCTTGACGGTGCCCAGGCCCAGTGGCGACACCCGCAGACCGGTGTTGCCCAAGGGTCGATGAAAGTCGTGAAGGGTTAGCAGGCTCATGGCAACAGTTGCTCCCAGGCAGGTTGGCCGATAGTTGGTTTTGGCAGGTCGGGTAGCGGGGCGCCGGCGCCAGGGCGGATGCCGTCGCGCTCCAGGAGGTGCAGGACTCGATCGGCGAAGTCCGGCGCCAGGGCCAGTTTGGTCGGCCAACCGACCAACAGGCGGCCGTCGTCGGCGAGGAAGGCGTTATCGGGGCGGGTCAGCCCCGACTGCAGCGGTTCGGCGCGATCCACCCGTAAGGTTGCCCACCGGGTCTGGCTCATGTCGATCCAGGGCAGCAGTTGCGCCAGCTCTTTCTGTGCGGTGGCGATCTGTTCTTCTGGTGTGCGTGCCACGCCGTCAGCCTCGGCAATATCGCCGCCGAGGTACCACACCCAGTTGCCGTCGGCCGCCGGGTGTGTCGTCACAGTGATGCGCGGCTTGGTGCCGCCGCCCAGGCAATGGGCATACAGGGGTTTGAGGCCCGGGCCCTTGGCGATGATCATATGCAGAGGACGTTTTTGCATGGCTGGCTGGCTCAGGCCCAGGGTCGCGAGCACATCGGCGGTACCGCCTCCGGCACTCAACACGATGCGCTGGGCACGGATCTCGTGGCCGTCGACTTTCAAGCCCGCCAGAGTGCCGTCCTCAAACAGGGGCTCAATGTGCTGACCGGCAAGCAAGCCGTCACCCGCCAGTTGCGCCAGGCGTTCAATCAGGCTCGGTACGTCCACCACCAATTCCGCCAGGCGATAGACCTTGCCCTTGAAACGACGGTCTTGCAGGGCCGCGGGCAACTCGTCGCCCTTGACCTGATCGACGCGGCCGCGCACGGCCTTGCTGGCGAAGAAGCTGGTGAGGTTGCCGGCGAGGGTGCCGGGGGACCACAGGTAATGGGCTTGGGACAGTACGCGTACGCCGGACAGGTCCAGCTCACCGGTACCCGCCAGGGCTTCCCGCCAGCGGCGCGGCATATCGGCGATGGCTTCGGAGGCGCCGGTGAGGGCGCCGTGCAGGGCGTATTTCGCGCCGCCGTGGATGATCCCCTGGGACTTCACGCTTTGCCCGCCACCCAGGGTGGCGCTTTCCACCACTAACGTAGAGAACCCCTGGCTGCGCAGGCGTGCGTTGAGCCAGAGGCCGGCAACCCCGGCGCCGACAATCAGAACGTCGGTGGAAATAACGGATGGCATCGGCGACCTCAGTGTTCAAGACAAGAGGCGCAGTATACAGGCTGTTGAGTGGCGGTCAGTGCCCCACGGTTTTCGAGAACAGCTGAATCACCACCACGCCCAGCACAATCAGGCCCATGCCCAGCATCGCCGGGACATCCAGCTTCTGCCCATAGATGAACAACGCTGCGACGCTGACCATCACAATCCCCAGCCCTGCCCAGACCGCATAGGCTATCCCCACCGGCACGGTGCGCACCACCAGGGTGAGCATCCAGAACGCGACGCCATAACCCACAATCATCAACAACAGCGGGATCGGTGTGCTCAAGCCCTTGACGGCTTTCATGGAGACGGTCGCAACCACTTCCGAGCAAATTGCAATGGCCAGGTAAACGTAGGCGGCATTCATGGGAAAGTCCTCGGTAGTTTCAAAATCTGTAGGAGCGAGCTTGCTCGCGAAAAGCGTTAACGAAAACGCAGGGATTGCAGCTAGACGCGTTGCCTGTGCGTTTTTCGCGAGCAAGCTCGCTCCCTACAGTGGTCGGCATTCTAGTTGTTTGCCAGATGCGGTAAAGTCATTACCTATCTGGATTAGAGATGGGTTGAGCCATGAGCGTGCAGTGGAACCTGGAACAGATGCGCCTGTTTGTCAGCGTCGCCGAGCGGCGTTCGTTCTCGGCCGTCGCCCGTGATCAGCGCAAGGCGCAATCGGCGATCAGCAATGGCATCGCGTTGCTGGAAGCGGACCTGGGCGTGAGCCTGTTCGAGCGTAGCAGTGGCCGCCAGCCTAGCTTGACCGAGGCCGGCAGCGTGTTGCTGGAGGAGGCGCGTGAAGTGCTGCGCCAGTGTGAGCGCCTCAATGGCCGGGCGCTGTCCTTGACCCGCGGTGAGGAAGCCTGCCTGCGCCTGGCCCAGGATGAGGCGATGTTGTTCCAGCCGGTGCTCGATAGCCTCGAGGCACTGGCGGTGCACTACCCGCTGCTGGAAGTGCAACTGTCCAGCGCCGCCCAGGGCGACGTGGCGCGCAAGCTGGTGGAGCGCAAGGCGGACCTGGGGCTGTTGTTCTATCACGATCAGATCCCCGAGGCCCTGGAACGACGGGTGGTGGGCAGTGTGGAAATGGTCACGGTGTGCGGGGTGAATCACCCGCTGGCCCAGGAACAGTACGTGACGTGCCAGCATCTGGCGCAGTTTCGGCAGTTGCTGATGTCGACCCAGACCAGCGTTTACCCCGGCAGCGAGGCGGCCAGCCCGCTGGTGTGGCGCGCCGACAGTTTCTACGTACTCGCCGAATGGCTGATGAGCGGCCTGGGCTGGGCCTGGTTGCCTCGGCATATCGTGCAATACCCGACCTATCAACAACAGATGGTCGAGTTGGCCAGCGAATGGACGCCGCCGGCGCTGGTGGTGGAGCTGGTGTGGCGCCGCGATGAACACCTTGGGCCCGCGGCCCGCTTCCTGGCCAAACGTTTTGCCGAGTGCTTGCAGGCGATCGACTGAAAAAGCCGATAAACTCCGCCGCCATGAATAGAACTCTCTATAGCTGTCTGTTTTACCTGGCGCTGCCGTTGGTGGCCTTACGTTTATGGTTGCGTGCGCGCAAGGCGCCGGCCTATGCCAAGCGTGTGGGCGAACGGTTTTCCTATGGCTTGCCGGTGATGCGTCCCGGCGGGATCTGGGTGCATGCCGTGTCGGTGGGCGAAAGCATTGCCGCCGCGCCGATGGTTCGTGGTTTGCTGGCGCGTTATCCACAGCTGCCGATCACCGTCACCTGCATGACGCCCACCGGTTCCGAGCGGATCCAGGCACTGTTCGCCAACGAGCCGCGCATCCAGCACTGCTACTTGCCTTACGACTTGCCTTGCGCCGCCAAGCGATTTCTTGATCACGTGCAGCCCAAGCTGGCGGTGATCATGGAAACGGAACTCTGGCCCAACCATATTCATGCCTGTGCCCGGCGCGGTATCCCGGTGGCGCTGGCCAATGCGCGATTGTCGGCGCGTTCGGCCAAGGGGTATGCGCGTTTCGCCAAGCTGACTGCGCCGATGCTCTCGCAAATGAGCCTGTTCGCTGTGCAGACTGAAACCGAAGCCGAACGATTTCGCAGTCTTGGTGCGCGTCCTGAAACGGTGGAGGTTACCGGCTCGATCAAATTCGACCTGAGCATCGATCCGCAATTGCCGGAACGCGCCGCCGCGTTGCGTGAACAATGGGGCGCCAGTGAGCGGCCAGTGTGGATCGCAGCCAGTACCCACGAAGGCGAAGATGAAGTGGTGCTTGCAGCCCATCGACAATTGCTCGCCAGCTACCCCAACGCATTGCTGATTCTGGTTCCGCGTCATCAGGAGCGCTTTGGCCCAACATTTGAGCGTTGCGTGCAGCAGGGCTTTGCCACGGTGCGCCGCTCCAGTGGCGAGGCGGTCAACGCGCAAACCTCGATTTTGCTTGGCGACACCATGGGTGAATTACTGTTCCTCTACGGCTTGGCCGACAGCGCCTTTGTCGGCGGTAGCCTGGTGCCGACGGGGGGGCACAATCCGCTGGAGCCGGCGGCGTTGGGCAAGCCGGTGATCATGGGACCCCACGTATTCAACTTCCTCGACATCACCGCGATGATGCGTGACGCGGGGGCGTTGCGCGAGGTGGATGACGCAGAAGGTCTGGCCGAAGCGGTGAGGCAGCTGTTCGAGCTGCCGCAGGATGCGCGCAGGATGGCGCAGGCGGGGTTGAAAGTGATGCAGGCCAATCAGGGTGCGTTAAAACGCCTTTTGGACGGTTTGGAAAGATTGATCGCTCACTGACCCAACACCCATCAAATGTGGGAGCAAGCCCCTCCCACATTGGTTTTGCAGTGTGATCAATAGCCCGGGCGGGCCTTGAGCTGCTCGGCGGCGGCCTTGGCCAAATCCGGTGGCAGGAAGTCCTTGTCCGGGTTGTAGTCTGCCTTGAGGTAGCGCGCCAGGTCTTGCAAGTCCCCTGGGTTCAGGGTGCCCGCCGCCTGCTTCAAGCGCAGGTTGTCGAGGATGTAGTCATAGCGGCTGTTGTTGTAGTTGCGCACCGAGGAGTAAAGCTGGCGCTGTGCATCCAGCACGTCAACGATGTTGCGCGTGCCCACCTGATAACCGATCTCCGTGGCTTCCACCGCGCTCTGGTTGGAGATGATCGACTGGCGGCGTGCCTGGACTTGTTCCACATCGGTATTCACCGCACGGTGCAGGTTACGGGTGTTTTCCACCACCTGGCGGCGCAGGCCTTCGCGTTGTTGCTCGCTCTGGTCCAGGCGTGAATAGGATTCACGCACTTGCGAACTGGTAAGCCCGCCGCTGTAGATCGGGATGTTCAGGCGCAGGCCGATGGTGCGTTGCGACACATCACCGCCGTACGGGATGGGCAACTGATTCGGGTTGCTGAAACCCAAGGCATCGTTGTCACCTTTTTCGTATTGCGCGACGGCGTCGAGGGTCGGCAGGTGCCCGGCCTTGCGCTGGCGCAGGGTTTCTTCGGCGGCAGTCACGGCGTAGTTGCTGGCCAGCAGATTGAGGTTCTGGCGACCGGCCGTTTCGACCCAGGCCTTGGCGTCGTTCGGTGCCGGCGGTAGCACCGGCAGCGTGTGGACGATGCCCTGGATCGAGTTGTATTGGCGATTGGTCAGGGTGATCAACGCTTCGAAGGCGTCATCTACCTGGCGCTGGGCAACGATGCGGTTGGCCCGGGCCGTGTCATAGCTGGCCTGGGATTGCAGTACATCGGTCTTGTCCGACAGGCCCACGTCAAAACGTTCGTTGGACTGGTCGAGCTGGCGCTTGAAGGCATTTTCTTCGGCCTTGGTCGAGGCCAGGTTGTCCTGGGCACGCAGCACGGCGAAGTAGCTCTCGGCGCTTTGCAGGATCAGGTTCTGTTCAGTGGCCGACAATTGCAGCGACGCTTGCTCGTTGACGGCTTCAGCCGCCTGCAGCTGGAACCAGCGATCGGCGCGGAACAGCGGCTGGCTCAGCGTGGCGCGCCAGGAGTGGGCGTCGCGGTTGGCCGTGGCGGCCGGCTGGTCGATCTGGGTGCGCACGTTATTGCTATCGGCACCGGCTGACAGGTTCGGCAGCAGCCCGGCGCGAGCCTGGGGTACCACTTCTTTTTGCGCGCCGTATTGGGCGCGGGCAGCGGCAAGGTCGGCGTTGTTGTGCGCCGCTTCCTGATAGACGCTGACCAGGTCGGTGTTGGTGGACAAGGGCGCTTCTGCTGCCCAGACCATTCCATTGGTCGCACAAGACACGGCAAGAGCCAGTGAGAGTTTGCGCAGCATGAGGCGATCCCTAGTTTAAATATTACGGTGATAATTTAGCGCTCAAGGCTAAGGCTGGCCATTCCTGGCGTCAAGCCTTGAGGCAGTGCCCGAGTGTAGTGGCCGGATCACGGCACAACAATCCCACGATCACGCCATTCATCACGCTGAATGCACCGCTATTGGCAATTTGCCCATGCCATGGTCTAGACTGGCCGAGTTCTTGTCGGGGTGCCTTGTTGGAAGGCTGAGATCGGTAAATACCGGATCCCGTTGAACCTGATCAGGTTAACGCCTGCGTAGGGAACAAGATTTCTCGTCACCCGGCGAGTCCTCTTGTGCTTCGTCCGGGATGTTGTTCGACCATCGAACAGCCCTCGAGTACCGAGCACAGCACTGGTTCCAGTGCGTCCATCCGTCACAGGTTCGCTCCGACAAAAATCCACCGCCTGGATAAGTTGGAGAGCCCGTGATGACGACAAAACTAAAAAATACCGTGCACCTGAGTGAATCGGCCAAGGTCGACTCCGGCTCCGTGCAGCCGTTTACCCGCTCGCAAAAAATCTACGTACAAGGCACTCGCCCGGATATCCGCGTGCCGATGCGCGAAATCAGCCTGGATGTGACGCCCACCGATTTCGGCGGTGAAATCAACGCCCCCGTGGTCGTCTACGACACCTCCGGCCCTTATACCGACCCCAACGTCATCATCGACGTGCGCAAGGGCCTGGGGGATGTGCGCTCGCCGTGGATCGAGGCTCGTGGTGACACCGAGCGCCTGTCGGGCCTGAGTTCGCACTTTGGCCAGCAACGCTTGAGCGATGCCGAACTGACTGCCTTGCGCTTCGCCCACGTGAAGAACCCGCGTCGCGCCAAGGCCGGCGCCAACGTCACGCAGATGCACTACGCGCGTAAGGGCATCATCACCGCCGAGATGGAATACGTCGCCATCCGCGAAAACATGAAGTTGGAAGAAGCCCGCGCCAGCGGCCTGTTGGATCAGCAGCACGCCGGTCACAGCTTCGGCGCCAGCGTGCCGAAAATCATTACCCCGGAATTTGTGCGCGAGGAGATCGCCCGCGGTCGCGCGATCATTCCGGCCAACATCAACCACACCGAACTGGAACCCATGATCATCGGGCGTAACTTCCTGGTGAAGATCAACGGCAATATTGGTAACAGCGCCCTGGGTTCGTCCATCGAGGAAGAAGTGGCGAAACTGACTTGGGGTATTCGCTGGGGTTCGGACACCGTGATGGACCTGTCGACCGGCAAGCATATCCATGAAACCCGCGAGTGGATCATCCGTAACTCGCCGGTGCCGATCGGTACCGTGCCGATCTATCAGGCCCTGGAAAAAGTCGGTGGCGCCGCCGAAGACCTGACCTGGGAGCTGTTCCGCGACACCCTGATCGAACAGGCCGAGCAGGGCGTCGACTATTTCACCATCCACGCCGGTGTGCTGCTGCGCTATGTGCCGCTGACCGCCAAGCGTGTGACCGGCATTGTGTCCCGTGGCGGCTCGATCATGGCCAAGTGGTGCCTGGCGCACCACAAAGAGAACTTCACTTACACGCATTTCGACGAAATCTGCGAAATCATGAAGGCCTACGACGTCAGTTTCTCCCTGGGTGACGGCCTGCGCCCGGGGTCGATTGCCGACGCCAACGATGCCGCACAGTTCGGCGAGCTGGAGACCCTGGGCGAGCTGACCAAAATCGCCTGGAAGCACGACGTACAAACCATGATCGAAGGCCCTGGCCACGTGCCGATGCAACTGATCAAGGAGAACATGGACAAGCAACTGGAGTGCTGCGACGAGGCGCCGTTCTACACCCTCGGCCCGCTGACCACCGACATTGCACCGGGCTATGACCACATCACTTCGGGTATCGGTGCGGCGATGATCGGCTGGTTCGGTTGCGCCATGCTTTGCTACGTCACGCCCAAGGAACACCTGGGTTTGCCGAACAAGGATGATGTAAAGACGGGGATCATCACCTACAAGATCGCCGCGCACGCCGCCGACCTTGCGAAAGGCCATCCAGGCGCGCAAATCCGTGATAACGCGCTGAGCAAAGCGCGCTTCGAGTTCCGTTGGGAGGACCAGTTCAACCTAGGCCTGGACCCGGACACTGCACGTTCCTACCACGATGAAACCCTGCCTAAGGATTCGGCCAAGGTCGCGCATTTTTGCTCCATGTGCGGGCCGAAGTTCTGCTCGATGAAAATCACCCAGGAAGTACGCGAATACGCCGCCAACCAGCGCATTGAGGCGGTGGATGTGGATGTGGCCAAGGGCTTGGCGGAGCAGGCGCAACGGTTCAAGCAGGAAGGTAGCCAGCTGTACAAGAAGGTCTGATCCGGGATTCAGATACCTTGTAAGAGGCTTATCGGGGGCTTGCCCCCCGATAGCCATTTCCCAAGCAACACATGCCTCTTGCAGGTCACCCCTCCCTTGAACATTCAACCCAGCACTTATTCGCCGGACATCGCGAATTCATCCTGGGACGAGCGTTCAGTGGCGCGCGGGTACCAGTTCAGGCCTGAGGATGCCTTCCAGGCGCGAGTAAGGAATCTGCAACTCGACGTGGCCCAGGGCATAGGGGGCGATGGTGGCGGTGGGGTACTTGAGGGTCACGGCACTGGAAGTCAACGCCACGTTCGGGGTTTTCTGGAACGGGTAGCTTTTCACGAATTCCGGCTCCAGGCTCAGGCGCGTGCTGATCTGCCAGCTGTTGTGGCTGACCTGGGCAGCTTTCCAGAACGCGTCTTCCTTGCCCGGCAACAGCATATCGGTAAGTGTCAGGGCCTTCTGCTGCTGGCGCGAATAGTTGATGAACCCGCGGCCTGGTTCGCCATGGGTGGCGCCCTGGTCCAGGTAGCTGGACAGTTCGATGATCACCAAGCCGTCATGCTGCTCGCGTACCTTGGCCTGCAAATACATGCTGTTGTGGGGCGCCGCGGTTTGCAGGAACTGCTCGCGGTAGGCTTCCAGGCTCGACGGCAGCGGGTCGCTCGCATTGGTTCGGGTCATCTCCAGCAGGCGCTGTTCGATCAAGGCGTCTAGCTTGGGCTCCTTGGCAAAGTGCACGGTGTCGATATTGACCAGCGGGCAATCGGCGCTGGCGCAACCCGGCTTGCTTTGCTCGGTGGCGTCACGGACGCCTTCCAGCGGCGTGCGATAACTGGGTTGGAACAGGCTCTGGCAGGCGCCGAGAGTCAATGCGATACAAGCCACGGAGGCAATTTTTAAAAGCGACATGTATGTTCTTCGTCCATCGATAAGAGCGAAATTCGTGGATCTTCGACTACCGGCGCGGCAGTCAGTTCGCCACTAAGCTTGATCGTGTGAGTTTGACGTCCGCCGCCTGTCCCGGCAACTGGAAAGGGGCTGCATCAACGGGCATCGGCGCGTTAGGATGGCGGCAATTGCATCAGCATAACGAGGAAAACATGACGGACATCGCGAAGTCCGCGCCGAACAAGATCGAGATCGTTCAGCGCGACAATGCCTACCAGGGCTTCTACAAGCTCGATCGCGTGCAGTTGCGCCACGAGAAGTTCGATGGCGGCATGAGCCGGGTGATCAACCGCGAAGTCTTCGTGCGTCATGATGCTGTGTGCGTGCTGCCCTACGACCCGCAACGTGATGAGGTGGTGCTGATCGAACAGTTCCGCGTCGGTGCCATGGGGCGCGCCGGTAATCCGTGGCTGGTGGAGATGGTCGCCGGCCTGATTGACAAGGACGAGCAACCGGAGGAAGTTGCACACCGCGAGGCCGAGGAGGAAGCTGGGCTGACATTCTCCGCGCTTTGGCCGATCACCAAGTATTTCCCGTCGCCCGGCGGCAGTACCGAATTTGTCCATCTGTACCTGGGCCGTTGCGACAGCTCGGGCGCTGGCGGCGTCCATGGACTGGAAGAAGAAGCAGAAGATATCCGCGTTACCGCCTGGGCGTTCGAAGATGCCTTGCAAGCGGTGCGCGACGGTAAGATTTCCAATGCAGCCAGCATTATCGCCCTGCAGTGGCTTGCGCTTAATCGCGCGGAAGTGAGGGGGTTATGGCAGTAAAGGCACGGGAGCGTTACCGAGTTGACCTGATCGGGCTGCAAGCCGCCTGCGAAGCCAACTATGCGCGGCTGATGCGCCTGCTCCCGGACATGCGCCACACCCCCGAGGCGCGGCGCATTGCTGTGACCCACGGCGACCAGATGCTCGGCGTGCTGGCCCTGGAGGTCATCCTCACCTGTCCCTACACCACTACGCTGCGCGTGCGCCAGGAGCACAGTCTGCCTTGGCTGCCGGTGCCGCAACTGGAAGTGCAGGTGTACCACGATGCGCGTATGGCCGAAGTGATCAGCGCCGAGCATGCGCGACGCTTTCGCAGCATCTATCCTTACCCGAATGTGTTCATGCACCAACCCGACGAGAAAGCACAGCTCAATGTGTTCCTCGGGGAATGGCTGAGCCACTGCCTGGCGTTGGGTCATGAGTTTGAGGTCGTGCGGTAGATGTGAACTGCGTCTGCTTACCCAGCTTTCCTCTTTGTGTCCTGCCCTAGCATAATCGCGCCACCTATCCATTCCAGTGATTGCCTTGGGAGAGCGCCTTGCCGAGCGTATCCAACGTGAACCCCGACGCCAGCGTGTTGTTGGTGCAGCTGTCCGACAGCCATTTGTTCGCCGAGGAAGGCACAGCCCTGCTGGGCATGAATACCCGCGCCAGCTTGCAGCGGGTGATCGAGTTGGTGCGCGAGCAACAGCCGCGGATCGATCTGGTGCTGGCCACCGGTGACCTGTCCCAGGACGGCACGCTTGAGTCCTACCAGCAATTTCGCGACATGACCCGGGCGATTGGCGCGCCGGCGCGCTGGATCCCGGGCAATCACGACGAGCCGCAGATCATGGCCCAGGCGGCCGTGCACAGTGATTTGCTCGAGCCTGTGGTGGATATCGGCAACTGGCGCATTACCCTGTTGGACTCGGCCGTACCCGGCTCGGTGCCGGGCTACCTGCAGGACCAGCAACTGCAGCTGCTTGCCCAGGCCCTGAGCGAAGCGCCGAACCGCCATCATCTGGTGTGCCTGCACCATCATCCAGTGTCTATCGGTTGTGCCTGGATGGAGCCTATCGGCCTGCGCAATCCCGAGGCGCTGTTTGCCGTACTGGACCGCTTCCCGCAAGCGCGGGCGCTGCTCTGGGGGCACGTGCACCAGGAGATCGACCGCGAGTGCAACGGGTTGCGGTTGCTGGCCTCGCCTTCCACCTGTATCCAATTCGCGCCGGGCAGCGAGGACTTCCAGGTCAGCGAGCAAGCGCCGGGGTATCGCTGGCTGCGCCTGCATGCCGACGGACGGTTGGAGACTGGGGTGGAGCGGCTTCGGGACTTCGCGTTTACCGTCGACTACGGCAGCAACGGCTATTAAGACCTGCAAACACTGATCAAATGTGGGAGGGGGCTTGCTCCCGATGGCGGTGGGTCAGTCACAGCTATTGGGGCTGACACACCGCGATCGGGAGCAAGCCCCCTCCCACAGGGGTTCTGCGGTATCTGGAAGATCGGGTGCTCACACCTCACTCCGATCCCTGTAAACTGCGCCTCTTTGGCCCACGCACGGAGAGCCCGGCATGTCCGCTTCGATCCTGTATATCCACGGTTTCAACAGTGCCCCGGCCTCCAACAAGGCCAGTCAGCTGATCACCGTGATGGGCGCCCTCGGCCTGGCCGGGCAACTGCGTGTGCCGGCCCTGCATCACCACCCGCGTCAGGCTATTCCGCAATTGGAGCAGGCGATTGACCAACTGGGGCGGCCGCTGCTGGTCGGCAGCTCACTCGGCGGCTACTATGCAACCCATCTCGCCGAACGCCATGGTCTCAAGGCGTTGCTGGTCAACCCGGCGGTCAGCCCCCATCGGATGTTCGACGGTTACCTGGGCACCCAGAAGAACCTCTACACCGATGAGACCTGGGAGTTGACCCACGATCACGTTGCGGCACTGGCCGAACTTGAAGTACCGGCACCCCAGGATGCGGCGCGTTATCAGGTGTGGTTGCAGACCGGGGATGAAACCCTGGATTATCGCCTCGCCCAACAGTATTACCGGGCCTGTGCCTTGCGCATCCAGGCCGGTGGCGACCATGGTTACCAGGGGTTCGCCGAGCAATTGCCGGCACTGTTGAGCTTTGCCGGTATTGGCGCAGATCAGTATCAATCCTTCGATTTTTCGTCACTGTAGAAAATCGCAGGTCACTTTTTAATCGAACGACTCACGACGAGACCCCATGGCCACTCCCAGCGCTAGCTCTTATAACGCCGACGCCATCGAAGTCCTCTCGGGCCTCGACCCGGTGCGTAAGCGTCCCGGTATGTACACCGACACCAGTCGGCCGAACCACCTTGCCCAGGAAGTCATCGACAACAGCGTCGACGAAGCCTTGGCCGGGCACGCCAAGTCGGTACAGGTCATCCTCCATGCCGACCATTCCCTGGAAGTGTCCGACGATGGTCGCGGCATGCCGGTGGACATTCACCCTGAAGAGGGTGTATCGGGTGTCGAGCTGATCCTGACCAAGCTGCACGCTGGTGGCAAGTTCTCCAACAAGAATTACCAGTTTTCCGGTGGCTTGCACGGTGTGGGTATCTCCGTGGTCAACGCGCTGTCGACCCAGGTGCGGGTCAAGGTCAAGCGTGACGGCAACGAGTACCAGATGACCTTCGCCGATGGCTATAAAGCCACCGATCTGGAAGTGGTCGGCACTGTCGGCAAGCGCAACACCGGCACCAGCGTGTACTTCGCCCCGGACCCGAAATACTTCGATTCGCCGAAATTCTCCATCAGCCGCCTCAAGCATGTGCTCAAGGCCAAGGCCGTGCTGTGTCCAGGGCTGCTGGTCAGCTTTGAAGACAAAGGCACCGGCGAGAAGGTCGAGTGGCACTACGAAGACGGCCTGCGCTCGTATCTCGAAGACTCTGTCAGCGAGTTCGAACGCCTGCCCAACGAGCCGTTCTGCGGCAGCCTGGCGGGTAATAAGGAAGCCGTCGACTGGGCGCTGCTGTGGTTGCCCGAAGGTGGCGACAGCGTGCAGGAAAGCTACGTCAACCTGATCCCCACCGCCCAGGGCGGCACCCACGTCAACGGTTTGCGCCAGGGTTTGCTGGACGCCATGCGCGAATTCTGTGAATACCGCAGCCTGTTGCCGCGTGGCGTCAAGCTGGCGCCGGAAGACGTGTGGGAGCGCATCGCGTTCGTGCTGTCGATGAAGATGCAGGAGCCGCAATTTTCCGGCCAGACCAAGGAGCGTCTGTCGTCCCGTGAAGCGGCAGCGTTTGTCTCCGGTGTGGTCAAGGACGCTTTCAGCCTGTGGCTCAACGAACACCCGGAATTGGGCCTGGCCCTGGCTGAGCTGGCGATCAACAACGCCGGCCGGCGCTTGAAGGCCAGCAAGAAGGTCGAGCGCAAGCGCATCACCCAGGGCCCGGCATTGCCGGGCAAGCTGGCCGATTGCGCCGGGCAGGACCCGATGCGCTCCGAGCTGTTCCTGGTCGAAGGTGATTCAGCCGGTGGTTCCGCCAAGCAAGCGCGGGACAAGGAGTTCCAGGCGATCCTGCCGCTGCGTGGCAAGATCCTCAATACCTGGGAAGTCGACGGCAGCGAAGTGCTGGCCAGCCAGGAAGTGCATAACATCGCCGTGGCCATCGGGGTCGACCCGGGCGCAGCGGACATGAGCCAACTGCGCTACGGCAAGATCTGCATCCTCGCCGACGCCGACTCCGACGGCCTGCACATCGCCACCTTGCTGTGCGCGTTGTTCGTCCAGCATTTCCGACCGTTGGTGGACGCCGGTCACGTCTACGTCGCCATGCCGCCGCTGTATCGCATCGATCTGGGCAAGGAAATTTTCTACGCCCTGGACGAAGCCGAGCGCGATGGCATCCTCGATCGCCTGGTGGCCGAGAAGAGGCGCGGTAAGCCTCAGGTCACGCGATTCAAGGGCCTGGGTGAGATGAACCCGCCGCAGCTGCGCGAAACCACCATGGACCCGAACACCCGGCGCCTGGTGCAGTTGACCCTGGAAGACTTCGCCGGCACGTCGGAAATGATGGACATGCTGCTGGCGAAGAAGCGTGCACCGGATCGCAAGGCCTGGCTGGAATCCAAAGGCAACCTGGCCGAGGTTCTGGGCTGATGCGCACAGGCTTCGCCCTGGCGATCCTGATGTTGAGCGGGCTGGCGGCCACCCAGGTGGTTGCCGCGCCCGTGGTGGAACTCAAGCTGGTGTCCGAGCACCCGGTGGACGGCATGCGCGGCGGCAATCTGTCGGGCCTGGCGGTGTGCGGCAAGGAACTGTGGACGGTTTCTGACCGGGATGACGACCAGATCTACCGGCTGGATACCGGCGCGCCGACCTGGAACGCCCAAGCGGTGCAGATCGACGTGGCACCCGTGCCCGAGTCCGGTCTGCCTTGGGGCTTGCGTTCGCGCACCAAGGCCGCTTCGTTCATTCGCGGCGGTGACCTGGATTTTGAAGGTATCAGCTGTGATGCCTTGGGGAATCGCTACATTGTCAGCGAAGCCCATGCGGCGGTGTTGCAGATCCCGGCGACTGGCGCGCCCGAATGGTTGAAAATTGCCCCTGGCATGGTGCGCGAAGCACGGGCCAGTGGCATGTTGCTGCACTTCAATGCCTTGTTCGAAGGCCTGGCGGTGAACCCCGAAGGCAATCAGATCTGGCTGGCCGCCGAGCGTGAACGCCGCGGCTTGATTTCGATCAAGCGTGGCCAGAGCGTATGGGATTGCGACGGTGCCTGCGTGTTGTTGAGCGAGGCCGGCCAGGAAGTGCAACCGGCGCAATTCACCAACGCCAAGGCGGTGTCCAAGGACTTTGCCGACCTGGCGCTGTTCAACGGCAAGCTGTTTACCCTGGAGCGCAATGCGTTCCAGATTTGCCGGCGCGATACGCTCACGGCCAAAGTCGAGCTGTGCTGGTCGTTTGCCGACGAGATGCTCACGCCGCCGCGACGTTATGCACAACCTTATGGGCTGGCCGAAGCCCTGGTGGTGGATGCCGACGGCGCGTGGATCGGTATCGACAATAATTTCGGCCCTCGCGCCGATGGTGAAAAACGCCCTATGGTCTATCGTTTCGCCGCGCCTGACGGTGGCTGGAGCGCCCAGCCATGAGCCCTGCTTTTTTTGCATTGACCCGGCGCAGCGGCAGTTCCGCTGCGCGTTACCCTACAATGATGAGGCCCGCATGAGTGACATCCTCGCAGACAGCTTAGATGGCGTAGAACGCCGGTCGCTGGCTGACTTCACCGAAAATGCCTACCTCAACTACTCCATGTACGTGATCATGGACCGTGCCTTGCCGCATATCGGCGACGGCCTGAAGCCCGTGCAACGGCGCATCATCTATGCCATGAGTGAGTTGGGCCTGGACGCCGATTCCAAGCACAAGAAGTCGGCGCGTACCGTCGGTGACGTGCTGGGTAAGTTCCACCCCCACGGCGATTCGGCGTGCTATGAGGCCATGGTGCTGATGGCCCAGCCGTTCAGCTACCGCTACACCCTGGTGGACGGCCAGGGCAACTGGGGGGCGCCGGACGATCCCAAGTCTTTTGCCGCCATGCGCTACACCGAGGCGCGGTTGTCGCGTTACTCCGAAGTGCTGCTCAGCGAATTGGGCCAGGGCACCGCGAACTGGGGGCCGAACTTTGACGGAACCCTCGACGAGCCTTTGGTATTGCCGGCACGTTTGCCGAATATCCTGCTCAATGGCACCACCGGTATCGCGGTCGGCATGGCCACCGACGTACCGCCGCACAACCTGCGCGAAGTCGCCACCGCCTGCGTGCGCTTGCTGGATGAGCCCAAGGCCACGGTCGAGCAGCTTTGCGAGCACATCCAGGGCCCGGATTACCCGACCGAAGCGGAAATCATCACGCCTCGCGCCGACCTGTTGAAGATGTACGAAACCGGCAAGGGCTCGGTGCGCATGCGCGCCGTGTACCACATTGAAGACGGTGACATTATCGTCACCGCATTGCCGCACCAGGTATCGGGCGCCAAGGTGTTGGAGCAGATCGCCGCGCTGATGCAGGCCAAGCCGTCGAAACTGCCGCAAGTTGCCGACCTGCGTGACGAGTCCGACCATGAGAACCCGTGCCGCATCGTGATTATCCCGACCAATAGCCGGGTGGATCATGAAGTGTTGATGCAGCATTTGTTTGCCAGCACCGACCTGGAGTCCAGCTACCGGGTCAACGTCAATATCATCGGCCTGGACGGCAAGCCGCAGTTGAAGAACCTGCGCAACCTCCTGGTGGAATGGCTGGAGTTCCGCGTACAGACCGTGCGCCGCCGCCTGCAATTTCGCCTCGATAAGGTCGAGCGCCGCCTGCACCTGTTGGACGGTTTGCTGATTGCCTACCTCAACCTGGATGAAGTGATCCATATCATCCGTACCGCCGAGCACCCGAAGGCCGAGTTGATCGCGCGTTTCGAGCTGAGCGAAATCCAGGCTGACTACATCCTCGACACCCGCTTGCGCCAGTTGGCACGCCTGGAAGAAATGAAGCTGCGCGACGAGCAAGACGCGCTGCTCAAGGAGCAAGCCAAGTTGCAGGCGCTGCTGGGCAGCGAAGCCAAGCTCAAGAAGCTGGTGCGCAGTGAACTGATCAAAGACGCGGAAACCTACGGCGATGACCGCCGTTCGCCTATCGTCGAGCGCGCTGAAGCGAAGGCGCTGACAGAAACCGAGCTGTTGCCTAACGAGAAAATTACCGTCGTTTTGTCGGAAAAGGGTTGGGTTCGTTCCGCCAAAGGGCATGATATTGACGCCACCGGCCTTTCCTACAAAGCCGGTGATGGCTTCAAGACCGCTGCGGCCGGGCGTTCCAACCAGTTTGCGGTGTTTATTGATTCGACCGGGCGCAGTTATTCAGTGCCGGCCCATACCTTGCCGTCTGCACGGGGGCAGGGTGAACCGTTGACCGGGCGCCTTACGCCGCCACCGGGGGCCAGTTTCGAGTGCGTGCTGTTGCCGGACGATGATTCGCTGTACGTCATCGCCTCCGACGCCGGCTACGGTTTCGTGGTCAAGGGCGAAGACCTGCAGGCCAAGAACAAGGCGGGCAAGGCGCTGTTGAGCCTGCCGAACAACGCCAAGGTGATGCTGCCAAGGCCGGTGGATGATCGTGAGAGCAACTGGCTGGCTTCGGTGACCACCGAAGGGCGTTTGCTGGTGTTCAAGATCAGCGATTTGCCGCAGCTGGGCAAAGGCAAGGGCAACAAGATTATCGGCATTCCCGGCGACCGGGTGGCCAGTCGTGAAGAGTTCGTGACCGACATCGCGGTGGTCCCGGAAGGCTCTACCCTGGTGCTCCAGGCCGGCAAGCGCACGTTGTCATTGCGCCCTGACGACCTGGAGCACTACAAGGGCGAACGTGGTCGGCGTGGTAATAAACTGCCTCGAGGCTTCCAGCGAGTGGACGCCTTGCTGGTGGAAACGCCGGTTTAAGCTGTACTAGAGGCCTCGATCTACGATTTAACGCGTAGATCGACGCTTTCGCGCTGGAGTCATGGCGCATATTCACGGATGATATGGCCTTTCCAGCGCCGGCGTGGCCGAGCGTGTCAGGTTATTTTTAGTATTACATTGTGGTTCGCCTTGTGGCAGCCACCTGGATGGGATGATGACTGCTCCACGCCTTCCACTATTTTTGATGCTCGCTGGCCTTTTAGGGCTGGCGGGTTGCAGCACGCACCAACCGGTTTCGCTGTACCAGCTGGACAGCGGAAGTCCGGCTCAGCCAGCCCAGACAGCGGGCATGGCGGTATTGCTTGGCCCGGTAGTCGTTGCCGATTACCTGCAGCGCGAAACCCTGTTACAACGTCAGAACGATGGCAGCCTGCAAGGTTCCACCGATGGTCGTTGGGCAGGCAGCCTGTCGTCCGATATCAATCAACTGATGTTGCGCCAGGTCGCCGGCCAACTGGATAGCCAGCGCGTAGTGCTGGCACCAGGGCCATCCGGGTTTACTCCGGATGTGCAGGTGCTGTTGACGATCACGCGGCTTGACTCCGGCAAGTCGCAACCTGCAATCCTGGATGCACAGTGGCGTCTGATAGACCGTCGTGGGCAGGTGCGGGATAACCGCATCGTACATCTGCAGGAAGAGCACGCCGGCACCACCGCGTCCCAGGTCCAGGCCCAGGGTGTGCTATTGCAGCATTTGGCACAGCAGTTGTCGGTGGCGCTCAAGCCACTGGCCAACCAGCCGCCGGTTGCTGCCGAGACACCTCGCAAACAGGCTTCCCAGCCCAAGCCGGCAGCTCCGGAAAAGCCGAAGATGCCGATGGCAACGCCGATTCGCACGGACTTGGAAGTGTTCAGGTTCTGATCTGAATGGCGCACAAACAAAAGGCCCGCTGAATAAGCGGGCCTTTTTATTGGGCTGTTCTGTAGGAGCGAGCTTGCTCGCGAAAAGCGTCAACGATAACGCGTGTTTTCTGAATAAACGCGGCGTCTGTGAGTTTTTCGCGAGCAAGCTCGCTCCTACAAAAGCCTTAGCCTCAGGGCTTACGGGTCTCATGCATGCGCGCCAACTGGCGCTCAAGCATCGACGGATACGGCTCCATCAACCGCTCCACACAGCTGGCCCCTTCAGGGCTGGCAATCGGGCGGATGCGGGCGCGTTGGCGGATCAGCGTGTCTTCACTGATCTTGCGTTCCACCAACAGCAGGTTGCGGCTGTGTTGGGACAAGGCCAGGGCATCCTGGGCGATTTCGGTCAGCAGCAGGTCGATCTGGCTCATGCCAAACAGGTCATCGCCCACCGTCAAGCCAAGCTGCAGTTGCAGGGTGATGCCGCTATCGGCCACTTCAATCTGCAAGGCATGGCCCAGGGCGCGCAACAGCTCTCCGCAGCAGATTGCATTGGTCAGGTAGTCTTCGCCGCTGTCTTCGCTGTGGAACAGCATCAGCGTGCTGCCATCGTTAAGGGTGTGCAGTTCGCTCTGGTACAGCGAGGCGGCCTGGTCGAGGCAGTCGCGGTAGCGTTCGAGCAACTCGGTCAGGCGCGCACGCGGCAGGCGGCGCAGTTGCTCCTGGGCTCCCAGTTGCACGGCGAGTACGGCGCTGTGCTGCGGCTCGGTGTTCCTTTCCACCGCAACCGGCTTCGGTGCAGCAGCTGGGGCCACGGCCGAGGTATCGCGCAGGTCGGCGAACGGGTCTTCGTCGTCCAGCTCGTCTTCTTCGGCCTTGATCACATGGCGCGGCGCTGGCTTCAGGCCGGCTACCGGCGCGCTTTCGTCGAAGCCCGGGTCGCGCAGGTCGCGTACTTCAAACTCAGGCTCGTCGTTGTAGTCGTCGGTGTCGTCGTACTCTGGCTCAGGTTCGACTTCCGGGACTTTAGGTTCCGGTGCAAAGCTGGCGTGAAGCTGGCGTGCGAGGTCGCCGATTTCGTCCTGGCGATCAGTGGCCGGGGTGTGTTCGTCGATATCCCGCAGCCAGATGCGCAGTTGCATCAACGGCGTGGAGATATGCCGCCCCAGGCGCAGGCTCAAGGCCAGGGCCAGGGCCAGCAGGATCGCGCTCAAGATGCCCATGCTCTGCAGGCTGATGGTCATCGGCTGCTGGAACTGCTGCATATCAAGGCTGATACGCAGTTGGCCGGCCTTCACATCCTGAAAGGTGATATTGCTCTGGTACAGGCCCTCGGCTTCACCCAACAGGCCGTTCTTCGGGCGTTGCCCGGCCTCGGCCATGATCCGGTTATCCACGCTATAGATGGCGGCATGGGCCACCAGTGGGTTCTTGGTCAGGTTGTTGAGCAGTACGTTGAGGCTGAGGATGTCGTTGGACACCAGCAACTCAGTCGCCGACGTGGCGGTCTGGGTCGTCAGGCTCTCGCCCAGGGCATCGGCTTGCTCATGCATGGCCTGCTTGAACTGCAAACCCATCACGCAGGCGTAGATCACCAGGGCCAAAGCGACCAGGATCACGTTATGGCTGGCGATGCGTAATGCGATCGGTACACGGCGGTGGCGCAGTGCCCGGAAGATCAGCAGGAAGAAGTTATCGGTTTTTACTGGCGTGGGCCGGTTCACTTGCGCTCGGCTCTTGGTCCGTGAAGTTGACGCGCAGTATAGCGACAGGCCCATGGCCGGCAAAGCGCTGGCTGTGCCCGATGGTCACTGAAAGTGGGTAGAATGCGGTTTTTTTCCAGCCTGGGGGTGCGCTTTGCGCGAAATTGTCCTGATCAACATCACAGGTCTTGACCGACCGGGTCTCACCGCGGCCATCACCGGCGTCCTGGCCCAGGGTGGTGTGACCATTCTCGACATCGGCCAGGCGGTGATCCATGACACCCTGTCGTTCGGCATCCTGGTGGAAATCCCCAGCACCGAGCAGGCCTCGGCGGTACTCAAGGACATCCTGTTCACGGCCTATAAGCTGGATCAACAGGTGCGTTTCACTCCGGTATCCGAAGCGGACTACCAGCACTGGGTGCAAGGCCAGGGCAAAAAACGCCATATCGTCACCCTGTTGACCCGCAAGGTCACGGCCGAGCAGTTGCAACGCGTCAGCTCCATTACCGCGCAGTATGGTTTGAATATCGACCATATCGACCGTCTGTCGGGTCGCATGCCATTGGATACCCCTGCTGATAAGGGCAAGGGCTGCATCGAGTTCTCCGTGCGCGGCGAACCGGCCGATGCGCAAGCGCTACGTGCCGAATTCCTCAGTGTTGCCCAGGAGCTGAATGTCGATATCGCCTTCCAGGAAGACTCGCTGTTCCGTCGCAACCGTCGTCTGGCGGTGTTCGACATGGACTCCACCCTGATCGAAGCCGAAGTCATCGACGAGCTGGCCAAGGCGGCCGGTGTGGGCGAGCAAGTGTCCGCGATTACCGAGCGGGCGATGGCCGGTGAGCTGGATTTTCGGGCCAGCTTCAAGGAGCGTCTGGCGCTGCTCAAGGGCCTGGACGTGAGTGTGCTGGATTCCATCGGCGCGTCACTGCGCCTGACCGAGGGTGCCGAGGTTCTGTTCGCCGAACTCAAGCGCCTGGGCTACAAGACCGCCATCCTGTCGGGCGGCTTCACCTACTTCGCCAAGCAGTTGCAGGCGAAGTTGGGCATTGACTATGTATTCGCCAACGAGCTGGAAGTGGTGGATGGCAAGGTGACCGGAGTGGCCGTCGAGCCGATTGTCGATGCGCAGCGCAAGGCGGATCTGCTCAAGGAACTGGCCCACAAGGAAGGCTTGCGGCTGGAGCAGACCATTGCGGTCGGCGATGGCGCCAATGACCTGCCGATGCTGGCGATTGCCGGGCTGGGTGTGGCGTTTCGCGCCAAGCCATTGGTCAAGCAATCGGCCAAGCAAGCGATCTCGACCTTGGGTCTGGATGGCGTGCTGTATCTGCTGGGCTTGCGCGACCGCGACGGTCAGGTCTAATTGACGAAATGCGGTCAAAAATGTGGGAGGGGGCTTGCTCCCGATGGCGGTATTCCAGTCAGAGATGTATAGACTATTCCACCGCCATCGGGAGCGAGCCCCCTCCCACATTTGATCTTTGCAGTTTTCAGATTAGGCTTTAGGCAGTGCGATAGCCTGGCCCATCTGCACTGGCGCACCCGCCAGCAACGCTTCGGTCCACTTCACCTGGTCCGGACCGAACAGCACGATGGCGGTCGAGCCCAGCTTGAAGCGACCCATCTCTGCACCCTTTTCCAAATGAATCGGCGCGCGGGCAGCTTCGTCATAGCGGAAGGTTTTCAGCTCGCGCTTGGGTGGCGTGACCAGGCCGGCCCATACGGTTTCAATCGACGCCACTATCATAGCGCCCACCAACACCACCGCCATCGGGCCGCGTTCGGTGTCGAACAGGCAGACCGCCCGCTCATTACGCGCAAACAGCTCCGGCACGTTTTCAGCGGTGGTCTGGTTGACCGAGAAAATCCGTCCTGGCACGTACACCATCTCGCGCAAGGTACCGGCCAGTGGCATGTGCACGCGGTGGTAGTCCTTCGGCGATAGGTAAATAGTGGCGAAGTCGCCACCCATGAATGGAGCAGCCAGCGCCGCGTCACCGCCGAGCAATTCCAGCACACTGAAGCTGTGGCCCTTGGCCTGGAAGATGCGGCCATGCTCGATCGGGCCTACCTGGCTGACGGCGCCGTCGGCCGGGCTGAGTACCGCGCCTGGGGTCGGGTCCAGCGGGCGGGCGTCGTCTTTCAAGGCGCGGGTGAAGAAGGCGTTGAAGTGCTCGTAGGCGGTCAGGTCTTCCACCAGGGCCTGGGACATGTCCACCTGATAGCGCTTGGCGAACCACGCGGTGAAGGCGTTCTTGAACCAGCGCACGCGGCACTCGGCAACGCAGCCGGCCAAGCGCGAGAGCAAGTGGTGTGGGAGCAAATACTGGCTGAGGATAAACAACTGCTTTTTCATAACTGTCCTTAAACCTTAAATCTCAACGGGGGTGTCGGGGTGGTTGCCCCATTCGCCCCAGGAACCGGCATAACCTTTGACTCGCGGATAACCGAGCGCCTTGGCCACCAGGTAGGTGAAGCCAGAGCGGTGGTGAGTCTGGCAATGGGTGATGATTTCTTTGTCGCGGGTCAGCCCGAGGTCTTCGAGGACCTGCGGCATGTCACGGCGGATACGCAGGTTGCGCGCCTTGTCCATGCCGGCGGTCCATTCGAAATTCACTGCACCGGGGATGTGTCCGCCCTTGGCCGCGAGCACTTTCTCACCGGAATATTCCAGCGGGCCACGGGCGTCCCAGATACCCAGGTCGGTGGCGCCGAGACGGCTTTGCAGGTATTCGCGGGTGGCGGTGGGGCCATCATGCAGCGTGAGGCTGACCGGGCCGCCGACCGGTGCGGGTACATCGGTGGAGAGCGGTAGTTTTTCCTCCAACCACGCCAGCAGGCCGCCGTCCAGGTAGTGATATTTCGGATGGCCGATCACGTCGAGCATCCAGATAAAGCGCCCGGCCCAGCCGCCGCCTTCGTCGTCATAGACCACGTAGGTCGCGTCCGGGGTGTGGCCCAGTTCGCCGAACAGTTTTTCCAGGTCGGCTTGGCTGGGCAGCAGGCCGGGTGCCGGTGGCTGGCCCAGTTGGGTGCGTTTGGGGTCAACGAAATGCGCGCCGGGGATATGCCCTGCGGCGTAGCGGGCGGCACTGGTGAGGTCCACCACAATCAGGTGTGTGGCATCAAGGCGGCCAAGCAGGTCGCTGGACTCGATCACCAGCGGCAAGCCAGAGAAGTCAGGCATGTGAGGTCTCCTGGGCACAAATGTTGGCGATTAAAGACCGCGATTGTAGCGCAAGCATCAGGCGCTGCGGTTGGTAAAGCTGTGCAGGGCCTTTTCGATGCATTGGGCGGTTTTGCCGAACGCCTGCACGGTGGTTTCCGAGAATGGCCCGCCGCCCTGGTCCGCGACGATCAGCATTACTACGCGGCCGTTGCAGCTCAAAGAGCGCAGCAGCAAGTGCTCGCCGGTAAACAAGCGGCGCAGGACCGGCGGCAGCAGGGCTGAGAACTGCGCATGGTTGTCGGGGCTGAGCCGCACCTGGGCGGATTTTTCCAGCAGGCGTTGCAGCAATGTGCTGTTGACCACATCCAGGCTCAGGTGTGCGGCGTCCTTGGGCAGCCCATCGGCCTGATGTACGCGCAAGGTACTCAAGGCGCGGTCGGCCATGAACAGCAAAACCCGCTGCATACCGCTGGCTACCAAGGCGCTCTTGGCGCAGGTGGTCAGGTGCATGGCATTGGCGAAACGATTTGGCTCGACCAGCAGTTCCGTACAGTGTTTGCGCCACACCGCAAGGGACTCGGCGGTGGGCGGCGGCGCTGGCAGCAGGCCGCGATGGACCTTCTGCACATGCCACGGCCAGATCAGCGACAGCGCCGGGTGCCAGAGGTCGGGCATCAAGGTGGTGCGTGCGCTGGTCACAGCTTGCTGGTGCACCTGCTGTTGCACGTCACTCAATGGCACCTGCAGGTACAAGGCGGTCAGGTATTGCCAACGCTCGGTGTGCGGGCAAGTCCAGGATTCCTGGGCCGACATCGCCATGCCGTTGGCCAGCAGCACGGTGTTGGCCGGCTGGTTCAGCCAGCGGCGCAGGTTGGGCTCGGCATCGAGCAGTTGCTGGTGGCGCAGGGCATCGTCTTCGCGGGCAATGTGCAGCGCCTTGACCAGCAAACGCTGCTCCTCTAACAGCAGCTTGTAGCCCTGTGACACCCAGATCGGCAGGTGCCAGGCTTCGGTCAGGCCCAGGCACAGATCGAGCAAGCGCACGCCGAACAGCTCCTGCTCGACATGGCGCGCCGACTGGCCTTTATGGATAACCCGCAGTTCCCATTCCTCCAACAGCTTGGGGAAGGCGACGGCCATCGGCCACAGCGGTGACAGAAACAGCAGGCTGCCCCAGTGTATGTCCTGCCACAACCGCGCCAAGCGGCTGCCGAACAAACCGTTGGCTTGCTGGGACGCATGCTGGCTCACCAATAGCAATTGGCGCAGCGCAACAGGGATTTCCTGGGCTGGCACTGAGGGCAGGCGCGCCAGCAGTTTCTCTGCACGCTCGAGGCCGAGGCGATTAAGCGCGACTTCGAGGTTTTCCGCAGGTTCGGCCAGGCTGCCATGGGTTTGACTGTTGGCTTCGCGCATCACGCTGAGCACCAGGGCCGGGCTGTTCTGCATCAGTTCGGCAATATCTCGCAATGAACTGCGACTATCGCGAATGGCCTTGCATACGCGTTCATGGCTGGCCTGGGGCACTGGCAGCAAAACATCGTCCAGGCGCTTGATCCAAGCGGCGAGGGTGGTGGGTTTTGCATTGGATACGGTCGTTTCGTTTGCCATGATTGGGGCGCGATCATCACTTGCGTTTAACACGCCCGGAACGGGCTGAATTGGCTTTTCGCCTTAACGGGCTATAGTCTGGCGCAGTTTTGCCGATAAGTAGAACAAGAGTTTTCCGCAACACCCAATATGTCCATGAACCCGACGGCGCAAGTACCCATCTCCTATGGCTAAAATTATCGGCATCATTGTCGTCATCGCAAGTGTGCTCGGAGGGTACGTCCTCTCCCACGGTAAAATCGCCGCATTGATTCAACCTTTCGAAGTGCTGATTATCGGCGGCGCGGCGTTTGGCGCATTCTTGCAGGCCAACCCCGGCTACATGACCATGCATGTGATCAAGAAGTCGCTGGGCATGTTCAGTTCGCGCTTTTCCCACACCTTCTATCTGGAGGTGCTGGGGCTGGTCTACGAGATCCTCAACAAGAGCCGCCGTGAAGGCATGATGGCGATCGAGGGCGATATCGAAGACGCCGCCGCCAGCCCGATTTTCGCCAAATACCCGGCGGTGCTCAAAGACGAGCGCATGACTGCGTATATCTGTGATTATTTGCGCATCATGTCGTCCGGCAATATGGCGCCCCACGAGCTGGAAGGCCTGTTCGACATGGAACTGTTCAGCCTCAAGGAAGAGCTGGAGCATCCGTCCCACGCCGTGACCGGCATCGCCGACGGCATGCCGGGCTTTGGTATTGTCGCCGCGGTACTGGGTATCGTGGTGACCATGGCCTCCCTTGGCGAGGGCGACCAGGCGGCCATCGGCATGCACGTCGGCGCGGCGCTGGTGGGGACCTTCTTCGGTATCCTCGCGGCCTATGGTTTCTTTGGGCCCCTCGCCACATCCCTGGCCCATGATGCCAAGGAAGAGGTCAACCTCTATGAAGCGATCAAGGCGTGCCTGGTAGCGTCCGCGTCGGGCATGCCGCCGTCGCTGGCCGTGGAGTTCGGGCGCAAGGTGCTGTACCCCAAGCATCGCCCAAGTTTCTCCGAGCTGGAACAAGCGGTTCGCGGTCGCTAAGCCATGGAAAACAACCAGCCGATCATTATCAAGCGCGTCAAGCGCTTCGCTGCGGGGCACCATGGTGGTGCCTGGAAAATCGCCTTCGCCGACTTTGCCACGGCAATGATGGCGTTCTTCCTGGTGCTGTGGCTGATGTCTACCGCCACGCCGGAACAGAAGATCGCCATCGCCGGTTATTTCAAAGACCCGATTGGCTTTTCGGAAAGCGGCACGCCCTTCGTGATCGACCTGGGTGGCTCGCCACAGTTGGCACCTGAGCGCACCATCAACCCGGAGGTGCAGACCGAGTCGCCCCAGGAAAAAATCCCGATCGAGCGCGATACGGTTGAAGCCATGGCCGAGCAGGTCGAGCAGGAGCGCCTGGAGCTGTTGCTGCAAGAATTGCAGAATAAGGTTGAAGAAAACCCGCAGCTGCTGAAGTTCAAGGACCAGATTTCCTTCGAGATCACCCCCGAGGGGCTGCGCATCCAGATTACCGACGCCGCCAACCGGCCGATGTTCGACTCCGGCAGCGCGCGGTTGAAACCGTACTTTGAAGACATCCTGCTGGCCATGGCCGACACCATCAAGGCGGTGCCGAACAAGATCAGCATCAGCGGCCACACCGATGCCAAGCCTTACGCGGGCCAGGGCGATTTTGGCAACTGGGAACTCTCGGCCAACCGCGCCAACGCCGCCCGCCGTGCACTGGTGGCCGGTAGCTATCCAGACCCGCAAGTGGCGCGAGTGGTAGGTTTTGCTTCCTCGCAGTTGTTTGATCCCAAGGACCCGTTCAATCCGGTCAACCGCCGCATTGATATCGTGGTACTGACCAAAAAGGCCCAGCGTGCGATTGAGGGCGACCAGCCGCCGCCACCGACACCGACCCAGGGTGACGGCGCACCAGGCGAAGTGCCGGTTGATCCGAATGCGCTACCGCCGGAACAGCAGCCGCTGCCGGCCCATGAACTGCGGCAGAAGTTGAACCTGTTTGATGATGGCGGGGTGAAGGATCCTACGGTGCCTGCGCCGGCCTCCTAAGCTCCAGATACAACAAGGCCGCGATGATCGCGGCCTTGTTGTATTTGCTGTTTCACTGTAGGAGCGAGCTTGCTCGCGAAAAACGTCAACGATAACGCGTGTATCCAGGATGCCCGCGTTGCTCTTGGGGTCTTCGCGAGCAAGCTCGCTCCTACAGAGGCTGGCGGCTTAGTAATTGCTTTCAGGCAAACTCGCAATAATCGACCGATAGCTGTTCATTCGCTGCTGTTGCACTCGGCCATCTTCCAAGGCTTTGAGCAACGCACAGCCCGGCTCGCGGTCGTGCTTGCAGTCGCGGAAGCGGCAGGTACCGATCAGGTCGTTGAACTCGATAAAGCCTGCCTCCACATCGCTGCGGCTGACGTGGCCCAAGCCGAATTCACGGATTCCCGGGGAGTCGATCAATTCGCCGCCGCCGGGGAAGTGGAACAGCCGCGCGGTGGTGGTGGTGTGAGTGCCCTGGCCGGACAGTTCCGACAGTGGGCCGACGCGGGTGTCGACTTCCGGCAACAGGCTGTTGACCAGCGAGGACTTGCCCACGCCGGACTGGCCGACAAACACGCTGATGCGCCCGTCCAACTGCTGTTGCAGTTGTTCCATGCCGTTGCCGTGATGGGCTGACACTTCCAGCACCGGGTAGCCCAGGGTGCGGTAGACCGCCAACAACGCATTGAGCGCCGGGGCGTTCTGCTCGTCGATCAGGTCGAATTTGTTCAGCAGCAGCAGCGGGCGAATACCGGCATGCTCGGCCGCGACCAGGTAGCGATCGATCAGGTTGGCATGGGGCTCGGGCAGCGGCGCGAACACGATCACGATCATGTCGACGTTGGCGGCTACCGGCTTGAGCTGGCCACGGCTGTCGGGGCGGCGCAGTTCGGTGCTGCGTGGCAATTGGGCGACGATCACGCCGATGCCCTGGTTACCGGCACGCCACACGACTTTGTCGCCGGTGACCAGCGCAGGCAGGTTGGCGCGCAGGTGGCAACGGGATACTGAGCCTGCGAGCTCGCCTTCCAGCGCCTCGACCTCGACCTGCACACCGAAGTGCGCGATCACCAGGCCGGTTTGTTCTGGGCCCAGGTCGCCGCCCTCGAGTGCTTCCACGGCGGAGGATTCGCGTTTGGCGGCGCGGGCGGCGCGTTCACCTTGAATCTTTTCGATGCGCCAGTTTTGGCGACGATTGAGCTGGCGTTTGGCCATTGGTGTTCCGTGTCGATAATGCAAAGGTTAGGTAAAACGGTCGCGAGTCTAGCACGCCCCCGCCTGCTAAACTGCCTGGCTACGCCAAGGTGCCAAGAGAATCAAGCCATGCAAAACCCACAGAACCTGATTTGGATCGATCTGGAAATGACCGGTCTGAACCCCGACACCGACGTCATTATCGAGATGGCGACCATTGTCACCGACAGCAACCTCAACACCTTGGCCGAAGGTCCGGTGATCGCCATCCACCATAGTGACGCCGTGCTCGCCACCATGGACGAGTGGAACACCCGCACCCACGGTAACTCCGGCCTGACCCAACGCGTGCGCGACAGCCGCATCAGCATGGCCGAAGCCGAAGCTGAAACCATCGCCTTCCTGGAAAAGTGGGTACCCAAGGGCAAGTCGCCGATCTGCGGCAACAGCATCTGCCAGGACCGACGCTTCCTCTATACGCATATGAAGGCGCTGGAGAGCTACTTCCACTATCGCAACCTCGACGTGTCGACGCTCAAAGAGCTGGCTGCGCGTTGGGCGCCGGAGGTCAAGGACAGCTTCCATAAAGGCAGCACGCACCTGGCGCTGGATGATATTCGCGAGTCGATTGCCGAGTTGCAGCATTACCGCAAGCATTTCATCAAGGCTTGAAAACGGGGCGACTGCTGAACATGTGGGAGGGGGGCTTGCTCCCGATGGCGTTGTGTCAGCCCCAGATGCATTGACTGACACTCCCTCATCGGGAGCAAGCCCCCTCCCACATTTGAATGGATTTGCAAATCCAAAGGTGGAAGGGCACTTGCCCTGATGGCGGGCGACTGGGTTTATCTCCGAGCGCCCCCTTTTGGTGCCATCAGCAAATGATTAGACTGCCGGCCTCTCTGCAAGGATCGCCATCATGTTGCTGATGCTCTACCTCATCGCCATCACGGCCGAAGCCATGACTGGCGCCTTGTCCGCCGGTCGGCGTGGCATGGATTGGTTTGGCGTGGTGCTGATCGCCTGTGTGACGGCCCTGGGCGGTGGTTCGGTGCGCGATGTATTGCTCGGCCATTACCCGCTGACGTGGGTCAAGCACCCGGAATACCTGGTGCTCACCTCCGTCGCGGCGTTGGTGACGATCTTTATCGCACCGCTGATGCGCCGCCTTCGCTCGCTGTTTTTGGCGTTGGACGCCTTGGGCTTGGTGGCATTTACCCTGATCGGCTGCATGACCGCTCTGGAAATGGGCCACGGCATGCTAGTGGCATCGGTCAGCGGGGTGATCACTGGGGTGTTCGGCGGCATCCTGCGGGATATCTTCTGTAACGACATTCCGCTGATCTTCCGCCGGGAGCTGTACGCCAGCGTGTCATTCCTGGCCGCGTGGTTCTATCTGCTGTGCCTGTATCTGGAGCTGCCCAGCGAACAAGCGATTCTGCTGACGCTATTCAGCGGCTTTTTATTGCGCCTGCTGGCGATCCGTTTTCACTGGGAAATGCCCAAGTTCGTCTACAACGACGACGTACACTAGCGGGCCGCGTGCTGGTTCAGCGCCCATTCCACATGCTCGCGCACTAACTCCGACGGATAATTGCGCCGCGCCTTCAAGGCTTCCAGCACCGGTATGCTCGACGGCGCATTACCCAGGCCTACCGCCAGGTTGCGCAGCCAGCGCTCGTAGCCGGCACGGCGCAAGGGTGAGCCTTCGGTGCTGCTGAGGAATTTATCCTCGTCCCACATGAACAGTTCGGCAAGTTCCGCGTTATCCAGATTGTGCCGTGGCTTGAAATCGCTTTCGGCGGTGGGTCGGGCGAAACGATTCCACGGGCAAACGATCTGACAGTCATCGCAGCCAAATACGCGGTTGCCGATCAACGAGCGCAGGTCCTCGGGGATGGCGCTCTTGAGTTCGATGGTCAGGTAGGAAATGCAGCGCCGGGCGTCCAGCACATAAGGGCCGACGAAGGCATTGGTGGGGCAGATGTCCAGGCAGGCGGTGCAGCGGCCACAGTGTTCGGTGGCGTGGGGTGGGTCCACCGGCAGCGGCAGATCCACAAACAGTTCGCTCAGGAAGAAATAGCTGCCGGCCTTGCGATTGAGTACCAGGGTGTTTTTACCGATCCAGCCCAGGCCGGCTTGTTCGGCGATGGCTTTTTCCAATACGGGGGCGCTGTCGACAAAGGCCCGAAAGCCGAAGGGGCCGATCTGTGCCTGGATGCGATCGGCCAATTGCTGCACGCGTTTGCGGATCAGCTTGTGGTAGTCGCGGCCCAGGGCGTAGCGCGAGATGTAGGCTTTTTCCGGCTTGGCCAGCAGTTGCGCCATCTGGGTATCGCCGGGCAGGTAGTCCATGCGCAGCGATACCACGCGCAAGGTGCCGGGCACCAGTTGGTCAGGGTGCGAACGCTTGCTGCCGTGGGCGCCCATGTAGTCCATCTCGCCGTGGTAGCCCGCGTCGAGCCAGCGTTGCAGGTGCTGTTCATGCTCAGCCAGGTCGAGGCCGCTGATGCCGACTTGCTGAAAGCCCAGCTCGCGGCCCCAGTCTTTGATCGATTGGGCGAGGGCGGGCAGATCGGAGGTAATAGCAGGCATGAGACACGGGAAACCACAGGTTAGATGCGTATAATTCTGCCAGACATCGGAGCTTGAAGACGCATGCCTCAGACAAAACACGAAATAACCGACGTGCAGCCCCTGTTGCCTGGCCATTTGCCGCAACTGGCTGCGCGTTCCCCGAACGCCCATAAGGGCCTGTACGGGCATCTATTGGTCATCGGCGGCGATCACGGCTTTGGCGGTGCGGCGTTGCTCAGTGGCGAAAGTGCCTTGCGCAGCGGTGCCGGCATGGTGTCCCTGGCGACCCGCCCTGAGCATGTGCCGGCGGCGCTGGCACGGCTGCCGGAAGTGATGACGGTGGGCGTCAGCTCTGCCAACCAGTTGATGAGCCTGCTTGAAAAAATCTCGGTCATCGTGATTGGCCCGGGCTTGGGCGCTGCGGCGTGGGGCAAAAGCCTGCTGTCCGTGGCGGCCAATGCCCAGCAGCCGCAGGTCTGGGATGCTGACGCCTTGAATCAGCTGGCCACAGGCAGCGTCAGCCTTCCTGCCAATAGCGTGATCACCCCACATCCAGGTGAAGCAGCGCGGTTGTTGGGCATTTCGACAGCCGAGGTTCAGGCGGACCGCCTTAAGGTGGCGCGCGCGTTGAGCGAGAAATTCAATGCAGTGGCTATCCTCAAGGGGGCTGGCAGTTTGATTGCCAGCCCGGACGGGCGGGTTGCTCGCTGTGATCAAGGCCACCCGGCCATGGCGACGGCGGGGCTCGGTGATGTCCTGGCGGGCCTGGTCGGTGCCTTGTTGGCCCAGGGTATGCCCGCGTATGACGCAAGCTGCCTGGCCGTGTGGTTGCATGCCACTGCGGGGGATCGCCAAGGCAGTTTTGGTCGCGGGCTGGCGGCCAGCGACCTGATACCTGCCATTCGTCAATTGCTGGAGGAGCAGTCGCCGTGCCTGAATTAGTGCTTTTCCTGGCGAATGAAGACGCCATGGTTGCGTTCGGTCAACGCATCTCGCAGGTCACCGCCGGGGCCGGATTGATTTTTCTCGAGGGTGACCTTGGGGCCGGCAAGACCACGCTGTCGCGAGGAATTATTCGCGGTCTGGGCCATACGGGCGCGGTGAAAAGCCCGACGTTCACTTTGGTAGAGCCCTACGAGATCGGTGACGTGCGTGCCTTCCACTTCGACCTCTACCGTCTGGTAGATCCCGAAGAGCTGGAGTTCATGGGCATCCGTGATTATTTCGACGAAGATGCGCTATGCCTGATCGAATGGCCAGATAAAGGCACAGGCTTTTTGCCAAAGCCAGACATGACCATTACCATTACGCCGCATGAGCACGGACGTCAGCTGAAGTTGTTGCCCCAGAGCGAGCGCGCTAAAGCGTGGTGCGCCACTCTGGCATTGGAATTCAAATAAAATTGGTGGGGTTAGGTATGCGCTTTCGCGCGTTGGTTGCTGTCGTGGGGGTGTTGCTTGCGGCAATGACTGTCAATGCTCTGGCTGCTTCACAGGTAAAGAGCGTTCGCCTGTGGCGAGCTCCGGATAACACGCGACTGGTGTTCGACCTGTCTGGCCCGGTCCAGCACAGTGTCTTTACCCTGACGGCGCCTGATCGCCTGGTGATAGACATCAACGGTGCCAGCCTGGCCGCGCCGCTGAAGGTTTCTACCGCCAACACGCCTATTACCGCCATGCGCTCGGCCCAGCGTACGCCGACCGACCTGCGCGTGGTCATTGACCTGAAAAAGGCCGTGACCCCCAAAAGCTTTTCCCTGGCGCCCAACGCCCAATACGGCAACCGCCTGGTGGTCGACCTGTTCGACAACCCTGCCGACGCCGCACCGCCGCATGCGCCGACGCCGAGCGTGGCGACGGTGCCCGCAGTGCCGGTCAACCCCTCGCAACCCCAGGTCAAGCTGCCACCGCCGCCGCCCGCACCGGCCGGCAAGCGCGACATCATCGTGGTGATCGACGCCGGCCACGGTGGCGAAGACCCTGGTGCCTCCGGCTCCCGCGGCCAGCATGAGAAGGACGTGGTACTGGCGATCGCCCGCGAGCTGCAGCGCCAGGTCAATGGCATGAAAGGCTACCGCGCCGAGTTGACCCGTACCGGTGACTACTTCATTCCGTTGCGTGGCCGTACCGAAATTGCCCGTAAGAAGGGCGCGGACCTGTTCGTGTCGATCCACGCCGACGCCGCGCCGTCCACCGCCGCCTTTGGTGCTTCGGTGTTTGCCTTGTCGGATCGCGGCGCCACCTCCGAGACCGCACGCTGGCTGGCCGACAGCGAAAACCGTTCCGACTTGATTGGCGGGGCCGGCAACGTGTCCCTCGATGATAAGGACAAGATGCTCGCCGGCGTACTGCTCGACCTGTCGATGACCGCCTCGCTGACCTCCAGCCTGAACGTCGGCCAGAAAGTCCTGAGCAACATCGGCCGCGTGACCTCGCTGCACAAACAGCGCGTGGAGCAGGCCGGGTTCATGGTGTTGAAGTCGCCGGACATCCCGTCGATCCTGGTGGAAACCGGGTTTATCTCCAACGCCAACGAAGCCTCGAAGCTGGCCAGCGCCAGCCATCAGCAGGCGTTGGCACGCTCGATCAGCGCCGGCGTGCGCCAGTTCTTCCAGCAGAACCCGCCGCCGGGCACCTATATCGCCTGGCTGCGCGACTCCGGCAAAATCGCCCAGGGCCCGCGTGACCATCGCGTGCAGCCCGGTGACACCGTGGCCATGCTGGCAGTACGTTTCCAGGTCACGCCTGCGGCCTTGCGCAGTGCCAATAACCTGAAAACCGATGAGTTGAAGATCGGCCAGGTGTTGACCATCCCCGGCACTGAACTGGCGGCACAGTAATGAGCGAAACCATCTTGAACAGCGGCTCGCGCATTGAATTGCTCAGCCCGCGTCTTGCCAACCAGATCGCCGCCGGTGAGGTCGTTGAGCGCCCGGCTTCGGTGATCAAGGAGTTGCTGGAAAACAGCATCGACTCCGGCGCCAAGCGCATCGATGTCGACGTGGAGCAGGGCGGCGTCAAGCTGCTGCGGGTACGTGATGACGGCAGCGGCATCTCCGCCGACGACCTGCCGCTGGCCCTGGCCCGTCACGCCACCAGCAAGATCCGCGACCTGGAAGACTTGGAGCGGGTCATGAGCCTGGGCTTTCGCGGTGAGGCACTGGCCTCCATAAGCTCCGTGGCCCGCCTGACCTTGACCTCACGCACCCGCAGTGCCGAGCAAGCCTGGCAAGTGGAAACCGAAGGCCGCGACATGGCGCCTCGGGTCCAGCCGGCGGCGCACCCGGTGGGCACTTCGGTGGAAGTACGCGACCTGTTCTTCAACACCCCGGCACGGCGCAAATTCCTCAAGGCCGAGAAAACCGAATTCGACCACCTGCAGGAAGTCATCAAGCGCCTGGCCCTGGCGCGCTTCGATGTGGCGTTTCATCTGCGCCACAACGGCAAGACCATCCTCAGCCTGCACGAAGCCCACGACGACGCCGCACGCGCTCGCCGGGTGGCGGCAGTGTGCGGTGGCGGGTTCCTGGAGCAGGCACTGCCGATTGAGATCGAACGCAATGGCCTGAGGCTGTGGGGCTGGGTCGGTTTGCCGACGTTTTCCCGTAGCCAGGCCGACTTGCAGTATTTCTTTGTGAACGGCCGTGCGGTACGCGACAAGCTGGTGGCCCACGCGGTACGCCAGGCCTACCGCGATGTGCTGTTCAACGGGCGGCATCCGACGTTTGTGCTGTTCTTTGAGGTCGACCCGTCGGTGGTCGACGTCAACGTGCACCCGACCAAGCACGAAGTACGCTTCCGCGACGGGCGCATGGTGCATGACTTCCTGTATGGCACGCTGCACCGCGCCCTGGGCGATGTGCGTCCGGATGACCAACTGTCAGCGCCGATTGTCACGGCCGTGGTACGGCCAACTGGCCCGGAAGCCGGAGAGTTCGGCCCCCAGGGTGAAATGAGCCTGGCCGCCAACCTGCTGCAATCGCCGCAGTCGCAGCCGACCTACACGGCGCCGAACTCGGGTGCCGGTGCGGGCTATCAGTATCAATACACGCCGCGCCCGCAATCGACAGTGCCGGTGGCCGAGGCCCAGGCGGCGTACCGTGAGTTTTTTGCGCCGCTGCCGGGCGCCGAGCCGGGTATTGCTCCTTCATTGCCGGAAGGCGGCGGCGATATCCCGCCATTGGGTTACGCCCTGGCGCAGCTCAAGGGCATCTATATCCTCGCTGAAAACGCTCATGGCCTGGTGCTGGTGGATATGCACGCCGCCCACGAACGAATCATGTACGAGCGCTTGAAAATCGCCATGGCCAGCGAAGGCCTCAGCGGCCAGCCGCTGTTGGTGCCGGAATCCCTTGCGGTGAGCCAGCGCGAGGCCGATTGCGCGGAAGAGCATCACAGTGTGTTCCAGAAACTTGGCTTCGAATTGCAGCGTCTAGGTCCGGAAACCCTGGCGATCCGGCAGATTCCCGCGTTGCTCAAACAGGCTGAGGCCAACCGCCTGGTGGCCGACGTGCTGGCAGACCTGATGGAATACGGCACCAGTGACCGCATCCAGGCGCATATCAATGAGCTGCTCGGCACCATGGCTTGCCACGGCGCCATCCGCGCCAATCGTCGCCTGGCCCTGCCGGAAATGAACGGCCTGCTGCGTGACATGGAAAACACCGAGCGCAGCGGCCAATGCAACCATGGCCGACCGACCTGGACCCAGATGGGCCTGGACGATCTGGACAAACTCTTCCTGCGCGGTCGTTGATGAGTGCCTTGCCCCCCGCGATCTTCCTGATGGGCCCCACGGCCGCCGGCAAGACCGACCTGGCCATCGAGCTGACCAAGGTGTTGCCCTGCGAGCTGATCAGCGTTGACTCTGCCCTGGTTTACCGGGACATGGACATTGGTACCGCTAAACCGTCGAAAGCGTTGTTGGCCCAGTATCCGCACCGTTTGATCGACATCATCGACCCGGCCGAGAGCTATTCGGCAGCGGATTTTCGCACCGATGCCCTGGCGGCCATGGCTGAGATCACCGCGCGGGGCAATATTCCGCTGCTGGTGGGCGGTACGATGCTCTACTACAAGGCTTTGCAGGAAGGCCTGGCCGATATGCCGCCCGCTGACGCCCAAGTGCGCGCCGAACTCGAAGAAGAGGCTGCACGCCTTGGCTGGCAAGCCCTTCACGAGCAATTGGCGGCCGTGGATCCGGTGTCCGCAGCGCGCATTCACCCCAATGACCCCCAGCGTCTCACCCGTGCCTTGGAAGTCTGGCGTGTGAGTGGCCGGACCATGACTGAACACAGGCTGAAACAAAGTGCGCAAAGTGCTGATGCAGGCGCATCTGGACAACCACAATTGCCCTATACTGTGGCGAACCTGGCCATCGCTCCGGCAAATCGCCAGGTGCTGCATGAACGAATTGCACAAAGATTCACAATTATGTTGGAACAGGGGTTTGTGGAGGAGGTCGTAGCACTGCGTTCAAGAGGTGACCTACATCCCGGGCTGCCTTCGATACGTGCTGTAGGCTACCGCCAAGTCTGGGATCATCTGGATGGCAAGCTGACGTCAGCCGAAATGCAGGAGCGCGGCATCATTGCCACGCGCCAATTGGCGAAGCGCCAGTTCACCTGGCTGCGCAGCTGGAGCGAATTGCACTGGTTGGACAGCCTGGACAGCGACAATCTGTCACGCGCCTTGAAATACTTGGGAACGGTCTCCATATTGAGCTGAGTCCTTGCAATTGCCGTCTATCCTTGGGGGTGTGGCGGCCATAAGCTATCTATTTTCCGATTTTTTATTATTGATCCTTAAAGGAGTGCGGCACATGTCAAAAGGGCATTCGCTACAAGACCCTTACTTGAATACTTTACGTAAAGAGAAAGTGGGGGTTTCCATCTATCTGGTCAACGGTATCAAGCTGCAAGGTACGATCGAGTCGTTCGACCAGTTCGTGATCCTGCTGAAAAACACCGTCAGCCAGATGGTCTACAAGCACGCTATCTCGACAGTCGTTCCAGTTCGTCCAATCCGTCTGCCTAGCGCAGCAGGTGACGAACAGGGTGACGCTGAGCCAGGTAACGCCTGATAGGAGTCTCCTTTGTTCTTTGAGCGCCACGGTGGTGGTGAGCGAGTAATCCTCGTTCACTTGGATGGACAGGACCCTGAGGCGCGCGAAGATCCGCAGGAGTTTCAGGAGTTGGCAAATTCGGCCGGCGCCGAGACCGTTGCGTTTTTTAACGTGCCGCGTCATCGGCCAACCGCCAAATACCTGATAGGCAGCGGCAAGGTCGAGGAACTGCGCGACCTGGTCCACGCCGAAGAAGCCGATCTGGTGATCTTCAATCACATTCTCACGCCCAGTCAGGAACGTAACCTCGAACGTGTCTTCGAGTGTCGCGTGATTGACCGTACCGGCCTGATCCTCGATATTTTTGCCCAGCGCGCCCGTACCCATGAAGGCAAGCTCCAGGTCGAACTGGCCCAGCTTGACCACATGAGCACCCGCCTGGTTCGCGGCTGGACGCACCTTGAGCGTCAAGGTGGCGGTATCGGCATGCGTGGTCCCGGTGAAACCCAGTTGGAAACCGACCGGCGTCTGCTGCGGGTTCGCCTGCGCCAGATCAAGGGCCGCCTGGAGAAAGTGCGCAGCCAGCGCGAGCAATCGCGCCGTGGCCGTACCCGCGCGGATATCCCTACCGTTTCCCTGGTGGGTTATACCAACGCCGGCAAATCCACGCTGTTCAACAACGTGACGAAATCGGACGTGTACGCGGCCGACCAACTGTTCGCAACCCTCGACCCGACCCTGCGCCGCCTGGATATCGACGACCTGGGGCCGATTGTCCTGGCCGACACCGTGGGTTTCATTCGTCACTTGCCGCACAAGCTGGTCGAGGCATTTCGGTCTACGCTCGAAGAGTCGAGCAATTCCGACCTGCTCTTGCACGTGATCGATGCGGCCGAACCGGATCGCATGCTGCAAATTGAACAGGTCATGGTGGTGCTGGGCGAGATTGGTGCCCAGGACTTGCCGATCCTCGAGGTCTATAACAAACTCGATTTGCTTGAAGGCGTTGAGCCACAGATCCAGCGCGACGAAAACGGCAAGCCCCAACGGGTCTGGTTGTCGGCGCGTGATGGCAGTGGTCTGGAGCTGCTTGAACAAGCCATTGCCGAATTGCTCGGCAGCGATTTGTTCGTCGGCACCTTGCGCTTGCCTCAGCGTTTTGCTCGACTGCGTGCACAGTTTTTCGAATTGGGCGCGGTACAGAAAGAAGAACACGACGAAGAAGGTGTCAGCTTGCTGGCCGTTCGATTGCCGCGCTCGGAACTCAATCGGCTGGTCAGTCGCGAGGGTGTTGTACCGGCAGAGTTCATCGAACAACACACTTTGCAATAAAAGCCTCCTAAAGCGGTTGTGCCGCGGTAGCAGGCATTCTGTAGCATTGGTCGGCGCGCCGTGGGTGCGTCTTTGCTTTATCAGATGGAGAGCGCTATGGCTTGGAATGAGCCGGGTGGCAACTCGAATAATCAGGATCCTTGGGGTGGTAAGCGCCGCAATAACGGCGACCGCAAGGGGCCACCGGATCTCGACGAGGCCTTCCGAAAGCTGCAGGAAAGCCTGAATGGGTTGTTCGGTGGTGGAAAAAAACGTGGTGGTGACGACGGCGGTCGCACAAGCAAGGGCGGTGGCTATGGCCTGTTGGGCCTGGGTCTTGTCGTGCTGGCGGCCGTATGGCTCTACAGTGCGGTATACGTCGTGGACGAGCAGGAGCAGGCCGTGGTGCTGCGCTTCGGCAAGTACTACGAGACCGTCGGCCCGGGCCTGAATATCTATTTCCCGCCGATCGACAAGAAGTACATGGAGAACGTCACGCGTGAGCGGGCGTACACCAAACAGGGCCAGATGCTGACCGAAGACGAGAACATCGTCGAAGTGCCGCTGACCGTGCAGTACAAGATCAGCAACCTGCAGGACTTCGTGCTGAACGTCGACCAGCCGGAAATCAGCCTGCAACACGCAACCGAAAGTGCCCTGCGCCACGTGGTGGGTTCCACCGCCATGGACCAGGTGCTCACCGAAGGTCGTGAATTGATGGCCAGTGAAATCAAGGAGCGGCTGCAACGCTTCCTCGATACCTATCGCACCGGTATCACCGTCACCCAGGTGAACGTACAGAGCGCAGCGGCACCGCGTGAAGTGCAGGAAGCCTTTGACGACGTGATCCGCGCCCGTGAAGACGAGCAGCGTTCGCGCAACCAGGCTGAAACCTACGCCAACGGCGTCGTGCCGGAAGCCCGTGGTCAGGCCCAGCGCATCATCGAGGATGCCAATGGCTACCGCGATGAAGTGGTCTCTCGCGCCAAGGGTGAGGCGGATCGCTTTACCAAGCTGGTGGCCGAGTACCGCAAGGCGCCGGAAGTCACCCGCGAGCGTCTGTACCTGGACACCATGCAGGAAGTCTTCAGCAACACCAGCAAGGTTCTCGTGACTGGCAGCAAGGGAGGGCAGAACAACCTGCTGTACCTGCCGCTGGACAAGATGATCGAAGGTGGTCGTAGTGGCACCAGCGCACCGTCTACCGGTTCCAATGCCGCTGCCAACGAAGCGAGCGCCCGTGCGGCCGCTGACTTGCTGCAACAGCAAACACGTACCAGGGAGAGTCGTTGATGAGCAATAAATCGCTGACCGCCCTGATTGTGGGCGTCGTCGTGGTCATCGCTGCCTGGAACTGCTTCTACATCGTGGCTCAGACCGAGCGTGCGGTGCTGCTGCAATTCGGTCGCGTGGTCCAGGCGGATGTCCAGCCGGGCCTGCATGTGAAGGTCCCCTACGTCAACCAGGTGCGCAAGTTCGACGCCCGCCTGATGACCCTGGATGCACCGACACAGCGCTTCCTGACACTGGAAAAGAAAGCCGTGATGGTTGACGCCTACGCCAAGTGGCGCGTCAAGGATGCCGAGCGCTTCTACACCGCGACCTCCGGCCTCAAGCAGATTGCTGACGAGCGTCTCTCGCGTCGTCTGGAATCGGGCCTGCGTGACCAGTTTGGTAAACGCACCCTGCACGAGGTGGTATCCGGTGAGCGGGATGCGCTGATGGCTGACATCACGCGTTCGCTGAACACCATGGCGGAAAAAGAGCTGGGTATCGAAGTGGTCGATGTCCGGGTCAAGGCCATTGACCTGCCCAAGGAAGTCAACCGCAGCGTGTTCGAGCGCATGAGCACCGAGCGTGAGCGCGAGGCCCGTGAGCACCGCGCCAAGGGTAACGAGCTGGCAGAGGGTATCCGTGCGGATGCCGACCGTCAGCGCCGTGTCCTGCTGGCAGAAGCCTATCGCGAGTCTGAAGAGGCCCGTGGTGATGGTGATGCCCAAGCCGCGGCGATCTACGCCAAGGCCTACGGCCAGGACCAGGAGTTCTACGCGTTCTACCGTAGCCTGCGCGCCTACCGTGAAAGCTTCGCGAACAAAACCGACGTCATGGTGCTGGACCCAAGCAGCGACTTCTTCCGCTACCTGGAAAAGTCCAAGTAACCAGCCTTTGATTCTGTAGGAAGCACTCCGTCGGGCGGCTAAAATGCCTGGCGGGGTGCTCCTTTCAGAAAACGGGTGTATGATGCGGCAGCCGGGAAATTCCCGGCTTTTTTGCGTCTGCATGTTTGATTCGGCAGGCGTGACAGGTTTTTCGAGGAAAGTGCCCGACGAGGCCGGTTACAGGCCATTCGTCACGTCGCTCTTGCGCGTGGTTTATGCAGGGGGCGGGTATTTTCTGCTTCACTCAAGGTTCGGCCGAGGGCTGGCCGCCCGGATCATAGGGGAATGGCGTAATGGCAACGGTAGACCGCTGGCTGCTGCCAGATGGCATCGAAGAAGTACTGCCACCAGAAGCTGCGCGCATTGAAATAGCGCGTCGCCAGGTGTTGGATCTGTTCCAGAGCTGGGGTTACGAGTTTGTCGTGACTCCCCATATCGAGTACCTGGAATCCCTGCTGACCGGCGCGGGCCAGGACCTGGATTTGCGTACCTTCAAGGTCATCGATCCGCAATCGGGCCGGCAGATGGGGTTCCGTGCCGACATCACGCCGCAAGTGGCGCGCATCGATGCGCACACTCTGCGCCGCGAAGGTCCAAGCCGCCTGTGCTACGCCGGCAGCGTGCTACATGCCCAGCCGCGTGCCTTGTCGTCTTCCCGTAGCCCGATCCAGTTGGGCGCCGAGTTGTACGGCGATGCCAGCCCGAGCAGTGACGTTGAAGTGATCAGCCTGATGCTGGCCATGCTGCAACTGGCTGACGTGCCGGCTGTGCACATGGACCTGGGGCACGTCGGTATCTACCGCGGCCTGGCCCGTGCGGCCGGGTTGTCCGGCGAAGTAGAGCAGCAGTTGTTCGATGCCCTGCAACGCAAGGCCATTGATGAAGTGGTCGCCCTCACCGAGGGTGTACCTGCGGATCTGGCCGGTATGCTGCGTGCGCTGGTTGATCTGTGCGGTGGCCGTGAAGTGCTGTCGGCTGCACGTGAGCGCCTGGCCAAGGCGCCGGCGCCGGTATTGGCTGCGCTGGATGACGTGCTGGCAATCGCCGAGCGCCTGTCGGCGCGATTCCCGCAGCTGCCGCTGTATTTTGATCTGGGTGAGTTGCGCGGCTACCACTACCACACCGGTGTGGTGTTCGCGGTATTTGTCCCGGGTGTTGGCCAAGCCATCGCCCAGGGTGGTCGTTATGACGATATCGGCGCTGACTTCGGTCGTGCGCGTCCGGCCACTGGTTTCTCCACCGATTTGAAAACCCTGGTGACCCTGGGGCGTGCTGAGGTCGAGCTGCCGTCTGGTGGCATCTGGATGCCCGACAGTACGGACGCGGCACTCTGGCAGCAGGTTTGCCAGTTGCGCAGTGAGGGTCAGCGTGTGGTCCAGGCCTTGCCTGGGCAGCCATTGGCCGCCGCCCGTGAAGCGGACTGCGACCGGCAATTGATTCAGCAGAACGGGCTTTGGCAAGTATCGCCACTGGCTTCTTGAGTTTTCCTGCCGGCCATCGCCGGCACCAAGTTTGCGCGAATGAGGACAAGTGTTATGGGTAAGAATGTCGTAGTCCTGGGCACCCAATGGGGTGATGAGGGCAAAGGCAAGATCGTTGATCTGCTGACCGAACATGCTGCCGCCGTAGTGCGCTACCAAGGTGGCCACAACGCTGGCCACACCCTGGTCATCGATGGCGAAAAAACCGTCTTGCACCTGATCCCCTCGGGCGTACTGCGCGAAGGTGTGCAGTGCCTGATCGGCAACGGCGTGGTGGTCGCACCTGATGCCCTGCTACGCGAGATCATCAAGCTGGAAGAGAAAGGCGTGCCGGTGCGTGAGCGCCTACGTATCAGTCCGTCCTGCCCGCTGATCCTGTCCTTCCACGTTGCGCTGGACCAGGCCCGTGAAAAGGCCCGTGGCGAGCTGAAGATCGGTACTACCGGTCGCGGTATCGGCCCGGCCTACGAAGACAAGGTAGCCCGTCGTGGCCTGCGTGTAGGCGACCTGCTCAACATGCCGCGCTTTGAAGACAAGCTGCGTGAACT
The DNA here is from genome assembly GCF_019145205.1 of Pseudomonas khavaziana. GTDB lineage: Bacteria > Pseudomonadota > Gammaproteobacteria > Pseudomonadales > Pseudomonadaceae > Aquipseudomonas > Aquipseudomonas khavaziana. Next base: position 469,948 of record NZ_JAHSTT010000003.1, read on the forward strand.
GGTGGATTACCACAACTTCATGCTGGTGGGTTACTACAAAGAGCCGGCCATCGAGTTCGAGAAGACCCTGGCCGAGTGCAAGGAATACGCTGAACTGCTCAAGCCGCTGATGCTGGACGTGACCGCCGAGCTGCATGACCTGCGTCGCGCCGGCAAAGACATCATGTTCGAAGGCGCCCAGGGTTCGCTGCTGGACATCGACCACGGTACCTACCCGTACGTCACCAGCTCCAACACCACCGCCGGCGGAGTCGCCACAGGTTCAGGCGTTGGCCCGATGTTCCTGGACTACATCCTGGGCATCACCAAGGCCTACACCACCCGTGTCGGTTCGGGTCCATTCCCGACTGAGCTGTTCGACGACGTCGGTGCACACCTGGCCAAGCAAGGTCACGAGTTCGGCGCAACCACCGGCCGTGCTCGCCGTTGTGGCTGGTTCGACGCCGTTATCCTGCGTCGCGCTATCGATGTGAACAGCATCTCGGGCATCTGCCTGACCAAGCTGGACGTCCTCGACGGTCTGGAAACCATCAACATCTGCATCGGCTACAAAGATGCAGAAGGCAACGATGTCGCTCCGACCGACGCCGACAGCTACGTAGGCCTGCAGCCTGTGTACGAAGAAGTGCCAGGCTGGACCGAATCGACCGTGGGTGCCAAGACCCTGGAAGAACTGCCAGCCAACGCCCGTGCCTACATCAAGCGTGTTGAAGCGTTGATCGGCGCACCGATCGACATTATTTCGACGGGCCCGGACCGCAACGAAACCATCGTGCTGCGTCACCCGTTCGCTTAATAAGCTGTTGATGTAAAAAGCAAAGGGCTCCTTCGGGAGCCCTTTGTCGTTTCTGTCTGGCAAGCGGCACGACCCTTGCTGTGTTTCTCTCTTTCGCGGTGCTATCAATTTAATGGCACCCGTGGTGGAGGGATTCCCGATGTCTGCCGTTCTCTCATTGTTACAAAGCCGGCTGTTGCGGCCGGTCTTCGTTACCCTTGGTATCGCTCTTTTGGTGCAAGTGCTGGTCGCCGTCGCTCTGACGCGGAGCACGGTCACTGCACTGGAGGCCGATTTGAGCAATCGCCTGGGTATCGACAGCCAGAAGCTGTCTGGCGAATTGGCCCAGGCGGGCAAGGAAGTCACCTCCAGCCTGGACAGCCTGTCGACCAGTACCCGCCAGCGTCTGACGGCGGGGCTTTCCACGCGCTTGCAGGAAGAACAGAAACAGCTGCGTGCGACCCTGGAAAAAGACCTGCAGGACTCCGCCAATGATATGGCGCAATTGTTGGCTTCAGTGGCCCCTCGCGCCATGTGGGACAGTGATGTGCCGACGCTGTCGGAGTTCGCCCGGCGTGCCCAGCGTAACCCCAATGTGTTGTTCGTAGTGTATGACGACGCAGCAGGCGAGCACTTGACCCGTTACCTGAATCGCGAAAACCCGATCAACCAGGCCCTGCTGGCGAAGGGAGCGGGCGAGCGTGCCCTGGATAAAGTGCTGGACGCGGCCAAGACTGACCCTTCCGTGTATTACGTAGAAGCCTCTATCAGCCCCAACGGCGTGGAAATCGGCAAGGTGCGCATGGGCGTATCCACTGCGGCGGTTGAAGCCGATCTGCAAGCATTGGATAAGCGCTTTGCCGCGCTGATTGCCAGCGGTGACCAATTGGTGGGCGATAGTCTCAAGGGGGCTGCTGCTGACAGTGCCGCCGCCATGGGCGCCAGACTGCAATCGGCGCAGGCCACAGCTACCCAAATGACCGCCAATACCGCCAGTGCCGTGCAGGACGCTGCGGGCACCCTGCGCTGGCGCATCGGCATGGGCCTGGCCTTGGTGGGGCTTGGCGTATTGCTGCTGATCGCCATCGTACTCGGTCGGCGCGTGGTCAACCGCTTGAAGCTGCTGATCGCGGCCATGGATGACCTGGCGGCAGGGGAGGGTGATCTTACCAAGCGCGTGCAGATCAACAGCAAGGACGAAATTGGTGACATGGCCTCTGCGGTCAATCGCTTTGTGGATAAATTGCAACCCATCGTGCGCGAAGCAGGCGACGTGGCCCAGCGCACCGGTGTGGAAATCGGCGCCATGACGTTGCGCAATGCCGGCGCCGATGCTGCTGCTGGCTTGCAGCGTGATGAAGTGGCGCAGAGTTTGCGCGCACTCTCGCAAATGGCCGACGAGGCCCAGGCCGAAAGCCATGCCATGCAGGCAGCCTTGCAACAAGTGGTGGATATTCGCCAGGCCACGGATGAAAATTCGCGCACGTCGGCCGAAGTCGGCAGCTTGATCGAGGCGTTGGCAGGGCAGGTCCAGGCCGGCTCCCAGGTTATCGAGCGCCTGGCCCAGCAAAGCGAGCAAATCGAGGTGGTGTTGACCGTAATCCATGGCATCGCCGAGCAAACCAACCTACTCGCACTCAACGCAGCCATCGAAGCAGCCCGCGCCGGTGAGACCGGTCGTGGGTTCGCCGTGGTGGCGGACGAAGTGCGTGCATTGGCCAGTAAGACCCAAAGCTCCACTGGCGATATCCAGGCGCATATCGTGGCATTGCAGCAGGGCGCGCGTGAGGCGGTGGAAACCATCGGTAAGGCTGGGCGCCAGGCCAATGAAGGATTGCTGGTGCTGCGCGACAGCGTGCGCTTGCAACAGACGGTCCAGGCATCGGTGGAGCAGGTGCACGCGGCCATCGGACTGGCGACTCGTGCAGCCGAGCATCAGGCCCAGGGCGCCCATGCAGTGCGCGGGCGGGTGGAGGTAATCCATGCCCAGGCCGAGCGTGCGGCGCAGGCGGTAATAGAGACGACGGCCAGTGGCAAGGTGCTCGATGGGTTGGCGGCGCAGTTGAAGGCGAGCCTGGGGCAGTTCAGGGCTTAGTGTTGCCTGTGCCGGCCTCATCGGGAGCAAGCCCCCTCCCACACTTGGAATGCGTTCCAATGTGGGAGGGGGCTTGCTTCCGATAGCGATCTCAGCGACTCAGATACATCCGAGTCGTGAGCAAATACACCGGCAACCCCGACACCAATATCAACAACGCTGCATAAGGCGCCGCCGCCGCAAACTCCACATTCGAGGTATGTGCCCAAACGGCAGTCGCCAAGGTATTCAGCCCGGTTGGGCTCAACAGCAACGTCGCTGTCAATTCCTTCATCGCATCCAGAAACACCAGTGCAAATGCCGCCCCCAGCGCCGGGAAGATAATCGGCAACGTCACTCGGCAAAACGCACTGAACGACGAAGCGCCCAACGTGCGTGCTGCCTCTTCCAATTGCGGTGCGGCCTTGTTCAGCGCGGTGCGAATCGGCGCCTGGGCCAAGGGCAAGAACAGCAGCGCATAAGCGATCAGCAGCAACGCCGAGGTCTGGTACAGCACCGGCACGTAGTGCAGGGCGAAATACACCAGGGTCAGCGCGATCACCAGGCCGGGCAGGGCGTGCAGCAAGTAAGGCAGGCGCTCGGCCCAGATCGCCAGTTGACCTTTGTAGCGCACCACCAGCAATCCCACCGGCACCGCCAGCGCCAGGCACAGAGCTGCGCCGCCCAGGGACAGTGCCAGGGAGGACAGCAGCGCCTCACCTATCTCTGCCATCGGAAACGCCGCAGATGAGCCTACCGCCAGCCAGTAACCGAGCATCCCCAATGGAATGCCACTGCCGATGATTGCCAGCGCCAGGCAATACACCTGACCCAATAACGCCCACTTGCCCAGTTGGACCTGTCCGGCATGTCGCGCCGCACCCTGGCCGATGCGCACATGCCGGCCTTTGCCGCGCACGCGCAGTTCCAGCCACAACAAGGTCAGGCACATCACCAGCAATACCGCCGAAAGCATCGCGGCATTGGCATTGCTGAATTCCAGTTCGAATTGCTGGTAGATCGCTGTGGTGAAGGTCTGCAGGCCGATGATCGACAGCGCGCCGAACTCCACCAGCATATGCAGGGCGATCAACAACGCCCCGGCCAGCAACGACGGCCACAGCAGCGGCAAGGTGATGCGAAAGAACACGCCCCAGCGATTCAACCCCAATGTGCGGGCGGATTCTTCCAGGGACGGGTCGAGGTTGCGCAAGGTTGCCGCCACCGGCAAAAACACCAGCGGGTATTTGGACAGGCTCATCACCAGGATTGCGCCGCCGAGCCCCTCGAAGTTGGCGCTCAACGACACCCAGGTAAAGCTGCTGACAAATGCCGGCACCGCAAACGGCAGGCACAGGATCACGCCCCAGAGGCGCCGCCCTGGCAGGCTGCTGCGCTCCAGCAGCCAGGCCAGGGACAGGCCGATCACGCCACAGGCCACCGTCACGCCGACCATCAGCGCGAGGGTGTTGCGCAGCAGGCCAAAGACATACGGCCGCCACAACAGATGCACCGCCTCTGCCCAGCCGGCCTGCCAAGCCTTGAGCCCGACATATGCCAGTGGCAGCAGGCTCAGGCCAACCAGCAACAGCACCGGCAGCAACAGCCAGATCGAAGGGCGTTTGCGCCGGGGGCTGAATGCGCCGGTCGTCAGCGACGGGTTCATCAGTTCAAGCCAACATCACGTTCCAGCTCCAGTGCTTCCTCAGCGTTGCCAAGGTCGGCCGGAGTGACTTTCGGCGGTTGAAGCTCGCTGAAGGGCTTGAGGCCACGGTTGGATTCCATACCCTTGCGCAGCGGGTACTCGGCCGAGGTGTTGGTGATCACGCGCTGGCCTTCTTCACTGGCCATGAATGCCAGCAATTGCTGAGCTTCCTTGGGATGCTTGCTGGATTTCAGTGCGGCAGCGGAGGACACGGTGATCAGGCCGCCGGCATCGCCATCAGTGAAATAGTGCAGTTGGGAATCCAGGTTGGTTTTTTCCTTCTTCAGGGCAAACCAGTAATAGTTATTCACCAGCACGGTGGCCACTTCGCCATTTTCCACGGCCTTGAGGGCGACCATATTGTTGCTGTATACCTTGCCGAAGGCGCGCAGGCCGGTCAGCCACTCTTCGGCAGCTTCGCGACCGTGCAGCTTGATGATCGCCACCGCTTGCTCCTGGAAGGCGCCGCTGGTGGGTACGAAGCCGACCTTGCCTTGCCACTCGGGGCCGGCGAAGTCCAATACCGACTTGGGCAGGTCTTTTTCAGCAATCAGTTTTGGGTTGAAAGCCACGACGCGGGTGCGGGCGGTCACGCCCATCCAATCGCCGTTACGGCCGACGTAATCTTTGGGCAGTACATCCAGGGTGCTGGCATCGATCTTCGCCAGCAAGCCTTGCTCGCCGAGTTTGTTCAGTGGCGGCGACTCTTCGGTATAGATTACGTCGGCAGGGGAACGGTCACCTTCTTCGACGACCTGGCTGGCCAACTGATTGCTGCTGCCTTTACGCACGTTAACGTGAATGCCAGTCTTGGCTTCAAAGGCTTTGGCGAGTTCATCGCCGACTTCCTTATGTTGGCCGTTGTACAAGGTCAGGGCGATCTTGTCGGCGGAGTAGGCGGCGGGCGAGAGCAGTGTCAGGCCGAGCAGGGTGAGGCTCAGGCCGCGCAGAAGGGATGTTGTGAGACGGTTATCGCGGATCATCATCCGAAGTGTTCCTCGCTATATGCAACAAATCATTGCAAGGATAAACGATAAAACTTCTCATGTGCGGATGAGCGGGGAAATCACTGGGGAGTTTTTCAAGCGTCAGAAACGAAAAAACCCGCTTTCGCGGGTTTGATCTGAATTTGGTGCCCAGGAGAAGACTCGAACTTCCACGACCTTGCGATCACCAGCACCTGAAGCTGGCGTGTCTACCAATTTCACCACCTGGGCATTATCTAACAACGTTGCCGCTGTCGATGGGGCGAACTATACGGCGGCCTTTTTGATCTGTAAACCCCTGATTCGAAAAATATAAATCAATTTTTCCGTTAAAAATCAAAGGCCTGAAACGAAAAAACCCGCTTTCGCGGGTTTGATCTGAATTTGGTGCCCAGGAGAAGACTCGAACTTCCACGACCTTGCGATCACCAGCACCTGAAGCTGGCGTGTCTACCAATTTCACCACCTGGGCATTATCTGACAACGTTGCCGTCGTCGATGGCGCGCACTATACGGAGCGATATTTGCGCTGTAAACCCCTGCCATCAAAAAAGCCTGGAAAATTTCGCCAATGGTCGTGCAAGGTGCGCGCCGGGGGTCGCAAAAGGCTTTTAAACGCTTGTTGATACCTGAAATTTCCCGTTTCAATACGCGTATGCCAAACTAACCCACATATAGACAAGGTGAAAACTCTCTAATGGCCGATTGGCAGTCCCTCGATCCCGAGGCCGCTCGTGAAGCGGAAAAATATGAAAACCCTATTCCTAGCCGCGAACTGATCCTGGCGCACCTCGCCGATCGTGGTTCGCCTGCTAGCCGCGAGCAGTTGGTCGAAGAATTCGGTCTGACCACCGAAGACCAGCTCGAAGCCCTGCGCCGCCGCCTGCGCGCCATGGAGCGCGACGCGCAACTGATCTACACCCGCCGCGGCACCTACGCACCGGTAGACAAGCTCGACCTGATCCTGGGCCGCATCGCCGGCCACCGTGACGGCTTTGGCTTCCTGATCCCGGACGACGGCAGCGACGACCTGTTCATGAGCCCTGCGCAAATGCGCCTGGTGTTCGATGGCGACCGTGCCCTGGCGCGCGTTTCCGGCCTCGACCGTCGCGGTCGCCGTGAAGGCGTGATCGTCGAAGTGGTGTCCCGTGCCCACGAGTCCATCGTCGGCCGTTACTTCGAAGAAGGCGGCATCGGCTTTGTGGTGCCGGATAACCCGAAGGTCCAGCAGGAAGTGCTGATCACGCCGGGCCGCAATGGCGCCGCCAAGGTGGGCCAGTTCGTCGAGGTGAAGATCACCCATTGGCCGACTGCGCGCTTCCAGCCCCAGGGCGATATCGTTGAAGTGGTCGGCAACTACATGGCGCCGGGCATGGAAATCGACGTTGCGCTGCGCACCTACGATATTCCTCACGTCTGGCCTGAGGCGGTACTCAAGGAAGCCGCCAAGCTCAAGCCGGAAGTCGAAGACAAAGACAAAGAAAAACGCATCGACCTGCGTCATCTGCCGTTCGTCACCATCGACGGCGAAGATGCCCGCGACTTCGACGATGCGGTCTACTGCGAAGCCAAGCCCGGCAAACTGCGCCTGTTCTCCGGCGGCTGGAAGCTGTTCGTCGCGATTGCCGACGTGTCCAGCTACGTGAAGATCGGTTCGGCCCTGGATAACGAAGCCCAGGTGCGCGGCAACTCCGTGTACTTCCCTGAGCGCGTAATCCCGATGCTGCCTGAGCAGCTGTCCAACGGCCTGTGCTCCCTGAACCCGAAAGTCGACCGCTTGGCCATGGTGTGCGAGATGACCATCTCGAAAACCGGCGAGATGACCGACTACCAGTTCTACGAAGCGGTGATCCACTCCCAGGCACGCCTGACCTACAACAAGGTCAGCACCATCCTGGAAACACCGAAGACCAGCGAAGCCAAGGCCCTGCGCAGCGAATACGCTGGCGTGGTTCCACACCTCAAGCAGCTCTACGCGCTGTACAAGGTGTTGCTGGGTGCCCGTCATACCCGTGGCGCGATCGATTTTGAAACCCAGGAAACCCGGATTGTCTTCGGTTCCGAGCGCAAGATCGCCGCTATCACGCCGACCACCCGTAATGACGCACACAAGCTGATCGAGGAATGCATGCTGGCGGCCAACGTGGCCACCGCCGAATTCCTGAAGAAGCACGAAATTCCAGCGTTGTACCGGGTGCACGACGGCCCGCCGCCGGAGCGCCTGGAAAAGCTGCGCGCGTTCCTCGGTGAGCTTGGCCTGTCCCTGCACAAAGGCAAGGACGGCCCGACGCCGAAGGATTACCAGGCCCTGCTGGCCAGCATCAAGGACCGTCCGGATTACCACGTGATCCAGACCGTGATGCTGCGCTCGCTGAGCCAGGCGGTATACAGCGCCGACAACCAGGGCCACTTCGGCTTGAATTACGAGGCGTATACCCACTTCACCTCGCCGATTCGTCGCTACCCGGATTTGCTCACGCACCGGGCGATCCGCAGCGTGATCCACTCCAAGCAGAACACCCCGCACGTCAAGCGCGCCGGTGCCATGACCATTCCGAAGGCACGGATCTATCCGTACGACGAGGCGGCCCTGGAACAGCTGGGCGAGCAGTGCTCCATGAGCGAGCGCCGCGCCGACGAAGCCACCCGTGACGTAGTGAACTGGCTCAAGTGCGAGTTCATGAAGGATCGCGTGGGCGAGACGTTCCCGGGTGTGATCACCGCCGTGACCGGCTTTGGCCTGTTCGTCGAGCTGACCGACATCTACGTCGAGGGCCTGGTGCACGTCACCGCCTTGCCGGGTGACTACTACCACTTCGACCCTGTGCATCACCGCCTGGCGGGCGAGCGCACCGGGCGCAGCTTCCGCCTGGGCGATACCGTGGAAGTGCAGGTCATGCGCGTCGACCTCGACGAGCGCAAGATCGACTTCGGCATGCCTGACAAGCCCGCAGAACCGGCTGGCCGTAAAAAGCGTGGCAGTGAAACCGCAGCCCCGGCGACCAAGGGCAAAGGGGCACCTGCGAAAGCGGCAGTCGCCGAGCCTGCACCGGCCAAGTCCGGTCGTCGCTCTTCTGCCAAGGACAAGGCCCCTGAAGCCTACCGCCCAAGTGATGCCGCGGCGAAAAACGCCGAGCTGCGCAAGAGCCGCGAGTTGAAGCAGCAGTTGCTCAACGAAGCCAAAAGCGGTGGTAAAGCGGCGTCTGGGGGAAAGTCCCAAGGGGCGGAAAAGCCGTCGAGCAAGCCGAGTAAACACCGTAAAGGCCCGCCGAAAGCGGGTTCGGCCCCCGCTAAAAGCAGCGGGTCGCGCAAACCTAAGGCCAAGTCATGAGTCTGGAAAAAATCTACGGCGTGCACGCCGTAGAAGCACTGCTGCGTCACCATCCCAAGCGCGTCAAGCAGGTGTGGTTGGCCGAAGGCCGCAGCGAGCCGCGTGTACAGGCGCTGGTCGAACTGGCCACGCAAAACAAGGTGGCCATCGGCCAGGCCGAGCGTCGTGAAATGGACGTCTGGGTCGAAGGCGTGCACCAGGGCGTGGTGGCGGACGTCAGCCCGAGCCAGGTCTGGGGCGAAGCGATGCTCGACGAGCTGCTCGACCGTACCGAAGGTGCGCCGCTCCTGCTGGTGCTGGACGGCGTGACCGACCCGCACAACCTCGGCGCCTGCCTGCGTTCGGCGGACGCCGCCGGCGCGCTGGCGGTGATCGTCCCCAAGGACAAGTCAGCGACCCTGACACCCGTAGTGCGTAAAGTCGCCTGCGGTGCGGCGGAAGTGATTCCATTGGTGGCCGTGACCAACCTGGCGCGCACCCTGGAGAAACTCCAGCAGCGTGGCTTGTGGGTCGTGGGTACGGCAGGCGAGGCCGAGGTCAGCATCTATGATCAGGACCTCACCGGCCCGACCATCCTGATCATGGGCGCCGAAGGCAAAGGCATGCGTCGCCTGACCCGTGAGCATTGCGATTACCTGGTGCACTTGCCGATGGCCGGTAGTGTCAGCAGTCTGAACGTGTCGGTTGCAACGGGTGTATGTCTGTTTGAGGCCCAGCGTCAGCGCGGTGCCAAGGTCAAGGCCAAGAAGTAATCCCGAGCCTGGCACAGAACCAAAATGTGGGAGGGGGCTTGCTCCCGATTGCGGTGTATCAGTCAGCTAATGTTTGGCTGACACACTGCTATCGGGAGCAAGCCCCCTCCCACATTGGTTTCTGGTGTCAGTAAGCATTGTTCAAATAATCACCAATCACCTTGCGCCGCTTCTCCCCCTTCTCTACAATTGCGCCCCTTGCCTTCCTGGCAGGCACGCATGTGCCTCCCCTGCGGCAAGATCCATAAGTGTCATTCACTCCTTGTCTGACCGTTTTTGAGCGGCAGGCTACAACCCGTAAGGAGCATTCATGCGTCATTACGAAATCATCTTTTTGGTCCACCCGGATCAAAGCGAGCAAGTCGGCGGCATGGTTGAGCGTTACACCAAGCTGATCGAAGAAGACGGCGGCAAAATCCACCGTCTGGAAGATTGGGGCCGTCGTCAACTGGCCTACGCAATCAACAATGTTCACAAGGCTCACTACGTGATGCTGAACGTTGAGTGCACTGGCAAGGCCCTGGCCGAGCTGGAAGACAACTTCCGCTACAACGATGCAGTGATCCGTAACCTGGTCATCCGTCGCGAAGAAGCCGTTACCGGCCAATCCGAGATGCTCAAGGCTGAAGAAAACCGCAGTGAGCGCCGTGAGCGTCGCGACCGTCCTGAAGAAGGCGCTGATGATAGCGCTGATGACAGTGACAACAGCGATAACGCTGACGAGTAATCCACGGACCTTTTAAGGAGCCTATCAAATGGCACGTTTCTTCCGTCGTCGTAAATTCTGCCGTTTCACCGCTGAAGACGTGAAAGAGATCGATTACAAAGATCTCAACACTCTGAAAGCCTACGTATCCGAGACCGGCAAAATCGTTCCAAGCCGTATCACCGGTACCAAAGCACGTTATCAGCGTCAGCTGGCCACCGCTATCAAGCGCGCCCGCTTCCTGGCCCTGCTGGCCTACACCGACAGCCACGGCCGCTGAGACCGGGCAGTCGACAAGTAGTAAGGGATTGAATGCATGCGCGCCTTAGCTGAGTTCATCATGCGCGGTCGCGTGCAGGCCACTCTGGTAGTGGCTGGCTGTGCGGCATTGCCGTTGCTTTATTGGTTGGGTGCTGCCGCTGGTTGCCTTGTGCTGCTGCGGCGCGGTTTGAAGGACGCCCTTGGCGTTCTTGCCCTGGGTTTGTTGCCGGCCTTGATCTGGTGGCTGCAAATGGGTGATCCACGGGTACTTCTGGTACTGCTGGGGTCATCGAGCCTTGCGTTGGTTCTGCGCGCAAGTGAGTCCTGGGTCCGTACGCTGCTGGTCAGCGTGGCATTGGGGTTGGTGTACTCAGTGATGCTTGGCGCGGCTTTCCGCCCGCAAATCGAGGCGCTGTCGCAGGAGATCGTCAAGATCCTGCCGTTGGCCCTCGGGGATCTCTACCAGCAGTTGTCGGTAGATGAGCGAGCGCGGTTTGCGTCACTGATTGCCCCGGTCCTGACCGGCCTGATTGCGGCATTGTTGCAGGTCGTCAGCGTGCTGAGCCTGATTCTTGGGCGTTACTGGCAGGCGTTGTTGTACAACCCGGGTGGTTTTGGTCGCGAGTTTCGCAGTATCAGAATCCCGGCGGGGCCGGCGATGTTGCTGCTGGCGTGCATGGTTGTCGGGCCGAACTTCGGCCCACAGATGGCCTTGCTGGCGCCGATTTGCAGCGTACCGCTGGTGTTTGCCGGGCTGGCCCTGATCCATGGGCTGGTTGCGCGCAAGCGCCTGGCCAGGTTTTGGCTGGTGGGGTTGTACGTCACGCTGTTGCTGTTCATGCAGCTGATCTATCCGTTACTCGTGGTCTTGGCCATTGTCGACGGCCTGATTGATTTTCGCGGTCGTCTGGCGTCGAAAGACGCCGATAACGCGAACGGTGAAGGTTAAAAGTTAGAGGATTTTCACATGCAACTGATCCTTCTGGAAAAAGTCGCCAACCTGGGCAACCTGGGCGACAAAGTGAACGTTAAGGCCGGCTACGGTCGTAACTACCTGCTGCCATACGGCAAAGCCACCGCTGCAACCGCTGCCAACCTGGCTGCGTTTGAAGAGCGTCGCGCTGAGCTGGAAAAAGCCGCAGCAGACAAAAAAGCTTCGGCCGAAACTCGCGCTGCCCAACTGGCTGAGCTGGAAGTGACTATCACTGCCACCGCCGGTGACGAAGGCAAGCTGTTCGGTTCGATCGGCACCCACGACATCGCTGATGCACTGACCGCCTCCGGCGTTGAAGTGCAGAAGAGCGAAGTTCGTCTGCCGAACGGCACCATCCGCAACGTAGGCGAATTCGACGTAGCCGTGCACCTGCACGCCGAAGTTGAAGCCACCGTACGCGTTGTCGTGGTAGCAGCTTAAGCCGCACCTAACTGACTGGCACCTCGCGTGCCAGGCGGTTAACATCGGGCACGATCCTGTTTACAGGTCGTGCCTTTTGTTTTTCTACACACCCTTAAATTCCAAGTGGCCATGAACGAAATCTCCGCTCCTGAGCAATACGATCTGCAAACCGCTGCCCTGAAGGTGCCGCCGCATTCCATCGAGGCCGAACAGGCCGTGCTCGGTGGTTTGATGCTGGACAACAACGCCTGGGAACGCGTGCTGGATCAAGTCTCGGACGGTGACTTCTATCGCCATGACCACCGCCTGATCTTCCGCGCCATCGCCAAGCTGGCTGACCAGAACTCACCGATCGACGTGGTGACCCTGGCCGAGCAGTTGGACAAGGAAGGCCAGACCTCCCAGGTCGGTGGCCTGGGCTACCTCGGTGAGTTGGCGAAAAACACGCCGTCCGTCGCCAACATCAAGGCCTATGCGCAGATCGTCCGCGAGCGCGCCACCTTGCGCCAGTTGATCGGCATCAGCACCGAGATCGCCGACAGTGCCTTCAACCCCGAAGGCCGTACCGCCGCCGAGATCCTCGACGAAGCCGAGCGCCAGATCTTCCAGATCGCCGAAGCGCGGCCCAAGACCGGTGGCCCGGTCAGCGTCAACGACCTGCTGACCAAGGCCATCGACCGTATCGACACCTTGTTCAACACCGATGCGGCCATCACCGGTATTTCCACCGGCTACACCGACCTCGACGAAAAGACCAGCGGCCTTCAGCCGTCCGACTTGATCATCGTCGCCGGTCGTCCATCCATGGGTAAGACCACCTTTGCGATGAACCTGGTGGAAAACGCCGTACTGCGCAGCGACAAGGCGGTGCTGGTGTATTCCCTTGAGATGCCAGGCGAATCGCTGATCATGCGTATGCTCTCGTCCCTGGGGCGTATCGACCAGACCAAAGTGCGTTCCGGCCAACTGGAAGACGACGACTGGCCGCGCCTGACCTCGGCGGTCAACCTGCTCAACGACCGCAAGCTGTTCATCGATGACACCGCCGGTATCAGCCCGTCCGAAATGCGTGCGCGTACCCGTCGCCTGGTGCGTGAGCACGGCGACATCGCACTGATCATGATCGACTACTTGCAGCTGATGCAGATCCCGGGTTCCAGCGGTGACAACCGTACCAACGAGATCTCTGAAATCTCCCGGTCCCTGAAAGCCCTGGCCAAGGAATTCAACTGCCCGGTGGTGGCCCTGTCCCAGCTCAACCGTTCCCTGGAACAACGGCCCAACAAGCGCCCGGTGAACTCCGACTTGCGTGAATCCGGAGCGATCGAGCAGGATGCCGACGTCATCATGTTTGTGTACCGCGACGAGGTGTACCACCCCGAGACCGAGCACAAGGGCATCGCCGAGATCATCATCGGCAAGCAGCGGAACGGCCCCATCGGCTTTATCCGCCTGGCGTTCATCGGTAAGTACACGCGCTTCGAAAACCTGGCGCCGGGCAGCTACAACTTCGACGACGACGAATAGCCAAGCGTCAATCGGCCTTGCTGAACAGCTGCTTGATCATCTTTTCGTCGTAACCGTAGTCCCAGCGCAACTCCGTGCCGGCCTCATGGGTTTGGCCAGGCTGGCCGGTATCAGTTTGCCGGTAGCCCCGACGGAGAACCAGTCTCTCCAGGCGGGTCGTACCTCGAGCAGGGTATCGCGATGATGCAAGGGCACCAGGCGCTTGAAAAACGCCAGGTAGCCGGGTGTGTTGCTCAGTCGGTCCGCCAACTGCTGGTTCAAGTCTTCCTCGGACGAGTGCAAGCGCAAGGGGGCCGCTGGATCCTCCGGCACGTAGAGCAACTGTTGCGGGTTGTCGCTGCCCCATTCGAACACCAGCACGTTGGGCAGCACGACCGTGTCGAGGGTAAGGTGGCTGCAGCGCAACTGTGGGTGGCTGCCGTCGCGCGCCAGTGCAAGCAACTGATCATAGCGTTCTTGAACCAGCACATTGTTCAGTCGCGCCAAATGCAGCGACACCGCGAGGCTGTGCTTTTCTTTTTCGACAAACAGCACGCGCACGTGCGAGGTCATGGTCAGGGTATGGGTGGTGCCCAGTACCTGTTCAACGTGATACTGGTAATACCGGCCGATATCCAGATCGCGGCACAGTTTGGCCATTTGCTGCGGTGTCACGGGGCTGAGCTGGCGGCCACCTCCGGCCTGGGTGTAGATGCCCGAGCCGGCCTCGATACCCTTGCCTTCGGCTTCGTCCGCTTCGAAGTTTTGTAGCGCTACCTCCAACAGGCTCTGCTCCGTAGTGCCTGCGGCCGTCTTGACCAGGCCCAGCAAGTGTTGGTGCTTCCATTTGCGCACCAGGAGCGCGGACTCATCGATCCGCTGGCCGGGAAACTTGCGTTGCAGGGCTTGCCTGAGCATGGGCCGCGCATACGCTTCCGGGCTTTTGAGGCTGTGCAGATAGGCCTTGAGATCATGCCTGGCCTTATTGCTCTTGCGCAGGCTTTCACGCAACGCTTTGCGCAACTCCTTGGGCGCAAGCGTCAGCCAGGCCGGCAGTTGGGTGCGAATAAAGGCTGCGTGAGTCGAAAACGCAGGCGTGGGGTTGCTGGTCATCAGGGGCTCCAAATGGATAGTCATTTGGGGCCAGCCTATCCAGGGTTTTCGTCGCTGAAGGTTATCTACTTGTTACCCGCACGCCCGTAAAAGCTGGGCGCCCGGCGCGGAGGGAGACGGCCAGGATTAAAGCCGACCATTGCCGTCGGAATTGGTCAAAATTTGTGCTATATTCCGCGCCCGCGATTTTTCATCTCAACACCGGTCACCGTCATGCAAACAGCCAAGCCGTTATTTGACTATCCCAAGTACTGGGCCGAATGTTTCGGTCCTGCGCCATTCCTGCCGATGAGCAGGGAGGAGATGGATCAGCTTGGCTGGGATTCGTGCGACATCATCATCGTCACCGGTGATGCCTACGTTGACCATCCATCGTTCGGCATGGCGATCATCGGCCGGCTGCTGGAGGCCCAGGGCTTCCGCGTCGGGATCATTGCCCAGCCGAATTGGCAGTCCAAAGACGATTTCATGAAGCTCGGCGAGCCGAACCTGTTCTTCGGTGTCGCGGCCGGCAACATGGACTCGATGATCAACCGCTACACCGCCGACAAGAAAATCCGTTCCGACGACGCCTACACCCCAGGCGGCATGGCCGGCAAACGCCCGGACCGCGCCAGCCTGGTGTACAGCCAGCGTTGCAAGGAAGCCTACAAGAACGTGCCGATCGTGCTGGGCGGCATCGAAGCCTCCCTGCGCCGCATCGCCCACTACGACTACTGGCAGGACCGTGTGCGCAACTCGATCCTGATCGACGCCACCGCCGATATCCTGCTGTACGGCAACGCCGAGCGCGCCATCGTCGAAGTCGCCCAGCGCCTGTCGTGGGGCCACAAGATCGAAGACATCACCGATGTGCGCGGCACCGCGTTCATTCGCCGTGACACGCCGGCAGGCTGGTACGAAGTGGACTCCACGCGTATCGACCGCCCGGGCAAGGTCGACAAGATCATCAACCCCTATGTGAACACCCAGGACACCCAAGCCTGCGCCATCGAGCAGGAAAAGGGGCCGGTGGACGATCCGGAGGAAGCCAAGGTCGTGCAGATCCTGGCCAGCCCGCGCATGACCCGCGACAAGACCGTTATCCGCCTGCCCTCGGTGGAAAAAGTTCGCGGCGACGCGGTGCTCTACGCCCACGCCAACCGCGTGCTGCACCTGGAAACCAACCCAGGTAACGCCCGCGCCCTGGTGCAGAAGCACGGTGAAGTGGACGTGTGGTTCAACCCGCCACCCATCCCGATGACCACCGAAGAGATGGACTACGTGTTCGGCATGCCTTACGCCCGCGTACCGCACCCGGCGTACGGCAAGGAGAAAATCCCGGCCTACGACATGATCCGCTTTTCGGTGAACATCATGCGTGGCTGCTTCGGCGGCTGCACCTTCTGCTCGATCACCGAGCACGAAGGCCGCATCATCCAGAACCGTTCCGAAGAGTCGATCATCCGCGAGATCGAAGAGATCCGCGACAAGGTCCCGGGTTTCACCGGTGTGATTTCCGACCTCGGTGGTCCGACTGCGAACATGTACCGCATCGCCTGCAAGAGTCCGGAAATCGAATCCGCGTGCCGCAAGCCATCCTGCGTGTTCCCTGGCATCTGCCCGAACCTGAACACCGACCACTCGTCGTTGATCCAGCTGTATCGCAGTGCCCGAGCGTTGCCGGGCGTGAAGAAGATCCTGATCGCTTCCGGCCTGCGCTATGACCTGGCCGTCGAGTCGCCAGAATATGTCAAAGAGCTGGTGACCCACCACGTGGGGGGCTACTTGAAGATCGCCCCGGAACACACCGAGGAAGGTCCGCTCAACCAGATGATGAAGCCGGGCATTGGCAGCTATGACAAGTTCAAGCGCATGTTCGAGAAGTACACCAAGGAAGCGGGCAAGGAGCAGTACCTGATCCCGTACTTCATCGCCGCCCACCCGGGCACCACCGATGAAGACATGATGAACCTGGCCCTGTGGCTCAAGGGCAACGGCTTCCGTGCCGACCAGGTGCAGGCGTTCTACCCCTCGCCAATGGCTACCGCCACGGCGATGTACCACTCGGGCAAGAACCCGCTGCGCAAGGTCACCTACAAGAGCGACGCGGTGACTATCGTCAAGAGCGAAGAGCAGCGCCGTCTGCACAAGGCGTTCCTGCGCTACCACGACCCGAAGGGCTGGCCGATGCTGCGTGAAGCGCTGACCCGCATGGGCCGTGCCGACCTGATCGGGCCTGGGAAAGACCAACTGATCCCGCTGCACCAGCCGTCCACCGACAGCTACCAGAGCGCCCGGCGCAAGAACTCGACGCCGGCCGGCAGCCACAAGGTCGCCAAGGAAACCACGACCAAAATCCTCACCCAGCACACCGGCCTGCCACCCCGTGGCAGCGACGGCAGCAACCCGTGGGACAAGCGTGAGCAAGCCAAGGCAGCGGCCCAGGCGCGTAACAAGCAAGCGGCGAAGGAACGCACCGATGCGGCCAAGGGCAAAGGCGGCAAGCCTGCGCGCAAACCGGTGGTGCCGCGTTGATCGCTGCCTGAACCTACAAAACGCCAGCCTCGTGCTGGCGTTTTGCTTTCTGGTCGGTGGTGAGTCTGTTTGGTAAGGTGGCGCCCATTAGATCGCTATCGGGAGCAAGCCCCCTCCCACACTTTAATGTGTGAATACATTCAAAATGTGGGAGGGGGCTTGCTCCCGATAGCGTCAGTCCAGTCTCCACCCTTTCAAGGAAGAACACCCCATGGGCAACCCCCTGGCCGGCATCGGCATGGACTCCAACCGCTCCCAGTTCATGGCGCGCCAGCGCATCGAAAGCCAGATCAACCTGCCGCGGCTGTTTGCGGCCATTGACGCCGATCCAGGTATCGTTGGCGCAGGCGTCGTATACATCGACGCCGACTTCAACGTCATTACCCTGCGCGAATTCAAGCCCATCTGCAGCATCAAGCCCAAGCGCATCATTTTGCGCGAGGCGCAGAAATACATTGCGCCGACGCAGTTTGCTCAACATGTCGTGAGCAATCCTCGAGAATCGCGACTGATTGGCGAAGCCGTGAATACCGGAGTCTCCTGTTTTGGGGCTGTCATCAGTTGGGCTGCGATCGCCAGTGGAACAATTCTGGTGCCTTTCAGTGCCGGCGCCAGTTCCGTCATCGTTGTGGTGGGGTATGCGGCTGCCGGCGCAAGTTCGCTTCAGTGTTTCAACGGCATTGCCCGGACAGCGCTGGAGGTCGCCAAGCCTGAGGTAAAGGATTGGCTCGACAGTGAGGGCTGGTACCAGAATGCTTCCATTGTGCTGGACGCAGTATCACTGGTAGGCGTGAGCGCTTCGGCCCTGACGACGGTCAAGCTGGTCAGGGCCGCCAAAGCATCGACGGGCAAGAGTCTGCGTGACGTGCTTCGCGGGTTGAATCGCCAGGAAAGAGCCAAGCTCACGAAAGAGCTACTCAGCATCAACCATCCCAGCTTGACTGCGAAGATGCTCAAATTGAAGCAGGCGTCGGGTGAACTCACCAAGCGTTTCACCCCTACGCAGCTCAAGCACAGCACCACTACCCAGATCAAAGACGTCCTGGGCGCAAGCATAGGGTTTGGCGGGAGTGCGTACTCCGGAAACGTCAATACCATAGCGATAGGGTTGTACGAGGAAATAAACGAATGAACGAGTTAATGACGCTACGCGACTTTTTCAGGCAATACTTTCTGACGTTTATGGGCGGCGTATTTGCTGCGTGTTTTTCTTTGGCGTTGGCTGTGGCGCTGGCGTTCGTCACCTATTTTCGTGATGCGCCGATGGCTCAAGTGGGGCTCAAGATCATGTCTGTCGGGGCGCTGCTCATTCTGTTGACGGTCCATAGTAACTTTATGATTTTGCGGGGCAGACCCTCCTGGGTGTGGGTAATGGTCGGTATCTACGTCGCCTGTCTACTGTTTGTCGTTCCGATGGTTCAATTCCGGCCTCACAAAGTTCTTTATGGGTTGGCGCTGTTATTCCCATTGCTCGGATTATTGACACTTAATAGCAAGGTTCAACGAGAGATGCGCACGAAACTCGTGGAAATCCGTCGCATTCGGCAGTCTGTCAAATCAACCGTCAGATCAAGTAGTCGCATGTAAAGGAGCCTCCTTCGATAAACAGATTCCTGGCGCGCTATTTCCCCGTATTCATGGGGACGATTTTCATGGCGATCTTCTCCGGCTCAGCCGCAGTTTCCATGGCAGGCGTGACCTATTTGCGCTGTTGGGGTTACTGCTGCTCAACAGCAAACGCCACCGCGAAATGCGCAAAAAACTGTCCGAGATACGCCATCTGCGCCAAACCGCAATCGCAAAGCGCAAAGCCCGTTGATTGGGTAGATTCACCATCCATCCTCACACTGACGCCACAAATGTGTGCGGCTCTTGCACTGTGGTACGTACGTTGGCGCCGTTTTGGTGCTGTACTGCACCGGGTCCCACGATAAAGCGCAATGACCGCCGCCCTGGCATAAGTCTTGCGCGCGTTGTGCTTATGCCCTGGCTCGCAGGAGGCCGCCGTGTCGATTCATGTTGCGTTGCACCACGTTACGCACTACCGCTACGACCGCGCTGTCGAACTCGGCCCCCAGATCGTGCGTTTGCGCCCGGCAGCCCATAGCCGTACGCGGATCTTGTCCTACGCGTTGAAAGTGCTGCCCGAGCAGCATTTCATCAATTGGCAGCAAGACCCCCAGGGCAATTACCTGGCGCGTCTGGTCTTCCCGGAAAAGACGGACGAACTGCGTATCGAAGTCGACCTGGTTGCCGAGATGGCGGTGTTTAACCCATTCGATTTTTTCCTTGAGCCGTATGCCGAAAAAATCCCGTTCAACTACGCCGCCGATGAGCAACGCGAACTGGCGCCGTACCTGGAAACTTTGCCGCTGACGCCAAGATTCGCCGCGTACCTGGCCGGTATCGACCGTACGCCATTACCTGCGGTGGATTTCCTGGTTGGGCTGAACCAGCGCCTGGCCGCCGATATCGGCTATCTGATCCGCATGGAGCCGGGCGTGCAAACCCCGGAATTCACCCTGGAAAATGCCTCCGGCTCCTGCCGCGACTCGGCCTGGTTGTTGGTGCAAGTGCTGCGCAACCTCGGGTTGGCGGCGCGATTTGTCTCTGGTTACCTGATCCAGCTCACCGCCGACGTCAAAGCCCTCGACGGCCCGTCCGGTACCGAGGTGGACTTCACCGACCTGCACGCCTGGTGCGAAGTGTATTTGCCCGGCGCCGGCTGGATTGGCCTTGACGCGACTTCCGGGCTGTTCGCCGGTGAAGGGCATATCCCGTTGGCCTGTAGCCCCGATCCATCATCTGCCGCGCCGATCAGCGGGTTGGTGGAGCCGTGCGAGTGTGAATTTACCCACGAGATGTCGGTGGAGCGCCTCTGGGAAGCGCCACGGGTGACCCAGCCCTACACCGAAGAGCAATGGCTGGCGATCCAGGCCCTGGGCCGGCAGATCGACGCTGACCTGCTCAAGCACGACGTGCGCCTGACCATGGGCGGCGAGCCGACCTTCGTCTCTATCGACGACCCTGACGGCGCCGAATGGAACACCGCCGCCCTGGGGCCGGACAAGCGTCGCCTGTCCGCCGAGCTGTTCCAACGCCTGCGCCGGCACTATGCCCCCAAGGGCCTGGTGCATTTCGGCCAGGGCAAGTGGTACCCCGGCGAGCAACTGCCGCGTTGGTCGCTTAACTGCTACTGGCGTCGCGACGGCGTGCCTATCTGGCACAACAGCGCGCTGATCGCCGATGAACAAGAGGATTATGGCGCTGACGGCGCGATGGCCGGGCGCTTCCTGGCCAGCGTCGCCGAGCACTTGAAGCTTGCGACGCACTTTGTGTTCCAGGCCTTTGAAGACAACTTCTACTACCTGTGGCGTGAGGGCGCGTTGCCGCACAACGTCAGCGCCCAGGACCCGCGCTTGAACGACGAACTGGAGCGCGAGCGCCTGCGCAAAGTCTTCGCTCAGGGCCTGGGTAAAGTCATCGGCCACGTGCTGCCCCTGGCGCGCACCGCTGCCAATGACCGCTGGCAGAGTGGTCGCTGGTACCTGCGCGATAATCACTGCCGCCTGGTGCCGGGCGATTCGCCGCTGGGCTATCGCCTGCCTTTGGCGTCCCAGCCCTGGGTGACGGCGGCGGAGTATCCGTTCGTGCACCCCACCGACCCGAATCAGGATCAGCCTGACCTGCCGACCACCGAACAACTGCGTAGCCACGGCGAGCCGGCCACGAGCGATGAGCGTGTGCCGAAGGTCGATGAATCCGCTGACTGGCTTACCCGTACCGCACTGTGCGCCGAAGCGCGGGAAGGGCGCCTGTACCTGTTTATGCCGCCGCTGGAACGCGTCGAGGATTACCTGGAACTGGTGGCCGCCATCGAGGCCACCGCCGAAGAGTTGCATTGCCCGGTGCTGCTGGAAGGTTACGAGCCGCCCGCAGACACGCGTTTGAGCAACTTCCGGGTCACGCCGGACCCCGGTGTGATCGAGGTTAACGTACAGCCGTCCGCCAACTGGGACGAGTTGGTAGAACGCACCGAATTCCTCTACGAAGAGGCCCGGCAAACCCGCCTGACCACCGAGAAGTTCATGATCGACGGGCGCCATACCGGCACCGGTGGCGGCAACCATTTTGTGCTGGGCGGCGCGACGCCCAAGGACTCACCGTTCCTGCGCCGTCCTGACCTGCTGCGCAGCCTGATCAGTTATTGGCATAACCACCCGTCGCTGTCCTACTTGTTCTCCGGTCTGTTTATCGGCCCGACTTCCCAGGCGCCAAGGGTGGACGAGGCACGCAACGATGCGCTGTATGAACTGGAAATCGCCTTCGCGCAGATGCCAGCGCCGGGCGAGGAATGCCCGCCGTGGTTGGTGGATCGCCTGCTGCGCAACTTGCTGATCGATGTAACCGGCAACACCCATCGCGCCGAATTCTGTATCGACAAACTCTACTCCCCCGACGGCGCTACCGGCCGCCTGGGCTTGCTCGAATTGCGCGCCTTTGAAATGCCGCCCCATGCACGCATGAGCCTGACCCAGCAGTTGCTACTGCGCGCACTGGTGGCACGATTCTGGCGCGAGCCTTACGCGCCGCCGAAACTGGCGCGCTGGGGCACCGAGTTACATGACCGTTTCCTGTTGCCGCATTTTATCGAGCAGGACTTTGCCGACGTGATCGTCGAACTGAATGCGGCCGGCTACCCGCTACGCGCCGAATGGTTCGCGGCGCACTTGGAGTTCCGCTTTCCCAAGGTGGGCGACTACGCCGTCAGCGGTATCGAACTGGAACTGCGTCAGGCCTTGGAGCCTTGGCATGTGCTGGGCGAAGAGGGCGCGGTGGGCGGTACGGTACGCTACGTGGATTCGTCCCTGGAGCGCCTGCAAGTGAAGTTGACTGGCCTGCCAGCGCAACGCTACCTGCTGACCTGCAATGGCGTGCCGGTGCCGCTGCAAGCGACCGGCCGCGTCGGCGAGTTTGTCGCCGGCGTGCGCTACCGCGCCTGGCAACCGGCCAACTGTCTGCAACCGACCATCGCAGTGCATACGCCCTTGGTATTCGACCTGCTCGACACCTGGATGCAGCGCTCGCTGGGCGGCTGCCAATACCATGTGGCGCATCCGGGTGGACGCAATTACGACAGCTTGCCGGTGAATGCCAACGAGGCAGAGAGCCGGCGGATGGCGCGGTTTTTCCGCTTGGGGCATAGCCCGGGCAAGCTCTCTGTGCCGGGTGTAGTGGTGAACGATGAATTGCCTATGACCCTCGATTTACGCCGTTTTCCAAAAAATAAGGAATGAATGCGAGCCAACTGTGGGAGGGGCTTGCTCCCGATAGCAGAGTGTCAGTCCGCACACCCGTCACTGATACACCGCTATCGGGAGCAAGCCCCCTCCCACATTGGACCGTAGTGAATTTGAGTTAACCTGACTTCCCTTGCCCCTGCCGAGCGTTCCATGTCCGATTTGCTCGACCGTTACCCGCTCACCGCGGGCACCTACCACGAACTGCTGGACGCCAGCGGCGCGGTGCGTGCCCATTGGCAGCGCTTGCTCGATCACCTGCAACGAAGCACGCCCGCGCAACTGGCCCAGCGCCAGGCGCTGCTGACCCGGCAAATCCAGGAAAACGGTGTGACCTACAACGTCTACGCCGACCCCAAGGGTGCTGATCGCCCCTGGGAGCTGGACCTGCTGCCCCATGTGCTGGCCGCCGATGAGTGGCGGCAGCTGTCGGCCGGCATCGCCCAGCGGGCGCGCTTGCTCAATGCAGTGCTGGCCGACCTGTATGGCCCGCAGCGCCTGATCAAGGAAGGCTTGCTGCCCGCCGAACTGGTGTTCGGGCATAACAACTTCCTGTGGCCATGCCAGGGCATCCAGCCGCCCGACGGTGCATTCCTGCACTTGTACGCCGTGGACCTGGCGCGCACTCCGGATGGCTGCTGGTGGGTCACCGCCGACCGTACCCAAGCGCCGTCGGGCGCCGGCTACGCCCTGGAAAACCGCACCATCGTGTCCCGCGCGTTCCCGGACATGTACCGTGATTTGCAGGTGCAGCACCTCACCGGATTCTTCCGCACGCTTCAGGAAACCCTGGCTCGCCAGGCGCCGGGCGACGACCAGCCACCGCTGATCGTGCTGCTCACGCCGGGGCGTTTCAACGAGAGCTATTTCGAACACCTGTACCTGGCGCGCCAACTCGGCTACCCGTTGGTAGAAGGCGGCGACCTCACCGTGCGCGACAGCACTGTGTTCCTGAAAACCCTCAGCGGCCTACGCCGGGTGCACGCGATCATGCGCCGCCTCGACGACGATTTCTGCGACCCGCTGGAGTTGCGTACCGACTCGGCTTTGGGTGTGCCCGGCCTGCTCGACGCCGTGCGCCAAGGCAAGGTGCTGGTGGCCAATGCTCTGGGCAGCGGCGTGTTGGAGTCCCCAGGCTTGCTGGGTTTCCTGCCAAAGATCAACGAATTCCTGTTTGGTGAAGCGCTGATCCTGCCGTCCATTGCCACCTGGTGGTGCGGTGAAGCGCCGGTGCTGGCCGAAGCCCTGGAAAAACTCCCGGAGCTGCTGATCAGGCCGGCATTTGCTTCGCAGAGTTTCGCCCCGGTGTTTGGTCGCGACTTGAACGATGAGCAACGCCAGGCTCTGGCCGAGCGTATGTGCGCTCGGCCTTACGCCTACGTTGCCCAAGAGCTGGCGCAGTTGTCCCAGGCGCCGGTATGGCATACCGAGGAAGACCATCTGCAACACCGCGCCATCGGCATGCGCGTGTACGCGGTGGCCAGTGATGAGGGGTATCGCGTGCTGCCCGGTGGCCTGACCCGTGTGGCTGCCGAGGCCGATGCTGAGGTGGTATCGATGCAGCGCGGCGGTGCCAGCAAGGACACCTGGGTGTTGGGTGAACGTGCCAGCGTCGGCGAACAGTGGCGTGCCCAGCGCGCGATTGGCGCCCACGATCTGGTACGTCGCGATCCTTATTTGCCGTCGCGGGTGGTGGAAAACCTGTTCTGGTTTGGCCGCTATTGTGAACGCTGCGATGACAGTGCGCGTTGGCTGCGTATCGTGCTGGCGCGTTATGTGGATGGCGATGATCCGTTGGCGTTGCGGGCAGCGATCGAACTGGGGGAAAACCTGCGTCTGTTACCAGAGGAGGGCGAGCTGCCCGAGCGCCTGCTCGCCGCCTTGCTCGGCGATGATTGGCATTCGAGCCTGCGCGCCAACTTGCAGCGCTTGCAGTGGGCGGCGTCCCAGGTACGCGGCAAGCTGTCCCGGGAAAACTGGCAGGCCCTGGTGGAGTTGCAACGCGAAGCCATGGAGCTGGAAAGCCAAGCCCCTGATTTTGGCGAGCTGCTGGATTTCCTCAACCGTCTGGTGATGTCCCTGGCGGCGCTGTCCGGGTTTGCCCTGGACGACATGACCCGTGATGAAGGCTGGCGCTTCTTGATGATGGGCCGGCGTATCGAGCGCCTGCAGTTTCTCAGCAGCAGCCTGGCAGCGTTCCTGCGTGGTGTGGCGGTGTTCGATCAGGCCGGGTTGGAGTGGTTGCTGGAACTGGGCAACAGCAGCATCACCTATCGCTCGCGCTACCTGGCGGTGCCGCAGTTGATCCCGGTGCTCGACCTGTTGTTGCTCGATGAGCAGAACCCCCATGCGGTGCTGTTCCAGTTGAAACTGGTGAGCCGCACCCTGCGTCACCTCAATGATGATTTCGGTGTGCCTCGGGAAACCGGCCTGGCGCCGTTGGTGGAGCGACTGGCGCGCTTCGACCTGGGCTGCCTGGAGAACCCGTTGTTCGGCGAGGCCAGCGTGCGTGCCGCGCTGGACGGCCTGGCCGACCTGTTGCAAACGGTCGCCGATGAAAGTGGGCAAGTGTCCGATCGCCTGGCGCTGCGTCATTTTGCCCATGTGGACGATGTCAGCCAGCAGACGGTGTCGGTGTGATGAGCGCGCGTTATCAGATTTTCCACAATACCCATTACCACTACGACAGCCCGGTGTCCCTGGCGCAGCAATTGGCGCATTTATGGCCACGGCAGTGTGCCTGGCAACGTTGTACCTGGCAGCAGCTGGAAATCAGCCCGCAGCCGTCTTCGCGTCGCGATGAGCTGGATGTGTTCGGCAACCCGATCACCCGCCTCGCGTTCGAGCGGCCCCATGATGAATTACTGGTGAACGCGGCGCTGACCGTGGAAGTGCTGGCGCGGCCTGCGCTGGATTTCCAGCAATCGCCGGCCTGGGACCGGACTCGTGACAGCTTGACCTACAGCAGCCAGCCCATGGCAGCGCAACTGATCGAAGCCTGTCGATATCGCTTCGAATCGCCCTACGTGCATTTGAAGAAAACCTTCGTCGAGTTCTCCGAAAGCTGCTTCCCGCCCGGCAAGCCCCTGCTGCTGGGCACGCAGGCGTTGATGCAGAAGATTTTCAGCGAGTTCACCTTCGATGCCGAAGCCACTCAAGTCGCCACGCCGCTGGTGGAGGTGCTGGAGCGGCGGCGCGGGGTGTGCCAGGACTTCGCCCACTTGATGCTCGCCTGCCTGCGCTCGCGTGGGCTGGCGGCGCGCTATATCAGCGGTTACCTGCTGACCCAGCCACCGCCCGGCCAGCCACGGTTGATCGGCGCCGACGCGTCCCATGCCTGGGTCTCGGTGTTTTGCCCGGAGTCGGGCTGGGTGGATTTTGATCCGACGAATAACGTGCAGCCGGCACTGGAGCACATCACCCTGGCCTGGGGCCGGGATTTCTCTGATGTGTCGCCGTTGCGTGGGGTGATTCTGGGGGGAGGTAGCCATGACCCGGAGGTGCGGGTGACGGTGATGCCGTTGTAGGAGCGAGCTTGCTCGCGAAGAACCTGAGGGCGCCGCGGTGAATCAGGCACCCCGCGTTATCGTTAACGCCTTTCGCGAGCAAGCTCGCTCCTACAGTAATGTTTATTCGGCCGGGTCTTTCGGGGTTTCGGTCTCGTCAGTCGCCACTTCACCTTCCGCATCCGGGTTCAGTGCGCCTGCTTCTTCGTCTGCAGAGGCTTTCTTGCGTTGCAGTTTTTCCTCTTTCTTCTGTTCCTTGGCCAAGTCTCTCTGACGTTTGGCGAAGGAGTAATTAGGTTTGGCCATGGGCGATCCTCTAGGGTCGAAGGTGAGGGTGGGCGGCGCGCAGCTGCCTTGGGTCGTCATGGTAGCAGCTTCAAGGTGCCTTTCGCCTTCACTTACCGCAGGCGTAGGCGGCCAGCAGGCCGTTGAACAGGTGATTAAGGTGCATGGCGCGGACTCCAGTGGGCAATGGCGCGATCATAGGCAGCCTGCGGCACTTTGGCTGGTTGATTGTGTTGATCAAGCTGATAGCCTAAAGTTGTATACAATCTGTTGATGCAGATCATAAGAACTTAAGCCTGCTTGAGGCACCCTTGTCGCAATACGCGTTTTCTAACCCTGCCTTGGAGATTCACATGTTTGCCAAACTCGTTGCTGTTTCCCTGCTGACTCTGGCGAGCGGCCAGTTGCTTGCCGCAGAGTGCAAGGTCACCGTCGACTCTACCGACCAGATGTCCTTCAACACCAAAGAAATCACCATCGACAAGAGCTGCAAGCAGTTCACCGTTGAGTTGACTCACTCGGGTAACCTGCCCAAGAACGTGATGGGGCATAACTGGGTGCTGACCACTGAAGCCAACATGCAGCCTGTGGCTACCGACGGTATGGCTGCCGGTATCGATAAGGATTATCTGAAAGCCGGTGATGACCGCATCATCGCCCACACCAAGATCATTGGTGCTGGCGAGAAAGACTCGGTGACCTTCGACGTCTCCAAGCTGAAAGCCGATGAGAAGTACAGCTTCTTCTGCTCGTTCCCTGGCCACATCTCGATGATGAAAGGTGCCGTGGTCCTGAAGTAACACCGCGTTATCGTTCATCGGGGGCAAGCCCCCTCCCACATTTGAATGTATTCACAAATCAAAGTGTGGGAGGGGGCTTGCTCCCGATGCATTCTGGCAGTCACTGCAAAATCAGCTGACTCACCTCACGGCGCAAACGGCATCACCCGCTTGTGCTCAGTCTTGCGATAGGTCTCGCAGATAATCCTGAACGCCTCTTCACGCACGGGCTCACCGTGCAGGAACGCATCGATTTCGGCATAGGTCACCCCGTGTGACGCTTCGTCCGGCTTACCCGGCGACAGGTCCTCCAGGTCGGCGGTCGGGACTTTCTCCACCAACGATTCCGGCGCACCAAAGTGCCGCGCAATCGCACGCACCTGGTTTTTCACCAATCCGCTCAACGGCGCCAGATCGCAGGCGCCATCGCCGAACTTGGTGAAAAAGCCCATCACCGCTTCCGCCGCGTGATCAGTGCCGATCACCAAGCCGCCGGCCGCGCCAGCGATGGTGTACTGCGCCACCATGCGCATACGCGCCTTGGTGTTGCCCAGTACGAAGTCGCGGGACACCGCTGCCTTGCCTTCAAACGCCGCCACTTCATTGGCCAGGGCTTTGACTGCCGGGCCGATATTCACGGTGTGGCGTTCGTCCGGCTCGATAAACTCCACCGCGGCCTGGGCGTCATGTTCGTCGAACTGGGTGTCGTAGGGCAGGCGCACGGCGATAAAACGATAGGCCTCGTCGCCACTGCTGGCGCGCAGTTCCTGCACCGCCCGTTGGGCCAGCAGGCCGGCGGTCAGGGAGTCGACGCCGCCGCTGATGCCCAGCACCAGGGCCTTGAGCCCGGAATTGCGCAGGCAGTCCTGGATAAAGGCCACGCGCCTGGCGATCTCGGCTTCAAGGCTGGCCTGGTCATTGAACGGCGCTTGGACCTTTAGCTGTTGCGCAATCTCACGCTGTACGGCTTGCATGGTTCACTCCTTGCTGGAAAGGGCGGGTACTTTGAAAACGTGACGCAAATAGGCGACAAAATTCGGGTCGGTGCAATGGGTCTTACCCGCTTCATCGGAAATCTTGGCGACGGGCTGGCCATTGCAGGCGGTCATTTTAAG
Source organism: Pseudomonas khavaziana (assembly GCF_019145205.1). GTDB lineage: Bacteria > Pseudomonadota > Gammaproteobacteria > Pseudomonadales > Pseudomonadaceae > Aquipseudomonas > Aquipseudomonas khavaziana. The sequence continues at coordinate 498,055 of NZ_JAHSTT010000003.1, forward strand.
CACGATGCTCATCGGTTCCACCCCTGGAATATCGCAGGTCAGGTTGGTGCCGATGCCAAAGCTCACATTAATGCGGCCACGCAGCGCACGGAAAATCTCCAGGGCCTTGGGCAGCGTCAGGCTGTCGGAGAACACCAGGGTTTTGCTCATCGGTTCGATGCCGAGCTTGTGGTAGTGGGCGATGGCTTTTTCCGCCCACTGGATGGGGTCGCCGGAGTCGTGGCGCAGCCCGTCGAACAGCTTGGCAAAGTACAAGTCGAAGTCGCCGAGGAAGGCGTCAGTGGTGATGCAGTCGGTCAGGGCAATACCCAGCAGGCCACGGTACTCACGCACCCAGCAATCCAGGGCGGCGATCTGGCTGTCGATCAGGCGCGGGCCGAGTTGCTGGTGGGCCATGATCCATTCGTGGGCCATGGTCCCCAAGGGCTTCATATCGAACTCGCGGGCCAGGTGCACGTTGCTGGTGCCGACGAAGCGCCCGGGGAAGTCGTGCTTGAGCACACTCACCACTTCCTCCTGCACACGGTAGGAGAAGCGTCGGCGCGTACCGAAGTCGGCCACTTGCAGTTCCGAGAGCTCGTCGCTGCTGGCATTCGCCGTCAGCCAGTCGAATTTGCGGTACAACTGCTCGCGGGCCTGTTCGAGGATCACCGTCTGGTAGCGGTAGCGGTTACGCACTTCGCTGACGATGGCCAGCATCGGCACTTCAAACAGGATCACATGCAGCCACGGCCCGCGCAGGTGGATAAACAACTCGCCGTTTTCGATACCGGTCTGCACGTAGCGCAGGTTGAAGCGGAACAGCCCGAGAAAACGCAGGAAGTCCGGCTTCATGAAGCTGATACGTTCAAGGAAACCCAGTTGGTCGGGGCTCAGGCTCAGCTCGGCGAGGCGCTCGATCTGGTAGCGGATCTCTGCCAGGTATGGGCGCAGGTCTTCGCTGTTGCGGCAACGGAACTCCCATTCAACTTCCACATTCGGGTAGTTGTGCAGCACCGCCTGCATCATGGTCAGCTTGTAGAAGTCGGTGTCGAGCAAGTTCTGCACGATGCGATCGGCAAACACACTCTCGCTCATAACGGGAATCTCCAGACGGGTCGGCGATGGGCGCCGGCCTTTACGCACAATTAAGTAAGGGGGCTAGTGGCGCATAGACGTGGGTCGGTTTGCCAGTGATTTTTTTGCCAAGGCCACCGGCGCTTTCGTGATCAAGCCCCCTCCCACAGGTTGAAATGCGTTCCAAATGTGGGGGGAGCTTGCCCCGATGACGGTACTCCAGGCACTAAATAACCTGCTCAAGCATCCATTTCACAAATTCCCTGACCTTCGGCACCTCCGCCGAATGCTCAGGATAAGCCAGGTAATAGGCATCCTGGCTCGGCATCGCATGCTGCCAGGGAATCACCAGCTTGCCCTCGGCCAGTTCCTCCTCCACCAGAAAGCGCGGCAGCAACGCCACGCCACAACCCACCTGCGCGGCGCGGATGCACATATAGAAGGTGTCGAAACGCGGCCCGTGGTAGCTGTGCTCGGTATGCATGCCCTGGCTGGCAAACCAGTCATGCCAACCCTGGGGCCGCGAGGCGTTTTGCAGCAGCACCAGGTCGCTCAGTTGCGTGGGGTCGGTGAAGGGGAGGGCGGGCAGGCTGTCGGGCGCACAGACAGGCACCAGCTCTTCGCTGAACAGCTTCAAACTCTCGGTGCCGGGACGCGAACCCTGGCCGAAGTAGAACGCCATATCGGCCTTGCCTTGCAGCAGTTCGTCCGGCTCCTGCTCGTTGCACAGGTCCAGGTGAATCTGCGGATGGCGCAGGCGCCAACCCTTGAGGCGTGGCACCAGCCAGCGTGCGCCGAAGGTGTAGGGCGTGGACACCCGCAGCACTTCAGTCTCGCCGCCATAGGAGCGCAGGTAATGAGTAGACATCTCCACCTGGGTAAGGATCTTGCGCACTTCCACCAGGTACAGATCGCCCGCCGGCGTCATCTGCAAACGGCGGCGTACCCGGCGAAACAGCAGGTGTTGCAGCAGCTCCTCCAACTGCGCCACCTGTTTGCTCACCGCGCTTTGCGTGAGATTGAGCTCCTCGGCGGCGCGGGTGAAGCTCAGGTGGCGGGTGGCGGCTTCGAAACATTGCAGGGCGGTGATCGAGGGCAAATATCTTTTGTTCAGCACGGCATGCCTCTTTTTATTCTTTGCATGAATAAACGGAATGATATCTCGCCTAATCGTCGTTTGTTGGCAAGTCTTGGGCCAGCTACAAATAAGCTCTGGATCGCCGTGTCTTTGGCGGCGCGAATTTTCTGTTTGAGATTGAAGGAGTGACCCATGGTTGCTGCATTGCTTGATCGTCTCGGGGTAAACCCGGCGCTGTACCAGTCGGGCAAGCAGCCCGTGCATTCGCCGATCGATGGTAGCCAGATCGGCAGCGTGCACTGGGAAGGCGCCGCCGAGGTGGAGCAACAGGTCAGTCGCGCCGAGCATGCATTCGAGGCCTGGCGCAAGGTGCCGGCGCCGCGACGCGGCGAGCTGGTACGCCAGTTTGGCGACGTGCTGCGCCAATACAAGGCCGACCTCGGCGAACTGGTGTCATGGGAAGCCGGCAAGATCACCCAGGAAGGCTTGGGCGAAGTGCAGGAGATGATCGACATCTGCGACTTCGCCGTCGGCCTCTCGCGTCAACTGTATGGCTTGACCATCGCCTCCGAGCGTCCTGGCCACCATATGCGTGAAACCTGGCATCCGCTGGGCGTGGTCGGCGTGATCAGCGCCTTCAACTTTCCGGTGGCCGTGTGGGCGTGGAATACCACCCTGGCCCTGGTGTGCGGTAACGCGGTGATCTGGAAACCCTCGGAAAAAACCCCGCTCACCGCGCTGGCCTGCCAGGCACTGTTCGAGCGCGTGCTGAAAAAATTCGACGGTGCCCCCGAGTACCTCAGCCAGGTGATCATTGGCGGCCGCGACGCCGGCGCCGCGCTGGTGGATGACCCGCGCGTCGCCCTGATCAGTGCCACCGGCAGCACGCGCATGGGCCGGGAAGTGGCGCCGAAAGTCGCTGCGCGTTTTGCCCGCAGCATCCTCGAGCTGGGTGGCAACAACGCCATGATCCTCGGCCCGAGCGCCGACCTGGACATGGCCGTGCGCGCCATCCTGTTCAGCGCCGTCGGCACTGCCGGCCAGCGTTGCACCACCCTGCGCCGCCTGATTGCCCATGAGTCGGTCAAGGACGAAATTGTCACGCGCCTCAAGGCCGCCTACTCCAAAGTGCGCATCGGCCACCCGCTGGAAGGCAACCTGATCGGCCCGCTGATCGACAAGCAGGGCTTCGACAACATGCAGGATGCCCTTGAGCAAGCCTTGAGCGAAGGCGGCAAGGTGTTCGGCGGCAAGCGCCAGCTGCAAGACCAATTCCCCAACGCCTATTACGTGTCACCGGCCATCGTGGAAATGCCCGAGCAGAGCGACGTGGTGTGTACCGAGACGTTTGCGCCGATTCTCTATGTGGTCGGCTACACCGATTTCGCCGAAGCCTTGCGCTTGAACAACGCCGTGCCTCAGGGGTTGTCGTCATGCATCTTCACCACCGATGTGCGCGAAGCCGAGCAGTTCATGTCGGCCGTGGGCAGCGATTGCGGGATTGCCAACGTCAACATCGGCCCGAGCGGCGCGGAGATTGGGGGCGCGTTTGGCGGTGAGAAAGAGACCGGCGGCGGGCGTGAATCAGGGTCGGATGCATGGCGCGGGTATATGCGCCGGCAGACCAATACCGTGAACTATTCGCTGGAACTGCCGTTGGCGCAGGGCATCACGTTCGACTGAGTCCTCAAGTCCAAGTGAGGTCAAAAATGTGGGAGGGGGCTTGCTCCCGATTGCGGTGGATCAGTTGTACATCTGCTGACTGACACGCCGCCATCGGGAGCAAGCCCCCTCCCACAGTTGATCTCATTTACACATCAAGATTGTTGTCTGTTAGGTCTCATCGGAGTCTGGCAATGGCACTACGCGAAGCATGTTTATGGGAACAACTCACCCCTGGCCGGCCGGATCGTGCCGCGCTCAAGGGCGAGGTCAAGGTGGATGTATGCGTGATCGGAGCCGGCATCACCGGTTTGTCGGCGGCGATTCATTTACTCGAACAGGGTAAAAGCGTTGCCGTGCTGGAGGCCCATCGCACCGGCCATGGCGGTTCGGGGCGCAACGTCGGGCTGGTGAATGCCGGCATGTGGATTCCACCGGACGAGATCGAAGCCGGGTTCGGCACGGCGGTGGGCAGCCAGCTCAATCGCATGTTGGGCGCGGCGCCGTCCCTGGTGTTCAGCCTGATCGACAAATACCGCATCGATTGCCAATTGCGCCGCGAGGGCACTTTGCACATGGCCCACAATGCCCGTGGCGAGGCGGATTTACGCAGCCGTGAAGAACAATGGAAACGCCGTGGTGCGCCGGTTGAGTTACTCACCGGGCAAGCATGCGAGCAAGCCACGGGGACCAAGAAAATCGCTGCCGCGTTGCTGGATCGGCGCGCCGGCACCTTGAACCCCATGGCTTACACGGCGGGCTTGGCGAATGCCGCCGTGGGGCTGGGCGGGCAGCTGTTCGACCATTCCCCGGTCACCCAACTGGAGCGCCAAGGTGCCGATTGGTCTGTGCATACCGACGAGGGCGCGGTGCAGGCCGCACAGGTGGTGATCGCCTCCAATGCCTATACCGAAGGCGAATGGACCGAGCTGCGGCGCAACTTCTTTCCCGGTTATTACTACCAAGTCGCGTCGGCGCCGCTGACCGAGGAGGCCGCCCGGCAGATCCTCCCCGGCGGCCAGGGCTCATGGGATACGCGCCAGGTGTTGAGCAGCATCCGCCGTGATGCCGACGGGCGCCTGTTGCTTGGCAGCCTGGGCAACGGCAACCAAAAACCGGCCTGGTTTCTCAAAGCGTGGGCCGATCGGGTGCAACAGCACTACTTCCCCTACCTCAAAGCGGTGCAATGGGAGTGCACCTGGACCGGCTGCATCGCCTTCACCCCCGACCACCTGATGCGTCTATTCGAACCGGCCCCCGGCCTGGTCGCTGTCACCGGCTATAACGGTCGTGGCGTAACCACCGGCAGCGTGGTGGGCAAGGCGTTTGCCGACTATCTGTGTCACCAGGATCCCCAGGCCCTGCCGATCCCGTTTGCGCCCATGCAACCCTTGGCCGGGGCAAGCCTGCGCAGCTGCTTGTATGAAGCTGGATTCTCGCTGTATCACGCCGGGCAATGTCTTAGGATCGTGATCTGATCAGCGAAATACATGTCAGAAGCCTGCATTTTCTTAGCAGGCTACCCATCTGTATTGGTGCAAGGCGTAGCAATCTCGCACTGTAAATGTGCAGTTCCGTTACGCACGTTGTTACAGGTGTAGGAACTGTCGTTTATCCCTCTGGTTGCAGGTGCGACCTGTCGAGGTTGTACTTTTTTGGTTCGTTGGTTGCACCTATAGAGGCTAGACGGTTGCACGTCCTGGCAGAAGGCGTCGAAACGCCTGTAATAACAATGACACCGTGTCTTTTTGAAGAATAAAAACGTAATGGCACGCGGCTTGCTCTGAGCTTTCGGTGAAAGGTTTGAATGCAAGTTGTCGTGCCAAAAATCAAAAATATCGGAGCACCACTCATGTCCCAGACGTTTTACAAGAAAGGTTTTCTGGCCCTCGCCGTTGCAGCGGCGCTGGGTGTTTCTACGTTTGTTCAAGCTGATGTGAAGATTGGTGTGGCGGGCCCGATGACGGGCGCCAACGCCGCTTTCGGTGAGCAGTACATGAAGGGTGCCCAGGCGGCAGCCGACGTTATCAACAAGGCCGGCGGCATCAACGGCGAGCAGATCAAGCTGGTCGCCGGCGACGACGCCTGCGAACCTAAACAAGCAGTCGCCGTGGCCAACCGCCTGGCGGACCAGGACAAAGTCATCGGCGTGGTCGGGCACTTCTGCTCCTCGAACACTATTCCGGCATCCGAGGTCTACGACGAAGCCGGCATCATTGCCATCACCCCGGGTTCCACCAACCCCCAAGTCACCGAGCGCGGCCTGAGCGCCATGTTCCGCATGTGCGGGCGTGACGACCAGCAGGGCATCGTCGCCGGCGACTACATCGTCGACGTGCTCAAGGGCAAGAAAGTCGCGGTGATCAACGACAAGGACACCTACGGCAAGGGCCTGGCCGACGCTACCGCTGCGCAGTTGACCAAGCGCGGCGTCAAGCCGGTGCTGGAAGAGGGGCTGACCCGTGGCGAGAAGGACTTCAGCGCCCTGGTCACCAAGATCCGCTCCCTGGGCGCCGATGTCGTGTACTTCGGCGGCTTGCATCCCGAAGCCGGCCCGTTGGTGCGCCAGATCCGTGAAGCCGGTTTGAAAGACGTCAAGTTCATGTCCGATGACGGCGTGGTGACCGACGAACTGGTGGCGACTGCCGGTGGTGCCCAGTATGTCGATGGCGTGTACATGACCTTCGGCGCCGACCCGCGCCTGCTGCCGGACAGCAAGACCGTGGTGGAAGAGTTCCGCAAAAACGGCACCGAGCCGGAAGGCTACACCCTGTACGCCTACGCCTCGATCCAGGCCCTGGCCGCCGGCTTCAACGGTGCCAAGTCCAACAAGGGTGAAGACGCTGCCAAGTGGCTAAAGGCCAACCCGGTTAAAACCGTCATGGGCGAAAAAGCCTGGGATGCCAAGGGCGACCTGAAAGTCTCTGACTACGTGGTTTACCAGTGGGACAAAGACGGCAAATACCATCAGCTGGAAAAGCAGAAGTAAGCCTGAGCACCACAGTTCCAATGTGGGAGGGAGCTTGCTCCCGATGACGGTCTGTCAGCCACCAGATGTACAGCTGACACTCCGCAATCGGGGGCAAGCCCCTCCCACAGGGACCTTGCTGTGAACAAGATCTGTTTTTTCCTCCAGAAGCGCCGCACACCCACTGGTGTGCAGGTGCTCACCGCGTGAGATTGCGTTATGGATGGTATTTTCCTGCAGCAACTGGTCAACGGCCTGACCCTCGGGTCGGTCTATGGCCTGATCGCCATCGGCTACACAATGGTCTATGGCATCATTGGCATGATCAACTTCGCCCACGGCGAGGTTTATATGATTTCCGCTTACCTCGCGGCGATCAGTCTGGCACTGCTGGCTTACTTCGGCATCGAATCCTTCCCGCTGCTCATTCTCGGCACCTTGATCTTCACCGTAGTCGTCACCGGCGTGTACGGTTGGGTCATTGAGCGTGTCGCCTATAAACCGTTGCGTAACTCCACCCGACTGGCTCCGCTGATCAGCGCCATCGGTATCTCATTGATCCTGCAGAACTACGCCCAGATCGCCCAGGGCGCCAAGCAACAAGGCATCCCGACCCTGCTGGCCGGCGCCTGGCGTGTCGATATCGGCACTGGCTTCGTGCAACTGACCTATACCAAAGTGTTCATCCTCGTGGCGGCGTTTGCCGGCATGGCGTTGCTCACCTACATCATCAAATACACCAAGCTCGGCCGCATGTGCCGCGCCACCCAGCAAGACCGCAAGATGGCCTCGATTCTGGGTATCAACACCGACCGCGTGATCTCCTACGTGTTTGTCATCGGTGCTGCCATGGCCGCCCTGGCTGGCGTGCTCATCACCCTCAACTACGGCACCTTCGACTTCTATGCCGGCTTCATTATCGGTATCAAGGCATTTACCGCAGCGGTACTCGGCGGCATCGGCTCCCTGCCTGGAGCGATGCTCGGCGGGATCATCCTCGGTATCTCCGAGTCGCTGTTCGCAGGGTTGGTCAACTCTGACTACAAAGACGTGTTCAGTTTCTCCCTGCTGGTGGTGATTCTGATTTTCCGTCCCCAGGGCCTGCTTGGTCGCCCACTTGTGGCGAAGGTGTAAACATGTCTGCTGCCAAATCGATTGATATCAAGAAAAGTGTGGTCGATACGGTCCTCGCCGGGCTGATTTCGCTGATCGTGTTCGGCCCCATCGTCGGTGTGGTGCTCGACGGCTACAGCTTCAACCTGGAGCCGGTGCGCGTTGCCACGTTGGTCGCCATTGTGATGGCTGGGCGCTTTGCCCTCAGCCTGTTCCTGCAAACCCCCAAAGGCGTGAAGATCCTGCAGGGTTTCGAAAGCAGCGGCTCGGGCGTGCACGTGCTGCCACCGGACTACAAGTCGCGGCTGCGCTGGATTATTCCGGCGCTGATCGTGATCGCCATCGTGTTTCCGATTTTCGCCAACAAATACCTGCTCACCGTGGTCATCCTCGGGTTGATCTACGTCTTGCTCGGCCTGGGCCTGAACATCGTCGTCGGCCTGGCCGGCCTGCTTGACCTGGGTTACGTGGCGTTTTATGCCATTGGTGCCTACGGCCTGGCGCTGGGCTACCAATACCTCGGCCTGGGTTTCTGGACGGTGCTGCCGCTGGCGGCCATCGCAGCGGCGCTAGCCGGATGCATACTTGGCTTTCCAGTGCTGCGAATGCACGGTGACTACCTGGCCATCGTGACCCTGGGCTTTGGTGAAATTATTCGCCTGGTGCTCAATAACTGGCTGTCGTTCACCGGCGGTCCCAACGGTATGCCAGTGCCTTCGCCGACCTTCCTGGGCCTGGAGTTCGGCAAGCGGGCGAAGGATGGCGGCATCCCGTTCCACGAGTTCTTTGGCATCGATTACAACCCCAACGTCAAGTTCATGTTCATCTATATCGTGCTGTTCCTGGTGGTGCTGGCGGTGCTGTACATCAAGCACAGACTCACGCGTATGCCGGTGGGCCGCGCCTGGGAAGCCTTGCGCGAGGATGAGATAGCCTGCCGTTCCATGGGCCTGAACCACGTGCTGGTCAAGCTCTCGGCATTCACCATTGGCGCGTCCACCGCCGGGTTGGCCGGGGTGTTCTTTGCCAGTTACCAGGGCTTCGTCAATCCGTCGTCGTTTACCTTCTTCGAGTCGGCGTTGATCCTCGCCATTGTGGTGCTCGGAGGCATGGGCTCGACGGTGGGCGTGGTGATCGCGGCATTCGTACTGACCGTGGCGCCCGAACTGCTGCGCAGCTTCTCCGAGTACCGCGTCCTGCTGTTTGGGGTGCTGATGGTGGTGATGATGATCTGGCGACCGCGTGGCTTGATTCGGATCAGCCGTACCGGTGTGACGCCACGTAAGGGGGTAGCACCATGAGCAAGGAAGTTGTGCTGTCCGTGGAACACCTGATGATGCACTTTGGTGGCATCAAGGCCTTGAGCGATGTGAGCCTCAAGGTCGAGCGCAACTCGATCTTCGCCCTGATCGGCCCCAACGGCGCCGGCAAGACCACGGTGTTCAACTGCCTCACCGGCTTTTACAAAGCCAGCGGCGGCAAGATCGAACTCAACGTGCGAGGCCAGCAGACCAATGTGATCCAACTGCTCGGCGAGCGCTTCAAGGCGGTGGACTTCGTGTCGCCGAAAAACTTTCTCAGCCGCGTGTACTACAAGATGTTCGGCGGCACTCACTTGGTGAACCGCGCCGGCCTGGCGCGGACCTTCCAGAACATCCGCCTGTTCAAAGAAATGTCGGTGCTGGAAAACCTGCTGGTGGCCCAGCATATGTGGGTCAACCGCAACCTGCTGGCCGGCATCCTCAACACCAAAGGCTACCGTAAGGCCGAAAGCGACGCCCTCGACCATGCCTTCTACTGGCTGGAAGTGGTCGACCTGGTGGACTGTGCCAACCGCCTGGCCGGCGAGCTCTCCTACGGGCAGCAGCGCCGCCTGGAAATCGCCCGCGCCATGTGCACGCGGCCGCAGATCATCTGCCTGGACGAGCCCGCTGCGGGCCTCAACCCTCAGGAAACCGAAGCCCTCAGCGCGATGATTCGCCTGCTGCGCGACGAACACGACCTCACGGTGGTGCTGATCGAGCACGACATGGGCATGGTGATGAGTATTTCCGACCACATCGTGGTGCTGGACCACGGCAACGTGATCGCAGAAGGCGGCCCGGAGGCGATCCGCAACGACCCGAAAGTGATAGCGGCCTACCTGGGCGCAGACGAAGAGGAACTGGTATGAGCGCGCCTATCCTCGAAATGAAGGACCTGGACGTGTATTACGGCCCGATCCAGGCCCTGAAAAAAGTCTCGCTGTACATCAACGAAGGCGAAACCGTCAGCCTGATCGGCTCCAACGGCGCGGGTAAATCCACGTTGCTGATGTCGATCTTCGGCCAGCCTCGGGCCGAGTCGGGGCAGATTCTGTACAACGGCGTCGACATTACCCACAAGTCGTCCCACTACATCGCCTCCAACGGCATTGCGCAGTCGCCGGAAGGGCGGCGGGTGTTCCCCGACATGACCGTCGAGGAAAACCTGCTGATGGGCACCATCCCCATTGGCGACAAGTTCGCCGGCGAGGATATGCAACGCATGTTCGAGCTGTTCCCACGGCTCAAGGAGCGGCGCAACCAGCGGGCCATGACCATGTCCGGTGGCGAACAGCAAATGCTCGCCATCGCCCGTGCATTGATGAGTAGGCCCAAGCTGTTGCTGCTGGATGAGCCGAGCCTGGGATTGGCGCCTATTGTGGTGAAGCAGATCTTCTCAACCCTGCGCGAGCTGGCGTCCACCGGGATGACCATCTTCCTGGTGGAGCAGAATGCCAACCATGCGCTGCGTTTGTCGGATCGGGCGTATGTGATGGTCAATGGCGAGATTCGCCTGACGGGGACTGGCAAGGAATTGCTGGTGAACGAGGAAGTGCGCAACGCCTACCTCGGCGGTCACTAACTGGTACTCAGTACCCTGTGGAAGGGGGCTTGCTCCCGATAGCGGTGTGTCAGTTTCAGAAGTGCTGACTGACAACTCGCTATCGGGAGCAAGCCCCCTCCCACATTTGATTGCGTGGTCCATCAGGCCCTTTCCCAAATTGTGGAAAACAAATCCAGCCACCCTCTAAAGCGCGACATATAGCCGCCGCAAATCCCTGTTTTGTCACAGTTTTGACTTGTCCCCATCCACTGTGGAACCGGCTGTGGGTAACGTGGGAGTAGCTGGCTGAAAGCCTTTAAACACGTGGCTTACAGCCTTGTGGTTGTTTTTTGATCAGCCGCTTTTTTGCGGCCGTCCGAGGGTTTTGTCAACCTGTTTAAAGACACAGGTATATGACCGAAATATGTCCGTCCAGCCTGTGGATAAGTCTGTGACTAAACTCTGGAAAGACCCCCGCAGGGGCCGGAATGACTGGCCTGGAGCCATCGTTATGGTTTTCCGCATATGTCAGCGGCTACATACGACCCCGTCCAGGTCAAGCAAAAAACTTTCCAGACCCGCCTGAAAGCCTTGTACACAGCGGCTTCGAGCAGTTTGCACTTGCCCCCAAAGACTGTGGGCGCAGTTGTGGATAACCTGCGCGCATATGGCTGCAAGCCACGGTTTATAAGGCTCTGCTCGAGGTGGTTAAAAAATGATCAATCATGCATCAAGATGTGTGCATAGCGGTTGCCGCAGGGGCGCTGTAAGGGCATTCTGCTGGCTGCTTTTTTCCCGATGCCCGCAAGGAGAACACCATGTCCGACACGTTATTTATCACTGGCGCCACTTCAGGTTTCGGCGAAGCCTGTGCCCGTCGTTTTGCCGAAGCCGGCTGGAAACTGGTGCTTACCGGTCGCCGTGCCGAGCGCTTGAATGCGCTGGTTGAAGAGCTTTCCAAGCAGACCGAAGTGCATGGCCTGGTGGTGGATGTGCGTGACCGCAAGGGCATGGAAGACGCCATTGCCAACCTGCCGCCATCGTTCGCCAAGCTGCGTGGCTTGATCAACAATGCCGGCCTGGCCGTGGGCACCGACCCTGCGCCCAAGTGCAACCTCGACGATTGGGAAACCATGGTCGACACCAACATTAAGGGGCTGCTGACCACCACCAGTCTGTTGCTGCCGCGCCTGATCGCCCATGGTCGCGGCGCCGGGATCATCAACCTGGGTTCCATCGCCGGTAACTACCCGTACCCGGGCAGCCATGTGTATGGCGGCTCCAAGGCATTCGTGAAGCAGTTCTCGCTGAACCTGCGCTGCGACCTGCAAGGCACCGGCGTACGTGTGACCAACATCGAGCCGGGCCTGTGTGAGAGCGAGTTCTCGCTGGTGCGGTTTGGCGGAGACCAGGCACGTTATGACGCCACCTATGCAGGTGCCGAGCCGATCCAGCCGCAGGATATTGCCGATACGATTTTCTGGGTGATGAACACGCCGGCGCACGTGAATATCAACCGCTTGGAGCTGATGCCGGTGAGCCAGACCTGGGCTGGGTTTGCGATTGAGCGTGGGGCCAAGGCTTAAGTACCTGCGCAATACATTGTAGGAGCGAGCTTGCTCGCGAAAGACGTTAACGATGACGCAGGCATCCTGAATGCACGCGGCGCGCTCGGGTTTTTCGCGAGCAAGCTCGCTCCTACAATAAATGGCGTCAAATCGGCCAAAACAGGACATAAGGTACACTCCGCTCCTGAAAACCCTCCGCACTGTGCGGTTTAAAGGTTTTGACAGGAGGAAATGTGAGTAACCGAGGTGAGCAGGCACTGCTCAAACAATCGACGATCCTGATGTTCGCTGTGGCGATCGTCGGGATTGTCACGGGTGTGATATCCGGCGCCCAATCCATTCTGTTCGACGGTTTTTTCTCGCTGATCGCCACCGCCATCAAGGTGCTGATGCTGATCACGGCCAAGCTGATCGCCAAGAAAAGCAACGAGCGCTTCCAGTTCGGTTATTGGCACCTGGAACCGATGGTGCTGTTGATCGAAGGCAGCTTCCTGCTGCTGATTGCCATCTACGCGTTTCTCAACGGCGTGTTCGGCATTATCAATGGCGGGCGCGAGATCGAGTTGGGGTTGGTGATCATTTATGCGGCAGTGTTTACCGTCGTGGAGTTCGCCTATTTCTTCTATGTGCGCTACCGCAACCGCAGCCTCAAATCATCGCTGATCCAGTTCGACAACATCAGTTGGCTGGTGGACGCGATGCTCTCGGTGGGCTTGCTGATCAGCTTCCTTGCCGCGCTGTTGCTCAAGTCCCAGGGCTATGGCGAATGGGCGGTGTATGTCGACCCGTTGATCCTGATCCTGCTGGCCCTGAGCATGCTGGCGCCGGCGTTCAAGATCCTGCGCCCGGCGTTGCGCGAGGTATTGGGAATCGCCCCGGACCACCTGGACGACAAAGTGCGCGAAGTAATGGATGCGGCGCAGGCCAAGCACGGTTTCGACGATTACGTGTCCTACGTGCAGAAGCACGGTCGGGCGCGGTTTATCGAGATTCATGTGGTATTGCCGGCGGATTACCCGGTGGATAAGGTTGCGACGTTGGATGGGCTGCGCGAAGAGATATCCACAGGGCTGGGCACGCCGGATGCGGCGCGTTGGCTGACGATCAGTTTTACCGGGGATCGCAAGTGGATTGCGTGATGGGCCGTTAGTCCGAGGTGAGGCTATCGGGAGCAAGCCCCCTCCCACATTAGGACGATTTTCAACATGAAAACGCGGACAAGTGTGGGAGGGGGCTTGCCCCCGATGAGGCCCTGAAGATCACCCAAGCTGCTTGATCAAACCCTGGTAGCAGGTCGCCAAGTGATACGGCGTAGTCGACGGCATATCCCGTCGGCTCACGGCGCCCTGGGCATCCAGGCATTCATGCCAGCCCTTGGCATGCAGAAAATGCTCTTGCAGCGCCAGCAACTGGCGCTGCAGCACCGCTTCACTGCCTGGCCGTAACGTCAGTGCCCGCACGTACTCGGCCTGAGCCCAGATACGTTGGGTGCCGTCGCGCACCGCGCCATCCAGCGCAAGCATGCCACTGACCGCACCGCTCGATTTATCCACACCCATTTCTTCGGCATAGGCAAACGCCCGTGTCAGTGACGCATGCAGCGGTGTGCCGCGCAGCACCTCTGACGATTCCAGCAAAAAGAACCATTCGAACTGGTGCCCCGGCTCAAACCAGTTATCCACAGCTCCCAGCGGTTTTTCCATCATCACGCCATGCTCGCGGTCGATGAAGCGTTGCTGCATGGCCGTCGCCAACGCCAGCAGGGCCGCCTGTACTTCGGCATCCTCACGCACTGCGAGGGTCGCAAGGAAGCCTTCGGCCAGGTGCATCAATGGGTTCTGCAATGGCCCTGAGCCCAGCGAGGCCCAGTTGCGCTCCAGCACGGCCTCATACAAGTCATCGCCCGTGGCAAAGCGCTGGGCGACCACTTTCAGGGCGGCATTTAGTACCGATTCCACCAACGGTTCACGCACCTTGGCCCAGTAATGGGCGCAGGCAAAGATGATGAAGGCGTGGGTATAGAGGTCTTTGCGTTTGTCCAGCGGTTGGCCGGCCGGGTCGATGCTGTAGAACCAGCCGCCGTGCTCGGCATCATGGAAGTGCCGTTGCAGGGAACGGAACAGCGCCGCCGCGCGTTCTTCGGCAAAGCCCGCCCCGGGCTCGCCGATCAGGCTGGCGAACACATACAACTGCCGGGCGCAGGCCATGGCGCGGTAGCGTTGCGGGGGCAGCGGCTGGTGATCGGCGTCCAGCGCCTCGAAGGGCAGTGCCAGGTCGGCATTCCAGCCTGGGCCTTGCCATAGGGGTACGATCAGGTCGTGGAAGTGCGTGAGCACGGTGTTCAAGGAAGGGGGGGAAGCGCTGGGCATTGGCTGGCGTCGTCACGGCAGGGGTGTAGGCGCGCATGGTAGCAGGCTTGGGAACTGTGGTGTCTGCGCTACCGCCATCGGGAGCAAGCTCCCTCCCACATTTTGATTGTGAATACAGTCAAGTGTGGGAGGGGGCTTGTCCCCGATGGCGCTTTCAGCCGCGCCGCAAATCACCCCGCCAACAACCAAACCCCAGTCGCCGCCGAAGCCGCCCCGGCCACTCGCACCAAGGGCGCTGCCGCAACCGGCAGAAAGCGCACAACGGCATAGCCCAAGGCATGCAACACCGCAGTCGCTCCCACAAACCCAGCGGCATACGCCCAAGGGCTGGTCATGTCCGGCAATTCCAGACCATGGGCAACACCATGGAACAACGCAAACAACGCCGTAGCACCCACGGCTACGAAAAGCGGCGGCCGTACTGCCAATGCCACCGCCAGGCCCAACGCCAGCACCGACGCCGCAATCCCGCTTTCCAGTGCCGGCAATTGCAGCCCTTCAAAGCCCAGCACCCCGCCAATCAACATGGTGCCAACGAAGGCACAAGGCAGCGCCCAACGTGCATTGCCTTGTTGCTGCGCCGCCCATAGACCGACCGCCACCATGGCCAGCAAATGATCAAGGCCGCCCAGCGGGTGGCTAATACCGGCCACCAGGCCATTGTCGCCGTGGCCCGGGTGGGCGAAGGCAAGGGCAGGGACGAGCAGCAGCGTGGCCGCGGCGAGGAATTTGTTGAGGCTCATGAACAGGTTCCTTATAGGTTGATCAGGCAGCGGTCAGCAGGCCCTGGCGTTCGATAAAGGCGACGATCTCCTCCAGGCCGACCCCGGTTTTCTGGTTGCTGAACACAAAGGGTTTACCGTTGCGCATGCGCTGAGTGTCGCTGTTCATCAGTTCCAGCGATGCACCCACCAGCGGAGCCAGGTCGATCTTGTTGATCACCAGCAAGTCGGATTTGCAAATACCGGGGCCGCCCTTGCGTGGCAGCTTGTCGCCAGCGGACACATCGATCACATAGATGGTCAGGTCCGACAGTTCCGGGCTGAAAGTGGCCGACAGGTTGTCGCCGCCGGATTCCACCAGAATCAGGTCAAGGCCCGGAAAGCGGCGGTTGAGCTGGTCCACGGCTTCCAGGTTGATCGAGGCGTCTTCGCGAATCGCGGTGTGCGGGCAACCGCCGGTTTCCACGCCGATGATGCGCTCGGGCGCCAGGGCCTGGTTGCGTACCAGAAAATCGGCGTCTTCGCGGGTGTAGATGTCGTTGGTGACCACCGCCAGGTTATAGCGATCACGCAGCGCCAGGCACAGGGCCAGGGTCAAGGCGGTCTTGCCGGAGCCCACCGGGCCACCGATACCGACGCGCAGGGGTTGGGTGTTCATATCTGGTTCTCCAAAAAAATCCTAGGATCGGAACAGGCGGCTGTATTGGCGCTCGTGGGCCATGCACGCCAGGGACAGGCCAAAGGCGGCGCTGCCCAAATGCTTGGGGTCGATGCGTTCGGCGTCTTGCTGGGCTTGTTGCAGCAGCGGCAACAGTTCGCTGGTCAGACGTTGTGCGGCTTGCTGGCCGAGGGGCAGGGTTTTCATCAACACCGCCAACTGATTTTCCAGCCAGCTCCACAGCCAGGCGGCGAGGGCGTCCTCAGGGCTGATACGCCAGGCGCGGGCGGCCAGGGCCCAGCCGAGGGCCAGGTGCGGTTCGCCGCGTTGTGCAAGGAACTCACGGGCGGCACTGTCCAGTTCCGGCAAGCCAGTGAGCAGTTGTTGCAGGGAATAGCCCATCTGCCGGCTCTCCTGATACAGCTCGCGGGTCTCGCGGCTGGCACGGTGTTCTTCGCACAACTGCGCCAGTGCGGCCCAGTCCAGTGCAGCGGCAGCACGGCAATGGGCGAGCAACAGGGGGGCTTCGAAGCGCGCCAGATTGAGCAGCAACTGATCGCTGATCCAGCGCCGTGCATTCGCGGCATCCTGTACTTGGCCATTGTCCACGGCCATTTCCAAACCCTGGGAATAGCTGTAGCCGCCAATCGGCAATTGTGGACTGGCCAGGCGCAACAGCGCCCAGGCTGGGTTCATAGACGTACGCCGAACTGGTGCAGCTTGGGCGGGTAGTTGAAGTCTTCGTCGCCATGGCGCGAGTGATGATGGCCGCCGCCGTAGGCGCCATGCTCAGGCTGGAATGGCGCCTCGATGGTCTGGGTGTCGGCACCCAACTGTTCCAGCATCGCCTTGAGCACGTAGTCGTCAAGCAGACGCAGCCAGCCGTCGCCGACTTGCAGGGCCACATGGCGGTTACCCAGATGGTAGGCCGCGCGGGTCAGTTCAAACGCGTTGCGGCAAGTGACGTGCAGCAGCTGTTCAGGTCTGGCGCGAACGCGTACGACACGTCCGTCTTCGGCTTGTAGGAATTCGCCGTCGTGCAGCGGTGGCTGACCACGCTCCAGAAACAGGCCGACGTCTTCACCGTCGGCACTGAAACAGCGCAAGCGGCTTTTGCTGCGGGCTTCGAAGGTCAGCAGCAACTCAGCGGCCCAGAGGGCTTGGGGGGCGATTCGGCGGTGGATCACCAGCATCAGTAGGCTTCCAGCTATGAGCAATAGCAGTGCTAGAGCAAGGGGCTTGCCAACCCGCTATAGCCGTAGGAATTGCCTGTCGGTACGGGGTGTGGAGCCTGGATGGGGCATACACGGGTTGTATGGTTGTTTCAATTTGGTGCGTATATTTGGTTATAGCACTGGAAAAGGGCGCTTTTCCTGAAAGAGGCCTTGGATTGTATGAAGCTTCTTTCATCCAATTATCCATTGCATTTTTAGGGATTTATCCTACACAGATGCAAGAATCCGCCTTCATGGGCTTACGTGATGGTTCTTTAAGATTCGCGCCGTGTTTAATTCACCGCGATATTCATCATGTTCAAGTCATTTATCTGTTCAGTCATTGTCGGCCTGTCGTGTTTCATCTCGTCAGCTTCGGCCAATCTTCAACAGCCGCCTACCTTTGCTTCAACCCATGCCAAATCTTCGGTGGACGATGTGATCGACCGAGCCCATCAATTGCTCGGCACCCCCTACAAGTGGGGCGGTACGTCTGCCGAGCAGGGATTTGATTGCAGCAGCTTCCTGGTCTATCTGTTCAAGACCCAAGCCAATATTCAGCTGCCACGCACGACGGCAGCGATGCACCGCTCCACTGCCGCGACCATAAAGCGCACAGCGTTAAAACCGGGCGATGCGGTATTTTTCAAGGGCAACGGGCGAGGGCAGGTGAGTCATGTCGGGCTGTATATCGGCGAAGGCAAGTTCATTCATTCACCGCGTACCGGCAAACATGTGCGTATCGATTCGTTGAGCAATAAGTACTGGAGCAAGAACTACACCACGGCCAAGCGTTTTCATAAGGCCGGCTGAGGGCTTACTCGGTACTGCCCAGCCCCTGCCAATGCTTGAGGCCGATAAAGATAAAGCGCAGTTGCTGGGTGATTTTTGCCTGGGGCGTGAGGTGAGCCGGCAGGGCATGGGCCGGTGGGTCGATGATGTCGGGAAGGGTGGCAAACACACTTTTGACGATCAGGTCGGCCATTACATGCAAACCCTCTGGGTCCAGGTGCTGCAACTTGGGCATCAGCGTCAGGTCGGCCGCCAGGTCGCGGGTGATGTCTTCGCGCAGGGCCGCGATGGCCTGGCGTACCGCCAGGCAACCGCCGTACTGTTCACGGGCCAGGAACAGGAATTGTGAACGGTTGGCCGAGACCACATCGAGAAAGATCCGTACGGAGGCATCGATAATGCCGCCCATCACGAACTCGTTGTGGCGCACCAGGCGAATCGTGGCGCGGAAGGTCTGGCCGACTTCGCTGACCAAGACCAGCCCCAACTGGTCCATGTCGGCAAAATGGCGATAAAAACCGGTGGGCACGATACCGGCGGTCTTGGCCACTTCGCGCAGGCTCAGGCTGCCAAACCCGCGGCCACACTCCATCAGATGGCGGGCTGCATCCATCAGGGCGAGGCGGGTCTGTTGCTTCTGTTCGGCACGGGGCAGCATGAGCGAATGGGCTTTGTCGGCGAGTACAGCGACGCACTCTAGCAAAAGCGCTTTGCTGGCGTCGAACTTGGCGGGGGCGAAGCGTGACGCGGTCTATATAAAAGCAAAAGCCCGATCGACAGATCGGGCTTTTGTCTGGGCCACCACGGGCTTAGCTCTGTGCTTGATGCAGTTCCTGCAGACGGTCGGCACCGCCTTCAGCAACGCCTTCGGTGTAGGCGCGTTTGTTGGCTTGTTCAGCACCGCCTTCTACCAAGCCTTTTTCCTGCAGACGGTTGTAGCCATTTTCAGCCACGGCACCTTTGGCATAGTCGCGGTTTTCGTCTTCTTGCGAACCGCTGCGTGCCACGGTCTGGCTGGTTTGCACGGCCTGGGCTTTATTCTGTGGGGTGGCCTGTTCGGCGGCCGGCAGGGCAAAAGCGCTGGAAGCCAGGACAGATAACAGGACGGTAGCGAGTAATTGACGTTTCATGATGGTTGCTCCTTGGGAGGGCGATAAAGTGGGTACAGGGCTAATGCTACTCTTGATAAGTCGATATAAAAGTTCATAAACACAATGGTAATAATCAACAGAATTGATTGTTCCCTGCAAAGGCTCTAGATCGAGCCTCTCAAGCACTCGGTTTTGCACCGGGGTGGGTATTTTCGACACGAACTTGGGTAACAATGGTGCGCCGGTGATGATCGGAATCTGTCCGTTCGATCAGGAAAGTGGCTTTTTGCGACTAAATCAGCCATCGGGTTAAACCCCCGGGCGGTTTGCCAGTCGTAGTCTTATAGGCTGCTCTAGAGGGGTAGCTCTGCCAGTCGTATTCAGGAGTCCTGTGCAATGACGCGCACTCGTAAAATCGTCGCTTGGAGCTGCGCCAGCTTCGTTCTGTTAATTGCCATCGTGGTGCTGATCCTGGTGTTCTTCGACTGGAATCGCATCAAACCGCCACTTAATGCCAAGGTCTCCGAAGAGCTGCATCGCCCGTTCGCCATCAACGGCAACCTTGCGGTGGTGTGGCAGCGAGAGCCTGATGAAGGCGGCTGGCGCGCCTGGGTGCCGTGGCCCCATGTGATCGCCGAAGACCTGACCCTGGGCAACCCCGACTGGTCCAAGCAACCGCAGATGGTTACGCTCAAGAAGGTCGAGCTGCGTATTTCGCCCCTGGCCTTGCTGGTGCAGCGCGTAGTGATCCCGCGTATCGACCTTACCGAACCCAGTGCGCAGTTGCAGCGCCTGGCCGATGGCCGCGCCAACTGGACCTTCAAGTTCGATCCGAAGGATCCCGACGCCGAGCCCTCCAACTGGGTGGTGGACATTGGTGCTATCGGCTTCGACAAGGGCCATGTGACCCTTGACGATCAAACCCTCAAGACCCAGCTCGATGTGATCATCGACCCGTTGGGCAAACCGATCCCATTCGGCGAGATCGTCGGCGACGCCGATGCCAAGAAGGCTTTGGAAAAAGGCTCGGCGCCCCAGGACTATGCGTTCGGCCTGAAGGTCAAAGGCCAATATCACGGCCAGAAACTCGCCGCTACCGGCAAGATCGGCGGCCTGCTGGCATTGCAGGACGCGGCCAAGCCGTTCCCACTGCAAGCCCAGGTCAAAGTCGCCGACACCAGCATCGCCCTGGCCGGCACCCTGACTGACCCGCTGAACCTCGGCGCCCTGGACCTGCGCCTGAAACTCTCGGGCAGCAGCCTGGGCAACCTGTACCCCCTGACCGGCGTCACCCTGCCGGACTCGCCGGCCTATTCCACCGATGGCCGCCTGATCGCCAAGCTGCATGAAGCCAGCGGCGCCTCTTTCCGCTACGAAAAATTCAACGGCAAGATCGGCAACAGCGATATCCACGGCGACCTGGCCTATGTCGCCAGCCAGCCGCGGCCCAAGCTCAGCGGCGCGCTGGTGTCCAACCAGTTGCTCATGGATGACCTGGCGCCCTTGATCGGCGCTGATTCCAATGCCAAGCAAAAGGCTCGAGGCGGGGAGAGCAAGCAACCGGCGACCAAGGTGCTGCCGGTGGAAGAGTTCCGCACCGAGCGCTGGAGTGTCATGGATGCCGACGTGGAGTTCACCGGCAAGCGCATCGTGCACAGTGCCGACCTGCCCTTCACCGACCTCTATACGCATCTGGTGCTCAACGATGGCCAACTGAGCCTGGAACCGCTGCGTTTCGGCGTGGCCGGTGGCAAGCTCGACGCGCAGATTCGTTTGAACGGGCGCACCACGCCGATGGAAGGCCGCGCCAAGTTGACGGCGCGTAACTTCAAACTCAAGCAGTTGTTCCCCAGCTTTGAACCGATGAAAACCAGCTTCGGTGAACTCAACGGCGACGCCGATATATCCGGACGTGGTAATTCCGTGGCGGCGCTGCTGGGCACCTCCAACGGTGACCTGAAGATGTTGATCAACGACGGCGCCATCAGCCGAGGCCTGATGGAAATCGCCGGGCTCAATGTGGGCAACTACGTGGTGGGCCGCCTGTTCGGCGACAAGGAAGTGAAGATCAACTGCGCGGCGGCGGACTTCGGCATCAAGACGGGCTTGGCGACCACGCGGTTGTTTGTGTTCGATACCGAGAACGCCATCATCTACATCGATGGCACCGCGAACATGGCAACGGAGCAGTTGGACCTGACCATCACGCCGGAGTCCAAGGGCTTTCGCTTGTTTTCGCTGCGCTCGCCGCTGTACGTCAACGGGCCATTCATCAAGCCCAATGCTGGCGTGAAAGCCATTCCCCTGGCCCTGCGCGGCGCCGGCATGGTGGCCTTGGGCGTTATTGCCGGCCCGGCTGCCGGGTTGCTGGCGCTGGTGGCACCGAGCGGCGATGAGCCGAATCAGTGCGCGCCTTTGCTGCAACAGATGAAGGAAGGCAAGGCGCCGAAAACGGTAAAAGGCTAGGTTCCACGAGGAATGAAAGTCTCTTGTGGCTCGCAAGGGATGCCAATCTGGAGGGACCCATCGTCGTAATAGGGGGTGCCGTCCGGATTGATCGAGTAGAACGCCTCATGCAAATACTGCTTGCCTTCAAGCATGAAACAGCGGAAGGAAGTATTGTTGGGAAATGCTGTTTTGAGCAGGTCGAACTCTACGCTGTGACCTACCCAGGCGTTAAATATGGGCTCGTTGTAGTCGACCACCTCTCGCAGTCTGACAATATCCTTGAAATACGCACTCTCTGTTTTTCCGGCGCAAGTACCATGTTTCTTCCATTCGTACCTGAACATTCCTTGCGGGGCGACAGTTACCAGCTCGGCAATTTCCGGGGTATTGGAAATCTCTTGCAGCTTATTCTCGTCGATATCGCATTTTGCAGCTGATTCGCAGCTGGGAGCAGTATTACAAGCGGCCGGGTGGCGATTGGTTTTTTGCCCGATGCTGTTGTTATAGGGCCAGATGCCATGGGTCAAAAACTTTTGCGGCGGTTTATCGCAGCCCGACGTTTCCGGCTTGAGCTTGCAGAAACTGGGCTGCCAGGTCACCGCGTAGACTAAGTACTGATAGCCCTCGCTGCTGGGGGTTATCTCCTCGTTCGCATCCAGGGCCAGGGCGCTATAACTGATCAATAACGTTGCCATTGCCGCTGCAGTGAATTGAGTCCTTTTCATGGGGTTACTCCCTATTCATTCAGCCAAAGGGTTTGGCATCGAGCATTGGAAGTATTAATTAACCATGGTGCACTGGAAAATCTACTGTCAGAACTAACAGGTAGGCGGCGGAATGTCGCAAGTCAAAGGGCAAAATAAAACCCCAGGTAGATGCAGTCAGCACCTACCTGGGGTTTGAACAGCGGCCTGTCAGAGGTCCTGCAGAATATCCGCCATGTCATCGGCGTGTTCTTCTTCCTGAGCCAGGATATCTTCGAAGATACGGCGGGTAGTTGGATCCTTATCACCGATGTACTGGATGATTTCACGGTAGCTGTCCACCGCGATACGCTCGGCCACCAGATCCTCGTAGACCATCTCTTTGAGCGAGTTGCCTGCCACGTATTGGGCGTGGGAGTTCTTCGACAGCAGGTCGGGGTTGAACTCCGGTTCGCCGCCCAGTTGCACGATGCGCTCGGCCAGTTTGTCGGCGTGCTCGGCTTCCTGGGTGGCATGTTCCAGAAACTCATCGGCGGCAACGCTGGCTTTCAGGCCGTTGGCCATGAAGTAGTGACGCTTGTAACGCAACACGCAGACCAGTTCGGTGGCCAGCGACTCGTTGAGCAGGCGGATGATCTCCTGACGGTCGGCGTCGTAGCCTTCGGTCACGGCACCGTTTTCGACATTCTGGCGGGCGCGGCTGCGCAGGGTCGCAATGTCAGTCAAGTGTGCTTCAGTCATTTCAATCTCCTGGGGCTAATCCGGTTGTACGCCACGCTCTGCCGGCGTGATCGCTATAGGTTGTGAGTCCCGGGCCAGGCGAAAAGTTTTATCGGATTTAACAGGATGTGTCATGAGTGGCTGTGACCGGCGTGGTCCAGCGCTCCGACAGGATCACCCCACCCAAGGTCAGCAAGCCGCCCACCACGTGATACAGAGCCAACTCTTCCTTGAGCACCACCGCTGCAATCAGCGCGGTAATCAACGGCAGTAGGTTGAAGAACAGCGTGGTACGGCTCGGCCCAAGCGTCTTCACCGAGTGCATCCACGCCAGCGGCGCCAGCATCGAAGCCAGCAGGCAGGCATACAGCACCAGCGGAATATTCGCCCAGCCCAGGCCCGCCTTGGCCGAGAACAGATACAGCGGGAACAGCACCACCACCGCCACCAGCACCTGTAAATACAGGAGCACCAACGGCGGCAGGCGCAGTTGCCATTTTTTCAGCAGGGTGCTGTAGATGGCATAGGCCAGCGTGGCGATGAGCATCATGCCGTCGCCCAGGTTGACCCCGTGTTGCAGCAGTGCACCGAGGTTGCCGGACGACACCACCACCACTACGCCGGCGAATGACAGCACTGCACCGGTCAGTGCGCCATAGGTCAGGCGTTGGCCCAGGCTGATGATGGCGGCGGTCAGGGCCATCAGCGGCATCAGTGAAAGGATGATGCCCATATTGGTGGCGCTGGTCAGCGTGGCCGCGTAATAGGCCAGGCTTTGATACACCGCCATGCCCAAAATGCCGAGGATGAAGATCTTGCCCAGGTTCGGGCGGATGAGCGCCCAGTTGGCAACGACCGGCTTGAACATGAACGGAGTGAACAGCAGCGCAGCGAACAGCCAGCGGTAAAAGCCGATTTCAGCCGGGAAGATTGAGCCTACGGCCAATTTGTTGACCACGGTATTGCCGGCCCAGATAAAGATGGCCAGCAGCGGATACGCGTATTGCATTGAAAGAATCCAGTGTATTGACGAGGCGCGATTATCCTCTGTCTGTATCGAAGCCTATACTGCGAACCAGACAACCGACCTCTGAATCCAGACAACATGCCCAGACATACCGTACGTCTCGCGGATTTCCCCAGCTTGCCCAGCCCAGTGTACTTCCGCTACTCCGAGTTCGCTCCGGATACCGAGTGCACCCCGCACCGGCATGGCTGGGGCTCGCTGGACTATTCGGCCAATGGCGTTATGCGCATGGAGGTCGCCGGCAACCGCTTTATGTCGCCGCCGCAGTACGCGGTATGGATTCCGCCGGATACCGAGCACAGCTCCTACAACGCCCAGGCGATCGTGTATCGCTCGGTGGGCTTGGCGCCGTCGCTCTGTGAGCAACTGCCGCAAACCCCGTGCACCCTGGCGATCAGCGACATTCTCAAGGCCATCCTCAGTGATTTCGCCCAGCGTGACGTGAATATCCCGCAGGCCGATGCCGATATTCGCCTGGCCCAGGTGCTGGTGGACCAGCTCAAACAGGCGCCGATTCACGACGGTTTCTTGCCCTACGCCCGCCACCCTGGGCTGCTCGGTGTTCTGGAAGGCATGCAAGCGCAACCGGGAGACAATCGCCCGCTGGTGCAATGGGCCGAGCAGGTGCATGTCAGCGAGCGCACCCTGGCGCGCCAGTTTGTGCGCGAACTGGGCATGAGCTTTGGCGAATGGCGCCAGCGCCTGCGCTACCTGGCGGCCATCGAAGCGCTGGACAGTGAGCGCAGCGTGCAACATGTGGCGTTTGACTTGGGCTACAGCACCGCCTCGGCCTTTATCGCCATGTTCCAGCGTCACGCCGGCTGCACGCCGGAGCAGTACCGGCGTTCGAATATACGTGGTCGCTGAAGTTGTAACAGGTTTTGACTACACTGCCAGGTAGGCCGTGCCCGTCGGCACGGTAACAGGGAGAAAACTCCATGAAGATGCTGCGTATTCCGTTGTTGATGATGGGCCTGCTGCTGTGCTCCCAGGGTTTTGCCGCTACCGCCCAGCAGAACAAAATGACCACCTGCAATGCCGAGGCCACAACCAAGACCCTTAAAGGCGATGACCGCAAGGCCTTCATGAAGACCTGCCTGTCGGCGCCAGCGGCCAACGATGCCAAGACCCTGACGCCGCAGCAGCAGAAGATGAAAGACTGCAATGCGTCGGCTAAAACCGAAGCGTTGACCGGCGATGCGCGTAAAACATTCATGAGCACCTGCCTGAAGAAATAATAGCCCCGGGCCATAGAAGGCTGCGACACTCGCACACAGCCCCTTTGTAGGAGCGAGCTTGCTCGCGAAAAACGTGAACGATCACGCGGGCACCCAGACTAAACGAGGCGCCCTTTCGTTTTTCGCGAGCAAGCTCGCTCCTACAACATCCTTTAACGCCGTTCGTTTTGAGGCTGTATGCCAACGTTTTCTCAGCGTCATGTGTTGTTGCTGTCCAGCTACATCATCATTTTCGGCGGGTTGCTGCTGGTGCTGCCGCTCAAATTACTGCCCAGCCTGCTGGCCGGCCTGTTGGTCTATGAACTGGTCAACATGCTCACCCCGCAACTGCAACGCCTGATCGAGGGCCGGCGCGCACGCTGGCTGGCGGTGGCCTTGCTGGGCACCCTGATCGTCAGCGTGCTGACCCTGATATTCGCCGGCGCCATCAGCTTCCTGCTCCACGAAGCGGAAAATCCCGGGGCGTCCCTCGACAAATTCATGGGCGTGGTCGACCGCGCACGCGGCCAATTGCCGCCGTTTATCGATGCCTACCTGCCCGCCAGTGCCGCCGAGTTTCGCGTGGCTATCGGCGATTGGCTGAGCAAGCACCTGAGCGAACTGCAATTGGTGGGCAAAGACGCAGCCCACATGTTCGTTACCTTGCTGATCGGCATGGTGCTCGGCGCTATCATCGCGCTGCAGCGCGTGCCCGACCTGACCAAGCGCAAACCTTTGGCCGCCGCGTTGTTCGATCGCCTGCACCTGCTGGTCCAGGCGTTTCGCAACATCGTCTTCGCCCAGATCAAAATCGCTGCGCTCAATACCGCCTTCACCGCGGTGTTCCTCGCGGTGGTGCTGCCGTTGTGCGGCATCCACCTGCCGCTGACAAAAACCCTGATCGTGCTGACCTTCCTGCTCGGCCTGTTGCCGGTGATTGGCAACCTGATGTCCAACACCCTGATCACCATCGTCGCGCTGTCGCTGTCGATCTGGGTGGCGGTGGCGGCGCTGGGGTATCTGATTGTGATTCACAAGGTCGAGTACTTCCTCAACGCACGCATCGTTGGCGGGCAGATCAGTGCCAAGTCGTGGGAGTTGTTGTTGGCGATGCTGGTGTTCGAAGCGGCGTTTGGTTTGCCGGGGGTGGTGGCGGGGCCGATTTACTATGCCTACCTCAAGAGCGAATTGAAGCTTGGCGGCATGGTTTGAGGCCGGGCACTCGGGCAAATAGCCGATTGCGATAAACGTTATGCCGAAGATGTCTTGAAACTGTAAGTTCTCACAGTGGTGCTTTGCACCTGCTTGGATGAGGCTAACTCCCCGAGGGAGGTTGTCTGAACCAGGGAGGGGACGCGTGAGCAAGCACATTGTAATTGTCGGTGGCGGCGTTGGCGGCACGATGCTCGCCAACCAGTTGGTCACCAAGCTTTATTCGGAAATCCTGCGCGGCGAGGTATGCATTACCTTGCTGTCGAACTCGCCCGATCATTTCTATAAGCCTGCATTCATGTACGTGGCCTTCAATCAGTTCTTCGACGAAGAGTTGAAGCGCCCCGAACGCTCATTGCTGCGCCCGGAAATCGACTTCCGGGTTGATGAGGTCACGCGCTTCGACTTTGCCGGCCAGCACCTGCATACCCGCAGTGGCAAGCGCTACGGCTACGATTTCCTGGTGATCGCCACCGGTTGCGTGCCTGCACCCGAACGTATCGAGGGCCTCAAGGAGGCGGGTGATCATTTCTACGATTACGCGGCAGCCCGGCGGTTGGCCGAGCGCCTGAATACGATTGAGCGGGGGCGGATTTTCATCAGCGTTTCTTTTCCAAAGACGCCAAACGTACCTCACCAATGCGGCATCGCCCCGGTGGAAACTACCCTGATGCTGGACGACTTGCTGCGGCGTCGAGGTGTGCGCGACAAAGTTGAAATCATTTACACCTACCCCAGCGTCGCCCAGCTTTTGCGCAACTGCCTGTTCATGCAGCGTCCGGTCGGGGAGGCGCTGCCGGGTATTTTCGAGCAGAGGAATATCCGTTTCCAGCGCGACTTCACCTTGGGCAGGGTCGACGCCGAGCGCCGTATTGCCTACTCCGAAGAGGGTGAGGAGCAGCCTTTCGATATCCTGATGGCGACCCCGCCGATTCGTGCCGTGGATGTGGTGCTCGAAAGCGGCGTCTCCCAGGCTGAAAATGACGAAGGCTGGCTGCCGACTAATCATGAAACGCTGCAGGTCTATGGGTTGCAAGGGGTGTACGTCATCGGCGACACGGTCGACTTGCCCATCAGCAAGGCCGGAGGCGCCTGTCATAACCAGGCGCCGGTGATCGCCAATAACATCACCGCCGAGATTCGCCTGGGCGCTCCCAATTCGGTATACGAAGGGCGCGTGCAGGCGGTGGCGCAGATGGGGCTGAATGCCGGAATGCCGCTGTGGTACGACTACGCCCATGACGTTCTGCCAACTCCGCCGAGCAAGCTCGGCGGCCTGCTGCGCACCGGCTTCAATCGTGGCCTGTACTGGGCCGTGGCGCGCGGAATGCTTTGATCTGACACACGGAGGTTCTAATCGTCATGGATGTTGCTGATACGTTGCCCGGGCATAACGCCGGGCTTGTGGCGTTGCTTACCAAGCTACAACCGCTGCTGGACAGTGGCCGTATGGACAATGTTGTCGATGTGCTGGCGTTGGTGTCCGACCTGGTGGACATGCTCGATGGCGCCATGGTGGAGAAACTGGCGCTGCTGTTTGAACAGGCCACGGCTGTGTCCTGGAACGTCGGCAACGCGGCGCGCATGGCCACGGCGCAGACCCAGGCTGAAGAGACTCCGCCCAGCCTCTATGGCTTGCTGTCGTTGCTGCGTGAGCCGGACACCCGGCGCGGCGTGGCGCTGGCACTCAGGACATTGAACGTCCTCGGGCGACAATTGTGAGCTGATGCAGGCTAACTTGCCTGTCTGAGCCTTACGCCCTAACTGACCTAATGGATTAAGTCATGATCAACAAACCCAAGCCGTCAACGGCAGGGCCTGCTACAACTCGGTGGGATCCACTGGCCTATCTTCAATTCGCCCGCCTGCGCGAGCGCCCGGTGCTGGAACTGTTGGACCGCATGACCTCCCTGCAGCCCCGGCGCATCTATGACCTGGGGTGCGGGACCGGCATCGCCACCCAACTGTTGGCCAAGCGTTGGCCCGAGGCAGAGTTGATCGGCATCGATAGCTCCTCGCAAATGCTCAGCGAGGCCAGCTACCTGCCGATCAAGGCGCTCTGGTACAGGTGCGATGTGCAGCATTGGCAGGCCGAGCAGCCTGCGGACCTGTTGTTCGCTGCCGCCGTGCTGCACTTTATCAATGGGCATGAAACCTTGTTGCCACGCTTGTTGGCGCAACTGTGCCCCGGCGGTTGCCTGGCGGCTCACATGCCTGATTGGCGGGACGCGCCCTGGTACGCGTTGATGCTCGAAACCCTTGAACACGGTGGTCTGGATAACGCACCACTGGGTACACCGCAGCTTCGGCAGTGCATGGCCGAGCGCCCGGTGCTGTCGCTGGAGCGCTATTACCGTTTGCTGGCGCCGTTGACCACCGGCCTGGATATCTGGGAGACCGAGCATCTACAGGTCGTCGAGGGCCAGTCGCCGATTTTTGACTGGGTCAAAGTCTCGGCACTGCGGCCTGTGCTGCTGGCATTGAATGAGCAGGAGCGACGACGATTCCTGGAGCAATACCTGGCGCGAGTGCACCAGCGTTACCCGCCGGAGAGGGATGGGCATACGCTGTTTCCGTTCAAACGGATCTTCATTCTTGCGACGGCATAGACAACCCACACTTCGAAGGTGGGGAAGGGATCGTACGTCCTCAATGCCCGCATAGCTGGGCGGGACGGTTTAGCGAATGGCGTTATAAAAATGATCGCCAAACCGTCTAAGAAACTGTCAGCTTTCACAGGTTGCAGGCAGGACAGGAGCTTTTATCTTTTCTTGAGCGCCAATGAGAATTAAGGAAAATCATGGGGTTTTCCTGCTTTTCAATTAATTGAAAAGGAAAAGGTAAACCTATGAGCAATCCACGAGTTTATTTCGACGTGAGTATCGACGGCGTTCCGGCTGGGCGAGTTGTCATGAATCTCTTCGCTGACGTTGTTCCGAAAACCGCTGAGAATTTCCGAGCCTTGTGCACGGGTGAGCACGGGTTTGGGTACGCGGGGTCGAAGTTCCACCGGGTAATCCCAAATTTCATGCTTCAAGGTGGGGACTTTACCCGAGGCGATGGGTTCGGAGGAAAGTCGATCTACGGTGAGAAATTCGCAGATGAAAATTTTACGTTGAACCACGACGGGCCAGGCCTGTTGTCCATGGCCAACGATGGCCCGAATACCAACCGTAGTCAGTTTTTTATCACCACCGTTGCGACTCCTCAACTTAACGGCAAGCATGTGGTGTTTGGCAAGGTCGTTGAAGGTATGGATGTGGTTAAGAAGATTGAGTCATACGGTTCCCCTTCAGGGCGCACTAGCAGTGCCGTTGAAATCTCCCTTTGCGGTCAACTATGACAAGCAGGATTAGGCCGCTTGCGGACTCAACCTGCGTCCATTACGTCCATCGAAGCTACCCTGCGTTTCGGATGTACGCAGGCCAAAATGTGGGAGGGGCGGTGCCCCTCCCACATTTGATCGCAGTGTTGGCGAGATCGGAGCAGGTCAGTTGCCGTAGCGCTTGCTGGCCTCGATCGCCAAACCGCTGCCGATACTGCCGAAGATATTGCCTTCCACATGCCGCGCATTCGGCAGCATTGCCGAGATGCTGTGGCGCAGTGCCGGGATGCCGCTGGAACCACCGGTAAAGAACACCGTATCCACCTGGGCCACGTCAACCGAAGCATCGGTGAGCAACTGGGTCACGCTGTTGCGCACGCGTTCGAGCAGCCCGTCGATGGCGGATTCGAACAAGGTGCGACTCAGGTCCACGCTCAACCCCGGCTCGACCCGATCCAGCAGCACATGGCGGCTGTCTTCGTGGGTCAGTTGGATCTTGGTTTCTTCAACTTCCATCGCCAGCCAGTGCCCGGCGCGCTGTTCGATCAGCTTGAACAGGCGGTCGATGCCGCCGGTGTCTTCGATGTCGTAGCGCATGCTGCCCAGGGCCAGCTGGGATTTCTGTGAGTACACCGAGTTGATGGTGTGCCAGGTAGCCAGGTTCATGTGGTGGCTGGTGGGCATGTAGGCGCCGCTTTTCATGCGGCTGCCATAGCCGAACAGCGGCATCATGCCGGCCAGGGACAGTTGCTTGTCGAAGTCGGTGCCGCCGATGTGCACGCCGCCGGTGGCGAGGATGTCGCTCTGGCGGTTGTCGTTGTGTCGGCGGTCCGGGGACAGGCGCACCAGGGAGAAGTCTGACGTACCGCCGCCGATGTCGACGATCAGCACCAGCTCTTCTTTCTCGATGGTGGACTCGTAGTCGAACGCCGCCGCAATCGGTTCGTACTGGAAGGAAATGTCCTTGAAGCCGATCTTGCGCGCCACGTCCACCAGGGTGTTCTCGGCTTCCTGGTCGGCCATGGGGTCGTCATCGACGAAAAACACCGGGCGGCCCAGTACCACTTCCTCGAACTCACGACCGGCAGTAGCCTCGGCACGGCTCTTGAGCTGGCCGATAAACAGCGCCAGCAGGTCGGTAAACGGCATGGCCGTACCCAATACGCTGGTGTCGTGCTTGATCAGCTTGGAACCCAGCAGGCTCTTGAGCGAGCGCATCAGCCGGCCTTCGTAGTTTTCCAGGTATTCATGCAGGGCCAGGCGGCCATACACCGGGCGACGCTCCTCGAAGTTGAAGAAGACCACCGACGGCAAGGTGATCTTGTCGTCCTCCAGCGCAATAAGCGTCTCCTCGCCGGGGCGGATCCAGCCGACGGTGGAGTTGGACGTGCCGAAGTCGATACCGCAGGCACGGGCTGGGGATGGGTTTTTCATGTCTATCGGGTTCCGGTTGAAAAACGGCCGCGCAGTGTATGTCAGTCGCAGGCGCTTGCGTAGGCCGACTATCCGTTAAATCACGCTTGAAAGTGCGGGATTTGCCCCCACATCTGGTGCATACGGCTGATGCCGATAACACTTTGACGTACCCCCAGGCCACCACCCTCCACAGGTGCAAACCAGCGCACGTGGTGCCCCGGGCAGTGCGATCTCGATAAAGGATGGTGAACCGCCGATGGATTTCAAAGATTACTACAAGATTCTGGGTGTAGAGCCGACGGCCGATGATAAGGAAATCAAGGCGGCCTATCGCAAGCTCGCACGCAAATATCACCCCGATGTCAGCAAGGAAAAAGACGCCGAATCGAAATTCAAGGACGCGTCCGAAGCCTATGAGGCGCTTAAAAGTGCCGACAAGCGCGCCGAGTACGATGAGCTGCGCAAATACGGCCAGCATGGCCAACCGTTCCAGGGGCCACCGGGCTGGCAGAGCCGTGGTGGGTTCGGCGGTGGCGGCGCGGGTACCGAGGACTTTTCCGATTTCTTCAGCTCGATCTTCGGTGGTCGTGGCGACGCTTTCGGTGGCGGCCAGCGCCGTCCTGCGGGGCGCAAGGGCCAGGACGTGGAGATGCAACTGACGGTGCACCTCGAGGAAACGCTGTCCACCGAGTCCAAGCAGATCAACTTCCAGGTGCCGCAATACGACGCCTCGGGCCGTCACGTCAGCAACACCACCAAGAGCCTGAACGTGAAGATCCCCGCCGGCGTAGCCGACGGCGAGCGCATCCGCCTCAAAGGGCAGGGCGCACCGGGCATCGGTGGCGGCGCCAACGGCGACCTGTACCTGATTATCAAGCTTGCGCCGCACCCCAGGTTTGAAGTGGATGGCGAAAACCTGATCATTAATTTGCCCCTGGCACCCTGGGAGTTAGCGCTCGGCGCGGAAGTGGCGGTGCCGACCCTGACCGGCAAGATCAACCTCAAGGTGCCCGCCGGCAGTCAGAACGGCCAGCGCATGCGCGCCAAGGGCCACGGCTTGGCAAACAAGGCCGGGCAGCGCGGTTACCTGTTCGTGCAGCTCAAGGCGGTCATGCCCAAGACCAGCGACGAAGAGGTCAAGGCGTTGTGGCAAGCGCTGGCGCAAAAGGCCGCGTTCAACCCGCGCGAGCATTTTTGAGCGGCGATAAATAGCTAGGGCTTGCCTGGCCGGGCGATTCGATAGGTTGGTGTTTTCACAACCCGTCATGGATGGCCCGCTATGTCAGAGCAACCCGTTACTCCCACCCCCGAAGGCACGTTCAACGTTGACCTTCGGGGCGTGCACTACGACTTCCTTAAAGACCGTGTGCCCGCCTGGTTCAATCAGGCTATCGCCCTGCGCCAGCAAGAACTCGCCAACCACGAACTGGAACTGCCCAGCTGGTACCTGAGTGCCACGGCCCAGCAAAAGGCCGACCTGGCCGACAGCCATAACCGTTACCGTGAAACTTTGAACCAGGTTGACGAGCACCTGGGCCAGATCGAGGACGTGTTGGCCTTTGCCGAGCAGCCGCTCAAGGACGCGATCAAGACCCGCTTCAAGTTGGAGCTGGATGTCCGGAACGTCTATTTCGCACGCAAGTACGGGTTCAAAAGTCGCGATGACTTGTACGGTGCCTTTGTTTTCGATCAACAAGGCGACCCGGCGCAGCGCTATGAATACCGCGGCGTTTCCCTGCTCGAGGCAGCCCTGGCCAACTTCGCGCCCGACGAAGAACAGGCCAGGGCCTGCGCCGATTGCCAGGTGATCACCACCTGGGGCGGCTTCGACAGCGACATCGTCCCGACTCCCAGTGTGATCCAGGCGCATGCGCTGGCCATTCCTGCCCATGAGTTTGCCCAACTGTGCCGCAGCCTGGACCTGGGCAAACGGTATCAGCAACATATCCAAGACATCGTGCAACCCGCTGACGATACCCAGCGCAGCGCGCTTGAACGCCAGCTTGAAGAACATCAGCGCCAGCAATTGGCGTTGAGTGCCGAGGTGGCGGTGCAAACGCCGGGGTGGGGCGTCAGTGCCGATGCCTATCGCATGCTCAAGCAGGTCATTACCGACCCCGGCAGCGCCAGGCTTGACGGTAAACCGGTGACGTTTGCGGCGCTGAAGATCTTCGGCAGTGTGTTGGTCGGGCCCTTGCTGATCGGCCCTGAACGCAAAGACAGCGATCGGGTCGAGCGCCTGGTGGTGTTCATCCCCAACGACCCCCAGCAGCCGCTCAAGGAATATGCCTCCAGCGGCGAGTTCATGGCCGACCTCCGGACCCGCTTGCACAGCCTGTCCTACCGGCGTTTTTTCAGCCGTTTCGTGCCTCAGCGCGAACAGGGCGTGTTCTTTCAACAGTTCAACCGGCTGTACAAACCCGCCAACGGCAATGGCGCAGCCGGCGACTACCCATTGGCTGCCAAGCCGGCGCGTTTACCCCTGGATGAGCAGCTGATCGACACCCGCCTGTGGCAACCGTTGCGCGAAGCCCAGGTGCGCAAGATCCTTGCCGACGCCCGCGCCGTAGCCGTGCCCACCGGTGACGAGGATCGCCAGGCCCGCCTCGACCGGCTGGCCAGTTACTTCGATGCGGTGATCAGCGCATTCAACCTCGCGGCCTTCGTAGTGCCGGGGCTGGGGCCGATCATGCTGGCGGTGGCGGTGCTGCAGATGTGTGCCGAGGCGTTTGAAGGGGTCGAGGCTTTCGAGCAAGGCGACCTGAAGACCATGTGGGCGCACTTAGCCAGTATCGCCCTTAATGCAACCTTGCTTAAGACCGGTGCCAAGGTTGTGCCCGAAATCAAGCTGGCGAGCGTGGTGGATAAACTCAAGCCAGTCACCCTCCCCGACGGTAAAGAACGGCTGTGGAACCCTGACTTGACGCCCTACAAGGTACAGGTCGACTTACCCGCAGACGCCAAGCCGAACGCCCTGGGCCTCTATGCCCATAAAGGACAGAAGCTGTTGCCCCATGAAGGTGACCACTATCAAGTGCGCCAGGAACCCGATACCGGGCGATACCGCATCCAGCATCCCAGCCGCCCTGGTGCTTATGAACCGTTGCTGGAGCATAACCATGCCGGCGCCTGGAGTCATGAAGTCGAGGAGCCCCTGACCTGGGACCAGCCGACCCTGATCCGGCGCCTGGGGCTGCCGCAGCGCGGGCTCGACGCGCCGACCCTGGAGCAGGCGCGCATGGCCAGCGGCATCGAGGACGACACCCTGCGCCAGGCCTATGTCGAACACGGCCCGGTGCCTTTGTTGCTTGAAGACACCGTCCAGCACTTCAAGGCTCACCAGGACCTGACCACCTTTGTCGAGCAGATGCGCAGCAGCGACCCGGCGCTTCACGCCCAGGCGGACCCGACACTGCAACTGCAGTTCATGCGGCGCAGTGGCATGTTGCCGGTCAATACCGTGCTGCGCGTGGTGAGCGACAGCGGTCGCGTGTTGTGGGAAGAACAAGCCTTTACCACCGCTTCCCGGCACGTGGTGGTGGTCACTGAAAACCAGTTGGCCCGTGGTGATTTGCTCAAGGAGGTGCTGCACAGCTTGCAAGGCCTCGACCCGAAGCTGATGACGATCCCCGGCACTGCCGAAGAGTCGTTGACGATGCGGGCCGCCAAGGTGCGCGAGTCGGTCGCCACTATCGTCGAGACGTTCAAGGGCTCGCTGGTCGAGGAACGCTACAAGGCGTTGAACGCCAGCGATGACCCTGACGTAGGACTGGTCCAGGGCACTTACCCCAAGCTGCCGGCGTCGATTGCCGCCGAGTTACTTGCCGGCCTGAACGATGAACAATTGCAGGCGTTTCGCAACAGCGGGATTCTGCCCGAAACGCAGCGCGAGCAGGCGCGTTGGTTCGAGCAGGAAACCCGTGTTTCGCGTGCCTATGAAGGCCTGCACCTGGACACCTTGACCGGCCTCGACAGCCAGCGCCTGGCCCTGCGTACCCTCGAAACCTTGCCCGGCTGGCGGCGCGGCACACGGGTCGAGCTGCGTCGATCCTCGGCCGAGGGCACCCTGCTCGATGCCATCGGTTCCCCGGACTCGAGCATTCGCAAGACCCTGGTGCTCAAGATCAACGGCGCCTTCGATGCACCCATGCCCAGGGACTTCTACACCGCCGCTTGGGAGCAGTTGTCCAGTGTGGAGCGCCAGAACCTGGGCTTCACTGATGCCTTGCAAATGAAGGCCGCCATTGGGCAAGCGCCCCTGCCGCGACAACCGCTGCGCACGGTGTTGCTGGAGCACCCGGTGCGCAAGCCGAGTGTTGAACCGGGGCTGCGCCTGTTGGGTGGCGGGCGTGGCTTCCGGCGGCTGCTGGACCGCGTGGTGGGGCCGTCGCCGGAGGCGCTGAAGGCCCGGGTACGTGCACTGTACCCGACCTTGAGCGACGATGAAGTGACGAATTTCATCCAGTCACTGGGTGGCGACGTCAGGCGAGGGCTGGCCCGCCGGGAAGCGGAATTCAAGACCCTGACCGCCGATCTCGACGCCTGGGTCCAGGCCACGACGCCATTGGACGCATCGGGCGTGCGGGATATCGACGCCCCGGCGCCGCGTATGGCCAATGAGATCATGGGGCACTGGCGTCGTACGCGTAGCCGCACCCTGCGGTTGATGATGCCACGCAAGTTGGAGCTGCCGACACTGAGCGCCGACTTCGGGCATGTCCAGAGCCTTGAAATCTATGGGGCCAAATGGTCAGCCAAGGGCGACGCCTTCCTCAAGCAATTCAGCGGGCTCGAGGATTTGAGCATTCGCCGCTGCGGGCTCACCGAATTACCCGCAGCCATCGGTGACATGCACAACCTTACCTCGCTGGACCTGAGCTCCAACCGCATTCGCCTCAATTCCCAAAGCGCCCGGATGCTCAGTGGCCTGGGCGATCTTGAGACGCTGCGGTTCACCGGCAACCGCTTGGGCATTGCCCCGGATTTCAGTGGGATGCCGCACTTGAGGCAACTGAACCTGAGGGGCGCGCAACTGGAGCAGTGGCCGACGGGCCTGCTTGCGTGCCCCGATCTGGAAGTCGTCGATTTGAGCCATAACCTGTTGCGCGAGGTGCCGGCGCAATACCTCAACCCGGCTCCAGAGCAGTTCGAAGAAACCGCCCGGGTCAACGGTGTCACCTTGCTTGAGGGCAACCCGTTCCCGGCTGATTACTGGCGGCAGTTCGAGAGCTATTGGGAACGCCTGGTGGAGGCCCGGTCGCCGGTGGTTTCAAGCGCTCGTGACGGCGCGTTTGATAGTGGCAACCCCAGGCTTGCAAAGATACGGCGTATGTACCCGAACAAGCGCACGTACGAAGCGAGGGCGTGGGTTTCGCTGATGGGCGAGCAAGCCGATGTGACGTTGGCCAGGCTCGAAGCGGAATTTACCACCCTGGAGCGACAGTTGAATGCCTGGACGTTTTCGGGGGGCGGAGAACGCCAGCGCTATGTGCGGACAGGCGAACGGCAAGCCAACGCCG
Source organism: Pseudomonas khavaziana (assembly GCF_019145205.1). Lineage (GTDB taxonomy): Bacteria > Pseudomonadota > Gammaproteobacteria > Pseudomonadales > Pseudomonadaceae > Aquipseudomonas > Aquipseudomonas khavaziana. Next base: position 534,781 of record NZ_JAHSTT010000003.1, read on the forward strand.
ACAACCTGAACGACCGTCTCCTGGCCCAGCAACGGATCCTCGCCGCCTGGCGCCGTGAGACCCCGCAAAAGCTCAGCAGTGATGGACAACCGATTGGCCTGGAGCTGGATTTGAGTGGGCTGAACCTGCCGAACTTGCCGGACCTGGATGTGGATTTCGGCCATGTAGGCTCGCTGAAACTGAGCAACATGCAACTCAGTGCTTCGCCGGAAGGGTTCCTTGCGCGATTCCGGCATCTGCGCTGGCTGGATATGTCGGACAACCAGTTGCGCGAGCTGCCGTTGGCCCTCGGACAAATGCCCGGCCTGACCCGCTTGTTCTTGCAGAACAACCGGATCCGCCTGACCCGCGAGACTGCGCGGATCCTGTCGGAACGGGTCACGTTGCGCGTGCTATGGCTGCAACACAACACCCTCGGCCTTGCGCCGGACTTCACGCGCATTACCAACATGCGTTGGCTCAGTATGAACAACACCAATATTGACAGCTGGCCCGTGGGCTTGGCCGAGCAACCGAATCTGGATCAGATAGACCTGCGCAATAATCACATCACGACCCTGCCAGACTCGGTCATTGCACCGCCCGACGAGCAGTTGGCGCGCTCGGCACGGGTCAATGACGTGACGTACGTATCCGGTAATCCGCTGACCCCGCAAACCCTGCAACAGGTCAGGGCTTACGACCATCGCCTCGTACAGGCCGGCCTGGCGCCGACCAACACGAACCAGCTGGTGAGAACCGCGCTGAACATCCCCATCACGGTTCAGCGCGGCTTGACCGGGCCTTCTGTGGCCGAACCGCAACCGTTGCAACGCTGGACCCAGGGAATGTCCGAGGGGCAACTGGCCGCGAGGCGCGCTCAGTGGTCGCAACTGCGCAGCCAGCCGGGCGCCGAGCCATTTTTCCGGCTGCTCAATAACCTGATGCCGGTCGGCCCAGTGCATGCCGATTTGCAGCGTCGCGTGTGGGAGGTGCTCGACAGCATCAGCGAAAATACCGAGCCATCGGAGAACCACCGCAAGGACCTGTTCAACCAGGCCGGCGAGCCCGGTTGCTGCGATCTTGCCGCATACTCCTTCGCCAATCTGGAGGTCAGGACCCTGATCTACAGGGCGCGGGCGCAAGCCACCGCACAGGCGCCGGGGGCGCAGTTGGCGACCCTGTCCAAGGGCTTGTTCCGCCTGGACGAGGTCGACAAATTTGCGCGTGCCGATATCCAGCGCAGCAAGGACATTATCAGCGACCCCGCTGTGCCGCCGGCCGATAAGTCCCGGCACATCGACCGCCTGCGAGAAGAGGTGGAGATCGGCCTGGCGTATCGCTTCGGCCTCAAGGATCGGCTGCAATTGCCAGGGCAGCCCGAGCGGGTGCGCTTTACCCGTCTGGGCCAAGTGACGCAGCAAATGCTGGATGACGCCTACACGCACATCATTGGCCAGGACAACTCTGCCGAGGAGTTTCACGCCCTGTTGGCCCGGGATTTCTGGCAGGACTATGTGACGCATAAATACCGCGCGCAGTTTGATCGGCTCAGCGAGCCCTACCAGCAGCAGTTGGCCGCCCTGCATGACCAGCGAGCGGCCGAGCAATTGTCCGCCGCGCTCTATGAGGCCAGGGCCGATGAGTTGCAGGCGCGGTTGGCGATCGAGGAAGGAGCACTGATCGAGAGCCTGAGCCGCCAGGAAATCGCCGAGCTACTGCTACCCCATGAACCTCTCGAAGTGCTGGTCGAACCGGGCGTGGGCCCGACCTCCGGCCTGCAGCTCAGCCAGGCGCGCGCCATCGAGCTGGATGGCAAGCGCTACTTTGTCGCGAGCATGCCCGATGCCCGGGATGGCGAGTATTACGTGTTGTGGGTGCAGGCGTCGGAGAATCCATTTGCCCTGGTCAGCAGCGGTATTGTCGCCAAGCCCGATATCGACGGCGCATGGATACGCAGGGGCTCGGCGGGCGGCATGCGGTCCGGCAGTTCCAGTGATGAACTTGAAGATGCATCCGAGTCCATGCCGGTGGATCACTACACTGCAACCGAACTGAGCGCCATGAAGCGCGAGGTGCATTTCACCCAGCTGCGCAATGTGCCGGGCAGTTATGACCGGGTTAACAACGGCAGGTACCCGCTGCGGGATCTGCAAGGCAAACCCATGCGTATCCGGAAACTGCAGAGAGAAGTCGTGACCGAAGCGGGCGTCAACTACAGCTCTGAGCAGATCAAGCCTTATCTCCAGTTTGAAGGCTACGAAAAGGTGGCGGCGCGTTATGACGAGAAGCTGCAGCGGCGCGTGTTCACTGCCCAGGACATGCAGGTACCTGAGGAAAAAGTTCTGATCGGGCAGTCCATGGTGGTGGCCAACCGGCGTATTGCCAAAGGTGAAATCCTCGGCGTCTACGGCGGCACCGTGCTGCCCTCTCAAGTCGGCAGCCCCGGAGGGCAGACCTACGTGATCGTGGCGGGTGCCAGGCCGACCCCTGGAAAACTCGGCATGGAGCCCATCGAAATCTCGGGGGACAACATCCTTTCCAGGATCAATACCCACTTTGAATATGACGCCAACGGCAAGCCCGTACGCCAGGCCGCCGGCGGCTACAACGTTGAAGGGGTAGGGTTCGACGTTGAAGTGGAGGAGGGGCAGGGTGCCAAGAGCACCAGGAGCACTATGATCCTGACGGCGATATTTGCCATTGAAGATATCCCGGCGGGCGTCGAGCTGCGCATGGATTACCAATACAGCGAAGGCATGATTGCGACGTTGTTTGCGTAGTCTCCGTTTCCTGTGGGCGCGAGCTTGCCCGCGCCAGCAGGGGCGGGTTCAGAACAGGAAGTAACGCTGGGCCATCGGCAGTACATCCGCCGGCTCGCACCACAGCAGCTGGCCGTCGGCCTTGACCTGGTAGGTCTGTGGATCTACCTCGATCTCGGGCAGGTAGTCGTTGTGGATCAAGTCGGTTTTCTGCACATCGCGACAGCCCTTGACCACCGCAATCTGCTTCTTCAGGCCCAGGGCCCCGGGCAACCCGGCGTCCTGGGCGGCCTGGCTGATAAAGGTCAGGCTGGTGGCGTGCAACGCGCTGCCGAAGCTGGCGAACATCGGGCGGTAATGCACCGGTTGCGGCGTGGGAATCGAGGCGTTGGCGTCGCCCATCAGGCTTGAGGCAATCGCGCCGCCCTTGAGGATCAATGTCGGCTTGATACCGAAGAACGCCGGGCGCCACAGCACCAGGTCGGCCCACTTGCCCACTTCAATGGATCCGACGATATGGCTGATGCCATGGGTGATTGCCGGGTTGATGGTGTACTTGGCGATGTAGCGCTTGGCGCGGAAATTGTCGTTGCCGGGGCCGTCGCCGGGCAGGGCGCCGCGCTGTTTTTTCATCTTGTCGGCGGTCTGCCAGGTGCGCGTGATCACTTCACCGACGCGGCCCATGGCCTGGCTGTCGGAGCTGATCATCGAGAACGCCCCGAGGTCGTGCAGGATGTCTTCGGCGGCGATGGTCTCGCGGCGGATGCGGCTTTCGGCGAAGGCTACGTCTTCGGCAATGCTCGGGTCCAGGTGATGGCAGACCATCAGCATGTCCAGATGTTCGTCGATGGTGTTGCGGGTGAACGGCCGCGTCGGGTTGGTAGAACTGGGCAGCACGTTGGGGTAACCGCAGGCCTTGATGATGTCCGGCGCGTGACCGCCGCCGGCGCCTTCGGTGTGGTAGGTGTGGATGGTGCGGCCCTTGAGGGCGGCGAGGGTGGTTTCGACAAAACCGGACTCGTTGAGGGTGTCGCTGTGGATCGCCACCTGCACATCGTATTGGTCGGCCACGCTCAGGCAGTTATCAATACTTGCCGGCGTCGTGCCCCAGTCTTCATGCAGCTTCAAACCGATGGCGCCGGCCTTTACCTGCTCGATCAGCGGCTCGGGCAAACTGGCGTTGCCCTTGCCGGTGAAACCGATGTTCATCGGGAACGAATCGCTGGCCTGCAGCATGCGCGCCAGATGCCAGGGGCCGGAGGTGCAAGTGGTGGCATTGGTACCGGTGGCCGGCCCGGTGCCGCCGCCGATCATGGTGGTGACGCCGCTGGTCAGCGCCTCTTCGATCTGTTGCGGGCAGATGAAGTGCACATGGGAGTCGATGCCGCCGGCGGTGAGGATCATGCCTTCGCCGGCAATCACCTCGGTGCTGGCGCCGATGGCCATGGTCACGCCGGGCTGGATATCCGGGTTGCCGGCCTTGCCGATTGCGTGGATGCGACCGTTCTTGAGGCCAACGTCAGCCTTGACGATGCCCCAGTGGTCGATGATCAGTGCGTTGGTGATCAGGGTGTCCACCACTTCATGGGCGAGCAACTGGCTCTGGCCCTGGCCGTCGCGGATCACCTTGCCGCCGCCGAACTTGACTTCTTCGCCGTAGACGGTGAAGTCCTGTTCCACTTCGATGAACAGCTCGGTGTCGGCCAGGCGAACCTTGTCACCGACGGTGGGGCCGTACATGTCGGCATAGGCTTGGCGGCTGATTTTCATGTGTGGTTGCCCTGATAAAGATGTGTTGAATGTGTGATCGCTATCGGGGGCAAGCCCCCTCCCACACTTGGAATGCATTCCCCTGTGGGAGGGGGCTTGCCCCCCGATGAGGCCCTAAAGGTCACCCATGATCCGCCCGGCAAACCCGAATACCCGCCGCCCACCGCCCAGATCCACCAACTCCACCTCTCGCCGTTGCCCCGGCTCAAACCGCACTGCCGTGCCCGCCGGAATATTCAGGCGCATGCCACGACTTGCTGCACGATCAAACTCCAGAGCGTCATTGGTCTCGAAAAAATGGTAGTGCGAACCCACCTGGATCGGCCGGTCACCGCTGTTGGCCACGTCGAGGGTGAGGGTGCGACGGCCGACATTGAGTTCGATGTCGCCCGGCTGGATCTGATATTCGCCAGGAATCATGCAGGTTGCCCCAGGGTCTTGAAGTAGATGGCGGTCGGGCTGTAGCGCCCGTCCGGGCTTTGGCAATAGTCGGGCAGCTCACCGACCTTGGTATAACGCAGCGACTGGTAGAACGCTTCGGCTGCGGAGCCGGCCTCGGTGTCCAGGTACAGCAGGCCGCGCTTGTGCTGGCGCGCGGCGAGTTCCAGGGTGCTCATTAATTGATGGCCCAGGCCGTGGCGGCGGGCGCTGCTGTGCACCAGCAGCTTTTGTACTTCGGCGCGGTTGAGGCCATTGGCTTTTTGGCACAGCGCCAACTGCACGCTGGCGATCACCTGCTCGTCACGCACCACCACCCACAGCAGCAGGCTTGCGTCTTCGATGCTGGATTGCACGCCGCTCAAATAGGCGCGGGCCTGGGCTTCGTCGAAGCCGTCCATAAAACCCACCGAAGCGCCATGCTGCACCGCGTCCAGCAACAGCTCGATCAAGCCCAGGCGGTAATGGGCAAAACTTTCAGCATTGACTCGACGCAGTTGTGCAGCGTTCATCGATCTCACTCCTTGGGCGGTTCGGCGCCCGGGTTCAAGGTCAGTTGCATAAAGGTCAGGTCCAGCCAGCGGCCGAACTTGATGCCCACTTGCGGCATGTGCCCTGTGGTGATGAAACCCAGGCGTTCATGCAGATGGATGGACGCCTGGTTGCCGCTTTCGATGGCCGCGACCATCACGTGCTTGCCGCCACTGCGCGCACGCTCCACCAGCGCTTGCATCAGGCGTGGGCCAAGGCCTTTGCCGCGTTGATCGTTGCGCACGTACACCGAGTGTTCGACGCTGTAGCGAAAGCCTTCGAAAGGCCGCCAGTCGCCGAAGGAGGCGTAGCCGATGACTTCGTCGTGTTCCACCGCCACCAGGATCGGATACTGCTGGGCCTGGCGCGCACTGAACCAGGCTTGGCGGTTGGCCAGGTCCACCGGTTGCTCGTTCCAGATTGCCGTGGTGTTCAGCACGGCGTCGTTGTAGATGTCGCGGATCGCCGGCAGGTCGTGTTCGGTTGCATCACGAATCATCGCAGTGCCTCACGCAATGGGCTGGTGGACGGTGACCAGCTTGGTGCCGTCGGGAAAGGTGGCTTCCACCTGGATATCCGGGATCATCTCCGGGATGCCTTCCATCACCTGTTCGCGGCTGAGCAGTGTGGTGCCGTAGTGCATCAGATCGGCCACGGTGCGGCCATCGCGGGCGCCTTCCATCAGGGCGGCGGAAATGTAGGCGATGGTTTCCGGGTAGTTGAGCTTCACCCCGCGTGCCAGGCGGCGCTCGGCGACGAGGCCTGCGGTGAAGATCAGCAGTTTGTCTTTTTCCCGTGGGGTCAGGTCCATGGTTCAAGGTCCTTCAAAGAATGCATTCTTGAATTTGACAGAGATCAAGTGTGGGTGGGGGCTTGCTCCCGATGGCGGGGTGTCAGGCATACATTTGTGACTGGCCCACCGCCATCGGGAGCAAGCCCCCTCCCACATTTTGATCTTCATGTGCTCCAGATTCTTGGTGATATTGCTTCTCTGCCGAGTATGGCCGGGCGCAGCAATCGCCATAGATCAATCAACCATCCTCGCGCCAGCAGTGCTTCACTGGCCAGGCAGCGGGCGACCAGCAAGCCCGGCAATTGGGTCAAATCGCCGCGCACAGCGTGGGGCAGCGAGCGGCAACGCTCAAGCAATTCAGGCTCGACCTCACCTGTCACCAGCAACGTGGCAAACACCGGCTGCCCATCCAGCCCGATGGGCGAATCCAGCAGCCCATCGGCGCCTACAATGCGCTGGCGCTCATGCCAGAGCAACTGCCCGTCGCGGCGGATATCCAGGTGCGATTGAAAGTGGCCGAGGTCGAACCGCTCGCCACTGGCCGGGCGTCCAAGAGCGACCACATCCCAGTAGAACAACCGCGCGTCGCCTTGCAGCTCAACACGTGTTGTCAGTTCAGCCTGGGCGGCGCTGAACACGATGGTTTCCTGGGGCAGCCATTCCAGGGTCGCGCCGGCCTCGACGGTCAACTCGACTTGTTGAAACGCCGGGCCGCTGGCGCGGTACCACTTGGCGGCGCCGGGGCTGGTCAACTGCGCCCAGGCCCCCGCGCCGACATGGGCGCTGATGTCCAGGCGATCGCCGCCGGCAATTCCGCCGGGCGGGTGCACGATGATGTGCTGGCATACCCCGGGGCCTTCGGCGTACAGGTGCTTTTGCACCCGTAGCGGGCCAAGGTGGCGGCGCAATACCGGGCGCGTGGTGTCGCCGAAACGCGCGTAGCCGAGTTCCAGCTCGGCGTGCCAGCTGGGGGTGAACAGGGCAGGGGATATGGGCAGGTTCATGGCCGGGTGCTTATCGTCAAGAGGCTACAGGTTAGATGGTTACCAGTCCGCGTACACCTTCGCTTTCCATATTTTTACCGCGGCCTTGCTGCACGATTTCACCCCGGGACATCACCAGGTACTGGTCCGCCAGCTCGGCGGCGAAGTCGTAGAACTGCTCCACCAGCAGGATTGCCATATCGCCGCGTTCCGCGAGCTTCTTGATCACCGCGCCGATCTCCTTGATCACCGACGGTTGGATGCCTTCGGTGGGCTCATCGAGGATCAGCAGGCGCGGGCGGCTGGCCAGGGCGCGACCAATCGCCAATTGCTGTTGCTGGCCGCCGGACAGATCGCCGCCACGGCGATGCTTCATTTGCAGCAACACCGGGAACAGCTCGTAGATGAAGGCGGGCACTGCTTTGGCTTCGGCGCCGGGGAAGCGCGACAGGCCCATCAGCAGGTTTTCTTCCACCGTCAGCCGGGCAAAAATCTCCCGTCCCTGGGGCACATAAGCGATGCCAGCATGCACACGCTGGTGCGGCTTGAAGCCGGTGATGGCCTTGCCTTCCCAATTCACCACGCCTTCCTTGGCCGGCAGCAAACCCATCAGGCACTTGAGCAGGGTGGTCTTGCCCACGCCGTTACGCCCGAGCAGGCAGGTGACTTCGCCGATCTTCACGTCGAAGGACAGCCCGCGCAGGATGTGGCTACCGCCGTAGTACTGGTGCAGCTTGTCGACTTGCAGCATTCTCAAAACCTCCTCAATCCCCTGTAGGAGCGAGCTTGCTCGCGAAAAACCTGAGGGCGCCGCGTACATTCAGGATGCCCGCGTTATCGTTAACGATCTCGCGAGCAAGCTCGCTCCTACAGGAAAACCACCTTAGCGACCGAGGTAGACCTCGATCACCCGCTCATTTTCCTGCACCTGTTCCAGCGACCCTTCGGCCAATACGCTGCCCTGGTGCAACACGGTGACGTGGTCGGCAATCGAGCCGACAAAGCCCATGTCATGCTCCACCACCATCAACGAGTGCTTGCCCGCCAGGCGCTTGAACAACTCGGCGGTGAACTCGGTTTCGGCGTCGGTCATGCCCGCCACCGGTTCGTCCAGCAGCAATAGTTGCGGGTCTTGCATCAGCAGCATGCCGATTTCCAGGAACTGCTTCTGGCCGTGGGACAGCAAGCCGGCGGGCCGCTGCACCGAGGTGGTGAGGCGGATGGTCTCGAGCACTTCATCGATACGGTCTTTCTGCTCGCCATTGAGGCGTGCGCGCAGGCTGGCCCAGACCGACTTGTCGGCCTTCTGCGCCAGCTCGAGGTTTTCGAACACACTGAGCGCTTCGAACACCGTGGGTTTCTGGAACTTGCGGCCGATACCGGCCTGGGCGATCTGCACTTCGCTCATGCTGGTCAGGTCCAGGGTTTCGCCGAACCAGGCTTTGCCGTGGCTGGGCCGGGTCTTGCCGGTGATCACGTCCATCAGCGTGGTCTTGCCCGCGCCGTTGGGGCCGATGATGCAGCGCAATTCACCGACGCCGATGTAGAGATTCAGGTCGTTGAGGGCCTTGAAACCGTCGAAGCTGACGCTGATATCTTCCAGGGTCAGGATGGTGCCATGGCGGGTATTGAGCCCTTTGCCTGCGGCCTGGCCGATACCGATGGCATCGCGGCCGCTGCCGGCATCGAAAATAGGTTCAAGCATGACGTTCCTCATTTCTTCAGCAGGCCGATAACGCCCTTGGGCAGGTACAGGGTGACGATGATGAACAGCGCGCCGAGGAAGAACAGCCAATACTCCGGGAAAGCCACGGTGAACCAGCTCTTCATGCCATTGACCACGCCGGCGCCGAGCAATGGCCCGATCAGCGTGCCGCGCCCGCCCAGGGCCACCCACACGGCGGCCTCGATGGAGTTGGTCGGCGACATTTCGCTGGGGTTGATGATGCCCACCTGCGGCACATACAGTGCCCCGGCAAGCCCGCACAGCACCGCACTCAATACCCATACGAACAGCTTGAAGCCTCGTGGGTCGTAACCACAGAACATCAGGCGGTTCTCGGCATCGCGCAGTGCAGTCAGCACCCGGCCGAACTTGCTCTGCGCCAGGCGCCAGCCGATGTACAGGCTGGCCACCAGCAACAGCACTGTCGCCACGAACAACACCGCCCGCGTGCCCGGTTCGGTGATGCCAAAGCCGAGGATGCTGCGGAAATTGGTGAAGCCGTTATTGCCGCCAAACCCGGTCTCGTTGCGAAAGAACAACAGCATCCCGGCAAAGGTCAGGGCCTGGGTCATGATCGAGAAATACACGCCCTTGATCCTTGAGCGGAAGGCGAAGAAGCCGAACACCAGCGCCAGTAAGCCCGGGGCCAGCACCACCAGGCACAGCGCCCAGAGGAAATGGTCTGTGCCGGCCCAGTACCAGGGCAACTCGTTCCAGGATAAGAAGGTCATGAACGCCGGCAATTGATCCCCTGACGCCTGGCGCATCAGGTACATGCCCATGGCATAGCCGCCCAGGGCGAAGAACAGACCGTGGCCCAGGGACAGCATCCCGGCGTAGCCCCACACCAGGTCCAGTGCCAGGGCGACGATGGCATAGCAGAGGATCTTGCCCACCAGCGTCAGGGTGTAGGCGGAAACATGAAAGGTGCTCTCCGTCGGCAGCAGCGACAGCAGCGGCAACGCCAGCAGCACGGCGAGAATCACCACGCCGACGGCAATCGTCACCTTGGGGCCGGCCTTTTGCGTGGCTGTAAGCATCAATGGCTGGTTCATCAGTCGATCACCCGTCCTTTCAGTGCGAAGAGTCCTTGCGGGCGTTTCTGGATAAACAGAATGATCAGCGCGAGGATCAGGATCTTGCCAAGTACGGCGCCGATCTGCGGTTCGAGAATCTTGTTGGCGATGCCCAGGCCGAACGCCGCCATGACGCTGCCGGCCAACTGGCCGACACCGCCGAGCACCACCACCAGGAACGAATCGATGATGTAGCTTTGGCCCAGGTCCGGGCCGACGTTGCCGATCTGGCTCAGCGCCACACCGCCAAGGCCTGCGATGCCGGACCCGAGGCCAAAGGCGAGCATGTCCACGCGCCCGGTGGGCACGCCGCAGCAGGCGGCCATGTTGCGGTTCTGGGTGACGGCGCGCACGTTCAGGCCCAGGCGTGTCTTGTTCAACAGCAGCCAGGTGAGCACCACCACGAACAGCGCGAAGGCGATGATGACGATGCGGTTGTACGGCAGCACCAGGTTGGGCAGTACCTGAGTCCCCCCGGAGAGCCAGGCGGGGTTGGACACTTCGACGTTCTGTGCGCCGAACACCAGGCGCACCAGTTGGATCAGCATCAGGCTGATGCCCCAGGTGGCGAGCAAAGTTTCCAATGGCCGGCCATACAGGTGCCGGATCACTGTGCGCTCCAGGGCCATGCCGATGGCCGCGGTGACGAAGAACGCCACCGGCAGCGCGATCAACGGGTAGAACTCGATAGCAGCAGGCACATAGCGCTGCATCATCAACTGCACCACATAGGTCGAATAGGCGCCGAGCATCAGCATCTCGCCATGGGCCATATTGATCACGCCGAGCAGACCGAAGGTGATCGCCAAGCCCAGCGCCGCCAGCAACAGGATCGACCCCAGGGACATGCCGCTGAACGCCTGGCCGAGGATCTCGCCCATCATCAGTTTGCGCTTGACCTGGGCCAGGCTGGTTTCGGCCGCGGTGTGCACGGCGGCATCGGTTTCCACGCCCGGCGCGAGCAGCGCTTCGAGACGCGTGCGCGCCAGCGGGTCACCGGTGCTGCCGAGCAAGCGCACGGCAGCCAGGCGCACCACCGGATCGCTGTCCACCAGTTGCAGGTTGGCCAGGGCCAGGCTGAGGGCGGTGTGCACGTCCTCATCGGTCTCGGCGGCGACCTGCTGGTCGAGGAATTTCAACTGCGCAGGTACTGCGCTTTTTTGCAGGGTGCGCGCGGCTGCCAGGCGCACCTTGGGGTCGGCGGCGAGCAACTGCTGGCTGGCCTGGACGTTATTGATCAAGCCGCGCAGGCGGTTGTTCAGGCGTATGGTTTTGGTTTCGCCGTTGAGCGTGAGCTGGCCTTGTTGCAGGGCGTCCACCAGCTCGATGCGCGCCGGGTCGGGCTGGGCGGCCCAGTCCTGGAGGAGCTTGGCTTGTTGCGTCGGGTTGGCGGCGAGGAAGTCTTCGGCGTCGCCTGCATATGCCGCCAAAGGCAACAACAGCAGCACGGCGAGGATGAGGCGGTGGAAGGCAGTGGGCATACACAATGTCCTGATCATGCGGGGACAGTGTGGGAGGGGGCTTGCCGCCGATGGCTGAGTGTCAGGCACTGCATGTGCTTACTGATACACCGCAATCGGGAGCAAGCCCCCTCCCACATTTGATCTGTGGCGAGGCTTAGTTGCTCTTCACGGCGTGATCGGGCTTCTTGTCATTGCCCGGAATGTAGGGGCTCCACGGCTGCGCCCGAATCGGCTCCTGGGTCTGCCACACCACCGAGAACTGCCCATCAGCCTGGATCTCACCGATCATCACCGGCTTGTGCAGGTGGTGGTTGGTCTTGTCCATGGTCAGGGTGAAGCCCGACGGTGCAGCAAAGGTCTGGCCGCCCAGGGCTTCACGCACTTTGTCGACGTCGGTGGACTTGGCTTTCTCCGCCGCCTGGGCCCACATATGGATGCCCACGTAAGTGGCTTCCATCGGATCGTTGGTCACGGCTTTGTCCGCACCCGGCAGGTTGTGTTTCTTGGCGTAGGCTTTCCAGTCGGCGACGAATTTCTGGTTCACCGGGTTCTCCACCGACTGGAAGTAGTTCCACGCCGCGAGGTTGCCCACCAGCGGCTTGGTGTCGATGCCGCGCAGTTCTTCTTCACCCACCGAGAACGCCACCACCGGTACGTCGGTGGCTTTCAAGCCCTGGTTGGCCAGCTCCTTGTAGAACGGCACGTTGGAGTCGCCATTGACGGTGGAGACCACTGCGGTCTTGCCGCCGGCAGAGAACTTCTTGATGTTGGCAACGATGGTCTGGTAATCGGCATGGCCGAATGGGGTGTAGACCTCTTCGATATCTTTGTCGGCCACACCTTTGGCATGCAGGAACGCGCGCAGGATTTTGTTGGTGGTGCGCGGGTACACGTAGTCGGTGCCGAGCAGGAAGAAGCGCTTGGCGCCGCCGCCATCTTCGCTCATCAGGTACTCCACCGCCGGGATCGCCTGCTGGTTCGGCGCCGCGCCGGTGTAGAACACGTTCGGCGACATCTCTTCGCCTTCGTACTGCACCGGGTAGAACAGCAAACCGTTGAGTTCTTCAAACACCGGCAATACCGATTTACGCGATACCGAGGTCCAGCAGCCGAACACTACGGCAACCTTGTCCTGGGTCAGCAGTTGCCGGCCTTTCTCGGCGAACAGCGGCCAGTTGGAGGCGGGGTCTACCACCACCGGTTCGAGCATCTTGCCGTTCACGCCGCCCTTGGCGTTGATCTCGTCGATGGTCATCAGCGCCATGTCTTTAAGCGAAGTCTCGGAGATCGCCATGGTCCCGGACAACGAGTGCAGGATGCCGACCTTGATGGTCTCGGCGGCCTGCACGGTCCAGGTCAAACCCATCGCGACAATGGATGCCGACAAAGTAAAAGCCTTGATCAAGCTACGACGCTGCATGGTGCGATCTCCGTAAACCGATATTTTTATGGGGGCAGATACACCGGACTTTGCAAAGGCTGTGCCTGCGGCGCGAACCACCGTCGCCTTTGAGTGATTGCTGTGGGTGTTGGCAAGGGCGTGCACTAGCTTGGCGCCGCAATGGCGGCAAAGTGCATGCGAGGCGCTAAAACGGGGCATGAAGATAGATATGCGCCGCAAGCACCGTGCAGGGATGTTCCAGCATGAGGGTTCAGGTAAGGCGCATGCGATGCGCCTTCGCTCCTTCTTGCGCGAGAGCTTTTATGGAAAAGATCCCCAGTACTGCAGCCCACCCGTCAAACCAGGCCGTTCATTTGCCGCTTTTGAGCCCGCCTTTTATCAGTGCCGATGACGCCGCGTATTGGGCGCATGAGCAAATAGGCGATCAGCGCGACAGAGAGTACGGCGGTGTGATTCTCAAGCGCGAGAACCGTTATGCCGCGACAACACCACAGCCGGGTAAGACCTCGTCATTTACCCTGAACGAAGTCTTCGCTACGGCGGATGACGGCACGCTTATCTTGCCGTCGGGTTATACGTGTGCGGCGATCTATCATTCCCATCCGCTTGATTACGCCGCATATGAGGGCACGCACTTTACCGCCGATGAGCGCACCCTCCTGCTCGGGTTTTTTTCGCCTCCCGACATGCAAGTCATGATTCGTTTTCGTCACATCGCCGGCACCCATTACTTGTCCGGGCCCGAAGGCTCGCTGCTCAAGTACGTGGCCAGCGGTTCGCCCAAGGAACTGGCGTTTTTAAAGCGCTTGGACGATGGCGACCCCGGGGATATGGATCTGCACGAAGACGTCATCCCGCAGTTGGCCGAAGCGGGCGAGTTTTCGGTGCTGGTAGCCAACGCCGTTTGGGGCGGTGTACGCGGGCGTGTCGACAAAGACTGGCGCATGGGGGAGCGATTGGCCGGAGGGCAGGCACTGCAGCCATTGTTTACGTCGGTATTCCCAGGTCGGGATCTGGAAAAGCTACTGCCGATGAATATCACGGCGTCGGCCCGGCCCGTCTTCGGGTATGTACTCAAGGCAATCGGCAAGGACGAGTACATCGCTCCCGTTCCTGCCTGGGAGCAGCAACGCCTGGTACCCCCCGAGGGGCTGTTTATGAAACGCGCCGAGGGCCGCGCACGCCTGCCGTCCAACTTTCGGATTGATAGGGTTTATTGCCGGGTGCAGCCGAAAGAAGTGTGGCAGCACAAGTATTTTTTCACCCCCTCACTGTTGGCTGCCGCGCTTGCCCAGTGGCGTGCCGACCCTGCGTTGTACGACCCTCATCGGCGTCTGACGCTGATGTTGCGAAGTGCCGATGGTGCGCTATTGTCCTACACCTTTTCCGGCTCGGAGGCAGAAGCCCAGTTCCTTTCCGATGATGGAAACGTGGTGGAAAAACAAATGAAAGAGGCCACGTTTACCCCTGCCCAGTTTGTCGAGAAAATGGCCAGGTTGGGGGAGTTGAACGTGGTGCAGGTCGGGACAGCATGGCCACGGGCAGGACGATTTGCTGTCGCTCCCCCAGCGCTTGAAAAACCGTCACCACGCTTGAGCCCAGCCTTTATCAGTGCCGACGACGCCGCGTGCTGGGCACATGCCGCCATCGGCGAGCGCCGTGATGTCGAGTATGGCGGTGTCATTCTCAAGCGCGCAGGCCGCTACTACGCCACCCATCCTGTACCGGACCAACGCAACAGCTTTGATCATGGGCTGGTGTTGGCCAAGGACAGCGAAGGCCGCTTTATCGCCCCTGGCGATTATGTCGCCGAGGCCTTCTACCATTCTCATCCTGCCGATGCCGCGCAAATCCAGGGCATGTTTCCCAGCTTTACGGCCGACCAGGTGCTGCTGTTCAACAACTACTATTCGGTGGCCGACCAACTCTTCAGCTTCAAGCAGCGGGCGTTCGCCAAGACCCACTATTTTTCCGGGCCCGATAACGTGTTGCTCAAATACGTCAGCAGCGGTTCGACGACGGAAAAAAAACTGGAGCAGCAGTTGCGTGACGGGACGCTTGAGCCCGCCAGTGATTTCGAACATCTGATCTGGAAACTGGCCGAGGCCGGCGAGCTCTGGGTGATCATCGCGCATCCGGTGTGGGGCGGCGTGCGCGGCCGTATCACCCACGGCTGGCGGATCAGGATGCCGGCGACAGTCGTGCAACAACTGCCGTTTTTCACTGCGGTGTTCCCAACCCCTGAAACGGCCGTGTTGCGTGCACTGCTGCTGGCCGGTGCGTCCGACCAGGGCGCCAAGGTCGGGTTTGTACTCAAGCACAGCCGTGAGGACGCCTACGTTGCAACCTTGGCGACGCCCAAGCGTCAACCGCTGTTCTCGCTCAACGAGGTGTTTCCCAAACGCCCCAACGGTAAGCTTCGGTTGCCTTCCCACTACCGGCTGGAGGCCATCTACTTCACCAGTTTTTACCAGACCCACGAAGTCGCGGCGCGGGAAAAGTGGCTGGCCAGTACCTTCTTTACACCGGCACAAATAGTGGCGGCGACTCGGCAGGCGCGAGGCACTCTGGAAATCCAGAACCCGGGTCGTGGTTTGTCCCTGTATATGCAAGCCTCGGACGGTGCCCTGCTGGCATTCAAGGTGCCCGAGGCCACGTCCACCAGTGAGCTGGTCCGGCAGGGCAGCGAGGGCGAGCTGAACGACAACGGTGCACAGGCCGCCCTGCTCAGCGGCACCTTGAGCCCGCGAGACTATGTGCGCAGGGTCATTGCGGCAACCGAGCTGGCGGTGGTGCAGGCCGGTGGCTTGTGGCGCAAGGTGGGCAGTGTGGATAACCGCTCCGACCTGTTGACGTCGTTCTACAAGGCAACCTTGAGCCGTTCGTTTCTCTCGGCACGGGATGCGGCGGTGTATGCCCATGAGCAAATCGGCAACTGGCGCGACCGCTACTACGGCGGTTATGTGCTCAAGGGCGAAGATGGTCGTTTTGTCATTACCGAGCCCATTGCCAGCGCCGCCAACCCCTTTGCCTTTACGTTGTTTTTCCCTCTGGGCCACGCCGGGCCTTTGATCCCGCCGGAACCCTATGTGCTGCATGGGCGCTATGGTTCGCACCTGGCCCTGTCGATGGCCGATCCGGTGGCGGTGGCACAGCGCGGCTGGACCCGCGACGAGGCGCAGATCAACCAGCAGGTGTTCAGCACCGCCGAAATCTACTCGATCATCCCGGCTGGCCGGCCGGCGTATCTGTCGGGGGCGCAGGACTGCCTGTTGGAGTTCACCCCGAACAACTCGTCCCAGGAAAGCCTGCTGTTGGC
This sequence comes from Pseudomonas khavaziana, assembly GCF_019145205.1. Lineage (GTDB taxonomy): Bacteria > Pseudomonadota > Gammaproteobacteria > Pseudomonadales > Pseudomonadaceae > Aquipseudomonas > Aquipseudomonas khavaziana. The sequence continues at coordinate 551,023 of NZ_JAHSTT010000003.1, forward strand.
CAACCTCGGCCCCCAGGCCGGTGACAACAGCCTCGGCAAACGCCTCGACAGCGGGCGGATCAGACCTGCCGATTGGGTCTGGCGCCTGGCTGAGGCAGCAGACTTGAGGGTTATAGAAGGCAATGCGCTGTGGGGCCCGCGTTCGGTGGTCTACAACGACTGGACGCCCAACTACACCTACGCCCCGCGATCCGGCCCACCTGACTATGTCACCTACGGCGCCGTGTTTCCCAGCGCCGATGAGGCTGCCAACAACTTGCATGGGCGAGTGCACGGGCGCAATTACGCTGATTCTGCCTGCTTCGCCTTCATTCTCAAACACAAGGAGCAGGAGCAGTACATTGCGAGTCAGATTGTGGGCGTCACTGCTCAGGACGCGCTGTTCAATCTCAACCGTTTGTTTGAGCGCAAGGATGGCGGCGGCTATCGGCTGCCCGATGGGTTTGAAGTGCACGGACTGTTTCGCTCGCAGCAATGGTCGCCTGCGGGGTTGAATACTTCGAACGCTTGGCTGACGCTGTTTTTTGTCACGCCGGATGTGCTGTATACCGCGATCTTTGCGGCTGATCGAGCAGGCGTGAAAAAACCGGCGTTGTATTTTTCGACCCTCGATGGTGCGCTGTTGCGGTATGTGCCGGCACCCCTTGATGTGAGCAGTGGCGGCCCGGCAGATACGTTATTGACCCAGGCGCAGGAACAGTTGAACTCCGGTCAGAAGCCACCCTTGGACTTCCTCAGGGAGTGGGTGCTCAAAGGCATGCTCACTGTCGTACGTACCAGCCAGTATTGGGATAAAAAAGGCGTGGTCGCCGCTACATGGGGCGGTTACGAAACCCTGATGCCGCGTCGGTTGAGCCCTTCCTTTGCGAGTGCCGATGATGCAGCCCGCCACGCAGCGGCGCGGCTGAACAACGGCTATCGTCGGGCCTATGGCGGCGTAGTGCTCAGACTGGTCAACGGGCTGTTCGTGGCGACGGAGCCCCTGGCGCTGCCGCCCCAGGGGTTTGCGCTGAATTGGATCTACCCTGAGCAGACGGTTGCGGCGGGGTTGTATCCGGGAGGTAGTACGATTGTGGCGCGGTATCGGTCCCTGGTGGACCAGGAGGTACCGATGCTGCTGTCCGCGACTGAAAAAGCCATTTACCAGACCATGATACCGAGCGCCGTACTGGGATCATTCTTGCACCGTGAGCGCTACCTCAATCGGGAGTACGTGTTCGGTGCAAGGGGCTCGATCCTCAGTTACCAGTTGTCCAGCGCCGCGGAGGAGTCGTTGCTCATGCAGCGTGTGGCGCCGCTGAACCCGGTGAGGGCGGACTACGGCGATAACCTCATCGAGCAGCAAATACGCAGCGGGGCACTTTCGCCTGCGGACTTCGTGACGCAGGTGGCGAAGGCCGGTGAATTACGTGTGGTGGAGGGCGACCGGGTATGGGGACCGCCGAGGACGGTGAAGGTGAGTTTTCTGGCCAATCAACCTCAAACCGACGCCAGAGCGATTCGCGCCGTATTCCTTGACCCGCCCTGCGGGCCCCTGTTCACCCAGGCGTATGATGCCGTCCGTCACGCCCAGCGCTTGTACAAGCCGCAAGCCGAAGTGGCATTCGGTTACGTACTCAAATCGGTGAACAAACCGTTGTACATGACAACCCTGGCGTTGGTTCGAGAAGATCTCGCCGATCTCACCCAAGTGTTTGTCGGCGGTCAGTTGCCTCAGGGTTATGTGCTTGATGGCCTGTACCTGTGTGCCTCCACCGTTGCCATTGCGTCTGCCGATGATGAAATGGCGCACAGTTTCTTTGCGCCCCCTGCCATCGTCAAGGCGCTGAGCTTCCTCACCTACGCGCGCAACGGGGAAAGCCTGCCGCTGTACCTGGTGTGCGCTGACGGTGCGTTGCTCAAGTACGTACTTCCCCGAAGCACGCCACTGCACAGGGTAACGGGCGAGGCCCATCTGGACCGTACTCGATTGCTTGAAGGCACCCTCAAGGTGCGCGACTACGTGCGTCGCCTGGCGAGTGCCGGTGAGCTGCACGTACGGGTGAACAGTGAAATATGGGGCAGGAAAGAACGGGTCACTGCCAATTGGGTGCCAAAGAAAACGCCCCATGCATTGGTGGATGATCCGTTTTTTCACTCGTTCTGCGGCCCGTTGTTTTTTTACCCCGATGATGCCGCCCATTATGCCCAGGGGCTGGTGGCCCCGTTCCAGTCCAGGCAATACCTGGGTGCGGTCCTGGAGCCAGAGCCAGGGCAGGGGTACGTGGCGATCGAACCGGTGGAGGATCAGGGGCTGATAAACGGCATGTCCACGCTGGCAAGGTTTTTCTGGATTGGCCACGCCGGATTTGACGTACCGGCGGGCCATGTACTGGGCACCCATAAAATTGTCGCGGTCCACCGGTTTTACAAGGCGATTGCGTCGACGTCCAGCCATGAGCAGATAGACAAAGACCTGCTGGAGAATTTCGTCTCCAAGGATGACTTGCGCGATAGCCTGGTGGTGATCAAGAACAATGCCCCCCGGGCTGAGAGTTGTTACCTGTCTTGCCGCGGCGGGGCCCTGCTCAAATACGTGCCCGCGCTTTCACTCACTGAAAGCCGCCTGCTCAGCTCAGGGCCTGCGCCGGCCCCTCACGTGCTGGTGAACCAACTCAGGGTACTGGGCAAACTGTCGGTGTTGATGACCGATGCGTTCTGGACACGTATCGGCCCGCTGGACCGGGAGTGGAGCAGCAACGGGGTGCGGGCAGAACCGCCAACCGATGAGTTCTGGTATGCACGCACAAAAGATGAGCTATGAACTCAGCGCTTGCGCATCAGGCCAATAAAAAACAGCCCGCCAATCGCTGCCGTCGCCACACCAATCGGCAGGTCTTCGGGGGCGATCAGGGTGCGTGCCGCGACGTCGACCCACACCAGGAACACACTGCCCAGCAGTACGCACACGGGTAGCAAGCGCCGATGCTCGGCACCCACCAGGCGCCGGGCGATGTGCGGCACCATCAGACCGACAAAGCCGATGGAGCCGCTGATCGACACCAGCACGCCGGTCATCAGCGATGCGATCAAGAACACTTTGAACCGCACGTTGCGTGCGTTCAGGCCCAGGGTCACGGCGGTCTGTTCGCCAGCCATCAAGGCATTGAGCGGTCGCGCCATGCCCAGCAGCAGGGCCAGCCCCAAGACCACCGTGATGGCGGGAATCGACAACAGTTCCCAGCGCGCCAGCCCCAGGCCGCCCAGCATCCAGAACATCACCGCCGAGGCGGCGCGGTGGTCGCCCATGAACAGCAACAGGTTGGCCATCGCCATCATCACAAACGACACCGCTACACCGCACAACAGCAGGCGATCACTGTCCAGGCGGCCATTGCGACTGGCCACGGCCAGCACCACCAGCATGCTCAGCAGCGCACCCATGAACGCGGCGATGGGCAAGGTCAACAGACCGATGATCTCACCCACATGCAGCACCACGATTACTGCGCCGAGGGTGGCGCCGGAGGTTACGCCGAGCAGGTGTGGGTCGGCCAGCGGGTTGCGCGTGACCGCCTGCAACACCGCGCCGATCAACGCCAGCCCGGCGCCCACCAGCGCGCCCAGCAGCATGCGCGGCACACGGATCAGCCAGACGATATGTTCCTGGCCCATGCTCCAGTCCACCGCACCAAGACCGAATGCCTTGTTCAGCAGAATCCGTCCTACCACGTCCACCGGCACCCGCGCCGGGCCGAACCCCAGGGAGGTCACGCAGGAGACCAGCAACAACGCACCAAGGGCGCCCAATAACAGCAGGTAGCGACGGGTGATCATTCGCCGTGGAACCCCTTCGCCAGGGTTTCAACCGCCAGCACATTGTCGATACCTGGCGTGGCCTGCACATAGGGGATCACGATAAAGCGCTGGTGCCTGATCGCGTCCACCGCTTGCAGGGCCGGGTTGTTCAGCAGGAAGTGCTTTTTCTGCTCGGCAGTGATTTCGCTGTAGTCGACGATCACGATGACCTGCGGGTTACGCTCCACCACGGTTTCCCAGTTGACCCGGGTCCAGCTGGCGTCGATGTCTTCGAGGATGTTGCGCCCGCCGGCGGCGTCGATCAGCGCCTGGGGCATGCCCAGGCGGCCCGAGGTCATGGCGCGGTCTTCGCCGCTGTCATACAGGAACACCCGTGGCTTATCGGGGGGCAGGTGTTTTTGCACCTCGGCCACCTGTGCCTGCATCTGCGCGATCAAGGCATTGGCGCGCTCCTGCACGTCGAAGATCCTGCCCAGGTTGCGCAGGTCGTTATAGGTGTCGTCCAGGCTTGCGGCTGGGCGCTTCATCACGAACGCGCATGACTCGGTCAGCTCATACACATTGATGCCCAAGGGTTGCAGGGTGTGCGGCGTGAGGTCGCCACCCACGCGCATGCCGTAGTCCCAGCCGGCGAAGAAGAAATCCACATTGGCGTTGAGCAGGGTTTCCACCGACGGGTATTTGCTCGCCAGTTCCGGCAGGCCGTCGAGAGTCGTGGCCATGTCCGGCGGCACTGACTTCCAGCCGCTCACGCCGCTGTATCCGGCCATGTGCGGCTTAAGGCCCAGGGCGAGCATCATCTGGGTCATGTTGATGTCGTGACTGACCGCATGTTGCGGGGCTTGCTGGAAGGTCACGTCGCGGTTGCAGCTCTGGATGGTCAGCGGGTAACGGGTGGCTTCGGCGAAGGCGTGGGCCGGGCCGAACAACAGGGCGAGCGACAGTAAGGCACGCAGGATCATGGTTGGGTTATCCAGGTGATTCGGGGGTATCCGGCCAAAGGGTGGGGGTCGATCAACGCTTCGACGCCAAATACCTCGCGCAGCAACGCGGTGGTCAGCACGTCGTGAGGTGTGCCGCTGGCGACGATGCGCCCGTGGTTGATCACGTACAGACGATCACAGAAGGCCGCCGCCAGGTTCAGGTCGTGGATGCTCGCCAGGGTGCCGATGTCCAGGCGCTTGACGAGTTTTAACAGCTCCAGCTGGTAGCGTGAGTCGAGGTGGTTGGTGGGTTCATCCAGGATCAACAGTTGGGGTTGCTGGGCCAGGGCGCGGGCGAGGATGACGCGCTGTTTTTCGCCGCCCGAGAGGGTGACGAAGGCATGGTCTGCGAAATCCTGCATGCCGACCGATTCCAGCGCGTGCCGGATCAATTGCCCGTCGTGCAACGTGTCGCTGTCGAACAGACCCTTGTGGGGCGTGCGCCCCATGGCGACCACCTCATCCACCCGCAAGCCGAACGCGTCAGGGAACTCCTGCAGTACCACTGCGATACGTTGTGCACACCACTTTGCGCTTTGCTTCCAGACGTTCCGGTGTTCAAGCGACACATCGCCATGCTCCGGCCGGGTGAACCGGTAGGCGCAGCGCAACAGGCTGGTCTTGCCACTGCCGTTGGGCCCGATCAGCCCGACAAACTCCCCGGCAGCGACTTGCAGGCTGGCTTCACGCAGTTGGAACTGGTGATGGCAGTGGTCATGGCCGGGAGGGGTCCAGCCAAGTTCGCTGAGGGTGAGTGAGGTCATCAGTATTCTCAAGTCCCACATGGGGTTTGTGTTTTATTCAGTTAGAAGGTGTAGTCAGCAGTGACGAAGAACGAGCGCGGTTCACCCAGGATCCACTGCTGCCCATCGTTGTATTGGCTGACCGCATAAGTGCGATCAAACAGATTATTCAGTTGCAGCCCCAAGGTGGTATTGCGCATCGCCTTCCACGACAGCGTGGCATCCACCACGGTGTAGCTCGGCAGCTCGTTCTGGTTGGCCATGTCGGCATAACGGGCGTCGACGTAACGTACACCGGCACCGGCCCGCACGTTGTCGGTCACGGCCTTGCTCAGCCACAGGTTGGCGGTGCGGCGCGGCACGTCCACCGGGCGATTGCCATCGCGGGAAACCTGCACACCGCCGACGTCCTGCTTGAAGTCGTCATACTGCGCCCGCACGATGGCGGCGTTGGCTTGTAACTGCCAAGCGTTTGGCAGTTGCAGGTCGAGGCTGGCTTCCAGGCCGTTGGAGGATTGTTGGCCGACTTGCTGCTTGAGGTCCGGGTCGCCCGGCACGTCAGTCAGCAGTTTCTTCTTGACGATATGGTAAGCCGCCAGGGTCCATTCACCGTGTGCGTCCCAGAACGCTTGTTTGATACCGACCTCAGTCTGCCTGGCGGTGGACAGGTCAAACTGCTGCTGGCTCGGGCTCAGGGAAATCAACCCGCCGACGCCATCGGTGCTGGTAGCGTACTGGCCGTAGACCGAGGTGTCCGGGGTGATCGCATAGACCAGGCCGGCTTTCCAGTTATTACCGGTGAGGGTCTTGTCGGATTGGCTGCCGGTACGCAGGTCGTCGCGGTCGATGTGTGCGTAGTCACGGCGGATGCCGGTGATCAGCGCGAGTTTATCCGTGAGCTGCAGGCGATTTTCCGCGAAGCCGGCGACCGTCTTGGTAGTGGTGGCGAACACCGGTTTGAACGGGTCCTGGCTGGCAAACGGCGCAGGCGTGGGGTGATGCAGATCGATGGGCTGGCCGTTGTTCAACACGTCATTGAACGGCGTATTGCTCGCAAGGCTGAAGCGGATGCGGTTGTATTCCACGCCCGCCACGGTCTGGCTGTCGAGGCCGAACAGGCTGTGCTTGAAGGTGAAGGTCTGGCGGTCGCCGACCTGTTCCTGATTGTGCTTGATGCCGAAATTGCCGCTGCGGGTCAGGTGGCCGTTGGTGAAGTTGTAGTTTTCCGCGTTTTGCCAACGGCGTTGGTTTTTCAGGTAGTAAAGCTCGTTGGTCGCGCTGAGGTTATCGCTCAGTTGCCACTCGCTGGTCAGGCGCGTCCACTGATCGTTGTAGTGCTGGGTGTCGTTGCTGACGTTGTAGTTCTTGTCGCGCAGGCCCTTGTGCAACTGGCCATTGACCAGTGGCGTGCCGAAGTAGTTTTGCGGGCGCTGGTCGCCGTAGTCGCTGGCCAGGGTGAAGCTCAGGTTGTCGGCTGGCTGCCAGCGCAGGGCGCCGCTGATGAAGTCACTGCTGGAGTCGCCACGGTCGATAAAACCGTTGCTGCGCAGACGGTTGAGGTTCAGGCGATAGCTCAGGGTATCGGACAGCGAACCGCCGCTATCGAGTGCCTGCTGCTGGCGGTCGTAGGAACCGTAGCCGAGGCGGATGTGGTTTTCGATCTGCCCCGTAAAGGGCTTTTTCGAAATCGTATTGACCACTGCGCCGGTAGCGCCTTCGCCGTACAACACCGAGGCCGGGCCGCGCAGTACGTCCACCCGTTCCACGGCCCAGGTGTCCACCGGGAAGGTCGAGGTGCCCATGCCGGTGTACATGCGGTTGCCGTCGTAGAGCTGCATCACCGAGCTTTGGCCGGTAAAGCCACGGGCCTGCAGCGAGGTGCCGCCATCCCCTGGCGTGCCGGTGCGGCTGATGCCGGTGGCGCGGGAGATGGCGTCCTGCACGCTGGCATCGCCCCGTTCGCGGATCTGCGCGCCGGTCTGGCTTTCTATGCTGCCTGGGGTTTGCAGCGCTGTCAGGTTCAGGCGCGAACCGGCGGTGGTTGGCGTGTTCAGATCGACGCGTTCGTCATCCACTGCCGGCGCGGTGATGGGGCTGGCAGGCAGGGTCAAGGCTTGGGCATTGGTATGCAGGGCGAGCAGGCACAGGCCGCTCGCAAGGTAGTTGTTCATCGGTCGATCAATCGCTTCTTGGCAGGTACTCGCCGCAGGGCGCGGCGAGTAACGATAGCGCAGAAAGTGTTATAAGTTAACACTTATCGGCTGCGGGGCAAAAGTCCGCATAAGGCTACAGAGGCCCTCTGGCAAGGGCATCTCGCCTGTTTCATACTGAACCTGAGGCAGATTCACCTTGGCCAAAAAAGCGTGACAGCACCAGGCGATCCAAGACCCACACCAGGATCAACGACGCCCCCACCAGCGGGAAAATGATCGCCAGCCCGAGCATGATCACCATCGCGGTTTTCCACTTCGGCAAGTCATGGCGCAGCGGCGGCACACCCAGCCCGCCCTGTGGCCGGCGCTTCCACCAGATCACCACGCCGCTGATCGCACTGAGCAGGATCATCAGGCAGATCAGCAGCACGATCAGTTGGTTGACCCAGCCGAACATCTTGCCTTCATGCAGCATTACCCCGGTCTCGGTGGCGCGAGCGACGAGGTTGTAGTGTTGCCAGCGCACATCGGCGAGGACCTTGCCGGTGTATTGGTCGATATGCAGGGTGGCGTCATTGCGTGGGTCGTTGGCAAACACGGCGACGGTGAACACACCGGTGGCGGTGGTGGGGAAGGTGATGCTGTAGCCGGGCTCGACCTTGCGTATGGTGGCCAGGTCGACCACCTGTTGCAGGCGTATGGTGGGGGCGGCAGGGCCCGAATGCATGGCGCCATGGTTCATGTGTTCGGCGTGGTCGCCGGACATCGGCATCGGCGTGTTTTCCATGGCCCAGGGCACGGTCTGTTGGCTGGCGCTGTTGAGCATGCGCGCCTGCTGATCCGATTGCGGCACGTCTGTCCACATCGCCGCCGGAAAGGTGTTCCACAGCTGGGCATATTGCTTGCCCCAGAAGCCGGTCCAGGTCATGCCGCTGAGCAGCATCACCAATAAGAAAGCCGCGCCCCAGAAACCGACCACAGCGTGCAGGTCACGCCAGAACAGTCGGCCCCGATTTTGCAAACGAGGCCACAGCACACCGGCCGATGACTTGCCGCGTGGCCACCACAGGTACAGGCCGGACACCACCAGCATCACGCCCCAGCCGGCGGCGAGTTCGATCAGGCGATCACCGAGGGTGCCGACCATCAGCTCGCCATGCAGGGCGCGGGCGATGGCTTGCAGGTTGTATTTAGCGTCCTGTTCGCCGAGCACGATGCCGCGATAGGGGTCGATGAACAGGGTGACTTCGCCCCCATCTTTTTGCATGACGAACTGCGCGCTGCTGGTGGCGTCGACGGGAGGCAGGTACTTGCTGATCGCGGCCTTGGGGTAGGCGGTCTTGGCCCGTTGCAGCAGCTCGTCGGCACTCAGCGCGTGTTCGGCGGCGGGCACGTTGAGCAGGTCGGCGTACATCAGCGGGTCGAGCTGGGGTTTGAACAGATAGATGATGCCGGTCAGGGCCAGCAGCACCATGAAGGGGGCGACGAAGAGGCCGGCGTAGAAGTGCCAGCGCCAGGCCAGGTTGTAGAAGGAGAGCTTTTGTGTGGTCATCAGGGGCTCCGCAAGGCTTTGGTTTTTTTGTCTCAGTTACACCGCCATCGGGGGGCAAGTCGAATCGTCGCACCGCCCCTCCCACATTTGACTGTATTCACAAATCAGAGGGTGGGAGGGGGCTTGCCCCCGATGTTTTTTAGAAGCTCATATCCACCTTGGTCCAAAGCGTACGCCCCGGCTCCTTGATGGCCTGCGGGTCGTTGGCCGGGTAGCCGAAGCCGGCATTACCGGCCAGGTTCAAATGCTCGGCGTAGGCTTTGCCGAACAGGTTGTCGACACCGGTGCTGACCTTGAAGTTTTTATTGATGCGGTATGCGGCGTTCAGCGAGAACACACCGAAGCCGCCGCTCTTGTCGTAGTCTTTGCCGACCACGTTGCCCTTGTTCTGGTCAATGCGGGTTTGTGCCGCCACCACGCGCCACAAGGCGCCGGCACTCCAATCGTCTTCGCTGTAGGTCAGGCCGAAACGAGCATCCAGCGGCGGCATTTGCGGCAGTGGCTTGCCATCGCTGCTGTTCTTGCCCCAGGCGTAGGCGAGACTGGCGTCGGCTTTCCAGTGAGTGGTCAGCTTGTAGGCCGCGCCCAATTCGCCGCCCATGATGCGCGCGTCGACATTGCGCGCCTGGGAGGTGGTGCCCATCATGCCGGGCCGGTAATCGAACAGGATGAAGTCGCGTACCTGGCCGACATAACCCGAGGCCCAGGCTTCGAGAGCGGCGGTTTTGTACTGCGCGCCGAAATCCAGCTGAGTGGTTTTCTCGGGTTTCACGCCGTCGAAGGCATTCACCGAACCGACCGCCCCGGTGTTGGGTGAAAACAGTTCCCAGTAATCCGGGAAGCGTTCGGCGTGGCCCAGGCCGGCATAGACCGTGGTGGGCGTGTCCTCCAGGTCATGTTCGTAGCGCACGAAGCCCGATGGCAGGGTGTCGGCGCGGGTGTCGTCAGCGGTCGGATTGGGTCGCGACATCATCCCCGAACCGGTGCGTTGACGAAAGTCCTTGGCCGAGGCGCGGTCCAGGCGCGCGCCGGTGATCAGGCGGTCATTGTCGGCGGCGTACCAGGTCAGTTCGCCGAACACGCCGTAGTTGTGGAAGTTGGCGTCCTTGTTGCGCGGCAGGTCCTTGTAGGTGTCGATGCCCATGCTGCTGCGTGCACGGTGTTCATTGGTCTGTGCATCCAGGCCGCCGATCAGTTGCACATCGGCCCAGCGCCAGGTTGCCTTGATGCGCGCGCCGAGGGTGCGGCGGTCGACGTTGGAAGCCATGGGACCTGCCATCATGCCGGTGCCCGAGGGGACGCGCAGGCTGTAGTTGTCCATCACATGGTCGGCATAGTTGTAGTAGACCTGGGCCTCGACCTTATCCAGCACCTCGCCGATATTGGACTTCTCGAAACGCAGCCCGAGACTTTCGCGCAGGAACTGCGAGCCATCCATGCCGCGCCCGGCGTAGCGTGCTTCACCATCGCCGCGGCCGGCGGTGAGTTCCAGCAAGGTGTCAGCGTCGGGGGTGAAGCCCACTGCCACATCGCCATTCCACTTGTCATAACGCGATGCGACGGTGTCGTTATTGCCGTCCTTGTAGTCGTCGGCATGGGCCTGGTTGCCGATCACCCGCACGTAGCCCAGTGGCCCACCGGCAGCGGCATCGATAACCTTGTCGAAACGCCCGTTGGAGCCCGCCAGCACACTGGCGTTGACCCGCGTACCCAGCTCGCCGAATTGCTCCGGCTTGCGGTCGAACAGGATGGTGCCGGCTGACGCACCCGGGCCCCAGAGCACGGTTTGCGGGCCTTTGATCACGGTCAGTTGGTCGTAGGTTTCCGGCGAGATGTACGAGGTGGGCGCATCCATCCGCCCCGGGCAGGCGCCGAGCATCATGCTGCCGTTGGTAAGGATATTCAGGCGCGAGCCGAACATGCCGCGCAGCACCGGGTCGCCGTTGGTGCCGCCGTTGCGTACCAGGGCGAAGCCGGGGATGGTCTTGAGGTAATCGCCGCCATCGCTGGCAGGCACCGGTTGGCGTGGGTCTTTGGGGTTGGTGACAACAGTGAGTGGCGAGCTGGGGGCGATCGCAGTGATTACCGTGGGGCTCAACTCGTGTTCGTGCGCATGGGCGCAGGGGGTAAGCAGTGCGCCGCACAGAACGGCGAAAACAGGGGCAGCGCCCAAACGGGTGTCAGCAGAAAACCTGGACATGACAAATTCCATCAATCAATCGTAAACAACACGGCCAGCAGCCTGCGGCTGTCTGTCTAGAGTCGGCCGGGTGAAGTAACGCGGTGAAGTGTTTACGCAGTGATGGGCGGCGCGCGGCTGCGGGCGCCGGGGAAGATGCTCTGCCGAGCATGGCCCAGGCGCGGGGCGGGGATGAGTGCGTTGGCTGGCGGCGGGGTGCCGAGCGTTACGTAGGAGACACTGCCGGGCAGGGCCGGGCAACTGAACAGCAGGCTGCAATAGCCGCATTTTTCCCAGAGGACATGATGTTCGTCGGGGGCTTTGGCGGGCTTGGGTTCGCCGTGGCACGCCGGCATGTCCATGGACATACCGGCGTGATGATCCATCGGCATCGCTTGGGAAATCAGCGGACCGATAAAGATCATCAGCATGGCGAACAGGCTGATCCAACTGCCGCGCATCAGGCGGCGGTGCGGAGACAACCTGGCGCGGGGGGCGCCCATCGGGTTGGTCTAGTGAGTGTGCTTATGCTCGTGCGTGGCCAACGGCGGTACCTTCTGCACCGACACCTCCACCTCGACCTTGCCGGCTTTCTCGAAGGTCAGGGTCAGTGGGAATTGCTTGCCATCGGTCAACAGGCTGCGGTCTTTGAGGCCCAGCAGCATGACGTGATAGGCCATTGGCGCGAAGGTCAGCTCACCCTTGGCGGGTACGGCCACGCTGGGCACTTGCTGCATCTTCATCAGGTCGCCTTGCATCACATGCTCATGCAGTTCGGCCTTGTCCGCCACCGGCGTCTCGACACTCAGCAAGCGATCCGGGGCAGCCCCGGTGTTATGAATTACAAAGTACGCCGCCACAGTCGGCGCATTGGGTGGTAATTCCTGGGACCAGGGTTCGCTCACCAGCAGGTCGCCGACCTTGTAGTCTTCGGCATTGGCAGCACTGAACACCGGCAGCAGCAACGCAGCCAGAAGCAGGGAAGATTTGAGCATGGCAGTTCTCCAGAACGGTTCTAAACGCAGTTCACTTGCGAAGAAGATCAGGCTGTTGGAGACGCTCGGGGATTAAGACTTGGCCATTGCTGGCGCGGAGCGGGATTTTGCAGGGACGGTGGCGGCAGGCTTTGCACCGCTTCAAACCGCGTCACATACAACTGCGGCACGTGCCCCGGCAGCGCCACCAACGGCGCCGAGCCCGAGCAACACCAGCAATGCTGCATGGCGGAGTGATCATCCGGCGGTGTTGGAATCTCCAGCTTGCCCAAGGCAATCGTCTTCAGGCTGGCGCCATTGGACGAGCAGAAACTGCCCCACATCAGGCGCTTGACCGGGTCATCGGTCTGCTGCATCGCACTGGCCAACGGCATGGCAAACGCATTGAACAGCACTGCAAGGCAGGCGATCCAGGCAATTGCAAAGCGTTGTCGGGCCATGGCGGATAATCCGTAGGGTTAAACGATCAGGGGGTATTTAGCCTGATCGGGGGTGATAAGTAAAAAAGGGCGGTGTGGTTTGGTGTCGCAGGGTTGAGGATAGACGGGGAATCGAGTGGGTGCCGATCTTCAAGGCAACGCATTCCAAATGTGGGAGGGGGCTTGCTCCCGATAGCGGTGTGTCAGCTACTCAATTGCTGGCTGAACCACTGCCATCGGGGGCAAGCCCCCTCCCACATTAGGTCCGTGTTGCTCAAAGGGTGTGTATTGCCTGTAGCGACGCAGCTACGGTGGTGAACTCTCGATCTACGGCAGGCAACACCGGCCGCTTCAACACCAGCACCGGCACCCTTCGCTCACGCGCCACTTCCAGCTTCGGCTCGGTGGCGGTGCTGCCGCTGTTCTTGCTGATCAGCACATCAATTGCGCGCCGTTCAAACAGCGCTCGCTCGTGCTCGATCAGAAACGGCCCGCGTGCGCCGATCACTTCACACCGGTCATTGCCCGGATACACATCCAGCGCTCGCAGCGTCCAGAATTGCTCGGCGGGAATCTCATCGAGATGCTGCAACGGTTCGCGCCCCAGGGTGAACAATGGCCGTTTGAAGGGTTTCAACGTCTCGATCAGCCCGGCCCAGTCGGAAACTTCCCGCCAGTCATCCCCCACTTGCGGCTGCCATGCCGGACGCCGCAACGCCCAGCAAGGCACACCGCACAACTGTGCCGCCTGGACAGCGTTGCGGCTGATCTGCGCCGCGTACGGATGGGTGGCGTCGAGGATCAGGCTGATGCGCTCATCGCGAACAAACTGCGCTAACCCCTCATGACCGCCGTAGCCGCCGACACGTACCTGGCAGGTAAGATCGGTAGGCACACGGCCGACACCGGACAAGCTGTAGATATGCTCCGGCCCCAAGGTACGGGCAATGGCCAGCGCTTCCGTCACACCACCGAGCAGCAGAATCCGTTTCATAGCGGCTTGACCACTTCCAGCAGGGTGATCGGCAGCGCCTGGCGCCAGGTATCGAACTCGCCCAATGGCTGCGCCTGGGCCACATGGACGCGCGTCAGTTCGCCGCCATGCTCGGCGCGCCAGTTCATCAAGGTCATTTCGCTTTGCAGGGTCACGGCATTGGCAACCAGTCGACCACCGGGACGCAGGTGCTGCCAGCAGGTGTCGAGCACGCCTTCACGGGTGACGCCGCCACCTATGAAGATGGCGTTCGGGGCTTCCAGGCCAAGCAACGCATCCGGGGCCTTGCCGCGAATCAGTTGCAGGCCGGGCACGCCGAGGACGTCGCGGTTGTGTTCGATCAGACCTTGGCGGCCTGCGTCGGCTTCAATCGCTAAGGCGCGGCAGCTGGGGTGGGCGCGCATCCATTCGATGCCGATGGAGCCGCTGCCCGCACCCACATCCCACAGCAGCTCGCCGGGCATCGGTGCGAGGCGGGCGAGGGTCATGGCGCGCACATCGCGCTTTGTCAGTTGGCCATCGTGTTTGAAGGCCGAGTCGGGCAGGCCAGCCAGACGCGACAGACGTGGTGTGTTGGCATCCGCCAGGCAGTCGATGGCGACCAGATTCAAGTCGGCCACTGAAGTCTGCTCCCACGACTGCGCCAACCCATCGATGCGCCGTTCGTGCTCGCCACCCAGGTGTTCAAACACGCTCAATCGGCTGGGTCCAAACCCGGACTCGACCAATAGCGATGCAATCGAAGCCGGGCTGCTGCCGTCATTGCTCAATACCAACAAGCGCATACCACTGGCCAGATGCGCATTCAGCGCCGCTACCGGCCGGGCCACCACTGATAACGTCACCACCTCCTGCAATGGCCAGCCCAAACGCGCCGCCGCCAGCGACACCGAAGACGGCGCGGGCAAGATCAACAGTTCCTGCGCCGCCACCTGCCCCGCCAGGCTGGCGCCCACGCCATAGAACATCGGGTCGCCGCTGGCCAGCACGCACACAGGCTCGCCACGCCGCGACAGCACCGGTTCCAGGGAAAACGGGCTAGGCCACAGTTGGCGCTCGCCACGGATACACACCGGCAACAGGTTCAATTGACGCTGCCCGCCTATAATCCGCGAGGCGCGCAACAGCGCATGCCGGGCATTCCTGCCCAGGCCCTTGAAGCCGTCTTCACCAATGCCTACAACCGTCAGCCAGGGCGACATATCAATTCCTTGAACGACATCCGACGGGCAGGCTTTTCATGCCGCCGGACAAAGCAGGCATAATACCGCGCCTTTACCCGTCAACCGGTAGCCCCGTGAATCCAACGCCCGCTGTGAATACCTTGCGCCCCTCGGCCTGTCCGGGGTTGTTGCGTATTGTCCAGGCGTTGGATGGCGGCATTTGCCGGATCAAATTGGCCGGTGGTTCGATCAGTGCCGCCCAGGCCCATGCCGTGGCGGACGCAGCCCAGGCCTATGCGGGCGGAGTGATCGAGGCGACCAACCGCGCCAACCTGCAGATCCGCGGCATCGGCGCCGAACAGCCAGCCCTGATCGCCATGCTGCTGGCTGCGGACCTTGGGCCGAGCAACGCCGCGGGTGACGACGTGCGCAACCTGATGCTCAGCCCCAGCGCCGGTATCGACCCGCAGATGCTGTTCGATACCCGCCCGTTAGCCGCGCAGATCCTCGCCACCCTGCAAACCCATCCGCGCTTTCATCAACTGTCGGCCAAGTTCGCCGTACAGCTCGATGGTGGCGAAGCCCTGGCGATGCTTGAACATCACCATGACCTGTGGCTATCGGCGTTTGTACGCGATGGCCAGACGCTGTTGGCGTTCGGTCTGGCTGGCTGCCCGGGGCTGGATGCGCCCGTGGCGGCGGTGCCGTTGGACCAGGGCCATGCCTTGGTTGTGGCGGTGCTGGAAGCCTTTCTCGACCTGGCGACGCCCGAGCAAACGCGCATGCGCCATCTGGCTGTGGATAACGTATTGAGCCGCCTGGGCCTGCCACTGCTGTCGGTGGAGGGCTTCCAGCGCCCGGTCAGTGGCGCTTTGCTGCACCTGGGAAGTTATCCACAGGCGCAGAAAAACCAGTTCTACGTCGCGGCCGTCGCGCCATTGGGCCGCCTCGATCCGCTGATGCTCAAGGGCGTCGCGCAACTGGCCAGCGAGTATGGCGACGCAACGTTGCGTTTCACGCCCTGGCAAGGGGTGTTGCTACCCAATATCGAACGCCCTGTCGCGGTGACCGAACGCTTGGCGCAGTTGGGCTTTCTCTGCTCGATCGACCAACCCCTGGCCCGCCTGATCGCCTGTACCGGTTCCAGCGGCTGCGGCAAAGGCCTGGCCGATACCAAGGTCGATGCGGTGCAACTGGCGGCCCTGCAACCCGGCGTCGAGGTGCACCTGTCCGGCTGCCCGCGCTCCTGCGCCGCGGCGCACACCGCATCGGCCACCTTGCTGGCGGTGAGCCCGGGCCACTACGACCTCTATTTTCGCGACGCAGCCCAACCCGGTTTCGGCCGGCTGCACGCGCGCACTCTTTCCATTGAAGCGGCGGGCGCCTTGCTGCGCGCTCGCCCACGGAGCAACACCAATGATTGATTACATCCGCGACGGTCAGGAGATCTATCGCAACTCCTTCGCCATTATTCGCGCGGAAGCCAAGTTGGACCGGATTCCGGCTGACTTGGAAAAACTCGCGGTGCGGGTGATTCATGCGTGCGGCATGGTCGAGGCGATCGATGGCCTGCAATTCTCCGCAGGCGCCGGCAAGGCCGGGCGCGATGCATTGGCTGCTGGCGCGCCGATTCTGTGTGATGCGCGGATGGTGTCCGAAGGCGTGACCCGTGCGCGCCTGCCGGCCAATAACGAGGTGATCTGCACCCTGCGTGACGATAGCGTGCCGGAGTTGGCACGCACACTGGGCAACACCCGCTCCGCCGCCGCCCTGGAACTGTGGCGACCGCACCTGGAAGGCAGTGTGGTGGTGATCGGCAACGCGCCGACCGCGTTGTTCTACCTGCTGGAAATGCTGGATGCCGGCGCGCCGAAACCGGCATTGATCCTGGGTTTTCCCGTGGGCTTCGTCGGTGCCGCCGAATCCAAGGCGATGCTGGCGGCGGATAGCCGTGGCGTCCCGTTCGTGATCATGCAGGGTCGCTTGGGCGGCAGTGCCATGGCCGCCGCGGCAGTCAATGCGCTCGCCACGGAGGTCGAATAATGCAGGCACGCGGACGTTTGATCGGCCTGGGGGTAGGCCCCGGCGACCCGGAACTGATTACCCTCAAGGCCCTGCGCCTGCTGCGTGAATCGCCAGTGGTGGCGTACTTCGTAGCCAAGGGCAAGAAGGGCAACGCCTTCGGCATCATCGAAGATCACCTGGTCGCGCAGCAAACCCTGATGCCGCTGGTGTACCCGGTGACCACCGAAGTGCTGCCGGCGCCGCTCTCCTATGAACAAGTGATCAGCGACTTCTACGACAATGCCAGCCTTGATGTGGCGGCGCACCTGGATGCGGGCCGCGATGTGGCGGTGATCTGCGAAGGTGACCCGTTCTTCTATGGCTCCTACATGTACCTGCACGATCGCCTCGCCGAGCGCTACGAAGCCCAGGTGATTCCGGGCGTGTGTTCGATGCTAGGGGGGGCCTCCGTACTCGGCGCGCCGCTGGTGTATCGCAACCAGAGCTTGTCGGTGCTCTCGGGCGTATTGCCCCATGACGACCTCAAGCGCCGCCTGGCGGATGCCGACGCCGCGGTGATCATGAAACTGGGGCGCAACTTCCCGAAGGTGCGCCAGGTGTTGGAAGAACTGGGCCTGGCCGGGCGTGCGCTGTACGTGGAGCGCGCCACCATGGCCAACCAGAAGATCGTGCCGCTGGATCAGGTCGATCCGGCGTCCTCGCCGTATTTCTCGCTGATCATCGTGCCCGGTGAAAGGTGGCAAGGTTGATGACTCCGGCGATTGTGATTCTGGGCCAAGGCAGCTTGGCCACCGCACGCAAGATCCAACAGGTTTACCCAGGCGCGTTGATCCACGGTCTGGCTGGAAGGGTGGACGGTGCAGACCAGGTTTACAGCGAGTTCGGCGCGACGTTGCGCCAGCTCTACCAACTGGGCACGCCGCTGATTGCGTTGTGCGCCGCCGGCATTGTGATCCGGACCCTCGCGCCGCTGCTGCTGGAAAAGGGCGAGGAACCCGCCGTGCTGGCCGTGGCTGAAGATGGCAGCGCCGTGGTGCCGCTGCTCGGTGGTCTGGGCGGCGTGAACGTGATGGCGCGTGATATCGCTGCGGCATTGGGCGTATCCGCCGCCATCACCACCAGCGGCGAGCTGCGTTTCGGCACCTGCCTGCTCAACCCGCCGGCCGGTTATCAACTGGCCGACATTGAGTTGGGCAAGCGTTTTGTCTCAGACCTGCTGGCCGGCGAAAGCGTGCGCATCGAAGGTGCGGCGCCATGGTTGGACCAGGCCAATCTGCCACAGGACCAACGGGCGCGCCTGGCGATCCATGTGGGTAATGCCGAGCGCACCCCGGCGGCCAATGAACTGTTGATTTACCCACGTAACGTCTACGTCACTTGCAAGCCCGGCAAGCAGTTGGCCAAGCGTGTGCACACGGCATTGCGTGACGCGGGGATCGCCGTGCAGGCCCTGGCGTGCCTGTTGGCCAGTGACCTGCAGATGGCCGATGCCTCATTGCATGAGGCCGCGTTGGCGTTGGGTGTGCCGCTGCGCTTTGCCCAGTTGACGCCCGTTGCGGATATCAGCATCACCGTGGCCGAGCAGCCCGTGGATCTGTCACAAGTGGGGCGCCCCCGTGGTCGCCTCGCAGTGATCGGCCTGGGCCCTGGCGCCGCCGAGCTGATGGTGCCGGCGGTCAAGGCAGAACTGGCGCGTTGCACTGACGTGCTGGGTTATGAAACCTATGTGCGCATGGCCGGGCCGTTCCGTGATGATCAAGTGCAACACTGCACCGACAACCGCGAAGAAATGCAGCGCGCGCGCCACGCCTTCGAACTGGCCGCCCAGGGACGTTCGGTGGTGGTGGTGTCGTCCGGCGACCCGGGTGTATTCGCCATGGCTGCTGCGGTGATCGAGGCGTTGCACGACTGCGACGATCCAGCCTGGCATCAGGTCGACCTGGAAATCCTGCCAGGGGTTTCCGCCTCCCTGGCCACCGCCGCCCAGGCCGGCGCTCCGCTGGGCCACGACTTTTGCGTGATGTCGCTGTCGGACAACCTCAAACCCTGGTCGATCATTGAAAAGCGCCTGGACCTCGCCTCCCAGGCTGACCTGGCCCTGGCGTTCTACAACCCGATCTCCCGCGCGCGTCCCTGGCAACTGGGGCGTGCCCTGGAGATTGTCGCACTGCACCGCACGCCTGAAACGCCAGTGGTGCTGGGCCGCGACATCGGTCGCCCGGGCCAGACGCTGCGTGTCACCACCTTGGGGCAGCTCACGCCCGAGCAGGTAGACATGCGCACCATGGTGTTGATCGGCTCATCCACCACCTGCACATTCCCGCGTGCCGGTGGTGGTGAGTGGGTGTATACACCGCGCTGGTATGGCGAAAAACCCGCCAGCTGAAAACGGCCCATTGGCCGCCGGAAAGCTCCGAATGACTCAGGGATTTACCTGGCGTTGTCCGGGGCTTTTTCTTTTTCATGCGATGAAAACCGCAAGTCCCGTGCCCGCGCCCTGTCATTGCTGGGGGACGGTTTTTGGTGGGTGTGGCCAAGGAATGTTTGTCCCATGGAAAACTATCCCTGCACTGGACTAGGGTGCAAGTAAGCCCCATGTGGGGTGCTTGTGGAGAACTGGAAATGGAGCGACGTCACAGAAGGATCAACAGTAAAAAAAGGCGCAAATTGATCGCTGCCTATAAGCTGCCGGGAGCCCCTGGCAAGCAGCTCGCTTCAAGATTGGATCGCGAGGACGACTGCAATGCGGCAGTGGTCAACAACAGCGTGATTTCCTTCGCCGAGGGGCTGTCTGTGCTGAACCGCGAGTACATTCGCAAAAGCTACCTGCTGGCCAGCAGTTATGTGAGCGATGTGTTGAAGGTCCAACGGGGGACCGAGGCGTGGTACGACGAATTTATCAAGGTCATGGTCAGCCTGGGTTGGCTGCCGGTGCGCAGTCGCTTTGAGCGGGTCTCGCGTGCGGGCAAGGGCCTGACGGTGCAACTGGCGGCCCTGAATATCATCGCTGCGATGCTGGCGTCGACGTCGCTGTCGGGGCCATTGGTCAGCGCCTTGCCGAAGTTGGCTGCGGATGCACTGGAAGCGTTGAAGCAGCGGCCGGCATGTTTCGATCTGTTCAAGCGCAATAGCACGGTGCAGCAAGGCGGCGACTTCGGCCTGGCTTCCTGCGCCGAAAACGACGGTGAATTGATGATGGTGCTGGTGACCTACAGCACCCACGGAGTGGACAAACACCTGGGCATGCCCTTCCTGGAATGGGACAGCTCGTCGTTCGAGGCATTCAGCGGGCAGACCTGTCTGGTACTGAATACCTCGGTGGTCAATGAAAAAACCATCCAACTGATGCGTGAAAGCGCCGGCGACAAAGTGCAGTTGGCCATTGCCAAGTACCGGATCTAAGGCACCAGGTAGCCGCGCACTCCGGTAAAGATGATTTGCGCGGCCAGGGCGCAGACGAACAGGCCCATCAAGCGGCTGACAATCTGCAGGCCCTGGTCGCCAAGAATGCGTTCGATACGGTTGGACAGGTACAGCACCACACCCACCGTGAGGCTGGCCAGGGCAATGCTGAGAATGGCGGTGAGCTTGTCATCCCAGTGCGGTTGGCTGACGCCCATCACCAGCAATGCGCCGATGGTGCCGGGGCCGACGGTAAGGGGGATGGTCAGCGGCACGATGGTCACATCCTGCTGCACGTTGTCGGTCTGCACCGCTGACTTTCCTTGGGCCATGCCCAGGGCGGAAATGAACAACACACTGCCGGCGCCGATGCGGAATGCGTCCACGGTAATGCCGAACACACTGAAAATCACCCGACCGAACAGGTAGAGCAGCACGCTCGATACCAGGGTCGCCAGGGCCACCTTCCAGGCCAGGCGCCGACGTTCCTTGCTGGAATAACCACGGGTCAGGCTGATAAAGCAGGACAGCACAAAGAACGGGCTGTAGAGCACCAGCATCTTCAGGTAAACGCTGAATAACACATGGAGCATGGGGGGAGCTCGCGGGCGGTGGAAGTGTGGGCAGTCTATCAGGCGGCAGAGATCAAATGTGGGAGGGGGCTTGCTTCCGATAGCGGTGTGTCAGTAACAAATATGCTGACTGACCCGCTGCTATCGGGAGCAAGCCCCCTCCCACCTTTGATCGCATTTCAAATTATGACGAAGCATGCTCCGGGCGCTGTTGGCGCTGCGCTACCCAATAGTCCACCAGCTCACGCAACTGCGATAACTCCACCGGCTTGGCCATATGCCCGTCCATGCCGGCCTGGCGTGCACGCTCTTTGTGTTCCGAGAGGATATGCGCGGTGAGCGCTACCACCGGCGTACGCACGCGTTGGTGACTGACCTCCCACGCGCGCAGTTGCTGCGTGGCAGAGAAACCATCGAGGATCGGCATCTCACAGTCCATCAAGACCAGGTCGTAACGCCGGGCTTTCATTGCCTCAAGCGCTTCTTCGCCATTGCTGGCGGTGTCCGGGTTGAGGTTGAGCTTGCCAAGCATGCCGCGTATCACTTTGGTGGAGATGCTGTTGTCTTCGGCCACCAGAATGCGGAAATCGCCGGGCACGCTCACGGCTGCCGGTACGCTGGGTGCAGGGCGTGGAAAAGCCGCGCCTTTGCTGCGCTGGGTCAGTTCGTCGGCCAGGGTGGTCTTGAGGGTGTAACCGGCCACCGGCTTGGCGAGGATGCGCTTGATCCCGCAGTTACGCGCAATGATCTTGCTCGGCGCGTTACTGATGCCGGTGAGCATGATCAGCAGGATGTCGTGGTTCAGACTCGGGTCTTCCTTGATCTTCGCCGCCAGTTGCATGCCGGTCATGCCGGGCATGTTCTGGTCGAGCAGCACCACGTCGAAGTAATCACGCAGGTGCGCCTTGGTGCGCAACAGGGCCAGGGCCTCCTTGCCGGAAGGCACGGCGCTGACGTTCAGGCCCCAGGCGGTACATTGCTGCACCAGCACTTTGCGGCAGGTGTCGTTGTCGTCCACCACCAGCACGCGCGCGTCCTTGAGTGGGCCGTCGAGGTCGGAGGTCGGGTGTTCCAGGCGTTCCGGGTCCAGGGGCAGGGTCAGCCACAAGGTGCTGCCCTGGTGACTGCCGCTCTTGATACCGAACTCGCCGTTCATCAACAGGATCAGTTGGCGGGCGATAACCAGGCCCAGGTGGCCGCTCAAGCGCGTCGCCGAAAGGAAGTTCTTGCTGTGCAGTTCGCTGTGCAGCAGGGCGTCGCGCTCGGCGGCTTCCATGGGCAGGCCGCTGTCCTGCACAGCAATACGCAAGCGTGGCTTGGCGCTGCGCTCGTCCAGGGCCACGACGATCAGCACTTCGCCTTCATCGGTCTTGTGCAGGGCGTTTTCCAGCAGGCTCAACAACGCCTGGCGCAGGCGCGTCGGGTCACCGCTGATCACCCGCGGCACCTGGGGCTGGATAAAGCTGATCAGCTCGACATTCTGCTGCTCGGCCTTGGCGCGGAAGATACTCAGGCAGTCGTCGATCAGCGCATTGAGGTCGAACTGCACATCGTCCAGTTCGATCTGGCCGGACTCGAGCTTGGAAATATCCAGGATCTCGTTGATCAGGGTGAGCAATTCGTTGCCGGCGCTGTGAATGGTCTGCACGTAGTCGCGTTGCTTCACCGATAAAGGCGTGCCCAGCAGCAGTTCGGTCATGCCCAACACGCCGTTCATGGGCGTACGGATCTCGTGGCTGATCTTCGCCAGGAACTCGGCCTTGGCGGCGATTTCGGCGTTGCTGGCTGCCAGGTCGCGGCTGACGCTGAAGCGGGTTTCGACAATTGCGCGCTGGCGCTCGCCGAGGGCCAGGCTCATCAGCAGGCCGCTGATGCAGATAAAGCCCAGCAGGGTGACGATCAAGCCTTGCGGCGCCACCAGTGTGAGGCCGAGCAGGGCGGGCAGGATGATCAGCGTGCCGATGTTGAACACCACCATCGCCGCCACGAACAAGCGCGCCGGGCGGTAGCCTTTCTGCCAGTGGTAGGCCGAGACAAACAGCATGCTCAGGCCGGCCAGCGCCACCAGCGCATAGGTGATGATGTTCAGTGGCAGGGTATTGACGAACAACAGCAACAAGCCGCATAGCACGATCAGCAGGATGTCGGCCATCAACAGCTTGTTCAGCGGGTGCGGGCCCAGGGGCATGAAGAAACGGTAGGCAAACATCAAGCCGCAGGGGGCGGTCAGCAGCAGGGCAAGGTATGCGCCGGGGGTCTGGATCGCATGCCAGTTCGGCAGCCATGGCCCTACCAGATTGAGGAGCAGCGCCAGGCTGAGCATCAACAGAAATTCACAGGCGGCCAACCATAGGCTGCTGCGCGAGCGATGGTAGGCGAAGCGCGTGAGGTTGTGCAGGATCAGCATGAGCAGCACGCCGAACAGCAGGCCGTAGATCAGTGTCTGGTTCTGGTTGGCGGCGGCCAGTACGGCCGGTTCCAAGGTAATGTAGGGGCGCAACTCGTGTTCCGAGACCAGCCGCAGGTACACCTCAAGGGGGCGCGGACTTTGGGGCATCGGCAGCATGAAGTCGCTGCTGGGCAACGGGCGTTCAGACTGGGGCTGGCGTGTGCCTGTGGTTTGCTGCTCTACCAGGGTGTCGCCGTCCAGCACATACAGGCCCAGGCTGGACAGGTCCGGCGCAAAGACCCGCAGCACTTGCTCGTGCTCGCCCGGTTGCAGCCTGAAGCGCACCCACAGCGCGCCGTCCGGCTGCGCGGCAGTGATCCGGTCCAGTTCGATGGGGCTGAATTGATTGGTGTAGCGGGCAGAACGGATGTCGCTCAGTTGCAGGTCGGCCTGTTCGTCAAGCAATACTGCCCAACCACTGCCTTGCGTGGCGGCCTGGGCCGGGAGCAAGCAGAGCAGGGTCAGCAGACTGACTGTGAAACCTATGGCGATCCTGAGCCAGCGCACGGCGAAATCCCTTCGTAGGTTGATTGCACGGGTTAACTATGCGCGGGGCGACATGTGTACGGCAAGGGCCAGAGGCCCTTACCTAACCGAACGGATAGCTACGAGATGTTCTCACCACGTTCACGGGCAATGGCGCGGTAGCCAATGTCAGTGCGGTAGAAGCAACCTTTCCAGTCGATTTTCGCGGCCAGCTTGTACGCCTGCTGTTGCGCGGCATCGACACTGGCACCCATCGCGGTGGCGCACAACACTCTGCCACCTGCGGTTACAACTTTGCCGTCCTTGAGCGCGGTGCCTGCATGGAACACCTTGCCTTCCAATCCAGCGGCCGCTTCCAGGCCTTCGATCACATCGCCCTT
Source organism: Pseudomonas khavaziana (assembly GCF_019145205.1). GTDB lineage: Bacteria > Pseudomonadota > Gammaproteobacteria > Pseudomonadales > Pseudomonadaceae > Aquipseudomonas > Aquipseudomonas khavaziana. The sequence goes on from NZ_JAHSTT010000003.1 coordinate 575,316, forward strand.
GGCATAATCGGCAGGGTAGCCGCCGGCAGCCAGCACGATGCCGACGCTGGGACGCGGGTCCCATTGCGCTTCGACCTTGTCCAGCGCCTGGGCCAGTGCCGCTTCCACCAGCAGCACCAGGCTCGATTGCAGACGCAGCATCACTGGTTGGGTTTCCGGATCGCCGAAGCGGCAGTTGAACTCGATGACTTTCGGGTTACCGGCTTTATCGATCATCAGGCCGGCGTAGAGGAAACCGGTGTAGACGTTACCTTCGTCGGCCATGCCACGCACGGTCGGCCAGATCACCAGGTCCATGACGCGCTGGTGAACTTGGCTGGTCACTACCGGCGCCGGGGAGTAAGCACCCATGCCGCCGGTGTTCGGGCCGCTGTCGCCGTTACCGACACGCTTGTGGTCCTGGCTGGTGGCCATTGGCAGCACGTTCTTGCCGTCGACCATCACAATGAAACTGGCTTCTTCGCCGTCGAGGAATTCCTCGATGACCACACGGGAACCGGCGTCACCAAAGGCATTGCCGGCGAGCATGTCGCGCACGGCGTCTTCGGCTTCCTGCAAGGTCATGGCGACGATCACGCCTTTACCGGCAGCCAGGCCATCGGCCTTGATCACAATCGGCGCGCCTTTTTCACGCAGGTAAGCCAGGGCCGGCTCGATCTCGGTGAAGTTCTGGTAGTCGGCGGTCGGAATCTTGTGGCGTGCCAGGAAGTCCTTGGTAAAGGCTTTCGAGCCTTCCAACTGGGCGGCACCAGCGGTGGGGCCGAAGCAATCCAGCCCACGGCTGCGGAACAGGTCGACGACGCCGGCCACCAATGGCACTTCCGGGCCGACGATGGTCAGGGCGACGTTTTTCTCGGCGAAATCTGCCAGTTGTTCCAGGGCCAGGACGTCAATGGCGACGTTTTCGCACTTGGCTTCAATGGCGGTGCCAGCGTTGCCGGGGGCGACGAAGACTTTCTGGACCCGGGGGTCCTGGGCAACTTTCCAGGCCAGGGCGTGTTCACGGCCACCGCTGCCAATGATCAAAACATTCATTTCAAAAACCTCTGAGAAACGCTGTGCTTCTCTGTAGGAGCGAGCTTGCTCGCGAAGGTCGTCAACGATGACGAGGGGAAACTGACACCCCGTGGCGTTTTTGAGTTTTTCGCGAGCAAGCTCGCTCCTACAGTAGAGAAACGGTGCTGTTAGTGGCGGAAGTGGCGCATGCCGGTGAAGACCATGGCGATGCCCGCTTCATCAGCGGCGGCGATGACTTCAGCATCACGCATCGAGCCACCCGGTTGGATCACGGCGGTTACGCCGGCTTTTGCGGCGTTGTCCAAACCATCGCGGAAAGGGAAGAACGCATCGGACGCCATGACCGACCCCGCCACCTGCAAACCGGCGTGTTCAGCCTTGATCGCGGCGATACGCGCCGAGTTCACGCGGCTCATCTGGCCGGCACCGACACCGATGGTCTGGCGGTTCTTGGCGTAGACGATGGCGTTGGACTTGACGTACTTGGCCACTTTCCAGGCGAAGATCAGGTCGTTGATCTCTTGCTCGGTCGGCGCACGCTGGGTGACCACTTTCAGGTCCTGGCTGCCGATCATGCCAATGTCGCGGCTCTGTACCAGCAGGCCGCCGTTGACGCGCTTGTAGTCCCAGGCAGCAGCGCGCTCGGCCGACCACTCGCCGCAGGCCAGCAGGCGCACATTGGCCTTGGCGGCGACGATGGCGCGGGCTTCTTCACTGACACTTGGGGCGATGATCACTTCGACGAACTGGCGCTCGACGATGGCCTTGGCGGTCTCGGCGTCCAGCTCGCGGTTGAAGGCGATGATGCCGCCGAACGCGGATTCGGTGTCGGTGGCGTAGGCCAGTTCGTAGGCCTGGCGGATACCGCCCTCAGCGTCCGGGCTGACGGCGACGCCGCACGGGTTGGCATGCTTGACGATCACGCAGGCCGGCTTGACGAAGCTCTTCACGCATTCCAGCGCGGCGTCGGTATCGGCCACGTTGTTGTAGGAAAGTTCTTTGCCTTGCAGCTGGGTCGCGGTGGCGATGCCCACTTCGGCAGGCTTGGCTTCCACGTAGAACGCCGCGCTCTGGTGCGGGTTCTCGCCGTAGCGCATTTCCTGGGCCTTGATGAACTGGCTGTTGAAGGTGCGCGGGAACTGGCTGCGGCCTTCTGTGCTCAGGGTTTCGGCGGCCTGGTTCACGGTGCCCATGTAGTTGGCGATCATGCCGTCGTAGGCGGCAGTGTGTTCGAACGCCTTGAGCATCAGATCGAAGCGCTGGGCGTAGGTCAGGCCACCGGCCTTGAGGCCTTCCAAAACCTGGGCGTAGTCGCCGGCGTTGACCACGATGGCCACGTCTTTATGGTTTTTGGCGGCCGAGCGGACCATGGTTGGGCCACCGATATCGATGTTTTCGATGGCGGTCGGCAGGTCGCAGCCTGGCTTGTTGATAGTGGCTTCGAACGGGTAGAGGTTAACGGCCACCAGGTCGATCGGCTTGATGCCGTGCTCGTTCATGATGGCGTCGTCGATGCCGCGACGGCCGAGGATACCGCCGTGGATTTTCGGGTGCAGGGTCTTGACGCGACCGTCCATCATTTCTGCGAAACCGGTGTAGTCCGCCACTTCCACTGCGGCCACGCCGTTGTCCTGCAGCAGTTTGAAGGTCCCGCCTGTGGAGAGGATTTCCACACCCAGGGCTTCCAGCTCCCGGGCAAATTCAAGGATCCCGGTCTTGTCGGATACACTGATCAAGGCGCGGCGGATCGGCAGGCGGGTAGTCTGGTCGGTCATTTCAATTTCCATCAAAAGCAAAGGAGTCAGCAAAAAAGGCGACCGGTTTTACGCGGGCGCCTTTCTGGTTTGATTGAATGCTTACAGCAAATCGTACTGCTTGAGCTTTTTGCGCAAGGTGCCACGGTTGAGGCCCAGCAGCTCACTGGCTTTGGTCTGGTTGCCCTTGACGTAGTTCATCACGCTTTCGAGCAAGGGCGCCTCGACTTCGGAGAGCACCAGGTTGTACACGTCCGTGACGGAAGCGCCCTCAAGGTGGGCGAAATAATTGTGCAGCGCCTTCTCGACACTCCCGCGAAGGGTCTGGCCTTCTTCGCTGGGCGTGTTGAGGTGCTGTTTCAAATTGACGTTGTCGCTCACGGGTGTTGTTCCACTCACTAAAGTCTCGGTCATCGTCGTCATGCGGCCACCCCTTCTCCATCCCCTGTTCCCAGGCTCTTGTCACGTTCGGCAAAGAACTCACGAACGGTGGCGACCTGTGCCTGCGTTTCATCCAAACGATTGAACTGGGCGCGGAACTCCTTGGCGCCCGGCAAGGTGGCGAGATACCAGCCGACATGCTTTCGAGCAATGCGCACCCCCATCACATCCCCATAGAAGGCGTGCAGGGCGGCCAGATGCTCTAGCAGAATACGTTCCACCTCGTTCAGTTCCGGTGCCGGCAAGGCTTCGCCGGTACGCAGGAAGTGCTCGATCTCACGAAAAATCCACGGCCGCCCCTGGGCGGCCCGGCCAATCAACAAACCATCGGCACCGGTGGCGTGCAGCACGCGCCGGGCTTTCTCGGCTGAGTCGATGTCGCCATTGGCAAACACCGGCATCGACACGGCCTGCTTGATCGCGGCAATGGTGTCGTACTCGGCTTCACCGGTGTAAAGGTCGGCGCGGGTGCGGCCATGCACCGCCAGCGCTGTAATACCTGCCTGTTCAGCGATCTTCGCCACCGTCAGGCCATTCCTGTTGTCCCGGTCCCAACCGGTACGGATCTTCAGGGTCACCGGCACATCCACTGCGGCGACAACGGCCTGCAGGATCTCGGCGACCAACTGCTCATCCTTCAACAAGGCGGAGCCGGCGGCCTTGTTGCAGACCTTCTTGGCCGGGCAGCCCATGTTGATATCAATGATCTGCGCACCCAGCTCCACATTGGCCCGGGCCGCGTCCGCCAGCATCTGTGCGTCACCACCGGCGATCTGCACCGAGCGTGGCTCGGGATCACCTTCGTGGATCATGCGCATCCGCGACTTGCGGGTGTTCCACAGACTCATGTCGCTGGTAACCATTTCAGAGACTACTAGGCCCGCGCCCAAACGTTTGCACAGCTGACGAAAGGGCTGGTCGGTGACTCCCGCCATCGGGGCGAGGATCAAGCCGTTCTGCAATGTGTATGGGCCGATGCGTACCGCCGACATAGGACTTCCCTGTTGTGGGGCCGGATCATTAGAGTTCGAAAAAGGGTTGGCATGATACCCGCTCTCGATGACTGGTTAAAGGCTGAATTGGATAAAATCTGAACAGTTACTTTTTTATCGCCATCGGTTTGGTCGATGGCGACAAAGTCAATCATCCGCCGTCAAACTTCGGGATGTGCACAGGTTCACTCGGGCGAATGGAAGCTCAGGCTGTAATTCACGGCCCTGTTGCCTGGATCAAGGATATCCAGGGATATGTGGATCGGCGTCTGCGAAGGCATTTCGCTGACGCCGGCCAACTCGCCGCTCAGGTATTCGGCGGGTTTGAAGCGGCGACTGGCAATCAGGCTGCCGTTCAAGTCCGCAAAGCGCAGTTCCAGCAGCGGGAAGGGCTGGGAGAAGGTCGCACGGTTATAGATGATCGCATCCACCACCAGCGCCCCGGCGAAGTCCGGATGGCTGCGTACCACCAGGTTGCTGCTCTTGATGTGGGCAATATCGACCCGCGATGGCACGGTACAGCCCAGTTTCGGGCACAGTTGCTGGAACCACGGGCGGTAGGCGTCCTGGCGGGCCAGGTCGTCGAATTGGTAGGCGATGTACTGGCCTGCCAGGCCTGCGGCGGCGAGCACTACCAGCAGTATCCAGATCAAACGGCGGCCCCAGCCTGACGGGCGTTTCTGCGCATACAGGTGCAGCGGATCGTCTTCCAGGTCCTGGAGCAGGTCGTCGTGTATGGCGGCTTCCGGGCGCGAGCGTTTGCGGCGTGACGGCAGACGATCGTCGGGTTCAGACTCACCTCCCGCGTCGGTAACAGGCGTCAGCGGCGGGTCGGGGTTGTCATCGCCAGGGGAGGCGTCGTCGTTGAGATCGTCGGAATGGATCGACATGGACGGTTCGGTGCGCTGGTTGGCCGCCTGCGCCCTGGCCGGCTCTGGCAGGTCTTCAGGTGCCAGGGTGCGCTCCTCGGGTGGCTCACTGAACAGGCTGGCGGCCCATTTTTCTTCTTCGGCCTTCACCGTATCGCGACTGGCGCTGAAAGACTCTTCCTTTTGCCGACGCTCGGCGCCTGGTTGGCGACGTTCTGCATCCAGTGGCTGGGTGTGCAGGGGCTCGCGACGTTCCAGCTTGGCCAGTTCCTTGTCCAGGTTATCCAGGTCCAGCTCTTCGGCCGTCCACTGTTTTTGGCTGATTGCCCGCGGTGGCTCGGGTGTCGCTTCGACAGTCGATCTATCGGCTGGCTCGGCGCCAGCCGGTAGCTCCGGTTGGGTTGCAGGCGCATGAGCGCGTTGCTCCAGCAATTGGCGAGCGGCGTTGAACACTTGCAGGCACGAGCCGCAGCGCACCACGCCACGGGCCGCGCTCAACTGCGCATGGTTGACGCGGAAACGGGCTTGGCAGTGCGGGCACTGGGTGACGAAGCTGTCGGTCATGCGGTCATCCGATTCAGGCAAGCGCTCATTCTAGCGCCGACGACCACTGATGCGTACCCAACCATCACGGTTGGCGATCGGGTCCAATTCGAAATCCTGGGCGTAGGCTGCGGCGACGTCTTCACCTTGTTCGGCGAGGATACCCGACAGCGCCAGGCGCCCGCCGGGCTTGACCAGGCTGGACAATTGCGGCGCCAGGGCAACCAATGGCCCGGCGAGGATATTGGCAACCAGCACATCGGCCTGTACCTGCGGCAGATCCTCCGGCAGGTAGAGTGGGAATTTGCCTTCGGCGATGTGGTTGCGCCCGGCGTTGTCGCGGGAGGCCTCCAGGGCCTGCACATCGATGTCGGTGCCCACGGCCTCCTTGGCGCCCAGCAGCAGGGCGGCAATCGCCAGGATCCCGGAGCCGCAGCCGAAGTCCAGCACGTTACAGTCGGTCAGGTCCTGGCCGTCCAGCCATTCCAGGCACAGTGCGGTGGTGGGGTGGGTGCCGGTGCCGAACGCCAGGCCCGGATCCAGCAGCAGGTTGACGGCGCCAGGCTCCGGGGCGGCGTGCCAGCTCGGTACGATCCACAGGCGCTGGCCGAAGCGCATGGGCTGGAAGTTATCCATCCAGCTGCGTTCCCAGTCCTGGTCTTCGATTACTTCGCTGTGATGCTCGGGCAGCGGCGCGCCGGTGAGCAGCTCCATATGGGCCAGGACGCTGGCGGCCTCGGTGCCGTCTTCGAACAGGGCCAGCAAATGGGTGTGCGACCACAGCGGCGTGGTGTTGAGTTCAGGTTCGAAGATCGGCTGGTCTTCGGCGTCCATGAAGGTCACCGACACGGCGCCCACTTCGAGGAACGCGTCTTCATAGGTTTCGGCTTGTTCTGGGCTGATGGCGAGACGGACTTGCAGCCAAGGCATGGCGGGCACCTTTGAAAAAATGAATGTGCAGCGAGTAGGCCGCGAAAGCGCGCAAGTTTACGCGAGAGCACGCCAGAAGACGACATTACTGAATGAGCGCGGACCAAATGTGGGAGGGGGCTTGCTCCCGATAGCGGTGGATCAGTTACAGATACTGAGGCTGACACACTGCAATCGGGAGCAAGCCCCCTTCCACATTTGGACAGTGTCCATCCTGGAAAACAGGTGTGCAGAAACAACAAAGCCGCCCGAAGGCGGCTTTGTTGGGTGGAGCACTTACTGGTTGGCCAGCTTGTGTTCCAGGTAGTGAATGTTCACACCACCTTCGCAGAAGCCTTCATCACGAACCAGGTCCCGATGCAGCGGGATGTTGGTCTTGATGCCGTCGACCACGATTTCGTCCAGGGCGTTGCGCATACGGGCCATGGCCTCGTCGCGGGTGGCGCCCCAGGTGATCAGCTTGCCGATCAGCGAGTCGTAGTTGGACGGAACCTTGTAGCCACTGTACAGGTGCGAGTCCACACGTACGCCGTTGCCGCCGGGCGCGTGGAAATGCTTGACCAGGCCAGGGCTTGGGATGAAGGTTTTCGGGTCTTCGGCGTTGATCCGGCACTCCAGGGAGTGGCCGTGCATCTTCACGTCGTCCTGGGTGAAGGACAGCACGTTGCCGGCGGCGATGCTCAGCATCTCCTTGACGATGTCGATACCGGTGACCATCTCCGATACCGGGTGCTCTACCTGCACACGAGTGTTCATCTCGATGAAGTAGAAACGACCGTTCTCGTAGAGGAACTCGAAGGTACCGGCGCCACGGTAGTTGATGTCGATGCACGCCTTGACGCAGCGTGCCAGGACTTCCTGACGGGCTTTCTCGTCGAGGCCCGGTGCCGGGGCTTCTTCCAATACCTTTTGGTGACGACGTTGCAGCGAGCAATCGCGGTCGCCCAGGTGGATGGCGTGGCCCTGGCCGTCGGACAGTACCTGGACTTCCACGTGACGTGGGTTGGTCAGGTATTTTTCCAGGTAGACCATCGGGTTGCCGAACCAGGCGCCCGCTTCGGAGCGGGTCTGCTTGGCGGCTTCGATCAGGTCTTCTTCCTTGTGCACCACGCGCATGCCGCGACCACCGCCGCCACCGGCGGCCTTGATGATCACCGGGTAACCGACTTCGCGACCAATGCGCAGGGCGGTTTCCTCGTCTTCCGGCAGCGGGCCGTCAGAACCTGGAACGGTTGGCACGCCGGCAGCGATCATGGCGTCCTTGGCCGATACCTTGTCGCCCATCAGGCGAATGGTTTCGGCTTTCGGGCCGATGAAGGCAAACCCGGATTTTTCCACCTGTTCGGCGAAATCGGCGTTTTCCGCGAGGAAGCCGTAGCCCGGGTGGATGCCATCAGCGCCGGTCACTTCGGCCGCGGCGATGATGTTCGAGACCTTCAGGTACGAGTTCGCAGCCAGTGGCGGGCCGATGCAGATGCTTTCGTCCGCCAGTTTCACGTGCATCAGTTCGGTATCGGCCGTCGAGTAAACAGCGACGGTCTTGATGCCCTCTTCCTTACAGGCGCGCAGGATACGCAGCGCGATCTCGCCGCGGTTGGCGATCAGGACTTTTTGCAGTTTCTTCGCAGGTTTCAACATCGAAGGTGCTCCGCGGTTCAAACGATGGTGAACAGCGGCTGGTCGTACTCAACCGGCTGACCGTTTTCCACCAGGATGGATTCGATGACGCCGGCTTTTTCGGCCGTGATGTGGTTCATCATCTTCATCGCCTCGACGATGCAGATGGTGTCGCCCACTTTCACGGTCTTGCCCACTTCAACGAAGGCTGGCGAGGTCGGTGCCGGGGTGCGGTAGAACGTACCGACCATGGGCGACTTGACCACGAAACCGTTCAACGCGGGTGCGGCTGGGGCAGCAGGGGCTGCGGCAACTGCTGGAGCGGCGGCAGGCGCGGCAGCGGCAGGAGCCGGTGCTTGCATCTGCGGTGCGTAGAACTGTTGGGCCGGGGTCTTGCTGTGACGGCTGATCCGTACGGATTCTTCGCCTTCCTTGATTTCCAGCTCGTCGATACCGGATTCTTCCAGCAGTTCGATCAGTTTCTTAACTTTACGGATATCCATGAATCATCAACTCCCAAGGGTCGGTCAGGGGCGCTTGGCCTGTTCTTCAAGCTGTTCCAGGGCGGCCTCCAGGGCCAGTCGGTAACCGCTGGCGCCAAGGCCGCAGATCACTCCTACCGCTACATCGGAGAAGTAAGAGTGATGGCGGAAAGGTTCGCGTTTGTACACGTTGGACAAATGCACTTCGATGAATGGGATGCTCACCGCCAGCAACGCGTCACGTAATGCAACGCTTGTGTGTGTAAAAGCGGCGGGATTGATCAGAATAAAGTCCACACCTTCGCCACGCGCGGCATGGATTCGATCAATCAATTCGTACTCGGCATTGCTTTGCAGGTAGAGCAGATGGTGGCCGGCAACACGGGCCCGTTTTTCCAGGTCAAGGTTGATCTGGTCGAGGGTCACTGCCCCGTAGACGCCCGGTTCGCGGGTGCCGAGCAGGTTCAGGTTGGGTCCGTGAAGAACCAGTAAGGTCGCCATCGGCTGTTCCTTGTTATGGGTATGGGTGCGTCAGAACCCGGCGACTATGCCGCAAAGCCTTTGTGACTGTCCAGTTCTATGCAGTAGGCAGCACGATTAGCGAGGATTGCGCAAAATTTGTGACTGTGGCCCAAGATCCAGTCATGCCTGACACGGTCTTGAATCCACTGAAGATCAAATGTGGGAGGGGGCTTGCTCCCGATACATTGGGTCAGTCTCAATACCTGTAGCTGATCCACCGCGATCGGGAGCAAGCCCCCTCCCACATTCGATCTACCACAGGGCGGGACATCGGGTCAGACGCGGAAGGCTTGTACGGCAGTGTTGAGCTGCCCACCCAGCACCAGCAGGTGTTCGCCCTGGCTACGCCCCTGACCGATACGCAGCAGGTTGTCCTCACCCAACTGGTGAATCCGCTCGCTGTTATCGCGAATCTCACTCACGGCCCCACTCTGCTGCGCGGTCACATCGGCGATGCGCACCGCAGTTTCGGAAATCGTCTGGATCGCCCCGACGATTTCATCCAGCGCGCCATCCGCCGCCTGAGCCTGCTGGGCGGTGGCTTCGGCGTGTTCGACCTGCGCACGCATGCCTTGCACCGATTGATGGGCGGCGGTTTGCAGGCCGGCGATCAAGCCCTGGATTTCGGCGGTGGCGCCTGCGGTGCGCTGGGCCAGCGAGCGAACCTCGTCGGCCACCACGGCGAAACCACGCCCGGCTTCACCGGCACGGGCGGCTTCGATGGCGGCGTTGAGGGCCAGCAGGTTGGTCTGGTCGGCAATCGAGCGAATCACCGTAAGCACACCGCCGATGGTGGCGGATTCTTCTGCGAGTTTCTCGATCATCTGCGCATTTTGCTGCACTTCACCCACCAGGGCATGCAGCCCGGTCAGGCTCAGGCCGATCACCCGCTGGCCTTGCTCCACCGCCTGGCCGGCGTTGCGACTGGCGCCGGCGGCCTGGCTGGCATCACCGGCTACCTGTTGGATGGTGGCTTCCAGTTCACCCAGGGAATCACGGATCTGCGCGGTATCGCCGGCCTGGCGTTCGGCGCCGTCGTGCAGGCCGCTGCTCAGTTCGGCCAGGGCGCGGCTGCTGCCGGCGACTTCTTCGGCGTTGCCACGAATGGTGCCCACCAGGTCCACCAGGTAGGCGCGCAAACGGTTGAGGGAGGCTTCGATAGCGTGCAGTTCACGGTTGGTCCTGCCCAAGGCAATGGGCTGGCTGAAGTCGCCTTCGGCCCAGGTGGACAAGGCCGGTGCCAGGTTGGTCAGTACCCGTGCCAGGCGGCGTTGCAGGGTGTCGATCAGCAGCGCGATCAGCAGGATCAGGCCAATCATCACGCCTTGGATGACGCGTACTTCGCCCTGGATCCTGGCGTGTTGCGCGCGCACCACTGGCTCCAGTCCGGCGATGGCTTGCTGCACGCTGGCGATCTTCAACTGGGTGCCGGCGGCGAGGTCGGCGCGTTGCTGGATCTGCTCCCGGGTGCGCTTGAGTTCGGCGGGGTAACGGGTCAGCAGGCTATTGAGTTCGCGCTTGAGATCGACGCCAGTATCTTGGGCTTCGGTTTTTTCGGTGTTTTCCAGGCCCATCAGTGCAGAGAAATCATCGGTGTTGGATTCGGCGCTGGCCTTGACCCCAAGCAACGGTAATTGTCCCAGCAGGTCGGCTTGGATACGGATATTGGCGATCTCTCGCTCCACCTCATCAGCCAGCTCGGCGCGGCCACTGCTCACCAGCTTGTCCCGCGCCAGGGACAGCTTGCCCAGGTGTTGCGAGGCGGCGAGCAGCGCTGGCAGGTAGCGGGCTGCATCGGCGGAATTGACGCCGCTGGCGTATTGGCTCAGTTGCTCCAGGTTTGCCCCCAGTTCGCGTTCGGCCTGCAACAGCAGCGCTTGCGGGTCGCCGGCCAATTTGCCGGCGGCCAGCAGGTCTGTCTTGCTGAAGGTTTCCAGGTCCGCCAGGCTGGGGCGCAGGGTTTGCGCCAGCTCGGCCGGCAGCTCGGCGAGTTGCTGCAACAGGCTTTCCAGGCTCTGGCTGGCGCTGCTCAGGCGCAGGGCATCGCCGCTGGCCAGGTAGTCGTCGATATTGCGTGCCGCCTGATTTTGAAACACCTGGGACAGACCCAGGTAACGCTCCATCAATAAATACGGACGCTCCAGCGCCCGTTGCGACCACCAAAGCGTAGCGCCGAGGGCCAGGCAAACGGCCACCAGCAGAAGGGTATTGAGATTGGTCAGCAGCTTGAGGCGCATGCGGGGTTTCAACCGACGGCAAAAGATAAGTGCCTGAAGTTATTGCGCCTGCGTTACAGAGTTATGACCGATTCGGTGGATTCCGGTGAAAAGATGGCACTTTGCTTTGATGTGCGGGCCGCTTGTACGCGGTTACGCCCGGCGCCCTTGGCGCGGTACAGCGCTTCATCGGCCTGGGCAGCCATCATCAGGCTGTCGGAGTCGTCGCATAGCTCCACCAGGCCGGCGCTGAAGGTGCACCACAAATCCTGGGGTTGGGCGGGGTAGTGGATTTCTGCAAAGCGCCCGCGAATCTCGTCCAGCACCTTGCAGGCCGATTCCAGGTCGGTGTCGGGCATGACGATGGCGAATTCTTCACCGCCATAACGGCCAATATAGTCGGTCTTGCGCAAACGCTGCTTGAGAAACAGCGCCAGGCTCTTGATCACGCGGTCGCCCATGGGGTGGCCGTGGCTGTCATTGACCCGCTTGAAGTGGTCGATATCCAGCATGGCAAAGCTCAACGGCTTGTTCTCGCGGCGGGCGCGGAAGCTGCAGTCTTCGAGCAATTGCAGGATATGGGTATGGTTGTATAGCCCGGTCAGGCTGTCGCGCACCATCCGCGCCTTCAAGTTGCGCGCCCGCGCTGCGCGGTTGCGCACGGTGGTGATCAGGTGGCGCGGCTTGATCGGCTTGGTGAGGAAGTCGTCGCCGCCTTCACTCATCGCGTCCAGTTGTTTATCCAGGTCGTCTTCGGCCGACAGGTAGATGATCGGCACGCTGACATAGCGGTCGTTATGGCGGATTACCTTAGCCAGTTCGGTACCGGTACAGGCAGGCATATACATGTCGAGGATGATCAGGTCGGGCTGGAAATCCGCCAGCTCGGCCATGGCCTGGATCGGTTCGATCAGGGTGCGGGTGACAATGCCGGCGCTGTTGAGCAGGCGTTCTGTATGCAACGCCTGGGCCCGCGAGTCGTCAATGATCAGCACCTTGTACGGCTCGTACTGGGCAATGCAGGTGAGCACTTCGATCTTTTCCAGCAGGCTGGAGGCTTCCAGGGTGCCGGTGAGGAACTCCTCGCCGCCAGCGCGCACGGCAGCCAGGCGCGTCGGGGTGTCGGTTTCGTGCAGGCTGAAAAACAGCAGCGGCAGCTTTTGCTCCAGGCCCTCCTGGGCTTCGGCAGCGAGCTTGAGGCCCAGGCCTGTGCCGCAGAAGTCCACATCCATCACAATCGCCGACGGCAGGCGCTCCGCCATGGACGCGCGAAAGGCCGCGACACTGTCCAGGGACTGGGCGCTCATGCCAAAGAATTCCAGCTGCTTGGCCAGGCGTTCGGCGCGATCATGGTCAGCGAGCATCACGTAAATGGGCTTGCGCATCGGCGGCAGGAAGGTTTGCTCAAGCTGGTCGCCCTGGCGCAGGCCGGTGCGCGACAGGCGTTGCATCAGGCGGTTGAGCTCGGTAATCAACTGGCTGCTCAGACGGCCGCGGTTTTCGTCCACAGCCTGCAGGGATTCACCGATATGCCGGGCCAGCTGGCCGTGTTCCGGCTGTTCGAAACGCTCGGCAAAGCGCAGCAGGCGCAGGTTGGCTTCGCTGAGTTCGGAGAAATCGGCATTCGACCATTCGCTGCGCTGCAGGCGCTGCCAGATCTCAAGAATTTGACGTGCCTGATGAATTACCCGCTGGGCAAAATGCTGCTTGAGACGCTCGCGGCTGGGGTCTTCTGGCTCGGTCATATCCTGACTACTGTGAGGGTGCATGCGGAGGTCGACTGATGGCTCTATGCTAGCACCTCTTTTCTATTGCATGAGTGTCATACGTCAATTAAGTCCGCGTGCGTGACATTCAGTTATCGACCCGCTGGTCGCGCAGCGTAAAAGACGTGCATCCTTTATAGTCCAATTGCCGTTGCGCGCCACTTTCGCGCAAAAGCCCCGCACCGATGGGCACGATGGGGTAGGGTTGTGGTCGGAGTGTCTGAACGCACCCGGACAATTGACGTGCATGAACTCAAGTGATTGAAAGGATATCGCCATGCTGGACTGGAAAAACCGTGCAGGCAGTGCCAAAGGCCCCGCCCCTGAGCCTAAGTCGGCCAACCGCAGCTATTTTCGCAACCTGCTGATGAGCCGAGCCTTGCTCAGCGTGATCTGCTTGTACCTGCTGGTCACCGGTGGCCTGGGTTGGTATTGGAGCCAGGAGCCGGCGCTGTTTCCGGTCCAGCAAAACGCCCAGCTTGCCGCCGAGAAGGAAGGCAAGCAGATGGTGGTGGGCTATACCACCGTCGAGACCCTCAAGTCCGTGGTCGGCACCTTGCTGAACAAGCCTGGCGGCTACATTTCCAATGATCGTTTCCCGCCTGGGCTGTGGATGGACAACATGCCGAGCTGGGAATATGGCGTGCTGGTGCAGGTACGCGACCTGACCCGCGCCCTGCGTAAAGATTTCGCCCGCTCACAGTCGCAGTCGGCTGAAGACGCCGATCTGGCCAAGGCTGAGCCGCGCTTCAACTTCGATAACAAGAGCTGGGTGCTGCCGTCCAGTGAGTCGGAATACCAGGAAGGCATCAACTCCCTGAGCCGCTACGAAGCGCGCCTGTCTGACCCTAACCAGCGCGGCGCGCTGTTTTATGCGCGTGCCGACAACCTGAACAACTGGTTGGGCGATGTCGCCACCCGTTTGGGCTCGTTGTCCCAGCGCCTGTCGGCCAGCGTGGGTCGAGTCAAGCTGAACACCGCGCTGAAAACCGAGGCGCTGGCGCCGGGCGAAGTGCCGCAGGTCGATGAGGAAGTGGTGGAAACTCCATGGATGCAGATCGACAACGTGTTCTACGAAGCGCGCGGCCAAGCGTGGGCCCTGTCCCATCTGCTGCGTGCCATCGAAGTCGACTTTGCCGACGTGCTGGCCAAGAAAAACGCCACCGTCAGCGTGCGCCAGATCATTCGTGAGCTGGAGGCCTCGCAGGAACCGGTTTGGAGTCCTATGATTCTCAATGGCAGTGGCTTCGGTGTACTGGCGAACCATTCGCTGGTGATGGCCAACTACATTTCCCGGGCAAACGCTGCAGTGATCGATTTGCGTCAGCTCCTCAACCAGGGTTGATGATGGACGCTTCATCCAGAGAGGCCGCACACCGTGCGGCTTCCGATGCCGAACTGATCTGCTGGGTCGACGAGCAGGACAACCTGCTCGGCCACCGCGTCAGGTCTGACCTTCGTAAGCTCGGCCTGATCGGCCGTTGCACCTTTATCTTCCTGTTCAATTCCCAAGGCGAGCTGTGCGTGCATCGGCGCACCTTGAGCAAGGCGTTGTATCCCGGGTTCTGGGATACGGCGGCGGGCGGCATGGTAGCGGCCGGTGAGTCTTACGCGTTGTCGGCAGCCCGCGAGCTGGAAGAAGAGTTGGGTGTCAGCGGTGTGCCATTGATCGAGCATGACCACTTCTATTTCGAAGAGGGTGACAGCCGGCTTTGGTGCAAGTCTTACTCCGCAGTGTGGGACGGGCCCCTGCGGCTGCAGCCCGAAGAGGTGATGGAAGCACGGTTTTTAACCATCGAAACCATCCAGCAGGAGGCCGCACAAAAGCCCTACTGCCCGGACGCCCAAGAAGGTCTGCGGCGCTATCTGGCCCTGCGTCGCTAAAGTTGCAAAAAATGGCGCCATTTGGCTCTTAGCAAGTCGGCTTTTTGCCGTTACACTGCGCGCCTTTTCACCCGAACCACTATTGTTTCACCCTGTAGGAGCGAGCTTGCTCGCGAAAAACGCCAAGACACCGCGTGCTGCCTGAACGCCCGCGTTATCGTTGACGACCTTCGCGAGCAAGCTCGCTCCTACCGTGGATGTTACCTTGACGGTTCGGTAGCGCTGCCCCTGCCAGAGTGGGGCTTCGCGGTCGGTCTCGCCCGTTGGTGCTGGCCGATCAGTCTTCATCCTCCGAAGAGGATTGCCGGTGGCCAAAAAAGCCGCATCCTTCGCCGCCCTGGGTGGCCTGGTATTTTCCACTGACGCAGGTCGACACTGCCCGGACTGTCGTCAGCCCGTGGACGCCTGCATCTGCAAACAGACCCTGATCCCCGAAGGCGACGGTATTGCCCGTGTGCGCCGCGAGAGCAAAGGCCGTGGCGGCAAGACGGTGACTACCATCACCGGCGTGCCCCTGGCTGAAGATGCGCTCAAGGAGCTGGCCACCACGCTGAAGAAGCGCTGTGGCACCGGTGGCGCGTTGAAAGACGGGGTTATCGAGATCCAGGGTGACCACGTCGAACTGCTGTTGGCCGAGTTGATCAAGCTCGGGTACAAGGCCAAGAAGTCCGGCGGCTGAAAGCCTCTTCCCAACCTGTATCTAAACTCTGTCCGGGGAGTGGGGTCTACCCTGCTCACAGGCAAATCGTCATTTTCATTCTTTAGACTGCGCCAGCCTCCGTGAGAGGTGGCGCCTTCGCCTTCATTTATAGGGGACTTCGATGTCCGTACGACGCACACGCAAAGACGATGGCAGCCAATGGACAGTTGCGGACAGCCGCAGTGTTTACGGGATTCGCCATTGGGGGGCCGGGTATTTCGCGATCAATGAAGCCGGTCGCGTAGAAGTCCGTCCGAACGGCCCGAACAGCACGCCCGTCGACCTCTATGAGCAGGTCGATGAGCTGCGCAAGAGCGGCCTGTCGTTGCCGCTGCTGGTGCGCTTCCCCGATATCCTGCAAGACCGCGTGCGCCAGTTGACCGGCGCCTTCGATGCCAACATCGAGCGCTTGGAATACCAGAGCAAATACACCGCGTTGTACCCGATCAAGGTGAACCAGCAGGAAGCGGTGATCGAGAACATCATCGCCACCCAGAACGTCTCCATCGGCCTGGAAGCCGGCTCCAAGCCTGAGCTGCTGGCGGTGCTGGCCCTGGCGCCGAAGGGCGGCACCATCGTCTGCAACGGTTATAAAGACCGCGAGTTCATCCGCCTGGCGCTGATGGGCCAGAAGCTCGGCCACAATGTGTTCATCGTGATCGAGAAGGAATCCGAAGTTGAACTGGTGATCGAAGAGGCGGCGAGCCTCAAGGTCAAGCCCCAGGTCGGCCTGCGCGTGCGCTTGTCGTCCCTGGCGTCGAGCAAATGGGCGGACACCGGTGGCGAGAAATCCAAGTTCGGTCTGTCGGCGGCACAGCTGCTGTCGGTGGTCGAGCGCTTCCGCGCCGCCGGCCTGGACCAGGGCATCCGCCTGCTGCACTTCCACATGGGCTCGCAGATCGCCAACCTGGCCGACTACCAGCACGGGTTCAAGGAAGCCATCCGTTACTACGGCGAACTGCGCAATCTTGGACTGCCGGTGGACCATATCGACGTCGGCGGCGGACTGGGTGTGGACTACGACGGTACCCACTCGCGTAACGCCAGCTCGATCAACTACGACATGGACGACTACGCCGGCGTGGTCGTGGGCATGCTCAAGGAATTCTGCGATGCGCAGAGCCTGCCGCACCCGAACATCTTCTCCGAAAGCGGCCGCTCCCTGACCGCTCACCACGCCATGCTGGTGGTGCAGGTGACGGACGTCGAGAAACACAACGACGAAATCCCGCTCATCGAAAACAAGGAAAGCCTGCCGGAAACCGTGCAATGGCTGGTGGACCTGCTGGGCCCGACCGACATCGAGATGGTCACCGAAACCTACTGGCGCGCCACCCACTACATGAGCGACGTGGCCACCCAGTACGCCGATGGCAAGCTGACCCTGGCGGAAAAAGCCCTGGCCGAACAGTGCTACTTCGCCGTGTGCCGCCGCCTGCACAACTCGCTGAAAGCCCGCCAGCGCTCGCACCGCCAGGTGCTGGACGAACTCAACGACAAGCTGGCCGACAAGTACATCTGCAACTTCTCGGTGTTCCAGAGCCTGCCGGATACCTGGGCCATCGGCCAGGTCCTGCCGATCCTGCCGCTGCATCGCCTCGACGAAGAGCCGCTGCGCCGTGCGGTATTGCAGGACTTGACCTGCGACTCCGACGGCAAGATCAAGCAATACGTCGACGAGCAGAGCATCGAGACCAGCTTGCCGGTGCACGCCTTGAACGAAGGCGAGGACTACCTGCTGGGCATCTTCCTGGTGGGCGCTTACCAGGAAATCCTCGGTGACATGCACAACCTGTTCGGTGACACCGACTCGGTGAACATCTACCAGCGTGAAGACGGCTCGGTGTACAGCGCCGGGATCGAGACCCACGACACCATCGAAGACATGCTGCGCTATGTGCATTTGTCGCCGGAAGAGTTGATGACCCATTACCGTGACAAGTGTGCGAGTGCGAAGATCTCCGCGTCTGAGCGTACCCAGTTCCTGGATGCGTTGCGCCTGGGCTTGACCCGTTCTTCGTACCTGTCCTCGTAATATATGTGGGAGGGGGCTTGCTCCCGATAGCGGTGGATCAGTCAATGAATCTGTTGACTGACACTCAGCTATCGGGAGCAAGCCCCCTCCCACATTTGGATCTGCATTCCTTCAGTTTGCTCCCAGCCACAGCCCTTGCCGATTCAAGCGCCAGGCTATCGCCCAGAGTGTCAGGCTGCGCACCGCCATGAACAGCAGGAAGGTTACCCACAACCCGTGGTTACCCAACCCCTGCAACGCCCAGGCAACCGGCAGCACCAACACCACCGTCAGCAACATCCCATTGCGCATCTCCCGCGCACGCGTTGCGCCGATAAACAGGCCATCGAGCAAGTAACTCCACACCGCAATCAACGGCAGTATCGCCAGGTAAGGCAGGTAGATGTCGGCCGTTTCGCGCACGCTGGGAATGTCTGTTTGCATGGCGATAAACAGATGGCCGCCGAAGGTGAACAGCAGGGCGAAGCCGATGCTGGCGATCAGTGACCAGCCGCAGGCAACCACCAGCGAGCGGCGCAATGCCTGGCGGTCATGGGCACCAATGGCGTGGCCGCACAGGGCTTCGACGGCGTGAGCCAGGCCATCCAGCGCATGGGCCGTCAGCAACAGGCCATTGAGCAACAAGGCGTTGGCGGCGACCGTGGCATCCCCCAGCCGTGCGCCTTGCACCGTGATCATGAAGAACACCGACTGCAAGGCCAGGCTGCGGATGAAGATGTCGCGGTTGACCGCCAGCAACGGCCGCCAGCTTTGCCAGCGTTTGAGCGCGGCCCAGGCGATATGACCGGGGTAGGCGCGCAGGGCTTTTTGCGTGAGGGCCAGGCCAAGCAGGGCGCCGGTCCATTCAGCGATCACCGAGGCGCGGGCAGAGCCGACCACGCCCCAGTCCAGGTCGAGTACAAACCACAGGTTAAGTGCAATGTTGACCAGGTTGGTGGTTAGCAGAATCGCCAACGGCGCGCGGGCGTTTTGGGTGCCGAGGAACCAGCCGACCAGTGCGTAGCTGGCCAGGGCTGCCGGCAGGCCGAACAGGCGGGTGTGGAAGAATTCGCGGGTCAGTTGGTTCAGTTCAGGGGAGGGCTGCATCCATTCCAAAGCCAGATGGCTCAGCGGAACACCTACCGTACCCAGCAACGTCGCCAACCCCAGCGCCAGCAGCAAGCCTTGCAACAGGATTTGCCGCAGCGCCGCGCCATCGTTGCGCCCGGCGGCCTGGGCGGCGAACCCGGTGGAGCCCATGCGCAGGAAACCCATGGCCCACGCCAGGAAGGTATACAGGCTGGCGCCGACGGCCACGGCGCCCAGTTGATGGGCGTGGGGCAGGTGGCCGATGACCATGCTGTCGACCAGGGCCACCAGCGGCACGGAGATATTCGACAGGATCATCGGCGCGGCCAGAGCCCAGACGCGGCGATGGGTGGGGCGGTGGCGCCAGTCGGCGAGCAGGGCGGTCATGAAGGCTCCTTGGTGGAGCGGGCATTGTACCTGCCCACCAGATTCAATGTGGGAGGGGGCTTGCTCCCGATAGCGGTGTGTCAGTCACTAATATTCTGACTGATCCACTGCCATCGGGAGCAAGCCCCCTCCCACATTTTGATCTCCAGTGGCTGTGGGGTTTGGTTTAGTCTGGAAGGCACCCAGAACCAACCCTCCCTCCGTCGGTCAATGTGATCAGCGCCACAGCGGCTTGGCCTGCGCTGATATATAGTTCACCCCTCGGTTCCCTCTGACTATGAGTGCCCCATGCTTAACAAAGGACTGTTCCTCGCTTGCGCGCTGGCCCTGCTGAGCGCCTGTGATTCTTCCGATAAACCCGCTGCACCGTCGGCTCCCCCCGCGCCAAGCGTGGCGCCTGCACCTGCCAAGGCGGCGGTGGACGTGGCGGCGTTGAAGCAGCGCTATGCCGGGCGCGAGTTAAGCGTGGTGGACGTGTCCGAAGTGCAGTTGGAAGGGGCGAGCACCTTATCGGTGAGCTTTTCCATTCCCCTGGACCCTGAGCAGAAATTTGCCGATAAATTGCACTTGGTGGACAGCAAGTCCGGCAAGGTCGATGGCGCCTGGGAGCTTTCCGACAATTTGATGGAGCTGCGCCTGCGTCACCTGGAGCCGCAGCGCAAGCTGGTGCTGACAGTGGACGCCGGGTTGAAGGCGGTCAACGACAACCAGCTCGCCGCCGAATACACCGCCCGCCTGGAAACCCGCGACCTGCAAGCCACCGTCGGCTTCGCCAGCCGGGGTACGCTGCTGCCGACGCGCCTGGCCGAGGGCCTGCCGGTGATCGCGCTGAATGTCGACAAGATCGACGTCGAATTCTTCCGTATCAAGCCTGAATCCCTGCCGTCGTTCCTGGCGCAGTGGGGGCGCAATACCAGCCTGCAAAGCTATGAGTCCCGGGAACTGCTGCCCATGGCCGACCTGGTCTACGGCGGGCGCTTCGACTTGAACCCGGCGCGCAATACCCGCGAAACCCTGTTGCTGCCGATCGCCGGTCTCAAGCAGTTGCAGCAGCCGGGCGTGTACCTGGCGGTGATGCGTGCTTCGGGCACCTACAACTATTCGCAACCGGCCACGCTGTTTACCTTGAGCGATATTGGCCTGTCGGTGCACCGCTATGCCAATCGTCTGGATGTGTTTACCCAGGCGTTGGAAGGCGGCAAGGCGCTGAACGGCGTCGAGCTGGAAATCCTCGATGCCGAAGGCCGCGTGCTCGGCCAGGGCAAGACCGAAGACGGTGGACACGCTGAGCTGGCGCTGCCGAAAAAAGCCCAGGTGCTGCTGGCCAAGCAGGGTGAACAGACCAGCCTGTTACGCCTGGACAGCGCCGCGCTGGACCTCGCCGAGTTCGATATCGGTGGGCAACCGTCCCATCCGTTGCAATTCTTTGTGTTCGGCCCGCGTGACCTGTATCGCCCCGGCGAAACCGTGCTGCTTAATGCGTTGTTGCGCGACAAGGATGGCAACGCGGTCAAGCCGCAGCCGGTGAGTGTCGAAGTCCGCCGACCGGATGAACAGGTAAGCCGCAAATTCGTATGGGAGGCCGATGCCTCCGGCCTCTATCAATACCCGCTGCAACTGGCCTCTGAGGCACCGACCGGGCGCTGGCAGCTGGTGTTCGACCTGGGCGATGGCAAGCCGCAGCTGTATGAGTTCCTCGTCGAAGATTTCCTGCCCGAACGCCTGGCTCTGGAACTCAAGGGCAGTGACACGGCGCTGAGCCCGGCGGATAACGCGGTTATCCAGGTCAACGGTCGTTATCTGTATGGCGCGCCGGCATCCGGCAATCGGGTCAGCGGCCAGGTCTATGTGCGCCCGCTGCGTGAAGCGGTCAAGGCCCTGCCTGGCTACCAGTTCGGCTCCGTCACCGAAGAAGAGCTGAGCCAGGATTTCGAGTTGGACGAAAGCGTACTCGACGCCAACGGCGAGGAGGCGCTGACTCTGGAAAGCAAATGGACCGAGGCCAAGTCGCCGCTTCAATTGATCGTGCAAGCCAGCCTGCAAGAGTCGGGCGGGCGGCCGATCACGCGGCGCCTGGTGCAGCCGATCTGGCCGGCCGAGCAATTGCCGGGCCTGCGCGGGTTGTTTGACGGCAAGGAAACCAATGGCGATGGCCCGGTGGAATTTGAAGTGCTGGTGGCCAACCAGGACGGGCAGAAACTCGCCGCCCAAGGCCTCAAGGTGCGCCTGGTGCGCGAGCGCCGTGACTACTACTGGAACTACTCCGACAACGATGGCTGGAGCTACCACTACAACGAGAAATTCCTCAACCTCGACGAGCAGACCCTGGACATCAAGGCTGGCGACACCGCCAAGGTCAGCTTCCAGGTGGAGTGGGGCCCTTACCGCGTAGAGGTTGAAGACCCGCAGACCGGCCTGGTCAGCAGCGTGCGCTTCTGGGCCGGCTACCAGGCCCAGGACAACACCGAAGGTGGCGCCGTGCGCCCCGACCAGGTCAAGCTGGCACTGGATAAACCCGCTTATGGCGACGGCGATACCGCCAACGTCACCGTCACCCCGCCGGCTGCCGGTAAGGGCTACCTGCTGGTGGAATCTGCCGAAGGCCCGCTGTGGTGGCAGGAAATCGACGTGCCGGCCGAAGGCAAGAGCTTTGCGGTCAAGCTCGACCCGAAATGGTCGCGCCATGATCTGTATGTGAGCGCCCTGGTGATCCGTCCCGGCGAGCGCAAAGCCAATATCACCCCCAAGCGCGCCGTGGGCCTGTTGCACCTGCCGCTGGACCGCACCCAGCGCAAGCTCGGCCTGACCCTCACCGCGCCGGAAAAAATGCGCCCCAAACAACCGCTGACGGTAAAGATCGCTGCCAGGAATGCCGATGGCAGCGTACCGAAACAGGTGCATGTGCTGCTGGCGGCGGTGGACGTGGGCATTCTCAATATCACCGAATATCCCACGCCCGATCCCTACTCCAGCCTGTTCGGCCGCAAAGCCTATGGTGTCGATCAGTTCGACATCTACGGCCAACTGATCGAAGCCGGCCAGGGGCGCCTGGCCAGCCTGGCGTTTGGTGGCGACGCGGCATTGGCCAAGGGCGGCAAGCGCCCGGACACCAGCGTGACCATCGTCGCCCTGCAAAGCGCGCCGGTGACACTGAACGAAAAAGGCGAGGGCGAAGTCAGCGTCAACATCCCCGACTTCAACGGTGAACTGCGCCTGATGGCCCAGGCCTGGAGCGATGATCGCTACGGCATGGCCGAAGGCAAGACGGTGATCGCCGCACCGCTGATCGCCGAATTGTCGGCGCCGCGCTTCCTCGCGGGAGGCGACCAGACCACCCTGGCCCTGGATCTCTCCAACCTGTCGGGCAAGGCGCAGAAGCTCGATGTGCAATTGACCGCCGAAGGGCAGTTGGAGCTGGTCAACGGCGGCGCGCAAGCGGTTGAACTCAAGCAAGGCCAGCGCACCACCCTGCGCATCCCGGTGAAAGCCTGGGGCGGTCTGGGCCAGGGCAAAATCAAGGTCAGCGTGAACGGCCTGGACCTGCCGGGGGAAAACCTGCCGCCATTCAGTCGCGAATGGACCTTGGGCGTGCGCCCAGCGTATCCGGCGCTGCTCAAGCACTACCGCGCAGTGCTCAAGGATCAGCCATGGAGCCTGCCCGCCGGTACGCTGGACCAGTTCGATGCCTCCGGGCGCGAAGCGCTGTTGAGCCTGTCGAGCCGTCCACCGTTGAACCTGGGAGCACAGATCAGCGCACTCAAGGCCTACCCTTATGGTTGCCTGGAGCAAACCGCCAGTGGCCTGTACCCGTCGTTGTATGCCGATGACGCGCTGCTCAAGCGCCTGAGCATCAAGGGCGAGCCGGATGCCGAGCGCAAGCGCAAGATCGAGTTGGGCATCGAGCGCCTGCTGGGCATGCAACGCTACAACGGCAGCTTCGGTTTGTGGGGCGCCGACGGCGAGGAGGAATATTGGCTGACGGCGTACGTGACCGACTTCCTGCTGCGCGCCCGCGACCAGGGCTTTGCCGTACCGCCTGAAGCCTTGAAGAAGGCCAGCGAGCGCCTGTTGCGGTATGTGCAGGAGCGCAACCTGATCGAAGTCGACTACAGCGACAACGCCGAGCACACGCGGTTTGCCGTGCAGGCTTACGCCGGCATGGTGCTGGCGCGCAGTCAGCAGGCGCCGTTGGGAGCGTTGCGCAGCCTGTTCGAGCGGCGCAGCGATGCGCGCTCAGGGTTGCCGCTGGTGCAGTTGGCCATCGCCTTGCAGAAAATGGGCGATCAACCGCGTGCGGATCAGGCGTTGCTGGCTGGCTTGGCGGCACAGCGCAGTAGCAAAGAATGGCTGGCCGATTATGGCAGCCCGTTGCGTGACCAGGCGATGATCCTGGCATTGCTGGAAGAAAATGACTTGGCCAAGGGCCAACGCGAAGAGCGTTTGTTCACCCTGTCGGACCAGTTGGCCGCCAGCCCGTATCTATCGACCCAGGAGCGTAATTCCCTGTTCCTCGCCGGGCGTCTCGGGTTTGCCAGACCGGAAGCCAACTGGCAGGTGTTGCTCACCGGCAGCGGCGGGGCGCATGAGTTGAATAACCAGCAATCGACCCTGGCGTTGGAGGGCAAGCTGCTGTCCAGCGACCTGGCCTTGAACAATCAGGGTGAAGCGCCGGTGTATCAGCAATTGACGATCTCGGGTTATCCACAAGTGCCGCCGGCTGCCGGTGGCGAAAACCTGAGTATCCGCCGCGAATACCTGGGCATGGACGGCCAGCCGCTCAACCTGCGTAGCCTCGCCAGCGGCGACCTGGTGCTGGTGCACCTGGCCGTCAGCGCCAAGCAGCGTGTGCCGGATGCCCTGGTGGTGGACCTGCTGCCCGCCGGCCTGGAACTGGAAAACCAGAACCTGGCCCAAAGCGCCGCCAGCCTGGAAAACGCCAGCAGCCAGGTGAAGCAATGGCGCGAGTCGATGCAGAATGCCTCGCTCAAGCATCAGGAGTTCAGGGATGACCGTTATGTGGCGGCCATGAGTCTGGATGGCTATGGCACCACGCACTTGTTGTACCTGGCGCGTGCGGTGACACCGGGAACCTACCGCGTGCCGCCGCCGCAGGTGGAGTCGATGTATCGACCGAACTGGCAGGCGGTGGGTGAGACGCCGGGAGATATGGTGATCAAGGGCCGCTGATCGCTGAATGTGAAATGGGACTACTGTGGGAGGGGGCTTGCTCCCGATAGCGGTGGATCAGTCAAAACATTATTGGCTGACACTCAGCTATCGGGAGCAAGCCCCCTCCCACAGGGGGACTGGGGCTGTCAGATAAATCAGTGCACAACCCAACTGAGCAGCCACAGGCCCAGCAGCAGCCAGATGATGCCCATGATGATCGAGGCCCGCATGAAGGCGCGTACCGCCGAGTACAGCAAGAGCAGGCCGACGATCAGGGTGATGATGCTGATGATCGAGGTGTCCATGCCCAAGGTGCGCGACAGGCCATCGATAAAGTTGCCGCCGGCGTGGGTCAAGGCCCCGAACAACCCGCTCAGTCCGTCGACGATAAACCGGATGACGGAGCCGAGCGCCTGGCCCAACCATTCGAAAAAGCTTTCTACCTGCATGTGCGTGTCCTGAATAAGAAGGTGGGCGTGACTGTGCCTTTGGTCGTTATTGCCACAGGCTAGTTCCCTACAAGCATAGAGGTTTGCCCGCTTGAATTTGCGTTTTGTTGCCCGCTGGACCCTGGCGAGCCTGCTGTTGGTGATTGCCTTGCTGTGGCTGGCTGATCGGATCTGGCCATTGCCCTTGCCCCAGGACGACCTGGCCCGGGTGGTGCTGGCCGAGGATGGCACACCACTGTGGCGGTTTGCCGATGCCAATGGGGTGTGGCGCTATCCGGTGCGTACCAGCGAAGTGTCGCCGTATTATCTCGATGCATTGCTCACTTACGAAGACCGCTGGTTCTACCAGCATCCCGGGGTCAACCCGTTGGCGCTGGTACGGGCGACGTGGCAAAACCTCACAGGTGCACGGGTGGTCTCCGGCGGCAGCACCCTGTCGATGCAAGTCGCACGTTTGCTCGACCCGCATTCGCGCACCCTGCACGGCAAGTTGCGTCAGCTGTGGCGCACTGCGCAGTTGGAATGGCACCTGTCCAAGGACGAAATCCTCAACCTGTACCTGAACCGTGCGCCCTTCGGCGGTACGTTGCAGGGTGTGGCCGCGGCGAGTTGGGCGTACCTGGGCAAGTCGCCGTCCCAACTGACCCACGCCGAAGCTGCGTTGCTCGCAGTATTGCCCCAGGCGCCGAGTCGCTTGCGCCCGGATCGGCATCCGCAGCGCGCCCAGGAGGCCCGCGACAAGGTGCTGCGCCGCCTCGCCGAGTTCAAGGTATGGCCGCAATCGGCGGTCGATGAAGCCCTGGAAGAACCGCTGCTGCTCGCCCCGCGCCTGGAACCGAGCCTGGCGCCATTACTCGCACGCCGCCTCAACCGTCCGGACAGCCCGCCGCTGATCCGCACCACCCTGGATGCCACCTTGCAACGGCGTCTCGAAGACTTGCTGCTGGGCTGGCGCGCACGGCTGCCGGAGCACACCTCGGCAGCGATTTTGGTGGTCGAGGAAGAAAGCATGGCGGTGCGCGCCTACCTGGGCTCGGTGGATATCAACGACACCAAGCGCTTCGGCCATGTGGACATGATCAGCGCGCTGCGCTCGCCCGGCTCCACGTTGAAACCCTTCCTGTATGGCATGGCCCTGGACGATGGTCTGATCCACTCCGAGTCGCTGTTGCAGGACGTGCCGAGGCGTTATGGCGATTACCGGCCGGGAAATTTTTCCATGGGCTTTACCGGGGCCGTGCCGGCGAGCACGGCGCTGTCCAGCTCGTTGAACCTACCGGCGGTGCAATTGTTGGAAGCCTACGGGCCCAAGCGTTTTGCCGCACAGATGCGCATCGGCGGCATGCCGTTGGCGCTGCCGGCGCTGGCCGAGCCAAACCTGGCGCTGATCCTCGGTGGCGCGGGCAGTCGCCTGGAAGACCTGGTGAGCGGCTACAGCGCCTTGGCCCGTGACGGCAAGAGCGCCACCCTGCGACTGCAGCCGGACGATACGCTCAGGGAGCGGCCATTGCTTTCACCCGGGGCGGCCTGGATTGTGCGGCGCATCCTCAGCGGCCAGGCACGGCCCGACCGCGACCCGCGAGCGGAGCTGGTGCAACGCCCGGTGCTGGCGTGGAAAACCGGCACCAGCTATGGCTTTCGCGATGCCTGGGCAATTGGCGTGGGCCCGCGTTATTTGATCGGTGTATGGATTGGCCGTCCGGACGGCACACCGGTTCCGGGCCAGTTCGGCCTCGCATCGGCAGCGCCGTTGATGTTGCAGGTCCATGACGTACTGACCAATCGTGACAGCCAGCGCGGCATCAGTGCGCCGGTCAAACCGGTGCCGGCGAATATCGGCGTGGCAGCGATCTGTTGGCCCATGGGCCAGCCCATGGCCCGCAGCGACCCCAATTGCCGGCGTCAGCGGTTTGCCTGGACCCTGGACAACACCACGCCGCCGACCTTGCAGGCACTGGACCAACCCTTGAGCGTGGGCTTGATGGAAAGCATCTGGGTCAACGCCAAGGGTTTGAGGGTCGACGCCCATTGTCCTGGCGCACAGGTCAAAAACATTGCCCTGTGGCCGGCGCCGCTGGAGCCCTGGTTGCTAAGGGCCGAACGCCGTGAAGCACGCATCCCGGCGCCTGACCCGGACTGCCCGCCACCGGCGCTGGCCGCGTCGTCGCCGTTGTCCATCGTCGGCGTACGCGAAGGCGACCAACTGCGCTTGCCGGCTGCCAGCCAACAAACCCTGCGCCTGAAAATCTCCGCCCTGGGCGGCAGTGGTCGGCGTTGGTGGTTCCTCAATGGCGCGCCGTTGGGTGATAGCGCCAATCAGGACAGTATCAATGCCAGTTTCGAGCGATTGGGCCGCTATCAGCTAAGCGTTCTGGATGAGGCTGGGCAAACCGCCAGGCTTGAGTTCAGCGTTGTTGATTAGGCTTCATCGGGGGCAAGCCTTGAGCACACCACCGCTATTCACTTGCCTTCGCTCTCCATCCCCCTGAAGCTATACCCATTCAGGAGTCCCCCAATGAACCTCGAACACCTCACCGAGCGCCTGCACCGCATCCGCGATACCAACGACTGGAAGCAATTCCACAGCCCGAAAAACCTGGCCATGGCCGCCAGCGTGGAAATGGCCGAGCTGGTGGAAATCTTCCAATGGCTTACCGAAGACCAGTCCCGCCAGCTTCCCGCCGACAAACTCGCCCACGCGGGCCAGGAAGTCGGCGATATCGTGTTGTACCTGCTGTTGCTGTGCAGTGAACTGGGCCTGGATATGAACGAAGTCGTGCGCGCCAAGCTGGCCGACAGCGAACGGCGGTTTGCCCATGGGTGATCGTCATTTCGACCAGTTGGCCACGCGTTTCGCCGAAAAAATCTACGGCGGTGCCAAGGGCGCGATTCGCCTGGCGGTGCTCCAGGCCGACCTGGCCGAAGCCTTGCCACAGCGCCCGTTGCGCGTGCTGGATATCGGCGCGGGCCTGGGGCATATGTCACTGTGGCTGGCCGAGCGTGGCCATCAGGTAACCTTGGCCGAGCCCGCCGCACCGATGCTTGAAGGCGCGCGCCAGCGCTTTGCCGACGCCGGCCAGACCGCGACGTTTATCCATGCGCCCTGGCAAGACTTGCCCGGCCAGCTCACCGAGCCTTACGATCTGGTGCTGTGCCATGCCGTGCTGGAATGGCTGGCCGAACCCCACGCCATATTGCCGGTGCTGCACCAATTGACGCTGCCCGGCGGCTGGTTGTCCCTGGCGTTCTACAACCGTGATGCGTTGATCTACCGCAACCTGCTCAAAGGCCACTTCCGCAAAATGCGCAAGAACGACATGGCCGGTGAAAAGCAGAGCCTTACGCCGCAACAGCCCCTCGACCCACGGGAGCTGGCGGCGCAACTCGAAGGGATGTGGCAGGTCGAAAGCCAAAGTGGCGTGCGGGTGTTTCACGACTATATGCCGATGGAGTTCCAGGCCCGCGCCGATTTGCAGGATTTATTGGAGATGGAGCTCGCTCACCGTCGTCACCCAAGCTTTGCCGGACTTGGGCGTTATTTGCACTGGGTCTGCCGTCCGGTTTAAGCGGCCCAGCCTGCGGAGGTCGAAATGCGTCGTCTCTGTTTGATCCTGTTATCGCTCGGTCTGGGGGCTTGCTCCAGCCCCAACCCCTATGTCGCCACGTCGGCACCGATGCCGCCGGCCCCGGCCCAGGCGGCCACTACTTTTGATGCCAGTGCCTACCCGGCGCCCGCGCGCGACTATGGCGCCTACCGCAGCTGGGGCTGGCTCAACGGCCAATTGCCCGCGGGCACGGCCTGGGCCGATTCGGCGCAGATTGCCGAAGCGGTCAGCGGCGCCCTCGACCAGCGCGGCCTGCGCCCCTTGCATGACAAGCGTGCACCCGACTTGTTGGTGAGCGCCGATGTACGCCTGGAGAAACGCCTGCGCCAGGTGCGGGACGACTATGGCTACGGTTACGGCGGCTATAACCGCTACGGCAACGGCTATGGCATGTACAACAGCGTGCCCGTGGTGCGCACCTATGAAGTGACGGTGGCAGTGGCGCGTATCAGCCTGTTCGACGCCCGCACCCGCCAGCCGGTGTGGAGCACCAGCGCGGAAACCACCAGCCAGGGCAGCCTGAGCGAACGCGCCGACAGCTTGCGCAAGGCGATGCAGAAAGCAATGGCTGCCTATCCGCCCAGTTAGCAGCTATTCTCATTTCAGGCTCACGTTGTTTTTGGAGAAGTGCCATGTTTCGTCGTATCGCTGCACTTGCTGTCGTTGTGTTGCTGGGCGGTTGCCAGAGCAACCAGGTCAATCACGATTTCGACGCCAGCCGAGACTTCGGCGCCTACCGCAATTGGGCCTGGAAAGACCCGGCATTGCAGTACCGCCCGGATGATCCGCGAATCAAGAGCGACCTTACCGAGCAACGCATCCGCCAAGCCGTGGGCGAACAGCTTGACCAGCGCGGCCTGCGCCCCGCAGCGGCCGGCACCAAGGCGGACCTGAATGTGCAGGCCTACCTGATCGTCGAAGACCGCCAGCAACAAGTCACCACCAACTATGGCGGCGCCTGGGGCGGACCCTGGAATGGCTACTGGGGCGCACCGATGTACAACGAGACACGCAACATCACCTACAAAGTGGCAACCATCCAGATCGACCTGCTCGACGGCAAGGACGGCAAGTTGGTTTGGCGCGGCAGCGACGAGCAAATGATGGCCAGCACGCCTAATCCAGAGGACCGCAGCAAGGCTATCCGCAGCACTGTGACCAAGATTCTCTCCAACTACCCGCCGCACTGATTACCCCCTGTAGGAGCGAGCTTGCTCGCGAAAAACGTCAACGATAACGCGTGCTTCCTGAATCACCGTGGCGCCTGTGAGTTTTTCGCGAGCAAGCTCGCTCCTACAGCATTAGGGCATCTCCGCCAGTCGCCAATGTGGCGAGTTGCCAGCAACCTGCCTGTCCCTTGTCTACACTCCAATGCAACCCCGGTGAGTTAGCGCAGGAGTGCTTCGATGTCTCCCCGATTCGGTTCCAGGCAGCGTGGGGCAATTGGCTTGATGACGGCAGGCACCTTGGCGCTGGCCCTGGTGTTTACGTTGCTGGCGGTCGACAGCGGGCGTTTGTACCTGGAAAAACGCAAGCTGCAGTCGGTCGCCGATACGTCGGCGCTGGAAGCGGCTGGCCTCGGTGGCCAATGCGGCACCAACACTACGGCCAACGCTTATGCCGCGCAAAATGCCTCGCGTAACGGTTTCGTGGTCGGCAATGGCCGCACTCTGGCCGTGACGTGCGGCACCCTGGCGACCAATGCCGCCAACACCCGCGTGTTTACCGCAGATGCTACCAAGAGCGACGCGATTCGCGTGGTGGTCTCCCACACCGTGATGACCAGCATCGCCAACGGCTTGTGGAACCTGTTCAGTGGTGCGCCGCTCACGCCGCAACTCAACCTGAGCGCTACTGCCGTAGCGGCTACACCGCCGCCGGTAGCGCAACTGACAATCCGCAGCAGCCTGGCCAGCGTCGACTCAAGTAAATCCCCCCTGCTTAATCTGGTCATGGGTAACCTGCTCGGCGGCAGCCTGTCGCTCACGGCGGCGAGTTGGAACGGCTTGCTGCAGACCAACGTCAACCTGCTCGGTTACCTCGACCAGTTGGCGATCGACCTGAACGTGAAGGCCGGCGATTACGATGCGCTACTCAGCACGGCCGTCTCCGCCACCCAGTTGATCGACGCCGCGGTGAAGGTCTTGCAGAAAAATGGCGCGGCGGTCACCGCGGTTATCAACGACGTGATTTCGATAGAAGCCATTGCGCCAAACACCAAGCTGTTGACGGTGGGCGACCTGATTGATATCGCCACCGGCACCCCGACGGCGGCGCTGAATTCCAATGTGCAACTGTTTCAGTTGCTCGAAGCAGTGGCGCAGTTATCCAGCAGCAAGAACGCCGTGAGTGCGGCGGCGCAGCTCGCTATTCCGCTGGTGGGCAATGTGTCGATCCAGACCAAAGTCATTGAGCCGCCGCAGTTGTCGGCCATTGGCAACCCGGCGCTGGCGAAGAAGGGCTTGTCGAATAACCCGCCGACCGATCAGATCTTTGTGCGCACCGCACAAGTGCGTACGTTGGTGTCTATTCAGCTGCCTGTGTTGAATGGCATTAATGGGCTGACGTCTGCGGTTTCCGCCATCACCACGCCGGTGACAGGTGTCGTGAATAACCTGTTGCATTTGAATTTGGTGAGCCTGCTGGATCCAGTGTTGTGCCTGATTTTGAAGCCTTGTGATCACACCGATGTTCAGTTGTTGAGCGGCCTGGATATCAATATCGAGGTGGCCAGCGCGAGAAGCCATGTTACGGATTTCAATTGTGCGAGCAATGCGGCGAAATCACTGACTGTTCAGGTTGAGACTGCGCTTGCGGATGTTTCTGTAGGAAAAGTGGATGCAGCGCAGGCCTTTTCCTCCGCAGTAAAATCCCAAGTGAATCCTGTAGCCCTCGTGGATATTGGCGTACAGACCTGCAAGGGGATATTTGGCTGTGGTCCACGCAAGGCAGGCGTAGGCGGTAGCTTATCCCTATCCGTCGTCCATGCGACCGTGGGAGGGACGAGTCAAAGTCTGCTGTTTTCTCCGGTCAACGACATGAATCTGGCGCCCACCTACAAGTCTGTTCCTCCCTCGACAGAGGTGGTCAAAGGGCTGGTCAATACCTTGGGGGCGATCCAGGTAAATTATGTTGCCCCAACCGGCAGTGCCCCTGGCGGCATCCTACCGGCGGTGTCGGGCTTACTCGCGACCATTACCAATACGCTGGTAACCGCGATCAAGAACATTTTGTCGCCAGTGCTCGACCCGATTGTGGATGGCCTGTTAAGTGCACTGGGCATCAACCTCGGCAACGCCGAAGTCGGTGCCAACCTCACCTGCCACATGGGGCGGGCTTACCTGGTGATTTGATCCGGTACGATGGGCAACTCCACGCAAAATTTCGCGCCTGCCTCGCCATTGCTGACGCTCAGGCGTCCGCCCATGTTTTCCACGATCCCATAGCTTACCGAAAGCCCCAGCCCGGTGCCGACACCAATTGGCTTGGTGGTGAAGAACGGTTCGAAAATCCGCTCCAGCAAGCGCGGGTCAATCCCGCCGGCATTGTCTTCGACCCAGATGCGTACGTGGCGACCGTCATGTTCGCTGTGCAGCGCAATCCAGGGGCGCAGTCCGGGGGTCTTTTCGCGTTGGCTGAGCAACGCGTCGCGGGCGTTGACCATCAGGTTGATCAGCACCTGTTCCAATTGGTCAACATAGCCTTTGACCTGCACCGAGAAGTCCGCAGGGCTGATGCGTACTTCCACGCCTTTGCCGCGCAGGCCCTCACTGAGCAGGGCCAAGGTGCCCTCCAGCGCCTGCGCCGGGTCGAAGGGTTGCTGTTCGATTTCCGAGCGGCGGCCGAAGACGCGCATATGGTCGACCACCCGTGCCGCGCGTTGCACCTGGGCGTCGATGCGCTGGAGTTTTTCCGTGAGGTAATCCACTTGTACATCGCCATTGCCCAGGCGCTTGAGCACGTTGACGACGGCCATGTGCATCACGTTCAGCGGCTGGTTGATTTCATGGGCCAGGCCGGTGGCCATTTCGCCGAGGGTGGCCATTTTTGCGCTTTGGGTCAGTTGTTGCTGGGAGCGACGCACTTCGGTGTTGTCGCGGCCCACGGCCTGCACTTCCAATAAGGTGCCGTGTTGGTCAAATACGCCACGGTCCGACCACACCCACCAGGCATGTTCACGCCCGGGCAGTTGCAGGCTGATTTCAGCCGTGCTCACCGGGAATTCCGGGGTCAGCCGCGCAATGCGCTGCACAAAGGCGGCGCGCTGTTCATCCGACAGCCATTGGCCCAGGTCGACGCCGGGCAGTTGGGCGGGCAGGCATTCCAGGTAGTTGGCCAACGGGGTGTTGCCGAAGGTCAGGATCAGGTCGGGGCGGTAGCGGCAGATCATTGCCGGCGAGTCTTCCACCAGGATGCGATAGCGCTCCTCACTCTGACGCACCTGTTCGGCGGCCAGGGTCGCCTCGGTCACGTCCAGCCACAAGCCTACGGCCTCTACCGGCAGGCCGAGGTCGTCGCGCAACAGTTTGGCTTCGTCGAGCAGCCAGTGGTAGTGGCCTTGTTTGTCACGCAGCCGATAGCGGCTGCGCACGTTGCCTTCGCGCAGCAATTGGCGAGTGCGTTCAAAGTAGAGTTCGCGGTCGTCGGGGTGGATCAGCGCCGCCAGGGTGTCGAGGTTGCAGTCGGCCAGGGTCCAGCCCAGCAGTGGTAGCAGGCTGTCGCTGAAAAACGCCGGATGCAGCGCGCCGTTGACGTAGCGCTGTACATAGATCACCGCCGGTGAGCTGGCGATCAGGTTGTCCAGGCGCGCATGGGCAGCGGCGGCTTGCAGTTGCTGATTTTTGATGTCGCTGATGTCGAGCATGAAACCGATCCAGCGCCGCTCATTCCCGACTCCCAGCACTTGCCCCTGTATGCGGTACCAGAGGGGCGCCTGCTCGGCCTCCGTACGCTGCAGACGCACGCTGGTCAGCAAGGGTTTGCCCAAGGCTTGCAGGTCTTGCAGGCGGCTGTTGAGGGCTTGGCGGTCGGCCGGGTGGATCAGTTCGAGCCAGGTGGCGAGAGCCTGGCGGGTGGGGCTTTGCTCCAGGTTCAGACTGCGCAGCAACTGTGGCGCCAGTTGGATTTCCTGGGTGGCGGGCAACAATTCCCACCAGCCGGTACCGAGCAGGCCTTGCAGGGCTTCCAGCCGTTCCAGTTGCTGGTGATGACGCTGTTCACGCAGGCGACTGAGCAGCGGGGCGGCGAGGGCCGCACACAAGTTGAGCCAATCGCGCTCGCGGGTGTGTTGCGCCTGGCCACTGTAGAAGCCACACAGCAACCACGCCGCGACGCCCTGGCTGTCGCGGTAAGGCACCAGGAAGCCATCGGCATTGCCAAACACGCTGCGCAGGCGCGGGTTGTCACTGCGGCCCTGGGCAATGTCCAGGCTCAGCGGCGTGTTGCCGTTGATGCTGTCCAGGCTGGTGCCCAAGTGTTGCCCGGTTTGCCACAGGGCCGGCGCATCATGGGCGGCATATTGACTGTAGATGCGCCAGCCTTGGTTCTCCTCGTCGAGCAGCGCCATGGCCACGCACGGCATGCGCCAGCGCTGAGCGACGGTGCGCAGGTGCTCGTTGAACACCTGGGGCAGGCGGTTGAGGCTGCAGACGCGCAATTGTTCGTTCATCAGGCCGGCGATCTGATGGTTCTGTTCGCGCTGCTGTTCCAATGCCCGGTCGGCCAGCAGGTCAGTAATATCCAGCAAGTGCAGGGCCCAGCCGTCGCCCTCGGGCTCCATCCAGCCGCGGGTATGCAGGACCTGGCCGCCGGCACCCTGAAAGTCCAGGTCCAGGCCGTGGCGTTGCCATTGCTGCGGTGTGCCCTCGACACTCAATGCGCTGTTGGCGCACAGCAAGGCGTGCAACGGCGGGGTGTTTGTGTGGGTGAAGTGCTGGGTGAGCAAGGGTTGCAAGGTGCCGGCGATGCTCAGCACCTGGCCCAGGTTGTCCAGTTGCAGGTGCAGGCCCAGCGCGGTCATGGCCGGCGCGCTGTGGCGCCCGCGCAGGCGCGCGAACAATTTATCCCCTGCCGTCAAAACTGCAGGCTCGAGGTGGCGGTTAGGTTGGCGGGCAGGTTCGGTACGCTGCCAACCCCGGGCAATACCAAGGCCGGTAGCACCGCTTTGATATTGGCCGAGGGGTAGGTGATTTTTACCGTCAGCAAATTATTGGTGTAGGTGGCGGTGATGTAGCCGGGCAAGAACTTCAACGAGCCGGGGATCCAGTTCAATTGAGCCTGCGCCGCATCCTTGGCGCGCTGTACCACCAGTGCCGAATAGCCTGCGGTACTTGGATCCAGGGACACACTGCGGCGCACACCCTCCGCCGCCGCCTGATGAAAGGACTGCATCAACAGCAGCGGCAAGCTGTAGCTGAGCATGCCGTAGAACACCGCAAAGAAGATCACGAAGACCAAGGCAAACTCGATGGCCGCCGCACCTTTTTGCTTTCTCGGGAAGCCTGATTTCATGACTGCGTCTACCCTGAGGCGAGTACCTGATATCAGCATAGAATCATTCGGCAAAAAGGGATGTTTTTTACGTGATCCACTATGTAGTGATTCTGCTGTGGTTGGGCCTGTGTGCAGTGCAGGATATTCGCCAGCGCCAGATTGCCAATACGCTGACCTTGGGTGCTGGTTTGCTGGCGTTGATCTACCTGCTGTGGGCAGGGTCGACCTGGGTTGGTGCGCCCCGCAGCGAAGGAGGCCTGGCGTTGGTTCTGGCGCTGATACTGACCCTGCCCGGTTATGCGTTGGGCCGCTTCGGCGCGGGGGATGTGAAGCTGCTCGCCGCCCTGGGCCTGGCGTCCAATACCGACATTCTGTTGGGGGCGCTGGTCGGCGCCGCGGTCGCCATGCTGGCCTGGACATTTGTGCATCAAGGGCTTAGCTCGAGCCAGGTTGAACGGGCAGAAGAAGTGTCAAAAAAACAGCCTTTTGCGCCTTTCGTGTTGACAGGTTTCGTCGCGTGTTGGCTTTGGATCCATTAAGCGCGCGAGTTGATTAATGCTATGTACATAGTTGGAAAGTACGTCTACGTTTAATGAGTGGTTGTATAGGATTTTTCGTCAAAAAGGATGGGTCCTCTTTGGCTTGCCAGGCATGGAGTAGCGCGTGAACAAGCTCACATCTGCGGTAAAAGTGCTCGTGGTCGACGATCAACCCTTGATCGTGGAGGAGCTCTGTGAATTTCTCGAAAGCAGCGGGTACCGTTGTGTCCCATGCGAGTCCAGCCAACAGGCTATCCAACGCTTC
Source organism: Pseudomonas khavaziana (assembly GCF_019145205.1). Classification (GTDB taxonomy): domain Bacteria; phylum Pseudomonadota; class Gammaproteobacteria; order Pseudomonadales; family Pseudomonadaceae; genus Aquipseudomonas; species Aquipseudomonas khavaziana. Next base: position 611,058 of record NZ_JAHSTT010000003.1, read on the forward strand.
GACGACGACCCCCAGATAGGCCTGGTGCTGTGTGACCTGCATATGCCGGACATGGACGGCATCGAGCTGGTGCGGGCCCTGCAACAGGTTGCCGGCAAACATCGTGCGTTCGAAGCGATCATGCTCACCGGGCGTGCCGACAAGCAGGATGTGATCAAGGCCCTGCGCGCGGGGATCGCTGATTACTACCAGAAGCCGATCAATCTCGACGAGCTGCTTGAAGGCTTGAAGCGCCAGGAAGCGGCCTTGGAGGAACGGCAAAAAGATCTGCAACTGGGCACGCTTAACCAAAAGCTGCAGTATTTGTCCGAATCCATCAACGACTTGTATATGGACCTGGACAAGGCGCGTCGCAACCCATCCAAGGACACTGATGGCGAGCCGCTGGCCGATGACGCCGGGCCATTGGAAATCCCGGCAATCTTCAACCAATTGTCACCGCGCCAGCTGGATGTGGCACGCCTGGTGGGCAGGGGCCAGACCAACTACCAGATTGCCTGTGACCTGGGGATCACCGAGAACACGGTCAAGTTGTATGTGTCCCAGGTATTGCGCCTGACCCATATGCACAACCGCACCCAGTTGGCGCTGGCGTTGTCACCCAGCAACTCGGCGATACGCCAGCGGGTGACAGCGCACTGAAGGTCCAGCGCCGGCGCCAATAATGTAGGAGCGAGCTTGCTCGCGAAAAACGTCAACGATAACGCGTGAATCCTGCATAAACGCGGTGTCGTGGAGGTCTTCGCGAGCAAGCTCGCTCCTACAGTGGGATATAGGCTTGGTTATTTGCTCCCACCCTGTGCAGACCCCCCCACCTTCTGATCAAAGAACTCCGGGATCGGGTGCTTGTTACTGTCCAGCCAGCGCTTGAGAGCCTGCTCCCGTTCTGCCGGCGTGGCCTTCTGCGGATTGGCCGAGGCCGCGCGGCCGCTCAGTTGCAGCGCCATCCAGTTTTCCGTTTCCGCCTGCCGTGGAGAAGACGGCCCGGCTTCGATGGCCGATGCCATGAGCGGCAGTGCCAACACTGCGAGGCCGGCGAGGTAATGGATTTTCATCATCGACTCCCTATTTCACAGGTGCCGGCAGCGTGTCGCTGACCGTCGCTACCTGGTCTTTGGCTGAACGCACCGGTGCCGTGCGTGAACCCTTGAGTTGTTGTGCACGCGCCTGGGCTTCGGTGACCTGCTCGGGGCTCAGCCCGAGCTGGCCGACCACTTTTGCGGCCTGCCCCCAGTTGTCCTGATAGATCAGCAAGGTCACCAGGTTCACCGCTGCCAATTGATCGCTCTGCTTGAGTTCGATGGCGGTCATGAATTCGAAACGGGCGTCTTCCAGGCGCAGCTGATCGAGGTACACCACGCCCAGGTCATTGCGGATTTTCTCGTCGGTGGGCGCCAGTTTTGCAGCACGTTGCAGGTGGGCCATGGCCTGGCCGTTGTGGCCCTTGGCCGAGGCCAATTGCCCCAGGCCGTGCTCGCCATCGGCAGCCAGGCAAGTGCCCAACAGGCTGCGGTACAGCGGCTCGGCTTCGGTGCGGCCCAGCAAGCGGTAGGCCCGGGCCTGGCGCTGGCGAACCTGGGGCAGGGCATTGGGCAGGCCCTGCAGGTTGGCCAGGCTGGCGTGCAGCTTGCCTTCGTTGGCCATGTCATCGGCCAGGTTCAATGAAAGCTCCTGGTCCGAGCTGGGCTTGGGGCAACTGCCGGGCTCCAGCAATCCGGCCCATGGAACCTGGCCATTGCTGGCACAGCCGCCCAGCATCAGCAGGCTCAAGGCGACAATCAGTGGCTTCATGGCAAGCTCCTCAGAAGTTATTCAAGGCCCGGGCGATGGCGATAAAGGCCGGCCCCCCAAGCACAGTCAGCAGGGCGGGAAACAGGAACACCATCATCACCACGGACATCTTCGCCGACATCTTCGAGATGTATTCCTGCAAGCGGGTCAGGCGGCGGTCATCGAGCAACTGCTTGAGGGCCAGCAGCGACTTCATGGCGCCGCCACCTTGCTGGATCAATTGCTGGAGAATGATGCAGGTGTCGGTGAACTCGTCTACGGCCAGCAGGCGCGCGGTCTTGCCCAGTTCCTCCGACAACTCCAGGCCCGAGTCGACCCGTGCCAGGATCAGGCGCAGTTCATGGGTGAGGTCTGGAAGCAGGCGCTGGGCGTCGATACTCAACACTCGCAGCGACTGTTCAACCGCCATGCCGGATTCGAACAGGATGCGCAGCAACGGAATGAATGTGGAGATCTCCCGTGCGATGCGCTCCTGGCGGTATTTCGCACTGAGGACCAACACACGCTTGGGCAACAGGTAACCGACCCCCAACGCAATGGCCGGCGCGATCCACGGCGAGCCCGCATGGGCAAACAGCAGCTGCTGGCCGAGCACAGTCAGGCCCAGCAGCACGATGGGCACGCCGACCTGGCAGGCGGCGAACATGGAGCGCTGGTTGGGCTTACGCCAGCCGACGCGGTTGAGCAGGGTTTGTGTTTCGTTGTCCAGGCTGACCGAGCGTTGCGCGACCGCGCTGGCGCCCAGTTGGCGCATCAGGCTGCCAAGTTTGTCTTCGCGGGCCAGTTGGCCTTGCAGGCGTTGGTTGACCGTGCGCTGGCGGCGGCGTTGTTCCAGAAGGCTGCCGGCGATCAACACGACGGCGGCGAGTAACAGCAGGAGGCTGATCAGGATGGCCATCTCAAATACTCCGCAACATGCGCCACATGACGAAGGTGCCCGTGATGTCGAGCGCTACCGCACCGAGCAGCAGATAGCGCCCGGTTCCGTCATTCCACATGCTCATCAGGTAGCCCGGGTTGACCATCAGGAAGTAGCCGACCATGGCGATGGGCAACCCTGCCAATACATAGGCGGTCATGCGTGTTTCACCGGTCATGGCCTTGAGTTGACGCGCGCCCTGTTCGCGCTCGCGGATCATCTTGATCAGGTTCTCCAGCAACTCGCTGGCGTTGCCGCCGTAGCGGTGGTTGACCTTCAGGCCCAGGGCAAACAGACGAAACTCATCGCGCTCGTAGAACTCGGCAAAATCGCTGGCTGACTCCGGCAGGCTCACGCCCATTTGCACATTGCGCTGAATGCGGCTCATCGCCTGCTTGAGGGGGGCTTCGGTGCTTTCGATTGCGCCCAGCACGGCGTCGGCCAGGGTGCGTCCGGACTTGAGACTGCGCACGCTGTGGTCGAGCAATTGCGGTAGTTGTTCGATCATGCGTTGCACACGCCGCTGATAGCGCCAGGCGATGTACAGGCGCAACAGCAACGGCGGCACCAGCAGCATGGCAAGCAGGCCCAGCCAGTCGGCCAGCAGGTAGCCCAGCACCATGGCAGCCGCCCAGCCGCTTAACCACAGCCCAAGGCGATCGGTGGGCTTGCCCAGGCCGGCGCGCAGGAACATCCGTTCCATGGCGACCCAGTTGCTGTTCGATTCCTGAGGCACGGGCTGGCCATCGGCAAGGCGCTCCAGCACGCGGTGGGTGCCGGCCTGGCGCAGGCCGCGCTGGAACAGCCAGATGGACAGGCTGACCAGCAGAACGCAGATGAGCAGCAAGATGGGTCCGGTCATGACGCCCCCCTACAACGGCAATGGCGTTTCGCGCCGCAGCTTGTCGCCGGCCGGGTGCAACGCTTCGCGCAGGAAGCCAAAGCCGGTGCGGCGGTCGAAGCGGAACAGGGTATTGGTGACATACACGTCGTCGCGCACGCCGACCACTTCCACCACCTCGCTGACGCAGCGGCGCCCATCGGGCAGGCGCGTCAGCTGGATCACCACATCCAGTGCGGCGCAGATCATTTGGCGCAAGGTTTTTTCCGCCACCACACGCCCAGTCAGGCCCACCAGGGTTTCCAGGCGCAGCAGCGCGTCCTGGGCATTGTTGGCGTGCACGGTGCTCATGGAACCGTCATGGCCGGTGTTCATGGCGGTCATCACGTCGAGCACTTCGACGCCGCGAATCTCGCCGAGGATGATGCGGTCCGGGCGCATTCGCAGGGCGTTGCGAATCAGATCGCTGGCCTTGACCTCGCCATGCCCTTCGGCATTGGGCGGGCGGGTTTCCAGGCGTACCACGTGGGGGTGGCCCAGTTGCAGTTCGGCCACATCTTCGATGGTGACCAGGCGCTCGTGGGGGTTGATCAATTGGCTGAGAATATTCAGCAGCGTGGTCTTGCCGGTCCCGGTACCACCGCTGATGAGGATATTGCAGCGCTTGCCCACGGCCTCCTGGAAAAACTCGAAGATGCTCTGGTCGATGGTCTGCATCGCCACCAGGTCGCTGCTCTTGAGCATGTCTTTGCGGAATTTACGGATCGACAGGCAGGGGCCGTCCAGGGCAATCGGCGGGATGATCGCATTGACCCGGCTACCATCGGGCAGGCGTGCATCGACCATCGGCGACGACTCATCCAGGCGCCGCCCGAGGGGCGCGAGGATACGCTGCATCACCCGCTCCACATGGTGCGCATCGATAAAGCGCAGGTCGCTCTGGTACAGCACGCCGTCACGTTCGATAAACACCCGGTGCGGGCCGTTGACCAGGATCTCGGTGACCGACACATCGCGCAGCAGCACTTCCAGCGGACCGAAACCGGTCAGTTCATCGACGATTTCTTCGGCCAGGCGCTCCATCTCATAACGCGAGATCGCCAGGTGCATGCGTGTGATGTACTCGGCCACTTTGTCGATGACAAATTGCGCCAGGGATTGACGCGAGCCTTCCAGCAGGTTCTGCCCGGTCTCTTCGATGGCATCGATGATGTAACGATGCAGCACCATTTTCAGGCTGTCATGGTCGTTGCGCCCGGCGGCTCCGCGAGTGGGGGCGCCGAAGAGTTTTTCACCGTTCATCGACCTGACCCCAGTAGACGTTCGAACCAGCGCGTTGACGGTTTTTCCATGCCCTCGGAACGTTTTGCCAGGCGCTCGCCCAACTGACGCAAGGTGTGTGTCAATGCTTCGCGCGGGGCCAGGGTGAACAGGCTTTGCCCTTGGTTCTTGGCATTCAGGCGCACTTCAGGGCTAAGCGGCAGCACCGCAATGCACTCCAGGCCGAAGCTTTTTTCCAGGGTTTCGGTGTCGGGTGCGCAGCCTTTGATGTAGCGGTCGACGAGCAGCTTGGCATGATCGAGCTTCATGCCTTTTTCGCGCCACAGGTTCAGCACCGCGAGGTTGCGCCGGCAGTCGAGCACGCCTTGGTCGGTGCACCACAACAGCTTGTCGCAGTGGCTGACAAAGGTGCGCAACGCTTCGCTGTCGGCTTGCCCGGTCAGGTTCACGACGATGTGCTGGAAGTGCTGGCGCAAGGCGCTGAGCAACATGTACAGCTCGGCGGCGCTGGTCACTTCCAGGGGCTCGTCGCTGGCGGCATACGCAAGAATGCGCAGGCCCTCGTCGGTGCTGGTAAAGGCGCTGTTGATCAGTGTGGTGTCAAGGCGGCGCAGGTGGCGCAAGGCGTCACCGAAATTGAAGGTACTTTCCAGGCCCAGCAGCGCCAGGCTGTCGCCCCGCGGCAGGCCGAGGTCGAGCAGCAGTGTCTGCTGGCCACTCTTTTGCACCACCATCGCCAGGTGGCTGGCGATCAGGGCACCATCGGTATTGCCTTGGGCTCCGTACAGCACAGTCAGGCCGCCAAGGTGGGCGTTCGGCGCAGTGGGCGGCAGGCGCTTGCTCAAGCGGCGCACCAACCCGGCCACTTCGCTGGAGCGTGAGCCATAGGCGACAAAATCCCGGGCGCCGGCGCGCATCGCGTTGAGTACCAACTGGTTGTCCATGCCGTCGCCGAGGGCAACCACCGCCAGCATTGGCTTGGCTTCCAGGGCGCCTTCGATCAGGGCGCTCTGGGCCACCAGGTGTTCGCGGTCCAGGCCCACGAACACCAGGTTGGCGAAGGTCACGTCCACCAATGCGAGCAATTCATCCAGGCTGCCGCCGCCGACGCTGATCACTTGTCCAAGCGGGGCCAGCGCGCCCTGCAGCCACTCCAGGTCGGTACTGTTGCGGGTGATTGCCAGGAAGGTCTGGCCAAGGCTATCGCTCATTGGGAAAGTCCACTGCGACGGTCGAAGTTGCCGTTTTCAAGAAAGAACAGGCGGAACCAGTTCGGGTCATAGTTGCGCAGCTTTTCGCCGGGCAACGACGGCAACTGTGCGTTGGCCGCCAATGGCCGGACCAGGTGCGGGGTGACAATCATCAGCAGCTCTTTCTCTTCGCTGCGGATATTGGAATCGCGGAAAAACGCGCCAATGATCGGGATATCGCCCAGGCCGGGGAGCTTGGCGATGGTGGAGCGGTTGGTGCTGCTGATCAGGCCACTGATCACAAAGCTTTCGCCGTCTGCCAGTGACACGCTGGTGTCGGTGCGCCGTACGGTCAGGGCGGGCACCTGGATGCCCTCGATCTGGATCGCGTTGTTGTAATCCAGCTCGCTGACTTCCGGTGCAACTTTCAGGGCGATGCGGTTGTGATCGATCACCGTGGGTGTCAGGGTCAGGCGGATGCCGAACTCCTTGTACTCGATGGAAATGGTATCGCTGCCGGCACTGGGTACCGGGATCGGCACTTCACCACCGGCCAGGAAGGTCGCGCTCTGGCCGCTCATCGCCACCAGGCTAGGGCGGGCCAAGGTGTAGGCAAAGCCACTGCTTTCCAGGGCGTTGATCAACGCCTTGACCCGGCCACCGCCAAACCCGATGTTGAAACTGTCAGCGCTCACCGGCAGCTTGAACACGCTCTCCGCTGGGGAGAGCAGGTCGGGGCTGCCGAGGAAGAAATTCTTGCCCATGCCGAGGATCTTGGTGCTGGCCTCTTTGAGCTTGGTGCGGCTGACCTCGACGAAGCGGATATCGGTCTGTACCTGGCTGGGCAGTGTCGGGTCTTCCGAGGGCGACAGCGATTGGCTGGTCAGCGCCGAGGTGGCCTTGCCCTTGACGAACACCATGCTCTGGCGCGGCGCGGTCGAGCAGCCCGTCCATACCATCAGGCTGGTGGCGCCACTGCCCACACCGGTCAGCAGGAAGTTACGCTCGCCATTGACCCGCACATCGGCGATCTTCGGGTCACCGATGGCCAGGCGCGTGATCGCGACCGGCGATTGCAGCTCGGTTTGCAAGCCTTCGCCCACCTCGACCACGGCGGGCAACTGGCCCAAAGTGCTGCAATTGCCCGGCGCGGCCATCGCCATGCCCACGGGCAGGCACGGTAGCATCAAGGCCAAGGCCAATTGAGCGTAGCGTGGGCTCATTCAAGGCATCCTTGTTCAATCAGGGGTTTGTTGGGCTGCGGAAGCGCCACGTATCACTTCGACGCCCCGACGCTGGCCGGTATCGGCAACCGTGGCGGCGATTTTTTTTGGCGGGCCGGTGAGGGCCAGTTGGGTGAATTGGTAGAGGTCGCGGTTGGCGCTTTGCACTTTGTCCGGCGTGTCGCTTTCGCCGGCCCAATAGCGGCTGAGTAATTGTTCATCGGCACTGCGAACGGCCAGGCGCAGCGTGCCGGCCTGGGAGGCGAGCATCAGCCGGCTCAGCAACGGTTCGGGCACCGCCAGCACGACACTCCGCGCAGCGGTACGCCGTTGTGCAGCCTGGGCGCGCTCTTCGGCGCTGGCCGGTGGCGGCACTGCCGGTGTGCCGTCGTTGGCCAGCCCCAATTGGTCGCCGACGCTGAGCAGGCGTATCGCAGGGATGATCACCTGCGCCGATTGCTCGGCATTGGCGTTGTCCTGGCGCAGGAACAGCAAGACATCGACGTAATCGCCGGGGCTCAGTTGGCCACCGGCACCGATGACCTCATCGACGGCGACCGCCAGCGCGCGTTCATTCGCACGGATCATGCGGGCCAGCGGCCCACCGGCGGTGAAGCTTTCATCGTTTAGCCAGGTGCCGGCACCCAGGGCGCGCAAGGGCGTGCGGCCGATAGCCTGGTCGAGGCTGGTCAGGCTGCCGGCGGGAACGGTGCGCAATTTTTCCACGGTCACATCGGCAGCGGTAAGAGGGGCAAAAGCGGGCACCGCGTGTACCAGTACCACCACGGGTTGGCGGGTTTGGTCTTCGACAGCAGTTACGGTTTTTTCAACAGAAATGACAGGTTCTTGAGAGGGCGCAATCACAGGTGCGGTTGGACGACTCAACACCAGGCCCCAATAACCCGCAATCAATGCTCCGACAAGCAGCAAGCCAGCCAGGACCATGCTGATGCGACTGTTCATGACGGCTCTCCCTATCCTGTTGCACTGCTTATGCCCGTTAATCCAAACGAGTTAATTTCGCAACTTGGCTGTGATGAACAACTAACGATTTGGCTATTTGAAGGTAGCTCAGCTAGGACGAAATGCCATTACTGCACAAGAAATTTATCTGAAGGCTAAATCCGACCCCGTCAAGGCCGGACAGGGAGTGGCAGCGCGGCGACTAATACTTTGTGATTAATTCATTCTTACAGTTGTGAGTGTCAACTTTGTTGACAATGCTCTAGTGGCACACAGCAATCACTGTGCGAGCCAGCAGTAACGGCGCTTTGTGGCGCATGAAGGAGAAGTCTTATGATCCTTGACCTGTTCTTGAAATTTTACATTCACGCTCAGTTGTTCTTGCGTCGCAGAGACGGGGCATCGGCCATTGAATATGTGATTATCGTGGCGATAGTTGCGTTGGTAATCATTGGGTTCGGTACTGGGCTTGGCGATAAAATAAAAGGTGTCTTCGAGCAGGTGTCCGATGCACTGCCGGCAGCGACATAACCGTAAGCACTGCAGGTTGTCGTTTCGATGATCTTTTTATCAGGTACTGCTCATGAGCCACCCGTCGTCACCCCGCCAACAAATCCTATTGGTGGACGACGAGGAGGATGCGCTGGTCGAGTTAGCCGAATCCCTCGAAAACGAGGGATTCGTTTGTTTTACTTCCACCTCCGTTACTTTCGCCCTGCAAGAATTGACACTTCACCCTGATATAGCGTTGGTCATCACTGACCTGCGCATGCCCGAGGAAAGCGGGATTTCGTTGATCAAGCGCCTGCGCGAACACACCTCGCGCTCGCATTTGCCTGTGATCGTGATGTCCGGTCATGCCGAGATGGATGATGTCAGTGACATGCTGCGCCTGCAGGTGCTGGATCTGTTTCGCAAACCGATCTATCTGGTGCGCTTGATCGATACCCTCAACAGCCTGTTTCCACTTCGGTAGTTGGCGTGCGCAGTTCCAAAAATGTGGGAGGGGGCTTGCTCCCGATGGCGGCCTGACAGTTGACCAGGATGTTGGATCAGACCGTGTACATATCCATTCCTGCGGTAACGGCCACTTTGGGTTCCGCTCTTACAGCGGGTCACTTTTGAAAAGCCGGAATGCCGGCCCAGGCAAAAGTAACCAAATGCTCTTGCCCCACCACTCGGCACCTCGCCCAGGCTCGGTGTGCCCGTAATCCGCCATGGACTTGGGGGGCCGCCGCCACGCGCCATCCATGGCGCGGGGCGGCTAAACCGGCATCCCTGCCGGTTTACCTCCCAAATCCCTGTCGAATTCCGGCCAGCGTGGTTTAACGGGGCGCCTGAGATCAAGAGCAGATCAAGAGCGGCTCGCTTCGCATCGTGATTACTGGCGGTCGCTACGTCTGCGTTGTGTAGATACCCGTGCTCATCGGGGGCAAGCCCTAATGCAAGTCAGTTGCTGCTTTTTAGGAGCGAGCTTGCTCGCGAAAAACTTACAGGCGCCGCGTTCATTCAGCAAACACGCGTTATCGTTGACGTTTTTCGCGAGCAAGCTCGCTCCTACAGAAGGCGATGACCGCTTAACTGACTGGCATTAGGGCAAGCCCTCTCCCACATTTATAGTTAAGGCATCGGCTGGGTCAGAGCTGATAACTGAAACTCAACGTATACCGCGGCCGTCGGTTGTAACTGTCCAGGGCGATGTCCGACATCGGTTTGGCCGCTTCCAGGGCGATGTTGTAGTACTTGTTGTCGCCAAAGCGCAGGCCCACGGCCGCCGATGACATATCGCTGGCCTTGACCGGCAGTTCATTGAACCAGGTCCTGGCGCGGTCGAGCACGACATAGGGTTGCAGGACTTTCACCCAGTCCCCGGCGCGGTTGTAGCTGTAGTTGACCTCGTAGGCCGCGCCCCAGCCCTTGTCGCCCGAGCCTTGGTCGTCGGGGTAGCCGCGGCCGAAATTCTGCCCGCCGAAAGTGGCGCGCTCGCTGTCGGGCAATGTGTCGTTACTCCAGTAGAACGCGCCTGAAAGCACGCCTTGCCAGTTATCGAAGAACTTGTTGCTTTGCACCCCGGACAGGCGCAATCGAAAAAAGTCGAGGTCGGGCTTTGCCACGTCCAGGTCACTGCGGGCTTTGGCGCCCAAGCCGTCGATACCCCGGTACAGGCCGCCGCTGATAATGCGCAATTGCCGCGCATCAGCCTTGCGCCAATCTCCCTCGAACGCCAGGGCCCGCAGGTTCGATTCGATATCAAAACGCAGCGGGTAGCCCACCAGTTTGTAGCGGGTGGTCTGGTCCACGGCATACAGGCGCGTGCCCAGGGTCAACGATTCGGTGGGCGAGGCAATCAGCGGGTGGCTCAGGCCAATGGAGTAGCGGTCCACGGACTGGTGCGGCTTAAGTTGGAAGCCGCCGTCCAGTTGCACATTGGCATTGGGGTCGGCGCGGTAACGTTCGGCGGCCAGTGCGAACTGGCTGCCTTCGGCATTGATGAACTGGTTGTAGTCCACGCGGTAGTAATGCTCTTTATCCTCACCCGGCGGGAACAGGCCGCTGACGGTGAGCTGCTCGCCCAGGAAGGTTTGCGAATTGCTGGTGGCACTGAGCAACGCCTGGGTGCCGCCACGGCTTTTCTGCACCAGGCTCATGCTGGTGGTGAAGGGCTTGCGGCTTGCCTGGATCTGCATGTGCGTGGCGCCATCGGTGGTGCCCGGCGGCGGTACCTGGGCTTGTACGGTCAGGCCGGGAATGCGGCTCATCAGCGTGGTGTAGCGTTCGAAGGTCTTGCGCGTCAGCGGGCGTTCGGCCAACAACTTTTGCGCCAGTTTATCGACGTAGGCCGACACCGGGCCGATGTCGCCGGTTTGCTGGTAGTCCTTGATGTAACCCTCCACCAGGACGACGCGGACCAGACCGTTTTCGAAATTTTGCTGCGGCAGGAACGCATAGGACAGCAGGTAACCGTCCTCCTGGTAGCGACGGGTTATGCCACGGGTCGCTTCGATCAACTGTGCGAGGTTGGTCTCGCGACCAATCAGCGGTGCGTAGACTTGAGCCGTCTCGGTAAGCGGGTAAATGGTGCCGCCTTCGATCTGCAGCTTGCGGATGGTGACCTTGGTGTCCATCAATAAGGGTTGGCCGGCAGTCGGCGGCGTTTCAGGCACTTGGGTTTTCGGCGTGACCGGTCGATAGGCATCGGCGGGCAGGTTGGGGACCGGCAGGGTACGGATCGTGTCGTTGCTGTTCAAAAAGCTGGGAAGGGGCTCGGCCTGGACGTAAGCACTGAGGGTTAGCAATAACAACGGCGTCAATACGCGCATAGGACACTCCATGGTCAACTGCAGCAGCGCTTCGGGCCCGCCGGGTTCTGGGACGCGGTTCGGGAGGGTGGCGGTTCATCACCTATGTCGCCGCCCATAAAAAAGACGAGAGACTTATTCAGGGTCTCTCGTCTCAACCAAGCGTAGGCGCTGTAGGGGAGGCCGTCTAATCGGCCAGGTGCAATTCTATTTTCCGGTCAGGCCGTTCAACAAACCGCCAAGACCGCCCGTTGCTGTGGTGCCTCCGGTTGTTGTCGTTGCAGTACCGGTGGTTGTGGTGCTGGCGCCGATGTTCAGGCCGCCAAGCAGGCCACCGCTGGTGCCGCCAGTGCCGCCGGTGACCAGGCCACCCACCGAGCTCACGGTGTTGCCGACCGCCGTAACGGTGGTGCCGAGAGTATTGGTGACCGGGTTGGCATTGGTGGTGGTGAGGTTAGTGCCCAGGCTGCTCACAGCGCCGCCGACTTGCGTCACCAGGCCGTTGACCGGAGCACCAACGCCAGTGGTGGTACCAATGTTTTGCGTCAGCGCAGTGACGCCGGAGGTCACGGGGTTCAGGGCTGCGCCGACATTGGTTGCGACCGCTGCGACCGGTGCCGTGGCGCCGGTGTTGGCGACGCCCGTACCACCCAGCACTGTGCCTACGGAGGCGATGGTGTTGCCCAGCGCGCCACCGGTTACACCGGCTGCACTGACGGTGCCGTTGGTGTTGCCCACATTCAAGCCAGTACCCACGTTACTCACAAGGCCACCCACCAGTTCCGGTATGCCGGGGGCAGCAGTGCCACCCGTTGGTGCGACATAACCGCCGGACTTATCGAGTGTGCCACCGACGCCGGTCAGCACACTGCCGACCACGCTGGTGACCGGGTTGCCGGTGCCGCCGGTGCTGGCGACTTGGGGACCCAGGCTGGTGACCGTCGAGCCGACTTTATCCAGCAGGCCATTGACGGGAGTGCCCAGGCCGGTTGCGGTGCCCAGATTGCCGGTGGTGTTTTCCACCAGCGACACCACAGGCACCACTACTTTGCCACCCAGGGTGTTGGTCAGCGAACCCAGCGGGCCAGTGGTGCTGGCGGTGCTGAGAGTATCGCCGAGCATGGTCACCGTGGTGCCGACTTTATCGACTACGCCGCCGACCGCACCGCCTACACCGCCGGTCAAACCACCGACCACAGGGACACCGCCGAGGGTGGTCGACAGCGATTGGCCGGTGGTCGAGAGGCCGCCACCCAGGTCGGCGACGCCATTACCTACGCCTGCCACGGTAATGCCCAGGGAGTTGCTATTGGTGCCCAGCGAGCCCAGGCCGGTGGTCATGCCGGTACCGATGCTGGTGACAGCGGTGCCTGCCGAGGTCACCAGGCCGCCAGCGGTAACGCCAACGATGGGCACACCGTTCAAGGTAGAGCCAAGATCACCCACGGCTGCGCCGACATTGCCCACGGTGGTGCCGAGGGTGCCGGCGATCTGGCCGGTGATCAGCGGGGTGGTTGTCGAGCCTGTTCCGCCGCCAGTACCACCACCCGTTCCGCCGGTGCCGCCACCTGTGCCGCCACCTGTGCCGCCAGTGCCTCCGCCGGTCCCACCCGTGCCGCCGCCGGTCCCACCCGTGCCTCCGTCAGTGCCGCCGGTGCCGCCGCCGGTCCCACCGGTGCCTCCGTCAGTACCGCCAGTGCCGCCGCCGGTCCCACCGGTGCCTCCGTCAGTGCCACCGGTGCCGCCGCCGGTCCCACCCGTGCCTCCGTCAGTGCCACCGGTGCCGCCGCCGGTCCCGCCCGTGCCTCCGTCAGTGCCACCGCCAGTTCCGCCAGTGCCACCACCTGTGCCGCCGTCACCGCCACCTGTGCCCGCACCTGCTCCGGCATCCGGTGAGGAGGCTGCCACGCTGGATTTATGCCCGCCACCACCGCTGCTGCAGCCACCGAGGCTCATTGCCATGATCAGGGCCAGAGCGGTACTTGCTTTCCAAAACACTACTTGAGTTTTCATGATTGAGTTCCTTGCACCTGGTACAACCTTGGTTGTTTCAAACCCTCGCTACTTCTTGGGGTAGCGATAGGTTTGTCCGTGTGGTCATCACAGACCCAGGCACTCTTTCGTGCAACGCTCAACTTGGTATTAACGATTTATATACATAAGGTCTTAGTCGGCTTAACGACTAATACGAAGGGTGTAATGGAAAATAGGTTGATAAAGCCTTAAATGTTTTAAATCAGTGAGTTGAATAAAAAAACGGACCTCGTGAGGTCCGCTATAACTTTGGGTGTATATATACAATTAAGCAGTATGTTTCAGGCGATCGGCTGCCACTTGCCGAGCATATGCTGAATGTCGCCCGCGCCTTTGAGTGCCAACTCGCCACTGGAACCGGCCGCGCTGCTCATCAATATCACTTCACTGGGCAGGCGCACGGGTTTCTTGAACTCGACTTCGATCTCAATATTGGCAGCCGGCAGATGTTCTCCCAACGCTGCCAGCGTGCGCGCCTTATTCCACAGCCCATGGGCAATGGCCTGGGGAAAGCCGAATAACTTGGCTGTCGGCGCACTGAGGTGGATCGGGTTGTAATCGCCCGACACGCGGGCATAGCGGCGGCCGATATCGGCAGGCGCTTTCCAGCGTGTCAGCTCGCTGGTCGGGCCATGGGTCTGGGAGGTTTTATCCACTGCATCGCCTTCAAGCTTCACGCCGCGACACAGCATTTGGCTTTCGGCCTCCCAGAGCAGCCCCAGGGCATCTTCGACGACGGTCACAATGTCAAAGGTCGCGCCTTTGGCATGGGGCTGAAGGCTGTGGGCATAGACGCCGATGCCCAGGTCGCCCACGCCGCCCAAGGGGCGATGAATGCGGATGCGATTGCTCAGGTGAACCAGCCCCAGCAAGGGGAACGGAAACGCCTTGTCAGTCAGCAACTGCATCTGCAGGCCGAACGCCAGGATGTGCGGATAGGTCGCCGGTAGCATCGGGCCATCGGCAAACCCGCAGACCTTTCGGTAAGCCGCGACGGCCTTGGGGTTGACGCTGACCCGGCAACGCAAGCCGTGTTCGGGCAAGGTGCTGCCGGTGATCTTGCGCTTGAGCGCCGCTCGCCAATACAACGGCAGTAGAGAGGGCGGGCTGTCTAAGGTGTGCCATTGCATGTTTACGCTCCCAGAAGACTTTGCCCACATACCCGCAGCGCTTGGCCGCTGACCGCACCGGAACCTGGCTGACCGAGCCAGGCCACCGCTTCGGCCACATCCTGGGGCAAGCCACCCTGGCCCAATGAACTCATGCGACGCCCCGCTTCACGCAGCGCGAACGGGATATGCGCGGTCATCTGGGTTTCGATAAAGCCTGGCGCCACGGCATTGATGCTGATTCCGCGTTCCTTCAACAGGGGCGCCCAGGCCTGGGCCAGGCCAATCAAGCCGGCCTTGCTCGCGGCATAGTTGGTTTGCCCGCGATTACCGGCAATACCGCTGATCGAGGCCAGCAGCACTACGCGTGCGTTGTCATGCAGGGTGCCGCTGTCGAGCAGGGCCTTGGTCAGCACCTGCGGGGCATTGAGGTTGACGGCCAGCACGGCGTCCCAGTATTCCGGGGTCATATTGGCCAGGGTCTTATCGCGGGTGATGCCGGCGTTGTGTACCAGGATATCGAGGCCGTCGGGCAGGTGTTCGACCAGTTGGCTGGCGGCGTCTTCGGCGCAGATATCCAGCACCACTGTACGCGCATTCAAGCGCGCAGCCAGGGCTTCGAGATCGGCCTTGGCCTGGGGCACGTCGAGCAGAATCACCTCGGCGCCGTCGCGGGCCAGGGTTTCAGCAATGGACGCACCGATGCCACGGGCGGCGCCAGTGACCAGGGCTTTGCGCCCCGCCAGCGGGCGCGTCCAGTCCTCGACCGGGGTGTCGCAGGCCGCCAGGCGGATGACCTGGCCCGAGATATAAGCGCTTTTCGGCGACAGGAAAAACCGCAGCGCACCTTCCAGCTGGTCCTCGGCGCCGTCGCTCACATACAGCAATTGCAATACGCCGCCGCTGCGCAACTCCTTGGCCAGGGAGCGGCTGAATCCTTCCAGGGCACGCTGGGCGCTGGCGGCAAACGGATCGCTGAGGCTTTCCGGCGCGCGGCCGAGGATCACCAGGTGTGCGCTGTGATCGAGGTTTTTCAGCAGAGGCTGGAAGAACTCGCGCAGTTGCTTGAGCTGGTCGGTGTGCTGCAAGTGACTGGCGTCGAACACCACCGCCTTGAGCTTGGGGCCGTGCCCGGGAATCCACGCGGTTGACGTCGAGGCTTCGGCGCCGTAGCTGTAAACCGCGTCGGTGAGTCGATTGGCAAACGCCAGCACCTGGGTCGTCAACGCGCCCCCGCCGAGCAGCAGCGCACCTTCGACCGGGCGCAGGCGCCCAGCTTGCCAGCGTTCCAGGCGTACCGGCGACGGCAGGCCAATGGCGGCGACCAGGCGATGGCCGAGGCTTGAGTTGGCGAAGTCGATATAACGGTCAGACATGGAACGCTCTCCGAAGGCTGGGGTTCAAAGGGTTGACCACCCTGGGGTGGCAGTCGTTCGATTGAGCCTAGGCTAGGCTTGATGATTACACCCACCTTCACAAGGGAGCTTTCCATGACTCAATTGCGCCGTGTAGCGATCATTGGCGGTAATCGCATTCCTTTCGCCCGCTCCAATGGCCCGTACGCCACGGCGAGCAACCAGGCGATGCTGACCGCCGCGCTGGAGGGCCTGATCGAGCGCTACAACCTGCACGGCCTGCGCATGGGCGAGGTAGCCGCCGGCGCGGTACTCAAGCACTCCCGAGACTTCAACCTGACCCGCGAATGCGTGCTCGGCTCGCGCCTGTCGCCGCAAACCCCTGCATACGATATCCAGCAAGCCTGCGGCACCGGGCTGGAGGCGGCGTTGCTGGTGGCCAATAAAATTGCTCTGGGCCAGATCGAATGTGGGATTGCCGGCGGCGTAGACACCACCTCCGATGCACCGATCGGGGTGAACGAAGGCTTGCGCAAGCTTTTGCTGCAAGCCAATCGCGGTAAATCCATGGGGGATAAACTAAAAACCTTGTTACAACTTCGTCCCCAGCACCTCAAGCCGGAACTGCCGCGCAATGGCGAACCACGCACCGGCTTGTCGATGGGTCAGCATTGCGAACTGATGGCGCAGACCTGGCAGATTCCCCGCGCCGAACAGGACCAGCTTGCGCTTGAGAGTCATCAGAAAATGGCCGCGTCCTACGCCGAAGGCTGGCACAACGACTTGCTCACGCCCTTTCTTGGCCTCACCCGCGACAACAACCTGCGGCCCGACCTGACATTGGAAAAACTTGCCAGCCTCAAGCCAGCCTTCGAGCGCAGCGCAAAGGGCACGCTCACCGCCGGCAACTCCACGCCGCTCACCGATGGCGCCTCCCTGGTGCTGCTGGGCAGTGAAGCCTGGGCCAAGGAGCGCGGCTTGCCGATCCTGGCGTACCTGCGTGATGGCGAAGCGGCTGCGGTGGATTTCGTCAACGGCGCGGAGGGCCTGTTGATGGCGCCGGTGTATGCGGTGCCGCGCTTGCTGGCCCGCAACGGCTTGACCCTGCAGGACTTTGATTACTACGAGATTCACGAAGCCTTTGCCGCCCAGGTGTTGTGCACGCTCAAGGCGTGGGAAGATGCGGACTATTGCAAGACCCGCCTGGGCCTGGATGCGCCGCTGGGGTCCATCGATCGCAGTCGGCTCAACGTCAAGGGCAGTTCCCTGGCGGCGGGCCATCCGTTTGCCGCCACCGGCGGGCGTATCGTCGCCAACCTCGCCAAACTGTTGGACGCGGCGGGCAAAGGCCGCGGGCTGATTTCGATTTGCGCTGCGGGCGGCCAAGGGGTGACGGCGATTATCGAACGCTGATTAACGAAAAAATTGGCCCATTGCATGCATTCTTGAGTGGTCAGAGGTCGGTAGCCTCTCCCACCGGCGAGCCGATTGCCGTATAACGAGTGCCACACGCGTGTTTGGTAATACAGGACCCACAATAAAAGCTGATGAAGACTCCTAAACGCATTGAACCCCTGATCGAAGACGGTCTGGTCGACGAAGTGCTGCGCCCACTCATGAGTGGTAAAGAAGCAGCTGTTTATGTGGTGCGCTGCGGCAACGAATTGCGTTGCGCCAAGGTTTACAAGGAGGCGAATAAACGAAGTTTTCGTCAGGCGGCCGAATACCAGGAAGGCCGTAAGGTCCGTAACAGCCGCCAGGCCCGTGCCATGGCCAAGGGCTCCAAGTTCGGCAAGAAAGAAACCGAGGACGCCTGGCAGAACGCCGAAGTTGCGGCGCTGTTCCGCCTGGCCGGTGCCGGCGTTCGTGTGCCCAAGCCGTATGACTTTCTTGAAGGCGTGCTGCTGATGGAACTGGTTGCCGACGAGTACGGCGACGCGGCGCCGCGCCTGAACGACGTGGTGCTGGAGCCGGACCAGGCGCGTGAATACCACGCCTTCCTGATCTCCCAGATCGTGCTGATGCTATGCACCGGCCTGGTGCACGGTGACCTTTCGGAATTCAACGTACTGCTCACGCCAACGGGCCCGGTGATCATCGACCTGCCCCAGGCGGTGGATGCGGCGGGCAACAACCATGCATTCAGCATGTTGGAGCGCGACGTTGGCAACATGGCTTCCTACTTCGGGCGTTTTGCCCCGGAGTTGAAGAAGACCAAGTACGCCAAGGAAATGTGGGCGCTGTACGAAGCCGGTACCTTGCACCCGGCCAGTGTATTGACCGGTGAGTTCGACGAACCGGAAGAACTGGCGGACGTGGGCGGTGTGATCCGCGAGATCGAAGCGGCGCGGCTGGATGAAGAGCGTCGCCAGGCGATTCGTGCGGCGGATGATGCGCCACCGAGCAAAGTGCCGGACGAACCACCGCCGCCGCCTTGGATGCAGTGATCTTCGGGTAGATGAAGATCAAAATGTGGGAGGGGGCTTGCTCCCGATGGCGGTGTGTCAGCGACAGATGTGTTGACTGACACTCCCTCATCGGGAGCAAGCCCCCTCCCACATTTGGATTTGCGTGTAGCCAGTTAGAGCATCAGGCGCAGCAGTTGCCCGCTGCCAACTCCTTGAGTATCGGGCAGTCCGGTCGATGATCGCCCTGGCAGTGCTCCATCAGGTCCTGCAAGGTGTCGCGCAGTTGCCCCAATTCGCGAATCTTGTGATTCAGCTCGTCGATGTGCTGGCGCGCCAAGGCTTTTACGTCGGCGCTGGCCCGTTGGCGGTCTTCCCACAGGGTCAGCAGCTTGCCGACTTCTTCCAGTGAAAACCCCAGGTCCCGCGAGCGCTTGATAAACGTCAGGGTGTGCAGGTCGTCATGACCGTACACGCGATAGCCGCTGTCAGTGCGATGGGGCGTCTTCAGCAGGCCGATGGATTCGTAGTAACGAATCATCTTTGCGCTCAGCCCGCTGGTGCGGGCGGCTTGGCCAATGTTCATGGGCGTTGATCCTCCAAGTCCTTGGGTTTCCAGGTTTTCAACAACAGGGCATTACTCACCACGCTGACGCTGGACAAGGCCATCGCCGCACCGGCCAGCACCGGATTGAGCAAGCCGAAGGCGGCCAGGGGAATGCCGATCAAGTTATACACAAAGGCCCAGAACAAGTTCTGGCGAATTTTCGCGTAGGTCTTGCGGCTGATCTCCAGGGCCGCCGGCACCAGGCGTGGGTCGCCACGCATCAAGGTGATGCCGGCCGCGTGCATGGCCACGTCGGTGCCGCCGCCCATGGCGATGCCGATATCGGCCGCAGCCAAGGCTGGGGCGTCGTTGATGCCGTCGCCGACCATCGCTACCACGCCGGTTTTTTTCAGCTCGGCAACGGCAGCCGCTTTGTAGGCGGGCAGTACCTCGGCGTGCACGTCGTCGATACCCAAGGCCTCGGCGACGACCCGAGCGCTACCGTGGTTATCGCCGGTGATCAGGTGGCTGCTGATGTGTTGCGCCTTGAGTTGTTGCACGGCCTCCAGTGCGCCGGGCTTGAGGGTGTCACCAAACGCGAACAGGCCCAACACGCGAGGCTGCGCGCCTTGCTCGATCAGCCAGGACAAGGTGCGGCCTTCGGCTTCCCAATCCTTGGCGCGCTGAGCCAATTCGCCCGCCTCCAAGCCCGTCTCTTCCAGCAAGCGTCGATTACCCAGCGCCAGTGGCCGACCGTCCAGCGTGCCGGCAATGCCGCGCCCGGTCAGGGACTGGCTGGCGCTCACATCGGCCACCTCCAGACCTTTCTCCTGGCACGCATCCAGCACGGCCTTGGCCAATGGGTGTTCACTGCCGCGTTGCAACGCGCCGGCCTGTTGCAACAAGAGTGCTTCGTTACCATCCACGGCCGCCAGGTGCGCAATTTTCGGCGCGCCGGAGGTGAGGGTGCCGGTCTTGTCGAAAACCACGGCGCTCACCGCATGGGCGCGCTCCAATGCTTCGGCATCCTTGATCAGAATGCCGTGGCGCGCGGCGACGCCGGTGCCGGCCATGATCGCGGTCGGTGTGGCCAGGCCCAGGGCGCAAGGGCAAGCGATCACCAGCACGGCAACCGCATTGATGATTGCGGTTTCCAAGGATGCGCCGTACCACCACCAGCCCACTACGGTAATCAACGCCAAGACCAATACCGCTGGTACAAATACCTGGCTGACTTTATCCACCAGTTTCTGGATCGGCGCCTTGGCGGCCTGGGCGTCTTCGACCAGGCGAATGATGCGCGCCAGCACACTCTCGGCTCCCAGGGCCAGGGTGCGCACCAATAAACGACCTTCACCGTTGATGGCGCCACCGGTGACCGGGTCGCCTGGCTGTTTAGGCACCGGCAGGCTTTCACCGCTGATCAGCGCCTCATCGGCATGGCTTTGGCCCTCCACCACTTCACCGTCCACCGGAAAGCGTTCGCCGGGTTTGACCAGCACCAGGTCACCGTGCTTCAACGCATTGATCGCGACGTCTTCTTCGCGGCCATCCTGCACTCGGATCGCCCGTTCCGGACGCAAGGCTTCCAAGGCGCGGATCGCGCTGGCGGTCTGGCGTTTGGCGCGGCTTTCCAGGTATTTGCCCAGCAGCACCAGGGCGATGACCACCGCTGAGGCTTCGAAGTACAGGTGCGGCGTCACGCCGGGGGCGGCGGTGAGCCATTCATAGATGCTCAGGCCGTAGCCGGCGCTGGTGCCGATCGCCACCAGCAGGTCCATATTGCCGGCGCCGGCGCGTACGGCTTTCCATGCCGCGGCATAGAAGCGCGCACCGAGGATGAATTGCACCGGCGTGGCCAGGGCAAACTGTATCCAGGCGGGGAGCATCCAGTGCAGGCCGAAGGGTTCCACCAGCATTGGCAGCACTAAGGGCAACGCCAGCAGGATCCCTGCCACCAACGCCCAGCGCTCACGGCGCAGGCGTCGGGCCTGGTCGGCTTCGGTGGCGGTTTCGCTTTGGGGCAGGGTGGCGGTGTAGCCGGCCTTGTCGACTGCGGCGATCAGTACGCTGGCGTCCATCTGGCCGAGCACTTCGATATGCGCGCGTTCGTTGGCCAGGTTGACGCTGACACGCTGTACCCCCGGCACCTTGCCCAGCGCGCGTTCGACGCGGCCGGCACAGCTGGCGCAGGTCATGCCGCCGATGGGCAAGTCAAATGTGGTGGATCCATTCATGGGACAGTCCTCCAGGAGAAGTTGCCCTTAGGATCAACCTTAACCTGTGGGGAAGGTCAAGCGTCTTCAGTATTCCAATGCCGCAGGCTTGAGGTACATGCCGTCCGGGCCTTGAGCGATACGCAATTTGCGTACATCGCCAGCCTTCAAGGTAATGTTCTGCGCGGGTGGCGCCAGCAGGCTGGGCAGGCAGCCTCCGGACTGACCTGGTAGCAGCTTGAGACGCAGCGATACATCGCCCGCAGGCAGATTGAACGAGGTGGCCTGTTCCTGGAACAGGCGCCCGGCCAACTGGTCCTGGATATACAGGCCGATCTCGCAGTTGGTCGGCACCTCCAGGCGCTCGCGGGAAATGATCAGCACCGCATAATCTTCAGCGGCAAGGGCTTGGGGCGCAGCAGCAGACAGGCTCATCAGGCCGGCAAGGGCAAAAAACGACCAGCGCATGGCGAATGCTCCGTGGTTCACAGCAAGGAAAGTTGAAGCTTGGCCGACGTTGCCTGCGAATACCAGCCCGGCCGATTTTTTTGAAACTTGACCTTGCTGTCGTGGCAAGGTTGACACTGTGTCCCAACCTCATCAAAGGAGTCATGTCATGCAAATATTCAGTGTTGAAGGAATGACCTGCGGCCATTGCGTTCGATCGGTGACCCAGGCGGTACAGAGCCAGGACCCGGCAGCGAGTGTCGAAGTCGATTTGGGCGCCAAAGAAGTGCGCGTGGCAAGCAGTCTGCCCTCGGATAAGGTCATCCAACTGATCACCGAGGAGGGCTACACCGCCAAGCTGGCGTGATTTTTCTGATCGTTAGCGACCTAACGTAATGTTCATGGCACCCAAGCGCGGCTAGACTGTCGGGCTGCCGACTCACTTGGGTGTCTGATGAACCTTCGCATAATCCTGATTTTGGGCGCCTTGAGCGCCTTTGCGCCGTTGGCGATCGATTTTTACCTGCCGGGCTTTCCGGCGATGGCCACGGCCTTTGCCACCGATGAAAAACATATCCAGTTGACCCTGGCGGTGTACTTCGCCGGCCTGGCCATTGGCCAATTGATCTACGGCCCATTGGCCGACCGCTTTGGTCGTCGCGTGCCGCTGCTCAGTGGCGTCACCCTGTTTACCCTCGCATCCTTCGCGTGTGCCTACGCACCGTCCCTGGAATGGCTGATCGGTGCGCGCTTCGTGCAGGCCCTTGGCGGTTGCGCGGGCATGGTGATTTCCCGGGCGGTGGTCAGTGATAAGTGCGATGCGGTGGGCTCGGCCAAGGTGTATTCGCAACTGATGCTGGTCACCGGCCTGGCGCCGATCCTTGCACCTTTGGCGGGTGGGTTGATGGTCGGGGTGTGGGGCTGGCAATCGATCTTCCTGGCACTGTCGCTGTTCAGCGTAATGGCGGCAATTGCCGTGGCAGTCGGGTTGCCGGAAACCTTCCCGGCCGATCAGCCGCGCCAGCCTTTGTCTGGTTCGTTGCGCCGCTACGGCTCGCTGTTGTCGGACCGCGTATACCTCGGCTATGCCTTGACCGGCGGCATCTCGATTGCCGGGATGTTTGCCTACATCGCCGGCTCTCCGTTCGTATTTATCAAACTCTACGGCGTGCCTGCCGAGCATTACGGCTGGCTGTTCGGTTCCAACGCCGCCGGCTTTATCCTGGTAGCGCAGTTGAATGCGCGGTTGCTGGCCAAGCGCGGCCCGGCGTTTTTGTTGTCGCGCACGGTGTGGGTGTATGTCGCGGCGGCGTTGACGCTACTGGGTATCGCCGCGCTGCGCACCGAGGCCTTGTGGCCTTTGCTGGTGCCGCTGTTTATCTGTATCGCCAGCCTGGGCTGCATTTTGCCCAATACCTCGGCGTGCGCCATGAGCGGGCAGGGCGCCCGGGCCGGCAGTGCGTCGGCGTTGCTCGGTTGCATTCAGTTCGGTGTGGCGGCAGGGGCTGCGTCTTTGGTCGGCGTGTTGCACGACGGCACGGCGATGCCGATGGCCATGGTTATCAGCTTGTGTGGTGTGCTGGCGGTGACGATTGCGATGTCGACCCAGCGCCTGCAACGGGCAAGGGCCGAACAGGCGCAGGTCTGAAATGCGGCTCAGCCAGCGGCGGAGCGTTGCTGGCCGAGGGGAAAGCGGTGGGGCGCCTGGATACGGGCTTGCAGGGTATCGGCAAAGGCGCGGGCCTCGGCTTCACTGCGAAAGGTGATGGCTTCGCCGTCGAGACGAACCTGCCATTGGCTGCCTGGGGATTTTGCTAACGCTTTTATCAGGATCTTCATTGCTGACTTCCTCGCGTAAAAGACTCGTGGCAAAGGCGGCCAATATAAACCCGAATCCCCTTAAAAATATGACAAGGGTCAACTCTCGGACTAATGGTGTCGTCCATTACTTACATGAATAACGGACGACACTGACAGTCGTTTTTTCAGAACCCTTCCAGCACGATCTTGCCCTTGGCCTTGCCACTTTCCAGCAGCGCATGGGCACGTCGCAGGTTGGCCGCATTGATCACACCGAAGTGCTCGCCCACCGTGGTTTCCAGGATGCCGGCGTCGATCAGTTCGGCCACGCGGTTGAGCAAGTTGTGCTGCTCGATCATGTCCGGCGTTTCGAACATCGAGCGGGTGTACATGAACTCCCAGTGCAGCGACAGGCTCTTGCGCTTGAGCTTGCTCACATCCAGCGCCTTGGGGTCATCGATCAGCGCCAGCTTGCCTTGGGGTTGCAGCGCCTCCACCAGTTGATCCAGGTGATGCTCGGTCTGGGTCAGGCTGGCAACGTGGGTCACTTGCGGGTGGCCGGCCTGTTTCAGCGCTTCGCTCAACGGCTGGCTGTGGTCGATCACCAAGTCGGCACCCAGGGCCTTGGCCCAGGCCTGGGTTTCGGGACGCGAGGCGGTGCCGATGACTTTCAGCGCGGTGAGCTGGTTGGCCAGTTGCGTCAGGATCGACCCCACACCGCCAGCAGCGCCGACGATCAGCAGGCTCTGGCCTTGATCTTCCTTGCCTTCAATTATCTGCAAGCGTTCGAACAGCAGCTCCCAGGCGGTGATGGCGGTCAGCGGCAGTGCAGCGGCCTCGGCAAACCCCAGGCTCTTGGGCATATGGCCGACGATGCGCTCATCTACCGTGTGCAGTTCGCTGTTGGCGCCTGGGCGTACCAGGGAACCGGCGTAAAACACCTTGTCGCCAGCCTTGAACAGCGTCACGTCGCTGCCAACGGCCTTGACCACACCGGCCACATCCCAGCCCAGCACCTTGGCGGCGCCGTTTTCGGGGGCGACGTTCTGGCGCACCTTGGTGTCCACTGGGTTGACCGAGATGGCTTTGACTTCCACCAGCAGGTCACGCGGGCCGGCCACGGGCTCCGGCAGTTCGATGTCTTGCAGGGATTTTGGGTCGTGGATCGGCAGTGAGGCGTAGTAGGCAATGGCTTTCATGGTGGCTTCCGGTAAAGGGGGCGTGATGCGGACTTGATGGTGGGATCAGGCAAGGAATTTCAGGCGCTTGAGTTCGAAATGTTCGAGCACGTCAGCGGCTTTGGCGCGAAAGCTCTGGATATGCGCGCTCCGGTCATGGTCGGCCAGTGCTGCCTCATCGCTCCAACGTTCGAGCATGTAGAAGGTCTCGGGGTGTTGCAGGTCCTGATGCAGGTCGTACTGCTCGCAACCGGCTTCCAGGCGGGTCGGTTCCAGCAGGGCACGCAGCAAGGGTTCCAGGGTGGCTTGTTGGCCGGGTTTGGCGATCAGCGTGGCGATGACGTTAAAGGCGGTGGACATATTCAACTCCTGGCACGTGATGACGGAATGCGCAGATGATTGGCTATTTCCCATGCAGATAAAAGCGGCTAAAACAGCAGTCTGTTTCAACCAAATTTTGATAATGGATGGAAGTGCATGCTGCGGTTTGATGATTTGCAGTTGTTTGTGCGCGCTGCGGACCTGGGCAGCCTGTCGGCGGCGGCGCGGGTCATGGACCTGTCGCCCGCGGTGGCCAGTGCTGCGCTCAAGCGTATCGAGCAGCAACTGGGCACGCGCTTGCTGGCGCGCTCAACCCGCAGCCTGCGCCTGACCGCCGAAGGCGAGGGCTTCCTGGAGTACGCGCGTGCGTCACTGGGTGCGCTGGACGAAGGGCGACGACTGTTGGCCAGTGGTCAAGATCATGTCAGCGGCGTGCTGCAATTGTCGGCGCCATCGGATTTTGGGCGTAACCAGCTGGTGCCGTGGCTGGACGAGTTCCAGCAGCAACACCCGCAATTGAATGTGCGCCTGTTGCTCGGCGATCGCATTGCCGACCTGTTCCGCCAGCCGGTGGACATCGCCTTGCGCTATGGCGAACCCGAAGACTCCAGCCTGATTGCGCTGCCTATCGCCCCGGACAATATTCGAGTGCTGTGTGCCGCCCCCAGTTACCTCGCCCGCCATGGCGAGCCGCGCCATCTGGAACAACTGGCCCAGCACAATTGCCTGCTCTACATGCTCGGCAGCCGGGTGCATGACCACTGGGGGTTTTACGACGGCAAGCGTCATGTAAGCCTGACGGTCAGCGGTGACCGGTTCAGTGATGATGCCGATGTCGTCCGCCGCTGGGCGGTGGCGGGGATGGGTATTGCCTACAAGTCCTGGCTGGATATAAGCACCGACGTGCTGGCCGGGCGCTTGCGCTTGATCCTGCCGGCGTTGCAGGGCGAGCGCACGCCGCTCAACTTGTTGTGTGCCCATCGTGCGCAATTGAGCAAACCGATCAATCTGCTGCGGGACATGCTCGTGGCACGCTGTGCGACATTGACCGCGCAGCGACCGGGGCGAATGGCTGCTAGGCAATAGCCTGCGTCACGGTCGGAAGTTTCACTCATACCCTGTCCTGATCTGCGCTGTAAGACGTCGCGGAACCGCTGGCCTGCGCACCTATACTTTGGCCTCAACCGCAGCAGAAAAATGGTTTAACAGGGAGTGAATACATGGAAGCAGCACCTTGCATCAGTCAGATCGCCAGCTTGCTCGCCGAGCCCAAACGCACGGCCATGCTCTGGGCCTTGATGGACGGCTCGGCGAAGTCTTCAGAAGAGCTGGCGAGCCTGGCCGGACTGTCGTCAGCATCGGCCAATGCACATTTGGCGCGCCTGGCCGGTAGCGGCCTGCTACGAACCGAGGCTCGACGGGGCAAGCGGTTGTTTCGCGTGGCGGCTGCGGATGTCAGTGTCGCCATTGATGCGCTGGCCAGCACCACCATGGCCAGCGCGGCGCGCAGCACGCCGAATGCTTTGCCGCTGGCACTGATGGCGCCACCGCTGCTGCGGCGCGCCCGCCTGTGTCACGGCCATCTTGGCGGCGAGCTGGCGGCGGGGCTGTACCAGCGGATGTTGGAGGCAGGCTGGATCGAGCGCCATGAGCAGCGTACCGAGGTCACGGTCAAGGGCGCGCAGTATTTGGCAGGCCTGGGCATTTTTACCCAGGCATTGGCGGCGCCGTTGGCCTGCGATTGCTTCGACTGGAGCCAGCAGCAACCGCATCTGGGCGGTGCGCTGGGCGCGGGATTGTTGCAGCTGTTTCTGCAGTCGGGCTGGATCGGTGTGGTCAACGAGTCGCGGGCCTTGCAGGTTTCCGATATCGGGCTCGTGGAAATCAACCGGCTGGCGGCAGTGTAGGCGCCTCGTCAGCGGTTTGCGTCGTTCAGGGTTTCAGTCAGGTCGCATCCAGCAATAGCCAGGAATAACGATGTCGCACACTCGCCGAGGGGATTTTTCACAAGGGGGGTGTGGCATGGGTATGCAGGGCTATAGCGCAGCGGAGCGGTTGGAACGGCTGCCGATCAGTGGTTACCACCGAATCATTTTCATCATCATCGCCTTGGCGTTTTTCTTCGACTCCATGGACTTGGCGATGATGACCTTCCTGTTGGGTTCGATCAAAACTGAGTTTGGCTTGAGTACCGCCCAGGCGGGATTACTGGCCAGTTCGAGCTTTTTCGGCATGGTGGTCGGCGCTTCGCTGTCCGGCATGCTTGCCGATCGCTTCGGGCGCAAGCCGGTGTTCCAGTGGAGCATCGTGTTGTGGGGTGTTGCCAGTTACTTGTGTTCCACGGCGCAGACGGTGGAGATGCTGACGTTGTTTCGTATCCTGCTGGGCATTGGCATGGGCATGGAGTTTCCCATCGCACAGTCGATGCTGTCGGAGCTGATTCCGGCCAAGGGGCGCGGGCGCTACATCGCATTGATGGATGGTTTCTGGCCGTTGGGCTTCGTAGCTGCGGGCGTGCTGTCTTACTTCCTGTTGCCGGTGATTGGCTGGCGCGACATTTTCCTGGTGCTGGCGGTGCCGGCGGTGTTTGTGTTGGCCATCCGGTTCTTTATCCCGGAATCACCGCGCTGGCTGGAACAGGCCGGAAAGCATGACGCGGCGGATAAGGTGTTGCTGGGCATTGAGCAGAAGGTACGCGAGTCCCTGGGCCGCGCTGATTTACCCGAGCCGGTTGCCCTGCCACGGGTCGAGACTGTGCCGGGGACTTTCTTCTCCGCGTTCCAGCAGCTGTGGTCGGCGCAGTATCGCCAACGCACAATGATGATCTGGAGCGTGTGGTTTTTTGCCTTGCTCGGCTTTTACGGGCTGACGTCGTGGTTGAGTGCGTTGTTGCAGCAGTCGGGTTTTGCCGTGACCCAGTCGGTGTATTACACCGTGATTATCTCCCTGGGCGGGATCCCGGGCTTCCTGATGGCGGCGTGGCTGGTCGAACGCTGGGGGCGTAAGCCGGTGTGCGTCGTGACGCTGCTGGGCGGCGGGGTGATGGCGTTTTTGTATGGGCAAAGTGCGGTGTTTGGCGGCAACGTCGGCCTGCTGATTACTTCGGGGCTGCTGATGCAGTTCTTCCTGTTTGGCATGTGGGCCGTGCTGTACACCTATACGCCAGAGTTGTATCCCACCTCGGCGCGGGCGACAGGCTCCGGGTTTGCTTCGGCGATTGGCCGGGTCGGATCGCTGCTGGGGCCGTTGGTGACCGGGCTGGTATTCCCGATAACCGGGCAGGGTGGGGTGTTTGCCCTGGGCGCGCTGTGCTTTGCGGTGGCGGCGCTGGTGGTGTGGGTGTTTGGGATGGAGACCAAAGGCAAGACGCTGGAAGAGCTCACCCAAATCTAAGGTCAACACAAAACCAGGTGGGAGGGGGCTTGCTCCCGATAGCGGTGTGTCAGGCACTTATGTGTCACTGATCCACTGCTATCGGGAGCAAGCCCCCTCCCACATGTTGAGCAGCGCTTGTTCGGTTATGGTTTGACCAAACGCGCATCCAGGCTGTTTTGCGCCAGGCGTTTGGCCTGGTCCTGGGTCATGCCCAGGGAGGTGTACAGCGCGTGGAAGTTCTCGGTGACATAGCCGCCGAAGTACGCCGGGTCATCCGAGTTCACAGTCACCTTCACGCCACGCTCGAGCATGTCGAGAATGTTGTGCTGGGCCATGTCGTCGAACACGCAGAGCTTGGTATTGGACAGCGGGCACACGGTCAACGGGATCTGTTCGTCGATGATGCGCTGCATCAGACGCTCATCTTCGATGGCACGCACGCCATGGTCGATACGCTGGATCTTCAGTAGGTCGATGGCTTCCCAGATGTACTCGGGCGGGCCTTCTTCACCGGCGTGGGCCACGGTCAGGAAGCCTTCGTGACGGGCACGGTCGAACACGCGCTGGAACTTGCTCGGCGGGTGGCCCATTTCCGAGCTGTCCAGGCCCACGGCCACGAACGCGTCACGGAACGGCAGGGCCTGGTCGAGGGTTTTCTCGGCTTCGGCTTCGCTCAGGTGGCGCAGGAAGCTGAGGATCAAGCCGCTGGTGATACCCAGTTGCTGCTCGCCATCCTTAAGTGCCGCGGCGATGCCGTTGAGCACCACTTCGAACGGCACGCCACGGTCGGTGTGGGTCTGCGGGTCGAAGAAGGGTTCGGTATGAATCACGTTCTGGGCCTTGCAGCGCAGCAGGTAGGCCCAGGTCAGGTCGTAGAAATCCTGGGACGTGCGCAGCACATCGGCGCCTTTGTAATACAGGTCGAGAAACTCTTGCAGATTATTGAAGGCATAGGCCTTGCGCAGGGTTTCGACATCGTTCCACGGCAGCGCAATCTTGTTGCGCTCGGCCAGGGCGAACAGCAACTCAGGCTCCAGCGAACCCTCCAGGTGCAGGTGCAATTCAGCCTTGGGCAGGGCGTTGAGCCAATCGTACATTTTTAAAATCTCATCAGGTGCAATGGCGGCATTCTACAGGCCATGGCTGAAATAATCGGCAAAACCTGACCAGCAGGAGAGTATTTGTCTCACCCACGCAAGGATGACGTGAACTAAGGTGTAACGAAACGTTAGCGGCTTGGCGCAGTCTGTACCCCATCAATGACTGATTCGCTGTATGAAAAGGCCCGGAATGCTCACATCCCTCAAGCAAGAAAAATTCATGTTGCTGGCGCTGATCGCCGCCATTGCCGCCTACCCGCTGGAGCACTGGATGCTCCACAGCGGGCAACTGGTGGCGCTGCTGGCGGGCTTGGCGCTGATCGCCTTTATCGTGATGGCTTCGATGCGCGTCGCGCACCATGCCGAGCAACTGGCGGAAAAGGTAGGTGACCCCTACGGCACCATGATCCTGACCCTCGCCGCGGTATTGGTGGAAGTGGTGATCCTGGCGATCATGATGAGCAACGAGCCATCGCCCACGTTGGTGCGTGACACCATTTACTCAGCGGTGATGCTCGATATCAACGGCATCCTCGGCCTGGCCGCGCTGATGGGGGGTATCAAGCATGGCGAACAGTCCTACAACGATGATTCAGCACGCACCTACAGCGTAATGATCCTTACTGCCATGGGCGTGTCGATGGTGGTGCCGGAGTTTATCCCCGAAGCGGATTGGAAAATCTACTCGGCCTTCACCATCGGCGCGATGGTGGTGCTGTACACCTTGTTTCTGCGCATGCAGGTGGGGCCGCACAGCTACTTCTTCAGCTACAGCTACCCGGAAAAACGCCGCAAGAAAACCCTGGAAGAGGAGCAGTCGCCCCCCGTCAACCTGGCGTTCTCGATCGGCACCCTGGTGTTTGGGGTGATCGTGATCGGCGCATTGGCCGAAGTGATGTCCAAAACCCTCGACCTGGGCCTGGAAGGCACGGGCGCCCCGCCGGTGATCACGGCGATTGTGGTGGCGGCGATCTCTGCCGCGCCGGAAATCCTGACGGCACTGCGCGCTGCGTTGGCTAACCGCATGCAGTCGGTGGTGAATATCGCGTTGGGGGCATCGTTGTCTACGGTGATCCTGACGGTGCCGGTGATGGAGGCCATGGCCCTGTATTCCGGCCAGCCGTTCCAGATGGCGATGACGCCGGTGCAGACGGTGATGGTGTTTATCACGCTGATTGTCAGCGCGATCAACCTGAACGATGGTGAAACCAATGCCATCGAGGGCATGACCCATTTTGTGTTGTTTGCGACCTTTATCATGTTGTCGTTGCTGGGGCTGTAACCAGACTTCTAAGAACACCCTAGAATCAAATGTGGGAGGGGGCTTGCCCCCCGATGACGGTGTTTCAGGCACTTATATGTCACTGATCCACCGCTATCGGGGGCAAGCCCCCTCCCACATTTTGAACCTCGTTTGGCTTAGGTTCCGGCGATTAACTGCCGCGCTGCCTGGCTGTGATCAGCGATCAAGCCTTTCAGGTCCAGGCCTTCGACTTGGCCGTCGATGACTCGCCACTGGCCGCCGATCATCACCCGATCTGCTCGATCCGCACCGCATAACAGCAGCGCTGAAATCGGATCGTGGCTGCCGGAGAACCGCAGCTCATCAAGCTTGAACAACGCCAAGTCAGCCTGTTTACCCACGGCCAATTCACCGATATCAGTACGCCCCAGTAGTTGCGCCGAGCCTTTGGTGGCCCAACCCAGCACGCCTTCGGGAGTGATTTTTTCCGCGCCGTAACGCAGGCGCTGGATATACAGGGCCTGGCGCGCTTCGAGGATCATGTTCGACGCGTCGTTGGAAGCGGAACCGTCCACGCCCAGGCCGATGGGCGCGCCGGCGGCGAGCAGATCCAGGGTCGGGCAGATGCCGGAGGCCAGGCGCATGTTCGAGCTTGGGCAGTGGCAGATGCCAGTACCGGCGGCGCCCAGGCGTGCGATTTCATCCGGGTTGAAGTGAATACCATGGGCCAGCCAGGTGCGTGGGCCGAGCCAGCCGACGCTGTCGAGGTAGTCCACGGTACGCAGGCCGAAACGTTGCAGGCAGAAGTCTTCCTCGTCGAGGGTTTCTGCCAAATGGGTGTGCAGGCGCACATCCAGGCGGTTGGCCAGCTCGGCGCTGGCTTGCATGATCTCGGGGGTGACCGAGAACGGCGAGCACGGCGCCAGGGCTATCTGGATCTGTGCACCGTCGCCACGCTGGTGGTATTCGCGGATCAGGCGCTGGCTGTCGTCGAGGATCACCTGGCCTTGTTGTACGGTCTGCTGCGGCGGCAGGCCGCCATCGGCTTCGCCCAGACTCATGGAGCCGCGGGTGAGCATGGCGCGCATGCCCAGTTCGCGCACGCTTTCTACCTGCACATCAATGGCGTTTTCCAGGCCATCGGGGAACAGGTAGTGGTGGTCGGCTGCGGTGGTGCAGCCTGAGAGCAGCAATTCAGCCAAGGCGACTTTGCTGGCCAGGGCAAGTTTTCCCGGGGTGAGCCGTGCCCATACCGGGTATAAGGTTTTCAACCAGGGAAACAACGGCTGGTTGACCACTGGGCCCCAGGCGCGGGTCAGGGTTTGATAGAAGTGGTGGTGGGTGTTAATCAGCCCGGGCAGGACCACATGCTCGCGAGCGTCGAACACCTGTGCACAGGGTTGTGCCGGTTCTTGGCCTTGGGCCAGCACTTCGGTGATCACACCGTCTTGCAGCACCAGGCCGCCGCGGGCATCAAGGCCGTTGGCAGTGAAAATCGCGAGAGGGTTTTTTAACCAGATACGGGTCGCAGGCATTGGCCGGCTCCTCTGAATGATGGGTTCAGGTTTGCCAGCTCAGTGTTGCCCTGTCTGCTGATCCAGGGTCGCCGGGGAGGGCGAGGTGGGCAGTTTACCTCTGTAGGAGCGAGCTTGCTCGCGAAAATCGTCAACGATGACGCGGGCAGTCTGGCTTTAAGCAGTGCCTGGGCGTTCTTCGCGAGCAAGCTCGCTCCTACAGTTGGGGGGCTACCAGGCGATGGTGTCGCCCTTGTAGTCCACGAAGTGGTGGCCGCCCTTGCCGGTGTAGGCATTTACCTGATCCACCAGGCCGCGCACGCTGGTGTCGACGTCGATATGCGCATTTTCGCCGCCCATGTCGGTTTTCACCCAGCCCGGATGCATCGAAAGCACGGTCAGCTTGTGATCGCCCAGTTGGGTGATAAAGCTGTTGGTCATCGAATTAAGTGCAGCCTTGCTGGCCTTGTACAGCGCCAGGTCCGAACCGTCGGGAATGGTCACGCTGCCCAGTACCGAGCTCATGAAGGCCAGCACACCGGTGTCTTTGCGGATCTGCCCGACAAAGCGCTGGGCCAGGTTAATCGGTGCCACTGCGTTGGTGAAGAACAACTGGCCGACTTCCGCCAGGGTGGCGTGGCCGGGCTCCTGATTCGCCGGGCCCTTGACGCCAGCGTTGACGAACAGCAGGTCGAAGGTGCGGTCTTTCAGGCGTTGGGCCAGGGCGATCACGGCTTGCTGGTCGTCCATGTCCAACTTCTCGACCTGCACCGCTCCGACGGTTTTCAGCGCATCGGCTTTGTTCGGATCACGCACGGTGGCGGTCACGTCCCAGCCGTCCTGGAGCAATTGCTTGACCAGGCCAAGGCCCAGCCCGCGTGAGGCGCCGATGATCAGTGCAGTTTTTGGCGTAGACATGAAAGGCTTCCTTTGAAATCGCGGTTCAGGGAGTTCAGCACGTAACAGTAGCAGTTTCAGCGTTGCAGCAGGATGCGCCCACGGCTCAGGTCGGCGAGCTGGGCTTGTAGGGTGTCGATGTGTGCCTCCCCCAGTGCAAGCTGCAGCTCCACGCCGTTGGCGGTGAAGGTTTCTTCCAGCACCAGGCCTGCGAGTTCAGCGACACGCAGCTTCACCAGGTTCAGCTCGGAAAACCCACAGGCGCAGCTCAGTGGCACGCGGCTGATCAGTTCGATGCGCTCGGCATTTTGCAGGCATTTGTTTGCACCGCCGCCATAAGCACGGGCCAGCCCGCCGGTACCCAGCTGGATGCCGCCGTACCAGCGGATTACCAGCACCGCGACCTGATCAAAGCCCTGTGCCTCGATGGCGGCAAGAATCGGGCGCCCGGCGGTGCCACCTGGTTCGCCGTCATCGTTGCTGCGGTATTGGTCGGCCAGCTTCCAGGCCCAGCAGTTATGCGTGGCATTCAGGTCGCTGTATTGCTCGAAAAATGCCTGGGCGTCCTGCGGGCTGGTGATGGGTGCCGCCAGGGTGATAAAGCGGCTTTTGCGGATTTCTTCACGAAATTCGCAAAGGCCTGTCAGCGTAAAAGACATAACTCGCTTCGTTTATTGGGCTGGCTTGATGCCGCAGCCTTTGAGGATGATCTGGATCAGATTGGTGCCAGCGTCTTCCATGTCTTGCTTGGTCAGCTTGGTGCGACCGGTGACACGGCAGATCTGGGTGGCGAAGTCGGCGTAGTGCTGGGTGCTGCCCCACAGCAGGAAGATCAAGTGCACCGGATCGACGGGGTCCATCTTGCCGGCGTCGATCCAGGCCTGGAACACCGCCGCCCGGCCACTGAACCAGGCGCGATAGTCCTGGCTGAAATATTCGGTGAGGCATTCGCCGCCGCTGATGATCTCCATGGCGAAGATCCGCGAGGCTTGTGGCTGGCGTCGCGAAAATTCCATCTTGGTGCGGATATAGCGCGTGAGCGCCACGGCAGGGTCGTCCTCGGCTGTCAGCGCGTTGAAGGTGCTGTCCCACAGTTCGAGGATATTGCTGAGTACCGCGATGTAAAGGCCCAGCTTGTTGCTGAAGTAGTAATGCAAGTTGGCCTTGGGCAACCCGGCACTGGCAGCAATGGTATTCATGCTGGTGCCTTTGTAGCCATGGCGGGCGAATTCATCTTCAGCAGCTTGGAGAATCGCTTGTTCGTTCTTTTGCCGAATGCGGCTGGCGGGTTTACCGGCGTGGTTGCTGTGGGCAGGAACTTCGAGGCTCATGGAGGTTTCCGTGCTGATCGATAGAGGCGACGTGTGCACAGATAACCCACCCTCAAGCCTCAGACAAGTCCCGATGCAATAAAACCGTCAAAGCGGTTCCAGGCTGTCGCGTTCTGGAGTGTGGTTTGCGGCAGTGGCGCTCGCCTTGGCTTCCGGCAGTAGCAGGCACAAGAGGATGGCGGTGAGGCCGCCGCTGGTGATGGCGGAGTCGAACAGGTTCTGCACCAGTGTTGGCATCAGGTGCAGCAGGTTGGGTTGGGCAGCGATACCCAGGCCGACGCCGAACGAGGTGGCGATGATCAGCATGCTGCGTCGGTCCAGCGGCGCCTGGGCAAGAATACGCACGCCGGCAGCGGCCACACTGCCGAACATCACCAGGGTTGCGCCGCCCAGCACTGGCTTGGGAATTTGCTGCAGCACGGCGCCGATCAGGGGAAACAGACCGAGACAGAACAGCAACGCGCCGATATATAAGCCGACGTAACGGCTGGCCACGCCGGTGAGTTGGATCACGCCATTGTTCTGGGCGAAGGTGGTATTGGGGAAGGCGCTGAAGGTGGCGGCGATCATGCAGCTCACGCCATCGCCCAGTACGCCGCCCTTGAGTCGGTTTATATAAGAGGGGCCGTTGATCGGTTGGCGGGCAATCATGCAATTGGCAGTGAGGTCGCCGACGGTTTCGATACTGCTGATCAGATAAATCAGCGCTACCGGCAGGAAGGCGCTCCAGTCGAAGTTGAAACCGAAGCGGAACGGCGTAGGCAGGCTGATCAGGGGCAGGTCAGGCAGGGCCTGGGGAGTGAGTTTGCCGCTGAACCAGGCGGCCAGGCTCCCCAGGGCCAGGCCGATGATGATCGCCGAGAGGCGCACCCATGGGGTATTGGAGCGGTTGAGCAGAATGATCGTCAGCACCACGAACAAGCCGAGCGCCAGGTTGGCGGGGGCGCCAAAGTCCGGTGCATTGAAACCGCCACCGAGGTCGGTGATGCCTACTTTGATCAGGCTGATGCCGATCAGCGTAATCACAATCCCTGTAACCAGGGGCGTGATGACTCGGCGCAGTTGGCCGATAAAGCGGCTCAGCACGATCTGTACCGCCGCGCCGAAGAAGCACACGCCGAAGATCATCGCCAGAATATCTTCCGGGCTACCGCCGCGTTGCTTCACCAGAAAGCCTGCTGACAGCACCGCGCCGAGAAACGCAAAGCTGGTGCCTTGCAGACAGATCATTCCGGCGCCGATACCAAACGGCCTGCGTGCCTGGATGAAAGTACCTACGCCCGAGACCATCAGCGCCATGCTGATCAGGTAGGGCAGGTGGGCGGTGAGGCCGAGGGTAGAGCCGATGATCAGCGGTGGGGTGATGATGCCGACGAACGCCGCCAGTACATGTTGCAGCGCTGCCAACAGTGCGGGCAGTGGTTTCGGGCGGTCGTTGAGGCCGTAGATCAGGTCGCTGGAGCTGGAGGATTGTGGGGGCATGGCGGGTTAACTCGAGGCGAACGGTTCAAGGTCCCTGTGCCTTGCAAAAAGCTGTCCACCTGCTCAACTTTTACTTCGAGGCCCGTTTTAGCGGGTTGCGGCCAGGCTTTCCAGGAAGCTTTCCAGCACCAAATGAGGGCGGCGGCCCTTGCGTGTGACCGATGCCAGGCTCAAATCGTAAAAACGTGTAGCCGGTTTCAGTGCGCGCAGTCGGCCTTGTTGCACCCACAGGCTGGCGTAGTGGTCGGGCAAGTAGCCGATGTAGCGGCCGGTAAGGATCAGGAACGCCATGCCTTCACGGTCCGAAGCGCTGGCGGTGCAGTTTAGCGCCTGGTAGTGGGCCTGGATCTGCGCGGGCAGGCGGAAGGTCGGAGCGATGGCGTCCTGGTCGTCGATGCGTTCGTCTTCCAGCTGTTTGTTATCGGCATAAAACAATGGGTGGCCGACTGCGCAGTAGAGTAGCGAGCGTTCGCTGTACAGCGGTTGGTATTCCAGGCCAGACAGCGCGCTGGCCTGGGGCACCACGCCGACGTGCAAGCGTCCGTCGAGCACACCTTGCTCCACTTCATTGGGGGCGATCATGCGGATCTGGATCTGCACATCCGGGCCTCGCTCCTTCAATTGCGCCAGTGCATGGGTGATGCGCATATGGGGCAGGGTGACGAGGTTGTCGGTAAGGCCGATGATCAATTCACCGCGCAGGTGCTGGTGCAGGCCGTTGACTTCAGTGCGAAAGCTCTCCAGGGCACTCAATAACTGCAGGGCTGACTGATAAACCTCGCGACCTTCCTCGGTCAGGGAAAACCCGGCGCGGCCGCGTTGGCAGAGCCTTAGCCCGAGGCGCTGCTCAAGGTCGCTCATCTGTTGGCTGATGGCCGAGCGGCCAATACCGAGTACGGCTTCTGCCGCCGAGAAGCCGCCGCACTCCACCACGCTGCGAAAAATGCGCAACAAGCGAATATCAAAATCGCTGACTTGCGCCAGAGGGTCGGGACGACGGCTGCTCATAGTTTAGTGAAGTCCTGACTGAAGGTTAGAAGAGTTGAATTTCATCGACTTTATCCCCGTGGCAATTTAGCTGCAACCACGCTTTCCGATCCCGACGCTGCCTTTTGCCTTGCGAGGTTTTGCTGATGAACATGCCCGAAAACGCCCCATCGTCCCTGGCCAGCCAACTTAAGCTGGATGCGCACTGGATGCCCTACACCGCCAACCGTAACTTCCAGCGCGACCCGCGCCTGATCGTGGCCGCCGAAGGCAGTTGGTTGACCGATGACAAGGGGCGCAAGATCTACGATTCGTTGTCGGGGTTGTGGACCTGTGGCGCCGGGCATACGCGCAAGGAAATCCAGGAAGCCGTGGCCAAGCAATTGGGCACCTTGGACTACTCTCCAGGCTTCCAATACGGTCATCCGTTGTCTTTCCAGCTGGCGGAAAAGATTACCGACTTGACACCAGGCAACCTGAATCACGTGTTCTTCACCGACTCCGGCTCCGAGTGTGCCGATACCGCAGTGAAGATGGTGCGCGCCTACTGGCGCCTG
Organism: Pseudomonas khavaziana; assembly: GCF_019145205.1. Taxonomy (GTDB): domain Bacteria; phylum Pseudomonadota; class Gammaproteobacteria; order Pseudomonadales; family Pseudomonadaceae; genus Aquipseudomonas; species Aquipseudomonas khavaziana. The sequence continues at coordinate 648,463 of NZ_JAHSTT010000003.1, forward strand.
AAAGGCCAGGCCACCAAGACCAAGATGATCGGGCGCGCCCGCGGCTACCACGGTGTGAATATCGCCGGTACCAGCCTGGGCGGCGTCAACGGTAACCGTAAGTTGTTTGGCCAGGCGATGATGGATGTCGACCATCTGCCTCACACCTTGCTGGCGAGCAATGCGTTCTCCCGGGGGATGCCGGAGCAGGGCGGTATTGCACTGGCCGATGAATTGCTCAAGTTGATCGAGCTGCATGACGCGTCGAACATCGCGGCAGTGTTTGTCGAGCCGATGGCCGGTTCCGCTGGCGTGCTGGTGCCGCCACAGGGTTACCTCAAGCGTCTGCGTGAGATTTGCGATCAGCACAATATCCTGTTGGTGTTCGACGAAGTGATCACTGGTTTCGGCCGTACCGGCTCGATGTTCGGTGCCGACAGCTTCGGCGTGACCCCGGACCTGATGTGCGTCGCCAAGCAAGTCACCAATGGCGCGATCCCGATGGGCGCGGTGATTGCGAGCAGCGAGATCTATCAGACCTTCATGAACCAGGCGACGCCGGAGTACGCCGTGGAATTCCCCCACGGTTACACCTACTCGGCGCACCCGGTGGCTTGCGCGGCTGGCCTGGCGGCATTAGACCTGTTGCAGAAGGAAAACCTGGTGCAGCGCGTAGCCGAAGTCGCACCGCACTTTGAGAATGCGCTGCACGGTCTGAAGGGCAGCAAGAACGTGATCGACATCCGTAACTACGGTCTGGCCGGTGCGATCCAGATTGCCCCGCGTGACGGGGATGCCATCGTGCGGCCATTCGAGGCTGGCATGGCCTTGTGGAAAGCCGGTTTCTACGTGCGCTTTGGCGGTGACACCCTGCAGTTCGGGCCAACGTTCAACAGCAAGCCGCAGGACCTGGATCGTCTGTTTGACGCGGTCGGCGAAGTGCTGAACAAGATCGACTGATTTCTCCTTCTATATAGAACAATTTTTCAGGAGCCCTGCATGAGCCTTATCCAGCATTTGATCAACGGCCAGTTGGTCAGCGACAGCGTTCGTACCGCCGATGTGTACAACCCATCTACTGGCCAGGTGATTCACCAGGTGCCGTTGGCCAGTCGCGAAACCATTCAAAGTGCGATCGACTCGGCCAAGGCGGCATTTCCGGCCTGGCGTAATACGCCGCCGGCCAAGCGTGCGCAGGTGATGTTCCGTTTCAAGCAATTGCTGGAGCAGAACGAAGCGCGTATCTCGCAGTTGATCAGCGAAGAACACGGCAAGACTTTGGAAGACGCCGCGGGCGAGCTCAAGCGCGGGATTGAGAACGTGGAGTACGCGTGCTCGGCACCGGAGATTCTCAAGGGTGAGTACAGCCGCAACGTTGGGCCGAACATTGATGCGTGGTCGGACTTCCAGCCGTTGGGCGTAGTGGCAGGGATTACGCCATTCAACTTCCCGGCCATGGTGCCGTTGTGGATGTACCCGCTGGCGATTGTGTGCGGTAACTGTTTCATCCTGAAGCCGTCCGAGCGTGATCCGAGTTCGACGCTGCTGATCGCGCAGCTGTTGCAGGAAGCTGGCTTGCCTAAAGGTGTACTGAGTGTGGTGCACGGCGACAAGGGCGCGGTTGATGCATTGATCGAAGCGCCGGAAGTAAAAGCCTTGAGCTTTGTAGGCTCGACGCCGATTGCCGAGTACATCTATTCCGAAGCGACCAGGCGCGGCAAGCGCGTACAAGCGTTGGGCGGGGCGAAGAATCACGCCGTGCTGATGCCGGATGCAGATCTGGATAATGCCGTGAGTGCCTTGATGGGCGCGGCCTATGGTTCCTGTGGTGAGCGTTGCATGGCGATTTCGGTGGCTGTGTGCGTCGGCGACCAAGTGGCGGATGCGTTGATCGCCAAGTTGGTGCCGCAGGTCAAGGCGTTGAAAATTGGTGCGGGCACCTCTTGCGGTCTGGATATGGGGCCATTGGTGACGGGCCAGGCGCGGGATAAGGTCAGTGGCTACATAGAAGAAGGTGTGGCTGCGGGTGCGGAGTTGGTGGTTGATGGTCGCGGCTTGAGCATCGCCGGGCATGAACAAGGGTTCTTTCTCGGCGGCAGCCTGTTCGATCGCGTGACCCCTGAGATGCGCATCTATAAAGAAGAAATCTTCGGGCCGGTGCTGTGTGTGGTGCGAGTCGACAGCCTGGAAGCTGCAATGCAACTGATCAATGATCACGAATATGGCAATGGCACCTGCATCTTCACCCGTGATGGTGAGGCGGCGCGGCTGTTCTGTGACGAGATTGAAGTGGGCATGGTGGGGGTCAATGTGCCGCTGCCGGTTCCGGTTGCCTATCACAGCTTTGGTGGTTGGAAGCGCTCGCTGTTTGGCGATCTGCATGCCTATGGGCCGGACGGGGTGCGTTTCTACACCCGTCGCAAGGCGATTACCCAGCGTTGGCCGCAACGGGCTAGCCATGAAGCGTCGCAGTTCGCCTTTCCTAGCCTGTAAGGCTCGGTAAGTGGAAAGCCGGCTCCTGGGGCCGGCTTTCGCGTTTTCGGGGCTTTTTTGACCCATATGACAGAAATGTGAAAAAGAAGGTTGACGGCAGATTCTGGAAGC
>NZ_JAHSTT010000030.1 GCF_019145205.1 Pseudomonas khavaziana
TCGTTCTTTAAAAATTTGGGTATGTGATAGAAAGATAGACTGAACGTTACTTTCACTGGTAACGGATCAGGCTAAGGTAAAATTTGTGAGTTCTCTTAATTGAGAAATTCGAATTTTCGGCGAATGTTGTCTTCACAGTATAACCAGATTGCTTGGGGTTATATGGTCAAGTGAAGAAGCGCATACGGTGGATGCCTTGGCAGTCAGAGGCGATGAAAGACGTGGTAGCCTGCGAAAAGCTTCGGGGAGTCGGCAAACAGACTTTGATCCGGAGATGTCTGAATGGGGGAACCCAGCCATCATAAGATGGTTATCTTGTACTGAATACATAGGTGCAAGAGGCGAACCAGGGGAACTGAAACATCTAAGTACCCTGAGGAAAAGAAATCAACCGAGATTCCCTTAGTAGTGGCGAGCGAACGGGGACTAGCCCTTAAGTGGCTTTGAGATTAGCGGAACGCTCTGGAAAGTGCGGCCATAGTGGGTGATAGCCCTGTACGCGAAAATCTCTTAGTCATGAAATCGAGTAGGACGGAGCACGAGAAACTTTGTCTGAATATGGGGGGACCATCCTCCAAGGCTAAATACTACTGACTGACCGATAGTGAACTAGTACCGTGAGGGAAAGGCGAAAAGAACCCCGGAGAGGGGAGTGAAATAGATCCTGAAACCGTATGCGTACAAGCAGTGGGAGCCCACTTTGTTGGGTGACTGCGTACCTTTTGTATAATGGGTCAGCGACTTATTTTCAGTGGCGAGCTTAACCGAATAGGGGAGGCGTAGCGAAAGCGAGTCTTAATAGGGCGTCTAGTCGCTGGGAATAGACCCGAAACCGGGCGATCTATCCATGGGCAGGTTGAAGGTTGGGTAACACTAACTGGAGGACCGAACCGACTACCGTTGAAAAGTTAGCGGATGACCTGTGGATCGGAGTGAAAGGCTAATCAAGCTCGGAGATAGCTGGTTCTCCTCGAAAGCTATTTAGGTAGCGCCTCATGTATCACTGTAGGGGGTAGAGCACTGTTTCGGCTAGGGGGTCATCCCGACTTACCAAACCGATGCAAACTCCGAATACCTACAAGTGCCGAGCATGGGAGACACACGGCGGGTGCTAACGTCCGTCGTGAAAAGGGAAACAACCCAGACCGTCAGCTAAGGTCCCAAAGTTATGGTTAAGTGGGAAACGATGTGGGAAGGCTTAGACAGCTAGGAGGTTGGCTTAGAAGCAGCCACCCTTTAAAGAAAGCGTAATAGCTCACTAGTCGAGTCGGCCTGCGCGGAAGATGTAACGGGGCTCAAACCATACACCGAAGCTACGGGTATCACGTAAGTGATGCGGTAGAGGAGCGTTCTGTAAGCCTGTGAAGGTGAGTTGAGAAGCTTGCTGGAGGTATCAGAAGTGCGAATGCTGACATGAGTAACGACAATGGGTGTGAAAAACACCCACGCCGAAAGACCAAGGTTTCCTGCGCAACGTTAATCGACGCAGGGTTAGTCGGTCCCTAAGGCGAGGCTGAAAAGCGTAGTCGATGGAAAACAGGTTAATATTCCTGTACTTCTGGTTATTGCGATGGAGGGACGGAGAAGGCTAGGCCAGCTTGGCGTTGGTTGTCCAAGTTTAAGGTGGTAGGCTGGAATCTTAGGTAAATCCGGGATTCTAAGGCCGAGAGCTGATGACGAGTCATCTTTTAGATGACGAAGTGGTTGATGCCATGCTTCCAAGAAAAGCTTCTAAGCTTCAGGTAACCAGGAACCGTACCCCAAACCGACACAGGTGGTTGGGTAGAGAATACCAAGGCGCTTGAGAGAACTCGGGTGAAGGAACTAGGCAAAATGGCACCGTAACTTCGGGAGAAGGTGCGCCGGTGAGGGTGAAGGACTTGCTCCGTAAGCTCATGCCGGTCGAAGATACCAGGCCGCTGCGACTGTTTATTAAAAACACAGCACTCTGCAAACACGAAAGTGGACGTATAGGGTGTGACGCCTGCCCGGTGCCGGAAGGTTAATTGATGGGGTTAGCTAACGCGAAGCTCTTGATCGAAGCCCCGGTAAACGGCGGCCGTAACTATAACGGTCCTAAGGTAGCGAAATTCCTTGTCGGGTAAGTTCCGACCTGCACGAATGGCGTAACGATGGCGGCGCTGTCTCCACCCGAGACTCAGTGAAATTGAAATCGCTGTGAAGATGCAGTGTATCCGCGGCTAGACGGAAAGACCCCGTGAACCTTTACTATAGCTTTGCACTGGACTTTGAATTTGCTTGTGTAGGATAGGTGGGAGGCTTTGAAGCGTGGACGCCAGTCTGCGTGGAGCCAACCTTGAAATACCACCCTGGCAACTTTGAGGTTCTAACTCAGGTCCGTTATCCGGATCGAGGACAGTGTATGGTGGGTAGTTTGACTGGGGCGGTCTCCTCCTAAAGAGTAACGGAGGAGTACGAAGGTGCGCTCAGACCGGTCGGAAATCGGTCGTAGAGTATAAAGGCAAAAGCGCGCTTGACTGCGAGACAGACACGTCGAGCAGGTACGAAAGTAGGTCTTAGTGATCCGGTGGTTCTGTATGGAAGGGCCATCGCTCAACGGATAAAAGGTACTCCGGGGATAACAGGCTGATACCGCCCAAGAGTTCATATCGACGGCGGTGTTTGGCACCTCGATGTCGGCTCATCACATCCTGGGGCTGAAGCCGGTCCCAAGGGTATGGCTGTTCGCCATTTAAAGTGGTACGCGAGCTGGGTTTAGAACGTCGTGAGACAGTTCGGTCCCTATCTGCCGTGGACGTTTGAGATTTGAGAGGGGCTGCTCCTAGTACGAGAGGACCGGAGTGGACGAACCTCTGGTGTTCCGGTTGTCACGCCAGTGGCATTGCCGGGTAGCTATGTTCGGAATAGATAACCGCTGAAAGCATCTAAGCGGGAAACTAGCCTCAAGATGAGATCTCACTGGGACCTTGAGTCCCCTGAAGGGCCGTCGAAGACTACGACGTTGATAGGTTGGGTGTGTAAGCGCTGTGAGGCGTTGAGCTAACCAATACTAATTGCCCGTGAGGCTTGACCATATAACACCCAAGCAATTTGACTACTCTAACGAGCATCAGATTGCGGTGTGTGAAGACGAAAATGAACCGAAAGTTCGACGCTCACAAAACACCGACAGCTGTCACATACCCAATTTGCTGAAGCGAGGCCAGCCGGCCACGACTCAGTACCCGAATTTCTTGACGACCATAGAGCATTGGAACCACCTGATCCCATCCCGAACTCAGTAGTGAAACGATGCATCGCCGATGGTAGTGTGGGGTTTCCCCATGTGAGAGTAGGTCATCGTCA
>NZ_JAHSTT010000031.1 GCF_019145205.1 Pseudomonas khavaziana
TTCTTTGCCACTGGCGAACCCCAGACGGTCGCCGGCATAGAGGTAAGCCTCTTGTTGGCGTTGGCCTTCTCGCTCCAGGTTACCCTTGCCGATAAAAGGTGACAGATGTATTTTTCAGAGAAAACAATCTATCACCTTTTTTCTGTCGCTTTTGCACCTACAAATCATATTCTCTGCGACAGTAGATGAAGCCGTCCAGACACTCAAGACGCCCTATTGAATCAAGCAAAAATTTACAATCTAAATCTACGTGGGAAATTTTGTCTTGACCAACTGAGGCTGAAATATTCGTGGCAACAACCTCTAAGCTTTCCCAGTCAAAGTCTGTAGACGGCCTGTCAAGATAGTAACGAATAAGTAACTCCCTATCATCTGACAGTGAAATAGCAATCGCCCTTACAGCTGGATATATCTCACCAATCAGAGCATGCCAAATACATAAGACTAACCAGTCAGGTAAAGCTTTCATGGTTTCGCTCCGACAGTAGTAGGATTTGTTGGAATAATATGCGCTCCGCTTTTACCTGAATGTATTGTTCCATATCTTGTCGCTAAGCCCGTTGTGCCATCAACACAAATATTTTTGCCAAAATCAACTATTGGCTGCCCTCTTGAACCATAACCTACGACAGGAAACTCACCCGCATGAGCGCCATTCAACAGTTTTTGAGGATCGACTCCTTCATTAAGATAACTGCGTTTTGGAAGAAAATTTTTATGCCCCAGAATATGCTTGCCTTGCTGGCCAGCATGGATACTACTAGCTACGTTGTCTAGCGAGGCACCTGTCGCCTTTGCACCATTAGATCATGTTGAGTTCTCGTAGTCTTTTCTCGCTCACAAACTCCAACTCTCCACCACTTACCTTAGACCCATCTGAATAATTAGAATGACCACAGACGTCACACTGGTAAGCCAGTAACCCGTTATATCTACCGATGAAAATACGCATCCCATCGGATTGACACTTAGGGCATTGTTTATCAGTCTCAACAGTTATCAATGCTTCTATTGTGTCACGTAGAAATCTCGCAATAGCATCTGCCTCATTAGCCTGATATCCAAAAATTACTTTTTTAAATTGAGTTATATCGCTAGGCAGCAATGACGAAAACTCAACCGGCATCAAACTCTCATCCACATGCGAAAACTCATCAATCCCATAGGTCGAAAACGGCTCAACAGTGAAGCATTTGTAGTTCTCCCTAATCCACGAAAGAATCACTCCAAGAGTCTCCCTTAAAGATGAATTCTCATCCAGCAGCGTCACAGCCGACTGAAGTTCACGCCACACATATACAGGGAGAGATCGCATTAGTTCACTGCCTTAGCGGTGAAAGCCGTTATCAAATTGCCTGCCTTATCAGTAAATACTTTTATCACAGACGTAGGAACACCTCCATCTTTCAGCGTAGTTGTTCCGATGACTCTGCACGTATCAACTGTCCTTACAAATTGACCATCTGGTAGCGCAGTAACAGGTGACTTAACGACTGGGCCGCTCTGAAGAACCCCCTTCAACTCATTTGGGCTAATAGTAAACACAAAGCGGGAATTGGAGACTTCTACGTCGAAATGACCTTTCAAAACATGATCAAAGCCCGCAGATACAGGTTTTCCGGTATCACGGAGCGGGGTAGTTTCCGTCCGCCCATTGGCAATATTTATACGAGATTGCACTCGACCGGACACAGGTATAGCAACTTCACCTGCCGCTTTTGCACCAACCTAATTACTCTTAAATTTCACGCCGCTTAAATACCCAAATCCCCTGATCAAGTATCGGCTCCGAGGCATCTAGCCGCAAGCACTTCACTATAACCGTCCAGTCATCCTCGTAATCAGCAATCACCTCAGTTTCAACACAGGAGGCAGACTCAAAATCATCATCATCGATTTCTCCGTCAAAATAGAATCTAATATTCAGAATCAGTCCCGATACTGAAAATATAACAGCACGAAGCTTCCCTGAAACCTCACCTAACAATGCTCTTTGAATATTTAGACGGGCCATCACGATCACATCATCAAGAGAACACATTATTCACGGCCTCGCTGGCACAATGTGGATACCATCCTTAGAGTAGTGAATTATTCCATTCGCTGTAGGTGTTGCCACGCCTGCTCCATCTATATACGTCCCTATAGGCCCACCAAAATTCACCCTTTCTTTCGAGCCTGGCATGCCAACTGGAATATTACCGACCTGCTGTCCAGTTCCAGCACTTTCGGCAAGCTTGCGGGGGTCACTGCTCAAAACACTACGGCCTGGCGTGTACGAATTATGACCTGGAAAGTGCTTCTCTTGAGCACTCCATTTAACAGCGGGCACCTCTTTTGCACCAGCCCCCTTTACCGGGTGGGCATACGGCATGCCAGCCTCAGCATCCGTCGAGACAGTCGAGGTGTATGGCGCCTTTCCTTTGTCCGTCCTTTTTGCACCCTCACCTTTACGAGCAGGCATCGCCCCAAACAATATACTGGAAAGCAGCTCTCCCCCGCCAATCAGAAATTTGTCACTGTCATAAGTCGGATTCAGCTCGGTTCCTTCGACGATTTGAGCGACCTTCTGTCCGACGAAAGCATTGGCCTTGTCTATGTTTTCCGAGATCGCTTGCCCCGCCTCGGTCCCCTCAACAGCCTTCATTGCGATGAATTGAGCAACGCCCTTCGGGCCTTGAGCCGCGGCCAATACGTAGGCTATGGCTTCCACACTCTCAGGATGTTCGTTTTTATAAGCCTGTATTGCCCCGAGTTGACGAATCACACC
>NZ_JAHSTT010000032.1 GCF_019145205.1 Pseudomonas khavaziana
AGGTAGAACGGCTCGATCAAGCCCAGTAGTCCAGGGCACGACCTGATCCATCTCGGCGAGGAAGCGTTCGCGGCGTGTCTGCTTGCGCTTGCCGGCATATTCGAAATCGGAAAAGCTCATCTGGCTCATGGGCGGCTCGGGTCAAGTGGTCAGGCGTATTTCATCCATCTTGGGACTTGTTCGGAGATTCCTTAGGGATAGTCTGAAGTAGGCCGCTATTTTTCGACTGCTGAGCCATAGGTGCTTTCAAAAACGGCAGCCGTTCCAAATCGACCAAGTCTGCCGCATTTTCCATCCATTTTTGCCGCTGCACGCTCCTCGCAGCAGCTATTTTCCTCATTGCGGACGCACCTCTCCTGCGCTGGAGAGCAAATATCGACGCGCCATCCAAAGGTTCGACAGAGCGAAAAGCGTCACCTCCTGAGCAGTGTTTTTCACCAAGCCTCGTAACCGCACTTTCGTATAACCAAACTGAAGCTTGATCACTCGAAATGGATGCTCGATCTTGGAACGAACCTGGGCCTTGGCTTTCTCGATCTTGCGCATCGCCTCGTACAGCGTGCTGCTTGTACCATGTTTTTTGTAGATGCTGAGCCGGGCTGCAATCTGCCAGATGACTTTGCGTCCCGCATGCTCTTCGCTCTTTTCGACACTGGTATAGCCCGCATCTGCGTAGACCACGTTCTCGATGCCGTGTAGCAGTTTGTCAACTGGGGTTACATCCGCGACGTTAGCCGCAGTGACCACCTCGCTGTGCAACAGCCCTGACTCATAGTCGACACCAATGTGAGCTTTGGCACCGAAGTAATACTGGTTACCTTTCTTGGTTTGATGCATCTCAGGGTCGCGTTTGCCGTCCTTGTTCTTGGTCGAGCTGGGTGCATGAATCAGAATGGCATCGACGATGGTGCCTTGTCTCAGCGACAAGCCACGGTCGCCCAGATAGCCATAGATCACGCCGAGAATACCAGTGCCAACTCATGCTTTTTCAGGAGACGACGGAAGTTGAGGATGGTAGTTTCATCTGGGATCCGCTCCATGCCCAGATCGGAAAACTGGCGCAAGATCGTTGTCTCGTACAGCGCTTCTTCCATCGAAGGATCGCCGTAACCGAGCCAGTTCTGCATGAGATGAACCCGCAGCATCGCCATCAAAGGAGACTTTCCACAGAAGCAACAAAAAGCTGGTAAATCCGGGCTTTTAAGGGCTAAAGCCGTGGATTTGCTATAAAATACTGCTACAAAATGGTGAAGAAACATGTAGCCTTACAGGCTTGAATATCCTGGAAGGGTTCTTATGGCAAGCGACAACCTTGTCCTTCGTGGTGGCACGTGGCACGCTCGAATGGTCATCCCGTCTGACATTCGTCACCTCTTTAATCGGCGCGAGTTTACGGCCTCGCTTAAAACTGGACCGACTGGCCAAGAGGCTGTCGCGCATTAAATTCAGCAACGGCTGAAAGTGCTCACCGCATTGGATAACCCAGCGAGCCAGGGTCTGACGTGGAATATCGATGCCATGGCGGCCCAGTACTTTTTCAAAGCGGTGGAGCGGCAAACCGTCCACGTATTTGGTGGTCAGCAGCATCGCCAGAACACTTGCGCTAGCCATGCTTTTTTCAATCAGTTGAGCCGGCTTGTCCGCAGTGACCGGGGCCGTCTCGCAGTCGCGGCAACCGTAAACTTTACGAACGTGTTTGATCACTCGGATCTGCATCGGTACGATTTCAAGCTGCTCGCTGACTTCCTTGCCAATGACGTGTTTGCGGCAGCCGCAGGCACACGTCAGTTCATGCTCGGGAAGTTCGTGGATGACTTCGATACGTGGCAGGTCGGCAGGCAGCGGCTTGCGTTTGCCGCGACGCTTGGCCGGAGCGACAACCTCTTCTTCAACGCCTTCGCCGACAGGCTCGGCGATGCTTTCCGCCTAGTTGAAAAGGGCTAGCTGAGGCGTTGCCAGATCGGGTGTCTGCTCGGATTTACGTCCGAACAGGCGCTGGTGCAGCAGCGCGTTTTCTTCTTCATGATGAACGATGCGGCCCCTGTTAGACTCGCGCTCAATCAACATCTGCTCTAGCAATTGCTTGAGCAGCGCAGGGTCGTCAGGAAGGTCTTTGGGCATCGAAATCATGCCCTGGATTATACCGAATCAGGCCACGAATCGTGGCGTCAAAACCTGATGGGGACGGTTACGCCAGAGGTCAAAACCATCAAGCATCCAGTTGAGTTCCTGAACGGTCAGGACTATCGCCTCGTTGCCGGCATCGGGCGATGTTTTGAACCGCTCAGACTCCAGCCGTTTGAGCCATAGACAGAAGCCGTTGCGCTCCCAATATAAAATCTTCACTCGGTTGCGGGGTTTGTTGAGGAAGACGAAAAGCACGGGGTCAAAAACCGCGACCTTAATGTCCAACTCGACCAGCGCAGCCAGGCCGTCGATGGATTTCCGGAAGTCGACAGGTTTGGGATACAGATACACTTTTTCGACTTTTGCATCGGGTCGCATCATGGCGGACGGGCTCCAGAAAGAAATCGGGAGCACAGCATCCGGGATCAGCTAAGCGCTTTGAATGTGGGGTTCATGGAGCGCTTAGTGCGCCAGCCAAGCTGGCAGTTGATAAAGGGTGAAAGTCCCTACGAGAGAAGTTATGGCGAAACACCTCGACCCCGAGTCATGCGTTGTGCACCGTGAGGTGTAC
>NZ_JAHSTT010000033.1 GCF_019145205.1 Pseudomonas khavaziana
GACCGAACAAAAAGCGGCAGAGCAGAACGGTTGACGCGACAACTACCTTGAAAAACGCCGGTTGAGTAGTTAAAGCTATTTTGTATATGAAAAAATGTATTCGACGCATGAGCCGTATGCGATTCCTAACTAGGTGGGATTTAAGGGCCGGTTACAACTGATCAGCGTTACAAGATAGAAGGTAACCATAGATTTTCCACGCTTGTTTTGGAACGCATTATGATGAGAGGCTCCTGATTGAAATCATGGATACTGCATCAGCTATTTGCCTAGATTGCCGTAAACCGAATTCGAAAAAGAGAGCTTTCGGACTTGACCAAGAGTACGGCGCAGATAGAGACGTTGTCTGTTCTGTTAAATCCGTGGATAGTTCAACCATATTTATTATCAAGCGCAGAAGAGGTGTGTCTGTAATGCGGAAAAATACTCACTGCAAAATACTTGCGGCGCTCGAACGGGCCAAAAAAACGAGATGATTGATCAAATTCCGTCATGCTTCATCTTTTGAAAAGTTCGGATAATTTGGTAACCGAAAACATCTGGCTCTCTCAGAGCATCCCCGCGGGAAGTGTTGGATTTTTCCAAATCAAAATTTAATATTTATCATTTTAACTGATCTCAGCAATAAGTTTGTAGAGAACTGGCCGCTATGATTGGGGGCTTTTTTTAGGATGCCCGAATAGGCCGCTCAACGTATCGTTGATCTCTGCCCCAAGGGAGGTGGAAGGTAGGGCTGATATCGCAACGTGCGATACATCCTCAGAAATAGACAGTCCACCGTGGGAATGAAGCTCGATGTAATCAACTGGGTCTTCGACACTTCCAAGCTCAGTAAGTAAAAGTAGCTGATTTTTGGTAGCTGTTGCTACAACGGGATATAAGTTTGACCGCTCCACACCGTCGCTGCCGAATACGCCAAGCGAACGCGGTGCTAAAGTCGAATAATCGCGACGCTCATTAAACCAATCGGTAAGAAGAAACAAAGTATCGCGCGAGGATACCGTCGAATGTTCTTTTATATGGTCTCTTAAATAAAACGCTGCATCGCCATACTCTGGAGCGCCACCGACCAGGAAGGGTTGGATGGCATGGAGAGCGGCGTAAATCGGTCGAGAGTTCGGATCAAAATCGGGATTAGCAGTACGCGAGTTAAATCGCCATGTAGCGCGACGTTTAAATGCGATGTCAGCACTTTCGCCATATTGAAAAAACACCTGCTCTGTTGCATCTCGTAATCTTTGTTCTGTCTCGCCCCACATGTCTTCTTCGCCGCCGCGCTCACCTACAGACCAAACGTTCCTAAACTCGGTTGAGTTTATTTTTGGTATTTGTGCTACTTGCATGTTTACCGTAGCGGGAGCGTGATATAACTTGTTAATAACATGCTCCAGGTACTCCGCTTGGGATCCAGTAGAGCGCACTCCTAACACCGTTTCAATTGATTTTAACGCGTTAAACTTATCAATGTGTTTATTTTCTAAAATCTTTGGCTTTAAATATGTATGGTAATGCGCTCGACTTTCATCACCCCCCGCCTTAACTTCTAGAGCCTCAGTGCCGCTTATGCGATTATAAGAGTTGCGACTGAAACTTCTTTGGTTTTTGTTTTCTATATAATACTTCATGATCGCCTCCATACCCAAAAGAAAAAATTGATTTGTGCTTCCGACTTTGACTTTATACAGAGTTTCTAACAAATGGGGAAGCGGAAATCTTATTACAGTCCATATTTTGATTGCCCCGGTTTGTCTAGATCTACAAACACTAATTCGCTTTCGGTCGAATCGCGGGCGGGGATGGTCTCGGGATCTAGGTAAACTCACTACCAGGGTTAATAGCAATGAAAAATAGCGAGTCACACGCGACGGTTATGGCAAGCTCGTTAGCAATCATGATCAAACTACTCCTATCCAATACGAAACGCGTCAGATTTCCTTAACATTCGACGCTCCAATGTGCGTAATTTTACCACTAGTTTTGAAGTTTACAAAGGCTGCTCAAGACATACGGCGTTTTTCAAGGTAGTTGTCGCGTCAACCGTTCTGCTATGTCGTTTTTTGTTCGGTCTGT
>NZ_JAHSTT010000034.1 GCF_019145205.1 Pseudomonas khavaziana
CTAAGCGTCCAAGGAGAAATTGCATGAAATTTCCTTCATGGCGGAACGAATATTCACATTTATGACTATCCTCAGTAAGCACTGATAGCTCATGAGTAGTACGCTCCATGGTACGCCTCTGCGTTCTGCACATTAGCTATTCATAAATTTACCGTCATATCGAGTTAAGAAGGTATTTATGCACACTACTCTAACGGAAGAAAAACTTCCCATTCGATCCGGACGCTCATCGCTGACGGATAATGAACAGGATAGCGAGACGACTAACTCGCAGCCATTCAAACAGATTCCCACCGTAAGCGGCGCCGATGTGCACTTGCTCTATGTTGAAGCATTCAAGCGCGTCGCAAAAAGGTACAATGTTGTATTAGGTATACGGGCACCAAATCCATTAGGCGAAAGCTTACTTCGCGAAAACTACCCTTCAAAAAACTTCCATATGAAAGCGAAGTCGAGTCCATCAGGACCGACAGCAGGATTCATTGCAGAGAATCCTATTTATTCAAAAGTTAGCCGAACGGCCTATAAAAAACAGAGCGACTATATAGCCGCTGCAATCAATAAAGGAGCTAAAGCGCTTCCGCTTAAAATTAGCCGCTTGCGAATAGCAGAATTAGTTGCCGCTGAGGTGCTGACTCATCTCGGACAAGATAGGTATTGTGCTTGGTACCCAAGCGGACTGCAACATTTTAAAATTCGAAATGACGGTCTAGTGCTAGACGATAAATTGAAACCCGTGAGGGTCATGTCAAATTTACCGCAATCTGACGCTACCGGAGCTCCTCTTCCCATCACTGCAGACTACGACCTATTTACTATCATCCCCAAAGAAAGCCAATCCGTCAATACACGCCCGTTAAGAGCGGCGCCGAAGATGTTAAGGGGCAATTTTAACCTTGATTTTATCAAGCCTAAGGCATTATATGGACAACAGGAAGATCCTGACATGGGTAATCTGCACCAGTTTGGCAAAACCATCGTTCGTGCATTAAATAAAGAAATTGCACGCGAAGGATACCGAGGAGGTAACCTTGTTTGGCACAATGACGAAACAGGTAATCCATTTAGCCCCGGCTTTGACGCCGGTGACAAACCAATTTTCGTTCATCCCTCTCAACGCGTCAGTCAGTTCCATTCTTTAGCGGAAATAATAGGGTATTACAAGCGACTAAAAAGTGAAAAGTATGCACCCGAATACAGCCCAATCTTCGGTTTCTAAAAGTTTAATCGGCTTCATTAAGCAGACTGAGCCTAATGAAGCCACCTCAAATTAAAGTTACGCCCCCCCATCCTTTTTTTATCTCTAGCGTACTGATCAACCTGGCAATCTCCTCACTCCCTCGATAAATACGAGCAACACTTTAAAACATAAATTGTTACACCCAGCTAGCTCTATATTAAACTTTAACACGGTGCTTGCGCAAAATAATTTCTCTGCAAATAACGTAGTCTCTCTCACGCAAAAACGAACATTATTACCAAGCTTACGCTTCAGCAACTCCCCAGTGGCGCTGAACGCCGTTTGCGAAATAATTGCAACCGGCCAACAGGGGTAATTGTCGAAATGGCCCGCACATTTTTCCGGCGACAACGGACCTCCGGTAGCTTCGAGCCGCCCCTCGTGAACGACTGTGTAATAAAGCGAAATCGATTGTGCATAGGGCAAGTGTACCGCCCGTGTCAGATTTTAGTTTATATAATACTGTTTAAAACTACGCTTGAAGACTGCGGGCGACAAAATGACATACTCACATATTAATTCTGCCAGAGGTTCACGACCCCAGGCATTCGCACGGACCGTTAAATTTCTTTGATTCATACTAAGCGCCTGGGAATCTCCGAACAAGTCCCAAGATGTGATGAAATACGACTGACCACCTGACCCGAGCCGCCCATGAGCCAGATGAGCTTTTCCGATTTCGAATATGCCGACAAGCGCAAGCAGACACGCCGCGAACGCTTCCTCGCCGAGATGGATCAGGTCGTGCCCTAGA
>NZ_JAHSTT010000036.1 GCF_019145205.1 Pseudomonas khavaziana
CAAGCCTCAACGCCGGACAGCGCAACCTTGTCCGCGACCGGCACCAACAGCCCCACATCCAGAATTTTCGATTTAAGAGAGATCTCACCGGGCAGCGCAAATAATTCACCCGACAGCTTTAGCACTTTCTTAGCTTCAATATTGATTTGCGCATGAGACTGGCTGCTAGCCGTTATGACACTCTCAATACCTTGCGCTACATGCTCAGTGTTAGCATCGCCGATATTGACTTTCGTCGGCACTGGCGTCCTGTCATCGCCCACAGTCACATTGCCGTCAATCGCAATCTCCGGAGCATACATCTCCACCTTACCTGCTGCAGCCTCGATTGCGCCCAAATGAGAGAGACCACCGCCCGATGTCAGCGACGTAAGACTACCTGCACCACGACTTTTGTTGGTGATCTTCCCAGAGCTGCTTAAGAGAGAGCGCATCAGCGCGTTACGCCCCGTAGCATTGAGCAGAATCGATCCATCCGCCATTGACTCGCCAATCACCAAATCACCAGAGTTCGCCACTAACGCATCCATCGACTGCCGGTCTACGGTTACGTCAAAACTACCCAGATGAATGGTGGAGGCAACTGTGCCGGCGACCATCGCAATACCGCGACCCGCGACATTTGCATCTGTACCAGCGGTAATAGTGCCCGCATTACTAACTGTATTTTCTGCCAACAAGGCCACAAAGGATTTCGCGGTGATTTGCGCGCCCGCTTCGACTTTAACAAAGCCAGGCACCGTATTGCCGGCGCTACTGAAATGCAGGTTATTATCACCCTGCATGAAGGCTTCATTAGTGATCCCCAACGTTGTCGCAGTCAGGGCGCCCACGTCTACTGAAGCGCCCTTCCCAAAAACGACGCCATTGGGATTAACAATAAACACCCGCCCGTTGGCGTTGAGGATGCCATCGATGGTTGTCTGTCCTGCACCAATCACCCGATTGAGCGTCGCGGAGTCAGCACCTGGTTGATTGAACTGCACCTTATTCCCGTGGCCGATGTTGAAGCTGTTCCAATTAATCGCCGCGCGGCTCGAATCTTGATTGATAGTCGTTGCGCCTGGCCCTACGCTGATGGTCGCTTGCCCAGCCACCACATGCCCTCCCTCGACAGCCGTTGAAGAATTGGCGCCGGACACTCCTACCACCAACACAAGACGAGACAGCAGCGCGAGGAGCCGGGGCGAAGGTGCAACTTGTTGGCGGGCGGCTCGACGACGGAAAAAATTGATTCTTAGCAGGGACAAAAGGCGCATAGGGACTAAAATCTCGACAAAAAGACAAAAGACAAAAGACAAAAGAAGGATAGATATGAACCATTCAAATGAGAGGCCGAATTTTCTCTCCAGCACGAAGAATATTCCACACAGCGACAGACGGTCAAAATCGATCACTTAGAGTGCCCCAATTAAACATTTTAATGAGTCGCGGAGCAGACCTTGGTGCCATACTTCCCCTGCCCAGATCAAGAAGGGCTTTATTCGATGCTGAAAATATAAGGAAGAAAAAAATGAGTTCAAAAAAATCTGACATGACCGACTACGTTCGCTCACTGTTAGAAACAGAGGGCGTGTCTCTTGAACTGCCGGGCAGCGTGCTGGGAGCTCCGAGAGAGGAAATCACCGTGCGCGGGCTATTAGATGCACTTCAACTCACGGCGCCAAACACAACAGAGGCTGCATCGCAAAGGCCCGACACGATGGAGATACGAACGGGAGCGGAAAGTGTATTAGTCAATACAGCTGTACTGAAAACACTTGTTAACAATATAACAGATCTACCTTTCGGCCAAGTATTACCCAGCGGTGCTGTTTTACTAAACGCTGAAGGGCGCCAGGCGCTGCTATCCGCACTTGAAGACTCACCTAA
>NZ_JAHSTT010000037.1 GCF_019145205.1 Pseudomonas khavaziana
TGCCTCCACGCACCGATCACTTCACGGCGAAAGGCATCCAGTCGCCGTGTGTTACCGGGTACGTGATAGTAGTTGCAGTAACCTTTAAACAGACGGCTCAACCATTGTCCGATTACCGGGACGGGCTCATGTCTGCGCTTGTGTAACCGCACCCGTATCTCCCTGATTGTCGTTCTCATACGCTTGGCGATGGTCACGCGTCTAACCACAAACATCCCGTTCTTGGTTTTGTTACAGATATGCGTGAACCCGAGAAAATCGAAAGTTTCCGGTTTTCCTTCCCCGCGCTTCTTGCGATCTTCGATCGCGAACCAGCCAAACCGTAGCAAACGTGTTTTCTCTGGATGCAGTGTCAGGTTGAACTGGGCTAGTCGAGCCTCCAACGCCTGGCGAAAACTCCATGCATCTTCATGCTTTTCAAATCCAAGCACACTGTCGTCTGCGTATCGCACAGCAATCATCTGACCTCGTGCAGTACGCTCGCGCCATTGCCTGATCCACAAGTCCATCACGTAGTGCAGGTAGATGTTGGCAAGCAACGGTGAAATGGGCGCACCTTGCGGCGTGCCCTGCTTCGCAGGAATGCGCTTTCCATTTTCGAGAACACCTGTGCGCAGCCATCGAACTATCAGCGCTAACATTCGCCTATCCGCAATTCGGTGTTGCAGGAAGCACATCATCCATTCGTGATCGATGGTGTCAAAGAACGCTCGAATATCCACGTCCAATATCCAACGAACACGCGAATTCTGTATTCCTACCGATAACGCATCCAATGCATCGTGTTGCCCTCGACCTGGGCGAAAACCATACGAGAGTCCGAGAAAGTTCTGCTCATAAATTGCGTTGAGCACTTGCACGACTGCGGTCTGGACGATCTTGTCTTCCAGTGCGGTTACGCCCAGCGGGCGCTCGCTACCATCTGCCTTTGGGATAAACACCCGCCGGACAGGCTGGGCGCGATAGCGGCCACTATGCACTTTGTCGTGTAAGGCTGTCAGCCTTGTGAGCAGACCTTGCTCATACTCTCGCCACGATAGACTATCCACACCACTGGCCGCGTCTCGCTTGAGATTGTAGAAACTCTCGTGCAATAGCTCGACCGTCACGTGGTGCAGCAAGCTCGTGAACTTTACCCGGCGATCTCGCCGAGCTGCTTGACGTACAGCGAGCAACCCTAACAAC
The DNA here is from genome assembly GCF_019145205.1 of Pseudomonas khavaziana. GTDB lineage: Bacteria > Pseudomonadota > Gammaproteobacteria > Pseudomonadales > Pseudomonadaceae > Aquipseudomonas > Aquipseudomonas khavaziana. Next base: position 1,186 of record NZ_JAHSTT010000037.1, read on the forward strand.
GCACTTGTCCGGCTCTGCGTCCGGGGTGCGGAAGGCTGTTCGCTGTTCCCCTTGGCTAACTCCCTTTCCTCCATTGTCTCCGCTGAGCAAAACCCATTGTTCGACAACTTCTCAGGTACTACGGAGTTATCCGACTTCTCATCCGCGTAGACGGCAGGCTTTTGGCTTGTGACCTTTCCTACCCCGTCTGGCTTGTCACGACCAGACAACGGATGAGATCTCCCAGCTTCCGTACAGTTGACTTCCCAGCATGCTCAGGGTCTACGACCGCGCAGGGCGTGAAACATGGCTTGCGATTATCGTCATGCACACTGTGGCCTTCCGCTTCGCTTAACAGCGTCGGCGCCCTGGACTCATGATTTCGCGGCTCAATGGCTGGCCTGCTGGTTTCCCCTGCCAACGCTTCGCC
>NZ_JAHSTT010000038.1 GCF_019145205.1 Pseudomonas khavaziana
GACGGGCACGGTCGTCGTGGAGACCCCGGTCAACGATGTCTACAACAACGGTTCAACCGTCAGCACCACCATCACGGGCGCAACGGGCGGCAACTTTGAGAACCTGGTGCCGAGCACCACGCCGGCGGTCACCACCATCACCGATTCGGTCGACGCCACCACCGTCACGCTGACCGCTGGCGAAACCGTGACCGAAGGCGGGCAAATCACCTACACCGCGACCTTGACCAACCCGGCGCAGACGCCTGTAACTGTCACCTTGAGCAATGGCTCGGTGATCACTATCAAGGCGGGCGAGTCTGTCGGCAGCGTGGTCGTGGACACGCCGCCCAATGACGTTTACGTCAATGGCAGCACCATCAGCACAACCATCACCGGCGCGACCGGCGGCAACTTTGAAAGCCTGGTGCCGAGTACCACACCGGCGGTCACTACGGTTACTGATTCGATCGACACCACCACCGTGACCCTGACGGCTCCGTCTGAAGCTAACGAAGGTGGACAGATCACCTACACCGCTACGCTTTCCAATAAAGCGGGCACTGACGTTACGTTGAAGTTGGATAATGGCTCGTCGATCACCATCAAGGCGGGCGATACCGTTGGTACTGTGACCGTTCCGGCGCCTACCGATGACGTGTTCATCGATAAGAGCACGCAGACCGTCCAGATCACTGAGACCACTGGCGGCAACTTCGAGAAGCTGGAAGTTGCAGGCAACGGCGCTACCACCACGATCAACGACACCATCGATAAGGTCGATGTGGTTCTGACCGCCACCACCACCGTCGGCGAAGGCGGCAACATCGTCTACACCGCCAGCCTTGTGGATAAGAACGGCGCGCCGGTGACCAACATCACCAACCCGCTGACTGTCACCCTGGATAACGGCCAGACCATCACTATCGGAGTGAACCAGTCGAGCGGCACCGCTACTGTTGTGGCTCCGGATGATGTCTACAAAGGCGATCAGACCGTCACCACCGCTATCACAAGCGTCACTGGCGGTGAGCATTTCGAGAATCTGGTACCGGGTACTGCCGCGGTGAATACCACCGTTACGGATACACCGGGTACCGATAACACCACCACCGTCACGCTGACTGCACCAAGTGCTGTAAACGAAGGTGGCGAAATCACCTATACCGCGACCTTGAGCAATAAGGCCGGTAGTGACGTCACCTTGAAGTTGGATAACGGTTCGTCGATCACCATTAAAGCTGGCGACACTGTCGGTACGGTAACTGTCCCTGCACCGACGGATGACGTATTCATCGACAAGAGCACCCAGACCGTCCAGATCACTGAGACCACTGGCGGCAACTTCGAGAAGCTGGAAGTTGCGGGCAACGGCGCGACCACCACGATCAACGATACCATCGACAAGGTGGACGTAGTTCTGACCGCCACCACCACCGTCGGCGAAGGCGGCAACATCGTCTACACCGCCAGCCTTGTGGATAAAAACGGTGCGCCGGTGACTAACATCACCAACCCGCTCACCGTCACCTTGGATAACGGTCAGTCCATCACTATCGGCGTGAACCAATCCAGCGGTTCTGTCTCGGTTGTGGCGCCAGATGACGTC
>NZ_JAHSTT010000039.1 GCF_019145205.1 Pseudomonas khavaziana
TAGCTGAGCCAGCCACTCCATAGGCCCCATGCTTTCAATGTCATCGAATCGCTGGCCATCCACACCGTGGCTGCCTCGGTTTGCGCGGCAACGCTGGTAGGCGATGACCAGTACATCAATTCGATACACTTTGTCCCACAGGCTGTAGAAGCGAAAGTCTGGCTCTGTCTTAGCTTTCACATACAGGGCACGCTGTAGTTTCCGAACAAGATTTCACACTTGGGTTAGTAGGCTTGGCGCCAATCCCATCGTTCTTACCACTTTGTACTCCTCTCTTGGACCAGGGCTACTTTCCTACTTCGGCATTACCCGGCCTCAACGGTACTACGAGCCCATCCGCCACCTGTCCGAGCCAGCGCCATCCCTCACGGGCGCACTGTTGCATGGCCGTGTCTAGACGACCATTTCCCCCTGGCAGGCTTCCCCTGTTTCGTATGAGTTCTCTTCTGTATATGCCATCACCACTACCCCGGCGGCAGTGCCAAGTTCGCCTGACGCTCGATCCCTCAGCACTATCAACCTTCCCCGTTATTATGGCAGGTCGGCTACCGCAAAACCTTTTCGGGGCCTGCTCGGTGTTCGCTGCACGCTACGGCCTGCACAGTCACTGACTTCCTAAAGAAGCCTTTTCTTCAGATACTTCAGCCCATTCGTTGCCTCCTGAACTGCTCCAAAGTGCTTCCGGCCGGAGCGACAGTAGCGGGGTGGGATTCTCACCCACTGAACTCATACGCCTTGTCAGGGCGTACATAACAATGCGGCTGAAAGAGCGATAAAGCCGTTTGTCATCGGCCGCAAGGCCTGGCTATTCAGCGATACGCCCAAAGGCGCTACCGCCAGCGCTCAGATCTATAGTTTGGTCGAGATCGCTAAAGTCAATGGCCAGGAGCCTTATACGTGGCTACGCCACGTGCTGGAAAGGTCGCCGCATGCGCAGGCGGTGGCCGACTACGAAGCGCTGCTGCCATGGAACTGCTCGCCAGAGATGCCACGGTAAACGGGGTGGTTGTCTTGTGGTAGGTGTAGTTCATGGATCGCATACGGTCGAGACAGCCAAAGCCAACGGCCAAGAGCCCTATGCATGGCTGCGCCAAGCACTCGAACGCCCGCCAACGGCGACTTAGGTTGAGGATTACGAAGCGTTGCTGCCGTGGAACTGCAAGCCTGGATCCCACAGCTAAACACACCGCCCACTTTTGACTAAGTGGGGTTTATGGAACGCTTAGTGCGCCAGCCAAGCTGGCAGTTGATAAAGGGTGAAAGTCCCTACGAGAGAAGTTATGGCGAGACACCTCGACCCCGAGTCATGCGTTGTGCACCGTGAGGTGTAA
>NZ_JAHSTT010000004.1 GCF_019145205.1 Pseudomonas khavaziana
TCGCTCCTACAAAAAAGCCTTAACTGACTGGCATTAGGGCAAGCCCCCTCCCACATGTTGATTTCCTGGGTTTGGGAGATCGCCTTATCGCTTGATGTTCTTCAAGTCATCCAGCAACCCCAGCAAGGTCTGGAATTTCTCCTCGCCAAACTGATCCTGCAAGCGCTGGTAGTTGGCCTCCATGCACTGGCTCATGGACTCGAAACTGGCCTTGCCCTTGTCTGCCAGGGTAATGAGCACCCGGCGCTGGTCCTGCTCGGCCTTGCGCCGATGCACCATGCCCGCAGCTTCCATACGCACCAGCACGCCGGTCATGCTCGGCTTGAGGATGCAGGCCAGTTCCGCCAGTTGGTAAATCTCCAGCTCACCGTGCTGTTCGAGGATGCGGATGATGCGCCATTGCTGTTCGGTCAGGCCGTGCTCATTCAACGAGGGACGGAAAAAACTCATCGCCGCTTCACGGGCTTGCAGCAAGGCCAGGGTCAGGGATTGTCGAGGTTTGGACATAGGGCTCAGGGTCACGAAGTATTTAGTTAATAATTTAACGAAACTCTAACATTCCGCGCCCATTCGCGCGCTATAACTTGTCTGTGGCCGCGCCCGTGGCGCGCTGAATCAAAAAACCGGGCACGCAGGATCAAGACTTCCAGCCCGCCAAGGGCCCTAATGGGGGCATCCGCTTCAGCGCCTTCCTTCACTTTTTCAGGCTGCGCCATGATCAACATCGAAACCCCCACCTATTACACCGCCACCAAGAAATACAACCTCAGTTTCCCTACCCTGGAGCAAGACATCGACGCGGACGTCGTGGTGATCGGCGGCGGGTTTTCCGGGATCAATACCGCCCTTGAACTGGCGGAAAAAGGCATCACCAATATCGTCGTGCTTGAAGCGCGCTACCTGGGCTTTGGCGGCACCGGCCGCAACGGCGGGCAGATCATGGCGGGCATCGGCCATGACCTGGAGAAGATCAAGAAGGACGTCGGCGAAGACGGCCTGCGCCAGGTGTTCGAGATCAGCGACCTGGGCGCCGACATCATCAAGAACCGCATCGCCAAATACAACATCGATGCCGATTTCTGCCACGGCTACGGCTACATGGGCTTCAACGCCCGCCAGGAAAAAACCCTGCGCGCCTGGGAGAAGGACTTCAAGTCGGTCAACAGCCAGCATGAAATCCGCTTTCTCGGCGGCTCGGATGTGCAGCAGATCATCGGCTCCAACGCCTACACCAGCGCCCTGCTGCACATGGGTGGCGGGCATGTGCATTCGCTGAACCTGCTGCTGGGCGAAGCCACCGCGCTGGCCAGCCATGGCGTGCGCATCTTCGAAAACAGCCCGGCCCTGGAGGTCAGCTACGGCGAGCGCATTACCGTGCGTACCGGTCGTGGTTCGGTGCGCGCCAGCAAGTTGCTGTGGGCCTGTGACAGCTTCCTCAACAAGCTGGAACCGGAACTGCACCGCTCGACCATCAACACCTACGCGTTCCAGATGATGACCGAGCCGTTGTCCGAAGAGTTGATCCAGCGCATCAGCCCGATCCGTGGCGCCTACAGCGACATCCGCCCGGTAATCGACTACTACCGCGTGACCAATGAAAACCGTTTGCTGTTCGGCGCCGCGACGCCCCTGGTGGAACACATTCCCGGCGACCTGAAAGCCTGGAACCGCACGCTCATGCTGAAGATTTTCCCCTACCTCAAGGACGTGAAAATCGACCTGGCCTGGGGCGGCCCGATGGCCTGCAGCCCCAACCTGTTCCCGCAGATCGGCACCTTGCCGGGGCGCAGCAATGCGTTTTTCGTGCAGGGCTACTCGGGCTTCGGCGTCACCCCCAGCCACATCATCTGCAAGGTCCTGGCCGAGGGCATGAGCGAAGGCTCGGCGCGCTATGACCTGGTCAGCTCGATCCACCGCCCGACCATCATCGGCAAGGACGCGATTCGCCCCTTGCTGCTGACGGCGGGTAAATCCTGGCACCAACTGTCCGGCTACTGGAACGGGCGTCGCTAACCCCTGTAGGAGCGGGCTTGCCCGCGAAGAACGTCAACGATAACGCGGGCATTGCAGTGAATCGCGGTGTCAGGACGTTTTTCGCGAGCAAGCTCGCTCCTACAAAAATAATGTTGTATTTATCAGGAGCAATTGCCATGACCCTTACCCCTATCAAACACAACATCCAGCTATCGGAACTCGATGCATGGGGCACCGTGGCCGACCTCGGCTCGCAGATCCTTGAAGGCGAGGTGCGCGCCTTCGGCAAGATGACCTTCGGCGCCCCCACCGATGCGGTCAGCAGCGCCTACTTCGGCACCACCCAGGGCAAGTTCCGCATGGTCTACCCCTTCGCCGAACAAGCCACCGTGGTCACCGGCGAAGTGGTGCTCACCGATGAGTCCACCGGCCAGTCCACCCGCTACAAGGCCGGTGACAGCTGGTTCGTGACCAAAGGCACGCCGGTGCTGTGGGAAGTGGTCAGCGAGAGTTTCGTCAAACACTACTTCGCCGTCGTTTAAGGGAGCATTGCCATGACCACTTCTTCTGACTGGATCACCGTGGGCGCCCTGGCCGACGGTTTTGCGCCCGAGGCATTCATCCTGCCGAACCTTGCCGACCTGGCCGGGCAGACCTTCACTTTGCACTTCGCCAATGGCTGGCAGATCGAACACCGTTTCGAGCAAGAGCGCCTGGCCTGGCACGCCGCCGACGGCCACTCCAGCGGCAGTGCCGCCTACCGCGCCAGCTCGATTCGCCCGGGCCTGTACCTGGTGGACTTCATCAAGCACGAGGCCGGGCAAAGCTGGTCGATCAGCCTGGTGCTGGACACGCCGAATGCATCCTTCACCGCCGTGATCGGCCGCCTGCCGGAACAGGCAGACACCCATGAAGGCCTCTATCATCGCGCCCTGGCCGGCAAGCCGCTGACCTCGGTGCACGCGGAGTTCCTCCACGGCAGCGTTGACCGGCCCTGGCAGGACGGCCACTGCCTGCATGCGCCCACCGATGAGCTGGTGGGCCTGCGCAACCTGTACCGCTACAGCCCCAGCGAGGTCTACGAGCACATCTACCTCAACCCGGGGTTCTACGCCTGGCAATGCCTCAAGGGTGTGGAGCAAGGCTTGTGCGACACCGACCGCTGCCATTACTACAAGATCGCCGAGCAGCTGTACCTGTTCGTCTGGCAGGAGAAGATCGTGCCCACCCTCGGCCTGGTGCTGATCGACCTGCAACAGCACCGCAGCGACGGCAAGATCTTCGGCTATGCGGGGGCGTCCTTCGATGCGCTGTCGAACTTCCCCATCAGCTCCTATTGCCAGGTGCTCAACCACACGGACTATCCCCGTGACTGAGGCGCGCACGGTGGTGATCACCGGGGCCGGCACCGGCATCGGTGCCGCCTGTGCCCAGCTGTACGCCGAGGAAGGCGCACGGCTGGTGCTGATCGGCCGGCGCCGTGAGCCGCTGGAGCAGGTGGCGCATGCAACCGGCGGCCTGGTCCTGGTAGGCGATGCGGCCCGCCCTGACACCTGGGACGGTTTTATCAGGCAGATCCACGCCCACTACGGACGCATTGATGTGCTGCTGGCCTGTGCTGGTGGCCATGGCCTGGGCAGCGCCACCCAGACCAGCCCGGCCACCTGGGAAGCGGCGCTGCGCAGCAACCTGGACAGCGCGTTCTACAGTGCCCGCGCCTGCCTGCCGCTGTTGCGGGAAAGCGCCGGCAGTGTCGTGCTGATCGGCTCCATCGCTTCCCTCGCAGCAGGGCCCGAAGTGTGCGGCTACACCACGGCCAAGCATGCATTGCTCGGGCTCAATCGCTCGTTGGCACGGGACTATGGCCCCCACGGCGTGCGCGTCAACGCGGTGTGCCCAGGCTGGGTGCACACGCCGATGGCCGATGCAGAGATGCAGCCGTTGATGGACGCCTACGGCGACACCTTGCAGCAAGCGTACGAGCGTGTGTGTGCCGATGTACCCCTGCGCCGCGCCGCCCGTGCCGATGAAATCGCCAAGGTCTGCCGCTTCCTGGCCAGCGACGACGCTTCGATCATTACCGGGGCGACCTTGGTGGCAGACGGTGGATCGAGCATCGTGGACGTGCCGACGCTGGCGTTTACGCGCCTGGAGCCTGCCCATGCCCAATGACCTGGATTTCAACGGCCAGGTGGTGCTGGTCACCGGCGGTGCCCAAGGGATTGGCCTGGGCATCGTCCAAGCCTTTGCCCAACGGGGTGCGCGGGTGGTAATTGCCGATCGCTTATTTGAACAGGCCGAAACGGTGGCTGCAGAGCTGTGTGCGCAGGGTTATCAGGTCGAGGCCGTGGCTGTCGACCTGGCGCAAGCCGAGGCGGTGTTCGCCTGCGTTCAAGGCTTGGCGCAGCTGGATATCCTGGTGCACAACGCCGGGTATTTCCCGCTGACAGCCTTTGCCGACATCACTCCGGCGATCCTGCAACGCACCTTGGCGGTGAACCTCTCGGCGCTGTTCTGGCTGACCCAGGCGGCGCTGCCGATGTTTCGCGAGCAAGGCCGGGGTTGCGTGCTGGTGACGTCTTCGGTCACCGGCAATCGGGTGGGTTATCCGGGGCTGAGCCACTATGCGGCGTCCAAGGCCGGGGTGAACGGGTTTATCCGTAATGCGGCGCTGGAACTGGCGCCGTTGAACGTGCGGGTCAATGGCGTGGAACCGGGCATGATCGCCACGCCGGCGATGAGTAACCTGGGCGATGCCGCCTTGAATGACAGCATCGCCAGCCGTGTGCCGTTGGGGCGTTTGGGTACGGCGGTGGATATTGCCGGGGCGATGCTGTTTCTGGCTTCTGACCTGGCTGGCTATATCACCGGGCAAACCTTGGTGGTCGATGGTGGCTCCACCCTGCCCGAAATCTGAAACTTAACTCGGTCCAATGTGGGAGGGGGCTTGCTCCCGATAGCGCTGTTTCAGCTACACATGTGCTGGCTGACACACTGCTATCGGGAGCAAGCCCCCTCCCACATTGGATCTCCTGCAGCCTGAAGGACCTGTTTATGCCCCCACCGCCTGCAACCGGCTGGTGCGGAAATCCTTGGGCGACACTTCGAACTGCTTCTTGAACGATCGGCTGAAATGCGCCGAGTCGGTAAAGCCCCATTTGTAGGCAATCGAGGTGATCGATTCACTGCGCAGGAACGGATTGGTCAAGTCGTCCGCACTGCGCTTGAGCCGCGCCCGCTGGATGTAGCGGCAGACGCTGTCGTCCTGTTCCTCGAACAAGCGGTACAGGTGCCGCACCGAGATATTCAGGCGGTTGGCCAGGCCAATCGGGCTCAGACCAGGTTGGCCCAGTGACTCGTCGATGACTTTTTGCACATAGCTGCGCAGGTTATTGCCCTGCAACGAGGCCACACCTTCGTGGCACTCGTCGCCCTGCTCCAGCGCCGACCCCAACAGTGACACGAAGGCCGCTTGCAGTGCTTCCACTTCCGTGGCGTTGTCTTCGGTATCGTCCTTGCACAGTTGATCCATCAGCACATGCAACATGCGCCCACAGGCCTTGGTCGATGAAATCTTGCCAAAGGCCCGCGCCTGGCCGCGCAGGTGCTTGCACACCTCAGTGCGCGACAGGGACAGCGAGGCGTGTTCGATCAAGCCGAAGGGCGTGATTTCGATGGAGCCTACCGAGTCCATCAGCAGCATCTCGCCAGGGGCCAGTTGCACCGTCTGGTCGTTCTGGGTGATCTGCGCATAGCCGCTGCGCTGGCTGACCAGGAAACATTCCTGGTCGTTGTCGTGATCGGCATGGTGCGTGAGGCGCTTGATCAGCCCGGCATTGGTGCGCAGCATCGCCAGGCCCCGGGGCAGGTTGTGGATCTCACCGATAAACAGCGAACGGTTGAAGGCCAGTTCGGTGTCGAAGTGGCCGCACGCGGCGCGCAGTTCGCGGTTCCAGCTGTCGAGCCCGTCGGGTGCATGCTGTGGGATGCTCATGGGGTGTCTCCGCAGTGGCGTTCTTTTTGTTGTTCTGGTGCAATAGTTAACATGTTATCTATATGCGCGCAACAACAACTCGTTTGGCCTTTGCAGAAGCACTAATGATGCCAATCAAAGATTCGACAGTACCCGCTTCATACCCGCCAACGCCGCCAGTAAATAGTTGCGTTGCTCCGGGCTTACAGCGATATAACGCCGAAACGCCGGCATGCGGTTGACCACTTCGCTGCCGCCCATATGCTCCAGGCGCACGCACCATTGCTGGTCCTTGAGGTCGATACGCAGACGCTTGAAATCCAGAGGCATCAGCGCTTCGAATAACCCTTTGTCAGCCAGCAAACGCGCCTGCAGTTCAAGCCCCCGGGCCTGGTTGTCAGAACGCTGCCGCACGCGGATGCCATTGCGCCGAATAGCCCCGCCATGGTGCACCTCGAAGCTGCCCGCCCCTGGGGTAGGCGTGGGCACGTGCAACACGAACTCCGTCATCACCAGATGCATCAACAACTGCGATTCGGTGCGCTCGACCAGCTCAAATACCGCCCCATCCACGTCGAGTGTCGCCAGGCCAAGATCACGCCGCAAACGCGCCAGGGTCACCCCGGGTCGATAGCCGCTCGGTGCGCGATCAGCGCTGAACAGTTCAAACAGTTTTTGCCGCAAAGTCGCTATAAGGCTCATGGGCATGTCCCGGTTCATGGCTGAATTCCTTGGCCAACACCTCCTCGACGCAGGCGGGCTTGAAGGGGTTGACCTTCTGTACCACCAGGGTCCAGAACAACGCGTAGGTCGCCGTTACGCCAAGCATCACCCCGAACGGCACATAGATATCCGCCGGGTTCATGCCGGGCGGAGTGATAAACCACATGCCCAGCAGGATGCCGATACTCGACACCACCTGCGGCAGCGGGAACCACGGCGAACGGTACGCCCGGGGCAAGTCCGGACGGCGAATGCGCAGGATCACCACCGACAACGTCACCAGCAGATAGGCAAAACTCCACGCGCACACCGCCGCCAGCACCAGGTGCATGATGTTGTCGGTGTTACCGCCCAGGTACAGCGCATGCAGGCACGGGACCAGCATGGCCACCAGGATGCACAGCAGCGGTGTTTTGAAGCGCGGGTGCAGGTAGGTGAACACCTTCGGTAACGCGCCATCCACCGCCATGCCGTAGAGGATGCGCGGTACGCCAGCCATCAGGGTATTAATGGTTGCAGCGCCGGCAAACAGGAAGCCAATGCCCAGCCACAACGGGCCGACCTGCCCCATCACCTGTTCAGCGAACCGTGGGATAGCCATGGGTGTGTCGAGCAAGTGCACACCGGAGGCGGCGTCGAGCACCACGTTTTCCACCTGGCGCTTCATCGCGGCGCCATAGATAAACATGCACGTCGCCACGCCCATCAGCCCGAGCATCATCGCCCGTGGCATCACCTTGGCCGATTGGCGCAGGTCTGGCGCCAGCGGGGTGACGAACTCGCAGCCGACGAACATGAACATCGCCATGCCCACCAGCGACAACACGGTGACCAGGTCAGTGCCCACCAGCGATTCCCCGAACCAGCCGTCCAGTTGCACCGCTGGCGCGGCGATCAAGCCCAGCACGCCGAACACCATCAGGGTGGTCCACATGCCGAACGTAAGGATGATCTCTGCGCGGCCAAAGGCGCTGACCCCGAAGGCGTTCAGCACCCCGAACACGATCACGAAACCCACACCCAGCAGCCACGAGCCGCCGGCCGATTCTGCCAGGGTATTGAGGTGTTCGAAGTTCACCAGCGCCATGACCCCGGCGAGGATGGTTTCGGCGGTGCCGGCGAACACATGCACGATCAGATACGCCGACAGGGTGCCGGTGATCGCGAAGAACCGGCCCATGCCGCAATTGATGTAGTCGTACACCGAACCGGTGGTGGGCAGCATCGACGCGGCCTCGGCGAAGGTGGTCGCCTGGGCCAGCATCATCACCACGGCGATCAGCATTGCCAGGGCAAACGCACTGCCGCCGATGCCGAAGCCCATGGTGGCGGTAAGAATCACCGGGCTGGCCATGATCAGGCCAATGGTGCTGGCCAACGCGGTGGGGAAACCTACCGTGCCTCGGTTGAGGTGCGCGGTGAGTCGGTCGTTGATCGACATGGTGGGGTCCTCGAAAGCGGTTTTTTTAGTGTGTCGGCACTCTGCGCCCCACCCGCGTTGATCGTCTTGCCCCTGTCTGCCGCTGGTTTTGTAGCTGCCTGCCACGGCGTAGCACCTGGCGGCCAGGGTCAATTCCCTGGCACGCATGGCAAAGACTTGGCTTGACGCCCCTCGCCCTAATGCGCCCTCACTCTTAACCAAGATGGGGACAATAACAATGGAGCACACACTGAAAAATCGCCCTCTGCGCCAAGCGGTCGTCATAGGCGTCGCGCTGTTGGCCGGGCAAGCTCATGCCGTCGAGTTGTACGCCGATGCCGACACCCAGGTCACGGGAAACTTCCTCGCTGTGTATGGGATGTTCAACAGTCCGAAAAACTACGATGGCCGCCGCGGCGGCTCCACCTGGCGCGAGGCGTTCATCAAGTACGGCCTGAGCGTCGAGCAAAACCTGGGTAGCCTGGGCGGCGTCTATGGCACGGCCAACCTGGTGAGTTCCGGCACCTGGGGGGATGGTGATGCATCCGGGGTCACCAACGGCACCGAGCGCACCACCAAGTTTGACGAAGCCTTCGCCGGCTGGCGCTCCGGCGAGCTATTCCCGGCACTGGGTAAAGACGGTGTAGACCTGTCGTTCGGCCGCCAGGTCATCATGCTGGGCGACGGTTTTATCATCAACGACGACGGCCCCAACCTCGGCAATGGCGTGGGCGAGGGTGAGTTCAATCGCGGCGGCGCCTACTACATCGCGGCGCGCCATGCATTCGACAAGACCGCGGTGATTCGCCTGGGCGGCAAGGATGGCGTACATGGCAGCCTGATGTGGATCAAGTCCGACAACCGCGCCCAAGCCAGGACCGAAATGGCTGCGGGCACCCTGGAATACAGCGCCGCGCCGGGCACCCTGGGGCTCACCTATATTCGCGGGATCGACGTGGATGAGCGTTTCGCTACCGACCTGCAACGCCAGCGCAAAGGCATGAACCTTTATAGCGTGCGTGGCGCCGGCAATGCGGGCATCGACAATGCCCACTTCGCCTTCGAACTGGCGCGCCAGGACCGCCGCGACAGCCAGCAGAGCGCCGGCTACGCCGAAGCCGGCTACACCTTCGCCGACTTGCCCTGGTCACCGGACCTGACGTACCGCTACGCCCGTTATTCAAGAAACTGGGACGGCATGTTTTCAGGCTTCAACCGCGGCTATGGCACCTGGGTACAGGGCGAAGTGGCGGGCAACTATTCCGGCCCCTACAACAGCAACACAGCGGTGCAACACGTGGCGCTCAAGGTCAAGCCGCTGGAGAACCTCACCCTCGGCGCGCTGTTCTTCGACTACAACACCGTCAGCACCCGCGGCCAGTTGAACCTGGATGGCCGCGAACTGGACCTGTACGCCGAATGGGCCGTCAATGAACACCTGATCATCACGCCGCTGCTGGGCCTGTACAAACCCGACAAAAGTGCCGACACCGGCGGCAACCAGGTCGGCGGCAACGGTACCAATGTCTACAGTCAGCTGGTGGTGGCCGTACCGTTCTGAACCCCGTCGGGCGCGCACGGAGGCAGCGCCCGCACCTCGGCATAGGCGCCTTGATGATAGAGCAGCGGCGCACGGCCAAAATCATCGAAGGCCACCACCTTGCCGATCATGATCCAGTGGTCGCCGCCATCGATCTGCTGGTATTTCTCGCAGTGAAAGCGCGCCGAGCAATCGGCGAACACCGGCGAGCCGCCCTCCCCCGGCTCGTATTCGATCAGGGCGAAGCGATCTTCACGGGGGCGCGCAAAGTTGTTGGACAGGTGCACCTGGTCGGCCGCCAACACATTCACGGCAAAGTGGCTGGCCTCCTCGAACACCTCATGGCTATTGGAGCGTTTGTCGATGCTCCACAGCACCAGCGGCGGGTCGAGGGACACCGAGTTGAAACTGTTGGCGGTCACGCCCACCTTGCGCCCGGAAGCGGTGGCGGCGGTGACCACGGTCACGCCGGTGGCGAAGTTGCCCAAAGCGCGGCGAAAGGCACGCGGGTCGAAAATATCAGACATGCAAGGCTCCCGGGTGGCGTCTATTGGCCGCCCTGATGGTTATGGAGGAATAAGCGACTACACCATGCTCGGGTCGGGCTCCAGGCCCATCAGCTCACGGCCGAGGATCTGCGCGCAGACGTCGTAGTCGGTGTAGGCATGGGCGCCGGTCATATGGGAATCGCGGAACAGGCGCTGCATCTCGTTATGTTCGAACCAGGCATTGCCACCCGCGGCGGCGAACAGACGGTCCACCGCTTCGATGCACATCTTGGTGGCATAGGCCTGGTTGGTGCGCCAGAACGCCAGGGTCTGGCGCGTCGGGTAACGCTTGGCGGCGCTGTGTTCAGCGTGTTCCTGCCAGGTCTTCTCCAGGAACGCCCGGGCGGCGGCCACCTGGTGGGTGGACTCGGCCAGGCGCATCAACGCCGGGGTGGCGGCGCCCACGGCAGCACCGGTGTAGGCGCGCACCCGGGTCTTGGTTTTTTCGCGGAACACATCGAGCATGCGTTCGGCCACACCGAGGCTTACGGTGGAAAAACCACTGGCGAAATACGGCCGATAAGGTGCGTAGAAAATCTGGCTGTCGGGGTAGAGGCCAAAGCCTGCGGACTTGCCCTCCATCATGTCCTTGGCCTTCTGGATACGGTGCTCGGGCACCCAGGCGTTGTCGATGACCAGGGTTTTGGTGCCGCTGCCTTTCATGCCGGCAGCGAACCAGTCGTCGCGAATCTGATAGTCACTGCGCGGCAGCACGGCAAAGCAGTAATCCTGGGTGCCTTCGGCATTCTGGCGGCGGCAGCCGACAATTGCCCACTCACCATGGTCGCAGCCGCTGCTCCAACCCATCTCGCCGCTGAAGTACACACCGCCTTCGCCCTCGGTGACCCGACCAAACGGAGCAATACTGCTGCTGGCCGTGGCATCCGGGTTGGCGCCCCAGATTTCCTCCTGCAACCGAGCCGAGAACAGCGCCAGCTGATGGCTGTGGGTACACAACAAACTCATGGCCCAGGCGGTGCTGGCACAACTGCCGGCAAGCAAGGCGATGCAGTCGGCGAATTCGGGCAATGACAGCTCGAGGCCGCCGTACGCCTTGGGTTGAAAGGCGCGGTGCAGGCCGATGCTTTTGAGCAAGGCGATATTCTCATCCGGCACTTGGCGCAGCTGTTCGGCGCGGCTGGCATTGGCGGCGATGGCCGGCAGGAGGGGCTTGAGGTCTTCGAGGAGCGGGTTTGGCTTTTTCATGGACGGCCCTGCTTATTATTGGAAGTCCGGCAGGCGCTCCGGATTGCGGAACGGCGCGGGATGCAGGGCCAGTATCGAACGGCTCACGCAGGCGGAGAATGCACATTCGGCAGGCAAGCTTGTACTTTTCACAGGTGCGGCAGGCACAGGCATAAAACCTGGCAGGCACAGTCAAGCCGCTTATCGGTGCGTTGGTTACCCTCGGGTTTTCTCTATGAACTGCCAGGAACCTGCCATGAACGATATCCCGCTGCTGCCCCAAGTCGAAGCCTTTCTGCGTCGCCGCCATGGGGTGTTTATCGACGGTGTCAACGTGCGTAGCCACGCTGCTGAAAGCCTGAGCGTGACCAACCCCGCCAACGGCCAGGTGATCGCCGAAGTCGCCGATGCTGACCTGGCCGATATCGACGCAGCGGTTGCGTCCGCCAACCGTGGTTTCCAACTGTGGTCCCAGGCCGCCCCCGCCACCCGTGGCAACGTGCTGCTGAAACTGGCCGACCTGCTGGAACAGCACCGTGAAGAACTGGCGCAGATCGAAACCTGCCAGTCGGGCAAGATCATCCAGATTTCCCGCGCTTTCGAGGTCGACCAGGCCGCGCACTTCCTGCGCTACTACGCCGGCTGGGCCACCAAGCTCAGCGGCCAGACCCTGACTCCATCGCTGCCGTCGTTCAATGGCGAGCGCTACACCGCCTTCACCCTGCGCGAACCGGTGGGTGTGGTGGTTGGCATTGTGCCGTGGAATTTCTCCACCATGATCGCCATCTGGAAACTCGCCTCGGCACTGGTGACCGGCTGCAGCATCATCATCAAGCCCAGCGAGTTCACGCCGCTGACCCTGCTGCGCATCGCTGAACTGGCCATCGACGCGGGGTTACCGGCGGGGGTGCTCAATGTGTTGACCGGCGGCGGGCATGTCGGCAAGGGGCTGGTGGAACACCCAGGCACCCACAAAGTGTCCTTCACCGGCTCAGTGCCCACCGGCATCGCCGTCGGCCGCAGCGCCATGGGTGCCGGGCTTACCCGTGCGACCCTGGAACTGGGTGGCAAGAATGCCGCCGGCTTCCTACCCGATATGGACGTGGACAAGGCAGTGGACGGCATCATCGAGGCGGGCTTTTTGCATTCGGGGCAAATCTGCGCCGCGGCTGAACGCTTTTTCGTGCACCGCTCGCAGATCGACGCCGTGCTGGAAAAACTCAAGGCGCGCCTGAGCCGCCTGAACATCGGTTCGCCCCTGGACGAACACACCGAATTCGGCCCGGTCACGCACCAGCAACACCAGCAGAAACTGCTCGGCTACTTCAACCAGGCCCGCGCCGAAAACAACACGATCATCCATGGCGGTCACCTTATCGACCGGCCTGGTTGCTACGTCGAACCCACGGTGATCCTCGCCAACCACCTGCACGACACCCTGCTCAACGAAGAAACATTCGGCCCCATCGCCACCTTCCTGCCCTACGATGACGAAGACGAACTGCTGGCGCTGATGAACCACGGGCCCTACGGCTTGAGCGCCAGCCTGTGGACCAACGATTTGGGTAAGGCCCTGCGCATGATCCCGGCCATCAAGGCGGGCACCTTGTGGGTGAACATGCACACCTTGCTCGACCCGGCTGTGCCGTTTGGCGGCAGCCGGTCTTCGGGGGTTGGGCGGGAGTTTGGCAGTGCGTTCATTGAGGATTACACCGAGCTTAAGTCGGTGATGGTTCGGTATTGAATGCGGTAGCGCACGTCGCGAACCCATGTGCGAGGGGGCTTGCCCCAATCTCTGTAGGAGCGAGCTTGCTCGCGAAAAACGTCAACGATAACGCGTGTTTTCTGAATAAACGCGGCGCCTGTGATTTTTTCGCGAGCAAGCTCGCTCCTACAAAAGCCTAACTGACTGGCATTGGGGCTTGCTCTCGATGGCGCTGGGTCAGTCACCGATGTGTTGACTGGCACCACCTCATCGGGAGCAAGCCCCCTCCCACATTTTGATCGCATTGCATCAGTGAGATAGCTGTCTTTGTCAGCCACTACCCTTACCCTTGCTGCTTTCAAAAAAAGCGCTCGCCTAACTGAACGGAACCACCGCTTCCGCCTCCACCTCAATCAACCACTCCGGCAACGACAACCCACTGACCATGATCCACGAAGACGGCGGCGGGTTGTGCGCGAAGCGCTGGCGCAGCGCCTCGGCAATCGGTTCCTGCTGCTCCCGGGCAGATTCGACGATATACAACCGCAGCATGATCACATGGGACAGATCGCCCCCCACCTCAGCCAGGACCTTCTCGACATTGTCCAACGCCATGGCCGTCTGCTCGGCAATGCCTGGGCCCACCGTGCGCTCTTGAGCATCGACGCCCACCTGCCCGGAAAGCATGATCCGTCGCCCCTGCGGCACTTCCATGGCCTGGCTGAAACCGTATTGCAGCGAATTGAATACCGTCGTGGGATTAATGACCTTTCGTTGCATGACCATTCCTTGTTTGTCAGTAGGAAAACAAGGCTAACCCAAAGGAACTGCTCAATCAGACGGTTCAACATCCAGCAACATGTTCATGGATGAAGCGCTGAACCGGAAATGCCCGGTGGTCTGACGAACAAACGCAAACTCAACAGGCAATGACGTACCCCTGTGGGAGGGGGCTTGCTCCCGATGGCTTTGGGTCAGTCACAGATGTGCTGACTGGCACCACCTCATCGGGAGCAAGTCGAATCGTCGCACCGCCCCTCCCACATTTGATCTCACTGCATCAGTGAGGTAGTTGTGCCTGGGAGCGCGGGCCAGGCTACCAGGTGCCCATCGCCAGGCTGTGCGGTGAGAACTGCGCGAACTGCCAGCGCAATGCCAACGCTGCCGGACGGCGGACCACGTGCTCCACCGTCACCGTCCACAAGCGCTGCGCGCCCTCGAACTCGGCCACTGGCGGCCCGCTGAGAATCAACGTTGTACGCCCCGCCACTTGCAGCACGTCGCCGGTTTCAAAATCCACAAACAATAACCCTGCCACCGGGTTGGCGTGCAGGTTGCCGAGGGTATTGAAAAACAGGTTGCCGGCAAAATCGGGAACGGTCAGCACGTTGCCTTCCACCCGCACAAACCCCGTGTTGCCGCCGCGATGGGACACGTCCACCGAGCGTTCGCCGTGCTGGTCCACGTAGCTGGCAACAAAGAAGGTGTCGGCGTTGCGGATCAGCGTTTGGGCGGCAGTGTCCAGGCTGGTGCTGCGCTCGATGTCGTTGCCGGGCTTGCGTGCTATAGCCTCGACCGGACGCAGTTGGATGTACTTGGGGCAGTTGCCGAAGGTGTGCACCACATCAATCGCAAATCCATGATGATCCAGCGCTCCGATCCGACCGTTCATGCGGTTGCGACGCCGGGTGCCCAGGTCGATGCCCAGCAAGCCAACCGACGCGCCACGAGTGACGCCAGCCGAGGCGGGATCGCTTTTGGACGGCAGGCTGTCGATCTGCAATGTCTGCGAATCCGGTGAATGGGCGAACCCTGGCGCGCCCTCCAGCATCGTCGCCCAGGGAATACCCTGTTCATCCACCACACCCAGAACGAGGTAAGGCAACAACGGATAAAAATCACGATGCTGCTCGGGTAAATGATCACGAATGACCTTCGGCCCGATCATGGCCATGCGTTCGGCGACGCCTGCACTTTCCTGCAAGTGCCGTTCGCCGGCATGCCAAGGGGATTGTTCGATCGAGTTCATGGCGATCACCTCTGGTTGGATAACCGGATGCTGCGCCTGCCCAGCCATCGAGAGAATGCCCACCCCAGGCAATCCACTATTACGCCAACTGAAATGCCGGATGTTCGCGCAACGCGGTGACGCAGTAGTCGACAAAACTGCGCACGCGCATCGACGCATGACGGCCTTCGCGGTAGATCACATGCACCGGCAGTGGCGGCAGTTCAAAGGCCGGCAAGACACGACGCAGTTGGCCACTCATCAAGTGATCGTGAACCGGGTAACTGAGGCAACGAATCACCCCCGCGCCCTGCACTGCCGCATTGATCGCGCCTTGCACCGTGGCGCAACTAAGGCGTGCGCGGGCCTTGAGGGTGTAGTGGGGGAAACCCCAATGCACCGTTTCGGCGCTGGCAATCAGATGATGTTGCTTGAGGTCAGCCGGATGCCGGGGCTCGCCCCTGGCCGCCAAATACGTGGGGCTCGCGCAAAGCAGGGTGCGCACTTGGCCGACCTGTCGTGCAATCAGCGATGAGTTGGGCAGCTCACCCACCCACACCGCCACGTCAAACCCCTCTTCGTGCAGGTTGGGGTAATAGTCGTGGTAATGGGCGATGACACGCACCGCCGGGTAGCGATCCATATAGCCAGCCAGCAGGGGCGCCATCACATAGCGGCTGAACAGCAACGGCAGGCATATCCGCAGGTTGCCCTGGGCGTGCACATGGGCGCCGCTGGCCGAGGCTTCGGCCGCGTCCACCGCGGCCAGCAGGCGTACACAGTCGGCAAGGTAAGCCTGGCCTGCGTCGGTGAGGTTGACCCCGCGCGTGCTGCGTTGCAGCAACACCACCCGTAGGCGTGCCTCCAGGCGCGCAACCGCACGTACCAGGGTCGGGCCGGAAACCCGGGCATGGCGTGCCG
Source organism: Pseudomonas khavaziana (assembly GCF_019145205.1). Taxonomy (GTDB): domain Bacteria; phylum Pseudomonadota; class Gammaproteobacteria; order Pseudomonadales; family Pseudomonadaceae; genus Aquipseudomonas; species Aquipseudomonas khavaziana. The sequence goes on from NZ_JAHSTT010000004.1 coordinate 15,998, forward strand.
CTGACGCCAGGCTGGGTTGCCCGGCCAGCGCGGCAAACAACTGCATATCGTGAAAGCGCTCCATCAGGCACGCCGCTTCGTCGCTGGATTGAGGGCCGCGTCCTGTCCGAGGCGCTGGCTTAAGAAATCCACAAAGGTGTTGACCTTGGCCGGTATGCGACCGTTTTGCTGGAACACGACGTGGATCGGCAGCGGCGCCGGTTCGAAAGCCTCCAGCACCAGCTCCAGCTCACCCGCCGCCACCGCTGCCGCCACCTGATAGGACAGCACCCGGGTCATGCCCCAGCCCAGGCGCGCCAGGTTGATTGCGGCATTGTTCGCCGTAACGCTCAGACGCGGCTCAATGGCTATCTTCAGCGGCCGCCCGGCGTCGACGAACGTCCATTCACTGACCAGTTGGCTGGACGAAGAGGTGACAATCTTGGCTTCCCGCAATTGCTCAGGCCGCTGCGGGCGCCCATTTTCGTCCAGATAAGCCGGCGATGCACACACCACCCGGCGCACTTCGCCGACCTTGATCGCCTGCTGCCCGGGTTCGTGCAGATGGCCGATACGCACCGCTACATCGACGCCTTCATCGGCCATATTGACCACACGGTCGACCAGCAAGGCGCTGATGTTCACCAGGGGGAACTGGTCCAGGTACTCCCCCAGCACAGGCGCCACATACAGCTCGCCAAACAGCACCGGTGCGGTCACTGTCAGGTGGCCGCCGGGGATGGAGTAACTGCCCGCTGCCGCTTCCTCGGCCTCTTCCAGTTCGGAAAGAATGCGTCGGCAATCTTCCAGGTAACGCTGGCCGGCATCGGTCAGGTGCAGGCTGCGCGTGGTGCGCGCCAGCAGTTGCGTACCGATGCGCTGCTCCATGGCTGCAATGGCGCGGGTGACGCTGGGTGGCGAGGTTTTCAGGCGCCGCGCAGCAGCCGCAAACCCCTCCTCCTCGGCCACCGCCAGGAATACCTGCATCTCATGAAATCGGTCCATCGGCGCCTCTTGATCGTTACTGTGATTGCAGCCCCACCGCCGTGCGCGGCATAGCAACAAACCCCGGCAAGGCTTCGATGCTGGCAAGCCAGGCACGCACCTTAGGGTAGTCGGCCAGCGACACGTTGCCTTCCGGCGCATGGGCCACGTAGGTATAGAACGCAATATCGGCAATGCTTGGCTGATCACCAGCCAGAAAACGGCTCTCACCCAGGTGCTGCTCCATCACGTTCAGCAGTGCATGGGCTCGATTGATTGCGCTGACGGTATCCACCTCGGCGCCGAACACCGTGGCCAAGCGCGCCGTGGCGGGCCCGGCATGGAGTTGACCGGCGGCGGCCGAGAGCCAGCGTTGGACCCGCGCTTGGCCGATGGGATCGCTTGGCAGCCACTGCCCTTTGCCATAGGTACTGGCAAGGTAGACCAGAATCGCATTGGAGTCGGCCAAGACAGTACCGCCGTCATCGATCACCGGGACCTGGCCGAAGCGGTTGAGGTTGGCGATGAATCCGGGCGTTTTATGCGCACCTTGCTTGAGGTCCACCAGGATAAATTCACTGGGCAGGCCCAGCAGGGACAGCATCAGCTCGACCCGATGGGAGTGGCCGGACAACGGAAGACCATAAAATTTGATCGCAGGCTGGGTCATGAAAAGCTCCAAAAGAATGGGTATCGACGCCAGGCATATTCCACTGCCGCCTCAGTCGGCGGAATGACCAGAATTTACAATCCAGCATTTCATTGGGCGAAACAATCACCTGTCCGAAATTCTCCGCGCCGGCGTCGCAATTTCATGAAAAAAATTCAAACTATCGCCCTCCCCATCGTTCACACCTTCACGAACGTTAAGTAGGAGGCGACATGCAATACCGACAACTGGGTCATTCCGGCCTGCTGGTATCGGAAATCATCCTGGGCACCGTGCCCTTTGGCGGTCGTGCCGAGTTCGAAAAATGCGGCGCAGTGGACGTGCCCCTGGCCAGGCGCATGTTCGATATCGCGTTCGACGCCGGGGTGAATATGGTCGACACCGCTGACCTTTACTCCCATGGACTGGCCGAAGAGGTGGTCGGCAAGGCCCTGGGTGACAAGCGCAACGATATCCTGCTGGCGACCAAGGGCCGTAGTCCGGTGGACAGCAACCCGAACAATTCCGGCTCATCGCGCTATCACCTGATCCGCGCCTGCGAAGCCAGCTTGAAGCGGTTGGGCACCGACCATATCGACCTGTACCAACTGCATAACTGGGACGGCATGACGCCCATCGAAGAGACCCTCGAAGCGCTGCGCCTGTTGGTTGGCTCGGGCAAGATCCGTTACTTCGGCACCAGCAACTTCACCGCTTGGCAGATGATGAAGACCCTGGGCAAGGCCGAGCTGCACGGCATGCTCAAGCCCATTACGCAGCAGATCTACTACACCCCGGAATCCCGTGAAGCCGAGTACGAATTGCTGCCGTTGGCCTTGGACCAGCACGTCGGTACTTTGGTATGGGGCCCGATGGGTGAAGGCTTGCTGACCGGCACGACCCGCCGCGGACACAAGCCACCGGCCAATACCCGCCAGGGCAGCGGCTGGCCGGAACCCTACGTGCATGACCAGGAACGCGCCCTGGATATTATCGAGACCCTCGCCGCCGTCGGTGACGAGCATGGCGTCTCGGTCGCCCGCACCTGCCTGGCCTGGCTCAAGGATCGGCCGGGGATCACTTCACTGATCGTCGGTGCGCGCACCGAAGAGCACCTGCGCGATAACCTTGCCGCGGCTGAGCTGAAGCTGACCGAGGAACAATCGTCACGCATCGAAGCTGTTACGCGTCGTCAGCCGTTGTATCCCTATTGGCATCGCTTTACGGCCGGGATTGATCGTTTTGATCCTGCGGAACAGCCGTTCCTGGCCGAGCATCAAAAGACCATGGATGCGCGCAAGGACAAATAACAGTGCGGTTCAAAGGTGGGAACACACTATTCCCACCCTTGAACAAAACGCCCCCAGCAAAGGAGTCTGGCTTTGATCGCGCAAATCATGATCGCCGCCCTCGGCGTCGTCGCTATCTGGTTCAGCCAGAGCAAACGCTTGAAGGTGCGCCGCTATGCGTGCCTGTTTGGCATGGCCGGCCAGCCGTTCTGGTTCTGGTCGTCGATCAATGCCGAGCAGTGGGGCATCGTCTTGCTCAGCTGTTTTTATACAGTGGCCTGGGCCAAGGGCATCAAGACCCATTGGATCGATCGCAAGGGCGATGGGCAAGGTTGATTTGCGATCGTGCGTCGCGCTGCCTTTGCTGGGCGCCATGATGTTCCATGCGCTGCTGCGCCCATTGATTGATGCTGCGCGATACGATCAGCGCTTGGGAAACAACCCCACGGCACATGCCACCACAGTCGGGTCGCCCTGGTAGGCCGCCCGCGGGCTCATCGAAGGCTGGTGCGGCCGGCCGTCCACGGTGCGCAGTTGCGGCCGCTCAACGGTCGGGGAACTGTGCTCCGGATCGACAATTTCCATGCAGCGACGCAGGGAGTTGAAGTCGGGCGATTGTGACAACGACAGGTGCAAGGTCTGGCTCACCGATACCGACACCACGGAACGTTGCGCACATTGCCCGTCATAGATCAGCGTGTGGCGGATCAACGGGTTGTCATGGCAATACTTCAATAGGTTGACCTGCCGCGAGTGGACCAGGGCGGTGTTGATGATCAGTAAGTCGAACGCCACGACGCCCGAGCGTGTCAGTGCCTGCAATTCGTCGAACGAACTCAACGGAGCGATGCGGTGATAGCCCAGTTGGTTGAGCATTTTCTCAATCTTGATCCGTTGCAAAAGCTCTGCATCGGCAATCAGAAGGCGTAACGCTTTATTGGACATAGGGTAAACCTGACAGTTGGGCATCCGCGTCGATCATTCAACGCTGAACAAATTAACCGTCAGCGGTGAAACCTGACTTTAAGGCGATTCTGAAACGGCAATCCGGGGCACACCGTACTTTTAAGAATCGCCTCAAAGCCTTCGCTCCACCCGCTACCTACCATGGGCTGCGTTCCCTTACCCGACCATGGAATTGCCGTGTTCATGTTTCTACTCAGAATGGTACTGGTGGCCTGCGGGCTGCTGATGCTTGCGTCTCCGCCTGCCAATGCGGCGCTGAAGATCGAAGGCACGCGCCTGATCTACTTCGGCCAGGACAAGGCCGCCGGTATCAGCGTGGTCAACCAGGCCTCGCAGGAAGTCGTGGTGCAAACCTGGATCACAGGCGAGGACGAATCCACCGGCCGTACCGTGCCCTTTGCCGCCACCGAGCCGTTGGTACAACTGGGCGCCGGGGAGCATCACAAGCTGCGCATCCTGTATGCCGGAGAAGGCTTGCCCAGCGATCGCGAATCGCTGTTCTGGCTCAATATCATGGAAATTCCACTGAAGTCGCAAGACTCCAACAGCGTTCAGTTTGCGATTCGCCAGCGGCTCAAGCTTTTCTATCGGCCACCCGCACTCCAGGGCGGTTCGGCCGAGGCCGTACAGCAGTTGGTATGGAGCAGCGACGGGCGTACGGTCACCGTCGACAACCCCAGCGCCTTTCACTTGTCACTGGTCAACCTGCAAACCGACAACCTGGCGCTCAGCGACTACCTGATGCTCAAGCCCCACGAGCGTAAGACCCTGACCGCACCAGGCGCCTTGCCTAAAGGCACCACCCTCCATTTCGCCGAAATCACCGATATCGGTTTGCAAGCCCGGCATAGCGCGGCGCTCAACTGATAGAACACAGGGTATTTATACCAATGTCACTGACCAAACGCTGTTTACCCCTACTGATATGGGCCTGTGCGGTCCTGCCCGCCACCAGCCATGCACTGGCCTGCCGCGAGGACGGCACCAACTCGATCATCACCCAGGAAGCGCTGGGTACGGCGCTGGCGGTGGCAGCCGACGCCCCCAACGGCACGATTATCTGGGAGTCCGGTCCTCGCTCGACCAACGTGATCTGCAAGGACGACTACCTCCACGGCCGTGAGGAAGTGTATTTCTATGTCAACCCGGCCAGCGTGAGTATCGGCACCGGGATTCGCGTGGGCATTCGCTATAACAACCAGCCGATTACCCAAAGCACCGGCAAGGTGGGTACCGGCTTCTTCTCCGACCGAGGCTGCAATTTGTCCAATTGCGTGGGTTGGGACAAGGCGCGCTTTACGCTCAATTTCAGCGTATTCATCGAGAAGTACGACCCCACCCCACCGAGCGGCCAGGCCAGCACCTTAACCTCTTACCGCGTGTTCCAACTGGATGGGGTGCGCGGGCTCAACTCACGACCCAACAGCAATTTCAACTATGTGGTCACCGGCATGAACGATATCCGCTTCGTGCCTTGCACCCCAGAACTGACCATCAGCCCCAGCGTGGTCAACTTCCCCACGCCCTCGCGCAAGGCCGCGATCGGTGAAGTCGCCAGCAGCGCTAACTTCAGCCTTAACCTGCGCAAGGGCTGCGACACGCCCTATACCGTCAGCGCACGCTTCGCCACCACGCCCGGCGGCGGCAGTGTGAACAATGGCTTGCTGGTGCCGGACAACAACAGCTCGGTCGGCATCTCACTGTCTCGCGCCGAGAGCCAGCAGCAACTGCTGTTCAACAACTGGTTCACGCTGCAGGAGTTGATGGGCCTGGGCCAGAGCCACGATGAATTCCGCGCAGACCTCAAATGGCGCACCTTGCCGATTCCAGGTGCGTTCGACGCTGCCGTGGTAGTGGATATGTACTACAAGTAGGCGATTTTTAAGGATCGTCTTATGCCACCGGCAAAGGCCCAGCCGTAAAGTCTGCCGATGCGATTGAAAAGTTACCTGCTACAGATCAACCCCGTCCTTTCCCGACCCGAAGCAGCCAGAAGGCTGCTTCGTATTTTTGCGAGCGTGCTGCTGGTGGGCATCCTGGGCGGGGTCTATACCTTTCTGCTGTCAACCTTCAACAACGACATTTCCCAGCGCCGCGGCTATATGAGCAGCGCCATAGCCGAAGCCCATACGTTTTTCACCAACCGCCAAGCCTTGCTCGAAAGCCTGAGCCTGTCGGCAGTGCGCAAGCAGTCCAGGGTCTATCCCTCTTCGGCGGAAGAACAACACCTGGAGCTGGGGGACACCCCGGGCGGTCAATGGAGCATCTGGCTGACCGCGCGCATGCGCGACTACCTCAAGGCCAAGCAGCTCAACCTGCTCTACGTCAACACCGGCTCCAACCCGCACGTGACGCGGCTGTTCGATGCGACCACGCAGGTATTGCCGATTTCCAAGTGCATGCTCAACCGCCTCAAGGCCCTGCAACACACCGACCCGGCCACGCTCAACGAGCTCTGGCTGAGCGACAGGACTGAACAGCACTCGCACCTGTATATCTTCATTCGCCTGGACGAGCGTGATCGCGACTCCGGCTGGCTCGGACTGGAGATGGAAAGCAGGGAAGTTTCCACGACCCTGAGCGACCAGAGCGCCGGCGAGTTCATGATGCTCAATTCCCAGGGCATGCTGGTGTTCACCAACAGCACCGATACACAGTTGAGCCAGCAACACCTGAGGCCCGGCGAAGACAGTTTTTTCGGTTTTGTCGGCAACGGCTGGCTGCCCGACCACCTGGTGATTCGCAAACACCTGAAGTCCTCTGAATGGCAGTTGATGTACTCCATCGACCTGCGTGCGGTGGTCACCGGCCTGTGGAAACAGCTGCTCGGTGCGCTGCTGTTTTGCCTGTTCAGCCTGACGCTGATCTGGTTGGTGATGCGCCGCGTCGACCAGCGTTTTATCCTGCCGTCGATCCATCGCATCCAGGCGTTGATCGAAAGCGAAGCCTTCGGCCGCGATGTGATCCAGACCGCCCCCGTGGCCCTGTGCGTGCTGCGCCGCACCGACGGCCAGGTGGTACTGGAAAACACCCTGGCCCAACAATGGCTGGGGAACGGGCCGGAGCGCGAAGCGCTGCGCGCCGGCTGGATCGAGCAGGCCTTTGCCAACGCCCCTTCCGAGCGCAGTGACTACTTTGAAACCATCGACGGCCGTCACCTGTACCTGAGCAGTGCACCGACCCGTTACAAAGGCGAAGACGTGCTGTTTTGCGCCTTCAGTGATATCAGCGCGCGCAAGCAGGTCGAGGCGGCGCTGGAAGAGGCGCGGCAATCGGCGGACGCAGCTAATGCCGCGAAAACCCTGTTCCTGGCGACCATGAGCCATGAAATCCGCACACCGCTGTACGGCGTGCTCGGCACCCTGGAACTGCTGGCGCGCACGCAACTGGATGCGCAACAAAAGGACTACCTGCAGGCGATCGAAGGCTCATCGTCGACCTTGCTGCAACTGATCTGCGATGTGCTGGACGTATCGAAGATCGAAGCCGGGCAGCTGGCACTGGAGATGAGCGAGTTCTCGCCGCTGGACCTGGTGCATGAAATCATCCAGGGCTACGCCGCGGCCGCCCACGCCAAGGGCCTGCAGCTGTACGCCTGCTTCGATCCCAAGTTGCCGGAACGGCTGATCGGTGACGTGACGCGCATCCGCCAGATTCTCAATAACCTGCTCAACAACGCGGTGAAATTCACCGACTATGGGCGCGTGGTGCTGCGGGTCAAAGTGCTGGGCCGCGACGGCGAACGCTCCAGTCTGTTGTGGCAAGTCTCAGACACCGGCAAAGGTATCGCCCAGGAAGACCAGGCGATGATTTTCGAGCCGTTTTACCAGAGTGAAGGCAATACCAATGTGGTTGCCGGCACCGGCCTGGGCCTGCCGATTTGCCAGCGTCTGACGGAGTTGATGAACGGCAATATCCGCATGGTCAGCGAACTCGGCCTGGGCAGCAGTTTCAGCCTGATCCTGCCGTTGGAGGAAGCATCTGTTGCACCGATGACACCGTTGCTGGCCGAGACCATTTACGTGGCCTCGCCGATCCCGGAACTGGCAAACGCGATCGCCGGCTGGTTGCGCCGTTGGGGCGCCAGGGCCCAGGCCGGCTTGCCGACGTTGGCGGACACGCACCTGCTGCTGCAAGTGCACCCCGGCAGCGTTGACCCGTTACTGGTGCCCCAGTGGCCTGGGCCGGTGATTCACGTGAGCAGCAATGCCTGCCCCTGCGCAGAAGCCGACGCCGACGTCGGCACCTGGCACGTCAACCTCAACCACCTGGGAGCCATTCATCAGGCCGTGAGCCAGGTGCAAGGGCTATGGGTGGCCCGCGCCGATGAGCAAACGCACCAGCGGGAGCTGAACAAACTCAACCTGCACCTGTTGGTGGCCGAGGACAACATCATCAACCAGCTGATTTTGCGTGACCAACTCGAAGAACTCGGCTGCACCGTGGAACTGGCGGCCGACGGTCAAGAAGCGTTGCAGTTGTACAGCGCCGGCAACTTCGATGTGGTGTTGACGGATGTGAACATGCCCCATATCAACGGCTATGAACTGGCGCGTGAACTGCGTCGACAGGGCTGCCCATTGCCGATTATCGGGGCCACCGCCAACGCCATGCGCGGCGAGGCCGACCTGTGCCTGGCCGCCGGCATGAACCATTGCCTGGTCAAACCTTTTGCGTTGCGGGCTCTATTCAACTCCCTGGCGCCTTATGCACGGATCCCCCATGAAGCCCCTTAGTATTCTGATTGTCGAGGACCATCCCCTGCAGCATATCTACCTGCAGAACCTGCTCAGCGAGTTGGGAGACTTCCTGCTCGAAACCGCCGAGGATGGCAACCAGGCGCTGGAGCGTCTGCGCCAGCGGGATTTCGACCTGGTGCTGACCGATCTGCTGATGCCCGGCATGGATGGCGTGCAATTTATCCAGTGCCTGGCCAGCCTACGCTGCAAGCCGGCGCTGGCGATCATGAGCGCGGCGTCACGGCGCATGCTGATGGCGGCCAGCCTGGTTGCAAAAAACCTCGATGTCGAAGTGATCGGGCTGATCTCCAAACCAGTGACCGTCGAGGCCTTGCGCACACTGGTCGATCAACTCAGGAACAAGGTGCACAAGCCCTCTGCGCAATTGCCCGAGCACATGGACATCGACCGCCAAACACTGGTACAGGCCATGAGCGGTGGCCAGTTCCAGGCCTGGTTCCAGCCGAAGAAGTCCCTTGCCAACGGCCGTATCGTTGCCGCCGAAGCCCTGGTGCGCTGGATGCACCCCGAGCAAGGCGTGATGCTGCCCGCCGCGTTCCTGCCGGCGATCAAGGCATTCGAACTGGAGGAACGCCTGTTGTGGCTGGTGCTCAAGCAGGCGATCCACGCCCAGGAACACTGGCGCCAGCGTGGCTATGAAATCCCGGTGTCGATCAACCTGCCCACACACCTGCTCAACAGCCATGACCTGGCCGACCGCTTGCTGGAGTTCGTGCTGCACCACAACGGCATTCCCGCAATGATCTGCTTTGAGCTGATGGAATGCTCGGTGCCGCAAGACATCAGCAACTTCTACGCCGGCGCCTGTCGATTGCGGATCAAGGGATTCGGTTTGTCCCAGGATGATTTCGGCAAGGGCTACAGCTCCTACCTCAATCTGGTGTCCACGCCGTTTACCGAACTGAAGATCGACCAGGCACTGGTGCAGGGCAGCCACGACAACGAAGGCATCGCCCAGGCGTTGGCGAGCATTATCGCGCTGGGCCGCAAGTTGGGCCTGACAGTGGTCGCCGAGGGCGTGGAAACCCCTCAGCAATTGGCGCTGCTGCGCAAAATCGACTGCAATCAGGTGCAGGGCTTCCTGATCTCCCATGCGGTGTCTTCAGACCAATTTCAGCAATTACTGAACAATGATGGCCCCGCGACATCTCACTAGCTGGCGGCCCCAGATTACTTGCCCTTTAAAGGAACAAGCAGCATCCAGTGCCGATTTTTCCTGCGCCTGCGGACCCCCTGATGAAGCACAACAACGCGATCCTCGAAGCCTTTACCCGCAGCTCATTGCGCCTGAACAAGGGCTTGATGGTGCTGATGGGAATTGCTTTGCTGCTGGTACTGACCAATTACTGGTCTCTGCAAAGGGGCGTCGAAATCCGGTACGGCGCCATGCGCTTTCACTTTGCGCGTCTGATGGAAAATCTCTCAGATCAGCAAACCTACCTCAAGAGCCTGACGCATCCAGGCATCCAGGCCGAACTGCTGCACGCCACCCACGTGCAGATCAGCCTAAAGAGCCGCATGGTCGACAACCGCCGCACGTTGTACGAAGGCCAGAAGTATTCTTTTTCGGTACCGTTCAGCATCAAGTTCGATGAACAGCAGATCGCCGCCGCCGCCAGGCCGCCGATTTTTGCCCTGGGCGCGCACCTGACCAGTTACTACAGCGCCTTCTGGTCTTCGTCGCCGTACGAGGCGCCGCAAACCTTTCTGCTCAATCGTCAGGCTAACTACACCATCACTGTTCCGTCCGTGGGCTATCAGCACCGGGAAAGCCCCGAGGATACCGACAACCCCGTGGCGCGAGTCAACGCTGTGCAGCAAATCCTCGCACAGACACCGCAGCCGCTTGAGCAGAATCGGGTGTATTGGCAGGCCGGGCCCGAACCCGAATATTTGCTGGCCTACATCGGCCTGCCACTCGACGTACAGGGCCAGGCAGTGATCGGCACCCTGCTCGATGTGTCGCAGGTCGACGATGTACAGCGCGCGCTGAATCACTCGGCGTTTGATCGCTTCACCCTGATTGGCCCTGACCGCACCCGGTTGATCGGGCCAATCATCCAGGCGCAGCTCAGCGACGGTGTGCATTTCACGGCCAACGGCATTGAATTCAAGATCACCCAGGCCGGCGACCAGCCCTGGAGCGCGGTCTATGGCCTGAACTACTCGCACTTCTTTCACTCCGCATTGTGGCCGTTGAGCACCTTGGCGTTGCTGCTGTTCAGCCTGATCACCCTGGGTTGGGCCGGCACTCGCTGGTATCGACGCCAGGTGATTATGCCGGCGCAACTGGCCCACGAACGCATTGCCGAAAGCGTGGCATTCAGCCGCGTGATCATCGACACCGCCCCCACCGGGTTATGCGTGGTGCGACGCAGCGATGGCAAGGTGTTGATCGAAAACCAGCGGGCCCAGCAATGGCCGGGGACCGCACGTTTGGTGGCGGCCATGGCCGGTAAGCACGACATGGCTGAGAGCGGTGAGGCGCATCTGGAGATCGAGGGCCGGCACCTGCAGATCGGTTTTGTGTCGACCCGCTACCAAGCTGAAAATGTGCGCCTTTACGCTTTCAACGATATTACCCGGCATATCGAAGATGCACAGTCCCTGGAAGAGGCGCGCCACGCCGCCGATGCAGCCAGCGAGGCCAAGACGTTGTTCCTGGCAACGATGAGCCATGAAATCCGCACGCCGCTGTATGGCGTGCTCGGCACTCTCGAATTACTCGGTCTGACAAACCTTGACCCACACCAGAAGGCCTACCTTCACACCATCCAGCGCTCGTCCGCCACCCTGTTCCAGCTGATCAGCGATGTGCTGGATGTCTCGAAGATCGAGTCCGGGCAAATGGCGATAGAAGCTGTGGAGTTCTGCCCGCTGGACATGCTCGAAGACACCCTGCACACCTACGCCGCTTTTGCCCAGCGCAAGGGGCTGCAGCTCTATAGCTGCATTGACCCGCAGTTGCCGGACTGCGTGATGGGCGACCCGATGCGCATCCGCCAGATTCTCAATAACCTGGTCAGCAACGCGATCAAATTCACCGATTTCGGGCGCGTGGTGATTCGTGCCAGGGTGACGGGCCGCGACGCCAATCATGTCGACATGCAATGGCAAGTCACCGACTCCGGCGTAGGCATCCCCGAGGCGCAGCAGGCCAAGCTCTTCGATCTGTTCTACCAGGCGCCGGACACCGCCAGCGAAGGCGGCGCCGGGCTTGGCCTACCGATCTGCCGGTGGCTGGCACAGATGATGGACGGCGAGATCCGTGTGGTCAGCGAGCCCGGGCTGGGCAGCAGCTTTACGTTGAAAATGCGCCTGCCGCTGTGTGGCGGCACACTCACCAACCTGCCGCGGATCGAACCCAGCCCGACGCCGGTATACGTACAGGCACCGGTACGCGAACTGGCGCAGGCAATGAGTGACTGGCTCAACCGCCTGGGCATCACTGCCACCCTGGCGGCGACCACCCAGGACAACGACAACCATCATGCAGTGCTGGTGGACCTGTTGCCCAGGGAGCCCGCCAGGCCATGGAGCGGCCAGCGCGTGCTGTGCCTGCCGGGTGCGCACAGCCCGCCGCTGCACACGGCGCAAGGCTGGGTGGTGGATCTGCACGACTTACGCACCCTCGCCGCCACCGTGTCACTGGCGCAGCATGGCAAGCATGAGCAGCCCACGCCGACCCGACCACAAACTGCGGGGCAGTTGGGGCTGCGCATCCTGGTGGCCGAGGACAACCCGGTCAACCAGGCGATCATCAAGGAGCAGCTGGAGGCGCTTGGTTGCTCGGTTAGCCTGGCGGCCAACGGCGAGCAGGCGTTGCAAGTGTGGCAACCCCAGGCTTTCGACCTGGTACTGACCGACGTGAATATGCCGTTGATGAATGGGTACGAGCTGGCCAGAACCCTGCGCGAACATGACCCTCAGTTGCCGATTATCGGTGTGACCGCCAATGCAATGCGCGAGGAAGGCGTGCGTTGCCTGGCGGTGGGCATGAACGCCTGGATCGTCAAGCCCTTGAGCCTGCAAACCCTGCGTGGCCAGTTGATCAAGCTGTGCAAGGTCAAGCCCCCGGCTGAGCCTGCCGCGCCGATATTCGACGACAGCGTGCAACTGTCGGACAAGATGCGCCCGCTGTTCATCAGCAGCGTGCAGCAGGACATACAGCGCATCGATGTGGCTCTGGCACAGCGTGATACCCGCAAACTCGGCCAATTGCTGCATTCGATCGCCGGCGCCCTGGGTGCTGTTCAGGCGCTCAGCCTGGCCCAGGCGTGCATCGAACTGGAAAGCGCCCTTGACCGCGGCAGCCTCGACACAACGCTTGAGCTCAAGGTGAAGACTGTGATGCGGCGTCTGTTGGCCGTTCTGGAAACTCTCCAGCCCGGGCACCCTTCACTCACTTGAACTGGCACTACGGACGGCCCTTTATGAAAAAATTCAACGTGGTAATCGCCGACGATCACCCGATCGTGTTGTTGGGCGTTCGCGAACTGGTAGAGCGGGACGTACGCTTTCAAGTCGTCGGCGAGGCCCTGTGTTCGGCCGGCCTGATCGAGTTGTTGCAGCATCAAGGCGTCGATATCGTGATCACCGACTACAACATGCCAGGTGACTCGCCCTACGGCGATGGCCTGAAGCTGGTGGAGTACCTGAAACGGCATTTCCCGCAGGTACAGATCCTGATCCTGACCATGATCTCCAACCACCTGATCCTCACCCGCCTGCAGGAACTGGGCGTGGTCGGCATCATTCAGAAAAGCCAGTTGCACACCGAAATTCAACTGGCGCTCAAAGCGATTGCGCAGCGCAGCGCCTATCGAAGCCTGGAGCCGCCCAAAACCTCAGTGATCGAGACCCTCACCGCGATAGACGAACGCTTTACCAGTTTATCGCCCAAAGAGTTCGAGATCCTGCGCTTGTTCATTTCCGGCATGAGCGTAAGTGATATTGCCCGCCGTCAGAATCGAAGTTCAAAGACCATCAGTGCGCAAAAGATATCGGCCATGCGCAAACTTGAAGTGAGCAGCGACCAGGATCTACTTGCTTATTGCCTGGAACGAAACATCTTCAACTAACGCATAACTTGCAAGCCATTCCTGGACAATGGCTTTGCCCTTTGTTTTCAAGCTTTCCATCGTTGCAACCACCACAAATAACCTGCCCGCCCCAGAGCTTATAAGAATCGTCTTATTCGCTCCCGCCGCCTCGTCGCCTACTCTTTGCTCGCAGTTCAACAACAGCACTTTTTCCAACTAAAACTTACGGACATCATCATGAAGAAGTTTCCCCTGGCTGTGATCGCCTCGGCCATTATCGCCGCTTCCGGCAGTGCATTTGCCGTAGATCCTGCTCCGACGCCAACCCTGGGCGGCAGCGGTAAAATCACCTTCACCGGCGTCATTAACAACGATGCCTGCTCGGTGGACGGCGCCAACTCCGACCGCACCATTTCGGTGGACATGGGCAACGTATCGATCAAGGACATGGGCACCGCGGAAAACCCGACCGCAGGCCGCGTGACCGCCAAAGACTTCAACCTGAACGTCAACTGCAACCAGGGCACCAAGGTCGCCATGATCTTTGACGCCAACAACGGCGGTTCGGGCCTGGTCACCGGCAAAAAAGTACTGGCCCTGAACCCGGGTTCGGCCACTGCTCAAAACGTCGGTATTGCCCTGCTCGACAGCAAGGGCGGTCTGATCGACCTCAGTTCGCCAAGCACCGCACGCATTGAAAGCACCATGCACGGTGCCGGTACTGAAGGCGGCGACGCCACCCTGAGCTTTGCGGCCGCCTATGTCACTACCGCAGCGGCTGGTTCGTCGACCGCCGGTCGCGGTGACGCCACCCTGCCGTTCATCCTGCAATACGAATAATTCGGCGCCCCGGGCACCGAACGCGCGAGGCCTTGCGGCCTCGCCATTGTCTTCTGATCACACCGGATAACCCTCATGCCGCCTCGTTCTATCGCCGCATGTCTGGGGCTGCTGGGCCTGCTCATGGCTACCCAGGCCGCCGCCAGCATTTCATTGAATGCCACCCGTATCGTGTTTGACGGTGACCACAAGGAAGCCAACATTACCGTGCGTAACGGTAACCAGGATGTATTGATTCAATCCTGGGTCGACATGAACGACGCCAGCGCCAGCCGCGCGCCGTTTGCCGTCACCCCGCCCCTGGCGCGGGTATTTGCCAAGGAACAACAACTGCTGCGCATCCTGTACGAAGGCACCGGCATGCCCACGGACCGCGAGTCGGTGGTGTGGCTCAACGTGCAGGAAATCCCCAAGGCCAGCGAAGCCGAGAACACCTTGCAGTTGGCTATCCGCCAACGCATCAAGATTTTTTACCGCCCTGCTGGCCTCACCGGCAGTGCGCTGCAAGCCCCTGCGCAGCTTGAATGGTCGCTGGCCAGACATGGCAGCCAAACTCTGTTGCAGGTGAAAAACCCGACGCTGTATCACGTGTCCATGGCCGACATCAAAGTGCAGGCGGTACTGGCCAGCGACTCCACCATGATCGCGCCCGGCGAGCAAAAACAGTTTGCGCTCGCCGCTCCAGTTGCCGGCGGACCAGTGCAGTTGTCGTTTTCCAGCATCAATGACTACGGCGCGCAGAATCACTACAGCGCACCGCTGTTCAGCGGCGCGACGCTGCCGGCGCACGCGACTGAATCGCGCCTCTACCCCTAAGCACTTTCGCTAACCCACAGGCTCACTTCGCGTGCGTGTTTGCGTGCCCGGCTGTCCGTCAATCAGGGATGTCATAGGTCTTCGCATGTCCTTTCTTTCCAGCAACAGGCCCGCACGTGGCGTACTGAAGTTGAAGACGCTGTCGCTGGCGATTGCTGCCAGCTTGCCCAGCCTGGCCATGGCCGATGACGCTGCGCAAACCTTCAACACCACTTTCCTGCAAGGTTCGCAGTCTCCAGTGGACCTGCAGCAATTGCTCTCGGCCAACAGCGTGCTGCCGGGCAATTACCGCGTCGATTTGTACAGCAACGAAGTGCTGGTGGGTCGACGCGACATCGACTTCAAGCGCACCCCCAAGAACGGCCGGGTCGAAGCCTGCCTGACCCTCGACCTGCTCAAGCAACTGGGTATCGACCTGCACCGTTTGCAGGCCGAGGGCAAGCTCGACCCGCAGCAGCCGCAAGAATGCTACGCCCTTGCCGACATGATCGAAGACGCCAGCGTGCGCTACGACAGCAGCCGCCTGCGCCTGCTCGCGAGTATTCCGCAGGTGGCGATGCAGCGCGGCTTGCGCGGGTATGTCGACCCACAGTTGTGGGACGACGGTGTGCCCGCCGCCTTCATCAATTACCAGCTCAACAGCAGCCGCACCGCCGGCGACTACAAGACCCGCATCGCCAATAACCTGGGCCTGCGCAACGGCATCAACCTGGGGGCCTGGCGCCTGCGCAATGAGTCGAACCTGAGCGGCGGCACCGATCGCTCGAACACCTTCACCAGCAACCGCACTTACTTGCAGCATGACGTCACCGCGATCAAGGGCCAGTTCAGCGCCGGTGAGATTTTCTCCGACACCGATTTGTTCGACAGCGTGCGCTATCGCGGGGTCAAGCTGGCTTCCGACGACGGCATGCGTGCTGACAGTGAGCGCGGCTACGCGCCGGTGATCCGTGGCGTGGCGCAGACCAACGCGACGGTTGAGATCCGCCAGAACGACTACATCCTCTACACCGCCAACGTCGCGCCGGGGCCGTTCGAGATCAACGATATCTACCCCAGCGGTTCCAACGGTGACCTGCAAATCACCGTGATCGAAGCCGACGGCACGCGCCGGGTGACGATGCAGGCGTTCTCCAGCCTGCCGATTATGGTGCGCGAAGGCCAGGTGAAGTACAGCGTCTCGGCGGGCACGTTCAAAAGCAATGCCGATGGCCTGGCAAGCCCGCGTTTTCTCAGCGGTACGCTGGCTTACGGCTTGACCAGCAACCTCAGCGGGATTGTCGGTGTGCAAGCCAGTGAGGACTATAGCGCGCTGTCGATCGGCGCCGGCCGGAACACCGCATTCGGTGCGTTCTCCCTGGATACCACCCATTCGTCCAGCAAGGCCCGGGGCCGAACTTCCCAGGGCAGCAGCGTGCGCGCCTTGTACGCCAAGACCTTTGCCGGCACCGACACCAACTTCACCCTGGCCGCCTATCGCTACTCCACCGAGGGCTATCGCACCCTCACCGACCATGTGGAAGACAGCAGCGAAGACCTGCGCGTGCGCACCGGCCACTCGAAAACCCGCACCGACCTGACCATCAACCAGAGCATCGGACGCAACAGTGAATTCGGTAGCCTGTATGTAAACGCCAGCGACCAGCGCTACTGGAATCGCGGCGGTTCCCAGAGCTTTTCCGCAGGCTACACCGGCAACTGGGGCGACCTGAGCTACAACCTTGGCGTGACGCGTACCAAGCAGATCGTCACCTGGGGCGAGCCGAGCAGCGACACACAGTTGAACCTGTCGGTGTCCTTTCCGCTGGGCAGCCAGGCCCGCGCGCCACGGGCGTTTGTCACCACCAGCCACCAACGTGGCGACACCACCACCCAAGCGGGCATCAACGGCTACGTGGCCGACACCAGCGACACCTTCTATTCGGTGCAGGCCGGCCACAGTGACACCAGCGGCGACTCAGGCTCGGTGAACATCAACAGCCGCACCGTCGTGGCAGACGTCAGCCTCGGCTACAGCCAGGGCCAGGGCTACAACTCACAGAACTTCAACCTTGCCGGTTCTGTGGTGGCCCATGCTGGCGGCGTCAACCTGGGGCAAACCGTCAGCGAGACCTTCGCCCTGGCCGAGGTGCCTGGCGTCGCTGGAGCCAAGATCAGCAGCTACAGCGGGGTGGAAACCGGTTACAACGGCTATGCGGTGGTGCCCACTGCGCAACCCTACCGGGTCAACTGGATCAGCCTGGACACCCGCGACCTGGGTGGCGACGTGGAAATCACCAACGCCACCCAACAACTGGTGCCGCGCCGTGGCGCCATCGTGGTGGCGCATTACAGTGGTACTACCGGACGGCGGGTGTTGTTTGAGTTGTTTGACGCACAGCATCAGCCGCTGTCGTTTGGTGCTTCGCTGGAAGACGCCAATGGCAAGCAATTGGCAATTGCCGATCCAAATGGCAATGCCCTGGCACTGGTGGAAGAGGATCAGGGCACGCTGATCATCAAGTGGGGTGAGCAGCATTGTCGTGCCACCTATGCGTTGCCACCGCAGAACAAGGCGCTGAACTATGAGCGCCAGTCACTGGTGTGCACGCCTTGATTGTGCGGGTGATTGCGCTACTGTGCTGGCCACGCGCCTACCCTCTGCGAGACTTGCCCATGCGTAACTTGTTCTTCGCCAGTGCCTGCCTGTTGACCACCGCCCTGGCAGGCTGCCAGCAAACCCCGCCGGCCAACGACCAACTCGACGCCGTGCTCTGGACCCAGACGTCCATCGAGCATGAGCTGATCTACCGCCAGCTCTTCGCCAACGCCACCCGCCAACTCGATGTAGCGCTGGCCGACCCCACCTGGGACGCCCTGCCCTTCCCGACGCGCAAGCTGGCCGGCCTGCCACCGGCGGTGGTGGTGGATATCGACGAGACCCTGTTGGACAACGTGCCGCTCAACGCCCGCGACATCATCAATAACCAGGTGTATTCCTATGACCGTTGGAACACCTGGGTGGAGCAGGCCAAGGCCCAGGCACTGCCAGGTTCCGTGGCATTCCTGCAGGCAGCCAGGCAAAAAGGGATCAAGGTGTATTACCTCACCAACCGCGAACACAGCCAGGTCGCGGCCACCGCCAGAAACCTACGCTTGCGCGGCTTTCCGATTGAGAGCGACGCACAGATCCTGGCGGCCAGCACCCCCACCGGCCACTGCGAAAGCGCCGGCTACGGCAAGAACTGCCGCCGCCAGTGGGTCGCCAGCCATGCCCGCGTGCTGTTGATGGCAGGTGACTCCCTGGGAGATTTCGTGCAAGCCGAACACAACACACTGGATGCTCAGCGCAAAGCCGTCGAACCCTATGTGAACTGGCTAGGCCAGCGCTGGTTCCTGCTGCCCAACCCGAGCTACGGCAATTGGTACAGCGCGCCGTATGGGGACGATGAGACCTTACCGTTTGCGCAGAAACGCAGGTTCAAGCAGCAGGCATTGTTGTTGCAGGAATAGGGGTAGCCCTACATCGCCTCCCACATTTTTAGCGAGTGCGGCCCGGATTATTGAGAGGGTCGCAACAACTGCATCTGCTGGCGATAGTCATCCGTCACCTGCCGCGCCTGGCTGCCGCTGGTAATTACCCTCGGGGTGATCAGCACGATCAACTCCGTTCGGTCCTTGGACTTGCTGGTATTGCCAAACAACCAGCGCAAACCCGGGATCTTGCCCAGGTAAGGCACGGCACTGACACTCTCAGCGTTGTCTTGCTTGATCAACCCGCCGAGCAACACCGTCTGCCCACTCTGCACCGCCACCTGGGTGGACACCGAGCGTGTGGAAATCCGCGGATTCACCGGCGTGTCGCTATTACCCACCTGGCTCTCGGCATCGCTGACCTGCTGCTGGATATCCATGTACACCAGGCCACCCGGATTGATGCGCGGCACCACGTCCAGAATCACCCCGGTCTGCACATATTCGACGCTGCTCAAGGTAGTGTCGGCGTCACCGGTGTTGACGGTGGTCTGGCTGATGGGAATGTTGTCGCCCACCTGGATCTGCGCCGGCTGGTTGTTCATCACCACCAGCGACGGCGCCGACAGCACCTGGGTACGGCCGTTGGTTTCCAGGGCGTGCAGGGCCACTTGCAGGTTGGAGCTGACAAAAGAGTAGAACAATGAGTCCGCCGCCCCCAACCCGGCCCCACCACCGCCCAGTGCGCCCTGGCTGCCGGAGGCATTGGCCACCGTAGTGCTGGTGGAATTGCCGGCCAGGCGACCGAGGTACCACTGCACGCCCAGGTCCAGCTCACCGGTGAGCTTGACCTCAAGGATGCGGGTCTCGATCTGCACTTGCAGCGGCGGGTTGTCCAGGCGCTTGATCGCCGCTTCGATCTCTTTCCACTGCGCCGGGCGAGTGCGCACCAGCAGTTGGTTGCTGCTCTTTTGCGCGGTGATGCGGGTGCCGGCCTCGAGGTCGCTGGTGGGGGTCGCCGGGGTGTTCTCGCCGCTCTGCGGCTCGGGTTCCTCGGCGGCCGGCACAGGTGCGTTGGATTGCAAACCGGCGCTGGTAGACGATGACAATGTCGTCGTACGCAAGCCCGGTGCGACCTTGGCGGGCGTGTCGTCCTTGATCGCGCCATTGCCGTAGATCTGCCGCAGGTACTTGGCCAGGTCGGCGGCCTTCATATTGCGCACGTCGTACACATACATCTGCGGCTCGTTACCGCCGCCCTCGTCGATGGTGCGAATCCAGTCGCCCACCTCACTGAGGTACTCGGGCTGGGAAGAGATCGCCACCACCGAATTGGTACGCTCGACCGGCAGGAAGCGCAGCATGCCCGCCAGGGGCGTGCCGCTGTCGGCGCCGAACATGGCTTGCAGCTCGGGCATCAGCTCGGCCACCGAGGCGCGTTGCAGGCCGAATACCGCCACCGACATGCCCTTGAGCCAGTCGACGTCGAAGGTGTCGATGGTGTCCTGGTAGTTGGCCAACTCTTCCGGGGTGCCGGCCAGGCTCAGGACATTGCGTGCCGGATCGACCAACAGAAAGGCGTTCTCGCGGGCAAACGGCTTGAGCAGTTTCTGCATCTCGGTAGCGGAGATATAGCGCAGCGGGAACAGCCGCGCCGAGAGGCCGCTGGACGGTTGCGCCACGCGCATCTGCGGCACCAGCTTGCCCGCCACCGCCTGGTTGGCCGGCAGGATCACGTAGCGGCTGCCCTGCTTGATCATGGCATTGTCGGTCCACGACAGCAGGGTCTCGAGAATCGACAGCGCCTGTTGCTTGTCCACCGGTTTGGAGGTGGAGAAGCTGACATTGCCCTTCACCCCCTCGGCGATGCTGTAGTTCTCGTGCAGCAGGTCGCCCATCACGCTGTTGATCACCGCCTCGATGGGCTGGTCGGCGAAGTTGAACACGATGTCGCCGCCCTGCTCCGGCACTTTGGCGGGCGCGGTGGGTTGGCGCACGAAGCCTTGATTGCCGCGAATCAACTGGCGTTGCGGCGGTTCCGGGGTGGCCGGCTGAGGGTTTTCAGCCACGGGCGACTCGGGCGGCGGGCGTTGCGAGCCGGTACCCTGCAGTGCTTCGTGCAGCAGGTCGGCGTCGGGGTCGAGGGTGTCGGGCAACGATCCACAGCCGCCCAGGGAGACGGCAGTGGCCAGGCAAAACAGCGAAGTGCGCATATCGATCAAGGGAGGGGCTCGCGGGGATGGGAAATCAGGGGTAACCGCTTGCCGTAGAGGCTCAGGGTCTGGGTGCGCCCGTCCAGGGCGAAACGGGCGTATTGCGGGGTCAGGTGTTCCAGGCGCCAGCCATTGGGCAGGGTCTGGCCCAGGCGTACCGTCAGCGCCGGGCCATCGGCTTGCTTGAGCATGGCCATTTGCAGGTTGCCGGTGATCATAATGCCGCTGAGGGTCAGGTTGGCCAGGCTGGCCACTCGCACCTTGCCCATCACCCGGTCCGGGCGGCGGTCCGGGCTGAACAGCGGTGTTTGCCAGGTAGCAGCCAGATCCTGCAACGCCAGCGCAGGAGCGGCTTGCACACTGACGGAGGGCTGCGCAGCCACCGGCGCTGGGGGTAGCCACCGCGGTTCATCGCCGATGCTGCTGAGGATCACCGCCATCAACAGACCTAACAAGCCGGCCAGGCCGAGCAAGCTCCATTCCAATGGGCGCAGTGAGCCGATCATGGCGCCACCCGCGCAGGTTGCAGGTAACCACGCACCAGCAGCTGCACCGCCAGCTTGCCCGCCCCGCCAGTGGAGGGCGCCTGTTTGCTGCGGCGAATGCGCAGCTCATCGACAAACAGAAACGGCGGTTGATATTCCAGCGCATGCAGGATCGCGGTCAGCGGTTCGATGGCGCAGTTGAGCGTGAGGCTGACCTTGACCTGGCGGTAAGGCTCGCTGTCGTCCTGTTCGGCAGTGATGGGCTTGCGTTGGGTCAGGGTGCAGCCGCCGCCAAGGTTGGCGTGGCTGTTGATCAGGTCGGCGAGGCGCTGCATCAGGTCGGCAGCGACCACATCGGGATCATCGCCGGGCAACAGGCTGGCGCTGCTGGCCGGGTCTTGCCGCGCCCGCTCAAGCTGCTCGCGCAATGCATCGCCCTGGCGCAATACGCTGGCGTAGCGTTGCTGCTGTTCACGCAATTGTTCGGCTTGTTCGCCCATGGCCCGCAGCGGCCCGGCAAACCAGCTGTCGATCAACAGCCAGTAGGCCGCACCGAGCACCACGGCGAGAATCAACAAGGCCCCGCCGCGACGTTCACGGGGTGTGAGGGGTCGGCGCATCGGCGGCCTCCTGACGTAAGTGGGCGCGCAAGGCAAACTGGTCCTTGCCGGTGCGCGCATCGGGTTGGATCACCCCTTCGAACTGGGCATTTTCCAGGCGCCGGCAGGCTTTGATGCGGGTGATCAGGCCGCTGGCCTTGGCACTCTGGCCAGAGAACGTCACCTCGCCCTCCTTGACGGCCAACTGGTCAAGCCAAGTGTCGGCGGGCAGGCAGGTGGTCAAGTCGTTCAGCAGCGTAGCCAGAGGCGGCTGTGCCAGTTTGCGCTGGGTGAGGTACTGCGCTGCGCCACGGGTATTGAGCAGTTGCTGGCGTACCGCGTGCACTTGGGCGACCTGGGCTTTTTGCTGCTGTACGGTGGCGTGCATGGTGTCGAGTACGCGCTGGCGGTCGTTGAGCCACAGCAGCATCGCGGCGATCAGCAAGGCACCGCACAACCACGGCAGGCTGCGCTGCAGTTGCTTTCCGGCTGGACGTTGGCGCGGGCGCAGCGGCGCGGGCAGCAGGTCGATGCCCAGGTCCGCCACGTCCACGCGGTGTGGATGCAAGCCAAGGGCGGCGCAGTCGCTGAGGATCTGGTCCAGGCGTTCGCGCAGGATCGCCACCAGCGTTACCTCAAGGTGACTGGACGTGCGCTGCTCCTGGCGAGCCACGAAGTACAGCTGCTCGGCGTCGAACGGGGTGTAGCGGTCCAGTTCATAGCCGACCACCTCCGTGAGGTTGCGCGCGGCAGCCAGGGGCAGTTGCACGCGTTGCTGCAACACTGCGTCGGGAGCGAGCATCAGCACCTGGCGCGCACTGCCCGGCGCAACCGGCGTCGTCAGCGGCCAATGATGGACCTGCTCAGGTGGCTCCTGCAGGGCCAGCCACTTCGGCACACAGCCGCGCAACTCCGTGAGCCACAGGCGCCAGCCTTGTTGCAGCAGGCTGCCGCGCCACTGCCTGGCGATAGGTTCGAGTCGATTCATTCTTGCCACCGCACGACCCGATAGGGCTGTGCGCTGTCCTCCGCGGGGCTCAATAAGACGGTGAGTTTCAGGCGCGCCTGATAGCCGCCGGGGCGTTCGGCGCGGCTGTCGATTTCCAGCACCTGGCCAGGGTCGACGCCCTCGGCGTTTTGGCGCGGCAGGTTCAGTGCCTTGCGCATCAAGGCGCTGGCGAATGCCGGATCGGGTCGGTCCAGATCGCTCCACAAGGTGAGTTCCGGCAACAGTTGGCTGTAGAGCGCCTGGGTCATACCGGGCAGTTGACGCACTTCTTCCAGCACCCGAAACGGTGCCAGGCCCTGTTTACGGCGGGCCTCGAGGGCCTTGACCAATTGTTGGGCCTGGGCCGGTGTGGCACCGCAGGCCAGGGCCAGGCGCAGCAGGTCATCGGTATGGGCGTTGACCAGGTACAACTTGCCGCGCTCACTGCGCAGGCGCACCTGTAGGCGGGCATCATCGAAGGTCAGCGCGATAGCACGACCATCCGCCACCCAATGCCCCTCAGCCATGACCTGGGCGATCCCGGCTTCGGCAGCCAGCAGCGTCTGAGTGTGCTGGCGATGCCACAGCGCCTGGCGACTTTCCAGCTGTACCCAGCCCGCCAGACCGCCAAGCAATACGCTGAGCAAGGCCAGCACCCACAGCACCAGCAACAGCGCCGCACCGCGTTGGCGCCTCATTCCTCAATACTCGCGCTGGACAGGTTCAGCCGCAGGGCAATCACCTGGGTCACCCACGGCACCGGCCCGTTGACGCTGGCGTCGATGCGCACCGCTGCGGGCAATCGCTTGGGCCAGGGCCATGTGCTCAGCCAGCCGGTGGGCTGGCCCAATGGCGAGACACCACGAAAACTGAACCGCAGCGCCTGGACGTTATGCAGCAGCACCTGGGGGTCGTCGCGCAGGGGATGTTTGTGCGATTCCGGCTGCGAGAACACCACCTGCAGATCCTGCTCGACCCGTTGCAGGGTAAAGCGCTGGATGCCACCGCCGAGCACGCCGGGCAAGGTCGACACAAACTGCAAGCGCTCTGGCGTCGCGATAAAAAACCCATCGGCCTGGCTGTCGTCCTCAGTCACATCCAACGGCAGCGCCTCGCTGATGGCGGTGCGCAAGAACTGTTGGGCGGCGCGCATTTCGTCCAGGCTGGCGGTGTAGCCCTGGGCCTTGGCCACCGCCCGGTTGGCTCCGAGCAACGCACCGCCCACCAGCAGCA
The DNA here is from genome assembly GCF_019145205.1 of Pseudomonas khavaziana. Classification (GTDB taxonomy): domain Bacteria; phylum Pseudomonadota; class Gammaproteobacteria; order Pseudomonadales; family Pseudomonadaceae; genus Aquipseudomonas; species Aquipseudomonas khavaziana. Next base: position 40,294 of record NZ_JAHSTT010000004.1, read on the forward strand.
GCAATATCGAGAGCAGGCTGAGCACCACGAGGATCTCCAGCAAGGTGAAGCCCTGCTCGCGGCGCTTCAAAAGCGTGCCTTCAAGGTGCTGAAACGGGCCTGGTGCGAGCCTTCGCGCAGGCTCAGGTCGAGGCGAAACAGATGGGGCTGTTGTCGAGTGCTGGTCAACTGCCAATGGATGCCATCGAGTTCGCCCTGGCGGGTGCCCTCGGTCAACGGGCCGGCCGCTTCCTGGTCGAGCACCGTGAGCGCGGCATAGGTGAGCCGGTCGCTGTGGGCCACTTGCGACAACGAGCGCGCACTCTGGCCGAAGGCAACCAGCAACACACTGCTGCACACCGCCATCAACGTCAGGGCGGCGAGCATTTCCAGCAAGGTAAAGCCGGCCTGGTACTTCATGGCAGCGCCTTGGACTGCACGCTGCCCGTGAGCCAGCCAATATCGATACGCCAACGCCGCGTGCCGTTGGCCAGCAACAGGTTGCCGCCGGTGGAGCTGCCATCGGGGTAGAACACCACGGCGGCGCCCGCCGCCTCGGCACTGTGCAACGTCACCTGCAACTGGGCCGGCCAGTGTTGCGGCGCACGCCCTGGGGCCTGGAAAGTCAGGCCCTGGAGATCGAACTCGGTGCGTGCCGCCTGGCCACTGATGATCGCCCCCGCCCGCGTGGTGCGCAGTGCCTCGACCATCTGCCCGACCACCCGGCGTTCCTGGGCCATCTGCAGCCCCTGGCGCACACCGAAGGCCAGCAACCCGGCCGCGATACCGATCAATACAAGCACCACCAGCATCTCCAGCAGGGTAAAGCCGCGCTGGGCCATGGGCGGGTTATTCCCAGTTGCCCAGGTCGGCACTGTAGCCCTCACCGCCGGGCTGGCCGTCCTGGCCGTAGAAGACCAGGTCGAAGGCGCCGTGCTCACCGGGGAAGCGATAGCCGAAGCCATGGCCGAACGGGTCTTTCAATTCCGAAGGCTTGGCGTAGGGGCCAGCCCAGCTGGACGCATTGGCCGGTTTGTCCAGCAGCTGTTGCAGGCTGTTGGGCGGCGCGCCCACGTCCAGGGCGTAGCTGTCGATCTTCATGCTCAAGCTGGCCAATTGCGCCTTGCCCGCGCCGTATTTGCCCTTGTCCACATTGCCGCCGACCTGGCGCACCACAATGGTCGCGACGATACCCAGCAGCACGATCACCGCGAGCATTTCCAATAGGGTGAAGCCGCGTTGGCGATGCCTGGTTTTCATTGATTCCACTCCATGAAGGTTCATATATGGCTGGTAAGACTCATCAGCGGCAGCATGATCGCGAGCATGATCACTGCCACCAGCACGGCCATGACCACGGTCAGTGTCGGCACCAGCGCCGCGAGCAGACGCTCGATTGCGCGTTTGGCTTCGATGTCGAAGATGTCGGCGACCTTGAGCAGCATGCTGGGCAGTTCACCGGCTTGTTCGCCGACCTCGATCATTTGCAGGGCCAACTCCGGCAGCAGCGGCTGGCGGCCAAATGCATCGGCCAAGGTGCCGCCGCCTTTGACCCGTTGCGCCGCCAGCGCCACTTGCGCCTGCAGTGCACGATTGCTGCAGACCTGCCGGGCGATGACCAACGCCGGCAGTAACGCCACGCCATTGCTGAGCAAGGTGCCGAGGGTGCGGGTCAGGCGGGCAGCTTGTACCCGTTGCAGCAGTGGGCCGACTACGCGCACGCCCAACAGGCGCCGGTCGCAACGCTCACGGCGGCCGGGGTCGCGCAGGCGTGCTGCCAGGCTCCATGCAATGATCAACAAGCCGGCCAACAGCACCAGGCCATAGGCCCCCAGAAACTCGCCAAGCCCCAGGATCACTTGGGTGATCAGCGGAATCGGCACGCCCAGGTCCTGGAAGATCGGCACAAATTGCGGCACCACATAAGCCAGCAACAGCGCCAGCGAACCCAACACGCCGACCACCAGGAACGCCGGGTAGATCAGTGCGTTGATCACCTCGCCACGCAGTAACTGGCTGCGCTCCAGATAATCGCTGAGCTGGCGCAGGGTCGCTTCCAGCGCTCCACCGGCTTCACCGGCGCGCACCATGCTCAGGTACAGCGGGGAAAACGTACCACCCTCCTCCTCCAACGCGATCGACAACGGCTTGCCGGCCTTGACCTGCTCGCGGATACGTTCGATCAATGCCCGCACCTGGGGTTGGCCAGGTTGCTTGAGCAGCAGGCCCAGCGAGCGCTCAAGGGGCTGGCCGGCGCCAAGCAGCGTGGCCAGCTGCTGGGTGAAACTCACCAGCGCGGCACCCTTCAACGTCCGATGTGTGTGGCGCAATAAAGGACTGCCGGCCGTTTCGATGTGCAGCAGCAACCAGCCACGTTTGTGCACGGCGGCGACGGCGGCGGCCTGGTCAGCGGCGTGCAGCGTACCGCTCTGGGCGACGCCCTGGCTGTCCAGGGCGCGGAATTTGAACAGGCTCACACGTCCTCTCCACGGGTCACGCGCAGCACTTCTTCCAGGGACGTGACGCCCGCCAGCGCCTGGCGCAAACCGTCTTCATACAAGGTGCGCAAACCGCCGCGCCGCGCCGCCTGCTCAAGGGTGGCGGCGTCGGCGTGACGCATCAGCAGGCTGCGCAATTCGTCGTTCATCACCAGCAATTCGGTGAGCGCGCTACGGCCGTGGTAATCGCCGCGGTAGAGCAGGATCGGACGCTGCTCGGTCAGGCGATCCAGGCCATGTTCCTGGATCAATGCCGGCGGCGCTTCGAAGGCTACCCGCGTGGCCGGGTCCAGGCGCCGCACCAGGCGCTGGGCGAGGATGCCGCTGACGGTGGAGGCAATCAGGTAGCTCTCCACGCCCATGTCGAGCAAACGCGTGATACTCGCGGCAGCGCTGTTGGTGTGCAGGGTCGACAGGACCAGGTGCCCGGTGAGGGAGGACTGCACGGCGATGCGGCAGGTTTCCAGGTCGCGGATTTCGCCGATCATGATCACATCCGGGTCTTGGCGCACGATGGCGCGCAGCACTCCGGCAAAGTCCAGGCCGATGGCCGGCTTGACCTGGATCTGGTTGATCCCTTCGAGCTGGTATTCCACCGGGTCTTCCACGGTGATGATCTTGCGTTCGCTGGTGTTGAGCCGCGACAAGGCGGTGTAGAGCGTGGTGGTTTTGCCCGAGCCGGTGGGCCCGGTCACCAGCAGGATGCCGTGGGGCCGTTCGAGCAGGTCGAGGAAGGCCGCCAGGCGCTGGCCATCGAAACCCAGGCTGGGGAAGTCGAACTGCACGGTTTGCCGATCCAACAGGCGCATCACCACCGACTCGCCAAAACTGGTGGGCACCGTGGACACGCGCAGGTCCAGCTCCTTGCCCTGGATGCGCAGCATGATGCGCCCGTCCTGGGGCAGGCGCCGTTCGGCAATGTCCAGGCGCGCCATGATTTTCACCCGCGAGATCACCGCCGCCGATGAACTGGCGGGCGGCGCTTCGGCGTCGTGCAGCACGCCGTCGATGCGATAGCGCACCTTGAACTGGTTTTCGAAGGGCTCGATATGGATGTCCGACGCGCGCTGTTCCACCGCACGTTGCAGGATCAGGTTGACCAGGCGAATCACCGGCGCTTCGGACGCCATGTCCTTGAGGTGCTCGATGTCTTCAAGGGCGCCGTCCTGCTCGTCGAGGTTCTCGATCAGGGTGCCCATGGCGGAACGGCCCTGGCCGTAATAGCGCTCGATCAGCGTGTCGACGTCATTGCGCGGGCCGATGGCCAGCCACACCGGCACCTGACAGGCATAGGCCAGGGCCTGGAACGGATACAGCTGCGCCGGGTTGGCGGCCAGTACCCGCAGGCCTCCTTCGCTCCAGCCCATGGGCACCACTTGGTAGTGCCGCATAAAGCGCTCGGTCAAGACCGGCAGCGGGTCGAGCAGCGGCGGCGCGGCGTCGGCCAGCAGCAAGGGCGCATCCAGCAGATCGGCCCAGGCACGTGCCAGCTCGACCTCGGACACCAAACCCAGGCGCGTCAGTAACCCCAGCAGGTCGCGGGGGTCAGTGGATAAGCGCTGGGCGCGCTCCAGGTCGAGGGATTTGAGCCCGGCATGCTGCATCAGCCACGCGCACACCTGGTCAGTGTGCGGGATAGGCAGCTTGCAGGCATCAATGGGGGCTGACGACATCATCCAGGAATATCTAAGGTTGCGAAAAGTATGGCTATTTGGAACTACCGAACAATGCCATTAGTTCGCCACAGCCCATACGGGAGTTAGCCGGGGGTATCGACTGGAAGTTATAGCGCTAGTTCCGGATCACGGGAGAATTAAATACAAAACGTTGCCAAATGCACTGATATAGAGCATTAGCAGCCAATAGCCACTAGTTGCCATTAGCCATACTTCTTATTAATTCGGGCACTTTCCCGTTCAATTAACCGGCAGTGCAAAAAGATTCAAGCGCTGAACTTCACTCGTGATCGGTAATACGCCCAACCTTTGCAAGACCCGTGTGGCAGCAACGACACCGATCTCCAGCGCGGGTAAGCCGCCGGCCGCAAGGTTGTCATTGGCGAAGAAGATCGCATCGGGCCTGCTGACTCGGCCATCAGTGCATAGGTATCTACACAACTGCTTGCTCTTGCGCTGTTGCTGTTGCTGTTGCTCTGGCTTTTGATCTTGATCTCAGCCGCCCCGTCAAACACGCTGGCCGAACGCAGGCTTGAAGCCGTGGGTAACCCGGCAGGACGCCGGGTTAGCCGCCCCGCGCCATGGTTGGCGGCGGCCCACGGATTCAAGCCTGCGTTCGGGCACACCGAGCCTAAGCGAGGTGCCGAGTGTTGGGGCGAAGGCCTTTTGGTTACTTTTGTGCCTTTACAAAAGTGACACGCCGTAAGGGCGTAACCCTAAGTGGCCGTTACCGCAGCAACGGATATGTACTCGGTCTGATCCAACATCCTGGTCGGCTGTCAGGCCGCCATCGGGGGCAAGTCGAATCGTCGCACCGCCCCTCCCACACTTATAGGTCGCGGGGGTGTCAGGTAGATAGTCGCCAGATGCCGAACCGTCACGGGAGCAAGCTCCCTCGCCACAGGTTCAGAGCCACGCCAAAGTTATGTAGATACCTATGCTCATCAGCGCATCCATGGCCTGCCTGCCCGCTTCGAAGGGTGCGCGATCGGTATCCGGGACGAAGACCGAAGGCTGCACGCCCAGTTCGCTGAGGGTTGCGGCGAAACCATCACGCCGCTCCAACGCGCTGAAGTCGCCCAGCGCGCTGTTCGTGGCCGACAGCATTGCTGCCGCCACTGGCGGAGTTGCCAGCCAGATGGCGCGGTCGAACCATTTCGAGTCCCGCGCACGCCGAGCAAAGATGGCCTGAGCGACTATTGTTTTGTCGCCAAGACAAAACGGTGCACGAGGCCACCAGCCACTGCGCCAAGCAAAGGCATCACCCAGAACACCCACAACTGGGCCATCGCCCAATCGCCTTGGAACAGCGCCACACCCGTACTGCGCGCCGGATTAACCGACGTGTTGCTTACAGGAATACTGATCAGGTGAATCAAGACCAGGGCAAACCCGATGGCCAGCGGCGCAAAACCCGCCGGCGCCTGTTTATCGGTGACGCCCAGGATGATCAGCAGGAAAAACGCCGTGAGCACACACTCGGTGACCGCTACCGACAGCAACGAGAAGCCCCCGGGTGAATGCTCGCCATAACCATTGGTGGCAAACCCCGCCGTTACATCAAACCCGGCCTTGCCGCTGGCGATCAGGTACAACACCCCGGCCGCCGCAATCGCACCCAGAACCTGAGTGAGGATATAGGGCACCACATCCTTGCCATCAATACGCCCAGCGGCGAGCAAACCCAAGGTGACCGCCGGATTGAAATGCCCGCCAGAAATATGGCCGACCGCGTAGGCCATGGTTAATACCGTCAAGCCAAATGCCAATGCCACGCCTGCAAAACCAATGCCTAACTCAGGAAATGCGGCAGCCAACACGGCACTGCCGCAGCCACCCAGCACCAACCAGAATGTACCGAAGAACTCGGCGGCGAGACGTTTTGTCATCAGGAAACTCCTTGAATCAGGTCAAAGAGTTGGAGCCTAACAACCGGGTATCGGGGTTGGATGTGGGAAATTTCCTTGGCGCATGTCTATGCGGTTTCCAGCGCCACTGAGGTGGTTGCCGCTTTCGGCGCCCTGCCGAGCATGGACACGGGAATGGCCAGGATCAGCCCGCCACTGACGAACAGACATAGGGCCAACACATAGGTGCCATTGTTGATGTTGCCGGTGAGGTTCTCAGCCACCGCAGTGATCATCGCCCCGGTGAACCCCGACAGGTTGCCGATGGCGTTGATCATGCCGATGCCGGCTGCAGCCGCTACGCCTGACAACAAGGTCCCCGGCAGGGTCCAGAAAATCGGCATCAGGCTGAGAATCCCGGAGGCGGCGACGCTCAGGAAGAGTACGGACAACACCAGGTTGTCGGCGAAGAAGGCGCTGAAGATCAAGCCGACCCCACCGATAAAGGCAGGTATCGCCGCATGCAGGCGCCGCTCGCCGGTACGGTTGGAGTGTCGAGCGTTGAGCAGCATCACCACCGTGGCGACCGCATAGGGTATGGCGGTCAGGAAGCCAATGTGCAAACTGTTGGTGATACCGCTGCTCTTGATAATCGAGGGCATCCAGAACGCCAGGCCGTAGAAGCCCGTGTTGAAGGTCAGCAAAATCAACACTAGCAACCACACCTTCGGGTTGAAGAACACCTGGCTCAAACGCGTCGCCTTGCCGTGGTTATCGGTTTGCAGGTTGGCCTTGAGCAGGGCTTTTTCCGCCGCTGAAAGCCACTTGGCCTTGTCGATGTTGTCGGCCAGGCAAACGATCACGATGAAGGCCATGATGATCGACGGAAGCCCCTCGATGATCAGCATCCACTGCCAGCCCGACAAGCCATGCACGCCCTGCATGCTGTTCATCAGCCAACCGGACAACATGCCGCCCAGTGTCAGGCTGATCGGCATGGCCATCAGAAAGCCGGACATCACGCGGCTTTGCCGGTGCGTTGGAAACCAATAATTGAGGTACAGAATCACGCCGGGGAAGAAGCCGGCTTCACACACCCCCAGCAGGAAGCGCAACACATAAAACATGCTGCTTGACTGGATACCGAAGAACCCCGCCAGCGGCACGGTGTAGGCCACCGCCATGGAGATCACTGCCCAACTGAGCATGATCCGGGCGATCCAGAACCGTGCCCCGAAGCGATGCAGCAGCAGATTGCTGGGGACTTCGAAGAGGAAATACCCCCAGAAAAACATACTGGCGCCCAACGCATAGACCGTGTTGCTGAACTGCAGCTCATTGAGCATATCCAGTTTGGCAAAGCCGATGTTGACCCGGTCCAGGTAGGCTGCCATGTAACACAAAAGCAGCACGGGAAGGATGCGCCAGATGACTTTGCGATAGGTCTGGTTTTCAAAGTCGAGTTCGCGAGATGGCGCCTGCGCGGGCGAATGCTCGGATATGGTTTGCATGAGGTAACCCCTGGGCATATGGATATGCCTGATTATTTTTATCGAATGGGTCAAGCCGAATGAGCACTCATCCGGCAGTGCTGCCGTTGTTACAGTGGCTGGGCCGTGTGTTCTCCGTTGACCAGGCGCATCAGCCCCAAGGGATTGCTGTTCTTCAAGGCATCGGGAAGCAAGCCATCGGGGAAGTTCTGGTAGCACACCGGCCGCAGGAACCGATCGATGGCCAAGGTGCCTACCGAGGTGCCACGGGCATCGGACGTCGCCGGCCAAGGCCCGCCATGGACCATGGCATCGCAAACCTCTACCCCGGTCGGGTAACCGTTGATCAGCACTCGCCCAACTTTTTGCTCAAGCACGGCCACAAGGTCAGCACACTGCTCAAGTTCAGCCGGCTCACCAATCAGGGTGGCTGTCAGTTGGCCGCGCAAACCCTGCAAGGCCGCCAACAGCTCAGCCCGATCAGCCACTTCCACCACCACCGTAGCCGGACCGAAGATTTCTTCCTGCAGCAAGACGCTGCCAGTCAGAAGCAGCTCGACATCGGCCTGGAACAAATGCGCGCGGGCCTGATCACCCTGCTGAACGTGCCCGGCCAAATGGGTGATCCGCGGATGCTCCAGCAAGGCTTCACAGCCCTGAACATAGCTGCGCAGGCCATTGGCATTGAGCATGGTTTGCCCCGGCTGATCGGCCAGCAATGTACTCAGCGTTTGCACGAAGCGGCTGAATGCCGCTGAGCGAATGCCGATAACCAAGCCAGGATTGGTACAGAACTGCCCTGCCCCCATGACCACCGAAGCCGCCAGCTCGGTCGCGACACGCTCGCCCCGTACCTGCAAGGCTTCTGGCAATACCAATACCGGATTGATGCTGCTCATCTCGGCAAACACCGGGATCGGTTGCGGGCGCGCAGCCGCCATGTCACACAGCGCCCTGCCGCCCTTGAGTGATCCGGTGAAGCCGACGGCCTGAATCATGGGGTGCTTGACCAGGGCTTCCCCCACACCGGCACCGAAGACCATATTGAACACGCCTCTGGGCATGTCGGTCTGCTCCGCGGCGCGGATGATGGCTTCGGCCACCCGTTCTGCGGTCGCCATGTGCCCGCTGTGGGCCTTGAACACGACCGGGCAGCCCGCGGCGAGCGCGGCAGCGGTATCGCCGCCTGCGGTGGAAAATGCCAGCGGAAAATTACTCGCCCCGAACACCGCTACCGGGCCGAGGCCCAAGCGGCACTGGCGCAGATCGCCCCTGGGCAAGGGTTGGCGGGTGGGCAGCGGCAAGTCGATACGCGCTCCGTAAAAGCCGCCGTGGCGCAGGGCCTGGGCGAAAAGGCGCATCTGGCCACTGGTGCGGGATCGTTCACCCTGAATACGCGCCGCCGGCAATGCAGTTTCCTGACAGACAAGGGCCACGAAGTCATCGCCCAAGGCGTCCAGTTCACTGGCTATGGCCTCCAGAAATTGCGCTCGGCGCACGGCCGACAGGTTGCGAAAGGCGGGATAAGCCTGGGCGGCCGCCACGGCTGCGGCATCCACCTCCTCGACCGTGGCCTGGACGAAACCTGTGGGCAATGGTTGCCCGGTGGTAGCATCAACGCTGTGCAGCAACACCGACCCGGCAGCGCTGCGGCCACCGGCGATAAAGTTGTATCCGGACAGTTCGGGCATGAGAGTCTCCTGACCCAGATGGGCATCTGGTCGGTACTCTACTGCCGCCAAACGATTCTTTCCCAATGGCATTTGTTGATTATCCGATAACGATCCGTTATCGCAACAACCGTCATTTTTCGCCCCTTAACCCGCCTGATCCCTGGCCAGGCGTGCGTTTTCCCTGAGTATCTGGGCGAACTCCAGCGCCGCCCCTATCAGGGGTTCGCCTTTGCGCGTGAGGATGCCGTAGTCCTGCGGCACCAAATGCAGCGGGGTATCGAGCGTCTTCAATTGGCCACTTTCAAGCAGCGGGTTGACCATGGCGCTGGGCAGCATCCCGATCATCGGCCCGCGCTGCAAAACCTGAAGGAAGGTCTGCATGGAAATGGTGTCAATGGTGTTGCGTGGCATCCCGACCCCGGCTTCGGCAAAGGCATGCTCCATGCGGCCACGAATCGGCGTGCCGACCGGATAGAGAATCCACGGCAAGTCCACCAATTGCTGTAACGAGAGCGGGCCGGCGTCCGCCAGCGGATGACGACCGTTGACCACGATCGAGAACGGTTCGGGGGCCAAGGGCTCGAAGTCATAGCGTCGCTGCTGGCTTTGATCGGTAAACCGGGCCACCGCCAGATCCAGCTGCTTCTCTTCAAGCATCTCCATCAGGCGATTACTGGTCTGCTCCACTACTTCAATCGAAAGCAGCGGCCAGCGCTGTTTGATCTGCAGGACCGCTTCGGGCAAAGCCGCCGCCGTTGCGGCAAAAATCCCGCCGACCTTGAGGGAGCCATGACCGCCCTCGCGCAGGCTGCTGATTTGCTCGACAAACGAACGCGCGTCGTTCAAGGCAATCTGCGCATAACGCAGCACGTGCTCACCCAGGGCGGTCGGCGGCATGCTGCGTGGCAATCGTTCGAACAGGGCGAAGCCGAGCAGGCTTTCGATTTCCTTGAGCATCTTGCTGATGGCCGGCTGACTGAGATTCATCTGTTGCGCCGCCAGGTGCATGTTGCGCGTGCGTCCCAACGTATCGATCAACACAAGATGACGGAATTTCAGCCAGCCGCAGAAGCTGGAAAAGGACAGATCGGACATGACTATTCCTTGGGCTACTAATAACCTTAAGTTATCAAATAGTGAATATATCTCATTGGAGTTTATCGACTCGCCGCCCTAGCGTGAAGGCTTTACGAACCAGGAAAATTCGCCATGCCGTTATTGCTGACTCCCGAAAATACCCTGCCGGTCGATGGTATGGCCGCCACCCTGATCGGCCGCGCGTGGGTGCCTGGCAGCATCGCGGGCCCCTCGCCGATAGTGCTGCGCAGCGACGGTGTGTTTGATCTGTCGGAGCGTTTTGCGACCCTGAGCGAGCTGCTGGAAACGCCATCTCCACTGGCGGCCGTCAGGCAGACGCCCGGCACCTTTATCGCCAGTGTCGAAGCGCTGCTCGCCAACACTGGCCCCGCTCCCGATCCGTCCAGACCCTACTTGCTGGCGCCCCTGGACTTGCAAGTGATCAAGGCCGCCGGGGTCACGTTCGCCGCCAGCATGATCGAGCGCGTGATCGAGGAGCAGGCCGGCGGTGACATGGCAAAAGCCGAGGCTGTGCGCGCCACCGTCCGCAGCGTAATTGGCGACAACCTGCGCTCGATCGTACCGGGCTCGGAGCAAGCCATGCGTCTCAAGGCCTTGCTGATCGAACGGGGGATGTGGTCGCAATACCTGGAAGTCGGCATTGGCCCGGATGCGGAGATCTTCACCAAGGCACCTATCCTTGCGGCGGTGGGAAGCGCCAGCCACATCGGCATTCATCCCGGCTCGCAGTGGAACAACCCGGAACCCGAAGTGGTGCTGGCGGTGAACAGCCGTGGCCAGATCCACGGCGCCACCCTGGGTAACGACGTCAACCTGCGCGATTTCGAAGGCCGCAGCGCGCTGTTGCTGAGCAAGGCCAAGGACAACAATGCCTCCTGCGCCATTGGGCCGTTTATTCGCCTGTTCGACGAACACTTCGACCTGGATGATGTGCGGGCCTGCGTGGTCGATCTAGAGGTACAAGGCGAAGACGGTTATCGGCTGCAAGGCTCAAGCTCAATGAGTCAGATCAGCCGCGACCCACAGGACCTGGTGGGTCAGACGCTCAACGCCAATCACCAATACCCCGACGGTTTTCTGCTGTTTCTCGGTACGCTGTTCGCCCCCACTGAAGACCGCGATCAGGCCGGCAGCGGTTTTACCCACAAGCTGGGCGACCGCGTCCGTATCAGCAGCCCGTTGCTCGGTAGCCTGCATAATCAGGTGACCCACAGCTCTGCCGCCACTCCCTGGACATTTGGGGTCGGCGCCTTGTTGCGCAATCTGGCGACCCGTGGCCTGCTCGCCCGCTGAATCCCAATCGATTGTCGATTCAGCCAATAATGACAAGAGAGAAATGAATCATGAGTGAAATGCCAAAACGTCGTCTGCGCAGCGAGCAATGGTTCAATGACCCTGCCCACGCGGACATGACCGCCCTGTATGTCGAACGCTACATGAACTACGGGATGACCCGCGAAGAACTGCAATCGGGACGCCCGATCATCGGCATCGCCCAGACCGGCAGCGACCTGACCCCCTGCAACCGTCATCATCTGGAGTTGGCGCAACGCGTCAAGGCCGGTATTCGTGATGCCGGCGGCATCCCCATGGAATTCCCGGTGCATCCGATCGCCGAGCAATCGCGTCGGCCCACGGCCGCACTGGACCGTAACCTGGCGTATCTGGGGTTGGTGGAGATCCTCCACGGTTACCCGTTGGACGGCGTAGTCCTCACCACCGGTTGCGACAAGACCACCCCCGCGTGCCTGATGGCTGCCGCAACCACCGACCTGCCCGCCATTGTCCTGTCCGGCGGCCCCATGCTCGACGGTCACCACAAGGGTGAGTTGATCGGCTCCGGAACCGTGCTGTGGCATGCGCGCAATCTGATGGCTGCCGGCGAAATTGACTACGAAGGCTTCATGGAGATGACCACGGCAGCCTCGCCGTCCGTTGGGCACTGCAATACCATGGGCACAGCCCTGTCGATGAATGCGTTGGCCGAAGCCTTGGGGATGTCATTGCCTGGCTGTGCGAGTATTCCCGCGCCCTACCGTGAGCGCGGGCAAATGGCCTATGCCACCGGCAAGCGCATTTGCGAGCTGGTCCTGCAAGACGTAAGGCCATCGCAGATCATGACGCGTGAGGCATTCGAGAACGCGATCGCCGTCGCCTCGGCACTCGGCGCATCCAGCAATTGCCCTCCGCACCTGATTGCGATTGCCCGGCACATGGGCGTCGAACTGAGCCTGGATGACTGGCAACGGATTGGCGAGGACGTGCCGCTGCTGGTCAATTGCATGCCGGCGGGTAAGTACCTCGGCGAAGGCTTCCACCGCGCCGGCGGCGTGCCGGCCGTGATGCACGAACTGCAAAAAGCCGGGCGTCTGCATCAAGATTGCGCAACGGTCAGCGGCAAGACCATCGGCGAAATCGTCAGCAGTACCCTGACCAGTAACGCCGATGTGATCTACCCCTTTGAAACCCCGCTCAAACACCGCGCCGGTTTCATCGTGCTCAGCGGCAATTTCTTCGACAGCGCCATCATGAAAATGTCGGTGGTCGGCGAAGCGTTTCGCAAGACCTACCTGTCTGAACCCGGCGCAGAAAACAGCTTCGAGGCCCGGGCGATCGTGTTCGAAGGGCCAGAGGACTATCACGCCCGCATCGACGACCCGGCGCTGGATATCGACGAGCGCTGCATCCTGGTCATCCGCGGCGTGGGCACCGTGGGCTACCCCGGCAGTGCAGAAGTGGTGAACATGGCGCCTCCCGCCGCCCTGATCAAACAAGGCATCGACTCCCTGCCCTGCCTGGGCGATGGGCGCCAAAGCGGCACGTCGGCAAGCCCGTCAATTCTCAACATGTCACCCGAAGCAGCGGTAGGCGGTGGCTTGGCGTTGCTCAAAACCAACGACCGCCTGAAGGTCGACCTGAACACACGCACGGTCAACCTGCTGATAGACGAGGCCGAGATGAGCCAGCGTCGACTCGAGTGGACGCCGAACATCCCGCCCTCCCAGACACCCTGGCAGGAACTGTACCGGCAGTTGGTGGGGCAGCTTTCAACAGGTGGGTGCCTGGAGCCTGCGACGCTGCATCTGCGTGTGATTGCCCGCAGTGGTGAGCCGCGGCATTCGCATTGACAAGCGAGCGAGGGCATAGCCGCCCCGCTTGAGAAGCCAAAGCAGAAAAGCCCAGCAGACATGCCTAATGCTGTAGGAGCAAGCTTGCTCGCGAAAAACTCACAGGCGCCGTGTTCAATCAGGAAACACGCGTTATCGTTGACGTTTTTCGCGAGCGAGCTCGCTCCTACAGTAAGCAGACATGCCGGGCTTTTACCGTTTAATCAAAACCAGGCGTTAGACGTTTTATTGCTGATCAAAGGCCAGGCCTCTTTGCGACCGCACTACCGCTGCGATTGGTCAAGGAATGCTCCGGACACCGAACGTTTGCGCGGCGCCCCACCTCCATTATCCCTTGCTCAATTTAGGTATGGCGATGCGACTACCGGCCTTGATTTCGCGCAAAGCCAGGCTCGACTGAATAGACGCGATACCCACCTGCCGCCTCAGCACTTGCTCGATAAAGTCGCTATAGCTATCAAGATCCTCTGCCAACACCTGGAGCACGTAATCGGCGTCACCGGTGATCTTGTGGCAGGCCAATACTTCTGGCAATTGCGCAATCACTGCCTCGAAGGCGTCCGGAGCATGATCGGCGTGGGTAGAAAAGCGGATGTGCACGAATGCCATGATATCCAGCCCCAGCATTCTTCGATCAAGGGTTGCCTGATACCCCTTTATCACCCCCGCCTCCTCCATTCTCTTGCGCCGTCGCCAGCAAGGCGTGAGGCTCAACGAAAGCCGCTCACTGAGTTCGGCGTTGGAAATGCTCGCGTCCTCCTGCAATAACTCAAGAATGGCCAGATCGGTCTCATCGAGACTGATGCGCCTGGATATATTTTTCTTCATTACGCCATTTCCGAGTTAAATCGCCCGATAAATACCCATAAGCACGAAAACAAAGCAAAGAAATCGCGCCAAGACCAGAACAGAATATTTCCACTGGCTCACATTAACGGATGCGCAGAATGTTTACAGTTTTCAGTGATTCCCACCGTCTGCACCATGGCACCGAATTGAAGGATGGCGTGCTCAAGCCCTCGTTCGAGCAGCCCAGTCGGGCCGACACCGTTCACAACCGTGTCAAGCAAGTAGGCCTTGGCCAGATAGTCAAACCCCGCGTGTTTGACCGGTCGTGTTACGTCAACGCGCACAGCGAGCGCTACGTGAGTTTCCTGGAAAGCGCGTGGTCAGAATGGTGCGCGACAGGACGCACTCATGATGCCTTGCCACTGGTATGGCCTGTACGCGATTTGGCCAACGACCAGGTGCCAACGTTTATTGACGGCAAACTCGGCTTTTATGCAATGGATGCCGGTTCACCCATCACCGCCACCACCTGGCAGGCGGTCAAGACCAGCGCCGATATCGCACTGACAGGTCTGGCACTTATCGATGAAGGCCACGACAGTGCCTTTGCTCTTTGCCGTCCGCCGGGCCATCACGCGGCGCGTGAATACATGGGGGGTTACTGCTATCTCAACAATGCGGCCATTGCCGCGCAGCAGGCGATCACCCAGGGCGCCAAACGTGCCGCGGTACTCGACGTCGATTTTCATCACGGCAACGGCACCCAGAACATTTTTTACTCACGCAATGACGTCATGTTCGTCTCGCTGCATGGCGAGCCAAGCGTGTCCTATCCGTACTACTCAGGGTTCAGCGATGAGGTCGGCGCCGGTCGTGGCGAAGGGTTCAACCTCAATTACCCATTGCCGAAAAACACCGCCTGGGAAAGCTACCGCGACGCCCTGCTTCACGCCTGCAAGAAACTTAAGCAATTCGCGCCAGAAGTATTGGTGATCTCATTGGGCGTCGACACCTTCAAGGACGACCCCATCAGTCATTTCCTGTTGGAAAGCGAGGACTTCATCGGGATTGGCGAGCTGATAGCGAGCGTTGGTTGCCCCACCCTTTTCGTGATGGAAGGCGGCTACATGGTCGATGAAATCGGAATCAATGCGGTGAACGTACTGCATGGCTTTGAGAGCAAACGCGCCTGAACACCGCTCTTCGCCACCTGCATGCGATGGCGCACGACCATCAAGTCGGCCGGCATATCCACTGGGTGCCGACGCCTGAAAATATAAAAAACCTGTTGCAGATGCTTGATCAGCAACCGACCAAAGCCGCCCATATGCGCACGGTCGGTTGACCTGTAAGTGACGCCACAGGCATGTGCAGGGGGACGTCATCGCCCAGATAAACCAATACCGTCACCCGCCATTGCATCCTGACAGTGGCGCCGGATACCCACTTTTCTGCCAAAACTCAAAAACATAAGATCAAGAGGTTTTGAAATGAAATCGAATTCATCAGAGCGGGTTGAACAACCTGCGCTGCAGCGCACGCTCAGCAATCGTCACATCCAGCTAATGGCCATGGGCGGCGCCATTGGTACAGGTTTGTTCATGGGCTCCGGAAAGATCATCGCCCTCTCCGGCACCTCGATCATCCTCATCTACATGATCATTGGTTTGTTCGTTTATTTCGTCATGCGTGCCATGGGCGAAATGCTGCTTTCCAATTTGAATTTCAAAACCTTTGCCGATTTTGCCGGCGCTTACCTGGGACCTCGCGCCGCATTTTTTCTCGGCTGGTCGTATTGGCTGAGCTGGAGCGTTGCCGTGATCGGCGATGCCGTCGTCGTTGGTGGCTTTTTCCAGTACTGGTTCCCCCATCTGCCTGCCTGGATACCGGCTATCGGGATGCTGGCGACACTGTTTGCCTTGAACGTGCTGACGGTCAGGCTTTTCGGTGAAGTCGAATTCTGGTTCGCGATCATTAAGATCATCGCGGTCGTGACGCTTATTGGGGTCAGCATCGTGCTGATTGCCAGCTCATTCGTATCCCCCAATGGCGTTACCGCGTCCCTGAGCCATCTAGTGAACAAGCAGGCTGTATTCCCTAACGGTTTGCTGGGTTTTTTTGCCGGTTTTCAGATGGCGATATTCTCATTTGCCGGCACCGAGCTGATCGGCACCGCTGCGGCAGAAACCCGGTCTCCGGAGAGGACCTTACCCAAGGCAATCAACTCGATTCCGCTGCGAATCATCCTGTTCTACGTGTTGGCATTGGGCTGCATTATTGCGGTGACGTCCTGGCAACAGGTGTCACCTGTAAAAAGTCCTTTTGTCGAACTTTTCCTCGTCGCCGGCTTTCCCGCAGCTGCCGGCATCGTTAACTTCGTGGTGCTGACATCCGCCGCTTCATCGGCCAACAGTGGCGTATTCTCCTCCAGCCGTATGCTGTTCGGGCTGGCGAATCAGGACAACGCTCCGGGTATTTTTCGGCGACTGTCGAGCAACAGCGTGCCTCTGCTGAGCCTGGCCTTCACCACGCTGTTGATGCTGCTGGGTGTACTCGTGCTGTTCATCGTTCCGGAAGTCATGACGGCCTTCACCATCGTTTCCACTGTGTCAGCGATTCTGGTGATCTTCACGTGGTCGACCATCCTCGTGTCCTACATCGCCTATCGCAAAAAGCGTCCTGAGCTTCACGCAAAATCTGCTTACAAGATGCCAGGCGGCGTGCCAATGGCATGGCTTTCACTGGCTTTTATGGGTTTCGTTCTGTGCCTGCTGGCATTGAGACCTGACACCCGCGTTGCCTTGATGGTCATGCCAGGATGGTTTATATGGCTGGCCGTTGCTTATCAGCTAACGCGCAGCAGGAAGCCACAGCCCCTGAAATCGCAGACAAAGAAAAGCCCGCGATGGGGCACGGGCTAAGAGGTTTTCACCAGGAGCTGGAGTCACGATAAACACATGAATGTGAAGAGGGCGTGAAAGGTTGTACTCAGTACGCCACGACGATCGCTCGCGCCAACTGCATGTCAGACATTAGCGGCGAGTTGTAGGTCGAGCGATAGTAGCGAGAAGCCTGCTCAAACTGCGCGCCGCGGATCTCACCATCAGAGCCTATGAAGGCGAGCGCATCGTTCTTGGCTTTTTTCATCAACGAGGGACCATACATTGTAAATGCCGTTGTTCCACCGAGGATCATGGTCGGAAACAGCGTCGTGACGGTCAGCGCCCGCTCTACTGGATTTTCGACATACCACGCCATTACGTCAGCACTGATCGACACCGTGATGAGGGCTGCCAACGTCTTCCATAAATCCATGCTTCGATGCTTCCACTGCGATACGAGCGGGCAAGATAGCAAAATAGAGGGCTAGCGCAAGCGATGGGAGTGGGAAATGCGGGTGCCGCGCTCTACTCCCAATCATTGGTGATCGCCACGATTACACCAGCTCCGGATAGAGCTGCAAGAAGTGTTTGAGAATGCCGTTCACGGCACAACGGAGAGTGTCGCCTGGAAAACCAGCACAACGGTTTCAGCCAGCATTACTACTACAGCGTGAACGCGGCGGTCAGCACTACCTGTGGCGATATTGACGATGATCGCTACACCCTGGCCATGGCCGGCATTTTCATTGACATGACAGAGTTGCCGATCACGCTATGCAGCCATGCACGCAACAACGCTGGGCAACCGTCGGCCATTCGCACAGATGTGATCAGAGGAGCAACGGTTCGCTCGCAGCGTCATGCCAGGTGATGCGGCACTCTCTGATCTTGCTAACCAGGGTGACTACCATCCGGATTCGACCATGCACTCACTGTGCCACGCCCGCCCTGGCGATCAACTCACGCAATCGGGAATCTTTAGGCTCAAACACATCAAGGAGACCGATCGCCTTTAGAGCGGGTAAAGATTGAATAATCTCGCGCTCAGCCAGCAGTTGATCATCCATGCTCGCGTCCGAATCACTCCAAACCCGTACGTTTGCCAAAAAGGCACCCACCGTCCCCTTACGTACGGTCACGCCTTCAAATGTTGCCTCGTTTGTGTCGTCGGCGAGAATGTCTTCGGCACGCATATCAGTCTCCGCAGTTGGGTTGCTTTAACTTATCGGCCTTTTCGATAAGCCTCATGCCGACAATAGCGTAATTATTTTGCGCTGGCATTTAAATGCAAACCGAGCCCCGGCATCGACTTGTACGTTGATCTATCCAGCTTCTAACGCAGAAAAGCCAATGGCCTATTAAGGCAAACCCGGCGCTTGGCCGGGTCCGTTGATCTGAATGCTCAGTTGTCAGGATGCTCACTGGCTACTGAATCGGCAGCGTCCACGTCCGACATATCCTCCTCGAGGGGTGCCTCGTCATCCGGTGGCAGCGGGATATGATCCTCATCGCGCTTTGGATCATGACCGGTCTCATTGTCCGTGCCGCGCGTTACTGCCTGCTGTGAAATATTGCCTGGGGCGTTCTCGTTGATTTCCATGCTGTCTCTCCGCTGTAAAAGCACGACAAATACGCACTTAAACCATTGGAGCAGGTTTGTAGCAGTGAGTGCCGGGCACTGGACGAACGGAGGATCGGAAGGCTGTGATGGGCGTAAGGTTGGTAGCTGCTTTGCTTAAGCACTCCTACGATCCATCCAGCGGTCATCTCCTAAGGAATTTGAAGTGCACCAATGATAGCGAGCGATTTTGACCTCGAGTCATGGCCACGTACAAATCCTTTGCGTCCAGTGCATCGGCATTGAGAATGACCGCATGATCGTACTCAAGGCCCTTGGCCAACAGCGTTGTTCCTATGACCTTTTGGTGGCTGATAGGCCGCCCCGTATGCCTCATCTCGCGCTGGCACCTAACCGCCGAAGCGCCGCCCCCTTACCGTCAACATGCATCTTGAGAACGCATAGAAAGCGATACAGCAGATCACGACGATAGGCAGAAGTCTCTGGGCTGGTTTTCAGAACCAAGAAGGACACTTTGAGATGTCCAGTGGTTGGATTGGTTAGATAGTCATTCGCTGCCTGCAGAACCAGCGGGTACTTTGTGCCTTTGCGGAAATTTGCCGCCTATAATGGCTGTCCGGCAACGGTTCGCTCGCGGCGTCATGCCAGGTGAGGCAGCAAGCTATTTTAAACAACTCTTCATGACTCAAATCAGGTGCGATCGTGGGCAACCCCCGAGAGGCACGACTTGAGCGGCATCACTGGGGGCTCTCCCCCGCCGAACCGCAGCGGGGGCGACCCGGTTACCATTGGCCAGAGAGCCAACAGGTTGCCGCTTCAATCATGCTGAAGTGGTACCACGGCTGAGAATCCTGGCAACTGGTGGCGAACGACGCATGCGCGCTTGAAGTTGCTAACAGGCAGGCTGCAGCCGTCATATAGACGTATTTTTTTATCGTCATCTTCACTCCCTTCCCATCGTTAATACATTGGCTTGCGCTTCCAACTTTAATAGTGGGCTTGAGCAAGGATCAATTAGGGCAGGTGTGCTAATGGCATATTGACTAGACTGCACCTGCAAGCTTGCAGGCAAATACTGGGTTTAAGCAGACTTTCTACTCTATGGCGCGCGCCCAAGTCCAACATGGGAGAACGACATTGCCGTGCCGCGAAGCAACAGCGTATCGCCATAAGCGATCAGCACCTCCGCTGGCTTTACTTCTTATCGTTGCAGTTCACCACGCTCACATCGGTGATCACATCCTTGCCATCTGTCAATAAGGTGATGCTGCAGAAATAATCGATCACGATCCTGTTCTCCTCATAGCCGACCTTGCGATAGATAGGTTCACTACTGACGGGCATGATGCCATTGAGTCCACGACCTCCAATTCCGACCCACCTCTCTTGCTGACCCACATACTCAACCCCCGTCTGGATGAACACCTTTTCAGGAGTGACGTGTGTTTGGATCCGATTCCAGGCGTAGAAGCCGCCACTACCATATGATGAAGGCCCCATGCCCTGGTCAGGCGCTCCGAATACTTCAAAAGCCCTTTCGGCGGGCTGCCCTACGAGCCTCTGCGCTGCCACCTGGATATCATTGGCGCCACTATTTTTAGTCGAGGGCGAAGTCGAACAGGCAGTAATGGCAAAAAACGCCAAGCCAGCACATAGGCTTTGCATTACGGACATGGTAGTTACTCCTTCGTTCTCGGCATTTTCTGCACCCAATAACGGCGTCTTTCAAGGTAGTTTTCGCGTCAACCGTTCTGCTATGCCGCTTTTTGTTCGGTCTGCTGTTCCCGATCCGGATTCAGCTGCAGCGTTTCTACCGGTCCCGGTTACGTGTTTGCCCCGCCCACCGTTTAGGTCTCTTCCGACGCTCGCCAATAGCTCAAGTCTTAAGTGCTCTTGCTTCGATCACTCGGAGAATAGATGCGTACGGCAATCTCAGATCTCAAACGATAAATCATCTGAGACGGACAGCAATTCCCAGGATGCAATCAGGAGCTGTCCTACAGGGCCCCCTCTCTAATTCTGACCCGCTGCAGCTCAATCGGCTGACACTCCGGTCTTGCCCATCAGACGTCATAGCTCAAAGCACCACTGGGACTACAAGCACGCTGAACCCGCGAACGCAGATAAATCCGCCGGACCACTTTTTGATGATGACTTGCATTTAATCGCCATCGCCAAACGTGGATGATGACCGGCTAGCGTCAGTGTGGTTTTACGGCAACTTCTTCATGCGCTGCGAAATAGAGGGCCTGTATATGAGACTTCTCCTCGACTCCGCCCTCGGACGACAGCATTGCACGCGCTATTCGCCCGATGTCGGCCATCCGGTGCTAAGAGACCAGCCGAGCAAGATATTTCCTACAGCTAGCGCTACCCTTCAAGCAGGACGCGTCTTGATTACATCGGCTGAATTGAAGTCGCTCACTCGCACTGACTAGGATGCCCACTTCGCGTCGAGGCCAGGCATCTTCTGCACCTACAGCCGCCTTGCAAGCCACCCGACCGTGCTCGTACCAGTCATCAATCGACTTAACAAGGAAGCTCTTCAAATGAAGCCGATCACCCTCGCCCTTCCCTTCGCCGTGCTGCTTCTAGCAGGCTGCGCGACACCAAAACAATGGGAGCCCACGGGCGGAAGCAAATCCGATGGCATCGTTCAATTGTCCTATGAACAGGGACAATTCGAGAACGGACAAAGTAACGCAGCCCAAGGCTTAACTGCCGCTACCGGGCGCTGCCAGTTCTGGGGTTACAAGGGCGCTGAGCGTTCCGGCGCAGAAAAATCGGTTTGCCGAACCATGGGCAAATTCAACTGCCTGGAAACTACCGTCACTCAAGATTACCTTTGCAAGAAATAATGCTACTCCGGTGATTCATCCAAACTAAGTGAACCGCCTATGCGGACGGAACTCGACTACCGTAACCTAGAGGCCGAACAAGTAAAAACGGCGAAGGTGAAAACGCTGACCGTCCAAGATCTGGCCCAAGCCTGGCTGTTGGATGGCGTCGCGCGCAAAGACGGCAATGCCGAGTTGCAACGACGCTTTAACAAGGACCTTTTGCCAGCACTCGGCAAGACCGCAGTGAGCAGCGTCTCCGAACACGATGTTCGGGCGCTGATCCGGGCCGTGATCAACCGCGGCGCTCACCGGCAAGCCATCAGTTTCTTCGCCGACCTCACTCAGATGTTCGGTTGGGCGAGAAAGCGCCAACCTTGGCGGGCCTTATTGATCGAGGGTGATCCAACTGAGCTGGTCGACATCTCCCCCTTGATCCCGGCCGACTACGAAGCCGAAAGAAGCCGCATCCTTTCACCGGCTGAGCTGTTGGAACTGCACAACCGTTTCCAGCAAATGACCGCCGATTACGACGCCCTCCCCGCCGGTCAAAAATATGACGGCATTCGACCGCTGAAGAAGGAAACCCAACTTGCGCTGTGGATTAGCCTGGGCACGCTGTGCCGGATTGGCGAGTTGCTGCAGGCCGAATGGAAAAATGTCGATCTGGACCGGCAGACCTGGTTCCTCCCCAGTGAAAACGTCAAAGGCACCCGGGGCAAGAAGCAGGACCACCATGTCTTCCTCTCGCCCTTTGCCCTGCATTTCTTTCAGGAACTCAAGACCCTGACGGGGCATTCCCAGTGGTGCTTCCCCAACAAGCAGGATGATGGGCATGTGGACGTGAAAGTGGTGAGCAAACAGGTAGGCGATCGCCAGGCCCGATTCAAAAACCGCAAGGCCCTCTCACGACGGCGTCACGACGATACCCTGGTGCTCGCCGACGGCCAGAACGGCGACTGGACGCCACATGACCTGCGCCGTACCGGGGCGACCATGATGCAAGCCTTAGGCGTTAGTCTGGATGTCATCGATCGCTGCCAAAATCATGTCCTGGCCGGCTCTCGGGTGAGACGTCATTACTTGCATCACGACTATGCCGAAGAGAAGAAAAACGCCTGGAACCTGTTGGGCGATCGGCTCAGTGCGGTGTTGTCCTCGAACTACGAGCACACTCCAAACGAGTCGATGTTGTCTTTTCCAGTGTACGCGGCGCCAGAGACGCGAGCACCGTCATAGGCGGTTGCACCCTGTGTTCTCCGGAACTTAACATCCGCGACACCCCGTGTTATGACCTTAAATCCGCGACGAGCAAAGGTGACAGACTGTATGTACACAAAGGCGATGTCCGATTCCAAGTGCTCGACCGTGACAACTCGCTCGTCACGGCTGGCACTGATTTGAAGTCACCTATAGTCCGGCGAACGATTGAAGCCCCCCTATCAATTAACCGAGCCTCACTATCTTACTGAACGGGACGATCTCTATAGGCGGCGTCACAGCACAAAGTGGTTTGCGCCAGTAGCCCACGCTATGCCATTGGCCGTGCTTGAACCCAACCTCAGGGTAAGTGCCAATGTGGGTAAACCCGAGTGCCTCATGGAGGCCGATGCTTCCCGCGTGGGGTAAGGCGATACCGGCATAGGCTGCATGAAACCCCTGTTTCTCTAGAACTTGTAGAAGCTGCTTATAAAGCGCACGACCAACCCCTTTTCAGTGCACAGCCGGGTTGACATACACGGTGACATCCACCGACCAACGATAGGCTTCTCTCGCTCGATGCTGGCTTGCGTAAGCGCAGCCAACGACGTTGCCTTCCACCTCGGCTACCAGATAAGGATACGTAGACAGTGTTGCGGAAATTCGTGCTGCCATCTCTTCGACAGTCGGTGGCGTCAGCTCAAACGAAATGAAGGTTTCCAAAACCATTGGTGCATAGATAGCCTGGATGGCAGAGGCATCAGCGGGTGTAGCAGCCCTAACTTTATAATTCATGTCTTTCCTTGCTGCCCCTAAAAGAACCGCGTTTGAAGGGCTAATGCGGCTGCCGACACAGCGGGCGAGCGAAATAACGCAATTACTCCCGCAGCATTGGATGCTTGCCTGAGACAGGCTAAGTGGACTTCGCCAAATAGTGAGCTCAAAGGCTGATTGGCATCAACAATTCGGAAGCCACTTTTCTCAGCATGTAGGTTTCGCGCAGAATTGATTGCCCCATCGAAGACTCGTGACGCTGCATAACGGCTTCATTGTGCGTGATGGCTTCATGCAGATTGATCCAGACAGGCCGCATGCCATTAGCGATTTCATGGCTTTCCATTCTCACGGGCTCTAGCTGGAGCGCTACTTCGCATAGATAAAAATGCGAGGTCATGTGCATCAGATCGTACTTTGGCTTCCTGTAGGGACGGTACTCCTCGATGTAACCGTAGTGCTGGAGCACCTGTATTTCACGAGCACCCGTCTCTTCCTCAAGCTCACGCTTCAAGCCTGTCACGATGTCCTCGTCACCATCAAGTCCGCCGCCAGGGAAGCTGAAGTCGTTATAGCGCTCGGTGAACAGCAACAGGATCTGTTCATCCCGCATCACGATGCCGCGTGCTGCATGTCGACGGAATACTCTGCCCTGTTTCGATTTCAGCTCGGGGTGAACAATTTCGGTTATGAGTTGCATGGTGTCTCGTTACGGCAAGATCAGTTAGTCATCGTCCAGGGTGGCCACAGCATTTCCGCAGTTCTGGAAATACTGTGGCCAGTGGAATTGGCTCAGCGAAGCAGCAATACGGGTAAAGTGGATGTTCGCAGCATCGTCGTGGTCGTGCTGCCTACCAGAAACTGCCTGATGCGTGAGTGCCCGTACGCCCCCATGACCAAGAGGTCAATGCCGTGCTCTGCCTGATACGCATGCAGTACCGACTCTACTTCGCCTGGGCGGATCTCGGCATGCACTAGCGGGCCAGAAGAGGCAAGTGTGGTTCGTGCTTTCTCCAGTTCGTTCTGGTTCTCTTCAGAGTCCGTACCAACCATGACGATATGAATTGGCAGGCCTTCGCACAGCGGGCTTGAAGCAAGCATCTGTACGGTCTTGTGGCCTGTAGCGCTGCCGTCAAATGCCACCATGACCGTTTCAGGTTTCCTGAAATGGCTGGTTGTAATCAGGATGGGGCGGTGGATAGTTCGGACAACCGCTTCAATCTGGCTGCCAAGACTTTGGGCACTGCGCGTGCTGTCCTCACCGACTCTTCCAATCACCAGTAATCGAATATCGTCTTGGAGATCGCTCAGGCTCTCGACGAGATGGCCATGGCGCTGCTTCAGATCAGGTGACATGGCGCCAGAGATGACTGTTCGCTCGCGAGCTTTTTCAAGCATGTGCTGCCCATGCTCCAAGGCCAGTTTTGCCCGCTGCGCATCCAGCGTGGCCAACTCTTCCAGTAGATGTTCTCTGCTACCGAGACCGATATTGCCGCTGAGGTCAGCGGATGCAGGATATTTTTCCCTATCCAGCACATGGAGCAAGGTCAGGGGAGCGCTGAGTCGTTGCGAGGCCCATGCTGCGTAATCGCAGACCGCCAATGAGGATTGTGAGTTATCAATGCATGCCATTACGTGGGTCATTGTCGTTCTCCTTAGTGGCTCATGAGCTTGTCGATGGCACCGGGTTTGTCATGCACGCCGAAGCGGTCAACGATTGTTGTGCTGGCTTCATTGAGACCGAGCACTTCAACCTCAGCGCCTTCACGGCGGAACTTGATCACGACCTTATCCAGCGCTGCGACGGCGGTGATATCCCAGAAATGCGCTTGTGTGAGATCGATGGTGACTTTGTTGAGCGCTTCCTTGAAGTCAAAAACTTCAGTGAACTTGTCCGCAGAGCTAAAGAACACCTGGCCCACGACGCGGTAAGTCCGATGCGATTCCGTCTCTTCCAGAGTGCTCTTGATATCCAGGTAGTGCCCAACCTTATTGGCAAAGAACAGCGAAGCCAGCAGCACACCTACCAGTACGCCGTAGGCTAGGTTGTGAGTGGCCACGACGACCACGACGGTCGCCACCATGACGAGGTTGGTCGACAGCGGATGCTCTTTCAGATTGCGCAAGGAATCCCAGCTAAAGGTGCCGATGGACACCATAACCATCACAGCCACGAGTGCCGCCATAGGGATTTTGGAGAGCCATTCGCCAAGAAATACCACCATCAGCAGCAGGAAAACGCCGGCACACAATGTCGAGAGACGGGTGCGGCCACCAGATTTCACGTTGATGATCGACTGGCCGATCATGGCGCAACCTGCCATGCCGCCAAGCATGCCGGCAGCGATGTTGGCCACACCCTGGCCTTTGCACTCGCGGTTTTTGTTGCTGGTGGTATCGGTCAGGTCGTCGACGATGGTCGCGGTCATCATCGACTCCAGTAGGCCTACAACTGCCAGCGCAGCGGAGTAAGGAAAGATGATGCGCAGAGTTTCAAAATTCAGCGGCACCTCAGGCCAGAGGAATATCGGGAGCGTATCCGGAAGTTGGCCCATGTCACCGACGGTGCGGATATCCAACCCCAGATAAATCGCGATGGCAGTCAGGGTCAGGATGCATACCAACGGTGACGGAATCAGCTTGCCGATCTTAGGTACGTATGGGAATAGGTAGATGATCCCGAGGCCCGCGGCCGTCATGGCGTAGACGTGCCAGGTGACATTGGTCAGCTCAGGCAATTGCGCCATAAAAATCAGGATCGCCAATGCGTTTACGAAACCGGTGACTACCGAGCGTGAAACAAAGCGCATCAATGAGCCAAGCTTCAGGTAGCCGGCAAGGATTTGAAGTACGCCACATAGTAGAGTCGCGGCCAGCAGGTACTGGAGTCCATGCTCTTTTACCAGCGTAACCATCAGCAGTGCCATGGCGCCTGTCGCCGCCGAGATCATCCCGGGGCGCCCGCCGACAAAGGCGATGACAGCACAGATACAGAAGGAGGCGTAGAGACCGACTTTGGGATCTACCCCGGCGATGATGGAAAAGGCGATGGCTTCAGGGATCAGCGCAAGTGCGACTACGAGCCCCGCAAGCACGTCGCCACGGACGTTGGAAAACCACGCTTGTCTAAGTTTTTGCAGCATAGAAAATATCCAAGGCAAAGCATCGCGCACGCCAAGGGAAAGGCGAGCGAATCGATACAAGTTCAAATTTTGAGGATTTTTGCTGTGTGCTTAAGGTGTAAACCAGGCGTACAGCAGTGCGCACCCGCGAGCGAGGCTAGCGGAAGCAGGTTGTTGCGAGGGGGCGTAGCGCTAAGGCGGCGTAGGCTGCCAGTAGATCGTTTGGAGTACAGTCATGCTGATGTTCCTGTAGCTCAAGGGGTATGCGAAGCAGAAGTATACAATGAAGCCATCGTCGATTGCGACCCGCTGCCAAGCTCCGCATGAGCTACGTCAGATACAGGCATATTCAATGGGGATACCTGCGGGCAGGGCTTTGTTTTCCACCCGCTCTTGTCTGAGCTGGTCTGTATGCTGAGAGGTGAGTTGGCCAGACGATTACGCATCTCTTCCATTTGAGCCCGATCAGTTGGAGTCAAAATTGAATCGCTATACTCGACCGTCTTGCATCGATCCAAGGTTCGTCCGATGACTGATTCGCTGAGCGCTCAATTAGACGTAGTAATTATTGGTGGGGGGCAATCAGCCTTGGCTGTAGCGTATTTCCTGCGCCGCACACCTCTTTCGTTCGTCATCCTCGACGCAGAGCAAGAACCCGGTGGTGCCTGGCTAAATGGCTGGAACTCGTTACGTCTATTCTCACCTGCCACTTGGAGTTCGATCCCTGGCTGGATGATGCCCCCTACGCAAGATGGCTACCCTTCACGGAATCATGTGATTGAGTACCTCAACCAGTACGAACAACGTTACCAATTCCCGATTGAGCGCCCGGTACGGGTCACTTCTGTTGAGCGTACGGAATCTGGTCTAAGAGTACGTTCTGCTGACAAGCATTGGGATACCAAGGCTGTTGTCAGCGCTACAGGCACCTGGAGCAATCCATACGTACCTCACTACCCCAATGCAGAGCTATTCAAAGGTCAGCAGTTGCACTCCGCGAACTATGTCGAAGCGCAGCCGTTCGTGGGCAAAAAGGTGTTGGTGGTGGGTGGAGGTAACTCAGGGGCACAAATTCTTGCCGAAATTTCAAAGGTCGCTGAGACCACGTGGGTAACTCCAGTAGAACCGATGCTCTTGCCTGACGATGTGGATGGGCGGGTATTGTTCGAGCGTGCAACTGAGCGCTGGAAAGCCCAACTGGAGGGGCGCGTCATTGAGCAGCCGATTGGTGGGCTGGGCGATATCGTCGTGGTTCCGCCGGTTGCCGAAGCCCGAGAGCGCAATGTACTTAAGTCTGTACGACCTTTTGAGAGTTTTACTCCTAATGGGGTTATTTGGGTCGATGGTTCCGATTCTGCGGTGGACGCGGTGATTTGGTGCACCGGATTTCGCCCAGCT
Organism: Pseudomonas khavaziana; assembly: GCF_019145205.1. Classification (GTDB taxonomy): domain Bacteria; phylum Pseudomonadota; class Gammaproteobacteria; order Pseudomonadales; family Pseudomonadaceae; genus Aquipseudomonas; species Aquipseudomonas khavaziana. The sequence goes on from NZ_JAHSTT010000004.1 coordinate 68,264, forward strand.
CTTCAGCATCTGGACTCACTGGGGGTGGTCAACACCGAGGGCCGCGTTGAGGTCGAAGGCACCCACTCGATCAAAGAACCGGGGCTGTGGCTGGTCGGTTACGGCGAGTGGACAGGTTCGGCATCCGCCACACTGATCGGTGTGACACGAACAGCACGGAGCACAGTCAATGAGATCGTGGCTTTTCTCGACGATCAGTCCACCTGAAGTGGCCGGCAGCCGACCTTGAAGTACACCGCTGATTGTTGAGGGGTGCCTTGCCTGACATCTTCCGCAGAAGCGTAAAGCTCTACACTGGCCAAGCACTCGTTTATGCGCTGAAGGAGGATATCCTTCAGCCGTCCTCGGCTGCTTGTTGGACAGTCGCTATTCTCTTTCACTACCAGGGATGCTCGCTTCTCGTCGCGGCTAATCAAGCTGCCAAACTCCGCCGTACAATCACCCCATTGTAGCCTGTCGGCGGAAAGCCGAAATGACGGTAGAGCCAAAGCATCCCCCTGGTTGTTACGCCACTCGCCTATAAACCATGTTCCTTCAATCGACTTGTCCACATCGGACGGACGCTTGGCGGATGTCTCGCCTTGATCACAAGCGGTCAATGCAACCGCAGTAATCACCACAAAAGACAGTGTGGGGATGGTGATTGATTTGCTCATGGCGTGCCTCCGAAATGTGCTGATTCAGGCTCTGCCGATTCCTCCACACGCACGTAGCGCAAAGAGGTTCACTCCGTCCTGTCTGACGGTTTCATATCGCCTCGGCATGCCTGGGTAAGGCGATAGAAATTAGGGCGGCGAGCAATACGAATGCGCTCGATATCCACAAGCACGCTTCAAGCCCATACACCTGATAAACCCAACCGGAAAGCACCGTGCCGATCAGCCGGCCCATCGCGTTCGACATGTAATAAAAACCCACATCCAGCGACACCCCGTCTTCCTTGGCGTAGGACACGATCAGATAGCTGTGCAACGACGAATTCACCGCGAATAGCGCGCCAAAGACCATCAGTCCGCCGAGCAACACCACCTGTTGCGATAGCCCGGTGTTCAGCCCGAGAGCAATGGCCGCAGGCAGACCGGCCAGTGCCAGCGCCCACAGAAATGCCGCACGACCATCCGGTACGTGCCCACGTTTCTTTCCAGTGATGTTGGGCGCGAAGGACTGCACGATGCCGTAGCCAATCACCCAGGCCGCGAGGAAGCCGCCAACCTTCCAGAAGTCCCAGCCGAAGGCGCTGCTCAGGTACACCGGCAACGCCACCACAAACCAGACATCGCGGGCGCCGAACAGGAACATCCGCGCCGCCGAGAGGATGTTGATCGCCCGGCTCTTGGACAGGATGTCGCGAAATTTTGGCTTGGCTTTGGCCTTGCCCAGATCCTTTTTCAACAGGATCAAACTGCTGATCCAGATCAACGCCAGAACACCCGCCATGGCCAGCAAGGCGCCTTTGAAGCCGATCAATGCCAGCAAGGCTCCGCCCAGAAAGAAGCCGACACCCTTGAGTGCGTTTTTCGAGCCAGTGAGGATTGCGACCCACTTGTACAACTGCCCCTGCTGCCCATCCGGAACCAGCAGCTTGATGGAGCTTTTGGCACTCATCTTGTTCAGGTCTTTGGCGATCCCGGACAGTGCTTGAGCGCCCATCACCCACGGGATGGTCAGCCAGGCTACCGGAACTGTCAGCATCAGCAGCGCCACAACCTGCATCCCCAGCCCGATGTTCATGGTTCGGTTCAGGCCCAGCCGGGCGCCGAGGTAGCCACCCACCAGGTTGGTGATCACGCCAAAGATTTCATAGAACAGAAACAACGCCGCGATTTGCAGTGGGCTGTAGCCCAGCGCGTGAAAGTGCAGCACCACCAACATGCGCAAGGCGCCGTCGGTGAGGGTGAAGGCCCAGTAGTTGCCCGTCACGAGCAGGTACTGCCGCACTTCCGGAGCGAGGGCTGACAACGCTTTCATGACCGCTCCTCAGACTGCCAGACCAACCATTTTGGCCAGTTCGACGGTACGGTTGGCATAGCCCCATTCATTGTCGTACCAGGCATAGAGTTTGACCTGGGTGCCATTGATAACCATCGTCGACAGCGCATCGATGATCGATGAGCGTGGATCGGTACGGTAATCGATGGACACCAGGGGGCGCTCTTCGAAACCGAGGATGTCTTTCAATTCATTCTCGGACGCGTCCTTGAGGAGCTGATTGACCTCTTCGACAGTAGTAGCCCGTTCGACTTCAAAGACGCAGTCGGTCAACGAAGCGTTGGCCAACGGCACGCGTACAGCGTGACCATTCAGGCATCCACGCAGCTCCGGAAAGATCTCGGCGATGGCGGTGGCCGAGCCGGTGCTGGTTGGAATCAGACTCATACCCGAAGCACGTGCACGACGCAGATCCTTGTGCGGCTGATCGAGGATGCTCTGGGTGTTGGTCAGGTCATGGATGGTGGTGATCGAGCCATGACGAATGCCCAGTTTTTCGTGAATGACCTTCACGACAGGGGCCAAACAGTTGGTGGTGCACGAAGCTGCGGTGACGATGCGGTGCAGCGCAGGATCGAACAGGTGCTGGTTGACGCCCATGACGACGTTCAAAGCGCCCTGCTCTTTCACTGGAGCGCAGACCACTACACGCTTGACGCCCTGATCCAGGTAGGCCTGCAACACGGCCACGGTTTTCATCTTGCCGCTGGCCTCGATCACCAGATCGCAGCCCGACCAATCTGTCTCGGCAATCGATTTGTTGGCCGTTACTTTGATCCGTTTTCCGTCGATGACGACGTTGTCGCCGTCGGCGGTGGCCTCATTGCTCCAACGGCCATGCACCGAGTCGAAGTTGATCAGGTGCGCATGGGTTACTGCATCCCCCGCTGGATCGTTGATCTGCACGAACTCGAACTCAGGCCAGTTCCAGGCTGCTCGTAGAGCAAGGCGACCGATCCGGCCAAAACCATTGATGCCAATTTTAATAGTCATGTTGTCGTGCTCTGTCTCTGGTGTCAGTGGGCGTTCGTCTGGGTGTCGAACTGGCCGATGTATTCAATATGGGCGGGATGCTGGATGGCCCGCGGACGCAACGACTGGACATCACGAATGGCATCGCTGAAGGGCACGCCGGTTTCGATCAACAGTTGAGCGGCGACCAAACCGGTACGGCCCGAACCGCCCTTGCAATGGATGGCAATGGTCTTCCCTTCGGTCAATAGTTGCTTGAGTCGCGGGACGTGCTCCATCCATGCGGCTTTAAAAGCCTCACCTGGCGCCTGATCGTCTTCTACTGGCAGGTGAAACCACTCGATGTCGAGCATCTGGCACTCTTCCGGCAGCAGGTCGATCTCGTTCTGAAGCAACTCCTCGGTTGGCATCAGCGTCAGCAATGCCGAGGCACCAGCGTCTTTAAGCGTTTGCAGCGCCTCGAAAGGCCGGGTGCCCTTTGTGCCAGGGCAAGGGGTGAAGATCAGTTGGCCTTTGAACTGCACCAAGGGCAAGACGGAGTATGGATGCTGTTGCATGATGAAGAATCCTCAAAAAGTGCACCGAACTGAACGGTGCCGTGAGCTGCGCAGCCCAACTGAACACAACGTAGATGCCGAGAAACCAAGGATGGAAGCAGCCATTCATTCGGCTTCAACACATACGATAAAACAAATATAAGAACATTTGACGTCAGGGCTCATCATCATCCTGACGGAGCGACGGTCAGGAGATATTTCAGAGTGTTGATGTGAAACCGTCGGCACTATGGCTTCCAATCCCAAAAGTGATGAGTATGCCATCCGGCAAACGCATTCGATGCATTTGAAAATACATATATGCATATTTTGTAATATGTCTGTCATTACGCAGGCGCTAATCTCACTCTGACGGTCACTCAAGCAGGAGGCTGAAATGAAGGTGCCAGTTGTGAACGGCTTGCCGGCACCAGGCGTTCGCCGTTGCTGCCGGATGCTTCGGAATCGTCGCCTTGAATAACACTCCAGACCATGAGACTTCCAAGAACGAAGTGGCTCCGGTTCCATGCGCTGAGCAACTGAAGAGCGAAGCCCAAGACTGGATCGTGCGCCTCACTTCAGGACGCGCGACCACAACTGATGCCAATACTCTCGATGCTTGGTGCCAACGTAGCCCTGCGCATGCCCAAGCGTTTGCAGAGGCAAAAGCTCTTTGGCATGCCTTGAAAAATGCGGCGCAAAGCTCGTTCTAGCCGAAAACGATGACACCCCCCCTTTCAAATCGACCGCTGGTTAACACGCTTCATCAGTTCCTCTGCGGACTCCTTGCGCTCAGAATAACGATCCACCAGATAGTCCTGACGGTCGCGAAGCAGCAGCGTGAATTTCACCAACTCTTCCATCACGTCCACGACACGGTCATAGAACGCGGAAGGTTTCATCCGACCGTTATCGTCGAATTCCATATAGGCCTTCGGCACGGACGATTGGTTGGGGATGGTGAACATGCGCATCCAACGCCCCAACACTCGCAACTGATTGACCACATTGAACGATTGCGAGCCACCGCACACCTGCATGACCGCCAGGGTTTTACCTTGGGTCGGGCGTACCGCGCCCATGGCCAGTGGCACCCAATCGATCTGCGCCTTAAACACTGCGCTCATGTTTCCGTGACGCTCTGGAGAGCACCAGACCTGCCCCTCGGACCACAGCATCAGCTCGCGCAGTTCCTTCACGCGTGGATGGTCGTCGGGGGCGTCATCTGGCAGCGGTAAACCAGACGGATTGAAAATCCGCGTCTCGGCGCCGAAGTGTTCCAGCAGTCGAACGGCCTCCTCCACCAACAGACGACTGAAGGAGCGCTCACGAGTGGACCCGTACAGCAGCAAAATGCGCGGCTTGTGGATGGAGGTCTTTTCTATACCGAGCTTGTCTGCTGAGGGAAGATCAGCCAGTTCGCTATCGAGCTGAGGAATAGCGTCATCAAACATAGTCTTTGTCCTGCACAACGGCGCTTTTGGATTCATCGAACCAGCGGCGTTTAAGCCAGAGGGCCACACCGACCAGGGAAATCAATACCGGCACCTCTACTAACGGTCCAATCACCGTGGCGAAAGCGATCGGGGAAGCCAGGCCGAAGGTGGCAATGGCCACGGCAATCGCCAGTTCGAAGTTATTGCTGGCGGCTGTAAAAGCCAGTGCGGTGGTACGTGGGTAGTCAGCTTCGAGTAATTTGCCCATCCAGAAGCTGATGAAAAACATCACCACGAAGTAGATCGTCAGTGGAATGGCGATGCGCAACACATCCAGGGGCAACTGCAGCACCACGTCGCCCTTGAGGCTGAACATGGCCACGATAGTCAAGAGCAGCGCCACCAGCGTCAGCGGGCTAATCTTTGGAATGAAGCGCTCCTGAAACCAGGCTTCGCCTTTACGAGCGATGAGGATCTTGCGGGTCAGGAATCCTGCCAGGAATGGCACACCCAGGTAGATCAGCACCGACTCGGCAATGCTGACAAAGCTGGTCTCAATCACACTGCCTTCCAGTCCGAACAGCGGCGGCAACAGCCCCAAGAAGACCCAGGCATACAGACTGAAAAACAGGATTTGAAAGATGCTGTTGAACGCCACCAGTCCGGCGACGTACTGATTGTTGCCACCCGCGATCTGGTTCCAGACCAGCACCATCGCGATGCAGCGAGCCAAACCGATAAGGATCAGACCGGTCATGTATTCCGGCTGGTCCCGCAAGAAGATAATCGCCAAGGCGAACATCAACACTGGGCCGATGATCCAGTTCTGGACCAAAGACAAAACGAGGATGCGCTTGTCCCTGAAGACCTCCGGCAGTTCCTCATAACGAACCTTGGCCAGAGGCGGATACATCATCACGATCAAGCCGATAGCGATGGGGATATTGGTAGTACCCACAGAAAGACTGTTGAGCCACTGCGGCCAGCCTTCGAACAGACTCCCCAGACCAATGCCCAAAGCCATGGCGAGAAAAATCCACAGCGTCAGGTAACGGTCCAGAAATGAAAGGCGGCTTTTACTCATGATCATTGCTCCTGTGTTACAGCGTGCCAATGAGAGCCAGCTCTGCCTTGAGCTGCTCGGCATTCAGTTGAGAAAGCGGTAAAGCCAGGAAGGCTTGGATACGGGTTTTGATCTGCTCCAGGGTGGCTTCAAAAGCCGCCTCTATCTCTTCTTGAGTTCCGTGGTATTCCGAAGGATCAGCCAATCCCCAATAGGCCTTGGTGGCCGGTCCGAAAAATACCGGACATGCCTCCCCGGCAGCCTTGTCGCACACCGTGACGACGTAATCAGGTGCCAAGTTCATATGGGCATCACTGGACTTGCTGGACAGCCCGAGCGTCGAGATACCGGCCTTTTCCAACGTTTTGAGACTCAGCGGGTGCACTTCGCCTATGGGTTGACTACCCGCGCTGTAGGCTTTCATGCCGTCAGGCGCCAAATGATTGAAGACCGCTTCACAAAGGATGCTGCGGCAGCTGTTGGCAGTGCAGAGAAAAAGGATTTTCATCGAGCGGTCTCATAGTCGAGGGCGGAATCAAGCGACCTTGTTTTCACAGCACACGGCTGCACGTTCAGGACGGTCACCCATTTCATCAAGGCGCTTGGCATCAGGGCTTAACCAATGCTTGTTGCTTTCGAACGTAATCGTCAGCACTTGATGAACCCAATCGGGGAGATTTGGGTGCAGCCGGTAATAAACCCATTGGCCTTGCCGACGGTCCGAAAGCAGACCACACGTGCGCAACTGCGCCAGATGCCTGGATATTTTTGGCTGACTCTCGTTCAACGCGCAGGTCAGTTCGCAGACACAAAGCTCCCCTTCCCGCGTGATGAGCAGCATGGTGCGGACACGGGTTTCATCAGCCAGGCATTTAAAAACAGTGGTGGGTGTCAGATGGTCAGCCATATGGATTCTCAGCGTTTGGTTTTCACCAAGACAAACATCTTGATGCGCTCATGAATTTCATGAAGCGTGTGGCGAAATGCCTCGGGCTTGGTGCTGGCGACCGGATCCTCGAAACTCCAAGCCAACACTTCGCCAGCACCCGGTAAGGATTGGCACTCCGCTGCTGCTTTATCGCACAACGTGATGACGAAATCGAAACGCTCACCTCGAAACTCGTCGATCGACTTACTACGCAGCCCTTCGGTACTCACCCCAAGGTGGGAGAGCGCGTCAAAGGTACGTGGATCGACCTGGGTGGGAACGGTGCCGGCGCTGAACGCCTCGAAATGCTCCGAATCGGTATGGCGCAGCAGCGCTTGCGCCAACTGCGAGCGGGCAGCGTTGGCGGTACAAATGAACAGAACACGGGTTTTGCTGGTCATCGTGGAGATCTCAGCTAACATACGGTTTTTCGAATATACGTTTCCATGCATGAGCAGTAAAGCCGTAGGCCGAAGAAAACTCTGAAAAAGTCATATTCTCCGTTCACTCCACTGCCAAGCCTCACATTTACTGGGATAGCACAAAATTACCCAGCAGAACTTCAGCGTGTGTATCTGGAAAATCGGATATATGAATTTTGTAATAAGCCTGTCATGCACTTGGGGGTAGCCTCGGCTCCGATCCAACCAACCTGGAGCCTGAGAGATGAAAAAACTGACAATCACCATCGCCTTGTTGACCACCCTGTTTACGGGCATTAGCTTCGCGAGCCAGTACGACAAGCCCGGATTCTTTACTAAAGTGGAAGACGGCCGCCTTTGGGTCTTCTATTCCGGCTCAGAACAGTTGAAGGAATTCAAGGCGCACGGCGAGCCGGCGAAGCAGTACACGGCAGTCGGGGCAGGCCCAGAGGGGATGACCGTTAAGTCCGGTGACGAGAAAGCGCTCAAAGACTATTTGAGTAGGGTCAAGAAATAAAACAGCTACCCGGATCCACCCTGAAACAAGGGGTGGATCCGGTAGATGGATGCTAGCCTTTGCAACAACCAGGCGAGGCCCGAGACGCGACTTCAACAGCGTCGCCTCCAGCCCCACAATAAGAGCGCTGAACTGTCGAAACCTCCGATCGATCATCAGCCTCATCGAAGTTCGAGTTGCAAATGCCAGTCTCCGGAAGGACCAGCTCAACCCTTTTCGCCGCATCCCAATCGCCGGCCAATGCCGCGACAACAGACCGTATCTGCTCATAGCCCGTCATCAACAAAAACGTCGCCGCTCGGCTATAGCTTTTCATTCCCACAATGAACAAGTTTTCCTCGGGATGCGACAGCTCTACCGCGCCATGGGGCCTGACCGTACCGCAGCTGTGCTCGTTGGGATCAATCATTGGTGCGAGCACCACTGGGCTTTGGGTCGCAGGATCGAGTGCGATACGTAGCTCGCTGAGCAGGCTCATGTCAGGGCGGAATCCAGTCGCCACAATCAGCTCGTCCGCGGGTGGAAGTAACTGCCCTCCCGCCTTCACGACCACTCCCTGGCCATCGCCGGCAATCTGATCGATAGCGACGCTCCTGAACAGCTCGATCACGCCGTCATCCAACAACCGGCGAATCTTCAGGCCGAGCTTTCCGCGCTCTTCCAATTGGTCATGTGCACCGCCACCCAGAATGCGCTCAAGAGAGTTACCCCGGATCGCCCAGAGCACTTTGGTTTGCGGCGCCTCCTCAGTCAGTCGCACCAGATCCTGAAGGGCGTTGAACGCGGAGTGACCACAACCTACCACCAGCACTCTTTTGTTGGCATAACGATTCCTGGCGCGCCCCAACACCTCCGGAATGCCGTACGTAATGTGCGCTGCATGCTCAATCTCGCCTAAAGCAGGGATGCCATGGGCGCCCATCCAGTTGGGTGTCAGGTAGGTGCCCGAGGCATCAATGACAGCGCAGGCCAGCACATCTTGTTCACCCGCTGCTCCTGCGACACGCAGTAAAAAAGGCGCTGCCGATCTGCCCTGGGTCTTCATCACATCCTGACCGAGGCGCGTGACCGCCAGAACACGGGTCTTGAGCTGCAAGTGACGCTTGATCTGGTCCAGGTCCGCGAGCGGTCGAACAAATCGGTCCAACAGTTCACGGCCCGTTGGATACTCGTTTTCCGGTGGTGGAATCCAACCATTGGCGAGCAAAAGCTTGGCCGCCTCCTTGTCCACGTTAAACTGCCATGGAGAAAACATCTTCACGTGCGCCCATTCTTCAATACTGGACCCGGCTTTCGGACCAGCTTCCAGAATCAGCGGTGTGTGACCTCTGGCCAGCAGGTGAGCGGCGGCGGCAAGGCCCACTGGACCCGCGCCAATGATGGCGACCGGAAGTTGATTGTTTTCCATGTTCGAGTCCTTCTTCAGGCTGGCTGATTGATCGGAAACAGGCGCTCGACAATCGCACAGTCGAGCCAGCGACCTTCGAGGCAGGCGTGTTTTTCATACACCCCCACCTGGCGGAAACCGCAGGCTTCGCACAAAGCGAGGCTGGCGTGATTGAAGGTAAAAATGCGTGAAAGGACTTTCCAAAATCCGTGCGTTTCGGCTTCTTTCAACAATGACTGAAGTAACTGCTTGCCGAGTCCCTGACCGCGAATACTGCTATCCAGGTAGATGGAAAAGTCCGCAATGCCGTCGTAACAGGCGCGAGCGCGGTAACTACTGAGCCCAGCCCACCCAACAACCTGATCCGCCTCATCGACCATGACCAACACCGGATAACGCTCAATAGAGTTGATGCGTTCAAGCATGTCTGCCGGGCTTCGAGGTGTCGTTTCGAACGTAGAGCTGCGTTCTTCGATTCCCTGGTTGTAGATGGCCGCAATTGAAACTGTGTCGTTGGGTTCAGCTGAACGAACTCGCATTTGGGAGCCCCATTGAGTTGGTAGTAACAACATTATTGGCAAAAAAAGGGAAGCGCTCCCCTTTCAATCCTTCTTCACGGCTGGGCAGCAGTCACTCGCGAGCCCGCAGCGAATCTCCGTGGCCCGTGTAATCTGCCTGAGCAAACTCAGCGCTCCTTGCCTGGCTTCAGCCGAGAGGTTCTCGATCATCCCTCGCTCCTCAGCAATCAGGTCAGCTCTGATTTTCTCGTATAGCTCACGTCCAGCACCCGTTACCTGGATCCGCACTGCACGCCGATCCTCATCATCCTCAACGCGGGACACATACCCTTTGCGTTCCAGGGTATCTACCACACGGCTTGCCGTGCTTTTGTCCAAGAACATTTCTTCTGCCAACACCTGAAGGCGCAGAGCGCCCTTCTTGACCAGCGTCTCGACGGCATAACATTGGGTTACTGATACGTCATAGCAGCAGATCCGATCCCGATCCCGAAACTGATAGACGCGTACCAACTGGTTCAACGCCTCATACAGGTCCTCGGCATCCTGGGCCAGTTGATCGTTTTTACGCTTCGTCATAATCGTCACAAATTAGTTGTTAGGTGCAACAATAAGCCTGATCTGTCGAAATCGTCAACACTGACTCTCGGTTGACGTTAGTCAATGGAAGGCGCTAGCTTGTTGTTACTGACAACAAACGTATGGACGTACCGGTTGTGACACTTCCAGAGCAGATTCATCCTCCGATCAATCGCTCCAGGCTCGTATGGGCCATGGGGTTCACCCAGATTCTCGCCTGGGGTTCGACCTACTACTTGCCGGCGGTGCTTGCGTCTCCGATAGCCAAAGAGACGGGATGGTCCATGACCAGTGTGGTGGGCGGCCTGTCCTGGGGGCTACTGGTAGCGGGTGCGTCCTCGCCGGCCGTTGGTCGTCAGATTGACCGCCGTGGTGGGCGTTCTGTCCTGGCCGCCAGTTCGCTGCTGCTGGCTCTCGGCATGCTATTGATGGGACTCGCGGACAACATTGCCACCTACTATGTCGCCTGGACCTTGATCGGCGTTGCCATGGCGGCAGGCCTATACGACGCCGCCTTCTCAACCTTGGGCCGACTTTTTGGGGAGGAGGCTCGAACGTCAATCACCGGGCTGACCTTGTTGGGTGGCTTCGCCAGCACCATAGGTTGGCCGGTGATTGCGGGACTGGAGAGTTGGATCGGCTGGCGAAACGCCTGCCTTACCCTCGCCGCAGCTCATCTGCTGATCGGATTGCCCATCCATGCGTTGTTGATTCCTGGAAGCACAAAGCAACCGCCCCACCCCGTAGCAGTAGAATCACCCAATGTATCCGAGCTTCGCCCTAGGGCCACCCACCAATTGTTTTTGCTGATTGCCGCCATGCTGACGGTTCTGGCGCTGGTCGTATCAGGTATCTCAGTACACCTGCTCAATGTCCTCAAGCAATTGGGCATCGCGACTGCCGTGGCCTTAGCCATCGGCATGGTGATTGGTCCTGCGCAAGTTTTGGCACGGGTGGCGGAGTTTTCCGTAGGCAGGCGCCTCCATCCAACCTGGTCCGCACGGGCCGGTGTGTTGCTGTGTTTGATTGGGCTTGGGCTGCTGATTGCAGGCCTGCCCTGGCTGGCCTTTGTGGCGATAGCATTTTACGGCGCCGGTAACGGCATCCTCACCATCGCTCGCGGTACCCTCCCCTTGGCGCTGTTCGGGCCTCAAGGATATGGCGTACGAATGGGACTGCTCGCAAGACCCGTCCTGGTCGCCCAAGCCTGCGGCCCCATCGCCGCCGCTTACGTTCTGGACAGCTTCGGAGCATCAGTTCTGCTAAGCGTGATGTGCGGGCTTCTGTTGCTGTGCTTCATCGCCACTTGGCGCCTGCCAACTACACAAAAAGACATGTAGACGCAGTGCTGAGCGGGAAAACTGATTCCTGGCATCAAGCGAACACGGGGTGCGATGCATTGTCGATGTAGCGCATCAAACTGGGGATGATGTGAGAAGCATCTGGCCCAACGCCTCTGAGGGTGGCCGAGGCAAAATTGCGCTGCTTCGGTAATCCCACGAAATACAATCCCGGCACATGCTCCGCCTCTCCGTTGCGTTGAGTCAGACTTTCGTTTCCCGCCACGTGCAGACCTGCCAAAAAACCAAGATTCGGACGAAACCCTGTCGCAAAAATCAGACTGTCCACCTCAGCATGCTGCCCATCAGCCCAGATAACGCCCATTGGCGTTACCTGCGTGAACATTGGTTTGCGTTCAAAAACTCCCCGCTTCATGGCTCGACGATAGGTGCCGTCATCCAGCACAGGGGTACTTTGATCATTCAACCAACGAGTCTTCTCCAGTCCTGTCCACTTGAGCCAAGCATGGAAATCCACACCGAGGACCTTTTGCGGAAAAAACCGAATCGATTCCCTCGTTGCCAATACGACTCGGCTGACTTGAGCCAACTCATGGGCAATTTGTACAGCCGAGTTGGCCGCACCGATGACCACGACGCGTTGATCACCGAAGCCGTCGACATTTCGGTAATCCGCACTGTGTAAACGTTGCCCGCGAAAACTTCCCAGCCCTGGAATGTCAGGAGTGAAAGGCTGATTGAATCCACCTGTGCAAACGATCAATGCTTTTGAGCGGAAACACCGGCCATCAGATGTGTGAAGCAAAAATAGTCCATCCTCCCTACGCACTTTCTGGACGCGTGTGTTCTGCCGAATGGGTAGCTGGAAAACGTCCGCGTACTGCTCCAGATAACGTACGACTTCATCGCGTAGCGGGTAATGCTTGGCTTGCGCCGGAAAAGGCAATCCAGGTAACGATGAATAAGCAGCAGGGGAAAAAAGTCTCAGATTGTCGTAATAATTGCGCCAATTTCCACCTGGCTGGCTCTCGGCATCCAGGATAAGAAACCTGAGGTTCTGCTGCTGCAGATGCCAACCGCACGCGAGCCCAGCTTGGCCCGCACCAACAACGATGACATCCGTGGACTCGTTAACTACGTTCATATGTGCACATCCATGCATATATACAGATAAATAAAAACTACTTTGGTGCACCAGGGCAGCAAAACGGGGCCAGACTCTTCATGTGCTGGAGAATGGCTTCGAGCCGTGTCACCACCGCCGGTCCATCCACCTCATAGAACATCTGCCGACTGACCTTGGTAGCACGGACGATGCCCGCCTCTAACAGCACTTGCAGATGTCGGGATACCACTGAACGCTCTTGAGGCAGCCCTTCGGCAATCTCGGCGATATCCGCTCGCCCCAGTTGCATGACTCGCTTGAGCACAGCTACCCGCGACGGCTCGCACAGAGCTTTGAAGAAAGCGCCATCGAGAGACTCGATTGCGGCGTCAATTGCGAGGGTTCGGTTAAGCATTCGATTAGTCATGCGATTGACTATATGTGCATTGATATGCACACGTCAAAACTCTGCAATTGCACCTCTCCTAAAGCTAAAAGCTGCGCTGTGAAGGAAACCAACTCCCCCGCGAAAACTTACAATTTAAGGTGTAACCCCATGTGGCGTTGGTAAAGATTCCACCGAGAGCCAGCAATTTTGTAGGGGTAAAAAAGCTATAAAATAAAAAGGGGTCGCGAGATAAAATCTCGCAACCCCTTGAATTATATGGTCGGGACGGAGTGATTCGAACACTCGACCCCTAGCACCCCATGCAAGCGGACACCTCTACAGCCCGCTAAACACAAGGCTTCGCGCCTGGCGCTCGCTGCAACGATGCCTAACAGTGCGGAACCGTAATTTACGAAGTCACTCGTAAAGTCACTGCGCCATTTTAGGCTATCCCCGGCGTCCTGCCGACGAACACCACTCCCCAAACCTGCAACACCTCATTTACTGTGCGCACATACAGTATTTGAGTTTTACGCTATGAACGTAGACATGGACACCGATGATTGGCTCGGCTGCCCCACTCCGCTGGAGATGTACCAGCACCAATGCTCAATTCTCGTAGATGAGCTGGTCGAGACCGAGCGCATGCTGCGTCGAGCACGGTCGAATATCGCCGGGCTGGTGCAGATGAATGATTTGCTGACCAGCTTGAAAGCCAAAGCCGAGACGGAGCTCAAATTGGCGCTGGCAGACCTGAGCCGCGCTCACGTTGATGGCTCGGAAATGAGCAAAGAGATCACGAGCCTGAAGATGATCTCCAGCCAGAACGAGCACCTGCGCATTGAGAGCCAGCGACTTCTGCTCGAACTGGGCGCACTCAGGGGCCACTGCCCTGAATCGCTGGACATGACTCAAGGGGAAGCGGATGGATCAATCTAAACACGCGTGATGCATAAGCATATGTCAACCTGATATCATCAGCTCATTGTCTGCTTGATGGTCTAACAGAAGAAAAAAGCAAAAGGATCAGCGCATGTATGCATTAGGGGTTGTAATTTCATTCAAAATAGCTCTTTTGATATCGGCTTTCTTAGTAATCTCTGAATTAAGAAGAGAGGCTAATTCCTTAAAGAACCTTGGAATGGATGCCTATGAAATCAATAGGTATTATAGGGAGCATTTAACTTCCTCATCTGCAGCTGTGATGCAATGTACTATTGTTGCAGGGTCAATTTTTTCGCTGCTTTCTCTATCGATGATTTGGGTTATTAGCTGAGCTATGGAAGCTACCGAGCGACTGATTTCGCGCATGCCTGACAAGCCCGCAGCGCGATCACTCCTTGGTCGCCGGCGTCGGTGATGGCGATAATTTTTTGAGCATGCGCTGCCGCTTGCAAGGCTGCCGGCAGACGCTCAATACCTTTCGTTAATTAGATTGTGTCGTTACCCATGAAGCCTCCGTCAGCAAAGTGCGCTTTGAAATTTTCTTTGTTACATCCTGTCATTTTCCCGCATTTCGGGCACTGCTGTGTGTTATTGAATAACGTAGCAGTCTCAAAAGTGAAACGGCTCCCTAGCCAAATCCCAGATTTGAACCACGCCCTGCAATGAAGGCATCGCACCTGAATATCTGTTGTTTCTGAATCAGGCATGAATGGCATATTGCTCTCCTCGGATTGGTTGAACTGAAAGCAAAGCATATTGCCAGCAATTAGCAAATTTCGCCTATTCCAGAACGGCCGGTTGGGAATATGGTGCGCTATCGTCAACCACAAAAATCGCAAATTAAGGAATAACGCCATGCTCGAGAAAATTAAGGAACGCATCCAGCAATGGTTCAGGACTGGAGAAGAGGTCTTCCGCTCAAAGTTCGAAAGCGAGCATGAGACAGCCCGCATTACTAGATCCGAAGACGGCACCTATGTCGATCCGGCCATTGAAGCCGAATGGCAGAAAGAACTCGCCATATTCAAAGAGGAAGTAGACATCTCAATGCTTAGATAAGTATTGGTGAGCATCCTTGCTCAGTCGGGCGGCTAGAAGTCCAAAGCCGCCTGGCGAGCAATCTTGTTGTGCCCTTGGTCGTTCGGATGCAGCGTATCGGCAAGATCTGTCGAGGGCTCGATAACCGCGTTTGTATTTGAGATAGCTATATCCAGTCCATCCCCCTTCAAAATTGCCACGTTGGTCGCTATGAGAGCGTTATAGGCGGCAACTCGAGCGTCCGTAGACGAATCACTGCTCCGGATGATCGTCATCGCATTTACGCGTGGTAACACGCCAGACGTCGGCGGGACGCTGATACCTAGAAATGTCGCAGAGCCTCCAGAACCGACGGTGATAATCTTCAATTCTAGGCTGTGCGGCCCATCAGACAATCCACCGATACGCAACGCAGAAGGTCCGACAGCGCCGGCGGCGGCTGGCGATGGGCTTAGAAGCGTCCCGGTGCCAGGGCCGGCAAAGTTAACCGTAGAGCGCAAAACTCCATCAACCCTGACTTCTCCAGTCGCAACATTACCATCCGTTCGCAGGATATTGAGATACACCACTGGCCCGCTAAAAGGGACGGTTACAGTTGCTCCAACGGTTGTTGTGAATCTTGTGAAGATCTTCCCGTAGGAAGAGGTTCCCCAGGATCCGGTGTAGGTGCATGCCGCATTGTTTGGGAACACCTTCAATGTATCAGGCACGGCCAGCCACGATAGGCAGGCTAAGTGACCTGTCGCAAAGCAGTCTTTGCGATCCGCATCATCTAGGTAGACACGGTTATCGTTGGTGCCAATCATCAATGAGGTGGTGAAAGTTGAATCTATGGTGAATGCGAACATCACCGCTGCCTGGTCATAGACCATAGAGGCGGCAACCGCACTGATAGTAACTATGCGTCCTTGATACGTCGCAAGGTTACGCACGTAGCCGTTTGCATAAATGCCACCAACCGGCGTCGAGCCAATGCCGAAAGTAATAGAGTCACCAAATGCAAAATTCGCTCCGTACTGCTTTCCACTGTCAAGGTCGCCTGTGATATGCCAACGATTTGCCGTGATGCGACGGATATTAGCCCGGCCACGAGCTGTGACCTTCGCCACTTTCCCAACTGGCGTGATGATCGATACACCGGCTATTGGCGCAATACGCAACACAGCATCACTATCATTGAAGAAGCCAACCTCAGTATTAGCCTTCCAGGGCACGCTTGCTTCCAACGGAATGCTTCGGATCTTCCCGGCAGCAGCCGCACAGAAATTCAACGAATTGTAATCGGTGGAATCAAGCACCCGATCAAGGGGCAAGTCTGCACGACCCACTTCAAATGTTGATTCCAGTTCAGACTTGAGCGCCAGGGTCAGCAGGAAGTCTTCCAGGGTGCCAGAGCCTCGCCCTACTAGAGTCGTGCCGTCAGCGACCGCAATATCCTGCACTACGCGCGACGTGCCATTGGGCGCGCGGTAGAAAATGTTTAGCGCATTGTTAATTGGTCCAGTGATAGCTCCCACCACCCCAGCGACAAACCGGCTGACCCAAATTGAAGTCGCCGTGTCCTGAGGATCAATAGGATCGAGGACGTTTTTGATTCGGCGATTCTCAGCAAAAAAGTAATCTCTTCCGTACGGCCGCTTCAATGCCCGAGAAAACAGAGAAAAGCCCTGCTGAATAAGCATCGTCAGCCGATCAAACACATCCTCATGCGTTTCAGCCAGGAACTTGCCTTGGTTGCGCAGGCTTGTCTGCTGGAAGGCTTCCATCTCCCTGGCGACCACCAGTTGGCCAGGTCCTGCCAGGGCGGTGGTGGTGACGATGCTCCCGCCAAGATCATTACCCGCACCATTTACGGTGTAATGCGTGCCCAGTGTCAGAACTGTGCTAGCCCCGGCCGGATCTATATAGGTAACAATCAGGTCCTCGCTGGCCAGGAACTTAAAATAGAACGGGTAATTGGTCGTTACCCCGTTGGTCACGAACTCTGCGATGCTGCCGATTGTGCTGACGGTCACGGTTGTGACTCCTTTCCTGGGGGCAAAAAAAATCCCGCTCAATGGCGGGATTCGATGGGGTTGGATTTTCTATCGGGCAATGCCCAGCGGGTCGAGGTAGCTTTGTGATGGTCTGACCAGGAACTTCTGACCGTTCTCTTTTTGAATGTTCTGCTCTGTGCGGCGCAGCGATCCTGGGTTCATCGCCTCTTGCACCGACCACAGAAACAGGTGGTCCATGGCGATGCGGCTATAGAACAGGTTCAGGAAAGGGGTGTTGTTCTGGGCAAGTCGCAGCGCAGAGGACGCGGCGTCATCGCCTGAACGGACTTTGGCCCACAGGTCCACCATATTGGCGGCGGTGCCAAGGGTCGGCCCTGCCAGGCTTTCCAGCGGCTTGTTGCCGAAGCGGCTGACCTCGCCAAACATGAAGTCGCCCATGATCCCGAAGCCACCACCCTGGGTCATCGCGGCCACCCAAGTCTTGGGGTCATCCGCGGGCCGTGGCTGGCGACCTTTTACGGCATCCTTGGCAGACATCGACAGATAGCCGAAAGCCGTGGTCCACAGCATCAGCTGAGCCATAGCAAGGCGCTCTCCATTACCGTTACGCAGAGCGGCGATCAGATCCTTGCTGCCCCTGTACCCCTCGCCAAGTGGTGTCGGCGCATAACCACGGCCAAACAACTCTCGGCCCATGGTCTTTTGCATGTAGGCGGCGGGGAAGCTCTTAAACTGGGTCATGAACCGATTGAGGTCACCCATGATCGTGCCGGGGCGGGTGCCTTGGTTCATGATCGATCGTGTACGTGCATCAGGCTCCAGCACTGCATAGCTGACGCGGTCGTTGACGTAGGCGCGCAGGCTGCGGTCCAGACCCTCACGGGTTTCACGGATTGCCGAGTCTGAGACCTTGCGGCCCTGGTCGGCCAGGTATGCGCTGATGCGCTCATCTGGAATTCCGGGGATACCATCGGTGGTCATGTAATCACGACCGTCGGCCATCCGTGTATCCATCCCGCGCAACAGATCCCACTTGCCCGCGTCGAGGTCATACAAGCCCAGCGTGCGGCGCAAGCCAGCATCCATCGTGCCCCAGGCCCTGCCTTTGTTCTGCGCTAGGTTGTGGGCCATCATCAGGCCCGCACTGGCCTTGTTGGCGTCAGTCCACCAGGACAGGCCGTTCAGCTTGAAGAACAGCGACATGCCCCGCGACATCTTCCCGCCCATCGAATCATCGGCGGAAAAGCGCCGCATGATTTCCCCACGCATCGAGTCGGCATACACGCCGAAGCTGGACAGGATTTCCCTCTGCTCCAGGCTTCCGCGCCCCTTGGCCAGGCCGGCGGTCATCTCCCCCAACGAACCCAAGAAACTCTTGCCCTGATACCGCATTTCACTGGCAGCAACTGGAAGGTCGGTGAAGCTCGAAAGCAGCGCGCCGCCCAGCTTTGACAGCGACTGCCAAGCCCGAACGTTTGCTGCAACCCTGGCCTGCGTGGCATTGCCTGGAATGCGTGTAGCACCGCTGACCTCGGCGAAACGGTTGGCGAGCATCCCGCGCCGCGCGTCATTGAAGTTAGTCAGCGCTTTGGGGTCGCCCGACTTGCGCACGTCCTCGGCCAGGATATCCATGGCCATGTTGAGGTTCGACTCTGGATTGGTGCCCAGGCGCCGCATGATTGCGGTGTTCTGGCCGGCCATGTCCAGGCCGCGCAGCACGGATTCTCGCAGGTTCCCGGTGCCGAACATGGTGTTGTATTCGTGCCAGGCCACCCCATCCTTGAAGTGCAGGACGCGTTCCTGGCTGACCTTTTTGGCGATGTTGGCCGGGCCTTTGAATCCATTTGACGGCGCATCGCTTGGCGCCTTGAGGTGATCGCCAGACACCAAGCCGTCATAAACGCCGCGCAGGAACTGAGCAGGGTTCACGACATCGTCAAAGGTGCGCGGATCCAGTCGAGGCTGAATTTCCTCAATCCACTTATCAAATCCTGCAGAACCAATCTTCTCGCCGTCGTGGCTCTGGCGGGCAATGTAACCGGGCAAGTTGCCGATATTCGCGCCCGCACGGTTCGCATCGATGCGCGCCGCCTCCTGGTATTTCTGGATGGTGCGGGCAATGCTGACCACTTGGTCGTTGAGCTTTGAGGTGTCCTGCTTGGTGCCGATCTTCCACAAGGCGTCGGCGATATCGACGTCGGAGTCGCCCTTGGCCAGGATGCCGGTAAGGTCTTGGCGCTCCAGGTCGTGAATAAATCCACCGATATAGGCATCGCCCAGGGCTTTCTGCTCTGCGGCCACGGACATACGCGAGCCCTGGCGTGCCAGGTTGGTACCGACAAGCAAGGATTCAATGCCAAGGTCTGGTCGGTCTGCAAAGCTGCCACGTACGAACGAAACAATCTCCCCCCGTCGGCGCAGGTTGAGTAAGGCGTTGCGCTTCTCGACAAGCGCCGCGTGCTGAGCCTGCTTGCCCAGCTCGTCTGCTGCTCGCAGCGTGGCCTGCTCCATGCCCAAGGCTCCCTCCCTTGCCATCAACTCCTTGGCTCGCCCACGCAGCAACTCGAAAATCTCGGCAATTTCTCTGTCTTCCAGGTTGCCGGCGGCAGCTCGTACAGCGTCGATGCAAGGCGTCATTGTCCGTTCCTTATGTCGCATACGGCGGCGGCGCGGTATGCCATTGAGTATTGTTCGGCGCGGTCGGCCTGCGCCTGGGCGGCGTCGGCTTCGTCACGGCTGGCGGCGAGAACGTCGGCCCGATCCTTCTCCGGGAGCTGGTCGAGCATTTCCTTAACCAGGGCTTCGTCCTCGTCGAACTGCTGGCGGGTGGCTTCGAATTCGTCCTGGGGCTGGGCCTTGGGCGCGCTGTCCATGCGCAGGCTTTCGGCCTGGCCCTCTGGATCGAGACGGCGAGTAAGTGGGCGCTTTGCGTACTCCAGCGCGCCGGCTGCCTTGCCAGGGGCTTCCAGATCGAACAACGCCTGAACGTCGATATCTCGACCGCTGACGGCCTGGGCCACTGCGGTACGCAATGCGCTATCGCGTACGGTCCAGTCTGCGTCTTGGGCGGTTTCCCTGGCGGTACGGATGGCAGGACCAAGCGGGCGTTGCTGATATCCCTGCATGATCTGCTTGGCGCGGGCTTCAATCTGGGGGCGCAAACGCTCTGGCACCTCGCCACGCTCGATCAGTCCGAGGTCGCGCCGATCAAACTCACCGGCACGGTTGCGCTCCAGCGTGGTGTTGATTTCCGCCTGGCGGGCACCGATCTGTTCACGCTGGGCAGCGATGGTGTCACGGGCTGCGCGCTCGGCCTGCTTGCGGGTCATGCGCTGGCCCTGGAACTCTTTGGCCAAGTCCCTGAAGGTTGCATCAAGGCCCATGGCCTGCTGTGTCAGCGCCAGGCGTTCAACGCGCAGGTCGCCCACATTGCCTATGCGCTCGCCGGTGAGTGTTGAGCGAATTTCTTCTACCGCCTGCCGCTCTGCATTGCGGTACAGGGTTGCACCGTCGGCGTCCAAGTCGCGGGCAAGTGCACCACGCAGCGCCGTTTCGGGGTCCTGATCAAACATACGATCGAAGTCGGCAGCGCGTAGGGATTGCGGGGCCTGGCGCTCCGTACCATTCAGCACGCTTTCAACTTGCGGCGGGGCTTCCGTGGCAATTCGGCGGCGTAGCGCATCCGATACAGCGCCGCCAACGGTATGTAGCCCCCCACCGAGCAAGCCACCCATGGCGATGTTGGCCAGGGAGTCGGACAGGCCGTATTCGGTCTGGTCTTGCTGAGCAGCCAGAAGGGGTAGCGGTTCAATAATCGCGGCACCTACGGCGCCCTCAACTGCGCCTACACCGGCGCGAATGCCGGCTTGCCCCAATGGTGAGGCTGCGCGCCCCAGCATTGCTGCATAGCGCGCCTCACCCACCACCGGCACGAACGCCGATGCAATATTGAGAGGATCCAGCAGCGATGCGGAGATGCCGGCCGCTAACTGGGTTCCGAAGGATCCACCATTTGCCCGCGCCATAACCTGCTGGCGTGCGGCCTGCTCCCGGTGGCGATCGATAAGGATGTCCAGGGCGCCCTGGCGGATTCCCTGTTCGGGGATTTTGATATCCAGGCCCATGCCTGAAACCTTGTCGCGAGCGGCCTGCGCGTCGAGCAATGGCGTATCCGGGGCCAATCGCTGCGAGGGAAGCCGGCCCAGGCCTGCGCCAACTTGCGGGGCGCCTATTTCCTCATCCTCCAGCGCCTGCATGCGGGTAATTGAAGACGTCGGGTTGGTTGCGTATGCACCACTAAAGGATGCATCCCACACTTCGCCGGAGTCGGCCGGGATATCGAGCATGGTCCGCCGATCAAGAACCGGCGCATCACCTGCATAAATGGTCATGGCATGAGCCCCATTGGTGCAACGCGGTACTGGTCAGGCTCGCGCAACCCTTTCTGCTGCAGGTCGGCCCAGCTACGGGTGATAGGCAGGCCATCCGCGCCGCGCACCCGGTAACCGTTCAGGGTCAGCGACAAGCCGCTCTCGTCTTCATTCGGCACCCATTGCCCACTGCTCTGGAGTGCATCGTGCAACTGCTGGCGGTTCTGTTCCTCGGTAACACCAGCGAAGCCTGGCAGCGGCATCAGTTCTTCGGGCTTTATCTGGCGCATCGCCTGGGTTGCCCCACGGTTAACGGCCTGAGTGTCCTGGTTTTTGGGCACGCGGTAGGTGCCGAAGAAGTCATACTTGTCGTTGACCATTCCGCCAACCACACGCTTGGCGGCGTCCTTCGGGTTTTCACCTTGAAGCACGTAGGACGTGGCTGTGCGCAATGCTGCCTTGTACATAGTGCTGTAGGTGTTGATTCCGCTCGACTGGCCTTGCAGTGATTCGGCAAACGGCACCATAGCCTCTTGCACGGACTGGGTGATTTCATCCTTCTGGCCTTTCTGCAAGCCCGCATTCAGCTCGCTATCCTTGATGGCTGCCACCGACGCCATGCGCTCTGCCACATCCTTGGGCAGGCCGGTGGCAATAACCTGGGCCTCGGCTGGCAGCTTGCTGCCCATCTGCTGTAACACGGTGGGGAAGTCTTTACCCCACAGCTCTTGCTGCTGCTCAATCATCGTTGCAGCATTCTCGCCACCATTGATCTGTGCGTTGAAGTTCGCGGCCATCTGATCGGCAGCGGAATCCGGCAACAGCTTGGGCTGAGCAACACCCAGGCGCTGCTGCTCGGCCAGCGTCGTGCGTGCATACGCCTGGTACGCCTCGGGGGTTCCAGCTTCCTGGGCAGTGGCGAATGCGCGCTGCACCGTCGGGCTGTACTTGGCGACATAGGCGGCGGGGTCGGTCTGCTGTTGTTTCATCAGGCCCACGCCAACATTGGTCAGGTGCTGATAGAGCTGGTTATCTTCTTTGAATCCGTCGCCTGCTTTGCCGTCTTGGGCTGGCTGAAACTTGCCCAGGATCTGCTGGCGCTCCTGCGGATCGGCGGTGGCGAACTCTCGAATGGCCGGGGCCAGGGCTTGCACCTTGGCGAATTTTTCGTATTGCTTGGCGCCCTGCTCCGGCCCGTACGCTGCGGCAAAATCCACCCTCGACGGCGGGTTATCGAAGTCAAGGCCCTGCGAATAGGCAGCGCTGGCATCCTGCACGCGGCTCCCCAGCTCCATACGGTTGATGGCCTGCATCTGGCGGGCCTCTACCTGGCGCTGGCGCGCTTCAGCCTCAAGCCTGCGAAAACCCTGGTCGATACCGTTGCTTGCGCGGATCTGATCTTCAGCCGTCATCGTGTCCTTATAGGACTCGTAGTAGCTCTTGGCCTTTTGCGGCGAGTCGATCAGCATCCGCTGGATAACGGCGGTGGACATGCCACTATTAGTTTCCAGGCGCTCAGCCTGTGCCGCCTCTGGCGACAACCCCAGGCGTTCTGCACGACTGGACAGGACCGCATCGACCTTCTGCCTGTACTGCGCAACCTTGGTCGGGTCTTGGTATTCCAGTGCGGCACCCTGCATGGACGTTTCAAGCTGGGCCTTTTCGACTTGGCCGTAATAATTCTGGCGCTCTCCGTACTCGTAGCGGTTCAGGTCGCTCGACAGCGAGTTGCGCCGGCTGTTGACGATCTGCGCATACCTGGCCTTCTGCTGATCGTTGGTCAGGGTTTTGGCAATCTCTGCCTGGGCCTTTTCGAACTGGTCCAGGGTCTGGTTGGTAACATCCAGCGCGTTTTGGCCTTTGCGTGTGTAGGCGCCGCTCTCGCCGTACATGGTCTGCTGCTGCCACTTGGTGAGCTGGTTATCGGCATCCATCAATAGCGCGGTGTCGGCCTTCTCGCGCTCTTTATCCATGAGCATCTGCGGGCCGCGCCCAACCGACTGCAGGCCCTGGGCAATCGAGGTGGTATCAGGCGCAACGCCCTGCAACTGGACGGGCCGGGTTGGCTGCTGCTGGACCTGTGCCGTGTCATATGTCGGTACCCGTGGCATTAGCGAGCCCCCGCGAACGAACCAAATGCACCACCAATGCCGCCCAGGATCGATCCCATGGCGGCGGTCTTGCCGTTCTGCACGGTCTGGTTGGCATTGAGCAAGTCTTGCTTGGCCTGCACGCGGTAGCCGTATGCTTCGCGGGCGGCGTTGTTCTGGATCGTCAGCGCGTCCAGCTCGCCGAGCATGGCGGTGTCGTCTTGCAACTGGGCAGAACTGCCACTGTTCACGTCGATCCCGTTGGCGGCCTGCACGCTGCGCTGGGTGCCGACTGCCTGGCCAGTGCGCACGCGCTGCCAATCTGCCGAGGTGTTGCCGGCGTTGATCGTTTCGTCAGCAGTTTGTCGCTTGAACGCGGCGTTCTGCTCCATCATTCCAGACTGGAACTGTGCGTTTTGCTTCTGGCCCTGGGCCTGCATCATGCTGCCGGCCAAGCCAATGGCTACGGGTATCAATGCCATCCAGCACATGGTTATTCCTCTCGGTTCAGGGTGAAGGGATAGAACGGTAGGCGCTTGGGCCCATACGGGACGGCCTCGCCGAAGTCGAAGCCCAGCCATTTCAGCCAGCGAATGGCCGAGGTGTTGCGGGCGTCGACGTAGTTGATGAGGTGGCGGTGCCGGGTCAGCATCCCTTGCACCTCGGGCTTGCAGACCTTTAGGAAGGCGCGGGCATGACGTTCAACATGGGTGGTGCTGATCAGCCAGGGCACGCCAACCGATCCAAGAAGGCTGTGCACCGCATCCCCAAACACGGCGACGATGTGGCCGTTAACCACGATCTTGCGGGCGTTGAGGCTGTCATTGATGCCGGACAGCAGCTCACGCTCCAGGGATACGCCGAGACCTTCGACAATCTCGTCGATATCGGCCTGGCGCACGTCGCGCAGGATCGCCGGGATATCCTCTGGCTCGATGGGCAAAACTTCAGCGACCACCAATGGTCACCTCCGGGATCACCGCCAGCACGGATAGCGGCAGCGGGTCGGCCTGCCGAATAAACACCCGGCCCTTGCCCAGCCAGTCGTTGGGGATAGAGATTTCCGCTTGTCCGGTCAACAACTCGATAGGCGACTCATAGTCATCACGACCGGTCTTGTGTGGGTACAGGCTGTTTTTATCCTTACCCGCAAAGATGCCCCGCGATTCCTCAACCAGAACGATCAAGCTGTTGACGGCGATCTTCTTGTCTAGCACCGTCTCATTGGCGTTCTTCAACTCAAGGTCGAGGGTTTCCATGTCGGATATGTATTGCAGCCCTACGTGGGCGATGCCCGCGGCTTCCTGCAATGCAACGGAGCCGCCCGTAACCACGCGCTGCGGGTGCACGCTGCCGTCGGCCAGGATTGAAACGGTCTTGCCTTCCAAGTGGCCCAGGCCGGACAGCGTTTTGACCTGGCGGGCCCAGGCAGATACGGCCACACCGCGCAGCGGCACTGGGCAGATGATCAGCAGCTTGACCGTGACCACGCCGGGGCTGGTGTAGCCGACCACCTCAACCCGCACAATTTCTGTAGCCGGGTCACCGTTCTCGTCGGTCACCTGGCGCTTCAACGAGTAATCGACACCCACGCTCCCCGCTGTGAACGGGGTGTGGCCGACCGCTGTCATGGTGACAACTTCGGGAAACTGCCAGGTTGTACCGCCGGACAAGGTGAAGGTCTTGGCGGCGTCGGTGTTGCGCCCATCGTAGGTCAGACCGCAATCAACAAAGAACGCGTCCTCAATACTGGTTATCTGGCGGCTTTCCATGCGCTCTATGTAGCGCTTCTGCACGCCATTGATGTTTCGGCGCACCACCATGTACAGCACGTCTTCCTGGCCTTCTGGAATGCAGGCGATCGACTCGACGAAGCCGTCAGTGTCGTGCCAGTGCCAGCCCACCAACTGCTGTTCCGGAACGTAGGTCAACCCCAGCAGCACGCCGTCATCACGCACATACCAGACAATCGAGTCGGGCACCTTCTGGTAGGCAACGTTCGTCAGCTCCTTGCCCTTGAACAGGTGAGCACTGAATAGCGTCAGGTCATCAGCGGCAAAGCCATCAGCATTCAGGGAGTAACCGAACGATGACACCCGGTTGCCACGCGCCTGGACGTACACGGCGCTGTTTCCCACCACCACGGGCGGCACGATAGCTGTGCCGTCGTAGCCCTCTGGAACGGCCTGCACGGTCTTTGCTGACAAACCTGTGTCACCGCCTGAAATGGTGAACTCTGCGCCCGTGGTGAGCGCCAGCAGCTTGCGCAACCCCAGCAGGTGGCGAACCCGGTTCACCTTGTTACTGCTCAAGGTGAAGGTGATCGCGTCATCGTCCTTGTTAGGGACGGAATAGCCGAAGTTCTTGAATAGGCCGGTCTTGCTCGTCCACACGGTTTGTGGCTGCAAATTGCTACCGGCAAATATCAGGCGCTGCTGGTAATACACCACGGCGCCCGGGAAGTTACCGGCGCCGACAAAGGGGTCATTGCCGTTCGGTGGCGTATCGGTCTTGACGGCTGTGATGTTCTGGTCCGTGAAGGTGGTGCCGGTGGCGCGACCGATGAATCCGTAGATCCCGGCGCCGGCGTTGTCCTTGTAGATGATGTAGTAAGTCGCACCGGTAACGGCAGGCCAGGTGATGGTTGCTGACGCAACGTCTGTGTGGGTCGTTACCGGGTTGGACGTGGCAGGCAGGGACTCATCCAGGGTGTTGCCGTCATCCAGCACGGCGGTGACCTGGTAGCGCCAGGTTTGGGCCGTGCCAGTGCCGCCACCGCTTACCGCCGTGGCAGATGCTGGCGCAGCAATGCGCGGGGCCAGGTTGATTTCGGCGGTGGTCCAGTTGTCGTGGGCCAGGCGGTTCAGTTCACGCGGCTTGTACCCTGGCTGCGCGAACGTCATCACGTCGGCGGACTGAGTGTAATTCAGCGACGCCAAGTCATTCTGCGTGTACGGCATGGCCAGTTCGAAGGGCGTGCCGATGTTGGGGCCGGCGCCGTACAGCACCTGGCCACCGTCCTTGATAACCCGCATGTTCAAGTCGCCAAACGCCAGGACGTAGGTCTGCACATCGTTGAACTGGAACGGGACCAGCCGGCAAAGCTTGGTCGAATCTTTGACCTCGGCCACCAGGCGCGTCCCCGCGCGGTTACGCACGCCGCCGTAGGGCATGACCATGAAGTTGCGACACAGCTTGAGGCCCGTGTAGTAGCGGGCAATGTCGGTACGCGCACTGGCAGACGGCGACAGTTCGCCCGCCGCGAAGGTCGGTTGGAGTATTCCGCTCATGCTCGCACCGTAATGAATTCAGATTCAGGCTCTGGATCGTCCTGGGATTCCTCCAAAGCGGAACCCTCAGCGATGGTCAGCGCCATTTGGTATTGCTGGGCAGCGAACTGCTGCAGGTCAGGCTTGGAGCTGAGCGGCAAAGCCAGGTCCATCGCCAGGCGCCAAGCCAGCGCGTCAGCAAACTGAGGGTCGAAGAACGTGGAGTCCTCGACCTTGAAGGTGAAGCGGCACGCAGCCTCGGGCTGGTCGGTGTGAATCACCCGGCCGCCGGCGTCGTACCCAATCTTGTATGGGATCTGCATATCGCTGGTGAGCGAGCGGCGAAACCCTGGCTGTACGATGTCACGCACTTGCAGGCAGTCGGCCGGGTACCGATAACGGTAAGCCCAGCCAGGAGCAGGGCTGCCCAGGCTTGCCAGTGCAACTACAGATTCCGCGAATGGCCAGGGAAACGCCTGCAACACCAGCTCACGCAGCGGGGCATAGAACACACGGCACAGTTCGGCCGCCTTGCTCTTTTCCGTGAACGAAACGATGGGCTGCGTGTGCGCAACCCGCGACAGCGCGATGTTGCAAATCTCTACGTCGCTGGACATTCGGGAACCTCAGAAAAAGAAAAGGGCCCCGAAGGGCCCTGTGGGTTTGTTGCTGGTGATCAGGCGTCTGGCAGTCCGTTGCCGTTGGTGTTGTCTTGGCCCGCACCGCCATCACCGCCAGCGTCCTGCTGGATGGTTGGCACAATAACTTCGCCACCAGCATTCAGCCGGGCGGCTTCCACTTCCGCTTCCGCCTTGCTGCCGATGAACTCGCCAACCCGCTGGTCCTTGTCGTCCTTGATCACGTACTTGCCCGCAGCACCACGCGCAGCAACGTAGCCCAGGCCCAAGCCACCAGCGTCCTGCTGGATGGTTGGAGCCTTCGCAGCCCCCAATTCCTTTAGATTGCTGCCCGGGCTATCAATCTCCAGCACGACAGTTTCTTTGGGCTCATAGAGTCGGCCATTGATAAACGACCGCTCAAGCACTTCATAGCGCTTAGGCATTGGTCTGCACTCCAGCAACGATGCCGGCGGTTACCTTGCCCAGTGTTGGGGCGGTGCCAGTCACGGTGTAATTGAGGCGCAGGAAGCGTTCTGTTTTCTGCGGCAGGGTAATGACCGGGGTCTGGTAACCCAGTTTCAGATCGGCCAGAGGGACCACTACCGAATACAGCGAGCGGGCCGAGGAAAACGCCGAGTTGTCATCGGTCTGTAGCTCGATAGTGAGGCTGGTCAGGGTGTTGAACGCTTCAACAACCTGAATGACCAGGGGAATGTCACCGGCGCGGCCTACGTCCTTGTTGTCGCCACGGTCGATAACGTCGGTCGAAGCTGCGGAGGCAGTGATTGCCTGGGCGTTCGACATGAGCAGCTTTGCGTCGAAAAGCATGATGGTCTCTCCTGAATAGGGGAAAGCCAGGCAGTCGTTAGACTACGCGGGCTTCGGTGTTGAGGATGGCGTCGATGCGCTTGATTGGGATGCCCAGGAACTCGGGGATCTTCTTGCCGCCGTACTCGCCCAAGGTAAGGTTGACGTTTTTGGAGTTCATCGCCTGTTTGTGCAACCACGACTGAATAGTGCGGTTGGCATAGATGATGGTCCGGCCCTCGCCCTGCTCCGGGTTGTCGATGCGGTACAGAGCATCAATCATCAGATCAATGATGTTCGCGCCGGTCGCGCCATCGCGGGCCAACTGGGTGACATCGATGTTCGCGATACGGCTGTTTGCGCGCCAGTCACGGACGGACATACCGATATCCCACTTGAAGTGATCGCGGTACGCCTCGAAGTCGCCGCCGTTTTCAGCGCGGGCGGTTTGCTGGCCCAGGAACTTGTGCTGAAAGCCCGCCACGCTGCCTTTCGGATACAGCAGGTGGGTAGACATCTCGCCCCAGGTCACAAACCAGATGGAGGTGTTGGTGGAGCCGGTGCCACCCGCATCGACGATGTTGGCGCCCGACTCTGCCGACTTATCGTTGTAGCGCGGCGCCAGGCCCAAGAACGCCTGAGGCTCTGCCTGAGTGTTGCCGTAGATCATGTAACGGGCGGCTTTGTTGTTGAAGCCCTGCAACTTGGCCATGTTTTCGGAGGTGCGGAAAGCATCGGCGTTACCGCTCAGGTCAGCCAACGCCTTATCGACCAAGCCGTAGTCTTCCATCATGCCGGTGGTATCCAACACGGGCACGGTGGTTGATTTGCTTGGCTGAATGCCTTGGTTGAACATCCGCCACGTTGGCTCAGGGATACCGGAGCGCATGGTGGTCTTATGCTTGGAGCCGTCGTTGCACTCCTGGTACTCGGCGTCTTGAAGAATGTCGTTACGCTTAGCCATCAGCTCAACGATCTTCATGACCTTTTTGGTGCTGTCTTCCCTGCTGAACTTATCGATCAGGGTCGGCATGGTGGAGGTAAGGATGCCCATCTGTGTATCTCCTACGGTTTATGAATGCCTTAGCTGAAGGCGTCAACAATGGTCATTTCTTTGGGTGCATTGGTCTGGCTGCCGGGCATGACGAACTTGTCTTCCGAGATAGCCGCGCTGATGCGGTGGCAGAACTTGAACAGCGACGGGTGGTTGCCCAGCCCGGAGGTATTCAGCAACTCGGTCAATGCCGGGTCACCGAAGGACTGAATAACCTTGATGGCGCTGGCTACGCTCTTCTCATAGTTCTCACCGCCAATTTCAGGGTCGTTCTTAATTTCTGCTGCCCAGTCCTGGGCCTGCTTGGTGACGGCGGCTTGGTATGCCTCGGCCTGCTTGTTCGCCAGTTGCGATTGGAAGTCGATAAGTTGCTGGGCCTTGGCCTGCGGGATGTTCAGTTCCTTGGCTAGGTTCTTGAACTCGCCCAGGATTTCCACATCCATCTCCATGCCTTCTGGCAGGGTGAAGTCCTCATAGGCTTCCGGGGCACCGACGGGCTTGTCCTTGCCATCAGCGTCCTTGCCTTCGTCCTTGGGCTTGCTCGCATCGTCCGGCTTGGCGTCATCAGGCTTCGGTGCTGGAGCATCTGTAGGAGCGGGCGGGGTCAGTACCGAGCTTTCAGCCGCTGGGGCCGGGGCTTCAGCTGTGGGAGCGGGAGCCGATACATCACCACCACCGCCACCGCCCGCATCAACCTCGCTCATGTACACGCGGCCAAGCAGCTTCATCATCAAAGGGCTCATTCATCTGTCTCCTGGGGTTGTTCAGCAATCGGCTTTGGCGCGTTCTCGGCAGCCATGACCGCGTACAGCGATGGCGTCAGGTCATTGACCTGGCTCAAAAGAAGAAGGCCAACATTGCGTTGGCCTTCGTTGAAGTTCGTGATTGCGTCGGTGGGGCCTATTGAGCCCTGGAAAATCTTGCAATGGCCCAGGGTTCGCCACATGAAGCGGCGCCCTCGACTGTCGTCCATCAGCCACTTGAAGTCAGCGATGTCCTGCAACTCCTGCTCGGTGGGTTCCTGTCGCTCGGTCATTACATCGCCCCTACAAGCGCGGTCAGGGCGTTATCCCCTCCCGTGTCGGTCTGGCTAAGCGCCTGGGCGCCCTGAATGACGCTGCCCAGCTCCTGCTGCATCTGCTGGTTTTGTTGCGCCTGGGCACGCTGCTCGCGGATCTGAGCAACTATGTCATCAGCCCGTACCAGCGTTGGGGGCACGCCGATCAGTTCAAAGTATTGGCGCATGGCTTCATCGGAATCGAGCAGGTCCAGCGCTTCGGTGCTTTGGGTGACGGTGGCCACGGTGCCGGCGAACCCGATAGCGCGCTCAATGCTCGATACACCGATGGCCTTCTGTGCCTGGGCCAGAATGCTGGTGAACTCAATGCGCAGATCCATGTTCGCCAGTTCTTTCGGCGGCGGCGGCAACAGTGGTGCACCCGGCAACATGCCGGTCCAGCGTGGGATCGACTGTTCCAGCATCTGGTTGAAGTACATATCGACCAGAGGGTCTAACAGGTCATCTGTCTGGCGCTCCAGCACTGGCCCGAGCATCAGTAGCTTCTCTTCCTTCCGGGTGGCAATTTCGTACGCGGTGCGCACGCTGTCCATTTGGCTGATCATCAGGAACAGATCGACGAAGAACGCGGTGTCAATGATCGAGCTGTCAGCGGCAATCTCGCCACGCAGTTGGCCGAGCCAGGCAGGTTGGACCTCATACAGCGGTGCGAACTTGGCCCCAACCTGCATATCGTTCAGGTAGGTAATGCTGCCCGGCAGGATGGAGGCGCGCTGATTCTTGAGGCTGGCCGGTGCACCCATCGGCGGGCGCACGCCCTTCTCCAACAGTTCAGCCTTACGGCGCTCCATCAGCTGGATGGCCTTGGTGGTTCCGATACACATAGAGCCGGGGCCGGAGCCGTACACATCCTCGCCCAGCACGTCCCAGCGCGGAGCCATTACCGGGAACACCTTGAAACCGGATTCACGCAGCATCGAATCCTTGTCGCCGCTCTTCTCCCAGTACACAGACCGGAACGGCATGTTGGTGTTGTCCTTGCGTCCCTTCTCGCGGGTGTCGTTGGGCTCGATCCCGTGGCAGATATCAACCCAGGCATCTGGCTTGCTGGTCAGCAGGTTGCGCGCCGTGGTGCTCATCTTGTCCTTGCCGAATTGCTGTTCCATCTGGCGGGCAGTCATGCGGAAGTCACGATAAAGCGTGTCCACCTGGTTGCGGCTGTTGTTGGCGAGCATGTAACTGCCGATAGCCAGGGGGTACGAGCGCAACAAATCGCTGTCGTCCGGCATCACCACCATAGGCGCGGTACCGAAAATGCCTTCTTCGCTGTAGCGGTTGGGCAGAACGCTGTACAGGTTCGACCTGGCCATAACCTCCCGCATGGCCGTCTCGGCGGCGTAAAGCCATTCTTTGACCGGTCCATAAGCCATCAGGCCAGGGTCAGGCGTGCCGAACTTCACCCATGGCGATGCAGGGTTGGTCATGCCCGTGTGCATACCGGCGCCCAGCGTGCGAGCCGCAAACGTCGCTTGCGGGTTGATGATCTTCTGATCACGGCGCTTGCCGTCGTTGGTGTCGGTGTTGTTCCAGCGGCCAGAGCGCGGGCTGATGAAGTCGCCCAGCTCTTTCCAGTCAGGCAGCCAGTTGCTGTCGCGCTCGCTCTTGAGAGCGGTGTAGCGCTTCTCGCAACGTTCGCGCAGGGAGTCAGCCAACTTACACCCCCAACAGCGTTTTCTGGCTGGTGTTGGCACCGCCAAGCACGCCAGACGAACCGGTCAAGATGGTGCCGTTCTGGCCGGATTGAGCCAGGCGGCGCTTGCGTTCAGCCTCTACAGCGGCCTGCACTGAGTCGCTGGAGGTGGTCGGTGCAGCGCCAGGGGACGTTGAGCCCGCCGCCTCGGCTGCTGCCTTTGCCGCTGCCTTCTCGCGCTCGGCCTTGTTGAACATGCCGGTGTTCTCGCCAAACATGTTCGGCAAGCCCATACCTTCAAGAAGGACGTCACCGCCGCGTAATGGGTCGAGTTTGACCACCTTGTTCACAAGTTTTTTGATTCCGCTTCCACACATGGTCAGGTACTCGCGTAAGGGTCGTATTCGGATTCAAGGCCGTTGTTGCTGGCCCCGGAACCGCCGTATTCGTTGTATTGGCTTTTCATCACCGGCATGGCGTAGGTCAGCGCCAGGGCGTCACCGTCGTCCGGGGAGATACCCAGGCGCTTCTTGATGTCGTCCTTCTTCTCCAGGGCGATCTGGTCGCTGGAGTTGTGCGTGTACATCGGGGAGGTCAGTTCGGCTTCAAGCTCTTCGTTGCTGTCAATGGCCAGGCCCGCACGCAGTGCTTCGCGCATCTGCCACCACATGTAGGTCCGCATGTTTGCGTAGTGCCGGTCTGGCGCCCTGCTGGCGAAGTTGACGTCAATGATGACGACGCCCGGCAACAGTCGGCGCAGTTGGTCGGCGACTGGGCCACCAACGCCGGTGGCATCAACGAACACCGCGTCCGGCCGATGCTCCATCACCACCGTGCACACCTTGGCGATGAACACCGTGGTGTTGCGGGTTTCGCTGCCGGGGATCTTGATTGGCTTGATGGACTTCGCGTCCAGTCCACGCCGGAACCTGATCACGTTGTTGTCAGCGCCGCCCCGGGCGATGTCGATACCGCAGACCAGGGCGTCATCCATGCCATAGACCGCCTCGCGCTTCATCGCGTCAGCAACCCAGTCAGTCGGGATCAGTTGCAATTCAGAAGCCCTCGGGAACATGCCGCGTACACGGATGCGGAAAAAGTCGCTGTCCTCGCCGTAGTCCTGCTGCCACTTGGCGATTTGCGTTTTGTTGGTGCCTTCAACCGTGCGGCTATCAACCTGGCGGTGTCCCCAGCGGTGTTTGTACCGTGTGAAGCAAGCCCGGAACCGGCCGGTGGTTTTGGTCGGGTTACCGAAGGCAGCCCAAATGATTTCGGTGTTCTCGTCGGTAAGTGCGCCTTCGGCCACCTCCCACACCAGGTCAGCAATGGCTGATGCCTCGTCGAACACCAGTAGAAGGCGCTTGCCCTCGTTGTGCAGGCCGGCGAATGCCTCGGTGTTGCTCTCCGACCAGGGGACCGCGTCCACACGCCAGTTCTTTTCATGCTCCGGGTCAGTGCTGATCAGCGCCGTAGCCGTGATACGGAACCAATGCGAGGTGATGGAAAGCCGGTTCCACTTCGCCACCTCGGGCCAGGTCTTGGTCCTGAGCTGGGTTTCAGTGTTGGCAGTGACAACGCCACGCGCATCGACGCAGGTATCCACGGTCCACTTGATCAGCCAGGACACCAGCGCCGACTTACCAATGCCGTGGCCGCTGGCCGTGGCTTCGTGGATTACCTCGCCCAAGTCCTTGGCGCCGGCGCGTAACTTCTTGCCGATGGAGTCGAGGACTTCAATCTGCCAATCACGCGGGCCGGTCTTGTTCGCCAGCTCGGTGCCAGGCTCACCCCAGGGGAAGGCGTACCAGACGTATCCAAGCGGGTCTTGAGCAAATGACAGGATGTCCTCGACCAGTTGCTGCTCAAGGTCAACCGTTGCTGGCTCGCTCACGTGCTTTAGCCATCCGCTCAGAAAGGGTGTGGGTTACGTTTACTTCCACCTGTTCACGGAAGGCGCTGACCGCTACGTGCTTGCCGAGCAGTTCCAGGTTCTTGACCTTGTCCGGCCACTTGATCTTTTTCATCAGGCCGACCATCGATCGATCTTCGCCTGTGCCTTCGAACATCTCGGCGATATCGAAGCCCACCAGATACTGGCGCCAGCCCTTCGGCCATTCCGAAAGAGGCTTGAAGCTCATGTCATCGCGCAGGATGTCCAGCACGTCGAGTTGATCAATCTCGACCAGGCGATTCAGCACGTAATCAGCATTGATCTGCACGCGCTTGCTGCGAGAATCCATCGCTTCCTTGATGGCTTGGGAAATTTGAGGTTTTTTCAGGTTCTCATCGCCGATCTGACCGGCCGTCCTTTTGCTGTACCCGGCCCTGATAGCGGCCTGTGTTGCGTTGAGGTCAATCAGATACTCATCAACGAACAGGCGCTGCTTTTGTGTCAGTGCCATGAGGAATCCTTACTCACCAGCCAGCGCAGGCTTATCGGTGGAGGGATCACCTTCCACGACTGGAGCAGTCACAACAGGGACAACCTTGAGCCATTCGAATGAACCGAAGATGGCTACAACTGCGCCACCCTCACCAATAAGGCGCAGATCGTCGCCCTGCACGAACGTCGAAGCCATTACTTCATGCACTTCGCCTGCGGACTTGACGTGGTACTTAATCATTTGGATGCCCTCATGGCGTCGTAGGAACGTTCACAGGCGAATCCGGCCCGGCGACTTGCGTCAAGCGCTGCTGCCAGTTCGCCCGCATGGTTGTCAGCTTCTGTGCGCAGCTCGGCGAGCAAATCGGTAAGGTCGTCGATTGTCTTGCCTCTTGCGGTAAGGCGGGCACGGAGGGTGGCGCGGTCGGCAAGCAGGCTGGCTTGTTGCTTGCGCAGGCTGACACCCACAGCAACAAGCTCAGCAGCGTGAGCGTCATCGCTGATCTTTTGATTGGCTGCATCGGTGCGTACCTGGTCAATGTCTCGTTGGTGTTGCTGTTCGGTCTGGCGTGCCTTCTCGCTGGCTTCATGGGCCTGGGTGGCGACGTTGGCCACGTATTGCGTGTGATCGGTCTGCGCATTGTCCAGGCGGTGCGTCTGGATGCCCGCCACGATCACCAGCAACGCAATGGCGGCGATCAGGTAGCGAGTCATTGCGCGGCCATGCACTTGGCGTGGCGCTCAAGCTGGCGAGTCCAGACGCCGGCACAGCGCTTGTTGCCCGGGGTGGAGCAGTCGAAGCCCGCGGCGAAACGGTACTTGAGCAGGTTATGGCAAGCCTGGGCGTAGTTGCCGGCCAGCAGGTCGCGGCGCGGCGAACCCTTGAGCCAGGTGCCAATGCCGTACTGGCCCACAAAGTCCATGTACACATCGAACTCGTCCTGGTACAGCTTCACACCCGGGAGCGATGCAGAGAATTGCTTTTCGGCCTGGCTGTTCAGGTTGCGGGCCAGAATCTCGGCGCGGGCCGGGGTGATGGTGTCGCCCATGCGGACTGGCTGGCCGTCTTCGTAGCGGGTGGAGCCGTGGCCGATGGTGGGAACGTCGCCCTTGGTGGGGATGACAGCGACAGGGGTGAACCCTTCGCTCGCCTGCCATGTGGCAAATCCGGCGGCGCTCAGGCTCAGCGCCGCGACGGCGATGCGCTGGCGAATGACGGGATTCATAACCGGCACTGATCACGCAGGGCCTGGAGCCTGGCTTGGCTCTCGGCGTGTTCGCGGCGGTCTTTGCGAACCTGAAAGTAAAAATTGATCATCAGGCCGAGTACCGCGACCGCCACACCGGCAATACCTATCCAGTTGACTTGCGACAGCCAGCCAACCATGCCAGCAGCACCGCCAACCAGCATGCCCTTATTGGCCACTGACGCACCCACCACCTCTACGATGCTCTCGGGCGTCGGGTTGGCCATGTTTCTACTCCTGTCCGGGGCTGCCATACGGGCCTCCAGAAACGAAAAAGCCCCGGCAAATGCCAGGGCTCAGGGGTTGTTTTTCGAATAAAAAGAAAACACCTTGATAGCTGTGCTCTCATGTCTCCGAATAATTTACCGACATAAAATCAGTTCTTTATCAGAATTCTGTCTGGATCCAGAACAGCTTTGAACTGAGCGACTATTAAGGCATATACCAAGTCAAAATTACCGGACTTCACATCATCTACACTCACGATCTGCTGACGGTCGCCCTCGATATCAAAAAGATAACCTTCGTCACAAAAACGAACGCTCATATTGAAGAAGTAAACCACCCTGGAATCTCGATCTTCCGAAACAATGGTCACAGCAAGGGTAAACGCAACTACTCCCCCTACGCTGCTAAGCGTCATCCAGGGCTTTTCCTCAAACTGGCTCTTTTGACCAACACCCAAACGAATATAAGCATCACCTGCTTTACCGTCTGGGTGGCTCCAAGTAGGAGAAGGCAATCCTAGATAGAATCTAAGCCCACTAGCCAGACCACCGGCCGCCTTTGCAAGCAGATTGAGCTGCAGGCTCAACGCCGCTTCGCGCTTCTCGAAAAGCTCTTGTATGTCTTCATAAATACTCATTGCCATCTCCTTTGTACAAGTAATGGCAAGATGACACAAAGACTACGTACCAGCTATAAAAAAGCCCAGCATATCCACTGGGCTTTCGCTGAATCTGTCTCGGTGTCGCGCTGGAACAGCCAAACACACTGCCATGAAAACAGGTCGGTATCCGGCATGAAAGGACTATTTACGCGGCTTCGCTCATCCCTTGCAATACCCCGTCAATCCACCCAACTCCGGCCTTGATTATTTCCCTTGCAGAGCGCTCTGACATCTTGCCCGACTCGCCTATCCGCACCATCGTCCACTTGGCTCCGAAATAGAGCCAGAGAAACAGCCCCATCTGCTCGTTACGGCGCGTCAGCTTGGCCATCGCGGAATCAACCGCGAGTGCCAGGTCATCAGTGATCACATAGCTGGCGGTACTCGGCATTTGGACGTTGTCCCGCATCAGCGCGAGCAGCGGCGAGACGTAGCGCGGCACGCCCATCCCGTCCATCCGCCACCAACCCCATTGTTCCAGCAGGTATTCAGTATCGCCCAGCGGCTTGTCGACGTAGGTGCGCTTTTTCATGCGGCTTTCCTCGGGGTTGGTTCATCCATTCCGAACAGTTCGCGGAGCAGCCTGTCAGCGATCTTATTCTTGGCGTTGCCTTCGGAGATCCAAAGACGAGCGAACGCCTCAAACCCCAGGGCTGACCGTGAGGTGTGCCAGTCAGCGATGATGTCCATGAACGCCGCAGATCCAATCCGGCCATTGGTCTTCTCCAGCAACAGACGATTACCGGCCTTCAAGAACTTGCACTCAACCGGGGTCAGGCTTTTGCGCGGCAACGCCGCGGTGACGTTACTCATGCTTGTTGCTCCCCTTGAATTTGCTGGCAAAGCTTCGGCCCATCTCCACCTCTTCGTTGCTCGGCGGCCGCCCCTCAAAGTCGACAAATCGAACATACTTCCCCTGCTGCTGGACCATGCAGGAGCCCACGCGCGCATGACGGACCTTGCCCACGATCAACTCGGTTACACCGTTCTGGCCCTCCTCGCTATCCATATCGCGATGAACCAAGATCACTACGTCAGCATCCTGCTCGATCTGACCGGAGTCGCGGATATCGCTGGGGCGTGGTCGTTTATCGGGGCGATTGGTTGAGCCACGGTTGAGCTGGGCCAACACAATCACAGGAATCTTAAGCTCCTTGGCCAGGTTCTTCAGTGCAGTGGAGATCTTCCCGACCTCAAGGGAACGGTTCGAGCTGCTCTCGGCGCTGATCAGTTGGATGTAATCGATCAGCAGGACACTCAACCCCTCCCGACGCTGGCACTGGCGGGCGATCGAGCGAATACGCGCTACGGTCATGCCGGCCTGGTCGTTGACGTACAGCTTGGCTCCCATCAGGACGTTGGCGGCGCTGGTGAGCTTCGGCCAATCATCGTCCTGAAGGTCGCCGCTATCCAGCGCGCTGAGATTGATGCCCCCAAGAGACGCCAGGCCACGCGTAACGAGTTCCTCCTTGGTCATCTCCATGGAGAACGCTAAACCGGCCCCAGCGAGCTTGCAGGTGACGTGCTGGGCGATTTGTAGGCCTAGGATGGTCTTGCCTGAACCGGTCAGCCCGCCAACAACGATCATGTTCCCAGGCCGTAACCCGCGCACCAACTCATCCAGCTTCTCAAGGCCTGTGGATAGGCCTGTAGGCATAGTCTTGTTAAATTTCGAGTCAATGGTGTCGATCACCGCGGGCAGAATTTCGCTGGCTTTGTAGTAATCCTGCTGCCCATCGTCGTCCAGGTCGCGCAGATCTGCCGTGGCCTGCTGGGCCATGGCGATAACCTCGGAGAGTGGGCGCTCCTCGTTGGCCGTGTCGTTGATCACATACGCGGCGTTCACAATCTGACGTAACACCGCCCGCTCCCGAACAATACGGGCGTAGGCCTTCCAGTTGGCGGGGCTGGGTACATTCATGGCGACCTCGCCCGCGTGGGCCAGGGTCGACTTGCCACTGGGCAGGCGCTGGCGGCAATCGCTCAAGGTGACAACGTCGATGGGAACACCGGCGGCGTGGCAATCAATCATCACCTGGTAAAGCGCAGCGCTCTCCAGATCATGGAAATCGGACACGTCCACCTTACTGCTGATCTCGTCGAACAACTCGGGCTTGAGCAACACCGCCCCAAGGATGCCGAACTCGGCCTCATCACTGAACAGTTCGCGGCTCATACGTCACCCCGGGCCGAAGGCCAGTTGAACAACACTGCAGGACCGCCGGCATCGCTGAGCCGATCAACTGCTCGATCTCCCAGGCATTTACGCAAACCGATAATGCCCAGGTTGGAAATCACGATGGTGGGCTGCAGTCGCTCGTAGCGGTTGTTAATTACCTCGAACAACACTTGCCGCTCGAAGTCGCTTCCGTGCTGAACGCCGATCTCATCGATCACCAGCAGGTCGGGAGCCTGCAGTGCGCTGAACACTTGGTGTTCGGTTGACTCTGCTGTCTTGCTGAACGTTGCCTTCACATCACGAATGATCGCCAGGGCGGATGTATACCGGGCGTGGGCGCCGTGGTGACGAATGACATGCTGCGCCACCGCACAACCCAGGTGTGTCTTGCCGGTACCGACCTCTCCCAGAAGCATCATCGAAAGCCCGGCCTGCCAGTGCAGGTCAAATCTTTCTGCGTATTCCCGGCATTGGCGAAGAGCAACGGCCTGAGGTTCTGGCTTGCTGTCCGTCCGGTAGTTCTCCAGCGTCGCCACCCGGAAACGTGGAGGGATACCTGATGCGATCAGATCCGCATTGAGCTGACGAGCAAACTGTACGTCCCGGGCAGCGGTGGCAATGGTTTCGTCAGTGGAATGCCGTGCATCGAAGTGACAGCGCGGGCAGCCGAGCCACTGCCCATCACCGATGAATGACTCAACGAGATCGTTTTCAAACGTGCCGTGCTCGTCGCAACGGCTGATAGCGGTATTGATGATTGCTGGTTTGATCATGGTCGGGCTACTCGATACGTACCATCGGGCTGACGTTCAAGCCCGAGGGTGTGGTCAATTTTGTCGAGGTCCACGTGATGGGACTGCTCGGTGTTTGCCGGGATTTCGTCTTCCCAACATCGGCCGTTGAGCCAGGTCGCGGGCAGCGGGATGTATTGCCCGCCGTCCTTGATCCAGTCAGGCCTAAGGCAGTGATTTGCTAGCGCAGAAAGCAGGGTTTCGCGCAATGCGGCGTCAGGTTTGAGTTTCTTCCAGGCCGATTCAGCGTTCGGCCGCTTTTGGCGGCGCGGGTACAACCGGTAGAACTGATCGAAGCCGTCCAGCAGATCCGTAGCGGCGGGTTTGATAATCCGCTTCGGCTTTGGATCTGCCAGAGCGGGTTGATCAGGTGCGCGCTGCTCCTGCCCATTTGCTCCAGCTTGAGATTCCAGCGGCGCGTCGTCCGGCGGAGCATCGCGACGATGGACATGCTCTTGATCTTGTTCTTCTCCTTTCCTATTACCCTTCCCTTCCCTTCCGGGGTCGAGGCCTAGTGGAGGATTCGACGAGGCCTCTACGAGCGGTGGTCGAATGGTCGTAGAGGACTCACCGACGGAATCACCTACAGGCCCCGGTTTCTGGTTGTCATCAGTGCCAGCCCCCAGCAGTGGCGGACTGGACACCACCAGGGGCTGAACAAACTCCGGGTACTTGAAGGTCGGCTTATCAATCCTTTGGTGCTCCCACCCGCAGACATGCAAATATCGCTTGCCAGAGTGCTCGTAGAAGGACAAAAGACCATTCGACGACAGCTCGTCGAGCATTCGACGAATACTCGACGAGCTGATTTCGTCACCGGGAAAAACCCGGGCCTTGATGGTTTTCTCCGAGTCAGGATGATTGCCGCCATCGTCACAAAAATTCCAAATGCCAATGAACAGCAGGCGTGTCAGAGGCTGACACTCCATCACCTGTTCACTGCTCCAGAACTCTGGCTTGATCGTCCTAATGCGCGCCATCAGATATCCAGCTCCTCTGTCACGCGACGGATGAAGGCATCGTAGGTTTCAGCCATCTCGAAACCCTGGCGCTCCAGCGACTCGCGGTAGGCCTTGGCGCTGCCGTAAAGCACCCAGCGCTCGCGCTCTGGAAGCGTTCGGAAGTTGCCGTAGGTTGGCCAGGGACCGGCGATGGTGCAGGCCGTTGCAGGTTTAATTACGGGGATTCCCGTAATTGATTCGACAGAGCCGATCATTGCAGCGTCTCCCCATGCTTGCGGCACATCCCGGCCCCCATGGTTTCCATTGAGCCGCCAGACAGGCGCAACACCAGCAGGCGCAGTGCTGTGGTGGAGTCAATGGAGAGCGTGCGAGCCTCGTCCAACGCCAAAGCCTGCGGTGAGTGGTCCATGATCAGAACCCGAACGCGATCGCTGTAGTTGAACGCCGCGCAAGCCAGCTGTTGGTCCGTCAGGCCAGCGAACGCCTCATCCGGTAGGCACTCACTAGGGAACACGACGACGGGAATGCTGTTTTCTGGTCGCGGCTTCCCCTCCAACAAGTGGCGGCTCATTGCCTCAAAGTGATCCTGGGCCACTTGCCTAGCGTCGTGCCCAGTCCTACGCCTGAACAACACCTTGAGCGCGTAGTAGGCTCGGTACAGATCAATGTGAGTGTCATCCTCTTTCTCAATGGAGTACTCCGGCTCGTCGATGACGTCTAGCGCGTCCTTGACGACCTCGAAACACTTCAGCAACAGCGCTGCATCGGGATATTTCTCGAAGTGCTCTTCGTCGATGACGGTGACAGGTACCTCTTGGGATATTTCGCTCATGGGTATGCCCTCCCGATTGCAGATTGGTGAAGTGGGATATAGGCAAACTCATCAAAGTCGGGCTCGTACTTGGCATGCTCAAGCATTGAAGCCATATGACTGAGGGGCATTGCAGCGCGATGCTGTTGCACAAAGGCAACCAAGAAGGCGCGGCCAGGCGAAGGCTCGTTCGCGCACATACCAATCAACGCCTTTATGCGCTTAGTCTGCTCGGTAAACTGCCTATGCTTCTGGTACCCGCGGGCCTCTTCTGGTGGGCTGGAGAGTGTGTGAAGTTTTGTTATTCGGCCAAGCAGGTCACGACCGAGAGTCTCGAGCAGGTTACGAGCAACTCGCTCATCTGTGAGCCCAAGGCCGAAGCCGTACACACCACGCCCGTCGAAAACCTCAACCAGGTAGAAAGGTTTTTTGTTGAAGCCTGGACTCTTAGAGTCAATGACCTGGTTCATGGCCGAACCTCCGAGATATTCGGCGCCACGCTTTCTGCCTGGCTGTTTTGTGGCGCGTAACTTTCATACGGACCGAACTGACCAAGACGAGCCAGGAACTCGTGCCCAGGACGCTCAGCCGATCGAACTGACTGGATCATGTCTGTTACGCGGTCGTTCATCCGGAGGAAGTTTTCGAATCCTTTTGCCCAGCCTGCTACCCACGAAATACGAACAGGGTACGGGGCTACTTCCGGCTCGAGCATGGCCTTCAGCTCTAATGCCAGACACTCATCCAGCACGCCGGGGTAGGTTTGTTTTAATCCCGCGTCCTCATAAACAACTTGAACCTCGTAGTAGGTAAAGCCTGCCCGCTCATCAAAAGGCTGCACCGTAGGCGTGATTGACACGCTCTTGGGCACACTGACCAGCCGGGGTTTAGATTGAATGCGCTCAGTAACAGGCGACCGAACTTGTTTACTACGAATTGCATGTGCCATGATTAACACCTCTGCAGTTGTGTAGTCCTGATCACACAGGACGATTGGATGAGCCCGGTTCCCGCCGGGTTTGTTGCTTTCTGCACCGGGCAAAATTCATTCTCCGCCCGTTTTATTCCTCTGATACCTAGCCGTTCGGACAGGTAATCACGCCGCTTTGACTGACTCTTCCAGCACCAACAAGCTCTGCCGGACATGTCCAATTTCCTTCTGGATGTTTGCTTTCTCGAAAGGTGAAACGCGGCCATCTGCAAGGGCGTCATGGACGAGCCGAGAAACATCCCCGTACTCAGCCGCCAGATGCACCAGAGCCTCAGTGAGGTTCTTGCTCGCCGGCCGCGCCTGAGGCACCAGGGCATAGCCCAATGTGTTGGCCAGATGTTCCAGCGGTTCAACGTTCTTGCTGTGCACCAGGATCTGGAGAAATTGCTCCAGGTTCAGGCGGTGCGAGTCATCATTTGGGTTGCTGCGATTGAGCAATGCGGTGTGGCTCATACCCATCAGGTGAGCCAGTTGCTTTGGCCCCGCCTCCAGAACTGCCTCATGTATTGCGCGGTGTACCTGTTCCATTTCGGGAAACCTCTTCGTGGTTGTCGTGGCGGAACGTTCAGCTCAGGGCGAAGATATGCGCCCTCAATCAGGGCTTCTTTTAATCGGGATTAAAGATTTGGCTCTTGGCCTGAATTGCGCAGATAGGCCCAGTCAACATCGGGCCGGAGCTCTTCACAGGTCACCGCTCTGCTCGACTCCCGTTCGAGATTGATGGCGAGGCCTGGGCCTGCCCGGCGAAAGCCATGGGCGATCTGTTTA
The DNA here is from genome assembly GCF_019145205.1 of Pseudomonas khavaziana. Lineage (GTDB taxonomy): Bacteria > Pseudomonadota > Gammaproteobacteria > Pseudomonadales > Pseudomonadaceae > Aquipseudomonas > Aquipseudomonas khavaziana. The sequence goes on from NZ_JAHSTT010000004.1 coordinate 111,324, forward strand.
AGGTTCCCGGCACTGGTGCCGCTGCGCTTGGCCAACGAATCCACCGAAGGTGTGTCGAGGGACCGGATGAGTTCGAGTAGCGTCATGTTTGTCTCCGAAAGAAGCTCAGATTACATTTTGCTAATCTCAATAGCAATAGCATTTTATAATTTACTGTTTGCTAACGCAGGGACACTATTCGCCTATGGATATCAAAACTCTTCGGGTCGACGCGCTGCGGCGTGTCATCGGCCCACTCAGCCAGAAAGACTTCGCCGACCAGCACGATCTGGATGCTTCGTATTTGTCCCAGATCCTCAATGGGCACCGCTCCCTGGGCGAGAAGGCAGCACTCAATCTGGAAAAGAAAATCGGGCTCACGCCTGGTGTGCTGGTCAACCCGAATGGGCACGGGCCGGCATTGATCGAGGGTGAGTACACTCGCCAGGATGTGGTTCGAGAGGCGGCGTCTGCCTACCAGGCCCTTCAGGACAAGGCTACGCCGCGGGCAGTTGCGGTTATCGAGAAGCTCGCCAGGGCTGCAGCGAAAGGAAGACTCAGGGAGTCGGACTTAGTGCTGCTGGAGGGCATCGCCGCCCTGCTTGAGAAGGCCAACGCTGAAAAGCTTTGAGCCAGATGCAGAAAGCCCGACACTTGGCCGGGCTTCAAGGTAATCATCGATTCAAACGGCGTTGAGTCGCTCAACCATGTCAGGGAAGCGCTGAACCAACTTAATCAGCAGCGCCGCCTGGGCATTTGGCTTGGACTTCGATTGCTCCCAGTTCTTCAGCGTGTCAGGGCTAGTCCTGATTTGCCGGGCGAACACTGGCTGCGACATGTGAAGATTCTCACGGATGGAAACGATCTCAGCAGCCGTCACCTCGGGAGGTGCAAGAGCCTCCACTTCGTACTGACGAAGTGTGATCTTCCCCTGCCGGTGCTCGCCCATCTCGTTTACGCCTTGCATCAGCTCAGCAAACAGATCGCGCTTCTTTTTCATTTCCCACCTCGTTTTTTCAGCTCTGCATCTATAGCAGCCTTCAATGCCTTCTCCTGAGCAGCGGTCAGGTTCGCCATCTCATCCTTGTCATAAATCGAAAACATCCAAAACTGGCCGTCATTGAGCAGCCAGTAATAAATCACACGGAGACCACCACGCTTGCCCTTTCCGCGGCGAGTGTCCTGCCAGCGAAGCTTTCTGAAGCCACCGGTACGTGGCATTAAATCACCGGCTTCAGGATTCGCCTGCATTTCCGTCTGGAGCTGCCGATATTCATCGTCAGTCAGATAGTCACCTACCGTGGCGGTGAAGCTTGTCGTTTCAAAGAAGACTGTTTTCATTGGAATTAAGTATACGCAAGTTGCTTACATTTAAAAAGCGTAGCTGCTTGACTCAATCTGCCAGCTCGCCGCCACGCCACTGAGGATTACTGGGATTGACGAAAAGCCCGGCGCTGGGCCGGGCTCTCTTCACTGTTACGCCAATAAGTCCGCGTCTCGCTCCCGCCACAGAGCTTCAAGCTTCGTCAGGCCCTTCCCGGTGATCAACGTGGAGCACGTTGGGATCGTGCCGTCGATCGGGTGCTCGAAGGTGCCCAGTTTCACATCAAGCAGGCCGGCCTCGATCTTCGCCTGATACGGCTCGTTCGAACGGGTCACCCACCCTTTCTGCCGCATGAACTGCAGCAGCCTGGTGCGGCCAGTGCCAATGATCTTCGCAGCCTGGGCCGCGTTGTACTTCTTGTGCGACACCACAACCATGTCGTGAAAAGCTACCTTGGGAGCGTCCTGCTCCACCTTCACTTCCAGTTCATGGTTCTCTTTCGAGAGCTCTGAGTTGTCAGCTTCCAAGGCAACGACCTTGCGGACGTTGTCAGTCAACAATGCGAGCAGCACCTTGGGGTCATTCAGGCTAGCGATGTCGAAGGCAGGCTTGGCCGTTTGCTCCTCCAGCTCCTGCCAGCGATCCACAAGACGAGCAGTGAACTCGGGACTGAGCTGGGCGACCACTACAAAGCTGTCACGCTTGCCAATCAGGTAGTGCGTCCCTGGCCGACCGAGGGTTCCGGGGTTTTCCTCAATTTGAGGAAAAGTGATTACCTTGTCAGCCACCAGAGAATCTATGGTCCGCTTGACGTTGTCGTGGCGTTTTCCGGTCAAATCGGCGATTTCACGAGATGACATTGTCCGCGCCACGTTTTGCGATTGAGGAAAACGCGGCACGCCGTCAAGAAGCTGCCCAGGTCGAATGGAGAAAGTATTCATCGCGCTTTCTCCAGGCCTTCAGCTACGGAGTCGATAGCAGCCTTAGCAGACTCGACCGCCATGTGTAGCAACCATGCTTGGCTTGGTGTGATAATGAGCTCTGCCATTCCCGCGTCTTCCAACGCCGATCTCACGCTATGAAGAATGCAAGATGCCTGATTCAAAGCATCAACAGCGGGAACGCCTGGACGGACGCCATACAAATCTTGCTCCTCAATGTTGCAGCGTGCGAACGAAAGCGCCACGGTCACTGGTCCCTTGAAGGTGCCAGCATTGAGTTTTTCGTTTACTTCGGTATGCTTCGTCATGTGAATGTCCTCAGAAATGTTCACTGCTTCATAGGCCTCAAGCGTTGGCGCGCTTGGGGCTTTTTCATGCCTGTTGTTTTTCATGAACAAGCTCCTGCTCCATCATTTTCCTTAAGCGGAAAACTACCTCCCCGTTCGCTGTCCTTCCGTTCTCCTCTGACTTCGTGCTCAGCCAATCCCTCAGTTGAAGTGGCAAACGAATCACCAGCGGAACTTTTTCTTGCCTCATCCTTAACCTCCATCGCCATGCGTGTGATCATTTGTGATCATTTGATACCATTTGCTATCAATTGTCAATGCTGATCATTGGGGATCATTTGTTGTCTGATATAGTGATATGAAACCCAGTAATTAAAAGGCTTCGAGGGCTCATGACCGATACCAGATCTTTTGCTGAACGCCTCCTATGGGCACGCTCCGAAGCAGGTCTGACGCAAAAAGATCTTTCCGAACAAAGCGGCATCAGCCAACCTCAAATCGTCCGATATGAAGCTGGTCGCTCCAAACCCCGCCTGGGTGGCGCCCTCAAACTGGCCCGGGTTCTGAAAATGGACGCCTACGATCTGATGCCGGAACTGAAAAAGACCACTAAGGAAATCGAAATTCAGCTCAGCGCCGAAGAAGCCGAGCAGTTCGATACGGAGGCGGCAAAACTTGGCATTTCGACTGAAGAGCTGATGCGAAAACTGACAATCATTGGGCTCCGGATGAAACTTAAGGATCCTGAGACGCGCCGCATGATGGAAGAGGAGTTTCCAGGCATGGTAGATCGGTTTGATGCGCTGCCAGGCCCAGATGATGATGGAGATCATGAGCTCGGTAATTAACCTCGCGTGCAACGTGCCGTATTTTTTTCGCCTAGGAACTTCTCTGCTCAAACCGCTATACATACCATCGGACTCCTAACGAAGCGTCTGCGATTACGATGGTTTCCAATTATTCACACAAAACCAGCAATTGGAAGGCCATGAAAAGGGCCATCTTTTTTCCGGAAAAGAAAGAGCAAGAAAGGCTTCCGAATTAACCGCCGCCCAACTCCCGACCCTCATGGGCGGCAACCGCAAGCAGCGTGTCGAGAATAGTTCTATCTGAATATCCTCCCCGCCCTATCATCTCCATAGCAATCGGGGCAGTTGTTTTTCTAATGGTTTCCTCCCCTCCATCTCCAGCTGGAAAAAGCAAACTCGCCATTAATCTGTTAGGAATACTTTGCCCTGTGAGTTCGGCCCAAGACACAAGGTCCAGATATGGCAATACTCCAAGCCTAACCCATGAGGAAAAATCTGGTCGCCTATACTGCTTTGGTGAGTCCAGGTGGAGTTCTTCTCTCACTGTTGCAAGCCAAGCTTTAAAAGCATCAACCAAGATAGCATCCGGCATACTAAGATCAACGTCAGCTATAGCATGTAGTGACGTTCTATTCTGTGATGCATGAAGTGGTAAATCTACGAACTCCATGACTTGATAGGCGAGATCCATATCAATTTTTTCGGAGCCGAAATCAGGAGCGCTTATATTTTCCCACCACTGCTTTGCCTTCTCCTTAGCTTCGCTTTTAATCCTTTCATCCTGCTGTAAGAATTGCCTATACGTGAGGGAATGGACAGACTTCGCATAGCTCGAGCTTATACGACCAACCGCACCATCATGCCCGCAAATGGATGGCAAAATACCAGGACCTTTGAATGAGACCTTAGCGTCCAACCATATTTCAGACCCCAGCCTAGAAGCTAAATCTTTTTCGTTTGGTGGCCCACCGCAATTTTTACGATGCCCCATCATAAGAAACAACTGCTCTCTTGCTAAAATCTGCTCATACCAGCCAGCACTATCGAGCTCAGAAGCGAACGCATACTTACTCAGGACAAACCAACTCGGGATATCCGATTTTTTTATAGCATTACTTAATCTGGCCACTTACCCCCCCAGTACGTCGAATAGGTTCTAACAAGTCTATATAGCCCGTTAGCAAAATGTAATAGCTCTACAGCGCATCCGAGGAACACACCCGAAACGATCGGGCACGCAGGCGTTGAGGCCGGCACCAGGGGTTGGTAGAGTCAGCAAACCGCTGATAAGGCACGGAGCCAGCATGAACAAAAAGGACATGAGCCGTAGGGCGCTGTTGACGCTCGCGCTGCTCGCCATAACCACACCAGCTTTTGCTCGAGGCGGGCACGGTGGAGGCGGTGGAGGCGGTGGAGGAGGCAGAAGCTCTGGGCGCGGACGGAGTTCAGGAAGAGGTGGCGGAGGTGCCGGCGGATTCATATTCTTATTAATTATTGGAGCCGGGATAGCCATCTATTCCCTCTTCAGCGGCCTGAAGCCCGGGATCGCAGAGAGCGCGAGGCAGCCCAGGCTTTACTTCCTCCGAAGTCACCCGCTTCAGACTGGGCGCAGCTCGGGCTTTGTCCACTTTGTGGAAGTAACGTCGTTCAGCGAACTGCGAGGAAGGGACGCTACAAGGGGAGGGAATTTTTTGGCTGCTCTAGATACTTACGATGTTTAGGCATACGGAAGACGACACCGGTATCACCATAACGCACTTTGAACGTACTGAGCACTCCCCAAGGGTATTGACTCTCCAGACTGGATTTCTCCAGCAATGCAGGCTATTAATATGCCACTACCATTGAATAGCATAAAAACGGAGCCTCACAATGGATCAGCTTTCAAAGTTCTTAACAAAAAACCCCGTGATAGTCGTCGCGATGTTTTTTTTCACATTTTTTGCAACCGTTGCAGGCCTTCTCGTTAGCTGGGACGTCCTTTATAAAGATTACCTATCACATACTGTAACGATACCAATCTGGTTCACATTGCTAGTAGCATTTGCAATATTCTTCGGATGGATTTTATATGGAACGCGAAGGAGAAAGCTTAAAGACGCACCTCTAGAACTAATAGCTGATAAGTTATTTGGCGTTGAGCGTGTACTAACCAGTGGCAAAAAATTTGTCAGCTGCAAATTCAATGGCACCGAGATTGTTATTGATGGCCAAGCCAAAATTGGATTTGAAAGCTGTAGCTTTATTAATTCAAGATTTACTTTTGCCGGTGCCGCTGCGCAAACAATGGCTGTACTGAGCGGAATGTATAGAGACCCTAGTTTTCAACCAATGATTGATGAAACCTTTCAAAATGTGAAATCCGGCGATTTCTCCATCTCCCCTTCTCCCTCAGGCAAAAGAGAACGATAGAAAATCCAGATAGTTAATACTATATTTTTCCCATTTTCTGAGAACGCGGTATAGCTGGCTAAGGGTCCGAGGCAATATATGTTAAGGAATATAGCAACTGCTACAAAGATCAAGTTGCGAGGCGCCGGCTATCGACCTGTGTACCGCATTGAGGACGAGCGGATTGTTATCCTGGTGCTGACCGTCGGTGAGCGCAAGCGAAGCTCCGTGTATGAGCAGGCGGGGGAATGGTAGCTCCTCAACGAAAAGCCCGCACATCGGCGGGCTATCAACGGTTGCTGCTTGATCAATCCGGCTCTTGTGCCCTCAACTAGCCAGGCCCTGCTTGATATGCCCGGCGTTCTCGCCGATCGTCTCCAAGGCACCTCGCACGTTACCACCTGCCTCGACGCTGCCTTGGTGTTCGACGAGCAATGTCAGCTCCATCAGTGCAGCTTCCAGGGCAAGCTGGTTTTCGTAGATTCGTTCAAGCGTGTCAGGGAGTGAGTATTGTGGGGAGGGCATGGCTTCGACTCCATTCGAGGGCAAAAATGCAGCTTAGGTAAACATAAGCGTGATTGGCAAATCCCGGGCAAAGAAAAGCCCGCGATGTGTAGGCGGGCTGAAAGGTTTTCACTAGGAGCTGGGATAACCATAGACTCCCGACTGTGAAAAGACCGTGAAAACCAGATACAAGAAGCCCGGCGCTTGGCTGGGATTGACTACTCAAAAGGTATTGGGTGCTGCCGCAATCCGTCAGGTATATTAAGATCCCTTATCGCTAAGCCTTTTACATTATGCCTTCCGCACTCGGTGAGCATTGGCTGATCATTGGTAAGAACCAATCGAGCATTGTTCACGATAGCTATAGCAATAATCTGCCAGTCAACTTTAACCGCCTGGCGTCCGCGGTCTTTTGTTGTGCTGGCTTTTCTAGCTGCTTGCCCGCGCCTAGCGACTTGCGATGTTTCGATCGCGGCGCGCATGTCGTAGCTCAGAAGCTTGAAGGCATTTGTCTTGAATAGGGCAACACTTTGGGCGGCCTCGTTTTCGGTGGCCGCCTCTAAGAATTCAGCCCAAACCTGAGCAGGGATTCCGATAGCTTCACGTTTACGCGCCAGCTCAGCGACCAAACCTTTAACTCTGAGGTGGTCATCTGGAGAAAGTCTGTTGCTGAAGTAAAGCGCGAGGATGTTGGTGTCCCAGATTACCAATTAATGCCCCTTTCTTATTTCAGCGCATCGCCCTTCAATGTCAGCAACATCTCTCCAGCCGGAAGCTAATTTGCCCATGAGATCATATGCAGCATCCCAATCCGTGGAGAGCGCTGTCCAAGCAGTAACGATGAGATTCTCAAGAATCCATCGCCCTTCGTGAGTGCGCCGCCATCTTCCTTTCCCGGTGACCTCGATGGGGTCTCCTAGGTAGTGCGAGGATATTTCCCTGGCGAGATCTTCGCCTTTCACTGTGCAGCGATATTCTGTGCCGTCTGAGTCTTTAAGCAGCAGGGGAATGGTGTCGTCGCGCCCGCCGATTTTGATTACACGGCCTGTAACCGTACTTTCCTGATCAATGACGAGCTCTTTATCGGGCCTAATCTTTTGGTTGCCGGGGAAAGGGTAAATCACAGCTCCTGCTGGATTCTTAAGCTCACCCTTTTTACCGTCCTGACTTAACAGTTCGTTGATTCTTGATAATGCTTTGGTGGCTTCTTGGTCGGCATCATCGCTATTACTTACAGCTAACGATACACGTTCAGATACGGCTGGAGCGGCTTCAGGCTCAGCCCATGCACGTAGGGCTGCGCTTCCGACGGCGACCCTGTCCAAATGGACAAGCTCCTTCTCACCCATGAGTTTGGCCAATTCGGCCAAATAGAGTGCCAGCCGATCAAGCGGGAGCTTGTTCGGGTGAGAACCCTTAATCCTGAGTGTATAGGTATTGAGCTTTTTCATGAGTCGATTATAGGTTTGATCCAGGCGTTTCATCCATGGCGAATATCTTACAAATCCGATTTTGCTCCATCTACACTTGGTGGGCACGTGTTATTTGCCCCGCCTTCACCTCATCCCATACCCAGCCAGCCGCCACCCGTCCGCATGAAGCACCGCGTTCATCTTCAACACGGTCTGCGCGACTGCCCCATTCCCTGCCAGCCTCAGCCGCCCCGCAAACCTCAGCGGCTCAACGGCAAACCACATGAGACCGGAGGCGACGCCCTGCAGCTCGCGCTTAAGGACTTGGTTAGGATTGGTGAAGGCATGACCAAATATCCAGGCAGGCCTATTGCGCCATTATTTCCTGATAGCGCTTCTGGTATTCGTCATAAGGCAGGTTCTGCTCAGTGAGCTTCTGGAGCTGGACCTGCTTGTACTGACTCTTAGTCATAGGTCCAGGTGCCGACTGCACGGGCGCAGCGGAGTATTTTGATGGCGCCCCTCCCCCTACCTTCGACCCGCTACGGGCATAGCTGCTCACAGTCCCGTCAGGAGCAATGGTCACCGTAGTGCTCTCTACCTCTGTGCCGATACCTGCGAAACCAACGTAGGCATAGCCCCAGCCCAAAACCTGCGATCCGTCAGAATTCTGGGTGACTGCTGTGGGCGGGCCGAGAAGGGCAATCACTTCATTGCTGGTGGTTTTGCCTTTAATCAGGCTATCGATCTGGGCTTGCTCGATTTTGGTGCCACTGCTCGCGCAGCCCGAGAGGAGCGCTGCCATTGAGAGGCAAAGAAGCGTCTTTTTCATAAAGTCCCTTTTTGTCTTGAGGCCGGCAAACTCTAGCCCTAGCTGGTGCTGCCAACCAGTCTTGATGAGGCGAATCTAACACCATTAATTAGCCACTACGAGTTGAAAGCTTTCTGCCCGCGAAAATTAGCAAACGTCAAATCCAAAAAACAATTTGCTAATTTATTTAGCTATTGCTAATTTACAGCCACTCCTTCGCCACCTCATGGCGAAACAAGAGCACCTCAATTTTTGCGAAAGCCAACAACGCGGCGGGCCCTTGCTCGCCTTGGAGAAAGTGAATGTCACGTAAGCCCATCACACCGCTTCAGCTATTCAAGGTGATGATTTCCATCCTGCTCTACACCACCGCCTCTGGCGCCTGGCTCCTTTTTGCCGCCCGCGACCTGATCAGCAGCTCCTCGGATTTCGACGTGGCGGCGGCTTTCTTCGGCACCGCAGCCTGGCTCATTGCGAGCGCCTGCTTATTCCTCCTCATCACCACGCCGAAATCAGGCGAGTAATCCATTCAGCCAGCTCCCAATATTTTGGGAGTTCGCCAGGAGATCATCATGAGCATCAACCAATACGATTCCCGCACCGCCGACAAGTTTGTGGTGCGACTGCCTGACGGCCTGCGCGCTGACATTGAAGCGGCTGCGAACGCCGCAGACCGCAGCATGAACAGCGTCTTCGTCCAAGCCGTGCGCCAGTATCTGGACGGACAGAATCGCCAAACCTTGCTGCTGGACGCACTGGCAAATGCCGTCGTCCCGCTCCCGCCTGCTGCGAGTTCGGGCCAATGAGCCGCCGCAACGGAAAATTGGGTGAGCATTTGATCGAGCTGTTCAATGCCCTGCAGCGTCGAGAAACCACCTTCGGCCAGATCTACGCCATGTCCGCATCGTGCGGCATCGACGCGCGCAGGGTGCTCGCAGACCACTTTCAAGGTGGTGAACTTCATGGCTAAGACAGTGCTGCGGGTGCGCCTTGATGGCGTCGCGTTCTACTTGAACACCGAGAATTCCTCGCCGAGTACCGGACACAGGAACAGGTATCGCTTGTTCAAGACAGAAAACTACGGGCGCGATAAATCCGGCTGGATTCAGGTGGGTTCGATGGCTGGCCAGGAGTTGTTGGAAATAGAAGATGAAGGCGCCTTGCTGAAGGCGTGTGAAAAGCTGTTCACCAGCAAGAAGCCCCACCGCTACGACCTGCATGGCGCGATACGCGGCAAACCCGGTAAGTGGGAGGGGGAGGCCTTTCCCGTCAGGAAGTCAGTGCAAACAATGTCCTCTATCGAACAGTGATGACTCCATGGCCAAGTCAACTGCATTACCCATCAAAGAGACCGCGCCTCGCTTCCTCAGAGCGTCAACTGCCCCTGCGTACCTGGGCATGTGCCGGGAAGAATTTAATAAGACGGTTCGGCCTAACGTCCGTGAATTTCCCATTGGGAAACAGGGCGTTGGCTTCGACCGCATTGAGCTGGATGAATGGGCAGATTCCTGGGCTGAGTCCATGGCAATTGAAAAGCAGGCCGATCGGGACAACAATCGCCCCCGCAGTGAGCGCCAGGGCAAGAAGAAAGGAGAATTGCCATGGCCCAAAAAGCTATCACCGGGCTCCAGCAAATGCCGAACGGCATCTGGAAGATCGACAAAAAATATAGAGGAGAACGAATTCAAGAGAGTACTGGCACTTGTAACCGCGCCGAAGCAGAGCAATACCTGATTCACAAGCTGGAGAAGTTGCGCCAGCAGAAGGTATATGGCGTTCGGCGGGTCAGGACCTGGCGAGAGGCGGCGACTCGTTTCCTGCTGGAAGTGAAGGATCAGGCCTCGATCCATATATCGGCCACCTATATGGAACAGCTCGACCCCTTCATTGGCGACATGCCGCTGACCCACATTGATGACGATGCGCTCGCGCCATACATCCAGTCGAAGCTGAATCCGGCGGCAGGGAAGCCAGTCACGAACCGGACAGTGAATATCGCGCTTCAGCGTGTCATCAGGGTGCTAAACCTATGCGCGCGAAAGTGGCGGGACGAAGAACGCCGGCCATTGCTCGACGTAGTGCCGATGATTTCCCTGTTGGATGAGAAGACGAACAGCCGAAAGCCCTACCCGCTTTCGTGGGAAGAGCAGTCGATCCTGTTCGCCGAGTTACCGGCGCACCTACAGACCATGGCGATGTTCAAGGTCAACACGGGGTGCCGGGAGCAGGAGGTTTGCAAGCTTCAGTGGAATTGGGAGATTGCGGTACCGGAGCTCGGAACGAGTGTGTTCCTGATCCCGGCTGGATTTGGGGGAAGGACTACCAGGGCTGGCGTGAAGAATCGAGACGAGCGCTTGGTCGTGATGAATGACGTTGCCAAGTCAGTGATCGAGAAGCAGCGCGGCAGACACCCGCTCTATGTGTTCCCGTTTGGCAAACCAGATGGCGAGGGGAATGAAACGACGGTTCACCGCATGAATGACTCGGCCTGGAAGAAGGCGAGGATTCGGGCGGCAAAGAAGTGGCAGGAGAAGTTCTTGCGGCCGGCACATGACGGTTTTACCAGGATCCGCATACACGACCTGAAGCACACCTTTGGGAGAAGGCTGCGTGCTGCTGGCGTGACTGAGGAAGATCGGAAAGCGCTGCTCGGCCACAAGAACGGAAGCATTACCAGTCATTACTCGGCAGCGGAGTTGGATCAGCTCATTGCGGCGGCAAATAAGGTATCAGCAACCGACTCGCGCGCACCAGCGCTGACGATTCTGAAACGGAGGGAGGCATGATGAAAAACGCCAGGGTCACTCGGAAAGTCACTATGGCAGAAACAACAAAGCCGCTCGAAAGCGGCTAAGTCATTGAATAATATGGTCGGGACGGAGTGATTCGAACACTCGACCCCTAGCACCCCATGCTAGTGCGCTACCGGACTGCGCTACGCCCCGACTAGGCGTGTTACTGGGTTTGCTTCTTAACGAAGCGAACCGGAATATACCGCAAGCTTTTGAAATGTGGAAGTATTTTTAAAAGCTTGAATCATTTCTTCAGCACCACCAGTACATCTTCCAATTCGGAGATCATCTGGCGGATCAGTTGCTTGTATTGGGTGGTGTCGTCTTTGGCTTCATCACCGGACATACGCTGGCGTGCGCCGCTGATGGTAAACCCCTGGTCGTACAGCAACGCGCGGATCTGTCGGATCATCAGCACGTCCTGGCGCTGATAATACCGACGGTTCCCGGTGCGTTTGACGGGGTTGAGTTGAGGAAACTCCTGCTCCCAATAGCGCAGCACGTGCGGTTTTACCGCACACAGCTCGCTGACTTCACCAATGGTGAAGTAGCGCTTGCCTGGGATGACGGGTAGCTCGTCGTTATGACTTGGTTCCAGCATAAGCCTCAACTCGGGCCTTTAACTTCTGCCCTGGACGAAAGGTGACCACACGGCGAGCCGTGATCGGGATTTCTTCTCCCGTTTTTGGATTGCGGCCAGGCCGCTGGCGTTTGTCTCGCAGGTCAAAATTGCCGAAACCGGACAATTTGACCTGTTCGTTGTCTTCCAGAGCGTGGCGGATCTCTTCAAAAAACAGCTCGACCAATTCCTTGGCCTCGCGCTTGTTCAGACCCAACTCTTCGTACAGACGTTCCGCCATCTCAGCTTTCGTCAAAGCCCCCATACGTCACTTCCTTAACGTGGCGTTCAACCTTTGTTCGAGCGAGGTGAGGATATTTTGCGTCGTGGTATTCACCTCATCGTCATTAAGAGTGCGCGATGGATGCTGCCAGGTCAAGCCAACTGCAAGGCTTTTTCTATGCGGATCAATGCCTTTACCCTGATAGACGTCAAATAGCCTGAGGTCTGTCAGCCATTCCCCTGCATTTTCACGGATTACATCCAGAACTGCAGTGGCGGCGACTTCACGGTCGGCGATCAGGGCCAGGTCACGGCGCACTTCAGGGAAGCGCGACAACTCGCTGAATTTAGGCATCTTGCCCGTGGCAACTTCAGCCAGGACCAGCTCAAAAACGAAGACTGGGCGATCCAGCCCCAGGGTTTTCGACAATTCTGGGTGAATAGCCCCGACGAAGCCCACCAGGCGACCTTCGCGCTCGATACGCGCAGTCTGGCCCGGATGCAATGCTGGGTGGCTGCCCGGCACAAAGGTGAAGGCATCCAGCGCACCGGCAAAGCCCAGCACCGCTTCCACGTCAGCCTTGACGTCGAAGAAGTCTACGACGTCGCGGCCCTGCGCCCAGCCTTCCGGCAGGCGGCTACCGCAGACGACGCCGGCCAGCATCGGCTCTTGCTTCAAGCCATCGAGCTGGCCGACGAAACGCAGGCCGCTTTCAAACAGGCGCACGCGGTCTTGCTGGCGGTTCAAGTTGTGGGAAAGCGCTTTCACCAGACCCGGCCACAGCGAGGAACGCATGGCGGCCATGTCGTTGGAGATCGGGTTAGCCAGCAACAGTGGCTCAACACCTGGGTTGAACAGCTCGAACTGCTTTGGATCAATGAAGCTGTAAGTCACAGCTTCCTGATAACCACGAGCCACCAGCAGGCGACGCAACTCTGGCAGGGCCGCACGCGCCTCGGCCTTCGGCTGTGGCGCCAGGCGCGCTTGCGGGTAACGAACCGGCAGACGGTTGTAACCGTACAGGCGCGCCAGCTCTTCGATCAGGTCGACTTCCAGGCTGATATCGAAGCGATGACTTGGTACTTCAACCTGCCATTGCCCTTCCCCACTCGAGGAAATGCCCAGGCCGAGGGCCGACAGCAGTTGCTCGATTTCAGTCGGCTCGATGACCAGGCCGAGCATTTGCTCAACGCTCTTGGCGCGCAGGGTAATCGGCGCAATCGACGGCAGGTATTGTTCGTTGACGGTTTCGCTGATCGGGCCGGCCTCGCCGCCAGTGATGTCCAGCAGCAGGCCAGTGGCGCGCTCCATGGCTTCACGGGCCAGCTTCCAGTCCACACCACGCTCGTAGCGGTGCGACGCATCGGTGTGCAGGCCGTAGGAACGTGCCTTGCCAGCGATGGCGATCTGGTCGAAGAACGCGCTTTCTAGAAATACGTCACGGGTGGTCGCGGACACACCGCTGTGCTCGCCACCCATTACGCCGGCAATCGCCAGGGCGCGAGCGTGGTCGGCGATCACCAAGGTGTCGGCACGCAGGCTGACTTCCTGGCCATCGAGCAGCACCAGCTTCTCGCCTTCTTCGGCCATACGCACGCGGATGCCGCCGTTGATTTCGGCGAGATCAAACGCGTGCAACGGCTGGCCCAGTTCCAGCATCACGTAGTTGGTGATGTCGACGGCGGCGTCGATGCTGCGCACGTCAGCGCGACGCAAACGTTCCACCATCCACAACGGGGTTGGCTTGGACAGGTCGACGTTACGGATCACTCGCCCCAGGTAACGGGGGCAGGCGTTTGGCGCCAGCACGTCAATCGAGCGTACTTCGTCGTGCACTGCCGGCACGGCAGCGACGACTGGACGGGCGACAGGCGTGTTGTACAGCGCGCCCACTTCACGGGCCAGGCCCGCCAGGGACAGGCAATCGCCGCGGTTCGGGGTCAGGTCGACCTCGATGCTGGCGTCTTCCAGTTCCAGGTAGGCACGAATGTCCTGGCCCACTGGCGCGTCAGCCGGCAGTTCCATCAGGCCATCGTTGCCTTCACCCACTTGCAGCTCAGCCTGGGAGCACAGCATGCCGTTGGACTCAACACCACGCAGCTTGGCCTTCTTGATCTTGAAGTCGCCCGGCAGTTGGGCACCGATCATGGCGAACGGGATCTTCAAGCCCGGACGCACATTTGGCGCTCCGCACACGACCTGGAAAGTTTCCGCGCCATTGCTGACCTGACACACACGCAATTTATCGGCATCGGGATGCTGCTCGGTGCTCAACACCTCGCCCACCACTACACCGCTGAAAACACCGGCGGCCGGCGTAACGCTATCGACCTCAAGACCGGCCATCGACAGACGCGCAACCAGCTCGTCGCGACTTACCTGCGGGCTTACCCAGCCACGCAGCCATTGTTCACTGAATTTCATCCTGCTCTCCTAAAGATTCGTTACGACTAGCGAAATTGCGCGAGGAACCGCAAGTCGTTGTCGAAGAACAGACGCAAGTCGTTCACGCCGTAACGCAGCATGGCCAGACGCTCGACGCCCATGCCAAAGGCGAAGCCCGAGAACTCTTCCGGATCAATCCCGGACATGCGCAGCACATTAGGGTGGACCATGCCGCAGCCCATTACTTCCAGCCAGCCGGTCTGCTTGCACACGCGGCAGCCTTTGCCGCTGCACATCACGCATTCCATGTCGACTTCAGCCGATGGTTCGGTGAAGGGGAAGAATGAAGGACGGAAACGCACCGCCAGCTCCTTCTCGAAGAACACCCGCAGGAATTCTTCGATGGTGCCCTTGAGGTCGGCGAAGTTGATGTCGCGATCCACCAACAGGCCTTCGACCTGGTGGAACATCGGCGAGTGGGTGATATCCGAGTCGCTGCGGTACACACGGCCTGGGCAGACAATGCGGATCGGCGGCTTGTTCGCTTCCATGGTGCGGACCTGTACCGGCGAGGTATGGGTGCGCAACAACATGTTTGCGTTGAAATAGAAGGTGTCGTGCATCGACCGGGCCGGGTGATGGCCTGGGATGTTGAGCGCCTCGAAGTTGTGATAGTCGTCTTCGACCTCAGGACCTTCGGCAATGCCGTAGCCGATGTGGGTGAAGAACTGCTCGATACGTTCCAGAGTCCGGGTGATCGGATGCAGACCGCCCGAGGCCTGGCCACGACCAGGCAGGGTGACGTCAATGGACTCGGCGGCGAGCTTGGCCGCAAGATCGGCCTCCTCGAGCGACGCCTTGCGCGCATTGAGCACCTCGGTGACACGCTCCTTGGCAACGTTGATCAGCGCGCCGACTTGCGGGCGCTCTTCAGCCGGCAAATTCCCCAGGGTCTTCATCACCTGAGTCAATTCACCTTTTTTGCCAAGGTAGTGAACCCGGATTTGCTCCAGGGCATTTACATCTTCAGCGCTATGCACAGCCTCAAGAGCTTGGGCAACGAGCGCATCCAGGTTTTCCATGTACAGACTCCAGATACAAAATAGGGGAAGAGCTTGAAGGCTCTTCCCCTATTTATGACGTTTACCACCGTGGGCTACAGGAGCAGCCCTAGGTGACTGTCGGGGGTACTTAAGCCAAGGTGGCTTTAGCTTTCTCGACAATCGCAGCAAACGCCGCTTTTTCGTTCACTGCCAGATCAGCCAGAACCTTACGGTCGATCTCGATGGACGCTTTTTTCAGGCCAGCGATGAAACGGCTGTAGGACAGACCGTTAACACGTGCACCAGCGTTGATACGAGCGATCCACAGAGCGCGGAACTGACGTTTTTTCTGACGACGGTCACGGTAGGCGTATTGGCCTGCCTTGATTACCGCTTGCTTGGCAACACGGAATACGCGTGAGCGTGCACCGTAGTAGCCTTTAGCAAGTTTCAGAATTTTTTTGTGACGCTTACGGGCAATGACGCCACGCTTTACACGAGCCATGAGTTACTTCCTCTATTCTTGATCCAAAATTAACGAAGGCGCAGCATGCGCTCGACTTTTGCCACGTCAGACGGATGCAGCAAGCTGCTACCGCGCAGTTGACGCTTACGCTTGGTCGACATTTTGGTCAGGATGTGGCTCTTGAAAGCGTGCTTGTGCTTGATACCGTTAGCAGTTTTCAGAAACCGCTTAGCAGCACCACTTTTAGTCTTCATCTTTGGCATGTTCGGATACTCCGCATTCAGTTGATAAACATAATCAGAAGGCCTGCCGTGCCCTGTTGATTACTTCTTCTTTTTCGGGGCGATGACCATGATCAGCTGGCGTCCTTCCATCTTAGGATGCTGTTCGACCGAACCGTACTCGAGCAGGTCAGCTTCAACCCGCTTGAGGAGTTCCATCCCCAGCTCCTGGTGGGCCATCTCACGGCCGCGGAATCGCAAGGATACCTTGGCCCTGTCCCCATCACTCAGGAAACGTACCAGGTTGCGCAGTTTTACCTGGTAATCCCCTTCCTCCGTCCCTGGACGAAACTTGATTTCTTTAACCTGAATCTGCTTCTGGTTTTTCTTGGCTGCGGCAATCTGCTTCTTCTTCTCGAAGATCGATTTGCCGTAGTCCATCAGCTTGCAGACAGGCGGTACAGCATCGGCGGAAATTTCCACCAAATCGAGCTTGGCTTCTTCAGCCTTAAGAAGCGCGTCTTCAATTGACACAATCCCAAGCTGCTCACCCTCAGCCCCAATTAACCGAACCTCGCGTGCCGAGATATTCTCGTTGATCGGGGCTTTCGGTGCAGCTCGTTTATCTTGTCTCATTTCACGCTTAATAGTAATTACTCCGAATCTGGGCGACCACGCCGGGAAACCGCTTGCGCGAGGAACTCAGCGAACTGGGCGACGGGCATAGAGCCCAGGTCAGCACCTTCACGAGTACGCACAGCGACAGTCTGCATCTCGACTTCCCGATCTCCGATAACCAAAAGATAGGGAACCTTGAGCAAAGTATGCTCGCGGATTTTAAAGCCGATTTTTTCATTTCTCAAGTCGGTCTTGGCACGAAATCCGCTTTCATTGAGAGTTTTTTCAACTTCAGCGGCAAAATCTGCCTGTTTATCAGTGATATTCATGATCACTGCCTGGGTCGGAGCCAACCACGCAGGGAACGCGCCCTCGTAGTGCTCGATCAGGATGCCGACGAACCGCTCGAACGAGCCGAGGATCGCCCGGTGCAGCATGACCGGGTGCTTACGGCTGTTGTCTTCGGAGACGTATTCGGCTCCCAGACGGATCGGCAAGTTAAAATCGAGCTGCAGGGTACCACACTGCCAGACGCGGCCAAGGCAATCTTTCAGCGAGAACTCGATCTTCGGACCGTAGAATGCGCCCTCCCCCGGCTGCAAGTCGTACGCAAGCCCCGCACTGTCCAGCGCTGCGGCCAGTGCTGCTTCGGCGCGGTCCCACAGTTCGTCGGAACCGACGCGTTTTTCCGGACGAGTGGACAGTTTCATCTCGACTTCGGTAAAGCCGAAATCGCGATAAACATCCATGGTCAGCTTGATGAACGCGGCGGATTCGGCCTGCATCTGCTCTTCGGTGCAGAAGATGTGGGCATCGTCCTGGGTGAAGCCACGCACGCGCATGATGCCGTGCAGCGCACCCGATGGCTCGTTACGGTGGCAGGCACCGAATTCGGCCAGGCGCATCGGCAATTCACGGTAGCTCTTCAGGCCCTGGTTGAACACCTGCACGTGGCATGGGCAGTTCATCGGCTTGATGGCGTAATCGCGATTTTCCGACTGGGTGGTGAACATGTTGTCGGCGTAGTTGGCCCAGTGCCCGGACTTCTCCCACAGGCTGCGATCAACGACCTGCGGGGTCTTGATTTCCAGGTAACCGTTTTCGCGCTGAACCTTGCGCATGTACTGCTCGAGTACCTGGTACAGGGTCCAGCCGTTCGGGTGCCAGAACACCATGCCCGGCGCTTCTTCCTGGAGGTGGAACAGGTTCAGGCGCTTGCCGATCTTGCGGTGGTCGCGCTTTTCGGCTTCTTCGATGCGCTGGATATAGGCGGCCAGCTGCTTCTTGTCAGCCCAGGCCGTGCCGTAGATCCGCTGCAGTTGTTCGTTTTTTGCATCGCCGCGCCAGTAGGCACCGGACAACTTGGTCAGCTTGAACGATTTCAGGAAGCGCGTATTCGGCACGTGCGGGCCGCGGCACATGTCGACGTATTCTTCGTGGTAGTACAGGCCCATGGCCTGCTCGTCCGGCATGTCTTCGACCAGGCGCAGCTTGTAGTCCTCGCCACGCGCGGTGAACACGTCGATCACTTCGGCACGCGGGGTGACTTTCTTGATGACGTCGTAATCTTTTTCGATCAGCGCGTGCATGCGCTGCTCGATGGCCGTCAGGTCGTCCGGGGTGAAGGGACGCTCGTAGGCGATATCGTAATAGAAGCCTTCTTCGATAACTGGGCCAATCACCATCTTGGCGGTCGGATACAGCTGCTTCACCGCATGACCAATCAAGTGGGCGCAAGAGTGACGAATGATCTCCAGCCCCTCTTGGTCCTTGGGCGTGATGATTTGCAGGCTGGCGTCGCTGGTGATCAGGTCGCTGGCGTCAACCAGCTTGCCGTCGACCTTGCCGGCCACGGTGGCCTTGGCCAGGCCGGCACCAATGGATGCGGCGACCTCGGCGACGGAAACCGCATGATCGAATGAACGTTGACTGCCATCGGGAAGAGTAATAGTTGGCATGGCGCCTCCTCTCCTAGTGGTGACCCCTACCAAAGGTCACGTGGGTTGGGATGAGCCAGTACAAGATCCAACACCAGGCCGCTCAATAATGAACGCCTGCCTTACAGCGGCAGGAGCCTTTCGGCCAACCGATAATCGAACCAGAGTGACTGGAGTGAACAAAAAGGACCTGGCAAGGCGGCAAATGGCGCGCCGGAAAATAGCCAGACGAGGATGCTAGCACAGATGAACGGTCGTCGCGCCGGCGAAGCTTTGTGTAAACAGCATTTCAAGGCTTTATAGCTGCAAAAGTGAACTTGAGCTGTACGCCGGGCCTCCAACCCACTGAGAATCGCCGTTCGTCCTCGACCCAAAGGAGCATCCCATGATGCGTTTCACCTCTACCCTCGCTGTCGCCGCTACCCTGAGCCTCCTTTCCCTCGGCGCACAGGCTGCAGCCCCTTCCAACTGGCCAGCCGGCGCCCGTGACAGCTTTGTGAGCGACTGCAGTGCCGCCGCCAGCCAGAACGTAGACGTCAAGACTGCCAAGGCCCACTGCGAATGTGGCGCAGACAAGATCAATGCCGAATTGAGTTCTGCCGAGATCAAGGAACTCATGACCAACCAGAACGCCAGCCCGGAGCTTAAAAACAAAGCAGTCGCGGCTATTTCGTCCTGCAAAGTCGTGAAGAAAAAGTAAGATTGACCACTGATCAGACGGTCATTTCACTGAAAAAACGGCCTCAAAATTGCTATTTCGCACAAAATACGCAGGTTTTACGGCTTTTTTTAACAGCTGATATTTCACCGCAAAGCCCCGTAGATTGGGGCTTTCAGCCTGGCCAGGGATCAAACGCAACGCGATTGATTAGCAAACAATGCCTTGGGGGGGCTCCCAAGTCGAACATTTCGACTATGATAGCCCAGTGTGCCCAGTTGGCCTGAGCAGCACAGCACTACTGAAAATATATGTTTCTTGGAGATACACCATGTCTAATCGCCAAACCGGCACCGTTAAATGGTTCAACGATGAAAAAGGCTTCGGCTTCATCACTCCTCAAGGTGGCGGTGACGACCTGTTCGTACACTTCAAAGCTATCGAAAGCGACGGTTTCAAAAGCCTGAAAGAAGGCCAGACCGTTTCCTTCGTGGCTGAGAAAGGCCAAAAGGGTATGCAAGCTGCACAGGTTCGCGGCGAGTAATTCCCCGCTGAGCTAAAAAAACCCCGTCCATGTGACGGGGTTTTTTATGGACGATGCAAAAGCCGCAGGGCAATCAGCCGCAATTGACCCGAGTGATCACCAGGTTGTTGTCGGTGTTCAGGTTCAAGCGGTCGGAGCGATATTCCAGCGTGATCATATCGTTGGGCTTGAGAATGCGTGCATTCTGCGCACCGGCACGCGTACGGGCCTGCTCCAGCAACTGGGGCGAGGCTTTCTGGCCGATTGCAAACTCGGCGGCCTTCGACTCACAGCGGCTATGACCGGTATCGGTCGCGGCGGCGTCTTTGCCTGGCTCAGAGGCACCCGGGGTGCTGCAACCCGCCAACGCGAGTGCTGCCAACAAAGTACCGAATGATGCGAGCTTCCAAGGCATGAAGCCTCCTATGATAAAAAATGGACAGAGATCGTGCGACAGCAGTCAAAGCGATTGGTTTCAAGACGTTAACCGCCTGCGCGCAAGTCTGCCTCACTCACAGCAGTCAAGCGCCCTGTCAATCGTGACTAGATATGAACGCACCTAGTAGATATCAATGTAGTCAGAAGAAGGTGTAGGCCAATTCTGCTTCAGCGCGTTAAAAATCTGCATGACCCAGACTTCGTCGCTTGCCGCGACGATGCCGACATACCCGGAGCCCTTCGACCAGGTCTCCAGCCGAAAGAGCAGGCCGTCGATATCAACGCCTCCCACGGTCCCCGAAGAAATATAGGCAATCCCCTCCCTGGTGACCCGCAGTTGGGTATGTTCATCGTCATTGGCGCTGGCAAGCAGTTCGCGCACGGCCGCCTGGGTCAGGTCCTCAGGGTTGTTCAAATTGATCTGCACGCGTTGTTTCCCGGCTATTGGACAGGCTCGCAGTGTCGCACACCCCCTCCTTCATGCCTAAGTAGCAGTGCCAAATGCCGCGCAAAATGCTTAACTGCGCCCGCTGGAACCGCATTCCAGCGCATTGCCCAGTACTTCCAGCCCGTGAGATTTCCATGACCACCGTAACGATCCAAGCCGACATCAAAGCCAAATGGCCCCAAGGGCAAAGCTCCTACAGCCCCACCAACCCGGAAGAAATGGCGATCATCGGTATCGACCTGCTGGTCAAGGAGCTGGGCACCCAAGCTGCACAAGCATTCATCGGCCAGGTATTCGAGAAATATCCGGCCGACCATATGGGCGCACCAGCGCACAAATAAGAATCGGCCGCCGAACGCTGACCGGTAAACGCCTTACTTCAGACGCGCCAGACGCTCGGTCAGCAGATCGAAGAAGCCCTGGGCGTCGCCGTTCTCCACCCAAAACACATTCTTCTCCTGCTTGAGTCCGTCATACCAATCGACGATGGTCTGGCCGAAAGTCGGACCTTCGCGGCTGTCTACGACCATATTGGCCTGACGACCGCTGAACAGCGAAGGCTTGAGCAGGTAGGCAACCACGGTCGCATCGTGGACCGGACCGCCTGGAATGCCGTAGTGCTCCATGTCACCCTTGACGTACTCATTCAGAATGCTGCTGACGACCTTGCTTGCGTTGTTGTTCAGGTCCGCAATCTTTTTCAGGCGCGCATCGCTGGTGAGGACTTTATGGGTCACATCCAACGGCAGGTAAGTCAGCTTCACACCGCTTTTGAGCACGATCTCAGCCGCGACTGGATCGGCGAACAGGTTGAACTCGGCCACCGGCGTGATATTACCGCCATTGAAGTGCGCGCCGCCCATCACCACCACTTCCTTGATGCCTTGGGTGATTTCCGGCGCCTGGGTCAGCGCCAGTGCCAGGTTGGTCTGCGGACCGAGCATGGCGATGGTAATGCTGTGCGGCTTGGCGCTGCCCAGGGTCTTGATCAGGTAGTCAACGGCATTACCTTCGGCCAGGCCTTTTTTCGGCTCGTGCACGGTGACGCCGGAAATGCCTTCCTTGCCATGGATGTTCTCGGCATAGATCGGCTTGCGCAACAGCGGCGCGGGTGCACCGGCATACACCGGGATATCCTCACGCCCTGCCCACTCGCGCGCCAGGCGTGCATTGCGGGAGGTCTTGTCCAGGCGCACGTTACCGGCGACGGTGGTCAGCGCACGAATGCTCAACTCCTCTGGCGAAGCCATGGCAAACAACAGCGCCACCACATCATCGGCGCCCGGATCAGTATCGATGATCAGGTCGATTTTTTCCGCCGCCTGGGCGCTTGCTGCTGTGAGCGCGGACAAAAGCAGGACACTCCGGAACAGGTTTTTCAGGGTAGGTAGACCACGTTGCATAAAGCACTCCTTGTCATAGGGGGGACGCTAGAACGTTACGCCGGACACCAGCGCGATATTGCAATAAGGCTGGCATTCGCCGGTGCGCACAACCGCGCGGGCGTTGCGACTCAGTTGCTTGAACTGATCATGGCTGAGCAGGCGTCGTTCACCCAACGCGGCCTGCTCTGTGAGTGTATTGAGTTCGGTCAGCGCAGGCGGTTGCTTGAGCAGGATTTCTTCGGCCAGCACGTGGCTTTCTACCTGCATTTCGCTCAGCACAATGCGTAATGTGCTGATGAAATCCGGAATGCCCTGGGTCAGCGCCAGGTCGATCAGTTCCACACCGGGAGGTACCGGCAGGCCGGCATCGCCGATGACAAGGATGTCACCGTGGCCAAGGGACGCGATCACGCGTGAAAGGGCAATATTGAGCAGGGGGGTCTTTTTCATGAAGGCACAAAACCTTGTACGTCGTGCAGCGTAGGAATGGAAGGCTGAGCGCCGTTACGGGTGACCGACAGCGCTGCCGCGACCTGGCCAAAACGGATGGCCTCGAGCTCGCTCTTGCCAGCAGCCAGTGCAGCGGCAAAGCCACCGACGAAGGTGTCGCCGGCGGCCGTGGTGTCCGCCGCCTTGACCTTTGGCGCGACCAGATGCTCGAAGCTTTTACCATCCGCGAACAGCGCGCCCTGGGCGCCCAGGGTGATGATGACTTTGCCCGCCCCCGCCTTGATCAGCGCCATCGCGGCGACCTTGGCGCTGTCGAGCGAGTCGACCGCCACACCGCTCAGGGCGGTGGCCTCACTTTCATTGGGGATCAGGTAGTCGATCGAGGCGTACCACTGCGCGGGCAGGGGTCCGCTTGCCGGGGCCGGATTGAGGATGACCGTCTTGCCCAACTCACGACCGCGCTTGAGCGTATAGCCAACGGTGTCCATCGGCACTTCAAGCTGGCAGATGATCACCTCTGCCGCCTGCAGCACAGCGTCGCAGGTTTTCAGCGACTCGGGCGTCAACTCACCGTTGCTACCCGCCACAATAACAATTGCGTTCTGGCTGTTGTCATCCACCACGATCAACGCCACACCGCTGGAACCTTCCACGGTGCTGATCGCTTGGCAATCGATACCTTCCACCACCAATGCCTCGCGCAGCTGACTGCCATAGGCGTCGGTGCCGATGCAACCAATCATCGCCACGCTGGCCCCCAGGCGCGCCGATGCGACGGCCTGGTTGGCGCCCTTGCCTCCGGGAACGGTGGAAAAGCTTTGGCCGACCAGGGTTTCACCGGCATGCGGCAAGCGACTGGCACGGGTGACCAGGTCCATGTTCAAGCTGCCTACTACCACTACTTTTGCTGGCATACATCGTTACTCATCAATTCGTTTCAGCGGTATTGGGCGAACACACCGGCCAATGGCGCCGTCGACTCACGCAAAACTATACTCGGCGTCACGATACGTTGATCGATCGGCAGTTGGGGTGTCGCTATTCGTTGCAGTAATAATTCGGCCGCGGTCTCGCCCAGCTGCAGGATCGACTGCCCGACCGTCGTCAATGCCGGGTACACGTAGCGCCCCATCTGGATGTCGTCAAAACCGATCACCGATAGCTCACCTGGCACACGGATATTTCGCTCGGCAGCGGCGCGCAGTACGCCAAAACCGATCATATCGTTGCTGGCGAAAATCGCGCTGGGCGGGTTTTCCGAGAGCAACTGCACCGCTGCGGTATAACCCCCGGTGCTGGTGAAGTCGCTTTCCAGGATACGGCTGACCAACACTTCCACACCGGCCTCACGCAACGCACGCTGGTAGCCGGCAAGGCGCATCTGCGCCACGCGGGTATGCCCCGGGCCGCCAATACAGGCAATGTCCCGATGCCCCAACTCCAGCAGGTGCCGGGTCGCGAGGTAAGCACCCTCTTCGTGGTCGATGCGTACCAGATCGACATCGATACCATCCAGCGCCCGGTCGACAATCACCATGGGCGTGCGCACCGCACTCAAGCCAGCGGCAAGGCCACTGTCATCACCACCTACCGACGTCACGATCAAGCCGTCGACGCGCTTTTCCAGCAGTACGCGCAAGTAACTGCGCTGCTTTTCAGCGTCGTCATCGGAGTTGCAGAGGATCACGCAGTAACCATTACGCTCGCAGTAATCCTCGATGCCACGGGCCAGCTCCGCGAAATACGGGTTGAGGCTGTTGGGCACCAGCAGGCCTATAGTGGCCGTGGTCTTGGCCTTGAGCGAACGTGCTACGGCACTGGGCACGTAGTCCAATTGCTTGATTGCCGCCTCGACCTTGATGCGTACCGGCTCGCTGACCGGCCGAGTCTTGTTCACCACATGGGACACCGTGGTGTAGGAAATACCTGCAAGCGCTGCCACATCCTTGATCGTTGCCATGGTTCAGCCCCGCCGACTGGCGCGCTGGCTGCGGTAAGTATCGAGGACGACGGCGATCACGATCACTGCACCGGTAATGATGCGTTTCGTGGGTTCCGTTGCGCCGATCTGCGCCAAGCCGGCAGCCAATACCGAAATGATCAACACACCGAAGAACGTACTGATGACCGAACCGCGCCCGCCCATCAGGCTGGTGCCGCCAATCACCACGGCGGCAATCACTTGCAGTTCCAGGCCCGAACCGGCGTTCGGATCCGCCGCTTCCAGACGCGAAATCTGGAACAGGGCAGCCACACCGGCCAACAGGCCCATCAGGCTGAACACCAGGATCTTGTAGGGTTTGGGATTGATGCCAGCCAGGCGCACCGCCTCTTCGTTGGTGCCGATACCGATCAGGTAACGCCCGAATACAGTACGGGTCAGAACCAGCTGGGCCGCAATGATCACCAGCAGCGCGATGATGAACGATGGTGAAATGCCAAACGCAATCGGGTTGGACAGCCAGGCAAACGAGTCACCGATATAGGCGGTGCGCGAGCCTGTCATTTGGTAGGCCACGCCACGCGCCATCTCCAGCACACCCAGGGACACGATAAATGACGGAATGCGCCAGGCCACGGTGATGGAGCCGGTGATGGTACCGGCCAATGCGGCGCAACCCATGCCCAGCAAAGCGGCGGGCAGCACGCTCCAGCCCCAGCCAAGAATCGCCACGCTGACCGCCGACGCCGCCAATGCCAGCACGGAACCTACCGACAGATCGATGCCGCCGATGATGAGGATGAAGGTCATGCCCACCGCCAGCACCATCAGGTCCGGAATCTGGTTGGCCAGGGTGCTGAAGGTGTCATAGGACAGGAAGTGGTCGCTGAGCACCGAGAACAGCGCAATCATCGCCAGCAAAGCACCCGCCAGGCCCAGGTAAGTACCCAGGCCATAGAAGTTGCCGCCAGTCTTACCGGGGGAAATGCTTGTTTTCATGGGGTATTCCTAGGCGCTGCTTCGTTGAGCAGCTCGTCACGTTTCTGATAGCCGGCAAAGGCGGCGGCGAGCAATTCGTCCTGGGTCCAGCTGTCACGCTCGAAGGTCTGGATCAGGCGTCCGGCGGACAATACGCCGATGCGGTCACAGATCAGCATCAGCTCACGCAGGTCACTGGACACCACCACCAACGCCTTACCCTGGCGCGTCAGTTCGCCGAGCAAGGCGTAGATGTCGAACTTGGCGCCGACATCGATGCCCCGGGTCGGCTCATCGAACAGCATCACCGAACAATCGCGCTCCAGCCAACGGCCGATCACCACCTTCTGCTGGTTGCCCCCCGACAGCTCGGAGACCAATTGCGCCGGGCTGGAACTGCGGATCCGCATCGCGTCGATCTGGCGCTTGGCCAAGGCCGTTTCATCGCGGCTATTGACCAGGCCGCCACCGGAGATTTCCGGCATGTTGCCCAGGGCGATATTGGCGCTGATGGACTGAGTCAGCAGCAGGCCCTCGCCTTTGCGGTCTTCGGTGATCAGGGCAATGCCGTGACCGACCGCGTCCACCGGCGAGCGGATACTCACCACCTTGGCCGGCGAGCCCAGGGCCACGGTGCCGCTGTCGGCCAGGTCGGCGCCGAAGATCAGGCGGAGCAATTCGGTGCGACCGGCGCCGATCAAGCCGGAGATGCCATAAATCTCGCCAGCTCGCACTGCAAATGAGACGTCGCGAACCTTGTCCGAGCGGCTCAGGCCGGTCACGGTCAAGGCCGGGGCACCAATCGTACGCGGGCCCAGGTCGATGTGTTCGCCCAGCTCGCGACCGACCATCAAGGTCACCAACTGCTCGCTGTTGTAATTGGCCATCGGCTCGACGCAGACCAGCTTGCCGTCGCGCAGTACCGCAATGCGCTGGGCGACACGGGCCAGCTCTTCCAGCCGGTGCGAAATATAGATGATCGCCACGCCTCGGGCCTGCAGGCGGGTGATTTGTTCAAACAGCATCTCGACTTCACGGGCGGTGAGCATGGCCGTGGGTTCGTCGAGGATCAGTACATGACAGTCGCCGATCAGGTTACGGGCAATCTCGACCATTTGCTGATGACCAATGCCCAGGCTGCCAACCAGCGTATCCGGGTCGATCGCGTCCAGGCCGACCTGGGCCATGGCTTCGATCGCAGACTTGCGCAGTTGTTTGCGGCTGATCCAGCCACAGCTGCTTGGCAGATTATCCAGGAACAGGTTTTCAGCCACCGTCAGTGTCGGCAGCAGGTTGAGTTCCTGCATGACCATGCGTACGCCCAAGGCTTCGGCCTGGGTACGGCTGGCGGGGCAAAAATCCTGGCCATTGAACTGCATGTGCCCAGTGGTCGGCGTGACCAGGCCGCCAATGATCTTCGACAAGGTACTTTTGCCTGCGCCGTTCTCACCGGTCAGCGCCAGCACTTCCCCGCGATTGAGCGTCAGGGTGATGTCGGACAGAACCGGCTGGGCATAGGTCTTACCGATACCGCTGACCGAGAGGACAGCGTTCGGGGCGGAAGATGACATAGGAAAATCTCCAGGCGCCCGCCCAGGACGAGCGAGCGCTGTTGGGTACTGCCAGGATTACTTCTTGAGGACGAGTTCGACCGGGGTTTCGATCACGCCATCTTTGGCATCGACTTTTTCACCCTTGACCAGCTTCAACGCGTTCTGGATACCGAACACGGCTTGCTGGGCGGCAGCCTGGTCGGCAGTCGCGAGCACACGTCCATCCTGCAGCATCGGCTTGATGGCTTCGATGTTGTCGTAGCCTACGACCAGCACCTTGCCGGCCTTGCCCGCTGCACGTACAGCAGAGACGGCACCCAGGGCCATGTTGTCATTGCCAGCCAGCAGCGCCTTGAGATCGGGGTGTTCACTCAGCATCGCCGACGCAACCTTTTGGCCCTGGTCGATTTCCCAGTTACCGGATTGGGTGGAGACGATCTTCATGCCCGCGGCGTCCATCGCGTCTTTGTAGCCTGCGGTACGCTGCTGGGCGTTGGTGGTGGTCGGTACGCCTTCGATGATGCCAACCTTGTCACCCGCGGAGAGTTGCTTGGCCAGGTAGTCGCCTACCAGCTTGGAGCCTTTGCGGTTGTCCGGGCCTACGAAAGGAATATCGAGGTTTTTGCTTTTGAGTACGTCAGGGTCAAGGCGGTTGTCGATGTTGACGACCTTGATACCAGCGTCAGAGGCTTTCTTCAGTACGTTGGCCAGCGCTTTGGAATCGGCGGGTGCGATCACAATGGCGTTGACCTTGGAATTGATCATTTCATTAACGATGGCAATCTGTGCGCTGGTGTCGGTTTCGTTCTTGATACCGTTGGTAATCATGTCGAAATCGGCGGTGTGTTCTTTCTGATAAGCCTTCGCGCCCTCTTGCATCGTGACGAAGAACTCATTGGCAAGGGACTTCATCACCAGGCCAACCTTGGGCTTGGCGGCGGCGTCTTCAGCAAATGCAGAGGAGAGAGGTAAAGCGGCGGATGCGGCAGCAAGCACAGCGACAGCAAGAAGACGTCCAGCAAATGGCAGCTTCATGGGTTCACTCCGATCTTATGATTATTGTGAGCAACGCTTGCACCGAAGAGCCTCCGGCAGCCTCCCACCTGGGTGGCCGATACGAGCTGGCACGGTACTCAAAGAGTGCGCCGTGAAATATCTCGCAAACGTTTGCGTTAAACAAACTATGAGAACCTTGTCGGGATTTGTCAACGGTAGAAAACAAGCCTTCCATCCAGCTGTGCAGAACTGGCTGCTCGATCGAAGCCACTGATACGTTTAAGCAAAGCCCTTTACCGAATAATCCCTGAAGCGACAGATCACGCCCGCCGAAGCCGTACGAGCCACCAGGATAATCTGTATAGGCTTTCGGACAACCGAACACAACAACCCTGCGCCGTTCGGAAAGCCGGACGAGGCGTCGCGCCAGCGATCTTAAATTTTGATAAAACTTGTTCTAAATCAAAACGTTAAATTAAAACAGCAAGCACTATCAGTCTGGTATGAATCCTGCTCTTTCCCAGCACCCTGCGGCGCTCAGAACCGCCCGGGTGTTCTAGATGAACCTGCAACAGCACTCATCAAAAACCAGAGAGAAAAATAATGACATCTGCACTGAAGAACTTTGTCCCGGGCGCCCTCGCGCTCCTGCTGCTGTTCCCCTTTGCCGCCCAGGCAAAAGAAGTTGAAACCAAGGCTAAACTGTCCAACGTGGTCATCCTGGCTACAGGCGGCACCATCGCCGGTGCCGGTGCCAGTGCCGCCAATAGCGCTACCTACCAGGCAGCCAAGGTCGGCATCGAGCAACTGATTGCCGGCGTGCCCGAGCTTGGCCAGATCGCCAATGTGCGCGGCGAACAGGTGATGCAAATTGCCTCGGAAAGCATCAACAACGAAAACCTGCTGCAACTGGGCCGTCGCGTCGCTGAATTGGCCGACAGCAAGGATGTCGACGGCATCGTGATCACCCACGGCACCGACACCCTTGAAGAAACCGCCTACTTCCTCAACCTGGTGGAGAAAACCGACAAGCCTATCGTGGTGGTCGGTTCCATGCGCCCAGGCACTGCCATGTCGGCGGACGGGATGCTCAACCTGTACAACGCGGTTGCCGTCGCCGGCAGTAAGGATGCACGCGGCAAAGGCGTACTGGTCACCATGAACGACGAGATCCAATCGGGTCGCGACGTGAGCAAGATGATCAATATCAAGACCGAGGCCTTCAAGAGCCCATGGGGCCCGCTGGGCATGGTCGTTGAAGGCAAATCCTACTGGTTCCGCCTGCCGGCCAAGCGTCACACCATGGATTCGGAATTCGATATCAAAACCATCAAGAGCCTGCCAGATGTCGAAATTGCCTACGGCTATGGCAACGTGAGCGACACCGCCGTCAAGGCACTGGCCCAGGCTGGCGCCAAGGCCATCATCCATGCCGGTACCGGCAATGGCTCGGTATCCTCCAAGGTGGTCCCTGCCCTGCAGGAACTGCGCAAGCAAGGCGTGCAGATCATTCGCTCCTCCCACGTGAATGCCGGCGGTTTCGTCCTGCGTAACGCGGAACAACCTGATGACAAATATGACTGGGTTGCCGCCCATGACCTGAACCCGCAGAAAGCCCGGATCCTGGCAATGGTCGCCCTGACCAAGACCCAGGACAGCAAGGAACTGCAACGGATGTTCTGGGAATACTGATACCTGTTGATCGACCTGTAGGAGCGAGTTTGCTCGCGAAGAACGCTAACGATAACGCGCAAAGCCTGACTCACTGCGGCGCTATCACGTTTTTCGCGAGCAAGCTCGCTCCTACAGTTCCTTTGTCCCACCTCTCAACAAAGTTCCTTAATCGCTGTCAGACGAACTTCTTGAAATTTAAGCAGTTGCGAAATCGCCTACATTTAAATACTGTATGTGCGTACAGCCTATTAAGGAATGCTCCGTGGCAAAGCCCTCGTCCGCAGTACCCGCATCGCCTGACGCCTACCAGCGCCTGGCTATCCGCGTGCAAAAAATCATCAATTCGACCAACGCCCAGAAGGCCAAGGCAGCCTTGATCTTCCGTTTACCCGATGAGCCGGAGGACGAGTGGCAGCGTCTCCTGGAAGAAATTGCTGAAAACGACAATGTCACCCTGGCTTATCGGGATGACGGCGGCGTGCAAATTTTCTGGGTTGTGCCGAAGGAAGATTGATTGAATGAGTGCCCGCTTTATTGCCCTGTGCTGTCTGTTTTTTACCGTCACCGCCCACGCCCAAGCCCCTCGAACCTTCAGCGAAGCCAAGAAAATTGCCTGGAAGCTCTACGCTCCGCAATCCACTGAGTTCTACTGCGGGTGTAAATACACCGGTAATCGTGTGAACCTGAAGGCTTGTGGCTATATCCCGCGCAAAAACGCCAACCGCGCTGCGCGCATCGAGTGGGAACACATCGTGCCGGCCTGGCAAATCGGACATCAGCGCCAATGCTGGCAAAGTGGCGGGCGAAAAAACTGCACGCGCCATGACGAGGTGTTCAAGCGCGCCGAAGCTGACCTGCACAACCTGGTGCCGAGCATCGGCGAAGTGAATGGCGACCGTAACAACTTCAGCTTTGGTTGGCTGCCGGTGCAAAGCGGGCAGTACGGCTCATGCCTGACCCAGGTGGATTTCAAGGCCAAGAAGGTCATGCCACGCCCTTCCATTCGTGGAATGATCGCACGCACGTATTTTTATATGAGCAAGCAGTACGGTCTGCGCCTGTCGAAACAGGACCGGCAACTGTATGAAGCCTGGAACAAGACTTATCCAGTGCAGACCTGGGAGCGCCAGCGCAACCAGACCGTGGCCTGTGTAATGGGGCGAGGCAACGAGTTTGTCGGCCCGGTGAACCTGAAGGCCTGCGGCTGAATGTGGGCGGGGATGCCGCCCACTCAGGCCTTACTGTGCAGCCTTGTGTTCGACGATCTCCGACACCGTATCGGTTTTTTTGGCCCTGGCCATCTTTTCGTTAAGCAAAGCCTGCCTGGCTTCGGCCTCCGCTTTGGTCGCGAACGGCCCCAGCCGCACTTCATCCTTGCCATCGACCTTCACGATGTAAAAACTGAAACCATGCTCCAGCAACCAGGCGGTCAGGTCAGTGATCGCCTGCAGCTTGTGGTCCGGCGGGCCGACCCATAGATCCCATTCCTGAGCGGCAATCGCGCCGGTTTGTGGCAGGTTTTCAGTCACGGCAGGCTTGGCCTTGGGGGCATCGACCGACTTACCTTCACCGCATCCGGCCAACGCCAACACCACAATTGCCATCGCTACTTTACGCACTGCCCTGCTCCTTTGAGGATCAAAGAGGCGACTTTACCATTCGCTGTCTATTCTGGCCGTCATAAACGTTGGCTTAAACAATGCGAATGATGTATCGCGACCTGTATGATGCCGCCATGGGAATTAATGTCGCCTCTATGCGTCCTAAAAGAGGCAGTCACAGGGAAGCGCTTCGCAGTAAGCTACACACATCCGACACCTGCCCTGTCTGAAACATGTGTCCTTAAAAGTAATCAAGGAGAAGTCCATGCTTATACTCACCCGCAAAGTCGGTGAAAGCATAAACATCGGTGATGACATTACGATCACCATCCTGGGCGTT
This sequence comes from Pseudomonas khavaziana, assembly GCF_019145205.1. GTDB lineage: Bacteria > Pseudomonadota > Gammaproteobacteria > Pseudomonadales > Pseudomonadaceae > Aquipseudomonas > Aquipseudomonas khavaziana. The sequence continues at coordinate 143,072 of NZ_JAHSTT010000004.1, forward strand.
AGCGGCCAGCAAGTACGAATCGGCATCAACGCCCCCAAGGATGTTGCCGTGCATCGCGAGGAGATTTACCAGCGCATCCAGGCTGGCCTGACTGCACCCGACAAAAACCAGACGCCTTGAAACGCCTCAGTAGCCAGCCTTTTCGTTCATTGTAATGGCTGGCGAAAACCCAATCGGCCTGCTCGCGCTTTTTTGCGTGACCAGCGCGTCCTTTGCATGTCTCTTCGCTGCAAGATGAAACTTTCAGCGTAGCTGGAACTTGTCGATCTGTTCGTAGCCCAATTTGTGACGCTTTTTTCCGCCATCCGAGTGCATTCAGGAGCACGTCGATGAGGCCAGTCGCGACGCCCCCACTTGTTACCCGATCCTGGATGATCGCCCTGCTGATAGGCTTGGTTTTCCTGGCGCTCGGGTATGGGTTGAGAGTGGAAGCTGAACGGGCCTTTACCGATGACCACGCCTGGCTGGACTTGACACTTCTGCTGTGTGGTTACTTGCTGGTGTTCTGCCTCAAACCCATGCAAAAGGTTATTTTGCGCAAGTTGTGCCAACGCGCAGCTGATCGTGCACACCAGCAAACCCTACGCTGATACCGCTGCATGCTATCGGATCGCCGGTATTTACAGTTGAGCAACAAGACCTATGCTTGGGCATGCACAGTCAGTCAAAGGTGCAGGAACAGATGGACACGCTCAGCAAATCCCAAATCGAAACAGCCTTGGCAGACCGCCTTCCCAGCTACAGGGTTGAGTGCACACTGCATGCCGACGGTACCTTGTCAGCCGTTCTCAGCGGCCCGGAAACCGATCATTTTGCGGTTACTGGAATCGTGCGGGCGCATTATCACGGCACTGAAGCCATCAATCGGCTCGCCACAGAGATACTCAGGGAAATGGTGTTGTCGCGTCAGGGAATGAAAAGCAGCCGGTTGCAAGCAGTCGCCTGTACAGAAGGCCGAGCCCAGTAAAGGCTCGGCCTTCTGTGCATCAAGGTGTCAACGATGAACACAAAGCAAGCCATCAGCGTCGCGTAGCGCCCGCAACCCGTTATACCCCTCGATACAAGCATGATCAGTCAGCATCGGCGTCAGGTGCGCAGAGGTTACGACCATGATATCCGCCCCCGCTGCCTCGCCCGCTCGGATGCCCACGGTGGCGTCCTCGAATATCAGGCAGTCTTGCACAGACACGCCCAGGCGCTGGGCACCCAGCACATAGCAGGCCGGATCCGGCTTGCCGCTCGCCACGTCTTCGGCTGTCACTAATACTTCCGGCACTGGAATGCCTGCCGCTTGCAGTCGGCGCATCGCCAATGCCTTTGGAGCGGATGTGACCAGCGCCCATTGATCGATGGGCAAGCCCTTCAAAAACTCTACAGCGCCAGGAATCGCAACAACCCCTTCGACATCATTCAACTCAGCCTCGGTGATCCACCGGGCTTCCACCTCGGGATCGACACCCGGCAAGGCCTGGCGAGTAATGGTATCAATCGCGCGGGCGCCATGAATGGTGGTCAGAAAGGCCTCCACGTCCAGGCCGTGACGTTCCGCCCAGATACTCCATACCCGCTCGGCTGCGGCGATGGAGTTAAGCAGGGTCCCGTCCATGTCGAACAGGAAGGCGCGATAGCGCCGGGTAAACACAGTTGGATTCGGGATGGACACTAGGCGGCTTCCTCATGAGCTGGACCCCTGTAATCTACGGATCACCTTCACGCTTGTAAACGCTGAGCCCCCTCAAACCGCCTACGTATCGGTCTCACGTCAAGAATGACGAACTTGTCATGATCCTGTTGGTTGGCTGTTGGGATTGCCTGGTTACCGTGAACTCACTGCCACTGCGGCAGCCAATCCGTAACGAGAGATACCACCATGAAACTGTTTACCCTCGGTTTTGCCGCTCTGCTCACCACCGGCTCGGCGTTCGCTGCCGACACGGTCCCTGCCTCCAACGTCATTCATGACCAGACCGGCTTCTTCGTACACCTGGATGTCGCCAAGGTGCTGTCGAGCACCGACACCTATGGCCAATGCGGAGTCGTACCGGCGCAATTGCGTTACCTGGACCACCAGGACCGCGAACACGTGCTGGATTACCAGGTCCAGGGCATCGGTTGCGCCAGTGACAATTGATCGGGCTACACTTGCGCCACTTATTGAAGCAGGACATCAGCCATGAACATCCTCGTAGTCGAAGACGAACCCAAGGCCGGCAATTATCTGCTCAACGGCCTGCAGGAGCTGGGCCACTCAGTAAGCCTGGCCCGCGATGGCGTGGATGGATTGCACCAGGCCCTGGAGACGCCCTTCGACGTGATTGTGCTGGACGTGATGATGCCGAAGATGGACGGCTGGGAAGTGCTGCGCCGCCTGCGTAAAGAAGCCGATACGCCGGTGCTGTTCCTCACCGCCCGGGATGATATCGCCGACCGCATCAAAGGCCTGGAACTGGGTGCCGACGACTACCTGATCAAGCCCTTCTCCTTCGCCGAGCTGGTCGCACGCCTGCGCACCCTCAACCGCCGCGGCCCCAGCCGCGAGGAAGAACAGCTGCACATCGCCGACCTGCACATTGACGTGCTCAAGCGCCGTGTCACCCGTGCCGGCACGCGCATTACCCTGACCAACAAGGAGTTCGCCCTGCTGCACCTGTTCGCCACGCACCAGGACCAGGTGCTGTCCCGCTCGTTGATCGCCTCGCGGGTATGGGACATGAACTTCGACAGCGACACCAACGTAGTGGATGTGGCCGTCAGACGCCTGCGCCTGAAAATCGACGACCCGTTCCAGCTCAAGCTGATCCACAGCGTGCGGGGCATTGGCTACCGCTTCGATACCCAGCCATGAACCGTCATCGCCACTACTCCCTGACCCTGCGCCTGGCGCTGATCTTCGCCTTGCTCGCCTTCGCCTTGCTGGCAACCCTGGGCGTGACGTTGTACCGCGAGCTGGAGCGTGAACTGATCAAGCGTGACGACGCCGCGCTGATCTCGCGCGCCAACCAACTGCGCAACCTGCTTAATGACGGCAACACCCTGGAGCTGATCAAATCCAAGCCGGAGCTGTTCCAGAATATGTTGGGCAACAGTGAGTCGGTATTGAGCATCGCCGCACCCGGGCAGCAAGCGTTATTGCTGGTGAACCCTGGCAACATCCAGATTCCCCCGGTATCGCCCGTGACGAAAGACCATGCGCTCGGGCTTGCCGACGTGCAGCATTTCCTCGATGTGAGCGGCGTACCGTTGGCCACAGTGGCGGCGTCCATCGACACCGGTGACCTGGGCAGCCTGCAAATCACCGTCGGGCGCCTGATGGCCGAGCGCACGACCATGCTCGCGCGTTATCGCTTGAACGTGTTCATCCTGGCCAGCATGGCAGCGGTGATCCTCGCCTTGGTCGGTTATGTGCTGGTACACCGTGGGTTGCTGCCGTTGCGGCGCCTGGCCAGCCATGCACAGGGCATCGGCGTCAGTAACCTGGCCGAACGTCTCGACAGCCACGGCGCCCCCAAAGAACTGCTGCCGATGATTGACTCCTTCAACACCATGCTTGAACGACTGGCCAAAGGTTTTATCCAACTGGGCCAGGTCTCCACCGATATGGCCCACGAGCTGCGTACCCCGATCAACAATTTGCTGGGTGAAACCCAGGTTGCCCTGCAACAGAGCCGCAGCATGGAGAGTTACCAACAACTGCTGGCCTCCAACGTCGAAGAGCTCGAACGCCTGGCGCGGATGCTCGATAACATGTTGTTCCTGGCCCGTACCGACCCTGCCAGCGCCTTGCGCCAACGCCAGGAGCTGGATGCAGCAGATGAAGTGGAACGCATCGCAGATTATTTCGAGGGGTTGGCCGGTGATGTGGGCATGCACATCGTTGGCTTGGGCGAAGGGGTGATCTGGGCTGAACCGATGCTACTGCGCCGAGCCCTGGCGAACCTGTGTGCCAATGCCATCAAGTATGGCGCGCCGAACACCGAGCTGAGTATCCAGGCAATCCCGACGACCGGAGGTACCCACCTGAGGGTCAGCAACCACGGCCAAACCATTGCCGCCGAGCATTTGCCCAGGTTGTTCGAACGCTTTTACCGGGTGGACGAATCCCGCGAATGTTCGTCCCAGTCCAACGGGCTGGGACTGTCGATTGTGGCGACCATCATGCAATTGCATAACGGCCGCTATGGCGTTACCAGTGAAGGCGGCGTGACGTGCTTCGAGTTGTTTTTTCCAGCACAGGAGGCCTGAACCTTCACCCGCTCAATCAAAGGCGCCATTGAGCACTTCGTAGATAATGCCACTGGCAATGGCCACCAAGATCAAGTCGGTTCCCGCTTGCTGCCATTCATAACCATCGTAATGAGGCAACCGTCCCAACAGGCGGCCGTCGAGCTTCTTGGCGATACCGGGTGGCAGCGGCTTGCCACGCGCCAGGTTCTTCTGGATACCTGGTGGCAATGCAGGCCCTGGGCTCCAGTAATCGCGATAACCGCCCAACACATTCAACACGCTCCCTCGATCAACGCTGGGGCCATGACCACCTGAGCCGCTTTTGCCTTTGGGCTTGTCGTAGCCTTGTGCTCCCTGGTTACCGCCTTTGTTATTACCCTGGCCCTGCTCTCCCTTGTTATTACCTTGACCCTTGCCATTACCGGGATCAGCCAGGGCAAGACCGCTACCCGCAAACAGCGCGAGGGACAACGCGATAGACACGAACTTCGGGCACTTGATCATGATGGTTTTCCAAGGTGGATACGCTTTTGAACTATAGCCGAAGTTGCCCCACCTATATACGCAGCCCAGCCGTCAGCTCACCTGCCCACCCGTTTCGACCACATCGGCCTGGGTGAGCCAAGCCGTAAAGACCGCCAGCCGCAAGCCTTCAACCTGCGAAGGCTGACCCGGTGGTGGAGAGCTCGGGATATGGATAAACCCACTGCGTATCCCGCCCCCAACCAGCCGATGTTGCAAAAGATAGAACACCTGGTTGCACACAAAGGTTCCCGCCGTTTGCGAAACCGCTGCGGCAACACCCGCCTCGCGTAGCGCCTTGACCATGGCCTTGATCGGCAACGTCGAGAAGTACGCAGCCGGGCCATCGACCACCACCGCCGTATCAATCGGTTGTTGCCCGAGGTTGTCGGGGATGCGTGCGTCGTTGATATTGATCGCCACCCGCTCGATGGACATCTCGCTGCGCCCAGGTGCCAGGCCGGTAGCAATCACCATCGACGGGTTCAACTCGCTGATCAGTTGGGCCAGGTACGCACCTGCGGTGGCAAAGGCGCACGGCAAGCAACGCGCGACAATCCGCACGCCCTCGACCACTTGCACGCCATCGAGCTGTCGCGCCGCCTCCCAGGAGGGGTTCACCAAGTCGTTATCAAAGGGCTCGAAGCCCGTCAGCAGCACCGTTTGCATATGAGCCTCACATCAACAGATAAAGCAGCACGATATTGACCACCAGCATCATCAGCGCCGTGGGTATCTGGGCCTTGATCACCGCGTTTTTATCAGGCAGCTCCAATAACGCTGCCGGTACGATGTTGAAGTTGGCCGCCATCGGCGTCATCAGCGTACCGCAGTAGCCGGAAAACATGCCGATCGCCGCCATCACCGCGGGGTTGCCGCCATAAATCCCCACCAGTACCGGCACGCCGACGCCACCTGTCATGACCGGGAACGCCGCGAAGCCATTACCCATGATCACGGTAAACAAGGCCATACCCAGCACATACACCATAACCGCCACCAACTTGTAATCCAGGTTGATATAAGTGGTGGTGACGTGGGCGACAGCAGTGCCCACCCCAGCTTCATTGAACAGCAAGCCGAGCATCGCCAGCATCTGCGGCAGCACCATCGCCCAGCCCAGGGCCTCGGTCAGGCGGCGCGACTCGCGCAAGGCTTGTACCGGCGTATCGCGGGTCAGCCAGCAGGCCAGGCCCAAGGCAATCAGGCAGCCGATGCCGAGGGACACAAAGGTGGTGTTCTTCGGGTCCAGCAGCGGTACACCGCCTATTTCAGTGTGTTTGAGCAATACCGAACCAATCACCGTGGTCAGCGGGATCGCCAACGCCGGGATAAACAATTTATGGCCCAGGCGCCCGGCACTGGCGCGGGACGCCTTGTCGTGCAATTCGGCGTGCTGGCCACGACCAACACCGCCCAGCCCTGCGATCAACGCCATCACCACTACACCGACACCGATGACCACCGAAGGCAGGCGCTCCCCCACCAGGAACGGTATGGCGAACAGCAGCCAGAACAGCGCGCTGGACCAGCGCTTGGGATGGGAGCGATCGAGCAGGATCATGCCCGCGGTGATCAGCAACAGCACACCGGCCAGCCAGTACAGGTATTGAATGGAAATGATCATTGCGCAGCCTCCACCGGAGCGGTAGCCGGGCTCATCTCTCGGGTCAGGCGTCGATCAAAACGATGCAGGCGGATAGCGTGAATGATGAAGGCACAGATCGCCGTGGGAATGCCCCATACGGCAATGTGCAACGGTTCCACATCAATGCCCGAGCCCAACAGGAAGGTATGCATCAACGCAATCGCACCGAAAGCGACAAAAATATCTTCACCGAAAAACAGCCCGACGTTGTCGGTGGCCGCGCACATGGCCAATACCTTATGCCGCAGCTTGTCCGGCAGCTTGCCGTAGCGTTTTTCCGCCGCGCCTTCGGCCATGGGCGCCAACAGCGGGCGCACCATTTGCGGGTGCCCACCCAGGCTGGTAAGCCCCATGGCGGCCGTGGATTCACGCACAAACAGATACATGATCAGCAAACGCCCAACCGTGGCGCGTTCGAAGCGGGCGATCCAGTTCTGCGCATGCAGGCGCAGGCCATGGCGCTCCAACAGGCCAATCACCGCCAGCGGCAGTAACAGAATCAATTGCAGGGCACGGGTCTGGAGGAAGCCATCGCCCATGGTGGCGAGAATTTTTTCCAGCGGGAACTGGGCGGCGAACCCGGTGGCGATGGCGGCCGCGGTGACTACCAACAGCGGATTGAAGCGCAATACAAAGCCGACCACGATGACAAGTACGCCGATCAACGGCCATAAGTTCACAACTGTTTGCATGGCGGGGAGGTCCTTTAGTGCGCGCTGCGGCGCCATTACAGCAGGATGTGGGCAAAGGGCTCACAGCATGAATGGGCGTGCAGTCGGCTCGGTTTTTTTATTGTTGACCCGGAAGGTCGAGCGTCAGTGGCGGCAACTTTGCTGCCTGGGGACGGGGAGTGTCCAACAAGAAAAATTGTTGCTGCAAACCAATAATTTTTGTGGGGGATGGCACCGAGCAATCGAACGCCAGCAGGTGGATTCAGACCCGGTTTTTTTGAAAAAAGATGTATGGATTCCCGAAGAGGAACTGATCATCGGTTCAGCCATATGGATTCCCAAACAGAACCTATACTCCACAATGCAGCTGTGTGTACCTGCAGTTCGTTCACGGTGTTATGCCGACAATGAGGGCTCGCGCTATGTATGCCGGACAAATGAGTGATATGGCGACCACGATTGGCGAGATACGCTGCCAAGTGTTCGTCCAGATAATCTGCCTGCTGTCGGTGGCTACGCTGTTCTGCTGACCCACCCTTCAAACCTGAAAGTGCGCCGCGAGGCGTCTGTGGGTGACCATTGCCCAAATTCCAGGTAACAAAAAAGGGCCCACCTTTCGGTGAGCCCTTCCAGACCGCCCAGCAGAGCGGATTTTGTTTGGTAGGCGCGATTGGACTCGAACCAACGACCCCCACCATGTCAAGGTCTGCTAGGAGTAGGCTCCTAGCCCTGCTGCTCTTGGACTTCACAGAACGCCCATTCACATCTATGAGGCGTCAACAATGGCAAATTTCCGCTTACTTCCGTCCGGCAACTGGAATGCTCAGGTGCGGGTTAAAGGCAAATCTCCCCAGTCGAAAACCTTCAGCACCAAGGTCGAAGCAGAGTCATGGGCGAAACAAATCGAAGCTGTGACGTTGGATCGCAAGCACCACACCATCTATACGCTCGGGATGATTTACTGCGAAACCATGCTCAAGGGTAAAGGCAGCTACAACCACGCCCTAAAGATCGTTGAGCACCTAGGCAGGCATTTCACCCAGCCTATTCATGAAGTCACGCCGCAGATGATCAATGACTTCAAGATCATGCGACTGAAGAAGGTCAAGCCGTCCACGTGCAGGACGCAGCTTGCATTTATGTCCCGCTTCTACCGATTCGCCAAACGAGGGTTGTTGATCGACATTCATAATCCTGTCAGTGACATTGCACTTCCCAAACCTGACCGGTCTTCAGACAAGGTGGTACGTGCAAGCGAGCTTGAGCGATTACTGGCGAAGCTTTCTCCAACAATGAAGCTCATCGTTGAACTGGCATATGAGACTGCCATGCGGCGCTCTGAAATCCTGAAACTGACTAAAGACTGCCTGCATCTCAAGGATCGCATTGCCGATGTGATCGACGGGAAGAATGGCACGCGATCCGTTCCCCTCACCCGCCGAGCCGTTGAGATTCTGGAACTCGCCCAACTATGTGCCACTGTTGAACGCTACCCACACGGCATAGTCTTCAATGTCACTCCCCACGCAGTATCACAGGCTGTGCGTCTGGCACGTATAAAGGCTGGACTTGATAGCAGCGTCCGGCTGCACCAACTCAGGCATACGCGCATCACCAACGTGGCGAAGAAAGGATTCAACAATGCTCAGATCATGATCGTCTCAGGGCACAGGGACACTCGATCCGTCGCACGTTACTCTCACCTGAACGTCAAGGACGTACTGCACCTTATTGATTGAACATCCGAGTTGGGCTGCCAGCCTCGTTAGATCGAGAGGTTGGCGTCACCGGAAACACGTCAAAACCACCGATAAACCCGGGCATAACCTGCACTGAACTCGTTATGTTTTTTTGTATTAAGTTACACCCAGACCAATGTTTACAGGCTTACATCGCTGCCGGGACTAAGCTGGGCGCTTTCTCTCTCACCGGAAACCAGTTTTCACAGAGCAGTTCCCATAAGGAAGGTGGCCTCCCACAAAAATACTTGGAGAGCCACTTACTAGATCAACAAGTTCACGTCGCGTCAACTAGAGCCTTGACAAAAAGTGACAAACAGCATAGGATGCCCACATCAGCCAAACATGCCGAATACGTCCCGCACCCATACAGTGCCAGATGCTCGGTACAGTGTTGCCTGCATTAACCAATTAACCGGCAAATACCCGAGGTAGTGCCTATTGAAATGAACTTGAACAGGAGAAAACCATGTCACACTCATTCGTTTTAAATTTGATCCCCACCATTGAAGGCGTTGCACCGAAGAACCCACGGGGTGCTGGTCGCAAACGCGTATCTACAGTCAACCCAATTGCACATATTGCTGGCGAGCTGACTTGCGCCAAGCCTGCGTGGTTGGCTGACATTGTCTTTGGCAGTTGCCTGACCTCCGCTAGACAGTCACAGAACGTCTGTAATGTTTCCATGAACGAAGTGCTAGGTGCTTTGCACCTCAGGGAGTTCACCGTGCAGGCTGTAATGGCAACCGGAGTAGCAAAACGAAAGGCTGAGCGTATTATCAAAGCGGCTCGACACGCGGCTCATGGAATTCATTCTTACCTGCTGCGACGACCTGAACTACTACGGTACTATGAGGACGCTTATAAGCTTGAGTCCAAGCTTGCCTATTCTCACGTGGCTCTCGTGCCCTACAAGCCGTTACGGGAGGTGCCAGAGCATATTGCAGCCCTGCGGCTGGCTGGGGATTACTTAGCCTACGGCGAGGCTCTAAGGACGTTCCGCAAGGGATGTTAATTAACGTCGGAAAGAAAAAGGAAAGAAAGACTATTTCCGACTATTTCCAGTGACGAAAGTGCTCAGCATCAGACCGAACCAACTCTGTGACCAGAACGCTCAAGCTGGTCATAGTTGATCATTTTTTAATTAACGTCGGAAAGAGAGAGCGAAGCGAACGACCTTTAGACGGAACGTCTGAGTGTGGGATAACCCATTTCATAGGCAATAGTCGTATCGTCCTGATTCTGGATCAGCACACCAGTAAATTAATAGAGTATCAACACACATCCAAGCACTTGCTCTTGCTCTTGATTTGCTCCCACCGAAGGTGATGGGTATAACTGTCAGCGTCCGCTGCCGGGAGTAACACTGAATACAGACGTATTCATTTTTGCACCAACAAAGAAGAGCAAGATCAAAATCACAAGCGAAGAGCTGGATTTATGTAAATCTCATTTGATTACTAGAGTACATCCAAAGGAATGCCGGCGGTCACGCCGTAGCTGAGTATAGTTGAAAGCTCACGCTGTCGGTGCAAAAAACACGTCAGCGAAGCTGGGAGGGTATCATGCTCAAAGCTCCGCTTTACGTGTGCAACAACCTGCGTGTTCAATAGTTACCGCAGGTAGAAGTAGAGGAACACAACAACCAGAATCACAAAGATCATCCGCCCTTGAAATACGTCAGAGTTCAACTGGTCATTCTTGATCTGTTGGTATGTATCGTTATCACTCAAGCCTTGCGTCTTGTAGTGCATGATCTGATTGATTTGCTTGTCGAGCTTCCTGTTGTGTGCATCTTTGCCCCGCATGGTGATGCCCCAGACGAAGAGCCACAACCCGTATGTAGGGATGCACATCAGCAGGTGCAGGATGTGGTTGGTTTTCTTTTTCTGGGTGGTCAGTACAAACAGCTTTTCGTTCATGCCTTGCCCTAACTCGGTAGTGGTTGGTGTGCCTATTGGCTCATTGAGTAAAAATCAACGTAGCCAACCATTCGCTGTCATGGCGGTTTTCCCGCTGGGTAGCTGGATCAGTGCAGACTTGTCGCCGTCCTTGGGACCCTCAATGAATTTGACCTTGGTCCCTGTTGAGATCGTTCGGCACTTTCCTGAGCCGATCAAGCGTTCAGCCTCATCTTCGTCCTGATCAAGCGACGCCTCCACCAACTTTGTCCAGTCACCGGCCTTGTAACAAACCATCGAACCTGCAACGAGCGTTCGCTTTGGGTAGGTGTCAGCCATGGCGGTGGTAGATGCGAGAAGTGGTAGCAGGCATAGCAAGCGAGAAACGGTGTTCATCAATTAATTCCTTTGATTGTTAGAGTACGAATTCACAGTATATTGTGAAGACCTGCTGATGCTCAACCACGACAGTGCCCGCTCACTAGCGTGGAGTGATTGCATTGGAGATCGGGGTAGCCTTTGGGCGTGTGCTACGACAGAAAAGACGCGAAGCGGGCGTTACCCAAGAACAGTTGGCACTGGAAGCCGACGTGCAACGGAATTACGTCAGTCTGATCGAGAGGGGCGTCAATCAACCTACGATTGCTGTCTTATTCAAGCTAGCCAGTGCTTTGAAGTGCAGCCCGTCCACGCTGATTCTCCTAGTGGAGGAAGAGCTGGGACAATAGGGAGCAACTGGTTTTGAAAATCTCCGATTAACACTCAAGGATGACCGTCATGCCAAACAACACAGATGCCCACATAGCCACAGCAGACGTGCTAACCCTTCTGCTGCAAAACCAATACGCGTTAGCCGCTGCAATTGAAGAAGTAGCTCTATGGGCTAGAGCCAATGGTTCAAGCGAAGCCCATGAAAACGCGATCACCGCATTGGAAACCCTTGATGCGAACGCGTCCGCTATCACCGCTGGAATTCTTCAGCTCCGACAATAAGTCGCTATCAAAGGAGTAGACATAACTGGTAGTTCGATAGCGACTCGCCTATCACTATCAAATACCTATTGCAGATAGACATAAGATTCAATTATCATTTATCTATCCAATCTAAGATCAAAGGATAGTCCACCTTGAATGCCCACCTCTACCTTCGTGCATCAACGAAAGATCAAGACGCTAACCGTGCAAAAGTCGCCCTGGAGTTGTTCGCTGTCGAAAAGGGTTTGAGTACCGTAGGCGTGTATGCAGAGAACATCAGTGGGACCAAGCTCAATCGTCCTGAGTTGCTTTCCTTGCTCGATACGGCCGAGAGTGGAGACGTGCTATTGGTTGAGTCTGTAGACCGCCTGAGTCGCCTTTCACAGACTGACTGGGACACGCTCAAGGCTACTATCAAGGCCAAGGGATTGCGTCTGGTTGTAGCTGATCTGCCTACCAGTCACATGCTGGTTGAAGCCAAAGGAATCACCGGGCAAATCATGGACGTGATCAACAACATGCTGATCGATCTGATGGCAACCATGGCACGACTGGATCAAGAGAAACGTGTGGAACGCATCAAGCAAGGACTAGAGAACAAGCGAGCCGCTAATCCTGAGTGGAAGCCAACAGGTAAAGGCAGGAACGCTGCCAAGTGGGCTGAGGTACAGGCGCTGATGCGGAAGCATCCAACAATGTCTGCTGATCAAATTGCCAAGCTGGCTGACTGTGGCGTTGCCACCGTTTACCGGATCAAGCGAGAAACGGAGGTCGCATGAATGGACCAGCTTGAAGGGGGAGACTAATTCAGCCGCATGTATGATAGAAGCACTTCGATTTAACTTTTGAGTGAATCCAGAATTGCATGAGGCCGTTAGTGCTATGACCGGACAACCACACCAAGCGTCAACGGGGGGCGGGATTTCCGCAGAGCTCGGCTATTACCCGATACATTGCGACATCGAAACTAATCAGTTTTCCATTCTGACTCTCTCGGGGCATGAAGCGAAAGTAGCCGCAATCATCGGAGACGTAAACGTCATCAAGGACTGGCTCTATCCGGGAGCACAACAGCAACGGGACATAATGAGCGGACATATCCGGTCACTGCCCTATAGTGCTCGCATCTTCGGACTACCCAAGACCCATGTCCTGACACTGCACAGAAGCGAGAGTCAAGACGATATCGATTTCGTCGTCTGGTGCCTGTCCTTCTTCACTGGCATGCGCCTAACGACAACAGAGGCAGGCTTTCTTGACGCAACCCCTATCAAACCAGGGAAGCTCGTTGACTTCTCCCTTCGCCGCTGCACCGTAACAGACGCCATCCAATTGGCACTCAATTTCTTAGAACTGGAGCGTGGCGATCCGTCGGCATCCAAGAGGGTTACTGCGGTCATCCACGCATTGTTCTTGGCACAATATCCACAGAATCTTCCCTTTGAGCAGTTTCAGTATCTCTACATGGCATTAGATGCCTGTTTCAGACTGGTGGCAGTCAAGGAAGGACCGAAATTCAATCAGCCTCATGCAGGGCGAATCCAGTGGATGTGTGAGAAATTCGACATCCCCGTACCCAAATGGGCAGAGAACACCATAGCTGACCCCTCATCCCTATCAATCGTTCGTAACAACACCATCCACGAAGCGATATTTTTTGATGAGCCACTTGGGTTCTCGATTTACGGCGGCAACGATCCCGGCGCGGATCCCAACAACGCTCCGCTGCAAATGAAGGCATTAGTTTGCCGGCTTCTGGTTGCCATTCTTGGAAGGGCGGATGTCAGCTATGTTAAATCCGCAGTCAATACCCGAATGATACATAGCCTTGAGTTAAATGCTTGAGTCACGTTGGCATCTCTTGACTTGGCCACCAGTCAAACACTGCTGAAGCCAGCCCAATGTCAGGATGATTCCGCACGCTCACATCGGACAAAGGCACTCCGCGATTTCAGACAGGAAGGCGAGGCATGCAGCCTTGGCAGTAATAGGAAGCCCCCACTTTAGCCGCTATGAAAGCTGCCAGCCCTGCGAAGAGTAAAACGTTGCGTATGTGGCCGTACCATTTGCCCCACCACAATAGCCGCTGACATTCGTCTAAATGGTTTTTCTTCTCAGATTTGCTCACGGCAGCTAGCTTGGCGTTCTCGTGGAACACCCTTACGACAATGTTCATCCGCATGAATCCAAGTGCCGCGCTCGCGGCGAAGATCAACATACAGCCAATCATCGCCGTGCTGCGATTCAAACCGATCGGACTGTATACGTTGTTTTGTGCAAGGTAGGCGCAGATAGCCACTGTGGCACCCAACAGGAACTGGTCGAGCTTAGTGGACTCTTCCACCGCCTTGAGCGATATCTGGTCTGCAATGTGAAGCTCAGAGGTCATATTTGATTCCTTCGGTGGCAGGAGTATTTCTTTGAGGACGACGAGAAAAAGCTTCAACATTCTAAGCAGTGATACGCTTCCTGACCCAAAGAACGGAGCTGGTGCATGACAACCACATGGAAGCTGAGGCAACTTCAGGAATGGATTGAGACAACTCGGCCTGAGGATAGCCAGACTGCCGAGATACCGAAGTCGCTTAGCCGCTCAGCCCTGATCGTCCAATACCACGCTCGACTGGCAAGGGACGCATTCGCAGAGTTTAAGCAGCCGGATGACAATAACTACAAAATGTTTGTTGCCATGATGAGCTTTGAGCCTGATTTCAGTAGGGCAGCTCTCGCTCATGAAGCAAACATCATTGCCACGATCCACACCGTGCGAAACTACGCTGACATTTTTGCCCAGCTAGCAAATACATTGGCTATGCCAATACCTTTACCTGAGCGCGATTCCACCTTCGGCAGGGTTGCAGACAAGCTGCCGGAATCAGCTCTGAAGCAAGGTATGCTGGCGCTGAATTCATCTTACTGGTTTCGCTACCTTGCAGCGTTTAGCAACATCTCTAAGCACCGTCGTCTGTTAGAGAGTAAACCAAGCGTGTCCTTTGAAGAGGGAGTGAGTGGCCTACGGGTAGAGAAATTCTCGTATACGTTCAGTTCGAAGGAACCGGAGATGGAGTTCCCACGCTGCTGGGGACACGATTTGCTTGAAGAAACGTATAGCGTGTATCGCCGGATTCTGGAGCTAGGTCAGGAGTTGAACAAACACGTCTGCCCTGACTGCGAGGCGAATTAACCGCCATTTACATCTAGGGCGGGCAGTTGGAAACTGCCATAAGCTTCTTCTCAGTCGTGCACCTTTCGAATACACGTCGTGCGTCACAGCCCCTCCCCCTCGGCTCTGCCAGCATCTAGTACAAGGATAAGAATGCAATGCAAACCAGTGAAATCATCAGCACCGCAGGCCTGCTTCTCACCGCTTTAGTAGCAGTCGGTGGGTGGTTTTGGCAACGCTGGCAGGAACGTACAAGCGTTCGCGTGGCTATCGTTGCTGAAGTATTGGCACTAAGGAAAATTGCCGTAGAGCGAGGCTACTACGCCGGTCTAACCGAAATGGGAAACCAGTTACTCGAAACGCCTGAAGAAGAACGCTCAGAAGCCTCATTGCAGGTACGAATCCCACAGCACTATTGCAGGGTCTACGTCGCCAATCTTGGGAAACTTGGCTACCTCGCGCCAAAGGATGCTCAGTTGGTTGTTAGCTTCTATCAGTACGTCGATAGCGTCGTACAGGACGTCATAGAGGGGGGAATTATCTACGAAGGTACGGATGACCCAGAAGCCTTCACAGAGGCCGCAAACGTCCTTCAATTCGCTTTAGACGCAGCACAGCAACTGGCTGACAGACATGCGAACTAATAAGCGGCTCCAGGACGTGAGCAGTAACGCTCGTAGGAGCGAGTGCGGGCCATTATCAGGGTCTCGATACTCGCCTTCAAAGTCTCGTTCTGAAGCTTGTAGAGCTTCAGAGCCACCCAACTTATTTCTATTTCCCGCAGATTGCCATTTGACCTACTCGTGGCGTGCTTAGCGCCTCTCCTACTCAAACCTAACCCACTATCAGCCCCTATTATTTTCCCTTACGTCATACTGGAAACGCCAGCAGACGCTGCTTTATTTTTTGCGGGGAATTTGGCAAACCATACAGCCCCACCCTTTTTCCGGCGGAGAAATAGGATTCCAGGAAAACGGTTTTCCCTATGTCTCTATTTTACTTGCGGCTTCCGAGCCTGACGGGATCATCGTATACCCCCAGTCGAAATGATGCAGTTGTCCGCAGCTCCAGCACGCCTTCCTGTCGTTGACTTCGAGATGTTCTATCGCCATAGGACTCTTGCATTTCATGCAAGGCACGATACACAGGTTCGATGGCTCGATTATGTACGTGTCTTCGTCTTCACACCTAACGAGGTGTTTATTGCAGCACCATGGGCATTCGACCGTGGCACTGGCTTCAACCTGAGATTGGCTTGCGTACATATCTTTTCCGCAAACACCGCAAGTGAACGTATCGATTTTATTTATCGACAACACCACCGTTGCTGACGCAACACGTTCGATCTCGTTCAGAAATCCTTGAACAACGGCCGGAGTTAACTTCAGATTACGTGTATCAGCAAGGGCGGGCGCGTGTAGGAAACTGCTTAGCTTTTGGTAATGCTTGTTGAGCCACTCGACCGAAAACATCTTGTAGTCGCCAATGGGGAATGAAACGCCGTCCGGGCCAGTAAACGCGATTGACATGTCCAGATCGGCTTTTGGCTCAAAGCTGCGAAGCATCTTCAACGCTTTGTCTGGTTGCCATTTCCGGAAGATGGAAGGAGGCAATTTAGGGCCAACTTGCCCAAGCTTCTGATAGACAATACGTTCAAGTGCCAGCCGCATCTCAAGGCAAGCGTGGCGTAATGAATTCTCGTCTCCTGCGTCGATGAAAATCTTTGCTCGTGCAAGGAAATCGTCAATATCGAAAATGCCCATGGCCGTCCCTACCTGAAGGAGTTGCGAGTGGAGCTTACCGATTTACAGTAGCTGGCTGCCACATCACTGGCTTAATCAGGGACCAGTGATTTACCACCGTACTCCGCCCCAACCTCTTTCATACTTGCAACCTGAATCGCCGTTCACATTGCTCAGTGTGAACGAACGCGATATTTTGTGAACGTTCTGCATGAATTTCAGGCAACAAAAAAGGGCCCACCTTTCGGTGAGCCCTTCCAGACCGCCCAGCAGAGCGGATTTTGTTTGGTAGGCGCGATTGGACTCGAACCAACGACCCCCACCATGTCAAGGTGGTGCTCTAACCAACTGAGCTACGTGCCTGCTGTGAGGCGGCATTCTACGGAATTCCGGAGGGGTGTCAACATCTTTTTTGCAGCTAAGCCTATGAATATGCGAATTTTTTATTTGCGCCGGGCACGCCTGTGATTTTCCGGTGGCTGGCAGGCAATTTTCAACTCAGGTAGGATCGCCGCACTCGTAAAAAATATAAAACAGAGGTTCCAGGATGGCGAACACCCCCTACCCCCAGTCTTATTACGCCGCTTCCGCCAATGCAGTTCCGCCTCGCCCGACACTGCAAGGTGAAGTCGAAACCGATGTGTGCGTGATTGGTGCCGGTTATACCGGGCTTTCCAGCGCGCTGTTCCTGCTGGAGAACGGCTTTCGCGTGACCGTCCTGGAAGCAGCCAAGGTCGGCTTTGGTGCCTCGGGCCGTAACGGTGGGCAGATCGTCAACAGTTACAGCCGCGATATCGACGTGATCGAGCGCAGCGTCGGCCCTAAGCAAGCACAATTGCTCGGGCAGATGGCCTTTGAAGGCGGCAGGATCATTCGCGAGCGCGTGGCCAAGTACCAGATCCAGTGCGACTTGAAGGACGGCGGTGTGTTTGCCGCGCTCAACAGTAAGCATATGGGCCACCTGGAATCGCAGAAGCGCCTGTGGGAGCGCTACGGCCATACGCAACTGGAGCTGCTGGACGAACGCCGCATCCGCGAGGTGGTGGCCTGTGACAACTATGTCGGCGGCTTGCTGGATATGAGCGGCGGGCACATCCACCCGCTCAACCTGGCGCTGGGCGAAGCGGCCGCGGTTGAGTCGCTGGGCGGTACGATCTATGAGCAATCGGCTGCGGTGCGCATCGAGCGCGGTGCCAACCCCGTGGTGCATACCGCCGAAGGCAGGGTCAGGGCCAAATTCATCATCGTTGCCGGCAATGCCTATCTGGGCAACCTGGTGCCGGAGCTGGCAGCCAAATCGATGCCGTGTGGCACGCAGGTGATCACCACCGCACCACTGGGCGACGAATTGGCCAAGACCTTGTTGCCGCAGGATTACTGTGTCGAGGACTGCAACTACCTGCTCGACTACTACCGCCTCACCAGTGACAAGCGCCTGATCTTCGGCGGCGGCGTGGTGTATGGCGCTAGGGACCCGGCGAATATCGAGGCAATCATCCGGCCGAAAATGCTCAAGGCATTCCCGCAGTTGAAGGATGTGAAGATCGATTACGCCTGGACCGGCAACTTCCTGCTGACGCTGTCGCGCTTGCCGCAGGTAGGCCGTCTTGGCGACAACATCTATTACTCACAGGGTTGCAGCGGCCATGGCGTGACGTACACGCACCTGGCAGGCAAGGTGCTGGCAGAAGCGCTAAGAGGTCAGGCAGAGCGTTTTGATGCGTTTGCCGACCTGCCGCATTACCCGTTCCCGGGTGGACAGCTGTTGCGCACGCCGTTTGCGGCGCTGGGGGCGTGGTATTACGGCCTGCGGGATAAATTCGGAATGTAGACACACACCCCGGTGTGAGAGCGACTTGCTCGCTCCCACACTGGTTGAGCGCTTTCTACACTGCCGTCAATGCGCCTCGTGTTCGGCGGACGGCGCCTGGGCTTGCAGCTTCTGCACATCGTTCACGGCCAGCTCAGCCGATTGGCCGCCCCAGCCTTGGCGCAGGTAATTGAGCAGATCGGTCAGCTGTTGTGCATTGAGCTTGTCGGAAAACCCCGGCATCGGTTGCATGTGCTCGAACCCGGAAAACTTCTGTTCGCCGATACCGTCCTCGATCACGCGCAGCAGGTTGCGCGGGTCTTCCAGGCGCAGCGTGGTGTTGCCGCGCATGGCCACTGCGATGTGGGGCTTGCCTTCGCCACCTGCGGCATGGCAACCGGCGCAGACGTTCAGGTATTCCTGGCGGCCGCGCTGAGCGCTCGGGCTGAGTTGATCCATTGGCACTTCGACAAGCGCTTTGGCGGCCGGCGGTTTATCGCCCAGCAGGAACGTCGCCATCGCCGCCAGATCCGGATCGCTCAAGCCCTGGGTGCTGTTATGGAACACCGGGAACATCTCGTTGAACATCGTGCCTTGGGCACTCATGCCGTGCTTGAGGAACGTGGCCAGGTCCTGCTCATTCCAGCCACGAGCCGCCAGGTCAGTGGCGAGCAGGCTCGGCGCCAAATAACCATTGAGAATGCCGCCGGTCAGGCGCTTGTCCAACTGCATCGCACCCGGCAGACCGCGAGGTGTGTGACATTCGCCGCAATGACCGAGTACCTCGACCATGTACTGGCCGCGTTTCCAGGTATCGCTTTTGCCTTCGGCCGGCTCCAGTTCCAGGGCTTTGCCGTACAGCAGGTTCCAGCCGATCAGGCCCAGGCGCACGTTGAACGGAAAGCTCAGGCGGGTCTCCGGCGATGCGCGCTCGATAGGCTCGATAGTTTTCAGGTACGCATGAATCGCGTCCGAATCCTCACGGGGCATCAGGTGGTACGAGGTGTATGGCATCGCCGGATACAAATGCGCACCGTCGCGACGCTTGCCTTCGGTCAGCGCAGCGAAGAACTCGTCATCGTTGTACAAACCGATGCCGTGCTCTTTGCTCGGCGTGATATTGGTGCCATAGATCGTGCCGAACGGCGAGACGATCGGCAAGCCGCCCGCAAACGGCGCGCCGCCCGGTGCCGTGTGGCACGCCATGCAGTCAGCTGCGCGGGCGAGGTATTCACCGCGCTTGACCTGATCATCGGCATGGGCAAACAACACTGGCGCAGCCAGGCCGACCGCCAGGGTCAGGCGGGTCAGAAATAGCTTCATGCTTAACCCTCCTTGACCAGGCCGAGATCGTTCAGCACGTTGCGGGTGGCGTTGTAGTAACGCACATACCCGGTGCACCGGCAGATGTGATGGCCCAGGCTGTCTTCGATAACCTGTTCCAGCTGGCTTTGCACAATCGGCTGGCGTTGCAGCTTTTCCACCAGCACCGTCGCCGCGTTGACGAAGCCCGGTGCGCAGTAGCTGCACTGGAACGCGAACTCGTCCACAAAGCGCTGCTGGATCGGGTTCAGCTCTGTGACCTGCCCCGACTCGTCGCGCTTGGCATGGGATTCGATGGTGCGCACTTTCTTGCCTTCAAAGTAATGCGCGCCAGTGATGCACGTGCGCACTTCCTCGCTGGTGCCGTCCGGGTTGTCGACGATCACCACGCAAGCGTGGCAAATACCCTGGCCGCAGCCTAGACGCGAGCCGGTAAGGTTTTTGTATTCGTGCAGGTAATCGATCATCGGCAGGTCATCAGGGATGTCCACCGGGCCGACGGATTGACCATTGAGGGTCAGTTGAAGCGGACGGTCAGCCATTGAGGGCCTCCTTGATGCGCGCAGCCGTGATTGGCAGGTCGCGAACACGTTTACCGATGGCGTGGGCCACGGCATTACCGATGGCCCCGACGATCGGGATCATCACCACTTCAGCGATCCCCTTGGGCGGGTCGCTTGGCGACAGCGCCGGCAGAATCTCCGACGTTTGCTTCCACACGGCTACGTGACGCGCCATCGGCAGACGGTAACGGTTGAAGTTCCAGTCGCCCTCCCCCGGCCCGCCTTCGTACAGCGGCATCTCCTCCATCAACGCGTGACCGATACCCATGGCGACACCGCCTTCGAGCTGGCCTTTAACCAATTCCTCCACCAACACACGGCCGCACTCGATCCACGAATGGTGATTGAGCACTTCGACCTGCGCCGAGCCCTTGTTGACCTTCAACTCGACCAATGTGGCCACCGGGCTGTAGTAAGTCACGGCAGCGTTGTTCAACTGCGTCGCGGGGTAGCTGATGTTCTGGCGGTCCAACAGGTGGAAACCGGCGGTGCTCATCAGCGCTTGCTTGGCTTTCGGCGCACCGTCGCCGTACTTCACCGCCAGACCGTCGAGGGGCAGGCGCTCGCGAACGCCGTCGATGCTGTATTCAGCCTCTGCCCAGCTCCAGCGGTTGAACCCGTGGACAGTGGCAGCGGTGACCAGGCCACGCTCGTGGGCGTGCCTGGCCAACACCTCGAAGCTCAACGGTTGCATGCCGTTGGCGGTGAGCTTGCCGTCGACCCAATGCGCATCCTCACGGCGTACCACATAGGGGTTGGCCTGGCCGCCGAACGGACCCTGACGCCAGATCTCCAACGCCGCCGGCCACAATCCGTGGTTGAACAGCACGCGCGCCGCTTCACGGGTGGCATGGCTGAAGTAATACGCCGAGTTGGTGGCCGAAGACGCCGAAGCGAGCTTGCCTACCCAACGCGGGTTGCGCAGCAGGTTGTCCTGCTCGGCCTGACTCATGATGTAAGGGTTGCCGCTGGTGATCAGCTGCATCTCCTTCCATTCTGTTTCGCCGGTCTTCACTTCGTGTGCCGGGCTGCCGAGGAAATCAGCCACCACCAGCGACTGCGAGGTCGACATGCCGGTGCCGATTTCGATACCGATGTGGCGCAGACTGATGCGACCGTCTGCGCTGAACTCGATACTGGCCATCGGTGCTTCGGAACCGGTACCGAAGTCTTTCTGGCAGATGGCAAAACCGACGCCGTACCAGTTGTCCGGGTCAGCGGCTTCGCGTTGTTTCTTGATCGCGTCGCGGTTCTTCCACACGTCGTGCACAGCGGCTTTGTCGAGAATTTCGTGCAGGCGTAAGGCACCGGCAGGAATGGCGCCCTGGGTGTTCTTCATGCCCGAACGCAGGGCATTCTTGCGACGCAGCTCGATGGCATCCACACCGAGACGACCGGCGATTTCGTCGACCATCATTTCCGTCGCGGCCATGCTCTGCAGGGTGCCGTACCCGCGCATCGAACCGGCTTCAACGCCCCGCGAGTGATAGGCGGTGACTTGCAGGTCGTTCTGCGGCATGTAGTAGATCGATTGCGCAGCCGTGGCGCCTACTGCGGCGACCGAGGGGCTGTAGTTGACCCGGCCACCGCCATCGACGCTCATATCAGCCAGGAAGATCTTGAAGCTGTGGTCGTTCTTGTCGACAGCCAATTGGTAGCGGATGTCGAACGGGTGACGCTTGATGCCGCTCTGGAACTGCTCGTAACGGTCATTGGCCAGGCGCACCGGCACGCCGCCGCCATACAAGGCTGCGAGGGCGGCGTAGTAGACAAAGATATTGTGGTCTTTGGAGCCGTAACCCACGGTATAACCGGGGTGCATATTCAGGTTGGCCAGGCCGAAGCGCGACGGCGAGATCATTTTTGCGGTCTCGGTCGCAACTTCCAATGGGCACTGGGTGGCCACCACAAAGTGCAGGGTCTTGGTCGCTGGATCGTACCAGCCGTTGCCGTTATCCGGCTCCATGGCCGCCGGTTCGATCGATGGGGTTTTGTAGCGCTCGTCGAACACCAACCAGTTATCCGGCGGCGTGTTGAGCTGGCTCTTCATGCGGTCGGCGTAGAACAGACCGCGCTCGGTCAGGTTGCCGTGCAGGTTCGGCTGGGAATTCCACACCGGGCGCCGGTTTTTCAGCATCGGGAACAGGATCGAATCCTTGAGACTGGCGAATTCATCCTCATCTGCCGAGGTCGGGCCGCCAACGCGCACGTAGCGAAAGCTACCGTAAGGGTCGCCTTCGTAGTACGGCACTTTGGCGCCGTAACGAATCGCCTTGTCATTGAACTTGAGTTTGTTTTTTGCCTGACGGAACCGCTCGAAATCGTTCCAGATCAGGATCGCCACCGGATGACCGATGAACATCGGCACCTTGCCTTCCGGCAACAGTGGATCCGGAGCATGTTCTTGCGGGAACACGATACCGTCGTTGTCCAGGTCGGCAGCGGTAACAATACGGTCCGGCTGCAGGCCGGCGCCGAGCCACGCCAGGTCGTAGCCCGCATAGATATGGTCGGCCTTGGTGGTCTTGAGCAGCATGGCGTGACCTTGCTGCACAGGCCAGCCTGGCATGTCCTTGGAACGGATGTCGCGGGCGAAGACTTTACTGCCACAGACTTTCGACAAGGCATCGTTACGCTGGCGCGCCTTGCCGTTATTGCCCAGCCATTTTTCGGAGGGCACGGTGACGCTGTTTTCCATCAAGGCCGCCAGCGCCTGGGTGCTGAGCGGCGTGAGCGTGACGCTCACACCCGCCACCAGCCCGCCCTGAAGGAACGAACGCCGGGTTATTTCACGGTTGGACATGGATCATCCTCTGAGCGGTTATACATCCGCCCTTATGGTTAAGTGCAGCGAATCTGGAGACTTGCAGAAGCCTTTCTGGACGAACTAAAAGGCCATGATGACAGTGCAAAGTTGACCGAAGAGTTAACTTTAAAGGTTTCTGCGCCTGCGGCAAATAACCACATGGAAATTTTTTGACACAACAATGCAAAACGGCCGACAAGATCGATACGATCTGTCGGCCGTTTGCCTGTTAATGCGGGATATTGGCGTAGCTCAAGAGATTGGGCGTTGGCTGCTGCGAACACGATGGTGAGGTTTTACAAACGCCAGACACAAAAAACCCCAGTCTTTCGACCAGGGTCTTTGCTATCGGATCAAGTCAGCCGGTGGCTTTCTTGTGCTTCAAGGCGTTCAGTGGGCCTTGAGACAGATATGGCGCAGCGGACGGGACTCGAACCCGCGACCCCCGGCGTGACAGGCCGGTATTCTAACCGACTGAACTACCGCTGCGTATCGCTTGGCTGATTGAGCGTACAGCCTCAACCACCTTTAAACATCTGATCGATCAACCTGGGTTGTTCAATCTCAAGCCCGATACATCGAACCTGGAAAATATGGCGCAGCGGACGGGACTCGAACCCGCGACCCCCGGCGTGACAGGCCGGTATTCTAACCGACTGAACTACCGCTGCGCGTCGGTGCAACCTTTAACGTTGCGTCTTGCCCTGAAGCAAGACTCTCAAGAAGTGGTGGGTGATGACGGGATCGAACCGCCGACCCTCTGCTTGTAAGGCAGATGCTCTCCCAGCTGAGCTAATCACCCTTTGCTTCGTTGAGGCCGCGAAATTTACGCAGGTAGCGGACCTAAGTCAATAGCCCGCTTGAAGTTTTTCTGAAAAAGACAAAATCACTTCAAGACAGCTACCCCGCCCTACTCGCTATAAATCATCTTCTTGCTCATACCACCATCCACCACAAACTCTTGCCCGGTGACAAACCCGGCCTGACGCGACAGCAACCAGGCTACCATCGCCGCCACGTCCTCTACCGTGCCTACTCTGCCCGCAGGGTGCTGGGCATGATCGGCGTCGGTGAGCGGCTCGGCACGGCGCGCAGCAGGATCACGCGCATCGATCCAGCCGGGGCTGACCGCATTGACCCGCACTTCCGGGCCCAGGCTCATGGCCAAGGCGTGGGTCAGGGCCAGCAGGCCACCCTTGCTCGCCGCGTAGGCTTCGGTGTCCGGCTCCGATTGACGGGCCCGGGTCGACGCCAGGTTGACGATGGCACCGCCGTGGGCGCGCAGGTAAGGCGCACAATGCTTGGCCAGCAGCATCGGCCCGCTGAGGTTGACCGCCAGTACGCGATTCCAGTGGGCCAGATCGAGGCTTTCCAGGGTGATATTGCGCGGATCGGCGACCGCCGCATTGCACACCAGCGCATCCAGGCGCCCGAACTGCCCCAGCACCTCGGCGACACCCTGGGCGACTTGCTTCTCGTCAGCCACGTCCATGGTGATGAACCAGGCATTCTCGCCCAGCACCTTGGACACCCTGGAACCGCGCTCGCGGTCCAGGTCAGTCAATACCACCTGCCAGCCTTCGCTGATCAGCCACGCCGCAATACCGAGGCCAATGCCGCGCGCCGCCCCCGTTACCAGTGCAACGCGCCCGTTAGTGGCCGCTGCAGCCTCCATGGACCACTCGATCACAAGGCCGCCAGCCCGCGGGCCAGGTCTGCCTGCAAGTCAGCGACATCTTCCAGGCCCACCGCGATACGGATCAGGCTGTCACGGATACCGGCGGCTTCACGCTCCTGCGGCGCCAGGCGCCCGTGGGAGGTGGTGCTCGGGTGAGTAATGGTGGTCTTGCTGTCGCCCAGGTTGGCAGTGATGGAAATCAGCCGCGTCGCATCGATAAAACGCCAGGCGCCGTCTTTGCCGCCCTTCACTTCAAAGCTCACCACCGCGCCGAAACCACGCTGCTGGCGCTGGGCCAATGCATGTTGCGGGTGGCTCTTGAGCCCGGCGTAGTGCACCTTCTCGATACCGTCCTGCTGCTCCAGCCACTCGGCCAGGGCCTGAGCATTGGCGCAATGGGCCTTCATACGCAGGCTGAGGGTTTCCAGACCCTTGAGGAAGATCCAGGCGTTGAACGGGCTCAGGGTCGGACCGGCGGTGCGCAGGAAGCCCACCACTTCTTTCATCTGCTCGCTGCGGCCAGCCACCACGCCGCCCATGCAACGACCCTGGCCGTCGATGAACTTGGTCGCCGAATGCACCACGATGTCCGCACCCAGCTTCAACGGCTGCTGCAAGGCCGGGGTGCAGAAGCAGTTGTCGACGATCAGCATCGCACCCTTGGCGTGCGCGATTTCGGCCAGCGCGGCGATATCGACCAGTTCGGCAAGCGGGTTGGAAGGCGACTCGACGAACAACAGCTTGGTATTGGCCTTGATGGCCCCGTCCCAGCCGGACAGATCTGCCAGGGGTACGTAGTCCACTTCGATACCGAAGCGCTTGAAATACTTTTCGAACAGGCTGATGGTCGAGCCAAACACGCTGCGCGATACCAGTACATGGTCGCCAGCGCTGCACAGGCTCATCACCACGGCCAGGATGGCCGCCATGCCGGTGGCGGTCGCCACGGCCTGCTCAGCGCCTTCCAGGGCCGCGATGCGCTCTTCGAACGCACGCACAGTCGGATTGGTGTAGCGCGAATACACGTTACCCGGCACTTCGCCGGCAAACCGCGCAGCAGCGTCAGCGGCAGTACGGAACACGTAGCTGGAGGTGAAGAACATCGGGTCGCCGTGCTCACCTTCCGGGGTACGGTGCTGGCCGGCGCGCACAGCCAGGGTATCGAAAGCTACGCCATCGAGGTCGCTGTCCAACCGACCGGCATCCCATTCCTGACTCATGCTGCGACTCCTTACTCAATACTTTATTTAAGATACAAAACCGGCCCCTCAGGGCCGGTTGTTACTCAGTTGTTATACAGGTCGATGATCGCACTGACCGCCTGGGTCTTGATCTTCGACGAGTCGTTGCGCGCCTGCTCGATCTTGTTCAGGTAAGCCTCGTCGACATCACCGGTCACGTACTTGCCGTCGAACACGGCACAGTCGAACTGGTCGATCTTGATCTTGCCACCGCCGACCGCTTCGATCAGGTCTGGCAGGTCCTGGTAGATCAGCCAGTCGGCGCCGATCAAGTCGGCCACGTCCTGGGTCGAACGATTGTGTGCGATCAGCTCATGGGCGCTCGGCATGTCGATACCGTACACGTTGGGGTAACGCACCGCAGGCGCTGCGGAGCAGAAGTACACGTTCTTCGCCCCGGCTTCGCGGGCCATCTGGATGATCTGCTTGCAGGTGGTGCCACGCACGATGGAGTCGTCCACCAGCATCACGTTCTTGCCACGGAACTCAAGCTCAATGGCGTTGAGCTTCTGGCGCACCGACTTCTTGCGTGCAGCCTGGCCAGGCATGATGAAGGTACGGCCAATGTAGCGGTTCTTGACGAAGCCTTCGCGGAACTTGACGCCCAGGTGGTTGGCCAGTTCCAGGGCAGCGGTACGGCTGGTGTCCGGAATCGGGATGACCACGTCGATATCATGCTCAGGACGCTCGCGCAGGATCTTCTCGGCAAGCTTCTCGCCCATGCGCAGACGCGCCTTGTAGACCGAAACGCCATCGATGATCGAGTCCGGACGCGCCAGGTAGACGTGTTCGAAGATACACGGAGTGAGCTTCGGCGCCACGGCGCACTGGCGGGTGTGCAGCTTGCCGTCTTCGGTGATGTAGACAGCCTCGCCCGGCGCCAGGTCGCGGATCAAGGTGAAGCCCAGCACATCCAGGGACACGCTTTCGGACGCGATCATGTACTCGACGCCTTCGTCGGTGTGACGCTGGCCGAACACGATCGGGCGGATGCCGTGGGGGTCGCGGAAACCGACGATGCCATAACCGGTGACCATCGCCACTACCGCGTAGCCACCGACGCAACGGTTGTGTACGTCCGTCACGGCGGCGAACACGTCTTCTTCGGTCGGCTGCAGCTTGCCGCGCTGGGCCAACTCGTGGGCGAACACGTTGAGCAGCACTTCCGAGTCGGAACTGGTGTTGACGTGGCGCAGGTCAGATTCGTAAATCTCCTTGGCCAGTTGTTCAACGTTGGTCAGGTTGCCGTTGTGCGCCAAGGTAATGCCGTAAGGCGAGTTGACGTAGAACGGTTGAGCCTCGGCCGAGGTAGAGCTACCGGCAGTCGGGTAGCGCACATGGCCAATGCCCATGTGCCCGACGAGGCGCTGCATGTGACGCTGATGGAACACGTCACGCACCAGGCCATTGTCCTTGCGCAGGAATAACCGGCCGTCGTGGCTGGTCACAATACCGGCAGCGTCCTGGCCGCGGTGCTGGAGGACGGTTAGCGCGTCATACAGCGCCTGATTGACGTTCGACTTACCGACGATACCGACGATGCCACACATGCGACGCAACCCCTACTTAATGAATCTTGACTGAACACAACTTACTGAGGCGTTTGCGCCGGCAAGAGGTGTTCCTTGAACGGAAGATCAGCGGGTACGCTGATTCCGCTGGCCAGCCACTGACTGCTCCACCCCAGGATGAGGTTCTTGGACCAATCTGCAACCAATAGAAATTTTGGCACGAGTACCGACTCCTGCCACCACGAATCCTGCTGTACCGGCCCCAGGCTCAACAGCCCGACTGCCACGACCACCAGCAACGCGCCACGCGCAGCGCCGAAGGCCATGCCGAGAAATCGATCGGTCCCGGAGAGGCCGGTGACACGTATCAACTCGCCAATAAGATAATTGACCATTGCCCCCACCAGCAGCGTGGCGATGAACATGATGGCGCAGCCCGCGATGACGCGAGCCGAAGGTGTCTCTATGTATCCGGCCAGGTAGACCGACAGTGAACCACCGAACATCCAGGCTACGACTCCTGCGATGATCCAGGTCAGCAACGACAGTGCTTCTTTTACGAAGCCGCGGCTCAGACTGATCAAAGCGGAGATGGCGACGATGGCAACGATCGCCCAATCAACCCAGGTAAATGGCACAGTGCAGCCTACGTACGGATAAGGCGGCGCATTTTAGCAGAGCGCCGGGCGATGGGTAAGCTGTGATTACGGGTGCTTTGCAAATCAATAGATTGGGCGGTATGAACGCGATTTCAAGCCCAGCATAAACCACTGTGGGAGGGGGTTTGCTCCCGATGCAATATGTCAGTAGCCAATGTACTGGTGTTCCATCGCTATCGGGGCACGGGTATCTACGTGACACACCGCGGTCAAATGTGGGAGGGGGCTTGCCCCCGATGGCGGCCTGACAGCCGACCAGAATCTTGGATTAGAACGAGTACATGTCCATTGCTGCGGTAACGGCCACTTAGGGTTCCGCTTTTACAGCGGGTCACTTTTGAAAAGCCGGAATGCCGGCCCAGGCAAAAGTAACCCAAACGCTCTTGCCCCACCACTCGGCACCTCGCTTAGGCTCGGTGTGCCCGTAATCCGCCATGAATTTGGGGGGCCGCCGCCCCGCGCCATCCATGGCGCGGGGCGCCTAAGATCAAAAGCAGATCAAGATCAAGAGCGGCTCGCTGCGCATCGTGGTTACCGCCGGCTGCTACACAGTTTTGTAGATACCTATGGCTATCGGGCAAACCCTAATGCCCGTCCGTTAAGCGTACATCGCCCTCTGTAGGAGCGAGCTTGCTCGCGAAAAACGTTAACGAAAACGCGTGCTTCCTGAATGAATGCGGCGCCTGTGAGTTTTTCGCGAGCAAGCTCGCTCCTACAAAAAGCCTTAACTGACTGGCATCAGGGCGAGCCCCTCTCACACTCAGATTGCATGACTGCCTGTTTGAATCAGCCGCGCTCCGGCTGGAACCGCACCACAAACCCATTGAGGTTCTGCTGGCGCCCCAGCAAGTCCCGCAGGCGATCAGCCTCGGCACGCTCGATCAACGGCCCGACAAACACGCGATTCTTGCCATCGGCACTACGGATATAAGCGTTATAGCCTTGGGCCCGCAGCTTTTTCTGCAGGGCGTCGGCACTTTCACGATTGGCCAGACTGGCCAACTGGATCGACCAACTGATCGGCAGGCCATTGGGGTCGATGCGACTCTGGCCCACGTCCGGCTTACCCGGCGCGGCAGGCTGCGGCGCTACCGGCTTGGGCGCTGGTGCAGGCGCAGCCGGTTTGGCGGCGACTGTCGGGGCCGGTGTCGGCTTGACCACCGGCACACTCGGCTGCACCGGCATCGAAGGCGCCTCTTGCGCGGCAACCTCCTCGTCAGTCGGCACGGGTTCTTCCTCTGGCAATGCCTGGGGCTCAGGCACCAACACCGGCTCGACCTGAACCTGAGGCACCACAGGCGCCTGGGGTGCAGCAGGCGCCTCAACCACGACCTGGCGCTGTTCATCCTGGCGGGAAAACAGCATCGGCAGGAAAATCACCGCCAATGCCACCAACACCAGGGCTCCGACCATTCGCTGCTTGTATGCGCTATCCAGTAATGCCATGTGCAGCTTCCTCCGTGGAGCGCCGGGCCAACCATTCGAGCGCCTCGGCGACACAATAAAATGATCCGAACAACAGGATTTCGTCGTCGGCGGTCGCTACCGCACACTGAGCCTCGAGGGCAGCGGTGACGCTTGCATACGACGTCACCGGCGCACCAAGGTTCTGCAATGCTACTTCCAGCTCAACCGCCGGGCGGCTACGCGGCGTATCCAACGGCGCAACGGCCCAAGACTGAACGTTGCCCAGCAACGGCGCAACCACGCCGTCGAGGTCTTTGTCGGCCAACAACCCAAACACCGCCAGGCGACGGCCGGCCGGCGGCGTGCGCGACAAGCGTTGCGTCAGGTAGTGGGCAGCATGGGGGTTATGCCCCACATCCAACAACAGGTTCAGGCGCTTGCCTGCCCAGTCGAAGGCGCGGCGATCCAGGCGCCCCACCACTTTGGTCGCCAGCAACGTCGCGGCAATCTGCCCGGCGTCCCAAGGCAGGTCCAGCAGGAGGTAAGCTTGCAGCGCCAGCGCAGCGTTTTCCATCGGCAGATTAAGCAGTGGCAGATCCAGCAGTTCTACCGCCTTGCCACGCGCATCACGCCCGCGCCATTGCCAATGGGAAGCACCGATTTCAAGATTGAATTCGCGACCACGCAGGTAGAACGGGCACTTCAGTTCGCGCACCTTGTCCAGCAAGGGTTGCGGCGGATCCAGGTCGCCACACAGCGCCGGCCTGCCCTGGCGGAAGATTCCGGCCTTTTCATACGACACCGACTCGCGGGTATCGCCCAGGTAGTCGGCGTGGTCGACGCCAATGCTGGTGACCAGCGCCAGGTCGGCATCCACCACGTTGACCGTATCCAGACGCCCGCCAAGGCCGACTTCCAATACCACCACATCCAGTTGCGCACGCTCGAACAACCAGAGCGCCGCCAGGGTGCCCATCTCGAAATAAGTCAGGGAAATATCGCCACGCCCGGCATCCAGGGCAGCGAAGGCTTCGCATAACTGTTCGTCGGTGGCTTCGACACCATTGAGCTGCACGCGCTCGTTGTAGCGCAGCAGGTGCGGTGAGCTGTACACGCCGACTTTCAGGCCCTGGGCCTGCAACAGCGCGGCGACAAAGGCACAGGTGGAGCCCTTGCCGTTGGTGCCGGTCACCGTGATCACACGCGGTGCCGGCTGGCCCAACCCAAGGCGGGCCGCTACCTGTTGCGAGCGCTCCAGGCCCATGTCGATGGCGGACGGATGCAACTGCTCAAGGTAGGCGAGCCATTCGCCCAGGGTACGTTGGGTCATAGGTTTGCAGGCACCGGCGGCACGACGATTGGCTCGACTTTAGGCGCGACGTACACAGGGGTCGGCAGGCCCATCATTTGCGCCAGCAGGTTGCCCAGGCGTGGGCGCAGTTCGCCACGTGGAATGATCAAGTCGATTGCGCCATGCTCCAGCAAGAATTCGCTGCGCTGGAAGCCTTCCGGCAGTTTTTCCCGCACGGTTTGCTCGATCACTCGCGGGCCGGCAAAACCGATCAGCGCCTTGGGCTCGCCGACGATCACATCACCGAGCATCGCCAGGCTGGCGGAAACGCCGCCGTAGACCGGGTCGGTGAGTACGGAGATGAACGGGATGCCCTCTTCACGCAGACGCGCCAATACCGCCGAGGTCTTGGCCATTTGCATCAGGGAGATCAGGGCTTCCTGCATACGCGCACCACCGGAGGCGGCGAAGCAGATCATCGGGCAGCGGTTTTCCAGGGCATAGTTGGCAGCGCGTACGAAGCGCTCGCCGACGATGGCGCCCATGGAACCGCCCATGAAGGAGAACTCGAAGGCCGAGACCACCACGGGCATGCCCAGCAGCTTGCCGCTGACCGAGATCAGCGCGTCTTTCTCACCGGTCTGCTTCTGCGCAGCGGTCAGGCGGTCCTTGTATTTCTTGCCATCGCGGAACTTGAGGCGGTCGACCGGCTCCAGGTCAGCGCCCAGCTCATTGCGGCCGTCGGCATCCAAAAAGATGTCAATGCGCGCGCGCGCGCCGATACGCATGTGGTGGTTGCACTTGGGGCAAACGTCCAGGGTCTTCTCCAGCTCCGGGCGGTACAGCACCGCGTCGCAGGATGGGCACTTGTGCCACAGACCTTCAGGAACCGAGCTTTTCTTCACCTCGGAACGCATGATCGAAGGGATCAGTTTGTCTACTAACCAGTTGCTCATGCTTTCTTTCTCCAGTACCGGTGGCTTGAACACAGCCCCGCGTATGCCCTTGAGCTAAATTCATATGTGGCGATGATACCTGCGGGACGGGGTCAGACGTTCGACCTGCCATTTCCTGCCTGCATCCCCAGCCTTCCAGACAACCTGCCAGCGCAGGGTTGCCACTTCATCTCCGGCCCACCACAGGCGGCGCCGGGCTGTTTTACACAGTGGTAGTTATGGACGGCGGCAGACTGCCAGCCGTCACATCCCAACGCTGCTGTTGCGCACGGCCTGCACGAATGCGCGAATCTTGCTGTGATCCTTGATGCCCCTGCCCTGCTCTACCCCCCCGCTGACATCCACGGCATACGGCCGCACCTGCTCGATGGCCGCTGCAACATTCCCAGGGTTGAGCCCGCCAGCCAGGATGATCGGTTTGTCCAGCGCCTCGGGAATCAGCGACCAGTCGAACGCCTCGCCTGTGCCACCGGGCACGCCTTCGACGTAGGTGTCCAGCAGAATCCCGCGAGCGCCGCTATATGCCGCACACGCAGCGGCGATATCGTCGCCGGCCTTGACCCGCAGCGCCTTGATGTAAGGGCGCTGATAGCTTTCACACTCATCTGGCGTTTCATCGCCGTGGAACTGCAGCATGTCCAGCGGCACGGCATCCAGGGTTTCGTTGAGTTCGCAACGGCTGGCATTGACGAACAAGCCCACCGTGGTCACGAATGGCGGCAGCGCGGCGATGATTGCCCGCGCCTGCAACACATTCACCGCCCGCGGGCTCCTGGCATAAAACACCAGACCGATGGCATCCGCCCCCGCCTCGACTGCCGCGAGCGCGTCCTCTATGCGGGTAATCCCGCAAATCTTGCTGCGAACGGCTGGCATATCGTAAGAACCTCAGGGTTTGGACCGTGAAAGTCCCGGATGGTAACAAAAGCTTTTCCGGGCGTCAGCCGCCAAGTTCGCTGAAACCTGTGAGGAAGTGTGGACCGATAAAGCGTTCCGGCAATTGGAACTCGTCGCGGTACTCCACATCCACCAGATACAAGCCAAACGGGTGCGCCGTGACGCCGCCCGTGCGGCGAATGCGGCTTTCCAGCACTTCCCTGGCCCACTCCACCGGGCGCTCGCCGGTGCCGATAGTCATCAGCACGCCGGCAATGTTGCGCACCATATGATGCAGGAAGGCCCCGGCGCGGATATCCAGCACGATCATCTTGCCGTGCCGGGTGACCCGCAGGTGGTGGACCTCCTTGATCGGCGACTTGGCCTGGCACTGGCCGGCACGGAAGGCGCTGAAGTCATGCACACCCACCAGGTGCTGCGCGGCCTCGGCCATGCGCTCGGCGTCCAGCGGGCGATGATTCCAGGTGATTTCTTCATTGAGGTGCGCGGGGCGGATCTGATCGTTGTAGATCACGTAGCGGTAACGCCGGGCGATGGCCTTGAAGCGCGCATGAAAATGCGCCGGCATGACCTTGGCCCAGCTCACACTGACATCATGGGGCAAGTTGATATTAGCCCCCATCACCCACGCCTTCATTGAACGCTCTGCCTGGGTATCGAAGTGCACCACCTGGCCACAGGCGTGGACACCCGCGTCGGTACGCCCGGCACACATCAGCGATACCGGCGAATCAGCGACTTTGGACAGGGCGTTTTCCAGGGTTTCCTGCACCGTCGGCACGCCAGACGCCTGGCGCTGCCAGCCGCGATAGCGCGAGCCTTTGTATTCCACGCCCAGGGCGATGCGGTAAAAGCCTGCGGCCGCCATTTCGGCGGCCGCGTTATCTATATTTGCCAAGAACTGAGAGCCTGATGAGTTGCGCAAAGGCGGGCATTATAAAGGCGCCGGATACGTGGCGGGCGTTTTGTTATGGATCGATGCCAAACAAATGTGGGAGGGGCTTGCTCCCGATAGTGGGGTATCAGTCAACAGGTTCATTGACTGAGCCACTGCTATCGGGAGCAAGCCCCCTCCCACACTGTTACAGCGCCTGGCTTTAGATGCGGCCGAGCATTTCCTTGGCTTCGCTACGCTGACCTTCATCACCCTCGGTCAACACTTCAGACAGGATATCCTTGGCACCGTCCGCATCACCCATGTCGATGTACGCCTGGGCCAGGTCCAGCTTGGTGGCGACCTCATTGGTGCCCGAGAGGAAGTCGAATTCCGGCTCATCACCGCCCAGCGCCGCATCTTCTGCGGTGAAGGAAGGCTCGATGGGCGGATGTTCCAGGCTCTGGGACAAGCGGTCCAGTTCGGCGTTGACATCATCGAGCTCCGACGAAAAGGCGTCGGGCTTGGCTGCAGGGGCGTTCGGCTCATCCGCCAGAGACAGGTCGAAGTCTTCCGGCAGTTCGAATTCGTCCAGTGCGGCGGGTGTCAGGGTGGGGGGTTCTACCGGCGGCACATCCGCCACCTGCCCTTCGAGCCCCGAAAGGAACTCATCATCGGACTGCGACGCCGGCGGCTCCAGCTGCAGGTCCAGGTCGAAGTCCGACAGGTCCTGCGCATCAGGCTTGGCTGCGGTCTGTTGCTGCAACAGCGCTTCAAAGGTTTGCTGGTCTTGCGCGATCTCGGCCGGCGAAGCGGCTTCCAGATCATCCAGGCTCAGGTCGAAATCGGTGTCGAACGCAGCGGTGTCCGCCTCGGGCGTCGGAGCCGGCTTATCGTCGAGCAGGTCCTTGACGTATTGTGCATCCAGCGCGGCCGCGGCCACTGCGGCACTGACACCCGCCGCCAACACGGCCATGGCCGGGAAGCGCGCCTTGAGCTGCTCGACCTGGGCATGGTTCTCACCATTGGCCACCAATTGGCGCTCCTGGGTGACGAAACCATCTTTGTCGTTCTGCAGGCCGTAGACTTCCATCAGCTTCAAGCGCAGGTCGCTACGCTTGGGCTCGTGCTTGATGGCTTGTTCGAGCACATCAGCCGCCTGGTTCAGGTGGCCACGGTCGATATGGGACTGGGCTTGCGCCAGGGCATCGCTGGAGTTCTCCTGGGCCACGGCAACAGCCAGCGGCGCGAGCACAGAGGCGACAGTCGGCACGACAACGGGCTCAACCACCGGGGCAGGCGCTGGCGCGGACGCCAGCTTGACGCTCGGCGGCGGCACTTCAAGGCCTTCGAAACTGTCGGGCGGCAGGTCCTGGTCAATATTGGGGGCAAACTCGGGCTCTTCGGCCAACGCCCGGGCCATGCGCAGGTGTTTTTCTTCTTCGCGGCGGGCATTGCGATGGCGCGCCCACAGCAGCAAGAGCAGCAGCACCACCAGGATGGCTGCGCCGCCAAGGATGCCGAGCACAATCGGGTTGGTCAGCAGGTCGTTGAACTTGCCTTCGGTGCTGGCAGGCGCTGCAGCCGGCTTGACCGGTTCAGGGGCAGGCTCAGGGGCCGGAGCCGCAACGGGCGCCGCAGGTGTTGCCGGCGCTGCCTCGGGCTCGCCGGCCAGCTGCGCAGGCATGGCCGCCGTTGCCGGCTCACCTTTTTCAGCCTGCAAGCGGGCGAGTTGGTCATTCTTCAGTTGAATCAGCTTTTGCAGCTTGTCCAACTGGCTCTGCAAGTCGGCGGCGCGGCTTTTCAGCTCTTCGTTATCACGGCGCGTGGTGTCCAGCTCTTCCTGGGTCATCGCCAGTTTGTCGCTCAGGGCACGGCTATCAGCGGCCTGGCCCTTCACGCCTTTTTTGGCGGACTCGGCCGAGACCAGGCTCAAGTTGTCCTGGGCTGCGGTGCTCGACGGCGCATTGCCAGCCTGGGTGCGTTTGGTCGCATCCAACTGCGCCTTGCCGGCCACTTGACTTTGAGGGGTACGGCGGCCTTGGCGCCAGGCGGCATTCTGCGCGCTTACTTCGGCAATCGCTTGCGGTTGCGCCAGCGCAGTGCTTTGTGTGGCATCCGGAAGGCGCAGGACCCGGCCGGTTTTCAGGCGGTTGATATTGCCGTCGACAAAGGCATCAGGATTGAGCGCCTGAATGGCCAGCATCGTCTGCTGGATCGAGGCACCATTGCGATTCTTCGCTGCGATTTCCCACAAGGTGTCGCGGGAAGTGGTGGTGTGCTGGGCCGGTTGGCTGACCGCGGGCGCAGTGCTCGCCGGCGCGCTGGCAGCCGGGGCCGGCTGATCGAACTTGGCAGGATCGAGCAGCACGCTGTAGTCACGCATCAGGCGGCCGTTGGGCCATTGCACCTGTATCAGGAAACGCACATAGGAATCGGGCAGCGGCTTGCTGGAAGTCACCCGCACCACGCTGCGACCTTCGGGGTTGATCACCGGTGTGAACGTCAGGTCATCGAGAAACGCCTGGCGGTCGACACCCGCATCCACGAAGGCCTGGGCTGAAGCCAGGCTTGGCGTGATCTCAGACGCGGTGAGGCCGCCCACGTCGCGCAATTCGATTTCCACCGACAGCGGCTGGTTCAACTTCGACTTGAGGGTCATCTCCCCCAGTTGCAGCGCCTGCGCCATACCGGAGGACAGCGCCGAGGCGGCCGCTATTGCTAACACCAGTTTGCGAACTTGAACCATAGCCTCATCCTTTGTTTGAACACTCCCCGCCCTGCGAGAAGGTTGGTAACCGCTGCCATAAGGCATGGCGAGCCGATAGGTTACCGACGCGCTTGTGTTCCACTTGGGGCCAAGCATAGCGCCTGGCTAGAATCAATCTACAAATTGCCGCCAAGTATCTTTTACACAAGGCCTTTTATCAACAACTGCGCCAGCTCCACGGCGTTCAGGGCCGAGCCCTTGCGTACGTTATCTGACGTCAGCCACAGATTTAGTTCCGCGGGGTCGTCGACTCCTGCGCGAACTCGTCCTACGTATACAACGTCCTGGCCGACGGCGTCGCCTACAGCCGTTGGATAATCCCCCTCCTCGACCAGCTCGATAGCCGGCGCCGCCTCGAGGGCGCGGTTCACCGCGACCAGATCGACCGGCGCGGCCAATTGCAACGACACAGTCAGGCTATCGCCAAAAAACACCGGGGCTTGAACGCAGGTTGCGGAAATCTTTAGCAAAGGTGTTTCCAGCACGGCACGCAACTCGTGTACGAGGCGTTTCTCCAGCTCTGTATGACCTTGGGCGTCTGGGGTACCGACTTGTGCCAACAGATTGAAAGCCATTTGCCGGTCGAAGAACTTCGGCTCCAGCGGACGCACG
Organism: Pseudomonas khavaziana; assembly: GCF_019145205.1. Taxonomy (GTDB): domain Bacteria; phylum Pseudomonadota; class Gammaproteobacteria; order Pseudomonadales; family Pseudomonadaceae; genus Aquipseudomonas; species Aquipseudomonas khavaziana. The sequence continues at coordinate 180,055 of NZ_JAHSTT010000004.1, forward strand.
TTCAACAGCTCGGCTGTCTGGCGGGCCAACTCGCTGACGGCTTCGCGGCCCTGGGCGGAGACTGCCAGGTTGGCGGTGACACTGACGCGTTGGATGTCCACCAAGCCACGCAGCGGCGCCAGCACTACCGCAAGGTAGGTGGCACAAGGGCTTGGGCTGCCGAGCTGGAACGGCTTTTTCAAACCCTCCAGCACTTGGGCGTTAGCCTGCGGTACTACTTGCGGCGCCTGCTCGGCTGGCAGTGCGCCGGACAAGTCGATCACCGAACAGCCGGCGGCCGTGGCACGCGGGGCGAAGCTCAGGGTCACCGCCGGGCCTGCCGCAAAGAAGGCCAATTGCGCCTTGCTGAAGTCGAACTCGTCAACCTCCTTGACCCGCACGTTCTTGCCGCGAAACGGCACCGAAGCCCCCGCCGAGTTGCTGCCCGCCAGCAAATACAAGGTGCCCACCGGGAAATTCAGCTCTTCAAGGATCTGCACCAGGGTTTCACCCACGGTGCCGGTGGCGCCGATCACGGCAATTTCAAAGGTCTGGGTCATGGGGGTTGCCTCGGGCGTTACGGGGGAGCGGCACTTTACCGGGTGGTTGGGGGTGAGGCAATTAGCCTGGGCCTTGTGGTGGGGCTGATGGCGCTATCGGGAGCAAGCCCCCTCCCACACTTGCCCTCCATTTCAAGGTTGGAACTGGGTCGAATGTGGGAGAGGGCTTGCTCCCGATAGAGCCCGACAGAACAATAAAAAACCCCGCGCCTGTCACCAGGGCACGGGGTTCTTCAATGCCAGGAAGCGATCAACGCTCCAGCAAGATCCGCAACATGCGACGCAACGGCTCAGCCGCGCCCCACAGCAGTTGGTCGCCGACGGTGAACGCGCCAAGGAACTGGCTGCCCATGTTCAGCTTGCGCAAGCGGCCTACAGGCACATTCAGGGTGCCGGTGACCTTGGTCGGGCTCAGCTCCTGCATGCTGATATCGCGGTTGTTCGGCACCAGCTTGACCCAAGGGTTGTGCTGGCTGATCAGCCCTTCGATATCGGCGATCGGCACGTCTTTGTTCAGCTTGATGGTCAGCGCCTGGCTGTGGCAACGCATGGCGCCGATGCGCACGCAGATACCGTCCACCGGGATCGGGTTTTTGAAGCGACCGAGGATCTTGTTGGTCTCGGCCTGGGCCTTCCACTCTTCGCGGCTCTGGCCGTTGGGCAGTTCCTTGTCGATCCACGGGATCAGGCTGCCGGCCAATGGCACGCCGAAGTTCTCGGTGGGGTAAGCATCGCTGCGCATGGCTTCGGCCACACGGCGGTCGATGTCGAGGATCGCGCTGGCCGGGTCGGCCAGTTGATCGGCGACCGCAGCGTGGGTCGCGCCCATCTGCTTGATCAGTTCACGCATGTTCTGCGCGCCGGCACCGGAGGCCGCCTGATAGGTCATGGCGCTCATCCACTCGACCAAACCAGCCTCGAACAAACCGCCCAGGCCCATCAGCATCAGGCTGACGGTGCAGTTGCCGCCGACGTAGTTCTTGGTGCCGGCATCCAGCTGCTGGTCAATGACCTTGCGGTTGACCGGGTCCAGGATGATCACTGCGTCGTCCTGCATGCGCAGGCTCGAGGCGGCATCGATCCAGTAGCCCTGCCAGCCGGCTTCACGCAGCTTGGGGAAGACTTCGCTGGTGTAGTCGCCACCCTGGCAGGTCAGGATCACGTCGAGGGTCTTCAACTCTTCAATGCTGTAGGCGTCCTTAAGCGGGGCGATATCCTTGCCCACGGACGGCCCTTGGCCACCTACGTTCGAAGTGGTGAAAAACACCGGCTCAATAAGATCGAAATCCTGCTCTTCCAGCATCCGCTGCATGAGCACGGAACCGACCATACCGCGCCAACCGATCAGACCTACACGTTTCATCGCAACTACACCTTGTTAAAAAGTGGGCCGCCTTGCAGCAACAACTGCAAGCGGGCCCGAGAGATTACAGATTCCGCAGCGCGGCGACTACTGCGTCGCCCATTTCTTGCGTACCGACCTTGGTGCAACCCTGGGACCAGATGTCACCGGTACGCAGGCCCTGGTCCAGCACCAGGCTGACGGCTTTCTCAATCGCGTCCGCCGCATCAGCCAGGTTGAAGCTGTAACGCAGCATCATCGACACCGACAAAATGGTCGCCAACGGGTTGGCAATGCCAAGGCCTGCGATATCCGGCGCCGAACCGTGGCATGGCTCGTACATGCCCTTGTTGTTGGTGTCCAGGGACGCCGACGGCAGCATGCCGATGGAGCCGGTGAGCATCGAGGCCTGGTCGGACAGGATGTCGCCGAACAGGTTGTCGGTGACGATCACGTCGAACTGCTTGGGTGCGCGCACCAGCTGCATGGCGGCGTTGTCGACGTACATGTGGCTCAGTTCGACGTCCGGGTAGTCCTTGGCGACTTCCTCGACGATTTCCCGCCACAGTTGACTGGAGGCCAGTACGTTGGCCTTATCCACCGAGCAGACCTTCTTGCCGCGCACGCGGGCCATGTCGAAACCGACCCGGGCAATACGGCGGATTTCGCTCTCGCTGTACGGCAGGGTGTCGTAGGCCTGGCGCTCGCCATTTTCCAGCTCGCGCACGCCCCGTGGCGAGCCAAAATAGATACCGCCGGTCAGCTCACGCACGATGAGGATATCCAGGCCCGCTACCACCTCCGGCTTGAGGCTCGACGCGTCAGCCAGTTGCGGGTAGAGGATGGCCGGGCGAAGGTTGCCGAACAGGCCCAGTTGCGCACGGATTTTCAGCAGGCCGCGCTCAGGGCGGATGTCACGCTCGATCTTGTCCCATTTCGGCCCGCCCACGGCGCCGAGCAGTACCGCATCGGCAGCCCGGGCGCGGTCCAGGGTCTCGTCAGCCAGCGGCACGCCGTGCTTGTCGATGGCAGCGCCGCCGATCACGTCGTGGCTCAGCTCGAAGCCCAGGCTGTACTTGCTGTTGGCCAATTCCAGGACCTTGACCGCTTCGGCCATGATTTCCGGGCCAATACCGTCGCCAGGGAGAATCAGAATCTGCTTGCTCATGCGTTCCTCATTTCATCAAGCGACCCGCCCGCGGGCAGGTCGGGGAAAATCCAATCAGCGTTCGGCGAACACCACCAGCACGTCGGTGCTGAAGGTGCCGTCGGCCTGTATTTCGTAGTAATCACGCACTTCCTGGCCCATCGCCTGTTGCAGCTCAAGGATTGCCGTGCGCAACACCTCTGGCGTGCGCATGCGCTCGACCCACGAGGTGTATTCCAGGCGCAGGCGCTGGCGGCTGCTGTTGCGCACATGCAGACCGGACTCGCTGAGTTGCTGCATCCACTCGGCGGCGGAGTAATCACGCACGTGACTGGTGTCGCGCAGCACTTCGACGGTTTGCAGGTAAGTGTCCAGCAATGGGCTGCCCGGTGACAAGACGTCGACAAACGCCGCCACGCCGCCTGGCTTGAGCACTCGGCGCACTTCGCGCAGGGCCAGGCCGAGGTCGCTCCAATGGTGGGCCGAGTAGCGGCTGAACACGAAGTCGAACTCGCCATCGGCAAAGGGAAGGCGTTCGGCGGCGCCGTGTACGGTACGGATATTGTCCAGGCCGCGATCTATCGCAGCGGCGGCGACCACGTCAAGCATCTGCTGGGACAGGTCGTAGGCCACCACTTCTTTGACCAGAGACGCCACCTGGAAGCTGACATGACCAGCGCCGCAGCCCAGGTCCAACAGTCGTGCAGCGCCCTGCCCGGCCAGTTCGGCCTGTAGCAGTGCGAATTCGGTGCCCTGGGCGTGCACGGCACTGCTCAGGTAGGCTGCTGCCTGTTCGCCGAATTGTTTTTGCACGACTTGGGTGTGGGCGGTGGTGGTCATGGGGGATTCCTCAATGGACCTTGTGGTGTTTGTGCTGGCCCTATCGGGAGCAAGCCCCCTCCCACATTTGGAATGCGTTCCCCTGTGGGAGGGGGCTTGCTCCCGATAGCGGCGGCCCGGCCTACATCAATCTATGCATCGCGAAACAACCAAGGCTGACTCGCCCGGTGCCTGGTTTCAAACGCCGCAATCGCATCGCCGTCCTGCAAGGTCAGGCCGATATCGTCCAGGCCGTTGATCAGGCAATGCTTACGGAACGCATCCACCTCGAAGTGATACACCTTGCCATCCGGACGGGTCACGGTCTGCGCGGCCAGGTCCACCGTCAACTGGTAGCCCACATTGGCTTCCACCTGCTGGAACAGCTCATCCACTTCGGCGTCGCTCAAGATGATCGGCAACAGGCCGTTCTTGAAGCTGTTGTTGAAGAAGATGTCGGCATAGCTCGGCGCGATAATGCTGCGAAAGCCGTATTCCTCCAGGGCCCACGGCGCGTGCTCACGGCTGGAGCCGCAGCCGAAGTTTTCCCGGGCCAGCAACACGCTGGCGCCCTGGTAACGCTCGGCGTTGAGCACAAAGTCTTTGTTCAGCGGGCGCTTGGAGTTGTCCTGGTAGGCATAGCCCACGTCCAGGTAGCGCCACTCATCGAACAGGTTGGGGCCGAAACCGGTGCGTTTGATCGACTTCAAGAACTGCTTGGGGATGATCTGGTCGGTGTCCACGTTGGCACGGTCCAACGGCGCGACAAGGCCTGTGTGTTGGGTAAAAGCTCTCATCGGGTATTCCTCAGATCAATTCGCGAACGTCGATGAAACGACCGTTGACGGCCGCCGCGGCAGCCATGGCCGGGCTGACCAGGTGGGTACGGCCACCGGCGCCCTGACGCCCTTCAAAGTTACGGTTGGAAGTGGACGCGCAATGCTCGCCCGACTCCAGGCGGTCGGGGTTCATCGCCAGGCACATCGAGCAGCCCGGCTCGCGCCACTCAAAACCGGCCTCGAGGAAGATCTTGTCCAGGCCTTCAGCTTCGGCCTGGGCTTTGACCAGACCGGAACCTGGCACCACGATGGCTTGCTTGATGGTCGAGGCAACCTTGCGCCCCTTGGCGATCACTGCCGCGGCGCGCAGGTCTTCGATCCGCGAGTTGGTGCAGGAACCAATGAATACGCGATCCAACTGAATGTCGGTGATCGCCTGGTTGGCTTTCAAGCCCATGTACTTCAAGGCGCGCTCGATGGAGCCACGCTTGACCAGGTCAGCCTCTTTCGCCGGGTCCGGCACGTTCTGGTCAACCGCCAGGACCATTTCCGGCGAGGTGCCCCAACTGACTTGCGGCTTGATCTGCGCGGCATCGAGTTCGACCACGGTGTCGAACACTGCATCGGCGTCGGAGACCAGGTCTTTCCAGGCTTCGACGGCGGCGTCCCAGTCAGCACCCTGCGGGGCAAATGGTCGGCCTTTGACGTACTCGACGGTTTTCTCGTCCGCCGCCACCATGCCCACGCGCGCACCGGCTTCGATGGACATGTTGCAGATGGTCATGCGGCCTTCGATGGACAGGTCGCGAATCGCGCTGCCGGCAAACTCGATGGCATGGCCGTTGCCACCTGCGGTGCCGATCTTGCCGATCACGGCGAGCACGATGTCCTTGGCGGTCACGCCAAACGGCAAGGTGCCTTCGACGCGCACCAGCATGTTCTTCATCTTCTTGGCCACCAGGCACTGGGTGGCGAACACATGCTCCACCTCGGAAGTGCCGATGCCATGGGCCAGGGCGCCGAATGCACCGTGGGTGGAGGTGTGGGAGTCGCCGCAGACCACGGTCATGCCCGGCAAGGTCGCACCCTGCTCCGGGCCGATGACGTGGACGATGCCTTGACGCACATCATTCATCTTGAATTCGGTGATGCCATATTCGTCACAGTAGTCGTCGAGGGTCTGTACCTGCAAGCGCGAGACCTGGTCGGCGATGGCTTCAATACCGCCCTTGCGCTCAGGCGTGGTCGGCACGTTGTGATCCGGGGTGGCGATGATCGAGTCGACGCGCCAGGGCTTGCGCCCGGCCAGTCGCAGGCCTTCAAACGCTTGGGGCGAGGTCACTTCATGGATGATGTGACGGTCGATATAGATCAGCGACGATCCATCATCGCGACGTTTCACTTCATGGGAATCCCAAAGCTTGTCGTAAAGCGTTTTGCCGGCCATCAGTCGGTCCTCATCAGCGGTGCTTCTATACGCCGGGCTTTTCAATAACCCTTTGGCTTGTGAGGCTGATGGTATGGCGCTACATTAAATAACTCAAATTCATATTTTTTATGCTTTGGATTACCAACTGGAATAGCACCATGGACCTGGCCAACCTCAACGCCTTTATTGCCATCGCTGAAACCGGCAGTTTCTCGGGTGCCGGCGAACGCCTGCACCTGACCCAACCGGCCATCAGCAAACGTATCGCTGGCCTGGAACAACAACTGAAGGTGCGTCTGTTCGATCGCCTGGGCCGTGAAGTGGGTTTGACCGAAGCCGGGCGAGCCTTGCTGCCTCGCGCCTATCAGATCCTCAATGTGCTGGACGACACCCGTCGCGCCCTGACCAACCTCACCGGCGAAGTCAGCGGGCGACTCACTCTGGCCACCAGCCACCATATAGGCCTGCACCGTCTGCCGCCGATCCTGCGCACCTTCACGCGGCAATACCCGAACGTGGCATTGGATATTCAGTTTCTGGATTCGGAAGTGGCCTACGAAGAGATCCTCCACGGTCGTGCCGAAGTGGCAGTGATTACCCTGGCGCCCGAACCGCACAACCTGGTGCGCGCCACGCCGATCTGGGATGACCCGCTGGATTTCGTGGTGGCACCCGAACACAGCCTGATCAGCAACGGCTCCATCAGCCTGGCCGATATCGCCGCGCACCCGGCGGTGTTCCCCGGGGGCAATACCTTCACCCACCACATTGTCAGCCGGTTGTTCGAGGCCCAAGGCCTTGCGCCGAATATCGCCATGAGCACCAATTACCTGGAAACCATCAAGATGATGGTCTCCATCGGCCTGGCCTGGAGCGTGTTGCCGCGCACCATGCTCGATGACCAGGTGGCAAGTATCGCTTTGCCGGGCATACAGCTCAGTCGCCAGCTAGGCTATATCGTGCACACCGAAAGGACGCTGTCGAACGCTGCGCGGGCCTTCATGAGCCTATTGGATGCACAGGTTGATCTGCCAGGGTTACCGGCATGACACCGTGCGGCCCCGGGTTCTAACTACTACCGCGCTGTTTTCCCAACGAGCCAAGGCCCTTTGACAATGCGCAATCCCGTCGACCCGATGCCCCCCCTCCCCCGCATCTACGCCCTGGACCCTCAAGCGGCGGAGCAAAGCTGGGACAGCGCCCCGCAATTGCTGGCGGCCCTCAATGCCGCCCGGCTGGGTGCCTGGTGCTGGGAAATCGATACGGGAAAAATCAGTTGGTCACGGGGCACCCAGGCGTTATTTGGCTTTGATCCTCGCCAGCCGCTGCCCAAGGACCTCGACTATCTCGATCTGCTCGCACCGGAAGACCGAACCCGCGTGATACGCGGTTTTCACGCGGTACTCGCCGGGGAGCCATTCGAGCGCGCCATGCACCACCGCATCCAGTGGCCCGATGGCAGCCTGCACTGGCTGGAGATCAGCGGCAGCCTGGCGCCAGACAAAGCAGGTCGCCGCCGCATGATCGGAGTGATTCGTGAGATCACTCACCAGCGCGAACGCGAATACGCGCTCAGTCATTCAGAAAAGCGCTTCGCCACGCTGTTCCACCTGTGCCCGAACATGGTGCTGCTGACGCGCCAGGCCGACGGTTTGATCAGCGAGGCCAACCAGTACTTCGAAATGCTGTTCGGCTGGCCGGTGGCCGACGCCATTGGCCGTACCACCCTGGAGCTGGGCTTGTGGCGCGACCCTGAACAACGCGCACTGCTGGTCAAGGCCACCCAGCGCAAGGGCGAGCCCATGACCATGGAGGTGCAGTTCTGCGCCAGCAACGGCCAGATCCACGACGGCACGCTCAGCGCCCAGAAGGTCGAGCTGGACGGCGAGGCCTACCTGATCAGCACGTTCCTCGACACCACAGAGCGCAAAAATGCCGAACAAGCGCTCAAGGACAGCCAGGAACGCCTGGACCTGGCCCTGGACTCGGCACAGCTGGGCACCTGGGACTGGCACATACCCAGCGGCATGCTTTACGGCTCGGCCCGTGCCGCCCAACTGCACGGCCTGGACCCCGCACCGTTCCACGAATCCTTCGATGCGTTTTTCGAAGGCATGTCCGATGAAGACCGCGAGGGCATGCGCAACGCCTACCGCAGCTTGCGCGAAGGTCCGGGTGGCAACTATCAGTTGACCTATCGCGTGCTGATGGAGGACGGCAGCCCACGCTACCTGGAAAGCCGTGCCCGCCTGTATCGCGACGAGTCCGGCCACCCCTTGCGCATGGCCGGCACGTTGCTGGATATCACCGACCAGGTCGAGCGCGAGCAACGGCTCACAGCCTCCGAAGAAAAATTCGCCAGCTTGTTCCAGGCCAGCCCCGACCCGATCTGCGTGACCGACCTGGACAGCGGCGCCTTTATCGAGATCAACCCCGCGTTCACCCAGACCTTCGGCTTTACCGCCGCCGAAGTGATCGACAAAAGCGCCGAACAGATCGGCCTGTGGGACGAGTCCAGCAAGCGTCTGCAACGCATCGAGCAGGTGATTCGCGAACAGGCCCTGAGCAACGTAGCCGTCGTAGTGCATCACAAGGATGGCCAAAGCCTGACCTGCGTGATTTCCAGCCGCTTGATCAAGGTCAGCGACCAGTCGTGCATCGTCACCACGCTGCGCGATATCACCCAGCAGCAACGCTCGGAAGCCGCACTCAAGGCCAGTGAAGAGAAATTCGCCAAGGCATTCCACTCCAGCCCCGACGCAATTTCCATCACCGAACGCGACAGCGGCCGTTATGTGGAGGTCAATGATGGTTTTTGCCGCCTGACCGGTTACCGCACCGAGGAAGTGATCGGCCTGACCCTCTACCAGATCGGCATCTGGGCCGATGAAAACCAGCGCGCCGCCCTGCTGGCCGAACTGCAGATCAAAGGTCGCATTCATCATCTGGAAATGCTCTGGCACAACAAACGTGGCGAGGTGTTGGCGGTGGAGGTTTCGGTTGAACCGATCACCTTGAATGAAACCCCATGCCTGCTGCTGACCGCACGGGATGTCAGCCTGTTGAAAAACGCCCAGGCGCAGATCCGTCACCTGGCCTACCACGACCCCCTCACCAACCTGCCCAACCGTGCGCTGCTGATGGATCGCCTGAGCCAGCAGATCGCCCTGCTCAAGCGCCACAACTTGCGCGGCGCCCTGCTGTTTCTTGACCTCGACCACTTCAAGCACATCAACGACTCCCTCGGCCATCCGGTGGGTGACACCGTATTGAAGATCGTCACCGCCCGCCTGGAAGCCAGCGTGCGCATGGAGGACACCGTGGCACGCCTGGGCGGCGATGAATTTGTGGTGCTGCTCAGCGGCCTGGAGGGTTCGCGTCAGGCCGTCAGCAGCCAGGTGCAAGCATTGGCCGACACCCTGCGCGAGTTGCTTTCGGAACCGATGTTCCTCGACGGCCATCGGCTGCAGGTCACGCCCAGCATCGGCGTGGCGCTGATTCCCGACCATGGCAGCACACCGGCCGACCTGCTCAAGCGCGCTGACATCGCCCTGTACCGCGCCAAGGACTCAGGGCGCAATACCACGCAGATGTTCCACAACAGCATGCAGAAAACCGCCAGCGAGCGCCTGCGTATGGAGACCGACCTGCGCCTGGCCTTGTCACGCGGTGAGTTCAGCGTGCATTACCAACCGCAAGTAGACGCACGCGGCAACAGGATTATCGGCGCCGAGGCCCTGGTGCGCTGGCAGCATCCGCAACTGGGCGCGCAGTCGCCAACGGAATTTATCAAGGTATTGGAAGACAGCGGCCTGATCCTGGAAGTCGGCACCTGGATTCTCGATGAAGCCTGCGGCGCCTTCGCACAATTGATTGCCGACGGCCTGGTGGACCCGCTCAATTTCAGCCTGTGCGTGAACATCAGCCCGCGGCAGTTTCGCCAGAATGATTTCGTGGAACGGGTGGAACGCAGCCTCAAACAGCACCAACTGCCCTTCAGCCTGCTGAAACTGGAGATCACCGAAGGCATTGTCATCCAGAACCTTGACGATACCGTGGCGAAGATGCGCCGCCTGAAAAAGCTAGGCGTGAGCTTCGCGATGGATGATTTCGGCACCGGCTATTCTTCCCTGACCTACCTCAAGCGCCTGCCGGTGGATGCATTGAAAATCGATCAGTCGTTCGTACGCGATGCCACCCACGACCCGAATGATGCGGAAATCATCCGCGCCATTGTGGCCATGGCGCGCAGCTTGAACCTGGAGGTGATTGCCGAGGGCGTGGAAACCCCGGAACAACTGGCGTTCCTGCAGCAGTTGGGCTGCCATTTATTCCAGGGTTATTTGCACAGCCGGCCGTTACCGATAGAGGGGTTCAGGCGGCTGCTGGAGTAGCGATCAGATCAGCGCTACGGCCTGACCTCGCGTAGGGGCCGAACCTTGGCGCCCCCATAATTCTTCGCGGCCATTGATGACCGCCACCGAATGCATGGCCCGGTTACACATACCCAGTTGCCCATTGGCAAGGTCGCGTACAGAAACCTTTTTCATATGCTTCTTCAACCCCAGCCGCATGAACCCTTCACCCGGCCCGGTCTCGTCCTCGCCATTATTCAAACTGCGGATCGCCGCCTGGAAGCTTCGTCCCGCCGTACGGTCATTGTTTTCCATCTGCGCACGCTTGGCACTAACCGCAAACAAGAACTGCGCATCCTTGAGCATCCCCTTATCGGCGCCGACAAACCGCGCAGCTCTCGCCCCTTCGGCGAGCTCACGGTCGGTCAGGGTGAGCTGGAAGTCATCCCGCATGACCACCTGGTAGCCGCCACTGGTTTTGGTCACTTCCTTGAAAATATCCGTGGGGCTCTGACCAAATCGATACATCGCCGCCTTGATGGCCGATACCGTCACACAGTTGCCATCGGGGCCCTGGCGAAACCCGCTCCAGATGTTGTCAGGCTTGGCGCCATTTCGCTTGCTGGAAAGCCCCTGGATTTCCAGTGCAGCACCTGGTTTGGGGGCGACAGGTTCTGGCGTCACCTGCGGGGTAACTTTTACGGAAGGAGCAGGTGCATCAGGACGTACCCGGGCCCGTCTATCTCTTCCCTCAGATATCAACTCCTGTAACTGAGAAGAAATCGAACGCAACGCAGTAAGAACTTCCGGCAACTTATCATTTTCGGTTTTGCTTTCCGACACCGTGCTGACAGGTACACTTACATCGCGTTTAACACTCTCACTGCCAGACCACAGCGTTGGGCTTAACTTATTACTCGCTTCACCCAGATCACCGAACTTATTGAAATCTACAATACGCGCAAAATTGTTAATTGAATGAATAGACATATACTTCTCCACACACAGGCATCCCACGAATACAGACTTCGCCGAAGGTGCCTGCTTTTCTTAAAATTTTAAACAACCCCGCTCATACACAGCCTCGGGACGCTCGTCCGCCCCTGATTCAGTGCGGGTATTGATTTGACTTTTATGAACTGGAAACAACAGCGTCACCCAGTCCATCTATTCGTGGGGAATGCGCCTATCGAGTTCCCGAAATTGTTTCTTATATAACGACACCCGCACGCACTCGAGGGCGCTCCTCCCTGCCTGTTTCCATGAGCCCTTGCGCCAAGCTGCTGCCGGCTAATCTTGGTCCTTACATACGTTAATAAACGACTGATCGGCAAATAGCCGATAATATTCAAGCAACTTCAAGCTGAGCTTTTTATGGTATTTCGCGCACGCGAAAGAAAAGGCTCCAATGGAGCCTTATCAGTTCAATATAAAAATTACTTGACGGTTCAATCCGACGGGGCTGGCTGCTGCATGCCCAACAGGCGACCGACCTGCTCCAAGTGCGTCTCACGCCGCAGGGCCGTGAACAGTTCCACCGCCTCCGGGTAATTGCGTGTCAGCATCGCCAGCCATTGTTTCAAGCGTCCGGGCGCCTGCTTTTCAGTCAGTTGTGCCACCGATTGACGCCAGAATTCCTGCAGCATCGGCTGCATCTGCGCCCAGGTCATTTCGACCACGTCTTCGCCCGCCTTCGCGGCTACGATCTGCCGTGCCAGGTCAGGGCGAGCCACCAGGCCACGGCCGAGCATGATGTCTTCGGCACCACTGATTTCGCGACAACGCTTCCAGTCTTCGACGCTCCAGATATCGCCATTGGCGAACACCGGCACCTTGACCACTTCCTGCACCCGCGGGATCCACTCCCAATGGGCCGGCGGCTTGTAGCCATCGGCCTTGGTGCGCGCGTGCACCACGATATGCGCAGCACCGCCCTCGGCCAGGGCCGTGGCGCACACCAGCGCGCCGTCCGGGCTGTCGAAGCCCAGGCGCATCTTGGCGGTGACCGGAATGTGGGCAGGCACGGCGCGGCGCACGTGCTCGACAATCTGGTTGAGCAGTTCCGGCTCCTTGAGCAGCACCGCACCACCACGGGATTTGTTCACGGTCTTGGCCGGGCAACCGAAGTTCAAGTCGATGACTTGCGAACCCAACTCGCAGGCCAGTGCGGCATTTTCCGCCAGGCATACCGGGTCGGAGCCGAGCAGTTGTACACGCAGCGGCACACCTGCCGCCGTGTGGGCACCGTGCAACAGCTCCGGAGCGAGCTTATGGAAATAGGCAGGGGTGAGCAGGCGGTCGTTGACGCGGATGAACTCGGTCACGCACCAGTCAATACCGCCCACGCGGGTCAGCACGTCCCGCAGGATGTTGTCGACCAACCCCTCCATGGGCGCCAAGGCAATTTGCATGGAAAACACTCAACAAAAATCGTGGCGCAGTTTACTGGGTTTCCTGCGGCAACCGTTAACCCCCGGTCAGGGCGGGGCCATAACCTTCAATAAACTCGGCGGGCATACGCTTGGGCTTGCCGCTGGACAGCTCGATGCACACAAAGGTGGTTTGCGCACGCAGCAGGGTCGCGCCATCACGGGGGCGTACCAGCTGGAAACGACGGGTCATTTTCAGGCGCTGGTCCCAATCAACGATCCAGGTGGCCAGTTGCAACTCATCGCCTTCATAGCCGGCCGCCAGGTAATCGATCTCGTGGCGCACCACGGCCATGGCACGATCCAGGCGCCGGTATTCGGTGAGGTCCAGCCCCAGGCGCTGGGAATGGCGCCAGGCACAACGCTCCAGCCAGGCCACGTACACCGCGTTATTGGCGTGCCCGAGGCCGTCGATGTCCTCAGGCGCGACCTGCAGATCGATGATAAACGGCGTTGCCAGGTCCCAGCCCATGCCTTGCTCCAGTCGATTAATGTCGGCGGGGCAGTGTATCAGGCGATTTGCCGTTCCTGTAGGCGGCCAGCTAACAGCACGAGTACCGCATCGATCACCCTTGGGTCGGCCAGCACTTTCTGATGCCCGCCGGCCTCCAGACGCAACAGACGGCTGTCGAACCACGCCTCATGGATGGCTTGCGACGCCTTGACCGGCACGAAGGTGTCGTCTTCGGCATGCACGATCAGGCCGGGGATATTCATCTGGTAGTGAGCCACATCCAGGTGCTTGAGCGGCATGCCGAACGTCAATTCCACCTCCTGGATGAACGCCGCCCGCGCCCGCGCCGGCAAACCGACCATGTGGGTGAAACCGCGCAACACATCCAGAAAACGCGAGGGTGCGGCAATACTCACCAACGCCTCGGTACGCAGCCCCAGTTGCACCGCCAGCATCGCACTGGCGCCGCCCATGGAATGGCCGATTACCGCGTGCAGCGGCGGCAACTCGGCAGCGGCCTCGAGCATAGCGCGGGCAAACAGCAACACATGGGCTTCACGCCCCGGTGAACGGCCATGGGCGGGACCATCGAGGGCAATCACTGAATAACCGTTGTCCACCAACGCAGTGATCAAGCTGGCGAACTGCGTGGGCCGGCCTTCCCAGCCGTGCATCAACAACACCGCAGGGCCCTGGCCCCAGCGCAGGGCGGATAAGCCAAAGCGCAGAGTAATGCGCTCCGACTGCGCCAACAGCGGCAGCTCCCAGGCTCGTGGCGGCAGGTCACGCGGCGTCATGAACACACGTCGCATCCTGTTGGCCACGGTTTGCGGCGCCAGATGCCCCAGGGTGCCGTTGAAGCGACGAAGCCAGGTTAACGTGGCCATCATCCAGCCCTCTTCTAGCGTACGGCCGACTTGGCCGCGCGCAGCACACGGTCAGACAACTCACCCGGGCCAAGGGCACGGGCCAAAGCCAGGCCGCCGATCATCAGCGCCATATCCGCCAGGGCTTTGTCAGTATCCTCAGGGCTGGCGGCCAGCTGCGCAGCCATCAGTTCACAGTGCTCACTCAAGGCCTGGCGGAATTCATCGGGCAGGCGGCTCATCTCGCCCACCGTCGCCGGAATCGGGCAGGCCTGGGTGGTGGAGTCGCGGTGCTTGCGCGACAGATAAAACGCCGCCACCAGCGCCCTGCGCTCTTCACCGGTCAGTTGCGAATCAATGTCGTCAATGGACGCACGACGCTTGGCCAACAGCTGAGTGAACGCCTCGAGCATCAAGGCGTCCTTGCTTTCAAAGTGCGCATAGAAACCACCGACCGTCAGTCCCGCCGCACCCATGACTTCGCCCACGCTCGGCTCAGCCGGGCCGCGCTGGATCAACGCTGCGCTGGCAGCCTGCAAAATACGCTCGCGGGTCTGGGCTTTTTTATCGCTCATACTTGCCTCCGTCTCTCATGGGTTGAATATTATTACCATAATAATATTTGGCAAGCGACCGGCATGACCATTGGTCAGTACACAGGAATGGGATCAGGGAGAGGATTGGCCAAACGCCAGACAAACAAAAGGGCCATTCAATAATTGAATGACCCTTAAAAATCCCGCAGAGCGGGTAATCGTGGCGTCCCCTAGGGGACTCGAACCCCTGTTACCGCCGTGAAAGGGCGGTGTCCTAGGCCACTAGACGAAGGGGACACAAACCTTCTGTACATTGATCAGGGCTGAGTCCTGATCGATTCAAGGCCGGTGTGGCCAAACCTTGAACCTGTAAATTGGTGGAGCTAAACGGGATCGAACCGTTGACCTCTTGCATGCCATGCAAGCGCTCTCCCAGCTGAGCTATAGCCCCGGATTTTTCGCCTCGCGGCGCAGCAGACCTTGCGAGCTGCTTGTTGAAACTGGCGTCCCCTAGGGGACTCGAACCCCTGTTACCGCCGTGAAAGGGCGGTGTCCTAGGCCACTAGACGAAGGGGACAAAACCTTCTGTACAACTGATCAGGGCTGAGACCTGATCGATTCAAGGACGGTGTGGCCAGACCTTGAACCTGTAGATTGGTGGAGCTAAACGGGATCGAACCGTTGACCTCTTGCATGCCATGCAAGCGCTCTCCCAGCTGAGCTATAGCCCCTCATCGGTGAGGACGGGGCGAATCTTAATGGCGGTTTGGAAAGGTGTCAAATTTATTTTCAACATTTTCCAAAATTTTTTGCCGGGATAACAATCACTTACCGACAAAACCCCGGAAAACCGGGGTTTTGTCACTGCAACGGCCTGATTACGCGATGGCGCCCAGCAGTTTTTCCCATTCCTTGTTTTCTTTCTTCGACACACCACCAAGCAAATCAAGGGCTTGGCGCAGACGGAAACGGGTCAGGTCCGGCCCAAGGATTTCCATCGCATCGAGCACCGACACCGAACTGGCCTGCCCGGTGATCGCGGCAAACATCAGCGGCATGGCGTCGCGCAGTTTCAGCTCCAGGGATTCCACCACCGCCTGGATCGTCGCAGTGATCGCGTCCTTCTCCCACTGGCGCAGGCTTTCGAGCTTCCACAGGATCAACTGCATCAGTTGGCGAACCTGGTCAGCCGAAAGCTTCTTCGACTCAAACAGCTTGGCATCCGGGTTCACGCCCCCGGCGAAGAAGAAACTGGCCAACGGTGCGACCTGGCTGAAGGTCTCTACCCTGCCCTGCACCAATGGCGCGATCTTCATCATGTACTCAGGGTTCAATGCCCACTGCTGCACACGGCTGGCAAACTCTTCCACCGGCAGGTCACGCAGCCACTGGCCATTGAGCCACGACAGCTTCTCGATATCGAAGATCGGCCCGCCCAGGGACACGCGGGACAGGTCGAAGTTATCGACCATTTCCTGCAGCGAGAACTTCTCACGCTCGTCCGGCATCGACCAGCCCATGCGCCCCAGGTAGTTGAGCATCGCCTCAGGCATAAAGCCCATGCGCTCATAGAAGGTTACCGACGTCGGGTTCTTGCGCTTGGACAGCTTGCTTTTGTCCGGGTTACGCAGCAGCGGCATGTAGCACAGCTGCGGTTGTTCCCAGCCAAAGTACTCGTAGAGCAGGATCAGCTTCGGCGCCGAGGGCAGCCACTCTTCGCCGCGCAGTACGTGGGTGATGCCCATCAAGTGATCGTCGACCACGTTGGCCAGGAAGTACGTCGGCAGGCCGTCGGTCTTCATCAGCACCTGCATGTCCATGCGATCCCACGGGATCTCGACGTCGCCGCGCAGCATGTCCGGAACCACGCACACGCCCTCGCTCGGCACTTTCATGCGGATCACGTGAGGTTCGCCAGCCGCCAGGCGTGCGGCCACTTCTTCCTTGGACAGCAGCAAGGCACGGCCATCGTAGCGTGGGGTTTCGCCACGGGCCTGTTGCTCGGCGCGCATCTGGTCCAGCTCTTCGGCGGTGCAAAAGCACGGGAAGGCATGACCCATGTCGACCAGTTGCTGGGTGTACTGCTTGTAGATCTCGCTGCGCTCGCTCTGGCGGTACGGGCCGTGAGGGCCGCCGACGTCCGGGCCTTCGGCCCAGGTAATGCCCAACCAGCGCAGGGCGTCGAAAATCTGCTGCTCGGACTCACGGGTGGAGCGCAGTTGGTCGGTGTCTTCGATCCGCAGGATGAACTCACCGCCATGCTGCTTGGCAAAGCAGTAGTTGAACAAGGCGATGTAGGCAGTACCGACGTGGGGATCCCCAGTAGGCGATGGCGCAATGCGCGTGCGGACGGTGGTCATGGCAGGTCTCGAATGGGCGATAAAACTGAAAATTGAAGCAAGGGGCGAATGGTAACAGCCTGGGGGATTTCTGGAAAACCGCGGCGCGGCAATCGGGGGCAAGCCCCCTCCCACATTTGACCGAGTTCAAACATAACAGTGTGGGAGGGGGCTTGCCCCCGATGAGGCCAGTAAAGCCAGCGCAAATCAGACCGTCAGCAACCGCTCGCGCAACTTGCCAATCTCATCCCGCGTCTGCGCCGCCGCTTCAAACTCAAGATCCCGGGCCAACTGGTACATCTTCTCTTCCAACTGGCGGATGCGCTTGGTGATCTCACTCGGCGAGCGCAGTTCATTCTCGTACTTGGCGCTTTCCTCGGCGGCCTTGGCCATGCCCTTGCGCTTCTTGCTGCGCGAGCCGGGCACGGTGGCGCCTTCCATGATGTCGGCAACGTCCTTGAACACGCCTTTGGGGATGATGCCGTTTTCCAGGTTGAACGCGATCTGCTTGTCGCGACGCCGCTGGGTCTCGCCAATCGCCCGCTCCATGGAGCCGGTGATGCGGTCCGCGTAGAGAATCGCCCGGCCATTGAGGTTCCGCGCCGCCCGGCCGATGGTCTGGATCAGCGAGCGTTCGGAGCGCAGGAAGCCCTCCTTGTCCGCATCCAGAATCGCCACCAGCGACACTTCCGGCATGTCCAGGCCTTCGCGCAGCAGGTTGATCCCCACCAGCACATCGAAGGTACCCAGGCGCAGGTCGCGGATGATTTCCACACGCTCCACGGTATCGATATCCGAGTGCAGGTAGCGCACGCGCACGCCATGGTCGGCCAGGTAGTCGGTCAAGTCTTCGGACATACGCTTGGTCAGGGTGGTGACCAATACGCGCTCCTCCAGGGCGACACGCATGTTGATCTCCGAAAGCAAGTCATCGACCTGGGTCAGCGCCGGGCGAATTTCGATTTCCGGGTCCACCAGGCCAGTCGGACGCACCAGCTGCTCGATGACGCGGCCGGCATGCTCGGCCTCATAGTTACCGGGCGTGGCGGACACAAAGATGGTCTGCGGGCTGATGGCCTCCCATTCATCGAAGCGCATCGGTCGGTTGTCCAGTGCCGACGGCAGGCGGAAACCGTATTCCACCAGGGTCTCTTTACGCGAACGGTCGCCCTTATACATGGCGCCCACCTGCGGCACGCTGACGTGGGACTCGTCGATCACCAGCAAGGCGTCCGGCGGCAGGTAATCGTAGAGGGTTGGCGGCGGCGCACCGGACTCGCGACCCGAAAGGTAGCGCGAGTAGTTTTCGATGCCGTTGCAGTAGCCCAGCTCCAGGATCATCTCCAGGTCAAAGCGGGTGCGCTGCTCCAGGCGCTGGGCTTCCACCAGCTTGTTGTTGGAACGCAGGTATTCCAGGCGCTCTGCCAACTCGACCTTGATACCCTCGATGGCGCCCATCAGGGTTTCCCGCGGGGTCACATAGTGGCTTTTCGGATAGAAAGTGAAGCGTGGCAACTTGCGGATCACTTCGCCGGTCAACGGATCGAAGGCCGACAGGCTTTCGACTTCATCGTCGAACAGCTCGATGCGAATCGCTTCCAGGTCGGATTCCGCCGGGTAGATGTCGATCACATCGCCGCGCACCCGGAAGGTGGCGCGGGCGAAGTCCATGTCATTGCGGGTGTACTGCAGGCTCGCCAGGCGCCGCAGCAGTTCGCGCTGGTCGAGTTTGTCGCCACGGTCGACGTGCAGCACCATCTTCAGATAGGTTTCCGGGCTGCCCAGGCCGTAGATGCACGACACCGTGGTGACGATGATCGCGTCCTTGCGCTCCAGCAAAGCCTTGGTTGCCGACAGCCGCATTTGCTCGATATGGTCGTTGATCGATGCATCCTTCTCGATAAAGGTATCGGAGGACGGCACGTAGGCTTCGGGCTGGTAGTAGTCGTAGTAGGAAACGAAGTACTCCACCGCGTTGTTCGGGAAGAACGCCTTGAATTCGCCATACAGCTGCGCGGCCAAGGTCTTGTTCGGCGCCAGCACCAGGGTCGGGCGGTTGATCTGGGCGATGACGTTGGCGATGCTGAAGGTCTTGCCTGAACCGGTCACCCCAAGCAGCGTCTGATGGGACAGACCGGCCTCAATGCCTTCGACCATCAGGCGAATGGCTTCCGGTTGATCGCCGGCGGGTTCAAAACGGGTGACGAGCTGGAAATCCGACATAACGTACCTCGTGTAGTCACCCCAGACTCAACACCGCCAGGGACGAAATAGCTCAGCAACCCGCGATTAATCATCGCAGGTTGCAGGAAAAAACCATGATAGCTGTAGAAGTGGAGACGAATGTGATGGGTTTCAAGGCTATCGTCCTACATGACCTTTGCCTTCAATGTTGCAATAAGACTAACGGTCAACAAATAAACCGAAAAACATGGCCGAAAAGCCGTTTCGGTTGTCGCCCTAAGCGGTGATGGCCTCTATACTAGCTCCCCGTTTGTGCACCGCTCTAGTGCATTCGGCTGGAGCGCGACACGTCCCTCCCTTCCCCCATAGAGCTGCCGCAAAAATGAGCCTGTTTTCCGCTGTCGAAATGGCACCACGCGATCCAATCCTGGGCCTCAACGAAGCATTCAACGCCGACACACGAACCACCAAGGTCAACCTTGGCGTGGGCGTTTACTGCAACGAGGAGGGGAAAATTCCACTCTTGCGTGCCGTTGCCGAAGCGGAAGCCATTCGCGTGGCGCAACACGCCGCCCGAGGCTACTTGCCGATCGACGGCATCGTGGCCTACGACCAGGCGGTGCAAAAGCTGTTGTTTGGCGCTGAATCCCCCCTGCTCAGCGCTGGCCGCGTGATCACCGCCCAAGCGGTAGGCGGCACTGGTGCGTTGAAAATCGGCGCCGACTTCCTCAAGCAATTGCTGCCCAATGCCGTGGTCGCCATCAGCGACCCGAGCTGGGAAAACCACCAGGCGCTGTTCGAAAAAGCCGGTTTCCCGGTGCAAACCTACCGCTACTACGACGCTGCCACCCACGACGTCAACCGTGCCGGCCTGCTCGAAGACCTCAACGCCCTGCCGCCACAGTCCATCGTGGTGCTGCACGCCTGCTGCCATAACCCGACCGGCGTCGACCTGAGCCCGGCCGACTGGCAAAACGTGCTGGAGGTGGTCAAGGCCAAGAACCTGGTGCCGTTCCTCGACATGGCCTACCAGGGCTTCGGCGATGGCATCCACGAAGACGCCGCTGCCGTACGTCTGTTCGCTGAATCGGGCCTGACGTTCTTTGTGTCCAGCTCGTTCTCCAAGTCGTTCTCCCTGTACGGCGAGCGCGTGGGCGCGCTGTCGATTGTCAGCGAGTCCAAGGAAGAAAGCGCGCGCATCCTGTCCCAGGTCAAGCGTGTGATCCGCACCAACTACTCCAACCCGCCGACCCACGGCGCGGCCATCGTTGCAGCTGTGCTGAACAATCCTGAACTGCGTGCCCAGTGGGAAGCCGAGCTGGCTGAAATGCGCTTGCGCATCCGCGGCATGCGCGAACAGATGGTGGCTGAGCTGGCCAAGGCGGCTCCAGGTCATGATTTCAGCTTCGTCGGTCGCCAGCGTGGGATGTTCTCCTACTCCGGCCTGACCGTTGAGCAAGTCACCCGCCTGCGCACCGAGTTTGGCATCTATGCACTGGATACCGGGCGTATCTGTGTGGCGGCGCTGAACCAGTCGAACATTGGTGCGGTCACACAAGCAATCGTTCAGGTGCTGTAAACCTGCTGGCGTTGCACAGAAGGGGAAGCCATGGCTTCCCCTTTTTTGTGTCCAGCCCCTAGACTGAACCTTGACCGCCCCTTTGCTGTGAGAGCCCTATGAGAAACGACGACCTGGACCTGCGTGCCGACCGTGACGAATTGCACGACTACGCCCCACGTGCGCCGCAAGCCAAACGCCAGAAGAGCCTGGTGCTGCAAGTGGCGCTGGGGGTGTTCCTCGGTGGTTTGGCGTTGTGGCTGGTGCAACTGGGTGCGACGGCGATCATGGCCAAATTGGCCATGGGCACCTTCCAATTCGGCGGCTGATGAAGAACAAAATGTGGGAGGGGGCTTGCTCCCGATTGCAGTGGGTCAGCTGGGCATAAGCTGACTGACACACCGCTATCGGGAGCAAGCCCCCTCCCACATTTGATCTAGGATGCTGGCAGATTGCGTTCTTCCAGCAGTTTTACGAAACTGTTCAGGCTCTGTGACACAGTGCCCCGCCGCCAGATCAGCCAGGTATTGAGGATGCGGAATGTGTCACTGAGCGGCCACACACTCACCGCCGCACACCCCGGCATACTCTCAAGCATGCTGCGCGGCATCAGCGCCAGCCCGGCCCCGGCGCTGACACATGCCAACATGCCGTGGTAGGACTCGATCTCGAAGATCTTGCCCGGCATCGCGCCATCCTGTGAGAACCAGCGCTCGAAGTGGTGCCGGTACGAACAGTTGGAGCGAAACGTATAGATGTTTTCGCCAGTTACATCCTGCCCACGGGTGATCGGAGCGTGATGCAGCGGCGCAATCACCACCATCTCCTCTTCGAACACCGCCACGCCTTCCAGGGTGGAATGCAGCACCGGTCCATCAACGAAAGCCGCAGTCAGCCGCCCGGACAACACGCCTTCGATCATGGTGCCTGACGGCCCCGTGCTCAGGTCCAGCTCGACCTTGGTGTACTGCTGGTTATACGCCGCCAGCAAAGCGGGGATACGCACCGCCGCCGTGCTCTCCAGGGAGCCCAGGGCGAACGCACCTTGGGGCTCCTCCCCCGCCACCGTAGCGCGGGCCTCTTGCACCAGGTCGAGAATACGCCGCGTATAACCGAGGAAATTCCAACCGGCCGGGGACAGGCGCAAACGGCTCTTCTCGCGGATAAACAACTCCACGCCCAGGTCCTGTTCCAACTGCTTGATGCGCGTGGTGAGGTTTGACGGCACCCGATGAATCAGCTGCGCGGCAGCGCTGATGCTGCCTTGCTCGGCAACGGCCTTGAAAATTTCCAGCTGCACCAGATCCACTTCATTCTCCAATCGTGAACGTATTGCTTAATATTATTCAGTTTCCAGAAAAGATACAGCCCCGTACGCTGACCCCAATCCACTTATTCAGCCGGACGGTGCCATGAACGCAATAACCCACCAGACCCACGCCATATCGATCAACCCCGCCAACGGCGAAACAGTCGCCAGCTACGCCTATGAAACCGCAGCACAGTTGGACACAGCCCTCACCCGTTCGGCCAGCGCGTTCCGCACTTGGCGCGGCCAGCCGGTCAGCCAGCGCGCAGAATTGCTGCTGGCCCTGGCCGCCGCCTTGCGCGGGCAAGCCGAAGCCATGGCGCAAATGATCACCCTGGAAATGGGCAAGCCCATCGCCCAGGCCCGCGCCGAGATCGAAAAATGCGCCCAACTCAGCGAATGGTACGCCGCCCACGGCCCGGCCATGCTCACCCCGGAGCCGACACTGGTGGACAACGGCAGCGCCCGGATCGAATACCGCCCGCTGGGCCCGATCCTCGCGGTGATGCCGTGGAACTTCCCGGTCTGGCAGGTGCTGCGCGGCGCCGTGCCGACCTTGCTTGCCGGCAACACCTACGTGCTCAAACACGCGCCGAACGTGATGGGCAGCGCCTACCTGATCCAGCAAGCGTTGCGCACAGCCGGATTCGCTGAAGGCGTGTTCGAAGTGATCAACGTGACCCAGGACGGCGTGTCCAGCGCCATTGCCGACCCGCGCATCGCCGCCGTGACCCTCACCGGCAGCGTGCGCGCCGGTATCGCCATCGGTTCCCAGGCCGGGGCCGCGCTGAAGAAATGCGTGCTGGAACTGGGCGGCTCCGACCCGTTTATCGTGCTCAACGACGCCGACCTCGACGCCGCCGTGCAAGCCGCCGTGATCGGCCGCTTCCAGAACAGCGGCCAAGTCTGCGCCGCCGCCAAGCGCCTGATCATCGAAGCCGGTGTGGTTGAAGCCTTCACCGCCAAATTCCTGGAAGCCAGCCGTGCCCTGGTGATGGGCGAGCCGACCTCGACCACTACCTATATCGGCCCCATGGCCCGCTTCGACCTGCGCGACGAACTGCACGGCCAGGTCCAGGCGACCCTGGAGGAAGGCGCGACCCTGCTGCTGGGCGGCAACAAAGTCCCAGGCGCGGGCAACTACTATGAACCGACCGTATTGGCCGACGTCACCGACCAGATGACCTCGTTCAAACAGGAATTGTTTGGCCCCGTGGCGTCGATCATCACCGCCCGCGATGCCGAGCATGCCGTGGCCCTGGCCAATGACAGCGAGTTTGGCCTCACCGCCAGCATCTTCACCACCGACTCAGCCAAGGCCCGCGATATTGCCGACCAATTGGACACAGGCGGGATATTCGTCAACGCGTTCAGCGTGTCGGACCCTCGGGTGGCGTTTGGCGGCGTGAAGAAAAGCGGCTTCGGCCGCGAGCTGTCGCACTTCGGCGTACGCGAGTTCTGCAATGCGCAGACAGTGTGGCTGGATCGCAAATAGCCAGACAGGGGCGACTGCGCTGGCTGCGCAGCACAAACCCCAGTCCTGCATCAACTGCGGATGTGCCGTCGCACGCATTGCACCAACCCTTCCAGCGCCTGCGACTTCACCGGCGCGAGCACACAGACCGTGTGCTCGCGCTCGCCCTCCACCACTGTCAGGGTGTAGTGCACTCGGCCGGGGTTACCGGCTTCGGGCACGGTGCTTTGTGGCAACTGAAAAAAATCCGCAGCTTCGATCAGTTGCCGCAATTCCTGCTGGTCCGGCTCGGGTAGCTTCTCCAGCTCTACCGTACGCGGCTTGGCCAGCCCCGGAAAAAACGCCGGCCCACCGCTTTCCTTGATTGAGATTCGCATGGCTGTTCCTCGCCGCCCAAGCGGCTGGTCAAACATTGATGCCCACGGCTTTCCACCCCTCCTTGACCGCTTTCTGTTCATCCTTGTTCGCACCGTAAAGACGCCCGGCCACATCATAGGTAATACGCGCAAAACGCAGGAACCCCGAGTTCGGTCGCAGCCGCGCATCCCGCAGTGCGTCATACCAGATGCGCCCTGCACGCTCCCAGGCGAACCCGCCGATCTTGGTCGCCACCTGATAGAAGGCGTGGTTGGGAATGCCGGAATTGATATGCACCCCGCCATTGTCCTCGTATGTCTGTACAAAATCATCCATGTGACCCGGCTGCGGGTCCTTGCCCAGCAGCTTGTCATCAAACGCAGTGCCTGGCGCTTTCATCGAGCGCAGGGCGGTGCCCTTGATCTTTTTGGTAAACAGCCCTTTGCCAATCAGCCAATCAGCCTCCTGGGCGGTTTGCTTCAACGCATACTGCTTGATCAGTGAACCGAACACGTCGGACAGCGACTCGTTCAACGCGCCGGACTGGTTGAAGTACATCAGCTTGGCCTCATCCTCGGTAACGCCATGGGCCAACTCATGGCCAATCACGTCGAGCGCCACGGTGAAGCGGTTGAACAGTTGCTGGTCACCGTCGCCGAAGACCATCTGGCTCGAATTCCAGAACGCGTTGTTATAGTCCTGGCCGAAGTGCACCGTAGCGTCCAGGGCCATGCCGGCATCGTCGATGGAGTTGCGGTCGAACACCTGGTCAAAAAAATCGAAGGTGGCGCCCAAGCCGTCATAGGCTTCGTCCACCGCGGCATCGCCACTGGCCGGTTGCCCTTCGCCGCGGATCAGCTTGCCAGGCAGGCTGTCGGTGTTTTCGGCGCTGTAGATCGAGCGCTGTTTCTCGGCGCCCATGGCCAACGCCATGCGGGCTGGGCCCTTGGCGGGTACCGCGACCATGCGCAACGAGCGGAACGTGCTGTCCTTGGCGCGAGTGCGTAATGCGACTTCCCGCTGGGCTTTATCCCCGTGGCGGGCGATCTGGTCGAGCATGTACGGGGGGATCAGACAGAAAATCGGGTTGCGCGGCTGGCGAACACACATAAGCTGGCTCCTTTTTGGCGTGTGATGAACGTCCGGGTAGCGGTTTCAGGATAGCCCTGTGTTCGCCACCTGGGCCAAATTGTCATGAGTTTGTGTTGCAGTGGTGTTTATCCGAGGCCCATAAGGAACATGCCCATGCCCGCCCGCACAGCCAAAATCGACCTTTCCCACCGCCCTAGGCTTGCCGACCTGCGCCCATTGGTCGCGCTCAGCCCCACCCTGCTGGAAGCCAGAGCCGCGACGCCGCGCGTCACCGCGGCCAAGGACCTCAAAAACCGTGCTGGCTATGCCGACGACTTCCTTAACGACTTCGTGGTGCCATGGCCCAAGGTCGGCGAGCCACTGTCGAGCGACGTGCAACCCAAGCGCCTGGACTACACGCATTTCTCCATCACTATGTCGCGTTCCCGACGACTGGCGCTGTACGTGGGGGTGAATATCGACGGTTCAAAGCATGTGGACATCACGCGCAGCAACGACACTTGGGCCTACGATGGTCGCCTGCCCCTGGATGCGCAGGTAGGTGAAGACCTCTACGCCGGCAATGGCCTGGACCGCGGCCACCTGGTGCGGCGCCAGGACCCCAACTGGGGCGACGAGGCCAACACTGCCAACTTCGACACCTTCCATTTCACCAACTGCTCGCCGCAAATGAGTGGTTTCAACCAGAAGACCTGGCTGGAACTCGAAGACTACATCCTGGACAATACCCAGCGCTGGAAAGCCCGGGCCACGGTGTTTACCGGCCCGGTATTCGCCGATGACGACCGGGTTTACCGTGGGGTGAAAATCCCCAAGGCATTCTGGAAAGTCGTGGCTTACCTCAGCGACGACGGCAAACCCTCCGCCAGCGCCTACATGATCGACCAAAGCCGTGAGCTGGGGCAGCTCGACCTGGTGTTCGGCCAGCTTCGCACCTACCAGCGCAGCGTGATCCAGATCGAGCAACTGACCGGCATCCGCTTCGCCAACCTGGCCGACTATGACGGGTTCAGCAATGAAGAACGTGCCACGGGCACGCGCATCGAGGCGCTGATCCGTGGGCCCCAAGACATACGACTCTGACCCATTCCTCTGTAGGAACGAGCTTGCTCGCGAAGCACCTGAGAGCGCTGCGGAGCATCAGGCTGCCCGCGTTATCGTTGACGACCTTCGCGAGCAAGCTCGCTCCTACAGGGCGTGATCGACTACCATACCGCCGCCGGTTCCCGTATGGGACTAACAGGGAATTCGAAACGCCGCCCGCGACGTCAATCGAAACTGCCCCCGCAACTGTAGGTGCCGAGCCTGCTCCCCACTGCCACTGGACCCTGTCCGGGAAGGCGGGAGCAAGGTGACGACGCATCAGTCAGGAGACCTGCCGGCCCAGCAAAACCACTAACCGGCGGGGTGTCCGGGAAGGACATCCTTGCCTGCCTGACCGGCAGCGTTCAAGGCTGTATTTCCGAGCCGTACCGCCCCTGCTGCACTCGGAGATCTCCCCATGCTGCCACGCGTTACCGCCCTGATCGCAGGCTTGGGTGCCTGTGCAATGGCCCAGGCCACGCCCACCCATTACCCGCTGAGCCTGGAAAACTGCGGCAGTACCCTGACCTTCCAGCACCCGCCTGCACGCAGCGTAACCATCGGCCAGGCCGCCACCGAGATGCTCTATGCCTTGGGCGTGGGCGATAAAGTGGTTGGCACTTCGCTGTGGTTCAACAACGTGTTGGCGCAGTACAAGGCACAGGACGCCACCATCGAGCGCCTGGCCAACAACGAGCCGAGCTTCGAAGCGGTGATCGCCAAGCGCCCGCAACTGGTGGCCGCCGAACTGGAATGGGTGGTGGGGCCCCAAGGCGTGGTCGGCACCCGCGAGCAATTCCATGAGCTGCAGATCCCCACCTACCTGCTGCCCTCGGATTGCGAAGGCAAGGACAACCTGGTGGGTGCCGACGGCACGCGGCTGGAGCCGTTCCGCATCGACACGATTTATAAAAGCATCCGCCAACTGGCGCAGATTTTCGACGTCCAGGATCGCGGCCAGCAGCTCAACGATGAACTGCAGGCGCGCCTGGCCAAGTCCATCGCCACCGCGCAAGGCAAAGGCTTGAAGCAAGCCAGCGCGCTGGTGTGGTTCTCCAGCGCCGAAATGGCCAGCGATCCCTACGTGGCCGGGCACAAGGGTATTCCGCAGTTCATGTTGCAAACCCTCGGCCTGCGCAATGTGGTGCAGTCCGATGAAGAATGGCCCGCCGTCGGCTGGGAAACCATTGCCAAGGCCAACCCGACGTTCCTGGTGATCGCACGCATGGATCGGCGCCGCTACCCCGCCGACGACCACGAGAAGAAACTCGCCTTCCTGCGCAGCGACCCGGTGACCCGCAACATGGACGCGGTGAAACACAACCGCATCATCATCCTCGATGCCCTGGCGCTGCAGGCCAGCCTGCGCACCTTCGATGGCCTGGAACAACTGGCCGCCGCGATCGACGGCTATGACCTGCCGAAATGATGCGTACGCTGCTCGCCCTCACACTGCTGTTGCTCGCCCTGCTCGCCGGCGTGGCCATCGGCGAAACGGCCATCTCGCCACAGGTGGTGCTCCAGGTGCTCGCCAACAAACTGTGGGCCGCGGGCTTCGTGCTCGACCCCATCGATGAAGGCGTGGTGTGGAACTATCGCCTGACCCGCGCCCTGGTGGCCGCTGCCTGCGGTGCGGGGTTGGCGACCTGTGGCGTGATCCTGCAATCGTTGCTGCGTAACCCGCTGGCTGATCCTTACTTGCTCGGCATCAGCGCCGGCGCGTCGACCGGCGCGGTCCTCGTTGCCTTGATCGGCGTCGGCGGCGGGCTGGTATCGCTGTCGGCGGGGGCGTTTGCAGGGGCGATGGCGGCGTTTGCGCTGGTGATCCTGCTGGCGCGGGCCAGTGGCTCGTCCAGCGGCACCGGGCAGATCATCCTCGCGGGCATCGCCGGCTCGCAATTGTTCAATGCCTTGACCGCGTTCCTGATCACCAAGTCGGCCAGCTCCGAGCAAGCCCGCGGCATTATGTTCTGGCTGCTGGGCAACCTCAGCGGCGTGCGTTGGCCGTCGGTGTGGCTGGCGGTGCCGGTGGCGATCGTTGGGCTGGCGGTGTGCCTGTGGCATCGTCGCGCATTGGATGCCTTTACCTTCGGCAGCGACTCGGCGGCGTCCCTGGGCATCCCGGTGCGCCGCGTGCAATTTGTGCTGGTGGCCTGCGCTGCGCTGGTGACGGCAGTGATGGTGTCCATCGTCGGCTCCATCGGTTTTGTCGGCCTGGTGATTCCCCATGCGGTGCGCCTGCTGCTGGGCACCGGGCATTCGCGGTTGCTGCCGGCGAGCGCTCTTGGTGGCGCGTTGTTCTTGATCGCCGCCGATGTGCTGTCGCGCACCTTGATCAAGGGCCAGGTGATTCCCGTAGGTGTGGTCACGGCGTTGGTGGGTGCACCGGTATTTGCGCTGATCCTGATTGGCCGCAGGAACGCGCGATGAGTGTGCTCAGTTGCACCGGCCTGGGTTTCAAGGTGCGAGACGCTGAGTTGCTGCGCGATATTCACCTGGACGTGCAGCAAGGGGAAACCCTCGGCATCGTCGGGCCCAACGGCTCGGGCAAATCCACCCTGCTCAAATTGCTCGCTGGCTTGCGCGCCCCGGCCAGTGGTGAAGTACGCCTGGGCGCCAAGCGCCTGGGTGAGCTGTCGCGCCGCGCCATCGCGCAACAGCTGGCGGTGGTTGAACAGCAGGCCGACACCGACGATGCCATCCGCGTGTTCGACGCCGTGGCCCTGGGCCGCACGCCATGGCTGTCGGCGCTGAGCCCGTGGTCCAGCGAAGACGACGCCATCGTCCGCCAGGCCCTGCACGACGTAGACGCCACCCACCTTGGCCACCGCGCCTGGCGCAGCCTCTCCGGCGGCGAACGCCAACGCGTACACATCGCCCGCGCCCTGGCGCAAAGACCGCGGATTCTGTTGCTGGATGAGCCGACC
The DNA here is from genome assembly GCF_019145205.1 of Pseudomonas khavaziana. Taxonomy (GTDB): domain Bacteria; phylum Pseudomonadota; class Gammaproteobacteria; order Pseudomonadales; family Pseudomonadaceae; genus Aquipseudomonas; species Aquipseudomonas khavaziana. The sequence goes on from NZ_JAHSTT010000004.1 coordinate 209,073, forward strand.
AATCACCTGGATATCCAGCATCAACTGGCGATCTTGAAAGGCGTGCAAGGCTTGCCGGTGACCACCTTGATTGCCCTGCATGACCTGAACCAGGCACTGACCTGTGATCGCCTGGCCGTGCTGGATCGCGGGCGATTGGTGGCGTTGGGCACGCCGTTGGAAGTGCTGACGCCGGAGCGCCTGCAAGAGACCTTCGGGGTACAGGGGCATTACCTCACGGACCCATTCGACGGTGCGCAAATCCTGCGCCTGCGCCCTACCTGACAGACCTGGGCCAAATGTGGGAGGGGGCTTGCTCCCGATGAGGGAGTGTCAATGAATACACCTGGGGCTGACCCACCGCCATCTGGGGCAAGCCCCCTCACACATTTTTGACCCAGGGGTGTCAGCCAGGCCGCCGCCCCTGCCACATTTGATCTACAGAGGCCGGTGCATATGGGTGGTCTGCCATACCGGATCAGCTTCCACATCCACCACCTCGAATCCTTGCCGGATCCAGAAATCAATCGCCCCCGGCAGAAACGGATGGGTATGCAGGTAAACCACTTCCACCCCGTCCGCCCGCGCCAGCGCTTCCAGCGAACGGTATAGCTCACCCGCCAGACCGCAGCGACGAAATGCCGGATGTACGTACAGGCGCACCACCTCCACTGTCTTGCAGCCCTGGTAGTTCAACTGTGCAAAGCGGCCGTCGTACGGCAGGTAACCCACCGCCGCAACGATCTGGCCTTCGGCACGAGCAATCAGAAACTGCCCGTCGCCCTGCAGGTAAATGGCTTCGAACTGCGCCAGGTCATCCGGTATCCCGGTTGCGCTGAGCTTTGGGAACAGTTCATCACGGGCCTGCAACGCGAAGCTGAGCACTTCGGGCAGATCAGCCGGGGTGGCGACCTGGATTTTCGGCCTCATACCACCTCAATCCGGGTGATTCCCACCACCTGCGCCTGCTCGAGGATCTCCTCCGGCGTTGCATCCGCGGCAGGCATGATCAGGCCGTTTTCCGCGTCGCCGAAATGCAACGCCAGCAAATGCAGCGCCGCCTCATGCACAGGTAATTCAGGCTGCTTGAGGTCGAAGCTGTGAGTGCGAGGCTCATCATTGAAAAGATAGTTCAGGGTGTAAGCACGCATGCGGGAATCCTTGTAAGGGGAGAAGGCGCAACTGATTAACCTGACTCAGCGTTCAGCTTTTTAGTTCCCACCTGATGCAGATGCTGCGTTATCCATTTGCGACTGTAGGCCAACACGTTGCCTGCCATCGCCAGCGGAAAATGAATGAAACCATGGGCCGCCTCCGGCAGCAGGTGCGCTTCTGCCCCGCCCCAGCGCTCGGCGATCAGCAGCGTGTCGTCTTTGAGCGGGTCCAACTCGCCCACGAACATCAGCGCTGGCGGCAACCCTGCAAAATCCCCGTACAACGGTGACAACGGCGGCTGCCGGCGCGCCTCGTCGGTGATGCCCGGCGTCAGCAGGCGCAGCGCCTCGACCATGCCCGGCCCGTCCAGCAACAAGGTGTCCGGCCCCGCCGTGCGCACGCTTGGCGTGCCGGTCAAGTCATAGACGCCGTAATACAACACCGCGCCGCTTACCCGTTCGAGCAACTCGGGCCATTGCTTGAGCGCCAGCAAGGTGGCCGCCGCCAAGTGACCACCGGCCGACTCGCCGACGAAGAACACCGGCAAGTCGGCAAACTCCGGACAATCCCCCAGGAGCCAGCGTGCAGCGACCAGGCAGTCTTCCAGCAATCCTTCTATCGGCGTGTCCACCGCCAGCCGATAATCCACCGACACCACCGCCACGCCGCAGGCGTTGACCATGCCGAGGTTGAGGTCGTCATCCATCTGCGCATTGCCAATCACCCAGCCACCCCCGTGGATATCCAACACCACGCCTTTGGGCGTGCCACTGGGCCGCAGGATGCGCACCGGCACCGAGCCCACCTTTTTGCGCTCTACCACGGGCGCCTTTTTCAACGTTTGACTGACGCGCAACAACGCCTGGATCAGACGCGGGGTGACGCGGTTGCGGATTTTAAAGCGCGGCATCCACCCAAGCTTCTGATTGAAGCGGCGCATCTGGGCCAGTTCAGGCTCGCTGGCCGGCCAATGTTGGTAGGTCATCAGCGGTTGTTCCGCAGGATCGAGAAGTTCAACGCCGCGGCTACACACAACCAGGCGAGGTAAGGGAACAGGATCAAACCGGTGATCAGGTCCAGGCGCACGGCCAGCACCACCATCGCCGCCACGGTGAGCCACAGCAGCGCGATAATCACCATCCCGGCCAGCAGTCGGTGGGCGCCGAAGAACACCGGTGTCCACAAGGTATTCAGGGCAATCTGCGCTGCCCACAGCGCCAGCACCATTTGGCTGCCGGGGATCAGGCTCAAGCGGTAGCCGGCCCAGGCCAGCAGCAGGTAGATGATTGTCCATGCCACCGGGAACAGCCAGTTGGGCGGCGTGAAGCTGGGCTTGACCAGGGATTCGTACCAGGCGCCGGGCTTGAAGATCACGCCGGTGCTGGCGGCGGCGGCGCAGGCCAGGAGGAAAATAAAGAAGGTCATGGTCGGTCCTTGAGGTCGAGTGATATAGAAAGCAACGCTATGCTTGAGTGACTCAAACACCTGCGCATAAATTCAATGCATTCGCCAAAAAATACCCTCTCTTCTGCACGTCATGAAAATTGGGTAGGGTCTGCAAAATGCCGGCGATGCCTACCCTACAGCAGAGAGCCTGACCTTGGCCAAGTCCACTACCGATCACCCTGACAGCCCCTGGTCGGTGTTCCTGATCTTCCTGCGCCTGGGCCTGACCTCCTTCGGCGGGCCGATTGCGCACCTGGGCTATTTCCGCGAGGCGTTCGTCACTCGGCGGCAGTGGTTGAGCGAGCGCAGCTACGCCGAACTGGTCGCCTTGTGCCAGTTCCTCCCCGGCCCGGCCAGCAGCCAGGTCGGCATTGCCCTGGGCTTGTCCCGCGCAGGCTACGGCGGCGCCGCAGCGGCCTGGGCCGGGTTTACCTTGCCGTCGGCCATCGCCTTGATTCTCTTTGCCGTCGGCCTTTCGCACTACGGCACCGCCATCCCCGGCGGCGCCTTGCATGGCCTCAAGGTCGTCGCCGTGGCCGTCGTCGCCCAGGCCGTATGGGGCATGGCGCGCAACCTGTGCCGAGGGGCCGTGAAGCTCACGCTGATGCTGATCGCCGCGTGCATCGTGCTGCTGGCGCCGTCCGCCTGGAGCCAGGTCGGGGTGATCGCCGCCGCAGGCGTGGCCGGCCTGCTGTTGTTCAAGCCCCAAACCCATACCGAGCCCGACACCCTGCCCATCGCCATCAGCCGCCGCGCCGGGGCCATGTGGCTGGTGCTGTTCGTGGTGCTATTGGTGGGCTTGCCAGTCCTGGCCGACGGGCTACCCACCCCCTCCCTCGCCCTGGTGGACGCCTTCTACCGCACCGGCGCCCTGGTGTTCGGCGGCGGCCACGTGGTGCTGCCGCTGCTGCAAGCCGAAGTGGTACCGCCGCAGTGGGTGAGCAATGACGTATTCCTCGCCGGCTACGGCGCCACCCAAGCCGTGCCCGGCCCGCTGTTCACCTTCGCCGCCTTCCTCGGCGCCTCGATGACCCACGCCCCCAGCGGTTGGCTCGGCGGCATGATCGCCCTGCTGGCAATCTTCGCCCCGTCGTTCCTGCTGATCTGCGGTGCCTTGCCTTTCTGGGCCAGCCTGCGCACAAACCCACGCACCCAGGCCGTCCTGGCCGGGGTGAATGCAGCGGTGGTCGGGCTGTTGCTGGCGGCGCTGTACCGGCCGGTGTGGACCAGCGCGATTTTCAACGGGTATGACTTTGCCCTGGCCGTGCTCGCACTGGTCGCGCTGATGGCCTGGAAACTGCCGCCTTGGCTGGTGGTGATAGGTTGCGGCGTACTGGGCACGTTACTGGACTTGTAGGAGCGAGCTTGCTCGCGAAAAACGTCAACGATAACGCGTGCTTCCTGAATGAGCGCGGCGCCTGTAGGTTTTTCGCGAGCAAGCTCGCTCCTACAGCATTGGGGCTAAGCCCGGCTCGACGATCCTGAGCCAAGGCCAGCGCGCCTGATAACTTCTGGCCTTGTGCAAAAACAGCTGCGGTTCGGAATGCAGTGGGTTGATGCGCAGCACGCCCTGCTCCACATCCTCCAGCCCATAGGGTGCATACACCTCGCCGGTGGTGATATCCAACGCGATGCAAGTGCCCGCCACCAGGTAACGGTCGACCCCCTGCCTGGCCGAATGCAATTGCGGATAGGGCCGGCCGAATCGCTCAGGGTACCAAAGGTGCACCCGCGCCTGATTCCTGACCTCCACATTCACCCCCAGGTCCTGGAAGAGCCCCTGCGCCGCACGAATCACCGCATCCTCCGCCTCGTAGGACAGGTCGGTGTCGAAGTAAAAAACATCGTAGTCCTTCACGCCCTGATCAGCCGGCAGATTCGCCTGATGATTCCACACCGCCTGGAACAGACAACCCGCCGTGAGCATGCACTGCTGCACCCCAAGGTCCGGCAGGCGCGCCGTGATCTGGGCATTAATCGGGTTAGCCATGGCCAATTCGAGCAAGGTGTCGACAGTCAATGTCATATTCAATCCTCCATAGTCTGGCGCAACCATACCACCCCAACATGTCACGCCCGTAGGAGCGAGCTTGCTCGCGAAAATGCCAAGCCACGCCGTGCGACGATTCTGCTTATCCCTACCTTTAGTCGGATATTTCTGAGGGTACTGACGCAACGGCTAGCCTTCAGCCTAGCGTAAGGGATAACGCTGAACATTCGGTCCATGAAGGGCCAGTACGCCTCGTCGTCCCGACGCTTTATCTGCTGAGGAGACGATAATGAAAATAACCTTGAAACGGTTGGCGTGCCTGGGTGCAAGCTTCACCAGCGCGCTCGCCATGGCCGATGCGGCCGGCCCGCCAGTGCTGTCACCTGCGATCCCCTTCGACGTCACCGCCAACCCTCCCTTCACCCTGGACAACCTGCAACACGATTTCGACGTGCTGTCGTGGCAGACCTTCGTCGCCCTGAACTGGCCCGCAAAGGCCGACGGCAGCGCCGACACCTCGGTGAAAATCGGCACGCCGGGGCAGACGGTTTGGGAGTCGTGGAAGGAGAGCTACGCGATTTTCCTGCCACAAGGCCAGAAGCCGCTCGCCTGGGACCAGGCCACGCCGCCGCCCGCCGCCTGCCAAGGCAAAGGTAACCTGCCCGTACTGCAACAGATGGGCAAGGTCGCCGGTGTGCTCGACGAATTCATCCAGCCGTTCAAGACCGGCCCGCTGGTGGACCAGAATGGCACCTACACGCGCAACGCGATCATGGTCAACCAGCCGATGTTCGACGACATCGTCAACAAGGGTCTCTACAGCAAGGAAGGCCAGCAAGCGTTCCTGGGCAAGGCCGACAACCGCATCGCCTTCTCCTGCGGCGTGAAGGACAAGCAGGTCGGCGCGATCATGGTCAAGTCGGCCTGGAAGGTACTGGGCGGCAACGACAACCCGCAGGAATTCCATGCCGTCGACGCCTTGGTCTACACCCCCGGCAACACCGACCCGAACACGGGCGCGGTGATCCCTGAGTCGTGCAGCGCACAGAAGGTCGGGCTGGTCGGCCTGCATATCGTGCACAAGACCAAAGATGCGCCGCAGTGGGTATGGTCGACCTTTGAGCACGTGCGCAACGTGCCGGAAAAGACCACGCCGATGAACGAGCGCAAGGGCCCCTACCTGTTCTACGACGCCCAGGCCAGCGACCGCCCGATAAACGAGCCGCCAGCGCGCCCGTGGGACCCATCGAAGAAAGCCACGCCGTCGCAGATCGTGCGGGAAATACCGCTCACCGTCGCGACCCACCAGCTCAACGCGCAGTGGCAAGGCGCGCTGAAGGGCACGGTCTGGGCCAACTACCAGCTGATCAGCACCCAGTGGCCGACCGCCCCCGCCGATGACTGCCAACTGCCGTCGCCAACCAACCCGCTGGGCACACCTGCCCCGTCCTTCCTGGCCAACGCCACCCTGGAAACCTACAACCAGGGCACCACGCCACAGGCCTCATCCAGCTGTATGGAATGCCACAACAACGCGACCACCCGGGTGACCCAGTCCCCGCGCACCAGCTTCGCCGATTTCACCTTCCTGCTTGAACGTGCCCAATCCACTGGCGCCAAGGAGTGATGCCATGAGCGACCCGAACCTGCAAAACTTCATTGACCTGTCCGCCGTGCTCACCGGTCTTGCCGCCGACCTGCTCGCGCCGACCCTCGACCCGATCAAACTGCCGCCGCTGTTCTTCGCCACGGCCCAGCAAGGCATGGGCACCGCCGCGTTCAGCAATTTGCTGACGCTGTACGCCAGCATCAAGAACCAACCGCCTGCGCAAATCGCCAGCGCCGTGCTCGGCAACTCGGACCCGCAGATCGCCCAGGGCGCCCGCTCGATCATGAAGCTGTGGCTGCTTGGCAGCTGGTACCAACCTTATGACCAGGGCACCGCCCACAAGGGTGACACTCGCGTGGTCTCCGACCAGGCCTACAAGGAAAGCTGGGCGTGGAAGATCGCCCAATCCCACCCCATGGGCTATAGCCAGTACCACTTCGGCTACTGGAACGAGCAGCCACCGACCCTCAAGCAATTCACCGGTGTCGACGCCAAGGAAGGGCAGCAGCCATGAGCACTCTACACACCCAGAACATCGAAACCGCCGATGTGATCGTCGTGGGCGCCGGCATGGCCGGCAGCGTCATGGCCTATCAGTTGGGCCTGGCCGGCTTGAAAGTGCTGGTGCTCGAGTCGGGCCCGGCGATCCCGCCTAACCGCAGCGAGTACCTGGAGCGTTTCTACACTGCCGTGTTCAAGTCGCCCGAGTCGCCCTACCCACCGGAGCAGACCGAGCAGACCCCGGCCAAACAGTTCGCCCCGCGAGCGACTATCCAGGACTTGATCACTGCCGGCAGCGACGACCCGGACAAGGTGCAGAAGAGCTACCTGGTACAAAAGGGGCCGCACCTGTTCGCCAGTACCTACGAGCGGGTAGGCGGCGGCACCATGTGGCACTGGATGGGCACGGCCCTGCGCCTGTTGCCCAACGACTTTCGCATGCGCACTGCGTACAACGTCGGGGTCGACTGGCCGATCAGCTACGACGACCTGCAAACCGCCTACTGCCGCGCCGAGCAAGAGATAGGCGTGTCCGCCGATGTCGCTTCGCAGACCTACCTGGGCGTGACCTTCCCCCAGGGCTATCAATACAGCATGCACGGCATCCCGCCGTCGTTGGTCGACCAGGGCCTGGGCAAGGGCATCAATGGCACGCAGTACCAGGGCATCACCCTCAACGTGCGGCAGACCCCGGCCGGGCGCAACTCGCAGAACGACAACGGCCGCCGGGTGTGCGCCGGTAACACCAGCTGCACGCCGATCTGCCCGATCCAGGCCAAGTACGATGCCACCGTGACCATGGCCAAGGCACTGGATACCGGCAACGTGCGGATCCTCTACCAGGCCGTGGCGAGCCAGGTGCAGGTCGATGCCAATGGAGTCACAGGTATCGATTTCATCCAGTACCAGAACAACGGCACGCACCAGAACGGCACGGCCCAGGGCAAGCGCTACGTGATCGCCGCCCACGCGATCGAAACGCCGAAGCTGCTGCTCAACTCCATCGGCCCGCACAGCCCTAAAGGGGTCGCCAACAGCAGCGGCCAGGTCGGCCAGGCGTTGGCCGACCACCCGGTGTACCTGGCCTGGGGCCTGATGCCCGAAGGCAAGCCGCTGTTCCCGTTCCGCGGGCCGTTGTCCAGCTCGGGGATCGAGGACATGCGCGATGGCCCGTTCCGCAGCCAGCGTGCCGCCTGGCGTATCGAAATCGGCAACGAGGGTTGGAACTGGTCGGTAAACGACCCCTACACCTCGGTCTGCGATTTCATCGACGGCACCAACCATGGCGGCGCCAACCCCAGTAACCAGGCGTTGTCCGGCGTGGCGCTGGTGCAGCAGCTCAACAGCGTGCTGACCCGCCAGTTCCGTCTGGGCTTCTTGATCGAGCAGGTCGAGAAAGACCCCGACAAAGCGCTGTGCCGGGTAGAGAGGGCCGAGGGCTTCACCGACGGTTTGGGCCTGACCAGGCCACAGATCACCTACGAACTGTCCGACTACACCAAGGAGGGCTTCAAGCAGGCGCGCCTGGCCGCCACCCATATCATCACCAAGCTGATGGGCGCCACCGAGCTGACCGACCTGAACCCTGAACTCAAGCCCGGCTCGCAAACGGTGTTCAAGTACGACGGCCAGAACTACGCGTTCTTCGGCGCTGGCCACCTGATGGGCACCTACCGCATGGGCTCGGACCGCACCAAGTCAGTGGTGGACAAGGACCAGCGCAGCTGGGACCACCCCAACCTGTTCCTGGTCGGCGACGGCGTGTTCCCCACCACCGGCACCGCCAACCCGACCTTGACCATCACCGCGCTGACCTTCCAGGCCGCCGATGTGGTCGCCAGCGACCTGCTCAAGCGTACCGTGCAGGTGCAGGCCAACCAGGCCTGGCAAGGCACCGGCGTGCAGGTCAACGGGCATAGCTGGCAACTGGCGGTGTGCACCGGTGGGCAGTGGACGGCCAACCCGGGCACCGGGATGGTCGGCGCGGCGGGCAACTCAAGGTTGACCGCCAAGCCCGGCTATACCTTGCCCGGTCAAGCGGAAGGCGCGTTGATCGGGCGTATCGGCAACAGCGGCGCGCCGTTCCTGGTCGGCAACCAGGCGCAATTGCCGCGTGGCCAGCAGGGGGAGTTGCAGTTGTGCATCAATGACGACCTGACCGGGCGCTACGGGGCTGGCCTGAGCGATAACAGGGGCAGCCTGTCGGTGGAGGTGCGTTTCGGCACGGTGTAAGCGCTGGCATAGCAACCCCACAGTGCTGCGGTATTGTGGGGTTGCTCTCTGTCGGCAAGTTGGCTTCTGATGAAGTGGGACGCCCGGTTACCGTGCGGTCGCCGGCAACTCCTGGCACCACTTGATAGACCGCAGCGCTTCCTCGGCAGGCACAAGCGCGTAGCGCGAGTAAAACATTGTCCCGCTGAAACGACGGCCGTCGACTTCACCCAAGGTCTGCCCATCCTTGTAGTCAGAGGTACTGAGTTGATCGGCGATGTAATACACCTTGCCATTCTCGACAGTGATATCGAAACGCTGGTTAACCATACCGCTGATGATCGGTGGCGAAGTGGAGGCGACGCTGTGCTTACCGGCGGGAATGCCAGCCTTGAAAAAACTACCGGAAGGCAAGCTGCCGACGGTGCGGCCATCGACCTGAATAGTCGGGGCCACCCCGCTACCGATGCTCGCCGCCGTGCGATAAAAGTAAACCGTGGCCTCATCCGCACGAGGTTCAGCCGGTGACGTGAAGAACGGTTGACCTTTGAGGTCCGGACCGCTGATACAACCGGTCAGTGAGACCAGGCCTGCGAACAGGCTGGCCCAGAGTAGCGTAGAGCGCTTCATGCATGAATTCCTTGAACGTGGATCAATGGGCGTCGGGTTTGATGACTGTCACCGTTACCCGATTCAGATCGTGCACAGCCCTTTACCGAAATCAGTGGCATCAGAACTCGGCCAAGGCGCAAAACCGCTCTTCGGCGTCAGATTCACGATGTTGCGGTCCTTGAGCATCGGGTACTTGCGCTTGAGCGCCTGCACCGTGTCCTCAGCATTGTTGACGTTGGACAGGCAAAAGCGCAGGGCATCGGCGCGCAGATCGCCGATATAGAGAGTTTCCCCGGCCTTCACCGAGAAAACCGCAGGCACAGGGCGTGGCATCGACTTACCCGCGTAATACACGTAATGCCACTGCGTGTACTCATACTCACCCGGCGGCACTTCATACATGAAGTAATGGCCCAGCAAATGGGCTGATGGCTGATCATCTTCATTGCCCAACGTCGTCAGCCGTAATGCGGTGCCGGGTGCGCCCTGTTGGTCGATTTCAACCACCAGCCCATGGGGCTGCATCAGATAGCTCTCACCAATCGAACCGACGATGATCGCCTTACTCGGGTCCGGCGCGTGCTTGCCGTCGTAGCGTGACGTCGCGCACCCGGACAGAAGCGTCGCGCAAAGTGCGACTGCAGCCCAGACGAGATATTTACTGCTGACTTTCCCTAGCATTGGTCTTTTTTTCCGATCAGTAATTTTGCAGTTTGTAGAGCCCAGCCGAGCGAACCGAAAGTTCGCACGCCTGGTGCTTCGTTGTTGGCTCGTCGGCATCTATTGTCCAGCTACCCGCACCTTGATAACAACCCACGCTTGACCCACTCCTGTAGGAGCGAGCTTGCTCGCGAAAAACCCAAACGATAACGCAGCGCCTGAAGGAAAAATCCGATTCCCCTGCCGCACCTTGCTCCATTGCCTACGCCTGCGTCAGAATCCGCCGGCTTGTGTGCTGGGGTGGCCGTCTCTAAGGTGGCTCGGTCGCTGAATTGTTCAGTGATTCGGGTTTAGTAGCCTGAGCTTGGGTATCTATTAGTGCATGAGCTTCATCAGTCAGACGTTGCGTCTGTGCTTGATGGTGGCTGTGCGTAGGGCGTCTTCGGGCGCGCCGGCTTTAGATATCCACCGGTCTACTAACCTGCGTACAGCTGCCACCCACTGTTTAGTAGCGGAAAGGTGGTGGCATCACTCAGGATGTCTACGCATGTCAAAATCAGATTCAAGTGCCCTCTTCAACGTTGCCCCCAACGCCAGCAACGAAAGCCTCATCACCAACAGCTACGAAACCTTCACCAGCGTCAGCACCCTGCTGCTCGACCTGTCCGAAGACCTCAACGGCAAACACCGCGACATCGCCCTGGCGATCCACCAACTGAGCGAACTGGGCGTACTCCTCACCGCCAGACTTCTTGACCGCGAAGTGCCCTGCCCTGGCTGATGATTAGCCCTTCAACTTGCTAGCCCGATAAACCGCCGCGTCGTCGTGAGCCACCTACAGTGACTCGGCGGTTTGGTTTGATGGGTAGGTCGACTGACTAGCGCGGGACGGTTACGCTGACGTTTTTCGCATGACGGGAAAAGCGTATGACAACGGTGTACCAGGGAAGCTGCTTATGCACAGCCGTCACTTACGAGCTATCCGCCACGCCGAAAGCAGTGAGCCATTGCCATTGCCGCCAATGCCGCAAAGGTCACGGGGCTGCATTCGCTTCTTACGCCAGTGTTCCCCGTGACGCACTACGGGTACTTTCCGGCGCTACAAGCATCAAAACCTATGCATCTTCAGAAACCGTGTTACGCGAATTTTGCTCGCATTGTGGCTCGACATTGTTCTGGTCACGATCTCAAGGCGAGTTTGCCGATTGGGTTTCGATAGCCCTGGGCACGCTCGACACGGCTTTCATAGCTGAAAAGCAAAAATACGTTCATGTCGACTCCGCAGTGCACTGGTGCGGCTGACTGCTTCGAGTCATTTCAGCTGGTTATGACAGGCTGAAACCGGCAAATAGCTGCCCGTCTCAGAAACCGCCAATCCGCATGATATAAGCGAAAACAGGAAAAAGGGGACCAGGAAAAAGGGGACGGATTTATTTCTAGGAAAATAAATCTGTCCCCTTTTTTACTGTAAATACTGCGTTGCCCGGCGGGGCTTACCCCTGTTCCCAATGAATGTACGGGATAGTGCAGCCGTCGTCTGCACGGCATGGCTCATTGAAAGGATTTTTGTCAACGGCTAGCGCGTTGGCGCCGAAGCCTAAAGCCAGCAAAGCAGAAAAAAGAACGATATGTAGTTTCATGAGGTTCTCCTTGAGCGACATTGCTCGCTTTAAGCGTAGTACGTGCGAGGCGGCAGGTCGCCCGCCCACACAGCGCTCAAAATCTGGTTCAGATTTTTCCTACACGCCGTCGAGTTGATCGCGGAGCTGGGCGAAAGCGGCAAAGATCAGGCGTCATGTTGAGCACTGCATCTTTCACCGCAATTGGTAGTGCCTGAAGGCAAAATCCGATTCACGCGCCGCGGCTTGCTCCATTGCCTACGCGTGCGTCAGAATCCGCCGGCTTGTGCGCTGGGGTAGCCGTCTCTAAGGTGGCTCGGTCGCTGAATTGTTCAGTGATCGGGTTTAGTAGCCCACCTTAGACCTAACAAGTGCACAAGCTTCCTCCATCAGACGTCCTCGTCTGTGCTTGATGGTGGCTGTGCGCAGGGCGTCCTCGGACGCGCCGGTTTTGTTAGGTTCCACCGGTCTACTAACCTGCGTACAGCTACCGCCCTATTGTTTAGTAGCGATGGGAAGTGGCCCAAGCAAGGAACTTAACCATGGTTAACGATTCAACCACGCTCTATACCGTAGCCCCCAACGCCAGCAACGAAACCCTCATCACCAACAGCTACGAAACCTTCACCAGCGTCAGCACCCTGCTGCTCGACCTGTCCGAAGACCTCAACGGCAAACACCGAGACATCGCCCTGGCGATCCACCAACTGAGCGAACTGGGCGTACTCCTCACCGCCAGACTCCTGGACCGCGAAGCACCCTGCCTTGGCTGATGATCAGCTCTTCAACTTATTAGACCGATGACTCGCCGGGTCGTTGTAGGCCACATACAACGACACGGCGAGTTGGCGCTTGATGGCTTTGTGGATTCAGCCTCGGCACAAAGCCCTCTGCGATGACGAGAGCGGCGACTGCTTTCGGCCCAGAGTGTGTAAATACTTAGCAGGAACGTGCGGCACTGAGGTAAAGCTGGTCTGTAGATCTCAAACCGAAGGGATGCCCTCGAATGCCGGGATCTTCTAGAACCAGTGTTCGTGCATTTTCGAAAGAAATACAGAGGTAATCGGCAGACTAGATGCTGAACCGATGACCGAGTCGATCCCGCACTTCGGACACAGAGCGGTGCTATCTAGATCAACCCAGTCAGTGATTTCTGAGGGCGAAAACACAGTTAAACAGTAAAAACAGCCACAGTGATCGCTTGCTTCAATTTGAGTACGGTGATTTGTAGAAAATAGGTGCGCTGAAATCACATCCATGGGCAGGCCCTTAAGCTCCAAATTTACTAGCATTACTTTCTTGCATCAGAGTACATCAAGAGCCTTCCAACGTTGCTACGATTGCCCAAAGTGATAACGCAGGATTGCCTATGAAACGTTTCATCCAAGATGACGATCGCGGACAAAGCACCCTGCTTCCCGAAGCCTTGACGACTACGTCCCCTTTGTTGTGGTCCCCTTTGTTGTGCGGATTGGGTGGGTGTCTACTGGCATTGCAATTTCCTTGCTGGGGCCGTTACTCCATTTATGCCGTGAACATACCATGCGGGTCGCTTCATCAGTATCAGGCTCTCTATACTGGGGCCCCAGGATGGTAGTTGGAGCACACCCTATGCCCGTCGCACCCAATCAAAATTCCCCCATCATTTTGGTCCCGGCTCAACAAAGCGACTTGGATAATCTTGTAGCCATTCGAATTGAGGCCATGCGCGAAAGTCTGGAGCGTGTTGGGCGATTTGATCCGGTCCGTGCGCGGGAGCGGTTTCTTAGCGGCTTTGAAGCTCGCAACACACGCTACATCGAGGCATCTGGAGAGAGGGTGGGTTTCGTAGTGGTCAAACATCACCACAATGAACTCTTGCTCGATCATTTGTATGTAAGGCCGAGCGCGCAGGGATCAGGGGTAGGGTCTGCTGTTCTCACGCAGATTTTCAAAGAGGCGGATGCGGCTGCGCTTCCTATTAAAGTGGGTGCTCTCAAAGAAAGCGCTTCCAATCGCTTTTATACCCGCCATGGCTTCCAGTTCATCGAAAGCAGTGAATTCGACAATTATTATATTCGTCAGCCTATTCCGGCGATTGGCCCAGCTTGCTAGCTGGATATGATGCGCCTCGACGTACGCAAAGCTCTGCCTTTTCAACTGGCTCGTTTTCAGCTTGGCCAGCCGGGTTCAAGCGCTGCAACGCGATCAGGCACCGGCCACCGTCCAACAGAACCAGTTCATAGTCCTGACCCGCCTTTGGGGTGAACGGAGGATTTGCTGGCAGGGTCAGCGGCAGTGGTAAGGACTCTCGCTGTGCAGTTCCCCGCCACTATGGGGGATAGCCGGTAGCGGCAACCAGGACCACTGCGCAAGCTGTTGAAATTGAAGGGTTGCAGGCTGGATATGTGTTAGTCCCTGCAGGTTGTGAAATCCTTATTCATCCGACGTGTCAAAAACAGCAACCCTTGGCTTAAAGAATTCTGGTTACCTGCCGCTATAGAGGTTGAGTCTTGCTGTCTTTTCTATACAAGATGACGCGCAAGGACAAGAGTCATAGTGATTATCAAATTAAAGGGATATTTATGAGATTCGCTAAACTGTTCGGGGCAGCAACTTTATTCGTCTCTATGATTGCATCTGCCCAGGCAGGCATAATCGTTACCGTGAAGGTGAAGAACTCTACGAACGGTCCAGCCGCCTACACTTTCGAATACTTTTCAGGGAGTGTAGCCCCCTCCCCAAGTACGATTCTACCGTCTGCAACGACAACATTTGCCCTGACCAGTGTGGCGGATACGGTTTCAGGAATGCGGTTCGTCTATACGTCAGGCAATAAGAAATGTCGTTTTGCAGCAAGCCACCAAGTCAATCCAACGACTAAAACCCCTAGCTGGACTAAAATGGGCACTAGCACTGGTTCCGATAAGGCTACTTGCAACGCCAATATCACAGCAATTCAATCGACGCCTCCCTATAACTACACTGTCGAATTTGAAATCAAATAATCCGACATTTGTATAGGCACCCTAGCTGGAGATAGCTCTCGATCTATCGCCAGCGTATGGAGTATCACCATGGATATTTCGATTAAATCGTATCAAGCAAGCACACAGGCAAAGGTTTCTGCACAAGAGAAGCCTCCTTCGTCCAACCCTGTAAATTTACCTTCAGGGGATGCTCCCTTCAAGACGACGGAGACCGTCACAATCTCCGATTCTGCACGGGCACTGTACGCATTAAGTAACGCTGATGATAAACAAGCCGCTATGTCCAATAGGGATTTAAAAGGACAATATGCAAAAGGTCAGAGCGATATGTACAGTTTCGGGCAGCGGATTGCTGGGGGGAATCTTAATAATGCGGATCTACTTCCCAAAACAGACGACCCTGCCCGTTTGGCGTTAGGTCAGCGGTCACTGGATTACGCAATTGGGCTTTCTAAGCTCCCGCCCGAAAAACTTCCAAACCCATTTGAAGGTATGGCTCGAAACGGGCTAAGCAATATTGTTTATGATGATTCAGGAACCTATACGGATGCAGAGCGATATGCCGCTTATGGGGAGCTTAGTAAGCAGGATGAAACCTATTTTTCCAAGTTGTACGCCAATATAACGAACGGCGGTGACAACAGTGAAATCTTCAAAGGCATCATGGACTATTTCGATGATCTTCCAGCGGTCGAGAAAGCGGCATACCCTGATGGCTTCAGAGACAGTATAAAAAGTCTTTACCAAGAGCAGTTAGAACAATCGGGGCCGCTCGCCCTTCTCAGGCAATCGACTGAAAACGACTCTGATAAATTGTCATCGAGCGTCTTCAACAAGGCACAATCACCGGAGCAGATGTTGCAGGCCATCTTAGAAAAAGCGATTGCTCTTTCGGCGGTCTGAGGTCTCTCTTGGGCCCAGAGTGTGTAAAAACACCTTCGCGAACCCTTGCTATGATTTCTGAGGATTTCATCGCAGGGATCGCCCATGAAGCGCTTTATCCAAGGTGAACATCGAGGCCAAGGCACCTTACTTCCCGAGAGCCTCGACGACTACGTCAGCGATACCAATCCGGTGCGCGTAGTCGACGTTTTTGTCGACGAACTCAACCTGGTTTCCTTGGGTTTTGACGGTGCTATTCCGGCTGACACAGGCCGTCCCGCTTACCACCCCGCGATCCTGTTGAAGATATACATCTACGGCTATCTCAACCGCATCCAGTCGAGCCGACGCCTGGAGCGAGAAGCTCAACGAAACGTCGAGCTGATGTGGTTGACCGGGCGTTTGATGCCGGATTTCAAGACCATCGCCAACTTCCGAAAAGACAACAGCAAGGCCATTCGAGGCGTCTGTCGCCAGTTCGTTGTGCTCTGTCAGCAGTTGGGACTTTTCGGAGAAAATCTGGTCGCCATCGATGGCAGTAAATTCAAAGCAGTCAACAACCGCGACCGCAATTTCACCAGCGCCAAACTGAAGCGGCGAATGGAAGAAATTGAATCGAGCATCAACCGTTACCTGACAGCACTCGATGCTGCCGATCGGCAAGAGCCAACAGCCTCCGAGCCCAGCGCCGTGCGGCTGGAGGAGAAAATTGCCAAGCTGAAGACGCAAATGAAAGAGCTTAAAGCGATCGAAATCCGGCTCAACGAATCGCCGGATAAACAGGTCTCACTGACCGATCCAGACGCCCGCTCCATGATGACGCGCGGCGCGGGAATTGTCGGCTACAACGTGCAAACAGCGGTCGACACCCAGAACCATTTGATCGTTGCTCATGAGGTCACCAACTTCGGTTCCGACCGAGATCAACTCAGCTCGATGGCGAAGCAGGCTCGCGATGCCATGGCGTCCGAAACGCTGGCGGTGGTAGCTGACCGAGGTTACTTCAAGAGTGAAGAAATCCTTGCCTGTCACGACGCGGACATCACTGCCTACGTGCCAAAGCCGATGACTTCAAGCGCCAAGGCAGATGGTCGATTCAACAAAGATGCGTTCGTTTATGACGCGACGAAAAACGAATACATCTGCCCGGCTGGAGAGGCGCTGCCTTGGCGCTTCTCCAGTATTGAGAAAGGCATGAATATGCACTGTTATTGGAGTTCGAAATGCCAGGGTTGCACGCTGAAAACGCAGTGCACGCCGAGCAAAAATCGTCGAGTAAGGCGCTGGGAACATGAAACGGTGCTCGAGGAAATGCAGCGTCGGTTGAATGATGCGCCGGACATGATGCGAATCCGAAAAAGGACAGTTGAGCATCCCTTCGGGACGCTCAAACAATGGATGGGCTCAACGCATTTCCTGACGCGCAAGCTGGTTGGGGTAAGCGCTGAGATGAGTCTGAATGTACTCGCCTACAACATGAAGCGAGTTATGAGCATTATTGGTACAGCAAGCTTGCTGAAGGCGATGGCGGTGTAAAGTCTCGGTTTTCTCTGCCCCAGAAGGCGCTCAACCGCTACATAACCGCTTTGGAAGGTCATTAATGCTTATCACGGAAAACGCTTGGACAATTGCATCGCCCAGGAACGCCTGAATGACGCATTCGATATACGAAAGCGTTTTTACACACTCTGGGCCGAAAGCCGTCGTTGAAAACGCTTGAGTTCAGCACCAAACAGGCTGCATGCATTTGCGGTGAGCGAAGCATTGCTTCGATCAGCTCGGCCCATTTGGTCAGCACGGTGCAGTCGAAGTCCATATCATCGCTGCTTTTAAATGCGCTCATGAATAGCAATAGTTTGGTTTTGAGCAGCCGTTATTTTCCATAAGCGTCGGGCCAATTTCGCAGAGAGATCGGGGGCAGACCACGGTTATAAAATTGTGGTCTGGCCCCGATTTTCAATTTTCAGACCGATTTTCAGACCTCGCTCACAAAGCGACGAGTACCTTGCCCATAACGGATGCCGATTCAAGAGCGAGGTGCGCGTCGGCGATCCTCTCCAGCGGCACACTCATCCCGATATGGGGCGCATAGCTGCCACTTACCAGGCAGGCGTTGATGTCCCTGATCGCGTCGATTTTCGCCGCCAGCGGTACCGAATAAATAAACACGAAGCGCAGCACGCATCCATGCACCATCGCGCTTAACAGCGGCAACGTGAGCGCATCGGTGGCATGCGTCATCGCGTAGGAACTGATGACACCCCCAGGCGCCAGGCATGCAAGGTCTATATCCAGGTTCGCTTTCACGTTAACGTCGACGATGCGGTCCACACCCATGTTGCCCGTACGCGCCTTGACTACTGCGGCAACATCTTCATTTAGACGGTTCAACACCAGATCTGCCCCCGCCGCCCGAGCGACGGCGGCCTGCTCTTCATTCCTGACGGTGGCCGCTATCCACGCGCCCGCCCACTTTGCCAGGAGGATGGCGGCGGTGCCGACCACGCCCGCTCCGCCTTGCACCAGTACATTCCGGCCCCGGATGTCGCCATCGGCGAACAGACAACGATGAGCAGTCAAGGCCGGGATGCCGAGTGATGCACCGACCTCGAAAGATACGTTATCAGGCAGTGGCACAGCCTGCGCCGACGGCACCACGACATAGTCGGCCGCGGTGCCTGTCGGCCTGCCGTATTGCGCTTCATAAACCCATACCCGCTGGCCTACCCGACCAGCCTCTTTCGGATCGCCCACGGCGTCAATGACGCCCGCGCCGTCCTGGTGCGGAATGATCCGCGAGAACGGCATCGCGGAGGAGAACCCGGTGCGGGCCTTGAGGTCGGTTGGGTTCAGTCCCGACATGTGCACCCGGACTCGGACTTCTCCGGGGCCGGGTTGGGGATCAGGGATTTCGGCGACGCAAAGCACCTCATGTGCGGGGCCTTGACGCTCGTAAAAAGCCGCTTTCATGGATTTGTTCTCCGGCGTGGAAGGCATGCTTGCGTGAGGCACGATTATCGAAATCCAGTATATTTTTTACAAGTAGGCACACTCTTTATACATAAGGATAAAAAATATACTATTGAGCCTTTATCTGGCCTGAGGCAGCGTCATGACACGTGGCAAGCTCGATCAATACCGGTGCACGGTCGAAATCACAGTCCACATCGCTGGCGGCAAATGGAAGCCGTTGATCATTCACTACCTGCTGAGCGGAACCAAGCGTTTCGGCGAACTGAAAAAGCTGATCGGCGGGGTCACGCAGCGCTCGTTGACGTTGCAGCTGCGCGAGCTTGAGGCAAGCGGCATTGTCAGCCGTGAGGTATTTGCCGAAGTGCCTCCACGGGTGGAGTACACGCTGACGGCGCTCGGAAGCACACTGACTCCGATACTGGAAGCGATGAAGTCCTGGGGCGAACACTACCTGGAGAGCAAGACCCGCAAAGAGGATGGTTAAGCGCTGCGAGCTACGGCATCAGGGTTTATCCGTTGCAGTCCAGGCGGTCTTTGGTTAGTCGCCCAACAGGGACGCCCTCATTACCGCAGCCATGGATTGACTTGCACTAGCCCTTCAACTCACCCGCCCGATTGCTCGCCGCATCGTCATACGCCACATACAGCGACTCAGCAATTTGGCTTTTGATCGCCTTGGTGGCCTCCAGCCCCAACACAAAACCCTCGGCTTTACCGCCAGCGCGGTTAAGTTCTTCATGGGTGGAGGCGCCCGTAATAGCGTCAAGCAGCTTGGCGGCGTGGGGGCCGACGCCTTTGGGGAGGGAGATCTGGTCGATGGACATTATCGCTACCTTGAAAAATTGAGTTCGGGAGCGAGTGGAACCACTGCCGGGGCTGGCATGGTAGACCTGTTTGCCATGAAAAGGGTCGCTTTACGCGCAGCGGCGCTATTCTTCGCGGTTACGCAGTCAGCGTTGGGTCATTGATAAATCTGGAGGGGCTTATGGAGTATTGCGTTGAGGGCTACCGCCTTCGGCCATTGTCACGTGACGATTTCGAGAGGATCAGCCGTTACGAACGCGTCAATCGCAGGCATCTGCAACCCTGGGAGCCACTCAGGGACGAGGAGTATTTCACCACGGGCAGCGCCAAGGCCAGGGTCGAGCAGCAGGTAAACAGTATGCAAGCTGGCAATGCTCTGTTTTTCCTCTTGCTTGAGCCCGAGAACGGAGAGGTTCTAGCGCGGTGTAATTACGCGAACATCGTGAAGGGCGTTTTTCAGGCCTGTCATCTCGGTTTCTCGCTGGCGGAATCGGCCCAAGGTCGCGGCCTGATGAAAAAGACACTTCAGGTCACCAACCGTCACTGCTTTGAGCAACTGAGCCTTCACCGGATCATGGCCAATCATTTACCCCGCAATGTGCGAAGTGAACGTCTTCTGGAATCGCTGGGGTTTGAGAAGGAAGGTTATGCGCGAGCCTATTTGAAAATTGCCGGCGTCTGGGAGGACCATACGCTGAGATCACTGATCAACCCTGAACAATAAGCGCGCCACCCACCCCACTCAGGAATAAAGCCGATGCCCACCGAGCCCCTCTGCCTGGTTTTCGTCCCCGCCCTCGCCGCCGTGCTGACAGCCGCCGAATCGAAAAAAGGCGCCCCCCTCAGCGAAGTCGAAGTCTGCAATATCCGCGACCAAGCCACTTGCATTGCGGTAACCTTCTCCACCGCGCTGGCGATGGAACAAGAGCGGGGTTACCCGGATATCATTGCCGAGGATTGCTGGAATGAGTGGCAACGCTTGCGCCCCTCGCTGCAATAACCCTCGCGCTGATCAGCCTATCGCCTGACGCCCCAACCCACTCCCAGGATTCACGGACTTGAAAAAATTACTCTCGCTTGGATGCATCACCCTGGCCTTGACCGGCTGCACATTCACCGGCGCCAATGAAGTTGCCCCAGGTGAATACATGATCAGCAGCCATGGCAGCATCTTCAACTCCAGGGAAGGCCTGCTGGAAAATATCAACCAGAAAGCCGCAAAGGTCTGTAACGGCAAACCTTATCGCTTGGAAGGTGACACCGGCGCCAATATGCTGGTGAGCACAACCTCCCATCTGGGCCCGACGCCTACTACCGTGCTGGGTCTGAAAGCCATTTGCGAGGGCGACAAGCCTTAAGCCCGTTGGAGCGCCTTTATGCCGCCTGCCTCACGCGATCACCCACGGATTGAAGGTCGTCTCATCGTCGGCGCCAATCGCCGCCATGCTGGTGGTGAAATGTGCGGGCGATCTGAAATCGGCCTTTCACTCCCCCGCTTTACACGTCAACCAGCCCCCCCAGAAAAGGCTGCTGAAGAAACGCGTCGCGTCGCCAAACCCGGCGTCGTGCAACAGTTTCTGAACCGCCGCTTCGGAATGTGGAGGGTCGGCGCCTTGGAGGATTTTACCAAGCTTGGCCTTTACTTCGTCCGAGCTGGATCCATGCTGGCGCCACCGTTGCCCCCAGGCCGCCAGCAGTAACGGCTGGCTGGCGTAAGCATAGTGATTGCCCGCGACAATCAGCGGTGCACCCGGTTTGAGATGCGCACGGATCGATTGCAGAATCTGGCGCTTGGCCTCATCACCCTCCAGATGGTGGAGTACACCGATCAAGGTGGCGGCGTCGTATGACGCATCTGCTGGCAGGTCTTCGAGGTGCCCAAGATGCAGGGTGGTTCTTTCAAGCAAGTGGTTTGCTTGCAACTGCTGCCTCGCTGCTTCCAGCATCGGCTGGGAGGGATCAACGGCCATGAAGCGCCAGCCCGGCTCGAGCCCGGCCATGGCTATGATCTCCTGCGCCGTACCGCCCGCGCCGACCACGAGTATGTTGGCCGAGGGCGCATCGCCGAGGCTTGCCGCCAGCATGCAGGCGGCCAGATCCTGGCAGGCATCATATCCCGCCAGGGCAATACGGCTCTGGCGTGCGTATTCACTGGCTCTTGAGGTATCAAATTTTTCAGCAGGGTTGGATGGGATCGAGTTCAAGACGGTTCTCCGTGGCCTTGAAGCAACTTACGTCACCCACAGAGATAAGAAAAATTCATTAATTTTATCTGCTGCATTCCTATCGGGAATGTGCGCCTCAATCCTCAGCCTGTGACAACGGCCGCGCTACGGTTTCCAGCGCTTGGCGCTCCGCCGCCACGCCCCACACCGCCTGCACCAGCGCCGCCGCGCACATCAACCCTGCGCCGATCAAATACCCAACCAGCAAACTCCCGCGTTGCTGCGTCTGTATGAGTTGCCCAAACAACGTCGGGCCGATAATCCCGCCCAGCCCGGTGCCGAAGGCATAAAACACCGCAATCGCCAGTGCGCGTATCTCCAGCGGGAAGGTTTCCGCCACGGTCAAGTATGCCGAGCTCGCCGCCGCCGAGGCGAAGAAGAAGATCACCATCCACGCCAGCGCCTGCTGGGTCACATCGAACCAGCCTTGCTGGAACGCGTAGCCACTCAGCGCCAGCAGCACGCCGGAGATGGCGTAGGTCGCGCTGATCATCACGCGGCGGCCGATCACGTCGAACAAGCGCCCCAGCAGCAGCGGGCCGCAGAAGTTGCCGAGGGCCAATGGCAGCACGTACCAGCCGACTTTTTCGGCAGGGACCTGGTAGAAATCGGTCAGCACCAAGGCGTAAGTGAAGAAGATCGCGTTGTAGAAGAACGCCTGGGCGGTGAGCAGGGTCATGCCGACCAGGGCGCGGCGACGATAGCTGACGAACAGGGTGTGGAAGATCTCGCCCAGCGGCGTGTGGTAGCGGGCATGCAGGCGCAGCGCTGGGCCAGTGACGGCGGGCAGCGTGTGGCCGGTGTCGCGCAGGCGCGCTTCGAGGCCTTCGACGATGCGCCGGGCTTCGTCGTGCCGGCCGTGGATCATCAGCCAGCGCGGGCTCTCGGGCAGCCACAGGCGCATCACCAGGATGATCAAGCCCAGGGCGGCGCCGATGCCGAAGCACAGGCGCCAGCCAAGGTCGCCGCCGACCACTTGAGGATCAAGCAGCACAATCGCGCCGCCGGCACCGAGGGCCGCGCCGAGCCAGAACGTGCCGTTGATGGTGAGGTCGACCCAGCCACGAAAACGCGCCGGGGTGAATTCCTGGATGGTCGAGTTGATCGCGGTGTACTCGCCACCGATGCCCATGCCGGTCAGGAAGCGGAACAGCAAGAAGGTTTCCAGGCTGAAGGAAAACGCCGTGGCGGCGGTGGCACCGATGTACAGCCACAGGGTGATGAAAAACAGCTTGCGCCGCCCCAGGCGGTCGGTGAGCCAGCCAAACAGCAGGGCCCCGAGCACCGCGCCGGCGATGTAGACGCCGCCGGCCAGGCCGATGTCGAAGTTGCTCATGCGCAGCTCGGGGCTGTTTTTCAAGGCGCCGGAGACCGAGCCGGCCAGGGTCACTTCCAGGCCGTCGAGCAGCCAGGTGATGCCCAGGGCAAACACCAGCAGGGTATGGAAGCGGCCCCAGGGCAGGCGGTCGAGACGTGCAGGCAGGTCGCTTTCGAAGACCGTGCCCATTTCGCTTTTGAGTGCCTGTTGTCGGGTCATTGCCACATCCATCCTGTGCACTTACTCCTTCGTTATGAGTCAGCCCGCGCAGCGGGAGTTCAGTTGCGCAGGCTGAACGAAGCAGGCCCTGGTGCAGTCGGAACAGCAGGCCCCAAAGGCAAGGAACCCTGCTCATGTCGTTACGCTGCGCCGCCCTCCTCAGCTTGTTCACCTTGACTGCCAGCTCGTATGCCGCGGCCCAGGAGCCATTGCGCCTGGAAAACCTCAAGCGCTGTGGCGACCTGCTGGACAACCGTCAGCAGGAATGGTGCCTGAGCGTGCGCGGCCTGGGCGCTGGCACCCCGCAGTTGAAACTGGCGGGCCAGGCATTGCCGGCGAAGGCCCTCCAGCGCGACGGCAACCAGTTGCGCCTGCACCTGGACAGTGCCACCTACCAGAGCGGCCCGCTGTGGCTGGAAGACGGCCCGCGCGCCAGCAATGCCGCATGGCTCAGCCTGCGCCACAGCCAGGTGGTGGCCGCCGGGCCAAGTGAAGTCGCCAAGAACATGGACGGGTTGACCACCTATGTCGACCTGGTCAGCGTATTGATTGAAGAAAACCACGAGGGTCGCCAGGAAGCCGAGCGCCTGGCGCGCAAGTACGGCGCAACCGTGGTGGGCAGCATTGCGCCACTGAACGTCTACCAGCTGCGCCTGCCGGCCAAGGACCTGGTGCAACGCGATGCACTGGTGCTGCGCCTGGGCAGCGAGACCAGCGTGGATGCGGTGGTCATCGAAGAGTCCGCAGCCGAAGAAGCCGAACAGGCCCGCCCTGAAAAGCCAAACAAGCCGGCGCCAGATTCTGATGAATGGGCCGCCAACCGCTTTCTTGACGCCGTGGCTTACTACCAGCGACGCATCCCCGGGCAGCACACGCCTATAGCGCCGCAACCGGTGCGCATCGGCGTGATCGAACGCGGGGTGGATTTCGACACCGCGGACTTTGCCGACTACCTCGGCCCCTGCTCGCCCAAACGCACCTGCGTGTATGCCCGCGATACGCAGGCGCCGGACAGCCATGGCACCACGGTCGCCGGCATACTCGCGGCGGGCTGGGATAATGGCGGCAACAGCGGCTTTCTGCGCGGGCTGGACAAGGCCAGCGGCGGCTTCGAGGTGATTGTCGACCGCAACTCTGATGCCGGCATTACCGCCAACATCGCCGCGTCAGTCAACCTGGTGGAAGACGGCGTGCGCGTACTCAATTGGAGCTGGGGCATTCATCGCGTCGGCACCAAGGACGTCAATGGCAACGACGTCGATTCCCTGGTGCGCTCGGGCATCGCCATGAGCGGCTATGAAGAATTGCTCGAAGAGTTTTTTCTGTGGCTGCGCAAGGAACATCCCGACGTGATCGTGGTGAACTCCGCCGGCAACGGCTCGGCGTTTTCGGGCAGTGACGACTACCGCCTGCCCTCCTCCTTCATCACCGAAGAATTGCTGGTGGTCGGCGCACACCAGCGCAACCAGCGCACCGGCATTGCCGTTGAAGACCCGGCTTACGCCGTCACACGCAGCTCTTCGAATGTGGACATGCGCGTAGACATCACCGCCGCCGCCTGCGCCCACGCTTCAACGGCCACGGCCGGCGAGGAAGGCGCGGTGCATTGCGGCACCTCCTACGCCACACCGATGGTCGCAGGCCTGCTGGCGGCGATGCTGTCGATCAACCCGCAACTGGAACCCGAACAACTGCGCATGCTGCTGCGCCGCAGCGCCATGGCGATTGGCGACAACCATGATTTCGAACGCAGCGACGCCCAGGACCTCACCGCGCCCATCCTGCCGTCAGAGCGCAACTACCAACTCAATGACAAGGACGTGGGCCGTTCGGCACGGCTGGATATGCAAAAGGCGTTGGACCTGGCGGTGCAGAGTCGTACGCGGGTGCGCTGAGGCTGCAGGATCGTACAAGCCTGCTGACCGCCTGCATGGGTAGTCTGGCCTTCTCATCGACAGGAAGATCCAGCATGACTCAAGCACAGCCTGTAAATCTTGCGCAAAAAGCCTCGCTCATCGACCAGCAATGGAGCCCAAGGGTGGTCGCCGAAATGAACGACTACCAGTTCAAGGTGGTGCGCATCGAGGGCGAATTCATCTGGCACTCGCACCCGGAAACCGATGAGGCCTTCCTGGTGCTCGAAGGCACGCTGCGCATCGACCTGCCGGACGGCCCTGTGTACGTGGCGCCGGGTGAGTTGTACGTGGTGCCGCGCGGCATTGAACACAGGACGGCGGCCGAGGGGGAAGCCAAGCTGATGATGATCGAGCCCAGGGGCGTTCTGAATACCGGGCATGAAGGCGGTGAGCGTACGGCTTTGAATGACCAGTGGATTTGAGCGTTGAGGCGCACGACTTCAGGTACGCCGCGGGCCCTTGTGGGAGGGGGCTTGCTCCCGATAGCGGATTGTCAGTCACTGCATGTGTTGACTGAACCACTGCCATCGGGAGCAAGCCCCCTCCCACATGGCTACTCCCTATTCCTGCAACAACAACGCCTGCTGCTTGAGCCTGCGTTTTTGCGTTGATCGCCTGATACTGATTCAACGCACATCCAATGTGGGAGGGGGCTTGCTCCCGATAGCGGATTGTCAGTCACTGCATGTGTTGACTGAACTACTGCCATCGGGAGCAAGCCCCCTCCCACATGGCTACTCCCTATTCCTGCAACAACAACGCCTGCTGCTTGAGCCTGCGTTTTTGCGTTGATCGCCTGATACTGATTCAACGCACATCCAATGTGGGAGGGGGCTTGAACTGGCCTAATGATTTTGGACACTTCAATCGGGCGCTATGATAGCGCCCAAATATGAGGTGTTTGGATATGCGTAAATCTTATTCGAGTGAGTTCAAGCTCAAGGCTGCCAGCATGGTGCTGGATGAAGGCCAGCCGGTTACTGAGGTCTGTGCCAGCCTGGATATCGGCCCCACAGCCCTACGCCGCTGGATCGATCAAGTGCAAAAAGAACGCTTGGGCTCGACTCCGGTAGGGGCCAAGGCGATTACCGCTGATCAACGAGAAATCCAGAGGCTCAAAGCTCTGCTTAGAGAGAAAGACCTGATATCGAAATCCCGGAAAGGCCAGTGCTCTCCTGCTTTGACGCCAAAGATCATTCACGCTGATCGATGAGCTGGACGAGTGCACGGCGTTAAAAGGTGTTGTCGGGTGTTTGGGATCACCGCAGTAGCTTATTATTGCCTGGCGCCAGCGCAAAGCATAACCTAACGGTCGTAAGCTCAAAGCCGCGCCGGTCAGCGCACCGCTGCGTCCAGAGAGTCGGCCGGCGCACGTACTTTGTCCACGCGAGCCGCAAGCCAAAAGGGCATCGTATCGGACGTTACATGGCTCGCAGTTTGGATGCGTGGCAGACGCCAGTCGTCAGCGCAGGCGCCATACAAGTCGCCGGCGGAGGTTTTGGTAGCGCCGCACATGCCTGCTAAGCGGAAATTACGATTTGCGGTTAATCAGGTGTGTGCGACGGACTTCCATCAAGGTCGGCAAGCGGTGGATACTTCGCAGCCATTTTGATCTGTACGCTCGCAGGATCGTAGGCTGGTCGTTCTCGCATTTCCTGATGCCAACCTGACCTGGGCGGTAGCTAATGGGCATGGCAGTGGAGCTACGTGGCCATCCTCAGGATGTGTTGTTTCATTCTGACCGCGTTGTCAGTACACCAGTCATAAATTCAGAAATTTGCTGCTGAAACATGGATTTAGGCAAAGCATGAGTCGTAAAGGCGAGTGCTGGGACAACGCTCCAATGGAGCGTTTCTTTGGCAGTTTGAAGTCGGAGTGGGTGCCTGAAGCGGGTTACAAACTCGAACATGAGGCCCGAGCAGACGTGCAGCGCTATGTCTCGCGCTACAACATCAGCAGACCTCATAGCTACAACGACTACCGGTCGCCGGTCTCGAAGGAAAGGTTGGCGGCGTGAACCTTAATCAGTGTCCAAGATTACTTGACCAGTTCAGCTTGCTCCCGATAGCGGATTGTCAGTCACTGCATGTGTTGACTGAACTACTGCCATCGGGAGCAAGCCCCCTCCCACAGGGGCCAGCGGCGTACGCAAAGTTGTGTTGATACCTAACACCGCGGCCTTATCGCCTTTGAACCTGCACACTCGCAAACGTCGGTTCGTCACGCGCCTGCTCCAACGTGTTCTTGGGCCGGTCCGATACTGGGGCCGGCGTCACCGGTCGCACTGCGGCGGGCGGGTGCAGGCGCATGTCCGAGCGCTCATCACTGGGCGCCACACCGAAGAAATCCCGGTAGCACTTGGAAAAATGCGGCGTGGACACAAAGCCACAAATCACTGCCAGTTCGACAATCGAGATGGGCGTCTGCATCAGCAACTGGCGGGCGCGGGTCAGGCGCAGCTTGAGGTAGTAGCGCGACGGCGTGCAGTACAGGTACTTCTGGAACATACGCTCCAACTGGCGGCGGGACACGTGCACGTAGGCGGCCAGTTCGTCGAGGTCGATGGGTTCTTCCAGGTTGGCTTCCATCAGGGCCACCACTTCTTGCAGCTTGGGCTGTTGCGTGCCGAGCAGGTGCTTGAGCGGCACGCGTTGGTGGTCGCGTTCATTGCGAATGCGCTCGTACACGAACATCTGCGAAATCGCCGCCGACAGCTCATGCCCGTGGTCGCGGCCGATCAGGTGCAGCATCATGTCCAGCGGGGCGGTGCCGCCGGAGCTGGTGAAGCGGTTGCCATCCAGGGTGAAGACGCTGGAGCTGACCCGCACGCGGCTGAACGCCTCCTGCATCGACGCCATCAGCTCCCAATGCACGCTGCACTGGAAACCGTCGAGCAAACCCGCCTGGGCCAGCGCCCAACTGCCGGTGCACACCGCACCGAGGCGCTTGCAATACAAGCGCGCCTGGCTGCGCAACCAGGCAATGTGGGCAGGGCTGATGACCTGCTGAATGCCGATGCCACCGCACACGATCACCGCGTCGAAGCCGCGTTGGTCCTGGGCGCACGCATCCGGCGTGACCGACACGCCATCGCTGGCCCACACCGGCCGGCCGTCGAGGCTAAGGGTCTGCCAACGGTAGAGTTCTTCGCCGGCCAACTGGTTGGCCATGCGCAACGGCTCGACTGCACACGACAGCGATATCAGCGTGAATTGGTCCAGCAGCAAAAAGCCGATGGTCTGGCAAACAGGCGCGTCAGCGTCCATCACGGCGATTCTCCACGCGGGATCAGGACTGTTCCAGCGCAACCGGCCTGGTCGCCCGATTGTGCTGGCGCGCCGTGACCAGGCCGATGAAGGAAATCACCAACGCCAGGCCAATGGTTGAAGACACTTCGGTGCGATGTTCCGGCGTCACCATCATCACCCCCAGCGCCAGGCAGATGAACACGATCACCAGGTAAGTCAGCCAGGGAAACAGCCACATGCGGAAGGTCAGCTCGATGTTCTGTCGAAGCAGGAGCCGACGCATGCGCAGTTGCGAGATCGCGATCACCAGGTACACCAACAGCGCAATGGCCCCGGAGCTGGCGAGCAGGAACTGGAACAACCCCGCCGGCATGAAATAGCTCAGCAGCGTGATGCCCGCGCCGATGATGGTGCTGGCGATCACCGCTGCCCTGGGCACACCCGCTGCCGAGGTGATTTTCAGCGCGCGTGGCGCATCGCCGCGCTTGCCCAGGGAGAACAGCATGCGCGAAGAAATGTAGATCGAGGAGTTCATGCAGCTGGCCACCGCAATCAACACCACTACGTCGACCATGAACTTGGCATTGGGGATATTCATCAGCTCCAGTGCGCGCTGATAGGAGCCCACGGACGCCAGCAACGGGTCGTTCCAGGGCACCACGGAAATCACGATGGAGATCGACAACAGGTAGAACACACCGATGCGCCAGATCACCGAGCGTGTGGCCTTGGCGATGTTCTGCGCCGGGTTGCTCGATTCGGCTGCGGCGATGGTCACCGCTTCGGTGCCGATGAAACTGAACATGATGGTGATGAACGCGCCCACCACCGCCGACAGGCCGTTGGGGGCAAAACCACCGTGCTCCTCCATCAAGCGACTCAAGCCGCTGGCTTCACGATCCGGGATCCAGCCCATCAGCACGCTGAAACCCAGGCCAATAAAGCCAACGATGGCAATCACCTTGGCCATCGCGAACCAGAACTCGAACTCGCCGTATTTGGCCACGCTGAACAGGTTGGTGATCACCAGCAGGATGATCGAGACCAAGGCAAACAGCCAGGCATCGACCTGGGGGAACCACTGGTTGAGCACGTGCCCGGCGGCCAGCGCCTCGATGGGGATCACCAGCACCCAGAACCACCAGTACAGCCAGCCGATGGTGAACCCCGCCCAAGGGCCGATGGCCTGGTCGGCGTAGGTGGAAAACGAACCGGTGTCGGGGCGCGCCACCGCCATTTCCCCGAGCATGCGCATTACCAGCACCACCAGCAGGCCGGAGAACAAATAGGCCAGCAACACCGCCGGCCCGGCGGCGGCGATGGCGTGTCCGGAGCCGACAAACAGCCCCGCGCCGATAATGCCGGCGATGGACAACATAGTCACGTGGCGGGGCTTGAAGCCCTGCGCCAGCTGACCGTTGGAATCGTTGGGAGTCAGGCTAATCATTGTTTTTGTTGTGCTCAGGCGGCCAATGACCCTCACCTTAAGTGCGCGGGGCCCGGTACAAGTAGCCTGGTTACGCCATCATCGAGTCTGATATCGACATTGGTCATGGCGGTGCACGGGTTTACCGAGCGTCACGCCTTACTCTTGGACGCTGCGTATGAGCGAGCCAAACAGCTCCCCACGCGGCATCTTGTCCAGTGGAATATCGGCATTCGCGAACCACTCCTGGCCGGCTTCCGGATGCGGCCCGCTCAGCACCACAACGCCTTTCTGGTAGGCATAGCGCGCCGCTGCTACATCGCCATTGCGGTAAGTGGCGAGGGTCTTGTAGGGCGCGGCGCCACTGGCCTTGGGAAAGTACGGGCCATCCTGATAGAACACATGATCAACCTGGCCGGCCCACGTCACCCGCACGGCAGCGTCGTCGATACCGGTCACTTCAAAACCGGGGCGGCCGGCTTCGGTGTCCAGCGCCTGGGGGATCAGCCCAAGGTTGTTGTCGTCCGCCAGGTAGGCGCCCATGCACAAGCCCAGGTAGCGGCCACCCTTGGCGACATAGTCGCGGATCGCCTCGGCACGCTCGTCACCGAGACTGTCGAGGGCGCCGGGGATGTCCTGGCCGCCGCCGGGTTGTACGTAGAGGTCGTAGCGGGCCAGGGTGTGTGGGGTGATGTCGATGGGTTCGTCGGCACCCACGAAGTCGATCTGGTAATTCGGGTTAAGACGCTGCAAGGCGGTTTTGACGTTTTCCGAGCAGTCCGCGCAACCCGCTGGGCCACGGTAGATGGCGACATGGGTGACGGGCGTTGCACCGTGTACGGGTAGCGGATGCAGCGTAGCGAAGGCAAGCAACGTGGCAGCGATGGCGGGCAGTTTCATGGGGTAGGCT
This sequence comes from Pseudomonas khavaziana, assembly GCF_019145205.1. GTDB lineage: Bacteria > Pseudomonadota > Gammaproteobacteria > Pseudomonadales > Pseudomonadaceae > Aquipseudomonas > Aquipseudomonas khavaziana. The sequence continues at coordinate 239,745 of NZ_JAHSTT010000004.1, forward strand.
CAACGGTCAGTTGGCGGGGTGTGATCCAGACGTCGCAGCGCCAAGCCTATAACGGTGAGCCTTTTGAAGTGGTGAAGAGTTGTAAATCCACGTGGGCCATTCATCCATTTCCCAGCATCTGCCACAACGACGCGCCCACGCCAGTAATGCTCTCCCCAGCGATCAACCCTGCCGCCGCTGTGATCGCGAAGCGTTGCGTCACGCTCGGCCAGCGACAACTCACCACCCAGGTGATCACCGCGCCCAGGGCCATCATCAGCGACACCGAGGCGGGCAGGACAAAGGCCAGGCCCAAGGCTGCCGCGCTCGGCAGATAGCGCGCGCGATGGGCCGGCAGCGTGCTGTCGAGCAGGCCCAGCAGTACGCCGAACAGGCTGGCGATGGCGATGGCCCAACGGATGCTCGGCGATAGAGAATCCAGGCCATGGGTCAGGGTCTGGGCCACGGCTTTCCAGGTGGCGACCGCCGGGGCCGGCCACTCTTCAGTGAGCAGCATGGTCTGAGGGTCGGGAATCAACGCCAGGTAAGCGAACACGCCGACGATGCTGCCGACAAAAATCCCCAGGATCTGGGCGATCACTTGCTTGTGCGGCGTAGCGCCAATCGCCTTGCCCACTTTGAAGTCATTCATCAAGTCGGTGCATTGCCCCGCCGAACCGCCTGCGGTGTTGGCGCTCATCAGGTTGATCGGCACCTGGCCGGGCGCAACGATGCCAAAACTGAGCTGGGACAGTTGCCCGATGGCGCCAATCGGTGGAATGCCGGTAGCCCCCACTACCCGCGCCGCCACAGCGGCCAGGCAGATCGCCAGGGGAATGGTCAGCAGCGCCATGCCCAGATTGATGCCGAACAGCAACGCCTGCAGGCTCACCACCAGCACGATCGCCACGGCAAAACCGGCGGCAGGCCCAGGCTTGGGAACCGTCCACGGCATACCGCCAGCGGCCCGGGTCGAGCGATGCAATGCCCACAGGCGAATCGCCAGGGACGCCAGGGTAGAACACACCATCAGGCTCACCCCCGGCCACAACAGCCATTCCACCAACACCGCAAACTGCGGGCCGCTGCTGCCGGCGGGCGGGCTCACCAGCCCGTTCGCCAACAGCCACGGGCCCAGCCCTCCCCATGCGAGCAAAGCGCCGAGTAGCAGGGTCAGGCCCACGCGAATGCCGATAATGCCGCCAAACCCCAGCAACAGCAGCGAAGGGTCTGCGGTGAAGGTCAGGCGCTCCAACTGGGCACTTGGCGACCAGCGCGGGAAGGCCCACATAAAGGTATCCACCCACTTGACCAGCCCCGACAACAGCGCCGCGCCGAGCAGCACTTTCAAGCGCGTTGCGGCTTCGCGACCATGGTTGTAGATGTGCAGCAGGGTCTCCAGGGTGGCCATGCCTTCGGGAAATTTCAGTGCCTTGTCATTGAGCAATGAAGGCCGCAGGTACCACGCGATCCAGATCCCCAGGAAGCTCACCGAAAACACCCAGGCGATCATCGGCAGCGCCGCCAGTTGGTTGCCTGTGAGCAAGGTATAGGCCGGGATGGGCGCCACCAGCCCACCGGAGATGATCGAAGCGGCGGCCGAGGCCACAGTCTGGTTGATATTGCTTTCGTGCAGGGTCCACGGCAGGTGCTCGCCGGAACGCCGGGCCAGGCCTTGCCAGATTCCGTAACCGATCAACAGGGCGATGATCGACATATTGAATGACCAGCCGATCTTCAAGCCTGCGTACACGTTGGAGGGGGTCAGCAGGATCCCCAGTACGATGCCGGTGATGACCGCCCGCAGGCTCAGTTCGCGTTCTACGGGGACGGTTGCCGAGGTGGAGTGCATGCAGATTCCTTTCGAGAAAAACCAGTGCCGCCTTTTAAGTGAGCGCTGGGAGACTCGAAGGTTCATCTGCCGTACACGGGACTAAGGTTGTAAATGTGGGAGGGGGCTTGCCCTAATACCTGTAGGAGCGAGCTTGCTCGCGAAAAACTCACAGGCGCCGCGTTCATTCAGGAAGCACGCGTTATCGTTGAGGCTTTTCGCGAGCAAGCTCGCTCCTACAGAGGGCAATGAGCACTAACCTTCAAGCCTGGCTATTTGGCGAACGCATATTCCCCGCCCCGCTCCACCGCCTTGCGGTATGCCGGGCGCGCCTGGAGCTTTTTGACCCACGCCGCCAGGTTCGGGTACGCCTGCAATTTGCCCTGGGCCTGGGCCACTTCACCGATAAAGCTCATCTGGATATCCGCACCGCTGAGTTCGTCGCCCACCAGGTACGGCGTGCGCCCCAGCACATCATTCAAGTAGCCCAGGTAGTTGGCCAACTCCGATTCAATCCGCGGATGCAGCGGTGCACCCGCTTCACCCAGCCGCCCCACATAGAGGTTGAGCATCAACGGCAGCATGGCCGAGCCTTCGGCAAAATGCAGCCATTGCACATAGCTGTCGTAGGCGTCGGTGGCCGGGTCGGGTTGCAGTTGGCCGTTGCCGTGGCGGCGGATCAGGTAGTCGATGATTGCGGCGGATTCGATCAGCACGCGGGAACCGTCTTCGATCACCGGGGATTTGCCCAGGGGGTGAATGGCCTTGAGTTCAGGTGGCGCCAGGTTGGTCTTGGCGTCGCGCTGGTAGCGTTTGATGTCGTAGGGCAGGCCCAGTTCTTCAAGCGCCCACAGGATACGTTGCGAGCGGGAGTTGTTGAGGTGGTGGACAGTGATCATAGCGGGAACACCTTGGGGGATTTAGGAGAAGACTACAGGGTAGCGTTGAAGTGCCGTGAATGTGGCTCATGAGGGCTGCTGCCTGCACGGTCAAATGTGGGAGATGTCGAGCTCTAGCGAGGCTTCGAAGGCGGCGGCACTCGCGACATAAATGTTGCCCGATACACCGCTATCGAAGCCTCGCTAAAGCTCGACATCTCCCACATTGGATCGGTGGCGCTCAGGCGAGCAACTGATCGATCCACTGCACCTGCTGCACGATCTCCTGCACTTTCTGCTCGGGCACCGCCTGCCGCGCTTGTTCGAGGCTGGTCAATGTCTTGCGTTTCTCGCGCAATATACGTTGCCACTTCGCTAGGAAATCTTCGCTGCGCGCCTGCATTTGCAACGGGCCGAAGTACAGCTGCTCGGCGGTATAGGTCATCGCCTCGGTGCGTTCGGCGACGATGATTTCGTAGTAGAAGCGGTTTTCCCGCAGCAGCTCTTCGTGGAGGATCTGGTAGCCGTTGTCCATCAGCCATTGGCGCAGCGGCTGCTCGCCGCCGTTGGGTTGCAGGATCAAGCGTTCGCGGCCGTTCAGGTGCGCCTTGCCGCTATCGAGGATGTCGCGGATGGTCTCGCCGCCCATGCCGCACAGGCTGATGGCGGTGATTGCGTCGGCCGGCTCGATGGCCGCCAAGCCATCGGCCAGGCGCACGGTGATGTGCCGCGCCAGGCCGTTGTCTTCCACGGTACGGTTGGCGGCGTGAAAGGGTGTAGCGGCCACTTCACCCGCCACGGCCGCCGCAATGGCGCCACGACGCATCAAGGCCACCGGCAGGTAGGCGTGGTCCGAGCCGATATCGGCCAGGCGTGCGCCGGTCGGCACATGCGCTGCCACACGCTCAAGGCGCATGGACAAGGTATGTTGGTTCAACGGTGATTCCTTATGATTGCCCGGAAAAACGATCCCGGCTGTTGGTCAAGTGCAGCACCATGGCCGCCCGTGCGGCGTCCGGGTCCTGGCGCTTGATCGCATTGTAAATCGCCTCATGCTCCAGGTTTGCCAGTTGCCCCAGCTTGGCAAAATCCGCGCCGCCACGTTCGGCGGCCTTGACCTGGGTGCGCGGGATCATGCCGTTGCCCAGGTGCAGCATGATGTCGGTAAAAAACCGATTGCCGGTGGCCTCGGCGATCAGTTGGTGAAAGCGCTTGTCTTCCTCTACGCAACTGTCGTTGTTGGCCAACGAGGCTTGATAGTCATCCAGGGCCTGGCGCATGTGGGCCAGTTGTACGTCGCTCCTGCGCAGCGCGGCCAGGGCCACGGCCTGCACTTCCAGGCCCAGGCGCAATTCGAGCATGTTGCGTACGCTGGCGACCGTGTCCACGTGCAGGCGCAAGCCTGGTTGTGTGTGCTGCTCCAGCACGAAGGTGCCGATGCCGTGACGCGTCTCCACCAACCCCGATGCCTGCAGCTTGGACAGCGCTTCGCGCACCACGGTACGGCTCACCCCGTGCTCACGCACGATGGTGGATTCAGACGGCAGCTTTTCACCCGGCTTGAGTTGCCCGAGCAGGATGCGCTGGGTCAGCGACTCGACCACGCCTTGGGCCAGGTTGGTTGAACGTCTACGCACAGGTGTTGTGCTTTCAATGGGCATTGTCACGGTCCACGGGGCTTGGGCTGGAGAGAGCTTATCACTCTGGATGCAAAGGACACCTGATTGCTGAAAAAACACTCAACTTGTATGACAACATCATCAGCCGCCCTTTTTATCAACTGGTTTGCTCTGAAAACGACGCCCTGCCACCCCGCCCTCACCGAAGCGAACACACCCCATAAAAACTCACAAATAACCAAAATAAGCAGCCAAACCTGGCCCTTATAAACACAAAATCACTGACCTGAGCATTGCGATACCTAGAAAACCACTTGTATGATGTCTGGCAACAAAACAGCTAACCCGCACAAAAAAAATCAGGGGGACGTTTTCAAATGGTGAGCCATTCAAGCCCAGCATCCGCTGCACCCGAACGTGATTCAGTGCTAGACCGCGCCGTGAGCAAAGTGAAGCGCCATGTGCTGCCACTGTTCGTGATCATGTTCATCCTCAACTACATCGACCGGGTCAATATCGGCTTCGTGCGCACGCACATGGAGCATGACCTGGGCATCGGCGCGGCGGCCTACGGCTTCGGTGCCGGGTTGTTCTTCATCGGCTACGCGCTGTTCGAAGTGCCGTCCAACATGCTGCTGCAAAAAGTCGGTGCACGTATCTGGCTGACCCGCATCATGTTCACCTGGGGCATCGTCGCCACGCTGATGGCGTTTATCCAGAACGAAACCCACTTCTACATCCTGCGTTTCTTGCTGGGCGTGGCCGAAGCGGGCTTTTTCCCGGGGGTGATCTACTACTTCACCCGTTGGTTGCCCGGTGTGGAGCGTGGTAAAGCCATCGCCATCTTCCTCAGTGGTTCGGCGCTGGCGTCGTTGATCTCCGGGCCGTTGTCGGGGGCGTTGCTGCAGATCGAAGGGCTGGGCCTGCACGGTTGGCAATGGATGTTCGCCATCGAGGGCCTGGCTTCAGTGGCACTGGGGTTCTTCGTGTGGTTCTGGCTGGATTCCAAGCCCCATGATGCCAAGTGGATGACCCGCGAAGAACAGGACGCCCTGGTGGACGCCATCGATCAGGAGCAGCGCGAACGTGAAGCCCTGACCACGGTGAAACCGACCATCGGCAAGCTGCTCAAGGACCGCCAGATCCTGCTGTTCTGTGCCTTGTACTTCTGCATTCAACTGACGATCTACGCCGCGACGTTCTGGCTGCCGAGCATCATCAAGAAAATGGGCGACCTGAGTGATGTGCAGGTCGGGTTCTTTAACTCGATCCCCTGGCTGATCTCGATCATCGCCATGTATGCGTTCGCGGCGCTGTCGGGCAAGTTCAAGTTCCAGCAGGCCTGGGTCGCCGCGGCGTTGCTCATCGCAGCGGCCGGGATGTTCATGTCCACCACCGGTGGGCCGATCTTCGCCTTCGTGGCGATCTGCTTTGCGGCTATCGGCTTCAAATCCGCGTCGTCGCTGTTCTGGCCGATTCCCCAGGGCTACCTGGATGTGCGCATCGCAGCTGCCGTGATTGCACTGATCAACTCCATCGGCAACCTGGGCGGCTTTGTGGCACCGACCACCTTTGGCTTTCTGGAGCAGACCACCGGCTCGATCCAGGGCGGGCTGTATGGCCTGGCCGGCACCTCGGTGCTCGCGGCCATCCTGGTGTTTTTCGCCAAGACGTCGCCCTCTGTCGTGCAGACCCCACATAGCGCTGCACCCTCAGGCGCCACCATCAGCAAACCCCTTTGAGCGTATATAAGGACCTTGCCATGAATACCCCTGTAGTCACCCATTTCCAGGTCATCCCGGTCGCCGGCCACGACAGCATGCTGCTGAACCTCAGCGGCGCCCACGGCCCCTACTTCACGCGCAATATCGTCATTCTCAAGGACAGCAGCGGCCACACCGGCGTGGGTGAAGTGCCCGGCGGCGAACGCATTCGCGAAACCCTGGAGGACGCGCGCAGCCTGGTGATCGGCCAGCCGATTGGCCAGTATCAGCGCGTCCTCAACCAGATGCGCAGCACCTTCGCATCGAGGGACAGCGCCGGTCGCGGCCTGCAAACCTTTGACCTGCGCATCACCATTCACGCCGTCACCGCCATGGAAGCCGCGCTGCTCGACCTGCTGGGTCAGTTCCTCGAAGTGCCGGTGGCTGCCCTGCTCGGCGAAGGCCAGCAACGCGACGCGGTGAAAATGCTCGGTTATCTGTTCTATGTGGGGGATCGCAACGCTACCGACCTGGCCTACCGCAACGAGGCCGACGCCGATGATGATTGGTTCCGCCTGCGTCACGAAAAAGCCCTGACCGCTGACGCTGTGGTACGCCTGGCCGAAGCGGCCAAAGCTAAATATGGCTTCAACGATTTCAAGCTCAAGGGCGGCGTATTGAGTGGCGATGCAGAAATCGAAGCGGTTACCGCGCTGGCCGAACGCTTCCCGGATGCGCGCATCACCCTTGATCCAAACGGTGCGTGGTCGCTCAAAGAAGCCATCCGCCTGTGCCGCGACCAGCATCATGTGCTGGCCTACGCCGAAGATCCGTGCGGTGCAGAAAACGGCTACTCGGGCCGTGAAGTCATGGCCGAATTCCGCCGCGCCACGGGCCTGAAAACCGCAACCAACATGATCGCCACCGACTGGCGCGAAATGGGCCACGCCATCCAGCTGCAATCGGTGGACATTCCCCTCGCCGACCCGCACTTCTGGACAATGCAGGGCTCGGTGCGCGTCGCGCAAATGTGCAACGAGTGGGGCCTGACCTGGGGCTCACACTCCAACAACCACTTCGATATTTCCCTGGCGATGTTTACCCAGGTGGCCGCAGCCGCCCCGGGTGAGATCACCGCCATCGACACCCATTGGATCTGGCAGGACGGCCAGCGCCTGACACGTGAGCCGTTGAAGATTGAAGGCGGTTACGTAAAGGTGCCGGCCAAGCCGGGCCTGGGTGTGGATATCGATATGGACGCCGTAGCCAAGGCCCATGAGCTGTACAAAGGCATGGGCCTAGGGGCGCGGGATGACAGTGTGGCGATGCAGTTCTTGATTCCGGGTTGGGGCTTTGATAACAAGCGGCCTTGTTTGGTGCGGTAAATCGGTTTTATGAACGCTCAGCGCAATTTGAGCGTGACGCAAAAAAATCCGATGCCCAAACAGGCATCGGATTTTAGTCAGATCAGAAGCTTAGCTGCTTGACCTCTGGCACGTCTGCCAGAGGCCTCTTGCGCTACTGCTGATTGGCGACCTCCAGATCCGCCGTATCCTCCTCAAGGCCAGAGAGAGCAGTGCCATTGATCATCGGGCCATAACGGCGGCTGAACTCCCAGTTGTAGGGCACGTGGTCTTTGCTGACCCCGTTGTCCCAATTCACCGACCAGGTCATCAGGCCCTTGATCGACAATCCTTTGTCGTGCAAACGCTTGAATGTATTGGTCACGGCTGCTGGGTTGATCACATAACCGGTGGCAGCCGCGTCGACGTTCGCGGGCAGGCCAATGACGAACTTGTCCGCCGGGATTTTGGTAAACCCGCGCGTTCCGCTCACCAGGCTTTCGGTCAGGTAAAACAGGAAGTCCTCTTTCATCGCGTCGTTGTTCTGGGCAATCCAGGCGCCATTGCCATTGTTGACCTCCTGCACCCAGATCCCGTCGCCACCCTGGTTGTAATACTGCGGGGCGATGAAGTCGTAATAGCCTTCCAGCGCCTGGATGTAGCCGACGTATTTGCCGGCGGCGGTCAGGTACGGAAACTCCGGCGCCATGCTGATGATGAAGTGTTTGCCTTGAGCTGCGTAGTGGTCCTTGACCAATTTCAACGCGGCGGGCAGGACAGTCTTGTTGTCGGCGAAATCAATCGCGCTCTGTTCAAGATCGATATCCAGGCCATCAAAGCCATAGGTTTCCACCAGGCGGATAATCTCGTTGGCCAGTGGCTGTTCGTTGCCTTTATGCAGTTCGATGTGTGCATCGGCGCCACCAAGGGAAATCAGCACCGCCCTGCCCTGGCTGTTCAGCACACCCACCTGGCGACGAAACTCGGCGTCGGACAGGTTGTACGGCTTGAAGGTTGGGATACCGTTGCCCTTCATGAAGGCCACGGCCACCACGTTGTAATCCTTTGGCACATCCGCCAGGTTGATATTGGCGAACTGGCCACGCTGGTAGCCATCGCTCGGGCCGGCAGGCCAGTTGTGCCAGAAGCCCATGAGGATCTTTTTGCCGGCAATGCTGGGCATCAGCGAAGCGGCATCGTTGAGTGGCGATTGCAGTGAGGTAAAGTCGATATTTGACATGTTCTAATCCTTCAGAACCTGTGGGTTTAATGGTGCGGGCTTATTTGAAGTCCACGTCGAAGGCTTGATAGAAGGCGTTGCCGGTGTTGGCGACGATCCACATCAATACGATCACATGCTGGCCCTTCTTGTTGGCCGGCAGTTTCACTTCATGATTGACCTTGGCCTTCAGTTCGCCTGCATGGCTGTAGTACGGCACCTGGGCATAGAAGTCTTCAGCGAACGGCTGGGCTTCCAGCTGTGCGCGGGTGATGCGCTGTTTCGGATCCCAGCCATCCTTGGTGATCAGCCAGCGATAGCCACGGGTGGTGTGCGGCGCGGTGTATGCCCAGGTGACCTTGAAGGTCTGACCCGGCTCGACATTGAGCAACGGCCAGGTGAAGGCGCGGTTGAGTTTCTTGGCCATTTCCTCGCTGGTGAAGTTGATGCAGTCGCGGGCATCGGTCTTGCCACCGCTGAGAATGAAGCCGTCGGCGGGCGGGGTGACGCTGTCACTGTCGGTTTGATAAGGCGCCGGGAACGGACCGGCCATCAGCGCCGGGAAGTTCTTGCCGCCTTCCATTTCATTGACCTGCCAGGTCTCCAGCAGGCCGAGATCCACGGCGACTGCGCCACGGCTGGAAGGGGATGTGACACGACCATGGCGAAGAGGTGTCTGGGTTTGTGGTTTGTTCATTTTGTGACTCCATTCACTTGATTAAGAACTCTCCTTTCTTGAAGGAGAGGACCTCAACCTAACGGAGTCGCTTTTTTTTGCCACAGGCCCATTTTTCACTCATTTTCGTTTCACGAGCGCGTCGACCTGCAAATACTGGATACATAACCAGTACCAGGGAGAAAACCTTACGCTGCTAAAGGTCGATTTCCTACAAGACTAAGCGCACATCAACACGCCTTCTCTCGTAAATGGCTTTATCCCGTTCGTAAGGGATGGGCGCTCTGTCGACAAAAAGGGACGGACAAAAAGGGACGTATCTATTTTCAATCAAATAAACCGTCCTCTGTTTGGTCCATCAGGTTTTGCCGATGACAGCCGTTTTTTTAGCGGTAGTCGCGGTAATCGGTCGCACCGTCAGTTCCACCCCCAATGCCAGCATCAGCTTCTGGACCGTCTCATAACGCGTCTTTGAGCCGCCTTTCAGGGTTTTATACAGGCTCTCCCGATTCACTCCCGCCGCTTCGGCAACCTTGTTTACACCCAGGGCCTTGGCAACCTCGGCCAGCGCCTTCATAAGGACTTGCGGGTCATGGCACGCCATGCTTTGCGCAAGATAGGCACTGATGGTTTCCGGGCTATCAAGGAAACGTGAAGCCTCATAGGCGCTGGTGCCGGATGTATCCAGCTCGAGGATCGGCATGTCCTCTGGTTTGAATATCGACTTACTCATGTCATTGACCTCTCAGGGCATCGAGAATCTCTTTTGCCCGCTTGATTCCTCGTTTCTGGTCGGTTTTATCGCTCCCCCACAGCATCAGGTAAGCGGTGATGCCCGTGCGCACAAAGTAAATCCTGTAGCCGGGCCCGACAAACACACGCATTTCACTCATGCCATCGCCTACAGGCTGGCAATCGCCAAAATTGTTTTCTTCGGCTCGATCCAGGCGGATCAGCACAGCCGTTTTTCCCCACACATCCCTCATACCGTCGAGCCATGTATCGAACTCGGGCGTCCTGCCAATCGTATTGATCACAGAGTCACATGTAGCCTACTGGCTACTCCTTGTAGATGCCAGTGAATTTTTAATGTCGGTGAGCACCGCAAGAAAAAATCCTAGTCCAGCCGCCGTGCAGGCAGCCGAGCGAAACTATTAGCGCTTGTGTCCCTTAGCCCCTGATCGGACATCGAGTCGCCTTGCGGCAGCGTCAGCCGAAACGGGAGGCCCAATCAACGCCTATCAATGTGGGAGGGGGCTTGCTCCCGATAGCGGTGTATCTGCCATTGAGAGGTTGGCTGACCTGCCGCAATCGGGAGCAAGCCCCCTCCCACATTTGCACTGCGTTGTTGTTGAGGCAGCATTTTTCCGCACAACGGCGACCCGCGACTTTCTTTGGTATTAAGTAAACCGGGGCAGACGCTATTAAGATGTCGCCTGAGCCCACCACCCTATCGTCACAGCGGGCTCTACCCTCCCACCCCGACATCGGAAGCGCTCTGCATGAAGCTACCTGAGATCAGTACATTCATTGCTCAATGGCCCTCCCTTGGCGTGACGCAGCCTGCCGCTTGGCGGGTGTCTGAAGACTGCGAAAACCAGGTTTTGGCCTTGCTGTCACGCCTCGGCACGGGCTACCGGCGCCACGGAGACTGTGCCATCCACGAAAGCGCCATTGTCGAAGAAGGCGCTGTGCTCAAGGGCCCGATCATCATCGGCGAAGGCGCATTCGTAGCAGCGGGAGCCTACCTGCGTGGCGGCGTTTATCTGGGCAGCCATTGCATTGTGGGCCCAAGCTGCGAACTGAAAAGCACCTTCATGCTGGCCGCAAGCAAGCTGGCACACTTCAACTTTGTCGGCGATTCATTGATTGGCGAAGGGGTAAATATTGAAGCCGGTGCAATCATCGCCAATTACCGGAATGAGTTGGATGGGGCGGATATCAAGATCCGCTACGCAGACAATGTGATCGACACAGGGGTGAACAAATTTGGTGCCCTGGTAGGCGACGGCTGCAAAATCGGCGCGAATGCCGTCATTGCTCCAGGCGCAATATTAGAGCCGAACAGCCATGTTCCGCGCTTGGGGTTGATTGACCAGTTTGCCTACGAGTAGCGATAGCCTGTAGACATGTCCTACAGCGCGCTGCACCACCTTGCTCCGTTGCCTACAGTTGCGTCAGAATCCGCCGGCTTGTGCGCTTGGATGGGCGTCTCTAAGGTGGCTCGGTCGCTGACAACTCAGTGATCGGGTTTAGTAGCCCGAGTGACAACATAAAGTGCATGAGCCTCATCGATCAGATGTTCTTGTCTGTGCTTGATGGTGGCTGTGCGCAGGGCGCCCTCGGGCGCGCCGGCTTTGTGTGTTTCCCCGGTCTACTAACCTGCGTACAGCCGCCACCCTTTCGTTTAGTAGCGATGAGGTGTTGGCCCTAAAACAGGTACAACACACATGTATAAAGTCACGCCCAACCCTCCAAACGATCCAAACCTTGCGCTTGATCAGGCACAACCACCCTCCTCCTCGCTGTTCAGCGTTGCCGACGATGCCAGCAGCGAAACGCTCATCGCCAATAGCTACGAAACCTTTTCCTCGGTAACCGCCTTGCTGCTTGATCTGTCGGATGAACTGACAGGTAAACAGCGCGATGTCGCGTTGGCGATTCATCAGCTGAGTGAACTGGGGGTTTTGTTGGTGGACAAATTGATGGCGAGGCAAAGTGCTTCAACGGTTAGCTAGCCTTGCAGCCATCAGTCGTCATGATCGACTTCACGACGACTCGGCTGCGCCTTTGCGCCGGTCAGGCCTTCGGGGCCTGGCGGGCGCTCTTTCTCTTGGACCCTCTACCTGAACCGACCGTTTCAGGTCATGCTGCGCCCTCCTTTTCAAGGACGAAAAAAGCATGAAAGCCCTCCTCGCCGCTCTGCTACTGATGTGCCTGAACGCTCCCGCATTCGCCGCCGACAACCCCGTCGGCTTCCAAACCACCACCTTGCCCGACACCCATAACAAACGACCGTTGGAAATGGCTGTGTGGTACCCCGCCACTACTACCGCGCAACCCAAGCTGATCGCCGACAACCTGGTGTTCATTGGTGTGCTTGCGGTACCTGATGCCGCACCGATGCCCGGCAAGCATCCTTTAGTGGTGCTCTCCCACGGCTACGGTGGCAATTGGGGCAAACAGGCGTGGCTGGCCAGTGCGTTGGCGCAGCAGGGTTATATCGTGGCGGCGGTCAACCACCCGGGCACTACCAGCCAGGACCGCAGCGCGCAGGCCGCTGCGCAGTTATGGCAACGGCCCAGGGATTTGAGCCGGGCCATTGATTCGCTGCTGGCTCAACCCGAGCCATTCGGTGCGGTGGATAGCGGCCGGATCGCGGTGGTGGGGCATTCCCTCGGGGGTTGGACGGTGATGGAGACGGCCGGTGCACGTTTCGACCCGGCGCTGTTTGCCCGGGACTGCAGCGCTCATCCGACGCTGGTCGCGTGTACTGCCTACCGTGAGATGAACCCTGAAGGCACTCCGAACGGGAAGGAGCAATTGGCGGCGGACTTGAGCGACAAGCGCGTCAGCGCCGTGGTGTCTTTGGACCTGGGCCTGTCGCGCGGGTTTACCGATGCAAGCCTGGCGGCGCTGCCGGTGCGGGCGTTGGTGATAGCGGCCGGTGTGCCGTCAGCGGATTTGCCGGCGCAGATGGAATCGGCGGACATGGCCAAGCGGCTGCCAAAAGCCTCGACGCAGTACGTGCAGATCAGCGACGCCAATCACTTCAGCTTTATGTTGCAATGCAAACCCGGCGCGGCAGCGGTGCTCGACGCGGATGTGCCCGGCGACAGCATCATCTGTCAGGATGGGCCGGGCGCACGGCCACGACCTGTGATCCAGCAGCAGATAATCACGCTGATCAGCCAGTTCCTCGAACGCTGATCAGGGTTTGATGATGTAGGAGCGAGCTTGCTCGCGAAAAACCTCAACGATAACGCGCGCTTCCAGGTAAAACGTGGCGTGCTGAAGTTCTTCGCGAGCAAGCTCGCTCCTACAGAACAGCGGCTCAAATAAGTATGAATACAAGCAAAGACACCTTCGCCTATCAGGCGGTGTACCGCTACCTCATCGAGTTGATCGAGGCCTGCCCTGCCGACGGCGAACGCAAATTGCCGTCCCTGCGCCAACTGGCCCTGCGCCTGGGCGTGTCGGTGTCGACCACCAAGTACGCCTATGCATTACTCGAAGACGAAGGGCGGATCCAGGCCAGGCCCAAGCTCGGCTTTTTCATCGCCCCGGGCTCGGCTGCCGTCATCAACCCCAGCTCATCCCCCTTGCTCGACCAGGTCTTCGCCAACGCACGGCAACCCGGCATGCTGGCCCTGAGCAGCGATGCCCCGGCGATGCTGTTGTCGATGGAGCAGCCCTTGTTGATGCTGGAGCGTGAACTGGCCCGGCAATATCCGCGCTCGTTGACGCCGCTGTACCAACCGTTTGGCGAGCCCGAGTTGCGCACAGCCTTGGCCGAACGCTATAGCCGATCTACTGACCATTACTGGCAAGCCGACCAGGTGTATATCGGCTCGGACCTGCACAGTGTATTGGAGGTCTCGCTCAATGCCCTGGACCTGGCGGGCACGCTCGCACTGGTGGAGTCGCCGTGTTCCTGGGCGATTCTGCGGCAATTACAGGCGGCGAAAGTCCGTGTGATCGAGATGCCACTCGGCGCAGATGGACGTTTTGACCTGGACGCCCTGAACGCACTGCTCAAGCGTGAGCCGATCCGCCTGGCGGTGCTGTCATCGACGGTGAATATGCCCCAGGGCAGTGTGATGCCCACGCAGGATAAACAGCAGATCTGCCAGTGGTTGGCCGAGCGGGATATCTGGCTGTTCGAAAACGATACCTACGGCGAGCTGTACTTTGGCCCGCAACCGGCGCGCTATCGTGACTATGCCGACCCGCAGAAACTGTTGGTGTTTTCGACCTTCGACAAAGTCATCGGCTCAGAGGCGCCCTACGGCTATGTGCTGTGTCGCAGTGCCGGGGCGCCGTTGCAGCGGCTGTTTCTGGAGCGCGGTTTCCGCCTTTCGCCGATCCGCCAGAAGGCCATTGCCAGGCTGTTCACGACCCAACGTTTCGACGCTCACCTGAAGGCGTTGCGGGCACTGCTGCTGGAGCGCATGACCCAGCTCAAGGCCTTGCTGCACGCCTATGGCGATGACCTATGGCGCGTGGTCGCCCCCCACGGTGGCGCAAGCTTTTGGCTGGAGGCCACGCGCCCCGTGCAGATGCGCCAAGTGTTCGCGCACTTGCTAAGCCAGCGTATCGTCATCGCCCCCGGCGAACTGTTCAGCCAGCAAGGCGCCTGGTCTCATCACCTGCGCCTGAGCTACACACTCGACTGGAGCAAGGACATTACCCAGGCCGTCCAGCTACTGGCCCAGGCGTTGCGTCAAAGCCCGTAGCAGTGCCGGTCTTCGGGAAAACGACCCTGGCGCACATCGTCGGCAAAACGCTCGCAGGCATCGCGAATCACCGCCCCCACGTCAGCGTATTGCTTGACGAAGCGCGGCATCGAACCGCCGCCCAGGCCCAGCACATCCTCGGTGACCAACACCTGACCGTCACACGCCGGCGATGCGCCGATGCCGATGGTGGGTTGGCTTGAGTCCAGGGTGATCTGCCGGGCCACGCCCTCGGCCACGCCCTCCAGCAGCAGACTGAAAGCGCCGGCCTCCAGATTGGCGCGGGCATCTGCCGCAATCACTGCAGCGGTTTCAGGCGTCAGCCCCTGGGCCTTGAACCCGCCCATCACATTGACGAACTGCGGCATCAGCCCCACATGGGCCATCACCGGAATACCCCGTGCCACCAGAAACTCGACGGTGCTCGCCAACGCCTGGTTGGCCTCCAACTTGACCGCATCGCAACCGGTACGCGCCAGCACCTGGGCACAATTGCGAAAAGCCTGCTCATGGGATTCCTGGTAACTGCCAAACGGCATATCGGCGATGACACAGGCCAAGCGGGTACTGTCGACCACCGCCCGGGTGTGGCCGATGATTTCTTCGAGCTGCATGCTCAGGGTCGAGGCGCGGCCATAGCCGACCATGGCGGTGGAGTCACCGACCAGGATGAAGTCGACAATCGGATCGATCAGCTTGGCGATAGCGCTGGAGTACGCGGTGAGGGAGACGATCTTCTGCCGGCCCTTCATGGCAACCAGTTGGGGGACGGTGGTGCGCTTAGTGCGGGTATGGATACTCATTGGGGGCTTCCGTTTGCGCTGGATACCCGACCTGATTATTGGTAAAACCCAGCCCCGTTCAATGCACAGATTGCCGCGAAAAAGCGACCCAGGCCCGGCCATGTTTTTTCAAGCTGGTATCATCCACTCCTTTCCTCCCCAGGCAGCAAGACATGAACCGCCAGAAAAAACTCCAGCAGCTCTTCAAGGCCAAAGCCAAGAAGGCCAGTGCCAAGCTGGCGCCAAAAAGCAAAGACAGATACATCAGCAAGGCCGACCGTTTGAAGCTGGAAACCGAAGCTGGCCAGGACCCGGTTACGTCCCCCGAGACGCCTGCTGAGTAAGGCGCACCGTTGAAGGGGCTGCCGCTTCATATTTGCCCCAGATACGCCGCAGATGCCGCGCCGAACCAAAGCCTGCACGCTCGGCGACAGTTTCAATGGCCAGGTCAGACTCGGTCAGCAATTCGCGGGCCACGGCCAGGCGCAGGCGGTGCAGGTAATCCAGCGGGCTGATGCCGACATGCTCCTGGAACAAACGCCCCAGGTGGCGGCTGCCGGTGCAGGCCAGGGCGGCCATGCGTGTAACGGTCCAGGCTTCACAGGGGGCCGCTGCGATAGCGTCCTGCACCCGATGCACCGCCGGATGCAGGTGATTACGCCCGGCTATCCAGGGCGATAACTGCGGGTCGCTGCCGCTGCGGCGCAGGTACACCACCATGTCCCGCGCTACCGCACACGCCAGCCGTGGCCCGGCCAGTTCGGCGACCAGGTGCAGCATCAGGTCGATACCGGCCGTGACACCGGCGCTGCAACTGACCGGGCCATCGGTCACGTACAGGCGGTTTTCCAGGACCCGGGCCTTGGGCGCCATGGCCTGCAAGGTGGCGCACAACGAGTGGTGCGTGGTGCATTGGCGCCCATCAAGCAGCCCGGCCCTGGCGGCACTCAACGCGCCGGCGCACACGCACACCAGGCGTTCCGCCGAGGGCGCGAAGACGCTTTGCAACCATTGGGTCAGGTGGTTGCTGGCCGACTCGAAAGCCTGCTGGCGCGCCTTGTCGACCTTCATCGTCGAGCCCACCAATACCACCAGGGTGCCGGGGGCCAGGGTCGGTGGCAGTGGCGCCAACCCTGTCAGCGGCAAACCGATGGACGTGTGCAGTGACGCCACCGGGCTGACGTAGTGCAAGTCGAAATCCACCGTCGCCGGATCCTCGACTTGCGCGGCCAGGCGCAGTACTTCGGCAGGCCCCGCCAGGTCGAGCATCAGCACGTTTGGCAACAGCACGAACAGTACCGGCACGCTCATTGATTCATCCCGCCAGCGCCTGGGCGACCGTCACGATGCGCGCGAATCGGTCATCCAGGACCAGCTCCGTGCGTTGGCGAATCTCAGCCGGCGTGTAGACCCGACCGCTATGCGCATGGGTCATCGGAAAGGTCAGCGTCGCCTCGCTGACAAAATCCACCGTAAAGCCGCTGTCCGCAGCCTGTCGTGTAGTGGTCTCGCAGCATTGCTCGGTGCGAATGCCGCTGATGATCAGCGTGTTGACGCCCATCTCCGTCAGGCGAGCAGCCAATGGCGTACCGGCAAAGGCACTGTGGTAGCGCTTGTGGATCACCAACTGCGGGTTTATCGACAATTCGCTCAATGCCCTGACGTTGCCCGATTGCATGGAGAAATGCCCCTGGTCTTCAACATGGAAGACTTGTATCACCGGGATGCCCTGCTGAACACAACCATCGATGAGGGCCTGCTGTTTTTCCAGATAATCGGGCAGGTCATTTTCGGACCAGTAGGTTGAATGCCGGAATGAATGCTGGGCGTCGATCACAATCAGGGCTTTACGGCTCATGGGTTGTCCTTGTGGCTTGTATCAGTGACTGAACGATGCAGCCAGAGTAAGGTCAACACACTTCGCACGACAGACGCGCCACGGACTACTTCAGGACGGATTCGGACATCCTACCGGCCACGCCATGGCGCATCGGCTGCCAGGTTCGAAGCCATGGGCATACTCATCCGCCAGGAGATTTTCCAAACGCTGATCGGTATGCGCTACAAAGCCCAGGCGCCGATAGAACGGGGCATTCCACGGCACCTGCAGGAAAGTGGTCAGCGTCACCGCACGCAGGTGCCGAGCACGTGCATGGCCCATCGCCGTTTCCACCAGCCTGCGACCCCAGCCTTGGCCTTGCAGCGGCTGGGCCACCGACACTTCATGGATATGCAGGTCATCACCGACAGACTCTGAGCTGAGGAAACCTTGAGGCTGGCCGCGTTCATCAACCACTACCCAACAGGTCATCAAGGCGATCCATTGCCGATGGCGCTCGACGCTGATCGGCGCGGCATCCGCCAGCCAGCCCAGCCCCTCGATTGCCCGGAACGCTTGGGCGGCAGAGCGCTCGATGGCGGGCAATAGCCCGGCATCGTCCGTGCGCGCCAAGCGAATGTGAGCGGGCCGCTCAGCACCCACTCAAGGCCACCTGGGGCCGTTCGCCCGCAAAGAAGAAGGGCCGCAAGCGCACGCCCACGCCGTTGCCGATAAAGGCCGCCACCAGCCACACCCAGCCATGCAGGCTGCCCGAGGCGATGCCACTGAAGTACGCGCCGATGTTGCAGCCATAGGCCAGGCGCGAACCGTAGCCGAGCATCAGGCCGCCGATCACAGCCGCGATCAACGAGCGCGCCGGAATATTCAGGCTGGGCGCAAAACGCCCGGCCAGGCCCGCAGCCAGCAGCGCGCCGAGGACAATGCCGATGTCCATGACGCTGGTGATGTCTTCCCATACCGGCGCGGCCAGGGCCTTGGCATTGGCCGGCATCTGCCAGAACGCCCAGCTGGCGACGTCCACGCCCAGCCCGCTCGCCACCTTGGCGCCCCACAGCGCGAACGCCGAGGTAATGCCCCACGGCCGCCCGGCCAGGGCCAGGGTGGCGTAGTTGAGCAGCGCCAGGCCAATCGCGCCCCACACCAGCGGCCAGGGTCCGCGCAGGAAGCGGCGTAGCCCTTGGTGCTCGCTTTGCACGCCTTGTTCAAGCTGGCCGTGACGGCGCTTTTCCAGGCGCACGGTCACCATTGCAATCAGCGCGAACACCACCAGGCTCAGGACCAATGCCGGCAGCACACCGAAACTCTTGACGATGGACACCGCGGGGAACGACGGCAACGCAAACCACCAATCGACGTGATGGGTGGCGATCAACGAGCCACAGATAAAGAACAGCAGCGTCACCAACATCCGCGCATTCCCGCCGCCCACCGTGAACAA
The DNA here is from genome assembly GCF_019145205.1 of Pseudomonas khavaziana. Taxonomy (GTDB): domain Bacteria; phylum Pseudomonadota; class Gammaproteobacteria; order Pseudomonadales; family Pseudomonadaceae; genus Aquipseudomonas; species Aquipseudomonas khavaziana. The sequence goes on from NZ_JAHSTT010000004.1 coordinate 258,509, forward strand.
AGTGCCCGATGCACAGCCGCCGCCCAATTGCATGCCGATTCCGAAGATAAACGCCCCGAACACCACTGACACACCGGCCGGCGCCACCAGCCCGGCCACCGGCTGGCCGAACAAGGTGCCCGCGCCCAGCGCCGGAAAAAACAGCACCACCGCCACCGCCAGCATCACCATCTGCGCACGCAAGCCAGCGCCACGCCGATCATTGATAAACACGCGCCAGGCCGAGGTGAAACCGAAGGCGGCATGGTAGAGGGTCAGGCCCAGGGCGGCGCCGACCACCAGCAACAACACCTGGCGTGCGCCCACACTGTTTTGCAGGAACAGAGCGCCCGCCACCAGCAGAATAAAAGCGATCAGTGGCGCGGCAGGCTTGCGCGCAGGCGCCAGGGAAAGGGAGGTGCTCATGGGGATCTCGATTGGTTGGAAGGAGGCCAGTATAGACCCTTAAGTTGCGGGTCCTATTTGAGGCTCAAGGAATTCCACGCGGCGTCGGCCAGCAGCTCACGGTACTCAAAAGGGCTCTTCTTGACCTTCGCCGACAACCACGCGCGGGAGTAGCTTTCCGCCGCGCCAATGATCAACGAAGGGATAAGTTCTGCTGGCAAATGGTTGAAGTGCTCCTTGCGCCCTTCCCCACTCATCCAGGCTTTCAACTGCTGGTTGCGCTGCTGGTTGCGTGCGATCAGCTCGTCCTTGAACGGGCCGTTGGACACGGCGAAACGGCTCTGGAACACAAACCGTGCCCACTCCGGCTGCGCGCTGACCCATTCAACATAGCTGTACACCAGGCCGACCACGCCAGCGTGGGCCGTATCCGCCGCTTGCAGGTAGCGATCACGCAAACTGGCCTGGTCTTCCAGCGCAGCGAAGAACAGCGCCGCCACCAAACCCTCTTTATTGCCGAAGTGGTGATAGATAGCGCCGACGCTGGTATCACAGCGCGCGCGGATGGTTTCGATATTGGTCGCTTCGATACCTGCCTCGTTAAAGCACGCCAGCGCTTCACGCAGGATGGTGCGTTTGAGGTCGCTGCGCCGACCGGGAAAGGTGCGCTCGATAAGATCGATGGAGTGCATGGGGGGACGCCAAATAAAAACAGTTTATAGGTTGAGCGACCGCCAGAGAAAGCCTGGTTGACAGACTGGGAAATAACGGAATATTGTTCCGTTGCAGAATATTATTCTGTAAATAACTTCTGAGGATACTCCTATGAGCCAAGCCCTGAGCATGTTCAATAGCGTCGGCCCGGCTGCATTCAGCAACCTGGCCTGTCAAATGGCCCCCTACTTCAGCACGATCACGCCGCAAATCGCTGAGCTGAAGCCCAACCACGCGGTAGTCACCGTGCCGTTTCGCAAGGAAATCACTAATCACCTGGCCTCGGTGCACGCCATCGCGCTGTGCAACGCTGCCGAACTGGCCGGCGGCATGATGACCGATGCGTCGATCCCCCCTGGCGCGCGCTGGATCCCCAAGGGCATGAGCGTGGAATACCTGGCCAAGGCGAAAACCGATATCCGCGCGGTCGCCGACGGCAGCGCCATCGATTGGCAGACTGCGGGGGACAAGATCGTACCGGTAGAGATCTTCGATGCGGGCGACGTCAAGGTGTTCACCGCCCACATCACCATGAATGTGAAACTCGCATAGGCACACCGTCGTTCAGTGCCCCACCACCGCAGGCCCATTGGCAGACCGCCGTCCCGGCTTGAAACCATGGGCATGCGCCGTCCAGGCGATCAGCAACGCGAGGATGATCAATACCAGCATCGCCCAGGGAAACGCGGCCACGCCGCAGTGATCCAGCAACACTCCGCCGAGCACGCCACTGCCGGCAATCGCACTGTTCCACGCCACTACGTTCAGTGACAGCGCCACATCCGCGCCGTCACCGGCGGCATCGGCCAGGGCGGTTTGCAGCAAGGTGGCGGCGCCACCAAAGCTCAGGCCCCATATCGCCACGCCGAGGTAGACCACTGCCGGCTGGCTGCCTAGCAGGCCGAACGCCACACAGATCGCCGCGAATGCCCCCAGGCTCGCCAACACGGTTTTGCGCAGCATCGGCTCGACCAAACGCGCCGTCAGCCAAATGCCCGCCAATGCGGCAACACCGAACACCAGCAGCACCAGGTCGACCCTGCTCGCCAAGCCAGCACGCGCCACGAATGGCGCAATGTAGGTGTACAGAATGTTGTGGGCCAGCATCCAACTGATGACGACCGCCAGCACCGGGCGTACCCCGGGCGTAGTCAGCACTTTGCCCAGGGATACGCGCTGATGCGCAGGCTGTGGTGGATAGTCCGGAACCTTCACCAGCACCCACACGATCAGCCCCAGGGTTAGCGCCGACATCAGGCCGAACGTGCTGCGCCAGCCCACCAGGCCACCGATCCAGGTGCCCAGCGGCACACCCAGTGACAGCGCAATCGGCGTGCCGACCATCGCCAACGCCAGTGCCTTGCCTTGCTGATGGGGCGCTACCATGCGCCGCGCATAACCGGCCAGCAGGCTCCAGGCCAACCCGGCTGAAACGCCGGCAAAGAAGCGCGCCACCAGGGTCACGCCATAATGGGACGACCACGCGGTGATGGAGTTGAACAACAAAAAACCAACGATGGTCAGCAACAGCACATTGCGCCGGCGCCAGCCGCGGGTGGCGATGGTCATTGGGATCACCGCCAGCACCGAGCCCAGCGCATAAGCGGTGACCATCTGCCCGGCCATGGACGGCGAAATGCCCAGGCCTGCGCTGATCAACGGCAGCAGGCCGGCGGGCAGGGTTTCGGTGACGATGCAGATGAAACCGGTCATGGCCAGGGCGAGCAACGCGCCGATGGGCAGGCGTTCGGACGAGGCCGAGAGGCTGAGTGAGGGGGTCATGGAATACTCCTTGGCGGACTTAAATACTGATCGATATAAATGTTGCACAGCGGGACACCGCATTGTCAACGACTTATGTATCGACTAGTATTTATCTCATCTCCCCCAAGAGGATTGCCGTCATGGCGCAAATGGGCCGCCCCCGCAGCTTCGACCGAGAACAGGCCGTTGAACAGGCCATGCACCTGTTCTGGCAGCACGGCTACGACGCCACCTCCCTTGCCCAACTCAAAACGGGCCTGGGTGGCGGGATTTCCGCACCGAGTTTCTACGCCGCGTTCGGCTCCAAGGAAGCACTGTTCGATGAGTGCGTGCAGCGCTACCTGGCGACCTACGCCCAGGTCACCGAATGCCTGTGGGATGAAAGCCTGCCGCCACGCCGGGCCGTCGAAACCGCATTGCGCCAGTCAGCGCGCATGCAATGCGACGACGCCCACCCCAAGGGCTGCATGGTGACACTGGGGGTGATGAGCGCACCGAGCCCGGAGCATGCACGGGTGGTGGATGCGCTGACCCAATCCCGGGCGCGCACCCGCGCGGGGATTGTCGCGTGTGTACAGCGGGCGATCCAGGCCGGCCAGTTGCCGGACACGCTGAATGTTGAGGCGATGGCGACCGTGTTCGATTGCTTCTTGCAGGGCGTGTCGATCCAGGCGCGGGATAACACACCCCATGAGCAGATCGATGCGGCGATCAACCATCTGCTGTTGACCTGGGACATCGCGGCATCTACGGCAGCGCCCATTCGTCCCGGCGCGCCAGCGCTGTTGAAAACATGACAGCCGTAAAGGCGAACACGGTCGCACAATCTATTTGATGCCCCGCGCTGCAAATGTGGGGGGCTTGCTCCCGATGAGGGAGCGTCAGTCAATACATAGGGGGCTGGCCCACCGCCATAGGGCAAGCCACCTCACACATTTGCAGCGCTCGGCATCACGCGGGTGAAATTGAGGATGACCGTAAACCTCTGTTGCTCACGGATCACCTCAATCTGCCAGCCCAGCTTTGCGCATAACTGCCGCATCAACTGCAACCCAAGGCCATACCCAAAATCATCGGATTCCTGCCGCGGCTTGGCCTCGCTGATGTGGTTGGCAATCACCAGCCGGGGGTATTTGAAACTGATATCCACCGTGCCTTCTTCAGCGTATTGCAGGGCATTGCGCAGGAAGTTGCCGATCACGATGCGGCATGCGGTGGGAGGCAATCGGCAAGGTCCGTTCTGGATGTCGATGCTCAACTCAATATCCCGGTTACCGATCAGGTAGCGGTGTTTTTCAATCAAGTCGCCCACCAGTTCGCTCAGGTCAACGTCTTCTTCCGGCAGCGGCTCGGGACCCTCGCGGCTCATCCACAGCAATGTCTCGGCGATCAGTTGCATATTCAGCACCGAGCGTTCTATGCGCTGCAATGAGGGTGGCAGCACACCGCCCGATTGCAGGGCCAACAATTCGATAGTGGCCTTGAGCACCGCCAATGGCGTGCGCAGTTCATGGCTGGTGTAGCGCAACAGGCGACCTTCTCGCTGGCTGGCGGCCTGCACCTGCTCGACACTTTTGGCCAGGGCGTCAGCCAGCATGTTGAACTCCTTGAAACTGAAACCCGGCCGTGTGCCGGTCAGTGCCTCAGGGTCTTTGAGTGTGCCGGACCATTGCACCAGGCGCCCCAGCGGCCGAACCAGCCACCAGACCAGCAAGGCGATGATGATCAGCGCCGGCACGAAGACAGCCAGGCTGATGAACTTGACACTCTCTATGACCTGATCGAAATAGGCGTCAGACAACGGCGTCTCGACCTCACCCCCGGCTTCCTTATCGTGGTCGATGTCGTACATGTAGAGGGTTTTGCCGTCACCCAGGGGCTGTTCAAGGATGATCTGGAATGGCTCGTCGTCTTCATCGGAATAGAGATCGCCGAAGATATTCACCGCACCGAAGGACAGATTCGGCGGTGTATTGAGCAACTCACGGACGTCCTGCGGCAACGCCTCCTTGCCGATGACGCTGGTATAGAAATAATTGTGCGGCGTCGGCGTGGTCGGGTCCTGCTTGTAGTGCCGGAGAAAATACTGGGCCTCCTCCTCCATCATCGCGCTGGCGGTATAGAACAGGCCGCGCACGGTAAATTCAGGCAGCAGCTTACTGTAGATCACCAGCACCACGGCAATCAGACACAGGAAACTGCCGCTGATTACCCACTTCAGGCTCAGGCCTTTACGCATGGGGTTTTACCTGAATGCCGACACCCGCCAGGGTATGGATCAACGGCCGGCCAAAAGGCTTGTCCACGGCCTTGCGCAACCGATGCATATGCACCTTGAGCGTATCAGTGTCGGGTGGCTCATCGCCCCAGATCTTCGCTTCCAGGCGTTCTCGGGAAACGGGTTGGGGACTTGCGCGCATCAGGCTCTCCAACAAGGTCCAGCAAATGGGTGACAAATGCAGCTCCTGACCCGCGCGGCTGACTTTGCGGGTAGTCAGTTCCATCACCAGATCATCTACTTGCAAACGACTGGTCTGACCGCTGCGGCGCAGGCTCAGTGCACGAATCCTGGCAAGCAGTTCAGCCAATTCGAAAGGCTTGACCAGGTAGTCGTCGGCGCCCGCAGCAAAACTGGCGAGCTTGTCAGACAAGGCGTCCAGCGAAGTCAGCATCAAGATGGGCGTCTGGATGCCTTGCTGGCGCAGCCGCTCGCATAATTGCTGGCCGTCCAGTCGCGGCAGCATGATATCGAGGAGAATCACGTCGTAATGCTGGTTGAGGGCCAGGTTGAGCCCGGTCTGGCCATTTGTGACGTGGTCGCAGACGATGCCGCTGATCTCCAGGTACTCGATGACGGTGGTGGCCAGGTCCAGGTTGTCCTCGACCAGCAGCAAGTGGATATGCACGGAAGAAACCTCAGACAGGTGCAGAGGTTTGAAGGATAACGGAAGTCGAGCGGTTCCCTGCGGGTGTTTACCTGACGTTAACCCAGCGCCGATTAAGCTGAGGTTCCTCTAGTCCAGAGCTCGTCATCGCCATGAACCTGTCTTCGATGATCAAAGGCGTCCTGCTAGCCTTGATTTTCCTCACACTGCTGGTCGGTTGCCTGCCACCGCAAGCTCAGCGGGTGCGTATGGGAGGCAATAGCTGGTTTCCGATTGGCCACAACATCGAGCACTCAGGGTCGTGGTATGTCACCCGTGCATGCTGATGACGTCGGCGCCAGCTATACCAACCAGTTGGTCGCCTGTGTGGTGCTGATTGTGTGTGTGTCGGTTGCGGTGGGTATCTATATCGCGCGCTTGAATGCCCATGTTGATAAGCAACGCGAGCTGGCGTCGGTGTATCTGCACGAATGTCATAATGGGCGCGGGGGTTTTATTGTCTACCCTGATGGCAGACGCAGCGCAGACGACTGCTACACCGCCACAGGGGGTAAATCGACGGATGCCGACGAGCCACAGGATCTTCCTGGCTTGCTTGGGGCTCAATAGCGTTGAATTCATCTGACCCTGCGTTGAATCCGCGCAGGCTTTTGACGGTAGAATCGCTGCGAATTGAGCTCCACCAAGGATAGGAAAGCAATGTATTTCAATTTCATCACTCTCCTCACGCTCACATTGCTCACTGGTTGCGCAGCAATCCCCTACGAAAAGCCGCAAGACCAGTTGAGTATCCAGAAAGACTTGTCTTTAAAACCCGAGGAAATTGTCACAATGACCCAGGTGAACTGGTGCGCCTACGCCTATGGTGAACTGACGCCTTGCCATCCTCAGGAAGCACTGGGGGTTCAGACTCGGACAAAATTGATATTGGCCAGTTACAACAAGCCCCACTACAAAACAATTGTTGAAGTACAAGCCAGCGATGTCATGTGCGCGCACCTACAAACGCCGGTAGACACCACTCCAAATCTGTTTTTGTTCGCGCTGCGTAATTGCATGGACTTGACCACCCATTTGCATTCGGCTTGACCAGTCGTTTGCATCGGATTTGACCAGCGCACTGGGTGACCTTGACCGGCAAAAAACGGCCGATTCTGTTGAAAAAGTCGGATTTTCAAATGGCCTGAACTCAGGCACGACCACCACCGGAGAACCTACTCACCACATTGAGTGGTTTTTCGGCCCTTCGGTGACCTTTGCTGCTCTGCTAGTGGGTTAATTTGAGGTTTTTTGCTTGGTGCAGGCGCACCTATCCCGTGGCTGGTGGCCCTTGAGGTGAAAATTTGGCCAGCCGTCGCAGGTTCTGCACCGCAGCGGCCAGCGTGAACTCATCCGTCGCGCCACTCATGCCACGTAGCCGCAGGCGATCCAATTTCAGGATGCGCTTGAGGTGGGCAAACAACATTTCGACCTTTTTACGTTCGTGGCGAGAGCGCTGATATGCCGGCGTTGCGGCAATGCGCCGAGCCACATCGCGAGCGGCTTCATGGACGCTGCGAGCGATCTTGCGAATCGAAGTGTACGGGCACCACCTGGCTTTCATCGGACATGTCGCGCAGTCGGTCTGTCTGGATCGAAAGATGATGGTGTTGGCTTTGGTGACGTGCGAACGCTCGTTCTTGAAGGCTCGCCATTCGCTGCGCAATGGGTTGCCGGCTGGGCAGCGGTATTCCTCGGCCTCTTCATTCCAGTGGAAATCGTTACTCGAAAAGCTGTCGCTCTTGCGCTCAGTTTTGTCCCACACCGGCACATGCGGCTCGATGTCTTTTTCCTCCACCATCCAGGCCAGCATCGGCGCGGTACCGTAAGCGGTGTCACCAATGAGGCGTTCCGGCTTGATGTCGAACTGCGCTTCGACCCGATCGATCATCTTCTTGGTGCTCTCGACTTCTGCGGTTCGATGAGCCGGTGTGGGTTCCACATCCATGATCACGCCGTGCTCGGTATCGATCAGATAATTCGTGGAGTAAGCGTAGAAAGCAGGGCCGCCTGGAGCAGCCGTCCAGCGGGCTTGAGGATCCGTCAGCGACAGGCGTTTCGGTAGCGTTTCGGCCAAAGCCTCCTCATCGAGGCCTTCAAGGTACTCACGCACGGCGCGAGTGCTCAGGGCCTGATCGCTCCAGTTGATCTGTTCATCACCCGGTACGCCGCGCTGCCGACTCGCATCCGCCTTGATGATGCTGGCGTCCACGGCAAAGCCTTCACCTTTGACCAAGCCTGCGTCCATGCAACGACGCAGCACTTCATTGAACAACCAGCGAAACAGAGCGCTGTCCCGAAAACGGCCGTGTCTATTTTTGGAAAAGGTCGAGTGGTTGGGGACTTCATCTTCAAGGCTTAACCGGCAGAACCAGCGATACCCCAGATTCAAATGGGCCTCTTCGCACAGCCGCCGCTCTGAGCGAATGCCGTAGCAATAGCCCACGATCAGCATGCGGATCATCAGTTCAGGATCAATCGACGGACGCCCGATAGGGCTATAGAAATCGGCGAGGTAATGGCGCAGGTCACTCAGATCGAGACACTGATCAATGCTGCGCAGAAGATGATTGGCTGGGATGTGATCTTCAAGGTTGAACGAGTAAAACAGTCGCTCCTGCCCACTCGATAACTGTCCCATCATGCTCTGTGATCCCCCGCCGGCCAATGAACCAATTTTGCCGCAGGTCAAACAGGGGAGCTACTTTTTCAACAGAATCGGCCAAAAGCCGCCGATCGGGTCAGGCGACTTCCGGCCCGCTTACGTCATTCAGAACTGGCTAATTGGCAAAAGTCAGACAATTGAGCGCGTCTATGAAATCAGGGCCGATTCACCCTCAGCCCGAGAGTGCTGAACACGCCCTCCTTGAAGCACTGCGTAATCAAGCACTCTTGTCATCGAAGCCTACGGCCGAGCTCCACACATGATTCGGTCTATGGGGGTAGTGGGTTTTCTAGGATTATGTTTGGTGACTGTCGGCTTTGCCGTCCTCAAAAGCGAGGTGCAAACACGACAACATTCAGGCCCTTGGACGTTCGGGCAGGTTAATGCTCGCTGGACTGTGACTGAGTTTGCGGATCTGGAATGTCCGTACTGCAAGATCTACACACCGGCTCTGAAAGCCTGGGTCCAGCAGCAGAAGAACGTAAACCTTCAGTGGCATCACCTTCCACTGGACTTCCACGGTTCGACCGCGATTTATGAAGCTAAAATGGTTGAATGCGCGGGAGTGTTAGGCGGCGCGCCGGCTTTCTGGCAAGCCGTCGACCAGGTCTTTGAACGAACTCGTAGCAACGGCCTTGGCTTCAATGGTCAGTTGGACATCTACGACGTTGGTCACCAGGCACTGATGGCCTGTGCTGCAAATAACAAACAGATTTCTCTGCGCATTACCCGACAGGCAGAAGAAGCCCTAAAGTCTGGGGTCACAGCGACACCCACCGTGCTGATTAGAGACAATAAAACCGGAAGGTCTCTTAAACTGGAAGGGCCTGCCAATGATGTGATGTTGCTGTCGGCAATTGACTTGTTGATTGAGAAAGGTAACTAGCTCTGCACCATATTTTCACTATGTGCACACGCGGCCAGCAACCGCCACTCATGTGCGAAAGGTGAAATGTTGGTTGTGTCTAGCCCAGCCGATTTAAACGACCGCCCACGCCGGCGTGTAGAGTAGAGCGAGCCAACCTGCAGCAGCCAGGTATGGACCAAAAGGAATGAGCGCTGTCCGCTCTATTTTGCCAAACGCAAGGAGCGTGCTTCCCACCACAGCAAATACCAGTGACGATAGCACCAACGTCACTGGCAAGATCTGCCAGCCACCCCAGGCGCCGAGCATGGCCAACAACTTCAGATCGCCCTGGCCAATACCGTAATCGCCAGTGATCAACCTGGAAAGGACACGTATGGACCAAAGCACCAGGTAGCCACCCACGACTCCCCACAGGGCATGGACAGGGTTGTAAACAGCTCGAAGCTGTTGACGATCAAGCCCAGTCACAGCAGCGGCCAAACCAGCACGTCCGGCAGCAACTGGTGATCGAGGTCAATCAAGCTCAGGACCAGCAAGCCACCGGCCAACACCAACGCGGCCAAGCCGCTTGGCACAACACCGTAGTACAGCGCTGCCCAGCTTGAAAAGCCTCCCATGACCAATAGCGTCATACTAAATCGAACGTTAATTTGATCAGGCAGTAATGACAGGGACGAACGCGGACGGTGCTCAGTAGGAGATTCTTGCCCCAGCATCTGGGCGGCGTCCAATCGCCATTGTCTTTCCAGGAAAGCAGGAATACTGACAACCAAAGCGCTGACGGGTAATCCGGCCAAAAGACCAACCGTGAAAAGAGCTATCGGTAGTGTGTGGTGCACCTAATTTTCCTAAGCCTTCGTAGCGCTTTGTTTCACGCTCGAATGGACCAGTTGCGCTGCTTTAGACCAAAGTGAGTCAGCCTCCCTTACCCACTCACGTACGTTGTATTGACCGCCCCCAGCCCCGTGAGAAAACTCCCACACAGTGACATGCGGAGAAGTGCCAAATGCTGCTCCAGCGTCAACGGATGGATGTAGGTCGTCGTACGGGGATTCAATACCGTAGCAATGACTCAAAGATGGGTGATCACCAAACGCTTCGATACTTGAGAAAGGCAGAACAGCAACCAAAAGCGTGTAAGTCACATTGTATTCACTATGCCCGCAAGAAAATTCCACTCGAAAATCAGGAGCCCAATTCCCAACTGACGCTGGGTTTGTATGCCAAGTCCAACCAGCAAGGTCAAAGAAGGCCGCCCACTGAGCTTCTAGAGGTGTTTTAAAATCCAAACCGTCGTAAATCGCTGTCATTTTGGAAAACCTCGATTTCGCGGGTGCGTAATTGCGCCCTGGTACTGAGTAATGCCCAGTCAAGTGCCTTGGTGTGCAGCGGACGCTGTCCTACCTATTGTCGGTCACACCAGCCGCGACCAGTAAGTTCGCGTCAGTTAAACTGATCACTGCCTTGGCCGCTCCCAAGCAAAATACGGGGCCGTTTGGGTGTCCACCCTCTATCCTTGCATCCGAAAAGCTTTCAGGGCAGAACGACACTTCGTTGATCTTGATGATCCCCGCGCTCTTGTAGATCGTTACTGTGCTTACCATAAATACCTCTTTTTCATATCCACTTCGGCTTGCATGGGGGTTTCTGTTTTGGTCTAAGCAAACTCAACGTAAGCCAAGAACCACGATGACCATCCTCTTTCGCCTTCAGGGCGCCTTCGGTTGGTTCAGTTACACCACTCCCCGGGACACGATCACCAGTTCTGTCAGATACGCAGCAGTTCCGCGGGATCTGGTTAGCAGCCAATGCTCTATCAGCTACGTGGAATGCCTCATACGCAGATTTTCTAACGCCAGAATGGGTAATACAACCAAAGCAACACCAATAAGCTGCGACTCGTTCAAGCGTTCACTCAAAAAAATCATGCCAAGCAAAACTGCCGTGATTGGGGAGGACAGCTCTAACACAGATGCATAGCTTGCCGATACGTGTTTCAGGCCCTTATAAAAAGCCCATGTGGGAACGGTGACTGTGACAAACGTTAGGATGAATACTGTAGGGAGGAAAGGTGTCTGATAGGGCCACTGCGCGACAGTTGAACTATAACTCGAGAAATCAACTAGTGGTATTAGCAGCGACGAGCCTATAAAATACCTGAAGAAGGTCATTTGAGCAGCCGAAGGCGAGGCATCCATGATAGTTAGACGCCTCCCGATAACGCCACTAAAAGCCCACCCAAGCGCACTAGCTAACGCTGCCAGCAGACCAATGATAGTCATGTGCGCAGTCTCAAAGATTTTCATCGGCTCTGGCACCGCCACCAAGAACGCACCCAAAATGCTTACAACTGATAAGAGTATCTCCGTCCGCGTAAGGCGCTCTTTAAGGAAAACATAAGCACATACAATGACAAATACGGGCTGCAACTTTCCGACTACGCTCGCAACTGAGAGGCTCAGGTGGTCTATCGCAATATAGAGCATGCTCGTCCCAATTGAGTTTCCGAAAAAGGCCATAGCTATGAGAAGATATGGGGCTTGACGAAAGCTTTTCCACAATTCAGATGGCCTGAACCAAACAGAAACTAGGCTTATACATACAAAGGCCGAGTTAATCACGTTAAGAAACAGTGGGTCGACATAGACCAGAAGATATTTTTTCGTAAACGCTGAAAATCCCCAAAGAATCCCAGACAATATTATTAGGGTCGGCCCCCACGAACTTTTCATCGGCATCCTTCTTTTCATTGGCTGGATATGTGCCTCCCTGATTGAAGGCACATAGTATGGTAATCGTCCGGGACATATGAAATTAGTTATTTGCCAACCAGTTCTGAGTTTTCCCGCAGAACATTCTGTATAGAGCCAAGGTGCAAATAACGCTCGACAGTTCTCTGTGCTTGCGTAATCCGTTGGTCGCGAAGGGCCCAAAGTGGATTAAGTAAATCCGCGTTGAAGCCGTTCCGCGTAAGCGCTGCGGCAGCTGCCTCTAGAACCTTCGAAACAGCATCCGCGGGATTGAATTCTCCGAAATTTCTGTCAACTAATACAGCGTCGTAACCAAACTGCGCTACTCTTCGGATGTTCTCCTTCGAAAACCTGTCTGGTAGGATCGGGAATTCCGCATCCGACAAAATAATTCCAAGACTAAGCGCGGCGTAGGCCGCGTGCATCCTTAGATCATTGGTAGCGTCAAATAGGGTTATTTCTTTTCTGTGATGTTGGTCGTCACGGTAGTAGATTGTATTGCGTGTGAAAGTCCTACGGTAAGATCGCTCTGAGTGAGCCTGCACACCCATAGGCGTCCACAGTTCGCCCAACCGAAATGGAGTATTCGCCGCGAGGATAACCATAACCGGTGCTGCGTATGAGAAACGCAGATCCAAAGCAAGCCTATCCAGCGCGTTTTCGCGATCGTCTGGCATGCTAATATTTATGGCTAGCCCCTGAGTGGTCATGGCCACTTCAGCCGATGACCACCCGATTAGATCCCGCTCGCCTTTTTCACCCACGTAAGCGGGTTGAAAAGGGTGATTTCCGTGGCAGCAAAGTCTAAGTCCGGCTTTAGAAACTTTTGCCTGCAAGCTGTTATAGAGCCTCTCGAAGGATTGAACGGATTGCTCAATCGAGAAATCAATCGGAGTCCTAATTTCGACCCCTTTGACGTCGACACGAGACGCAACCTTGCCACTTGTCTCTGTATCGTATCCTTCTAAGTAATAGGGGCCCTGCCCGGATCCAGTGTATTTTTCCACTAGGTAATCAGCGCTCTCAGTTGTAATTGAGTTAACACTGTCTCGGAGAATTTCAAACGGCATCTTATCCCCGAATAGCGGATTATAATCACTATCGGTAACCATGACCTCCGCTTCCCATCCGAATTTAAACTTGTCGAAATTTAGCTCATAAAATGTCGGCATTTGTTGAACCTCGAACAAATAAGGGGAATTTAATTAAGTGCAAATGACATACGTCAAATGGCGCTGACCTGATCAATCCAAACCGAATATACTGTCGCCGCCCAAAGCGCGAAGGATGCGTCTCTGCTAGGGTTGCTTCCCTGTTCGGTTAAAAGGCTAGACAAACGCTCGGTATCGAACGGTGTATCCTCACGCATGCGCTTAGTTTTCACTGCTTCATTTACGAAATCATAGAGGCGGCTTCCTTTGTGCATGAGACTTGTAATAGGGAGCGTGAAAGGCTGTTTTGGACGATCCATTACCGAGATCGGGAGAACGCCCTTAGCAGCCTCGTATACAACAGCCTTTCCTCCAGCGGCGTTTCGTAAGTTGATGTTATCTTCAAGCCTTCGCGCAAAGTCGACTATGCGAGGCTGGCAGAATGGAACTCTCACTTCCACACCTGACGCCATGGCCAACGGCTCCGCGCGATGCAGAACATAATGGCAAAGGTTGCGGTTTTGCTCAAAAGTTTTAACAGCCTGCTCCCGCGTCCCTGTGAAGGACAATAACTCGTCAGTGAACTCTCGATCAATCTTGTCGTTGTGATCTGATATTGATCTGAGGAAGTCAGCCTTGAAAAGAGACGCTCGCGTCTCCCGCGAGCAGGGAGCCATGCCGTCGAGATATGCAGTGGGCCAATCACTACCCTCGTGGGATATGGATTTAACCATCCTCGTGTAACCGCAAAAGAGTTCGTCGGCGCCTTCACCAGTTAGCGCTACGCGATAACCACGATTGCCAACTTCTTGAAACAGGCAAAATGCACTCAGTGCGTGCGGAGCGGCATTTGGTTGCCCAAGATGGTAAACCATTTTAGGCAAAAGGTCTGGTATACGATCAGGATCAAGTACGGCGTCGTAATGGTGTCCGCCACTAATTTGAGCCACGTCCCATGCATAACGGCGCTCATCGAACGGCCAGTTTCCTTTACAAGAAACATGAAACGATGGAAGGGGCTGCGGGGATCTGTGATTCGCAAGGATTGTTATTAAACTTGAGTCTAACCCGCCGCTGTTCACTGAGCATACATTGGCATCGGCGACTTTGAGACGATTGACTTCCCAAGCAAGAAGTTCTTTGAGCGCCTCGCCTGCCTCAGGTAGTGACTTCGGAATGCTTTCTCCATAGACTATACGAGATTGATAACGCATTGTGCGAAGAGGCTCACCTTGTCTCTGCGAAACTATAGTAGAAGGAGGGATGCTTGAAACGTTCTCGATGAAAGTCTGTCCATCGCTAACCGCTCGAACAGTCATGTATTGGTTCACCAAATCGTGACGAATGCGAGTTGGATTTAAGCCGAAGCGCAGGAGGGCGAGCAACTCAGTTGAGAATACGACACTGTCACCACTCGGCGAGCGACCGTAGTAGACTGGTTTCATTCCAACACAGTCAGTAGCTAATATGAGAAGCGGCTTATCATTCCTTTTATCGAGAACAGCGATCGAGAACATGCCATCGAGATATTCAACGAATGAAGGGCCATATTCGACGTACATAGCCGGTAGAATTGATCCATCGCATTGATCGCCAAAGCGATAACCTTTATGCTCGAGTTTCCGCCGAAGATCATCATGGTTATATATTTCGCCATTTAAACAGACATAAATGTTTTGAATGCTCGCATAGGGCTGACGACCGCCGCTAGGGTCAGTAATCGCTAGTCGGTTGGCTCCAATGCCGCAATTTGGAAAAGACACATACGATTGTGCATCTGGGCCCCCGTGCTTTTGAGCCTCTGAAACACTTTGCATCCGGTATTGAAGGGAATTGTTGGAACTTGTCAAATAACCGAAAATCCTACACATATAAACTCCAGCTAATTAGTAAAATATCCGCATTCAATGCTCGGTCAATTGACCAAATAGTTTGGTGAAAAACTCATCATTTCATGCGCTTGTCTCGAACTATTGGCCGCGCTGTAACCAGCAATGCGTCCAAAAACCGTGCCTGACGTGAGGCCGGCTCCACTTGGGTATCCATTGAAAAAAACGCCACCGACGATCTCACCGCAGGCGAAAAGTCTCTGAATTATAGCGCCGTCTCGATTAACAACCGCACCATCTGCGTTGATCTCAATGCCGCCGTATGTGAAGGTAATCCCTCCAGTAACAGGATACGCTCTGAATGGCGGTGTATCTAAACATTGAGCCCAATTGGTCCGTGGCGGAATCAACCCGTGCGCACCTTTCCCGTCTTTCACGCTTGGATCGAAGACCACAGTATCATCGACCGATGCATTAAATTCAGAAATGGTTTTCAATGCAATTTCGGCATCAATATTATTAATTTGACTTATTAGATCGTCCAGGGACTCACTTTCGAAGTAATCCATTTTGGATAAATTATATTCATCATATAAATGCGGTATACTCTTAGCATCAAAAAATTGGTAAGCGACACTGTCGCTCTGGAGCATTATATCGCGACCATATTGAGCATACGTGTTATTGCGAAAGTCGGCCCCTTCGTTGACAAACCGGCGCCCCTCTTTGTTCAGCATCACGCCCAAATGATAGCAAACCTTTCTAGCTCTTAAGCGTTGTTTCTTAGAGAGACCTTCGAACGACCCATTCTCTGCGGTAATTCCTGTTGGCACTATATGGCATCCTTCATAAATACCGAAGGGATTAGCGCCAGCCTTAAATGCTATCTTTAGTCCGTCGCCAGTGTTGTGCCTGGTACCGCGTACCAAAGCATTGCTGACATCCGCTCCAATAAACTGAGAAAGCATTTCTTTGTTAGATCCAAAGCCACCTGAAGCCAAAATTATCGAATGTGCCTTCAAAACGCTTTCGCTTTCATCACTATTTTTGACTTGAATTCCCGTTATCCGACCGTCAACGATAACGAGATGCTGTGCAGAACATGAATAACGCACTGCCCCACCTTTTTCCAAAAATGCGAGGCGTTGAGACTCAGCTAATCCCAAACCTTCACCAACACAGCGAAGGATAGAGCCTCCCCAAAAAGAATATCCGCCCTCAGTTTTTGTAGCTTGAGCATCGTAATTTGGCTCAAAAAGAACCCCCTTCGAACGCAGCCAAAGTAGCGCTTCGTACGAAGCGTCGACGAGCTTGAGCTGATTGGAAGTCGGTGGCGAACCGTTGTTGTACTGAGTTAAGTCTGCAAGAAAATCATCGCGTGTGTAAATCGGGAATCGCGTAACTGAAAGTCTCGGATCGGCATATCCATCGATTAACTGGTTTATGGATGCGGTGTTATCTATCGTGCACCGCATCGACCCAGCCGAATAGGCAGTGTTACCGGACGCATCCTCGAAGCTGGCTTTCTCGATCACAAGAACACGCTCGGTAATTTCTAATGCCGCGAGCGCCGCGCTCATGCCAGCGTTGCCTGACCCAACTACAATTACATCATAGATTGTATTCATAAATTTTGTTCCAACATGATATATATCAATGAGCATCGTACTCGATAGCCAAACATACATTTGGAATCGTATTGGCGATGGACGATGCCGTACTTGAAGCCATGACGAGGGAACTCTCGAGAATGGCTACGGCGCTTCTGAAAACCATGACCCATGATCAAGGCAGCGAGATGGCAAAACACGCCTAGCTCACGGCTCGCACGGGAATCTGATATTTTTCAGTA
Source organism: Pseudomonas khavaziana (assembly GCF_019145205.1). Lineage (GTDB taxonomy): Bacteria > Pseudomonadota > Gammaproteobacteria > Pseudomonadales > Pseudomonadaceae > Aquipseudomonas > Aquipseudomonas khavaziana. The sequence goes on from NZ_JAHSTT010000004.1 coordinate 275,410, forward strand.
TTTCTTCAATTCGAATAACTCTGTAAAAATGGCTAAACCTTGAGATTATATTTAAAGGTACCACCTCTCTATAAGCCAGAAGAGCACTAAGCTGCTTTTCAAATTCCATAAGCACAACCAATTAATTTAACTCTTCTTACTCAATATTACTCCCATGGTGCTTATTATTTTCGCAAAGATCTATTCTTCTATTCTTCTATTCTTCTATTCTTCTATTCTTCTATTCTTCTATTCTTCTATTCTTCTATTCGTCGTCGATTTTACTTTGTCGAGATAACATCTCTTACGCATATAATATACATTCGCCTAGCCAGATGGCGCGCGTAAAGTCCAACAAAGAATTAATATCAGAAAAATTATCTGCGTAATTATCTGCCTTCACAGAACACATAGAAGTTACTCCATGAAACACGCCTTATAGTAGCCTCACTAATTCTGACTACACCAGCGACCCCTTACAAGGCCTCGCTGGATGAGCGTACAGTTTCAGATCCGAGGGATGTTATGAGCAAAGCCAGTCTTACGTAATAAGAAGATGCCCGTGCAAGTGATCAATGCTGCGGCGCCTAGATAGTAGGACACCACCATATTGTCGCCGGTCTTGCCGAGTAGAGCGGTGACGATAAGAGGCGTGAATCCACCGAACACAGAAACTCCCAACGCATAGGAGAAGCCTACACCCGTTGCCCGAAAGGCTGTGGGGTACAAGTTGCTTAAGACCGTGGAGGCGCACGCTGCGTGGCATGCAAGTAGCAAGGCAATGACCATTTGTGCAGCAACCAGTGTTGGCAAGCTAGGGTATTTGGTGAGGACGTAGAACAAGGGATAAGCACCTATGACAGTCAAGCCTGCGCCAAAGAGCATAGGCCTGAAAGGTCCCACGCGGTCAGCCAAACGACCCACCAGCGGGCAGGCACAAATCATGACCAAGCTATAGCAGATCTGGCCAATGAAGCTGTCAACCGGGGTCAGATGCAGTTGCCGAACAGTATAGGTTGTGAAGTAATTAGAAATATAAGTCGCTACGGTCCAGAACACCATCACCGACAGGCCGAGGACCAACGAGCGTCGATAGGTGATGAACTGCCCTAACAACGGTAGGTTTCGCTCCTCGGCGGAGGTTTTGCTGAACAGCATCGTTTCAGGCACTGAGCGCCTTATATACCAGCCTACCGGACCGATCAGCAGGCCAAAAGCGAAGGCAATTCGCCAAGCGCCATCGAGTATTTCCTGCTCGCTGAAAACTGAATTGAGCGCCAAGCCCATGCAACCTGCCGTTAGCACGCCTGCACCTTGCGCTGCCTGCTGGAGCGAAGCATAGAAAAAGCGTCGATGTGGCGGTGCGTTTTCGACCAGCATGCATACCACGCTGCCTATTTCACCTCCTGCTGAAAACCCTTGGAGCAGGCGTCCCAGAAGAATGATGATAGGGGCTAGTACGCCTAGCGTTGCATACCCCGGACAAATGGCTAGAACGACTGTGCCGGTAGCCATCATTAAGAGCGTGAGGGTCAAAGCCTTTTTACGTCCAACCCTATCGGCATACCGCCCCAGTACCAACGCTCCGAGCGGTCTAGCGAGAAAGCCGGCTGCAAAGGTGCCCATGGTCAACAGTATGGCGTTGAGTTCGGACACAGCGGGAAAGAACACTTTTGAGATGGGAATTGCAAAAATTCCGAAGGCGATGAAGTCATAAATCTCCAGCACATTGCCCACCGTCGCCGCCGTTGCGGCGCGTCGCAGATAGTCTGGTGCAGACTGCTGTTCGAGCATATCGGCTACTGAATCCATGAACATCTCCTTAAAATGTGCCAATCATTTTAAAAAATCATTCAGCACAAAAATACTTCCATTACTTCGCCCGTTTTTCTGATCCCGAATATAGGCAAGCACTTGTTGCTGAGCAAATACTATTGACATCCCTACCCTATACTTGCCAGGCATACCAAAACTAATTAATCTCGCGTGATGTTTAGTGGTGCAATTAATCGTAGCAAGCACCAAATGCAGGCGTGTTGGCTGAATAGCTTCCTTCACGAATTTTTCATATTTAAATTTTCCCAGGGTGATCCATATGGAGCTACGTCATTTGCGCTATTTTGTAGCCGTTGCAGAGCATCGAAGTGTGGCTGAGGCCGCGCGTCAGTTGCATATCGTCCAGCCAGCGCTTAGTCGACAGATTCGCGATCTGGAACAAACGTTGGGCGTGAATCTATTCCGACGAAGCTCCAAGGGCGTAGAGCTGACCTTGGCTGGCCAGCACTTCATTCGTGATGCTCGAGCCATCCTATCTGACCTGCAAACAGCACGTGAGCGTATTACCCGAATCGCCAATGGCCAGTCTGGCGCACTGCGTATCGGTATCGCACCCAATTACAGTTGGCACCCATCAGCCGTTCAGCCATTGCGCGAGTTCAAACGAGAGCATCCCGATATAACCCTCATGCTGGAACCAGCTCTTTCGGCGCGTCAACAGGTGAAAATAGCCGAAGGCACACTGGATGGTGGTTTTCTGGCTTGGCGTGATCCGAAAGATCCGGCATTTTCCGGGCTGGCGATGTTCGATTGCCGACTTGCACTGGCGGTGCTTCGTGGCAGCGAGTTGCATTTGAGTCCGCCTACGCACCTGGCCGACCTTCAATACCAGCAGTGCGTCTGGTTCTCCCGGGATCAGGCGCCGAGCTATTACGATTTTTTGATTCACAGCTGCCATGTCGCTGGCCTATCCCCGCACCTGGTTCACCTGGGAGCGGATATCAGTACGGTGTTGGGCCTGGTGGCAGCTGGCATGGGTTATTCAATTGTGCCGGATTCTTCACAGTTCAATTGCCCCAACGATGTGGTGCTGTTGCCGCACCCTGATCTTACGGGACTCTATCCCGTCGAGTTCGTTTGGCGCAGTGATTCGGACGATCCGGCGCTAATGCGCCTGGTCGAACACTTCAAAATAGCTGCCGGCGCAATCTAACCTGGTTGGTCCAGAAAAGCCTGCACGAGACGTACGAAGTAGGTGGCACCTACCGGGAGCAATTCGTCATTGAAATCGAAACTGGCGTTGTGCAGTTCGCAAGGCCCGTTGCCGTGCTCTTGGCCACGATGTTCGCCGCTTCCGTTGCCCAGAAAGGCATAGCAACCCGGCACCTTCTGTAGCAGAAAAGAGAAGTCTTCCGAAGGCATGACCGGCTCGATTTCCCCTATGACCTTATCCGCGCCGAGCACCTCCCGCGCTACATTGGCAGCGAATGCAGACTGGCTGGCGTCGTTGATTGTTGGTGGATAAACGCGGATGAAGCTAAGCCGAGCAGTACAGCCAAAAGCCGTCGCCAGGCCGGTGGCTATTTCTTGCATGCGCCGTTCAATCAAGTCGGTTACTTGATCATCAAATGTGCGCACCGTACCGCTCAGCCAAACGCCTTGGTCAATCACATTATCCGAGCTTCCAGCGTGGAACTGGGTAACGGAAAGAACAGCAGGATCAATTGGCCGCTTACTTCTGGTCAGGATCGCTTGTAGCGCGGTTACGATCTGCGCGCCGGCCAGCAACGGGTCATGCCCGTTATGCGGCATGGCAGCGTGAGCGCCGACTCCATCGATATCGATACGGAACCGGTTGCTTGAAGCCATCAAAGCCCCGCCGCGGGTAGCCATAGTGTTGGCTGGTATTCCGGGCCAGTTATGAACGCCAAACACCGCATCGATCGGAAAGCGTTCGAGCAGCCCTTCGTCGAGCATAGCTTTGGCGCCTGCGCCACCCTCTTCGGCGGGCTGGAAAATGAACTGCACCGTGCCATGAAATTGCCGATTCGCCGCGAGGTATTGCGCCGCACCGAGCAACATCGCGGTATGACCGTCATGGCCGCACGCATGCATAACACCGGCGTTGCGGGAGGCGTGGGCAATTGTATTGACTTCCTGGATCGGCAGCGCGTCCATGTCGGCGCGCAAGCCAATGGACCGGGCACGCGAAGCGCCTTCTAGCGAGCCCCGCAGAGTACCAACTACACCGGTTCTCCCAACATTGCGGGTGACTTCGATGTTCCATTTCTCGAGAGTTAACGCGACCAGTTCTGCGGTTCGATGCACTTCATACCCGAGTTCGGGGTGCGCATGGATATCGTGGCGTATGTGGCAGATGCCGGCGCTATCTGCTTCGATCTGGGGTATCAGGTTCATCTTGCCCTCGTGCGGTTATGGCGTGGGTTCATTGCCTTTGATGCGCACGTTAGACAAAAGTCTCCAATCTCTCAAATACAAACGAGTGTCCTTGGTAATGCCTAGAAGGTATAGGCAGAAAAATGAATGGTTTTATCACACGCAGGGTCGATGAATCATGCCGTTGTTTAACTAGAATGCTCTAGGACATGGCCAGGTGATTCCAAACTGGTTGTCCACATATTTTTTTTCATTATCAAAGCTGGGCGGCCTCAGGTTTCAAGTGCAACAGTCAGTTAACTGTATTTAGCCGGTTTGTCGCCAGCAGCTGCAAGTGATCCGTCAATATCTCCACAGGAAACTTCCATCCCAGTGTCTGGCGAGGCCGAGTATTCAACAGGTCAGGAATCTCATCCAGACGCTCCTGAGTGACCGAAGACAAATCGGTGCCCTTGTGTTGGCGCCGATGCCTAGTTAACCCAGTTGCCGAGAATTCACTGACCCAGTCTGACTCCTAGTCAATCATTGTCTGCGCTGGATGTTTTGCAGGTTTGGAGATGGGGCAGTCTTGCATCGGCAACTGGGTCAGTCCAGGGTCAGCACCAACACGATATGGCGAAAGATATTGAAAAACAGGTGGTTGCATTGCACTTGACCACCTGTTTGCATTCGACTTGACCAATTGCATTCGTATTGACCACCATAGACGCATGCCGGATGCTCTTACGCCCGTTTGCGACTTTTGATCCTTCGCATTGATTCGCCCTTCAGTTCGATGATGTGGGACTTGTGAACGATACGGTCAAGAATTGCGTCGGCAATCGTGGGGTCAGAGAACAGGTCATACCATTTTTCTTTAGGGTACTGACTTGTGATCAGCAATGACCCGTTCTGTGACTGCTGATCGATAACGTCCAGGAGGAATGGTCCGAGTTGGGAGTCAATGCCACCGATGCCCAAATCGTCGATGATCAATAATTCTGCGCGTATCAATTGCCGACGCAGCTTGGGAATGGTGTGGTCAGCGTAAGACAGTTAGATCTCCTCAAAAAGCTTCGTGGCAGTGCGGTACAGCGTCGCTCGTCCAAGGCGGCAGGCCTGGTTTCCGAGTGCGCAAGCGAGCCAAGTTTTGCCAGTACCCGTAGCGCCTGTGATGATCACATTCTGACGTCGCGCCAACCATTCGCACTCCCCGAGGGACATGACAGTATTCCGGTCTATGCCTCGGGACGCCTTAAATTCAATGCTGTCCATTGTGGCTTCATTCTCACGAAGCCTCGCGGCCTTTAGCAAGCGTCCAACCTTTCTGCTCTCACGCTCGCTATTTTCGGCGTCCATCATTAAACCAAGCCTTGTATCGAATGGTTCTTTCAGCAGCGCAGGTGTTTCAAGCTGTCGCTCGTAGGCCACGGCCATCCCGTGCAGACCAAGAGTCATGAGGTTTTGGGCAGTATCTAGGATTGACTTCATTGCGGCTCATCTCCTTGTGAGGCGTAGTATTCAGCACCGCGAATGTTGGCGTGTTCGACCAAGGGGGCGGATCTTTGGTAGTTAGGACGCAGGTCAGATTCGTTCCGAAGGATCGACCGTAGCCGCTCAGAACTCAGGATGTTCAAGCTATTGGCATAGCCGCACGCGGATTCAAGGCGTGACGGCGTGATCGCCCCCTTGCGAACGTCGCGTTTCAGGCCAATAACGGCCTTCAAACCGGTCGCGAAATCTTTCCGCAGGTTGAGGTTGTCCTTCACGAAGCGGAGCGTTTCCGGCCCAATAGTCTCAGCCCATACAATCAGCGTTTCCGGCTGGGAGTCTTGGAAATGGCTGTGATTCGGGGCCAAGTGCTCTTTGAGAGTGCTAGTGCCGCGCTGGCGATTCAGCTTGTGCGATCCGATGACACGGCGCTGATGAAGGATTTCGAGCCAGTCGTCTCGCACGCGCAAATCGACAACAAGATTCGCAAAGTGATAAGGGACGGAGTAGCTGTGCTCCTCAAATGCAACGTGGTAATCGCTACCTACCCGAACCTGATACACCCACTGACTGTAGCTGTAGCGCTTTTCTGGGAGAGGCTTGAGGGCTGGATAATCAAGCTCAAGGAAGCGGCTGGTTCTGCTCTTTGGGTACGTCCGTGTGATTCGACTGTTTAGCTCATCGATCCAGTAGCTGATTTTCTCGTTGAGCTCTTCTAGGGAAAAGAAAGTGCTCGCTCTCAGCCTTGCGAGAACGAACCTCTGTACCAATTGAACGGCAATTTCACCTAGCGACTTGTCTTTCGGCTTACGCGGTCTGGCGGGGTAAATTTGGAATCCGTAGTGCTCAGAAAACTCGGCGTAGGCACGATTTAAGGTCACCACATCTCTCGTGTTTTTAGTCACTGCTGACTTCAAATTATCAGGAACAACGAACCGGGGAACCCCGTCGAAGAACTCCAGGGCCAGAACGTTGCATTTGAGCCAGTCTGGGGTCGTTTGACTGTTCACCGCGGTGGCAAAAATGAAGCCCGAGGCGCCTAGTGTTGCCACGAATACTTGGGCTTGGCTGATCGCTCCCGTGTCCGGGTTTGTCACAGGCATTGTCCTGCCACAAAAGTCCACGAAGCACTTGTCTCCGGGGAGGTGAATCTGTCGCATGCTCAGTTTTTGCATATTGACCCACTCTCGATAGAGCCGCGTGAACTGAGCATATGACACGCCTTCTGGCTCGCTCGTACGAAACTCTTGCCATAGAAGCTCCAAGGTGATGTCAGGAAGTTTTAGCTGTTCGTGGACGGCGGGCCATGACGGGTAGGCTTTCCTTTGAGGTGAGGTTCTCGGCTGAGTCCGCAGACGCTCCGCGAGCGCTTTGTCATCAAGGTGCTTCAGCTCTTCCCAGCTTTGCCCGCACTGGGCCAACTGATCGCGAATAGTGCGAACAGTGTTGTGGGACACTTTGGCTAATAAACCAATCGCCCTATTCGACAGCCTGGGGTCGCTCGCGAGTCGTAGCACCTCGCGCTGTGTAACTATTGGCAGCCTCATGTGTTCTCCTCGCGACAGGCGTGTGAATGCCTCACAAGTCGCGCCGTGTGAAAATTGCAGACAAACGGAAGGTGGTCGGCTTGACGCCGAACGCGAGGGAACACAGAATGAAGGTGTATAGGGCTCAAAACCTAACACCATCAAAAAAGCCTAGGGCTCCACCCCTGGGCTTTTTTGTGCTCCAAATCCACCGGCTAACTCCTAGCCTGGCCTCATTGCGGTACTCCTCATATGCCTAGTTCATATGGCCTGCTGCCGTGCGCAGCGCTGCGTGGCAATCCAGCATGCGACTTCTTTGGACAGGGCAAAGAAGCCCCGACGATTGGGCACCTCAAACAGGGGCACTTCGATAGTCCCCCGCTGTTTGGCTTTTCGAAACGCGTCATAGGACGCGTATCCCAACTCTCTCCACAGCGCGCTGCCACCCACCATCAGGCCATATCGATCTTTGAGATCAAGCTCTAATTCGGATGCCAGATTGTGGATTTCAAGGGGCTCGCGCATCGCACTTAATGTCCGGTTTGGTCACAGTTAATAGTAATAAACCGCCCCCTTGCGCTCCAGCCGTAAGACTTCTACATTTTTTACGGTACAAAGATCAATCAGGGATTTTTAAGTGTCTGATTTTAAGAGAATTGCAAACATTTATTCGGAGTTCGCAGAGAGCTTGCGCGAACTAATTCCGGAAAATTACAGCCCCCGGAGCAGCACTGTGGAAATGCTCGCAGTGGGCTATTGGTTCGAAGGCCTAAGGCAGCGGACAGGCCTCAAAACTGCCTATGCCCTTGAGCTGTACTTCGAAAAAGAGTCGTTTCGAAGAAACACGAATGGCACGATCCGGCATTACCGAAGCAAGTGGTCTAGATACGAACAGAAAATGATCTCGCCCAAGGCCAAGACTTTGAGCAGGGTGGAACTGCTAGCACCTGGATCCTCCCGCGACCTGAACCATCCTATATGGACGTTGATGAAGCTGATCTCTCGGCAACAGAAGATCAACTTCGACAGTTACTTCCGTACGCTAAACACCGAAGTCCAGCTGGTGCTTTACCGCAACACCAGCAACATGATTTGGGACAGTGTTCAGCGCGAACCAAGCACTCAAGTTCTACTCGAAAAACTCGAACGCAGGGCAAGCCTGGATACCCTCGCAGCGCTGATCGCGATAGTGGTCGAAGCAGATCAACTGGGTCGAAAATCTCTTGCTATAAAAGCAGCAAACTCCCTACACAAAGTACTTCTTATGCTGGCGATGGAGCTTCAGGCGCGCGGTGTTGCCATTGGCCTAATCGATTGGCTGGTGCTCAACGTCTTACCTCTTGGCGTGCCTGCGCACTTGCAGATCTGGATGAGCAGCGCTGACTACATCCACGCGTCAGCACATTTAAACACTATGGTTTACCAGCATCCGGAAAGACGCGGAAAAACCTTGCCTTGGAAGCTTCGGACCAGGCTGATGTGCAAGCTGCTTGCTGGGGATATGGGAATTGACGTTCTGCACGCAATGCGCCCGCAGTTCGAGTTGCGGGAAGACATCGGGGAAATCGCGGGCGATTTGGTCGAGGAGTTTAAGAAGACGTCGGCGCTCAGGACTTGGGGATGGATGTGCATCATTGATGGCACGCCCCAGGTAGTGCCACCCGTAGCACTGCTGTAGCCTTCCCATGACCCGCTAGGCGGGTGGTCAAGTCTAATGCAAATGCCTGGTCACGTCCGATGCAAACGACTGGTCAAGTCGAATGCAAACGGGTGGTCAAGTGGAGTGCAATTTCCCACGCGCAAAACTATGCCGTGCAGATTTGGCCAATAGAGCCGAGTTTCAAACCGGATATAACGAAGAAAAAACTCATCGTGGATACCATGCTCCAACCAGGAAAGCGAACCTTAGTGGGCACTGAAAAGGATTATGTGAAGGCCACGGGGCATGGGAGAGCAAGCATGACCATGACCGCTATCGTAAACCTGGTTAATCCTTGTGCGCTTTGAAACCAAAAAGTTGGTAGGTCCCTCCCGGCGCCTCATGCGTTAGCGTATAGAACGAGGACGGTGACGGCTGGGTATCGAGATCGACGAGTAAGGTACGAAGACCCACGTCGGCGCAGAACGCGCCTGGATTAGCGCCAACCGTGGATTTTCCCGGCCCGCTTTTGGTTGAAACGACTGCTGCGACTTTCATGGGCCTTACCTCTGAATCGAAGGACTCGAGATAGCGTCATGCTAAGCGCGCTAAGCGTTTGGTTTGCTGGGTCAAATCCCAAGCAAAAAAAAGCCTGCATCTCTGCAGGCTTTTCTCTATCTGGCTCCACGACCTGGACTCGAACCAGGGACCCAATGATTAACAGTCATTTGCTCTACCAACTGAGCTATCGCGGAATGCGCCGTATGTTACTGATTAAAAAGAAGAAGTCAAGCTTTCCCTGACGCTCGCCGCAATTAACCGTCATGTCCACTTGAAAACGCCGGCTCCAGGGCCAAATCCAGCCAGGCCCGGGCCGCGGGTGGCAGGTGGGCGCTGGCGCGCCAGGCCAGGGCGATGTGCCAGTCGGTGTGGGGTTCGTCCAAGGAGATCAAGGCGATGCCGGCGTGTTGGTGCTTGTGCGCCAGCATGCGTGGCAGGAACGCGACACCCAGCCCGGCGGCGACCAGGTCGACGATAAAGTCGATCTGCCCGCTGCGGGCGGTGACTTTGGGGGTTACGCCCTTGCGCTCGCACGCGCTGAGGATCTTGGCGTTGAGGGCGAAGCCGGCTTCGAACAGGATAAATGGCGAGTCCGCCAGGTCGGTGAAGTCGATGCGCTTGCGACGCGCCAATGGGTGACTGATAGGCAGCACGGCGATCAGGGGTTCGTTGCGTACCGGCTGGTAGTCGAAGCCTTCGTCTACCGGCAACAGCAGGGCCGCGAGGTCAACCTCCCCCGCCTCCAGGCATTCGCGCAGTTTTTTACTGCCGTATTCGGTCAGTTCGATATCGATGTCCGGGTAACGGCTGCGGTAAGCGGCAAACATGGCGGCAAACAACACGCCGCATCCCACGGGCGGCAGGCCAATGCGTAGCACACCACGCTTGAGGCCGCGCAGGTCATTGATTTCAGCCACCAGGTCGTTGCGTTCGGCGAGTATCACCAGGGCGCGGCGGTAGGCAATTTCGCCGGCGGCGGTCAGCTCGTTCTTGTGGCCGAGACGATTGAGCAGCGGCGTGCCCAGCTCGTCCTCCAGGGTCTTGACCGCCTTGCTGACGGTGGACTGGGTCAGCGCCACCGTATCGGCCGCTTGGGAAAAGCCGCCCTGGCGTACCACTTCGACAAACGCACGCAAGGTTCGCAGGTTCATCAGTATTCCTTTTGCGACTGGATAGCAGTGATAAAAGTTGTTTTTATCATGTCACAACTTTGCTTATGGTGTAGCACTTTGCCCTGTGGAGACACCGTAGATGATCATCTCGTCCGCTTCCGACTACCGCGCTGCAGCCAAGCGCAAGTTGCCGCGCTTTCTGTTCGACTACATCGACGGCGGCGCCTACGCCGAGCACACGCTGCGCGCCAACAGTTCGGACCTGGCCGAGATCAGCCTGCGCCAGCGCATCCTGCGCAATGTCGACGACCTGAGCCTGAGCACCGAGCTGTTCGGCACCAAGCTGGCGATGCCGGTGATCCTCAGCCCGGTGGGCCTGACCGGCATGTATGCGCGGCGCGGGGAAGTGCAAGCGGCCAAGGCGGCAGCCAATAAAAACATTCCCTTCTGCCTGTCGACGGTATCGGTGTGCTCGATTGAAGAAGTGGCCTCGCAAAGCCCGCAGTCGATCTGGTTCCAACTGTATGTGCTAAAGGATCGCGGCTTCATGCGCAACGCACTGGAGCGGGCGCAGGCGGCTGGGGTGACCACGCTGGTCTTCACCGTCGACATGCCCACGCCCGGTGCCCGCTACCGCGACGCGCACTCGGGCATGTCGGGACCGTATGCGGCGCAACGGCGCATGTTGCAGGCGATCACCAAGCCGCAATGGGCCTTCGACGTGGGCCTGATGGGCCGCCCCCATGACCTGGGCAATATCTCCACGTACTTGGGCAAACCCACCCATCTGGAAGATTACATCGGCTGGCTCGCCAACAACTTCGACCCGTCGATCAGCTGGAAAGACCTGGAATGGATCCGTGAGTTCTGGAAAGGCCCGATGATCATCAAGGGCATCCTCGACCCACAGGATGCCAGGGATGCGGTGAGTTTCGGCGCCGACGGTATCGTGGTCTCCAACCATGGCGGCCGGCAACTCGACGGCGTCTTGTCCACGGCCAAGGCGTTGCCGCCAATTGCCGAAGCTGTGGGCGACGACCTGACCGTGCTGGTGGACTCCGGCATTCGCTCCGGGCTCGACGTAGTGCGCATGCTCGCCCTGGGTGCCAAGGCATGCCTGCTGGGGCGTGCCACCGCCTATGCGCTGGCTGCCGAGGGCCAGCACGGGGTGGAAAACCTGCTGGATATTTTCGCCAAGGAAATGCGCGTAGCAATGACCTTGACCGGAGTCACTTCAGTCGCACAGATCGACCGTAGCACCCTGGTCTAGCCCTGCTGATCGGCGATACCGCGAGCCTGAACGTATGCCTGGATTTTACCGTGATGGGAGCCGTGCTGTATTTGCGGCTTAATCCAGGCTTTTTTATTTTCGACAAACAACCCGATCCGCAAAAAGAGTAAAACTGAACAAGCTGTAGCAACTCCAGCTCCAACCAGCCAAATAACTGGCGCCATTGTTTGTCAGAATTTTCTTATCTCAAATACAGTCGATTGATTTATAAGGAATTTTATTGACTCTATAAACTTGGCACGAATCTCGCCCTGATACTTTCCAAGCAGGTTAGGCGATGACAAGACGTGCGGCAGTGCCCTGGGGTTATAACCCGAGGCAAAGCGGTTTAAACTGTTTCCAATGTTTTACGGTACTGAAGGAACAGTAAGACGCTTGGCGTTCGCCACTCTCATCCCGCCTGTAAGACAGCCAAGTGCTTAGAGGCCATTCGTTTATGAAAACACCCACCCAGACCAACGCAATTGACTTCGACAGTGCCAAATTGCAGCGCCTGGGATTGGGTCAGCCTTCCCTTCGCCCACGCCGTCCTGCGACCCTCACTGAACTTCGCCAGCAATTGAGCCAGCAGCTGCAAACCAGCCTTGAGCCGGAGCGTATCCTCAGTCTGTTCTTTCGCGAAATACAGCGCCTGGTGCCACTGGATGCGTTGCAATATCGCCATGTCGCCAGCGACCTGCGCCTGGAGTTCGGTCATCGTGGCCACCATTCGGTGAGCTATACCTTGAGCCACGAGGGCGAGCACTTGGGCGAGCTGGTATTGCGCCGTAACCAACGCCTGATCGAAGAGGAGCTGCACCAGCTCGAGGCGCTGTTGGTAACGTTGCTTTACCCAATGCGCAACGCCCTGCTCTACCGCGCCGCCACGCGCAGCGCCCTGCGTGACCCGTTGACCGAAACCGGCAACCGCGTCGCCATGGACCAGACCCTGCAACGGGAAATCGACATGGCCAGGCGGCACCTGCATCCGCTGTCGTTGCTGATGCTGGACATCGACCATTTCAAGAAAATCAATGACACCCACGGGCATGCCGCCGGCGACAGTGTGCTGCGCGCCGTGGCCGGGGCGATCAAACGCCAGTTGCGTAACGTGGACATGGTGTTCCGCTTTGGCGGGGAAGAGTTTCTGATCCTGCTGTCCAACACCGGTCGCGAGGCCGCGAGGATGGTCGGCGAGCGCCTGCGCCAGGCGGCACAAGCCCAGGACTACTGGGTGGAGGGCACACGGATCGAATTGACGGTGAGCCTGGGCTGCTCGACGCTATTGGCGGCCGAGTCGGCTGAAAGCCTGCTGCGCCGGGCAGACAACGCGTTGTACGTGGCCAAGCGCGAAGGCCGCAATCGCTTGGCAATGGCGGGGTAGGCCCCCGCCATCACACTTACCTCATGCCTCGCTGGCGACGCGCATTGGGCGTTCACGAACCGCCGGCGCCTGGTCTTGGTCTTTCTGCGCGTTCTCCAGGCGCATGCAGCTTTCCAGGAACAGGTACATGTAGTCGTAGCTCTTGCACACCGCCTGGCGCAGCTCTTCCTGCAGCGCCTTGCTGGGGTTGGTCCCGGCCAGGGTGCAGATGATTTCCAGGGCTTCCCACGGGTGGGCATCGTCGTACTGGGCGTGCATCTTGAGCCACTTCATCGCGCGCTTGCGATCTTCCTCAGGGAAGGCGCCAGCATATACACCGGTCGAGCAGACGACGGCGGACCACTCCCCAGTCGCCCCCTCAATCGCGTAGTTAGTGGCGGCAATCGCGACGATCAATGAATCGGCCGAACTGGTGTGCCAGCACCAATGGCTCAGTGCGTGCAATTCCGGCGGTACGTCTTGCGCTTGCAGTTCTTCCAGGCTGACACCGTGGGCACGCGCCCAATGCACCCAATAATCGGCGTGGTTGAGTTCCACGCGAATATTGCGCATCAGCCAACGTCGCGCCATGTCTTCGCCAGGGTGACGGGCAAACTTGGTCTTGGTCAGGTTTTGCGCCATGTACAAGGCAAACTGTTCCACCACTGGCCAACCACCAATCAGGTAGTGGCGCATGGTCTTGGCGCTGAGGGCGTTGTCACGCATGCGCTGATACAGTTCGTGTTCGACAACCCGACGCTTGCTCTCGCTACAGGCCTGGATCAATTGCTGCGCCCAGGCGGGGTAACTCGAGGCTTCCATAAGCGGGCCGGTTCTGTTGAATGTGTCGATCACTGTAGGGCTCCTTTTTAAGTGTGATTGTACAGACCAGCAAATGTTTCAGCGGAAGGTGCCGGGCGCCTTGAATAACAGGGGCTGCGGTCGCGCAGGTCGACACTGCAAGCTATCAAAGGTAAACAATCGCGGGCGTTCAATCAGATAGCCCTGGGCGTAATCCACACCGATCTCAAGTAAAGCCTGTTCGATCTGGGGTGTTTCAACAAACTCGGCAATTGTGCGCTTACCCATGACGTGGCCGATGTGGTTGATCACTTCGACCATGGCGCGGTTAATCGGGTCGTCCAGCATATCCTTTACGAAACTTCCATCGATCTTCAGGAAGTCTACAGGTAAATGTTTCAAATATGCGAATGAGGACATTCCGGCGCAAAAGTCATCGAGTGAAAAATGGCAACCTAAGGCTTTGAGTTCATTAATAAAGCGAATCGCACTGCCCAAATTGGCGATAGCGCTGGTCTCAGTTATTTCAAAACAAATCATTTCCGGGGGTATGTTGTAAGTGCCGAATTTTTCACGCAAAAACCCTAGGAAATCATCATCGCCAATGGTGATGCCTGACAGATTAATCGCACACATGGCCATGGGGCGGCCCGGGCGTTCATTCAGGCAACGGGCGATGATCTTGAATACGTTCTCTACCACCCAACGATCCAGCGATGTCATCAGGCCATAGCGTTCCGCCGCCGGAATAAAACTATTGGGCAAAATGATCCGCCCCGCCTCGTCATGCAGACGCAGGAGAATTTCGATGTGCCCATTGCCAGGTTCGGTGTGCCCCAAAGGCGAAATTTCCTGGGCGTAGAGACAAAAGCGGTCCTCTTCAAGGGCCATGTGCAGTCGCTGCACCCAGGCCATCTCGCCAAAGCGCAGAGACAGCTCCGAGTCATCGGCGTGGTACACCTGCACGCGGTTGCGGCCCTTTTCCTTGGCCATATAGCACGCCATGTCAGCGGCACGCAGGGACGTTTCCAGGGTAGTCGGGGTTTGCGAGATATGCACCAGACCGATACTGACGGTCGTCATGAACGGCCGCCCCTTCCATACGAAGTGCAGGCTCTGCACGGTATGGCGCAAACTTTCGGCGATTTTTTCCGCCACCGCCGGCGGGCAGTTCTCCAGCAGGATGCCGAACTCATCGCCGCCCAATCGCGCCAGGGTATCGCCCTCGCGCAAATCCGATTGCAACAACGCACAGATGTGACGCAGCAGCTCGTCACCCGCGGCATGGCCACAGGTGTCGTTGACCAGCTTGAACTGGTCGAGGTCGAGAAACATCAGGGCATGTCGCCCACTTTGCTGGCGTGCAACCTGTTGCAGCACTTGCTCAAGGCGGAACTCGAATTCGCGACGGTTGGCCAGGCCGGTCAAGGCGTCGTGGGTCGCCTGCCAGGAAAGGTTGGCAATGTACTGGCGCTCCTGGGTCATGTCGTGCAGCACCAACACCGCACCACTGATCTTGCCGGCGCTGCGGATCGGCGCGCCGACCAGGGTGACCGAGACGGTACTGCCGTCCAGGCGCTGGATCAGCTTGGAATGCTCGCTGCCGCCACTGAGCTGGCCCTTGACGATGTGTTCGATCAAGGTGAAACCGTCGGGTTCGGCGTTTTCATCCAGCAACTTGAACAACGCCGCCAGCGGCAAGCCCTGGGCTTGTTCCGACTTCCAGAGGGTTAGCACTTCGGCCGCCGGATTCATATAGGCAATGGCACCGTCAACGTCAGTGGTAATCACCCCATCGCCAATTGACTCCAGGGTGATCTGTGCCCGCTCCTTCTCCGCTTGCAGGGCATCGGCGAATGCGTGGCGCTGGGTCAGCAACTTGTGGGTGCGCAGCAGCGCCAGGATGATCAAGCCCAGGGCGGTGGCCAGGTTGGTGATCAACAACAGCCGCAGGATCATCCGCGAACCTTCGCCCAGGGCATCGCTGAACGCCTTGGCGGCCGGTGTCACTCCCTCGTTGATGGCGATGATGCGCTTCTTCCAGCCATGCACTTCATTGTCCGTGACCTGATCACTGACGATGGCGCGGTGCATCTCCCGGGCCAGTTCATCCAGCTGTTCCAGATAACCATCGCCGACTGTCCACAGCTCAATGGCTTTTTCCAGATAACTGAAGTGGCGGAAGTTGAGGTACAGCCAGATCAGGCTGGGGACGTCATCCGGGTGATTGCCGCCCTTGAGGATGCCCAGGCGTGCGGCAGCCAGGTCAGGCGTGGCACTGTCCAGGGCGACACGCAACTCATGCCCGCCCTGGGGCACGGCAATGGCCTGCTGGTATTTGAGGTAAGTGGCGTCGTCGCGGCTATCGGCATACAGCGTCAGGTAGTAGATCGCGTCTTTCTGGCCCTTGGACCACAGGCTTTCACCAGCCACATAGCCACGCACCGCAGAAAGCACGTAGAGACTACCGCAGCCTAACAATGCCTGGAACAAGACAACGGCGATAAAGGGCCAGACAATACCCAACAACCGTGGTGTTCCGAGAGTCCGCTTTTGCTTCATGAAGTCCCTTGCACATGCACAGCTCAATACGCACGCGAAAATCCGCTTCCGATAGCACAGCCTAAGCTAAATCAACGCACTTGTTGCAGATGTCCGTACAGTTTTGCATACAATCCGCCATCGGCGATCAGCTGCTGATGATCGCCATCCTCGGCGATATGCCCGCCATCGAATACCAGCACCCGGTCAGCTTGCTTCACTGCAGACAGCCGGTGGGCGATGATCAGTGTAGTACGTCCACTGAGAAACCGCGCCAGTGCCTGGTGCAGGTTGTATTCGGTAGCTGCATCCAGCGCCGAGGTGGCCTCATCCAGAATTACCACTTTTGGCTCGGCAAGCACCATGCGGGCAATGGCCAGGCGTTGCCTTTGTCCGCCGGAAAAGCGGACGCCAGAGCGCCCTACTACGCTGTCCAGGCCCAGGGGCAGTGCCTTGACAGTCGCCTCCAACTGGGCGATTTCCAGCGCCTGCCAGCAGGCCTGGTCGGAACGCGTGCGGCCCATGGTCAGGTTGGCGCGTACGGTGTCATTGAACAGCGCCGGGTGTTGCAGCACCACCGCAACGTTCTCGCGAATGGTCTCCAGGCCGATCTCCTGCTGGGTTGCACCGCCAAAACGAATAATGCCCGCCTGCGGCGTGTACAGCCCCAGCAACAGTTGCACCAGGGTACTTTTACCGCCACCGCTGGCGCCGACAATCGCAACCTTCTCGCCCGGTGCGATGGCCAGGTTCAATTGGTCAAGCACCAGGTCTTCGCCATAGCCGAAGTCGAGGCCACGCACCTCGATGCCGACGGTTTCGCGCCCGCTGAACGGATCTGCGCCGCCAGCGTATTGCGGCTCATCGGCACGCGCCAACAACTCGTTGATGCGCGTCAGCGCGCCACCGGCCGCGTAATAGGCGTATTGCAGGTTCAATAGTTGTTCCACCGGGCCGATCATGAACCACAGATAGCTGAACACGGCGAGCATCTGGCCGATGGACAGGTCGGAAAACAGCACGGTCAGCATGGCCGCGGCACGGAAAATGTCGATACCGAACTGGAACAGCAAGCCACTGGCGCGACTTGACGCATCGGTTTTCCATTGGGAATGAATGGCGTAGTCACGCACCTCCTGGGCACGCTGGCCAAGGCGCCCAAGGAAAAAACCCTGGCGGTTGCCGGCACGCACTTCCTGGATGGCATCCAGGGTCTCGGTCAGCGCCTGGGTAAAACGCGAGGTACTGTCGTTCTCCAGCTTCTTGAGATGCTTGACCCGTTTGCCTAACTGCACCGTGGCGTAGATCACCAGCGGGTTGAACAACAGGATCAACAACGCCAGCTGCCAATGCATCCACACCAGGATCGCCGAGGTGCCGACCAGGGTCAGCATCGCCACCAGGAAACGGCTGAGGGTTTCACCGACGAACTTGTCCAGGGTGTCCAGGTCGGTGACCAGGTGGGTGGTGACCGTCCCGCTGCCCAGGCTTTCGTACTCGCCCAGGGAGATACGCTTGAGGCGCTCGATCAGGCGCACGCGGATGCGATAGACGATGTCCTTGGCCAAGCGCGCAAACAGGCGCGCCTGCACCACGTTGAACACCAGCGCGCCACAACGCAGCGCCAGGGTCACCATAAGCATCAGGCCGATATAGCCGGCGGCTTTCTGCCAACCCAGGGGCAGCGCGTGGTTCATCACCTTGAGCGCGGCATCGCCATGGCCGAGCAGCACTTCGTCCACCAGCAATGGCAACAGCAGCGGGATGGGCACGCTGCAAAGGGTCGCCAGTACGGCGACACCGTTGGCAAGCCACAGGGATTTCTTGTGGCGCAGGGCCAGACGGCGGATTTCGGCCCAGGTCAGGCGGTCGGTGCGTTGAGGTTGCTCATACACAGGCGGCTCGCTCCAGCCAACGGGCGAGCAATGGCGACAATTCGGACAGCGGCTGGTAGCCATTGGTCAGCAAGGCCAACTGCCCATCGCGCTCGGCCAGCAAGGTAGGGAAGCCAGCGATGCCCAAATCCTGCACCCAGGTAAAATCGGCCGCCGTCGCCGCATGCTGTTCGGCACGGTCGAAGGCACCGGCAAACTCGATGCGTGGTATGCCCGCCTGCTCCGCCAGTTCCACCAGCACGCTG
Organism: Pseudomonas khavaziana; assembly: GCF_019145205.1. Taxonomy (GTDB): domain Bacteria; phylum Pseudomonadota; class Gammaproteobacteria; order Pseudomonadales; family Pseudomonadaceae; genus Aquipseudomonas; species Aquipseudomonas khavaziana. Next base: position 293,985 of record NZ_JAHSTT010000004.1, read on the forward strand.
GCAAGGGTCACGTCGCGGCCCTCGACATAAAATGCACGCTGGATCAGCCCCAGCAACGTCCATGCGCAATCCGGCGCCAGGCTGCGCGCCGTGACGATGGCGCGGCAGGCCGGCTCGGTGTCGTAGACAAAACCCTCAGGCAGCGCGCCCTCGCGCTTGAACAACTGGCCGGTGGCGTCGGTGACGGCCTGCCAGTGCTCCAGGATATAGCGCCGGGTGGTCGGCTCCAACGCCGCGCCGCTGCCGGTACGCAGGCCGCCCACCACCAGGTGCACGTCTACGCCGGCCGCCTGGGCCTGCTCAACCAGCGCCTGCGCTACCGGGGCAAAACCCCAGCACCAGGAACACATCGGATCCATTACATAGAGCAGGCGCGCTGACATGGCTCAGGCCTCGGAAGGAGTTTGCTTGTAGTTGAAGCCGATCGGGTGCGGCATGTTGCGGGCCTTGGCCAGCTCGATCTGCTTCTGGCGGTCAATCGCGCTGCGACGGGTCTTCTCCGGCAGCTTATCCCAGCAATGGGGGCAACTGATGCCGGCCACATAATGCTCGGATGCCCGGTCCTCGATGCTCACCGGTGTGCGGCAGGCATGACATTGATCGTAGTCGCCTTCGCTCAAATCGTGGCGCACGGTCACGCGATTGTCGAACACAAAACAGTCGCCCTGCCATTTGGTCTGTTCCTGGGGCACCTCTTCAAGGTACTTCAGAATCCCACCTTTAAGGTGGTAGACCTCATCGAAGCCCTCGCTGAGCATATAGCTCGAGGCTTTTTCGCAACGAATGCCGCCAGTGCAGAACATGGCGACCTTCTTGTGCCTGGCGGGGTCGAAGTTGGCTTTGATATAGTCGGGAAATTCGCGAAAACTGGTGGTTTTCGGGTCGATCGCGCCCTCAAAGGTACCAATGGACACTTCGTAGTCGTTACGGGTGTCAATCAACAGCACTTCCGGGTCGCTGATCAGCGCATTCCAGTCCTTCGGATCGACGTAGGTGCCGACCTTCTTGTTCGGGTCGACGCCTTCAACGCCCAGGGTGACGATCTCTTTCTTGAGCTTGACCTTGGTGCGGTAGAACGGCTGGTCGTCGCAGTAGGACTCTTTGTGGTCGATATCGACCATGCGTGGGTCTTTTTTCAGCCAGCCCATCAGACCATCGATACCTTCACGGCTGCCGGACACGGTGCCATTGATGCCTTCCTCGGCGATCAGCAAGGTGCCTTTGATGCCGTTATCGACCATCGCCTGCAACAGTGGCTCGCGCAGGGCGACGTAGTCTTCGAGGGTGACGAACTTATACAGTGCCGCCACGACAATCGGTTGAGTCATGGGTGTTCTCTCCAGGTGGCTACCCTCGTAAGGGGTGAACCGGATGCAAAAAAAACGCGCCGGCTAAGCGGCGCGTTGCGGATTCTAACAAATGCCGGGGGTCAGAGACACCCGATCATCAGTCATGCCCGCCGGCGCAGGTCGGCGAGGCCGGGGCTGCGTCGATTTTCGCCCATTCTTCAGGCGTGTAGGTATGCAGCGCCAACGCATGGAACTCGCTCATCAGGTCACCCAAGGTGGCATAGACCTTCTGGTGGCGCTTGACGCGGTTAAGCCCCTCGAACTCCGGGCTGACCAGCACGGCCTTGAAGTGGGTCTGCAACCCACGGCTGTGCATATGGCTTTCATCCAGCACATTCAAGTGTTCCGGAGCCAGGGCGACAAGCGCCGTTTCGATACGCTGTTGCATGGTCATCGTGCTTACTTCTTCTTGGCCGGTGCGGCGGCTTTTGGTGTCAGCTCGTTGGTCATGTCTTCCAACAGCTTGTTCACCACCGGCACGGCGCTTTCAAGCTTGGCCTGGGTCATCTGGGCCGATTGCTGGGTCAGCTGCGGCATTTTTTCCAGGACTTTCTTGCCCAGTGGCGACCGATAGAAAGCAACCAGGTCCTTGAGCTCGGACTCGCTGAAATTGGTGGTGTAGAGCTTGACCATGTCGGGTTTGAGCTTAGGCCAGCCGATTGCCTGGTCCAGGGCGGCGTTGGCCTTGGCCTGGTAGCTGTCCAGTACGGACTGCTTGGCGGCAGGCGCCTTGGTTTGTTCGAAACGCTGGGCGAACATTTGCTGCACTTGCATGTACACCGGGGTCCCCAGCTTGTCAGCATGGGCCAGGGTAAGGAAGGCTTCGGCACTGGCGTTGTGGCTGGCGGTATCGGCAAAAACCTGGCCGCTGGCGCAAACCAGAGCAACCGCGGTACAGATGGCACGAAGACGAGTCATCGAGTTTCCTTTCTAGCAGGCGAGGTAAGACCCCAAGGGCGACCATTCTGCGCCTAAAAAACCTCGCGGCTCAACCCCACCCCCTGGCGGGCCCCGGTTTTGCGGGGCGCGATGGCCCAAATGCGGATTTAGGGAACCCACGGCAGCCGCCAGGGCCTAAACTGACCAATCACGACTGGATAAGGAGGGTGCCCGATGAGCCGTATCGAAACCGACAGCCTGGGAGAAGTGCAAGTCCCTGATGACGCGTATTGGGGCGCGCAAACCCAGCGCTCGCTGGTCAATTTCGCAATTGGCGAGCAGCGTATGCCGCTGGCGGTATTGCATGCCCTGGCCCTGATCAAGAAGGCCGCCGCCCGGGTCAACGACCGCAACGGCGACCTGCCCGCCGATATCGCCCGGCTGATCGAACAGGCCGCCGACGAGATCCTCGACGGCCAGCATGACGACCAGTTCCCCCTGGTGGTCTGGCAGACCGGCAGTGGCACCCAGAGCAACATGAACGCCAACGAGGTGATTGCCGGCCGCGCCAACGAACTGGCGGGTAATAACCGCGGTGGCAAGAGCCCGGTGCATCCCAACGATCACGTCAACCGTTCCCAGAGTTCCAACGACTGCTTTCCTACCGCCATGAGCATCGCTGCAGTGCAGGCGGTTCACGAGCAACTGCTGCCGGCCATCGCGACCTTGTCCGGTGGCCTGGCGGAGCTGGCCGCGCGGCATATGAAGCTGGTCAAGACCGGCCGCACCCACATGATGGACGCCACGCCGATCACCTTCGGCCAGGAACTCTCGGCGTTTATCGCCCAGCTCGATTACGCCGAGCGGGCGATCCGCAGCGCCTTGCCCGCCGTGTGCGAGCTGGCCCAGGGGGGCACCGCAGTGGGCACCGGACTCAATGCGCCCCACGGCTTTGGCGAGGCAATTGCCTCCGAACTGGCCGCGCTGTCGGGCTTGCCCTTTGTGACCGCGCCAAACAAATTCGCCGCCCTCTCCGGCCATGAACCGCTGGTGACCCTGCACGGCGCGTTGAAAACCCTGGCCGTGGCACTGATGAAAATCGCCAACGACCTGCGTCTGCTGGGTTCAGGACCGCGGGCCGGACTGGCCGAAGTCAAGTTGCCGGCCAATGAACCGGGCAGTTCGATCATGCCGGGCAAGGTCAACCCGACCCAGTGCGAAGCCCTGTCCATGCTGGCTTGCGAGGTGCTGGGCAACGACGTGACCATCAGCATGGCCGCCAGCCAAGGGCACTTGCAGTTGAACGTGTACAAGCCGGTGATCATCCACAACCTGCTTGAATCGATCCGCCTGCTGGCCGACGGCTGCAACAACTTCCAGGAGCACTGCATCGCAGGCCTTGAGCCCGACGCCGAGAAAATGGCCGAACACCTGGAGCGCGGGCTGATGCTGGTTACCGCACTCAACCCGCATATTGGCTACGACAAGTCGGCAGAGATCGCCAAAAAAGCCTACGCCGAAGGGCTGACACTGCGCGAAGCCGCCCTGGAGCTGGGCTACCTCACCGACGCCGAGTTCGACCAGTGGGTACGCCCGGAAAACATGCTCGGTAGCTAAACCGCCATGCGCAGCCGCCGGGCCTTGAGCCCGGCGAGCAGCGACGGTGCCAGGGCAACTGCAGCTGACCCCAAGACCACCACGAATGCGCCGAAGTAACCCAGGGCGTTGATCTCTTCGGCCTGGACATAATCCGGCCATAGCCACGCCGCCAGCGCCACCGCGACAAAGGTCACCAGCGGCGTCAACGCCAGGGTCGCACTCACCCGCGACGCCTCCCAGTGGGCCAGCGCTTCGGCAAACGCGCCATACGCCACCAACGTGTTCATGCAGCACGCCAGCAGCAGCCAGCCTTGCAGCGGGCTCAACTGCAACGCCTCCAGGGGATGCGCCCACGGCGTGAGCAGCACCGCGCAAAACAGGTAGATCACCATCATCACCTGCAAGGAATTCCATACCGTCAACAACTGCTTCTGGCCCAAGGCATAGAAGACCCAGATCGAGGTGGCCAGCAGGATGGTCAGCACCCCGGCGGTATAGGTGCCCAGGGACGTCAGCAACTCCACGAGGCGCTGATTGAAAAACAGGCCGAAGCCGATGATCAGCACCACCAGGCCGAGTACCTGCCCCAGGCTGAAACGCTCCTTGAAGACAAACACGCTGGCGATCATCAGGAAGATCGGGCCCATCTGCACCACCAGTTGAGCGGTGCCGGGGCTGAGCATCCTCAGGCCAACCAGATACAGCACGTAGTTACCCACCAGCCCGCACACCGCCATGGCCACCAGCCAGCCGCCCCTGGGGCCGAGCACTTTGCGGCTGGGCAGGCGCTTGGTGGCGGCGAGGTACACGAACAAACAAGTGCCGGCCACTGTAAGACGAAACCAAGTGACGGTGATCGGGTCCATCACCTGCAACACTTGCTTGAGCTTGATCGGGAGAATGCCCCATAGAAAGGCGGTCAGCAGGGTCAGCAAGAAACCGTAGACCCAGCGGCCGGAAGAGATGTGCATGAGTGCCCCAAAAACCAGAGGTGGAGGAGCAGCCATTCTAGGGGTAAGTGACCAGATTCGGATACGCGGATGACCAACTGTGGGAGGGGTGGTGCGACGATTCGACTTGCCCCCGATGGCGGCCTGACAGCCGACCAGCATGTTGGACTTTGATCGAGTACATATCCGTTATTTAGGTAACGGCCACCATAGGTTCCGCCCTTACGGCGGCTCACTTTGCAAAAGCGGCAAAGTAAGCAAAACGCTCTTGCCCCACCACTCGGCACCTCGCCCGGGCTCGGTGTGCCCCAAATCCCTGTCGAATTCCGGCCAGCGTGGTTTAACGGGGCGCCTGAGATCAAAAACACAGCGAGGCGGCCTTATAGCCGACCTGATCGTTGAAGCGTGCGCGTACCCCTGTGGGAGCGGGCTTGCCCGCGAAGGTCGTTAACGATGACACGGAAAACCAGAAAGAACGCGGCGTTCTCAGGTTTTTCGCGAGCAAGCTCGCTCCTACAGAAAAGCAAAAGCGCCGCCGGCGTATCTGCGATGCGCAGCGAGTCGCTTTTGATCTTGCTTTTGATCTTAGGCGCCCCGTTAAACCACGCTGGCCGAACGCAGGCTTGAAGCCGTGGCCCACGGCTTCAAGCCGGAGTGAGGGCACACCGAGCCCGGGCGAGGTGCCGAGTCGTGGGGCAGGAGCATTTTGCTTACTTTTGCCTGGGCCGGCATTCCGGCTGTTCAAAAGTGAGCCGCTGTAAGAGCCAGCCCTTTCAAGGTCTTTGCCTAAATCGCGTCCTACGCCAATTCCAGGCTGAAATTAAGAAATAAACGAGTTGAATTTGGCTCAGCCAGCATCTCTTTTGGTCAAAAAACGATCATGTTTTGGGGCTTTTTCCAAAGACCTTGAAAGGGCTGGCTGTAAGAGCGGAACCAATAGTGGCCGTTGCCCAAATAACGGATATGTACTCGGTCTGATCCAACATCCTGGTCGGCCCTGAGGCCGCCATCGGGGGCAAGCCCCCTCCCACACGTCCAGCGGCGTACCAAAAGTTGTGTAGATACCCATGCCCCAATGGCCGTGTATCAGCCACAAAATACTTGGCTGGACCACCGCTATCGGGAGCCACCCCTCCCACATTTTGATCAGCGTACAGCTTCGAAGAGCCCGGTAGCGCCCATGCCCCCGCCCACGCACATGGTGACAATGCCGTAGCGCAAATTACGGCGTTGCAGTTCGCGCACCAGATGCCCCACCTGCCGCGACCCGGTCATGCCAAACGGATGGCCGATGGAGATCGAACCGCCATTGACGTTGTACCTGGCGTTATCGATTTCCAGGCGGTTGCGTGCATACAGGCACTGTGAAGCAAAAGCTTCATTGAGCTCCCACAGGTCGATATCCGCCACCTGCAAGCCCTTGGCCTTGAGCAGCTTGGGCACCGAAAACACCGGGCCAATGCCCATCTCATCCGGCTCGCAACCGGCGACGGTAAAGCCACGAAAAAACGCCTTGGGCTTGAGCCCCAATGCCAGGGCTTTTTCCAGGCTCATCACCAGGGTCATCGAGGCCCCATCGGAGAGCTGGGAGGAATTGCCCGCCGTTACCGAACCGTCTTCAGCGAACACGGGCTTCAACCCGGCCAGGCTGGCCAGGGTGGTGTCCGGGCGGTTGCAGTCGTCGCGATCCACCACGCCATCGAGGATCTGCACCGCACCGGTGTGCTTGTCCTCGACCTTGTACTTGACTGCCATCGGCACAATTTCGTCATCGAACAGGCCCTCGGCCTGGGCCTGGGCAGTACGCTGCTGGCTTTGCAGGGCATAGAGGTCCTGCTCTTCACGGCTGACCTGATAGCGACGGGCTACAATTTCGGCGGTCTGACCCATCGGGAAGTAGATGCCCGGCACCTGCTCCTTAAGCAGCGGGTTGATCAGGTTGTCGGTGTTGACGCTCTTCATGGTCAGGCTGATGGACTCCACGCCGCCGGCGACAATGATATCGCTGCAGCCCGAGGCAATCTGGTTGGCGGCGATGGCAATCGCCTGCAAGCCCGACGAACAGAAACGGTTGAGGGTCATGCCCGCCGTGCCGGTACCCAGTTGCGAGAGCACCGCCACATTGCGCCCGATATTGTAGCCCTGGGCACCTTCGTTGGAGCCGGCACCGACGATGCAATCCTCCACAGTGGCCGGATCGATGCCATAGCGGGCCAGCAGCGCATTGACGCAATGGGCCGCCATGTCATCGGGGCGGGTCTGGTTGAACTTGCCACGAAAGGACTTGGCCAGGCCGGTTCGCACACTGTCGACGATCACTACTTCACGCATGGGCTTACCTCGATCTTGTGGTTGTGGATCGAGGATAGAGCCAGGCCCGGTCGGCTGCGATGATCATTCACTGCATAAATGCAAAAGCATGGCGCCGGCACACGGTCTACCTGATGAGTGGCGATCCAATGTGGGAGGGGGCTTGCCCCGATAGCGGTGGGTCAGTTGCAAATGCAGGTACTGACAGCCTGCTATCGGGAGCAAGTCGAATCGTCGCACCGCCCCTCCCACATTTGGACCAATGTTTGATCCGCGCTATTTCTTTTTCTTTTTGTCGTGCTTGTCGGTTTTATCGAATGCTTCTTCCAGCGCACGGTTAATGGTGCGCAGCACCTTGACCCGCGCCCAGCGCTTGTCATTGGCTTCCACCAGGGTCCAGGGCGCCACCTCGGTGCTGGTGCGATCGACCATGTCGCCCACGGCTGCACGGTAGTCGTCCCACTTGTCGCGATTGCGCCAGTCGTCCTCGGTGATCTTGAAGCGCTTGAACGGAATCTCTTCACGGGCCTGGAAACGTTCCAGCTGGGTTTGCTTATCAATGGCCAGCCAGAACTTGACCACGATCACGCCAGCATCGCGCAACTGCTCCTCGAAATCATTGATCTCGCCATAGGCGCGCATCCAGTCCGTCGGGGTGCAGAAGCCCTCGACGCGCTCCACCAGTACGCGGCCATACCAGGAACGGTCGAACACGGTGAACATGCCGCGTGCCGGGATCTTCTGCCAGAACCGCCACAGGTAGGGCTGGGCGCGTTCGTCTTCGCTGGGCGCGGCAATCGGCACAATATGGTACTGGCGCGGGTCCAGGGCCGCGGCGACACGGCGGATCGCGCCGCCCTTGCCCGCCGCGTCGTTGCCCTCGAACACCGTCACCAACGCGTGCTTGCGCATGCGCTTGTCGCGCATCAGGCCGGAGAAACGCGCCTGCTCGGTGATCAGTTGCTCCTCATAGTCGTCCTTGTCCAGGCGCAGGGTCATGTCGAGGCTGTTGAGCAGGCTTACCTGGTCCACAGCCGACGGCAGCGGCGCCGGGTTCATGCCGCTGGCCTTGCCCCTGGGCATTTTCAAGGCATTTTGCAGGCCTTCGAGCAGGATCTTACCCACGGTGAGGCTGCGATAATTGCTGTCCACCCCTTCAATTACATGCCAGGGTGCGTAATCCCGGCTGGTGCGGCGCAGCACGCGCTCACCGAAATGCACGAACTTGTCGTAGGTCTTGGACTGCTGCCAGTCCAGCGGGCTGATGCGCCAGCTGTGCAGCGGGTCATCGGCCAGCGCCTTGAGACGAGCCTTCATCTGTTTCTTGGACAGGTGAAACCAAAACTTGAAAATCAGCGCGCCTTCGTCACAGAGCATTTTTTCCAGGCGCTCGGCACCGGCAATGGCCTGGTCGAGTCGAGCGTCCTTGATCTGCCCATGCACCCGGCCTTGCAGCATCTGGCTGTACCAATTGCCGAAAAAGATACCCATACGGCCCTTGGCCGGCAGTTGCCGCCAGTAGCGCCAGGCCGGTGGGCGCGCCAGTTCCTCGTCGGTCTGCTGGTCGAAGGTGCGCACCTCGATCAGGCGCGGGTCCATCCATTCATTGAGCAGCTTGACGGTCTCGCCCTTGCCGGCGCCCTCGATGCCGTTGATCAGGATAATCACCGGGAAGCGTTTCTGCTGCTGCAGTTCGTACTGCACCTCCAGCAAGGCTTCGCGCAGGGCCGGCACTTCGGCGTCATAGGTGTCTTTGTCGATGGCGTGACCGATTTCGGCGGATTCGAACATGGGCAGCTCCGTTTCAAGATGGCTCAAGACTAGCGGATTGGGCAACGACCTGTGGCAGGAAATTCCACCCGGGATTGCCTTGGGTCAATCCAACCCCTGTTGATCGGCTAGAATGGCCGCCTTGTCTTTGCCCGCTTTCCTTTATGAGCCGCCATGAACCCCATCACCCACGCCCAGCTCGACTGGGATGACCAAGGCCGCCCGCACTCGCGGGTGTTCGACGATGTGTACTTCTCCGACCAGTCGGGCCTTGAAGAAACCCGTTATGTGTTCCTTGAGCAAAACCGCCTGCAGGAGCGCTTCGCCGCTTTGCCTGCCGGCGGGCGACTGGTGATTGGCGAGACCGGCTTCGGCACCGGCTTGAATTTCCTCTGCGCCTGGCAACTGTTCGAGCAGCACGCAGTGGCCGGCGCACGGCTGCACTTTGTCAGCGTGGAAAAATACCCGCTCAGCCACCCTGACCTGCAACGTGCCCTGGCCCTCTGGCCTGAACTGCAACCCTTGGCCGAGCAACTCCTGGCGCAATACGTAGCCATCCACCAGGGTTTCCAGCGCCTGGTGCTGGGCCACGGCCGCGTGACCCTGACCCTGTTGATCGGTGATGCCCTGGAGCAACTGCCGCAACTGGATGCACAGATCGATGCGTGGTTCCTCGACGGCTTTGCCCCGGCGAAAAACCCCGATATGTGGACCGCCGAGCTGTTCGCCGAACTGGCGCGCCTGGCAGCGCCGGGCTCGACCATCAGCACCTTCACCAGCACTGGCTGGGTGCGGCGCCTGATCAACGCGGCAGGCTTCAAGATGAAGCGCACCCCGGGCATCGGCCACAAGTGGGAAATCCTGCGCGGTGAGTTCGTCGGCTGGCCGCAAGACACGCCCAGGCCCACGGCCACACCGCCGTGGTTCGCCCGCCCGACAACCCTCCACGCCGAACACCGCGCCCTGGTGATCGGCGCGGGGCTGGCCGGTTGCGCCACGGCAGCCAGCCTGGCGGCACGCGGCTGGCAGGTGTGCCTGCTGGAGCGGCATGCGGCGCTGGCCCAGGAGGCTTCCGGCAACCCGCAAGGGGTGCTGTATCTCAAGCTGTCGGCCCATGGCACCGCACTGTCGCAGATGATTGTGAGCGGCTTCGGCTACACCCGCAGGCTGCTCGAACAGTTGCAGCGCGGTGTGGATTGGGACGCTTGCGGCGTGCTGCAACTGGCGTTCAACCCAAAGGAGGCCGAGCGCCAGGCACAACTGGCGCAGGCCTTTGCCGCGGACCTGCTGCACCCGGTGGATGTGGCCCAGGCCCAAGCCCTCGCTGGCGTGGCGCTGGACCAGGGCGGATTGTTTTTCCCCGAGGGCGGGTGGGTCCATCCGCCAGCGCTGTGCGAGTGGCAGGCCCGCCACACAGGCGTTGAGTTGCGCCTTCATCAAGAGGCGCTGACCTTGCAGCAGGTCGACGGCCAATGGCAGGCCCGAGACGCCGAGGCGCTGATCGCCAGTGCACCGGTGGTGATCCTCGCCGGTGCCGCCGAGGTCAAGCGCTTCCCTTTCAGTGCCGCCCTGCCCCTCAAGCGCATTCGCGGGCAAATCACCCGTTTGCCGCAAACCACTGAAAGCCAGCACTTGAGCACGGTGGTCTGCGCCCAGGGCTACGTCGCCCCCGCACGCCTGGGCGAACATACCCTGGGCGCCAGTTTTGCCTTCAACAGCGACGACCTGACCCCCACCCTGGCCGAACATGCCGACAACCTGGCCCTGCTGCGGGAAATCTCCCCACCGCTGCTGCATGCCTTGCACGCCGATACCTTGCCGCTGGAAACCTTGCAAGGCCGTGCGGCATTCCGCTGCACCAGCCCCGACTACCTGCCTATCGTTGGCCCGCTGGCCGACGCAGCGGCCTTCGCCCAAGCCTATGGCGTACTCTCCCGCGATGCCCGGCAAGTGCCCGATACGCCCTGCCCCTGGCTGGACGGCGTGTACATCAACAGCGGCCATGGCTCACGCGGCCTGATCACCGCGCCCTTGTCGGCAGAACTGTTGGCCGCCTGGCTGGATAACGAACCGCTGCCGTTGCCCACCAGCGTCGCCCAGGCGTGCCATCCCAACCGTTTTGCCTTGCGCGAATTGATTCGCGGCAAGCCCCAGCAAACGCCTTGAGTCGTGCCTAGCGAATCTCGCACACCCCCAGTTCGTCAGCGCGCATGGCCGCCAGGGTCAGGCGCTCGAAGGCCACCTGTTCGGCGGTGGCCTGCTCGTGCAGAATGCCGTTCATGCGCGACCGGAAGACCTCGTCCTCAAGTTCATCACCTTGTTCAAACACCTCTTGCATCCGCGTCTCGAACGGCTCGTTAAGGGTTCTGAAACTGGCGGCATAGGCGCGCTTGAGGTAGTCAGTCCAGAACGGCAGGTCATTGAGAAAACGCAACAGCTCGGGCGAAACCTCTGCGGCCTTGATTTTGATTTCCGCATCGCTCAGCGCCGCCGGGGTGACACCGCTCAAGCCGGCATAACGCATGTGTCTAGGCTGCCCTGGCAAATAGAAACGGCTGGCCAGGCCGGTGCGGTAGGCCAGGCTGACTTCCAGCGGATCGCCGCCGGGGTTGGCGATGCTGTGGTTGCGCGCAATGCTTTCCAGGCGATCAAGCCGATACAGGCCGCGCCCCAACGCCAACAGCGGCCTGGCAGACAACTGGCCGCCCTCGACCTGCCGGCGCGCATCGCTGATCTCAACCAGGATTTCCAGGGCGCTGAAACTCACCGCCGCGCCATCGTCACAGTTGTAAGGGGTGGCGGCGCGTTCGAACACTTCGGTGGCCAGGTCGGCGCGCTGGCTGCTCGCCTCAAGGACACGCCACACGCGCCGGGCCATGTCTTCACGCACATGCTCGCTGTCGGCCGCCCCGCCCAGCTCGGCCAGCAACTTGAACAAGCCGTCACTGGACCTGTCATCCTTCAACATCCGCCACATCACCTCTTTTTGCGCGTAGTCGGCCAGCCGCGAATCCGGCAACCACAACTCGCGAGCGGCCTGCTCGTTCAAGCGCGCGATATCGTCTTCGTAAAAGCCCATGCCCACGCCGCGCTGGCGACGATAATCGAGCACTTGCCGGATGGTCGGTGCCGACAATGGGTTGTAGCGCAGGTTGATACCTTGGGTACGTTGCCGAGGCGCCGTGAACAGCCACGCCGGCAGCTCGGTAATGTCGTTCTCGCGCAGGTCCACACTGGTCAGGTAGGGCAAGCGCCACAAATGTTCGGGAAAAGTCTTGAGCCGGCAGTCACGCAATATCAATTGGTGCAGGTCAAACAGGTGGTCGACCTTGGGCGGATCAACCAGCGGGTTGCCCGCCAGGTTCATGATCCTGAGGTTGCGCAGATCTGCCAGCTTGGTGCGCGTGTAGGAGGTCAGTACCAGTTGATTACCGTCCAGATACAGGGCTTCCAGCTGCGGCATGTGTGACAGTATCTCCGGCAGACGGGTCAAGCGGTTGCCTGACAGTTGCAGGGAAGTGAGACCGGTGAAGTGCTTGAGGAAATACGCCACCTCATCACCGACTCCCATGTTCTTCATCGACAGTTGGCGCACATGCTCGAACTTGATCTGCGCCGGCAAGGTCGGCAAGGGGCCGCCGACCATTTCGTCGAGCGACAGGCTGGCCTCTTCATTCAAGCCGGTCATCCTCCGCCAGCAGACTTTAAGCCGCTGCACGATGATTCTGCGACTGAACCGTGCGTCCTCGGGCGTGCCAGGGATTTTCGCCAGCGCGGCCCGGTCATGGCGCCAGGTGTTGAGCACTGAACGCAGGGTTTCATAATCGCTCTGCAACCTCCTGACCGCCTGGGCACGGGCCATGTGGTCAGCCCCCAGGCCTTCGATCAGACTAGAGGCCTGGGCGTCGTCCAGCATGGGATAGAGCTTTTTCACCTTGCGTACCAGTGCCGTCGGTTGTGGCGTAACCTGCGGCGGTGACGCCTGTACGCAACCCTCGCGCCACGACGGCAAGGGTTCGGCGGAGGCATTGCGCAGATGGCCCGCCACCAGGTCGCGTTCATCCCCGACCAGCCAGCGCAATTTCAACTGCAACTGTGTGGCACCGCGCTCACCCGTGGAGTAAATCCCCAGGCCTGTGCGCTCTGTGGCTGAAAGCGTGCTCAGCAGTGCCTGGTAGAAGCCCGGCGGGCCCGGCAACGGCTCATGCAGGGCCTGGCCCTGTTCGTCGAAGGCCTGGTAGCCCCGGGCGGACTTGACCAGCTTGCGCACGCGCGTCGCGGTGGTACTTTCCTGCTTGCCGAGCAAAGCGCCATCCAGCGCCTGCTCATGCATTTGCAGGCGCAGTTGCGCCGGCCATCCCGGTAACCGGCCCAGTAGGCTGACTGCCAGGCGTTGAGTTGATTCGGTGGCCAACGGCGGCAGGTAAAAACCAGCCACCGCACGGTCTTCCTGTAGTTCGCGCAATGCCTGCCCGGCGCGCTGGGACAGGCGCAAGGGCACGCTGGCGGTGTTGCGCAAATACAGACGTTCCAATGACGAGGCCTGGGATAAAAGCTCCTGGACCACCCCGGTAGGCAATTCAGGCAAGCGTTGCTTAAGCACGCCAGTTATCCCTGTTACCGACGGGTCAGCGTGACGGCAAAGCTGTTCGAATAACGCCTGATAATGCTGCTTCACCCCCGCCAGCAGACGTGTGTTCAACAGCCGCTGTGCCTGTTGGGGGTCGGCTTTTTCTCCCAGCAGCCCTTCGCGCTCCGCGTCGTCAAGGTTCTCGAGCAGTGTGGGCATCACCTGCCCTTCCTGGAGTTGCTGCTCGCTGACGTGGATGCTCATGTCTTCGTAATCGAATGGAGCGGTATCGGGGTAACGCTTGAGCAAATTGCCTTGAGGGTCCAGCAGCTCGAAAAAACGCCCCTTGGGCCACCCCTCCAGCATCGGCAAGGCCAGCATTTGCACCCAGCCCGTACCCGCATCCGGCTGGCTCTGGAATTCCAGTTGCCAGGCCAGGTCGCGGATCAGTTGCTCTTGCCGCCAACGCAGCACACTGTCTTGCAGCCGCTGCGGCAAGGGCAGGTTGTACTTGGCCAGTTGTCGTAGCCAGGGCAACCGGCTGTTGGTGGTGCTGATGATTTCGTCCAGGCGGCCGTCGGGCAGTGATCTCAGCCCGGGCGCCAGGCGTTCGAGCACATAGGCCGGGCTGTTCCACTGATCGACCTGCTCGGCCTGATGGCGCCAGCCGCCGAAACCATTGTGTTCCAATAGCGGGCTATAGACCGTTGGACGCACCGGATGCAGCACCCGCCAACGACCGACGCCCGCATCGAAAAACACCCGGTAGATCGCGCCGTCAATCGCAATATAAGAGCGCCCTTGATATTGATAGATGCCCTTGTAGCTGGGCGTGGCGAGTACCTCGGGAGCCACCGACTGCTGGTAAGGGCGCAGATCGCGCCGCCACAAGCGCGACTCACCCTGGGCGGACTTGACCGCCTCGAACTGTTCGAAATAACTCGCCGGCGTGCGCGACGCGCCCTTGAACAGGGTGCCCACGACTTTGCCCGCAGCCGTCATCAGCGCCATTGATGCAATGCCTTCGGCCACATTGGTCATGTGCTCCAGCGCATCGGTCTTATGCCCGTGCTGCCAGTCCTGTACGCCCTCATAGACCTCGCCCAGCAGCTGACCCACCCCTACCCCCAGCATCAACTGGCCCAGCCCCGGCACAAAAAAACCGGCGATATTGGCCAATGTCAGCCCCAGCTCCACATAGCGCTCGGCCAGTGATCGGCGGGCTTGCTCGTCGACCTCTGCCACCGGCACCGCCAACACCCTGGCATCCAATTGCGCCTTGCCCACGCAGGCATCGAAAAAAAACCGCGACACGCTGACCGGGGCCGACACCGCCTCCAGGCTTTCCACGGCCTTGCGGGTATCAAAGCGCTGGAAAAAGTCCACGCGTTCGGACTCATCCAGATAGCCCTTGAAGAATTCGCGATAGGCAGGTTCCTGCAGCTTAGAAGACAGATAACCCTTGAACGCCGCCAGGGTGTCGTACTCGAACCATGGGCGGGCTGGATCATTGGGCATGTACACCACACAGCGCCCCGGGGACAGGCCCCGCTCGGCGCTCCCGGAAAACACCAGCACGCTCCAGGCGCAAGCCTGGTCGATGTTCAACCCATGCCAGACCAGGGCGCGGCCGTCCAGCAACAGCTCGCGGGTGGGATAAGTGTCGCTGCCCGACCAGAGCACCTTGAACAACAGCGTGCCGGTCTCCTGGCGTACATGCCCCTTGCCCATGGCGATATGCAGGTCCAGGCGCATGTCACTCAACTTGAGCCGGCCAATGTCCCTGGCTACCGGGTTATAGTCATCGGCCGTCGTCACCTCGCCAGGGGCAGGCAAATCGAAGACCACCCGCAGATGTGCCTGATAGGCCGCGCCCAGGTCCAGCTCGCGGCAGTAACCGGCAAATTGGGCGGCACTCATGGACGCGACCTCAAGCCCCGTGTCGACGCTGCGCACCTGCGCGCCGATACCCAGGCCGCCATCCTCCGCCTGGGAGGCGCTGAAATTCTGCATGGCGGCGTGCAGCAGCGTGCGCTTCTCCACCGTCACCGTCATCAACAGCGGCCCGAGCAGATCGGGGTTGGCGTTGATCATCGAGCGATGGGGCAACTCCAGCACATCATGCTTCACATCCAGATGCTGCCCTTTGGACACCAGCAACGCTTCAAGTCGGTCGCTGCAGAACTCATCCAGCGGTTCCAGGTTTTTCAACAGTGTATTGAGCGTCTCGCGCAGTACCTCACTGTCCTCATGCTCGCGCTTGATATGGGCCAGGCTGCGAGCGTCGGCATGAACCATCCAGCCGGGCAATCGGTCGAGCAATACATCAGTTATATCCAGATCCTGGGTGGCCTCCAGCAGCTTGCCGGGCAACTGCGCCCACACTTTTGGGGTAACCACCTCACTTACCTGTGACATCCATGACCTCCATGAAAACCTTGAATAATGACGCCCCACCATAGGCCCGCCGCCGCCGGGAATGGGTTTGAATAACTGCTGGTTTGCGCGGGCTACAGACCCATAATTTGCGTTCGACCTTGACCTATCTAACGCCCCGGCCACGCAGCCCGCGGCGGGCGGTGAATGCCCATGCGCGCTTCAGGCCACGACTGCTTATAACTTATCGTTCTAAAACTCCAAGGGTATGCCTGGGTCAGTTTCAGGGTACCTGCGCGTTCAACGCGCGATGTGTCGACCCCTCCCCAACGGAAAAACCGGTAAGGACCTTATGTGTGGATTAGCTGGCGAGTTACGCTTTGATCATCAACCTGCCGACCTGGCAGCGGTAGAACGCATCACCCATCACCTCGCCCCCCGAGGCCCCGACGCGTGGGGCTTCCATGCCCAAGGGCCGATTGCCCTGGGCCATCGTCGATTGAAAATCATGGACCTGTCGGATGGCTCCGCCCAACCGATGGTCGACGCCCAATTGGGGCTGTCCTTGGCGTTCAACGGTGCAATCTATAACTTCCCGGAATTACGTGAAGAGCTGGAAGCCCTCGGCTACGCCTTCTATTCCGGCGGTGATACCGAAGTGCTGCTCAAGGGTTATCACGCCTGGGGCGAAGCACTGCTGCCCAAGCTCAACGGCATGTTTGCGTTCGCCATCTGGGAGCGCGACGCCCAACGCCTGTTCGTCGCCCGTGACCGCTTGGGCGTAAAACCTTTGTACCTGTCGCGCACCGGCCAGCGCCTGCGCTTTGCCTCGGCCTTGCCGGCGCTGCTCAAGGGCGGCGATATCAACCCGATCCTGGATCCGGTGGCGCTTAATCATTATTTGAATTTCCACGCCGTGGTGCCCGCACCGCGCACCTTGCTGGCGGGTATTGAAAAGCTGCCGCCCGCCACCTGGATGCGCATCGATGCCAGCGGCAAGACCGAGCAGAAAACCTGGTGGACCCTGCCCTACGGCCCCCATGAGGATGAGCAGAACCTTAGCCTGGAAGACTGGACCGACCGCGTCCTCGACAGCACCCGCGAAGCCGTGGCGATCCGCCAACGTGCCGCCGTGGATGTGGGTGTGCTGCTCTCCGGTGGCGTCGATTCGAGCATGCTCGTCGGCCTGCTGCGTGAAGTCGGCGTGCAAGACCTGTCGACCTTTTCCATCGGCTTTGAAGATGCCGGTGGCGAACGCGGCGATGAATTCCAGTACTCGGACCTGATCGCCAAGCACTACGGCACCCGCCATCACCAACTGCGCATCGCCGAGAGCGAAATCATCGAGCAGTTGCCGGCGGCGTTCCATGCCATGAGCGAACCGATGGTCAGTCATGACTGCATCGCCTTTTACCTGCTGTCGCGGGAAGTGGCCAAGCATTGCAAGGTAGTCCAGAGCGGCCAGGGCGCCGACGAGTTGTTCGCCGGTTACCACTGGTACCCGCAGGTGGATGGCGCCAGCGACCCCTACGCCGCTTACCGCGATGCCTTCTTCGATCGCAGTTACGACGACTACGCCGCCACCGTCGCGCCCAAATGGCTGACCGCCAACGACGCCGCCGGTGACTTTGTGCGCGAGCATTTTGCAATGCCCGGTGCCGACGCTGCGGTGGATAAGGCTCTGCGCCTGGACAGCACGGTGATGCTGGTGGATGACCCGGTCAAGCGCGTGGATAACATGACCATGGCCTGGGGCCTGGAAGCACGTACGCCGTTCCTCGACTACCGCCTGGTGGAACTGTCGGCCCGCGTGCCGGGCAAGTTCAAGCTGCCCGACGGCGGCAAACAGGTACTCAAGGAAGCGGCGCGCCGGGTCATCCCCAGCGAAGTCATCGACCGCAAGAAAGGCTACTTCCCGGTGCCCGGCCTCAAGCACTTGCAAGGCGACACCTTGAACTGGGTGCGTGAACTGCTGCTGGACCCGAGCCAGGACCGTGGCCTGTTCAACCCGGCCATGCTCGACCGCTTGCTCACCGACCCCCAGGGCCAACTGACCCCGTTGCGCGGCTCCAAGCTATGGCAATTGGCGGCGCTGAACCTGTGGCTCAGCGAACAAGGAATCTGATCGATGAAACCGAATGCCGCGGCGTACAGCCAACGCTTACTCAAGGGCCAGGCGCCGACCTACGAGCGCCTGCAGGCGCGCCTGGCCGAAGATGGCAGCCCCCTGGCCGCCGAGCCGATTGCCGTGCATTGCGGCTGGGGGCGGTTGCTGATAGGCCATACCTTCCCGGACCCGGCCAGCCTGGCCCAGGAACTGCTCAATGAGCTGCCCGGCGAGCGCGACATTGCGCTCTACGTGGCAGCGCCCCAGCAGATTCTCGGGATCGATCCTCAGCAGCTGTTCCTCGACCCGTCCGACACCCTGCGCCTGTGGTTCAGCGATTACCGCCCGGCAACCCGGGTGTTTCGCGGCTTTCGCATTCGCAGGGTGCAAAGCGAAGCCGATTGGCAGGCCGTCAACCAACTGTATCAAGGCCGCGGCATGTTGCCCGTCGACGCCGAACGCCTGACCCCGCGTCACCAAGGCGGCCCGGTGTACTGGTTGGCCGAGGATGAAGACACCGGGGCAGTCATCGGCAGCGTGATGGGCCTCAATCACCACAAAGCCTTCCAGGACCCGGAAAACGGTTGCAGCCTGTGGTGCCTGGCCGTCGACCCACAGTGCACGCGCCCAGGCGTCGGTGAAGTGCTGGTGCGCCACCTGGTGGAGCACTTCATGAGCCGTGGCTTGAGCTACCTGGACCTGTCGGTGCTGCACGATAACCGCCAGGCCAAGAGCCTCTATGCCAAGCTTGGCTTTCGCGCGTTGACCACCTTTGCGATCAAGCGCAAGAACGGCATCAACCAGCCGCTGTTCCTCGGCCCTGGGCCGCAGGCGGAGTTCAATCCCTATGCGCGGATCATCGTTGAGGAAGCCCATCGGCGCGGTATTGATGTGCAGGTCGACGATGCCGACGCGGGCCTGTTCACCCTCAGCCACGGCGGGCGCCGCGTGCGTTGCCGGGAATCCCTGAGCGACCTGACCAGCGCCATCAGCATGACCCTGTGCCAGGACAAGAGCCTGACCCATAAAGTGCTCAAGGCCGCCGGCCTGCAACTGCCCTCCCAGCAGTTGGCGGGCAGTGCCGATGACAACCTGGAGTTCCTCGACGAGCACCAGCGCATCGTGGTCAAGCCGCTGGACGGCGAGCAAGGCCAGGGCGTGGCGGTAGACCTGCAAACCATCGAGGAGGTGCAGCAAGCCATTGAGGCGGCGCGTCAGTTCGACAGCCGCGTATTGCTGGAAAGCTTCCACGAGGGTCTGGACCTGCGCATTCTGGTGATCGGTTTTGAAGTGGTCGCCGCCGCGATTCGCCGTCCTGCCGAAGTGATCGGTGACGGCCAGCATTCGATCCGCGCCTTGATCGAGGCCCAGAGCCGACGTCGCCAGGCTGCCACCGATGGCGAGAGCAAAATCCCCCTGGATGCGGAAACCGAGCGCACCCTCAAAGCTGCTGGCTATGACTACGACAGCATCCTGCCCCAGGGCGTGCAACTAGCCGTGCGACGCACCGCCAACCTGCATACCGGCGGTTGCCTGGAAGATGTCACGGCGATCCTGCACCCAACGCTGGTGGACGCCGCCGTGCGTGCTGCCCGCGCCCTGGACATCCCCATGGTCGGCCTGGACCTGATGGTGCCGGCCGCCGACCAGCCGGAGTACGTGTTTATCGAAGCCAACGAACGGGCCGGGCTGGCCAATCATGAACCGCAACCTACCGCAGAAAAGTTTGTGGATTTGTTGTTTCCGCACAGTCAGCCGACGGCTTGAGGCTTGTGTTGAATGTGAAACCGCTATCGGGGGCAAGCCCCCTCCCACATTTGCCTGTATTCACACATCAAGGGTGGGAGGGGGCGTGCCCCCGATGAAGCCGGCACAGACAACGAATCTCCCAACCATTTCATCGAAACCATCGATGTCACCAACTCATCAGGAGTTTCCATGACCCGAACCATCCCCGAACCCGATCTCGCTTACCTGCAAAAAGTGCTGCTGGAAATGCTTGCCATCCCCAGCCCGACCGGATTCACCGACACTATCGTGCGCTACGTCGCCGAACGCCTGGAAGAACTTGGCATCCCGTTTGAAATGACCCGGCGCGGCACCATTCGCGCCACCCTCAAGGGCCAGAAAAACAGCCCGGACCGGGCCGTCTCCGCGCACCTGGATACCATCGGCGCCGCCGTGCGTGCAATCAAGGACAACGGCCGCCTGACCCTGGCCCCGGTGGGCTGCTGGTCGAGCCGCTTTGCCGAAGGCAGCCGGGTCAGCCTGTTTACCGATAATGGTGTGATTCGCGGCAGCGTGCTGCCGTTGATGGCCTCCGGGCATGCGTTCAACACTGCCGTGGATGAAATGCCGGTGAGCTGGGACCACGTGGAACTGCGCCTGGACGCCTACTGTGCCACCCGCGCCGACTGCGATTCCCTGGGCATCAGCATCGGTGACTATGTGGCCTTCGACCCACTGCCGGAGTTCACCGAGAGCGGGCACATCAGCGCACGCCACTTGGATGACAAAGCCGGCGTCGCCGCCCTGCTCGCAGCGCTCAAGGCCATCATCGACAGTGGCGAGCCGCTGCTGATCGACTGCCACCCGCTGTTCACCATCACCGAGGAAACCGGCAGTGGCGCGGCGGCTGCCCTGCCCTGGGATGTCAGTGAGTTTGTCGGCATCGACATCGCCCCGGTCGCCCCCGGCCAACACTCCAGCGAACATGCGGTGAGCGTGGCGATGCAGGACTCCGGCGGGCCGTATGACTATCACCTGTCGCGGCACTTGCTGCGTCTGGCGGCGGATAACGACCTGCCGGTGCGCCGCGATCTGTTCCGTTATTACTTCAGCGATGCGCACTCGGCGGTCACTGCCGGTCATGACATCCGCACTGCCCTGCTGGCCTTCGGTTGCGATGCCACCCATGGCTACGAACGCACCCACATCGACAGCCTGGCCGCGCTGAGTCGCTTGCTGGGCGCGTACATCCTTAGCCCACCGGTGTTCGCCAGCGATGCGCAACCGGCCCAGGGCTCCCTGGATCGGTTCAGCCATCAGATCGAGCATGAAACGCAAATGGAGAGCGACACCCGCGTGCCGTCAGTGGACAGCCTAATCGGTCAGAAGTCCTGACACGGGCAATTCCTGGTACTGGCAACAAAGGTCCCGGCGCAGTAGCATCGCCGGGATTCTACCCCCGAGGCTTGTATGCTGATTCCCCACGATGCACTTGAAGTCGACACCCTGACCCGCCTCATCGAAGACTTCGTCACCCGCGACGGCACCGACAATGGCGACGATACGCCCCTGGAAACCCGCGTGCTGCGCGTGCGCCAGGCGCTGACCAAGGGCCAGGCCCTGATCGTCTTCGACCCCGAGAGCGAGCAATGCCAACTGATGCTCAAGCACGATGTGCCCAAGCATCTGTTCGACTGAACACCTGCGCCTAGAGATTGGGGACCGGCACAGGATGGGTGGCGGGCCCCTGGCGTTTGAGAATCTTCCGGTACACCTCGGCGCGGTGCACTTTGACGTCCTCTGGCGCGTCGATACCGAATTTCACGTGGGTACCGTTTACTTCAAGGATATGCACGACGATGTCATCGCCGATGGAGATGGCTTCGCCTAAGGTGCGGCTCAAGACCAGCATGGCGGTTGTCCTTTTCGAGTGACAGGACCTTGACCATGCGCCCTTGAAAATGGACCGGCAATGGCTTGCGATCAAATCAGGCGCCGCCTACACAAGTAGGTAATTTACCTGACAGACCTCGCCAGGATCAGCCTTTAACGGCTTGGGCCTTGGCGCGCATTTTGTCAGCCATCAGCGTCATTTCGTCATACAGCAACTGCGGGTTTTTCTGTTTCAGCGCCCAGGCCATGCGTCCTTGCTCATGGGGCAAGATCATGAATTCGCCTTCGGCCACGCGCTGGTAGATGTAATCGGCGATGTCAGTCGCGGTGATGGGCGAACTCTCGAGCAGCTTGCCCACCTGTGCCTTCATGGCCGGGGTTGGCCCCCGGAAGGAGTCAAGCAGGTTGGTCTGGAAAAACGATGGGCACACCACATGCACGCCGACTTCCTGCTGCTTGAGCTCCACCAGCAGGCTTTCCGACAACGCCACCACGCCGGCCTTGGCCACGTTGTAGTTGCTCATGGCCGGGCCCTGCATCAGCGCGGCCATGGAGGCAATATTGATGATCCGGCCCTTGCTCTTTTCCAGCAGCGGCAGGAACGCCTTGCAGCCCTTGACCACGCCCATCAGGTTGATTGCGATCTGCCAGTCCCAGTCCTCCAGGGACAGTTCGGCAAAGAACCCGCCGGAGGCCACGCCGGCATTGTTGACGATCACATCGATGCCACCGAGCTTCACCTCGCATGCCTGGGCCAGCGCGGTGAGCTGGCTGTAGTCACGCACGTCACAACGCTGGGTAAAACCATCACCGCCCGCCTCGCGAACCAGCCTGAGGGTTTCCTGCAAACCGGTATCGCTGACATCCGACAAGGCTAACTGCCAGCCCTCACAGGCCCAGCGCAGAGCGATTTCACGACCCAGGCCGGACCCGGCGCCAGTGATCATCATGCGGTTTTGCATAGGAAGTAGCCTTGTGGTTCACGAAAGAAGTGACCGGCAGTGTAGCGAAGGTTTTTCCCGTACCCACGCACCATCAGAATGATGAATGCCCCAGGCAAACCGTGGGCTCGGTCGGACGCCTGCGTATAGCCTAAGTTCAATAAACTTCAACTAATAAGATGGTTTTGCGTACACGTTAAAAGAAATAAGCGACTGAGCAAAATGCTTTAAAAAAACACTGAATTTTCTGCGACGTGAAAGAGTCGGAGTTAGTAAGGCGCCCGTAATCAGATAGACGGGGGTATCGTAAATAACCGGTCTTTATCAAAGACCTATAAGGAAAAAACCATGAGCCTCATTCTGATCATTATCCTGATCCTCCTGCTGGTGGGTGGCCTGCCGGTGTTCCCGCACTCGCGTAACTGGGGCTATGGCCCGTCGGGTATCCTCGGTGTGGTGTTGGTAGTGCTGCTGGTATTGCTGTTGCTCGGTCGGATATAAACGCCGCGCCAAGCGTTTAACAAGCAAAAAAAGAGGCCTTCTAGAAGGCCTCTTTTTTATTGCCGGTCAGTTAGTCCGGCTTACCATCCACGACACCCGCGGTGTTATCCAGCAGGCTCTTGGTTGCGGTTTGCAGGAACGACTCAAGTTTCTGTTTGAGTGCAGCCTCGTCCGGCGATTGCGCGATCACCTTGCCGGTCGGCTCGGCGCCCAGTGTGTACTCCCACAACTTGGGTGGCATTTCTTTCGGCAATACCAGCACGCGATCACCTGTGAGCAACGCCACCGTCTGGTCGCTGCCCGACGGCTTGATCACGCCAAAGCCCTTGTCGCCTTCCGGCAGGTTGAGCAGGTCACGACCCCAGCATTGGTGCAGGGTATCGCCGCCCAGGCGACCCATGATGGTCGGCACGATGTCGATCTGGGTGCCCACCGTGTGATCACGCTCGCCGAACTTCTCCTGCATGCCCGGCGCGATCATCAGCATCGGTACGTTGAAGCGGCCCAGGTCCATCTCGGTGATCTGCTGCTCGTTGCCGAAGCCGTGGTCACCCACGATCACAAACAGGGTCTCCTTGAAGTACGGCTCCTTACGGGCCTTTTCAAAGAACTGGCCCAAAGCCCAGTCGGAGTAGCGCATGGCCGTCAAGTGCTCGTTGAGGCTGCCGCGATCGGTGACTTTTTCAACCGGCAATGGCGTCGGCAACGCGTACGGCGTGTGGTTGGACAAGGTCTGCAGCAGCGCATAGAACGGCTTGCCGCCTTCACGGGCTTTCAACTCTTCCAGGCCACGGTTGAACATGTCTTGGTCGGACACGCCCCAGGTCGGGTCGGAGAACACCGGGTCGACGAAGTCGTTGCGGCCAATGAAGTTGGTCATGCCCTGGTTGCTGAAGAACCCCGACTGGTTGTCCCAGGCGAAATCGCCGTTATAGACGTACACATCGTCGAAATCACGGGCGCTGAGCAACTGCGGCAGGCCAGACAGCTTGTGACTGCCTTCCGGGGTCTGCATCAGGTACTCAAAACCCGGCAGGTTCGGGAAGCAGGCCATGGTGGCGAACATACCCTGGTGGGTGTGGGTGCCGTTGGAGAAGAAACGATCGAACAACAAGCCTTCCTTGGTCAGCTTGTCGAAGTACGGGGTGATATTGCCCGGACGTCCCAATGCACCCACCGAGTGACCGGCGAAGCTTTCCATCAGGATCACCACGACGTTCTTGATCGGCAGGGTCTTCTCGGCCGGTGGCGTGAAGTCACGGCGCACGGCGGCGGTGTCGGTATCCACCAGTTTCTCTTGTGGCAACACCAGCATGTCACGCACGGTCTGGGTGGCCAGGGGTTGTTCCAGCGTAGCTTTCCAGATGTTGGCGCGGTCTTCACCGAACCGCGCCTTGGCCGCCGCAATCAGCGACAGGGTGCCATTGAGGCCCAACTGGTTGGCGAAGTTCGAGTCAGTGGTGTAGACATCCCCCCAGCGCAGCGGTGGGCCCTGGCGCAGGGTGCCACGGATGGCGACCACGGCGACCAGCAGGCAGACCACGAACACCGCGATGCGGCTGTACCACGGTGCGACCTGGCGCGTACTGATAGTGCCGCCGCTGAACGGGCCGCGTGGGCGCGTTGCGCGATCGGCGCCTTTGAAGGCCATGCTCAGGATCAGCGTGCCCACGGCCCAGGCCAGCAGGTAACGCACCACCGGGAACCCGTACCAGAGCATGCTCATCACGGTTTTCGGGTCTTCCTTCACATACTGGAAGACCAGGCCGTTGAGGCGCTGGTGGAATTCGCGGTAGAAGTCCATCTCCATCAGGCCCAGGAACAAGGCGATGCTCGACGCAACGGTCAGCCACAAGCGGAAGAACCCGCGCGCCGCCATGGCCCGCACACTGAACAGCGCCAACAACAGCGGAATCAGCAGGTACATGACCAGGCGGATGTCCAGGCGCAGGCCGTTGGCGAACGCTTCCAGGAACGTCGAGGCTGGCGTATCCAGGATCATCTCGCGGTTGTAGACCAGCAACGCCAGGCGCAGCAGGGAGAACATCACCATCATGACCAGTGCGCACAGCAGCGTATAAGCCAGATGGGATTTGACGGTCGGTTGCAGCAGGCGATTTGCAGCTCGCTGCTGATTCAGGGCGTCCGGGTTTGCCATGTCGTTTTAGGACCCATTGGAAGTTTAAGTTGCGAAATAAGGCAGTGGCGTCCGTCCCTCGCCCAGGCTGGCTGGGGTAGGCGGTTAACGCGGCGGCACAAATGGTGCCCGATCAAGGCCGGCAAGGCTATTAATTACTGAACGTGCAACGATGCTGGGTCTTTAGAAGCCCCAGGGATAGAGCCTCGCCAGGCGAATAAAGCCGGCGAATTGTCTTGGATGGAATGTGAAAATTCTGTGCAGCGAATATCTCGATACACAAAATACGAATGGCCCGGCCATTCTTCGGCCACGCAGCTGAAAAAAATTATCGGTACGGGTGGGGCATCGCAGACGCCATTGTTACGCCATCACTTTTGCGTGGTGTGCCCACCCATTGCACCGGTAATTTTGCCGAAGGCAGTCGTCCCCATTATGGGGGTCATGAAACCGACTGGACACGCACCCAATCACCGAAGCCAAGTCATACATCAAACTACGCATCGCTGTTGCGCGCGACGGCGCAAACCTGCTGCTGCATTAGACTTCGGCACATTTTGCATGAAATGCAGACGCGCAGATCAGCCCATATTTTCAATTAACTATTCAGCCCTTTCATCGCAAAAAGGCAGAATTGAAAATAATTGTATTGTCTTGACACCCGCTCCCCCGCCTGCAAGTTTCATAGCCGTTGCGCAACACACATCCTTAAACGCAATGCTATGGATAGGAAAAACAAAATGGACGCTCTCGTTAACAATGCAACTTTTGAACTGGAACTGGATTCGGAAACAGCGGAGAAGTTTTCCGTCATTCTGAACGATGAAAGCCTGATGCATGCTGGCTTTGTCGCACACCAGTCGAACAACAACGTGTTGACGCTGGCCCTGGCTGAAGAAGTGAAAATCGCAGCCTGAAAAAACGGGAGGGAAGTCATTCCCTCCCGTTTCCAGTGTGTGCTTGTTTAACTTTCATCACGCCAAGGTAACAACTTATGCAAAGGCTTAGTTCGAGCCTTCGTCGTCGCAGTGCCGAAGAAACATTATCCATCATCACCAACGACCTTGCCCCACGCCTGGGCATTACCCGAGTAACCGACACAACCTGGCTGGACCGTATCGGTATTCCAGTGTTTGCCAGTATTCGACCCGATGCCCTCAAGGGCTCGCTGTGCGTCAATGCAGGCAAAGGCCTCAGGCCAGCCGAAGCCAAGATAGGCGCGTACATGGAGGCTATCGAATTCAGCCTTGCGCAATACAATACGGCCCAACTGACACTGGTGGAGAGCACTCCTCGGCAACTCATCGACAGCCATGAGGGCCGCATAGCGTTCAATCAGTTCTGCATGCTGTATGGCTTCTCTGCCAATGCCGACGCGCTCATCATGGCCATCGAAGTCGAAGACGTATTGCGCGAGAAAAAGGTCCTTGCACCCGCCGAACTGGTGTTCATTCCCTACCCCGAGAACCCAGGGCAACAACTCTTTGGGGAAAGCTCCAGTGGCCTGGCCTCCGGCAATGACTTGGTGGAAGCCTCGGTGCATGCGATGTGCGAACTGATGGAGCGCGATGTCCAGGCCTTCAATCACCTGCATGACCGTTCCTGCCTCGTCCATCTGGACCAGTACAGCGCAGAGATCGCTGCCCTGATCAGCAAGGTCAATGACGCCGGCCTGAGCCTGTCGGTCCGCTACACCGAGAACTGCTTTGGACTGGCCTACTTCCAGGCGTTCATCATGGAAGAGTCCCCCCAGGCCCCCATCTCTGTGGCGACTGGCTCAGGGCTGCATCCGATCAAGGAAATCGCCCTGATCCGGGCAATCTGCGAAGCGGCCCAAAGCCGTCTGAGTCACATCCACGGTGGCCGGGACGACATCATTGAGCGGGTCAAATACTTCGAAAAGAAAGGCCGCTCCGTGGAGCTTGAAGCGATCTCACGCTTGCGTAACGTGGCGACCTCCCGTGAACAGATGATCGATTACTCCGCCATCGACTGCCAGGAAGCCGCGATCCCCACCATCGAAGCGGCCTGGACGTTGCTTATCGAGCGGTTGCAGGCCATCGGCCTGAGTAGCGTGCTGAGGGTCGTGC
Source organism: Pseudomonas khavaziana (assembly GCF_019145205.1). Classification (GTDB taxonomy): domain Bacteria; phylum Pseudomonadota; class Gammaproteobacteria; order Pseudomonadales; family Pseudomonadaceae; genus Aquipseudomonas; species Aquipseudomonas khavaziana. The sequence continues at coordinate 321,185 of NZ_JAHSTT010000004.1, forward strand.
TTAGCAAGGCCACGGACGACATCACGGTGGTCAGAATCATGATTCCGGGGCTTGAAACCTTTGAACCCGGGTTGAAAAGGGTCGGTCCGAGGTTACTTACGTATGTCAAACAAAGCGCTTGAACCCTGCACGCTATTTGCGGGCCCTTCCCTGCAAGGCATCGACAGCCGACTGCTGTGCAGTGACGACCTGGTGGTATGCCCGCCTGTCAAACGCGGCGACATAGAACGCCTGGTCGCGCAATCGCCGCCTTCGGACCTTGCGATTGTCGATGGGGTGTTCCATGCACACCCTGCAGTCGGGCATGCCGAGATCCTGACGGCGCTGAACGCTGGTTGGCGCATTTGGGGCCTGTCTTCCATGGGGGCCATTCGCGCCTGTGAAATGGACAGGTTGGGAATGACCGGCTTTGGCGAAGTCTATCGGCAATTCGCCAGCGACCCGGACATGTCCGACGACGAAGTGACATTGGTGCACCAGGCACAAGCGCCTTACCTTTCTCTCAGCGAGCCGCTTATCCATATCCGGCAGTTTTTGAAGCACTGGACGGCGGAGCAAATCATCACGCCAGCCCACGCACAGCAAACCCTGCACTACCTGAAAAACATGTGGTACGGACATCGCACGCTCAGTTGTCTGAAAGACGCCTTGATGGCACTGCCTGTTGCGGAACCCACCATAGACAGTGCCCTGGCCAACTTTTCGGCCTACAGAATAAAAAGTCTGGACTTGATCGATTTTCTCAAACTGAAACCATGGACGAAGACGGTAAAACAGAATGTCGCCATCAGAGATACTGTGTGAAATAAACGGCTTGCCGTTTGTAAATCCACACTTCAACAGCACCAAACTTCTAACCCTCGTCGCCGTTGTACGCAGGAATATTGCGGGCAGCGAGTTACCGTTAGCCACTTATCTGCAACCTGATTTTGCCACCGACCTGTATCACCAGCACGTCGAAGGCGCGCCTGAGTTTCCACCCCATCAAGCGCTGGGTAACGCCGAGCAGTTCATGCTGGCCGAAGCCAGGAGCAACCTTAAAGCCTTGCTGCCGCACTGGAGCAAACTGTTCGATCTACCAGTGAATATCTATAAGTTGCTGACGCACCAGGTCAGCCTGACCAATCCGGTGCTGCCGCAGCAGATGTTCCTGGGTGAAGACGCGTTCACCAGCATCACCGATCTTGAGGAACTGCTCGTGCATGAACTGTCGCATATCTGGTGCAGCATGATCGCCGAGATTTACGACTTCCAGCTCAAGGACAGCGCGAACGACTACGTGCTGCCATCGGGCACCGGCGGCAAGAACCCTCGGGGTGTCCTGCTGGCTTGCCTGTTTGCGGTCAGCGCCGTGAACTATCACCAGCGCCTGGTGGCGAGCGGCTCCGGGCGGGCGCGCCCCGAACGGCTGGATTTTCTGCACCAGTATTTCCTGCAGAGCCTGGCCACGCTCCAGGCATCTGCCGAATTGTCTGAAATCGGCAAGCTGATCACCTCCAGGCTGGATACATTCTCCAGTGAACTGACCACTGACAACGCTCAAGGATGACCCATGGCAGTCGTACACTTTCCCCGGCAGTTCATGCCGTACACCGACCAACATAAAACCCACGAGGCCGAGGGTTTGTGTGTCAATGATGTACTGGGCAACCTGACCGCGCGGTTTCCCGCGTTGATTGGCCCGGTGTTCTCCGAGGACCTTCATCCCCTGCCGTTCGTGGGCTTGTTCGTCAACGGCATGCCGGTAATGAGTGCGCAAGACCGCGGCCGCGCCCTGGACAGTAATGCGCAGTTGATTCTGATCAACGCCGTTGCAGGTGGCTGACATGCAGTGCGACCTGAAGACGGACACCTCCCGTTATGCCCGCCAGATAATCCTCAGTGAAGTCGGTGCCCTGGGCCAGCAACGTCTCAAAGACAGCAAGGTACTGGTGGTCGGCGCCGGCGGGCTCGGCTGCCCGGTGCTCTTGTACCTGGCGGGCGCCGGGGTCGGCACGCTCGGCATCATTGATAACGACATCGTCGACCTGAGCAACCTGCATCGACAGATTCTCTATGGGGTGGCCGATGTCGGCGAACTGAAAGTGTCGGCCGCCAAGCGGCGCGTCAACCAGTTGAACCCGGATATCGTCGTCGATACCTTTGCCACCACGCTGAACCCGGACAATGTGCTGTCGCTGCTGGCGAGCTACGACATCATCGTCGACGCCACGGATAACTTCGACACCAAATACCTCATCAGCGATGCCTGTGTCGCCGGTGAGAAACCGATGGTCTATGCCTCGATCAGCCAGTTCGAAGGCCAGGTGTCGGTATTTAATCACTACCACCACGCCACCCAGGAGCGGGGGCCGTGCTTTCGCGATCTGTTCGAAACCCCACCGCCTCCACACTTGACGCAAAACTGTGCGCAAGCCGGCGTGCTGGGTGTCATACCTGGCCTGCTCGGTTGCTTTCAAGCCAACGAAGTGCTCAAGCTCATCCTCCAGACAGGTGAGCCATTGAGCGGCAAATTGTTGTCCATCGACTGCCTGGACAACACCTTTCACCTGTTGAGCGTCCATAAAAACCGAAACCGCCTTCCCGCCCCCACCCTGGGGGCTTCCACCACGCCTGCATGGCGTGACAGTGACTGGCTGTCGCCCGACAAATTACATGATTGGCTCGAGTCACAAGCACCCTTACAACTGGTCGACGTACGCGACAGCCATGAACACCTGCACGCTTCGCTGGGAGGCCGCTTGATTCCGCTCAAAGACATACTTGATCGCCGGCAAGAACTGGATACCACCCGGCGTATCGTCTTCTATTGCAAATCCGGGGTCAGGAGCAAGGCAGCCTTGCTGGCGGTTCGCAGCATCCACCCGCACGCGGAACTCTTTAGCCTTGAAGGTGGCATCGAACGCTACCTGACGACTTATCCTGACAACGCCACGCTGGTCGCACCGTGAACGCCGCTGATTGCGCAGTTACCCTCTCCGTATCAAAGGTCCCTCAATGAGCGCAAATTCTTCAGGCATCACCTGGGGTTTTCCCGGCATCGACCGACGTCTGCTGAAAGTGCAATTCAGCTTTTTGCTGATGGTGCTGGGAGGCCGCTGCAATCAACTGGCGGTGGCCTGGTGGGCGTTGCAGGAAACCGGATCTGCACTTTATTTTGCCAATATGATTGCCTGCTCCATCGCAGCCGAGGTATTAGCCAAACCCCTGCTGGGGTGGCTGGGGGACAAGTACAACAAGATCCTGATCATCAAGCTGGCTTCCTGGCTCAGCTTGCTGACTGCCTTGTTGATGGTGGTACTGTCTGCCACGGGGTCTTTCAATCCCTGGACGGTGGGCGCGCTGATGATGATCAGCAGCGCGATCGTCGGCGTGCGTGATCCGCTCCAGGCGTCGATCATTCCTTTATTTGCGGATGACGATAAAGTCTCCCTGGCCTTTCGCACCAAAAGCGTGATGTCGTCCTTTTCGATCCTGCTGGGGCCCGTCATGGCCAGTGGGTTGATCTATGGGTTCGGGATCACATTTGCGTTTGCCGCCGATTTTGTTGCGATTCTCTTCGCCGGGGCGCTGATAGCGACCATACCTAACCCCGTCGGTGCCACCAGCCACAGCGACAATGCCCCCGCCACCAGCGGCTGGCGCATGATCTACTCCGGCTTCAAGGTGGTGTATGGCGTGAAGGTCGAGTTTTACCTGGCCATTGTCGCGATGCTGATCAATTTTGCCTTGTTTCCCTTTTTCACCATCCTGCTGCCACTCTACGTAAAAGACGTCATCCACTATCCGGTCACTTACATCGGTCTTCTGGACTCATGTTTCGGACTGGGGATTCTGGCAGGCAGCTACAAAATCATCGGCTGGTTATCTGATCGCCTCCCCCGCGACCTGTGTGTATCCGCAGGCTTTGCGTTACTGGGGTTAAACCTGGTGGTGGTCGGCACCGTGTCTTCGTCGTTGCTGGTGCCAGCGGCCTTTTTCTGCGGGGGCGTCGGCCTGATGCTGATCAACATCCCCACCTCGGCCGTGAGATTACTGGCAACCCCCAAGCTCCATCGCAACCGGATCTTTGCCACGGTGGCGTTTCTCTCTGCCGCAGCCAGCCCCTTGGGCAGTTTCGCGATGACCGGCCTGATCGCCCATCTGGGCGTCGCGCTGACCATCACCCTGCTGGGCCTCATGGTGCTGCTATTGTCGTTGCTGGTGTTTCTGGTACCCGACTTCAAAACGTTCATGCGCACCCAGGACACACAACTGAGCGATGCCTACCTGGACAAATACCCGGCAGCGTTCGCGCGCTGACGCGTCTCGTCATCACCCACCACTTGCAAATGGAGTTGCCTTTGACCACGTCAGACCTCAAGGACCGGCCTGAACCCGCTTGCCATGAACAGATCTTCTGCGGCCAATATTATGACGACATGGGGTGCATCGGCTTCCTGGGCGACCCGTCGAAATCGGACATCTCGGTGTTGATGCTGGGGCTTTCGGATGGCGTGGCGCTGGCGCCGATTGCAGCCAGTACCCGGGTGACCCGCCTGTTGGCCGTCGACCTGGACGAGACCGCCACCGTGCGAAGCCTGGAAAACCGCAACCGACTGGCAGCGCCTCTGCGCTTTGACAGTGTGGTCGACGATGCCGCGCACTTCCTGGGCGCGACCTCCGAGCGGTTCGATGTGATCATCGTCGATCTCTACACCGAGGAGGGTTACGCCCCGATCGTGTTTGATCAGGGGTTTCACCAACGGCTCAAAAGCCGCCTGAACCCTCGCGGTCATGTGGTATTCAACGGTTTTGGCGTGCCCATGAACCTGGAGCCGTTCATAGGTTTTACCCCGCAGGCCTGGCTGGCTAAGCGTCTGAATGACAGCTGGGGCGACATTCACCACCTGCCCCACCGGCGCAATGCGACGTTCATCATCGGCCCACCGCCCTCCACCACTGCAGCCGTGGGGTCGTTGTGTGTCAGTGACCGGCTGTTCATGGACCTCATGGGCCTTCGCCTGCGCTACCTGACGCCTACGGTTATCCAAGACACGCCGGATGTACCACCAGCACTGGACTTCGCAGGGATTGATCAGGAGGTGCATAAACGTTGGGTGAGTGCGTTACCGGCCTTGTCCGCACTGCTTGTGCCGCCGTTGATGCTGGGCAAACCCGGCGATCTGCTTGAGCTGCTGGATCACCCGCAAGCTTGCCTGGCACTGCAGGAGCGCCTGCTGAAAGACCCCTCATCACTGCGCACCACCCTGGCCTTGCTGATCGCAGGTGAGGTCAACTTCTCTGATCGTGATATGTCATGGTTGCCGGACTGGGTCGTCGCGACCCTGGACAATAGCGTCGAAGCACGCCCTCGAGACTGGCTGGAGGGGCTGCTTCCTTACGCCTATGGCGTTATTACCCACAGGACCCGCGGGGATGCGAACAAGGTGGATGGCTTCCGCAGAGCGCTGGCTCGATTGTCACAAGCAGCGTGACCCAGCTACGCGGCTGCGCCTGCGGTGCATCAGACGCACCGTAGACCCAGCCGCGCTGCACCGCCTTTACGGCGGCTTCAGATCCGCACGTTACCGCGTGGCCCGGCAATCGCCCAGATGATCAGGCCCAGTACCGGCAACAACAGGATCAACAAAATCCACAGCACCTTGGCGCCCGTGCTCGCGCCGCTTTTGAACACGTTGATGATCGCCCAGATATCCAGCGCGAGGATGATCAGGCCAATCAGGCCATTAAAAGTGGAACCCATGGTGTCGCTCCTAAGTGAGGGCATGCCCTTGTAGGATAGCCAGGCCTGGCGGGGGTTCCGTTTTATTTTCAGACGTGTACGGCAATCTTCAAGGCTTCCAGGGACGGCTCGGCCTTGATGCCGACTTCGGCGCACAGTTCCAGCACCCGTGGCAGGTCGTTGCCAAATACCAGTACCGCCTGGATCTCGTCGTCCAGCAACTGGCTGAAATTCATCAGCACATAACCGCCGTCTTCAGGGCTCAGGGCACTCATCTGGATCTGGATACGGTTCAGCGCAGTCAGGTCTTCGGTTTTGGCCAATTGCTTGGGCTTGAGGTTGAACGCCACGCCCGGGCCGAACGACGCGACGATCTGGGCGAACAGGTCGACATAGGTATCGGCCTGGAACAACACCGTGTCCGGCAGGCTGCCGACCACTACCCACTCCCCCAGCGGAATAGGGAAAGTGTCGTCGTAGTTGATATCCGGGTTGGCCACCAGGAACGCCGCCGGGTCCGCGTAGGCCTGGGCCGCTTCATCGGCGATACGCGCTACCTCGTCGTCGCCCATGACGCCGGCGCTGATTTTGCTGATGAGTTCGACGAGGGCGGTTTTCATGGGCGATCCTATTGGCGGGGCGGGTTTTCGAGGGCGCGTAGCCTACACCAGTTTCTGCAACTGCGCCGCCGTATCCACCGCGCCCATGGTCTGTGCCGCCGCCAGCGCAGTGGCACCCTGTGCATCGGTGGCCTTGGGGTTTGCGCCCTTACTGAGCAGGTAATCCACCATTTCAACGCGGTTGAACATCGCCGCCATCATCAAGGCCGTACGCCCGTCCGACGACGCCGCCTCAACCGGCGTGCCGCCGTCGATCAGCGCCCGCACCACCGGCAGGTTGCCTTTGAACGCCGCGCCGGCAATCGGCAACTGGTTCTTGTCATTGGCGATCAAGGGGTCGGCCTTGAACTCCAGCAATACTTTTACCGCCTCGGGGTGGCCGTGGTAGGCCGCGAGCATCAATAAGGTGTCGCCATTGTGATTACGGAAGTTGGCTGGCAAGCCCTTGGCCAACAACGCCGCGAGCATGGCGGCGTCGCCACGGCGGGCCACGTCGAAGACCTGCTCGGCAAATTCGGCAGCTTCTTCTTCGGTCATTTGTTTGGGCTGGTCTGACATGGGGGCTCCTTGCTGAGACGGCTTATGTAACTGAATAAGGCGCTCAGTGTCGCGAGGGAGTTCCCCCGTGTCATGGCTTTTTTGTCAAAAGCCGTCATAGCCAGAATCAATAACGAAAGTGTCCGCCCTGAATCTGTACCAGCAATTGCCCAGTGACGGGTACGTAACTGTCCGTGCCCGGCAACCAGGCGTAGACCGGATCATTGCCGGCCTTGTCCGGGTCGAATGCTTCCTCCCTAAGCTTCACTTTCTGGTACTTGAAGGTGCCGGTGGTTTCCATCTTCACCTTGATCCGCAGGAACAACGGCACCGCGTAATGCGGTAACTGGCCGCGGACGAATTGCAACAATTGGCGCATGTCCAGGGCGGCCAGGGATTCGCTGGGGGTGATGGCGACCATGCCCGCACGGCCGTTGGTGTTTTCGATCTCGACACCGTAGGCCACCACCTCGGCGATCTGCGGGTGTTGCAGCAGGACGTTTTCCACTTCGGTGGTCGAGACGTTTTCGCCCTTCCAGCGATAGGTGTCGCCCAGGCGATCGACAAATTGCGCGTGGCCAAAGCCAATGCTACGCACCAGGTCGCCGGTATTGAAATAGCGGTCGCCCTTTTCGAATACGTCGGTCAGCACTACCTTGCGGTTCTTTTCGGGGTCGGTATAGCCATCGAAAGGCGATTTCTCATCGATTCGCGCCAGCAACAGGCCCTGGCCGCCGGTGGCGACCTTGTGCATGAACCCGTCACTGCCGCGCAGCGGCTCACCCGTGTCGTGGGCGTAGTCCACCAGCGCCCAATGCTGCAGGCAAAAGCCGATGGTGTTGTCGAAATTCAGCACATTGGTGAAGCCGATATTACCGTCACTGGCGGCATACAGTTCGCAGATATGTTCGACCCCATAACGCTGCTTGAACGTTGCCCACACACCGGGGCGCAGGCCATTGCCGACCATCTTGGTCACGCGGTTATCGCGATCCTGCTCGCTGGGTGGCTGGTCGAGCAAGTAGCGGCACAACTCGCCGACGTAGCCAAGGGTGGTCGCGTTGAACCTGCGCGCATCGTCCCAGAACTGGCTGGCACTGAACTTGCGCCGGATGGCGAAGCCGGACGCGCCAATAATCGCCGAACCCCAGCACACACACAGGCCGGTGGCGTGGTACAGCGGCAAGGTGCAATAGAGGACGTCCTGCGGGCCCATGTCCAGTGCGATGCTGCCGAAGCTTACGGCGGTCTTGGTCCAGCGCCCGTGTTTCATGATGCCGGCCTTGGGCAAGCCGGTAGTGCCGGACGTGTAGATATAGAAGCAGGGGTCGTTGAAGACAACCTGTGCGGAGCTCACCGGGTTGTCTGCCGGGCTGTCGGCGCTGGCGGCCATCAGGTCGATGTAGCCTGCGGGTGTCGCACTGCCGGGTTGTTCCGCGACGAACCAGGTTCGTTCGGCCGGGATCCCGATCTGGTCGCGCACTGCCGCATAGGCGCTCAACAGCTCCGCGCCTACCACGATGGCTGCCGGGCTGACCAACGTCAGGCTGTGCTCCAGCGGCGCCAGGGTTTGCGAGGTGTTGAGCATGGCGCAGATGCCCCCCAGCTTGGCCACGGCCAACACGCTCAACAGCAACTCGGGACGGTTCTCGATAAACAGCGCCACCACGTCACCCTTGCGAATGCCTTGGGCCTGCAGGTAGTGGGCGATGCGATTGGCATGCTGATTGGCGTCGCGATAGCTGATCGCGCTGTCAGCGTACAGCAAGGCATCGCCGTCAGGATTGCGCACGGCGGCTTGCTCGAAATGCCAGCCCAAGCCGCAAGGTTGCCTGGGGTCAGTGACATTGGCAGCGCGCATGCCGCGCACCACTCGCGGCAGCGCTCGAACGATAGCAGGCACCTTGCGCAGCATCATGCTCCAGGTGATGAGGTCGTTTTGCAGATGGCTCATGGCGTCCCTTTTCTTATTCTTGGTCTGGTCCAGAAACATCGACGGCCCCATGGGAATTCGCCGAATGGCTCGCAGGAAAATACGTCAGCCATTCTTTGGCTGTACACGCAGGATTTGAAAAGTTTTGTATCCCAGGCAACGGTGACCATTGGTGATGGAATTTTCTGGGAAAAATCGTGGTCAATAGTGTGAAGGGCAAACGGCACAGCGTGAAAATTGCTCGACCCGATAGCGCAAAATGCAGGATGCACGATGGGCCTTCATGCAAAATGCACGAAAATGAAAACTGCGAAAATTTATAACTAGCTGATTTATAACGTTTTTTTAAGACAGACAATACTGGCACAATCACTGCACCTATCACTCCATGCTTGCCAACTTGAGCCAACGGAGCTGATAGACATGAGCCTGATCCAAGATAAATTCGCTTCAGTATTCTCCAACTACGACGTCACCACCCAACCACGTCCAGACGGCGGCATCCTGTTGACCCTGCGCAACAGCGAAGGTAAGCAGGTCAAGCGTTCGATCTCTTACCAGCAGCTGCACACCGCTGATCAACTGACCTGGGTAATCAGCGCCATTCGCCGCGACCTGGCCGAACAAGCCAGTGAGCTGCCACAGATTTCGATGCTGCAAAGCCAGAACCGCTTTGCGCTGCCGACTTACCATTCGGCTTAAGCGGCAGGGTCGAGTCCTGAATAGGTTTACGCCTGGTTCACCCCAACGCCCGATGCATTTATCGGGCGTTTTTTATGCGGTCACGCAGCCCTCTTAGTGTTCCCCCAGTCTAGCCAAATGCCTCTTTGACCAAGCTGTCGAACATGCTGTAGGCCGACAGCGCTTCACGACGGTAATCCTCATCGCTGGCGTCCAGAGGGGTGACACGCAACGTCTGGATCTCAATGATATTGCGGCTCGCGTCGTGCTCGTAGTGCAGCAGCACCGAGATTCCGTAATTGTCCCCACACAGGCTGTAGCAGACATTCATATACTGCGGCTTTAGCAGCGCCAGGCCGTGCATCTGGCTATGGATGGCCAAGGCACAGACCCTGGCTTGGCACGTTGCGGCGAAGGCCGACTTGGGCAGCTTCTCAGCATAGGCCGCGTCGCCGATCACATGCACGTCCGGCACTAGCAGGGATTCCAGGGTCTGGGTGTTGACCGGACACCAGCCATGTTCGGCGGCGAGGCCGTTGTACTGTGAAAAATCATCAGCCCGCTGGGGCGCGATGATGTTGATCACCTGGCCGCTGACCGCACCCCCCTCTGTCAGCAACTGCCCTTTAGCTTCATCGAAACCTTGCACAGTGCCGCCCTGCAAGGCTCCGATCCACTGGATGTTGGCCTGCTCGCTTCCATAGCCATAGAAACGTTTCCAGGCCTGCTCGAATTGCGCCTGCTTGGCGAACCGCGGCTTGGCATCCAGGATGATTACCCGCGAATCGGGTTTGTGGGTCTTGAGATAATCGGCAATCAGGCTGGCCCGCTCATACGGCCCGGGCGGGCAGCGGTAATCATCCACTGGGACTGAGATCAGCACGTTGCCGCCGTTGGGCATGGCCTCCAATTGCTGCCGAAGCAGGCGCAGTTGCTGGCCGCCGCCCCAGGCATGAGGAACACGACTGGCCACCGCCTCGTTGTAACCGGCGCTGCTGTCGTACTTGTAGCCAATGCCAGTCGCCACTACGCAGCGGTCATAGCTGAGTACCGAACCGTCGGCGAGATTGACCTGCTTGCGCTTGGCGTCGATTGAGCGCGCCTTTTGATGGACCACCTCGATGCCCTCGGCGTGTAATTGCTCGTAACCAAAAACCAGGGTTTCTTCTTCCCGCTTACCCACCAGGTACTCCACCCCCAGCGGACAGCAGTGATACTGCCGACTGGGCTCAACCAGAGTGATGCTGGTGCTGGTATCCAGGCGCCTGAGAGTACGAGCGAAAGTCGCGCCGGCAAAACCACCGCCGATCACCACCACGGCATAAGAGCGAGCCGCCACGGGCACCGCTGGTCTGGCCAAGGCCTGGATTGAGGAAGCACCGATACCGGTGGCCAGCCACTTGAGCAGCAGCCTGCGTTGTGAGTTCATCGACATAGAGCCTTCTGCGCGCAACCCTGCAGGTACCCCAGAAGCTGCTGCAACTCCTCGCCTTTGAGGGCGGATATCGCACTGGCCATTTCTTCTGGCATCGTTCGGTGACCTGTGGCCATATCCTTCAGCACTCCTTGCAAATACTGCGAATTCTGTCCTTTCACATACGGCGTATCCGCCTGCTTTTCATGGCAGCTGGAACAGTGTTGCGCGTATAGCCGCTCACCCTGTTCGTGTGCCTTGGGCACGGCCGACCCCAGCGATTTTCTCGGCAGGCTGCTGTAATACTTGGCGAACTGCCTGAGCGTCTGGTCATCGTACCCTTCCATCGCGCGGTTCATGATGGTGCCCTTGAGAGTGCCGTCGCGATAAGCCGCCAGGGTCTTGTACAGGTAGGCCTCGGACTGGCCGGCCAGCGAAGGAATCGCACCCGGCGCGCGCTGCCCCTCAAAACCGTGGCAATTGATACAACCGTTGCTCAACATGAAGGGCTCGCCAGGGCCGCCGGCTTGCAGATTGGGAACCGCAAGAACTAGGCCGATCAACAGCGATCCGATAACCATGCGCATAGCCTGGACTCTTTATGTGTGCTTTGTATCGGACGCTGCACCTGCGGCGGCCGAGTCGTTCCATCGATTACTCAGTGAGTACATTGCTCATGTACACCTTGGTGTGACGCAGGTACTCCTTGGGAATGTGGTAACCCCCGTAGGCTTTCACATGGGCATCGATGTAGCCGCTCATGGCCTCGCGCGAAGCAAATATCTGCTTGGCGCGCTCGAAGGTCGCCGGATCGCGGTAGATCATCAGGTGGATCAGCGGCTCGCCCGGTTCGGTGGGGATCAGATTGACCACCTTGACTCCTTCCTTCGATTTGCCAGCATAAATCTTCATGTACGCTGCCTGAGAGGTGACGAAGGTATTCAGGAACGCCTCTTCCTGGCCCTTGGGCGGCTCGAAAATGATGGTCATGGCCCTGCTGGTGGAGGTCGCAACCGAGGCTGGGATTGAGGGGGCCTGAAGCTGAGCCCATGTTTGGCTACCAAAAAACAACAAAAGACTGATTAGGCCAAGACGCGCTGTAAGGTTGTTCATCGCTATCACCGTTATCGTTACTAATGGCTTGTTTTTATGTTGAGCCAGGCACGTCCGGCGAGCAGGCCCGGATGGTGGACTTGAGGCTTTTGCTATTTGTGCAACACGACTGAAATCATTCGTCCATCCAACTCCGCCGGGGGGCTGCCAGTATCCCTGGGCGCAACCTGCACCGAGCTGATGTCCACCCGGCGATAGTGCTCGAACATCACGCGTTGGTACTCCAGCGGCAGCAAGGGCCAGATGCAAAACAGGGCCAGGCGCCCGCCCTCGCCGAGCAGCGACTGCGCGGCGAACTTGAGAAACCTGAGGTTTTCATCGTCAACCGTTGCCATGTCATCGGCGAACGGATCGAAGAAGATTGCCGAATAACGCTGGGGCCCCGATGTCGAGCTGCTGCCAGTAGCCGGGGTGCAACTGAATGTTCGTGCGCGTGCCCTTCCAGCGCTCGGCTTGGACCAGCACCTGTGGGTGGGGCTCGACAATGGTATGGGACGCCGGGCTGAACTCTTGCAGGATACTGGCCGAGATGCCCATGCCGAAGCCGATCTCCAGCAGCCTGTCATCAGGCTTGAGCTTGAGGTCCTCGACCATCCTGCGGATCAGTGGCCTCTCCCATTCATGCATGACGTACTCGTCGCCAATGCGCAGCGAGTCTGCGGTGTAAACCGCCTCTGTCGCCAGATAGTCCTTACGTTGCGGGTCCATGAACACTCCTTTTCTCTTCACTCAGGGTAAGTTCGGCCATCACGCCTACAGGTTGGTGGCGTCACCTCACCAGATTCAATTTGGGCCTGCCGGCGAATGCTTGCGCCGGCGTTACATTCGATTTCAGCAGCAGGGTCTGGAACCCACCCTTGCACGGAACCCTGGCGAGGATCGCGATACTCAGCTCTTCGAGGTACAGCGAAAAGCCTTGGAGCATCTTCAAAGGCAGACCGGCAAGTACGGCATAAGCAATTTCCAGCAGCAACTGATCGAGATAGATCACCAGGGTTCTTTCGCTGTGCTGGCGCAGAATCGCTTCCAGTTCGATGGCAAATGCATGGTAGAGAGTGTTGAGGCTCTGACTACCGTAGCGACCAGCATAGGAATCGAACAACCAATCCATCTTGCGGGCCCCATGGAACTGCTGCGGATCGTAGAACTCCTGCTCGAAGACCAAGGTCTGGATCCCCAGGCTGCCAGCCAGCGACAGGACCGTGGCATAGCAGGCCGAGCGGCCAGTAAGGACTAGCAGATCGCTATGTGCGTGCTGCAGCATCTGCAGGTAGTTTTGCAATAAAGCCCCGTCGATCTGGCGCGCACGGCGCATGAGAATCACGTTCATCTCGTCGAACTCCTGAGCCCAGCCTCGCAGGCCGTCAATGCCTCGATATGCCGCGTCCGGGTAGCGCCGACGATACAAGCGTCGACCTGCCGATGATGAAAGGCGTAGTGCAACGCAGGCGCCAGGGGAATATCGCCGCCCGCCAGGCAATGCACGGCGTAGAGGCGGGCTCGGGCCTTGATTTGGCGCAAGTAGCCGGCGTAGCTCGAGCATTGCATGTTCAGCAGATTGACCGGCGCCGCGGCGCCGGCGAACGATCGCTCTCTCAACACCTGCAGGAAGCCGGCGCTGGGGTGGAACCCCAGGAGAATTCGCGAGGCAATCGGAATGGCCGACTCCATCTGTTGCAGGATCGCTTCGAGCAACGCGTATTGCTGTTGCGCGAGCAGAATGTCCAGCCAGTCGCCCCCCAGGGTCACCAGGCCGGGCTGGCAGTAGCGGATAATATCGAGGTCTTCGGCTATCTGTTGCGCATCGGCGGCGAAGGTATAGCCAGAGGCGGTGTAGTAGTAAGCTGGGTTGGTCTGGACCTGAAGGATACTGACGCCCTGCCCCGTTGCCTGCTCGGTCACCCGCAGCAAAAACCGCGAATGATAGATATGCCGCGTTCGTGCGCCACCAGCCAAGGCATTGCTGACGGCCTTGGCTGTGGGCCAGTCGCCGCTGGCCATGCCCAGGCCGGATCTGGCCAGGACCCTGCGCGCGATCTCCTCGACCTGTTGCGCCGAGTAAGGACTTCCGTAACGTTTAAGAAACCCACGGTCGCCCAAGTACAGAATCGGCTCATCCATGAGTCTTTCCTCGCTCCGGGTAATCAACTACCAGCTCGCCGAGCTCTATGTCATGTTCCAGTCGGCAACGATGATCCACCAGCACCAAGGTGTTGCCGCTACGCTCGACGTAACGGTGCAACGCTTGCACACGCTCGGCCAATTGCTCAGCGCACAACGCGATGAACGGCTCATCCAGTAAAAACAAATGGTGGCGGTCCTCCGGTAACGCGCTCAGCCAGGTATCCAGCCAGTCGCTTGCCCCGGGCTCACCGCCGAGCAGCACCAGGGAATTGCTGTCCAGGTAATAGCAGGTTGATGTCATGGCCTCCACCATGCCCGCCTCTTCGATGATCACGTCGGTGATACCGGCCACGCCCTTGAGGTAATCGCTCTTGCCAGAACCGGAGTACCCCGATAGCGAATACAACCGGCCTCGTTCCAGGCTCAGGGCACGATAGGCACGTTGAGCAATAAAGGGCGCAATGCTCAGGCTCTGCTCGGCAATCGCCACGGCCACCGAGCTTTTGGGCCGGGCAAAATGCTGCAGGCGCTCCACCGACACCGACTGCGATTTGAAACCCGTGATGGCCAAAAATACATTGGCCAGATCGGAACGCACCAGCAGCAAAGCCGTGACCGCGAGCACAAAAGCCGAATCGCTGGTCCGGTAGAGGCTGCCCATCAGGACCACCAGGATAATCACTAGATCGCTGAGCAAAGTGCAACTGGCCGCCGTGACGGTGCGAGTGATAACACTGCGCATGCGGGTGGTGTAGAAATGCCTGAGCCCCTCGGCTATCGTCCCACGCTGAGTGAGGGCTAGCCAATCACCCAGGCGTTCGAAACCCACGCAACCAGCCCGGGAAATGGAAAACGTCACATGGGCCGAGCGCAGTAGAGAGTCGAATCCCTTAACGCTTTCCACCCGGGCCCGATATAGCTCGTTTATGGAAAGCCGGTACAGTACCGCCAGCAAGCCGCTGAACAGCAGCGCCACAGCGATGCCGAACAGGCCGAACCCCATCCACAAGGCCCCGCCATTGCACAACAACAGCGCGATAATCCAGGCAATGTCGTGGGCATACCAGGCGATGCGTTCGAATGTCGTGGTGACGTCGCGAGAAACCACCTGCAGCCCATCGGCCAAGCCGGTGATCCGGATGTCTCGCAGGCCATCGGTGAACAAGCGGGAAAAGCGGCTGCGCAACAGATTCTCGATAAACAGCCCGGCAGTGATTCCTGCCCCTACCCCGGCCACGGCATACAACAGAACCTGCCAAGGCGATAAACCTGCCTCTGGCAGCGTCAGGTTGGCCGCATAGCTCATCATCAGCGCCGGCACCAACAACATCAGCACACCCCAGCCACAATACTTGAACAGATCGCCGAGACTGAAGCGGTCCAGTGCCCGGTAGCCAACCGGCACCGTCGAGGCCGTCCGCTCACCAACGTCCGCGGGCGAGCCTTTGCGCTGCGCTATCGCGCTTGCTGCCGATGGGCTGAAGCTTACCCAGGACAGGCGCTCCAAGGCGCCCTTCACTGCCAGCGCGGCCGCAGCGTCCAACGTGCAGAGGTCGTGGTCGATACTTAGGATTCCGTCCTGGGCACGGGCCAGAAACACCCCGCGCAACAGTTGCAGGCGCAGGCGCTGCCCGGCGGAGAGATTGCTCCCGTCCAGCTCGATGGGCAACTGCAGGACCTGCTGTGGGTCCGGCCCCAGCTCGGGTACCAGCCGGAAAGCGCCCAGCAACGCGTGCAGGTCCTCGCGCTGGCTCTCCAGCGGGCCAGGAATCAGTTCGACCAGCTTCGCGGGCCAGACCGGCCAGTCGGCATCGAACTCGATCACGCTGCGGGCCTGATCGGCGGCGGGTCGCAGCACCGAATGCCCGGAGGAATTCTGATACAGGCCATTGAGTGCTTCCAGGGAGCGGCCGACAGCCTTGTAACTCACATAGGAACGGGGCAGCGCTAGCACCGCCGCCAGCAACGGAATGCTCAGCCAGAAAATCGCCCCGTCCCAGACCGGGGCCGATTCCGAGGAGCCCACCAGCCCCAGCAACACAAAGGGAATCAAGCGGCCGAAACCGATGATGTAGCTGTCGGCACCGCGCAACAGCGTATCCACGTTACGCAGGCAGCGTTCGCCCGCCAGTGTCCGCTCGATGCTCTGCAAGGCCGTCCGGTCAGCGAACTGCTTGAGCCACGGGCCTTCACGCAACCATGCCGAACACTGTTCGATACGCTGCGCCGCCATATCCATGATCCGCTGGTAGTTGCGGTCCGAGAGCCAGGACAGCAGATAGGAAAGCGGCAGGAACACACCAATCACCGCAACCGCCCAGAACCCTGCCGTGCCAAAGACCAGCAACGCCAGCAGGATTGAAAGCAGCAGGAAAACCGGAATAGCCAACAGGTTAACGCTAGCACCGACGCCATCGAGAATGAGGCTGAAATCCCGCGAAACCACCCGTTCCAGCACCGACACCTCTACCTGGGTCTGCATCTTGCGCGCCAGAAGGCGCTCGAACTCGCGGCATAACCTCAGGGAGATGTAGCGTTCCAGATTGAGCTCGCTCACCATCAGCAAAAAACCGCTGATGGCCAAGAACGCCAGGAGCGCGGTGTCTGTCAGTACGATATCGGCACTGCCTTGGGCCACCACCAAGGTGCTCAGCTTGTAGATGAACAACAGCGGCACGCTGTATTGCAACAACGACACCAATACATAAGCGCCGACCGCCCAGGGCGCAAGGTTGAAGGCCAAGCCGAAAAAGCCGTCGGCGAAAGCTCGCTCTTCGGAGCGAGCGAACGGCTGATAGCGCAGCACCGGCGTAAACCAGTATATCCAATTCACGACAGCGCCTCCTCGCAGTACACCCGACCAGGCTCCAGGGCCTGCACACGCAGCAGGCAGTCTTGGATTTTCTGCAGATCGTAATAGTGGGCGGGAATTTTCCGACATGCACAGTAACGGGCCACCCATTCCTCCAGACTCCACGAACTTGCCGGGCTCACCCCCAGGAAGCGGCTCAAGGACAAGATGTCGAACCACACGCTGCGCTGCAGGGAATGAGTCTCCAAGTCGAGGATGCGCACGCCGTCCACGGTAACGAGCAGATGCTCCGACTTGCAGTCACCGACGCTGATGCATTGCAGGTCGAACGGCGGCAAGCGGCAGCGGGACGACAGACAGGGATCGAGAAATTCAGGGGTACTGCGGTGCCCCATGACCCGCTGGATATTCGCAAGGGCCGTGGCATGCATCGCCGCGTAGGCCGCAATCACTTCAGGCAGGTCGGCCGGACCGGGCAAACGGCCCTGAAGAAACTCCAGCACTAGTACCTGGTGCGGCACATCCTGATAGCGCATGCCTGCGATCGGCCCCGAGCGGAACAGCAAGTAGCCGCTGGCCTCGGCGGTAAAGGCCGTCTCGTCGAAGTATCGTTTGATCACCACCTGCTCGCCCGAGACCATGCACACGCCGGAGCAGACCAGGGACTTCACCGACTGGCCGAGTACCCGCAGAACCTGATAACGCTCGGCCAACAACTCGGCAAGCACCTGGCGCTGCTGCTGTACCTGAGCTGCGCCGAGGAGTTCAAGATGCACATGCTCAAAGGCTCTTTGCCCGCTCATGACGGAGTTACCAGGGACAGCTCATAACTGCGCAAGGCACGTCCATAATCCACTTGCTCGTTGTAATACTCGAGCCAGAACGCCAGTGGGCTGTCATAGCGATCGCAGACATACCACTGCGATGCCGATAGGTTGAGCAGCTCCCATATCTGCAGCTCGCCGAGAACCAGCTTGCAGAAATCGCCATGGTCGACACGGATGCCGTAGGGATAACGCTTGATTGCCCTCTCGCATTCGTCCGGCACCTCGACGAACTCGACCCTGGACACATCCAGCAGCCACTGTTGACCGACGCCATCGTCCCGGGTCAATTGCAGCACCGCACGGCACGGGCCAACGGGGCGCCCCAGGTAGTTGCTCTGGGCCATCAGCACCTGGCCGTAACGGGTAATCAGCCAGGTCCTGGCCATTTCGTCGAGATGGGCCTTGATCCGCTGTGTATCGAGAGAGATCGTGTGACGTCGCCCTTTCGGCGGACAGGGCCCTACCTGTTCATCGGATGCGCAGATCCAGTCAACCGGTTCTCCAGGCCGAGCCGGTGCCACGTCGAAGCTTTCACCGGGTGTCAGTGAGTACACCGCCCGCAACAACGACAGTTCGCTGCAGATCTGCGCAAGTTCGAGGTTCGACCAGGGGTGATGCATCTTGCCAAAGGGGTCGCGATATCCATTGCCCGCGAGGAGCAGGGTCGGCACCTGGTTCAGTCGGCGCATCGGCTTATGTACGATTTCGTCCAGCAGACGCAAGCCGGACAGTCGGGTGTAGCGTTGGTCCGGCACCGGCAACAGGTTGTCCAAGCCGATCGGCCCTTGCGTCCCGCTGCACTGGAAATTATTGGTCATCACCATGACCTGGGGCCAGGCAACGGCTCCACTATTGACATCGGCAAAGTAGGCGTCGGCGATGCGGGTGTCGGACTGGATGAACACCGCCTCGCGGCCCTGATGCTCGACATGCAGCGACGCTACCCGACTGTCCCAAAACAGTACCTCGGTGCAGGGCATGTAGAAGCGCAGGCTCAGCGAGCCGATGACGAACTCGGCCTGAGTATCGACCCGCCGCACCTCGTAACCGCATGCGCGGACAATCGCCTCGGCCGCGCCGGGAAACAGTTCCGGGACATACACCACTTTGCGCTTGAGCAAATGTCCGTAGTCCGACGACAGACGGCGCAAGGAAGCCGGGTGAAAGTGCTGCAGGTGCTCGGTGGTCAAGACAATGCCATCCACCGCCGGCATACGCTGCAGATCGACGTCGCGCGCCGGGACTATCGCGAACTGTCGGTCAGCATCGGAACCGAAGCCACTGCCCAGCACCGGGTCGATCAACACATGGCTGTCGCCAGCCTGCAGCGACCAGCTTTCGTGGCCGATCATCGTCAGCTTCATGGGCACACCGTCAGGTTACGCATGCTGCGCCCGATGATTTTCGCCAATAGCTCAGGGCTACCGTTCTCGCCGTAGTAGCTGTAGAAGAACGGAATCAGGCCGTCGAAGATGCTGTTCTCAAACCAGGACTGGACCGAAACGCCCACGATGTCCCAGACCTGCAGGTCCCCCTCGACCATGCCGATGAAGTCCACCAAGGGCAGGCATACTCCAAAGGGGTACAGCGCCACCAGCGATTCGAGCTGGTTATGCGCCTCAGCCTCGAACTGGCCGCTGATCAGATTCAGCGCATAGCTGTCCTGACGCCCCAAGGCATGCGAGACAAAACTGAAAATGATTCTTTTCGGCCCGAGCTTGCTTCCCTTGTAGTGAGACATCGCCAGCACCTTGCGCCCGGTGATAAACAGCATCAGGCTTTTCGCCAGGCGCTGCAGCTCGGCTTGCGCGCGTCGCAGCAACTCTTCATACGCCTGGGCGTCCTGCACGTCCGGGCGTACCGATGCGACCACCTTGACGGTCTTGCGGGCATCGATGAACTGGTCCAGCTCCCCAATTAGCAAGTTGTGCTGCACCTTATCCACTTGGACCCAGTCGATAACCGCCTGCGGCCCGGGATCAGTGTCCAGGGTAAAGGCTTCGCCTGGCAGCAGGCCGACAATATTGGTGTCCAGGCTGAGCTGATTGGCCAAGCGACTCAATGTCGGCTGATCGGAAAACGGGAAAGCGGCGAAACCGCCCAGGCGCTTGATGAACCCGCCGCCGCAAAGGGCTATGTTCTCGGGTTGCACCGGAAAATCGTCCATATAGCTGGTCAGCACGGCGCTAAGCACACCAATCCCCAGCGGACCGACCTTACGGTTGCTGTCACTCGCGTTTTTGCCCCAGTTTTCCAGGGACTGAAAGGCTCCCGGAGGCGAGACCCTAGAGTTGTTCGAGACGATCACCAATTTGGGAGGTACCAGCCGTCCTTCGACGATATCGGCCTTGTACACTTCGGACACAAGGGCGTCCACGGCAATGAAGATGCCATTGCTACGCAGCTCGTCCTCCTCGATATGCACCTGGGTGACCCGACTTTCCCAGAAGGCGGTCTTCGGATCCGCCGGATAGAAGCGTAGGCTCAAGTCGCCGACCCGCATCGGCTCGGTATCGTTGACTTGCGTAAGGGTGAACCCGAGGTCACGGATGCATTGCTTGACCGGTTCAACAATGGTCGCCCCCACCACGAACCGGGCGGAACGTGGTAACAGATTCAGCGACTGGATATCGAAATGATCGGAATGTTCGTGACTGAGGAAAATCAGGTCTATATCGGATAGTGCGGCGGCATCGACAGTACGCGGCGGATAGATCTCGATCCGGTGCTCGTCGACCAGCCCGAAGTCTTCACATAACAGCGGGTCAATCAGGACTCTTGTACTTCCATGTTCCACTAGCCACGTTTGATGGCCGATAAAGATCGCCCTCATGTCCACCTCCCTGGTTTACAACTGAATATTCAGTACCCCAAAAGTGAAAAAGCAAGAAAGGGCTTTCTTGCTTTTTTCGGGGTCAGCTCAACGGTGGTACGCGCAGCTCGCGGCCTTGGTTTCGGAAACACGAGTCTTGGACTTCTTGATTGCGTCGCTCAAGACCTGCAACTCTTCCCTGCTGAAGAATACTTTTTCGACGTTTTGATGGTTGGGCGCGGTCGCATCTTGCTGGTTCTTCTGGTTCAGAACTTGCTCCTTGTCTAAGTATTTGCAGGTAGTCCAAAAAAGAGTAATGGCAACCTGCAAAAGCCGAGTCGCAGATATGCAGCGACATACAAACACTAGAACCCCGACAGGGTGCCCGCAATGCAAAATAGGCGGCAACAGCATCTTTGGGAAACGTCCGACAAGAAGGCGAGAACTTCGATCTGGTAGCGAAAGACGGTCTGCGTAACGAACATCCCTTGGGCATTGTTCGCATCCGCAAAGCAGAGATTATGCAAACGTGCGCGGACAGTAGCAGGAGGGCTTTTGCATCAATGGACGTCCTTGAGTTGAGCGAATTCAAACGTAAAAAAGGGCCGCGACACTTTCAGGCGTCGCGGCCCTTTTTTATGCCTTCAACACAAGCCCTGGCGGGAGGCTTCATTCATCGCCTGCACACGGTTGGTGACATCCAGCTTGCCGTAGATATTGCGCAGATGGAATTTCACTGTGGCTTCGGAGGTGGCGCGAATCTGGCTGATCTCCCAGACGGTCTTGCCCTCTGAGGCCCACCGCAGGATTTCCAGCTCCGTCGGCGTCAGGGGCTTGCCATATAAGCTCAGGCGTTTCCTGACAGCCGTGGGTACGATCACCAGCGGGGGATATGTCTGCTCTGGGCCATTCATTGCTCTCTCCTTTGATATCTGCTGATGCGCTGCCACCTTTCGGATTCCTCCTATTGACAGATGGCTTAAACATTGACGCGGAACAGAGAGTTACATAACGAATGGAGTGAAAACGTAAAGCACAGAATAAACAGCTTCGCCCTACAACTAATTAAGTTTCTTCCCACAGCAAACTCCAACTTGCCTGGGTTGAACATTTAATTTTTTATGCTTAGTCGTCCAATTTCGGGAAACGAGCGGCGATATCGTCGCCGGTGCATTGCGCGACTGCGCCTTGAGCGGTGTCGAACAAACGCAGCGTTACACAGTGCGGGTTCTCGCCCATATCGAACCAGTGGGGTAGACCTGCCGGGATGATCAGCAGGTCATGTTTCTCACAGCGCACGCCGTACACATAATCGTCTATATGGAGAGTGACCAGCCCCTGGCCGGCGACGAAGAAGCGTACGTGATCTTCACTGTAGGTTCGTTCGGCCAGGCCCTGGGTGCGCAACTCATCCTTCTGTGGATGGTCATTCTCTACGCGAATCACTTCCACGGCGGCGTAGCCGAGGGCATCGATCTGCGCGCGGTAAGCCTCGATCATTTCAGCCTCACTGGCGCCCTTCCCGACCGGGCTGGGCTGCCAGC
Source organism: Pseudomonas khavaziana (assembly GCF_019145205.1). Classification (GTDB taxonomy): domain Bacteria; phylum Pseudomonadota; class Gammaproteobacteria; order Pseudomonadales; family Pseudomonadaceae; genus Aquipseudomonas; species Aquipseudomonas khavaziana. The sequence goes on from NZ_JAHSTT010000004.1 coordinate 343,327, forward strand.
GCTCAAAGCGCACACCGTGTTCGGCCAGGGTCGACTGGATATCATCGACATGGGTGAGCACCTTGTTCGGGGTATCTGCAGTGGCGATGGGGTAGACGGCTACATAACTCATGACATGGTTCCTTGGTTCGGCTCTTGCAATCGAAGGCCAATGATAATGGCGGCAGCCAGGGCCGCGGCGCTGGCGATACTGAACGTCAGGGTCGGCCCCAACAGGTTCCAGCTATAGCCGGAATACAGGGCACCAAGGGCGCCGCCCGTGCCGGCCAATGCCGCGTACAGCGCCTGGCCCTGGCCTTGCTGGCGGTCACCGAAACTGCGTTGCACAAAGGCAATTGCCGCCGCGTGAAAGCTGCCGAACGTGGCAGCATGCAGCAGCTGCGCCAGAAGCAGCACCCAGAAAAACTCGGCGAATGAACCCAGCAGCAGCCAGCGCAGCGCCGCCAGCAGAAAACTTGCCAATAGCACCCGACGCACGGAAAAACGCGCAAGGATGCGGCTCATGGCCAGGAACATCAGCACCTCCGCCACCACCCCCAGCGCCCACAACAGGCCGATCACACCACGGCTGTAGCCCAAGTGTTCCAGGTGCAGGGTGAGGAAGGTGTAGTACGGGCCATGGCTCATTTGCATCAGCGCCACGCAGGCATAAAACGCCAACACCCCGGGACTGCGTAGTTGCTTGAGGAAACCGTCTCCGGCCAGGCGCTTGCCGTGGCTGGTGGGCTGCGCGTTCGGCACCCATAGGCTGGCGCCAATGATGCCAGCCATGATCACCACGACCACCACCGGGTAGATGTCCAGGCTCAGCCAGTCGAACAGCCGGCCCATGATCACCACGGTGAGGATAAAACCAATGGAGCCCCACAGGCGGACCTGGCTGTAGCGCGAGGTCTGCTTATGCAAATGAGCCAGGGTGATGACTTCAAACTGCGGCAGCACCGCATGCCAGAAGAACGCGTGCAGGGCCATGACCATCGCCAGCCAGGCGTAGGTCTTGCTGACGAAGATCAGGCAGAAACTGACCAGGGTGCACACCGCGCCAAACCGCACGATGGCCAGGCGCCGGCCGGTGTAATCGCCGATCCAGCCCCACAGGTTCGGTGCCACGCATCGCATCAGCATGGGGATGGCCACCAGCTCGCCGATGCGTGCGCTGGAGAACCCCAGGTGATCGAAGTACAGCGCCAGGAACGGCGCCGTCGCCCCCAGCAGGGCGAAGTAGAACAGATAGAAGCTGGAGAGACGCCAGTACGGGAGTGGTGGGGTCATTTCAGGGGTGGCGGCTTCGCAGCCCAGCGCGAGCAGGCTCGCTCGTCGCCACGCACCGTCACAACTGGCCCAGTACCGGGGTACTCACGCGCACATCGGCATTTTGACCACGGTTGCGCAGCAGGTGGTCCATCAGCACGATGGCCATCATGGCCTCGGCAATTGGCGTGGCGCGGATACCGACGCACGGGTCGTGGCGGCCCTTGGTGATCATGTCCACCGGGTTGCCGTGTACATCGATCGAGCGACCCGCCGTGGTAATGCTCGAAGTCGCCTTGAGCGCCAGGTGCGCCACGATCGGCTGACCGGAGGAAATACCGCCGAGGATACCGCCCGCGTTATTGCTGAGGAAACCTTCAGGGGTCAGCTCATCGCGATGCTCGGTACCGCGTTGGGCTACGCAGGCAAAGCCGGCGCCGATTTCCACACCCTTCACCGCGTTGATGCTCATCAGTGCGTGGGCCAGCTCGGCGTCGAGGCGGTCGAAGATCGGCTCGCCCAGGCCCGGTTTAACCCCTTCGGCCACCACGGTGATCTTGGCGCCGACGGAGTCCTGGTCGCGGCGCAACTGGTCCATGTAGGCTTCCAGTTCCGGCACCTTGTCCGGGTCGGGGCAGAAGAAGGCGTTGTCTTGCACGCTGTCCCAGCTCTTGAACGGGATTTCAATCGGGCCCAGCTGGCTCATGTAGCCACGGATGACGATGCCCTGGGTGGCCAGGTATTTCTTGGCGATGGCGCCGGCAGCCACACGCATTGCAGTTTCCCGCGCCGAGCTGCGGCCACCGCCACGGTAGTCGCGCTCGCCGTATTTGTGATGGTAGGTGTAATCGGCGTGGGACGGGCGGAACAGGTCCTTGATCGCCGAGTAGTCCTTGGACTTCTGGTCGGTGTTGCGAATCAACAGGCCAATGGCGCAGCCGGTGGTGCGACCTTCGAAGACCCCGGAGAGGATTTCGACCTCGTCCGGTTCCTGGCGCTGGGTGGTGTGGCGGCTGGTACCGGGCTTGCGGCGGTTGAGGTCATGCTGCAGGTCGTCAAGGCTCAGCTCCAGGCCTGGCGGGCAGCCGTCGACAATGGCGACCAACGCCGGGCCATGGCTTTCGCCCGCGGTGGTGACGGTGAACAATTTGCCGAAGGTATTGCCGGACATGCAGGGCGCTCCGTGAAATCAGTTGAATCAAGTCAACCGTAATAACTTAAGACGGCCAGTATACGCAGGCTAACCGACTAGTTCATCCTCGAAACCTTACCGGTAGACGTTGGTCCAACCGGCACCTCTCTGATGATGGCGCGATGATGCTGCGAGTTTTACTGTTCACCCTCACCCTGTTGACCACTGTGGCCCAGGCCGCCTCCCCTGTCGTACTGCAACGCCCGATCAGCCTGGACACCGGCAGCGGCGAGCTATTTGGCTCGTTGCTGTTACCGCAGTCCGACAAACCGGTGCCGGTGGTGCTGATCATCGCCGGCTCCGGCCCCACCGACCGCAATGGCAACAGCGCCGACGGCGCCCGCAATGACAGCCTCAAGCGCCTGGCCTGGGTACTTGCCCGGCACAACATCGCCAGCGTGCGCTACGACAAGCGCGGCGTGGCCGCGAGCCTGGCGGCCACGCCGGATGAGCGCAACCTGACGCTCGACGCCTACGTGTCCGACGCCGTGGCCTGGGGCAAGTTGCTCAAGGCCGACCCGCGCATGGGCCCGTTGATCGTGCTGGGCCATAGCGAAGGCGCCCTGGTGGCGGCACTCGCCGCCCCGCAACTGGCGCCGGCGGGGGTCATTTCCTTGTCCGGCAGCGCCCGCCCGGTGGACCAGGTAATTCGCCAGCAACTGGCTGATCACTTACCCCCCGCCCTGCTACTGCGCAGTAATCAAATCCTCGACCACCTCAAGGCCGGCCAGGTGGACGCCGACGTGCCGCGTCCGCTGGAGGGCATTTTCCGGCCGAGCGTGCAGCCTTACCTGATCAGCCTGTTCCGCGCCGACCCGTCGGCCGCCTTCGCCAAGCTGAGCATGCCGGCGTTGATCATCCAGGGCACCAACGACATCCAGGTCGGAGTAGCAGATGCCCGGCAACTCAAAAAGGCCAAGCCCGACGCGCAGCTGACGGTGATCGAAGGCATGAACCACGTGATGCGCATCGTGCCCAACAACGTGAAGCAGCAACTGGCGTCCTACAACGACCCGAAACTGCCCCTCGCCGCTGAGCTGGGCCAGCGCATCGTCGGCTTTATCGACGGACTTCAACCCCGTTAAGCGACTATTGGCCTCCAGTCCTGGGAAAAACGGCCGATAAGCCCTGGGTCGACAGTAAAAAGACTGTCGGCTCGCCGGGCTTGGACAGGAACGCGCCGCATGACAACCACCGAAGCAACACCCGAATCGACTGCCGACACCCCGACTGGGCCCGAGGCCGTCGTGGCGCCGGCCCTGCCGTGGGCGGACGTCCACGCCGAACATTTCAAGATGCTGCGCCTGGCGCCCCTGGCCACCGACCGCGCCACCGGCGCCCGGCCGTTACGCTTCGTGCAGTTCGGCTATGCCGAGCGCCATGACAAACATCACAGCTTGCTGCGTATGGTCATTCAGTTGCCAGGCCAACGGGTGCGTCGCGAGCAGAATCATTTGGATATCTGGGTCGATCACGATAAACACCGCGTGCACTTTGGCCCAGGCAACAGCCTCGAAATCGAACCCGCCAACCGTGGTCTAGGCCGCTTCCTCGTCGCCCAGGCAGCGGCATGGGCAAAGAAGAAATGGTCACACTACCGCGTCGATGGCGTCGACCTGGCCAACAAGGACGCCCTCAACGAAGCCACGCGCCTGCGTCGCGATCACTTCCTGCGTATCCAGGGCTTTGATGTGGCCTACGCCGATGTGCAGCACCTCAAAGGCAATGTGCAGCCAGGCAAGGTCGGCGACGTTCTGGATAGCTGGAACACCGAGAAGGTGCAGTTCGTGGAGATCCTGGAAGCGGCGCAGATGCTGCAACAGGCCGAGCAGAACCTGATGGAACAGGAAGTGAAGCTGCGCAAGGAAGAGGAAAAAGTCACCAAGTTCAAGCGTGAAGACAGCGGGCTGCGCTTTACCATTACCTGCCTGGTGGCGTTTACGGTGTTTCAGGCGGGGTTGTTGATCTGGATTGCCACGCACCGGTAGCAGACTGGAATGCAATTACAAATGTGGGAGTCCCCACCACATCTTCGATGTGACACTGTCGCGCAGCAAACTTGGGAGCTTGCTCCCGTGGCGGCCTGACAGCCGACCGGGATGTTGGATCAGACCGAGTACATATCCGTTATTTAGGTTACGGCCACTATTGCAGACTGTGTGAAAACGCAGTCTGCCGCTGTTTAAAAGCCAATGCCCCGACTTGTCGGGGCATTGGCTTTTCTGAAATCTGAAAAATAATGGGCCTCTCAGCCCATCAACGCCATCAGCTTTTGTGCTCCGAGCACCTTGATCGCCCTTTTCAGGTTGTAGGCTTGTACCGCCAGTGCCATTTCGGCTCTGGCGCCTTTCAGCTGTCGTAGCAAGAACCGGCCATTGCCAAATAGCCATTGCTTGAGATTGCCGAAGGGGTGTTCGACGATAGATCGTCGGCTAGCCATCATCTCGGGATGGGCCCGCATTCGCTGCTCCATCCGTTCAAAAGCGGCTTCATGAGCATGGCGCGTGAGGTGGCGGCGGCTCGTTTTGGTACAGCGGCTTTTTAACGGACAAACGCCACAATCGGCGATAGTCGCCTGATAAATCCGATTGCTTTTGTTCATCTGCTTAAGTGTTAGCCATTTACCGCCAGGGCATTGATAAGCGTCGCGTTGTTCCTCGTACTTGAAGTCCGTGCGATCAAAAAACTCAGTACCGTCACCTTGATTGTTGACCGAGCGATTAGGCGGTACGAAGGCCATGATGCCGACATCTTCACAGGCTTGAAACTGTTCGCCATTGGAGTAGCCGGCATCGGCCGTGACGCTTAATTGCGATTGATTCAGCTCGGTTTTAGCAGCTTTTGCCATTGGCTCAAGCTGCTGCCGATCAGAGCCATCCTGAGTTACCTCGTGGTGCAGAATCAGACAATGTTCAGCGTCCACGGCGCTTTGGATGTTGTACGCCACGAACTTGCCAGAAGGCGTGCGCATTTTTTGCGCATCGGACTCGCCCACAATGTGTTGAACCAGACCTTGAGCTTCCATGAGCAGTTGGCAGGTCTGGTTATTGGCCTTTTTTACCTGCAACTCCCGAAGCGTCGCCTGCACCGCCGAGCGGTCAATGGATTCCCCTTCCTCGCCACGATCCGCCTCATCGAGCTGCGCCAAATAGCGTTCAATGCGCTTCTCGAGCGCCGCTTCCTGGTGTTTGAGCTTTTTCGGCGTCATGTGCTTTCGATTCGAAGCCACCGCCTGAAACTTGCTGCCATCGATGGCCACCAGCTCGCCAGCAATCAGGCCAGCGTGTCGGCAAAACTGAACAAAGGCGCGGCAGGTGGCGCTGAACGCCGCACTGTTGTCGCGGCGAAAATCAGCGATGGTTTTGAAGTCAGGGGCCAGTCGGCCCAACAGCCACATGACTTCAACGTTGCGCTGACACTCGGCCTCGAGTCGTCGCGACGAGCGAATACGCTGGAAATAGCCGTACAGATAGAGTTTGAGCAGATCGGCAGGATCGTACGAAGGGCGTCCCGTGGCCTTGGGTCTGGCTTTGTCGAAACCCAACTGCTCAAGGTCCAGCAGGGAAATGTAGGCCTCGATCACCCGAACCAGATGGTCATCGGGGATAAGTTCGTCCAACGAAAGTGGAAACAGAGCGCTCTGGGAGCGGTCTTCACCTTGGATATAGCGCATAAGCAAAATGCCCGTATCTTGCGATACGGGCATTTTCTTTAACCGGCCGGCAGATTGCTAGGTTTTCACACAGTCTGTATTGGTTCCGCTTTTACAGCGGGTCACTTTTGAACAGCCGGAATGCCGGCCCAGGCAAAAGTAAGCAAAAGGCTCTTGCCCCACCACTCGGCACCTCGCCCAGGCTCGGTGTGCCCCAAATCAATGTCGAATTCCGGCCAGCGTGGTTTAACGGGGCGCCTAAGATCAAAAACACAGCGAGGCGGCCTTATAGCCGACCTGATCGTTGAAGCTTGCGCGTACCCCTGTGGGAGCGGGCTTGCCCGCGAAGGTGGTTAACGATGACGCGGGAAACCAGAAAGAACTCGGCGTTCTCAGGTTTTTCGCGAGCAAGCTCGCTCCTACAGAAAAGCAGAAGCACCGCCAGCGTATCTGCGACGCGCAGCGAGTCGCTCTTGATCTTGATCTCAGGCGCCCCGTTAAACCACGCTGGCCGAACGCAGGCTTGAAGCCGTGGCTAACCCGGCAGGACGCCGGGTTAGCCGTCCTGGGCCAAGGATGGCCCATGACGGCGGCCCACGGCTTCAAGCCGGAGAGAGGGCACACCGAGCCTGGGCGAGGTGCCGAGTGGTGGGGCAAGAGCCTTTTGCTTACTTTTGCCTGGGCCGGCATTCCGGCTGTTCAAAAGTGAGCCGCTGTAAGAGCGGAACCTATAGTAGCCGTTACCTAAGCAACGGATATGTACTCGCCCCAACAACCCAACAACCCGGTCACATCGTCGACGTGGCGCCGTCGCGCAGCAACCTGGGCCGCCTCCAAAATATCCGGCGTTGAGACTAAATTTTAACTCTTTAAAATCAGTAGCTTACTTGAAGTTTGATAAGAGGAGGCTTGCCCCCGATAGCGGTGTGTCAGTTAGCAATGCATCTACTGACACTCCCCCATCGGGAGCAAGCCCCCTCCCACATTGGCCCAGTCTCTTCAGTTAAACCTGGGTTAAACCCTGGCAGCAAAAATGGCCTGATGTTGGCGGCACTGCTCAGCCGTCAACATGAACACCCCATGCCCGCCGCGCTGGAAATCCAGCCAGGCGAAATCCACTTCCGGGTACAGCGCCTCAACATGCACCTGGCTGTTGCCCACTTCGACAATCAGCAACCCCTTCTCGGTCAGGTGATTGGCCGCTTCGGCCAGCATCCGGCGCACCAGGTTCAGGCCGTCGTCACCGCAGGCCAGGCCCAGTTCCGGCTCGTGCTGGTACTCATCGGGCATGTCGGCGAAATCCTCGGCATCCACGTAGGGCGGGTTGGACACAATCAGGTCGAAACGCTGGCCAGGCAGGCCGTCGAAACCATCACCTTGCACGGTGTAAACGCGCTCGTCGACGCCGTGGCGCTCGATATTCTGATTCGCCACCTCCAGCGCTTCGAAAGACAAATCACCCAGCACCACTTCGGCGTCCTGGAACTCATAGGCACAGGCAATGCCAATGCAACCGGAACCGGTGCACAGGTCGAGGATGCGTGCAGGTGGCTGTGCCAGCCAGGGTTCAAAGCGGTTTTCGATCAACTCGCCAATCGGTGAGCGCGGGATCAACACGCGTTCATCGACGATAAACGACAGGCCGCAGAACCAGGCTTCTTTCAACAGGTAGGCGGTAGGCACACGCTCATGGATACGCCGATGCAACAAGCGCTGCACATGGGAGATTTCCTCTTCTTCCAAGTTGCAATCCAGGTAGCTGTCGGCAATTTCCCATGGCAGGTGCAAGGCGCCGAGCACCAATTGCCGGGCTTCGTCCCAGGCGTTGTCGGTACCATGGCCGAAAAACAGGTCTTCCCCATGGAAACGGCTGACAGCCCAACGGATGTGGTCGCGCAAGGTGCGCAGGCGGGAAGTGATCACGGGGGCAGACTCCTGGAAAAAACGACTGGCGATTCTAACAGCCTTCACCTGTACCGACGATGTACGAAAACCCCGGCCCCGTACGTCGGATTTCATCCAATTGGCCCGCTTTGTGTTAAACAGGCCCCCCTCTTGACATGGCTGCACGCCAGCAACGGCGTACCTTACGATGGTAGCGATTCACAGAAGCGCTCAGCCAGTGGACAATGTCGCAAAAGCCCCACTCACAGGAGCCCCCAGAATGTCCGTTCCAAAGACGATGTTTCAACTCAGCGGTCGCGGTTACGCAGCAGCCAACCTCAATCATGCGACCCTCGTGATCATCGACGCCCAGAAGGAATACCTCAGCGGCCCCCTCGCCCTTTCGGGCATGGACGCGGCTGTCGAGCATATCAAGCAACTGTCGGCGGCGGCACGTAACGCCGGGCGCCCGATCGTGCACGTGCGCCACCTGGGCACCGTCGGGGGCCTGTTCGACCCCCAGGGCGAGCGTGGCGAGTTCATTCCGGGCCTGGAGCCTGAGGGTGACGAAACCATCATCGGCAAGCTGCTGCCCAGCGCCTTCCACGGCACCGGCCTGGAAAAACACCTGCAGGACCTTGGCTCTCTGGATCTGATCGTCTGCGGCTTCATGAGCCACTCCAGTGTCAGTACCACCGTGCGGGCGGCCAAGAACCTGGGCTTTCGCTGCACCCTGGTGGAAGACGCCTGTGCCACCCGCGACCTGCCTTACAAGGGCGGCATCCTGAGTGCCGAACACGTACAGCAGACCGAAATGGCGATCATGGCCGACAACTTCGCCACCCTCGCCTTGACCAAAGATCTGATCTGATCACTCCACAATGAGCGGCGTATTGACTGCGCCGCTCATCCGCAAAGCCCTCTCATTTGGCGCATTTACCTCGGGTACAGGAACAACCTGTGTATCTTCCGGTCGAAGGGCCGATACCCTGGAGGAAAGGTCGGAATGAAGATATCCGATGGTTTTGATGCTCGTCGCTTGCGCCCCAAGGGCCCGAGCAATTGGCGTCTGCGCCTGGTTGCGGGCATTGCCGCGTTGCTGGCGCTGGTTGGTTTATTGTTGGCAGGCGCTGGTGGCGCCGGCCTGTTTGGGCATTCACCGGCACTGGGCGAACTGAATGCCAGCCCGGGCGGCTCGGCGATCCTGTTAGTGATTGGCCTGCTCGTAATATGGCTGGGTGTATGGCTGTGGCGCCGCAGCCGTCGGCGGATGCGCCAGCCGTTGTCGTTGAATATCGCCTCGCACCTGATGAAAAAGCACGACTGATGGCGCTTGGATAGTATTTGCTGCGCCCTGGCCGCCGCGATTTAGGTAAACTGCCCGCCCTTCGCGGAGGCTGACATGCAAGACGACGACTTTTCCCTGTTCAAAAACGAGCTGCGCGGCGTCAAGCCGATCAAGCACGACCGCGCCGACACCGGCAAACCCAAGTCTGACCGGGCGCAGATCGCCAAGCTGCGCCAGGCCGCGACCGTGCGCACCGATGCCACTACGGTAGATGGCCTGTCGGACCAGTTCGTGATTGACGTCGGCCCCGAAGATGAGCTGATGTGGGCCCGCGACGGCGTGCAGGAAAGCCAGATACGCAAGCTCAAGACCGGCCAGATCCCGTTTGAAGGCAGTCTCGATTTGCACGGCATGAACGTGGAAAAAGCCCGGGAAACCCTGTGGGCTTTCCTCGCCGAAGCCACCCGGTTCGAAATCCGTTGCGTGCGCGTTACCCACGGCAAGGCTGTACGGCTGGACGGCAAGCGACCGATGATCAAGAGTCATATCAACACCTGGCTGCGCCAGCATGCCCAGGTGCTCGGCTTTACCTCCTGCCAGCCCCGCCATGGTGGTGCCGGCGCGGTGTATGTGATGCTCAAGCGCACCATGCTGGAGGGGCGCGACGAGTAACAAGACCGTCGTCAGGCTTGCAGCGATGTGTCCGTCACCGTAACCTTGCGCTTTGCGAAAATCCCACAGGTAGTTTCATGTCCCTGGAACAGAATTACACAGAGATTCTCGGCCAACTCGGCGAGGACGTCTCCCGCGAGGGTCTGCTCGACACGCCAAAGCGTGCCGCCAAGGCGATGCAGTACCTCTGCCGCGGTTATGCACAGACGCTTGAAGAAGTCACCAACGGTGCCTTGTTCAGCTCCGACAACAGCGAAATGGTGCTGGTCAAGGACATCGAGCTGTACTCGTTGTGCGAGCACCACCTGCTGCCGTTTATCGGCAAGGCCCACGTTGCCTATATCCCGAGCGGCAAAGTGCTGGGCCTGTCGAAGGTCGCACGGATTGTCGACATGTATGCGCGTCGCCTGCAGATCCAGGAAAACCTCAGCCGCCAGATCGCCGATGCCGTACTGGAAGTGACCGGCGCCCTCGGCGTGGCCGTAGTGATCGAGGCCAAGCACATGTGCATGATGATGCGCGGTGTGGAGAAACAGAATTCGTCGATGATCACCTCGGTGATGCTCGGTGAATTCCGCGACAACGCAGCTACCCGCAGTGAATTCCTCAGCCTGATCAAGTAACGGGCGAGTAGTAAAAAAACCGGCGTTCATCGCCGGTTTTTTTTCGCCTGCAGAAATCAGGTAAGCTGCGACCCCTCAGTTATGGGCAAGAGGTAACAGCCATGTTCGTCAAAGCACTTCGAGTGGGCCTCGGCCAAATCATCATCGCCGGCGATTTCCTGACCCGCCCACGCAAAAAACAACGCCCCGCCGAACAACAGGCGCAAGTGGACGAAGCGGCCAAGAGCCTGACGCTGTATCAGTTCCACGCCTGCCCGTTTTGCGTCAAGACCCGCCGTACCCTGCATCGCCTCAACGTGCCGGTTGCCCTCAAAGACGCGAAGAACAACGAGCAGGACCGCCAGACTCTGCTGGAGCAAGGTGGCAAAATCAAGGTGCCGTGCCTGCGCATCGAAGAAAACGGCCAGACCACCTGGATGTACGACTCCAAGGTGATCATCGAGTACCTGGACAAGCGCTTCGCTGCGATCTGAAGCACACTGCGGTCAATGTAGGAGCGGGTTTGCTCGCGAAAAACTCTCAGGCACCGCGTTTACTCAGGAAGCACGCGTTATCGTTGACGTTTTTCGCGAGCAAGCTCGCTCCTACAGAAATCAGGTCGGTGTTATCAGGTCCAGATCCAGCAGTGCCGAGCCCAGGCACTTACCGTGGGCGTCCAGGGCCAGTGAGCGTGTCACGCCGCCGCGCAGGATTCCCGGCAGAACGAAGTTCAGCCCCTGCACGCTCGGCAGCTCATAACGCCGTACCGGCGGCGCATCAAGTTCACGTAAACCGGCAAAGAACTCGGCCACGCGCTCAGCAGTCAACTGTTCACACAGCAACGGATAATCCTCGGCGCGATAAGCAATGATGGAAATGTTCGACGTGTCGCCCTTATCCCCGGTGCGGGAATGGGCCAGCATGTGCAGTTTCATACTTCAATCCTCACCTTGACCGACTCTCGGGGCAGCAATAACGAGGCTACCGCCACCACCTGGCGCACGTTCTTGCTCGCGCCTCCACCACCGCTAGGGCCGTTGGTGTAGAGGGTTTCCACTTCATTGCCGACGCGCACGGCTTCACTGCGTTCCTCACAACGGGCCGCCACCCGCAGACGTACTTCCCAGGGTTCAACACTGCTGCGCTGGCCGTGCAGCGCGTCTATGCCGATCAACTCGGCGCGCACCTCCTGCATCTTCACGCCCATCAATTCCAGACGTTTGAGTACAACGTCTCGTGCCAGCTGCGCCCGTGCGACAGCCCCCGGACCGCCGTAGGACATCTGTCCCTCACCGATCCAGCCATCCAGATAACCGACGCTGACCTTCAATTGTTCAGGCCGCGCACGGCCATCAGCGCCCTGGATACGCACTCGGTCCACGTTCTCCTCGACAAACCCAACCTGGGAAAAATCGGCGGTCACATCCGGGGTCAAATAAGCGGCAGGGTCATGCACTTCGTAGATCAACTGCTCGGCGCATGTGGCCCGGCTGATCCGCCCCCCGGAGCCTGTGACTTTGGTGATCAAGGCGTGGCCATCCGCATCGACTTCAGCCAGCGGAAAACCCAGGCACGCCAGGTCATCCACATCCTTGAAACCCGGGTCGGCAAAATAACCGCCACTGACCTGCCCGGCACATTCGAGCAAATGCCCAACCAAAGTGCCGCGACCCAGACGCTGCCAATCATCAGCGGCCCAGCCAAACTCAAACATCTGCGGCGCCAGGAACAACGAAGGGTCGGCCACACGCCCGGTGATCACCACATCAGCGTCGACGCGCAGCGCCTCAAGAATGCCGTCCACCCCCAGGTAGGCATTCGCGGAAATCAGGCGCTCGCCGAGGGAAGCAACGGTCTGGCCGTTATCCAGCAACTGCTCGCCAGGCAAGGCGTGCAGTACATCATCGCCCACCACGGCCACCACCTTGAGGCCAAGGCCGAGTTCGGCGGCAATACGCCGTACTTCAATGGCAGCCGCCAGCGGGTTGGCCGCGCCCATATTGGTGATCACGCGCAAGCGGCGACGCCCTGCAAGCCGTCCGACAAAGGGCAAGACCCGGTGCATGCGCTCACCCAGCAGCGGGTCGTAACCGCCCTGCGGGTCGCTGATACGCACCTGCTGCGCCAGGGCAATGGTGCGTTCGGCCAGGCATTCGAACACCAGGTAATCCAGGTCGCCCTGTTCGGCCAGTTCCACAGCCGGTTCTATGCGATCGCCGGAATAGCCGGCGCCGGAACCGATACGCAATGTATTCATCTCAAATCACTCCCAGGAGCAATGCCGTCAGGGTCATCAACACCGACGCGGCAAACAGGAAAGGAATGGTGAAGCGCTGGTGATCGGCCAGCTCGATCTTGCACAGGCCCACCAGCAGGAAGGTTGCGGGGGTCAGCGGGCTGACCGGGAAACCAGTGGTGTGCACGCCCAGCAACGAGGCCTGGGCCACTTGCAGGGGGTCGACGCCCAAGGCTTTGCCGACTTCGGCGATCACCGGCATCACACCGAAATAATAGGAATCGGGATCAAACAACATGCTCAAGGGCATGGATAAAAAGCCCACCACTGCCGGGATCAACTTGCCGTGACCCGCCGGAATCTGCGCCACCGCCACTTCGGCGATGGCCTTGAGCATGCCGGTGCCTTGCATGATGCCGGTGAACACCCCGGCGGCGAGCAGGATACTGGCCATCGTCAGCGCGGTTTTCGCATGGGCGTCGATGCGTGCACGCTGGGCGTCGACGTTGGGGTAATTGATACACAGCGCGATCACGGTGCCGAGCATGAACATCACCACCGGGTCGACCCAACCGGCGATCATCACCACCATCACCAGTACGGTCAGGAGCAGGTTGACCCAAAACAGCCGTGGGCGGCGCAGCTTGATATCGTCATCGCTGAGTACCCGCTGCGGCACTGCATCTACCGTGGAGCCGGCGCCCAGGCCGAGGCGCTTTTCTTCACGATGGCCCAGCCACCAGGCACAGGCGAAGACAAAGATCAGCCCGACGATCTGCACCGGGATCAACGGCTGGAACAGGTCAGCGACAGGCACATGCAGGGCCGCCGATGAGCGCAATACCGGCCCGGTCCAGGGCAGGAAGTTGACCCCCGCCGCCATTGCGCAAACGCAGGCGAGAATGCGCTTGTCGATGCCCAGCCGCGTATACAACGGCAGCATCGCCGGCACCGTCACTAGAAAGGTCACCGCACCAGAGCCGTCCAAGTGCACCAGCAACGCCAAGGTCGCGGTACCGACCACAATCCTTGTGGGACGCGTCTCTACCGTGCGCAGGATGCGATCAATGATGGGGTCAAGCATGCCGGCGTCGGTCATGATCCCGAAAAACAGGATTGCGAAGACAAACATGCCGACCACGGGGGCGACGTTCTTGATCCCGGTAATGATGAAGGCACTGGTCTGCAGGCCGAACCCACCGAGCAGCGCGGCGATGATCGGCAAGGCGATCAGGGCCACCAGCGGTGAGAGGCGCTTGCTCATGACGGCAGCGAGCAGGCAGAGGATGGTGATGACACCCAGGGTTGCGAGCATGGGTTACTCCAGGACGGCCTGGTTGGCCGGTTATTGTTTTCCCTGGAGTATTGGAAGCGGGTTAGTCTTTGTAAATTGGAATATTCGGCCTAGCACGTTCGGAAAAACAGAATGAAAAACTCGATCCAGCACATTCAGGCTTTCCTCGCCGTTGCCCGCACCGGCAGTTTTACCAAGGCCGCGAATGAGCTGCATCTGTCGCCGTCGGCCCTGACCGTGCAGGTGCAACAACTGGAAGACTGGCTCGGCGTCGCCCTGCTCGACCGCAGCCCGCGCCACGTGAGTATTACCGCTGCCGGCCAGGAGGCGCGCGGGCCCATGGAGAAACTGCTGCTGGACCTGGACAACATCGTCACCGGCTCCCGCGACCTGGCCGCCCTGCGCCGGGGCGTGGTGACCATCGCCGCCCTGCCTTCGGTATGCGCCGGCGCCCTGCCCCCGGCCTTGCGCCTGTTTCGCCAGCGCTTTGCCGGCATTGAGGTGCGCCTGCATGACTTGGTGGCCCATCGCATTCATGCCCAGGTGCGCAACGGCGAGGTGGATTTCGGCATTGGGGTACGCGCGCGCTTGAGTCATGGCTTGGAATTTCTGCCGGTGCTGAATGACCGCTTGTGTGCGTTTGTGCCGCTGGACCATCGGCTGACGCGCTATCGCTCACTGACCCTGGAGCAACTGGCAGAGCAGCCGATCATCCTTACCGGACGCGACAGCAGCGTGCGCGAACAGGTGGACGCCCTGTTTGACGAGACCCGATTGACGCTGAACGCGGGCATGGAGGCCAACTACATGTCGACGGTATTGGCATTGGTGCGCCAGGGGCTGGGAATCAGCGTGCTGCCGGAGTCAGCGGCAGACAGCCTGGAAGGGCTGAAGCGGATCGACATCAAGCACCCCGGGGTAAATCGAGAGATTGGCTTGATCAGTCGCAGTGGGATGACGTTGAGCCCGGCAGCACAACGCTGCTTTGAGCTGCTCAATGAAGAATTATCCGATACGCCGCTGCGCTGAATGTGGGAGGGGGCAAGCCCCCTCCCACCTTTGCGCCTGTGTTTAATCCACCATGGTCACATGCTTCGGATGCCTGGCCACTCGCTGCAACCACGCCTGCACCGCCGGGTAAGGCGCCAGGTCGAAGCCCCCTTCATGGGCCACATGGGTGTAGGCATACAGCGCAATATCGGCAATCGAATACTGCTCACCCACCAAGTACGGCGTGGCTTGCAGCTGGCGTTCCATGACCCTCAAGGCCTTGTAACCGCCCTTGTGGGTGGTCTTGTATTCCTCAAGGCGATCTTCCGGCATGTTCAGGTAGAACTGGATAAACCGCGCCACCGCAATATATGGCTCATGGCTGTACTGCTCGAAAAACTGCCACTGCAATACCTGGGTGCGCAGACGCGGTTCGGACGGCAGGAACTCACTGCCATCGGCGAGAAAGTTAAGAATCGCATTGGACTCCCACAGGCAGGTACCGTCTTCCAGCTCCAGTACCGGGATCTTGCCGTTGGGGTTCTTGGCCAGGAATTCAGCGGTCTCGGTGTCGCCGTTGAGGATGTCGACATCGATCCATTGATACGGGATGCCCAGCAGATTGAGCATCAGTTTGACTTTGTAGCAGTTGCCCGACTTGTAATCGCCATAAACCTTGTACATGGGGCTCCCCTTATGCCGCTTGTGCGCTCTGACCGAATGCTTGCGCCGATAAGGTGCGGGTGTCGAGGAGTTGTTTCAAGGCGAGCGGCAGAATAATTACCCAGCACGTCCTGGAAAATCGCCTTTCATCTCCTTTCGTCCAGACAATCGAAAACATTATTTGCTTTATTTGTATACAAAAGCATAATTCGCTTCGTGCGAGTTCCTGACCTTTTGGTCAACAAACCCGCCAGTACCTCAAAGTGCTGTTGCCCACTCATGTGACCGGCGCTGGAAATAACAATAAAACGATTGAGGAGTACTCGCTGTGGATAGCCGTAAAACCGAAGCCCCTACATTGGACCTCGCCGCGCCGCAAGGTGGCTGGCTGGAGCGCCTGTTCAAACTGCGCTTGCATGGCACCACAGTGAAGACCGAGCTGATCGCCGGCCTCACCACCTTCATCACCATGGCCTACATCATATTCGTCAACCCCAACATCATGGCTGACGCCGGTATCGATCACGGCGCGGCGTTTGTCGCCACGTGCATCGCCGCCGCCCTGGGCTGCCTGTTGATGGGCCTGTACGCCAACTGGCCGGTGGGCCTGGCGCCGGGCATGGGCTTGAACGCCTTTTTCACTTACACCGTGGTCGGCACCATGGGCTACACCTGGGAAACCGCCCTAGGCGCGGTATTTGTCTCGGGTGTGCTGTTCATGATTCTGACGCTGTCACGCATTCGCGAATGGCTGCTCAATAGCATCCCGGTCAGCCTGCGCCATGCCATGGGCGCAGGCGTCGGCTTGTTCCTCGGGGTGATCGGCCTGAAAACCGCAGGCATCATCGTCGACAGCCCGGCCACCTTGATCAAGCTCGGTTCCCTGCACGAACCGGCACCGCTGCTGGCGGCGGTGTGTTTCCTGCTGATTGCCATCCTCAGTTATCACCGTGTATTCGGCGCGATCCTGATCAGCATCATTGCCGTAACCCTCGCGGGCTGGGGCCTGGGCCTGGTGCATTACAACGGCATTGCCTCCATCCCACCGAGCCTGGCACCGACCTGGATGGCCATGGATGTGATGGGTGTGTTCAATGTGAGCATGATCAGCGTGGTATTTGCCTTTCTTTTTGTACACATGTTTGACACTGCCGGTACACTGATGGGCGTTGCCCAACGTGCCGGACTGGTGAAGGCCGACGGCAAGATCGACAACCTGTCTCGCGCATTGAAGGCCGACAGTGCTTCCAGCGTGTTCGGCGCCATGGTGGGTGTACCACCCGTGACCAGTTATGTAGAAAGCGCCGCAGGCGTGGCGGCCGGTGGTCGCACCGGCTTGACTGCCGTGACCGTGGGCGTGCTGTTCGTGGCGGCGATGTTTTTCGCCCCATTGGCAGGCATGATTCCCGCTTACGCCACTGCGGGCGCGTTGATTTATGTGGCAATGTTGATGATGGCGAGCATGGCCCATATCAACTGGGATGAAGCCACCGACAGCATCCCGGCGATCGTCACCGCGATCATGATGCCGCTGACGTTCTCGGTCGCCGATGGGATCGCCCTGGGCTTTATCACTTATGTGGCGCTCAAGGCCGGCACCGGCAAATACCGGGAGATTTCCGTCAGCCTGTGGGTGCTCTGCGCGATTTTTATCGCCAAGTTCATCTTCCTGTAGTCCGGGAATGGCTGAAAAACCGCCTCACCTTCGGGTGGGGCTTTTGCATGAAGGGAGGAATGTAGATGAACCTGGAAACCTGGCTGCTGTTCAGCGGCGCTGCATTGGTCGTGATCCTGATCCCCGGCCCGCTGTCGCTGCTGATGATCAGCAACAGCCTCAACTACGGCCTGCGCCGTTCGTACCCGGCGTTTCTGGGCGGCGTGTTTGCTTCGATCTGCCTGCTGAGCGCTTCGGCTTTGGGCCTGGGTGCGCTACTGCTGGCCTCGGAGCAACTGTTCAGCGCCCTGAAGGTCGTGGGTGCGCTGTACCTGGCCTACCTCGCCTGGCAGAGCTGGCAGCAATCGCGTCAACCAAGCCACGCCACCGAAGTCCCGCAGGCCCAGGCGACGCCGCGCTTTCGCAGCCTGTTTGGCCGGGCTTTTGTGCTGGGCGCCAGCAACCCCAAGGACATCTTGTTCTTCGCAGCCTTCCTGCCACAATTTCTCAGCAGCCAACAGGCGTTCCTGCCGCAGTTGCTGGTCATGATCGCCACCTGGACCGTGCTCGACCTGTTGTGCAAACTGGCCTACGGCCTGGGTGCCCATGGCGCTGCGCGGTATTTGCGCAGCGGTTCGGGGCAAAGCTGGTTCAACCGGATCAGTGCTGCACTGTTTGGCGGCGCGGCGGCCACCGCATTGCTCAAGGGGTGAGCGCGGCGACCTTGGCAAAAAACACACTGGGCGGCTCGGCATACCGAGCCGACCATTGGACGCCCGCCACCAGCCTGACCAGCCGCCCCTCGTTCAGGGCGATTTTCATGGCCGCGAACTCCGCCGAGAACGGCGTGGCCGAGATGAATCGCTGGCGAAACCACGTATCGGAGAGCTGCGGCGCCACCCGTGAGCGCAGGACGACCGTGCGATTGTCGGCCCAGCGCGTCAGCACGAAATAAACCCTGTCGGTCTCCGGATGCGTACAGAAGAAATCGATTGAGGCCGGCCCGCCATGGCGCCTGTCGATGGGACTGACGACAAAGCCATTCTGCTCAAGAACCTGCCTGACCGCGCCTTGTGCCGCTTGCGAGCGCCGCGCATTACGGCCTCTGCCCATACTCCTGAGCAATGCGGTATCGAGCCTGAAGGGAGGCGCGAAATCTACGCGCATGAACCCGGGTGAAGCCCCATCGACCCCTATATTGATACTGGCCGCACCGGGGACGCCCGCGGGCCGGAGTATCTTCAACAAATCGACCATATGCCCCGTAGTGCCCGGCGCCAGCCAATGGTCGAGGCTGGCGCGGATATTGAGTAAATGCGTGGCCGTAATCGAAGTCCCGCTGTCCGCCAGCTCAACCAGGCGCTCGCCCAAAAAAAGCCGGCTGCCCTCCGTCAGCATGGGAAAGGCTCTGCCCACTGTCACGCTCAAGGGTTCGTTGAACAGGGGTTGATGCGGCGTCCATAAACCATCGGTACCCAGGGTGGTCGGCACCGGCTGTTCGGCAGAGTTGCTGCCCAACCAACGCTCCATATACCCATAGGCCCTGAAGGAAAGATCGTGGTTTCTCATGATGAAAACGATACTGCGGGACGACACCCCAGAGCCCTGGGGCAACAGCCGGAAATAGTTGCCGCCTAACTGCAGCACCTCGTATCCCGGGTAACCTGACATCGCGGGCACTTGGTAAATCCGGCGCGGGGGCGCTACCTCGTTCAGCGCGAAATCCGGCTGGAAACCCCAACTTTGCCAGGTGGTGTCGGCTATCGGCGAAGCCCGCAGAGCCGCCTCCGTGAGGGCCCGCGAGGGCGGTGCCCACTCACCGGCGCTCCGGGCCGGAGCCCAAGGTTGGAATACCGCGGAACTCGGCCCCGCTACCGGCGCATCGGCCTGCAGCAGCCACTCACGAGGGTGCTCGATGTGCAGCACCAGTTCGTCCGAGCCTTGCGCAGAAGGCGTTTTCAAGCGCAGGTCCGCTTCATTCCGGCGTTGATACACCGAATAAATCTCGTCACCATCGGCCAGCAACTGTTGACCATTTTTCACATACCGTCCCTTGTCTTGGGGCCACTTCAACTCGACAGCATCTTCCAACCCGCCTGAATACTTGAAGCGTCCCAGCAGGCTGAGCGGTCTGCCAGGCGAGACGTTCAGGCCGGCGAGCGCACCGCTGGCGAAACCATGATGGCGATGCAAGTGCGACAGGGCGACCCGCGCAACCCTGGCCCCCTTGGGCGCGGGGCCAAACGACAACAGTACGTCAACGAACGCCAGCAGGGTCAGGAACGCCACATCCACGGCGTCGTGGGCATCGCGGCTGAAATGATAACGCCGCGCCGCAAGCAGCATTTCGTACAGGCTGATACCCACGCCCAGCACCGGGACAAAGGACAGCAGCCCGCGGATGCTCGCAGCATGCTGCTCACCCAGACGTTGCTCGCGATACGCCTGCAACGCCAGGGAAGAGTTGGACTGGGCCTGGGTACGACGCTGCACCTCGAACATCCGTGCATGGGCCAGCAGCGCCCTGGCATTGCCCTGGGAGGTGGTCACCGTGGCCAGCCAACCTTCGGGCACCAGCGCAATCTGCTCGTTGATTTGCGCCGCCACACTGTCCGGGTCAACCGCCGGCACCTTATGCCGCACCGCGAAGAAACCGACGATCAGCCCAATAAGACGGGCCACCGACGGCACGTCAATACGGTGTACAAACAGCTTGCGCGGTGCTACCTGCGGGTCTTCGCCGGGGTAGCTGTCGACCGCCTGGGTCTCCCAGCCGGGCGCCACCTGGCGCGCCAACACCTTGCGATTCAGGGGCAAGGCACCGTCCTTGTTCAAGGCTTGCTCGGCCAGCGCCACACTGGCGTACTCGGCGATGGGCGGGCTTTCCAACGCTGCGGGCCAATAGACGATGCACAGTCCGGAAAGCCTGTCCTGCATCACCAGCATTGCGGCGACATGGCGATCATGCTCCAGAGTGTGGCCCACCAGACGCACCAACCCCAATTGCACATCCAGCCCGTCACCTCTCAGATCACTGGCCACCTGCGCCTCCATGACGCGGCTGAACAGCCGTTGCGCCTGCTCGCTCAAGCCCTGCCGGACCGCGCTGTATACCTGCATCTGAGCCCTTTGTTGCAGAGCCCGATAGACCAGCGCCTGGGATAAGCCCTGGGACGGTATCCGGGTCGATGCCGGCGGGTAAAACGCGCGCTGGATCAGCTTGTCGTATTCCCCACCCAGATCCAGGGAGGCGAGCGTCTTGATCAGGTAACGCACACTCAGTCGTTTTTTCAGATCCGGGTCGAGCCAGCGTGCACGGTTCAAGCGCCAGCGGGTCCATGGGGCTTTGGGATCCAGGTTATGCAGCGCCAATTGCAGCAGGCTGAAGGTCGTGCGCTGCTGGCTGACAGTGATTTTCACATCGCGATCCCCCACCGCGCATTGGCTCGACCAGCTACACAACTGGGAACTCACATCATCTGGCACATCGAGCAGGGGTTTATCGATATCCAATGGCGGGTACAAACCGTCTTTGCTCAAGCGGGCGATCAGCGCCTGGCGGGCAAAGGATTCGAGGTCGGGCAACTCCAGCCACAGCTTGCGTTCCACCGCCCAGGCACTGGCCAGGTAGCGGCGGCACAGGCCCTTGTAGTGCTGGCGTTGGGCGCTGGTCGCCGTGGCCAGCCAGGCCGGCAGTTTCTTCGCCTGGATGGCGGCCGTCTGCAACAGGTTGAGATTGGCCATGGCCAGGGTCCGTGCATCATTGGCCGGCACCTGCAGGCCGTCGAACAATTCCTGGGCCAATAACTGCCGGCTCAGTTCCCGGTCACTCACCTGGTTGAACAGCCGGTGCCCCTGATCAATCAGCTTGTTCATCTCGATGTGATGTTGCACCTGCTTGATGAACAGGTCTTTGAGCAAGGCGCGTTCGATCATTGCATAGCTCACCACCAGGGGCGTATCGGTGGGCACCGCGCTGATCGCAATGCGCGCCTGCGTGCGCTGGTGCCGCCCGATACAGCGCCACAGCATCGAGCCATCGCGGCTTTTCAGGCTGGCTTCAAGCGCCTTGGCAAACGCACTCAGGGAGTCAAACGCCACCAGCCCTCCGTAATGTCCGGCCACATATAACAACACCGGGTGCGGGGCGTCAGGGTTGGCCTGGGCCGCGTTGCAAGTCACCAGCACCGCGCCCAGCAGTGGGTACAAGGCATCACCGCCCACCGCCACTTGCAGCACGCAGGTATCGGTGGCCCGCTGCCCAGGCCGCCAGGCTTTACTCAGCGCTGTTTCGAGATGTGCCAAGTGGGCGTCGCTGAGCAGGCTCAGGCGGTGTTGCATCTGCGCCTCGTACAGCAAAGCCTGCAGCTGTGCCGAGCCCAGCAAGGAGCCACGATTGCGCGAACCCTCGGGTTGCTCCTGCCAATACTCTTTTTCAAACACACGGTCCAGCGGCCCCCACGCCCATTTGCGCGCAGTCTCTACATGTGTCTGCCACTGGCGTTCGAGGCTGAGAAAATCCTGGTAGGCCACGCTGTCCTTGCCCACATCCGTCGCGTCGAGCAAGCCCATCAGGCCTTTTTCGTAACGCTTGAGCTGCGCTTCGCGGGTTTTCAACGCAAGTTCCGGCGCCAGGTGCCCAGCCACGATCTCGTCGCTGCGGCGCTGCCGATCCCACTCCAGCAAGATCTCCAGGGTGTGTCCCAAGCGCGGGAAAGTGACCAGGCGCCGACGTCCTTTCTCGATAAACTTGAGAAAGCGCCGCACATCGGGAGCCGCTGACGCGCTCGCGCCCTGAAGGCCTACCGCCGCGTGGTTGATCGACAAGGCACACGCCAGTTCGTTATCCCATTGCCCGTCCAGCGCCTCGCCGGCACTGACCAACAGCGCGTCACCGCGCAACACGCCGCCACGCTGTGGTACGAACGGCATGGGTATAACGCTGGGTGCCTCACACAGTTCATGCCAGCGGCGCAACGGCAGGCACTGCCACAACATGCGGCTCAGCGGGCCATTGACCAGTATCGGCAGATCACACACCAATTGGTGCCAGGAAGCGAATTCGTAGAACTGGCGAAACAGGCCAGGCAGATACACCACGTGGGGCGAATCCCCCTCACCGCCCTCGCGATAGACATGCAAGGCACCCGGAACCGACACGCTACGCTGGTTGGTGGCAGGCCACATGACCTTGCTCGCCTGAACGT
Source organism: Pseudomonas khavaziana (assembly GCF_019145205.1). Classification (GTDB taxonomy): domain Bacteria; phylum Pseudomonadota; class Gammaproteobacteria; order Pseudomonadales; family Pseudomonadaceae; genus Aquipseudomonas; species Aquipseudomonas khavaziana. The sequence continues at coordinate 365,912 of NZ_JAHSTT010000004.1, forward strand.
TCGCCCATTCGCCGCCGGCCCGCTGGCGCTGGTCGGCTTCGGGTATTTCCAGCAACTTGCGCAGCATGTCATAGCCGCTGTCAGACAGGTGGTACGCGCGATAGGCCAGCCAAGCGTTTGCGGCAAACAAGGAGGTACGCAATTGCACCCAGCGCTCGCGACGGGTCAACCACGAACCATGGGCCAGCTGCTGCCAATACTCACGGGCCGCCTGTTCGATGCGGCCGAGCAAGGCCAAGCCCTTGACCCGCAACAGGGCATCCCAAGCCGTATAAGGCAAGGTACGGGCCGGATCATCCTTGATACTCAGCGCGGTGAAGTGGTTGATATTGACCGGTACATAGGGCTGGATCAGCAAGGCCAGTGCGCGTTCGGTCAGGCTGTCGACCTTCTGGGGCGGGGCCGGTGGCCGCGGTTCGGTGAACAGCACTGTGTCCGGGTCCAGGCCAAATGCCTCATGCAGCGCGTTGCGCACGACTCCCAGCACTCTGGGCGCACGGCCAAGCAAGCCACTGAGGACCTTGGCCGCTTCGCTGGCGCTGGCCTGCGCTTGGTGGAGCCGATTGATTTCCAGGCTGGGCTGCATGACCGCGTTGAGCCGACGGGTCAGCAGCGTGCGCATCGCCTCGTCACGGTCTGCTGATGTAGTGTGCGGGTCGTCGAAGTCGAGCTTGTCGGCCCAGGTGGAGGTGGTGTCAGTGCTCATGGCGGGCTTTCCCGTACAGAAAAAGCCGAGCCTAGGCACCCCGGCTATCCAGGGTGCGTTACATAGTTGGGCGCCCCACCCACAGGCCGCAGGCAAAAAAAAGCCCGCAGTGCGTGCGGGCGAAACCAACGAAGAGCATTGGGGGTAAAGCGCGGTGACGACTCAGCTACCGCGGTAGGTGGAGTAGCTGTAAGGCGAAATCAGCAGGGGCACATGGTAATGATCCTGTTCAGCGCTGATGCCAAAGCGCAGCACCACCACATCGAGAAACGCAGGCTGGGGCAGCTGTACACCACGGGCGCGGTAATAGTCGCCGGCACTGAATTGCAACTGGTAGACACCGCTGCGGTAGTCGTCACCTTGCAGCAGTGGCGCATCGCAACGGCCGTCGCTGTTGGTCATGGCACTGGCAACCAGCTCCAGCTGCGCGCCTTCGACGCGGTACAGCTCAACCTTGATCGCGCTGCCGGGGCAGCCATGTGCGGCGTCCAAAACGTGTGTGGTCAAACGTCCCATGGCGTCTACACGCCTCCCGAAGTCAGTAGAAGAGAAATCCGCACTTTTTCAGGGCAGTGAAAAAGCCGGCGATGGGTGATTAAGACATTTTCAACTAAAATTGTACACAATAAATTCAGCCTACTCATCGCGTCTTTTGACCTGCCCCCCTGTAGGAGCGAGCTTGCTCGCGAAAATCGCCAACGATACCGCGGGTCTTCAGGAGAAACGCGGTGACTTTAAGTTCTTCGCGAGCAAGCTCGCTCCTACAGTTCTATGCACCTACGCAGACAGCGCAGTTATTTTGCTTAAATTGACCAGTCAGGCAGGTTTCTTGCAACCCTTGTAAACCGACCGTTCAGAAAAAATGCAGAAATGCACACTTACAAAGTGGCGAATAAGTTGTATACAATCACTCATCGCCACCTCGACGAACAAGAAGGAAGACTGCAGTGAGCGCTGACTACCCACGCGACCTGATCGGTTACGGCAGTAACCCTCCTCACCCCCACTGGCCGGGCAAGGCACGCATCGCGCTATCGTTCGTACTCAACTACGAAGAAGGCGGCGAGCGCAATATCCTGCATGGTGACAAAGAGTCCGAAGCCTTCCTCTCGGAAATGGTCTCGGCCCAGCCGCTGCAAGGCGAGCGCAACATGAGCATGGAATCGCTGTACGAATACGGCAGCCGTGCCGGCGTATGGCGCATCCTGAAGCTATTCAAAGAATTCGATATCCCGCTGACCATCTTCGCCGTAGCCATGGCCGCCCAGCGCCACCCGGACGTGATCCGCGCGATGGTGGCTGCCGGTCACGAAATCTGCAGCCACGGCTACCGCTGGATCGACTACCAGTACATGGACGAGGCCCAGGAGCGCGAGCACATGCTCGAAGCCATCCGCATCCTCACCGAACTCACCGGCGAACGCCCACTGGGCTGGTACACCGGGCGCACCGGCCCCAACACGCGCCGGCTGGTGATGGAGGAAGGCGGCTTCCTGTATGACTGCGACACCTATGACGACGACCTGCCCTACTGGGAACCCAACACCCCCAGCGGCAAGCCGCACCTGGTGATCCCCTACACCCTGGACACCAACGACATGCGCTTTACCCAGGTGCAGGGTTTCAACAAGGGCGATGATTTTTTCGAGTACCTCAAAGACGCGTTTGACGTGCTGTATGCCGAAGGCGCCGAGGCACCGAAGATGCTGTCCATCGGTTTGCATTGCCGCCTGATTGGCCGCCCGGCACGCCTGGCCTCCTTGAAGCGTTTTATTGAATACGCCAAGAGTCACGAACAGGTGTGGTTCACCCGGCGTGTCGACATTGCCCGCCATTGGCAGCAAACCCACCCCTGCACGGGAGCGGCGAAATGACTGCATTCCAGACCTTGAAACCTTCGACCTTGAGCCGTGACGCTTTCGTCCAGGCCTTTGCCGATATCTACGAACACTCGCCATGGGTGGCCGAAAAGGCCTTCGACCTGGGCCAGGATGCCTCGATCGACCAGATCGAAACCCTGCACCAGCGCATGAGCGACATCCTGTTGAGTGCTGATCACACCCGCCAGTTGGCATTGATCAACGCTCACCCGGACCTGGCCGGTAAAGCCGCCGTCCAGGGCCAACTCACCCAAGCCAGCACCGATGAGCAAGCTGGCGCGGGGATTCACCAATGCACGGCCGAAGAGTTTTCTCGCTTCACCGAGCTGAACGACGCCTACAAGGCCAAGTTCAAGTTTCCCTTCATCATGGCGGTAAAAGGCAGCAACCGGCACCAGATCCTCGCCGCGTTCGAAACGCGCATCCATAACTCCACGGATACAGAGTTCAAGTGCGCGCTGGACGAGATCAATAAGATCGCGTTGTTCCGTTTATTGACCCTCTAAACGACCATCCCCAGCCACTCTATCTAAGGCAGACAAGAAGAATGAAAGCGCAACCCGTACCTTTCGAGAAGTTCGTCAACCTGGCCGACGCCCGCCTGGGCACCAAGATCATCTCGGTGACCGATGACTGGTTCGCCGACGCCAACCGCCTGTTCCAGCCGACCCCGGCCGTATGGAAGGAGGGCGTTTTCGATGACAACGGCAAGTGGATGGACGGCTGGGAGTCACGCCGCAAGCGCTTCGAAGGCTACGACAGCGCAGTGATCCGCCTGGGCGTGCCCGGCTCGATCAAGGGCGTGGACATCGACACTTCATTCTTCACCGGCAACTTCCCGCCGTCGGCCTCCCTGGAAGCCTGCTTCCTGGCCTCGGGCGAGCCGGACGCCAACACCCAGTGGGTGGAAGTGCTGTCGGCGGTAGAGCTGCAAGGCAACAGCCACCACTACCACGAAATCAATAACGACCAGGCGTTCAGCCATCTGCGCTTCAACATCTACCCGGATGGCGGCGTCGCCCGTCTGCGTGTGTACGGCGTGCCGTTCCGCGACTGGTCTTCGGTGGGCGACAACGAACAGGTCGACCTGGCTGCCGCGCTCAATGGCGGGCGTGCCCTGGCCTGCTCCGACGAGCACTTCGGGCGCATGAGCAACATCCTCAACCCGGGCCGTGGCATCAACATGGGCGACGGCTGGGAAACCGCGCGTCGTCGTACACCTGGCAATGACTGGGTGATCGTCGCCCTCGGCCACCCGGGCGAGATCGAGAAGATCATCGTCGACACCCTGCACTTCAAGGGCAACTACCCGGACACCTGCTCGATCCAGGGCGCGTTCGTCAAAGGCGGCACTGACAGCCAGATCGAAACCCAATCGCTGTTCTGGCGCGAACTGTTGCCGGCGCAGAAACTGGAAATGCACGCCGAACACACCTTCGCCGAGCAGATCAAGGCACTGGGGCCGATTACCCACATCCGCTTGAACGTGTTCCCGGATGGCGGTGTGAGTCGCCTGCGTGTCCTGGGCAAAGTGTCGAAGTAATGCTGAGCCTGTAGGAGCGAGCTTGCTCGCGAAGATCGTCAACGATAACGCGCCCATTCTGGATATACGCGGTGTCCTTGAGTTTTTCGCGAGCAAGCTCGCTCCTACAAAGATCCAATAACAATTCAAGATTAAGAAGACAGCCATGCGCACACTGATGATCGAACCTTTGACCAAAGAAGCCTTCGCCCCCTTCGGAGACGTTATCGAAACCGACGGCAGCGATCACTTCATGATCAACAACGGGTCGACCATGCGCTTTCACAAGTTGGCTACGGTCGAAACAGCACAGCCTGAAGACCACGCCATCATCAGCATCTTCCGCGCCGATGCGCAGGACATGCCGCTGACCGTGTGCATGCTGGAAAGACACCCGCTGGGCAGCCAGGCTTTTATTCCGCTGCTCGGCAACCCCTTTCTGATCGTGGTCGCGCCACTTGGCGATGCACCTGTATCAGGCTTGGTCCGCGCCTTCGTCACCAACGGCAGGCAGGGCATCAATTACCATCGCGGCGTCTGGCACCACCCGGTGCTGACGATCGAAAAGCGGGATGACTTCCTGGTGGTTGATCGCAGTGGCACAGGCAATAACTGCGATGAGCATTTTTTCAAAGAGGATGAGCGGTTGATCCTCGCCCCCCACCAATAAGAGAAGGCCGGATCACCCGACAACAGGGTGACAGGCGAGAGGTAAAGACTGTGGAAGCACATTTGATGGAATGGCTGAACCTGAGCGTGCGCTGGGTTCACATGATCACTGGCGTCGCCTGGATCGGCGCTTCGTTCTACTTTGTCTGGCTGGAAAACAACCTCAATCGCGTCAATCCCAAGAGCGGCCTGGCCGGTGACTTGTGGGCGATCCACGGTGGCGGTATCTACCACCTGGAAAAATACAAACTGGCCCCGCCGACCATGCCGGACAACCTGCACTGGTTCAAATGGGAAGCCTATTTCACCTGGATGTCGGGCGTCGCGCTGCTGTGCGTGGTGTTCTACTGGAACCCGACGCTGTACCTGCTCGCCCCCGGCAGCAGCCTCAGCGGCACCGAAGGCGTGTTGCTGGGCATCGGCTCGTTGTTCGCCGGCTGGTTCATCTACTCCTTCCTCTGCGACTCGGCCCTGGGCAAGCGCCCTGCCCTGCTCGGCTTGATCCTGTTCGTGCTGTTGATTGCGGCGGCCTACGGCTTCAGCAAGGTGTTCAGCGGCCGCGGTGCCTACCTGCACGTGGGCGCGGTGATCGGCACGATCATGGTGGGCAACGTGTTCCGCATCATCATGCCGGCCCAGCGCGCGCTGGTGGCGGCCATCGCCGAGAACCGCACGCCGGATCCGGCGCTGCCGGCCAAGGGCCTGCTGCGTTCGCGGCACAACAACTACTTCACCTTGCCGGTGCTGTTCATCATGATCAGCAACCACTTCCCGAGCACCTATGGCAGCCAATACAACTGGCTGATCCTGGCTGGGATCGCCGTGGCGGCCGTGTTGGTACGCCACTACTTCAACACCCGGCACAACAGCCAGAAGTATGCGTGGACCTTGCCGGTAGGCGCGTTGGCGATGATCAGCCTGGCGTACGTGACCGGGCCCAAGCCGGCTCCGGAAGTGACCAAGGCACCTGCGGCGATCGAGTATCAGCCGCTGCCGGAAACGGCATTGGGCGGTGGTTTGAAACCCGCAGCACCTGCCGCGCCTGTCGCTGAACCGGCACCGGCCCAGGCCACCACCGACTTCGGCCAAGTGCACCACGTGATCGAGCAACGCTGCACGGTGTGCCACTCGGCCAAGCCGACCAGCCCGTTGTTCAGCACCGCGCCGGCTGGGGTGATGTTCGACACGCCGGCACAGATCCAGCAGCAGGCAGCGCGCATCCAAGCGCAGGCCGTCGCCAGCCAGATCATGCCGTTAGGCAACATTACCCAGATGACCCAGCAGGAAAGAGACCTGATCGGCACCTGGATCAACCAAGGAGCCCGCACCAACTAACTGATTCACCTAGCTTCAATGTGGGAGGGGGCTTGCTCCCGATAGCAGTGTGTCATTCAAGGCATCAGTGACTGAACCACCGCCATCGGGAGCAAGCCCCCTCCCACACTCAGGCAATTGAATGCCAAACAACACAAAAATAAAAAAGATCCGAGGTGTTGCATGACCGAGTTAGTCGAACCGCAGATTCCTGCCGCGCCCGCCATGGTGCGGCTGCCCCTCTTGCAACTGATTCTGGTAGGCCTGCAACACGTCTTGTTGATGTACGGCGGCGCCGTCGCCGTGCCCCTGATCATCGGCCAGGCCGCGGGCTTGAGCCGTGAAGAAATCGCGTTCCTGATCAACGCCGACCTGCTGGTAGCCGGGATCGCTACCATGGTGCAATCGTTCGGCATCGGCCCTGTGGGCATCCGCATGCCGGTGATGATGGGCGCCAGTTTTGCCGCCGTCGGCAGCATGGTCGCCATGGCAGGCATGCCCGGTATCGGCTTGCAGGGCATCTTCGGCGCAACCATCGCCGCCGGGTTCTTCGGCATGCTCATCGCGCCGTTCATGTCCAAGGTCGTACGCTTTTTCCCGCCGCTGGTGACCGGTACCGTGATCACCGCCATCGGCCTCTCGCTGTTTCCCGTGGCCGTGAACTGGGCCGGGGGTGGCAGTGCCGCCGCCACGTTCGGCTCACCGATCTATCTGGCGATTGCCGCTTTGGTATTGGCCACCATCCTGCTGATCAACCGTTTCATGCGCGGCTTCTGGGTCAACATCTCGGTGTTGATCGGCATGGCGCTGGGCTACGGCTTGTGCGGCCTGCTCGGCATGGTCGACCTCAGCGGCCTGGCCCTGGCACCGTGGGTGCAGGTGGTAACGCCGCTGCACTTTGGCATGCCCAGGTTCGAGTTGGCGCCGATCCTGTCGATGTGTCTGGTGGTGGTGATCATCTTTGTCGAGTCCACCGGTATGTTCCTCGCCCTGGGCAAGATCACCGATCAGGAGGTCACACCGAAGATGCTGCGTCGCGGCTTGCTGTGTGATGCCGGCGCGTCGTTCTTTGCCGGTTTCTTCAACACCTTTACCCATTCCTCCTTCGCGCAGAATATCGGCCTGGTACAGATGACAGGCGTGCGCTGCCGCTCGGTCACCATCATGGCCGGCGCATTTTTGATTGTGCTGAGCCTGCTGCCCAAGGCGGCCTACCTGGTGGCATCGATTCCACCCGCGGTACTCGGCGGCGCGGCGATTGCCATGTTCGGCATGGTGGCGGCGACCGGGATCAAGATCCTGCAGGAAGCCGACATTGCTGATCGCCGTAACCAGTTGCTGGTAGCGGTAAGCATCGGCATGGGCCTGATCCCCGTGGTACGCCCGGAGTTCTTCGCGCAATTGCCGCTATGGATGAGCCCGATTACCCATAGTGGCATCGCTATGGCCACCCTCAGCGCGTTGTCGCTGAACATACTGTTCAACATCCTGGGCGGCGCTGAGCGCGTTGCCGTTGAGCACGTCCACACCTGAAGCATGCTCCATTGTCGTCCTGCGCGCGCTGTAACGGCGCACTTGAGCCCAGACGTAGGAGCCAGTATTCTCCGCGCCCGCTTGAATCGACGGTTTTTAACCGCCTTGGCGCGGCTTTTGCTGTAAGCATAAAAGCTGACCAATCAGATGATTTTTTCAGCGAATCCAAAGGCGCCACATCAGAGCGCCAGATTAAAAAAACATAAAAAAACTTTAACTCGGGAGCAACCGAATGAAACCTATGTTCAAGGGCCTGGTGCTGGCAGGATCCCTGCTGGCCGCCGGCCAAGCCGGAGCCGGCGACTTGTTGCAGTGGCAGAACAACAGCCTGACTTACCTGTGGGGCAAGAGCTTTACCGTCAACCCGCAGATCCAGCAAACCGTCACCTTCGAACATGCTGACGCATGGAAGTATGGCGACAACTTCTTCTTCCTCGACCGCATCTTTTACAACGGCAAGGAAGACGGCAATGTCGGCCCCAATACTTACTACGGCGAGTTCAGCCCACGATTGTCATTCGGCAAGATTTTCGACAAGGACCTGTCGTTCGGCCCGATCAAGGATGTGTTGCTGGCCTTCACCTACGAGTTCGGCGAAGGCGATAACGAGTCCTACTTGCTCGGTCCTGCCATCGACTTGAACATTCCTGGCTTCGACTACTTCCAGCTGAACTTCTACCAGCGCCAGACCGAAGGCAACCGCCCGGGTGACGGTGTCTGGCAGATCACCCCGGTGTGGTCGTACACCATTCCAGTGGGCAACTCCGACGTATTGATCGACGGATTCATGGACTGGGTGGTGGACAACGACAAGAACGCCCGTGGTACTTATCACGCCAACCTGCACTTCAACCCGCAGGTCAAATACGACCTGGGCAAGGCGCTGCATTGGGGCGACAAGCAGTTGTATGTGGGTTTTGAATACGACTACTGGAAGAACAAGTACGGGATTGAAGACAGCGGCGCGTTCAAGACAACCCAGGACACGGCGAGCTTCCTGGTCAAGTACCACTTCTGATTGAACACCGCAGGTCAAATGTGGGAGGGGGCTTGCTCCCGATGGCGGCGATTCAATCACAGATACTTTGAATGACACACCGCTATCGGGAGCAAGCCCCCTCCCACATTTAGCTCTGCGTCAGGCCGAGGAATCGCGACAACTCCTCACGCTTGGCCAGCGCATCCTTGCGCCCCAACTCGATCAACTCGCTGCAATACCCCGCCTCGAACAATAAATAACTCAATACCCCCGCCCCACTGGTCTTGGTCGCCCCCGGCCCACGCAGGAACAGGCGCAACGCCGCCGGCAATTCCTGGCGATGCCGCGCAGCGATCTCGTCGATCGGCTGGCTGGGCGCAATCACCAGCACTTCCACCGGCGCCGGGCCCTGTACCGCTGCATCAGCAGGCACGACGCGGCTGAACTGGTTCAAACGCTCCAGCAGTTCGATATCGCTTTCCAGGCTGTCGATGAAGGTGCTGTTGAGCATATGCCCGCCAATTTGCGCCAGGGTCGGTTCCTGGCCGGTGTAGGTGCGTTGCATCGAAGGTTCATTGCCCCGTGGGTTGCCGCTCACGCCGACCACCAATACGCGGCTGGCGCCCAGGTGCAGGGCCGGGCTGATCGGCGCCGACTGGCGCACCGCGCCATCGCCGAAGTACTCCTGATCGAGCTTGACCGGCGCAAACAACAGCGGAATCGCCGAACTCGCCAGCAGGTGCTCCACCGTCAGTTGGGTGGGCACGCCGATCCGTCGATGGCGCAACCACGCATCGATGGTGCCGCCACCCTGATAGAAGGTCACCGCCTGCCCGGATTCATAACCGAAGGCCGTGACCGCCACCGCCTGCAAATGCTTGCAACGAATGGCTTCGTCGATGCCGTCGAGGTTCAGGCGTTCTTGCAACAATTGGCGCAGCGGCGAGCTGTTGAGCAGCGCCACTGGCACCTGGGCGCCCAGGCCCAGCAGGCTGTGGATGAGGAAACGACTGGCCTGGCGTATCACCCCCGGCCAGTCGCTGCGCAGCACTTGGTGACTGCGAAAGCCCTGCCAGAACGCCGTCAATCGTTGAATAGCCGCACGGAAATCGGTGGCCCCGCTGGCCAGGCTCACCGCATTGATCGCACCAGCCGACGTGCCGACAATCACCGGAAAAGGATTCGGCGCCCCTGGCGGCAGCAACTCGGCAATCGCCGCCAATACCCCCACCTGATACGCCGCTCGCGCCCCGCCGCCGGAAAGAATCAAGCCTGTGACCGGTTCAACTGGGCGCATTGCGTCACTCCATGTGGGAAAAGCCAGCGCTTATCGGCGGCGTTTTTCGTACAACTTCGGCTCGCCCGCCGGCCGGCTCTTGAAGCGGCGGTGGGTCCACAGGTATTGCTCGGGGCATTCGCGTACCGAGGCTTCGACCCATTGGTTGATGCGCAGGCAGTCGATTTCGTCGGTTTCGCCGGGGAAGTCGGTCAACGGCGGATGGATCACCAAGCGGTAACCGCTGCCATCGGCCAGGCGTTCCTGGGTGAATGGCACGACCAGCGCCTTGCCCAGGCGTGCGAATTTGCTGGTAGCGGTGACAGTGGCGGCCTGGATGCCGAACAGCGGTACGAAGATACTTTGTTTCGCGCCGTAGTCCTGGTCCGGTGCGTACCAGATGGCGCGGCCGGCCCGCAGCAGCTTGAGCATGCCGCGCACGTCGTCGCGCTCCACGGCCAGGGAATCGAGGTTGTGGCGTTCGCGGCCACGGCGCTGGATAAAGTCGAACAGCAGGTTGCCGTGCTCGCGGTACATGCCATCGATGGTGTGTTTCTGCCCCAGCAGCGCCGCGCCGATTTCCAGGGTGGTGAAGTGCAAGGCCATCAGGATCACGCCCTTGCCTTCCAAATGCGCCTGCTTGAGATGCTCCAACCCTTCGACATGGGCCAGGCGCGCCAGGCGCGGCTTGGGCCACCACCAGCTCATGGCCATCTCAAAGAAGGCGATGCCGGTGGAGGCGAAATTTTCCTTGAGCAGGCGTTTGCGCTCCTTGGCGGACTTTTCCGGGAAGCACAGCTCAAGGTTGCGCGCCGCGATACGGCGGCGATCGCCGGCCACGCGATACATGCCCGCGCCCAGCAGGCGACCAATGGTCAACAGCGCCCGGTACGGTAACTGGGTGACCAGCCACAGCAGGCCGAGCCCCAGCCACAGCAGCCAAAAACGCGGGTGAAGAAATACAGCTCGAAAACGCGGGCGATCCATTACAGATTCCGGTAAAGACAAGGGCCGCGCATTCTACAACGGTTCGACTCGGCTTGCGGCGGGTGAGTGTTCTCGTTATAAGTCTCGACACTTTTCGTGACAAGCCGCTTTCGCCGACCATGAGCCAAACCGAACCGCTAGACCAAGATCCCGTGTTCCAGCTGAAAGGCAGCATGCTCGCCATTACCGTGCTGGAACTGGCCCGCAATGACCTCGACGCCCTGGACCGCCAACTGGCCGCCAAGGTCGCCCTGGCGCCGAACTTCTTCAACAACGCCCCGCTGGTGCTGGCCCTGGACAAACTTCCGGCCGGCCAAGGGGCGATTGATTTGCCCGGGCTGATGCGCGTATGCCGCTCCCATGGCCTGCGTACCCTGGCGATTCGCGCCAGCCGTATCGAAGACATTGCCGCGGCCATCGCCATTGAACTGCCAGTACTGCCACCGTCCGGCGCGCGCGAGCGCCCGCTCGAACCATTGGTCGGTGAAGAAAAGAAAAAACCGGAAAAACCACCCGAACCTGCGATCAAGCCGACAAAGATCATCACCTCGCCCGTACGCGGCGGGCAGCAGATTTACGCCCAGGGTGGCGACCTCGTGGTGATCTCCTCGGTCAGCCCGGGGGCGGAACTTCTTGCCGATGGCAACATCCATGTATACGGCCCGATGCGCGGACGCGCCCTTGCCGGCATCAAGGGTGATACCAAGGCCCGGATTTTTTGCCAGCAGTTGACCGCTGAGCTAGTGTCCATCGCAGGCCAGTACAAGGTTTCAGAAGATTTGCGCCGCGATCCGCTGTGGGGGGCTTCGGTGCAGGTCAACCTGTCGGGCGATGTGTTGAACATCATCCGTCTTTAACGGATACTGCCGCATTTTCCAAGCATCTCTAGACTCTGATAGCAAAGCGAAACCGGCAAGACTTGTGTAGGACTATTTGGAAGTTGGTGTTTCCCGGTGGAAACTCCTTCTTTTTCCTGCAAAGGCTGTCCGCCTGCAGCGAGTTCCAAGAGATGTTTTTCAGGGACTGAAAAGTCCTTTTTCCTTAGGGGTGAAACACCTTGGCCAAGATTCTCGTGGTTACATCCGGCAAGGGTGGTGTGGGTAAGACCACCACCAGCGCCGCTATCGGTACCGGCCTCGCTCTGCGCGGCCACAAGACAGTCATCGTCGACTTCGACGTCGGTTTGCGTAACCTCGACCTGATCATGGGCTGCGAACGCCGCGTGGTGTATGACTTCGTCAACGTGGTGAACGGCGAAGCCAACCTGCAACAGGCCCTGATCAAGGACAAGCGCCTTGAAAACCTGTACGTGCTGGCCGCCAGCCAGACCCGTGACAAGGACGCGCTGACCAAAGAAGGCGTGGGCAAGGTCCTCGCCGAGCTGAAAGAAACCTTCGAATACGTGGTATGCGATTCCCCGGCGGGTATCGAGACCGGTGCTCACCTGGCGATGTACTTCGCCGATGAAGCCATCGTGGTGACCAACCCGGAAGTCTCCTCGGTCCGTGACTCGGACCGCATGCTGGGCCTCCTGGCCAGCAAGTCCAAGCGCGCCGAAGAAGGCCAGGACCCGATCAAGGAACACCTGCTGCTCACCCGCTACAACCCTGAGCGCGTCAGCAATGGCGAAATGCTCGGCGTTGAAGACGTGAAGGAAATCCTCGCCGTGACCCTGCTGGGCGTGATCCCGGAATCCCAGGCCGTGCTTAAGGCATCCAACCAGGGCGTGCCAGTGATCCTCGACGATCAGAGCGACGCCGGCCAGGCGTACAGCGATGCCGTGGATCGCTTGCTGGGCAAGACCGTGGAACACCGCTTCCTCGATGTCAAGAAGAAGGGATTCTTCGAGCGTATCTTTGGAGGCAACTAAACAATGAAATTTCTCGACTTCTTTCGCGCCAACAAAAAGCCAAGTACCGCGTCGGTAGCGAAAGAGCGTCTACAGATCATCGTGGCGCACGAACGCGGCCAACGCAGCACGCCGGACTACCTGCCAGCCTTGCAGAAGGAACTGGTGGAGGTGATCCGCAAGTACGTCAATATCGGTAACGATGACGTGCATGTCGCCCTGGAAAATGACGGCAGTTGCTCGATTCTGGAACTCAATATCACCCTGCCCGATCGTTGATCGAAAGGGCGGTCGCCACGGCGGCTCTGCTACCTGGCCCCTGTACTGCTGTAGGAGCGAGCTTGCTCGCGAAAAACTCAACGGCACCGCGTTCATTCAGGTGAAACGCGGTGTTCTCAGGTTCTTCGCGAGCAAGCTCGCTCCTACAGGGTGAGGGGGCAGTCAGTGGAGCCGCCGTTGGCGTTTGTTACGAGGCTGTTTAATGCCGCTGTCCAATATCCATATCCTGCATCAGGACGACGCTGTCCTGGTGGTGAACAAGCCGACCCTGCTGCTTTCAGTACCAGGTCGCGCCGATGACAACAAGGATTGCCTGATTACCCGCCTGCAGGAAAACGGTTACCCCGAAGCCCGTATCGTCCACCGGCTTGACTGGGAAACCTCGGGGATCATCCTGCTGGCCCGGGATGCCGACACCCACCGCGAACTGTCACGCCAGTTTCACGACCGCGAAACAGAAAAAGCCTACACCGCCCTGGCCTGGGGCCAGCCGGAACTGGACAGCGGCAGCATCGACCTGCCCCTGCGCTACGACCCGCCGACCAAGCCACGGCATGTGGTGGACCACGAGTTCGGCAAGCACGCCCTGACCTTCTGGAAAGTGCTGGAGCGTTGTGGCGACTGGTGCCGGGTAGAGCTGACGCCAATCACCGGGCGCTCGCACCAGTTGCGTGTGCATATGCTCTCCATCGGGCATCCGTTGCTGGGTGATGGCTTGTATGCCCATGAACAAGCGTTGGCTGCCTGGCCGCGGCTGTGCCTGCATGCAAGCATGTTGAGCTTCACCCATCCACAAAGCGGCGAGCGCTTGCGCTTCGAGTGCCCTGCCCCCTTTTAAGCTGCGAACACGGGTAAATGTGGGAGGGGGCTTGCCCCCGATGGCGGAGTGTCAGTCACTGTATGTGCTCACTGACACACCGCAATCGGGAGCAAGCTGAACTGGCCTAATGATTTTGGACACTTCAATCGGGCGCTATGATAGCGCCCAAATATGAGGTGTTTGGATATGCGTAAATCTTATTCGAGTGAGTTCAAGCTCAAGGCTGCCAGCATGGTGCTGGATGAAGGCCAGCCGGTTACTGAGGTCTGTGCCAGCCTGGATATCGGCCCCACAGCCCTACGCCGCTGGATCGATCAAGTGCAAAAAGAACGCTTGGGCTCGACTCCGGTAGGGGCCAAGGCGATTACCGCTGATCAACGAGAAATCCAGAGGCTCAAAGCTCTGCTTAGAGAGAAAGACCTGGATATCGAAATCCTAAAAAAGGCCAGTGCTCTCCTGCTTTTGGACGCCAAAGATCATTCACGCTGATCGATGAGCTGGACGAGCAGTACGGCGTTAAAAGGTGTTGTCGGGTGTTTGGGATCAACCGCAGTAGCTTCTACGCCTGGCGCCAGCGCAAAGGCAGAGCAAATCCCGAACGGGACAAGCTCAAAGCCGCGCTGGTCAGGCACCACAAGGCGTCCAGAGAGTCGGCCGGCGCACGTACTTTGTCCAAGGAGCTACAAGCCAAAGGGCATCGTATCGGACGTTACATGGCTCGCAGTTTGATGCGTGAAGCTGGCATCGCTAGTCGTCAGCGCAGGCGCCATAAGTACAAGTCGCCGGGCGTGGAGGCCTTGGTAGCGCCGCACATGCTCAAGCGGAAATTTGACGTGACGGCGGTTAATCAGGTGTGGTGTGGCGACGTGACTTACATCAAGGTCGGCAAGCGGTGGATGTACTTCGCAGCCATTTTGGATCTGTACGCTCGCAGGATCGTAGGCTGGTCGTTCTCGATGATTTCCGATGCCAACCTGACCTGCGAAGCACTAGGCATGGCAGTGGAGCTACGTGGCCATCCTCAGGATGTGTTGTTTCATTCTGACCAAGGTTGTCAGTACACCAGTCATAAATTCAGAAATTTGCTGCTGAAACATGGATTTAGGCAAAGCATGAGTCGTAAAGGCGAGTGCTGGGACAACGCTCCAATGGAGCGTTTCTTTGGCAGTTTGAAGTCGGAGTGGGTGCCTGAAGCGGGTTACAAACTCGAACATGAGGCCCGAGCAGACGTGCAGCGCTATGTCTCGCGCTACAACATCAGCAGACCTCATAGCTACAACGACTACCGGTCGCCGGTCTCGAAGGAAAGGTTGGCGGCGTGAACCTTAATCAGTGTCCAAGATTACTTGACCAGTTCAAGCCCCCTCCCACATTTGTTCTGTGCACTTCTGGCCATCGAACGGTAAACTCCGCGCATTGCTGTCTGGAGCTATTTATGCGCGAAGCGTTGAATCAAGGCCTGATCGACTTCCTCAAGGCCTCCCCTACTCCTTTTCATGCCACTGCCGCCCTCGCCCAGCGCCTGGAAGCGGCCGGTTACCAGCGACTCGACGAGCGCGACACCTGGGCCACCGAGGCCAACGGTCGCTATTACGTGACACGCAACGACTCCTCGATCATCGCCTTCAAGCTCGGCCGTCACTCGCCGCTGCAGGGCGGCATCCGCCTGGTCGGCGCCCACACCGACAGCCCATGCCTGCGGGTCAAGCCCCAGCCTGAGCTGCAACGCCAGGGTTTCTGGCAGTTAGGGGTGGAAGTCTACGGCGGCGCGCTGCTGGCACCGTGGTTCGACCGCGACCTGTCCCTGGCCGGCCGCGTCACCTTCCGCCGTGACGGCAAGGTCGAAAGCCAGCTGATCGACTTCAAGCTGCCCATCGCGATCATTCCCAACCTGGCCATTCACCTCAACCGTGAAGCCAATCAAGGCTGGGCGATCAATGCCCAGACCGAGCTGCCGCCAATCCTCGCGCAATTTGCCGGCGACGAACGCGTGGACTTCCGCGCCGTACTCACCGAGCAACTGGCCCGCGAACACGGGTTGAACGCCGATGTGGTGCTCGACTACGAGCTGAGCTTCTACGACACCCAAAGTGCCGCAATCATCGGCCTCAATGGCGACTTCATCGCCGGTGCGCGCCTGGACAACCTGCTGTCGTGCTACGCCGGCCTGCAAGCCTTGCTGACCAGCGAGACCGACGAAACCTGCGTGCTGGTGTGCAACGACCACGAAGAAGTCGGCTCCTGCTCGGCCTGCGGCGCCGATGGCCCGATGCTGGAACAGACCCTGCGCCGCCTGCTGCCCGAAGGTGATGAGTTCGTACGCACCATTCAGAAATCCCTGCTGGTATCGGCCGACAATGCCCACGGCGTGCACCCCAACTACGCCGAGAAGCACGACGCCAACCACGGCCCGAAACTCAACGCCGGCCCGGTGATCAAGGTCAACAGCAACCAGCGCTACGCCACCAACAGCGAAACCGCCGGGTTCTTCCGCCACTTGTGCATGGCCGAGGAAGTGCCGGTGCAGAGTTTTGTAGTACGCAGCGACATGGGTTGCGGCTCGACGATCGGGCCTATTACCGCCAGCCACCTGGGCGTGCGTACCGTGGATATCGGCTTGCCGACCTTTGCCATGCACTCCATTCGTGAACTGTGCGGCAGCCATGATTTGGCGCACCTGGTGAAGGTGCTGGGTGCGTTTTATGCGAGTCGCGACCTGCCCTGATTTGATCGGCGAAATGTGATCGAATGTGGGAGGGGGCTTGCTCCCGATAGCAGTGGGTCAGCCAATAGATTCAGTGACTGACGCTCCGCCATCGGGAGCAAGTCGAATCGTCGCACCGCCCCTCCCACATTGGGTTCTGTGTACTGCCAAACTGACTTGCATCATCTGCACTTCCCGCAATCCGGCCTAGACTTGTCAAAACTCCCAGTCTGACAAGGCCGCCCCTCCATGATCTCAATGTCCTCCTTCCACGCCATGCTGATCCCCATCGTGATCGGCATGATCATGCTCGCGGTCGGTTTCAACTTTCGCGACAAGCCCCTCGGCGTGTTCGGCATGTGGATCGGCATGCTGTTGATCCTGGGTACCGTGGTGTACAAGATTCTCGCCAAACTGGCGGAATGATAAATGCGCTCGCATTGGGCATAGCGGCCTCGTACACTCGGTCAATTCGTCGTTTTCAAGGTTGACCGCCTCGTGTTCTCCCGTCTGTTTGCCCTGCCCTGCTATCTGCTGATCGCCCTGCTCACCCTGCTGCCGCTCACGTCCGCCCAAGCCGTAGGCTTGCCCGGCATGCTGGGCGGCTCCAGCAAGACCCAACCCCAGGCCGAAGTGCCGCTGGGCCAGTCGCTGGACGAGGTGATCAAGACCCTGGAGAACGACCAGCAGCGCACCCAATTGCTCAGCGACCTGAAGAAGCTGCGCGCCGCCACGCAAAAGGCCCAGCCCGCCGCCGAACAAGGCGTGCTCGGGTTGATCGGCAGCACGCTGTCGGGCTTTGAGCAGCAGTTTTCCGGCGCCGACAGCCCGCTGGGGCGCTGGTCGAATGAGGTCGACCTGGCCAAGGATGAACTGGGCGCGCTGATGCTGCCGGCCAGCGAGTGGCTGCCGATCATCTTCGGCTTTGCCGTGATCCTGGCGGTGTGGAGCCTACTGGCCGCCGCGTTGATCTGGCTCAGCCACCGGGTACGCGAGCGCTTCGGCCTGCCCGAGGAGTTACCGCAACACCCGCGCACCTGGGACATGCTGCGCTTTGCCCTGCGCAAGCTCGGGCCCTGGCTGATCGCCCTGGTGATCACGGTTTACCTGAGCTACGCCCTGCCCTCATCCCTGGGTAAATCCCTGGCGATGGTGCTGGCCTATGCCTTGGTGATCGGCACCTGTTTCTCGGCGATCTGCGTGATTGCCTTCTCCGTGCTCGACGGCCCGCACCGCCACCGCGCCCTGTATATCCTGCGCCACCAGGCATTTCGTCCGTTGTGGTGGATCGGCAGTTTTGCCGCCTTCGGTGAAGCCCTGAGCGACCCGCGCCTGGTCGAGGCGCTCGGCCAACACCTGGCCCACACCGCCGCAACCGTGGCCAATGTAATGGCGGCGCTGTCCACCGGCGTATTTATTCTGCGTTTTCGCCGGCCGATCGCGCACCTGATCCGCAACCAGCCGCTGTCGCGCCGCCTGACCCGTCGCGCGCTCACCGACACCCTGTCGATCATCGGCACCTTCTGGTACATCCCGGCCTTGCTGTTGGTGGGGATATCACTGTTCGCCACCTTCCTGTCCGCCGGCGACACCAGCACCGCCCTTCGCCAGTCGCTGCTGTGCACGGTGCTGCTGGTGTTGTGCATGGTGATCAACGGCCTGGTGCGCCGCCACGCCCTCAAGCCGCAACGCGGGCACAAGCGCCATGCGCTGTACTCCGAGCGCCTCAAAGGCTTTGTCTACACCCTGGTGCATCTGGTGGTGTGGCTGGTGTTTATCGAGCTGGGGCTGCGGGTGTGGGGCCTGTCGATGATTCGCTTTACCGAAGGTGACGGCCATGAAATAGCCGTGAAGCTGTTCGGCCTCGCTGGCACCTTGCTGTTTGCCTGGCTGATCTGGATCCTCAGCGACACCGCGATCCACCACGCCCTGACCCGCTCACGCAAAGGGCTGGCCAACGCGCGTGCGCAAACCATGATGCCGCTGATCCGCAACGTGCTGTTCGTGACCATCTTTATCATCGCCGCCATCGTGGCGCTGGCGAACATGGGCATGAACGTCACGCCACTGCTGGCCGGTGCGGGCGTGATCGGTATCGCCATCGGCTTCGGTGCGCAGTCGCTGGTAGCCGACTTGATCACCGGCCTGTTCATCATCATCGAAGACTCCCTGGCCATCGACGACTACGTGGATGTCGGCGGCCACCTCGGCACGGTGGAAGGCCTGACCATCCGCACCGTGCGCCTGCGCGATATCGACGGCATCGTGCACACCATCCCGTTCAGCGAAATCAAGAGCATCAAGAACTACTCCCGGGAGTTCGGCTACGCGATCTTCCGGGTGGCGATCCCCTACAACATGGAAATCGACGACGCGATCAAGCTGATGCGCGATGTCGGGCATGCCATGCGCAACGACCCGCTGCAACGCCGTAATATCTGGTCGCCGCTGGAAATCCAGGGTGTGGAAAGCTTCGAGTCCGGCAGCGCGATCCTGCGCGCCCGCTTCAAGACCGCACCGATCAAGCAGTGGGAAGTGTCGCGGGCATTCAACCTGTCGCTCAAGCGCCACCTGGATGAAGCCGGGCTCGACCTGGCGACACCGCGCTTGAGTGTGCAGGTGGTCACCGCCGGCACGGTGCAGGAGAAAGAACCAGAACAATAAAGAAGGAGAGGTTTGTATGCGTTTGAACGGTTTGACACATCAGTGGGTGTTCGGCTTGCTCTGCGGGGTTGCCAGCAGCGCAGTGATTGCCGCCAGCAGTGGTCAGGATAGCGCCCGGGAAGAAATTGCCGCCCAGGCGAAGATCCTTGAACCGAGTCTGCTGGAAACCCGCCGCGATATCCACGCCCATCCAGAGC
Source organism: Pseudomonas khavaziana (assembly GCF_019145205.1). Classification (GTDB taxonomy): domain Bacteria; phylum Pseudomonadota; class Gammaproteobacteria; order Pseudomonadales; family Pseudomonadaceae; genus Aquipseudomonas; species Aquipseudomonas khavaziana. The sequence continues at coordinate 385,291 of NZ_JAHSTT010000004.1, forward strand.
TGGGCAACGCCGAAACCCGCACCGCCGAGCTGGTCGCCAAACAGCTGCGCGAACTGGGCCTTGAGGTCAAGACAGGCGTGGCGCGCACCGGCGTCGTCGCCGTCTTGAAAGGCGCCCTGCCCGGCCCGACCGTGGCCCTGCGCGCCGACATGGATGCGCTGCCGGTCAAGGAAGTCGCCGATCTGCCCTTCGCATCCAAGGCCAAGGGCACCTACCTGGGCAAGGAAGTCGACGTGATGCACGCCTGTGGCCACGACGCCCACACCGCGATCCTGCTGAGCACTGCGAAAATTCTTACCGGCATGCGCGAGCGTCTGCCCGGCACCGTGGTGTTCTATTTCCAACCGGCCGAAGAAGGCCCGAGCGACTTCAGCCCCGACGGCAAGAACACCTGGGGCGCGAAGATGATGGTGCAGGAAGGCGTGATGAAAGCGCCGAAGCCGGATGCGGTGTTCGGCCTACATGTGTGGGCCGGCGTACCGGCCGGGCAGATCGCCTACCGCCCGGGCCCGACCCTGGCCAGCTCCGACGACCTGCGCATCAAGATCCTCGGCAAACAGACCCACGCGGGGCAGCCCTGGAACGGCATCGACCCGATCACCGTCGGCGCGCAAACCATTGTCGGTTTGCAGACCGTGGTCAGCCGCCGCACGAATATTTCGTCATCGCCCTCGGTGGTGAGCATCGGCACCATCAACGGTGGCACCCGCTACAACATCATCCCCGAGTCGCTGGAGATGACCGGCACCATCCGCTCCTATGACTACGGCATTCGCCAGAAGCTGCATGCCGATGTGCGCCAGACCGTGGAGAAAATTGCCGAAAGCGGCGGCGCCAAGGCCGAGGTGACGATCATCGAGAAGTACGACCCCACCATCAATAACCCGGCACTGACCGAGAAAATGCTGCCGAGCCTGCGTTGGGCAGCCCAGGATGATGTGGTGCAAGGCCCATTGGTAGGAGGCGCCGAAGACTTCTCGTTTTATGCCAAGGAGGCGCCGGGATTGTTCGTATTCCTGGGGGTGACCCCGAGGGACCAGGACATGAGCAAGGCGGCGCCGAATCACAACCCGGGGTTCTTTGTGGATGAGTCGGCGTTGGTGGTGGGCGTGAGGACGCTGGCGTCGCTGGCGACGGATTACCTGTACACCCACGCACCCCTGTAGGAGCAAGCTTGCTCGCGAAGTACTTCAGAACGCCGCGTTTACTCAGGGTGACCGCGGCGTTCTTGCGTTCTTCGCGAGCAAGCTCGCTCCTACAGGGTATTGCGCTGAATCAGTTGGCCGGCGCGGCGCTGTCCATCTTCTGGCGCAGGCTCAACGGGCGCATATCGGTCCACACTTCCTCGATATAGGCCAGGCACTCTTTCTTCATGCCGCTTTTGCCTACGGTGCGCCAGCCTTCGGGCACTGCCTTGTAGTCGGGCCAGATCGAATATTGTTCTTCGTGGTTGACCACTACCTGAAACAGGATGTCATCGCGGTCAAATACTGAGGTCATTGCTGTTCTCCGTCGCTCAAAGGCTGGCTGCGCACCACGCGCAGCACTGATATCTGTAGAAACGTATCAAGGGCCTGGAAAATTAGACGCTGGCAACCGCCGCCGCCAAGGCGCGCCCGAAGATCTCGGCCACCTGGTCGATTTCGCCAGCGGTAATCACCAACGGTGGCAGGAAACGCACCACGCCGCCATGGCGCCCCCCCAGTTCGAGGATCAGGCCGCGCTTGAGGCATTCGCGCTGCACCAGCGGCGCCAACTGGCGATGCACCGGTGGGTGGCCCTGGGTATCCGGCGTGCCCGTCGGGTCTACCAACTCCACCCCCAGCATCAACCCGCGGCCACGGATATCCCCCAGTTGCGGGAAGTCGCGCTGCAAGATGCGCAGGTGTTCCTCCAGACGTTCACCCATGGCCGCCGCATGGCTCGCCAGGTCGTGTTCCCTGAGATAACGCATGACCGCCGAGCCCGCCGCCATCGCCATCTGGTTGCCCCGGAACGTTCCGGCATGGGCGCCCGGCAGCCAAGTGTCGAGCCAGTCGCGATACACCACCACGGCCAACGGCAGGCTGCCGCCAATGGCCTTGGACATGACCACCACGTCCGGGATGATGCCGGCGTGTTCGAAGGCAAACATCTTGCCGGTGCGTCCAAAGCCACTCTGGATTTCATCGACGATCAGCGCCACACCGGCCTGCTCGGTGATACGCCGCAGCCCGCGCAACCAATCGAGGTCTGCGGGAATCACACCGCCCTCGCCCTGCACCACCTCAACAATCACCGCCGCCGGCAGCAACACGCCCGCCTCCGGATCGTTGAGCAGGTTTTCCAGGTAATGCAGGTTGACCTGCACACCTTGCGCGCCGCCCAAGCCGAACGGGCAACGGTAGTCATACGGGAATGGCAGGAATTGCACGCCATTGCCGAGCAACGCGCCCAGGGGCTTTTTCGGCCCCAGGCTGCCCATCAGGCTCAAGGCGCCCTGGCTCATGCCGTGATAGCCACCCTGGAACGACAGTACAGTGCTGCGCCCAGTGGCGGTGCGCACCAGCTTCAATGCAGCTTCCACCGCATCGGTGCCAGTGGGGCCGCAGAACTGGATCTTCGCTTCCCGCGTCAATTCAGCGGGCAGCAAGCCGAACAGGTCCTGCACGAACTGATCCTTGACCGGTGTGGTCAGGTCAAGGGTGTGCAGCGGCAGTTCATCGCTCAGCACTTGCCGGATGGCCTGGATCACCACCGGGTGGTTATGCCCCAGCGCCAGCGTTCCGGCACCGGCCAGGCAATCGATGAAGCGACGCCCCTCGACGTCTTCCACATAAAGACCTTTGGCGCGCTTGAGCGCCAGGGGGATACGCCGCGGGTAGCTGCGGGCGTTGGACTCCTGCTGGCGCTGACGGGCCAGCAGCGGGTTTTCGTCGAACTGATAGAGCGTTTCCGCAGGCGCCGCGGCGTCTTCGGTACGGCTGGTAGCGACTGACATTTCTGGATCCCTCAATACGCGGGTGATGGTGACCAAACTGCCGATCCGTTGGCGTCTGGCCCAAGGGCATGCGCACGGATTTCCTGTTCTGGAGACGCATCAGCGAGAAGAGTATTTAGGGAGCGATGTGGTTAACTGATGAATGAAGATCCAAATGTGGGAGGGGGGGCTTGCCCCCGATAGCAGTATGTCAGTTAGCATATTCTTTACTGACCTACCGCCATCGGGAGCAAGCCCCCTCCCACATTTGAACAGCGTTCGAATCAAATTCCGCGGTATTTTTCGTTCAGCGCATACAGGATCGCGCAGGTCTGCGCATCCAGGACGCCGCGATAATCCTGGGCCCGAAAGTGCATCTGGAATGCCCGGGTGCGCAGCTCGAATGCCCGGCGATTGCGCGCCGGTTTATACCCATAGCGCTGGAAAGCCCGCTCCACTTCTACCTCGGGTGGCAGCCTGACATTGAACCGGCGCTGATACATCGCGCGCGTGGCCTCATCGAACCAGGCCCCCAGCCCCGCTTCATGCAAGCGACACCAGGGGAATCGCGGTCCCGGATCACTCTTGCGCCAATAGGCCACATCCGCGTGACCGAGGATGTCAGTCGGGGCAATCTGCGGATACCGTCCGAGAATGTCGCGGATCAGGGCAATGAGCATATCGACCTGAACCTTGGGGTACGCCGGAAAACTGAACACGCCCTTGTCGTCCCGCGCCAGGTTGACGATCTCAATGCCAATCGACCCGCTGTTGAGGTTGTCACGCCCGTCCCAGTGACTCACTCCCGCATGCCAGGCACGCTCGTCCTCGTCCACCAGGCGGAATACGCGCAACTCTTCATAACCGGCAGCTCGGTAACTGGGCTCATCGGGATCGGGTAACAGGTAATGAGCGCTCACGCCATCCTGGGTCAGAGTGCGCAGGGCCGAGGCAAAGGTCCCGGTGGTGTAATGCAGGATGACCTGCCGCACGCTTTCGCCATCGCGGTCATTGAAATCCCTGGCTGGAAAACTGGTATCGACAACCAACATAAAAAGAGCCGTCCTTTTCATTTCGGACCGAATCATTCGGCCCGTTCAAACGCAAAAAATTACCGCCATCCTGAAGGGTTGAATGTCAGGCGGGCGGTAATTATTTGGCACGTGAAAAAGCGGCTCAGCCACGCAACGGCATGCCCAGGTCAACCCGCAGGCCATCGGGCTGGCTATCGAATGCCAACGAACAGGAACAGCGCTGCACTATCGCCTGGACGATCGCCAGGCCCAGGCCACAGCCTTCGCTGGTGCCGTTGCGCCAGAAGCGCTGGGTGAGGCATTGCAGGTCTTCGCTGGAGATCTGCTTGCCATGGTCACGCACACGGAATACCACCTGGTCAACGCTGCTGGATAGGCTCAGCTCCACCCGGGTATCGGCCGGGGTGTGGCGCAAGGCGTTATCCAACAGGTTGCGCAAGGCCGCGACCGCCAGGCCCACCGGCATGTCCACCGGGCTGGCGGCAAGGTCGTGGGCCAGGACCAGGTCGATCCGGCGATTGTCGCCAGCGTTGGCATCCTGGATCGCCAACCTGGCGACTTCCTCGGCACTGGACTGCAAGCCGTCGTCAAATGACAGGCTGCCTTCCACCCGCGCCAGCAGCAATAACTGCTCCAGGGTGCGATGCAAGCGGTCGGCGCCTTCCTCGGCGTGGGCCAGGGACTGGTCGCGGGCCGCGCCCTCTGTCATGCGCGCCACTTGCAGGTGGGTCTTGATCGCCGTCAGCGGGCTGCGCAGCTCATGGGCGGCGTCACCGGTGAGGCGGCGCTCGCGTTCAATGGTCTTGGCGATGCGTTGCAGCAGTTGGTTCTGGGTGTCGAGCAACGGCTTGAGTTCGCTGGGCAATGGATGGATCTGCAGCGGTTCGAGGGAATCGGCACTGCGGCGCATCAAGGCGTCACGCATGCGGTTGAGCGGCACCAGGCTTTGACCGATACCCAGCCACAACAGGCAAAGGCAACCCAGCAAGGCCACGCCGACGGGCACCGAGGCGGCGAGCAGGATCGACAGGTTCAGCGCCTCGCGCTCCACCTGGCGGTCGGCGGTGGTGATCAGCAAGTCACCCCGCGACAAGGTGAAACTGCGCCAGCCCACGCCATCGATCATCTGGTCGCGAAAACCGCTTCTGCGCGACTCCAGCCCTTCCTCCGGCGTGGTGTGGCTGCGCGCCAGGATCTCGCCGCGCAGGGAGCTGACCTGGCACGCCATGCCCCCTGGCACATTCAGCTGTTCAGTGCGCAAATGGGTAGCGGCGCTGACACTGGCCAGCCCCGGCATCTGCTCGGTCAGCCCTGCCACCATGCGCGCCGAAGCCACCAAGCGCTGGTCGAGGGAAAACATCATCTGGTTGCGCAAATCGTTGAGCATCCAGGCGGCCGCCAGCACCCAGATCAGCACAAAAGCGGCGCCCAGCTTGAACGTCAGGCGCAGGCGCAGGCTCTTCACTTGCTGTTCTCTCCAGCATCCGCCGGGCCCAGGCGATAACCGAGGCCGCGCACGGTCTCGACGATGCCATTGCCCAATTTGCGCCGCAGGTGATGGATATGCACATTGAGCGCATTGCTTTCCAGTTCGTCGCTGAACCCGTAGACGCTGTCCTTGAGTTGCTCGCTGGACAGCACGCGGCCCTTGTTGTGCAGCAACGCCTGCAACAGCGCCTGTTCGCGACGGGACAGGTCCACCGGCTGGCCACCCAGGAAGGTTTCACGGCTGCTGGGGTCGTAGGCCAGCCGCCCGTGCTCGATCAGATTGACGCTGCGCCCCGCCACCCGGCGCAACAGGGTTTGCAGGCGGGCGGCGAGTTCGCGCAGGTCGAAGGGCTTGAGCAGGTAGTCATCGGCGCCGGCTTGCAGGCCATCGACGCGGTTAGTGACTGAATCCCGCGCCGTGAGGATCAGCACCGGAATCTCCAGGCCCTGGCTGCGCTGTTGTTGCAACAGCTTGAGGCCGTCTTCGTCCGGCAGGCCGAGGTCGAGCACCATGATGTCGAAGGCCGCCGCCTTGAGCATCGCCCGCGCAGCGGCCGCCGTGGCCACGCGTTCCACGGTAAAGCCCTGGGCGGTGAGGCCGGCCACGATGCCGCTGGCGATCAGTTCGTCGTCTTCGCAGACCAGTACGTGCATGCTGAGCCCTTCATAAAAGATGCGGGTGATTAGAAAAGGCACGGATTAAGCGCGCATTATGCCGTCAAAGTTCACAACATCAGATTATCCCTACACTCTAGAATAGCGTCCGGTTAATCATCGGTTAATCAGCGCCACACATTGTGTGCCTCACTTGCATCGAACTAAGGCTTGACCATGCGGCATCTGTTTATCTTTCTGCTGGTGTTGTTCGCGGGATTCGCCCAGGCAGCGCCGGGCAACCCCTTCGAAACCAAACCTGATTTCCTCCCGGTGGGCAAGGCCTTCACCTTTACCTCCGAACGTCTTGAAAGTGGCGAAACCCAGCTGTATTGGCAGATTGCCGACGGTTACTACCTGTACCAGCAGCGCATGAAGTTCGAGGGTTTGGCCGAGCAACCGGTGCTGCCCCAGGGTGAAGCCCATAGCGATGAGTTCTTCGGCGAGCAGCAGGTGTATCGCCAAGGCCTGGAAGTGAAGATCCCCGCCGGCGCCACCGGCCAGATCAAGCTGGGCTGGCAAGGCTGTGCCGATGCCGGCCTGTGTTATCCGCCGCAATCGATTACCGTGGACCTGGGCGGCAACCCGGCTGTAGCCGCCACCGCGCAGGCCCAGGACCAGAGCCTGGCCAGCGGCCTGCAACAGCGCAGCCTGGGCTGGAGCCTGCTGGTGTTCTTCGGCCTGGGCCTGCTGCTGGCGTTTGCGCCCTGCTCGCTGCCGATGTTGCCGATTCTTGCTGGCCTGGTGGTTGGCAGTGGCGCCAGCCCACGGCGCGGCTTTGCCTTGGCCGGCAGCTACGTGGTGTGCATGGCGCTGGTGTATGCGGCCCTGGGGGTGATGGCCGCGTTGCTCGGCGCCAACCTCGCCGCGCTGCTGCAAACCCCGTGGATTCTCGGTAGTTTTGCCGCGCTGTTCGTGATCCTCGCCTTGCCGATGTTCGGCTTCTTCGAACTGCAACTGCCCGCCTTCCTGCGTGACCGCCTCGACAACGTCAGCCGCCAGCAAAGCGGTGGCAGCCTGGTGGGTGCCGGCATTCTCGGCGCATTGTCCGGCCTGCTGGTGGGCCCCTGCATGACTGCGCCCCTGGCCGGCGCCCTGCTGTATATCGCCCAGAGCGGCAATGCGCTGCACGGTGGGCTGATCCTGTTCGCCATGGGTATCGGTATCGGCATTCCGCTGTTGTTGCTGGTCACCGTGGGCAATCGCTTCCTGCCCAAGCCGGGCACCTGGATGAACGTGCTCAAGGGCATCTTCGGCTTCCTGTTCCTGGGCACGGCCGTGCTGATGATTCGCCCGGTGGTCGGCGACAGCCTGTGGATCGGCCTGTGGGGTGCCTTGGCCCTGGTAATGGCTTATTGCGGCTGGACGCTGGCCCGTGAGTCCGGCCTGGCAGCCAAGGTGTGTGGCGCAGGCTCCCTGGTACTGGGCCTATGGGGCGCGGTACTGGTGGTGGGCGCGGCCGGTGGCAGCGATGAGCTGTGGCAACCGTTGAAGGTCTACAGCGGCTCACGGGTCGCCAGTGCCCCGAGCGCCCACGATGCGTTCACTACCATCAACGACCCGGCCGCGCTGCAAAGCCAGCTCGAGAGTGCCAAGGCACAGGGCCAATGGGTATTGCTGGACTACTACGCCGACTGGTGCGTGTCGTGCAAGATCATGGAGAAACAGGTATTCGGCAAACCTGAGGTGATGGCCGCGCTCAAGGACGTGCGCCTGCTGCGCCTGGACGTCACCGCCGACAACGCCGCCAGCCGCGAGCTGCTGGGCCGCTACAAGGTGCCGGGGCCACCGAGCTTCGTGTGGATCGGCCCGGACGGTGAAGAACGCCGTGCCCAGCGCATCACTGGCGAAGTCGATGCCGCTGCCTTCCTGCAACGCTGGACCCAGACCCGAGACGCCCTTTGATGCTGACCTTCACCATCGGCACCTTCGCCATCGCCCTGAATCACCTGCTGCTGATCAGCGCGTTGATGCTCGCCACCCTGGTGGGCTGGCGGGTGGCCAAGCGTGGTGGTGAGAACCCGGAGTCGGTGCTGTTCAGCCTGTTCCTGCTGGGCCTGCTCGCCGCCCGTGTCAGCTTTGTGCTGATGTACTGGAGTTATTACAGCGACGATTGGGTGGAAATGGTCGATCTGCGTGACGGTGGCTTTCTGGCCTGGCCCGGGATCATCACGCTGATCCTCGGCTCGCTGGTCTACGGCTGGCGTCGCCCGGCCCTGCGCAAGCCGCTCAGCGCCGGGGTGGTCACTGGCCTGCTGTTCTGGGGCATGACCAGCCTGTCCCTCAGCGTCTACGAAAAAGGTACGCGCCTGCCGGATATCACCCTGCGCAATGCCAATGGCGAGGTGGTGCAATTGGCGGATTACCAGGGCGGCCCGTTGGTGATCAACCTGTGGGCCACCTGGTGCCCGCCGTGCCGGCGCGAAATGCCGGTGCTGGAAAACGCCCAGCGCATGCGTCCCGACGTGACCTTCCTGTTCGTCAACCAGGCCGAAAGCATGCAAAGCGTCAGCACCTACCTGGCCACCCAGGGCCTGAACCTCGACAACGTGCTGTTCGACGCCAGCGGCCGCCTCGGCCAGGCCGTGGGCTCCATGGCCCTACCCACCACGCTGTTCTACCAGGCCGATGGGCGCCTGATCAACAGCCACCTGGGCGAACTCTCCGATGCCAGCCTGGCCCGCGCCATGGAACCCTTCGACAACACCCAGACAAGGAAACCGACATGCCTCGCCTCCGCCACTTGCTGACCCTGCTGCCTTTGACCTTCTTGTCACTCAGCGCAACCGCCACCCTGGCCCAGGCCGAAGACTGGCCGGCGCCGATCAAGCAGATCGAAGCCAAGGGCGCCAAGATCCTCGGCAAATTCGACGCCCCCAGCGGCCTCACCGGCTACGCTGCCCAGTACCAGAACCGTGGCATGGCCCTATACTTGACCTCCGACGGCAAGAACGTCATCGCCGGCAACCTCTACGACGCCCAAGGCAATGACCTGAGCAGCGCGCCCCTGGAAAAACTGGTGTACGCGCCGATGGCCAAGGAAGTCTGGGCCAAGATGGAAAAAAGCAGCTGGATCCAGGACGGCGATAAAAACGCGCCACGTATCGTCTACCTGTTCAGCGACCCCAACTGCCCCTACTGCAACATGTTCTGGGAGCAGGCCCGCCCGTGGGTCAAGGCCGGCAAGGTGCAGTTGCGTCATATCATGGTCGGCATCATCCGCGAAGACAGCCCAGGCAAGTCCGCCGCCCTGCTCGCCGCCAAAGACCCGCAAAAAGCCTTGCAGGAACACGAAGCCGCCGGCAAGGGTAGCCAGCTCAAGGCGTTGGAGAAGATCCCGGCTGATGTCGAGGCCAAGCTCGATGGGAATATGAAGTTGATGGATGAACTGGAGCTGTCGGCGACGCCGGCGATTTTCTATCTGGATGATAAAGGTGGGTTGCAGCAGCAGCAGGGGGCGCCGTCGCCGGATAAGTTGGTGAAGATACTCGGGCCGAAATAAGCGCTGCCTGAACTGACGCCATCGGGAGCTTGCTCCCGTGGCGGCCTGACAGCCGAGCAGGATGTTGGTTTTCGTCCTCGGTACATATCCGTTATTTGGGCAACGGCCACTTAGGGTTCCGCTTTTACAGCGGCTCACTTTTGAACAGCCGGAATGCCGGCCCAGGCAAAAGTAAGCAAAACGCTCTTGCCCCACCACTCGGCACCTCGCCCAGGCTCGGTGTGCCCTCTCTCCGGCCAGCGTGGTTTAACGGGGCGCCTGAGATCAAGATCAAGCGACTCGCTGCGCATCGCAGATACGCTGGCGGCGCTTCTGCTTTTCTGTAGGAGCGAGCTTGCTCGCGAAAAACCTGAGAACGCCGCGTTCTTTCTGGTTTCCCGCGTCACCGTTAACGACCTTCGCGGGCAAGCCCGCTCCCACAGGGGTACGCGCAAGCTTCAACGATCAGGTCGGCTATAAGGCCGCCTCGCTGTGTTTTTGATCTTAGGCGCCCCGTTAAACCACGCTGGCCGGAATTCGACAGGGATTGGGGGGTAAACCGGCAGGGATGCCGGTTTAGCCGCCCCGCGCCATGGATGGCGCGTGGCGGCGGCCCCCCAAATCAATGTCGGATTACGGGCACACCGAGCCTGGGCGAGGTGCCGAGTGGTGGGGCAAGAGCCTTTTGCTTACTTTTGGGCTCTTTTCAAAAGTGACCCGCTGTAAAAGCGGAACCAATAGTGGCCGTAACCTAAATAACGGATATGTACTCGCCCCAACAACCCAACAACCCGGTCACATCGTCGACGTGGCGCCGTCGTGCAGCAACCTGGGCCGCCTCCAAAATATCCGGCGTTAAGACTAAATTTTAACTTTTTAAAATCAGTAGCTTAATTGAAGTTTGATAAGAGGAGCTTGGCTGGTAACGACTATTACAAGCCCTCCAACTCCGCCATCAGATCACTCAACCGGTCCACCTTCTCGGCACTGATCTCGTTGGCCGCCAACCCGTCGATATACTCGGCCAATTGCGCCACCGTGCTGCATTCGAACATCGCCCGCAGCGGCACATCGCGCTGCAGGTTTTTCTGCACCCGTGACGCAATCTGTGTTGCCAGCAACGAGTGCCCGCCCAGCTCGAAGAAGTTGTCCTGTACCCCAACCCGCTCAACCTTCAACACCTCGGCCCAAATCCCGGCCAGGGTGGTTTCCAGTTCATTGCGCGGCGCCAGGTAGTCCTGGCTGTGCAGTTGGCCGATCTCCAGGGCCGGCAGGGCTTTGCGGTCGAGCTTGCCGTTGGCGTTTAGCGGCAGGCGTTCAAGCCATAGCCAGTGCAGCGGCACCATGTACTCGGGCAGCTCGGCACGCAGGCGCTGCTTGATGCGATCCAGGCGCTCGCCAGCGTTCAACGTCTGGTCGGCTGCCACCAGGTAGCCAACCAGATGCTTGCCGTTGACGCCCTCCTGAACGCCGACCGCCGCGTCACGCACTTCGGGTTGTTCGTGCAGGCGCGCTTCGATTTCACCCAGTTCGATGCGGTAGCCGCGAATCTTCACTTGATGGTCGATACGCCCGACGTATTCCAGCACGCCATCACTGCGGCGCCGCGCCAGGTCACCGGTACGGTATAAGCGCTCGCCCGGCGCACCAAATGGGTTTAGCACAAAGGCCTGGGCAGTGCGCAGCGGATCGCTGACGTAGCCGCGGCCGACACCCGTACCGGCGACACACAGCTCACCGACCGCGCCCTGGGGCACCAACTCAAGCGCACCATCGAGCAGGTACAAACGGTTGTTGTCGGTCGGCGTACCAATTGGCAGGTAGGTGCCACGGGTCGACGCCAGGTCGACGCGGAAGAACGCCACATCATCCGAGCACTCCGCCGGGCCGTAGGCATTGACCAAACCTATATCCGGATAGCGCAACAGCCACTGGTGGGCCAACTCCGGAGGCATGGCTTCGCCTGTCGGCAACATCCAGCGCAGGCCGTCGAGGCTGATGCGCTCCTGGGCCAACATGCCCTGGATCAGCGACGGCACACTCTCCAGCACGGTGATGCCGTGGGCTTGAACGTATTCCAACAAACCTTGCGGATCATGGGCAAGGGTGTTCGGCACAATATCCACCCGCGCGCCAAACAGCGGCGCGGCGAGGAACTGCCAGACGGAAATGTCGAAGCTTTGCGAGGCAGTCTGGGCGATCACATCCGCGTCAGTCAGATCCAGGTACGGCACCTTGCTCAACTGGTTATTAAGCATGCCGCGCTGTTCGACCATCACGCCCTTGGGCAAGCCGGTGGAGCCCGAGGTGTAGATCACGTAGGCGAGGTTGTCCGGGCCGCTGTAGACACCTGGGTTCTCACCACGGGCGGGCACTTCCTCCCACACCAGCAACTGGCAATCAACCCCTTCGAGCAACTCGATGGCCTGTTCGCGGCACGCCTCGGTACAGACCAGCAACGGCGTACGGCTCAGGTCAATGATGCGGCTCAAACGCTGGTTTGGCAGACCCGGATCCAGCGGCAAATAGCCGGCACCGGCCTTGAAGCTGCCGATGATCATGCCCAGCAAATCGAGGCTACGTTCCGCCAGCAACGCCACCGGTTGGTCCAGGCCGACACCCGCCGCGACCAGCGCGTGGCCCAGGCCGTTACTGCGGCGGTTCAGCTCGTCGTAGCTCCATTGCTGGTCGAGACAACGGGCGGCGATACGCTGCGGATGTTGCCCCACCTGTTCTTCGAACAGCTCAATGTAACTGCGCTCCAACGGGTAGCTGCGCTTACTCTGGTTGCAGCCGTTCACCAGGAACTCACGCTCCTGCTCGCCAATCAGCGGCAGCTCGGCCATGTCGCCATGGAAGCCCTGCACCAGCGCCAACAGCAAGCGCTTGAACTCGCCGAGCATGCCTTGCACGGTGCTTTCGTCGAAGTAACGCTGGTCGTAGGACAGGTGCAAGCCAAGGTCATCGCCTGGATAGCACACTGCGGTGAGCGGGAAGTTGGTGTGGGTGCGGCCGGAATCCGAGGTGGCATTCAGGCTTTGCGCACGATCAAGCACCGAGACCTCAACCGGGGCGTTCTCGAACACAAACAGGCTGTCGAACAGCGGCTGCCCCTTGGGCAATTCGCTGTGCTCCTGGATAGTCACCAGCGGCAGGTATTCGTACTCGCGCAGCTGCATATTGCTGTCGAGCAACCCGCTCAACCACTGGCGCACGCTGCAACGCTGGTCATCCTCAGGCAGCTTCACCCGCAACGCGATGCTGTTGATAAACAGGCCGACGGTGCGTTGCATCGGCGGCATGTCTACCGGGCGCCCGGCCACGGTGACGCCGAACAGCACGTCACGCTCGCCGCTCAAACGGCGCAGCACCAAGGCCCAGGCCGCCTGGGCGAAGGTGTTGACGGTGAGCTGGTGGGCCTGGGCCAATTCACGCAATTGCGCACCATCGTGGGCATCGAGACGGGTGTAGCAGTCGCCCACCACCATGCCGCCGCTGCCGCCGGCATGTTCGCGCAGGAACGGGCGGTCGCTGGGGATCGGCGTAGCGCGTTCGAAACCTTGCAGGTTGTGCTGCCACCACTGGCGCGCCTCATTGAGGTCCTGGCGTTGCAGCCAGGCAATGTAGTCGCGGTAGCGTGGCGGCGTGGCCAGTTGCGCTTCGCGACCTTCGCCCAACGCCATGTAGATATCGAAGAAATCATTCATCAGCAGCGAACGGCACCAAGCATCGATAAGGATGTGGTGGTTGCTCATCATGAACCAGTAGCGCGCCTCACCCACGCGGATCAGGCGCAGGTGGAAAGGCGCCTGGTTGAGCAGGTCGAAGCCGGCTTCGCGCTCCGCCTTGAGCAGCGCTTGCAGGCGCGGCTCCTGCTCATCCTGCGGGTCGGCGCTCCAGTCCAGGTACTCAATCGGTGTGCTGCCGGGTTTGTGGATCACTTGCAGCATGTCTTCGCCAACGTTCCAGCAGAACGATGCGCGCAAGGCTTCATGCCGGGCGATCACCGCTTGCCAGGCCTGGGCAAAACGCTCGGGGTCCAGGGCGCTGTTGATGCGGTAGCGGTCCTGCATGTAATACAAGCCGGTGCCCGGTTCAAGCAGGGTGTGCAGCAGCAGGCCCTCTTGCATCGGGGTCAGCGGGTAGACGTCTTCGATGGCGCTGGCTGGCACCGGCAAGGTATCCAGTTGCGCCTGGGTCAGGTGGGCCAGGGGGAAGTCGGACGGCGTGAGGCCGCCGGCATCGTCCTGCAGGCAATGGGCGATCAGGCTGTGCAATTCGGCCAGATATGCCTCGGCCAGATCGGCAATCACCTGTTGATCATGACGCTCACGGCTGAAGGTCCAACGCAGCACCAGCTCACCGCCGAACACCTGGCCGTCGACGCTCAACTCATTGGGTAACGGCGCGTCTGGATCATGGGCCAGCCCGGCGGACTCTTCCAGCGGGTGGAACAATGCATCGGTGCCAAAGCTCTGGTCGAACTGACCCAGGTAGTTGAAGGTAATCGGCGCGCTCGGCAGTGCGGCCATGTTCTGTTTGCACAGGTCATCGGCCAGGTAGCGCAGCACGCCATAGCCCAAGCCTTTGTGCGGCAAGGCGCGCAGTTGCTCCTTGATTGCCTTGATCGAGTCGCCCTGCCCGGCCTGCGGTGTCAGGCGCAACGGATAGGCACTGGTGAACCAGCCGACGCTGCGGGTCAGGTCGATGTCATCGAACAGGGTTTCGCGGCCATGGCCTTCCAGCTGGATCAATGCCGAGTCGTGCCCGCTCCAGCGGCACAGCACGCGGGCCAGGGCGGTCAGCAGCAGGTCGTTGACCTGGGTGCGATAGGCGCTCGGTGCCTGTTGCAGCAACTGGCGGGTGTGTTCGGCATCCAGGCGAACGCTGACGGTTTCGGCATCGCGATTGCGCAGTGCGCCTTGTGGGCGTTGCACCGGCAAGGCCACGGCCGGGCCGGCCAACTGCGCCTGCCATACGCTCAACTCTTCGCGCAGGGATTCACTCTGGGCATAGGCCTGCAAGCGCGCCGCCCAATCGCGCAACGCGCTGGTCTTGGTCGGCAGGCTGACGGACTGGCCTTCACTGAGTTGGCGGTAAACGTTTTGCAGGTCTTCCAGCAACACACGCCAGGACACGCCATCCACCACCAGGTGATGGATCGCGATCAGCAGACGCTGCTGGCCTTGCGGCCCGTCTACCAACAGGGCACGCAACAACGGCCCGTGTTCCAGATCGAGGCTAAGCTGGGTGTCGGTGAACAGTGCGGTGCACTGTTGCATATCACCCACCTGGGCTTGCATCAGCACGCCGCCTTCCGGCACGGCCAGGTGTTCGGCGTGCCACTGCGCTCCGCGCTGGGTGAAGCTCAGGCGCAGGGCGTCGTGGTGTTCCAGCACCGCCAGCAGGGCTCGCTCCAGGCGATGGGGGTCGAGCAGCTGCAGGGGCTTGAGCACCAACGCCTGGTTCCAGTGCTGGCGTGCAGGAATGTCAGTGTCGAAGAACCAGTGCTGGATCGGCGTAAGCCCGGAGCTGCCGGTCAATACACCTTGATCGGCGGTGACCTGCTCCGAACGGGTGGCGACGGCAGCCAGGGTCTGTACGGTCTGGTGCTGGAACAGGTCACGGGGGCTGAAATGAATCCCGGCCTGGCGCGCACGGCTGACCACCTGGATCGACAGGATCGAGTCGCCGCCGAGCTCAAAGAAGTTATCGTCGAGGCCGACTTGCTGCACATTCAACACCGCGCACCAGATCGCCGCCAGGGTGTGCTCAAGCTCATTGCGCGGCGCCACGTAGTATTGGCGATTGGCTTGTGGATCCGGCTCAGGCAAGGCGCGGCGGTCGAGCTTGCCATTGGCGGTCAGCGGCATGCTGTCCAGCACGATCAAATGCGCCGGCACCATATAGTCCGGCAGTTGCGCCTTGAGGTGGGCCTTCAGCGCTTCGCGCAGCGCGCCGTGTTCGACATCGCTGACCAGGTAGGCCACCAGCTGTTTGCCACTTGGCGCATCCAGCGCCAGCACTACCGCCTCGCGCACGGCGGGATGTTCCAGCAGGCGCGTTTCGATCTCGCCCAGCTCGATGCGGAAACCGCGGATCTTCACCTGATGGTCGATGCGCCCCAGGTATTCCACCAGGCCATCGGCGCGTTGGCGCACCAGGTCGCCGGTGCGGTACAGACGCCCGCCATTGGCGGCAAACGGGTCGGCGACAAAACGCTCCGCCGTCATGCCCGGGCGGCGGTGATAACCCTGGGCCAGGCCGGCGCCGCCGATATACAACTCACCACCGGCGCCTTGGGGCACCAGCGCCAGGTCGGCGTCGAGAATGTAGGCCACGCGCTCACCGATGATGCTGCCAATCGGCACGCTGCCCGCGCCCTCCTCCAACTGCTGCGGTGCCAGGCTGGCCAAGGGCATCACCACCGTTTCGGTCGGGCCATAGGCGTTGAAAACCACCTCGGGCATGAACGCCGCCCGGATGCGTTGCAGGTGCTCCCCGGTCAATGCCTCGCCACCGGTGATACACATGCGCACCGGCAAGGTCTGCTGCTGAGTCGCCAGCCACTGGGCCAACTGGCTGCCGTAACTGGGGGTGAAGCCGAGGATATTGATGCGATGGGTGCGAACCAGTGCGCAGATCTCTTCGGCATCCCACTGCCCCTGGGCGCGCAGCACCACCTGCGCACCACTGAGCAGCGGCACCAGCAAACGCTCGGTGGCGGCGTCGAAGTTGATTGAATAGAAGTGCAGTTCGCAGTCATCGGCACGCATGCCAAACCGCTCGATCACCGCCTGACAATGCATGGCGATTTCACCGTGGGACACCACCACGCCCTTGGGCTTGCCGGTGGAGCCCGAGGTGTAGATCAGATACGCCTGGTGTTGTGGCAGGCTGACAAACGGCAGTTCATCAGCAGGGTAATTTGCCAGTACCGGCAGGTCATCTTCCAGGCACCAGCACGCCACCGTCGCCGGCAGTTCGCCGAGGGCTTCGAACATCGCCGCATCACTGAGCAGCAGGCCGATGTCGCTGTCCGCGATCATGTAGTGCAGGCGGTCCAGCGGGTATTCCGGATCCAGCGGCACATAGGCGCCACCGGCCTTCAGAATCGCCAGCAGGCCAATGACCATTTCCAGCGAGCGCGGCAGCGCCAGGCCGACACGCACCTGCGGGCCCACGCCGCGTTCGCGCAGCATCCAGGCCAGGCGGTTGGCGCGGGCGTCCAGCTCAGCATAAGTCAGGGTCACACCGGCAAAGGTCAGCGCCGGTGCATCGGCCCGCTGGCTGGCCTGCTGGCTGAACAACTGATGGATACACTGGTCGAGGCGATGTTCGCCCTTCTCCACCCCCAGGCTGTCTTGCAATGCGCGCTGTTCATCTGTGCTCAGCAACGGCAATTCGCTCAGACGTTGCTGCGGATTGGCGATCAAACCTGCCAACAGATTGCGCCAATGCTCGGCCATGCGAGCAATGCGCGGTTCATCGAACAAGTCGGTGCTGTAGGTCAGGCAGCAACCCAGGCGATGGTCGAGGTCGGTGACTTCCAGGTTGAGGTCGAACTTGGTTGCCCGTGCATCGTTGGCCAGGTACTCGACGCTCATGCCCGCCAGTTGGCGGCGCTGCTGGAACTCCCAGCGCTGCACGTTGCACATCACTTGGAACAGCGGGTTGTACGCCGCGCTGCGCGGCGGTTGCAGGGCTTCGACCAGATGGTCGAACGGCAGGTCCTGATGAGACTGGCCCTCGATCACGGTGTGGCGCACCTGCTCGAACAACTCGGCGACACTCATCTGCCCATTGAGCTGGCAACGCAGCACCTGGGTATTGAGGAACGCGCCGATCAGCCCTTCGCTTTCCGGGCGAATGCGGTTGGCCACCGGGGCGCCGATGCGCAGGTCGGTCTGGCCGCTGTAGCGGTAGAGCAACACGGCCAGGGTCGCGGTCATGGTCATGAACAGGGTCAGGCCGCGCTCGGCATTGAAGGCGCGTACACGGGCGGCCAACTCATCACTCAGGTCGAAGCGGTACAGCTCGCCCTGGTGGCTTTGTACCGCTGGCCTTGGGCGGTCGGAGGGCAGCTCCAGCAACGGGTGTTCAGTGCCCAGTTGCGCGGTCCAGTAATCCAGCTGGCGTTGGCGCTCGCCGGACTCCAGCCACTGGCGCTGCCACACGCTGTAGTCGAGGTACTGCACCGGCAGCGGCGCCAGCGGCGAGTCGCGTTCGTCGATAAAAGCTTCGTACAAGGCGCTGAGTTCACGGGCAAAGATGTCCATGGCCCAGCCTTCGGTGACGATATGGTGCAGGGTCAGCACCAAGTAGTGTTCCTGCTCGCCGGCCTTGACCAGGCAGGCCCGCAACAGCGGCCCGGTTTCCAGGTTGAACGGCGTGTGCGCTTCTTGAGCCGCCAGTTGCTGCAAACGCTGTTGGCGCTCGGTTTCGCTCAGCGCCGAGAAGTCCTGCCAGTCCATGCGCACAGCGGCCTGCGGCGACACCTTCTGGCATGCCACGCCGTCGACGCTCGGGAAGGTGGTGCGCAGGGTTTCATGGCGCATGATCAACGCCTGCAACGCTGCTTCGAAACGCTGCACATCCAGCACGCCGCGCAGGCGCGCCATGCCGCCGACGTTGTAGGCCGGGCTGTCGGGCTCCATCTGCCAGAGGAACCACATGCGCTGCTGGGAATAGGACAACGGCACCGGCGCGCTGCGATCGACCTTGGCGATTGCCGTCTGTTGGTTGCGTTGGCCCGCGGCCTGGATCAGCCCGACTTGCTCGACAAAGGCGCCCAACTCGCTGGCTTCGAACAGGGTGCGCAACGGCAGCTCGACGTCACAGGCCTGGCGGGTGCGGGAGATGATTTGCGTGGCCAGCAACGAGTGCCCGCCCAAGGCGAAGAAGTCATCGCCCAGGCCGATACGTGGCAGGCCAAGCACTTCGCGCCAGATCGCGGCGATTTGCAGCTGCAACGCTGTGTGCGGTTCGATGTGTTCGCGGGTGTGCCAGACCGGCTCCGGCAAGGCGCGGCGGTCAAGCTTGCCGCTCGGGCTCAGGGGCATGGTGTCCAGGCGCATCAGCAGCGCCGGCACCATGTACTCCGGCAACTCGGCGGCCAGGGCGGCCTTGAGTTGTTGTGCGTCCAGTTCGGTGTGGGCGGTGTAGTAACCGATCAATTGCGCATCGCGTACCAGCACCACGGCTTGGGCGATGCCATCAAGGGCCAGCAGCCGCGCTTGAATTTCTTCCGGCTCCACACGGAAACCACGCAGTTTGACCTGCTGGTCCAGGCGCCCGAGGTATTCAAGTACGCCATCGGCATTCCAGCGTGCGCGATCCCCGGTGCGATACAGGCGTGCACCCGGCGCGCCCAAGGGGTCTGCGACAAAGCGTTCAGCGGTCAGCCCGGCACGGCCAAGGTAACCCCGGGCCAGGCCGATGCCGCCGATGCACAACTCACCCGGCACACCGGCCGGCAACGGGTTGAGCTGCTCGTCAAGCACGCGGCAGGTCACATTGCCCAAGGGCCGACCAATCGGCGAGCGTTCGCCATCGGCGGCAGTGCAATGCCAATGGGTGACGTTGATCGCGGTCTCGGTGGGGCCATAACGGTTATGCAGTTGCACTGCGGGTAATTGCGCGAGGACGCGGTTACGCAACTCGGCGGGCAAGGCTTCGCCACCGCAGAACAAGCGGCGCAGGCTGGTGCATTCGGCCACCAACGGCTCGTCGATAAATACCTGCAACAGCGGCGGCACGAAGTGCAACGTGGTCACGCCATGTTCCTGCACCAACTGCGCGATGCGGTGCGGGTCGCGATGCTCACCCGGCCCCGCCAGCACCAGGCGGCAACCGGTGATCAGCGGCCAGAAGCATTCCCACACCGACACGTCGAAACTGATCGGCGCCTTTTGCATCAGCACATCGGTTTCATTCAGTTGGTAAGTGGCCTGCATCCACTGCAAACGTTCGGCCAGCGCGCCATGGGTGTTGCCCACGCCCTTGGGTTGGCCGGTGGAACCGGAGGTATAGATCACGTAGGCAAGGTTGTCGCCGTGCAGGTGCAGGCCCGGTGCCTGGGTTGGCCAACGGTCCAGGTGCAAGCTGTCCATGGCGATCACGCAGACGCCTTCGGCAGTCGGCAACTGCGCCAGCAACGCTGTCTGGGTCAGCAGCAGATGCACGCCGCTGTCCTTGAGCATGTAGGCCAGGCGCTCGGTGGGATAATCCGGGTCCAGCGGCACGTAGGCGCCACCGGCCTTGATGATCGCCAGCAGGCCGACCAGCAGTTGCGGCGAACGCTCGGCGGCGATGGCCACGCACACGTCCGGGCCAACGCCCTTGTCGCGCAAGTAATGGGCCAGGCGATTGGCCTGGGTGTGCAGCTGGGCGAAGGTCAGGCTGCCGTCCTGCCAGACCAGCGCGGTGGCGTCCGAGACCTGTTGGTTGAGCAGCTCGGGCAACCATTGCCGGGCCGGCTCACAAGGTGCTGCGCTCCAGGCGTGCTGTTCGTCGGCCAGCATCAACGGCAGGTCGCCGAGGGCTTGCTGGGGTTGGGCGCACACAGCTTGCAGCAGGTGGATGAAATGCTCGGCCATGCGCTGGATGGTCGCGGTCTCGAACAGCTCGTCGGCGTAGTCGAACGACAGGCTCAAACGCCCGTTGCGGTCTTCTTCGCTGTGCAATTGCAGGTCGAACTTGGCTTCGCGGCTGTGCCATGGCAGTTCATCGGCGAGCAGGCCCGGCAGGCGACGCAAGGCGCTGAGGTCACGTTGCTGGTGGTTGAACATCACCTGGAACAGACCCTGTTCGCGGGCCTGGGGGAAGGCTTCCAGCAGTTGTTCGAAAGGCAGGTCTTGATGGGCCTGGGCGGCCATTGCCGTCTCGCGCGTGGCCGCCAGCAGCTGGTCGAACGGCAAGCGCCCATCCAGTTCGGCACGCAGCACCAGGGTGTTGATAAAGAACCCGATCAGGCCCTGGGTTTCGTGGCGCGGGCGGTTGGCATTGGGCACGCCGATACGGATATCGTGCTGCCCGCTGTAGCGATAAAGCAAGGTCTGGAACGCCGCCAACAACAGCATGAACGGCGTCGACTCGTGGGTCTGGGCGGTCTGGCGGATCGCGGCGCTGAGGCGTGCATCCAGGCGCACGCGATGGCGCGAAGCACTGTGCCGATGCTGGGCAGAACGCGGGTGATCAGTGGCCAGGTCCAGGGCGGGATGCTCTTCACCCAACTGCGTTTTCCAATACGCCAGTTGTCGCTGGCCCTCGCCTTCGGCCAACCATTGGCGCTGCCAACTGCCGTAGTCGGCGTAGTGCAAGGTCAACGGTGGCAGGTCCAGGTTCTGGCCTTGGACGGCAGCGGCGTACAGCCGCGAGAACTCGTCGATGAGGATATTCAGCGACCAACCATCAGCGATGATGTGGTGCAGCGTCACCAGCAGTTGATGGTCTTCATCATCCAGGCGTACCAGGGTGACCCACAGCAGCGGGCCTTTTTCCAGGTCAAACTGGGTATGCGCCTCGTCTTCGCGGATCTGTTGCGCACGGGCTTCGCGCTCGGCGTGTGGCAGGTCGCTGAGGTCGATGACTTGCAGCGCGAAATCCACCTGCGGTTCTACACGCTGGAAGGCTTGCCCACCGCGTTCGTAAAAGCGTGTGCGCAGGGCCTCGTGACGCTGGATCAAGTGCTGGAAGCTTGCGCGCAGCGCGTCTTCATCCAGCTCGCCGCGCAGGTGCAAGGCGCCGGGAATGGTGTAGGCGCTGCCGTGTGGATCCAGTTGCCAGGTGATCCACAGACGGTTCTGGGCCAGGGATTGGGGCAGGTCTTCTTGACGTGACAGCGCGTGGATTGCGCCTTGGGCAACGCCGCCGTCCTGTTGCAATTGCGCCACAGCGGTGGCGAACGCAGCAAGTGTCGGCGCTTCGAACAGCAGGCGCAGGTTCAGCTCCAGGCCCAGGGTTTCGCGCAGACGCGCGACCACTTGCGTCGCAGTGATGGAGTTGCCGCCGAGCAGGAAGAAGTGATCGTCGGCGGCCACGCTGGTCAGTTGCAGTTGCTCACACCAGATCGCCGCGATCTGCTGTTGCAGGTCCGATTCCAGCGCCACTTCGCTCGCCTGCCCCTGCTGCCCGGGGAATTGCGCGTAGCTGTCGAGGCTGCCATCGGCATGGCGAATCGCGCAGGCTGCACGTTGTACCTTGCCGCTGGAGGTCTTCGGCAACGCACCGGGGTTGAGCAACACCACCACGCTCGGGGCTTCTTGATAAGCCTCGGCCACGGCTTGGCGGATCGCCTTGATCAGCGCTTCGGGTGGCAGGATTTTCTGCACGCTGCGGCTGATTTCCGCCGCGATGCCGATGCCTTCCACGCCCTGGTCATTCACCGCAAACGCGGCGACCCGGCCCTTGCGCACCACTTCCACTTCGCGCTCGACGGTCTGTTCGATGTCCTGGGGGTAGAGGTTGTGACCACGCACAATCAGCAGGTCTTTGAGGCGACCGGTGATGTACACCTCGCCGTCGCGGATAAACCCCAGGTCACCGGTACGCAGCCAAGTGTGGCCGGCGTGCTGGACGAAGGTCCTGGCGCTGGCTTCGGGGTTGCGCCAGTAGCCGTGGGCGATGCTCGGGCCCGTGGCCCAGAGTTCACCGACGCGGTTGTCGGCAAGCTCCGCCAGGGTATGAGGATCGACGATCAGCACGGCGTGGTCCGGCTGGCTGGTGCCGCAACTCATGATCGCACTGCCCTGTCCGGGTTCGGCGCGGTTGGCGGCCAGGGCCTGTTCGTCCACGCGCAGCGCAGGGATGCCGCGGCCACGAGTACCGCCGGCGACAAACAGGGTCGCTTCGGCCAGGCCGTAGGAGGCAAAGAAACTGTTCGAGATGAAACCACAGGGGGCGAATTTTTCTGCGAAGCGTTCCAGGGTATCGAGGCGAATCGGCTCAGAGCCAGAATAGGCCACGCGCCAGCGGCTCAAGTCCAGACGCTCCAGGGCCGATTCACTGACCCGTTCGCTGCACAGGCGGTAGGCGAAATCAGGACCGCCGCTGATGGTGCCGCCGTATTCGCTGATCGCTTCCAGCCAACGCAATGGGCGGCCGAGGAAGTAGGCCGGCGACATCAACACGCAGGGCACGCCGCTGAAAATGGGTTGCAACAGGCCGCCGATCAGGCCCATGTCGTGGTACAGCGGCAGCCAGCTGACTATCACGTCATCGGGGTTGAGGTCGATGCCGAAGCCACGTCGGATCAATACTTCGTTGGCGACCAAATTGCCGTGGCTGACCTGCACGCCCTTGGGCAAGGCGGTAGAGCCGGAGGTGTATTGCAGGAAGGCGATGTCGTCAGCTTGCAGCTCGGGCTCGAGCCAGTGCTCGGCCTGCTGTGCATCCAGGCTGTCGACGCTCAATACCGGCGGTGCATTTTCGATCTGCGCCAGGCCTTCGCTGAGGCTGGCAATGGTCAATAGCAGGCGCGGCTCGGCGTCCTGGATGATCGACAGCAAACGCTCCTGGTGATGACGGCGCGTGGACTCCGGCGGATAAGCCGGCACCGCGATCACCCCGGCGTACAGGCACCCAAAGAACGCCGCGACGTAGTCCGGGCCGCTGGGGAACAACAGCACCGCACGCTCGCCCGGGCCGGCCATGGCTTGCAAGGCGGCGGCGATGGTGCGGGCGCGCAGGTCCAGATCACGGTAGCTGAGCACCACGCTCTGCTCGGCCGACTCGGCCAGGAAGCGCAGAGCCACCTGGTCCGGTGTCTGCGCAGCACGGCGTTGAAGGGACTGGACCAAAGTGCGGGGGAGTTCGAAGGCGTCCATCATGGGGTTCCTGCCTGAAATCGGCTTACGGGAAATTCGGCTTACTTGAAAAATCAACAGTGGGGAGCGCTCAGACGGCAAGCCGTTGCCGCGCCGCGTCGATGCGCCAGCGCGCCAGATGTTCCTCGGCATAGCGGCGCACGCAACGCAGCACGGCGCTTTCGTGCTGCACGAGGAAGAAGTGGTGGCCGTCAAACATGTCCAGGGAAAAACCGCTGGCGGTGTCGAGCTGCCAGTCGAGCAACTGATCGGCGCGCACGCTGTCCTGCTTGCCGCCGAACACATGGATCGGCAGGCCCAGGGGCTTGCGCTCGCCATAGGTGAAGCTGCCGCACAACAGGAAGTCGGCGCGCAGGATCGGCAGCATCAACTGCATTAACTCGGGGTTGGCCAGGGCTTCTTCGGCGGTGCCCTGCAATTGGCGCAAGCGGGCGATCAGTTCGGCATCGTTTTTTTCGACGGCGTATTCACTGACATCGCGTCGCGCCGGCCCGGCGGTGCCGGAAGCGAACAGCGCCAGGGGCGCCGGCACATTGCGCGCACTCAAGGCATGGGCCAATTCAAAGGCCAGCAACCCGCCAAGGCTGTGGCCAAACAGGGCATAGGGGCCGTCAAGGTCATGGCTGATTTCCTCGGCCAACTGCACCGCAAGGGCTTTGATATCGCGCTGCAACGGCTCGTCCATGCGCAGACCGCGCCCGGGCAATTCCAGCGGGCACACCTGCAGCCAATCCGGCAGGGCGCGACGCCAGCGGGCGTAAACCGAGGCGCTGGCGCCTGAGTGGGGCAGGCAAAACAAGCGCAGCCGGGTTGGCGTACTCATCGCTTGAGCGCTCCAGACTGAAACGCGCTGTTTGCACGGTAGAAACCCATGTCGCCCTCCTGCGGGTGCTGATCCCTGGCCGTTTTGCTAACGGACCTGTCACCCAAGAGAACGGACGAAGTCAGCAATTAATTAGTAGGAAGGGGCAACCAAGACCAGTTCACACATCTGACGGGAGCGTAAGATTAGTTCGTTTTCTCATTTGACAATCATTATCATTCAGCATAATTTGTTGCCCGATGTGTAGGAGGCCTCAGCAGGGACGCCCTCCCCTAACCTAATAGCAGTAAGGTGATTTCCATGACGGAACAAGTATCCACAGGCAGGTGCGATTCACCCCTTCTCCAGGCGTTTGTCGACAACCGGCTCATGCTGGTGAAGATCGCGGCACGTATCACCGGTTGCCGCTCCCGCGCCGAAGATGTGGTTCAAGACGCCTACTTCCGATTGCAGTCTGCGCCGACGATCACTTCATCGTTCAAGGCCCAGCTGAGCTACTTGTTCCAGATCGTGCGCAACCTGGCCATCGATCACTACCGCAAGCAGGCCCTGGAGCTCAAATACTCCGGGACCGAAGAGGAAGGCTTGAATGTGGTTATTCACGGCGCTTCACCGGAAACCTCCCACATCAATTTCAACACCCTGGAAAACATCGCCGACGCCCTGACGCAATTGCCCCAACGCACCCGCTACGCGTTCGAGATGTACCGCCTGCATGGCGTGCCGCAAAAGGATATCGCCAAGGAACTCGGGGTGTCGCCGACGCTGGTGAACTTTATGATTCGCGACGCGCTGGTGCATTGCCGCAAGGTGTCGGGCAGTCATAGCGATACGTTTGCGCGCAGGGTTTGAACGCGGCGCAAACACATGTGGAAGGAGCGGCGCGGGGACTCAACTGGTCTCTGATAACAGATGTCGAACTCGATCAATGTGGGAGGGGGCTTGCCCCCGAAGACGTCAGCCCAGCAAACATTGACGTTGGCTGACCCACCGCTATCGGGAGCAAGCCCCCTCCCACATTTTGCCCCCCGTGAGATCTCAGGGCAGCGGTGTTACATCAATGCGATAAGGCTCAAAGATCTTCAGCATCTGGCCATTGTCCCGAAGGCCCTTGAGCAACGCGGAAAACGCATCACCCGTGATCGGTGCCTTGGGACGCAGCAATGCGTAATGGTGGTAAACCTGGTCAATGCGCTCCGACACCAGGAACTGCCCGGCCATGCTCGCGTTGCGCACCATGAAATCACTCAGGTAAGAACGGGTGACCAGCGCGATATCCGCACGCCCACGGGCCACCATCAGCAAGTTGCTGTCATGGGAATAGGTCAACGTGGCGTTGAAGTGTTCGGCCATGTTTTTGGGGTCGGGGTTGAAGTTGGCAAAGGCGTAGTGATACCCACTGAATACCGCCAGGCGTTTGCCGGTGAGATCGGCGAAGTAACTCTGGTCGCGCCCGGCCTGGCGTTGGGCGACGAAGATTTCTGCGTCTTCCAGGCCCATGTCGACGCTGGTATGGGCTATCTCCTGCCAGCCCCAGGTGGGGTTTTCGAAGATCGCCATATCGACCCGACCTTGCTCGAAGTCGCGAAAACGCCGGGGGATAGAGGTGGGTACCAGTACAAACTGATAGTCGCTTTGCTCAGCGTTCAGCGCCTCGAGCAATTGCGGCAGCAAACCGGTGTCGGCCCCTTGCTCGGGACGTACGGTGTAGGGCGGAAAGTGCGCCGCACCGACCCTCACCAATTGCGCAGCACCCGCCTGCGTCCAGGCGGCGCTGCCCAGTGCCCATAATGTAAATCCTGCAGCCAGCCGCCATGGCGAAAACATCGAGGCACACACCGTTGAATTCTTTGATGGCGATAAGCTAGGCGTTTTTATCTGGAGAGACAACTTTCGCCATCAAATTTAATAACTTGCGCCTCAGTCTGACTTAAGCACCATCAGCAAGGCCTCTTCAGCCAACTCTTCAAGGGTCAGGCTGCCCTGGGCGCGGAACCAGGTGGTGGTCCACGACAGCGCGCCGGTCAGGAAGCGTCGGGTGATAAACACGTCGCCCCTGATATAGCCGGCGGCCTTGGCCTCACCCAAAACCTGCAGCCAGATCTGCTCGTACACGTCACGCAGGGCCAGCACCTGGGCCTGGCCTTCAGCCGACAGCGAGCGCCATTCGTAGACCAGCACCGCCATGGCCTCGCCACTGCCGCCCATGATCGACTGCAACTCACAGCGAATCAGCGCCAGCACACGCTCGCGTACGTTAGTCGCTTCCTCCAGCGAAGCACGCATCAACGCGGTGTTGTAACGGATGGTTTCTTCCATCACTGCCCGCAGGATCTCATCCTTGCTCTTGAAGTGATGAAAGATGCTGCCGGACTGGATGCCCACGGCGCTGGCCAGATCCCGCACTGTGGTGCGCTCAAAGCCCTTGTTGCGAAACAAGTGAGCTGCGGTTTGCAGCAATTTGCCCCGCGCACTTTCCGGGTCGGTCAATTGGCCACCGTCGACCATGGTGCGCATCACCCCCAGGGCTTTGTGCTCATCCACGCTACTCTCCTTCACTTCTGCTGACGTCTTGGGCGGCAATTTAGGCCGTGGCAGCTACCCAAGCAAGCGCTTGGGTAAAACTTGTGACCGGAGTTTACAAACCAAGCGCTTGCTTGGTAGTCTCGACACCAGCCATTAGAGCAAGGATTTCTCATGAGCAAGACGGTTCGTATCGGCTGCGCCAGCGCCTTCTGGGGCGACACCTGCACCGCTGCCGCCCAGCTGGTGCATGACGGTGCCTTGGATTACCTGGTGTTCGACTATTTGGCCGAGGTCACGATGTCGATCCTGGCCGGTGCGCGCATGAAAGACCCCAAGGCCGGTTACGCCACGGATTTTGTCGAGGTGCTCACGCCCTTGCTGGCGGATATCCAGCGCCAGGGTATCCGCGTGATCAGCAATGCCGGCGGCATCAACCCCCAGGCATGCGCCGCCGCGCTGCAAGCGGCCTGCGACCAGGCCGGCAACGGGCTGAAAATCGCTGTGTTGCTCGGCGATGACCTGCAACCCCAGCTCAAGCACCTGGCCACGGTCACCGACATGTTCACCGGTGCCCCTCTGCCGCCTCTGTGCGTATCCGCCAATGCCTATCTCGGTGCGCCAGGCATCGCCCAGGCCCTGGAGCTGGGCGCCGATATCGTTATCACCGGCAGGGTGGTCGACAGTGCAGTGGTCAGCGCAGCACTGGTGCATGAATTCAACTGGTCATGGCAAGACTACGATCGCCTGGCGCAGGCCGCCCTGGCCGGGCATATCATCGAATGCGGCGCCCAGTGCACCGGCGGCAACTTCACCGATTGGCGCGATGTGCCGGACTACGAGCACATCGGTTTCCCCATCGTCGAAGTCAGCGCCGACGGCCAGTTCACCGTGAACAAGGTCGAGGGCAGCGGCGGACTGATCAGCGAACTGAGCGTGGCTGAACAGCTGCTGTATGAAATCGGCGACCCGCGTGCCTACCTGCTGCCGGACGTGATCTGCGATTTCAGCCAGGTCGAATTGCAGCAACAGGGCAAACACTCTGTACGCCTGCATGGCGCCAGGGGACTGCCACCCACCGATCAGTACAAGGTCAGCGCCACCTACCCCGATGGCTTTCGCTGTACCGCCAGTTGCCTGCTTGCAGGCATTGACGCAGTGGCCAAGGCCGAGCGGGTCAGCGAGGCGATCATCAACAAGACCTCGGAGCTGTTCAGCCAACGTGGCTGGGCGCCCTACTCCGAGGTCAATATCGAACTGCTCGGCAGCGAAGCCACCTACGGTACCCATGCACGGCGTGAGGATTGCCGCGAGGTGGTGGTCAAGCTCGCCGTACGGCACCCGAGCAAGCAGGCGCTGGTGCTGTTCGCCCGCGAGATCGCCCAGGCAGCCACCGGCATGGCGCCGGGGTTGACCGGCATCGTCGGCGGGCGGCCCACGGTGTATCCGCTGATCCGGCTGTTTTCGTTCCTGATCGACAAATCGTGCTGCGAAGTGGTCATCGACTACCAAGGCCAACGCCATACTGTCGAACTGCCCGCCTCTGCCGCCATGCTCACCCCGGCCGCACCCATTGAGCCCGCCAAACCCAAGGGTCGCGCCGACGCCAATGTACCGCTGGTGAAACTTGCCGTGGCGCGCTCCGGTGACAAGGGCAACCACAGCAATATCGGCGTGATCGCCCGCCACCCCGACTACCTGCCGTGGATCGCCGAAACGCTGACCCCGGAGGTGATCGTCGACTGGATGGGCCATGTGCTCGATCCGATCTGTGGCCGTGTAGAACGCTGGTATTTGCCCGGCAGCCACAGCCTGAATTTCCTGCTGGAAAATGCCTTGGGCGGTGGCGGCATCGCCAGCCTGCGCATCGACCCGCAAGGCAAGGCCTTCGCCCAGCAGTTGCTGGAAATTCCCATCGCCGTGCCGCAGCACATCGCCGATCAATTGACCTAAAGGACCCTCGCCGTGGCCTTCAACTCGATCTTCAAAGCCGACCTGTTCCAGGGGCAAACCGTGATTGTCACCGGTGGCGGCAGTGGCATTGGCCGCTGCACCGCCCATGAACTGGCGGCCCTTGGCGCCCTTATCATCCTGGTGGGGCGCAAGACGGACAAGCTGCAGAAGGTCGCGGCGGAAATTGCCGAAGACGACGGCATCGCCCATTGGCTGGCCTGCGATATCCGTGATGAAGAGGCGGTGAAGACGTTAGTCGCCCAGGTCATGCACGATCACGGCCCGATCCATGGCCTGGTCAATAACGCGGGCGGCCAATATCCGTCGCCCCTGGCCGCGATCAATCAAAAAGGCTTTGAAACCGTACTGCGCACCAACCTGGTGGGCGGTTTCCTGATGGCGCGGGAAGTGTTCAACCAGTCAATGAGCCAACACGGCGGCGCCATCGTCAACATGCTCGCCGACATGTGGGGCGGCATGCCCGGCATGGGCCACTCCGGCGCGGCGCGCTCAGGCATGGACAACTTCACCAAGACCGCTGCGTTTGAATGGGGTTATGCCGGGGTGCGTGTGAACGCCGTGGCCCCCGGTTGGATCGCCTCCAGCGGCATGGATACCTATGAAGGCGCGTTCAAGGCGGTGATCCCGACCCTACGCGAACATGTACCGCTCAAGCGTATCGGCACCGAGTCGGAAGTCAGCGCCGCCATCGTGTTTCTGCTCAGCCCGGCCGCGGCCTTCGTCAGCGGCAGCACCCTGCGCATCGACGGCGCCGCCAGCCTGGGCAGCCGGGCGTGGCCGCTGCACAAGGCGCAGGCGCCGAGCGAACCGTTCAATGGTTTCCACCGCGCCTACCTGCCGGATGTACTCAAGGTGGAGCGATAACCCTATGCCAATGATTGAAAGCCTGATCGACACCCACAGCCCGCAGTTCGCGCAAAACCGCGAGGCCATGTTGGCCACCATCGCCCAGTTGCGCCAACTGGAGCACACCCTGCTTGCCAAGGCCCAGGAAGCCAAGCCCAAGTTCGACAAGCGCGGCCAACTGCTGCCCCGCGAGCGCCTCAACCTGCTGCTCGACCCCGGCGCGCCGTTTCTCGAATTGGCCAGCCTTGCCGGCTACAAACTCCACGACGACAAGGATGGCAGCGCCGCCGGTGGCGGGCTGATTGCCGGTATCGGCTATGTCAGCGGTGTACGCATGCTGGTGGTGGCCAACAACAGCGCAATCAAGGGCGGCACCATTTCTCCCTCCGGCCTGAAAAAATCCCTGCGCCTGCAACAGATCGCCATGGAAAACAAACTGCCGGTGGTGACCCTGGCCGAAAGCGGCGGTGCCAACCTCAACTATGCCGCCGAGATTTTCGTCGAGGGCGCGCGCAGCTTCGCCAACCAGGCGCGGATGTCGGCCATGGGCCTGCCGCAGGTCACGGTGGTGCACGGCTCGGCCACCGCCGGCGGTGCGTATCAACCGGGCTTGTCGGATTACGTAGTGGTGGTGCGCGGCAAGGCCAAGCTGTTCCTCGCCGGACCACCGCTGCTCAAGGCCGCTACCGGCGAAATCGCCAGCGACGAGGCACTGGGCGGCGCCGAGATGCACGCGCAAACCGCGGGCACTGCTGAGTACCTGGCGGAAAACGATGCCGACGGTGTGCGCATCGTGCGTGAAGTTGTCGGCTTGCTGGCGTGGAATCAGCGTCTGCCCCTCGCGCCCAAACGGGCCTACGCAGAGCCGCTGTATCCCATTGAAGAGTTGCTGGGGCTGATCCCCGATGATCCGAAAAAACCCTACGACGTGCGCGAGATCCTCGCACGCCTGGCCGACGGCTCGCACTTTCTTGAATTCAAGGGCGAGTTCGACGCCCACACCGTCTGCGGCCACCTGCAGATCCAGGGGCGCGCCGTCGGCGTGATCGGCAACAACGGTCCCATCACGCCCAAGGGCGCGAGCAAGGCCGCGCAGTTTATCCAGCTGTGTGACCAGAGCCGCACACCATTGCTGTTCCTGCACAACACCACCGGTTTCATGGTCGGCACCGAGTCTGAACAACAAGGGGTGATCAAGCACGGCGCAAAGATGATCCAGGCGGTGGCCAACGCCCGCGTGCCGAAGCTCACCATTGTCGTCGGCGGTTCCTACGGTGCCGGCAACTATGCGATGTGCGGCCGCGGCCTGGACCCACGCTTTATCTTTGCCTGGCCCAACAGCCGCACGGCGGTGATGGGCGGCGCGCAGGCCGGCAAGGTGCTGCGCATCGTCACCGAAGCCAAGCAGTTGAAGGATGGCCTGGTACCCGATCCCAAGGTGCTGGACATGCTCGAACAGGTCACCGCGCAGAAGCTCGACAGCCAATCCACCGCGCTCTACGGCAGCGCCAACCTGTGGGACGACGGGCTGATCGATCCACGGGATACCCGTACCTTGCTCGGGTTTCTATTGGATATCTGTGATGAAGCCGAACGGCGGCAACTGCAACCGAACAGCTTTGGTGTAGCGCGTTTCTAACGACGGCCAGGAGAACCATAAAAATGATCTTCACCCAGGAACACCAGGAACTGCGCCGCACCGTGCGCGCCTTCGTCGACCGCGAGATCAACCCCCATGTGGATGAATGGGAAAAAGCCGGGCGTTTTCCTATCCATGAAATCTTCCGCAAAGCCGGCGACCTCGGTCTGCTGGGCATTTCCAAGCCGGAGCAGTTCGGCGGCATGGGCCTTGACTACAGCTATTCCATCGTCGCTGCGGAAGAATTCGGCAGCATTCGCTGTGGCGGCATCCCCATGTCCATCGGCGTGCAGACCGACATGTGCACCCCGGCCCTGGCCCGCTTCGGCTGCGATGAACTGCGCGACGAATTCCTGCGCCCGGCCATCAGCGGCGAACAGGTCGGTTGCATCGGTGTTTCGGAAGCCGGCGCCGGCTCCGATGTGGCCGGGCTCAAGACCCATGCGCGCAAGGACGGCGGCGACTACGTGATCAACGGCAGCAAGATGTGGATCACCAACTCGCCCAGCGCCGACTTTATCTGCCTGCTGGCCAACACCTCCGATGACAAGCCGCACATCAGCAAATCGTTGATCATGGTGCCGATGAACACCCCGGGCATCAGCGTCAGCCCGCCCCTGGAAAAGCTCGGCATGCACAGCTCCGAGACCGCCCAGGTGTTCTTCGACGGCGTGCGCGTGCCGCAGCGCAACCGCATCGGCCAGGAAGGTGCGGGCTTCATGATGCAGATGTTGCAATTCCAGGAAGAGCGCCTGTTTGGCGCGGCCAATATGATCAAGGGCCTGGAGTACTGCATCGACAGCACCATCGCGTACTGCAAGGAGCGCCAGACCTTCGGCAAAGCGTTGATCGACAACCAGGTGATCCATTTCCGCCTGGCCGAACTTGCCACTGAAATCGAATGCCTGCGCGCCTTGGTCTACCAAGCCACCGAGCAATACATCAAGGGCCAGGACGTCACTCGCCTGGCGTCGATGGCCAAGCTCAAGGCCGGGCGGCTGGGCCGCGAGGTCAGCGACAGCTGCCTGCAATATTGGGGCGGCATGGGCTTCATGTGGGACAACCCGGTGGCCCGCGCCTATCGCGACGTGCGCCTGGTGTCGATTGGCGGCGGCGCCGACGAAATCATGCTGGGCATCATCTGCAAACTGATGGGCACCCTGCCCGGTAAAAAGCCATGAACACCTTGCTGCTCGAAGCCCATAACGGCGTGCTGCATATCACCCTCAACCGGCCCGAATGTCGCAATGCGATGAGCCTGGCAATGGTCAAGGAACTGCGTGCGGTATTGGCGCAGCTGGACAGCCAGGTGCGCGCCGTGGTGATCAGTGGTGCGGGCGGGCACTTTTGCGCGGGGGCCGATGTGAAGGACTTGGTCGGCGCAGGCGCTCAGTTGCAAGGGTTGAACCGGGCATTTGGGACTTTGCTGCAAGAGATAGAGGCGCTGCCGCAGGCAGTGATTGTGCTGGTGCAAGGCGCCGTGCTGGGCGGCGGCTTTGGCTTGGTGTGCGTGAGTGATATTGCGATCGCCGACCACCAGGCCCAGTTCGGCTTGCCCGAGACCCGCCTGGGGTTGCTGCCAGCGCAGATTGCGCCGTTTGTGGTCAAGCGTATCGGGCTGACCCAGGCACGCCGACTGGCACTGACGGCGGCACGGTTCGATGGGGTTGAAGCCGAGCGGTTGGGGGTAGTGCATTTTGTCGAGCTCGATGCCCAAGCACTGGCTCAGCGTCTGGACGAAGTGCTTGGACAAGTGCTGCAGTGTGCGCCGGCGGCTAATGCGCGGACCAAATCCCTGTTGCTGGCCAGCGTGGATGAGCCGCTTGGTGCCGTGCTGGACCGCGGGGCGCAGTGGTTTGCCGAGGCAGTGGCGAGCGAGGAAGGGATTGAGGGCACACAGGCGTTTGTGCACAAGCGCAAGCCTCGGTGGGCTCGCTGAATGGGGTGGATATTTACCGGATGTACGCAGACCGAAATGTGGGAGGGGGCTTGCTCCCGATGAGGCCAGAACAGCCAATCCATCCTTCAAGGAATAGACCAATGCCCGCCTTCAGCAAAATCCTGATCGCCAACCGCGGCGAAATCGCCTGCCGCATCCAACGCACCGCCCAGGCATTGGGTTACCGCACCGTCGCCGTGTACAGCGACGCCGACAACCACGCCCTGCACGTGCAGATGGCCGACGAAGCCGTGAACATCGGCCCCGCCCCCGCCCATCAGTCCTACCTGAACATAGCTGCCATCCTCGACGCCGCCCAACGCACCGGCGCCGACGCCATCCACCCTGGCTACGGCTTCCTCTCGGAAAACCCCGACTTCGCCCGTGCCTGCCAGAACGCCAATATCACCTTCATCGGCCCCAGCGTCGAAGCCATCGAACTGATGGGCAGCAAGCGCCTGTCCAAGCTCGCCATGCTCAATGCCGGCGTACCCTGTATCGCCGGCTACCAAGGCAGCGCCCAGGACGATGCCACCCTGCAACGGGAAGCCGAACGCATCGGTTTCCCCTTGATGATCAAGGCCAGCGCCGGTGGTGGCGGGCGTGGCATGCGCCTGGTGCAGCAACCCGAACAGCTGCTGGAGCAACTGCGCACCGCGCGTTCCGAAGCGGTGAACGCCTTTGGCAGCGCTGAACTGATCCTTGAACAGGCCCTGATCGACCCGCGCCACGTCGAGGTCCAGCTGTTCGGCGACAGCCATGGCAACCTGATCTACCTCGGTGAGCGCGATTGCTCGGTCCAGCGCCGCCATCAGAAAGTCATCGAAGAAGCGCCCTGCCCCGTGATGACGCCCGAACTGCGCTACGCCATGGGCGAAGCGGCACTGCAGGCCGGGCGGGCGGTGCATTACGTCGGCGCCGGCACCGTGGAGTTTCTGCTCGACCGCAACGGGCGGTTCTATTTCCTGGAAATGAACACGCGCCTGCAAGTCGAACACCCGGTGACCGAACTGATCACCAGCCTCGACCTGGTGGCCTGGCAACTGCACATCGCCGCCGGCCAGCCCTTGCCGTTGGCACAAGCCGATGTCGCCCTCAACGGCCATGCCATGGAGGTGCGCCTGTACGCCGAAGACCCAACCCAGGGCTTCCTGCCGCAAACCGGTGATGTGCTGCGCTGGGAACCCGCCCCCGACGCGCGCATCGACCATGGCTTACGCGAAGGCGAAACCATCAGCCCGTTCTACGACCCGATGCTGGCCAAGATCATCGCCCACGGCGCCAGTCGCGAAGAAGCACGCCGTAAATTAGTGCGGGCAGTGGAAGACACCGTGCTACTGGGTGTCACCACCAATCAGCGGTTGTTGGTCGATTTGCTCAAGCATCCGGATTTTATCGCCGGTGAGTTCGGCACAGCCTTTATCGCCGAACACTTCGGCCAGATACCGCCCCAGGCCCCATCGACTGAACAGCTCAGCCTGGCAGCGGCGCTGTTTTACCAACACAGCGCCGCCTCACATCCTCAAGGTCTGGCGGGATGGCACAACGGCGCCAATGTTTCGTGTACCTATCGCCTTGAGGTCAATGGCGAAATCCACACCGTGAGTGTCGACGCCCTGCAACTCACCACCGACGGGCGTTGGGCCACATGGGTACTCAATGGTATCCGCCGGCGTATCGCCTACCACCTTGACGACACCCAGTTGTGGTTGCCCGGCATGAAGGTGGTCAACCGCACCCAGCAAGTCGCCAGCCGCCGGGCCGACGCCAGCAGTGGCACGGTCAAGGCCCCCATGGACGGCGCCATCGTCGACATACGCGTCAGCGTCGGTGAGCGGGTCAGCAAAGGCCAACTGCTGCTGGTGCTCGAAGCAATGAAAATGGAGCACCCGCTGAAAGCCGGCATCGATGGCATCATCAAGGGCGTGCAGGTCGTGACGGGCGATCAAGTGCGCAATCGCCAGGTTTTGCTGGAAATCGAATAACGGCCCTGGGCGGAACTACATGGCCCGGCTACGCTCTATCCCCATCAGGAAGGGACGAGTACGGGAACCTGCACCATGCCTCATTGGCTGATTATTGACCTTGAAGCCACAACGGATGACGGCGGCTGGCCCGTGACGGAGATGGAAGTCATCGAGATCGGCGCCAGCCTGGTCAACCGCCAGGGTCGCGAACTGGATCACTTCCAGCGCTTTGTGCGGCCACTGCGACGGCCATTGCTGACGCCCTTTTGCCGCAAACTGACCCACATCACCCAGGCCAATATCGACGCAGCTGCACCGATCACCGAGGTGTGGCCGCTGTTCGAGCGCTGGCTGGGCCAGCATCAGGCACGCCTGGAAGGCTGGGCCAGCTGGGGGGATTACGATCGCGTGCAGCTTGAGCTGGAATGGCAACGCCATGGCCTGGGCAGTGCGCTTGGCCAAACGCCCCATGTGAACCTCAAGCAACGCTTTGCCAAGGCCCGGCGCCTGGACAAGCCGCTGGGCCTCAATGGCGCGCTGCAATTGGCGGGGATGCAGTTCCATGGCCAGCAGCATCGCGCGTTGGAAGATGCGCGCAACACCGCACGCCTGTTGCCGTTGATTTTGCCGGTCTAGGCAGCGCTTGCAGCCTTGGGCATACTGGACAACCACTTTCCTTGATGCTGCCCACCTGTAGGAGCGAGCTTGCTCGCGAAAAACCTGAGAGCACCGCGTTTAACCGGATGCGCAGCGTTATCGTTGACGATCTTCGCGAGCAAGCCCGCTCCTACAGTGGTGGCGTAAGCCTTGACCCTTTTTTGAGGATTCACCCATGTTCAAAGTCAACGAGTACTTCGACGGCACCGTCAAGTCGATCGCTTTCGGCACCGCAGAAGGGCCGGCGACCATCGGCGTGATGGCCCCGGGTGAATACGAATTCGGCACCGCCCAGCGTGAAATCATGCACGTGGTCTCCGGCGCCCTGACCGTCAAGCTGCCCGACAGCAGCGACTGGGAAACCTTCGCCGCCGGCAGCCAGTTCAACGTACCGGCCAACAGCAAGTTCCAGTTGAAGGTCGCCGTGGACACCGCTTACCTGTGTGAATACCGCGGCTAAGCATCACCGGCAAACAAAAATGCCCGTCTCCAGCGAGACGGGCATTTTTTATTCCAGCAGCGTCACCGGCATGCCGACTTCCAGGCGCCCGATGCCGTCGTTAACCAGGTTCTGGCCGAACATCGCGCCCTTCTCTGTCTTGCGATAGGTCTCCAGCGTCGCGAAAGGCTCTCGGTCGGGGCTGCGCTCGCCGGTCTGCGGGTCAATGGTGGTGAGGATGCAACGCGAGCACGGCTTAACCACCCGAAACTCCACGTCGCCGATGCGCAAGCGTTTCCAGCCATCTTCGGCGAAGGCTTCGGCGCCCTCGATCACCAGGTTGGGACGAAAGCGCAGCATTTCCATCGGCCGGCCGATATGCGCGCACAGGTCGTCCAGAGAAGCCTGGCCGATCAGCAGCAAGGGGTAACCGTCGGCGAACCCCACCTGATCGTGATCCTGGCCATAACCGGAGTCGGTTGAACGCGCACGCTCCAGGGGCATATGCACCAGGCGCGTGGGTTTGCCGATGAACGCACTGACCCAGGCCGCCGCTGCATCGCCCGCATCCGGTACGCGCAGGGTGTCGCGCCAGATGGTGACACCGCGTAAGTCCTCGTCGCCGGGCAAAGCCACCTCCAGCGGCGCATGACCGGGCGAACTGAGGGTCAGGCCGCCCATGCTGTTCCACAGCGCCGACAGTTGGCTCATCTTCGCCACGGCCCGCTGCGTCAGGAACCGCCCGCTGGCTTCGTCCACCAGCATCCAGCGTCGATCCCCCTGCAACCCGAGTTTATCCAGGCCGATCTGCTGCAAGGGTTCGCCCTTGCCGGATTTCAACGGGTAACGGTACAACGCACTGAGACGAAGCATGGGCCTGCATTCCTAGGACACAAAGTGTCATCCTAACCTCAGGCAGGCACTTCGTCCAACATCAGTCGTTGGCGCACCACATCCACCAGCTTGTCCGGCTGGAATTTGGAGAGGAAATTGTCGCAGCCGACCTTCTTGACCATCGACTCGTTGAAGCTGCCCGACAGTGAAGTGTGCAGCACCACGTAGAGGCCACGCAGGCGCGGATCATTGCGAATTTCGGTGGTCAGGCGATAGCCGTCCATCTCCGGCATTTCGGCGTCGGTGAAGATCATCAGCAGCTTGTCGGTCATCACCTGGCCCGTGTCAGCCCAGGCCTTGAGCATGTTCAGGGCCTTGAGACCATCACTGGCGATGTGCATCTTCACGCCCAACTGGCCGAGGGTGTCACGCAACTGCGACAGCGCCACGTTGGAGTCGTCCACCAGCAGCACTTCGCGGCCACGGGCACGCTCCAGGATCGGGTCCTCGAGTTTTTCCCGGGAAACCTTGGCGTTGTAGGGCACGATCTCGGCGAGCACTTTCTCCACGTCGATGATTTCCACCAACTGGTCATCGACCTTGCTGATGGCGGTAAGGTAATGCTGGCGTCCGGCGCTGGTCGGCGGCGGCAGGATGGCTTCCCAGTTCATGTTGACGATGCGGTCCACGCCGCCCACCAGGAAAGCCTGCACCGAACGGTTGTATTCGGTGACGATGATGGTGCTGTTGGGCCCTGGCACCAGAGGGCGCATGCCGATGGCCTGGGACAGGTCGATCACTGGCAGGGTCTGGCCACGCAGGTTGACCACCCCGCACACGAAAGGATGGCGCTGGGGCATCAGGGTCAGCTTGGGCAGCTGCAGCACTTCCTGCACCTTGAACACGTTGATGGCGAACAACTGCCGCCCAGCCAGGCGGAACATGA
Source organism: Pseudomonas khavaziana (assembly GCF_019145205.1). Lineage (GTDB taxonomy): Bacteria > Pseudomonadota > Gammaproteobacteria > Pseudomonadales > Pseudomonadaceae > Aquipseudomonas > Aquipseudomonas khavaziana. The sequence continues at coordinate 423,320 of NZ_JAHSTT010000004.1, forward strand.
GAATCTCCAGGCGATTCTCCCCCACCAATTGCGTGCGTTGATCTACCGTGTCGAGAATGCCGGCCATTGAAAGCTCCTGGTGTGCTGGGGGTATGCAACGGATGCGTGCGTCGCTCTTAAAGTGGGTTATCGGCGGCGCGCGCCAGACCTTGACCCACGTAAAATGCCACGCAAACGCATTGATGTCACACTGACATCATGCTTTACTGCAACGGCCTCTCCATATGACAGTAACGAGCCTTGCGCGACATTCAAATCGACGCGAGGTTCCGCCATGTAAGGGATTCCCCTAGGCACAATCAGGCCCAACCTGATATTCGCGATATCTAATAGCCATTAATGTGACGCCATTCTCATTGCATGAATGGAGTCAGGCTTTTGTTTGCCATCCCAAGCCCACGACCTACGGGTCTTTCAGGCACTTACATACCGGCAACTGAAGTTGTGCAATCGCCTTGGATCATGAGGGCCATGCAGGGCGCTCGTATGTATTCAAATAAAATTCCTACTAAATTATCGGAAGCGACCTACAGATCCCCGTCAAATTTCAGCGCTAGTTTTAAGCTATTCGCCCGGTGCGACATCTCATCACCCGACCTTAAGTTGTGGAGACTTGCATGATGAATAGCGCAAACGAATGGCAAACAGCACTTCCCGATTTTCTGCTGGAAGCTGAAATGCTGTTGGCCAAGTCTGAAGAATGCCTGAGCCACCTGCACCTGATCCGCAACGACAGCGACGCCATCGACTGCATGAAGGCCAACCTGGCGAAACTGGCTGAAAAAGCCGACGGCCTGGCCTTGCAGGCGATCAGCGAGTTCTCCCGGCATATCCAGTACCTGATCGCCAATGCTGTGAGCCCCGTGCAGTTGCATGACCAGGCACTGGATGCGCTGCATGACTGCCTGACACTGCTGGCCTGGCAACTGGAGCTGATCGACATCCGTACCGGCGAATTGGGCCTGGATGACAGTGAGCAGGTATCGCTGATTGCAACGGTGACCTCGCAGATCCCGCAAAAAGATCATGCCCCTGACTTGCAGTCTCGTTTGCAACAGGGACCGTGAGCCGCAAAGGTCGTATTTAATACCTGAGCTATCTGAAAACGACCGCTTTTGCTCAAACGATGAAACCCACTTAGCCCCCCCCATTTCAGTAGTTGTACAAACTACTCTAATTCATACAACTGGCTATCTTTGAACTCTGGGACTATTGCTCAGGGTGTTGACGTGGCCAATACAACCAATACGGAAAGTGCCAGGCGACCAACGGTAATAGTGGTGGTACTATGCCCCGCTCGAAGTGACTTAACTTCATCATGGATAAATACGATTCGGCAGCGCATTCCCAACAGAGCCCAGTCAACCGCCATGACCGGTCTTCCCGCAGCGAACCCTCATTGGCTCCATCCGCTATGTACGCCAGCCTCAAGTCACTCATCGCAAGGTCCGTGTCGGGCATTCATGCACGTCGCGTAGTCCTCGCCCTGTGCCTGTGCGCAACGCTGGCCAGTCTATGGGCCTACGTGCAGGACGCGCCGCTGCTGTTATTGATCCTGCTGCTCAACCTCGCCACGCTGGTAGTGGTCGGCTTGCAACAGTGGCGCTCGCGCAAAGCCATCAAGTTTGAGCCCCAGGAACTGGCCGACCGCCTGCTGCAAGTCCAGGAAAACGAACGCCACCGTCTCAGCCGCGAACTGCACGACGATATTGGCCAACTGCTGACCGCCGCCAAATTGCAAAGCGAATGGCTGCAACGCCGCCTGCCCCAAGACCTGCAAAACCATTGCTCGGTGCTGTGCAATACACTCAACGAAACCCTGGCCAAGGTGCGCGACGTGTCCGCTATCCTCAACCCTCGCCAGTTGGCAAGCCTGGGCCTGGAAGCCAGCCTGCGTGCGCACCTGCTCAAGGTCTTGGAGAACACCCAGGTGTGCTGGAGCCTGGAGTGCCAGCAACGGCTGACCGGCATCCCCGAAGAAATGGCCGTGGCGGCCTTTCGCATCACCCAGGAAGCCGTCACCAATATGCTTCGCCATGCTCAGGCGCACAATCTGCTGGTGCGCCTGCAACGCCTGCCCGAAGGCTTGTCGCTGATGATCTGCGATGACGGCCAAGGCTTCTCGCCTGCCACCGACCCCGCCCGGGAAGGCCAACGGGGCATGGCAGGCATGACGGAGCGAACCGATCAGTTGGGGGGCAGCTTGACCGTCAGCAGCCAGCCAGGCAAAGGCACACGCATCGACGCACTTTTCCCCTGGGCGCCCCGCACCCTCAAACGGGCCAGCGCCCCTAAGGTTCTCGAGTGACCTGCACTTTACTTCTGGTCGATGACCACGCATTGATTCGTGCCGGTGTGCGTGCGCTGATCCTGGATATCCCCGGCTACAGTGTGGTCGGCGAGGCCAGCGATGGTGCGCAACTGCTTGAGCAATTCACTGCCCTGCAGCCGGACATCGTGTTACTCGACCTGTCGATGAAACATACCGGCGGCCTGGATGCCTTGCAGCAACTCAAAAATGCCTACCCCAAGTGCAAGGTGCTGATCCTGTCGATGCACACCGACCCCGAGCTGATCATGCGTGCGCTGGAGTCTGGCGCCCATGGCTACCTGCTCAAGGACACTACCGCCAGCGAGCTGGAGCATGCCCTGCTGGCCCTGCGTAACAACGAACGCTACCTGAGCCCCGCCATCGCCCATACGGTGATCAACCAGGCGCTGATCCACAGCCAGGGTCAGAGCGCCCCCGTTGCCCACAGCCACAACCTGACGGCGCGGCAGTTGGAAATCCTGCGCCTGATCGTACGCGGCAAGTCCACCCGGGAAATCGCCCACGGCCTGGGCTTGAGCATCAAGACCGTGGAAGCCCATCGCTCGCAGATCATGAAGCGCCTGCAGATTTTCGACGTGGCGGGCCTGGTGCTATTCGCCGTGCGCGAGCAGATCATCAGCCTGGACGACTAACGGCGATCCCAGCGGCAGGTGCACGCGCAGGGCCTTGGGCAATGCCTCGAAATGCAGGTCATCGCCTTCCAGCGGCTCACCATCGAGGTTGATATACAAGCCTTGCGCGACCTTGATATTGACCCATGGCAGGCGTGCCCGGACGAACATGGTGTCCAGGCCCCAGCCGTTGTTCATCAACTCACGCAGCGTACCGACCACCTCCTGGGGGGCCGGCAGGATGCTGACGTCGAGCAATCCATCATCGGCCAATGCGCCGGGGCACAGGACATGCCCGCCACCGGCCTGACGCCCGTTGCCGATACCCAGTGCGAGCAGCTCGCCCTTCCAGTGGAAATCCGGGCCTTCCAGCTCCCCGTAGGCGGCCTTCAATTCACTGAAGCGCGATAAACCGGTGAACAGGTAGGCGGCACCGCCGAGGACTTTCTTCAGGTCTTCGGAGGTGTTGGCGGTGACCTGGCTGCCGAAACCACCGGTGGCCATGTTCAGGAAGATCTGCCCGCCCACCTGGCCAAGGTCGATAGCCCTGGGTTGAACGTCAAGCAAGGCCAATGCGCCAGCCGGTTCCAACGGCACGCCGGCGGCCTTGGCGAAGTCATTGGCGGTGCCCAGGGGCATCAGCACCAGGCTGGCATCGGTCTTGGCCAGCGCCATGGCCTCGGCCACATCGCGCAGGGTGCCGTCGCCGCCACCGGCGATGATATGGGTATACCCGCCATCCAGTGCTTCGTTGACCAGGCGCTGGGCATCACCACCTTCCCAGGTCACTCGCACCGCCAGTTCCCAACCCTGCTCACGTCGGGCCAGCACGGCGGCACGCACGTCCTCGTTCAGGGCTTGTTTGCCATGGAGGATCAACAGGGCTTTGGGGGTGGTCATTTGGGGGTATCTCCTGGGTCAGGGTGCTTGAAGGATGTTGACCCTTGGGGAACAGGAAAAGTCTGTGGCTGGAGAAAATTGACTGATGTATGGCGATCAAAAGGTGGGAGGTGGCATGCCCTAATGCCAGTCAGTTAAACGTACATCGCCCTCTGTAGGAGCGAGCTTGCTCGCGAGAAACGTTAACGATAACGCGTGCTTCCTGAATCAATGCGGCGCCTATGAGTTTTTCGCGAGCAAGCTCGCTCCTACAAAAAGCCTTAAATGACTGGCATTAGGGCAAGCCCCCTCCCACTTTGAACCCAGCAAGCCCAGCCCCCATCAGCTCTTGTGCAACTTACTCATCAACTGCGCCTCAGCCTGGGTCAACCCGCAGGACTGCGTCAGCTCATCCACGGTCGCGCCCATGCCCACCAGCTTGGCGGCCTGGGCAAACGACAGGTTCGAAGGATCGCGCTGCTCCAACTGCACCAACTTATCCGGCAATGGCGCAAGAATCGCGCGCAGCTCATGCACTTCATCCCCGACCCGCACGGCACTTTGCTGAAAGTGGTCGACCCGCTTGACCAGCTCCAGGATGCGCCGGTCGCGCACCGCATCGCGTTCGGCCTGTTGCAGGGCCAACTCCCGTTGCTGGCGTACATAGCGCAGCACAAACGCCAAGGTCCCGGCCCACAACAGGGCCAGGACAATCACCGCTGCCTCAAGGAACAATCAGATGCTCTCCAGTTCCGACCATTCTTCTTCGCTCATCATCTTGTCCAGCTCAACCAGAATCAACAGTTCGTTGTTCTTGTTGCACACGCCCTGGATGAACTTGGCCGACTCTTCGTTACCGACGTTCGGCGCGGTTTCCACTTCCGATTGGCGCAGGTAGACCACTTCGGCCACGCTGTCGACCATGATCCCGACCACTTGCTTGTCGGCTTCGATAATCACAATGCGCGTATTATCGCTGACTTCGACCGTGTCCAGGCCGAAGCGCTGGCGGGTGTCGATCACGGTCACCACGTTGCCGCGCAGGTTGATGATGCCCAGCACGTAGCTTGGCGCACCCGGCACTGGCGCGATTTCGGTATAGCGCAGCACTTCCTGCACACGCATGACGTTGATGCCGTAGGTTTCGTTGTCCAGTTTGAAGGTAACCCATTGCAGGATCGGATCATCCAAACCTTGTGCGGACGCTGACTTGTTCATCTCTCTGACCCCTTCAAGTGCCGTTCGACACGGCGTATAGGCTGCTCTGACCGCACTCGCGCGCGGACCTTATTGTTCAATCAACTGCGTTTGTTCTGTGGCATCGCCTTGACCGCTCCGCTGGCGATCAACTCGGCCAGTTCAGCGACATCCAGCAAGGCGCACATGTGTTCGATCACGGTGCCCGCCAACCATGGCCGCTGGCCGCGATGGCTGCGCCATTTGATTTCATTCGGGTCCAGGCGCAGCGAGCGGCTGACTTGATGCACCGCCAGCCCCCACTCGTAGCCCTGCACCGAGATCACGTATTGCAAACCCTGGCGGAAGTCGTCGCGGTAGCGGTCGGGCATGACCCAGCGCGCGGTATCCAGCACCTTGAGGTTGCCGGCCTGGCTGGGCAGGATGCCGAGGAACCACTCCGGCTGGCCGAACAGCGGCGTCAGTTCGTGGCCTTCCAACGAATAGATCGAGCCCAGGCACACCAGCGGCACCGCCAGGGTCAACCCGGCGACATCGAACAGCAGGCACTCGAACGGCTCGGCAGCCCATGCAGGGCGACCATCGCCGGTCATCGGCGGCGGCGTGATGCTCGGCGGCAAGTGCACTTCAACCAATGGCTCGGCCATCACGGGCGGAACCGGGTCTGGCGTGACCGGCACCACCACAGGTGCAGCCTCGGCAAGTGCATCGCGGGCCTGCTCCTCGAGCACCGCCAGCTGGAATTCATCCAGCGTGCCGGGGGGTTCGACAGCAGGTTCCAGCACCAGAATCGGCTCCGGCAGCTCTTCCTCGGTCGCATCCTGCAGCAAGGCATCCAAGTAGGATTGCAGTGCCAGTTGCGGCCGGGTCTTGAGGTCGACGGGACGGTTCATCACGCCACCTGCGCCACAAGCTGCTGCGACAGCAGATGCTTGAGCAACGCACGGTAAGCCAGCACCCCACGGCTCTTGCCGTCGAACTGCGATGGCGTGAGCCCGGCGCGGCTGGCGTCACGCAGGCGTGTGTCCACGGGGATATAGCCGTTCCAGATCGTCTCCGGGTACGCATCACGCAATACCCGCAGGGTGCCGAGGGACGCCTGGGTACGACGGTCGAACAACGTGGGCACAATGCTGAATGGCAGCGCCTGCTTGCGCGAGCGGTTGATCATCGCCAGGGTGCTCACCATGCGTTCCAGGCCCTTGACCGCCAAGTGTTCGGTCTGCACCGGAATCACCAGTTGCTGGCTGGCCGCCAAGGCGTTGACCATCAGCACGCCAAGCAAAGGCGGGCTGTCGATGATTGCGTAGTCGAACTCCTGCCACAGCTGCGCCAGGGTCTTGGCGATCACCAGGCCCAGGCCACTTTGCCCCGGCGACTGGCGCTCGAGGGTGGCCAGGGCGGTGCTCGACGGCAACAGCGAAATGCTGTCGTTGCTGGTGGGCAGTAACAGTTGCCCAGGCAAATCCGCCGCCACGCTGCCCTTGTGCAGGAACAGGTCATAGCAGCTGTGTTCCAGCGCATCCGGGTCATAGCCGAAATAGCTGGTCATGGAACCGTGGGGGTCCAGGTCGACCACGACCACACGCTTGCCCGCCTCGGCCAGCAAGCCGGCTAAGGCGATGGAAGTGGTGGTCTTGCCGACCCCACCCTTTTGATTGGCAACTGCCCAGACTCTCATTCGGTTGGTTCCTCCCGGTGGGCATAGGCGCGACCGAGACATTGCATAAGGTTATTGAGCCGGCGACGGAGAATTGACGTTACTCGATCTGACCGGCGACTTGACTACGGGCGGTGCAGTTTGTGTGCCAGCACGCTTCAACGCCGCATCCGGGGTTGCATTGGCGGTGCCGGTGCCGGTCAGGCTGCGGCGTACATCCAGGTTGCGCGACACCACCAGCACTACCCGGCGATTGCGTGCACGACCTTCCACCGTGGCGTTATTGGCCACCGGCTGGAATTCACCATAGCCCACCGACGCCAGGCGCTGGGGGTTGACCCCCTGCATGGCCAGCATGCGCACGATGCTCGACGCTCGGGCGGATGACAGCTCCCAGTTGGTCGGGTACTGCGCGGTGCTGATGGGAAAATTGTCGGTGAAGCCTTCCACGTGGATCGGGTTTTCAAACGGTTTGAGAATCGACGCCACCTTGTCGATGATGGTAAACGCCTGGTCGCTTGGCAGCGCATCGGCGCTGGCGAACAACAGGCTGGAGTTCAGCTCGATCTCCACCCACAGCTCGTTGCCGCGTACGGTCATCTGGTTGGAGCTGATCAAGTCGCCAAACGCGGCGCTGATGTCATCGGCGATGCTTTTGAGCGGATCACTGGTGCCACCGACGCCGGCGGCGGTTTCATCGCTGTCGTTGACCAGTGGCTTGGCCGGCGTCACAGTCTTGGGCCGCTCGTCGCCAATGGGAATCGGCTTGAGGGCACGTTCGGTATCGTTGAACACGCCCACCAGCGCCTGGGAAATGATCTTGTATTTGCCTTCGTTGACCGACGAGATGGAGTACATCACCACGAAAAACGCGAACAGCAAGGTGATGAAGTCCGCGTAGGACACCAGCCAGCGTTCATGGTTGACGTGTTCCTCAGGCTCGCGACGGCGACGGCTCACAGGCAGTTACCTCCACACACCGACCCCACTGTAGGAGAGAGCTTGCTCGCGAAGAACGTCAATAAAAACGCAGGCATTCTGGATGCACGCGGCGCTCTCAGGTTATTCGCGAGCAAGCTCGCTCCTACGGGGATATGGGTGTTCATGTGCATCAATCCATGAAGCCCTGGAGCTTCAATTCGATGGAGCGCGGGTTCTCGCCCTCGGCGATCGACAGGATGCCTTCAAGCAGCATCTCGCGATAACGCGACTGGCGCATGGCAATCGACTTGAGTTTGCTGGCCACCGGCAGCAGCACCAGGTTGGCACTGGCCACGCCATAGATGGTGGCGACAAACGCCACGGCGATGCCGCTGCCCAGCTGCGAGGGGTCGGCCAGGTTTCCCATCACGTGGATCAGGCCCATCACCGCACCGATGATGCCGATGGTCGGCGCGTAGCCGCCCATGCTTTCAAAGACTTTGGCGGCGTTGATATCACGGCTTTCCTGGGTGTAGAAATCCACCTCGAGAATGCTGCGGATCGCTTCGGGCTCGGCGCCGTCTACCAGCAATTGCAGGCCTTTGCGTGCGTAGTTGTCCGGCTCGGCATCAGCCACGCCTTCCAGGCCCAGCAGGCCTTCCTTGCGTGCGGTGAGGCTCCAGTTGACCACGCGGTCGATGCCGCCTGGCAGGTCGACCCGTGGCGGGAAAATGATCCAAACCAAAATCTGCATGGCACGCTTGAACGAGCTCAGCGGCGACTGCAACAGTGCCGCGCCCACGGTGCCGCCGATCACGATCAGCGCCGCCGGGCCATTGGCCAAGGCGCCAAGGTGGCCGCCTTCCAGGTAGTTGCCGCCAATGATGGCGACAAACGCCATGGTGATGCCGATCAGGCTCAAGACATCCATCAGAGGCAGGCCTCCACCAGATGCTTGCCGATGTCGTCCAGGCTATAGACCGCGTCGGCCAGGTCAGCCTTGACGATGGCCATCGGCATGCCATAGATCACGCAACTGGCCTCGTCCTGGGCCCAGATGGTACTGCCACCCTGCTTGAGCAGGCGTGCGCCTTCACGGCCGTCGGCGCCCATGCCGGTAAGCACCACCGCCAGAACTTTGTCGCCGTAGGACTTGGCCGCCGAACCGAAGGTGATATCCACGCACGGTTTGTAGTTCAGGCGCTCGTCGCCCGGCAGGATCTTGATCGCGCCACGGCCATCCACCATCATCTGCTTGCCACCCGGGGCCAGCAGCGCCAGGCCAGGGCGCAGGATGTCACCATCCTCGGCTTCCTTGACGGTGATGCGGCACAACTTGTCCAGGCGCTCGGCAAATGCCTTGGTGAACGCGGCGGGCATGTGCTGCACCAGTACGATCGGCGCCGGGAAGTTGGCCGGCAATTGCGTCAACACCCGCTGCAAGGCCACCGGGCCGCCGGTGGAGGTGCCGATGGCGACCAGTTTGTATGCCTTGCGCTTGGGCGCTGGCGAATGGGCGCTCGGTGCCGCTGCGGTACGTACCGGCGCCACCGCAGGCCGAGCCACGGGCGCAGGCGCCGGGCGTGCAAACGACGAACTCGGCGCAGGCGCTGCGGGTGCAGGTGCAGGTGCAGGTGCGCTGAACAGGCTGCGACGGTTGCTGCGGGAAATGCTGTGCACCTTCTCGCACAGCATCTGCTTGACCTTCTCGGGGTTGCGCGAGATGTCTTCGAAATTCTTCGGCAGGAAGTCCACCGCGCCGGCATCCAGTGCGTCGAGGGTCACTCGCGCGCCTTCGTGAGTCAGCGAGGAAAACATCAATACCGGGGTGGGGCAGCGCTGCATGATATGACGTACGGCCGTGATGCCATCCATCATCGGCATCTCGTAGTCCATGGTGATCACGTCCGGCTTCAAGGCAATAGCTTGATCGATCGCCTCTTTGCCGTTGGTGGCCGTGCCGACCACCTGGATTGTTGGATCGGCGGAAAGAATTTCCGAGACGCGGCGGCGGAAGAAACCCGAATCGTCCACCACCAGGACCTTGACTGCCATAAACACTCCGTTAGGCGGGGCAGGCGTGACCGCCCTGCCCCACCAGAATCAAATACGCCGTGCGGCGTAACGCTTGAGCATGCTCGGAACATCGAGAATCAGCGCGATGCGACCGTCACCGGTGATGGTGGCGCCCGACATGCCCGGGGTTCCCTGCAGCATCTTGCCCAAAGGCTTGATCACCACTTCTTCCTGGCCCACCAGCTGGTCGACCACAAAGCCGATGCGCTGGGTGCCCACGGACAGAATCACCACATGGCCTTCGCGCTGTTCTTCATGGGCAGCCGAAGCCACCAGCCAGCGCTTGAGGTAGAACAGCGGCAGCGCCTTGTCGCGCACGATCACCACTTCCTGGCCGTCCACCACGTTGGTGCGCGACAGGTCGAGGTGGAAGATCTCGTTGACGTTGACCAGCGGAAAAGCGAACGCCTGGTTGCCCAGCATCACCATCAGGGTCGGCATGATCGCCAGGGTCAACGGCACCTTGATGACGATCTTGGAACCCTGGCCCTTGGTCGAGTAGATATTGATCGAGCCGTTGAGCTGGCTGATCTTGGTCTTCACCACGTCCATGCCCACGCCACGGCCGGACACGTCGGAGATCTCGGTCTTGGTCGAGAAACCCGGGGCGAAGATCAGGTTGTAGCACTCGGTGTCGGTCAAGCGGTCGGCGGCGTCCTTGTCCATCACGCCGCGCTTGACGGCGATGCCCCGCAGGATATTCGGGTCCATGCCTTTGCCGTCATCGGTGATCGACAGCAGGATATGATCGCCTTCCTGCTCCGCCGCCAGGATCACCTTGCCGTTACGGGACTTGCCCGAGGCTTCGCGTTCTTCCGGGGTTTCGATGCCATGGTCGACGGCGTTGCGCACCAAGTGGACCAGCGGGTCGGCCAGGGCCTCGACCAGGTTCTTGTCGAGGTCGGTTTCTTCGCCCACCAGTTCCAGGTTGATTTCTTTCTTGAGCTGGCGTGCCAGGTCGCGGACCAGGCGCGGGAAACGGCCGAAGACTTTCTTGATCGGCTGCATCCGTGTCTTCATCACGGCGGTCTGCAAGTCAGCGGTGACCACATCGAGGTTCGACACGGCCTTCTGCATGGCTTCGTCGCCGCTGTTCAGACCCAGGCGCACCAGGCGGTTACGCACCAGCACCAGTTCGCCGACCATGTTCATGATGTCGTCCAGGCGCGCGGTGTCGACGCGCACGGTGGTTTCGGCTTCACTGGCGGGCTTTTCCGCCGCCGCCGGTGCCGCTGCGCGCGCAGGTGCCGGGGCGGCCGCTGGGGCCGGGGCTGGCTTGGCGACCGGCGCGGCAGCTTTGGCGGCGACCGGTGCGGCGGCGACCGCAGCCGCGGCAGCCGGGGCTACCTCGGTGAACTTGCCTTTGCCATGCAACTCGTCCAGCAAGGCTTCGAACTCGTGATCGGAGATCAGTCCGTCGCCGGCCGGTGCGGCGCTGCTGGCCGCTGGAGCCGCTGGAGCCGTTGGAGCTGCGGCAGCAGTGGCGGCGACTTCCGGCAGGGCTTCGGCTGCAAACGTGCCCTTGCCATGCAGTTGGTCGAGCAGTGCCTCGAATTCATCGTCGGTAATGTCGGTGCTGGCACTGGCAACCGGCGCTTCTGGCGCAGCGGGTGCCACGGCATCGGCGGCGAACTGGCCTTTGCCATGCAACTGGTCGAGCAGGGATTCGAATTCTGCGTCGGTAATGTCTTCGCTGGTCGGCGTGGCGACAGGCGCCGCCGGGGCTTCGGCTTCGGCCTTGACCGCATTGAGCGAATCGAGCAGCTGTTCGAACTCGCTGTCGGTCACGTCCGCCTCGGCTTGCGCCACAGGTTCCGGCTCAGCTTGTGCTACCGGCGCAGCCGCAGCCGGTTCTGCCAGGCGCGCCAGGGCCGCCAGCAGTTCCGGAGTGGCCGCAGTGATCGGCGCACGTTCGCGCACTTCGCTGAACATGCCGTTGACCGCATCCAGTGCTTCGAGAATCACGTCCATCAGTTCCGAGTCGACCTGCCGCTCACCCTTGCGCAGGATGTCGAACACGTTCTCGGCGATGTGACAGCACTCCACCAGCTCATGGAGCTGGAGGAAGCCGGCGCCCCCTTTTACAGTGTGAAAACCGCGAAAAATTGCATTGAGCAGGTTCGCATCATCCGGTCGGCTTTCCAGCTCGACCAGTTGCTCGGACAGTTGCTCTAGAATTTCGCCGGCCTCTACAAGGAAATCCTGAAGGATTTCTTCATCGGCGCCGAAGCTCATGGGTGTGCTCCTTAGAAGCCTAAACTGGATAACAGGTCATCTACGTCATCCTGACCTGACATAACGTCTTCACGTTTATCGGCATGAATCTGCGGACCTTCACCCTTGGCGAGATGTTTTTGTGGATCTTTTTCCGAGAGGATCGCTTCACGGTCATGCTCGATGCCGGCAAAACGGTCGACCTGGCCGGCCATCAGCACCAATTTGAGCAAGTTGCTTTCCACTTCGGTGACCAACTGGGTCACGCGCTTGATCACCTGGCCGGTGAGGTCCTGGTAATCCTGGGCGAGCAGGATGTCGTTGAGGTTGCTGGCCACCGTGCGGTTTTCCTGCTCGCTGCGCGACAGGAAACCTTCGACCCGACGGGCCAATTCCCGAAACTCTTCAGCCCCCACTTCGCGGCGCATGAAGCGGCCCCAGTCAACGCTCAAGGCCTGGGCTTCGCTGGCCATGCCATTGACCAACGGCGTGGCGTTTTCCACCAGGTCCATGGTGCGGTTGGCCGCCGCCTCGGTCAGCCTGACCACATAGGACAGGCGTTCGGTGGCGTCGGTGATTTGCGAAATCTCTTCGGCCTGGGGCATGCGCGGGTCAATCTGGAAATTGACGATCGCACTGTGCAGCTCGCGTGTGAGCTTGCCCACTTCCTGATACAGGCCGCGATCACGGGTCTGGTTAAGCTCATGGATCAACTGCACCGCATCGGCGAACTGGCCTTTTTCCAGGCTGTCGACCAAGCGGTGAGCATGTTTTTTCAGGGTCGACTCGAAGTCGGCCTGCGATGATTCGTTATGCTCCATAGCTCCCCCGTGGCAGCATCAATGACCGATGCGTTCGAAGATTTTTTCAATCTTCTCTTTCAAAGCCAGTGCAGTGAATGGCTTGACCACGTAACCGTTGACCCCGGCTTGGGCGGCTTCGATGATCTGTTCACGCTTGGCTTCAGCGGTCACCATCAACACAGGCAGGCTGCGCAGTTTTTCATCGGCACGTACATGGCGCAGCAGATCGATACCGGTCATGCCCGGCATGTTCCAGTCGGTTACCAGAAAATCGATGCTGCCGCTGTTGAGGATCGGAATCGCCGTGATGCCGTCATCCGCCTCGACCGTGTTGGTGAACCCAAGGTCACGCAACAGGTTTTTTATGATCCGCCGCATCGTTGAGAAGTCATCAACGATGAGGATTTTCATGTTCTTGTCCAATTCGACCTCCAAGCAGTCTTAAACGCGCCCAGCACCTGGACGCGCCATTTCAATCAACAGGCGTTACACAAAAAGGACTGCCGGGGGCACCACGGGCCAAACCCGCGAAGGCCTATCACCTTCGCGGTATCGCGTTGCAGTGTCCCCACACTGCCTGTCAGCGCGCGCGCCACTCTCCCAACCGCCCCCGCAAGCGGGCCGCGCACTGGCTGTGCAACTGGCTGACACGCGACTCACTGACCCCCAGGACCTCACCGATTTCCTTGAGGTTCAGCTCTTCGTCGTAGTACAGCGCCAGCACCAGCCGCTCACGTTCCGGCAAGTTGGCAATCGCATCGGCCAGCGCGCCCTGGAAACGTTCGTCTTCCAGGTCGCGCGAAGGCTCCATGTGCGTACTCGCGCCGTCCTCGTGCAGCCCTTCGTGTTCGCCGTCCTGCAAGAGGTCGTCGAAACTGAACAGGCGGCTGCCCAAGGTATCGTTCAAAATCCCGTAATAATCGTCGAGACTCAATTGGAGTTCGGCCGCAACTTCATGATCTTTAGCGTCACGACCGGTTTTTGCTTCAATTGCACGAATTGCATCACTGACCATGCGCGTATTGCGGTGTACCGAACGCGGCGCCCAATCCCCTTTACGCACTTCATCGAGCATCGCGCCACGGATGCGGATGCCCGCATACGTCTCGAAACTCGCACCCTTGCTCGCGTCGTATTTGGTCGACACTTCGAGCAGGCCGATCATGCCAGCCTGGATCAGGTCCTCGACCTGCACACTGGCCGGCAGGCGCGCCAACAAGTGATAGGCAATGCGCTTGACCAGGGGCGCGTAACGCTCGATCAGTTCGCCCTGGCTGTCACGTGCCGACTTTTTGTAAAGGTTGTAGCCGCTGGATGTCATAGCACCGGTCCTGCGCTCGTCTGATGCACCAAACGCTCGACGAAAAATTCCAGATGCCCCCGGGGGTTGGCGGGCAACGGCCAGGTATCGACCTTCTGGGCAATGGCCTTGAACGCCAGTGCGCACTTGGAACGAGGGAACGCTTCGTAGACCGCACGCTGCTTTTGCACGGCCTTGCGCACACACTCGTCATAGGGAACTGCGCCGACGTATTGTAAAGCCACATCGAGGAAGCGGTCCGTGACCTTGGTCAACTTGGCGAACAGGTTGCGCCCTTCCTGCGGGCTTTGGGCCATGTTGGCCAGCACGCGGAAGCGGTTCATGCCGTAGTCACGATTAAGCAGTTTGATCAACGCGTAGGCGTCGGTGATCGAAGTGGGTTCGTCGCACACCACCAGCAGCACTTCTTGCGCGGCGCGCACAAAACTGACCACCGACTCGCCGATCCCGGCGGCAGTGTCGATCACCAGCACGTCGAGGTTGTCGCCGATATCGCTGAAAGCCTGGATCAGCCCGGCATGCTGCGCGGGGCTCAGGTGCACCATGCTCTGGGTGCCCGAGGCCGCCGGCACGATGCGGATGCCACCGGGGCCCTGGAGCAGCACATCGCGCAGCTCACAGCGGCCCTCGATCACATCGGCAAGGGTGTGTTTGGGTGTCAGCCCCAGCAGAACGTCCACGTTCGCCAAGCCCAGGTCAGCATCCAGCAGCATGACGCGACGGCCAAGCTCTGCCAGGGCCAGGGACAAATTCACTGACACGTTAGTTTTGCCGACGCCACCTTTGCCGCCGGTCACCGCGATCACCTGTACGGGATGCATGCTGCCCATTTTATTTCTTTACCTTGTCTTGCTTAGACGCAGGCTACATGGCTTGGCCGCGTGAATCGCTTGCAGACCATCGATGTAGGTACATTTCACGGTGTTCATCCTGCCTTAACCGACCCGTTTAGCCGGGTGGTGGTAAAGGTCGGCGAACATATCGGCCATCGCTTCCTCGCTAGGCTCTTCTTGCATTTGCACACTTACGGCACGGCTGACCAACTGATGACGGCGCGGCAGATGCAGATCATCCGGGATCCGCGGCCCGTCGGTCAGGTAGGCGACCGGTAATTCATGGCTGATGGCCAGGCTCAACACTTCGCCCAGGCTCGCAGTTTCATCGAGCTTGGTGAGGATGCAACCGGCCAGGCCGCAACGCTTGTAACTGTGATAAGCAGCGGTAAGAACCTGTTTCTGGCTGGTGGTTGCAAGCACCAGGTAATTTTTCGACTTGATGCCACGCCCGGCCAGGCTTTCGAGTTGCATGCGCAGCGCCGGGTCGCTGGCTTGCAGGCCGGCGGTATCAATCAGCACCACGCGCTTGCGCAGCAGCGGGTCGAGGGCATTGGCCAGGGACTGGCCCGGGTCGACGTGGGTCACAGGCACATTGAGGATGCGCCCCAGGGTCTTGAGCTGCTCCTGGGCGCCGATGCGGTAGCTGTCCATGCTCACCAGGGCGATATTCTGTGCGCCGTACTTGAGCACATACCGGGCGGCCAGCTTGGCCAGGGTGGTGGTCTTGCCCATGCCGGCGGGGCCGACCATGGCAATCACACCGCCCTCTTCCAGAGGTTCGATTTCCGGCGTCGCGATCATGCGTGCCAAGTGCGCCAGCAGCATGCGCCAGGCCTGGCGGGGTTCTTCGACTTCGGCGGTCAAAGCCAGCAAATCGCGGGACAACGGGCCGGACAGGCCGATGCGTTGCAGGCGACGCCAGAGGTTGGCCTGTTGCGGCTTGCTGCCCTGCAGTTGCGTCCAGGCCAGCGAGCCCAGCTGCACTTCGAGCAATTCGCGCAGACCGTTGAGTTCAAAGCGCATCGAGTCGAACACACGTTGGTCGACAGCGGCGGCCGGGGCTGGCGCAGCTGGACGCGGTGGCTCGACGAACGTCGGTTCTACCAGCGGCTCGGCGGCCGTCAACGGCAGGCCGGCGAACAATTGGCGATTGGTGCTGGCGTCGCTGTCGCCACGCATGCTCAGTTCAGCCTGGGCCGACACAATGCGCGAGGCAGTCTTGCGCAGCTCGTCTTCGAGTTCCATGTTCGGCACACGCGGGGCCAGGGCCTGGGGCGTGTAATCCAGCGCAGCCGTCAGCTCGACACCGCCGGCAATCCGACGGTTACCGATAATCGCGGCGTCGGCGCCCAGCTCATCACGGACCAGTTTCATGGCCTGACGCATATCGGCGGCGAAAAAACGCTTAACTTGCATAACCCACTACCTCAGCCATTGGGCCCTACTGTCGCGACGATAGTCACTTGCTTATTGTCAGGAATTTCCTGGTAAGCCAACACGTGCAAATTCGGTACAGCCAGGCGTCCAAACCGCGACAACATCGCCCGAACAGGACCGGCCACCAAAAGAATGACCGGGTTGCCCTGCATTTCCTGGCGCTGCGCGGCGTCGATCAACGAACGCTGCAGCTTTTCAGCCATGCTCGGCTCCAGCAAAACACCTTCTTCCTGGCCCTGACCGGCCTTCTGAATACTATTGAGCAATATTTGTTCCAACCTTGGCTCCAAGGTGATAACAGGCAGCTCGGACTCAATGCCTACAATGCTTTGCACGATTGCACGGGACAATCCGACGCGCACCGCCGCCACCAGCGCGGCAGTATCTTGACTCTTGGCGGCATTGTTGGCGATGGCCTCGGCAATGCTGCGAATGTCGCGCACCGGCACCTGTTCGGCCAGCAGCGCCTGCAATACCTTGAGCAATTGCGACAGCGTCAGCACGCCCGGCACCAGCTCTTCGGCCAGTTTCGGCGACGACTTGGCCAGCAAGCCCATCAATTGCTGGACTTCCTCATGGCCGATCAGCTCGTGGGAGTGCTTGTAGAGAATCTGGTTGAGGTGGGTGGCGACCACCGTACTGGCATCGACCACGGTGTAACCCAGGGACTGCGCCTGGCTGCGCTGGCTGACTTCGATCCACACCGCTTCAAGGCCAAAAGCCGGATCTTTGGCGGTGATGCCGTTGAGGGTACCGAACACCTGGCCGGGGTTGATCGCCAGTTCGCGGTCCGGGTAGATCTCGGCTTCGGCCAGGATCACCCCCATCAGGGTCAGGCGGTAGGCACTGGGGGCCAGGTCTAGGTTGTCGCGGATATGCACGGTGGGCATCAAAAAGCCCAGGTCCTGGGACAGCTTCTTGCGCACGCCCTTGATCCGCGCCAGCAATTGCCCGCCTTGGTTGCGGTCCACCAACGGGATCAGGCGGTAGCCGACTTCCAGGCCGATCATGTCGATCGGGGTCACGTCATCCCAGCCCAACTCCTTGGTTTCTTGGGCGCGGGCCGGGGATGGCAGCAGCTCCTGCTGGCGTGCAACCTCCTGCAGGGCCTGGACCTTGACCTGGTTCTGCTTTTTCCAGAACAGGTAAGCACCGCCACCGGCCAAGGCGGCCATGGTCAGGAACGACACGTGGGGCATGCCCGGCACGATGCCCATGATCGCCATGATGCCCGCCGCCACGGCCAGGGCCTTGGGAGACGCGAACATCTGCCGGCTGATCTGCTTGCCCATGTCTTCGGAGCCCGAAGCACGGGTCACCATGATGGCCGCCGCTGTGGATAACAACAGTGATGGCAATTGCGCCACTAAACCGTCACCGATGGTCAGCAAGGCGTAGACCTTGCCGGCATCGCCGAAGGTCATGCCGTGCTGGAAGATGCCGACTGCAATACCGCCGATCAGGTTGATAAACAGAATCAACAGGCCGGCGATGGCGTCACCGCGCACAAATTTGCTCGCACCGTCCATGGAGCCGTAGAACTCGGCTTCCTGAGCCACTTCCAGGCGGCGGGTCTTGGCTTGGTTCTGGTCGATCAGGCCGGCATTGAGGTCGGCGTCGATGGCCATCTGCTTGCCGGGCATCGCATCGAGGGTAAAGCGTGCGCTCACCTCGGAAATCCGCCCGGCGCCCTTGGTCACCACCACGAAGTTGATGATCATCAGGATCGCGAACACCACGATACCGACCACGTAGTTACCGCCGATCACCACCTCACCGAAGGCCTGGATCACCTTACCGGCGGCGGCGTGGCCGTCCTGGCCGTGGAGCATCACCACCCGCGTCGACGCCACGTTCAGCGCCAGGCGCAGCAGGGTCGCAATCAGCAGGATAGTGGGGAATACCGCGAAATCCAGCGGCCGCAGCGCATACACGCAGACCAACAGGACCACGACGGACAGGGCGATGTTGAAGGTAAAGAACACATCGAGCAGGAACGGCGGCATCGGCAACATCATCATTGCCAGCATCACCAGCAACAACAACGGCACCCCCAGATTGCCCCGCGACAGGTCAGTCAGGGTGCCACGGGCCGTGTTGAGCATTTGAGAGCGATCTACCACCGGTATTCCTCGTGTCCTTGAAGCAAAGTTTTGACGCTGGAAGGCGACTTGAAGGCGGTATTGCAAGAAGCCTTCCAACTTTGCTTTTGGGCCCGGAGAACCTCGCAAACACCCCAGGTCACCGGGTGTAAATCAATCCAAATGTGGGAGGGGCGGTGCTATCGAGGAAATTTCTGACAAGGATTCGGGGTTGCCCCTAGAAAACCGGCTCTTTAGTCTCCGTACACCGCTGCAAACGCAGTGTTCGGGCACTGATCGTTCCCACACAGGAGCGCGGGAACGATCAATCAGGCTTTCAAAGGACTCTTACCTCCGTGGCCACAGGGCCTTTTGTGCCCTCCACTAATTCAAAGCTCACTTTCTGCCCCTCACGCAAAGTTTCGTTCTTGTTTTGCAACTCCCTCGAACGCACATAAACATCCTTCCCCCCACCATTCGGGGCTATAAAACCAAACCCCTTCTCCGCGTTAAACCACTTCACAGTACCCTCGCTCATTACCGTTCTCCTCACATCTATCGACTTGCTCAGATAAAGTGCTGCCTACCCATGACACCGTGAGAAGAGACTGCTGACTACTGTCAAACCTGACAGGTTGCTGATGATTCCGATGATCGGCGTAGGCGTAACGCGCTCGACAATCAACTGAACTTATCTGAGTTGAAATCAGCCCCCCTCCCACATTTGAGCTGTGGACAGCCAGTGCTACCGAGGAAATTTCTGACAAGGATTTGGGGTTGCCCCTAGGAAACCGGCTCTTTAGTCTCCGTACACCGCTGCAAACGCAGCGGACGGGCGTCGCGGCCCGGTTTACCAATGCGCAGAAGCGTCATTGTCCGCTTTCAGTCAGCGATTTTTTGTCGTCTACTGTGCGGCCTTATGGTGGCTGTGCGCGGGATACCTTCGGGTATGCCGGGTTCCTTGGTAACCGGTCCGCGAACCTGCGCACAGCTGCCACCCTCCATCGCGTCGCGGCGATCTGTGGCAGCTCCACCTTTACCGAGGAACTTCACAATGATCAAACCCACCCCAAATCCCCCCATCCGGCTGTTTACCGTAGCCGACGGCATCAGCAGCGAAGACCTGCTGGTCAACCTCAGTGAAACACTCGCTTCGGCCAATGCCCTGAGCTGCGACCTGGCATTTGACCTGGAAGGCCCTAAACGAGAGGAGTTGCTCGGCGTTGCGCAGTTGATCGAACTGGCGCAATTACTGGCTGATCGCGTGCACGCTGGCGCAGAACCGGCGAGCGCCGCAAGCAGCGGATAACACGGCTGAAAATGTGGGAAGGCTTACCTCCTATTGCTGCGTGTCAGGCAATAAACCACTGATGACAAATTCTGATCGCCGCCGTCAAACCAATCATTCCCGCGCGCGAGCGTGGGAATGACTTGAATACCGATTGATTTTTGATTGACAGTTAATGCTTAACTCACGCGTTGAAGATTTACCGCAGAGTCCTTTTCCGAAACCCCCTTTTCGAGATCGTATTGCACCTTTTGCCCTTCCGAAAGCTCTCCCAAACCCGAATTCTTAACTGCTGAAACATGAACAAAAACTTCCGCTCCACCGTTGTCCGGAGTGATAAATCCAAACCCTTTAGTTGCGTTGTAGAACTTGACCGTGCCCATTGCCATGATGGCTCCCCTCGACTCATTCCATAGCCGCACATCCGCGTGCGACATCACAACCTTATCTAACCGTAAAAGCATGGGCTGGACTACTGTCAAAGTTGACAGTGGGTTAATGATTCCAGTAACCGGATACGGCAGCCTGGACGGCAATCCCGCCCCTAAAATTTGGACATGTGTACAACGGGCACCGATGAAATATCCGACAAGGATTCGGGGTCGTCCCTAGGAAACTCGCTCTCTAGTACACCGCTGCAAACGCGGGGTGGGGCGTTTGTTGGCAGAGCGGGTGTTGGATGACAGCACCGTCAACCGAGGCCGGGCCGGGTAAACCCTAACCGCCCCCCCACACTGATCGTTTCCACGCGGGAGCGTGGGAACGATCAAGGCCCCTGCCACATTTGAGCCTTTAAAGAGGTCGTATATTCACGGCCTGAGGACCTTTTGGTCCTTGCGTTATATCAAACTCAACTTTTTGGTTTTCTTGCAAGCTTTTGTATCCAGCCGTCGCAATTGCCGAGTAATGGGCAAAAATATCCGCCCCTCCATCATCCCGGGTAATAAAACCAAAGCCCTTCTCCACGTTAAACCACTTCACAGTACCCGTTGCCATTGCCCTTCTCCTTACACCTATAGACCCGCCCTGGCTGCTCGCGCTGACGGGAAGCGCATAAACGCCCTTAGGTTTATTGATCATCTGAAACATTATCTGCTCACCAATCGATAGCGCAGCCCAATGCCAATCGCTCCAATCGACGAATACGCATTCTTCCTCATCATCCAACGCAATCAACCACTCTCCCCGGGCCAACTCATAGGATTTGACAGTACCTGTAGCCAGCTTCAATACCGCTCTCCCCCTGCATCCGGTTTACTACATGCGCGAAGTGCTTGTGATCTGTACTAAACAACGGCACGCGCCCTTTGGCTACTGTCAAAGTTGACAGGTAGACGTGAGCAGCCGATGGGTGCTAAAGCCGTCGAATCATGTATCCAGTGATTTTTTCCGCTTGCGGGGTTTTCGTCGCTTGGGCGCGGCGGGCGGAACTTCAGCGTTCTTAGCGCCTTTGGACTCAACAGCAACCTCATTGCCATCACGGTCTCGGGCAATAAAGCCAATGCCCTTGACCGCATCGAACCACCTGACCGTGCCCTTATCCACCTGTACCTCCCGAGGCGCGCATGGCTGCGCGCCCCATCGCTGTATCAAACAGTGAAGGCGGCGTCATGGCTACTGTCAAAGTTGACAGGTAATGGGCACCCTCCTGTAAGAGCGAGCTTGCTCGCGAAGGTGGGTAACGATAACGCGGGAATCAGGATGAACGCGACGGCCCTGAGTTTTTCGCGAGCAAGCTCGCTCCTACAGAGGCAGGCATAAAAGCGCGTTTTCAGGAATCGCGACGTAAATCCGGCGGGATTGGCAGGTCTTTGAGCGGATCCGGGCGCTTGCCCTTGCCGGCGCGGTATTGGCGGATCTGGTAGACGTACGCGAGCACCTGGGCCACCGCCAGGTACAACCCGGCCGGGATTTCCTGGTCGAGGTCGGTGGAGTAGAAGATCGACCGCGCCAGCGCCGGGGATTCCAGCAGCAGGATGTCGTTGGCCACGGCGATTTCGCGGATTTTCAGCGCGGTAAAGTCGCTGCCCTTGGCCAGCAACATCGGCGCGCCGCCCTTCTCGGGGTCGTACTTGAGGGCCACGGCGTAGTGGGTCGGGTTGGTGATGATCACATCGGCGTCGGGCACCGAGGCCATCATCTTGCGCTGGGACATTTCCCGCTGCAGTTGGCGGATGCGTTGCTTGACCTCGGGGCGGCCTTCCTGGTCCTTGTGTTCGTCGCGCACTTCCTGCTTGGTCATCAGCAGTTTCTTGTGGCTTTCCCACAGCTGGATCGGCGCATCCACCGCGGCGATGAGGATCAGCCCCAAGGCCATCCACAGGGAACTCCAGCCCACTACTTGCACGCTATGGATGATCGCGGATTCGAGCGGCTCATGGGCGATGCGCTGCAAGTCATCGATGTCGGACGACAGGACGGCCAGGGCCACGAACAGAATCAGGATGAACTTGGCCAGGGCCTTGAGCAGCTCCACCAGGGCCTTGGCGGAAAACATGCGCTTGAGCCCGGCGCCGGGGTTCATGCGGCTGAATTTGGGCGCCATGCTGCCAGCGGCGAACAACCAGCCGCCGAGTGCCACCGGGCCGATCAACGCGGCGAGCAACAGGGTGATCAGGATCGGTTGCACCGCCAGGATCGCGATCTGGCCCGAATGCAGCAGGTACTGGCCCATGGCCCCGGGGCTGAGCAATACCTCACGGGGCAGGCTGAAGTTGTGCTTCATCAATTCCATCAGGTCCAGCGCCAGGCCACCGCCATAGATCAGCAAGGCACCGGCGCCGGCCATCATGGTGGCGAAGGTATTCAGCTCTTTGGAGCGTGCAATCTCGCCCTTTTCCCTGGAGTCCTTTTTACGTTTCTCCGTGGGGTCTTCTGTCTTGTCCTGACCACTCTCGCTCTCGGCCATGGCTCAGCGCGCCCGTGCCAGATCACGTAAGAACTGCAAGGCATCGGTGGCCAGCGGTTGATACTGATTGAGAATGTCAGCCAGGCCGATCCAGAAAATCCCCATGCCCAACACCAGGGTCAAGGGGAAACCGATCGAAAAGATGTTCAGTTGCGGCGCCGCACGGGTCATCACGCCAAACGCAATGTTAACCACCAACAGCGCGGTGATCGCCGGCAGCACCAGCAGCAGCGAGGCGCCCAGCACCCAGCTGAGGCGTCCCACCAGCTCCCAGAAATGATTGACCACCAGCCCCGAGCCCACCGGCAAGGTGGTAAAACTCTCGGTGAGCACTTCGAATGCTACCAAATGGCCGTTCATGGCCAGGAACAGCAAGGTCACCAGCATGGTCAGGAATTGCCCGATCACCGCCACCGACACACCGTTGGTGGGGTCGACCATCGAAGCGAAGCCCATACCCATCTGGATCGAGATGATTTGCCCGGCGATTACAAACGCCTGGAAGAACAGCGTGAGTGAGAACCCCAGGATCACCCCGATCAGTATTTGTTCGGCAATCAGCAACAGCGCACTCAGGTCCAGCGCGTTCACCGGCGGCATCGGCGGCAAACCGGGCACGATCACCACGGTAATGGCGACAGCGAAATACAGCCGCACACGCTGCGGCACCAGGGTAGTACCGAACACCGGCATGCTCATCAACAGCGCCGCCACGCGAAACAGCGGCAGGATGAACGAAGCCACCCAGGTGCTGATCTGGGTGTCGGTGAGAGCCAGCAAGGACTGCATCAGGTCAGCCGATCAACTGCGGAATACTGCCGTACAGCTGCAGGATGTATTCCATGAAGGTTTGCACCAGCCAAGGGCCGGCGACGATGAGGGTGACGAGCATCACCAGCAGGCGCGGCAGGAAGCTCAAGGTCTGTTCGTTGATCTGGGTCGCGGCCTGGAACATCGCCACCAACAGGCCGACCAGCAGGCTGGGCACCACCAGCACGGCGACCATCATGGTGGTCAGCCACAGCGCTTCACGGAACAGGTCGACGGCGACTTCTGGGGTCATGCTGCTTCACCTAACAAATCACACGCCTCCGAAACTGCCGGCCAGGGTGCCGATAATCAGCGCCCAGCCGTCCACCAGCACAAACAACATGATCTTGAACGGCAGCGAGATGATCAACGGCGACAGCATCATCATACCCATGGCCATCAGCACGCTCGCCACCACCAGGTCGATGATCAGGAACGGGATAAAGATCATGAAACCGATCTGGAACGCAGTCTTCAACTCAGAGGTGACGAACGCCGGCACCAGGATAGTCAGCGGTGCCTGATCCGGGGTGGCGATGTCGGTGCGCTTGGACAGGCGCATGAACAGCTCAAGGTCGCTGGAGCGGGTTTGCGACAGCATGAAGTCCTTGATCGGGCCCTGTGCCTTGTCGATCGCATCCTGGGCGTTGAGCTTTTCCGCGAGGTAAGGTTGCAGGGCTTGCTGGTTCACCTTGTCGAACACCGGCGCCATGATGAACAGCGTCAGGAACAAGGCCATGCCGGTGAGGATCTGGTTCGACGGCGTCTGTTGCAGGCCCAGGGCCTGGCGCAGGATCGAGAAGACGATGATGATCCGCGTGAAGCTGGTCATCAGCATGACAAACGCCGGGATAAAACTCAGCGCGGTCATGATCAGCAGGATCTGCAGACTGACCGAATACTCCTGGGCACCGGCCGCGTTGGTGCCCAGGGTGATCGCCGGGATCGACAACGGGTCGGCCCCCAGGGCCATCGGCGCGGCCAGCAACAGCATGAGCGTCAAGAAAACGCGCATTACTTCTTATCCTTCTGATCCTTGCCCAGCAACTCCATCAGGCGCTGGGCGAATTCTGGCGTGGCGGCCTCGGTCTTGGCCGCGTCCACCGGTGTCTTGAGTACGTGCAGCGGGGTGATGCGGCCGGGAGTGATGCCGAGCAGGATCTGCTCCTCGCCGACCTGCACCAGCACCAGGCGATCCCGTGGGCCGAGGGCGCGCGAGCCTACCAGCTCGATGACCTGGGCATTGCCCGGGCCGATGCCCTGCACGCGGCGCATCAGCCAGGCCAGCACGAATATCAAGCCGACCACCAGCAACAGGCCCAGCACCAGCTGGGTCAATTGCCCGCCGACGCCGCTGCCGACCACCGGCGCCGCAGCCGCCTGGGCAACCGGCTCCGCCGCCAGGGCGCTCAATGGCAGCGCCAGCAACAGTCCCGCCATCGAATACTTCATCTCAGCGCAACTTCTTGATGCGTTCGCTCGGGCTGATCACGTCCGTCAGGCGAATGCCGAACTTCTCGTTGACCACCACCACTTCGCCGTGGGCGATCAGGGTGCCGTTGACCAGCACGTCCAGGGGCTCACCGGCCAGGCGGTCCAGCTCGATCACCGA
Organism: Pseudomonas khavaziana; assembly: GCF_019145205.1. Lineage (GTDB taxonomy): Bacteria > Pseudomonadota > Gammaproteobacteria > Pseudomonadales > Pseudomonadaceae > Aquipseudomonas > Aquipseudomonas khavaziana. The sequence continues at coordinate 448,306 of NZ_JAHSTT010000004.1, forward strand.
GCCTTGGTTGAGTTGCAGCAGGTTGCGGATGTTGATTTCGGTGCTGCCCACTTCCATGGAGATCGATACCGGGATGTCGAGGATCACATCCAGGTTCGGACCATCGAGGGTCACCGGCTCATTGTTCTTCGGCACGCTGCCGAATTCTTCCATCGCCAGGCGATTGCCAGCCGGTGCGGTGGCGGCGTCGGCGGCCAGCAGCGCGTCGATGTCGTCCTGGCCGACATCGCCGGTTTCTTCCAGGGCCGCAGCCCACTCGTCAGCCAGGGCCTGGTCTTCGGCGGAAGTGTTTTCGTGTTCGGTAGCCATTACATGTCCTCGGCGAAGCAAACATTCATAAATAGGGGGGCATCAGCGGCGGGTGATCGGCTCGACCACCTGCAGCGCCAGGTTGCCCTTGTGGGAACCGAGCTTGACCTTGAACGACGGCACGCCGTTGGCACGCATGATCAGTTCTTCCGGCAACTCGACGGGGATGATGTCCCCCGGTTGCATGTGCAAAATATCCCGCAGGCGCAACTGGCGACGAGCCACGGTGGCGCTCAGGGGCACGTCGACGTCCAGCAGGTCTTCGCGCAGGGCCTTGACCCAGCGCTCGTCCTGGTCGTCGAGGTCGGACTGGAAGCCGGCGTCGAGCATCTCGCGCACTGGCTCGATCATCGAGTACGGCATGGTCACGTGCAGGTCGCCGCCACCACCATCGAGCTCAATGTGGAAGGTCGACACCACAATCGCCTCGCTGGGGCCGACGATGTTAGCCATGGCCGGGTTCACTTCCGAGTTGATGTACTCGAAATTGACTTCCATGATCGCCTGCCAGGCTTCCTTCAAGTCGATGAAGGCTTGTTCCAGCACCATGCGCACTACACGCAGTTCGGTGGGGGTGAACTCACGCCCTTCGATCTTGGCGTGACGGCCGTCGCCACCGAAGAAGTTGTCCACCAGCTTGAACACCAGCTTGGCGTCGAGGATGAACAGTGCGGTGCCGCGCAACGGCTTGATCTTGACCAGGTTGAGGCTGGTGGGCACGTACAGCGAGTGCACGTATTCACCGAACTTCATCACTTGCACGCCGCCCACCGCCACGTCCGCCGAACGGCGCAGCATGTTGAACATGCTGATGCGGGTATAGCGGGCAAAGCGTTCGTTGATCATTTCCAGGGTCGGCATGCGTCCACGGACGATGCGATCCTGGCTGGTCAGGTCGTAACTTTTGACGCTGCCGGGTTCGGCAGCCATTTCGGTCTGTACCAGACCATCGTCCACGCCGTGCAACAGCGCGTCGATTTCATCCTGGGACAGCAGGTCCTGCACGGCCATGTCGTGATCCTACTGCAATACGAAGTTAGTGAAGAGCGCCTGCTCGACCACGACTTTGCCGAGTTCTTTCTGGGCCACTTCCTGCACGCTTGCAGTGACCTTCTGACGCAGCATTTCCTGGCCGACCGGGGTGGCGAGACTGTCGAAGGCCTGGCCGGAGAACAGCATCACCAGGTTGTTACGGATCACCGGCATATGCACCTTGAGGGCATCCAGGTCCGCCTGGTTGCGCGCCAGCAAGGTGATACTCACCTGCAGGTAGCGCTGACGACCGTTGACGTTGTAATTGGCAACAAACGCTGGAAGCATCTGTTCGAAGATTGCCGGTTGCTTGACGTTGGTGGCGGTTTCAGCGGCGGGCACCGGCTTGCTTGCACTGCTGTGCATGATGTACCAGGTGCCGCCAATCGAGGCGCCGATGGCCAGGAGCAGGCCCAGCACAATCAGCAGGATCAGCTTGAGCTTGCCTTTGCCTGCTGCGGGGGGAGTTGCTGCGTCGTCGCTCTTCGCCATGCCAATAATCCGTCACTATTCGGGGATTCATAGATCTACGGGAAGGCAAGAGCAAGTGTTATGCCAGAGTTGTCTGGCAATACGGGAAGAACCAACACCACGAAACAAATGTGGGAGGGGGCTTGCTCCCGATAGCGGTGTGTCAGTCAACAAATCCATTGCTGCCACACCGCTATCGGGAGCAAGCCCCCTCCCACATCTGGATCTCTATCTGACTCAGGTCAGGCGTAGTAGTCGACGGCGCTGGAGCCGATCACGATTGAGGTCACTGGCGCTGCAACTTCAGCCACGTCAACTTGACCGCCAGTGTCAGCGCTATCACCACGCCGACCGCCACTGCCCACGCCCCGCGCCTGGCCCTGCTGTTGCTGCTGGTCCTGCCCCCGCGATTGGTCGGACACGTTCACATCCACCTGCCCCATGCCCTGCTGGGCAAACATCTCCCGCAAGCGGCCAGACTGGCTTTCCAGCGCTTCGCGCACCACCGCATGGCCGCTCATGAAGTTGACCTGTGCTTGCTGGTCCGCCGTCATATTGACCTTGATATCCAGACGCCCCAATTCAGCCGGCTGCAACTGGATCTCCGCCGACTTGAGGTTGGCGCTGGAGAGGTACATCACGCGGTTGACCACTTCTTCGGTCCAGCCGCTCTGGTGCATGGCCAGCGGCGCATTGGTGACCGGCGGCAAGGCATTCGCGGTTTTCGGCGTGGCGGCCTGGGTCAGCGCGGCCAGGCGGTTGGCGAAATCATCCACGCGGGTGTCGCTGTTGGCGTTCTTGAGATCCTTGAGGCCGTCATCGATCAGCGCGCCAAACGCCTTGTCGCCACCCTGGTCGGTGCTGTCCTTGGTGGCTTGCTGGTCGACCATAGTGGCCAGGCCGGCGGCAAAGCTCTGCGCGGCGGTCGGTTGATCCTGGGGCGCGGTTTTCTGCGCCGCCTGGCTGCTGGCCGACACGTGACCGCCCTGCTCCATCGCCAGGCGCACAGCGGGCATCGCATCCAGGGGGTCAGCCTCCGGGTCGAAGGCCGTTGGCTTGGCTTCATCGGTCACGGCGACCGGCAGGGCCGCGTCATCGGCGGCCACGGCGGGAGCCGAGGCTTGCACGGGCACAGGCACGGGCGTCACTGCAGCGATCACCGCCGGATCGACCACCGGGTCAACCGGGGGTTGTTGCGCCTGGGACGGGTCGGTGGCTTTGTCGCCGTCGCTGCCAGCGCCGTCGTCGGTCTTGGCCGCCGGCTTGGCAGGCAAGGAATTGCCGTTATCGGCAACCGCTGGTTTGCTGGCGGCAGGCGTATCGCTATCGGCAGCCGGTTTGGCGTTGGTATCAGCAGGCTTGTCACGGGTGACTTTGCCTGGGCTGTCGCCGACCTTCGGCGCCGGCTTGGGACCTTGGTTGGCAAACACTTGAGCAAAGCCAGCACCCTTGTCACGCGGGGCCGCAGCCGCTACCGCCGGGGTGGCGACAGGCGCTTGAGGCTTGGTCGCGGGGGCAGCCTGTAGAAGCGAATTGGGAGCGACTGGCATAAGTAAGGGTCTCCACTGCATGAAGGTCGGGGATGCAGTCCATGGAGATAGAGCAAGAGTCGGGCCAGGTTTACAAAATGCCTGGATATATCAGATTCAATGTAGGAGCGAGCTTGCTCGCGAAAAACTCACAGGCGCCGCATTCATCCAGGAAGCACGCGTTATCGTTGACGTTTTTCGCGAGCAAGCTCGCTCCTACATTCATACAGTGGCTTGACCAGCGCGAACTCATGATCAATCTGATCAACCAGAGCGCCTAAATCCGAGGCCGCCTCGACGGCCTCGGTCTCCAGCAACTCACACAATTGGGCCAAACGCACCGCCCCAAGATTGCCGCTGCTGCCTTTGAAACTGTGGGCAATCCGTCCCAACGTTTTGGCGTCGCCCCCAGCCTTGCGCAGTGCTGCGACGCGCTCTTGCGAGTCCTCAATAAAGGTGTCGAGCAACGTCGGGTACTCGCTCTCCATCACTTCCTGCAGGTCCGACAACACGTCGGGGTCCAAATGAATCTCAGCCACTTGCTCGCTCCTTGATCAAGAATCGGCGGATTATGCCAGAGCCTCCCAACAAAATTCCACGCAGACACTGCGCCCGCCATCAGACCAGCTTACGGCGCTGCTCAATTGACGCACCAGACTCAAGCCCCGGCCAGACAGACGGTCGACGTCCACCGGCCGCGCCAATTCCTTGTCTACGTCAAAACCCGACCCGCTGTCTTCAACCCGCAAGGTCATGGTGCCGCCCTGGTCGGTCGGCGCCACCTGCACATGCACGCGCACATAGCCGCTGTTCAATTGGGCCAACCGTTCGTTGCGCTGGCGATAATACTGCGCAAAACCCTGCGCATCGCGCTTGAGCGCTGAATCCAGGCCGAGCACGCCATGCTCCAGGGCATTGGAATACAACTCCGCCATCACGCTATAGAGCGCCCCGCCCTGCTCGCGCAGGCCGTGGACCTCCAGCAGCAGCTGCAGCAAGTACGGCAGCGGGTTGTAGTTTTTGAGAGTCTGGGCGCGAAACTCGAAACTCACCGACCAGTCCAGCGGGCTCGACTGGCCGCTGTCGGCATACATCGGCTCAGCCACCCGCAGCGGCGGAGCGGACAGCAAAGTGATCTCGACCATGCTCACATCGTCCCGCGCCTGGCCGCGAAATGCTGCCAAGGCCTGTTCGATATCCTCGAACAGGCGGTCGGGCTCGCGGTTGGCGGCGAACACCTGTTGCAAGCGGGCGGCACCGAACAACTGGTCGTTGGCGTCAGCGGTATCCAGCACGCCATCGGAAAGCAGGAACACCCGGTCGCCCAAGGCCATGGGCCAGACCTCGGTGCTGTCATCGAACGCCTCCGCCGACAACACACCCAAGGGCAGATGTCGCGATATCAACGGCGTGCGCCGGCCCGTGGCGACTTCATGCACATAGCCTTCGGGCATACCGCCGTTCCACACCTCCACCGCCCGCCGCTGGGCGCTCAGGCACAGCAAGGTGGCACAGCAGAACATATCCACCGGCAGGATACGCTTGAGCTTGGCGTTCATCTCTCGCAGCGTCTGGGTCAGGCCATAACCCTTGGCGGTCATGCCGTAGAACACCTCGGCCAGGGGCATGGCGCCGATGGCAGCAGGCAGCCCATGGCCGGTGAAGTCGCCGAGCAACACATGCATGTCACCGGACGGTGTGTAGGCCGCCAGCAGCAAGTCACCGTTGAACAGCGCATAGGGCGATTGCAGGTAGCGGATATTCGGTGCGGCGTTGATACAACCGGAATGGGCAACCTTGTCGAACACCGCCTTCGCCGCCCGCTGCTCATGCAGCAGGTGTTCGTGGTGCCTGGCGATCAGGTCACGCTGTTGCAGGACCGTGGCCTGCAGGCGCCGCAGGCGGTCCATGGCGTTGATCTTCGCCGCCAGGATCAGCGGGTTGTAGGGTTTGGGCAGGAAGTCGTCGCCACCGGCATCCAGGCACTGGGCCAGGGCTTCGCTCTCACGCAACGAGGTGAGGAAGATAATCGGCACCAGCGCCTCCCCCGCCAGTTGCTTGATCTGCCGGGCGGCTTCGAAGCCATCCATCACCGGCATCAGCGCATCCATCAACACCAGTTGCGGGCGCTCGTGGGCAAAGATCTCGACCGCCTCGACACCATTGCCGGCGGTCAGCACCCGGTGCCCCTGGCGACGAATGATGGTCGACAGCAACAGCCGGTCGGCGGCGCTGTCTTCGGCGATCAGGATGGTCAGCGCCTCAAGGACCGGGGCCAGGGCGCTCAACTGATGTCGAACAGCTTGTCGAAGTTGGAAATGGCGAGGATCTTGCGCACGTCGGAGTTGCTGTTGAGCACACGGACCTCAGCGTCCTCTCCGCCGGCGTGATCACGTAGCAGCAGGAGCATGCCCAAGGCAGAACTGTCCATATAGGTGGTTTCCTTGAGATCGACAATATAGGTCTCGGGCACCTTGTAGAAACGCTCGTAGGCGTCCCGAAACGCCTGATGACTGCCGAAATCGAACCGGCCCTTGATTGCGATCGTCAACTTCTTCCCGTCCAGGGATACTTCTGACTCGACTGACATGTGACTGCTTCCTTGTCGTTGGCACTGTGCAACAAGGTGTAGCAGGCGAACCGGATCCAAGCAACACATCGGATCAAATGTGCGAGGGGGCTTGCTCCCGATTGCAGTGTGTCAGTCAACAAATCCATAGCTGACACACCGCTATCGGGAGCAAGTCGAATCGTCGCACCGCCCCTCCCACATTTGTCCTGCGTCGTCAGTTAGAACTGTTCGTGGCGGGGCAGGCGCTGGGACAATTCATCGAGCAGCTTTTGCTCGCGTTTGTCTTCGATGGCCCGGGCCTCGTCGATATAGCGCTGCACCAGCTTGCGCAGCCCTTCGACACGGGCGAACGCCGCTTGCCAGGCCTCACGGGCCTTGTCGAGGTTGTTTTGGTGCCAGGCCAGGCTCTGGCGCTGTTGGCCGACGGCTGTTTCAAGCTGATTGAGAAAGCCCTGGTAACCCATCAGCCACTGGCCGGACACGCCCTTGCTGCCGCGTTCGATCCACTGTTGCTGGTATTCGACGCGAAAGCGCTCCAGGTCGCCCAGCTTGCTTTCTGCCAGGCGCACCTGGCCCTGGAAATAACCCAGGCGCTGCACGGCGGCTTTTTCGGCCTTCTCGGCCATGTCCACCACCGGGGCCAGGCGCGCGGCGCGGCTGTTGGCCATGGCTTAGCCGCCCGGCGCGGGGGCGAAGATGGACTGCAGATGCGCCTGGCTTTCGGCCATGCTGATCTTGTCGTTGAGGCCCTGGCGCAGGTAGGTCACCAGTTGCGGTTGCAAGGCGATGGCCAGGTCGGTGTCGCGGTCGCCACCGGCCACATAGGCACCGACGCTGATCAGGTCGCGGCTCTGCTGGTAGCGTGACCACAGCTGCTTGAATTGCTGGGCACGGGCCATATGCTCGGGCGTGACCACCGACGGCATGACCCGGCTGATGGACGCTTCGATATCGATGGCCGGGTAGTGCCCCTCTTCCGCCAACCGCCGCGACAGCACGATATGTCCGTCGAGCACGCCTCGCGCCGAGTCAGCAATCGGGTCCTGCTGGTCGTCGCCTTCGGATAGCACCGTATAGAACGCCGTGATCGAGCCACCGCCGGCCTCGGCATTACCAGCGCGTTCCACCAGTTTGGGCAACTTGGCGAATACCGACGGCGGGTAGCCCTTGGTAGCGGGCGGCTCGCCGATGGCCAGGGCGATTTCCCGCTGGGCCTGGGCGAAACGCGTCAGCGAATCCATCAGCAACAGGACATTCTTGCCCTTGTCGCGAAAATATTCAGCGATGCGGGTGCAGTACATGGCGGCGCGCAGGCGCATCAGCGGCGCATCGTCCGCAGGCGAGGCCACTACCACCGAACGCTTGAGCCCTTCTTCGCCGAGGCTGTGCTCGATGAACTCCTTGACCTCACGCCCCCGCTCACCGATCAAGCCCACCACAATGATGTCGGCCTCGGTAAAGCGCGTCATCATGCCCAGCAACACCGACTTACCCACGCCGGTACCGGCGAACAGGCCCAGGCGCTGGCCGCGACCTACCGTCAATAAACCGTTGATGCTGCGAATGCCCACGTCGAGCGGCACGCTGATAGGGTTGCGCTTGAGCGGGTTGATGGTGGGCCCGTCCATCGGCACCCAGTCTTCGGCTTTCATGCCGCCCTTGCCGTCCAGCGCGCGCCCGGCGCCGTCGAGCACACGGCCGAGCATGCCCATGCCCATGGGCAGGCGACCGGTATCGGCCAGCGGCACCACGCGGGCGCCGGGGGCGATGCCGGCCAGGCTACCCACCGGCATGAGAAAAATCTTGCTGCCGGAAAAGCCCATTACTTCGGCTTCGACCTGCACCGGGTGGTAACTGTCGTCGTTGATCACCATGCAACGACTGCCCATGGCGGCGCGCAGCCCCTCGGCTTCGAGGGTCAGGCCGACCATGCGCAACAGGCGCCCTTCGAGGATCGGCTGGCCGGGCAACTCGGTCGCTTCGGCGTAGCTGCCCAGGCGCTTGGCGAAACTGGTGCGATCAAGGCGCATCGGAGGCGTCCAGGTCAACGCTCAAGTCCGGCTCTGCCGGGTGCAGGGCTTGCTCATGCAGTTGGTCGAGTAATTTGGCCATGATCTGGCTGATGCGGGTTTCCACCGTGGCATCGATGCGGCTGTGTTCGGTCTCGACGCGGCACCCACCGGGCAGCAACGCGGCATCCTCGACGATGCGCCAGGTTTCTTCATGGCGCTCGCGCAGGGCTTTGACCTGCTCGAAATCCTGCGGGTTGATGTACAAGCGCACATTGCCGACCCCCAGGGGCAGCAGCTTGAGGGCTTCGCGCATCACGCTTTCGATCTGGCTGGAATCGAGCACCAACTCGCGCTGGATCACCTGGCGGGTGATGTGCTGCACCAGGCCGACCATGGCTTTTTCCAGCTGCGTGTCCTGTTCGGCAATGGGGTCGAACAGGTTGGCCATCAGGCGTTCCAGGCTGGCCACTTGGGTAGCCAGCGCCGCCTCGGCTTCCTGGCGGACCTTGAGGGTGGTGCTGCGAAAACCGTCTTTTTCACCCGCGGCAAAGCCTTCGTTGTAGGCCTCCTGGCGGATGGCCTCCAACTCGTCGAGGGTCAGTGGCTGGACTTCATCCAGCGGCACTTCTTCCATTTCCGCCGGTGCTTCCTCGACCGGTTCAGGCTCAGGCTGCGGCACATGGGGATCGAAGCTGGGCAGCGACCAGATGTCGAACCCACCGACATCCCGCGCGCGAATCAGATCGCTGGGCGTCTCATCTTTGTTCGACATGGGAGGCGCCTTAGATCATTTCTTCGCCGCCCTTCCCGCCGAGAACGATTTCTCCGGCTTCGGCCATACGGCGGGCAATGGTGAGGATTTCCTTCTGGGCGGTTTCCACGTCGCTGACGCGCACCGGACCCTTGGCTTCCAGGTCGTCGCGCAACAGCTCCGAGGCGCGCTTGGACATGTTCTTGAAGATCTTCTCCTTGACGTTTTCGTCCGAACCCTTGAGGGCCAGCACCAGCACGTCGGAGGATACTTCGCGCAGCAACGCCTGGATGCCACGGTCGTCGACATCGGCAAGGTTGTTGAACACGAACATCAGGTCTTCGATCTGGCCGGACAGGGTGTCGTCGATCTCGCGGATCGAGTCCATCAACTGGCCTTCGACCGAGCTGTCGAGGAAGTTCATGATGTCGGCCGCGCGCTTGATGCCACCCAGGGTGGTGCGCGAGGCATTCGAGTTACCCGAGAATTGCTTCTCGAGAATCGTGTTGAGTTCTTTCAGCGCCGCCGGCTGCACGGTGTTCAGCGACGACACGCGCAGGATGATGTCCAGGCGCACTTTGTGGTCGAAGTGGCCGAGCACTTCACCGGCCTGGTCCGGGTCCAGGTAGGCCACCACGATCGCCTGGATCTGCGGGTGCTCGTAGCGGATCACGTCAGCCACCGCACGCGGCTCCATCCATTTGAGGCTGTCCAGGCCACTGGTGTTGCCACCCAGCAGGATGCGGTCGATCAGGCCGTTGGCCTTGTCTTCGCCCAGGGCCGAGGTGAGCATCTTGCGGATGTAGCTGTCGGAGCCGACGCCCAGGCTGGTCTGGTCGCCGACGATCTCGACGAATTCACTCATCACCTGCTCGACTTGCTCGCGGTGCACATTGCGCATCTGCGCCATGGCCACGCCTACACGCTGGACCTCTTTAGGGCCCATGTGGCGCAGCACTTGGGCGGCATCGGTTTCACCCAGGGACAGCAGCAGCACTGCGGCTTTGTCGACCCGGGAAAGCTTGGCCACAGCGGCTCGATCATTCATCTGCGTTAATCCACTCTTTCACGACCTGGGCTACACGGCCCGGGTCTTCTGCTACCAGACTCTTGATTGCGTTCAACTGAGCGTCATAGCCTTCGCTCGGGCTTGGCAACAGGATGCTTTGCGGGCCACCGAGGCTGACGCGGTCGTTGGCCAGTTCGCCGTCCAGGCCGCCCATGCCACCCAACTCGACATCACCACCGGCCAGGGCCAGCTGTTTCTTGCTGCCGCCGGTGATGTTATTGAGCACCGGGCGCAGCACGCCGAACACCAGCACCAGGATGAACAACACCCCCAGCACTTGCTTGACGATGTCCCAGAACCAGGGCTGGGTGTAGAACGCCGGGTCAGCAATCACTTCGCTGCGTTCGGCGGAGAACGGCATGTTGATCACGCTGACGCTGTCACCACGGCTGGCGTCGAAACCGACGGCGTCCTGCACCAGGCGCGTGAAGCGCGCCAATTCGTCGGCGGTCCAGGGTGCACGGGTGACGGCACCGTCAGCGGCGTTGACCTTGACCTGGTCATCGACCACCACCGACACCGACAGGCGATTGATCTTGCCCTGTTGCTGCTTGGTGTGGCTGATAGAACGGTCGAGTTCGAAGTTCTTGGTGGACTGGTTACGCTTGTCCGCAGGATACGGTGCAAGCATCGGCTGGCCGGTGGCCGGGTCCATGATCTGCTGGCCGTTGGCATCCAGCAGCGGCTGGCCGGGCTGGATCGCGCCAGCAGTGGCAGCAGCGCCCCCAGTGGTCTGCGGTGCCGAGGCGGCCGACGGTGGCTGGTTGCTCAAGGCCCCCGGCACACCTTGCGGGCCATTGGCGGCGGTGCGCTGCTCGCTGGTGGACTGCTCGCTGCGCAGCGCCGGCTGGTCAGGGTTGAACTGCTCGGAGGTGGACTCAACAGCGCTGAAGTCCACGTCGGCAGACACTTCCGCCTTGTAGCGGTCGTTGCCCAGCACCGGCTGCAGAATGTTGTGCACGCGCTGGGTGAGCATGCTTTCCATGCGGCGGCTGTAATCGAATTGCTTGCCGGCCTGGGTCAGCGCGGAGTTTTCCGCCATGTCGGAGAGCAGGTTGCCCTTTTGGTCGACCACGGTGATTTGCGACTTGCTCAATTCGGGCACGCTGGTGGCCACCAGGTTGACGATCGCCAGCACCTGGCCAGGCTCCAGGGAGCGGCCGGAAAACAGTTCCACCAGTACCGAAGCGCTGGGCTTGCGTTCGTCACGCACGAACACCGAGCTTTTCGGAATTGCCAGGTGCACACGGGCGCCCTTGACGTTATTCAGGCTGGAGATGGTGCGCGCCAGTTCGCCTTCCAGGCCACGACGGTAGCGAGTGGCTTCCATGAACTGGCTGGTCCCCAGGCCCTGGTCCTTGTCGAGGATTTCAAAACCAATATTGCTGTCGGACGGTGTCACGCCTGCAGCAGCCAATTTCATCCGCGCACGGGCCACATCATCGGCCTTGACCAGCAGCGCCCCGGAGTTGGGCTCCACGGTGTAGGCGATGTCAGCGGCGGCGAGGGTTTCCATGATCTGCTTGGAATCCATGCCCGCCAGGCTGCCGTACAGCGGACGGTAATCAGGTTGTTGCGACCACAACACCACGGCAAAACCGATCGCCACGCTGGCCGCCAGGCCGACCATCAGGCCCACCTGACGCAGCATGGTCATTTCCGAGAGGTTTTCCAGGAACGACAGGCCAAACAGCGGCGGTTTGCCGTCTGTCTTGGCGGGGAGGTTGTCGGAGAGTGCTTCAGCCATGACTTAAATCTCGTCCTTAAACCGGCATCTGCATGATGTCTTGGTAAGCCTGAACCAGCTTGTTACGCACTTGGGTCAAGGCCTGGAAGGACACACTGGCCTTTTGCGAGGCAACCATCACATCGGTGAGGTCCACGCCGCTTTTACCGATCTCGAACGCAGTGGCCAACTGGCTGGACGCCTGCTGGGTGTCACTGACTTTATTGATTGCCTGGCCGAGCATGTCGGCAAAACTGCTTTGGCCCAATTCCGGTGCTGGCGCGACGGATTTCGGCTGAGCCATGGCGTCCATTTGCATGGCGCGCATATCCAACATCAACCGATTGAACTCAATACCCTGGCTCATGAACTTCTCTCTCCGACAACCCGCATTTTTTTGACGCTACACCGCTCTTACAGGGGAGGTAGCAACAAGGGTGCCAGCTCTGTGACAACTCGTAAGAAAAGGCGACAAAGCTTGTCGAACTTGTTACCGCACGTTTTTTGTAGGAGCGAGCTTGCTCGCGAAGAACTCATGGACCCCGCGAGCATCCAGGAAGCACGCGTTATCGTTGACGTTTTTCGCGAGCAAGCTCGCTCCTACAAAAAACGGTATTGGCGCGAAGTCAGGTGGCGAACAGATACGCTTCCACATCCATTCCCGCGTCGCGCATCTGTGCCAGCTTGTAGCGCAAGGTGCGCGGGCTGATGCCCAGGCGCTCGGCCGCTTCTTTGCGGCGGCCGCGTTCGGCGCGCAGGGTGTCGATGATCATCTGGAATTCGCGGCGGCGCAGGTCATCGCCCAGGGCACCGGCCGATTCCGCCTCGGCAACCACCGGCGTCGGCGCCAGGCTCGGCAACGGCGCCGCGCCATTGCCCATGGCCAGGCAGAAGTCCTGGGGCTGGATCAGGCCGCCCTGTTGCAAAATCAGCGCGCGCTGGATCGCGTTGTCCAGTTCGCGCACGTTACCCGGCCACGGGTAGCTGACCAGGCAGGCCTGGGCCTCGGCCGACAGGCGCGCCTGGGCGTGCTTCATTTTTTTGACGTGGTTGTTCAGCAGGCGCTCGGCCAGCGGAAGAATGTCCGCCGGGCGTTCGCGCAACGGGCGCCAGGCCAGCGGAAACACCGATAGCCGGTAGAACAGATCTTCACGGAAGCGCCCCGCCGCTACCTCGCTGGCCAGGTCGCGGTTGGTGGTGGCGACCACGCGGATATCCAGCTGGATCGGCTTGCGCGCGCCCACCCGCTCCACTTCGCGCTCCTGCAACACGCGCAGCAACTTGGCTTGCAGGCCCAGGGGCATTTCCGAGATTTCGTCGAGCAGGATGGTGCCGCCGTCGGCCTGTTCGAACTTGCCTGCCTGGGCCGCGATGGCGCCGGTGAACGAGCCCTTTTCATGGCCGAACAAGGTGGCTTCAAGCATGTTGTCGGGGATCGCCGCGCAGTTGATCGCAATGAAGGGTTGCTTGGCACGGCTGGATTGCTGGTGAATGTAACGCGCCAGCACTTCTTTACCGGTGCCGGACTCGCCGGAAATCAGCACGGTGGAATCACTGCGCGCTACCCGCGCCGCCAATTCCAGCAATTGCGCGCTGGCCGGTTCAAAGGCAATCGGCCCATCGCCCTCGCCCGCCGAAATCACACCCAGGGCATGCCTGGCCACCAGTTCGATCAATGCCTTGGGCTCGAAAGGCTTGACCAGGTAATCCGCCGCGCCCTGGCGCATGGCGTCCACCGCCCGCTCCACAGCACCGTGGGCGGTCATCAGCAGCACCGGCAGCTGCGGCTGGCGTGCGCGCAGCAGGCCGAGCAACTGGTGACCGTCCATGCCGGGCATGTTCACGTCGCTGACCACCAGGCTGAAGGCCTCCTGCTCGACCGCCTCCAAGGCTTCCTCGGCAGAGCCGACCGCACGGTAGTCATGGCCCGCCAACAGCAGCGTGTCAGCCAATGCCTCACGCAGGGCGCGATCGTCTTCAACCAATAAAACCTTGATAGCCATAGTCGTTTTACTCCGCGCTCGCCGCACTGGAAAACAGCGGCAAGGTCATCAATGCACAGGTGCCACGCCCCAGGCGGGAACGCAGCTGCAATTGTCCCTGATGGGCCCGGGCCACCGCCTTGACCACGGTCAGGCCCAGGCCAGTACCGTTGGCCTTGGTGGTAAAAAACGGTTCGCCCAGGCGTTGCAACACCTGCGGCTCGATGCCGCTGCCGCTGTCGCTGATACACAGGCGCAGGGTTTGTTCACGGGTATAGAGGTGCACTTTCAGGCGTGCGCCCGGGCCGCTGGCCTGGGTGGCATTTTCGATCAGGTTGAGCAGCGCGCCGACCAGGGTGTCGCGGTTGCACAGCAACTCGCCCTGGTGGCTGTCACACTGCCAACGCAGGTTGGCGTCCTGGACATGGGTGGCCGCCGCCGCTTGCAGGGACTGCATCAGGCCGGCAGGCGTGACGCGGTCGGTCAGCGGCAATTCGCCGCGGGCAAACACCAGCATGTCGCGCACCTGGTGCTCCAATTCATGCAGGCGCTCCTTGAGGCGCCCGGCAAAACGCTGGTGGGTGGCGGCCGGCAATTGCTCATCAGTCAAATGACTGGCGTAGATCAACGCCGCCGACAACGGCGTGCGGATCTGATGGGCCAAGGATGCGACCATCCGCCCCAGCGACGACAAGCGTTCGTGGCGGGCCAGTTGGTCCTGCAGGTGACGGGTTTCTGTCAGGTCGTTGAGCAGCACCAATTGGCCCGGCTCGGCGTCCAGGGAACGGGTGGCAATAGAGAGGCGACGCCCGTCCTTGAGGGAGACTTCATGGCCGTCGTCTTCACGCGGCGCAAAGCAGCGCGTGATGACTTCACGCCACAGCTCGCCTTCCAGCGGCAGGCCGAGCAGGTCGCAGGCGGCCGGGTTGGCTTCGCGCACGCGGCCCTGGTCGTCAATGACGATCACGCCACCGGGCAGCAGGTCCAGCAGGTTTTGCAGACGGTTGGCCAGGCGCTCTTTCTCGGCCAGCTCTTGCATACGCTGGGCGCTGACCACCGCCAATTCGCCTTTAAGCTCGGACACCCGGGCTTCGAGCAGACTGTAGGAGTCGGTCAGTTGGCTCGACATCTGGCTGAACTGTGAGAACGCTTGCTCCAGGCCCTGGCGGGTCGGCGGTTCTACAGGCGAAACCAGCCCCTGGATGGCAGGGGCCGAAGCTAGTTGGGCGGCGTGGGGCATGATGCTCTCTCGCTGGGCTGACCGTCAGTTAAACGGAACGTTGCGAGGGTTGTAGCAATACCCGTGCCGAAAAAATCGCCGGTGTCCGACCTCGCCAATACAGTTCCGTTTTGACGAGTGACTGTTGCTGTCAGACAAGGCGCCGCGACGACTCATAGCTCGCTATGGGGAGGAGCGGCAACGCAGTATGACGGCAACAGGCACCGTCATAAACTGAACAGTATTGGTGAGGTCGGGCACCCTAAATCAATGCGTTGAAAAACAGGCGTCAATCATCCGCCTGTTCATCACCTTCTTTGCGGCTCATACCGTACTTGCGCATCTTCTCCACCAGAGTGGTTCGACGAATACGCAAACGCTCGGCAGCACGGGCGACGATGCCATGGGCGTCGTCCAGGGCCTGTTGGATCAGCCCCTGTTCCAGGTTGCCGAGGTAGTCTTTCAGGTCCAGGCCTTCGGGCGGCAACAGCGCGGTGGCGCCGAAGTCCGGAGTATGCCCGTTGATCGCCACGCGCTCTTCCATGTCACTGCGCAGGCTGTCCAGTTGCTCGTCTTCATCGTCGACGTAGCGGAATTTCTTCGGCAACTCGACCACGCCGATCACACCGTAGGGGTGCATGATCGCCATGCGCTCCACCAGGTTGGCCAATTCGCGGACGTTGCCCGGCCAGCCGTGGCGGCACAGGGACATGATCGCGGCGGAGTTGAAGCGAATCGAACCGCGTTTCTCATGCTCCATGCGCGAGATCAGCTCGTTCATCAGCAACGGGATGTCTTCCACGCGCTCACGCAGCGGCGCCATCTCGATGGGGAATACGTTGAGGCGGTAATACAGGTCTTCGCGGAAGCTGCCGACCTCGATCATGCTTTCGAGGTTCTTGTGGGTGGCGGCAATGATGCGCACGTCGACGCTCTGGGTCTTGTTGCTGCCCACGCGCTCGAAGGTACGCTCCTGCAGCACGCGCAGCAGCTTGACCTGCATCGGCAGTGGCATGTCGCCGATTTCGTCAAGGAACAGGGTGCCGCCATTGGCCAGCTCGAAACGCCCGGCACGGCTGGTGATCGCCCCGGTAAAGGCGCCCTTCTCGTGGCCGAACAGTTCGCTTTCGAGCAGCTCTGCCGGGATCGCCCCGCAGTTGACCGGCACGAAAGGCCCGTCGCGGCGCTTGGAGTGATAGTGCAGGTTACGTGCGACCACTTCCTTGCCGGTGCCCGACTCGCCGAGGATCAGCACACTGGCGTCGGTATCGGCCACTTGCTGCATCATCTGGCGCACGTGCTGGATCGCCCGGCTGGTGCCGACGAGGCTGCGGAACAGGTTGGGTTCACGGTGACGGCCGCGCTCGCGGGCCTGGTCGTACATCTCGCGATAGACCTGGGCGCGGTGCAGGGAATCGAGCAATTTGCTGTAGCTGGGCGGCATTTCCAGATTGGAAAGCACACGGCGGCGCTGGTCTTCCGGCAGGTCCACGGAAGAAATATCGCCCATCAGCAACACTGGAAGGAACTCATCCCAGGTTGACAGTGTCTTTAACAAGCCCAGAACTGCGCCAGGAGCGTTTACCGTCCCGATCAACACACAGATGACTTCACGGCTCGACGCCAACGAGCTGACCGCCTGCTGCCAATCGTGGCTGCCGCAGGGCAAATTTTCTTCACCGAGAAAATTTAAAATCACCGCTAAATCGCGGCGGCGGACGCTATCGTCATCGATCAGCAGAATTTTGGTTTCACGCCACATGCAATAGCAACTTCCCTAGTAAAACTTCCTGCCCCGGAATGAGGGCAATCAAGACGCTTGTAAGATTTCTTACTTACTAGACGTCTGAAATCTGAAAACAGCACTAGTTAAGTCAAAAATGCTGGCACAGTCAAATATATGACGCACCGTTCGGACCAACTGAGCCCATTCAGCCGAACAGATGGTAAACCTTTGACGCATTTTTAGCTTGGTTGATCTGCGACATCTCTTCGAAAATCGCCTGGCGCTCGCCGGTCGTGACTTCCAGCAACTGCTGGTACACCACCAACAAACTTTCCAGTTTCTCGCGCAACGCGCCCTCGTCTACCGGTGCCTCATTGAGCACCTCATCAATCACCGCACGGCAACCCAGGTCCAACTCGCCGACAGCTTCCCAATTACGCTCAGCCAGCGCGCCGAGAAGGGCTTCGCGGGTTTCGTCGATGCGTTGCAGTGCATGGCTCATGATGTGTACCTCAAGGCGATCGGCCTTATTGTGGAGCGATGGCATCCCAGCCGGTCTTGACGGTGATCAGCAAGCGCGCGACTTCGTCGATCATCTCGGCGTCATTGACACGGTTCGCCTCGACCAAGCGGTTGCCCATGTAGTTGTACAAGGCATCCAGACGCTGGATCGCTGCCGGGTCTTCGGCCTTCTCCGGCTCCAGACCATCGCGCAGGCCAGAGATGATTTCGATCGCCTTGCCCAGCATCAGGCCTTTTTGCGCGACGTCACCGCGACTCAACGCCCCCTTGGCCTGTGCCAATCGATCGAGGCCACCTTCCATTAACATCTGCACCAGACGGTGCGGGCTGGCTTCGGAGACCTGCGCATGGGCATTGACCTTCTGGTACTGACGAAGGGCTCTCATTGGGTTCATGTTGCTACCTCGTAACTGGTGACAATCGAATCGGTTTGCTTAACCAGTTTTTCGACCGTGGCGACGAAAACTTTAATCCAGAACCCTGCGCCAGGGCCCCCAAACAGGGCCTGCAGGCGCGCCGTCCATCAATTCGACTTCGGATTGTTCAGCGAGTTGAGGGTGGTCATGATGCTGGAGCTGCTGGCGTTGATCTGCGCGATCATGGTGTCCATGGCGGTGTATTTGGCGCTCAGGGACTTCTGCAAGGCATCCATGCGCCGCGTCAGGTCGTCCGTCTCCTTGTTCAAGTCAGTCAACTTGTTATTGAGATCGGTGGCACGGGTGGCCAGGGTGCCAGTGGTGCCGACGTAGCTGCTGGTCGCCTTGTTCATGCGGGTGATCAAACCCGTGTCGCCGGTGAACAGCTTGGCGATATCACCGGCGCCCTTGACCACAGCCTTGTCCCACGTCTTGTCATCCAGGCTCAACAGACCGGTTTTCTGGTCAGTGGTGATGCCCATCTGTGCCAGGCTGGTCATGGTGCCCGCGCCGGAGCCATTGACCAACTCGGAGCGCAGGCTGTTGACCAGTTGACGCATCGAAGCATCGCCAGTCAACGCACCCGCCGTGGTGGTAGAGGCATCACCGGTGGCGGTGACTTTGGTCTGGGTGTTGATCGCCGTCATCAGCGTGTTGTAGGCGCTGACGAAGGACTGCACCGAGGTTTTCAGGGTGTCCGTGTTGCTGGCCACGGTAATGGTGGTCGGCTTGGTGGTATCAACCGTGTCCAACAGGTCGAGGGTCACGCCGCTGATTGCCGAGGTGATTTTGTTGCTGCTGGATGACATTTCAATGTCATCAATGGAGTACTTGGCGTTGGTCGGCGCCTTGCCCTTGTCATACCCGGTGGCCAGCTGCGAGTCGCCGCTGAGGGTGATGTCGGTGCCTTCGCCCATATTAGTCGACGTCAGTACCAACCGCGCGCCATTGGAGTCGCTCAGCACGTTGGCGCTGATGCCTTGGGACGAGAGCTGGGTATTGATGGACTCGCGCACCTGCTGCAGGGTCGCGCCGCCGGGGATCACCACATCGTAGCTTTTGCCCGACTGATTGATGGTCAGCGTCTGGTCTTCGTCCGTGCTGTTAGCCTTGCCGGTTGCGCCGTCAACATTCACCGCAGTGGTGACTTTCGAGGCGGTCGCCAGATTAGTGACTTTCAACACGTACTTGCCGCTGGATGCGCCGTCACCGAGGGTAACCTTGGCGTTTTTCTCTTCCGAAGAAGTCGCCGCCAGCCCATTGAAAGCCGAGGCATTGTTCAACTTTGTGATTGCCGCCTGGTAGGCTTCCAACGCCGTCTTGACCGAACCGACAGCCGACAACTGCACGGTGGCTTTTTTCTGCTCGTTGGTGATCTGAGCCTGCTTGGGTGCCTGCTCGGCACCAACCAACGCCTTGACGATAGCCTGGGTGTCGTAGCCCGAACCAGGGCCGGAAATCGTTGAACTAGCCATTTGTCATTCTCCTTGTCCTGCGGCGGCCGTTTTTTGGCGCTTAAACGCTTAGACCGCAATCAGAAACATGTTTCGTGCCAACTCAAGCCTTGCTATCGAACAGCAGGCTGCTGGCATCGCTCAGGTTCTGCGCCAGTTTCAGCGCGGTCTCCGATGGTATCTGTCGAATCACTTCACCACTGTCAGTGGCAATCACCTTGACCACTACCTTGCCGGTGGAGTCATCGATGGAAAAATCCAGGTTGCGCTGGGAAGCCTGCACAAACTCACGTATATCGGTAACGGCCTTTTCCAGCGCTACTCGCTGCGGCTCTTCGACCTTGGCCGGCTCACTGCTGGCCGCAGGCTTTACCGGGGCCATTACAGCGCCAAGACTGGCCTGTGCCGTGCTTGCGGGGTAAGACGGGTTCAGCTTGATGCTCATGTCCATGTCACCACCTCCAAACTGAAAAAACGGAAGGGCACGTCGTTAAACGCACCCTCCCGTTATTTAACCGCTAGCGCTATTACTGAAGCAGCTTCAGTACAGCGGATGGCAGTTGGTTGGCCTGGGACAGGATCGCAGTGGAAGCCTGTTGCAGGGTTTGTTGCTTGGTCAGTTCAGCGGCTTCAGAAGCGAAGTCAGCGTCTTCTACGCGGCCTTTGGCAGCGGAGGAGTTCTGCGAAATGCTCTGCAGGTTGGCCACGGTGCTGGCGAAGCGGTTTTGTACGGCACCCAGCTGCGAACGCTGACTATCGATCTGCTGCATGGCGTCGTCCAGAGCCTGGATGGCCTGCTGCGAAGAAGCGGCAGTCAGGATGCTCAGGTCGGAAACGCTGGTTTCCATGGTAACGGCGGCTTTAGTACCGGCGCCAGCAACGGTAGTCAGACCCAGTGCAGCCAGGCCGGTACCGGCGCTGCCGTCTTTGATGGTGATGTCTTTGTCAGCGAACAGGTTCAGGGTGCCGTCAGCGTTTTTGCTGGCTTGAACACCAGTGCTGGCGCTGTTGATCGAAGAAACGATCGCGTCAGCGGTGTCACCCTTCTTGAACTTGACTTCAACGCCGTTCACATCGATGGAGGTGTCAGCGGTCAGCTTAGCTTGGGAGGTACCCGCAGAGAGACCAAGTTGCGACAGCGAACCGCTATTGGTGTTCGCAAGTTTGATGTCCTTACCTTCACCGGAGGTCAAAATTACACGGCCTTCCTTGAATTCTGCTTTGGCACCAGCGCCAGCCTCTGCTTTAACCAAGTTCAGAACTTCGTCAATTGTATTCGCATCAGTCCAAGCCACAGCATTACCATTGACGGTAATAGCGCCGGCGGAGCCCAGTACAGTGGAGCCGGTAATCGCTACTGCTGCAACAGGCGTTGCGGAACTGGTCAAACCAAGCTTAGCGGCGCTGCCCGCGACCGCATCCTCAACGGTGATGGCGGACTTCGAAGTAAGGGTCAATTCACCACTAGTCGCATCAGCCTTAGCTGTAACGCCTGTGAGAGCAGTTTGCTTGTTGATCTCTGTTGCAGCAGCTGTACCCGCGGCTAAAGCCGTGGCAGCCGTAGCAGTCAGCGAAATTACTACACCGTTAATGCTGATCTTATCGGTGTTTGCAGTACCCGCCGCCGTAGGCGTACCGGTTACGGTAGCTTTCGTACCGCCGATGTTGGTACCAGTAGCAGTAGCAGCCAAACCTGTCATCGCTGCGCCATCTACTGCAGCTTCTTTGTAGTTACCCTTCAGCGCAGTCGAGCTGATATCAGTCATGCCGAACGAGATAGTCTCGTTAGCGTTGGCACCGATCTGGAAGGCTACGTTGCTGAACGAGCCGTCCAGCAGGTTACGACCACCGAAGGTGGTGGTGCTGGCGATACGGTTCAGCTCGCCCACTTTAGCGGTGAATTCCTGCTGCAGGGAAACACGGTCAGCGTCGCTTTTATCACCGTTGGCCGCTTGCAGGGCGAGTTCACGCAGACGCTGCAGGGTGTTGGTGGATTCTTGCATCGCGCCTTCAGCGGTCTGGGCAATCGAAACGCCGTTGTTGGCGTTGGCGATGGCAACGTTCAGGCCTTTGACCTGGTTGTTCAGACGGTTGGCGATCTGCATGCCGGCAGCGTCGTCTTTGGCGCTGTTGATTTTCAGGCCGGACGACAGGCGGTTCATCGACTGGCTCAAAGCATCGGACGCTTTGTTCAGGTTCTTCTGGACGCCCAGGGAGGTGATGTTGGTGTTTACGGACATTGCCATGACGAAATCCTCGTTGGTTGGATACTGCGGCTTCCGGCCCTGGCGACCGCCGGGTGTGGCCTAGAGAACCTACGTAATAGTTATCGTCGTAGTAGCCGGTTGCTTGAGGATTTTTTTGATTTTTTTTAGTAGCCCAGTGCCAGCCCTTGTATTTCAAGGCCTTATAGAGGCGTGAAACGCCAGTAATCACGGGTTACTGGCGTCAAAACTTCGCCTTCAAGACAGCCCCCTTGTAGGAGCGAGCTTGCTCGCGAAGATCGTTAACGATGACGCGGGCATTCAGGATGCACGCGGCGGTCTCAGGTTCTTCGCGAGCAAGCTCGCTCCTACAGGGGTGGGGCACAAAAAAACGCCGATGATCGTGCGATCATCGACGTTTTTTGTGAAGCGGTTAAAGCATCACGGACGATAGAGAATCGCCGAGCCCCACGACAGGCCCACACCAAAACCACTGATCGCCACACGCTTCCAGGTGGCGTCCATCACGTGCTTTTCCAGCAGCAACGGAATGCTCGACGACACGGTGTTACCGGTCTCGACCATGTCCTTGATGAACTTGTCCACCGGCGCTTCTTCAAAGCGGCGTGCCACGGCGTCGACGATGGCCGCACTGCCTTGGTGGATACAGAAGGCATCGATGTCATCGGCCTTGAGGTCCGACTCGGCGAGCAGCTCGTGCAAGTGCGCCGGCACCTTGAGCAAAGCGAAGTTGAACACCTGGCGGCCATTCATGAAGAACACGCCATCACTGACCTTCAGGTGCGGCGCGCCGGAGCCGTCGGTGCCGAACTTGGATTTGCCCAGCAACCAGGGTGCATCTTCGCCCATCCAGGTGGCGGTGGCGGCATCGCCGAACAGCATGGTGGTGTTGCGGTCTTCCGGATCAACGATCTTCGAATACGGGTCGGCGGTGATCAGCAGGCCGTTTTTCAGGCCGGCGGCTTCCATGAAGCCCTTCATCGCATAGATGCCATAGACGTAGCCGGAGCAGCCCAGGGAGATATCGAAGGCTGCCACGTGGGTCGGCAGACCCAGTTTGTCCTGGACGATGGCTGCGGTGTGAGGCAAGCCCTCTTCATCGCCGTTCTGGGTGACGACGATCAGCGCGTCGATGGATTCGCGCTTCAACGCCGGGTTGTTGGCAAATAAAGCGTTGACCGCTTCGACACACAGGTCGGACGTCTCCTGTGCCGCTTCCTTGCGCGGCAGGAACGCCGAACCGATCTTGCCGATGATGAACTCTTCATCCTTGGCGAATTTGGCACCCTGGGCGTAGTTATCGATCCCGTCTGCCGGCACGTAACTGGCGATGCTTTTTATGCCAATCATTATGGCTTCCCAATACTAAATAGCTGGAGAACACCCCTCGGGCTACGCCGGGAGTGCTGACAATAAAGGGGATAACCCCATGAAAATCTCGCTGAAAGCCGCCGCGCAAGGACCCTGCGACGACTTATCCTTTTCACACGATACAGTGAAGATGCGCTTTATGACTCACAGGTCACTCAATTTTGTGTGCTTTGTGCAAAACCTTTCGACAATTAAACCCCATAAACGACAACGGCCCGCCCTGTTTCCAGAGTAGGCCGCTTGACTAAAAGCCGTTTACATCTTGTTGAACAGGCTCAACTGCGAGATTTTCACAAAGGCCAGCTGCGAGGCCTGCAACATGGTCTGCTGCAAGCTCAGGTTGATGGCCGCTTCGGCGAAGTCGACGTTGCCCAAGGCATTCATGGTGGTGGTATTGGCCAGGTCCAGGCTGACGTTTTCCTTGGACTGAATGTCCAGGCCATTGAGGCGCGCACCCAGGGAGCCGCGCGCCTGGTCGATCTGGCTGTAGGCATTGGTCAGGTTGCCAATGGACTTGGCCACCACATCCTTGAGTTCCTTCTGCGCCGCCGGATTGCCGTCTGACGGCGTTTCCAGGATTTTGCGCAAATGGCTCAGGGTGTCGAGGACGTTTTCGTTCTTGTTGCTGGTGGCGCCGATCGAAAACTGGTCGCCGGCGGCTGGAGCTGGCGCGGTGGTGACATCGAAGGTCACCCCTGCCGCCGTGATCGAGGTTGCACCGGCCGCCAGGGTACCGCTGGCGATGGATTGGCTGTCTGCCGTATAAGGCTGCGCGTACAGGTCATAAGCGCCGGCCGCACCGAACTTGACGATGACACCGGAGTTGGGAAAGGTACTGGCGTAGGCCGCCGGATCGCTCACCGTGCCGCCACTCAGTTGTGCAGTGGAGGGGTTACTCGGGGTGCGCGATACGCTGAAGGTGTCCGGCTTGACCGACAGGCTGAACTCCCGATCCTTGACAATGGCGTCCGCTGGCGCGCCGGGCAGTATGTCCTTGCCCAGCGCGTCCTTGCCCAGGTTCAAGCCAATGTCGAACTTGACCCCGCGCAGCTTGATACTCGATCCGCCTTCCTTGGTGGCATCGAAAGTGCCGTTGCCCGGAATCTCAGAGGTAATGTCTTTGCCGGCATTGTCGGTTACTACATATTGGGTGCTGCTGGTGAACGTCAGCTTATACGGCTGGCCATCCGAAAAGCTGCTGTCGTAGTTGGAGTTAGCCGCAATCAGGCCAGCCGATACCGTGACCTTCCCATCATCGACCGCTGGCGGCACAAGGATAGGTGCTGTTTGCGTACGGCCAGTGTTCGCCGAGCTTTCCAGCATGCTTTTGGCGGTATTGCCCATGGCTACCGACAGGTTCTCCGCAACCTTCAGGCTCAACGGCGTGTCATCGCCCTGGTAGCTGTAGGTGCCA
Source organism: Pseudomonas khavaziana (assembly GCF_019145205.1). Taxonomy (GTDB): domain Bacteria; phylum Pseudomonadota; class Gammaproteobacteria; order Pseudomonadales; family Pseudomonadaceae; genus Aquipseudomonas; species Aquipseudomonas khavaziana. Next base: position 472,106 of record NZ_JAHSTT010000004.1, read on the forward strand.
TCATTGTTACGGGCGTAGGGAGGCGTGTCGGTCTTGCTCCCGGAGAACATGTAATTACCACTGGCGTCCTTGGTATTGAGCAAGCCCAGGACCTGGTCTTCAATGGCGCCGATCTCCGCGGCGGTCGATTTACGATCCGCGTCACTGATGCCGACGTTACCCGCTTTGAGCGCCAACTCGCTGGCCCTCTGAATCGCGATATTGATATTTTCCAGCACGCTTTCCTGGGTGGTCAGCGAGTTTTTCAGGGTGTCGATGTTGCCATTGAACTGCCCCAGCATGTCTTTCTGCTGCTGCAGCATCAGCAAACGCGCCGCCGCTACCGGATCATCCGCGGCGGTTTGCACACGAACACCGGTGCTGGCCTGGTCCTGGGCCTTGACCACACTGGAATAGTTGTTCTGATACTTGGCAGAGCTGGTCTCGAAATACTGCTGTGTAGAAATACGCATCGTCCCAGCCTCCTTTAAAGGGCATTCATCAGTGTGGTGAAGGTTTCCTGCGCAGCCTTGATGATCTGCGACGACGCGGTGTAGTACTGCTGGAACTTGATCATGTCGCCCGCTTCGTCATCCAGGTTGACCCCGGACACCGAGTTGCGCGCTTCCTTGTTGGCGCTCAGCAAGGCGCCGGTGGCGGCGGTGTCGACTCCGGCCTGGCTGGCCTTGGCCCCTACTTGCGAGACCAGCTTGCTGTTGGCCCCCACCAGGCTGGTGCCGCCATTGCCATCGCCCATGCCGACGGTGGCCTTGGTTTGCAGGTTCAGCAGTTCCTGGGCGTTGCGGCCGTCGGACTTGCCGCCACTGTTGAAGGCGAAGGTGGTGCTGTCGCCTTCTGCCGGTGAGCCGTTAATGGTGGTATCGAACTTGAAGCTCTTGCCAGGGATAGCGGCACCGCTGGCGTCGCGCATCGGCACGTCCACGGTGATCTTGTTGCCCTGCCCCGGAATAATCGAGCCGGTGCTGATCGGGTTGCCCTTGGCATCGCTGATCGTGTAGGACTGCGTACCATCGGCGGCCGGTTTGGCAAAGACCATTTTCACCGGCATCGAGTTTTCAATACCGGCGCGCAACTGTGCGGTGTCGGCGCCGCCATTGATATCCAGCGGTACTGTCAGGGACGGCTGGGTGAACGTGCCCGTGCCACTATTGGTATTACTGCTGGTACCCGCCAACGGGCCGGCGAACGCCAGCTTGTTCGCATCGGTGAGTGCCACGCCAATACCGCTGGCCCCGGTGGCGGTCGGGCTGACCTTGAAACTGTCGCCATAGGCCATCGTGCCCTTGCCATCCAGTGCCAGGGTAAAGCCGTCCATGGTCGGCGGCGGCGTAGAGGACATATCAAAAGTGCCCATGGCCTTGCCGTCCGAGCGCAGCACTGTGACCTTGTTGGGGTCGGTCTTGTCGTTGAAGCTCACGGTGTAGTCGAACGCGGACAACTTGCTGCTGTCCTTGATCGTCACATTCAGGTTGCTTGCCCCGGCACTGTTGCCCGATGCCCCCTGGCTGCGCGACGCAATGGCGACGGCACTGTTGATGTCTTTGAACAACGAAACGCCGAAGTCACCATTGAGGTCCAGGCCTTGGCCCAGTTGATTGTTGATGGTGTCTGCGGTGGCTATGGCGATACGGCCCAGGTCGTTGATAGCCGGCATCAAGGCATCACTGCGATAACGCAACAGGCCGCCGATGCTGCCGCCACTGATCACGCCACCCAGGTCCATGGGGGTGCCGTTGTTGTCCAACTGAATGGTGTACTGGCTGTTATCGGTTTTGCTCGGCACTGCAGAAATCGTATTGGAGATCCCGCCTTCTACCAGGGACTGGCCGGTGCCGGTGGTCACGCTGAACTGGCCGTTCTTCTCGGTGGCTGTTACGCCGATCAGCTCATTGAGCGAGCGTACCGCCTCGTTACGCGAATCCAGCAGGTTGGCCGGCGCATTGCCCGACGCGCCTTGCACCTGGGTGATCTGCTTGTTGAGCGAGGCAATCGAGGCGGTCAATTGATTGACCTGCTCACTCATGCTGCTCAGTTGGTTGTTGATGGTCTCTTTCTGCTGGGTCAACTGCGTCGAGATCGCGTTGAAACGACTGCTCAGGGTCTGGGCGTTGGTCACCAGCAGTTGCCGCGCAGACAGATCATTGGGGTTGGACGCCGCGGTCTGCAGGGTGGCGAAGAACGAACTGAGCACCGAGGACAAACCGGTGGTCTTGTCCGACAACACTTTGTCGACGGCACCGACCTGATCCAGATATGCCTTGGCATCGTTGTTCAGGGCCGTGCTGTTCTGGTAGGCGGTGTCGAGGTATTCGTTGTACACCCGGCGCACGTCAGCCAGGGTGGTACCGGTGCCGATGAACACACCGCCGAACGGGTTCGACGCGTTGGTATTCTGCGTGGTCTGCTGACGCGAGTACCCTGGGGTATTAACGTTGGCGATGTTATTACTCAAGACCGACAGCGATCCTTGAGCGGCGTTGAGCCCTGACATCCCGATACTGAGCAAACTCATGGTTCAGACCTTATAAATGTGTGGTTGCGCCAGCGGCAGCGTAGTTCTGGTAACTGTTCATATTTTTTGCGATCTGCGAAATCTTGCTGGCGTAAGCCGGATCGGTTGCATAACCGGCTTTTTGCAACTCGCGTACAAACTGTTCCGGGTTATCGGCTGATTTCACAACTTCTTTATAGCGATCATGGCTTTGCAGCAGAGTCACGAGGTCGTGGAAGCTGTCCTGGTAGGAGCTGTAGGAACGGAACTGCGCCGTTTCCTTGACCATCGCGCCATCGCGGAACTCGCTGGTGATCGCACGGGCCTGGCCGCCCTGCCAACTCTGGCCGGCCTTGATGCCGAACAGGTTGTGGCTGCTGCTGCCGTCCTCGGCGCGCATCACCGATTTGCCCCAGCCGGTTTCCAGTGCGGCCTGGGCCACCAGGTACTTGGGATCGATACCGATACGCGCGGCGGCCGCCTTGGCCATCGGCAGCATGGTGGCGACGAATTCGTCCTGGGAGCTGAAGGCTTTTTTCGCCGGCGCCAGCGGTGGCTGGGCAATGGCGCGGCCATAGACCTGCATTTGTCCGCTTGGCACGGCAAAGCTGCGGGCGGCGCTGCTGACCACATTGTCGTCGGCGGCACTGTTGCGCAGGGGCGCGCTTTTGGCTTCGGCAGTGACCGGGGCGCTCGGCACGATGCCCGCCAGCAGGCGGTCGGCCAGTTTGCTTGGCAAGGCGATACGGCGCTGGTTCATCAGCTCCATGTCGTTGGTGTGCGCACTGGTGCCCTCAGGAACCGCCACGCGATACGCCCACAAAGGCCGCTGACCATTGGAGCGGCCCAGCGGCCCGTCGGCCTGGGTACCGGCGCCAATCTCGGTCGGCACATCGACTTTCTTCACCGGCACATCCGCTGCCGGGCCTTGCAAGGTGGCGGCCTGGGCCTGCACCGGCTTGTTCTTCTGCATCTGGCGCATCAGCACGTCGGCCAGGCCGATACCGCCGCCTTCGCGGGACATCGAGACCGCCAACTGCTGGTCGTACATTTCCTGATACTGCTTGGCCGCCGGGGTGTTCAGCGGGTTGTCCTTGCCCAGGGCGTCGGTGGCCGAGCGCATGGACTTGAGCATCTCATTGAGGAACAGCGACTCGAACTCCTGCGCCACCTTGCGCATATTGCCTTCGCTGTTCTTGTCGGCGCCGACTTTGAGCTGGTTAAGCCGGTTCAAGTCGGAGTAAGACCCCGAGTCCGCCGTGCTGCTGATGCCGCTTTTGCGCATATCCATGGCCATGGCCTCAGATCACAATGAGGTCGGCTTGCAAGGCGCCGGCCTGTTTCAAAGCTTCAAGGATCGCCATCAAGTCACCGGGCGCTGCGCCCACCTGGTTCACCGCGCGGACAATCTCGTCCAGGGTGGTGCCGGGGCCGAACTTGAACATCGGCTTGGCTTCTTGCTGGGCGTTGACCCGCGAACGCGGGACCACGGCGGTCTGGCCGTTGGACAGCGGCCCCGGCTGGCTGACGATCGGGTCTTCGGTGATGGTCACCGTCAGGCTGCCGTGGGTCACCGCTGCCGGCGAAACCTTGACGTTCTGACCGATCACGATAGTGCCGGTACGCGAATTGATAATGACTTTTGCCACGGCCTGGCCGGGGTCGACCTCAAGGTTTTCCAGGATCGACAGGTAGTCCACGCGCTGGCTTGGGTCCAGCGGCGCGGTGACGCGGATCGAGCCGCCGTCGATGGCCTGGGCTACACCAGGGCCAAGCATATCGTTGATCTTGTCGACCACGCGCTTGGCGGTGGTGAAGTCGGAACGGTTGAGGTTCAGGGTCAGGCTGTTGCCCTGATTGAAACCGCTCGGCACGGTGCGTTCAACCGTGGCGCCACCAGGGATACGCCCCGCCGACGGTACGTTGACGGTGATCTTCGAGCCGTCGCGGCCTTCAGCGTCAAACCCGCCCACCACCAGGTTGCCCTGGGCGATGGCGTAGACGTTGCCGTCGATACCTTTGAGCGGCGTCATCAGCAAGGTGCCGCCGCGCAGGCTCTTGGAGTTACCCATGGACGAAACGGTGATGTCCACCACCTGGCCCGGCTTGGCGAACGGCGGCAAATCGGCGCTGATCGACACGGCGGCGACGTTCTTCAACTGGACGTTGCCCGAGCCTGGCGGCACCTTGATGCCGAACTGCGAGAGCATGTTGTTGAAGGTCTGCAGGGTGAACGGCGTCTGGGTGGTCTGGTCACCCGTGCCGTTAAGCCCCACCACCAGGCCATAGCCGATCAACTGGTTGGAGCGCACGCCGGAAATACTGGCGATGTCCTTCAGGCGTTCGGCCTGGGCCACAGCGCTTAAGGCCAGCAAGAGTGCCGTCGCCATCAGCTGTTTGAAGTTCAAAGTGGCCACCTAGAAAGGGAACAGCGGGCTAAGGAAGAACCGGTCGAACCAGCCCGGCTGACTGGCATCAGCAAACGAACCCGTACCCGAGTAGGTGATGCGTGCATCGGCAATCCGCGTCGAAGGCACGGTGTTGTCGGTGGAAATATCATCGGCGCGGACCATCCCGGCAATGCGCACCAGCTCATCGCCGGTGTTGAGGGTCATCCACTTTTCACCGCGTATGGCGATGATGCCGTTGGGCAATACGTCGGCCACGGTCACGGTGATCGAACCGGTCAGGCTGTTGCCCTGCCCTGCCGCACTCTTGCCATTGGTGGCGCGGTCGCCGCTGTAGCCGGCGTCCAGGCTCAGGTCACCGCCGCCCAAGGGGTTGTTGGTGTTGAGGCCGCCGCCGAACAACGAGGTCAGGCCGATGCTGGTCTTGCTGTTCTTGCCGATCTGCGAGTTGGCGTTCTTGCTGGCCTGGGTCTTCTCGTTGAGGGTGATGGTGATGATGTCACCGACCCGGAACGCCTTGCGGTCGCTGTACAGGTTCTGTTCGAAACCGGCCTGGTAGATCGAGCCATTATTGGCCGCCGCCGGCAATGGCGTGCGCGGCAACACCGGCGCGTAGTACGGGTCATTGGGCTTTGGCGTCGGGGCAACACACCCCGCGAGCACGGCGATCCCACTCAATGCCAAAACGGAAACATAGCGATTCATGACCCTTACCTCATGGTGTTGCAGGCGCTTCTTGAAAGCGCCCCAGACTGGATTACAGATTCTGCGTAACGAACGAAAGCATCTGGTCGGCGGTGGAAATCACCTTGGAGTTCATCTCGTAGGCGCGCTGGGTGGTGATCATGTTGACCATCTCCTCAACGGTGCTGACGTTGGAGGTTTCCAGGGTGCTTTGCAGGGTGGTACCGAAACCGTTCAGGCCAGGGGTGCCGATTTGCGGGGCGCCGCTGGAGGCGGTTTCCAGGAACAGGTTGTTGCCCATCGCCTGCAGGCCGGCCGGGTTGATGAAGTCAGCGGTTTGCAGGTTGCCGATCACTTGGGACGCCGGGTTGCCAGCGACGGTGATGGACACGGTGCCGTCGTTGCCGACGGTGAAGGTCTTGGCGTCGGGTGGAACCACGACAGCAGGCTCCAGGGCGAAACCGTTGGCGGTGACGATCTGGCCATTGGAGTCCAGGTGGAAGGTGCCGTCACGGGTGTAAGAGGTGGTGCCATCCGGTTGCAGCACCTGGAAGAAACCACGGCCGTTGATGGCCATGTCCAGCGGTTGTCCGGTTTGCTGCAGGTTACCGGCGCTGAAGTTTTTCTGGGTGCCGACGATCTGCACACCGGTACCCAGTTGCAGGCCCGATGGCAATTCGCTGTCCTGGGTCGACTGGGCACCTGGCTGCTTCTTGATCTGATAGAGCAGGTCCTGGAACTCGGCGCGATCACGTTTGAAGCCCGTGGTCGAGACGTTCGCCAGGTTGTTGGAAATGGTGGTCAGGTTGGTGTCCTGGGCGGACAGGCCTGTCTTGGCAACCCATAGAGCCGGAAGCATGCTGTTCTCCTTCGTGCGCCTGTTTGTTGGCGCCGTGCGACTAAATTAGTTAGGGACTTAGCTCATCTGCATGACGCGAGTCATGGCCTGGTCGTCTTCTTTAGCGCTGTTCATCATCTTGATGTGCAGCTCGAACTGCTTGGAAAGCGCCAGCACCGCGGTCATTTCCTCTACCGCGTTGACGTTGCTCGCCTGCAGGAAGCCCGAGGTCAGGGTGACGTTCGCGTCGGCTTGGGCCGGCTGGCCATCCTTGGTGTGGATGGTGCCGTCCAGGCCCTTGGTCATGTTCTTGAGGTCGGGCTGGACCAGCTTGATGCGGTCCACTTCCGCCATCACCCGTGGGCCTTCGCCCATGGCGCGAATACTGATGGTGCCGTCTGCACCCACTTCGATTTTTTGCTGGGGTGGCACGGCAATCGGGCCGCCGTTGCCCATGATCGGCATACCGTTGCCGGCACGCAGCACGCCCAGGGCATCCACATTCATGCTGGCGCTGCGCACGTAGGCTTCGCCGCCATCCGGGGTTTGCACGGCCATCCAACCGTCGCCGCTGACGGCTACATCCAGGTCACGACCGGTTTCGATCATCGCTCCCGGGGAGAAATCAGTGGCCGGCCGCTCGGTCATGGCAAATGCCCGCGCCGGAAAGCTGTCACCGAACACCGGCATCGAACGCGCCTGCTCCAGGTCACGCTGGAAGCCGTTGGTGGAAATGTTCGCCAGATTGTTGGCATGGGCCTTCTGCGCCAGTGCGTTCTGGCTGGCGCCGGTCATTGCCACATAAAGGTATTTGTCCACGCTCTATCCTCTTTCTGACGGACGCTTGCCGCCCACCGCTGTACTGATGAGGCTTAAGCAATTTGCGAACCAACTTTTAAAAAGAGGCTGAAGTCCAGGCGCGGCGGGGGTTTGCGGCGGAGCAGGATGATTTGAGGCTTGAGAGCGAGTCGAAAAAACGGCGGACTACTGCCGCCTGCGGCAATCACCGACCTGGAAAACGACGAAGATCAAATGTGGGAGGGGCTTGCTCCCGATGGCGGTGTATCAGCCAGCTCACCTGTAGCTGACACACCGCCATCGGGAGCAAGCCCCCTCCCACATTTTTGACCGCGTAGTGTCAGCGAATTATTTGTCGGCCTTGAGAATTTCGTAGTCGCGCAGCTTATTGGCGATGGTGGTGTGCGACACGCCCAAGCGTTTGCCAAGCTGCCGACTGCTGGAATGTTCGGCATAAAGGCTTTCCAGCACGGCCTTCTCGAACCGTCCAACAATCTCCTCCAACCCGCCCTCCAGGGAAAAATCCCCAAGGGGCTGGCGCACCCCGTAGTCCGGTAAGCGAATATGCTCGGCCTTGACCACCCCACCGTCGCACAGCGACACGGCCTGGAACAGTACGTTTTCCAGCTGTCTTACGTTGCCCGGCCAGTGGTAGTGACTCAAGCGATCCATCGCCGCGGGCGCAAGCTTGGGCAAAGGGCAGCCAATCTGTCGGCTGGCCTGGTCGAGGAAGTGCTCAACCAGTGGCACCAGGCCGTCGAGGCATTCGCGCAACGGCGGGATATGCAACGACAGCACATTGAGCCGATGATAAAGATCCTGGCGAAACTCACCTCGGGCGCAGAGTTCCGACAAGTCCACCTGAGTGGCGCAGATCACCCGCACATCCAGGTAGACCTCTTCGTCACTTCCGACCCGACGAAAGCAGCCGTCCTGCAGAAATCGCAGCAGTTTGACCTGCAAACGCGCGCTCATTTCCCCCACTCCATCGAGGAACAAGGTGCCGCCCGCAGTCAGCTCCAGCAGGCCGAGTTTGCCTTCGGCCCGCGCGCCTTCAAAAGCCCCGGGGCCGTAGCCGAACAGTTCGGTCTCGGCCATCGACTCGGGCAACCCTGCGCAGTTGAGCGCCATCAGCGGTGATTGCCCACGGGGACTGGCCAAGTGGCAGGCACGGGCCAGCAACTCTTTACCGGTGCCGGTTTCACCTTCTATTAATAGAGGCGCGTCCAGCGGCGCCATGCGCCGCGCTTCGCGGACCACCGCGGCCATGATCTTGGAGCTTTGGAAGATACTGTCGAAACCACGCAGCTCCTGCTTGCGCACGTTATAGATACGCTCACCGACGCGGTCGGCGCGATGCAAGGTGAGCACAGCGCCAGCCATGGCTTCGCTGTCATCGTGTTCGGAGGATTGCAGCGGCGCGATATCCGCCAGGAACACGTCCCCCTTGACCTTGACCCGCAGGCCATTGATGCGCGACTTGCTGGCGCGCACCAACTCCGGCAAGTCGAAGTCCTCGGCGTAGCGCGACAGCGGAATGCCTGGCACTTCGTCCACCCGCACCCCGAGCAACTGCGCCGCCGCGCGGTTGGCGGCCACGATGGAGCCGCCCATATCGATGGACAGCACCGGAAACTCCAGGGCGCCGAGCAGCGCATTGAGTTCCATATGCCGCCGCTCGCTGGGCATCAGCCCCACTCGCTTGACGCCGAACACGCCGCCAATCGCTTCGAACTGCGGGCGTAGTGCCTGGAACTGCATGTTCACCAGGTTCGGGCAAAACAGGTAGATGGCATTGCCATGCTCCCCCCCGACCTCGCCCTTGGCGACGTTGACGCCGTACTCCACCAGCAGGTTGAGGATGTCCCGCAGGATGCCGATGCGGTTCTGGCAATGCACTTTGATACGCATGAAAAGGCTCGAAAGGTAGGTAGGCGCCGCGTCTTTTTGCCGCCGGGCGCAGATAGTCGTCAAGATTATGTGACAGAGCGTAGGAGTTTCCCAGCCCATAGCGCGGATAAGTCATCCATCCGTAACGAATACTTTACGAAAAACTGTAATTTTTCCTACATACCCAGGGGCAATGTAGATGGAATCCTGCGCTCACCGGGTTATCAATAGTGCATCGCAGGACATAACAAGAACGAATGCCTAGCAGGAGAGCCGTATGAAGCAGACGCACTACGTGGCCCGCGAGCCCGATGCGCAAGGTTTTATCCACTACCCGCCGGAAGAACACGCGGTGTGGAATACCCTGATCACTCGTCAACTCAAGGTGATCGAGGGTCGCGCCTGCCAGGAATACCTGGACGGCATCGACAAGCTCGGCCTGCCCCTGGATCGCATCCCCCAGTTGGGCGAAATCAACAAGGTGCTGGCCGAAACCACCGGCTGGCAAGTGGCCCGCGTGCCGGCGCTGATTCCCTTCCAGACTTTTTTTGAATTGCTTGCCAGCAAGCAGTTTCCGGTGGCGACGTTCATTCGCACCCGCGACGAATTGGACTACCTGCAAGAGCCGGACATTTTCCACGAGATCTTTGGGCACTGCCCTTTGCTGACCAACCCCTGGTTCGCCGAATTCACCCACACCTACGGCAAGCTCGGCCTGGCGGCGACCAAGGAGCAACGGGTTTACCTGGCGCGCCTGTACTGGATGACCATCGAGTTCGGCCTGGTGGATACGCCCCAAGGGCGGCGCATCTACGGTGGCGGCATTCTGTCGTCGCCTAAAGAAAGCGTGTATTGCCTGTCGGACGAGCCCGAGCATCAAGCCTTCGACCCGCTGGAAGCGATGCGCACGCCGTATCGTATCGACATCCTGCAACCGCTGTATTTCGTATTGCCCGAACTCAAGCGCCTGTTCGACGTGGCGCAGGAAGACATCATGGGCATGGTCGAGCGCGGCATGGAATTAGGGCTGCACGCCCCGAAATTCCCGCCGAAACCAAAAGCCGCGTGAACCTCAGGTTTTAACGCCAGGTGAGTCTGTTCCCTGGCCCCGCGTTGCTTTAGGGTAACGCCACTGACCTTCAAACATTCGAATTCAGGACACCTCCCATGACCACCTTGAACCAAGCCCACTGCGAAGCCTGCCGCGCCGATGCCCCGCAAGTCAGCGATGAAGAACTGCCGGTGCTGCTCAAGCAGATCCCCGACTGGAACATCGAAGTGCGCGACGGCGTCATGCAGTTGGAAAAGGTTTTCCTGTTCAAGAACTTCAAATTCGCCCTGGCCTTCACCAACGCCATGGGTGAAATCTCCGAGGCCGAAGGCCATCACCCTGGCCTGCTCACCGAATGGGGCAAAGTCACCGTGACCTGGTGGAGCCACTCCATCAAGGGCCTGCACCGCAACGACTTCATCATGGCCGCGCGCACCGACGAAGTGGCCAAAGCTGCCGAGGGCCGCAAGTAATGCATTTCGATGCCATTGGCCGCGTGCCCGGCGACCCGATCCTCGGGCTGATGGACCTGTATGCCCAGGACGCCAACCCGAACAAATTCGACCTGGGCGTGGGCGTGTATAAGGACGACCAGGGCCTGACGCCGATTCCCCGCTCGGTCAAGCTTGCGGAGCAGCGCTTGGTCGATACCCAGGTGACCAAGACCTACATCGGCGGCCATGGCGACGCAGCTTTTGGCCCCCTGATCAGCGAGCTGGTGCTCGGTGCCGATTCGGCCTTGCTTCGCGAACGCCGTGCCGGCGCCACCCAAACCCCGGGCGGCACCGGAGCCCTGCGTTTGAGCGCCGATTTTATCGCCCAGAGCCTGCCTGGCCGCGGCGTGTGGCTGAGCAACCCGACCTGGCCGATCCACGAAACCATCTTCGCCAAGGCTGGCCTCAAGGTCAGTCATTACCCTTACGTTGGCAGTGACAACCGCCTGGATGTGGCGGCGATGCTGGCAACCCTGGAGACGGTGCCCGAGGGCGATGTGGTGCTACTGCACGCCTGCTGTCACAACCCGACCGGCTTCGACCTGTCACAGGATGACTGGCGCCAGGTGTTGCAGATCGTGCGCGAACGCCAGTTGCTGCCGCTGATCGACTTTGCCTACCAGGGCTTTGGCGATGGCCTGGAGCAGGACGCCTGGGCAGTGCGGTTGTTCGCAGCTGAACTGCCGGAAGTGCTGGTCACCAGTTCCTGCTCGAAGAATTTTGGTTTGTATCGTGATCGTGTGGGCGCGTTGATCGTATGTGCAGCGGATGCGGAAAAACTCATCGATGTGCGCAGCCAACTGGCGAATATCGCCCGTAACCTGTGGTCGACACCGCCGGATCACGGCGCCGCCGTGGTGGCGACCATCCTCGGTGATACCGAGCTGAAAAAACTCTGGAGCGAGGAAGTCGAGGCCATGCGTTCGCGGATCGCGCACTTGCGTTCCGGGTTGGTGGAAGCCTTGGCGCCCCATGGCTTGGCCGAGAAGTTTGCCCATATCGGCGCACAACGCGGGATGTTTTCCTATACCGGTTTGAGTGCCGATCAAGTCAAGCAACTGCGCGAGAAGCACAGCGTGTATATGGTCAGTTCAGGCCGGGCCAACGTGGCCGGGGTGGATGCGACACGTTTGACAGTGCTGGCCCAAGCTATCGCCGACGTTTCCAACTGAAAACCCCGGGACCCAATGTGGGAGGGGGCTTGCCCCCGATGGCGGTGGGTCAGCTAGAAATAAGCTGACTGACCCAACGTTATCGGGAGCAAGATCCGTTGCTTAGGTAACGGCCACTATAGGTTCCGCCCTTACGGCGGCTCACTTTGCAAAAGCGGCAAAGTAAGCAAAACGCTCTTGCCCCACCACTCGGCACCTCGCCTAGGCTCGGTGTGCCCGTAATCCGCCATGGATTTGGGGGGCCGCCGCAACGCGCCATCCATGGCGCGGGGCGGCTAAACCGGCATCCCTGCCGGTTTACCCCCCAAATCCCTGTCGAATTCCGGCCAGCGTGGTTTAACGGGGCGCCTGAGATCAAAAACACAGCGAGGCGGCCTTATAGCCGACCTGATCGTTGAAGTGTGCGCGTACCCCTGTGGGAGCGGGCTTGCCCGCGAAGGTCGTTAACGATGACGCGGGAAACCAGAAAGAACGCGGCGTTCTCAGGTTTTTCGCGAGCAAGCTCGCTCCTACAGAAAAGCACAAGCGCCGCCGGCGTATCTGCGATGCGCAGCGAGTCGCTCTTGATCTTAGGCGCCCCGTTAAACCACGCTGGCCGAACGCAGGCTTGAAGCCGGAGTGAGGGCACACCGAGCCTAGGCGAGGTGCCGAGTGGTGGGGCAAGAGCGTTTTGCTTACTTTTGCCTGGGCCGGCATTCCGGCCTTTCAAAAGTGAGCCGCTGTAAAAGCGGAACCATAAGTGGCCGTTGCCCAAATAACGGATATGTACCCAGGACGAAAACCAACATCCTGCTCGGCTGTCAGGCTGCCACGGGAACAAGCTCCCTAGTTTGCGGCGCGACAGCGTCACATCAAAGAGGTGGTGGCGGCTCCCACATTTTTACCGAGGCGAGGCTTTTAGCCAGTGACCATTTCAGCCTTGAGCTGCGCCTCCCTGGCCTGGGCATCCGCCAACCGATACAACTCGATATGCCCATCCCAGTGCTCGATCAACGCCGTGCATGACTCCACCCAATCTCCGCAATTGAGGTAATCCACCTCCCCCACCTTGCGAATCTCGGCATGGTGGATATGCCCGCACACCACGCCATGCAGTTCACGCTTGGTGACTTCGCGGGCAATCGCTTCTTCGAAATCACTGATGAAGCTTACGGCGGTTTTCACCTTGTGCTTCAAGTAGGCCGACAACGACCAGTACCCGTAGCCATAGCGCGCACGCCAATGATTGAGCCATCGGTTCAGCGTGAGGGTGAATTCATACGCGGAGTCACCAAGGAACGCCAGCCAGCGGTGATAACGGGTGATCACATCGAACTGATCGCCATGGATCACCAACAGGTGCCGACCATCGGCGGTCACATGCACCGCCTCGTCCACCAACTGGATATTGCCCAGGATCAGCTTGGAGTAACGCCTTAAAAACTCATCATGGTTGCCAGTGACGTAGATCACCTCGGTGCCGCGCTTGGCCATGGTCAGCAGGCGACGGATCACATTGGTGTGAGCCTGGGGCCAATACATGCCGCCGCGCATTTTCCAACCGTCGATAATGTCGCCCACCAGGTAGACCTTGTCGGCGTGGTAGCCCTTGAGAAACTGTGACAGGTGTTCGGCCTGGCAATCCCGGGTACCCAGATGCACGTCGGAAATCCATAGGGTTCGCACCCGTTGCTTGCGGCTGGGCTTGGTGAACTCGGCATGGGTCATGGGCATCCCTCGACGCTGTTTTCGCGAGCTTGCGCCTTGGCGATTAATAGCCCATGACAGCTGTGCGTCAATCTCATGACAGCGCTCGATGCCCGCAAAGCGTTGTAGACTGGCGCCTTGCCGCCCTGGAGACCGCGATGAGCCCGAGCCTCACGCTACGCCACTACCTCGAAGCGCCCATCGCCCACAGCCATGATCACGCGCAGTTGGTGTTCGGACTGTCCGGGCACCTGGACCTGGAAGTCGATGGCCGTGGCAGCCAGGTACGCGAAAGCAGCGTGATGGTGCTGCCCTTCTCCACCCACCACGCCTGCGGCAGCCGTGATGGCAGCCGTTGCCTGGTGCTGGATGTGCCAAACGAGCATTGGGTGGTGCAATCTTTGGGTGAGCATGCCGATGCCAGTCGTCGCTTGCTGGGGCAACCGTCGCGACTGACGCTGGATCCCAGGCAAAGCCAACTGGTGGAGTGGCTGGCGCACAGCCCGGTGCACGACCCGCTGATCGTCCAACAAGGTGCTGTGCTGTTACTGGCCAGTCTCAATCATCCCCAGGCCCAAGCGCTGCCAGGACGACGCTTGCCTTATGCGGCGCTCAATGCCCATATCCAGCGCCACGCTGCGCACCCGTTGCAGGTGGCTGACCTTGCGCGTATCGCCGGGCTTAGCGTGGCGCGCCTGCATGCACGCTTCATGGCCGAATGCGGGCAGACGCCGATGGATTATCTTCGCAGTCGTCGCCTGCACATGGCGCTGGAGCTTTTGCGCGGCACACCGCTGGCCATTGGTGAGGTTGCCGAGCGCGTTGGCTATGCCTCGCAAAGCGCATTCAGTGCAGCCATGCTGCGCGAGTTTGGTGCCTCCCCTCGCGCCCTGCGCCGGGGCGACTGACGAGAGTCCCACGCTAAAAGATGCGAGGTTGGCGACAGACGTCCGCGAACCAACCCTCTAGACTGCGAGGCTGTTACCCTGTTGGTTCAAGGATCGCAATGACTCCCCGCTCAGCCCTTGGCGCCCTGCATATCGGCGCACTGATGTTTGGCCTCACCGGCGTATTCGGCAAGCTCGCGGCGGCCTCCCCCGCCATCATCGTATTTGGGCGTGCCGCGTTTGCCGTGCTTGCCCTGGCGGTGTTTGCCCGCTTTGCCAGCAACGCGTCCTGGAAGAAACTGGAGATGCGCGACTGGCGCCGCCTGTTGGTCAGCGGTGTGTTGCTGGCCGCCCATTGGGTAACGTTCTTCATTGCCGTCAAAGTCGCCGGTGTAGCCGTGGCGACCCTGGGGTTCACGGCCTTCCCGGCCTTTACCGTGATCCTTGAAGGGTTGATCTTCCGCGAGCGCATTCGCGCCAATGAAATGCTGCTGGTGGCCCTGGTCAGCGTTGGCCTGGTGCTGGTCACCCCGGATTTCAACCTTGCCAGCGAAGCCACGGGCGGGTTGCTGTGGGGGATCGCTTCGGGATTGTTGTTCTCCTTGTTGTCGTTGAACAATCGCGCCAGTTCCGGACGCATTCCTGCTGTGCAGGCAGCGCTGTGCCAGAACGTGGTGGTCGCAGCCTGTCTGCTGCCGGTGGCAGCCCCGGGGCTGGCGGATGTGCGCGCCATTGACTGGCTATGGATCGGGCTGCTGGGCGTGTTTTGTACGGGCCTTGCCCATAGCCTGTTTGTCGCCAGCCTCGCCGTGATCAAGGCGCGCACCGCCTCGGTGGTGTTTGCCATGGAACCGGTCTACGGCATCAGCGTGGCCTGGCTGCTGTTCGCCGAAACGCCGACCTTGCGCATGCTGCTGGGCGGCGCTTTGATCATCGTCGCCATCGTGCTTTCCGGCTTGATGGGCAGCGCCAGCCAGGCGAAACAGCCGGCGGCTGTCTGACGTCACACCGTACGGTCGTTATGCCCGAGGTCGCGCTGCGGATCGATCTGATCGCGCACCCGCTGTTTAAGCACTTTAGCTTCGGGAAAGCCGCCGTCGACCTTGCGTTCCCAAATCTGCACCCCATCGCAGGTGATACGAAAGGCGCCGCCGGTGGCCGGTTCCAACGCCACGCGCCCCAGGTCATCGGCAAAGGTACTGAGCAGCTCCTGGGCCAGCCAGGCAGCGCGCAGCAGCCACTGGCACTGGGTGCAATAAGTGATAACGATCTCGGGTTTGCTTGCAGACATAATTTAAGCGGCTCCTGACATGACGGGCCCGACGCATCGGGTGGCTATAATAGCGGCCTTTATCGCCCAGCCTCGAGATTGATGATGCGCCGCCTGTTGTCCTGCCTGCTCCTGTGCCTTGTCCCCCTGCTTGCCGACGCCTTGGAAACACCACGCCCCAAAATCGGCCTGGTGCTGTCCGGCGGTGCCGCCCGCGGCCTGGCGCATATCGGCGTGCTCAAGGCACTTGAAGAACAGGGCATCCACATCGACGCGATTGCCGGCACCAGCATGGGCGCGGTGATTGGTGGGCTGTACGCGTCGGGCTACAAGATCGACGAGCTGGAAAAGCTGGCGCTGGGTATCGACTGGCAGCAGGCACTGTCGGACGCTCCACCACGGGAAGACGTACCGTTTCGACGCAAACAGGACGACCGCGATTTCCTGGTCAAGCAGAAACTCAGTTTCCGCGACGACGGCAGCCTCGGCCTGCCGCTGGGCGTGATCCAGGGCCAGAACCTGGCACTGCTGCTGGAAAGCATGTTTGCCCATAGCAGTAACACCCGTAACTTCGACAAGCTGCCGATCCCGTTCCGCGCCGTGGCCACCGACATCACCACCGGCGAAAAAGTCGTGTTCAGCAAGGGCCACCTGCCCCAGGTGATACGCGCCAGCATGTCGATCCCTGCCGTATTCGCCCCGGTGGAGCTCGACGGGCGCCTGCTGGTGGACGGCGGCATGACCGACAATATTCCGTTGGATGTGGCGCGGGAGATGGGCGTCGACATCGCCATCGTGGTCGATATCGGCACCCCGCTGCGCTCGCGCAAGCAACTGGCAACCGTGGTGGACGTGCTCAACCAATCCATCACCCTGATGACCCGGCGCAACTCCGAAGAACAACTCAAGGCCCTGAACCCCAAGGATGTGCTGATCCAGCCGCCCCTGGCCGCCTATGGCGTGACGGACTTCGGCCGTGCCAAGGACATGATCGACGCCGGCTACCGCGCCACCCGCGCCCTTGATGTACGCCTGGCGCACCTGCGCCCCGCCGAGCCCATCGACCCTGAGTTGGTGGCTGCTCGCACACCGGGCGAACGCACCCCGGTGATCACCGCGATACAGGTGGAAAACGACTCCAAAGTCAGTGACGACGTGATCCGCTACTACATCCGCCAGGGGTTGGGCGAGCCGCTGAACCTCGGTCGCCTGCAAGCGGACATGGGCACCTTGTACGGCCTGGATTACTTCGAGCAGGTGCAATACCGCGTGGTGAAAAAAGGCCAGGACAATACCCTGGTGATCAGCGCGCGCGGCAAACGCAGCGGCACCGATTACCTGCGCCTGGGCTTGAACCTGTCGGATGACATGCGCGGCGACAGCGCCTTCAATCTCGGCGCCAGCTATCGCGTCAACGGTATCAACCGCCTCGGCGCCGAATGGCTGACGCGGGTGCAGATCGGTGATCGGCAAGAGCTGTACAGCGAGTTCTACCAGCCGATGGACACCGGCTCGCGTTACTTTGTCGCGCCGTATATCAGAGCCGAGGCGCAGAACGTAGAGCTGGTCCTGGACAACGACCCCATTTCCGAATATCGCCTGGAACGCTACGGCTTCGGCTTGAACGTGGGCCGGCAGATCGGCAACAGCGGCGAGATCCGCTTCGGCGTTGGCGAAGCCTGGGGCAAGGCAGACGTACGTATTGGCGACCGCGACCTGCCGAGCGTGAGCTTCAGCGAAGGCTTCTATGAACTTAAATATTCATTCGACTCCTTTGACAACGTGTACTTCCCCCATAGCGGCGAAGACATCGGCCTGGCCTATCGTGAGTTCGAACCGGGGCTGGGCTCGGACCAGCGCTACCGCCAATGGGAGTTCAAGCTGGACAAGGCCATGAGCCACGGCCCGGACACGTTGATACTGGGCGGTCGTTACGGGCGCACCCTGGATGATTCGGATGTGGTGATTTCCGCCTTCCAGCTGGGGGGAGCGCGGCAACTGTCGGGCTTTCGCCAGGATGCGATCTCGGGGCAGAACGTCAGCCTGATGCGCGCGGTGTACTTCCGCCGGCTGACCCCGCGCTCATACCTGCCGCTGGACTTCCCGTTGTACCTGGGCGCCTCACTGGAACGGGGTCGGGCGTGGAACAACGACAATGAGTTCGACAGCGGCTATATCAACGCCGCGAGTATCTTCCTCGGGTTTGATACGCCGTTGGGGCCACTGAATTTCAGCTATGGCTTTAATGATGATAATCAGAAGGCGGTGTACCTGAACCTGGGCCAGACCTTCTGACACAGCACCGAACTAATGTGGGAGGGGGCTTGCTCCCGATGGCGGGGTATCAGTCAACAATTCTGTAGCTGGCCCACCGCAATCGGGAGCAAGCCCCCTCCCACATTTGATCCTCGGCAAATTAGGAATCAGGACTTTTCCAGGTTCGCCAGAATGTGCTCATGCACACGCATGCACACGCGCAGATCCTCTTCATTCACCCCAACGAACAGCTCATGGCGCAACGCCGTAGCAATGGTCTCGATCTGGTCAATCAGCGGCTGGGCGGTATCACACAGCAGGATGCGTTTGGCGCGGCGGTCTTCCACCACGGCTTGGCGTTGCACCAAGCCCTGGCCTTCCAGGCTGTCGAGCAGGCGCGCCAGGGTCGGCCCTTCCACGCCGACACTTTGTGCCAATTCGCGCTGGGTAGGGGCTTCTGCAAAACGGGCCAAATGCAACAGCACCAGCCAGCGCGCCTGGGACAAGCCCAGCCCCGCCAGGCGGCGGTCCAGCTCGGCGCGCCAACCTCGGGACATTTGCGCCAATTGCATGCCAAAACGGTGTTGATCGGTTAACGGCATAAAAAACTCATGTTTAAGACTGAAAATAAAGTATGGCTAATTATTAGTCAGCTAAGCATGAGCCATGTCAGTAGGCAAGGCCCGGTATGTACTGATTCGTTACATTGTCGTAATTGGCACACTAAATTTCGAATTCCGACTGCAAAGCGGCACGTACGCAGTACAAAACGCCCTCAGGAACGCGCCCAGTGAACAATGGAGCGATCTCCGCGACAGGTGGCAATTCGCCTTCTCCATCGAGAAATGCATCCTGAATTTCGCCGAGCAAATCCTCAGGCAAATCAAGAGCCTGCTCCAACGACAGTTGCTGCTTGCCAATGGCTTCGGCGAGCAAGGTATACACATTTTTTTCCGAGCATTGCAGCTGGCCGGCGATCTGGATCGGGGTCATGCCGGCGCGGGCCAGGCTGATCAGTTCGTGGCGAATATCGGCCACTTCCTTCGGTGCTTCGGCCTGGCCACCGAGCACTTCGAGGAACGCCTGGCCGTAACGCTCCAGCTTGCGCGCACCCACACCGCTGACCCGGGCCATTTCTGCCATGGTGGTGGGTTGTTCGCGAAGCATTTCCAGCAAGGTGGAGTCGGGGAAGATAACGTAGGGCGGCACGCTGTGTTCCTGCGCCAGTTTGCGCCGCAAGGTGCGCAGGGCTTCCCACTGTTCGCGCTCCTCGCCCCGCACAAGCTGGCTGGCCTGGCTGGTGCTGCTGCTCTTGGTGGTGGTCTGCGGCTTGAGGTCACGGCGCAGCTCCAGGCTCACTTCACCCTTGAGCAACGGCCGGCAACTGTCATTCAGGCGCAGCCCGCCATAGCCCTCGATATCGATGTCGACAAGGCCACGGGCAACCATCTGCCGGAACAGCGAGCGCCACTCGCCTTCGGCGCGGGCCTTGCCAACGCCGTAGACCGAGAGTTTCTCGTGGCCGAAGCTGCGGATTTTTTCGTTGTCCTTGCCCAGCAATACATCCACCAGGTGGCCCACGCCATAGCGCTGGCCGGTGCGGTAGATCGTCGACAATGCCTGGCGCGCCGGTTCGGTGGCGTCCCAGGTCTGCACACCGTCGATGCAGTTATCGCAGTGGCCGCAGGGCTCGGGCATGTCTTCGTCGAAATAGGCCAGCAGCGTCTGGCGCCGGCAGCGGGTCTCTTCACACAACGACAGCATGGCATCGAGCTTGTGTTGCTCCAGACGCTTATGGCGTTCGTCGCCTTCGGAGTTCTGCAGCATCTGCTTGAGCATCACTACGTCCTGCAGACCGTACACCATCCAGGCATCCGCCGGCAGGCCATCACGACCGGCGCGCCCGGTTTCCTGGTAATAGGCCTCCAGGGACTTGGGCAGGTCCATGTGTGCAACGAAACGCACGTTGGATTTGTCGATACCCATGCCGAAAGCGATGGTCGCCACCATGATCAGGCCCTCCTCGTTGAGGAAGCGCTTCTGGTGATAGGCACGCAGATCGTTCGGCAGGCCGGCGTGGTAAGGCAACGCCGGATAGCCCTGTTCGCAAAGGAACGCGGCGACTTCGTCGACCTTCTTGCGCGACAGGCAATAGACAATGCCCGCATCGCTGCGCCGCTCGGACAGGAACGCCAGCAACTGTTTGCGCGGCTGCTCCTTGGGCACGATGCGGTAGAAAATATTCGGTCGGTCAAAGCTCGACAGGAAACGCTCGGCGTTCTGCAAATGCAGGCGCTCGACGATCTCTTCGCGGGTACGTTTGTCGGCGGTGGCGGTCAGGGCGATGCGCGGCACGTCGGGGAACAGTTCCGCCAACTGGCCAAGCTGCAGGTATTCGCGGCGGAAATCGTGCCCCCATTGCGATACACAGTGGGCTTCGTCGATGGCGAACAGGGCAATGTCCAGGCTCTGCAGGAAGGACAGCATACGCGGCTGCACCAGGCGCTCGGGTGCCAGATACAGCATCTTCACCTCGCCACGCTTGATGCGGGCGGCCAGGTCACGCTGCTGCTCGGCGCTGAGGGTGGAGTTCAACGACGCAGCGGCGACACCGAGTTCTTCAAGGGTGGCGACCTGATCGTCCATCAGCGCAATCAGCGGTGACACCACCACGGCCAGGCCATTGCGCAACAGCGCCGGCACCTGGAAGCATAACGATTTGCCGCCACCGGTAGGCATCAGCACCAGGGCATCGCCGCCATTGGCCACGCGCTCAATGATCGCACCCTGGCGGCCACGAAAACTGTCGTAGCCGAAGATGTCCTTGAGGACGCGTTGAGCCTGCTCGAGCATGTAAAACTCCAAAATGGTGCCGAAATCCCTCTGTACAGGCTGGCCGAAAAAATACGCTTTCACGGAAAATAATCCGTAAGCGAAGTTTTCCCGGATTGGCGCTAAGCCTGCAGGGGCATCACAAAACGCGGCAGTATACCCGAGCGTCATCGGCCAAAGGGCGCGACTGACGAATAGACGCCTGCTCTAAAACCGGGCAAATATGCCGTGCGGCTGGCCTGGGCGCTCAAGAAAGCCTAGAATTCAGCATCGTTTATTCCCAAGGTAGCCCTTCAATGTCCTTCGCTGAGCAACTAACCCGCCTGCAAGCCTTCCTCGACGCCGATGAGCTGCATGACGAGGCGCTGGACTACGTGGCCGCCCACGGCTACCTGACCGCCCTGTCGATCTGCTCCGAAACCGTCCCGGACCGTGAATGGATCGACGCGCTGTTCGCTGAAGAGCCTCATTACAGCGACGCCGCCCAGCGCGAAGAAATCGAATCCACCCTGATCGCCCTCAAGGCCCACATTGCGCGCCAACTGGCCTCCGACGAAGAGTTCGAGCTGCCATGCGACCTCGACCTGGGCGACGACCCGGACGACTCCGACCTGCGCGGCTGGTGCATCGGTTTCATGGAAGGCGTGTTCCTGCGTGAAGCCGCCTGGTTCGAGACCGCCGAAGAAGAAGTCAGCGAAATGCTCCTGCCGATCATGGTTGGTTCGGGCCTGTTCGAAGAAGAAGCAGAGTTCTCCGACATCGCCGCCGATGCCAACCTGATGGACGACATGATCGTGCAGATCCCGGAAGCCCTCACCGCGCTGTACCTGCTGTGCAACGCGCCTGACGAAAAACCGGCGATCCTCAAGCCACGTCACCACTGAGTCGCTTGCCCGTGGCACCCATGGGCAACCGCTCGCCGCTCCTGCGCTACGCGCTGCTGGCCATTGGCTGGCTCAGTGTAGCGCTGGGAGTGATAGGCATTTTCCTGCCGGTGTTGCCGACCACGCCCTTCCTCCTGCTTGCCGCCGCCTGCTTCGCTCGAAGCTCCCCGCGTTTCTACCACTGGCTGGTAGAGCACCCGCGCCTGGGCCCCTGGATCCGTGACTACCTGGACGGCAATGGCATCCCGCTCAAAGGCAAGGTCTACGCCATCGGCTTGATGTGGTTGAGCATCGCGATCTCCTGCTACCTGGTGCCCCTGCCCTGGGCACGCGGCTTCATGCTGACCAGTGCGGTACTGGTGACGATCTACATCCTGCGCCAGAAAACCCTGCCACCGCGCTGACGCACCTGCGACATTAGATCCCACACGACCTTGGTCGACACTGACTAACCCCAGGCATCATGCGAGACTGTCCAGCCGGGCCTGGAGTGCCCGGGTGTTCTTATGCTCGGAGTTACCATGACGCTGTCCAGCGGGCTGATTGCCGCCGTTGCCCTGGCCTATATGGCCATTATGTTTGCCATTGCCTTTTACGGTGACCGCCGCCATGCGCCGCTGCCACCGCGTGTGCGTGCGTGGGTCTACAGTTTGTCGCTGGCCGTGTACTGCACCAGCTGGACTTTCTTTGGCGCTGTAGGCCAGGCCGCCGAACAGTTGTGGGCATTTTTACCGATCTACCTGGGACCGGTGCTGCTGCTGGTGTTGGCCCCCTGGGTGCTGCAAAAGATGATTCTGATCAGCAAGCAGGAAAACATCACCTCGATTGCCGACTTTATCGCCGCCCGCTACGGCAAATCCCAGTCCCTGGCGGTGGTGGTGGCGTTGATCTGCCTGGTCGGCGTGCTGCCCTATATCGCGTTGCAACTCAAAGGCATCGTACTGGGGGTGAACCTGTTGATCGGCGCCGGCCCTGACACCACCGGCACCCGGGCCCAGGACACGGCCTTGATCGTGTCCCTGGTGTTGGCGCTGTTTACCATTGTGTTTGGTACGCGCAACCTCGACGCCACCGAACACCATCGCGGCATGGTGCTGGCGATTGCGTTTGAGTCCCTGGTCAAGCTGTTTGCTTTTCTTGCCGTCGGTGCGTTTGTCACCTACGGCTTGTACGACGGTTTCGGCGATCTGTTCAGCCAGGCAATGCTCGCGCCACGCCTGGAGGAATACTGGAAAGAGACCATTAACTGGCCATCAATGGTGGTACAGACCGGCGTCGCCATGATGGCGATCATCTGCCTGCCGCGGCAATTCCATGTGACCGTGGTTGAAAACATCGACCCCCAGGATCTGCGCCTGGCCAAATGGGTGTTCCCGGCCTACTTGATCCTGGCCGCACTGTTCGTGGTGCCCATCGCCCTCGGCGGCAAGATGCTGCTGCCTGGCTCGGTGCTGCCAGACTCCTATGTAATCAGTCTGCCGATGGCCCAGGCCCATCCGGCGCTCGCGGTGCTGGCATTCATTGGCGGCGCCTCGGCCGCCACCGGCATGGTGATCGTGGCCAGCATCGCCTTGTCGACCATGGTTTCCAACGACATGCTGCTGCCCTGGCTGTTACGGCGCTCCAGCGCCGAGCGGCCATTTGAAGTGTTCCGCCACTGGATGCTCTCGGTACGCCGGGTGAGCATCGTGATCATCCTGCTGCTGGCGTATGTGAGCTACCGCCTGCTGGGTTCCACCGCCAGCCTGGCTACCATCGGCCAGATCGCCTTTGCCGCCGTGACCCAACTGGCCCCGGCAATGCTCGGCGCACTCTACTGGAAGCAGGCCAACCGCCGGGGCGTGTTCGCCGGCTTGGCCGCGGGTACATTCCTGTGGTTCTACACCTTGGTCCTGCCAGTTACCGCGAAAAGCCTGGGTTGGTCGCTCAGCCTGTTCCCCGGCCTGACCTGGATGCATTCCCACCCGTTCGGGCTGTCGGTGACGTCGCTGACCTTGGGCACCGTGTTTTCCCTGGCGGGTAACTTCACCTTGTTCGTGTGGGTTTCAATGCTGTCACGCACACGGGTGTCCGAACACTGGCAGGCTGGGCGTTTTATCGGCCAGGAAATCAGCCAGCGCGCCAATGCCCGGTCCATGTTGTCGGTGCAGATCAGCGACCTGCTCAGCCTGGCGGCACGCTTTGTCGGCGAAGAACGTGCCCAGCAGAGTTTTATCCGCTTCGCCTATCGCCAGGGCAAAGGCTTCAACCCCAACCAGAATGCCGACAACGATTGGATCGCCCATACCGAACGCTTGCTGGCGGGCGTACTGGGTGCCTCTTCTACACGAGCTGTGGTGAAAGCGGCGATTGAAGGGCGGGAAATGCAACTGGAGGACGTCGTACGGATCGCCGACGAGGCCTCCGAGGTACTGCAGTTCAACCGTGCCCTGCTGCAAGGCGCCATCGAGAACATCACCCAGGGCATCAGCGTCGTGGACCAGTCCCTCAAACTGGTGGCTTGGAACCGACGCTACCTGGAGCTGTTCAACTACCCGGACGGCCTGATCAGCGTCGGCCGGCCAATTGCCGACATCATTCGCTACAACGCCGAGCGCGGCTTGTGCGGGCCTGGCGAGGCAGAGGTGCACGTGGCGCGCCGCCTGCACTGGATGCGCCAGGGCCGTGCGCACACCTCCGAGCGCCTGTTTCCCAATGGTCGGGTAATCGAGCTGATCGGCAACCCGATGCCCGGCGGCGGCTTTGTCATGAGTTTCACCGACATCACCGCGTTTCGCGAAGCCGAACAAGCGCTGACCGAGGCCAACGAAGGCCTGGAGCAGCGGGTCACCGAGCGCACCCATGAACTGTCGCAGCTCAACGTGGCCCTCACCGATGCCAAGGGCGTGGCCGAGTCCGCCAGCCAATCGAAGACGCGATTCCTGGCGGCGGTGAGCCACGATCTGATGCAACCGCTGAACGCCGCGCGGCTGTTCTCCGCCGCCCTCTCCCACCAGCACGATGGGCTGTCCAGCGAGGCCAGGCAGTTGGTGCAGCATCTGGACAGCTCGTTGCGTTCGGCCGAAGACCTGATCAGCGACCTGTTGGATATCTCCCGCCTGGAAAACGGCAAGATCAACCCCCAACGCCAGCCCTTTGTACTCAATGAGCTGTTCGACACCCTGGGCGCTGAATTCAAGGCGCTGGCCCATGAGCAAGGCTTGCGCTTCCGTTGGCGCGGCAGTCGCTTGCGGGTGGACAGCGACATCAAGCTGCTACGGCGGATCCTGCAGAACTTTCTGACCAACGCCTTCCGTTATGCCGACGGCCCAGTGCTGCTTGGCGTGCGTCGACGCCAAGGCGAACTGTGCCTGGAAGTCTGGGATCGCGGCCCAGGCATTCCGCTGGATAAACAAAAGGTGATTTTCGAAGAGTTCAAGCGCCTGGACAGCCACCAGACCCGGGCTGAAAAGGGTCTGGGCCTGGGCCTGGCGATTGCCGACGGCTTGTGCCGCGTGCTGGGCCATCAATTGAGCGTGCGCTCCTGGCCGGGCAAGGGCAGCGTCTTCAGCGTGTGCGTGCCGCTGGCGCGCAACCAGGCCATCCCGCAACCCAAGGCGCCGGCGGAAAACGGCCTGCCTCTGAGCGGCGCACGGGTGCTGTGCGTGGATAACGAGGAGAGCATCCTGATTGGCATGCGCAGCCTGCTCACACGCTGGGGCTGTGAAGTCTGGACCGCAGCCAATCAGGCCCAATGTGCGGCACTGCTGGCCGAGGGCATGCGCCCGCAACTGGCACTGGTGGATTACCACCTGGACCACGGCGAAACCGGCACCGAGCTGATGGGCTGGCTAAGGGCACAATTGGCCGAGCCGATCCCCGGCGTGGTGATCAGCGCCGACGGGCGCCCGGAGATGGTCGCCGAGGTGCATGGCGCGGGGTTGGATTACCTGGCCAAGCCGGTGAAACCGGCGGCGTTGCGGGCACTGTTGAGCAGGCATCTGCCACTGTAAAGGGTCGTACTCGGTGAAAATGTGGGAGGGGGCTTGCCCTAATGCCAGTCAGTTAAGGCTTTTTTGTAGGAGCGAGCTTGCTCGCGAAAAACTTACAGGCGCCGCGTTCACTCAGCAAAGACGCGTTATCGTTGACGTTTTTCGCGAGCAAGCTCGCTCCTACAGAAGGCGATGACCGCTTAACTGACTGGCATTAGGGCAAGCCCCCTCCCACACTTGGCCACAGGTCTATTCGGGGAGATGCGCCACGCCATCCGAATCTGTCATCGCCCGTTCCAGCAGATCCGCCGGCAGGCTCTTACTGGCACGGGCACCGAGCAGCCTTAGTTGCTCGGTACGACTGACCAGATTCCCGCGTCCATCCGTCAGTTTGTTTCGTGCCGCGCTGTAAGCCTTGTCCAATTGCTGCAACCGATTGCCCACCTCGTCCAGATCCTGGATAAACAGCACGAACTTGTCGTACAGCCACCCGGCACGCTCGGCGATTTCCCGGGCGTTCTGGCTTTGGCGCTCCTGCTTCCACAGACTGTCGATCACCCGCAGGGTAGCGAGCAAGGTGGTGGGGCTGACAATCACGATATGGCGGTCGAAGGCCTCCTGGAACAGGTTGGGCTCGGCCTGCAATGCCGCGGAAAACGCTGCTTCGATCGGCACGAACAACAGGACGAAGTCCAGGCTGTGCAAACCTTCGAGGCGCTTGTAATCCTTGCCGGCCAAGCCTTTGACGTGATTACGCAGAGACAGCACGTGCTGCTTGAGCGCCGCCTGGCCAATTACCTCATCATCCGCCGCGACGTATTGCTGATAGGCGGTCAAGCTGACCTTGGAATCGACCACCACCTGCTTGTCGCCCGGCAACATGATCAGTACGTCCGGCTGGAAACGCTCGCCATCCGGGCCCTTGAGGCTGACCTGGGTCTGGTATTCACGGCCTTTTTCCAGGCCCGCATGTTCCAGTACCCGCTCAAGGATCAGCTCGCCCCAGTTGCCCTGGGTTTTCTGGCCCTTGAGGGCTCGGGTCAGGTTGGTGGCTTCATCCGACAGGCGCAGGTTCAGTTGCTGCAAGCGCTCAAGCTCCTTGGCCAGGGAAAAACGCTCGCGGGCTTCGTTCTGGTAGCTTTCTTCGACTCGCTTCTCAAACGACTGGATGCGCTCCTTAAGCGGGTCGAGCAGTTGGCCCAGGCGTTCCTGGCTGGTTTCAGCAAAGCGCTGCTCACGCTCATCGAAGATTTTGCCGGCCAGCTCGGCGAACTGCGCACGCAGCTCATCCCGTGAGCCTTGCAGGTCAGTGAGACGTTGTTGATGGCTGTCTTGTTGCTCGCGCAGTTCCGCGCTCAGGGCCGCCGCCAGGGCGTCGAGACGCCGCAGCTCGGTTTCCTTGGCACTGCGGTCGAGGTTCCAGGCGTGGGCGGCATCGCGGGCGTTATCGCGGTCGATCTGCAACAATTCGACTTCGCGGCGCAAGGCAGCCAGGTCGGCCTGCTTGGCGGCATTGGCGTGGCTCAGGTCACTGATCTCATCGCGACTGGCGTCCAACTGGGCAGCGAGCCCCTCCTGGGCCAGTTGCGCGGTCGCCAGGCGCTCTTCCAGCAGTTCCCAGCCGGTAGCGCGTGCGCTCAGACGTCGCTGGAGTTGCCAGCACAGCGCCAATAAAGGTACTGCTGCGCCAACAAGCCCCAAGGCGATACTGGTCCAGTCAACTACCATAGCCATTTCTGCCATCACCGAAAAAAAACAAGGGTAACCAAGCGCAGGGCTGGAGGACAGCTCAGTCTTCGACCTGGCCCAGTTCGCGCTGGGCGCGACGGTCGCCGGCGCGAGCGGCAGAACGCAACAGGTCGTGGCCTATACGGCGGTCGCGGGCGTTCCCGCATTCGCGGCACATCAGTTGGCCGAGACGACTCTGCGCGGCAACCACGCCTTCACGGGCGGGCTGTTTGAGCAAGCGTCCAGCGAAGTGCTTGATATTGCTGCTCTGCCCAAGGCGCGGGCTGTCGAGCAGCCACAAAGCAACCTTCAAGGAAAAACGCTTGGGAGTGGTAACAGTTTGGGCAGTGTCGGTAACAGAAGGTGGTACTGAGCGAAACTTCATAAAGCACTGTGGGACAGAACGGAAGGCGCGCCACTCTACTCTTTTTTTCGTACAGGTAAAGCTGAAAAAACCCGGCACGCCCGTTCTAGAGCAAGCGCTCGGGACAATCCACAGAAGCTGTGGATAACTCAGTGGACAACCCCCCTTGAACTGGCTCAAAGGCCCATGGAATGGGGCCTCAGGTCAAACTGACGATTTTTTCACCAATAAAAAAAAGCGAGATTTTTCATTGACTTAAATTTTGATTACAGGCAAATGAGCGCTGTCCAAGGTGAGGAACAGAAGGGTTACACACGTCGCAACCAATGTGCACAAGTACCCGCGTGGGGGTTATAAGGTCAGCGTTTTTTGATTCAACATGCCTTAAACATGTTACTGCCCGGACAAACCCAGGGACTTTCCAAATGTGTCGCATCTCGCCACACTGCCCCACCGACAACGCAACCCTGTAGGGCCGATGAAAGGAATTCTGTTATTCGCCTTGCTGCTATTGGCCGTCTGCGCGACCTCCCTGGGCATCAATGCCGCGCTACCTTCCCCGGACGGCGCGCTGTTCGCCAGCGCGATCCTGATATCGGCCACCTTTACCGCCGTGAGCCTGTGCATTGAATTGGGTGACGGCAGGATCAATGACATGCACGAGGTCATACGCGTGATCGAGACCAGGCAGTCTCTACGCTTGACGCTTGCGGCCTACGGCTTGGGTTGCGCTCTGGCAGCGTCAATGACGGTACTGGTCTTTCGCGGGTGGCTCGGCGGCTGATGAAGTTTTTTTGACGTTGCCCTTCCCTTCCCCATTTCGATCCGTTACTATCCGCGGCGTTAGTACCAAGCTGAAAGTCAATTCTGGTCGAACAATCCCCTGAACACATGGGATCGACCACCTCGATGGTTTCCAGGTATTCCTTGCGACGACACAGCCTTTGAACAAGCAAAGGGTGTCGCGAAGATTCAATACTCTGACCGAACCAACCTGCAAATTGATCAGGATCTTCACCCTGGGCCCAGAACCTTTGCCCCTGTTGTGTTGCCTGCCCTCCTAAGTACCTACCTGCCAGCCCAAGCGCGCCTAATTTATCAGCGCTTCAAACTGGCTGCTTTGTTCCAGTCAGGTTCTTCGCTTGATCAATGGTGATCAGCGTTACTGGAACGTTTTAACGTTGCACGGTTCTTATCCGTGTCATTTGTAGGAACACCAATAATATGAACGCTCAAATCCATACTCAGGATGCCATTCGCACCCTCACTAACGCTTTTGCCCCAATGAACTGCCTGATCATGGCCGCTCGCAAAGGCTGCTTCAGCTTCACCCTGGTCAACGAACACGGCATCGCACGTCACAGCGAACGCCTGTACCCCGATCAATACTCCAGCGCAGAGCCGCTGCAGGCCGTGATCGAGCGTACCCGCCAGGCACTGACTGCCTGATCGACCCGAGTCGCTGAAATACAAAAACCCTGTCTGAAAAACAGGGTTTTTTATTGCCTGGAATTTGGCCAGCATGCCGTTGAATTAAGTACAAATAGATATAAACGTTATAACCGAATGAAGAAGATGTTTTAAAAACAGTCCTTTACATCATGAATATGACACTACACTTCAACTCGAGCGGCATGATCCGCTTGCGACGGGCCTGAGATCCGATTCACCGCTGCCAAGCCCTCCCTTCTCAGGCTCGTCCACCCCTTTATTGGACTGAGGCTTCTATGGGTATTGCCGCCAGCGAATTGTGTCGTTATGTGATAAGGCCGACGTTGATGTACCTCGGCCGTCATGACGCGGCAGCCGAATCCCTGTTGCTGGGCATTGCCGCCAGCCAGTCGGAACTTGGCTCGGCCCTGCATGATAGACGCGGCCATGGCCTATACCGCATCACCGAACCACGCCACCGCGCCCTCTGGGATGACTACCTGGCCCTGGACCCCGAGCGGGCCAGCCTGGTACGCGGACTCGCCAGCCAACATGCTTTCCTCACTGCGCCCCAGTTGGAGTTGACGGTAAATCTGCGCTACGCCACCGCCATCGCCTGGCTGCTGGTGGAGCAGAATAGCCCCGCCTTGCCCACACCCGGCGATGTGCTCGCCATGGCGCGTATCTGGAAAGAAATTTTCCACCCGCAAGGTCGTCTGCGAGATTTTACCCAGGCGTGGCAAACCTGCGTCTGCCCCATAAAACAGGTGGCATGCTGACCGGGCAAAATGCAAGATTCGGCAAAAAACCTGAATTTTGGTCGGATTGTCCTACAAAACCGCTCTATCTCCAGCGTTACAGCCTATAGCGCGATGCGAAATTTATTGATACTTTCCGCAGCGGTGATCACCACGGAGTTCTAATAATGAAAAAAGTAATGCTCAAGACCACACTTAGCCTCGCCGTTGCCATGGCATCCTCCCAACTGTTCGCCAGCGGCTTTGCCCTGAACGAACAGAGCGTCAGCGGGATGGGTACCGGTTTCGCAGGTCGCTCGTCCTCTGCCGATGATGCAAGCACTGTGTTCGGTAACCCTGCCGGTATGGCACGCCTGGAAGGTCAACAGATCACCGGCGGCGTTGCTGCCATTGATGCCTCCACTGATATCAGCGACGTCAGCGGCCGCTCCCGCGGTAGCAACAAAGGCGACATGGTGCCTTTCACTGCCGTCCCTTTCGGTTTCTACACCAATAAACTCAACGATCAGTGGGCTGTCGGTTTCGGCGTCTATGCACCGTTCGGCCTGGTGACTGACTACGAAAGCGGCTTCCAGGGCCGCGGCTTTGGCAGCAAAAGCGAAGTAAAAGTCATCACCTTCCAACCGACGGTCAGCTACGCCTTCAATGATCGCGTTTCCGTAGGTTTTGGCCCGACCATCAACCGCATTGCCGGCACCCTGGAATCGGACCTGACGCTAAACCCCGCCGCGCCAGACACCAATATCAAGATCAAAGGCGACGACACCGCGCTGGGCTTCAACATCGGTGTGCTGGTACAAGCCACCGACACCACCCGCGTCGGCCTGACTTATCACTCCAAGGTCAGCTACAAGCTGGACGGCCACACCGAAGTCAGTGGCCCGGCTGCGACCGCTGGCGCCCTGCGCAGCAACCGCTACGATGCGTCGCTGAAGATCGATACGCCAGAGTCCTACGACCTGTCGGTCACCCAGGACCTGACTGACGCCTGGAAACTCTACGCGGGTGCAACCTGGACGCGCTGGAGCCGCTTGAAAGACATCACCGTCAAGAACGAGGGTGTCGTCGGCGGTGCTTCCGGCGGCATACTCGCCCCTGCCCTGGTCGGCACCATCAAGGAAGACCAGAACTGGCATGATACCTGGGCCTACGCCGTGGGTACTTCGTACCAGCTCACCAAGCAAGTGGTGTTGCGTACCGGCCTGACCTTCGACCAATCGCCAACCAACAATACGGATCGTTCGCCACGTATCCCAACTGGCGACCGTACGATCTTCAGCCTGGGCCTGGGCTACGAGGTCATGCCGAACATGACCGTCGACCTGGCCTACTCCTACTTGAAGGAAGAAGACGTCAAGGTTTCGCGTTCCAACGCATTGGCCAGCTACAACGCCAAGTATGAAAACAGTGCCAACGGTTTCGGCCTGGGCATGACCTACCGCTTCTGATTCTCGGCGGTATAAAAAAGCCCCGCTCTCCTGCACAGGAGGCGGGGCTTTTCATTGGTCGCGGCTCAGGGCTTGGACGCCAATGCCTCTTCCACTGCCTTGATCAGGTCCGGGCTGTCCGGCTTGGTCACACTGGAAAAGTTGGCAATTACCTTGCCCTGGCGGTCCACCACGTATTTATAGAAATTCCACTTCGGCGCACTGCTCTGCTGCGCCAGCAGCTTGAACAGGTGTACCGCATCCGGTCCCCTGACCTTCTGCGGTTCGGTCATGGTGAAGGTCACGCCGTAGTTCACGTAGCAGACCTTGGCGGTCTCTTCGCCGGTCTTGGCTTCCTGCTTGAAATCATCGGACGGCACGCCGATCACTTCCAGGCCTTGATCCTTGTAACGCTGGTACAAGGCTTCGAGACCTTTGAATTGCGGGGCGAAGCCACAAAAACTCGCAGTATTGACGATCACCAGGGGTTTGCCGGCGAAGCGCTGGCACAGGTCAATGGACTCCTTGGCCCGCAACTTCGGCAACTGGCCCTCGAGCAAAGCGGGGCAATCGGCAGCCATGGCTATGCTGCCAACAGCCATGAGGACGGGTACAGCGAGCCAGCGCATCAGCATGATCAAATTCCTTGAGTCAGTTCAGGCATTGAACTTAACAGATCGCCATGCCCAGTTGCATCAACGCCAGACCGCCCTGTTGCCAACCCCACCAGGCCAGCAGCAACAGAGCCAACACCGCCGCCATGGCCATAACGCGCACCGCTAGCCTCATGCCGCCTCCATCTGCGCCTGCATACGCGCCACCGGGCGCTCACGCACCGGCCAGTTCAGGGCCGCAGCGAGCAGGCTGAGCAGAATCGCCACCTGCCAGATCAAATCGTAGCTACCGGTTCGATCATAGACCACCCCGCCCAGCCAACCACCGAGGAATGAGCCGAGTTGGTGGAACAGGAACACAATCCCACCGAGCATTGAGAGGTTGCGTACACCAAACAAGGTCGCGACAGTGCCGTTGGTCAGGGGGACGGTGGACAACCACAGGAACCCCATCGCCATGCCAAACAGATACGCGCTGACTTCGGTGACCGGCGCCCACAAGAACAATACGATCACCACGGCTCGCAACAGGTACAAACCGGTCAGCAGGCGCGGCTTGGACATGCGCCCGCCCAGCCAACCGGCCGTGTAGGTGCCGAACACGTTGAACAGGCCGATCAAGGCCAGCACCGTGGTGCCCACCGTGGCCGGCAGGTGCTGGTCGACCAGGTACGCCGGCAAGTGCACGCCGATAAACACCACTTGGAAACCACAGACAAAAAAGCCGAAGGACAGCAGCCAGAACCCTGAGTGAGAGCAGGCTTCCTTGAGAGCTTCGCCCAGGGTCTGCTGACCGACCGTGACCGGCAGCGGTCGATCCTTGAGCATCGCGACCAGCGGCAGGATCAACGCCACCATCAAGCCCAACGCCAGCAGTGCCGCAGACCAGCCCAACCAGCCAATCAAGCCGAGGGTGCCGGGGACCATGGCGAATTGGCCGAAGGAACCGGCGGCGCTGGCGATGCCCATGGCCATGCTGCGTTTTTCCGGGGCTACGGCGCGGCCGACCACACCAAGAATCACCGAGAACGAAGTACCGGACAGGCCAATACCAATCAGCAAGCCGGCACTCAGGGACAGCGACCACGCAGAGTCGGACATGCCCATCAGTACCAGGCCCGCGGCATACAACACGCCGCCGACAAACACTGCCTTGGTCGCGCCGAACCGGTCGGCCAGGGCACCGGTAAACGGTTGGGCCAGGCCCCAGATCAGGTTCTGCAAGGCAATGGCGAAGGCAAAGGTCTCACGCCCCCAGCCAAATTCGCTGCTCATGGGCGACAGGAACAGGCCGAAGCCATGCCGTACGCCCAGGGACAACGCCAGGATCAGCGCACTCCCCACAAGGATCCAACCGCTGGTGCGCCACATCGAGGTCATTTTTATTCTCCGCTCGCGGGTATATACCCGCTTATAGTCGAACAAACCGCGCTTCAGGCGAGTTCGTCCAGCAAGGCCAACAACATTTCGCGCTTTTCGGCGCCCAACTTATCAATCAGTTTCTGTTGCGCCGCTTCCCATGCCGGCAAGGCCGCGGCCAGTCGCTGCTGGCCTGATTCGGTCAACACCACCAGGCGGTTGCGCAGATCGTCGCCCTCGACCAACTGCACCAGCCCTTCGCCTTCCAATACACGCAGATTACGCCCCAAGGTACTGCGGTCCAGACCCATGGCCTCGGCCAGGCTGGAAATGCTCGGTTGGTCGAGGCGCTGCAAGTTACACAGCAGAGAATACTGGGCAACGTTGATCCCGAAGCCGTCGAGAGCGCCGTCGTAGTGCCTGCTGACGCCACGGGCGGCGCGTCGCAGGTTGGTGCATAAACATTGGGAGGCAAGCATAGAGCGTGTATATACCCGCAGTTAAGGAAATGCAAGAAAGGTTACAGGGCCAGCCCGACCAGTACAGCGACTTCGAGCAACTCCAAGAGCGCGCCAGCCGTATCGCCCGTGGTACCGCCCAGACGCTTGACCATCAAGTGACGCAGCCACACGAAGCACAGCGCCGCCAGCAACACCGCGATGCCGCCGTTGAAACCACCAATCAGGATGCACGCCAGGCCGCTGAGGATCAGCACCTGCTGGCCGACAATCCGCGGTAAATGATCGGACAATGCCTGGCCCAAGCCTCCTGCGCGCACATAACGCGTGGTGAGAAACAGCGCCAACATCGAAGCCCGCCCGATCAGCGGCGCCAGGATCAAGGCCACGCCATTGTGTTGTTCGATCAGGGCCACCAACGCGCTGAACTTGAGCAGCAACACCAGGCCCAGGGTGACCACCGCAATCGGCCCGCTGCGCGGGTCTTTCATGATGTTGAGGGTGCGCTCGCGGTCACCAAAGCCACCCAGCCACGCATCGGCGCTGTCCGCCAGGCCATCCAGATGCAGGCCGCCACTGAGCAGCACCCAGGCCGTCAGTAGCAGCGCGGCATGCAATAGCAACGGCGCGCCCATCAACACCAGGTTCAGGCCCCATAGCAGCAGGCCGAACAGCAGTCCCACCAGCGGATAAAACAGCAACGAGCGGCCCAGCTCCTGAGGCTGTGGCATGCCCGGCAAACGGATCGGCAGGCTACTGAGAAATTGCAGGGCGATCCAAAATGGCAGCATCGTCAGGTTCCTTCCTTCAAGACGCTGTCGGCGCCAACCTGCAGGCTGAACAACGCGCCGTGGCCGACTTCGACATTCAGCAATTGCTCACGGGGCAAACCGCGGGCGCGGGCCAACAGCAGGCGCATCACGCCGCCGTGGCTGATCAATAGCACGCGCTGGCCAGCATAAGCCTGATGCAGTCGGGAGACAGCGCCGAGAACGCGTTCGGAAAACTCAATGACCGGCTCGCCTTGCGGCGGCGTGAACGCGTAGGGATCAGCCCAGAACAAGCCCAGCCCTTCGGCGTCGGTTTCCATCAGCGCGGCTGCGCTCTGGCCTTCCCAGGCGCCGAAATGGAGTTCTTGCACATCAGGCTCAAGACTCACCGGCAGGTCGAGCTGTGCCCCCAACTCCCGGGCAAACAAGGCACAGCGTTGCAGCGGCGAGCTGAACAGCCGATCCCACGGCCCCTGCTCCACCACTGCGGCGCGCATCTGTGCCCAACCTCTGGCGGTCAATGCATCGTCCAGGCTGCCACGCAGGCCGCCGCCCAGCTCGGTTTCGCCGTGGCGCAGCAGGTCCAGGCGCAAGGTCATGCGGGGCGATCCGCCACGGACGCTTCGGCGAACGTTGCCATCTGCCCGTGCAACGCGCACGCCAGGCGCAACAATGGTACCGCCAGCGCCGCGCCACTGCCCTCGCCCAGGCGCAGGCCCAGCTCCAGTAAAGGTCGGGCATCCAGGCTGTGCAGCACATGGCGATGACCCGGCTCGGCGCCCCGATGGCCGAACACCAGCCATTCGCGACACCGCGGGTTCAAGCGCACCGCCACCAGTGCGGCAACGCTGCAGATAAAGCCATCCACCAGCACCACAATGCCCTCTTGGGCGCAAGCCAGATAAGCGCCGACCAACGCCGCCATTTCAAAGCCGCCGAGGTTGAACAGGGTTTGCAACGCATCACCACGCTGAGCGGCATGCACCGCCAATGCCCGCTCGATCACCGCGACCTTGTGGCTGACACCCGTGGCATTCAAACCCGTGCCCGGGCCTGTCAGATCACTCACCGGGCACTCCAGCAAGGCACAGGCCAAGGCGCTGGCCGCAGTGGTATTGCCGATGCCCATCTCGCCGCCGATAAACAACTGCGCTCCGCTGTCCAGGGCGCGGCTCACGCTGTCTCGTCCGGCTTGCATGGCCAGTTGCCCCTGGGCCCGAGTCATCGCAGGCCCATCGACGAAATTGGCCGTGCCCGCGCCGATATTCAGGTGACGCACGCCGGGCAAATCCAGCGACGGCGTGACGGTGCCGAGGTCGACCACTTCCAGCTGCGCATCCAGCTGCCGCGCCAACACACTGATCGCCGCACCACCGGTGACAAAGTTATGCAGCATCTGCCCGGTCACTTCCTGGGGAAATGCCGACACGCCTTCGGCAACCACGCCATGATCGCCGGCAAAAATCGCGATCCACAGTCGATCTACCGACGGTTTGACCTGGCCCTGCAGGCCTGCCAACTGCACCGCGAGCGCCTCCAACTGGCCTAGGGAACCGGCCGGTTTGGTCAACTGCTGCTGGCGCGCCAGCGCCTGTTCGTGGGCAGCGGCATCAATGGCCTTGCAGGGCTTGAGCCACCAGGAATCCGTCATAACGCAGTACCTTTCAAAGTCAGGGGCAGGCCGGCGACCGTCAACACAACACGCTGACACCGCTCGGCCAAGGCTTGATGCAGCCAACCGGCTTCATCCACATAACGGCGAGTCAATTCGCCCAGCGGCACGACACCCAGACCGGTCTCGTTGCTGACAAAAATAATTTCACCCGGCAGCGACGCCAGGGTTTGCAGCAGTTGATCACGCTCGAACGCCAGGCGATCAGCGTCTTCGAGCATCAGAAGATTGGTGAGCCATAACGTCAGGCAGTCCACCAACAGGCAATGCTCGGCAGCGGCGTTTTCACCTAGCACCCGCGCCAGCTCAAGGGGTTCTTCAATCAACCCCCAATGGTCTGGACGACGCCCACGATGCAGGGCAACCCGCTGATTCATTTCACCGTCCAGCGGCTGGCTGGTGGCGATGTAAGTGACCTGCAAACCGCTATCGCTGGCGAGCTTTTCAGCAAGGCGACTCTTGCCAGAGCGTGCGCCGCCCAAGATCAGTTGGAGCATGGGATTAGCCCTGTAAAAGTCATGGATGGAGCGGGAAGCCAGAATGAACGCGGCGCTCTCAGGTTTTTCGCGAGCAAGCTCGCTCCTACAGAAAAGCAGACACGCCGCCAGCGTATCCACGATGCGAAGCGAGTCGCTCTTGATCTTAGGCGCCCCGTCAAACCACGCTGGCCGAACGCAGGCTTGAAGCCGTGGGTAACCCGGCAGGACGCCGGGTTAGCCGTCCTGGGCCAGGGATGGCCCATGACGGCGGCCCACGGATTCAAGCCGGAGTGAGGGCACACCGAGCCTGGGCGAGGTGCCGAGTGGTGGGGCAAGAGCGTTTTGGTTACTTTTGCGCTGTTCAAAAGTGACCCGCTGTAAGAGCGGAACCATAAGTGGCCGTTACCGCAGCAATGGATATGTACACCGACAGGCCGCCATCGGGGGCAAGTCGAAACGTCGCACCGCCCCTCCCACATTTGGATCGCGTACACACTGTCAAATCCCGCATAGGTTGCGCAACAAATCGGTGTCCAAATGGTGCTCAACCAAGTCCGCCAGCTGCTCGATATCACGCTCACGAATGAACGCGGCGCTCTCAGGTTTTTCGCGAGCAAGCTCGCTCCTACAGAAAAGCAGACACGCCGCCAGCGTATCCACGATGCGAAGCGAGCCGCTCTTGATCTTGATCTTAGGCGCCCCGTCAAACCACGCTGGCCGAACGCAGGCTTGAAGCCGTGGGTAACCCGGCAGGACGCCGGGTTAGCCGTCCTGGGCCAGGGATGGCCCATGACGGCGGCCCACGGATTCAAGCCGGAGTAAGGGCACGCCGAGCCTGGGCGAGGTGCCGAGTGGTGGGGCAAGAGCGTTTCGGTTACTTTTGCGCTGTTCAAAAGTGA
Organism: Pseudomonas khavaziana; assembly: GCF_019145205.1. Classification (GTDB taxonomy): domain Bacteria; phylum Pseudomonadota; class Gammaproteobacteria; order Pseudomonadales; family Pseudomonadaceae; genus Aquipseudomonas; species Aquipseudomonas khavaziana. Next base: position 509,677 of record NZ_JAHSTT010000004.1, read on the forward strand.
CCCGCTGTAAGAGCGGAACCATAAGTGGCCGTTACCGCAGCAATGGATATGTACACAGACAGGCCGCCATCGGGGGCAAGCCTCCTCCCACATTCGAACACCATCAGATCCCACATAGGTTGCGCAACAAATCGGTGTCCAAATGGTGCTCAACCAAGTCCGCCAGCCGCTCGATATCACGCTCACGCAACCCGTGATAATCCACCTCCTGCACATCCTGCAACCCAGCCCAACGCAACAACGCACTGCACGCCGCCGGTGCCTCAAACAGCCCATGCAGGTAGGTACCAAGAATCTGCCCATCCGCACTCAGCGCCCCATCGCTGCGCCCATCGTCCAGCAACACGGCAGCGCTGACCAAAGCATCACCCGACGTCACCCCCGCATGAATCTCATACCCACTGACCTCCGCATCCTCAAGCACCAAGCGCCCGCGTACATTACGCAGTTGCTTCTCCTCCTCCAGCGTCGTAGTAAACGCCAGCAGCCCAAGACCAGCACTGGACCCGGTCACACCCTCCAGCCCGAGCGGGTCATGCACCTGCTCGCCCAGCATCTGCAACCCACCGCAAATCCCCAGCACCTTGCCGCCATAACGCAAATGCCGCGCCACGGCTGCCTCCCAGCCATTGGCACGCAAGAACGACAAATCGCTGCGCACGCTTTTCGAGCCCGGCAGGATGATCAAGTCAGCCGCAGGAATCGCCTGGCCCGGCCCGACAAACTGCAAATCCACCTGGGGGTGCAGGCGCAACGGGTCGAAATCCGTATGGTTGCTGATACGCGGCAACACCGGCACCACCACTTTGAGCACCTGGGCGGCCTTGTCGACCTGGCGCTGGTCGATACCGTCTTCGGCCTCCAGGTGCAGGTCCATCACATAGGGCAACACCCCCACCACCGGCTTTCCAGTGCGTGCCTCCAGCCAATCCAGCCCAGGCTGCAGCAGCGCGATATCACCGCGAAAACGGTTAATGATGAAACCCTTGACCCGCGCCTGCTCACTGGGCGAAAGCAGCTCCAGCGTGCCGACCAGATGGGCAAACACGCCGCCGCGATTGATGTCGGCGATCAACAGCACCGGGCAATCCACTGCTTCGGCGAAGCCCATGTTGGCAATGTCGTTGGCACGCAGGTTGATCTCGGCCGGGGAACCCGCGCCCTCGACCATCACCACCGGGTAGGCCTGGCTCAAACGCGCGTGGGAAGCCAGTACCGCTTGCATCGCGATAGCCTTGTAGTCGTGATAGGCCACGGCGTTCATGCTGGTCACGGCGCGGCCATGGATAATCACTTGGGAACCGGTATCGCTGTTGGGCTTGAGTAATACCGGGTTCATGTCGGTGTGGGGCGCCAGGTTGGCGGCCTGGGCCTGGACCGCCTGGGCACGGCCGATTTCGCCGCCTTCGGCGGTGACGGCGCTGTTGAGCGCCATGTTCTGCGGCTTGAACGGCACCACCGCCACGCCCTGGCGCACCAGCCAGCGACACAGCGCGGTCACCAGGGTGCTTTTGCCGGCATCGGAGGTGGTGCCCTGCACCATCAGGGTACTCATGTGGCTTCCTTGTAGGCGGCCAGGGCCTGGTCGAGTCGCAGCCAATCGGCGTCGGTGTCGGGCAGGCCGAAACGCACACTGCTGTCATGCACAAACAGGCGCAGCAGGATGCCGCGCTGGGCCATGAACTCGTGCAGGCGTTCGGCGTGCGGCGTAATCAACCACTGGAACAACGCGCAACCGCCGTGGGGCACAAAGCCCCGGCGTTCAAGCAATTCGAACAAGCGCTGGCCGGCTTCGATGCAGCGTTTGCGCTGGCGGGTGTGCCCGGCGGTGTCGCGCAGGCACACTTGGCCCAGCACCCGTGTCGGCCCGCTGACGGCCCAGGGCCCGACCTGTTCGGCGAGCAACTTGAGCAGCTTGCGCTCGGCCAGCACAAAGCCCAGGCGCACACCGGCCAGGCCGAAGAACTTGCCGAATGAACGCAGCACGATCAAACCGACCTCATGGGTATGGCTGGCCAGGCTCAACTCTGGGGTAACGTCCATGAAGGCCTCGTCCACCACCAGCCAGCCACCGCGCTGGGCCAGCCGTGCATGCCAATCCAGCAGACGCTGTGGGGGCAGGCTCAGGCCCGTGGGATTGTTGGGGTTGACCACCACCAGCACATCGAGGCTGTCGAGAAAGAAATCGACCTCCTGCTCCTGCACTTCGCGCACCACGTAGCCAGCGCGACGCCAGGCTTCGGCGTGCTCGGCATAACAGGGCGAGAGCACGCCGACCTTGCCGGAGCGACGCAGGCGCGGCAGCAACTGGATCGCGGCCTGGGAGCCCGGCACCGGCAACAACTGGGCGGTACCGTAATAGTCGCTGGCGGCCTGCTCCAGGCCGTCGTCGCTTTCCGGCAGGCGCGCCCAGGCACGCAACGGGATTTCGGGAATCGGCCACGGCCAGGGCGCCAGGCCACTGGACAGATCGAGCCAATCCGCTTCGGCAATCCCATACTCAATCGCGGCCTTTCGCAGCCGACCACCGTGTTCAAGCATAGATGTGTGCCCCCACGCACAGGACTAACAACCACAACCATACGCCGCGTTGCACCAGTTGCCAGCCGCGATCAATGGAATCGGCGTCGGCCGGTGGACCTTCGCCCAACTGCGGGCGCTGATGTACCTCGCCGTGATAAATCGCCGCACCGCCCAATTCGACCCCCAGTGCACCCGCACCGGCAGCCATCACCGGCCCGGCGTTGGGACTGTCCCAAGTCGGGCCCTGGGTGCGCCAGCATTTGAGGGCTAGGCGGGTTTTGCCCAATAACGCGTAGGTCAAAGCCACCAGGCGCGCAGGAATATAGTTGAGCACATCGTCTATCTTGGCGGCAGCCCAGCCAAAACGTTCGAAGCGTTCGTTGCGATAGCCCCACATGGCATCCAGGGTGTTGCTCAGGCGATAGAGCACCACGCCCGGCACACCGGCCACCACGAACCAGAACAGCGCGGCGAATATCGCGTCGCTGCCATTTTCCAGCACCGACTCAGTGGCGGCGCGGGCGACTTCGGTGCGATCCAGTTCGCTGGTCTGGCGGCTGACCAGGTAGCTCACGCGTTTGCGCGCCTCGTCCAAGTCATCCCTGCGCAGAGCCTGGGCCACCGGGGTCACATGCTCACCCAGGCTACGCATGCCAAGGGCGCAATACAACGCCAGGATTTCCACGAGCCAGCCAATCAACGGCGCCCATGACAAAGCCGTGGCCAGCAGGGTCAGCGGCACCACCGCGATAAACCACGCGGTCACGCCATGGCTGCGCCAGCCGCGTCCACCGGTATTGAAACGCTGCTCGATACGCCCGGCGAAATTGCCGAACGCCACCAGCGGATGCCAGCGCCTGGGCTCACCCAGCAGCGCATCCAGCGCCACCGCAGCGACACACAGCAAGGCCACACTCATTGACTCACTCCCCACTTGTTTTCATACAGCATGTCACTCAGCGGTCGCGGCTCGGTCCAGCCTTCAAGCTGTAACATCGGTGCCGGATAGAACTCCGCCACCGGCCCCAGGCACAGTACGGCCAGGGGTTTCGCGCCGGGTGGCAGACCCAGCAGTTCGGCCAACGCCTGGGGTTCGAACAGCGACACCCAGCCCATGCCCAGGCCCTCCACTCGCGCCGCCAGCCACAGGTTCTGAATTGCACAGGATAGAGACGCCATGTCCATTTCCGGCAGGGTGCGGCGCCCGAAGATATGGCGCTCGCGATCATCCATCAGTGCGGCCACCAATACCTCGGCGCAGTCGTTGATGCCTTCGACTTTGAGCTTCATGAACTCATCGGAGCGCTCGCCCAGGGCCTGCGCGGTGCGCACGCGCTCTTCTTCCACCAACTTCTGGATCTGGCTGCGCAACGGGCGATCGCTGATGCGGATAAAACGCCATGGCTGCATCAAACCTACACTGGGTGCCTGGTGCGCGGCCTGGAGCAGGCGGTGCAACAGTTCCGGGGCGACGCTGCCGCCGGTGAAGTGGCGCATGTCGCGGCGTTCGGCGATAGCGCGGTAGACGGCCTGACGGTCGGCCTGGGGGAAGGCGTTGTCAGTCATGGCCTCACCGGGGGCAAGCCCCCTCCCACATTGGATTGGGTTTCAACTCGGTCAACTGTGGGAGCTGGCTTGCCTGCGATAGCGGTCTCAAGGTCTGGCGCGAACAACGCGGCCACCGCGCCAGGATTCGACGGGAAATAAAAGTGCACGTAGGACGCGGTCATCCGCCCTTGGCGGTACACCGCTTCGGCACCGCGCCCACCGTTGGGGCTCAGGCCGCGGGCAATTGGCGCCCATTCGGTGTTGGTCAGGGAATGGTGGTAGGTGTGGCCGCGCAGGACGCCTTCCGGCAGTTCGACGCTTTGCAGAGCCAGGGCTGCAAGTTTCTTTTGCATCACTGCATCGCCTTGCAGCAGGCCCACCAGTTCGGCACGAGAACCGTGCACATCGGTGAGCGAATCGAGCAGGTAAAGCATGCCGCCGCATTCAGCGAGCAGCGGTTTGCCGGCGGCGTGATGTGCGCGGATGGCCTCCAGCATCGGGATGTTGGCCGACAGGGCCTGGTGGTGCAATTCCGGATACCCGCCGGGCAGATACAGACTGTCAGCTTCCGGCAGTTGGCGATCATGGATCGGTGAGAAAAAGCTCAGCTCAGCACCCATCGCCCGTAACAGGTCAAGGCTGGCGCCGTAGGTAAAGGCAAAGGCTTCGTCACGGGCCACGGCGATGCGCACGCCGGCGAGCAACGGCTCGGCCTCGATCACTGCGGGCGCGGCAAAGGTCACGGGCGGCGGCAGGGCCACTTCACAACTGCTGCCCAGGGCCTGGGCGGCGGCGTCCAGGCGCACATCGAGGTCATTCAATTCACTGGCTTGCACCAGGCCCAGGTGGCGGCTGGGCAGTTCGATGCCGGTCTCCCGGGACAACGCGCCGTACCAGCGCAAGCCTTCGGTGAGGCTGCCTTCGAGCAACTGGGCATGACGCAAAGTACCGACACGGTTGGCCAGCACGCCAGCAAACGGCAGGTCGGGTTGATAACGTGCCAGGCCCAGAGCCAGGGCGCCAAAGGTCTGGGCCATGGCGGTGCCATCGATCACGCCCAGTACCGGCACGCCGAAGTGCCGCGCCAGGTCGGCGCTGGAGGGCGTGCCGTCGAACAAACCCATCACGCCTTCGATCAGGATCAGGTCAGCCTCCCCTGCCGCTTCCCAGAGCAGACGGCGACTTTCCTGCTCGCCCACCATCCACATGTCCAGTTGATACACCGGCGCACCGCTGGCGCGCTCGTGGATCATCGGGTCGAGAAAATCCGGGCCGCATTTGAACACGCGCACCTTGCGTCCCAGGTTGCGATGCAAACGCGCCAGCGCGGCGGTGACGGTGGTTTTGCCCTGGCCGGACGCCGGAGCGGCGATCAATACGGCCGGGCAATGACGGGGCTGATTCAAAGTTCGACGCCTTTCTGGGCCTTGATACCGGCCTGGAACGCGTGCTTGAGCATGCCCATTTCGGTGACGGTGTCGGCCATTTCAATCAGTTCCGGCTTGGCGCCGCGGCCGGTGACCACCACATGCTGCATCGGCGGGCGGGCTTGCAGGTCGCTGAGTACCTGGTCCAGGTCCAGGTAGCCGTGCTTGAGGGCAATGTTCAGCTCGTCCAGCACCACCAGGCCGATAGAGGCGTCTTGCAACATCGCACGGGACACGGCCCAGGCCGCCTCGGCGGCGGCTATGTCGCGCTGGCGGTCCTGGGTTTCCCAAGTGAAGCCTTCGCCCATCACATGGAAGCGCACCTGCTCGGGAAAGCGCCGAAAGAACAGCTCTTCGCCGGTGCTGTTGCGGCCCTTGATGAACTGCACCACGCCGCACTGCATGCCGTGGCCCATGGCGCGGGCCAACATGCCGAAGGCCGAGCTGCTCTTGCCTTTGCCATTGCCGGTCAGTACCAGCAACAGGCCGCACTCATTCGGCGAATTGGCGATGCGCTCGTCGATCACGGCTTTTTTGCGCAGCATGCGCGCCAGGTGGCGTTCGTCGCGGTCAGGGGAATCGGTCATGGCAGCTCTCCGTTGGGGCTGGACAAAAAACGGCGGGCAGGAAAAAGACAAAACAGACAGCCAAGCATCGCCCACCGTGATGCTGTTGAATGTTCAAGGCCGGTCTCCGGACTCATGAGTGGCGCGTCGTATCGAAGCAGCCGAGGGCGCGCCTTCCCATATCGCGAGCGATACAGTGGCAAACAGCACCGTCTTGACTCATTTACCGTTGCGGGGGCAGCGCCGGAATCGCGGCAACACTGTGTACAAGTGCGCTCACTCACCGGCTTCCCTGTTTCACTCTGCCGACGCGCACGCCACAGAGCACCTGGAACAAGCCGCGAAGGTTAGTGGGTTGGGGGTGGAGCGTCAATTAAAGCTGGCCTGGTACTTGAACCATCCGTACACCCTGCTTCTCTACCCTTACAGGTATCAAGGAGAAAACCATGCATAAAACCCGACTCGCCTTACTGATCATGCTCGCCGGCAGCCTCGCCGCCTGCGGCGAAAGCTCTACCTTGCAGGTCTCCGACGGCACCGGGCCCGCGCCCAAGCTGCCGGAACCGAACAAGACCCTGATCCCCACCGTCAATATCGCCCCGGCCATTGGCTGGCCTGAGGGCGCCAAGCCAACTGCTGCTGCCGGCACCCAGGTTGCCGCGTTCGCCGAGGGCCTGGATCACCCGCGCTGGCTCTACGTGCTGCCCAACGGCGACGTGCTGGTGGCCGAGACCAATGCGCCACCCAAGCCGGACGATTCCAAAGGCGTGCGCGGCTGGGTAATGGAAAAGGTCATGGGCCGTGCCGGTGCCGGCGTGCCGAGCCCGAACCGCATTACGTTGCTGCGCGATGCCGATCACGATGGCGTGGCCGAAACCCGCACGGTGTTCCTGGAGAATCTCAATTCGCCCTTTGGCATGACACTGGTCGGCAACGACCTGTATGTGGCGGACTCGGATAAGTTGCTGCGCTTCCCCTATCAGCCAGGTGAAACCGCGATCAAAGCCCGGGGCACCAAGGTCGTGGACTTACCGGGCGGGCCTTTGAACCACCACTGGACGAAAAACGTGGTGGCCAGCAAGGATGGCAGCAAGCTGTATGTAAGCGTCGGCTCCAACAGCAACGTCGGTGAAAACGGCCTGGAGGCAGAGCAGGGCCGCGCCGCAATCTGGGAAGTCGACCGCGCCACCGGCAAGCACCGCATTTTCGCCTCCGGCCTGCGCAACCCTAACGGCATGGCCTGGGAACCTCAGAGCGGCAAGCTGTGGACGGCGGTCAATGAACGCGATGAAATCGGCAGTGACCTGGTGCCCGACTACATCACCTCAGTCAAGGATGGCGGGTTTTATGGCTGGCCTTTCAGCTATTACGGCCAGCATGTGGATGTGCGTGTCACACCGCAAAACCCTGATCTGGTCGCCAAGGCCATCGCGCCGGACTACGCGGTAGGCCCTCATACCGCCTCACTGGGGCTGACGTTCGCCGAGGGCAACAGACTGCCCGCGCAGTTCAGCAACGGTGCGTTTATCGGCCAGCATGGTTCGTGGAATCGCAAGCCACACAGTGGCTACAAGGTGATTTTCGTGCCGTTTGAAGGGGGCCAGCCAAAAGGACAGCCGGTGGATGTGCTGACGGGGTTTCTCAACAGCGATGAGAAAGCCATGGGCCGGCCGGTGGGTGTGGTGATCGACCAGCAAGGGGATTTGCTCGTGGCTGATGATGTGGGGAATAAGGTTTGGCGGGTTTCGGCAGCCAAATAACCCATCTCAAGCACACTATAAAACCAATGTGGGAGGGGCGGTGCGACGATTCGACTTGCTCCCGATAGCGGTGTAACAGTCAGCACATACTCAGCTGACAGACCGCTATCGGGAGCAAGCCCCCTCCCACACTTGGATCTATGTACGACTCAAGGGTTGCGTGCCAGATTCGCCGGCAATACACGCTTGGCACTCAGATAGGCATTCTGCCAATACGCTTTGGATAGCGTATCCAGCTTCACCGTACCGCCGGTTTGCGGCGCATGCACAAAGCGCCCTTCCCCGACATAAATCCCCGCATGGCTGACCCGCGAACCACCACCGGTGGCAAAGAACAGCAGGTCGCCGGTTTGCAGGTTCCGCTCACTGACATCCTGGGCGCGCATCACGATCAGCTCGCGGGTGGTGCGCGGCAGGGAGATCCCGGCGGCATCGCGAAATACAAAGCCAATCAGGCCGCTGCAATCAAACCCCGAGTCCGGCGTGTTGCCGCCCCAACGATAAGGCGTGCCGACCAGGCCCAGGGCGCGGAAGAGCACATCTTCGGCAGCAGGCGAGAAATTCTGGGTAGCGTAGTTGAACACCGGCTTGGGCTTGACCGCTACAGGCGCGGGCGGCGGTGGACGGCTTGCACAGGCGCTGAGCAGCGCGGCGCAAACAATAAGAATCAGGCGGGCCGAGGTCGACATGTGCAGAACAATCCTGGTCTGGATGCGGCTTTCGCTGCCGAACGTTGAAAACCAGAACGCGCAAGCAAAGCTCGCGCGAACGGATGACAACAATGTCCAGGGATTCTAGCGCTTACACGTCAAACTTCAAGTATCACTTTAACTTTACTTACTAGCGGTAACCGTAGTCGGGGCCATGGCGAGTGCGCGCTTGGCTTCGATGAAGGTTTTGCTCCAGTAGCTGTCACCCAGGTTATCGACCCGGACACCACCACTGCGGCGGCTGCTGGAGTGAATAAACTGGTTATCACCCAAGTAGATACCAGCGTGGCTGACACGTCCACGACCACTGGTACTAAAGAAAAGCAGATCACCCGGCTTGAGGTTGTTGCGTGCGACCAACGGTGCATCCACGTTGATCATTTCGCGCGTCGAGCGAGGCAGATTCATGCCGGCTTCTTCACGAAACAGGTAGCCGATGAAGCCGCTGCAATCGAAACCAGCTTCAGAGGTACCGCCAAAACGGTAACGGGTACCGATCAGGGACTTGCCGCGTTCAAGAATGCTGTCGGCCAGCAAAGGCAGCTGGTAAGGCTTGCTGCCGGAAAAATCGGCCAGTTCCTTTTCAGTGGCCAGCTCTTCCTCATAAACAGTGGAAGACTGGGCGGCGACAAATTTTTGTTGAGTCTGCTGTTGTGGCTTCTGCTGCTCTACCACCTGCTGAGGGTGGGAGGCGCAACCAAACAACAGGGTAACGAGTGCGAGAGGCACGAGGGGTGCGAAGCGATTTAGCATGGGCACGACCGTGGCTGATGTGTAAAGAAGCCGAGACTATGCCCTCTATCACATCGATTTGCAAATTCAATCGCGATCTATGTGACTTCTGGTTTCGACTATGACATCTAAGCCGTAATTCCATTTATCGCTGCTACTGCGTGGCCTGCCGGGCTAAAACGCGGGTTTTCTGGCGCCTGAAAAGTGCCAAACCATGGCAAATCAATCGCTTACCATCCCAAGGTTTCTTTCAGGAAAGGAATCGTCAATTTCCTTTGGGCCTGCAACGACGCCTGGTCGAGTTGCTCGAGCAAATCGAACAACGCGCTCATGCTGCGCGTGCCACGGGTAAGGATGAAGTGCCCGACTTCGTCGGTCAGGTGCAGGCCGCGACGGGACGCACGCAGTTGCAGCGCACGCAACTTGTCCTCATCGGATAGTGGGCGCATCTGGAAGATCAGCGCCAGGGTCAGGCGAGACTTGAGGTCAGCCAGCTTCACCGGCAGCTCACGCGGTGAAGTCGATGCGGCGATCAGCAGGCGCCGGCCGCTGTCGCGCAGGCGGTTGAACAGATGAAACAGCGCTTCTTCCCATTCCGCTTTGCCGGCCACTGCCTGCAAGTCGTCGAGACACACCAGCTCGTACTGCTCAAGGTTGTCGAAGATGCCGATGCCGCGATCCATCAACTCGGCCAGCGGCAGGTATACCGCCGGCTCCCCCATCTGCTCGAAACGCAGGCACGCGGCCTGCAGCAGGTGGGTACGCCCCACGCCATGCTTACCCCACAGGTAGATCAGGCTTTCAGTCCACCCGGCGTCGGCTTCGCAGAGCCGCTCGACATAGCCGAGTGCAGCGGCATTGGCGCCTGGGTAGTAGTTGATAAAGGTAGCGTCATCACGCAGACGCACACCTAGGGGCAGCTGAATCGGTTTCATGCTGACTGAACGGCTCCCATCGAACCGTTAGTGGCCTCTATGTAAAGTTTGCAAAGTTTATACCCGTGACGCCGGGCGCACAATGCAGCAGACCACAAGCAAAATCAAAGGTTTGCGTTAACGTGGCGAATTTACGCGGATTGTTTGACGCACCCGCCGTCAGAAACAACAAACCCGGCCTGGGCCGGGTTTGTGACATCACGATTACAAATCAGGCTCATCAATGCCCGTGTACACGTCCGAATCCTTATATAAGTCGTGTACATGCCGTACCAGCACCATGATCACCGCCGCCACCGGCAGCGCGAGCAGGATGCCGGTAAAGCCGAACAACTCGCCACCGGCCAGGATCGCAAAGATCACCGCAACCGGATGCAGGCCAATCCGATCACCCACCAGCAGCGGCGTCAGCACCATGCCTTCCAACGCCTGGCCGACCATGAACACCGCGACAATCCCCAGCATCGGGTAAAGGTCGCCGCCAAACTGGAACAAGCCCGCCACCAGCGCCGCACCGATGCCGATCACAAAGCCCATGTACGGCACGATAGCCGCCAGGCCCGCGATCAGGCCGATCAACAGCCCCAGCTCCAGGCCGATCGCCATCAGACCGGCAGCGTAGATAACCCCCAAGGCCAGCATCACCAGCAATTGGCCGCGGACAAATGCACCGAGCACCTCATGGCATTCCCCTGCCAGCGAGACGATGCGTTCTTCGCGGTCGCGGGGCAGCAGGCTGCGGATCTTGGCCATCATGATGTCCCAGTCCCGCAGCAGGTAGAACGCCACCACCGGGATCAACACCAGGTTGGTCAACCAGCCGATCAGCGCCAGGCTTGAAGCGGTCGCCTGGCTGAGCACCACACTGACGATGTCGGTGGTCTTGTCCATATGTTCGCTGATGGCCGCCTTGACCTTGTCGAACTTCCAGAAACCATCCGCCAGCCCAAACTTGGACTGCGCCCACGGCATCGCCGTGTGCTGCAACCAGTCGAGCATCTGCGGCGCCAGTTCATAGAGGCGAAACAGCTGCTTGGCCAACATCGGCACCAGTATCAACACCAGCGCCGTGATAATCAGCGTGAACAGCGCAAACACCGTGACCACACCCCAGGTGCGCGACATACCGGCTTTTTCCAGGCGATCCACCACGGGATCGAACAGATACGCGAGCAGCAGCGCCACCAGAAACGGCGTCAGGATCGAATGCAGCAAGAACACAAAACCGCACAGCAGGACAATCCCGCCAAGCCACACCCAACGACGCGTATCCGCCATAAACCACTCCATCTGTTATCTATCTACGCCCTCCTTCTATATAGAAGGAGGAGCACCATTTACCAACGAAAACGCAGTTGTGCCTGGGGCTCAGGTGTAGGCGCCGGTTGCGTGCCATCCACCAGCGGTTGCTGAACCAGGACTTCACCTGCGGGAATTTCCTGCAATTTGGCCAGGCTCAATTGGGTACGCAGCTGCTCGGCGCTGCCATTGACGCGATACACAATGCGATTGCCGTCCACTAATTGCGGCTGGCCACCAAAAGGCTCCAGCAAGCGGCCCAATGCCGCGTAGCGCTCCAGGTTCATGCCTTGCACTTCAAGCAGCTGCTCGCTGCTCACCCCCGGCTTGACCGCAAAGCGCGGCGCCAGCGTTTGGCTGACCGCCAGCAATACAGCATCGGCCAGTGCGGCAGTATCAGCGCCCTGGGCAGTGCCCTGCTCGGCCTTGTCGCCCAGCCACAGGCGCCATTTGGCCTGCCACTGATTGCCTTCCTGACGCGCGTGCACAGCGAGCAAAGCATCGGCGCCGTAGCGCTCGGAGGCTGCGCGCAAGGGCGTGGCGTCGGCACTTTCCAGGTTTGGCGCAGTGGCAACCACCTGCTCATCCAGATCGCCCAGCGGCAGGCGCAGCGGCAAGCCACGGTGTTGCGCGGCCCGGCGCAGCGCCTGGGCAACCGCCTGGCCATCGCCGACCAGGCTGCTGCCTTCGGTGGAATCGTTCAGCCACCAACCGAGGATCGACGGCCGATTGCTGCCCCAGATCGACAGGCCCGCGTCACGCAAGGCGCGATCAGTGCTGACTGGGTCGAAGTCCACTTGCAGGCTTTCCGGTGGGCCGGCGTCGTAGCCATACTGGCTGATGATTTGTTGCGGGTCCTTGCGGATCGCCGCCAGCCCAGGGCCGTCGGCAGCCTTGGCGTCGCCGGTCAGGCGGATCACCAGGGTCTGCACGGCACGCTGGGTGGCCTGGTCGCGCTCTTGGGGCGACTGGCTGCTGACGGGTTCGAGCACTTGATAGAGGCCATTGAGGGTTTCGGCATGACTCGCCAGGCTGACCAACGACAAACAGCCTACAAAGAAGAATTTACACAGACGCATGGAAGATTCCCGAACGACAAATTTAGCGGCTGGAACAGACCGCGTGAATCGGTTAAGCCAGGCTGTGACCACAGCACCCGGCAAAACATTCACGTGGTCTCGGTAAGTTTTTGTACTGTCATAACGATAGCGGGTTCAAGGCTATACCTTAATATGCCGCTTGGCAGGGACGATCAGTATTTTTAACCGGCTTTTTTAATCTATATAGCCCTGCCCGTCGGCCCGAGGATGGCCGCTGCCCTTCAAGCCTGATAAAATCGCGCGCCTTCGCAGACCGTCAACGGCAGCGGCCTTTTCCAAAAGCGCCCGCCCGCTCGGTCGTTACCCCTGAATCCCCCCCTAAAGGCCTGGATCATGAGCAAGCAACCCTCCCTGAGCTACAAGGACGCCGGTGTAGACATCGACGCCGGTGAAGCATTGGTCGAACGCATCAAGAGCGTCGCCAAGCGCACTGCGCGCCCCGAAGTCATGGGCGGCCTGGGCGGTTTTGGCGCCCTCTGCGAAATCCCGGCCGGCTACAAGCAGCCTGTACTGGTGTCCGGCACCGACGGCGTGGGCACCAAGCTGCGCCTGGCGCTGAACCTGAACAAGCACGACAGCATCGGCATCGACCTGGTTGCCATGTGCGTCAACGACCTGGTGGTGTGCGGCGCCGAGCCGTTGTTCTTCCTCGACTACTACGCCACCGGCAAGCTCAATGTCGAGACCGCGACCCAGGTCGTGACCGGCATCGGCGCCGGCTGCGAACTGTCGGGTTGCTCTCTGGTAGGCGGCGAAACCGCTGAAATGCCAGGCATGTACGAAGGCGAGGACTACGACCTGGCCGGCTTCTGTGTCGGCGTCGTGGAAAAGGCCGAGATCATCGACGGCTCCAAGGTGGCGGCCGGCGACGCCCTGCTCGCCCTGCCATCGTCCGGCCCGCACTCCAACGGCTACTCGCTGATCCGCAAGATCATCGAAGTCTCCGGCGCCGACATCGAGAACATCCAGCTGGACGGCAAGCCACTGACCGACCTGCTGATGGCCCCGACCCGCATCTACGTCAAGCCGCTGCTCAAGCTGATCAAGGACACTGGCGCAGTCAAGGCCATGGCCCACATCACTGGCGGCGGCCTGCTGGACAACATCCCGCGCGTATTGCCAAAAGGCGCCCAGGCGATTGTCGACGTGGCCAGCTGGCAGCGTCCGGCAGTCTTCGATTGGCTGCAGGAGAAGGGCAACGTCAACGAAACCGAGATGCACCGCGTGCTGAACTGCGGCGTGGGCATGGTCATCTGCGTAGCGCAAGAGCACGTTGAAACCGCGCTGAACGTGTTGCGTGAAGCCGGCGAGCAACCTTGGGTCATCGGCCAGATCGCCACTGCTCCAGAAGGCGCAGCCCAGGTTGAACTGAAGAACCTCAAGGCTCACTGATGCCTTCGACCTGTGATGTCGTGGTGCTGCTTTCCGGCACCGGCAGTAACTTGCAGGCCCTGATCGACAGCACGCGCACCGGCGACAGCCCGGTGCGCATCGCTGCGGTGATTTCCAACCGCAGCGACGCCTACGGCCTGCAACGCGCCAGGGACGCGGGTATCGAAACCCGCTCCCTGGATCACAAGGCGTTCGATGGTCGCGAAGCCTTCGACCGCGCCTTGATCGAACTGATTGACGCCTTTGAGCCCAAACTGGTCGTGCTGGCCGGCTTCATGCGTATCCTCAGCGCTGATTTCGTGCGGCATTACGAAGGACGCCTGCTCAATATCCACCCTTCCCTGCTGCCCAAGTACAAAGGCATGCACACCCATCAGCGCGCCCTTGAGGCTGGCGACAGCGAGCACGGCTGCAGCGTGCACTTTGTCACAGAGGAACTCGATGGCGGGCCTCTGGTCGTACAGGCAGTGGTTCCGGTAGAGTCAGGCGACTCGGCGCAGACGCTTGCGCAACGGGTTCATACCCAGGAACACAGGATTTACCCGCTGGCTGTTCGCTGGTTTGCCGAGGGTCGGTTGATTCTTGGTGAACAGGGTGCATTATTGGACGGTCAGTTACTCGCGGCCAGCGGCCACTTGATTCGAACCTAGGAGATTTTATGCGTCGCGCCCTGCTCTTCGCTTTTGCGCTGTTCGCTTTGCCTGCCGTACAAGCGGCAGACCTTCACCCTTTCTCCGTCAGCTACACCGCCGACTGGAAACAGCTGCCCATGAGTGGTTCGGCTGAACGCAGCCTGGTCAAGAATGGCGACGGCACCTGGACCTTGAACTTCAAGGCGTCGATGATGATTGCCAGCCTGACCGAAACCAGCGTGATCCTGTTCGACAAGGACACCCTGCAACCCAAGAGCTACAGCTTCGAGCGCGGTGGGCTGGGCAAGGCGAAGAAAATCAATCTGGACTTCGACCAAAGCGCCAAGAAAGTCACCGGCTTTGAAAACAAAGACCCGGTCAATGTCACTCTCGAAAGTGGCATGCTCGACAAGTCCACCTACCAGCTCGCCTTGCAGCGCGACGTCGCCGCCGGCAAGAAAAGCATGAGCTACCGCGTGGTCGAAGGCACTGATACCGATACCTACGACTTCCGCGTAATCGGCCCGGAAAAAGTCCAGACCAAGGTAGGCTCGATCGATGCGATCAAGGTCGAGCGCGTGCGTGACCCGTCGCAGAGCAAGCGCATTACCCAGATGTGGTTTGCCAAGGACCAGGGCGGCATCCTGGTAGCCCTGCGCCAGGTTGAGACCGATGGCAAGGAATACAACATCATGCTGCAGGATGGCACCGTTGATGGCCAGGCCGTCAAGGGCAGCTGATTGCCGATGTGCTGCAAAAGAGCCTCGCTGAATGCGGGGCTTTTTTTTGCCTGGAAACTTTGCTGTGAAGCTTATGACGCCATCGGAGACAAGCCCCCCTCCCACATTTGAAATGCATTCCACTGTGGGAGGAGGCTTGCTCCCGATAGCGACGTCAGAGCAAATAAAAGGCTCACAGCCAGGCTGGAACATGAAACTTTTGTCATAAAACTCATGACCCTGCGACCGAATGCCCCGGTTTTAGCGGCCTGCGCGATTGTTGCGCCTGCTGCAATAAATTGTTGCGTGCAAAAACCGTTTACTTAGCAAGCTAACAAACCATATAACAAAGGCCTGCGACGACTTGCCGCAGATCAACCAGAGATTGGAGCAAGCAGATGACTGTAAAAGTAACTGAACGCGACGATGAACATATGTCCCATGAAGCGGTAGGCCACGGGATTCACATCTGGGATGTACATCAACAAGATTTGCTGGTCGGCATGTTTCACAACGAGAGCGACGCCCACAATTATAAAAACGAGCTTGAATCTCTTGAAATGAAAAGCCGCGCAGAAGGCTCCTGAAACGCTGAGATACCATAGGCGCCCGGCCCACGCAGCCGGACCGCCTACAACGTAAACCCCGCCTTTTGAGCGGGGCTTGCGTTTTAAAAAGCGGTCATTTTTCTTAGCATTTATACGACCGCGCAATAACAGACACCTCCGACAATCTCCAAGGCTGTGCACGACAGATTTGGCCTACAAACACCCTTAACCAGCGTGCCCCAGGCGCGTTCAGGCCTGTCGCCGCTACGGCGCAATCGCACGATTTGCATCCGCAGCCCCCCGCCTCTCGCCCCCTTGAATAATCTTTTCTGCAAAAAGCAAAACAATAAATCGACATCTGATAATGATTCTCGATAGTATCGCTGCGCTTTTCACTCGCACCACGCAAAATGGAGTTTGACCTGATGCCCGGACACGTCACCACACCGGAACAATCCCTGCTTGGCCGCTGGGGTGAAGCGCTTGCCAGCCATCAATTCCAGGCCAGCCACATCACCATTGAAACGCTGTTCGCTACCTTGGCACCCGCCTCAGAACGCAGTTTCCAACGCCTGATCCAGGCATTATTTCGTGAAGACCTGCTTGACCCAAACACACTCAGCTATGACGCTCACGGCCACTGCTGGCTGCTGTTACCCGACCAGACCCGCGTGCGCTTTGAGCATCTGCGTTCCGGTCGCATGGCCAGCTGGGATTTGCGCGGCAAGGTCAGTGTGCTGCGGGCCGGGCAGCATGAACAGAAAGTCCAGTTCCCGTCGCAGTTGCTGACCTTACTGAATACCAGCCTCGCATCGCCTGCCGAACCAGAGGTCCTGGAGCGTCTCAACACAGAGATCGACGACAGCTTCATCAACGATACCCTGTGCCTCGCCTTTCACGGGGAGTGGACGCTCAGACTGCATGCCTCAATGGGCCCCGTGCACCAGGACAACCTGCTCTGCTATCTCAAGGATGAGCCTGGCGCTTGCAACCCGACATCAGTGCTTGAGCAGTGGGGCACACTCGGTCATCCCTGGCACCCCAACTACAAGACGAAGCTGGGTTTGGGAACAGATCAGGTCATCGATTTCTCGCCGGAGTTCGAGGCGCGTTTTCCGGTATTGCTCTGTGCGTTGCACCACCAGTACGCCCATGTCGAAAGCTTGGCCGGTACCGCGGATTACTGGCAGTGGTGGCAAAACCACTTCCCGCACGCCGCCCGCCAATTGACCGCACGTCTGAGCGCTCTGGGGCTTGAAGCCAACGATTACCTGCCGCTGCCTGCCCACCCTTGGCAAGCTCGTCAGGAGTTACCGCAACTGTTCGCCAATGAAATCGCTGACCGGCTACTGGTGCTGACCGACATCGTGGCCTTCACGGCCCACCCGACTATGTCGTTCAGAACCGTTTTGCCTGAAGGCCGCAGCGACGCGCCCATGGTCAAGCTCCCGGTTTCGCTGCGTCTGACCAGCGTGCAACGCACGGTGTCACCCCGTTCGGCGCGCATGGGGCCGCGGATCAGCCATCTGCTGCAGACAATCCTGGCGCGCGAGCCTGGGATCCAGCGCCTTCTGAGCATCGTACCCGAGCGCCTCGGCGTGCATTTCAAGCCACAACCGGTGAATGACGAGCACTCACGCCACCTGGCCGTCCTCTACCGCGACAACCCCCAGAGCCTGCTAAAACCGGGCGAAATGGCGATCCCTGTCGGCAGCCTGTTCGCCACCGACCAGCATGGGCAGCCGTTGCTGAGGCAGTGGGTGCGCCTGAGCAAAGGCACTGACGATGCGCAGGCCATCTGCGCTTTTTTCAAGGACTACGCGTCAATCGCAGTGCCAGCCCTGCTGGGCATGTACCTGCGCTATGGCGTGGCCTTCGAGGCCCATCAACAGAATTCCTTTATGGTCATGAGCCCAGACGGCCACGTCAGCCGCCTGCTGTTGCGGGATTTCGGCGACATCCGCATCGACCGTAAAACCCTGCACGCCCAAGGCCTGGACATCGAACTGCATGACCCGAAGATGACGTTGTATGACGATGCCGGCTTCGTGCGCGACAAGTTGCTGCACACGGTGTTCATGTGCCATTTGGGCGAGTTGGTATTGCTCTGTGCACGCCACTTCGATATTGCTCAGGCGCTGTTGTGGGACGAACTGTCAGCGCAGGTCAGCCAGTGCTTCGATGACGTGCGCAGCCAGGTCGAACCACAACTTTGGCTGACCGAACGTGCCGCGCTGCTGGAACAGGACTGGCCAGCCAAGTCGTTCATGCGCATGCGACTGATGGAAAGCCACGCCGATATTGTCGGGCGCTTACCCAACCCGCTGAGTGCTGCTGTCAATGTCGGCTAACAGCGCTGCGCTGCGCTTGCTGGTGGTGATTCAGCTGGTGTCCATGGGCGCCATGGAAATGAGCGGCCCTTTCTGGCCCTTGCAGATCCAGAAGCTGCTTGGCGCCGCAAACGCCCATTACACCGGCCTGCTGTCTTCGCTGGTATATGCCGGGCCAATGATGGCGGCGATGATCCTCACGCCCATGTGGGGACGCTTGGGTGACCGTACCGGCCATAAGCCGATGATCATTCGGGCGCTGCTGGCGCTGGCGGTATGCCAGGCGTTGGCTGCCATTACGCTCGACCCCTGGTTGCTGGTGCTCATCCGCGTGGCGCAAGGGGCGTTGGCCGGCTTCATTGCAGCCGCCCAAGCCTATGCATTGGCCTGCTGTGGCGAGGGGGGCCGTGGGCACGTTCTTGCCCGACTGCAATCAGCCACCGCCGTGGGCTCCCTGGCCGGGCCGGTGCTGGGTGGCTGGCTGATGGATATATCTGGTTTCGCATTGCTGTGCTACAGCGCCACCGCAGTCTGCCTGATGTGCGCGATAATCAGCCTGTTCCTGCCCAGCGACTCGCCACGATCCAGACCTGTCAGCACGTCCAGGCCCGCCGCTCTTCCCAAGGGCTGGCTGGGCGCGATGTTGGGAATCATCGTATTGATCCAGGCAGCCAAGATGATGCCTCAACCGTTTTACGCGTTATATGTTGCCGGTGTTCTGCACGCCCCCGCGTGGCTGATCGGCGCCAGCTACGCCGCCAGCGCCTTGACGCTGGCGGTGTCCGCGCCATTATGGGGCCGCCTGTTCGATCGACATCAGCCCGCACACACGCTGCGTATCATCGAGTGGGTCACATGGGCCTGCGCCTTCACACTGGCCTTTACGGCGCTGGCCAGTGAATGGCTGGGGTTCCTCGCCAGTCGGCTGCTGTGGGGGGTGTGGCAGGGTGCGCTGTTGCCCGTGGCCTACACGTTGATCGCCAATACCGTAGCGCCCAGCCAGCAGGGGTTCGCCCTGGGCATGGGCAACAGCGCTGCGAAAGCTGGTGCGCTGTGCGGCGCGCTGATGGGCGGTATCGGCATGGGCTTGGTGGGTTTGGCCCACAGCTTCTGGCTGGTCGCACTCACCTACGCAGTGGCCGCCGTCGGTATCCGCGCAATCCGTTCGTTCACCCGAACACCTGAGACGTCCGATTTTTCTGTCAATACTTCTAATAACTTAAAGGCAAGGTCATGAACACAACACAATGGGCCATCCTGCTGCCCCTGCTCGGGTCGATCAGTGCCCCCGTCTGGGCTGAGCAGACTGAAGAAACGCCGGCGGCGACCAGCCTGCAACTACAGGCCACGGTGGTCTCGGCCACGCGCAGTGAAACCAGTATTGCGGCGATCCCGGGTTCAGTACAGGTTATCAATGAGGAACAGATCCGCCAGCAAACGTCAGCCGGACGCCGGGTTGCCGATATCCTCGGGCAATTGGTCCCGGGCATCGCCCCCTCCAGCGGCGGCATGAGCAACTTCGGCCAGACGCTTCGCGGGCGCAATACGCTGATCCTGATTGACGGTGTCTCCCAGAACGCCACGCGCGATAACTTCCGCCAGCTCAACAGCGTGGCACCGGAAAGCATTGAGCGCATCGAAGTCATTTCCGGCGCCAGCAGTGTCTACGGCGCAGGCGCATCCGGCGGCATCATCAACATCATCACCAAGCGCAACAAAGGTGAAGACCTGGCCTTCAGCAGCAAGATCGGCATGACGGCCGGCAACGACCTCAGCCGCAAAGGCTTTTCCTACCAGGCATTCCAGAGTGCAACCGGCCGCGAGGGCCCGCTGGACTGGTACCTGTCGGGCAACTTCGTGCAACGCAACGACCAGTTCGACGGTAACGGCAAGCGCATTCCCCAGGATACGTCCCAGGGCAGCAACATGGACACCGACACCTACGACCTGCAAGGTCGCTTTGGCTACGAGTTGGATGACGACAAGAAGATCAGCCTGTCGTTGCAAGACTACAAAGACGAACAGGACACCCGCTATACCAAGAACCCACGCATCACCAGCTCGGCTGTAGCGGTAAAAGGCCTGGACCTGGACGACCAACCGTCCACCCATAACCAGGCGGTCAATCTCAACTACGCAGACAAGGACTTCTACGGCCAGGGCTTGCAGGTCGAAAGTTACTGGCGCCGCGCTGACGCGTTGTTCTTCCCGGATCTGTCCAGGGGCCGCGCCGGGATCTCCGACAACAACAGCGTGCAAGAGGTCTATGGCTTGCGCGCAGCGATCGACACGCAGATGCCGGATATCGGCCCTGCGACCGGCAACCTGGTCTGGGGCGCTGACTATGATCATGAAACCTCGCGTCAACGTGGCGACCAATACCGGGTCAACGGCCTGACGTACACGAAGACCGGCACCACCTTCGAGCTGGGCCCGGACATCCAGACCACCACCAAGGCCATCTTCGGCCAGCTGTCCTATGACATCGGTGACTGGACCTTGCGAGGTGGCGTGCGCCGCGAATGGATCGAGAGCGAAGTCGACGACAGCATCGCTTACGGCGAAATCGTCCAGACGGGCAATCGCGCGACACTGCCGGGCGGCACCCTCAAGTATGACGACACCCTCTACAACCTCGGCGCGGTGTACCACCTGAGTGAAAACCAGGATGTATTCGCCAACTTCAGCCAGGGCTTTTCCCTGCCGGATATCCAGCGTTTCCTGCGTGACGTCAACAGCACGTACAACATTCAAGACCTCAATGCCCAGGCGTTGAAGGTCGACAGCTATGAGCTGGGCTGGCGTGGCAATTGGGACAAGTGGCTGGCCAATGTCACAGCGTATGAAAACACCTCGGATGTCACACAGTTCTACGATGCCAACGACCGTGTACTGCGCCTGATCAATCAGAAAGAGCGCGTGCGCGGCATCGAAACCAGCCTGACGTATAACGTCACCGACCAGTGGTCAGTAGGCGGCACCTACGCTTACTCCAAAGGCGAGACCCAGCAGAACGGCAAATGGATCGACCTGCCCGCCACACGCATCTCCCCGGCCAAAACCACAGCGTTCGTCGGCTATGACCGTGGCGACTACAGCCTGCGCCTGCAGGCCATGCGCCTGGCCGATTATGACGCTGCCGCCAAGGACAACAACGGTCGCGATATCCAAGGCTATACCCTGGTCGACCTGTTGGGTTCGGTAAGGCTACCGGTAGGTCGCCTCGAAGGTGCGGTGTACAACCTCACCAACCGCAACTACCAGAACATGTTCGCCCAGGCCAATGCCCGCGCACCGTATCCGAATGCCGAAGGTCGTACCTTCAGTCTGAGTTACGCCGTGGATTGGTAACAGGCTGACACTGCGCGCTGAAACGACAAACCCCGCCTTTTGGCGCAATGCCGTTCAGTTAAGCGTATACCGCCCTCTGTAGGAGCGAGCTTGCTCGCGAAAAACGTCAACGATAACGCGTGCTTCCTGAATGAACGCGGCGCCTATGAGTTTTTCGC
>NZ_JAHSTT010000040.1 GCF_019145205.1 Pseudomonas khavaziana
GGTGAATAGTACGTCACAACCTGTCTCTCTCCGCCCTCGGTATGCTTTTTGGGGTAAATCAGGAGAGTCGACAACTATCCTGCCACCGGGGTTTTCAATGAAGCAAATGATCTTCGCCGATGCCGAGTGCACCGGTAAGCGCAAGCAGACCCGCAAGGAGTTGTTCCTGAATGAGATGGATCGGGTCGTACCCCGGAAGGGACTGATTGCCCTGATCGAACCTCATTACCTGAAGGGCGAAGGTGGTCGTTCGGCCTATCCTTCGATGGCGATGCTGTGGGTTCATCTCATGCAGAACTGGTTCAGTTACAGCGATCCTGCGATGAAAGAAGCGCTGTACGAGACGTACGATCTTGCGCCAGCTTCCGGTCTGGGCCTGGAGCTGATCCTCGATGAAACTACCGTCCTCAACTTCCGTCGCCTGCTGGAAAAGCACGAGTTGGGCGCTGCTATTCTCGGCGTGATCAATGGCTATCTAGGCGACCGTGGCTTTTCGCTACGACAAGGCACCATCGTCGATGCCATGTACCCAGTACGACCTATACCGGTGTCGAGAAGCGCGAAGAACATGCGGGACGCAAAATCGAGAAAAGCAAGGCCCAGGTTCGCTCCAAGGTTGAGCATCCATTTCGAGTGATCAAGCGTCAGTTTGGTTATACGAAAGTGCGGTTCCGAGGCTTGGTGAAAAATACTTCTCAGATGGTGACGCTGTTCGCTCTGTCGAACCTTTAGATGACGCGTCGATATTTGATCTTCAGCACAGGAGAGGTGCGTCCGTAACGAGGGAATAGCTGCTGCGAGGAGCGTGCAGCGGCAAAATGGACGGAATAGGCGACAGACTTGGCACTGCTATCAGGTAACCACAGTGAAATTAAGATCGACATGGTTGAATCAATCAACTGAAAGCTGAAAGGGTGGGCGGCGTTTTATCAATTCGTTGATTTCAAAGCCAAAGTATTCAGCTATATCGATCGTGTCATGTTTTGGAAACTAGCCCATTGGCTGACTCACAAATACCGCTCCCGTCCCGTATCAACCCCCTGATGCGCCAATGGTGCAAAGCACCTAAGCCTAGCCAAAGTAAGACCTGGGTTTTATTTGGCAAGACCAATAACGGTAAACTCAGCGGTGAAACACTGTATCGGTTAGTTGGGCAAGGCAAGAGGCAGTTCAGATGGCGTCTGCCCGAAGGTAATCCTTACCTGAGGTCGGAGCCCAGGAATACATGGACCTCACGCTTCACTGAAATGGCTATGGCGTTCGCCAGCGCTTAAACGGAGAGCCGATTTGCTCCAGTA
>NZ_JAHSTT010000041.1 GCF_019145205.1 Pseudomonas khavaziana
TGAACTGGTCAAGTAATCTTGGACACTGATTAAGGTTCACGCCGCCAACCTTTCCTTCGAGACCGGCGACCGGTAGTCGTTGTAGCTATGAGGTCTGCTGATGTTGTAGCGCGAGACATAGCGCTGCACGTCTGCTCGGGCCTCATGTTCGAGTTTGTAACCCGCTTCAGGCACCCACTCCGACTTCAAACTGCCAAAGAAACGCTCCATTGGAGCGTTGTCCCAGCACTCGCCTTTACGACTCATGCTTTGCCTAAATCCATGTTTCAGCAGCAAATTTCTGAATTTATGACTGGTGTACTGACAACCTTGGTCAGAATGAAACAACACATCCTGAGGATGGCCACGTAGCTCCACTGCCATGCCTAGTGCTTCGCAGGTCAGGTTGGCATCGGAAATCATCGAGAACGACCAGCCTACGATCCTGCGAGCGTACAGATCCAAAATGGCTGCGAAGTACATCCACCGCTTGCCGACCTTGATGTAAGTCACGTCGCCACACCACACCTGATTAACCGCCGTCACGTCAAATTTCCGCTTGAGCATGTGCGGCGCTACCAAGGCCTCCACGCCCGGCGACTTGTACTTATGGCGCCTGCGCTGACGACTAGCGATGCCAGCTTCACGCATCAAACTGCGAGCCATGTAACGTCCGATACGATGCCCTTTGGCTTGTAGCTCCTTGGACAAAGTACGTGCGCCGGCCGACTCTCTGGACGCCTTGTGGTGCCTGACCAGCGCGGCTTTGAGCTTGTCCCGTTCGGGATTTGCTCTGCCTTTGCGCTGGCGCCAGGCGTAGAAGCTACTGCGGTTGATCCCAAACACCCGACAACACCTTTTAACGCCGTACTGCTCGTCCAGCTCATCGATCAGCGTGAATGATCTTTGGCGTCCAAAAGCAGGAGAGCACTGGCCTTTTTTAGGATTTCGATATCCAGGTCTTTCTCTCTAAGCAGAGCTTTGAGCCTCTGGATTTCTCGTTGATCAGCGGTAATCGCCTTGGCCCCTACCGGAGTCGAGCCCAAGCGTTCTTTTTGCACTTGATCGATCCAGCGGCGTAGGGCTGTGGGGCCGATATCCAGGCTGGCACAGACCTCAGTAACCGGCTGGCCTTCATCCAGCACCATGCTGGCAGCCTTGAGCTTGAACTCACTCGAATAAGATTTACGCATATCCAAACACCTCATATTTGGGCGCTATCATAGCGCCCGATTGAAGTGTCCAAAATCATTAGGCCAGTTCA
>NZ_JAHSTT010000042.1 GCF_019145205.1 Pseudomonas khavaziana
ACGCCGAAGGCGGGTGACTCAGAAAAGGCCAGGGGTATTCTTGTAAACGACCATGGTGCGCCGTTGCCAGAGGCTGGGGTGACAAATCCGAAGCCTATTGAGGGTGACTCCAATGTGTTCCGTATGCATGACGCACAGGGCAACGAAAAGCTGGTGGGTGCGAACCTTGAAGACTTAACGCAAGTAATGATCAATAATATTTCTATCGACATCGTTCTTTGTGCATCGTCTTCTGGGGCCCAGATTCAGGTACTGAAGGACCAAAAGGGTTCAGCATTGGCTTTTGATAAGCCCTTTACAGCTATACCGGATACTCTTCTCGTCGAAGCGCACTCGCCGAATAGGCCATACCAGAAGGCGTGGGTAGTAATGGGAGCAAATAAAGCAGTTTTAGATCCTGTTAAATTTAAACCTATAGTGATGATGACAGTAATAGATGTCTCTGTGTCCGGAGACACAAACGAAAACGAATATCTCGTAGTGAAAGATAGCTATGAAATATTCGATCCCTTCACAATGGTGGCTTCCAGACCACCGACTCGCTTAACCGACGCTATCGGACCGGATGGAACGACGCGCAAGTTCTTGGTGGACGCCAATCTTGAACTCGTGCCGTTAAGTAAGCAGCTGCACTCAGCTCGACTAGTTAATATTCAAACCCATGCTACTCCGATCTTGGTAAGTACAAACCCTACATTTCGACCATAGAAGAAACGGGTAATTGCGAGATCACATTAAAGCTTAGACTTGACCTTACAATCACCT
Organism: Pseudomonas khavaziana; assembly: GCF_019145205.1. Lineage (GTDB taxonomy): Bacteria > Pseudomonadota > Gammaproteobacteria > Pseudomonadales > Pseudomonadaceae > Aquipseudomonas > Aquipseudomonas khavaziana. The sequence goes on from NZ_JAHSTT010000042.1 coordinate 766, forward strand.
GACTACCGGAATGAAGCGTCCTGATAAGTTTAGTTTATTTTATCCACCCCCCTTAGAATCGTAAGGGGCTGGGGAACACACCTTCCGAGCCAGGCCGATAAGGGCGATTGTGTCCGCGTATTGATCTGACCCCGAATGTGCTGGACGCCTTCTATGCCCGCCGTGCTTGAGTCCTGTATTCCACAGGGCTCAGGCCACTTAG
>NZ_JAHSTT010000043.1 GCF_019145205.1 Pseudomonas khavaziana
TAGGGCTGGCTCTTGATCCCGGCGTTTGCCAGCTTTGTGCTGGCGCCCATGGATCCCAAGGCACCGGACGTCAGTCGGGTTTTAGCCGATTTTCGCACCTGCCTGAACACCTTCGATGAGTGGGCCGACAGCCTGTTGAGTGGCTCGGCGCTGACTGTGGAGCAGATGTTCAAGGTTGGGGAAGACGTCGCGCTGGTCGCGCCGATCTCTTCCGACAAGCCCAGCCGCACGGTCGCTCAATGCAAAGCCCAGGGTGGGTTGACCCTGGTGCATCTGTTCGAAAGTACCCAGTTCGTCCCCATCGGCAACACCCGGGTGATGCTGCAAGCCCTGGCCACAGATGGCAGCCCGGTGGGCGCACCGATCCACCACACCATTGGCCCCAGCGGCATTCTTGAAGTCAACGACTGCAGCCGCGACCAGCGCTACCAGATCACCTTTTACCCCAATGTTTCCAAGGATCACGTCAAGGCGCTGTATGCCTCCTACGGGTCAGTGATTGCCGGGCTGGAAGCTGATCTGCGCAGACAATGGGACGAGCGTTTCAAGCCTCAGTGGGCAGACTTTGCCCAGGCGCCAGCCTACAAACGCAGCGGCCTACAGGGCATTGCCTTTGCAACCGGGATTGGCCAGGCCTTCTACAACCTGTGGGACAACATCACCGAGCTGTATGACCTGCTCGCGAACCTCAAATCCAACAGCGAGAAACTGCTCAAGTACATCTCCCAGGCCGAACTGGACGAGTTGCTCACGCTGGGCAAGGACACGTTGGCCAAGGGCTTGCTGGTGCTCAGTGATGAGCCACTGTTGTTTATCTACCTGGCGGCGATGGTGGCCTGGATACGCATGCTGCCGCCGCCGCA
>NZ_JAHSTT010000044.1 GCF_019145205.1 Pseudomonas khavaziana
GACGAAGCTGCCCCTTAAGACCGGTGGCGGCCTTGAGGTGTATTACGGTGTAGATGGTCAAATGTATTCGGAGGATGGCGCGCGCTTAGCGCCGGATGAGCATCTTTACGATGCGGTCGATAATCATGATCTTGGATTAGTTGGAAGCGCCAGAAAGAGTTCGGAGTTTTATTCTGGAGGAGATTTTGCGCCTCCTAAAGGTGCTTATCTCTTAGAATATATTCTTAATATTCATCGGCCAGATGGTAGAGAATATAGTCCAGACTTCGCCTTTGAATTGTATTTTTTCAATGGTCTGATTTATTGTCGCGAAAGAAATTTGTCTGCTCCATCCAATAAGGTCTTTCAGATAGGCTCGTATGATGGCGATACCCTACGTGGCGACTTCGATGCACTCCGTCAATTGGTTAAGGAAAGCAGCCATCCTGAGGCTGTGATAGACGATGATGTTTTTTCGTCGCTACAGGATTGGGTGAATCATTCCGACTGGCCGGGAATTTACGAGATGAGAGACCGAGCGAGGCAGTTCTCCAATTTCGGCAGCGCTATAAAAAACATCATTGATGCGGTTCCAACTAATTTAAAAGCTCGGAAAGAAATAATAGAAGGTATTCGACAGATAGTTTTCAGCTATGATCCTAATTTCGATTTGCGGCGCGCTGCAGCACAGGTGATGGCAAAGTACTCTGTAGCTGATGTTCATTTGGCCGATCAATCGGGTGATGAGGCGAATGTTTACGATACTACCGAT
>NZ_JAHSTT010000045.1 GCF_019145205.1 Pseudomonas khavaziana
CTTAGGCACTGTCGACGAACAGGGTATTCAATGATGGGTACTTGCCCATTGAGGACGTCGCCGCATCGTCCGCCGCATCTCGATCCTGCATGCTGGCTGCACTGATGCTCACCGCCAAGAGCAGACCTAAGGTATCAACGATGAGACTGCGCTTGCGCCCTTTCACCTTCTTGCCTGCGTCGTAACCACTTTCACCACCCTGGGGCGAGCTACGAGTTGATTGAGAATCCAGAACAGCGGCTGACGGCTTTTCATCACGATCCACCCGCTCTCGCCATTGGGCACGAAACCGATCATGCATTTGCTCAAATTTGCCCTGAGCGCTCCAGCGTCGGAAGGTTTTATAGACATTGTCCCAATGTAGAAACTCGCGAGGCAGCATTCGCCATGAGCATCCCGCGTGCATGACATAGCAGCAAGCCTCCAGGATCTGATGATGTTGCCCACCATGGCGCTCTGACGGGGTGACAAAGCGGATTCGGCTGTGCCTGTGTTCGCTGTTGTACCACCGCATAAAATCCCTCACCCAAGTCCGTGCCGCGTCTAAGCTGGCGAAGCCTTCCAAGGGCCATTGCGGGCGGTATTTCAATGTTCTAAACAATGATTCCGAGTACGGGTAGTCATTGCTTACGCGTGGACGACCGCGAGAAGGCGTGATGCCCAGCTCATACATTTTGCTTAACAGCGTCACCGATTTCATTGGCGCTCCGTTATCAGAGTGCAATACCAGGGGCTCACGCAGGCAC
>NZ_JAHSTT010000046.1 GCF_019145205.1 Pseudomonas khavaziana
GGTTTGAGTACAGCATCAATGGACGAACTACTCGCATACAGATCCGTTCGCTTTTCATCATCCTTGGTGATCTCATAGGCCTTACCCACATCCCGGTTCAATCCGGTCGTAGAGTCAGCCCCCGTCTCAGCATCCTTGCGTACGACGATTTCACCTGCCCCCACCGTGGCGCGGACAATCTGCTCACGCTCTTTCTCGTAGTTCCATCCCTCAACGCTCCAGCCGGTCTTGCCTTCCTTGCCTTTGCCCGCCTGGCTGCTGTCTTGTACGGTGTTGCCTTTGCTTTCATTGCTCCCGGCTTTGTAGGTGCCACCTACGTTCAGGTAGTAGCCATGTTCTTTGTCTTGCCCGGCGATATCACTGAAGCCGAGGGTGCCCGTGTCCAGTTTCAGGTTGCCGTTGTCAGCGGCGATGACGGCTCCGTCGATCTGGGTATGGTTCTCTGTTCTGATATCGACGGCATTTTTACCGGTGATACGGGTTTGCTCTTCGACCCAGTCGGTTTTGCCGGTGGTCTTGCCAAAGCCGACCGAGCCGCTGACACCCGCACCCGGGCCGATGGTGGCTGTAACACTGATATCAAACTCTTTGCCCTTGACCTTGCCGGTATCGGCAACCGACGAGACCTTGAGGTCGCCGCCCACACGCCCCACCACTTCATCGCCTCTGAGGTTCGCTCCGCCGATGGTGGT
>NZ_JAHSTT010000047.1 GCF_019145205.1 Pseudomonas khavaziana
AATGTATGAGCTGCTGGGTGAAATCACCGGCGAAGTCTTGATCAACCTGCTGCTGATCTGGGCTACCCGGGGCATTGGGGTACAGCTGCGCCTGGGTGCGCAGGTGCTCAGTCGCGTCAAGTCCGGGCAAGCGCGGGCGTTGTTGGAGTTGCTGGCCAAGCAGGCAACGGGGCCGCGGTTGGAAACCCATGTGGAGGTGGCCAAGCCTGTGTTGCTGAGCAGTGCGGCGACGCCGGTCAAGGTGGTGCCGGCTGTACCGTTGAAGGCTGGGGATCAACTGGTTTCGAACCCGGTGCCGGCGGTGCGCAGCAAGGCCCGGCAGACGGTGCTGGTGCGGCAGGAGCATGTCGATGATGCGCCGGCCATGGCGTCGAATCCCAAGGGTGATGCGGCAGCACCAGCGGATAAGACCCTTACCAACGGCTGCCCGGTGTCGATGGTTACCGGGGAGGAACTGCTGACCCTCACCGATGGCGTGCTGGACGGGGTTTTACCGTTTGAGTGGACGCGCTTGTATCGCACCAGTGCGGTGGAAGTGGAGTGTGGGTTGGGGTTTGGCTGGAGTCATGGGCTGGCGCACAGGCTTGC
>NZ_JAHSTT010000048.1 GCF_019145205.1 Pseudomonas khavaziana
ACCAGCCTGTGCGCCAGCCCATGGCTCCAGCCAAACCCCAACCCACAATCCACTTCCGCCGCACTGGTGCGATACAACCGTGTCCACTCAAACGGTAAAACGCCGTCCAGGGCACCATCGGTGAGGGTCAGCAATTCCTCCCCAGTGACCATCGACACCGGGCAGCCATTGGTAACGGTCTTGTCCGCTGGTGCCGCCGCATCCCCCTTGGGATTCGACGCCATGGCCGGCGCATCATCGACATGCTCCTGCCGCACCAGCACCGTCTGCCGTGCCTTGCTGCGCACCGCCGGCAGCGGATTCGCAACCAACTGCTCGCCAGCCTTCAACGGTACAGCCGGCACCACCTTGACCGGCGTCGCCGCACTGCTCAGCAACACAGGCTTGGCCACCTCCACATGAGCTTCCAACCGCGGCCCCGTTGCCTGCTTGGCCAGCAACTCCAACAACGCCCGCGCTTGCCCGGACTTGACGCGACTGAGCACCTGCGCACCCAGGCGCAGCTGTACCCCAATGCCCCGCGTGGCCCAGATCAGCAGCAGGTTGATCAAGACTTCGCCGGTGATTTCACCCAGCAGCTCATACATC
>NZ_JAHSTT010000049.1 GCF_019145205.1 Pseudomonas khavaziana
CAGGCCGCCTTCGTATTCGTAGCGGGTGACGTGGCCGAGTTCATCGCGCTCGGCGATGATTTTGCCGTAGGGGTTGTAGCTCAATTCCCGGCAAGCGCCGCCAGGCTGCGTCAGTTTCAGCAGACGTCCTACGGCGTCCCATTCGTAACGGGTCAGCGCCCCGTATTCATCCTCACGGGCAACCTGCCGCCCCAGATCGTCATAGCGATAACGCTTGATCGCGCCATTGGGCAATTGCTCCTCAAGCAACTGCCCACGTTCGTTCCACACCAGCCGATGACAACTGTGATCGGCGTACCAAACTCCGGTTAACTGCCCGCGTTTGTTGTAGCTGTAGTCTGTGACCTGCCCGTCAGGATCAGTCCTACGCGTAACATCGCCCTGGTCATTACGCTCATATTTCCAGACCGCCTCGCCACGCCTGACAACTCGTACGAAACCGTTGTCATGCTCGTAGGACGTCGGCTCGTCATCCCCCGGAAACAGCGCCACCAAGCGTCCGGCTTCGTCGTACTGATAGGCTGTCACCGCACCCAGCGGGTCTTGCTCGACGGTCAGC
>NZ_JAHSTT010000005.1 GCF_019145205.1 Pseudomonas khavaziana
ACCTGTCAGCCATGTGCCCGGTCCGTGCACCACAGTGCTAAAGTCCACCCCTCGATTTTGCTTTTCCCAAGGAAACCGTTATGCCGGACGCAACGTCCCTCAGCGCTGGATTCATGGTGGTCCACGGCAATCGCCTGGACGAACTGCGTAGCCTGGTGGTCAGTTGGATGCGCCGCTACCCACTGGCGCCTTTGGAAAACGAAATCGCCCTGGTACAAAGCAACGGTATCGCCCAGTGGCTCAAGCTGGCCCTGGCCGAAGATCCGGAAGAAGACGATATGGGCGGTTGCGGCATTGCTGCTGCAATCGATGTGCAGCTGCCTGGCAGCTTCATGTGGCAGCTCTACCGCATGGTCCTGGGCCGTGACGAAATCCCGCCGAAATCCCTGCTCGATAAAGCCCCGCTGACCTGGCGCCTCATGCGCCTGTTACCCGAGCTGATTGACCAGCCGCACTTCGAGCCTTTGCAACGCTTCCTGACCCAAGACACCGACCTGCGCAAACGCTACCAACTTGCCGAGCGCCTGGCTGACTTGTTCGACCAATACCAGGTCTACCGCGCTGATTGGCTGGAAGATTGGGCCGCAGGCCGTCACCAACTACGCAATGGTCGAGGCGAATCCAAACCGCTCGACCCTGCCAATTGCTGGCAGGCCGAGTTATGGCGTGCGTTGTTGCTGGATGTTGGAGCAGAGGGTATGGCCCAAAGTCGAGCCGGCGTTCACCAACGCTTTATCGAACGTATCAACAACCTTGAAGAAGCGCCGTCCGGCTTGCCTTCCCGGGTGATTGTCTTTGGCATTTCATCGCTCCCGGCCCAGGCATTGGAAGCGCTGGCGGGTCTGGCCCGTTTCAGCCAGGTCCTGCTTTGCGTGCATAACCCTTGCCGCCACCACTGGTCCGACATTGTCGCCGACAAGGACTTGCTGCGAAACGAATACAAACGCCAGGCGCGCAAAACCGGTATGCCGGTCATCATCGATCCCCAAACCCTACACCAGCACGCCCATCCGTTGCTCGCCGCGTGGGGCAAGCAAGGCCGTGATTACATCAGCCTGCTGGACAGCTACGATGACCCCAACAGCTACCGCGCCGCATTCCGTGACGGTCGCATCGACCTGTTCAGCGACAGTGAACCCACCACGCTGCTCAACCAGCTCCAGGACGATATCCTCGAACTGCGCCCGCTGAATGAAACCCGTGAGCTGTGGCCTGCTGTCGACCTGGAGCATGATGCTTCGATTCGCTTCCACATCGCCCACAGCGCCCAGCGCGAAGTGGAGATCCTCCACGACCAATTGCTCCAGCGCTTCAGCGCCGACCCAACTTTGCGCCCCCGGGACATCATCGTCATGGTTCCCGACGTCGACAGCTACGCGCCGCACATCCGCGCAGTCTTCGGCCAGCTCGAACGAAATGACCCACGCTTCATTCCTTTCACCCTTACTGACCAAGGCCAGCGCGGCCGCGACCCACTGCTGATCGCCGTCGAGCACCTGCTGAAACTTCCCGACAGCCGTTTTCCCGTCAGCGAGATCCTCGACCTGCTTGACGTGCCCGCCCTGCGCGAACGTTTCGCCATCAAAGAGCGCGACTTGCCCACCCTGCATCGTTGGATCGAAGGCGCCGGCATCCGCTGGGGCCTGAATGCCGAGCAACGCGCCGGTTTAGGCCTGCCTACAGAACTGGAACAAAACAGCTGGCGATTCGGCTTGCGCCGTATGCTGCTGGGCTACGCTGTCGGCACTGGCACGGCCTGTAACGGGATTGAGCCCTACGACGAAATCGGCGGCCTCGATGCTGCACTGATCGGCCCGCTGGTCGCCTTGCTCGACGCCTTGAACGATGCCCACCAGGCGTTATCCCAGCCCGCCTCCCCCCAAGCCTGGGGCGAACGACTACAACGCTTGATGCAGCTGTTTTTCCTCCCTAGTAGCGAGCACGATGACTACCTGCTAGGCCAGCTCGAACAATTAAGAGAGACGTGGCTGGAAACTTGCGAGTCCGTCGGCTTGCAGGACGAGTTACCGCTTACCGTGGTGCGTGAGGCGTGGTTGGCCGGACTGGATCAGGGGCGCCTGTCCCAGCGCTTCCTCGCGGGAGCTGTCAATTTTTGTACCCTCATGCCCATGCGTGCAATCCCGTTCAAGCTGGTCTGCCTGCTCGGCATGAATGATGGCGATTACCCGCGGGCCCAACCGCCCCTGGACTTCGACCTGATGGGCAGCGACTACCGCCCCGGCGACCGTTCACGCCGCGAAGACGACCGCTACTTACTGCTCGAAGCGCTGCTGTCGGCCCGCGACCAGCTGTATATCAGCTGGGTAGGGCGCAGCATCCGCGACAACAGTGATCGCCCAGCCTCGGTGTTGATTGGCCAACTGCGCGATCACCTCGCCAGCGGCTGGCAGCACGCCAAAACCGATCCACCGCTGATAGACGCAATGACCCAGGAGCATCCTCTGCAGCCCTTCAGTGCCCGCTACTTCCACGAAGGCGATTCGCTGTTCAGCTACGCCCGCGAATGGCAGTTACTGCATGAAGCCCAGGACGCCGTGAACCCAGTAGATACGCTGGTGCAACACCAGCAGGAAGAGCCCCTGAGCCTCGGCCAGTTACAGGACTTCCTACGTAACCCGGTTAAACACTTCTTCAGCCAGCGACTGAAAGTGTTCTTCGAAGCCGCCGAAGTGCCCCTGGCCGACGAAGAACCCTTCGTGTTGGACGCACTGCAACGCTACAGCCTCAGCGACAGTCTGTTGAGCGCTGCACTGACCCAGCCCGATCACCTCGACCAGGCCCTCAATGCCCAGGCGCTGCGCCTGCAAGGCAGCGGACTGCTGCCGATGGTCGGTTTCGGTGAGTGCCTGCGTAAGGAGTTGATCGAGCCGTTGCCTGATTTGGTGCAGCGCTATCAACACCTTCTGGCCCTTTGGCCAACCCCGCATACCGGCGCTGAACCGATCAGTTTCGAGTATCAGGGCATCCAGCTCGAAGGCTGGATCAGCGGCCTGCATCGACGCGGTGATGGTGGCTTATTGAGCGTCACCACCATCCCCAACAGCATTGGCTCGATCAAGACCCGCAAGTGGCATCGCCTGATTCGACCCTGGGTCAATCATGTGGTGGCCTGCGCCTGCGGCCTGCCATTGAGCACCGGCCTGGTGGCAAGTGACGACACTTTGCTGCTGGCTCCGCTGGATAAGTCCACTGCACAGGAAATCCTTGGCAACCTGCTGCTGGCCTGGCATACCGGCATGAGCACGCCGCTGCCCGTCGCGGTGAAAACCGCCTTTGCCTGGCTCGGCCAGACCGATCCTGCCAAGGCCCAAGCCGCAGCCAGCAAGGCCTATGAAGGCGACGGCATCACCACCGACGGTGAACGCCGCGAGACGCCCGCGCTCACGCGGCAATTTCCCGACTACGCCGCCTTGGTTGCCAGTGAAGAGTTCGAAGGCTGGTGCGAAACCCTGTATCGCCCATTGCTCAACGCCCCATGGCGATCACTCTCCAGCGCGGAGGCCGGCGCATGATCGGCAAACCCCTGGCCCTGGCATTCCCGCTCAAAGGCAGCCAGTTGATCGAGGCCAGTGCTGGCACTGGCAAGACCTTCACCATCTCTGCCTTGTATCTGCGCCTGGTGCTCGGCCACGGCGGTGATGAGTCCGGTTTCGGGCGCGAACTGCTGCCGCCGCAAATCCTCGTGGTGACGTTCACCGACGCCGCCACCAAGGAACTGCGTGAACGTATCCGTATCCGCCTGGCCGAAGCTGCGCGTTTTTTTCGCGACGAAATCGAGCAGCCCGATGCGTTGATCGCCGACCTGCGCGATCAGTACGCCCCGGAGCGGTGGGCCGCTTGCGCCAACCGCCTGGACATCGCCGCGCAATGGATGGATGAAGCGGCCGTCTCGACTATCCACAGCTGGTGCCAGCGCATGCTGCGCGAACATGCGTTCGACAGCGGCAGCCTGTTCACCCAGACCCTGGAAACCGACCATAGCGACCTGCTGGGCGAAGTGCTGCGCGACTACTGGCGGCTGTTCTGCTACCCGATGCACGACGACGTGCTCAACTGGGTGCGCAGCCATTGGGGCGGCCCCGCTGCACTGATGCCGCGAGTGCGTGCGCTGTTCGGCAGCGAACGGCCCACCGATGAAAGTCGTGAGCCGGCGGAGCTGATCAACGCCTGCCTGCAAGAACGCCGCGCAGCGCTGGTAAGCCTCAAGGCGCCTTGGCAACAATGGGCCGTCGAGCTGCGGGATATCTGTCTGCAAGCTATTGCGGACAAAGCGGTCGATGGTCGCAAGATGCAAGCGCGCTACTTCGAACCCTGGTTCGAGAAAATCAGCGCCTGGGCCGCTGATGAAGCCCTGGAACAACTGGACATCGGCACCGGCTTCACGCGCCTGACGCCCGACGGCATGGCCGAAGCCTGGAAAGGTGAGCCGCCGCAGCACCCAGGGATCGAGGCCATGGCCGGCCTCAAAGCCAGCCTTGACGCCTTGCCAACACCAGACGCAGCGGTGTTGCAACATGCTGCCGGCTGGGTCGGCAAACGCTTCGAAGAAGAAAAGCGTCGCCGCGCAGAGATGGGCTTCGACGACATGCTGATCCGCCTCAATGCGGCCCTTCAAGCCGACGGGGGCGAGCGCCTGGCCAGTGTGATCCGTGAGCAATTTCCGGTGGCGCTGATTGATGAATTCCAAGACACCGACCCTGTGCAATACCGCATCTTCGACAGCATCTACCGCATCGAGGAAAACCACCTCGACAGTGGGCTGTTCCTGATCGGCGACCCCAAGCAGGCGATCTACGCCTTTCGCGGCGCCGACATCTACACCTACCTGCGCGCCCGGCAGTCCACCACCGGCCGCCATCACACCCTGGGCACCAATTTCCGTTCCAGCCATGCGATGGTCGAGGCGGTGAACCATGTGTTCCAGCGGGCTGAAACCGGCCGGGGGGCGTTCCTTTTTCGTGAGCCTAATGGCGAGAACCCGGTGCCGTTCCACCCGGTACTTTCCCAAGGCCGCAGAGAGCAACTGCAGGTCGATGGCCAGCCGCTGCCGGCCATGAACCTTTGGCACCTGCCCACCGACCAGCCGATTTCCAACGCGCTTTATCGTCAACAACTGGCTGCTGCCTGTGCCACGCAAATCGTCGCGCTGCTCAATGGCGGGCAGCAAGGCACGGCGGGGTTTGTCACGAAAGACAGCTTCACAGCGGTGCTGCCCTCAAACATCGCCATCCTCGTGCGTGACGGCAAGGAAGCCCAGGCCGTGCGCGCCGAACTGGCCAGCCGTGGCGTGCGCAGTGTGTACCTTTCGGATAAAGACTCGGTGTTCGCCGCCCAGGAAGCCCACGACCTGTTGACCTGGCTCAAGGCGTGTGCAGAGCCGGATGTCGAGCGACCGCTACGCGCGGCCCTGGCGTGCGTCACCTTGAACCTGTCGTTGGCGGAACTGGAGCGTCTGAACCAGGACGAACTGGCGTGGGAATCCCGCGTCATGCAGTTCCGGGGTTACCGCTCGATCTGGCGTACCCAAGGCGTGCTGCCGATGCTGCGCCGCCTGCTCCACGACTTCAAACTGCCGCAAACCCTCATCGCCCGCAGTGATGGCGAGCGTGTGCTGACCAACCTGTTGCATCTCAGTGAGTTGCTGCAACAAGCCGCATCGGAACTCGATGGCGAGCAGGCGCTGATCCGTCATCTGGCCGAACACTTGGCGCTGTCGGGCCAGGCTGGCGAAGAGCAGATCCTGCGGCTGGAAAGCGATGAACAACTGGTCAAGGTGGTGACCATCCACAAATCCAAAGGCCTGGAATACGACTTGGTGTTCCTGCCGTTCATCTGCTCGGCCAAACCGGTGGATGGCAGTCGCTTGCCGCTGCATTACCACGATGAACAGGGTAAGTCCCAAGTGAGCCTGCGGCCGACGGCCGAGCTGATTGCCCAGGCCGATGATGAGCGCCTGGCCGAAGACCTGCGTTTGTTCTACGTGGCGTTGACCCGTGCCAAACACGCATGCTGGCTGGGCATCGCCGACCTCAAGCGCGGCAATAACAGCAGTTCGGTTTTGCACCTTTCGGCCTTGGGCTATCTGCTGGGAGCCGGTGCGTCGCTAGGCGAATCCGCCGATCTGGCGCGCTGGCTGTTGGACTTGCAGCAAGGCTGCTCGGCCATCAGTTATGCACCGGTGCCAGATGCGCAAGACATCCTGTTCCACCCGCCACGCAATGAAGCGACCCTGCTGGCGCCGTTGCTGCCCAAACGCAAGGCTGCGGAAAACTGGTGGATCGCGTCCTACAGCGCCTTGCGCATTGGCGACAGCATGAGCGCCGCCAGCCTGGAGGCACCGGAAAGCCCGCAGGCCCAGAAGCTGTTCGACGACGAACGCCTCGACCCGGATGCACCACGGGAAGTGGTGGCGTCCGGCGGTGACATTCACCGTTTTCCACGCGGCCCTAATCCAGGCACCTTTCTTCACGGGTTATTGGAGTGGGCCGGTGAAGAGGGTTTCAACGTGACGCCTGAGGCGATCGAAAAAGCCGTGGGCGCACGCTGTAATCGCCGCAACTGGGAGGGCTGGATCGTCACCCTCAGCGGCTGGCTGGGTCATCTGCTGCAAACACCGCTGCCCCTGTGCAACGACCACGTCACCCTCAGTGGCCTGAAGCAGTACCAGATCGAAATGGAGTTCTGGTTCGCCAGCCACAAGGTCGATGTGCTCGCCCTCGACAAGCTGGTGTGCCAGCACACACACGGCGGTGTGTCCCGCGTGGCCGCTGAACCGGTGTTGCTCAACGGTATGTTCAAGGGTTTTATCGACCTGACGTTCGAGCACGATGGCCGCTATTACGTGGCGGACTACAAGTCCAACTGGCTCGGCCCTGACGATTCAGCCTACACCTTTGATGCCATGGAGCATTCGATCCTCGAGCATCGGTACGACCTGCAATACGTACTTTACCTGCTGGCCCTGCATCGTCAGCTCAAGGCACGCCTGCCGGATTACGATTACGACCAGCACGTCGGCGGCGCTCTGTACCTGTTCCTTCGCGGTACCCAGTCGGTGAGCCAGGGCGCGTATTTCACCCGGCCCCCCCGTGAGCTGATCGAGGGGCTGGACCTGCTGTTCCAGGGCAAGCCCATCCCGCCCAAGGTTGAGCCCGCCTGGGAACAAGGAGTGCTGCTATGAACCTGTCGCCGTTACCGCTGGAAGAGTTGGCGCCCCTGAGTCGCGCCGCCGACCTGCTGCAACTGCTGGAGCGTTGGGTCGACCGTGGCTGGCTGCGCGCCTTGGACAAAGCCTTCGTCGGCTTCCTGCATGAGCTTGATCCCCAGGCCGATCCTTTGGTGCTGTTGGCGGCGGCCTTGACCAGTCATCAGTTGGGCCATGGTCACGTCTGCCTGGACCTGTTCGAAACCCTCAAGGCCCCGGACTTCGCCCTGTCACTGCCGCCCGAGGGGGACCAGCACACCGGCGTCATGCTGCTGCCGTCGCAGCTGCTGCATGGCCTGGACGGTGCCCATTGGTGTCATGCCCTGGCGTCCAGCCAACTGGTCGCGCTGGCGGTCGATGGCAGCGCAGCCGCCCAGAGCCGACCGTTGGTGTTGTGCGGCAAGCGCTTGTACCTGCGCCGCTACTGGGCCTACGAACGGCGTATCGACAGTGCCTTGCGCCAGCGTCTTGCGAGCGTGGAGAGCGTTGCCGACGATTTGCCGCAACGCCTCAATCGCCTGTTCGATCAACCGGCGCCGGATGGCGTGATCGACTGGCAAAAACTCGCCTGTGCGCTGGCGACCCGCGGCGCATTCAGTATCGTCACCGGCGGCCCCGGCACCGGCAAGACCACCACGGTGGTGCGCCTGCTCGCGCTGTTGCAAGCGCCCGCCGTGGAGTCCGGCAGCCCGTTGCGTATCCGCCTGGCAGCGCCGACCGGTAAAGCCGCCGCGCGCCTGACCGAATCCATCAGCCAGCAAGTGCTGTCGCTGACAGTGGCCGACGACGTGCGGGAAAAAATCCCCACTCAGGTCACCACTGTCCACCGTCTGCTGGGCAGCCGCCCGGGAACCCGACATTTCCGTCATCACCTGGGTAACCCGTTACCTCTGGATGTGCTGGTGGTGGATGAAGCCTCGATGATCGACCTGGAAATGATGGCCAACCTGCTCGACGCTTTGCCGGGCCATGCACGCTTGATACTGCTGGGCGACAAGGACCAACTGGCATCGGTGGAAGCGGGAGCCGTACTCGGCGACTTGTGCCGCGATGCCGAAGCCGGCTGGTACAGCCCGCACACGCGTCAATGGTTGCAAGCGGTCAGCGGTGAAGACCTCAGTACCAGTGGCCTGCAAGAAGACCTCGACGGCAGCCACCCCCTGGCCCAGCAAGTCGTGATGCTGCGCTATTCGCGCCGCTTCGGTGAGGGCAGCGGTATCGGCCAACTGGCGCGTTGGGTCAACCAGCAAAATGCCGAAGAGGCTCGCCAGCTGTTGGCTGCACGCCGCTATGACGACCTGTTTTGCCTCAGCCTCAAGGGCGAGCATGACCATGCACTTGAGCGCCTGGTGCTGGACGGTCAGGGCGACGGCGCCCAAGGTTATCGCTACTACCTGAACCTGCTGCAATCGGCACGTCCATCGCTGGATACGCGGCGGGACGACCCTGCCTGGACCCATTGGGCGCAACAGTTGCTGCAAGCCTTCGACGCGTTCCAGCTGCTTTGCGCCGTACGCAAGGGCCCTTGGGGCGTCGAAGGGCTGAACCTGCGCATCACCGCGGCGCTGCGCAAAGTGCGCCTGATCGAAGGCGATGAGCAGTGGTACGAAGGCCGCCCGGTGCTGATGACCCGTAACGATTACGGCCTTGGCCTGATGAACGGCGACATTGGCATCGCGCTGAAATTGCCCGAAAGCGACGGTGGTCCCCAGGTGCTGCGCGTGGCCTTCCCGCGTAACGATGGCCAGGGCGGTGTGCGCTTTGTGTTGCCCAGTCGGCTCAATGACGTGGAAACCGTGTACGCAATGACCGTGCACAAATCCCAAGGCTCTGAGTTCACCCATACCGCACTGATCTTGCCGGATGCGCTCAATCCGGTGCTGACCAAAGAGTTGATCTATACCGGTATTACCCGCGCCAAGCGCTGGTTCAGCCTGATCGAGCCGCGCAGCGGCGTGTTTGAGGAGGCCGTGCGCCGCAAGGTCAAACGCTTGAGCGGGCTGATGCTGGAATTGGACGCCGTGCCTGAAGAAACTGACTGATAGGTCATACAATATTTCTGATTCAGCTGTCTGATTTTTCTGAAAAAATAGTGCGCCCCGCGCAAAGCGTGTTTCGTGGGGTTTTCCGCCGCTGTGCTATCGTTGCGGCATCACCTTGGAAAACACCTGAGAGAATTGCTGCATGAACGTGGCTGGCTCGCCCACAGAGCGTAGTTTGAGCTGGAGACGCATGTTACTGGTGGCGGTTCTGTGCCTGCTCGTGACGCCTCTGTCGGCACAGACCCAAAGCCTTGCCGAACAGCGTGCCCAGGCGGTCACCCAAGTGGTGCTCGGTATCCTCAGCTACGCCCGATGGCCGGTAGAGCCTGCGCAGTTGCGACTGTGCGTTGTCGGGCCGACGCAATACACAGACGACCTGGTCAAAGGCACCACCCAGGCTACCGGCCGTCCGGTGCTGGTGCGGCGCCTGCTGGTCGATCATCCCGACATCGTCAACGCCTGCGACGCCGTCTACATCGGCAAGCTCACCGCGGACGAACGCAGCCGCTTGTTCACCTCGCTGATTGGCCACCCCGTACTCAGCATCAGCGAAGGTGGCGACCAATGCACGGTGGGCAGTCTGTTCTGCCTGCGAGTGAGCGATGAGCAAGTGTCGTTCGAGGTCAATCTGGATTCCGTCGCCCGCAGCGGCGTGCGCATCCACCCCAGCGTGTTGCAGTTATCTCGCCGTCGAGCGCCTGGCTCATGAGCGGCACTAAAGTGCGGCCGACCCTGCGCTCGGTGATTGCCCGTGGGCATATGATCCTGGCCCTGGTGGCAGTCACCCTGGCCAGTGTGTCCCTGACCCTGCTCGGCGTACTTGCCCTGCGGGTTTATGCCGAGCACAACCTGCACCTGATCGCCCGTTCCATCAACTACACCGTGGAAGCGGCGGTGGTGTTCAACGACAGCGCGGCGGCCACCGAAGCCCTGAGCCTGATTGCCTCCACCGAGGAAGTGGCTCAGGCGGAAGTTTTCGATATCAACGGCAAGTTGCTGGCGCGCTGGGTACGCCCGGAAACCGGCATGTTGTCACGGGTCGAGCTGCAGATAGCGCACGCCCTGCTTGAACAGCCCATCAGTCAACCGATCCTGCGCCAAGGACAAACCGTGGGCAGCATCCACCTGGTCGGCCACGGTGGCAGTCTGTTGCGCTTCTTGCTCAGCGGTCTGGTCGGAATTCTGATCTGCACCGCTCTCAGCGCCTGGGTGGCCTTGCACTTGTCGCGGCGTCTGTTGAATGGCATCACCGTGCCACTGCAACGCCTGGCCGCCGTGGCCCACGCCGCCCGCAGCGAGCGTGACTTCGACCGCCGCGTTCCCTCCGCGCAGATCGCCGAACTCGACAGCCTGGGCAGCGACTTCAATGCCCTGCTCGGCGAGATGGAAGCCTGGCAGAGCCACCTGCAAAGCGAGAACGAAACCCTGGCTCACCAGGCCAGCCACGACAGCCTCACCGGCCTGCCCAACCGCGCGTTCTTCGAAGGCCGGTTGATCCGTGCCTTGCGCAGCGCAGCCAAGGTCAACGAGCAAGTGGCGGTGCTGTTTCTCGACAGCGACCGCTTCAAAGACATCAACGACAGCTTCGGCCACGCCGCCGGCGATGCCGTACTGGTAGCCGTTGCCGACCGCGTGCGTGCGCAACTGCGCGAGGATGACCTGGTGGCGCGCCTGGGCGGCGATGAATTTGCGGTATTGCTGGCGCCCCTGCACAAGGCCGAAGACGCCCAGCGCATCGCCGACAAGATCATTGCCAGCATGGACGTGCCGATCCCACTGCCAGGGAACACCCAGGTATTGACCTCCCTCAGTATCGGCATTGCCATTTATCCCGATCATGGCGCCACTCCCGGCACCTTGCTCAACGCCGCCGATACGGCGATGTACCAGGCCAAACGACTGTCCTCGGGCGGCCAGCAAACGGCGGAGTCGGAGCGCCCCGTCGTCAACGTTCAACACAGGAGTTGATTCCCTTGTTCGCTAACACGCGCGTTTTGTTTATTTCTTTACTCGTTGCCTTCCTGGCCCTCAGCGGCTGCCAGACGCCACCGCCCAAGGGCCTGACCCCGGCGCAAGTCGCGGTGCTCAAACAACAAGGCTTCGAGCTGACCGACGAGGGCTGGGCCTTCGGCCTGTCCGGCAAGGTCCTGTTTGGCAGCGACGTCGAAACCCTCAACAAACCCAGCACCGACATCGTTGAGCGCATCGGTAGCGCCTTGGTTGGCGCGGGCATCGAGCGCGTGCGCGTTGACGGCCACACCGATGCTTCCGGCAAAGAACCCTACAACGTGGCGCTCTCCCTGCGCCGCGCCAAAAGCGTCGGCAAGGTGCTGACCCGCGTGGGTATGAAAGAAGAAAATATCCAACTACGCGGCCTGGGCAGCAGCGAGCCGGTGGCATCGAATACAACAACGGCAGGCCGAACCGAGAATCGCCGGGTGTCGATCGTAGTAATCGCGGACTAAGGCAACTCACCGGCCTCAACCTGAAATACATTCAAAATGTGGGAGGGGCGGTGCGACGATTCGACTTGCTCCCGATAGCGGTGTGTCAGCCAGTATATCCGGTGACTGACGCGCCGCATCGGGAGCAAGTCGAATCGTCGCACCGCCCCTCCCACATTTGTTTTGCGGTGTGCTCGCGGGAGTGTATTGCTCGATGCGAAAACCTACCAACGACCATTAGGAGTTTTCTCTGTAGGAAAAGCCTGTCATGACGAATTTTAATGGCTGAGCTGATGAAGTTTCGCTTTTTCGCAAGTGGTGGGCCTAGTTAAATGGACGCTATAAATAACTACCGTAAAGGATTGCGATGAATATAAATGTCAGTAATTTTCGCCAGGAAGTATCTAAAGTCAGGCTTTCGAAAGTTGCATTTGCAGAGCTATTGACGGTAAGAGAATTATTCGAGATTGGAAGTCAAGGTGTTAGATTCGATACCAAGGTCGCTTACATCAATCCTCTACAGTCAAGCGTGCTGAGCGAGGAGCTGAATAGAATATGAAATATGATCGATCATGAAAGTCATGTCTTGATTCTCGATGGCTTTAAGGTGGATAAACTTTCAAATTTCAAATCTCTGGTATGGACATTCGCTTCCTTGCTCGGTGTGCCAATGGTGCAGAATCATCTTGGTCATAAAGTTATTGAGGTTTATGACCGAGGCGGCGAAAGCATTGAGGAAGGTTCGAGATACCATCAAACCCGTCAGGGCGCCTACGTACATAACGATGGTGTAAGCGACCCGCTGCCTATCGATTACTTAATCCTGGCTTGTGGACAGAAAGCACTTTTAGGAGGTGAAAGCATTCTCATCGATGCAAGCGCGGTATACGCGGAGCTAATGGCGTTCCCAGAAGTATTGGAAGAGCTCAAATGCGACTTCTTTTTTGAGAATCGTGGCATGTCAGAGGATGAGCAACTGTTTAAAGCCCCCATCCTCAGCTTTTCCAGTGAAGGTATTCCACTGATAAGATACTTTCGAGTCTACATTGAGTCAGCTCACCTTAAGGCAGGAGTGCCTTTAACAGCAGCTCAAACCCAGGCGCTGGACTTTCTGGATACTGTTCTCAATCAGTCATCGGTTCAGCATCGAGTACTGCTGGAGCCAGAGCAAGTGCTTATTTCAGCCGATAACAAGTTTCTGCATACCCGCACGCACTTCATTGATATGAATGCTCCACGTTCCGAGATCAATGAAGCGGAGCGTTTGAGTGATCTGAATCGTTATATGCTACGGATTTGGTTACGCAAACAATGATGCATCCGTGTTCATAACGTAAGTCCTCTAATATTCGCCATAAGCCGAGCCCATGGAAAATTCCGATATAGCGATCACGTTGGTTTTGATCTCTGCCTTTATGCACGCCACTTGGAATGCCGTAGTTCGCGCCGGTAGTAGTCGCTTCATGACCTTGGCCATGGTCGATGGCACCGCGCTAGTGATATGCCTGCTGGCGTTGCCGTTTGTCAGCGTGCCTGGCTTAGAGGTATGGGGCTATATACTCGTCTCCGTGGTGCTCAATACGGTCTACCGGCTATTTTTGATTAAAGCGTACGAAACGGGTGACTTTGGTCAGGTTTACCCGGTGATGCGTGGGGTGCCACCCGTGTTGGTCGCGCTGTTTTCTTACTTTCTGCTGCATGAACAGTTGTCATGCCAGGCGTTGACGGGAGTGTTGCTGATTTGTGTGGGGATTATCAGCCTGACCTTTGTGCGCAGGATGACGGCGCAGATGTTCAAGCCGATCCTGATGGCGGTGTGCGCCGGTGCGTTTATTGCGTCTTACACGGTGGTGGATGCCAAAGGTGTAAGAGCCAGTGAGACGGTGCTGCAGTACATCATCTACCTGACAGTGTTCCAAAGTATTCCGATCCCGATGCTGGCGTTTTCCAAAGAGCGTTCAGCCTTGGCTCGTGCGATACGTGGGCATTGGCGAGTCGGGCTATTAGGCGGTGTTTTTTACCTGGCGTCTTACGGATTGGTGTTGTTTGCGTTGTCGCTGGACGCGGTGGCCAAGGTCTCAGCTCTGCGGGAAACCAGTGTTATTATCGGCGCCATTATTGCCGCGCTGTTCTTTCATGAACGGTTCGGTTGGCGACGGATGCTTTCGGCGTTCGTCATTGTTTGCGGGATCATCTTGATCAAAGTGAGCACCTGATGGCCCAGCGCCCGCCACCCACACCTATGCTTCAAGCGTTCGTCAGCGCTGCGCAAACCGGTAGCTTTGCGCGTGCAGCGTCTGAGCTTAACCTCACCGCCAGTGCCATTAGCCATCAAATTGCGGGCTTGGAGGAGTGGTGGGGCGTGTCGTTGTTTGAGCGGCACTCGCGTGGCGTCAAACTGACGGTGGCAGGGCAGGCTTTGTTGCCGGTTACCGATGGTTTCTTCAAATCGCTGGATGGGGTGCTGCATTCACTCAACCCCGGTAAATCCCAACCGTTGTACCTCTCCTGCACGTCTTCTCTATGTTCGACATGGCTGATCCCCAGGATGCACGGTTCTCACACTGAGGCTTCATTCAACTTAGATCTGGTGTTGACCAGCGCCGACATGAACCGCGCTAGCCTGGAGGCTCATCAATACGATGTCGCAGTGGTGATGGGGTATGGTAATTACCCGGATCATCACGTCGAATTACTGATGCGCGATGCGGTGTTCCCGGTTTGTTCGCCGGAGTTTCTGCGGTTGAAGGGTGATATTGCACTGGCGGATGTCGCCCGGTATCCGCTGATTCATCGGGTGGACGATCAGGTGTGTCCGGGGTGGGAAAGCTGGTTTGCGTTTCAGGGGCTGGCGGCGCCGCCTTATCACCACGGGCCGAGATTTCCGGATTCGAGCCTCGCGATCAGTCTGGCGGTGAAGGGGGGAGGGATAGCGCTGGGCAGGACTGCATTAGTGTATGACCAATTGGACGATGGTGCGTTAGTTGCGTTGAATAGTCCCGTGATGATGTCTCCAGCGGCCTACTACATCATTTGTCAAAACGGGCGTCAGTCGGAGCCGGATATTGCTCGGCTGATTGAATGGCTCAAGAGCAGTGCAGGTGAGTTTCTGAGCGAAGTTCGGGCTCGGTATCCGCAGATAGCCGGGGCTGGTGGGGTTTAAATATGGGAGGGAGCAAGGCTCCTCCCACATTCGGGCGGTGTTCGTTTAACTTCCCGGCGTCATCGCCTGCGTCAAGTCATCCACCACGGCCTTACCCATTCCACACAGATAATGCGCGGCCCATGCATATTGCTCGCCGCGTACATCCATGGCGGCTTCCATCGCGAGTTTCTTTGAGTAAAAAAGCAGGGTGGAGGCGTGTTCCAAGGCTTCCTCAATCGGCATGCCGGCATTGACGCGGAACAACGGTTTTTGGTTTTCGCCGTAATCGCCGAAGGTGACGACGCCGAGGGTGATGATGGAGGAAAGCGGTGGGTCGGGAATGATTTTGCTCATGGTGATTGCTCTCTGTTGAGTTAGAGCCGCCACATCACATCGCTAAACATGAAGAGGGTGGCAGCTGTGTGCAGGTTAGCGATCCGGGCCAGAGCGCATCCCGGGTAGACTCGAAAGTCTCCCGCACACAGCCGCCATAAAACGCTAAAAGCTGACGGACGCCAGCTAATACTGTTTGGGGCAGTGTCACGCTCGAAACCCGGATCGCTAAACCCGATCGCTGATGTGCAGCGACCCAGGGAGGCTAGTGATCCAAACGCTACAGCGCAATAGGCCAAGGATTCTCTAGGAAACGTCCTGCAATTTAAAGAGAATCGTCGTTGCTGGCGCTTTAATCCGCAAACCTGATCTCCCGCGTCTCCCCCATCAACAACCCCTGATTCTGCTCAGTCACCTCCCTGATGTAATCCCACAACAACGTAATCCGCTTCAACTTGCGCAAATCTTCCCGGCAATACATCCAGAACTGCCGCGTAATCGCAATCTGCTCCCCCAGCACCGGCAACAGCCGCGGATCCTGCGCCGCCAGAAAGCACGGCAGTATCGCCATCGACCTTCCCTGCTGCGCCGCCACGTACTGCGCGATCACGCTGGTACTGCGCAGGCTGGCGCTGGCACCGGGCACCACATTCGCCAGGTACAACAGCTCCGAGCTGAACGCCAGGTCATCCACATAACTGATAAACGGATGCTCGGCCAAATCCGCAGGTTTGCGGATCGGCGGGTGTTGGTCGAGGTAGTCCTGGGTCGCATACAACTGCAATTTGTAGTCACACAGTTTGCAGCACACATAGGGCCCGTGCTCCGGGCGTTCCAGGGCGATGACGATGTCGGCTTCGCGCTTGGACAGGCTGATGAAGTGCGGCAGCGGCAGGATATCCACCGAGATCGCAGGATAGGTGTCGACGAAATGGCTCAATTGCGGGGTGACGAAGAAGCTGCCAAACCCTTCGGTGCAGCCCATGCGCACGTGGCCGGACAGCGCCACGCCGGAGCCGGAGACTTGTTCGCAGGCCATGTGCAAGGTGCTTTCGATGGTCTCCGCGTAGCCCAGCAGCCGTTGGCCCTCGGTGGTGAGGACAAAGCCGTTGGTCCGGGATTTTTCGAACAGCAGGGTACCGAGCGACACTTCTAATGAGCTGATGCGCCGCGACACGGTGGTGTAGTCCACTGCCAGGCGCTTGGCAGCCACGCTGGCCTTGCGGGTGCGGGCCACTTCGAGGAAAAACTTCAGGTCATCCCAGTTCAGGGTGCCCAGGGAGGTGATGTTTTTTTGCATATTGGACCGGCTTTTATGTGCGTTCTTATTAGAAGTTTGCACATCTATACTCCAAAAACAGTCCGAACGCCTCATTCTTCAAGGCGATTCAACGCCTTGGTTCTCTGCATAAATACAAGATTCTGGAGACCACATGAACGCATCTGCCGATATTTCCGTGCAACAGGTCAAGTTGCTGATCAACGGCGAGTGGGTCGAGTCCAAGACCACGCAGTGGCAAGACATCGTCAACCCGGCCACCCAGCAGGTGCTGGCCAAAGTCCCATTCGCCACTGCCGATGAAGTCAACGCTGCCATCGACGCCGCCTATCGTGCCTTCCAGACCTGGAAGCTGACGCCTATCGGCGCGCGCATGCGCATCATGCTCAAGCTGCAAGCCTTGATCCGTGAACATTCCAAGCGTATCGCCGTGGTCCTCAGCAATGAGCAGGGCAAGACCATTGCCGATGCCGAAGGTGATATTTTCCGTGGCCTGGAAGTGGTCGAGCACGCCTGCTCCATCGGCACCTTGCAAATGGGCGAGTTCGCCGAGAATGTAGCCGGTGGCGTCGACACCTACACCCTGCGCCAGCCTATCGGCGTGTGCGCCGGCATCACCCCATTCAACTTCCCGGCGATGATTCCGCTGTGGATGTTCCCGATGGCCATCGCCTGCGGGAACACCTTCGTCCTCAAGCCATCCGAGCAGGACCCGCTGTCGACCATGCTGCTGGTAGAGCTGGCGCTGGAAGCCGGGGTACCGGCTGGCGTACTCAACGTGGTGCATGGCGGCAAGGACGTGGTGGATGCACTCTGCACCCACAAAGACATCAAGGCCGTATCCTTCGTCGGTTCGACCGCCGTGGGCACCCATGTCTACGACCTGGCCGGCAAGCACGGCAAGCGTGTGCAGTCGATGATGGGCGCCAAGAACCACGCCGTTGTGCTGCCGGATGCCAACCGCGAACACACCCTCAATGCCCTCGTCGGCGCCGGTTTCGGCGCGGCGGGCCAGCGTTGCATGGCCACTTCGGTGGTGGTGCTGGTGGGGGCGGCCAAGCAGTGGCTGCCGGACCTCAAGGCCCTGGCGCAGAAGCTCAAGGTCAACGCCGGCAGCGAAGCCGGCACCGACGTCGGCCCGGTGATCTCCAAGCGCGCCAAGGCACGCATCCTGGAGCTGATCGAAAGCGGCGTGAAGGAAGGCGCCAAGCTGGAACTGGATGGCCGCGATATCAAGGTGCCGGGCTTCGAACAAGGTAACTTTGTCGGCCCGACCCTGTTCTCGGGCGTCACCACCGACATGCGCATCTACACCGAGGAAATCTTCGGGCCGGTGCTGGTGGTGCTGGAAGTCGACACCCTCGATCAAGCCATAGCCCTGGTCAACGCCAACCCGTTCGGCAACGGCACTGGCCTGTTCACCCAGAGCGGTGCGGCGGCGCGCAAGTTCCAGAGCGAAATCGACGTGGGCCAGGTCGGTATCAACATCCCGATCCCGGTGCCAGTACCGTTCTTCAGCTTCACCGGCTCCCGTGGCTCCAAGCTCGGCGACCTCGGCCCGTATGGCAAGCAAGTGGTGCAGTTCTACACCCAGACCAAAACCGTCACCAGCCGCTGGTTCGATGACGACACCGTCAACGATGGCGTCAACACCACCATCAACCTGCGCTGAACCTGGGAGACGACCATGAAGATTGCATTTATCGGCCTGGGCAACATGGGCGCACCCATGGCCCGTAACCTGATCAAGGCCGGGCACGCGCTGAACCTGTTCGACCTGAACCAGACCGTGCTCAAGGAACTCGCCGAATTGGGCGGCACCATCAGCAGCTCGCCCCGTGATGCGGCCCAAGGCGCGGAACTGGTGATTACCATGCTGCCGGCCGCCGCCCACGTGCGCAGCGTCTGGCTTAATGAAGACGGCGTGCTCGCAGGCATCGGCAAAGGCGTGCCAGCGGTGGATTGCAGCACCATCGACCCGCAGACCATCCGTGATGTCGCGGCAGCGGCGGCAAAACAGGGCGTGGCCGTGGCCGATGCACCGGTTTCCGGCGGCACTGGCGGCGCACAAGCCGGGACGCTGACCTTCATGGTCGGCGCCAACCCGGAACTGTTCGCCACCCTGCAGCCGGTATTGGCGCAGATGGGCCGCAATATCGTGCACTGCGGTGATGTCGGCACCGGGCAAATCGCCAAGATCTGCAACAACCTGCTGTTGGGTATCAGCATGGTCGGCGTCAGCGAAGCCATGGCCCTGGGGGATGCGCTCGGCATTGATACGCAAGTGCTGGCCGGCATCATCAACAGTTCCACCGGGCGCTGCTGGAGTTCGGACACCTACAACCCTTGGCCCGGCGTGATCGAAACTGCGCCGTCATCGCGTGGTTACACCGGTGGTTTTGGTGCCGATCTGATGCTCAAGGATTTGGGCCTGGCCACTGAAGCGGCACGTCAGGCACACCAGCCGGTGATCCTCGGTGCGGTGGCCCAGCAGCTCTATCAATCGATGAGCCAGCGTGGGGAAGGGGGTAAGGACTTCTCGGCGATCATCAACAGCTATCGCAAGCCTAAATAGGGCGGTTTCCGGGGCCAGCAAACAGCTGGCTCCCGGTTTTGCGGGTCAGGCAAACACAAAATACTTACGCACCGTCTCGACCACTTCCCAAGTGCCCTTCATCCCCGGTTCCACCACAAAGATATCCCCAGCGCGCAAATGAATCGGCTCCATGCCTTCCGGCGTGATCACGCAGTAGCCTTCCTGGAAATGGCAGTATTCCCACTTCACGTATTCGACATACCACTTGCCCGGCGTGCAGATCCAGGTGCCCATGATCTTGCTGCCGTCTTCGCTGGTGTAGGCGTTGAGGTTGACGGTGTGCGGGTCGCCTTCGAGCTTTTCCCATTTGCAGGCATCCAGGACCGGCAGTGGGTGGGTGTCGCGCAGTACGGTGATGGGCTTGGACATGATGCCTCCGAGGCAAGGGTAGAAGAATCGAACCCTATAGCGTCGCGGCTGGGGCTGGTGGTCTGGACTCGACATCGGTATGCCCAGAAGCGCAGTTAATGTGGGAGGGGGCCTGCTCCCGATAGCAGTGTGTCAGTCACCGCTATGGCTACTGACACACCACTATCGGGAGCAAGCCCCCTCCCACATTGGATCTGTGTGAATTGTTCGGTAATTTGTCTTTTTATCGCAGTAACTGCGAAAGAATTCGCCCATAACGCCAGAATTCGCAAGAAAATTCACAGCTGGCCCTCGTATCATTCACCCCAGTACCCCGTGAGAGCCTTGCAATGAACCCAATAAAAACGTGGTGGGATATCAGCCCGCCCTTGAGCACGGCGACCCCGACCTGGCCGGGCGATACGCCGTTCCAGGAAGAGCGCGTGTGGCAGTTCGGCCCGGAGTGCCCGGTGAATGTGGGGCGCGTGACCTTGTCGCCGCACACTGGCGCCCATGTGGATGCTCCGCTGCATTACAGTGCCGACGGTGCGCCGATTGGCGAGGTGTCGTTGGACGTGTACATGGGCCCGTGCCGGGTGCTGCATTGCCTGGGCAGCGGCGCGTTGGTGCAGCCACACCAGTTGCAAGGCCGTGTGGATAACCTGCCGGAGCGCGTGCTGCTGCGCACTTATCCACAAGCGCCGCTCAGCGAATGGGATGCGAATTTCACCGCCATCGCCCCACAAACCATTGAACTGCTCGCCAGCCTGGGTGTGCGCCTGATCGGTATCGACACGCCGTCCCTGGACCCGCAACAGTCCAAGACCATGGATTCCCACAACGCCGTAGCCCGTCACGGCATGGCGATCCTCGAAGGCATCGTGCTCGATGAGGTACCGGAGGGCGACTATGAGCTGATCGCACTGCCGCTGCGCTTTGCCAACCTCGATGCCAGCCCGGTCCGCGCAATCCTGCGCCCGCTCAAGGAGCCCACGCGATGAGCCAATGTCCCTTCTCTGCCGATTACCAGCCACCGGAAGAATGGCATAACGCCGAACTGAATTTTTCCGAGTCCATGAGCTATGGCGACTACCTGGACCTGGGCAAAGTCCTCAGTGCCCAGCACCCGCTGTCGCCGGACCATAACGAAATGCTCTTCATCATCCAGCACCAGACTTCGGAGCTGTGGATGAAACTGATGCTCCACGAACTCAAGGCCGCCCGCGAACACGTGCGCCTGGGTGAGTTGCCGCCGGCGTTCAAGATGCTGGCGCGAGTCTCGCGGATCTTCGACCAACTGGTGCACGCCTGGGCGGTGCTGGCGACCATGACGCCGTCGGAGTACAAGGCAATTCGCCCGTTCCTGGGGCAGTCGTCGGGGTTCCAGTCGTTCCAGTACCGCGAGATTGAATTCATCCTCGGCAACAAGAGCCCGGCATTGCTGCGCCCCCATGCCCATCGGCCGCAATTGTTGCAGGAACTTCAGGTGGCGATTGCCACGCCGTCGCTATATGACGAGGCGATCAACCTGATGATCAAGGCGGGGCTGGCGATTGATCCCCAGCGCGCCGAGCGCGACCCGACGGCGGCCACAGTGCACGATGAGTCGGTGGAGGCGGCGTGGCGTGAGGTGTATCGCGACCCGAGCCGGTATTGGGATTTGTATCAGTTGGCCGAGAAGTTCATCGACCTGGAGGATTCGTTCCGGCAATGGCGCTTCCGGCATGTGACCACGGTGGAGCGGATCATTGGTTTTCAGCCGGGCACCGGTGGCACCGAAGGCGTGGGTTACCTGCGCAAGATGCTCGACACAGTATTGTTTCCCGAACTTTGGCGAGTACGCTCGACCCTCTAAACAAAAAGCCCCGGATTACCGGGGCTTTTCATTTGGAGTGCAGTTAAAAATGTGGGAGGGGGCTTGCTCCCGATGGCAGTGTGTCAGCCACTGGATGTGCTGGCTGACACACTGTCATCGGGAGCAAGCCCCCTCCCACATGGGTTATTGCGTTACTGCAACCGTCGTGTTTCTCATCCGCAACCGATAGGCCACATAGATAATCCCCACCCACACCGGCATTGCATACACCGACTCGCGAATTCCAGGGATTGCGAGCATTACGCTGATGATCATCAGCATGAACGCCAGGCACAGGTAATTGCTGAACGGGAACCAGAAGGTCTTGAACGACGGCGTCACGCCTTGCTGGCCCATGGCCTTGCGGAACTTGATATGGGTGATGCTGATCAGCGCCCAGTTGATCATCAGCGAAGCAACCACCAGCGCAAACAGCAACTCCAGGGCACTCTGCGGCGCGACATAGTTGACCACCACGCACAGCATCGTCACCAACGCCGAAATCGCCAAGGCCCGCAGCGGCACGCCTTGCTTGTTGAGCTTCATCAGCGCCTTGGGCGCGTCACCTTGCTCGGCCAGGCCGAACAGCATGCGGCTGTTGCAGTACACGCCGCTGTTGTACACCGACAACGCCGCGGTCAGCACCACGAAGTTGAGGATGTGGGCGGCGGTGTCGTTGCCGATCAGCGAGAAGATCTGCACAAACGGGCTGCCGCTGTAGGCATCGCCGGACGCGCCGAGGGTCTGCAGCAGTTGATCCCACGGGTACAGCGACAACAGCACGGTCAGCGCGCCGACGTAGAAAATCAGGATGCGGTACACCACCTGGTTGATCGCCTTGGGGATCACTTTGCGCGGCTCGCTGGCCTCGGCGGCGGTGATGCCGACCAGTTCCAGCCCACCGAACGAGAACATGATGAAGGCCATGGACATCAACAGCCCCATGCCGCCATTGGGGAAGAACCCGCCATGGCTCCACAGGTTGCTGACCGAGGCTTGCGGGCCACCAGTGCCGCTGAACAACAGGTAGCAGCCGAGCACGATCATGCCGACAATCGCCACCACCTTGATGATCGCAAACCAGAACTCGGCTTCGCCGAAGAACTTCACGTTCAGGGTGTTGATCAGGTTCACCGCGACAAAGAACACCAGGGCGCTGACCCAGGTCGGAATCTCCGGCCACCAGAATTGGATGTACTTGCCCACGGCCGTCAGTTCGGCCATGCCCACCAGCACATACAGCACCCAGTAGTTCCAGCCCGCCAAAAAGCCCGCGTAGCCGCCCCAGTACTTGTGCGCGAAGTGGCTGAAGGAGCCGGCCACCGGTTCCTCGACGATCATCTCGCCGAGCTGGCGCATGATCAGGAACGCGATAAACCCGGCCACTGCATAGCCCAGGATCATCGACGGCCCCGCCGACTTGAGCACCCCGGCCGAGCCGAGGAACAAGCCTGTACCAATCGCACCTCCCAAGGCGATCAGCTGAATGTGCCGGTTCTTCAGGCCTCGCTTGAGGCCCACCGGGTTAACCATGTCATCCGCCATTAACATTCCCTTCTACTTGTTTTTCTCAAGGGTGATTGCACGCCGCATCGGCCCCTCAGAACTGCTGAGGGTCAGATATTACTCTGCGTAAACTTTTCGTAATACAGCTGAACGCCATCAAGTGCCTGATCCGCCAGCCATTGTTGGATGGATTCGACCATTGGCGGGGGACCGCACAGGTACATATCCGCCGATCTGTCCCGCAATTCGGCCAGGTCAAAATGCTCGGTAAGGTAACCGCGCTTGCCGGGCCAGTCATCGGAGGGCTCGCTGAGCACTTCGGTGTAGCGAAAGCCCGGGATTTTCCCCGCGTAGTCCTGGATACGCGCCGCTTCGCATAAATCCTCGGCACCGCGCACGCCGTAGTACAGGTGCACCGGTTGCGCACAGCCGTTGGCCGCCAGCTCATCGAGCATGCCCAGCAACGCCGACAAGCCGGTGCCGCCCGCCACCAGCACCAGCGGCTGGGTGACATGGCGCAGGTAGAACGCACCCAATGGCGCCTCCAGCAGCATCTCGTCGCCCACCTGGCAGCGCTCGCGCAAATAGTTGCTCATCACCCCATCCGGCAGCAGGCGCACCAGGAATTGCAGTGGGTTGCCCGGCCGATTAGCGAAGGAGTAGGAGCGCCAACTGTCGGTGCCGGGCACCGCGAGGCGAGCGTATTGGCCGGGCAGGAAATCCAGTGGCTGCTCCAGTTGCACCTGCAAGATCGCCGTGCTGGTCGATATTTGCTTCACCGCGCTCACTGTGCCGCGTACTTGCACTGGCCCGGACGCATTGCACAGGCTTGAATCGAAGTCGAAGTAGAAGGTGGCGTCGGACTGCACCCGGGTCTGGCAACTGAGCATCTTGCGTTGTTGCAGGTCGAGGCTGGAGAGCGCTTCGTCGTCTACATAGTCCTGGGTGTAATCCCCCGATTCGCAACGGCCCTGGCAGGTACCGCACACGCCTTCGCGGCAATCCAGCGGGATCTTGATGCCGTTGCGCAGGGCCGCATCCAAGAGGATTTCATTGGCGCCGACCGGAAAGAACAGGGTTTTGCCATCGGCAAAACTGAAGGCCACTTTGTGATTCATTCACATGACTCCGTGGATAGGTATGAACACCTGTAGGAGCGAGCTTGCTCGCGAAGAACTTCAACGATGACGCCGGGTAGCCTGATGCACGCGGTGTGCTTGAGTTTTTCGCGAGCAAGCTCGCTCCTACAGGGGAATGCCCAACTGTTACAGGTGATAGAAATCCAGCACCGAATTGATGGTGTCGTTGAGCAGCAAGGCGTGCTTGCGGGTGATCAGCCAGCTGTCGCCCTCGGGCTTGAGGCGATAGGTTGCGTGCCCATAGAACTGCTCGGACGTAGCCAGCCGATAAAACAGCGTGTGCCAGTTCAAGCGCACCTCCAAGGTGCCGTCGCTTTGTTCGGCAATGCGTACGTTATTGATCAGGTGCAAGGTGCGCGGCATCGGTGTGGCTGAGGCGGCCTTGCCGGTGCGCAGACGGAACACGCGGTCTTCCAGGCCCGAACGGTTGGCGTAGTAGATCAACGACATCTCACGCTTGGGGTCGCGGGTGTAGACGTGTTCCGAGTCCCACTGCGGCAGGTGGAATTCACTCTGCGGGTCGAACAACTGCACATAGGCATCCCAGTCCTGGGCGTCGCACAGTTCGGATTTTCGGTAGAAAAACTGCTCGATCTGGTACTGCAATTGCGCATTCATCACTTCACCTCCCGCAGTGTCAGCGCTTGCCGGTCCAGGCCCTTGAGCAGGAACTGCTGCCAGTTGCGATGCTGGTTGACGTACAGGCCTTCGTGGGTGAACTCGGTGCCGGTCATGGCTGGTTGGATGCCAATGGCTTCGCTGTTGGGAGTAGGTCCGGTTTCCCAGCGGTGGCTGCCCCGTGAGATATCGCTCCAGCGCTCCAGGCGGCCCTGGAAACCGCGCTGGGCTTCGCGAAATTCCACCAGGTCGTCCGGCGTACCCATGCCCGAGACGTTGAAGAAATCCTCGAATTGGCGAATGCGGTTTTCGCGATCTGCATCGGACTCACCCTTCACACCCAGGCACTGGCTGATGATCTCGGTCTTGTTCCAGGCCACAGGGCGGATGATGCGCAGCTGTGAGCTGATCTGGTCGAGGAAGAACAGGCTGGGGTAGATGTTCAGGTTGCGCAGGCGGTGCATCATCCACTCGGCCTTTTGCTGGCCGTGCTCTTGCACCAGGCGCGGCATGATGGTGGCGTAGCCGGAGCGCACGCTGGGGTTGGGCATGTCGCTGAACAACACGCTGTGGCCGTTGTTGAAGGCGAACCAGCCGTCGTCGGTATTGGCGTCACCGGCGCCGAGCTTGCTGTAGTCCAAGGTCGTGCTGGAATCTGTGCCGTTCTCCGTATTGACCTGCTGGCGATGCTGCACCGTGGCCACGTAGTTGTAGTGCACGGTGCTGACGTGATAACCGTCCAGGCCGTTTTCGTTTTGCAGTTTCCAGTTGCCGTCATAGGTGTAGGCGGACTTGCCCGGCAGCACCTCCAGCTCCCCCGTGGCGGATTGCGCCACCATCATGTCGAAAAACACTTTGGCGTCGCCGAGGAAGTCTTCGAGGCTGTCCGTGCCCTGCACGTCGAGGCTGATAAACACAAAGCCCTTGTAGCTGTCGATGCGGGCTTTTTTCAGGCCTCGGGTGGCTTTGTCAAACCCTTCCGGATATTCCCCGGGTGCCTTGACCTTCACCAGCCGGCCGTCGCTCTTGTAGCACCAGGCGTGGAACGGGCAGGTAAAGGTGGACTGGTTGCCCTTGCCCACCCGGGTGAGGGTGGTGCCGCGATGTTGGCAGGCATTGATCAACGCGTTGAGCCGGCCTTCGCCATCGCGGGTGATGATCATTGGTTGGCGCCCGGCGCGCATCGTCACGAAGTCGTGGTTGTTCGCCAGCTCGCTTTCGTGGCAGGCGTAGATCCAGTTCTTTTCGAAGATCAGTTCCATCTCCAGCTCGAACAACTCAGGCTCGGTGAACATGTCGCGGGCGATGCGAAACACCGCATCGGCCGGGCGAAAATCCAGGCAGCTTTCGATAAAAATCTTCCACTGCTCGACGCTTCTTGCACCACTCATGGGAGGCACCTTTGATCATGGCTAAACGGTGAGCCATTAAGAGCCTGTGAGGTGGTGGCGGGCTATCCGCTTAATGGGGGAAGCTGGGCCGCAAAGTTGGGCAGCAAATACCCACGGCGGTGCGCGCAAGTGACAGCATGCGCTACTGTGATTGCAGGCGAAGGTCGCAAAAGGCTGGGCTTTATCCACATAGTCGACCTTTGCTATCCACCCAGTGGTGACCGCGCTGGCGTGGCTTGGAACTTGCTGTCGATGTTCAACGACGCGCCGCCAGAGCGCGCAAACGCCTAACCGCCGTGGGTGCAGCCCGATGAGTAGCCAGACACGCGATATTCATATCCAACGCTTCGACCTGGAGGGGGCCCGCAGCTGGATGTCCGGCATCTGCGGGCCTCATCGCCTGGCTACGGCGACGCCCGAGCGCCTGCGTTTTCACCACAGTGCCAATGTGTTCAAATCTCGCGCCACCACCCTGGGCGTTATCGAATACGGCACCGATGTGACTATCGATATCGAAGATGCCGAGCACTTTCGCAGCTACAGCCTTAGCCTGCCATTGGTGGGCGAACAAGAACTGAGCAAGAACGGTGAACGCCTCAGTTCCAACCGCGACCAGGGCGTGATCATTTCCCCCAATGAACATCAGGTGCTGGCGATTTCCGGTGACTGCCGCAAGTTGCAGGTGGTGATTACCCGCGCGGCCATGAGTGAATCGCTGGAAGGTTTGTTGCAACGGCCCATCGACGCGCCGCTGCGCTTTGAATCGGTGATGGATGCGGTGGAGGGCGCCCCGGCTGCGTGGTGGCGCATGGCGCGTTACTTCATCGCCGAGCTGGAATGCCGCAGCGAGTTGTACGAGCAGGCGGCGTTCACCCGCGACCTGGAAAGCTCACTGATCAAGGGCCTGATCCTGGCCCAGCCGAATAACTACTCCGAAGAGCTGCGTGACGTGCTGGGCGTAAAACTGCCGCATTACCTGACCCGGGCGCGCCAGTACATCCACGACAACGCCCGCGAAGCCGTGCACCTGGAAGATCTGGAGGCGGCGGCGGGGGTGTCGCGGTTCAAGCTGTTCGATGCGTTTCGCAAGTACTTTGCGCTCTCGCCCATGGCTTATCTGAAGAAGCATCGGCTGGGGGCTGTGCGTCAGGAGATTCTTGAGCAGGGCTCGGTGCGTACCATCTCGGAAATTGCGTT
The DNA here is from genome assembly GCF_019145205.1 of Pseudomonas khavaziana. Classification (GTDB taxonomy): domain Bacteria; phylum Pseudomonadota; class Gammaproteobacteria; order Pseudomonadales; family Pseudomonadaceae; genus Aquipseudomonas; species Aquipseudomonas khavaziana. The sequence goes on from NZ_JAHSTT010000005.1 coordinate 27,119, forward strand.
GGGTTGGGGGTTTACTCACTTGGGACGGTTTTCGGCGGAGTACCGCAAGCAGTTTGATGAATCCCCCAGCCAAACCCTGCAACGCAAGCGCCTGCGCAGCCTTTGAAAACGATGAGGATCAAACTGTGGGAGGGGGCTTGCTCCCGATAGCGGCGTGTCAGCCAGTACATCCATTGACTGACACACCGCTATCGGGAGCAAGCCCCCTCCCACACTGGATTTGTGGTGCATATGGAATCTCAGATCAACTCTTCCACCAGTTGCAGGCAATGACTCAGCCCCGGCGACTGATCATTTACCCGCCGGCTGAGAATGATCGGCGAGGTCGCAGTAGCTTCCGCTACCGGTGTATAGCCAATATCCGCCCGATGCAGCACCTGCACCGACGCCGGCACCAATGTCACACCCATCCCGGCACCCACCAGGCCGATAGCGGTCTGCAACTCGTTGGTCCACTGCGCCACCTTCAGGCTCAAGCCATGGGCGTCGAACAATGCGATCACATGGTCGGCATAACTGGGGCGCGGGTTGCCGGGGTAGAGCACAAAGGGTTCGGTGGCCAACTGGGCGAGGGTGGCGGGGGCGTCCAGCAAGGGGTGACCACTGGGCAGCACGGCTACCAGGCGATCCTCCACCAATACCCGCTGGACAATGGCCGGGTCGTCGATGCGAATCCGTCCGAAGCCCACATCGATGCGCCCGGCCTTGAGCGCGTCGACCTGCTGCAGGGTGGTCATTTCCGACAAGCCCAGCTCCAGCTCCAGGGCCTCATGGTTGCGCAGGCGCCGAATCAATTCCGGCAGCACGCCGTACAAGGTCGAGGGCGCAAAGCCGATGCCCAACCAGGTCTTTTCGCCCAGGCCGATGCGCCGGGTGTTGTCGCAGACCTTGCCCAATTGTTCGAGCAACACATTGGCATGCTCATAGAAAAATCGCCCGGCCTCGGTCAGGCGCAAAGGGCGGCTACGCTCCAGCAGAATGACCCCCAGCTCATCCTCCAACTGTTGGATCTGTCGGCTCAAGGGCGGCTGGGCGATGTGCAGGCGTTCGGCGGCGCGGGTGAAGTTGAGGGTCTCGCCCAGCACTTGGAAATAGCGTAAGTGTCGCAGTTCCATATCAGTTCCTTTCATACCTTAAGGGTATTGAATCAGACCAATTCTATATTGGAACCCCGAAAAAATACGGCACAGAATCGGCAAAAACCTATAAAGAACCCAATGGGTATTGCCATGCTGACCTGCGCCATCGAGTCGATCGAAACCATCATCGTCGACCTCCCCACCATTCGCCCGCACAAGCTGGCGATGCACACCATGCAAAACCAGACCTTGGTGGTCATCCGCCTGCGTTGCGCCGACGGCATCGAAGGCATCGGCGAAGCCACCACCATCGGCGGCCTGAGCTATGGCAACGAGAGCCCCGACAGCATCAAAGTCAACATCGACCGCCATTTCACGCCGCTGTTGATTGGCCAGGACGCCAACAATATCAACGCCGCCATGTTGCGCTTGGAACGCAGTATTCGCGGCAATTCCTTTGCCAAGTCCGGCATCGAAAGCGCCTTGCTCGACGCCCTCGGCAAACGCCGGGGCCTGCCGGTCAGCGAACTGCTCGGCGGGCGTGTACGCGATGCGCTGCCGGTGGCGTGGACCCTGGCCAGCGGCAACACCGAACAAGACATCGGCGAGGCCGAGAAGATGCTCGACCTGCGCCGTCACCGTATTTTCAAGTTGAAGATCGGCGCCGGTGAAATCAGCCGTGACCTGACCCATGTGATCGCGATCAAGAAGGCCCTGGGCGAGCGTGCCAGTGTGCGTGTCGACGTCAATCAGGCCTGGGATGAAGCCGTGGCCCTGCGGGCATGCCAAGTGCTTGGCGACAACGGCATAGACTTGATCGAGCAACCGATCTCGCGCAATAACCGCGGCGGTATGGCCCGGCTGAACCTGTCGAGCCCGGTGCCGATCATGGCCGATGAGTCCATCGAGTGTGTCGAGGACGCCTTCAACCTGGCCCGCGAAGGCGCGGCCTCGGTGTTCGCCCTCAAGATCGCCAAGAACGGCGGCCCCCGTGCCGTGTTGCGCACGGCGGCGATTGCCGAAGCGGCCGGCATTGGCCTGTACGGCGGCACCATGCTCGAAGGTGGCATCGGCACCCTGACCTCGGCCCATGCATTCCTCACCCTGAGCAAACTGGCGTGGGACACCGAGCTGTTCGGCCCGCTGTTGCTGACCGAGGACATTCTCACCGAGCCGCCGGTATACCGCGATTTCCAGCTGCATGTTTCCACTGCGCCGGGCCTGGGCCTGGCGCTCGATGAAGAGCGCCTGGCGTTCTTCCGCCGTGACAAACACTAAGAGGCGCCTGCCATGTTGTTTCACGTAAAGATGACCGTAAACCTGCCCCTCGACATGCACCCCGAGCGCGCCGACAGCCTCAAGGCCGAAGAGAAAGCCCTGGCCCAGCGCCTGCAGCAAGAGGGCAAATGGCGCCACCTGTGGCGCATCGCCGGGCACTACGCCAACTACAGCGTGTTCGATGTCGACAGCGTGCAGGACCTGCACGACCTGCTGATGCAACTGCCGCTGTTTCCCTACATGGCCATCGAAGTGAATGCGCTGTGCCGGCACCCGTCGTCGATCCATGCAGACGACCGCTAAGCGCCTTTTGAAAAACTAATAATGACAAGATGAGGAATGCACCATGACCATCCGCCTGTCCCAGACTGCTCACGCCCAACGGTTTCTCGAAGAAGCCAGCGGTAACCTCAATGACGCCGGCAACCCGCGCGCCAAGGCGCTGATGTACCGGATCCTGCGCGATACCGTGAACATCATCGAAGACCTGGAAGTGACCCCGGAAGAATTCTGGAAGGCGGTCAACTACCTCAATGAACTGGGCAAGAACCAGGAAGCCGGCCTGCTCGCCGCAGGCCTGGGCCTGGAGCATTACCTCGACCTGCTGATGGACGCCGCCGATGAACAGGCCGGCAAGTCCGGCGGCACACCGCGCACCATCGAAGGCCCTTTGTACGTAGCCGGCGCGCCGTTGTCGAAGTACGAAGCGCGGTTGGATGATGGCCAGGATGACGCGGTACCGTTGTTCATGCGCGGGCAAGTGCGCGATACCGATGGCAAGCCACTGGCGGGGGCGATTGTCGATGTATGGCAGGCCAATACGGGCGGTACCTATTCATGGTTCGATCCGAGTCAATCGGCATTTAACCTGCGCCGACGCATCGAGACCGACGCCCAGGGCAATTACCGTTTTCGCAGCATCGTGCCCTCCGGCTATGGCTGCCCGCCCACCGGGCCGACGCAGCAATTGCTCGACCAACTGGGGCGCCATGGACAACGCCCTGCGCATATCCACTTCTTCATCTCGGCGCCCGGGCACCGGCACCTGACCACGCAGATCAACCTGTCCGATGACCCGTACCTGCATGATGACTTTGCCTATGCCACGCGCGATGAACTGATTGCCGAGATTCGCTTCAGTGACGATCCGCAGCTGGCACGGGAGTTTGGTGTGCAAGGGCGGTTTGCGCAGATTGATTTTGACTTTGAGTTGCAGCCTGCGGCGGCGCCGGTAGAGCAGCAGCGCATGCAGCGAGTCCGTGCCCTGGAAGACTGATCAACGCGGTCAAAAATGTGGGAGGGGCGGTGCGACGATTCGACTTGCTCCCGATAGCGGTGGGTCAGTGAGTAAATAGGTGACTGACACTCTGCTATCGGGAGCAAGTCGAATCGTCGCACCGCCCCTCCCACATTTGATTTGTGGTGTTGGTGCTATTTGCGCACGACCAGATCCAACACTTCATCCCGGTCCTTGATCTTCTGCAGCACAATCTCCGACCTGATATCCATCACACCCGCCGTGCGGTTCAGGTGGTTCACGATAAAGTCCGAAAAGTGCTTGAGATTGCGCGCCTGCACCCGCAGCACATAGTTGCTGGCGCCGGTGATCACATAGGCGCTTGCCACCTCCGGCCAGCCTTGGACTTTCTTGATAAAGGTCTCATGCCAGTCTTCTACATCCTGGCGCAACGACAGGTGCACGATGGCTTCCAGCTCGATCCCCAACTGCTCGGCATTCAATACCGCACGGTAACCGCTGATGATGCCCTCGCTCTCCAACAGGCGCAAACGGCGCAGGCAGGCGGATGGCGAAAGCGCGACTTTTTCCGCCAGTTCCTGGTTGCTGATACGGCCATCCTGTTGCAGGAAATGCAGGAGGCGCAGGTCGGTAGCGTCGAGAATCATGCTTAGAATAAATCCGCGTGTTTAGAGGTTAAATTCGAATTTCCTACAGCTTAATTAGCCTGTTACCCACCACTTTGCACGAAAATTCTCTAAAACCTCGTTCATTATTTGCTGCATCTTCACTGATAAAAACCAGGACGACCCATGACCACTCGAAGCCATTGCCACGCCCTCGACGCCCAGGACCCGTTGGCGCCACTGCGCGCCCAGTTCGCCTTGCCCGAGGGGGTGATCTACCTCGACGGCAACTCCCTCGGCGCCCGCCCGGTGGCGTCGCTGGAGCGGGCCCGGCAGGTGATTGCCGAGGAGTGGGGCACTGGTTTGATCCGCAGCTGGAACAGCGCCGGCTGGGCGGATTTGTCCCTGCGCCTGGGTAATCGCCTGGCGCCATTGATCGGTGCGCGGGACGGTGAAGTGGTGATCACCGATACCACCTCGATCAACCTGTTCAAGGTGCTCAGTGCGGCGTTGAGTGTGCAGCGCCAACGTGCGCCTGGGCGCAAGGTGATCGTCAGTGAGGCGAGCAACTTTCCCACCGATCTGTATATCGCGCAGGGCTTGGCGCAATTGCTGCAACAGGGTTATTCCCTGCAGTTGGTCAACAGCCCCGACGAGCTGCCGCAGGCAATCGATCAGGACGTGGCGGTGGTGATGCTTACCCACGTCAACTACAAGACCGGCTACATGTACGACATGCAGGCGCTTACCGCCTTGAGCCACGAGTGCGGCGCGCTGAGCATCTGGGACCTGGCGCATTCGGCGGGCGCGGTGCCGGTCGACCTGCATCGGGCCGGCGCTGATTATGCGATCGGCTGCACCTACAAATACCTCAACGGCGGCCCGGGGTCCCAGGCGTTCGTGTGGGTCAACCCGAAGTTGGTGGACGTGGTGCGCCAGCCGTTGTCGGGCTGGTTCGGGCACACCCGCCAGTTCGCCATGGAATCCACCTACGCACCCAGCACCGGCATTGCGCGCTACCTGTGCGGCACCCAGCCGATCACCTCGTTGGCCATGGTGGAGTGCGGCCTGGAGATTTTTGCCCAGACCGATATGGCCAGCCTGCGGACTAAATCCCTGGCATTGACCGACCTGTTTATTGCGCTGGTCGAAAGCCGTTGCGCCGCCCATGGCCTGACCCTGGTCACCCCGCGCGAACACGCCCGGCGTGGCAGCCACGTCAGTTTCGAACACCCCGAAGGTTACGCCGTGATCCAGGCCCTGATCGCCCGGGGCGTGATCGGTGATTACCGCGAGCCGCGGATTATGCGTTTTGGTTTCACGCCGTTGTACACAAGCTTTACCGAGGTGTGGGACGCCGTGGAAATTCTCGGTGAAATTCTCGACAACACCACCTGGGACCAGCCGCAATTCAAAGTGCGCAACAGCGTCACCTGATAGCACCACAGACCCAATGTGGGGCTTGCCCCCGATAACAGTGTGTCAGTCACTGATGTGTCTACTGCCACATCGCTATCGGGAGCAAGCCCCCTCCCACAGGGGAACTGTGACAACAGTCAAGCAACCATCACAATAATAAAAGGGGCACTCCAGTGACCACGCCAGACAACGGCTTTGCAGAGATCACCCAACGTGAACTGGGCCTGAGGCGCCAGCTCACTTCCGGCCAGATGAGCATGATCGCCATCGGTGGTGCCATCGGTACCGGGCTGTTCATGGGCAGCGCCTATGCCATCGGCTATGCCGGGCCGAGCGTGCTGGTGAGCTACGCCATCGGCGCATTGATCACCTTGTTGCTGATGGGCTGCCTGGCGGAGATGACGGTGGCCCATTCCACCTCCGGCTCCTTTGGCGCCTATGCCGAGTTCTACATCAGCCCACTGGCCGGCTTCCTGGTGCGCTATGCCTACTGGGCGGCGATTGTGCTGGCCGTAGGCGCCGAGGTCACGGCGGTGGCGATGTACATGAAGTATTGGTTTGCCAACGTGCCGGAGTGGGTGTGGATCGTGTCGTTTTCCAGCGTGCTGATCCTGCTCAATGCCATCAGCGTGAAGACCTTCGGTAACTTCGAATACTGGTTCTCGACGATCAAGATCAGCGCCATCGTCGGTTTCATCATCCTCGCCGTGTATGTGGTGTTCGGCTCCGGCAGTCCCGACTACGGGGTGCAGAACTACACGGCCCACGACGGGTTTTTCCCCCATGGCTTGAGCGGCATGTGGATCGCGGTGATTGTGTCGATCTTCAGTTACCTCAGTGTCGAGATGATCGCCGTGGCCGCCGGTGAAGCCGCCGATCCGGAACAGGCGGTGAAGAAAGCCTTTCGCGCCACCATTGTGCGCCTGGTGGTGTTCTACCTGCTGACCCTGGCGCTGATGCTTGCCATCGTGCCGTGGAACCAGGCGGGCCAGACCCAGAGCCCATTCGTCACGGTGATGCAGACCATCGGCATTCCCGGCGCCACCGGGGTGATGAACTTCGTGATCCTGATCGCGGCGCTGTCGGCGATGAACAGCCAGCTCTACATCACCACGCGCATGATGTTCAGCCTGTCTCGCGCAGGCTTTGCGCCCAAGGTCATGGGCGCTTTGAGCAAGAGCGGCATCCCGCTCAATGCCCTGTTGCTGTCCAGTTCGGGCATCGCCTTGGCGACCTTACTTAATGTGGTGTACCCGGAAAGCTCGTTCACCCTGATGATGGCGATCTCGATGTTCGGCGCGATCTTCACCTGGTTCATGATCTTCCTCACGCACCTGTTTTTCCGCCGCTATCGCAAGCGCCATGGCGGGGCGAAGTTGTCATTCCAGCTGCGCTTGTTTCCCTACAGCACGCTGTTGGGGCTGGTGCTGATGGGAGCGGTGATGATCACCACCTATTTCACCGAGGCGTTCAAGATGACCCTGGTGTTTGGCGTGCCGTTCCTGCTGATACTGTCGGCGGTGTATTACGGGTTTTTCCGCAAGGGCAGGGCCAAGGCCACGAACAAAGCCCTGGCGTAACCCGGCAGTTGTTCGAAGTCGCGTGCGCATAACAGCAGCTTGCGACAGGCCCACTCTTCGCGCAGGGGGTGGGCCTTGAAGCGGCGCTCCGACGGCCAGCGTTGCAGGGCGGCCTGAGGCACGATGCCCAGGCCGGCGCCGCCGGCAACCATGCGAATCAAGCCATCAAATCCGTCTGCGCGGATGCGGGTTTGCAGACGAAAGCCTGCGTGCAATGCCTGCTCCTCCAGATACACCGCCAGCGCACTGTTGGCCGCCAAGCCTACGTAGTCGTACTGCAAGCTGTCGATGAAACTGGCTGTGGTCAGCGGATGATCAAGGGGCACGATCAGCACCAACGGATCATCGCGAAACGGCAAGGTTTGCAAGCCGTGGGTGTCCACCGCATCGGAAATAATTCCCAGGTCGGCTGTGCCCTGGCGCAAGGCTTGGGTAATGCGCAGGCTGGGCAGTTCCTGCAAGTCGATATCGAGGTTGGGGTATTCACGCAGAAAGCCGGCGAGCAGTTCAGGCAGGTATTCACTGAGGGCGGTGGTGTTGCACAACAGGCGGACCTGGCCTTTGACGCCATTGGCGTATTCGGCCAGGTCCTGTCGCAGGTGTTCGGCCTGTTGCAACAGCAGGCGAGCGTGCCGGGCCAAGGCTTTGCCCGCAGGGGTTGGGGTGACGCCACGGCGGCCACGGTCGAGAAACGCGATGCCCAGTGAAGACTCCATCGCCCGGATGCGTGCGCTGGCGGCAGCCAGGGACAAATGACTGCGAGCCGCGCCAGCGGTGATATTGCCGGTATCGAGGATGTGCAGGTAGAGGCGCAGGTCGATCAGATCAAAGTGCATGGCGTCAGCCTCAGGCAAATCAAGAGTCAGGCTCAGTATATGGCGAATTTTCGAATTCATCGAAAGCTCCCACAATGACGCGCATGAATACCTTTCTCGCGTTCTATCAAAACCTTGGTCCTGCCTTGACGTTGCTGGTGATCGGCACCTTCCTGCTGGCCGGCACGGTCAAGGGCATCATTGGCCTGGGCCTGCCCACCGTGGCCATGGGCATGCTCGGCCTGGCTATGTTGCCGGCGCAGGCTGCAGCCTTGCTGATCATTCCTTCGACAGTGACCAACCTCTGGCAACTGGCGTTTGGCGGCCATTTGAACGCCTTGGTCAAACGCTTGTGGCCGATGCTGTTGTTGATTTTCCTCGGCACCGGGCTTGGCAGTGTGTGGCTGGGCATGGGGAGCGGGACTTGGGTGGTGCGTGGGTTGGGTGCGGCGTTGCTGATGTATGCGTTGAGCGGGCTGTTCCTGCCGACATTGCGGGTAGACCCGGCCACCGAGCATTGGCTGGGGCCGTTGTGCGGCGCCGTCACTGGCCTTATCACCTCGGCGACCGGCGTGTTCGTGATTCCCGCTGTGCCCTATCTGCAAGCCTTGGGTTTGAATCGCGATCAGTTGGTGCAGGCACTGGGCCTGTCGTTCAGCGTATCGACCCTGGCGCTCGCCGCAGGCCTGGCGTGGCGGGGCGCCTTGGGCGGCGGTGAGATCAGCGCTTCAATGTTGGCACTGCTGCCGGCGCTGCTGGGCATGTGGCTGGGCCAGGCGCTGCGCCAGCGCATCAGCGCAGTGTTGTTCAAGCGCGTTTTCTTTATCGGCATGGCGCTGTTGGGGACCCACCTGTTGATCAGTGGCTGAGTCGCCAACCGCTCGGTGTAAGCTGCGCTGAACCGATTACGAGGAGCGCCTGTGAAAGCCCGATCCGATGAGCTACAGATTTTCGTCAGCGTGATTGAGTGCGGTTCGATTTCCGCCGCGGCGGAGCAGGTCGGACAGACCCCTTCGGCAGTCAGTCGCACCTTGTCGCGCCTGGAGGCCAAGCTCGACACCACCTTGATCAACCGCACCACCCGGCGCATGGACCTGACCGAGGAAGGCAAGTATTTCTTCGAGCAGGCCAAGGTGATCCTGGCACAGATGGATGAACTGGAAGAGCGCCTGTCGTCGCGCCAGAAAAAACCGGCCGGCCGCCTGCGTATCAACGCCGCCGTGCCGTTCATGCTGCACGGGATCGTGCCGTACATCGCCGAATTCCGCAGCCTCTACCCGGATATCCAGCTGGAGCTCAACAGCGATGACCTGATCATCGACCTGCTCGAGCAAAGCACCGACATCGCCATTCGCATCGGCGCCCTGGCCGATTCGACCCTGCATGCGCGTTTCCTGGGTTCGACCCCGCTGCATATCCTTGCCAGCCCCGACTATCTCAAGCGGTACGGCACGCCGACGACGGTCGCCGAGTTGGCCGGTCACACACTGCTTGGCTTCACCCACACCGAAACCCTCAACCACTGGCCGCTGCGCCATGTGGACGGTGATCGCTGGCTGATCCAGCCCAGCGTCAGCGCCTCCAGTGGCGAAACGGTGCGGCAATTAGCGCTGGAGGGGCAGGGCATTTGCTGCCTGTCGAACTTCATGACTATCGACGACATCGACACCGGGCGCCTGGTGCCGATGCTGGAGGCGTTCAACAGCGGCTATCGCCAGCCCATCCACGCGGTGTTCTACCGCAACTCGCAATTGGCGTTGCGCATCCAGTGTTTCCTCGATTTTATTCAGGCCAAACTGGCGCGGTATGCCCGCTGATTCGTGACCTGCACGCAAGAGTGAATTGGGCGATACGGGCTTATTCGGCTGGGAAGGGTGCTTGATACTGGCCCCATCACTTACCCAGTCAGGAGCAATCTCCATGAACGTATTCGTTACCGGCGCCGCAGGGTTTATCGGCGGTTCCATCGCCACCGGTCTGGTCAAGGCCGGCTACCACGTCATCGGCCTGGTGCGCAGCGTCGAGCAAGCTGCCGAGATGACCGCACTGGGTGTCACCCCGGTGATCGGCACCCTTGACGACGCCGCCGTGTTGACCGAACAGGCGCACAAGGCCGATGCAGTGATCAATGCCGCCAGCAGCGACCATCGCGCCGCCGTGGAAATCCTGCTGGCCGCGTTGAAAGGCTCGAACAAGCCGTTCCTGCACACCAGCGGTTCGAGCATTGTCGGCGATGCGTCGGGCGGCAAGGCCAGCGATGTCATCTACTTCGAAGACAACCTGCCGGAGCCGACCGTCGACAAGGCCGCGCGAGTGGCGATCGACAACCTGATCCTCGCGGCCGCCAACGACGGGGTCAATTCGGCGGTGATCTGCAACACCCTGATCTACGGCCACAGCCTGGGCGTGAAGCGTGACAGCGTGCAATTGCCGCGCTTGCTCAAGCAGGCGCGCAAAAGTGGTGTGGTGCGCCATGTGGGCCCGGGGCAGAACATCTGGTCCAACGTGCATATCGAAGACGTGGTGGCCCTGTACCAGCTGGCGCTGACCAAAAACGTGCCCGGCACGTTCTATTTTGTGGAGAGCGGCGAAGCAGCGTTTATCGACATGACCAAGGCCATTGCCCAAGCACTGAACCTGAGTGAGCCGCAGGATTGGCCATTGGCCGAGGCTGAGGCCGAATGGGGTTATGAAATGGCCAACTACGGGCTGGGTTCCAACAGCCGGGTGCGTGGCAAGCATGCCCGTGAGTTGCTGGGCTGGGTGCCCAAGCGTACGTCGGTGGTGGAGTGGATTCGCGACGAGATGGTCTGATTCGCTTGAGGCCTGGGTGTAGCTATCGGGAGCAAGCCCCCTCCCACATTTGACCGATTTCCAACTTTGGAATGCATTCAAGTGTGGGAGGGGGCTTGCTCCCGATTGGGGCCACTCAGTTCTGGAGGCTAGCCCCACCCGCCGCAATTCCGTACCATTCCCCGCCTTATCTCCCGCAACTCCTTGGTACTCCATGAAATTCACCCGTCTGCGCGCCGATGCCCTGGCCGGCCTCACCACGTCTTTCGCGCTGCTGCCAGAATGCATCGCCTTTGCCCTGGTGGCGCACCTCAACCCGCTGATGGGGCTCTACGGCGCCTTTATCATCTGCACCCTGACTGCGTTGTTCGGCGGTCGCCCGGGCATGGTCTCGGGCGCGGCCGGTTCGATGGCGGTGGTGATCGTCGCGCTGGTGGTGCAACACGGGGTGGAGTATCTGCTGGCGACGGTGCTGCTGGGCGGGCTGATCATGGTCGCGTTCGGCCTGCTGCGCCTGGGCAAGCTGGTACGCATGGTGCCGCACTCGGTGATGCTCGGTTTCGTCAACGGCCTGGCGATCATCATTGCGCTGGCTCAACTCGAGCATTTCAAGAGCGGCGAACACTGGCTCAGTGGCACGCCGTTGTATGTGATGACCGGCCTGGTGGTGGTGACCATGGCGATTGTCTACCTGCTGCCGCGCTTGACCCGTGCCGTGCCCCCCGCGCTGGTGGCGATCCTGGGGGTTGGCCTGGCGGTCTACCTGCTTGGCCTGCCGACCCGCACCTTGGGCGATATGGCGCATATCGCCGGTGGCTTGCCAACCTTCGCCCTGCCGCAGATCCCCTGGACCCTGGAAACCCTCGGCATCATCGCGCCCTACGCGTTCCTGATGGCGATGGTCGGCCTGTTGGAAACCCTGCTGACCCTCAACCTCACCGATGAAATCACCGAGACCCGTGGCTACCCCGACCGCGAAAGCGTGGCCCTGGGCGCAGCGAACATGGTTTCGGGCCTGTTCGGTGGCATGGGTGGTTGCGCGATGATCGGGCAAACCGTGATCAACCTCAGCTCCGGCGGGCGCGGGCGTTTCTCCGGGGTATTTGCCGGGGTAATGATCCTGTTGTTCATTCTGTTTCTGTCACCGCTGATCGAGCGAATTCCGCTGGCGGCGCTGGTGGGCGTGATGTTCGTGGTGTCGCAGCAGACCTTCGCCTGGGCGTCGCTGCGGGTGATCAACAAGGTGCCGCTCAATGACGTGCTGGTGATCATGACGGTGACGATCATCACGGTGTTTACCGACCTGGCCACCGCGGTGTTGTGCGGTATCGTCATCGCGGCGCTGAACTTCGCCTGGCAGCAGGCGCGGGAGCTGTACGCGGATGAACACCTGGAGGCTGACGGCAGCAAGCTTTACCGCCTGCATGGCACCTTGTTCTTTGCCTCGACCACGCCGTTCCTGAATCAATTCGACCCGGCCAACGACCCGGCCCAGGTCACGCTGGATTGCCGTCACCTGAGCTTTGTCGACTATTCGGCGATTGCCGCGCTGATGACCCTGCGTGAACGCTACTCCAAGGCCGGCAAGCACCTGCGGGTACTGCATTTATCCGAGCGCTGCAAGAAGCTGCTCAAGCGTGCGAAGGTTCACCACGACTGAACACCTGCCGCTGTAGGAGCGAGCTTGCTCGCGAAAATCGCCAACGATGACGCGGCCCTGCTGACTCTACGCGGCGTTCTCGAGTTTTTCGCGAGCAAGAACTAGGCGTCCCCCTCGCTCCTACAGGTGACAGGGTAGTTATTAGGGCCCGACCAGGTCTTCGAGCTCCTGGGCGCGGTTCTGGGTCATGTCCAGCACGCAGCCGGAACCGTTGACCTGATCAATAGTGCCGCCGGTGGCACTGCCGGCAAAGGCGCAATTGGCGTCGCGGTACTTGATCCACAGGCGCTGCACATCTTGCAGTTGCTGCTTGCGCGCGCCGTCCTGGGCGGCGATAGCGGTCTTGTAGGCACGGTTCAGGCGTTCGTCCTGCACCTTGGTTTGCTTGGCGTTGCAGTTGACCATGTCCACCGTGGTGTTGGCGCTGTCCATGCATTTCTTCAATGCGGCATTGTCAGCGGCAAATGCGCTGCCGCATAGGGACAGAAGCAGGGCGCTGGCGGCGATTGTGGTGCGAATCATGAGCGGTTTCCTGAACAGAGTGAGGGCGCATTCTATGACTCGAGGGCGGCGCTTGAGTTTCCGACATCCTCTGATCTTCATGTAAGAACACACCCCGAATTTTCATGGGCTGGCGCTGGACATATCCCCAAGCGACAGCGCTTATCTGTGGGCGAAAATTACTTTCATAAAAATTGAAAATGCTCTTCGGTAATGATTTATGAGTTTCACAACCAATTCGACGTGACCCTTTCCGAGGAGTACCGCATGGCCGCATCACCGGGCTTCGGGCTATTGGCATACGCTGCCATTGCCATCATTGCATTGATCGTGCTGATTGCACGTTACCGACTCAACCCGTTTATTGTCATCACCCTGGTGTCTATCGGCCTGGCGCTGATGGCCGGCATGCCGGCCGACACCATCATGGGGTCCTATGAGGCGGGCGTGGGTAAAACCCTGGGGCACATCGCTCTGGTGGTGGCGCTGGGCACCATGCTCGGCAAGATGATGGCCGAATCCGGTGGCGCCGAGCAGGTGGCGCGCACGCTGATCAACCGCTTCGGTGAGCGCAATGCCCACTGGGCGATGGTGTGCATTGCGTTCCTGGTGGGGCTGCCGCTGTTTTTCGAGGTCGGGTTTGTGCTGCTGGTGCCGATCGCCTTTACCGTGGCGCGGCGCGTGGGCGTATCGATCCTGATGGTCGGCCTGCCGATGGTCGCCGGCCTGTCGGTGGTGCATGCGCTGGTGCCGCCGCACCCGGCGGCGATGATGGCGGTGCTGGCCTACAACGCTTCGGTCGGCCAGACAGTGCTGTATGCGATTTTGATCGGTATCCCCACGGCGATCATCGCCGGCCCCGTCTATGCCAAGTTCATCGTGCCGCATATCCACCTGCCGGCGGAAAACCCGTTGGAGCGCCAGTTCATCGAGCGCGAACCGCGTACCCGCCTGCCCAGCTTCGCGTTGACCATGGGCACCATCCTGTTGCCGGTGGTGCTGATGATGATCGGTGGTTGGGCTAACGTGATTTCCACCCCAGGCACCGGCTTCAACCAGTTCCTGCTGTTTATCGGCAACTCTGTGATTGCCCTGCTGGTGGCGACCCTGGTGAGCTTCTGGACCCTGGGCCTGGCCCAGGGCTTCAACCGTGAGTCGATTCTCAAGTTCACCAACGAATGCCTGGCGCCGACGGCCAGTATCACCTTGCTGGTGGGGGCGGGCGGTGGTTTGAATCGCATTCTGGTGGACGCCGGTGTGACCAATGAAATCCTCGGCCTGGCCCATGCGTTCCACTTGTCGCCACTGGTAATGGGCTGGCTGTTCGCCGCCCTGATGCGTATCGCCACCGGCTCGGCCACGGTCGCCATGACCACTGCGTCCGGCGTAGTCGCTCCCGTCGCCCTGGGCCTGGGTTATCCACACCCCGAATTGCTGGTACTGGCGACCGGCGCGGGTTCGGTGATCTTTTCACACGTTAATGACGGCGGCTTCTGGCTGATCAAGGAATACTTCAATATGACAGTGATCCAGACTTTCAAGACCTGGACCGTGCTGGAGACCCTGATATCGCTGGTCGCCTTCGGTCTCACCTACGGCCTGTCACTGGTTTTATGAGCCTCATCCTGTAACCCGGAGCCCCCATGGACATCCTTTACCAGATCCGCGCCCGCCAGGACTCTTTCAGCGCCGGCGAAGGGCGTATCGCCAAGCTGATGCTTGAGGATGTGGGCTTTGCCGCCTCGGCCAGCCTGGAAGCATTGTCCCAGCGGGCCGAGGTCAGTACCGCCACCTTGTCACGCTTTGCCCGTAGCGTCGGCTGCCGCGACTTGCGCGATTTGCGCCTGCAATTGGCCCAGGCCAGTGGTGTGGGCAGCCGCTTTTTGGACCCTGCGGGGTTGCCGGAACAATCGGCGTTTCATCGGCAGATCCTCGGCGATATCGAGGCGACGCTGCGTCAGCACCTGTCGGGGTTCAATCAACACAGTTTCGTCGATGCGGTCAATCTGTTGGGCAAGGCGCGGATGATCCATGCATTCGGCATGGGCGGCCCGTCAAGCCTGTGCAGTGATGAATTGCAGGTACGCCTGGTGCGGCTGGGCTACTCGATTGCCGCCAGTCATGACCCGGTGATGATGCGGGTCACGGCGGCCACATTGGGACCGGAGCACGCGTTGATCGTCTGCTCCCTCACTGGACTGACCCCCGAGCTATTGGAGGTGGTGCAGCTGGCGCGCAGCTACGACGCCCGCATCGTCGCCATCACGCTCGCCGATTCGCCCCTGGCGCAGTTGGCGGATGTGTTGCTGCCGCTGCAACCGGCGGAAACCAGTTTTATCTACAAGCCCACCGCAGCCCGCTACGGCATGCTGCTGGCCATCGACCTGCTCGCCACCGAGCTGGCGCTGGCCCTGCCGGACGATAACCAGGAGCGCCTGCGCCGGATCAAACTGGCCCTCGACGATTACCGCGGCGGCCCTGACAGCCTGCCGCTTGGAGACTGATATGAAGTACGACACGCTGATACGCCAGGCGCTGATCATCGATGGCAGCAACACCCCGGGTTATCTTGCTGATGTGGGATTGCGCGGTGGCCGAATCCAGACGATTGGCGACTTATCCACAGCCAAGGCCGAGCATGTTATCGAGGCACATGGGCGCGTATTGGCACCGGGTTTTATCGACGTGCACACCCACGATGACACCATGGTGATCCGCCACCCACAGATGCTGCCCAAGCTCAGCCAGGGCGTGACCACGGTGATTGTCGGCAACTGTGGAATCAGTGCCTCGCCGGTGAGTTTGCGTGGTGCCCCGCCAGACCCGATGAACTTGCTGGGCGGCCGTGAGGCGTTCTGCTATCCGCGGTTCAGCGACTATCGCAACGCAGTGCAGGACGCCCATCCGGCGGTAAACGTCGCCGCGTTAATCGGCCACACGGCGTTACGCAGCAATCATATGGATGACCTGTACCGTACTGCCTCGCCCGGTGAAATCACGGCGATGCGTGTACAGCTGCAAGAGAGCCTGGAAGCCGGTGCCCTGGGCTTATCCACAGGCTTGGCCTACGCCAGTGCGTTCAATGCCGAAACCGATGAAGTGTTGCAGCTCACCGAAGAGTTGACGGCCTACGGTGCGGTGTACACCACCCACTTACGCAGCGAATTCGAGCCGGTACTGGAGGCGATGGAGGAGGCGTTTCTGATCGGTCGTCATGCCAAGGTGCCGGTGATTATTTCCCATCTTAAATGCGCCGGTGCTGGTAATTGGGGGCGTAGTCCGCAGTTGTTGGCGTCACTGGAAGCCGCGGCGAAAAACCATCCGGTGGGCTGTGATTGCTATCCCTATGCCGCCAGCTCCTCGACCCTGGACCTCAAGCAAGTCACTGACGCGTTCCGGATCACCATCACCTGGTCGACGCCGCACCCCGAAATGGGTGGGCGTGATTTGCAGGCTATCGCTGCCGAGTGGGGCGTTTCGCTAATGGACGCCGCGCGTCGCCTGCAACCGGCGGGGGCGGTGTACTACGGGATGGACGAAGACGATGTGCGGCGCATCCTCGCCCATCCGTTGTCGATGGTGGGCTCCGATGGTTTGCCCGAAGACCCGTTCCCCCACCCGCGTTTGTGGGGCGCATTTCCACGGGTGCTGGGGCACTTCAGCCGCGATGTCGGCTTGTTCCCGTTGCACACGGCGGTGCACAAGATGACTGGCCTTTCGGCAGCGCGCTTTGGCTTATCCGAGCGTGGCGAAATCCGCGAAGGGTACTGGGCTGACCTGGTGTTGTTCGATCCGTTGCGGGTGCGTGATGTGGCGGACTTCAAGGCACCGCAGCGCGCAGCAGAGGGGATTGATGGCGTGTGGGTCAACGGCGTACTGAGCTACAGCGATGGGCAGGCCAACGGCCAGCGGCCAGGACGATTCCTGGCGCGCAGTGGGGATTTGCGTGACGGGTTTTCGTCTCTATAGTGGGCGTTCTCATACACGGAGCGGTTGCAATGAACTTAGGAAAAGTCACCCCCATCCTGCGGATTTTCGACGAGACCAAGGCGTTGGAGTTCTACGTCGACTTCCTGGGGTTCAAGGTCGATTGGCAGCATCGGTTCGAGGCGAATTTTCCGTTGTACCTGCAAGTGTCGCTGGGCGAATGCGTGCTGCATTTGTCCGAGCACCATGGCGATGCTTCGCCGGGGTCGACGGTGCGGATTCAGGCGACAGAAGTGGACGCGTATCAGCAGCAGTTGCTGGCCAAAGATTACCGTTATGCCAAGCCCGGGGTTGAGGAAACGCCTTGGGGCTCGCGGGAGATGAGCATCAGTGATCCGTTTGGGAATCGGCTGGTGTTTGCCGAGGACAGCGAGGGCTGATGGGTAAATGGCAGGCAATAAAAAACCGCCTTAGTAGGGCGGTTTTTTATTGCAAACCCAGTGAGTGGCTGGGGTTTGCTATCTCAAAGGACGCATTGACCCGCAGGTGGATACTACCGCCGGTCACGTCGTCACGCAAGACGGAACGATGGCCGGCATGGATACTTTAGGCATCTTTCTCTTGTCTGAGTTGACTGCAAAAGCTTGCAATGAATCTATCGGACGATACTGGATATTTGACCACTATTGGACACACCTTAGACGGGAATGTTGGTTAGGATCTTCCCCGTTCTGCGTTTGTCGCTTTTGGGTGGGCCGGGTATGCGCGCGAATTCTGGACCGACCGCCACGGGCTAGTAATCCGTGCCGGATTGATGCGGAAGGACCACTAGCCCGGCCACCTCAAAGGACGCATTGACCCGCGTCCAAAGGCTCACGTGTTCCGGTAAGTGCGCTGGAGGTAAGGCCCAACTCAAGGAGGGCCGAGTATGTCTAAGTTTGCACGACGTACGTGGAACCTCGTAGTGAATGCCCTACGTGTTTATCACGTGTGGACATTCCTGCGGGACAGCTTTGATGGCCTGTAAGGTCTGAGAAGTGGAGCCGCCTCAGCTTAAATCGAGGCGGCTTTTTTGGTTTTTTAAACCCGGAAATGACTGACCATTTGCTGCAACTGGCTACCCAGCCGAGCCAGTTCCACACTCGACTTGGCTGTCTCATCACTGGCCGTCGCCGTCTGCTCAGACACATCCCGCACATTCACGATACTGCGGCTGATCTCTTCCGCTACGGCGCTCTGCTGCTCGGCGGCCGCTGCAATCTGCTGGTTCATCGACTGGATATTCGACACCGTACGGGTGATGTTTTCCAGTGACACGCCGGCCTTGCGCGTCAGTTCAACACTGCTGTCGGTGAGGCTGCGGCTGTTGTTCATCACGTTGGCTACTTGCTGGGTGCCGTTCTGCAAGCCGGCCACCAGGCCTTCGATTTCTTCGGTGGATTTCTGCGTACGCTGGGCCAGGCCACGCACTTCGTCGGCGACCACGGCAAAGCCACGGCCGGCTTCACCGGCACGCGCCGCTTCAATGGCGGCGTTGAGGGCCAGCAGGTTGGTTTGTTCGGCCACTGCCTTGATCACGTCCATCACACTGCCGATCTTGTTGCTCTCTTGCTGCAGGTGCGTCATGGCGTCGGTGGAGCGTGCCACTTCGGCGGCCAGGCGTTCGATCTGGGCGATGGCTTCGGCCACCACCTTGTCGCCTTCACGGGCCTGGCCGTCGGCGTCGGAAGCCGCCTGGGAAGCTTGCTCGGCATTGCGCGCGACCTCCTGCACGGTGGCGGTCATTTCATGCATGGCGGTGGCGACCTGATCGGTCTCGATCTTCTGGCTGTTCACGCCGGCGCTGGTCTGTTCGGTCACGGCCGACAGTTCTTCGGCGGCGCTGGCGATCTGAGTCACGCCATCGCGAATGCCGCTGATCAGTTCACGCAGGGTCGTGCCCATACGCTGGATGCCTTGTTGCAACACGCCCAGTTCATCACGACGGGTCACCTGGATGTTGTGGCTCAGGTCGCCGGAAGCGATGCGCTCGACCACGGCCAGGGTGTCTTGGATCGGGCGCGTGATCTGGCGGGTGATGACCCACGCCGCGATGACGCCGACCAGCAGGGCCAGCAAGGTGCTGATCAATTGCAGGCTACGGGCCTGGGTGCTTTCAGCGTCGCGACGTTCCAACTGGATGTCGTACAGCTTGTCGCTGATCGTCACGATATCGGCGCCTTGGGTGGTCATTTCGGCGCGGGCGGTAACGATGTTGGCGTTCGCCGCCTTGTAGCTTTGCACAGCGCTGCGATAGTCACTCAGCGCGGTTTCCAGTGCGGTCAATGCGGTTTGCTGGCCAGTACCGAATACGGCGCTGAGGGTTTTCAAACCAGCGACGGCTTTTTCGATTTGTGCAGCGGCGCGGGCTTCGTTTTCTGCGCTGGGGCTATTGGTATAGCCACGCACTTCGTAGCGAGCTTGCTGGAACTCGTTCTTGGCTTGGGTCACGGCCGAAAATTGAGTGAAGCGCTCCGGACTATCGGGCGCTTGCTGCACGCTGGTTTCCAGCGCATTGATCTGCGCATTGGCGATGTCGGCCTTGGCGCCCATGACGTCGCGCGCGGCGTTGCCATTCCGGTAGGCCTCGCGCATCTTGTTCAGGGACTGGCGGTAAGCGGTAATGACGGCTTTCTGCTCATTGAGCAGCTTGAGGTTTTCCGGGCTCTTGAAGCTGTCCAGCAGCTTCTGTTGCTGGGCGGCGAAGGCCTCGAGGCTGGTCTGCACGTTCTGCGCCACGGCTTCGTCGCCGTTGGCCAGCATGTATTGCAAGCGCACGATCCGCAGCTTGGTCAACGAGGCGTTGAGCTGGGTGATGTCGCTCATCCAGTTACTACGGTCGATCAGGCCGCCCAGGCTGGTCCAGCCGGTGAGTGCCAGGATCGAGGTGAGGACCAGCACCAGGCCAAAGCCCAGGCCGAGTTTGAGATTGACGCTGATGTTACCGAACCAGCTGTTCATCGAAAGCTCCTTGAAGAGTGATGTCTGTCTGCTGGACGGTGTGTTGTTGTTTGAGCCAGCCAAGATGTGTAGGGCTGTATCGGCGGCAATGGACAATTCTGAAATACTTTTCTTGCCGGGCGACGAAGAGGTGTCATTCGGCTGTACCTGACCTACCACCTGGCGCTCTGATGGCCGGGGGAGGGGGCTGATCATGGGCCGCCCTTGTGTGCTAGTCTGCGGGCCCTTTTAGTTCTGGGCGGCGCGGGAAACCGTGTTGTCCTATAGCGGAGCCTCTTCATGTCCGAAGTCAATCTGTCCACCGACGAAACCCGCGTCAGCTACGGTATCGGCCGTCAGTTGGGCGACCAACTGCGCGACAACCCGCCACCGGGTGTGAGCCTGGACGCGATCCTGGCCGGCCTGACCGACGCGTTCGCGGGCAAGCCAAGCCGTGTTGACCAGGAGCAAATGGCTGCCAGTTTCAAAGTGATCCGCGAAATCATGCAAGCCGAAGCGGCTGCCAAGGCTGAAGCAGCCGCTGGCGCCGGCCTGGCATTCCTGGCTGAAAACGCGAAGCGCGATGGCATCACCACCCTGGCTTCCGGCCTGCAATTTGAAGTGCTGACAGCCGGTACCGGCGCCAAGCCGACCCGTGAAGATCAAGTGCGTACTCACTACCACGGCACCCTGATCGACGGCACTGTATTCGACAGCTCCTACGAGCGTGGCCAGCCTGCAGAATTCCCGGTTGGCGGCGTAATCGCTGGCTGGACCGAAGCCCTGCAACTGATGAATGCCGGCAGCAAATGGCGTCTGTACGTGCCGAGCGAACTGGCTTACGGCGCTCAAGGCGTTGGCAGCATCCCGCCGCACAGCGTTCTGGTATTCGACGTCGAACTGCTCGACGTTCTGTAAGACCTGTAGCCGATTACCTGTTGGGGCGAACGCGTTCGCCCCAACAGGGATTTGCCAGTTTGTTCATGGGTGGAACTTGCCATTCAGATCCGTCGCCGGGCGCAACGCTCGGGCATAGCAGAACAGAAACAGATTCCTTACCACTTCCTTCAGTACTCCAGGCTCACTGGAACTCAGGCCATTGACGTCGAGGTCTCCCTGGTCCTGCAATTCGTTCAGCGCGTCTTCCTCGAGCACCGCACAGACTTCGCCGGTTTCCCGATGCAGGATTCGCAGGTAAGGGTGTGGGCGATCCAGCCAGGCATCTATCAAATAAGTCATGGTCGTTCTCCTTGATGGGTTCAATGAGAATAATTCTTATTCGTAGAATAGCAAGTATCTATTGGCGGTTTCCGGGTTTTTTTGTGTGGATATTGTTATCGATCAATCGGGAGGGCGAAACGCCATCCCGCGGCTGGCGCGGGATGGATGCAGCAGGATCAGACCTTGCGCACGAACTCGGACTTGAGTTTCATCGGGCCGATACCGTCGATCTTGCAGTCGATATCGTGGTCACCGTCGCACAGGCGGATGTTCTTGACCTTGGTACCGACCTTGACCACCAGGGAGGTGCCCTTGACCTTGAGGTCCTTGATCACGGTGATGGTGTCGCCGTCCTGCAGGACGTTACCCACAGAGTCTTTCTTCACGGTTTCATCGCCGGCCACTTCGGCCTCGCCAGTGGCGGACCACTCATGGGCGCATTCCGGGCAGACCAGTTGGGTGCCGTCTTCGTAGGTGTATTCGGAATTGCATTTCGGGCAGGGTGGCAACGTGCTCACTAAAGCTCCTTGAGGTTCAGGGATGACTAAAAGTCGCACATTATATAGGGTTTTGTAGCGCGGGCGGGATCTTGAATTGGCAATGGATTCCAAATGTGGGAGGGGGCTTGCTCCCGATGGCGGTGTATCAGCCACCTTATATATTGGCTGACCTACTGCTATCGGGAGCAAGTCGAATCGTCGCACGCCCCTCCCACATTGTCCTGCGTCTGCTGGTGATTTTAGTGAGTGCGGGCGACCGCAAACTCGCTCAGCTCAACCAATGCATCCCGGTATTCACTGGCCGGCAAGGCTTCCAGGCACTGGATCGCACGGGCCACATAGTCACGCGCCAGTTGCGCGGTGTACTCCAGGGAACCGGACGCTTCCACGGCAGCGCGGATGGCCTCCAAGTCTTCGATCCCGCCTTTCTGGATCGCCTTGCGCACCAGGGCGGCCTGTTCCGGCGTGCCTTCGCGCATGGTGTAGATCAGCGGCAAGGTCGGCTTGCCCTCGGCCAGGTCATCACCGACGTTCTTGCCCAGGGTCTCGGCGTCGCCCTTGTAGTCGAGCAGGTCGTCTACCAGTTGGAACGCCACGCCCAGGTGATCACCAAAAGTGCGCAGGGCTTCGGCCTGTTCGGCGGTAGCGCCACACAGCGCGGCGGCACTGTGAGTGGACGCTTCGAAGAGCATCGCGGTTTTGCCGCGAATCACTTCCATATAGGTTTCTTCGGTGGTGCTGGCGTCGCGGACTTTAGACAGCTGCAACACTTCGCCTTCGGCGATGATGCGCGTGGCCTGTGAAAGGATCTTCATCACCGGCATCGAGCCCAGCTCGACCATCATTTCGAACGAGCGCGAATACAGGAAGTCGCCCACCAGCACGCTCGGCGCGTTGCCCCACATGGCATTGGCGGTCTCGCGACCACGGCGCATGCCGGACATGTCGACCACATCGTCATGCAGCAGGGTGGCGGTGTGCAGGAACTCAATGGTGGCGGCCAACAGGCGCAGGTCATCGCCTTCGCGGCCCAGGGCCTTGCCACACAGCAACACTAATAAAGGACGCAGGCGTTTGCCGCCCGCCGACGTAATGTAGTCGCCAATTTTGGAGACCAGCGGCACGTTAGACGTCAGCTGCTGCTTGATGATGCCGTCGACGGCGCTAAAATCGTCCGCGACCGCGCGGTAGAAAGCTTGGGGTTGCATCAGCGACAGTCGCTCCAGAAGGGTTGCGCGGCATGCTAGGACCCTGACCCCCGGGTGTCAAGGCGCGATAGACGGCCCCTTGCAAGCCTCCCATAGCTTGCGTACAATCGCGCACCCTGAACTTCCTGGGCAGCACCTGCCTTACGCAATTGCATTCGGGACGTCCATCCCATGCAGCCATGCCAGCCAATACCTCTTCTTATAAAGCGCTGGGTGAGCAGGATTATCGGAGAAATACCATGTCGTACGCAGTAATTGTTACTGGTGGCAAGCAATACAAGGTCGCCCCAGGTGAATACCTGAAGATCGAAAAACTGGAAATCGCTACCGGCGAATCCGTTACTTTTGATCGCGTTCTGTTGGTCGCCAATGGCGATGACGTGAACATCGGCGCTCCAGTCGTTGCTGGCGCTACCGTTGTGGCTGAAGTGATCTCCCAAGGTCGTCACGATAAAGTCCGCATCATCAAGTTCCGTCGTCGTAAGCACCACATGAAGCGTATGGGCCACCGCCAGTGGTACACCGAGATCAAAATCACCGGTATTCAGGCTTAATTTCAGCCTAATTCCTCACTAGGAGAATTGACTCATGGCACACAAAAAAGCTGGTGGTAGTACCCGTAACGGTCGCGACTCAGAAGCCAAACGCCTTGGCGTGAAGATGTATGGCGGCCAGAAAATCATTCCGGGCAACATCATCGTGCGTCAGCGCGGCACCCAATTCCACGCCGGTTACGGTGTAGGCATGGGTAAAGATCACACCCTCTTCGCGAAAATCGAAGGCGTGATCAAGTTCGAAGTAAAGGGCGCGTTCAACCGCCGTTACGTGAGCGTTGTCGCAGCTTAATTGCGAGATCGCTGGAAAAGCCCTGTCTTGCGACGGGGCTTTTTCGTTTGTGGAGTGAGTCTCTTGCAAAGCTGTTTGTAATGGGCGAGGGCAGCAGGATTTGCGGTCGTTGCTTGAGGTCGCTGCGCTCATTTTTGCAAGAGTCTTATGTCTTGGTTTCTTAAGCTCGCCCATGCGGCGAGAGGCGTTTTGTTATGAAGTTCGTTGATGAAGTTTCCATCCGAGTAAAAGCAGGTGACGGCGGTAACGGTTGCATGAGTTTCCGTCGCGAAAAATTCATCGAGAACGGTGGCCCTAACGGCGGTGATGGCGGTGACGGCGGTTCCATCTACATGATGGCCGACGAAAACCTCAACACCCTGGTCGACTACCGTTACACCCGGCACTTCGATGCCGAGCGTGGCTCCAACGGCGGCAGCACCGACTGCACCGGTAAAAAAGGTGAAGACCTGGTACTGCGCGTACCGGTCGGTACAACTATCATCGACTCTGCGACCCAGGAAGTGATTGGCGACCTGACCAAGGCCGGCCAGAAGCTGATGGTTGTGCAGGGCGGCTGGCACGGTCTGGGTAACACCCGATTCAAGTCCAGTACCAACCGTGCGCCGCGCCAGACCACGCCGGGCAAGCCGGGCGAGCAGCGTGACCTGAAGCTGGAAATGAAGGTACTCGCCGACGTGGGCCTGCTGGGCCTGCCGAACGCCGGCAAAAGTACCTTTATCCGCTCGGTATCGGCCGCCAAGCCGAAGGTCGCCGACTACCCGTTCACTACCCTGGTGCCAAACCTGGGCGTGGTCAGCGTCGACCGCTGGAAAAGCTTTGTAGTCGCCGATATTCCCGGCCTGATCGAAGGTGCCTCCGATGGCGCAGGCCTGGGGATTCGCTTCCTCAAGCACTTGTCCCGCACCCGTTTGCTGTTGCATCTGGTCGACATGGCGCCGTTGGATGACACCAGTGCTGCAGACGCCGCCGAAGTGATCGTCAGCGAGCTGACCAAGTTCAGCCCTGCCCTGGCCGAGCGTGATCGCTGGCTGGTACTGAACAAGTGCGACCAGATCCTCGAGGAAGAGCACGAAGAACGTGTCAAGGAAATCGTTGATCGCCTGGAGTGGGAAGGTCCGGTCTACGTGATCTCGGCGATTGCCAAAGAAGGCACCGAGCGCCTGACCCGCGACATCATGCGTTACCTGGAAGACCGCGCCGACCGCCTGGCGGCCGACCCGGTATTCAAGGCCGAGCTTGCCGAGCTCGACCAGCAGATCGAAGACGAGGCCCGCGCCCAGTTGCAGGCCCTGGACGACCAGCGTGCCCTGCGCCGCAGCGGCGTGAAGTCGGTCCATGACATCGGCGACGATGACTGGGACGAAGAAGACGTGGATGATGAAGATGGCCCCGAAATCATTTACGTGCGCGACTGATCCGTTGCGATAAACTTGAACGCCGCTCCCAGGAGCGGCGTTTTGGTATCCGGGTATAACGTTATGGGCGGCGCTGGGTCGCGCGGCCCTCACTCTAAGGTTGAAGATGATGCGGAGCAAAGTGACAGGTGCGCAGCGCTGGGTCGTGAAGATCGGAAGTGCGCTGCTGACGGCGGATGGCAAAGGTCTGGATCGCGCAGCCATGGGCGTCTGGGTCGAGCAGATGGTGGCCTTGCATGAAGCAGGCGTCGAGTTGGTGCTTGTCTCCTCCGGGGCCGTTGCCGCCGGAATGAGCCGCCTCGGCTGGACCGCGCGACCCAGCGCGATGCACGAACTGCAAGCTGCCGCCGCCATCGGCCAGATGGGCCTGGTGCAAGCCTGGGAGTCCAGCTTTGCCGAGCACGGTCGCCATACCGCGCAAATCCTGTTGACCCACGACGACCTGTCCGACCGCAAGCGCTACCTCAACGCCCGCAGCACCTTGCGCGCCTTGGTGGAGCTCAAGGTCATTCCCGTGATTAACGAAAACGATACGGTGGTCACCGACGAAATCCGCTTCGGCGACAATGACACCCTGGCCGCCCTGGTGGCCAATTTGGTGGAAGCCGACCTGCTGGTGATCCTCACCGATCGCGATGGCATGTTCGACGCCGACCCGCGCAATAACCCCGATGCCCAGTTGATCTACGAAGCCCGCGCCGATGATCCGGCGCTGGATGCAGTCGCCGGCAGTGTCGGTGGTGCGCTGGGCCGCGGCGGCATGCAGACCAAGCTGCGCGCCGCTCGGCTGGCCGCGCGTTCCGGTGCTCACACCATCATCGTCGGTGGGCGCCTGGAACGCGTGCTGGACCGTCTCAAGGCCGGTGAGCGCATCGGTACGCTGCTGTCGCCGGAGCGCGGCATGCTGGCTGCGCGCAAGCAGTGGCTGGCCGGGCACCTGCAAACCCGTGGCACCCTGGTGCTGGACGCGGGTGCGGTGTCGGCGTTGTCCCAGGGCAACAAGAGCCTGCTGCCGGTGGGCGTCAAATTGGTGCAGGGCAGCTTCCGCCGTGGCGAGATGGTGGTGTGCGTGGCACCGGACGGGCGCGAGATCGCCCGTGGCCTGGCCAACTACAGCGCCCTTGAAGCGCAGAAGATTATTGGACAATCGTCTGACGCCATTGTCGGACTCTTGGGCTATATGGCGGAACCGGAACTGGTGCACCGCGATAACCTCATTCTGGTTTAAACGAAGGAATACCTGATGCGCGTAATGAAGGGATTGCTTGGCCTGTTGCTCGCCATGCCACTACTGGCCTCGGCCGAAGAGATTGCCCAGGTCTCGACAGTGTTCAAGTTTGTCGGCCCCAACGACCGGATCGTGGTCGAAGCGTTTGACGACCCCAAGGTCGATGGCGTGACCTGCTACCTCTCCCGCGCCAAGACCGGCGGCGTCAAAGGCGGCCTGGGTCTGGCCGAAGACCGCGCCGAAGCCTCGATTGCTTGTCGCCAGGTCGGCCCGATCCGCTTCAAGGGCGAGCTCAAGGACGGTGACGAAGTGTTCAAGGAGCGCACCTCCCTGGTATTCAAGACCATGCAGGTGGTGCGTTTTCTCGACAAGAAGCGCAATACCCTGGTGTACCTGGTCTACAGCGACCGTCTGATCGAAGGCAGCCCGCAGAATGCGGTGACGGCGATTCCAATCTTGCCGTGGCCGACCGCTCAGTAACCGGCAAGCGTGTTTCGTCACCGACGTCTATGATTGCAGTCTTGCGGGTTGTAAGCTCCAAGGGCTGCAATGCAAAGAACATGGGATATCTGGAGTTCGTCATGAGTGCTTTCCACGATCTGAAACTCAAAGCCTTGGACGGACAAGAGCTGCCGCTGGCGCCCTTTAAGGGCCAGGTTGTGCTGGTGGTCAATGTGGCGTCCAAATGTGGTTTGACCCCGCAATATGCGGCATTGGAAAGCCTCTACCAGCAATACAAAAACCAGGGGTTTTCGGTGCTTGGCTTGCCGTGCAACCAGTTTGCAGGCCAGGAGCCGGGCTCCGAGGAAGAGATCCGCGAGTTCTGCAGCCTGAACTACGGCGTGACCTTTCCCCTGGGCAGCAAGCTCGAGGTGAACGGTCCTGACCGTCACCAGTTGTACCGTCTATTGGCGGGCGAGGGTGCAGAGTTTCCGGGGGATATCACTTGGAACTTCGAGAAGTTCCTGTTGGGTAAAGACGGCCGGGTATTGGCGCGCTTCTCGCCGCGTACCGCTCCGGACGACCCGACAATCGTGCAGGCCATCGAAAAAGCCCTGAGCTGAAACACACCCACTGTAGGCGCGAGCTTGCTCGCGAAGATCGCCAACGGTAACGCGTTTATCCTGACTTAACGCGTGTGTTTGGGTTCTTCGCGAGCAAACTCGCTCCTACAAGTATTCGGCTACTTTTATCCCCTTAATCACCCAGATCAATAGTGCTATTCGGCACGCTGCACTGCCCATATTATCCGCATCATAAATTTCTTTGCGGTGGAGTGCTGCCATGCCGGTCCAAGCCTTGTTCAAACCTTTCCAGCTCGGTGCATTGCAACTGTCTACCCGCGTGGTCATGGCCCCCATGACCCGTTCGTTCTCCCCGGGGGGCGTACCCAACTCCAAAGTCATCGAATACTACCGCCGTCGCGCCGCTGCCGGTGTGGGCCTGATCATCACTGAAGGCACCGTGGTCGACCACCCGGCGTCCAACGGCTACCCCAACGTCCCGCATTTCTACGGTGAAGCCGCCTTGGCCGGTTGGAAGAAAGTGGTCGACGCGGTACACGCCGAAGGCGGCAAGATCGTGCCACAGCTGTGGCATGTGGGCAGTGTGCGCCGCATCGGCACCGAGCCTGACGCCAGCGTGCCGGCCTACGGCCCGATGGAAAAACTCAAGGACGGCAAGGTGATGGTTCACGGCATGACGGCCCAGGACATCAAGGACGTGGTCAATGCCTTCGCCCAAGCCGCCAAGGACGCCCAGGCCATCGGCATGGACGGTGTAGAAATCCACGGCGCCCACGGTTACCTGGTAGACCAGTTTTTCTGGGAGGGTAGCAACCAGCGCACCGACGAATACGGCGGTAGCCAGGCCAACCGTTCGCGCTTTGCCATCGAGTTGATCCAGGCGACCCGCGCCGCAGTGGGCCCGGATTTTCCGATCATCCTGCGTTTCTCCCAGTGGAAGCAGCAAGACTATACGGCGCGCCTGGTACAAACACCGCAGGCGTTGAGTGAATTTCTCACGCCGTTGGCTGACGCTGGCGTTGATATTTTCCACTGCTCCACCCGTCGTTTCTGGGAGCCGGAATTCGAAGGCTCCGATCTCAACCTGGCCGGCTGGACGCGCCAGCTCACCGGTAAGCCGACGATCACCGTAGGCAGCGTCGGCCTGGACGGCGAGTTCCTGCAGTTTATGGTCAACACTGACAAGATTGCGCAGCCCGCCAGCCTGGAAAACCTGCTGCAGCGCCTGAACGATGATGAGTTTGACTTGGTGGCGGTGGGCCGTGCGCTGCTGGTTGACCCGGACTGGGCTGTGAAGGTGCGCGAAGGGCGCGAGGGCGACATCCTGCCCTTCAGCCGCGAGGCGTTGACGACGCTGGTATAAGAGACTGGACTCCCTGTGATAACCACAGGGAGTTTTGCGGCTCTAGTGATTAATACTCTGGACGCTTATTCAGCTCTTTGTGGTGGTCAGCCTTGATCGCATCTTTATGCCCAGGCTGACCATAGGTTGGCGGTTCTGCGCGAGATTGATCCAGCCATTGTTGCTGGCGTGTCCATTCCGCGGTTGGCATATTGACGCCATTGCGTACACCCATTCCATAAATCGGCATTGTTCAATATCTCCATTATTTAAAAGGGCCTGCTTGACCGGCAGGTATCAATGGTTGGCGTTTCGTGGCCCATGGGTTCCCCTTTTAAATACCAGGCAAAACTTGAGTGGCCTGCTGCAGGCTCATCGCGGTTTTCACGTAAACGGCAGATTGCTCAGCGCACATAAGGTTGCGGCGCAAGGGCGAAACGCTCCCCGCACACCCGACGCAAGTGATGCTCGAATTGCTCGATAATCGCTGCCCAGCCTTGGCGGCTGGCATGTTGGCGAGCATTCAAGCGCATGCGCCTTAAACTCTCCGTATCCTCCAGCAGCCAGTTGGCCGCCTCGCAAAACGCATCTTCATCCCCTGGCATCGCCAGCACGCCGTTATAGCCGTGACGAATGTGCTGGGTAGCGGCTGCCTGGTCGTAGGCCACCACACCCAGCCCCGAGGCCATGGCTTCCAGTACCACGTTGCCGAAGGTTTCGGTCATGCTGGGGAACAAGAACACATCGCCGGACGCGTAGTGCCGCGCCAGTTCTTCACCGCGCAAGGCCCCGCAGAAAATCGCTTCGGGCAGTTCCTTTTCCAGCATTGCCCGTTGCGGCCCATCACCAACGATGATCAGTTTCATCTGGCGCATTGGGTAACGGTCCTGCAGCGTCTCGAAGCAGCGTTTCAGCAGGCCCAGGTTCTTTTCCTGTGCAAGCCTTCCCACGTGCAGCACGGCGATTTGCTCATTGTTCAACGCCCATGTTTCGCGCAGTGCGTTGTCGCGTTTGGCCGGATGGAACAATTGGCTGTCGACGCCCCGTGACAACATCTCCAGGCGCTCGAAATGTCGACGTTCCAGTTCCAGCCGTTGGCTGGCGCTCGGTACCAGGGTCAGGCTCGAACGGTTATGAAACCAGCGCAGGTAATGGGTGACCAGGCGACTGAGCAAGCTCAAGCCATACTGGTTCGAATACTGCTGGAAGTTGGTGTGAAAACCGCTGACGACGCTGATACCCAGCCGACGCGCCGCGCGCAGGGCCGATAAGCCCAGCGGCCCCTCCGTGGCGATGTACAGCACGTCCGGACGTTGGCGGCTCCAGCGCCTGAGCAATTTGTGCATCGACGACTGGCCCCACTGCAGCCCTGGATAACCCGGCAATGGCCAGCCGCGACACAGCAGCAATTGATTGTCACTCGAGCGGCTCTCGTCGGCACCTTGGCGCGGGCGTACCAGTTCGATCTGATGGCCGCGCGCACGCAAACCCTCGCACAGGCGGCCGAGGGTATTGGCCACCCCGTTGATTTCCGGCGGGAAGGTTTCGGTGATCAGGGTGATGTGAAGCGAGGCTGTCGTCATGACCCACAGTGTCGCCGTGGGCCATGTCGTCATTGTGTCAGTGGGATGATGGATTTATGACTTGGCAACGGCTTGCTGAGCCATCGTCTCGGCGCCTTGCTCGCGTACCCAGAACAACGTCGCCCCGGCGACCGCAGCCGGCATCATCAGCAGATTGACCACCGGCACCAGCAGCACCAGGTAGACGATGCCGCCGAAGCTCATGCTCTGCCAGCGTTTCTGGCGCAGCCAGGCGAGCATTTCGTTCCAGCCCAGCTTGTGGTTATCTGCCGGGTAGTCGATGTATTGGATAGCCATCATCCACACGCCGAACAGCAACCATAGCGGCGCCGCGATCAGGTTCACCACCGGAATGAACGACAGGATAAACAGGCCGATGGCCCGTGGCAGGAAGTATCCCAGCTTGCGCATTTCCCGGGCCAGGGTACGTGGGACCATGGCGATCAGCTCACCCCAGCTGAAAGGCGGGAAGTCATCGGTGCCACGTACCACCACCTCGACTTTCTCCGCGAGGAAGCCGTTGAATGGCGCCGCGATAATATTGGCAAGCATGGTGAAGGTAAAAAACACCATCAGCACCACCAGCACCACAAACAGCGGCCACAACAGGTAATTCAAAAAAGCTAGCCAACCGGGCAGCGTCGGTATCAAGCTATCGACCCACAGGCTGAACTGATGGCCGGCAAAATAGATCAACCCGACGAACAACACCAGGTTGATCCCCAGCGGCAATAATACAAACAGGCGCAGGCCGGGGCTCAACACCAGCTTGAGGCCTTCACGCAGGTATTGCGGGCCGGAAAGAACAGGGGCAGGCATGGACAACTCCGAGCAGGATGACGAACGCGCCGACCTTACCGGCTTTGCACAGGATGTGAAAGCGCAGGCACGTAGGCGACATCCACGGTAACAAAGGTGTCGATTAACTCAATCAAGCACATAGAGAGTCGCTATGAGCTGGATTGTTAATGCGTATTTCCTTAATCTTGCCCCCCTCGATACCCTGCACCCATTATTTTTCAGGACCTGGCGAGTTAAAAGCCTTCCCCAAGTGCTTCGCGGTCCTTTTTTATTCCAGCCGCTCTGTGGTTCGAGCGGTCGATAGGAGTGAGTCATGTCTGATACCCGTCATTCCCGAGTGATTATTCTCGGATCCGGCCCTGCCGGTTACAGCGCTGCTGTCTACGCTGCCCGGGCCAATCTCAAGCCGCTGCTGATCACCGGCATGCAGGCGGGCGGCCAGTTGACCACCACTACTGAAGTCGACAACTGGCCGGGCGACGTCCATGGCCTGACGGGGCCGGTGCTCATGGAGCGTATGAAAGAGCACGCGGAGCGTTTTGAAACCGAGATCGTCTTTGACCATATCAATAAAGTCGATTTCTCGCAGAAGCCTTACAGCCTGACCGGCGACAGCGGCGTGTACACCTGTGACGCACTGATCATCGCCACCGGTGCCAGCGCACGTTACCTGGGCCTGCCCTCGGAAGAAGCCTTCATGGGCAAGGGCGTTTCCGCCTGCGCCACCTGCGACGGTTTCTTCTACCGCAACAAGCCGGTTGCCGTGGTTGGCGGCGGTAATACCGCCGTGGAAGAGGCACTGTACCTGGCTAACATCGCCAGCACCGTGACCTTGGTCCACCGCCGCGAGACCTTCCGCGCCGAAAAAATCCTGATCGACAAGCTGCACGCCCGTGTCGCTGAAGGCAAGATCATCCTCAAGCTCAACGCCACCCTGGATGAAGTCCTGGGTGACAACATGGGCGTGACCGGTGCTCGCCTGAAAAACAACGACGGCAGCTTCGACGAGCTGAAAGTGGATGGCGTGTTCATCGCTATCGGCCACACTCCGAACACCTCGCTGTTCGAAGGCGTGCTGGAAGCCAAAGACGGCTATCTGGTGGTGCAGGGCGGTCGTGAAGGCAATGCTACCGCGACCAACATCGAAGGGATCTTCGCTGCCGGCGACGTGGCTGACCACGTCTATCGCCAAGCCATTACCTCGGCCGGTGCCGGTTGCATGGCGGCCCTGGATGCCGAGCGTTACCTCGACGGTTTGAAGGACGCTTCGTTCTAAACAACGCGCAAAAAAATGTGGGAGGGGGCTTGCTCCCGATAGCGGGTTTTCAGCCAAGTATTAGTTAGCTGGCCCACCGCCATCGGGAGCAAGCCCCCTCCCACATTTGGATATGTATTTGACTCAGGATTTGCGAGCCAGCGGCTGCGCGGCAAATTTTACCCCAGCCAAACCATGGGCAATCAAAGCCCGAATATTGCCATGGTCACTGCCGTCCGGCGTGGCCATCACCGAGCGGTAATGCTCGCCAAACGCCAGCAAGGCTTGCTGGTCGCTCAAGCCTTCCAGCAGTGCCAGGCCCAAGGTCTTGCACGAGCCTTCGTTTTGTCCGGCAGCATTTTCCACATCGCCATTGGTGAAAGCCTGCGGCTGGTAGTCGTAATTGGCCGCGACAAAGGCCAGGGTATCGGCAAATACGTGCTCGCCGCTGTCGAGGCTGGCACGCAGGGTATTCAAATCAGTCATGGGGTTTTCCTTTGGCAAACGCTGCTTGTTGGTCGGCGTTGGCTTCTTGCTGGTATTGGGCTTTCCACTCGGCATACGGCATGCCGTACACCACTTCACGGGCTTCATCTAGGCTGACCTCGATCTGGCGCTCGTCGGCCTCGGCCTTGTACCACTTGGACAGGCAGTTGCGGCAGAAGCCGGCGAGGTTCATCAGGTCTATGTTCTGCACATCCTTGCGGCTGTCCAGGTGGGCTACCAGCCGGCGGAAGGCGGCGGCTTCGAGTTCGAGGCGTTGTTGGTCGTTCATAGGGCTCACTGCAGATTCAGGGGGTTAGCGGCTGGCCGCCAGGGTAATCGAAACCGATTCGGCAAAACGCAGCGCATGGGGCTTGTCCACTTCGACCTCGGCGTACAGCACCGACTCGTTGCTCATCACCAGGTCCAGCAACTCTTGGGTCAGGCGCTCCAGCAGAGCGAAACGGTTGCCTTCGACATGGGCGATGATCGCCTTGGTGATGGTGCGGTAGTTCAGGGCGTGGTCGATATCGTTGTCGCGCACGGCTTCCTGGGCGGCATACAGGATGGTCAGGTTGATCAGCACATCCTGCTTATTGAGGATTTCGTCCTCGTTGATGCCGATAAAGGTGCGTAGTTGCAGGTCCTTGACCCGGATACGCGCCATGCCTGGTTGAAGTTGTGGCATTGCTACTTGCTCCGTCCAATCAGTTGCAGGAACTCCATGCGCGTGGTGTTCGATTCGCGAAAGGCGCCGAGCATCACCGAGGTGTTCATGGTTGAATTCTGTTTTTCCACGCCGCGCATCATCATGCACATGTGTTTGGCTTCGATCACCACAGCCACGCCGGCGGCCTGGGTCACGTCCTGGATGGCGTCGGCGATCTGGCGCGTGAGGTTTTCCTGGATCTGCAGGCGTCGGGCGAACATATCCACGATGCGCGCCAGTTTCGACAGGCCCAGTACCTTGCCGGTCGGAATATAGGCTACGTGGGCCTTGCCGATAAAGGGCAGCAGGTGATGCTCGCACAACGAGTACAACTCGATGTCCTTGAGGATCACCATTTCGTCATTATCGGAGGCGAACAGCGCGCCGTTGACGATTTCTTCCAGGTTCTGCTCGTAGCCATGACACAGGTACTGCATGGCCTTGGCGGCACGCTTGGGCGTGTCGAGCAGGCCCTCGCGCTGCGGGTCTTCGCCCAAGCCCTTGAGGATTTCGCGATAGTGGTAGGGCAGGGATAAAGTCATGCAACATCCTCACAAACGGCTTACTTGATATGCCGCCCGCCGTTGACGGTCAGGGTGGTACCGGTGACATAGGGGTTGTCCAGCAGGTAGCGCACGCTCTGGTAGATCACCTCGGGCCCGGGCTCGATGCCCATGGCCGACTTGTCCAGGACCTTGGCGCGATAGGCCGCGTCATCGCCCTCATTGAACATCACCATCGCCGGAGCGATGCCATTGACCTTGATCAACGGCGCGAACTGCGCGGCAAACGACAACGTTAGGCTGTCGAGCCCGGCCTTGGTGGCGCAGTAGGCAATGTGCTGGCGACTGCCCTTGCGCACCACATCATCGCTGATATGCACGATGTCGGCAGGTGTCGAGCGTTGCAGCAAGGGTGAACAATGCAGGTTGATCAGGTACGGCGCAAGCATGTGCACGCTGAACATGTCGATAAAGGCGCGGCTTTCGTCGCCCGGGGTTTCTGCGACCCATGCCGACGCGTTGTGGATGATCGCGCGCAGGCTTTGGGTGTGGGTGTGCAGTTCGGCAATAAAGGCAAGAATCCCGGCTTCGCTGGAGAAGTCGGCGAACACACCGATGGCACCCCGATCGCGCAGGGCCTGCACGCCGGGGCGTTCGCTGCGGTAGCTGAAAATCACCGATTGGCCCTCGCCCAGCAGGCGCTCGGCGCAATGCAGGCCGACCCGTTGGCCGGCACCGGTGATGAGGATCGGGGCGTTGGTTGCAATCATGGGAGGCTCAAGTCGCTGGCAGGCTGAAACTATACCAGCGCTCCCGCCCCCTGTACTCAAGCGGCGGCTTCGGTGACCTTGCGAGGAGGCGAGGGCTGTAGCCAGTTCGCCAGCAGATGGGTCGACAGCGGGATGAAGAGGTAAACCATCAACGGTGTCAGCGCAGCCGTGCTGACCAGTACCCGGCTGAACAAGTCCAACTCGTTGAGCAGCGGCCCCAGGCCGAAGTTGAACAGCAATGACACCGGGAAAAACGCCAGCCAGATCGCCACGGCCTGTTTCCAGCGTGGAGGGCGAGCACCCACGGCGCCAAACCAGCCATCGATACCGCTTACACGGTGCTCGGATGGGTCGGCAAACAGTTCACTGCCGCGGCTCAGCCACGCGCTGCGTGAGGCGGAAAACTCCCAGGCGTGCAGGGTCTTTTCATCGGCGAAGCGGAAGATGATCTGGAATTCATCGTCATGGGCTGGCGGGGCCAGCACGCCGGAACCCAGGTAACCAGGGAAGTCAGTGGCCAATTGCTCGCCTTCGCGCAGCCAGGCCATCAACTCTTCGTAGCGACCTTTGGCGACGCGGCGCGCAACCATCAAGGTGACGGGGGAGGTAGACATCGTGTATCTCCAAGTGATCAGGTGCGCTGGGCCGGGTAAGCGGCGCACGAACGAAGCTGCGGGGGTGATGCAGCGACGTAAAAAACAGGCAAGGATTATTCCTGTTTTGCCGAGATACGCCAGAAACTTCGGATGGATCGCCGTAGATCTTGAATCATGGGCTGCAATGGGCGTTAAATAAGATCCAAGCTCACACGAATTTTTTGACCGCTGATGTCCGAAATCATTGCTCCTGTTCGAGAAGAGACACCCGACAGTCACGCTGACGCCGAGGTGCTGTTTCCGATTCGTGAAGTGGCAAGGGTTACCGGTGTTAACCCGGTGACACTGCGTGCCTGGGAGCGTCGCTATGGCTTGATCCAGCCCGTGCGCACCGAAAGTGGGCACCGGCTGTATTCAAGCACCGATATCGATACGGTTCATCGCATTCTCGACTGGATCGAGCGTGGCGTAGCGGTGAGCAAAGTGGGCAAGATCCTGGCGCGCCACCCACTGCCTGGCGAGCCCGCCACGGCGTCACGCAGCGATACCGAACTGGAGTGGCGCCAGTGGCAGGCGCAGCTGAGGTTGGCAATCAGCGCCTTTGATGATCATGAGCTGGGCCAGCTGTATGGCCAGATCTTCAGCGTCTACTCAACGACAGTGGTGTTTCAAGACATTCTGATGCCGCTATGGCAGCAACTGTTGCGTCATCAGGGGCGCTTTGGCCAGGCCAGCGAGTGGCTGTTCTTCGACAACTTCCTGCGCTCGCACGCCTCGCGTTGCCTGCAGATGGCCTGTGCCTCGCCGGTACCCAGGGTGCTGTTGGCGGCCATCGCGGGAGAGTGCCGTGAGCTGGAAATGCTGGTTGCAGGCCTGTTGATGTCAAGCGACAAGCTCGCAGTCAAGGTTCTGGGAGTGGGCCAGCCACTCGATGAATTGACGCTGATTTGTGAGAGAACCCGGCCGCAAGCCTTGGTGATGTTTTCCAATCACGCACCCGGCGCAGAACTACCATCGCGGCTCAATCGCCTTGCATTGACGCTCGATTGCCCGCTGCTGCTGGCTGGGGATGTCTCTGACCTGGCCGAACAGAGCCTCGCGGGCTCGTCGATTGGTTGCCTGGGCAATGACGGCCGTGTGATGCCACGTCGCTTGCAGCAGTTTCTCAGCGGTCGCCTGGATACCTGATCTCAGGCATGCACCTGGGGATGGACCAGGCGGTGCTGGTGCAGGATGAACTGGCGCAGGCGCTCGATTTCACCGGCATCACTCTGATTCAGGCGATAGGCAAACAGGCCTCGAGCGGTTTCCCGCTCCAACGTACCGCGCAGCGCGATACGCTCGTAGCCGGAAGGGCTGAACCACAGGGAAAAGGTCTTGGGTGGGTTGGTCCGGCCACGCACCTCTACCAGCACACCCTTGAATGACACTTCGTGCACCCACAATGCGCTGGCGTAGCCCTTGACGTTCTCCAGCGCCACGGGCGCTTCCAGGGCCAGCCGCCAGGGGCGGATCATCGGGCCGTCTTCGAAAATGCTCGGCACACCCAGGCGCAAATGCACGGCATGAAATTCATCTTCCACCAAATGCAGGGGGAAGGTCAGTTGCTGGTTGTCGAACTGCGCCTGGATGGTGACCTGGTCGTGAGCGGCAAGCCGGGTTAGCAAATCGCGAATCTGCGCTCCGCCATTGACCGTCAGGCTCGACCACGCATCCCGCAGGTTGAGCTGCGGGTTGTGCTGCATGTCCTGGATAAAATCCAGCTCGTCCTGCGTCAATAGCGTGTGGCGCTGCATTGATCTGGCTCAAGGCTAAGGCATTAAAGAGCCATTATCGCTCTAAAGGCTGCATCTTTTACAGTTTGTTAATTCCGCTCGTCGCCTTGAGAGCCGCGAGCTCGGCTTTGAGTTCGGCCAATTGGGCTTCCAGCTGGGCAACGCGTTGCTGCGCCTTGACTTGAAGGGTGACGTCTTTTTGCACGCCGACGAAGTACGTCTGCTTATCGGCCTCGTTGTACACCGTCGAAAGCGATAACTCATTCCAGAAGTGGCTGCCGTCTTTGCGGTAGTTGCGCAGGATCTCCCGGCACATGCCACCGCTGTCGAGGGCTTCACGGATGGCCATCAGCGCCGGCTGGTCACGGTCGCCTGACTGGAGGAAGCGGCAGTCCTGATACAGGATCTCGTCCAGGGTGTAGCCGGTCATCCGCTCGAAGGCCGGGTTGACGTAGATCAGCGGTTTGTCCCTGCCTTCGCGTTCGGCAACGACGATGCCGTCGTTGGAAGCATTGACGACCATTTGCAGCAGCTTGGCGTTAATCATTGAGCGGTCCATGGCTTGTTTTGACCCTGCAAGTTTATGGCAAGTCTTGAATGTTGCACGGTGCGCACTGAAATATTGGCACGGGCTGCTAATATCCCAGGCTTTCACTCAACTACAGGATCAGATTGATGAAAGTCGCCATCCTTTCCGGCTCGGTCTATGGCACGGCTGAAGAAGTCGCTCGCCATGCCAAAGAAATCCTCAAAGACGCCGGTTTTGAAGCCTGGCATAACCCTCGCGCTACCTTGGCCGACGTGCAGGCGTTTGGCCCTGAGGCCTTCCTGGCGGTGACCTCGACCACCGGCATGGGTGAGTTGCCCGACAATCTGCAACCCCTGTATTCGACCATTCGCGATCAACTGCCCGCTGCCTGGCGCGGCCTGCCCGGTGCGGTCATTGGGTTGGGCGATGCCAGTTATGGCGATACTTTCTGTGGTGGCGGGGAGCAGATGCGCGAATTGTTCGCTGAGTTGGGAGTACGTGAGGTACTGCCGATGCTGCGCCTGGACGCCAGCGAAAGCGTCACCCCGGAAACCGATGCCGAGCCGTGGCTGGCCGAGCTGGTCACTGCACTGCGCGGTTGATCGCAGTCAGCGTCGTCAGTGAAGACCTGCCTTCATTGACGGCGTTTGCCTGACACAAATTTGTACTATTCTGTTGGCTGACTCGCTCAGTCATCAAGCTGGCTGCGAAGGCAACTCCTTCGGCCTCGGCGTCTGACTAGACTGGCTCTCACTTTCGACACAATAAGAAGTGCGCCAAGGAGGTCATTGCCGTGAGCCTAGCCCCCGCTTTATCGCCACAAAATGTCAAAGCCCTGGTCAGCGCTGCCGAATGGCAGACCCGCGTCGACCTGGCGGCCTGTTATCGCTTGGTGGCGATGCATGGCTGGGACGACCTGATTTTCACGCATATTTCCGCCAAGGTGCCGGGCACCGAAGACTTCCTGATCAACCCCTATGGGCTGATGTTCCACGAGATTACCGCCTCGAGCCTGGTCAAGGTCGACCAGGCCGGCAACAAGCAGATGGACAGCCCCTACGAAATCAATCCTGCGGGCTACACCATCCACAGCGCCATCCACGAAGTGCGCCATGACGTGACGTGCGTGCTGCATACCCACACCGCTGCGGGCGTGGCGGTCTCTGCACAAAAGCAGGGGGTGTTGCCTATCAGCCAGCAATCGCTGTTCGTGCTGTCGAGCCTTGGCTATCACGCCTATGAAGGCGTGGCGCTCAATCACGAAGAAAAGGCGCGCCTGCAGGCGGACCTGGGCGACAACAATTTCCTGATGCTGCACAACCACGGCCTGCTGACCTGCGCCGGCACCATCGCCGACACCTTCCTGATGATGTTCACCTTCCAGCGTGCCTGCGAGATCCAGGTACTGGCGCAAAACGGCGCCACCGATCTGATTGCCATCGGGCCGCAGATTCTCGCCGGTGCCAAGGCGATGGTGGCAGCTGTCACAAAAAGCGCCCAAGGTATGGGCGGTGCGCTGGCTTGGCCGGCGCTGCTGCGCAAACTGGACCACCAGGACCCCGGATATAAAAGCTGATGCCACTTGCCGAGATACCACTCAGAGCCTGGCGCAAACGCGGCCAGGACTTCGTCTTTCGTGGCCATACCCTGCGTTACTGGGTGGCCGGGCAGGGCGAGCCATTGCTGCTGATTCATGGCTTCCCCACTGCCAGTTGGGATTGGCACTATCTGTGGCAGCCGTTGGCCCAGCGCCATCTAGTGATTGCCTGCGACATGCTCGGCTTTGGCGACTCGGCCAAGCCCCTGAATCACGACTATTGCCTGCTGGAACAAGCCGACTTGCAACAGGCACTGCTTGATCACCTGCGAGTGGAGCAACCGGTGCATGTCCTGGCCCATGACTACGGTGACAGCATCGCCCAGGAATTACTCGCCCGGCATTACGAGGGGCGTTTTCAGATGGCCAGCTGTGTGTTCCTCAACGGCGGGCTGTTTCCGGAAACCCATCGGCCGACGTTGGTGCAAAAGTTATTGCTCAGCCCCCTGGGCTGGATGATTGGCCGGGCATTTGGGCGTAATGCACTGGCCAGCAGTTTCAACCAGATCTTCGGCCCGCGCACACGCCCCAGTGAAAGCGCCCTGGACGATTTCTGGAGCCTGATCAACGGCAACGATGGCCCACGCATCCTGCACAAGCTGATTGCCTACATTCCACAGCGCCATCGCCTGCGCGAGCGCTGGGTAGCCGCCATGCAGCAGGGCGGTGTAGCGTTGCGGGTGATCAATGGCGAGGTTGATCCTATTTCCGGCGCCCATATGGTCGAACGCTATCACCAACTGGTGCCCCACGCCGACACGGTACTGCTGGCCAATATTGGCCACTACCCGCAGATCGAGGCGCCGGTGCAAGTGCTCAAACACTACCAGGCGTTCCGTGATCGTCTCGGCCAGCCGGCGCCGCGTGCGGTCTTTTCCTGAAAATGCATCATCCTGCTGCCTTATCGAGCACCATTCAGCCTCGGCCGTCTTTATTGTGACCAAAGGCGCTGTGCGTGACACTCTGGTTATTCCCATAGTCGCCAGCGGAGTTCGGTATGAGTGAATCAGTGCAGTTTCAGGATAAGGTCGTGATCGTCACCGGTGCCGGCGGTGGCCTGGGCCGAGCCCATGCGCTGCTGTTTGCCAAACACGGGGCCAAAGTGCTGGTTAATGACCTGGGTGGCTCAACCCAGGGTGAGGGCGCGAATGCCTCGGCGGCCGACCGCGTGGTGGCCGAGATTCGGGCGGCGGGGGGCATTGCCGAAGCCAACCATGATTCCGTCACCGACGGCGACAAGATCGTACAGAACGCCCTGGATGCATTCGGCCGTGTTGACGTAGTGGTCAACAATGCCGGGATTCTGCGCGACAAGACTTTCCACAAGATGGACGACAGCGACTGGGACCTGGTTTACCGGGTGCATGTCGAAGGTGCCTACAAAGTCACCCGCGCCGCCTGGCCCCATCTGCGCGAGCAGGGTTATGGTCGGGTGATCTTCACCGCCTCCACCTCTGGCATCTACGGCAATTTCGGTCAGTCCAACTACGGCATGGCTAAGTTGGGTTTGTATGGCTTAACCCGTACGCTGGCGCTGGAAGGGCGCAAAAACAATATCCTGGTCAACGCCATTGCACCCACGGGCGGCACGCGCATGACCGAAGGGCTGATCCCGCCGCAGGTGTTCGAACGGCTCAAGCCGGAGTTGGTCAGCCCGCTGGTGGTGTACCTGGGCAGTGAAGCCTGCGGGGAAACCGCGGGTTTGTTTGAAGTCGGTGGTGGTTGGATCGGCAAGACCCGCTGGGAGCGCAGCCTGGGGGTGGGCTTTGATCCTGAGGCGGGCTTCTCTCCGGATGATGTGGCAGCTCACTGGCAGCAGATCTGCGATTTTGAAGGGGCGGCACATCCCAGGGACAATATCGAGGCACTGAAGGAGATGATGGCTAACTTGCAGAAGTTCAGCCTCTGATCGTTGCTGGAAAAACACTGAATCCTACGGGGCGTCGATGACGCCCCGGTTTATTCCAGGCATAAAAAAGGCCGCTGCATAAGCAGCGGCCGAAGTAAGACGTTGGATCAAGGAGCGACAAATCAACGTCAGTGAACACCGGCAACAGACTGAATAAAGGATCAATCTGTTGTAAATAGGCTTTTTCTCCCAACCTTGGAAGCGGGCTGTTTGCCCTGAAAGCCGGGTAAGAATAATCGGTTGTAACAAAATGAGTAATAGCAGTTCAGGACAAGGACTGTTACATAAATGACAATAATTTCCCCCCGCCATCGATCCTCCTGATAGCCCCATATCCGTCCAATCCATGCCTGCTGTGCAAACCCCGTCCTGCTGGGCTGTTCATCCTTTCGAGTGACAACACGAATACCTCCTTGGTGCGCTTATCCCTCCTCAAGGGCGGCAGTAGGGTGGGGCCTTCTGTCACTCACCGGGGAAGACGCATGACAAAGACAATAATGCGCGCCATCTTCAAGCCACAGGCGCTGGCCACTGCGGTTGCATTGGGTTGCTGCGCACAGGCGCAGGCGGTTTCGTTCAATATTGGCGAGATCGAAGGGCAATTCGATTCTTCGCTTTCGGTGGGCGCGAGCTGGGGTATGCGCGATGCCGACAAAAGCCTGGTCAGTACCGTCAACGGCGGCACCGGCCAGGCGTCTACCGGGGATGACGGGCGCCTCAACTTCAAGAAGGGCGAGACCTTTTCCAAGATCTTCAAGGGCCTGCACGACCTCGAGCTTAAATACGGCGATACCGGCGTATTCGTGCGTGGCAAGTACTGGTACGACTTCGAGCTCAAGGACGAAGACCGTGAGTTCAAGCAGATCAGCGACCACAACCGCAAGGAAGGCGCCAAATCCAGCGGCGCGCAGATCCTCGACGCCTTCGTCTACCACAACTACTCCCTGGGCGACCTGCCCGGTACCGTGCGCGCCGGCAAGCAGGTGGTCAGTTGGGGCGAAAGCACCTTCATCGGTAACTCCATCAACAGCATCAACCCCGTTGACGTCTCGGCGTTTCGCCGCCCAGGGGCCGAGATCAAGGAAGGGTTGATCCCGGTGAACATGCTGTTCGCATCACAAAGCCTGACCAACCAACTGACCGTGGAGGGTTTCTACCAGCTGGAATGGGACCAGACCGTGCTGGACAACTGCGGCACATTCTTCGGAGGGGATGTGGCGGCGGACGGCTGCACCGGTAACTACACGGTGGGTAACCCGGCGATTGCCCCTCTGCAGCCCATAGCAGCGGCACGTGGCCAAGGCTTTGTGGTGACCCGCGAAGGGGTGGTAGTGCAGCGTGCCGCCGACCGTGATGCACGAGA
This sequence comes from Pseudomonas khavaziana, assembly GCF_019145205.1. Taxonomy (GTDB): domain Bacteria; phylum Pseudomonadota; class Gammaproteobacteria; order Pseudomonadales; family Pseudomonadaceae; genus Aquipseudomonas; species Aquipseudomonas khavaziana. The sequence continues at coordinate 69,674 of NZ_JAHSTT010000005.1, forward strand.
CTCCGGCCAGTTTGGCGCGGCCTTGCGCTGGCTGGGTGATGACACTGAATACGGCCTGTACTTCATGAATTACCACAGCCGTACCCCGACCGTGGGCACGATTACCGCCAATACCAACCTTGCGACCATCGGTGCCATTGGTGCCGCTGCTCCGCCCGGCTTCGGGTCGGCCCTGGCCCAGAGCACCATGCTCGGCCGTGGCCAGTACTACCTGGATTACCCGGAAGATATCCGCCTGTTCGGTGCCAGTTTTTCTACCACCCTGCCTACCGGCACGGCCTGGACTGGCGAGATCAGCTATCGGCCGAATGCACCGGTACAACTCAACACCACCGACCTGACGCTGGCACTGGTCAATCCGATTGCCGGCAATACCGCGTCGCCGATCCGCAGCGCGTTCGGCGCGGACAACAAAGGTTACCGCCGCAAGGAAATTACCCAGATCCAAAGCACCATGACCCAGTTCTTCGACCAAGTGCTGGGCGCCGAACGCCTGACGCTGGTTGGCGAGGCGGCGGTGGTGCATGTCGCGGGCCTGGAGGATAAAAGCAAGCTGCGTTACGGCCGCGACTCGGTGTACGGCGCCTACGGTTTCGAGGGCGACACTGACGGTTTCGTCACCTCCACCTCCTGGGGCTACCGCGCGCGGGCGATCCTCGACTACAACAACGCGATTGCTGGGGTGAACCTTAAGCCCAATCTGTCCTGGTCCCACGATGTGGCTGGCTACGGCCCCAACGGCCTGTTCAACAAAGGCGCCAAGGCTATCAGCGTCGGCGTGGATGCGGACTATCGCAGCACCTATACCGCCAGCCTCAGCTACACCGACTTCTTTGGCGGTGACTACAACACCCTGACCGACCGCGACTTCCTCGCCCTCAGCTTCGGCGTGAACTTCTGATCTGGCTTAAAGAAGGACAAGACTCTATGCGTAAGATGATTGCAGTGATGGCCCTGAGTGTATTGGCCGCTAACGTAATGGCGGCGGTGTCGCCCGAAGAAGCCGCCAAGCTCGGCACCACCCTGACCCCGGTCGGCGCCGAGAAGGCCGGCAACGCCGATGGCTCGATCCCGGCCTGGACCGGCGGCATCCCGAAAAACGCCGGCGCGGTAGACAGCAAGGGCTTTCTCGCCGACCCCTTTGCCAATGAAAAACCGCTGTTCGTGATCACGCCCGCCACGGTGGACAAGTACAAGGACAAACTCTCCGACGGCCAGGTGGCGATGTTCAAGCGCTACCCCGAGACCTACAAGATTCCAGTCTACCCCAGCCATCGCACGGTCAATCTGCCGGCGGACATCTATGAGTCGATCAAGCGCAGTGCACTCAATGTGCATGCGATCAACGATGGCAACGGCCTGGAAAATTTCACCGGCAACCGTTATTACGCGTTCCCGATCCCGAAGAACGGTGTGGAGGTGCTGTGGAACCACATCACCCGTTATCACGGTGGCAACCTGCGCCGCATCATCACCCAGGCCACGCCGCAGACCAACGGCAGCTACACGCCGATCCGCTTCGAAGAAGAAGTCGCGGTGCCCCAGGCCATCGCGGATATCGACCAGGCCAAGGCGGCCAACGTGTTGAGTTACTTCAAGCAATCGGTCACCGCCCCGGCGCGGCTGGCAGGCAATGTGCTGCTGGTGCACGAAACCCTCGACCAGGTGAAGGAACCGCGCCTGGCCTGGATCTACAACGCCGGCCAGCGTCGTGTGCGGCGGGCGCCGCAGGTGTCCTATGACGGTCCGGGCACGGCCTCCGACGGCCTGCGCACCACCGACAACTTCGACATGTTCTCCGGCGCCCCGGACCGTTATGACTGGAAGCTGGTGGGCAAGAAGGAAATGTACATCCCCTACAACAGCTACAAACTCGACTCGCCGAAGCTCAAGTACGACGACATCATCAAGGCCGGGCATATCAACCAGGACCTGACCCGCTATGAACTGCACCGCGTGTGGGAAGTGGTCGGCACCGTCAAGCCCAGCGAGCGGCACATCTACGCCAAGCGCCATATGTACATCGATGAAGACAGCTGGCAGGTCGCCCTGGTGGATCACTACGACGGTCGCGGCCAACTGTGGCGGGTGGCCGAAGGTCACGCACAGTTCTACTACGACCACCAGGTGCCGGCCTACACCGTGGAAACATTGTACGACCTCATCGCGGGGCGCTATATCGCACTGGGCATGAAGAACGAAGAGAAGAGCAGCTTCGTGTTCGGCTTCGCCGCCAAGGCCGCTGACTACACCCCGGCCGCACTGAGGTCGGCAGGCGTTCGATAGTACCTTTGTGAAATGCAATCAAAGTGTGGGAGGGGGCTTGCCCCGATGGCGGCCTGACAGCCCAATGGAATGTCGGGTTTGTGCATGGTCACTAATCACCCCGCTGAATACTTCTTCAACAACCACCAACCACGGGTCTACGGTTGCATAACAATAAAAAAGCAGGATGCAGCAATGACCGCCATGACCCGCTGCCTGGACCGTCCTGGACTCATGCCAAGGCTGTCGGCTCACCACCTGTTGCGCCCGCGCCTGGCTGGCCCCTTGCTCGCGGCGCAGGCGCGGGTGAGGTTGCTGCGCGCGCCGGGAGGCAGTGGCAAGAGTGCGCTGCTCGCCGAGTGTGCGTTGCAGGCGCCGAAGGAGTGTCAGGTTGTTTGGATGCCGCTCAACGGAACTGCGCCAAGCCCCGTGGATTTCTGCGCACGGCTGGCGCAACACTTAGGCCTGCGGTTTATCGATGAAGCCACATTACTGCTCGACCTCAGCCGCTGGCCAAATCCCACCTGGCTTTTTCTCGACGATTTCTGTCGTCTGCCGGCGCCCGAGCTGGACGCCTTGCTTGACCGTTTGCTCACCGCCAGCAGCCCACACCTGACCTGGTGGCTGGGTGCGCGGCGACGTCCGTTGTGCAACTGGCCACGCCTGTTGCTCGACGATGAATTGCTGGAGTGCAGTGAGTTGTCATTCAGCGCTGCGGAGATCCAGACGCTGCTCGCCCCAGGGCAGAGCGTCGACAGCGTTATGCAGTTCAGCGCCGGTTGGTGTGCCGGGGTACGTATTGCCTTGCTGGGCGACGGCCATCCCGACAAAACCTTGCTCGATTACCTGCAGCATGAGCTCTTCAACACCTTGCCGGCGCCATTGGTGGACGCCTGGCACGTGCTGGCCCATCTGCCACGTTTCAATCAAAGCTTGTGTGAGCATCTATTCGGCATTGACGACGGCGCTCAGTACTTGAACGAGTTGCAGACGCTCGGTGCGTTTACCCAGCCCTGGGAAGGCACCAGTGACTGGCTGCAAGTCTTCCCCCCGCTGGCACGGTTGATGCGCAACGCCCCCTGGCCGACCAAGCATTCATGGCATCGACGTGCGTGCCAGTGGTTTACTGCCCAAAGCGACTGGCAAGCGGCCTTCGAGCAGGCGCTGCTGGCAGAGGAATACGAACTGGCGGTAAGCCTGTTGCAGCATTTCAGTTTCGAGGATTTGTTTCGCCAGCAAAACGCGGTGCTCCTGTTGCGCCTGCATGAGCAGCACGGCGATGAGTTGATGTTGGGGTCTGCGCAATTAGTGGGGTTGGTCACGGCCGCCTTGCTGTTTGCCGGACGCTTCGAGCAGGCGGCGCTGTGTATCGACCAACTGGCCCGATTTGCCCCCCAGCCGACGGCCGCTGGGCAACGCTATCTGCTGGCACGCTGGCAGGCCCAATGGGGCTGGCTGCTGCATTTGAGCGGCGATGCCGGACGCTCCCGCGAGCATTTCCTCGAAGCGTTGCAAGCCTTGCCTGAGAGTGCCTGGACGTCGCGCCTGATGTGCCTGTCGGGCCTGACCCAGCAAGCCTTGTTGCGCGGTGAGCTGGATGTCGCCCAAGCCTTGAACCGCGAAGCCCTGTGCCTGGCCCGCGCCCATGATTCGCTGGTGCTCGAGGCCTTGCTGGAGCTGGATCATGCTCAATTGCTGGAGCAGCGCGGCGCACCCTACCGGGCACAAAGCCTGTTGGAGGCGGTGCAGGCGATGTTGGCTCGCCAACGTCTCAAGGCTGGGCCGTTGGTGGGGCGTATTGTGCTGCGTCGCGGGCACTTAGCCTTGCGGCAGGGCCAAGACAGCTTGGCGGCCGAGTGTTTTGAAACGGGCTTGACCATGTGCCAGCAGAGCCAGGATAAGCGCGTGCTGTATGGTTTTCTCGGCCTGGCGCTGTTGGCCGCCAATCGGGGCGACTACGCCCAAGCTTTTATCCAACTGCGTGACGCCGAGCGCCTGATGCAGCAGCGCCATGTGCCGGACACGGTGTATCGTGCGGTGCTGCTATTGGTCAGCGGGCACTTCTGGTTGCAGCAGGGACGTGCTGAATTGACGGTGCAAGCGGTGCGCCGGGTGTTGCGTCATTTTCGTGGGCCTTGCGCCAAGCAGGCGCCACCGGCCACCTTGGAGCTGATCCCGCGACTGGAATATTTGCTGGTGTTGGCCGAGGTCAAGCTGGGCTGTGCCGAACAACCCATTACGCGGCTCAATGCCTTGCTCGACACCTCCCGGCAGCGCGGCATGCTCTGCCTGGAAACCGAACTGCACCTGGTGCTGGGAGAAGTGACCTGGCAGCTCGGTGACCCCGCCTTGGCTCGTCGGGCGTTGCAGGCCGGGTTGGCGCTGGCGGGGCGTTGCCAGGTGCAGCAGGCCATTCGCGAGTTGCGTTTGCGCGCCCCGGCGCTATTGAGTGAGCTGGGCCTGGAGCCACAGGCAGCGCCTGTCGGTGCCGTGGAAAACCCGCTGAGCCAGCGCGAGCTGCAAGTGCTGGAGTTGATCGCCCTCGGCAATTCCAATCTGGAAATCGCCGAGCGCCTGTATATTTCCCTGCATACCGTCAAGACCCATGCACGGCGTATCCACAGCAAACTCGGAGTGGAGCGACGCACCCAGGCGGTGGCCAAGGCCAAGACGCTGGGCTTGATGGTTTAGGCGCAGAAGGCCTGGCGGTATTCACTCGGGGTGGCGCCCATGGCTTGGCGAAAGCGCTGGTTGAAATGGCTGGCGCTGGAAAAACCGCACAGCAGAGCGACCTCGCCTATGGGCAACGCGCTGCTGCGCAGCAAGGTCTGCGCCCGCACCAGGCGCCGTGCCAACAGGTATTGATGGGGCGGCAGACCGAAGCTTTGCCGGAACATCCGGGCGAAATGGTATTCCGACAGAGCGCACATCGCGGCCAGTTGGCCGAGGCTGATGGGATCTTCGACGTGGTGGTCGATATACTCCACCAACAGCCGCCGCTGGTGCGCCGCCAGCCCGCCTTTGAGGCGCAAGCCTTCGCGGGCGCCGACCTGGCTGAGCAGGGTATGGCTGAGCATTTCATGGGCCAGGCTGCTGGTCAGCAGGCGCTCACCGGGCTCATGCCAGTTGAGGCCGACCAATTGGTGAAAGCGCCGGGCCTGGCGGGCATCTTCAAGGAAGGTGCCTTCCCGCAATTGCAGCGCACGCGGCTCGCGGTCGAGCAGGGTGATGCAGCCGAGGGCAAATTGTTCCGGGCTGAAATACACATGGGCCAGGCGAATCTCACCATTGATCACCCAGGCCGATTGATGCTCGGCCGGCAGGATGCACAGCTTGTCGGGGCCGCCCTTGGTGCCCGGCCGCTCACGGCGAAACGTGCCGGTGCCGCCGCCGATATAGCACGACAAGGTGTGATGGCTGGGCGCCTGGTAATCCTGCGCGTCATGGTGGTTGCTCCACACGGCCGCAGCCAAGCCATCACCCAGTTCCGCGCAGGCTTCCAGGTGCGCGTGGGGCGAACGGTTGAGGGACTGAAAGACTTGCAGGGATTGCAGCTCTGGCATGGTGTGTTCTCCGACACCATGCATCCTACGCTCCACGGCTGGCGCTGTGAGCCCACCGCCCGACAAAAGCGCAAGAATGTGCAAGAGCCTTTCAAGGGCTGGGGGCGACACTGTGGCTCAATCGATGGAGTCCGCTATGAACCTCTTCCTGTATTTACTGACCGTGCTGATCTGGGGCACCACCTGGATCGCGCTCAAATGGCAGCTGGGCGTAGTTGCCATTCCTGTGTCGATCGTTTATCGCTTCGGCTTGGCTGCGCTGGTGCTGTTCGGGCTGTTGCTGCTCAGCGGCAAATTACAGGTGATGAACAGGCGCGGGCACCTGATCTGCCTGGCCCAAGGACTGTGCCTGTTTTGCGTCAACTTCATGTGTTTTCTGACTGCCAGCCAGTGGATACCCAGCGGCCTGGTGGCGGTGGTGTTTTCCACGGCGACCTTGTGGAACGCTCTGAATGCCCGGGTGTTTTTCGGCCAGCGGGTTGCACGTAACGTGTTGATGGGCGGCGCGCTTGGGTTGCTGGGCCTGGGCTTTCTGTTCTGGCCGGAATTGGCTGGGCATACCGCCAGCCCGCAGACTTTGCTGGGTCTGGGTTTGGCGCTGCTGGGGACACTGTGTTTCTCGGCGGGCAATATGCTCTCGAGCCTGCAACAGAAGGCCGGGCTCAAGCCGTTGACCACCAACGCCTGGGGCATGGCCTATGGCGCCGCGATGTTGGCCACCTATTGCACGGTACGCGGTATTCCATTCCAAATGGACTGGAGTGCGCGGTATATCGGCGCCCTGTGGTACCTGGTGATCCCGGGTTCTGTGATCGGCTTTACTGCTTACCTCACCCTGGTTGGCCGCATGGGCCCGGAAAAAGCCGCGTATTGCACGGTATTGTTCCCGGTGGTGGCGTTGAATGTGTCGGCGTTTGCCGAGGGCTACCAGTGGACAGCGCCGGCTTTGGCCGGGCTGGCGTTGGTGATGTTGGGGAATGTGTTGGTGTTTCGTAAACCCAAGCCGGTAGCTCCGACTTTTCATGCGAAACAAATCTAATGTGGGGGGCTTGCCCCCGATGGCTGTGGGTCAGTCAGCCTATTTGGTACTGACTTACCGCTATCGGGGCATGGGTATCTACACAACTTTAGGTGCGCCGCAGGCCCCTGGGGGAGGGGCGGTGCGACGATTCGACTTGCTCCCGATGGCGGCCTGGCAGCCCACTAGGATGTTGGAGTTTGATCAAGTACATATCCGTTATTTGGGTAACGGCCACTATTGGTTCCGCCCTTACGGCGGCTCACTTTTGAAAAGCGCAAAAGTGAGCAAAACGCTCTTGCCCCACCACTCGGCACCTCGCCTAGGCTCGGTGTGCCCGTAATCCGACAGGGATTTAGGGGGCCGCCGCCACGCGCCATCCATGGCGCGGGGCGGCTAAACCGGCATCCCTGCCGGTTTACCCCCCAAATCCCTGTCGAATTCCGGCCAGCGTGGTTTAACGGGGCGCCAGAGATCAAAAGCAGAGCAAGATCAAGAGCGGCTCGCTTCGCATCGTGGTTACGGTTGGGTCGGCTGATATAAAGCTGTGTAGACACCTATGGCTATCGGGGGCACGCCCCCCTCCCACACTTTACTGAGTCGCCTGGTCTATTTGAGGCCCAGGCGCTTGGCCATGCGCCCGAGGTTGGCGCGGTCCAGGCCCAGTTCGCGGGCGGCGCCGGCCCAATTGTGCTGATGACGTTCCAGGCAGGCGCTGATGACCTGGCGCTGGTAGTGATCGGTGGCCTGGCGCAGGTCGCCAGTGGCCATGGGCACGGCTTCGACCGGTGCTTCGATCACCGTAGCAGTGACGTTGGGCAAGTCCAGGTCCTGTGCGCTCAGGCTGAGAATTTTTGGGCGTTCGCGACAGCTACCCAGGGCTTTCAATGCGCTGCGACCGATCAGATGTTCCAGTTCGCGCACGTTGCCCGGCCAGTCATAGGCCAACAGCGCCGCTTGGGCGTCGGCGGTCAGGCGCAAGCTGCCCAGGCCCATGCGCGAGCGGTTCTGTTCGAGGAAAAAACCTGCCAATAGCAGCACATCACGCCCGCGCTCACGTAGTGCCGGCACTTGCAGCGGGTACACGCTTAAACGGTGATAGAAGTCGGCACGGTAACGCCCGTTGCGCACCTCTTCGGCGAGGTCGCGGTTGGTCGCGGCGATCAGGCGCACATCCACCTGGTGCTCCTTGTCTGACCCCAGGCGCTGCAACTGGCCGCTTTGCAGTACACGCAGCAGCTTGGCCTGCACGGTCAACGACAACTCACCCACCTCATCGAGGAACAAGGTGCCGCCATTGGCCAGTTCGAATTTGCCCCGGCGCTCGTTCAGCGCCCCGGTAAAGGCGCCGCGCACATGGCCGAACAGCTCGCTTTCCACCAGGGTCTCGGGCAGGGCGGCGCAATTGAGACTGATCAACGGTTTGTCGGCGCGGGATGACGCCGCGTGAATCGCCTGGGCCACCAGCTCCTTGCCGACCCCGGTTTCGCCGGTGATCAGCACGGTCAGGTCGCTGCCACCCACCAGTTTGATTTCCTCAACCAGTCGTTTATGCGTCTTGCTCTGGCCGATCATTTCTTTGTGCTGCTGGCCGCTGGCCTGGCGATAGATCTCGGCGCGTTGGTGTTCGTCTTCCGCTCGCAGCGCCAGGCGCTCGATGCGCTGCGCGACATTGACCGTGGCCGCGGCGAGGCTGGCGAAGGCTTGCAAAGCGTCCAGTTCGACCCGTTCAAAGCGCTCGGTGTCGAGGGCGTCCAGGGTCAGCAGGCCCCAGGGCCGATCGTCGATAAACAGCGGGCAGCCCATGCAGTCGTGGACTTCCAGATGCCCGTGCAAACCGGCGACCAGGCCGTCATAGGGGTCGGGCAATTGGCTGTCACTGTCGAAGCGGGTAGGGCTGGGGCTGCTCAGCAGTATCTCGAAACGCGGGTGTTCGCTGATCTTGAAGCGTCGGCCCAGGGTGTCGGGGCTCAAGCCATCCACGGCCAGCGGCACCAGCCACTCACCGTCCAGGCGCAGCAACGCGGCGGCGTCACAGGGCAGCAGGGCGCGCATGGCGTGCAGCAGGCGTCGGTAACGCTCGCCTTCGGGCAATTCCCGCGACAGGTCGGCAACCAGCGGCAGCAGGGTGGTGAGTAAAGGTTGTGCAGTCATAATGACTCCTTGTAGTCCTTATGACTATAAAGCGTAGGAAGTCATTTTGACTAAATTGTATTTTATCCATTGAAAATAAAGGTTTTTTTAGTTGGCACGAATACTGAGTACCAAAGGGTAATGAGTAAAAAGACCTAGGAGTCTCCCATGCTTAGTGCCCAAGACCGTGCAATCGTCAAATCCACCGTGCCCCTGCTGGAAAGTGGTGGCGAAGCGCTGATCACCCATTTTTACCGCATGATGCTCTCTGAGTATCCCGAAGTGCGCCCGCTGTTCAACCAGGCTCACCAGGCCAGTGGCGACCAACCCCGCGCCCTGGCCAATGGGGTGCTGATGTATGCGCGCCATATTGACCAGTTGGACCAATTGGGCGATCTGGTGGCCAAGATCATCAACAAGCACGTGGCCTTGCAGATCCTGCCCGAGCATTACCCCATCGTCGGTGCCTGCCTGCTGCGAGCTATTTCCGAAGTGCTGGGCAGCGAAATTGCCACTCCTGAGGTAATGAGCGCCTGGGGCGCGGCCTACGGTCAACTGGCGGACATCCTGATCGGCGCCGAAGCGGCCATTTACGATGAAAAAGCCCAGGCGCCCGGCGGCTGGCGCGGTGCGCGGCCGTTCCTTTTGGTCAAGCGCGTGGAAGAGAGCGACGAGATCACCTCGTTCTACTTCGCCCCGGTGGATAACGGCCCGATCCTGGCCGCCACACCTGGCCAGTACATCGGCCTGAAACTGGTGCTCGATGGCGAAGAAGTGCGTCGCAACTATTCCCTGTCGGCCCTTACCGATAACGGCATGTACCGCATCAGCGTCAAGCGCGAAGCCGGTGGGCGGGTGTCCAACTACCTGCATGACCAGATGCACGTCGGCGCCACCATTGACCTGTTTCCACCGTCGGGCGAGTTCACCCTGGCCGCCAGTGATAAACCGCTGGTGCTGATCAGCGGCGGGGTGGGTATCACCCCAACCCTGCCGATGCTCGAAGCGGCCCTGGCGACCCAGCGCCCGGTGCATTTTATCCACTGCGCCCGTAATGGCGGGGTGCATGCGTTCCGTGACTGGGTAGACAGCCTGGCGGCCCAGCATCCGCAGCTCAAGCGTTTCTACTGCTATGCCGAAGATGACGGCATCAGCCCGGCGGCGGACAAGGTTGGAATGCTGAACCAGGAGCAGTTGGCGGCCTGGTTGCCTGAGCAGCGGGATGTCGATGCGTACTTCCTGGGGCCCAAGGGGTTCATGGCGGCGATCAAGCGGCACCTGAAGGCGCTGGGCGTACCGGAGAAGCAGGCGCGCTATGAGTTCTTCGGCCCGGCTGCGGCGCTGGAATAATCCCCCCTAACAACACTGTCCAAAATGTGGGAGCGGGCTTGCTCGCGAAAGCGGTGTGTCAGTCAATACATGTGTCTCTGATGCTCCGCCTTCGCGAGCAAGCCCGCTCCCACATGTGGCCCTCTATTTTTCCTGATTAATCTGCTGTTAACCCCTCTCTGTTTAAACCACTGCCTGTGTGTAAACTTGTTGCCATCAGGCACAACCATAATCAGGCAAAGGGAAAACGGGGATGATTGACGATATGCGTTTGGGCAGGGAGCGGCGCTTTCTGGTGTTGCTGGGCATCATTTGCCTGGCGCTGATTGGCGGGGCGCTGTACATGCAAGTGGTGCTGGGCGAAGCACCGTGCCCGCTGTGCATCCTGCAACGCTACGCCTTGCTGCTGATCGCCCTCTTCGCGTTCATCGGCGCCGCGATGCGCACCAAGGGGGCGGTCACGGTCTTCGAAGGGCTGGTCGTGCTCAGTGCCCTGGGGGGTGTGGCTGCTGCCGGCCACCATGTGTACACCCAGTTCTTTCCCCAAGTCAGTTGCGGCGTTGATGTGTTGCAACCGATCGTCGATGACCTGCCCCTGGCCAAGGTTTTCCCCCTGGGCTTCCAGGTCGACGGCTTCTGCAGCACGCCTTACCCGCCGATACTCGGCCTTTCGCTGGCCCAATGGGCGCTGGTGGCGTTCGTGCTGACGGTGATCCTGGTGCCACTGTGCATCTATCGCAATCGTCATCCCAAAGCCTGAGCCTTCGCTCCATTAAGACGCTCCGCCCTTCTCATGAAGGCCGGAGCGTTTTTGTTTGTAGGGATTTGTGAAAGCGCCGTGACGAGGAGCAACTTAAGGTGCGCGCAGTGTGCGACATGTTGTCACACGGACGCTGTCGCAGGACGTTTCTGACCCGCGAAATCGGCGCTTAAATTTGCACCCGGCGCACAAATTGTGCTGTCAGTTCGTGGTGCGAACGGTGCCGCGCCGCGCCTGTGGTCCTGGCGCTCAATGGATCTATGAATGCCTTGTTTTATGGGGACTTGGATAGCTTTGCCATGCCCTTACAGGCTGTAAGGGAAGTGGCAATCTGCCCAATAACACGGCAATTTTTGTGGTTTTTGTTGAGAATCGAACGCGATAAGATCGCGAATCTTTGCAAGTTTGGTGAAGCATTGTTGCTGGAATCGATAAAAATTATTTCTTTATAAGACATGGTTTATACATCGCTAGCTAACTACAATCGCCCGCACTGAATGTCCGGTGCTGTTCAATCTTTGAGCATTGGAGCGGTCGAGGGGCAGATGGAAGGCTCTGTGCGACCCCAGGTTCCGGCAGCCTTTCAACTATCCGCACCAAATGGAATTGGTCTGTAACAAGGCCTTTAGCCACGAAATCGAATAAGAACTCACTGCTGGTCCGTGCAACGTACAGTCATGACGTGTCGGGCAGGCTCTTATTCAATCGAAGAGAAATGCCAACCCTTGGCAGGGTGAAGTGTTGGCGATCAAAACCCAACTGCATTGCGCAAGCTGCTTTAGAGGTCGTGAGATGAGTAAAAACAGGTACCCCCGATTACTAGGCTTTTTGCCGCTGCTTGGCATGATGTTAATGCTGGGAGGCTGCAAGTGGACCTTGATGGACCCAAAAGGACAGATCGGTCTGGATCAACGAAACCTGATCATCACCGCCACCCTGCTGATGCTGTTGGTCGTGGTGCCTGTGATCATCATGACGTTCGCCTTCGCCTGGAAATACCGCGCGTCGAACACCAAGGCGACCTACGCGCCTAAGTGGTCGCACTCCACCAAGATCGAAATTGCGGTGTGGCTGGTACCGATCCTCATCATCATCGCCCTGGGTTACATCACCTATAAGTCGACCCACGAGCTGGACCCGTACCGTCCGCTGGAATCCGACGTCAAGCCGATCAATATCGAAGTGGTCGCGCTGGACTGGAAGTGGCTGTTCATCTACCCGGACCTGGGTATCGCCACGGTCAACGAGATCCGTTTCCCGGAGAACACCCCGCTTAACTTCCGGATCACCTCCGACGCCGTGATGAACTCGTTCTTCATCCCAGCCCTGGGCGGCCAGATCTACGCGATGGCAGGCATGCAGACCCGCCTGCACCTGATCGCCAACGAAAAAGCTGAAATGGAAGGCATCTCCGCGAACTACAGCGGCGCTGGCTTCACCGGCATGAAATTCAAAGCGATCTCGACGAGCCAGGACGATTTCAACGCCTGGGTAGCCGAAGTCAAGGCCGCACCTAAACAGCTTGATCAAGCTGAATACGACGCCCTGACCAAACCAAGCCAGAACAACCCAGTCGCCCTGTACTCCACGTATGAGCCGAACCTGTTTCAGAAAATCGTCGACAAGTACGAAGGTATGAAGCCAGGCAAGCCGGTCAAGCACGAGAAGAAAGAAGTGGCCGCGGTTGAAGGTTCTGATACAGGCGCGCATTCAACTGCTGGGGCAGAGGAGTAAACGATGTTTGGTAAATTAAGTTGGGACGCGGTCCCATTCCACGAGCCGATCGTAATGGTGACTATCGCCATGATCGCGCTGGGTGGTCTGGCACTGGTTGCGGGTATCACCTATTTCAAGAAATGGTCCTACCTGTGGACCGAGTGGCTGACCTCGGTCGACCACAAGAAAATCGGCGTCATGTACGTCATCGTTGCCATGGTCATGCTGCTGCGTGGTTTTGCCGACGCCATCATGATGCGTACCCAGTTGGCCATGGCCACCGAGGGTTCGCCTGGCTACCTGCCGCCTGAACACTATGACCAGATCTTCACCGCCCACGGTGTGATCATGATCATCTTCATGGCGATGCCTTTCTTCACCGGCTTGATGAACCTGGCCTTGCCGCTGCAGATCGGTGCGCGTGACGTTGCCTACCCGTTCCTGAACTCCCTGAGCTTCTGGCTGCTGGTGTCCGGCGTGGTGCTGATCAACGTGTCCCTGGGCGTCGGCGAATTCGCCAAGACCGGTTGGGTTGCGTATCCGCCATTGTCGGGCTTGCAATACAGTCCGGGCGTGGGTGTGGACTACTACATCTGGGCGCTACAGTTATCAGGACTAGGGACGACATTGACGGGGGTCAACTTCCTGGCCACCGTCCTGAAAATGCGCGCCCCTGGCATGAAACTGATGGACATGCCGATCTTCACCTGGACCTGCACCTGGGCAAACGTACTGATCGTGGCTTCGTTCCCGATCCTGGCCGCTACCATGGCGCTGCTGTCGCTTGATCGTTACCTGGATTTCCACATTTTCACCAATGAGCTTGGTGGCAATCCAATGATGTACGTGAACCTGTTCTGGGCATGGGGTCACCCTGAGGTGTACATCCTGATCCTGCCAGCGTTCGGTATCTTCTCCGAAGTGATCTCGACCTTTACCGGCAAGCGCCTGTTCGGTCACCACTCGATGGTCTACGCATCGGGTGCGATCTCCGTACTGGGCTTCATGGTATGGCTGCACCACTTCTTCACCATGGGTTCGGGGGCCAGCGTCAACGCCTTCTTCGGCCTGGCGACGATGCTGATTTCCATTCCGACGGGGGTGAAGCTATTCAACTGGCTGTTCACCATCTACCACGGTCGTCTGCGCATGACCAGCCAGGTCCTGTGGACCCTTGGCTTCATGGTGACCTTCGCTATCGGCGGCATGACCGGCGTACTGCTGGCCATCCCGGGTGCTGACTTCGTCCTGCACAACAGCCTGTTCGTGATCGCGCACTTCCACAACGTGATCATCGGTGGTGCGGTATTCGGCTACATCGCAGGTTTCAGCTTCTACTTCCCGAAAGCGTTCGGCTTCAAGCTGCACGAAGGCTGGGGCAAGGCTGCATTCTGGTTCTGGATCTCGGGCTTCTTCGTCGCGTTCATGCCGCTCTATGCACTGGGCTTCATGGGCATGACCCGTCGTCTGAACGCTACTACCAACCCTGAGTGGGTACCGTACCTGTACGTTGCCATGTTCGGTGCGGTGATGATCGCTGTGGGTATCGCCTGCCAGTTGATCCAGCTGTACGTGAGCGTCCGTGACCGTAAGCAGAACGCTTGCGAATCCGGCGACCCATGGAACGGCCACACCCTGGAATGGTCGACCTCGTCGCCACCACCGTTCTACAACTTCGCCGTGATCCCGACTGCGAACACCATTGATGCATTCACCGAAGCCAAGGAAGACGGTACTGCGTACCAGAAGCCCAAGCACTACGAACCGATCCACATGCCAAGCAACACCGCCACTGGTGTGGTGATGGGCGCGCTGTTGACCGTGTTCGGTTTCGCGATGATCTGGCACATCTGGTGGCTGGCAATCGCGAGCCTGGTGGGCACTATCGGTTACTTCATCATTCACGCTGCCCGTGATGATCAAGGCTACATGGTGCCGGTCGAAACGATCGAACGCATCGAAGCCGAGCAGCACGCTCGCCTGGTAGCCGAGAAGAAGATCCCGGCCAACCGTGTAGAAACCTCGTTGGAACAGGCTTAAACCATGTCGAACTTAGTGACCAATGCTGGACACGCCCATGTCGATGACCATGGGCACGATGACCATCACCACGACTCGGGGCCAATGACCGTCTTCGGTTTCTGGCTCTACCTGATGACCGACTGCATCTTGTTTGCGTCGATCTTCGCGGTGTACGCGGTACTGGTAAACAACGTAGCGGGTGGCCCGTCGGGCCACGACATCTTCGAACTGCCTTACGTGCTCGGCGAAACTGCCTTGCTGTTGTTCAGTTCGATCACCTACGGCTTCGCCATGTTGGCCTTCTACAAGGGCAACAAGAAGGGCGTACTGAGCTGGTTGGCACTGACCTTCCTGTTCGGCCTGGGCTTCATCGGCATGGAGATCAACGAGTTCCACCTGCTGATCTCCGAAGGCTACGGCCCGCACCGTTCCGGTTTCCTGTCGGCGTTCTTCACGCTGGTCGGCACCCACGGTCTGCACGTGACGGCCGGCCTGCTGTGGATGGCGGTGATGATGTATCAGGTCAATAAGCACGGCCTGACCAACACCAACAAGACTCGCCTGAGCTGCCTGAGCCTGTTCTGGCACTTCCTGGACGTGGTCTGGATCTGCGTCTTCACCGTTGTTTACCTGATGGGGACTCTGTAATGGCTAATGCACACTCCCATGACCATGACAGCCATGATGCGAGCCACGGCAGCGTTAAGTCCTACGCTATCGGCTTCATCCTGTCGGTAATCCTGACGCTCATCCCGTTCGGTCTGGTGATGTACCCGACCCTGCCGAAGTCGATCACCTTGATGATCGTGCTGGCGTTCGCGGTGATTCAGGTGCTGGTTCACCTGGTGTACTTCCTGCACCTGGATCGTTCCAAGGAGCAGCGCGATAACGTGATTGCGTTCGTGTTCGCAGGCTTAGTAATCCTGCTGCTGGTTGGCCTGTCGATATGGATCATGTTCAGCATCCATACGTTCATGATGGCGAAGTGAGGTAAGACCCGATGTCGCTTAAGCACTTTATCCAAATCACCAAACCGGGGATCATTTTCGGTAACGTGCTTTCTGTGGCGGGCGGTTTCTTCCTGGCCTCCAAGGGACATGTCGATCTGGCCATCTTCCTGGCTGCAATGATCGGTACGTCCCTGGTGGTTGCTTCCGGTTGCGTCTTCAACAACTGCATCGACCGTGACATCGATATCAAGATGGAGCGCACCAAGAATCGCGTGCTGGTGCAGGGGCTTATCTCCCTGAAACTGGCACTGATCTTTGCGACCGTCCTGGGTGTTGCCGGTGTGGTGCTGTTGTACAAGGTGGCCAACCCGTTGGCGGCGCTGTTTGCCGTGATTGGTTTTGTCATCTATGTCGGCCTCTACAGCCTGTACCTCAAGCGTAAGTCCGTACACGGTACGCTGGTGGGCAGCCTGTCGGGTGCGATGCCGCCGGTGATTGGTTATGTGGCTGTAACCAATAGCTTCGACATGGCCGCGCTGGTGCTGCTGGTGATGTTCAGCCTGTGGCAGATGCCGCATTCCTACGCCATCGCGATTTTCCGCTTCAATGACTACCTGGCTGCGTCGATTCCGGTATTGCCGGTCAAGCGTGGCATCCAGGTGGCCAAGAAACACATCCTGCTCTACATCCTGGCCTTCCTCGTGGCGACCTTGATGTTGACCTTCAGTGGCTACGCCGGCATGAGCTACCTGGCAGTGGCCGCCGCCATGGGCATGTACTGGTTGTACATGGCCTGGACCGGCTACAAGGCGGTGGATGACACCGTCTGGGCGCGCAAGCTGTTCGTGTTCTCGATCTTCACCATCACCGCGCTCAGCGTGATGATGTCCCTGGATTTCCAAGTGCCGAAAGAGCTGTTGCTGACCTACGCCCACTGAGTGGTGTAAGCAATAAAAAGCCCCGCCTTCGGAAGATGTGCGGGGTTTTTTATTGAGCGTTGCGTTAAACCAGATACGCTGCGTTATCGTTGACCTTTTTCGCGAGCAAGCTCGCTCCTACTCCTCAATTCTACTGATGCAGGAAGCAAAGCAATGAGTAAAAAAGCCGTTATGGTATTCAGCGGCGGGCAGGACTCGACGACCTGCCTGATCCAGGCACTGCCGCTGTATGACGAAGTGCACTGCATTACCTTTGATTATGGCCAGCGCCATGTGGCGGAAATCGAAGTGGCCCGCAAGCTTGCCAAGCAACTGGGCGCCACGGTCCACAAAGTGATGGATGTGTCCTTGCTCAATGAGCTGGCCATCAGCAGTCTGACCCGTGACAACATTCCCGTACCGACCGTGAGCAGCTCTGGCGAAAGCCTGCCAAGCACTTTTGTGCCGGGGCGCAATATCCTGTTCCTGACCCTGGCGTCGATCTACGCCTACCAGGTGAAGGCCGAGGCTGTCATTACCGGGGTGTGCGAAACCGACTTCTCGGGCTACCCCGATTGCCGGGATGAGTTCGTCAAGGCGTTGAACCAGGCGCTGAAGTTGGGGATGGAATATGACGTGCGCCTCGATACCCCGTTGATGTGGCTGAACAAGGCCGAAACCTGGGCACTGGCCGATTACCACGACCAGCTGGAGCTGGTGCGCGAGCAGACGCTGACCTGCTACAACGGCGTCATTGGCACAGGCTGCGGTAATTGCGACGCGTGCAACCTGCGTGCACGGGGCTTGAATGAGTATCTGCAGAACAAGGCGGATGTCATGCAGAGCCTGAAGCACAAATTGCAGTTGAAATAACTCTTGTAGGAGCGAGCTTGCTCGCGAAAATCCCGAGAGCGCCGCGTCCAACCAGGAGCGCTGCGTTATCGTTGACGTTTTTCGCGAGCAGGCTCGCTCCTACACGGCAATGGGTTCAAGTCGCCAGGTAGCGCTTGAACAACGAGCGTGCCCCATACGCAGGCAGGATATTGAAGAACGCAAAGCCGACTTTGATCGCGATCTGCACATAGACCATGCCCAGGATGTCGCGGGTCTCCATGGCGCCGTAGAAGGCAATAAAGCAAAACAGGAAGCTGTCGATAATGACCGCAAAGAATGTGCTGAAGAAAATCCGCAGGTACAGGTACTTGGAGTTGGTCAGCTCCTTGATCTTGCACAGCAGGTAGGAGTTTATATTCTCCGACGCCAGGAACGACACCGAAGAGGCCACCAGCACCGACGACACTTGCAGGATTACGTCGGTATACGGCCCATCCAGTTTCCAGCCCGGCAGCCCCGGCAGGAAGGTCGAGCCATACAGCAGGATGATGATCATCGCGTTGCTGGCAAACGCAAACAGAATCGCCCGTCGTGCCAGGCGCAAGCCGAAATTCTCATTCAGCAGGTCCACGATCAAAAAGGTCAGCGGGTACAGGAACGTGCCCGGCGTCACGATGATGCCCATGGACTCCAGGTAGATCGGCTTGGTCGCGGCAATGCTGGTAAAAATATAAAACGTGAACAGCAGCAAGTTCAAGATGATGTAGATCATCCAGGAGTTTTCATTGCGATCGTTTATATCGTAGGCGGTGAGTGTGCCTCCCTGGGCATAGAACTTCTTGTAGACGTTCTTGACTTCCATTCTATTGAAGTCATCCATGATCTCGCTGTTGAGCACTTCACTCAGTTTGATCTTGATGATCTTGCCCGTGGCAAGCACCATGATCACCGCCAGGCGCTTGTCATTTTCAAAGCCCAGCAATTTGTACCTGCTGTTTTCAACGGCCCCTTCATATGTGGTCATTGAAGCGTTCCTCAAGAATATCGCCGATGACACATAAACGGTCTGAATGGGCACAGGGCTCCAGGGTGATAAACAGCTTTTTGGTCGCGCGGTCGTACACCAGTTTCTCTTTATCGTCGCTCGATGAATCTTTCTGTACGATCAACAAGTCGCCCACTTCATTGATGCCGGGAATCGCGTGTTCCAGGCGCACGCCGATCAAGTTGCAGGACGTGCCGAAGTAGTAGGTCAGCGGGTAAAGCGTGGCCAATTCGCCCACGCGCTTGCCCAGGTCCTGCATAAGCAGGCTTTCCTTGAGCACAGGCACCGCTGCCGGGTTCATATTGCCCAGCGGCGAGACATTGTTTTCGATGATTTCCTTGGCTTCAAAATTGATGGTCTCGATTTCCTCATACGAAACGCCGAAGAAGTCAGAGATCTTGCGAATGGTTGACTGCTGTACGTTGAGGACCTTGCCTCCCAGGATGTTGTAGATAGTCGTCCTGGTCAGCCCGGCGGCATTGCTTAACGAAAGCTGGGTTTCTCCACGGCTCTTGATCAAGTACTTGATGTTGCTCTTCAAGTGCTCGGTTTTTTCCCGTCTGTGTATCAAGTGCTCACCACTTCCATTTAGTCGTCAGTCCATGTCCGGCAGAACCTGTTCTTTCAGGTTCGCGGCTGTGGAAGTGTTGCATGGGCCCGGCATAACAATAAAGTGTTGAGTGCAGGGATACGGCGTGACGCTAAATCAGGCAACGGTTATCTCGTCATACTCTTGTGTACGACCTCGTGCGATCCCTCGCGCCCTCTACAAGGAGTAGTAACTATGGTCAGTGTCAATCGTCGGTCACTTCTCGCCCTGGGAGCCGCCTTGCCCGTGCTGGGGCATCTGGATTGGGCGCTCGCCAGCTCGACGCCGACGCCCTCTGACAGCGTGCTGCTCAACTACAACGAAAGCTCTTCCGGCCCTTCAGACGCCGCCCGCGCGGCGATGCAGCGGGCGATTGCAACGTCCGGACGCTATCCTTACCCGCACATGTACGCACTGGCCGAGCTGTTTGCCCGGCAGCAGGGGATTGCTGAAGAAAACGTCGCGGTATTTGCCGGCTCGATGGCGGCCCTGCGTTATGCGGTGGTGGCGTTCACCAGTCAAAACCAAGGCCTGGTGATGGCGACACCGTCCTACGAAGTCCCGCGCCAGGCGGCCGAGTCAAACAAAGTGCCTGTGCATGAAGTGGATCTCGACACGCAGCATGCCCATGATGTGCAGGCCATGCTCAAGGCCGACCCACAAGCCGGCATGCTGTACCTGTGCAACCCCAACAACCCGACCGGCACCCTGACCCCGACTGAAACTATCCGCCAAGCCCTGGTGAACAAACCCAAGGGCAGTGTGCTGGTGGTAGACGAGGCCTACATCGATTTCTGCGACGCCCCCAGCTGCGTGAGCTGGACCAACGACCACGATGACCTGCTGGTGCTGCGCACGTTCTCGAAAATCTATGGCATGGCTGGTGCGCGCCTGGGCCTGGCAATCGGTCATCCGGCACTGTTGGAGCGGCTGGCCGTGTTCGGCGGCGACAACGTCCCGGCCGGCGCCAGCTTGTTGGGTGCGATTGCCAGTCTGGAAGACGCCCAACTGGTGGGCCAACGCAAAGCGCTTAATGCCAGGTTGCGCGATGAGACGATCGCTTGGCTCAAGGACCGGGGTTTTGCCTGCACGGCCTCCCGGAGCAATTGCTTCATGATTGACGTGAAGCAACCGGCAGAACAGGTGGTCGAGCGGCTGGCAGCCCAGAATGTACTGGTCGGGCGGGTGTGGCAGAACTGGCCGCAGTGGCTACGGGTAACGGTGGGCAACCAGCAGGAGATGGAACGCTTTCGCCAGGTCTTCGCGGCGCAGGTGGCGCGCGCCTAGGCACCAGTGTGTTACACGCAGCCCGGGCGGGTCTGCCGGACACGCTTCATTCTCGTGCAGGTTGAATGCCCGAGGACGGTATCAGCGTGGAGGTGATGAAACGCTCTGCGCAGTTGCAGAACATGGAGGTGTAGGCGGCAACAGACGTAACGCATGGCGCTACGCCTTGCCGCACATCCGCTTATTGGGCGGCGATGGCGTAACCTTCAAAGGCGCTTTGCTGTTGCAGCGCGGTGACGATGCTCTTGCGCGTGACCGGCTGCTCCACGCCGCTGTTGTCGACGAAGGTTTCGCGTTCCAGCTCCGCCTCGCTGCCTTCGCCGACAAAGGTAAAGCCCAGAAATTCCAGTGCTTCGCGGTCCACATTGAGCTTGGAACGCGGGGTGCGAAGCGGCAGGGTGACGCTGATGCCATCCTTGCTGATCACAAACACTTCGGTGTCTTTTTTGGCGCGCGCGGCCTTGCCCTTGCCGGCGCTCGGGTTGCTGATGGCCTGGTGCGACTGGTTCAGTACCTTGAGGGCCAGGCCGTACACCAGTTCCTGGAACTCGGGGTCGTCCTTAAAGCAGGACAGGATGCGGCTGATGGAGAACTGGCTGCTCAGGTTTTCCAGGGCGGCGTTATCGGCGGCTTCGGCGTCTTTCAACTGCTTGAGCTGGCCCATCAGATCATAGGCTTTGTCATCGTCGAAGGCGTCGTGGGCCTGGCGGATGGCAACGCGCAACTCGCGGATCTGGTCGCTTTCCTTGGAGGTGTGAAACGCGTCCAGTACCATCTCGCTGATGATCTTGGCCGCTGGCACATGTTGTGAAAGATTGATGGCGTTTTCGTATTCGGCTTTGGATTGCAAGGCGGCTACGGATTCTTTGGCGGATTCTGCGGTGTAGGAATCGGACATTAAAATTTCACTGCGTAGTAAGCGGGGGAGACAAAAAACGTCGGGCATTTTCGGCGGGGAGAGGGATCAGGTCAAGGCAGGTTCGGGCGGTGAATACTTTCAGTGCTGATAGCGGCGCATCAATGCCTGTACTACCACCATCCGGGCCCTGCCTTGGCATGCGTGCTATTCATCCAGTCTTGCGAGACACGCCTGGAGAATATCCAGGCCCTCCTCCAGCACTACCGGCTCAATGGTCAACGGTGCCAGCAAGCGCACGATGTGCCGCGCCTTGCCGCTGGGCATCAGCAGCAAGCCTGCCTCCCGCGCCAGGCCCAGCAATTGGGTCAATTGCTTGGGCGCGGGCGTGCCGTCAGCATGGGCCAGCTCAATGCCGCGCATGGTGCCGACGCCGGTAAGGCGACCCAGGTAGGGCGACAGTTGTTGCGAACGCCAGGTGTTATAACGGCTGACGATCGCGGTTTCCTGTTGTGATCCCCACGCCTGCAGATCTTCATCGGTCATCGCCTCAACAGTGGCCAATGCCGCCGCACAGGCGATGGGGTTGCCGGAGTACGTGCCACCCAGGCCACCTTTGGGCAGGTTATCCATCAGCGCCTTGCGCCCGACCACCGCCCCCAGCGGTACGCCGCCGGCGATGCTCTTGCCGAGCAACAACAGATCCGGTTCGATGCCCAGGCGCGAGAAGGCGAAACGCTGGCCGGTGCGGCCAAACCCGGACTGGATTTCATCGATGATCAGCAGGATGCCGTGCTCGTCGCAAAAGCGGCGCAGGGCCTGGGCGAACTGAATATCCAGGGCGAGGAAGCCGCCTTCGCCCTGCACCGGCTCGATAATGAAACAGGCCACATCGTTGACGTCGATTTCCACGCTGAACAGGCGGTCCATGGCCTTCAGCGCTTCGGCACTGGTCACGCCATTATCGGCACTGGGGTAGGGCAGGTGATACACAGTGCCGGGCAGTACCCCGACCTTCTGCTTGTAGGGCGCCACCTTGCCATTGAGGTTGAGGGTCGCCAGTGTGCGGCCGTGGAAGGCGCCGTCAAAGGCGATCACTGCCGTACGCCCGGTGGCGCCACGCACGATCTTCAAGGCGTTTTCAGCTGCTTCCGCACCGCTGTTGGTGAGCATGCCGCTGACCGGATAGCTCACCGGGATAAACGCGCTCAGGCGCGCCATAAACTCAATGTAGGGCGAGTGCGGCGCGGCGTTGAACGCGTAGTGAGTGAGCTTGGTCGCTTGCTCGCGAATCGCCGTAACCACAGCCGGGTGGCAATGGCCCAGATTGAGTACACCGATACCGCCGACAAAATCGATATAGCGCTTGCCCGTCGTATCCCAGACCTCGGCGTTTTTACCGTGGCTGAGGCTGATGGGGTGAACGATGGAAATGGATTGGCTGATGGTGGCGTGGCTCATGAATGCGGGACTCGGCAAGGGCGGGCGTGTTTTATCTAAGCCGCGCGCCTGGTCTTGCCGCAAACGAAATAAAGTCGCCGGGTCATTCCAAATCGGAAGGAGCGGTTGCCTGCATTATTCCGAAACCCCGTCCTTGCCCGCCGCCTTTGACCGATATAGCGCTTGATCGGCCCGCGCCATCAGGTCGACCGGTGACTCACCCATGCGCCGTTCTACCACGCCCAGGCTTAGTGTGACGGTGATGCCGGTGGGCGCTTGCTTGACCTGATGGCGAATCCTTTCGGCCAGTTCCTTCGCCATCACCAGGGTGCTTTTGGGTAGCACGACCATAAACTCATCGCCACCCCACCGGGCCAGCAAGTCGCTGGTGCGTATGCAGGTTTCCAGGCTTTCGACCACCTGTATCAGCGTCTGGTCGCCGATGCTGTGGCCGTGGCGGTCATTGATCGGCTTGAAATCATCGATATCCATCGCCACCAGCGCCAGGGGCAAGCGGAAGCGCTCGGCGCGATCGCATTCTTCCAGCAGCACTTTCTCCAGGCGATAACGGTTGGCGATGCGCGTCAGCGCATCCCGTTCGGCCAGGGAGCGGTTTTCGTCCAGTTGCAATTGCAGTTGTTGATTGACCCGCGACAGCTCCAGGGTACGTTCGGCCACCAGTGCCTCAAGGGATTTGTTGCGCCTTTGCAACTGTTCAATAGAGCATTTTCGCGTATGAATATCGCGGTGTGCGCCCACCATGCGGGCCACTGAGTGGTCGGGATTACGTGCAATGATGTAGCCACGGTCCTCGATCCAGAGGTAGGTGCCGTCTTCTTTTCGGCAGCGGTATTCGGCCCGATAATGGGGCGAGCGTTGGCTGATGTAATCGTCAAACATTGCCATCACTTGGGGGTAATCCTCGGGGTGGATCACGTTCTCCCAGGTGAATACGCTGTTTTCCAAGGAGTGGCGGGAGTAGCCAAGCATCTCGTACCAGCCGGGGTTGCGGTAGACGAAACCGGTATTGGCGTTCCAATCCCAGATCCCATCACTGACCAGTTCCATGATGGCGTGCAACAGATCGGCGTTGAGGTCGGATATGTCGTGGCGTAGTGGTTCGTTGTCGGATGTATCGTCCATCAGCGCGCTTCCTGCGAGAGCTGGCTTAAGGCCAGTTATTGTTGTCGCCGATACTCCGTGGCTGGCGCTACTGTACATCGCCGCCTGCGTGCTTTGAATAGGGCAGGTGTGCTGCTTTAGAATAGTGTCAATAGGCTATTATTCAGGCGGCACCATGCTTGTCCGGGGGTTCCCATTGGCGTTGTGTTGGTAAATCGCCTCTGGCTGGCCCTGCTCATTGAAAAACACCTGGCCAATGCCCGCCGAATTCCACAAACGCTCCCCCGCCTCGGCATGCTCCGGAATGTGCGGCACCACCTGCATGGTACGACGACGGGTAAACCAGTTGAGTGGCGAGCGCGGGGAGTAGAGCCAGCGGTTGAGACGGTCGAACCATTCCAGCAGGCGTGGCGGGAACTCGTTCTTGATGCCGCTGCTGGTGATTTGCCAGATCCTCGGGCCGCCGTTGCGATGGCGGATCAGCACCTGGTACACGAACGAGTAATGCACGTCGCCGGAGAGGATCACGTAATTACCCGGCGTACGCGAGTGGCGGAAGATATTCAAGATCACCTGGGCGGCGCCACGGTGGGCCATCCAGTTTTCAGCGTCCACCAGCAGGGGAAAGCCGCACCAACTGAAGATTTTTTGTACGGTCTCGATCAGCTTTACGCCAAAAATCGGCGCGGGCGAGACGATAATGGCCGACGGGTGGTCGAGCAGCTCTTGTTGCAGTTCGCTCAAGGCTTCCCAGTCCAGCAGGCCGGAGGGTTGCTTGAGGGTGAACTCGCTGCGCCAGCGCCGTGTGCGGGTGTCGAGGACCACAAGGGCCGGGGTGGTGGGCAGTACGTAGTGCCAGTGTTGGAATTTCAGCAGCGTAGCGAGCAGCTCATCCTGCTTTGTCGCGTCCAGGTGGTTGTTTTGCGCCTGGCTGGCCAGGGCCTGGGTTTGGCTCACCAGTTCGCCAAATACCTGCGGTTGGTTGCCCCAGCCTTGGCATAACAGGTAGGCCAGCAACGCATTGCCGATGATGCGTTTGGAGAAGGGATGGCCGTAGGCGGTTTCTTCCCATTGGGCGCTGAGGTTCCAGTCGTCGGTAATGTCGTGATCGTCGAAGATCATCAGCGTCGACAGGTGGGCGAACACTCGAGCGACTCCAGGCAGACCGCTGCGGAACAGGTCAATCTGCACCTGCTCCCGGGCATAACGCTGTTGTCCTTCGGGGCTCAGTTGCGGTGGTTGTGGCGTGATCAGCGTCCACGGCGTGGGTGACCAGGCCAGCAGATACATGGCGATCACTTCGGCAAAGGTCACCAGGTGGTTGTCCGCGGTGCTGCTGGTGAAGATCGGTTTTTTCACGCCGCCGAAAAAGCGTTCGCGCAAGGTCTCGTTACTGTCCAGCGCGGGAAGCAGGTCCGCCCGGTGGTAGTAACTGGCGCGATGACCGTAGAGGGTGGCGCTGTCGGTCACCACGGCACCTTCCAGGTATTCGTCGAAGAGGCCCAGCCGCGCGATCAGCCCATGAATTGCCCGTAGCATGGGCCCTGCAACATCGTCGGCGTAGACCTGGTCGCCACTCATCATCAGCAGGGCCGGGCGTTCGAGCGGTGTGCGGGCATCCGCCAGCAGGCGGTCAACGCACAATAAGCCTTCGTCGGCACGGTGATGGGGCTTGCGGCAGGAGCCATGCACCAACTGGTGGATGCGGCTGTGCAGGACGAAGCTCGGCATCGTCGCATCGGCATACAGCAAGTGTGGTGCCCAGTCGGCAATGCCGACGCCGTCTATCAACAGGTCGTAGCTGATGACCACATCCTGGGGCAGGGCATGATCCAGCGCTACATCGATCAGGTGGATGAAGGCATGGCGCCCGACGGGCACGACTTGGCAGCACGTGTTATTTAAAGGGATATCTAACGTCTCGCCGTGGGGTAAACGCAGTTCCAAGGACAGCGGCAGGACACGACTGCCCACCAACCAGATAACCAGGCGCTGCGGTTCCAGGCGCCTTAGCAGCGGTCCTGCAATGACTGTGGGCAGAGTGTCGGGTTGAAGCATTGAGGTGGTGGCTCACACAAGGTCTAGGGCGTGAAAGGGTAGCGCAGGGGATGTCGGTGTTTTGTCAACAGAGTGCAGCACCGGCGCGCTGCACTGCTTGGGAGCGGCCAGGCGTGCTACAGGCCTGGCGCTGTGGGTAGGGTCAAAGCAGCCGGCCCTGTCCGAGGGAATCCAGGGATGAGTGAGGAGGTTTCCCCGTTGTCACGTGCTCTGATTGATTGCTTTCAGTTGTCGACGGGTTATCCGCAGGATTTAGGGACGCTTGATGGTCCTGCTGGACCTCCGTGGATTGGTTGATGTTATAGGCGTGGAACGGCTGACCGATAATCATGATAAACCCTTTGCTCAATTGGAGGATTGTTCCCGCATCAATGCTCCCTTTGAGTGCGCACTTAATCAGTGGCATAAGCCGGGTTCGTCGTTCCCGGCCTCAGGTAATCAAATGTTTGGGCGTGTTTCAGGCGGGCTTAGGCACCGTAAACCTGAACTCACTGCCACGGCCCAACTCACTCTGGGCTTCAATCCGCCCGCCGTGGGCCTGGACAATGCCTTGGGTGATATACAGCCCCAACCCGCTACCGGTAGGGTTGTTCTCTGTCTGGGTCCAGTAGCGTTCAAACACATGGGGCAGTTGCTCAGGGGCAATGCCTTCACCGGAGTCACGCACCGAGAATACGATCTCTTCGCCGTTGCTCATGGCGCTGATACCGATGTTGCCCTGGCGAGGCGTGAACTTGATTGCGTTGCCGATCAGGTTCGACAGTACCTGGAACAACCGCTCCGGGTCGGCATTGATCTGCAGGCCTGGCTCGGCATTGAACGAGAGGTCGATGCCCTTTTCCGTGGCCAGTGGCGCCAGGAGTGAGCACGCCTCTTCAAAGATCTGACTGACGTCCAATGCAATGGGCTTGACCACATAGCGCCCGGCCTCGATTTTTGAGGTGTCGAGCAAATCCTCCAGCAGCACATTCATGCGTCCAGCGGCCTGTTGCATGGTGTCGATGGCCGAGGAAATCCGTCGTGAGGTGTGTGGGCCCTCGGAACTGAAAGCTTTTTGCATCATGCCGCAGAGCATCGAGATGACGGTCATCGGGTTGCGCAGGTCGTGGGAAACCACCGCGACCAATTCATCACGGGCGCGCACCGCTTGCTGTTCGCGCAGCACCTGGCGCGACAGGTCGTTTTCCAGGGCCGAGCGGCGCAGGTCGTTGGCGGCAAACAGATCGCCATGGCTCCACTTGGTGGAGATGCCGGCCATTTCCACCTTCCAGATTTCAAACGACGTGCGCGGGCGAAGGCGCAGGCCAGCGTCGGAAGTTTCCAGGTTCAACGGCTTTTTCGGATCGCCACTCCAGTTGATGTTCTCTTTCACCTCGGGGCGGAACCACAGCACACCGTTATCCACAGGCTTGGGCAGGCTCATGGCGAGTACGCCGCTGGCGACGGCCTGGTACTCGGCGGCAGGCGGGTACACCGAGGCCAGGTGATGGCTGGAAAACACCGGCTCGCCGCTCTCCTGCAACCATTTGTGCAATGCGCGGATCTGCGCCGGTTCCGGGCAGTTGCCGTAGCGGTGTAATTGTTTGTCTTCGATGATCGCCACGCCGCCGGAGAGGGTCAGGTCCATCAGTTTTTTGCCGTGGTGGGCCAGGCTGTCGAACACATTGCCGTCGTCGGCCTTCATGGCCTGATCGAGCAGCGCCAGGGCTTCGATTTTCTCTTCGCGCTGGCGATTCAGCTCCAAGGCTTCCATGGCACTGATCTGCAACGAGAGTATTTGGCCTATGGTCTGGCAGGTCATACGCAGGTCGTTAGGCACCAGCAGCGGTTCGCGGTTGCCGCAGCTGATCAGCCCCCAGAGTTTGTCGCCCTTCATCAGCGAGATGCTCATGGACGACAGCACACCCATGTTCCGCATGTACTGGCAGTGGATCGGCGAGACACTGCGCAGAGTGGCAAAGCTCAGGTCCAGGGGCTGCCCGGTATCCGGGCGCAACTTGGGCAGCAGCGGCACCGGTTCGTAGGACGCATTCGGGATAATGCGTAGCCAGTTGGTGCGGTACAGCTCGCGGGCTTGTTCTGGGATGTCGGACGCGGGGAAGAACAGCCCGTTGAACAACTCCATGGACGGTGCCGACGCTTCGGCAATCACCTGGCCATGGCCTTCTTCTTCGAAGCGATAGATCAGCACCCGGTCGTAGCCGGTCATGGCCTGGATTTCATTTACGCTGATGGCATACAGCGCCTGCAGGGTCTTGGCCGATTGCAGGCGTTGCAGCATCTTGCCCAGGTCACTGGTGCGGCCATTGCGCGCCTGTGGCTTGAAGTTCTCAAGCCGTGGTTCGAACTCCAGTACCAACACATCCTGATGGCGATGCAGCAGGCCCTCGAATGGCGCGCCGTTGAAGGTGACGTGCAGGGGCGGAGCATCGAAAAACGTGTTGTTGGCAGCCATGGTTTGCACAGCCTGGGCATGCTCGTCGCCAATCAGCGTGTGCAACGGCTGGTTCAACAGGGTCTCAGGCGCGTGGCCAAACAAGGTGCCTACGTTGGCACTCACCTGAATAATTTCCAGGCCGGGCTCCGACAAGGTCAGCAGCACGCCGTGGGGCTGGATCGCCCCCGGAAAGCGGATGGGCTCGTCAGCACAGTTGGCAAGCAACTCTTCAAAATCTTCGGGTTTCATAGCAGTACCTTCTGGCTGTCGAGCCATTGCTCAAAGCCGCTGAATGTCGAACGGGCCGCGTTCACCGCGTGCTGTTTGGCGAGTGCATCCAGCGGCAAACGGCCCAGGTAATCGAGAAAATCCTTCCAGCGCCGACCGGTCTGGGCGCCGTATACATTGAGAAACGCGCCGCCGTTGTCGGCACCCACGTCCAGGCGCAGGGACATTTCCCGGCGCAGCACCTGGCCGCCGAGGGTCGCGCCTTCCAGCACATAGAGTGCGCCCAGGCAGGCCGCCGGGGTGTCCAAGTATGGGAGATGGATGCAGCGGGGCAGGGCGTTGATCCCATGGTCATCCAGGCCCAGGGCGTGGAGGTCACTGACCAGTGTCGGGGTTTTCGCACGCAACACGCAGTCGAAGCCATCAGGGATCAAGTCACTGTCGTACAGCGCTGATTCTATTGGTCTGTAAAACCCGTAATACGCTTGAAGTAAACGTCGGTACCAATCGACATCCAGGCTCGCAGAGAAAAACGGCAGGCGCTTTTCCAGTGCTACGTGCAGCAAGCCCGTGCCTGTGCGCAAGGCTTCCAGCAATGGGGGCGCACCAATGTCATGGGCCTGTGAATGCATTCAATGAGCTCGAACTGTGGGCTTGTCAGCCATCCATGACGGGTAAAAGTCGGCAACGATTCTACACAACTCATGGCCGTCAGCTGAGCGCACAGAGCGAAAAGGCTGACCGTCAGATCCGAGAAGTCGCTCCATGCATGGCTAATGACCCCTTCGCCTGACCGGAAGTTCGGTTTGAGCGATGTCGCAACGCTATCAATGCATGGACGCACCCTGCTGTGTCAACGCCGACTCCACACACTCCAGCAGACGCTCAGTGCTCCAGGGCTTGGGTAAAAACCTGACTCTGCCACCCAACTCAGACGCCAGCGACGTATTACCGGACGTCAACAGCACCTGGATAGAGGGCCAACGATGCGCCACCACCCTGCTCAAGTCATAGCCGTTCAACAGCCCAGGCATCTGGATATCGCTGACAATCAGGTCCACCTGCTCATCATCGCGCTCCAGGAAAATCATACCGTCATCCGCCGAAGGGAACGACGTCACATGCGCCCCGAATTCCTCCAGCACATCCACCATCAACGAACGAATGATCTCGTCGTCTTCCAATACCAAAATCGATGGCTGAGCCATGATCCTTACTCCACCATCAGGGGTTCAGTAGGGTGGAGTGGGGGGCGTGCATATAGGTTCGATTGGATGTTTTTTAAACGATGGGTGGTCATTTGACGCGGTTGCTACTGGCGTGGGGTTATCGGACGCGCCTGATTGAACGGTTGGGAGGATGCCCGCTTAAACAGGCATAATCGGCGGTAATAGCCGAAGTGGAGCCCTCAATGAAGTACGCCCTGTTCACCCTCGTCCTGACCCTTGCCGCCAGCCCTGCCTTCGCCGCCGGCGACGCGGAGGCGGGCGGCAAACTCTTCACCAAGACCTGCGGTGGCTGCCATAGCGTCGGCGAAGGCGCCCGCGGTGGTTTCGGGCCGCAGCTTAACGGCATCATTGGCCGTCCTGCGGGGACAACCACCGACTATCAATATTCGGATGCGATGAAAAATTCCGGGGTGGTATGGACGCGGGACAAGCTTGCCGCCTATATCGAAGCGCCGAAGAAGGTGGTGAGTGGGACGCGGATGATTTTCTGGGGGATCAGCGATCAGGAGAAGATTGAAAACATCCTGGCCTACCTGGAGACATTCCAGCCCAAGTGAGCGGCCTCGCATGCGTATTCAGCTGATACAGCGCGATCACAATGTGGGAGGGGGCTTGCCCCCGATGGCAGAGTATCAGTAGCCGATCCAGTCACTGATTCACCGCTGTCGCGGGCAAGCCTCCTTGTGTTGATCAGCCCAGCAGATGCTTGGAAATCAACCGCGATATTTCCACAATCGAGGTCTTGCCGGTGAACTCAAACCTCACCTTCCCCAGTGAGGAAAAGTAAATCTCCAATTCCGAATCCAGATCAAACGTCCCGGACGTTTCCACCGAATACGCCACGATATTTTTATACGGCAACGACGTGAAGTCCTTCTTGCTGCCGGTAATCCCCTGCACGTTCACCGCAATGATGCGCTTGGTGGTGAAAACCACGCCGTCACGCATGGCTTTGTAGGCGTCGACCACTTCCTCACCGTCGAGCAGCAGGGCCGATACGCGTTCGGCGTACTCATTGTTTTGTTTGAGCTTGAAGAAGCCTTTGTTGTTGAAGTCGATCATGTACCTGTCCTGGGGCAGTGGGGGCGCCTGTGTATGAGGTTTTGTTCGCGGATCTGTATCTAACGCCCACGCCTCTAACGCCCTAGCATGGAGCGAAACATCACAGTGTGGCGAAGGATTTCACGCTGGCAGAATAAAAATCCAGGAGCGAAACAATGCCCGATATGTCCAGCTTGCTTGCCTATGGCCTGATTTCACTCGGCATGGTGCTGACGCCCGGGCCGAACATGATCTACCTGATCTCCCGCTCGATCTGCCAGGGCCGCACCGCCGGGTTGATTTCCCTGGGCGGGGTGGCGCTGGGGTTTGTGGTGTATATGGTTTGCGCGGCACTGGGTATCACCGCATTGGTGATGGCAGTGCCCTTTGCCTACGACGCGCTGCGGCTCGGCGGCGCGTTGTACCTGGTTTACCTGGCCTGGCAGGCGGTCAAGCCGGGTGGGCGTTCGCCATTCCAGGTGCGGGATTTACCCAAGGACAGCCCGCGCAAGCTGTTCACCATGGGCCTGGTCACCAACCTGCTCAATCCCAAAGTGGCGGTGATGTATTTGTCGCTGTTGCCGCAGTTCATCGATCCGAATGGTCATGCCAGTGTGCTGATGCAATCCCTGGTGTTGGGCTCCCTGCAGATTTTTATCAGCGTGAGCGTCAATGCGGTGATTGCCTGCATGGCGGGTTCCATCGCCGTGTTCTTCGTCACCCGGCCAGGCTGGCAGGTGGTGCAGCGCTGGGTGATGGGGTCGGTGTTGATGGGGTTGGCGGTGCGGATGGCGGTGGAGGGGCGGCGCTAGGTGCGCGTTACAGGATGGCTTTGAGGTAGTCCTTGAGTGCCTGGAGCGGAGCATTGAGTGCTTCCAGGGTCGCTGCTTGATGCGCGTCCAGCGCAAGCCGCTGCAGCTCGCGCCCCATCACGGTGTGGGCGCCGCCCAGAGAGTCGAGCGCTAACGTCAGGCACTGATCAAGCTTTAACTGAATCCGCGCCAAATCACCCTGGCGCACCAGCAGCCCAAACACCTCGCGTTCATACCCATCCATCGCCGGGTCATCGCGCAGGAGCGGGCTGCCGTCCTCGGTCTCATGCACCAGTTTCAGGGCAAACAGTGCAACTGCTTCAAGCGTCAATTCCATGGTCCCGCTACCTCCACTGCCCTGCCGGTCACTTTTTTACAGGCGAAAAAAAAGACCTTGAATTTCAAGGTCTTTCTTTAAGATGGTGCCCCGAGGGAGAATCGAACTCCCACTTCTTTCGAAAACGGATTTTGAATCCGCCGCGTCTACCAATTCCGCCATCAGGGCTCAATGGCGGCGAAGTATAGAGATGAGATTACCGTTGGTCAATCACGTTTCATGGTCAATTTTGACTATTTCCGCTAGACTTCCCGGCCCTGCTAGACGAACCCCATCATGCGCGTTGCTGACTTTACTTTTGAGCTCCCTGATTCGCTGATCGCTCGCCACCCTTTGGCCGAGCGTCGCGCCAGTCGACTGCTGACCCTGGACGGGCCGAGCGGTGCCCTCGCACACCGTCAATTCACTGATTTGCTTGAGCATTTGCGCCCAGGCGATTTGATGGTTTTCAACAATACCCGGGTGATTCCGGCGCGGCTGTTTGGCCAGAAAGCCTCCGGCGGCAAGCTGGAAATCCTGGTGGAGCGGGTGCTGGACAGCCATCGCGTGCTGGCCCATGTGCGCTCCAGCAAGTCGCCGAAACCGGGCTCGAGCCTGTTGATCGATGGCGGTGGCGAAGCCGAAATGGTGGCGCGCCACGATGCCTTGTTCGAGCTCAAGTTCGCCGAGGAAGTGTTGCCGCTGTTGGAACGTGTCGGTCATATGCCGTTGCCTCCTTATATAGACCGCCCCGACGAAGACTCGGACCGCGAGCGCTATCAGACGGTGTACTCCCAGCGTCTCGGTGCGGTTGCAGCACCGACGGCCGGCCTGCATTTCGACCAGCCGCTGCTGGATGCGATTGCCGCCAAGGACGTCGAGACCGCTTATGTGACCCTGCACGTGGGGGCCGGTACGTTTCAGCCGGTGCGTGTGGAGAACATCGAAGACCACCATATGCACAGCGAATGGCTGGAAGTCAGCCAGGACGTCGTGGACGCGGTTAACGCGTGCAAGGCGCGCGGTGGGCGAGTGGTGGCGGTGGGCACCACCAGCGTACGGTCACTTGAAAGTGCGGCGCGTGATGGCGTACTCAAGCCGTTCAGTGGCGACACTGACATCTTTATTTTTCCGGGTCGGCCATTCCATGTGGTCGATTGCCTGGTCACCAATTTCCATTTGCCGGAATCCACGCTGTTGATGCTGGTGTCGGCATTTGCCGGTTACCCGGAAACCATGGCCGCTTATCAAGCGGCCATCGCCAACGAGTACCGTTTTTTCAGCTACGGTGATGCGATGTTTATCACCCGTAACCCGGCGCCGCGCGGCCCTGAGGACAACTTATGAGTCGTATGTCGTTTGAACTGCTGGCTACCGACGGCAAGGCCCGTCGCGGTCGTCTGACCTTCCCGCGCGGCACCGTAGAGACCCCGGCCTTCATGCCGGTCGGTACCTACGGCACCGTCAAGGGCATGCTGCCCCGTGACATCGTCGCCACCGGCGCCGAGATCATCCTCGGCAATACCTTCCACCTGTGGCTGCGCCCGGGCACGGAAGTGATCAAGAAGCATGGCGACCTGCATGACTTCATGAAGTGGCAAGGCCCTATCCTCACCGACTCAGGCGGTTTCCAGGTGTTCAGCCTGGGCGCCATGCGCAAGATCAAGGAGGAGGGTGTGACCTTCGCCTCGCCGGTGGACGGTGCCAAGGTGTTCATGGGCCCGGAAGAGTCGATGCAGGTTCAACGTGACCTGGGCTCGGACATCGTGATGATTTTCGACGAGTGCACGCCATACCCGGCTGACGAAGACGTAGCGCGCATCTCCATGGAGCTGTCCCTGCGTTGGGCCCAGCGTTCGAAGAACGCCCATGGCGACAACACCGCGGCGCTGTTCGGTATCGTCCAGGGCGGCATGCATGAAAGCCTGCGCAAGCGCTCGCTGGAAGGCCTCGACAAGATCGGCTTCGATGGTCTGGCCATTGGTGGTCTGTCGGTGGGCGAGCCCAAGCACGAAATGATCAAGGTGCTCGATTACCTGCCGGGCCTGATGCCCGCTGACAAACCTCGTTACCTTATGGGCGTTGGCAAACCGGAAGATCTCGTAGAGGGTGTGCGCCGCGGTGTGGACATGTTCGATTGCGTGATGCCAACCCGTAATGCCCGCAATGGGCATCTGTTCATCGATACAGGCGTGCTGAAGATCCGTAACGCGTTCCATCGCCATGATGATTCGCCGCTCGATCCCACCTGTGACTGCTACACCTGCCAGAACTTCTCCCGTGCTTATCTGCATCACTTGGACAAATGCGGGGAAATGCTGGGTAGCATGTTGAATACCATCCACAATTTGCGTCACTACCAAGTCCTGATGGCTGGTTTGCGCGAGGCTATTCAACAGGGTACATTGGCCGCCTTCGTCGATGCCTTCTATGCCAAGCGCGGGCTCCCTGTGCCGCCCTTGGACTGAGTTTCCCGACCCTAAGATTCACTATTTGCAACTGGAGTGCTAAATGAGCTTTTTTATCTCTAACGCCATGGCTGACGCCGCTGCGCCTGCTGCTGCCGGCCCTATGGGCGGTGGTTTCGAGTGGATTTTCCTGGTCGGCTTCCTGGTCATCTTCTACCTGATGATCTGGCGTCCACAGGCCAAGCGCGCCAAAGAGCAGAAAAACCTGCTGGGCAGCCTGCAGAAAGGCGACGAAGTCGTGACCACTGGCGGTATCGCCGGCAAGATCACCAAGGTTTCCGATGCTTTCGTGGTACTGGAAGTCTCCGACACCGTCGAAATGAAGTTCCAGAAGGGCGCCATCGCCGCCACGCTGCCTAAAGGCACGCTCAAAGCGATCTGAGTAACAACCTTTACCAATCGACGGGGCGCGCAAGGCGCCCCGCGTTATAAGCGGGCGGCGTGATGCTGAACAAATACCCTCTGTGGAAATACGTACTGATCCTGGCGGTGCTGGCGATCGGTTTTATTTATTCCGCTCCCAATCTCTATCCTGATGACCCTGCGATCCAGATC
The DNA here is from genome assembly GCF_019145205.1 of Pseudomonas khavaziana. Taxonomy (GTDB): domain Bacteria; phylum Pseudomonadota; class Gammaproteobacteria; order Pseudomonadales; family Pseudomonadaceae; genus Aquipseudomonas; species Aquipseudomonas khavaziana. Next base: position 104,664 of record NZ_JAHSTT010000005.1, read on the forward strand.
TCTGGCGCCAGCACTTCGCTGCAGGTCAATCAGGCTGACCTGGAACGTGCGAGCAAAGCGCTCAACGACGCGGGTATCCAGGTTAAAGCGGCAACCTTGGCGGCTGGTTCCAAAGGCGGCTTGTTGCGCCTGACCAAGCAAGAAGACCAGTTGCCGGCCAAAGATGTTGTGCGCAAGGTCATGGGTGACGACTACGTCGTTGCGTTGAACCTGGCACAGACCACGCCACAATGGCTGCGCAGCATTGGCGCGCACCCGATGAAGCTGGGTCTGGACTTGTCCGGTGGTGTGCACTTCCTGCTGGAAGTCGACATGGACAAGGCCCTCGATGCGCGCCTGAAAGTCTACGAAGGCGACGTGAAGAGCCTGCTGCGCAAAGAGAAGTTGCGTTATCGCAGCCTGCCGCAGCTCAACGGTGCCATCCAGTTGGGCTTTGCTGACGAAGCCTCTCGCGAACAGGCCCGTGCGCTGATCCGCAAGAATTTCAATGATTTCGACATCGTGCCAGCCGACCTCAATGGCCAGGCGGTACTGCGCCTGGCGATGAGCCCGGCCAAGATTGCCGAAATTCGCGAATACTCCATCAAGCAGAACTTGACCACGGTACGTAACCGCGTCAACGAGCTGGGTGTGGCCGAGCCGATCGTGCAGCGTCAAGGCGCCAACCGCATCGTGGTTGAGCTGCCGGGCGTGCAGGACACCGCTGAAGCCAAGCGTATCCTGGGTAAGACCGCCAACCTGGAATTCCGCCTTGCGGCTGAGCCGGGTGCCACCCGTGCGACCTCCGAAGAGTTCGAGTTCCGCGAAGGCAACCGTCCTCCAGCACTTATCGAGCGTGGCCTGATCATCACGGGTGACCAGGTGACCGATGCCAAGGCCGGTTTCGGCGAGCACGGCACCCCTGAAGTGAACATCCGCCTGGATGGCCACGGTGGCGAACTGATGAGCCGCGCCACGCGCAGCAACGTCGGTCGCAGCATGGCGGTGATCTTCATCGAGCAGCGCCCGGTCACCACCTACACCAAGCAGATGGTCAACGGCGTCGAAAAAGACGTGCCGGTACAGACCTTCAAGGAAGAGAAGAAGATCATCAGCCTGGCGACCATCCAGTCGCCGCTGGGTGCTCAATTCCGCATCACTGGCCTGAACGGCCAGGGCGAGTCCTCCGAGCTGGCGCTGCTGCTGCGTGCCGGTGGCCTGGCGGCGCCGATGTACTTCGCTGAAGAACGGACCATCGGCCCGAGCCTGGGTGCCGACAACATCACCAAGGGTGTCGATGCGGCGCTGTGGGGCATGTTGTTCGTGTCGCTGTTCATCATCGCCATCTATCGCTTCTTCGGCGTCATCGCCACCGTCGCCCTGGCGGGCAACATGGTGATGCTGCTGGCTCTGATGTCGCTGCTGGGGGCTACCCTGACACTGCCGGGTATCGCCGGTATCGTCCTCACCATGGGTATGGCGGTCGACGCCAACGTGCTGATCTTCTCGCGTATCCGTGAAGAGATCGCGGCGGGCATGACCGTACAACGTGCAATCAACGAAGGCTTCGGCCGGGCATTTACCGCGATTCTCGACTCCAACCTGACTACCCTGTTGGTCGGCGGGATTCTCTTTGCCATGGGCACAGGCCCCGTCAAAGGTTTTGCGGTGACCATGTCCCTGGGTATCTTTACCTCGATGTTCACGGCCATCATGGTGACCCGCGCAATGGTCAACCTGATCTTTGGCGGGCGTGACTTCAAGAAGTTGTGGATTTAAGGGGCTGCCATGTTACGTACAATCAACTTCATGGGCGTTCGCAACATTGCGTTCGGCGTCACTGCGCTCCTTACCGTTCTGGCGTTGTTCAGCTGGTTCCATAAGGGCCTGAACTACGGCCTGGACTTCACCGGCGGTACGCTCATCGAGCTGACCTACGAGAAGCCGGCCGACGTTACCCTGGTGCGCGACGAGCTGGTCAAGGCTGGCTATCACGAAGCCGTCGTGCAGAGCTTCGGTGCGACCACCGACCTGCTGGTGCGTATGCCTGGCGAAGACCCGCAACTGGGTCACCAGGTAGCCGAGGCCTTGCAGAAGGTCGGCGGCGACAACCCGGCATCGGTCAAGCGCGTTGAGTTCGTGGGCCCGCAGGTCGGTGAAGAGCTGCGCGACCAGGGTGGCCTCGGCATGCTGATGGCGCTGGTCGGCATCATGATCTACCTGGCCTTCCGTTTTCAGTGGAAGTTCGGTGTCGGCGCCATTGTGTCGCTGATCCACGACGTGATCGTGACCGTGGGTATCCTGGCCTATTTCCAGATCACCTTCGACCTGACCGTATTGGCGGCCGTTCTGGCGATCATTGGTTACTCGCTCAACGACACCATCGTGGTATTCGACCGGGTTCGCGAGAACTTCCGGGTACTGCGCAAGGCGACGTTGATCGAGAACATCAACATATCCACCACCCAGACCCTGCTGCGGACCATGGCGACCTCGATCTCCACTTTGCTGGCGATTGCTGCGCTGATGATCTTCGGTGGCGACAACCTGTGGGGCTTTTCCCTGGCGCTGTTCATCGGTGTTCTGGCGGGCACCTACTCGTCGATCTACATCGCCAACGTGGTGCTGATCTGGCTGAACCTCAATAGCGAAGACCTGATCCCTCCTGCTGCTACCGACAAGGAGGTCGACGACCGTCCTTGACGGATGTTCGTTGATACGCTGTTACAAAGAAGGCACGAGATTGAACTCGTGCCTTTTTTTTGGCTCCAAGGCTGGGTATAGCGCGGACGTTTCGGTCCGCTTGTGATGGTCAGGAGGTTCATGTGAACAAGTCGTTGCTGGTTGGTGCGGTATTGGGTGCTGTCGGTGTGACTGCCGGGGGCGCTGTTGCCACCTACAGCCTGGTAAAAAGCGGCCCTGAGTATGCGCAAGTGCTGGCGGTGCAGCCGGTGAAAACCCAGATTAAAACCCCTCGTGAGGTCTGCAAGGACGTCACCGTGACCCGGCAGCGTCCGGTGCAGGATCAACATCAAATCGCCGGTACCGTAGTGGGTGCCCTTGCAGGTGGCCTGCTGGGTAACCAGATCGGTGGCGGTAACGGTAAGAAACTGGCCACTGTGGCCGGTGCAGTCGGTGGTGGCTACGCCGGTAACAAGGTTCAGGAAGGCATGCAGAACCGCGATACCTACACCACTACGCAAACCCGCTGTAACACCGTCAATGACATCAGCGACAAGGTTGTTGGCTATGACGTGCGTTACAACCTGGATGGCAAGGAAGGCACTGTGCGTATGGAGCGTGATCCAGGCAGCCAGATCCCGGTGGATAAGGAAGGGCGTCTGATCCTGGGTCAGAACCAGCAGTAATTCCGGGCCTGGCACTGACTCAAGGGCCAGTGCAGTTCAAAATGTGGGAGGGGGCAAGCCCCCTCTCTCGCATTTGATATGTATTGCTGCTGATTCACGGGTCTGTCACAAATCCCAGGCATAAAAAAAGCACCCCTAGGGGTGCTTTTTTTGCTCGCTCGCTTAGCGCTTCAGCGAAGCCGGCAGGTGCGGCTGGATCGCCGTCAGCACTGCCTTGAAGCATTTGGTGTTGCCGGCAACCACGTGGCCTTTCTCAAGGAAGTCGTGGCCACCGGTGAAATCGCTTACCAGGCCGCCAGCTTCCTGGATCAGCAGGGCGCCTGCAGCCATGTCCCACTCGGACAGGCCCGATTCCCAGAATGCATCGAAACGACCGGCAGCGACATAAGCCAGGTCCAGGCTGGCTGCACCGGCGCGGCGGATACCGGCGGTCTGGCCAACCAGGGCGCGGAACATGCCCAGGTAGTTTTCCAAGTTGTCCATCTGGTCATCACGGAACGGGAAGCCGGTGCCCAGCAGTGCGCCTTCCAGGCTGGTGCGACCGCTGACACGCAGGCGACGGCCGTTCAACTGGGCGCCACGGCCACGGCTGGCGGTGAATTCTTCCTGGCGAACCGGGTCCAGCACAACGGCGTGTTCCAGGCGACCACGGTATTTGCAGGCGATGCTCACGGCAAAGTGTGGAATGCCGCGCAGGAAGTTGGTGGTGCCATCCAGTGGGTCGATGATCCACAGGTAGTCTTCGCCTTCGCCGCTACCTTTGTGCAGGCCGGTTTCTTCACCGAGGATGCCGTGGGTAGGGTAGGCCTTGCGCAGGGCGTCGATGATCTTCTGTTCGGCGGCGCGGTCCACCTCGGATACATAATCCTTGGCGTCTTTTTCGTCGACCTTGATGGTATCCAGGCGCTCGATGGAGCGGAAGATCAATTCACTGGCGCTGCGGGCGGCGCGCAGCGCGATATTCAGCATGGGCTGCATGGATGTGTCACCTAAGGTTGTTAAAGAAAGCCGAGCATTCTAGCAGAAACTTTCTTCAGGTGAAGGACGACGTTAGCTTTCATGGCATAACCTTAGGCTGTTCTGTAAGATTTGCTCCCCTTTCCCATGTCCGAGAGCGCCTCCCTTGCTGCAAAATATTCGTGTCGTCTTGGTCAATACCAGTCATCCCGGCAATATCGGCGGGGTGGCGCGAGCCATGAAAAACATGGGGCTGACGCGCCTGGTGCTGGTCGAGCCGCGGGTATTCCCGCACCACGAGGCCGATGCCCGTGCGTCCGGCGCCAATGACATCCTGCAAAGCGCTCAGGTTGTCGCGACGTTGGAAGATGCCTTGGTTGGCTGCAACCTGGTGCTCGGCACCAGCGCCCGTGACCGACGCATCCCCTGGCCGCTGCTGGATCCGCGCGAATGCGGCACCAAAGTGGTGGAAGAAGCTGCCGGTGGCGCTGAGATCGCCCTGGTGTTCGGCCGTGAAGACTCCGGCCTGACCAATGAAGAGCTGCAGCGATGTCATTACCACGTGCACATTCCATCAGACCCTGAGTTCAGCTCGCTGAATCTCGGGGCGGCGGTGCAGGTCTTGAGTTACGAAGTGCGCATGGCCTGGCTGGCTGCTCAAGGCCAGCCGAGCAAGGTTGAGAAGGATGAAGTCGCATCGACCAAAAGTGGCGAGTTGGCCACCATGGACGAGCTGGAACGCTTCTATGAGCACCTGGAGCAAACCCTGGTAGCCATCGAGTTCCTCGATCCTGAAAAGCCAAGGCATTTAATGGCGCGCCTGCGTCGCTTGTACGGTCGCAGCTCGGTGAGCCGGGCTGAGATGAATATATTGCGTGGCATCCTCACGGAAACCCAGAAAGCGGCCCGTGGCGAGCTTCTTAAGCGGAAGGATTAACAATGTTCGAGCGTTTGCGAGAAGACATTCAGAGCGTTTTCCACCGAGACCCGGCGGCGCGCAATGCCTTTGAAGTGCTGACCTGCTACCCGGGCATGCACGCGATCTGGATCCATCGCCTGTCTGCTGTGTTGTGGGGCATGGGCTGGAAATGGCTGGCGCGATTGGTGTCGAACTTCGGTCGCTGGCTGACCGGCATCGAGATTCACCCTGGCGCCAAGGTCGGTCGCCGCTTCTTCATCGACCATGGCATGGGCATCGTGATTGGCGAGACCGCCGAGATTGGTGATGACGTGACGCTTTACCAGGGTGTGACCCTGGGTGGTACCACCTGGAATAAAGGCAAGCGCCACCCGACCCTGGAAAATGGCGTGGTGGTAGGGGCGGGCGCCAAGGTATTGGGGCCGTTTACCGTGGGCGCCGGCGCCAAGGTAGGCTCCAATGCCGTAGTGACCAAGGCTGTACCTGCTGGCGCCACCGTGGTGGGCATTCCGGGCCGCATCATCGTCAAGCCGGAAGTCGGCGACGAGCAGGAAGCCAAGCGCAAGGCCATGGCCGAAAAGATCGGCTTCGATGCCTACGGCGTCAGCGAAGACATGCCCGACCCGGTGGCGCGCGCCATTGGTCAATTGCTCGACCACCTGCAGGCGGTGGATGGCAAGTTGGACGGCATGTGTGGCGCACTGAAGGACCTGGGCAGCCCCTACTGTGCCAAGGAGTTGCCTGAGTTGCGCGAAGAAGACTTTGCCGAGATCAAGGACGAAGCTGCCATCAAGGCAAGCTGAGATCTGAGGGGCACCAGAGATTCCCTATGGGAGGGGGCTTGCTCCCGATAGCGGTGTGTCAGCCATGGATTTATCGGCTGACCTGCTGCCGTCGGAGGCAAGCCCCCTCCCACATATTGATCTCCCTTGGTCTTGCGTTCTTTGCTCGGCCTTATCCCCGCTGTTCGTACCTACCCCACCCTGCTATGATTCGCGCGCCCTTTTTACGGGTATTCCCGACTAAAGCACTAGGTCTTATAGTTGACTTAAATACTCGGGAATCGCATACTTGCTCCCATTCTGAAACACCTTGGTACCTTGTCCATGAGACTGACTACAAAAGGCCGATACGCGGTGACCGCCATGCTTGACCTGGCTTTGCACGCGCAAACTGGGCCGGTGTCCCTGGCCGATATCTCCGAGCGCCAAGGCATTTCCCTGTCTTACCTCGAACAGCTGTTCGCCAAATTGCGCCGCAGCAACCTGGTTTCCAGCGTTCGCGGTCCAGGTGGTGGCTATCAATTGTCCCGCGACATGCAGGGCATCCAGGTAGCCCAGGTAATCGACGCGGTCAACGAATCCGTCGACGCCACCAAGTGCCAGGGCCTGGGTGATTGCCACGCCGGCGACACCTGCCTGACGCACCACCTGTGGTGTGACTTGAGCCTGCAGATCCATGAGTTTTTGAGTGGTATCAGCTTGGCTGATCTTGTGACTCGCCGTGAGGTGCAAGAAGTAGCCCAGCGTCAGGACCAGCGCCGTTGCAACACCAAGGCGCCGCGCCTGGACAAGATCGAAGCGTCCGCCGTCGAGTGACAGCCGCAGAGCTAACGGCACGCCAGCCAGCCTGATTTAGGAGAAAGTCCATGAAATTGCCGATTTACCTTGATTACTCAGCGACCACCCCGGTTGATCCGCGTGTCGCGCAAAAAATGAGCGAATGCCTGCTGGTCGACGGAAACTTCGGCAACCCGGCCTCCCGTTCCCACGTATTCGGCTGGAAGGCCGAGGAAGCGGTGGAGAACGCTCGTCGCCAGGTCGCAGACCTGGTCAATGCCGACCCGCGTGAAATCGTCTGGACCTCCGGTGCCACCGAGTCCGACAACCTGGCTATCAAGGGCGCGGCGCATTTCTACGCGACCAAGGGCAAGCACCTGATCACCACCAAGATTGAGCACAAGGCTGTCCTCGACACCATGCGCCAACTGGAGCGTGAAGGTTTCGAGGTCACCTACCTCGAGCCCACCACCGACGGTATCGTCACCCCGGCAATGATCGAAGCCGCGATGCGTGAAGACACCATCCTGGTTTCCGTGATCCACGTGAACAATGAAATCGGCACTATCAACGACATCGCGGCCATCGGCGAGCTGACCCGCTCCAAAGGTGTGTTGCTGCACGTCGATGCTGCCCAGTCCACCGGCAAGGTCGACATCGACCTGTCCAAGCTGAAAGTCGACCTGATGTCGTTCTCGGCCCACAAGACTTATGGCCCTAAAGGCATCGGCGCGCTGTACGTGAGCCGCAAACCGCGCGTGCGCATTGAAGCCACCATGCACGGCGGTGGTCACGAGCGCGGCATGCGTTCCGGTACCCTGGCGACCCACCAGATCGTCGGCATGGGCGAAGCGTTTCGCGTAGCCAAGGAAGACATGGCTGCCGAAAACGTACGCATCAAGGCGTTGAGCGACCGCTTCTACAAGCAGGTCGAGAACCTTGAAGAGCTGTACATCAACGGCAGCATGACCGCCCGTGTACCGCACAACCTGAATTTGAGCTTCAACTACGTCGAAGGCGAGTCGCTGATCATGGCGCTCAAGGACCTGGCCGTATCGTCCGGTTCGGCCTGCACCTCGGCGTCCCTTGAGCCTTCGTACGTACTGCGCGCCCTGGGCCGCAACGACGAACTGGCTCACAGCTCGATCCGCTTTACGTTCGGCCGCTTCACCACTGAAGAGCAAGTCGACTACGCCGCGCAGAAAGTCTGCGAAGCCGTCAACAAGCTGCGCGTTCTGTCGCCGCTGTGGGACATGTACAAAGACGGTGTCGACATTTCCAAGATCGAGTGGGCGGCACACTAACTATAGAAGCCGCCACCCAAGCTCTGTAGGAACGTGGCGGTAAACGCAGGCGTTTCTACAGGGTTCCAGAGCGGCCCTGATGAGTGAGGATTCAGTACCATGGCTTACAGCGAAAAGGTCATCGACCACTACGAAAACCCGCGCAACGTCGGCAAGATGGACGCGCAAGACCCTGATGTCGGCACCGGCATGGTCGGCGCTCCGGCGTGCGGCGATGTGATGCGCCTGCAGATCAAGGTCAACGAACAGGGCATTATCGAAGATGCCAAGTTCAAGACCTATGGCTGCGGTTCTGCCATCGCCTCCAGTTCCCTGGCGACCGAGTGGATGAAAGGCAAGTCCCTGGATGAGGCTGTCACCATCAGCAACACCCAGCTGGCCGAAGAACTGGCCCTGCCGCCAGTGAAAATCCACTGCTCGGTGCTTGCGGAAGACGCCATCAAGGCGGCTGTTCGCGACTACAAGCAGAAGAAAGGCTTGATCTAAGCATTTGGCGACGAGTAAGGAGTCAACGATGGCTATCAGCATGACAGAAGCGGCTGCGCAGCACATTCGCCGCTCCCTGAATGGGCGCGGTAAAGGTGAGGGGATTCGTCTGGGTGTTCGCACCACAGGCTGTTCCGGCCTTGCCTACGTGCTGGAGTTTGTCGACGAGGTGGTTGAAGAGGACCAGGTGTTCGAAAGTCACGGCGAGAAAGTGATCATCGACCCTAAGAGCCTGACCTACCTGGACGGCACCGAACTCGATTTCGTCAAGGAAGGGTTGAACGAAGGCTTCAAGTTCAACAACCCCAACGTGCGCGGTGAATGTGGCTGCGGCGAAAGCTTCAACATCTGAGGCTACTCGTGGGTACTCCTTGTCATTTCGCTTTATTCGAGCTGCAGCCGAGCTTTCGCCTGGACCTCGATCAGCTTGCCACGCGCTATCGAGAACTGGCGCGTGGCGTGCATCCGGACCGTTTTGCTGACGCTTCCGAGCGTGAACAACGCCAGGCCCTGGAGCAATCGGCCAGCCTCAACGAAGCCTATCAGACGCTCAAAAGTCCTGCGAAACGCGCGCGTTACCTGCTCGCGATGAACGGTGGTGAGTTGCCGTTGGAAGTCACGGTGCACGATCCGGACTTCCTGATGCAGCAGATGCAGTGGCGCGAAGAGCTCGAAGACTTGCAGGACGAAGCCGATGTGGCGGGCGTCGCGGTTTTCAAGCGCCGTCTGAAAACCGCCCAGGATGAGCTCAACGAAAGCTTCGCAGCCTGTTGGGATGATGCTGCGCAACGCGAACAGGCCGAACGCCTGATGCGGCGCATGCAGTTCCTCGACAAGCTCACCTACGAAGTGCGCCAGCTAGAAGAGCGCCTCGACGATTAACCCAGTGCTGCCCGTGATGCACGCCTGATAGACAGATAAGACCTGATTACCATGGCCCTACTGCAAATCGCCGAACCCGGCCAAAGCCCTCAACCGCACCAGCGTCGCCTGGCGGTCGGGATTGACTTGGGCACTACCAATTCCCTGGTCGCCGCCTTGCGCAGCGGCCTGTCTGAGCCGCTGCCCGACGCCGATGGCCAGGTGATCCTGCCGTCCGCCGTGCGTTACCACGCGGATCGTACCGAAGTCGGTGAATCGGCCAAGCTGGCCGCGTCCTCCGACCCTCTGAATACTGTTCTGTCGGTCAAGCGCTTGATGGGTCGTGGTCTGTCCGACGTCAAGCAATTGGGCGACCAGTTGCCCTATCGCTTTGTCGGCGGTGAATCCCATATGCCGTTCATCGACACCGTCCAAGGGCCTAAGAGCCCGGTGGAAGTGTCGGCCGATATCCTCAAGGTGCTGCGCCAGCGTGCGGAAACCACCTTGGGCGGCGAACTGGTCGGTGCGGTGATCACCGTTCCCGCGTATTTCGACGATGCGCAGCGCCAAGCTACAAAGGACGCGGCGAAGCTCGCCGGCCTGAACGTGCTGCGCCTGCTCAACGAGCCGACTGCCGCCGCGGTAGCCTATGGCTTGGATCAGCACGCTGAGGGCCTGGTTGCTATCTATGACCTGGGCGGCGGCACCTTTGATATTTCAATCCTGCGCCTGACCGGCGGCGTCTTTGAAGTGCTGGCCACCGGTGGCGACAGTGCCCTGGGCGGCGATGACTTTGACCATGCCATTGCAGGCTGGATTATCACCAGTGCCGGTTTGTCTGCCGACCTGGATCCAGGCGCGCAGCGTAATCTGCTGCAGACAGCCTGTGCCGCCAAGGAAGCACTGACTGACGCCGCTTCTGTTGAAGTCTCCTACGGTAGCTGGTCGGCGCAGCTGACCCGCGAAGCTTTTGATGCGCTGATCGAGCCGATGGTCGCTCGCAGCCTCAGGGCGTGTCGCCGTGCCGTGCGCGATTCCGGTGTCGAGCTGGAAGACGTGGCTGCGGTGGTCATGGTCGGCGGTTCCACCCGCGTACCGCGCGTGCGCGAGGCCGTGGCCGAAGCCTTCGGTCGCCAGCCGCTGACTGAAATCGACCCGGATCAAGTGGTCGCCATCGGCGCTGCGATCCAGGCCGATACCCTGGCTGGCAACAAGCGTGACGGTGGCGAACTGTTACTGCTCGACGTGATCCCGTTGTCCCTGGGGCTGGAAACCATGGGCGGCCTGATGGAGAAGGTGATTCCGCGCAATACCACCATCCCCGTTGCCCGCGCACAGGATTTCACCACCTACAAAGATGGCCAGACGGCCATGATGATTCATGTGCTGCAAGGCGAGCGCGAGCTGATCAGCGATTGCCGCTCCCTGGCGCGCTTCGAGTTACGCGGTATTCCGGCGATGGTGGCCGGTGCTGCGAAAATTCGCGTGACCTACCAGGTCGACGCCGATGGCCTGCTCAGCGTGGCTGCCCGCGAGCTGGGTTCGGGCGTCGAGGCCAGTATCCAGGTCAAGCCGTCCTACGGCCTGACCGACGGCGAAATCGCCAAGATGCTCAAGGACTCGTTCCAGTACGCCGGTGACGACAAAGTCGCCCGCGTATTACGCGAACAGCAAGTCGATGCCCAGCGCCTGCTCGAAGCGGTGCAGGGCGCCCTTGATGCTGATGGCGAGCGCCTGCTGGATGCCGAGGAACGCATGGTCATCGACCTGCAGATGCAGGAGTTGGCCGAACTGATGAAAGGCAACGATGGTTATGCCATCGAGCAGCAGACCAAGCGTTTGTCGCAGGTCACTGACGCCTTTGCCGCCCGCCGCATGGATCAGACGGTGAAAGCCGCACTGGCGGGACGCAACCTGAATGAAATCGAGGAATAACTGATGCCGCAGGTTACTTTTCTACCGCACGCCGAGCATTGCCCGGACGGCATGGTTGTGGAGGCTGAGACCGGCAAGTCCCTGCTCGACGTCGCCCATGACAATCACATCGAGATCGAAAGTGCCTGTGGCGGCGTGAATGCCTGCACCACTTGTCACTGCATCATTCGTAAAGGTTTCAATAGCCTCAACGAGGCCGATGACCTGGAAGAAGACTATCTTGATCGGGCGTGGGGCCTGGAGCCAACGTCGCGCCTGAGCTGTCAGGCGAAAGTCGGTACCGAAGATCTCACTGTCGAGATTCCGAAATATTCGCTCAACCATGCAGCCGAAGCGCCGCATTGATTCAAGGAAATGTCATGAGCCTGAAATGGGTTGATGTACAAGAAATCGCTATACAACTTGCCGAAGCTCATCCTGAGGTCAATCCTCTTACCGTGAACTTCGTCAAGCTGCGCAACCTCGTAATGGCGCTGCCGGATTTTGACGACCTCCCTGACCGGGGTGGCGAAAAGGTCCTGGAGGCGATCCAAGGCCTGTGGATCGAAGAAGCAGACTGAGCCGCCTTTTTACGCAGTTAGGCAATACCCAATAACCCGCGTATAATTCGCGGGTTTAATTTTTCGTAAATTACCGTTTCTGGAGTTACACCATGGCTGTTCAACGTACTTTCTCCATCATCAAGCCTGACGCTGTTGCAAAAAACGTCATTGGCGAGATCACCACTCGTTTCGAAAAAGCCGGCCTGAAGGTTGTAGCTTCGAAACTCAAGCAACTGTCCAAGGCTGAAGCTGAAGGCTTCTACGCTGAGCACAGCGCTCGTGGCTTCTTCGGCGACCTGGTTGCCTTCATGATCTCCGGTCCTGTTGTTGTCCAGGTACTGGAAGGCGAAAATGCTATCGCCCTGAACCGTGAACTGATGGGCGCTACCAACCCTAAAGAAGCTGCTGCCGGCACCATCCGTGCTGACTTCGCTGAATCCATCGACGCCAACGCTGTTCACGGCTCGGACTCCGAAGCCGCTGCTGCTCGCGAAATCTCGTACTTTTTCGCTGCTACTGAAGTAACCGCTCGCTAAGCATCGGCTTAAAGAGTGAGGGTGAATCCATGACTACATCGACTGTTAAAACCAACCTGCTGGGTCTGACTCAGCCGGAAATGGAGAAATTCTTCGACTCAATCGGGGAGAAGCGTTTCCGTGCCGGTCAGGTAATGAAGTGGATTCACCACTTTGGTGTCGACGATTTCGACGCCATGACGAACGTCAGCAAGGCCCTGCGCGACAAGCTCAAGGCCATTGCCGAAGTGCGTGGTCCCGAGGTTGTCAGCGAGGACATTTCCAGCGACGGCACCCGTAAATGGGTGGTGCGCGTGGCGTCCGGCAGCTGCGTCGAGACCGTGTACATTCCCCAGGGCAAACGCGGCACCTTGTGCGTTTCGTCCCAGGCAGGCTGTGCCCTGGATTGCAGTTTCTGCTCCACCGGCAAGCAAGGCTTCAATAGCAACCTCACTGCCGCCGAAGTCATCGGCCAGGTGTGGATTGCCAACAAATCCTTTGGCAGCGTCCCGGCGACCGTCGACCGTGCCATCACCAACGTGGTGATGATGGGCATGGGTGAGCCGCTGCTGAACTTCGACAACGTGATTGCGGCCATGCACCTGATGATGGACGACCTGGGCTACGGCATCTCCAAGCGCCGCGTGACCCTGTCGACCTCCGGCGTGGTCCCGATGATCGATGAGCTGGCCAAGCACATCGACGTCTCCCTGGCGTTGTCGCTGCATGCACCCAATGACGCATTGCGTAACCAATTGGTGCCGATCAACAAGAAGTATCCGCTTAAGATGCTGCTCGAATCTTGCCAGCGCTATATGGCGACCCTGGGCGAGAAGCGCGTGTTGACCATCGAGTACACCATGCTCAAGGACATCAACGACAAAGTCGAGCATGCGGTCGAGATGATCGAACTGCTCAAGAACACCCCGTGCAAGATCAACCTGATTCCGTTCAACCCGTTTCCACATTCTGGCTACGAGCGGCCGAGCAACAACGCGATCCGTCGTTTCCAGGATCAACTGCACCAGGCCGGCTACAACGTCACCGTGCGCACCACCCGTGGTGAAGACATCGACGCCGCCTGTGGTCAATTGGTAGGGCAGGTGATGGATCGCACCCGCCGCAGCGAACGTTATATCGCCGTGCGCGAACTTAACGCCGCTGAAGATTTGCCGCAAATTGCTGTGAATCGAATCTGAGAGAGGATCTCTATGCCCTTACGCCTTGCGCTGCTTTTACTGGTTACCGGCCTCGTTGCCGGTTGCGTTTCATCGGGCCATGTCAGCCCTTTGCAAACGGATAAAGGCCGTGATGAGGCGCGAGTTGCCTATGTGCAGCTGGGCTTGGGGTACCTGCGCCAAGGCATGAGCGAGCAGGCCAAGGTGCCGTTGAAAAAGGCCCTTGAGCTGGACAACGATGATGTCGACGCCAATGCCGCACTGGCCCTGGTATTCCAGGCCCAGGCCGAACCTGAACTGGCCGACCGCTATTTCCACAAGGCCCTGGCTTCACGCCCTGCCGACCCACGGCTGCTGAATAACTACGGCAGTTTCCTGTTCGAGCAGAAGCGTTATGACCTGGCGTCGCGTTATTTCCAGCAGGCTGCCACCGATACCCTCTACCCGGAGCGTTCGCGGGTGTTCGAGAACCTCGGTGTAGCCTCGATACGCCTCGGCCAGCGTGAAAATGCACGCCAGCACCTTGAAAAAGCCTTGCACCTGAACAGCCGCCAGCCACGGGCATTGCTCGAAATGGCTGAGTTGTCGTACGAAGACAGGCATTATGTGCCTGCACGAGACTATTACGAGCGTTTTAGCCTGCTCAGCGGGCAAAATGCACGTAGTCTATTGCTCGGTGTGCGCCTGGCGACGGTTCATGAAGAACACGACACGGCCGCACGTTTTGGCCAGCAACTCGAACGACTCTATCCCGGTACGCCGGAATATCAGCAATACCTGTCGGAGCAATGATGAAAGCCGCGCACCCGGAAGATGTAGCAGCTAATCGCGTAAACCCAGGCGACACCTTGCGTCAGGCCCGCGAAAGCAATGGTTGGACGCTGGCGGAAGTGGCCGTCAAGCTCAATTTGACCAGCACGTCCCTGGCCAACCTGGAAGCCGGCGCGTTCGACAAGCTGCCCGGGCATACGTTTGCCCGCGGCTATATCCGCGCCTATGCCAAATTGCTGGGGATCGACCAAACTGTGCTGGTGCAGGAATTCGACCAGTTCACCGGTACCGACTCCCAGGGCAGTAACGTCCATGGCCTGGGGCGAATCGAAGAACCAACACGGGTTTCCCATACGATTTTGCGGATTGTCAGCCTGTTACTGCTGATTGCGGTGATCGGCGGCGGTTTCGTCTGGTGGCAAGACCAGGCCTCCCAGCGCAGCAAAGACCTGACCAGCAATGCCATGGAGCACGTCGAAGTCGAAAGCGCCGACGGCACCACCCAGATTCATCCGCTGGATGAGCCGGAAGACCAGGCCGTTGCAGAAGGGCAAACCACGCCGCAAGTGCCGGCTACGGCTGAACAGCCTGTGCCAGAAACCGCCACGGTACCGGCTGCGACGCCTGCGGTACCGGCTCCAGCGACTCCGACAGCGCCTGTGGCCCAGGCCCCGGCCGCAGCGACGCCTGCCCCAACGACCCCGACCCCCGCGCCAGCCGCACCGACAGCGCCGGCGATGTCGCCTCCCACCACCCCTGCGTTGATCGCCGGTGATGGGCGCGTACAGATTACCTTCATCGCTGACTGCTGGACGCAGGTCACCGATGGCAACGGCAAAGTGCTGTTCAGCGGTTTGAAGCGTAAGGGAGATACGCTGGACCAGGGCGGCAAGCCTCCTTTGACGCTGCGTCTGGGCTTTGCCCGTGGCGCGCAAGTGGCCTACAACGGCCAGCCTGTAGACGTGGCGCCGTTCACCAGTGGCGAGACTGCTCGCCTCAAGTTGGGACAATAGTCATGCACGGCGAATCTCCAATCAAACGTCGCGTATCGCGCAAGATCTGGGTCGGCTCTGTGCCGGTGGGCGGCGATGCCCCCATTGCAGTGCAAAGCATGACCAACAGCGACACCAACGATGTGGCAGCTACCGTGGCCCAGATTAACCGTCTGGAAGCTGCCGGCGTCGATATCGTGCGGGTTTCCGTACCGGACATGGATGCCGCCGAGGCTTTCGGCCGCATCAAGCAGTTGGTCAAGGTGCCGCTGGTTGCCGACATTCACTTTGACTACAAGATCGCGTTGCGCGTCGCCGAGTTGGGCGTCGATTGCCTGCGTATCAACCCGGGTAACATCGGTCGCGAAGACCGTGTGCGTGCCGTGGTTGATGCTGCCCGTGATCGCGGTATCCCGATCCGCATCGGCGTCAACGCCGGTTCCCTGGAAAAAGACCTGCAGAAAAAATACGGCGAGCCGACGCCGGCGGCGCTCGTAGAGTCGGCATTGCGCCATGTTGAGCACCTTGAGCGCCTGAATTTCCAGGACTTCAAGGTCAGCGTAAAGGCCTCCGACGTGTTCATGGCCGTAGAAGCCTACCGCCTGCTGGCCAAGGAAATCGTACAGCCGTTGCACCTGGGTATCACCGAAGCGGGCGGTTTGCGCTCAGGCACAGTGAAATCTGCCGTGGGTCTCGGTATGCTGCTCGCCGAAGGGATTGGCGATACTATCCGCATCTCCCTGGCGGCAGACCCCGTAGAGGAAGTGAAGGTCGGCTACGACATTCTCAAATCCCTGCGTTTGCGTTCCCGTGGTATCAACTTCATTGCCTGCCCGAGCTGCTCGCGGCAGAACTTCGACGTGGTGAAGACCATGAACGATTTGGAGTTGCGCCTCGAAGACCTGCTGGTGCCGCTGGATGTGGCAGTGATCGGTTGTGTGGTCAATGGGCCGGGCGAAGCCAAGGAAGCCCATGTGGGCCTGACTGGCGGTACGCCGAACCTGATTTACATTGACGGCAAGCCGTCGCAGAAACTGACGAATGACAATCTGGTGGATCAGTTGGAAAAGCTGATCCGCGAGAAAGCGGCCGAGAAGGTCGCCGCTGACGCAGCGCTGATCGCTCGCGGCTGATTGAACGAATTTAAGGATTTGATGTGAGCAAGTCTCTGCAAGCCATTCGTGGCATGAACGACATCCTGCCGGAGCAGACGCCACTGTGGCGCTACTTCGAGAGCACGGTCGCGCGCCTGTTGGATAACTACGGTTACAAGCAGATCCGCATGCCGATCGTCGAGTTCACCGAGCTGTTCAAGCGCTCCATCGGTGAAGTGACCGACATCGTCGAAAAAGAGATGTACACCTTCGAAGACCGCAACGGCGACTCCCTGACCCTGCGTCCGGAAGGCACTGCCGCGTGCGTGCGCGCCGTACTTGAGCATGGCATCACCGGCGGTGGCCAGACCCAGAAGCTCTGGTACATCGGCCCGATGTTTCGCCACGAGCGCCCGCAGAAAGGTCGCTATCGACAGTTCCACCAGATCGGTTGCGAAGTCTTCAACCTTGACGGT
Organism: Pseudomonas khavaziana; assembly: GCF_019145205.1. Lineage (GTDB taxonomy): Bacteria > Pseudomonadota > Gammaproteobacteria > Pseudomonadales > Pseudomonadaceae > Aquipseudomonas > Aquipseudomonas khavaziana. Next base: position 121,600 of record NZ_JAHSTT010000005.1, read on the forward strand.
CCGGACATCGATGCCGAGCTGATCGTGCTGACCTGGCGCCTGTGGGGCCAACTGGGCATCCGTGATGCGGTCAAGCTTGAACTCAACAGCCTGGGCACCAGCGAGTCCCGCGGGCGTTATCGCGAAGCCCTGGTCGAGTACCTGTCGGCGCACTTGGACAAATTGGACGAAGACAGCCAGCGCCGTCTGAAGACCAACCCGTTGCGCGTGCTGGACACCAAGAACGCCGATACCCAGGCCGTGCTGGTCGATGCGCCAAAGATGGCCGACTACCTGGACGACGAATCCCGCGTGCACTTCGAGGGCCTTAAGGCTCGCCTGGATGCCGCGGGTATTCCCTACGTGATCAACCCGAAGCTGGTGCGCGGCCTCGATTACTACAGCAAGACTGTGTTCGAGTGGGTCACCGACAAACTCGGCGCCCAGGGTACCGTGTGTGCCGGTGGTCGCTATGACGGCCTGGTCGAGCAAATGGGCGGCAAGCCGACCACCGGTGTAGGCTTTGCCATGGGCATCGAGCGGCTGATCCTGCTGCTTGAGACCCTCGAGCAGGTACCCGAAGAGATTTCCCGTCAGGTGGATGTGTACCTGTGCGCCTTTGGCGAGGCCGCCGAACTGGCTGCCCTGGCCTTGAGCGAAAAAGTGCGCGACCAACTGCCGAACCTGCGGCTGCAGATCAATGCCGGCGCCGGTAGCTTCAAGAGCCAGTTCAAGAAGGCCGACAAGAGCGGTGCGCTGTATGCACTGATCCTCGGCGATGACGAGTTGGCCCAGCAGGTGATAGGTTTCAAACCCCTGCGTGGCCAGGGCGAACAACAGAACATTGCCTTTGATGCGCTCGCTGCGCACTTGGCCACCTGCGTCGTGCAGGGTTGAAGCTGTCGAACAGCCGAATTTAGCGATTAAGGAGTATTGGGGTGTCGAGTACTGATGATGAGCAACTGGCCGAGTTCAAGGACTGGTGGCAGCGTAACGGCAAGCCCCTGGTCACTGGCGGCCTGCTGGCGTTAGTGGTGGTGTTCGGCTGGCAAGCCTGGACCAAGTATCAGACCAACCAGTCTCAGGGCGCCTCGATCGTTTATCAGCAATTGCTGGAAACTACCCTGACGCCGGACGGCAAGCCTGACCCCGCGCAGGTTGCAGACCTGGCCGGCAAGCTGAAGAACGAATTCGGCGGCAGCACTTACGCCCAGTACGGTAGCCTGTTCGTCGCGAAAGTCGCGGTCGACACCGGCAAGCTGGATGACGCCGCCACCGAACTGAAGGCCATTGCCGACAAGCCGACCAACCCGACCCTGGGTGAAATCGCACGTCAGCGCCTGGCGCAGGTATTGGCGGCACAGAACAAGGCTGACGAAGCACTCAAACTGCTCGACGGCGATGCTGACAAGGCATTCGTGGCCACTCGCGAAGAGCTCAAGGGGGACCTGTTGGTCCAATTGGGTCGTACCGACGAAGCCCATGCTGCGTACCAAAAAGCCAAGGCGGCGCTGTCTGATGAAGCGGCGGTCGGTGGCTTACAAATCAAGCTCGACGACTTGGCCAAAGGGGATGCGTGACGTGATCCGTTGGAAACATGCAGCATTGCTGGCTCTGGCCGTTTTGGCCGCGGGTTGCAGCAGCAACAGCAAAAAAGAACTGCCGCCTGCCGAGCTGACCAGCTTCAAGGAAGAAGTGGTCCTGCAAAAGCAATGGAGCCGCTCCATCGGTGATGGTCAGGGCGACCTCTACAACCTGTTGCAGCCGGCCATCGACGGCGACAACATCGTCGCCACCGACTCCACCGGCGTCGTCATTGCCATGGATCGTATGAATGGCGATGTGAAGTGGAAAAAAGACCTCGAACTGCCGGTTTCCGGTGGTGTGGGCGTCGGCTACGGCATGGTGCTGATCGGCACGCTCAAAGGTGATGTGGTCGCACTCGACTCCAGCACCGGCGAAGAGAAATGGCGCGCTCGCGTGACCAGTGAAGTGCTCTCGGCACCTGCGACCAACGGCGATATCGTCGTGGTACAAACCCAGGATGATCGCGTGATCGGCCTGGAGGCGTCCACCGGCGACCAGCGCTGGTTGTACGACAGTACCCCGGCGGTGTTGACCCTGCGCGGTACCAGTGGTCCGATTGTGACCAACAACCTCGCCGTTGCCGGCCTGTCGACCGGTAAAGTGGTCGCCCTGAATACCCAGAACGGCGTGCCGGCCTGGGAAACCCGTGTGGCTATCCCGCAAGGTCGTTCCGAGCTGGATCGCGTCGTGGACATCGACGGTGGCTTGCTGCTGTCGGGTGAAACCCTTTACGTCGCCACCTACCAGGGCCGTGTTGCCGCGCTGGACCTGCAAAGCGGTCGCGTCAATTGGCAGCGTGATGCCTCCAGCTACGCAGGTGTCGCCCAAGGGTTTGGCAGCGTCTATGTGAGCCTGGCCTCCGGCACCGTTGAGAGCGTCGACGAGCGTTCCACCACTGCACTGTGGAGCAATGATTCGCTGGCGCGCCGTCAACTGTCGGCACCGGAAGTCTTCTCCAGCTACGTGGCGGTAGGTGACTTTGAAGGTTACCTGCATCTGCTAAGCCAGGTGGACGGTCGCTTTGTAGGTCGCCAGCGTATCGACAGCGACGGCCTGCGTGCGCGTCCGCTGGTGGTAGGTAACATGCTTTATGTGTATGGCAACGGCGGCACGCTGGAAGCCCTGACCATCAAGTAAAGGTTTGACTATGCTTGGGGTAACCCCCAGGCGGCCCTGTTTCAATGCCTGTTGCTGTAGGAGCAAGCTTGCTTGCGAAGGACGTCAACGATAACGCGGGTTTTTTGGATAGACGCGTCGTCCTTGGGTTTTTCGCGAGCAAGCTCACTCCTACAGTGGTGGTGCCAGAGCAGGGCATGTGGCATTTCAAATGCCGCCCCGAGCACCAGCCGCTGCCCTGCAGCGGCTTTTGTATTTTCTGAAATAACGAAGTGGAGAGCCGCATGGTTCCCGTAATCGCCCTGGTGGGCCGACCTAACGTCGGCAAGTCCACCTTGTTCAACCGCCTGACCAGGACTCGCGACGCCATCGTTGGCGACTTGTCCGGTCTGACCCGTGATCGCCAATACGGTGAGGCAAAGTGGCAAGGGCGCTCCTACATTATTGTCGACACCGGTGGCATCTCCGGTGACGAGCATGGCATGGACGAAAAGATGGCCGAGCAGTCGCTGCTGGCCATTGAAGAAGCCGATGTCGTGTTGTTCCTGGTCGACGCCCGCGCGGGCTACACCGCTGCCGACCAGATGATTGGCGAGCACCTGCGCAAGCGCAACAAGCGTTCCTATCTGGTCGCCAACAAGATCGACAACATCGATCCTGAGGCGGCCCGTGCCGAATTCAGCCCGATGGGCCTGGGCGACGCGATCCCTGTCGCCGGTGCCCACGGTCGCGGTATCACCCAGATGCTGGAAATCGCCCTGCGCGACTTCCCCAAGGATGATGTCGATGAAGAAGAGGGCGAGGAAGAGATCGTCGCCGAAGGTGAGGAAGCCAAGCGCATTCCTGGCCCGAGCGAAAAAGACGGTATCAAGATCGCCATCATCGGTCGCCCGAACGTCGGCAAGTCGACGCTGGTCAACCGCATGCTCGGTGAAGACCGCGTGATCGTCTACGACCAGCCTGGCACCACCCGCGACAGTATCTACATCCCGTTCGAGCGTAACGACGAGAAGTACACGCTGATCGACACCGCCGGTGTGCGCAAGCGCGGCAAGATCCACGAAGAAGTTGAAAAGTTCTCCGTGGTCAAGACGCTGCAGGCGATCAAAGACGCCAACGTGGTGATCTTCGTGATGGATGCCCGCGAAGGCGTGGTAGACCACGATCTCAACCTGCTGGGCTTTGCCCTGGAAGCCGGCCGGGCCTTGGTGATCGCGATCAACAAGTGGGACGGCATGACGCCGAGCGAGCGCGATTTCGTCAAGATCGAGCTGCAGCGTCGGTTGTTCTTCGTTGAGTTTGCCGATATCCACTTTATCTCGGCACTGCACGGTACCGGCGTGGGCAACCTCTACGCCTCCGTACAGAACTCGTTCAAGTCTGCGGTCACCCGCTGGCCGACCAACCGCCTGACCCAGATCCTCGAAGACGCCGTGGGCGAGCACGCCCCGCCGATGGTCAACAACCGTCGGATCAAGCTGCGTTACGCCCACTTGGGTGGTGCCAACCCGCCGATTATCGTGATCCACGGTAACCAGATCGAGAAAGTGCCCAAGTCCTACGTGCGTTACCTGGAAAACACCTACCGCCGTGTCTTGAAACTGGTCGGTACGCCGATCCGTATCGAGTTCAAGGGTGGCGAGAACCCATACGAAGGCAACAAGAACACGCTGACCGACCGTCAGGTGAACAAGAAGCGTCGTTTGATGACTCACCACAAGAAGGCCGACAAGAAGCGCCGCGACAAGAAATAACGGCAGCTTTGAGTGGTAAGCGACAAGCTGCAAGAGAGGGCTCCTTTGGAGCCCTTTTTTTATGCGCGCCCGTTTCTGCCTTGACCCGATGCAATTGGCAGCTTAAAACTTGGGGCTCACCTGCAGGGGCCTCCGATGATCACCAGCAAGCTGCCGAACGTCGGCACGACCATTTTCACCACCATGTCGCAACTCGCGGCTGAAACCGGCGCGCTCAACCTGTCCCAGGGTTTCCCGGATTTCAATGGCCCGCAAGGTTTGCTCGATGGAGTGGGCAGGCATATCGCCCTGGGTCATAACCAATACGCGCCGATGACGGGCCTGCCGGTGCTGCGTCAACAAGTGGCGGCCAAGGTCGCCCGCAGCTATGGCGCCACAGTCAATGCCGACAGCGAGGTGACCATCACCCCTGGCGCCACCGAGGCTATCTTCTGCGCGATCCAGGCGGTGATTCGCAATGGCGATGAAGTCATCGTGTTCGACCCCTGCTACGACAGCTATGAGCCCTCGGTGGAGCTGGCCGGTGGTCGTTGCGTGCACGTGCAACTGAGCCTGGACGGCTTTGCCCTCGATTTCGAGAAGCTCAAGGCGGCGCTGTCACCGCGCACCCGCATGATCATCATCAACTCGCCCCATAACCCGACTGGCGCACTGATCAGCCGTGCCGAGCTGGACCAATTGGCCGAACTGATCCGCGACCGCGATATCTACCTGGTCAGCGATGAGGTCTACGAACACCTGGCGTTCGACGGTGTGCCCCATGTCAGCGTATTGTCCCACCAAGAGCTGTATCAGCGTGCGTTCGTGATCAGCTCCTTCGGCAAGACCTATCACGTAACCGGCTGGAAAACCGGCTACGTGGTCGCTCCCCCGGCCCTCAGCGCCGAACTGCGCAAGGTGCATCAATATGTCAACTTCTGCGGCGTGACCCCTTTGCAGTACGCTTTGGCAGACTTCATGGCCGAGCACCCGGAGCACGTTGAAGAACTGCCGGCTTTTTACCAAGCCAAGCGCGACCTGTTCTGCGACCTGCTGGAGCCGTCGCGCTTCAGCTTTACCCGGGTGGCCGGCACTTACTTCCAACTGGTGGATTACTCGCAGATACGGCCAGACCTGGATGACGTTGCCATGTCGCAGTGGATGACCCGCGAACACGGCGTTGCAACCATTCCGGTCTCGGTGTTCTACCAGCACCCACCCCAAGGCCAGCGCCTGGTGCGCTTGTGCTTTGCCAAACGCGAGGAGACGCTGCAACAGGCGGCGGAAAAACTATGCGTGATCTGAGTGCACTACCGAACCTCAACATCGCCCTGATCCAGACCAGCCTGGTATGGCATGACCGCCAGGCCAACCTCGAGCATTTTCAACTGCTGCTGGAGCAAGCCAATGGCGCCGACTTGATCGTGCTGCCGGAAATGTTCACCACCGGTTTCTCCATGGAGTCGGCCGCCCTGGCCGAGCCGGAAAACGGCCCGACCCATCATTGGCTCCAGGCGCAGGCTGCCAGGTACAACGCGGTGATCACCGGTAGCGTGATTATCCAGGCCGCCGATGGCAGCCATCGCAACCGCTTGCTGTGGGCCAGGCCGGATGGCGAGGTGCTGCATTACGACAAGCGCCACCTGTTCCGCATGGCCGGCGAACACGATCACTACACCCCTGGCGAGCGCCAGGTACAGTTTGAGTTGAAGGGCTGGCGTATTCGTCCGCTGATCTGCTACGACCTGCGCTTCCCGGTGTGGAGCCGGGATGCCCAGGACACTGACCTGCTGCTGTACACCGCCAATTGGCCCGGTGCGCGGCGTCAACACTGGAACCGGTTGTTACCGGCGCGGGCGATTGAAAACCTGTGCTATGTGGCGGCGGTGAATCGGGTGGGCACGGACGGCAAAGGCTTTGCCTATACAGGTGACAGCCAAGTGCTGGATTTCCAGGGTGAAACCTTGCTCAGTGCAGGGGAGGCGGACGGGGTGTTCCAGGTGATCCTGGATGCGGCCGAGTTGTCTGCTTATCGCACCCGGTTCCCGGCGAATCAGGATGCCGATAGCTTTCAGTTTGTCTGATAGACCGCTATCGGGAGCAGGCCCCCTCCCACTTTGATTTGCGAATACATTCAAATGTGGGAGGGGGCTTGCTCCCGATGGGGCCATCAGCACCACCATAACCCCAAAGTAAAAAAGGCCCCTGGATTCACACCCAGGGGCCTTTCACATTTCAGCAGCTGATTACGCCGCTTTGGCTTCCAACTGGCTCAACGAACGGTTCAGCGCACTGAACAGCGCCTTGAAGCTGGCGGTGGTGATGTTCTCATCGATACCCACACCATGCACCGGACGCTCGCCGTTCACACGCAGTTCAATGTAGGCCGCCGCCTTGGCGTTGGTGCCCGCGCCGATTGCATGCTCGTTGTAGTCCATGATCTCCACGCCAATCGGCAGGCCAGCCACCAAGGCTTCCAGCGCACCGTTGCCTTTGCCTTTCCAGTGGAGGTTGGTTTCGCCCTGGCCTTTGCCGGACACTTCTACTTCGACAAAGCTGTTGCCGTTCTCTTCCTGCAGGCGATGGCTGACCAATGCATACGGCGTGTTGGCTTGCAGGTACTCACGCTGCAGCAAGGCGTAGATCTGCGGTGCGGTCATTTCCAGGCCAACGCGGTCGGTCTCGGCCTGGACCACCTGGCTGAATTCGATCTGCATGCGGCGCGGCAAGCTGATGTCGTATTCCTGCTCCAGCAGGTAGGCGATGCCGCCTTTGCCCGACTGGCTGTTCACCCGGATCACCGCTTCGTAACTGCGGCCAATGTCGGCCGGGTCGATTGGCAGGTAAGGCACTTCCCACAAGGCATCGTCTTTCTGCTGGGCGAAGCCCTTGCGAATCGCGTCCTGGTGGGAGCCGGAGAACGCGGTGTGGACCAGGTCGCCCACATACGGGTGGCGCGGGTGCACCTGAATCTGGTTGCACTCTTCGACGACCTTGCGCACGCCGTCGATGTCGGAGAAGTCCAGTTCGGGGTTAACCCCTTGTGTGTAGAGGTTCAGCGCCACGGTCACCAGGTCGACGTTGCCGGTACGCTCGCCGTTGCCGAACAGGCAGCCCTCGACACGGTCGGCGCCGGCCATCAGGCCCAGCTCGGTGGCGGCTACGCCAGTGCCACGGTCGTTGTGGGTGTGCAGGCTGATGATCACGCTGTCACGACGGTTGATATGGCGACCGAACCATTCGATCTGGTCGGCATAGATGTTCGGCGTGGCGCATTCAACCGTGGCCGGCAGGTTGAGGATCATCTTGTGCTCAGGCGTCGGGTTCCACACCTCGATCACCGCGTCGCAGACTTCCTTGGCGAACTCGAGTTCGGTCGCACTGAATGTCTCGGGGGAGTATTCGAAGGTCCACTGGGTTTCCGGCTGCTGCGCGGCGTATTTGACGAACAGTTTGGCCGCGTTGACCGCGATGGCCTTGATGCCGTCCTTGTCCTGGTTGAACACGATACGGCGGAATGAAGGCGATGTAGCGTTGTACAAATGCACGATGGCCTTCTTGGCACCGCGCAGGGATTCGAAGGTGCGGGCGATCAGGTCTTCACGCCCCTGGGTCAGCACCTGAATGGTGGTGTCCTCGGGGATGTGGTTGTCTTCGATCAGGGTGCGCACGAAGTCGAAATCGGTTTGCGAGGCGGCCGGGAACGAGGCTTCGATTTCCTTTACGCCAACCGCGACCAGGGTCTTCCAGAAGCGCAATTTTTTCGCGGCGTCCATCGGCTCGATCAACGACTGGTTGCCATCGCGCAGGTCGGAACTGCACCAGATCGGCGCGGTGGTGATGGTCTTCGAGGGCCAGGTGCGGTCCGGGATATCGATAGTCGGGAACGCGCGGTATTTGGAAGACGGGTCTTTGAGCATGCTCATCGGGGAATCCTTTGTGTAGGGGCCGAGAAGAGGCGGCCTGCCATGGAACTGTTATTGGGGATAAAGCTTAGGGCGAGGCAGATCGATTCAGCCTGGCAGTCGTGCGCTGACGAGGCACAGGCTGCGGTGCTGGCGAAGCTGAATGAGGGTGTGAGAGGTTTTCATAAGCCCAACCCTAACCGTGGGCAGGAGAGATGGCAAGTGATCAGAAAAAATTGATAGATTTTCTGACTGAACCGAATTTCAAGATGATTTATTGCGCATATCTTTGTATATGTTTAACTCTGTTGCGTAGCTTTTGAACGGGGCGCAATTATTTTGGGGGAGGTTTTGTCGCACAGCTCAGGTCGAGCAACGCAATGGTGATCGGCTCACCACTGCGTCAATCGAGCGCGACTAAGGCATTCAGGTCACTTGCTGGAAAACCTGATAATCCCCCACGGTATGGCTGCCCGTTACTCCGGCCCCAGGATCCCTGCGCACCGATGGGCCGCTGATGGCCGTGCTCTTGGAGAATGAAGTATTCGGGTACACACCTATGCCTATGCCGCCGTTCATTTCGGCAAGGCCCGGCACGTTGCGAGCAGTATTCATATGGGCCCTGCCTACTAAGGCGAGCACCTTCTCACCGGGTTTGCGCCTTTGTATGACACGGGTCGCGAAGTAGTTGAACTCCTGCAGGCGTGTAATGCCGTTGTCATTGTCTCCGACGTACTTGTAGAAATCGGGCATATCCGATCGGCGAGTCAAGTAGTGATGTTCAAGGGGCTTGACGGTGATGCCATTGTCATTGGCAAGTTTGATCAGTTCGTTGAGCGTGGGAGACGCGCCTGCCGGCCGGTGAGCGCCCATGCCGACGTCATCAAGCTTCTTTAGGGCGTTGAGTTCCATGTTCTCAAGATACAGGGTGGTGACGCCTGCCTCTTTCAGGGCCGGCATAGCCTCTCTGATCATCTGGAAACTGGCGATGTCTCTGTGAGACTCGCCCAATACCACCACGTCGGTGACTTCATAGGCCTTGCGCAAGAGATCTACGGGCGACGTGCCGGGTGAAAGCTCCAGTCGAGGCGGGCGAGGCGGCATTTGGCCTGGGGTGAGCATGTTTCGGTAGAACCTCGCCATGTCGCGCCTGAACCAGATTCTGAACAGTTCCCGTTTTGCTGGGGTGAAGTGCTGTTCGACCAGGCTGCCGTCAGTGAGGCTGAAATATTCGGGGGCGGTTAACTTGCTGGCGGACGCTTGCGACGACGATGCTGTCGCTTCTACTGATCCTGATCCTGTTTCCGATGTGCTTGATACCGGTGTCGGTGCCCCTCCAGGCAATCGATTCAGGCGCCATTCACCGTTGCCTGCGTGTTGCACCGAAGCCACGATCCTGCTGCTCTTGCTCGCGTTCACCGGAGCATTGGGGTCGATGATATTGGCGTATCCACTGCTGGCGTGAAAAGCCGAATCGATCTGGTAAACCTTGCTCACGCCAGTACTGTCGGTGAAGCGGATGTACCAATCATCGTCGACATTGTAAGTACCGTTGGTCCCTAACGTGCGGCCCCGGATTATATCGTCGGTCTTGGCGTAGGCGCTCAGGTCGCGGCTTGGGGCGGCTACCAGCGGCGATGTCTGCACAAGCCCGTGCTCTACGGCTGCGCTGGTAGAGGCGATAGCGGGCGCGGGGCCGGAGCCGGCTGGCGCAGGCAGTGCCCTGGCGCCGGGGCGTATCGGGTTGGCGCCGGCAGTTGTTGACGCACTGAATACCGGTCGCATTGGCGCAGCGCGAAGGTTGGGGATGCGCGCTGCAGCCAAGGTAAAGTCAGCGTAGATCCCACGGCCCAGGCCGGGGTTCCTGATCAGGTGTGGCAGGAGTCGGCTATTGGCGCGCAGTGCAGTCATCGCCGCTTTGCCCAGGCGAACGCCAGCGGACAGGCCTTTGCCGAGTATCGGCACCAGGTCCAGCAACAGCATGCCTACTTCAATGCCGAACTCGACTTTGTTGATTTTCGACTGGGCCGCTACCTCGGCACTGCTGACGGATTGGTAATCGGCTTTGTCTATCACCAACTGCACATGCTGCTTGTACAGGTGATCCTCGACATTACCCGTCACCGGCTCGAGGGTCGCATCACCGCCTTTGAGCTTGAGCGCCTGGACGAACAGGCTGATCATTTCAAAGGGATTCTTGATCGTCAGCGGGTTGACCAGGCTCTTACTGGCGGTCTCGATGAACGAGATGAAGTCGTCTTTATTCACCGGTGATTTTCTACGGGCGGTATAAGCGATCCACTCATCTTTGTTCAGCAGAGTGTTCAGTGCGGCCTGGTCTGCGACTTCACGAAACACAACGCCGTCGGGCGCATCGGGTGCGCATAGCACCAGTGATGAATCCACCTGATTGCCGATCACGAGCACACCCTGCACAGGTAAACCGTATTGCACGAGGCTGTTGGCGACGATGTCTTTGCCGTCCACCTGGGGGCGGCTGGCCGGGTCGGGATAATCGAGCACCGCGGCGACCCACTGCGCAGCGCGTTTGGTAGATTTGTCCTGGCTGGCCTCGGCCTGGTAGGCATCAGGGTTGAGTTGGGCGAGAAACGCTTCCTTGGCCATCAGGTCGTTCAGGTTGGCTTTCCAGGCGGTGCGCACTTGGGCAGAAGCTCCCGACGTGGTGTCAGTCGCCAGCTCCTGCTCAAGCAGCTTGGTATATTCGCCGCCCACATCCGCGGTGTTGACCAGTGCTTTAAGCGCTTCGGTATCGAGGATGACCTGCTCGCCTTTGGCATTGAGGATAGGCTGGCCTTGGGTGTCGACCAGCGCCAGCCTCAGGGTGGTATGGGTGGATTGGCCGCGTTCGATGGCTGGAAAACCGCTGGGGTTTCGCAAGGCCAGGTCGGTCAGGGACACGGAGTGCTGTGCGGGGAACGTTGTCCTTGGGCCACTGCCGCGGCCGCTGTGAAGGGTTGTGCGGGTATCGACCCGCACCATCAGTTGGTCCGCGTTCAGCTGCGCCGTCGGATACTGCTGGCTGAGCGCTTGATTCAAGCGATCCCGGGAAAAATCCGCCAGGGATGGGATCTTTTTCAGCAGCGAGGCCAGTTGGCTCGAACTTTCCTGCTCGGCATGCTCCAGCTTTTCGAAGAGCGCTTCTTGATCCGGGTCGAGGCTTTTCAGCCATTGAGGTTGCAGCTTTTCAGCCAGCTTGGCGTCGCGTGCCAGCATGGCATTGCTGCCATCGAATACAAAGAGTGCGTCTGCCGCGCCATCGAGGCTTTGCATTGCTGCAGGGGCCAGCAAGGCGTTGCTGCGGGTGCCAGTGGCTGGCGGTGCCAATGCCTGGGCCAGGTGTGCGTTAATTTGCGCTTCCTGGCGTTTGAGCATTAAGGCGATTGCCTCTGCCAGCACATCCCCGCTTAAGGGTTCAACACTGCGCATCAGGTCATCGCCTGAAGGCACATCGGGTCGGTCCTGTACCGACAGCGGCGCAGTTTGCAGCAGTAGTTCCGCATCTATCCCGCCCTGGTCAAGGCGCGCAGCCAGCGCCTGGCGTGCCTGCGCCGGGGTAGCAAACTCCTCGAAACCTTCGCTTGGGGTATACAGCACGACGGGGCCATTGAGGTCGTTGAGTGCGAGGCGCCGGCCTTCTTTTGGCCAGGTTGGCGGGGTGGCGGCGGAACCGTCGGTGCTGGTGATGAGGAAACTGCCCGCCAGCATGGTGCCGTGTTCGCTGCCGTCATCCAGGGTGATGGGGTAAACGCCAGGGCGTTCGCCATTGGGAAATTGACGTTCCCGCTCGGCCAACGTCGGGTATTGCAGGGCGATATCAATCAAGCGTTTGCTGGCCGGGCTCAGGGTGCCGTCGCTGACACGCAGTGCGGCCAGGGTCGACAGCTGTTGTTTGTGCAGGCTCAGCAGTTGGTCTTGCGGCACTTGCGGCGTTTGCGGGGTGTTCAGGATTTCCTCGATCTGCGCGTCCATCGGCGTCAGCCGTGGCGTACTCCAGAACGCCTGGAGGTAAGCCGGATATTGCGTGGCAATGGCGCGGGCAATCGATTGCAATGTGCTGGAGGTAGTCAGTGTCTGGGGCTCATCGGCAGGCGTGGGGCGCGTCGTGAATTCGGTGCGTACCTTGCGCTCTGCGTGCAGGAGCTTATTCGGGTTGGCCAGGATGTTGCGCACCTGTTCACCGAGGGCCTTCATCAGCGGTTCTGATGACAGCGGTGTTTCCTCGTCGCCGTCGCTGCGGTAGCGATTGAAACTGATGGTGTCGGCGTCGAGGGGGCGCAGGTCTGGAAAGGCCTGTTCAAGTTGCGCCTGCACAAAGGCCTTGAAACTCGGTTGTTCGTTTTGCAGGCGCTGCATATCTTGCGTAAGGCTGTCGTGCTGGGTAAGGAACGCACGCTGGTGGCTGACGTTGAACTGCTTCACGAGCTTGGGGTAATGCACACCAACGGGGGCAATGCCCGAAGACGTGGGCGGCGTCAGATCGTCTGGGGCATAGCTCAAGGCCGCCGGCGGCGAAGACATAGGCTGGTGTGTATCGGCTGGATGATGGACGCTGGGGTTGTCGAGAGCGGTATGAAAAAAGGCGTCAAGGGGGCTGCGCGGAGCAGCCTCTAGAAGAATAGGCATAAGCGGACACTCGCAGGATGAATGGGCTGTTCATATCGTCGTTACGCTCCCGGTAACGCGTAGGCTGGGTGCGTATTGACCATCCGTTGGTTCCTGCTGCAAATGTAAGCAGGAGCGAGCGTGTTGCAGCGAAATCGGTGCAGTTCAGGCTAGGAGAGGGGAGAGAGAAGGGCGCGCAGGGGAAGGCGCCCAATCATGCCTGTTAAGGCTGAAATGCGCCGATAAAAATTGCCGGGTCGACCCTGGCATCGTTAAGGCTGACATTCCAATGCATATGCGGCCCGGTTGCTCGGCCGGTGGCGCCGACCTTGCCCACCACTGCACCGCGGACCAGTTGCTGGCCCACTTTCACATCGATCTTCGACATATGGCAGAACATGCTGATAAAGCCCTGGCCATGGTCGACGAACACGGTATTACCGTTGAAAAAGTAGTTGCCGACCAGGATCACCTTACCGTTCGCCGGCGTCTTGATGGGCGTACCGGCCGGCACGGCGAAATCCAGGCCTGAATGCGGATTGCGTTCTTCACCGTTGAAGAAACGACGCACGCCGAACTTGCTCGACAGCGGGCCATTGACCGGTTTGTCCAGCACCAGATTGCTTGGCAGGTTAGGGCTGAAGCTGCGGTATGCCTTGAGCTGCACGGCCAGTTCCGCTTCGATGCGCTTGAGCTGCGCGGGGGCGGGGTTGACCTGGCTTTTGTTTTTCAAGGTGATGCGCTGTTCTGGATACTTTTTATAGCCGACCACAAACGGCAAGTTGCGCCCGCCGCTGCTGATGCGCTCGTTGCCAGGCTTGACCGTCAATGGGATGCCGACAATCGCCAGCCAGTTGTCCTGCTCCTTGACCACCAGCACCGGCTTGCCTTGGTAGGTGGCCTTCGGCGCCGTGGCGGCCGGGCCCAGTTCGACCACCGCCACGCCACCCGGTACCGGCTTGTTCAGGGTGCGGGTGATATAGCTGTCAGCCTGGGCGTTAACGGCAAGGCACAGCAGCAGCAACAAGCTCAATAGACGTGGCATCGATCAATCCAGTAGCGAAAGGGTAACGGGTGTCAGATGGTTGTCTTCCACCCGCACTTGCAATTGGCCTTCACCGAGACGCGCGGTCAGGCGCTGGCCGGTGTGGGTTTGTGCGGCATTGCGAATGGCCTGGCCGCGCTCGTCGAGCAGGATGCTGTAGCCACGACCCAGGGTCGCCAGCGGACTGACCACCTGCAACGTCTGCACCTGGCTTTGCAGCTGCAGGCGCCGCGCCTTGAGACCTTCGCGCATGGCACGGGGCAGGCGTTCGGCGAGGCTGTCCAGGCGCTGGCGCAACAGCGCCAATTGGCGGCCCGGATGCTGGCCGGCGAGGCGGGTTTCCAGGCGGATCAGGCGCTCGCGACGGGTATTGAGGCTGCGCTCAAAAGCACGGCGCAGGCGCATGTCCAGGTCGTCCAGGCGCTGGGCCTGTTGGCGCAAACGCTCGCCAGGGTGACGCAGGCGCCGGGCCATGCCTTCCAGGCGCAGGCGGTCGTGGGCCAACCGATTGCGCATCAGCATCACCAGGCGACGGTGCAGGTTATCCACTTGGCGCACCCAGTGGCTGGCGTCCGGTGCGAGCAGCTCGGCGGCGGCAGATGGCGTCGGCGCACGCACGTCCGCCACGAAGTCGCTGATCGATACATCGGTTTCATGCCCGACGGCACTGACGATGGGCGTGACGCAGGCGTCCACGGCTCGGGCCACGGCCTCCTCGTTGAAGCACCAGAGGTCTTCCAGCGAGCCGCCGCCACGGGCCAGGATCAACGCGTCGAAGCCACGCGCGTCGGCCAGTTTCAATGCGCGCACAATCTGCGGGATCGCTTCGCGGCCCTGCACGGCGGTGGGGATCAAGGTCAGCTCAATGTTCGGTGCCCGACGGCGGAACACGCTGATGATGTCGCGAATCACCGCACCGGTCGGCGAGCTGATAATGCCGATCCTTTGTGGATGCGCCGGCAGTGGGACTTTGCGCTCGGCACTGAATAACCCTTCGGCGCTGAGCTTCTCTTTCAGCGCATCGAAGGCCAGGCGCAGCGCGCCATCACCGGCAGGTTCCACCGTGTCGAGAATCAGCTGGTAGTCACCACGGCCCTCGAACAGCGAGACCTTGCCGCGCACCTTGACCGCCAGGCCGTCCTTCAACGCCTGGCGTACCCGTGCCGCGTTGTTGCGAAACAGCGCGCAGCGCACCTGGGCACCGCTGTCCTTGAGGGTGAAATACACATGGCCGGAGGCCGGGCGGGCGAGGTTGGAGATCTCGCCTTCGACCCAGATATTGGTGAACACGTCTTCCAGCAACACCCGCGCACGGCCGTTGAGCTGGCTGACAGTCAGGACTTCGCGGTCCAGGCCCAGGCGGGCAAAGGGATCTTTAATCATGGGCGGCAGTTTATAGGCATTCGTGCAGGGTTTGACAGAATTGCTCCACCAGCGTGCTCTGCCGTGGCGCGCAGGCCAAGGCGACGGTGCTGTGACAGTCCGGGTCGGCCAGGGGCAGGAAGTGCAGATTGGCAGGGGCGATGTCCTGCATGGACTCGGGTAGCAAGGCAATGCCGAAGCCGGCCTGGATCAATTGCAACTGCGTAGTCTTGCGAGACATCACCCGCGCCGCCCTGGGGAAAAAACCGGCGCGCATGCATAGCTCTGCCGACAGATAACTCAGCCCGCCACGTTGGGGATGGGGGATCGAGATAAAAGCTTCGTCCTTGAGCCGGGCCAATTCCACCGGTGTGGCGCTGTGAGCCAATGGGTGATTCGGCGGCACCGCCAACACCAACGGCTCGGTGTACAAAGGCACCACGCGCACCCCTTCGCGCTGGCGCAACACCGGCAAGCGCAACAGACCGACGTCCAGGCGACCGTCGGCGATTTCTTCCAACTGGGCCTCGGAGGCGAGTTTGACGATATCCATCGACACACCGGGGCAGCGTTCCAGCCAAGTGCTGATGCCCTGCAGTAACGCTCCGCTCATTGGCACGGTGCTCGAATGGCCCAGGCGTAAGGTGCCGAGTTGGCCATTGCCCACCTGCGTCGCCATCTCGCTGGCCTTGAGCAACTCACCCAGCAGGTTGCGCGCCCGTGGATAAAACGCTTCGCCGGCGGCCGTCAGGCGAGGCTGGCGAGCGGTACGCTCGAACAAGGGAGTCTGCAATTGGTTTTCCAGCTCCTTGATTTGCCGGCTCAAGGCCGATTGCGCCACGAACAGGCGCTCGGCGGCGGCGCTGAAGCTGCCGCTGTCGGCGATTTCGACGAAGTAACGCAGTTGCCGGATAGAAATCACGAGGCATGCCTTTTCGAGATGGGTGGATGGCTTTGAAGATATTAGTCGCAACATTCATCGGTGGCTAAAGTGAAAGCCAAGTCTTTCAAGGAATAACCCATGAGCGCGGTTGAGTGGATGAGTCAGTGGTCGTTCGGCGCGGTGGATTGGCTGGTGATCGGCCTGGGCATCGTGGTGGCCTATATCGTGTTTGGCATCGCCGGTTTCGGTACGGCGTTGGTGGCGGGGCCGGTCCTGCTGATGTTTATGCCGCTGTCGAAGATCATCCCGCTGCTGGTGCTGCTGGATTTTGTCGCGGCGTCTGGCGGCCTGCTGCAAACGCGACGGGAGGTGAACACGCCGGAACTGCTGCGATTACTGCCATGCATGGCGATAGGCTGCACCCTGGGCGTGGTGTTTTTACTCAATCTGCATTCGGATCTGCTGCTGCTGTTGATGGGGCTGTTTATCAGCGCCTACGCCCTTTATAGCCTGGCGGTGAAAGCCCGGCCGACGCGGCTGGCGGCGGGTTGGTCGGTGCCTATGGGTACGGTGGGTGGCTTGTTTGGTGCGTTGTTTGGCAGTGGCGGCTTTTTATACGCCATTTATCTCAATAGCCGATTATCCAAGGACGCGGCGCGGGCCACACAAAGTGCGCTGATCAGTTGCAGTACGCTGGTGCGCCTGAGTTTGTTTCTGATTGCCGGGGTATATGCGGATCTGCCCTTGTTGATGTTGGCGGTTTGCCTGTTGCCCGCGATGGCCTTCGGGCTTTGGTGTGGGCGCCGGCTGACGATGCGTATGTCGCGTGAAGCGTTTGTGCGGTTGGTGACCTGGCTGGTGCTGGCCAGTGGTATTGGGTTGATCGGGCGGTATTTGAGCACTTGACCTGTGTCGAGCAGGGATTAAGCTGCCAGCCTTTAGGGTGCCATCGGGGGCAAGCCCCTCCCACCTTTGAACGTATTCACAATTCAAAATGTGGGAGGGGCTTGCCCCCGATGGCGCCAGACGCCACACCGCAGGACTCCCATGAACTCCCAAAGCATCCTCGTCCCGAAAATCTCCACCTTGCCTGTCCACGAGCCCCGCGCCCGGGCAATCGTGCGCTGGCTGGTGCGCAAGAATATCGTCAAGGAAGAACTGAGCACCTGCGGCCGCACCGGCAACCGTATGGCCTACGCCCTGGCCGATGGCGCCCGCGCCGTGGTGCTGCACCCCGAGGCACTGCCGTTCAATGAACCGGTCAATGGCCTGGAGATCATCTACAAACGTTGCATCTATACGCCGGCTAAGGGCTTTCTCGAAGAGGCAGGCTGCCCGGAATGCCTCAAGGAAGTCGGCGAGGCGCTGTTCGAAAGCCTGGAAGACTGGATGCCCGGCCATACCGACAATTTCACTTGCCCGCTGTGTGGGCATGAAGACGACATCAACGGCTTCCTGTTCCTGCAGGAATGCGGGTTTTCCAACCTGGGGTTTATCTTCAACAACTGGGCGGAGGCGGGCTTCAAGCAGAGCTTTATCGACGAATTTGCCGATTGGCTCGATCAAAAAATGAGCTGGGTCAAAGTCGAACTGTAGGAGCGAGCTTGCTCGCGAAAATCGTCAACGATAACGCGGGCTGCCTGATTTATCGCGGTGCCCGGGCGTTCTTCGCGAGCAAGCTCGCTCCTACAAAAAGGCAGCGGGTTTTCTCCATCTATCAGTATTACCAAGTTTGTCAGAGTTTTACATTGAGCCGGGCAGGGTGCATGTATATAATGGCGCGCTTCCATTTTCCCGCTCGGGAGCCCCCGCGATGCTGCGTATCAGCCAAGAAGCTCTGACATTCGACGACATTCTCCTAGTGCCCGGTTATTCCGAGGTGCTTCCTAACGAAGTCAGTCTCAAGACCCGCCTAACCCGTGGCATCGAGCTGAATATTCCCCTGGTTTCCGCTGCCATGGACACCGTCACCGAAGCCCGTCTGGCCATCGCCATGGCCCAGGAAGGCGGCATCGGCATCATCCACAAGAACATGACCATCGAGCAGCAAGCTGCCGAAGTGCGCAAGGTCAAGCGTTACGAAGCCGGTGTGGTGAAAGATCCCATCACCATCGAAGCTGACGCTACCGTGCGTGACCTGTTCGACCTGACCCGTCTGCACAACATCTCCGGCGTTCCGGTGCTGCACGATGGCGACCTGGTCGGCATCGTCACTTCCCGTGACGTGCGTTTCGAGAACCGCCTTGAAGTTACCGTCCGCGAAGTGATGACGCCTAAAGAGCGCCTCGTCACTGTCAAGGAAGGCGCCGACAAGAACGATGTGCGCGAACTGCTGCACAAGCACCGTATCGAGCGCGTGCTGATCGTCGACGACAAGTTCGCCCTCAAGGGCATGATGACCGTCAACGACATCGAAAAAGCCAAGGCTTACCCGCTGGCCAGCAAGGATGACCAAGGTCGTCTGCGTGTTGGCGCGGCAGTCGGTACCGGTAAAGACACCGGCGATCGCGTTTCGGCGCTGGTTGCTGCCGGTGTTGACGTGGTGGTGGTCGACACTGCCCACGGTCACTCCAAGGGCGTGATCGACCGCGTGCGCTGGGTCAAGCAGAACTTCCCTGACGTTCAAGTGATCGGCGGCAACATCGCCACTGGCGCTGCGGCCAAGGCCCTGGCCGAAGCCGGCGCCGATGCGGTCAAGGTCGGTATCGGCCCTGGCTCGATCTGCACCACGCGTATCGTCGCCGGTGTGGGCGTGCCGCAGATCAGCGCCATCGCCAACGTCGCCGCCGCCCTTGAAGGCACCGGCGTGCCGTTGATCGCCGACGGCGGTATCCGTTTCTCCGGTGACCTGTCCAAGGCCAT
Organism: Pseudomonas khavaziana; assembly: GCF_019145205.1. Taxonomy (GTDB): domain Bacteria; phylum Pseudomonadota; class Gammaproteobacteria; order Pseudomonadales; family Pseudomonadaceae; genus Aquipseudomonas; species Aquipseudomonas khavaziana. The sequence continues at coordinate 140,695 of NZ_JAHSTT010000005.1, forward strand.
TGTGGCCGGTGCTTCCTGCGTCATGATGGGCTCGATGTTCGCCGGTACCGAAGAAGCGCCGGGCGAGATCGAATTGTTCCAGGGCCGTTCCTACAAGGCTTACCGCGGCATGGGTTCGCTGGGCGCCATGTCCCAGGCGCAAGGTTCTTCCGACCGTTACTTCCAGGACTCCTCGGCAGGCGCCGAGAAGCTCGTCCCGGAGGGCATCGAAGGCCGTGTGCCGTACAAAGGCACCCTGAGCGCGATCATCCATCAACTGATGGGCGGCCTGCGTTCCTCGATGGGCTACACCGGCAGCGCCGACATCGAAGAAATGCGCACCAAGCCAGAGTTCGTACGGATCACCGGCGCCGGCATGGCTGAATCCCATGTCCACGACGTGCAGATCACCAAGGAAGCGCCAAACTACCGCGTAGGTTGAGGCTTCCAGCAAAACGTTAAGTAACCGGGGCTGTTCTTTCAGCCCCGAGTTGTTTCTGATTCATTAGACGAGACTGACTTCATGGCCCTCGACATTCACGCCCACCGCATCCTGATCCTCGACTTCGGTTCCCAGTACACCCAACTGATCGCCCGCCGCGTGCGTGAAATCGGCGTGTACTGCGAACTGCATCCGTTCGACATGGATGACGCAGCGATCCGCGAATTCGCCCCTAAAGGCGTCATCCTCGCCGGTGGCCCCGAGTCCGTGCACGAAGCCGACAGCCCGCGCTGCCCGCAGGCGGTATTCGACCTGGGCGTGCCGGTCTTCGGTATCTGCTACGGCATGCAGACCATGGCCGAGCAACTGGGCGGCAAGGTCGAAGGTTCCGAGCTGCGTGAATTCGGTTATGCCCGCGTCGACGTGGTCGGCAAGAGCCGCCTGCTGGACGGCATCGAAGACCACATCGACGCCGATGGCCTGTTTGGCCTCGACGTGTGGATGAGCCACGGTGACAAGGTCACCAAGATGCCCGAGGACTTCCACATCCTGGCCAGCACCCCAAGCTGCCCGATCGCCGGCATGTTCAGCGACGAACGTCGCTACTACGGCGTGCAGTTCCACCCGGAAGTGACCCACACCAAGCAAGGCGGGCGCATCCTGTCGCGCTTTATCCTCGATATCTGCGAGTGCGAGGCCCTGTGGACCCCGTCGAAAATCGCCGAAGACGCCATCGCCCAGGTACGCGCCCAGGTCGGCACCGATAACGTGCTGCTTGGCCTATCCGGCGGCGTTGACTCCTCGGTGGTTGCTGCGCTGCTGCACAAGGCCATCGGCGACCAGCTGACCTGCGTATTTGTCGACAACGGCCTGCTGCGCCTGCACGAAGGCGAGCAGGTTATGGCCATGTTCGCCGAGAACATGGGCGTCAAGGTGATCCGTGCCAACGCCGAGGAGCAGTTCCTCAACAACCTGGCCGGCGAGTCCGACCCGGAGAAGAAGCGCAAGATCATCGGTCGCACCTTCATCGACGTCTTCGATGCCCAGTCCAACAAACTGGACAACATCAAGTACCTCGCCCAGGGCACCATCTACCCTGACGTGATCGAGTCGGCTGGCGCCAAAAGTGGCAAGGCTCACGTGATCAAGTCCCACCACAACGTCGGTGGCCTGCCTGAGGAAATGAACCTCAAGCTGGTAGAACCGCTGCGCGAACTGTTCAAGGACGAAGTCCGCCGCCTGGGCCTGGAGCTCGGCCTGCCCTACGACATGGTCTACCGCCACCCATTCCCAGGCCCGGGCCTGGGCGTGCGCATCCTGGGTGAAGTGAAAAAGGAATACGCCGACCTGCTGCGTCGCGCCGATCACATCTTCATCGAAGAACTGCGCAAGGCCGACTGGTACCACAAGGTCAGCCAGGCCTTCGTGGTGTTCCAACCGGTGAAATCGGTGGGTGTGGTCGGCGATGGCCGTCGTTACGCATGGGTTGTGGCCCTGCGTGCCGTAGAGACTATCGACTTCATGACCGCGCGTTGGGCGCACCTGCCTTACGAACTGCTGGAAACCGTCAGCGGCCGGATCATCAATGAGATCGAAGGTATTTCCCGCGTTACTTATGACGTGTCGAGCAAGCCGCCGGCGACTATTGAATGGGAATGATTGGACGTCCGGCATTGTCCGGCACGATCTAGCAAGAAATGCTCTGAAGCCCGCGTAATTGCGGGCTTTTGGCTTTTTGGGTTTGGCAAATTCTGGCAGCTTTGTGCATCGCCAAGCACCGTGTTTGTATGGCATGGTACGGGGCATTGACTGAGCCAAATGCCATGTTCGGTGCTCGATACCATGTCGCCCTAGTAGGGCAGGGCATGGTATCAAATCTCATCATCAGCCCGGTTTCATTGGGTTTTATCGTGGTGCATGAGTGCTTTTCTGAGCATGGTATTTTTTCAATGGAATCCGTAACTGCCATGCTGACCGATACCAAGCTGCGTAACCTCAAACCGCAAGAAAAACTCTACAAGGTGAACGACCGTGACGGGCTGTACGTGGCCGTCACTGCTGCCGGTTCCATCTCCTTTCGTTACAACTACTCAATCAATGGCCGTCAGGAGACCATCACGTTCGGTCGTTATGGCGTGGGTGGCATCACACTTGCGGAAGCCAGAGAGCGCTTGGGCGAGGCTAAAAAGATGGTTTCGGCGGGTAAGTCACCTGCCAAAGAGAAAGCCCGTGCCAAGGCACGCACCAAAGGGGCAGAGACGTTTGATGCGTGGGCGGAGAAATGGCTGCGTGGGTATCAGATGGCTGACTCGACGCGTGACATGCGCCGATCGGTTTACGAGCGCGAGCTAAAGCCGCACTTCGGTAATCAGAAACTGGTGGAAATCAATCATGAGGATCTGCGTACCCTGACAGATGCAATTGTGGAGCGTGGAGCTCCAGCCACGGCCGTGCACTCCCGCGAGATTGTGATGCAGGTGTTCCGATGGGCGATAGAGCGTGGGCAGAAGGTTGAGAATCCGGCTGATCTGGTGCGTCCTGCAAGCATCGCTAAATTCGAGCCACGCGATCGCGCTCTAGGGCCTGACGAAATCGCGTTGATGTATCAGTACCTGGACCGCATCGGCACTGCCTCATCCGTGAGAGTCGCCGCTAAGCTGCTGTTGCTGACCATGGTTCGCAAAAGTGAATTGACCAACGCTACCTGGAACGAAATCAATTTCAGCGAAGCCCTGTGGACCGTTCCGAAAGAGCGGATGAAGCGGCGCAATCCCCATTTGGTGTTCTTATCTCAGCAGGCGCTGGATTTCTTCATTGCTCTGAAGACGTTTGCCGGTGGTTCGGATTACGTCTTTCCCTCTCGGTACGATTCTGATTTGCCGATGAGTACCGCGACGATCAATCAGGTGCTGACGCTGACCTACCGGCTTGCGCAGAAAGAAGGGCGGCCGTTGAGCAAGTTCGGACCGCATGACTTGAGGCGCACAGCGAGCACGCTGCTGCATGAGGCGGGTTACAACTCAGATTGGATTGAGAAGTGCCTTGCGCACGAGCAGAAGGGCGTACGGGCCGTCTACAACAAGGCTGAATACCGTGATCAGCGCCGGGCTATGTTGCAGGATTGGGCGGATATGATTGACGAATGGACGCGTAAGAGAACACGTTCAGAGAGTTGATGGCGTTTTGCGTGATGAGGTAGTCGGGAGCTGATCTATTTTTCTCTATCAAAAAACCACATTCGTGGTTTTTTTTCTGTCCGGAAACTACCCGTTTGTGGGACACATTTTTCCTGACATCTTTGACGAAAAAAACTCCTGAAAGAACAACGACATCGAGTTGTTTTTCTGTCCCGAAACTATACGTTTGTAGGGCGGTAAGATATTGATTTTAAAGGGAATAAATCCTTAAATATCTGTGGAATACTCTGGAAATATGGGGCAATAATCGAACCTCAAATGCGACAAAACGAGGAGTTCGGTGTGGAAAAAGAATCGAGGAAGTCGAGCAAAGTGCTCATCAGCAAAAAGCAATTGCTGGCAATGATCCCCTTGTGTGAGCGGACGATTTATAACTTCGAAAAGCAGGGGAAATTCCCTCGTCGTATTGCCGTTAGCAGCCGGAAGGTCGTTTGGGATTTGGAAGAGGTCGAGACATGGATTGATACGTGCAGGCAATCCGGCCCGGCCACGCGTCCCGGAATGGGAGCTTGAGTTGTGGCGATTGACTTACGGGCAGCCTTCGAGAACGAACCGCCCACACTGGACTTCATATGGCCTGGCTTCCTCGCTGGCACAGTGGGAGCATTGGTAGCTCCCGGAGCTACAGGGAAGAGCTTCTGGGCGTTGGAGGCGGCGATGGCTATCGCATGCAGCGTTGCCGGCGGTGATCTTGTAGGGCTTGCCCCCTCATGCGCTGGTCGAGTGGTCTATTTCGCCGGAGAAGACCCCGAAGTCGCGTTGGTGCGCCGCATTCATGCCATAGGCCAGCACTTAAATCAGCAGGCACGCGAGGCCATCGCGAAGAACCTCGTCCTTGAGTCGATCATGGGCAAACGACTAAACGTCATGGATGATCGGCATCTTGCCCGTATCACCGAGTTTTGCATCGGTGCCCGGTTGATCGTACTGGATACACTTAGCCGGATTCACGACCGTGACGAGAACAGCAACGGCGACATGTCTCGGCTTGTCGCCACGCTTGAGCACGTTGCGGCCAGCACCGGAGCATCGGTGCTTTACCTTCATCATGTCAGTAAAGGCAGCGCTCGCGAGGGTCAAGTCGATCAGCAGCAGGCAGCGCGGGGCGCATCAGCTCTAATCGATAACGCCCGTTGGTGCGGCTTCGTGGCCAAGATGACAGAGGACGAGGCAAAGCGACTGAGTGATCGCACCTATGAGCGACAGGCCATTGGCAACGATAGGCGCAAGTTTTTTGTTCGTTTCGGTGTTAGCAAGCAGAACTACGACGCCACCCCGCTCGACCAATGGTACCAGCGCCAGGAAGGCGGCGTTCTTGTGCCGGTTGAGTTGGCGGAAGTGAAGAAAGGTAGCCCGCTGCAAGTCGTAAACGGAAGTGACGATGAGCGGTGGTAACGCCGTGGTCCCCACCAGCTCTATTGCACAGGCCAGAGTGATGCTTTATCAGCCTAGCCAGCGCCCGCGACTGCGGGAGGGTAATTGGGCAGAAACATCATTTGGGCGCTGCCGCGTGACAGGCAGACTAGGGCAGAGGCACGCGGACATACTGGAAGCTGTTCTGTACTGCGCAGAACGTCGACGGTCTGTCTCAGATGGTGGCGTAGAACTTCTGGTAGATCCCGCGCGTGTGAGAAAGACACTTTCCGATAGCCGCTACAGCTTCACACAGATCGAAAAGCTGCTCGCCGAACTGCGAGCCGCAACGATCACAATTGAAACGCCGCAATTTGATTTTCCAATCATCGGCGGATTGATTGACCACGTTATCCCTTCACCCATGACACGTCCCGATCCTCTGACAGGAGGAGCCCGGAACCTATGGCGGGTGCGGCTCGGAATTGCGCTTGTAATGCTCCTTGAGCATGATCTGAGTCTCTACTACGACCCAGCTCCTATTGCGCGCCTCCAGCACGGCATAAGCCAAGCGGTAGCTCGGCACGTTTTGAGCCACAAAGTAGTGCCTACAGGCGGTTGGTATCTAGACACCGTTATCGTGGCGGTAGCCGGACAAGCCTCAAGTCAGGACATGCGCAATGCGCGGCGAAGGCTTAAGGAGGAAGCTGAAGATCTAAGAGGAATTGGGCTTGTACTTGATGGTGATCGCATCAAGAAAAGCAGTGCTTGCAGCAGCTGAAGCGTGCCATACCCGCCCGATGGCGTGTCACACCCGCCCGGTAGCGCGTCACACCCGCCCGAAACGTGCCACACCCGCCCGGGGTTAGCAGGATCTTCAGGATATTCAGTCCTGCGCGGCCCAGCCCGCGCTTAGGCGCGGTCAGGCCTTGCCAGTCGGCCTACGGCCGTTTGGCACCAAAAGGAAGAGCGATTGTCCGTCGAGCGTGCCCGCAGAAGCGCTCAAAAGCTTACGTGATGGCCAGTGGGTGCCGATGCCGGGAAATAACACTCAAGTTGACCACGCCTTCGCATTGCCACTGACCAGTCATTTGCATTCGACTTAACCAGTTGTTTGCATCAAGTTTGACCAGCGCACTGGGTGCCCGGTCACCGGCAGAATTCGGCCAAAAACCAACGAGTCGAATACGACTACGAAAAATGGGGCAATTGAATGGAAAGAGCTCCTGAGAGCCCTTTCCAAACTGAAGTTACTCTATAACGGGATACCAAGTTGCATAGTTATCGCTGAAATCATCTAGCAAGGGGAATTCCTCGTTGCGCTTACCTTTTACAATGGCCTTATTCCTCTCGAATGCTTCCTTCATATGGTTTTTGCAGAGCTCTTCGGATATATAACACAGTCCATGCCAGCGATGACGCCATGCAATAAGCTGACGATCATTTTCAACTATATACACTGTTTTATTTAGCGATTTGCGAAGGCGCGGGGCCGATTCACCATTCAATGATCTAGGAACTCTGACCTCTTGTCCGAATTCGTCCCATCCAGCCCATTGACTATAAAATCTTAAGCGAGTGTCGTTGTTTACGGATAGAAATTCGAAATAGGCAATGCCTGGCTTTGGCTGAGCAATCTCACAATATCGGCGCATTAACGTCGTAGATATATTACCAATCAAGTCTTCAGATAAATGCTCAACGACCTTGCGGAAGTGATGAAAGTTGTTGAAGCCAAACTCTTTGCTGAGATGGGTCAGCCGTTGGCAATAACTGTATTCTCCAATGACGGATATCCGGGCAAGCCCCTTAAGGTCATCGATACATTGCGCTGCGCGTTGATGAAACATTGCTCACTCCTTTAGCCAAATCGGAGACGTGCCTCGATTAGCATGCTGCTTGCAGTGGCTAAATAAGTGGGTAAGTTCACTTAGATTTTTCGTATTTCCCATCGCAGCAGGGAGGCTACTTATGCCTTCCTCCATGAAATCATAAAATCCCGCCTCTCGTAAACTATTTTGTACTTTGCGCACCACTTATCAATAGTGACAGAACCATCAGTGGCTGACGCTTTCCACCTTCCATCGAGTCAGCAGCCCTGGATCGCGCTTTTGGCTGAATTTAGTTAGGTGTTCAGTTAGTCCGCGTCTGGCCGATTGCCGCTCTCCACGAAGGGCATCTTTGGGGCGACTTGCCGGTAATCGATGGGCTGAGACAAGTCCGTGCGTATTACTAATGGCGAAGCCCCGGTGCTTTTGACCGGCGTAACCGGGAGTAGTCCCCGTGATGAAATATCACGAGTAGCCGCAAGGGCGGTGTGTCAACGCTGAGCGTTGTCTGCGGCTCGCGCAGCCCCGGTACAGGGCGGAGGCGTGTTTGAGTGCCAAGCTGGGTATACGATAGGAGGCTTGCTGTCTGGCAAGCCAGCCCCGCGCTAAGGCGGGGTTGCGTGGGACTGACTATCGGTCACAGTTTCTCATGCTTCGCCGCTTCTTTCGCAGCTTGAATGGCCGCCAATACCTGCTGGTTCAGATAGGCGCCACTCTTGCTTCCCAGCAAAGGTAAGCGATTGATGATCTGCGCCCCGACAAACATGCGATAGGACGCCGACAAAGCAAGCGGGCTTACTCGAAGCTGCAACGCCGTATACTGCCGATCCAGCTTATCTAGCTGCGGCCCGTAACCTTTGCTTCGTAGCCACCGGCCGAGTGCCCACATGCCGATGGCGAACGTAAAGGCGAATACTACGAATCCAGCGAACATCAGAAAGCCCATCATGGTTATTTCTCCGGTTGGTCGTTCGAGGTCATTCCCGGCACCTTGAGCGAGGCGAGGCGGCCGGTAGCAGAGTTAGTGTCCGAGGCCGGGCGGATGACGTTAGGCCCAGCTTGTGAAGCTTCCGTGGCCGATTCTGCTCCATTGGCTGGAGTGGTCGAGTTGGTATCGTCGGAAACTGGTGGCGGAGATTCTGCACCAAGAGACAAGGCGTGCGCATTCTCCATACCTGGCACTGCCATCGAGGCCATCACGCCGAGCATCTTTGCGCCACCGTCGGCCGCTTGGGAAAGTGCGCTGCCGGAGATTACAACTCCCCCTTCTGGTGTCCTCTGCTGGTCTTTGTCGTCGTTCCCCTGTGCGGCCTTTCCGGCCTGCTTGGCGACCTGCTGTACGCCGCTGTTTGGAGAGGACGGCGCGGCCGACGCCTGCCCGGGAGGATTGGCAGAGCTGCCGCCGACCTTCGCGCCTGCGGAACTGGCACTCTTGGCTGATGCGCCGCCGGTGCTAGCACCCACGCCGGAGGACGCCGCTGCACCCATAGACGACGCGGCACCACCTGCGGAGCTGGCACCGGCAAAGCTGGAGTTAATCGCCCCCGCCAGACCGCTGCCGCCGAGTCCACCGACACCCGCCGCCCCGGCCCCGGCTGCGCTACCAGTACCGGCAGCACCGAGGGCAGCAGCAGGCGCCGCCGCCCCGGCTGTGGCGATGGTGGCCGCTGCAGCCGCCGCCCCGGCAGCACCGGCCACAGCCATCCCACCAATGGCCAAGCCACCGCCCATTGACGTCCCGCTAATCATGCCACCGATCAGGTCAGGAATTGTCTTCGTGAGGTAACAGCACACTAAGGCCAAACCGACCATCGTCATCAATGACGCTTCGTCATTGGTGTAGGCGGCCAACCACTGCTTTGCCGACTGGACGATCAGGCCGACAATCAGGGTTAGTACAAATAGCTTGGCGCCAATCGCAACGGTGAAGCGCATCGGCGCAATTGCAAAATCCCGCGTCCATTGCGAACCGCCAAAGCCGAAGAGCAGCACGGAAGCATTGATGATGACGTAAGACTCTACGAGCGTGACAAACATGAATGCAGCGATGAAGGCGAAACATGCCAACACAAGGATTGCGCATACAGCGATCAGAAGTCCCTTGGCTGGAGAAAACACTGAAATGCCCTCCACCATGGTGCGGCCAAAATCCAGCGCAACTGCAAGCATATCGCCGGGTTCTAATGCACGCCCGAGGCCGCTCGCTGATGCCGCTGCATCGCGGAAACTATCGACGATGGCCGTCGACCACTCCACTGAGTACTTCATGACTGCAAGGAAGAAACCGATCACCAGCACGAAGCGCAGCAGCTCGCCGACAATCTCGCCGAAGTCGGCTTGCTTCATTACCAGAGGCATGAACGTCCAAATAAACTGGATCGAGGCCAGCAGCCAGAACAGTCTGATCGCATAGTCATACAGCTTCGCTGACCACTGGTGCGACTGTTGCAAAACCAGGTCGAGTAGGCCCTGAACCGATGTATCGGCATGGGAAAGGTCGGTCGCGGCCATAGCATTTCCGGCCATGAACACACTCGCCAAGGCGAGGAACAACAAAAGACGACGATCCATAGCTAGTACCCCTTCACGCCGCCGCGAGTGTTCGGGCGCGCCTCAAACGACGCATCAGCGTCACGCTGTTGCCGTTGTTGCTCAGCCATCGCAGTACATTCGATGTTGCTTTGAACCACCACGGCAACCATGTAACCGGTCAGTGCGGACCCGGCGCACATCAACGCGATTAGCCATTTCGAAATAGTCATTCTCAGTACTCCTTCACGCCGCCGCGTGTGTTTTTCCGCGCTTCAAACTGCTGTTCAGCCGCTTCGCTAACGGCCTGCCGGTCGCCTTGCTGGGCCATGTAGTTGCCCTGCATGTTGATTTGGGTGGCCATCAGATCCCGCAGTTTTTGCAGTTGCTGCACGTTCTGCGAGGCGATTTCGTTGCCCGCCTGAATAGCTTGCATGCGGCCTACGGCTGACTGCGAACGGGCCACCATGCGAGCAAGCTGGGCGTCTTCAGGCTCGAACGTGCTGGTATTGAGATTTGCCGCTTCCATCGCCGTTTTCACGTTGTCGCGGCCCTGTTGCGACCACTTTTGATAGCGATCTTGCGCCGGGACCTCTGCCGAGTTCGCTGCTTGATTCAGGTAGGAATCGAAGCCGGGGAAAGCCGTGTTGAACTGCGAATCCATGTTCTGGATTTGACGGCCCAAGGCCTGCGAACGGTTGTAGATGTTGACCACGCTTTTCAAGTCAGCCGCAATGCTGCCAAACATCGAATCGGGCAGGCCCGTGCCCTGCGTGACCATGTTTTGGTACTGCTGAATCTGCGTTTGCAGTTGCTCGGCGGTGTTCAGCGCCGTGTTGACCTGTTCGGCGTACTCGAACATCTGTTGATAGAACGTCGAGCAGTTAGAGCAGTAGATGGCGTAAGCCGGTGCAGGTGTGATGTAGAGGCCTACACCAAGGCCTGTGGTTGCCATTGCCACAGCTAGCGCCGCGCCTCGGCCAAATACCCGAGCGACATAAGCTGACGTTTTTCGCGATTCCATTTCCATGCCGAATACCTCATTTTGTCGTAATCTGAGGTCTGATTATTGTCCGATACGGGGTGGTTTTGAATATGCGGATAGATACTTATCCGCATAGATTTCAATGATTTGCGTCCGGAAACTGTCCGTCAATCATCCTTTGCAGTGATGCCAACCATCTGACTTGTCTAGGGTTTTTCTTACATGAGGAAGAATACTTAGCTGTCCGGTTTGATGCTTTTTGCGGACAAAAAAAAGCCCACCAAAGTGAGCTTTTGATAAGTTTGTGCGCGGCGTCAGTGGGCCGCGTAATAAGGATTCTGAGCGCGATAAAGGCTACGTTCAGTCTCAGGGATGTGCAGCGTCTCTAGGTGCCACTCTTCGAGTGAAGAAGCTAGCTCGGCCGCAATGCGCTGGGCTTCCACAACGGGCTTACTAGATTGCCCGCTGGCTCGACCTAGGCAGGCTTGCAGTTCATTGAGTTGATTGGCCAAAGCGCTGATGCGGTGAGCTGTCTTCATGATCAATTCCTCTTGCTGATCCCTTCCACGATTCTATCGAATTCTTCCCGGATCTGATCGTCCGTAAGCTCAAGATTAACCAATCCTGATTTTATTGCAATTCTTCCGATTCTTTCTGCTGCCTCATTGTCGAGCTTTGCAAGCCTTGCCTTAGCCATCTCTAGCTCAGAAAGCGCGTCAGCTCGCCGCTCGGAAAGGGTTTTTCTAGCCAATTTTATTGCTCCTTTTTTGGTGCCATTTCGGCCTAAACCTATTGTGGATCACGGAGATTTTAGCGACCGCTGGAATTTCTGACCACATCAGGATTGGCATCGCTAAGAACGAAGCGCGGCCCCGGCATGTTGGTCGCCACTCCTGTGCTTTCTCCGCCCTGTTTGATCCGTTCAGTTAAATTTGGTCGATTAAGTAAATTCAAGGCAATTTTAGGAAACTCCTGCTTAGATTAATGCAACTCTAGGCAACTAAGGAAAAATGAACGAAATTCAAGGAAATTCTAGGCAATTTGCGTTACCGAAACGGCCATTAGCATTAAATTTCTTTGAGTTGCACTCAGACAGACGGCAAGATGTGTGTTGTACGGGTACGGGCAAGCCCGCACCCTCCCAACACCGCCCCTTATTCGCCTTCGGCTCAACGGCATCTTGCTCTGCGAGGCGCGCAGCCGCTTCCGCGTCTAAAGGCAAAAGCGCAGCGTAAAAACAGGGTCAACCACGACAGGCGACACCAAAGAAAAGGCCCCAGCCCGTCGACGCGGTAAGCCAGTCGTGGTTTGGGCTATCGATCCGCACTTTAAATTGCGATGCGTTTAAGCACCTAATTTGGGGAGATGCCAAGTGTAAAAATTACGTTTCGTCGAAAAGGATGGCGTAGCTATTCCATAGTTTTAAAAAATGCTCCCAATCTGTTGCGCCACTCGATGTCTTAAAATTCAAAACGCCAGTGGACCTCAAGTCGATTGGTTTCGTCAGTACATCACTGGCGAGATCGTAGTAGGTCAGAAGCTTCTCATCATCCGTATAAAGCGGTGTGGGATAGCGCCCGGCCCATACCAGTGATGCCTCGTAGAATGCGATTAACTTAGCTCGATCTTTTTTCAAGGGCACGCCAAGGAGCTTATGAAGGTTTTCGAATTTGTGCCCCTTGAACTCCGTTGGCGAAAAGCCGCGTTGGGCAAGAACAGCTTTCATAATGAGTTCGAGAGAGAGCCCGCAGAGCATGTGATAAACGGGCCAGCAAGCGACAGCCATGCGATACCCAGGTGCATAGCCAAGCTCGGAGGCGATGGCAGAGTCTTGCGAACCCATGGAATGCCAAAGGGCGCCTGCTGAGGCTTTAAGATCCGCAGCACGGTTTCGCCAATGATTCGGGTGGTTTCTGTCTTCAGTAAGTGTCGGCCGGTCTGCAATAAACTGTCTGTAATCGTCATCCATAATATGTCTCGATCTCGGTGCCACGTTATTTTGGCTTAGAGTCTCACTCTCTCGGTGCATGAGCAATGCGTCTCTAGCCAGTTGAAAGGTACCTATGGTTGAGCGAGAACTATCCGAGTTGTGATGGTGAGCATGACTTCTCCATTAGCTGACGCGGTTTAAAAACGCACTTGTTGGGATCTCAAAGAGTTAATTAAGAGCAGGGTGGCAGGCCGGCTAGCACCCGTTATTGAATTATTTATGTTGGGCTAAAAATGTTATTTATTATAGTGCTCGCATATTGCTCTTGGATAATGTAAAATGTGAGGAGATCCAGTCATGATTTATTAAGAGTTCTTTTGCAGAATATGCCTCAATACTCATCCATAACTAACCCCAAAAGGCATTTGAATCCGCTTGAAGCAGAGGCGCGAAAGCTGTTTCCTTATTATGCTGGATTTTCAGAGTCATTTGTGGAGAGTGTGCTTGGGGTTTTGGATCTTGCCCCAGAGTCAGTAATATTAGATCAATGGAACGGAAGTGGTACTACAACAAGTACAGCTTTGAAGTTTGGGTTTAATGTAGTTGGCTCGGACCTAAATCCCGCAATGATTATTGTGGCTAAAGCGGCTTTAGTTTCCGTGCTGGATTTAAAAAGTCTGTTGCCGCTTGCTGTGTCTATTGTAAAAAAAGCTGAGCGTCTAAAGATTGATTTCGATTCTGACCCCCTTTCCCATTGGTTTGACTCAGCTTCTTCTTCGAATATTCGACGCGTTGAAGAAAGCATAAATTCAACATTGATCTCTCATGCCACCTACGTTCCGCTGAATACCTCGGAGGGGCTTGATAAGCTAACACCGCTCTCGGCATTTTTTTATCTAGCCTTATTTAGAGTGGTGCGGAGGCTAACTGCAAATTTTGTTGCTTCGAATCCTACTTGGATAAAAGTAAGTAAGAGCTCAGAGGAGAGAAAGCATGTGCCAAAGGAGGAGGTGTTCGGGCTTTTTATCAAGGAGGTCGAGCAGTTAAGTGTTCATCAGGCCATCTCTCCTCGGGATAGAGAGCTCAATCTCGACCAAGTACAGTTGATTCTTTCTGATGCGAAAAACTTGCCATTGTCAGAAAATTCGGTTGATGCCATTTTGACTTCTCCGCCATATTGCACTCGTATTGACTATGCTGTTGCTACCTACGTTGAGCTTGCAGTGATTCGGGTTGGAGGCCAGAATTTCGCACAGCTTCGCAGAGACCTTACTGGAAGCTCAACTGTTCCGAGAACCGGTTCGGAAGAAAGAGTTGAGTGGGGGGAGACTTGTTTGGAATTTCTAGATAAAGTTAAAAATCATCGATCTAAAGCATCAGGTACTTATTATTTGAAGAGTCACATTCAGTATTTTGATTCTTTGTATAATTCTGTCGCAGAGGCAGCGCGTGTACTCAAGAATGGCGCTCCGTTTGTATTGGTTGTTCAGAATTCCTACTACAAGGAGGTTAGGAATGATGTTGCGCTTATTATCGAAGAGATGGCCCGTCATGTTGGCTTGGGGCTGAACTATCACGCAGATTTCGTAGCGGCTCGTTCGATGGTGGATTTGAATAAAAAATCAAAAGTTTATATTAAAAAGCGTCAGACGGTGGAAAGCGTATTAGTGCTCGAAAAGAACTGATTTATGCTTGTCTGTAAATAGCGCGATGTCTAGCCTTTACAAATTTCAAGCTGTCTGCCTGCTCTTCCAAGCAATCAAGGAAGTAGGAGCAGATGCTATATACGGCATTTAATCGTATTTCCAGCTCATTCAATGATAAGTTTCTACCCGCCTCGCTTGCAGATTCGCGACCATGAGCAACCGCGTTGCGCTTTTCAGTTATCTCTTTGAAATAGCCTACTTCACTAGGATTTTGAGTCGCCGGTTTTGCTATTCCTAAGCAACAGAAAATTTCTAAGATTGTTTTCGGATAGACATTGTGTAAGTAGCTTCCAAAAACGGTGTCAGGTATAGCGCATAAAGACGTAGACTGCTGGTGTGAAAATATATCTCGTCGTGCTTCCCATTTTTTTTTCTCTGACCCAGATCGAGCTGAGCTTAATTGCGAGTCAAGGGCGATGGTAAACAATGATTGTTCGAGATGTTTTGTCTGTATGTTGAGGCCACAAAGGTGGTTGATGAATGCTTGTACTCCTTGCGTTGCTGAATATTCGATTGCGCCATATAAAGATACATAGATTAAACCACGTAACGTCAGTGACATAGGTCCCATGGGCTGAGGTGTGCCGTCTATCACTTCTAAATTCTTAATGCTTGAATAAAGTAAGCGCGATTCTGATAGTCGATCATTCATCCCTTCTCGTGCAAGTTGGCAAATTGTCATAAAGCGTCACGTACGTATTCGATACGCCCAACTACAAATTTTTTCTGATTAGAGCCGGCACCTGTAAATTTTTTTAGATTTTCGTCATTAGCTAGTACTGGTAGCTTCAAAAGGTCGATTTTTTTGCCTTGCTTTAAAGCTAAGGCAACTCCGACGGAAAGTGCTTCAAATAAGTTTACAGGCGTCAACCCGCCTCGGCCTCTGTTTATACCGTTAGGGAAGGCCTTTGCTAATATTTCCATCACGTCGCCAAATAGCTTCTTGTCTGACAGTGGGATTACGCTGTGTCGGACGCTATTCATATATTCATTCATGAATTCCTTGACTGCGTGGTTGAAGTCATTGTAGCGATAAAGATAAACAAAAAACCGTAGTACTAGTTCTTCGTAAGTGCCGTTAGATTCGTTCTTGGCTGTTATTTTAACTGAAGACTTAAAGTCAGCGAGCGTCGATAGTGTTTTAAGATCGTCGTTGTATGGCCCGCGATAGACGCAGTTCCTGATTTCCTGATCGGTTAACGATACGCCCCCTGTGTTAAGGCGTTCAAAAAGATCGAAGCGTACTGCAAGATCGCTTCTATCGTTTAGCACTGTGACGCGGATTGGCCGAGTTAGAAACTGCAATTGCATAGATTTTGGAAAGTCTATAAAACCTGTACCGTTGAATGCGCTCAGCTTTTCTAATCCGTTCACTATGAGTGGGTTAGCGCGATGTATTTTAGCTAAAAGCTCTTGGCTTCCTACAAAGTGGCTGAGTGATCCTAGTCGTTGTACTCCGTCAACAACCTCCCAAGTAGAGTCTGAGTTCATTGCCATGAACAGACTTGGTACCGGAATTCCCAGTAGTACAGATTCTACGAGTATTGATTGTCGATCAGCGTCCCAAATGAACTGTCGCTGGTATTCTGGTGGCACGAATATATCTCCAGACTCGACCATATCTAAAACTTGTCTAACTGACAGGTCATAGCTATCAAACGAAACCGTTTTTCGTTTTGTCTCAAGCTGAGATTGCATTAAGCCTAGTTTTTTCGTTGCAAGTGCCATTTTTATCCCTTTCGTGGACCAGTCGTCCAGCTGACATGAGCTATGTGATGCCAAGACAAGCGTCTATATGTATTTTCGTACACATATCGACTGCTCACGCCTCAGTATAACGATGTAATGGCACGCCCTGCTAATCGTCAATCTGAACATTTTGACATCCCCGGTGGAGATCTGACAGCGTTCCCAGGTAAGCTCAAGCCCTCGGTCCAGCGCGGGCCAAGGTTAAAAAAGCCGCATTTTTCGCGTCGCCATTGGCGGCTTGTCTAGGTAGGAAGGTACAACGTGTCGACATCAGGATTGGTCGCTCAGGCCGTTTCATGGACGCTTTGCGCGACAGCGCTTGGCATTTCGTACTGGAACTATTCACATTACATTGACGCGAAACGTGATCCGGACAGTGCTAAGCGTTATTTGCAAATGGCCCTGTACGCGAGGAGCGACGCTGGAATCGGAGAAGACGAGTTCAAGAAGATCGAGAGCTCCCATTACCGGCCCTACCAGAAGCGTTTCAGAATTGCACTCTTCGTAGGATTAAGCTCAGGTCTTGCTGGATTGGTTCAACTGCTCGCTTATCCATGACCCGCTCGACCCCCAGGATTGCGGATGTAAACTTGAATCTCATGCTTAGCTGAGAAAGGGGTAACAGATGAAGGAACGATCCCACGACGAGGCAATGGCCGAGCTGTTCGCGTCCTGTCCTGACTATGCGGTCGAGTTACTGACTGAGGTACGCCGTAATGGCGACCCTGCCGAGCTGGCCATTCTACTAAGGCAGATCGCCAAGGCGTTCGTCCCGGAAGTGGGCCAGTCAAGCTGATTCGCAAATCTCCGCGCTTATGATGGAATGGTATATTCCATGGCATGAGTAACCTTTTGATTTTTAACTATATGAAATATATGGGTTTTTATTCAATATTGATAATAGAGTGGGAGTGACCCTGCACTGGCAGGTCAATGCTCAATAACAAAACCCCGGCCTGGTGCCGTAATGCTGTTCAGTTAAGGCATTTTGTAGGAGCGAGCTTGCTCGCGAAAAACTCATAGGCGCCGCGTTCATTCAGGAAGCACGCGTTATCGTTGACGTTTTTTGCGAGCAAGCTCGCTCCTACAAAGGGCGGTATACGCTTAACTGAACGGCATTGCGGCCTGGTGCCGGGGTTTTGCTTTATGTGGGAGCCCTTTAATAGAACTCGTCAAGCAAGCAGTAATACGCAATGCGCTGCTCATCGGGCTCTACGCCATAGCACTCGAAGAACGGTGCCACCCATGCCTGTCCAAAGTTTTGGGTAATGCTGCGCGCTGCCAGGGCCAGGTCCTGGTAGCGGTCACTGACGCCTAAGCGACCACAATCGATAAAACCGCTGAAACGGCCGTCTGCGGTCATGAAGTTCGGCAGGCAGGCGTCGCCATGGGTCACCACCAAGTCCTGGGTGGTTGGCCGTGTCGATACCAGTTCGTCCAACACTTGCTCGGCGCTTTGTCCTAGTCGTTCATCGTCGAAGTCGGTCTCGTCGACCAAGCCCGCGTTGATGTGGTCCCGTGCGGTCGCGATGCGCACTTCAAGGCAGTGATCGAAGGGGCAAAGAACGGTGGGAACCTGATGCAGCGTGCGTAGGGCGTTCGCCAGGATCTCTATGATGTGCGCCACAGGAAGGCCGTCGATCGTCGCCAGGTCCTGCCCTGGCATGGCGCTCATCAGTAGCCAGTGGCGATCCTGGTCTATCACTTCATCCACCACAATCGGTGCCGGTAGCCCTTGTTGCCGCAACCAGCGCAGGCGCTCGATTTCGTTTGCCAGCTCAGTGAACTCTCCAAGGGGCTCGGACTTCAGGAACAGGTCTTCGCCTTGTTCGCTGCGGAGTCGATAGACGTCTGCGCGCGACTCGCCGATGGACTGTTGTTCGATCAGTGCATGGGGGAACTGTTCGCGCCATTTGCTCGGGATATTCACAGTGTTCTCATTCCCTGGTTTCAGCTGCTGCTCATAGCGGTGCCGGTTTGCCAACCATCACCATACCCATGTCTTCAAGCGCGGCAAACAATCCTTTGAGGCTGTCAAAGCGCTTTCCGCTAACGCTCGGCCAATTGGGGCGCTCGATAAAGAAGTAGCCGTTCTGGTTACGGATATCCGTAGAGACCAGCTCTCCCAGTTTGCTGCGATGTTTCAGGATGGGCGACACCGACGACGAGTCGACGGTAAACATTCCGCGGCGTTGCAGCAAGGCGTCGAACTCTGCGGAGGTTGCAGGTTTTCGGGGAATCTGCGACTGAAACAGCAGGTCGCTTTTCACCGCGCCTTCCTCGCCGGTTGCCGGGATGCCAGGGTCTGGAATGATGCCTTGGGATTGCCCGGGCGCAACATCCTCTATCCTCAGTCCATGCACTTCTTCCAGTTCGCTCAGCCCTGGAACCCCCTCGTAGCTGCTGACGTGGGTATTGCCCACCAGCGCTACCCATTTGTGCGCACCTTGGGCTGCCTGGTCGGCACGGATCACGGTGCTTGCGTAGTAGTTCATCAAGGCATGGCGTTGCGCACCTCGGGCGATCTGGCTATCGGTCACGGCCGGGATAAATCCGTCGGTACGGTAACTGGCCAGGCAATCGATGGCCTGGATGCGGATCTTATGCGTGCGGGCAGCTTTGATCAGTTCCATGAAGTTGTATTGCCCCAGCGGATCGGTGCCCATGCCGTTATCGAGGCTCTGCAGGTAGCGCCTGAGCGTCTCGGGCATTTCGCCGCTTTCGAAAAAGCTGTCCAGGGCTGCTTGGTGAAAGTCGCGCAGCAGATGCTCGCAATACAACGTCTTGACGTTTTTCTGTGCCAGCAACTCCATGTGCTCAATCAATAGCTGTTTGCTGCCCACGCCGCTGTGGGCTTCGCCGACCACGATGCCACGTCCGTCCTTCAGTAGTGCCTCCAGCCAGGTCGCCGTTGGGGCCTTGGCCGGCACCGAGGGAATAGGCGGGCGATTGGTCGCACGGAACCTGCGCAGGAAGGCCACCGCATCCTTGAACAGTTGCTGCCTTCTGCTTTTGAATGGCGCGTAGGGGTCGGGGCCGTTGTCGAAGAGGTTCACGCCCTCGTCGCTCAGGGCATATTTCGCAGTGCCTGGCCCGGCGGCGGCATTTTCCAGGGGGGCACGTAAGTCCGGCGGTATTTCATAGGCGACGGCCGGGCTTTGCACCGTCGGCACCGGCCTGCGGCCCGGCAACCGGTTGATGAGCTGCCCGGCGCCGCCTTTCAGGCCGGGCCTGGGCAACACTTCCCATTCACCCTGGGCGTTGAAGCGCACCGGGATGGCTTCCGAGAGGGCAAGTGGAGTTTCAGGATTGACGATTGCCCAGTGTCCGCCGCCATTGACGTCACTCACATACTGCACGTAATACGGCGTGTCGTTGAGCAGGATGGCCGCCGCCGGGTTGGACTCCAAGCGATAGATGCCTTGATCCCTGCCAGGCTCGCTGACCGGTTTGCGGCCTTCGAGGATTTCATTGGCTTCCCACGCTGGGGGGATTTCTGGCCGTAGGCTGGCCTCCACCGCACCGCTGGGAATGGCCGAAGGCGCCAGCGCCGCGCCCGTCTCGGCGGTGGTTTCAACAACGGCCTGCACGGCAGGGCGCTCCAGCTCTATTGCCGGAACCAGTGTCTTGGCCGGCGGCAGGCCCTTGAGCGTGAGGCCGTTTGCACCCAGGGCGCCGCGCAGTTCAGGCAGGGTCTTGTAGGCAGTCCCGTTGAGCCTTGGAAAGGCCTCGCGATCAATGAAATAACCGGCGTCCGAGTGCTGGATGCGGTTGCGTACCAGGTTGTTCAGGCGGTTGCGGTGAATAAGCGTCAGCTCGTTACGGGTCTGTTGCATGACGCAGTCCCCAGGTGAGCCGAGGATTGCTTCAAGGTCTCTCTGTGCAAAAATATGGGGGTGTATTTGTTCGCTCTCGCGCATCGGTACTTCCAGGAAAAGGTCAGTGTCCAGCGCATTGAGTGGTGGGCTCACCGGGTCAATTACTGGCAGGTTGTTGACCTTGGGGCCATAGCCGATCTTGATCTGGCTGCTTTGGCCGCCAAGTTCCTCGGTAACGCGCAGACTGGTGCCGCCGTTTATCTCGCTGATGCCGGTCACGCCTCTAAAGGTGTTGGTGTTTTCCGCCCCCGTGAGCATCACCCATTTGCCGACGCCGTTTTTGGCCTGGTCGAGGCGCAGGATTTCACTGGTGATGAAGTTCTTCGACATTTGCTCATCCACCGCCGACCCCTTGGGCAGGTAGTTGGCCAGGCATTCGCTGGACTGGATGCGTATATGGTTGTCGCGGGCGGCGTGCAGCAGTTCCAGGGTATTGAAGCGGCCCATATTGGTCGGGTCCAACTCGCGCAGGTACTTGCCCAGGCGGTCAGGCATGACGCCACTGTTGGCGAAGGCATCCAGGTCCAGTTGATGCAAGTCGTTGTAGAACCTGTGCAGGTAGAGGGTCTTGACGCCTTGCTTGGCCAGGTTGGGCATTTGCTTGATCAATAGATAGGTACTGGCGACCCGATTCGGGCTCTCGGCGATGACCAGCCCCTTGGCGTTTGCCAGACTTTTTTCAATCAGCTGCTCGGGGCTCGTGCCTGGCGTGATGGCAGGCAGTGCCGGCCGCTCGGGCAGGGTGCTGGTGAAGAACGGCCGGGAGAAAAAATTGCGCGCGCTGCTGAGGATTTTTGCCCGCATGGGGTTGATGAAATAGTCCGAGGTGCTGAAACCGCCAGCTTCGCCGGTAGGGGTGATGATTGGCCTGATGTAGTCCGGCCCGCCAGACATGGCGAGGCCGATGTCGAAACTGCTCTGGTTCTTCAGATCAAAAGGGGTCGGTAGGCTGGAGGACGGGTTTCTAAAACCCGGCTCCCCATAAGCGCTTGGCCGGCGATAGTCGGATGCAAGTCTCGGTCGTGTACTCGTGCTCGGGGTATCCATGGGGCTACCACCGCGCACCGCCTCGGAGGGGCGCAGCGCCCGCTCCCATTCGCCCTCGGCATTCAGGCGTACGGGCAATGAGCCGGTGCTGGCGTGGGGGTTCAGCGGGTCGATGATGGCCCAGGTGCCGCCGCCGTTCACGTCCGCTTCATAACGCACGTAAAACACCGCGTCCTTGAGCTTGATCAGGGTCGAAGGGTTGGCATTGATGCGGTAGATCTGTTCAAAACGACCGCCTTCGGTCATCGCCGTAGCACCCTCCAGCCCTTGCAGGCGCTGCCAGCTCGAGGGTATTTGTCCCAGGCCGTCGCCGGGCAGTTGGGGCAGCGTGGGGGGGGCAGGCACGGCAGGGCTTGCAGGTTCGGCTGCCTCGGGGTTCAGCGCCTCATCGTATTTGGCCATTTCGGCCGCTTCCGCTGCTTCGACTTCGGCGCCCACTTCGGCGATGGGCCCAGGACCATGCAGCGCTGCCAGGTTGAAGAGGGTGTCGATCGCGCTGAACACCGAACCGGTCACCCCAGCCTTGCGCTCGGCGCTGGTTCGGCCATTGACCGCCTGGTCGATGTTCAGGGCCAGGTTGGCGATGCTGGCGCCCAGCACCGGCAAGGCTACCGGCCAACCGATGACGGCCAGTGGCCCGAATATCTTGAGGCCGGCACTCAGGTAACCGATCCAGAGTTTTTTGCTCAGTTGCGCATTGGTGGTCAGCAACTGCTCGGCTTCGTCATACATCGCTGCGCGGGTGCGGTCCCGCAGCCAACTGAAGGCGTCCGTGGTGACCGCCTGGTTCTTCTGGTTGATCATGTGATGATCCGACTTGCCCCAGGTCTGCACCAGGCGATTCATCAGGTCAGTGATGCCGTCGGTCATGGCCTCGCGGTCAGTCAGGGAGAAGTGGCAGAGGAACAGGTCACGGGTCTTTTTGTCATCCATGATCCCGAGCAACCACCAGTGCAATTGCGCAGCGGTCTCGAACACTTTGAAGGTTTGCTGCTCACCTGGCACATAGAGTATTTGTCGCCCGGCTGCGTCAATGATGCGCAACAGGTTGGTAGCCACGTAACCGTCCAGGTCGAGGGCGGCGACCTGTGCACCGGCGCCTGGCGCCGCGTCGGTCTGCAGCATGGCCAGGCTGACCGGCCAGCTCAGGTGCGGGGCCACGGCGCTGATGCAGGTGTGGAAGTCTTCGGCACTCAGGTGCTTGAACTCGAGGGCCTGCACCGCCTTGCTGAGGAAGTTGCATTTGGCCAGGGTGCGAAAGGCCTCGGCGTGGTCCTGCCAGAAACTGTCGAGCTTGTCGCGATAGAGGTCGCTGAACTTCAGGGTCCAGAAGTCCTTGAGCACTTCGTTGGCATGCAGGCGTACTTCATTGGTTTGATTGAAGTCACCGTATTCCGGGCCTTTGGTATAGAAGCCGCCGTACAGGTCCAGTAGGTCGGCGTTGTCGTAGTCGGTGGCGCGGAAGCGATGAATCACCAGCTCGGTCAGGGTCGTCGATTCGTAGGGTTTTTCCAGCACATGTTCCCAGCCGGTAAAGGTCAGTGAACTGCTTTGGGCTGCCTTGAAGCGGTGGTAATACACCTCGTCCGGGTCGAGGCCCTTGACGCCGTGTTTATTCAATATGCCGCGGGCGGTTTCGTGAGCCGTATCGTGCAGACTGGGGCAGGCCAGGATCACGCGTCCGGCGAGGGCCTTGAGGGCTGCCTTGTCGGCGGCGTTGGGCAGGGTGCGGGTTTGGCTCGAAATCATGGGAGTGCTCATCCTTCAAAAATGAAGGGCGAGATTCCCCCAGGCTGGCGCGGGGAGGGCGCTACATAGTTAGGCTACAAGAGCGTGCTCAGCGCCGTGCGATATCCGAAAAGTAGAACTTGTCCAGGGTATGCCGTGACTCGGTGTACTCGAACTGCCGGCCGTCCTGCAAGAACGTCTGGTTACTCACCACGATCACATGGCTTTGCCCGTCAAGGTCCAGGTGCGCCTGATCGTCCTTGCTGCGTGGCAAGGCCTCGATGGTGCGCTGTGCATAGCTGATCTGCAGCTGCAATGTCTGCTCGATAAACGCGTAGATCGACTGTTCGGCGATATGGCGATCCAGGCCGGGAATCAGCTCGGCGATGAAGTGGTTGATGTCCAGGATCACCCGTTTGCCGCCGATGCGTCGTACCCGCTTGATGCGGGTGATCAGCGTGCCCGGCTCGGCCTCGAAGTGTTGCAGCAGTGGCCCTTCCAATGGGAGCTGGGTGAATTCAACCACCTCGGTGCATACGTCATCGCCCAGGTCGGCGTGGGTCTCATGGAAGCTGACGATACCGCCCAACTGGAACTCGATCGGGTTGGGCGACAACACAAAGGTGCCCTTGCCATGGATCTTTTGGGCAAAGCCACGTTCCTGCAACTGCTCAATGGCGCGTCGCACGGTACCGCGGCTGGCTTGGTAGGCGTCCATCAGCTCGGTTTCGGAGGGCAGGCGCGTACCGCGTTGCAGGCGTTCGGTGGTGATGCTGGCAAGCAGATCTGTATAGATCTGGTTGTATTTGCTCATGAGATGGCTCTATGCCCGGCTTGCATTCAAGGCAGGAACCTTAGTGGCAGAGGTGGGGTTTGTCCATTGGGCAGTCCTATAGCCAGGGGAAAAATCTGACGGTAAGTTCGCATTTATAAACAAAAGTGTAACTCGTACAGACGAGTTGTTGATTTAACTCGTACAGACGAGTAGTTTTGCCCTCGGCGTGCTGCCAACGACTGCCACCCATAAAAACAATCACAGTGGAAAACGAGCATGAGCCACGACTATCCGACTATCGCCCGCGAGATTCTCGAGAACCTCGGTGGGCGCGACAACCTTGAGCAAGCTGCCCATTGCGTGACCCGCCTGCGCCTGGCGCTCAAGGATCCGAGCCTGGTTAACAGCAGTGCGTTGAACCAGGTCGACCTGGTCAAGGGATCGTTCTTTACCGGCGGCCTGTTCCAGGTGGTGATCGGCCCCGGCGAAGTGGAAAGGGTGTATGCCGCCTTGCGCGAACAGACCGGTCTCGCCGCGTCCACCATCGCCGATGTCAAGAAGGCCGGTGGCGAAAAGGTCAATGCCTTGCAACAGTTGGTACGGGTATTTTCCGATGTGTTCATGCCGATCCTGCCCGCGCTGATCATTGCCGGCCTGTTGATGGGGGTGAACAACCTGATGGGCGCCAAGGGCATGTTCATTCAGGACATGACCTTGCTGGAGGCCTATCCGAACCTCGATGGCCTGTGGAACCTGATCAACCTGATGGCCAATACCTCGTTCGTATTCCTGCCCGCGCTGGTGGGCTGGTCGGCGGCCAAGCGGTTCGGCGGCAGTGAAATCCTCGGCATCGTGCTCGGCCTGATGCTGGTGCACCCCGACCTGCTCAACGCCTGGAACTACGGCAAGGCGGTCGCCGGGCTCGATGGGCAGAGCCTGCCGTACTTCGACATCCTGGGCTGGTTCCAGATCGAGAAAGTCGGCTATCAGGGCCAGATCCTGCCGATCCTGATGGCCGCCTATGTCATGAGCGTGATCGAGAAATACCTGCGGGCACGAGTGCCGAATGCCATCCAGTTGCTGGTGGTGCCAATCACCACCATCGTTGTTACCGGTGTCCTGGCGCTGGCGATTATTGGCCCGGTGACCCGCCACCTCGGCATCCTGATTACCGAAGGCGTGGTCACGCTGTTTGAGCTGGCGCCGATACTGGGCGGCTTGATCTTCGGCATGCTCTACGCACCGCTGGTGATCACCGGCATGCACCATATGTTCCTGGCCGTGGACCTGCAGCTCATTTCCACCCAGGGCGGCACCTTTATCTGGCCGATGATCGTCATGTCCAACCTGGCCCAGGGCAGTGCGGCATTGGGGGTGTTCTACATGAGCCGCAATGCGCGGGAAAAAAGCATGGCCTCGACGTCGGCGATTTCCGCGTATTTCGCCATCACTGAGCCAGCGATGTTCGGTGTCAACCTGCGATACAAATTCCCGTTCTACGCGGCACTGGTGGGGTCTGCCCTTGGCTGCATCTTCCTCTCGCTGAACAAGGTCCAGGCCTCGGCCATCGGCGTCGGCGGCCTGCCCGGGTTTATCTCGATCATCCCGCAGTACATCCCGGTGTTTGTGATCGGCATGGCCGTCGCGATCGTCGTGCCCTTTGTACTGACCTGTGTGTTGAGCATGAAGATTATCCGGCCTGGATATCGGGTCGCCTGATCCACCGCCATCGGGGCAAGCCCCCTCCCACAGGGGAATGCATTTCAAATGTGGAAGGGGACTTGCCCCCGATGAGGCCCTCAAAGCCCGCACACAATTAATTGAAGGAAACCCACCATGCAAAACTGGCAACACTCGGTGATCTACCAGATCTACCCCAAAAGCTTCCATAGCCACGCGGGTAACGCCACCGGTGACCTGCTGGGCATCGTGGACAAGCTCGACTACCTGAAATGGCTGGGAGTGGATTGCCTGTGGATCACCCCGTTCCTGCGCTCGCCGCAACGCGACAACGGCTACGACATCAGCGACTACTACGCCATCGACCCCAGCTACGGGACCATGGCCGACTGCGACCTGTTGATCAGCGAAGCGGCCAAGCGTGGCATCAAGCTGATGCTCGATATCGTCGTCAACCACACCTCCATTGAGCACGAGTGGTTCCAGCAGGCGCGCAGCAGCCTCGACAACCCCTACCGCGACTTCTACATCTGGCGCGACCAGCCGAACAACTGGGAATCCAAGTTCGGCGGCTCGGCCTGGGAATACGAAGCGCAGACCGGCCAGTACTACCTGCACCTGTTCGACCACACCCAGGCCGATCTCAACTGGGACAACCCCAAGGTGCGCGCCGAAGTGTTCAAGCTGATGCGCTTCTGGCGTGACAAAGGCGTGGGCGGTTTCCGCCTGGATGTGATCAACCTGATCTCCAAGCCCGCCGACTTCCCCGAAGATAACAGCGACGGTCGCCGTTTCTACACCGACGGCCCGAATGTGCACGCATACCTGCAGCAAATGCACCGTGAAGTCTTCGAAGGCCATGACCTGATCAACGTCGGCGAAATGTCGTCCACCAGCCTGGAGCACTGCATCCGCTACTCGAATCCGGCTTCGAAAGAATTGTCGATGACCTTCAACTTCCACCACCTGAAAGTCGATTACCCCAACCTGCAGAAGTGGGTGAAGGCCGACTTCGATTTCCTGCAACTCAAGCAGATTTTCTCCGACTGGCAACTGGGCATGCAGGCCGGTGGCGGTTGGAACGCGCTGTTCTGGTGTAACCACGACCAGCCGCGGGTGGTCTCGCGCTTTGGTGATGACGGCCAATACCGCGTGGTCTCGGCCAAGATGCTCGCCACCGCGCTGCACTTCCTCCAGGGCACGCCGTATGTGTACCAGGGCGAAGAGCTGGGCATGACCAATCCTGGTTTCGACAAGATCGAACAGTACCGCGATGTGGAAACCCTGAACATTTTCCGCCTCAAGCGTGATGCCGGGGAGTCCGAGGCGTCGAGCATGGCGGCGATCATGCAGAAATCCCGCGACAACGGTCGCACGCCGATGCAGTGGAGCGGCCAGGCCAATGCCGGTTTCAGCCGTGGCGAGCCCTGGATTGGTATCCCGGCCAACGCCGCGCAGATCAACGTGGAAAGCCAGCTGGATGATCCGGATTCGGTGCTGCATCACTACCGCGCCCTGATCGCCCTGCGGCGTTGCGAGCCACTGATCCAGGAAGGCGTTTATCGCCCACTGCTGCAAGACCATCGCCAGGTCTGGGCGTACGTGCGCGAAGGCCACGGCGAGCGCCTGCTGGTGCTCAACAACTTCTACGGCACGCCGTGCGAAATCCAGCTGCCCGACCAGGTGATCAACCCGTCGAGCGCGCAGCGGCTGCTCATCAGCAATTACCCCGATTGCCCGGCGCGCACGAGCACGGTGGTGTTGCGCCCCTACGAATCGTTTGTGCTGCACCTGACGGACTGAAATACCCCTGTCGGAGCGAGCGTGCTCGCGAAGATCATCAACGATACGCGCCGCTCCAGGTTCAGCGCGGCGCCTCGAAGTTCTTCGCGAGCAAGCTCGCTCCTACCAGTGATCGCGTCATGCAAAACAGTAAGAAAAAACAATAAAAATAAAGGAGCGCTTCATGAAAACAACAATAAAACTGGGCCTTATTACGTCGTGCCTTGCTGTGCCGTTTGGCGCCCAGGCCCTGGAGTTCGCCGGTTACTTGCGCAGCGGCGCGGGCACGTCAACGGGCAGCGGCAAGCAGCAGTGCTTCCAACTGCCGGGGGCGCAAACCAAATATCGCTTGGGTAACGAATGCGAGCAATATGCCGAACTGGAACTGCGCCAGGACCTGCTGACGTTCGACGACGGCTCGGTGCTCAGCGTGGATGCCATGGCCTCCCTCTACAACAAGTACGACCGCGCCCTGAAGTTCCAGGGTGAAAACAACGGCTCGGCACGCATGCCGCAGATGTATGCGCAATGGTCCAACCTGCCCAGTCTCAACGGTGGTTCGCTGTGGGCCGGGCGGCGTTACTACAAGCGTAACGATATCCATATCTCCGACTTCTACTACTGGAACCAGAGCGCCACCGGTGGCGGGATCGAGGACGTGCTGATCGGCGGCTTGAAATACAGCTACGCCCTGTCGCGCAAGGACAATCTGTACCAGAAGGAGTACGCCACCCGTCACGACTTCAACGTGGCCGGTTTCAACACCAACCCGGGTGGCGAGCTGGAGCTTGGTTTGAGCTACATCGCCAAGGCCGGCGGGCGTGACACCAACAGCGGTTGGGCGCTGACCGCGCAGCATGTGCAAACCCCGTTCCTGGGCGGCAAGAACAAGTTCGCCCTGCAGTACGGCGAAGGCCCTGGCACCGGGCTGGGCTATACCGGCAATACCCGGCTGGACAAGAGCAGCAAAAGCTACCGTGCCGTGGAGTTCTTTGACTGGCAGGTGACCCCGCGTTTCGGTGGGCAAGTCCAGGCGGTGTACCAGAAGGATGTACGCCCGGGGCGCCAGGACCAGAACTGGATGTCCCTTGGCGTACGCCCTGCGTATGCCATCAGCGAACAATTCAAGCTGGTCGCTGAACTGGGCCACGATCAGGTGGAGGCTACCGGCGGTACACGCAAGCTGAGCAAATTCACGTTTGCGCCGACCTGGTCGCCCAAAGGACCGGAGTTCTGGGCGCGGCCGGAAGTGCGGTTGTACTACACCTACGCCAGCTGGAACCAGGCGGCCAAGCGCGCAGCGAATGAACTCGCGGCGGGCTCGGCGTTATCCGATACCGGCGCCTATGGCACGGCACGGCATGGTTCGAACATGGGCGTGCAAGTCGAATACTGGTGGAAATAATCCGTAAGGAGTGCGCGGGCTAATGTGGGAGCGGGCAAGCCTGCTCCCACCTTTGATCTTCGTCATCCTCAACCTTGCATCGACTCAATGATTCTTAAAGAACAACACAAACAGGTGAAGTCATGACCCCATCTCAACCCCTGGAACTGCTGGCGCCCCTGTCCGGGGTGCTGCTGGCGCTGGATCAGGTACCCGACCCAGTGTTTTCCAGTCGCGTGATCGGCGACGGCCTGTGCATCGATCCCACCTCGCAGACGCTCTGCGCGCCGCTGGCCGGCGTGATCAGCAATATCCAGGACAGCGGCCATGCGGTGAGTGTCACCGACGACAACGGCGTGCAGGTGCTGTTGCATATCGGCCTGGACACCGTGAACCTGGCGGGCCAGGGCTTCACCCGCCTGGTCGAAGAAGGCCAGCGGGTGGTGGCCGGGCAACCGCTGCTTGAATTCGACGCCGACTACGTGGCGCTCAATGCCCGCAGTCTGCTGACCCTGATGCTGGTCGTCAGTGGCGAGCCATTTGTATTGCTGGCGCCCGATCAGGGCGTTGTCGAGGAAGGCCGGCCACTGTTGCGAGTGTCGCCCGGGCAAGCGTCGTCAGAAGCCGATGAAGAGGAGGGCGATGCGCTGTTCTCCAAGCCCCTGACCTTGCCCAACGCCAACGGCTTGCACGCTCGCCCAGCGGCAGTGCTTGCCCAGGCGGCGAAAGGGTTCAGTTCAAGCATTTACCTGCACAAGCAAACCCAGAGCGCGAATGCCAAGTCACTGGTGGCGATCATGGCGCTGCAGACGTCCCGGGGCGATAGCCTGCAAGTGAGTGCGGCGGGCACCGATGCCGAGGCGGCGATCCAGGCGCTGGTGGCGCTGTTGCAGGACGGCTGTGGCGAGACGGTGGCGGCGGTCGAAGTAGTCAAGCCTGCCGCGCCGGTATCATCGGATAGCTTGATGCGGGGCGTGTGTGCATCACCGGGCTCGGCGTTTGGCCAGGTCGTCCAAGTGGCCGAACCGGCGCTGAATATTCCTGAAACCGGTGCTGGCGAAACCTTCGAGCGTGCCGCATTGGCGCGTGGCCTGCGGGCGGCAGCCGAAGCGCTGCAGGCATTGCAAGACAAGGCCGCCGGCAGTGCCCAGGCCGAAATTTTCCGTGCCCATCAGGAATTGCTCGAAGACCCGACCCTGCTGGAGCAAGCCCACGGCCTGCTCGCCCAAGGCAAGAGCGCCGCCTTTGCCTGGAACAGCGCCACGCTGGCGACCGCGAAACTCTTCGAAGGCTTGGGCAAGGCGCTGCTCGCCGAGCGTGCGGCGGACCTGGCCGATGTCGGCCAGCGCGTGCTCAAGCTGATCCTGGGTGTTCCCGAACGGTCATTGGACCTGCCTGAGTGCGCCATCCTGGTCGCCGAACAACTCACGCCCTCGCAAACCGCCGGCCTGGATACCAGCAAGGTGCTGGGTTTTGTCACTGTCGCCGGTGGGGCTACCAGCCACGTGGCCATCCTCGCCCGGGCGCTCGGCCTGCCGTCCATTTGCGGTGTACCGGCCCATGTATTGGCCCTGGCCAACGGCAAACGAGTACTGCTCGACGCCGACAAAGGCGAGCTTCACCTGGAACCGGACCTGGCTGAAATCGAACAACTGCAAGCGGTTCGCCAACAGCAAAAGCTGCGGCTGCAGCGTGAAATCGCACAGGCATCCCTGGCGGCAATCACTCGCGACGGCCATCACGTCGAAGTCACGGCCAACGTCGCCTCGCTGCAGGAAGTCGAGCAGTCCCTGACCCTGGGTGGTGAAGGCGTGGGCCTGCTGCGTTCGGAGTTCCTCTACCTGGACCGCAACCGTGCCCCGAGCCCGGAGGAACAAGCCGGCACCTATAGCGCCATCGCCCGTGCCCTTGGCACCGAACGCAATCTGGTGGTGCGCACCCTGGACGTGGGAGGCGACAAACCCTTGGCCTATGTGCCAATGGAAAGCGAGACCAACCCGTTCCTGGGCCTGCGCGGTATTCGGTTGTGCCTGGAACGCCCCGAACTGCTGCGCGAACAGTTTCGCGCGATCCTCGCCAGTGCGGGCTTGGCGCGGCTGCATATCATGCTGCCGATGGTCAGCCTGCTCTGCGAGCTGCACCTGGCGCGCCGGATGCTCGAAGAAGAAGCGCTGGCGCTCGGGCTCACCGAATTGCCCAAGCTGGGCATCATGATTGAAGTGCCTTCGGCGGCGTTGATGGCGGATGTGTTTGCACCCCATGTGGATTTCTTTTCCATCGGCACCAATGACCTGACCCAATACACACTGGCCATGGACCGCGATCACCCGCGCCTGGCCAGCCAGGCCGACAGCTTCCATCCCGCCGTGCTGCGCCTGATCGCCAGCACCGTCAAGGCGGCCCACGCCCATGGCAAGTGGGTAGGCGTGTGTGGTGCGCTGGCCTCTGAGCCATTGGCGGTGCCGGTGTTGATCGGACTTGGGGTGGATGAACTGTCGGTCAGCGTGCCGCTGATTCCGAGCATCAAGGCCACCGTACGCGAACTGGAACTGGTCGACTGCCAACTCATCGCCCGCCAGGTGCTGGGCCTGGAGGAAGCCGGCCAAGTGCGTGAGGCCCTGCGCCTGTTCCACGCGGCCACCGTTGAAACCTCACCTGTCGTGGAGCACTGAGCATGTTCGAGAAATTGCAGCGGGCATTCTGGAAAGCCCTGACCCCGGACCTGATTGCCGAGACGCTTGAAGCGCCGACCCCCAGTCTGTTGGCCGCCGATGTGCTGAGTGCCTTGGGCGGCGCCGAGAATCTCAAGTCACAACAGCGTGTGGCGCTGACGCGGGTGAGGGTGCAGTTGCAGGATGCGGGGCGGTTGGATGAGGCGGCGTTGAAGGCGGCGGGTGTAGCAGGCGTGATGGTGTTGTCGGGCGGCGTAGTCCACCTGCTCACCGGCCTTTAAGCCAAGCGCAGATCAAAATGTGGGAGGGGGCTTGCTCCCGATGGCGGTGGATCAGTCACTGTAGTAGTGACTGGCACCAGGCTATCGGGAGCAAGCCCCCTCCCACATTGGTATTCAGTGTTCTTATAATTGCGGGCTGTCCTGCGGCGGCTTGGTCTTGTCCACACCCGGCACATGCAGGTTGCCTTCAACCACCTGGTCGCCTTCCAGCTGCGGCTGGGTCACCCAGGTAAGGATGTCGTAGTAACGCCGGATGTTCGCCACAAAGTGCACCGGCTCGCCGCCCCGGGCGTAGCCGTAGCGGGTCTTGCTGTACCACTGCTTCTGCGACAGGCGCGGCAGCATCTTCTTCACGTCCAGCCACTTGTTCGGGTTCAGGCCTTCCTTCTTCGCCAGGATGCGAGCGTCTTCCAAGTGGCCGGTGCCCACATTATAGGCGGCGAGGGCGAACCAGGTGCGATCAGGCTCGGCGATCTTGCCGTCCAGCTCATCCTTGATCTTGGCGAGGTACTTGGCGCCGCCCATGATGCTCTGTTTGGCATCCAGGCGGTTGGACACACCCATGGCCTGCGCGGTGTTCTGGGTCAGCATCATCAGGCCGCGCACGCCGGTCTTGGAGGTAACGGTCGGCTGCCATAGAGACTCCTGGTAACCGATGGCTGCCAGTAGCCGCCAATCGACCTTTTCAGCCTTGGCATAGGCGCGAAAGTGCTTCTCGTACTTGGGCAGGCGCTGTTGCAGGTGCTGGGCGAAGGTATAGGCACCCACATAGCCGAGTACATCGACATGCCCGTAATAGCGATCTTTCAGACGCTGCAGCGTGCCATTCTTTTCGACCTTGTCCAGGTAGCCGTTGATCTCATTGAGCAGGCTGTTGTCGTCGCCGGCGGCCACGGCCCAGCTCTGGTGGCTGGCGTTGCCGAGGTCGAATGCTACGCGCACGTTGGGGAAGTACACCTGGTTCATCGCTACTTCGTTGGAGTCCACCAGGGTCAGGTCGATCTGACCCTCGTCGACCATGCGCAGCAGATCGACTACTTCAACGGCGTCGGATTCTTCGTATTCGATTGCAGGATTCTGCTTTTTCAACGCCGCCAGTTGCTCGGCGTGGGTGCTGCCCTTGAGCACCATGATCTTCTTGCCCACAAGGTCAGCAGCATTGGTCGGGCGCGATTGGCCGTTGCGGTAGATGATCTGCGGGGTCACTTCCAGGTACGGGTGGGAAAAGCGCACCTGCTGCTGGCGCTGTTCGCTGCTGACCAGGCCCGCGGCGGCGAGTACCGGGCCGTTGGGCTTGCCCAACTGGTTGAACAGGTCGTCGAGGTTGTCGGCGGTCTCGATTTCCAGCTTTACTCCCAGTTCGTCGGCGAAGCGCTTGACCAGCTCGTATTCGAAACCGGTTTCACCGTTGCGGTCCTGGAAATAGGTGGCCGGGCTGTTCCGGGTGACCACCCGCAATACGCCATCCTCCTTGATTCGCTCGAGGGTGCTGGGTTTGTCAACACAGGCACTGAGCATCAGGAAGAGCAAGGTGGCGATGAGCCATTTGACCCATCGCGGGCGCAAAACGGTTGGGGAGAACATCTGCGCAGTATACGCAAACGGCCCACGGCGCCATATCTCGACAGCGGCGCACTTGTCTGCTAGCGCCGCCCAAACTGTGCTGCAGCCCGCAGAAACGCGGCTTGGCGAGCGATTGTGATGGTTAAAATAACTGCGCCCAACGCCGTGGATAACACCGCGATTGCGTGCAAAGCGTGCCAACTGACGTTCGGCTGCGGCCACCGGTAGCGTTTCGGGTGCCGTTGGCGAAGGTTTACGCTAGAATGCACGGCCTCAAAGCACACCCCCTTCCGAGGCTGTCCCGAAGATGTTGATCCTGCGCGGCGCTCCTGCCCTTTCTGCCTTTCGCCACAGCAAACTCCTTGAGCAACTGAGCCAGAAGGTTCCAGCTGTTACAGGCCTGTATGCTGAATTTGCTCACTTCGCCGACGTAACCGGCGTCTTGACCGCCGACGAACAGCAAGTGCTGGCACGCCTTCTGAAGTACGGCCCAAGCGTTCCCGTGCAAGAGCCGACCGGCCGCTTGTTCCTGGTTCTGCCGCGGTTCGGCACCATCTCGCCCTGGTCGAGCAAGGCCAGCGATATCGCCCGCAACTGTGGCCTGGATAAAATCCAGCGCCTGGAGCGTGGTATCGCTTTCTATGTCGCCGGCCAGTTCAGTGATGCCGACGCCGAGCTGATCGCCAGCAGCCTGCACGACCGCATGACCCAGATCATCGTCGGCCAGCTTGAACAGGCTGCCGGCCTGTTCAGCCACGCTGAGCCCAAGCCGCTGACCGCGATTGACGTGCTTGGTGGTGGCCGCGCCGCCCTCGAGAAGGCCAACACCGAGCTGGGCCTGGCCCTGGCCGAAGACGAGATCGACTACCTGGTCAACGCCTTCACCGGCTTGAAGCGCAACCCCCACGACATCGAACTGATGATGTTCGCCCAGGCCAACTCCGAGCACTGCCGTCACAAGATCTTCAACGCCAGTTGGGATATTGACGGTCAGAGCCAGGAAAAAAGCCTGTTCGGCATGATCAAGAACACCTACGTGATGCACAGCGAAGGCGTTCTGTCGGCTTATAAAGACAACGCCTCGGTCATCGTCGGCTCTGTCGCCGGCCGCTTCTTCCCGGACCCGGAAACCCGCCAGTACGGCGCGGTGCAGGAGCCTGTGCACATCCTGATGAAGGTCGAGACCCACAACCACCCGACCGCGATTGCCCCATTCCCGGGCGCGGCCACCGGTTCGGGCGGTGAAATCCGCGACGAAGGCGCCACCGGCCGTGGCGCCAAGCCCAAGGCGGGCCTCACCGGTTTCACCGTGTCCAACCTGCAGATCCCGGGCTTCGAACAGCCGTGGGAAGTGCCGTACGGCAAGCCTGAGCGCATCGTCACCGCGCTGGACATCATGATCGAAGGCCCGCTGGGCGGCGCCGCGTTCAACAACGAATTCGGGCGCCCGGCGCTGACCGGTTACTTCCGGACCTTCGAGCAGTCCATCACCACCCCCCGTGGCGATGAAGTGCGCGGTTATCACAAGCCGATCATGTTGGCTGGGGGCATGGGCAACATCCGTGAAGAACACGTCAAGAAAGGCGAGATTCTGGTCGGCTCCAAGCTGATCGTGCTCGGCGGCCCGGCGATGTTGATCGGCCTGGGCGGCGGCGCGGCCTCTTCCATGGCCACCGGCACCAGCTCGGCAGATCTGGACTTCGCTTCCGTACAGCGTGAAAACCCTGAGATGGAACGCCGTTGCCAGGAAGTCATCGACCGTTGCTGGCAGTTGGGTGACAAGAACCCGATCAGCTTCATCCACGACGTCGGCGCCGGTGGTTTGTCCAACGCCTTCCCGGAACTGGTCAATGATGGCGACCGTGGTGGCCGCTTCGAACTGCGCAACATTCCAAACGACGAGCCGGGCATGGCCCCGCACGAGATCTGGAGTAACGAATCCCAGGAACGCTACGTGCTGGCCGTCGGCCCTGAAGACTTCGCACGCTTCCAGGCCATCTGCGAACGCGAGCGCTGCCCGTTTGCCGTGGTCGGCGAAGCCACTGCCGAGCCGCAGCTGACGGTTACCGATAGCCACTTCGGCAACAGCCCGGTAGACATGCCGCTGGAAGTGCTGCTGGGCAAAGCCCCACGCATGCACCGTTCGGCCGTACGCGAAAGCGAACTGGGCGATGATTTCGACCCAAGCACGCTGGAGCTGGCCGACAGCATCGAACGCGTGCTGCACCACCCGGCCGTAGCAAGCAAAAGCTTTTTGATCACCATCGGCGACCGTACCATCACTGGCCTGGTGGCCCGTGACCAAATGGTCGGCCCATGGCAGGTGCCGGTGGCCGACGTTGCCGTCACCGCCACCAGCTTCGACGTCTACACCGGTGAAGCCATGGCCATGGGCGAGCGCACGCCGCTGGCACTGCTGGACGCACCCGCGTCGGGCCGCATGGCCATTGGTGAAACCCTGACCAACATCGCCGCCTCGCGCATTGGCAAGCTGTCCGACATCAAGTTGTCGGCCAACTGGATGTCCGCTGCCGGCCACCCGGGTGAAGATGCGCGCCTGTACGACACCGTCAAGGCTGTTGGCATGGAGCTGTGCCCGGAACTGGGGATCACCATCCCGGTGGGCAAGGACTCCATGTCCATGGCCACCCGTTGGAACGAAGATGGCACCGACAAGAGCGTGACCTCGCCGCTGTCGCTGATCGTTACCGGCTTTGCGCCGGTCACCGACATCCGCCAGACCCTGACCCCGCAACTGCGCATGGACAAGGGCACCACCGACCTGATCCTGATCGACCTGGGCCGTGGCCAGAACCGCATGGGCGCCTCGATCCTCGCGCAAACCCACGGCAAGTTGGGCAAACAGGCACCGGACGTCGATGACGCCGAAGACCTCAAAGCCTTCTTCGCCGTGATCCAGGGCCTCAACGCCGACGGTCATCTGCTGGCTTACCATGACCGTTCTGACGGCGGCTTGCTGACCAGCGTCGTGGAGATGGCCTTCGCCGGTCACTGCGGCCTGAACATCGTGCTCGACAGCGTTGCCGAGGATGCCGCCGAGATCAATGGCATCCTGTTCAACGAAGAGTTGGGCGCCGTGATCCAAGTGCGCCAGGACGCGACTCCGGACGTACTCGCACAATTCAGCGCCGCCGGCCTGGACGACTGTGTGGCGGTGATCGGCCAGCCAATCAACAACGGTGAAGTCAACATCTCCTTCAATGGCGACACCGTATTTGCCGGCCAGCGCCGCCTGCTGCAACGCCAGTGGGCCGAGACCAGCTACCAGATCCAGCGCCTGCGCGACAACGTCGAGTGCGCCGAGCAGGAGTTCGACGCGATCCTGGAAGAAGACAACCCGGGCCTGAGTACCATGCTCAGCTTCGACGTCAACCAGGACATCGCCGCGCCTTACATCAAGAAGGGCATCCGCCCACAGGTTGCCGTGCTGCGCGAGCAGGGCGTCAACGGCCAGGTGGAAATGGCGGCCGCGTTCGACCGCGCCGGCTTCAATGCGATCGACGTGCACATGAGCGATATCCTCGCCGGTCGCGTTGACCTCAATGAGTTCAAAGGCCTGGTGGCCTGCGGTGGTTTCTCCTACGGCGACGTGCTGGGTGCCGGTGAAGGCTGGGCCAAGTCGGCCCTGTTCAACAGCCGTGCCCGCGATGCGTTCCAGGGCTTCTTCGAACGCAACGACAGCTTCACCCTGGGTGTGTGCAACGGTTGCCAGATGATGTCCAATCTTAGCGAACTGATCCCGGGCAGCGAGTTCTGGCCGCACTTTGTGCGCAACCGTTCCGAGCAGTTCGAAGCCCGTGTCGCCATGGTGCAGGTGCAGGAATCCAACTCGATCTTCCTGCAAGGCATGGCCGGTTCGCGCATGCCGATCGCCATCGCCCACGGTGAAGGCCACGCCGAGTTCGCCAGCGAAGAGGCGTTGCTCGAAGCCGACCTGTCCGGCACTGTAGCCCTGCGTTTTGTCGACAACCACGGCAAGGTCACCGAAACCTACCCGGCCAACCCGAACGGCTCGCCACGCGGGATCACCGGCCTCACCAGCCGCGACGGCCGCGTGACCATCATGATGCCGCACCCGGAGCGTGTATTCCGCGCCGTGCAGAACTCGTGGCGCCCGGAAGAGTGGAACGAAGACGGCGCCTGGATGCGCATGTTCCGCAACGCCCGCGTGTGGGTGAACTAAAGCCGTGTACAAGCTCGCCTTCTTCGTGCCCGACAGCCATGTAGAAACGGTGAAAACCGCCGTCTTCGCAGCTGGCGGCGGGCGCATCGGCGACTACGACCACTGCGCCTGGCAAGTACTGGGCCAGGGCCAATTCCGCGCGTTGGATGGCAGTCAGCCGTTTATCGGGCAGGTCGGTCAGGTTGAAGTGGTTGAGGAGTGGAAGGTTGAGTTGGTGGTGGCGGATGAGTTGATTGTGGCTGTTGTGGCTGCTCTCAAACTTAGCCACCCGTATGAGACACCGGCGTATGAGGTGTGGCAGTTGGCGGATTTTTGATTGGCTGGCTGTATAAACAAGAAACCCGCTGGGCCAGTTTGGTCAGCGGGTTTTTTGTTGCCTGTCAGGGCCTCATCGGGAGCAAGCCCCCTCCCACATTTTGAGTTGTGAATACTTTCAAATGTGGGAGGGGGCTTGCTCCCGATGGCGTCTACCCAGGCGCCTCAGACCTTTCCGATAAGCCTTTCAGGTTGTCCGTCGGAACTCGCACAACTAACCTTCTCGAGTCGCTGCCAATTCAGTGACCGGGACTGCAAGCCCGCCGATAGTTTGTTAGTGCTCAACAGCACGCCTATAATCGTGCCGCTTTCATAAAGTGGTTCGAGTCATGGTGGCTGTGTGCGGGAGACCCTCGGGTCTGCCGGGGTTCCTAACAACTCGGTCTTGCAGACCCGTACACAGCTGCCACCCATCATCTGCAAGTGATGTCGGTAGCTCCCACTTTTTGTTAGGAATTTTGCCATGATCAAAGACAGCCCAAATCCCCCATCTGACTCTCCGCCCACCGACCAAATCTTCACCGTCCTAACCAACCTGAACAGCGAAACCCTGCTCGCCAACGCCTCCCAAGACCTGGCATCCGTGCAGGCACTGGCGGGTAATCTGGCTTTTGATATCGACGGTCCGCAGCGTGATGCGGTGCTGGGGATTCATCGGATGGTGGAGGGTATTCAGTTGATGGTGGATCGGGTGCTGGATTTAGTTGAGGTGCCTGAGCAGAAGTAATCAGGCGCCTGTGAGGGCCAATCGGGAGCAAGCCCCCTCCCACATTTTGAATTGAGAACACCTTCAAATGTGGGAGGGGGCTTGCTCCCGATGAGGCCAGAAAAGCCACTACACCTCTAAACCCTGGCGCCGACCTCACTGCCACTGACCAACCGCTCCAGCGCCTCACCCAGCCCCGAGGCCTTGTCACCAATCAACAGGTGCCAAACACCGCTATCCAATTGGCTCACACCTTGGCAACCGAGCAGTGTGAGCTGAGCTTCAGACAACACCGAATCGTCCCCCAATTCCACCCGCAACCGTGTCATCGCTACCGCTTCCAGCTGGCGCACATTCCCTCGGCCACCCAAGGCGCTCAGCCATTTCTCGGCCTCCTGCACATTCACCGCCACCGGCTTATCCACAGGTGCAACCGTCACAGGTGCACGGGCAACAAATGAAGGCATGGCCAAGCGAATTTCATCAGCAATGCTGTCCGCCATCGGCCCGACTACTACCTGCAAACTGCCGCCGTTGCCCGGCCGCACCACGGCCATGGCGCCCAGCGCTTTAAGTTCCGCATCCACCGCTTTGTTGCGATCAACCATGTCCAAGCGCAGGCGCGTAGTGCAGGCACCGACACTCAACAAATTCTCTGCGCCGCCCAGCGCCTGGATGTAAGCCGTGGCGCGCTGGTTATCGCTCATCGCTTCGGCCTGCACCACCTGGATATCTTCCCGGCCTGGCGTCTTCAGGTTGAAGCGGCGGATGCAATAGGTGAAGACCGAGTAGTAGATCAGCGCGTAAGCCAAGCCAACCGGGAACACCAGCCAGCCATTGGTGGACTTGCCCCAACCGAGCACCATGTCGATAAACCCGCCGGAGAAGGTAAACCCGAGGTGGATATCCAGCATATTGGTGACCGCCATTGACAGGCCGGTGAGCAGTGCGTGGATGAGATACAGGAACGGTGCCAGGAACATGAAGGCAAATTCAATCGGTTCAGTCACCCCGGTCAAAAACGAAGTCAGCGCCATGGACAGGAAAATCCCGCCCATCACTTTGCGGCGTTCCGGCAACGCATTGCGGTACATCGCCAGGCACGCAGCGGGCAGGCCGAACAGCATCACCGGGAACATGCCGGTCATGAACTGGCCGCCTTTCGGGTCGCCAGCGAAGTAGCGGGTCAGGTCGCCCGTCACCACCGCGCCGGTGACCGGATCGGTAAAGCTGCCGAACACGAACCACGCCATGTTGTTGAGGATGTGGTGCAACCCGGTGACGATCAGCAGGCGGTTGAACACGCCAAACACGAAGGCACCGAAGCTGCCGCTTTCCATCAGCAACACGCCGAAGCTGTTGATGCCGTGCTGGATCGGCGGCCAGATCAGGCCGAAGATCACGCCCAGGCCCACCGCCGAAAAGCCGGTGACAATCGGCACAAACCGTCGCCCACCAAAGAACGCCAGGTACTCCGGTAGCTTGATGTCCTTGAAGCGGTTATACAGCCCGCCCGCCATCAGGCCACTGGCGATACCGGCGAGCATGCCCATGTTGATGGTGGTATCCATCACCTTGAGAGTCGAGATCATCACCAGGTAGCCAATCGCCCCGGCCAGGCCTGCCGTGCCGTTGTTGTCGCGGGCAAAGCCCACGGCGATGCCGATGGCGAAGATCAGCGCCAGGTTGGCGAAGATCGCCTGCCCGGCATCGTGCATCACCGCGATGTTGAGCAAGTCGGTGTCGCCCAGGCGCAGCAAGAGGCCGGCGATTGGCAGGATCGCAATCGGCAGCATCAGGGCGCGGCCCAGGCGTTGCAGGCCTTCGATAAAGTGTTGGTACATGGCGTGTCTCCCTATTCTTGTTGTTTTCAGCTCAGCGGCCAGTGGTGTTGACAGGCTTGGCGAACGGCCTTGGCGCTGCTCAGGTCGAGCAGTTCATGGCTCAGTTGCCGGCATTGCGCCGCGTCCAGATGACGGATGCGGTCCTTGATTTCGCCGATCTGCGGCGGGCTCACCGATAGCTCGCTGACCCCCAGGCCGACCAGTACCGGCGTGGCCAGTGGGTCAGACGCCAGGGCGCCACACACGCCGACCCAACGCCCGTGTTTCGCCGCGCCCGCGCAGGTCTGGGCGATCAGGCGCAGCAGCGCCGGGTGCAGGGCGTCGACCCGGGCGGCCAGGCCTGCGTGATCGCGGTCCATGGCAAGGGTGTACTGGGACAGGTCATTGGTGCCGATGGACAAAAAGTCAGCATGTTTGGCCAACTGCTCGGCCATCAGCGCGGCGGCGGGCACTTCGATCATCACGCCCAATTCGGGGCGCTGCGTCAGCTCAAGCTCCACGCACAGTTCATCCAGGCGCTGGCGAATCTGCAGCAATTCATCCACTTCGCTGACCATCGGCAGCAGGATGCGGCAACGCGCCAATGGCGAGACCTGCAACAGGGCACGCAGTTGCTGGTCGAGCAGTTCCGGGCGCACCTGGGCCATGCGAATACCGCGCAGGCCCAGTACCGGGTTGGCCTCGACAGGCAGCGGCAGGTAATCGAGCTGCTTGTCGCCACCCACATCGATGGTGCGGATGATCACCGATTTGTCGCCCATTGCATCCAGCACGGCTTGATAGGCCTGGCGTTGCTCCTGCTCATCCGGCGCGGTACGGCGGTCGACGAACAGAAATTCAGTGCGCAGCAGGCCGACGCCATCGGCGCCGTTGTCAAACGCCACCTGGGCCTCGGCGCTGGAGGCGACATTCGCGGCGACTTCAACCGTTACACCGTCGACGGTGCACGCCGGTTGCCGGGCTTGGGCCTGCTGTTGCTGGCGCCGCAGTTTCTGCGTTTCGCGAATCTGATGAACCTCGGCGTGGCGTGTTTCGCTAGGGGCCAGTTCCAGGCGCCCGTTGGCGGCGTCGAGCACCACCCGTTGACCTTGGGGCACATCAAGCACTTCACTGCCCAGCGCCACCACACAAGGCAAGCCTTTGCCCCGGGCCA
The DNA here is from genome assembly GCF_019145205.1 of Pseudomonas khavaziana. GTDB lineage: Bacteria > Pseudomonadota > Gammaproteobacteria > Pseudomonadales > Pseudomonadaceae > Aquipseudomonas > Aquipseudomonas khavaziana. Next base: position 181,406 of record NZ_JAHSTT010000005.1, read on the forward strand.
AAATCGCCACATGGGAAGTCGCGCCGCCTTCGGCCATGCAGATGCCCGCGGCCTGTTGCGCGCTCAGTTGCAGCAAGTCCGAGGGCGTCAGCTCATGGGCGCTGACAATCGCCCCCGCCGGCAATTCGAAATGCCAGGCTTCACCCAGCAACGCCCGCAGCACCCGTTGTTGCAGGTCACGCAGGTCATTGGCGCGCTCGGCAAACAGTGGCTTGCCCAACGCCAGCAGCACGGCGCATTGGGCCTGGATCGCATCACGCCAGGCGTGGGTGGCGGCGCTGCCCTGTTCGATGGCGGCGGTGGCTGCGTCGAGTAACGCCGGGTCTTCCAGCAGGGCGAGGTGGGCGGCGAAGATCTCTTCTTCCTCGACGTTCTTGCGTTGGCGCGCCTGGTCCAGCGTATTGCGGATTTCGCCGCGCACTTGCTCAAGGGCGGCATCCAGGCTTTGCAGTTGTTCGTCGACGCTATGATTGCCGCTGTCTTGCGGCAGCTCGATGCCCGTCAGGCGGAACAATGGCCCACATACCAGGCCCGGTGCCGCGCATACGCCCTGCAGCACATTGGCTTCGGTATTCGCCCGGCGTGGCGTGGCAACGACCGGCGCGTGATGCTCCTCGTGGATCGCCACGGACAGCGCGGCGACCAATGCCTGTAACGCCGCCTCGCCATCCTTGCCGCGGCAGGTCACCCGTACCTCGTCACTTTCACCAATACCCAGCCCCATCAGGCCGATCAGGCTGTCGCAAGCCGCGGTCTTATCACCGAAGTGCAGCTGTGATTGGCTGCTGAAGCCCTGGGCAGTCTTGCGGATCAGCGCGGCAGGGCGCGCATGCAAGCCGCCACGGTGGGTGATGCGTACCGTGGCGCTCACTTCTGCGACCGAGTTATCCACAGCGGTTTGAGCCGGTGCGGATGTACGCAGGGCAATCCGCATCAGCGCTTCACCGACCTTCACGGTCTTGCCCGCGATGGGTTGCAGCTCGAAGCGGTCACTGTTGGTCAGGATGATCAGGCTCACCAGGCTTTTACACTGGCGCGCAATACGGTCCAGATCAAACTGCACCAACGGCTGGCCCTCGCTCACCCGTGCGCCATCCTTCACCAGCAAGGCAAAGCCTTCGCCATTGAGCTCCACGGTGTCGATGCCCACATGCATCAGCACTTCGGCACCGTTGTCGGCGCGGATGGTCAGTGCATGCCCGGTGCGGGCGACATGGACGATCACGCCGTCACAGGGCGCGTGCAGGCTATCGCTCAGCGGGTCGATGGCCAGGCCATCGCCCATGGCGCCGCTGGCGAATACTTCGTCGGGAACGTTGCCCAGGGCCAGCACCGGCCCGCTTAAGGGGGCGCTGAGGGTCAGTACATTATTGTTGTTGGACATGGGCACGGTACTCATCAGGAAAACGCCACTCAGTGAGTGCGGGTGACTTTGCTCAGGTGACGCGGCTGGTCCGGGTCCATGCCCCGTGCCTCAGCCAGGCCGGCGGCCATCACGTAGAAGCTCTGGATCGCCAGGATCGGGTCCAGGCTCGGGTGTTCGGCGCGGCTCAGGGTCAGGTCACGCTCGGCGATATCATCTGGCGCGGCCAGCAGTACGCGGGCGCCGCGTTGGCGCATATCGGCGGCCAGGCTCAACAGGCCGGCTTGTTCGGCACCGCGTGGGGCGAATACCAACAGCGGGTAGTTCTTGTCGATCAAGGCCATCGGCCCATGGCGCACCTCGGCGCTGCTGAAGGCTTCGGCCTGGATCGCCGAGGTTTCCTTGAGCTTGAGCGCGGCTTCCTGGGCGATGGCAAACCCGGCACCCCGACCGATCACCATCAATTGCTGGCAGTCGCGCAGGGCCTCGATAGCTTGAGTCCAATCCTGCTTGGCGGCTTCACGCAAACCGTCGGGCAGCGCCTGGCAGGCTTGAAGCAACTCGGTTTCCTGATTCCATTGGCCAATCAACTGCGCGCTGGCGCTGAGGGTGGCGATAAAGCTCTTGGTTGCGGCCACGCTTTGTTCCGAACCGGCGCACAGCGGCACATGGAATTCACAGGCGGCTTCCAGCGGCGAGTCTTCGGCATTCACCAGCGAGATGCTCAGGGCGCCACGTTTGCGCAGTAGACGCAGGCTGTTGACCAGGTCCGGGCTCTGTCCCGACTGGGAAAAGCCAAACGCCACCTGGCCGCTGACTTTCATCGGCGCCTGCAACAGGGTCACCACCGACATCGGCAACGACGCCACCGGGATGCCCACATGCTGCATGGCCAGGTAGGCGAAGTAACTGGCGGCGTGGTCGGAACTGCCGCGGGCGATGGTCATCGCCACTTGCGGCGGCTGACGGCGCAGGCGACCGGCCACTTCTTCCAGCAGCGGGTTCAGGCGTTGCAGTTGTGCCGCAACGGCGTCGCAGGAGGCCAGGGCCTCTTCAAGCATTTTTGAAGTCAATGGTGTCTCCTTCGACCATTACGTCGGTGAGTGTCAGGGAACGGTCCAGGCGCACGCAGTCGGCGAAGCTGCCGGGTTGCAGGCGGCCGCGTTCTTCCAGGCCCAGGTAGTCCGCAGGAAATTGCGACAGGCGCTGTGAGGCTTCGCTGATGGGCAGGCCGATCTTCACCAGATTGCGCAGCGCCTGGTCCATGGTCAGGGTGCTGCCGGCCAGGGTGCCGTCGGCCAGGCGCACGCCACCCAGGCATTTGGTCACGGTGTGGCTGCCCAGTTTGTATTCGCCGTCGGGCATGCCGGCGGCGGCAGTGGAGTCAGTGACGCAGTACAGGCATGGGATCGAGCGCAAGGCCACGCGCATGGCGCCGGGGTGTACGTGGAGCAGGTCCGGGATCAGTTCGGCGTATTGGGCATGGGCCAGCGCGGCACCGACGATGCCGGGTTCGCGATGATGCAGCGGGCTCATGGCGTTGTACAAATGGGTGAAGCTGGTGGCGCCGGCGGCGAGGGCGGCGACGCCTTCCTCATAGCTGCCCAGGGTGTGGCCGATCTGCATGCGCACGCCGCGTTCGCTGAGGGCGCGGATCAGGCCGTCATGGCCGGCGATTTCCGGGGCGATGGTGATTACCCGAATTGGCGCCAGGCGCAAATAGGCTTCGACTTCGGCCATCAACGCGGTGTGGGCGAAGTTGGGTTGCGCGCCGAGTTTGCCCGGGTTGATATAAGGGCCTTCCAGGTGCACACCGAGCACCCGCGCACTGCCGGCCGGGCGTTGCTCGCAGAAGTTGCCGAGTTCACTGAGGACCTGGGAGATTTCATCCACCGGGGCAGTCATGGTGGTGGCCAGCAGCGAGGTGGTACCAAAGCGCACGTGGGTGCGGGTAATGGTCTCAAAGGCTTGCGCACCTTCCATGATGTCGGCACCGCCACCGCCGTGCACATGCAGGTCAATAAAGCCTGGCAGCAGGTAGGGCAGGTCGTTGTCAGCCGGGTCGCAAGGTGTGCCTTCGATGGCAACCACCTTGCCGTGCTCGTGCACCAGGCGGCCGCGAATCCAGCCACTGGGCGTGAGGATATTGTCTTCTGGCATGGGCAGTTCTCTAGAGTCGCAATTCAGCGGAATAGTCGTGGCGACGCAGCTCTGCGACAAAGTCGTAGTAGTCGTTGCGGCAGTAGGTATCGGTAATTTCAATCGGCGTGTTGTCGGCGGTGTAGCCCACGCGGGTCATCAGCAGCATGGCGGTGCCGGGGGCGATGCCCACCAGCTTGGCGAATTCGTCCGAGGCATTGATTGCCTGGATATGTTGCAGGGCGCGCACGATGGGCTTGCCGATGCCTTCCAGGTATTCGTACAGCGAATTGCCGATGGCTTGCGGGTGCGGCAACACCGAGGCGGGCATGGCGGTCATTTCAATTGCCATCACCGTGTCATCGGCTTTGCGCAAACGCTTGAGGCGCGCCACTTTGTCGGTGGGCGACAGGCAAAGGCGGATCAGCTCTTCGTGGGTCGGCGGGGTGATGTCGCGCTCCAGCCACTGTGACGTGGGAACAAAGCCCTTGAGCCGCAGCATTTCGCTGAACCCCGACAAGCGCGACAAAGGTTGTTCCAGGCGCGGTGTGATGAAGGTGCCAGAGCCTTGGCTGCGTCGGATCAGGCCCTGGGCAAACAGCACTTCCAAGGCTTTGCGGGCGGTGACCCGCGAGATGCTCAACTGCTCGCTGAGGGCGCGTTCCGACGGCAGGGCCTGCTCGGATTTCCACTGGCCGGCGTGGATCGCCGCTTCAAGGTTGCGGGCCAGTTGCAGGTACAGTGGCGTGGATTGCTTGTCGTCGGGGCGCAGCGTCAGGATGGGGTTCATCTGTGAAGTTTCCGATGCGGTTATTGGAGTGTTGTCGCCCGGTAATGGCCGGAAATTAATACCACTTAAATACCATGTCAATGCCACCAAAACGGTGCGATCCCCGGTTTCAGGGCTCCTTAATGGGGCTTGGTATCAAGTGGTATTAGAGAGGTCTTTGTGTCGCGCACAAGTGCACTGTCCCGCGCGGTGAACTGGTATTCACCGGCAGGCGCTGCTGGAGGCAGGAATTATTTTCGAATTATTTTACGAGCGGCACGAAATTACGGCCGGATCTCGATCAGGGTGCCGTCCTTGACCAGGTTCCAGACTTCACGCATATCCACATTACGCATGCCGATGCAGCCGTCGGTCCAGTCCAGGGTGTGGAACCACTGCTCCGGGTAGTCCTCGGTATCGGGCGTGCCATGAATCATGATCATGCTGCCCGGTTTCACCCCCTCGCGGCGGGCGCGTGCGGCGTCGCTGATGTTCGGGTAGGAGATGTGCATGGCCAGGTTGAAGCGATCGCTGGTCTTGCGCCAGTCGATCCAGTAGAGACCTTCGGGCGTGCGGCGGTCGCCTTCGATCAGCTTGTGGCCCTTGGGGTTCTTGCCCAGGGAAATGCGGTAGGTCTTGAACGGTTTGCCGTCGTTGATCAGTTGCAATTGGTGGGCGGACTTGAGCACCAGGACTTTCTCGACCGTTCTACCGCCAAGGGTTTGCACCGTGGCGGCCGGGGACAGCGTGGCGAACGACAGGCAGATCAGAGCAAGCAACCAACGCATTGAAACGGTATCCCTTTGGCGACGATCGGCCGGCTTGTTATTGGGCGGGCTTGGACAGCGGTGGCACGGACTCGCTGCGCACCGGGTAGGCCTGTTGGCGACGGTCAGCGAAGAAGCATTCTAAGGTACGCCCGACTGTGCGGAAAGCCAGCTCGGACCAAGGGATATCGGCTTCGTCGAACAGCCTCACTTCCAGGCTTTCCTGGCCAGCGGCGAAGTCCAGGTCGATCAGTTCGGCGCGGTAGAAGATATGCACCTGGCTGATGTGCGGCACATTGATCAGGGTATAGATGCTCAGGTTGCGCACCCGGGCGCAGGCTTCTTCCAGGGTTTCACGCATGGCGGCCTGTTCGACGGTCTCGCCATTTTCCATAAAGCCGGCGGGCAGGGTCCAGTAACCCAGGCGTGGCTCGATGGCGCGGCGGCACAGCAGCACCTGGTCGCCCCACACCGGCACGGTACCCGCGACGATGTTGGGATTCTGGTAATGAATGGTCGAGCAGTGATCACACACATAACGCAGGCGTGCGTCGCCCTCGGGAATGCGTTGGGTAACCGGTTTACCGCACTGGCTGCAGAAATTCATGCTGGGTTTCCTGAACAATGGGCACATCTTGGCTTGGTGCCGGGCGTTCCTGCAAGTTGTCGTTTCGCGACATGCACCGGGTTTTGGGCTTGGGCGCCTGCACGCTTTGGTGCATGATGCAAGGTAGCCAACAGACCGAGATGACTCATGCTGGACGAGCTACTTCGCCGGGTAAGCAATCACACCCCTCACACCTTGGAAACTGACGGGCGTTTCCCCGAGGCCGCGGTACTGGTGCCGATTACCCGCAGTGACGAACCTGAGCTGATCCTGACCCTGCGCGCCAGCGGCCTGTCGACCCATGGTGGCGAAGTGGCCTTTCCTGGCGGGCGCCGCGACCCTGACGACCCGGACCTGATCTTCACCGCCTTGCGCGAGGCCGAAGAAGAAATCGGCCTGCCACCCGGCTTGGTCGAGGTGATCGGGCCGTTGAGCCCATTGATTTCCCTGCATGGCATTCGCGTAACGCCCTACGTGGGCGTCATTCCCGATTACGTCGAATACCTGGCCAACGACGCCGAAATCGCCGCCGTCTTCAGCGTACCCCTGGAGTTTTTCCGACAGGACCCACGCGAACATACCCACCGGATTGATTATCAGGGTCGCAGTTGGTACGTGCCCAGCTACCGGTTCGGCGAATACAAGATCTGGGGCCTGACGGCAATCATGATTGTCGAGCTGATCAATCTGCTCTATGACGATGCCAAGATCAGCCTGCACCAGCCGCCCAAGAGTTTTATCAATATCTAAGCCATCGCATGAATGGCAAGCCGTGAGGGAAAACCATGAAATACCGCCTGGGCGATGCCCGCGTCGAGACCCATCCCAACAGTTGGGTCGCACCGAATGCCACGCTGGTGGGCAAGGTCAAGCTGGAGGAGGGCGCCAACGTCTGGTTCAACGCGGTGTTGCGCGGTGATAACGAGCTGATCCTGATCGGCAAGAACAGCAACGTGCAGGACGGCAGCGTGATGCACACCGACATGGGCTACCCGCTGACCCTCGGCACCGGCGTGACCATCGGCCATAACGCCATGCTGCACGGCTGCAGCGTCGACGACTACAGTTTGATCGGCATCAACGCCGTGATCCTCAACGGTGCCAAGATCGGCAAGCACTGCATCATCGGCGCCAATTCGCTGATCGGCGAAGGCAAGGAAATTCCCGACGGTTCGCTGGTGATGGGCTCGCCTGGCAAAGTCGTGCGTGAGCTGACCGAGGCGCAGAAACGTATGCTCGAGGCCAGTGCCGCGCACTATGTGCATAACTCGCAGCGCTATGCCCGAGACTTGGTTGAGCAGGAAGAATGAGTGCGGTTGATCGGCCTGTTGCCTCTCCGTGCGTGAGTATTTGCGCGCTGGATGAGGACGATATCTGCACCGGTTGCCAGCGCAGCGTGGATGAGATCACGCGCTGGAGTCGCATGGATAACGCCGAGCGCCGGGTGGTGCTGGGGTTGTGCCATGAGCGGGCGCTGGCGAGTGGGATGATGTGGATGACCCCTGGGAAATCTGGCGCCTGACTGCCCCCCCTGTAGGAGCGAGCTTGCTCGCGAAAAACCCAAGAACACCGCGTATAGTCAGATTCCCCGCGTCATCGTTAACGTTTTTCGCGAGCAAGCTCGCTCCTACAGGTTTTCTGCCCCATGTTTTTCCTGATCGCCTACATCAGCAGCGTCGTGCTGATCAACTTCGCCTTCTCCACTGCCCCGCACCTGGACGTCATCTGGTCTGCCTGGGGTGGCTTGGTATTTATCCTGCGCGACATGGTGCAAACCCGCTTCGGCCACGGTGCCATCATCGCCATGCTGGCGGCGCTGGTGCTGTCGTATATCACCTCCGATCCATCCATTGCCCTGGCCAGTGCCACGGCGTTCGCGGTGTCCGAGTGCATCGACTGGCTGGTATTCAGCATCACCAAGCGCCCGCTGCATGACCGCCTGTGGATAAGTTCGGCGCTGAGCATTCCCCTCGATACCTTTATCTTTTTCGGCCTGATCGGTGCGCTGACGCCTGCGGTGGCCGGTACTGCGCTGGTGTCGAAGTTCGCCGGGGTCACGGTGGTGTGGTTGATCATGGCCTGGCGCCTGCGCAAGCGTGCCGTCGCCAACTGAGGCCAATTCTTGCAGTTCATGTAAAATGCCGGCCTTTCTCCCCATGATCCGCTCCCCTGAGGACCTGAGATGACCCGAATCGGAACTCCATTGTCGCCAACCGCGACCCGTGTTTTGCTGTGTGGCTGCGGTGAGCTGGGCAAGGAAGTGGTAATCGAGCTGCAACGCCTGGGCGTTGAAGTGATTGCCGTGGATCGTTACGCCAACGCGCCGGCCATGCAGGTGGCGCACCGTAGCCATGTGATCAACATGCTCGACGGCGCCGCCCTGCGTGCGGTGATCGAGGCGGAGAAGCCACATTTCATCGTGCCGGAAATCGAAGCCATCGCCACTGCGACCCTGGTGGAACTGGAAGCCGAAGGCTTCACGGTGATCCCGACCGCCCGCGCCACATCGCTGACCATGAACCGCGAAGGCATCCGTCGCCTGGCCGCCGAAGAGCTGGACCTGCCGACCTCACCGTATCACTTCGCCGACACCTTTGAAGACTACAGCAAGGCCGTCCAGGACCTGGGCTTCCCCTGCGTGGTCAAGCCGGTGATGAGTTCGTCGGGTAAGGGCCAGAGCCTGCTGCGCAGCGCAGAAGATGTGCAAAAAGCCTGGGATTACGCCCAGGAAGGCGGGCGTGCCGGTAAAGGCCGGGTGATCATCGAAGGCTTTATCGATTTTGACTACGAAATCACCCTGCTGACCGTGCGTCATGTTGGCGGCACCACTTTCTGTGCACCGGTTGGTCATCGTCAGGAGAAGGGCGACTATCAGGAATCCTGGCAGCCACAGGCCATGAGCCCGATTGCCCTGGCCGAGTCCGAGCGCGTTGCCAAGGCGGTAACCGAAGCCCTGGGCGGCCGCGGTCTGTTTGGTGTGGAGTTGTTCATCAAGGGCGATCAGGTGTGGTTCAGCGAAGTGTCGCCGCGCCCACATGACACCGGTCTGGTGACCCTTATTTCCCAGGACCTGTCGCAGTTTGCCCTGCACGCCCGTGCCATCCTCGGCCTGCCGATCCCGTTGATCCGTCAGTTCGGGCCTTCGGCGTCGGCGGTGATCCTGGTGGAAGGGCAGTCGACCCAGACCGCGTTTGCTAATCTGGGCGCGGCGTTGAGTGAGCCGGACACGGCGTTGCGCCTGTTTGGCAAGCCAGAGGTCAACGGCCAGCGCCGCATGGGTGTGGCGTTGGCGCGGGATGAGTCGATTGAAGCGGCTCGTGCCAAGGCGACCCGGGCCTCCCAAGCGGTTGTTGTAGAGCTCTAAAAGCATCGGAAGCAAGCCCCCTCCCACATTTAACTGCGTATAACCTCTGGAATGCGGTCGAATGTGGGAGGGGGCTTGCTCCCGATAGCGGTTTATCCGGCGACCTTGTTCAAATCATTATCCCGCGTCTCTTTCAGGCACAGCACCGCAATCAAGCTCAACAACGCTGCCGCCGACACATACCCACCGACATAACTCAGCCCACCCATCGCCACCAGCTTGGTCGCGAAGAACGGTGCTGCAGACGCCCCGACAATCCCACCCAGGTTATACGCCGCCGAAGCACCGGTATAACGCACACGCGTCGGGAACAACTCCGGCAGCAGGGCACCCATCGGTGCGAAGGTCACACCCATCAGAAACAGCTCCAAAGCCAGGAACAGCGCCACGGCCCAGGTCGAGCCGTGGGTCAGCAGTGGCTCCATGGTAAAGCCCGAGAGAATCGCCAGGATCGCCCCAACGATCAGCACCGGCTTACGTCCATAACGATCACTGGCCAGCGCTGCCAGCGGCGTCGCCAAGCCCATGAACAGCACGGCAAAGCACAGTAAGCCGAGGAACGTCTCGCGGCTGTAGCCCAGTGTGGAAACGCCGTAGCTCAGGGAAAACGCCGTGGTGATGTAGAACAGCGCGTAGCACACCACCATCGACGCGGCGCCCAGAAGCACCGGCAGCCAATGCTGGCTGAACAGTTCTACCAGCGGCACTTTCACCGGCGCTTCTTTAGCGACGGCGTTGGCGAACACCGGGGTCTCGTGCAGCTTGAGGCGCGCATACAGGCCGACCATCACCAGTGCAGCGCTGAGGATGAACGGAATGCGCCAGCCCCAACTGCGGAACTGCTCGTCATCCAGGCTCATGGCCAAGATCAGGAACAAGCCGTTGGCCGCCAAAAAGCCAATCGATGGGCCCAATTGCGGAAACATGCCAAACCAGGCGCGCTTGCCCTTGGGCGCATTCTCGGTCGCCAGCAATGCCGCGCCGCCCCATTCCCCGCCAAGGCCCAGGCCCTGGCCGAAGCGCAATACACACAACAGGATCGGTGCCCAGGCGCCGATGCTGTCGTAGCCTGGCAGCAAGCCGATCAAGGTGGTGCACACGCCCATCAGCAGCAGCGAGGCCACCAGGGTGGATTTACGCCCGATACGGTCACCGAAGTGGCCGAACAACGCCGAGCCCAGCGGGCGGGCGATAAAGGCGATGCCGAAGGTCAGGAACGAGGCCAGCATCTGCGCGGTTCCGGAGCTCTGGGGAAAAAACACCGGGCCGATCACCAGTGCCGCAGCCGTGGCGTAGATATAGAAATCGTAGAACTCGATAGCGGTGCCGACGATGCTCGCCGTGGCGACACGTGCGGTCGAGTTGGTCGGCGCGGCGCTCGCAGCCTCTTGGTAGGTGGTGCTCATGGCAGTATCCCTGACGGTCATTGCGCGTTTGGACGCGGATTATTATTGGTCGAACACCCATGGATCAGGGTTGTGCGCGGGGCGGCTCGGGATGGGAGCAAACACCGGTCGGACATGATGAAGCGGTGCCTGGACACGCTGAGTGCGGGTAGCACGCGGTCGGGCGGGGCTTGGGTAAGCCGGATGGATTATAGGAAGGAGGTTGGAATTACAACAAGTGGTTGGAATGCCACATTGGATTTGGTTTGTCAGGGATTATGCGGCGACGGGCACATGGCTGGTATGCCAGATCAATACCTTGCTCACCCGGTTGTCCTCGGTCTCGAGGATTTCCAGGCGATAGCGGCCGATCTTCAGGCACACCGCGCAATCCGGAATGGTTTCCAGGGCCTCGGTCACCAGGCCGTTGAGGGTCTTGGGACCATCGCTGGGCAGGTGCCAGCCCAGGCTCTTGTTCAGTTCGCGGATCGAGGCAGCGCCGTCGATGATGTAGCGGCCATCGGTCTGGGCTTCGATATGCGGGTTATCCACAGCGTGGTCGCTTTCGAATTCGCCGACGATCTCTTCAAGAATGTCTTCCAGGGTGACAATGCCCAGCACTTCGCCGTATTCGTCCACCACCATGCCCAGGCGCCGCTGCTGCTTGTGGAAGTTCAGCAGTTGCAGTTGCAATGGCGTGCTTTCCGGGACGAAGTAGGGTTCGTGGCAGGCAGCGAGCAGCGCCTCTTTGGTCAGGCCGGCGTCGGGCAGCAGGTGCTGGACCTGCCGGGTGTTGAGCACCGCTTCGACCTGGTTGATATCGCTGTGGAACACCGGCAGGCGGGTGCGTTGGGAGCTGCGCAGTTGTTCGATGATCTCGTCGATCGAGTCATCCAGGTTGATACCGTCCACTTCGCTGCGTGGTACCAGGATGTCGTTGACGGTGATGTTATCCAGGGCGTGGATACCAGGCATCGCGGGCATGCGGTCTTCGTCGGCTTCGGGCTGCGGTTCGTTGTCGTGGTGGGGTTGGGGCTCGTCGCTGTGTTTCACCACGCCGGCCTTGCGGGCAAACGGGCGCAGCAGCAACAGGCTGATGCCATTGAGCAGCCAGGCCAGGGGGTAGAGGATTTTCAGCGGTACGCCCAGCAGGGCGTTACCAAAACCCAGCACCGCCTGTGGATGGCGGGTGGCCAGGGCGCGGGGCAGGTAGTCGGCGAGTATCAGCAGCAGGGTGCAGGAGATCAGCCAACCCAGCCATGGGCCGTTCTGCGCCCAGGCATAGATTGCCAGCAGCGTGCAGAGGATCACCACCGCGGCACGGCACAGGCTGTTGCACAGGATCAGGCTATAGCGCGGGAAGCTCAGGCGTGCGGCAGCCTTGTCGCCCTGGCGTGTACCGGGGCGCAGGGCCAGCAGGTGTTGCTGCGCGGCTTCAATGGCGGTAAACAGCGCCGCCCATAAAACCAGCAGGGCAATTACGGCGAGCATCGGCCCTAAGGGCAAGTTGTCCATGATCGCTGCCCGTCAGATATGCAGGATGTATTCGCGAACCAGCTTGCTGCCGAAATAGGCCAGCATCAGCAGGCAGAAACCGGCCAGGGTCCAGCGGATTGCCTTGTGCCCGCGCCAGCCGAGGCGGTTGCGGCCCCACAGCAACACGCTGAACACCACCCAGGCCAGGCACGCCAGCAAGGTCTTGTGCACCAGGTGCTGGGCGAACAGGTTCTCGACGAACAGCCAGCCGGAGATCAGCGATAGCGACAGCAGGGTCCAGCCGGCCCACAGGAACCCGAACAGCAGGCTTTCCATGGTTTGCAGCGGCGGGAAGTTCTTGATCAGCCCGGACGGGTGCTTGTGCTTGAGCTGGTGGTCCTGCAACAGCAGGAGCAGGGCCTGGAACACCGCGATGGTGAACATGCCGTAGGCCAGGATCGACAACAGGATATGGGCAAGGATGCCCGGTTCCTCGTCAATCACCTGCACGGTGCCAGTGGGCGCGAATTGCGCCAGCAGCACTGTCAGCATGCCCAAGGGGAATAGCAGCACCAGCAGGTTCTCGACTGGAATGCGGTAGCAGGCCAGCAGCGTCAGCGCGATGACGGCAGCGGCGATCAGGCTGGCGGCGCTGAAAAAGTCCAGGCCCAGGCCCACCGGCGTCATCAGGTGAGTGAACAGGCTGGCGGCATGGGCCAGCAGGGCCAGCACGCCAAGGCCGACGAGCAGACGTTTGTCCGCTTTGGCGCCTTGGGCCAGACGAGTGCCCTGATAGAGAGTCGCAGCGGCATACAAAATGGCGGCGGCGAGGCTGGGTAGCAAACTGGGTGACAAGGGGAGCATAAATCCTGATAGACAAGCCCGAAAGGCGCTGAGTTTGGCACACACCCGCGCTCCACGAAAGACTCCCGGGCCAGACAGCGGGTGTGCATGGGCGCAGTCTTCGCTATAATCCGCGACCTGCCCACGCCGCAGGCTCGCCGAGCGCTGTTTTTAATAGCGATTTACCACAGCCTGGGCCGCCATTACCTCGGTCTTCCATAGGGCCTGAAAGGATCGCGCATGTTTGAAAACCTGACTGACCGTCTCTCGCAGACGCTGCGCCACGTAACCGGCAAGGCCAAGCTGACCGAGGACAATATTAAAGACACCCTGCGTGAAGTGCGCATGGCGTTGCTGGAAGCCGACGTAGCCTTGCCGGTGGTGAAGGACTTCGTCAACTCGGTCAAGGAACGTGCGGTCGGCACCGAAGTGTCCCGCAGCCTGACCCCGGGTCAGGCCTTTGTGAAAATCGTCCAGGCCGAGCTCGAGAGCCTGATGGGCGCGGCCAACGAAGACCTGAACCTCAGCGCCGTGCCACCGGCCGTCGTATTGATGGCCGGTCTGCAAGGTGCGGGTAAAACCACCACCGCCGGCAAACTGGCGCGCTTCCTTAAAGAGCGCAAGAAGAAGTCCGTGATGGTGGTGTCGGCCGACGTGTACCGTCCGGCGGCCATCAAGCAGTTGGAAATGCTCGCCGGCGAAGTGGGCGTGACCTTCTTCCCGTCCGACCTGAGCCAGAAGCCGGTCGACATCGCCAATGCGGCGATTAAAGAAGCCAAGCTCAAGTTCATCGACGTGGTCATCGTCGATACCGCCGGTCGCCTGCACATCGACGAAGAGATGATGGGTGAGATCAAGGCGCTGCATGCCGCGATCAATCCGGTCGAGACGCTGTTCGTGGTCGATGCCATGACCGGCCAGGATGCGGCCAACACCGCCAAGGCCTTTGGTGACGCACTGCCGCTGACCGGCGTGATCCTCACCAAGGTCGACGGCGACGCCCGTGGCGGTGCTGCGCTGTCGGTACGCGCCATCACCGGCAAGCCGATCAAGTTCATCGGTATGGGCGAGAAGAGCGACGCGCTCGAGCCGTTCCACCCCGAGCGTATCGCTTCGCGCATCCTCGGCATGGGCGACGTGCTCAGCCTGATCGAGCAGGCCGAAGCCACGCTGGACAAGGACAAGGCCGACAAGCTGGCCAAGAAGCTGAAGAAGGGTAAGGGCTTTGACCTCGAAGACTTCCGTGACCAGCTGCAACAGATGAAGAACATGGGCGGCCTCGGCGGACTGATGGACAAGCTGCCGAACATCGGTGGCGTGAACCTGGCGCAGATGGGCAATGCCCAGGGTGCGGCAGAGAAGCAGTTCAAGCAGATGGAAGCCATCATCAACTCCATGACCCCGGCCGAGCGCCGCGACCCTGAGCTGATCAGCGGTTCGCGCAAGCGTCGGATCGCCATGGGCTCCGGCACCCAGGTGCAGGACATCGGTCGCTTGATCAAGCAGCACAAGCAAATGCAGAAGATGATGAAGAAATTCTCCGCCAAAGGCGGTATGGCCAAGATGATGCGCGGCATGGGCGGTATGTTGCCCGGCGGCGGCATGCCGAAAATGTAAAAGATTCGAGCGGGAGTTCACTCCTGCTCCGACCCACAGGGATGTGGGATCTCCAGCAAACCCGCCGTTGGCGGGGGCTGACTCGCCGTTTTAACCGACGGCTCTATAGCAGATCTGAGTGGCACGCTGACTAGGCGCCAGAAAAAGACATTTGCAAAAGTCCGGATATTCCTTAGAATATGCGGCCTTTCGGGCACCTATGCCCGCTGTGCATTTAGATTTGCAGCACCGACTACAGGAACGATGTTCACATGCTAACAATCCGTCTTGCCCTTGGCGGCTCCAAAAAGCGCCCGTTTTACCACTTGACCGTAACCGACAGCCGCAACCCGCGCGACGGTTCGCACAAGGAACAGGTTGGTTTCTTCAACCCTGTTGCTCGTGGTCAAGAAGTTCGTCTGTCCGTGAACCAAGAGCGCGTAGCCTACTGGCTGAGCGTTGGCGCACAGCCATCCGAGCGCGTTGCAAAACTGTTGAAGGACTCGGCTAAGGCCGCAGCCTGAGCAATATGAACGCGACGCCAGCTGTTGCTGATGATTTGATCGTTATCGGCAAGATTTACTCTGTTCATGGCGTTCGCGGCGAAGTGAAGGTGTATTCCTTTACTGATCCGACTGAAAACCTGTTGCAGTACAAGACCTGGACGCTCAAGCGTGAGGGTAGTGTGAAACAGGTTGAGCTGGTCAGTGGACGCGGGAGCGATAAGTTCCTGGTCGCGAAGCTCAAGGGTCTTGATGATCGTGAAGAAGCTCGTCTTCTGGCCGGTTATGAGATCTGCGTGCCGCGCAACCTGTTCCCTGAATTGACCGACGGCGAGTACTACTGGTACCAACTCGAAGGTCTGAAGGTTATCGATCAACTCGGGCAATTGCTGGGGAAAATCGACCATCTTCTGGAAACCGGCGCCAATGATGTAATGGTGGTCAAGCCTTGCGCTGGCAGCCTGGATGATCGCGAACGCCTGTTGCCCTATACCGAGCAATGCGTGTTGGCCGTCGACCTGGCAGCGGGCGAGATGAAGGTGGAATGGGACGCGGACTTCTAAGCGTGGCTAATTTGCGCATTGAAGTGATCAGTTTGTTTCCCGAGATGTTTTCCGCCATCAGCGAGTACGGCATCACCAGTCGGGCGGTGAAACAGGGGCTGTTGCAGCTTACCTGTTGGAACCCGCGAGACTACACGACGGATCGACATCACACTGTGGACGACCGCCCATTTGGCGGTGGCCCGGGCATGGTGATGAAGATCAAGCCCCTGGAAGATGCGTTGGTTCAGGCCAAGGCAGCCGCCGGGGAGAAGGCGAAGGTAATTTACCTGTCCCCTCAAGGCCGTCAGCTGAAACAGGCGGCGGTACGCGAACTGGCGAATGAGGAAAGTTTGATCCTGATTGCCGGTCGCTATGAAGGCATTGACGAGCGTTTTATTGAAGCTCATGTCGATGAAGAGTGGTCGATTGGGGACTATGTATTGTCTGGCGGCGAGCTGCCGGCAATGGTCCTGATAGATGCGGTTACACGACTGCTGCCTGGAGCTTTAGGGCATGTGGACTCTGCGGAGGAAGATTCCTTCACGGATGGTTTGCTGGATTGCCCGCACTACACCCGACCGGAGGTGTATGCGGATCAGCGTGTTCCCGACGTATTGCTAAGTGGCAATCACGCACACATCCGGCGTTGGCGTTTACAGCAGTCCCTTGGTCGGACCTATGAACGACGCGCCGATCTTCTGGAAAGCCGCTCGCTTTCTGGAGAAGAGAAGAAGCTGCTCGAGGAATACATCCTCGCGCGGGACGATAGTTAACAACGTATCGATGGTAGGTCCATTGACTTACCTTAGGAGCACAGCATGACTAACAAAATCATCCTTGCACTCGAAGCAGAGCAGATGACCAAAGAGATCCCTACCTTTGCCCCGGGCGACACTATTGTCGTTCAGGTGAAAGTGAAGGAAGGCGACCGTTCGCGTCTGCAAGCGTTCGAAGGCGTGGTAATCGCCAAGCGTAACCGTGGTGTGAACAGTGCTTTCACTGTTCGTAAAATCTCCAACGGTGTTGGCGTAGAGCGTACTTTCCAGACCTACAGCCCGCAGATCGACAGCATGGCCGTTAAGCGTCGCGGTGACGTACGTAAAGCCAAGCTGTACTACCTGCGTGACCTGTCCGGTAAAGCAGCTCGCATCAAGGAAAAACTGGCTTAAGTCCAGCTTCCCGATGCAGAAAAAAGCAGCCTACGGGCTGCTTTTTTGTGCCTGAAATTTGTCTATCTGCCGGTATTTGTCCATGACCACCCGCCTCGAAGAAATCCAGCGCCGCACCGACCTGTCCGTTACCCACGTGACCAAGGCCGTGTTCCCGCCCACCACCAACCACCACAACACCCTGTTCGGCGGCACCGCCCTGGCGTGGATGGACGAAGTGTCGTTCATCACTGCCACGCGTTTCTGCCGCTTGCCTTTGGTGACGGTGTCCACCGACCGTATCGACTTTAATCACGCAATTCCGGCCGGCTCCATCGTTGAGCTGATCGGTCGGGTGATCAAGGTCGGCAACACCAGCCTCAAGGTCGAAGTAGAAGTGTTTGTCGAGAGCATGAGTGTCGATGGCCGTGAAAAGGCGATCCAGGGCGTATTCAGCTTTGTCGCAATTGACGCGGACAAACGCCCTGTACCGGTATTGCCTGGGTTTGCCGACTGATTACGTGGCAGTACTGTTCTCTGGCTGAACCACGGCCAGCAAGGTCCAGCCGGCCACAGGTTTCAAGCTGCTCTGGGGCGTGACCACATGCACCCAGCCGCCGGTGTCGCGGGCAAACAACAGGGTGGCGCGCTCTCCATGCAGCGTCTGGTACTGCTCCCAGCCAAAGCCGTCGGTGAGATTGGTGCTATACAACTCGGCACCCTGACCCAGCAGGCTGGCCAGCTTGGCGTAGCTCAAGGGTTGGCTGCCCAGCAGGTGGCCGCGGTGTTCGTGGCTGGCCTTGTGTTTATCGGTGCGACGGCTTTCCTGGTTGCTGGCCAGGACGAACAGGCGATGGCCGAAGTCATGGCGAAAACGCATGGTGGCCAAGGCATTCAGTTCGCCGGAAGGCGAGAGCGCGAGCAGATGCCCCAGGCCGACCAGGTCCAGATGGGATTCGGCATGCTGGGAAGCCGGGTTACCGAAATAAGTGGGCAGCCCCTCCATGCGACTGGCGCGGATATTTTCCCAGCTGGAATCCGTCAGCAATACCCGG
Organism: Pseudomonas khavaziana; assembly: GCF_019145205.1. Taxonomy (GTDB): domain Bacteria; phylum Pseudomonadota; class Gammaproteobacteria; order Pseudomonadales; family Pseudomonadaceae; genus Aquipseudomonas; species Aquipseudomonas khavaziana. The sequence goes on from NZ_JAHSTT010000005.1 coordinate 198,966, forward strand.
CTGCCCAATTGCTGCAACGCCTTGCCGAGTGCCCGCGCCGGGCCGTTCGCGCCGACAATCAGGAAACCGCTGGGCGCAGGCTCGGCGACTTTCAGCAGGCGCGCCAAGGGGCGTGCCGTGGCGCTTTGCAGCACCACGGTGCCGATGATCACCGCGAAGGTCAGCGGCACCAGCAATAACGCGCCTTGATGACCTGCCTCGTCCAGGCGAATCGCAAAGATCGCCGACACCGCCGCCGCCACAATGCCCCGTGGCGCGATCCAGGCCAGCAGCGCGCGCTCGCGCCAGTTCAGCCCGGAGCCAAAGGTTGAAAGCGCCACGTTCAACGGGCGCGCAATAAACTGGATGATCAGCAGCAAGATCAATACGAATGGGCCCAGTGCGATCAAGGCATTCAAGTCCAGGCGCGCCGCCAGCAGGATGAACAGCCCGGAAATCAGCAACACACTGAGGTTTTCCTTGAAATGCAGGATGTGCCTGACATCCACGCCCTTCATATTGGCCATCCACATGCCCATCAGCGTGACCGCCAGCAGGCCGGATTCATGCATCACCTGGTTGGCGGCGATGAAAATGCCCAGCACGCCGGCCAACGTCGCCAGGTTATGCAGGTATTCCGGCAACCACTGCCGGCGCATGATCTGCCCCAGTACCCAGCCGCCGGCAATCCCGAACAGGCTGCCGCACAGGATCACACCGCCGAAGGTCAGCAGGCTATGGCTCAAGCCGTCGCCCGCAGCCCGGGCAATGATGAAGCTGTAGACCACTACTGCCAGCAGCGCGCCAATCGGGTCGATGACGATGCCCTCCCAGCGCAGGATGTTGGCAATGGAGGCCTTGGGGCGTACGACGCGCAGCATGGGCACGATCACGGTCGGGCCGGTCACCAGGGTCAGGGTGCCGAACAGCAGGGCGAGCATCCAGTCAAACCCCAGCAGCCAGTGGGTGGCCAGGGTAATCACTGCCCAGGTCGACAGGGCGCCGACCGTGACCAGGCGATGTACCACGCTGCCGATCTCCTTCCACTCCGAAAGGTGCAGGGTGAGGCTGCCTTCGAACAGGATCAGCGCCACGGCCAGGGATACCAATGGCATCAGCAACGGGCCAAACATCTCCTGGGGGTCGAGCCAGCCGAGCACTGGCCCCGCCAGGATGCCGGTTAATAACAGGAAGAGAATCGCCGGCAACTTCAAGCGCCAGGCCAGCCATTGGCAGGCCAGTGCCGCCACGCCAATGCCACCGAAGGCCAGCAGAATCTGTTGTTCGTTCATCGAAGCTTCCTGTTCCTTGAAGTAGCGGGCTATGAAAGACTAGCGACCCTTGTCACAGTTCACTAAATAATTTGCGCAAAGCCCCGTGCTGCGTCGCTTGAGAGCCCATGCCCGCCATCGACCACCCTTTGATCGACCGCTTCCTCGACGCCCTCTGGCTGGAAAAAGGCCTGTCGGACAACACGCGCCAGGCCTATCGCAGCGACCTGGCCCTGTTCAACGGTTGGCTGCAGGAGAAAAACCTTGAGCTGATCAATGCCGGGCGCGAGCTGATCCTCGATCACTTGGCCTGGCGCCTGGAGCAGAACTACAAGCCGCGCTCCACCGCACGATTCCTCTCTGGCGTGCGTGGCTTTTATCGCCACCTGCTGCGGGAAAAGCTCATCGCCGTCGATCCGACCCTGCAAATCGACATGCCGCAACTCGGTAGGCCGTTACCCAAATCCCTGTCGGAAGCCGACGTGGATGCTTTGCTCGCCGCCCCGGACCTGAGCGAAGCCATTGGCCAACGCGACCGCGCCATGCTGGAAGTGTTGTACGCCTGCGGCCTGCGTGTGACCGAACTGATCAGCCTGACCCTGGAGCAGGTCAACCTGCGCCAGGGCGTGCTGCGGGTGATGGGCAAGGGCAGCAAGGAGCGGCTGGTGCCCATGGGCGAGGAGGCGATTGTGTGGGTCGAGCGCTACATGCGCGATGCGCGCCACGAGCTGCTCGGCGGGCGCCCCAGCGATGTGCTGTTTCCCAGCCTGCGCGGCGAGCAGATGACGCGCCAGACCTTCTGGCACCGCATCAAGCATCAGGCCAAAGTGGCCGGGATCGGCAAGGCCCTGTCGCCCCACACCTTGCGCCATGCGTTCGCCACCCATTTGCTCAACCACGGCGCCGATTTGCGTGTGGTTCAAATGCTGCTCGGTCACAGCGACTTATCCACCACGCAGATCTACACCCATGTGGCCCGCGCACGTTTGCAGGACATGCACGCCAAGCATCACCCAAGGGGATAAAACTGTCAGAAACGGCCCAATTTACCTGCCGCAGTCTGCCCCCCGGCCCAACTGTGGTAGGCTTTGCCGGTTCGCAAAGGGGACGACCCGAGTTGGGTTCCAGATCGATATTCTGCTCCCGTCCCTGCCTCTGCCTTCAGGAGTTCCCATGCGCTTGACCCAGATTATTGCCGCCGCAGCCATTGCGTTGGTTTCCACCTTTGCTGTCGCCGATGATGCGGCCGAGCAGACCATTCGCAAGAGCCTGGCCAACCTGGCGCTCGACACCCCGATCGAAAGCATCAGCGCCAGCCCCATGGCCGGCCTGTATGAAGTCAAGCTCAAGGGCAGCCGTGTGCTGTACGCCAGTGCCGATGGCCAGTACATCGTCCAGGGCTACCTGTTCCAGCTCAAGGACGGCAAGCCGGTCAACCTGACCGAGAAGGCCGAGCGCCTGGGCGTGTCCAAGCTGATCAACGGTATCCCGGTGGCTGAAACCGTGGTGTACCCGGCCATCGGCGAGACCAAGACCCACATCACCGTGTTCACCGACACCACCTGCCCGTACTGCCACAAGCTGCACGCCGAAGTGCCTGCGTTGAACAAGCTGGGAGTGGAAGTGCGCTACGTAGCGTTCCCGCGCCAGGGCCTGGGTTCGCCGGGTGACGAGCAGTTGCAGGCCGTATGGTGCTCGGCCGACAAGAAGGCGGCCATGGACAAGATGGTCGACGGCAAGGAAATCAAGGCAGCCAAATGCGCCAATCCGGTTTCCAAGCAGTTCGCCCTCGGCCAGTCCATTGGTGTGAATGGTACACCGGCCATCGTTTTGGCCGACGGCCAGGTGATTCCGGGCTACCAGCCGGCGCCGCAAGTTGCCAAACTGGCACTGGGTGCCAAGTAAGCATTAATCGTCGAGCCTTTGACGATCATGACCCGGCGAACCGTCGACGGGTCATTAATTGAGAGCCGCAGTTGTGCGGCTGTTTTCACGGCCGACCTTGAGTCGGCCGTTTCATGGGGAGTTCTTCAGTGAAACCGGTCAAAGTAGGCATCTGTGGGTTAGGGACCGTCGGTGGCGGTACCTTCAACGTACTTCAGCGTAACGCTGAAGAAATTTCCCGCCGTGCAGGGCGTGGGATTGAAGTGGCGCAAATTGCCACGCGTTCGCCAAAGCCTCAGTACGAAACGACCGGTATTGCTATTACCAACGATGTCTTCGCCGTAGCCACCAACCCTGAAATCGATATCGTCATCGAACTGGTGGGCGGCTATACCGTGGCCCGCGAGCTGGTGCTCAAGGCCATCGAGAACGGCAAGCACGTGGTCACCGCCAACAAGGCGCTGATCGCCGTGCATGGCAACGAGATCTTCGCCAAGGCCCGTGAAAAAGGCGTGATTGTCGCGTTCGAAGCCGCGGTGGCCGGTGGTATCCCGGTGATCAAGGCGATCCGTGAAGGCCTGTCTGCCAACCGTATCAACTGGGTGGCCGGCATCATCAACGGCACCGGCAACTTCATCCTCACCGAAATGCGCGAGAAGGGCCGTACCTTCGAAGACGTACTGGCCGAAGCCCAGGCTCTGGGTTACGCCGAAGCCGACCCGACGTTCGACGTGGAAGGCATAGATGCTGCGCACAAGCTGACCATCCTGGCCTCCATCGCCTTTGGTATCCCGCTGCAGTTCGACAAGGCCTACACCGAAGGCATCACCAAGCTGACCACTGCCGACGTGAACTACGCCGAAGCCCTGGGCTACCGCATCAAGCATCTGGGCGTGGCGCGCAGTACCCCGGCAGGCATCGAGTTGCGTGTGCACCCGACGCTGATCCCGGCCGACCGCCTGATCGCCAACGTCAATGGTGTGATGAATGCGGTGATGGTCAATGGCGACGCCGCCGGTTCCACCCTGTTCTACGGCGCCGGCGCCGGCATGGAGCCGACCGCCTCGTCGGTGATCGCCGACCTGGTGGACGTGGTCCGCGCTATGACCAGCGACCCGGAAAACCGCGTACCGCACCTGGCCTTCCAGCCGGACTCGCTGTCGGCCCATCCGATTTTGCCGATCGAAGCCTGCGAAAGCGCCTACTACCTGCGCATCCAGGCCCAGGATCATCCCGGCGTGCTGGCCCAGGTGGCGAGCATCCTGTCGGAGCGCGGCATCAATATCGAGTCGATCATGCAGAAGGAAGTCGAGGAGCAAAACGGCCAGGTGCCGATGATCCTGCTGACCCACCGCGTGCTCGAGCAGCATATCAACGATGCCATCCACGCCCTGGAAGCCCTGCAAGGTGTGGTTGGCCCGGTGGTGCGTATTCGCGTCGAACACCTGAACTAACCGATTGTTCCAGGGGCCCCGACTGTTTGGCGGCCTCTGTTCGAGAATGTTTTAGAGGAGCCAGTCATGCGTTACATCAGCACCCGCGGCCAGGCACCGGCCCTGAATTTCGAAGACGTCCTGCTGGCAGGCCTTGCCACCGACGGCGGCCTGTACGTGCCGGAAAACCTGCCGCGCTTCACCCAGGAAGAAATCGCTTCCTGGGCCGGCCTGCCGTACCACGAGTTGGCGTTCCGGGTGATGCGCCCGTTCGTCACCGGCAGCATCCCGGATGCGGATTTCAAGAAAATCCTGGAAGAGACCTACGGCGTGTTTTCCCACAACGCCATCGCACCCCTGCGCCAGCTGAACGGCAACGAGTGGGTGCTGGAACTGTTCCACGGCCCGACCCTGGCGTTCAAGGACTTCGCCCTGCAATTGCTGGGGCGTTTGCTCGATTATGTGCTGGAGAAGCGCGGCGAACGCGTGGTGATCATCGGCGCCACTTCCGGTGATACCGGCTCGGCGGCCATCGAAGGGTGCAAGCACTGCGAAAACGTCGACATCTTCATCCTGCACCCGCACAAGCGCGTGTCGGAAGTGCAGCGCCGGCAGATGACCACCATCTTCGGCGAGAACATCCACAATATCGCCATCGAAGGCAACTTCGATGACTGCCAGGAAATGGTCAAGAACAGCTTCGCTGACCAGAGCTTCCTCAAGGGCACACGCCTGGTGGCGGTGAACTCGATCAATTGGGCGCGGATCATGGCCCAGATCGTCTACTACTTCCATGCCTCCCTGCAGTTGGGCGGCCCGGCGCGTTCGGTGTCGTTCTCGGTACCCACCGGCAACTTCGGCGACATCTTCGCCGGTTACCTGGCACGCAACATGGGCCTGCCGATCAACCAGCTGATCGTTGCCACCAACCGCAATGACATCCTGCACCGCTTTATGAGCGGCAACCAGTACGTCAAGGAAACCCTGCACGCCACGCTGTCGCCGTCGATGGACATCATGGTGTCGTCGAACTTCGAACGCCTGCTGTTCGACATGCACGGCCGCAATGGCGCGGCGCTGGCCGAGCTGATGAGCAGCTTCAAGCAAGGTGGCGGTTTCAGCGTCGAGCAAGAACGCTGGACCGAAACCCGCAAGCTGTTCGACTCCCTGGCCGTGGACGATGCGCAGACCTGCGAAACCATTGCCGAGGTCTATGCCCAGACCGGCGAAGTGCTCGACCCGCACACGGCCATCGGTGTGAAGGCCGCCCGCGAATGCCGCCGCAGCCTGGACATCCCGATGGTGATCCTTGGTACCGCCCACCCGGTGAAATTCCCCGAAGCGGTGGAGAAGGCCGGTGTGGGCAAGGCCTTGGAATTACCGGAGCATTTGGTCGACCTGTTCGAGCGTGAAGAGCGCTGCACCGTGCTGGCTAACGACCTGAAGGCAGTGCAGGCGTTTGTCAGCCTGCACGGTAATCGCGGCAAGCCGCTCTGATCGATAGTTCGGCCTGAATATTGAGAGGCATCTATCTGATGTTCCTCGATCAAAATGTGGGAGGGGCTTGCCCCCGATAGCAGTGTGTCAGTCAGCCTGTTCGTAACTGACATATCGCAATCGGGGGCAAGTCGAATCGTCGGCCCGCCCCTCCCACATTTGATCCGATTTCATCCGGCAAGTATCGCTTTTGCAGTCGGCCAAGCCCGTCCTCGTGACGGGCTTTTTTATTTTGGCGAGCCATACTTGCCCATTCGCCCAATCAAGGAAACCCAATCGGTGCAGGTTTTGATCCAATGGACGTTGCGGCTGATGTGCATGCTATGGCTCAACCAGGTGCCCATGACCCTGGCGGCCGTCAGCCTGCCCTTCAAGCTGGTGCCGGCATTTATCCCCCTTGAGCCGTTGCCCCTGGCGCCCGCCGAGCAGCAATGGCTGGCGACGCACCGAACATTGAAGGTGGGCATTTCCATTGATGACTATCAGCCGATTGATATCACCCGCGACCGCAATCGCTACCAGGGCATCAGTGCCGATTACCTGGGCCTGGTCGGTGCTCGGTTGCAGGTGCCCATGCAGGTGCTGGGTTTTGCCGAGCGGGCCCAGGCGGTTGAGGCGCTGCGCAGTGGGGCCATCGATATCCTGACCAGCGCCAATGGCTATGAGCGTGATGTCCCCGGGTTGCAGTTCACCCAGGACTACATGCCCGATCAATCCGTGGTGGTATTGCGTCGTGACGAGTTTCAAGACGACGACCTGGCGGGCAAGAAAGTGGTGTTGCTCGACGGCTACGCCAATGTGCATAACGTGCAGGCGGCCTATCCCGACAGCCAGATCATGCTTGCACCCAACCTTTACAGCGGCCTGGAAGCGCTCAAGCAAGGTGACGCCGATGCGTTTATCGGCAATGAAGTGATTGTGCGGGCCTACAAATCGCTGCGGCCCTACCTGGGCTTGCAAATCAAGGAACAAAGCCGGCTGGCGCCCATTGGCTTTGCCTTCGCCACCCGCCAGGCCGACCCATTGCTGGGGGCAATGATGAACCGCGCTCTAGCGAGCATTGACGAGTCGGTGCAGCGGGAGATCCTGGGCCGCTGGACGACAGGACTCGGCGTTGGCTTTAGTGGTGAGCGCGTTGAATTGTCGGCCTCGGAGCGTACCTGGCTGTTGCAGCACCCCCACGTCGTGGTGGTGGCGCAGCAGATGTCGCCTTACATATTCAAGGACAAGGACGGTCATTGGGTGGGCCTGAACATCGACCTGCTGCAGCGTATTTCGCGCATGACCGGTTTGCAGTTTGTCATCGAAGAAGTGCATTCCACCGCGCAAACCCTGGAATGGCTGGAGACGGGCAGGGCGCAGATGAACACCACCCTGGCGGCGAATCAGGAACGCAGGGCGTTGCTCGACTTCAGTCATGGTTTTGGCGGCTCCGGCTGGGTGTTTGTCGAACGCGCCGATGCCGCGCCGCTGACCGGTTTGAAACAGTTGGAGGGCAAGGTCCTGGCGCTGCCGGCGCGCCATGTGCTGGAGAGTGATATCCGCCGGATGTACCCCCGGATCAAGCTGCGGCTGGCGGACAATTACGCCCAGGCCCGTGAGCTGGTGCAACGGGGTGAAGCCGCCGCCACTGTGCAGACCGAAGTGGAGGTGCAGAGTTATACCGAGGATGGTTTGCGGATCGGCCGCAGTGTCGACGGCAAGTGGTCGTCAAACTGCCTGTCGGTGCGCAAGGATCAACCTGAGCTGTTGAGCATCCTGAACAAGGCCCTGGAGGCATTACCGGTGGCCGAGTTGAGTGCGTTGCGCCTGCGCTGGATCGGCGCCGTGGCGATTCCGCTGCCGGCCTGGCAGCGGGTGCCGTCATGGGCTTATTGGACGGTGGCCACGGCGCTGCTGTTTGTGCTGGTGTCGCTGGTGTGGAACAGCCGGCTCAAGCGCCAGATCCGCCAGCGGCTGGAAGCCGAGCAGCGCCTCAATGACCAATTGGCGTTCAAGCGCGCCTTGCTCGATGGCATGCCCAACCCGCTGTTCGTCCGCGACCTGGCCGGGCGGCTGATGACCTGTAACAAAAGTTATGAACAGCAACTGGCGACCCGGCTGGAGTTGATCCAGGGCCTGACGCTGATGGAGAGCGGGGTTATGCCCGAGGCCACGGCGGCGCGCCTGCACGCAGGCCACATGGAGCAACTGGCCACGCAGCAGCCGTTATTTGTCGACCGGCAGCTGGAGTTCAACGGCGGCAGCATTCATGTCTACCAGTGGACCGTGCCCTTCTTCGACGCCCAGGGTCGTTTACAGGGGTTATTGGGCGGTTGGATCGATATCAGCGAACGCAAAGACCTGGAGCATCAACTGATGGATGCCCGCCAGGCCGCCGACGAAGCGAACTACGCCAAAAGTGCGTTTCTCTCCTCCTTGAGCCACGAGATTCGTACACCCATGACCGCCATCATTGGCTTGCTCGAGCTGGAACAAGAGCGCTGCCTGGCAAGCGGCCAGACGGTGTCTGAAGCGCTGCAGGTGGCTCATCGTTCGGCCCGCGAGTTGATTGCCTTGATGGGCGACAGCCTGGACCTGGCCAAGATCGAGGCCGGTCACCTGCAACTGGTTCCCCAGACCACCGAGTTGAAGGGCTTTTTTGAAGGCATCCAGCGCCTGTTCGAAGCCACGGCACAAAAAAAGGGCCTGCATTTGACCCTGGCATTTGATCCGACCGCCCAGGGCCATTACTGGTTTGACCCGCTGCGCTTGCGCCAGGTTATGCACAACCTGCTGGGCAACGCGTTGAAATTTACCGAGCGGGGCGCAGTTCGCCTCAGTGTCAGTTGCCAGTGCGATGAGAACGAAACCGAGTATCTGCACCTGTGCGTCGAGGACAGCGGCCCGGGGATCAGCGCCGAGCAGCAGCCGCGAGTGTTCAAGCCGTTTACCCAGGTGAGCACGTTGACCCCGGCCGAACATGGCGGCACCGGGTTGGGCCTGAGTATCTGCAAGCAGCTGGTGGAGTTGATGGGCGGGCGCATCCACCTCGACAGCGTGGTGGGGGAGGGTACGGTGGTGTGTATTGACCTGCGCCTGGATCGGGTCAGCACCGATGATGTACCAGCGACGCCTACCGCAACATTGCCACCCCTGGGGCGCAGCCTCTCGGTGTTGGTGGTCGATGACCTGGCGGCCAACCGCCTGGTGCTGGCCCAGCAGTTGCAGTTCCTCGGGCATGAGGTGATTGCCCTGGATTCAGCCGACGCCGCGTTGCAGCGTTGGCGTGAGCAACCTTTCGACGTGCTGGTGACCGATTGTCAGATGCCGGGCATGTCCGGGTATGCCTTGAGCGAGGCGATCCGGCGCATCGAAGCCGAGCAACAACGGCCCCGTTGCGCGGTGATAGGTTGTACCGCGAACGCCATGAACGATGAACAACAACGCTGCGAGGACGCCGGCATGGATGAACTGCTGGTCAAGCCGGTGACCCTGGAGCACTGGAGCCGCGTGTTGGCCCGCGTGGCGTCGCAGCGCTCGTTCGACATCCAGGCCTTGCGCACCATGACCCAGGCCGATGGGCCGGTGTTGCACAGCATGTTGCAGGAACTGGCGAAGAGCCTGGATCACGAACATGAGGTATTGGCGAGTGCCCTGGCCGAGCATGACCTTGCGCGTTTGAATGCGGCGTTGCATCGGCTCAAGGGTATTTGTTCGCTGGTAGATGCCCTGCCGCTGGCCAAGGCGTGCATGGCCCTGGAGAAATGTGCACGCGAACAGCGCGGCGCGGAGCTGGAGGAGCCTTGGTTGAAGTTGTCCGAGGCGTTGAAGGTGTTTCGCCGTGACCTGCAGCCCTATCTGGATTGACTGCCGACGCGGTGCAATGTGGGAGGGGCTAATGCCAGTCAGTTAAGCGTACATCGCCCTCTGTAGGAGCGAGCTTGCTCGCGAAAAACGTTAACGAAAACGCATGCTTCCTGAATGAATTCGGCGCCTGTGAGTGTTTCGCGAGCAGGCTCGCTCCTACCAAAGGCCTTAACTGACTGGTATTAGGCAGGCCCTCTCCCACATTTGATCATCTCTGAGATCGCATTTAGGACATGTCCTATGGGGTTGTGCGGGACATCTGAGTAGTGTGTCAGTCTCTGTCCCGATGCCGACTCAATGACCCATGCGCTCTCTCAACGTCCTGATCCTCGAAGACAACCCGTTTCAACTGATGGCACTGCACCAGATGCTCAATGCCAATGGCGTGTTCAACGTGCTGACCGCCGAGAATGTCGAGACGGCCCGCCAATCCCTGGGCAGCAAAGGCCCGGTGGATATCGCCATTTGCGATCTGTACCTGGAGCAGGGCGATGGCCTGGAGCTGATCCGCGAATTGGCCGAGCGCCGTCTGGCCCAGGTGCTGGTCCTGCTCAGTAATGCCGAGCCTGATGTGTTGGAAGGCGTGGCGAATATGGCACGGCAGATGGGACTCAAGGTGTTGGCGTGCCTGCCCAAACCGGCCTCGGCAACGTTGATCGGGCAAGTCCTGGCCGACTGCCAGGCGCACTTGCGCCCTGGGCCATTGGTGCTGTCCTGGGAGCGCGTGCGCCAGTTGCTGGGCTTGAGCGACAGCGAACAATTGCCGCCGTCGGCGGATGTCAGCCAGGTCACTATCGCGGCGTGTGGCAGGGTCTGGTATCAGCCCATCGTCAGCCAGGCCGGTGCGTTGCAAGGTGTAGAGGCGCTGGCGCGATGGCAGTTGCCGGAAGGCGAGCTGCTACTGCCCGATGAATTCCTGCCGGTACTCGAGTTTGCCGGCATGGAGGAGGCCTTTACCTGGCACGTGCTGGAACAGGCGCTGGGCCTCGCGAACCTGGTCATGGGCGAGACCGGCCAAGTGTTGCCGGTAGCGGTGAACATTCCCGGGCGCATGCTCGAGCGTGCGCACTTTCCCCAGGTGCTGCAAGGCTTGCTGCAACTTCACGGCGTGCCCGCCCACAGCCTGACCCTGGAACTGGTGGAAACCTCAACGTTGAAAACCGACAGCGCGCATGTGACCGGCCTGCTGCGCCTGCGTATGTTGGGTTGCCAGTTATCTATCGGTGATTTCGGCATGGGCGGCACCAGCCTGCAGCATTTGCTGGAGCTGCCTTTCACCGAACTGAAAATCCCCCCGGCGTTTGCCTGCGGGATATCCAATGACGACCGTAAGACCGCGGTGGTGGCGGGTGCCATGAGCATGGCCAAGCGACTGGACATCGCCGTGGTGGTGACCGGTGTAGAAACTGCCGCCGACTATCACGCTGTGAGTGAACTGGGAGCGGCGTGGCTGCAAGGCTGCTTCATTGCGCGGCCGATGGACGCCGAGGCGCTCAAGCACTGGATCGCGTTCCAGGCTAGGCCAGCCCGTGTTCCTGCACATAGATAAACAGCGCGGCGTCGTTGCCCAGCCCCAGCTTGCGCATGGCGCTGACTTTTTGCGCGCTGACGGTCTGCTTGCTGCGATGCAGGTGTGCAGCGATCGCACCTACGGTCATGCCACTGGCCAACAGGCGAATCACTTCCAGCTCCCGGGGTGACAGCTGGTCCTGGGAATGCAGGCGATCAGCGCCGACTTCCCCCGCCAGGCTCAACGCCTGGCCAATGGTCTGGGCCACATAGCTGCGTTGCTGGCGCACCTGGCGGATTGCCTGCGGCAGTTCATCGGCCAGGCTGGCCTTGCTCAGCAGGCCTCTCACCCCCAACGCCAGGATGGAATGAAACAGGCCGGCATTATTGAGCATGGTCACCACCACAATGGGCAGGTCAGGATAGTGCCTGCGCAGTTGCTCGATCAGGCGCAACCCGTCGGCCTCGGGTTCGGCGGGCATCATGAAGTCGGTCACCAGCACATCGCAGGCACAGTGTTGCAGCAACGCACTGAGAGCCTGGGGTGAGTTCGCCTCGCCGACGATGCTGAGGTGCGGGTCACGCTCGAGCACGGCGCGCAGGCCAATCAGGAAAATCGGATGATCGTCGGCAATGACGACGCGCAAAGGTGTTTCAGACGCGGCTCTCAAGGCAGGCTCCCAGGATAATCCAGGGATTCTAGCCTGTGAGCGGTTGTTTTTTCTCTGTCATGTTTTCCGTGCATGCTCGTTTCCCTCAAGCAGTGGATTACACAAAAGGTCGAACTTTCTGCTTTGAGCACGGGTCACTTGAATGTCAGCACCTTCGTGACATTTTTGTTTTTCGAACCTTTTTCGAATGATTGAGTGGTGATCGAGATGGAAAGTATCAACCTATTGCTCAGTGCGGCACTGAGCCCTTATCAGGTTACGCTGACCACTTCTGGTGTGCGCGACGACTGCCTGGTAACCGTGAAGAATCCCGGTGGCGCCATTGTGGTCGAGCGTGAAGTCGACCGTGGGCAATTAACCGATAAACGTGCGTTGGTGGATGTGGTGGATTGCCTGCTTCGCGACCTGAAGATCGCTGAAGGGCGTCTTGAACCCTCAGTCATTGCGGCCTTGCGCAACGCTGCCCAAACCCGTGGCAATGCCGTTGCATGAAAGATTATTTTTCTTCGGAACCTTCCTGCGGGGCGCTCAGTCAGAGTTCGTAACAGCAAGAGCAATCATTGTGCTCCGGTGTTTGTCGCTTGCTGTGCGGGCCTTTTTTGCAGGCCACGTTTAACCCCGAGTTGTCTCCCCACTGCTCGGGGTTTCTTTTTGCCCGCGATTTTCAGATCGCACCATTCTCACGCAGGCGGGTAATAGCCGCCGCGTCGTAGCCCAGGGCATTGAGCACTACGCTGTTGTGTTCACCCAATTGCGGCCCGACCCATTCGCAGCTGCCCGGTGTATCCGAGAGTTTGGGCACGATGCCCGGCATCTTGAAGCCCTTGCCGTCTGGAAGCTGCGCCTTGAGGAACATTTCCCGGGCCAGGAATTGGGGGTCGCCCAGCATGTCTTCGGCGCTGTAGATGCGGCTGGCGGGCACCTCAGCCTTGTTCAGTTGCTCAACCACCTGGTCCAGCGGCAGCGAATTGACCCAGCGGTCGATCACGCCGTACAGTTCGTCGCGGCGCAGGTCTCGCCCGTCATTGCTGGCCAACTGTGGGTCATTCGCCAAGTCGTCACGGCCTATGGTCGCCATGAAGCGTTTAAAGATCGCATCGCCATTGGCGCCGATCTGCACATGCTTGCCGTCCGCGCTGGTGTGGATCGAGGACGGGGTGATACCAGGCATGATGTTGCCGGTGCGTTCGCGAATAAACCCGAATACGTCGAACTCGGGGATCATGCTTTCCATCATGGCGAAGATGGCTTCATACAGCGCTACATCCACCACTTGGCCCAGGCCGCCGTTGACTTCGCGATGACGCAGCGCCATCAACGCCCCGATCACCGCCCACAACGCGGCAATCGAGTCGCCGATGGAGATCCCGGTGCGCACGGGCGGGCGGTCCTCGAAGCCGGTGATATAGCGCAAGCCGCCCATGGACTCGCCCACCGCGCCAAACCCGGGCTGGTCTTTCATCGGCCCGGTCTGGCCGAAGCCCGAGAGGCGCACCATCACCAGCTTGGGGTTTAATGCGTGCAGGGTTTCCCAGCTCAGTCCGAGCTTTTCCAGCACGCCGGGGCGGAAGTTTTCGATCAGGATGTCGGCGTCGGCCAGCAGTTGCTTGAGGATGGCCAGGCCGTCGGGGTGCTTGAGGTTGAGCGTCAGCGACTGCTTGTTACGCGCCTGCACGAACCACCACAACGAAGTGCCCTCGTACAGCTTGCGCCATTTACGCAGTGGGTCGCCGCCGTCCGGCGATTCGACCTTGATCACCTCGGCGCCGAATTCAGCGCAGATCCGCGACGCGAACGGGCCGGCGATCAATGTGCCCAGTTCGATGACTTTCAGACCGGCAAGGGGTTTGGCATTAAGCGACATGGGGATCCTTACAAGCACGGGACGGAGGTGCCTTGCTTTTTAACATAGGTGAGCAGATGCAGCGCAGATTCGTTGAATGACCCCGCCATCGGTTAGACTGACCACCTTTCCCTGTCTCTAGAAGCCCGTTCATGGCCCAGCCGTCCACGACCTACAAATTCGAACTCAACCTCACCGACCTCGACCGCTCGGTGTATGAGAGCGTCAAACAGACCATCGCCCGCCACCCTTCGGAAACCGAAGAGCGCATGACTGTGCGTCTGCTGGCCTACGCCCTTTGGTACAACGAGCAGTTGGCGTTCGGGCGTGGCCTGTCAGATGTAGACGAGCCGGCCCTGTGGGAAAAAAGCCTGGATGATCGGGTTTTGCACTGGATCGAAGTCGGCCAACCAGATGCCGATCGTCTGACCTGGTGCTCGCGCCGCACCGAACGCACCAGCCTGCTGGCCTATGGCAGCCTGCGTGTTTGGGAAGGCAAGGTGGTGCCGGTGGCCAACAACCTGAAAAACGTACACATCGCCGCCGTGCCCCAGGAAGTGCTCGAGACCCTGGCCAAGGACATGCCGCGGGTGATCAAGTGGGACGTGATGATCAGTGAAGGCACGATCTTCGTGACCGACGACCGTGGCCAGCATGAAGTGCAACTGCAATGGCTGGTTGGCGAGCGTGGTTGAATCGTGGCTGAGCACGGCTCCCTGTAGGAGCGAGCTTGCTCGCGAAAAAACCTCAGGGCACCGCGATCACCCAGACATCCCGCGTCATCGTTAATCACCTTCGCGAGCAAGCTCGCTCCTACAATTATTAAAGAGAAGTTATCACCACCGTATGCGTATCGATCCCCGCCCATTGCCCGCCGTCCTGCCTTTCCTCGGTGAATTGCCGCCGCTGTTGACCCGTCTCTACGCCGCACGCGGGGTGCAATCGGAAGCCGAGCTGGACAAGAGCCTGGCGCGGTTGATTCCCTACCAGCAGCTCAAGGGCATCGACGCGGCGGTGGATTTGCTGGTGACGGCCCTCGAGCAGCGCCAGCGCATCCTGATCGTCGGTGACTTCGACGCCGATGGCGCCACGGCGAGCACCGTAGGTACCCTGGGCCTGCGCTTGCTTGGAGCGGCCCATGTCGATTACCTGGTGCCCAACCGTTTCGAGTACGGCTACGGCCTGACGCCGGAAATCGTTGCAGTGGCGCTGCAACGCGAGCCGCAGTTGCTGATCACCGTGGACAACGGTATCTCCAGCGTCGAAGGCGTGGCGGCGGCGAAAGCGGCGGGATTGAAGGTGCTGGTGACCGACCATCACTTGCCGGGCGATGAACTGCCGGCGGCGGACGCCATCGTCAATCCGAACCAGCCTGGCTGCGGGTTCCCCAGCAAGGCCCTGGCCGGGGTCGGCGTGATCTTCTACGTGCTGATGGCCCTGCGTGCGCGTTTGCGCAGCTTGGGCTGGTATGACAACAGCCCACAGCCGAACATTGGTGAACTGCTCGACCTGGTGGCCCTGGGCAGCGTTGCCGACGTAGTGCCGTTGGATGCCAATAACCGCATCCTCGTCCATCAGGGCCTGGAGCGTATTCGTGCGGGGCGGGCGCGGCCGGGGATCAAGGCGATCCTTGAAGTAGCCAAGCGCGACCATGCCCGCATCACCTCCACCGACCTGGGTTTCATTCTCGGCCCGCGTCTGAATGCGGCCGGGCGCCTGGATGATATGAGCCTGGGCATCGAGTGCCTGCTGACCACCGACGTTGCTGCCGCACGGGAAATGGCCGCGCAACTGGACGGCATGAACCAGGATCGCAAATCCATCGAGCAAGGCATGCAGCGCGAGGCCCTGGCCCAGCTCAAGGACTTGCCGGTGGAGTCGATGCCGTACGGCTTGTGCCTGTTCGACCCGGAGTGGCACCAAGGGGTGATCGGCATCCTCGCGTCGCGCATGAAGGAGCGCTATTTCCGCCCGACCATCGCTTTCGCCGATGCAGGCGATGGCCTGCTCAAGGGCTCTGGCCGCTCGGTGCAAGGCTTTCATATCCGCGATGCACTGGCGGTCGTTGCCAGCCAGCATCCCAACCTGATCACCAAATACGGTGGCCACGCCATGGCGGCGGGGCTGACCTTGCCCGAAGCGAACTTTCCACTGTTTGCCGAAGCCTTTGATGCCGAAGTACGTCGGCAGCTGCGTGAAGAGGACCTCACCGGCCGGCTGCTCTCCGACGGCACCTTGGCCGTGGAAGAGTTCCACCTGGAGCTGGCCCGTGCCCTGCGCCATGCCGGCCCGTGGGGGCAGCACTTTCCCGAGCCGTTGTTTCACGGCGTGTTCCAGTTGGTGGAACAGCGGGTGGTCGGCGAGCGACACCTGAAAGTCGTGCTCAAGAGCGAGTGCGGGTCCGTGAAGCTCGATGGCATCGCCTTTGGCGTGGACCGCGAGGTGTGGCCAAACCCGACGGTGCGGTGGGTGGAGTTGGCCTACAAGCTGGACGTGAATGAGTTTCGCGGCAATGAAACCGTACAGCTGATGATTGCCCACATCGAACCGCGCTAGCTATTACTGACAATACAAAACAAATGTGGGAGGGGGCTTGCTCCCGATAGCTGAATGTCAGTCACTAAATCATTGACTGACATTCAGCTATCGGGAGCAAGCCCCCTCCCACATTGGGTCCTGTGTGCAGCCTGGAACTACTCGGCTTTGGCCTGGTGCTTGACGATAATATCCACCAAGCGCTTGGCCAGCGCCGGGTAGTTTTCATCGAAGTGATGCCCGCCCGGCAACTTCATGGCTTCACCCACCGCGGTCTTGTCGGTGCAGCCACTCTCGTCGACTTCTTCTGCACCGTAGATGCACACGACCTTCTCTGGCGGCAGCTTGGCCATTTCCGGGCCGGTCGCGGCTTCTTTGCCGGCGTTACCCAGCCAGCCTTCCACTTCGATTTCAAAGCTGCCGGTGCGGGCGAAGGCCAGCAGGATGATTGCATCGACCCGTTGCTGTTCGTTTTCCGGCATGCGGTTGTAAATGGCCGGCAGTACGTCGGCGCCGAACGAATAACCGGTGAGCACGAAACGCTTGGTGCCCCATTTCTGCCGGTAGTGCTGCATCAGTTCAGTGAGGTCCTTGGCGCTTTGTTCCGGGGTCTTGTGCTGCCAGTAGTAGCGCAGGGTGTCGATGCCGACCACCGGGTAGCCGATCTTGGCCATCTCGCCGGCTACGTCGCGGTCCAGGTCGCGCCAGCCGCCATCACCGGAGAGGAACAGGGTCACGGTGTCCTTGGCTTGGCCGGCCGGCACTTCCACCACCGGAATGGCCAGGCCGCCGTTGTCCGAACCTACCAGTTGCTTGCGCAGCTCGTTGTTCAGGATTTGCGGGTAATGAATGTCGTAGTCGCTGATGCTGGTAGTGGCACGCGGTGTGTCGCGTACGAAACTGGCACTCTCATCGTCAGGGTTGTCGTTCCACGCCACCAGCCAGCTGCCATGGGCGGCGGTTTTCGGCAGCGGGTCCTTGCAGCCTTCCTGGGTCAATGCGAAGCCCACCGAGATGGCGTTGGCCTTGTCATCGCTCTGTGTGGCCAGCCAGCGCCAGGCCAGTGCGGCGCCCGGGCCGATGCCACTGACCAGGGTCGCCGGACCTTTGAGCTGGGCCAGGGCGCCTTGCAGGGCTTGTTCCTGCACTGTGCAATCAGCCTTGGGCAGGACCACCTGGATGATCTGTGCCGTGCCGCCCTGGCTCAGGGCAATCAGTTGGCTGTCGGTCAGGGTTTCATCAGCCATCACCGCCACGGCTACACGAGCTTTCGCGGTGCTGGCCGGAGTTACACGGGTCATCACCGAGCCGTCGGCCTGGGGCAATTGCTCCAGGGTCGGTTGCGGAGCAGGGCGGTTCCAATACCAATAGCCGCCACCCAGGATCAGGGCGAGCAGCACTACAAAGGCCAATACATACCGCCAGGAGCGTCGAATCATCAGCGTTTCACCAATCCAGTCAAGCCGCCCGCGATCAGGGCGGCGGTATCGGCCAATGCCACCAGCGGGTCAAGTCCTGCGGGCACGGCCATGTAACGGGGTTCCCAGTCAGGCTGGAACTTGTCTTTGAAGCGGCGCAGACCTTGAAAGTTATACAGTTGCTCGCCACGGCGGAACACCATCGAACCCAGGCGCTGGGTCAACGGTGCGCCACGCCGCGGTTGCAGGCCCGACAACGGCACCATGCCGAGGCTGAAGCGCGCGTAGCCGTGGTTCTTATAGTGTTGAATCAGGCCCACCATCATGAACTCCATGGTCAGCTTGGGCGCGTCCGGGTGGGCACGCATCAGGTCAAGGCTGGCCAGGTCATGGTTGTAGGTCTCGAGCAGGTTGGCAAAGGCCACCGGGCGCCCTTCGAAGCGAATGATCGCGATACGGAAGTGCCGGAGGTAGTCGTCGCTGAAACGGCCCAGGGAGAAGCCCTTTTCCCGCACATTCTTACCTGTCAGCCAGGCATCGGAGATAACTTTTAATTCATCCATCGGCGCCTGGCCGGGTTCGAAAATTTCCAGGGACAGGCCGTCCCGGGTGCCACGGTTCCAGGTGTAGCGCAAATCCTTCATCTCTTTGCCCTTGGCTTCCAGGTCAAAGCGTTTCAGGTCGACGCGGGCTTCTTCGCCCAGCTTGATCGCGGTAAGGCCGATGTCCATGTAGTACGGCAGGTTCTCGGCACGGACCTGATAGAACACCGGGCGGGCATGATGGATGTCGCACAGGTCACGGAACTGCCAGATCATCTCGGCACGCGGTTGGGTCGGGCCGATCGGGTCGTACAGGGCCACCAGGCTGCGTCCGCGACGGGCGTACATCAGGAAGGCTTCGTCGTTGGGGTGGAACAGCAGCGCCTTGTCGCCAGTCAGCGCCAGGCCGCCGTCGGGCTGGGAGGAGGCCATCAGGATCTTGGTGGCGCGCTCCAGTTCTTCCGGGGTCGGCAGGTGAATGACCGGGCGTGCCGTACGCAGCAGCCAGGTCAGCGACACGATTACCAGCAACACGGCGGCGCCGAGCAGCGAACGCAAACCACGCGGGGCGTTGGCGTCGAGGGTGAACTGCCACCAGAGCTGGTGGCTGTAGGGTACGTCCTGGTAGGCAAACAGCAGCAGCCAGATCGAAGCGCCGAGTACACAGACACTGGCCACAAGGTACAGCGGCGAAAAAGGCAATTCGGTCAGGCGGCTGGCGCGGTAGAACGAGCGACGGAAGATCGCCAGCAGCACCGCAGTCATGGTCATCAGGCTGGCTTCTTCCCAGTCGAAACCTTTAAGCAGCGAGAGCAGGGCGCCCACCAGCAGCAACACCATGGTCAGCATCCAGGCCGCCGACAAACGTCGACGCAGGCCCTGGGCGAGCAGCAGGCACAACACGCCGATCAGGCTGGCACCAAAGTGCGAAGCGTCAATCAGGCGGTGGGGAATCAGGAAGCCGATGTTTTCCAGGCGTGAGTCGATCTCTGGCGTGGCGCCGGAAAACAGCAGGACCACGCCGGACAAAAAAACCAGTACGGCCAGTACTGGCGCCGCCAACCCCGAGGCCACCCGCAGGCTTTGCTGGGTCTGGAATAGACGCTGGGCCTCGTTGACCAGCAGGAACACACAGGCAATCAGCAGCGGCAAGACCACGTAGATCATCCGGTACAGCAGCAAGGCTGCAGCGAGGGGCGCGGCACCGAGCTTATCGGCAAACGCCGCCAGCAGGATCGCTTCGAATACACCCACGCCGCCCGGCACATGGCTGAGTACACCGGCGGCCAGGGCCAACAGGTACACCAGCAGGAACGGGCCGAAGGGCGGTGCTTCCGGCAACAACATATAAAGGACGGCAGCAGCAGCGGCGACGTCCAGTGCGGTGATGATCAGTTGCAGGAAGGTCAGGCGACGGCCAGGCAGGCGCAGGGTACGGCGTCCGGCCTTGACCAGCAGGTTGTCGGGGTAGGGCTGTTCCGGCAGGCGGCGGCGATAGATACCGATGCACAACGCGGCTGACAGCAGCAGCACGGCACCGGCAACGCCACCGAGCAGGCCTTGCGGCAAATGCAGGTAGGTCGAGGCGGCCGGCAGGTTGCTCAAGGTGGCCAATGCGGCCAGTGGCGGCAGGGCGCAGCCCAGGGCCAGGCTGGCGAACACGGTCATGTGCGCTACTTCCGACGCGCCGATGCCATGCCGTGCATATAGACGGTAGCGCACCGAGCCGCCCGAGAGCATCGACAAACCAATGGCGTTACCGATGGCAAAGGCGGTGAAGCCACCCAGGGCCAGGGTTTTGGCGGGCAACTTCACCCCGGCATAACGGGCACCGGAGAATTCATAGCCGAGCAGGATGACGAAGCCGGCGACCGCCGCTGCAAACGCGCCGAGCAGGGCTGGCTTGGGCACTTCCAGGATCGAGTCATGCAGGGCATAGAGATCCAGTTCCAGCAGCAGGTGCCGGCAGGCAATCAGGGCGATTGCAAACAACAGCAACGTAACCGCCAGGCCGATGGGCTGCCGGTACTTGCTCAACAGATCCAGCCAGCGCAAGCGGGTTGGCGTGATCGGTTGTTCTGCTGTGACGGTGTCTTGTGGTTCAGACGAGTTGGCGCGCATCAATCACCTCGTGGATTGTGCGCGACAGGATGGGGGTATCCAGCCAAGTTACCAATCCCTATGGACAAAATAATTACAAATATTAACGCGGAACGCCGGGTGCGGCGACTGCGGCCATTGGTCGTAGAGGGTAGCGCTTGAGCATTGAGTCTGACGTGCAATGAGATGGACTCAACAAACCGAGTAGGGTTTCATGAAAGATGCCATGCCATTGTTTCAGAAGAACTTTTTCACCGGATACAAAAAAGGCCACTCTTTCGAGTAGCCTTTTTTGATGTTTGGTTGCGGGAGCCGGATTTGAACCGACGACCTTCGGGTTATGAGCCCGACGAGCTACCAGACTGCTCCATCCCGCGTCTGTGGCCGGCATTCTACAGCCCAGCGGCAGGGTGTCAACCGTTAATGCGCCGATGAGGCCAATTAGTGTGAATTATTCTGAAATCAAGGCGTTGGCGCGTTTTTTGGTCAGCTGGGATGAAAAACAGGCGCGCACAAAAAAGGCCACTCTTTCGAGTAGCCTTTCTTGATGTTTGGTTGCGGGAGCCGGATTTGAACCGACGACCTTCGGGTTATGAGCCCGACGAGCTACCAGACTGCTCCATCCCGCGTCTGTGTGTCGGCATTCTACAGAGGAACGCGAGTGTGTCAACCCGTTAATCGAAGAAAAGCGCTTGTGCTTCAATCGGTTAGCTCTCAAAAGTGCGGCCTTGAACCGCTCGGGGCCAGTCAGGCCGAGGCTTTCAGCTCTATCGGAAGGCTGAATTCGATTGAGAAAATAAATTCACCTGAAAAATTTCCTACCACTTGGAAGGAAGAATCAAACTACTGGTGCTATATACAGGTGTGGATGCGATACTGCCCACCCGTTGGTTCACACCCCGTTTATATGACGCAGCGCAAAATCATCCACGTCGATTGTGATTGCTTCTACGCCGCCATTGAGATGCGCGATGACCCGAGCCTGGCGCAAAAGCCCTTGGCCGTGGGTGGCTCGGCGGACCGTCGTGGCGTGATCGCTACTTGCAACTACGAAGCACGGGCGTACGGGGTGCGTTCTGCCATGTCGTCGCGCCACGCCTTGAAGCTGTGCCCGGACCTGACCATCGTCAAGCCGCGCATGGATGCCTATAAAGAAGCCTCGAAGGAAATCCAGACGATCTTTCGCGACTACACCGACTTGATCGAGCCGTTGTCGCTGGATGAAGCCTACCTTGATGTCTCCGACAGTCCGCATTTTGGCGGCAGTGCCACGCGCATTGCCCAGGATATCCGCCGCCGTGTTTCCAACCAGCTGCATATCACCGTGTCTGCCGGTGTGGCGCCGAACAAGTTTTTGGCCAAGATCGCCAGTGACTGGAAGAAACCCAACGGCCTGTTCGTGATTACCCCGGGCCAGGTCGAAGACTTTGTCTCGCAGTTGCGCGTCAGCAAGCTGCACGGCGTCGGCAAGGTCACGGCGGATAAGCTCGCACGCCTGGGTATTGAAGACTGCCTGCAGTTGCGCGAGTGGAACAAACTGGCGCTGGTGCGCGAATTCGGCAGTTTTGGCGAACGCCTCTGGAGCCTGGCCCGTGGGATTGATGACCGCGTGGTACAGAACGACAGCCGTCGACAATCCATCAGTGTGGAAAATACCTACGACGTGGACTTGCCGGATCTCTCAAGCTGCCTGGCGAAACTGCCCGAGCTGATGGAAACCCTGGCCGGGCGTATGGCGCGCATAGACAGCAGCTACCGGGCAGGCAAGCCGTTTGTCAAAGTGAAGTTTCATGACTTTACCCAGACGACGCTGGAGCAGGCCGGGGCAGGGCGGGATCTGGAGAGTTATCAACAGTTGCTGACCCAGGCGTTTAACCGTGGGGGGAAACCGGTGCGATTGCTGGGGATTGGGGTGCGGTTGCTGGATTTAAGTGGCGGCAACGAACAACTCGAGTTCTCCTGGTAGAAGCCGGGTGTCCCTTGTAGGAGCGAGCTTGCTCGCGAAGAACGTCAACGATAACGCGTGTTTCCTGAATGAACGCGGCGCCTGTGAGTTTTTCGCGAGCAAGCTCGCTCCTACAAAAAGCCTTAACTAGCGTGCGCCTGGATCCGCCACCAACCGCCCCGCATCCTTGGTCAACGCTTGCACAAACTCCTGCTGCAATTCCGGATCATTGCGGGTCAGTTCAATCAGGCTCTGTTCCAGTTCGCTGGCCTCTTCTTCCAGGCCCAGCTCTGACAGGCGCTTGACCCGGTGCACCCACTGGTTCACCTCGTCATCTTCCAAGTCGTCGTAGATCAGCCCATGGGCTTCCAGCAACTTGCCGCGCAGGCTGTTGCTGACCGCCAGGGTCGAGTCCGTATGCACGTCATCCTGGCCGTCTTCGACGCTGATCTTCAAGGTGGTGATGCGGTTCAGGTCCTGCTCGGCGAAGGGGCTGTCCAACAGGTTCAGGCGTAGTATGCCGTTGCGGTCGGTGGTCAGCTCATGGGTCTGCTTGCCGGCGGTGACCTGTACCGGGCGTTCGCTCCAGGGCAGGCTCGAATACTCCAGGCGCTTGTCGCGCTGGACTTCATCGATGGCTGCCAGGTTCTGTTGCGCACGGCCGTGGGATTGCACGTTCATGAACGGGTTGATGCCGTCCACACCGTAGCTCAACCAGTCATGGGTCACGCTAGTGGGCAAGTTGCCGAGGGCGAAGATATTCGCCACGTTGGCGCCCACGCCAGCTACCAACGCCACGGCCCCCAGGGGCATCTCGTAGAGTTTGCGCCAGGGCTGGTAGGGCGTGTAGCGGTCGTAACGACGGGTGACTTCGAATTCGGTGACCTCGAAGGTCTTCTGCTCATGAATGCGAACCCTGCGTTGCGGCAGCTCCAGCACTTTGGGTTCGCCGACATCGATCTGCAGGCTGTGGTCGAGCAACTTGCGCTCGATCCGCTCCTCGTGCTCACTGCGTTGCGACATTTGATTGGCGCAGCCGCTGACCAGCAGGGCGCCGCACAAGGCGGCGCCCCCCAGGGCTCTGGTGTGTGGCTTGAACATGACGTCTCTTGGTCTGGTTTTCAGCGACGAATACGCGCCTGGAGGAAAGACAGCACGTCAGCCACCGGCAAGGGTTGGGCTTCAGCTTCGGTCCGGCTCTTGTATTCCAGGTTGCCATCGGCCAGGCCGCGGTCACTGACCACGATCCGGTGCGGGATGCCAATCAGTTCCATGTCGGCGAACTTGATACCCGGGCTGGTCTTCTTGTCCCGGTCATCGAGCAGCACTTCAAAACCGGCGGCCGTCAGTTCGGCATACAGTTTGTCGGTGGCTTCGCGTACTTGCTCGGTTTCGTAGCGCAGTGGCACCAGGGCCACCTGGAACGGTGCCAGGGCGTCACTCCAGATAATGCCTTTTTCGTCATTATTCTGTTCGATGGCAGCGGCTACCACACGAGAAACACCGATGCCGTAGCAACCCATTTCCAGGGTGATCGGCTTGCCGTTTTCGCCCAGCACTTCGCACTTCATCGCCTTGCTGTACTTGTTGCCCAGCTGGAAGATATGCCCGACTTCGATGCCGCGCTTGATTTCCAGGGTGCCCTTGCCATCCGGGCTTGGATCGCCGGCGACAACGTTACGCAGGTCAGCCACCGTCGGAACCGGCAAGTCGCGCTCCCAGTTCACACCGAAGTAGTGCTTGTCGTCGATGTTCGCGCCGATGCCGAAGTCGCTCATCAGCTCCACCGAACGGTCGATGATGATCGGCAGCGGCAGGTTCAGCGGGCCCAGGGAACCGGCGCCGGCGCCGATGGCGTCACGCAGTTCGGCGTCGGAGGCCATGACCAGTGGGCTGGCCACGCCAGGTTGGTTGGCCGCCTTGATTTCGTTGAGCTCGTGGTCGCCACGGATGACCAGGGCGATCAGCTTGCCTTCTTCTTCGGCGTGCACGATCAGGGTCTTGATGGTTTTTTCAATCGGCAGATTGAATTTTTCCACCAGGGCCGCGATGGTCTTGGTGTCAGGAGTATCGACCAGGCGCAGTTCTTCGGCCGGTGCGGGGCGGGAAGTTTCCCGTGGCACCGCTTCGGCTTTCTCGATGTTGGCCGCGTAGTCGGAACCGTTGCTGAACACGATATCGTCTTCGCCGGATTCGGCCAGCACGTGGAATTCGTGGGAGCCGGCACCGCCGATGGAGCCGTTGTCCGCTTCAACCGGGCGGAATTTCAGGCCCAGGCGCGTAAACACGTTGCAGTAGGCCTGGTGCATGCGGTCGTAGGTGACCTGCAGCGACGCGAGGTCGGCGTGGAAGGAATAAGCGTCCTTCATGATGAACTCGCGGCCACGCATCAGGCCGAAGCGTGGGCGGATTTCATCACGGAACTTGGTCTGGATCTGATACAGGTTCAGCGGCAACTGCTTATAGCTGCTCAACTCGTTGCGCATCAGGTCGGTGATGACCTCTTCATGGGTCGGGCCGGCGCAGAAATCGCGGCCATGACGGTCCTTGAAGCGCAGCAACTCAGGGCCGTACTCTTCCCAGCGCCCGGATTCCTGCCACAACTCAGCCGGTTGGGTGCTCGGCATCAACACTTCCAGAGAGCCGGCGGCGTTCATTTCTTCACGAACGATGGCTTCGACCTTGCGCATCACCTTCAAGCCCATGGGCAACCAGGTGTACAGGCCGGAGGCCAGTTTGCGGATCATACCGGCGCGCAGCATCAGCTGGTGGCTGATCACTACCGCGTCGGAAGGCGTTTCTTTCTGTGTGGCGAGCAAATATTGACTGGTACGCATGGTAGGCCGTTGTCGGTTGCTTGGACTTGAAATGACTTGGGATTGTACGGGCGCTTGCTGCTCGCGTACAGGCATGAGCTATGTAGGAGCGAGCTTGCTCGCGAAGATCGTCAACGATGACGTGGGAAACCGGGGAGAACGCGGTGTCTGTGAGTTCTTCGCGAGCAAGCTCGCTCCT
Source organism: Pseudomonas khavaziana (assembly GCF_019145205.1). GTDB lineage: Bacteria > Pseudomonadota > Gammaproteobacteria > Pseudomonadales > Pseudomonadaceae > Aquipseudomonas > Aquipseudomonas khavaziana. The sequence goes on from NZ_JAHSTT010000005.1 coordinate 224,457, forward strand.
ACAAGGGATCCGTTTCTTCAGAGGGGTTCAACCGGGCGCGCCGGTTTTCCTGGAACCAGTGCAACGCAATCAGGAACAGCGTCGGCAGGCCCAGCAGGCAGGTGATCATGAAGAAGTTGTGATAACCGAACTTCTCCACCATCACTCCCGAGTACCCGCCGATCAGGCGGGGCAGCAACAGCATGATCGAGCTGAGCAACGCGTACTGGGTGGCGGAGAACTTGAGGTTGGTCAGGCTCGACAGGTAGGCGACGAACGCCGATGTGGCCAGGCCCGAGCTGAAGTTATCCAGGGATATGGTGACGATCAGCATCTGCAGGTCGGGGCCCATGTCGGCGAGCATCACGAACAGCAAGTTGGTGCCGGCCGAAGCCACGCCACCGATAAACAGGATTGGCAGGATACCGAACCGCACAATCAACAGGCCGCCCATGCCGGCGCCGACCAGGGTCATGATCAGGCCGAAGATCTTGCTCACCCCGGCGATCTGGTCCTTGGTAAAGCCCTGGTCGATGTAGAACACGTTGGCCATCACGCCCATCACCGTGTCGGACATGCGATAGGTGGCAATCAGCCCGAGCAGCAACAGTGCCTGCCAGCGATAACGCAGGATGAAGTCGTTGACCGGCGTCAGCACCGGCGCCAGGCCCCGGCGGCCCATGGCCGAAAGGCACAGCGAAGTGAGCGTGATATAGAGAATGGCGCGCAGGAATGCGCGGTCTTCCATCAGCAGTTCCCATAGGCTCACACCCTGGAACAACACGCTGGCGAAGTCAGTGTTGTACAGTTGGGTGAACATCGCCGGCACCGACACCAGCAGCACGATCAGTACGAACACTGACACCAGCTGGTGCACGAAGCTGTAGCGCCCGGCCTGCAACTGCGTGCGCAGGGGCACATCGGGCTCACGCATCAACAGCGTGGTCAGCAGGGCTGGAACCATCAACACGCCGAACAGCACATAGGTGCCGGTCCAGGCCGAGTGTTTATAGTTGAAGCCGGTGGAGCCGAAGCCTTCGGCAAAGAACAGCGCGCCGGCCGTGGCCAGCAGGGCGGCGATGCGATAACCGGACATGTAGCTTGCGGCCAGGGCGGCCTGGCGGCTGTCGTCGGCAATTTCCAGGCGATAGGCATCCACGGCAATGTCTTGGGTGGCCGACGCGAACGCGACCACCACCGCAATGGCGATCAACCAGGACAAGTGCTTTTGCGGATCGCAGAAGCCCATGCCGATCAATCCGAGGATCACCAGCGACTGGGCCAGCACCAGCCAGGAACGACGACGCCCCAGTTTTCCGAGTAACGGCAGGCGCCATTGGTCGAGCAGCGGCGACCAGACCCATTTGAAGGCGTAGGCCAGACCGATCAGGCTCGCATAACCGATGGTCTCGCGGGCCACACCGGCTTCACGCAGCCACACGGAAAGCGTCGAGAACACCAACATGTAAGGCATGCCGGCGGCGAAACCGAGCAACAACAGCACTAACGTCGAGGGGCTGGCATAGGCGGCGAGCGCGGCGCGCCAGGTTTTACGGGGCATGGGCTGGAGTCTGCCTCAGATTTGCGGAAACAAAGCGCGCACTCTAACCGCTGTGCTCTACCGGGCGCCAGCCATGACGCTGAATATCAACGCGATTGTTCAAGATAGTGACGCCTTCGCTACGCAAACGCGCACGTTGTTCGTCACCCGAGGCACTGCCCACCGGCAGGCTTATCCGACCGCCGGCACCCAGCACCCGATGCCAGGGCAATCGCGTATCCTCGGGCAACTGGCTCAGGGTGCGCCCGACCCAGCGGGCGGCGCGGCCCAGGCCGGCCAGTCGGGCCAGCTCGCCGTAGCTCACCACGCAGCCTTCCGGCACTTGCGCCAGCGTCAGGTACAAGGCGGTACGACGCATGTCGGCGGGGCTTTGCGGCGTATCGGCAGGTAGATTCACTGTGTGTGGGCATCCGTTGAGATCGTCGTTGTTTTGTCAGAAACGTCTGTAAACATGGCGGTGAGAATTGAACTCAATATAAATCCTTGAGTCAGTTCTAGCCATGTAACACTATAACGCCCCTTATTTTCGCCACCCCTGAGCCCCGTATCTGCTTATGTTGTCCAGAACCCTGTTGTGCCTTGCTGTTTTCAGTGCTTCCACGCCCTTGCTCGCCGACACCGTGTGGTTGAAAAACGGTGACCGCCTGACCGGCAAGATCAAAGTCTTCGACGGCGGCAAATTGCTGATCCAGACCACCTACGCAGGCTCAATCCCGGTGGACTGGAAGCAGGTCAAGACCCTGGAAAGCGACCAGGAACTGCTGGTCAAGCAGGACGCCTACAGCGGTGAAAAGGCCAAGTCCTTGCAGGCATCGGATGATGGCAAGGTGGTGCTGGCCAATGGCGAGGCACCCAAGACCGTGGAGCTGGCAAGTATCCAGCAGATCATGAAGCCCAAGCCAGTGATCGAAGACCTGGTGTGGAAGGGCAACGTCGACCTGGCGCTGGACTACAAGCGTGCCGACAAAGACACCAACGACTACGACGTCGACTTCAAGACCTCGGCCCGTCACGGCCAGTGGCGTCATACGGGCAAGGGCGAATACAACCGCGAGTTCCAGGATGACGTCACCACCACCGACAACTGGGCGCTGGAATACAACCTCGACCGTTTCATCACCGAACACTGGTTCTGGCAGGGCCGCTTGACCTACAAGCGCGACAAGGTCGAAGACCTGGCCCGCCAGCGCGTTGTCGGTACCGGCCCGGGCTATCAGTTCTGGGATGATGAACTGGGCGCTTTCTCCCTGGGGTCGCTGGTCAACCGTACCGATTATGAATATGCCGACGGCGGCAAGGACAACTTCTATTCCCTGGCCATGAAGTGGAACTACAACCGCTACCTGGTGGGCAAGACCGTCGAGTTCTTCACCAACGGTGAATTGGGCAAGCCCCTGGCCGGACCGGCCGAGTATTCCCTGGATGCCGAAATGGGCCTGCGCTACAAGGTCACCGAGTGGGCTTCGCTGAACTTGAAGGCTGAGCGCAACGAGGTCAGCGGCAACTCCGACAGCAGCTTGAGCAAGACCCGCTACACCGCAGGCTTTGGTGTGGCCTGGTAAAACCTGCGTCGGCCAGCCTGGCAACCTGCGCGGATATTGATTACCTTGTGTTGAGATCCATTCCCATATGCCATGGACGGCGCAACACCCGAGGAGTCATACGTTGAGCGCGCACGTTGCCAAGAACGCCCGAGAGCTGTTGCTCAAGGAATACCGTGGGGCTCTCTCCACATTGTCCAAAGCCATGCCCGGGTTTCCCTTCGGGTCGGTCGTGCCCTACTGCCTCGACGAACAGGGCCGCCCGCTGATCCTGATCAGCCGCATCGCCCAGCACACCCACAACCTGCAAAAAGATCCCAAGTGCTCGCTGTTGGTGGGAGAGCGCGGGGCCGATGATGTGCAGGCCGTGGGGCGCCTGACCTACCTGGGCGAAGCCGAAAAGCTTGAAGACGAAGCAGCGATTGAAGCCGCTGCCGAGCGCTATTACCGCTATTTCCCCGATTCGGCCAACTACCACAAGGCCCACGATTTCGACTTCTGGGTACTCAAGCCGGTACGCCACCGTTACATCGGCGGGTTTGGCGCGATTCACTGGGTCGATCAGTTGACCTTGGCCAACCCGTTTGCCGGGAAAGCCGAGCGCAGCATGATCGAGCACATGAACAGCGATCACACCAAGGCCATCGCCCATTACGTCGAGCTCAGCGGGTTGCCTACGTCCGAGCCTGCGCAGTTGGCTGGCATCGACAGCGAAGGCATGCATCTGCGTATCGGCCAGTCCCTGCATTGGTTGCCCTTCGCAACGCCTTGCAACACGCCGACACAAGTGCGCGAAGCCTTGGTTTCATTGGCTCACGCCGAGGCCTGGCCGAAAATAACCGCCGCCAATGCTTGAATTCACGAAATGGCGACGTCATCTAAGGTGAACTGGCAAGGCATTCTTGCGTTGAGGAACCATTTGATGCGCCCTTTTTTATTGCTCTTTCTGCTGTTCCCGGTGTTGGAGCTGTTCGTATTCGTTCAAGTCAGTGGTGCGATCGGGTTTTTCCCGGCATTGCTGTTAATCATCGCCGGCTCGATGCTCGGCGTCCTCGTGCTGCGCGTCGCCGGCCTGGCTACGGCGCTGCGTGCCCGTGAAAGCCTGAACCGCGGCGAGTTACCTGCCCAGACCATGCTGGAGGGCTTGATGATGGCGCTGGCAGGTGGCTTGTTGATCCTGCCGGGCTTTGTCAGCGATGTGGTCGGCTTGGTCCTGCTGCTGCCGTTCACGCGCAAGCTGCTGGCCGGCAAGATGCGCCAGCGTGCCGAAGAGGCCGCGATTCGCCAACGCGCCTTCGCCGACGACCTGCAACCCCGTGGCGGCCCGGCACCGCGCCAGCCCCTGGGACGTGAAGGCGATGTGATCGAAGGCGAATTCGAACACCGCGACAGCAAATAACCGCTTCACTGGCACGGCACCCTCGGGTGCCGTGTTGCATTCACCCCGCGGCCGACACAAAAAATTTCATCCTCGGCCCCTTGTAATAACCACAGCCGCCCTTATGTAACGGTCACCGCAAGGTTTCTGGTGGTGACATCAGACAGACTTCCGCGATTTGCCCTGCGAGTCGCGACCGGCACCGCCGGAATTTAACCCGCCGGAATTGATACCGGCCGATGAAAATCACAATTAGGAGAGATCGACAATGAAGCTTCGTCCTCTGCATGACCGCGTCGTCATCCGTCGCAGTGAAGAAGAAAAGAAAACCGCTGGCGGCATCGTCCTGCCAGGTTCGGCTGCTGAAAAAGCCAACCACGGTGTGATTCTTGCTGCGGGTCCAGGCAAGGCTCTGGAAAACGGTGAAGTACGTGCGCTGGCCGTGAAAGTGGGTGACAAGGTTGTTTTCGGCCCTTACTCCGGCAGCAACACTGTGAAAATCGACGGCGAAGACCTGTTGGTCATGAGCGAGAGCGAGATTCTCGCCGTTCTGGAAGACTGATTCCCCGTTCATTTTCCCGTTACTACAAAGTATTTAAGGAATATCGATCATGGCTGCTAAAGAAGTTAAATTCGGCGATTCCGCCCGCAAGAAAATGCTCACCGGTGTCAACGTCCTGGCTGACGCAGTAAAAGCGACCCTCGGCCCGAAAGGTCGTAACGTGATCATCGAGAAGAGCTTCGGCGCTCCGACCATCACCAAGGACGGCGTTTCCGTAGCCAAAGAGATCGAACTGGAAGACCGTTTCGAAAACATGGGTGCGCAGCTGGTCAAAGACGTTGCCTCCCGTGCCAACGATGACGCAGGCGACGGCACCACCACCGCTACCGTCCTGGCCCAGGCGATCGTCAACGAAGGCTACAAGGCCGTCGCTGCCGGCATGAACCCGATGGACCTCAAGCGCGGCATCGACAAGGCGACCATCGCCGTCGTCGCTGAGCTGAAGAACCTGTCCAAGCCATGCGCGGACACCAAGGCCATCGCTCAGGTAGGTACCATCTCTGCCAACTCCGACAGCTCCATCGGCGACATCATTGCCGAAGCCATGGAAAAAGTCGGTAAAGAAGGCGTGATCACCGTTGAAGAAGGCTCGGGCCTGGAAAACGAACTGTCGGTTGTAGAAGGCATGCAGTTCGACCGTGGCTACCTGTCCCCGTACTTCGTCAACAAGCCGGAAACCATGGTTGCCGAGCTGGACAACCCGCTGATCCTGCTGGTCGACAAGAAGATCTCCAACATCCGCGAAATGCTGCCAGTACTGGAAGCCGTTGCCAAAGCCGGCCGCCCACTGCTGATCGTTTCCGAAGACGTTGAAGGCGAAGCCCTGGCGACCCTGGTCGTGAACAACATGCGTGGCATCGTTAAAGTTGCGGCCGTCAAGGCTCCAGGCTTCGGCGATCGTCGCAAGGCCATGCTGCAGGACATCGCCGTATTGACCGGCGGTACCGTTATCTCCGAAGAGATCGGCCTGAGCCTGGAAAGCGCCACCCTGGAAAACCTGGGTAGCGCCAAGCGCGTGACCATCTCCAAGGAAAACACCATCATCGTTGACGGTGCTGGCGTTGAAGGCGACATCGAGTCCCGTATCGCCCAGATCCGTGCACAGGTTGCTGAAACCTCCTCGGACTACGACCGTGAAAAACTGCAAGAGCGTCTGGCCAAGCTGTCCGGCGGCGTTGCAGTGATCAAGGTTGGCGCTGGCTCCGAAGTCGAAATGAAAGAGAAGAAAGCCCGCGTTGAAGACGCCCTGCACGCAACCCGTGCGGCCGTTGAAGAAGGCGTGGTACCTGGCGGTGGCGTTGCGCTGATCCGCGCCCTGGAAGCGCTGACTAACCTGACCGGCGACAACGCTGACCAGAACGTCGGTATCGCGGTACTGCGTCGTGCTGTTGAAGCACCGCTGCGCCAGATCGCTGCCAACTCCGGTGACGAGCCAAGTGTTGTGGTCAACGAAGTCAAGAACGGCAAAGGTAACTACGGTTACAACGCTGCGACTGGCATCTACGGCGACATGATCGAAATGGGCATCCTGGATCCTACCAAGGTGACCCGTTCCGCGCTGCAAGCTGCAGCCTCCATCGGTGGCCTGATCCTGACCACCGAAGCCGCAATCGCTGAAAAGCCGAAGGCTGAAGGCGCAGCTGGCGGTGGTATGCCAGACATGGGCGGCATGGGTGGCATGGGCGGCATGATGTAAGCCAGCCTCACCCGGCACTGAAAAACCCCGCCTGCAGTGATGCAGGCGGGGTTTTTTGTTGTCTCGGCCTGGCCGGTGATAATGCGGGTGTGCTCGTTCAAAAATGTGGGCTTGCCCCGATGGCGGTGTGTCAGTTAAATATTTATCAACTGACCCACCCTCATCGGGGCATGGGTATCTACACAACTTCAGGTGCGCCGCAGGCCCCTGTGGGAGGGGCGGTGCGACGATTCAACTTGCTCCCGACGGCGGCCTGGCAGCCCACCAGGATGTTGAATTCCGGCCAGCGTGGTTTAACGGGGCGGCTAAGATCAAAAGCAGATCAAGAGCGGCTCGCTTCGCATCGTGGTTACGGTTGGGTCGGCTGATATGAAGTTGTGTAGATACCTATGCTCATCGGGGGCAAGCCCCCACCCACATGTTTCTTCATTTAAATGCGCGACGATTTTCCCTGCGCGGCTGTAGCAAGTCTGTGAAGTTATAGTCAAAATCTCGTTCAATTCAAATATCGGTTGAAAACCAATATCAAGGGCCTTTGCAGCTCTATCCCTGAACCCCGCTTGGCCTTAAGCTGCGCGAGCCAACACGGCTGTTACCGCGTACGGAGACACTGCCCATGCGAATTCTATTGGTTGAAGACAACCGCGATATCCTCGCCAACCTGGCCGATTACCTGGGGCTCAAAGGCTACACAGTGGATTGTGCGCAGGACGGTTTGTCGGGCCTGCACCTGGCGGCCACCGAGCATTACGACCTGATCGTGCTCGATATCATGCTGCCCGGCATCGATGGCTACACCTTGTGCAAACGCCTGCGCGAAGACGCGCGCCGCGATACGCCGGTGATCATGCTCACCGCCCGTGACCAGTTGGACGACCGCCTGCAGGGCTTCAAGTCTGGCGCCGATGATTACTTGCTCAAGCCATTCGCCTTGTCGGAACTGGCCGCGCGTATCGAGGCGGTGCTGCGTCGTGCACAGGGTGGCGGGCGCCGTGCCCTGCAGGTGGGTGACCTGAACTACGATCTCGATACATTGGAAGTCACCCGCGAAGGGCGCCTGCTCAAGCTCAACCCAGTGGGACTTAAACTGCTGGCGGTGTTGATGCAGAAGAGCCCGCACGTACTGCGCCGGGAAATACTCGAAGAAGCGCTATGGGGCGACGATTGCCCGGACAGCGACAGCCTGCGCAGCCATGTTCACCAATTACGCCAGGTGATCGATAAGCCATTCGCCAAGCCGTTGCTGCAAACGGTGCACGGCGTGGGTTACCGGTTGGCCGAGGGTCGTGATGGAGTTTAAGCAGAGCCTTGCCCAGCGGATCATCATCGCTTTTGCCTTGATGAGTGCGTTGGTGGCAGGAGCCTTCGCCATGGGGATCGTTGCGACGGTGCACCTGGTGGAAGAGAAGTTGATTTCGGCGGGCCTGGGCGGTGACCTGCAACGCCTGCTGTTGATGGACAGCATGGAAGACTGGCGACATCGACCGGAGCCGGACCAGCTGTTTTACTTCAGCGGCGGGCGCGGCGATTTCGAACTGCCCAAGGACCTGCGCCATCTGGAGCCGGGTTTTCACGAAGTGTTTCGCGAATCGCTTTCGTACCACGCCATGGTCGAAGTGATCGACGGTCGGCGTTATGTGCTGCTGCAAGACCAAAGCGATTTCGAAGAGCGTGAGCGTGTGCTGTTTGCCGTGGTGTTGGTGGGGTTCGTACTCAGTCTGGCACTGGCGGTGTTCCTCGGCTGGGTGCTGGCCCGCAAGGTAATGGCTCCAGTGGTGCGGCTGGCTCGCCAGGTGCGTCACCGTGACCAACTGCTGGGCCTGGCCCCGCCCCTGGCTCCGGATTATGCCGCCGATGAAGTGGGCGAGCTGGCGGTGGCGTTCGACGCTACCCTGGGCCGCTTGCGCCAGGCGCTGTCCCGCGAGCAGCTGTTTACCAGCGATGTAAGTCACGAGTTGCGCACGCCCTTGATGGTATTGGCCAGTTCCTGCGAACTGCTGCTGGAAAACCCCGCCATCGATGAACGTGGCCGCCGCCAGGTGGAGCGCATCGCCCGTGCCTGTGAAGAAATGCGCGAGCTGGTGCAGACCTTCCTGATGCTGGCTCGCGCCAAACACGACGATGCGGCCGCATCGCCCCAGGGCAGCCTGACCCAAGTCGCCGAAGACCTGCTCGGAATCTGGCGCGAGCCTATCGAGAAAAAAGGTCTGGAGTTGATCTACCGGCCAGGCAATCCCCTGGACACCCGCTACAACACCACCTTCTTGCACGCGGTGATGGGCAATCTTCTGCGCAATGCCCTGCACTACACCGAGCACGGGTTTATCCGCCTCACGTTGGAGCCCAGTGGCTTCGTGGTGGAGGACACCGGTGTCGGCATCCCCGAAGAAAAGCGCGAAGCGATGTTCGAGCCGTTTGTACGCGGCAGCGAGAACCGCGGCGAGGGCCTGGGACTCGGATTGTCACTGGTGCAGCGGATCTGCGAGAGCCAAGGTTGGAACGTGAGTTTGAGCACCATGGAGCCCAATGGCTGCCGATTTCACGTGGAGTTGAGCCAGGTCAAATCTTGACCGTTCAGTCTGTCGTTTTACTAATGCAGACTGCCCGCTTTTCAGCGAAGATGGCCCCATGCTACTGAATGTTTCTGTAAAGTCTTGAAATGTATACAGTTGGACAGGACAAGATTTTCACAATGAGTTGACCTGTTGATCACAGTTCGCTGCATAAAGTTGTAGGCATCGGTTACTGGAGACGTGCGATGCCTTCCCCAATCAAGTTGGAATTTTCCGAAAAGTACGACGATCAACACGCGCAACAATATTTACTCAAACATCAGGACAATCTGGCTCGCCGGTTGTCCCACAAACGCGACGAGCAACTGGCGCGCGGTGCGCTGGCCATGGCCGGTGAACCCGGCCTGGTGCTGGATCTGCCTTGTGGCGCTGGACGCTTCTGGCCGTTGCTGGCCGAAAAACCCAACCGTGTAATTATCGGGGCTGACAATTCGGCGTCGATGTTGAAGATCGCCACCACCGCGCAACCGGCGGATGTGGTGAAACGGGTACGCCCTTTGCAGACATCTGCCTTTGATATCGATTTGCCAGATAACTCCGTCGACAGTATTTTCTGCATGCGCTTGATGCACCACATCGGTGAACCTGAGCACAGGCTGACAATATTGCGCGAGTTTCAGCGGGTTACCCGTGACAGTGTGATTATTTCGCTGTGGGTAGACGGTAATTTCAAGGCCTGGAAGCGCAAGCGCAACGAAGTACGTCGTCGCAAACGAGGTGAGCAGGAAGGTTACCAAAACCGGTTTGTGTTACCGGCTGCTACTGTCGAGGCAGAATTCGAGCAGGCCGGTTTCCGTGTTCAGGAATCCCTGGACTTCATACCGCTCTACGCCATGTGGCGAGTATATGTATTGCGCAAGAGGTAACAGGATGGCAGTTGAGTGCGTAGCAGGCAGTCATGTAGCTCCCGAAGAACGATTTGATTTTTTCTGGCGTCAGCAAGGTGAGTGGGTTGAAGAGCCCAACCGTCGACGTGGTGGCGAAAGTGGCGTGCAGCGGGTGGTAGGCCCCAATGGGCGGTTGCTCTATAGCAAGCGCCAGACTGGCCACATTTATCGCAGTTGGCTGCATCCCTTCGGTCGCCCGACCGTGCTGCGTGAACGTGATGCCCTCAAGGGCCTGCGTTTGCTGGATGTGCGCGTGCCGGAGCTGGTGTTCTGCGAGGCGCGACGCGACCCGGAGCACCAGTGGAAAGCGTTGCTGGTCACTGCGTCCCTGGACGGTTTCGACGAGATCGAAAACTGGTACGCCGCTGGCGGCCGTGAACAGTATGGCGAGGCTGTCCACGAGCGCTTGCTGCAGGAATTGGCCGGCACCCTGGCCCGCATGCACAAAGGCCGCTGGCAGCACGGTTGCTTGTATATCAAGCACATCTTCGTGCGGGTCACCGGCGAACCCGAGGCGGCGACTGTAGAAGTGGCCCTGTTGGACTTTGAAAAATGTCGCCAGCGCTTGACCGCTTATCGGGCCGCTTCCCATGACATGCTGCAATTGCGCCGCCATTCGTCGTGGAATGATACCGACTGGGAAAAACTCAGCTACTTTTACGAGACGGCGTTTGGCAGCGCTATCAAAGGTTTAACCAGATGAAGCTAGAAATAGCACGAGGTTTGTTCCTGGTCGGCGCGTTGGGCGTTTCAGCCCTGGCCCTGGCTGTGTGGGAACAACCTCGCACACAAGTGCTCAGTGCGGTAGACGGTGGCGGGCAATGCCTGCTGCCACGCATTGCCAAGGCGAGTGTGGCGGCCAAGCCTGATCATGAATTGCTGTTATTCATGTTCGGGATGTCTCAAGCGATGAAGCCGCAGAGTTGAAACGATTAACCCCCCAAAAAGGGCCTTGCGATGCGAGGCCCTTTTTTTACGCCTGATGCTTTAACTGTAGGAGCGAGCTTGCTCGCGAAAAACCTGAGAACGGCGCGTATCCAAAATGGGCGCGTTATCGTTGGCGACCTTCGCGAGCAAGCTCGCTCCTACAGAGGGGAATTTCAGATCAGGTGCAGATGGTTATCCCAAAACCCCGCCGGTAGTTCCAATGGCTTGGCCATCAGTTGGTCCTGGCGGCAATCATAGAAGCGGCAACGCCCTTGGCCTGACGTGACGACGAATCCATCGGCCACTGCACCCACACCGGCGCAGTCGGGGAGCGGCCCATCCAGGCGCAGCTCGGCGCTGTCCATGTCCCAAATGAAGAAACGATTGCCCCGTGGCGCGGTTAATGCCACCAGGCGCAGTTCGCTGTGCACCGCCACGCTGGCGGTGTAGTGCCCCATCGCCTGCAACTGCTCATCAGCCACCGGGAACGCCACGAAAGGCTGGCCCGGGCGCTTGATCGCCAGCAACTCGGAGCGTTCCTGGGACGGCCCCATGAACTGCTGCCCGGTGAGGATAGTGCCATCGCTGGCGATGCCCATATGGCGCACGCTGTTCATCTGCTGGCCCAGGGTTTCCTTGCTGATCAAGGTGCCATCGCGATGCATCAGCACCAGGCTCGGCTCCATGGCGTTGAGATTCATCTCTACCCGGCTTTCAGCTTCGGTGCGAATGCCGCCGTTGGCCACCACCAGGGTTTCGCCGTCGGGCATCCAGGACACTTGGTGCGGGCCGATGCCGTGGGTGGAAATCTCGCCGCTGTGTACCAGCCGCTCGCCTTCGAACTTATACACACCCAACAGGCCGCGACCGGGGTCGGAGGTGTCGTTCTCGGTGGCGTACAGCCAGTCGCCGCTCTTGTGGATCACCGCATGCCCATAGAAGTGGCGGTTGGCGTTCGAGCTGATGGTTTGCAGCAGCGCGCCGTCACGCAGGTCAATCAGGTAGCTCTCGGTGCCCGGGCGGCGGGCGACGAACAGCGCGATCGGCAACGTAGGGTGATTGATGATGTCGTGGCAACGCTGGCCGACCTGGGTGGCAAACACCTGCTTGCCATCCAGGCGATAGCCGACGGCGTAGTGCTTGCCGTCGGCATCATCCCGCGCCGACAGTAGCAGCGGGCCTTTATCCTTGCCTTTGAACAGCGTCCAGCCGCCCAACGTAAGGGCGCTGAGCAGCACGCTGCCCACCGCCAAAGCCTGTCGCCTGAGCATCATCAGTCACCGTCGTTGGCGTTGAAGCCCAGTTGGATTCCCAGGGCCTTGGCCAGCTCGCCTTCGTGCAGGCGGTGGACCACGTTGAGGCTGTCGTAGATGTCGTTGAGCTGCTGGCGCCCGGCGTCATCGTTCAACAGTTCGTTGAGGCTACGCTGGTTGCTGGCGAACAGTTTCAAGGACGCGGCATAGGCGGCGTCGATCTTCTCGGCCAACGGCTTCTGGTCCGCCGGCAGCAGGCCACGCAAGCCTTTGTTGTCAACGCCGACCCACACGGTCTGGGCCGCGGCGAGGCTCGCCTCCAGGCTTTGCAGCGACGACTGGCTGCGCCATGCATCGGCCTGGAACGGTTGCGGGATGCCCTTGGTCTGGCGACCCATGGGCGTGCCGAGTTTTTTCTTCAGGGTGTCCAGGGCAGTCACTTGCACGCGCAGCAGGTCGGCAATGGCCTCGTGGGAATCAGCGTAGCGCTGGTTCGGGAACTTGGTCATCTGCGCAAGCATGCCGTCGGTGCTGTTCCAGCTGGCGAGAATCTCTTCAGCCAGGACTTTCTGGCGCTCGCCGATCGCCATCAACAGTGGGCAATAGCGGGCTTTCTGCGCTTCGTCGGCGACGTCTGGCTTGGCGTCGTAGAGGATGTATTCGTAGGCCGACAGGCCCTGCACCACAACACTGGATTTAGCCAGGGCGGCGGCATCGATCTGCGGCTGGGCGCTGACCAGTTGCTCAACCTGGCGACCGACCAGGTTCTTCTTGTCCGGCCAGAACTGCACCTGCCAGGCACGGTTGCCCTCGGCCAGCGGACCGATCAGCAGTGGTTGCAACTCGGCCCAGGCTTTTTGCGCGTGCAGGAAGTCGGCGCGGGCGGTGTCCAGGCTTTCCTTGCCCTGGCAGTAGGCCAGGGCGCTGACGGCCAGTTGGCGGTCGGCTTCAACCCAACGGCTGTAGGTCGGCAGGATCACTTGCTTGGCGATGGCCGCCGAGGTCACCGCTTGCGGGTCCTGGGGCGAGCAGGCGCCGAGCGCCAGGGCGGCCAGGCTGGTGAACAACAACTTGGGACGAAACATGTCGAGCTCCCTTCTGTAAGTGGGGCAAAGCTTATAAAGAATTCAGGAACGCCAGCAACGCGGCACGCTGCTCGGCATTGAACGACAACACATGCTGCTGCGCCGCTTGTGCTTCACCGCCATGCCACAGCACGGCCTCGAGCAGGTTGCGGGCCCGGCCGTCATGCAAGAACTGGGTGTGGCCACTCACGGCTTGCGTCAGGCCAATACCCCACAACGGCGGGGTGCGCCAATCGCGGCCAGAGGCTTTGAATTCGGTACGGTTATCGGCGAGGCCTTCGCCCATGTCGTGCAACAACAGGTCGCTGTAAGGGCGTATCACCTGATTGGCCAGCTCAGGCTCGGCGGCGTTGGCGGCCGTGGTGAATGTCGGCTTGTGGCAGCCCTGGCAACCGGCCTGGTAGAACAGGTTCTTGCCGGCCAGCACCTGCGGGGTATTGACGTCTCGGCGTGCGGGTACCGCGAGGTTGCGGGTATAGAACAGCACCAGGCGCAGGATGTTATCGCTGACTTCCGGCTCGCCATCTGGGCCATTGCCGTTGGGCGCCTGCTTGCAGGCCACTTGGGCATCGGTGCAATCATCGAAGGGTCTCAGGGAGGTCGTGAGGCCCATATCACCAGAAAACGCGTGAACATTTTGTTGGTTAAGGTTGGGTTGCCCGGCTTTCCAGCCAAAACGCCCGAGTACGGTTTTACGCAGGGCGTCATCCCAGACCCAATTGGCGCGGCCGACAATGGCCTCTTTGTCGGCCGTCTTGGGGTCGGTGTTGCGCAGGATATCGGCGTCGCTGATCGCTTCGAGCAGGCCCAGGCCGATCATTGGCGGTGCTACCCGGGCGGAGAAGCGTGTATCAGGATGCATCGGGCCGTAGCCGAGTTGGGTTATTTGCAGGTCGGGTTTGCGTAGCTCGACGACGGTGCCGTCCTTGAAGCTGACCTGGACAGGGCTGTAGTCGACCCGCACCTTGCCTTCCGGCACGACGCCAGGCACGGACATGTCCTGCAACTGCCCGCCATACACCGGCTCGGGGACCACGCCGAGCTGTTCGATGAGCTTGGCGTAGGGGGGCTGCTCTGTAATGGAGAGAGGGATGGAGAGGCGCACCAGCATCGACACCGCATTCGGCGCATCAGGCAGCGGCGGATGGCCCCGACCGTCCTTGATATGGCAGTTCTGGCAGGCGTTGGTATTGAACAGCGGGCCCAGGCCATCCCGTGCCGTGGTGGTGGACGGCGCAATCACCCAAGGGCTACGGAAGAAACTGTTACCGACGCTGAAATCCAGGCGTCGGGTGGGCGCCAGGTTGGCCGAGGGCAACGAAAAAGCGTTCTGGTCGCGCTTGTTCACCGTCGTCGCGCCACCGGACCGCGACTCACCAGGCTCGGCCTTGGTGAAGCGGGGGGCGTCGTCGCAAGCGGTCAGGGTTAAAGCCATCAACGCTGCGGACAGGCAAAAAAGCGCACGGAACATCGAAATTCCTGGAAACGGTCGGAAAATGTGGTCGCAAAGTCTAACAGGGCAGGGCGGTTTGAATAAGAGCAATTATCGTTTGGTGGCATCCGGATTCTTTCCCGCTAGAATGACCGCACATTTTTCTCTGGAGGTGGCCAATGCAGGCTCTCGACGCTTTGCTCAACCGTGTTTCCGTGCCACGTTTGCTGGAACCGGCACCGACCCAGGAGCAGCGCGACCTGTTGTTCGCCGCCGCCATGCGTGCGCCCGACCACGGTCAACTGCGCCCTTGGCGTTTCCTTACCGTAGAAGGCGCAGCCCGTGAGCAGATGGGCACGCTGTTGGCCGAGGCCGCGCGCCTGCAGGATGCCGAAGCTCCCCAGGCGGTCATCGACAAGGCCCAGAACGGCCCGCTGCGTGCGCCGTTGGTGGTGGTGGTGATCGCGCGCCTGCAAGAGCACTTCAAGGTGCCCAAGTCCGAGCAATTGCTGGCGGCGGCTTGTGCAGCCCACGGCATCCTGTTGGCGGCCTATGCCCAGGGGATTGGGGCAGTGTGGCGGACCGGTGAATTGTCCTACTCGGCCCATGTGGCCAAAGGGTTGGGGCTGACGGCGGATGAAGAAGTAATTGGTTTTCTCTACTTGGGCACACCGCAGAACCCGCCACGCACCGCGCCGAAGGAAGACCTGACGCCGTTCGTCCAGGCCTGGCCCGGCCGGTAATTCACCACCGCCCTGCTCTATATGTAGGAGCGAGCTTGCTCGCGAAGAACTCAAAGGCGCCGCGTTTATTCAGAAAGCACGCGTTATCGTTGACGTTTTTCGCGAGCAAGCTCGCTCCTACAGGAATCAAAGTTTCAGAACCGAGTCAGACCCTGAACTGATCCATCAACTTCATCTGCTGGCTGGCCAGTGCATTGAGCTGGCTGCTGATCGCCGCCGACTCGGTGGCCTGGCCGGTGAGGGTTTCGGTCACGGTGCGAATCGCCGAGACGTTGCGGTTGACCTCTTCGGCCACTGCGCTCTGCTCTTCGGCGGCACTGGCGATTTGCAGGTTCATGTCGCTGATCACCGTGACCGCGTCACTGATCTTGCCCAGGGCCTGCACCGCCTGGTGGATCTGCCCGGCATTACTCTGGGCCTGTTGCTGGCTGGAGTGCATGGTCGCTACCACGCCTCGGGTGCCGCTCTGGATACGTTCGATCACCAGGCGGATTTCCTCGACCGAATCCTGGGTGCGCTTGGCCAGGTTGCGTACTTCGTCGGCCACCACCGCAAAGCCACGCCCGCTTTCGCCGGCGCGTGCCGCTTCAATCGCGGCGTTCAATGCGAGCAGGTTGGTTTGTTCGGCGATGCTGCGGATCACCTCCAGGACCGAGCCGATCTGTTCGCTGTTGACCGCCAGGGCTTCGACTTCGCTCACCGCTTTGCTGACTTCCTCGGCAAGGGTGGTGATATCACGGGTGCTCTGCTCGATGATCGACATGCCTTCGCGGGCCGACTGATCGGCGCCGCGTGCCGCGCTGGCGGCATTCGAGGCACTGTTGGCGACGTCGTGGGCGGTGGCGCTCATTTCATTCGACGCGGTCGCCACCTGGTCGATTTCGCGGAACTGCACCTGCATGCCTTCGCTGGTCTGGCGCGCAATGGCCGAGGACTGATCCGCCGTACCACGGGCTTCGGTAATGCTTTGCTTGATCTGCGCTATGGTCGGTTGCAGCTTGTCGAGGAAGCGGTTGAACCAGTTCACCAGCTCGCCGAGTTCGTCTTTCTTGGCGTACGCCAGGCGTTGGGTGAGGTCGCCGTCGCCGCTGGCGATGTCCTTAAGCATGGCGGCCACGCTGTTGATCGGCCGGGTGACGCCGGTGGCGGTCAGCCAGATCAGCAGCAAGCCCAACAGGCCGGCAGCCGCTGCTACCAGCAAGGCTTTGAGGGTACCGCTGGCCTGGGCCTCATCGAGCACCGCTTGCAGCTTGACGTTATCGGCCAGCATCACGGCTTTCGGCAGTTTGATTACCACGCCCCAGGACTTGGCATCGGCAATCGGCTTGACCGGGTATACGGCGTGAATGATGTCGTTCTGCCCGCGGATCACTGGCCGGTCATTGGCGAGCAGTTGCACAATTTCCCTGCCTTCGGCGCCGAGGCTATCGATCAGGTTCTTGCCTACCTTGGCCGGTTCACCGCTATAGGCCGCGATCAAGCCGGTGCTGGACAGAATCTCTAGGTGCGCTGCGCCGTTGAACAGATCTTTCTGCGCCGCATCGGTGGTCGCTTGCAGGGCCGTAAGGGCGATATCGATGCCGACGACGCCGATGACTTTGCCATCAACGATCAGTGGCAGGGAAATGGTGGTCATCAGCACAGGTTTGCCGGCCACTGTGTCTTCGTAGGGGTCCAGCAGACAGGTGCTGCGGGTGTCCCGTGGGCAGGTATACCAAATGTTATAGGGCGTGCCGCTGAGGTTGAGGGTGGTCTTGGTCAGGTCATCCTCGACCATGATGGTGTTGAGGCCTTCACCGCCGGCACGGCTCCAGTAGCTGGAAAAGCGGCCTTTTTCGTTGGAAACGCGCGCTTTGTCGTCGACGAATTCGCTGTCTTTGCCATCCAGCCCGTTGGGTTCGAACGACAGCCAGATGCCCAGCACCTTGGTGTTGCGTTCGAATGCGGTTTTTACGCTCTGGTTGATTTCTTCGCGCAGGGCGCCGGCTTCAAGAGAGCGCTTGGTCCCCAGCTGACGCAAGTCTTTGATCTGGTCGGCGAGGGCCGTGACCACCAGCAGATTTTCACCAAAAGTTGTTTGCAAGTGCCCGGCCTGTTCGGCTGCCTTGGCTTGCAGCAGTTGTTCCACGCTGGCGGTCAGCATTCGTGAGCTTGAGTCACTGACCAATAGGTCGTTCTGGTTGGTGTTGTAGATATTGATGCCGACCACCAGTGCAATGACCCCCAACAGGCAAAGACCGGACAGCAGCACGATTTTGAAGCGAATGGAGAGGGTGTCGAACATAGGGTCACTCACGAATGACTTGTTGGAATGCGGGCAGCAGAGCCAAGTCCATTCGGCGCCATGTCTGAAACATCGGCGTCACAAATCGATTCATGAGGAATAGGCGATGAGCGGTAGGATACCGCCTACATGGAGCCCTATATGGGGCGTGCCAGCTGCTCGGGGCGGGACCAGATCCACAGGTTGCCCAGGCTCATACCGGCAATGGCCAGATACACCGGCCAGCCGTGATCCAGCATCACCAGCATCAGGACGGCACACAGCAACATACTCACGGTGGCGCTGACCTTGGCCCGACGCGCAATGATCTTGCCGTTGCGCCAGTTGAACAGGATAGGCCCGAACAGGCGGTGGTTTTCCAGCCAGGCGCTCAGGCGTGGTGAGCTTTTGGTGGCGGCCCAGGCGGCGAGGAGGATGAATTCGGTGGTGGGCAAACCCGGTATGACAATCGCCACCAGGCCGATCCCCAGGCTGACGTAGGCCAGCAGGCCGAAGAGGACTTGGGCGATTTTGGAGGAGGATTGGGGTTTGCCGGTCATAGGTAGGAATATCACAAAAAATCGATGTGAAATGAGTGCTCAGTGTGGGAGGGGGCTTGCTCCCGATGGCAGAGTGTCAGTCAGCTTATGTTTAGCTGGCACACTGCCATCGGGAGCAAGCCCCCTCCCACATTTTCTGATTGCATTTCAATCTGGAGGTCAGGCCATTTCAGGGGCGCTAGCGTACGCCTGTTCCAGCAACACGGTGAAGCGCACAAACGCATCGATTGCACCTTTCTCCACGGCGGCTTCTTCTTCGGCGCTGAATTCCAGGCTGTCGAGGGTGCGGGTGAAGCTTTTCCAGCCTTCGGCGCGACCGCCGGCCGGTTCGCCCAGGTGGCGGGCACCGAAGGTTTCACTCAGTCCCAGGCCCACGGCGCGCTTGATCAGGAACGCGGCGCCCAGCTTGGAGCCTTCGGACACGAACAGCCAGCCCAGGGCCTCGGCTTTACTCGGATTCTGCACCGCACCAGCCACCGGGGCCGGGATCTCAGTGTCCAGGTCTGCCAGGTCGAGCTTGGCGGCTTCGGCGCGGCAGCGTGCGGCCAGGTCCGGGACGATCTTGATCAGTTCGGCATTGTTGTACAGGGTTACCAGTTCCGACTGGAACAGGTACTGGGCCACCACGAAGCGGGCGAAGTTGGCTTGGGTTTCGAACGGCGCATGAGCCTTCACCAACGCATCCAGCTTGGTGTGCGGTTCATTGGTGATCTGGTTCAGGCGCTGGGAGCGCAGGCTCGGGCGTTCTGCGGTAGGAGAAGCGGTCATGTAAAAGTCCTTGAGAAGGTAAGCGCCTGGGTGCCCTTAAAGAGAGCTGTTATCAACTAGACGAACAAGAAGACGCGGCACAGTAAAAAATCCTCACCCCGCCGCTGTGGATTCCGGCGAGGTGAGGCGGGTGGGTCAGATGTCCCAGATCAGGTTGATCGCAAAGTTGCGACCTGGCTGGGTCAGGCGGTCGAGGTTGGCCGGGCCGGTTACGCCAGCTTCGCCGACGCTGTCGTAGCTGCGCACGTCATCCCAGTTCCAGTACTTCTTGTCGGTGAGGTTGTAGAGGCCACCGTTGACGGTCACGTCGTTGCTGACCTTGTAGTAGGCGGTCAGGTCGAGGATGCCGAAGCCTGGGGTCTTGAACGGGCCGTCGGTGCTGCCGTCAGGGGCGTGGAAGGTGGTGCTGTCGACGCGGTTCTGTTTCTTCACCAGGGTCCAGCTCAGCAGGCCGCCGTAGTTGTCCTGGTCGTAGCCCAGGCCAAACACGCCCTTGAGCGGGTTGACGCTGTTCAATGGCTCGCCGTTGTCGTCGTTGCGGCCATGGGCGTAGGCAATGGAACCCTGGGTATACAGACCTTTTGGCGCGCCGAAGGCGTCCAGGTCCAGGCGGCCCTTGGCTTCCATGCCCTTGATGGTGGCGCGCTTGATGTTCACGGCCTGGAACTGCTCCACGGTGCCACCGACCACGGCGTTGTCTTCGTCGATAAAGTCACGGTACTTGTTGTAGTACACCGCGATATCAAAGGAGCCTTGGTCAAACTTGCCGCGAATCCCGGTTTCGATGCCCTTGCTGGTTTCCGGCTTGAGGTCGGGGTTGGGTTCGACGGTGTAACCCAGGTTGAGGTTTTCGAAGCGGCCGTACAGGGCCTTGGCGGACGGGGTGCGGAAGCCTTCGGCGTATTGGCCGAACCAGGTGTAGTGATCGGTCAGGGCATAGGTCAGGCCGAACTTGGGCGTGACGCGGTGCCAGGTCTTGTCCTTGCCGTCGACTGCGTATTCGCCGGTAGGGTTGACGGTGTTGAGGAATTCCTGGGTCAGCTTGGGCTTGAGCCGGGTGTAGTCATAACGCACGGCGGGCAGGAAGGTCCATTTGTCCCAGGTGATCTGGTCCTGGGCGAACAGCGAGTAGGTGTTGATGGTCGGGTCGGGGAAGTCACTGGCCTTTTTCACGCTATCACCGGCTGAGGGGCTCGGCGCGCCGATGGCCGTGCATCCGGCGCCCACCGCCAGGCACGAGGCCGAGCCTTCGCGGGAACCGGTGACTTTCTGCTGCTTGAGGGTGGTGCCGTAGGTCACCTGGTGATCGGTCTCATCCAGGCTGAAAGCCTTGTCCAACTGGGCATCGAAGACCCACTGTTTTTCTTCGTAAAGGGTATCGCGGGTACGCAGGACACGACGGCCAGCCTGGTAGATCTCGGCGGTGGTCTGGTCGGTCTTGGCGGTCTGGTAGTTGAGGCTGGTCTTGATGCGGTCGGCAATCGGAGACTCCAGGGCAAAGCTGTTTTCCAGCCCGAAGCGCTCGCGGGTGATGGTGTCGTTGCCTGAGCGGGCACGGTAGAGGTTCATGCCCCGACCGCCGATGAACGGGCCGCCCACGGCGTTCTTCAGGTTGACGTCGCGATCATCCTTGAACTTCTCGTAGGTCAGGCCCAGGCGGTTGTCATCGCCGTAGTTCCACCCCAGTTTGGCCAGTACATTGGTGGTGCGCGCATCTTCCGGGTTGGCGCCGGTACGGGCCAGGCCGGTGGCGTTATTGCCATCGTAGGATTCGGTCTCGTGGCCGTTGCGCTGGCTCAGGTGCAGCAAACCGTCGAAGTCCTGTACGCGCCCGGCGAAGGTGCCGGAGGTCAGCCAGCTTTCGTCGGCGGAGCTGTAGCCGGTCTTCAGGCGGGCGCCGACGTCTTTGCCAGGCTTGATGATGTCGTCCGGGTCGAGGGTGAAATAACTTACCGCGCCGCCGATGGCGTTGCTGCCGTAGAGGGCCGAGGCCGGGCCGCGCAGGATCTCCACGCGCTTGACGATTTCCGGGTCGACGTAGTTGCGACGGGTCTTGGCGTAGGGGCCGTTGAAGAAGTTGTTGGGCACTTCGACGCCGTCGACCTGGGTGAGGATGCGGTCACCGTCGATACCACGGATGTTGTAGCCCGAGTTACCCGAGCGGGTACCGGCGCCGCCGACGGAGACACCGGGCTCGTAGCGCACCAGTTCGCGGATGTTGTTGGTGTTCTGGCGGTCCAGTTCCTCGCGGTCGTGCACGCTGACGGTGCTCGGTACGCTGTTCACATCCTGTTCGTTACGGGTGGCGCTGATGGTCACCTGTTGCAGGTTGAGCGCGCCGCCCGCGGCACGTTTTTCCAGCACGATGTTGTTATTGCTCAACTTGCGGTAGCTCAGGTTGGTCCCCACCAACAGCCGGTCCAAGGCTTTTTCCGGCGGCAGCGGGCCGCGTACGCCTGGGGATAACACACCCTGGCCGAGCTCGGCCGGCAGGCCGACTTGCCAGCCTGTTACCGCGGTAAAGGCATTGAGTGCCGACACGAGCGGCTGCTGCTCGATGCTGAAATTGTAATTTGCATGGCTGCGCGGGGTCGGCTCGGCGGCGGTGGCGGCCATGACAGGCGCGCCAGCCAGCAGGATCGCGGCGGCCAGCAAGGACAAGACGGGCGAAGAACACCGGCGGTTGAAACGAGAGGACATCGAGAGCGCTCCGGGGATACGAATCTTATAGTTGCGAACCGAACCAAATAGGAATCAGTTGCATTGGCTAAGACGAGACGTACCACCGTGCGCTATCGAGTAAAAATAATTCTCATTTAGTTCAGGATCACCAATGCCGGGTATTCCGAGAGCTTGGCCGAGGTGATGTGGGCCAGTGAGCGCACCACATCCAGGGGCTGGTCGAGGCGATAGTTGCCGGTGACGGCGACGCTGGCCAGTTGCTCGTTGTTGTTGACGATCCAGCCTGGGTAATAGCGCCGCAGTTCGGCCAGCACTTCGCTCAGCGGGCAGTTTTCAAATACCAGGCGGCCCTGGATCCAGGCCAGGTCCTTGCCGGCATCCAGCTTGGCCGGCTGGCCGAACCCCTTAGGCCCGATGCGGATGCTTTGCCCGGCGCTCAGTCGCACGCGGGCATCGTCGAAAGTGTTGCTCAAGTCGACATCGCCACGCTGCACCTGTACCTGTGCTTCGCCATTGAGGTAGCGCACGGCGAATGCCGTGTCGCGCACGCTGGCGCGCACGGGGCCGGCGTCGATTTCCAGGGGCAGGCCACGGGTGGGGGCGATTTCGAAAAACGCTTCGCCCTGGTACAGGCGGGCAATGCGCTGGTGGTCTTTGAAGCTGCTGGAAAACGCCGAGTTGGTGTTCAACAGCACCTTGGAGCCATCGTCCAGTTGCAGGCGCTGGCGCTCGCCGACCACGGTGAGGTGGTCAGCCTGCAGGCGCACCGGCAGGTTGCTGAAGCTGAACAGGCCGATCAGCAGCACGGCGGCGGTAGCGAGGGGTTTCCAATGCGGTTTGACCCGGCGCCAACCCCTTGGCTTGCGCGGCGCAGCGAGGGCCACGGCGGCACTGTGTACTGGCGCGCCACCCCAGGCGGCACGGGCCTTGCTGAAGGCGTGGACGTGGGCCGGATCTGCGGCCAGCCAAGCGTCGAACGCGGCCTGCTGCCCGGGTTGTGGGCACTGCAAGGCGATCAGCCAATCGAGGGCTTGATCCATGGCCGCGTCTTGCAACACCTCATGAGCCAGCTCATGAGGGGGCAGTTTATTCGGGTCCGTCACGGTGTTCCTCGGGTCTTCGCCACGTTCTATTCATCTTTCCTACAGCTTGGATCGATAGCTCTGTCGGGTGAAGCTTAAGGCTGATCCAACCGTTCGGCCACACCTACACAGATGGCCATGATCAATTTCAGTTCCTTTTGCACGGTGCTCAAGGACACGTTCAACTGATCGGCAATTTCCTGATAGCTGCAACCGTGGAGGCGGCTGAGGATGAAAATCCGTTGCTGGCGGGCGCTCAACTGGCCGAGGCTGACGCTCAGGTGCTCCAGCAGTTGCTCGGCCTGGGTGGCTTCTTCCGGCGTACTGACCGGGGCCGCCACGCTTTGCAGCACGTCCAGTGGCACATCTTCCTGCAACGTGCGGGCCTGGATCCGGCGTGAACGCAGGTGGTCCAGCGCCAGGTTGCGCGCTGTCTGGTAGACAAAAGGTTCGAGGTGGTCGATTGGCCGCTCGCTCAGGGCCCGAGTCACGCGCAGGTAGGTTTCCTGCAACAGGTCCTCGGCCGTGCTGTGGTTATTGACCATGCGCTGCAGAGTGCGAAGCAGAATCACCCGTTGGGTGAGAAAGACGTGGTTGAAGCGAGATTGGCTCACAGTGATACCAGACCGATTTGCAGTGAATGATAATGCTTATCATCAACTGAAATGGCAAGTGGCTATTTCCCTGAACCTACTCTGGACAAAATGTAACTGTGGGAGGGAGCATGCCCCCTCCCACAGGTGAGTTTATTCGGCGTTGCAGAGCGCCAGGCAGTTATCCAGCATGCGGTTAGAGAAGCCCCATTCGTTGTCGTACCAGGCCAGTACCTTGAGCAGCTTGCCGCTGACCTTGGTGTGGTTGGCGTCGAAGATCGACGACAGCGGGTTATGGTTGAAGTCACTGGAAACCAGCGGCAGGGTGTTGTAGCCGAGGATCTTCGAATGCTGGCTGGCCTGTTTGAGCAAGGCATTGACCTCATCGGCCGTGGCTTCTTTCTTCAATTGCACGGTGAGGTCGACCAGGGACACGTTGATCACCGGTACACGCACCGCCATGCCGGTCAGCTTGCCCGCCAGTTCCGGCAGCACCAGGCCCACCGCTTCGGCAGCGCCGGTCTTGCTCGGGATCATGTTCTGGGTGGCCGAACGCGCGCGGTAGGGGTCGGTGTGGTAGACGTCGGTAAGGTTCTGGTCGTTGGTATAGGCGTGAATGGTGGTCATCAGGCCGCTTTCGATACCCAGCTCACGGTGCAGCACCTGGGCTACCGGTGCCAGGCAGTTGGTGGTGCAAGAAGCGTTGGAGATGATCTGGTGGGACTGACGCAAAATGTCATGGTTGACCCCGTAGACCACAGTGGCATCCGCGCCCTTGGCCGGTGCTGAGATGATCACCTTGCGTGCGCCGGCGGTAATATGGGCGGCAGCCTTGTCGCGGTCGGTGAACAGACCGGTGCATTCGAACACCACGTCGATCTTGTGTGCAGCCCACGGCAGGTCGGCGGGGTTGCGAATGGCGCTGACGGCAATCCGGTCACCATTGACGGTCAGGCTTTCCTGATCGTGGGCGACCTCTGCATCGAAAGTGCCGTGTACGGTGTCGTACTTGAGCAGGTGGGCATTGATCGAGCTGTCGCCCAGATCATTGATGGCGACGATCTGCAAATCCTGGCGATAGCCTTGGGTATACAGTGCGCGCAGGACATTACGGCCGATACGGCCAAAACCATTGATTGCGATACGTAGAGTCATTGGAAAGTGCCTATCGTCGATTTGTTGTAAGAATTACAAGATTATTCGCATAAAAATAGAAAACAAGCCTTTTTAGTGGCAATATTTTGTTCAATCTACAACGAGTGACCTGAATCAACTGGTCCGATGATCCAAACGACCCCCTGCCATCCCATGAGCCGTGGGCGTTTGATCAGCATAGACACTCAGGTCGCCACATCCGTTAGCCTGGAGTTCTATACATGCATCCCCGCGTCCTTGAGGTCACCGAACGGCTTATCGCCCGCAGCCGCGCCACCCGCGAGGCTTACCTTGCGCTCATTCGCGGCGCCGCCAGCGACGGGCCGATGCGCGGCAAGCTGCAATGCGCCAACTTCGCCCACGGCGTGGCCGGTTGCGGCACCGAAGATAAAAACAGCCTGCGCATGATGAATGCCGCCAACGTGGCAATTGTTTCTTCGTATAACGACATGCTCTCGGCGCACCAGCCCTACGAACATTTCCCTGAACAAATAAAGAAAGCCCTACGTGAAGTGGGCTCGGTCGGCCAGTTCGCTGGCGGCACGCCCGCCATGTGCGACGGCGTGACCCAGGGTGAGCCAGGCATGGAACTGAGCCTGCTCAGCCGTGAAGTCATCGCCATGTCCACGGCGGTAGCGCTGTCCCACAACATGTTCGACGCCGCGCTGATGCTGGGGATCTGCGACAAGATCGTCCCCGGCCTGATGATGGGCGCGCTGCGCTATGGCCACCTGCCGATGATCTTCGTGCCCGGCGGGCCGATGCCGTCGGGTATCTCCAACAAGCAGAAGGCCGATGTGCGCCAGCGCTATGCCGAAGGCAAGGCCAGCCGCGAAGAACTGCTGGAATCGGAGATGAAGTCCTATCACAGCCCCGGCACCTGCACCTTCTACGGCACCGCCAACACCAACCAGCTGCTGATGGAAGTGATGGGCCTGCACTTGCCGGGCGCGTCGTTCGTCAACCCGTACACGCCGCTGCGTGATGCGTTGACCCGCGAGGCCGCGCACCAGGTCACCCGCTTGACCAAGGCCAATGGCAACTTCACGCCGATCGGCGAGATTGTCGACGAGAAGTCCATCGTCAACTCCATCGTCGCCCTCAACGCCACGGGTGGTTCCACCAACCACACCCTGCACATGCCGGCCATCGCCATGTCGGCGGGCATCATCCTGACCTGGCAGGACATGGCCGACCTCTCCGAGGTGGTGCCGACCCTGTCCCACGTGTACCCAAACGGCAAGGCCGACATCAACCACTTCCAGGCGGCGGGCGGCATGTCGTTCCTGATCCGTGAACTGCTCGAAGCCGGCCTGCTCCACGAAGACGTCAATACCGTGGCTGGCAAGGGCTTGAGCCGGTACATCCAGGAACCGTTCCTGGTCGATGGCGAGCTGGTCTGGCGCGACGGCCCCATCGAAAGCCTCGACGAAACCATCCTGCGCCCGGTGGCTCGGGCGTTCTCGCCCGAAGGCGGCCTGCGCGTGATGGAAGGCAACCTTGGCCGTGGAGTGATGAAAGTCTCGGCGGTGGCGCCGGAGCATCAGGTTGTCGAAGCGCCGGCGGTGGTGTTCCAGGACCAACAGGACCTGGCGGACGCTTTCAAGGCCGGCCTGCTGGAAAAAGACTTCGTTGCGGTGATGCGCTTCCAGGGCCCGCGCTCCAACGGCATGCCCGAATTGCACAAAATGACGCCGTTCCTCGGCGTGTTGCAGGACCGAGGTTTCAAAGTCGCATTGGTGACAGACGGGCGTATGTCCGGCGCCTCGGGTAAGATCCCCGCCGCGATTCACGTCAACCCCGAAGCCCAGAGCGGCGGGCCACTGGCGCGAGTGCAGGATGGCGATATCATTCGTGTGGATGGCGTTACCGGCACCTTGGAGCTTAAGGTAGACGCCGCAACTTTTGCAGCGCGCACGCCTGCCACGGGCCTGTTGGGCAATAACGTAGGCGCCGGTCGTGAGCTGTTTGCATTCATGCGCTTGGCCGCGAGCTCCGCAGAGCAGGGCGCCAGCGCCTTTACCTGTGCCTTGGAGACGCTTAAGTGAAACTTGCGCTGGTCGGTGACATCGGGGGTACCAACGCCCGCTTTGCGTTGTGGCGGGACCAGGAACTGCATTCGATCCGCGTGCATGCCACCGCAGATCACTCGAGCCCTGAGGAGGCCATCAAGGTCTACCTCAAGGAAGAGGGCCTGCAAGTCGGCGATATCGGCGCGGTGTGCCTGTCGGTGGCCGGGCCGGTGAGCGGTGATGAATTTAAATTCACCAACAATCATTGGCGCTTGAGCAAGACTGCGTTTTGCCAGGCGTTGCAGGTGGATGAACTGCTGCTGGTCAACGATTTCTCCGCCATGGCCCTGGGCATGACGCGCCTCAAGCCCGACGAATTCCGCGTGGTCTGCCAAGGCACGCCGGAACCGTTGCGCCCGGCCGTAGTGATTGGCCCGGGCACCGGCCTCGGTGTGGGGACGTTGCTGGATTTGGGCGCTGGCCGCTTCGCGGCGCTGCCGGGGGAGGGCGGGCATGTCGACCTGCCCCTGAGCAGCCCGCGGGAAACCCAGCTGTGGCAGCACATTTACAACGAGATTGGCCATGTCAGCGCCGAAACCGCGTTGAGTGGCGGTGGGTTGCCGCGTCTGTACCGCGCTATCTGTGCGGTCGACGGGCATACTCCGGTGCTGGACAGTCCCGAGGCTATTACCGCAGCGGGGCTGGCTGGTGACCCCGTGGCCATGGAAGTGTTGGACCAGTTCAGCATCTGGCTGGGCCGGGTGGCGGGCAATAACGTACTGACCACGGGTGGGCGCGGTGGCGTTTACATCGTGGGTGGGGTAATACCGAGGTTTGCCGACTTCTTTATCGCCAGCGGTTTCGCCAAGAGCTTTGCGGATAAAGGCTGCATGAGCGACTACTTCAAGGGCATTCCGGTGTGGCTGGTGACCGCGCCATATTCCGGGTTGACCGGGGCGGGTGTGGCGCTTGAGCAGGCTTTTGCGTAGGCAGTGATGGCCTCATCGGGGGCCAGCCCCCGATGAGGCCCTGAAGAGCCCCCCATAACAACAAGGAGGACCCCGTGAGCGTAATCAGTAAATCCATTCTCCTCGTCGACGACGACCAGGAAATCCGCGAATTGCTGCAAACCTACCTCAGTCGCGCCGGCTTCCAGGTGCGTGGCGTGCCGGATGGCGCGGGGTTCCGCCAGGCGATGAACGAGGCGCCGTGCGACCTGGTCATCCTCGATGTGATGCTGCCGGACGAAGACGGTTTCAGCCTTTGTCGCTGGATCCGCCAGCACCCGCGCCAGGCGCAGGTGCCGATCATCATGCTCACCGCCAGTTCCGACGAAGCCGACCGGGTGATCGGCCTGGAGCTGGGCGCCGATGACTATATCGGCAAGCCATTCAGCCCCCGCGAATTGCAGGCGCGGATCAAGGCCCTGCTGCGTCGTTGCCAGTTTGGCCAGGAGCGCGGCAGCAGCAGCGACGTGCTGGTGTTCGACGATTGGCGCCTGGATACGATCAGCCATCGGCTGTTCCACGTTGACGGTGAAGAGGTGATCCTCTCCGGCGCCGACTTTGCCTTGCTCAAATTGTTTCTCGACCACCCGCAACAGATCCTCGACCGCGATACCATCGGCAACGCCACCCGTGGCCGCGACCTGATGCCCTTGGACCGTATCGTCGACATGGCCGTCAGCCGCCTGCGTCAACGCCTGCGCGATACCGAAAAACCCCCGCGGCTGATCCGCACTGTGCGCGGCAGCGGTTATCAACTGGCAGCCAGCGTGGTTGCCGGCAATGCCCACTGACCACCCGGCCGAACGACGCCGCCGCTTTCCGGTGCCGCGCTCGCTGTTGGGGCGCATGCTGCTGCTGACCTTGCTGGTGGTGCTGTTCGCCCAGGCATTGTCCAGCGTGATCTGGGTCTCGCAGTTGCGCGCCACCCAACTTGAGGGCCTGGTCACCAGCGCCCGTAGCCTGGCGCATTCGATGACCGCCAGCGTGAGTTATTTTCGTTCGCTGCCGGTGGCCTATCGGCCCTTGGTGCTCGACCAGTTGCGCAGCATGGGCGGCACGCGTTTTGTCGTGACTCTCAATGATCGCCCGCTGGATATGGCCTTGCTGCCGCAAACTCCGCGCAAACAGGCGGTGCTGGAAGCGGTCGATGACGTGTTGCGCCAGACCCTGGGCGCCAGCGTGCTTATCTCGGTGGAGTTTGTCAGCGCCGAAGATCTGCGTATCTTCAATGCCGGCTTGAAGCTCGACGAGCTGCCGCGTTCCTGGGCGCATTACGCCTTGACCCTGGAACCGGTAAACCCGCCGGTACTGGTCACCCAGATCCAGCTTGCCCCCGGAGAATGGCTGTACATCGCCTCGCTGCTGCCCGAGCCCTATACCAGCCTTGAAGAACAGGGCCTGCCGTCCCAGCAGGTGTGGTTTATCGTGCTGACCAGCGGCTTGCTGCTGCTGTTCATCGGCCTGCTGGTGCACTGGCAAAGCCGGCCGCTCAAACGCCTGGCGCGTGCGGCGCGGGACATGTCCCTGGGCGCCGATGTGGAACCGGTGGCCGAAGGCGGCGGCAGTGAAGTGGTGGAGGTGGGCCGTGCCTTTAATGCGATGCGCGAACGCATCAGCCGTTACCTGACCGAACGCAGCCAGTTGTTCAGCGCGATTTCCCACGACTTGCGCACACCGATTACCCGCCTGCGGCTGCGTGTGGAACTGCTCGAAGACGAGAACCTGCAAGCCAAGTTCGGCCGCGACCTGGATGAATTGGAGTTGCTGGTCAAGGGCGCGCTGCAATGCGTGAAAGACACCGACATTCACGAAAACATCCAGCCGGTAGACCTCAACCACGTACTCGAATGCCTGGTGGAGCCCTACCTGGCGCCCAATGGCAATGGTCGCGTGACTCTGGATGGTGCGGCCTTGGCGCCTTATCCGGGCAAGCCGCTGGCGCTCAAGCGCTGCATCGGCAACCTGATCGACAACGCCTTGAAATATGGGCAGAACGCGCATTTGCATATTGAGGACGATGGCGCGCTGTTCACCCTGCATGTGGATGATGAAGGGCCAGGTGTGCCGGAACAGCGCCTGGAGCAAGTCTTCGAGCCGCACTTTCGCCTGGCCGGCCAGCAGCAGGGGTATGGGTTGGGATTGGGGATTGCGCGCAACATCGCCCATAGCCATGGAGGGGAAGTGAGTTTGCAAAACCTGCGCGAAGGCGGCCTTCGCGTCACCCTGCAACTGCCCCGCGGACTTGACTGAACACACGCTGATTAAACGTGGGAGGGGGCAAGCCCTAATGCCAGTCAGTTAAGCGGTCATCGCCTTCTGTAGGAGCGAGCTTGCTCGCGAAAAACGTCAACGATAACGCGTCTTTGCTGAATGAGCGCGGCGCCTGTAAGTTTTTCGCGAGCAAGCTCGCTCCTACAAAAAAGCCTTAACTGACTGGCATTAGGGCAAGCCCCCTCCCACATTTTGATCTCCATCCGTTTAAATACTTTGGCGCAGCCGGGCCAGGTCTCTCAGCGGCGGCGCGCCAAACAACCGGCTGTATTCCCGGCTGAACTGCGACGGGCTTTCATACCCTACCCGATAGCCCGCCGCCGAGGCTTCCAGCCCTTCGGCAATCATCAGTCGTCGGGCTTCCTGCAAACGCAGTTGTTTCTGGTATTGCAGGGGGCTCATGGCAGTGATCGCCTTGAAACGATGGTGCAAGGTCGAGACGCTCAGGTTCACTTCTTTGGCCAGGTCGTCGATGCGCAGCGGTTGTTCATAGTTGCCGTTCAACCATTTGATCGCCTGGCTGACACGATGGCTCTGGCTGTTGGCCACAGCGATTTCATACAGGCGATAACCCTGGGGGCCACGCAACAAGCGGTAGAGAATCTCACGGTTGATCAGCGGCGCAAGCATGGCGATGTCTTTGGGCGTATCCAGCAGTCGGGTCAAGCGCAGCACGGCGTCGAGCAATTGGTGGTCGATGCGGTCGACGTACATTCCGCGGGTCGACGGGCGCGAAGGCACGCCCATGGGCCCGGCCTCTGCGATCAGGGCCGTCAGTTGCGTCGGGTCGATGTTGATACGCACCGACAGGTTGGGGTTCTCGGCGCTGGCATCGATAATCCGCCCGGCCACCGGCATCGCCACCGAGAACACCAGGTAGTTGAGCGGGTCGTAGGCGAAGATTTCGTCGGCCAGGCGCACTTCCTTGCTGCCGCTGGCCAGGATGCACAGCGCAGGTTCCACCAGCACCGGCATGAAATCCCGCGGTGTGTTGTGGCGGTTCAGGTACAGCGAGGTGATCGCGGTGCCGTAGGAGCCGTCTTCCCAGGTATGGCGGTGCACGATACTGGCCAACTCGGCGCGTTGCTTTTCCATCTCGGCATCGAGAGGAGTGGACTTTGGATCGGGCGACGGCATGGGGCGTCCTCTACACGCTGCTTTGATGGGCTCAGCTTAGCGGCAGCTTTTCAAATAGTGTTACGTCGATTCTGCCTGATCCTTGCCTGATCCTGCGATCTGTCGTGAATCAGGCAAGCGCCAGGCCTGTCATCTCCCTGAAACACTGGGCGAACGCGTGGAATAAATCCTGGGGGCAAACGTCCTATCTAGGCTTTTCGCAGGATTGTGCAATAAGCCTGCAGGAATCGACTAACCGCGCCCGTACCCGCGCCGTTATCTTTGATCCTGTGGCAACACGCCCCCACAGTGCTTGCCGAGCATCACTTCTCAACGGGAGAGTCGAACATGTCCACCCCCATTCCCGCGAGCCATATGGCCTTTATCCGCGCCCGTAGCGGGTGCAGCACCGAACTCGGTGCACGCTTGAGCAGTTTGATCGAACCAGGACGCCAGGCCGAGGGTTGCCTGCAATTCTCGTTGCAGCATTCACAGGTCGACCCCGATGTGTGGCTGGTCTCAGGGTTCTGGAGCAGCGAACAGGCCATGAGCGCCTACTTCAACTCGCCGGCCCTGATGATCCTCACCGAGCTGTTGAACGACATGGTGATCCGCAGCATGGACTTCCAGACCTTCACCGATGCATCTGCCGCCCATGCCTACGGCGAGTACCTGCAACTGGCCGGTTGAGGGTTACAATGGCCGACTTTTAATTGGCCAGGACTTGCAACATGGCACGTAGACAATTTGCCCACCACGAAGCCGTTTCCGCCGTAGTACCGGGAGAAGATGGCTACAGCGCCGCCGTCGCCGTCAAGGCACTGGATGGCATGGGCGCCCCGCAGTTCCACAAGATCCTCGACGGGCAGACGTTCAAGACGGCGTCCGATGCCGATGACGCGGCGACGCAGCAACTTGAGTGCCTGGTCGATGTGGACGTGGAAGGTCAGCTGACTTGGGCACCTGCTGCGAACTAAACAACACAGATGAGCCAAATGTGGGAGGGGGCTTGCCCCCGATGGCTATGTATCAGCTACAAATTTGCTGGCTGACACACCGCTATCGGGAGCAAGTCGAATCGTCGCACCGCCCCTCCCACATTTTTAATGCATTTCAGTCAGGGTTTCGTAGCGCCTGGGCGGTACATTTTGAACAGGGCCTCAGGGCCCAGCTGGAAGTAATCAGCGGGTCCCCCGCCACGCAAAATCGGCTCGGCGGCAGCGGTGTCGTAGATACCATCCTTGAGCAACCACTTGGCAATATGCACCGCCACCACTTCGCCCAGCACCAGCCAGCTCGGCACCAGCTCTTTGTCAGCACGTTGCAGCTGAATGATCTGCGTCACCTTGCATTCGAACGACACCGGACTCTCGCCCACCCGTGGCACGTCGACGATTTTCGAGGCCACCGGCGTCAGGCCGGATAACTCGAATTCATTCACCTCGGGCGAGACCGCCGCGCAGCTCTGGTTCATCTGCTCGGCCAGCGGGCGGGTGGCCAGGTTCCATACGAACTCGCCTGTCTGTTCGATATTGTTCAGGCTGTCTTTACGCCCGACACTGGAAAAACCAATGATCGGCGGAATGTAGTTGAACGCATTGAAGAAACTGTAGGGCGCCAGGTTCAGGCGCCCCTCGCGGTCGTGTGACGAAATCCAGCCAATCGGCCGCGGGCCGACAATCGCGTTGAACGGATCATGGGGCAGGCCGTGGCCGTTGGCGGGTTCGTAGAAGTGGATATCGTCGGACATGACCTGTTCTGCTCTCAGTTCTGAAGCCCACATCATATCCAATATGAGAAGGGGGTTGCCCCCCTCCCAGATTTTTAGTCCGTGGTAATCCGCGAATGCTTGCGCGTGTCCTTCATGGTCACGTAGACCATCAGCGACACTGCGATACACGCGGTCACGTACCAGTAGTAGCCGGTTTCCATGCCGATGCTCTTGAACCACAGGGCGATGTATTCAGCGGTACCGCCGAAGATCGACACGGTCAGGGCATAGGGCAGGCCCACGCCCAGGGCGCGGATTTCGGTAGGGAACAGTTCGGCTTTCACCACGGCGTTGATCGAGGTGTAGCCGCTGACGATGATCAGCGCCGCCATGATCAGGAAGAACGCCCCCCACCAGGACTGGATGGTGTGCAGGGTGGTGAGGATCGGCACGGTGAACAGGGTGCCGAGGATACCGAAGGCGATCAGGATCGGCCGCCGGCCAATCTTGTCCGACAGCCCGCCGACCAGGGGTTGCAGGCACATGAACAGGAACAGCGTCGCCGCCGAGATGGTGGTGGAGTCGGAGATGCTCATGCCGACCGTGTTCACCAGGTATTTCTGCATGTAGGTGGTGTAGGTGTAGAACGCCAGGGTGCCACCCATGGTCAAGCCGACCACGGTCATCAGTTCCTTGGGGTGGCGCATCAAGGTGCGCATGGCGCTTTCCTTGGCTTTTTCCTTCTTGGTGAACGATTCGGTTTCTTCCATGCCACGACGCAGGTACAGCGCGACCACTGCACACAAAGCGCCGATGGCGAACGGGATACGCCAGCCCCAGGCATACAGTTGCTCGGTGGTCAGCAGTTGTTGCAGCACGATCAGCACCGCCAGCGCGATGAGCTGGCCGGAGATCAGGGTCACGTACTGGAAGCTGGAGTAAAAGCCACGGCGTTCCTTGGTCGCCATTTCGCTGAGGTACGTGGCAGAGGTGCCGTATTCGCCACCGACCGACAGGCCCTGCAGCAAGCGGGCAAACACCAGCAGGATCGGCGCGCCGATACCAATGACTTCATAGCTTGGGCTCAGGGCGATCAGCAGGGAGCCGAAGCACATCAGGTAGACCGAGGCCATCAGGGCTTTTTTACGCCCGACTTTGTCGGCATACAGGCCCATCAGCCAGCCACCGATCGGACGCATCAGGAAGCCCACGGCGAAGATCGCGGCGGTGTTGAGCAATTGGGCGGTGGTGTCGCCCTTGGGGAAGAAGGTCTTGGCAAAGTACAGCGAGAAGGCGGCGTAGACGTACCAGTCGTACCACTCGACCATGTTGCCGACCGACCCGCTGAAGATCGATTTGATTCGGCTGGAAGTGGTGCGCTCTTTTGCCGGCGCAGTTGCCGACCCCAGAGGCAAGGTATTGGAGTTATCCATTGAAGGATCCTTCATCTAGTTGTTTTTATGGAGCGTGCTTGAGCACTGCCTGGTTCGGGCTATAGCAGGAGCTGTGCCAGGTAGATGAAGGCCCGGAATAGAAGGGTTGCAGGATTTTTTTGAGCGGAAAGTTGCCGATGATTTTTGGCTGGTAAGCGGAAATCCGCTTATGGTTGCTGACGCCATCGGGGGCAAGCCCTGATGCCGGTCAGTCAAGCGCAGATCCCCTGTGGTAGGGGGCTTGCCCCCGATGGCGATCGGAAGGTCGCTAGAGAAACATCTCCCGCGCCAACCCATGCCGTTGCATCTTTTCATTGAGGGTCCGGCGCGGCAGTTGCAGCTCGGCCAGCACTGCCTTGATATCGCCTTTATGCCGGGTTAACGCGGCTTTCAGGCAATGTGCCTCGAACGCTTCCTGTTGGGCCGCCAACGATTGCCCGGCTTCGATCCCTTCCGGTTCCGGATCGCCGAGCCCCAACACCTGGCGCTCGGCGACGTTGGCCAGTTCACGCACGTTCCCCGGCCAGTCATGACTGAGCAGGCGCCCCAACTGTGGCCCACTCAAGGGTTCGACATGACGGCCCAGACGTTCAGCAGCACTTTGCGCGAAATGGTCGTACAGCAACGGAATATCTTCGCGGCGCTCGCGCAACGGCGGCAGGCGCAGTTGCGCGACGTTCAGGCGATAGGCCAGGTCTTCACGAAAACGCCCGGCTCGGGCCTCTTCCAGAAGGTCAGGCTTGGTGGCGGCGATGATGCGCAGATCCACGTGGATGCTTTGGTTGGAACCCAGCCGCTCCAGCTTCTGTTCCTGCAACACCCGCAGCAGTTTCACCTGTTGGGCCAGGGGCATGCTTTCGATCTCATCCAGGAACAACGTGCCGCCATGGGCATATTCCAGCTTGCCGATGCGTTTGCCCTGGGCGCCGGTAAAGGCGCCGCTTTCGTGGCCGAACAACTCGGCTTCAAACAGCTGCTCGGGGATGGCGGCACAGTTGAGTGCTACAAACGGCTTTTTCGCCCTGGGGCCAAAGTCGTGCAGACAGCGAGCAACCAACTCCTTGCCGCTGCCAGTCTCGCCACGGATCAGCACATTGACCGGCAGGGTCGCCAGGTCCAGCACCTGACGACGTAGGTTTTGCAGGCCCTTGGACACCCCCAGCAGGCTGGATTCCAGCTGTGCGCGGTGATCGGCCTGTTGATGCAGGCGACGGTTTTCCAGGATCAGGCCACGCTTGTCCAAAGCCCGGCGCAGGCTGTTGAGCAGGGCCTCGGGGCTGAAGGGTTTCTCCAGGAAATCGTAGGCACCGTCGCGCATGGCTTCGACGGCCATCGGCACATCGCCATGGCCGGTGAGCAAAATCACCGGCAGGTCGGCATCGCGCCGCTGCACCTCGGCCAGCAGTTCAAGGCCGCTGAGCCCGGGCATGCGCACGTCGCTCAAAATCACCCCGGGAAAGTCTTTGGGCAGGTGCGCCAGGCATTCTTCGGCGCGACTGAACAATTGCACCTCAAACCCCGAAAGGCTCAGCCATTGCTCGACGGCGGTGCGAATGCTGGCTTCGTCATCGACCACAATTACGGCGTTCAACATGGCGCTGGCGTCTCCAATGCAATCGGCAAGGTCAGGGTAAACACTGCGCCGTCGCCACGGTTGCCGGCGCTCAGGCGACCGCCCAATTCATGCACGATAGCGTAGGACACCGCCAGCCCCAAACCGAGGCCGTCGCCCACCGGCTTGGTGGTGAAGAACGGATCGAACACGCTGTTCAGGTGTGCTTCGGCGATCCCGCCGCCGCTGTCGCTGACAGTCAACTGCCACAGCTGCTGATCGGCATGCAGGCGGATTTCCAGGCGCTTGCGCGGCTTGTCG
Source organism: Pseudomonas khavaziana (assembly GCF_019145205.1). Classification (GTDB taxonomy): domain Bacteria; phylum Pseudomonadota; class Gammaproteobacteria; order Pseudomonadales; family Pseudomonadaceae; genus Aquipseudomonas; species Aquipseudomonas khavaziana. The sequence goes on from NZ_JAHSTT010000005.1 coordinate 260,600, forward strand.
GCCATGGCGTCCAGCGCGTTGCGCAGCAGGTTGATCAATACCTGTTCCAGGCGGATCGCGTCGCCGCGTACCCAGGCCGGGCGCGTCAGGTCCAGCACGACGCCGATGGCTTCATCACGCAGGCGCGCGTCGAGCAAGTGCAAGGACTGATCGACCACGGTGGCCAGGTCCAGGCGTTCGCGCAGGCCGCTGGGACTCTTGCGGGCGAAGGTCTTGAGGTGCCCGGTGAGCGCGGCCATGCGCGTGAGCATGTCATCGAGCGGCGTGAGCGCCTTGTAGGCATCGTCCACCCGGCCATGGTCGAGCAACAACCGCAGCGTCGCCAGTTGCATGCGTTGGGCCGTCAACGGTTGGTTGATTTCATGGGCAAGGGCAGCGGACATCTGCCCCAGTGCCGCCAGCTTGGCCGACTGCACCAGGCCATCCTGGGCGGTGCGCAGCGCCTGGGTGCGTTCCTCGACCAACTGTTCCAGCTCTTCGCGGCTGCGCTGACGCAAGCGGGCCAGGCGCCAGCGTTGGCTGAGGAACAGCGCCAGGAATACCAGCGCCAGCCAGGATCCCGCGGCGGCGAGACCGGCGTTGCGTTGGTCTTCAAACGGGAACAGGGGTTTGCGCAGCAGGTGCAGGGTCCAACCCTCGGCTTTCAACGGCAGGGACTCCCAGATGTAATTGGCATTACCGTCGGGGCCATTGACGCGCATCAAATGGCTGTTTTCGTCGAAGCGCTGCAGAACGCTGGTCTCCAGCGGCTGCAGGTGTTTCTTGTCGTATTGGCGGGTGGCCTTGAGTTCAGCCAGGTCGCTTTCGGACAACGGCCGCAGGTTGCGATAACGCCAGCCCGGCTGGTTGGCGATAAACACAATGCCCCGCGCATCGCTGACCAGCAGCAAGTCATTACCCTGGGCCCATTCGCGTTCAAGCTCAGGGAATTCCAGCTTGACCACCATGGCGCCGAGGAACTGCTCGTGTTCATCGACCACCGCACTGGAAAGGAAGTAACCGGGAATGCCAGTCGTCACACCCACCGCGTAAAAACGCCCGGTGCCTTGGCTCAGGGTCTGGCTGAAATACGGGCGAAATGCGTAGTTGTGGCCGACATAGCTGCTGGGCAGATTCCAGTTACTGGCGGCCACCGCCAGGCCGGTGCGGTCCATCAGCTCCAGGGTGGATGATTGGGCGGCGCCGTTGATGCGTTCGAGCTTGCGATTGAGCACGTCCTGGGTGGTGCCATCCAGCGGGCCCTTCAAGGCGCGGATCATTTCCGAGTCCAGGGCCAGCACGGCGGGCAGGGCGCGGTAGCGTTCGATCAGGGTGTGCAGGGAGTTGGCATACAGCGCAAGCTGCTGATTGGCGCGAGCGGCGTCATCCACCAGGGCCTGGCGTTCGGCATGGCGTGTGGCCAAGGCAGCGGCCAGCACCGCACCGGCGATGATCAATAACGAGTAAAAGGTCAGGCGCAGGGGGCGAGGGATCACGATCATACGATGATGAACAGGCACGGTAAGGGCGAGCACCATACCATGAGCTGTCTGGGACGTGTGTGGGAGGGGCAAGCCCCTCCCACATCGACTTACTGTACTTCTACCGCAAGGCTCTCACTGATCTTTTTCTGCCAGATGGCAGGACCGGTGATGTGCACTGACTCACCCTGGCTGTCGACCGCCACGGTGACCGGCATGTCTTTCACGTCGAACTCGTAGATGGCTTCCATGCCCAGTTCGGCGAACGCCACCACGCGCGATTTCTTGATGGCTTGCGCCACCAGGTAAGCGGCGCCGCCCACGGCCATCAGGTACACGGCCTTATGGTCCTTGATCGCTTCGATGGCGGTCGGGCCGCGCTCGGATTTGCCGATCATGCCCAGCAGGCCGGTTTGCTCGAGGATCTGACGGGTGAACTTGTCCATCCGCGTCGCGGTGGTCGGGCCAGCCGGGCCAACCACTTCTTCGCGCACCGGATCAACCGGGCCGACGTAGTAGATAAAGCGGCCCTTGAGGTCCACCGGCAGGGTTTCGCCCTTGTTGAGCATCTCGACCATGCGCTTGTGCGCGGCGTCTCGACCGGTGAGCATCTTGCCGTTGAGCAACACGGTTTCGCCCGGCTTCCAGCTTTGCACTTCTTCCGGGGTCAGGGTGTCGAGGTTGACGCGGCGGGCCGACGGGCCGGCTTCCCAGACGATTTCCGGGTAGGCGTCCAGCGATGGCGCTTCCAGCGACGCCGGGCCGGAACCGTCGAGCACGAAGTGCGCATGACGGGTGGCGGCGCAGTTGGGGATCATGCACACCGGCAGGGAGGCGGCATGGGTCGGGTAGTCCATGATCTTCACGTCGAGCACGGTGGTCAGGCCACCCAGGCCCTGGGCACCGATGCCCAGTTGGTTGACCTTCTCGAACAGCTCCAGGCGCATCTCTTCAATACGGTTCTGCGGGCCGCGCTTTTTCAGCTCGTGGATGTCGATGGATTCCATCAACACTTCCTTGGCCATCACCGCGGCTTTCTCGGCGGTGCCGCCGATGCCGATGCCGAGCATGCCTGGTGGGCACCAGCCGGCGCCCATGGTCGGAACGGTCTTGAGCACCCAGTCGACAATGGAGTCGGACGGGTTGAGCATGGCCATTTTCGACTTGTTCTCGGAACCACCGCCCTTGGCCGCTACGTCCACTTCCACGGTGTTACCCGGGACGATGGAGTAGTGGATCACCGCCGGGGTGTTGTCCTTGGTGTTTTTACGCGCGCCCGCCGGGTCGGCGAGGATGGATGCACGCAGGACGTTTTCCGGCAGGTTGTAGGCGCGACGCACGCCTTCGTTGATCATGTCGTCCAGGCCCATGGTGGCGCCGTCCCAGCGTACATCCATGCCTACGCGCACGAACACGGTGACGATACCGGTGTCCTGGCAGATCGGGCGGTGGCCGGTGGCGCACATGCGCGAGTTGATCAGGATCTGGGCGATGGAGTCACGGGCCGCCGGCGATTCTTCGCGCAGGTAGGCTTCGTGCATGGCCTGGATGAAGTCAACGGGGTGGTAATAGGAAATGAATTGCAGGGCGTCGGCAACGCTCTGAATCAGGTCGTCTTGCTTGATCACGGTCATGAGTCGCGCTCCTCTATAAGGGAACATTCAATAAAGGTGGCTTCAGTATTGCGTCGGTCGGCTGAAACCATCTTTCCAAGGCACGCCAAAGTGGTGCAGGCGCGACGCTAAAAAGGCGCGGCAGTATAACCCGGCGCGGTGGCCGATACACCCGACTATGGTCACGAATGCCCGGCCCGGTTATCTGTAGGAGCGAGCTTGCTCGCGAAAAGCGTGAATCTGGTGGGTTTCATCAGGTTGTCCGCGTTATCGTTAGCGATCTTCGCGAGCAAGCTCGCTCCTACCAATAGAGGTAACGGTGTTATGCCTGAACTGCACGTCGGCGAACGCCATTGGTCGGTGCCCACCGGCACTAACCTGCTGGATGCCTTGAACCAGGCGGGAGTCGCCGTGCCCTACAGTTGCCGGGCCGGCAGCTGCCATGCGTGCCTGGTGCGTTGCCAGGGCGAGGTTGAAGACCAGCAGCCCGACGCCCTGAGCCCGGCGCAACGTCAGCAAGGTTGGCGCCTGGCGTGCCAGTGCCGGGTCAGCGGCGATCTCCAGGTCGAAGCCTTTGATCCGTTGCGTGACGGTGTGGCGGCCCAGGTGGTGGGGGCCGACTGGCTGAGTTCGACAGTGCTGCGCCTGCGCCTGCAACCGGAGCGTGGCTTGCGGTATCGGGCCGGGCAGCATCTGGTGTTGTGGGCGGGGCAGGTGGCGCGTCCGTATTCCCTGGCGAGCTTGCCCCAGGAGGATGCATACCTGGAGTTTCATATCGATTGCCGCCAACACGGTGAATTCAGCGATGCCGCTCGCCATTTCAAGGTTGGCGAGCCTCTGCGCCTGGGCGAGTTGCGGGGCGGGGCGCTGCACTATGACCCTGACTGGCAATCGCGGCCGTTGTGGCTGCTGGCTGCCGGCACCGGCCTGGGTCCGTTGTGGGGCGTATTGCGCGAAGCGCTGCGCCAGGATCATCAAGGTGCCATCCGCGTCATTCACCTGGCCCATGATGCCGAGGCTCATTACCTGGCCGCCCCCCTGGCGGCGCTGGCCACGCAGCATGGGAACCTGATGGTGGAGCTATGGACGGCGGCAGAGTTAAACCAGGCATTGGCGCAACTGCGGCTTGTTTCGCGGCAAACGCTGGCTTTACTCTGCGGTCACCCTGTCAGCGTCGAGGCCTTTTCCAAGCGCCTGTTCCTGGCCGGACTGCCGCGCAATCAACTGCTGGCCGATGTGTTCCTGCCCCGTGGTTGAGCGCTGAATCCCTTTGCCGCGAGATTCGCCATGAACGACGCCATCCTGCAGCAGCGCGAACGCGGGTTGCTGACCTTGCAGCTCAATCGCCCTGACAAGAAAAACGCCCTGACCCGTGCCATGTATACGCAACTGGCCGAGGCGCTGGAACAGGCCGATGCAGATTCGGATATTTGCGCCGTACTGCTCCAGGGCAGCAGCGAGTGTTTTACCGCCGGCAATGACATCAGCGATTTTCTCGACCAGCCACCCAACGATCTCGACAGCCCACCGTTTCACTTTATGAAAAGCCTGCTCAACTGCCGCAAACCGGTGATCGCCGCCGTGGCTGGAGCGGCGGTGGGCATTGGCACCACGCTGTTGCTGCATTGCGACCTGGTGTATATCAGCCGCGATGCACGCTTGCGCATGCCATTCGTTAACCTGGGTTTGTGCCCTGAGTTTGGTTCGAGCCTGATCCTGCCGCGGTTGCTGGGGCATGCGAAGGCGGCTGAACTGCTGTTGTTGGGCGAGGGTTTCACTGGCGAACAAGCCGCAGCGTGGGGGATTGCCACCGAGGCGTTGGGCAGTGGCGAGGCGGCCTTGGCCAAGGCGCGAGAAATGGCCGAACGTTTTGAAAGCCTGGCGCCGGGCGCGGTGCAGGTCACCAAGCAGTTGATGAAAAGCGTTGATCGCGAGCAGTTGCGGCAGGTGATCGAGGAGGAGGGGGCGTTGTTTACCCAGCGCTTGAGATCGCCGGAGGCGATTGCGGCGTTGTCGGGGTTTATCGCCCGGCGATAGAACGGTGTTGGCTGTTCTGGCGCCATCGCGGGCAAGCCCGGCTCCCACAGTTGACCGCATTCCAATGTGGGAGTCGGGCTTGTCCGCGGTGGGCATGGGTACCTGCTCCCGGGCAGCTTATAGCTATCTAACTAATGCACTGCAATCCAAATGTGGGAGGGGGCTTGCTCCCGATGGCGGCCTGACAGCCGACCAAGGATGTTGGATCAGACCGAGTACATATCCGTTGCTGCGATAACGGCTGCTATTGGTTCCGCCCTTACGGCGGCTCACTTTGCAAAAGCGGCAAAGTAAGCAAAACGCTCTTGCCCCACCACTCGGCACCTCGCTTAGGCTCGGTGTGCCCGTAATCCGACAGGGATTTGGGGGACCGCCGCCACGCGCCATCCATGGCGCGGGGCGGCTAAACCGGCATCCCTGCCGGTTTACCCCCCAAATCCCTGTCGAATTCCGGCCAGCGTGGTTTGACGGGGCGCTTAAGATCAAGATCAAAAGCAGATCAAGATCAAGGGCGGCTCGCTGCGCATCGCGCTTACCGTTGGTTGCTATATTGTTGTGTGCATATCCATGCCGCGATGAGGCTCTTATAGCCAGCAGATGACTCTGATTTGAAATGCAAAAAGCCCCGCCATTCACATGGCAGGGCTTTTGTTTTTCAGCGTGTCACTCAGACCTGCGGGTCGCCCACGTGCAGGATCTTCATGCCATTGGTGCCACCGGTGGTGTGGTAGCTGTCGCCCTTGGTGAGGATGACCCAGTCGCCTTTCTCTACCACGCCGCGCTTGACCAGCTCGTCGATAGCCTTCTGGCTGACTTCGTTCGGTGCCAGCGAAGCCGGGTCGAACGGGATGGTGTACACACCACGGAACAATGCCGCGCGGGCCTGGGCTTCGCGGTGAGGGGTAAACGCGTAGATCGGCACCGAGGAACGGATGCGCGACATGATCAACGGCGTGTAGCCACTTTCGGTCAGGGCGATGATCGCCTTCACGCCCGGGAAGTGGTTGGCGGTGTACATGGCGGCCAGGGCGATGCTCTGGTCGCAGCTTTCGAAGACCTTGCCGATGCGGTGGCTGGAGGTCTTGCTGGTCGGGTGCTTTTCAGCACCAACGCAGATGCGCGCCATGGCCTGCACGGCTTCCAGCGGGTACGGGCCGGCGGCACTTTCAGCCGAGAGCATCACGGCGTCGGTGTAGTCGAGCACGGCGTTGGCCACGTCGGACACTTCGGCACGGGTCGGCATCGGGTTCTGGATCATCGACTCCATCATCTGGGTCGCAACGATCACGGCCTTGTTGTGGCGGCGTGCGTGCAGGATGATCTTCTTCTGGATACCGATCAGTTCGGCGTCACCGATTTCCACGCCCAGGTCGCCACGGGCAACCATCACCGCGTCGGACGCCTTGATCAGGCCGTCGAGGGTTTCGTCGTCGGCCACGGCTTCGGCGCGTTCGATCTTCGCCACCAGCCAGGCGGTGCCGCCGGCTTCGTCGCGCAGTTTACGGGCGTATTCCATGTCGGCGGCGTCGCGTGGGAAGGACACGGCGAGGTAGTCGACTTCCATTTCAGCGGCGAGCTTGATGTCGGCCTTGTCTTTTTCAGTCAGGGCTGGCGCCGTCAGGCCACCGCCGCGGCGGTTGATACCTTTGTGATCGGACAGCGGGCCGCCGATGATCACGGTGCAGTGCAGCTCGGTCGGGGTCGCGGTGTCGACGCGCATGACCACGCGGCCATCGTCCAGCAGCAGTTCGTCACCGACGCCGCAATCCTTGACCAGGTCCGGGTAGTCGATACCCACGACGTCCTGGGTGCCTTCGGTCAGCGGGTGGCTGGTGGAGAAGGTGAATTTGTCACCAATTTTCAGCTCGATCCGCTTGTTGGCAAATTTGGCGATACGGATTTTCGGGCCTTGCAGGTCACCCAGCAGTGCAACGAAGCGGCCATGCTTGGCGGCCAGGTCACGCACCAGCTTGGCGCGAGCCTTGTGCTCGTCCGGGGTGCCGTGGGAGAAGTTCAGACGGGCGACGTCCAAACCAGCCAGAATCAGCTGTTCGAGGACTTCCGGCGAGTTGCTGGCCGGGCCAAGGGTGGCGACGATTTTGGTGCGACGGACGGACATGCACAGACTCCTGAGTTCAAGCGCTGGAGAAGGCTACTATGCTCTTTCGTTGTAGTCATTGTTCGTTTGCACTACTTATCGACGATTGGCTTGTTTTTGCTGCGCTTGACTGGGCAAACATCCTTGAAGATTTTCGGACAGGGGTCGATACACTGCACAAGACAGGAGAACCCCCCATGCGAATTTTGCTCGTTGCTGCCCTGGCCGTCAGTGTTGTCGGCTGTACTCGCTGGTCGATGGACCACCATTTGAACAACGCTTACCGTGCCTATGGGGTGGGCGATTGCGCGCGCGTCACCCTGGAGTTGTCCCAGGTCGATCGCGAAAGCCGTACCCGCCGTTATGTGCAGCCGGAGGTGTCGATGCTGCGCGGGCAGTGCCTGGAACGGCAGAAACTGTTTGTTGATGCCGCACAAACCTATCAGTTCATCATCAGCCAATACCCTTCAAGTGAGTACGCCTATCGCGCCCGTGCGCGGCTCGATACCTTGCAACAACTGGGGCATTTCCCGAGTGCAGGTGCCGTAAAACCACGGCCGGCATCTTTATAATGAAATTTGTCATTTTGTAGCTGGCCCGTCGCCAGTCCTGGGCTATTCTTTGAATGTTCGTTTGTACAAGTTTCTATTCGAACGAATGCAGGGCCTGGATTCGGCAGCTGTCTTGTGACAAACGCTACCGGTTGTCACACCGATCTCCAGGGAGAGCGAGCGACTGCTCGTTCCGAATCACTGGCACGGCCAGACTCTTGGCTATTGGATGGCGACTTCATCATGTTTACCGAGCGACGGATCGAACGGCATCAACTGCCTTATTTTTTGCAGGTGTTCAATCGTGTTACCGACAAGCCGATTGGGTTCTTGGGCAATGTGTCTGAAAATGGGCTGATGCTGATCAGCCAATTACCCATGATGGTCGATGTGGATTTTCAGCTGTGTTTGAAAATTCCGGTGGCGCAAGGCGAATTCCAGACGATTGATCTGACGGCGACCTGCTTGTGGAGCCATGAAGATGTCAACCCGCAGCATTACGACTCCGGGTTCACGGTGCATCAGCCACCCGAAGCGTATGGGCAACTGATCAACGCGCTGGTGCAGTACTTCAGCTTTGATCCCCAGCAGGCCCCCGTCTGAATGCAGGCATATTAGAACGTACCGGCTTTTTTCCACCCCAGGTAACGCGTCACCAACGTGGCGCCCAGGTCTGATGGCAGCGTATCCAATACTGCAAGCCCATGGGCGCTTAAACGATCATGGAGTTGATTGCGGGTGTTGAGGTAATCAACCGTGCCACTGTAAGCCAGGGCTTCGGGCAAGGTCTGCACGGGGGCTTGGCGTAACTGGTCGAGGACTTCCTCCCGCAGGCTCGCCACAAGTACCCGATGTTGTCGGCCAATACGTTTGACGGCCGTCATCAGCGCTTCATCATCCTCATCGCGCAGGTTGGTGACGATGATCACCAGTGCCCGGCGCTTTTGACGCACCAGTAATTGGCTGGCGGCAGCCTGGTAGTCAGCGGTTCTACGGGTGGTGTCCAGGTCGTAGACCGCATTGAGCAAGCTATTCAACTGGCCACTGCCCTTGACCGGCTTGAGGTAGCGCGGCTGGTCGCTGGCGAAGGTGCACAGCCCTACGGCATCGCCCTGGCGCAAGGCGACATAACTGAGCAGCAGGCAGGCGTTGAGGGCGTGGTCGAAATGGGACAGTTCATCGTCCTGGCTGCGCATGCGCTGGCCGCAATCGAGCATGAACACGATCTGCTGGTCGCGTTCATCCTGGTATTCACGGGCAATCGGCGTGCGTTGGCGAGCGGTGGCCTTCCAGTCGATCTGGCGCAGGCTGTCACCTTCACGAAACTCGCGCAGTTGATGAAACTCCAGGCCCAACCCTCGCCGCTGATGTTGGCGCACCCCCAGTTGGCTCAGCCAGTTATCCACCCCCAGCAACTGCGCGCCGTATAAACGGGCGAAGTCCGGGTAAACCCGGGTGGCATCATGGGTTTCGACGAATCTGCGCGCCGACCACAACCCCAATGGGCTGGGCAGCAGCAGTTCGCAGTGACTGAAGGCGAAATGCCCGCGGCGCACGGGGCGAACGCGATAGCCCAGCTCAGCGCGTGCGCCGGGGTGCAATTGGATGGATTGGGGCAGGTTATCCACACTCAAGCCGTCGGGCACGTGGTCGAACACCCCTACAGTCAGTGGTTGAGGGTAGTCATGCTCCAGGCACAGGCGCACCTCTTCCCAGCGCCCCAGCGCCAGGCTGCCGGGCAGTTTCCTGTTTACACGCGCCGAGGGACGGCGGCGCAAGCGTGCCGCATCCAGTGTCGCCAGGAGCAGCAGGGCCAGAAGCAGGCCCCAGGCGATGGAGTGCAAGGTTTGAGGTAGCTTGACCTGCAGCGCCATCGAAGCGCCCAACAGGGTGTTCAGGCCCAACAGCACACCCAGCCAGATCAGCAACAGACGGGTCGGTTTCATGGCTGCGTCAGTGCCTTGGTGCAGCAATCTGGTCAAGTAGCTGCTGGAGTACCTGGTCAACCTCCAGGCCGTCGATGTCCAGTTCCGGCGCAATGCGCACCCGGTGACGCAGCACCGCCAGCGCACAACCCTTGATGTCATCTGGCGTCACGAACTCGCCACCGCGCAATAGCGCCCGGGCGCGGGCGCCGCGTACCAGTGCAATGGAGGCCCTGGGGCCGGCACCGATAGTCAGTCCCGGCCAACTGCGCGTGGCCCGCGCCAGCCGCACCGCGTAGTCGAGTACCTGTTCATCCAGGGGCAGGGCGCTGGCAATTTCCTGCATCAGCACCACGTCCTCGGCTTGCAGCACCGTGCGAAGCGGCTGTACATCCAGCATGTCGGCCCTGGACGAGCGGGTCACTTCGCGGACCATCTCCAGTTCCTGCCGGGCGTCGGGGTAGTCCATGCGCACCTTGAGCATGAACCGGTCCAGCTCGGCCTCAGGCAACGGGTAGGTACCTTCCTGCTCGATGGGGTTCTGGGTCGCCAGCACCATGAAGGGCTGGCCGATGGGCAGCGCCTCGCCCTCCAGGGTAACCTGGCGCTCCTGCATGGCTTCGAGCAGTGCCGCCTGGGTCTTGGCCGGGGCGCGATTGATTTCGTCGGCCAGCAACAGGTGGGTGAACAATGGCCCCTTGCGCAGCTTGAACTGTTCGGTCTGCAGGTCGTACACCGCATGGCCGGTGACATCGCTGGGCATCAGGTCCGGGGTGAACTGGATACGTGCGAAATCACCGCCAAAGCAACGGGCCAGGGCACGCACCAGCAAGGTCTTGCCCAGGCCTGGCACGCCTTCGAGCAGCACATGACCACCTGCTATCAAGGCGGTGAGCACGTCGTCAATCACCGGGTCCTGGCCTATCACGGCCTTGCGCAATTCCACACGCAGGGCCTGGGCCTGCTGGCTGGCGCGTAGAAGGTTGTCGGCGGTCAGGGGGGTGGCCATTGGAGAGTCGCTCATTTCTTCCGGAGCTCCGCTAACTGTTAAATCAACTTTATTATCCACAAATCAAACGGTTACCTAATCTAACTGTTTTGCTGCCTTTTTCCTGGGCCGACGAACGGACATCCTATCGATCAGTCAGCACGAGCGTCATATTGGCTTAATCGAAAAAAGGCAGTAATGGACCAACCGCTAACCTACCAACATTTCAATCACGGCTTGCTGAAGTGGGATCAGCAGCGGGTGGTCACGTCTCGTGAGTTTATCTCCCATTATAACGCTTATGCAGCGCTCGCTATACCGGCCTGCCTCCCAGGTGCATCTAGGCGTCATCAAAAAGTGGGGGGTATGGGCTTGTCGGTGCTTCCAATATCTGCCTCCTCGTGGGGGTCGTGACATCTACAGGTTACCTGCCCCCCCGCACAGATCCGTACGTGCGGAACTACCGCATACGGCACCTGTCTCGGGTATGTGACGCGAAGCGATCCTCAGGGTAAGGATGTGCATTTCTGGGTCTAGGTATGTAGTAAGCGTCCAGCCCAGCCACCTGTAACTTCCTCTCAGAGCTCGTCACGCTACGCCCTTCCACGAGGGAGCATATATGAAACCACCTGCCACACTCACCGCCCGGCGTACATTCTGGGCTGAGCACGTTCAGGCATGGCGCCGCGGCGCGCTCACGCAAGTCGCCTACTGCCAGCAGCACCAGCTCAACGCTAAGTCCTTTGGCTATTGGTTTCGAAGCCGCGAGCTGGAAAACGAGCCCCTAACGATGGTTCCCATTGCCGTGCACGAGCCTGTGCAAGCAAACGAACTGTCGCTGCGCCATCCCGGCGGCTGGGAACTGGTATTGTCCCGCACAGTGGAGCCGGCGTGGCTGGCCCATTTGCTTCGGGAGATGCGCTGATGCTGTTGCCGACACAGGTCTGGTTGATTCTTGAGCCCATGGACATGCGACTTGGCATCGACGGTCTTTCGGCGCGTGTTCAGCATGTGCTGGGCACTTCGCCGTGCAACGGCACCGCCTATGCTTTTCGAAATCGCCGAGGTAACCGCCTCAAACTTCTACAGTGAGATGGCATCGGCGTCTGGCTCAGCCAGCGTCGTTTGCATGAAGGCGCTTTTGTGTGGCCTGCCCCCGGCGAAACAGTCTTCACACTGACTCAGGCTCAATGGCAGTGGCTGATCACCGGCGTTGACTGGCAGCGCCTGGAAGCTCGCCCGATGAATCACTGGACAGTGTAGAAAAATACCCTTCAATATCCTTCAGATAACGATACTGCTTACTTTTCAGTAAAATCCACGGATGCCTATCGCCGACGAAATCGCCGCCCTCAACCTTGATCCCGCACTGCGGGAGCAGATCATGGCCGCGCTTTCACAGGGGGAGGATGTCGATAAGTTACGTGCCCAGGCTCAATACGACGCCTTAAAAATCCAGGCATTGACCCTTGAATTGGCGCACTACAAGCGCATCCGGTTCGGGGTCAGAAACGAGGCGTTGTCACCCGAACAGCGTGACCTTTTCAAGAAACGGCCGGTGCCGACTGCGCTGCCATTGAGATTGAGGTTGACGCGCTCGTACTTGAACAGCGAGCACGGCGCTCTCGTGCCGGTCGTCAGCCGCTGCCAGAACATCTGCCCCGTATCGAACATCGCCACGATCCCAAGGCATGTCATTGCCCCGAGTGCGGCAGTGAATGGATCAAAGTAGGCGAAGATATCACCGAGCAATTGGATGTCGAGCCTGCAAAGTTCTTTGTACATCATCATGTCCGCAGCAAGTACGCCTGCCGACCCTGTGAACGTATTGCTTCAGCAGACGTTGCGCCGACCATCATCGACGGCGGCATGGCGGCTGCCGGACTGATTACCTGGGTGTTGATCAGTAAATATCTCGATCATCTTCCGCTGTATCGTCTTGAACAGATTGCCAACCGCGCCGGTGTGACCCTGGCACGCTCAACCTTGGCCGACTGGTGGGCCGATATGGATTTGCCTTGCAACCGCTGGCTGATCGATTGGCCGAACTGTTGCGCCAACGCCTGATCCTGCATGCCGACGAAACACCGGTACAGCAACTTGACCCTGGCAAGGGCAAACCAACGAGCCTATTTGTGGGTCTATCGAAGCAACGACCTGGATCCTGGGACGGGCATCACGGTATTTGATTACCAGGCCGGGCGCAGTGGCGCGCATGCACGAGCTTTTCTGGATGACTGGAAAGGCCACTTGGTGGTTGACGATTACGCGGGTTACAAGGCGTTGTTTACTCAGGGCGTTACCGAAGTGGGCTGTATGGCACATGCACGTCGCAAGTTTTTTGAATTACATGCGGCGAATCAAAGTGCGGTAGCGGCAGAGGCTTTGCAGCGGATCGCTGAACTGTACGAAATCGAATCACGGGGCCGAACACTGACCTGTGAAGCACGCCAACAACTGCGCACCGGCGAAGCAGCGGTCAAGTTGCAGGCACTGCATCAATGGCTGCTATCAACCCGCCCAGGTGTGGCGAACGGCAGCGGCCTGGCCAGGGCAATGGACTATAGCGCTCAAGCGCTGGGTGGCGTTGTCACGCTATGCCGGCAGCGGTGATTTACCCATTGATAGAGTCGGGGATGTGGCGCGGTGGCTTGCGCTCCGTTTCCACACCCCGCTCGTCAAACCGGACGTGCGCTACTAACGCATCCGGCTTTCGTCCGAGATCGATATGCCTTCGCACTCGACACATCGGCCATTCGCACGGGCGACTGATGCAAGCCTAGCTTTCCATATAGAAATGCATCCGGGTATAGACGGTACACAGAGCGGCCTCGTCGCTTATGCTTCTTGACCAACCAGCGTCGGATACGGCGCTCAGTGTAACGTTGCAGGATGCGATAGTGCTTGAGCACAGGCCCTTGATCGAAGTAGCCAGCCCAGCCTCGAAGTATCGAGTTGAGTTCAACTATCCGGTGCTCTACCGTATCCCACGTCATGCTGATCGCTGTTTCGTCATGGATTTTCCCAATAATTGATTTCATCGCTCCTTTCGAAGGTTGAGTGCCGATATAGGTTTTCCCATGACGATCGTATTGCCTGCCTAGGTTGTACCCCAGAAAGTCGAATGTCTGTTCTGGGAGTTTCACCAGCGCCGTTTTCTCTTCGTTGACCGTCAGCCCCAGCCGCGCCATCAAACCACTCATCAGCACCATTGCCTGCTCTCCACTGCCGGGGCGGCAGCAGATCACCATGTCGTCCGCGTAATTCACAATCCTTGCATGCAGACGTCTGGCGTAGCCAAACTTTTCCCAAGCCAGAATGAAGCGCCTGAAATACACATTGGCTAGCAGCGGCGAAATCACCGATCCTTGGGCGCTGCCACGGTGCGTGTGCTTGGCTTCGTTGGTACGTCGAGGCTTTCCGTCAATGCGTTCGATAACGGTTACTTCAAGCCACTGCTTGATCAGCCGCAATACCTGCCATCCGAGATACGCCGGGCCAGACATTTCATCAAAGGCCCGTGCGGAATGGTATTGAAATAGTCACGAAGATCCGTATCGACGACATCTCTCAACCCAATCCTTGCGGTGTAATGGTGCACCTGTCTCACCGCTTCCTTAGCATCTCGACGAGGTCTGAAAGCATACTGCGATGGTTGCATATCCGCTTCGACAATCGCTTGGAGTGTGAGATTGACAGCCATTTGAACAACGCGGTCTCGAATACAAGGATCCCCAAGGAACGAAGCTTTCCGTTCTTTCTGGGAATCCATACCCGCCGCAGGGGCTGAGGTCGATATCCACCCGACTTCAGCTCCTCATGTAGCTGAGCCAGCCACTCCATAGGCCCCATGCTTTCAATGTCATCGAATCGCTGGCCATCCACACCGTGGCTGCCTCGGTTTGCGCGGCAACGCTGGTAGGCGATGACCAGTACATCAATTCGATACACTTTGTCCCACAGGCTGTAGAAGCGAAAGTCTGGCTCTGTCTTAGCTTTCACATACAGGGCACGCTGTAGTTTCCGAACAAGATTTCACACTTGGGTTAGTAGGCTTGGCGCCAATCCCATCGTTCTTACCACTTTGTACTCCTCTCTTGGACCTGGGCTACTTTCCTACTCCGGCATTACCCGGCCTCAACGGTACTACGAGCCCATCCGCCACCTGTCCGAGCCAGAGCCATCCCTCACGGGCGCTCTGTTTGTATGGCCGTGTCTAACGGCCACTTCACCCTGACAGGCTTCCCCTGTTTCGTATGAGTTCTCTTCTGTACATGCCATCACCACTACCCCGGCGGCAGTGCCAAGTTCGCCTGACGCTCGATCCCTCAGCACTATCAACCTTCCCCGTTATTATGGCAGGTCGGCTACCGCAAAGCCTTTTCGGGGCCTGCTCGGTGTTCGCTGCGCGCTACGGCCTGCACAGTCACTGACTTCCTAAAGAAGCCTTTTCTTCAGATACTTCAGCCCATTCGTTGCCTCCTGAACTGCTCCAAAGTGCTTCCGGCCGGAGCGACAGTAGCCGGGTGGGATTCGCACCCACTGAACTCGGCTGATGAAAGAGCGATAAAGCCGTTTGTCATCGGGCGCAAGGCCTGGCTCTTAAGCGACACGCCCAAAGGTGCGAGCGCCAGTGCGCAGATCTATAGTTTGATCGAGACCGCGAAGATCAACGGCCAAGTGCCCTATACGTGGCTGCGGCGCCACGTGCTGGAGCGGATACCGCATGCGTCGACGGTAGAAGACTACGAAGCATTGTTACCATGGAACTGCTCACCGGAAATGCCACGGTAAACGAGGCGGTAGTCTGGCGGTAGGTGTGGGTCATGGATCGGATACGCTGGATGTTTCGTTAACACTATTTTTACTTCGAGGGGATAACGATGTTTTTACGCAAATCTGCAATGCAGCCAAAGGAGCGCCGAAGTGTCGTAACAGAAGCCCAGCTTGAGGAGCAACGGCCAAATTTGTTGGCGTCACACGTCCCCAGAGGATTATCTGCATTATGCAGTCGGGCTGGGGTAGCTGGAGAAAAAGCGAATATGGGTCGTATAGACACAGCCACGAGTTGGAATGGCATTCTGATACGTACAAAAGATGACGACTCTCTAACGTTCGTCCATGCAGTAAACCGAGCCTTGGAAGTGATCGCAAGCCGTCCCATCGGAAAGCGATTGCTTGAATCAATTACTGCAAGTGGAGGCGAACGCGGGGCTGAGGCTAAGTTTGGTTATAAAATATGCATTCAGCCAGCCGATTCGACGAAAACCTCATGGCTATTTTTTGAAAGGCGCCGATATCTTGGAACAAATGTAACTCGTGCTGCTTCCGAAGAAAATGCCTCTTTATTAAATAAAGGCTCAGTATCGTCGATAAAGTGGAATCCTGTGCAAGTTAGTACTCCTGATGGTGACAGACCTCCATTCGTGGGGTTAGCGCATGAGTTATTGCATGCTTACCGCAACCTGTATGGAGAGTCGAAGTTAACACACGAATCCATTGCCGGAATGTCACGAGCAGGACACTACAAACAAATTGATGAATATGAGGTGGTAGGAATTATGGGGTATGAAGATCTGCCGCTGACCGAAAATAAAATCCGTAGCGAGCACAACATACCCCTTAGACAGTTTTACTCTGGTTTAGATGGCGATTTGGAAGTCAGCAGCGATACATATAGAAAAGGCAACTTAACTGAAAAATTGACGTCAAAAAAAATCTACAAAGAAACGAATATTGCAGAAAGGGCTGAGAACTTATCGCAGCAAGTTATGAATGCGATAAATGAAGAAGTAAGACATGAATCTCTTAATGTGGCTTGTAGGGGTATTACAGAGTATGGCGCATTAAATCCCGCTAAAGAAGGGAGTATTCTTATAAGCACAAGTGATGGGGCTATCTCAATGACAGGTAATGCGGCGAAGGTCAGCTCTCAATCTGACGATGAGTTATGTAAACACGCCATAGTATTTAATAAGCAGCCTAATGGATTAAAGCGCCCAGAGTATGAGAGAGCCCACGGCCTGCCAGCGGGATGCCTTTTACCATATGTCACCTTATCCGGATCGAATCTCTTAGGTTTAGCACGTATCTATGCTGAAAATAAAATAAAATCGTCTACAGTGAAAGCCGAGGCGAGTATGTGTTCACCTAATATGGAGGGTGAAAACCTCAATTCTCATCTGGCGGTGCAAACAAGCTCAGTAGTAAGAGCATCGCATAGTGTTGCGGATAAGTTTCTGCCTCAAAATATTGAAAAAAACATACAAAATATCCTGAGTGAAATTTCCAGTATCGTAAGATTAAATGACAACCCTTATTCTAAATATAAGGCTCTAGCACTAACTCATTATGATGTGCTACTTACCAATTGTTGTGTCGACGTATGCCGTTTCACTAAAGATAGAACTTTTTCACCCGAACTAAGGGGCTCGCTATTTAAATCCATGAGCAAGTTTATGATTGACGCTGCCAAGAATCTGGATGCTGCCTGGGGTGGTAATGCTCTCTCTACGGTGGTCATGTTGTCGAATGGGTTGGACAATAGTCTGATTACGGATACGCTCCGAAGTAATATGAATCGCTTTGACATTTTTGGAAGACCCGAAACGCTTGTCGGCGAAATAAATAAATACCTTGACAAGGTTGTAAAAGGCACAGCGGGAAGCCTTGAATCCTCAATTAATGCTATTCGCGTGTTAAGTCAAAGAGGCTTCTTGAAAAACCTTGGCCAAAGTGATCGTGAAAATTTCATGCGATTAACTAAAACATTTGGAATTAACGGCTCGCAGGCCTATGTACGGCCTTCCTCACACAGAAAGTATCTTCAAAATTTTGGAGAAAACTTACTAAAACTCCAAGAGGAGGCTATATCAGCCCACAATTGTAACGCTTTAATCGAGAACCCCGTGCTAAAATATCGTGAGGAATTTAGTTCGGGAGAAGAATCAAAAAAGGTTAGTGTTAATCCATTTGATTATATGTTTGAGAGGTTGCAACCACACTTTGCGGAAAATGATTATCTATATCAGCGCTCAAAGAACTATAAAGAAACATTGTCTCAGAATCACCGGGAGATTAAGCACCGAGCAGCAGTTCGGCATGGGAAGTCGAAAGAGCTTCTTAGGGACCAAGAGATATCAAACAATCAGAACAACATGATTCGAGAAGAGTCTCTCAAAACTGCTCATATATCTCAACAGAAAACAGAAAAAACCTTAAACTCTATTGCTTCATTTACTGCATCTAAATCCGCCTTAACATATAAATCTGCTTTTGCGGCCAGCTCTTTTTATTCCTCTGGCCTGAGCAGACCTATTTCCAAGATTTCCGACGCGTCCCCGGGTCTTGCTGGGATGGGGACCGTGAGCGCTCTTTATGGATTGAGTGAATCGAGGAATGCTCCCACTCCGAGTTACTCGCCCCCTTCACGTTTGCGAGGATTGGCGGTGTTGCACGATCCACAGTTCCTTGAAAGGTGGTACCACTGAGCCTAGCAAATGATAGCGGCGCTTGCGAGGTAGTTGTCGCATCCGCCGTCCAACTACGCGGCCTTTTCGGTCACGTTCAGTACCCTTTCAGGGTTTAAATACTCCGTCCCGATAGGGGGCCAGTTGCATGTCTCGTCTGACCATCGTTCCGGTCTTTTAGTTGATCGGAGTTCTTTTACCGGTCGCGGTAGGAATGGCAGTCACCTGCCACCCCCCGCACAGATCCGTACGTGCGGAATTACCGCATACGGCTCCTGCCTTGGGTTTTGACGCCGAAGCGGGTTATGGGATGCGGATGCATTGGTAGCTCTCTTGGATAGGGTATGAATAGCCGGGCCAACGTAGCCATGCGTTCCCAGTTCAGACGGTGCCGCTGACTTCGCCGTTTAAGAGCAATGGCTCACTCGGGTGGTGAGTAGTTACTTCAATTACCACGCGGTGCCAGGAAACCTAATACGTCTGGGTGGTTTTCGTTCGGCGGTATGTCGTCTATGGCGGCAACCCCTCAAACGTCGAAGCCAGCGTAACCGGCTTCAGTGGTCACGCTACGGACGTCTTGCCGACCTCTACATACCTAGCCCAGAAATGCACGTCCGTACCCTGAGGATCGCTTCGCGTCACATACCGAGGCAGGAGCCGTATGCGGTAGTTCCGCACGTACGGATCTGTGCGGGGGTGGCAGGTAACTGCCATCCCTACCGCGACCCCTGCTGGATTGGTAGATGACTTCGCCAGCCGCTTACGTCCAAGCGGGGATGGAGCATCCCGTCGGGTGTTCAGCCGAAAAATTTAGCAGGAGCACTGCGGCAACTTCTCTATTTGGTATCTGGTCGACGCTGCGCAACCATCAGTTGGTAATGCGCCATAGGCTTTCAGCCACACCTGGCGCCCACTCTTTTACATGGGCGGTATGAGCTTGTAGGCAAATCCACTTTTTATCGTTATGGCTGACTTTGACGCCCGTTGTGTAGTAGCTGCCCTGGGCCCACTTCGGGTAAGGGGTATTTTCGTTGTCCCCGCTGTCCTCTTTCTCCAGCGTGGTCGCTGAGTGGACATTGGATGGAACTGACAGTTGCCCTTTAGCATCAAATGCGGCTACAAAATAGCGATAGGCGGTTTTGGATGTAAGGCCGGTATCGGCATAGGTCATTTGAGCAATGCCGGTGCGAGCAATTTCATTACCGTCTCGGTAGATAACATAACCAGAAATTTCGGTACCACCGATGGGCGCGCGCCACATTAAATTAACGGTATCGGCAGTGACACCCATATCATGCAGGCCTGACGGGGCAAGGGGGGGGGAGCCTGGGACTATCATCGCGTTAGTCTTGGCTGTTATCGTCTGGCTTGGTGCAGACTCTTTACCCTCTGCGTTAACGGAGCTTACAGCATAGCGATAAGTAGTGTTTTCACTCAGATTGCTGTCAGTAAGTGTTAGCTCTGAACATTGGCCGATTAAAGTATCGTCTCGGTACAAGCGGTAGAGGGAAGTAGGGGGGGCAGACGCGCTCCATGTTAGCGTGATGCTATTGGTACTAACCTTGCCAGCGCGTAGCCCGTCCGGAGCAACTGGCGTGATTTCATCCGGGTTGTCATTGTCTGAGTCATTATCTGAGAAATCTAAGTCGATGACATGGTAGAAGGCGTTTCCGGTGTTGGCCACCTCCCAGACTGCGAGCAACACATGGTACCCAGAACGCTGTGGCAGCATGACGTTATGTTCGGTAGGTTGCGGTGGGGTCAGAGCCGCCCCATGACTCCAATAGGGCTGTTCAGTCAGTTCCACTTTATAGAAGGGTTTATCTTCGAACTGAGCGCGGCTAAGCGGTAGGTTCGGGTTCCAGTTCGGGCGGGTGATAAAGTAATTCCAGCGGCGGGTCGCGTGGAGTGCGGTATAGTGCCATGTAAATTTTAACATCTCGGAAGACGTAACGCTGTGTTTTTTCCAATGCGTGCCAACGTCGTCCAGAAAATTGCCATTTCCTTGATTGGCGCTTGCAATTTTACCGTCTGGTGGGGGGAGAAAGTTAGTGACGTCGTCTGGAGCAACGCTGTCGGTTAACCCGCTCGTTTGAGCAGGGAAAAATTTCCCGCACTCACGCTGGTTCAACATGCCGTTGTCAATTTTGCCGTCGAGCCATGCAAAATAAGCACGGGAGGCTGGAGAAGGGACATGGCCATGGCGAAGTTGGGGGCCTGACTTGCTGGTGCTGATCATATTCAAATTGCGTTCAGTCATCTGTGTACCGCCTTTTTTATGTTTAACAACTCTTCGCCATAGGGAGGTTGCCAGGTTTGGACGCCAGTAGATATTTGAGGAGTGAACTGTTAGGCATTCCCATACCGAATCTTCCCAGTGCACGGTGTCATTATCTCTATAGCGCGTATCGGTAGCCCATTGAGGGAACTCCGGCTCTGGATCGGGCTCCGGTTCTGTGCCATTTCCGGCGAGATAGCCGTATCGGTTGATAAATTCCCAAGCATAGGCGTCGCCGTTGCTGCTGACGCCAGCGTCCCAGTTTACTGACCAAGTCATTAAACCTAGGATATCCAAGCCTGCTGTTTTGAGACGCGTCAGCGCGTTATACACACTGTTCGGATCGATCACGTAGCCCGTGGCAGCTGCATCATTATTCGAAGGCAAACCTATAATGAACTTGTTGTGAGGGATTTTTATAAAACCACGGGTGCCGGTTACTAAGCTTTCGGTCAAGTAGTAAAGAAAGTTTTCTTTTTGTTGATCGTTGTTTTGTGCGATCCAACCTATCTCATCTACGTAAACACCATCGCCGCCTTGATTATAAAATTGTGGGGCGATAAAGTCGTAATATCCCTCCAGCCCATCAATGTATGCGTTATATTCACGGCCTTTCACCAAATATGGAAATTCCGGTGCCATACTGATCGTGAAGTTTTTACCCCGTGTGCGATAGTGGTCTTTGACAGTTTTTAATGCGGCAGGAATTACGTGTTGGTTGTTTGCCGCTGTAATTGCTTCCTGTTCTAGGTCAATATCCAAACCGTCGAAATCGTACTGGTCGGTCAGATCGATGATACGATTGGCCAATGCTTTTTCGTCGCCGTAGATTAGCTCAATATGTGCGTCCGCCCCCCCGAGGGAGATCAAAACTTTTCGTCCTTGAGCGTGGACTAAGTCGATCTGCTGACGAAATTCCGCTGCAGTGCCACGATATGGTTTGAAGTCAGGTATCCGATCGCGGCTATCCAAGACCTTCATAAAAGCGACTGCAATAACATTATATTGAAGAGGGATACTGGACAGTTCCATTTCCGCAAAGCGCCCCCTTTTATAGCCCTGGCCTGGTTCTGGAGCCCAATTGTGCCAAAAGCCCATAATAATCTTATTGTCGTTGCGTTGGAAAGTTGGTGGTTTTTTCAAAATAACTACTCCATGTGAATTTCAGGTAGGTAACGGATGCCGTTGAATTTTTTGAGTGAGTTGTTGAAGCTGCGTCACCATGATGGCGACGCGCTCCTCAGTGCTGAGATGTGAGTACTTTCGTTGGCATGGCAACACCTTACATCAGGGTGCTCTTGGTCCTTGATACCGCCGAGGTCTCGTTGAGAAAAAAAGCACCGGATCAAACACCGCGCCTGTGATATAAAACTCAACTAGAGCGGTAAGGCCGTAGATGGTTTTTAGAAAGTCGACGGGCTTGGAATACAGATACACTTTTTCAGCTTTGGCGTCGGGACGCATCATGACGGCGGTCTCCTAAAGAGGGTGGGTATTTCAGACCTGCCCTAAGTTTGTGATAAGACATAAGAACAACACCGTACCGGAAGATTGGGTGTTGCACTCAGTTTCTGCAGTCGCTCCTTCTTGTGAAAAGTGCAAGCTCATTATTCATGGCTATCTGTCATGTCAACAATGCATTCATTATATTAATTCAGAACCGGTTGCGATTGATCGGATGGAGCTTTGGGCTAACTATTTTTATAGTGCGCGACAAGATTCAACTCGGAACTTAAGCGAATTGCCTGCCGGGAGTTTACAACTCCTAGCTTCTCGACAACATTCGCCATATGAAACTTAACAGTCCTGACAGCTATATTCGCAATTATTGAGATTTCCGCATATGTTTTTCCCATGCCAGCCCAATAAAGAACTTCTTCTTCTCGCGGAGTTAAATAAAATCCCTTGTCCTCTAGCAAATTGGCGCGCAAGTTTTTCGACTGAGTAATTCGTTTAACCTGCTCATCAATATCAATGAGTAGCATTTGCAAGCAGCATCTATTAGACATTACTTTGCCTTCGAGTTCTGCCTGAAAGTTTCGCTCAAATAAAATCGACAATAAGCTTATATTATACATTCCATCATGAAGTACAAAAGTTACACCATTTACAATTTCACCTCTTCCTGAACAGGAGAAAATCTTACTGCCTTGTAATTCCGCTAACAATGCGATGTCATCCTCCCACGTGAAAGGTGATACTCGCTTTAAAGCCATGCGTACAATGGGATCTATAAGATGGCGCTCCATCTTTTCGTATTCTGCAGTCCATTCTTCCGGATACGAAGAAGCGGTAAGCAATCGTGAAAATTTTTTTTATTAATGATCATAAATAAATATTCAAGCCTTCCAATACAAGATAGTTTTCTGTCAATATAGCTTCGAATTGCCTCAGCCTGTATATAGCTTTCTTCAGATGGAGTGATCATGAATCAGAGCTCCTGGATTGCTGTCTTTTTATTTATCATTGGTACGATACGCAGGCATATAAATACCGCATAACTCAATGTGCCTCACGCATACAGCCAATACGTATATACTCTTGCAAATACTTTATTTTTTTTCTATCACGTATTATTTCTTCTCGGATAGAGAGAAGATCTTGTCCAGTTTTTCCAGAGAGTTCGACGGTGGTAGCATCGCCCATGCGGCAGGCGGAGGTGACATTACTTCCACTGCGCAGGGTGTGATTTGCTTGGATGTACATCCGACGAGCACCAGAAGCAAGTTGAGCGCGCAGAATTGTGCTTTCATTTTCAGCATGGACCAGTTTTTCCGTTAGTTGTGTATCCAAATCCGCCAGTGTTTTTTGTCGCTGGTTAGCTTGTTGTAAGCTTATAGTCTGTTGTCTAAAAAGGTTCTCCGCTACATGAGCTTTCTTGCGCCAAGATGAAGCCTGCCCGTAATAGCAATGGGCCGCCCCCCCGAGCCCTGCCAACATTATTAGTATGATAAAATGCGGAAACATACGCAATAACGTCATAAACCAGTTCCTTTTTCAAACATTCTCTTTTCTTCCTCTCGACGCTTAACAAGTCCATAAACAACGTTGCCGCCAACTTTGTTCCACCTTAGAAATTGATTAGCTGCATCAAGGTAATCACCAGCATTAAGGTAGGCTAACATTTCGGATTTTTCAAAACCCGTTTTTCCGATATTAAATACAAATGAAACAAGCGAATCAAACTGACACTGATTAAGCGGAACAACCACCCGGAGATTAATCACTAGTTCAGCGTGTTTAATATCGTTGCGAAGACGCTCACCAGCTTGTTGCTCGGTAATAGAAAGCTCAGGATATACATCAGAAGTACTTCCATAGCCAATAGTCCAGACGCCGGCAGAACACTGATAAGCTTTGGCTCTAAAGCCCTCGTATCGCTTAATTAAATTGACGCCCTGTTCACTGATTTTCAACTTTCGCTCTCTCCGTAAAATAGTTGTTGCACAAGCAGCGCATCAACACGCAATCTATAAAATCTGGACCGATAAACTGCAAAGGCCAATAAAACGAACCACGCAAGGTGTAAGTGCGCCGCAGAGCTGTATTTCTGATAGACCAAGATCCCCAAAACTGTGTAACTGCTTTTTAACCGTGTCGCGCTGGCTTAAAAAATATAGTGTAAATACAGATCCACACATTGCTCCTGTGCGCGATGCGCTCATAGTTTTGCGTTCCTTTGTGGTTGTCCCGTCAACGTATACACTACATGCCCATTGATCTGCCAATTTATTGCCCAAATGCCCTGACGCCGAGTTCGGAGGTTAATTGGCTAAGCACTTGACCCTGAGTCAGCTGAACGTAGAGGCAATTATCCGAGCTTGAATCCTTTTGGTGTGAGTGGCGGGTTCTACCGGTGGCTCTCTCTCTCGATTCGAACATTGCAATTTATTCTGTGACGTCAGCGGTTCCTTCGACGATGTATAATATTCCCTAACTAAAACTTAAGCCTTCTGTATAGTATACGGCTTACAGGAACTATAAATGCACTAGTAAGAAACGCACTTGTTTCTATAGAAATATTTTTCCCGTCACCAAAGTAAGAAGACATGAATACGGTAATAGCCTCACCCGAGGCAACTCCCATCAGAAAGGACGAGCCGAAAGCAGCGATAGCTTTTTTGGAAGAATAGTAGTCCTGATTTATAACAAATACTATAGATCCAGCAAGCGCCGAAACAATCTCTTCAATCACTGCATGATCCTTAATTATCAAACGTCACCATTGCTAGGATAATAGCTTTAAAAAGTTAAAGATAGATCTATACCTTTGCACTAATTGTAGCCGCTGCAACTAGCTCCTCCATAAGTTTCTTGCTGTAGCACCAGCACATAATTCCCCTCCCTTGCATCGACTTCATACAATGTACATCCAGTACAAAGTTTGAGGGCGTAAATTTATCTGCGCTCCGACGCAGTGTACAGTAGCGACTATCAGTTTCCTGAAGTCACCGTTTGGAAAAAAATTGAACCTGCTGAATCTTTCATTATTGATCTTTACGCACTATTGGAGCCTCCAAATCATATTAGGCTTACCGCCATCCTGCTTTTCGGCGGCAATGAACCGAAATCCACCGATGACTGGCCTCCTGATGTATTCTTTCCTTGCTTGAGTCAAAGAGCTATCTGCCCTCGGCTCACTCTGTAATTGAGCCATGACGCAAGACGATGTCTCAATAAGTAACCGGTTTGCAAAACTTCGAGGACCTGGCGCGGCGCATATCACTTTCGTAGAGCGCCGAAACTGCCTCGTAAACATTTATATAGCGGTTGCGACGAGCCTCCCGACTTATTGGTGAAGGATGCGCACCCGCCTGTTTAGCAGAGTTTGTTTCTCTTTAGCCCTCGAGTCCGTTTTCTTCCTGGAACGCTATGGCTCATCATCTACGTGAGAGGCTAGATACTACCGGTCGCTGATTCTCTGCCTGTCGTACGCGCAGTTACTTACGGGATTCAGGTGTTAGGCGTTATAATACCAGAGTCGATTTTCTAGTAACCCTGTACTTGTAGGCAGGAAGGGCCTGAACTATAGGACGTTATTCACTAGATAAAAAATCAGTCGCCGGAGACCAACTAAAAACACATTCAAATACGGAAATGTCGCATTACATTACAGAAAATTCATTCGCTAGGACAGGGGGGCGGATGCTGGAGCTGAGTGCGACACGGTTAATGAATTGAAGTCGGGTCAGTAGCTACCTGGCTATGGCTTCTTGCATCACTTCACCCATGACCTCGATCGGGCATTTGAAGTCGAACCGTTTGCGCGGCCGCATGTTCAACTGCAAGGCGATTGCGTCCAGCTCTTCCTGGCTATGTGTCGTCAAGTCCGTACCTCGGGCAGGTACTGGCGGACCAAGCCGTTGATATTCTCGTTGCTACCGCGCTGCCACGGGTTATGCGGGTCGCAGAAGTTGATCGCCACCCCGGTCTGCTGGGTGATCTCGGCGTGCCGCGCCATCTCTCGCCCCTGATCGTAGGTCATGCTCTTGCGTACTGCCAGGGGCATCCGGTTGAGCTCCGCGCTAACCCCCCCACCCCTGAAGTCGCCGTCGCGTCGCTCTTCTTGATCAGTATCAGATAGCCGCTGGTTCGTAAGGGATCCGTGATCCCCACATTCCAAGCCCGAAATTGAAGCCTGATGCTGTGGTGCCGATTGCGTAAGCGTCCAGCCCAGCCACCTTGCAAACCACCTCTCACCCCAGCGGCAGCAACTCATCAATCCGGCTGTTAGGCCACGTCGGGAGTTTTTCCAGCGTATCGCGCAGCCAGGCCGACGGTTCCAGCCCATTGAGTTTCGCCGTTGCCAGTAAATGATTTATAGGCCGTCAGGAAAAGAGCCTGCCAATCCTGGCGCAGTTGAAAAGCTGGCTGGATAAAACCCAGTCACAAGTGACGCCGCAAAGCGTACTGGGCAAGGCGGTCAATTACTGGCGAGCAACTGGAGCCGGCTGGAGCGTTATACGGAGGCCGGTTTTTTACCGATCGACAATAATGCCGCCGAAAGAGGGATAAAGCCGTTTGTTATCGGGCGCAAGGCCTGACTATTCAGCGACGCGTCCAAAGGTGCCACCGCCAGTGCCCAGATCTACAGTTTAGTCGAGACCGCCAAGATCAACGGGCAGTAGCCCTATACGTGGCTACGCCACGTACTGGAACGATTGCCACATGTGCAGTCGGTCGCCGACTACGAGGCTCTGCTGCCGTGGAACTGCTCACCAGAGATGCCACGGTAAACGAGGCGGTACTCTGACGGTAGGTGTGGTTCGTGGATCGGATAGCAAAGTGCGTTAGGCAAGGCCGTGCATTACTTGGCAAACAACTGGAGTCGTTTGGAGCGCTATGTCGAAGCGGTTTTTTTAACCCATAGACAACAACGCGGCTGAAAGAGCGATAAAGCCGTTTGTCATCGGGCGCAAGGCCTGGCTATGTGTGTCACTAAGGAGGCGTCATGACGACGAGATGAAAACGGCGGCATGACACTCCATGTTCCAACATGGATGGAGGTAGGCCCTCCGGTCAGGGCGTGCAGGCGTACTGATCAAACGACCCGATGCTGCGAACATGTTTAGCATGTTGGTGGTGAGCGATTCGGGAACAGGCAGAGTAACTACTATCACGTAAGGCTCAGGTAGTTGAACGAAAGTGAACTGACTGATGAAGCGACGAAATCTCCATTGGTGTCAAAACGGACTTGTATAGCCGGGCCCCGAGAAGTGCAGAGGACACCTGTCTACCGACTGCACGGCACCCGTTGTTGAGTATCTTTAATTGTTCAATTCGGTTTGTCTTCCATAAATAAATCACCTGATTTTCGTGGATTTTGGGATCGTAGCTGCAGATGTAGGACCTACTTACGCGAGTTGGGTAAGGTCAGTTGAACCACGTTTCGGTCCCTCAGCTTAGCCTTGAGCGTATTATTATCGTTCAGCAGGACTTCGTTGATGGATGCGATGCTGGCGAGTTTGGCGCGCAGCTCCTCAATCTCCTGCCGATAGCCCGCTGACTTTTGGCGTTCGGCGATCAGGTCTTGATGTTTGACGTCCCGCATGGCGCGGCTGGACCGTCCTTGGATCTTACGTATGGCTTCCGCAACAGCCGGATAATGGTTATGGATTAGCGCCGTCGAAACGCCTGCCTCGCGGGCAACCGCGGCGATGCTCACCTTTGTTTCCTTGGTGTGGGTACGCCCCTTCTGGATGCGGTAGATGGCCAGCTTGAGATCCTTTTCTCGATCCTCGGCGGGTTTGTAGTTCGTTGGTTTGTCTTTGTCTTTCATGCTGTCAGATCTTCCGTGGACATGCCCAGATGCACCAACACTTCGCGACAACGCTTCAGATCGCGCTCAATGCGTTGCCGACCTCCTTTACCGATATCCTTGCAGAGCAGCAACCCTTTCAGGTCATCGTAGAGTTGCTGGTAGATCGGCGCATGGGTAATCCCGATCACCGAGTGGTGGCACCCACCACCGCACCGGGTTCGCTCAATGGTGTTGCCGACACAACCGTCGTTGTCTGCTGTGCACCAGGCGTGGCCGTTGCTGCGAATAGACGTGCTCTCAGAGATGGACTTCAGCATGGAGGCACGATCCTTGAAAATCAGCAGATTTTCCGGCTCTCGTTGCCAACCTTTTACGGCGCGCCCGTAACCCCCAGCTAAGGGGGCATCACCCACCCATCCGTCGACGACGCCAACCTTGATGTCTTCCAGCTCATCCTGAATTTCCGCGTACAGATCAAGATCCAGATGCTGTCCCCAGCTTTCGTCCATGGCGTATCTCAAGGTCATGTCAAGCGACCAGTGAGCATAATGTTTCTTGAGGTAGCGCAGATCGCCAAAACGGCTGTGTGCGGCATAGTTAGCAAATTTGCGCCTGAATTGGTGACTGGTGAGATTCCATTTCAATCCGCAGTCTTTGGCGAATGCTTTTAAAGCGCCCTCCCAAGACGTGTTAGAGAGTGTACGAGCTTTAGTAACTACCTTGAAATCAGTACCCAGAAACAGGGAGTTACGATGCGCGTGGGCTTCATTGATCTGTGGATCTTGCGGGTTCACCAGACGTCGCTTAATCATTTCGTCGGAAATCATCGCTTGGTAGTGCATAGTCCAGCGCTCCATGACCCGGATGGCGCGAACTGCAACCTCTGGGATCAGCCAGTCATGAGGTCCTTCATCAGTCTTTTCTGACTTAGATCGCATCCAGTGGTAAATCGTCCCGTCATCGTCCTTGGTGCGCCGATGTGCGCCCGATTGCAGGTTAGCCAGTTCATGATTACGACAGCCTGAGGTGCTTGCCAGAACGATGTAGCAGGCTGTGCGTAGGTCTAGCAGCGACCTATTGAATTTCCTGAGGCCGCCCTCCCAGCCCATTGACTTCAAATGTAGATTTTTAAATCGGATTACGTCGAATCTAGAGTGACCGCCATATTTCGATGCAACCCCATCTAAGTCGTCGCGCATGTCTAGCAGTAGCTTTCCTTTTTCTACCTGCTGATGAGCTGCTTCGAACAGGGTGCAGAACACATCATCGGGAATGAGTGGTGTCCGCCCTTCGCCGGGCACGCCGAGCTTTCCCGCCATGGCATTTGAAGAAGTTTCGGGCCAAGGATGTTGTGGGAACTTGTCATCAGTGTATTGGCTCAACTCATACAGCGCCTCAACAGCCTTGTATCGAGCGTGCAGGCCGCCTGCTGATAACGGCTTACCGGTGTGAGGTTGTACATGAGCCTTGCAGGCGGTGACATACGTGGCGGCGATCATAGGTGTCACGCTACCGAGCTGGCTAATTTTCAGCGCGTCTAGGTGCCGTAGGAAGGGTGACAAGCCAGTGAATAAACCGGTAATTGTCGCGCCCCTAGGCGGATTACTTCCGTCTCGACCTCGTATTAGATAACGATAAAATACTGCCTTCACTATTTGACGAAACGCCGGTGGCACTGTATCGAAAGCGATCAACCTATTGCATGCCGCAACGTTATTAGGAAAACCACTGAGATACCAAACGTCATCACTATATTTGCTGATAATCACCCAATGTCCACCAATTCGATTGGCGCGGATGATCAGCCTGTCGCGCTCTGAATCGGACAGCCCGCGGACATCTCCAGGTTGGGCGGAGATGTCCGCGAAAGGTATTTCTTCTGATAAGTCGTCAATCATGAGAAGACCTCCAAGCTGCCAATAAGATCAACCGACCAGAACGGGTGTGGTCGGATACGAGCGCGCTTCTTCGCTGCCTCCACAGCTGCATGCTTAAAGGTGCCACGGCGAAGCCCCTCAGCGATGATGTAGTCGTCGATGAGACGATGGATGTGAGAAAATTCACGTGCCCATCTACGTTTGCCTATGCGGGAGCGCTCACTCAACACTCGGAAGTAAAAGCTGAACAGCTTGTAGAGGTCTTCGGCGGTAACTGCGTAGTGTTTACAGCGCACGCAGTTCATGAAGTTCATGCAGGTTGCGCCTTCGCGTTTCGGGGCGAACTCGCCATACGCAGGGTCTGCACAACGACCCAAGGGGTTTTCCTTGTAGGTCGCACCGATAGTCGCAGTCAGAAGCTCCTCCACCAACAATTCCCCCATGAATCTCCAGTTTCGACGGGAATTTTCGCTTGGGGCAAGATAGTTTTGGTCGGTTACTCGTGGCGTATTGCCTAGAGCTGCGGCGGTGGTTGCGAGATCTCCATCAGTTATTTCAAAGATGCGGTTTGCAAAAGTCTTACGCAGGCGGGCGATGTTGATACGTGTTGGGTTTCCGTCGCTGTCTTTTAACCCATAGTCCGCTACAATACGGGCGGCACCGTTATTCAACGTGCCTTTAGTTAGTGACGTGACCTGGCCCACTGTATTTGAAGCCCGGCTGCGGTACAGCCACACCCGGCCCTTGAGGTCGTCCGGAGCTTCTGTATCTAGGGGCTCAGTCAAAGCCATGACGCGACGGATTAGGCGCTCCACGTTGAATCTGACGCTGGGCATCGCTTCCACCACTCGCTCAGTCTTCGACTCAGCTCGAATAGCCACTTTGTTGGTGTTGTAGCCACGGCGCTTCCATAGCACTAAGAATACAGCGTCATCTTTGGGGTGAGGACGTAAGCAGTTCCGGCCCATTTCCAGCAATGGAGTGGCGTTACGCCCGGTATGCAGCGCTACGACCAACAGGGCATAGCTTAATAGCTCACCGGTTGGCGGCGTGTCGTTGGTCAATATTGGCTTGATAGCTTGTCTCAACGCCGCTGCGAACTCTTGTCGCTCACGCTTAGATAGCGCCGACTCCCCTTTGACCTTGCGATTGATGTTCGGAAATGGATTACGTGGGAACGTAGCGTCACTGCCAGATACCACTAATGAAAAAATGCCCCGTCTGCCCAGGGCATGAAGCACTGCTTTGGCATGAGCATAATAATTTTTCTGCGCAGTGGTCGTTAATTCCTGTCCACTGAGATGGCTTAGATAGCTCTCAACAAGGCTCCGGTTCAGATCATTCAGCGTCAACTCACGTTCTAGAGCCGTTGCTCGGAGCATGCAAAAATCAAGAAATTGTACTAATCCACTGTTGCAATAACCCGCTACGGTAGCGACCGAAAGAGTGCCCTCTTGTCCTGCTACGAAACGCTCAATTTGTCGCTGACATGCGTAGGTAATGGCGTCGATACCTGAACCGTACCATCGAGCAAAATCGAATGTTCGGCGGCTGGATGAGTTGCGCTCGAATGAGATCACTGTGTTCCCTGAAGGGATAGCCTCGGGCAAAATGATTACATTGCCTTCGGCATTGATGTCGTGCTCGACTTGCGGAACGCTGATGTCAGTCCTGATGAATACCTTGCGCTTCCCCATCAGACTTTTCCCGCCACTTCGTTCAGTTCGTCGTCGTACGCCAGCACAGCATCGTCGGCTATCTCGTTAACCAGATGCAGGTAGATCATGGTGGTTTGGATTGAGCTGTGGCCAAGCTGCCGCTGAAGGAAAATTAAAGGATCAAGGCCTTGCTGTGGTTTGCGCTGAAGACTGACCAGGGTGTGGGTCGCATAAGTGTGTCGAAGCATGTGGGTGTGTACTTCAATGGCAGCACGTTTCCCCGCCTCGACGATGATCCGATTCAGGCTTTTGCCGTCGCTGCCGTAAGGCTCTCCGAGGTGGTTGAGGAGGAGGGCCTTGTGAAGCTCACCTGGAGATACCCGCTCACCGCGCACCTTCGACACATAGCGGTAGAGTTCAGCCATAAATTTGCGACTGATCCAGATGTATCGTGCTTTTCTGCCCTTCGTCTGCATCCCACTGCCGTCGAATGGGTCTAATCGAATGCGCAGATTACGTTCTGTATGTCCGGCCTTGTCCGGGTTAAAAACGCACTCCAAAGGAAATGTAGCCAGCTCGTTGCGACGCAGGCCTGTGCGGAGGGCCAACTGAATCATGATCTTGTGATGTGGATTATCCACTACGGACAGAAGTGATTTGGTTTGGGACATGCTCAGAAACTTGGGCAGGGGCTTCTGACGACGCGGCATCACATCGTTCATCAAGGCCTTGCCACAACTGGTATCAACGTGTTCAAGGAAGCTTGTTGCGCGTTTGACGATCCGCTCCTCATGACCGAACGGCAGGCGCTTAACCCAACCCTTTTCCAAGGCAAACTCGTAGAACTCGCAGATGTAGGTCAGCCGCTGGCGGGTAGTATTGCTGGCCAGTTCGCACGTCACCAGACAGTAGTCCCGGTAGGCAGCTACAAGGCCCTTGGCCTCACCACGATCCACGTCTCGCCAATCGAGATCATGGACTTGCAGGAAGCTGAAGAAGTCGTACAGCGCTCGTCCCGTACTTGGCCAGGATTGCTTCGAACCGATTTGCCCGCGAAGAAGGTAATGGCGGAAGAATTGATTGGCGTGACTGCAGCTCTCCATCGAGTCCCAGAGCAGAATCGGAAACCCTTCGTACGGTTGTCCGGCTATCACGAAGTCCTTGGTGCCCCACACTAGCTCCATCTTTCATCCTGTCGTCGACCAATCGCTATCTGACTCTGTCTATTCGGACTGTGGGAGGGCTAATACAACGGCCCTACAGTCCGCATCGGACAGACCTATGATTCTGATAACACAGAGATCTAACGATCACAACGTGCCGGATCATAAGGCATTCCTGAGGGTTTGCAGGCACGCTACCTGTCGGCTGAAATCGGCACTGGAGAGCCGTTTCAGCGCTAGTGGTTCAAGCGCCTGGCTGATGATATGGGAAGGTTGCCGTGTCAGGTGTTCCAGCACCTGCCGTTGCTTTACGCTGTCGAGGTGTTCAAAGCCTGGGTGGCGGCGCCGGGCGGCGCGCAGGAGGTCGAGCTGCAAGGCTCGCAGCAAGGTGCCCTGGCCGCTGCGGCGCAGCAGGAAATCGGCACTGGCCTTCAAGTGTTCCTGTAGCTGCCGACGAGCCTTGGGCGCCGGAGCCTGGGCGGGGCCGTGGCGCATGCCGGCCTGCCACAGCGCCAGGACAACCAGTGCTGCGAGGGCGACGAGGGCCTGGGGGAAATAACGCAGCAACAGGGTAAACAGATCGTCCACGTCACTGTTGAACAGCAAGGTTACCTGGGTGCCCTGGTTCAGGTACCAGAGCAGCCAGGCGTTATCGTGGTTGCCGATGCCAGGGGTTTTCCACAGGTCGCTGTCGGTCACCACCGTGACACGGCCTTGTCCCAGGTTCAGTTGCATCAGATGGCTGGACTGCGCGCTGTTGGCAGAGAACTGTGCCAGGTGCTTGGGGTCGATGAGGTTGAAGTCGGTGTCAAAACTGAAATGCGCAGGGGCGGTTTCGTTGTCGACGTAGAGTTTGGTCAGGTCCGGTGCCGGCTTTTTACGAGGCCGTGGCGGATCGTCGAAGGTCTCGCTCAAGGTTTGACGGATATTGAGGCGATCAAGCAACAGATCGCCACTTTTGCCGGTTTCTTCGTCCCACAAGGCCTCGGCGACCAAGAGCAGGTGGCCCCCGGCCTTGGCCCACTCGAGCAGTTGCTCGACCTGGCGTGGAGTCATGTTGCTGCGATCCCCCAGCAGCAACAGACTATGGCCTTTGGCGGGCAGGTCGGCGAGGCGTTCAAGACCGTTGGCGTGCTCCACTGTGAGGCCTTGCTCGCCCAGGAAATGCTCGGCAGCCAGATAGGGGTTGGCCCGGGCATCAGGCGATGGGCCGCGATCCACCACTTCGTCGTAGGGAATTGCCTTGTGCCAGGCATACAAGCCGCCCATACCCAGCAGGCACACCAGCAGCAGTGCTACCCACACTAATGGGCGGTTCATTGGCCCGCTCCGTCACTGAACAGTCCACGCCAGTCGTTGCATAGCTTCTTCTGGGCCGAGGAGGGAGGCAGGCGATGACCATAGGCGAGGTTTTGCCAGTGCCGTGTCAGTTCGTCACTGAATGCCAGTAACTGCGGCTGCTGCAAGCGATGCACGTGCTCCAGCACCTGGCCTTCGGTGTCGGCGCTTTTCAGCGGCAGGTTGTATTCGTGCAATAGCCGGCTGAGCAGGCCGCGATACAGCAGGCCGAGGGCTTCCCGTGGCTGGGTGGGCCATAGCTGTTCGGCGGCGCCGGCAAGGTCATCGGGCAATGTGTCGGTGCCCAATTCCAAGCCGAACAGCTGGGTGGGCATGGCACTGGCTGTTTTCGGGCGAGGCCGTCGGCTGTGACTGACAAAGGCGCGCAACCATTCGCGGTAACGCCACACCACCAGCGCCAGCCCGCCAATCACCAGGCTCCATAGCAGTATTTCCAAGGCTTTAGCGACTTGCCCGAAGGCATCGCTGTTGAGGTTGTCGAGCAAGGCCTGGAGCCAGCGGGGTAGTTTTCCATCGCCATGGCCTTGGTTTCCGACCGGCGCCTTTTCTTCGCCAAACCGATAGCGTGTGACGGTTTCCGGATTCTTGAACGGTGGCTTTTCCAGCATCGCCTTGATGGATTGGCTGGCGGCCTGGGTACTGAGCGACTTGGGGCCAGGCGGTTCCTGGGCCATGGCTGATGGGCTGAGCTGCAGCAGTACCAGGCCCACGACCAGCAACAATGCTGGCGCAACACTGCTCAGGCGCTGGCGCAAGCGCCGGAATATCAACTCCAGGTCCCAGGCCTCCAGGACCGTACGCCGATTGAGGTACAGGCTGAAACCGCAGGCGACGTAGATGGGCTCCCAGAACACCAGCGCCATGGCATAGAACGCGTTGCCCAGGTGTTCCAGCCATAGCACGTCCGAGCCCGTTGCCAAGGCCATCCGTTGCCAATCCCAGTCCAGTTCCACGTTTTGCGGGATGAACAGATAGAACAAGGCCATGGCGCCGAACCACAGGCCGATTTCCAGGTGTACACCGATGATCGTCAGCCAGCGTGCGGCTCCGGCATTGCGTTGCAGTAATACCCCCAGGCGCTGTTGGCGCCCATGACCATCGAGACCTTCAAGTTGGCTGACCGGCAGGGTAAAGCTGCGACTCAGGCTCAGTCGCCGCCAGGTCAGGCTGGCGAACAGTTGCTCCTTCAGCAGGTGCGGCCAATGGCGAACGGCCTGTTTGAGGCTGGGTGTTTCGCCAAACAGGGCCTTGGACAGGATGTACAGCGGCAAGCGGTCAAAGGCCGGCTTGAGCCACCAGAACAGGAACATGGCCAGCGACGGGTAACGCCACATCAGCACAGTGAGCAGCATAAACACCGGCAGGCTTACCAGTGCCCAACTGCCCATCAGCAAGAGGCGATGTTGTCTGGCCATCAACACACCCAGGTCCATGGCTTC
Organism: Pseudomonas khavaziana; assembly: GCF_019145205.1. Classification (GTDB taxonomy): domain Bacteria; phylum Pseudomonadota; class Gammaproteobacteria; order Pseudomonadales; family Pseudomonadaceae; genus Aquipseudomonas; species Aquipseudomonas khavaziana. The sequence continues at coordinate 295,776 of NZ_JAHSTT010000005.1, forward strand.
CCAGGCGGTACGCGGGCGAATCATCACGCTGGAGTCAGTCAGGCGCATGATGAGTCCGCCCGGCGAATATCAGGTAGGCGGCCACCAGCAGCCAGAGCGCGGCGCCCACCAGGTATTTGATCCAGGGGGTAATGCTGGTGGTGGAGGACCAGTAGGCTTCGATAAACGCAGCGATGAGCAGGAGCACCATGACACCGCAGAGCATCCGCACACTTTTGCGGGCCGCCAGGCGCAGGGCCTCGCCGCGTGCCAACCGGCCCGGCGCGACCAGTGACCAGCCCAATTGCAGGCCCGCGGCACCTGCCAGGGTGATGGCGGTGAGCTCGAACGCGCCATGGCCAATGGCAAATGACCAGAAGGTCTGGCCATAGCCAATCTCCGTAAGGTGCCCGGAGACCGCGCCGATGACCAAACCGTTGAAAATCAGGAAAAACACGCTGCCCAGGCCGAACAGCAGGCCGGCCGCAAACGTCTGGAAGGCGATGCCGATGTTGTGCATCACGTAGTAGCCAAACATCATCCAGTCTTCGCTGGCGGCACGCTCGGCGGCACGGCCCAGGCGGCTGGCCTGGGGGTCGTACATGCCCTGCATTTCGGCTACTTGTTGGGGGCTGACGATGCTGTAGATAAGGTCGGGAAACAGGTAGACCAGCAGTGCTATCCCCACCAGGCTGCCAAAGAACAGCAGGCCGGCGATCAGTACGAAGCGCCACTGCTGGCGTACCAGGCGTGGGAAGTCGGCGAGGATGAACGCCAGCGCGTTTGCCGGCAGCTGGCTGCGATGGCGATACAGCTGTTGGTGGCCGCGCAGCGCCAGTTGTTGCAGCGGGTCTACCAGGTAACTGCTGTAGCCGCGCTCCTGGGCCAGGGCCAGGTGCTGGCACAGACGTCGGTATTGATGAGGGAAGCCCGCGACATCGGCGGCCTTGGCTTTGCCTTGCTCCAATTGCTTGAGCTGTTCGGCAAAGGCTTGCCATTGTGGCTGGTGGCGGCTTTCAAAATGGCTCTGCTTCATGTCGGCCCCAACAAGCCACGGGCCACACCGTTGAGCTGCTCCACGGCGCGGGCCGGGGGTACCTGCAGGGGCTCGGCGAGGATGGCGGCCAATTCATGCACCCGTTCGGCAGAGAGCTCGGCCTGACGCTCGGCGAAACCGAGGATGGCCCGCTGCTCGCTCAGTTGCAGTGCGAAGGGCAGGCGCAGGGCGGTGGCTTGAGGGATTCGCGGGCGCACCAGCGGCAGTTCGCGGTAGACCACCAGCGTGCCCGCGGCCAGGTCGCCAAGCCGCTTGAAATGCGGGTGTTGCAGGCAACTGATCGCACCGAGGAAGTAACCGAAGGGCAGCATGTCGACAAAGCGCAAGAGGTTGCGGATCAACGACCCCGACCAGCCAATCGGCGTGCCGTCGTCCTGTACCACCCGCAGGCCCATCACCTGTTTGCCTGGGGAGGAACCCTGGTTGAGGACTTCGAACAGCACCATGTACCACCAGCTCATCAGGAACAGCAGCAGAGAGCCTAGCCCGACGCCAATGTTGCCAAGCAGCGCCAGGGGCACCAGCAGGATACCCATGATGATCCCACGCACGCCCAGGTCGAAGGCAAAGGCCAATGCCCGGGGTGGCAGGCCGGCAGGACGCAAGGGCAGGTCGATCCCTTCCGGCGTCTCGATCTGGTAGTGGGTATCCAGGGGTGTTGATGCCATTGCGATCCTTTGCACCGCGACTAAGAGACACGGATGCTAGCAGTGTCGACGGTGGAAGCAACCCTTCAAGGTTTTGCTGGGTATTTATACAGTAAAGGTATCGCTGGCCCCGAGCACCTTGCAGCGCCTAGACTTTGTCGGTCTTCAGCACAGGAATAGCCCGTGACCTCGATTTTCTGGTACGACTATGAAACCACCGGTATCAACCCGCGCAGCGATCGCCCGCTCCAGGTAGCGGGTATCCGCACTGATCTGGACCTCAACGAGGTCGGTGCGCCGATCAACCTTTATTGCCAGCCCAGCGACGATATCCTGCCCCATCCGGCTGCGTGCGCGATCACCGGGATTACCCCTGGCGTCCTGATGCAACAAGGCCTTGCCGAAGCCGACTTCATGACCCGGGTGCACGCCGAACTGGCCACTCCAGGCACCTGCGGCGCCGGCTACAACACTCTGCGATTTGACGATGAAATGACGCGCTACAGCCTGTATCGCAACTTTTTCGATCCTTATGCGCGGGAGTGGCAAGGCGGCAACAGCCGTTGGGACTTGATCGATGTGATGCGTACTGCCTATGCATTGCGGCCCGAGGGCATTACCTGGCCTGAACAAGACGGGCGCGTGACGCTCAAGCTCGAGCGGTTGACCGAAGCCAACGGTATCGAGCATGGCCAGGCACACGATGCGTTATCTGATGTGCGGGCGACTATCGCCCTGGCGCGCCTGGTCCGGGAAAAACAGCCCAAGCTATATGAATGGTTGTTTCAACTGCGTAGCAAGCAGCGGGTCATGGATCAGGTGCGGTTGCTGCAACCGATGGTGCATATCTCCGGGCGCTTTTCTGCCGAGCGCCATTACCTGGGGGTGGTATTGCCACTGGCCTGGCACCCGCGCAATCGCAATGCCTTGATCGTCTGTGACTTGGGGCTCGACCCGCAGGGGTTGTTGGACCTGGATGCCGAGACCCTGCGCGAGCGCCTTTACACGCGCCGTGACGAGTTGGCCGAAGGTGAACTGCCGGTGCCCCTCAAGTTGTTGCATATCAACCGCTGCCCGGTGGTCGCGCCGTTGAAGGTGCTGCGCCCGCAAGATCGCGAGCGTCTGCAATTGGATATGGATACTTTTCAGGCACGGGCGCTGCGGCTAACTGACGCACAAGCAGTTTGGCGTGACAAGTTGGCGGCCATTTACGCCGAGGAAGATTTTGCGGCGAACCAAGACCCGGAGCAGCAGCTCTACGATGGCTTTATTGGCGACCGTGACCGGCGTTTATGTGAACAAGTTCGCATGGCAGAGCCCGCGCAGTTAGCGCGTCAGCAGTGGCCGTTCGATGATCATCGTTTGCCGGAATTATTATTTCGCTACCGCGCGCGTAACTTTCCTGAAACCTTGAACAATGAGGAGCAACAGCGCTGGAAACTGTTCTGCCAGCAACGTTTGTCGGATCCGCAGTGGGGGGCACCGAATACCTTGCTGGCATTTAAGCAGGCGCGTGAGGAGTTGGCCGTTAGTGCTACATCGTTTCAGTGCAGGGTACTCAAGCAATGGCAGGACTATGCCGACTCTTTAGCCGCTCGACTGAATCTGTAGGTGGATAACTACAGAATATCCTGACATTAAAAAACGCCAGCAAGCTGGCGTTTTTTAATGTGTTGCGTATCGGGCGAAGGTCCGACCAGGCTTAGCCCAGCAGGGTAGCCCAACCTTCAACGACATCACCGCCCCACTTGGCTTTCCACTCTTTCAGAGTCTTGTGGTTGCCACCTTTGGTTTCAATCACTTCACCGTTGTGCGGGTTTTTGTACTGCTTGACCTTGCGAGCACGCTTGGTGCCGGTAGTTTTTACAGCGCCGCGTGGTGCTTTAACTTTCGACTCTGGATCCAGCAGCGCGATGATGTCACGCAGGGATTTGGAGTATTCACCCATCAGGGTGCGCAATTTACCTTCGAATTCCAGCTCGGTTTGCAGCTTGTCGTCTTGGGACAGGTTCTTCAAACGAGCTTGCAGCTCTTTGATGGCTTCTTCGGTGGCGCGGTATTCGTTGATCAGAGACATGTGGACTACCTTATGTAGAACGCTGATTGGCAGGGTGAGTGGCCCAATAATAGTCAGCCAATTTCGCCAAGTAAACATTTAAGACGGTGATTATGTGAATTAGATTGAATGTTTGTGGCAAAGCGCTGCAAACGAGTTAATTAATAGGCGCTGGGCAGAAAGATAATCGCGTTAATTTCCGGTTAACTGCTCGTGTTTGCCTTATACGATCATACAGCGGTGGTAAAACCTTACGCGATTAAGGGGTGTTGCCAGGACCAGCGCCGCGAATAAGGCGTCAGGAATACTGCAGTTTTTCTGCGCAATCGCTAGAATAGCGGCCTTTGCGAAGTTCTGGAGTTTCCCCCTAATGCGCACTTTTCGGCTGGTGATTGCTTGCCCGGACCGGGTTGGCATCGTTGCCAAGGTCAGTAACTTTCTGGCTTCCCACAATGGCTGGATCACCGAAGCGAGCCATCACTCGGATGATCTCAGCGGTTGGTTTTTCATGCGTCACGAAATTCGTGCCGACACCTTGCCCTTTGGCCTGCAAGCCTTCCGCGAGGCGTTTGCGCCCATCGCCGAAGAGTTTTCGATGACCTGGCACATCACCGACACGGAGCAGAAGAAGCGCGTGGTGCTGATGGCCAGCCGCGAATCCCACTGTCTGGCGGACCTGCTGCACCGGTGGCACAGCGATGAGCTGGATTGCGAGATTGCCTGTGTGATCTCCAACCATGACGATCTGCGCAGCATGGTCGAATGGCATGGCATCCCGTACTACCACGTGCCGGTCAATCCCCAGGACAAGGAGCCTGCGTTCGCCGAGGTATCGCGCCTGGTCAAGCAGCACGATGCAGACGTGGTAGTGCTGGCGCGCTACATGCAGATCCTGCCGCCGGAACTGTGCAGTGAATACGCCGGCAAGGTGATCAATATTCATCACAGCTTCCTGCCGTCGTTTGTCGGGGCCAAGCCCTATCACCAGGCTTCCCTGCGCGGCGTGAAGTTGATTGGCGCGACCTGCCACTACGTCACTGAAGAGCTGGATGCCGGCCCGATCATCGAACAGGACGTCGTACGCGTCAGCCACAGCGACAGTATCGAAGACATGGTGCGTTTCGGCCGTGACGTCGAGAAGATGGTGCTGGCCCGTGGCCTGCGTTATCACCTGGAAGACCGCGTGTTGGTGCATGGCAACAAGACCGTGGTGTTCTGACCAGCCCGTTGGGTTGAATAAGAAAGGGCCTGGGGGTAAAACTCCCCAGGCCCTTTTTTATTTGTAGGACACCCACATGACCGACCCCCTAGATAAAGCCACCTCCAGGGCGCCCGCTACCTTGGGCGAGGGCTGTCTGAGTCGCTACGACCCGGATGCGCTGGATGCCGAGGATGGTACTGATTTCCCCGGGGCTGCCCGCTTGTGGGAACAGCTGCAACAGGACGAGCCTTGCGTGCCCCCCGAAAAAGACGTTTGAGCAGCGGTTTGCCGACCATCAATAGAAACACCGGTGCGCCGGCCAGCAGGTAGAAGTAATAGGTCACCGCCCGCCAGATCAGAATCGCCGCCGCGGCCGTGGACTTGCCCACCATGGGCGCCAACAGTGCCGCCGAGGTCAGCTCGGCCGCCCCGGCTCCGCCCGGCAACAGGCTGAATTGCCCCGCCGTCAATGCCAGCATCTGGATCAGGAAGCTCCAGGCCCACTGCACATCGCCGCCCAGGCCACGCAGCGCCAGGTACAACACGCTGTAGCGCAATAACCAATGCAGGCTGGTCAGCGCAAACACCCGTAACAGCGTGTGCCAAGGCAATTTCAGGGTTTGGGTAAAGGCCGCGAGAAAGCGCAGTAATTTGCGCGCCCAGCGTCGGCGGGTGCTGGCGCGTACTTTCAGGGTTTTGAGCGCCAGGCCGGTCAGGCGAATCAGGCGGCGATGATAACGCACGACCAGCCAGCCGCTGATGATCCCGCCGACCATCGATACCGCGCTGAGCCCCAGCAGCCACTCCATGCGTGGGTTGAGGCTATGGAACAGCGCATACAAGAGAATGCCCGCCAGCGCGCAGAGAAAAAACAGTAAGTCGCTCAACTGGTCCATGGCAAACACCGCGCTGCCATGGGCAGGACGTATGCCATTGCGCGCCAGCAGCGCCATCAGTGTCAGGGGCCCACCGCTGCCCCCGGGCGTAGCGCACATCGCGAACTCGGTGGAGATCACCACGCCAAGGCTTTTGAGCGGCCCCAACTGGCCGCGCTGCTCGCCGAGCAGCAGACGGATGCGCAGGCTGTTGATCAGCCAGCAGCCGATAATCATGGCAAACATCCCCAGCAATTGGGGCAAGGGGAACTGCCGCAGGCGCAAAAGGGTTTCGCCGCCGCCCAGCCACACGGGAATCACCAGCGCGATGAGCAGGGCCAGCACTAGCCAGATCAGTCGGCTCATGGCTGCGTCGCCAGCCAGGCGGCCTTGGTCTGTGGAGTGCGCCCAGCATTGAGCAGGCGTTGCAGGGTTTGTAGCCAGGCACGACGAGAAAACTCGTGGCGCATGTCCACCGGGTGCAGCCCCAACCGGATCACCGGAGCGCTCTGCCAGCGCTGCTCCCGTTGGTCGCTGAGGACTTTGGACAGGCCGCGCCGCCATGCGCTGCGGGCGCTCCAGACCAGGCCTGGGGCGTCGATGCGTGTGAAGTCAGGCAGTCGATAAAGATGCTGCGGGTCGCTGGTGTAGCTCAGCGGCAACTGGCGCAATGCCTGGCGGGTGCCGTCGCTCATCAACCAGGCGGGGGCGACAAACCCGTGCAGCGGCCAGTCATTGCGCTGAAATACCTCAATGCCAGCGGTAAGCCGCTTCAACGCTTCGGCCTGGGACAACTGGTAAAACTCGCCTTCATGGGTATAGATGCGCCGCATGAACCAGTCTTTTGGTGTGCGTGGCCTGGGCTGGTCGTCGCAATGATAATAGCCGTGCAAGGTCAGTTCATCGCCCCTGGCTACGCGGCTGTCGAGCAAGCGGCGAAAGTCGGCGTGGGCGGCCAGGTCGTCATGGCGATGGAAGTCCGGCACCACCAGCCAGGTGATGGGCACGTTGCCCAGTGCATCCACGGCCTCGACAAACGGCCGATAGTCGGCCCAGGTGCTCGGTGCTACATCGTGCAACACCAGCATGACCGAACGCTCAGCCATGGGCGAGCATCGGTTTGTGCGTGCCCAGCACGGCGTGATAATGGCCCAGCAGGCTATCGACTACGGTGTCCCACGCATAATGCTGCTCAACGTGCTGCCGCGCCTGGGCGCCCAGGCGTCGGCTGTCGGCACCGAACAGTTCGCGCACCGCGTCAGCCATCGCCTTGGGGTTGTTGGGCGCACACAGCAGGCCACAGCGCTCGTCGACAATTTCAGTGAAGGCCCCGGCCGCAACGGCGACGACCGGGATGCCACAGGCCATGGCCTCCAGGATCACCAGGCCGAAGGTTTCCTGGTCGCCGCCATGCAGCAAGGCGTCGGCGCTGGCCATCAGCCGGGCGACATGCTGGGCAGGGCGGAATCCATCGACCACGGTGACATTATCCGGCACGTTGGCCGGCATGCCCGAGCCCACCAGCAGCAAATGGTAGCCGTCGCCCAGGCGCTTCATGCAATTGAGCAGCACCGGCAGGTTTTTCTCCTTGGAACCGCGCCCGGCGAAGATTAACAATCGGGTGTCTTCGCCTATCCCCAGCTCGGCGCGCAGGCCAGGATCGCGCACGTCGGGGGTGAAGGTCTGCAGGTCCACCCCCAGCGGTTGGACGAAGACATTTCTGACCCCAAGGCCGGTGAGTTTGTCGGCCATCACCTTGCTGGGGGCCAGCACCCGGTCGAAATTCCCGTAGAGCTTGCTGACATACGCCTCGACGTTGGGCGTAAACCAGGGCCCCATGCGGTTGCTTACCAGCAGTGGCAGGTCGGAGTGGTAAAAGCCGATGACCGGTACGTCCAGCTGGCGCCGTGCATCGAGCGCGGCCCAGGCGGTGAGGTAGGGGTCGCCGACTTCGATAAGATCGGGCTGTAAATCGTGCAGCACATTTCGCCAGGGCGCCAAGCGGAGGGGGAAGCGATAGCCCTTGCCAAAGGGCAGGGCAGGCGCCGGCACCTTGAAGATCCCGTCGTGCTCGCTCAAGTGAGCGCCAGGCACCAGCAGGCTGTGGCGAATCCCAGGCTTGAGCGCCAGGCGCCGGTGCTTGGCGTCGAGATAAGTGCGTACGCCGCCACTCGCCGGGGCGTAGAACATGGTTATGTCAGCGATATGCACGATAAACATCCCTCCGATCCATTGCTCTCATTAACGTGGACCTGAGACGCGCAGAGATGTTCGATTGGGATTGATGCCGTGAGGTATGTTCAAGCATTGAAAATGCTGGCAAATGTGGGAGGGGTACGCCGCTGGACCCGAAGTTGTGTAGTCGAGTTGTCGCACCGCTTCCCACATTTTGACTGAGTACCGCCAGCCCCCCTCTGTCTATCAGATGCGGAAGCTGCCCACCAATTGCTTCAAGCGTGAAGCTTGCCGTTCCAGGTCCGAGCAGGCGCGCAGCGTCGATTGCAGGTTTTCCACGCCTTCCTGGTTGAGGGTGTTGATCTCGGTGATGTCCATATTGATCGACTCCACTACCGAGGTCTGTTCTTCGGTGGCAGTGGCGACCGACTGGTTCATGCCGTCGATCTCACCAATACGCTGGGTCACGCTGTTCAAGCGTTCGCCGGCCAGGTTGGCGATTTCCACGCTGTCCAGGCTGTGGCGTTGGCTTTCACTCATGGTGCTTACCGAATCCCGCGCGCCGACTTGCAGCTCCTCGATCATCTTCTGCACCTGTTGCGCCGACTCCTGGGTGCGGTGGGCCAGGTTGCGCACTTCATCGGCCACTACCGCAAAGCCGCGTCCGGCTTCTCCAGCGCGTGCCGCTTCGATGGCCGCGTTGAGCGCCAGCAGGTTGGTTTGCTGGGAAATGCTGGTGATCACTTCAAGAATCTGACCGATATTCACGGTCTTGCTATTAAGTGCTTCTATATTGCTGCTCGAGGCGCTGATCATGCTCGACAGCTGCGTCATCGCCTTGATATTGCGTTCAACCACCTGCTGGCCGTCTTCGGCCAAGTGCCGTGCATCGCTGGCCTGGTTGGAAGCTTGGGCGGCGTTGCGAGCGATCTCCTGGGCAGCGGCCCCCAGTTGATTGATGGCGGCGGCGACGCTGTTGGTGCGGTTGGCCTGTTCGTCGGAGTTGACCATCGACGAGTTGGAGGCGCTGACCACGCGCAGCGCCACTTCATTGACCTGCTCGGTGGCTGACGAGACTTCGCGAATCGAGGTGTGGATGCGCTCGACGAAACGGTTGAAGGCAGTGCCCAAGGTGCCGAACTCGTCGTTGTTCTGGATGACCAGGCGGCGGGTCAGGTCGCCCTCGCCGTCGGCGATGTCCTGCATGGCGCGGGTCATCAGGTGCAGCGGTTGCAACAAGACACGGATCAACATGCCCAGCAGGGCGATGATGATCACCACCGCAATGATCGTGGCGATCACGGCCGAGGTGCGAAATTCACTGAGCATGGCGAACGACTTGGCTTTATCCACCGACACACCCAGGTACCAGTTCACCGATGGCAGGCCTTTGATCGGGGTGAAGGTCACGATGTTGGTTTTGCCGTTGGCTTGTACTTCGCTGAAATCGCCGCTGATCTTCGGCGTGTCCTTTGGGTACACGTCAGCCAGGGTCTTCATCACGAGGGTTTTGTCCGGGTGCACCAGCACTTTGCCGTCGGCGCTGACCAGGAAGGCATAGCCCATGCCGCCGAAGTCCAGCGCGCCAATGTTATCCACCAGGGTTTGCAGGCTGAGGTCGCCGCCTACCACGCCGATGCTCTGGCCGGCCTTGGCGCTGGGAGTGGCAACCGAGATGATCAGTTGACCGGTGGCCGCGTCGATATAGGGTTCGGTCAGGGTTGAGCCGTTGCTGGCCTGGGCGCCCTTGTACCAGGGACGAACGCGCGGATCGAAGCCGTCGGGCATCTTTGTATCAGGGCGGATGGTGAAAGTGCCCTGGCTGTCGCCGACGTAGGTTGCCATGAATGAAGAGGTCAACGCTTTCTGTTCCAGCAGGCTGGCGACCACGGACGGTTCAGGGTTGATAGCAATATTTTGTGCTGCGTTTTCCACCAGGGCGATACGCCCGGTGAGCCAGGTCTGGATATTGCCGGCGGTGACGTCGCCCATTTCATGCAGGTAGTTATTGAGGTCGTCGCGAATCGCGTTGCGTTGCAGGTAGTCGTTGTAGAGGGTGAACAACGCGAAGGCGGCGATGACGATAAGGGAGGCTGCAAGCAGGATTTTGTGGCTGAAGCGCAGATTTTTATTCATGGCTTGTAGGGTCCGCTAAGGTCTTAATATCCGAGGCGCGTCCTGGGCGGGAGGCGCAAAATGGCAGCGTCAAAAAAGGTGTGGTATTTCTGGTGATAGCTCCGTTGGTCCATATCGGAATTATCTGACCATTTTTTAGTCTTTGTCGGGCTTACATTTGTCTATATCGACCTCGCAGCACTAAAGATTAACCATAGGTGACGAAATGCCTGACTCCACTCAACTGCTTATCGGTGCCGGCCCAGACGGCCAGCCCATCGCCCAGTCCATGCGCCTGGCCAACCGTCATGGGTTGATCGCCGGCGCCACGGGCACCGGCAAGACCGTCACCTTGCAGCGCCTGGCCGAAGCCTTCAGTGATGCGGGTGTGGCGGTGTTCGCCGCCGACATCAAGGGCGACCTGTGCGGCCTGGGCGCCGCCGCCAACCCCCAGGGCAAGGTCGCCGAGCGGATTGCCGGCATGCCGTTCCTGAATTACACGGCCCAGGCGTACCCGGTCACCCTTTGGGATATCCATGGCCAGTCCGGCCACCCACTGCGCACCACCATCAGCGAAATGGGCCCGTTATTGCTCGGCAGCCTGCTGGAACTCACCGACAGCCAGCAATCGGCGCTCTACGCGGCATTCAAGGTGGCGGACCGCGAAGGCCTGTTGCTGCTGGACCTCAAGGACCTCAAGGCGCTCCTTAACCACCTGCGCTATCACCCGGAACTGCTTGGCGAAGACGCGGCATTGATGACCACGGGCTCCAGTCAGGCGTTGCTGCGGCGGCTTGCGGTGCTGGAACAGCAAGGCGCCGAAGCCTTGTTTGGCGAGCCAGCGCTGCAATTGGAGGATATTTTGCAGCCAGCCAGCGATGGCCGTGGGCGCATCCACCTGTTGGACGCCAGCCGCCTGGTGCATGAAGCGCCCAAGGTGTACGCGACCTTCCTGTTGTGGCTGCTGGCGGAGTTGTTCGAACAGTTGCCGGAGCGCGGCGATGCCGACAAACCCTTGCTGGCGCTGTTTTTCGACGAGGCCCATTTGTTGTTCGCCGACACGCCCAGAGCCCTGCAGGAGCGTCTGGAGCAAGTGGTGCGCTTGATCCGTTCCAAAGGTGTCGGCGTGTACTTCGTCACCCAATCGCCAGGCGACCTGCCCGATACGGTGCTGGCGCAACTGGGCTTACGTGTCCAGCACGGCTTGCGCGCCTTTACCGCAAAAGAACAGAAATCCCTGCGGGCGGTGGCGGATGGTTTTCGGCCCAACCCGGCGTTCGATAGCTTGTCGGTACTGACAGAGCTGGGCACCGGTGAGGCGTTGGTGGGCACCTTGCAGGAAAAAGGCACGCCAGAAGTCGTCCAGCGCGTGCTGGTTGCCCCCCCGCAATCGCGGATCGGGCCGCTCAGCGAAGCCGAACGTGCGGCCTTGGTCGCCAGTTCGCCGCTGCTGGGTCGCTATGACAAGCCGGTTGATCGTGAGTCGGCCTATGAGGTGCTGATGGCGCGCAAGGAACTTGGGCCTACTGGCGAGACTGCACCGACCGCCGAAGAACCGAGCTTTACCGACAAGGCCGGCGCATTCCTCGGCACCACCGCAGGCAAGGCGTTGAAGTCAGCGATGCAGCAGGCCGCCAACCAGATGGGGCGCCAGTTGGTGCGTGGCTTGCTGGGCTCGCTGCTGGGCGGCAGCAAGCGCAAATAGCGACTCAGGGCTTGGGCCGGGCGTGGGCGGCCAGCCGCTCCAGGGCGGCACGCAGGTCCGGGTCGCTGATCCCGTCGGCCGTTGCCTGCAGGGTTTCGGCCGCATTTACCGACAGGTCCAACGTGTGTCCCACCGTGCGCTGCGGCACGGCGGGCGGCTGTACCTTGAATTGAATGCGCGTCAAACCGGCAAATTCATCGAATACCATCAATTGCCGCTGCAAGCGTTTTTGCTGGTAGCGCAAACGGGTCGCCCAATGGCCGTCGGTCACAATTAGCAGCAGGTTGCCTTCTCGCCAGGACGCCACGTGGCAGTGTTCACGGGCGGCTGGTTGCAGTTGGCTTTCAAGCAGGCGTTGTAAATGGCCCAAGCGTCGCGCCTGGCCGAAGATGGCTTTCAACGGCTTGGCTTCGCGGAGCAACACGCCGGGAGCGCGGGCTGTAAGAGGGCGAAATGCCATGTCTGGACACCTTAAGTAACAGAGCGCTCATCTTAACAGAAAGCACCGATACGGCCCCAAGCCATGCTTCTGCAGGGCTTTTCCCATGAAATCAATAGGTAACTTCTTCACTTCATGGGTTGAAGTTCCAGCAAAAGCCCTTATTTTAAACAAGCCCTCTCACAGGCCCATGCCAGCATCGGGGAACAACGCCACTTTCCTCACCCACGTTTCAGGGTAGAATGCGCGTTCGCATGCGGCCGTGAGGGCTGCTCGGGCCACTGACGGTGCGCCCTCCATCCCTATGTGTGGAAGAACCTGCCGATATGTTTGCGCCTTTGTTAAAGAAACTTTTTGGAAGCAAGAATGAGCGCGAAGTCAAACGCATGCTCAAGACGGTGCAGCTGGTCAATGCCTTCGAAGAGCAGATGGTTGCCCTGTCGGACGAGCAATTGCGCGCCAAGACCGAAGAGTTCAAGGCCCGCATAGCCAAAGGTGAAACCCTCGACAAGCTGCTCCCCGAAGCCTTCGCGGTCGCCCGTGAAGCCGGTAAGCGTGTGATGGGCATGCGCCACTTCGACGTGCAGTTGATTGGCGGCATGACCTTGCATGAAGGCATGATTGCCGAAATGCGTACCGGTGAAGGCAAGACCCTGGTAGCCACCCTGGGTGTGTACCTCAACGCACTGTCCGGCAAGGGCGTGCACGTTGTGACGGTGAACGACTACCTGGCTCGCCGGGACGCCAACTGGATGCGCCCGCTGTATGAGTTCCTCGGCCTGACCGTCGGCGTGGTAACGCCGTTCCAGCCGCCGGAAGAAAAGCGCGCCGCCTATGCCGCCGACATCACCTACGGCACCAACAACGAATTCGGTTTCGACTACCTGCGCGACAACATGGCGTTCAGCATGGAAGAAAAATTCCAGCGCGAACTCAACTTTGCCGTGATCGACGAAGTCGACTCCATCCTCATCGACGAAGCCCGTACTCCGCTGATCATCTCCGGCCAGGCCGAAGACAGCTCGCGCCTGTACACCGAGATCAACAAGTTGATCCCGCGCCTGGAGCAGCACATCGAGGAAGTCGAAGGCGTGGTGACCAAAGAAGGCCACTTCACCATCGACGAGAAGACCCGCCAGGTCGAACTCAACGAAGCCGGTCACCAGTTCGTCGAAGAGATGCTGACCCAGATCGGCGAGCTGGCCGAAGGTGAAAGCCTGTACTCGGCGCACAACCTGGGCCTGTTGACCCACGTGTATGCCGGCCTGCGCGCCCACAAGCTGTTCCATCGCAACGTCGAATACATCGTCCAGGACGGCCAGGTCGTGCTGGTCGACGAGCACACCGGCCGTACCATGCCGGGCCGTCGCCTGTCCGAAGGCCTGCACCAGGCCATCGAGGCCAAGGAACACCTCAACATCCAGGCTGAAAGCCAGACGTTGGCGTCCACTACTTTCCAGAACTACTTCCGTCTGTACAACAAACTGTCCGGCATGACCGGTACGGCCGACACCGAAGCGTTCGAATTCCATCAGATCTACGGTCTGTCGGTGGTGGTCATCCCGCCGAACAAGCCGCTGGCCCGTAAAGACTACAACGACCTGGTGTTCCTGACCGCCGAAGAGAAATACGCGGCGATCATCAATGACATCAAGGATGGCATGGCCAAGGGCCGTCCAATCCTGGTGGGTACCGCCACCATCGAGACGTCCGAGCACGTGTCCAACCTGCTGAACAAGGAAGGCATCGAGCACAAGGTCCTCAACGCCAAGTTCCACGAGAAAGAAGCCGAGATCATCGCCCAGGCCGGTCGCCCAGGCGCGCTGACCATCGCCACCAACATGGCCGGTCGTGGTACCGACATCCTGTTGGGCGGTAACTGGGAAGTGGAAGTGGCCTCCCTCGATAACCCGACCCCCGAGCAGATCGCCCAGATCAAGGCTGACTGGCAGAAACGCCACCAGGCTGTGCTCGAATCCGGTGGCTTGCAGGTGATCGCGTCCGAGCGCCACGAATCGCGTCGTATCGACAACCAGCTGCGTGGCCGTGCCGGTCGCCAGGGTGACGCCGGTTCCAGCCGTTTCTACCTGTCGCTGGAAGACAGCCTGATGCGCATCTTCGCCTCGGACCGCGTGAAGAACTTCATGAAGGCCCTGGGCATGCAGTCCGGTGAAGCGATCGAGCACCGCATGGTGACCAACGCCATCGAGAAGGCCCAGCGCAAGGTCGAAGGCCGCAACTTCGACATTCGTAAGCAATTGCTCGAGTTCGATGACGTCAACAACGAACAGCGTAAAGTGATCTATCACATGCGTAACACGTTGCTGGCCGCCGACAATATTGGCGAGACCATCGCCGATTTCCGTCAGGACGTGCTCAACGCCACCGTCAGCGCCCACATCCCGCCACAGTCCCTGCCTGAGCAGTGGGATGTCGCCGGTTTGGAAGCCGCGTTGAAGAGCGATTTCGGGGTCGATCTGCCGGTCCAGCAATGGCTGGACGAAGACGATCACCTGTACGAAGAAACCCTGCGCGAAAAACTGATGGCCGAACTGCTGGCCGCGTACAACGAAAAAGAAGAGCAGGCGAGTGCCGAAGCACTGCGCACCTTCGAGAAGCAAATCGTACTGCGCGTGCTGGACGACCTGTGGAAAGACCACCTGTCGACCATGGACCACCTGCGTCACGGCATTCACCTGCGTGGCTATGCCCAGAAGAACCCGAAGCAGGAGTACAAGCGCGAGTCGTTCACCTTGTTCTCCGAGCTGCTGGATTCGATCAAGCGCGATTCGATCCGCGTGCTGTCCCACGTTCAGGTGCGTCGCGAAGACCCGATCGAGGAAGAGGCACGCCTGCGTCAGGAAGCCGAGGCATTGGCTGCGCG
Organism: Pseudomonas khavaziana; assembly: GCF_019145205.1. Classification (GTDB taxonomy): domain Bacteria; phylum Pseudomonadota; class Gammaproteobacteria; order Pseudomonadales; family Pseudomonadaceae; genus Aquipseudomonas; species Aquipseudomonas khavaziana. The sequence continues at coordinate 310,909 of NZ_JAHSTT010000005.1, forward strand.
CCTGCAGTTCCAGCATGACGAAGCACCGGGCCTGGAAGCGCCTGAGGCATTGGGCGAAGAGGTCGATGTGGCCCTTGCGCAAACCCCGGTGCGCAACGATCAGAAGCTGGGCCGCAACGAACTGTGCTGGTGCGGTTCGGGCAAGAAGTTCAAACACTGCCACGGCGAAATCAACTAAGATTTTCGCCTGACGCTGCAACACCCCGCGCCGCGACCGGCACTAGCCGTCGCGGCGTTTTGCCATTAATTCCCACCGTCGATCACGACGGCACAGACATCACCTATTTTTGAGGAGCGCATTCATGGCTGTTGGTCTTGGTCCTTTGCCCACATTGCACCCGGTTGCCGGTTTTGAGCTCGGTATCGCCTCGGCCGGCATCAAGCGCCCGGGGCGCAAGGATGTGGTAGTGATGCGCTGTGCCGAAGGCTCGACCGTCGCCGGTGTGTTCACCCTCAATGCCTTCTGCGCCGCGCCGGTGATCCTGGCCAAGCAGCGCGTGGCCGGTACGATCCGTTATCTGCTGACCAATACTGGCAATGCCAACGCCGGCACCGGCGAGCCTGGCCTGGTGGCCGCGGCGCGTACCTGTGCCAAGCTGGCCCAATTGACCGGCGTGGACGCCAGCCAGGTGCTGCCGTACTCCACCGGCGTGATCGGTGAGCCGCTGCCTGTGGAAAAAATCGAAGGCGCCCTGCAAGCCGCGCTGGATGACCTGTCTGTGGATAACTGGGCGGCTGCGGCCACTGGCATCATGACCACCGACACCTTGCCTAAAGGCGCAAGCCGTCAGTTCGTGCACGACGGCGTGACGGTCACCGTGACCGGCATCAGCAAGGGCGCGGGCATGATCCGCCCGAACATGGCCACCATGCTCGGCTATATCGCCACCGATGCCAAAGTCTCCCGCGACGTGCTGCAGAGCCTGATCCTGGACGCGGCCAACAAGTCGTTCAACCGCATCACCATCGATGGCGACACCTCGACCAACGACTGCTGCATGCTGATTGCTACCGGCCAGGCTGACCTGCCGCCCATCACCGAAGCCAGCGGCCCGCTGTTCGCGGCGTTGAAGCAGGCGGTGTTTGAAGTGTGCATGGACGTGGCCCAGGCCATCGTGCGCGACGGCGAGGGCGCGACCAAGTTCGTGACGGTTGAAGTCAACGGCGGCGGCAACCATCAGGAATGCCTGGACGTGGGCTACACCGTGGCGCACTCGCCGCTGATCAAGACCGCGCTATTTGCCTCGGATCCGAACTGGGGCCGTATCCTGGCGGCTGTCGGTCGTGCCGGCGTGCCGGACCTGGACGTGAGCAAGATCGACGTATTCCTCGGCGGCGTGTGCATTGCCAGCCGGGGTGCTCGTGCCGAAACCTACACCGAAGCCCAGGGTTCGGCGGTGATGCAGCAGGAAGAAATCACCATCCGCATCGAATTGGGGCGCGGCGCGTGCAGCGAAACCATCTGGACCACCGACCTGTCCCACGAGTACGTGAAGATCAATGCGGAATACCGTACCTGATGTAGGAGCAAGCTTGCTCGCGAAAAACTCAATGCCACCGCGTTTATCCAGGATGTGCGCGTTATCGTTGCCGTTCTTCGCGAGCAAGCTCGCTCCTACAAGGGCTATAACGAGAGGAAGCAGTGGCGTGAAACGAGTGCATGTAGCAGCAGCGGTGATCCGCGGTGTCGATGGCAGGATCCTGCTGGCGCGCCGTGCCGATACCCAGCATCAGGGCGGGCTCTGGGAGTTCCCCGGTGGCAAGGTGGAGGCCGATGAGTCGGTCGCCACGGCCTTGTCACGAGAACTGCAGGAAGAGCTGGGCATCCAGGTCACTACGGCGCGGCCGTTGATCAAGGTGCAACATGATTACCCGGACAAGCAGGTATTGCTGGACGTCTGGGAAGTCTCGGCCTTTACCGGCGAGCCCCATGGTGCCGAAGGGCAGCCGTTGGAATGGGTGACGCAACGAGACCTGGTCAACTATGAGTTCCCGGCGGCAAATGCGCCGATTGTTGCCGCTGCGCGCTTGCCCGCCGAGTACCTGATCACGCCGGGCGAGCTGGAAACCTCAACGCTGTTGCGCGGCATCCAGAAGGCCATTGCAGGGGGGATCAAGCTGGTTCAACTGCGTGCGCCCAACGGCTACGACCCTAAATACCGTGACCTGGCGGTGGATGCGGTTGGCCTGTGTGCCGGCAAGGCGCAATTGATGCTCAAGGGGCCGTTCGAGTGGCTGGGGGATTTCCCCGCCGCCGGCTGGCACATGACCTCGGCGCAATTGCGCAAATATGCGAGCAAGGGCCGCCCGCTGCCGAAGGACCGTTGGTTGGCGGCTTCTTGCCACAACGCTGAAGAGCTGGCGCTGGCAGAGATGATGGACGTGGATTTTGTCACCCTGTCGCCGGTGCAGCCGACCCAGACTCATCCGGATGCGCAGCCGTTGGGTTGGGAGCAGGCGGCGCAGTTGATTGCCGGGTTCAGTAAGCCGGTATTCCTGCTGGGCGGGGTTGGGCCTGCGCAACGGGAGCAGGCTTGGGAAGCTGGTGCGCAAGGTGTGGCAGGTATTCGGGCGTTCTGGCCTGAGGCTTGATGGTGCCCTGACGGGCTCTATCGGGGGCAATCCCCCTCCCACACTTGAATGTATTCACAATTCAAAAATGTGGGAGGGGGCCTGCCCCCGATGAGGCCCCGTCAGTCACCTGAAAAATGTCAGTGTGGCTTGGCAGCGGCCTGCCATAACACTTCAGCAACACCCTGGCGCTTGGCAATCACCCTGGCCGCCACAAACAACAGATCCGACAACCGATTGATATACGCCAATCCCACCCCCTCCAGCGGCTCCAGCGCATTCAGGTGCTGACACCGCCGCTCAGCACTGCGCGCCAGGCTGCGGCACACATGGGCTTGGGCGATCAGCGCCGAACCACCGGGCAGGATGAAGTTTTCCAGCGGCCCCACTTCTTCGTTCCAGCGATCAATCGCCGCTTCCAGCCGATCCACCTCCGCCGCGTTCAGCGCCTTGTACACCGGCATCGCCAGCTCACCGCCCAGATCGAACAGACGATGCTGGCACGGCGTGAGCACTTCAATCACATCATTTAACGCCGGGTGCTTGCCGCTTTGTTCTTCCAGGTTGGCCAGCAACAGGCCCAACTGGCTGTTCAGCGTATCCACCTCGCCGATCGCTTCCACGCGCGGGTGGTCCTTGGGCACGCGGCGGCCATCCCCGAGGCCGGTTTCGCCCTTGTCGCCGGTACGGGTGTAGATCTTCGACAGGCGAAAGCCCATGGTCAGTGCTCCAGTTGGGTGAGTTCTGTGGGGGACAATTGGCTGCCGGCCAGGGGCAGGCGCAAGGTAAAGCAGGTGCCTTGGCCCGGGGTGGAGTGCACTTCCATCTGGCCCTTGTGGTTGTTGGTGATGATGAAATACGACACCGACAACCCAAGCCCGGTGCCCTGGCCGATTTCCTTGGTGGTGAAGAACGGTTCGAAGGTGCGCTTGCGCACGTTTTCGCTCATGCCGATGCCGTTGTCTTCCACCTGTATTTCTGCCCACGGCGGGTTGAGGCGGGTGCGCAGGATAATACGCCCCGGCTCGCTGTCGTCTTCGCGCAAGTGAATGGCTTGGGCGGCGTTCTTCAGCAGGTTGAGCAGCACTTGCTCCAGCTCGTTGGCGGTGCCGGGCACAGGGCCCAATTGCGGGTCAAACTGACGGATGATCGCCTGGCCCTTGAAGTCGAAGCCGATGGTCAGGTCGAAATCGTTGCCGGCGATTTCCACGGCCTGGTCGATCAAGGCCGGCAAGTCGCAGGGGGCCATCTGGCGATTACTGCGGCGGCTGAAACTGAGCATATGGGTGACGATTTTCGCCGCCCGCGCCCCGGCCTGCTGAATACCGTCGAGCAACTGCGGGACTTCGCGGCCTTGCAGGTAACGATTGACCGTGTCCAGCTCGATGCCCACCTGCTCGGCGTACTCCAGGTTCTTGGGCAGCTCCGAAGACAGGCGGCGACGGATGTTCTGCACGTTATGCAGGATCGCGCCCAGTGGGTTGTTGATTTCGTGGGCCATGCCGGCGGCCAGGCCGCCCACCGAGAGCATTTTTTCCGACTGCACCATCATTTCTTCCAGGGACAGGCGTTGGGTGATGTCGTCGATTCGGATCACCACGCCACGCCCGGCACCACCCATCAATGGGTAAAACGTCAGGGCATAATGCTTGGGTTCATCATCCTTGATCCAGGTGACCCGCTCGATCCGCTCCACCGTATGTTGCTCCACGGTGGCCTTGATTTGCGGCAGGTACGGCTTGAGCGGCTGGAAGGCAAGGAAGATCGGCTGGTTCAGGGCTTCATCCAGGCGCGTGCCGGAAAGGGCGGTGGCTTCCTGGTTCCACTGGGTGACGTAGAGCTGTTCATCCAGGGCGATCAGCGCCGAGGGCATCGAGTCGATAATGCTGTTGAGGTAGTTCTGGAAGCCCGTGAGCTTTTTCTCGATCTTGCTGCGCACCTGGACTTCCAGTTCCAGCTTGCGGTTGGTATGCCGGGTCTCTTCGGCCAGCCCCTGGGCCTGGTCGTAAGCAGCCTGGGAATCGTCACGCGCACGCTTGAGCTGCTGCTCGCGGGCTTCGATACGCGACAACATGGTGTTGAAGGCTTCGGCCAGGCTGCCGATCTCGTCATGGTTGCCACGCCCGGCGCGCAGGGCGTAGTTCTCTTCACGGGTGACCTGCCGCGACAGTTCTTCCAGCTCATGGATGGGACGGGTGATCAGGCGTTTGATTTGCCGGGCGATGACCAGCCACAACAGCACACTGAAAATCAGGATGCCCAGGCTTGCGGTCAGCGTGCCGGTATAGAAGGCCACCGGTAGCTCACTGCTGGCCACCAGCAGTAAATGCCCGGAAGGCTGGGTGCCGCGGGGCAGGGTGATGACCTGGTTGCTGCGAAACTCGGTCAGGCGCCAGGCCTCGATATGCCGGTAATTGTCCGGCAGGTGCAGGCGGTCGCCGTGCTGCATCTGCGCTAGACGGTTGCCTTCACCGTCGTAGAGAGCGGCGGCGCGCAGGGGTGAGTAGCTGGTCAGTTCATTGAGCAGCGCCTCGGCCTTCGCCGGGGATTCGAGCGCCTCGGCGGCGAGCGATGGGTTGGACACCAGTCGTCCAATGGCCTGCAATGCCTGGGGCGCCATGCTTTCCTGGGAGATCCAGTAGGCGGCGCTGATAAACGTGAGGTTGGCCACCAGCAACACCGTGGTCAATAGCACCAGCAGGGCCACCAGCAATTTCTGCCCTACCGGTAGATTTTCAAGACGCTGGCGCAGTGGCATCAGGGGTTTCCCAGGTGATAGACAGGTAGGCAGGGTAGCGCGTGCCTCAGTCGCTGGCCAATCCGCGTGCCAGCAAATGTTCGACCAGCCGCGCTTGCAGCTGTTGCAGATGGGGCAATACCAACTGGTGGCGAGCGGCGGCCTGGCAGGCGTAGCCCAGCAGGTAGCTGATTTCGGTACGCCGGACGTTGGCGACATCCTGGTACATGGACGAGTAATTGGCGGCGGTGGCCTGGATCACACGCTGTACTTCGTTGTGCAGGTCCTGTGCGGCGGCGGGCTGGCCACAGCACTCCAGCAGCTGTGCCAATTCAGCGCACAAGGTTGCCACTTCACACTCGTGGTCTTGCAAGCCGCCGTTGCGGCATTGGTAAAGCACGGTCAATGGGTTGATGGCGCAATTGAGCGCCAGCTTGCGCCACAGCCGCGTGAGGATATCGGTGGCCCATTCGTGGGGAATGCTCGCAGCTTGCAGGTCGTCCAACCATAGCGGTGGGGTGGGATGGTTGGCGTCGCCCAGCCAGGTGTAGCCATGGCCGGCAAACACTACCCGCCAATCGCCATCGCGAAATGCGCCTTCGGTGCTGGACGCGTAAATGCAGCGGGCCGATGGCACTTGTGCAGCCACGGCGTCCTGGCTGCCGAGACCGTTCTGCAGCAGGATCAGTTCAGCATCCGGCGCCAGTCGAGGTTGCAACTGGGCGATAGCGGATTGGGCGTCGTAGGCTTTGCATGCCACCAGCAGGCGATGAATCGGCTCCGGGCTTTCGGCTGTTTCGCCAATCACCGCATAGGTGTGTTCCACACCGTGCTCAACCAGGGTCAGGCCCTGGCCGGCTCGATAGCTGGCCAGGCGCGCCTCATTACGCAGGATCAGCTTGACCGGCACGCCGGCACGCGCCAGCCGCGTGGCCCAGAGGGTGCCCAGGCTGCCAGCGCCGAGAATATGCCAGGGGGTCGACATCAGTTTGTGCTCCGTAGGGTCGCTCACAGTGAACGGGGCGAAAGAACCGCTATAATGCCTCGGCATTTTAGCTCGGGCGCGCTCCATCTTTACTGAGCCCGCCCCTTATATTGGAGAAATCACATGCCTTCGTTCGACGTGGTATCTGAACTGGACAAACACGAAGTCACCAACGCCGTCGAGAACGCCGTCAAGGAACTGGACCGTCGCTATGACTTGAAAGGCAAGGGCAGCTTCGAATTCAAGGAAAAGGAACTGACCGTCAACCTGACCGCTGAAGCCGATTTCCAGCTGGAAGCGATGATCGAGATCCTCAAGCTGGCCCTGGTCAAGCGCAAGATCGACGTGCAGTGCCTTGAAGTCAAGGACGCCTACGCCTCCGGCAAGCTGATGAAGCAGGAAGCCGTGCTCAAGGAAGGCATCGACAAGGAGCTGGCGAAGAAGATCGTCGCGCATATCAAGGATGCCAAGCTGAAAGTCCAGGCCGCCATCCAGGGCGAGCAGGTGCGTGTCACCGGCAAGAAGCGCGACGACCTGCAAGAGGCCATCGCGGCCCTGCGCGCCAAGACCTTCGACATGCCGCTGCAGTTCAATAACTTCCGCGACTGATGGCGCTTTGGGGAACCTGTGGGTTTTTTTGACGTCCCACGCCCCAGACTCAGCGCCTACAATTGAGCCCTACGGGGCTCAATTGCGTTTTCAGGCAGTCAATCAAGCCGCATATCCGCAAAGACAGGAGAAGCTACATGGATTTAAACGCAGAAGTGGATCATTTGATCAAGACCTCCCAGTCCTGGATCCCGATGATCATGGAATACGGTAGCCGTGTATTGCTGGCCATGCTGACCCTGGCCATCGGCTGGTGGCTGATCAACAAACTGACCCATCGCGTGGGCCGCTTGCTGGCGGTACGCAACGCTGACCTGGCGCTGCAGCACTTCATTACCAGCCTGGCGAACATCGTGCTCAAAGTCATGCTGGTGGTCAGCGTGGCCTCGATGATCGGTGTGGAAACCACCTCGTTCGTCGCCGCTATCGGCGCCGCGACCCTGGCCATTGGCCTGGCATTGCAAGGCAGCCTGGCCAACTTTGCCGGTGGCGTGCTGATCCTGCTGTTCCGCCCGTTCCGTATTGGCGACTGGATCGAAGCCCAAGGCACCTCCGGCACCGTCGACAGCATCCAGATTTTCCACACCGTGCTGCGTACCGGCGACAACAAGACGGTGATCCTGCCCAACGGCATCCTGTCCAACGGCATCATCACCAACACCAACCGCCAGCCAACCCGCAAGGTGGTGTTTGATGTCGGTGTGGATTACGAGGCAGACCTGCAAAAAGCTCGCGAAGTCCTGCTGGAACTGGCCAAGGACCCACGGGTGCTGGCTGATCCTGCACCGGTGGCGGTGGTTTCGACCTTGGGCGACAGCTCCATCACGGTTTCCCTGCGCTGCTGGACCAGTACCCCGGATTATTGGGACGTGATGTTCATGTTTAATGAACTGGCGCGTGATCGTTTGAAAGCAGCGGGGATTGATATTCCGTTTCCGCAGCGGGTTATTCGTGTGATGCAGGAAAGTGCGGCGAAATAACTGGGTTTGAGGCTGTCAAACTTGGCCGATAGGTCAGCTTCGGTAAACTAGTTACTTAGCTTGCTAGTTGTTTTTTTGATTGAAACAAAACTGCAATAAAAAAGCCGCTCCTTGTTTAAACAGGGAGCGGCTTTTTTGTTCAAGGCCGAAGCCTTAAGCCATCGATGTAATTAAACAGACGATTACAAGATGTTCAGCGGGTAGTTCGCGATCAGGCGCAGTTCGTCGATAGATGGCGAGCCGTAGTAAACGCCATCACCGGAGCGGTAAGTCGCTTGGCGCAGACGCAGGCTGAGGTCTTTAGCCGGGCCGCTCTGAATCACGTACTTGGCTTCGATGTCGCGTTCCCACTCTTTACCGTTGCTGGTAGTGCCGGTGTTGGCACCGCTACCGGTGATGTAGCGAGTCATGAAGCTCAGGCCAGGAATGCCGAAGGTCGCCATGTTGATGTCGTAACGCGCCTGGTAGGACTTCTCGCCTTCGGCGTTGAAGTCGGAACGGGCAACGGAGTTGGCCAGGAATACCGTGCCGCCGCCGTCTACGCCGTAGCCGTAGTCGCCGTCACCGGTAACCTTCTGGGCTGCCAGGGTGAAGGTGTGAGCGCCGATGGTGTACGCGCCCTGCAAGCTGAAGGCGCGGTTGTCGAGCTTGGTCACGCCATCCTTCTCTGCGCGTTGCAGGCCTGCGCCATCGCTTTTGGTGTCGTAGATGTTGAAGTCCAGCGCGAAGGACTGATCATCGCTCAGCGCGTGGGTCCAGTTCAGGTTGCTGTAATACTTGCGGAAGTAATCTTCGGTTTTCGCGTAGTACAGGCTACCGGTGAATTCCGGAGTGAACGCGTAGACGCCGCCGACAAAGTCGGTTTTCGTCAGGCCCAGGCTGTCGTGGTAGGTCTGTGCCTGCGCGACGCTGGAGGTGAAGTGGCCGCCCTCAAGCTTGAGGCCCTTGATTTCGTTGCTGGTGATCGAGATACCTTGTGGCAGCTCCGGCAACAGACGGCTGTCGTCGGAAGCGAACACTGGCGCGGTGGTGTACTGGTCACCGACTTTCAACACAGTATTGGAGATGCGGAACTTAACCGCGCCGCCGCCCTTGGAGTAATCGTCCTGCGAACGACCGTCGGAACCGGTGGGGAACAGACCCGTGCCAGCGCGACCCTTGCCGCTGTCGAGCTTGAGGCCCATCAGGCCGATCACGTCCACACCGACACCAATGGTGCCTTGGGTGAAGCCCGATTCGTACAGGGCGTTGAAGCCCAGGCCGGTTTCTTCTGCACGGCTCTTCGAACCCGGACCCGACGGGTTGTTACGGAAGTCCCGGCTGAAGTACAGCGCGCGAGTATTGATACTGAAAGTGCTGTCCTCAACAAAGCCTTTGGAATCGCTTTGGGCGGACGCCATTGCGAACTGCGAGGTGCCTGCTGAAACAGCCAGGGCGATCATGCTCCACTTCATCACGCGCATCGTGATTTGCTCCTTTGGTTTTAGGAAGAGTACTGCCGTCCCACCTGTATTTTTGTCTGGGCGGCTCTTTCTTTATTTGTGTCGGCGCAAAGTTATATCACGCAGACTCTAATGACGATACTTACCCATCTTTCCTTTCAGCTTCTTTACGAGGCTGTCGTAAATCGCTAGATCCATGTCGCAAATTCACAGCCCAAATGTAACCGGGCTGACAACTTCAATGCTCTTTTCCTACATCTTTCAAAGTTTGAAAGCTTCCTTGATGCGCATTGAACCGCCGCTGGTTTTTATCGCGAAACACCTGCTTCCAAACGGGTGCCGTTGCCGACGATATGAGGGTGAATGCAACAAGCGTGCTCAAACTGGTAGCCGAATGTCATTTTTTCGTGAAAAGCGTGAAGGGAGTGTAAAAACCGCATAAACACGGGGCTTTTAGACCCTTAGGTTCGAGCTTGGCGCCGGGGTGTTACACCTGTGCGTTCATTCACAAAAGCGTTCGCCTGGGTAAAACGTTACCGGTCCACCCCGTCAGTGGGTACTTGGCGGATCCCTTTGAGGCACAAGCGGGTCATTTTGGTGCGTGCCGCCGAGGCCCGACGTAGCGTGTTCGACTGTGCGCCTGCCTCGAAAGGGTGCGTAGTTTTTATCCGATTGCTTCAAGGCTTGTGCCCATTCGCCGTGAACGCGTGGGCATTCGAAGGTATGCTGGACGCCTGAAACTGACCTGCCGAACGGAGTGCCCACGTGTTCGCCCTAGATCAACGCCTGCAACAAGATACCTTGGCCATTGGGGACTTCCCGCTGTGTCGCCTGCTGCTGTCCAATGACTCGAACTACCCCTGGTTCATCCTGGTACCGCGCATCGACGGTATCAGCGAAGTGTTTCAACTGGATGTCGCAGATCAACAAACCTTGTGGCAAGAGACGACGGCCCTGGCGCAGCTGCTTAATGAAGGGCTGGCCGCCGATAAGATGAACATTGGCGCGCTGGGCAACGTGGTCAGCCAGTTGCATGTGCACGTGATCGTGCGTAAACGCGATGACGCCGCCTGGCCGGCTCCAGTGTGGGGCAAACATCCCGCTCAACCTTATAACCACGAGCAAGTGTCGGCGATCCGCGCCCGTTTGCGTGAGCTATTGCCCGCCGACTTCATCTTTACCCAGGACTGAACCATGGACCTGCAAGATCGCGTCACCGACCTGGAAAGCCGCCTGGCCTTTCAGGACGACACTATCGAGACCCTCAATGACATCCTGGTCACCCAGCAGCGGGCGGTCGAGCGCCTGCAATTGCAGATGAAGGCCCTGCTCAAGCGCCAGGAAGAAATGGGCGGGCAGTTCGAGTCGTCCGAAGAAGAAGCGCCGCCGCCGCACTATTGAACGGGCAGACAATAAAAAACCGCGATCCAGGCAACGCTGGATCGCGGTTTTTTTTGCTGCGAAAGCTTAGGATCAGCGACGCGGCAGGGCAGCGATGACATCTTCGGCTTGCAGGCCCTTGTCACGGTTCATCACCGAGAACTCCACGCGCTGGCCTTCGACCAGGACGCGGTGGCCTTCGCCACGGATAGCCCGGAAGTGGACGAAGATATCATCGCCCGAGTCGCGGGAAATGAAGCCGAAGCCTTTGGAGGTGTTGAACCACTTGACGGTCCCGGTATCCCGATTGGTCATGTCGTAGTTTTGCGAGGCGGCCGCTGGGGACGAACGGTAGAAGCTGATGGCCAGGTGAAGAACGATGGCAACCACAGCAATCACCAGGCTGAGCAGGATAGCCGGATGGCCACCGACTTCAGGCATGGGCGCCAGGAGGGTGAGGGTTTGTACGACAACAGTCAGCACCAGCAGCGCACTGACCAGGTTTTGCAGTTGATGACGTGTGCCTTTGTTCCAGTAAGGGATTACCGGTGCGAGCGTCAGGTTAAGAAGGCCGAACAAGGCCAGGTACAGAGCGTCGTGTTGTTGCAGGTAGGGCAGGCTTTCAGGCTGCAGGCTCGGGATAAAGGACAGCAGCAAAGCTGCAACGCCCGTTAGCAGGTGGACGATTTTCAACATTTTGATTAACTCACGTTAAGACGGATCACAAGGAAGAGCTGACTGGCACGGTTCGCTTCTGAACAATGGGAGGCGTTGAGCACGTGCGCGGGTATCAGCCTATGTGGCGTGCCGCAGACATAAACGGCAGCCACACGGCGTCTATTTAACAGCAAAGGCCGTGCCTACTCAAATCAAGCATTTCGGGGTGTTGCGCCGGGCACGGCATTTCTGCGGCAAACGCTTGTCCTAGACAGGTGCAGGTTTTTTTAATGGCTTGCAGAGACTCTTCCTACAGGGAGAAAGGCTTGCCAGTTCACATCTGCAGGCGGGGCAGGGTCGATTTGCCGCATGCAGCCTGGGTGTGTAGGGCTGCACGAGGCCCGCTCTCTTGCTAGAGTGGTCCTGCACCTGATCAATGAATGCTCGTCAATTGAAGGGGAAAAACATGGCAATCGATATTGGTATCAGTGAAGAAGACCGTAAATCCATCGTCGATGGACTCTCGCGGCTGCTGTCCGATACCTATGTTCTTTATCTGAAGACCCACAACTTCCACTGGAACGTCACGGGCCCCATGTTTCGTACGCTGCACCTGATGTTCGAGGAGCAGTACAACGAGCTGGCGCTGGCAGTGGACTCCATCGCCGAGCGCATCCGGGCCCTGGGTTTCCCGGCACCTGGCGCCTATTCGATCTACGCCCGCCTGTCTTCGATCAAGGAAGAAGAGGGCGTGCCGAGCGCCGAAGAGATGATCAAGCAGTTGGTGGCCGGTCAGGAAGCGGTCACGCGTACCGCCCGTGGCATCTTCCCATTGCTCGACAAGGTCAGTGATGAGCCGACGGCGGACCTGCTGACCCAGCGTATGCAGGTTCACGAGAAAACCGCGTGGATGCTGCGTTCCCTGCTCGAAAACCAGTAACTGTCGAACCCGGGCGGCGCCTTTTGGGCGCTGCCTGCTTGTTTCCCTGCGCTTCCTGGCGTTGTCCTACGACTAACAACTCCCCGTCTTCTGGCTGCTCCGCGCGTCCTGCGGTTTTATAGACCCATCGCCCAATGGGAGAAGCCCATTGGCTGCTGTTTGGCAATGGAGTGTCAGGTGTATGTCACGTGGAGTAGGTAAGGGAGTGATGGAAACCTGTGGTTTTCACAAGATGAAGGTCGACCCCTTTGACAAGGGGTTTGATATGGGGATGGCCAAGCCATTGTCCCGTTCGGTCAGGCTCAACGGGTTTTCTACCTGCCTGCGGCTTGAACAGATTTATTGGAATATCCTGACGGAGATCGCCAGGATCAATACCTGCTCAGTCAGTGCCTTGTTGTCCTATGTCGATCGGGAAGTGCATCTGCGTTACGGAGGAGTGAAGAACTTCAGTGGGTTGGTGAGGGTGGTGTGCGTGGTTCATGTACTCAAAGGCCGCGCCGCCGCGTCTGCGGACACGCTTGTGCAATAGCCCGCTGGCTTCGGGGCCGGCCCTTCAACCTCGCGGGCCTGCCCTGGGGCAGAAAGCCGGCTGCGCTGCCTCGATTTACCAGATATAATCCCGCGCTTTGCTGCGCATGCCGGGCTTTAATGCACAGGGCAGGGCGTGGCGCTGTAACGTTCTGATCGCCGAGACATCCCCATGCCCATGTACGACTATCAATGCGCTTCCTGTGGTCACCAGTTGGAAGCCATTCAGAAGATCAGCGCAGCGCCGCTGGTCGATTGCCCTGCCTGCCAGGCACCTGAGTTGAAGAAGATGTTGTCCATGCCGGGCTTCCGCCTGAGCGGCAGTGGCTGGTACGAGACCGATTTCAAGACCGGCGCCAAGAAGAACCTGGCGGGCGGCGACAAAGCAGACTGAGTTGAACTCTACGCGCAGGCTCCTGCATTATCCGTCCCCTGCTTTAATGTACGGTGACGAGGCAAGCCTGCCACCGAAATTCGAATTACGAGAAGTGAAACCACGACCATGATGCGCAGCCACTATTGCGGCCAACTGAACGAGACCCTGGAAGGTCAGGAAATCACCCTTTGCGGATGGGTTCACCGTCGCCGCGACCACGGCGGGGTAATCTTCCTCGATATCCGTGATCGTGATGGTCTGGCCCAGGTGGTGTTTGACCCGGACCGCGCCGAGAGCTTCGCCGCCGCCGACCGTGTGCGCAGCGAATATGTAGTGAAGATCACCGGCAAGGTGCGCCTGCGTCCGGCCGGTGCCGTGAACAAGAACATGGCCTCCGGCGGCATCGAGGTGCTGGGCTATGAGCTGGAAGTGCTGAACGAATCGGAAACCCCGCCGTTCCCGCTCAACGAATACTCCGATGTGGGCGAAGAAACCCGCCTGCGCTACCGCTTCCTGGACCTGCGTCGTCCGGAAATGGCCGAGAAGCTGCGCCTGCGTTCGCGCATGACCACCAGCATCCGCCGTTTCCTGGATGAGAACGGCTTCCTCGACGTCGAGACGCCGATCCTCACCCGGGCTACCCCGGAAGGCGCACGTGACTACCTGGTGCCCAGCCGTACCCACGCGGGCAGCTTCTTTGCCTTGCCGCAATCGCCGCAGTTGTTCAAGCAACTGCTGATGGTCGCCGGCTTCGACCGTTACTACCAGATCGCCAAGTGCTTCCGTGACGAAGACCTGCGCGCCGACCGCCAGCCTGAATTCACCCAGATCGACATCGAGACCAGTTTCCTCGATGAAAAAGAGATCATGGGCCTGACCGAACAGATGATCCGCAACCTGTTCAAGGAAGTGCTGAACCTGGAGTTCGGCGAATTCCCGCACATGACCTTCGAAGAGGCCATGCGCCGCTACGGTTCCGACAAGCCAGACCTGCGTAACCCGCTGGAACTGGTGGACGTGGCCGACCAGCTCAAGGACGTCGACTTCAAGGTGTTCAGCGGCCCGGCCAACGACCCCAAATGCCGCATCGCCGCCCTGCGCGTGCCTGGCGGCGCGAGCATGCCGCGCAAGCAGATCGACGACTACACCAAGTTTGTCGGCATCTACGGCGCCAAGGGCCTGGCGTACATCAAGGTCAACGAGCGCGCCAATGGCGTTGACGGCCTGCAATCGCCGATCGTGAAAAACATCCCTGAAGCCAACCTGAACACGATCCTCGATCGCGTCGGTGCGGTCGATGGCGACATCGTGTTCTTCGGCGCCGACAAGGCCAAGATCGTCAGCGAAGCCCTGGGCGCCCTGCGCATCAAGCTCGGTCACGACCTGAACCTGCTGACCTGCGAATGGGCCCCGATGTGGGTCGTCGACTTCCCGATGTTCGAAGAGAACGACGACGGCAGCTTCAGCGCCTTGCACCACCCGTTCACCGCGCCGAAGTGCTCCCCGCAGGAGCTGGAAGCCAACCCGGCAGGCGCGCTGTCCCGTGCCTATGACATGGTGTTGAACGGTACCGAGCTGGGTGGCGGTTCGATCCGTATCCACCGCAAAGAGATGCAACAAGCGGTGTTCCGCCTGCTGGGCATCAACGAAGCGGAACAGGAAGAGAAGTTCGGCTTCCTGCTCGACGCCCTGAAGTACGGTGCACCGCCCCACGGTGGCTTGGCCTTTGGCCTGGACCGTCTGGTCATGCTGATGACCGGCGCCCAGTCGATCCGTGAAGTGATTGCCTTCCCGAAAACCCAGAGCGCTGCGGATGTCATGACCCAGGCTCCGGGTGTGGTGGATGCCAAGGCACTGCGCGAGCTGCACATTCGCCTGCGCGAGGCGCCGAAGGCTGAGTAAGGCTGCGGCGTGAAAGCGCAATAAGGTTGTACGCAGTCAAAAAGGCGCATCTTCGGATGCGCCTTTGCGTTTAAAAGAGGGAAATCCTGCCTGGGGCGGGATTGATAAGGTTTCTAGAGAATTTCGGAGTTGTGTTATGGCTGGCCATTCCAAGTGGGCGAACATCAAGCACCGCAAAGAGCGTCAGGATGCCAAGAAGGGCAAGATCTTCACCAAGTGGATTCGCGAACTGACCGTCGCTGCCCGCCAGGGCGGCGGTGACCCGGGTTCCAACCCGCGTCTGCGCCTGGCGCTGGACAAGGCGCTGGGCGCAAACATGAGCCGCGACATCATTGACCGCGCTGTGGCCCGTGGTGCCGGTGCGGCCGATACCGACGACATGGTCGAGCTGACCTATGAAGGCTACGGCCCAGGCGGCGTGGCGGTGATGGTCGAGTGCATGACCGACAACCGCAACCGGACCGCCGCAGCCGTGCGCCATGCGTTCAGCAAGTGCGGTGGTAACCTCGGCACGGATGGTTCGGTCGCGTACCTGTTCGAACGCAAAGGGCAGATCACCTTCGCCCCTGGCACCGATGAAGACGCACTGATGGAAGCCGCAATGGAAGCGGACGCCGACGACGTGGTCACCAACGAAGACGGCTCTATCGACGTGTTTACCTCGTTCGCCAGTTTCTACGCCGTGCGTAATGCCCTGGAGGCCGCTGGTTTCAACGGCACCGATGCAGAAATCGTGATGCTGCCGACCACCAGTGCCGAACTGGACCTGGAGGGGGCGCAGAAGGTGTTGAAAATGCTGGATATGCTTGAAGATCTGGATGATGTGCAGAATGTGTATTCGAATGCCGACATCCCGGAATCGGTGGCTGAACAGCTAGGCTGAAGAACGATGTAGATCCCAATGTGGAAGGGGCTTGTGTGGGAGGGGGCTTGCCCCCGATGGCGGTAGTTCAGTCGATTTATAAGTAACTGACCCACCGCTATCGGGAGCAAGCCCCCTCCCACATTGGATTCTCGCTGTATCGAAAAAAGTATTATTTATTCCGCAGGCGTTATGACTTTAATCCTAGGTATCGACCCCGGTTCACGCATCACCGGTTTTGGCGTGGTGCAGCACACCCCGCGCGGCTGTATCTATGTGGCCTCGGGTTGCATCCGTACCGGCGCCGGTGAGTTGGCCGAACGGCTGCAGATCGTCTATCGCGGCGTACGTGAAGTCATCCAGACTTACGGCCCCGTTACCATGGGCATCGAGAAGGTGTTCATGGCCAAGAACGCCGACTCTGCGTTGAAACTCGGCCAGGCCCGTGGCGCCGCTATCGTGGCGGGGGCCGAGGAGGGCATGGAGATCGCCGAATACACCGCGACCCAGGTCAAGCAGGCCGTCGTTGGCACTGGTGCAGCGAACAAGGAGCAGGTGCAGATGATGGTCATGCACATGCTCAAGCTCACGTCAAAGCCGCAGATCGACGCCTCCGATGCCCTGGCCATCGCTATTTGCCATGCGCACACCCGCTCCAGCCTGTTGCCTCACGGCTTGGGCACCGCACGTAGTCGTGGCGGGCGGCTACGTCTCTGATAGCATCAGCGCATTCGTTATTTGCGGTCAGGCCCTGACCTGACCCTCAAGCCTTAAGGATCTGAACCGTGATTGGACGCTTGCGCGGCACCCTGGCTGAGAAACAGCCGCCGCACCTGATTCTGGATGTGAATGGATTGGGTTATGAGCTGGAAGTGCCCATGACTACCTTGTATCGCCTGCCGTCGGTCGGCGAGCCGATAACCTTGCACACGCATTTAGTGGTGCGTGAAGACGCGCAACTGCTCTATGGTTTCATCGGCAAGCGCGACCGCGATTTCTTCCGCGAACTGATCCGTCTCAATGGCGTGGGGCCGAAACTGGCCCTGGCATTGATGTCCAGCCTGGAAGTGGATGAGCTGGTACGTGCCGTTTCCGCCCAGGACACTTCGGCCCTGACCAAGGTGCCGGGCGTGGGCAAGAAAACCGCCGAGCGCCTGTTGGTGGAGCTCAAGGATCGCTTCAAGGCCTGGGAGGTGGTGCCGAGCATGTTCGCCCTGGTGCCGAACCAGCCGGATATGCCGGCGGGCCAGGTCGCCAGCGCCGAAAGCGATGCGGTCAGTGCGCTGATCTCCCTGGGCTACAAGCCCCAGGAGGCGAGCAAGGCGGTATCGGCCATCAAAGACAAGAACCTGAGCAGCGAAGACATGATCCGCCGAGCCCTGAAGGGAATGATTTAAGTGATTGAAGCTGATCGTCTGATCGCGGCCACCGGCCCGCGTGACCGTGAAGAAGTCCAGGACCGGGCCATCCGCCCCCTGAGCCTGGCCGAGTATATCGGCCAGCCTACCGTGCGCGAGCAGATGGAGCTGTTCATCCAGGCTGCGCGCGGGCGCAGTGAGTCCCTGGACCACACCTTGATCTTCGGCCCGCCGGGGTTGGGCAAGACCACCCTGGCCAATATCATCGCCCAGGAAATGGGCGTGTCGATCAAGTCTACCTCCGGCCCGGTGCTGGAGCGTCCTGGCGACCTGGCGGCGCTGTTGACCAATCTTGAACCCCACGATGTGTTGTTTATCGACGAGATCCATCGGTTGTCGCCGATTGTCGAGGAAGTGCTGTACCCGGCGATGGAGGACTTCCAGCTCGACATCATGATCGGCGAAGGCCCGGCGGCCCGTTCGATCAAGCTCGACCTGCCACCGTTCACCCTGGTCGGGGCGACCACCCGCGCGGGCATGCTGACCAATCCGCTGCGAGACCGTTTTGGCATTGTTCAACGTCTAGAGTTCTATAGCACTGCCGACCTTGCGACCATCGTCAGCCGTTCGGCGAGCATCCTGGGCTTGCCCCTGGACCCGGAAGGCGCATTTGAAATCGCCCGCCGCGCCCGCGGTACGCCACGGATTGCCAACCGCTTGCTGCGCCGGGTGCGCGACTTTGCCGAAGTGCGTGCCAAGGGCCACATCACCAAGGCGGTGGCGGACCTGGCATTGAACCTGCTGGACGTGGATGAACATGGTTTCGATCACCAGGACCGGCGCCTGCTCTTGACCATGATCGAGAAGTTCGACGGTGGCCCGGTTGGCGTGGACAGCCTGGCCGCGGCCATCAGCGAGGAGCGCCATACCATTGAGGATGTGCTGGAGCCATATCTGATCCAGCAGGGCTACATCATGCGTACACCGCGGGGCAGGGTGGTCACGCGCCATGCTTACCTGCACTTCGGGTTAAATATTCCGTCACGATTGGGGGAGATGCCTGCTGTAGACGAATTCCTCGATGCAGGGGACGATTAAAAAATGTAGGAGCAAGCTTGCTCGCGAAAAACGGCAACGATAACGCGTGCTTCCTGAGTAAACGCGGCGCCTAAGGGTTTTTCGCGAGCAAGCTCGCTCCTACAGGGTATTTGCCACGTGGGGTGATTTATCTGAAGTTTGTGCTGTCCCAGTGTCTGGTGTCGTCATTCAGGCAGTGGAAATGTTTTCAGGTATTGAAAAAACAGTTGCCCAGCCAATTGGCAACCTGAGGAGTAAGCACTAGAGTATGCGCGCGCAAAACGGGGATCAGTCGTTCGCACATCGCTGTCGCGTTTATTACGAGGACACCGATGCCGGCGGCATCGTGTATTACGTCAACTACCTCAAGTTCATGGAGCGGGCTCGCACCGAGCGGCTACGGGAGCTGGGCTTTGCCCAATCCCAGCTTGCAGGGGAGGACCTGTTATTCGTCGTGCATTCCAGCGAGGCGCGTTACCACGCGCCGGCGCGACTGGACGACGAGTTGCTGGTCAGCGCTGAAGTCATCGAATTGAACCGTGCCAGCCTGCGCTTCAAGCAGCAGGTCAGGCGGGCCACGGATGCAACGCTGCTCTGCGAGGGGCAGTTCCTGGTGGCGTGTGTGCGCACCAACAGCTTGAAACCTCGGGCCATTCCCGAAACTCTACGTGCGGCCTTTGCTGCCGTGAGCGGCGCGGGTCAACAATCAAAGCAGGAGATTTAGCGTGGAACCTACCGTCGTCGACCATTCCTCCATGTGGAGCCTGGTCAGCAATGCCAGTGTCGTGGTTCAACTGGTCATGCTGACCCTGGTAGCCGCATCGGTTACCTCTTGGGTCATGATTTTTCAGCGCAGCAACATGCTGCGCGCCGGTCGACGTGCCCTGGAGAGCTTTGAAGAGCGCTTCTGGTCGGGTATCGACCTGTCCAAGCTGTATCGCCAGGCCGGCAGCAACCCGGACCCGGATTCGGGCGTCGAGCAGATCTTCCGTGCCGGCTTCAAGGAATTCTCGCGCCTGCGCCAGCAGCCTGGGGTTGACCCGGAAGCCGTGATGGAAGGTGTGGCCCGGGCCATGCGCGTGGCCATCTCCCGTGAGGAAGAAAAGCTCGAGCAAGGCCTGCCGTACCTCGCCACCGTAGGTTCCGTCAGCCCTTACATCGGCCTGTTCGGTACCGTGTGGGGGATCATGAACTCCTTCCGCGGCCTGGCCCAGGCCCAGCAAGCCACACTGGCCACCGTGGCCCCGGGTATTGCCGAAGCCCTGATCGCCACCGCGATCGGCCTGTTCGCCGCGATCCCCGCAGTAATCGCCTACAACCGTTTCGCTGCAACCAGCGAAACCTTGATCGGCCGTTACTACACCTTCGCCGATGAATTCCAGGCGATCCTGCACCGTAAAGTGCACACCAGCGAAGAATAAGCAGGTAATTCCCAATGGCTTTAATCGCTCGAGCTCGCAAAAAGCGCAAGCCGGTCGCCGAGATGAACGTAGTGCCCTACATCGACGTGATGCTGGTGCTGCTGGTGATCTTCATGGTGACCGCGCCGATGCTCAACCAGGGCGTGAAGGTTGATCTGCCCAAGGTTTCCAGTGAAGCCTTGCCGCAAGACAACAACACTCAGGTCCTGACCATTTCGATCAAGGCTGACAAGACCTACTACTGGAACCTTGGCAGCGAAGTCGACACCCAGAAGCAGCAGGACAAGGCCCTGACCTTGCCGGCGATGACCGATGCGGTGACCAAGATCATTCGCTCCGGCAACGAAGGCGGCAAGCACACCCAGGTGTTCATCCGAGGCGACAAATCGGTCGACTACGGTTCCGTCATGGGCGCCATGGGCGGACTGCAGAAGGCCGGCGTCGGTAACGTTGGCTTGATTACCGAGGCGCCCTGATGCAGCAACAGCGAGAGCCGTCCGCCTCGGAAAGCTACTTCTGGCCTGGCGTGTGGGCAATTGCCCTGCACGTCCTGGTGTTCGGCATGCTGTTCGTCAGCTTTGCCATGACCCCGGACCTGCCGCCAGCCAAGCCGATCGTGCAGGCGACCCTGTATCAGCTGAAATCGAAGAGCCAGGCCACCACCCAGACCAATCAGAAGATTGCGGGTGAGGCCCAGAAGTCGGCTGCGCGCCAGACTGAAGTCGAGCAGATGGAACAGAAGAAGGTCGAGCAGGAAGCGGTGAAGGCTGCTGCGGAACAAAAGAAAGAAGAGGCGGCTCAAAAGGCCGAGGAATCGAAAAAGGCTGACGAAGCCAAGAAAGCCGACGAGGCGAAAAAGGCTGATGAAGCCAAGAAAGCCGAGAAAGCTGCCGAAGCGAAAAAGGCCGAAGAGAAACAACTGGCTGATATAGCCAAGAAGAAATCTGAAGAAGAAGCCAAGAAGGCTGCCGAAGAAGAGGCCAAGAAAAAGGCCGCTGAAGAAGCCAAGAAAAAGATAGTCGAAGACGCGAAGAAGAAAGCCGCCGAAGACGCCAAGAAAAAAGCTGAAGCAGACGAGGCGAAAAAGAAAGTCGCCGACGAAGCGAAGAAGAAAGCTGCCGCCGACGCCTCCAAGAAGAAGGCCCAGGAAGCAGCGCGCAAATCCGCGGAAGAGAAAAAGGCCCAGGCCCTGGCAGATTTGCTTTCCGACACGCCGCAACGTCAGCAAGCCTTGGCCGATGAACGTGGTGATGAAGTCGCGGGCAGTTTCGACGATCTGATTCGGGCGCGGGCAGCGGAAGGCTGGACACGACCACCTTCGGCACGCAAAGGCATGACAGTAGTATTGCAGATCGGCATGTTGCCGGACGGTACGGTGACCTCGGTCAGCGTGGCCAAGTCCAGTGGTGACGGTACGTTCGACAGTTCAGCGGTTGCCGCGGTCAAGAATATTGGCCGGTTGACCGAGATGCAGGGAATGAAACCAAGTGACTTCGCTCCCTATCGTTCATTCAAGATGACATTCACACCTGAGGATCTAGCCTTGTGAGAAACCTTCTTCGAGGAATGCTTGTCGTTATTTGCTGTATGGCAGGGATAGCGGCGGCGGATGAAAAGAACATCCTGGTAACCAGCGGCAGCGATCGGGCCACTCCGATTGCAGTTGTACCCTTCGGTTGGCAGGGCGGCAGCGTGCTGCCGGATGACATGGCGCAGATCGTCAGCGACGACCTGCGTAACTCCGGTTACTACGCGCCGATTCCCAAAGGCAACATGATCAGCCAGCCCAACCAGGCCAGCGAAGTTGTGTTCCGTGACTGGAAAGCCGTGGGCGCGCAGTACGTGATGGTCGGCAACATCACGCCGGCCGGTGGTCGCCTGCAGATCCAGTACACCTTGTTCAACGTGGCTACCGAGCAGCAGGTCCTGACCGGCAGCGTATCGGGTACCGCAGAGCAACTGCGCGACATGGCCCACTACATCTCGGACCAGTCGTTTGAAAAGCTTACCGGCATCAAGGGCGCTTTCTCGACACGCCTGCTGTATGTGACGGCTGAGCGTTTCTCGGTGGACAACACCCGCTACACCCTGCAACGTTCGGACTACGACGGTGCACGTGCAGTGACCTTGCTGCAGTCCCGTGAGCCTATCCTGTCGCCGCGCTTTGCGCCGGACGGCAAGCGTATTGCCTATGTATCGTTCGAACAGCGCCGTCCGCGTATCTTCGTGCAGCACATTGATACAGGTCGCCGTGAGCAGATCACCAACTTTGAAGGCCTCAACGGTGCACCGGCCTGGTCGCCGGATGGTTCGCGCCTGGCTTTCGTACTGTCCAAGGACGGCAACCCGGATATCTACGTGATGAACATGGCCTCGCGCCAACTGAGTCGCGTAACCAGCGGCCCGGGTATCAACACCGAACCGTTCTGGGGTAAAGATGGTTCCACCATTTATTTCACCTCCGACCGTGGCGGCAAGCCTCAGGTCTACAAGGCAAACGTGAACGGCGGCGGTGCGGAACGAGTGACCTTTATCGGTAACTACAACGCCAACCCTAAGCTTTCAGCGGACGAAAAAACGTTGGTGATGATTCACCGTCAGGATGGTTTCACTAATTTCCGGGTTGCGGCCCAGGATTTGCAGCGCGGAACCGTGAAAATCCTTACAGATACCAACCTTGATGAGTCAGCCACTGTTGCGCCCAACGGCACCATGGTAATCTACGCCACCCGCCAGCAGGGCCGGGGAGTCTTGATGCTCGTGTCCATTAACGGACGCGTAAGGCTCCCGCTTCCTACCGCACAAGGCGAAGTCAGAGAACCATCCTGGTCCCCTTACCTGAACTGACGCGGCGCTACAAAAAGAAGTACTTAACACACTGGGGTTCATTAGGAGTTTCACGATGGAAATGCTGAAGTTTGGTAAGTTTGCTGCTCTGGCTCTGGCTCTGTCCGTAGCCGTTGGTTGCTCCTCTAAAGGCGGCGACAACGCCGGTGAAGGCGCTGCTGTTGATCCAAACGCTGGTTACGGCGCTAACACTGGTGCAGTTGACGGCTCCCTGAGCGAAGAAGCTGCTCTGCGCGCTATCACCACCTTCTACTTCGAATACGACAGTTCGGACCTGAAGCCAGAAGCCATGCGCGCTCTGGACGTTCACGCCAAGGACCTGAAAGCTAACGGCGCTCGCGTTGTTCTGGAAGGTAACACTGACGCCCGTGGTACTCGTGAGTACAACATGGCACTGGGCGAGCGTCGTGCGAAAGCCGTTCAGCGCTACCTGGTACTGCAAGGTGTTGCTCCAGGCCAACTGGAACTGGTTTCCTACGGTAAAGAGCGTCCAGTTGCAACTGGCAACGACGAGCAGTCGTGGGCTCAGAACCGTCGCGTCGAACTGCGTAAGTAATTCGTCATGCGAACGTGCCGTCGTGCTCTAACTGTATTGGCTCTCAGCCTCGCGCCGCTTGCGGTGTGGGCTGCGGTTCCTGTAACGGATAGCAACTCAGGCTATAACAATAGCGGGAGCAGTTATCCGCCAGCGGGTTATGGCACGAACGGCGCCTATGCTGGGGGAGCGGCTACGTCCGCTCCCTCGGCACAGGGCGAGCTGTTCAACCAACTGCAACGCATGCAGGATCAATTGTCGCAGCAACAAGGCGCCATTGAAGTGCTGCAGAATCAGGTGAACCAGCTCAAGCAAGAAGGCCTGGAGCGATACCAGGATCTTGATCGTCGTATTGGAGCCGGTGTTGCACCTGCCGCTACTCCTGATAATTCTTCTACCGGTGGCGCGCCAAGCGCTGCCGCCGGTGGCGCAGCAGCAGGGGCCGCCGCGGCTGCCCCTGCCGCCAGCAGCGAACCGGGTGATCCGGCGAAGGAAAAACTGTATTACGATGCAGCCTTCGACCTGATCAAAGCCAAGGATTTCGATAAGGCCAGCCAGGCCTTTACCGCATTCCTGCGCAAGTACCCCAACAGCCAGTACGCGGGCAATGCCCAGTACTGGTTGGGCGAGGTCAACCTGGCAAAGGGCGATTTGCAGGGGGCAGGCCAGGCTTTCGCCAAGGTCAGCCAGTTGTACCCCAAGCACGCCAAGGTGCCGGACTCGCTGTACAAGCTTGCTGACGTAGAACGCCGCCTGGGTCATACCGACAAGGTCAAAGGCATTCTGCAACAGGTGGTTGCCCAATATCCGGGGACATCCGCCGCCCAGTTGGCCCAGCGGGATCTGCAGCGCTTGTAAGCGCATCTTTCCCGTTGAGAAGAAACCCGCGCCTGGCGCGGGTTTTTTCGTTAGAATCCACGCCCTTTTATGAAATACGCTTCCTGGGGTTGGCGCGTTGGCGCAATCCCTTGAAGTGCCTGACGGAGGCGGACAGCCTGTTTAGCTGTTACGCCCGTGGCGACTATGCAAGACACATTACGTATTACCGAAGTCTTTTACTCGTTGCAGGGTGAAACGCGCACTGCTGGCCTGCCTACCGTATTCGTACGGTTGACCGGCTGCCCATTGCGTTGCCAATACTGCGACAGCGCCTACGCCTTCAGCGGCGGCACCGTGCGCACCCTCGACGACATCCTGGAACAGGTTGCCGGCTACCGGCCGCGCTACGTCTGCGTGACGGGCGGTGAGCCATTGGCGCAACCCAATGCCATTCCTTTGCTCAAGCAGCTGTGTGACGCGGGTTACGAGGTCTCACTGGAAACCAGCGGCGCCCTGGACATCTCTGCGGTCGACCCGCGTGTCAGCCGAGTGGTCGACCTCAAGACCCCCGACTCCAAGGAAGCCCACCGCAACCGCTACGAGAACATCGACTTGCTGACGGCCAATGATCAGGTCAAGTTCGTCATCTGTTCCCGCGACGATTATGACTGGGCCAGCTCCAAGCTGATCCAATACGGCCTGGACCGTCGCGCGGGCGAGGTGCTGTTCTCGCCCAGCCACCACGACCTCAACGCTCGCGACCTGGCTGACTGGGTCGTGGCCGACAACCTGCCGGTGCGCCTGCAATTGCAGCTGCATAAGTACCTGTGGAACGACGAGCCGGGACGTTGATCAGGCGGCTGCGAGAGGCGTTCTACCGACCGAATTACCGTTCAAATGCGTTTTTTCTGATTTATTTCAAATAAGGTGTTGAATAATCCTTAGAAATCAGTATTATACGCGCCACCACACAGCGGGTCGTTAGCTCAGTTGGTAGAGCAGTTGGCTTTTAACCAATTGGTCGTAGGTTCGAATCCCACACGACCCACCATTTTTGGCGGTTTAGAAAATCCGGAAGGCCCACGTAAGTGAGGATTTCCGGGTTTTTTTTTGCCTGTCACTTGGCGGGTCCGAGTCGACGCTGAGTCATCTCTTGCTCAGATTCCGTCGCAGTCCAAAAAGCATTCCTTAAATTCAAATACTCATACGCGGACCGGCGCTGACCGATAGTCCGGTCGTTCGTGTGTGTGTTTAGTGCGTATCAAATCTGATACCGCTGGTCGGAAACCAACCCGAAACTTCAAACGAAATTCTTTACTGTTTTCTTGTTTTTTCTTTTTTTTCAGCTGCTTAAGCAGTTTTTAAGAAATTTCCTAAAGTACAGTCGGTTTATTGGCGTGAGGGGCGGACGATGTTAGTTTGCCATCATCAACGAACGCACCGTCACCACCTTCAAACAGGACGGCCAGGGCTACCAACTGCGCAACGACGTGGCCAGCGAAGCCTCCCGCTTCGAAGCCACCGACACGCTCAAACTGAACGCCGGCCGCGACGTGCTCAACCTCGGCAGCAACCTGAAAGCCGGTGGCAACGCCAGCGCGACCGCAGGGCGTGACGTATTGATCGCAAGCCAGACCGAACAGGACGATTACGCCTACCAACGCCGCCGCATCAGCGGCACCGAGCAAACTATCCTGCAACACGCCTCCTCCGTGGACGTGGGCGGCAACCTCGCCATCGACGCCCGCCGCGACATCGCCGTGGTCGCCAGCACCGTCAGCGCCGCCAAAGACCTCAGCGTCAAGGCCGGCGAAAACCTGACCCTGGCCGCCGCCGCCAACGAACAGCACGACTACTCCAAAGGCAAAAAAGGCGGCACCAAAACCACCACCCAACTGGACGACGTCACCCAACAAAGCGCCGAGCTCAAAGCCGGTGGCGACCTGATCGCCATTGCCGGCACCGACCTCACGCTAGTCGCCAGCAAAATCAGCGCCGGCAATGAAGCCTATGTGCACGCTGATATGTGATTGCTGGCGTCACTGCTGGCATGACCGCGGCTTATTTTGGTGATTGGACGGGGACTCAAACAAACACAATCACTGGGAAAGTCACGACGCCAGGTCTACTGAATACGTGGAGCGGTGTCGGTAAATTTGCCGCCAACCAGACGTTGCAAAGCGGCACATCCATGCTGCTGAGCAAGGCGCTGGGGCAGGGCGGCAGTGCCAGCGATGCGCTGAAAAGTGCACTGTTCAATACGTTGGCGGCAGCCAGTTTCAACCTAGTGGGAAATTACACCGAAGGTGTAATTGCCGATGGCTCGGTACCTAAGGTTGCGATTCACGCGATGGTGGGTGGTTTGCTGGCTGAGGCTACAGACGGCGATTTTAAAACCGGTGCGTTGGCGGCGGGAGCGAACGAGGCACTGGTTACCCACTTGGATGCATTGGTTAAAGGCAACGAAGAGTTGCTGACGATGAGTTCGCAGATCGTGGGTGTACTGGCCGCTGCCGGGCAGAAGGATGCAGATGCAGCCACTCTGGAGCAAGGGAAATGGATTGCACAGAACTCTACGCAATATAACTACCTGTCTCACAACCAACTTGAGAGAGCGGCGAAAAAGATAGCGGCGTGTACCTCTGATGCCTGTATTGAAGACACCACGCGTAAGTTCAAAGAGCTGAGTATTCAACAGGACCTGGAGGCGATAGCCAGCTGCCGGGCCACTCCATCGTCTTGCGCTGACCATTCCAAAGTGGTCGCCAATACTATGGCGGACCTGGACCCCATCAAGGACATCGTCGATTACGGCTCACCGAAGGCCCGAGACGCAGTACAAAGCCTCATAAATTCAAATTATGAATTCCAGGAGATGTTGGCCACTGCTACCACTGAGCATTCGGTAGGCGCGATGGTTGATTCGCTCAAAGCCAAATGGGGGCTTAGTGATGCGCAGGCGCAAGCCATCACGGATGACCTGAAAGTCGCGCTGGCGGTGGGGTTAGGGACTGCGGCTGGGGCGTTGGCTTATAAGCGTGCGATGGCGAGTGCGGCGAAAGAGACACCGTCTAAAAATCCAAACGGGACGAGTGCGCGGACTGATTCGGAAGCTGGTACGCTGGTTGATAGGAATATTGTAGATGCGAGTGCAAAAGGAGTAGCCACGTTCCCTGAGGGGATGAGTTTTAATCCAAGTATCAAAAATCACCTGAGTGGTTTTGATGGGTTAACTCAGAGGAAAGGGATAAATGGAACCCACAATCTTGATGCTTTTTCTCAGGCCGCAACCCAGAACGGGGCCAAGGTTGTTAGCCAGACTCCGGGAGGGGTAAATGGAATATCCGAGATTAAATATCAAATTCCAGCTTATGACAGAGCAGGAAATGTGACTGGCTATAAAGCAGAGGTGTTTACAAAAACTGTTTATGATCCCAAGGTGTTTACTGATTCAAAAATATTGGACCTTGGGCAGCAGGCCGCTGCTAGTGGATACAACTCAGCAATTTCACAGGGGTTGAGAGAGTACACGGCAGCAGCAGGCGGTGTGAAGTTTAGAGTTTACTTGGACGGTAAGACTGTGAAAAATTTCTTTCCGGAGGCTAACTGAATGGCTAGTGATTTCGCAGGTGAGGGGGTCTTAAGTGAGTATATTTTTAAAGGTATCGATTATGATAATGATGAGTTTTGGGTTGTTAAGGAATTCTTTAACTCTATAAATATGAGTAAGAAGTTTTTGTGCGGGTTGTCTTTGCTTGCTGATGGTGTTGGCTTTTGTTTTGATGAGGCATACTTTCATCTGCCGGACCTAGAAGGTTCAGATGAGGAACTAAAATTCGATGGATTGATGTTTGGTGTTTTTGATGGGGAAGTTGTTGTTTCCGAAACGGATGGTTACCGTCTTGTGAGGCTCGCTTGCGAGAAATACCTCCAACTTCATCCAGAAGATATCACCAAGGTAAATGAGCTAATAGCCGGGCTCCCTGCATGAAGTCTTGCTTGGCGCTCGCTGTTCCGTACTAGCCAAAAGTGGAAGTTGGGCGGGTTTGGTTTTTTGCTCTATTGGTTTAGAAGTGGTTTGGCGTATTATAGCTCTTTAATAATTTATTTTTTATTTGTGCACTTGACGAGCTTGAGCTTAGTCAAGCGGGCGGTTGCAGACCGCCCTTTTTTATTTATGAATCCTGCGAACTCATTTTTCGACTAATTACATCCAACAAATCACACCCATCCCTCAGAGGGATGGCCAGCAGCAATGCAAAATCGTGAAGCACAACCGCATCACTACTAATCTGCTCCCGAAACGCCAGGTTTTCCAAAAACTGAGTCACCGCTCGAATACGATATGCGGCTGCATCATAGAGGACATCAACGGGAGCTTGGGTGTCGATCACCAGCGCGGGAATGGTTGAGTCGTGGCCTGTTAATGGCATGTATCGGTTCATGTTTAAGCTCTCTACTTAAGTGATAAATGCGATCACTCAATCGTCGCCAAACGAATGGGTGACAGCTGTACGCAGGTTGGCGAACCGGCAGTAGAGAAAACCGGCAGACCCGAGGGTCTCCCGCGCACAGCCGTCATAAAACGACTTTGCAGCCGCGCAAGTGGCTGCAAAAAAGCCACCAGCTTGCGCATTCTCTACCGTCAGGTCGCCAAACCTGAATCGCCATGTGGGCGACCGGCGGACTATAAGCCTGCGGTATGAGACGGTGCAAGTCACCAAACTATCCTTGTAACAACTCTATCTGATCGCCGCGAGAAAACCCTCGACTACAGCGCCGTGCAAGAACGCGGTTTCAACCTCGACGGCCAGCCCCTCAGCGGGGCAGTCAACGGCCAGGGCCCGCTGGCGTTGGACAACCGCGCGCCCTCCGTCACCCGCGTTCAAGGAATGCCGGACATAGCCCCGGTAGACAACAGCCACAAGTACCTGATCGAAACCAACCCGGCGCTCACCGACCTCAAGCAATTCATGAGCTCCGACTACCTGCTCGGCAAACTGGGCTACGACCCTGACGCCAGCTGGAAGCGCCTGGGCGACGGCCTGTACGAGCAACGCCTGATCCGCGAAGCCGTGGTGGCCCGCACGGGCCAACGCTACATCAATGGCCTCGCCAGCGATGACCAACTGTTCCGCTACCTGATGGACAACGCCATCTCTTACAAGGACTCGCTCAACCTGCAACTGGGCGTGTCGCTGTCTGCCGAGCAAGTCGCGGCGCTGACCCACGACATCGTGTGGATGGAAGAAGCCGAGGTCAACGGCCAGAAAGTCCTGACCCCGGTGCTCTACCTGGCCCAGGCCAACAACCGCCTGGCCCCCAACGGCGCGCTGATCCAGGGCCAGGACGTGAGCCTGGTCACTGGCGGCGACCTGATCGCCATCGCCGGCACCGACCTCACGCTGGTCGCCAGCAAAATCAGCGCCGGCAATGAAGCCTATGTGCACGCTGATAACGAACTGCAAATGCTGGCGGCGCAGGACAGCCACTACTCGCTGTATGACATGAGCAAGAAGGGTAATTGGGGCAGCAAGAAGACCCAGCGTGATGAAGTGACCGATGTGAAGAATGTCGGGAGTGAGGTCAAGACTGGGGGAGATTTGACGCTGGAGAGCGGTGGGGATCAGAAGTATCAGGCGGCGAAGCTTGAGAGTGGGGGGGATATTGCGATTGTCAGTGGGGGGGCGGTCGAGTTTGAGGCGGTGAAGGATCTGCATCAGGAGAGCCACGAGAAGAGCAAGGGAGATGCGTTCTGGACATCGTCAAAAGGAAAAGGAAATACAGATGAGACCCTGCGCCAGACCCAAATGGTGGCTGAGGGAAATATCGCGATCAAGGCGGTGGAAGGCCTGGAGATCGACGTCAGGCAGGTCAACCAGCAAACCGTCAGCCAATCGATTGATGCGATGGTCAAGGCCGATCCGCAATTGGCCTGGATTAAAGAGGCCGAGGCTCGTGGGGATGTGGACTGGAGGCAGGTCAAGGAGATTCACGACAGCTTCAAGTACAGCAACTCGGGGCTGGGGCCGGCTTCGCAGATCATTATTGCGATTGTGATGGCTGCATTTGTTGGACCTGCAGCCATGGGGGCAATGACCACCGCAGGGGCTGGTATTGGCGTCGCGGCTGGCACGGGCGCTATTGCCGCAGGTGCTGCGACTAATGCCACGGTGAGTGCGGTTAATAATCGCGGCAACCTCGGCGCGGTATTTAAAGACGTCACTTCGTCTGATGCGATGAAGGGATACGCAGTATCTGGCCTCACAGCAGGTTTCACGGCGGCATATTTTGACGGTTGGACGGGAAGTAAAACGACTCAAGCTTCCGGAAAAATCGACTTACAACTAATACGCTGAAGGGCGTAGGGCAGTTTGCGGCCAACCAGACGCTACAGAACGGCACATCGACCGTGCTTAAAAAAGCGCTGGGTCAGGATGCCGATTTGGGTGATGCACTCACCAGCGTGTTATTCAATACATTAGCGGCCACCAGCTTCAACGCAGTTGGTGAAATAGGTTTGAAGACGGGCAGCATCGAAAAAGTAGCTACCCACGCGCTCGTTGGTGGATTTATCGCGGAGGTGGCCGGAGGAGATTTTGTTAGCGGGGCTATCGCCGCCGGAGCTAACGAAGCACTGGCAAACCATCTACGCCGCTTGGCTACCGATATAAGCCCTGAGAAGCGGGACGTCCTTCTAACCACCGCCGCTCAACTGATTGGTGTCGCTGCAGCAGCAGTTGTTGATGGTGGCGCCGACACGAAAAATCTTCAAGTTGCCGCATGGGCTGCTCAGAATGCCACCAATTACAACAGCTTAAATCATGAAGATGCCGCCGATTTTGTAGCAGATATGAATATCTGCGGGAAAGACGTGACGTGCCAGCAGAAAACGTGGAAGGCAGGTAAGTACGACGATATCAGCCTCGGAAATTATGAAGAGGCCATGAAAACCGCTGGCCCGGCGTGGGCAAAGTCTCAGATAACAACGCTCGAAGGTGGTTTGTTTGCGCTTAAATCGCTCAACTGCCAAACAGATGTGTGTTTTAACTACAAGCAGACATTGGAGGCTAGGGCGTATGAGAATCTGGATAAGCTCCATACGTTGGTTAACACCTATGAGCCTTATATTGCAGGCATAGCTGGTGGTGTTGCTGGAGGCGTGCGTCCTAAACAGCCTACGCTTCGAGAGGGTGAGACAGCAGGTGCGCAGGCTGGTAAATCAGAGGCGTACTGGAGTAAGGTTAACGCTGAAACCGGCGGTGCAAAAGCGACAGGCGAAGTAGTGCCTCCCGCGCCTATTGTTACTTCTGGTGCGACTCGGACAGGTGTTGTTCGTACAAATGCCGCAGACTGGAGAGCACTGCGTGATAACTGGGATGACCTTGGGTATGGTCAAATCTTAAGTACTGAAAATCGGGCCGCGATTGCTAAAGGAAGGACTCCAAAAGTCGACGATACATGGGTTAAGGTTTTTCCTGAAGATGCAGGGCTAAAGGGCGAGAGAATTCCTATGCACCATGTTCAGGGGTCTCCACTTACTGTGCCACTGCCTGATACACGGCATTTGGACGCGCATATGCCAGGAGGGTTTAGATATAATCCGGGCGGTCCAGGGTCGGCTCTCCCGGCATACCCTCCGAAAAAAGGAGCTGAATAATGCATTCCGTACCGCTAGAGCATGAGAAGCAAAAGTTTATTTTCTACGTGGCTCAGGATTTGGATCAGTCCATTAGATCTAATGTGCGGCAGCTTGTGAATGAGGTCGCCGCGTCAAGAATATGGAGCGTTGCCCCGCCAACCTTTATTGACGCGATAGACGAAGGGGGCGCGGAAGTAGTGGGTGGAATGTTGGAAATTTATTCAGCACTGCAACCAAATATACTCTCTGTTGATATGGACTCGAAAAATCTAGATGAAGTAGAGGAACTAATCTGTGCCGTAAAAAAACTATCTGAAAAAGAAAGTCTTTCCTTTGAGTTTCAGCTAGATACTACTTTTGTCGGCGCCATTGATGATGGTGTTATTGATCGAGTCCTGCTGGAGGGGCTGCTTGTGCCGTGGCGGAATCATATCAAAGGGAAAATTTGAGTTGGTGCAAAAGCGACAGGTGGTGCAGTAGAGCTAAAATTTGACACGACTACCCGGACTTGGACAACTCCAGCAGGTCTAGACTATGGACAAGGATCGGTTCAAGGAAACAGAGTTTTGCATGCGCCCATCGCAGCAACGTTTGATCGAAAAATCATTCACGGCCTTCTGACAAGAACGGTCGGCATTCATGGCTTGAGCCAGAAACATCGACAGTGTTTCAGTCGGCGGAAACAAGCGTTGACGATGCTTGGGCATCACTGACTCGGCACGCTGTAGCAGCTCCGGATCGGCTAGCAGCTTAAAGAACGCATGGGCATTGCTGTTTTTGGTGTGCTGCTGAATGCGCTGCTGTTGATGCCTGACGATTTGACGTCTACGATTCCCGCGGGCTGTCCTTGTTCTAGTGGTGTGTGTTCGCAACTATCACCGTAGGCCAAGGGCGGCCTTTTTTCATTTTTTTGTAATCAGATCAGCCGGTTAGCTGTTAAGTAAGTGCCGTTCAAATCTGTCCCTTTTTCTGCTATATGGCGTGAAGCTATCGCTGTTTATTCTTATTTATTAAAAATCTCGGTATGTATAATAGGGAGAAATATAAAATCAAAGTAACAAAATAAATAATAAATAGCACGCCTGAAGAGAATATTGCATATGTGAATATGTGTGTGCCAAACAATCGCCATTTCAAGTTGTGAGCCGCCAGATCATGCGGGCAAAAATAGCTCACGGATACGATCATATAGATAAAACTCGATAAAACTATCAAACCGAACAGATATTTGCTGATGGTCATGTTTGCATATTGATCAGCATCGATGATCATCCCCTTGCGGACCTTCAAAAAAAAGATCACCGCAAATATCGGTCCGAGCAAGCCAATGTAGTTAGTTATCACTGTGGAGCTGAAAGGAAAGTTAGACGACCAAAACCCCACCTCGCCGAGCAGGTAAGTGTTTATGAAGCTTTCAATATTTGCATAGGGCGCGGATGTGGCGTTTGCAGGAAATAAAAAAGCTATGAAAAATATAGGTGCCATGGTCATTGCAATGAATAGATAGGGCAGAGGTATGGTCTGTTTGATTGGCTTGTTCATTGCTTGGAAATCCCGTTGTACGATTTTTAATGCTAACACGCTGGGTCCGGACAAGACTCGGCTCGCCCGGACCCTTTGTTTTAGTTAAGAATCAGGTTGTTGATCTCATCGACTTTGGCTGCATCAAAATAGGCGGCGGTGGCTGCCATCATCATGGCCACCACGACGACTCCAGCGGCAGCCGACGCAAAAACAGGAAAGAAGAACGCCATGCTGGTGGCGAGCAAAATTCCAGCACCTGTGCCGACTGCCATCGCTTCAAGTTCAAGCATAAGAGGCTTCCAGTCGCCGGTTTGAAAACCGGAGACAGTTTTCTCGCGAATGGCTTCTGCTTGTACGACTTTACCGACCACACCGAATGCTTTGCCCAAACGGGTGATGTTATCCGCAAAGGTCGCCTTATCCAGTGCATTCAGCGCATCGACCACTGCTTGGGTGTCCAACGCATTGAGTTTCATAGCGGGGTTGGCGCTGATTTTCTCAAAGGTCGCCATTGCTTCTGCATAACTTCTGATTTTCTTGCCAGCGATCTCAGCTTGCATGTCTTGGGCAACCTTGCTCAAGTTGGCACCATATTTTTGAAGCATTTGCTCATTGGCGGTCGATACGAAGCTGACTGCGTCTGTATAGGCAGCCTTTTCATCGGGTGTGAGCTCTTTGGTAACGGTAACTGCGGTTTCGCCTTTGATCACTACCTCAAAGGGCGTAGCGCCATGAGCGTCAAATACGCTTTGAAGCGTATTTGCAGCCGCCTCGCCGATGGCCGCTTTGAAACCGGCAGGCATCGAATCGTAGGTGTGGTTGGCGGCGGATACGGAGCCGGTAAATTGATAACTACCGTCCTGACCCTTATTGAGGGTGCCTTGCAAGGTCAGGGAAAGATTGTCTATCCATGTTGCAAGCTGCCAGGACGTAGCGTCTGGCGTAAAAGGAATGTTGCCAATGGAAATCGGCGACGTTCCAATTGGCGCTGAGGCTAGAACATCATTGAACACAGCGCTTGAGATACTCGGTGAGTTCAGCCCGAATAGGTTGATTGAGGTTTCGGTTGGAGTACCTTTGCCGTAAAGGAAGTGCCCAACGGCTGCGACCGGAGTCAGGTCACCGCCCGAGAGGCCTGGAGAGGAGGTTACGCCACCTGATTGGAAATATTGCTGGGCGTAATTCAAACCATGGCCAGAAGTCAGGCCCGGATTAAAGTAAAGGTAGCTATCTGCAAACGGCACCGATTGCAAATCATGGACAATCCCTGGCGCTGGCCCACCTGTCATTCCCCAGGTGACCTGTTCGTTGGCGATTTTGATTAGCATCTCGCGCCACAACCCCTGGCGATAATAAGCAAAGCGTTCCAGCATCTGCCCTTGGAACACAACCGCCGGGTTCGGCGCGGGAAACGGCAGGCCTCCAGGATTTGCCGGGTAACCGGGCTCGGTGGCAGTGACGACGATGGGTGGAAGAACGATAGTCATGAGTCGATATCCTTATCGATATATATTTCGGTCAATTTTTGGGAATTACCCCTCTGGCTCGGCCTCGCCGCGCTGCTCGTCGGTAGCGATGGATCGGCATAAGATGAGGCCTGTTGATACTGTGTATCCATACAGTTAAATTTTCAAGGCGAAAATATGCATTTGTGCATTTTTCTGATGTGCGGGTTGTTTCTGCACTCAAGACGCGCCGATCGCTCCTGGCGGTCTGCCCTAAAAAGGAGAAACGATATGATGCTCACAGCCCCTTCCTGCAATTGCCGACATAGCTCGCTTCTCTCAAGACCAGCAAACGCCTCGATGGCCTGCTGAAATGAACGTGCCTACCCCACTAGCCGCACTCGCCGCTAACTATGAACACGGCCACATCGTGGCGCCCCATCGACATGACGAGGGCCAGCTCGTCTATGCCATCAACGGCGTGATGCTGGTGTCGGTGGAGGCGACGGCCTGGGTGGTGCCTTCCGGGCATGCATTGTGGGTGCCGTCGGGGAGGGAGCATCAGATCCGCATGACCGGTGAGGTGCGTATGCGCACCTTGTTGATCTCGCCGGGCGCGCATCGTGGCTTGACGTTGGAGTGCGAGGTCATCAGGGTTTCGCCGCTGTTGCGTGAGCTGATCGTCGCTGCGGGGGATAAGCTCGACAGTGAGCCGGCGTTGTTGCGCCACGCGCAGATTGTCGAGTTGATTTTTTCGGAGCTCGACCGGGCACAACGGGTGCTGGCGCATGTGCCGATCCCGGATGAGCCGAGGCTCAAGTCGTTGTGTGCGGGCTTTATCGACAACCCTTCCCAGGAGTCGACACTGGAGAGTTGGGCGCTGCAGCTCAATATGAGTTCGCGCACCCTGGCGCGGCTGTTCCAGAAAGAGTTGGGCATGAGTTATGGCGAATGGCGCAAGCGCACGCGGCTTTTGCTCAGCATGCAGCGCCTGGCCTGTGGTGTGTCGATCCTGGAAGTGGCGCTGGAGCATGGCTATCAGAGCCCGAGTGCGTTTACTGCGATGTTCAAGCGCACCATGGGTTACACCCCGAGTAACTGTCGATGAGTGTGATTTGACTTGGCGACAGGCTTCCCTGTCAGCCTGGGTTCAAATGTGGGAGGGGGCTTGCCCTAATGCCCCTGTAGGAGCGAGCTTGCTCGCGAGAAACCCATAGGCGCCGCGTTTACTTAGGAAACACGCGTTATCGTTGACGTTTTTCGCGAGCAAGCTCGCTCCTACAGACCCGCACCTTGTCCCAATCAAAACGATGGTTGTCCGGAACTCGGGAGATTCGCACCTCGTTGCGCTCTTACCCTGGGTCTCTACTTGGCCTTCTGGATTTCTTCGATGGGTTCGCCTTCTTTTCCCCCATGGCATGGCCGTTTGGCGCTGCTGGGCATTGCGCTGGCGTTGTCGGCGGGTTGTTCGTCCTGGGTTGCCCATGCGCCCGCACAGCCACATCCAGAGCGCATCAATGCCCTGAGCCACTTGCCGCAAGGCGTATCGGCCCAGGCATTACCCGAACGCTGGTGGCAGTTGTACAACGATCCGCAGCTCGATGCGCTGGTGCAGCAGGCATTGCTGCACAACCGCGACCTGGCGGCGGCCCAGGCCCATGTGCAAGCGATGCTGGCCGGGATCATGCAGGCCGATGCCGAACGTTGGCCGGCCACCCAGGCGTCACTGGGGGCGGCTTATGGCAAGACCGCCGATGATCAGACCCTGGCCAAGGCCACCGATAGCCATGCACCGTCGGAATGGGCGTTCAACCCCGGCATGGAATTGGCGTATCAAGTGGATGTGTGGGGCCAGGTTCAGCGCACGATCGAACGAGCTCAGGTGCAAGCCGCGGCGGCGCAGGATGCCGAAGACCTGTTACGCATCACGGTCGTGGCGCAGACCACCCGCGCCTATGTGAATGCTTGCGCCCTCGGTGCACGTGCCAAGGTTCAGCGTCATTCGTTGGACGTGGTCGGGCGCAGCCTGGCGTTGATCGATCGCCAGCGCCAGGCCGGTGTGGTGACGGACCTTGAATACACGTGCATGCAAGCCCTGCAGGGCGAAACCTTGGCCTTGCTGCCGATGCTCGAGGCGCGTCGGCAAGCAGCGCTGTACGAGCTGGCGATGCTCACCGGCGTCGCCGACCTTGAGCAAGGCGCTGGCGCTGCGACCTGTGAAGTGGTGCCGCAACTCAATGCCGAACTGCCGGTGGGCGATGGCTGGCAATTATTGGCGCGCCGCCCCGATATCCGTCAGGCCGAGCGAGCATTGCAGGCGGCCACGCTGCAAGTGGATATCGTGCAGGCCGACCTGTATCCGAAGGTGACCTTCGGCGCCTCGGTGTCTTCATCGGCCAACAGGCCCCATGAGCTGGGCAACAGCAGCGCGGTGATGTTCGGCATTGGCCCGCTGATCACCTGGCAGTTCCCCAATTGGCGCGCCAACCGCGCGCGGGTCAAGCAGGCGCGGGCGCTTGAACAGGTGGAGGTGGCGCAATTCGAGGCCAGCGTACTCAAGGCTCTCAAGGAGGTGCGCCAGGCCCTGGCGTTATACGACGGCGAGCGCCAGCGTCACGCAGCCTTGAGCCAGGCACTGGACAGCAGCCGCCACGCCTACAGGTTGGCCCAATTCAACTACGACGCGGGGTCTATCGACTTTCTGGACGTGCTGGACAGCGAGCGTGAACTGATCCGCCTACAGGCCACTCGCGCCGACGCCGACGGCCAGTTGCTGCAACGCCAGATCAGCCTGTTTCAGGCGCTTGGCGGTGGTTGGCAACCTTCAGCTCCCACCCACGCTTACACCACTTTTTCCGGTACCCAGCCATGAATATCGCCGTTGAAGAAAAAACTGCTGTCCAGGATGAATCGGCGCATACGCGCAGGCAACGTCGCAAACGGCACCTGATCCTGCTGGGCGGCGCGGCGCTGTTGATCGCAGCGGTGGGGTTCGGCGTGTACTGGATGACGGTCGGCCGGTATCTGGAACAGACCGATGATGCCTATGTGCGTGCCGACTGGATTCCCATCAGCCCCAAGGTTTCCGGGTATGTGGCCCAGGTGTTGGTGGAGGACGACCAGCCCGTCAAGGCCGGGGATGTGCTGGTGCGCATCGAGGACCGTGACTACCAGGCACGCTTGGAACAGGCCCGTGCACAATTGGCCGAAACCCAGGCCTCGGTGGCGGCGCAAGAGGCCAACCTGCGCGTCACCGACAGCCTGATCGCCCAGCAACAGGCCGGCGTT
The DNA here is from genome assembly GCF_019145205.1 of Pseudomonas khavaziana. GTDB lineage: Bacteria > Pseudomonadota > Gammaproteobacteria > Pseudomonadales > Pseudomonadaceae > Aquipseudomonas > Aquipseudomonas khavaziana. The sequence continues at coordinate 348,837 of NZ_JAHSTT010000005.1, forward strand.
GCCCAGGCCCAGGCCCACGCCCGCAGCGTGGCCGCCGAGTTGCACCGCGCACGCCTCGACCAGCGACGCTACGAAGGGTTGGTGCGCGAACACGCCGCCAGTGCCCAGCGCCTGGAAACGGCGGCGGCCAGCTACACCCAGGCCAGCGCCGCGGTGGAAATTGCCAAGGCCATGCAACGTCAACAGGAAACCCGGTTGACCGTTGCCATCAGTCGCCGCCAATTGGCCCAAGCTTCGCTCCAACAACAGATTGCCCGGCGCAGCCAGGCCCAGGCGCAGTTGAACCTGGCGACCCATGCCCAGGAAGACACCTTGATCCGCTCGCCCATCGACGGGGTAGTGGGGCAGCGCAAAGTGCGCACCCGCCAATACGTCGCGCCAGGCCTGCCGCTGCTGGCGGTGGTGCCCTTGCAGCAGGCCTACGTGGTGGCCAACTACAAGGAAACCCAGTTGCGCGACATGCGCGCCGGCCAACCCGTGGACATCAGCATCGACAGTTATTCAGGACGCAAGCTCAAGGGCCACGTGGTGAGTTACTCGCCAGGTTCGGGGGCGGTGTTCGCATTGTTGCCGTCGGACAACGCCACCGGCAACTTCACCAAGATCGTGCAGCGCTTCCCGGTGAAGATTGTCATCGATGAGCATGATCAAGGCGGGCCTATCCTGCCGGGTATGTCGGTGGTCACCACGGTCGATACCCGGCCAGCCAACCAGGGCGTTGCACATGACTGAAGACGCTGAAAAGAGCGTCTCCTTTCGCGCCTGGGTGGCGGTGATCGGTGGGCTGTTCGGCTGTTTCATGGCCGGCATGAACGTGCACGTAACCAGCGCCGCATTGCCGGAAATCGAAGGCTCCCTGGGGGCGACCTTTGAGGAAGGCTCGTGGATCTCCACCGCCTACCTGGTCGCGGAGATCGTGATGATCCCGCTGACCGCCTGGCTGGTGCAGGTGTTCTCCCTGCGCCGGGTGATGCTGGTGGGTTCGTTTGTATTCCTGGTGGCGTCCATCGCCTGCTCCTGGGCGCCCAACCTGCAAGTGATGATCATCATTCGGGTGATCCAGGGCGCGGCCGGCGCGGTGCTGATCCCTTTGTCATTCCAGTTGATCATCACCGAGCTGCCGCCGAGCAAGATTGCCATGGGCATGGCCTTGTTCGCCCTGTCCAACAGCGTTGCCCAGGCGGCCGGGCCGTCCATCGGCGGGTGGCTGACCGATGCTTATTCCTGGCGCTGGATTTTCTACCTGCAACTGGCCCCGGGCATTCTCTTGCTGCTGGCGGTGGCGTGGTCCATCGACGCCAAGCCCATGCAGTTGAGCCTGCTCAAGCGCGGCGACTGGGGCGGCATCCTGGCCATGATCGTCGGCCTGGGTGGCTTGCAGATCGTGCTGGAAGAAGGCGGGCGCAAGGATTGGTTCGGCTCCGATTTCATTGTGTGGATGTCACTGGTCGCAGGCGTTGCCCTGGTTTATTTCGTGCTGTCGCAGCTGTATGGCAGCCGCTCCTTCATCAACCTGCGCCTGCTCAAGAGCTACAACTTCGGCGTGGCCAGTGCGGCAATGTTCATTTTCGGCGGGGCGACCTTCGGCCTGGTGTTTCTGGTGCCCAATTACCTGTCCCAGCTGCAGGGTTACAACGCCCGGGAAATCGGCATCAGCCTGATCGCCTACGGCATGGTGCAACTGGTGCTGGCGCCGTTCATGCCACGCCTGATGAAGTGGCTCAACCCGAAACTGATGGTCGCCAGCGGCTTTTTCATCATGGCGCTGGGGTGTTATCTGGGGGCGCATCTGGATGTGGATAGCGCTGCCAACGTGATCATTCCTTCCACGGTGGTGCGCGGTATCGGACAGCCACTGATCATGGTGGCGCTGTCGGTGCTGGCGGTATCCGGCTTGCCCAAGGATGAAGCCGGTTCCGCCTCTGCCTTGTTCTCCATGCTGCGTAACCTGGGTGGTGCCGTGGGCACTGCGGGGTTGACGCAGATTGTCGCCATGCGCGAACGCTTTCACTCCGAGCGGGTCGGGGAGTCGATCACCTTGTTTTCGCCGTCCTTGCAGGAGCGTCTGCGCGTCAGCATGGCCGACAGCGAAGCGTTTATTTTCAATCAATTGCTACCCGCCCAGCAGCAGGTTCTTGAGGGGCTGATCCGTATCGTGCGGCGCGAGGCGTACCTGATGGCTTACAGCGACGCGTTCTACGTCTCCTGTGTTGCGTTGGTGCTGTGTGGCTTGGCGGCCCTTGCCTTGCGGCAACAAGCCAGGAATTAGCTCTACAAATGTGGGAGGGGGCTTGCTCCCGATAGCGGTGGGTCAGATACAGATAAGCTGACTGACACACTGCTATCGGGAGCAAGCCCTCTCCCACATTTGGATCTGTTTCGTTTGGTAAATCGGTGCTTAGCCTTTTAGTTGATGCCTTGATCAATCCCTGCCTGCAAGGCCTGGCTTTCACTGTGCCCACCCGCTCGCAGTGGTCCCAGGTTGAAGGCTTGATCCTTGCGCGTGGCGTCGTCCTGTTTCTGAGTCAATTCATCCTTGGCCCCCAGTGCGAGGTTGACCGGTGATTTCGAGACGTTCAGCCCGACATCAGCACGGTAGTCGCTGCCGGCCAATGCCGTAGCGGTGACTTTGGAACCGCCCAGCTCGACCTTGCCATGCTCGGCGCCGATCCGCGCACCCGTGAGGCGCGTATCACCGCTCACCTGCAGATTGACGCCCTGGCTTGCGCGAATGCCTGACGCCTGGGTGACGCTGTCCTTGACCACATGGCTGACGTCCAGATACAGGGTCGGGGTGTAGTTGGTGTTGCCACTCTTGTCACCGAACAACACGCTTTCGGCGGTATTGGCTACCGAGCTGCCGGTGGTGTTCTTGCCGCTGACGACGTAGCTGTCGCTGTTTTTCGGCCAGATCTTTTCCTTGAAACCCGACAGGCGCGTGCCCAGGGCCTCCTTCTTGTCCGCCAGGTAAGCCTTGGCCTTGTCCACGCGGGTGGCGAAAGCGCCACGGGGCTCGGGGTTCACATCGTAACTGGCGCTGCGGATGAGTTTTTCTTCCAGGCGCTCCTTGGCGTTGACGACGCCGTTGACCACTTTGTCCTTGGCCGAAGCCAGGTGCCCGGTGCTTTTGTCGACGACGTTCTCCAGCTTGTCGCGATGCTTGTCGAACGCACCTTCGGCCTTGGCTTGCACCTGGTCCTTGAGCGGGCCGGTGGCAGTGGCGAGTTTATCCACCACGCCTGGCTGGTTTTTCTCCACATCCAGCCTGGCATCGACATTGACCTGGGTACTATTGACCTGGTCCTTGCGACTCTCGACGACAAGATCACCGCCAACTTTTCCACTCACCTGCTCGGCCTCGATGCGTGCCCCGGCCAGATGGGTGTCGCCGGCACTGTTGATGACCACGTTGCCGGCCTTGATCAGGCTGTCATGCTGGGTGCTACTTTGCAGGTGATCCACATCGACCTTGGCCCGCGCATTGATGCCGCGCTGGGTCTTGGGTGTTTCGTGCTCCCCTGCGTCGGCCAAGGTGGTCTTGCCAACGCTGCCACCCGCGCCCAGGGTCACACCCCAGTTGTCATGGGCCTGGGTCGATTGTGCTGACTCTTGCAGAATGCCGCCGTTCTGCGCATCGAGGTTGACGCTGGCCGCGCTGACCTGAGTTCCCTGCAAGTGCAGGGCATCGGCCGCCTCGGCACCACCGGCGAGGCTGACCTTGCCGTTGCTGTGCAACTGCCCGACGACTACGCCCTGGTCATTTTCCGCCACTTTGCCGATGTTGAAATTGGCGCTGAGGCTGCCGGTCTTGCTGCTGCTGTCGGCGCTGCTGGTCTTGCCGGCGCCAATGGTCAGGCCGCCGCCCAGATTACTGCCGCTACTGACGTGGCGGTTGGTGGCGGCTTGCAGGTCCAGCTTGCCCCCGGCATTGAGGTGGATATCGCCGGTCTTGGCGGTGCTGGAGCCGATTTGCGTGCCCTGCAGGGTCATGTTGCCACCGCTGCTGAGCTGGATCGGCCCGCTGCCCTGTATCGTCGTGACGCGGGCCTGGCTGTCCTGAGTGTCCAGGCGTTTGTTGTCCAGTTGCACACCGGCACCGAGGTTCATGTTCGTGCCGTTGGCGCCTGGTGCCGTGCCGACGCTCAATGAACCGTTGCCGCGCAAGGTGCTGCTGGTTGTGCTCTGGCTGTCATTGGCCTGGTTGAGCGCCAACTCACCGCCGGTCTTGAGGTTGACGCCGGCCTGGCCGCCGTTGAACCGACTGCCTTCATAGCGTGCATCGCCCTTGGCCTCGATGCTCACGCCCTGGGTGCCGGCATAGCGGCCGACCACCGCCGTGCTGCTGGTTTCACGCACATCGCTGCTGCCGCCCAAGCCGCTGCCGCGCACATTCAGGTCTTCACCGGTGGTGGTGTAGATCCGCACACCCGCCTTGGCGTCCACGCCTTGCTCGCTGCTGTCGTGGGTATTGGCGGCGGCCGTGGCGACATGTTCGCCGGCCTTGATCGTCAGCCCGCCATCGGTGGCCCGGTATTGAGTGCCTGCATCCTGCAGTTTTCCAGCGGTATCGACCTGCACCGTGGCGCCACTGAACTGGCTGACCACCGCCGTGCTGTGCTGCTGTGTGCGGGTTTTGTGGGTGTGTCCGACTTCCACGTCCAGCCCGACATTCGGTTGTTCGAACGCGTCCAGCAAACCAGGCTGATGGAACTTGACCTGGGCCACGCCTTCGACGGCTTTTTCGATCGGGCGAGTAATGCCTTTGTACTCCACATTGGCGCCGACATCGGCGGTCCAGCCGTTTCCCTTATGGGTACTGGCCTCGGTGGAATGGGCTGCCTGATTGTCGATCCGGCCCGCGTTGACCTGCAACTCGGTGCCAGCCTTGACCTGTGAGCCCTGGCTGGTAAGGGTGTCGCCGACGTTGATGGTCAGCTTGCCGGTCGCTGCCACGGTGCTGGTTTGCGCGGTGGTTTTACTGTTGGTGTCCTGGCTGCTCTGATGGCTGAATTGCGCGCCACTGCCAGCCCGATCAAGGCCGCCGGTGTAGTAGAAGCTACCACCGGTGGTGGTCTTGTCGATGGCTTGGGTGCTGCTGTCGTCGGCCGCCAACAGCGCGAGGTTTTGACCGCTCAGGCTTGCATCGCCCTGGGTCGCCTTGAGGTCGGAACCCTTGATGCTCACATCGCCGCCAGCGCCGACTACCACACTGCCGCCTTTAAGGCTGGAAGCCTGCTGCCGGGTGGTGTCGGTCTTGCGGGTTTGCTGCTGGTCTTCATAGCTCACCCCTGCACGGTATTGACGGCTGCCGTCGGCGGTCTCCCTGGCATAGCCGTCGAAGCCACGGGTGTGCGTGCTGGTGGTGTCGTGGGTGGTGTTCTCGGCCGCAGCCACCTTGATATCACCCTTGGCCTGTGCCTGCAGTTCGTCGCCGGCAGACACCTGGGAACCAGTGACGGTGATGTCTTGGGCGCTTTGCAGCTTGAGGTTGCTGTCTGAGCGCAGGTGGCTGGCGACTATGGTGCTGTCCTTGAGGTTCTTGCGGCTTTCGTCCTTGGAGATGCCGAAGAACTTGCTGTCGTTGCTGTAGCGGTTGTCGTGGGAGGTGTCCTGTACGCCGTCGATCACCAGCGAGCCCTTGTCGCTGATGACGCTGGCCTGCTTGCCGCCACGGGCCTGGCTACCGCTGATGCGTACGTCGTCGGCCTTGACGATCAGCTTGCCGTCGGCGTTGACCTTGCTGCCGGTGTTCAGGGTTTTGCCTTGGTTACCGTCGCCTTTCTTGCCGAAGAAGCTGCCACCGGTCAGGTCACCGGAGTAGGCGTTGTCGCTGCTGCTCTGGGTACGGCTGGCGCTGGCAATTTCCACTTGGCGGCCAGCCAACTGGATATCGCCTGGGGTTTGCAGTTCGGCGCCTTGCAATTGCAGTTTTTGCTTGCTGGTCAGCTCCAGCGTGTTGCCTGCCTTGAGGCTGCTGGTGATGCTGCGTTGTTCGCTGCTGGATTTGTCCCAGTTGGCTTTCCACAAATGCTTGCGATGGTTGCCCTGGTCGCGGGTTTCATGGGTTTCGGTGGCGGCGTTCAGCTGCAGGTCGGCGCCGCTGTTGACGCGCAAGGCGCTGCCCGCTTCTACGTGGCTGGCTTTGATCTCGGTGCTGGCGCCGGAGGACAGCGCGGCGTCCTGTTGCGCGACAACCTTGTTGCCGTGCTGGCGCGAGTCCTTGTCGGTGGTGGTGCGGTCATAGGTTTCGTAGGTGAACAGGAAGTTGCTGTTGTCCCACTGTTCACGTTTTTCCTGGAGTTTGCGGCTTTCCAGGCTGCTGAGGGTCAGGTTACGGCTGGCAGCGAGTTTGACGTTACGCCCGCTGACGTCGGTGGCCGCCAGGTTCAAGTCCCTGGCACTGTGCAAGTCGACATCGCCCTGGCGGCTCTGCACACCGGCGCGGGTGGCGTCGAGGCTGTTGGCGTGGACCTGGCCGCTGATATCGAGGTCGCCGGACGAGCTGATTTTCACGCCGTCACGGCCGTCCACCTGCACGCCGCCCACGCGCACACCGGCACCTTCGGCGGTGCTGATGATATTGATGCGCCCGGCCAGCATCGCCCCGAACAGGCGTGCGTCGATACGCTGGTCCTGGGTCTTGCTGGCCGGGTCTACCTGGCTGATTTGCCCGCTGGCGAAGTCGACCTGGTTGCGCCCGACTGTGAGGTTCAATTGATCATGGGCACTGATGCTGCCGTCGCTGTCGATACGTGGCGCGATCAGGTTGATGGAGCCTTCGCGGTTGTGCAGGCCCTGGCCTTGCACCGTCAGTTGGCCGGTGGCATCCCGGGTGCTCAAGGCTTGCAGTTTGCCGTTGTCGAGTTCAGGACGGCCGACCACCAGGTTGGCATTCGGGGTGTTGATGAAACTGCCGCCATTCACCGAAATGCCATTGGGGTTGGCCAGCACATAGTCGGCGGCCTGGCCGAAGATCTCCTGGGCGCCGTTGAGGGCCGAGGCGTTGCGGCTGATCACTTCGTTGAGGATCACGCTCGCCGCCTGGCCCTGGAACTGCGGGTTGGCCGCCAGTTGCCCGGCGAGCTTGGACACGTCGGCCTGCAAGGCGTTGTTCAGCACCAGGCCCTGGCGGTCGACGTTGTAGTCGAGAAACTGGTTATGGGACAGGCCGCCGGCGTTTGGCGCGACGATGTTGACGATGGGCACACCGCCCTGGTTTTGCAGCTGCGGCGTGCCACCAGGCCCTTCGGCCACGGTCACGCCTGCGGCGAGCACAAGCTGGGGCAGCAGGAACAGGCTGGCAATGGCCCAGCGCAGTTTGCCCTGGGGCGAAAGGTGAAAGCTGTGGGAAGTAGTCGGCATAAATGATCTCGCTCTGTGTTGGCTGATCCACGACGTGCGTTGTTCGTTGCAACGCTGCTGTGGTGGTCAGGTACGGCGGTTGTCTCAGGCTAAAAACAGCGGTGTTCTCATATTTGCAGGCTCATATTTGCGCGCTCAGATCTGCAAGCTCAGGCGTGTCAGCCAGACCTCCGGCTCCTGGCGAAAACCTGTGGGGGTGTTGAGGTTGCGTTGGTAATCGAAGTCGAGCTGCACGTTCTTCCAGCTCAGGTTGAGCCCCGCGCTGGCGCCGCTCAGGCGTTGGCTTTGGGCGCCGTGTTCGCGCTTGACCCAACCGTTGTCCAGGCCCAGGCGCGGGGTGATCTTCACCGGCAAGTCGCTGTTCAGCGGCAGGCGCAACGTGTTGCGCCACACGGCGCCAATCGCGCCCGAGCTGCTGTTGTCGCGGTAGCCGCGCACGGCCGAGTCGTCGGTGACCAGCAACTGTTCGATGGCAGGCAGCGCGTCCGGGCTGTATTGCACCGACAGCTGGCTCTGCCACTGCCACGGTTGCGCAGACCATTGGCCGTTGCGCCATTGGCTGAGGTTGGCGCGGTACTTGTGAAATTGCGCCTTGGGCCGGTTTTTGTGCATCTGGTCGGCATCGCGATCGGCGCCGAACCAGGTCAGGCCCTGGGCGTAATTGAGGTCCAGGTTCCACACCGCGCTGTTGAGCCAGAACAGGTTCAGGCCGGCCTCGGCCACCGTCAGCGTGGGGCTCTGGATGTCCAGGTGAGCCTTCTGCAGGTAACTGTCGACGTCCTTGTAGGCCAGTTGCAGGTTGGCACTCAGTTGATGGCCCTGGTCGCGCCACAGCACCCGGTCGCTGCGCAGGCTGACCTGATCGGTGCGGCCGCTGTTGTAGAGCGTCGTGCGGCTGAGCTTGAACGGCGAGCGGTATTCGGCATGGCTGGCGAACAGGCTGTAGGTCCAGTAGCCGTAGGGGATCGAATAGAACAGGCTGTGGCTGCGGCTGTAGCGCGGCCCATGGTTTAGCGTGTCGCTGAAACTCAGGTTGAGCGAATCGCCCAGTTGCAGCGGGCTGTCCAGGCTCAGGCTGAGGGCATTGCGATCACGCCCGGTGCCGGCGCTGCCAAGGTTATCCAGCCCAACGCCCAGGGCCCAACGCGAGGCACTGCTGCGCGAGCGCAGGATGATGCGCGAGGCGCCCGCTTGGCTGCCAGGGGCGATATCGGCGGTGAGGTCGACCGAGCGCAGGCGGTTGAGCTGGTCCAGGCCCTGTTCCAGGTCGCGCAGGTTCAGCGGCTTGCCGAGCATCCCGGGAAACGCTGCGCCTAACGACACGGGCAGGCTCTGGTCGGCCAGTTCGATGGCTTCGAGGTAGCCTTCCTCGACGTGAATATCCAGTGGCTGCCCGGCGCTCGGCGCACTGATCAGGTAGGGACGGCTGGCGATATAGCCGGCCTCGACATACAGGCGCGTGACCTCGGCCAACAGCCGGTTGATCTGGGTGACGCCCATGCAGGGTGCAACGTAGGGCTCGATGTGTTTGTCCAGCTCGGTGCGGTTGAACAAGGTGGCCCCGGCCAGGCGGATACCGCGCAAAGGCCAGCAGCGTTCATCCTTGGCGATGTCTTTGGGCGCCGCCGGTGTGACCGAAGGCGTCCCGAAACGGCCGCGTTGCATCTGGCGCTGGCGCTGCTCCAGTTGTAGTTGCTGCAGGTCGTGCTGCTGTTGCTGCTGCAAGCGAAGGGCTTCCTGGCCTGGCTGCGGCGTTTGGGCGGCAGCCACCGGCAGCGCGCTCAGGCAAAGCAGGATGATGCCCAGTTTTTGAATACGACAGCAGTGTCCGGTTGTGGGCTGAATTGGCACTCGACATCCTTAATGTAGAAACACACATGATCTATGCCTCCTGAGCCAAACCGTGAACTCAGGGGAGTTGCCACACTGGAGTCATCATTAAACGGTTCGTTACATGAGCGGGGGATTTATTGCACAAAACGTGAGGAGTACCACGTTATTTAGGGAAAAAACGCACAAAATCAGTGCGTGCCGGGTCAGTGGTAACCCGAAACGCCAGTATTTTAGGGGTATGGTTGGCGTCGGAGGGGGATAGGGTTTTTTTGATTGTTGCAGTTAATGCGCTTAATCATTGCGTTTATAGCAGGCAGCGGTGCACCCGGCAGTCGCGTCCCGGCACACCAGATTAGGCTTTTGAATCCATTCGATATTCTGTAGCCTTGCGCAGCTTCAGCTTTACCCGTGCTTGATGAACAAAAACACTTCGTCCGGCGGCGCCCGAAGGGCTCCAGAGCCGGTGGTACACTCGACTTTCGCGCTACTGCGCCTGCAGGTCTTGCGAACATGACGCACATTTCCGAACGCCTACTGGTTCAAGCCCACCTCGACGCCAAGCAGCCCAAGGTGCTCAGCGCCGCGCAAGAGGCGAGCCTGCGCGCCGCCATCGCCGCCGAGCTCAAGGCTCAGGATGCTGTGCTGGTTGCCCACTTCTATTGCGACCCGGTAATCCAGGCCCTGGCCGAAGAAACCGGTGGCTGTGTTTCCGACTCCCTGGAAATGGCGCGCTTCGGCGCCGCCCACCCGGCCAAGACCGTGCTGGTGGCCGGTGTGCGGTTCATGGGCGAGACCGCCAAGATTCTCACCCCTGAAAAACGCATCCTCATGCCGACCCTGGAAGCCACCTGCTCCCTGGACCTGGGTTGCCCGGTGGATGAGTTCTCTGCATTCTGCGACCAGCATCCCGAGCGCACCGTGGTGGTGTACGCCAACACCTCGGCGGCGGTCAAAGCCCGTGCCGATTGGGTGGTCACCTCAAGCTGCGCACTGGAGATCGTCGAAAGCCTGATGGACAACGGCGAGACCATCATCTGGGGCCCGGACAAACACCTGGGCACCTACATCCAGCGCCAGACCGGTGCCGACATGCTGCTGTGGGACGGTGCCTGCATCGTCCATGAAGAGTTCAAGTCCAAGCAGTTGGAAGACATGAAGGCGCTGTACCCGGACGCGGCGATCCTGGTGCACCCGGAGTCACCGACTTCGGTGATCGAGCTGGCGGATGCCGTAGGCTCGACGAGCCAACTGATTGCTGCAGCGCAGCGCCTGCCGAACAAGACCTTTATCGTGGCAACTGATCGCGGCATCTTCTACAAGATGCAGCAGCTGTGCCCGGACAAGATTTTCATTGAAGCGCCTACCGCCGGCAACGGCGCGGCATGCCGCAGTTGCGCGCACTGCCCGTGGATGGCAATGAACACGCTGGAGCGCACGTTGCAGTGTCTGCGTGAGGGCAGTAATGAGATTTTCGTCGAACCGTCGGTGATTCCACAGGCGGTGCGGCCGCTAAAGCGCATGTTGGATTTCACCCAGGCCGCACGCCTAAAGCTGGCAGGTAACGCATAGCCCAGGTGTGAACACTTTCCAAATGTGGGAGGGGGCTTGCTCCCACATTTTGATCTTCACTTGGCAGGTGGTTACTTCTTTTGCTTGGGGATTCGCACCAACTGCGTGTCCGAATAGATGTCATGCCAGCTGCGTTTCTGTTTGTCGAACAACGACCAGATAAACCCCAGCCCCACGCACAACCATGACGCAATGGACACCACAAAACGCAACAATGCCTGCCACAGGCTGATCCGCGAGCCGTCGGCGTTTTGCACGCGCACGCCCCACACCTGCATGCCCAGGGTTTGCCCCGAATGGGTCCAGAACTTGGCGAAGAACCCAAACAGTACAAACAACAGGATCGTCGACAGCAACGGGTCACCGTCCAGCGCGCCGGATTCGGTGAGGGTGCGCATTTTCGCTTCGCCCACAAAGGCGATCCACACCAGCTTGTAGATAAAGGCGGTGACGATCAGCAGCGCCGTGCACAACAGGAAATCGTAGAACATCGCTGCCAGGCGACGGCCCAGGCCAACGGCGGGGAATTGGCCTTGGGGGCTTAGCAGGTGCTTCGACATGGCAGGGCTCTCAGGAGGAAAAGCAGCATTTTACGGACAAACGCCCATAAAAAAGCCCCTGATGTCATATCAGGGGCTTTTTGTCGCAGGAAGGATCAGGTGTTCTCTGCTTGTACTTCGTCAGCCTGCATGCCTTTCTGGCCTTGTACAGCTACGAAGGTCACTTTCTGGCCTTCTTTCAGGCTCTTGAAGCCATTGCCCTGGATAGCGCGGAAATGCACAAACAGATCCGGGCCGCTTTCTGGAGTGATAAAACCAAACCCTTTTTCGTCATTGAACCACTTGACGAGACCGCTCTGACGTTCAGCCATTTTCTTCTTTCCTTTGACGCTAAAAATTAATGACAGCCCCTTTCACATGAAAGAGTACTGGGCTGGGTTGCAGGAAAGTAAGAGACGTCGAACGGGTTGTAGCAAAACTTTTAGCTACTGCCCAGGTCCAGGTTCCAAGCGACCCATGCAAACACAGTGAAGGAACTCTACGCCAACTAATATGAAAAAAACAAGCCCTGCGAAAGACCCTGTTTTTGCTCGGGCACATGACACTTTGTTGAACGTAGTAGTGGCGAGTTATTCGATAGAGTTATTCACTTGTTATAGGAGACTTCCTATAGAAAAGACTATCGGATATGCACTGTTTTATGGCGGCTGCGTTACAGTTTAGTGCGCGTAAGCGCAGCCGCGTTACTTATGGAAACATTTAATCAGCCGCGATAGTAACGCTGTGGCACAAATGGCATTTTACTTACACGTAATGGCACCTTTTTCCCACGCACCAGTGCAGAGACTTCGCTATCCAGTGCAGTAAAGCCGCTGTCCAGGTAACCCATGGCCAGCGGACCGCCCAGGGTTGGACCAAAGCCACCGCTGCATACGCTGCCGATCACGGTGCCTTGTTCGTCGACGATCTCGGCACCTTCACGCACCGGGGTGCGTTCCTGGGGCAGCAAGCCTACGCGCTTGCGGCTCACGCCGGCTTGTTGCTGGGTGAAGATGCGGTCGGCACCCGGGAAACCGCCGGCACGTGGGCCATCGGCACGCCGAGCCTTGGAGATTGCCCACAACAGGCTGGCTTCGATTGGCGTGGTGTCGGTGTTCATGTCATGGCCATAGAGGCACAGGCCGGCTTCCAGGCGCAGGGAGTCGCGGGCGCCCAGGCCAATGGCCTGTACTTCGGTTTCGGCCAGCAGGCTGCGGGCCAGGCTTTCTGCGTTAGCTGCCGGTACGGAAATTTCAAAGCCGTCTTCACCGGTGTAGCCGGAACGGCTGACGTAGCAGTCCACGCCCAGCAGGCGCAGAGTGGCAAATTGCATGAAGGTCATCTGGGTGACCTCCGGCGCCAGGCGCGCCAGTACCTTCACCGCCGCCGGGCCTTGCAGTGCGAGCAGGGCGCGCTCTTCGAACAGCGGCTCAATGGTGCATTGGTCGCCGATATGTTTGCGCAGATGCGCCAGGTCCTGGTCCTTGCAGGCGGCGTTGACCACCAGGAACAGTTCGTCGTTGCCCAGATTGGCGACCATCAGATCGTCGAGGATGCCGCCTTGCTCGTTGGTGAACATCGCGTAGCGCTGCATGCCCACCGGCAGGTCGATGATATCGACCGGTACCAGGGTTTCCAGGGCCTTGGCGGCATTGGCGCCGGTCAGGCGGATCTGGCCCATGTGGGACACGTCGAACAACCCGGCCTGTTCACGGGTGTGCAGGTGTTCCTTCATCACGCCCAGCGGGTACTGCACTGGCATGTCGTAGCCGGCGAAGGGCACCATGCGCGCGCCCAGCTCAAGGTGCAGGGCGTGCAATGGGGTTTTCAACAGGGTTTCGGTGGACATATTCAGCTCCTGAAAAACGTGCTGGCGCGCGGTTAGGCGTCAGCACTCGATAATGTTGTCAAAAATGTGGGAGCGGGCTTGCGCGCGAAAACGGGCTGTCAGTTGATGCACCTGTAACTGATACACCGCTTTCGCGAGCAAGCCCGCTCCCACCTTTGATCGAGTTGACCTTCAGGTTATGCGTAGCTCTCGATCGACGGACATGCGCAGACGAGGTTGCGGTCGCCAAACACGTTGTCGACCCGGCCAACCGGTGGCCAGTATTTGCCTTCGATCAGCGAGGCGACCGGGTACACCGCTTGTTCACGGCTGTAGGGGTGTGACCACTCGCCGACCAATTCTGCGGCGGTGTGTGGTGCGTTTTTCAACGGGTTGTCGTCCTTGTCCAGCGTGCCGTTTTCCACCGCGCGGATCTCTTCGCGGATGGCGATCATGGCGTCGCAGAAACGGTCCAGTTCTTCCTTGGACTCACTTTCGGTCGGCTCGATCATCAAGGTGCCTGCCACCGGGAACGACATGGTCGGCGCATGGAAACCGAAGTCGATCAGGCGCTTGGCCACGTCATCCACGCTGATGCCACTGCTGTCTTTCAACGGGCGCAGGTCGAGGATGCATTCATGGGCCACCAGACCGTTGCTGCCGGTGTAGAGCACGGGGTAGTGCTCTTCCAGGCGACGGGAAATGTAGTTGGCATTCAGGATCGCCAACTGCGAGGCGCGCTTGAGGCCGGCGCCGCCCATCATGCTGATGTACATCCAGGTGATCGGCAGAATGCTCGCGCTGCCGAACGGTGCGGCACACACCGCGCCTTCCTTGCGTTCCATGGCCGCGTGGCCCGGCAGGAATGGCGTGAGGTGCGACTTGACGCCAATCGGACCAACGCCGGGGCCGCCACCGCCGTGGGGGATACAGAAGGTCTTGTGCAGGTTCAGGTGGGACACGTCGCCGCCGAACTTGCCCGGTGCGCACAGGCCAACCATGGCATTCATGTTGGCGCCGTCGATGTACACCTGGCCGCCGTTGTCGTGGATGATCGCGCAGATGTCACGGATGCCTTCCTCGAACACGCCGTGGGTGGACGGGTAGGTGATCATCAGCGCGGCGAGGTGCTCGCGGTGCTCGATGGCCTTGGCGCGCAGGTCTTCGATATCGACGTTGCCACGCGCATCGCAGGCGGTCACCACCACGCGCATGCCGGCCATGTTGGCGGTGGCCGGGTTGGTGCCGTGGGCCGACGATGGGATCAGGCAGATGTCGCGACGTGCTTCGCCACGGCTCTGGTGATAGGCGCGGATGGCCAATAGGCCTGCGTATTCACCTTGGGAGCCGGCGTTTGGCTGCAGGGAGATCGCATCGTAGCCGGTGGCCGCGCAGAGCATGGCCTCCAGTTCGGTGGTCAGTTGCTGATAGCCGGCGCTTTGTGAAGCCGGGGCGAAGGGGTGCAGGGCACCGAACTCGGCCCAGGTCACCGGGATCATTTCGCTGGCGGCGTTGAGCTTCATGGTGCACGAGCCCAGCGGGATCATGGTGCGGTCCAAGGCCAGGTCCTTGTCGGCCAGCTTGCGCAGGTAGCGCATCAGCTCGGTTTCCGAATGATAGCGGTTGAATACCGGGTGGCTGAGGATCGGTGACTGGCGCAGCAGAGCGGCAGGCAGGGTGCTGTCGGTGGCGGCGAAGGCGGGAAGGGCCTTGCCGTCGGCGAAGATCGCCCACAAGGCCTGGATATCGGCCTGGGTGGTGGTTTCGTCGACCGACAGGCCAACACGTTCGGCGTCGACTACACGAAGATTGATGCGCTGGGCGTGGGCCTTGTCATGCAAGGCTTTGGTGTTGGCGCCGGTGTTGAGTGTGATCGTGTCGAAGAAGTTTTTCTGCTCGACCTCAAGGCCCAGGGCGGTCAAGCCCTTGGCCAGGATCGCGGTCAGCTGGTGAATGCGCTGGGCGATCTGGGTCAGTCCCTTGGGACCGTGGTACACGGCGTACATGCTGGCGATGTTGGCCAGCAGCACCTGGGCGGTGCAGATGTTGCTGGTGGCCTTCTCGCGACGGATATGTTGTTCGCGGGTCTGCATGGCCAGGCGCAGGGCCGGCTTGCCGAAGCGGTCGACGGAAACCCCGACCAGGCGCCCCGGCATATCGCGCTTGAACGCATCCTTGGTGGAGAAGTACGCCGCGTGCGGGCCACCAAAGCCCAGCGGCACGCCGAAGCGTTGCGCGCTGCCAATGGCGACGTCGGCACCGAACTCACCCGGTGGGGTCAGCAGGGTCAGGGCCAGCAGGTCGGCGGCCACGGCCACCAGGGCATTGGCGGCGTGGAAACGCTCGGTCAGCTCGCGGTAATCAAATACATCGCCGTTGCTGGCCGGGTATTGCAGCAGTGCGCCGAAGAACGGGCTGACGTCGGTCAGTTCGCGCTCATCGCCGACCACCACGTCGATGCCCAGCGGTTCGGCACGGGTGCGCAGTACGTCGAGGGTTTGCGGGTGGCTGTGCACTGAGGCGAAGAAGGCATTGCTGCCTTTGTTCTTGCTCAGGCGCTTGCAGAAGGTCATGGCTTCGGCGGCGGCGGTGGCTTCATCGAGCAGGGACGCGTTGGCAATCGGCAGGCCGGTGAGGTCGCTGATCAGCGTCTGGAAGTTCAGCAGGGCCTCCAGGCGGCCCTGGGAAATCTCTGGCTGATACGGCGTGTAAGCGGTGTACCAGGCCGGGTTTTCCAGCAGGTTACGCAGGATCGGCGACGGCGTATGGCAGTTGTAGTAGCCCTGGCCGATGTAGGTCTTGAACAGTTGGTTCTGGCCGGCGATGGCCTTGATCCTGGCCAGGGCCTCGGCTTCGCTCAAGCCGTCTTCCAGGCCGAGCACGCTGGTGCCCTTGATGCTTTCCGGGATCACGCTGGCACTGAGGGCTTCGAGGGAATCAAAGCCCAGGCTGGCGAGCATCTGCTGCTCATCTGCCTGGCGCGGGCCGATGTGGCGGGCGATGAATTCGTTGGCGGTGGTCAAATTGATACTCATGGCGCGCTCCTCGGCTTCTGCGTTGGCTTTGATCAGGCGGTCGTATGCATCCTGATCCAACAGCTTAGCCACTGCCTCGGCGTCGGTCGGTTTAAAGCGGAAGAACCAGCCTTCACCCATCGGGTCTTCGTTGACCAGTTCCGGGCTGTCACTGAGCTTGTCGTTCACTTCCAGCACTTCACCGTCCAACGGCATATACACGCCGCTGGCGGCTTTTACCGATTCCACGGTGGAGGCTTCAGCGCCCTTGTCGTAAGCCTGCAACTCCGGCAGTTGCACGAAAACCACATCACCCAGCGCGTTCTGCGCAAAAGCGGTGATGCCCACGGTAACGCTGCCATCGGCTTCGGCGCGCAGCCATTCGTGATCTTCAGTGAAACGCAACTCGCTCATGGAAACTCCTCAGGGCCAGAATCGTCTGGTGGACGGGATTGGAATAATGGGGAGTTGCTTAGCAATATTGCGGCCAAGGTTATTAAGTCTTTATAAATCAAAGACTTGATGAAAATAGTTATAACGTTAGCGTGTTTACATGTAGCGATTTCGCTACAGTCGGGTGCGTGAAAAAAAGCCTATGTGGATCAAAGCCTTGCATGGCGCGCAAAAAACAGGGTTGTAGCGATATCGTTACGCTGTAGCGCTTTCAGTACACTGAATGTCGTTCCTGGACCAAAATTTGGAATGCTCTGCAAATGTGGGAGGGGGCTTGCTCCCGATAGCGGTGTATCAGTCAAAGGTTTATGGCCGACACACCGCTATCGGGAGCAAGCCCCCTCCCACATTTGTTTGTATTCCAACTTGAATCAGGGCTTGTTGGGGATGCCGTACTTGCGCAGGCGATGGGCGATTGCCGTATGGGAAGTCTGCAACCGGCTGGCCAGTTGGCGGGTCGAGGGGTAGCTGGTGTAGAGCTTTTCCAGCAGATCGCGCTCAAAGTCTTCCACGGCCTGTTCCAGGCTCTCGATTTCGCCATCGTTCTGGCGTGCCACGGAGGTGCCGGCGATGTCCAGGTCGCCGATGTCCACCAGGCTGCTTTCGCAGATAGCAGCGGCGCGGAAGATCACGTTTTGCAGTTGCCGCACGTTGCCCGGCCAGCGATTGTCCAGCAGTGCCGGATAAGTGCCGGGCGCCAGGCGGCAGACCGGGCGCTGGATCTGCGCGCAGGCCTGCTGCATGAAGTAGCGGGCCAGCAGCAGGATGTCCTGGCCGCGTGCGCGCAGGGGCGGTACTTCGACGTTGAGGACGTTGAGGCGGTAAAACAGGTCTTCGCGGAAGGTGCCTTCGCTGACCATCTTTTCCAGATCGCGGTGGGTGGCGCTGAGGATGCGCACATTGACCTTCACTTCGCGGTCACCGCCCACACGGCGAAAGCTGCCGTCATTGAGAAAGCGCAGCAACTTGGCTTGCAGGTACGGCGACATCTCGCCGATCTCATCCAGAAATACCGTGCCCTGGTTGGCCAGTTCCATCAGCCCCGGCTTGCCGCCGCGCTGGGCGCCGGTAAAGGCGCCCGGGGCGTAACCGAACAACTCGCTCTCAGCGAGGTTTTCCGGGAGTGCCGCGCAGTTCAAGGCCAAAAACGGCGCACTGTGGCGTGCGCTGGTGGCGTGACAGGCGCGGGCCACCAGCTCCTTGCCGGTGCCGGTTTCGCCCTGGATCAGCAGCGGTGCATCCAACGCCGCCACCCGTTGCGCTCGCGCCTTGAGGGTACGGATGGCCGGGGATTCGCCCAGCAGCGCATCAAAACCTTCGGCATGGTCGTGGTGCAGTGCCGACAGTTGCTCGCCGATGCGATTGGGCTGGTAGAGGGTGAGCAGGGCGCCTGCGTCAGTGATTGGCGTGGCATCCAGCAACAGGGTTTGGCCGTTGACGCTGATCTCGCGCAACGGCAGGCGAAAACCATGTTCCAGCAAAGTGTCCAGCAGCGTTGGGTCATTGAACAGCTCGGCAATGCTTTCCCCGGCCGGCTCGCGTCCGTACAGCGCGATCAACGCCGGGTTGGCCAGCAGGATCTTGCCCGCGCTGTCCAGGGCCAGCACCGGGTCGGTCATGGCTGCCAGCAGGGCGTCGAGTTGCAGGTGGCGGCGTTGGCCCGGCAGGATGTCGACCACCTTAACCGCTTGCACGCCGTGCACGCTGAACAACGCGTCGCGCAGCTCTTCGAGCACCTCGGCGCTGAGGGTCGGCGCATCGATATAGACGTTGGGCGGCACCATCTCCACCGCATCCAGGTTGAGATTGCGCCCACCGAGCAAGGCCAGGACTTCCTGGGTGATGCCGACGCGGTCGATGAAGCTGACGTGGATACGCATGGGGTGCTAGCAATTCTGGGGAGCGAGAGGCGGCAAGTATGCCTTGGCGCGGGGCGCAGGTGAAATCTGACGAATGATGGCGGTCAAAATGTAGGAGGGGGCTTGCCCCTGATTGCGGTGGATCAGCTAATAAATCTGTTGCTGACACACAGCCATCGGGGGCAAGCCCCCTCCCACATTTTCAACTTACTCCAGGTGTTCGGGCTTGACTGGATCACCTGATTTCACATCCAACTGATGCCGCACATCCTCGAACATCAGGTCGTACTGCTTGTGCATCGAACCATTGAGCACCGCGACCTTCGGCATGCCGTATTTCTGCGCAATGTTCATCGCATGCCGCGCAAAGTCGAAGGCCTGGTCCTTGGGCAGGAAGAACTCTTCCTTGAGGTCCTTGCCCTGCACCGAACCGTGCAGCTTGAAGAGCATTCCCTTGCCTTCCTTTGGGTCCTGGCTGACTTCATAGTCGATGCACAGGTTGTAGCTGTAGTCGTCTTTGTTAAGCGCGTGGCGTTCAACGTGCAAGTGACCGGGTTCAAAGGTAGCCATAGGCGTATCTCCTCTACTTCACAGATAAGTGATGCCAGGTTTTGCCGTGCTGATGCGGGTGCCGGCGCTGCCCTGGACAATGGCTTCGATGTCCGAGAGTGAACCGATCACCGCGGTTTTGCCAGTCTGGCGGGCGAACTCGCAGGCCGCTTGCACCTTGGGACCCATGGAGCCGGCGGCGAAGCCGAGTTTTTCCATGTCGTCCGGGTGGGCCTGGCCGATGGCTTTCTGGGTTGGCTTGCCGAAATCGATAAAGGCGGCGTTGACGTCGGTGGCGATCACCAGCAGATCGGCGTCCAATTGCGCGGCCAGCAACGACGAACACAGGTCTTTGTCGATCACTGCTTCAATGCCCTTGAGCTTGCCGTCTTCGCCATACATCGTCGGGATGCCGCCGCCGCCGGCGCAGATCACGATGGCGTTTTTTTCCAGCAGCCACTTGATCGGGCGAATCTCAAAGATGCGTTTGGGCCGCGGGCTGGCGACCACACGGCGATATTTTTCGCCGTCGGGGGCGATGGCCCAGCCTTTTTCGGCGGCGAGTTTTTCTGCCTCGGCCTTGGAATACACCGGGCCGATGGGTTTGGTCGGGTTCTGGAACGCCGGGTCCTTGGCATCGACTTCAACCTGGGTGAGCAGGGTGGCAAACGGTACTTCGAAGTCCAGCAGGTTGCCCAGTTCCTGTTCGATGATATAGCCGATCATGCCTTCGGTCTCGGCGCCCAGCACGTCCAGCGGGTACGGCGAGACGCTGGTGTAGGCCGCCGCCTGCAACGACAGCAGGCCCACTTGCGGGCCATTGCCGTGGGCGATCACCAGCTCATTGCCGGCGTGGATCTTGGCGATCTGTTCGGTGGCGATGCGGATATTGGCGCGTTGGTTGTCCGCGGTCATGGGTTCACCACGGCGCAGGAGGGCGTTGCCGCCCAGGGCTACGACGATGCGCATAATGCAATCCTTCTAGGGTGTGAGCACAGAGCCCAATGTGTGAGGGGGCTTGCTCCCGATGGCGGCGGGACAGTCAATTTATCTATAGCTGAGCCACCGCTATCGGGAGCAAGCCCCCTCCCACATTTTTGAACCCTGTTCCGACAGTGAGAGTTAGATATCCGCCAGTGCCGACACCAGAATCGCCTTGATGGTATGCATGCGGTTTTCCGCCTGCTCAAAGGCAATGTTGGCTGGCGACTCGAACACTTCCTCGGTTACCTCCACACCGTTGGCCAGGTGCGGATACCGCGCTGCGATGTCCTTGCCAACCTTGGTTTCGCTGTTATGGAACGCCGGCAGGCAGTGCATGAATTTCACCCGGGGGTTGCCCGAGGCTTTCATCATCTTGGCGTTGACCTGGTAGGGCAGCAGTTGCTCGATACGCTCGTCCCAGGCTTCCACTGGCTCGCCCATCGACACCCAGATATCGGTGTGGATAAAGTCCACGCCCTTGACCGCTTCGGCAGGGTCTTCGGTAATGGTGATGCGTGCGCCGCTTTCCTCGGCAAACGCTTGGCATTGCTTGATGAAATCGTCGTGCGGCCACAGCGCTTTCGGAGCGCCGATGCGCACGTCCATGCCGAGCTTGGCGCCGATCATCAGTAACGAGTTACCCATGTTGTAGCGTGCGTCACCGAGGTAGGCGTAGCTGATGTCATGCAGCGGCTTGTCGCTGTGTTCGCGCATGGTCAGGGTGTCGGCGATCATCTGGGTCGGGTGGAATTCGGCGGTGAGGCCGTTGAACACTGGCACACCGGCGAACTTGGCCAGCTCTTCGACGATTTCCTGCTCAAAACCACGGTACTCGATGGCATCGAACATCCGGCCCAGGACGCGGGCGGTGTCTTTCATGCTTTCTTTGTGGCCGATCTGCGATGACACCGGGTCGATGTAGGTGACGTGGGCGCCCTGGTCATGGGCCGCGACTTCGAAGGCGCAGCGGGTGCGGGTCGAGGTTTTTTCGAAGATCAACGCAATGTTCTTGCCTTGCAGGTGCGGACGCTCAGTGCCGGTGTATTTGGCGCGCTTGAGGTCGCGGGACAGGTCCAGCAGGTAGTTCAGCTCACGAGTGGTGTGGTGCATCAGCGACAGCAGGCTGCGGTTGCGCATATTGAAAGCCATGATGGAATCTCCTTAATAGTCGATAGGGTCGCGGATGATCGGGCAGGTCATGCAGTGGCCGCCGCCACGGCCACGGCCCAGCTCACCGGCGCTGATGGTGATGACTTCCACACCGGCCTTGCGCAGCAGGGTATTGGTGTAGGTGTTGCGGTCGTAGCCGATCACCACGCCAGGCTCTACAGCCACCACGTTATTGCCGTCATCCCACTGCTCGCGTTCGGCGGCGAAGCTGTTGCCGCCGGTCTCGACCACGCGCAGGGCCTTGAGGTTGAGGGCTGCGGCGACGGTATCGAGGAAGTTGGTGGTCTCGCGTTGGATATCGATGCCGTGGGGCTTGCTGTCGTCAGGGCGCAGGGTGAACGGCACGATCTGGTTGACCACTTCCGGGAAGACGGTCACCAGGTCGCGGTCGCAGAAGCTGAACACGGTGTCCAGGTGCATGGCTGCGCGGGATTTCGGCAGGCCGGCAACGATCACCCGCTCAACGGCGTTGTTCTTGAACAGGTTGCGCGCCAGTTGGCCGATGGCCTGGTGGGACGAACGCTCGCCCATGCCGATCAACACCACGCCGTTGCCAATCGGCATGACGTCACCGCCTTCTAATGTGGCGGCGCCGTGTTCTTGGTCGGGGTCGCCGTACCAGATCTGGAAGTCGGCGTTGGTGAATTCCGGATGGAACTTGTAGATGGCGGAGGCCAGCAGGGTTTCCTGGCGTCGCGCCGGCCAGTACATCGGGTTAAGCGTTACACCGCCGTAGATCCAGCAGGTGGTATCGCGGGTGAACTGGGTGTTGGGCAGCGGCGGCAGGATGAAGCTGGCGTGGCCGAGGAAGTCGCGGAACATCTCGATGGTCCTGCCACCGAAGCTGCTCGGCAGGTCATCGGCCGACACACCACCAATCAGGAACTCGGTGATCTTGCGCGGCTCCAGGCTGCGCAGCCACGAGCCGACCTCATCGACCAGGCCCAGGCCCACGGTGTTGGCGGTGATCTTGCGCTCCAGGATCCAGTCCAGGGCTTCGGGGATGGCGACGATGTCGGTGAGCAGGTTGTGCATTTCCAGCACATCAATATCCCGCTCGCGCATCTTGG
Source organism: Pseudomonas khavaziana (assembly GCF_019145205.1). GTDB lineage: Bacteria > Pseudomonadota > Gammaproteobacteria > Pseudomonadales > Pseudomonadaceae > Aquipseudomonas > Aquipseudomonas khavaziana. The sequence continues at coordinate 371,067 of NZ_JAHSTT010000005.1, forward strand.
TCACGAAGTCGAAATGGTCGCGCTTGGCCTGTGCCACCCACAGCACGTCATCGAACAGCAGTTCGTCGCAGTTATTGGGGGTCAGCCGCTGGTGGGCCAAGCCTGGGGAGCACACCATGACTTTGCGCAGTTTGCCGGCTTCGGAATGTACGCCGTACTTAACTTTTTCCGTGGTCATTACAAATCCTCCAGTGAACATACAATTACAGAGTCAGGAAGCCGTCGTAGAGCCCATAGGCCGCCACCAGGGCGCCAATGACCACTGCGGCGAAAATCAGCTTCTCGACGTTGGTGAAAATCGGTTTGCCCAGTTCACGCTTGGCCTTGGCGAACAGGATCGCGCCGGGGGCATAGAGCAGGGCAGAGAGCAGCAGGTACTTGGTGCCGCCGGCGTAGAGCAGCCAGATCGCGTAGATCAGCGCGACGGCGCCGATGAACAGGTCTTTCTTGCGCTCCTTGAGGGCGTTTTCGTAGGTTTCCCCACGCACCGCCAGCAGCAGGGCGTAGGCCGCCGACCACAGGTAAGGCACCAGGATCATCGAGGTGGCGAGGTAGATCAGCGACAGGTAGGTGCTGGCGGAAAACAGCGTGATCACCAGGAAGATCTGTACCATCGCGTTGGTCAGCCACAGGGCATTGACCGGCACGTGGTTGGCGTTTTCCTTACGCAGGAACTCCGGCATGGTGTGGTCCTTGGCGGCGGCAAACATGATCTCCGCACACAGCAGCACCCAGGACAGCAACGCGCCCAGCAGCGAAATGATCAAGCCGACGCTGATCAGCACCGCGCCCCAGTGGCCCACCACGTGCTCGAGCACCGCGGCCATCGACGGGTTTTGCAGCTTGGCCAGTTCCGGCTGGGTCATGATCCCCAGGGACAGCACGTTCACCAGCATCAGGAACAGCAGCACGGTGATAAAACCGATCACGGTGGCCTTGCCCACGTCGCTGCGTTTCTCCGCACGGGAGGAGAAGATGCTCGCGCCTTCGATACCGATAAACACCCACACGGTGACCAGCATCATGTTGCGCACCTGGTTCATCACGCTGCCCAGGTCGGGGTTTTTCACACCCCAGATGTCAGCGGTGAAGATATCCAGCTTGAACGCGAACAGTGCGATGAGTACGAACAGCAGCAGCGGTACGACCTTGGCCACGGTGGTGACCAGGTTGATGAACGCCGCTTCCTTGATCCCGCGCAGCACCAGAAAATGCACAGCCCACAGCAGCACCGATGCACCAATCACCGCCGCTGGCGTGTTGCCTTCGCCAAAGATCGGGAAGAAGTAGCCGAGGGTGCTGAACAAGAGTACGAAGTACCCCACGTTGCCCAGCCAGGCACTGATCCAGTAACCCCAGGCGGATGAGAAACCCATGTAGTCGCCGAAACCGGCCTTGGCGTAGGCGTACACACCGCCGTCGAGGTCAGGCTTGCGGTTGGCGAGGGTCTGGAAGACGAATGCGAGGGTCAGCATGCCGATGGCGGTAATTACCCAGCCAATCAAAACTGCGCCTACGTCGGCACTGGCTGCCATGTTTTGCGGCAGCGAGAAGATCCCGCCGCCAATCATTGAGCCCACGACAAGTGCAACCAGCGCACCAAGCCTAAGTTTTCCGGGAGAATCAGACATTGCGTGACTCCAATGCAGGAGAAGAGAGATCACAGAATAATTCCGTGCGCCAATCAAACAGCTGACTCAGATCACTTCATTGGCACATTCCATTGTGAATTAGCGACTTAGGGGCATAAGTTGCTGGGCGACGCAGTCCGCGGGAGGGCGCTTGCTAGAGCGGGCTCTTCCGATGTGGTTAATCATTTCGTCTGGGACATGGTGGTTGACGCTAGTTCGTATTTGCGGATGTGCAAACTTTTTGTACGGCGTCTGACGAACGCTTCATAATTGACTTATTTAAATTCTAAATAAGCCTAAACTTCTCGCGTTTACATGCACTTATGTTATGAAGCGTTAGTGTCACTAAATTGAATTAGTTGAGTGCGCAGTGGTCGGCTCAAACTTTTATTGTGAGGAACCTGCATGTCCCAACCAGCCCAGAAACTTCGGCTCAGTGCCCTGATCGCCTTGGTCGTGGGTTCGATGATTGGCGGCGGGATCTTCTCGCTCCCGCAAAACATGGCGGCCCGTGCAGAAGTGGGCGCCGTGCTGATTGGCTGGGCAATCACGGCAGTCGGCATGTTGACCCTGGCCTTTGTGTTCCAGACCCTGGCCAATCGCAAACCGGAACTGGACTCCGGCGTGTACGCCTACGCCAAGGCCGGTTTTGGCGATTACATGGGGTTCTCGTCCGCCTGGGGTTACTGGATCAGCGCGTGGATGGGCAACGTCGGTTATTTCGTGTTGCTGTTCAGCACCCTGGGTTACTTTTTCCCGGCGTTCGGCCAGGGCAATACACCGCTGGCCATCGGTTGTGCGTCACTGTTGCTGTGGGCGGTGCATTTCCTGGTGCTGCGCGGGATCAAGGAGGCGGCGTTTATCAACCAGGTCACCACGGTGGCGAAGATTGTGCCGCTGTTGATGTTTATCGCGATCGCCGCCGTCGCGTTCAAGGCGGATATCTTCACCCGCGACATCTGGGGCCTGGGTAACCCGCAGATGGGCAGCGTGGTCGAGCAGGTGCGCCACATGATGCTGGTTACGGTGTTTGTGTTTATCGGCATCGAAGGCGCCAGCGTGTACTCGGCGCGGGCCGAGAAACGCTCGGATGTAGGCCGCGCCACGGTGATTGGTTTCCTGGGCGTGCTGGCGCTGTTGGTGCTGGTGAATGTGCTGTCCCTGGGCATCATGAGTCAGCCGCAATTGGCGCAGTTGCAGAACCCTTCCCTGGCGGGCGTGCTGGAACACATCGTCGGGCCCTGGGGCGCGGTATTGATCAGCATCGGCCTGGCGGTTTCGCTGCTCGGGGCGTTGCTTTCATGGGCGCTGCTCTGCGCGGAAATCCTCTATGCCACTGCCCATGACAAGACCATGCCGGCGTTCCTGAAAAAGGAAAATGCCAATCAGGTGCCCGTTAACGCGCTGTGGCTGACTAATGTGATGATCCAGGCGTTCCTGGTGATTACGTTGTTTTCGGCCAGCACCTACACCACCCTGATCTACCTGGCGTCGTCGATGATCCTGGTGCCCTACCTGTGGTCGGCGGCCTATGCGGTGTTGTTGAGCGGGCGCGGTGAGACCTATGCCGGCGCCCCGCGCCAGCGCATGAAAGATTTGGCAGTGGGGCTGATTGCCCTCGGCTATGCGGTATGGCTGTTGTACGCCGGGGGCTTGAAGTATTTGCTGCTGTCGGCGCTGCTGTATGCCCCGGGTGTGATCCTTTTCGCCCAGGCCAAGCGCGAGCAAGGTCAACCCTTGTTTACCCACGTGGAAAAAGGCATTTTCAGCTGCGTGATCGCGGGCGCCGGGTTGGCGGCATACGGGTTGTATAGCGGGGTATTGTCGTTGTGAGATTGGCGTATCAGCCGCCCTACGATTGGGCGGCAATGTTGGCGTTTCTGTCAGCTCGAGCCATCAATGGATTAGAAACCGTTGAGGCCGGCGTGTACCGGCGCAGCATCAGCGTGAACGGGCAACAGGGTTGGCTCAGCGTGGCGCCCGGCGCGGGTGATTGGCTGGCGGCGGATGTCGCGTTTCCTGACGCGGCGGCGCTGCCCGAGATCGAGCGACGTCTGCGGGCCATGTTCGACCTGGATGCCCAGCCCAAGTTGATTAATGCCCACTTGGCTGACGACCCGTTGATGGCGCAACTGGTCGCGGCCCGTCCTGGCCTTCGCGTGCCCGGGACCTGGGACGGGTTGGAGCTGGCGATTCGTGCGGTGCTGGGCCAGCAGATCACTGTGGTGGCGGCCATTCGCCTGGCGGGCAAGCTGGTGGCGCAGTATGGCCAGCCGCTGCACACCCCATACGCCGGTATCACTCATGTGTTCCCGACACCCGAAGTGCTGGCGGCGGCGGACCTGGCGACCCTGGGCATGCCCAAGGCGCGAGGTCGTACCTTGTCTGCCGTGGCCCAGGCAGTGTTGGATGACCCGCGGGTGTTCCAACCCAAGGCCAGCCTCAAGGACGGCGTTGCGCGGTTGGTGGTGTTGCCGGGGATTGGCGACTGGACCGCGCAGTACATCGCCATGCGCCAGTTGCGCGAGGCGGATGCGTTTGCATCTGGGGATATCGGTTTGATCAATGCGCTGGCGGCGCTGGAGGGTGGGCCGGTGTCGGCGCGGCAGTTGCTGGCCCGGGCCGAGGCGTGGCGACCATTGAGGGCATATGCGGCGCAGCATCTGTGGACAACCCTGTAGGAGCGAGCTTGCGCGCGAAAAACCTTAGATCGCCGCTGGGTGTCAGGTTTCCCGCGTTATCGTTGGCGACCTTCGCGAGCAAGCTCGCTCCTACAGTGTATTAATCACCACTGAGGCCGGTGCGCGCCCAACTCCCCCGCCGGCAAATCCCACTGCAACGGCGTGCCACTGATGCTCAGCGGCGCCAGCAACCGATGGGCCTGCCCCCACGCCGTCTGCTCCACCACCAGCCCTTGATCGCTTGGATCTTCGGCACGCAACGCCGCTTGTCCCGGCACGTGTCCTGCATCCACCAGCAACTTCGCCGTACGCGCCAATGACAAGCGCGCCGAGCCACCGCGGCCGGATGCCAGGCGTTCGCCCAAGGCCCGGATCGCACTGGCAGCCATCAGGTAGCCGGTGGCGTGATCCAGCGCCTGCACTGGCAGCGGCACGGGTTTATCCGCCTGCTTCCAGGCCATGCCCGCCTCGGCAATGCCGCTGCTCATCTGTACCAGGCTGTCGAAGCCGCGACGGTTACGCCATGGGCCGCTCCAGCCGTAGGCGTTGAGGCTGACGTCGATCAGCCCGGGGGCGAGGTCTTGTCGTTCGCCTGGGGTGTATCCCAGTCGTTCCAGGGCATCGGCGCGGTAACCATGGAACAGCACGTCAGCATCCTTAAGCAGGGCTTCGAATACCTGTCGGCCTTCGGGGCTTTTCAAGTCAAGGCGGGCGCAGCGTTTGCCCAGGGTCATTTCCGGCACCACGCCGGGTTCGTTCCAGGTCGGCGAATCGATGCGCAGTACATCCGCACCCAACCCGGCGAGGAAACGACTGGCCACCGGGCCGGCCAATACGCGGGTCAAGTCCAGCACCTTGATACCGGCCAGCGGGCGCGCAGGCGAACCGAGCCAGGGTTTGTCGGTGCGGCTTTCGAAAACCTGGCGCTTTACCAGCTCTTCGGCATTCACTGCCAAGCCTTGTGGATGCTGCTGCCAGGCTTGCCACCCACGCATCTGCGCGGCACAACCGCCGGCGTCGACAATGGCCTGCTCCAGTTCGGCGGCGTTCCATGCCGCGACTTTGGTTGCCATTTCGGCGCGGTCGGCCACGGGCCCCAGCACCCGCTCTGCCGCGGCACGGTGATGGGGCGCGTTGGTATGCAAGCGAATCCAGCCGTCGGTGCTGGCGTAGTCACCGGCCACCGAGTCCCACAGCGGCGGCACTTGCCAACCCACCGGGCGAATTGAAGAAGAGAACCACAAGGAGGCCAGGCGCCGGTCCACGCTGACATTGGGCAAGCGCCCGGTCTGCTGATGGAGCAACTGGGCGATGGCCTGGCCGGCGGCGCCGATGCTGGCAGCGGCCAGGTCGGTGACGGCGAAGGCCGAGGGCAGGGCCCCGGTTTCGGTCATGGCTATCGCTGCGTGTGGTAAATCGAGTGCGGCTTGGATGGGAGTCAGCAGGTCAGTCATCAAAGGCCCTCCGTAAGAGAAGGGCCACTATAGAAGATCTTCACACGGCTGTGACAACGCCGGGTTCCAGCGGCAGATCGATACTGGCGACAAAACCGCCGTCAGGGTGATTGGCCAGGATCAGGTTGCCGCCATGGCGCTCGGCGGCGCGACGGGCGATGGCCAGCCCCAGCCCATGTCCCTGGGCAACCTGGCCGGGGGCGCGGTAGAACGGCTCGCCCAGTTGGCTCAAGTGCTCGGCTTCAACGCCGGGGCCGTGGTCACGCACGCTGATCAGAATGCGCCCGCCTTGGTGCTGGGCCTGCAATTCAATCGGTTGGCCGACGGGGTTGAAGCGTTGGGCATTGCGCAGCAGGTTATCCACGGCGCGTTCGATCATGGTCGGCCAGCCTTTGAGGTGCAGGTCGGCTTCGGTGTTGAGGTGCACCATCTGGTCTGGCGCGCTGAGCTGGGCGTCCTTTTGCAGGGTCTTGAGAAGCGGGTCGAGGTCGATGTCTTCGGCGCTGGCGTTGTCGGCATCGACCCGCGCCAGTACCAGGATCTCGCTGATCAAGGCTTCCAGGCGGTCGCATTCGCGGGTCAGGCGTGGCCAGAGTTTCTCCCGTTCTTCGGGGCTGGCCCGTTCGGCCAGGGCCAGGGCGATACGCAAGCGCGCCAGCGGCGAGCGTAGTTCGTGGGACACGTCACGCAGCAACTGGCGCTGGCTGCCGATCAGGCTTTGCAGGCGCGCACCCATGCGGTTGAAGTCGGTGGCCAACACACCGAACTCATCACGCCGATTGGCCAATTGCGCCAGGCTGTTTTGCTGATAGGTGGCTTGCCCCAGGTCATGCACAGCGCCGCGCAGGCGGCTGAGTGGGCGGGTGATGGACAGCGTCACCAGCAGGCTGAACAGGGTCAGCACCACCAGGGCAATCGCCAGGGCACTGAACGGCCATAACAGGCTGCTACGGTGCCAGGCATCCAGCTCCGGATGGGGGATGCGGTAGATCAACAGGTAGGTGTCGCCGGTTTTGTCGCTGGTGTATTCGGCCGTCAGACGCCGCCAGGGCAGGTGGCCGTCCTTGCTGTCATTCTGCCGGGCCTCGAAGGCCGCGGCGCGGCGCGGGAAGGTGCCACGCACCACCGGCTCGCCGCTTTCGTTGAGCACTTGCACGTCGATGTGGTACTGGCGTTTGCGTTGTTGCAGCAAGTCCTGGGCAGCGTCCTCGCCCTGGGCTTCGTAGAGTTGGGTCCATTCCTGCGCCAGGTTGTTGAGGCCGGGATGACGGCTGAGAATCCAGGCGTCCTGATTGAGCATATGCCCGAGCAGGATCGACAAGCCGGCAACCAGGGCGATGGCCAGCCAGAAACTTGCCAGGATACGCCAGAACAATGAACGCACAGGAAACCCTCAAACAGGCAAAGCCCAGCGGTGTGAACCACTGGGCTGTAGGCATTACGTTCGCGCATTATTGCGCTTTTTGCGCCTTCTGGGCTTTCCAGGCCTGGAATTCCTTCCACTCGGCGCGGCGCTCGGTTTGCTTCTTGACGATCTCGTCGTACTTCTTCTGTTGGTCGGGCTTGAGCACGGCGCGGATATCGGCCTGGGTTTTCTGCTTGCCGGCGGCGATTTCGTCCTGCATGGCTTTCTGGTCAGCGGCCGGCAGTTTGTCCAGGTACTTCTTGACCAGGTCTTTGCGAGCGTGCCATTGGTCACCCATGAGCTTGCGGATCTGTTCGCGTTGTTCCTTGCTCAGGTCCAGTTGACTGAACGGGCCACCTTTGCCACGCGGACCATGTTCACCACCGTGGCCCGGGCCACCCATCATGTGGCCGGAAGGTTCGCCCATCGGGCCTGGGCCCTCTGGCATGGCCATGGCTACGGTAGGCAGGGCAGCGGCGAGCATCAAAGCGATAAGGGTCTTGCGCATGGTGATTCTCCTGTCTCTATTCCGGTGAGTCCGGATGTGAGTAGATTAGGGAGATCAAGGTCAGCCGCCGTCAGCAGAGGGTAAAGATTTGGTAAGGCTGCCTCTAGAGGCTGTAGTAGTACCCGCGACTGCGCAACGCGACGATCCGTGGCCGACCATCCGGGTGCGGGCCGATTTTCTTGCGCAGGTTGCTGACGTGCATGTCCAGGCTGCGATCATAAAGAGTCAGCTTGCGGCCCAGGGCGATCTGCGCCAGTTCCTGTTTGTCCAAAGGCTCGCCGGGTTGGCGCAACAGGGCTTCGAGCAGGCGACTTTCGGAAACAGTGAGGGTGAATTCCTGCTCATCGATGCTGACCACGCCGCGCACCGGGCTGAAGCACAGGTCGCCCAGTTCCAGCTGGGTCGACACCGCGGCCGGGTGGCTGCGGCGCAATACGGCACGCAGGCGCGCCGTCAATTCGCGGGGATCGCAGGGCTTGGCCAGGTAGTCGTCGGCTCCCAGTTCCAGGCCGAGGATGCGGTCCAGGGGCTCGCCCCGGGCCGAGAGCATCAACACCGGCAACTCCGGGTGGTCGCTGCGCAATTGCTTGAGCAGCTCCAGGCCGCTGCCGTCGGGCAGCATCACATCGAGCACCACCGCTGCGGGGGCGGCTTCGGCCAGGGCTTTGCGGGCGCTCAAGCCGTCGTGGCAGGCGCGCACCTGGAAACCTTCCTGGCTCAACCAACTGGTCAGCAGCTCACAGAGCTCCTGGTCATCATCTATCAGTAACAGCTCGCTCATGACTCACTCAATTTAGCCATTGTCGACGGCGACGGTGCCCACCGCTGGCGAAGATCCCACACAATAGGGCGATCAGCGCGACGGTCGCACCGATGACGAACCACTGTTGCTGTTCGGTCAGCCAGCGGGTCAAGGCGCCGCCCTGTGTCTCTTTGAGTTGCTGGGCCAGGCGTTGGTTCTCCTGGCGCAGGCGACTCAGTTGGGCGCTTTCGCGGGCAGAGTCTGCGCTTTGCAGTTGCTTGCCCAGTGCTTCACGCTGGCGTTCGCTTTCTTTCAAACGTTGCTGCAACTCGGTGACCTGGGCGTCGGCACTCAAGGACAAGGGCGCGGAAGCGCCGCTGTACGAGGGCTCTTCAGCGTGGGCCGTAGCCCCGATCGTTAACACTGCCAACAGACACAACTGACGTAAGCGCATCGGAACTCCTGATTCCACACGAATATTCAGAACGTTGTCGGCAGGTCACCGGGAATAATGAGCCATTGGCAGTACGCCGAACCGATTTGCTTCGGCGCCGCCGGGCTCAAGGCAGGACTTGCTTGAACGGCTTGATCACGACATCGGCGTACACGCCGGCCGCGACATAAGGATCTGCCTTGGCCCAGGCCTGGGCGTCGGCCAGGGAGGCGAACTCGGCGACGATCAAGCTACCGGTGAAACCGGCCTCGCCCGGTTCATTGCTGTCTACCGCAGGATGCGGCCCAGCCAGTACGATTCGGCCTTCGGCCTGCAGTTGTTTGAGGCGCTCGACATGGGCCGGGCGCACGCTCAGGCGTTTTTCCAGCGAGTTGGCAACGTCAGTGGCAATGATGGCGTAGAGCATGTCAGTCCTCGGTTTTCGGCGTGGTAGGGGCGGTGTCATGCAGGTGCCGCGACAGGTAGATACCCTGGCCGATCAGGAACAATACGGTCATGCCCAGGCTGCCGAACACTTTGAAGTCGACCCAGTAGTCCTGGAAGGTAAACGCCACGAACAGGTTGGCGGCACCGCAGAACAGGAAAAACACGATCCAGGCCACGTTCAGGCGCACCCATACCGGTTCCGGCAAGGTCAGCGCATGGCCCATGATCCGCTTGATCAGCAGGCGGTCACCGATAAAGTGACTGCCGATAAACACCAGCGCGAACAGCCAGTTGACCACGGGAGCTTTCCATTTAAGGAAGGTTTCGCTGTGGAACGCCAGGGTCAGGCCGCCGAAGACCAGGCAGGCGATGAGCGTGAGCCATTGGCTTTTTTCCAGCTTGCGCTGGGCGATGAAGATGGCGCCGTAGACCACGATGGAGCTGATGATCAGTACCGCGGTGGCGCTGTAGATGCCGCCGAACGAAAGCTCGTGACCGGCGATTTCGATGACCCTGGGGTCGAGTTTGGTAACGATGAAAAACAGCAACAGCGGGATGAAGTCGATGAATTGTTTCACAGTAAGAGCCAGAAGCTGGATGTGGCGGCATAATAACAAACATCCTTGGTTGCGATAGCGCCAGCTGACTTGAGGTTACATACCCACGTGAATGTTGATTTGCACTGCCACAGCACGGCCTCCGACGGCGCCTTGGCGCCCGCGGTACTGGTTGCGCGGGCGTTTGAAAAAGGCGTGCGAGTCCTGTCGTTGACCGACCACGACACCCTCGAGGGCCTCGATGAAGCCCGTGAGGCCGCGAATTCCCTGGGCATGCAACTGGTCAACGGCGTGGAGTTGTCGTGCACCTGGGGCGGTGCCACCATCCATGTGCTCGGCTACGGCTTCGACCAGCATGCCCCGCCACTGGTGGCCGCCATCGCCCAATTGCACGATGGCCGCTGGCTGCGGTCCGAAGAAATAAGCCGCAAGCTCAGCCTTAAAGGCATGCCCGGTGCCCTGGACGGTGCTCGCGCCATCCAGCAGGAGTTGGGCGACAGCGGCAACGCGCCGGCCCGTCCGCACTTTGCCGACTGGATGGTGCGTGAAGGCTATGTCAAGGATCGCGCCGAGGCCTTTCGCAAATGGCTGGGCGCCGGCAAGTTGGGCGATGTGAAGCTGCATTGGCCGACCCTGGAAGACACCGTCGAGACCCTGCGGGCCTCCGGGGCCTGGGTCAGCCTGGCGCATCCCTGGCATTACGATTTCACCCGCAGCAAGCGTCGCAAGCTGATCAGCGACTATATTGGAGCGGGCGGCCACGCGATCGAAGTGGTCAATGGGTATCAACCTGCCGAACAGGTCGGCAGCCTGGCGGTTCTTGCCCGCGAATTTGGTCTGCTGGTCAGTGCCGGCAGTGATTTCCATGGCCCAGGCGGCTGGTCCGAGATTGGCGAGTTTCGCCAGGTCCCGGAAGATCTGCCGCTGTTGTGGGGGCGATTCAAGCATGACCCCATTATTGCCACCGTCTGAACAGGTAGAACACGTGAGTCAATTCTTCCAGATTCATCCGGAAAACCCGCAAGCGCGCCTGATTAAACAGGCCGTCGAGATCATCCGCGCTGGCGGCGTGGTGATCTACCCGACTGATTCGTCCTATGCCATTGGTTGCCAGATCGGCGACAAGGGCGCGGTCGAGCGGGTACGACGCCTGCGCCAACTGGATGACAAGCATAACTTTGCGCTGATCTGCAGCGACTTGTCCCAACTGGGGCTTTTCGCCAAGGTCGACACCGGCACCTTCCGCCTGCTCAAGGCCCATACGCCGGGGCCCTATACCTTTATTCTCAACGCCACCCGCGAAGTGCCGCGCCTGTTGCTGCACCCGAAGAAGCGCACCATCGGCCTGCGGGTTCCGGAACACCCGATAGCCCTGGCTTTGTTGGCCGAGCTGGGTGAGCCGCTGATGAGCGTGTCGTTGATCCTGCCGGGTGAAACCGAGCCGCTGTACGACCCTTACGAAATGCGCCGCCTGCTGGAAAAGCATGTCGACCTGATCATCGACGGCGGTTATGGCGGCAACAAGGCTTCCACGGTGATCAACCTCGCCGATGGCGAACCGGAGGTGGTGCGCGTGGGTTGTGGCGACCCCACACCGTTCATGGTCGAGGCCTGAATGTCGGCCGTGGAAACCGCTGACCCCCAGGCCGGCGCCCAGCAGGAACTGCCGTTTGCCATGGTGTATGGCCAGGCGGTGATGGAAATGCCCCTGGACCTGTACATCCCGCCGGATGCCCTGGAGGTGTTTCTTGAAGCCTTCGAAGGCCCGCTGGACTTGCTGCTGTATCTGATCCGCAAGCAGAACATCAATATCCTCGACATCCCCGTGGCGGAAATCACCCGCCAGTACATGGGGTATGTCGAGCTGATGCAGTCGGTGCGCCTGGAACTGGCTGCCGAGTACCTGGTGATGGCCGCCATGCTCGCCGAGATCAAGTCGCGCATGCTGCTGCCGCGCTCGGAAACGGTGGAAGCCGAAGAGGATGACCCGCGCGCCGAACTGATCCGCCGCTTGCAGGAGTACGAACGCTTCAAGGCCGCTGCCGAAGGCATCGACAACCTGAGCCGTGTGGGCCGCGATGTGGTGGTGCCCAAGCTCGATGCGCCCGAAGCGCGTGCGCGTAAATTGCTGCCGGATGTGAGCCTGGAAGAATTGCTGATGTCCATGGCCGAGGTGTTGCGCCGTGGCGATATGTTCGAAAGCCATCAGGTCAGCCGTGAGGCGCTGTCCACCCGCGAGCGTATGAGCGATGTACTGGAGCGTCTCAAGGGCGGTGGGTTTGTGCCGTTTGTCGAGCTGTTCACCGCCGAAGAAGGGCGACTTGGGGTGGTGGTGACCTTTATGGCTATCCTCGAGCTGGTCAAGGAGTCCCTGGTGGAGCTGGTCCAGAATGAGCCTTTTGCGGCTATCCACGTGCGGGCGCGAGCCGAATAACGAGCTGAATCGATGAATCTGACTGAACCCCGCGAACTGGCACCCTTGCTGGAGGCCTTTCTCCTGGCCTCGGGCAAACCGCAATCCCTGGAGCGCCTGTTCGAACTGTTTGAAGAAGCCGAACGCCCGGAGCCGCCGGTCTTCAAGAAAGCCCTGGAGATCCTGCGCAAGTCCTGCGACGGCCGTGCCTTTGAACTGCGCGAAGTGGCCTCGGGTTATCGCCTGCAGATCCGCGAGAAGTTTTCGCCGTGGGTTGGTCGTTTGTGGGAAGAGCGCCCGCAACGTTATTCCCGGGCGATGCTGGAGACCATGGCACTGATCGCCTATCGCCAGCCGATCACACGGGGTGAAATCGAGGATGTGCGTGGCGTGGCGGTCAACAGTCATATCGTCAAGACCCTGCTGGAGCGCGAGTGGATCCGCATCGTCGGTTACCGTGATGTGCCGGGTAAACCCGCGATGTTCGCCACCACCAAGGTGTTCCTCGACCACTTCAACCTGAAAAACCTCGACGACCTGCCGCCCTTGGCCGAACTGCGCGAAATGGAAGCCGAGCCGGTGCTCGACTTCGACGACGCGCCGGTGCCGCAAAGCCTGCAGGAACTGGCTGATGCCAGTGCCGAGCCGGAGGAGCCGAAGGACGAGACCAGTTTCCACACGTTATTGTTGGAGCTGGACGATATGGAGCAGGGGATCAAGACCGACTTTGACGATTTATTGCGCGATGCTGCCGACGAGCCGCAGACCGAGGTGAACGTTGAACCCGAGCCCGAAGTCGAAGAAGACATCCTCGGCGTCGCCGACGCCCGGGAAAAGCTCCTGGCCGCTGTCGCCGCCCTCGAACAACCGCCGCTGAGCGACGAAGAGGACGAAGCCCGAGCACTGGCCGAGGCGATCGAAAACGAACGCCGTCAACTCGAAGACTGATGCTGATTTAGTGTGGGAAGGGGATTGCTCCCGATGGCGGTGTATCAGCAACATATGCAACAACTGACCCATCGCTAGCGGGAGCAAGCCCCCTCCCACATTGGATCTCCATTGTCTGGATGGTCTGGGAGAAAAAATGAGTTCAACCAAAGACCCGTGCATCAGCATCTGCAAATTCAGCGACGACATCTGCGTCGGCTGCGGGCGCAGCAAGCGCGAAATCCGTGCCTGGAAAAAACTCGATAAAACCGACAAGCGCACGGTATTGGCAGAAGCCGAGCTGCGGTTGTTGGCCCTCGGCGCCACCGGTCGGCGGAAAAGCAAATGACTTGGGCTTTATCGACTAGTCTGTGATGCGCAACACGCGCCATGCGCGTATGATTCGCGACCCCTTGCCGACCTATTCGGCCAAGGCCCCGCTTTCAATACCCTTCAGGCCACGCCTGAATCGACCCACCGGGAGGTGCTTACGATGAATGACCAAGACCAGAAAGACCAGGAAATCGGCCCAGCAGGCGAAAAGCTGCAAAAGGTGCTGGCGCGTATCGGTGTGGGCTCGCGCCGCGACGTTGAAGCCTGGATCACCCAGAAGCGCATCAAGGTCAACGGCGTCGAGGCCACCCTCGGCCAGCGCGTCGACCTGCACGATGCAATCACCATTGATGGCAAGGTGATCAAGCGTGAAGAGGCCGCCGAATCGGTGCGCCGCGTGATCATGTACAACAAGCCCGATGGCGAGATCTGTACCCGTGACGACCCGGAAGGCCGTCCGACCGTGTTCGACAAGATGCCAAAGCCTAAAGAAGGCCGCTGGATCAACATCGGTCGCCTGGACATCAACACCACCGGCTTGCTGATGTTCACCACCGACGGTGAACTGGCTAACCGCCTGATGCATCCGTCCTACGAGATGGACCGTGAATACGCTGTGCGTGTACGCGGTGAAGTCGATGACGAGATGATCGAACGCCTCAAGGCCGGCGTGGTGCTGGAAGACGGCCCGGCCAAGTTCACCGATATCAAGCAGGCCCCAGGCGGTGAAGGCTTCAACCACTGGTACCACTGCGTGGTGATGGAAGGCCGCAACCGCGAAGTGCGTCGCCTGTGGGAATCCCAGGGCCTGGTGGTCAGCCGCTTGAAGCGCGTGCGTTTCGGCCCGGTGTTCCTCAACTCCGACCTGCCGATGGGCCGCTGGCGCGAAATGAGCCAGTACGAAGTCGACATTCTCAGCGCCGAAGTTGGCCTGACGCCGGTCGCGATGCCGCAGATGAATGCCAAGAGCAAGGACAAGCTCGAGCGTATGCAGCGCAAGTCCTCGCGCCCAGTAGCGCGTACCGAGCGCGTGGCCCGTACCCTGCGCCCGGCGCTGAATGCACCGGCCACTGGCGGTCGTATCTCCCGTGAGCCGCAGATCGAAGGTGAGCGCCGCCCAACCGCACCGTCCCGTCAGGAAGGTGAACGTGCTCCCCGCACACCACGTCCTGCCCGTGGCGAAGCGCCAAGCGGTGGTCGCAGCAACCGTGGCGAAGCGGATCGCCCGGCCGACAACGCCAGTACCAAGCGTCCAGCCAAGCCAGCGGCGAACAAGCGCCCTGGCCCGAAACTGGTAGCCGATGAGCCGTCGGGCAAGCGCCGCGGCGCACCGGCCGGCTCCGGCCAGCGTCCGGGCTTTGGTCGCAAGAAGCCGCAGTGATGCGCTAAGCGCTGCACAAAAACGCCAACCCTAGGCAGACTGTGTGAAAACGCAGTCTGCCGCTGTTTAAAAGCCAATGCCCCGACTTGTCGGGGCATTGGCTTTTCTGAAATCTGAAAAATAATGGGCCTCTCAGCCCATCAACGCCATCAGCTTTTGTGCTCCGAGCACCTTGATCGCCCTTTTCAGGTTGTAGGCTTGTACCGCCAGTGCCATTTCGGCTCTGGCGCCTTTCAGCTGTCGTAGCAAGAACCGGCCATTGCCAAATAGCCATTGCTTGAGATTGCCGAAGGGGTGTTCGACGATAGATCGTCGGCTAGCCATCATCTCGGGATGGGCCCGCATTCGCTGCTCCATCCGTTCAAAAGCGGCTTCATGAGCATGGCGCGTGAGGTGGCGGCGGCTCGTTTTGGTACAGCGGCTTTTTAACGGACAAACGCCACAATCGGCGATAGTCGCCTGATAAATCCGATTGCTTTTGTTCATCTGCTTAAGTGTTAGCCATTTACCGCCAGGGCATTGATAAGCGTCGCGTTGTTCCTCGTACTTGAAGTCCGTGCGATCAAAAAACTCAGTACCGTCACCTTGATTGTTGACCGAGCGATTAGGCGGTACGAAGGCCATGATGCCGACATCTTCACAGGCTTGAAACTGTTCGCCATTGGAGTAGCCGGCATCGGCCGTGACGCTTAATTGCGATTGATTCAGCTCGGTTTTAGCAGCTTTTGCCATTGGCTCAAGCTGCTGCCGATCAGAGCCATCCTGAGTTACCTCGTGGTGCAGAATCAGACAATGTTCAGCGTCCACGGCGCTTTGGATGTTGTACGCCACGAACTTGCCAGAAGGCGTGCGCATTTTTTGCGCATCGGACTCGCCCACAATGTGTTGAACCAGACCTTGAGCTTCCATGAGCAGTTGGCAGGTCTGGTTATTGGCCTTTTTTACCTGCAACTCCCGAAGCGTCGCCTGCACCGCCGAGCGGTCAATGGATTCCCCTTCCTCGCCACGATCCGCCTCATCGAGCTGCGCCAAATAGCGTTCAATGCGCTTCTCGAGCGCCGCTTCCTGGTGTTTGAGCTTTTTCGGCGTCATGTGCTTTCGATTCGAAGCCACCGCCTGAAACTTGCTGCCATCGATGGCCACCAGCTCGCCAGCAATCAGGCCAGCGTGTCGGCAAAACTGAACAAAGGCGCGGCAGGTGGCGCTGAACGCCGCACTGTTGTCGCGGCGAAAATCAGCGATGGTTTTGAAGTCAGGGGCCAGTCGGCCCAACAGCCACATGACTTCAACGTTGCGCTGACACTCGGCCTCGAGTCGTCGCGACGAGCGAATACGCTGGAAATAGCCGTACAGATAGAGTTTGAGCAGATCGGCAGGATCGTACGAAGGGCGTCCCGTGGCCTTGGGTCTGGCTTTGTCGAAACCCAACTGCTCAAGGTCCAGCAGGGAAATGTAGGCCTCGATCACCCGAACCAGATGGTCATCGGGGATAAGTTCGTCCAACGAAAGTGGAAACAGAGCGCTCTGGGAGCGGTCTTCACCTTGGATATAGCGCATAAGCAAAATGCCCGTATCTTGCGATACGGGCATTTTCTTTAACCGGCCGGCAGATTGCTAGGTTTTCACACAGTCTGCCTAGGGTTGGCGTTTTTTTTGATCTAAATTTGAAATGCAATCAACTGTGGGAGGGGGCTTGCTCCCGATAGCAATATGTCAGCTTAAGTATCTGTCACTGACACACCGCTATCGGGAGCAAGCCCCCTCCCACAGTTGGATCTCCCGTGTTTTCGAGCCCTGTGTTCAGAAGGCAAAGGAGCCATCAAACACCGGCTTGTCATCCAGCGCCAACACCCCACTGGCGAAGATCAAATCCAGGTGGTGACTGCCTTTCTGCCCGCCGCCCAGGCCCAGGTGTAACCCGCAATGGCGCTCTTCAAAGCCTGCATTGCGCGCATACAAATCCTTGACCCCTTCATTGGTGCCAATGCCCAGTTCCTCCACGCGGCGGTTCGATGGGTTGGCATTCAGGTATTTGTTGAAATCATCCGCCAGCCCCGGCACCTCGCTGGCTACGCTGCAGATGGTCGAGTTCTCGATCCATAACTCCAACGGTGATTGCAGCACGCCGTATTTGCGTGCAAACGGAATAGTGCTGAGGAAGGTGCCGACAAACCGCACCTGGCCATTGATGGCTTCGCTGTGGGTGGCGATTTCGCCGGGGGCCAGGTCGTGGTTGCCGACGCCGTTGATATTGGTCCATTTCTTGATGCTGCTCATCGGCGCTTCCAGGCGCGAGCCGTGCTTGTCGGTGAAGCTCAGCACATTGGCCTGGGACATGCGTCGGATCAGCGTGGCGTTAAGGTCGGCGATGCGCTGCGGCTCGACGCTGAAGGTGTCGTAGAAGTAATCCCCATAATCCTTGAATAGCAGGGATTTCTTCCAGTGCTCGGCCATCACGCCATGCAGGGCGCGGATAAAGTCAGGGCCTTCAGCGCGTGGGTTGGGCAGGGTCGAGGAGTCGTAGAGAAACAGGTACAGGTCGCAGGTTTCAATGGCCTGGACCAAGGTGTCGCTGGGCGCCAGGTCCAGGCGCTGCAGCTGGAAGTTGAAGCGCGCGGCGCTACCGTGGGTGATTGCCTGGGCGATGGCGTCGTAGCGCTCGGTATGGCCCAGCAGCACGGTGGGACGATGCAGGCCGCTGAGGGCCGGGTGGTGTGCGAGGTAGTAGAGAAAGTGTTCGACGGCGCGGGCCTTGTCCATGACGTGTGTCCTTCTGTGCCTGGGTAAGGGGGCAGGTGCCGTGCACAGCACCTGCCGGATGCCTGCCGGGTATTAGAAAGGCCACATCGCGGTGCCGAAAGGCACAACGGCATCGGCTTGCATCATTTCAACGGCGGCCTCATGGGTCGGCGCTTCAAACCAATCGTCGAGTTGCAGTTCGGTTTCCAGGTCTTTTTCCAGTGCTTGCATGGTGTATCTCCTAGAGGACGTTGTTTGAGAACGGCTTGCCCGCGGGCTTCGCGAGCAAGTGCAAAGAACCTAGAAGAGAGTGTTTCAAAATGCAAAAAATTTATTGACACGGTTTCATTTGGATTTTTTCTTCTGTTTTTTGGCAGATTTTTTTATTCAAGCAAAACAGACAATTGGCTGAACCGATTCTTCGGAAGATTCTCACCGACAATTTTCTGGTGGATGTCGGTAAAAGCCGGCTGTAACGTAGGTTTTCCATGGTGTAACGATAAATTTACGGGTTTGCCCTGGTATTTCAGCGTGTGCCCGACGCGTAAGGAATATCTGCCATTTTCTCGCGGGCGCTTAGCAGGCTCGGCCCGAAGCCGTCGAGCGGTGTACAATGCGCCGCGTTTTACTGTGACCCCCCTTGCGTACCCACGCAAAAGGCCAAGACCCAGGGTGTGTGTTCGCCCTGATCACTCCGCCTGGCCACGAGCCGGACGGGTTCGATTTCGTCACAGATAAAAACAAACAGGTGACGCATGACCGTTAGAAAGACGCTGTACTCCTGGTGCCTGCGCTGGGGTTTGAGCGGCGCTGCTTGAGTCGGTAATTCAAGGCAGCAACCTGCATTCAACATCCTCAAACCTTGCGTGAGACCGTTTTCATGAGTGGACCCCATTCTTCTTCAGGCGAGCTGAAACGCGGCCTGAAAAATCGGCATATCCAGTTGATCGCCCTCGGGGGCGCCATCGGCACCGGCCTGTTCCTGGGCTCGGCCGGGGTGCTCAAGTCCGCCGGCCCGTCGATGATCCTGGGCTATGCCATCTGCGGCTTTATCGCCTTCATGATCATGCGCCAACTCGGCGAAATGATCGTCGAAGAGCCGGTCGCCGGTTCCTTCAGCCATTTTGCCCACAAGTATTGGGGCGGCTTCGCCGGCTTTTTGTCGGGCTGGAACTGCTGGATCCTGTACATCCTGGTGGGCATGTCGGAGCTGACAGCCGTCGGCAAGTACGTGCACTACTGGTGGCCGGAAATCCCGACCTGGGTGTCTGCGGCGGCCTTCTTCGTGTTGATCAATGCGATCAACCTGGCCAACGTCAAGGTCTTCGGTGAAGCCGAGTTCTGGTTCGCCATCATCAAGGTGGTGGCAATCGTCGGCATGATCGCCCTGGGCAGCTACCTGCTGGTCAGCGGCAGCGGCGGCCCGCAAGCCTCGGTCAGCAACCTGTGGGACCACGGCGGCTTCTTCCCCCAAGGTGTCGGTGGGTTGGTGATGGCCATGGCGATCATCATGTTCTCCTTCGGCGGCCTGGAAATGCTCGGCTTTACCGCGGCCGAAGCCGACCAGCCTCGTACCGTGATCCCCAAGGCGATCAATCAGGTGATCTATCGCATCCTGATTTTCTACATCGGCGCCCTGGTGGTGCTGCTGTCACTCACGCCATGGGACAGCCTGCTGGCGACCCTCAATGCGTCCGGCGATGCCTACAGCGGTAGCCCGTTCGTGCAGGTGTTCTCGATGCTGGGCAGCAACACCGCCGCGCATATCCTCAACTTCGTGGTGCTGACTGCAGCGTTGTCGGTGTACAACAGCGGCACCTACTGCAACAGCCGCATGCTGCTGGGCATGGCCGAGCAGGGCGATGCACCCAAGGCCTTGGCGAAAATCGACAGGCGCGGTGTGCCTGTGCGTTCGATCCTGGCCTCGGCGGCGATCACCCTGGTGGCGGTGCTGATGAACTACCTGATGCCCCATGACGCGCTGGAACTGCTGATGTCCCTGGTGGTGGCCACGTTGGTGATCAACTGGGCGATGATCAGCTTCTCGCACTTCAAGTTCCGCCAGCACATGAACCGCACCGGCCAGGTGCCGCTGTTCAAGGCGCTGTGGTACCCGTATGGCAACTATGTGTGCCTGGCATTCGTGGTGTTTATCCTTGTGGTCATGCTGATGATCCCGGGGATCCGGATGTCGGTGTACGCGATCCCGGTCTGGGTGGCGTTCATGGGCGTGTGCTACTGGGTCAAGAGCAAGCGAAGGATGCAGCAACCCTTGGATATGGCCGCTCCTGCCGTGAAGTAATCTTCCAATGCTGTTGAGCAGACCCGGCCTTAGGCCGGGTTTGTTGTTTGAGAGGATGGGCAAGATGCATTCGCGTATCCTGGGACTCATTCTGGAGGACCTTGTTGCTCATGCTGGTGATTTCCAACAACGTACACTTGCCCGATGCCGAGATAGAGTTGACCGCCATTCGCGCCCAGGGCGCCGGCGGGCAGAACGTCAATAAGGTCTCAAGTGCGGTGCACCTACGCTTCGATATTCCCGCCTCGTCGCTGCCGGCGTTCTACAAGGAGCGCCTGCTGGCGTTGCGCGACAGCCGTATTACCAGCGAAGGCGTGCTGGTGCTCAAGGCCCAGCAATACCGTACCCAGGAACAGAACCGCGCCGATGCACTGGAACGTTTGGTGGAGTTGATCCAGAGCGCCACCAAGGTCGAGAAAAAGCGTCGTCCGACCAAGCCCACCCTGGGCTCGAAGAAACGCCGCCTCGAGTCCAAGACCAAGCGCGGCAATATCAAGGCCGGGCGCGGCAAAGTCGACTTTTAGGCGTCGCGTGTTTCGCGGGCCTTGGGCGCCTGGTGGTACAGATAGAGGCTCAGCAGCAAGCCCGCTGCAGCGGCGAGGGCGGCGAACAGGAAGATCGACGCAAAGCCAAACCCTGCTGCCACGGCGCCAGCCAGCGGCCCGGTGATGCCCAGCGACAAGTCGATAAACAGTGAATAGGCGCCCACCGCCGAGCCGCGGCTTGAGGCCGGCACCAGGTTGACCGCCTCCACCCCCAGCGCCGGGAACACCAGGGAAAAGCCGAAGCCACTCAACGCCGCACCTGCCAATGCCAACTGGGCATCTGGCGCCAGCCACAGCAGCAGCAGGCCGAGCACTTCCACCGACAGGCAGGCAATCGCGACCCGAAAGCCGCCAATGCGGTTGATCAAGTTGCCGAACAACAAGCGTGCGCCGATAAAGCTGGCGCCGAACAGGCTCAAGGCCCATACCGCGTTGTCCCAGTGCTGGGTGCTGTAGTACAGGGTGATAAAGGTAGCGATGGTGCCAAAGCCGATTGAGCCCAACGCCAGTGCGCAACCATGGGGCAGTACCCGGCCCAGCACATTCATGAACGGCAAGCGGACGCCAGGCACAATTGGCGCCGCTTGCTTTTTCCAGGCCAGCAGCACACCCACTACCGCCAGCAGAATGATGCTGGCGCCCATGCTCCACAGTCCGAAATGGCTGACCATCAGCACCCCCAGCGGTGCGCCGACCGCCAGCGCGCCGTAGCTGGCGATGCCGTTCCAGGAGATGACCTTGGCCGTATTCGCCGCACCGACGCGGCCGATGCCCCAGCCAATCGCGCCTGAGCCCACCAGGCTTTCAGCGCTGCCCAGCACCAGTCGACCGATCAGCAGGCTGCCCAGGCTGACCGCCGGCAGGCTGGAAAACCACGCTGCCAGCAGCATGAACACCCCGCTCAATCCGCAGCCCACCAGGCCAATCAGCACGGCGCGCTTACTGCCCAGGTTGTCGATAATCTTGCCGGCATAGGGACGGCTCAGCAAGGTGGCCAGGTATTGCACGCTGATCACCAGCCCGGCGATCACCGCACCATAGCCCAACTGGCTATGGACGTAGCCCGGCAAGACGGCCAGGGGAATGCCAATGTTCAGATAGCCGATAAAGGTGAACAGCACGATGGATACGACTTGCAGCGTGACCGCCATGGGTCGCTGGGAATCTGGCATGGGAAGGGTCCACTGTCGCAGCAGGCAAAGATAGGCTGCTAATGATACCGGCGCGCAGGCCGGGCAGGGCGGGGAAAAATGTAAAACGTCAGATCAACAACACATCAACCCTGGGCAGGGGCCAGCAGTTGCGTGGTTACCAGGGCCGCCAAGGCGTTTTCCTGGGTGCCGAAGCGCTTGAGCAATGTGGCCTGCTTGTCTGCACTGAGGCGGTTCCAGATTTCGACCATCTGCAAGGCAGTGTCGAGCACGGCGGTGTCAGGAGTATCAGGAAGGGTAGTGGTCATAATGAGGGTCTCGGGTTATTCAGGCAGTGTGGAAAGCGCTCAATGGTGCGCTTTCCACACGGTCTGGTACGGCATCAGTCCTGGCTTTCGCGGTCGACTGGTTTTGCTTCTTTGGCCTCAGGCTGTTTCTCGTTGGCCTGCTGCGGTGTTGGCTGCTCAGTTGGGTGCAGGCTTGGGAAGGGGAGATTAGGTATCTCGTGCATCGTCGTCGCTCCTCGCAAGGTCTGTTTTTTCAATCGCAGGTGATTCCGCGCTCTCAAAAAGCCTTGGCAGGATACAGCACCGTAAATGACAAAAAGACTTTTATCTCGGTGAACTCACATTTTTTCATGGTTCAAACGCAAGTGACATGAGGTCACACCCTTAGAACGGCACTTTGCCCAGGATCATGTCGCGGTACATCACAAAATCCCCCAACAAGCTGTAGAACGGGTGCTGGAAGGTCGCTGGACGGTTCTTTTCGAAGAAAAAGTGGCCGATCCAGGCAAAGGTGTAGCCGGCGACGGGCAAGGCCAGCAAAAGAACCAGTGAACCCCTGCCAATGGCATACGCGAGGATGCCGATCACCAAGGTGGTGCCGATAAAGTGCAGGCGCCGACAGGTGCTGTTGCCATGCTCGCGCAGGTAGTACGGGTAGAACTCGGCAAAACTGTTGAATTTCTTGACGTTTTCCACGACTGCCGGCCCTCGGGTGGTTATACCGCCCAACAGATGTTCGGCGGGGAGCTTATTTGAGTCTAGAGTCATCAGAGGTAACGGCCAGTGACAATAGATGCCATTTTAGTATCCTTGGCTTCCTGGCCGTTTGAGCCTGCTTTCAATAAGAAGACGCCATGAGCGAACGAACAACTTCTGCAAGCTGGGCGATGGGGATAGTCAAGGCACTGGAAATGGATGGCCTGGATTGCCGTGTCTTGTTCAGGCAGCTGGGCCTGGATTATGCGGCGCTGAATGACCCCGACGCGCGTTTCCCTCAGGATGCCATGACTCGCTTGTGGCAGCGAGCGGTGGAGTTGTCGGGCAACCCGGCGATTGGCCTGAACATGGGGAAGGTGGTGCGCCCTGCTTCGTTTCATGTCGCCGGCTATGCCTTGATGTCCAGCAACACACTGGCTGAGGGCTTTATGCGACTGGTGCGCTACCAGCGCATCATCGCCGAAAGCGCTGACTTGAGCTTCCGACTTATACCTGAAGGCTATGCGTTGATTCTGACGGTTCATGGCGATCACCTGCCGCCGACCCGACAAAGCGCCGAAGCCTCGTTGGCCAGCGCCCTGGCCTTGTGCGGCTGGCTAACCGGACGCACCTTGCAACCGCGCAAAGTGCTGCTGCAGGGCGATCAACCGGCGGACCTGGTGCCGTACAAACAGGCCTTTCATGCGCCTTTGCAATTCAATGCACCCTATGACGCGCTGATCTTCGAGCAAGCCGACATGGAGGCGCCGCTGCCCACCGCCAACCAAGCCATGGCGCTGCTGCACGACCGCTTTGCCGGTGAATACCTGGCGCGTTTTTCCGAAAGTCGCGTGACCCACAAGGCACGGCAGGTGTTGTGCCGTCTGCTGCCTCAGGGCGAACCCAAGCGCGAAGCGGTGGCCCAGACGTTGCACCTGTCCCAGCGCACCTTGCAGCGGCGTCTGCAGGAAGAGGGCACCAGCTTCCAGGTCTTGCTCGACGACACCCGTCGTGAACTGGCCGAGCAATACCTGGCGCAGCCGAACATGACCTTGCTGGAAATAGCCTACCTGCTGGGTTTTGCCGACCCGAGCAACTTTTTTCGTGCGTTTCGTCGCTGGTTTGATGCCACGCCCGGCGAATACCGGGCGCGGTTGCTGGAAATGTCGGCGGTCAGTGGCGCCAGAACGCCGGAATGCACAGCACAAACACGGTAATAATCTCCAGCCGGCCCAGCAGCATGCCCAGGGACAGGATCCACTTGGCCGCATCCGGCAGGGTGGAGAAGTTGCCGGCCGGGCCAATGGTTTCGCCCAGGCCCGGGCCGACACCGGATACGGTACTGGCGGCGCCGGTCAGGGCGGTCATCCAGTCCACGCCCAACAGTGACAAGGCCAGGGCGATGGTGCAGATGGTAATGGCGAAGAAAAACGAAAAGGTCAGGATCGAGCGCACAATTTCTTCGTCGAGGCGATGGCCGTTGTACTTTTGCTTGATTACCGCACGTGGGTGAATCAGTTGGTTCAAGTTGGCCTTGAGCAGGATGTAGGCGACCTGGAAACGAAAGATTTTGATGCCGCCGGCCGTGGAGCCCGAGCAGCCGCCGATAAAGCCCAGGTAGAAGAACAACATCAGTGAGAAGTTACCCCACAGGCTGTAGTCCCCCAGTGCAAATCCGGTGGTGGTCATTACCGAAGTCACATTCAGCGCCACATGCCGCAAGGCGTCGAGCCAATGCAGGTCGGTGGTCCACCAGTACCAGGTGCCGAGTACCAGCCAGGTCACGAACAACAGGCCGAGCAAGCCTTGTACCTGTTGGTCCTTGATCAGCGCCCGACGGTTGCCGCGCAATGTGGCCACATACAAGGCGAACGGCAAGCTGCCGAGGATCATCACCACCACGGCGACCCAATGCACCGCCGGTTGTTTCCAGTGCGCCAGTGACTCATCCGACGTGGAAAACCCACCGGTGGAAATCGCCGACATCGCGTGGTTGATCGCATCGAACAAGCCCATGCCGGCCCACCAGAATGCCAGGCTGCCGAAGATGGTGATGCCCACATACGCCGCCACGATCAGCCGCGCCACCATGTGCGAGCGGGGCATGACCTTTTCCGAGCGGTCCGAAGATTCGGTCTGGAACAGGCGCATGCCACCGATGCGCAGCAGCGGCAGGATCGCCACCGCCATGCCGATAAAACCGATGCCGCCAAGCCAGTGCAACAGCGAACGCCACATCAGGATGCCCGGTGACATGCTGTCCAGGCCGCTCAATACGGTGGAACCGGTGGCGGTGATGCCCGACATGCTTTCGAAGAACGAGTCGGTGTAGCTGATGTGCTGGGTCAGCAAAAACGGCAGGGCGGCGAAGATGCATACCACCACCCAGCTGCTGACCGTCAGCAGGTACATGTCTCGGGGGCGCAGGTGCACATGTTCGGGGCGACCGGGGATGACCAGGGCCAGCCCTGCGATAAAGGTGATCAGGCTGGCCCACAGGAACGAGGGCAGATCGCTGGTGCGTTCGAAGATCACCAGGGTGGCCATCGGAATGACCATGGCGACCGCAAGGGTGATCAGGAAGATGCCGATGATGAAACCGATGATGCGTAAGGTCGGCAACGCCATGTAATTCGCTCGGGTGATTGGGTAGAGGCGCCATTCTACCTGCGGTGCAAGGCATGTAAACCAGAGTGCTTGAGGTTACACGCAGCAAATGTGAGAGGGGACTTGCCCCCCGATAGCGGAGGGGCAGTGAAGCATGTGGTTGCTGGTCTACTGCTATCGGGAGCAAGCCCCCTCCCACAGGGGATCTGCAGTGTTTGAAACAGGTATAAAAAAAGCGACCCGAAGCAGACTGTGTGAAAACCTAGCAATCTGCCGGCCGGTTAAAGAAAATGCCCGTATCGCAAGATACGGGCATTTTGCTTATGCGCTATATCCAAGGTGAAGACCGCTCCCAGAGCGCTCTGTTTCCACTTTCGTTGGACGAACTTATCCCCGATGACCATCTGGTTCGGGTGATCGAGGCCTACATTTCCCTGCTGGACCTTGAGCAGTTGGGTTTCGACAAAGCCAGACCCAAGGCCACGGGACGCCCTTCGTACGATCCTGCCGATCTGCTCAAACTCTATCTGTACGGCTATTTCCAGCGTATTCGCTCGTCGCGACGACTCGAGGCCGAGTGTCAGCGCAACGTTGAAGTCATGTGGCTGTTGGGCCGACTGGCCCCTGACTTCAAAACCATCGCTGATTTTCGCCGCGACAACAGTGCGGCGTTCAGCGCCACCTGCCGCGCCTTTGTTCAGTTTTGCCGACACGCTGGCCTGATTGCTGGCGAGCTGGTGGCCATCGATGGCAGCAAGTTTCAGGCGGTGGCTTCGAATCGAAAGCACATGACGCCGAAAAAGCTCAAACACCAGGAAGCGGCGCTCGAGAAGCGCATTGAACGCTATTTGGCGCAGCTCGATGAGGCGGATCGTGGCGAGGAAGGGGAATCCATTGACCGCTCGGCGGTGCAGGCGACGCTTCGGGAGTTGCAGGTAAAAAAGGCCAATAACCAGACCTGCCAACTGCTCATGGAAGCTCAAGGTCTGGTTCAACACATTGTGGGCGAGTCCGATGCGCAAAAAATGCGCACGCCTTCTGGCAAGTTCGTGGCGTACAACATCCAAAGCGCCGTGGACGCTGAACATTGTCTGATTCTGCACCACGAGGTAACTCAGGATGGCTCTGATCGGCAGCAGCTTGAGCCAATGGCAAAAGCTGCTAAAACCGAGCTGAATCAATCGCAATTAAGCGTCACGGCCGATGCCGGCTACTCCAATGGCGAACAGTTTCAAGCCTGTGAAGATGTCGGCATCATGGCCTTCGTACCGCCTAATCGCTCGGTCAACAATCAAGGTGACGGTACTGAGTTTTTTGATCGCACGGACTTCAAGTACGAGGAACAACGCGACGCTTATCAATGCCCTGGCGGTAAATGGCTAACACTTAAGCAGATGAACAAAAGCAATCGGATTTATCAGGCGACTATCGCCGATTGTGGCGTTTGTCCGTTAAAAAGCCGCTGTACCAAAACGAGCCGCCGCCACCTCACGCGCCATGCTCATGAAGCCGCTTTTGAACGGATGGAGCAGCGAATGCGGGCCCATCCCGAGATGATGGCTAGCCGACGATCTATCGTCGAACACCCCTTCGGCAATCTCAAGCAATGGCTATTTGGCAATGGCCGGTTCTTGCTACGACAGCTGAAAGGCGCCAGAGCCGAAATGGCACTGGCGGTACAAGCCTACAACCTGAAAAGGGCGATCAAGGTGCTCGGAGCACAAAAGCTGATGGCGTTGATGGGCTGAGAGGCCCATTATTTTTCAGATTTCAGAAAAGCC
The DNA here is from genome assembly GCF_019145205.1 of Pseudomonas khavaziana. Lineage (GTDB taxonomy): Bacteria > Pseudomonadota > Gammaproteobacteria > Pseudomonadales > Pseudomonadaceae > Aquipseudomonas > Aquipseudomonas khavaziana. The sequence continues at coordinate 398,087 of NZ_JAHSTT010000005.1, forward strand.
AATGCCCCGACAAGTCGGGGCATTGGCTTTTAAACAGCGGCAGACTGCGTTTTCACACAGTCTGCGAAGGTCGCCTTTTTCAACAGCGTACGAATCAGAACTCGTGATCAGCGCTGTCCGGGTTCAAGTCGCTGATGCCCAACTTGCCTGCAGCGGCTTCGATCGAACCGGTCTGCTTGACCAGTGCGGCGATGGCGTCACGTACGATCTGGTTGCCCGCATCGTTGCCGGCGGCGATCAGTTGGTCGTAGTGCTCACCTTTCTCAGCGTGGTCGACCATGACCTGGATCTTCGCTTCGGTTGCCGCCAGGTCGGCCTTGAGAGCCGAATCGGCTGCCGGGTCGGCCTTGGCCACCAGGGATGACAGGCTGGCACCACTCATCTTGGTGCCGTCAACGCGGGTGTATTCGCCCAGGTAGACGTTACGGATGCCCTTGGCATCGTAGAAGTGCGAGTAGTGCGTGTTGTCGCTGAAGCAGTCCTGCTCGTCTTCCGGCGAGTTGGCCTCCAGGGACACCTTCATGCGCTCACCGGCCAGCTCGCCCAGGGACAGGCTGCCCATGCCGAACAGCATTTTGCGCAGGCCATCGGTGCCAGGTTCAGACTCCAGGGTGGCGCGGTAGTTGTCTTCGACGTTGGGTTTCCAGTTGCCGACCATTTCTTCCAGGTCGCTGACCAGCAGCTGGGTCACGGCGCGCAGGTAAGTGCGGCGGCGCTCATTGTGACCGCCGGTTGCACTGTCACCGGTCAGGTAGTCCGAAGCTGGACGATTGCCCGCGCCAGGGCCGGTGCCGTTGAGGTCCTGGCCCCAGAGCAGGAATTCGATGGCGTGGTAGCCGGTGGCAACGTTGGCTTCGGAACCGCCCAGCTCATTGAGGCTGGCGAGTTTTTCCGGGGTGATGTCTTTGACGTCGACCTTGTCTTCGCCGACCTGGATCTCGTTATTGGCGATGATGTTGGCGTTGGCGCCCGGGTTACCCAGCGCGTGCTCATAGGATTTGTCGACATAGTCGATCAAGCCCTCGTCCAGGGGCCAGGCGTTCACTTGGCCTTCCCAGTCGTCGATGATGGTGTTGCCAAAGCGGAACACTTCGCTCTGCAGGTAAGGCACGCGGGCGGCGATCCAGGCGGTACGGGCCGCTTTGAGGGTTTCGTCGTTCGGGTTGGCGAGGAAGGTGTCGACTGCGGTTTGCAGGGTTTTAGCGGTGGATTCGGCATCGCTGTACACCGCAAACACCATGTCTGCGTAGTGCGCGACTACGGCTTTGGCAGCCGCTTCGTCGACCTGACCTGCCGGGGCAGCTGCAGGTGCGGTAGCGCTGGCGGCTGCGGGAGCTTGAGGCGCGGCGGCCTTGTCTTTACCTTCGCCGCAACCGGCGAGAGAAATGGCAATGGCCAGCAGACTGGCGGTGGCCAGGGGCATACGAATCATGGCGAACATCCTGCTTCGGTGGTGAATAGGGCGCGCGGGGAGCGCAAAAGCTGCGACATAATGCGAAAGATTTGCATTTTGTGTAAAGGCTTATGCACGGTAAATATTTAGTATCGGTTTGTTAATTCAAAGACTCACCGCATTATTGCGCTCGGACTGCTTCAAATAAGCCGCCAACTCCCGCGCCTGCAAGGGTTTGCTGTAGTGATAACCCTGCCCCTCATGGCAACCCTCGGAGATGATGTAGGCCTCCTGCTCGGCGGTCTCCACGCCCTCTGCAATCACCTGCATGCCCAGGCTTTTGCCCAGTTGGATAATGGCGCGCACGATCGTGGCGTCATCGTCGTCATCCTGCAGGTCCTGAACGAAGCTCTTGTCGATCTTGATCTTGTCCAGCGGCAGGCTTTTCAGATAGCTCAGGGATGAATACCCGGTGCCGAAGTCGTCGATGGCAATCAGCGCACCGGAGCGACGCAGGCTCAGCAGGTGCTGGGCAGCGGTGCTGATATCTTCCATCAGGCCGGTCTCGGTGACTTCCAGTTCCAGGCTGCGCAGAGGCAGGCGATAGATCTGCATCAGGTTGTTGACCACCCGGGGCAGCTCGGTGTGGTGCAACTGTACGGTGGAGAGGTTGACGGCCATGCGCAGGCCGGTGAAGCCCAGGTCATGCCATTCGCGCAGTTGCCGGCATGCCTGGTCGAGCACCCATTCGCCAATCGGGATGATGGTGCCATTCTGTTCCGCCAGGGGGATAAACAGGTCGGGCGGCACCAGGCCGTGTTCCGGGTGTTGCCAGCGCAGCAGGGCTTCTACGCCAACCACACGGTGATCGCGGTAGCTGATCTGTGGTTGGTACACCAAGTGGAACTGGTCGCGGCCCAGGGCGTCGCGCAGGTCCTTTTCCAGCTCGCGGCGTCGGCGCATTTCGCTGTCGACGCTGGCGATATAAAACTGATAGCGGTTGCGCGAACGGCTCTTGGCCAGGGTCATGGTCTGTTCGGCTTTTTGCAGCAGCTTCTCGGTGCTGTCGCCATCCTCCGGGAACAGCGTGATGCCGATGGTGGCGCGCAGGCGAATCAGGTCATGGTCGAGTGCAAATTCAGCTTCCAGGTCATCGAGGATGCTTTGTGCCAGTTCAGCTGCTTCGTAGGGCTGGTCGATATCGGCTTGCACCAAGGCGAACTGGTCGCCACCCAAACGGGCAAGCGTGCCGAGGCGGCCGCTGTGGGCGCGCAAGCGGTCGGCCAGGGCCAGTAAGAGTTTGTCGCCGGCCTGGTAGGTGAATTGTTCGTTGACGCTCTTGAAATCATCCAACCCTACGCACAACACCGCTACACGCCGTTGCCGCCGGCCAGCGTCAGTGAGGATCTTGTCCAGTTGTTCCTGCAACTTCTGGCGGTTCGGCAGGCCAGTAAGAAAGTCGTACTGGGCCATGCGCAACAGGCTCGATTCCGCCTCATGGCGCAGGTGGGTATTACGCTCGATGGATTCGAGTAACTGGTTGGCGGTGTTTATCCACAGCCCCAGTTCGTTGCGTTCGTGCCCCTTGAGCTGAGGAATCTTGTGCTCGCTGGGGCGGTCGGGGTTGATCGAGGTCAGGTGCCCGATAAGCCGTGACAGCGGCTTGGTCAGCAGCCAGTGGTACACCAGGTACAGCACCAGGCCCATGGCCAGCGCGCGCAGGACGCCGGAAATAAAAATGATCACCGAACTGACAATAAAGCCGTTGCCGTAGGTGGCGGTGTCGAGGGTGATGCTCAGGTCGCCGTAGTATTCGCTGTAAGGGCCCTTGCCGACCAAGGCCGTGGTGAATGTACGCTCCTGGCCAAGAATTAGATCGGTCAGCCAGCGGCTGGGGGATTGCTGCAAGGCGCGACTCTTTTCCGCGAGCATGGTCTCGTTGGGATGGCCGATGGAGGCCATGCGCACCGCATCATCCTGGAACAGCCCCTCGATCACCTGCATGCCCATCTCGCGATCCAGGCTGTAGACGGCCTGGGTCGAGGGGTCGCGAAACATGTCGAGAATGCGTTGGGCATCGCCGGCCACGGCCTGGCGCGTCTTGTAGGCATCGAAAACGATCTGCCCCAGGCTCAGCGCCACGCCCACGATCAAGGCCGACAGCAGCACAACCCGTAGCAACTTCACCGACAAGCTGTTCTTGAGTTCCAGCTTCAAAGGGGCATTCCTTGTCTCATGCGGGTGGCCTTCAATATGCCATGAGTATTGGCAATCTGATGATGGCAGTCAAAGGGACATTGGGGCTTGAGCGCAATTGAGGTTTTGGCTGGACAAACTTATAGAATGGGCAGTGGGCTGAAAGCCCGGCAGGGGAGAAGGCGGAGGAGATCCGCCTTCGAGTTGACGACGATTAAAAGTTGACCGGCTCTTGGGGCGGTTGCTCTTGCCCACCGATCTTCGAGCCTTCACCGGCCATGTCCATGGCTTTGTTGCAGAGGTCCATTGCGCCGTTTGCCAAGTCCAGACCTTTATCAACAATACCCGCTACCAGTGGGACTGCACCCGCAGCACCTACTGCCATCGAAATAGGATCCATCGACATTCTCCACATTGAAAATTGATCAGGAGGTTTATTCCTCCTGCTGCTTGTGTGGTGAATTGTTACTGTTGGGTTCCGGTATTTTTGGGCGGTCTGTCTGGCGAGCACAAAAAAGCCCGGCAATCGCCGGGCTTTCTTTAATGAACGAGCTGTTTAGGCAGTGAAGGCCTTACCTTCGAACTGCTCAGCCACGAACTTCCAGTTGACCAGGTTCCAGAACGCTTCCACATACTTCGGGCGCACGTTGCGGTAGTCGATGTAGTAAGCGTGTTCCCACACGTCGCAGGTCAGCAGCGGGGTGTCGCCGCTGGTCAGCGGGTTGCCGGCGCCGATGGTGCTGGCCAGGGCCAGGGAACCGTCAGCCTTTTTAACCAGCCAGCCCCAGCCGGAACCGAAGGTGCCAACGGACGTCTTGGTGAACTCTTCCTTGAACTTGTCGAACGAACCGAACGCAGCGTTGATGGCCTCAGCCAGCGCGCCGGTTGGTTGACCGCCGGCGTTTGGCGCCAGGCAGTTCCAGTAGAAGGTATGGTTCCAGACCTGAGCGGCGTTGTTGAAGATGCCGCCCGAGGAAGACTTGACGATTTCTTCCAGGGTCTTGCCTTCGAACTCGGTGCCTGGCACCAGGTTGTTCAGGTTCACGACATAGGTGTTGTGGTGCTTGTCGTGGTGGTATTCCAAGGTTTCCTTGGAGATGTGCGGCTGCAGGGCATCGTGTGCGTAAGGCAGCGGCGGCAATTCGAAAGCCATGATGATTCTCCTAATCAGGTCAGTTGCGGTGAGCGCAAGGCCGATCACGGGCGGCCAGACATGCGCCGGGGAGTTTGTACTCTTTGCGGCGCAGGGGTCTGATCATAGCACCGGGGGTGCGGCATAACCACGCAACAACTGTGTGGGATAGAGGTTCCAGAGCGTTTTGGAATATTTGTCAGGCGCTGATCAATTGATAGGCCACGGTGAACATCATCACCGCCACCAGCAAGTCCAGCAGGCGCCAGGTGGCCGGGCGTGCCAGCCAGGGAGCCAGCCACGCCGCGCCGAGCGCCAAGGTGGCGAACCACAGGAACGATGCACTGGCGGCCCCGGCGACATACGCCCCGGGTTCGGTTTGTTGCGCGCCAAGTGAGCCGATCAGCAGCACGGTATCCAGGTATACGTGGGGGTTGAGCAGCGTTACGGCCAGCGCGCTGAGCAGCACGGCGCGCAATGAACGTACCTTGAGGTTGGCCCCTTGCTCCAGGCTCTGTTTGGAAAATGCCCGACGCAATGCCAGGGCGCCGTACCACAACAGGAACGCTGCACCACCCCAGCGCGCTATCGCCAGCAGCAGCGGGTTTTGCGCCAGCACCGTGGCCAGGCCGAATACCCCGGCCGCCACCAGGATGGCATCGCAGACGATGCACAGTGCGGCCACTGGCAGGTGATGTTCACGCCGCAGGCTTTGCGCCAATACAAAAGCATTCTGGGTACCGATCGCCATGATCAGGCCGAGGGCTACCAGCAATCCGTTCACATAACTTTGCCACATAGGGTTTACTCCGCTTGTGCTGCCAATTGCTGCAATACATCCATGGCTCGGTCGGCATCGGTACGACCGACGAACAGGTGGTCGTGGTAGTAGCCGGCAATCACGTTGCAGCTAATGCCGGCTTTGCCCAGCGCGCTGGCGAACGCAGCGGTCAGGCCCACGGCCTCGAGGGCGGAATGCACGTTCAGGGTGATCCATGCGGCGACATAGTCGAAGCTCAACCCGGCTCGTTCAGCCTGGTGCCGCTCGACAATCAACGTCAGCCCTTCCTGCTCACGAAAGCTGCCGATGACCTCGCAGCCGTGGGGAATGCGGTGATCGGGCAAGGTGCAGAACACGTAGTCGCCGTCGTTCAAGTACGGGCTCATGCTGCGCAGCAAGGTCGCCAGGGCGGTTTCGCCAGCCATGTGAGATTCCTTTAAAAGAGAAAGAAGCAATGCTGGTCATTGTCACGGTCGAGGCTGTATAAGAAAAAGCAATATTGCTGATCGCTCATTAGAGAAACTGATGTTCGACTATAAATTGCTGTCTGCCCTGGCGGCGGTAGTGGAACAGGCCGGCTTCGAACGCGGTGCCCAGGTGCTGGGGCTGTCGCAGTCGGCCATTTCCCAGCGCATCAAGCTGTTGGAGGCACGTATCGGCCAGCCGGTACTGGTGCGCGCTTCGCCGCCGACGCCCACCGATATTGGCCGGCGCCTGCTCAACCATGTGCAGCAGGTGCGATTGCTTGAGCGTGATCTGCAAAGCCAGGTGCCGGCCCTGGACGAGGAGGGCATGCCCGAACGCCTGCGCATCGCCCTGAATGCCGACAGCCTTGCCACTTGGTGGGCCGAAGCCGTCAGTGATTTCTGCGCCGAACAGCACTTGCTGCTGGACCTGGTGGTGGAAGACCAGACGGTAGGCCTCAAGCGCATGCGTGCCGGTGAAGTGGCTGCCTGTATCTGCGCCAGTGAGCGCCCGGTGGCCGGGGCTCGCAGCCTGTTGCTGGGTGCCATGCGTTATCGCGCGCTGGCGAGTCCGGCTTTTATTGCCCGGCATTTTCCCGAGGGCGTGCGGGCCGATCAATTGGCGCGTACACCTGCGCTGGTGTTTGGCCCGGATGATTTCTTGCAACACCGCTACCTGGCTTCTCTTGGGGTGAATGGTGGTTTCGAACACCATTTATGCCCGTCATCCGAAGGTTTTATCCGCCTGACGGAAGCCGGTCTGGGCTGGGGCCTGGTGCCCGAATTGCAGGTGCGTGACCAGCTTGAAACCGGCGCATTGGTCGAGTTATTGCCAGATAAGCCCATCGACGTGCCGCTGTACTGGCATCATTGGCGCAGTGGCGGGCAGCTGTTGGGCCTGTTGACCGACCATCTGGCCCAGGCGTGCGGCCAATGGTTGGTGCCGTTGGAGTAGCGGCAGGCGTCAAGGCAACAGCGATGAAAAACGAAAGAACACGGAGTACTACATGAAAATTCTGGTCACCGGCGCAAGCGGCTTCATCGGCGGGCGCTTTGCGCGCTTCGCCCTTGAGCAGGGCCTGGATGTGCGGGTCAACGGGCGGCGCGCCGAAGGTGTGGAACACCTGGTACGGCGTGGTGCCGAGTTTATCCAAGGTGATTTGAATGATGCCGACCTGGTACGCGACCTGTGCCGCGATGTCGAAGCCGTGGTGCATTGTGCCGGTGCCGTCGGGCTATGGGGCAAGTACCAGGACTTCCATCAGGGTAATGTGCTGGTCACCGAAAACGTTGTTGAAGCCTGTCTCAAGCAGCGTGTCGGGCGCCTGGTGCATCTGTCGTCGCCATCCATTTACTTCGATGGCCGCGACCACCTGGGGCTCACTGAAGAGCAAGTGCCCAAGCGTTTCAAGCATCCCTATGCTGCCACCAAGTACCTGGCTGAGCAGAAGGTCTTCGGGGCCCAGGAGTTCGGCCTTGAAGTGCTGGCACTGCGTCCGCGTTTCGTTACCGGTGCTGGCGACATGAGCATCTTCCCGCGCCTGCTGAAGATGCAGCGCAAAAATCGCCTGGCTATTGTGGGCGACGGTCTGAACAAGGTCGACTTCACCAGCGTGCATAATCTTAATGAAGCGTTGCTCAGCAGCCTGCTCGCCCCCGGCTCGGCGTTGGGCAAGGCCTACAACATCAGCAACGGCGCGCCGGTGCCGGTGTGGGATGTGGTCAACTATGTGATGCGACAAATGGAGTTGCCCCAGGTGACCCGTTATCGTTCCTACGGTTTGTCCTACAGCGTGGCAGCCTTGAATGAGGCATTTTGCGCCATGTGGCCGGGGCGGCCGGAACCGGCGTTATCGCGCCTGGGCATGCAGGTGATGAACAAGGATTTCACCCTCGATATCAGCCGCGCCAGGCATTATCTCGACTATGAGCCCAAGGTCAGCCTGTGGGCCGCGCTCGACGAGTTCTGCAGCTGGTGGAAGGCCCAGGACCCGGGCCTCAAGTAAGCTCATAACCAGCAACACATCGGGAACCGAATTCCAGGTTCCGGGTCGATCCATGCGCCGGGAGTGCGGTTTATACTCCTGCCGCTCGGCTTCGCAGTCAGCCACCTCATTGATTCAGGGTAGATTCATGCGTAACGATGCAAATGACGATCTCGACAACGTTCCTACGCTGCGGGCCGACCATGGGGACGACGACGATTTCGTGCCGACGCCCGCCACGTCGGTGCGCTCGCGAGCGACGCCAGTGGTCAAGGTCAAGAGCGCCAGCACCGGCCCGTTGTGGGCATTGGTCGGCGCACTGTTGATCGCCTTCGCCGGCCTGGCCTGGTGGAGCTTCCAACAAATCTCGCTGATGGGTCAGCAGTTGGTCGCCACCCAGGAAAGCTTTGCACGGATCAGCGAGGAAGCGGCGGGGCGCCTGCAGGATATTTCCGGCAAGGTGGTGGCCAGCGAAGCCAACGTGAACAACGGCAGCGAAGCATTGAAACTGCAGATCAAGCAGTTGCAAGACCAACTGCAGGAGCAGGGCAAGCAACAGCTGGGCGTGGCTGGCCAAGCTACCGAACTGGACAGCCGTTTGGCCCAGATGACCGCCAGCACCACCGAACTGACAGCGGCCAATACCAAGCTGCAAGGCCAGGTGCAGGCCCTTACTGATGCTGTCGCCAGCCTCACGGCAACACAGGCCGAGACCAAGGGCCTGGCCACCGATGTGGCGGCCTTGAAGAAACAAGGCAACCCAAGCGCGGCCATCGCCCGTCTCGAGCAGGACTTGCTGGTGCTCAAGAGCGCTCAGGAAAACCAGCCGGCCAATATCGACGCGCCGACCAACAAGGAATTCGACGTGTTCCGCATCCAGACCACGCGCAATATCACCACCTTGCAGAGCCAGGTGCAGAACTTGAATCAGCGTCTCAATGCGCCTGCTGCGGCCACACCACTGGGTCAATGAACGCGAAATCGTTCTCTGTAGGAGCGAGCTTGCTCGCGAAAAACGTTAACGATGACGGGTACTTGCTGAATGAACGCGGCGCCTGTGAGTTTTTCGCGAGCAAGCTCGCTCCTACATGGATTGTCACCGCTCGGTGACATTTCTTTTCCCCTTCGTTACTTGCCCCTCCTGCGCCCTTGTTTAGACTCCGGTCATCCCACATAAAACAATAAGGGCCACCCATGACCACCCGACCACTGCCTGCGAGCAGTTGGCTGAACGCACCTGCCCATCACACCTGGCTCGCCGCCGAAGGCCAGCGCCTGCTGGCGTTCGCCAAGGCATCGCGGCTGCCGGATGGTTTCGGCAACCTGGACGATAAAGGCCAACTGCCGGCCAATGCCCACGCCGAAACCATGAACACCGCCCGTATGACCCACAGCTTCGCCATGGCCCATGTCATGGGGCTACCTGGTTATGCCGAATTGGTGGCCCATGGTGTCGAGGCCCTCAGCGGCCCGCTGCGCGACCGTGAGCACGGCGGCTGGTTCGCCACTCCCAACGCCCTTGATGGCAACACCGGCAAGGCTGCTTACCTGCATGCCTTCGTCGCCCTGGCCGCCAGCTCTGCCGCAGTGGCCGGCGCGCCCGGCGCACAGGCCTTATTGAACGACGCCATCCATATCATCGACCAGTTCTTCTGGAGCGAGGAGGAGGGCGTCATGCTCGAATCCTTCGCCCAGGACTGGAGCGGCGTCGAAGCCTATCGCGGTGCCAACAGCAATATGCACGCGACCGAAGCCTTCCTGGCCCTGGCCGATGTTACTGCAGATACCCGTTGGCTGGACCGCGCGCTGCGCATCGTCGAACGGGTGATCCACACCCATGCCGCCGCCAACCAGTTCATGGTGATCGAGCATTTCGATCCGCAGTGGAAGCCGCTGCCGGGCTACAACCAAGACAACCCCGCCGATGGCTTTCGCCCTTATGGCATCACTCCCGGCCACGGTTTTGAGTGGGCGCGGCTGGTGTTGCACCTGGAGGCCGCGCGCTTGCAAGCCGGGCTCAGCACACCCGATTGGTTGGTGGGCGACGCCAAAAACCTGTTTGCCAGTGCCTGTGAATATGCCTGGGCTGTAGATGGCGCTGCCGGCATCGTCTACACCCTGGACTGGAACCATCGCCCGGTGGTGCGCGAGCGTCTGCACTGGACCCACGCCGAAGCCAGCGCCGCCGCGCAAGCCCTGCTCAAGCGTACCGGCGAACTGCATTACGAGACCTGGTACCGTCGAATCTGGGAGTTCTGCGAAACCCACTTTATCGATCGCATCAACGGCAGTTGGCATCACGAGCTCAGCCCTTGCAACCAGCCCGGCAGCAAGATCTGGGGCGGCAAACCGGACCTCTACCACGCCTGGCAAGCGGTGGTGCTGCCTGCGCTACCCTTGTGGCCCAGCATGACCAGCGCTTTAGCCCAGGGTGGTTATGTCACCAAGTGGTGACATTTGTACGTCCCTTTGTTACCTGCACCCTGGAAATCCGTGTTTAAACTCCGTGCAGCGCAAGCTCTAGACTTGCATGCATAACAACAAGAAAAGGTACTCAGATGAACGCGATTAATCGCCTCGCCGTCGCTATTTCCATTGCCTCGTTGTTTCCCCTCACTGCATTTGCCGCCGACTCCAAAGGCACGGTCGAAGTGGTGCATTGGTGGACCTCAGGCGGTGAGAAAGCGGCTGTGGATGTGCTGAAGGCCCAAGTTGAGAAAGACGGTTTCACCTGGAAAGACGGTGCCGTCGCAGGCGGCGGTGGCGCCACCGCGATGACCGTGCTGAAAAGCCGCGCGGTTGCCGGCAACCCACCAGGCGTTGCCCAGATCAAGGGCCCCGACATCCAGGAATGGGCGTCCACCGGCCTGCTCGATACCGACGTGCTCAAGGACGTCGCCAAAGCAGAAAAGTGGGATTCCCTGCTCGACAAGAAAGTCTCCGACACCGTCAAGTACGACGGTGACTACGTTGCGGTACCGGTCAACATCCACCGCGTGAACTGGTTGTGGATCAACCCGGAAGTATTCAAGAAAGCCGGCATCACCAAGAACCCCACCACCCTCGAAGAATTCTACGCAGCCGGCGACAAGCTAAAAGCTGCGGGCTTCATTGCGCTCGCCCACGGTGGCCAGCCTTGGCAGGACAGCACCGTGTTCGAAGCGGTAGTCCTCTCAGTCATGGGAGCGGACGGCTACAAGAAAGCCCTGGTCGATCTGGATAACGGCGCGCTGACCGGTCCGGAAATGGTCAAGGCCCTTACCGAGCTGAAGAAAGTCGCGACCTACATGGACGTCGACGGCAAAGGCCAGGACTGGAACCTCGAAGCCGGCAAGGTCATCAATGGCAAGGCCGGCATGCAGATCATGGGTGACTGGGCCAAGTCCGAGTGGACTGCGGCCAAGAAAGTCGCCGGCAAGGATTACGAGTGCGTAGCCTTCCCGGGCACCGACAAAGCCTTCACCTACAACATCGACTCCCTGGCGGTGTTCAAGCAGAAAGACAAAGGCACTGCCGCAGGTCAGCAGGACATCGCCAAAGTCGTGCTGGGTGAAAACTTCCAGAAAGTGTTCAGCATCAACAAGGGCTCGATCCCTGTGCGTAACGACATGCTGACCAAGATGGATTCCTACGGCTTCGACTCCTGCGCCCAGACTGCCGCCAAGGACTTCCTGACCGACGCCAAGACCGGCGGCCTGCAGCCAAGCATGGCGCACAACATGGCCACCACCCTGGCGGTGCAAGGTGCATTCTTTGACGTGGTGACCAACTACATCAACGACCCGAAAGCCGACCCGGCCGACACCGCCAAGAAGCTTGGCGCGGCGATCAAGTCGGCCAAGTAACGCAGCTATCTGTAGGAGCGAGCTTGCTCGCGAAAAACTCAAGGTCACCGCGTTCATCCTGTATGCACGCGCTATCGTTGAAGTCCTTCGCGAGCAAGCTCGCTCCTACAGGGTTCGGTCTACCTGTTAGTTCTTTTTCCCTGTACTGGATTTCCCCATGAGTTCTGTTGCTGTGTTCAGCAAGGCCTCGCCGTTCGATGCACTGCAACGCTGGCTGCCCAAACTGGTGCTGGCGCCGAGCATGTTCATCGTGTTGGTGGGCTTTTATGGCTACATCCTATGGACGTTCGTGCTGTCGTTCACCACCTCCACCTTCCTGCCCAGCTACAAATGGGCGGGCCTGGCTCAGTATGAGCGGTTGTTCGACAACGACCGTTGGTGGGTGGCGAGCAAGAACCTGGCCGTATTCGGCGGCATGTTCATTGGCATCACCCTGGTGATCGGGGTGACGCTGGCGATTTTCCTCGATCAGAAAATCCGCCGTGAAGGTTTTATCCGCACCATTTACCTGTACCCGATGGCGCTCTCGATGATCGTCACCGGTACCGCGTGGAAATGGCTGCTCAACCCGGGCATGGGCCTGGACAAACTCCTGCGTGATTGGGGCTGGGAAGGCTTCCGTCTCGATTGGCTGATCGACCCGGACCGCGTGGTCTACTGCCTGGTGATCGCTGCTGTGTGGCAAGCCTCGGGCTTTATCATGGCGATGTTCCTCGCCGGCCTGCGTGGCGTTGATCAGTCGATCATTCGTGCTGCACAGATCGACGGCGCGAGCTTGCCGCGCATCTACTGGAGCGTTGTGCTGCCCAGCCTGCGTCCGGTGTTCTTCAGTGCGGTGATGATCCTGGCGCACATTGCGATCAAGAGCTTCGACCTGGTGGCGGCAATGACCGCAGGCGGCCCTGGCTACTCGTCCGATCTGCCGGCGATGTTCATGTACTCGTTCACCTTCAGTCGCGGCCAGATGGGCATGGGCTCGGCCAGTGCAATCCTGATGCTCGGTGCGATCCTCGCGATCATCGTGCCGTACCTGTATTCCGAGCTGAGGACCAAGCGTAATGACTAGTCTCGTTGCCAAACCTGCCATCAGCCTGAGCCGCATCGCGATCTACGCGGTGCTGATCCTGGCGGTGCTGCTGTATCTGGTACCGCTGGTGGTGATGCTGCTCACCAGCTTCAAGACCCCGGAAGACATCAGCACCGGCAACCTGCTGAGCTGGCCGACCGTGGTCAGCGGCATCGGCTGGGTCAAGGCCTGGGCCACTGTGGATGGCTACTTCTGGAACTCGATCAAGATCACCGTGCCGGCGGTACTGATTTCCACCGCCATCGGTGCCTTGAACGGCTATGTGCTGTCGTTCTGGCGCTTCCGGGGTTCGCAGCTGTTCTTCGGGCTGTTGCTGTTCGGCTGCTTCCTGCCGTTCCAGACCGTGCTGCTGCCGGCGTCGTTCACCCTCGGCAAGATGGGCCTGGCCAGCACCACCACCGGCCTGGTGTTTGTGCATGTGGTCTACGGCCTGGCGTTTACCACGCTGTTTTTCCGTAACTACTACGTCAGCATTCCGGATGCGCTGATCAAGGCGGCACGCCTGGACGGTGCGGGGTTCTTCACTATCTTCCGCCAGATCATCCTGCCGATGTCGACGCCGATCATCATGGTCTGCCTGATCTGGCAGTTCACCCAGATCTGGAACGACTTCCTGTTCGGCGTGGTGTTCTCCAGCGGCGACTCCCAGCCCATTACGGTGGCGCTGAACAACCTGGTCAATACCAGCACCGGGGCCAAGGAATATAACGTGGATATGGCGGCGGCGATGATCGCCGGGCTGCCGACCCTGCTGGTCTATGTGATCGCAGGCAAGTATTTCGTGCGCGGCCTTACGGCCGGCGCGGTCAAGGGGTAATCATGGCTACGCTTGAACTTCGCAATGTAAACAAGACCTATGGCGCCGGCCTGCCCGACACCTTGAAGAACATCGAACTGTCGATCAAGGAAGGCGAGTTCCTGATCCTGGTCGGCCCGTCGGGCTGTGGCAAATCCACGCTGATGAACTGCATCGCCGGCCTTGAGACCATCAGCGGCGGCGCGATCATGATCGGCGACCAGGACGTCAGCGGCATGAGCCCCAAGGACCGTGACATCGCCATGGTGTTCCAGTCCTACGCGCTGTACCCGACCATGAGCGTGCGCGAGAACATCGAGTTCGGCCTGAAGATCCGCAAGATGCCCCAGGCCGATATCGATACCGAAGTGGCTCGTGTGGCCAAGCTGCTGCAGATCGAGCACCTGCTCAACCGCAAGCCCGGCCAGTTGTCCGGCGGCCAGCAACAGCGTGTGGCCATGGGCCGTGCCCTGGCGCGTCGGCCGAAGATCTACCTGTTCGACGAACCATTGTCCAACCTCGACGCCAAGCTGCGCGTCGAGATGCGCACCGAAATGAAACTGATGCACCAGCGCCTGAAAACCACCACCGTCTATGTCACCCACGATCAGATCGAAGCGATGACCCTGGGCGACAAGGTGGCGGTGATGAAGGATGGCATCATCCAGCAATTCGGCACGCCGAAAGAGATCTACAACAACCCGGCCAACCAATTCGTAGCGAGCTTTATCGGTTCGCCGCCGATGAACTTCGTACCCCTGCGCCTGCAACGCAAGGACGGTCGCCTGGTGGCGCTGCTCGACAGCGGCCAGGCCCGTTGTGAGCTGGCGCTTAACATGACGGACGCCGGCCTTGAGGACCGCGATGTGATCCTGGGCCTGCGCCCGGAGCAAATCATGTTGGCGGCGGGCGAGGGCAACAGCGCATCGAGCATTCGTGCCGAAGTCCAGGTCACCGAGCCGACCGGCCCGGACACCCTGGTATTCGTGCAGCTCAACGACACCAAGGTCTGCTGCCGCCTGGCGCCGGACGTAGCGCCGCAGGTCGGCGAGACCCTGACCCTCCAATTCGACCCGGCCAAGGTGTTGCTGTTTGACGCCAAGACCGGTGAGCGACTGGGTACCGCTGCTTCGCTGCCGGCACAGGGGCATGCCGACAACGTGACCCAGTTCAAGGGTCGCTGAAGCATCGTGTAGGAGCGAGCTTGCTCGCGAAGGTCGTTAACGATAACGCGGGCATCCTGGATGAACGCAATGACCTTGGGTTTTTCGCGGGCAAGCTCGCTCCTACAGTAATGTGGCTAATGGTTAACTTGTTGTTTAGGCTAAAAAAATGTAACCCGCGTTAGATAAAAACAGTTTAATAACAATAAAGACGAGGATGTAGGGATGAAAAAGCAACACAACAACACTCGGCTGATCTGCCAACTGTCAGCAGCAGCAGCCCTTGTATTGTCCGCCAATGCGATGGCGGCCGATGCGTTCAGCGCCGATTCCAAGTGGATGACCGGCGATTGGGGCGGTGAGCGTACCAAGCTGATCGAGCAAGGTATCGACATCAAGGCCGACTACGTTGGGGAAATGGGCTACAACGCCCACGGCGGCTACAACGACGACAAGACCGGTCGCTACTCTGACCAGTTCGGTCTGGGCGTGGCACTGGACCTGCAAAAACTGTGGGGCTGGGATAACACCCAGGCCAAGATCCAGTTGACCAACCGTAATGGCCAGAACATCTCCAATGACCGCATTGGTGACCCGCGTGCCGGCACCTTGAGCTCGTCCCAGGAAGTCTACGGTCGCGGCCACATGGTACGCCTGACCCAGTTCTGGATTCAGCACCAGATGTTCGACAACAAGTTGGACGTGAAACTCGGCTACTTCGGTGAAGGCGAAGACTTCAACACCTTCCCGTGCGACTTCCAGAACCTGTCGTTCTGTGGCTCCCAAGTGGGTAACTACGTAAACACCTGGTACAACTGGCCGGTCGCCCAGGCCGCGATCCGTGTGAAGTACAACATCACGCCTGAGCTGTATGCGCAAATCGGCGCCTACAACCAGAACCCCTCGCAATTGGAGCACGGCAACGGCTTCAAGCTCAGCGGTAGCGGCACCAAGGGTACTGTGATTCCGGTGGAATTGGTCTGGTCGCCGAAGGTTAATAACCTGCCGGGCGAATACCGTGTGGGCTTCTACAAGAGCGCCGCTGATGCCCCGGATGTACGTGAAGACGTCAACGGCGGCGATGCTGTCCTTTCTGGCGCAGACTTCCGCACCCGTAGCAGCAAGAAAGGTTACTGGTTCGTTGCCCAACAGCAACTGACTACGCATAACGGCGACGCTTCCCGTGGCTTGAACATCGCTGCCAACGCGACCTTCCACGACAAGGAAACCAACCTGGTCGACAACTACCAGTCGTTGATGCTGGTGTACAAGGGCCCATTCGACGCGCGTCCAAAAGATGATGTCGGCATTGGCGTCGCTCGCCTGCATGTCAACGATGACGTGAAGAAGAACTCCCAACTGCTCAACGCCGCCAATGGTGTGAGCGACTATGACAACCCGCTGTACACGCCGATTCGTGAGACCGAGTACAACGTCGAACTCAACTATGGTTTCCACGTCACCAACTGGCTGACCGTGCGTCCTAACCTGCAATACGTTGTCCAGCCTGGCGGTGTGGATAAAGTCGACAACGCTCTGGTCGCTGGCTTGAAAATTCAGTCTACGTTCTAACGCTGTTGCGATAAGCTCCTCTCTCTGTGCGCATTTGCGGGTAGCCATGGCTATCCGCTTTTTTTTGGCTTGCACTGTGATATTCGGGACCTGGGCACATGCATGAGCAACCGCTGCAACGCTTTTTCAAATCCCTGCGCGAACGTCCAGTGTTCGCCTGGGAACGCTTTCAGATGCGCGACGTGTTGGTGATCGACCATCCCCTGTGCCAGGCAGTGTTCAGTCGCCAGGGCGCGCAATTGCTGCACTTTCAACCCTCGGGCCAGAAACCTTGGCTGTGGTGCGCCGCCAAATGGCCGCAAGTCGGTGCCATTCGTGGTGGCGTGCCGGTGTGCTGGCCCTGGTATGGCCGCCATCCCAGCGAAAACGCCTGGCCTTCCCATGGTTGGGCGCGCTTGATCGACTGGAAGCTGCTCGACAGCAGCACCGACGACGACGGCGTGCGCCTGCACTGGCAATTGCAGCTGTGTGACTGGCAGGTGGACTTGCACGCGCATCTGGGCGAGACCCTGGACCTGCGCCTGAGCACCGAGCACCAGGACGAACTGCCGTGCCAGTTGAGCCATGCATTGCACGCTTACTGGCGTATTGGTCACGTTGATGAGGTAGCGCTGTCTGGGCTCGACGGGGCGCAGGGCTACGACCAGCTCAATCGCCAGGTTTGCCAGCAGGAAGGCGAGCTAAGGGTCGATGGCGGTTGCCAGCGGGTGTTCCAGCACGAGGGTGAATTGCAACTCAAGGATCACGCCTGGCAGCGCGAACTGTGCATCGACACCGGCGACAGCGCCGACACGGTGGTGTGGCACCCGGGTAGCCGGCCGCTGCTGGGCGTGAGCTTTAACGAGGCGTCGGGGTTTGTGTGCGTGGAGTCGGCCATGGCCGGGGCCAGCTTGGCACCGGGGGAGAGGGCGCATTTGAGTTTGCAGGCCAGGGCTGGGGTTTAGGTGTATGGCTGAGGGCTCTATCGGGAGCAAGCCCCCTCCCACAGTTTGATTTGTGAATACCTTCAAATGTGGGAGGGGGCTTGCTCCCGATGAGGCCAGTGCAGCCAACACAAGTCCAGGCCTAGTTGAACTCATCCCCCACCGGATACCGGCTGTCATTCAAGCTTTCTTTGATCTTGCGCAAATGCGGCTGGAAATCCACCCCGCGGCGCAGGGTCATGCCGGTTGCCAGCACATCCAGCACCGTCAGCTGGATGATGCGAGACGTCATCGGCATATAGATGTCAGTGTCTTCCGGCAGCGGAATGTTCAGGCTTACCGTACTCGCCTTGGCCAGCGGTGAGTTCTCGGCGGTGACCCCCAATACTGAAGCACCATTTTCCCGGGCAATACGCGCTACTTCCACCAGCTCGCGGGTACGTCCGGTGTAGGAAATGATCACGAACAACTCACCGGTGTGGGCCACCGAAGCGATCATGCGCTGCATCAGCACATCCGCATGAGCGGTCACCGCCAGGTTGAAACGGAAAAACTTGTGCAGCGCATCCATCGCCACCGGTGCCGAGGCCCCGAGGCCGAAGAAGTGGATCTGCCGGGCCTGGATCAACAAATCCACGGCCTTGCTGATCAGGGCCGGGTCCAGTGCCTGGCAGGCGCTGTCCAGGGAGGCAATGGCACTGCCAAAGATCTTCTGGGTGTAGGCTTCGGGGTTATCATCAGCCTCCACGGCGCGGCTGACATAGGCGGCGCCACTGGCCAGGCTTTGCGCCAGTTGCAATTTAAGTTCAGGGTAACCGCTGACACCGAACGAACGGCAGAAACGGTTGACCGTCGGTTCGCTGACCGAGGCGGCTTGGGCGAGGGCGGCGATCGAGAAGCGTGTGGCCTGCTGCGGGTTGAGCAGGATGACTTCAGCGACTTTGCGCTCGGCCTTGTTCAATTCTTCGAGGCGGTTCCGGATCTGTTCCAGAAGATTTCGCACGCGGTCCATTCAGTCTTTCCTTCGGGCGACGATGCAAATAAGGGGCAGTGACCAATCGATGAATGGCCCTTTGCGGTGGCCTATCCTACTGAGGGTAGCTGAACACCACCACTCGGAATGCGTATTTCGGGAAAATGTTGTGGTTATTACTACATTTTTCCTTGAGTGATGCCTTGAAAAAAGGTATTTGTAGCTTAACTTGATAAAAGAACAAACATCATGCCTTCGATAACCGTAGAACCCTGCACCTTTGCCCTGTTTGGCGCCTTGGGTGATCTGGCGCTGCGCAAGTTATTTCCTGCTCTCTATCAACTCGATGGCGCCGGGTTGCTGCACGACGACACGCGCATCCTGGCCCTGGCCCGTGAAGCCGGTAGCGAGCAGCAACACTTGGCCCATATCGAAACACAATTGCGTAAGTACGTCGGCAAGGAACTCGACGAGGCCGTGGCCACACGCTTCCTCGCACGCCTGGCCTATGTGCATGTCGACTTCATGAAGGCTGACGACTACGTCACCCTGGCCGAGAACGTCGGCAGCGAACAACGCCTGATCGCCTATTTCGCCACCCCGGCGGCGGTGTACGGCGCGATCTGCGAGAACCTGGCCAAGGTCGGCCTGGCAGACAACACCCGTGTGGTGCTGGAAAAGCCCATCGGTTCGGACCTGGAGTCCTCGCGCAAGGTCAACGACGCCGTGGCGCAGTTTTTCCCGGAAAACCGCACCTACCGCATCGACCACTACCTGGGCAAAGAGACCGTCCAGAACCTGATCGCCCTGCGTTTCGCCAACAGCCTGTTCGAAACCCAGTGGAACCAGAACTACATTTCCCATGTGGAAATTACCGTGGCCGAGCAGGTCGGCATCGAAGGCCGTTGGGGCTACTTCGACAAGGCCGGCCAGCTGCGTGACATGATCCAGAATCACTTGTTGCAACTGCTCTGTCTGATTGCCATGGACCCGCCGGCCGACCTGTCCGCTGACAGCATCCGTGACGAGAAGGTCAAGGTGCTCAAGGCCCTGGCGCCGATCAGTCCCGAGGGCCTGACCACCCAGGTAGTGCGCGGCCAATACATCGCCGGCTACAGTGCCGGCAAAGCCGTGCCGGGCTACCTGGAAGAAGACAATTCCAACACCCAGAGCGACACCGAGACTTTCGTCGCCCTGCGTGCCGATATACGTAACTGGCGTTGGGCCGGGGTGCCGTTCTACCTGCGCACCGGCAAGCGCATGCCGCAAAAGCTGTCGCAGATCGTCATCCACTTCAAGGAACCGTCCCACTACATCTTCGCTCCCGAGCAGCGCCTGCAGATCAGCAACAAGCTGATCATCCGCCTGCAGCCGGACGAAGGCATTTCCTTACGGGTGATGACCAAGGAGCAGGGCCTGGACAAGGGCATGCAACTGCGCAGCGGGCCACTGCAATTGAATTTTTCCGACACCTATCGCAGCGCACGGATCCCCGATGCCTACGAGCGTTTGCTGTTGGAAGTAATGCGCGGCAATCAGAACCTGTTTGTTCGCAAAGATGAAATCGAAGCCGCGTGGAAGTGGTGCGACCAGTTGATCGCCGGCTGGAAGAAGTCCGGCGATGCGCCCAAGCCTTATGCGGCGGGGTCCTGGGGGCCGATGAGCTCGATTGCACTGATTACGCGGGATGGGAGGTCGTGGTATGGCGATATCTGAATTGAAACTGCCTCAGGGCGTGACTGCCCATGAGTACCGTACGCCCGCGCTGTTGGCCGATGGCCTGGCCAATGACGTGGCCGAACAACTGCGCGCGGCCATCAGTGCCCGTGGCGAGGCGACCTTGGTGGTGTCCGGTGGCCGCAGCCCCGTGGCGTTTTTCCAGAACCTGGCCAAGCAGGGCCTGGACTGGTCCAAGGTCACCATCAGCCTGGCTGATGAACGCTGGGTGCCGGTAGAGCACGCCGACAGCAACGCCGGCCTGTTAAAGCAGCACCTGCTGCAAGGCCCGGCGGCCAAGGCCAGGTTCCTCAGCCTGTACAGCGCTGCCGCTAATCTTGAAGATGCTGCCGAGCAGGCTGATCGCCTGCTGGCCGAACTGCCAGCCATTGATGTGCTGGTGTTGGGCATGGGCGATGACGGCCACACCGCATCGTTGTTCCCCAACAGCCCGAACCTGGGTGAGGCGCTTAAGGTCGACGGAACCCGCCGTTGCTGGCCGATGCTGGCGCCGACCGTGCCGCACCAGCGCCTGACCATGAGTCGCGCCTTGCTGGCCACGGCCAACTACACCGTGCTGTCGATTTCCGGCAGTTCGAAATTGACCACCTTGAGCGCCGCCCTGGCCAGTGACGATGTTGCTGCCATGCCGATTCGCGCGTTTTTGCAACCTACTCTAGAGATTTACTGGTGCCCATGAGCCAAGGATCAGCCGCTATGAAAAGCCCTCAATCGACCGTGTCCATGGCGGATAAAGTTGCCTTGATCGACAGCCTCTGCGCCAAGGCGCGGATCCTGCCGGTGATCACCATCGCCCGCGAACAGGACATCCTGCCCCTGGCAGACGCCCTGGCAGCCGGCGGTTTGACTGCGTTGGAAGTGACCTTGCGTTCGGAGTTCGGCCTCAAGGCCATTCAGGTCTTGCGTGAGCAGCGGCCTGAGTTGTGCACCGGCGCCGGTACTGTGCTTGACCGCCATATGCTCGAAGCGGCCGAAGTGGCCGGCTCGCAATTTATCGTTACCCCCGGCATCACCCGCGACCTGCTGGAAGCCTCGGTACACAGTCCGATCCCACTGCTGCCCGGAATCAGCAACGCCTCCGGCATCATGGAAGGCTATGGTCTGGGGTATCGGCGCTTCAAGCTGTTCCCGGCCGAAGTCAGCGGCGGTGTCGCGGCCATCAAGGCCCTCGGTGGCCCGTTTGGCGAAGTGAAGTTCTGTCCGACCGGCGGCGTCGGCCCGGCCAATATCAAGAGCTACATGGCGTTGAAAAACGTCATGTGCGTGGGCGGTAGCTGGATGCTTGACCCTGAGTGGATCAAGAACGGCGACTGGGCGCGCATCCAGGAAGTCACCGCCGAGGCCCTGGCGCTGCTGGACTGAGTTGATTTACCGAATCGTTGTTGCTGTGCTTTAACGGCATTTTTGCGGTGCACTTGGTCGGTGCGCCGCTTTTTTTTTCTAGAAAATCCCCAGGCTCACCGCAAACCGTGGGAGGGGGCTTGCTCCCGATAGCGGTAGATCAGCCACTGCGTCTGGTAACTGACACACCGTAATCGGGAGCAAGCCACCTCCCACAGTTTAATCTTTGCTTAGCTCGGTTATGGCGTTGACCAGCACGCCGATATTCACTGCCGAGGTCAGCAACCCCGGCGTCACCCGGATACAGGTGCCAAACGCAGCCCCCGTGCGCGTGGTGACAAACAGGTCGTGTTCCTTGAGCAACCTGTCCACCATCACCTGCTGATCCCGCCCGATGAACTTGAACGCTGTGATCCCGCAATACAGTCGCGGATCATCCGACGTCAGCACTTCAATCCCCGGTAATGGCCTTACCTGGCTTACCCACAGATCGCGCAGGTAATTTACCCGTGCGCCCTTGGCTGCAGCGCCGCCCAATTGTCGATGTTCTTCAAACACCAAGGGCAAGGTCATCAGCGCGGGAAAATTCGGCGTGCTGTAGGACGTACGCGCGCGCACATCAGTGGCGGGATAGTGAAACTCGCCCATGTCCGGATCGATATCGGCCAGGCGCTCCGGGGCGATATACATAAAGCCCAGGGTCAGCGGTGCGCCGATCCATTTATGCAGATTGAAACCGGCAAATTGAATGCCCAGTTCGGCCAGGTTGAACTCGATCTGGCCAAGCGCGTGCGCGCCGTCGAGGATCACATCGATAGCCTGTTCACGTGCAGCCTTGGCAATGGCTGCAACAGGCATTACCAGGCCGGTGCGATGGGTGACATGGGTCAGGGCCATCAGCTTGATGCGCGGGTACTGCACGAACGCGTCGCGATAAGTCTGTACCAGGCTGTTGAAGCTGGCCGGGTGTGTGTGTGATACCTCGATCACCTCCACGCCACGAACGCTTGCAAGCCAGCGCATGGCACCCTTGACCGTGTCGTACTCCAAATCACTGATCAACACCTGATCGCCCGGCTGCAGGCGGTTGTAGTTGCGAATCAGCGACTGCAAGGCTTCGGTGGCGTTGCGGGTGAAGGCGAGCGCCTGTGGATCGACATCGATCAGTGCGGCCAACTGACGGCGGATCTGAACGTTTTCACCTTGCTCAAAGCGCTGGCGCACATACACCGAGTTGCTGCGGTTGATATAGCTGATGTGTTCAAGGTACTGCGCCTGTACTGCACGGCTCATGCGCCCGAAATAACCATTTTCCAGGTTGATCGGCCCAGGCTCCAAGTCAAAACGTTCGGCAATGGCGCGCCAGTGGGATTCGTTATCAGCATTCCTTGGCATGGCGAGTCTCTTAATGACGAGGGGCGGGTTTACCGTGTTTAACGCGCAACGGTTCGAGCAGTTCAGACAAGCCGTTGTGGTCGATTTCCTGCATCAGGGCCAGCAAACCACCTAATTCGCCGTGGGGAAAACCTTCCCGGGCGAACCAGTTCAGGTAGGGCCCAGGCAAGTCGGCGATGATCCGGCCCTTGTATTTGCCGAAGGGCATTTCGCGGGTGATCAGCAATTCGAGTTTTTCGGGGTTCATGGGCTTCGTGCGATTGGGGCGATATCTTCGAAAATACAGGCATTCTGCATGAAGGCCAAATGACAGATCATGCAAATAACGTCAATACAGATGGTTCAATAAATCTTAACCTATTGAAATTTAAAACTATTTTTGTTTTTTAGAACCTGGCACGGGGGCTGCAATAACTAAGGCAACCTTCTAACCCGTATAAGGAATTGAAAAATGACTGACATCAATAAAGAATCGATCTCCGTACTGAACGACCTGATCGAGACCAGCATCGACGGCCAAAAGGGTTTCAAGGAATGCGCTGAAGATATCAAGCATCCAGAACTCAAGGCCCTGTTCGCCAAGCGCTCTGCTGATTGCGCCACTGCCGCCGCCGAACTGAAAACAGCCGTGCGCGCCCTGGGCGGCGATCCGGAAGATTCCGGCAGCATGGCCGGCGCCCTGCACCGTGGCTGGGTCGACGTGAAGTCGATGGTCACCGGCAAGGACGAAGAAGCTGTGCTGAACGAAGCTGAGCGCGGTGAAGACCACGCACTCAAGGCTTATCGTGAAGCGATCGAGAAGATCAACAAGCACAACCTGCTGGGCATTCGTGATCTGGTTGAGCGCCAGTACCACGGCGTACAGCGTAACCATGACCAGGTAAAAGCCCTGCGTAACCAGGCTCGCGCTCAGTCGTAAGACCTGCACTGTAACAACTGTGGGAGGGGGCTTGCTCCCGATTGCGGTGAGTCATTCACTCAATAGGTGATTGATTTACCGCCATCGGGAGCAAGCCCCCTCCCACATTTTTGCATTGTGCAGATTCTAAAATTGCAGTCAGCCTCAGCCGATGCTGATCGGCGGCAACTCGGTCAAGGTCACCACCTGCTGCTTGCGTGGCGCCAGGATTTCCGCTTCGCCATCCACGACCAACTCATCGCGCTGGTTGAACACCCGTGTAGCAATGCGCACACGGAATTTCGGCATTTTTTCGAGGATTTCCAGGCGCACTGTCAGGGTGTCGCCGATCTTGACCGGCTTCTGGAAGGTCATCTGCTGGCCGATGTAGATAGTGCCCGGCCCAGGCAGCTCGCAGGCTACGGCTGCACTGATCAGCGCGCCGCTGAACATGCCGTGGGCAATACGCTCCTTGAACATGGTCGCCTTGGCGTATTCGGCATCCAGGTGTACGGGGTTGTGGTCGCCGGACATGGCGGCGAACAGCTGGATATCGCGCTCTTCTACCAACTTGCTGTAGCTGGCCGTCTGGCCGACTTCGAGGGCTTCATACGGGGTGTTGGTTACCTGGGTCATCTAAAGCTGCATCCTGTGGCTAAGCGGTAATTAATTAACTGATTTTAAACGAAAAATTATTCACAACGGGCTGGCCTGCGCAGCGCCAGGGCCAGGTCGAGCCAGGTCAATACATCCGCTGTGACTTCAGCGCGGTTGGTTTCGTTGAACACTTCGTGCCGCGCCTGCGGGTAGAGATTCAATTGCACGTTCTGGCAGCCGGCTTCACGCAGGGCATGGGACAGATCCTTGAGACGCTTGCCTTCGCTCACCGGATCACATTCGCCGCCTATCACCAGGATCGGCAGGCCCGGGTCGATCTGGGCGAGATTGGACGCTTTGCTGATCTGCTGCAAGCCGCCGAGCAGGTCGATCCACAGCTGGTTGGTGCAACGGAAACCGCACAGTGGGTCGTTGATGTACTTGTCGACTGCGTCCGGATCGCGGCTGAGCCAGTCGAATGCCGTGCGGGTGGGCTTGAACGCTTTGTTGAACGAGCCGAACGACAGGAACTCGATCAGCGCACTGCGGCCGCGCGCACCCTGGCGCAGGCGTTCGATACGCGCGATCAACCGCGCTGCGGTGTACAACGCCACCGGCTGGAAATTCGAACCGCTGAGAATCGCTCCATGCAAGCTGGCACTGTGGTGCAGCAGATAGCCCTGGGCGATGTAGCTGCCCATGCTGTGGCCAAGCAAAATAATCGGCAGGCCCGGTTGCTGCTGTCCAATATGCTGGTTGAGGCTGGCCAGGTCGCCCACCACCTTGTTCCAGCCATCCTTTTCGGCGTAGAGCCCCAAGATACCCTCGTCAGCAGTACGGCCATGGCCGCGCTGGTCCAGCGCATACACGCCATAGCCTGCGCCGCACAGGGCTTCGGCCAGGCGAGCATAACGGCCACTGTGCTCGGCCATGCCATGGGCGAGCATCACCACGGCCTTGGGCCGCCCGTCGGGCATCCATTGATTGACGTACAGGCGGCTGCGGTCGTTCGCGGTCAGCCAGAAGGTGCTGTGGTTCATGGCGACTCCATTTGCTCAGAATCATTGCAGTGTATCGCTCATTGGCAGAGGGACGCAGTATCTGCCTACACGTTAGCCGCAAGATTCATACAATCAATGACACAATCAAGCATATTTGCCTGTTTGGCCATAGCTGCTAACGTCCCCAAGGCTCCGCTTCTTATAAATGGATAGAGCGGCCGGACACATTCAGGTAAGAGGACAAGAATAATGCAACCTGATTTCTGGAATGACAAACGCGCGGCGGGCGTCCCCAATGCCATCGACCTCAGTACCTACAAGTCGGTAATTGAGGTCTTCGAGCGTTCCTGCAAGACTTTTGCCGACCGTCCGGCATTCAGCAACATGGGCATCACCCTGACCTACGCCGAGCTCGAGCGCCAGAGTGCGGCGTTCGCCGGTTACCTGCAGCAGCACACCGACCTCAAGCCTGGCGAGCGTATCGCGGTGCAGATGCCCAACGTGCTGCATTACCCGGTGGCGGTATTCGGCGCTCTGCGCGCCGGGCTGATCGTGGTCAATACCAACCCGCTGTACACTCCGCGCGAAATGCGCCACCAGTTCAAGGACGCGGGCGTGCGGGCGCTGGTTTACCTCAACCTGTTCGGCTCGCGGGTACAGGAGGTTTGCACCGATACCGAGATCGACTACCTGATCGAAGCCAGGATGGGTGACTTCATGCCCGCCGCCAAGGGCTGGCTGGTCAATACCGTGGTCGACAAGGTAAAGAAGATGGTCCCGGCCTACCACCTGCCACGGGCGGTGTCGTTCAAGCGTGCCTTGCGCATGGGCGCCGGCCTTGGCGTGACGCGGCATCCGGTGAGCCTGGACGATATCGCCGTGCTGCAATACACCGGTGGCACCACTGGCCTGGCCAAGGGCGCGATGCTCACCCATGGCAACCTGGTGGCGAACATGCAGCAAGTGCGCGCGTGCATGTCGCAATTGGGCGAGGACGGCCAGCCATTGGTCAAGGAAGGGCAGGAGGTGATGATCGCGCCGCTGCCGCTGTATCACATCTACGCATTCACGGCGAACTGCATGTGCATGATGGTCTCCGGTAACCACAATGTGCTGATTACCAACCCGCGGGACATTGGCGGCTTTATCAAGGAACTCAAGCAGTGGCGGTTCTCCTGCCTGCTGGGGCTCAACACCCTGTTTGTGGCGCTGATGGATCACCCGGAATTCAAGAACCTGGATTTCTCCCACCTCAAGATCACCAACTCCGGCGGCACCGCCCTGGTCAAGGCCACGGCGGAACGCTGGAAGGCGCTGACCGGCTGCTCCATCGGTGAAGGCTACGGCCTCACTGAAACCTCACCAGTGGCCAGCACCAACCCTTACGGCGGCCTGTCGCGCCTGGGTACCGTAGGCATTCCGGTGCCGGGTACGGCGATGAAAGTCATTGATGATGAGGGGCACGAACTGCCACTGGGCGAGCGTGGCGAGCTGTGCATCCAGGGTCCGCAAGTGATGAAGGGTTATTGGGAGCAACCGGTCGCCACCGCCGAGACCCTGGACGCTGAAGGCTGGCTCAAGACCGGCGACATTGCGGTGATCGATACCGATGGCTACGTCAGTATTGTGGATCGCAAGAAGGATTTGATCATTGTCTCGGGGTTCAATGTGTACCCCAACGAAATCGAAGATGTAGTGATGGCCCACCCGGCCGTAGCCAACTGCGCGGTGATCGGCGTGCCGGATGAGCGCACGGGGGAGGCGGTGAAGCTGTTTGTGGTGGCACGGGCCCAGGGGGTGAGCCTTGAGGAATTGAAGGCGTACTGCAAGGCCAACTTCACCGGCTACAAGGTGCCCAAGCATATTGTGCTGAGGGAATCGTTGCCGATGACACCAGTGGGCAAGATTCTGCGGCGGGAGCTGCGCGACATAGCCTGAATTGAAATAGGCTCAAAATGTGGGAGGGCGCTTGCCCCCGATTGCGGAGTGTCAGTCACCTGGTTGATTGACTTGCCCACCGCTATCGGGGGCAAGTCGAATCGTCGCACCGCCCCTCCCACAGTTGTTATTTGTCGCCCGAGAGGCCCAATCCAGAGCGGATTTCAGTGATATAGAATTTTTGCTCTAAAAATGACCATTAGATATTCTTGAGTCATGTTTATGACTGTAGGGCCCTCTTTTGGCTCTAGGCGGCCCTTGGCAAAGCTGCTACTCTCGGCGCGCTTTGTGACGTCTCGGCCTGCTGGAAAGCGCCAGATTCACCTAAAAACATACACCAATAATAATCGCATCAAATGCGATGATGAATTCGCGTCGCTGAGGAGTGGGCTTCCATGAATGAAGACTTTTGGAAGGATAAGTACCCCGCCGGGATTGCTGCACAGATCAATCCAGACGAGTATCCGAATATTCAGGCGGTATTGAAGCAGTCCTGCCAGCGCTTCGCCAACAAACCGGCTTTCAGCAACCTGGGCAAGACCATTACCTACGGTGAACTGTACGAATTGTCCGGCGCGTTCGCCGCGTACCTGCAACAGCATACCGACTTGAAGCCCGGCGATCGAATCGCCGTGCAACTGCCCAACGTCCTGCAATACCCGGTCGCCGTGTTCGGTGCCATCCGTGCCGGCCTGATCGTGGTCAACACAAACCCGCTGTACACAGCGCGGGAAATGGAACACCAATTCAATGACTCCGGGGCCAAGGCCCTGGTCTGTCTGGCCAACATGGCGCACCTGGCTGAAAAAGTCGTGCCCAAGACCGCCGTCAAGCATGTGATCGTCACTGAAGTCGCTGACCTGCTGTCGCCGTTCAAGCGGCTGCTGATCAACAGTGTGATCAAGTACGTGAAGAAGATGGTTCCGGCCTACCACTTGCCCCAGGCGATCAAGTTCAACGACGTGCTGGCCAAGGGGCACGGTCAGGCGGTCAACGACGCCAGTCCGGCCAGCAGCGATGTGGCGGTGTTGCAATACACCGGCGGTACCACCGGCGTGGCCAAGGGCGCTATGCTGACCCACCGCAACCTCGTCGCCAACATGCTGCAGTGCAAGGCGCTGATGGGCTCGAACCTCAATGAAGGTTGCGAGATCCTGATCACGCCGCTGCCGCTGTATCACATCTATGCGTTCACCTTTCATTGCATGGCGATGATGTTGATCGGCAACCACAACGTCCTGATCAGCAACCCGCGCGACCTGCCGGCGATGGTCAAGGAACTGTCGAAGTGGAAGTTCAGTGGTTTTGTCGGCCTCAACACGCTGTTTGTCGCGCTGTGCAACAACGAAGCCTTCCGCAAGCTGGATTTCTCCGCGCTGAAAATCACCCTGTCGGGCGGCATGGCCTTGCAACTGGCCGCGGCCGAGCGTTGGAAGGCGGTGACGGGCTGCAGCATCTGCGAAGGCTACGGCATGACCGAAACCAGTCCGGTGGCCACGGTTAACCCGATCCAGCATATCCAGATTGGCACTATCGGCATTCCGGTGCCATCCACGGTATGCAAGGTCATCGCCGACGACGGTACCGAGCTGCCGCTGGGCGAAACCGGCGAGCTCTGCGTCAAGGGCCCGCAAGTGATGAAGGGCTATTGGCAGCGCGAAGACGCCACCGCCGAGATGCTCGACAGTGATGGCTGGTTGAAGACTGGTGACATTGCGATCATCCAGCCCGATGGCTATATGCGTATTGTCGACCGCAAGAAAGACATGATTCTGGTCTCCGGCTTCAACGTCTATCCCAACGAGTTGGAAGACGTGCTGGCCGGCTTGCCGGGGGTTCTACAATGCGCAGCCATTGGCGTACCGGATGAAAAATCCGGAGAGCACATCAAGCTCTTCATCGTGGTCAAGCCAGGGGCCACCCTGACCAAGGATCAGGTGATGGAGCACATGCGCGCCAACGTCACCGGCTATAAGGTGCCCAAGGCTGTGGAGTTCCGCGATGCGCTGCCGACCACCAATGTGGGCAAGATCCTGCGTCGCGAACTGCGTGATGAAGAGTTGAAAAAGCTGGGCGTTAAAAAATAGCTCAGTCAAGCGTCCAGCCGCACTTGAACGATACCCCTCACTGAGGGGTATTTTTTTGCCTCTCTATAGGTGTAATACCCTGCTTGTTTCTCTGCGGACATCTGTGATATCGAATGGACAAGTGCGGGTTTGATACCCGGGTTTGCAAGATGAACGGCTGATCGAGGAGTGATGATGGACTTAGGGATTCGAGGCAAGTGGGCTGTCGTCTGTGCCGCCAGTAAAGGCTTGGGTTATAGCTGTGCACAGGCGCTGGCGGACGAAGGTGTAAACATTGTGATCAACGCGCGAGGGTCGGTTGACTTGCAGGCCGCCACGCAACGCTTGAAGCAAAGAAATCCGGAGGTCGAAGTCATCTCGGTTGTCGGAAATATTACCGATCCATCGATTCGCCAATCATTGGTCGATGCCGCGCCGCAAGTTGATATTTTGATTAACAATGCCGGGGGACCTAAGCCGGGAAACTTTCGCGAGTGGACAAGTGACGAGTGGCGTTCGGCAATTGACACAAATATGTTGGCGCCTATCGAGCTGATAAAGTTGGTGGTCGACTCAATGGCAAGTCGAGGCTTCGGTCGAATAATTAATATAACGTCTGGCGCGGTCAAGTCGCCTCTGGATGCCCTGGGGCTTTCAACCTCGGTACGGTGTGGGCTTACAGGCTTCGTTGCCGGCCTGGCACGCCAACGGGACTTCGCTGCAAAAAACACCACGATCAATAATATTTTACCGGGAGCGTTCAAGACGCAACGCCTGGAGCACACGCTTCAAGCGACAGCAGAGGGCTCAGGAAAAACCTTCGACGCGGTGGCTGAAAGCCGTCTGGCGAGCATTCCCATGGGGCGCTTTGGAGACCCCTCTGAGTTTGCTGCATTGTGCGCATTTTTATGCAGTAACCAGGCTGCCTATATGACGGGTCAGAACCTCCTTATTGATGGTGGAGCATACCCTGGGATCTTCTAATGAATAGCAATATGTAGCGTTGTGCCATCTAATTTAATCAAGATTTCCAATATCAAACCGCCAGCAATGGCGGTTTTTTTATGGGTTTTGTGTTTTTTTTGAGTTCGTAATGCACTGAAATCAAACAATAAAATAAAAAAAGTCATAGATTGGATCCAATCTTATTCCTTTTTGTTATTTGAAACGTCTCAATCCCTAGGTTAGGTTTTTAAGCGGTTGTAACAAGATGTTTCAGCCTAGCCGGTGAGTGTTACGCCCACTCGCCGATCAAGTTGGATCTACAGTCTTAGGGAGCAACGCATGTCGACCCAAAAACGCTTGAAAGTCTTTCCTACTGCATCGATCGGCAATATCGCTACCATCCCCTCCTCAAAACCTGAAACACAGCGGGCAATTATTGCCGCGAGCCTGGCATCAGGAACTTCCTATATTTACAACGACCTTCGTTGTCTCGAAACCGAAACAATGAAAAAGGCCTGTCGTAGTATCGGCGCAGTAATTGAGGAGCAACCAGGACGGTTGGTAGTGACGGGCACCGGCGGCTTGATCAAGCCTGAAAAGAAGGTGATCGACGCGCTAGGTTCTGGGTTGGTATTTCGAGTGTTTGCCGCGCTGACCTGCTTTACAACGACCCCAGCCGTGATTACCGGGGATGATGTACTGCGCGGACGTGTCATGGAACCCTTGTTTGTAGCGCTGGAAGGGCTGGGCGCACACATTTCATGCATTAACCACAGTGGCAAGGCGCCTATTGTCAATTGGGGTGGCTATCAGGGTGGGGAGTGCACGATTGAGGGCAACATCAGCTCGCAATTCATCACCGCTATTCTTTTCTGTGCGCCTCTGGCCAAGCAACCTACGGTGGTCAATATCCGCGGTGAAATTCTGTCGCTGTCGTATATCAAGCAAACCCTGGAAACGCTCGGTACAGCGGGGATTGCCTTTGAGGTGAACTCGGACTATTCGCGGATCACGGTATACCCAGGCCAATACCAAAGTGCCAACTATACGATTGTCGGTGATTACACGTCCTCGTCCTATTTGATCGCGGCTGGAATAATTTTTCCCGGTACATTGACCCTGAAAAACATGAACAGCAAGAGTTTGCAGGGGGAGCGTGCAATTCTTAAAGTGGCCGAGGCACTGGGGGTAAACGTCGAATTCAATGACGCTGCCAATGAAGTGCGCATTATTAATAACTTGGCCGAATTGAAAGGCGAATATCATTTTGACGCCAGTGATTATCCTAATATCGTACCAACGCTGGCGGCGATCGGTGCTTATGTGCAGGGCGAGTTCAAGGTCACTGGTGGCTCCATTACCCGCTTGCACAAGTCGCCACGCATCGAAGCGATGGTGACTGAGTTGGTAAAAATGGGCGTGGCCATAGAGCCGTTATTTAAAAATGGCGTCTACGACGGCTTCGTCATTCGTGGAGAACCAAGTTACGCCGGTGATGCGGTGTTATCGGCCTGGGGTGACCATCGGATCTTCATGTCACTGTTTGTCGCCTCGCTGCGGTGCCAACAGATCAACGAGTTGGATGGTTACCAGGATGTCCACTGCTCCTTTCCGGATTTCTTCCAGGAGTTTGAACGCTTGGGCGTGTCATTCGAAGAGTCTTCGACAGCCGCCAAACATGTTGAAGTCTGATTGATCATCCATGAATTGAGTTGAGGGTGGCCGGGTCACCCTCTTTATAACGGACTATAAAACATGAATTATCGAGAAAAGCTTCAGCAAGAAGGGTATGTCGTTATTCCGCAAGTCCTTTCCAGCGATCAAGTGGCTAGATTGCGTGAGACTTATACCCGCAGTTTGGCGCAGACTCAGCAAAGCACGCTGCTGCCAACGTCCTTTCTACAATTCAGTGACATGATCAACGCGTTGTTCGAGCCGCGAGCCGTCAACGCTATCAAGGAGATATTCCAGTCGGATTTCTCTTTGTTGCCCAATTTTACGGTGCGTGAAAGTGTTTATATACCTTGGCATAACGATGCTTATTTTCTGCCTGAAGAGGTGATTGATCCCAATGCGTCTCCTGAGTTTTTGCAATGTGCCTATTATCTTCAAGATAATGATCCTGTCGCGGGCGGCGGTATCACGTTATTGCCCGGTTCGCATAAACTCAGCAAAGATGAAGTCAAACTCAGGCTTGCCGACCCGGCGGCCTTTGAGCGCACCGTCATGAGTAAGGCCGGCGACTTGGTCATTTGGGATAATCGAGTCACTCACCGCAGCAGCGCACCCGATGAAACACCGGTGGCAACGAAGTTGGCCATTCAGTGGACTGTCTCCGCTTCGACCAAACATAACGCGTCCTATATTACCTACTTGCGCGCGCGGGCAGAACGTAGTCTGCACGTGTCCGACTATTTGCCGAATAGTCCCAAGCCGTATTTTGCCGATATGCCCAATGTGCGATACCCATCCTCTTTCTCTCAGGATGCCGTATTAAAGATGAAGCGCGAAAGCATCGCTTTTATTGAGATCTGAACAGGGGATTGCAA
This sequence comes from Pseudomonas khavaziana, assembly GCF_019145205.1. Lineage (GTDB taxonomy): Bacteria > Pseudomonadota > Gammaproteobacteria > Pseudomonadales > Pseudomonadaceae > Aquipseudomonas > Aquipseudomonas khavaziana. Next base: position 430,864 of record NZ_JAHSTT010000005.1, read on the forward strand.
TGGACTTGCAAAGTGCTGGCGAAACCGGTGCACATTACATTCTTCGCCAACTTCAGTCTTTTGGCGTCACGCACTTCTTCATGGTGCCCGGCAAACTGATCAATGCTTTTATGCGTTGTTACCCCAGTGATGGTTCCGGAACGCTGGAGATTGAACCGGTCGTTACTGCCTGCGAAACAGGTGCGTCCTATATGGCGGAAGGTTACGCCCGGGCCAGTGAAAAAATCGGGGTGTGCCTGGTCATCGGCGGCCCGGGCGTTACCAATGCGCTGACCGGGATAGCGTCTGCTTATACCGATCACCAACCGGTCTTGCTGTTGTCAGGCCAGATTGCGTCCTCCCTGGAAATGCAGAACGTGCTCCAGGACGGTAGCCAAACGGGCGTGAATCTGTGCGATGTGTTCAAACCCATCACCCGCAGTGCCCTCGAGGTCAAGGCCGGGCAACCCTTGCCGGCCTTTCTGCGTGAATCGGTCCGGCTATTGAGGGGCGTGGAAAAAGGTCCGACTTACTTGGCTGTCAGTAAAGAAGCGCTGTATGAAAAATCCATGACTCGCGTTGATATCGCTCCAAGCGTACTGGAGTCGTGGAGCAATCAAGCGCTTGCCGTCGAAAAGATCAAAAGTGCCGCGATCAAGGCAGTCTTCAAGCGCTCGACCAATCTTGTCATTCTCGCGGGGCTGCGTTGTAAAAACGCCAAGGTGGCAGCTGCGCTTGTGGCGTTTTCCGAACGTTTTTCGATCCCGGTCGCCACCACTTTGAGCGCCAAAGGCCTGTTTCCGGAAGACCACCCCAATGCGCTCGGGGTTTACGGTTACTCGGGAAATAAGCGCGCTATTGAAGCCTTCAAGAACGGCGTGGATGGCGTGATTCTACTCGGGCTCGACACCACTCAATGGAGCACCATGCTGTGGTCCCATGAGTTAAGGCCGGCATGTGGCGCTATCCAGGTGGACGAGAGCCCGGATTACCTGGGGCGTTTTCTCGATATTGATCACGGCGTGGTGGCGACGGGGGATGGGTTCTTGCGCCTGGTTTGTGAGGTTCACGCAGAGGAACTGGCCGCCACCCAGGAAAGTCGCTCCAAGTGGTCGGGTGATCTTCAACGGGTGCCTTTGCATTATCCGATCGATGCCAAAGCCACAGGCAATATCGCAGACCACCCTGCGGCCTATATTCCCGTGCTGCAGTCGTATTTCCCCAGTGATGGCGTGGTGTGTGTCGACTCGGGATCGCACCGCTCGTTCTTCGGTCACTATTGGACCGCACGCGGCCCCGCGGCTTATTTATCGGCAACCACCCTGGGCCCGATGGGCTGGAGTATCCCCGCGGGCATAGGTGCAAGCTTCGCCCGTGCCCATGGCAAGACCATGGTGGTTACCGGCGACGGCTGCATGTTGATGCAAGGGCTTGAGCTGTCCACCGCCGCCAAACATGGGTTGAATATCGTCTTTGTCGTTTTCAACAACAGGTCGTATTCGGCAAGTTACTTCAATAACAAAGATAACTTGCCCGCGCTGACGCAAATCCCTGACTACAACTGGTGCCTGTTTGCCCAGAGCCTGGGCGTGAGCGCGACCTGCGTCAGTACCCCGGAGGCATTGCACGATTGTATTGAAAGCATCATGAGCGTGGCTCGGCCTCATCTCATTGAAATCAAGTGCGACGGGCGACATACCACGCCCAATAGCGAATACAGCTCACGCCTGAAAGATCACCCCTTACTGTGAGGAGCCTGTTGTGAACTCAAAAATGGTCATCACCAACTCCTGCCTGATCCTGGTATTGGGACTGTTTTCAATCGACTTGTACAACCCGGCCTTGCCAGAAATCGCACGGGTATTTTCGGTGACGGACGCACAGTCCCAAAGCCTGGTGGTTTTCTATCTTGCAGGCTTTGCACTGTCGCAACTGGTGTATGGGCCGATCTCCGATAGAAAGGGGCGGGTGCCGGTGATCATGGTGTCCCTGGCCCTTGGTGCCTTGGGTAATTACTTGACGTCGACGGCAGACAGTATCCAGGCGCTCTATCTATTTCGTTTGTTGACCGGCATCGGTGCTGGCGGTTGCCCCGTGATAAGTCGGGCAATCTTGAGTGATACGTTCAAGGACAAAACCGAACTGTCCAAGTCTCTGACGGTTTTTTCCATGGCGTCCCAGGTTTCGCCAGCGATTGCGCCCGTGCTGGGTGGCTTTATTACTGCCGCGCTACCTTGGCAATACAACTTCTACGCGCTGGCCTTGATCACGCTCCTGGGGGCGGTGTTTATCAAAGCCACATTGGTTGAAACGGCTCCACTGCAAGGTGTGCCTGCCAAGCGGCTCGAGGGCTTCAAGGTACTGCTGCGGGACTTCAACTTCATGGTCTACAGCCTGGTTTCCGCGGTGCTGTTTGCGATCACCATCGGCTACTTCACCGCCAGTCCGTTTATTTATCAGTTGCAGTTTCATCTGGAGAGCCAGGAAAACGGTCTGCTATTCGTTGGCTACTCTGCGGGGATTGTGCTGGGCTCCTACCTGACCAAGCGCTTTTTGAATAGCTACTCGCCCGAGCGGATCCTGATGACTTCGCTGGTTGCGCTGACGGTGTTGGCAGCGCTTGCGCCGCTGGTTCTGCAGGCATTCAACCTGGTTACGGCTCCGGCGATAGTGGTGTACGGTTTTTTGGTCGCCCTTGGCTGTGGGCTGTCTTCACCGCTGCTGTTGGGGATCAGTTTGCATGGTCAGGCCAAACATGCCGGCACCGGCAGTGCACTGCAAGGTGCTATCAAGATGGCCGGCGCTGCACTGGCGCTGTACTTTTTCTCTGAGGGGCATACCAGCACGGCGATGGGGCTGATGCTGGGGATTTTGGTCATGGCGTTGTTCTGCCTGTTCGCCATCGCCCTGGCGCAGCGCATTGCCAGCAGGTCTGTGGCCACCGCCTGAAAAGGCGCGAGGCAGGCCCGCTTAATCAGGTCGGCCAAGGTGCGAGAGCGTAATGCTCTCGCCCACGGCCCTTTGCCTGCTTGGTGGATTACAGCGCGAACTGCGCGAAGCTCAGACCCGCACCCGACGGGCGCACATCCTTAAGGAACGAGTCCTTGTCCGCGCTCAGTTCCAAGGTGATTTCCGGCTTGCGCTTGCCCGCATTACGCACTACCAGCCCTTCGAGTTTCTCGCGCAGGAACGCAGTCGGCACCTTCAAGTGCAGTAACTGGTCGGTCTCGGCGTTGTGCATCAACAGGTGGATCCACTCGTACTGGCCCACGGCAATCCGCGCCACTGGCAGGTCGAACCACCAGATGTTGCGTTTGCGGTCCAGGTCGGTGAAGTGGCAGTTGTTGACGCCGAGTACGGCACCGCCCAGTTCCTGGTTTCTGCGGGCAATGGCCTGTGCTTTATTGAGTTTCATAACCTTCCTACGGGATCTGTTATTCAGCCGTGTAGCCTGAATGTGCCGGGCATTCTCGTGGGTTGGGGACAAAACATAAAGCCAAACCTGCAAAGGGCGATGAAATGGCTGCGCAAAATAATTGAAACTCTGCCGAACGGCCTTGGGTCAATCTTCTGGTAGTGACCAAAAACCATTGATTGTTATCAGGAGTAATACCATGGGCAGCACTTCCGATAAGGTAAAAGGCATGGCTAACGAGGCGGTCGGTAACGTCAAGCAAGGCGTCGGCAAGGCCACCGATAACGACAAGCTGCGTGCTGAAGGCGTGGTCCAAGAGAAAAAAGGCGAAGCGCAGCAAGCAGTGGGCAAGACCAAAGACGCGGTGAAAAAAGCCACTGAATAAGGCGTAGTGTTGGTTCTACCCGGCATTATGGCGGCCATCCACGGATGGCCGTTTTTATGTGAGCGGTTGCAACTAAACTTTGGAAATTGTTTCAAAGTCGCCAAATGGGCTACTTTGATGTAGAAAACGGACCCTGAGTCGCCCACGAACTCAACCTCTTTGCGGCGAAAGGAGACGCTATGATTTTTCCGGTACTCGAAGGTCTCAAGCTGCACAAGGTGCTGGTACGCACCGTCAAGGAATTCGTCGATGACGAGATGCCTACCTATGCCTCGGCACTGGCCTACCAGATGCTGTTCTCACTGTTTCCCTTTCTGCTGTTCCTCATTGCCCTGATCGGTTTCCTCCACCTGCCGGACTTCTTCACCTGGCTGCGCCTGCAATCGGAACTGGTGTTGCCACCCCAGGCGCTGGAACAGGTCAACCCGGTGATCGACCAGTTGCAGCAGTCCAAGGGCGGCCTGCTTTCGGTGGGTATCGTCATCGCTCTGTGGACCGCTTCGGCCGGTGTACGCCTGATGATGAGCGCAATGAACGCCGCTTACGACGTGGTCGAAGGCCGACCGATCTGGAAGCGCTTCCCGCTGTCGATTTTCTACACCGTAGGCATCGCCGGCATGTTGTTGGCCGCTGCGGCGCTGATGGTGCTTGGCCCACAGGTCATGGAATGGCTCGCGGGGCAGATTGGCATGCAGGAATTCGTCGTCACCCTGTGGACTATCCTGCGCTGGCCGCTGATCGTCATCCTGCTGATGTTTGCCGTAGCCCTCATGTACTACGTTATGCCTGACGTGGAGCAGAAGTTTCGCTTTATCACCCCAGGTTCGGTATTGGCCGTGGTGGTGTGGATCGTGGCTTCCCTTGGCTTTGGCTATTACGTCAAGACCTTCGCCGACTACAACGCCATGTATGGCAGTATCGGCGCCATCATTGTCCTGCTCCTGTATTTCTATATTTCCGCCGCCGTGTTGCTGCTGGGCGCGGAGATGAACGCCGTGATCGAACACATGTCGGCCGAAGGCAAGGAACCCGGTGAAAAGGAATTCGACGAACCCGGTCACGCCAGTGAAAAACAACACGTCTCGGGCCTCGGCCGGGACCACTCCAAACCCACCCCCGATGAAGTGCCAGAGCAATGATCCGTGAAATCCTGAAAATGGGCGACGAACGCCTGCTGCGTATCGCCTCGCCGGTGCCGCCGGAAATGTTCGACAGCCCGGAGCTGTGGCAACTGATCGACGACATGTTCCAGACCATGGAACATGTGGGTGGCGTTGGCCTGGCCGCGCCGCAGATTGGCGTCGACCTGCAATTGGTGATCTTTGGTTTCGAAGCCAGCGAACGCTACCCGGACGCTCCCCCGGTGGCGCAGACCATCCTGATAAACCCGCTGATTACCCCATTGAGCCCGGTGCTGGAGGAAGGCTACGAGGGCTGTTTGTCGGTGCCCGGTTTACGTGGGGCGGTGAACCGTTACCAGCAGATCCGCTACGAAGGTTTCGATCCCAAAGGCGAACCGATTGTACGATTTGCCGATGGCTTCCACGCGCGGGTGGTACAGCATGAGTGCGATCATTTGATCGGCCGGTTGTACCCATCACGGATCACCGATTTCAGCAAATTCGGGTTTATCGAAGTGATGTTCCCGGAAATGGCCCCAACAGCTGACGAATAAACACCAGGCCTAATGAGATTCCAATGTGGGAGGGGGCTTGCCCCCTCCCACATTTTTGCCCGGCATCATTCAGATGATTGAGAACCCCATGGCAATCATCGGCTTGTTGCGCTTGTAGCGCACCAACCGCTCACTGAGCGATTGCGGCAATACTGTGTCCTTGCTGAACCCCATACGCTGATACAACCCCTCCAGATCCGGATGGCACAGCAGCCAAACCGTACCCTCTACCTCGACTACCGCCTGTTGAATCAAGAGCGCCGCCAGCCCCTGGCCGCGATAGGCCGGGTCAACAAACACGCCGGTCAGCCACTGCCCACCCACCACCGGGCTCAGGCACAGCCCTGCCACGATCGCGCTGTCGCGTGCCACCCACAAGCGTCCACCCTTGAGGGCCTTCATCGAGGAATTGTGGCTGCGGTAAAACTTGTTCAACAGTGGCCACAGGGGCTCTGCCAGCGGTTCGATGTGCAGTTCGGGCATGGTCTTTGGGGCAGCAATGTCAGGGGGCGTGGATTATAAGCGCCTTCTGCCGCGCAATAGGTGGTATACCCACTGCTACATCCCCTTTCAGTTGAGCATGCATCATGGCCAAAGGTATGGATTCAAAGAAAGCCGCGAAGAAAAAACCGGCAAAGACCGCTGATGAAAAACGCGCGGACAAGAAAGCCAAGAAATCCGAGACGGGCCTGTTCGGTCACTGAGTTACAAGCTTAGAGCCAAAGAATCTGCAAGATTTGCGCGCCTCGCTGCACAGAGCAGGAAACACCTGCGTCGCCGAGCTCAAGGGCAAGCGCGTGGCGTTGCTCAAGGGGTCCAGCGCACACAACCTGTTCCTCAAGAGCCTGCTGCGTGCCGGCTTGCAATGGAAGGACGTGAACGTGGTGTACCTGTCGCCTTCCGACGGCCGTGCTGCCTTCGAACAGGGCAAGGTAGATGCCTGGGTGGTTTGGGACCCGTACTACTCGGCCGCAGTGGTCGATGGCTCTGCCCGCGTCCTGGGTGATGGCCAGGGTCTTAACCCGGCTGGCAGCTTCTTTGTGGTCAATGGCCCGTTCGCCCAGCAACATCCCCAGGCCATTGCCACCATTATCCAGACCCTGGGCAAGGCGCAGCGACTATCACTCGACCAACCCGATGAAAGCATCGCACTGATGGCCGGCACCCTTGGCCTGCCACCTGCGGTGGTCAAAAGCTACTTCGAGCACCGCTCGCCTGCGCCGATCCGCCCGCTGCAGGCAATCGACATCGCCAATCAGCAGCGCACGGCCGACCTGTTTTTTGCCAACGGCCTGATCCCGAAAAAAGTCGATGTGCAGCAAGTCGTCTTAAAGCCTCAATAGCGTCTACAGGTCGACATCAGTTCATGGATTCCCTGCGCGACTAGATCGCAGCCAGGGTCTCTTTCACCGTCTGCGCCTGTGGGTCAGCGGTCTTTGCTGCTACCTGCTGTTGTTGCTGCTGCTGGAGCCGCTCGGACACTTCCTTGGCAAAGGCATTTTGCTCTTCCACCGGCAGGGCGTTCAGTTCTTCCAGCGTCAGGCCCCGTTCTTTGAGCAGTTGGTCGCGGATGCGCTCGGCTGGGGTCTTGGTCATGTAGTCGGTGAACTCACTGCGTGCTGAACCGGCGACGCTGGTGGCCGGCACATCGCTGTTCGGCGCAGAGGCTTGCAGCTGCACACGGGTCTTGGCAAACGCTTCGTCAATGCGATCGCTGGCCTTGTCCAGTTCCTTCTGCGCAACTGGCACTGTGATGTTCTGCTGCGCAGTCTGAAGGGCGCCGCTGTACAACGCGCTGGCGGCGGCGTTGGCGGGGTCCATGTCGGGTCGCTTGATCTGTTGGACAGTCGACACGGCTTGGGTGTTGTTGTTAATCAGCATGATCGGTCACCTGTGCAAATGGTCGGTGCCACAGCTGGAGCAAAAACTGTGCCGACGATGAAACACAGTAGCCGCGGGCAGGCAGGTGCTTCAGGCGGCAAGCAATGACCGCGTAGAGACCAATCGTTGCCGCTGACTAGCTGTTTTGTACGGTGCGAATATCAAACGAGCCATTGAACGAATGGTCCGTGCCTTCGACATCAGCAGTGATGTCGAAAGTGCCGGCTGCCGAGCCTGTACTCGCGTCATAGCTGCGCAAGTCGAGCATGCCGCTCTTTGCACGGTAGGAGGTGCGATGGCCGAAGACTGTTTCTCGGAAATAGCTGACGTTAACGTCCCTTGGCCAAGGTTGAGGCACGGTGATCGGACCTGGGGGCTGGTCCTTGGGAAAGTCGATTTGAATGCCAATAAAGTCGCCACCCTGGCTGGGCTGGCGTCCATCCAGGGTTATCCAGCGTCCGGTACTGGATTCGCGATATACGACGTTGCTGGTATCTATTTCACCTTCGAACCCTTTGGATTTAAGCCATCCTGCCGATGCGTGTTCGCTCTGTTCCATGTTCACTCCGGGTTACCTTCCAACGGCGGCCCACCACGGGAGCGCCTGGTCATCAGTAGAGCGGCAATGAGGCGGTGCGATCTACTGTCAACGTTGACAGTAGAGTCACGCCGCTGACGGGCGGTATCGAGGGGTGGCGGTGGTCAGTGGGCGATATTTTCCAGCGCCAGGTTACGCGTACGCGGCCCGAACCAACTGATGGTGATCATCACGATCAGCATGCTGCTGGCGATAAACGCCAACACCCCTGGCGTGCCCAGGTGCTCGAGGATAAAACCGATCAACAAACTGCTGAACACCGTGGACAGGCGGCTGAACGAATAACAGAACCCTACCGCCCGGGCGCGGATATTGGTGGGGAACAATTCGCTTTGGTACGAGTGATAGCTGAAGCTCAGCCAGGCATTGCAAAAGGTGATCATCACTCCGCAGAACACCAGTCCCAATGCGCTGGTTTGCAGGGCGAACAGGCTGCCGAAAATCACCGCGCCCATGGCGGAACCGACGATCTGCCATTTGTTTTCAAAGCGGTTGGCCACCTTCACAAACAGCAACGGCCCCAGTGGGTAGGCGAGGGTGATGATAAAGGCGTACATCAAGCTGTGGGTCACGCTCACGCCCTGGCCCGACAACAGCGCCGGCAACCAATTGCCAAACCCGAAAAAACCGATGGCCTGGAACACATGGAACACGATCAGCATCAAGGCGCGGCGTCGGTACGGCGGTTGCCAGATATCGGCAAAACGGCCGCTGCCCTGAACGCTGACGGCTTCGGGTTGCGGCTCGTCCAAGGGTTTGTCGTGATCTTTCAGGCAGCGTGCTTCGAGTTTGTCCATGATCGCCCCGGCTTCTTCGAAACGGCCCTTCTGTGCCAGCCAGCGTGGCGATTCCGGCAAGCGCTTGCGCAATTGCCAGATAAACAGCGCAAATACCGCACTGCTCAACACCACCCAGCGCCAGCCGGAGATGCCGAACGGGGCCTGAGGCACCAGCCACCACGACATCAAGGCGACGGCTGGCACCGACAGAAACTGAATGAAAAACGCAAAGGCAAACGCCGAACTGCGCATGCGCTTGGGCACCAGTTCCGAGAGGTAGGCATCGATGGTCACCAGTTCGATGCCCAGGCCGATGCCCACCAGAAAGCGCATACAGATGATGCCCATGGCGGAGGTTTGAATACCCATCAGCACTGTGGCGACGGTGTACCAGACCAACGCAAAGGTGAAGATCGCCCGGCGCCCGAAGCGGTCGGCGATGGGGCTGAGCAGGCTGGCACCCAGGAACAGGCCGAGAAAGGTCGCCGAGGCAAATGCGGCCTGGTCCGAGAAGCCGAACACGCCCTGGCTGCCGGTATGGAAAATTCCGTCGCTGATCAGCCCGGGGCTGATATAAGCGGTCTGGAACAGGTCATAGAGCTCGAAAAAACCACCGATGGACAGCAGCGCCACCAGGCGCCAGATGGTGGCCACGGCGGGCAGGCGGTCGATGCGTGCGCTGATGTGCGCGGCGCGGAGCGGGTCGAGGCCGTCTGTGGGTGAGGCAGTGAGTGTGGGCATAGGATGGATTCCAGGGGCAGTGACCTGGAATCTTAGCTGGCTAACGGAAGTCGTGGCTTGTGAAATGACTTGTCGACGGCCGCAGGTTCACGCAGGCCGCGTAAACCTGCCAGCCCACGACAAGGTCAATCAGCTGTGCTTGAAATCCTCAACTTTAAAAGCGCCGTTTGAGAAGCTCATTTCCTGCCGACGGTGACCCGTCTTTGTCGCTTTGAAGTGCAAGGATGCATTCAGAACCTGGCCTTGCAGTTGCAGTACGGTGAATTCTCCGCTGGTTGCAAAGTAGGTTCCCTGCTCGCCGGGCCGCGTATCGTCGAATTCAAGCCTGACCTTGTGAGTGTCGCTTCCCGGTGCACCAATCTCATAAGTCTGGCCTGGCTGGATATCTTGGTCGATGCTTACTTTCAACAGTGCGAAGCCGGACATGATCCCGACCGTCGAATTAAAGCCCGACTCTCCATTCAAATGGGCAACAAAGCTTGTTTCGAAGGGTACTGCCCAGCTGGCTATCAGCCCCGAGATTTTATCGTTTTCACCAAGTACCTTACCCATGGTCATCTCTCCATATTCAGGGAATGAGCAATGCGTCGGCATTGCGTGTGCTTATGGTGTGGGGAAGGTAGGGGTAGGTCTACTGTCAGGTTTCACAGTTCGCGGCTCTGTTCCGACAGGCGGGTGTGGTGGACGCTTGCGCCACTTAGCGATGCGGCGTTGACCCGTGGCGGTTCGGTGATGCCGATGTGGTACTCGCCCTATCAGTAGATATCAGGCATGTCGAACGTGGTGAATGCGTCATCCAACGGTTGGTAGCCCAGCACACGTGTGGTCTCGCTCAGGTCCAGACGCTTGAAGCGATTATTGGATATGCCATGGGCGATCAAATGCTTCACGCCCTCAACCTCGACCGAACGCTGCAGCAACTGCACGGCATCCCGCGGGCTGAGCCACGCGCTGAGGTCGCGGGCGTTGTTCAGGTCGTGGGTTTCGGGGAATTCAAAAGCGCCGATGCGCAGGGCGATGGTCGACAGCGGTGTCTTGGCCGCGTAGTAGCCACACAACGCCTCGCCATAGCATTTGCTCACGCCATACATATTGGCGGGCATCACCTGCATGCCGGGGATGATCTGCCGGTCGACCGGATAGCCTTCGATGGTTTGTGCGCTGCTGGCGAACACCAGGCGCTGCACGCCGGCAGCCACGGCGGCTTCGAAGAGGTAGGTGGTGGCGAGGATGTTGTTGGGCAGCAATTCGTCGAACGAGGCACTGGCGTGGGGGATGCCCGACAAGTGCACGATCACGTCGATGCCTTCGAGCAGGGTCGCCAGGCTGGATTTATCGCTGAGGTCGGCGTGTACGAAGCGGTGTCCACCCAGGTCGAAATCCGGCGCGATGCGGTCGGTGAGCGTGAAGCGGTAGCGGTCTTGCGAGGCTTGGAAAAATGTCTTGCCGATTCTGCCGCAGGCGCCGGTGAGTAGTACGTTGAGTCCGTTCACGTGGTGATCCCTGTGCTTAGTTGTGGCCGTCGAGCGCGAAGGTTTTGAAACCGGCGTGCTGGCTGAGTCGCTGATAGTAGGCGGCAATGGCGGGGTAGGGTGGGCGCTGCATGGGCGTTGCCTGCCAGCGGTGTACCGAGAGGCCGATCAGGATGTCGGCGAGGGTGAATTCATCGCCGGCCACATGGGCTCCGGTCTTGGCCAACTGCTGTTCGAGAATGCCCATCTTGTCGTTCCAGAGCTGCACCGCGGCGGCGATTTGCGTCGCATTGAGGCCGTCTGGGTTGTTGCGTACCAGCGCGGTAAAGGCGTCGCCCCAGGCGCGGTTGAGTTCCGTGGCTTGCCAGTCAATCCACTGCTCGACACGTGCCCTGGGGGCGGGCTCGGTCGGTAGCAGGTCGTGACGTTGATACAGGCCGACGAGGTAGCGGCAGATGGTGTTGGATTCCCACAGCACGCCGTGATCGTCGATCAGCACCGGCACTTGGGCGTTGGGGTTCAGGGCGAGGAACTCGGCCGATTGGGTGGGTTTGAAGCCGACGCCCCAGTCTTCGCGCACATAGTCGATGCCCAGTTCCTGGCAGGTCCACAGCACTTTGCGCACGTTGATGGAGGAGGCGCGGCCCAAGATTTTCAGTGAATGTCCCATGGTGCTTCCCTGGCGATGGAGAGTGGTTAATCTAGCAGGGGCAAAGTGGGCACGGTTAAAAAATCTGGAAAGGGCTACATCCCGATGACCGAGTGTGCGCCGAATTTGGCCAGAGGCATGGGGTGAGCACCGATGGCAAGGATTGTCCTTGCCGTCAGCAGCAGTGTTAATGGCTTCAGACATTGTACTGATTAGCTTATCGTGTCACAGGCCAATTCCAACTAATTGCATTTCCCCGCTGTTGAGTTCCAACTGATCCCCGTTTCTCCCTACGGCGACCATGTAAAATCGAGCATGGACTTTTCCAGTGCTGGTATTGAACTCATAAAACGTAATCTGCCCTGATATGGCGTCAAAGCTCAGAGGCTCAGGGTCAGTGGCGTACTTTAATTCGCAAGTGGCAGTCACCGGGCCGTCGGGATTGCGGATAGTATATTTGTCTCGGTTTCCCGTGATCCCAAGTGGGAAACGAAACTCCAAGTAAATAGTGTTGTTACCTCGCATAGTGGTGTCCAATATATAGCGGAAGGCTGTTTTTCTTAAGCTGATTTCATCCGCTCGATAATCAAGAATCACAGGCCCTCTGACGAGTTGTGCTGTGAATGTTCCATTGGTGGGGTTTTTGGGGTCGTTATTTTTACCTTTGGTGTTTGTCATGGCGCCACCCTAGTATTCACTATTGGATTTAAGAGGTATTTCAAAGCTTGGCTCATCATCAGATTCTTATAGCGGTCGCAGGTCTACTGTCAGAAATACCAGTCCAGACGAATGGTGGGCATGATTAATAAATTTGGCAGGGTCAAGCCCCCTCCCACATTTTTTGAACCGAGTAAAGTCTCAGCAGCGTGGTGCGTGTTGGTCCATGGCTTTGCCTACCAGCAAGACGCTCAGTTCACTCAATTGGTGAATGGCCAGCGCCACATCGCGATGCTTGCCGGTGAGGTCATCGGACAGGTCGAGCAGCAAGGTGCTGACGGAACATACGGTTTCGTAGCTGTTGATCAGCAGGGTTTCGGTGGAGGTATCAGGGATGACGGTGAAAAGCGTATGCGTGGGATGGGTGCTTTGCATTGTTGAAGTACCTGTTTTGGGCCGATACCTCATCGCTACTAAACGAAGGGTGGCAGCTGTACGCAGGTTAGTAGACCGGTATCCCACACAAACCCGGCGCACCCGAAGGCGCCCTGCGCACAGCCACCATTAAGCATCGATAGGCTCATGCATTTGTATGGGGAAGCTCAGGCTACTAAACCCGATCACCGAGAATTCAGCGACCGACCAACCTTAGAGACCGCCACCCAGGCACACAAGCCGGCAGATTCTGGCGTAAGCGTAGGCAACGGAGCAAGGCGCTTACCGCAATGTCAGCCGCTTCCTACGGGCGTCCTACGCTTGTCTGATCGTTCCCACTCACGACTGTAGGCAAAGGGGGGCGAAGGTATTCTCAAGCGGGCAGGGTCAGGGGGGGAGAGGCCTGCTCCCGATAGCGGTGGATCAGTCGATAGCTTGGTTGACTGGTACACTCAGGTGCTCTCCCGCACCTGCAACTCAAACCCCATATCCATCACCGGCTTGGCGATCTTGTTGCCCGCCATGATGGTCAACAAATGCTCCGCCGCCCTGCGGCCAATGGCTTCCCGTGGTGTGCTGATACTGCTCAGGCGTGGCACCATGAATGACGATGCAGGCAAGTCGTTGAAGCCCAGCACCGCCACCCGCTCCGGCACCTTGATGCCATGGCGCAAGGCTTCGAGCAGGGCGCCCTGGGCCAGGTCGTCGTTGCCAAAGAAGATCGCATCCACATCCGGATGGGCGGCCAGCAGCTGCAAAAACAGCTCGCCACCCAGGCCCACCGAAGAAGGGCGCGGCGTCAGCAATTCCAGCGCCGGGTCGTACATGCCCGCCTGTTGCAGCGCCCGGCGAAAACCTTCACCGCGCAGCAAGGTGCGTTGGTCCAGTTGCGCGCCGATGTAGGCCAGGCGCTTACGCCCCCGTGACAGCAAATGCGTCGCCGCCGTCTCGCCTGCGGCCAGCTGTGAGAAACCCACGCAGTTCACCCCGGCATTGGGGTCCAGATCCATCATGTACACACACGGCACATTGCTGGCCTCGACCATTCGTCGCGCGCTTTCGGTGCGATCGAATCCGGTCAGCAGCAACCCCCGTGGCTGGTAGGCCATGTAGTTGCGCAGCAGGTTTTCTTCTTCATCACGGGAGTAATGGGAATTGCCGATCAACACTTCAAAGCCCTTGGGCCGCAGTACCTGGTGGATCGCTTCCAGGGTTTCGATAAACAGCAGGTTGGACAAGGACGGCACCAGCACCACCACCGAATGGCTCTGTGCAGACGCCAAGGCGCGGGCAGCGGGGTTGACCACGTAGCTGAGTTCGGCGGCGGCCTGCTGGACTTTTTCCACCAGTTCGGTGGCAACGGTGCTGATACCGCGCAGGGCGCGGGAGGCGGTGATCGGGCTGACCCCGGCCAGGCGTGCGACTTCATTGAGGGTAGGGCGGCCCGTCGTGCGGGTATTTTTATCGTTCTTGGAGGTCATCAGGCGGCTTGCCAAACAAAAATCGAGGCACTAAGGTAGCGCTGTCTCCAAAGGGCTGCAAATTATTGAACCCAGGGTTGCCTGATCCGGTTCGAATGATTGGAGCAGATGCACGCGTCACTCCATAAAAATGACAAGTCGGCGCGGGAAAAGCCTGTCTTTTGCACTAGCCTTATAGCGTGCAAAGGTAGCGCTATCTGCGTCCTGAGGTGTTTCATGAGTCAACCTGTTACCGCCCTGGTCATCATGGGTGTTTCCGGCTGTGGCAAGTCCAGCGTCAGCGAAGCCCTGTGCCGCCTGAACGGCGCCACCGCCATTGAAGGCGACAGCTTTCACCCCGCCGCGAACATCGAAAAGATGAGCGCCGGCCACCCCCTCAACGACGACGACCGCGCCGGCTGGCTCGACATCCTGTGCGATGAATTGCGCCGCTCGTTGAAAGCCGGCAAGCATCCGGTACTCACCTGTTCAGCGCTGAAAAAGAAATACCGCGACCACCTGCGTGAAGCCGCGCCGGGCCTGGGCTTTGTATTCCTGGAGCTGACCCGCGAAGTTGCCGCTGACCGTGTGTCCCACCGCCCCGGCCATTTCATGCCGGCCAGCCTGATCGACAGCCAGTTCGCCACCCTCGAATCGCCCAAGGGCGAACCGCTGACCCTGGCCCTCAACGCCAGCGAAGACAGCGTTGAGGAGCTGGCCGAGCAGACCAACGTCTGGTGGCGCAAGCACGGCTTTGAACCAACTCATTAATTTTTTGCCGGAAAAGATAGCGCTATCCCCGGCAGGAAATTCAACACCCGCTTTAATAACAACAACAAACAGGAGAGACCCCCCATGTTTGGCATGTCCCACGAGTCTTACCTGCTGCTAGATGCAGTGGTCACTATCATCGGGTTGATCGTTCTGATCACCAAGTTCAAGGTGCACCCGTTCATTGCACTGATCATCGCGGCCGGCTTCCTGGGCCTGACCTCGGGCATGCCCGTGGACAAGATCATCAAGGCATTCCAGGACGGTTTCGGCGGAGTGCTCGGCTTTGTCGGCATCATCCTCGCGCTGGGCACGATGCTCGGCAAGATGATGGCCGAGTCCGGCGGCGCCGATCAGATCGCCCAGACCCTGATCCGCGCCTTCGGCAAAGAGAAGGTCCAGTGGGCCATGATGTTCGCCGCCTTCCTGGTGGGTATCCCGCTGTTCTTCGAGATCGGTTTTGTGCTGTTGATACCGCTGGTGTTTATCGTGGCGCGGCGTACCGGTGTGTCGCTGATCAAGATCGGTATCCCGCTGCTCGCAGGCCTCTCGGCGGTGCACGGCCTGGTGCCACCGCACCCGGGCCCGTTGCTGGCCATCGGCGTGTTCGGTGCGGACATCGGCAAGACCATCCTGTACGGCCTGATCGTTGCGCTGCCAACGGCCATTATCGCCGGCCCGATCTTCGGCACCTTTATCGCCAAGTACATCCCGGGCAACCCGTCCCAGGAACTGGTCGATCAACTGGCCCGCGAGCCTGAAAACAAAGACCTGCCGAGCTTCAGCATCACCCTGGTCACCGTGCTGCTGCCGGTGTTCCTGATGCTGCTGAAAACCTTTGCCGACATCGCCTTTGCCGAAGGCAACGTGGTGCGTAACTGGATGGACATGATCGGCCACCCGATTACCGCCTTGCTGCTGGCCTTGCTGCTGTCGCTGTACACCTTTGGCCATCGCCAAGGCATTCATTCCAAGCAGATCCTCAAGCTGCTCGATGCCAGCCTTGCGCCGACCGCCGCGATCATCCTGATCATCGGCGCCGGTGGTGGCTTCAAGCAGATGCTGGTGACCAGCGGCGTAGGTGACGTGATCGGCCATATGGCGGTGAACGCCCAGATCAACCCGATCCTGCTGGCATGGCTGGTGGCGGCGGTAATCCGGATTGCCACAGGTTCAGCGACCGTCGCGACCATTACCGGCGCGGGCATTGTGGTGCCGGTGGTGGGGATGATTCCGGGGGTTAACCGCGAGTTGCTCGTGCTGGCGACGGGGGCGGGGTCGTTGATCCTGTCGCACGTCAACGATGCCGGGTTCTGGCTGGTCAAGCAGTACTTCAACATGACCGTTGCCGAGACGTTCAAGACCTGGACGGCGATGGAGACCATTCTGTCGATCGTGGCGCTGATCTTCATCATGTTGCTGTCGTTGGTGGTGTAAGCCACACCGCACAGTCTGGGGTGAAAACCCAATCAAATGTGGGAGGGGGCTTGCTCCCGATGGCGGTGGATCAGTCACCAGATGTAGTGACTGACACTCTGCTATCGGGAGCAAGTCGAAACGTCGCACCGCCCCTCCCACATTTTGACCGAGTTAGACGCTGGCTTTGGGTACTAGCCCATCGGCCCTGAACATCCCGCGAATCCCTCGCACCGCCTGACGAATCCGGTCCTGGTTTTCGATCAGCGCAAAGCGCACGTGATCATCGCCATACTCGCCAAAGCCAATCCCAGGCGATACACACACCTTCGCTTCCAGCAGCAGTTTCTTGGCAAATTCCAGCGAGCCCATGGCGGCGTACTGCTCGGGGATTTTCGCCCAAACATACATCGACGCCTTCGGGTTCTCCACCATCCAGCCCAGTTCATGCAGGCCCTTGACCAGCACATTGCGGCGTTGGCGGTACTGCTCGGCGATGTCCTTGACGCACTGCTGGTCGCCTTCCAGCGCCGCAATCGCCGCCACCTGCAGCGGGGTGAAGGTGCCGTAGTCATGGTAGCTCTTGATCCGCGCCAAGGCGTTGACCAGTTCCGGGTTGCCCACCATGAACCCGATGCGCCAGCCGGCCATGTTGTAGCTCTTGGACAGGGTGAAAAACTCCACCGCGATATCCTTGGCGCCCGGCACTTGCATGATCGACGGGGCTTTCCAGCCGTCGTAGACGATGTCGGCGTAGGCCAGGTCGTGAACCACCAGCACGTCGTATTGCTTGGCCAGCGCGATCACTCGCTCGAAAAAATCCAGCTCCACGCACTGTGCGGTAGGGTTTGACGGAAAACCCAGGATCATCATCTTTGGCTTGGGGATCGAGCCGCGAATCGCCCGTTCCAGCTCATCGAAGAAGTCCACGCCCGGCACCAGCGGCACCGAACGCACCTGGGCACCGGCAATCACGGCACCGTAGATGTGGATTGGGTAGCTGGGGTTAGGCACCAGCACGGTATCGCCCTGGTCCAGGGTCGCCAGCATCAGGTGCGCCAGGCCCTCTTTGGAACCGATGGTGACGATGGCTTCCGACTCGGGGTCGATATCCACTTCATAGCGGTCCTTGTACCAGCGCGAAATCGCGCGGCGCAGGCGTGGGATGCCTTTGGAAGTGGAGTAGCCGTGGGTGTCGTCACGCTGGGCGACGGTGACCATTTTCTCCACAATGTGCGGTGGCGTGGCGCCGTCGGGGTTACCCATGCTCAAGTCAATGATGTCTTCGCCGCGCCGGCGCGCAGCCATCTTCAGCTCGGCAGTGATATTAAAAACGTAAGGGGGGAGTCGATCTATGCGCGCAAAGCGGCGCGGCGAACCTTGTTCGGCCATTGTTGCCTCGAGAGTACGTAAGCGCCCGGAACCGTCCGAGCGACGTCGGCCACTGCGGTGGCCTGCGGGGCAGACAATACGGGCGATGATGGCGCGTTGTCCAGATGTGTGGGAAAAATTTGTACATGGAGCGCGGCACGGATATGCCCCT
This sequence comes from Pseudomonas khavaziana, assembly GCF_019145205.1. Lineage (GTDB taxonomy): Bacteria > Pseudomonadota > Gammaproteobacteria > Pseudomonadales > Pseudomonadaceae > Aquipseudomonas > Aquipseudomonas khavaziana. Next base: position 448,720 of record NZ_JAHSTT010000005.1, read on the forward strand.
ATACTCGATGCGGGTTTGTTCCCTCATAAGAAGGAGACTGTTCGTATGGATCAGCAGACAAAACAATCGTTGGAGCCACGCATGGAAGCCGGCAAAGCCCTGGTGATCGCCGGTGTACAGGGGCGTTATTCGAAGGCCACCGTGGGCGATATCCCCAAGTTATGGGAGTTGTTTGACACGTGCGTCAAAGACATCAAGAAACGCATCGGCGGGGTGACCTACGGCGTTTGCCACAACCCTCACCACGGCGAGTTTGATTACATGGCCGGGGTAGAAGTCCCAGGCAAAGGGGATGTGCCGAGCAACTTCGAGTTCATCGAAATCCCGCCGCTCAACTATGCCGTATTCCCCCATTACGGGCCGGTGCAGGCGCTTGAACAAACCTACGAGCGCATCATGTTCGAGTGGCTGCCGCACTCGGGCTATAAGGTGATGGGTGCGGATTTCGAGCGCTATAGCGCAGATTTTGACGGCAGGAAGGGCACGGGGACGGTGGAGATCTGGTTGCCGGTTGGAGAGAGAGGCTGAGGTTGCACCCGATGTCACGTAAATACGACATGCACCCGTGAAAGTCATGTTTACGTGACATTGCCGTTATGGATTGAACCGCCAGCACAGCCGGCGCTCATAGCCAACCCGCCCTTTGTACGCCTCGCCGCTGTCCACCCATCCAGCCCCCAGATACAACCCCATCGCCGCCAGGTTATGCGTGTCCACTGACAGCTCCAGCCCTTTGATCTGCGGCCATGCCTCAAGCGCCAGGACTGGCAACGCCCGCAAACACGCCTTGCCGAAGCCACGTCCCTGCTGATACCGATCCACCTGCAACGCATGCAGCGTGGCACTGTGTTCATTGGCCCAATGGGGCAGGGCGGGTGGGCGCTTGAGCAGGAGGAAGGCCACGGGAATGTCGTCGGCCAACAGCGCAAAACCTTTGACGCCAGGGCTCGGATTGACCAGCAGCGTATTGAGGGCGCAATACATATCGCCGGAAAACGGCAGTTGTTCAGGATGAACTTCGATGGCGCCGACTTGCTGTTGTTGCACAGCATTCAGCGCCTCATAGGCAACAAGACGGGTTTGCATCGGATTATCCGAACGGCTGCAAAGAATGCAGCAGTCTATCGGGTTTGTGGTGGAGGAAATTATTTTTCCCTGGCCTGTCGATTTGCCCAAGGGCCATTCGACTAAGGGTGTCTTCCGTAATTTTACAACCCAGGAGTCATCGCCATGAGCACTGCAATCAACACCTTGATCGAGCAATGGAAACAAGCCGTGGTATCCCAGGATATCGATAAGATTGTCAGCTTTTACGCCGACGATATCGTCGCATTCGATGCGGTTGGCGCGCTGCAATTCAAGGGCAGGGAGGCCTATCGTGCACACTGGAAGGCGTGCATGGAACATTGCCCGGGCCCAGGCGTTTTTGAGTTTCATGAGTTGCGCATCAACCAGGCCCAGGACAGCGCCTTCGCCCACTGGCTCGCGCACTGCGGTGGCACTGGTCCGGATGGTGTACTCAAGACCTGCTGGATGCGCGTCACTGCCGCCTACCAGCGTATCGATGGTCAATGGAAAGTGGTGCATGAGCACTGGTCGGCGCCGTTCGATATGCAAAGCGGCACGGCGCTGTTCGACCTGAAACCTTGAGCACTGCGAACTATAGTCAGGAGACCGAAAACGGAGAACATCATGAAATACCTGTGCCTGATCTACAGCGACGAACAGCTGTTGCACACCTCGCCCGACAGCCCCAAGGACCCGGAGTGTTTTGCCTACGCCGAGGCCATCCAGGCCAGCGGACGCATGCTGGCCGCCGAGCCGCTGCAGCCGGTCAATACTGCCACCACCGTGCGCATGCGCAATGGCAAGGTGTCGATCACCGACGGGCCATTTGCCGAAACCAAGGAGCAGCTCGCCGGCTTCTACCTGATCGAAGCCAGTGACCTCAATGAGGCGTTACAAGTGGCCGGCGGCATTCCAGCGGCCCGGGTCGGCAGTGTGGAAGTACGCCCCGTACGTGAATTGAACCTAGCTTAATGACGCTCAATGGCCAGGTCGAAGCGGTTTACCGCAACGAGTCACGGCGTGTGCTTGCGACGCTGATTCGTGTGCTGGGTGATTTCGACCTGGCCGAGGAGGCGCTGCACGAGGCATTTTTCGTCGCCGTGCAACGCTGGCCCGAGGACGGTGTGCCGGATAATCCACGGGCCTGGCTGGTATCAACCGGTCGCTTCAAAGCCATCGACCGTCTACGTCGCCAGGCGCGGTTTACCCCGTTTCTGCAAGAGCAGGCCGACACACTGGAAGCGGCGCAGTGGAGTGATGAAGACGTGGAAGACGACCGTCTGCGCCTGATCTTCACCTGCTGCCACCCGGCGCTGGCGCCCGACGCCCAGGCGGCGCTGACCTTGCGTGAGATCTGCGACCTGAGTACCGAGGCCATTGCCCACGCTTTTCTCGTCACACCCACCACCATCGCCCAGCGCATCGTGCGTGCCAAGGGCAAGATCCGTGAAGCGAAAATCCCCTACCAAGTGCCGTCCCGTGCCGAGTTACCCGAGCGCCTGGACAGCGTGCTGCGGGTGATTTATTTGGTGTTCAACGAAGGCTACTCGGCTTCCACAGGCACCGATCTCACCCGTGAAGACCTGACCGCGGAGGCCATTCGCCTTGGCCGCTTGCTGGTGGAGTTGCTACCGGAGCCGGAAGTCATGGGCTTGCTGGCGTTGATGTTGCTGCACGAGTCGCGTCGCTCGGCACGCACCTCGGCCAGCGGTGAATTGGTGCTGTTGGATGCTCAGGATCGTGGGCTGTGGGATACGTCGTTGATGGCTGAAGGTTGCGCATGGGTGGAGCAGGTGCTGACCACGCGACGCTTCGGGCCATATTGCCTGCAAGCGGCGATTGCGGCGGTGCACGCCGAGGCGCCGAGTGCCGAGCAGACTGATTGGCGGCAGATTGTCGGGCTTTACGATGTATTGCTCAGGGCCATGCCATCGCCGGTGGTTGAGTTGAACCGAGCGGTAGCGGTGGCGATGGAACAGGGACCGACGGCTGGACTGACGTTGGTGGACAGCATTTTGCTGCGTGGTGAGTTGCAGGATTACCACTTGGCACATTCGGCGCGTGGGGAGTTCTGCCGGCAGTTGGGGCGGATTGAGGAAGCGCGTGCAGCTTACGAAAAAGCCCTGTCCCTGACCCAGCAAACCCCGGAAAAACGCTTCCTGGAGCGACGCCTGACCGAACTCCCCCCCAGACAATGAAGTTCCAAATGTGGGAGGGGGCTTGGCCCCGATTGCAGTGTGTCAGGTAAAGATTAGCTGACTGACACTCAGCTATCGGGAGCAAGCCCCCTCCCACATTTGGACATCATTGTTCTCACTGGCTCATTCGAGCATCTGCCCCAGCAACCAACTCCCCGCCGGCCCCGGCGGATGCTGGCGCGACCACAACGCATCCACCGTCACCGAGCGTGGCCAGCCTCGCACCCTCAGCTCCTGCAGGGTGCCATTGCCGAAACGTTCCGCCAGCCAGCGTGGCAGGGGCGCCCAGCCGAAACCCAACTGCGCCATTTCCATCAGCATCAGGTAACTGGCTGCCGACCAGACCCGCCCTGCAGCGCGATTGTCATAGGGTTTGACGATGCTCGCCAGGCGCAACTCCCGATGCTGTTTCAATGCCTGCTGGTCCACTTTTTCCAGCTTGGCCAAGGCATGTTGCGGCGATACGAACAGGGCTGTTTCGGTACGTTCCTCGACCGGTGAATGGGTCAAGTCCGGCGGGTACTCATCCTGCTGCTCGATAAATGCGATTTGCGCCCGGCCACTTTGTACAAGGTCGATCAGGTCATCGCACTCGGCAATCAGCCATTCCAGTTCCAGGTCCGGGTAGCGTTCGGCAAACGCGATGATGGTGGTTTCGAAGCGCTGCGACTGGTAGGTATCTGACATGGCGATGGTCAGCTTCGGTTCCAACCCCGTGGCCAATTGGCTCGCCGTCAATTCCAAGCGGCTGCTGGCCTCCAGCACCTGCTCGGCGCGTTGCAGCAGTACATGGCCTGCCGGGGTCAAGGTCGGTTTGCGGCTGCTGCGGTCAAACAGCACTACATCCAAGTCAATCTCAAGGCTGGCCACCGCCGCGCTGACGGTGGACTGGCTCTTGCCCAGCTTACGTGCCGCGGCGGAAAACGAACCTTGGGTAGCGGCCTGGACGAACGCCTGGAGCACTTCATAGGAGGCCATGACTATCGCCTTGATCGATGGTTATTGGTTATGAAGTATCGAGACTAAGCCTGATTATGGCAACCATCGTCACTCACGGAGCCGGGTCATGAACCCTACCAAGTCGATTACTGAACGTGTTTGCCAGGCCATCGGTTTTGAAGCGCTGGCGTTGTCGATCTGCACCCCGTTGATGGCGTGGATCATGGATAAACCCGCCCTGGACATGGGCCTGGTCGCCCTGGCGATCAGCCTGATAGCGCTGAGCTGGAATATTATCTTTAATGGCCTGTTCGACCGCCTCAAGGCGCGCCTGCAACTGGCGAACAGTGGGCAGACTCGCGTACTGCACGCGCTGTTGTTCGAAGGGGGGCTGATTGTGGTTGTCGTGCCGCTGGTCGCCATGTGGCTCAATATCAGCCTGTTGCAGGCGTTTATGCTCGACATAGGCGTACTGCTGTTCTTCCTGCCCTACACCTACGTGTATCACTGGGGTTATGACGTCATTCGGGAAAAAATCAGCGAAAAAAACGCCGCCCACTGTAGGAGCGAGCTTGCTCGCGAAGATCGCTAACGATAACGCGAGGCCTCTGGAAACACGCGGCGCCCTTGAGTTTTTTCGCGAGCAAGCTCTTTCCTACGGAGGGGGAGTCGTTTAGAGGAACATTCCCCCCGACGCCTCGATCCGCTGGCCGGTGATCCAGTTGCTGCCATCGGCCAGCAAGCTCGAAATCGCTCCGCCAATATCGTCCGGCAAGCCGACACGGCCCAGGGCGGTATTGTTGGCGACCATCGCATTCACATCGGTGTTATCGCGCACGGCGCCGCCGCCGAAGTCGGTGGCAATCGCGCCCGGTGCCAGGGTGTTCACGGTGATACCGCGTGGGCCCAGCTCCTTGGCCTGGTAGCGCGACAGCACTTCAATGGCGCCCTTCATCGACGCGTACGCGGCATAGCCTGGCAGGCTGAACCGCGCCAGGCCGCTGGAAATATTGATGATGCGCCCACCGTCGCTGATCAACGGCAGCAGTTTCTGCGTGAGGAAAAACGGTGCCTTCAAGTGGATCGCCACCAACTGGTCGAACTGTGCTTCGGTGGTCTCGGCAAAGCTGGCGTGGGCGCCGATCCCGGCGTTGTTGATCAGGAAGTTGAAGTGATCCTGGGCGAAAACCTCCTTGAGCAGTGCGCCAACCTGGCCTACGAACCCATCGAAGCTCGCGCTTTGGCTGACGTCCAGTTGCAGCATGGCGGCGCGACCACCCAATGCCTGTACTTGGGCAATTACCCCTTGTGCTTCGTCCGCTGCACTGTGGTAAGTGCCGATGATGTCTACGCCTTGCGCAGCCAGGTGCAGCGCGGCGCTTTTGCCCAGGCCGCGGCTGGCGCCGGTTATGAGTGCGATTTTACGGGTCATGGTGCAGTCCTCAGGTGGGGTCAGTGGGACTGAGTGTATTTGTCCGGTCATAACGTGATAAACAGGCTGATATCGGAATCACTGGCCGGATAAGGCGAACAATCCCATGAACAAGCTTGAGTTATTGCGCACCTTCGTGCGCGTCACTGAATTGTCGAGTTTTACCCAGGCCGGCCAAAGCCTGGGCTTGCCGCGCTCTACAGTGTCTGAGCATGTGCAGGCGTTGGAGGAACTGCTCGGTGCGCGGCTGTTGCAACGCACCACGCGCAAGGTGCAGGCGACCCAGGATGGTCGTGTGTTGTACGAGCGCAGCAAGGATCTGCTGGCGCATATGGAAGAGCTGGAAGGTCTGTTTCGCCAGGACGAAGCCCAATTGGCCGGGCGTATACGGGTGGACATGCCCAATGTCATGGCACGGGGCCTGATCCTGCCGAACTTGCCCACGTTCATGGCCCGCCATCCTCTTATCGACATGGAGATCAGCGGCTCGGATCGCCAGGTGGATCTGATCGCCGAAGGTTTCGATTGTGTCGTGCGCGTCGGTGCCCAGCCCGATCAAACCGTGGTGGCGCGACGGGTGTGCAGCATGCCGATGGTCAACTGCGTGAGCCCGGCGTATCTGCAACGTTATGGCGTGCCGCTGACTCTGGCTGACCTGGCGAATCACCAGTTGGTGCATTACGTACGTCCCCTGGGCGCACGCTCGGCAGGGTTTGAATACATGGTGGGCAACAAGGTGCAACGGTTGCCGATGGCAGGAAGGGTGACCGTCAACAGCACCGATGCGTATCAGTCGGCGTGCCTGGCTGGGTTTGGCATTACCCAGGTGCCCCAACTGGGGATCCGCGATCTATTGGCCAGTGGCGAGTTGGTGGCTGTGCTGCCGGATTACCAGGCACCGCCCCTGGACGTGTATTTGCTGTATGCCGGCCAACGGCATTTGCCGCTGCGGGTGCGGGTGTTCATGGACTGGTTGACCGCGATCCTGCAGGCCCATCTTTAACGGCGCGCCGACAACTGCTGCGGCGCCAGGAACGCATCGTGGAAGTAATCGCGGAACGCCTGCATCGCCGGGGTGAATGCGCGCTCGCGGTGCCAGGCCAGGCCGACGCTCATGGGCGTCACCGGGTCGGTCACGGTCAGGGTCTCGATACGCTTGCCTTCCAGGGACCAGGGCCGGTGCACCAAGTCCGACAGGATCGCCACGCCGCTGCCATTGGCAACCATGCTGCGTACCGCCTCTACCGAGCTGGTGCGCAGCCGTACCTTGGGCGTTTGCCCGGTCTGTTCCCAGTAGCGCATGGCGCTGTGCTCGGCCTCGTCGACAGTCAGCAGGATGTACGGTTCTTGCGCCACATCCGCCAGGCTCACGGCACCGCGTTCACACAACGGGTGATGACTGGGCAGCCACAGGCGGCGTTCGGAGTTGAACAGGATTTCAGAGACAATATCCGCGTGGGTGAGGTTGGCGGTGAGCACCACCGCCATGTCGAACTGGCCGTCGAGCAGGCCCTGTTCGATGGCCTGGCGTTCCTGCTCGAACACTTCGATGGTCACGTCCGGATGCCAATGTTCCATGCGCTGTAAATGGTGCGGCAGGAAATAACCCAACACTGTGTAGCTGGCTGCCACCTTCAATACGCCACTGGCGCGGTAGTCCGGCAATGGGCTGTTGAGGGCGTCATCCACGCTGCGCACAATCACATAGGCGCGGTTGAGAAAATGCCGTCCGGCATCGGTGAGGCTCATGCCCTGGGCCGAGCGCACGAACAACTGCACGCCGAGCATGGCTTCCAACTCCTTGATCGCCGTGGTCACCGCCGACTGGGAAATATTCAAGTGAATCGCCGCCTGGGAAATCTGGCCGATTTCCGCAGTGGCGACGAAATAGCGAACCTGGCGCAAGGTTAAAGACATATCGCACTCTGCTACTTGATCGTTTCCACGCTCTGGGGTCGAGGATAAAAGGCTATCTGATTTTCAGAAGATGGGTCATCTGATAATAGATCTTCCCAAGGGGTCAAGCCCCAGCCTACTTTCCTGGCATCACCTTTGGCGGAGCAACCTCGATGCAGGCAGTGGATTTCAATTCAGACATGGGCGAAGGCTTTGGCCCCTGGACCATCGGCGATGGCGTCGACGCAGAGCTGATGGCCTATATCAGTTCGGCCAACATCGCCACCGGCTTTCACGCCGGCGACCCCGGCACCATGCGCCGCACCGTCGAGCGCGCCAAGCAACTGGGCGTGGCCATCGGCGCGCACCCAGGCTTTCGTGACCTGGTGGGTTTCGGTCGCCGACATATCAACGCACCGGCCCAGGAACTGGTGGACGACATGCTCTACCAGCTCGGTGCCCTGCGTGAAATGGCCCGTGCCCAAGGCGTGAACCTGCAACATATCAAGCCCCATGGCGCGCTCTACATGCACCTGGCTCGCGATGAAGAAGCCGCACGGTTGCTGGTGCAGAACCTGCAGATCATCGAGCCGACGCTGTTGCTGTACTGCATGCCCAACTCGGCGATCTGGCGCATTGCCAAGGAACTGGGGCAGCCGGTGGTACGCGAGTTCTATGCCGACCGTGAGTACGACCTGAGCGGCTCCATCGTGTTTACCCGCAATGTGCGGGCGCTGGACCCAGCCACAGTGGCCGCGCGGGTCTTGCGTGCGTGTCAGACCGGCCTTGTGCGTACCGTCGAAGGCGAAGACTTGGCGATCGAATTCGGCTCCATCTGCCTGCACAGCGACACTCCCGGTGCCCTGGAACTGGTGGAAGCGACCCGTGAGGTCTTGGACCGTGCGGGCATCGACGTCAGGCCACCTCAATAAGATCGTCTCATCACTTTTTTGCCTGCCTTTCTACAATGATTCCAAGAGGAACAGACATGGCTGAAACGTCCCCCATCCGCTACAGCTTTGGCGCTGATGAACACCTGTTTGCCGAGGTCAGTGACAGCATGTCCCTGCAGGCCTTTTTCAAGGGCATGGCGGTAACCCGTGCCGTGGAGCGTATGGCTCTGGAAGGCGTGCTGGATGTGTGCCTGGCCAATGCATCGTTCCAGATTCGCTTCGACCCCGACCGCATCGCGCCCCATGTGTTGCTCGACGCCGTGCAGAGCGCCGAAGCCCAGGCTGTAGCCGAGCGCACTTTGCATACGCGCATCATCGAAATCCCAGTGCTCTATAACGACCCCTGGACCCACGAAACCCTGATGCGCTTTCGTGACCGCCACCAAGACCCCAGCGGCACCGACCTGGAATACGCCGCACGCATCAATGGCCTGGCCGACGTGGACGCGTTTATCGCTGCCCACAGTGGCGCACCGTGGTTTGTATCGATGGTCGGCTTTGTTGCAGGCTTGCCGTTCATGTTCCAGATGGTTGAGCGCGAGCGGCAATTGCAAGTGCCCAAGTACCTGCGGCCACGCACCGACACGCCAAAGCTGACCCTGGGCCATGGCGGTTGCTTTGGCTGTATCTACTCGGTGCGCGGCGCGGGCGGCTACCAGATGTTTGGCGTCACCCCTGCACCGATCTACGACCCGGCCCAGCAACTGGCGTACCTCAAGGAACACATGGTGTTTTTCCGGCCCGGTGACATCGTGCAGTTCAAGCCGATGGACCGTGAGGCTTACGACCTGGCCGTCGCCGAGGTGGAAGCAGGGCGTTTCGATTTGCGCATCCGCCCGGTGGAGTTTTCCCTCGATGCGTTTCTTGCCGACCCCATCGGCTATCCGAAAACCCTGCAGGAGGCGCTGGCATGATCAAGGTCCTCAAACCCGGTCTCGCCACCTCAGTGCAGGACCTGGGCCGCGAAGGCTATTACCACCTGGGCATTCCGCCCTCGGGTGCGCTGGACCAGTACGCGCTGAGCGCGGCCAACCACCTGGTGGGTAACCCCGTGGGCGCGGCTGGCCTGGAATGCACGCTGATCGGGCCTGAGCTGGAGTTCGAGCAGGACGCATTGGTGGCCTTGAGCGGCGCCTTGATGTCGCCGCGCCTGGACGGTGAAGTGGTTCACCAGGACACCGCCTTCGCCGTGCGTGCCGGGCAGGTGCTGAGGTTCGAGTTTCCCAAGGCTGGCGCACGCACTTACCTCGCCGTTGCCGGAGGCATCGATGTGCCGATGGTGCTCGGCAGTCGCTCCACCTATACCCTTGGCGCACTCGGTGGGTTTCACGGGCGGCGCTTGCAGGAAGGTGATCTGTTGCCTATCGGCAACGCCAGCGGTGCGGGGCGTGCGGGTAACAGCTTGCCGATGGCGTTGCGTTGTTCGGTGGGCGGCGATGTGACCTTGCGCGTGTTGCCGGGCCTGTATTACGAACGCTTGACCGACGGTGCGAAAAGCAGCTTTTTTGCCGAGCCGTGGACGGTCGGCTCCGAGGCGGACCGCATTGGCTATCGCTTCAAGGGTGGCAGCGCGTTGAGCTTTCAGCCGCGGGAGCAGCCCTTTGGCGCCGGCTCCGACCCATCGAACATCGTCGACAGTTGTTACCCGATTGGCTCGATTCAAGTGCCTGCCGGGCTTGAACCCATTGTGCTGCACCGCGATGCGGTGTCGGGCGGTGGCTACGCGATGATTGGCACGGTGATCAGCGCCGACCTGGACTTGATCGGGCAGATGCAGCCGAACCAGCGGGCGGGGTTTGTGGCGGTGACGTTGGAGCAAGCGCTGGAGGCGCGGCGGGTCTATAAGAAGCGCCTGAAGGTGATGGCTGGACTCTTTACACCCTGAAGAAGCACAAAACCAAGGGGGCACGCCCTACTACCTGTAGGAGCGAGCTTGCTCGCGAAAAACTCACAGTTGCCGTGTTCATTCAGAAAACACGCGTTATCGTTGGCGTTTTTCGCGAGCGAGCTCGCTCCTACAGAGAACAAGCCCCCACATTTTGACCTGCTGTGTGTGTCAGAACAGTTGGGTGAACAGCCAGTACAGGCTACCCGACAGCACAATCGCCGCCGGTAAGGTCAGCACCCACGCCATCAACAAATTGCGGATGGTCTTCATCTGCAAACCCCCGCCGTTGGCTACCATGGTCCCGGCCACCCCCGAGGACAGCACATGGGTGGTCGACACCGGCAGCCCGAACATATCCGCCGCGCCGATGGTCAGCATCGCCACCGTCTCGGCTGATGCGCCCTGGGCGTAAGTCAGGTGGGTCTTGCCGATCTTCTCGCCCACCGTCACTACGATGCGTCGCCAGCCGACCATGGTGCCCAGCCCTAGGGCGATGGCCACGGCGATCTTCACCCACAGCGGGATAAAGCGCGTGGCGTTGTCGATCTGTTGCTTGAACAGTTGCAGCTTGCCTTGGGTATCAGCGTCGAAGTTGCCGACCTTGCCCTTGTCCATCAGGCGAATGGTTTCGCTGGTCAGGTACATGTCGTTACGCACGTTGCCGACGGCTTCGGCAGGTACGGCAGCGAGGGAGCCGTAGCTTTTCACTTCTTCGCCGATATGGCCGGTGATGGCGGCGAGGGCGGGTACCAGCTCCGGCGTGGCCTCCTTGGTGCGTACGTAGGTCGACAAGGTGGCGCGAGAGTCACCTGGTGCCGGCTGCGGTGCCGCTTTGACCAATGCAACCTGGGTAACTTCCGCGACTGCTGCGAATTGCAGCGACTGGTCGGCCGGCATGGTGCGGTTCAGCGCGTAGGCCATTGGCAAAGTGCCCACCAGAATCAGCATGATCAGGCCCATACCTTTTTGCCCATCGTTGGAGCCGTGGGCGAACGACACACCGGTGCAGGTGGCGATCAGCATGCCGCGAATCCACCAGGGCGGTGGCGTATCGCCTTTGGGGGCCTTGTACAGCGCGCGGTTTTTCACGAAGGCGCGCAGGGCCAGTAACAGCAAGGCGGCAAACGCGAAGCCGATCAACGGCGATAGCAGCAAGGCATAGCCGATCTTGATCGCCTGGCTCCAATCCACACCGCTGGTGCCGTCACGCCCGTGCATCAGGGCGTTGGCCACGCCGACGCCGATGATCGAGCCGATCAGGGTGTGGGAGGACGAGGCCGGCAGCCCCAGCCACCAGGTGCCGAGGTTCCACAGGATCGCGGCGATCAGCAAGGCGAAGATCATCGCGAAACCGGCCGATGAACCCACCTGCAAAATCAGCTCCACCGGCAGCAGGGCAATGATGCCGAACGCCACCGCGCCACTGGAAAGCAACACCCCGAGAAAGTTGAAAAAGCCCGACCACACCACCGCAAACTGCGGCGGCAACGAGTTGGTGTAGATCACCGTCGCCACCGCATTGGCAGTGTCGTGGAAACCGTTGACGAACTCGAAACCCAGGGCGATCAACAGCGCTACGCCCAGCATCAGGAATGGCGTCCAAGTGGTGAGCTGGGCGCCCATTTCGTGCATGTCGTGCATCAGGCTGTAGGCGGTGAACAACAGGCCCATGGCAAGTACGGCGAAGAACATGATCACCGTCAACAAGCCTGGTTTTGTGTCCAGCCGGGGTTGGGAGGGGGGGGAAGCGTGGGGGGAGGCAGTCAGGGAAGGGGTGGCCATGCCGGAGCATCCAGTGTGAGGAGGATGGCCTTAATGATCATTGCAAAATATTACAGCGATGCTGCGGCAGGTCAGTGTTTTAGGAAATCGACTGCACCGCCGGTCTACCAAACGCAGAAGAACCAATGTGGGAGGGGCTTGCTCCCGATGGCGGGGTGTCAGTTAAAAATTATTGACTGACACTCCGCCATCGGGAGCAAGCCCCCTCCCACGTTTTGACCGCATTTCAGGTCAGTAGTCTTTGCGTTTTCGGAAGGCCCATCGTCCGGCAATCAGAGTAAAGGTCGCGACCAGCGCCACCAATATCCAGAAGCCTTCCGGGTCCTGGGACAGCGGCACTCCACCCACGTTCATGCCAAAAAAACCGGCAATGATATTGATCGGCAACGCCAGCACTGTCACCACAGTAAGGGTGAATAGCGTGCGGTTGCTTTGCTCATTGAGGTTGGCGGCGATTTCTTCCTGCAACAGCTTGATGCGTTCGCCCAGGGCCGTCAGGTCGTTGATGATCAGCGCAAACTCCTCGGTGGATTTGCGCAATTCCTTCACGTCTTCCTTTTGCAGCCATTGCGGCGGGCGGTTGAGCAGGCGCAGCAGCGAGCCCGGTTCCAGCGCCAGCAGGCGTTGCAGGCGTACCAGCACTCGGCGCGCGGCTCCGAGTTCGGCGCGGTTGGTGGACAGGCGCGAAGACAGCAACTGATCTTCGATATGGTCGACGCTGATACTGGTCTTGCGCACGATCTGGGTCAGCACTTCGCCTTGGTCCCGCAGCAGGTGCACCAGCAGTTCCAGCGGCGAGCGAAAGTGCTCACCGGCCTTCACCGACGAGCGCAATTTGTCCACCGAGTGTAGTGGTTGCAGGCGCGCACTGACCAGCAGGCGGCTGCGGGCACACACCCACAGCGTGGAAATATCCGACGAGACCATGCTGCTGAAGTTGAACACCACGTCGTTGACCACGGCCAGCAAAGCCGAATCCACATGTTCAATCCGCGTGGAGCGCGAGCCTTCATGCAGGGCTTCGAAAAACTCCTCTGGCAGCGACAGGTGCGCCTGCATCCAGCGCTCGCAGGCGGCGTGGGCCAGGTTCAGGTGCAGCCACAGGAATTCTTCCGGGTCTTGCGGCTGCTGCAAGGCGGCGAGGGCGGTGGCTGAGTCAATCTGCTGACCTTTTTCGCCTGGGCGAAAACGGAAACCGTAAAGCAGGCCAAACAGGTCAGGATCCTGATGGGCGTGGTCGATGCTGTGGTTCATGGCGGCTCGCAGAGAAAGGGCCTGTAGGACGTTTCACAGGCACTCAGGCAAGAATCATTGCAAGGCGGGATGACGTTTATGTGACGGTTTCGTACTGCGCAAAAAAAACGCGCCACCCGAAGGTGGCGCGTGTGTTTTGTAGAGCGTGGTCTCAAGTATCGAGCTTGTCTTCCAGTACAGTGCCGGTCTTGGCGTCGAGCTTCACTTCAAATTGCTTGCCGGCGGTATCGGTCAGTTCAACTTCGTAGACCAGCACGCCGCTGTTGTTGTGGTCCAGCTCGGTGTCGTTGATGGTGGCACCGGCGTGTTTAGCCACGGCGGCAGCGTTGAGTTTGTCGAAAGGCATCACTGCACCGGACTTGAGCAGGCCTTCGATATGATCCGGACGAACATCAGCCTGGGCCAGGCCGGCGGTCAAGGTCAGGGCAGTGGCGGCGAACAAGGCAGTCAGAGTTTTCATGGTGTGTCCTTCTGGGTTGAGCTGTTTAAGTGGCCTCAGGTTATCCCGTGCAACTTAACTCACGCTTAATTATTTCAAACAGTTGCGCAGTTTATTCAATTCAGGACGGATGCAGGATTTCATGCTGAGGCCTCACCAAAAAAGGGAAACTCGGATGAAACGGTTAGTCAGTTGGCTCTATGCGCCTGCATGCTTATTGGGGTTTGTCGGATGGGGGCTCTACCAGCCCCGATGGTTACTGGTGATATTCGCGGTGGCGGTGGCGGTGTCGTTTGTGGTGGAACTATGGCTGCCCTACGAGCCGCAGTGGAATCGCAGCCTGGGCGATCGCTGGCGCGATACCTTGCATGCGTTGATCAATGAAAGCTTGAATGTTCTGGGGTTGTTGGTCCTGCCGGGGCTTACGGCGCTGCTGGCATTCGAGGGGCTATGGCCGCGAGGCTGGCCGCTGTGGGAGCAACTGTTGATGGCGATCTTCCTGGCCGATGCCGGGATCACCTTGATGCATTACGCCAGCCACCGCATTGCGCCCCTGTGGCGGTTGCACGCGGTGCATCACAGCGTGCAGCGGCTTTATGGTTTCAATGGTTTGATGAAGCATCCTTTGCACCAGCTGCTGGAAGCCACGGCGGGCCTGATGCCACTGATCCTGCTGGGGATCCCGCTGGAGGTCGCGCAGTTGTTGGCCCTGGCAATCGCCATTCAGTTACTGCTGCAACATTCCAATGTGGATATGCGCCTGGGGCCGCTGCGCTGGGTATTTGCCTGGGCGCCGGTACATCGGTTCCACCACATGAAATACGGCCGCGCAGGGGATGTGAATTTCGGCCTGTTCTTCAATTTGTGGGATTGGCTGTTGGGTACGGCGTTTTATCGTAAGGGTTATCGCATAGGGCCGGGGGATTTGGGTATTGGCAGTCGACCGCAATTCCCCGTTGCCTATGCGGCACAGTTGCGTGACCCGTTCCTGGCGGTTCGCCTGGCCAAGGAGCCGCCGCTGCCTGAGGATCTACACTAGAAACTGCACCTGCAGTTGGCGCAAGGACGCGCCCGCCGTCACCCCGAACAAGTGCTTCATGGTCCGCGAAAAATGCGCCGAATCAGCAAACCCTGCGCCGTGGGCTGCCTCAGTCAGGGTGCTGCCGGCAAGGGCCAGTTGCAGGGCAATGCGCAACCGTCGCCACACTACGAGGCGGCGTATGGGAACGCCCAGTCGATCAGTGAACAGACGCTCCAGTTGGCTCAGTGACAGATGCGCCGCTGCGGCCAACGCCTGGGCCGATACCTTGCCGACCAGTTGCTGATCAAGGGCGGCCAGTGCGCGGTCGATACGTGGATCGTCAAGGCGTCGTCGGGGCAGCCTGAGCACAGCCTGCGGGGATAAATCGCCGTTTGCCAAAAGTTGCTGCAACGCCAGGATGTCAAACATCATTGGCTCGGCATACAACGCCCACACCTCGCCTTCTGTCTCAAGGATGGCGTGGTTGTGACGCGAAGGAATAAACAGGCGATGGGCCGTGGTGACATGACCATCAAGGCTGACCGTGATCGGCGCGCCGGGGCAGAACATCAATTGGTGTGCGTAGTGTGCATGGGGCGCGGTGCGCCCCAGCTCGCCAAGCACCAGCCCGTGGTCACGCCCCAACCACAGGCGGCCTGACCATTCGGGCTTCACTCAGTACTTATGGTCGTTGAGCAGGTCCTGCACGCTGGACGACGGCCAGCGCTTGTAGAACTTCAGCAGTTCGGCGGCGCGGTTGGTGAAGATGCCGTCGACGCCGGCCTTCATCACTTTGTCGAAGTCCACCGGCTCATCTACGGTGTACACATGCACCAGCAGGCCCTTGTCATGGGTCAGCTTGTTCATTTCAGGTTTGACCAGGTCGGTATAGCTCTGGTCGCCGTGGTCGGTCAGCTCAGCCGATGGGCCGGTGCCGATAGCGCCCAGGCTCTTGGCTTGGTCGACCCATTTTTCGAACTCGGCGGTGTCCTTCGGCTCTTGCTTGGCGTAGTAGGCGGCTTTGGTCGGCTCGCCGGATTCGGCGAAGGTCACTTTGGACTTGGGTTCGATGCTGCCTTCGCCGACCCACAACAGCAGGATCTTCGGCGTGTTCGGCATTTCCTTCTGCAGCTCCTTGAGGCTGGCAACTTCGAAGGTCTGCAGTACCACGCGGCCCTTGCCCTGGCCGACGCCGGTGTTGCTCTTGCCCAACTTGGACCCGGCGGAGCTCAGCCAGCCCTTGTCCAGCAGCTTGTTTTTCAGGTCGGCTTCGATGCCCGGGAATTGCTTGGGCTCCTTGGTCTCGATGTACAGGCCGGGTTTGTGCGACGGGTTGCCTTCGGCGATCTTGATGATGTCGTCCAGGCTGAGGATTTTCAGGCCAACGAAGCCTGGGCGGGCGCGGTCCGGGTAGGCCGCGTTGAACCAGCTGCCGGCGTCGAGGCTTTGCAGTTCTTTCCAGGTGAATTCGTTGGCTGGCGCATCTTTGCGCTCGGGGAACTTGGTGGCCACGTCGGTGGTGCGCTGCAGGTTGTTGTCGTGCAGGGCAAACAGCACGCCGTCCTTGCTGCGTTGCAGGTCCAGTTCCAGGTAGTCGGCGCCCAGGTCGCGTGCAACCTTGTAGGCAGCGGCGGTGGACTCCGGTGCGTCGTAGGAAGCGCCACGGTGAGCGATCACGGCAGGGTAGGGAATGCCTTCGTTTGTCGCCAATTCAGCCGGGCTGACTGGGTCGGCAGCCTGAGCCTGGCCGAGGCCGAGCATCAACGCCAGCAGCAAGGCGCTCTTGGTAAACGTGACAGGCATATGCGAAGTCCTTTCGTGGAGGTAACTTTGAGAAGATGTCCTTTTTAACAATTGATTGCGAAAGGCGCTATCACCAAACCGACATTAACGTGCGCACGGGCCAATTTTGTCGGTTTTTTTGCGGTGCATTGCAGTATTCTTGGCCATAGCTGCCCCACTAGAGGGCGGTATTTTTTGCCACGCGTGTAAACCATCTTTCCAGTCCCTGTGGGACTTTTCAGTGAGGTTTACCATGCGCATCACTTCCGAGCTTATCTGCCAGGCCGCCGACCAACTCCATGGCTTTGTCGGTCTCAATCGCAAGACTGGCCAGTACATCGTGCGTTTCAGCGAAGATGCCTTCGGCATGGACGTGGCCGATGACGGCATTATCCCCACCGCCGAATTCGTCTGGCTGCCCGCCGCCGACCACACCATGACCCTGTGCCGTAAACGCATACAGTTGCTGCTGGACCAGAATATCGACGACCGTATCAACGTCACCGAACCGTTGCGGGTGTACATGCGTCGGGTGGAGATTCCGCAGATCAGTGCGTTGCGCAGTTTGGTGAGCTGAGCGATCAACCTGCCCGGGCGATCCTACCGGATGGAAACCTCTCAATTTGAAAAGGTGTAGGCCCGTTCCACCTTGCACACCCGTGTATGAAACGCCCTGTACCAGGTGGCGCGTCCTTGCTCACGCACCTGCCGATGTTCGGCCTGTTGCTTCCACGCCAGGATCGCCGCCTCGCTGGCCCAGTAGGACACGGTGATACCCAACCCCTCTTCCCGCGCCGACTCCACGCCGAGAAACCCCGGTTGCTGCTGTGCCAGTTCCAGCATGCGTGCGGCGGCCTCGCCATAACCCTGGTCGACGTCGGTACGCAGCGAGCTGAAAATTACCGCGTAATAAGGCGGGGCCGGTGTCTTGGCGATCATGCCGATGCCCCTCGGCAAGCCTTGAGCAAAGCCAGTGCCAAGGGCGGGGTGATGCCCTTCAGCGCGGCGCGTTCGGGCTGGAACAGGGTGGCGACGAAGAACGGATGGTCGAGCAACTCCACCGCACGCAGATCGCCCGCCGAATCATGACCGCTGGGAATCAGATTGCCTGCCAGCAGCGCGTCGGCAAACCTGGGGTTGATGCCGTAGCGGCATCGGTAGCCTTCGTGGATGTCCACGCTGGCGTAGGCTTGGGCAATGCGCGTGTACGGGCACAGGCGCACGGTGTCGTTCACTTCTACAAGAGAGCAGTTCAGTGGCGCGATGACGGCGCGTTCTGCATCCGGGGCCAGCTCGCCATGCTCGGCATCTGCCCAGCCGAGTACGTTGCGGGCATATTCCAGCACGGCATGTTGAAAACCACCGCACGTGCCGAGGAAAGGGCGTTTTTGCTCGCGGGCAAAACGGATCGCCCGCAATGCGCCCTCGGTGTCGCGATAGGGGCTGGCGGGTACGCACCAGAAACCGTCAAAACCCTGCAGGGCAGAGGTGCAGGTGAGTGTGTCGGTGTCGAGCCATTGCACATGGATGTTCAGGTCCAGTTCGGCGGCGGCCTGCTGCAGAGCCAGCGGGATAGCCTGGTGCGCGATCACGTCAGGGTTGTAGTCGCCGATCAGGGCGAGGTGCAGAGCGGGGGGTGTCATCGTGTACGTCCCTTGGCTTGCGGTGGGCTGATACGCACTATAGATTGGCGTTCACGCAATCAATATTGGCGTTTGCCCATATGCTCAATGCAGCCGCGCACTATCAAATCGACTACCCCGACCTGTCATTGATCCTTGCCCTGGTGCGTGGCGGCACCCTGGCGCGGGCGGCTGCGTTGTTGAGGGTAGACGTGTCCACGGTATTCCGTGCAGTGCGGCGGCTGGAGGCGGCCCTGGGCCAGACCCTGTTTGAAAAAAGCCGCGCCGGTTACTTGCCCACCAGCCTGGCGAGTACCCTGGCGCAACAGGCCGAACGGGCAGAACTCGCACTGCAAGCTGCGCGCATTGGGGTGGAGCAGGGCGGTGAGGTAATCAGCGGCACCGTGCGCCTGACCTGCACCGACGCGGTATTGCAAGGCCTGCTGCTGCCGGCCCTGGCGCAGTTCATGCCGGCCTATCCAGCGTTGACCCTGGAACTGACCACATCCAATGACTTCGCCAACCTCAGCCGGCGTGATGCGGATATCGCCCTGCGCCTGACCAGCAAGCCGCCAGAGCATCTGGTCGGACGTTGCCTGGGGACCGTGGCGTACCAAGTGTGCGCCAGTGCCGACTATGCACGTCGGCATGCGGGCCAGGACCTGACCGACCTGGCCTGGATCGCGCCGGATGACTTTTTGCCCGACCACCCCACCGTGGCCTGGCGCCGTGAGCATTTGCCGGGCGTGCGCCCCAGTTACCGCTGCAACAGCATGCAGTCGGTGACTGAACTGGTGCGCGCCGGGCTGGGCGTGGCGGCGTTGCCGGATTTTCTAATGGGCGATGGCTTGCAACCACTGGGCCCTGCGCTGGCGGGGCACGACACTTCGCTGTGGCTGTTGACGCGCCCTGATTGCCGGGCGTTGCGTTCGGTGGTGACGCTGTTTGATGAGTTGGGACGGCATGTGCGCGGGTTGCGACCTTAGGCTTTACGCACAAACTGTTCATGCATTTCACACGTCAGGGTTTCGATGCGCTCGGTCAGTTGCTTGGTCATTTCCGTCAACCGGGTGTTCTGCTCCAGCAGTTCCATCAGCTGTTTGGTGGTCTGTGCTGCCTGGGCCTGGCGTTCGGTATTGGCGGTGGCGAGGGCTTCGCGGTGTTGCGCGTCGGCGTCGGACTGGGCTTTGTCCCGCGCGGCCTGGCGTGTCTGAGCCAGCAGGATTAGCGGCGCGGCGTAAGCCGATTGCAGAC
The DNA here is from genome assembly GCF_019145205.1 of Pseudomonas khavaziana. GTDB lineage: Bacteria > Pseudomonadota > Gammaproteobacteria > Pseudomonadales > Pseudomonadaceae > Aquipseudomonas > Aquipseudomonas khavaziana. The sequence continues at coordinate 468,248 of NZ_JAHSTT010000005.1, forward strand.
TGAAGGCCAAGTTGAGCAGGATGAAAGGGTAGACGTCAAAGTGGGTGACGCCGGTCATGTTCAGCACCACCCACAACACCACGATCGCCGTTTGAGCGCCGAGAAAGGTTGGCGTGCCAAAGAAGCGTGCGAAAGCCTCGGCCTTGAGTGCGAAAGTGTCGTTGCCGAAGGTCGGTGCCAGGTGCGCGTGACCTCGGTGGAAGCGCAGGTGGTCAATGGGGGAGGCGTCTGGCTTGTCTGGGGTCATGGCTGGCTCGGATCCTTGGTGTAAAAACAGCCAACACTATAGACCGAGCCCCCAGGCACACACATGAATAACCGGTCAGCGATTGCCCCGCTCATTGGCAAACGCGCTCACCGCCTGCACCGCTTCGCCGGTGCCCTCGCGAATCTGCAGGATCACGGTGCCTGCCTGGTTGGCCAGGTCTACGCCCTGAGCCGCGCGGTCGCGAGTGGCGTCCATGCTGTCGATGGCTTGGCGGGTTTCTTCCTGGATCATGGCGATCATCCCGGAAATCTCCGCAGTGGAGCCACTGGTGCGTGCCGCCAGCTGCCGCACTTCATCGGCAACCACGGCAAAGCCACGGCCTTGCTCGCCTGCGCGGGCGGCTTCAATGGCGGCGTTGAGCGCCAACAGGTTGGTCTGGTCGGCAATGCCACGAATGGTATTGACGATGGCGGTGATCTGTTGCGAGCGCTCGCCGAGTTTGGCGATCAGCTGCGAAGAGGTGTCGATATCCTGGGCAATTTCGCGCATGCCGCTGGCCGTTTTCTGAATCACTTCGGCGCCTTTTTCGGCCATGTCCTGGGTGTTCAAGGACAGGTGATAAGCCTGTGCCGCGCTCTGTGCGTCGGTGGCATGTTGTTGCACGCGGGCAGTGACGTCCGAGGCGAACTTCACCACTTTGCACAGGCGCCCGCTGGCGTCGTACACCGGGTTGTAGTTGGCTTCGAGCCACACCACCTGGCCGTTTTTATCCACCCGCTCGAACTGGCCGTTGAACAGCTCACCCTGGTTCAGGCGTTTCCAGAACTCGCTGTAGGCGGCACTGTTGGCCAATTCCGGTTTGCAGAACAGGCGGTGATGCTTGCCCTGGATCTGCGCCAGGCTGTAGCCCATGCGCTGCAGGAAATTCGCGTTGGCGCTGATGATAGTGCCGTCGAGGTTGAACTCGATCATTGCCATGGCGCGGTCTATGGCTGCAAGCTTTGCGTTGGCTTCACTTTCGGCCTGCAGGCGCGGCGTGACATCCATGGCGTACTTCACCACTTTAATCACGCGACCGGCTTCATCCCGCACCGGGTTGTAGCTGGCTTCCAACCACACCGATGCGCCATCGGCGCCCACCCGCTCGAAGGTGCCCGACTGGAATTGGCCGTTGCGCAAGTGCGTCCACAGCTGGTTGTAGTCGGCGCTGCGGGCGAATGCGGGCGTGCAGAACATCCGATGGGGCTGGTCCAGGATTTGTTCGGCGCGATAACCCATGGTCTTGAGGAAGTTGTCATTGGTCCGCAGCACGTTGCCTTGCAGGTCGAATTCGATGACGGCCATGGAGCGTTCGATCGCGTCCAGCAAGCTGGTTTGTTGGGCGATGCGGTGTTGCAGGGCGTTGATGGTTTTCTTGTGGGCGTTGAATAGCATGTTAGAGAGCTCGGGCATGCAAGCATATGCGGTATCCATGTATTTGCGCCTGACCCCGTAGGGCTCCTGGCCGTACGGTTGACTTGCTCATTGCCAGCTTCCTGATGCTGACAGAGGGGGTGGAACAACGGTTTCAGAGTAATCAGCCTGCCAAGAAGTTCGCCCGTTGGGCAGGACCATTATTGGGCAGGCGACCAATGGCGGCATTATGCTATTGCGGCAGGTAGGCGGGGCTGGATTCGGACGAGGTGTTATCGGACAACTCAGGTTGGATAGGCGGCTATCCAGTCGCTGGTCTTGACGCGGTCGCGACCGCTGTCCTTGGCGGCGTACAGCGCGAGGTCCGCGGCGTTGAGCCACGCGACCGCATCGTTGAAAGAGGGATGGAAGTCCGCCAGGCCAATGCTCAGGCTGACGCGCAGCTCAGGGATGTGCGGATGGCGATAGTTACCGAAAGTTTCGCGGAGCCGCTCCATGACTTGCGCCGCTTCTTCCAGCGGCATCCTCGGAAGGATCACACAGAACTCATCGCCTCCGTAGCGGCCGGCCAGGTCGTCTTCCCGCAAGTGTTGGCGCAACTCGTGGCTCAACTGGCGCAGTACCGTATCTCCGACGGTGTGGCCGTGGATGTCATTGATGTTTTTGAAGTGATCGATATCGATCAAGGCGATGGTCGCCTGGCCTTGTTGCTGCTGGCACTTATGGAACTTGAGATTGAGCAGGTCTTTCCACGAACCATGGTTGAGCAGCCCGGTAAGGCTATCGATGCGGCTCAGGGCGCTGAGGGCGCGTTTATGGTCCGACAGTTTAATCGCCAACTGATAGCAGACCATTCCGATGGCCATTGGGTAGAGCGTCAGCATCGGCAAACAGGAATAGACCTCGATGAGGCTGACACCAGTGTCGAACTTGACCCCGAACAGGCCCCAGGCCACCGCGATACCGGCCGCCTGCGCCAGCAGCCCGAGCAGGAACAGGCGTTTGCCGCCGGCTGCGACATTGTTCATGGCCATCATCGACAGAATGGTGACGGTGGTCAGTGGTGAGAACTGGGTGGCGGCCGCCCAGAAACCGCCGGCCAACGAGTCATACAACAGGTTGCGTTGCTCGGCCTGGTAGGGGAACGGCGAGCGAGTTGAGAGCTGGTACGCCACATGCGCCCAGGCCAAGCCATTGAACAACAGCAACGCCCAGACCCAAGCGGGCATGGACAAGGGGTACAACGCGCCAACCACGCTGATGCTGCCGATGCCAAGGCCGATAATCCTTGGCTTGTAGATACGCCTGGCAAATGAAAGCCCTTTGCCTCGTCTGTTTTCCATAGTGTCCTGGGTCAGCTGTTTTGTGCGGGTACAGTCGCATGCATCAGCGGGCGGAACCGCTGATCGGTAAATGCGAGCGATTGTCGATTATTCCTGTGGGAATAATCAGTGTCCTTCCAGGCCATTTGCGCAAAACAGCGGGTGAATGCGCCAAATACGACCTGGAATGTCGCCCAGGCAACAGGACTTAGTGCGGGCGTGGTGCGCTGACTTCGTAGCCGGCGAGGAACAGGTCGATGGCCGACTCGATGACATCGGCCTGGGCGGCAGCGTCGAGGGTGGGCTGGCCAAGGGTTATCTGCGGCCAGAATGCGAAAGCCTTGAGCAGGCTTTGGATCTGGTGGGCAGCGAAAGCCGGGTCGGCGCAGTTGAGACGGCCGTCTTCCCGTGCGGCGCGTACCCATTGGGTAAAACCTTCTTCCCGTGCGCTCAGGCGGTTGACCATGTCTTGCGCGCGGTCCGGCGAATGGATGGTGGCAGCGATAGCCACACGTGCCAGGTCGAGGAAGTTGGCATCCGACATCATCTTCATTTTGGCTTCCAGCAACCTGCGCAGTTGATCGCGCAAAGGGCGGTCGCTGGCGTAGTTCACGTCCAGTTGCGCGACGCTGTTGGCCCATAGCTGGTGGAGGATCTCGGCGAACAGCTCTTCCTTGCTGGGGAAGTGGTTGTACACCGTGCGCTTGGAAACACCGGCAGTGGCGGCGATTTTGTCCATGCTGGTAACCTCGAAGCCGTTCTCGCGAAATTCGGCGATAGCCGCCGCCACGATGGCTTCGCGTTTACGCACGGTGAGGCGCTTGGGGGCAGTCATGGATAACATTCGACTCAAAATGGAAATTACACTCGGCAGTTTACTTGCTCCGGCTTTTGTTGCAATCTAGAAACTACACTGTGCAGTGTAATTCTTGTGCGGACCGTAGGAGTCACTCTGTAATGGCCACGATTTCAAACCGTCCCGCCCCTGCGCCTGTAGCGCTCAAGCCTGCCAGGCAGGGCCAGAGGCATTTCAGCAATGACGCCCCGATTCAGCATGGCGGCTTTGGCAAGACCCTGCGTATTTTCTGGAACATGCTGTTCAACAAGCCGCGCACCACACGGCCGGTGGGGCAGATTCCGGTTCAGCCCCTGACCCGTGGACAGTTGTTGGCCGCCCCTGATCACAGCGTGTATCGCCTCGGGCATTCGACCGTATTGCTGAAAATGCGCGGTAAATTCTGGGTCACTGACCCGGTATTCGCCGAGCGTGCCTCGCCGTTCAGTTGGGCCGGCCCCAAGCGTTTTCACCAGCCGCCCATCAGCCTTGAAGAGTTGCCTCCCCTGGAGGCAGTTATTCTTTCCCACAACCACTACGACCACCTTGACCGCAAGGCGGTGGTTCGATTGGCTGAGAAGACGCGTTACTTCCTGGCACCCTTGGGCGTAGGCGACGTACTGATCAAGTGGGGGGTAGACGCCAGCAAAGTCCATCAGTTGGATTGGTGGCAGGGCACCGAGGTGGAAGGCATTCGTTTTATCGCCACCCCGGCGCAGCATTTCTCCGGGCGTGGCCTGTTTGATAGCAACCAGACGCTGTGGTGTTCCTGGGTGATGATTGACGATGCGCGCAGAATCTTTTTCAGTGGCGACACCGGCTATTTCGACGGTTTCAAACGTATCGGCGAGCAATACGGTCCGTTTGACCTGACCCTGATGGAAACCGGTGCTTACAACCTCGATTGGCCCCACGTACACATGCAGCCTGAGGAAACGCTGCAGGCGCATATCGATCTCAAGGGGCGCTGGTTGCTGCCAATCCATAACGGCACCTTCGACCTGGCATTCCACGCCTGGCATGAACCCTTCGACCGCATCATGGCCCTGGCCTGGGAACGCAATATATCGATCACCACCCCGGCGATGGGGCAGGCGTTCCGCTTGAACCAGCCCGAGCGTGGGTGTGCCTGGTGGTTGGAGGTGGAGTCTCAACCTGTGCAGGAGCCGGCAGCAGGCTGAGCCAGGCCCCGTAAGGAAAAGAGCTTTTCATAGGATTTCAGCCCTGCGACAAACGTCAGACTAGAGTGCGATGATCTCCGGAAATTTTATTTCGGGGAGGATGTTCCGATGGACAGCCATTGTAAGAATCTTTGGAAGACGGGCTTGCCTTGTGCCTTCGGCCAGCCCTCACCCGTGCCCGTCAACGCTGCCGACGTTCCTGCTCCATTGCTCAATGTTGCTCCGGTTTCTATCGTTTTTAGCACCGGGCAACGCGCTGGTAATACGCCCATACCCGGGTATAACGCCCTGGCCCCCCAGATAAACCCGGTGCGTGACCCCGCGCTATCCCTTATCGCCATCAGTGGCATGGACCCTACCGAACCCGTGATGGTGGGGGTCCCCCTGGTATTGAATAACACTACGTTCACCGCTTCACTAGAGCTGGCAGGCTACCGTCTGGGCTACGCCGAACGTTATGTACAGGGTAAGCAGGCTGAACTCGTCGAACACGGTGCAGGTTTGCGCCGAGTCTTCGACACCCTGCGCCGGGCCGGCGCGCAATGGGTGGCGGTAGACGTGCAGCGTGGCAGCGACAGCGTCCAGGCCTGTCACGAAATCGATGAGCTGGTAGCTGGTCTTCGCCTTGATGCTCTGGTGTCAGACGATCCAAATGCAGGGTTTCAGCACGCCTGCAGAAGCGGATACCCCAGTGTCTGTGAAACGCTGGAGGATGGATCGAAAGTCTGGTTTTACGGCGCCCGTTGGGCGGGTGATCGCTTGACGGCCCTGTTGCGCGCTTACCGCCAGCTAAGACCAAAATTTGTATTGGCGCCTACGCCAGACGGGGAATGATAGGACGGCGTGGCCGGATTCGCCTGAAATAGTGCGGCGGCGGCGTTTCTTAGACTGGTGTGGGGTTATCGACCGTTAACCCTCGCACTCAGTCAAGTAGAGAGGCACTTCATGATCGGACCCGTGTCGACAGGCGGATGGGGGACAGGCTTGTTCCAGGAGCTTTCAAACCCACCACAAGGCTTTAAGAGCGCCTGTCAAATGTCAGTGGAAATGGCCCAGGGAAGCGGTGTCACCGCGCAGTCGCTGTTGAAGGACTCGCTCAAGCAAATTGCCAACATTGATCGTGGGCTACAAGGCGGCAATGCGTTTTTGGAAACAAACCCGGACGCCCTGCGTGATGCGAAGGCACGTGATCAGGAGCGTGCCAACGGCCATGTGCGTGGGCATTTGCACGGCGTACCGATAGCGCTCAAGGATGTATTTGAAACCAATGATCGCATGCAGACCAGCGCAGGCTCGAAGGCGTTGGTTGGAGCGCCTGCCACTAGAAACGCCACGGTTGTCGACAATTTGTTGAAGGCTGGGGTGGTGATTGTGGGTAAAACCAATATGAGTGAATTGTCCAACTTTCGCTCTCAATCACCAGCGGACGGTTGGAGTTCCCGCGGCGGCCAGACGCTGAACCCGCATCGCCTGGGAGGGCAGGTGGCAGGGTCGAGTTCAGGCTCGGCAGTGGCGGTTGCCCAAGGGCATGTGCCATTGGCCTTGGGGTTGGAAACCAACGGTTCGATTATCAGTCCAGCAGCCTACAACGGCGTTTTTGGCCTGAAAACCACGGTAGGACTGCTCAGCACCGAGGGCGTCATGACCAGTACGCGCCTGGATGCGATCGGTACTTTCACTCGTAATGTCTGTGATGCGGCAGAGGCCCTCAACGCAATGACCGGAACCAATGCCTACACCGATGGCCTGCATGCCGACGCCTTGAAAGGTAAGCGAATTGGCTATACGCCTTTGCCTGAATTTTCCGAGAAGGAAGCCAAGGACCCGGCCAAACGCGCAGATCGCAAGCATTACGAAAAGGCGCTCGATGTGTTGAAGGACCAAGGTGCGATCCTGGTGCCGGTGAGGCGGTTGGAGGAGGGCGTCACTGATGAGACCTACGAGCGTTACATCGAAGTGTTGTTCGCAGAGGTCAAGCAACAACTGGAAGACTACCTGGCTGGACGAGAAGGTTTGCCGGTCAAATCACTTTCGGAGCTGATTGCTTTTATCAAGCGCAACCAGCAGCCGGGTGAGCCTGACCAGAAGCTGTTGGAACTGATCAACAGCCTGGAAACGACTCAGGAACAGCGCGACAAGTTGTGGGAGGAGATCCTTCCCATCTTTCAGAAAACCATCGACGATCCAATGAGGGAACACAAACTCGACGCGATGGTGTCGAACTTCCTATCCCATAATTATTTCTTCAGTGCGGCAGCCGGCTACCCAGGCCTGTCGGTTCCTTCTGGAATGGATGATGAAGGCATGCCGACCGCGCTCTACTTTCATGGTTCGGGCAACAGCGAAGCCACCTTGCTCTCAGTCGCCTATGGTTATGAACAAGCCACGCAAGCGATTCAGAAACCGGCTTTTCTGCCAGGGGCTCCCTTCACGCCGGCCCCGGTAAGTGCAGATGAAACCGTTGAGGTCTCTGCCACTGGCGCTTGAGTTTGAATCAACCTCTGCTGGCTGATGCCCGCAGAGGTTGCCTAAGGGGCGACTTCAATTTCTCCGTATCGCCATCGCAGGCATGACGCGGCCACGGCTACACTCTATGCCAGGGGGGAAAAGCCATGGACAGTTATAGAATCCACATCCTCGGCGCTGCGGGAGCCGGCACAACTACTTTGGGCAAGGCCCTGGCTGAACATTTGAACATTGCCTATTTCGACTCGGATTTCTATTACTGGCAGCAAACCCCGGAACCCTTCACCATCGCCCGACCCCGGGACGAACGCATTCAGCTACTGCAGGAACACACTGCCGGCCATGAAAGCTGGGTGCTGTCTGGCTCTTTGTGCGGATGGGGCGACGCCATGATCGCGCAGTTCACCCACGTAGTGTTCCTGCGCCTGGATCCTGAGGTGCGCCTGCACCGCCTGCGCTTGCGGGAGGTGGAGCGCTACGGCGAGCAGATCCTGGAAGGTGGAAGCCGTCACCAAAACAGCGTCGCTTTCCTCACCTGGGCGGCACGTTACGATGCCGGAAACCACAGTTTCCGTAGCCTGCGTCGGCACGAAACCTGGTTGGAACCACTGCATTGCCCGGTACTACGGTTGGACTCTACGCACCATTCGGTTGAGGCGTTGGTGAGTCAATTGTTGCCGTTGTTGTGCCCAGCAACCGAGACATAAGGCCCTGATTTGTGGGTTCGGCTGCTGGTGTGTCAAACCGGCGTGCACTCATGCCCCAGCCCGGCGCAAACCCCGGGAAAAATACCAGCCCTTCAGCCTCGAGGCGAAACGCCAGGATCAAACGGGTTTGATCGTCGACGTCGCCGTGGCTTTCCAATTGTTGAATCGCCGCCACCGCCACACCCGCCTGGCGAGCCAGTTCTTCGCGGCTCCAGCCCAGCATGAGGCGGGCCTGCGCGCAGTGTTTGGCGGTGAATTGATGCAGCACGATCTGCTGTTCTACGAAAGAGCTCATTGCCAGAGAGGACATGGGGGTTCTCCAGGTTCGACGGTTGAGGCGCAACTATACTGTGTTTTTGTACAGTTGTTTGTACCGCTCATCATCTGGATTATTTCGTGGGCGTTTCAGCCCCGATCACTCCAGCCCTGGCGCCTCCCGGATGATCAAGTGATCCAGGTTCTCGATATTCGCGCTGAATACCCCGAACGTTTGCTCGGGGTTGTTCTTGCTGGGCACCTGCTTGAATTGCGGCGTAACCCCGTAGAAGAAGCAATACAGCGGCCGTTCGCTGCAGGCCGCCGCCTTGATCTGCTCCAGGAATGCGCTGCGCTTGCGATAATGCTCGATGAGTTTTTTGCTCAGGTAGACGTTGACCGAGTACGGCTTCTTGTCGAGCCACACCTTCTTTTCGAAATCGATACGAAAGCTGCTGGTGTAGTCTTTGATTGCCTTGATCTTGCCCCAGTAGATCAGGCCCTTGTTGTCTTGCAGGTATTCGATCTTCTTGAAAAACGTCCAGTAGGTCGCCGTGTGCTCACCGATCTTCAAGGGCATGGCCTTGAGCTTGTCCTTGTCATCAATGTTGGACACATAGCACTCCACCGGGTGGGCGAACACGCTGGTTTTGTCCGGGGTTGTGTCGCTGTGGTCATGGCCTGTTGTAATGCGGTTTGAAGGCGCTTTCGTTGGCTCTGGAGAGACGTTTGCATCGGTGCCGACAACAGCTGTCCTACGTGCGTACTGACGGCGTGTCAGCACAAATTCCGATGGGAAATTGTCCTCGCGCTCGTCGTCATTTTCACCGGTCGCGGTTTTTTGGTTGCTGGCATAGCGGCAGCCGTCGATATGCCGGGTGCCGGGTTTGTTCTTGAAGTGCGGTGTACGCAGGTAGTTGACGTTCTTGGCGTTGAAGGTACTCAACACATTGTTCGCATCGAACATGGCGCGGCAGGCATCGTTGGGGCAGAGGAAGCTGTCCTTGTCGGAATCGAAATCGGCGGTTTCGTCGAAATTCAGCTCTCGAACATCGTAGATCGACAATTTGTCATCGAGACTCAGGCTGTAGGCCGTGTCGAATTTCATGGGCTCGGGTCCGTGAGAAGTTTCGCTATTAATAGCGGGATCCTAGCTAAATATCAGCAAGAACCTGCCACGCGTCGGCCACTCAAGAAACACAGGGTGCCGCCCACGGCGGTGAGGGCGGCCAGGGCATAGAACATGCTGGTCGGCGCAGCGTTGATCAGCAAATAGCCACAAATCACCGGGCTCATTGCTCCACCGAACGCTGCCAGGTTCTGCGCGCCGTAGTAACTGCCCCGTAGTGCATCCGGCGCGATGGTGTCGATAAATAGAAATTCAGAAGGGTAGATGATCATCTCACCCAAGGTGAACACGAACATCGCCAGGCACCAGGTGACCAGGCTGTCGGCCTGGCTGAACCCCACCAACCCGCCGATAAACAGCAAGGTGCCCAGTACGATCCAGTGGCGCAATTGCTCACGCTTGAGGAAGCGGCCGATCTGGTACTGCATCAAAATCACCGTGATGGCGTTGCAGGCCAGCACCGCCGACAGAGTCTTTAACGCTTGCCCAGGTTTGTAGGCCACCAGCAAAAACTGCGACAGATACAGGGTGTAGCGCCCATGGACAATGGTGCTCAACAGGCTGCCGCTGGTAAATAGGATCAGCGTGCGGTCGCTGCGCAAGGTGCGCAGGGTGCTGAGGAAACTCTGGGGTTTATGGCTGTCATCCCGCTGGGTCGGTGCAATGCCGATCATCAGGAACAGGCTGCCAAAGGCAATGGCGCTGGCGAGCAGGAACGGTGCCCAGGGTAATTGGCCGGCGATCACCACACCCAGCATCGGGCCGGTTGCGTAGCCGACATTGGTCAGGGTATAGCGCAGGGAGAACACCTTGGCGCGTTCGCCCACCGGCAGGTTCTCGCTGATGATCGCCTTGGAGCCGATCAGGAACAGCGCCGACGCGGCTTCAGTGATCACCAGGGTCAGGGTGGTGAGGTAGAGGTTGCTGGCAAAGGTCAGCAACAGAAAACCGATGGAGCTGGAGAGCATGGCCAGGATCAGCAGCTTGCGCTTTTCCAGGCGGTCGATGATGTAGCCGCCGTACAAGCCCAGCAACGTGGCGATGAACACGGCGGTGCCCATCAACAGGCCAATGTCCTGCTGGTCGAGGCCCAGGCGTGTGCTCAGCCAGAGGGCCAGCAACGGACTGGTCATGGCGCGGCTGACCACGATGGTCACCGAGCAAATCATCAGGCGGCGGATTACCAGGGAATAGGTGACCACGGTAGGTGCGAGAGTCCTAGTAATTACTTGAAGACAACACAGATCAAAAAGACAACACAGGTCAAATGTGGGAGGGGGCTTGCTCCCGATGGCGGTACTTCAGACAAGCATCAGGTGACTGAACCATTGCTATCGGGAGCAGGCCCCCTCCCACATTTTTTAGACCTTGGTTTTACTGACCAGAATTGATGGTGATTTTTTCCACCGCACCCTGCTCCAGATCCCACTTCTTCAAGATCTTGCCGTAGGTCCCGTCGTCAATCATTCCCTGCAACGCCTCACTGATCGCCGTGACCAACTCGGTATTGCTCTTCTCAATCCCAAGCCCGGTGAATTGCTTGGAAATCGCCTGACCCACCGGCTTGTACTTACCCTTATCCAGCGACATCAGATAAGGAATGGTCTCGCTGCCCTGCATCGCCGCATCCAAGCGGTTTTGCTGCAACTGCGCCCGCGCATCCGCCGAGCCTTCGGTGCCGATCACCACAATCGCCGGCTTACCTGCTGCTTCGCAGTTTGCCTTGCTCCACGCGGTAATTTCCGACGGCCAGGTCGTACGGCGGCTGGTGCCGACTTTTTTACCGCACAGGTCGGTCAATTCCTTGAGGTCTTCACGCTTGGCCAAAGTGTAGAGCTGCGGGCCGCTGGTGAAGTAGTCAATGAAGGTCACCGCCTTCTGGCGTTCGGCGGTGTCGGTCATGCCCGATAACACGATGTCCACGCGCTTGGTGGTCAGTCCGCTAAGCATCTGCTCGAAGCCGGTTTCCTGCCACTTGATCTTCACGCCCAAGCGCTCGGCGAGAGCGTTGCCCAGGTCAAAGTCGAGACCGGTGAGCTTGTTGGTGGCCGGGTCCTTGAAATCCATCGGCGGGTAGTTCGGCACGATGGCCGCGCTGATCTCACCCTTGTCCTTGATTGTCGCCGGCAATGCCGCGAATACACACGAGGAGGCCATCAGGCCTGCGAGCAAGGTGGGGATAAACAATTTTTTCATGGGGGCGTTCTCGTTAGTTTTTTAGTTAAGTGCGAACGGCAGAAATAAAGCTTTGGGTACGCGGGTTTTGTGGGCTTATTAGAATTTCTTCCGGGCTGCCGGCTTCCACAATCTGGCCGGCATCCATAAACACCATGCGGTTGGAGACTTCGCGGGCAAAGCCCAGCTCATGGGTGACCACGATCATGGTCATGCCAGTGGTAGCCAAGTCGCGCATCACCGACAGCACTTCGCCTACCAGTTCCGGGTCAAGGGCTGACGTGGGTTCGTCAAACAACATCAGCTTGGGGCGCATCGCCAGCGCACGGGCAATCGCCACGCGTTGCTGCTGCCCGCCGGACAACTCCACCGGGTAAGCATTGCGCTTGTCCGCCAGGCCGACGCGGGCCAGCAGCTCCAGGGCATCTTCGATGGCTTCCTTGGGCGAGCGCTTGAGCACCTGGCACGGGCCTTCGATGATGTTCTGCAACACGGTCATATGCGGGAACAAATTGAAGCGCTGGAACACCATGCCGGTCGCCAGGCGTTGGCGTGCGATCTGCACCTCATTCATTTCATGCAACTTGTTGCCGACCACCCGGTAACCGACTAGCTCGCCATCGACCCACAGGCCGCCCTTGTCGATTTTTTCCAACTGGTTGACGCAGCGCAGCAACGTGCTTTTACCCGAGCCGGATGGACCGATGATGCACATTACCTCGCCCTGCTCGACCTCGATATTGATGTCGCGCAGCGCGTGATACTGGTCGTAATACTTGTTCAGGTTGACGGCCTTGACGATGCTTCTCATGGGGCAAATCTCCTCAACCCAGGCTTACGAACGCTTGCCGGCGCCGCGGGCAAAACGACGCTCAAGGCGGCTTTGACCAAATGAAAGAACGGTCACCACCGCCAGGTACCAGATACCCGCCACGATCAGCAGCTCCATGACCCGCGCGTTGGCGTAGTAGATGTTTTGCGCGTTGTGCAGCAGCTCCGAATACTGGATAACGCTGGCCAGGCTGGTCATTTTCACCATGCTGATGAACTCGTTGCCTACCGGCGGAATGATCACCCGCATGGCCTGCGGCAGAATGATCCTACGCAGCGCCTGCAGGCTCGGCATGCCGATGGACTTGGCGGCTTCGTACTGGCCGGTATCCACCGACAGCAAACCGGCGCGCACCACCTCGGCGGTGTAGGCACCCTGGTTGATACTCAAGCCGAGCAGGGCGGCTACGAACGGCGTCATCAGGTCGACGGTGTCGATGCTGAACAGGCCGGGAATCGCGATCACCGGGAAAATCAGCGCCAGGTTGAACCACAGCAATAGCTGCAGAATCAGCGGTGTGCCGCGAAACAGCCAGGTGTAGGTGATGGCTACGTAGCGCAGGATCGGGTTGGCCGACATGCGCATGATTGCCGTGATCACGCCGATTACCACGCCCAGCGCCATCGCCAGGATCGACATGATGATGGTATTGGCCAAGCCCCACAGGATCGCCTCAGACGTCAGAAACTGCCCGATGTAGGACCATTCGATCTGGCCATTGGCGAATGCGCGTAACAGCGCGGCCAACGCGATCACGATCAACGTGGCAAAAAACATTCGCCCGTAATAACGCCGCGGTACGTGTTCGTACTGGGTGATATCGAACTGGTTCTCGGACAACTTGCGCTCTATTTCCAAGCGCTCGGCCGGGGTTTGGTTCATGGTGATTCTCCAAAACTATTAACGCTCTAACGGCTGTAACGCGGTCCAAATGTGGGAGCGGGCTTGCTCGCGAAAGCGCCAGCCCAAACACCACAAATCTCTCTGCCTTAAATCCTGAATCCCTGATAACTCTCAACCCATTTCTGCTGAGCCGCCAACGCCACCTTCAACCGCCCAATCTGCTCGCGAACTCGCTCCGGCGCCGTGCCACCCCAGCCACTACGCGCCGCAATTGCCGCCTCTAAGGTCAAGCAGTCGCGCACTTCCGGCGTGAGCCGCGCATCTACCTCAGCCAACATCGCCGGTGAGGCTTCCCACAACTCAATTTCATGCTTCTCACAAGCTTGCACCAAGGCGCCGGTAATCTCGTGCGCCTCCTTGAACGGCACGCCACGGGTCGCCAACCAATCCGCCACTTCCGTCGCCAAGGTAAAGCCCATGGGCGCCTGGCGCCGCAGCTCCTCCACCTGCACCTTCATGGTCGCCACCATCCCGGCCATCGCCGGCAACACCAGCAGCAACGTATCTACGCTGTCCAACACGCTGTGCTTGTCTTCACTCAAATCGCGGTTGTACGACAGCGGCAAGGATTTAAGCGTCGACATCAACCCGGTCAGGTTGCCAATCAAGCGCCCAGCCTTGCCTCGCGCCAACTCGGCAATATCCGGGTTCTTCTTCTGCGGCATGATCGAACTGCCGGTAGCGTAGGCATCGTCCAGCACCACCCAGCGAAACTGGCGCGATGACCACAGGCAGAACTCCTCCGACAGCCGCGAAATATTTACCCCGAGCATGCCCGCGACAAACAGGAATTCCGCCACATGGTCACGGCTGGCGACCGCGTCGATGGAGTTTTCGCACGGTCCGGTGTAGCCCATTTCCTTGGCCGAATGCTCCGGCTGGCGGGCAATCGCTGACCCTGCCATCGCCGCTGCACCCAACGGCGACAATGCCGTACGCGCATCCCAGTCCACCAAGCGCTGCACATCCCGCAACATCGACTGCGCATGGGCCAGCAAGTGATGGGCGAATACAATCGGTTGCGCCTGCTGCAAGTGGGTAAAGCCGGGGCAGATACTCTCGATATGCTGCTCGGCCTGCGCCACCAATGCTTGCTGCAAACCCAACACCTCGGTGGTGATGGTGCGCGCATGGTCGCGTAGGAAAAGGCGCAAATCGTTGGCCGTCTGGTCATTGCGCGAACGTCCGGCGCGCAACTTGCCGCCCAGGGCGCCCAGGCGCTCGGTCAATACACGTTCGATGAAGGTGTGCACGTCCTCGTCATCCAGGGTCGGATGCAGGCGGCCGGCGGCGAAATCATCACCGATACGGTCCAGGGCTTCGAGGGTCCGCAGGGTCTCCGACTCATCCAGCAACCCTGCGCGCTGCAACTCCCGGGCATGGGCACGGGAGCCGGCCAAATCGTAGGGTGTCAGGCGGAAATAACGCTCAGGGCAACGGGATAACGCCGCCAAGGCGGCAGACGGACCGGTCTTGAAACGAGCGCCCCAAAGGCGGTCGGTGGGCTGGGACATGGATATTCCTCACGCTTGTTTTTAGAAGAGTCGGAGGCAGTAGCAACAGAATTTCATCGATGCAGAACCAGCGTCTGACGCGCCGTATTCAAGGTTGCCAAGGGCGGATGTTTATGTTCATTATCGCCGCCTGGCTATGTTCAAGGATTGGGTTGAAGCCTGTTGAATATGGCACTTGAGGTCAACGCGTATTATGGAAACTCCACTTTCCACTTCTGGAAACCTGCCACCCAAACCCGGCACTAGACCGCCCCTGCAACTGAGCGGGCTGGACTTCAAACTGCTGCGGGTATTTATGGCCGTGGTCGAAGCCGGTGGTTTCAGTGCCGCGCAAAACGAACTGAATGTGGGCCTGGCGGCGATCAGCAAACAGATCTCCGACCTTGAAATCCGCATCGGCATGCGCCTGTGTACACGGGGCCGGGAAGGGTTCGGGCTGACCGAGGAAGGCAAGTTGGTGTATCAAGCGTCCATTGAGTTATTCACCTCGGTGGACAGTTTTCGCGACAAGCTTAGTTCGGCTCAAAATGAGCTTATTGGCGACCTTAGTGTCGGCGTTATTGATAACACCGTTTCTGACGTTAATTCCCCGCTGATTACCGCTTTGGGTAACTTACATCGCCAATCGCCAAAAATAAGATTACGCCTGCATGCCTCGCAACTGGACGAAGTTGAACGCGGCGTCGTCGAAGGCCGCCTGATCGTCGGCATCGTCCCCGTGTACCAGCGCCGCGAAGAATTCGACTACTTCCCGCTCTACGAAGAAAAGGCCCACGCCTACTGCGCCGTAGGGCACCCGCTGTTCACCTCGAGCGACATCACCCCGGACGTGCTGCGCCAATACGAAGTGGTCAACCATCGCTACGCGATCCACCGCGACAAGCCCAACTTCGTCCACTACGACAGCCAGTGCGCCTCAGCCTCCCAGGTCGAAGCCGTCGCCATCCTGATCCTTACAGGCCGCTTCATCGGTTTCCTGCCAGAACACTACGCCGCAACGCTGGTAAGGGAAGGGCGCCTGCGCGCACTGTGCTCGGAGCAGGTTCATCTGGACACCGCTTTCAATCTGATCCTGCGCCACAACGCGCCGAGAAGCCCGATGGTAAAAGCCTTCGCAACAGCCTTGGGCGTGGACCTCAAAGCTACGACATAGCTCTCCCGAGCTACACAGGTCAACTGTGGGAGCTGTCGAGCCCCAGCGAGGCTGCGAAGGGATCGCCTCGGTCCCCCCGCCAACCCCACCCACCCGCATCACCGCTGCAACCGAGCCCGCCGTTTCTTCTTCGCATGAAAATGCCGAAAATGCGCGTCCTGCGCTGCCGCCAGCAACTCCCTATCCCCCCGCGTATCGCCCCAGGCCCTCAGCCGATACTCGCCCAAATCCCCATATACCGCCTCAAGCCGCAGCACCTTGTTCTCACAACGGCAATTATTCCCGGTGAGCTTGCCGGTCAACACCCCGTCGACAACCTCAAGCTCAGTCCCGATCAAGCGGATCCCAAGCCGATCTGCAAACGGCTGCAACACCAACGCCGGCGACGCCGAACACAGCGTCACCACCGCTCCCGAGCCCAACTCCTGCTCCACCGACAACACCCCCGCCGGGCGCATCAACCGCGCCCAATTGCGCTGGCAATACTCCTCGGCCTTCTGCTGCACCCACGTCTTCTCCACCCCAGTCATAAAGGTGCGGATCAACTGCGCTTTCAACTCATCCCGGCTGATCTGCCGCACCAAAAAGCGCAGCCCCGGTACCGCCAGTTTGACCATCCGGCCATAAAACTCACCGGGGCCAAAGGCAAACTTGAGGAAGGGCACGAAACTGTCGTGGTGGGTGAGGGTGCCGTCGAAGTCAAAGACGGAAAGTACTTTGGCGTCTGCGGGGCCGGCTTCGAGCATGTCTGGGTTCACGGGTTGGCCTCGTTCCTATCTAGTATTTTTTGTGCATGCATCAGGTGTGACAGCAGGAGTCTACTCCCGTGCCAACCTTCCGATTTTGGCGTAAAGCCCTTCGGTGAAAGCGTCCCGATCACTCGACCAGTGACAACGCTGATGGCAGTTGGGGCACAAGGCTACAGCATTGGTGATGCGATCCGAACCCTTCTGGGCCAGGTGCTTGATGTGATGTACTTCAAAAAGTGGCAATTCATCGTGCATAAAAAAGCCCTGAACAAGTCAGGGCTTCATGGTGTTGCTTGGCTCAGAAATCAATCCCAGCTCAACGCCCCACCCGTCTGATACTCAATCACCCGAGTCTCAAAGAAATTCTTTTCTTTCTTCAAGTCCATGATCTCGCTCATCCACGGGAACGGGTTAGTCGTGCCTGGGTACTCTTCCTTCAAACCAATCTGCGACAGACGACGGTTGGCGATGAATTTCAAATAGTCCTCCATCATCGCCGCGTTCATGCCCAACACGCCGCGAGGCATGGTGTCGCGAGCGTACTCGATCTCCAACTGAGTCCCTTGCAGGATCATCTGGGTCGCTTCTTCCTTCATCTCGGCATCCCACAAGTGCGGGTTTTCGATTTTGATCTGGTTGATCACATCGATACCGAAGTTCAGGTGCATCGACTCGTCGCGCAGGATGTATTGGAACTGCTCGGCCACGCCGGTCATCTTGTTGCGGCGTCCCATGGACAAAATCTGGGTGAAGCCGCAGTAGAAGAAGATGCCTTCCAGTACGCAGTAGTAGGCGACCAGGTTGCGCAGCAGTTCCTTGTCGGTCTCGACCGTGCCGGTTTCGAACTTCGGATCGGAGATCGAGCGGGTGTACTTGAGGCCCCAGGCTGCCTTTTTGGCGACCGATGGAATCTCGTGGTACATGTTGAAGATCTCGCCTTCATCCATGGCCAGCGATTCGATGCAGTACTGGTAGGCGTGGGTGTGGATCGCCTCTTCGAAGGCCTGGCGCAGGATGTACTGGCGGCATTCCGGGTTGGTGATCAGGCGGTAGACGGCCAGCACCAGGTTGTTGGCGACCAACGAGTCGGCGGTGGAGAAGAAGCCGAGGTTGCGCATGACGATGCGGCGTTCGTCGTCGGTCAGGCCTTCGGGGGTTTTCCACAGGGCGATGTCGGCGGTCATGTTGACCTCTTGCGGCATCCAGTGGTTGGCGCAGCCGTCGAGGTACTTCTGCCAGGCCCAGTCGTACTTGAAGGGTACGAGTTGATTGAGGTCGGCGCGGCAGTTGATCATGCGTTTTTCGTCAACAGCGACGCGGGCGGAGGCGCCTTCAAGTTCGGCGAGGCCTTCGGCGACGTCGAGTTTGTCCAGGGCGGCCTTGGCGCGCACGATGGCGGCCGAATCACTGGCAGTGACGGCGCGGGCTTCGATGGCGGCGGCGGCGCCGGCACCGTCGAGGCGGTCCATGTTGGCTTCGGTGGCGTGGCCGGCGTTGGCGCCTTTGGCGGCTACTTCGCCTTCTTCTTCTTTGTCGAATTCGTCCCAGCTCAGCATGACGTGTCGTCTCCTGCGTGAGGGCTCAAAGGTGCCCGTGTGAAACCGGATGGTTGGGTGTTCACACGGCCCAAAGGCCGCGGTGGATCTTAAGGAATCGTTTGTTGCAGCTAGCGCACGCATTAAACGGAATAGGGCTACGGGTGCTCTGCGTGAGGCTTGAGGGGCGCAGCAGTAGGTGCGGGATGCCTCAGGTCTGGCTGTTCATCCCTGTGTAAAGGGATATTGCAGGCCCGATTTACCCGCGCATTATAGGGAAAAATTTGGGTTTGTGTTGTGGCGGATGGTCACTGATCAGAAACAAAAAGGACGCTTTTTAAGCCGGGGTGAGAGTTTACGGGGTGTTGCTGCCGCAAGTTTTTTAGCAACTGGCACACATCTCCGATTGTCGGCGAATTGCCATATGTCTTGCATAGGCTTCTACGTATCTCTACATTGCATATGTCAGGCATAGGTAGGAGCTGAATCATGCGCACAGTCTCGATTTTTAAAAACGGAAAGAACCAGGCTATTCGATTCCCAAACGACATGGCCTATGAGGGAGTCGGCGAACTCGAAATCACCCGCAACGGAGATACGATTACGTTGCGACCTGTACGACCTAGCTGGGGGTCGTTGCGTGAACTGCCCAAGGCGGACGAAGATTTTCTTCAGGAGCGTCAGGACGTTATTGGCGATGAAGGCAGGTTCAATCTGTGACGACATACATGCTGGATACCTGCATTTGCTCATTCATCATGCGTGAACGGCCCGAGTGTGTGCTTGAGCGACTGGCATTGGAGGTCGCGAGGAGCAATCGAATCGTGATTTCGGCCATAACCTATGCCGAAATGCGATATGGACAGATTGGGAAAAAGGCTTCGCCCAAACACAAGACGTTAGTCGATGAGTTTGTGAAGCGGCTCGATGAGGTATTGCCTTGGGGCTTGGCAGCGGTGGACGCGACGGTTGAGGTGAAGCGAAGCTTGACTGGGCAAGGGTCGATCATCGGTCAAAATGACACGGCGATAGCCGGGCATGCAATTGCTGCGGGATGTACGTTGGTAACCAACAACGTCCGGGAATTCAGTCGTGTAGCGGGGTTGTCTTACGAGGACTGGGTTCACTGAAAGATCGGATGGCATCGGTACGGCTGGCGCCGCTATCGGGAGCAAGTCGAATCGTCTCACCGCCCCTCCCACAGTTTGATCGCGGGGGTGACAGGAATCGAGCCTTTGCCGCAAGAGCGATTTCTTGCGGCGAATAAGCTTCCAACTTGAATTGCTGTTATCCGTTAGAACAACCATTCCCCATCACGTGATAATTAAGAATATGCCGCTGACCTTGCGAATCTTCATATTCCATCTTCACCGGTACAACTTCGCATACTTCCGGGATGTTGCTCATGGACACTACTTTGGCCACATCCAAGTGAGTGCTATAGGTGTAGTCCTCAACGATCGGTGCATTCTGGCCAGCCAGCTCAGTCGGGGCCTCGTCGGCCAGGGCGGCGGTGGCGCACAAGCTGCTGAGGACCATAACTAATAGAGCTTTCATTTCTTCATTACCTTCTTCAGGGCGAAAGGGGTCACGGGGCCCTTGTGAGGCCGCGTGTGTAACTTAAAAGTTGGGAAGTTCGGATTAACGTGCCTTCGTGGGGGCTGTTACGTTGTTAATCACAGTGCCTTGGTTGGCGGAAGTGATTCTAAGCCTGCGCGTTATATTCATATACCCGTGCTTTTGATAAACACCTTTGGCGGTTTTTGTAACAATCGGTCGATCAAAGTTTTTTCAGTCACCCGCAAAGCGCCACAGGCTGCGGGCCAGAGCGGTAACCCGGCATAGCAGGGCAATTTGTAGGGTCTTGTTACTACCATCGTCGAATGGTTCTATAGGCCCACCCCGGCTACAACAGGGGCCATACAACAACAACTATGTCACCGAGGTAAGAAAGATGAGTGCGGCTTCCCTGTACCCCGTTCGCCCCGAAGTAGCAGCCAACACGCTGACCGACGAGGCAACCTACAAGGCCATGTACCAGCAGTCGGTGGTCAACCCCGATGGCTTCTGGCGTGAGCAAGCCAAGCGCCTTGACTGGGTCAAGCCTTTCACCGCGGTGAAGCAGACCTCGTTCGACGACCACCATGTCGACATCAAGTGGTTTGCCGATGGCACCTTGAACGTTTCCTACAATTGCCTGGACCGTCACCTCGCCGAACGTGGCGACCAGATCGCGATCATCTGGGAGGGCGATGACCCTGCCGAGAGCCGCAATATCACCTACCGCGAGCTGCATGAAGAAGTCTGCAAGTTCGCCAACGCACTGCGTGGCCAGGATGTGCACCGCGGCGACGTGGTGACTATCTATATGCCGATGATCCCCGAAGCCGTGGTCGCCATGCTGGCCTGTACCCGCATCGGTGCGATCCACTCGGTGGTGTTCGGCGGTTTTTCCCCGGAAGCCCTGGCCGGTCGCATCATCGACTGTAAGTCGAAGGTAGTGATCACCGCCGACGAAGGCATCCGCGCCGGTAAGAAGATTCCTCTGAAGGCCAACGTCGACGACGCTCTGACCAACCCGGAAACCAGCAGCATCCAGAAGGTCATCGTGTGCAAGCGCACCAATGGTGCGATCAAGTGGAACCAGCATCGCGACATCTGGTATGAAGACCTGATGAAAGTGGCGGGCACCGTGTGCGCGCCCAAAGAAATGGGCGCCGAAGAAGCGCTGTTCATCCTTTATACATCCGGTTCCACCGGCAAGCCTAAGGGCGTGCAGCACACCACCGGCGGCTACTTGCTGTATGCAGCCCTGACCCACGAGCGTGTGTTCGACTACCGCCCAGGCGAAATCTACTGGTGCACCGCCGACGTCGGTTGGGTCACCGGCCACACCTATATTGTCTACGGCCCTCTGGCCAATGGCGCGACCACGCTGCTGTTCGAAGGTGTGCCGAACTACCCGGACATCACCCGGGTGGCGAAGATTGTCGACAAGCACAAGGTCAATATCCTCTACACCGCTCCGACCGCGATCCGCGCCATGATGGCTTCCGGCACTGCCGCCTGCGAAGGCGCCGACGGCAGCAGCCTGCGCCTGCTCGGTTCGGTGGGCGAGCCGATCAACCCGGAAGCCTGGGACTGGTACTACAAGAACGTCGGCCAATCCCGTTGCCCGATCGTCGACACCTGGTGGCAGACCGAAACCGGCGGCAACATGATGAGCCCGCTGCCGGGCGCCCATGCGCTCAAGCCGGGTTCGGCGGCACGCCCGTTCTTTGGCGTGGTGCCGGCGTTGGTGGATAACCTGGGCAACCTGATCGAAGGCGCCGCCGAAGGCAACCTGGTGATCCTCGATTCGTGGCCGGGCCAGGCGCGTACGCTGTACGGCGACCATGACCGCTTCGTCGATACCTATTTCAAGACCTTCCGTGGCATGTACTTCACCGGTGACGGTGCCCGTCGTGACGAGGACGGTTACTACTGGATCACCGGGCGTGTGGATGACGTGTTGAACGTGTCCGGCCACCGCATGGGCACTGCCGAGATCGAGAGCGCCATGGTCGCCCACCCGAAAGTCGCCGAGGCGGCGGTGGTGGGTGTGCCGCATGACATCAAGGGGCAGGGCATCTATGTGTACGTCACCCTGATCGGTGGCGAGGAGCCAAGCGAGCAGTTGCGCCTGGAACTGAAGAACTGGGTGCGCAAGGAAATCGGCCCGATTGCTTCGCCGGATGTGATCCAGTGGGCGCCGGGGCTGCCGAAGACGCGTTCGGGGAAAATCATGCGGCGCATCCTGCGCAAGATCGCCACGGCTGAATATGACGGGTTGGGGGATATCTCCACCCTGGCCGATCCAGGGGTGGTGGCGCATTTGATTGAGACGCACAAGACCATGAACGTCGCGTAAGGCGTAGTTGGTGGGACACAGCCCCATTCGGTGTGAGCCGGGTGGGGCTTTTTAATGAGGTCTTGAAACTAACAAGAAACCAATGTGGGCTTGCTCCCGATTGCGGTGGGTCAGTGCCAGATATACCGGCTGACCCGCCGCTATCGGGAGCAAGCCCCCTCCCACATTTGGATTGCACTCCATGGCGAGCGTTGATGACGCATAACCACCAAACCAATAAATATCGATTTCCACGGTAGGACGTTTCAGAATGTTACCGCCAGGCGCAAATGTGTAACCCCCCGGCCAAACCTGGGGCATTGCACCACGCCTGCGCTCCTAAAAACCGCGCTTTAGACACCCCAATAAATAAGATTAAACGCCACACTTGCCGTGCCAGAAGGGTTTGCGAATAATAGGCCCGCAATTTGCAGTACCAATGGGTTTAATATCTTTTGTCTCTGCACAAAATCCAGAGGCTGTCAATGAGCTGGAACCGCTTTCTCAGTGCTTCTGTAAATAGTTGTCGCATTGAGGAAATATCGGCTTCCGGCCTGTCGTTAGAATGCCGATCACTCGCTCGTCGTCGCAGGTGTCGCCCGCGCAGGACGCAGCACCGCTATTCGGTTACACCTTCGCCGCATCGTGGGCCATGGCTCATACTGCTGTTTTTGCCCTATACCGATGGAGTCCCAAGATGAAGAAACTCGTGCTGTTGGGCGCCCTGGCGCTGTCCGTGCTGTCCATGCAGGCTTTCGCCGAAGGCAAGCCACTGAAAATTGGTATCGAAGCGGCTTACCCTCCGTTTGCCTCGAAGGCGCCGGATGGCAGCATCGTCGGTTTTGACTACGACATCGGCAACGCGCTGTGCAAGCAGATGGACGTGAAATGCACCTGGGTCGAGCAGGAATTCGATGGCCTGATCCCGGCGCTGAAAGTGCGCAAGATCGACGCAATCCTGTCGTCCATGTCCATCACTGATGACCGCAAGAAGTCTGTGGACTTCACTACCCGCTACTACCTGTCCCCAGCGCGCCTGGTGATGAAGGAAGGCACCACCGTCAGCGACAGCCTGGATGAATTGAAGGGCAAGAAGATCGGTGTGCAGCGCGGTTCCATCCACGACCGTTTCGCCCGTGAAGTCCTGGCGCCAAAAGGTGCGGATATCAAGGGTTACAGCACCCAGAACGAAATCTACCTGGACGTTGCTGCCGGTCGTCTTGACGGTACCGTGGCTGACGCTACCTTGCTGCAGGACGGTTTCCTGAAAACCGACGCCGGCAAAGGCTACGCGTTTGTAGGCCCGTCGTTCACCGAAGCCAAATACTTCGGCGACGGTATTGGTATCGCCGTGCGTAAAGGCGACAAGGAAAACCTTGAGCGTATCAACGCAGCGATTGCCGCGATCCGCGCCAACGGCGAATACAAGAAAATCCAGGACAAGTACTTCGATTTCGATATTTACGGTGCTGATGCCAAGTAAATAGTCGCAGCTGTCTGTCCGAAATGGCGCAAGCAACAGTCATCCTGAAGTTTGCGCCATTTTTTCATCCCCCTTTTCGAGGACCTGAATCATGTTGAAAGGCTACGGGGCCGTTATCCTCGATGGCGCATGGTTGACGCTTCAGCTCGCCTTGTCGTCCATGGCCTTGGCCATTGTTCTGGGTCTGATCGGGGTCGCGTTACGCCTGTCGCCGGTGCGCTGGCTGGCTTGGCTGGGTGACTTGTACTCCACGGTGATCCGCGGGATACCCGACCTGGTGCTGATCCTGCTGATTTTCTATGGCGGCCAGGACTTGCTTAACCGCGTCGCGCCGCTACTGGGCTTTGACGACTATATCGACTTGAACCCCCTGGCCGCCGGTATCGGCACCCTGGGTTTCATCTTCGGCGCCTATCTTTCGGAAACCTTCCGTGGCGCCTTCATGGCCATTCCCAAGGGCCAGGCCGAAGCCGGCCTGGCGTATGGCATGAGCAGCTTCCAGGTGTTTTTCCGGGTGATGGTGCCGCAGATGATTCGGCTGGCGATCCCCGGGTTTACCAACAACTGGCTGGTATTGACCAAGGCCACCGCGCTGATTTCGGTGGTGGGTTTGCAAGACATGATGTTCAAGGCCAAGCAGGCGGCAGATGCCACCCGCGAGCCTTTTACCTTCTTCCTCGCAGTGGCGGCGATGTACCTGGTGATCACCAGCGTGTCGTTGCTGGCCTTGCGTTACCTCGAGAAGCGCTACTCGGTAGGCGTAAGGGCGGCTGATCTATGATCTTCGACTACAACGTCATCTGGGAGGCCATGCCGCTGTACGTTGGCGGCTTGCTGACCACCCTGAAACTGCTGGCCATCTCGCTGTTCTTCGGTTTGCTCGCGGCCTTGCCCCTGGGCCTGATGCGGGTGTCCAAGCAGCCGATCGTCAACGGCGCGGCCTGGCTCTACACCTACGTGATTCGCGGCACGCCGATGCTGGTGCAGCTGTTTTTGATCTACTACGGCCTGGCCCAGTTCGAAGCGGTACGCGAGAGCTTCCTGTGGCCGCTGTTGTCCAGCGCGACCTTCTGCGCGTGCCTGGCCTTTGCGATCAACACCAGCGCCTACACTGCCGAGATCATTGCCGGCAGCCTCAAGGCCACGCCTAACGGTGAGATCGAAGCGGCCAAGGCGATGGGTATGTCGCGCTACAAACTGTACCGCCGGATCCTGCTGCCGTCGGCCCTGCGCCGCGCGCTGCCGCAGTACAGCAACGAAGTGATCATGATGCTGCAGACCACCAGCCTGGCCTCCATCGTGACCCTGATCGACATCACCGGTGCCGCGCGCACGGTGAACGCCCAGTACTACCTGCCGTTTGAAGCCTATATCACCGCTGGTGTGTTCTACCTGTGCCTGACCTTTATCCTGGTGCGCCTGTTCAAGTTGGCCGAGCGCCGCTGGCTGAGCTACCTGGCTCCACGGAAGCACTGATATGGAACGTATTGATCATCTGTTGCCCTGGGGCCACCTGGGCTGCGAGCGCCAGCTGAGCGTGTTCCGCTTCGGCAGTGGCGAGCGCAAGGCCTATATCCAGGCCAGCCTGCATGCCGATGAGTTGCCGGGTATGCGCGCCGCCTGGGAGCTGAAAAAACGCCTCACAGAGCTGGAACAGCAGGGCGCCCTTAACGGCGTGATCGAGTTGGTGCCGGTGGCAAACCCGATGGGCCTTGGCCAGTTGTTGCAGGGCAGCCACCAGGGGCGTTTCGAGGTAGGCAGCGGCAAGAACTTCAATCGCGACTTCGTTGAGTTGAGTGAGCCGGTCGGCGCATTGCTGCAAGGCAAACTGGGTGACGACCCACACGCCAACGTGCGCATGATCCGCCAGGCCATGAGCGATACGCTCAGCGCCTTGCCCGAGCCGAGCAGCCAATTGCAGGGCATGCAGCGCATCCTGCTCAGCCACGCCTGTACCGCTGACATAGTGCTCGACCTGCATTGCGACGCCGAAGCGGCGTTGCACATGTACGCGCTGCCCCAGCACTGGCCGCAGTGGCGCTCGTTGTCGGCACATTTGAATGTAAAGGTCGGCCTGCTGGCGGAAGATTCCGGTGGCAGCTCGTTTGATGAGGCGTGCTCGTTGCCTTGGCTGCGTTTGTCCCGGGCGTTCCCCGAGGCGCAGATTCCGTTGGCGTGCCTGGCCACGACCTTGGAACTGGGCGGCCAGGCCGACACCGGGCGCGATGAAGCCATCTTCCACGCCGAAGGCATCCTGGCGTTTCTCGCCGAACAGGGGCTGATCAAGGGAGAGTGGCCTGCGCCGCAACACGAACCCTGTGAAGGCGTGCCCTTCGAAGGCACCGAATTGCTCTTTGCACCCCACGCCGGGGTGATCAGCTACCTGCGCAAGGCCGGTGACTGGGTGGAAAGTGGCGAGCCGATTTTTGAAGTGATTGATCCCCTGGAAGACCGCGTCAGCATTATCTGCGCTGGCACCTCGGGGGTGTTGTTTGCCGTTGAACGGCTACGTTATGCCCAAGCGGGTTTCTGGCTGGCCAAGGTGGCGGGGCGCGAAGCGCTGCGTCACGGGCGCTTGCTCAACGACTGACCACCTGTTTTTGTGAGAACCGACCGCATGTACAAACTTGAAGTCCAAGACCTGCATAAACGCTATGGCAGTCATGAAGTGCTCAAAGGGGTGTCCCTGGCCGCCGCGGCCGGTGATGTGATCAGCATCATCGGCTCCAGTGGTTCGGGCAAAAGTACCTTTTTGCGCTGCATCAACCTGCTGGAGCAGCCCCATGCCGGCAAGATTCTGCTCAATAACGAAGAGCTGAAACTGGTGGCCAATAAGGACGGCGCGATGAAGGCAGCCGACCCCAAGCAACTGCAACGCATGCGTTCGCGCCTCTCCATGGTGTTCCAGCATTTCAACCTGTGGTCGCACATGACCGCGCTTGAAAACGTGATGGAAGCGCCAGTGCATGTGCTCGGCATGTCGAAGAAAGACGCCCGTGAAAAAGCCGAACACTATCTGGCCAAGGTCGGTGTAGGCCATCGCAAGGATGCGTTCCCTGGGCATATGTCCGGCGGCGAGCAACAGCGCGTGGCGATCGCCCGTGCCCTGGCGATGGAGCCGGAGGTGATGCTGTTCGACGAGCCGACCTCGGCGCTCGACCCTGAGTTGGTGGGCGAAGTGCTCAAGGTCATGCAGGACCTGGCCCAGGAAGGCCGCACCATGGTGGTGGTGACCCATGAGATGGGCTTTGCCCGTGAAGTGTCGAACCAGTTGGTGTTCTTGCACAAAGGCATTGTTGAAGAGCGCGGCAATCCGCGGGAAGTGCTGGTCAATCCCCAGTCCGAGCGTCTCCAGCAGTTCCTCTCCGGTAGCTTGAAATAATCAAGACTGCCACTCAACCCCTGTAGGAGCGAGCTTGCTCGCGAAGATCGTCAACGATAACGCGGGAAGCCTGATACCCGGCGGCGTTCTAAGGTTTTTCGCGAGCAAGCTCGCTCCTACAGGAGAGCAGGTCTTCATTGTTTTTGAGATTTGTGTTGGTTTACGGGCTAGCATTGGCCCACGGCTTCTTTCACTGTTTTCGCTTCGGATAGCACTCCATGACCGCCCACAAAATTGGTTTCCTGATTTGGCCCAGCACAAAAGCACTCACGCTTGCGCTGGCTGAGGAGGCCTTGCGCGTTGCCCAGCGGGTGCATCCGGACGTGGTCTACGAGCTGTCGTTCCTGCTCGCCGAGCCGGCCGCCCCAGGGGCCTGGCAACTGCCCGGCGAGCCATGGGCCGGTAAGCTCGAGGGCTTCCAGAAGCTGTTCCTGCTGGCGGACGAACCCCCTACCGTCATTGCGTCCCAACTCGGCACTGCACTCAAGCAGCTTGTCCGTGCCGGGTGTGTGATCGGTGGTTTGTCTGCCGGTGTCTACCCGCTGGCCCAGCTGGGTTTGCTCGACGGCTACCGCGCCGCCGTGCACTGGCGCTGGCAGGACGATTTTGCCGAGCGCTTCCCCAAGGTCATCGCTACCAGCCATCTGTTCGACTGGGACCGTGATCGCCTTACTGCCTGCGGTGGCATGTCGGTGCTTGACCTGCTGCTTGCGGTGCTGGCCCGTGACCACGGCGCCGAGTTGGCCGGTGCGGTGTCGGAAGAACTGGTAGTGGAGCGCATCCGTGAGGGCGGCGAGCGCCAGCGCATTCCGCTGCAAAACCGCCTGGGTTCCAGCCATCCGAAGCTGACCCAGGCAGTGCTGCTGATGGAGGCGAATATCGAAGAGCCGTTGACCACCGACGAAATCGCCCAGCACGTATGTGTATCGCGACGACAACTTGAACGGATCTTCAAGCAATACCTCAATCGCGTCCCCAGTCAGTACTACCTGGAGCTGCGCCTGAACAAGGCCCGCCAGATGCTGATGCAAACCAGCAAGTCGATCATCCAGATCGGCCTGTCCTGTGGCTTCTCTTCGGGGCCGCACTTCTCCAGCGCCTATCGCAATTTCTTCGGCGCCACCCCGCGTGAAGATCGTAACCAACGCCGCAGCAGCAGCCCCTTCGAACTGTCCTCGGTGCCTTCCGAGCGCGGTTGATCACTCCTCCATCGGCGGCGGTGTTTCTACCACCAGGGGCACGCCTTGCGCGTCGACGGTGGCTTCTGTCACTTGAAAGTCTATGCCAGTGCGCACGTAGTGCTGTCGCAGATAATCCAGGCTCTGGGGCGACAAGGGGTTGCCGCTGAAATCACAGTCTTCACTGTAGGGTGTGGTCGACTCCAGCAGATCGGCCGGAATTTCGCTGATCAGGTTATTGCTCAGGTCTATCGTATGCAGCTCGGGGAGTTGGAATAGCCCGTGTGGCACTTCGTTGATCTGCGTGTTGCCCAGGTAGAGCGCGCCCAAGTGGTTGAGCCCACTGACATTCGGGGCGACCACCAGCCGGTTGTTTCGCAGGCTCAGAAACCCCAGGTTGGGTACGTTATCCAGCACGTTTACGTCCGTCGGGGTCAGGGTGACCTCGCAGTGCTCAAGGCTCAGGGTGGTGAGCCCGGGCATTTGGCCAACGGCGTCGGGGATCTTGCCCAGGGTGCACCGGCTGAGTATCAGGGTTTGCAGTTTGGGGAAGCAGCGCAGGGTTCCGTCGACACCATTGGTAAGGCCGTTGCCGATGAGTTCCAGGGAGGTCACATGATCAAACCGGGCGTGCAATTGCGGCAGTGGGCCCATGGTGCTGGTCTCGATCACCACTGCGTGGGTGAATTGCTCCTCCAGGTTTTCCTCGTCCTGTTCGCTTTCGCGGCGCCAGGCATCTTCCAGCAAGCTTTTGAAGCGTCGGCGCGCCAGTTGCTCCTCGGCGGCGGTTTGTTCGTCGAGGCTGATGTCCAGGATTGGGTGGCGAGCCGGTACGTCCAGGGCCCACTGCTGCAGGTCGGTGTCCAGTTGCGCGTATTCGGCTTCCAGGCGGGCCAGGGCAGGGGCGATGTCGGCCATGGTCCCGGGCAGGCGAAAGAGAAAGTGATCGGCTTCGGCCTCGAGAAAGGTCGGGTACAACTGCAGGACCCTGGCGCGCTCCGCGCTGGGCGCCTGAGCGGTGAATGACTCATTGTAGTTCTGGGCATAGCGCTTGATCTGTTCCAGGGCCGGCGGTTTCAGCTCGTTGCCGGACAGATCGAAACCATGTGCGATGTCGGGCGTCAGGCTGAACAGGCCCAGGGGCAATTCGGTGATGCGGTTGTTGTTCAGCCACGCGGCCTTCAGACGAGGGCGGCTCAGCAGGCCGTTGGGCAAGCGCTCGATCTGTGTGTTTGATAAGTCCAGCAGTGTCAGGTCGGGCATGCCCTCGACATCCGGTATCAAACCCAGGGGGTTTTGGTGCAGATCCAGCGAATTCAAACCCTTCATCGCGTTCAACTGCGCATGGCTTTGCCCGGTCAGGGTTATGTTGCAGTCGTCCAGAGTCAGGCTGTTCAGCCTGGGCATTGTGAAGATCGGGGGCGGCAGGTCGCCAAGTGGGATATTGCGCAGTTCCAGGCTGCGCAGCCAGGGGAAATTGCGCAAGAGAGTTTCGACGCCTTCCAGGCCGCTGCCGCCGGCCACCGATAGCAGTGACACATGACGAAAGGCTGTGCCCAGTTCGGGCAGGCTGGTTAATAGCGGGGCGTGAAGCCTCAGCGTAAAACCGTCCAGCTCGGTGTTCATGAAGTAGTCATCCCGCTCGGTTTCCCGGCGCCAGCATTGTTCCAGCTGGTCGGCGATCAGACGGCGCGTATGGGTTTCGTAATAGCGTTGCTCGGCAGGCAGATGCGTCGGGATGGCGGCCTGCCACGCCTGCAGGTTGTTGCGCAGCGTCTGGCGCTCTGCGCGCAGCAGGCCGAGTTGGTTGGGGGCTCCGCCTGGCAGAGATTGCATATGTTCGAGCACGGCCTGTATCTGGTCATCGTCCAGTTGAGGAAACAGCTCGCGCAATCGTTCGGCGGCTGTGGGCAACCTGTCGCCCAGGGCGGGCTGGGCGCGATAGCCGTCCATACCGCCCAGCAGCTTCATGGTCTGCGGGTCATAGTAAGGTTTGCGCACGGGGTCGGCGGCAAGCAGCTCGCGCAGTGTGTTCCGCATGATGGGATGGCGCAGGAGGCGCTCGCGCAGTCGTGAACCGGAGCCTGATTCTATCCGGATGGTATTGCGCTGGGCCTCTGGCAGGGCGCTCAGGATGGCCGCGTACAGGTCGGACGGAGGTGACAACGCGTCGCTGCCGTTGTAGGGCGTGTATTGGCCATTATCGTTGCGTACCAGGGTGCGTACTTGCGACGCCTCGGGGTCGCCGATGCGGTCGCGCACGGGGCCATCGACGCTGTAGTTGCGTACCTCCAGGCGCAATGACTGCAACCCTCCCGGCAGTTGGGTCAAGGAGTGCAAGGCCAGGCGCTCGCTGTCCCAGGTCGAGGCGCCGAAGTGCAAGGCTTCGAAAGCACGGCACACCCGCACTTCGGCCTGCGCACTGCGTGCCAGTAGCCGGAGGCGCAATGGCGTTTGCTGGTTGCCCAGCGCTTGCAGCTCTTCGACGGTAGCGTTCTCCAGCAGGGCTTGCGCGACTTTAGCGGGCAGCCCAGGGGCGGCATCGATCAGGCGCTGGACTCGTGGGTTATGAGTGGCTTGCAGGGTGCCGTAGTGGGACTCGAACAGCCCCGCACGTTTCTCCTTGGCGGTGGCCGCGAGCTTCTTGCGCAGATGGCTGGCGCGTGTCTCCAGGCTCAGGCTTGTATCGCCAACAGGGGCACCGTAGGCCTCGGCGGCGTCCTGGGCAGGCAAGTGCTTGAGGATGGCCTTGAGCAGGTCACCGTTGTTCAACTGGCTTTCAGGAATGCGGATGACGGGCATTTGCTCGTCGCCAAAGGTCCAGGCTGTGTTGCCCTGCCCATCGATAAATTGCAGGCAGTGACGGTGCGGCCAGTCGCCGTAGCTGGTGAGCAATTGCAGGATGGCTTGCGGGTCAACGCGGCCATATTGCGCGGGGTCATCGCTGGCGAGCCGCGTGATCAGGTTTTGAATCTCGCGGTCGACCCGCAGCCGGTCCAGGGTGTCGAGCAGCAGCGCCGGAGGTGCTTCGCCGTTGACGTGCATTTTGCGCAGCACGTCCGGGTCTACACCACTGATGTTCAGCGCCAGGGCCTGGTCGGCGTCACTGAGCCCATCCACCGGATGGCCCAGGCGCTGCAGCAGGGTTTTTTGGTCCCACCGCAACGGGGCTTCCAGTTCTGTGTGCCAGGCGCCGTGGCCGTTGTGGCGTACCCACGGGCGATAGGCTTCGGGGCGGGACGGGTGTTGCAGATGCAGCGTGGAAGACACCGGGTCTTTTTCCACCGCATAGATTTTTCCATCCAGCGCCAGCAGCTTCTTGCGCTGGTAGGGGTACAGCCCAGTCGGCTCGCGGTAGCTGCCAGGCGGCACGCTGATGGCGTGTTCGTAGGTACTGAGGTCGGGTTTCCAGTAACGGACCTGGCCCTTGGGCAGTCGCACTGGCGTAAAGCGGTCAATGAAGGCGATGACGCTCTGGGGCAGGGCCTTGCGAAACTCAGTGATGGCGATCTGGCCGCCCACGGCGAAGGCGCCCAATTGCACCAGTGCCTCGACCACTCCCAATAGGTGCCCTGCAGCCTCGGTGCCCAAGCCTTCGGCCCAGTCGATGACGCCTTCGAACACCTCATCCAGCAGTTGATAAACCATGTAGCCCATCATCAATTCACCGGCGAAGGGCACGAAGGGGGCGACGATCAACGCGGCCGCATTCAGGATCGAGGACGCGACATTCACGAATGAATCCCACAGCGCCCAGCGCGCCTTGCGGTCGGCGCTTGCCGTGCTGACGGCGGTGCTGCGCGCGTCGTTGAGTAGTTGATTGAGCCTACGCTGGTACTGATGTCGCCAAAAGTCGCTGCCGCCAGGGGTCGCGACAAAGCGCACGCGGGGGTTGTCGGTTGGGGTCTGGCGCCAGCTTGGCTGGCTGCTGCCGGCCTCGGGCGGATGCCAGGTGACCTGGCCGAGCAGTTGGCTGAGGTTGGCGAAGAAATGCCCGCGTTGTTCATGGGGTACAAACCGGCTGAAAAAGCGTTGGTACTGTTCATCGCGCAGTTGGCGCACCAGTTCTTTTTGCATCGCCTGGGACGAGGAGTATTCCTTGATCGGATGCTCGGGGTCGCCCGGCACATACGCCACCACCCGCGTCGCCGTGCGCGAGAGCTCAAGGTCAGGGGCGAACACGATGATGCCGGGCAGGCTTGCATCCATCAGTTTCAGATCGTGGTAGCGCAGCAATTGGCCGTTCAGGCGTAGCCCGCTCACGCCGTCGAGCAGGCCTTGGATCAGGCGCTGGTAGCCGGGCTGGATGTCACCTGTGATCAATGCCCATTGCAGGGCGGCCTGCAGTTGGGCTTTCTGGCTGCGTTCGACTTTCAGGCGCAAGGCGGCTTCGGCCACCGGTTCGTTCAAGCCCAATTGTTCTCGCAGGTAAACCGCATACAGGGCACCGATGTCGAGATCCCGGCACAACTGGATGAAGGCGCTGATCGACAGTACGCGCTTGATGGCCGGCAAGGTGTCGAAGTGGCCTCTGGCATCAGGGCGGGTGATAAAGGTCGAAACGGCTTCATGGGCGTCGGCCTGGGTTTCCTTGTGTTCGAAGTTGTGCAGCGCAGCGTCCAGCAGGGACACGGTCCAGGTGCGGGCGGCCCCCGAACGGATGGGAAAGCCGGGAATGGTCTGCGGGATGTACAGGCGCAGGAAGGTTTCGCGTACATCCAGCTCCAGGCCGAATTGGGTCTTGAGGGCCAGGGTGAGAATCGGCTCGGCAAAGTCCTTGGCGCTCAACAGGCCGGCCAGTGCTTTTTCAACGCTGTTTTGCGCCTCCCAGTGAGCGGTGGCCAGCTGCTTGAGCTCGTCCTGGCTGACCAAGGAGGCGTCGCGCAATGCTGGCGGCAGGCTTGGAGGCACCAGCCCCAGTGCTTCGCGACGGCGTAGAGAGGTCTCGCCCAGCCAGCGCGGAATCGCATTTATCAGCGGTTCATAGTGGCTGTCGGGCTGGGACGAGGGACTGGTGTGCGGAGTAGGTTCTGCAGAGTCAGGCATGGTGCCAATCCTTGTGCGTGGTAAAGCACCAGTAAATCGGCGCACGAGGAGGCGGGGGGGCTACTGGGTTATTGCAACGAGCGCGGCGTGATCTGTTTTTTGGGTGTCCTGCCGAAACAAGCTGTGCTGGTTTACACTGCGCCATTGCGACGCAATATGTCGCATTGCCGTAAACCCGCGTAAAACCGGGGTTGGCGCTATAAGAAGTTGTCGCTTGGCGGCAAGGTGGCGCTGAAAACTGTCCTTACAATCCCTGCATCGCCCGCCAGTTCCAGGCAGGCGTTCCTCTTCAGGAGACTCCGATGTCCGTTGAGCAAGCCCCGGTGCAACGTGCCGATTTCGACCAGGTCATGGTGCCCAACTATGCACCTGCCGCCTTCATCCCCGTACGTGGCGCAGGTTCACGCGTCTGGGACCAGGCCGGTCGCGAGCTGATCGACTTTGCCGGCGGCATCGCGGTTAATGTATTGGGCCACGCCCATCCGGCGCTGGTCGGTGCACTGACCGAACAGGCCAACAAGCTATGGCATGTCTCCAATGTGTTCACCAATGAGCCGGCCCTGCGCCTGGCGCATAAGCTGATCGACGCCACTTTTGCCGAACGTGTGTTCTTCTGCAACTCCGGCGCCGAGGCCAACGAGGCCGCGTTCAAGCTGGCCCGTCGCGTGGCGTTCGACCGTTTCGGCAGCGAGAAGTACGAGATCATCGCTGCGCTGAACAGCTTCCACGGCCGTACCCTGTTCACCGTCAATGTCGGCGGTCAGTCGAAGTATTCTGACGGCTTCGGGCCTAAAATTACCGGGATTACCCACGTTCCTTATAACGACCTCGCTGCATTGAAAGCCGCCGTGTCGGACAAGACCTGTGCCGTGGTGCTGGAGCCGATCCAGGGTGAAGGCGGTGTGCTGCCGGCTGAACTGGCTTACCTGCAAGGTGCCCGTGAGCTGTGCGACGCCAACAACGCACTGCTGGTATTCGATGAAGTACAAACCGGCATGGGCCGCAGCGGTCATCTGTTCGCCTATCAGCACTACGGTGTTGTGCCGGACATCCTCACCAGCGCCAAGAGCCTGGGCGGCGGTTTTCCGATTGCGGCCATGCTCACCCGTGAAGACCTGGCCAAGCACCTGGTGGTCGGTACCCACGGCACCACCTACGGCGGCAACCCGCTGGCGTGCGCGGTGGCCGAAGCGGTGATCGACGTGATCAACACTCCCGAGGTGCTGGCTGGCGTCAACGCCAAGCACGACCTGTTCAAGGCGCGCCTGGAGCAGATAGGCAAGCAGTACGGCATCTTTACCGAAGTGCGCGGCATGGGCCTGCTGATCGGTTGCGTGCTGAGCGATGCGTTCAAGGGCAAGGCCAAGGACGTGTTCAACGCCGCCGAGAAACAGAACCTGATGATTCTGCAAGCCGGCCCGGACGTGGTGCGTTTTGCGCCAAGCCTGGTGGTGGAAGAGGCGGATATCAACGAAGGCCTGGATCGTTTTGAGCGTGCTGTAAAAGCATTGACGCAAGCCTGATTGGCCTGATCGGGCCAAATGTAGGAGGGGGCTTGCCCTCGATAGCGGTGGATCAGTCACTTGATTCATCAACTGACACACTGCTATCGGGGGCAAGCCCCCTCCCACATTGGAATTAGCCTTACTTGGGGATAGGTGTTGTTTTCAGGCCTGTCCGGTATTTTTTCCTATGAGTTTTCGAGTTAAGGAGTGACACCATGCTGGTGATGCGCCCCGCGCAAATGGCTGACCTGGGCGAGGTACAGCGTCTGGCTGCGGACAGCCCGATTGGTGTCACCTCCTTGCCGGATGATGTGGAACGCTTGAGCGACAAGATCGCCGCCAGCGAAGCCTCCTTCGCGGCCGAGGTGAGTTTCAACGGCGAAGAAAGCTATTTTTTCGTGCTCGAAGATACCGAGACCGGCAAGCTCGCCGGCTGTTCTGCGATCGTCGCCTCGGCCGGTTACTCCGAGCCGTTCTACAGTTTCCGTAATGAAACCTTCGTGCACGCCTCCCGCGAGTTGAAGATCCACAACAAGATCCACGTGCTTTCCCAGTGCCACGACCTCACCGGCAACAGCCTGCTCACCAGTTTCTATGTGGTGCCTGAGCTGGTGGGGTCGCCGTGGTCGGAACTCAATTCCCGCGGCCGCCTGCTGTTTGTCGCCAGCCACCCCGAGCGCTTTGCCGATTCGGTGGTGACCGAGATTGTCGGCTACAGCGACGAGAACGGTGATTCGCCATTCTGGGATGCCATCGGCCGCAACTTCTTCGACCTCAACTACGCCGCCGCCGAGCGCCTGTGCGGGTTGAAAAGCCGGACCTTCCTCGCCGAGCTGATGCCCCATTACCCGATCTACGTACCGCTGCTGCCGGACGCGGCCCAGGAAGCCATGGGCCAGGTGCACCCGCGTGCGCAGATCACCTTCGATATCCTCATGCGTGAAGGCTTCGAGACCGATCACTACATCGACATCTTCGACGGTGGTCCGACCTTGCACGCAAAGGTTTCGGGCATCCGCTCGATTGCCCAGAGCCGCGTGGTGCCGGTGAAAGTCGGCGAGATGATCAAGGGCGTCGGCCGCCAGTATCTGGTGAGCAACGCGCAGTTGCAGGACTACCGTGCGGTGATGTTGGAACTGGACTACGCACCGGGCAAACCGGTGATTCTGGACCTTGCAACCGCCGAGGCCCTGGGCGTCGGCGAAGGCGCGAGTGTGCGTCTGGTTGCAGTTTAAGCGCCGGTATAAACAGAGTTTCGCGGGTGGCTGTAAAGCGACCCGTTCGAGGAGATAGCATGATCGTTCGTCCCGTACGCAGCAGCGATTTACCGGCCCTGATTGATCTGGCGCGCAGCACCGGCACCGGCCTTACCACCTTGCCGGCCAACGAAGAGCGCCTGACCCACCGGGTTGGCTGGGCGGAAAAAAC
Source organism: Pseudomonas khavaziana (assembly GCF_019145205.1). Lineage (GTDB taxonomy): Bacteria > Pseudomonadota > Gammaproteobacteria > Pseudomonadales > Pseudomonadaceae > Aquipseudomonas > Aquipseudomonas khavaziana. The sequence continues at coordinate 504,536 of NZ_JAHSTT010000005.1, forward strand.
CTTTCGCGGCGATGCCGGGCGCGGCGATGCCGACTACCTGTTCGTGCTGGAGAACGACGAAGGCCGTGTGGTCGGTATCTCCGCCATCGCAGGCGCCGTTGGCCTGCGTGAGCCCTGGTACAACTTCCGGGTGGGGCTGACTGTCAGCGCGTCCCAGGAACTGAATATCTACCGTGAGATTCCGACGCTGTTCCTGGCCAACGACCTCACCGGCAATTCCGAATTGTGCTCATTGTTTCTGCATGCCGATTACCGCAACGGCCTCAACGGCCGCATGCTGGCCAAGGCACGTATGTTGTTTATTGCCGAATTCCCGCAACTGTTCGGCAACAAGATCATTGCCGAGATGCGCGGAGTGTCCAACGACGCCGGACGTTCGCCGTTCTGGGAAAGCCTGGGTCGGCACTTCTTCAAGATGGAGTTCAGCCAGGCCGACTACCTCACTGGCGTGGGCAACAAGGCATTTATCGCCGAGCTGATGCCGAAGTTTCCGTTGTACAGCTGCTTTCTTTCCGAGGACGCACGCAATGTGATCGGCAAGGTGCATCCGGACACCGAACCGGCGCTGAGCATGCTCAAAAGCGAAGGCTTCAGCTACCAGGGCTATGTCGATATTTTTGACGCTGGCCCGGCGGTGGAATGTGAGACCAGCAAAATCCGCGCGGTGCGCGACAGCCAGTCACTGGTATTGGCCATCGGCACGCCGGGGGACGACGCCACGCCGTTCCTGATTCATAACCGCAAGCGTGAAGAGTGCCGTATTACCGCCGCTCCAGCTCGCCTGGCCGCAGGCACCCTGGTGGTCGATCCGCAGACCGCCAAGCGCCTGCAGCTGGTGGTGGGTGATCAAGTGCGTGCTGTTGCGTTGTCCGCTGCTCGGGAGTCGAAATAATGAATTCGTTGTATATCGCAGGTAGCTGGCTGGCCGGCCAGGGTGAACTGTTTGAATCGCGCAACCCGGTGACCCAGGCGGTGCTGTGGGCCGGCAATGGCGCCAGCGTCGAACAGGTCGAGTCCGCCGTGCAGGCCGCGCGCCAGGCATTCCCGGCCTGGGCCAGGCGCCCGCTGGAAGAACGCATCAGTGTGCTGGAAACGTTCGCCGCTACTCTGAAAAGCCGCGCCGATGAAATCGCCCGCTGCATCGGTGAGGAGACCGGCAAGCCGCTGTGGGAGTCGGCCACTGAAGTCACCAGCATGGCCAACAAGATCGCGATCTCGGTACAGAGCTACCGCGAGCGTACCGGCGAGAAGAGCGGCCCCCTGGGCGACGCCACTGCCGTGTTGCGCCACAAACCTCACGGCGTGGTGGCGGTGTTTGGTCCTTACAACTTCCCTGGGCACTTGCCCAACGGCCATATCGTCCCGGCGTTGCTGGCGGGCAATACCGTGCTGTTCAAGCCGAGCGAGCTGACCCCGAAAGTCGCCGAGCTGACTGTGCAGTGCTGGGTCGAAGCCGGTTTGCCGGCGGGTGTGTTGAACTTGCTGCAAGGCGCGCGGGAAACTGGCATCGCCCTGGCGGCCAACCCGGGCATCGACGGCCTGTTCTTCACTGGCTCCAGCCGCACCGGCAATCATCTGCACCAGCAGTTCTCCGGGCGCCCGGACAAGATCCTGGCCCTGGAAATGGGCGGCAACAACCCGCTGGTCGTGGACGAAGTGGCCGATGTGGATGCGGCGGTCTACACCATCATCCAGTCGGCGTTCATCTCGGCGGGCCAACGTTGCACTTGCGCCCGTCGCTTGCTGGTGCCGCAAGGCGCCTGGGGCGATGCGTTGCTGGCACGGCTGGTGGCGGTCAGCGCGAGCATTGAAGTGGGCGCATTCGACCAGCAACCGGCACCGTTCATGGGCTCGGTGATTTCCCTGGCGGCGGCCAAAGCGCTGATGGAAGCGCAGGAACTGATGCTGGCCAATGGCGCGGTGGCGCTGCTGGAGATGACCCAGCCACAGGATCAGGCGGCTCTGCTTACCCCAGGCATTATCGACGTAACTGGCGTGACCGAACGCGAAGACGAAGAACTGTTTGGCCCCCTGTTGCAGGTGATCCGCTACGCTGATTTTGCCGGGGCGATCGCCGAGGCCAACAACACTCAATACGGTTTGGCCGCTGGTTTGTTGTCGGATTCCGAAGCGCGTTACCAGCAGTTCTGGCTGGAAAGCCGCGCCGGCATCGTCAACTGGAACAAACAGTTGACCGGCGCCGCCAGCACCGCTCCATTTGGTGGGGTAGGGGCGTCGGGCAACCATCGCGCCAGTGCGTATTACGCGGCGGATTATTGCGCGTACCCGGTGGCGTCGCTGGAGACTCCAAGCCTGGTGGTTCCAGCCACGCTAACCCCCGGCATTACACTGATCTAATGTGGGAGGGGGCTTGCTCCCGATAGCTATCTATCAGTTGATCAATCAGGTGACTGACTTACTGCTATCGGGAGCAAGCCCTCTCCCACACCGGTTCAGGGGTGTATTCAAGTAATTTGATGCCTATAAAAACAGATGTTCGTGGAGCCTCGCCGATGAAATCCTATGAAGTCAATTTTGACGGTCTAGTGGGGCCGACCCATAACTACGGCGGTTTGTCCTACGGTAACGTCGCGTCCCAGAGCAACAGCCAGCAGTCTTCCAACCCGAAGGAAGCGGCGTTGCAGGGCCTGCAGAAGATGAAAGCCCTGATGGACATGGGCTTTGTGCAAGGTGTGTTGGCGCCTCAGGAGCGCCCGGATGTGATCGCCTTGCGCAACCTCGGTTTCAGCGGCAGCGACGCCCAGGTCATCCAGCAAGCGGCCAATCAGGCCATGCCGTTGCTGGTGGCCAGCTGCTCGGCATCCAGCATGTGGGTGGCCAACGCCGCAACCGTCAGCCCGAGCGCCGACACGGCAGATGGTCGCGTGCATTTCACCGCCGCGAACCTCAACTGTAAGTATCACCGCAGCATCGAACACCCCACCACCAGTCGCGTGCTGGGGGCGATGTTCGCCGATCAGAAACACTTCGCCCACCACGCCGCCTTGCCGGCGGTGGCACAGTTCGGCGATGAAGGTGCTGCCAACCACACACGTTTCTGCCGTGAGTACGGTGAAGCTGGCGTTGAGTTCTTTGTGTTTGGTCGCAGTGCGTTCGACACCCGTTATCCGGCCCCGCAAAAATACCCGGCGCGCCAGACCCTCGAAGCGTCCCAGGCCGTCGCGCGCCTGCACGGCCTGAAGGATAGCGGTGTGGTCTACGCCCAGCAGAATCCGGCGGTGATCGATGCCGGCGTGTTCCACAACGATGTCATCGCGGTGGGTAACGGCGAAATGCTGTTCTATCACGAGGACGCGTTCCTCAATACCGAACAAATGCTCGCCGAGCTGCACGGCAAGTTGGGCAAGCTGGGCGGTAATTTCCAATCCGTCTGCGTGCCCCGTGCACAGGTCAGTGTCGAGGACGCGGTGCGTTCCTACCTGTTCAACAGCCAGTTGCTGACCCGCCCTGACGGTTCGATGCTGCTGATTGTGCCGGAAGAGTGCCGCGCCAATGAGCGCGTGTGGCAATACCTGCAGGGCTTGACCGCCTCCGGTGGGATGATCCGCGAAGTCAAGGTCTTCGACCTCAAGCAAAGCATGCAGAACGGTGGCGGGCCGGCGTGCCTGCGTCTGCGCGTGGCGTTGAACGAAACCGAGCTGGCAGCGGTGAATCCAGGCGTTATCATGACCGCGCCGTTGTACGACACGCTGACCCAATGGGTCGACAAACACTACCGCGACAGTCTGCGCGAAACCGACCTGGCTGATCCGCAGTTGCTGCTTGAGTGCCGGACGGCACTGGATGAACTGACGCAAATCCTTAAACTGGGCTCGGTTTATCTTTTCCAGATCAATTAACGCCGTACGGCTGAGAACTATTTATGACCACCGACACCCTGAAACTGATCCTTGAAGACACCGACGGCACCCAGCTGGAAACGTCCTGCACTCGCGTTGCCGTGGTGTGGCAGGGCAAGGAGATCTGGATCCAGCACGACGGTCGCGGCCAGCTGCTGATCGGTGTGGATGTGGAAGAGGGCGATGCCGAATACGCCAACCTGCTGATGCGCCCATTGGCTACCAACCTGATGAGCCTGCAACTGGAAATGGAACCGGCCGACGTTGAAGGTGATGATGACGATCACGTCCATGGTCCTGGCTGCAACCACTAAGGAAGCTGCTTATGCTCGCCCTCGGCAAACTGCTTGAACTGACCCTCGCCGGTCGTGAACCGGCGCAAAAAATTCAACTGACTGTCGACGGCGTGCAGATGCGCTGGCTCAGTGAGGGCGCGCTTGAAGTACGCCCACCTGAGGCGCGTGACAATGGCAGCGACCTGCTGCTGTCGTCCGGCATTCATGGCAACGAAACCGCGCCGATCGAGTTGCTCGACCGACTGTTGCATGGCATTGCCCGCGGGGAGATCAAGCCCCGTACCCGTATTCTGTTCCTGTTCGGCAACCCCGAGGCCATGCGTCGCGGTGAGCGTTACCTCGAACTGGACGTCAACCGGCTGTTCAACGGCCGGCATGAAAAAAACATCGGCCCCGAAGCCATGCGTGCCGCCGAGCTTGAGCAGCTGGCCCGCAGCTTTTTCAGCCAGCCCGGCCGTTCACGCCTGCACTACGACCTGCATACCGCGATTCGCGGCTCGAAGATCGAGCAGTTTGCCCTCTACCCGTGGAAGGAGGGGCGCCAGCATTCACGTCGTGAACTGGAACGCCTGAGCGCAGCCGGGATGCAAGCGGTGTTGTTGCAGAACAAAACCTCGATCACCTTCACCGCCTATACCTACGAGCAGTTGGAAGCCGAGGCCTTCACCCTCGAACTGGGCAAGGCGCGGCCGTTCGGGCAGAACGAAGGCGTGGACGTGTCACGCCTGGAAACGCGCCTGAAGCAGATGATTGAGGGCAACGAGCCGGAGACTGACAGCCTGGATGGCTTGCAACTGTTTGCCGTGTCCCGTGAAGTCATCAAGCACAGCGATGCCTTCCTGATGCATCTGCCAGCAGATGTGGAAAATTTTTCGGAACTGGAAAAAGGCTACCTGCTGGCCGAAGACGTGGCCAAGACCCGCTGGGTGATCGAGGAGGAGGGCGCCCGCATCATCTTCCCCAACCCGAAGGTGAAGAATGGTCTGCGCGCCGGGATTCTTATCGTGCCTGCCACGGATGCCGGGTTGGCTTAAATCTTAAGCCCAGCCGGATCCAAATGTGGGAGGGGGCTTGCTCCCGATGACGGTGTATCAGTTCCAGATGAGCTGACTGACACTCTGTTATCGGGTTCAAGCCCCCTCCCACATTGTCTTTGCAGTGTTACTTAGACCGCTAGAGCGCGCGGCTCACTACGATGGATCGCCCGTACTTTGTGCAGGGTATCGGCGCACGTACGCGCAGCTTCCTGGCCCTTATGCACGAAGTGCTCGTAGAAGAACGTGGTGTGTTCGCTGCCGGCATGGAAGTGATGCGGCGTCAGGGACACCGAGAACACCGGCACTTCGGTTTCCAGTTGTACCTGCATCAGCCCGCTGACCACCGACTGTGCGACGAATTCGTGACGATAAATGCCGCCATCCACCACCAGGGCGGCGGCAACGATGCCGGCATAACGGCCGGTCTTGGCCAACAGCTTGGCGTGCAGGGGCAGTTCAAAGGCACCGCCGACTTCAAAGAAATCGATGTCCGACTCCTGGTAGCCCTGGGCGATCATTTCGGCGAGGAAGCCTTTGCGCGATTGGTCGACAATATCCTTGTGCCAGCAGGCCTGGATAAACGCTACGCGCTCGCCGTGATGGTTCTTGCTTTTGCTGTCGATTGCGGTGGGTTGCATGTTCTGACTCCTGTTTAAGAAAAAAACAGGGCGTTATGAATCGAATGGGATTTAAGGGTACGAACAACGACGTCATGCAGGCATGAAGTCAGCGCTTGCGGCCCTTAGGTGCCAATCCCGTTCTCTCTTCATCCGGACTATGACCGTCGGCCCCGGGATCACACCGGGTCTGCTGACCTTGTCGCCGTCCCGCGTGAGCAGTCCGAGGCGCCAAGCGCTCGCGGGCTATGCACATTGCGTGCAATTACCGCCGGTGGGGAATTACACCCCGCCCTGAGAACGTTGCCGCCAGAACCCTGGCGGCGGAGAGTTTTTAACATGGTTTTTCAGAAACTGCACGAGTGCCGTATCGATAACCTATATCGGTTTGTTTGGTTGGTATTCGATTGAATGCAGGCGGGGCTTGATATTCCGCGGTTTTGCCCGCAGTAATCACGCACAAGAGGATTTATCCATTCCGTTAGAGGCCCCCTTCATGACCGTGATCGACCTGCGCAGCGACACCGTGACCCAACCCACCCCCGGCATGCTTGACGCGATGGCCAGTGCCGTCAGCGGTGATGATGTCTATGGTGAGGACCCCAGCGTCAACCGCCTGGAGGCCGAGTTGGCCAAGCGCCTGGGGTTTGCCGCCGCGCTGTTCGTGCCCACTGGCACCATGAGCAACCTGCTGGCGTTGATGGCCCACTGTGAGCGTGGCGAGGAATACATCGTCGGCCAGCAGGCCCACACCTACAAATACGAAGGCGGCGGTGCAGCGGTGCTTGGCTCGATCCAGCCACAGCCCCTGGAAGTGCAGGCGGACGGCTCGCTCGATCTGGACCATGTGCTCGCAGCCATCAAGCCCGACGATTTCCACTTTGCCCGCACACGCCTGCTGGCGCTGGAAAATACCATGCAGGGCAAGGTTTTGCCGCTGGAGTACCTGGCCAAAGCCCGCGCCTTCACTCGTGAGCACGGCTTGGCCTTACATCTGGACGGTGCACGGATCTACAACGCTGCGGTCAAGCTGGGAGTCGATGCGCGCAAGATCGCCGAGCATTTCGATTCGGTGTCGGTGTGCCTGTCCAAGGGCCTCGGTGCGCCAGTCGGCTCGGTGTTGTGCGGCTCTACGGCGCTGATTGCCAAGGCGCGGCGCCTGCGCAAGATGGTTGGCGGTGGCATGCGCCAGGCCGGTTCTCTGGCGGCGGCGGGGCTGTATGCCCTGGATCATCAGGTACAGCGCCTGGCTGATGACCATGCCAATGCGCAATGGCTGGGGGATGAGCTGCGCAAGGCCGGCTACACCGTGGAGCCGGTGCAGACCAACATGGTGTATGTGCCGGTCGGTGACCAGGCCCAGGCCCTGAAAGCCTTTGCTGCCGAGCGTGGGGTCAAGTTGAGTGCTGCGCCACGGTTGCGCATGGTCACGCACCTGGATGTCAGTCGGGCGCAGATCGAGCAAGTCGTGCAGACATTCGTCGAGTTTTCGCGAAAATGACAGTGCACGCCGTCTAATTGAGTGTATCTATCACATAAACACGCTGTACCACCGGCAAAGGGCCGATATAATGCGGCCCTTTGCCGTCGCTCCGTCTGATGATGTTGCGCACTGGCCTTTGGCCGCAGCCTCCGTGGAATAACCTAATGAAAAGCGCAGAAATCCGTGAAGCCTTCCTTCGCTTCTTCGAAGAGCAAGGCCACACCCGTGTAGCCTCCAGCTCATTGATCCCAAGCAATGACCCAACCCTGCTGTTCACTAACGCGGGCATGAACCAGTTCAAGGACTGTTTCCTGGGCCAGGAAAAACGCGCCTATACCCGCGCAGTCAGCAGCCAGAAGTGCGTACGCGCCGGTGGTAAACACAACGACCTGGAAAATGTCGGCTACACCGCCCGTCACCACACCTTTTTCGAAATGCTCGGCAACTTCAGCTTTGGCGATTATTTCAAGCAGGACGCGATCAACTTTGCCTGGACCTTCCTGACCGGCGTATTGAAACTGCCGAAGGAAAAGCTCTGGGTCACTGTTTACGCCACTGACGACGAAGCCTACGACATCTGGACCAAGCAAGTCGGTGTGCCGCCTGAGCGCATGGTGCGCATCGGCGACAACAAAGGCGCGCCGTATGCCTCCGACAACTTCTGGACCATGGGTGACACCGGTCCATGCGGCCCCTGCACCGAGATCTTCTACGATCACGGCGCCGACATCTGGGGCGGCCCACCGGGTTCGCCGGAAGAAGACGGCGACCGCTATATCGAAATCTGGAACAACGTGTTCATGCAGTTCAACCGCACCGCCGATGGCGTGTTGCATCCGCTGCCAGCGCCATCGGTAGACACCGGCATGGGCCTGGAGCGGATCAGTGCGGTGATGCAGCACGTGCACTCCAACTACGAAATCGATCTGTTCCAGAGCCTGCTGGCTGCCGCGGCCAAGGCCATCGGCTGCGCCAATGAAGACCAGGCGTCGCTCAAAGTAGTGGCTGACCACATCCGTTCCTGCGGCTTCCTGATTGCCGACGGCGTACTGCCGTCCAACGAGGGTCGCGGCTACGTGCTGCGTCGCATCATCCGTCGTGCCTGCCGTCACGGTAACAAGCTGGGCGCCAATGGCAGCTTCTTCTACCAGATCGTGGCGGCCCTGGTCGCCGAGATGGGCGAAGCCTTCCCGGAACTCAAGCAGAACCAGGCGCACATCGAGCGCGTGCTCAAAGCCGAAGAAGAGCAGTTCGCCAAGACTCTGGAACAGGGCCTGAAAATCCTCGAGCAGGACCTCGCCAACCTGCAAGGCACCGTGGTGCCAGGCGACGTGGTGTTCAAGCTCTATGACACCTACGGCTTCCCGATGGACTTGACCGGCGATATCGCCCGTGAGCGTGACCTGACCCTCGACGAGGAAGGTTTCGAACGCGAGATGGAAGCCCAGCGTGTGCGTGCGCGTTCCGCCAGCTCTTTCGGCATGGATTACAACAGCCTGGTCAAGGTCGATGTGGCCACCGAATTCACTGGCTACAAGGCCACCAGCGGCTCGGCCAAGGTGGTTGCGCTGTATAAGGACGGTCAGTCCGTCGACGTCTTGAATGAAGGCGATGATGGCGTAGTGGTGCTGGACCAGACGCCTTTCTATGCCGAGTCCGGTGGCCAGATCGGTGACTGTGGTTTCCTCAAGGCCACCTCAGGTCGCTTTGACGTGCGCGACACCACCAAGACCGGTGGCGCGTTTCTGCACCATGGCGTATTGGCATCGGGCAGCCTGACCGTCGGTTCGCCAGTGGACACCCAGGTGGACGCCGACGTGCGCCACGCTACCTCGCTGAACCATTCGGCCACCCACTTGCTGCACGCTGCACTGCGCCAGGTGTTGGGCGAACACGTCCAGCAGAAGGGCTCGTTGGTCGATAGCCAGCGCCTGCGCTTCGATTTCAGTCACTTTGAAGCGATCAAGCCTGAGCAGATCAAGGCCCTGGAAGACATCGTCAACGCTGAGATTCGCAAGAACACCGCGGTGCAAACCGAAGAGACCGATATCGAGACTGCCAAAGCCAAGGGCGCCATGGCGCTGTTCGGCGAGAAGTACGGCGACAGCGTGCGCGTACTGAGCATGGGGGGCGACTTCTCGGTGGAGCTGTGTGGCGGTATCCACGCCAACCGTACCGGCGATATTGCCCTGCTGAAAATTGTCAGCGAAGGCGGTGTGGCGTCCGGTGTACGTCGTATTGAAGCGGTCACCGGTGCTGCGGCCCTGGCCTATCTCAATGCGGCAGAAGAACAACTCAAGGAAGCGGCCACCCTGGTCAAGGGCAGCCGCGACAACCTGATCGACAAGTTGTCCGCCGTTCTGGAGCGCAACCGTGCGCTGGAGAAACAGCTGGAGCAGTTGCAGGCCAAGGCGGCCAGTGCTGCCGGCGATGATCTGTCGGCCTCGGCCGTTGACGTCAAGGATGTAAAAGTCCTGGCGGCGCGCCTGGATGGTCAGGACGGCAAGGCGCTGTTGGCCTTGGTCGATCAGTTGAAGAACAAACTCGGTCGCGCAGTGATCCTGCTCGGCAGTGTCCATGAGGATAAGGTTGTTCTGGTTGCCGGTGTGACCAAGGACCTGACTGGCCAACTCAAAGCCGGTGATTTGATGAAGCAGGCCGCCGCGGCAGTGGGCGGCAAGGGCGGTGGTCGTCCGGACATGGCGCAAGGCGGTGGTGTCGACGCTGGTGCCCTGGACGCGGCCCTGGCCTTGACCGTGCCGTTTGTCGAGGCAGGTATTTAAGGCACTGTTAATCGGCCCGTGGTGTAGTCACGGGCTTGTTCAGTGCCGGTGGATTGGATATTAGGCGCCCCTTTACGGGCTGAGGCGGCTTGGAAATGGCTTTGATCGTACAGAAATTTGGAGGCACCTCGGTCGGCTCTGTCGAAAGAATCGAGCAGGTCGCCGACAAGGTTAAGAAGTTCCGCGATGCCGGCGATGACCTGGTAGTGGTGTTGTCAGCCATGAGTGGCGAGACCAATCGCCTGATAGACCTGGCCAAGGCCATCAGTGGGGATCAGCAGCCGCTGCCGCGTGAGCTGGATGTGATCGTGTCCACGGGTGAGCAGGTCACCATCGGGCTGTTGGCGATGGCGTTGAACAAACGTGGCGTGCCGGCGGTGTCCTACACTGGTAGTCAAGTGCGCATTCTTACGGACAGCGCGCATACCAAGGCGCGCATTCTGCAAATTGACGATCAGAAAATTCGTACTGATCTGAAAGCAGGGCGCGTGGTAGTTGTAGCGGGTTTCCAGGGCGTGGACGAGCAAGGCAATATCACCACCCTTGGCCGTGGCGGTTCGGACACCACCGGTGTGGCACTGGCGGCAGCGCTAAAGGCTGACGAATGCCAGATCTATACCGATGTGGATGGCGTCTACACCACTGACCCGCGCGTTGTGCCTGTGGCCCAGCGCCTGGACAAGATTACCTTTGAAGAAATGCTGGAAATGGCCAGCCTGGGTTCCAAGGTATTGCAGATTCGTGCGGTAGAGTTCGCCGGCAAGTACAACGTTCCGCTGCGCGTATTGCACAGCTTCAAGGAGGGTCCGGGCACCCTCATTACTATTGATGAAGAGGAATCCATGGAACAGCCGATCATTTCCGGCATCGCTTTCAATCGCGATGAAGCCAAGCTGACGATCCGTGGCGTGCCAGACACTCCGGGCGTGGCTTTCAAGATTCTTGGCCCTATCAGCGGCGCGAACATCGAAGTCGACATGATCGTGCAGAACGTTTCGCACGATAACACCACCGATTTCACCTTCACCGTGCACCGCAACGAGTACGATGCGGCGGAGCGGATCCTGCAGAACACCGCGAGCGAGATTCGCGCCCGCGAGGTGGTGGGTGATACCAAGATCGCCAAGGTCTCGATCGTGGGCGTGGGCATGCGTTCCCACGCTGGGGTTGCCAGTCGCATGTTCGAAGCGTTGGCCAAAGAAAGTATCAATATCCAGATGATCTCCACGTCGGAGATCAAAGTCTCGGTAGTGATCGAAGAGAAGTACCTCGAATTGGCTGTGCGTGCGCTGCACACCGCGTTTGAGCTGGACGCTCCGGCCCGACAGGGCGAGTGATGTGTTGCCAGGGAGGCGCGGTTTTACCGCGCCTTTCATTTTTTTGTGGGGCGCATGCTCTTTTGCATGGGCTCGACAATACTTAGGCAGGTAGGGCTATGGCCTTTCGGTTGTAGGTCGAATGCCTTTTTTTTGCAGACTGTTGTTCCTGAACTGAAATGCGTGAGGAGAAAGGCATGCTGATTCTGACTCGTCGTTGCGCAGAAAGCCTGATTATCGGTGATGGCGAAATCACCGTGACCGTGCTCGGCGTCAAAGGCAATCAAGTACGTATCGGGGTTAACGCTCCGAAAGAGGTAGCGGTCCACCGCGAGGAAATCTACCTGCGGATCAAGAAAGAGAAGGACGAAGAACCAAGCCTTTAATTTTTATCGTTTTTTATGTTTGCAAACGGGGAAGAACGTGGTTAATATACGCCCCGTGTTGCGGAGAGCTGGCCGAGTGGCCGAAGGCGCTCCCCTGCTAAGGGAGTACACCTCAAAAGGGTGTCGGGGGTTCGAATCCCCCGTTCTCCGCCATTATTTGCTTAGTACGTTGCAATCTGGTTTTTTCGGTAAGTTGTTGAAAATACTCGAAAAAATAGCTTTACATAGAGATTGAACGGCCTATAATGCGCGGCAACAAATGCACTCGTAGCTCAGCTGGATAGAGTACTCGGCTACGAACCGAGCGGTCACAGGTTCGAATCCTGTCGAGTGCACCATTTAAGAGTTAGTTGCAGTTATGCAGGTAATTCGGTTTCAACCAGTTGTGACCTGGTATAAAAACACAATCTGCACTCGTAGCTCAGCTGGATAGAGTACTCGGCTACGAACCGAGCGGTCACAGGTTCGAATCCTGTCGAGTGCACCATACAAACAAAAAGCCCGCCTAGTGCGGGCTTTTTGCCGTCTGGGGTTCGTGTAGGTTTTATCCTTGATTCAATCTTTTTATCCTGCCCATGTGTTTTCCCTCCCGCCTGTGGCGTCGCAGTCATGGATGTTAGTCAATGCTGAGCTTTGACGCGCAAGCACTTGTTCTTTCCAGTTTTTTAACGTTTAAAACGTCCGGGCGGTGTATCATGCGCCCGTCAGCCCCGCCGGGGCTTGTGGAATACCTCCATGGACTTACCCAGTAGTTACTCAGTACCCCGTTTTACCAATCATGAATTGACTGATTGATCCTTCCGGCGTGCCCCGCTGCTGGGAGTGGAGTTCGCCTATGACCGAAGTAGAAGTAAAGAAAACTCAAGAAAGCCTGCAGGATCGCCTGGCTCAAGTCATCGAGCTGCTGCAGCGCCAGCGCGTGGTCGAAGACCTCACGCACCGCCAGGAAGGTCCGAATCACGACCGCGTTGAAAACCTGGTTCACCGGCAAAACCTGGTCGAGTTGCAACGCAAGCTCGATGACCTGCACTCCGCCGACGTTGCCTATATTCTCGAAGCCCTGCCACTGGATGATCGGCTGACCCTTTGGCAGTTGGTCAAGGCCGATCGCGACGGCGATATCCTTCTAGAAGTCTCTGATTCCGTTCGTGAAACCCTGATCGCCGACATGGACGATCATGAGCTCCTGGCTGCTGCCCGGGAGATGGATGCGGACGAACTCGCCGACCTGGCCCCTGAGCTGCCCCGTGACGTCGTCCATGAGTTAATGGAGGCGCTCGACTCGCAGCAGCGTGAGCGCGTGCGTTCGGCGCTGTCTTACGACGAGGATCAGGTTGGCGCGCTGATGGATTTCGAGATGGTCACCATCCGTGAAGACGTCAGCCTGGAAGTGGTGCTGCGTTACCTGCGCCGTCTCAAGGAGCTGCCAGGTCATACCGACAAATTGTTTGTGGTCGACTACGAAGGGATACTCAAGGGCGTACTGCCAATCAAGCGTCTTCTGGTCAACGACCCAGAAAAGAAAGTCGCAGACGTAATGGCCAGTGATCCGGTGAGCTTTCATCCGGATGAGGATGCTTATGATGCCGCCCAAGCGTTTGAGCGTTATGACTTGATCTCGGCGCCGGTTGTCGACAAGAACGGGAAGCTGATTGGTCGTCTGACTATCGATGAGATGGTCGACCTGATTCGTGAGGAAAGCGAAACAGAAGTCCTTAATATGGCGGGCCTTCGTGAAGAGGAAGATATATTTGCCTCGGTATGGCGCTCGCTACGTAACCGTTGGGCTTGGTTGGCGGTCAACTTGATCACTGCGTTTATCGCCTCGCGAGTTATCGGCCTGTTCGAGGGTTCCATCGAGAAACTGGTGGCACTTGCGGCGCTGATGCCGATCGTAGCGGGTATCGGCGGTAACTCCGGCAACCAGACCATCACCATGATCGTGCGTGCCATGGCCCTTGACCAGGTTAATACCGGCAACACCTCACGCCTGATGCGCAAAGAGCTGGCGGTGGCGCTGATCAATGGCGTTGTCTGGGGAGGGGTTATCGGTATCGTCGCCTACCTGCTGTATGACAGTTGGTCCCTGGGGGTGGTCATGACTGCTGCGATGACATTAAACCTCTTGCTGGCGGCGCTCATGGGCGTTTTGATTCCTATGACGTTGGCACGTCTTGGGCGTGATCCGGCGATGGGGGCCAGTGTGATGATCACGGCGATGACTGATAGTGGTGGCTTCTTTATCTTCCTGGGACTGGCGACTATCTTCCTGCTCTGATCCCTTCCGGCGGGGGGCAAATCTGCCCCTCGTCCACATCATACCTTTCCAAATTTCGCGCAAAAAAAAGCCAGCACATGGCTGGCTTCGGCTTGCTGTGTCAATCAATTGGCTTCTGCGGCTGCCTCGACGTCGTGTGCGATCAGCGAGACGAGCGCATTTTGCTGGCGGTGGGAGAGCTGACGAAAACGCTGCAGCAGTTCGCGTTCGTGCAGTGACAGCTCGGGGCTGTCAAGGCGCATGCTCAACTCTTCACCCAAGGCACCTTCCTGAATAAGGCTCTGTTCCAGGCGTGCGATGATTTCGGAGTTCATGCTGCGGTGATGATTGCGAGCCACCTCGGCAATGCGTTCCCGCATTCCGTCTGGCAGACGTACGACGAACTTGTCAGCCGTACGGCTGGAATAAATTGCCTGTTTCAATGGGCGCATATATTTAACCGGTTAGTTCAGGGGAGCGGTTTTTGGAATTGGCCGCAAGATGAGTGTTAAGACAAGGCTCACGACCAAAGTTCAACCCGAATTGCAAAGAGGCCGCATCATGCCTCAAATTTGACATTTCATTGGCGTCAATTCTGTGACAAATATTGAACTGCCTACAGGCTTTATGCCAGCACTGATTTGCGTTTTTGCGGACTGGTTAGAAAACTTTTCGCAATCAGCTGAGGGTGGCCGATCTTCGCCCCTGACTGTCCCGCGTGCGATTCGAAGGGCTCAAGCCATAAGGAATATGGCCTTTTGCCCGCACCCTTAAGACTAGTGGCAGTTTGCTTATTTGCTAATGTCAGGCGACATAAGGTAGGGGGTCAGCGCAGGACAGGGTCGAATTTGATTCGACGGCCTACGATGAGCGTCAGGAGCAGCAGGCTGCCAAACACTGCGCTGGCGATAAAGGCGGTGGTTTGATCATCCTGGGTCGTTGAGACTAGGCCGAGCAGTGTGGCGGTGAAAGTGAGGCAAAGAAATAGCCAGGCAAGCTTGGACATGAGCAGCGTTCTCAGAAAACCCAGTGTTCGGAGGCTGGCGCGCCTTGTGCGTCCAGGGCCAATCTGACAGGTGATTGCGGCGTGGCGTTCATCACTGCGAGTTGAGGGCGTTGTTGCTGTTGAAGGTAATGCGGGGTCGCTTGGCTGATTTGCGCAGTGTCTTCGGTAGGCGATTGGAATTGGAGCATCACCAAGGCAGTCAATGCCGCTGTATTAAGGCCTAGCAGAAGGGCGCTGTTCATGGTGATCTACTCCGTGGATGCCTGGATCAATTGGTTTTTGTGATAGAACCATTGCAGATGCCGTGCCAATATTTTATTTCAATAAAATCAACCGGTTATCTTTGAATTCGGTCTCTTAAGCTTGCAGTTTGCAAGTATGGCGATTTGAAGGTAGTGCAATTTGCACGACCGATGCGTGGTGGTGAGAGGTTGGATTGCAGTTGGCGATGCCCAAAAGCATCCGCCTACAGTCAAAAAGCCTGCGGACGACATGACAAAACCAGCCCTGGCCGTTAACATGCTCGCCGATCATCGCTTAGCTGGCTTTTGCGCTGACGGCAGTATTCGTCCCAGTAGCTCAATTGGATAGAGCATCCCCCTCCTAAGGGGAAGGTTGGCCGTTCGAACCGGCCCTGGGACACCATCCATATTGCTAGCACCTTCTGTTGTCGGTATTCGCCGATTTCGCCACTCAGACATTTCTTCTATATAGCTTTGGTTTATTTCAAGCCTGAAGTCGCTTTCTATCGGCTGTCGGGTGGTTGATGGGGGAGAGCTGTTCAGGCCTTTTGCCGGGTGGATGATTCGAAGATTCTTGCGCTTCACCGAAGCGCACCTGTTGTGCTCTATATAGAAGAGCTGGCAAATCGGGGGGGGAATGGACAGTGCCGAAGGAATTTCATCTTTTTTGATTTATTAGCTTGACGCTCATGTTCATAC
>NZ_JAHSTT010000050.1 GCF_019145205.1 Pseudomonas khavaziana
GACCCGAAGCAAGTGGTCGCGGATGGTACCGAGACCATTAACGGTAAAACGTTTAATAAATGGACGGACGTACCCGCGGACAATGCAGCGAAGGCCAAAGGCATCGTTGTAGACGTCCATGGCGTGCCGTGGCCTGAGGCTGGGGTGACAAATCCGAAGCCTTTGAACAAGACGTTTGACGACGCGGCGCTCAGGAAGGAGATCGAGGAGCGCAATGCTAAGCCTATTTACGCGAACGATCAGCTTGATGCGAATAAGGTTGTTGCCGAGGCGAGGGCCAAGTTCGACCAGGCTATCAAGGGCGTGTTCCGTGTGCATGACGCACAGGGCAATGAAAAGCTGGTGGATGGTGACCTCAATGATCTGAATCAGATCAAGACGCCGGGTGGCAAACTGGTTGATGTGATCCAGGTGCCGGTGGAACCGACGCATCCTGACGGTCCGAAGGTGCCTGGATATGTGAAGCCTGGTACGAACCTGCCGGTTGATCCTAATACGGGCTTGCCTGCGGCTGGGACGTTGCAGACGGAGATCAAGCTCGTCGG
>NZ_JAHSTT010000051.1 GCF_019145205.1 Pseudomonas khavaziana
ACCCAAGGCCACGGGACGCCCTTCGTACGATCCTGCCGATCTGCTCAAACTCTATCTGTACGGCTATTTCCAGCGTATTCGCTCGTCGCGACGACTCGAGGCCGAGTGTCAGCGCAACGTTGAAGTCATGTGGCTGTTGGGCCGACTGGCCCCTGACTTCAAAACCATCGCTGATTTTCGCCGCGACAACAGTGCGGCGTTCAGCGCCACCTGCCGCGCCTTTGTTCAGTTTTGCCGACACGCTGGCCTGATTGCTGGCGAGCTGGTGGCCATCGATGGCAGCAAGTTTCAGGCGGTGGCTTCGAATCGAAAGCACATGACGCCGAAAAAGCTCAAACACCAGGAAGCGGCGCTCGAGAAGCGCATTGAACGCTATTTGGCGCAGCTCGATGAGGCGGATCGTGGCGAGGAAGGGGAATCCATTGACCGCTCGGCGGTGCAGGCGACGCTTCGGGAGTTGCAGGTAAAAAAGGCCAATAACCAGACCTGCCAACTGCTCATGGAAGCTCAAGGTCTGGTTCAACACATTGTG
>NZ_JAHSTT010000052.1 GCF_019145205.1 Pseudomonas khavaziana
TATGACAACCGCCTGCGCATTGTGCGTGATCGCTCCGGGCGGATTGAGCGGTTGGATAACGGTTGTGGCCGTTCGCTTTTGTTGCGCTATGAGCTGGACCGTATCGTCGCGGTGGACTACCAGGTTCATCGTGCCAAAGGTCGTGAACCCTACGTCTGGGAGACCGAGCAGAACGTCGTTTCCTACGCCTATGACGAAGATGGACGACTGGTTTGCGCGACCAATGCCGTCGGGGAAAGCGAGCGTTATCGCTACGACGAGCAGCACGTCATTCTTGAGCGGCAGTTGGCCGGTGGGGCGAGTTTCTTTTGGGCGTGGGAAGGCTCCGGCAAGGCGGCACGCTGTGTCCGGCATTGGGCGAGTTTTTCGCAGATGGACACGCGCTATACCTGGGGGGATGACGGCCGTGTCACCGTGCACAACGCCGATGGTAGCCAGGAAGTGTATGTCCACGATCAGCGTGCACGCCTGGTGCAGCGCATCGATCCGGACGGTGCCCAGCACTTCAAATCCTACGATGACAAGGGCCG
>NZ_JAHSTT010000053.1 GCF_019145205.1 Pseudomonas khavaziana
TCAGACGGGTGAGAAGGCGAAGGTCTACGACACGCTGGATCATAAGCTTGCGGATAAAGATGGGAAGGTGCTGGCAAATAATACTAAGTTGATTGTGACCGGTCATAAGCTGGGCACTACGCAGGTGGTGTCGGGTGACGCTACGATCAAGGATGGCCAGTTGGTACTGTCTGACGATCTGAAGCACAAGATGGCTGGTTATGATCAAGCTCCTGATTTGAAAACGACCGATAGTAAGCCGGTGTACCGGGACCCGCTGACGGGCAAGCTGGTGAAGGATGACAAGGGCACTGCGCTTGATGCGAACGCGAAGGTGGTGATTACGGGCGATTCAGCGGTTAAGGGTGTGATTGTCGATGGTTCGGGAGATGCTAAACGCGAGGCGGGGCTGAAGAATCCGACGCCGGTGGGCACAGATGACGGTATCTACCGTAAGCATGATGCTGTGACACATAGCGAAACTCTCGTGGATGCCAACGGGAAACTGGTTACTCAGGTCAAGACGCC
>NZ_JAHSTT010000054.1 GCF_019145205.1 Pseudomonas khavaziana
GGATGCTCCGATCAACTTGCTGCGCAGCGGCGGCGAGTCGCAATTTGCCCGGCACCCAGCGCTATTTGCTGAAAATGGCCTGATGCAGCGCGCGTTGAGGGCGTTTCCGCCCGGTTTTCCGTGTTAAACGCGCAACTCACCCATACCCATCAGCTGTTTTCGAGCCATCCACAGATTCGACAGGGCGAACAGCGTGGTCAGCTGAGCTGTGTTTTTCATCAGCCCACGAAAGCGCACTTTCACATAGCCAAACTGACGCTTGATTACCCGAAACGGATGCTCGACCTTGGCTCGTGTCTGAGCTTTGCAGTACTCGATCTTGCGCTTGGCCTTGTAGAGCACGCTGCGTTTATTGAGCCTGGAATACGTGCTGCGCCGCGCAGCGATTTGCCAGATGACCTCACGATTTTCATGCTCTTCACGCTTCTCGACACCGGTGTATCCAGCGTCTGCATACACCGCGTTTTCTTCGCCGTGGAGCAGTTCGGCGACCTG
>NZ_JAHSTT010000055.1 GCF_019145205.1 Pseudomonas khavaziana
TGGAGCAGATCAGCCTGCCAGGTAACAGGGGTCGTCCGCGTAAGCGCTGCCGGTATGTACTGGCCGACAAGGGTTATGACAGCCAGATGCTGCGTCAATACTGTGATCGCTATGGCGTGCAGCCGATCATTCCCTTGCGCAGGATGCATCGCAAGCCTCGGCCAGGCCTGCCTCGACTATTCGACAGCCCGCAGCCTACGTTGTATGCGGCAATACTTTTCGTACAAAACCTAGATGATGCCTATAACTGCCGTAGTCGCATGATGGCGCGGGTGATGCTTTGAGCATTCGTGGCCAACGTTTCCATGGCCGCAATTGCGTTAGCGGCGACACTCCCCATTCCATTCTCGGAGAGCCACTTGGTCACCTCCTCAATTGCCGCAAATATGGAGTGCTGGTTGTGCAGGAGCAGTGTGAGTGCATCCGCTGTGGCTATGTTGGATTCAGAATTATCTAGCACGGGTCTCGTCCTTGACTAAGAGG
>NZ_JAHSTT010000056.1 GCF_019145205.1 Pseudomonas khavaziana
TGGCACCGGATGATGTGTACAAAGGCGACCAGACTGTCACCACCGCCATCAAAGGCGTGACCGGCGGTGAGCATTTCGAGAACCTGGTGCCTGGCACTACGGCGGTGAATACCACCGTTACCGATACCCCGGGCACCGACAACACGACGACAGTCACCCTGACTGCGCCAAGTGCCGTTAACGAGGGTGGCCAGATCACCTACACCGCGACCTTGAGCAATAAGGCCGGTACCGACGTCACGCTGAAACTCGACAACGGTTCGTCGATCACCATCAAGGCGGGCGACACTGTCGGCACCGTGACTGTCCCGGCGCCTACCGATGACGTGTTCATCGACAAGAGCACTCAGACCGTCCAGATCACCGACGCTTCCGGCGGCAACTTCGAAAAACTCGAAGTCGCAGGCAATGGCGCAACCACCACGATTAACGACACCATCGACAAGGTTGACGTTGTTCTGACCGCCAC
>NZ_JAHSTT010000057.1 GCF_019145205.1 Pseudomonas khavaziana
GATTACACTCAGCGCATTACGCAGCTTGGGCCGCAAGGTGGTGGTGCCCGCATCGGCCTTTAACTCTGGCACCTGAGCCCAGCGCTGCAAGGTTCGCAGCGATAGCCCGACCTCCTGGCATGCACGTAATTTTCGGGCGCCTGCGACGATGGCTTCAATCAACCAGCTCACCAACAACTGCCGTTCCGGCAAAGAAGTCAGCTGTCCTCGCCGTCGGTCCCCCAGTAGGCGTTGAGCTTTTTTCGCCCACTAACAACGTTGCGGTTTCAGCTAATGCAGCATCTTTACGGCGCAGTTCACGCTCTAGTTCTTGAATGCGTTTTTTGTCTTTACGTGTCTGTTCATGATCAGCCATTTTTTGGATCTGCACCGCCTCTTGACCGCTGATGCAGGCTTGGCGCCAAGCATTGAGCTGTTCGGGGTAAAGGCCGTTTCGAC
>NZ_JAHSTT010000058.1 GCF_019145205.1 Pseudomonas khavaziana
ATCGAAACGGCCTTTCCCCTAGCAGATCAATGCTTGGCGTCAAGCCTGTATCAGCGGTCAAGAGGCGGTGCAGATCCAAAAAATGACTGGCCATGAGCAGGCGCGTAAAGACAAGAAACGCATTCAGGAACTAGAGCGTGAACTGCGCCGTAAAGATGCTGCATTAGCTGAAACCGCAGCATTGTTAGTGGGCGAAAAAAGCTCAACGCCTACTGGGGGAGCGACGGCGAGGACAGCTGACCTCTTTGCCACAACGGCAGTTGTTGGTGAGCTAGTTGATTGAAGCCATTGTCGCAGCGCCCGAAAAATACGTGCATGCTAGGAGGTCGGGCTATCGCTGCGAACCTTGCAGCGCTGGGCTCAGTGCCAGATTTAAAGGCCGATGCGCGCACCACCACCTTGCGGCCCAAGCTGCGTAATGCGCTGAGTGTAATT
>NZ_JAHSTT010000059.1 GCF_019145205.1 Pseudomonas khavaziana
TAACGGGGCGCCTGAGATCAAAAACACAGCGAGGCGGCCTTATAGCCGACCTGATCGTTGAAGCGTGCGCGTACCCCTGTGGGAGCGGGCTTGCCCGCAAAGGTCGTTAACGATGACGCGGAAAACCTGAAAGAACGCGGCGTTCTCAGGTTTTTCGCGAGCAAGCTCGCTCCTACAGAAAAGCAGAAGCCGCCAGCGTATCTGCGATGCGCAGCGAGTCGCTTTTGATCTTGCTTTTGATCTTAGGCGCCCCGTTAAACCACGCTGGCCGAACGCAGGCTTGAAGCCGTGGTCCACGGATTCAAGCCGGAGAGAGGGCACACCGAGCCTAGGCGAGGTGCCGAGTGGTGGGGCAAGAGCGTTTTGCTTACTTTTGCCTGGGCCGGCATTCCGGCTGTTCAAAAGTGAGCCGCTGTAAAAGCGGAA
>NZ_JAHSTT010000006.1 GCF_019145205.1 Pseudomonas khavaziana
GAAAACGCCACAGTCTCCGGTAGTACTCCCCATCATTAAATAACCCACCGCTGGGCAAATCGATACAAAGTGTTTCTACATTTTTGGTATGGTGCAGCACATTTTCACAAGGATTGATCTTTATCCGCAGGAGGCGGCGTCGACCTTTTTCAACGAGATGCTGTAGAAATGCCTGAACCTATACCTATCAAAGATCATGAAAAAGAAAACCGCCTAGTCAACAAGCGCTTGCTCGCCTGTGCGCTGTTGGTGATTGGGATCACCTGTGCCCTGGTAGGGCGCATGTATTTCCTGCAGGTGGTGCAGTACGACTATCACTCCACGATTTCCGAAAACAACCGGGTCCACGTACTTCCCATCACCCCGACTCGGGGCTTGATCTATGACCGCAATGGCGTAGTGCTGGCCGACAACCGTCCGAGTTACAACCTGACCATCACCCGCGAGCGCACCACCGACCTCAAGGGCGAGCTGGATGCAATCGTCAATATGCTGCACCTGCCTGCCGAAGACCGTGCCGTATTTGATAAAGCGCTCAAGCAGGCTCGTCATCCATTTGTTCCCGTCACCTTGTTCTATGAGTTGACCGAAGAACAAATCGCCGTGTTGGCCGTCAACGAGTTCCGTCTACCTGGCGTGGACGTCGAGCCTCAATTCGTCCGCCACTACCCACTGGGCGCGCACTTTGCGCACTCCATTGGCTACGTCGGTCGCATTAACGAAAAAGAATCCAAGACCCTCGATTCCGTGGAGTACCGGGGTACCCAATCCATCGGCAAGACCGGGATCGAGCGCTTCTACGAGTCCGAACTACACGGCCACGTCGGTTACGAAGAGGTCGAGACTAATGCCCAGGGCCGCGTATTGCGGGTGCTCAAGCATACTGACCCGATCCCAGGCAAAAACATCGTCCTGAGCCTCGACGTCAAGCTGCAGGAGGCCGCCGAAGAAGCCTTGGGCGATCGTCGTGGTTCGGTGGTGGCCCTGGATCCGCAAACCGGTGAAGTACTGGCGATGGTCAGCAAGCCGAGTTTCGACCCTAACCTGTTCGTCACTGGCATCAGTTTCAAGGAATACGCTGCGCTGCACGATTCCATCGACCGCCCACTGTTCAACCGCGTACTGCGTGGGCTCTATGCGCCGGGTTCCACCATCAAGCCGGAAGTGGCCATCGCCGGCCTCGACAGTGGCGTTGTCACCCCACAAACCCGGGTGTTCGACCCTGGTTATTACCAGCTGCCCGACTTCGATCACAAATACCGCAACTGGAATCACAGCGGCGACGGCTGGGTGGACATGGACGGGGCTATCATGCGTTCCAACGACACTTACTTTTACGACTTGGCCCACAAGCTGGGCATCGACCGCCTGCACGACTATCTCGCCGAGTTCGGCCTCGGTCAGAAAGTATCCCTGGACATGTTCGAAGAGTCTGCCGGCCTGATGCCTTCCCAGGCCTGGAAGCGTGCGACCCGTCGCCAGCCATGGTTCCCGGGTGAAACCGTGATCCTCGGTATCGGCCAGGGCTATATGCAGGTGACGCCGCTGCAATTGGCCCAGGCCACCGCATTGATCGCCAACAAAGGTGTCTGGAATCGGCCACATCTGGCCAAAACCATCAATGGCGTGCCCCCTGTGGATGAAAATCCGATGCCCAACGTGGTCCTCAAGGATCCGCGTGATTGGGAGCAGGTCAACCACGGCATGCAATTGGTGATGCACGATCCACGCGGTATTGCCCGGGCCGCAGCGCAAGGCGCGCAATATCGCATCGCCGGCAAGAGTGGTACCGCCCAGGTAGTGGCGATCAAGCAGGGTGAGCGCTACAACCGCAACAAGACGTTGGAGCGCCATCGCGATAACGCCTTGTTCGTCGGCTTCGCGCCGGCCGAACATCCGAAAATCGTGATTTCAGTCATGATCGAAAACGGTGAGGCCGGCGGCCGTGTGGCCGGGCCCGTGGTGCGGCAGATCATGGACGCTTGGCTGCTCGACCAGGAAGGTCATCTCAAACCGCAATATGCGACACCCGCCAAGGCGCCAGGCGACCCACGCGTCTGACTCAGGCCTTCCATTCGTCCCAGCGCTCAACGCCGTCATAGGCAAGCCAGGGTACCTCATGGGACGTCCAGATATGCGAGGTGGGCCGGGTGCCTGGGTCATCATCCAGCGTCGCCACCCGCACAATCACGTGAGGCTGATGCCCACGTTCGGCGATCAGATGTGAGCCGCAGCGCGAGCAGAAATGCCGGCGTTTGCCCGGTGAAGATTCAAAGGACGACAGCAGCTCTTCACCCTGCGTCCAGCGAAAATGCTCGCGCATCACCCCTGCCGTGGCGACAAACGCGGCCGCGTGCGCCTTGCGACAGCTTTCGCAGTGGCAGTGACTGATGGGCATGTCCAGGCTGTCCACCTGATAGCGCACCGCTTTGCACAAGCAACTTCCATTCAATGGGTCAGTCATAACCTATGGCCAGGTCAAGGATGGGGTCATCATCATCGCGTACAACTGAAGGTTGCGCATTGGTCGATGTCGCCTACTGTTCAATGGAGGAGGTGACGCATGCACGTATCAGATCGCATCGAACGAAAAGTCCTGCTCAACGCATCACGCAAGCAGGTTTGGGAGGCACTGACGCAGGCTGAGCAATTTGGTCATTGGTTCGGTATCGCGCTCAAGGGCAAAACCTTTGTTGCCGGGGAAACTATCGAAGCGCCGATTACCTACCCAGGCTACGAACATGTGGTATGGAAGGCCAGGGTCGAACGTATCCTGCCGCAAACGCTGTTCTCTTTCTGGTGGCACCCTTACGCGGTAGAAGCGGGCGTCGACTACGATGAGGAGACACCGACCCTTGTTGAGTTCACCATTGAGGATCGTGCGCCGGGCATCTTGTTGCGGGTCGTCGAATCGGGTTTCGATAACGTGCCCATAGCGCGGCGCCAGAAAGCCTTCAAGATGAACTCCCGTGGCTGGGATGAGCAGATGGGCAACATCGAAAACTACCTGAGCGAAACCCCACCGAAGTGATGGGATGCAGGGGGGGAGTTCAGCCCCCCATGTTTTCACACGTTTAGAAATCAATCGTCGCCGACAACTTCGCCACGCGCGGATCACCCTGGCTCAGGAAGCCGCCCTGGGCCGATTCCCAGTACTTCTCGTTGGCGACGTTCTCCACCGTTGCGCCCACTGTCACATCGCGCTCATCCAAAGTGAAGGTGTAGCGCGCACCCAGGTCGAAGCGGTTCCAGGCCGGCAGGCTCAGGTTGTTGGCTGCATCGGCGTACTGGCCGCCGGTGCGCAGCATGCGTCCGCTGAGGGTCACGCCTTGCAGGCCGGGTACATCCCAATCCACGCCGGCGTTTAGCTGGAATGAAGGCACGCCAATGGCACGGTTACCGTCATTGGCGCCGTTGAGGGTGCCCTTGAGTTCGGTCTTCATCAGCGTCACCCCGCCCAGCAAGCGCAGGCCGCTGACCGGTTCGCCGAAAACGTTCAGCTCGACGCCCTTGTTGATCTGCTGGCCTTCACGCACATAACGCGCCGTGGTGGCGTCGATGGCCTCGGCATAACCTGCGCCAGGCTGCTCGATACGGTAGACACCCAGTGTCGCGCCATAGGTGCCCATGTCCACCTTGACGCCTGCTTCGATCTGCTTGGAGCGAGCGGGCGCATAGGCTTGCCCGCCACCGATGACCGTCAGTTCGCCTGATTTGAGCGGCGACGTCGGGCCCTGGGCCAGGCCTTCGATGCGGTTGGCATACAGCGACACATGTTCCCATGGCTTGAACACAATGCCGTACACCGGCGTGGTGATCGATTTGTCATAGTTGGCGGTACGGCTGCCGCTCATGTAGTTGAAACTCTGTACCACCATCTGTTGGCGGCGTGCGCCCAGGGTCACCAGCAGGCGGTCGCCGAAGAAGCCCAGGGTGTCGGACACTGCTGCGCTGCGCACGAAAGTCTTGCCGGTGATGGTTGGATCGCTGAAATCGGTGCCCGGCGTGTTACGCGGGCTGTTCAACGTGGGCGGCGCGCCGGTCACCGGGTTGTAGATATTGGTTGGGGTAGACGTTGCTGCGGCGTTGAACACATAGGCATTGCGCGCTTCTGTCCAGATACCGGCCAGACCGAAGTTGAGTCGATGACTGACGGCGCCGGTCTGGAATTTGCCGTTCAGGCCGCCCATTGCGCTGCGATTGTTCTCTTCATGGGCGATGGTCGAGCGGCTCGCCAGGGCATTGCCGAGATTATCGCTCAGGGTCACTGACGAGTAGCGTCCCATCTCACGGCTGTGCTTGGCACCGGCTGCCGCGTAGGCGGTCCAGTTTTCGTTCAGATCGTACTCGGCGCGCAGCATCCCCAAGGTATCTTCAAGGTTGGTACTGCTCCAGCTCGGCGCATAGTTGGTATCTGCCGATGGCGCATCCGGCACGTGGGTGATCTTGCCGAGGAATACCGAGTTGCGTCCGCCGTTGATACGTTGCTTCTGATACACAAAATCACCGGACAGGCGCAACGCATCGCCGCGGTAGTCGAGGCCGACGGCAAACAGCTTCGAACGCTGGTTTTCATCCTCAATACCGGTATCGCCTTCGCGCTGCGACAGGTTGACCCGTGCGCCAAACTGGTTGTCTTCGCCGAAGCGCTGGCCAATGTCCAAGTGTTCGCCAATCCGACCATCGCTGCTGATATCGGTGCTGAACCGGCGCAGCGGCACATCATCGGCACGCTTGGGTTGCAGGTTGACACCGCCGCCGATCCCCGAGCCAGTGGGGGTGACGCCGTTGATAAAGGCGTTAGGGCCCTTGAACACTTCTACGCGCTCCAGGGCGTCGGTGGAGATGATCTGGCGCGGCAGGATGCCATACAAGCCGTTATAGGAAATGTCGTCGCCATTCAACGGCAGGCCACGGATCATGAAAGTCTGTGACTGGTTCGCATACCCCGAGGCCTGACGCACGGAAGAGTCATTGAGCAACACGTCGCCAACGGTTTCCGCCTGCTGGTCGCGAATCAGTTTCTCGGTGTAGGAGGACATGCTGAAGGGCACATCCATGATGTCCTGGTTGCCCAGTACACCCAATTGGCCACCGCGTGCCACCTGGCCACCTGCAAACTCGGGTGGCAATGCAGTGGGCGCGGGCGCTTCGGCATTGATGCTGGTCGCACCTAGCTCCAGTGCGTTATCCGCACCCGCTGGCGGTGCCGCCTGTGCAGCAAAACTCAGGGAACAGCAAAGGGCGAGCAGGGTAGGGCGAAACGGCACAGCGGGAGCGTTACAGATGGGCATGATCGATCCTGACGGCGAACCGTCAACGGTGAGGGAGTGGACAACGACGTTGCGCTTCCTCACTGCGCGAATACGACTCCGGCGCAGATGATAGTAATTACTATTAACGATCTGCAACAAATTTGTGAGGTGAACGTCTGGATGCGCGTTAACCTGCCGCGTTTGCACGGATGCCGAGTAGAATCACGCCCTTAACGCGATTCCTGAGGTGCGGTACGGTGGATTTACAGCAGGGTTTTGTTTTGACCCGGCATTGGCGCGACACCCCGGCGGGCACGGAGGTCAGTTTCTGGCTGGCCACCGACCATGGGCCTCGTTGCATTCGCCTGCCCGCGCAGACCTCGGTGGTGTTCATCCCCGAGGCGTACCGCAAGCCGCTCGATTGGCTGCTCAAGGGCGAGCGCGATCTTGAACTGCGCCCGTTGCAGCTGTGCGACTTCCACCATCGCCCGGTCTTGGGCCTTTATGCCCGCCAGCACCGCCAGTTGATGGACATCGAAAAGCGCCTGCGCACTGCCGGGGTCGATGTCTACGAAGGCGACATACGCCCACCCGAGCGTTACATGATGGAACGCTTTATCACCGCCCCCGTGTGGTTCGGCGGCACGCCCGACGCGAACGGCACCTTGCTCGACGCGCAGATGAAGCCCGCGCCTGGCTACCGTCCGCAATTGAAGCTGGTGTCCCTGGACATCGAGACCACCGCCCAGGGCGATCTGTATTCCATTGCCCTCGAGGGTTGCGGCGAGCGCCAGGTGTACATGCTCGGCCCGCCGAACAAACCCGACGCGGTGGACTTCAAGCTCGACTACTGTGACACCCGTGCCCAACTGCTCGAGCGCCTCAACCAATGGCTGGCCACTTTCGATCCCGACGCGATCATCGGTTGGAATGTGGTGCAGTTCGACCTGCGCGTGCTCCACGAACATGCCCAGCGCCTGAACGTGCCCCTGCTGCTGGGGCGTGGCGGTGAGGCCATGACCTGGCGCGAACACGGCAGTCGCAACCATTACTTCGCCGCGGCGGCGGGACGGCTGATCATCGACGGCATCGAAGCCTTGCGCTCGGCCACCTGGAGCTTCGAATCCTTCAGCCTGGAAAACGTCGCGCAAACCCTGCTCGGCGAAGGCAAGGACATCTCCACGCCGTACCAGCGCATGGACGAAATCAACCGCATGTTCGCCGAGGACAAGCCGGCCCTGGCGCGCTACAACCTCAAGGACTGCGAACTGGTCACGCGGATTTTCGCGAAAACCGAGCTGCTTAAATTCCTGCTGGAGCGCGCCAGCGTCACCGGATTGCCAGCTGACCGCAGCGGCGGTTCGGTCGCCGCCTTCACCCACCTGTACATGCCGTTGATGCACCGCCAGGGTTTCGTCGCACCGAACCTGGGCGACAAACCGCCTCAAGCCAGCCCAGGCGGGTTTGTCATGGACTCACGTCCGGGCCTCTACGAGTCGGTGTTGGTGCTGGACTATAAAAGTCTCTATCCATCGATCATCCGCAGCTTCCTGATCGACCCTGTGGGCTTAATCGAAGGCCTCAAGTATCCCGACGACAGTGAGTCGGTGGAAGGTTTTCGCGGCGCGCGTTTTTCCCGCACCCGTCATTGTTTGCCGTCGATCGTCACCCGCGTTTCCGAGGGCCGCGAAGTGGCTAAGCGCGAACATAATGCGCCGCTGTCCCAAGCCCTGAAGATCATCATGAACGCTTTCTATGGCGTGCTCGGCTCCAGCGGCTGTCGCTTCTTCGACACGCGGCTGGCGTCCTCGATCACCCTGCGTGGGCACCAGATCATGCGCCAGACCCGCGAGCTGGTGGAGGCCCAGGGTTACGAAGTGATCTACGGCGACACCGACTCCACCTTCGTCTGGCTCGGCAGCGCCCATTCCCCGCAGGACGCCAATCGCATCGGCCTGGCGCTGGTGCAGCACGTCAACGACTGGTGGCGCACCCACCTGAACAATGAATACGGTCTGCAAAGCGCCTTGGAGCTGCAATACGAAACCCACTTCAGCCGCTTCCTGATGCCGACCATCCGTGGCGCGGAGGAGGGCAGCAAAAAGCGCTACGCCGGTTTGGTCGTGCGCGACGATGGCAGCGAAGAGATGGTCTACAAGGGCCTGGAAACCGTGCGCAGCGACTGGTCGCCCCTGGCCCGGCAATTCCAGCAGGAGCTCTACCAGCGCATCTTCCATCGCCTGCCCCATCAGGATTACATCCGCGACTACGTGCGACGTACGTTGAGCGGCGAATTCGACGAATTGCTGATCTACCGCAAGCGCCTGCGCCGGCCTTTGCACGACTACGAACGCAACGTCCCGCCCCATGTACGAGCCGCGCGCCTGGCCGACGAATACAACGACCGCCTGGGGCGCCCGCGCCAGTACCAGCGCGGTGGCTGGATCAGCTATGTGATCAGCGTCAACGGTCCGGAGCCGCTGGAAGTACGGCAGGCACCTATCGATTATGACCATTACGTCACCCGTCAATTGCAGCCAGTGGCCGATGCGATCCTGCCGTTTGTGAATGACGATTTCGGCACCCTGGTGGGCGGGCAGATGGGCTTGTTCTAAACTTGATTCGGGATGGCCGCTAGCCAGGCCTGGCTGGTGCAAATCAAAATGCTGCGATGAGGAGCAAAGGTCCATGTACACACTCTACGGCACTGACGAGTCCGGTTCCTGCATGGTCGAAATTGCCCTGCAGCGTTGCGCGGTGCCCTGGCATCGCGTGGACGCCAGTTCCTGGCAGGAAGGCGAGGGCAGCGACGCGCTCGCACGCATCAATCCGCTGAAACAGATCCCCACCCTGGTCACTCCCGACGGCCACGTACTGACTGAAAGCGCCGCTATCCTGATCCACCTGGGCCTGGAATATCCCGAAGCCGAGCTACTGGCCGGTAATCGCACGCAGATCCTGCGCGGCCTGCTGTACATCGCCGCCAATTGCTATTCGGCAATCGGCATCATCGACTACCCGCAACGCTGGCTGGGCAACGCGGATGAGGCGCTGCAAGCACAATTGATCACGGGCACTCGGCGCTATCTGCACCAGGCGTGGGTGGTGTTCGCCGAGCAGTTCGCCGACCAGCTGTTCACGCCCACCGGTGTGCCGAATGCACTGGGAATCATGGCGGCGGCAGTGTCACGTTGGGATGAGGCGCGTGAGCAGCTCGCGAGGCTGGCGCCGGGCTTTGCCCTGACCCTGGAACGAGTGGACGCCGACCCTGTTGTTGCTCCCGTTTTTGCCCGGCATTGGCCGCATTGGAAGGTCTCGTAACCAGAAGAAACAATGGCCCTGGTCAGCTTCCAAACCCTTGCGTAGCGGGCGTCCTGACCTACGCTACTCAAATTGATGTAGGAATCATCCTTGAATTTGGCTGTCGCAGACATGAAACTCAAGAACCCTGCATGGAATTCAAAGGAGGTGCGCATGCTCATCCGGTCGCTGACCCTGGCAACCTTGATGGCTTTTACGGGGCCGTTGCTGGCCGCTGATGATATCGATCCGCTCAAGCAGGATTTGGGCAAGGCCCGGCCGCTGGTGGTGGTGGAGCTGGACTCCGGCAACGACACTTTGGCGACTATCAGGAAGCAACTGGACGAGCCTGCCACTAAACAGTCCTTCGAAGAGCGCAGC
The DNA here is from genome assembly GCF_019145205.1 of Pseudomonas khavaziana. Classification (GTDB taxonomy): domain Bacteria; phylum Pseudomonadota; class Gammaproteobacteria; order Pseudomonadales; family Pseudomonadaceae; genus Aquipseudomonas; species Aquipseudomonas khavaziana. The sequence goes on from NZ_JAHSTT010000006.1 coordinate 8,937, forward strand.
ATGGTGTTGTACACCGTGAAGTTCGGCAGCATCGGTGCCGAAGGTGAGAAGTTCGCCAAGGAAGCCAAGGACAACAAGAAACTTACGCCACCGGAAACCAACGCACTGATCCGTGCCCTCAAGCTGGGTGCCGGCAGCGGCACCAAGGTGATCCTGATCGGCAAGGACGGTGAGAAGAAGCTCGAGAAGACGGTGCCACCGGACACCCTCGACCTGAAGGCGTTTTTCAGCGCTATCGACCAGATGCCAATGGCCGAGAAAGAAGCGGCTGCGCCGACCGCGCCCGTTGCGCCAGAACCTGCACCTGGCAAGAACGCTCCCAAAGCGGGTAAGGCAGCCAAGCAGGCTGCTCCTCAACAGCTGGATGACTGAATCTGAGCAGGAGCTGGCTTACCAGCTCCTGCGCAGGCAGTTGCAGCGGTGGTTCTACTTCACGCTTTTCCATGGTTTGAACCACCCGGCCAATCCCCCCAATACCAGTGCACCCGTCAAGGTACTCAAGCCCAGTTGCCAGCCGGCATTGTGCAGCGGGTGCAATATGACGGCTGCAAAGCCCAATAACACTGCACTCAGCCCCCATTGCAGCGGCCAGCCCAGTTGCCCAAGCAATTGCTGGCGTTGCATCAGCAGTAGATTGATGACGACAACCCCGCCCAACGCCGCCAGTGCAATACCCGGCAGACCAAAAAAGTACGGCAACAGCAGCAGGAGTACGGCGTTGATCACACTGCCCAGCAGTTCGCACCGCAACGGCAGACGTGTGTCGCCGCTGGCATAGGCATAGCGGGCAAGCATGGCGTTCCAGGCGCCGAACACCAATGGCGTCGCGAACCAGGCCAGCAGCGCCGGCAATGGGCCGTCGGCGCTTTGGGCGGGCATCAGCAGATGAATCAGCACGGGGCTGGCGCCGACCAGGCCGAGGGCGGCGGGCAGGCTGAGCAGGGTTGCCGCATCGAGGCCCCGGCGCAGCAGAGCCAGGCGCTGCTGGCCTTGTTCGCCGCTCATCATGCCCAGCAGCACCTGGTTGAGGCTCATCAGGGCGATCAAGGGCAGATTGATCAGTTTGCGTGCCAGGTTGACCCAAGTGACTGCGCCTTCCCCCAGGTAACTGGCGATCAATCGCTCGAGCAATGCCAGGCCCTGGCTGGCGACATTGCTGGCCAGCAATGGCCCGATGCGCCCCAGCAATTCGCGGCCTGCCAGGGCGTCGCCAGTGACCTGCCACGGCCGCCAACCGAAGGACCACACCGGCAACAGCAATGGCAGGCACATCAATACACTGCCGGCAAAAAAACTCATGGCCAGTTCGCTGCTGTCGCTTGCGCTGCCACGGATGAACAGGTACAGCACGGGTGGCAGGTTGAACAATAACGAGCCCAGCCCTGGCAGGACAAAACGTTGGCGTGCCTGCAACGGAATACTGAACAAGCCATGCATCACCAGGCCCGGTGCGCAGGCGGCCAGCCAGCGCAAGTTGGCGGCGGCTTCGGCGTGGGCCGCAGCGTCCAGGCCGGGACCGATCAGGCGCACCCACAGCGGCGCGCCCAGCGCCAGCACGGCAAACAGGCCCAGGCCCACGCCCAGCAGGCGTGGAGACAGGCTGGCCAGCCAGGCTTGCTGGCGTTGTGGGTCGCGTTGTTGATAAAGGGGCAGGGCTGCCGCTGCGAGCAAGCCGGCGGCCAGGGTCATGCGCAGCGCTTCGGGCAAAAACACCGCCACCAGAAACCCGTCGCTGCGACTACCGGCGCCCCAGGCCGCCACCAGCAGCCATTCGCGGGCAAAACCGGCCACCAGCCCGGCGAGGGTCGCCAGGGTCAGCCAGAGGGTGCTGCCGAACATCAGTGGAACAGGGTGAACAGGCCCTTGCCACCCACCTTATAGTTCAGATCATGGCAACGTTCACCCATGATTTTGGCGCCTGTACCGCCAATGATTTTGTAGGGGGCCACGGCCTTGGCCACCACGGTATTGGCGCTGATCACCGAGCCATGACCCAGATGGGTGCCGAAACCGATCAAGGCACGGCTGCCGATCCACACGTAATCGTCGATGTAGATTGGCCCGGAAATCGACCAGAACTCCGGCGCCTGCAAATCATGACTGCCAGCGATGATCAGCACGTGAGAGGCAATCGCCACGTGGTTGCCGATCACCAGCCCGGCGCGTGCGTCCACCTGGCAATGCCAACCGATAACCGAATCGTCACCGACCACCAGATTGTGGATGCCCAGCACTTCGGTGTTACGCCATAGGCTTGAGCCCTTGCCGATCTTCGCGCCGCCCAGGCGCAGCCAGGCAATGCGCACATGGTGGCTGGGGATTTTGTTGATCAAGATGTTGTAGGCCATGTCCCAGGCGTTGCGCCAGCGATCCTTGATAGTTGCCCAGTTTTTGCCGTAGCGCGGCAGCAGCTGGCACGGCAGGTCCTGTTTCAGACGGTGGAACAGGCGGCGGGCCACCGGATGCTCAAGGGCGGGTTCCAGATCGATGGAGCTGATCCAGAAGCGCTTGTTCTCGCCTTCGCCGTCTTCAAACACAACGTCGTTGGCCAGGCACCAATCCAGCGCTTCTTCCAGGTCGGGCAGGCTTACGCCGAGTTCACCGGCCAGCATAGGGAGGCGGTCGCGCAAATCGGTAGAGTGAATTATCCGGTGCTTCATGGTTGGTCATCCTTTGGCGCAATAACGGGAACAGTCGCGGTCACGGTGGGGCGCAGTCGCACCTGTTGCAGGCTCATGCCCATCAACAGCCAGAACAGTGCGATCAGTACAAAGGTGAAGCTGAAATAGTGGTCGAAAATCCCCGTCAACAGCGCTGCCAACACGCCACAAATGCATCCCAGCCACAGGGCGTTGTCGGCGGTGACCTTGCGCACCTGCCCCAGGGGCCGTACTTCCCGCCACCACAACACTGTGACGGTGATAAACAACAACATCCCTGGAATGCCGACCTTGTAGATGAAGTTCAGCCACAGGTTGGAGATCCCCAACAGGTTGCTGCCGGGTACGGGCGGGTCGATCTTGAAGCCGATCCCCAGGGGGAATTTCGACATGGCGTCGGGGAACCTGGCGTATTCGTCGAAGCGGATTTCGGTACTGGCGTTGGTGGTCGAGAAGATGGTCATCAAGCGCTCCTGCAGCGGCGGGTAGAACATCACCAGCGCGATGCCAAACGCCAACCCGATACCGATGATGCGCCCGCTGTTAGGCACGCGCTTGTAGGTCAGCCAGATCAAGACCAGCGCCAGGGCCACGATGGCGCCACGGGAAATGCTCAGCAGCAGGCCGGCGCAACCCAGCACCGCCACCGCCAGGCCCAGCGCCCGACGCCAGCCGCTGCGGGTCCAGCCATAGAACAGCGCCAGGGGAATAAACAGCACCAGCACGCCACCGGTCAGGTTGGGGTGCACCCAGGGCGAAGCCATGCGCGTGTAGTTGGCGGAGAAAATATCCTTCACCGCTTCCGGGTGGGCGTACTTGAGGTCGGTGAGGATATCGATCATCGACATCGCGTTGCGTGTCTTCAGGAACATGAAAATCGACAGCAACAGCATCGCCAGGTTACCCAGCAGCAGGGCGACCACGATCTTGTCGCGGTCGGCGTCGGTGCGTAGCAGCAACGGCACGATAAACAGCAACGACAGGTTCATCAGCCAGCGCACCCAGTTCACCGGTCCATTGCCTTCGGCATGGATGATGACCATGCCCCAGATAAACGGAATGGTGCTGAACAGCATCAGCCACATCAGCGCGCGCTCGGTCGGACGCCACAGTATCAAGCCACGGGTCTTGCCGATAAACGACTGCCAGAACACCCCGACCCAGGTCAGCCCCAGCACCGCTTCACTCACGGTGGTGCGGATCCCCAGTTCCAGGGTGGTGTACGGAATGCTGGTGGCCAACACGGCGAAAATCAGCAACCCCCACAGGGGAAAGCGGATCAGGGTCAAGGCCACGCCCATGCCGGCCACGACCAGCAGGACCTTTATCGGCGACAGGGCCAACAGCAAGCCGCCGAAGACCAGGCCCAGGAGCAGACTAACGAATTTTCCTGGCAGCATTAGCGGTCCAATTCCTTGAGCAAAGTGTCCAGACGCGAGCGATAGGCGGGCTCGGAAAATTGCCGGGCCCAGTCGATTTGCGGTTGCGGGTCTAACGTCGCCCCGGGGGCTGCCAGTTGCCGCATGACGTCGTGCAGTTGCCCGGCATTGTGTGGGTCGAAACGCGGGGCGCTGGGCGGCGCGACTTCATCGAGGGCGGAGCCGCGTGCCACCGCTACTGGCGTGCCAACACTCAAGGCCTCCACCACCGGCAGACCAAAGCCCTCGGCATAGGAAGGCTGCCATAGGCATGCGGCATGCCGGTAAAGTGCTTGCAGTTGGCCGTCGGATAAACCGCTGCACCAATGCAGGCCCGGCAGTGCACCGAGGTCCGCCGGTACATCGCTGGCGTGGCCCACCAGTACCATGTCCGGTACATCTGGGTCCGCCGCACGACAGGCCTGCCATTGGCGCAGGAAAAACACCATGTTCTTGCGCGGCTCCCGGGTGCCCACCACCAACCAGTATCGCGCCGGCAGGCTTTCCGGCAGCGGCTCTGGCGCTGCGTTCAATTCGGGTACCAGGTTGCTCAGCACCCGGAACTTCGCCCGGGCCCAGGGGAACACGCGAGCGGCTTCATTGCAGGAAAACTGCGAAGGGCACCACACCCGGTCAGCCTGCCACACCGACCAGGCAATCGACGCGCCGTCGATCAAGCGATAGGCCAGGGCCTTGAGCCTGGAGCGATGAAAGTTACGGTGGGTCAGCTGAAACAGGTCATGCAGCACCAGCACATAGCGGGTGCCGGCGGGTTTGCGGCATAGCGGCAAGCCCATATTGGCGGTGGCGATGTAGAGGTCGATCTGCTGCGCGTGCAAGGCCTTGGGCAAAAACCTGCGCTCGAAACCCAGGCGCACTTGTGGGCGCTGCAGGCCGTCCAGTGGGCTGGCCCAGGCCGGGCAAACGGCGGTCTGGCGTTGCGGGTGGTCCAGGGGGGCTTCGCTGAACAGCAGCACCTCGGTATTGGCCCGTGCGCGCAGGGCGTGCTCCAGGGCCAGGACCTGGCGGGCGATGCCAGACGACGGCGCAACCGTGGCGGGGCGATAGTCCAGGGCTACGCGCATGGCTGCGGTTCCTTAGAAGTGAGCAAGGTGCGGTAGATGTGCTCCAGTTCGTTACCGGCCACCGCCCAGTCGTGATATTGACGCGCATAGACGCGTGCCGCATCGGCCAGTTGCCGGGCCAACGACGGTTCATCCAGCAGGTGCACTATGGCGTCGGCCAGGGCCTCAGCGCTTTCACCCGCCAGGTAATGGGCCTGTGGCTGTACTGCCAAACCGGAGACGCCCTGGGCGGTGCTCACCAGCGGCAAGCCGGCGGCCATCGCCTCCAGCACCTTGAGCTTGGAGCCGCCGCCGTGGCGCAACGCGGCGACAAACCCGGCACAGCGGCGTTGCAAGGCGCACAGGTCGGGAACGAATCCCAGCCACTCGATACGCTCATCCGGCCAGCGGTTGCACCAGTGTTCGGGCAAGCCGTAACCGGCCACCGCCAGGCGCGCGTTCGGGCACTGCCGCCAGACCCTGGGGAAAATCTCCTCGAGCAGCCACTGCACCGCGTCCAGGTTCGGTGCGTATTCGTAGTTGCCGACAAACAACAGGCGCTGGCTTTGCGCGTCGGCATTGACCTCGGCGAAGGCGCGGCTGTCGACTCCATTGACCACCACGCTCACCGGCGACGAGGACAACGGCCGCATGGCCTGGGCATCCGCATCGGTCACGGCGATCACATGGGCGGCGGCCTCGAACGCCTTGCGCTCCCACTGTCGGCAACGCCATTGGTCGTACTGCACGAACGGTTCGGCCCACTTGGGGAAGCGGTCGTAAGTGGCGCCGCCGAGGCTTGATTCCAGATTGTGCTCGGTCAGCACAAACGCGCGCCGACGCTGCTGCAAGGTACGCATGAACGGCTGCAGGCTGTAGCTGTGCTCCACCTGAATCACGTCCCAGTGTTCGGTCAACAGTTGTGCAAATTGCGCCTGCAACGGTGCCGACAAGCCATTGACCGTGGTCAACAGCGGCCACGGCGCGAACACGCCAGCGAGCAGGGTCAGCGGGTGTTTCAGCGGCCGGCGCGGCACCACGATCAAGCGCTCGAGCAATGGCTCAAGGGCTGCACGCGCCGCGTCATCGGCCGGCGTTTTCGATTGCGCCAGCAGCGTGATGCGATGTCCGCGCTCACTCAGGGTGCGCAGCAAATGGTACTGCCGGGTCTTGCCGCCGCTGGTGGTCGGCCACGGCAGATAGGGCACAATCCATAGGATTCTCATGTGTCGTTCTCCATGCCCGGCGCTACCACACCAGTATCTGCAAACTCGGCTTCACCACGGGGCGAATACCGTTGTCGTCACTCAGGGTCTGTCGGGCTCCGGTCAGCGGGTCCAGCAGTTCTGCGCGTTTAATCCCGGGCAGGCGGATGTTGCTGCCTTCGGCACTCCAGTACATCAACAGGCGCTTGCCGTCAGGCCGGGTCCAGGCCACGCTGTAGAAACTGTCCGGTATATCCTTGAGCTGCGGCGTGGCGCCGGGTTGAAGAGTGGGGCCGGTGATCTCGAGGAAGCGGGCGAGGGCGGTGTACACCGGCTTCGGCTCGCCATTGAGGTCCAGCAGGCCGTAATGCTGGTCTCGCGGCGAGGCACGTTCGTCGAGGTCGGAGAGGGCGAACAGGAAAATTTTCTGGTAGTCCTGGGACGCCATCAAGGCCAGGCGGCGCAAGGTGTAATCGGCTTGCCCGTCGATACCGATCAGGTCCTGCATTTCCTTGGGGCCGGCATAGCTGGACCAGCCCCACTCAGTGGCCCATACCTGCTTGATCCCGGCGCCATGCAGCATTGCATTGAGTTGATCGCCGCGCAGCAGCACTTCGTTCTTGCCCGGCTCATCGGTTTCCGGGGTCATCGAATAGGGATGATAGGCCGCGACCATGCCCAGGCTTTGCACACCCAAAGCGCCGAGCGCTTCAAACATCAGGGTTTTGCCACGGGGCGGCATCTGGCTGTAGTACGCCATGCCGCCCATGACTTGCAGTTTACCGGGCGCGGCAATATTCAAGGCCTGGTGACTGGCCAATAACAATTGCCCGTACTCCTTGGCGTTGACTTTAGGGCGCCAGTTGTTCGGCAGGTTCTGTTCGTTCCACACCTGCCAGGCATCAATATTCGGGTAGCGTTTGGCCAGGAGCGCCAGACGCGCTGCGTAGATGCCGGCGTCCCGTGGCCGATACTGGTCCTGGAACGGCGCGCCCTTGGGGGCGGTGGTGATAAAGGGCGCCGAACCCACCAGGTAAAACACCGAGCGGATTTTTTCGGCAGTCAGGGTGCGCTCCAGTTCATCGAAAGTGCTGAGCTGATAACCCTCTTCCTTGGGCTCCAGGCGATCCCAGTGCAGGTCGACCCGCACCCATTGCAATCCAAGCTTCTTATATTGGTTGATCTGCTTGCGGTACTGCTCGGGCTTGAACCACAGAAAATGCGCATTCACGCCAAGAAAGTCCTTCCATGCCACGCTGCGCTCCGGGGCCAGGTTCACCGGTTGCGCATCGACTTTTTCACTCGACAGCAGGGCGCCCCCGACGGCGATTGCCAGCACCAACGGCAGATAGCGCCACATCGGGCGAACGGATGAAATTTTCATCGCAACGGCTCCTCACAAGCATCCCGAAAGAGTTCGGCAAAACGTTGGGCCGTGTTGGCCCACTGGCGTTGGCGGCCGATTTCCCCAGCCTGGGCGGCCCATTGCCGGGCCTGTTGCGGGTCGAGGATCAAGCGGTTCAAGGCGTTGCTCAAGGAATCGATATCGCCCTGCTGATAGGTGATGCCATTGCCGCCGGCCACTTCTTCGGCAAAGGCACGGGCGTTGGAGGTGATCACCCCGCGCCCGCAGGCATTGGCCCACGACAGCGCGCCGCTGGTGCCACGCATCTGCCCCAGAAAACTGAGTTTTTTCGATTCGCGGTAAGGCAATACCATCACATGGTGCGCCTGGATCGTAGCGGGGATCTGCGCCGATGGCAGGTCCAACTGCCAGTCCACCACATCCTCCAGGTGCAGCGCGCTGATCTGTTGGCGCAGGCCATCGAGGTAGTTGCCGGCCGGGTCAAAGGTCATTTCCGGGGCGGTGCCGCCGGCCAGGGTCAGGCGTATTTGGCCTCGGCATTGGGGGTGGGCGGCCAGTGACCGGGCCAGGGCCTGGAGCAGGTCCTCAATGCCCTTGCCGCGATAGATAAAGCCGAAATACAGCAGACGCAACGGTGCAAGTGGCGGCAAGTCCTGAGGCGCGATGGGCAGGTTGCCGTGGGCAATCACCGCCACTTGTTGCGGGCGCAGGCCCATGCGTTCGCGCAGGCAGTCGCCGCCCAGGCGGGTGAGGGTGATCAGCCGGCGCATGCCTTTGGCCAGGCGCCGTTCTTCGCGCAAGGTCAGCGGGTCGGCCAGCAGTGCCGCCGCCTGGGGCAGCGGGTGAGGCAGGCGTTCGAGCAGGGTCAAGGGGAAAAACAGTTTGGCCCGGCGCCAGATCAGACGCTCCGGATCATGCACCGTGGCGGTCAAGGGCAGGTGCGGTTGCGCCCGGCGCAGGTAACCCAGCGCCTGGAATTCACCGAAGCGTCCGCCCCCCAGCTCGGCATGGACCAGGTCCACGCCGCTCCAGTCAAACGCCTGCAGGCGCCGCAATTGTTCAGGCAGGTCCTGGCAGCCCGCCAGCGGGGTCACCACCTCAAGGCCCAGTTCGATCAGCGCGTTACGCAAGTGTGCAGCGTAATCGGCGATCCCGGTCTGCTCCGGTGGCAGCGGTGCCAGCAGCGCGATACGCATCAGGCCGCACCGCGCCAGCTGTTGATTCGTGCCAGGACCTTGGCCGGCACCTCAAAGCGGCGGCGGTTGAGGATCATGCCGTCCACTTTGCCGAACGCGGTGGTCAGCAGCGACACAGCGTTTTCGATGGTCGGCACGGTGCTGGTGCGGGCTTCGATCACCAGCACGATCTGGTCGGCGCGGCGCAGCGTCAGGAAGGCCTGGGGGTTGGACGACAAGGCCGAGGCATCCAGCAACAGCACTTCACCCGGCGTGGGCGCGTTTGCCCCATCGACCGAGACGCGGTGGCCACGCTCCTCCAGCAGACGCTTGAGCTGCTCGACGATAAACGTCACGCCCTCGCCATGTCGCGCTGAGGTCAGGCCCAGGGCAAAGCCTTCACTGGCGATGCGCTCCAGGGGCAGCAGGCTGTACAGGCGATAGAGGCTGGCGGTGACGGCTGCCGGCGTTGCGTCTTGCACATCGGGGATGCTGCTCCACAGCGGCACATGGAACATCTCCTGCAACCGGGTGCCATCGTGAATGCGCTGGTCCAGCAGGTACAGCACATAGATGGTCAACAAGCCCACGGCCACGCCGGCGGGAATGGCGAACAACAGAATCAGCAGGCTCTTGGGAAACACGCGTGACGGGTTCAGGGTGGCGTGTTCGATCAGGGCGATGTTGCTGATCTGGCTGTTGTCCAGTTCGTGGTCGATTCGCGCCTGTTCAAGATTGTCCGAGTACAAGGCGTAGCTTTTTTCGGCGGCGCGCAGTTGTTGGCTCAGCTTGTTGAGTTCCGGCTCATCGGTCATCGCCTTGTCACGCTGGTCGCGCAGCTCGGCGAGGGTCTTGTCGTAGTTCTCGATTTCGCCGGCCAGTTTGCGCTCTTGCAATTGGGCGTCGATCACTTGCTGCTTGATGTTGATCACCAGGCTGTTGGGCGCGGTGTTTTGCGAGCGCTCCAGGCGTGTGGCTTCCTGGGCGCTGAGGGCTTCCATATCGCGGATGTTCTGCTCAATCTGATTGACCTGCGGGGTGCCCGGCAGGTAGGTGCGCAACAGGCGAGCCCGCTCTACTTGCAGCGCATTGAGCTGGCGCTTGAGGTCCAGTTGGGTGGGGTTAAGGCTGGTTTCGCGCATCGTCACCACGTCCGCCGGCTGGTTCTTGATCTGCTGGCTGGCGTTGGCCAGGAGGCTGCGGATCCCCGAGATCTGGTTTTGTGCGCTGACCTTGGCGTCGGTGACGCGGTCGATCTGGCTGGTGAGGTTCTTCAGGCGCGCATCGACACTGATCGAATCGATCTGCTTCAGACGGCCTTGCAGTTGGTCCTTCAGGCTTTGGATATTTTCCGCCACCTTGGCGCGCTCGGTTTCGTAGAAGGTATGCAGGCTTTTGCGCCCGAGGATCCGCGCACGTTCCTCAAGGTAGGCATTGACCCATTCCTCGACGATTTTTTGCGCCACCGCCGGGTCGTCCCAGGTGAAGGAAATCTCGATCACCGAAGAGCCCGGCTCGTGACCGGCTTTGAAGTTCTTCTCCAGCGAGGTCGCCAGGCGCTCAAGCGGGCTTTGTTTCTCGGCAAGGCCTACGAACTGCAGCACGCTGCGCACGCCATTGATCACTTCGCCAACGCCTTTTTTGACGTAGAACTTGGTGATCTTCCAGAAGCCTTGTGGCGGTTCGGATGTCATCGCCATATAGCGCTCGGCAACGATATGCACAATGGGCCGGCCGGTGAGCATTTTTTCCTCGTCGACAATCGGGTCGTGCTGGGTGCTCGGGGCAATCAGCGTCTGGCGGTTGGCGGCTTCGATCGGCAACGTGGTGTTATCCCGCCCCGGCTTGACCAGCAAGCGCGCGTCGGACTCGTAGCGAGCCGGCAACAGGAAGGCACCCAGCACCGCGACGACGATCGTGGTGATCACTGCCAGTTTGAATTCGCGGCGGTAGATGAAAAACAGCCGCAGCAGGTCGCGAAGAGAGCGGATTTCGATCACAGGATTACTCCATTGAAAATTGTTTAACGCTGAATGCGAAAATTGCAGTCAACTCAATCAGGTAACGATCAAGGAGTTGTGCCTTGGGGAAAGACATTTATAGGGCCATTAGTCGTGTTCCCGCTGTTTTTCACGCCGCTGTCATTGAGGTCATAATTCAAACCAATACCAATCCCCTTGTTGATCGGAAACAGCCTTGTGAAGTACATATCCACAGCCTCCACCGTCGCGCCGATGCCCGACTGCGGCACGAAGATCAAATCGCCGCGCTGCAACGCCACCCGCGGGTGATTGGCGTTGGTCAACATGCTTTCCAGGCTGATGAAATACGTCCTGTACTTGCCATCCGGGCCGGTGCGCATCAAGGCCACGTTGGAGGCATCCGCCGAGGGCAATACACCGCCGGAACTGAGCAGCGCCTGCTCGACGCTGACGTTTCCGGCCAGGTCGAAAAACGCCGGGTTGGGCACCGCGCCGCCGATAAACACCTTGTTGCTCGGTGCGCTGGCGATGTTCACCGTCACCGCCGGTTCGCGGTAGATACGCTTGTACTTCTCGGTGATTTCCTTGCCCAGGTCTTCGGGCGTGCGCAGGGCCGCCTTGACCCGGCCAATGTTGGGCACCGAGATCACGCCGTCGGGGCGTACCACGAACACCGTCATGTCATCGGCCGCCGCCGGTTCCTGGGCATCGCGCACGATCCGCAGCGAGTCGCCGCTCTGGATCAGCACCTGCGGCGGCGGCAGGTCGGCCAGGGTCAGCGCTGCTTGATGGCCGGCCTTGAGCGTATTGTCGTCAGGAAGCGGCACCCGCGCGGGGGTCGAACAACCCGCCAGCCAGATTGAGGCACTCAAGAGGCTGAACAGGGTAAGACGGGAACGTCGGTTAATAGTCTTCATGACGGCTCAAGTCCAGTAGGTGGAAAACATGCCCACGCGCCGTTTAAGCGAGTTGGGCAAGTAGCGTTCAAGGTGGCCGAGGCGATAACCCAGCAATTTAAAGGCACTGCGCACCACCACTTCGGGCGCGCGATACAGCGCGTTGGCCTCGCGCAATGCGCGCAGTTCGGCCAGAACATAACGTTTGCCTTCACCGCCGGCGTCGCCAAACGCCTGGCGAATCCACGGCTCGCGGCCGTAGAACACACCGATATCGAAGTAGCGGCGAAACTCTTCCAGCAAGCGGTAATCGTGGGAGTGATACACCTGCGCGCTGGCGGCGTAGCGCACCTGGTAGCCGGCCAGCAACATGCGTGCGGCGACGTAGGCGTCTTCGCTGCCGATCACATCCTGGGGGAAGCCACCCACCGCGCTCAGGGCGCTGCGCCGGTATACCGAAAACGAGTCGGAGCTGAAGCAGGTCTTGATGCCCAGTTGCGCTGCATCGTCCAGGCGTTTGGTGCGGCTGGTCGCCGGGTAATTGAAGTGCCTCGACTGCGCGCCGAGCACGCCGGCGCCGGGGTGCGGCAGTTGTCGGCCATAGGCCACGCCATTGAGCGGGTCCAGTTGCAGCTCGCTGATCAGGTTGGCGAAGGTCTCGGCGGTGGCGGGGATGGCGTCCTGGGTCATCACGATCAAGGCGTCGCCGCCCACCTGTTCACTGGCCCAGCGCCGGGTGCCGCCGTGGTTGAAATCACCGGCATCAATCACTTCCACGCGTGCGCCGAATTCGCGCAAGCGCGCCACGGTGTCATCGCTCGATGCGCTGTCGACCACCAGCATCTCGTCCGGCTGCAAGGTCTGCATGCGCAGCGCTGGCAACAGGCGGTCCAGATGGCTGGCCGCATTGCGGGTGGGGATGATCAGGGAGGTACGCATCAGGGTTTCACTTCAACCGGCGCGCGGCCGTAGATGTCGTCATAGCGCACGATGTCGTCTTCACCCAGGTACTCACCGCTCTGTACCTCGATCATCACCAGGTCGATGATGCCGGGGTTGGTCAGGCGGTGTTTGTGCCCGGCAGGAATGTAGGTGGACTCGTTCATATTGAGCAGGATTTCCCGCTCGCCATTGGTGATCATCGCCGCGCCGCTGACCACCACCCAATGCTCGCTGCGGTGGTGGTGCATTTGCAGGGACAGCGAGCCTTTGGGCTTGACCACGATGCGCTTGATCTTGAACCGCGTGCTTTCTTCCAGCACCGTGTAGGTGCCCCATGGGCGGGTGACGGTGCGATGCAGGCTGAACGCCGGGTGATTCTGGCGCTTGAGTTCGGCGACGATATACCGCACATCCTGGCTGCGATGGGCGTCGGCGATCAGCAGTGCGTCCGGGGTGTCGACGATGATCAGGTCGCGCACGCCCACTGCACCGAGTACGCGCTTGGGCGAATCGATATAGCAGTTATGCACGTCGTGCAGGATCGCCTCGCCATTGATCTGGTTGCCATTGTCGTCACTGGGGGTGAGTTCGCGCAGGGCTTCCCAGGAGCCGATATCGCTCCAGCCAATGTCGCAGGGCACGACCGCGACCTGCGCGGATTTTTCCATCAAGGCCACGTCGATGGAGATGTCCGGCGCGGTGCCGAAACCTTCCGGGCTCAGTTCGCGCTGGCGACTGCTGCTGTTTTGCAGGGTCTGGCTGTGCTCGAGTGCGGCCTTGGCTGCGTCCAGGACTGTCGGTGCGTGGCTGGCCAATTCTTCCAGCAGGCTGGCAGCCTTGAAGCAGAACATGCCGGCATTCCACAGGTGCTTGCCGCCGTCCAGGTAGCCTTGGGCGGTGGCCTGATCGGGCTTTTCGACAAAGCGCTGGACCTGGAACCCAACACCCAGCGGCGCCCCTTGTTCTATATAGCCAAAGCCGGTTTCTGCTCGGTCAGGCTGGATGCCAAAGGTCACCAGGTAACCTGCTTCGGCCAATGCGCGGGCTTTTTCCACCGCCTGGGCAAAGGCGCCTTCATCGAGGACCAGATGATCGGCCGGCATCACCAGCAACTGCGCGTCTGCGCCAAAATGCTCTTGCACGTGCAAGGCGGCCACGGCGATGGCGGCGGCGGTGTTGCGGCCAAACGGCTCCAGCAGCAGGTCGAGGCCCAGGCGCTGGGTGTTCACCGCGCGGTAGTCGTCCAGGGTGCGAAACAGCAGGTCGCGGTTGGTTACCGTCAGGATGCTGTCCACCCCCGGCAAGTGACTGGCCCGCAGGAAGGTCTTCTGCAGCAGGCTCTGGTCGTCACGCATGCGCATGAAGGGCTTGGGCATGTTCTGCCGCGAAACCGGCCACAGCCGCGTGCCCGAACCACCGGAGATGATGCACGGGATCAATCCGTTAAGAGGGTTCATCAATAGACTTCCTTGGTGGAAAGGACGGCCGGAACCGTCATGAAAACGATGTACAGATCCAGCCACACCGACCATTTGGCGATGTATTCCAGATCGTATTCGACCCGCTTCTGGATCTTGAACAGGGTGTCGGTTTCGCCGCGGTAGCCGTTGATCTGCGCCCAGCCGGTGATGCCGGGCTTGACCCGATGGCGCGAGCTGTATTCGCTGACCGCTTGCTCGAACGGAATCCCGGCGGCCTTGGTGGCCGTGGCATGGGGGCGCGGGCCGACCATCGACATATTGCCCAGCAGCACGTTGAACAGCTGTGGCAGCTCATCGATGCTGGTCTTGCGAATGATCCGGCCGACCCGGGTGATGCGCGGGTCCAGGCGCGTAGTCTGGTTCTCGGCATTGAGGTCGGTCTGCTCGACGTACATCGAGCGGAACTTGAACACCCGGATCAGGTTGTCGTTGTAGCCAAAGCGCTTCTGGCGAAACAGCACCGGGCCCTTGGAATCGAGTTTGATCGCGATGGCCGTCACCAGCATCAGCGGTGACAGCAGCAGCAGGCCCAGGCTGGCCAGCAGCAGGTCTTCGCAACGCTTGATAAAGGGCGACCAGCCGCGCAGTGGCAACTGCGACGTGTTGAACATCAGGATGCCGCCCACATCGGTGATGCGGTTATGGCCATAGCGCAAGGCGGCCATGTCCGGCACCAGCATGACGTTCACCGACATCTGCCGCAGGCGCTTGACCAAGCCATTGATGCGCTGTTCGGCGGCCCAGGGCAGGGTGATCATCACCTGGTTGACCTGTTCGGAGCGGATCAGCTTTTCCAGGTCGCGGGTATTACCCAACAACGGCAGGCGGCTCAATTCCTTGGGAATGCGCTCGGTACGGTCGTCGATAAAACCGATCAGGCCGGAACGGATATCACTATTGCGCGACAGGTGTTCGGCCACGTGGACCGCCGTCTCGGTAAAGCCCAGGATCACCGTGCGCTGCAAGAACTTGCCGTTCTTCATCAAATGGCGATACAGGCGCAGCATCAATATCCGCTCCACGCCAAACAGCACCAGGCTCATGGAGAACCAGGCCGCCAGGTTGCGTGGGCTCAACTGCGGGAATAGCAGCAAGATCTGGTACATGAACAGCAGGATGCAGAACGCCGAGACCCAGGCCACCAGCATCACGCGAAAACGCAGGCGATTGCTGAACAGATCCTCGGAGTACACCCCCAGGGCCTGGAATAGAATGATGGTCAGCAGCGCAAAGAACACCAGCAGGCCCAGGTAGTGGTTGCGCATGTGCTCGGCGACAGGTTCCGGATAGAACAACAGGATAATTGCCGGCACCACAGCAGTGAGGCCGTGGATCAGTTTTACAAAGACGACAAAAAACTCAACGAAACCGGGACGAGTCAAAAACAGGCTATCGACCGACGATTTACCGCGCATAGATCAGATCCTCAATACACCACCAGAACGTTCCTGTTCGTTTGCTCATCCATAAGGCAGGTTTGCTTTACAAGTGGTGCAAAATCGAACGACTGCTGTCGCTGGGTAATACGTAACGCCTGTTCGTGCGCAGGAATTTACGGAGTGATGGCTAAATAGTGGCTTCCTTGAGGTTCCGTGTCAATGATTTGGCTTTTTTCGCCGTTGCCGTCAATGGCTCTCATAAGGCCCCCATGATATGACGTTTTATTGACATTGGCGGGAGTCTTTCAGAATAATCGAGAATTGATGCTGGCTTTTTGGAGTGTAGGAACAAACATGGGGATTTGCCTGCCAGCGAAAAAAGCTCTCTGACGATGGTAGGAGGGGGGAGGGCAAGGCTTTTTAGTAGGAGCGAGCTTGCTCGCGAAAAACGTCAACAATAACGCGTGTTTCCTGGATAAACGCGGCGTCCGTGAGTTTTTCGCGAGCAAGCTCGCTCCTACAGCGGGTGATGTGCAGTGCTTAGAAGTTACCTTTGAGGCTCAGCGTCAGGTTGCGCGGCTCTCCGTAGAGATTACCCCAACCCGCTGTGCCCACGGTCTGGTAGTAGTTTTTATCAAACAGGTTGTTGCCGTTGAGCGCCACGGTCCAAGTGTCGTCCACCTGATACGCCAGGCGCGCATTCCACAACGCATATCCAGCTTGTTCAAGCTTGATGGTTTGCAGTCGGTAGTTGCTGCTTTGGGCGTTGACCCCTGCACCGACTGTCCATTTCGACAGCGCACCGTCCAACTGATAGTCGCCCCACAACCTGAGCATATGCCGTGGCACGTAGGTGTTGGATACCGCGCCTTCGGCTGTGCTATCGATGTTTTTCAGGTTCTTGGTCTGCGTGTAGGTATAGCCGCCGAACACTTGCAGGCGTTCGAGCAATTCACCACTGAGCTCGGCCTCCACCCCTTGGGCGCGAACTTTGCCTGTGTCGGTGTAGCAGTAGCCGTCTGAGGAGCTGCCGCAACGGGTCTCGAAGTCGGTTTGGGCGGCATTCTTTTCGATTGCGCGGAACACTGCCAGGGAGCTGTTCAAGCGCCCGTCAAACCACTCACCCTTGATGCCAAGCTCATAGTTCTCGCCCATTTTTGGCTTGAGGGCCGAACCGCTGACCGTGGCGTAGGAGCTTTGCGGCTGGAAAATATCGGCGTAGCTGGCGTACACCGAGAGATTGTCATTGAGGTCATAGATCAACGCGCCAAACGGCGTTACCACGCCGGTTTCCTTGGTGCGTGCGTCTTGATCGGCCCACTCGCCCCACGCCAGGTTCAGGGACTTGCGGCGGTTTTCGTACCAGCTGACGCGACTGCCGAGCACCAGCATCAAGGGCTCGGTCAGGCGCAGGCGCAAGGTGGCGTAGGCGCCGTATTGCGTGGCGGTCTCGTTGACGGTGCCGCCTCGGTACATGTTGGGCCAGAACGTGTCGTCGGCAGGTTCCGGGAAGTGGTGATTGGGGTTGAAAACGCTTTGGCGCTGGGGCAGGTTGCGGATCGCGTAGACATCGTCCTGGGTACCGCGACTGCCGTTGGCGCCGAGGATCAATTCATGTTGCAGGCCAAACGCCTCGAACTGGCCGTCGATATAGGCATCCAGGCCGTAGTCCTTGTGATCGTAGTCCAGCAGTGCGGCGTAGCTGGTGAGGGTGGGCGCCGGGTCGCCATAGTCCACGGTGCTTTCACTGGCGGCGTATTTGATATCTTGCAGGTTGCGGCTATGCACGGCGCTGACTTTGAGCTTCCAGGCGTCATTGAAGTGATGGGTCACATCGGCGAACAACGTGGTGCGCTGGCTTTGCCAGTCGTTCCAGGCCTGGCCCAGGCAGGTGGAGCGGCTCAGGCCGAGGCTTTTGCCGTCGCGGTAGCGCGGCAGGCCGCTCCAGCACGGCGTGGCGTCGACATCCTCATGGCTGGCACCGAAGCCCAGGGTGGTGTCGGGTGTGACATCCATGTCCAGGGCTGCGTAAAACGCTTGGTCCTGGCGCTTGGCAAGGTCCATGTAGGAACCGCGATTCTGTTGGCTGACTGCCGCGCGGCCACGCACCGTGCCGCTGTCGTTCAGCGGGCCGCCAGTGTCGAGTTCGGCTTGGTAGTTATCCCAGGTGCCTGCCGACAACCCGAGGCTGGTGGTGGGAGTGGCCTGGGGCCGCTTGCGCACGAAGTTCACCGCACCACTGGCGGTGCCGGCGCCCTTGAGCATGCCGGCGGCCCCCTTGAGCACTTCCACCCGGTCATAAATCGCCATGTTTGCGCTGAAACTGTCGGCCTGTATGTAATCCTTGCCGATGTCCAGCGGCACGCCATCGAACTGGTACTGGCCGAGCATCTTGAAGCCCCGGGAATAGAAATACTTGCCGCCCATGGGCGATTCGTAGCTGGTGATGCCTGGCGTGCGCTCCAGCAATTGGTCGATGGTGGTGATGTTCTGGTCATCCATCAGCTTGCGGGTCATCACGCTCACCGATTGCGGGGTGCGTCGCAGGCTGTGTTCACCCTTGCCGATGGTCACCGCACCGGTGGTGTAGGAGCCGCTGCCTTCGGTGGTGGCGCCCAGGCGATCGCCGGTGATGGTGGTGGCGCCCAGGTTCAGCGCCGAGCTGTCTTGATGCTGAGGCAACAACAACCAAGCGTTCTGGCCCTGGCTTTGAGCCTGCAACCCCTGGCCCTGAAGCAACCGGCTCAGGGCCGATTGTGGGTCCAGGGTGCCGTTCAGCCCCGGGCTGTTTTTGCCCGCCACGCTGCCCGCGTCATATGAAAGGCTGATACCGGCCTGCCGCGCAAACTGATCAAGGGCGCCGGCCAGAGGGCCAGGGGCAATATCCCAGGCGCGGGCCGGGCGCTCGTTGCCGGGCTCTTGGGCACTAGCGGTATAGGGCAGGGCGCTGGCCGCCACGCTCGCGCCCAGGAGAAGGGCGTTGACGGCGTGTCTGAGAGGTGAACGTTTGGAGGGGAACGCTTGCATGACCGCGGGATGCTCCTGAGGAAAGTGAATGAAACCGGCCTGTTGATCGGCCTTTCCTTACAGGTCGAGCGGCAATGAGAATTCACCTCATTTATTTTCAGTCGGTTAAACCCGAGCGGAGACGGTCACCCAGTAACGGCTGCGGTAGGTCACAGCGACCGGCAACGATTGGGCCACGAGTTTGAATACCTGGTCGGTGTCATCCAGTTGGTAGGTGCCCGAGACCCGCAGCCCGGCCACCGCTTCGCCGCAACGCACCAGCCCGTTGCGGTAACGGCCCAGTTCGGCGAGGAAGTCATCCAGGCGCATGTTGTGGGCGCTGATCACGCCGTCACTCCAGGCCCAGGGGTCGAGGCCATTGGCGGGGGAGGGGTGGACGCCGCTACGGTTGAGCAGCACCTGTTCGCCGGGCTTGATCACTTGGCGTGCAGTGATGTCATGGCTGTCGGAAAATACCGCCACCGCGCCCTGTTGCACGGCCAACAACGTGCCTGCCGGCTCTTCGCGCACCAGCAAGCGCGTGCCTAGGGCGCGCAGGTAACCGTCGCGGGTGTGTACCCAGAACGGGCGGTTGTCGGCGCCGGTATCGACCAGCACCTCTCCCTGGCGCAGGTTCACCAACCGTCGCTCGGCGTTTAACGCGATATCGATGGCGCTGGCGCTGTTGAGCTGGACTTTGCTGCCATCGCCCAATGCCACCCAGCGCCGCTCGCCGGTGGCGGTGCGGTAGTCGGCCAGCAGGGCGGGCAGCGGTGTGTAGTCACGGCCCAGCCAGGCCAGCCCGGCGGCGCCGACACACAACCCCAGCACCTTCAAACCTTCACGCCGACTGATGCGCTGGCGCGCGCCATCGAGTGCATGGCGACTGACATGCGCCGGCAGGTGCTTGAAATCGTCATCCATGGCCGCTACCCGCTGCCAGGCCTGCTGATGTGCGGCACTGCGTTGCAACCACTGCTCAAAGGCCGCAGTGCTGGCGTCGTCGGCGGTGTTGAAACGCAGCTTGATCATCCACTGGATGGCCTGGTCCACCAGGCGCGGGTCAGAGTTCGGCATAGCGCAACCGATAACAGGCGTGCAGCGCCTTGGACAGGTCACGTTCCACCGTGGCCCTGGATACGCCCAGGCGCAGGGCGATCTGCGGGCAGGTCAGGCCGTCCAGTTGCGCCAACAGGAACGCTTCGCGCACTCGCGGCTTGAGTTGGTCGAGCAAACGGTCGATGCGCTCCAGGCTGTCGAGGATCAGCAAGCGGGTTTCTTCGCTCGGCACCTCGACTTGGGGGAAGTGCGCCAGGCTTTCCAGATAGGCGCGCTCCAGCTCGCGGCGCCGGTATTGGTCGATCATCAAGCTGCGCGCAATGCTGCTCAAATAAGCCCGCGGCTGCTGCAAGGTCTGGTGCTTGCGCGCGTTGAGCAGGCGCACGAAGGTTTCCTGCGCCAGATCGGCGGCGTGTTCACGGCAGCCGGTGCGCCGGCTCAACCAGCCGCGCAGCCAGGAGTGGTGGGCCTGGTAAAGCTGGCCGATGGCGGCAGGGTCCAGAGGGTGATCGCTCGACATGGTCATCCCGGCGCAGCAAACTTAATTGATAATGTTTCGCATTCTAGACGTTGATCGTGGCATTCAGCAATCACCTGGTTTTCTGCGCAGCAATGTATCCAGCACAATTTTTTGTGCGCCCTGTATTCGCCGATTAATCTGGGCTTTTCCAGGCGGACGGTTCACCCATGATCAGCCTCGTCACTCTTGCGGTTTTTTCCGGCGCTGTTTTGCTGTTGCTGCTGTCACCGGGGCCAAATATGGCGTTTGTGATCAGCCATGGTGTGACCCATGGCTGGCGTGGGGGCTGTGCGTCGGCCCTGGGCATCGCTGTGGCAGACCTGTTACTGACGGCGTTGACCGCCATGGGAGTGACGGCATTGGTCGCCAGTTGGCCGCCAGCGTTTGACTTGATTCGTTACGCCGGTGTGATCTACCTGCTATGGCTGGTGTTCAAGACCTTGCAGACGCGCTCCGGGCCGGATACTGCGCACGTCGGCCGCGTGGCCCTGGGCCGGGTATTTCTACAGGCCATGCTCAACAGTTTGCTCAACCCCAAGGCGCTGTTGTTTTTCATGGTGTTCCTGCCGCAGTTTGTGCAACCGGAGGCTGGGCCCATCGCCGTTCAATTAATGGTGCTGGGTGGCGTGCTGACGCTGATTGCAGGCGTGTTTCACGCGCTGCTGGGGATGTTTGGCGGTACGCTCCGTCGCTTCTTCGCCAAGCGCTCAAAAAGCGCCTGGCTGCAGAAGTGGGGTCTGGCGACCGTGCTGATGGTGCTGGCTGTGCGTTTGGCGGTGATGTCTCGTCCTGCCTGAAGACACGCTGGACGCCAAGCAAGCTTTTTTGTGGCGAGGGAGCTTGCTCCTGTGACGGCCCGACAGCCGATGCTCATCTACCTGATACCCCACGATCCAACTGTGGGAGCGGGCTTGCCCGCGAAGGCGGCCTGACAGCCGACACAGTTATACCGAGTACATATCCATTCCTGCGGTAACGGATATGTACTCGGTCTGATCCGGCATCTTGGTCGGCCCTGAAGCAGCCATCGGGAGCAAGCCCCCTCCCACAGGTAAAGCGCCATACCAGGAGATGTGTAGATACTGATGCTGAGATGCCCGTCAGTTAAGAAGCAGCGCTGTACCGTGGCGGGGGAGCAAGCTCCCTCGCCACGGATGAACATTCAACCCAACCGCGCAGCCGCTCGGGCCACGATCTCCCCACGCACTCTGCGCGACTCTACCGTGCGCTTGTTGGCTTCCTCCAGCACATGCCTGGGCGCAGTCTCCGGGCTGCCGGAGTCGAACGGCGGCGCCGGCGCATATTCGATCTGCAACTGCACCAGTTGCGCCGCCTCCTCGCTGTACAACTCCGCCGCCAGGGTCAGGGCAAAGTCGATCCCGGCAGTGATCCCGCCACCGGTCAACAGGTTGCCGTCACGTACCACACGCCCTTGTACCGGGATTGCACCGAGCGGCGCGAGCAGGTGATGGTAGGCCCAATGGGTGGTTGCCCTGCGGCCACGCAGCAATCCCGCAGCTCCGAGCACCAGCGAGCCGGTGCACACCGAGGTCATATAGCGCACGGTTTGCGCCTGGGCCTTGAGGAAGTCCAGAGTTTGCGGGTCTTCCATCAGCGCGCCTACGCCTGCACCGCCGGGCACACACAACACATCCAGGGCCGGACAGTCGGCATAGGTCATGGTCGGCGTGAACATCAGGCCGGTGCTCGAGGTAATCGGTGCCAGGTCTTTCCACACCAGGTGCAGCTTCACGTCGGGTAGTGAACCAAGCACGTCATAGGGGCCGGTAAGGTCCAGTTGCTGGATGCCGGGGAACAACAGAAAACCGATGTGCAAGGTCATGAATCAAGCTCCGATAAAGGGGGTGGACGACCTCACTGTAGAAGCCTAGGCTTTGGCGCATACGCCATTGAGCCCACTAATCACGCCAATCATGCCCAGAATCATTAATGTGCTCGCCTTTGAGAATGTCCAGGTGCTCGATGTGACCGGCCCCCTGCAGGTGTTCGCGTCCGCCAATGACCTGGCACGCCAGCGTGGCTTGCCATTGCCCTACGCGGTGAGTGTGATCGCCGCCCAGGCTGACCCGGTAAAGACCTCTGCCGGCCTGGCGCTGCTGGCCGAACCGCTGCCCGCCAACGACACGCCTTGCGACACCCTGGTGATCGCCGGTGGCTGGGGCGTCTACGGCGCAGCCGAAGACCCGGCGCTGGTGCAATGGGTGCGGGAAAAAGCCCGGCACACGCGGCGCATGACTTCGGTGTGCACCGGAGCTTTTCTGTTGGCCGCCAGTGGCTTGCTCGACGGCTGTCGGGTGGCCACGCACTGGACGCGCTGTGAAGAACTGGCGCGCAAGTTTCCCGCGCTGACGGTGGAGGCCAATCCGATTTTCATCCAGCAAGGCGCAGTGTGGACGTCGGCTGGTGTGACCGCCGGGATCGACCTGTGCCTGGCCCTGTTGGAAGAGGATCTGGGGCGTGCCTTTGCCCTGGAAGTAGCGCGTCACCTGGTGGTGTTCCTCAAGCGCCCCGGCGGGCAGGCGCAATTCAGCGTGACGCTGGCCCTGCAAAAGAGCGACAGCCGCTTTGCCGAATTGCACGCCTGGATCGCCGAGCACCTGACACTGGATCTGAACATCGCCACCCTGGCGGCGCAGGCCGGCATGAGTGAGCGCAGTTTTGTGCGTCACTACCGAGCCGAAACCGGCCAAACCCCGGCGCGCGCTGTTGAACTGATCCGTATCGAAAGCGCACGCCGACAGTTGGCAGACAGCACCACCTCGATCAAACGCATTGCCCTGCAATGCGGCTTTGGCTGTGAAGAGACATTGCGCCGCAGCTTCCTGCGCGCCCTGTCGGTGACGCCCCAGGCTTATCGGGAGCGTTTTTCAGCGCTGCAGTAATTCCAGCAAGGCCTCCAGCGTGACCTTGGGCGCTTCCTGGAAAACATTATGGCCCACGCCAGGCAACACGTGCCTTTGATAAAAACCGCTGAAGAGCCCCACATCCTCATCTTCTTGAGAGGGCGGGCCCACGCCATCGTCGGCACCGCACAATGAGATGCTCGGCACCGAGATCACCGGTTGCGGCACCAATGCCTGCTCGATGAATTCCAATGCGGGATCGCCCGGCGCATACATGAATCGATGGCGATAGGAGTGAATCACCACCGCGACAAAATCCGGGTTATCAAACGATGGCGCGGTGTTGGCGTACAGGCTTGGGCCTTCACGCCACGTCGGTGACCAGAGCCGCCATAACAATTCGCAGAGTTCACGGCGGTTGACGGTCAAACCGTCGACCCCGCGCTGGGTATGAAAGTAATACTGGTACCACAAACGATGCTCAGTTTCCGCAGCCCGAGGCGCGAGTGACTTGGCGATGTCCTGGATGTTGTAGCCATCGCCGGTCACCAGGCCGCGTACCCGTTGCGGCCACAGCGCCGCGACAATACACGCGGCGCGCCCACCCCAGTCAAACCCGGCAAGGGTTGCCTGGGGGATTGCCAGGGCATCCATGAAATCCAGCAGGTCCTTGGCCAGCGCCGCCTGTTGGCCGGAGCGCATCACTTGATCATTGATAAATCGCGTCGGGCCATAACCGCGCAGATACGGTACCAACACCCGGTAACCACGCTCGGCCAGCGTTGGCGCGATCTCATCGTAGCCGCGTGGGTCGTAGGGGAAGCCATGCAGCAGGATCACCGGCTCGCCTGCGATGGGACCATGGGTCTCGTAAGCTACATCCAACACGGAGGTGCGCACATAGAGCAATGGGGCAGGGGCATTCAGGGTTGCCATACGGTCTTCTCCCCGCTGAGCTTGCGGTCCAGGAAGGTCGCCGCACTGATCAACGCCAAATGGCTCAAGGCCTGGGGCGTATTGCCCAGGTGCCGGGCCTGGCTGTCGAACTCTTCGGCGTATAACCCCAGGGGGTTGGCGTAACGCAGCAACTGTTCGAATTCCAGATGGGCTTTTTCTACTTGGCCGGCGCGAGCCAGGCATTCGACATACCAGAACGAGCAGGCGGCAAATGCGCCCTCGGTGCCTTGCAGCCCATCGATCTGGCTGTCGTCGTTGCGATAACGGTAGACCATGCCGTCGCGCACCAGGCTTTTCTGGATCGCTTCCAATGTCGACAGCCAGCGCGGGTCGGTCGCTGCGACGAAACGCACCAGCGGCATCAACAGCATCGAACCGTCCAGCGCAGTGCTGCCGATATGCTGCACAAAATGCCCGCGTTCTTCGTTCCAGAAGTTGCTCCAGATGTCGGCGTAGATCGCCTGGCGCGTCTCGTCCCAGCGGGCGAACGGTGCCGGCAGCGAGCGTTTGGACGCCAGGCGAATGGCGCGGTCCAGGGCCACCCAGCACATCAGGCGCGAATGCAGGAAGTGGTGCTGCTCGCCGCGCATTTCCCAGATACCCACGTCCTTGCGGTTCCAGATCTCACACACTTGGTCGACCACTTCCACCGTGTGTTTCCAGCCTTCGTGGGAGATGGCTTCGCCGTATTTGTTGACCAGGTACACCGCGTCCATCAGTTCGCCGTAGATATCCAATTGGATCTGGTCGAACGCTTCATTGCCCACACGCACCGGTTGGGCGCCGCCGTGGCCGCTCAGATGGTCAAGTGCGGTTTCCGGCAGTTCCTGGCGACCGTCGATGCCGTAGAGGATGTTGATCTTGGTCGGCTGCCCGCAGCAGTCGCTGACCCGCCCTCTGAGCCAACGCATATAGGCATTGGCCTCCTCGACAAAACCCAGGCGCATGAACGCGTAGACGGTGAACGAGGCGTCGCGGATCCAGGTGTAGCGGTAATCCCAATTGCGTTCGCCGCCGGGGGTTTCCGGCAGGCCGAAGGTCGCGGCGGCGATGATTGCGCCGTGCTTGCGCGAGGTCAAAAGCTTCAATGCCAAGGCCGAGCGGTTGACCATTTCGCGCCAGCGCCCACGGTAATTGGACTGGGAGATCCAGCCGCGCCAGAACTTCAGGGTGCGCTCCAGGTACAGGTCGGTGCAGTCATTGACCACCCGCGGATCGTCCTGGCCGCCGAGCACGAATTCGGCGCCTTCGTCCTGGGCCAGTGTGAAACGGGTGACGGCTGCATGGTCTTCGAGGGTCAGCGGGTGGCTACCGACCAGGCGTAGGCTTGGCTGGCCGTCGGCGCTGAACAGCACGCCGCTATCGTCAGCTGTGGCCCGAGTCTTGGCACGCGCGTAGTCGTGGCGCACGGCGCAGCGCAGGTGCAGGGTGGCCTGGCCGCTGACCACCCGTACCCGGCGAATCAGCAACGGCAGCTCGTCGACCTCCTCGCTGACCGCCAGCAGGTCGGTAACTTCTACCACCGCCGCATCGCTGAGCCAGCGGGTTTGCAACACGTTGGTGTCGGGCAGGTAGATCTGTTCGCGGCGGGCGTTGGGCAAGTCCGGGGTGAGCTGGAACGTGCCGGCCTCGGGCGTATCGAGCAGCGCGCAGAAGATCGATGGGCTGTCGAATTCGGGCCAACAGAAAAAGTCGATACTGCCCTGGTCGTTCACCAGTGCTGCGCTACGCATGTCGCCGATGATGCCGTGAGCGTCGATGGCGCTTTGGGGTTCGCTTTTCAATTCAACCATTGCCATTAAACTCCGGATAAAGGCTCATGCCACCATCGATAAACAGCGTACTGCCGACGACATAATCAGACGCATCGCTGGCCAGCCACACCACCGCATTGGCCACGTCCTGCACATCACCGACGCGGCCATATGGGATCAACTTGAGTAACTCTTTTTCTGCCGCACCTTCGGTGGCAGCACGATTAATTGCCGTGCGAATGGCCCCCGGCGCAATGCCGTTGACGCGGATGCGCTGCTCACTGACTTCCTGGGCGAGGCTGCGCATCAGCATTTCCACACCGCCCTTGGACGCCGCGTAGTTCACGTGCCCGGCCCACGGAATGAGTTGATGCACCGAGCTCATATGGATGATTTTGCCGGCGGCGCGCGACACACCTTCGCGAACACCCTGGCGATTGAAAATACGCACGGCTTCGCGAGCACAAAGGAACTGCCCGGTGAGGTTGACGCCAATCACGGTGTTCCAGTCCTCAAGGGTCATGTCGACCAGATTGGCGTCTTTTTGCAGCCCGGAGTTGGCCACCAGGATATCCAGGTAGCCGAAGGCGTCGAGCGTCTGGGCAAATAGGCGTTCGACGTCAGCTTCCTTGGACACATCGCCACCGATGGCAAGCGCCCGGCCACCGGCGGCATTGATCTGTGCGGCGAGGGCCTCGGCCGGTGCCGCCTGGGAATTGTAGTTGAGCACCACCGCCGCACCCGCTGCGGCCAGGGCTTTGGCGGCACCGGCGCCAATGCCGGAGCTGGCGCCGGTGACCAGGGCCACTTGTTGCTGCAAGGAAATCTGCATTGCCCACCCACTGTGATTATGAGAGTCCTTTCAGCTGACTGGCGGCGAGCAATGGAAGTTCACCGTTTGGCTCATATGCCCAGGCCGTGGGCAACAACGGTATGCGTGCCGATATACATCTGTCGGCTGACCCTGGCAGCGCTGTCAAACCGGGACAGGTGTTGGAACAGGGGATCGGCCAGGTAGGCATCAATCGCCGAGTCCGGAGCATGAGGGCTGGGAGGAGGTCCTTCGCGGGCGGCCGCCGGCTGATGAATGATTTGCCCCTCGACCATGCCGATTTCGACTGCAGCCCTACCGGCCACCAGGTTCACGAACGTGTGCATGTCATAGAGCAGGATGCCGTTTTGAAGTGACCACATGTCCATGCTGCCGACATTGTGCAAGCCTACCGGGATGATGCGCTCGCATTCGGCCGGTGTGAGCCCGTTGCCGATCAACACCGCCCGAGCCTTCTCATCGTTGCGGGCAACCAGCACCAGGTTTTCCAACTGTCGGACCAGGTTACCCAACCCACTTGCCGGCTCTCTGAGCAGGCTGAGCCATCCCAGTAGACCGCTATGGGAGCGCTTCTTGAGGTGTTTGAGCTGAACGCCATAAATCTGGCCGTGCAGGTTGTCCCGGATGAAAAAATCGACATCCACTTCCACGGCACTGTCTTTTGTATGGTGTTGCAGCAGCTCGAAATCCAGCACTTCAATATGGGCGCAGCGTTTGAGCCGACTCAACAGGTAGGCTTTCTGTGCATCAGAGGTGGCCTTGCCGTGCCAATTGGCGCCGAGCTTTATTTCTGCAAGTTTTTCGGCTGTCTCGATGGCGCCACTCGCCAGGTTGCGCGTTCCCAGGATCAGGCCGCCTCCAGAGAAATCGAACAGCCGGTCAACCACGGGGAGTTGCGCTTGAATCTGACAGACAAGTTCGTAGACCGGCGTGATGCCCTTCTGCGCGGCGTGGCGATGATCGAAGGGTGGGGTTCCAGAATACTGTGCCCCATGGACCGCGTGAATAATCATCAGCAGCAAGGGTTCAAGTTGATCGAATAACAGTCCGGCCACGGGACCGTAGTCTACCGGTAGCCGCCAGTGCTGGGGAAATACAGTCAGTGCCGATACCCTGGCGTTCTGCAGCTGATTTCGTCGAGACGGGTCGGCGGCCACAATGGCAAGGCTCTGGATAGCCAGGGAGGCAGACGCAAGGGATGCCTGCTCCAGGGCTGAACCAAACCACACTCGTCGTAGGTGCATGCGCATGGCGTCTGAGGACGGCGTGATGCTGCAACGGCCGGTCTCATCAAGGGCTGCCCTGGCGATACCCAGTATGACCAGCGCCAGTAGCTCAGAAAGCCAAACGCAGTGGCACGCCAGGCTAACAGTATCCTGCGAGGACG
This sequence comes from Pseudomonas khavaziana, assembly GCF_019145205.1. Lineage (GTDB taxonomy): Bacteria > Pseudomonadota > Gammaproteobacteria > Pseudomonadales > Pseudomonadaceae > Aquipseudomonas > Aquipseudomonas khavaziana. Next base: position 36,884 of record NZ_JAHSTT010000006.1, read on the forward strand.
GGGCGCCCTGGGCTTCGCATGGCATGGTCGAGAGTACGGTTTCCAACAGCTGCAGATCGAGCAGCCGCGCTATATCGGTCAGGGTGCCGTCGGGTAAAGGTGCCGTGTCGACGGTGGTGTGTATCTGGGTTTGCTGCAGATGCGCCTCGCGGGATTTCCACAGTGCGCTCGTGCCGGTGAGTGGCAGCTTGGGTGCCAGCAGCGCCTGCATCTGGCACAGTTGCTCGACCAGTCTCTGCACGCCCGGGCACTCATCCATCAGGGAGCTGATGAGTTTTCGATTGGGTTGGCTCAAACAGAACTTGTGCGGGTAAGTGCTGATGTTGCAGGCAAGGCGTAAGGCGTGGTGGCAGCGGGTGTCGATAAAAGGCGTGTGCATAGGTGTAGCGCTCGGCCGGAAGGTGAATGTTATCGTATGGTGCTTAGAATAAAGGGAATGGAGAGGGCACGATGGAATGTGTATGCCGACAGGCACCGCACGCATGAACAAAATACTCATGGTTCTATCAGCAGTATTGTCACTGGCTCAAACGTCGGGGGCCTTGGCAGAAAACATCAATGGCAAGACGCTTTACCTCCAAAGGTGCGCGGTGTGTCATGGGCCCGATATCAGAGCGACCGGGCCATTGGCCAAAAAAAGCAATCCGCCAACGCCAGACCTTACAACCACAGCTTTCAAGCAGCGGCTCAAGGATTATCCGGGTGTTATCGTGTCGTCGATCATCCTTCGTCCCAATGGCGACCTGATTCCAAGGACGTTGCGCGAGAACGGCGTAAAGATAGCGCCGCACGCCTGGAGCATTAAGGATCTACGCGACCTGCATCAATATATGAGTGCGGTTATTTCAAAAACATAAATGCTCTCGGGAACAGAAGTGGCGCACTCGATCAGCAGCAATTGCCCTGCTTAATAGGAAGCATTACTATTCACGCCCCGCCTCCCCAGTGCATCCGCGATGACCCCTCAGCCGCCCCGCAGAACAGGCTTTTTCGAGCACTACGAAGAGTTGATCGGAACCTGGACGCGCCGCCTGAGAAGCCGTCAGCAGGCCGAAGACCTAGCGCATGACACCTTTGTGCGTGTGCTTGAGTCCCGCGCCAGCGAGGTAGTACAACCGCGCGCCTACCTGCATCAAACCGCACGCAATATTGCGGTGGACGCCTACCGCCGCGAAGACCGCCGCGAAGCGCTGACGCTGCGGGTCATGGATCAAAACACGCCCCACGGCGGCGACCCGGAGCATCACATGCATGCGATCCAGTTGGCCGACTCTATCGAGCGCGCCTTGGCTGAGCTGCCGCTCAACTGTCGCAGGATTTTCATCTGGCAGAAAATCGAGGGCCTGACCCAGCAGGAAATCGCCCAGCGCCTGGGGCTGTCTAAAAACATGGTGGAAAAGTATATGATCCGCACCCTGCGGCATCTGCGTGATCGTCTGGATGCGATGGCGCCATGACCCGCTTTGAAACAGGATCTTGCTCGATGGATAACCGTGTCCGTGATGAGGCCGCGCAATGGTTTGTACGCTTGCAAGACGGCCCATTGAATGCCGAGGAGCGGCAACGTTTCGATGCCTGGCGGGCGCAGGCGCCTGAGCACCAGTATGAATTCGATGTGCTGCAAGGGCTGTGGGGTGCCACCGATCTGCTGCCCAGGGCGCGCTTGCAGGCCCTGTGCGATAAGCCGGTCGAGCCTCCAAAACGCCGCGTGGTGTTGCGCTATGCCGCAGCTGCCAGTGTGGTCGCCATTGCAGTGGGGCTGGGGTTACTCGGTGGGCTGGGTCAGCCAACGCTTTACAGTGCCGAGTTCAGTACGCAGGTGGGGGAGCATCGCCAGGTGACCTTGCCCGACGGCTCGGTGATGGACCTCAACAGTCGCAGCCTGGTCGCGGTTCACTACGAAAAGGGCCGCAGGGGAGTGGAGCTCAAGCGCGGCGAGGCGATGTTCAGTGTCGAGCACGACGCGGGACGCCCCTTCGTGGTGGCCGCCGGGTCAGGTCAGGTAACGGTTACCGGCACGCGTTTTGATGTGCGCCGCGATGAAGACCAGACCCGCGTGGCGGTCGAGGCCGGTACGGTCAAGGTGCAGGGACGCATATCGAACCAGACAGTGACGCTCACCGCCGGCCGTGGCACCCATGTCGATACCCAAGGCCAAGTGGCAGCGGCCTACGCGGTGAACCCTGAAGAACTGACAGCGTGGCGTACCGGCAAACTGGTGTTCAACAACGCCACCTTGGGCGAGGTGGCCCGGGAAGTCTCGCGCTACCGTGAGCAACCGCTGCGTGTCAGTACGGCAGCGGTGGGCAAACTGCGTCTGACCAGCGTATTCAAATCCAGTGACACCGACGCCTTGCTCAAAGCCTTGCCACACATCCTCCCCGTGGCCTTGCGCACCTTGCCGGACGGCAGCCAGGAAATTATTTCACGCTGACATTCAGGTTTTTTTTGAGTTGTTCGTCTTCTCCTGCAACTGCAACTGGTTTGCATTAACAACCGCACACTCTTGCGATCACAGGATTAGGTTCGACGTGAAAAAACTCGCCCTCAACAACAATAAAACCTCCCGCTGGGCGCCCCTGGCCCTGGCCATTGCAGTCAGTACCGCGCTGCCTGCCGCGTATGCGGCCGATGGCATACATATCCGCGCCCAATCACTGGGTGCCGCGCTTAGCCAACTGGGCCAACAGACTTCGCTGCAAGTGTTCTTCAGCCCCGACATGGTGGCCGGCAAGCAAGCGCCGGCGGTGGATGGCAACCTCTCGCCCGAACAAGCCCTGCGCCAACTGCTGCAGGGTAGTGGGCTGGATTACCACATCGACGCCGGTTCCGTGACCCTGCGCCCGGTGAGCAACGGTACCGGTGAAGCGGGTTCACCGCTGGAGCTGGGAGTCACCGATATCAAGGTGGTGGGCGACTGGCTCGGCGATGCCGATGCCGCCGTGGTGCAAAACCACCCAGGCGCGCGTACCGTGGTGCGCCGCGAAGCCATGGTGGAGCAGGGCGCGATGAACGTCGGTGACGTACTGCGCCGCGTGCCTGGCGTGCAGGTGCAGGAAGCCAACGGCACCGGCGGCAGCGATATTTCCCTCAACGTCGGTGTACGCGGTTTGACCTCACGCCTGTCGCCGCGCTCCACCGTGCTGATCGACGGGGTACCGGCGGCCTTCGCCCCGTATGGCCAGCCGCAACTGTCGATGGCGCCGATTTCTGCCGGTAACCTTGAAAGCATCGACGTTGTCCGCGGGGCCGGCTCCGTACGTTATGGGCCACAGAATGTGGGGGGTGTGATCAACTTCGTGACCCGCGCAATTCCGGAGAAATTCTCCGGTGAGGTCGGCACTACCCTGCAGACCTCCGCCCATGGTGGCTGGAAGCATGTGGAGAACGCCTTCATTGGTGGCACGGCAGACAACGGCATCGGCGCTGCATTGCTGTACTCCGGAGTCAACGGCAACGGCTATCGCAACAGCAATAATTCCAACGATATCGACGACGTGATCTTCAAGACCCACTGGGCGCCCACCGATCAAGACGACTTTTCGCTGAACTTCCACTACTACGACGCCAGCGCCGACATGCCCGGCGGCTTGACCCAGCAGCAGTTCGACGCCAACCCGTACCAGTCGGTGCGCGACTGGGACAACTTCAGTGGTCGCCGCAAGGATGTGTCCTTCAAATACATCCGCCAGATCGACGATCGCACCCAGGCCGAAGTGCTGACCTACTATTCCGACAGCTTCCGTGGCAGCAATATCGCCAACCGCGATCTGAAAACCCTCAGTTCCTACCCGCGCACCTACTACACCTTTGGTATCGAGCCGCGGGTGTCCCATGTGTTTGATGTGGGTCCGAGCACCCAGGAAGTCAGCGTCGGGTACCGCTACCTGAAGGAAGGCATGCACGAGCAAGCCACCAGCCTGAATCTGGTCAACAACGTACCGACGCCGGGTGGGCAGAGCGATGGTCATGTGTATCAGGATCGCACCGGTGGCACCGAGGCCAATGCCTTCTACATCGACAACAAAATCGATATTGGCAAATGGACCATCACCCCGGGTATCCGCTTTGAAGATATCCGCACCGAATGGCATGACCGTCCCGTCGTGGCCCTGAACGGCAAGCGTACCGAGGAAAAACGCCGCGAGATCCACAACAACGAACCGTTGCCGGCGCTGAGCGTGATGTACCACGTCTCCGACGCCTGGAAACTGTTCGCCAATTACGAAACCTCCTTCGGCAGCCTGCAGTATTTCCAGCTGGGCCAGGGCGGCACCGGCAACCAGACCGCCAATGGCCTTAACCCGGAAAAAGCCAAGACCTACGAGATCGGAACGCGCTACAACGACAGCGTCTGGGGCGGCGAAGTGACGCTGTTCTACATCGACTTCTCGGATGAGCTGCAATACGTCAGCAACGACGTAGGCTGGACCAACCTCGGCGCTACCAAGCATGCCGGTGTCGAAGCCTCGGCGCACTACGACCTGTCCAATCTCGACCCGCGCCTTGACGGGCTGACGGCTAACGTCGGCTTCACCTATACCAAGGCCACCTCCGAAGGTGATGTACCGTTCAAGGGCCGCGACCTGCCCCTGTACTCCCGTGAAGTGGCGACCCTGGGCCTGCGCTACGACGTCAACCACTGGACCCACAACCTTGATATCTATGCGCAATCCAAGCAGCGTGCGCCAGGTACCGGCACCACTTACATCACCCAGGGCACCGACGATGGCCAATATGGCGACATCCCAGGTTATGTCTCCGTCAACCTGCGTAGCGGCTATGACTTTGGCGCGCAACTGTCGAACCTCAAGCTGGGCGTGGGCGTAAAGAACATCTTCGACCAGCAGCATTACACGCGCTCCAGCGACAACAACGCCGGGATATACCTGGGTGAGCCGCGTACGTTCTTCGTCCAGGCGAGCGTCGGGTTCTGATATTCAGTTGATAGGAAAAATCGCAACCCACGGCAGACTGTGTGAAAACCTAGCAATCTGCCGGCCGGTTAAAGAAAATGCCCGTATCGCAAGATACGGGCATTTTGCTTATGCGCTATATCCAAGGTGAAGACCGCTCCCAGAGCGCTCTGTTTCCACTTTCGTTGGACGAACTTATCCCCGATGACCATCTGGTTCGGGTGATCGAGGCCTACATTTCCCTGCTGGACCTTGAGCAGTTGGGTTTCGACAAAGCCAGCCACGGGTTGCGATTTTTTGTTTGCTTGGGCTCGCCGCCGCTTTGCCTGGGCAGCAGCTAAAAGACCATTGCCCGCTCGATCCGTTTCCTACACTGGCTCAGCATATATTGTTGCTGGCACAGGAACTGATTCCGACAAAAAACCACACATGGGAAAGCTGATGGGCTTCGACACTACGTTGGAGCGACAAGCTGAAAATCGCGCCCACTGTAATGGAGAAACGCATGTCGGTACCGATGTTGGATCCATCCCCCGTCCCTACCTCGTCAACCTCTGATCCTTCGCTGGCCAATGCCACCGCCAAGCCGGAGGTCAAAACCACTCGTGAAGCGCCTGCTGCGCCTTCCTTCAATGGTCAGAGCACTGCCAATGTAAATTTTCAATCCGGGGAAAGTAAGGCTGGGCCAGTGTTCGGCAACCATCAGTCGACAAGCACTGGCGCAGATGTGTCTGGCCACCACCACCTTCACCATCATCACGCTCCTGCGATGCAGGATTTCATGAACCAATTCAAACAGTGGATGAGCCAATGGTTTACCGGGCATCGCCCGCATCCCTATCCAGGTTGCGGCGGCCCACCACCAAGGCCGAACCCAGGTTGCGAGGGGCCGCCACCAAGGCCGAATCCTGGAGCAAGCAACCCGCCGCCACGACCAGACCCTACCGAAGGAGGCAGGCCCTATCCGGTCGCACCCGGCAGGCCGGATCCACAATACTCGCTGAAGAACAATGAAGAGTTGGCAGAGCAATTGCGCGACAACTTCCATGCTTTCAGGGACCCCAGGAATCCCGGGTATATCAGTGTTGACAGCATTCTTGCGATGGCGAGAAGAGGGTGGTCGCCTAACCCTGCCATGCGGGAGAACATTCGTTTGGCCAATGAGCTGTTGCGGCGTCCGGAATTGATGGCGGCGCTTGACCGACACACGTCTACCGGTGCGTTGGATAATCTCATCGGCTTTCAGAACGTGAACGCGGTCATCAAGGGCGAAAACTACTTCAAGTACAAGTCTGACAAGGAGTTGGCCGCCGAGATGCTCGAGCACTTTGACGAATTGAAGGGCTGGCCCTGGGGCCCGGACCTGAGAATCCGCGACCTGAAAAATCTCGCCCGCCAGCCTCTCACAGGCGACGCTGAAAAGGACCACCTTATCCAGTTGGCCCAGGCAGTAATCAAGCGAAGTAACCTGCTCAAGCTGATGGATAACCTCGCCAGTACAGACGGAGACGGCAAGATCAATTGGAGAGCATTGGTCCTATTGTCCAAGTGACCAACCTACAGGCGCTGCACGGCGAATGCGGCGCCTGACTCAATGGTTCGAGGAACGGATTACGCTCATTTGCCACATAGCTGATAGCTACAGTAATGATTCACCCGCCGCTTTTCAGATTCCGAGTGAGGGCAAACTCATGACTTCAACCTCGTTTAACTCCCCCCAATCCCATCGCCTTGAACTCTTGCGCAGCGCCCAGGACGCAAATCTTGCGGTATCAGAGGAGGGCGCAGCTACGCGAAGTTTGCACACTCCTGCCAAGGAATATGCGGCCCAAGCCCTGCGCATGAAAGCGTTTGCCGGACAGCGCCAATTCCAGGCGCCCGTTTCGGACGACTTTTCCAGGGGCATGCTTGCGGACGGACAGACCTCGGGAGATGGCGCTGATTCGATAAAAAATGTCGGGCTGATTCATACCCTCGCGGGTTGGTGGCGCAGGCGCAAGTTGGGCTGAGCGTCGTTGGTTGCGGTTTTACATATTGTCATTGGTATTCGTTGCTCCCACGGAACTGCCGGGTTCATCCAGCCACACATGAGGTGCATGTCCGAGTGGAATCCATTCGTTGATTTTGGCCATCACCGAGCCGATCACCAAGCGGATATGCATCTCAAAGAGTTGGAGAAAACCCATGTCAATCGATGGTGTACTACCTCCCGGCCGGTCTCTCGCCCCTGGTGTACCAGTCACGCAACCAATGGCGCCACCATCGGTCGAAAACGCTGGCGCCTGGGGTGAAACGCCCTCCGAGCCCGCGACTGGTGGGCCTCGCAAGCCCTTCTTGCTGCGCGGTGCATTGTCTGCCCTGCGTCATCGAAATTTGCAGAACTTGCCCATGGAGCGGGCGCAGTTTTCCCCGCCGGGCCCGAACTACATGGACAAGCAATTGGCGGGTGCGCTGGAGAAAGCCTTCGGGCTGCTGCACCCGTATCTGAATGATGGGCGCTTGACCTGGTTGTCATTGCAGCGGATTGCCGCTGAACCCACTGGAAAAAACGAGGAGTTGGACGCCGCGATCCAAGTCGTCAGGGAAATTCTCGAGCGCCCGCGGCTAAGCGATACGATCTTCAGTCGTGACGGTGATATCACGCGAGATAGTCTCAGGGCGGCGGCCCGGGCATTGCAGGGCAACAGTTCCCCGAGCGTCTTCAGCCAGGATCCCTTTCATGCCCAGGGCAACGCTGAAGTGGTTGAGGCGCTGCAAGGGCAGTTCGAGCACTTGAGAGATGAAACCAAGGATCGGACTTTTCTTTTCGAACAGCACCAGTACGTTGAAATCGCCAAGCTCAAGGCAGTCATGCAGGATCCGTATGAGGTCGATCAACAGGGTAACCCAGTGCTGGACCCGTTCACCGGGATGCCCCGATCCAAGTACAGCGAACTGTGCGTCTACACGGCGAAGAACATCGTTGAGCGGCCGGGTCTGCTACCTGCGCTGGAGCACGCGAATACCCCACGCCTGTTTGGCCCGCCGCATGTAGAAGGCCACCTGTGCGACAAAAACCTCGAACGTTGGCAGGAGCAGCAAAAAGCTCGCAAAGCACGTTGACGTCGTGGACTACACCTTGAGAATTCTGCCGCTGATAGCGACTGCCGCCAGCAACACCGCAATCAGCACGAAGGCGGTACTCAAGCTGCTGCCATGGGCGATAAAACCGATCATGGCGGGACCGGCGAGAATACCGGCGTACCCCAGGGTGGTGATGGCCGGCACCGCAATATGTTCAGGCATGACCTTTTGTTTACCGACGGCGGTGTACAGCACCGGCACGATATTCGAACACCCGGCACCCACCAATGCGTACCCGAGCAACGCCGTTTCCCAAGCCGGCAATAATGTCGCCAGGAGCAAGCCGGCACACGCCAGCGCGCCACCGATCACGATCACTAGCGTGGCGCCCAGGCGTCGGACAATGGCATCACCGGTCAGGCGCCCAGCGGTCATGGTCAAGGCAAATGCCGCGTAGCCAAGACCGGCGTAGGCCTCATCCAGGCCACGCTCAGCGCTCAGGAATACCGCACTCCAATCCAGCACGGCACCTTCAGCCAGGAACACGATAAAACACAGGCAGCCGATAAACAGCACCACTCCGTGGGGCACTGCAAATGCAGGACCTGAGCTTTCACTGCCATACGGCAACAGGTGCGGCGCGGCCTTGAACAGCGCAACGGCCATGATAATGACCACCACCAGGGTCGCCTGCAGGGGCGACAGGCCCAGCCCCAGCAAACCGGAAACTCCTGCCGCGCCGACAATGCCACCCAGGCTGAAGAGGCCATGAAACCCTGACATCATGGTCTTGCCACTGGCGCGCTCAACGATGACGGCTTGCAGATTCACGGTGGAGTCCACGGTGCCCAGGCCCGCACCAAACAGGAATAACCCGGCGATCAATAATGGGATCGAACTGACAGTGGCCAACATCGGCAGGGCCAGGCAGATCATCAGCGTCCCGGCAGTAAGCACGCGCCGGCAACCGTAGCGAGACGCCAAAGCGCCCGCCGCCGGCATTGCGATGATCGAACCTACCCCCAGGCACAACAACAATAGACCAAGCGTGCCTTCGTTCAGGTTCGCGCGCGCCTTGGCATACGGCACCAAGGGCGCCCACGCGGCAATACCAAAACCGGCGATAAAAAAAGCGATACGGGTCGACATTTGTTCCAACCGCCCGGGAACCACGGGGGCTGGAGTGGGAATGGCAGTCATGAAGAATCCTTGGTTTTGCGTTCAGCAAACGATGTCCGGCGTGACATCCTTGCACATCAGGCCTTTTCGAGCGAGCAGGGTTCCCTTCGCGTGCGGGGTAAAAAGAGAAGGGCGCCAGTGCGTTTGCGGGCGCAGGCTAGGAGCTCGTTGAGTGTCAGTCTGGGTGGGCCACCCGATTAAGAACCTGTACCTGTGAAAACCTCGGGCGGCTTAAAGTAATGTCAGCTGTTTCCTGAATGATTAGTTGTGAAACTGCAATTCAAAGTAAGAACTTACTTGACATTAGCGAAGGCTATTTTTTTTGCAGCATTTTGCATTGTTTAGAAAGATATTTACAGCCGCGATGTACGAAATTTCTCTTTTGTTTTTCAACATCCAAAACGCTGCCGAAATCGCTAAGCTTTAGCGTGTTCAGGTGCTTTTTTCGCAAGCCATAGAAGGTGGCGAGGAAGAGTATTTCAATCGAAAAAGTTGATGGCGGGTAACAACGGATGGTTCACGCGTTTTCTTTCTCACGTTTTAAACTGTTTCTTCCGCAACTTGATGCGGACTTCCAGGTGTTGGCCTTCAACGGTCACGAGGCCCTTGACCAACCGTACTTCATTCACATTCAGTTGGTCAGCGAAGACCCGTCCCATGACTTGGAGGCCTTGCTTCGTCAACCTGCCTACCTGGATTTCGGCGAGGAGGGGAAAGGCCTGCATGGACAGGTCTACGCTATCGGCCGAGATGACCCAGGTATACGACTTACCCGATATCACCTGACGCTGGCCCCCCGCCTTGCATGGCTTGCCCATCGCCGCAACCAGCGGGTTTTCCAGCAGCGCAGCGTGCCGCAGATTATTGCGACGATCCTTGAGCACCACGGCATTCTCGCCGATACCTATACCTTCGAGCTCGGGCCGGTGGTGTATCCCCCGCGGACATTCTGCGTGCAGTACATGGAGTCCGACCTGCACTTCATCCAGCGACTGTGTGAAGAGGAGGGTATTCACTTCCATTTTCGCCACAGTACGGACAATCATCTGCTGGTGTTTGGTGATGACCAGACAGTATTTCGACGGTTACCGGTGCAGCGTTATTGTTCATCGCCTGATCCGGCGCTCGAGACCCGCGTCGTCCAGCGTTTCGACCGGCGCCTGCAAACCCGCAGTCAACGCACCGTACGCCGTGACTTCGACTTTGAGCATCCTTCGCTACACCTGCAAGCCCAGGCCGGAGCCACGGATCCTTTGGAAGACTATGGTTCCCCCGCTGGGTTCACCGGCCGTGCACGAGGTGCTCAACTGGCGCGCCGCGGCCTGGAGCGCCATCAGCGTGATCGTCATCGAGTATTGGGCAAGAGCGATCAACCGGCGTTATGCAGTGGTCACTTTCTCGAGTTGTGCGATCACCCCGATCCAGTCTGCAACGACTTGTGGCTACTGACGTCGGTGCGTCATGAGGGCTACCAACCGCAGGTGTTGGAGGAGGCCGCATTTGAAGTCGACAGGTTTCAAGGCTATCGCAACCGCTTCACTGCGACACCCTGGCGCGCAGTGCATCGACCGCCGCTCAAGCACCCCAAGTCGACGATCAGTGGCAGCCAAACCGCGACGGTGACCGGGCCTGCGGGTGAGGATATCCATTGCGATGCCTATGGCCGTGTGAAGGTGCGCTTTCATTGGGATCGCCTGGACAAACTTGACGATACCAGCAGCTGTTGGCTGCGGGTGGCGTCCGGTTGGGCGGGGGATGGGTTTGGCGCCATGGTCATTCCACGGGTGGGCATGGAAGTGCTCGTGAGCTTCCTGGAGGGCGACCCCGACCAACCCCTGGTCAGCGGTTGCCTGCCCAACGCGCTGCACCTGCCCGCCTACCCCTTACCGCAGCACAAGACGCGCAGCGTTCTGCGTAGCCGCAGTTCTCCCCACGGAGCAGGGGCCAACGAGTTGCACCTTGAAGACAGGCGCGGCGAAGAACTGATCTACCTGCGCGCACAACGCGACCTGGAGCAACAGGTGGGCCGTGACAGCCGCCTGGAAGTCGCCGGGCAGAGGCATGAAATCATCCGAGGGGTGAGCACGCTCCGGCTGGAAAGCGAGGAGCATCGCCACGTCGACGGTGATCGCAAGGTAACGCTCAAGGCGCATGACTACCTCGACGTGCAGGGCGACAGCCTGACCCGAGTGGGCCAGACCCTGGTGATCGAAGCCGGCAAGCAGATTCATCTCCAGGCGGGTGCCAGCCTGGTAATCGACGCGGGTGCGCAACTGATCCTGAAGGCGGGCGGGGAGCACCTGATGATTCAAGCCGGCAGTATTTTCAGCAGCCGTGCGATCAGCCTTGGTGGCACACCGTCGGCAACCCATCCGGTGGGCCCTGTGCGGGTTGACGCGCCAATATCTGCGGTGCAAGGCGTCATCATGGACTTGGCCAAGCAACTGGGCGCGGATTTTTGCCCCCTGTGCGAAGGCTGCCGAGAAGGCGGCTGCGATATCGTGGGGAGGGCGGCTTGATGGACAGCTTGCCCAATCGATGGATGGCTCAACAGCGGCAGAGAGGGTACGCGCTGTGCCTGATGCTGGAGGGCCATAACACGGCTCGCCAACCTCTGTTGGCAGGGCGCGGCCCATTGCACTATTGCGAACTCTACAGCGAGACCGATGCGGCGCAATTGGCGAGCTCAGGCCCGGTCATAGTGTTGCTGGAGCAGATGCAGGAACCTGCATTGGTCGAGCTGCTGCAACACCCCGAGTCGAATTGGGGGTGGATGGGTAGTTTGCCTGCTGCCGATCTGGACGATGTGACGCGACATTGGCGCGCGCGATTGCTGCTGGGCCCCAAGGGCCAGCAGGTGCTTTATCGCATTCACGACAACCGCACCCTAGGCCGTGCCTTGGCCCATTTATCGAAAGCGCATTGGCCGCACTACCTCGGGCCGCTCATCAGCGTGTGCTATTGGCATGAAGGCCGTTGGTGCCAGGCCGAGAATCCCGCACCAGGCGACTACCCGGTACCCGACCCGCCACCCTGGCTGGGCGCACCCAATCCCCAGGCCGAAGCAATCCTGCACGCCAATATCCTGCGCTACCTGTTGGCCGAGCACAGTGAAGACCTGGCCGCATTGGTTGAATTTCAAGACCCGAGGGTCTGGTTGGCCCAGGTATTGGAGCAGGCGTGCACCTGGCAATGGCGCACGCCGGAGCAATTGGAGTTTTTGGTGGTGCGTCGGTTGGAAGAGGCGACCCGCAACAGTTTTGTCCATTGGCAACCGAGGGTAGGCGAGGCGCCAGGGGCGCATTTTGAACGGGTGGTGTGGCAGTGGCGCAGGAAGGACGGGAAGGGTGAATAAATGGATGAAAGTGGGGTTGCTCGTGGTTGCGGTAGCAGGCCTTTCGGGCTGTACGGGGAGGGCCGTGGAGCATTTCACGTTGGAGGTGGATTTGCCGCCGCAATTCGAACTTAAGACGGCAGCTAATTATCGACCTGCAACGGGTGAGATGTGCGCCTTGCCGAGACGCCGAGGCAAGAGACCAGAGCGGAAAGTCTTTTTTACGGACTACAAACCTGTCGCGAGCACGGTGAGTTATGAGTTGCCGCTGACTGAAACGGTAGAGGGGTGTCCGTTGGTGCTACGTAGTCTGGAGTTTGATTTCTATGCGAAGTGGGGAAAGCGGAGTACGGATGTGGGTGGAAACTTTGCAAGTATTTCCATTCAAGATCGTGTGGAAGGTGAGTTGCCTGAGTCGGGCATACAGAAAGTACTGGGGCAATGTAGGTGGCATTTTCGGACGGTGGGGCCGTTGCATGCAATCAGGAAGCTACTGATTTGCAATTCACTGGATTCAATGGGGGCATTGCGAAAGTCGCGGGTGGGGGGCGTTGCGCAACGGTCGCAATTATCAGGGAAAAAGCTGAGGCTGGTGCTATCTGTCAGCAAGGATGAGTTGCCTGCGTTTGATGACAGATGGATACCTGTTCCGGGGGGGTGGAAACGTTGCAGAGGGAAGAGTTTCGAGGACCTATATGGGTATTGCGCAGGTAACTACACGGACTTCAAACCCATAAAAATGCCTGACGGACGCGTATGTGAGGTCTATCCAACGTGCCAATAACAAGGATGAAGTCATGAAGCTAGAGGCATGGAAGCAAGCTTATTTTGATGAACAGATGCCTGCTTGTGCATCGCAAGGTCACTGGGCAAGTTTTCGGTTGGTCGATGAAACGGGCAGTGGAACGGCTTATGGCGGGCTTCAATTCACGGTGCATGACAGTGCTGGGCGACAATACGTCGGCCAATTGAATGGTGACGGGTTCGCCAATCTGCGAGATTTTTACTGCGGGCCTGTCGTTTTGATGCTGGATGATTTGTACGCCGGAGTTGAGGAGCCGTATTACCAGCTTAGAACACGCCAAACGTACAAATTACCTATTACCGAACTTCAAATTCGTGCCGAAGGAACATTTTTTTCTGGCAATCACGCTAGACATGCTAAACGCAGCCCTACACAGCACCAAGGGGACAGGTTTTATCAAGTTGAAGTAAGGGATTTAGTCCGCCATAACGCCCACTTGCCGCCCCTGGCTTCGTCAGCTCACCGCCCCAAGCGGCATGCATTAAAGATGATGGCCGATCTCGGCTTCGGTCCACCTCAACCCTCCTTGTCAGGAGTCGTATTGTTCCCAAATCAACATTCCGTACTTGAGGTGCGTCCGTTGCGTGCCCTACGGCCATTGTTTTCCACTGCTGACCAGTTGTGCGCTTTGAACCTGTACCAGTTGGCTCTGATGTCTGCCCTCAGTTACCTTGATTTTGGCCAGCAGCCTTCTGAGAGTCCCGTTGATCAGGTCATCTTCCCGCAGGAGCCCAGCATTGGACATTTGTTCTCCGTGCTGCTCTCGAGCTGCGACGAAGCCTGGCAAATCGATCCGAAGCAAACGCAGCGTTTCTATCCGCTCTATGAAGAAGTCCCATACTCCCAGCGTTTTGAAATCCTGCCTTTCGATCCTGACTTGTATCCCCAAAATCGCCCGGAACTGAAGGACGAGCAGGAACACCCCGCACGCCTGCATTTTTTCGATGACGAAAAATTTGGCACTGACACCCAGGCGTTCATCACTCACCACGACGAGGTCATTTTGATCTCCGTGCGAGGAACCGTCAGTGGTGCTGATGCGCTACGCGACGCGGACGCCCATCAAGTGGCTTTCGTCGAGGGCGTTGGTAAAGTCCACGAGGGCTTTTACCAGGCTTACCGGGCTATGCGTGATTTCGTATTGCAATACCTTGACCAATTCCATATCGGCCAGCGCATTGTGATTTGTGGTCACAGCCTTGGCGGCGCCATTGCGTTGCTGTTGGCCGAAGGACTGCGCCGAACCCCGGATGCTAACTACAACATTCTCCTCTACACCTACGGCGCCCCTCGCGCCGCCGACTCCGAGTTCATCGCCGGCGCCTCATCTTTGGTCCACCACCGCATCGTCAACCACAACGACCCCGTCCCCAGCGTTCCGGCGCGCTGGATGAACACCACCGCCAAACTCTGGATTCCTGGGGCCGTCACATTATTCAGTGCCCCCGCGCCCGGTGGCCTGCTGTTCGCCGCCGGGTTGATACGGGTGGGCGGCAATCCCTATCAACATCACGGTGAGCAACATCACTTCATGCCGATCACGCTCCCGGACGGCACTCATTCTTCGGTGCTATGGAAACCTGGCTGTGAGTCCATTCAGGAGGCGGGGTGTCATCGCGCATTGCAACTCCAGGGCGATATGCCCGCCCGTGACAATCTGCTGCGGCAGCTTTTTCAGGCCGGCCAACACTTCATGACCGCCAGCTACATCCCCGCAGCCTGGGCCACACTGCGGCGCTGGCAGCAAGCCCTGGATCGCCAAGTCCCCCTGGTGACCTTGAGGGAGTTTGAGCTGCTCGACCGCGCCCTCGAAGACATGCGCGAGCAATTGAGAGCCAAACGGCGGGAACTTGCCCGCCAGCGTCCAGTCAATGATCGCAGCTATGAACCTACCGATGCCTTGAACGCCGAGATCGACCGTTTGCACACCAGCCGCGAGCGCCTGGAAACCCTGCGCTGGCGTCGCCTTGAAGTTCGCGACGTCTACGGCAGTCATGCACAGTCTGCGCCCCTGCAATCGAGCCTCAAACGTTGGTTCAGTCACCCTGAAAACCGCGAGTTTGCCCAATTTGCCAGCATTCCGCCGCCTGCACACCATGATCAGGCAAAGGCGCAAACGCTGGACATCGACTCAATCGTCTAGCCAGCCGGATTACATAAACTCGACTTGCGCCGGCTGTCGTTTCATCAGCACCTTACCGTTGCGGATTGAGTACAGCGGCAGGCCCTGGCTGCGAATGACTTCATAGTCACTGTCGGCGGACAGGATCAGCAGGTTGGCGGGGCGACCGGCCTGCAGCCCATATCGGTCGCCCAGAGCCATGGCCTTGGCGCTGTTGTCGGTCACCAGGTCAAGGGCACTTTGCAGGTTGCGGTAGCCGAGCATATGGCAGATGTGCAGGCCCGCTTCCAGGACTCGCAGGATGTTGCCGTTGCCCAGGGGGTACCAGGGATCGACGATGGAGTCCTGGCCGAAGCACACGTTCATGCCGGCCTCAAGCAGTTCGTTGACACGGGTGACACCGCGGCGTTTCGGGAAGCTGTCGAAGCGGCCTTGCAGGTGGATGCTTTCAGTGGGGCAGGAGACAAAGCTGATGCCTGAATGCCCGAGCAGACGGAACAGTTTGGCGCAGTAAGCGTTGTCGTAGGAACCCATGGCCGTGGTGTGGCTGGCGGTGACCCGCGCGCCCATGTCGCGGCTGCGGGCTTCCTCGGCGAGAACTTCGAGGAAGCGTGAGTGCGGGTCGTCGGTTTCGTCACAATGCACGTCCACCAGGCAACCCGTGCGTTCGGCCAGGTCCATGAGGAATTTCACCGAACTGACCCCTTGGTCGCGGGTGTATTCGAAGTGGGGGATACCGCCGATCACGTCGGCGCCCAGGCGAACGGCTTCTTCCATCAGTTCGCGGCCATTGCGGAACGACTCGATGCCCTCCTGGGGGAAGGCGACGATTTGCAGATCGACCAGGTGCGTGCTTTCTTCGCGCACCTCCAGCAGGGCCTTGAGTGCCGTGAGATCCGGGTCGGTGACGTCGACATGGGTGCGCACATGCTGGATGCCGTGGGCGGCGAGGGCCTGGATGGTTTTTTTTGCGCGGGTCTTGGTGTCTTCCAGGGTAATAGTGGCCTTGCGCTCACCCCAGCACTCGATGCCTTCAAACAGCGTGCCGCTCATATTCCAGCGCGGTTCCCCGGCGGTGAGGGTGGCATCGAGGTGGATGTGGGGTTCGACGAAGGGCGGTATGACCAGGTTACCGGCGGCGTCCAGGTCGCCGCTCGTGAGTGTCGGCATGCCGGTTTGCGCAGTAATGCTGGCGATCCGGCCGTGTTCCAGGTGCAGATCATGCAGGCCTTCACGGTTGCGCAGGCGGGCATTGATGATGTGCATGGTCAAGTTCCTCTTGGCTAAAAACAATCAGGCAGACAGCCGCCTGATACTCAGGGCGATAGCGATGTCCAGGCGGTCATGGCACGTAGTATGGCGCTGAGCAGCATATAGGTCAGCGACGCGGCAACAATCCCCACCAGTGGTGCGACCCACGGCGAGTTGAACGCCAGCACGGTACCCACCCCATACGCTACCAGACCGGGCCAGTTGAACGCCGGCAGGGGAGCATCCGCCAGGCGTGGGTATTGACCACGATAGCGATAGAAGAAGTCCGCCATGATTACCCCGCCAATCGGCGGGATGACCGTGCCCAGCAGGATCAGGTACGGCACCAGCATGTCGTACATGCCAAGCAAGGCGAGCAGGGTGCCGATCACCGCACCGGCCAGGGTCACGGTCTTGCGGCGCCGGGTTCGCAGCAGGTTGCAGCCGGCGACGGCAAAATTGTAGATGGTGTTGTCCTGGGTGCTCCAGATGTTGAGCAGTAACATGGCCATCGCCGCCATGGCGAAACCCTGCAGCAGCAAGACTTCCACCACATCCGGTTGCTGATAGACGATGGCGCCATAGGCGCCGATCAGCACCATCAGGCCATTGCCGATAAAAAAGCCGATCAGGCTGGCCAGCACCGCGACCTTGGCCGAGCGTGAAAAGCGCGTCCAGTTGGTGGCTTGGGTCGCACCGCTGACAAAGGTGCCGAATACCAGGGTGATCGCCGTGGATAAGTTCAATTCACCGGTTGGCACCACCGCCAGCAGGCCATCCAGGCCGCCGACTTTCACGGTCGCTACCCACATCGACAGCACCAGCAATATGCCCATGGCCGGCACGGCGATGTAGGACAGGATTTCCAGCCCGCGATACCCCACGTAGGCCGTGGCGCAGAACAGCAAGCCAAACACCACCATCAACCCCAGCACGCTGCCATGGCTCAATTCGAAATACTTGCCCAATACCACGGCCGCCGTGGCAGTACCCCAGGCATACCAGCCAATCTGGGTAAAACCCAGGATCAAGTCACTGAGCTTGCTGCCGACTTCGCCAAAACAGAAACGTCCCATCAACACCGAGTTCAAGCCGCTCTTGAAGGCGATGTAACCCAGGCCTGCGGCGTAGATACCCAGCAACAGGTTACCCAGGGCCACGACGCCGAGCATTTCGGTGAAACTGAACGCCACTCCAAGCTTGCCGCCGGCAAACATTGTCGCGGTAAAAAACGTGAAGCCCAGCAGCACCATGGCCGTGGATGCCAGGCCCTTGCGCGCATGCAAGGGGACTTCGCTGAGGGGGTAATCGTTGCCTGGTTCCTGCTGCGTCATGTGGGTTGCTCCCTGAATGAGTGACGCAGGCCTGTTGCAGCGTGCGTGCCAAGTCAGAGGCAGTGATGCGCCCAGGTTGTGCAGCCTATTTATAGTCAAATCAGGACGCGTCGCAGAGAAGGTCATGCGCGGGTTGCCGGTCAAGCGCGAAAACGGTGCAGCAAGTGATACAAGTTGGATCTGTTAAATTGCCTGTAGAAATTTGCTCATGTACACCCGGCGTAGACCGTTCTCCACGGCCCGATGGGTTTGTGCATACCCTCGACGAGTGTATAGCGCGATGTTCTCGGTCATGGCCTCATTGGTGTACAGGTAGATGTGTGTGTAGCCCGAGTCGGCTGCTTGTTGCTCGGCGAAATCCATCAGCACGCGCCCTAGCCCCAGGCCTTGGGCATCCGGTGCCACGGCCAGGTTATCCAACAGCAGGCCAGTGTCGGTATCGAGCAGGATGATAAAGCCTTGGACCTGCCCCGCATGGTCCAACACATGTACGCCACCGGCCTCGATTCGCCGGCGATAGTCTTCCAGCATCGGCGCGGGTTTGCGGCCGATGCGCGAGAGGTAAGGCGAGTAAGCAGCCTGGGCGATGGCCTCAATGGCAGCAACATCATCGACAGTGGCGGGGCGCATCATTGCAATGAACTCCTCTGAAAGATTCCACTGGCACTTCGGAAAAACCACCCGCAGGTGGTTTCCGACACGCGATCGGCTACTCGCCGCGATAGATGCAACCGCTGGTGCAGGTTTCATGGATACGAATCGCACTGAGCTCGGGCAGCAAGGGCTTCAATTCATTCCAGATCCACTTGGCCAGCACTTCGCTGGTGGGGTTTTCCAGGCCGGGGATGTCATTGAGGTAGTTGTGGTCGAGGCGTTCGTAGAGCGGCTTGAAAATCGCCTTGATCTCCGAAAAGTCGCGGATCCAGCCGGTATGGGGATCGAGGTCGCCGCTCAGGTGGATCGCGACCTTGAACGAATGCCCATGCAGGCGCCCGCATTTGTGGCCCTCCGGCACGTGGGGCAAGCGGTGGGCGGATTCGAATGTAAATTCCTTGAAGATTTCCACAGTGTTTTCAGCTCGGTCAGGTGTCTGGCAGTCGGCGAGTTTAACAGTTTGATCAGCCCCTGCGCACACCGCTCCTACCGTTAAAGGGCAAGCAGTCGGCCGCCCAGCGCGCCGTTATCCGCCAAGGCCAAAAACTCATCCCCCAGTCGCCGGCTCTCGCTCATTGCGGTTTGCCAATACTTGTTACGGCTTGGGTCATCGCCCATGAAGCGCTTGAAATCACTGCGGTCCGGCAGTTTGCCGTAGGGCAGGCGTGCCAGGTAGTCCCTGGAGGGCGCCAGCAGCACCACATCCTGCAAGCCTTGCGGATTGCTGCGTCGCCATGGCAAGCCCTTGTCAAACCAGCCGGGAATGACACGGTCGGTGAAGTGCGGGTACAGCACGATGTCATCGCCGTGGTAGGGCAGGTCGAGGTGATAGTCGAGCAGGCCGCCGTCGCGATAGGTGCCGGCACCTGCTCCGGGCAGGTCGCGTACGCCTTGCATGACCATGGGGATCGAGCCGGACGCGAGCAGCGCCTGGCGCAGGTTGCCCAACTCAAGGCTGAGGAAGCGCGACGGGAAATCCTGAAGGGGATGCACCGGCGGTGCCTGGCGCGGGTCGTGGATGATCAGCCGTTCAAAGTGTCGCGACAGCCGTGCGCGGCCCCGCAAGTTGTCGGCGATCACCGAGGACAGGCCCAGCCCCAGTCGCCCACGGTGGTCGTCGGCGAGCAGGCCGTGGCTCTTGACCACCATGATGTTCAGGCGATAGTCGGGATTGTCCAGTATGCGTGCATCACGGCCAGCCAGCAGGTCATCGAGCATGCGCTGGCAACTCTGGCTGACGTCGGCCATGGTCACGCCTTTGGCAAAGCGCTGTTCGTTATACAGGCGGCCCAGGTCAAGCAAGCCTTGCACAGGGTCGGGCAGGCAGGCGCTGGCGAACCGCCAGGAACCGATGGACGCGCCGATCAGCGCACGCTCGCGCGGCACGCGGGGTAGCCAGTCACCAAACAGCGCCAGGTCCAGGCCCTGGATGCCCAAGGCCTTGGGGCCGCCAGCCGCTCCCGGAAGGATGCCGACGTCGGCAGGCGCAAGACCCCGCTCGCGAATGCGGGCGAAGGCACGTTTGCCGGCCTTGAGGGTCAAGGCAGGGAACTTGATATGGATGGCTGTCATACCGGCCTCTGATTGGGCGAACGGGGCATTATAGAAAATATCGCAGACGGTGGGAGAAACGGCTTGCGTGCAATTGCCATGGTGGCAATTCAGTTTCAGTTAAGTTGCAGCAGGTAGGGTGACCTGCGTAGGAAAACATCCTGTAACGGAGACTTATCATGACGCGCCTCACTGTTCTGGGCGCCGCCGCTATCATCATTGTTACGGCGGCCCCGGCCGCAGCCGTGGACCCGGACAAACCACTGATCGTCCCCGCCACTGTTACTATTGTCGCCTTCGACCAATTGGATGCCACAGCCCTGGCCCTGCACCCCGGCTCGACGCTGCTGGACAGCGACCTGGATGAGGAATACGGCAAGTACGTCTATGAAGTCGAGCTGGAAGATCGCAACGGTATTGAATGGGACGTTGAATTGGACGCGCTCACCGGGCAGGTTCTCAAGAATCATCAGGATACGTAATGAAGTTAAATTTACGCGTCGGCAGTCGAGTGGCGCTGGTGCTCATGGTTTTTTGCTCCAGCCTGGCTGCCCGGGACCTGAATCAGGATGAGGCTTTGGAGCTGCGCCAGCAGGGCGTGATCCTGCCGTTGGAGCAACTCTTGCAGCAGGCCATGGCACGGTATCCCGGCTCACGGTTGCTGGAAGCTGAGCTGGAAAAGAAACACGGCGAGTACGCCTATGAAGTGGAATTGGTGACCACCGAAGGCGTGGTACGCGAGATCAAGCTCAACGCGACCGACGGTGCGCTGATCAAAGATGAGGAAGACTGATGCGCCTGCTCCTGGTGGAAGACAACGTACCCCTGGCCGACGAGCTGCTGGCCGGCCTGCAGCGTCAGGGCTATGCCGTCGACTGGCTGGCCGATGGCCGCGACGCCGCATATCAAGGTTGCAGCGAACCCTATGACCTGATCATCCTCGACCTGGGCCTGCCCGGTTTGCCCGGGCTTGAAGTGCTTGCGCAATGGCGCGCCGCTGCGCTGGCCATCCCGGTGCTGATCCTTACCGCCCGCGATTCCTGGGCCGAGCGTATCGAAGGGCTCAAGGCCGGCGCCGATGATTACCTGAGCAAACCCTTTCACCCCGAAGAACTCTACCTGCGCATCCAGGCGCTGTTGCGACGTTCCCACGGCCACGCCAACCAGCCCACCCTGCAGGCCGCCGGCCTGCATCTGGATGAAGGACGCCAGTGTGTGCTGCGCGATGGCGCCGAGATTCAGCTGACGGCGGCCGAATTTCGCTTGCTGCGCTACTTCATGCTGCATCCCGAACAGATCCTGTCGAAAAGCCATTTGGCCGAACATCTGTACGACGGAGAGACCGAGCGTGACTCCAATGTGCTGGAGGTGCACGTCAACCATCTGCGCCGCAAGTTGGGGCGCAGTGTGATCGAAACCCGGCGCGGCCAGGGCTATCGGTTTGGCGCCGCCCCGGCATGAGGTCGATCCAGCGGCGCTTGAGCCTGGGCCTGATCAGCGTGATGGTGGGCGTTGGCGTGGTGCTGGCACAAACCAGCCTGTGGCTGTTCGAGGCCGGTTTGCAACGCTATCTGGAAGCGGGCCTGCGCAATGACAGTGAGAACCTGCTGGTGGCGTTGGTGCGCGGGCCCAACGGCGTACAGCTGGATGAGCAACGCCTGTCACCGGCCTATCAGCGACCGTTCTCCGGGCATTATTTTCGGATCGACTTTGCCGATACCCATTGGCGTTCCCGTTCACTCTGGGACCAGGAACTGCCCCGGCTGCCCGAAGCGGGGCTCAAGGGCAACCTGCAACTGGGGCCGGAAGGCCAGCAATTGCTGGTGTTGCGTTCGGACTACAAGCGCTTCGGCCTGCCGATTTCCATCAGCGTGGCCCAGGATTACACGCCCGTGCGGGAGAGTTTTCGCCTGATGCGCCAGATTGGCCTGGTGATGGGGCTGGCGGCGCTGCTGCTGGTGCTGGTCCTGCAGCGGGTTACCGTGCGCCGCGCCCTGCGCCCATTGGAGACGGCGCGCAACCAGATCGCCCAACTGCAACAGGGCCAGCGCTCGCAGCTCGATACCCAGGTGCCGTTGGAGCTGGAGCCGTTGGTGGCGCAGATCAACCATCTGCTGGCGCACACCGAAGACAGTCTCAAGCGTTCCCGCAATGCGCTCGGCAACCTGGGGCATGCGTTGAAAACCCCAATGGCGGTGTTGCTGAGCGCAGCTTCCAGTGAGGCGCTCAAGAATCACCCGCAGTTGAGCCAGCTATTGCGCGACCAACTGGAGCAAATCCAGCAACGCCTCAACCGCGAGCTCAACCGGGCACGGCTGGCTGGCGAAACCCTGCCGGGCGCCTTGTTTGATTGCGAAAAAGAATTGCCCGGCCTGCTGGCGACCTTGAACATGATCCATGGCGACCATCTTGACCTCAGCTATCACGTTTCGCCGGGCCTGCAATTGCCCTGGGACCGCGAAGACTTGCTGGAATTGCTTGGTAATTTGCTGGACAACGCCTGTAAGTGGGCGGATGCCGATATTCGGCTGAGCGTCAGCGAAACCCAGCAAGGCTACCTGTTGGTGGTGGAGGACGATGGTCCCGGCGTTCCCGAAGCCCAGCGTAACCAGGTCTTGGGTCGCGGCGCGCGACTGGACGAGCAAATTGACGGACATGGCCTGGGGTTGGGGATCGTGCGGGACATCGTCGAGGTGTGGGGCGGGACGTTGCAGTTACAGGAGAGTGAGCTGGGTGGGTTGAAGGCACTGGTCGAGTTACCCAAGCGTTAATGCCCGGCTAAATCTCTAAAAGTATGGGCGCTTGCTTCCGTGGCGGCCTGACAGTCAACGGCTGCCCAACTGAGGTGTCGCGATCCAAATGTGGGAGGGGGCTTGCCCCCGATGAGGGCGTGTCAGTAAATACATCTGGGGCTGACCCAACGCGATCGGGGGCAAGCCCCCTCCCACAGTAGATCTCCATTAGGCTTACACCCTGAACTGATCCATCAACCCCTGTTGTTGATTCGCCAGGCTGTTCAACGCCTGGCTGACCCGCGCCGATTCATTAGCCTGCTCCGATAATGACTCGGTCACATCGCGAATGGTCGCCACATTGTTATTGATCTCTTCGGCCACCGCGCTTTGCTCTTCGGCGGCGCTGGCGATCTGCAGGTTCATGTCGCTGATCACCGTGACCGCATCGCCGATCTGGCGCAAGGCTGTTACCGCTTGGCCGACCTGTTCGACGCTGCCTTGGGCCTGGCGATAGCTGTTGCCCATGGAGCCGACCACCTCGGTGGTGCCGCTTTGCAGTTGCTCGATCACCAGGCGGGTTTCTTCCACCGATTCCTGGGTGCGCCGCGCCAGGTTGCGCACCTCGTCGGCGACCACGGCAAAGCCCCGACCGGCTTCACCGGCACGGGCGGCCTCGATGGCGGCGTTGAGCGCCAGCAGGTTGGTCTGTTCGGCGATGCCGCGAATCACTTCGAGCACCGAGCCGATTTTCTCGCTGTTGGCGGCCAGGCCTTCTACCTGGGCCATGGCGGTGCTCATGTCGGCGGCGAGGTCGCCAATGTTGACGGTGGTGCGGTCGATCACGGTCAAGCCTTCGCGGGTGGCCTGGTCGGCGTCGCGAGCGGCCTGGGCCGCCTGGGCGGCGCTGCGGGCGACGTCCTGGGCGGTGGCGCTCATTTCGTGGGAAGCGGTCGCCACCTGATCCACCTGGCGGTACTGCTGCTCCATGCCGGCACTGGTTTGCGTGGCAATCGCGGCGGACTGGTCGGCGGTACCACGGGCGTCCTGCACCGAGCGTTTGACCTCGGCAATGATCGGTTGCAGCTTGTCGAGGAAGCGGTTGAACCAGCCGGCCAACTGGCCCAGTTCGTCCTGCTTGTCATAGGCCAGGCGTCGGGTCAGGTCACCTTCGCCACTGGCGATATCTTCAAGCATGTGTGCCACGCCGAGGATCGGCCGGGTCACGCTGCGCGCCATCAGCCACACCAGTATCAGGCCTACCACAGCGGCCAGCAGGCCCAGGCCAAGCTCCAGCAGGGTGCCTTTGGCATTGTCGGCGTCCAGCTGGGTTTTCAACGCCTCGGCGGGCGCCACCAGGACTTTTTCCGGTACATCCAGCAACACGCCCCACGGCTTGCCCCCAGGGATCGGCGCAAACGGTGCCAGTACCTTGAGCTGATGGCCGGCGCGCAGGCGGTGGGTTTGAGTACTGCTGGCCAAGGCGTTGACCAGTTGCGCGCCGCTGACCGTGTCGACCTGCGCCAGGCGCTGGCTGAGCTTGCTGGCATCCGGGCTATAGCCGGCAAGCAAACCGGTCGGGCTGAGGATGCTGACCTGGGTCTGGCCGTCGTACAGCTTCTGGCTGGCCTGTTGGCTCACGGCCTGCAGGCTGTTGAGGTTGATGTCCACCGACAGTGACGCGATGACTTTGCCATTGACCATCAGCGGGAACACGATGCTGGTCATCAGCACGTTCTGGCCGTCGATCACATAAAAGTAGGGTTCGATCACACACGGCTTGAGCGTGGTACGCGGGCAGGTGAACCAGGCATTGGCTTTTTCGCCGCTGGGGCTGATGGAAGTGTCGGTCATGTCGCTTTCGGGCAGCGCCATCGAAGTGATCTTGCCCGGCGTCGGCTGCGACCAGTACAAGGCGAATCGGCCTTTGTCATTACTGCCCAGTTCCGCCTGGTTGGCGAACAACTCGTCCTTGCCATCCAGCGCATTGGCTTCGAACACCAGAGACAAACCCAACAGGTCGGGGTTGGCTTGCAGCGCGGCCTTGACCTGGCGGGTCAGGTCTTCACGGGTATCGAAGGCGTCGAGAAAGCGTTTCTCTGCCTGCTCGCGCAAAAACAGCACCTGGCGGGAAAACCCATGGCCGTATTGGTAGGCATCCATGAACTTCTGGCGGATGCCCAGCGCCTGCACTTCACCTTGAGCCTCGATGCGCGCCTGGGCGGCTTCGTCCAGCATCTGCATACTGGAGGCCTTGACCTGCTCCGAGCTCTGCGCCATGCGATATAGCGACAGACCCACCAGCAGGGTCACGATCCCCAGCAGGCACAGGCCCGCGAGCAGGGTGATTTTCCATTGAATGGAGAGCTGCCTGAGCGACATCGGGACATCCTTACCTGAAAGCACATGGAAACAGCTTATCGGCCGGCGTGCGTGGTTCTTTATTCAAACGATCAATTTAACCCCCAAAGCGGCGTCGTTTTTTGACATGCGCGCCTGCCTGCTGCAAAGTGCGCGCCCTCTAATAAGACCTCTTTCAAGCCTGCACGCCGGCAGCTGTTCCCATGGGCCGTGCGCGGGCATGCCGGTCTTTTTTGTTTTTGCTTGAGGTAACCATGATTAACGCAGTCATCGCCGCGGTCGGCACCATGCTGGTACTCAGCCTGTCCCGCGTGCATGTGGTCATCGCCATTATTGTTGGCGCCCTGGTGGGCGGTTTGACGGGTGGCCTGGGGATCGACGCCACGCTCAAAGCCTTCAACGGCGGCTTAGGTGGCGGCGCAACCGTGGCTTTGTCCTACGCATTGCTAGGCGCTTTCGCGGTGGCAATTGCCAAGTCCGGCTTGGCCCACGCGCTGGCGGACAAAGCCTTGCTGCTGGTTGATCGCCAGGAAGCCAGCGGTGGCAGCCACGTCAAATGGTTGTTGATTGGCCTGTTATGGGTGGTGGCGATTGCTTCGCAGAACATCCTGCCGATCCATATTGCGTTTATCCCGTTGCTGGTGCCGCCGCTGCTGTATGTGCTGACCAAGCTGCAACTGGACCGCCGCCTGATTGCCTGCGTGATGACGTTCGGCCTGATCACGCCGTACATGTTCCTGCCGGTGGGTTTCGGCAATATTTTCCTCAACCAGATCCTGCTGGCCAACGTAGCCAAGAGCGGGGTGGATATCAGCCAGGTCAACGTCACCCACGCCATGGGCCTGCCGGCACTGGGCATGGTGGTCGGCCTGCTGGTGGCAGTGTTTATCAGCTACCGCAAGAAGCGCGTGTATGACCTGGAAAAAATCGAGCGCGTCGAGCAAGTGGCGGTGCAGTACAACCCGCTGACCCTGCTGGTGGCCGGCCTGGCGATTGCCTCGGCGTTCATCATCCAGCTGTGGCTGGACTCTATGATCATCGGCGCCCTGGCCGGATTCCTGATCTTCTCTGTATCGGGCATCGTGCGCTGGCGCGACACCGATGACCTCTTTACCGAAGGTATGAAGATGATGGCGATGATCGGCTTCATCATGATCGCCTCCTCGGGCTTCGCCGAAGTGCTCAAGGCCACCGGTGACGTGCGCTCGTTGGTGGAAGCCTCGGCGGCGTTCATCGGCCATAGTCGTGGGGTAGGGGCGTTGCTGATGCTGCTGGTGGGGCTGCTGGTGACCATGGGCATCGGCTCGTCATTTTCCACGGTGCCGATCCTTGCGGCGATTTTCGTGCCGCTGTGCGTGCAGCTGGGCTTCAGCCCGTTGGCCATCGTGTGCATTGTCGGCACCGCCGGTGCATTGGGCGATGCCGGCTCGCCTGCGTCGGACTCAACCCTCGGCCCCACCTCCGGTCTGAATATCGACGGCCAGCACCACCATATCTGGGACACCGTGGTGCCGACCTTCCTGCACTACAACATCCCGCTGCTGGCGTTTGGGTGGCTGGCCGCGATGACGCTCTGATGAATTCACTGTAGGAGCGAGCTAGCTCGCGAAAAAAACCAACGATAATGCGAACAGCCTGACACCCCGCAGAGTTCTAAGGTTCTTCGCGAGCAAGCTCGCTCCTACAGAAATTACTCACCTGGCCGTTAACCTCTCAAGCCGCCACTAATAAGAGAGAAAAGCCATGCGTCTGAGTTTGAAGGCCAAAGTCCTGGCCCTTGCCGTAGTGCCTGTATTGTTGTTTGCCGTGGTCATCAGCCTGACCACCGTGTGGATTCTCCAGGGCCAGGCGCGCAACGAAGTGGATGAAACCCGCCAACGCCTGCTCAACGACGCCAAGGCTACCCTGCAAAGTTATGTCGAAGTGGCCATGAGCACCATCAAGCCGCTTTACGATGCGGCGGCCCCGGGCGACACCGCAGTGCGGGCCCAGGTGGTCAAGCTTTTGTCCAACACCAGCTACGGCAAGGACGGCTATTTCTTCGGCTACGACTCCGAGACCATCCGCCTGTTCAAGGGCAACAGCCCCGACGGCGTGGGCAAAAGCTTCAAGGACAACCGCGACCCCAACGGCGTCTACGTCAACCGCGACCTGGTCAAGGTCGGCAAGGACGGTACCCACTACCTGCAATACAGCTCGACCCAGCCCGGCCAGACCGAACTGGTGCCCAAGCTCGGCTATACCGAATACCTGCCCAAGTGGGACATGGTCATCGGTACTTCGGTGAACCTGGACGGTATCGAGGCCCAGGTGGCGGTGGTCGAAGCCAAGGTCGAGAAACGCATGGAAGGCGTGCTGCTGAGCATCCTCGGCGTCGCCGTGGTGGTACTCCTTGTGATTGCCGCGGTGGGCATGCTCGTGGCCAATACCATCCTGCGTCCGCTCAACCTGATGAAGGCCAACCTTGACGACATCGCGGCTGGCGAAGGCGACCTCACTCGGCGCCTGGCGATTACCAGCCAGGATGAGCTGGGCGACCTGGCCGGTGCGTTCAATCGCTTTGTCGATAAAATCCATGGGTTAGTGCGCCAGATAACCGAAATGACCGCCCAGCTCACCGGACTGGTCAGCCAGGTATCCGACCAGGCCCAGCGCTCCGAGCAAGCCATGGAACGCCAGCGCCACGAGACCGACCAAGTGGCCACCGCGATCAACCAGATGTCGTCCGCTGCCCATGAAGTGGCGCGCAGTGCCCAAGGCGCCGCTGTCGCCGCGCAACAGACCGACGCCGAAGGCCAGGCCGCCAAACGTGTGGTGGACGGCAGCATCGCGCAGATCCATGCGCTGGTGAACGATATCCGCAGCAGTGGCGTATCCCTGGACAGTCTGCAGCAGGATGTGTCGTCGATTGTCAGTGTGCTCAGCGTGATCCGCTCCATCGCCGAACAAACCAACCTGCTGGCGCTCAATGCTGCCATTGAAGCCGCACGGGCCGGGGAAGCCGGGCGCGGGTTTGCCGTGGTCGCCGACGAAGTGCGCGCTCTGGCCAGCCGCACCCAGACCAGCACCCAGGAAATCCAGGGCATGATCGACCGCCTGCAAAAAGGCACCGAGGCTGCCGTGGACGCAATGCGCCGCTCCAGCGATGCTGGCGACGGCACCTCGGCGCAGGCCAACCAGGCCGGGGCGTCCCTGGACACCATGGCCCAGTTGATTGGCACCATCAATTCGATGAATGCACAGATCGCCAGTGCCGCCGAAGAGCAAACCGCTGTGGCCGAAGAGATCAACCGCAGCGTGCATCAGATTGCCGTGGCAGTGGACAGCGTGGCGGATGAAACCCAACTGGGTGCCCAGACCTCCCGCAGCTTGGCGGATCTGGGCCAGCGCCTGGGTAAGTTGGTTGGTCAGTTCAGGATCTGATCGTTCACAGGTCGCGCATCAGCAGGCCAAAATGCAGGTCCATCTCGGCCGGCAAGGGCACATACACGGTGTGCCCGTCCCCCGGTGCCACCTTAATGGCTTCATCCTTGGCGTTGCGCAAGGTGGCCAGGTCAAAGTGAAAGTTGCCGGCCGGCGTCATTAATTCCAAGTGATCGCCAACGGCAAAACGATTCTTCACCTTGACCTCTGCCAACTCGCCACGACGCTCGCCGGTCAGCTCACCGACAAACTGCTGTCGCTCGGACACCGAGCTGCCGTTCTGGTAGTTCTGGTATTCATCATGCACATGACGGCGCAGGAAACCTTCGGTGTAGCCGCGCTGGGCCAGGGACTCCAGATTGGTCATCAAGCTGCGATCAAAGGCGCGCCCGGCCACCGCGTCATCGATGGCCTGGCGGTACACCTGGGTGGTGCGTGCGCAATAGAAGTGGGATTTGGTGCGGCCTTCGATCTTTAACGAGTGCACGCCCATCTGCGCCAGGCGCTCCACATGCTGCACGGCGCGCAAGTCCTTGGCGTTCATGATGTAGGTGCCATGTTCGTCTTCGAAGGCAGGCATTGACTCATCGGGACGATTGGCTTCCTGCAGCAGGAACACCTGGTCGGTGGGCGCGCCGATTCCCAGCGTCGGCTGATATTGCTGGACGATGTCGCCGGTCGCGTTCTCCACCGCGGGCGTGGCCTGGTACTTCCAGCGGCAGGCGTTGGTGCAGGTGCCTTGGTTGGCGTCGCGCTTGTTCATGTAGCCCGACAGCAGGCAACGTCCGGAATAGGCCATGCACAAGGCGCCATGTACGAACACCTCCAGCTCCATGGCCGGTACGTGCTGGCGGATTTCATCGATCTCTTCCAGGGACAGCTCCCGCGACAGGATCACTCGGCAAATCCCTTGTTGTTGCCAGAACTCCACGCTGGCCCAGTTCACCGTATTGGCCTGCACCGACAGGTGAATCGGCATCTGCGCAAAGTGTTGGCGCACCAGCATGATCAGCCCCGGGTCGGACATGATCAGCGCATCCGGGCCCATGGCGATCACGGGCGCCAGGTCTTTGAGGAAGGTTTTGAGCTTGGCGTTGTGCGGCGCGATGTTCACCACCACATAGAAGCGCTTGCCCTGGTCATGGGCTTCCTGGATACCCAGCGCCAGGTTGGCATGGTCGAACTCGTTGTTGCGCACCCGCAGGCTGTAGCGCGGCTGGCCGGCATAGACCGCATCGGCGCCGTAGGCGAAGGCGTAGCGCATGTTCTTCAAGGTGCCGGCAGGGGCGAGGAGTTCGGGGGCAATGATAGGTGGCATGGGTGTGGGTCGCAAAAAGCCGCGAGGGTAGTACAGGGGCGGGCGCGGTTCATTGATCCAAGTCTAAACAAGGCGGTCTATGCTTGTTCGATAAACAAGGGCACTCCCGGGTTTCGCTGCGGACTAAGCAACAGGGCCGACACCGGTCCTCTGCTTTTTTGACATGGATCGGACATGAATCAAACCAACCTGCAATTCAAGACCCTGTTGCTGCTGCTGGCCCTGGTGACCATCGCTTTTATCTGGATATTGCTGCCGTTCTACGGCGCGGTGTTCTGGGCAGTGATCCTCGGCATCATCTTTGCGCCCATGCAACGCCGCCTGCAGCAGCGGTTCAATTGGAACCGCAACCTGACCTCCCTGGCCACCTTGATGGTGTGCCTGGTGATCGCGATTCTGCCGGTGATCATTACCAGCGCGTTGCTGGTGCAGGAGGGGGCCACGCTGTACAAAAACGTTGAGAGTGGCAAGCTGGATGTGGCCGGTTATATCGAGCAATTCAAGCACTTCCTGCCGCCATACTTCCAACACCTGCTCGACCGCTTCGGCATGGGCAATCTGGATGGGCTGCGGGAAAAAGTGGTCAAGGGCGCAATGCAGGGCAGTCAGTTCTTTGCCTCCCAGGCGTTCAGCTTCGGCCAGGGCACGTTTGATTTCCTGGTGAGCTTTTTCATCATGTTGTACCTGCTGTTTTTCCTGCTGCGCGACGGCCCGGAACTGGTACGCAAGGTGCGCACGGCGGTGCCGCTGGCAGAACCGCAAAAGCGTCGCCTGCAGCTCAAGTTCAACCGGGTTGTACGCGCCACGGTCAAGGGTAACGTGCTGGTGGCCGTGACCCAAGGCGCATTGGGTGGCTTTATATTCTGGTTCCTGGATATTCCCAGTGCATTGCTCTGGGCGGTATTGATGGCGTTTCTGTCCCTGCTGCCAGCGGTGGGCGCAGGGATTGTTTGGGGCCCGGTGGCGGTTTACTTCCTGCTCAGCGGCTCGATCTGGCAGGGCGTAGTGCTGGGGCTTTTCGGTGTGTTCGTGATCGGCCTGGTTGACAACGTGCTGCGTCCGATCCTGGTGGGCAAGGACACCAAGATGCCGGACTACCTGATCCTGATCTCGACCTTGGGTGGCCTGTCGGTGTTCGGCCTCAACGGCTTCGTCATCGGGCCACTGGTGGCGGCGTTGTTCATGTCGTGCTGGGCGTTGTTCGTCGAAACCAAGCCACGGGTCAAATTGCCGTTGCCCTAGGCTTGAAGCCTGAAGTTGGCTACTCGTTGGCGCTGTGTCTCGGCGTCGGACAATGAAGTGAGCGGGCCGCTGATCGGCTCGCCATCGCGGACCACGTACCAACAGGCAAGCAAGCCAAGCTTACGTAAAGGGGCTGGGACGGCGCTGCCGATGACAGACATGATTTGAACAGTGGGCATAAGTACCTCCAATCGTTATGGAGGTCACCTTACGGTGCGCCGGCGTTGGGGAAAAATCACCTGGCTCGATAGTCGACATCGACACCAGGCGTTAATCCACCACTTGGTCAAGCATGCTCACCACTTCGTGCTCACTGAGCAGCCCCTTGCGCACCAGGTTTTCGGCCATCAATGCGAGGAACTTCGCACTGCGGTGGCCCTCGAGGTGCTTGAGTTCGGTCAAGGCACTGTAGACCTTGCTGGACGTGCAAAGCCCGGCGGTGCGGTGCGGATTTTGTGTGGGCATGGGCAATCGTCCTTAATTGTTATTGGGTGGACTGGGTCGATAGTGAGACTGTTTTATGACGCAACCATGACAGTTCGCGCCTGGGCCGATCAAGAGGATACTGCGCCCTTATGATGTGGGATAGACGCTTGGGCATTGTTCTCACAGCGACATTGGCAAGATAAATCCGGACTTTTCCGGCAAAAAAAGGCCTCGCTTGGGAGCGAGGCCTGTTCCAGTCAACTCAATGGAACCTTACCAACCGCGGCCGTAGTAGCCGTGGGGATGGCCGTAGTAGCCGCGAGGCGGGCCATAGTAGCCACGTGGTGGGCCGTAATAGACCGGTGCCGGGCGGTAATAAACCTGCTGTTGCACATACACCGGCGGTGGCGGCGCGTAATAGACAGGCGGCGGTGCGGCATACACTGGCTGCGGCTGGACGTACACCGGTTGTTGCACATAGACCTCACGAGGCTGGCTGGCAACTACGGAGCCAACTACTGCTGCGCCAACAAGTGCGCCCAACACTGCCGGGCCACCCCAACCACCACCGTGGGCGGAAGCTTGGCCGGCCATTGCGAGTGCACCGATCAGCAAGGCGATTCTGGGGATTTTACGAATCATGGTCATTCCTCGGTTAGCCCCTGCGCTTGTGGTCTGCAATCAATAGACTCAAGGATTGTCGCGGGGATACTTTTAAGACAACGTGTTTCAAAAAAACAGCACTTCCATTAGGTAAAGGTTGTGTAAGGTCTGTACCGATTTGCTTACTTCAAGGAGTTACCCATGCAGATGCACCCCAACAAGGACACCCAGCTGTGCATGTCACTGTCGGCGCGCCCCGGGAACTTTGGCCTGCGTTTTCATAACCACTTGTATGAACAACTGGGTCTGAATTTCTACTATAAGGCCTTCAGCAGCCAGGACCTGCCCGGCGCGATCGGTGGTATTCGCGCCTTGGGCGTGCGTGGTTGCGGAGTATCGATGCCGTTCAAGGAGGCCGCCATTGCCTTAGTGGACGAACTTGACGATTCAGTTCAAGCCATTGATTCGCTCAATACCATCGTCAACACCAACGGCCACCTCAAGGCCTATAACACTGACTACATTGCCATCGAGCAACTGCTGAAAAAGCACGCGGTGCCGACTGATTCCACGTTCGCCCTACGCGGGAGCGGCGGCATGGCCAAGGCGGTTGCCAGTGCCTTGCGTGATGGCGGTTATGCCAACGGCGTGATCGTGGCGCGAAATGAAGCTGCGGGCCAGGCATTGGCGCGCAACCTTGGGTATGAGTGGCAGGCGGACCTGGGCGACTTGCGCCCGCAGATGCTGATCAATGTGACGCCCATCGGCATGACAGGTGGGGCCGAGGCGGATGCATTGGCGTTCGAGGCCGACGCGATCGATCAGGCGGAAACTGTCTTCGATGTAGTGGCGATCCCGGCTGAAACACCCCTGATCGTGCGTGGGCGCGCCAAGGGCAAGCGGGTGATTACCGGGCTGGAGGTGATTGCGATCCAGGCGCTGGAGCAGTTTGTGTTGTACACCGGCGTGCGTCCGACCCAGGAGCAATTCCAGGCGGCGGTGGCCTTCGCCCGCAACTGAAGGCCCAGCTAATGTGGGAGGGGGCTTGCCCCCGATGGCGGTGTATCAGCCCCAGACACACTAATTGAACGCCCTCATCGGCGCATGGGTATCTACACAACTTCTGGTATGGCGCTGTACCTGTGGGAGGGGGCTTGCTCCCGATGGCGGTCTCAGGGCCGACCAGGATGTTGGATCAGACCGAGTACATATCCATTGCTGCGGTAACGGCCACTTAGGGTTCCGCTCTTACAGCGGCTCACTTTTGGAAGGACCGGAATGCCGGCCCAGCCAAAAGTAAGCAAAAGGTCCTCGCCCCACCACTCGGCACCTCGCCCAGGCTCGGTGTGCCCGTAATCCGCCATGGATTTGGGGGCCGCCGCCACGCGCCATCCATGGCGCGGGGCGGCTAAACCGGCATCCCTGCCGGTTTACCCCCCAAATCCCTGTCGAATTCCGGCCAGCGTGGTTTAACGGGGCGCCTGAGATCAAAAGCAGATCAAGATCAAGAGCGACTCGCTGCGCATCGTGGTTTCTGGCTGCACAGTTGTGTAGATACCCATGCTCATCGGGGGCAAGCCGAATCGTCGCACCGCCCCTCTCTCATTTTTTACTGTGTCAGGCCTGTTCCAGCTGTGCCAGGCGTTCTTCCAACGCTGCAATCCGGGCTTCCAGTTCTTCGATACGTTCCAAGGGGACTGAGCTGCCAGGCCCACGCTCCACCGGACTGCCCCGCGCCGTGAGTATCGCCTCGATATCCGCCGGGTCCCCCAATGCATGGGTATACCGGTCTTCCCGCTGCCCCGCCTGACGCGGTACCAGCAACGCCAACCCACGCGCAATCAGGCGTTCCAGCTGATGCACGACCTGCTCGGCATCCTCGAAATCATGCATGCGCCCGCTGCGGGTCA
Organism: Pseudomonas khavaziana; assembly: GCF_019145205.1. Lineage (GTDB taxonomy): Bacteria > Pseudomonadota > Gammaproteobacteria > Pseudomonadales > Pseudomonadaceae > Aquipseudomonas > Aquipseudomonas khavaziana. The sequence continues at coordinate 71,108 of NZ_JAHSTT010000006.1, forward strand.
GCAGCTCATTGACCGTCTGCGGCCCGCGCAGGAACAATAGCCCGGTCAAGATCACCTGGGCCGGCACCAGTTCCAGGGCCTTGTCCACACGGTGTTCCCAGCGGTCGGCGCGGCTGCCCATCACCAGGCGGGTAAAGCCTTGGCCTTCCAGCGCGCGCAGGCTCTGGCCGACCTGGCCTTGGCTGAGGTTCATCACCGGCTCGCGGCTGGTCTTCTGGTTGCAGGCCAGCACCAGGGCGTTGAGGGTCAGGGGGTAGGTTTCCGGGTTGGTGGCCTGTTTCTCGATCAGGCAGCCCAGGACGCGGATTTCCGTGCTGTTCAGGCGCGGCTCAGGGGTGTCGGTGTGGTGCTCGGCGGTCATCGCGCTTTCCCTATGCAGTGAAGGTCACCAGCGTAATCCTCAAAAAATAAAAGACAAGCGCCGGGCATGGCTATAATCGCCGCTGGTTCAAACCCCGCCATTACCAGAGACAGCCATGACTATTTCCCTGTACGCCGCTTCTATCCCAGTCTTCAAGCAAATGCTCACTGCCCTGAGCGGTGTGTTGACCAAGGCCGAAGCCCACGCCGCCGCCAGGAACATCGAGCCGAACGCCTTGCTGCAAGCGCGTCTGTTCCCTGACATGTTCCAACTGGTGCGCCAGGTGCAGATCGCTGTCGACTTCGCCAAGGGCGTTTCCGCCCGCCTGGCCGAGATCGAAGTACCCAAATATGAAGACAGCGAAGTGACCTTCGCCGACCTGCAAGCGCTGATCGCCAAGGTCCTGGCGTTTGTCGACACCATCAAACCCGAGCAGATCGACGGCAAGGAAGGTATCGAGATCGTCACCCGCCCAGGCACGCCGAAGGAGAAGCGCTTCAGCGGCCAGTCCTACCTGTTGACCTACGGCCTGCCGCAGTTCTTCTTCCACGTCACCACCGCTTACGCCTTGTTGCGTCATAACGGTGTGGACGTGGGCAAGCGCGATTACATGGGCGCTTTCTAAACTCAGGGTTTAAAAGAAACCCAGGGCTGTTCCTGAATAAACAGTCCTGGGTTTTTTTATGCGTGGTTTTTTTAATGATCATCTCATGCTTCGTTACACTGTTAGATGCAACTAATATTCAGGCAGTTCTCACTTAGGAGTGTTTATATAACTTTCTAGAATTCACTGGAGACTACAAACGATATGAATTTATCTTTCGTCGTGCCGGCTGCGCCCCCCAGTAATGTTCATTTTGACGCAACGCAAAATACGTCTGAAACTCGAGAGTTAACTTCCCATCCATCCGTGGCGACTATTCGAAGCCGGCGCGAGGTGCAAGATAATCAAGTATCTCCTCACGTTTCTCCGCGTGAGCAAGGTAACAGCGAACTGGTCGCCAGCTATTCAGTAGCCTTAGCGTCGCGAACCCGCGATGAAGACACGGTCATTGCGAAAGTCCCGGACGCATCCTCTTTTGGTCAGTGGCGAACACAGTTGCGTAGTGTTCTGGCTGACCCGGAATTTTTAACATGGCTTAAAGCCAGCGGTTATGATCCTGCCACTCTCTGCATAACTTCTAACGGAGCCTTGAGTGTCGCGAAAAACGCGCGTCGTACGCTGTTTACGTTAAAAGATAACTCTCCCTGGGCAACTTTCGCGCCACCGATTCTGGCAGCGGTTAACGCCTATTCGCCGGATGGCATTACCTGGACTGCCCTGCATACCGAGAGCGCGCCGCTCAAGCTGGTCGCTCAGTTCTATGGCGAAACGATTCATGACGACTCCAGCGAAGATCGACAGCGTGCCCGAGAGTTACAAGGCAGAAGCACTTTTGCCACCACGGGTGTTGGCCAGGCCCGCACTGAAGAGATGCTGTTGGTGCAAAAACAACAACTCGCCAATAATCGCGACCTGCAGGTTTTCAGTCGTGCTCTAGCCGCGGCGTTTGTGTGGGCAGATGACTATCTGGATAATCAAGCGTCATTGCATGCCTACAATCACCGCCTGTTACCTCGCCCGCCAGCTTATGATCGCGATGCTGGCTTGCAAGCCTACCTGCAATCGCAACAAATCAAGCTTGATCCCGACTCTGGTTTTCATCTGGATAACCAGCCAATGGCCGGTCGGCAGGTGAACCTCTTGCAGTTCATGACGGGCAATGGTTGGGATCACCCGCTTGATAAAGCCCAACTCAAGAACATGCTTGATGAGGTGTCACGCCCCGTCGAGTATCGGCAACTGTATGGTGATCTGGGAGGAGGCTTATCGTGGCCCACTCCGCTCGATACACAGCAACAGCAGGCCATCTACGATGCCGTTGCCTATAACTCGATGAAATTGCCTGAGTTTGACCCCTTGACACTGAGCCAGAACGCCTTTGGCTATCTGACGCAGACCATCATGTGGTCTGCCGAGGAGCTCAAGGATCCCCGGCAAGCGATCCTCACGCTTTTGCAAAGCCCCGCTGCGCAAGCCTTGGGCAAAGCGTTACGCAGTCAGTTCGAAGGCACGGGCAGTACGGAGGATTGGATACTGTCGGCTCTTCACGTAGGCCTCAATCAGGATGCAGTGAGCAACCCAAGCGAAAAGAACAAGGTGGCTGGATATGACCTGTCGGCGCGCGAGAACTGGGGCAAACCGCTGTCTATTGTCCTTGATGGGCTAACCGAGCATCTGCGCAAGTCATACGGGCACAACGCCCCGGTCGCCGCCTATCTGTTGTTGTCGCACCACGCACCGGAATTACTGGTAAAAGGCGTTCCGGACAATGTGACTTATGGCTCACCGGCCTGGATCAGCTTGAAGTCCATCGTTGCCAAAGCCGAGATACGCACTCCGGGCCTGGCGGCGACGCGAACTTATGAGCAGTTGCTGGCAGCCGATCTTCGCCCCATTACCACCGCTGAAAAACAAGTGGAGGCACTGGCGGGTCGGGAGGGGGTGATTCATTGGGCCGTGGCGGATGGCGCCATTGAAAAGCGGGCGGACAATAATTACACCGATCAAGAAATTGAACGTGCCAATGCCCTCGCCGTTGAACGCTTCGATGCCTTGACAGACGCTTCAGAAGCACAACGCCAGACTTTATTAAAACGCAGGGAACTGGCGCTCAATGTGTTGACGGAGCGATTCCCCGAAAAAGAGTACGGGGTGATAGATTTTGAGAAAAAAACAATCTATCCGACGATAAAAGACCGAGACTTATTAGGTCCCTACTCGATACTGGATATCTATTTGCAACCGCAGCAGCATGCACTGTGGTTTTCCAATGATCCAGCCGTACCTATTGAAAAAATACATCACGAGTTGAAATTTATTCCTCCGATAAATGAACTGTTTGAAAAGCACGTTACTGGTTATTACGACGGGCTTGAAGGCGCCATGAGCGTGACGGTCAAACACCTCGTATCACAGCTGCCTCAGGAAGATCAGGAAGCCCTGCAGTTGGGGCAGTTGAAAATCTATGGAGAAGAGAGCGTCACTCAGACCATTACCTCGGCAGGCTATAGGATTCAATACGACGTTTCGACATCCGAGGAAGTTACAAGTACCTCTGCGTTTGTCGAGTCCCTGCATAAAGGCAAGAGGCGAATTTATGAGGTCAATCCCAGGGCCGGGGTGTTGCGACATCGAGCAGATCTAACTGACGGGGTGAAGGTGGGGCTACAAGGGGGGTGGACCCCCGTTGCGACGAATAAACGAAAGGTCAGATCCAGAACGAACGGCAAAATTACTGAAATAAGCGCTCGTGACTCGAAAGAAAGTAAAGAGCGAGAACCAAAGCCTCAGCCTTCATCCCCTATACAAGGCTTCACCTCACAGCGGACACAGCACCTGGCCGATACCGTCACACGCCATTTTTTCAGGGCTGAGGAGCGAGAAAAGGTGGTGAGTGCAGCCAGAGGTGTCACCACCTTTGATACTGAAGTGACTGAGTTCGAAAAAATACAGGCCGTGACCCGTGCGATGATACCGGGAGCGTCGGCGATCCATAGCTTTCAACAGGGGAGGATTGGTGAAGGGCTTACTTTCCTTGCATTTGACATATTTGGTTTTGTTGTCGCGGGTGCAGGCGCCGTCGGCAAAATTTCGAAGATAGCGAAGGTAGGCGGGCAACTAGGGCGTGGCGGCGTAGCCGGCAGGTTGGGGCGCGCATTTATCAGTGCCGCCAACCCGTTTGCAGGGGGCGCGGCCATCGGCACCAGAGGGCTGTCAACGTTCTCTTCGGTGGTGGGCAAAGGCAGCCTTGGTTGGAAGGCCATCTCGGCTAATCGCAGTGTAAACAGGGTATATCAACATAAGCCCAAAGATGTGGTGGTGGGCACTTCCCTGGGCGCCGATACGGCGAAGGTCTCGGCTCAGTTAGATGATATTACGGGCAAGTGGTACCGATTCAATCCGAGAACAAACGAAAAATATGGAGTGCCTCTAGAGGGCTTCACCGCCGACAATTCGTCGTCTTGACCCGCTAAAGATTCAGCTATCGTAGAAAGTGCCCGAGCGAATGGCCCGGGCTTTGTTTTGCTCATTCAGGCCGTTCGTTCTTCCTTGCCCAGACACGCCGCCGCAGTAAACAGCACATCGGTCGACGAGTTGAGTGCAGTTTCAGCCGAGTCCTGCAGTACACCGATGATGAAACCGACGGCCACTACCTGCATGGCGATTTCACTTGGAATGCCGAACAGGCTGCACGCCAGTGGAATCAGCAGCAGCGAACCACCCGCCACCCCCGATGCACCGCAGGCACACACCGCGGCAACCACGCTGAGCAGCACGGCGGTCGGCAGGTCCACGGCGATCCCGAGGGTGTGCACGGCCGCCAGGGTCAGTACGGTGATAGTGATCGCGGCACCGGCCATATTGATGGTGGCGCCGAGTGGGATTGATACCGAGTAGGTGTCTTCATGCAGGCCCAGGCGTTTGCTCAGCGCCAGGTTGACCGGAATGTTCGCCGCCGAACTGCGGGTGAAAAATGCGGTGATGCCGCTTTCACGCAGGCACATCAGCACCAACGGGTAAGGGTTGCGGCGTAGCTTCCAGAACACGATGGCAGGGTTGATCACCAGCGCCACGAATAGCATGCAGCCGATCAGCACCACCAGCAGATGGGCATAGCCGAGCAGGGCGCCAAAGCCGGAAGTGGCCAGGGTCGAGGCCACCAGGCCAAAGATGCCCAGCGGGGCGAAGCGGATCACCACGCGCACAATCAGGGTCACGCCGTTGGACAGGTCGTCCAATACCGTGCGGGTGGTTTCGCCGGCATGACGAATGGCGATGCCCATGCCGATGGCCCAGGCCAGGATGCCGATGAAATTGGCGTTCATCAGCGCGCTGATCGGGTTATCCACCACGCTGAGCAGCAGGCTTTGCAACACTTCGCCAATACCGCCGGGAGCGCTCACGGTGGCGTCATGGGGGGCGAGGACCAGGGAGGAGGGGAACAGGGTGCTGGCCAACACGGCAACCACGGCAGCAGCGAAGGTACCGAGCAGATACAGGAACAGGATCGGGCGGATATGGGTTTCCTGGCCGTGTTTATGATTGGCGATCGAGGCCATCACCAGCACAAACACCAGGATCGGTGCGACCGCTTTCAGTGCTGTGACAAACACCTTGCCAATAAAACCGGTGGCGCGGGCAGCCTCGGGAAACAGCAAGGCCAGCACGATCCCGGCGATCAGGCCGATGACGATTTGGGTGACCAGGCTGACGCGCATTAGACGTTGCAACAGGGAAGGGGCAGCAGTCATAAAGAGTTGTCTCTAGTTTTTTTAGTTGGGTACAGCATTGCAGGCAGAAAGTACTGTAGGAAGTAGGCGCGAAGTCTAACATGCTGTACGAAGCGTCTCGTTCGCTGCGGCATTCCGTCACCCGCGTCCGTCGGGCTTGGCCAAACCCGGACATATCCTGTTAATATTCACCCCTCTCATCTTTCCTCTCCGTCAGCGGGCCCCCAGGGCTGTCGTTGATGTTGTCGTTTCTGGAGTTTTCATGTTGTTCCCTATCCTGCTGCTGTCGGCTGCCGGTTTTACCGTGCTGACCACAGAATTCGTCATCGTCGGCCTGTTGCCGTCGATCGCCCGGGACCTGAATGTCAGTGTGTCCCAGGCTGGGCTGCTGGTGACGCTGTTTGCATTTACCGTGGCGGCGTTCGGTCCCTTTCTGACCGCGTACTGCGCACGATTCCAGCGCAAGCGCCTGTTTATCAGCATCCTGATCATGTTCGCGGTGGCCAATACCGTGGCGGCATTGGCGCCCGATATCTGGATAATGTCCCTGGCCCGTTTGATTCCTGCCTTGGGGCTGCCGGTGTTCTGGGCCCTGGCCAGCGAAACGGCGGTGGATATCGTCGGCCCGGAGTTCGCCGGGCGTGCGATTGAAAAAATCGGCTTCGGCATCGTCTGCGCCACGGTGTTCGGCATTCCGGTGGGTACGCTGATTTCCGATATGTTCGGCTGGCGCAGTGCGTTCGCCGTGCTCGCGGTAATTGCCCTGGCCAAGGCGTTGCTGCTGTTTATATATTTGCCGGTTACCCGGGCGAAGAACGAGCAGGTCACCTTGCGCTCACAATTCAAGATCCTGCGCAGCCCGGTGATGCAAGGGCATATCCTGCTGTCGATCCTGGTGTTCAGCGGCATGTTCACCGCTTACACCTACCTGGCAGACATCCTTGAACGTCTGGCCGGGTTCGACGGTACGCTGGTGGGTTGGTGCCTGATGGGCTTTGGCGCAGTCGGGCTGATCGGCAACTCCCTGGGCGGGCGCGCCGTGGATCGTCACCCGTTGATCGCATCCATGGTGTTCTGCGGGTTCATGATCGCGGGCATGGTGGCAGTGGTGCCAGCGATTCACTCGACCATCGGCCTGGCGGCGGCGATGGCGGTGTGGGGCGTGACCCAGGCGGCGATGTTCCTGGTCAGCCATGTGCGGCTGATGAAGGCTGCGCCCCAGGCGCCGGCGTTCGCCGCATCGCTGAATATCGCCGGGGCCAACCTCGGCATTGGCCTGGGCGCGATGGTCGGTGGGCATGTCATCGATACCCTGGGCCTGGGCAGTCTGGGGTTTGCCGCTTCGGGCTTCATCCTGGTGTCGATCCTGCTGGCACTGTGGCTGATGACGGCCAAGCAATCGGTCGCTCCCAGCACCTGAGGGGTCAAGGCAGGGCGGTAAACAACTCCCGTCGGGCACCTTCGGTAATCGCCACGATGCCAGGGTGCTTGACCTTGCGCTCTACCGAGATCGCATAGAACGACTCGGTCACTGCATCGGTCTGGCCGATCAGGGCTACGCCGTATTGGCGTACCACTTCGTCGGCGATCACGCTGGGGGCAATGAAGATCCCGCTGCCGGATTGCCCGAACGCCTGCATCAGCGCACTGTCGTCGAACTCACCGATGATCCGGGGCTGAATCTGCTGCTCGGCAAACCAGCGCTGCAAGCGGCTGCGCACCACTGTCTCCGCACCGGGAATCAATAGCGGCGCGCCCTGCAAACACTGTGGGAAATCACCGCCATATTGGTCAGCCAACGCCTGGGTGGCGAAAAAACTGATACCGCATTCCCCCAGCTTCTGGCTGTAGCCCTTGATGTCCAGGTGCGTGGGCATGGGGCTGTCGGAAATCACCAGGTCCAGGCGCTGGATCGCCAGGTCGGCCAATAAACGTTCCAGTTTATCTTCACGGCAGGTGATGCGGATCGGTTCGCTCAGCTCCATGGTCGGTGCGATCAACCGGTAGACAATGGACTTGGGTACCACATCCGCCACCCCGACCCGGAACGGAATCTGTTGTTCATCGGGCTGGGCTCGCAGCATCGCCTCCAGTTCATTGCCGGTCTGGAACATCTGCTCGGCGTAGGGCAGGGCCTGGCGCCCGGCTTCGGTCAACTCAAGCTGGCGCCCTACACGCTGGAACAGCGCAATGCCGAAGGTCTGTTCCAGCAGGCTGATCTGCCCGCTGATGGTCTGGGGCGTGAGGTTCAGTTGCTCGCAGGCGCGCACGATGCTGCCGGTCTTGGCCACCACCCAGAAGTAATGCAGCTGTCGATAATTGAGCATGACGGTCTACACTTCGTGAAAACCGAAGTATACGCGAGAAAAATACGAATTTTCCTGAACTGTTTGCCTGCATAGAATGCCTCGCTATCGCGGGGCCACTATTTGGACCCAATGGTTCTAACGAGGAATACAGCATGAAACTCAATTCCCTGGGCGCGGCGTCGGTGCTTGCGCTTTCATTGGTAATGATCAGTGGCTGTGATCAGGTCGAGAAAAGCGCGCAACAGGTGTTGGGCAAAGCCACCGAATCGGCCAAGCAGGCCATCGACGACACCCACAAGGCCGCCGAACAGGCATTGAGCGAAGCGACCCAGGGCTTGATCAGTCCTGAGAAGCAGGAAAAAGACGCCGAAAACAACGCTGAATCCGACACAAAAGAAACCTAATTTTCCAGCACCACCACGTCAGGACTGACCTATGGATTACCTTTTACAACTGGCCGCCAGCCCCACCGCCTGGGTGGCCCTGGCCACCTTGATCGTCATGGAAATCGTGCTGGGCATCGATAACCTGATCTTCATCTCGATTCTCACCAACAAATTGCCCGAGAAGCATCGGGCCAAGGCGCGACGCATCGGTATCAGCATGGCGTTGATCCTGCGCCTGGGCCTGTTGAGCACCATCGCCTTCATCGTGCAGTTGACGGCGCCGGTATTCGAAGTGTTCGGCCAGGCGTTTTCGTGGAAAGACATGATTCTGATCGCCGGTGGCCTGTTCCTGGTCTGGAAGGCGACCACCGAGATCCATCACAGCATGGACCCGGAACCCGAAGAAAAGGCCACCGTCAGCAACGGTGTGACCATCGGTTTTGCCGCGGCCATCGGCCAGATCCTGATGCTCGACCTGGTGTTCTCCATCGACAGCATCATTACTGCCGTGGGCATGACCGAGCACTTGCCGATCATGATCATTGCCGTGGTGGTCTCGGTGATCGTGATGCTGGTGGCGGCCGAACCTTTGGCCAAGTTCATCAATAACAACCCGACGGTGGTGATGTTGGCCCTGGGCTTCCTGATCATGATCGGTATGACCCTGATCGCTGAAGGCTTCGGCGCCCATGTACCTAAAGGCTACGTGTATGCGGCCATGGCGTTCTCGGCGGCGATCGAATGCCTGAACATCGCCCGGCGTAACCGGCACGCACGATTGCTTGCTGCCCGGCAGTAACGCTTGACCTCAAAAGCCAGCCGCGTTCATTAGAGCGCGGTTGGCTTTTGGCTATCTGGTAGAATTCACCTACACGATAGTAAGAGGTTTTCCATGAGCGAGCAGATTCGACTTACGCAGTACAGCCATGGTGCGGGTTGCGGTTGCAAGATCTCGCCCCAGGTGTTGGAAGTGATTCTGGCCGGCAGCGGCGCACAAAACCTCGATCCCAACCTCTGGGTGGGCAACGCCTCACGCGATGACGCGGCGGTATACGCCATCGACGACGAGCGCGGCGTGGTCTCCACCACCGATTTTTTCATGCCGATCGTCGATGACCCCTTCGATTTCGGCCGCATCGCCGCCACCAATGCCATCAGCGACATCTACGCCATGGGCGGCGACCCCTTGATGGCCATCGCCATTCTCGGCTGGCCGGTCAATGTGCTGGCGCCGGAAATTGCCCGCGAAGTAATCCGTGGTGGTCGTACTGTATGCGACGCTGCAGGCATTCCGTTGGCGGGTGGGCATTCGATCGATGCGCCGGAACCGATCTTCGGACTGGCCGTGACCGGCATCGTGCAAAAGCGCCATATGAAGCGGAACGACACCGCCACTGCCGGCTGCCGCCTGTACCTGACCAAACCCTTGGGCATCGGCATCCTCACCACCGCCGAAAAGAAGGGCAAGTTGCGCGAGGCCGATATCGGCCTGGCCCGTGACTGGATGTGCACCCTCAACAAACCCGGCAGCCGCTTTGGCAAGTTGGCGGGTGTGATGGCCATGACCGATGTCACCGGTTTCGGTTTGCTTGGCCACTTGGTGGAAATGGCCGACGGTAGCGGCCTGACGGCCCGCATTGAATATGCAAAAGTCCCACGCCTGCCGGGGGTTGAGTACTACCTGGACCAAGGTTGCGTCCCGGGCGGCACCTTGCGCAATTTCGACAGCTACGCCAGCAAGCTCGGCCGTGTGCAGGAGTTGCACAAGCGCGTGCTGTGCGACCCGCAGACCAGCGGCGGCCTGCTGATCGCTGTCACTCCAGAAGGCGACGCCGAGTTCCACGCGGTGGCGGCCGAGCTCGGCCTGGCCCTTGAGCCTATCGGCGAATTGTTTGAGCGACAGAGCAACGCGGTAGAGGTGGTTTGATGGCGGCTGACATCACCGATTACCGCGACATCTTCCTCAACGACCGGCCCATGATGGATACCCGCGCACCGGTCGAGTTCAACAAGGGTGCCTTCCCAGGGGTGCTTAACCTGCCGCTGATGAACGATGATGAGCGTCAGCGGGTCGGCACCTGTTACAAGCAGCAGGGCCAGCAAGCGGCGATTAGCCTTGGGCATCAGTTGGTCAGTGGCGCGACTCTTGAAGAGCGGCTGGCGCGTTGGACCGCATTTGCCAAGGCCAATCCCCACGGTTACCTGTATTGCTTCCGTGGCGGTTTGCGCTCGCAGCTAGTCCAGCAGGTGTTGAAGGATGAGTCGGGTATCGATTATCCCCGGGTCAGTGGTGGTTATAAGGCTATGCGCACGTTTCTGCTGGAGACGGTGGATCAGGCCGTTGAGCAGTGCGACTTCGTCTTATTGGGGGGGCTGACCGGCAGTGGCAAAACTGAAGTTATCAATCAGTTGAACAATGGTTTGGACTTGGAAGGTTATGCCAATCACCGGGGCTCCAGTTTTGGCAAGCGTGCTACGGGCCAGCCGTCTACCATCGACTTTGAGAACCGCCTCGCGGTGGACGTTTTAAAAAAGCGCGCGCAAGGTATTGAGCAGTTTTTGCTTGAAGATGAAAGCCGCATGATTGGTAGTTGCGCCTTGCCGCTGAATTTACACCGGGGCATGCAGACTTATCCGATGGTGTGGCTGGAAGAAAGCCTGGAAAACCGTGTGGAGCGTGTGTTGCGCGAATATGTCATCGAACTGTATGCAGAGTTCAATGCAGCGTTTGGCGAGTCGGGCTTCGAGCTGTTCGCTGAGCGTCTGACCCAGAGTCTGGCAAACATCCACAAACGTTTGGGCGGGGAGCGCTTTCAGCGTTTGCAGCTGCTGATGCAAGAGGCTTTGATCGAGCAGGCCCGAAGTGGAAGCGTGGATTTGCATCGGGGTTGGATTGCCGGGCTGCGCGAATACTACGACCCGATGTACGCGTTCCAGCGTGAAAAGAAAGGCGCACGGATCGAGTTCGTCGGCGAGCAGGCAGCAGTGGTGGAGTATTTGCGTGAGCGCAGCGGACGACGAGGTTGATAAATGAATTTCAAGGGTCTCTTCGCGAGCAAGCCCGTTCCCACATGTTGATTGGTGAACACGGTCAAAATGTGGGAGGGGGCTTGCCCCCGATAGGGCACTCAGCCTCAGCGCCTCCCTAAAGAATCACCGCCCCAATCAACCCACACACCACCCCCACCAGCATGGTCAACCCGGCCACCGTCACCAGCACCCGCGCATCGAAATCCTTGCGCAGCATCAACAGCGACGGCAGGCTCACGCTTGGCAGGGTCATCAGCAACGCCACGGCCGGGCCGGTGCCCATGCCCAGGGTCATCATGGTTTGTACGATGGGAATTTCTGCCGCCGTAGGAATCACGAACAGTGTGCCGACAATTGCCAGCGGCACCAGCCATACCAGGCTGTCGGTCATCGCCCCGTCCACGTGAGGGAACAGCCACACCCGTGCTGCGCCGAGGATCAGCACCGCCAGGATGTACACCGGGATGGTGCTCCAGAACAACTGCCATAGGGTACGCAGCCAGCGCACCAGGAACGGTTGCGATTCCACGGTACTGACTTCGGCGACGGCTTCCAGTGCCGCCTCCGGTACCTGCTCTGGGCGCGCAATACGTTGCGCCACCAGAGACACCCCGACCACCAGCACAACCCCCGCCACCAGCCGCAGCGCGGTGAAGTCCCAGCCCAATACAAAACCCATGAACACCAGGGTCGCCGGGTTCAACACCGGGTTGGCAATCCAGAATGCCAGCGCCGCGCCGACCGACACTTGCTGGCGACGCATGCCTGCCGCCACCGGGGCTGCACAGCAACTGCACATCATCCCCGGCAGGGCGAACAGCCCGCCGCGCAGGGTCGAGCCCAGGCCGGCGCGGCCAAACAGGCGCAGCAGCCAGTCTCGGGGGATTAGCACCTGCAGCAACGAACCGAGGATCACCGCCAGTACGGCGGCTTTCCAGATCGCCAGGAAATACACCTGGGCATAGGCCAATGCCGCCGCCACGGGCGAGCTTTGCTGGTCATTGAGAATCGAGGCACCGATGCTGTGGTTGTCGGCTGCTGCAAACGCCTTGAGGTAGTAGGGCGACCATTTAACGTAGTAGAGGCCGATGCAGGCCACCAGGAGAAACAGCGCTGGTTTCCACCAGAACGACCAGCCCCGGCGGGGCTGGGTGGAAGCGAGGTTGGACATGGAGATGATCCGCAGGTGAGTCAATAGCCGGGCATCATACGCCCCTGCGGCTCAAGCTTCAGATATCTGCACTGACCTGGGTCGGGTCCGGACAGCTTTCCTCGCCGTTATTCAGGCCCTGCTTATAGTTGCGGCTGAGCAGCGAGGCCTTACCGTTGTGCCAGGTCAGTGTCAGTACATACAGCGAGTCATAGTCATTGCCGGACCAGTCGTCGGTGATGGTGTGCTTTTCGCCGGCCGCTTCGCTGGCGACTTTGTTGATCAGTTCCGGCAAGTAACCATGGGACCAGGCCGTGTAGATCGTCGCGTTGCGGTATTTGTCCTCGACCAGTTCTTCGGCCAGGGCACTGGTGTCATTCGCTGAAAACTCGATGTTCACCGGCAGGCCAAGCTTGATCGCGCTGGGGCTGATGGTAATCAGTGGGCGAATGTAGCTGTAGGAATTGTCCAGTTCACCTTCCTCGACATTGCGTGTCGGGTTAGCGGCAAACACGTAGTTGGCCTTGCCGAACTTTTCCGGCAGTACCGTGGCCAGGTTCATGGCGCGGTTCAGGCCCTGGCAGTTTAGTTGGCCCAGGCCACCGGCCGGTTTTTCGCCGTGGCGCAGGAATACCAGGGTTTGCACGCCGTCCACGGGTTGCGCACGGCTTTCACGGGCATCAAGGGCGGTGACAATGGCCGCGCTGACCAGTACAAGCGGCAACATCATGTATGAATAACGTTTGAGTCGTTGCACAAGGCGCAGAGGCTTGATCTTCATTATAGGTTCGAGTCTTCATGCGTCGGGTTAAGGCGGACAAGCCCGGCCCCAGCGACGCCTTAAGCGTCCTGCGGTGTTCCCTGTCGATATAGCAAGGTGCCTCCATTTACCCTTCGGGAGCACTTAAGAGTGTATTCAGGCGCTTTGGTTCGCCACTCTGGATACTAACCGGGGAATGTTGCGCAACGATGACCCATGCACGACAACGGGTGGATGACTATCATGAGGCTTTTTCCGTCCAGGGGGTCTTCGATGAACGCACTTGCCGCTTTCCCGATCAACAGCAAATGGCCCGCCCAGCATCCGGAGCGTTTGCAGCTATATTCATTGCCCACGCCCAACGGCGTCAAAGTGTCGATCATGCTCGAAGAGCTGGGTCTGCCCTATGAAGCGCATAAGGTCAGTTTCGACACCCAGGACCAGATGTCCCCCGAGTTCCTGTCCCTTAACCCCAACAACAAGATCCCCGCGATCATCGATCCCAACGGCCCGAGCGGTCAGCCGTTGGCGTTGTTCGAGTCCGGTGCGATCTTGATCTACCTGGCGGAAAAAACCAGCCAGTTGCTGTCCGAAGACCCAGCCACCCGCTATGAAACCCTGCAATGGCTGATGTTCCAGATGGCCGGGGTCGGCCCGATGTTCGGCCAGCTGGGGTTCTTCAACAAGTTTGCCGGCAAGGCCTATGAAGACAAGCGTCCGCGTGACCGCTACGCCGCCGAATCGCGGCGTCTGCTGCAAGTATTGGAAAAACGGCTGCTGGGCCGCACCTGGGTCATGGGGGACGACTACAGCATCGCCGACATCGCCACCTTCCCCTGGATCCGCAACCTGATAGGCTTCTATGAGTCCGGCGACCTGGTGGGCATCGCCGATTTCCCTAACGTACTGCGCGCGCTGGACGGCTTTGTCGCACGTCCAGCAGTGATCCGTGGCCTGAACATTCCGAGCTGAAGCATGCCGACTTTCGATTTCAAACAACTGGACGTCTTCAGCACCGTGGCCCTCAAGGGCAACCCACTGGCCGTGGTGCTCGGCGCTGACAGCCTTACCGACCAGCAAATGGCCGACTTCGCCAACTGGACCAATCTCAGTGAGACCACTTTTCTGCTGACGCCCCGCGATCCGCGTGCCGACTACCGAGTAAGAATTTTCACCACCCTCAAGGAACTGCCATTCGCCGGGCATCCCACGTTGGGCAGTTGTCACGCGTGGCTGCAAGCCGGCGGCGTGCCGCGCGGGGAAGAGATTATCCAAGAGTGCGAAATCGGTCTGGTGCGCATCCGCCGCCAAGGTAACGAGTTGGCATTTATCGCACCGCCGTTGTTGCGTGCCGGGCCATTGGAGGCACCGTTATTGGAGCGCGTGCGCCTGGCCTTGGGCCTGGTGCCCGAGGCCATTGTGCGCAGCCAGTGGGTCGACAATGGGGCGGGTTGGCTGGCGGTGATGCTGGCTGATCGTGAGGCGGTGCTGGGCCTGCGACCTGACTATTCGCAACTGCAGGATCTCGCAGTGGGAGTGATCGCCCCCTGTGACCCGGCACGTGACGCAATGGACGCACACTTTGAAGTGCGTGCCTTTGTCGCTGGCGACGGCGCACCTGAAGACCCGGCCACTGGCAGCCTGAATGCCGGCGTGGCGCAATGGCTGCTGGCCGAGGGCCTGGCGCCCGACCGTTACGTGGTCAGCCAAGGCACGGCCATGGGGCGGGCGGGGCGTATTTATATCGAGCGCCAGGGTGATGAAGTCTGGGTAGGCGGCGCCGTGGCAGTGTGCATCGAAGGGCGTTTACAGCTTTAGATCAATGAATTGTTACGTGCCCGGCAATACACTATTGGCCCCTTGGCATTTGTGCTGCCGGGACTTTGGGGCATAAGCTTTGGCCCCAAAGATTTCAGCCATTTTTTCAGGAAAGCCATGACCAGTCAGTTCCCCCAAGCCCGTCCACGCCGCCTGCGCCGCTCCCCGGAGCTGCGTGGCTTGTTCCAGGAAAGCGAATTCACCCTTAACGATTTGGTGCTGCCGATTTTCGTCGAAGAAGAAATCGACGACTTCGTGCCGATCACCAGCATGCCGGGTGTGCTGCGTATCCCTGAGAAGAAACTGGCCGGCGAGATCGAGCGTTACGCCCGTGCCGGCATCAAGTCGGTGATGACCTTCGGCGTGTCCCACCATCTGGACGCCAGCGGCAGCGACACCTGGAAGGAACATGGCCTGGTTTCGCGCATGTCCTCGATCATCAAGGACGCGGTGCCGGAGATGATCGTGATGTCCGACACCTGCTTCTGCGAATACACCGACCACGGCCACTGCGGCGTGATGCACGGCGCTCATGTGGACAATGACGCGACCCTGGTCAACCTCGGCAAACAAGCCGTGGCCGCCGCCCGCGCCGGTGCCGATGTGATTGCCCCATCGGCCGCCATGGACGGCCAGGTCCAGGCCATCCGTCGCGCCCTGGATGACGCCGGTTTCACCCATATCCCGATCATGGCCTACTCCACCAAATTCGCCTCGGCTCTCTACGGCCCCTTCCGCGAAGCCGGTGGCAGCGCCCTCAAGGGCGACCGCAAGAGCTACCAGATGAACCCGATGAACCGCCGCGAAGCCGTGCGCGAATCGCTGCTCGACGAACAGGAAGGCGCCGACGCACTGATGGTCAAGCCAGCCGGTGCCTACCTCGACATCATCCGCGACATCCGCGAAGCTTCACGCCTGCCGGTCGCGGCGTATCAGGTGAGCGGTGAGTACGCGATGATCAAGTTTGGCGCACAGGCCGGGGCGATTGATGAGGACCGGGTGGTGCGCGAGACCTTGGGGTCGATCAAGCGGGCGGGGGCGGATTTGATTTTTACGTACTTTGCGATGGATTTGGCGGTGTCGGGGATTTAAGGGCATCGTTTCTCCCTGTGGTGAGCTGGCTTATCACAGGGGGAGGGGCACTCATAACTTAGTTGAATTTTTCGTAATCTTGTGCACCTAGTGACACCAACCATTTCCTGAAGAAATCAATTTGTTCCTGTGGATCGTTTGTTAGGTTCTCCTCTTCGTAGTCAAACAAATGGACTATGTCGTCGTTGGTAGCTTGCTGACCTAAAGTCATTTCGTATGCGACGAGCCCCGCGCTCATCTGAGAAGCCATTCTTGAAGGTTTAACGTTTATTTTTGCCCCTTTGCATAAAAAGGTTATATGCGGGAAGTCTGCTCTGATTTTTGCGAAGCAAATATATAAGTCATGCCCTTCATAAACTTTTTTAAAGTTGTCAGCCTCTGAAAATTTCATGATGAGCTTCCTTGGGTCATATTTGACGGTGACCTCCTTGTGCTCGTTTTTGATTATTACCTTTATATTTTTAGTTTTCATTTTATTTCCTGTTGGGGTTTGGTATGGAATATCCAACGTAAGTTCCATCAGATTTTACTGGGGTGGCGCCTAATATATCCTCTGTGTCGATTTTGTTATGGATAGCGAATTCTAGTTCTTTAGGGTATGGCGCCTGCTTGCCCAGTTCTGTATTTATATCATGCCCCTCAATACTCTTAAGCGTGTACAAATAGCCTTTTTTATCTCCGTAGCTGGTAGCAAAAGTGATCCCGACTGCTCGTGATGGCGATGTGCTTATAAAGTTGCTGGGAGGGTCACTACTGTCAATTGCGTGTAGATACAAATCTTCGCTATCACCTTTGCTTTTAAAGCCATTTTTGAATACCTCGTTTGGAGGGGTTTTGTCTCCGCGAAAAAGATACTCTTCGTCATTATGATAAATCGGAAGGTTGGGTTCTGATTTCTTACTTGATGCTGGAGTTGAAGGATCTTCAACCCCTAAGGATGGCTCGCATCCTACCGTACCTGGGCATCTGTTCAGTCCCAGCGGATCTACCCACCCCGTAGGGTTAGGCACATACCGGTACCCATTGACCCCACCCGTCAACTTCACTGGGTCTGGTGTGAGGTAGCGACCAATATCCGGATTGTAGTAGCGATGGCGGTTGTAGTGCAGTCCGCTTTCCTGATCGAAGTACTGCCCCTGAAAACGCAGTGGATTGTCGATCTTGCCTACGTCGAGTCGGGCGATCTGGCCGTAGGCGCGGTAGTGGGCGGACCAGACGATTTCGCCTGCGGTGTCGGTGAGTTCTTGTGGGGTGCCGAGGTGGTCGAGTTGGTAGTGGTAGGGCGTTGTGGCTTGTGGGCCGAAGCCTTCCAGCAGTGCCAGTGGGCGGAAGCTGTTCGGTTCGTAGATGTAGCTGCGGTGACACTCTGCATGGTGCTCGGCAATCAGCTTGTCGCCTTGCCAGAAAAACTCGGTGGTCTTGCCCTCCACGGTCTTGCTGATGCGCCGCCCAAACGGGTCATAGCGATAACTGGCGGTTTCGCCGTTGGGCTTCGTCACGCTGATCAGCCGATGCTGGCAGTCGTAGCGGTACTCAGTGACGAGCAGATGGCCTTTGCGGCGTCGTTCGCGGATCAGGTTGCCGAAGGCGTCGTAGTCGTAGTGGCGGTCACCCTGGATCACCAGGCGGTTGGCGGCGACGATGTCCGGGCCGGGGCGGTCTTGCATGAGCAGGTTGCCGGCCGGGTTGTGGGCGAAGCGTTCCTGCACGTCTTGGGAATGGTCGGCGCGGGTCAGGCGGGCGAGGGGGTCGTAGTGGTAGCGGTGTTCGCCTTTGCGGGTGTCGAGCAGGCGGGTGAGGTTGCCGCTTTTGTCGTAGTCGTATTGGCGCTGGTAAAGGTAGTTTTCCTGCTGTGTGACGGCGTGGGCGTGCAGGCGATTCTGGTCGTCGTAGTGGTAGTGGCTGAGCAGTTGGCCTTGTTGGCGCTGGTGTTCGCGACCGTTTTTGAACAGGTGCGAGGTGAGCACTTCGCCGTTGAGTTCGACGGTGGCGAGGTGGCCGCCTTTGTCGTGGTTGAAGGTGAGGCGGTTATTGTCCGGCAGGCGCAGATTTTTCAGCTGGCCGCAGGCGTCGTAGCCATAGCGCAAGGTGCCCCAGCCTTGGTGCTCGGCGGTGAGGCGGTTTTGGCGGTCGTACTCGTAGGCCAGGGCCCAGTGGCCGTCTTCGACGCTGAGGAGGTTGCCTTGGCGGTCGTAGGTGTAATCGACCACGCTGTTATCGGGCAGGGTTTTTCTTACAAGACGCCCGGCGTGGTCGCGCTCGTAGCGGGTAATGAGCTGACTGCCGTCGTCGCCGTATTCGGTCTTTTCCTGCAGGTTGCCGTTGAGGTCGTAGGCGTAGGCGGTGCGTTGGCCGTCGAAGCCGGTTTCCTGTTGGAGCAGGCCGTTGGGGTGGTAGGCGAGCTGGTAGGTTTCGCCGACTTCGTTTTCGATCTCGGTGAGCAACAGCCGGGCGTTGTCGTAGCGGTATTGGACCTGGGTGCCGTCGGCGTTGAGGCGGCGGCTGATCAGGTGTAGGCCGTCTTCGTATTCGTAGCGGGTGACGTGGCCGAGTTCATCGCGCTCGGCGATGATTTTTCCATAGGGGTTGTAGCTGAATTCGCGAGTGGCGCCGCCTGGCAAGACGAGACGAATCAAGCGACCGACGCTGTCCCACTGATACTGGGTTAGTGCGCCGTGTTCATCCTCACGGACAATCTGCCGCCCTAGATCGTCATAGCGATAACGCTTGATCCCGCCATTGGGCAGTTGTTCTTCGAGCAACTGCCCACGCTCGTTCCACACCAGCCGATGACAACTGTGATCGGGGTACCAAACCCCCGTCAGTTGCCCACGTTTGTTGTAGCTGTAGTCCGTGACCTGTCCATCGGGATCGGTCCTACGCGTAACATCGCCCTGGCTATTACGCTCATATTTCCAGACCGCCTCGCCACGCCTGACAACCCGTACGAAACCGTTGTCATGCTCGTAGGACGTCGGCTCGTCATCCCCCGGAAACAACGCCACCAAGCGTCCGGCTTCGTCGTACTGATAGGCTGTCACCGCACCCAGCGGGTCTTGCTCGACGGTCAGTCGGCCCTTGTCATCGTAGGATTTGAAGTGCTGGGCACCGTCCGGATCGATGCGCTGCACCAGGCGTGCACGCTGATCGTGGACATACACTTCCTGGCTACCATCGGCGTTGTGCACGGTGACACGGCCGTCATCCCCCCAGGTATAGCGCGTGTCCATCTGCGAAAAACTCGCCCAATGCCGGACACAGCGTGCCGCCTTGCCGGAGCCTTCCCACGCCCAAAAGAAACTCGCCCCACCGGCCAACTGCCGCTCAAGAATGACGTGCTGCTCGTCGTAGCGATAACGCTCGCTTTCCCCGACGGCATTGGTCGCGCAAACCAGTCGTCCATCTTCGTCATAGGCGTAGGAAACGACGTTCTGCTCGGTCTCCCAGACGTAGGGTTCACGACCTTTGGCACGATGAACCTGGTAGTCCACCGCGACGATACGGTCCAGCTCATAGCGCAACAAAAGCGAACGGCCACAACCGTTATCCAACCGCTCAATCCGCCCGGAGCGATCACGCACAATGCGCAGGCGGTTGTCATATGCATCACTGATCGAAACCAGCACCCCGTCGCGAAAGTGATAAAACCGCGACGCCTGGGCCAGCACCAGTTCATCAGGCGCCGAGCCCAGGTAGATCGCCGCTTCGGCCAGGCTATTGGTGATCGCGGGTCGAGAATCGGTGGGCAACGGAAACTGCGTACGGCGATTCTCATGGTCCGTCCACACCACCGAATCGTCAGAAACAACCAGCCTGTGCGCCAGCGCATGACTCCAGCCAAACCCCAACCCACACTCCACTTCCACCGCACTGGTGCGATACAAGCGCGTCCACTCAAACGGTAAAACCCCGTCCAGGGCACCATCGGTGAGGGTCAGCAATTCCTCCCCAGTGACCATCGACACCGGGCAGCCATTGGTAACGGTCTTGTCCGCTGGCGCCGTCGCATCCCCCTTCGGATTCGAAGCCATGGCCGGCGCATCATCGACATGCTCCTGCCGCACCAGCACCGTCTGCCGTGCCTTGCTGCGCACCGCCGGCACCGGGTTCGAAACCAGTTGATCCCTAGCCTTCAACGGTACAGCCGGCACCACCTTGACCGGCGTCGCCGCACTGCTCAGCAACACAGGCTTGGCCGCCTCCACATGCGGCCCCAACCCCGGCCCCACAAGCTGCTTGGCGAGCATCTCCAACAACACCCGCGCCCGCCCGGACCTGATAGGGCTGAGCACCTGAGCCCCCAACCGTGCCGCCACGCCCATCGCCCCCAGGACGCGAATCAGCAGCAACCCGATCAGCACCTCACCGGTGATTTCGCCCCACAGCTCACTCATGTCCGGCGGCGGCAACATGCGCATCCAACTGACCATCGCCGCCACATAGATAAACAACAGTGGCTCGTCACTGAGCACCAGCAGGCCCTGGGCAATAGTGTCCTTACCCAGCGTCAGCAGCTCATCCAGTTGCGCTTGAGAGAGGTATTGCAGCAGCTTCTGGCTGTTGGGCTTGAGGTCGGCCAGCAAGTCGTACAGCTGGGTGACGTTGTCCCACAGGCTGTAAAGGGCCTTGCCCATACCGCTGAGAAATGCGGTTTCCAGCAACCGACGCCGGTCAAGCGGTGTCGCGTTGGTGTAGCCTTTCCATTGCGCCTGGAACCTGCTGTCCCACGCTTCACGCAAGCCCACTTCCAGCCCGTCGATCACTGACTGATAAGACGCATACAGCGCCTTGACGTGATCGGGGGAAACGTTGGGGTAAAAACTGACCCGATATTGCTGGTTGCGATCACACTCGGTGATCTCGAGAATGCCGCTCGGGCCGATGGTCTTGTGGATGGGGTCGCCCAGTGCGCCGCCGTCTGGGTCAATGCGTTGCAACATCACCGGCGTGTTGCCGATAGGGATGAACCGGGTGCTCTGGAACATATGCACCAGGGTCAACGTACCGCTGGCCGGGCATGTGGCGACGGTGCTGCTGGGAAACAGGGACCGGTTGATCGGTGCAACGAGCGCCACCTCATCCCCGACCTTGAACACCTGCTCCACATCCAGCGCCGAGAAGCTCCAGAAACTCTCGGCCCAAGCGTCAAACGTATTCAGGCAATCGCGAAAGTCTTGCAGAACCCCTTCAGCATCGGGCGTCTGCACATCCATCGGGGTCAGGGCCAGCCTGCCGATGGCCGGGCTCAAGCAACAGCCCCGGCAATCGGGGCTCTAACGAAAAAAGCCATCTGCAATCCCTCGCACTGTTCAATCAGGCGAGGGACTTTGCAGCGGTTCCCGGGGCAGGGGAGTAGAGCTTATCCGGCAGTTATGTGGGATGTTTCAGCTACGGCCAGGCACCGGGTTCTGCATACCGACGAACCCCGGTTAGACTTATCTGTCGATATCTGCACTGTCCGGCCCGTCGTTCATCAAGGAAGCCCCATGTATTCAAGCCGTCTGCTTCTCTGCCTCATGCCTTTGCTGGTGCTCGCCGGTTGTTCCACCTCACGCGGTCCCCAGCAACCCGAGCGCAGTGAAGCCGAGGTGAAGGCGCAGATCGTGCGTCTGCTGCCGGCCAAGGTGGCGGACCGCAACGGTTGGGCCCAGGACATCTACACCGCCTTCGACACCCAAAAGATCTACCCCAGCACTGAAAACATCTGCGCCGTACTGGCGGTAACCGAGCAGGAGTCCACCTTTCAGGTCGACCCACCAGTGCCCGGCATGGGCAAGATCGCCCAGGATGAAATCCTGCGCCGTGCCGGCAAGGTGCATGTGCCCGCATTCGTGGTACGCAGCGCATTGCAATTGCGTTCGCCCACCGGCAAGACCTACGCCGACCGCTTGAATGCCGCTCGCACCGAGAAGGACCTGAGCGCGATCTTCGATGACTTCATCAGCATGGTGCCCCTGGGCAACACGCTGTTTGGCGGCTTCAACCCGGTGCACACCGCAGGCCCGATGCAGGTCAGTATCGACTTCGCACAAAAACAGGCACGGGGTTATCCCTACACGGTGGACGGCACGATTCGCCGCGAAGTCTTCACCCGTCGTGGCGGCATGTACTTCGGTATCGCCCATCTGCTCGGCTACCCGGTGAGCTACGATCAGCCGCTGTACCGCTTTGCCGATTTCAATGCCGGTTGGTACGCCAGCCGCAACGCGGCGTTCCAGGCGGCCGTCAGCCGCGTCACCGGCAAAGAGCTGGCACTGGACGGGGATCTGATCCGCTATGGCTCCTTGCTGCCCGGCACCACCGAGCTGGCGGTGCGCTCACTGGGGGCAAAACTGGACATGCGCAACCCGAGCATCCGCAGCCAGCTGGAGCAGGGCGAACAGTTGGATTTCGAAGATACCACCCTTTACAAGCGCGTCTTTGCCCTGGCCGATCAGGCCACCGGTAAGCCGCTGCCACGGGCGATCCTGCCGGGCATTGTGCTCAAGAGCCCGAAGATCACCCGTAACCTGACCACAGCATGGTTCGCCAAGCGCGTGGATGAGCGCTATCAGCGCTGCATGAAACGCTGACGCAGCAACCCGCCACGCATGGCGGGGAATTTGCGCGGTTGATGGTAATGGCGGCTGCGTAACGCTTGGCGTACATCTTGGGGCTCGTTCCAGGGAAGAGCCGCCATGACCACCCACACCGTTCCTCAAGGTTTTGTTCCATTACCTCGCAGCAGCCCACTGCTGGACCTGCTCGGCCCGGCGTATTGCCGGGGCGAAGGCTTGCAGCTGGAAATCGGCCTGCGCGCCGATAATCGTCACGCCAATGGGCGCGGTACGGTGCACGGTGGGGTGCTGGCAACCCTGGCGGATATCGGCATGGGTTACGCCATGGCGTTTTCCAGTGAGCCGCCGTTACCGTTGATTACCGCCAGCATGACCGTGGACTACCTGGGCGCTGTGCAGGTAGGGGAGTGGATGGTGGTGCGCTTGGACAGCCACAAGCGTGGGCGGCAGATGGCGTTTGCCACGCTGAGTTTGCAAGTCCAGGAGCGCATCGTACTGCGGGCGAGTGCGGTGTTTGCGGTGCCACAAGCCGGAAGGCAATGAGATCAATGTGGGGGCATGCTCCCACAATTTGATCGATGGTGTGCTTGAGTCAGGCGCCAGGTAGTGCCAGCTCCACCTGCAACGGGGCGAGGCCAGCAGCCTCGGGCCACTGAAAGCCAAAGGTTGAAATGCAATCAAACTGTGGGAGGGGGCTTGCTCCCGATGAGGGTGTGTCAGTTACAAATTTATCAACTGACACGCCCTCATCGGGAGCAAGCCCCCTCCCACATTTGGATCGGGTTTTTCTGCAAGAATGGGTCAAAGAAAAGGCCCGGCTTTTCGTGGAACCGGGCCCTTCCATGTTGCTCTTTGAATCAGCTGCGTTCGAGGGCCAGGGCCACGCCTTGCCCGCCACCGATGCACAGGGTTGCAAGACCTTTCTTGGCATCTCGCTTGATCATTTCATGCAGCAGGGTCACCAGCACGCGGCAACCTGAGGCACCAATCGGGTGGCCGATGGCGATGGCACCGCCGTTGACGTTGACCTTGTCGGCGTCCCATTCCAGCTCTTTGCCCACTGCCAGGGATTGCGCAGCGAAAGCTTCGTTGGCTTCGATCAGGTCCAGGTCAGCCAACTGCCAGCCGGCCTTGTCCAGGCAGCGGCGGGTGGCCGACACCGGGCCGATGCCCATGATGGCCGGGTCAACGCCCGCATTGGCGTAGCTGGCGATCCGCGCCAGTACCGGCAGGCCAAGGGCCCGGGCTTTGTCGGCGCTCATCAGCAGCACTGCGGCGGCGCCATCGTTCAAGCTGGAGGCGTTGCCGGCGGTGACGCTGCCGTCTTTCTTGAATGCAGGCTTGAGCTTGGCCAGGGACTCGGCGGTGGTGCCGGCGCGGGGTTGTTCGTCCACTGCGAACGCCACCGGGTCGCCTTTGCGCTGGGGAATCAGGATCGGTGTGATCTCATCGGCGAAGCGCCCGGCTTCGATGGCGGCGGTGGCTTTTTGCTGAGAGGCGGCAGCGAAGGCGTCCTGGGCCTCACGGCTGATGCCGTACTTGTCCACCAGGTTCTCGGCGGTGATGCCCATGTGGTAATCGTTGAACGCATCCCACAGGCCGTCGGTGATCATGCTGTCGATCATCTTCGCGTGGCCCATGCGCAAGCCGGTGCGCGCGGCGGGCAGCACGTACGGGGCCAGGCTCATGTTTTCCATGCCGCCGGCAATGATCACCTCGGCGTCGCCGCAACGAATGGCCTGGGCGCCCAGGTGCAGGGCCTTGAGGCCCGAGCCGCAGACCTTGTTCAGGGTCAGGCTCGGCACGGCATGGGGCAGGCCGGCGAGGATCGAAGCCTGGCGCGCCGGGTTCTGGCCTGAGCCTGCGGTGAGTACCTGGCCGAGGATCACTTCATCGACTTCGGCCGGGTCCAGGCCGGTCTGTTCCAGCAGGCGGCGGATCACCGCGGCGCCCAGTTCCGGGGCCGGGACGTTCGCCAGCGAACCTTGGAAGCTGCCCACGGCGGTGCGGGTGGCAGCAACAATCACGACGTCTTGCATGGAATCTGTCCTCACTGGAAGTGCATTTCTGGAACGTGGTCCGGGACGATCAGTTTACCGGCGGTCTTGCTCATAATCTCTTCAACGCTGACGCCAGGTGCGCGTTCCTTGAGGACAAAAGCGCCATTTTCGATTTCCAGGTACGCAAGGTCCGTCAGTACACGCTTGATGCAGTTCGCGCCGGTCAGCGGCAGGCTGCATTGGCTGAGCAATTTGGACTCACCGTCTTTGGATGCGTGGGTCATGATCACGATGATATTTTCCGCGCCGGCCACCAGGTCCATGGCGCCGCCCATGCCCTTGACCAGCTTGCCGGGGATCATCCACGAGGCGATGTTGCCTTGTACGTCCACTTCAAATGCGCCGAGCACGGTGAGGTCGACATGCCCGCCGCGAATCATCGCGAAGGACTCGGCGGAAGAGAAGATCGAAGCGCCGATGCGCGCCGTGACGGTTTGCTTGCCGGCGTTGATCATGTCGGCATCGATGGTGTCTTCGGTAGGAAACGGGCCCATGCCGAGCAGGCCGTTTTCCGATTGCAGCATCACTTCCATGCCGTCGGGGATGTAGTTGGCCACCAGGGTCGGAATGCCGATGCCCAGGTTTACGTAGTAGCCGTCCTGCATTTCGCGGGCGACGCGTTGAGCCATTTGTTCGCGGGTAAGCGCCATGGTGATTTCCTCTTATTGTTCTGGACGGATTATTTGCGGACGGTGCGCTGTTCGATGCGCTTTTCGAAGGTGCCGCAGATGATCCGGTCGACGTAGATGCCAGGGGTGTGGATCTGCGCCGGGTCCAGCTCGCCCGGTTCGACGATTTCCTCGACTTCGACCACGGTGATCTTGCCGGCGGTGGCGGCCAGCGGGTTGAAGTTCTGGGCGGTGTGGCGGTAGATGACGTTGCCGAAGTGGTCGGCCTTCCAGCCTTTGACGATGGCGAAATCACCGGTGATGGACTCTTCCATCAAATAGGGGCGGCCATTGAATTCGCGGGTTTCCTTGCCTTCAGCGACTGGGGTGCCGACGCCGGTGGCGGTGAAGAAGGCCGGGATGCCGGCACCGCCTGCGCGCATTTTTTCGGCCAGGGTGCCTTGGGGGGTGAGGACTACCTCAATCTCGCCGCTAAGCAGTTGCTTCTCGAACAGGGCGTTTTCGCCCACATAGGAGGCGATCACTTTGCTGATCTGTTTTTCTTCCAGCAGCACACCCAGGCCGAAGCCGTCGACGCCGCAGTTGTTGGAAACCACTGTCAGATCACGGGTGCCTTTGCGCTTGATTTCGGCGATGAGGTTTTCCGGAATGCCACACAGGCCAAAACCGCCGGAGAGCACGGTCATGCCGTCTTCCAGGCCTGCCAGCGCTTCTTCATAGGACGCCACGCGTTTATCGAAACCTGCCATATGCACCTCTTTTATTGTTTGTGGTCCAGCCAGTGAACCGAGTGTTGCGCTGATGGATTGATTTGTTAAGTTGTTTTTTAAGGTTGATTGATTTAGAAAACAGCATAGTCGATCCTTCGTCCGGAGCAGCTCCATGACCGTTAAACAGATGCGTGCCTTTCTCGCCGTGGCCCAGAGCCTGAGCTTTGCCGCGGCCTGCGAGCGCCTGCACCTTTCTCAATCGGCGCTGAGCCTGACGATCAAGGGCTTGGAAGAGGGCTTGGGTGGCCGCTTGTTCAGCCGTAATACGCGCAATGTCGCGCTGACCCCTGAAGGTGAATCGCTGTTGCCGCTGGCGCGTCGCTTGATTGCCGATTGGGACAATGCCGAGGACGAACTGCGCCAGCGATTCACGCTGCAACGAGGGCGGGTAACGGTAGCGGCGATGCCATCGTTCGCCGGCAACCTGTTGCCGCCGATCCTGAAGATATTCCGCGCCCGTTACCCCCAGGTGAATGTGACGGTGCATGACCTGATCAATGAACAAGTGCTGGAGATGGTGCGCGATCGCCAAGTCGAGCTGGGCGTGGCATTCGAGCCGTCCGAAGGTTCATCGTTGGCCTTCACGCCGCTATATCTGGACCGCTTTATTGCCGTGGTGCCGGGAGATTCACCCTTGGCGCAATGCGCTGAAGTCGACTGGAAAACCCTGTTGGAGCATCCGTTCATTACCTTGCAGCGGCCATCTACAGTGCGGGTGATGCTGGAGGAAAACCTAGGTGCCTTGCAGATGAAGTTGCCCGTGGCGCTGGAAAGTCATCAACTGGCGACGGTGGGCAAGATGGTTGCCAGTGGCTTGGGGGTCAGCGCCGTGCCGGCGTTATGTGCACGGCAAATGGAGGAAGCGGGGGCGCATTGCATTACCTTGAGCGGCCCGGTGATCGAGCGGCCGATTGGCGTTTTGACCAAGCCCGGGCATGAACTATCGGCGGCGGCCCAAGTATTGTTTGATATCTTTTGCGATGAAGCGGGAAAGGGCAGGTTTCCAACTTTTTGAACAGGTCACAAAAAAGCATGGGAGCTGGCAAGCCAACTCCCATGCTTGATCGAGTGATGCTTATTAGTAGTAGCGGTCGATCACTTTAACCTGCGAGTTATCCTTGAAAGATGCCCAGGCATTGTTAAGTGTATCGAACACCTGCTCGATAAAATTGCGGTCGGCCGCGGCTTTCTTGCCGACATAACCCTGGCCTCGGCGGTACATCTTCAGGCGCGCCGCCAGCTCACGGTTATTGCGGTCGAACTCGGCCTCTTTGGTGTTGGGAGCCAGGCAGTCAATTTGCACTTCGCCCGATTTGCCAATCCACAGGATATGGTCGTCGAGTGTGTCTTTCTGCGCTGCGAACATCTCAGCCAATTCATCGATAGTTGGTTGGTTGTTCAGATTCATGTGTAAGCCCCTTGACCAGTTGGCGATCTATCAGTTGATTCGTTAAAACGCTTTAGTTGTCTCCGGTTCCGAAAACCGGGCGTCAGCGACGGTCTGCCGAATACGGGCAGGGTCTTGAACCTGATGCATGTAGTCTTGCTGATGAACTGCTACGCAATGCTTTCATAACGAAGACAAGCAGCGGTCAGGCTCCTTGTACCGGTCCCTTTCGGGGCTGGTCAGCTTCATCAATCTGCCTTGTGGGCAGTGCACATCCGGAAAAACAGCTCGGCGGTCAGACGAGCCTGTTCAAAACGCGGGTTACCAACGCTCCCGATCCGGGAGACGTCTAGATCATGCAAGGACAAAAAGCTTACGTCAACGATTATGTAGTGATTATTTTTACTCACTACATAAATCGTTGTAGGGGCGGGAGAATGCGGGAAAACGTGACTTGGGCGTCATTTTTGGAGTTGCTGGTCGAGCGTTTAACTCCCTGTAGGAGCGAGCTTGCTCGCGAAAATCGTCAACGATGACTCGGAACACCTGACACCCACGCGGTGCGCTCAGGTTTTTCGCGAGCAAGCTCGCTCCTACATTCGTTCGACAAGCAACGGCAGTAGCTGCTCGCAGGAGGCCTGGATTTTAACCTGCAGCAGTTCGTCCCCTCGGGTCTTGCCCAGGTTGATCGCAATCACCGGCTTGCCCTGTTCGACCATCGCCTTGCACAAGCGGAACGCCGAATAGGCCATCAGCGACGAGCCCACCACCAGCAGGCCCTCAGCGTGGTCTATCGCGGTCATCGCCTTGAGCGCCGTCGCCGGTGCGACATTCTCGCCAAAGAACACCACGTCAGGTTTGAGACGTTCGCCATTGCAATGGGGGCAGCGGGGCATCTGGAAGCGCTGTTCGAACGCGGTGTCGAGCAAGCTGTCGCCATCCGGCGCTTGCACGGCATGCACCTGCGCCATGTGCGGGTTATCGACCTCCATCTGCCGCTGGATCCCATCGCGTGCGCTGCGCAGTTGGCAATCCAGGCACAGCACCCGATGCAGGCTGCCATGCAGCTCAATCACATCGTGGCTGCCGGCCTGGTCATGCAGGGTGTCGACGTTTTGGGTGATCAGCCCACTGATCTGCTCGCGCTGTTGCAGCGTCGCCAGCGCCCGGTGGGCCTTGTTCGGCTGGGCAATGCGCACCTTCGGCCAACCCAGCATCGCCCGTGCCCAGTAACGGCGTCGTGCCTCTGGGGTGGCGAGGAATTCCTGGTACATCATCGGGGCCTTGCCCCGGCGCACACCTTCACTGTCGCGGTAATCAGGGATGCCCGACGAGGTGCTGATCCCTGCACCGGTCAGCACCACAAAGCGTCGTCCGGCCATGGCCCGGTGCAGGGTATCGAGGTGGTCTTCCTGATGTTCCAGGGTGTCGAGCATGGGTTCCCCTATTCGCCGCGGATGTACTGCTCCAACTGCTGGATCAAGGCGGCTTGTTCGGCAATGGCTTCCTTGACCAGGTCGCCGATGGACAGCAGGCCAAGCAGTTTGCCGTCTTCGACCACCGGCAGGTGACGCAGGTGACTGTCGGTCATGATGTTCATGCATTCCTCGACACTTTTATGGGTGTCGACGGTGATTACCGGCGAACTCATGACATCGGTGACCCGGGTAGTCACCGACGACAGGCCCTTGAGTATGAGTTTGCGTGCGTAGTCCCGTTCACTGATGATCCCCACCACCACGCCTTCCTTGACCACCGGCAAGGCACCAACGTTTTTTTCCGCCATCCGGACCAAGGCTTCAAAGACGGTGTGATCCCATTTGATCGTGTGGACGTCCTGGTTTTTTTGGTCCTTGGCTTTCAGCAATTGTGCGACGGTCTTCATGGCGGCCACTCCGGTGTTGTTGTAGGTAGTCCAGATCCCCTACAGAATCCTAGACGGCCCACGGCAGGGCAAGACCCAAAGCGGCGTTAAACCCGTCGAAAAACGTCATTTGCCGGATTTTTTCCGGTTTTACCCCACCGTTGTCGGTTTTTTCGCCCGCTTGGGGCTGGCTGCCGTCTTGCGTGGGGCGCTCTTGCGTTTCTTCTTCCAGGGTGTGGCGCCTCGGCCTGCGGGGCTGGCGGGGCCGGTGATGGTCATGCGCATGCCGTTGCAGCGCGCTACCTGCTTGCTCATCCACGCCGCTTGCTTGGCGACGAATTCCTCAAGGCTCATTTCGCCGCTTTGCACCATGTCCAGCGCCTGCTCCCAGATGGCGGTGGTACCAGGGTCGGCGATGGCGCGGGGCACTGCGTCGATCAGGCTGAACGCCGCCGGGGTGGCTGACAGGGCCTTGCCGTTCTTCACCAGGTAGCCACGGTCGAGCAGGCCCTGGATGATCCCGGCGCGGGTGGCTTCGGTACCGATGCCGGTGGTGTCCTTGAGCTTTTGCTTGAGCAGTGGGTCTTCCACCAGCTTGGCGACGTTTTTCATCGCCTTGATCAGGTCACCTTCGGTAAAGGGCTTGGGTGGTTGGGTCCACAGGTCCTTGAGATTGACCTTGGCCACGCCGCAGTCCTGGCCCTGCACCAGCGTCGGCAAGGCCTGTGGCGCGGGTGTTTCTCGGCCTTTGGCGGGGGCCAGGGCTTCGGGCAATGCGCGTTTCCAGCCTGGCTCGACAATGACTTTGCCTACCGCGCGCAATGCCTGGC
The DNA here is from genome assembly GCF_019145205.1 of Pseudomonas khavaziana. Taxonomy (GTDB): domain Bacteria; phylum Pseudomonadota; class Gammaproteobacteria; order Pseudomonadales; family Pseudomonadaceae; genus Aquipseudomonas; species Aquipseudomonas khavaziana. Next base: position 101,445 of record NZ_JAHSTT010000006.1, read on the forward strand.
CCGCACAGTCGAAGTCTGCCTGGGTGCGGTCATATTCATGGTTGGGCAGGAACTGCGCCAGGTAGCGCGCACGTATCAGGGTATAGACCGCACGGTGCTTGCCGGTCAGTTGGCTCACATCCTTACCCGCCCCGGTGGGGATGATGCCGTGGTGGGCGCTGACCTTGGCGTCGTTCCAGGCCCGCGAGCGGCGCTGGGGATCGATGTGCGGCATCAGCTCATTGACTGCCGCATCCGCACGGCCCAGGGCCGCGAGAATCTTCGCTGCTTCACTGTGCTGGCTCAACGGCAGGTAGCCGCAATCGCTGCGCGGGTAGGTGATGACCTTATGGGTTTCGTAGAGGGATTGGGCGATATCCAGGGTTTCCTGGGCACCCAGGCCGAGCTTCTTCGAGCAGATTTCCTGCAGGGTGCCAAGGTCGAAGGGCAGGGGCGCCACTTCGCGCATGCGTTCAGTACGAAGCTTCTCCAATCGCGCAGTGGCGGCGTTAAGCATGGCGTCGGCGGCGTCCCGCGCCAGTTGCGGGTTGAGGCAACGGCCCTGGTCGTCGCAGACATCGTCATGGGCGCGCCACTGGGCGGTGAAGGTCATGCGCTCGTGGCGCAGGTCGACATCGATAGCCCAATACGCCACCGGTACGAAATCGGCGATGCTGCGGTCGCGGTCCACCACCAGGCGCAGGGTCGGGGTTTGCACCCGGCCTACCGGCAATACGCCCTGATAACCGGATTGGCGCCCCAGCAGGGTAAACAGGCGGCTCATGTTCATGCCGATCAGCCAGTCGGCGCGGGAGCGGCCCAGGGCCGAGTGATACAGGCTGAAGGTTTCGGTTCCGGGCTTGAGCGCAGCCAAAGCCTTGCGAATGGAGGCGTCGTCCAGTGCCGACAGCCACAAGCGCTGGATTGGCCCGCGATAGCGACAATGCTCCACCAGTTCCCGGGCGATCATCTCGCCCTCACGATCGGCATCGGTGGCGATCACCAGCTCCTGGGCTTCCCCCAGCAAACGCTTGACGGCCTTGTATTGGCTGGCGGTCTTGGGCTTGACCAGCATCTTCCATTTTTCCGGCACGATCGGCAGGTCGGCCAGCACCCAGCGCTTGTACTTGGCGTCGTAGGCGTCCGGCGGGGCGGTTTCCAGCAGGTGGCCGATACACCAGGTGACGGTGACCCCATTGCCCAGCCAGCAACCGTCGCCGCGGCGACTGGCGCCGAGCACGGCCGCGATATCCTTGGCCTGGGAGGGTTTTTCACAGAGGTACAGCCGCATGGTCATCCCATCAGATTGGATTGATGCCTTGCAGGATGCTCAGTCAGAGGGATTTGAGCAACCATTATCTGTATGGATGTACAGCAATATGTGTGAGCAACAACAACCGAATGTGGGAGGGGGCTTGCTCCCGATTGCGGTGTGTCAGCCATGAAGATATTGACTGAACCACTGCTATCGGGAGCAAGCTCGCTCCCACATTTGCATCTCCAGTGTTCAAACGAACTCAGTTATTGTCGATATCCACATGCCGGGTTTCTTTAAGGCAGAACAACCCAACGACCAGGCTCACCCCTGTCACCACCACCGGGTACCACAGGCCATAGAAGATATCGCCGGTGTACACCACCAGGGCAAACGACACCGTCGGCAGGAACCCGCCAAACCAGCCGTTGCCGATATGGTAGGGCAGGGACATCGAGGTGTAGCGGATGCGTGTTGGAAACAGCTCCACCATCAACGCCGCCAATGGCCCGTAACACATGGCTGCGATCAGGATAAGCACCACGATCAGCACCACCACCATGACCTTGTTGACCTGGGCCACGTCCGCCGACGTCGGGTAGCCGGCCAGGGCCACGGCGCCGCGCAGGGCGGCCTCATCAAAGCCGTCGATACGCACATCGCCCACGCTCACCTGCACCGGGCTGCCCGCTGGAGCGGCGGCGCTGCTATAGGGCAGGCCCTGTTTGACCAGGAAGGTCTTGACCTTGTCGCACGGGCTGTCAAAACGCGCCTTGCCCACCGGGTCGAACTGGAAGGTGCAGGTGGCCGGGTCGGCCAATACGGTAATCGGGGCTTGACGGCTGGCCTGGTCCATCGCCGGGTTGGTGTAGTGCGCCAGGCCCTTGAAGATCGGGAAGTACAGCGCGGTCGCCAGCAGCAGGCCAAGCATCAGCACCGGTTTGCGTCCGACTTTGTCTGACAGCCAGCCAAACAGGATAAAGAATGGCGCGCCAATCACCACGCTGATGATCAACAGCATATTGGCCAGGGCCGGGTCCATCTTCAGGAACTGGGTGAGAAAGAACAGCACGTAGAACTGTGCGGCGTAAAAGGTCACGGCCTGCCCGCCGTTAATGCTGAACAGCGCGATCAGCACCACCTTGAGGTTTTCCCATTTACCGAATGACTCGCGGATCGGCGCCTTGCTGGCCTTGCCTTCTTCTTTCATTTTCAAGAAGGCCGGCGACTCGTGAAGGCTCATGCGGATCCAGGTCGAGATGCCCAGCAGCACGATGGAAAACAGGAACGGAATGCGCCAGCCCCACACTTCAAACTGATCGCCCGTGAAGTAACGACAGGCCAGCACTACCAGCAACGACAGCAACAGGCCGAGGGTGGCGGTGGATTGGATCCAGCTGGTATGCAGCCCGCGCTTGCCCGGCGGCGCGTGCTCGGCCACGTAGGTGGCCGCGCCACCGTATTCGCCGCCCAGAGCCAGGCCCTGCAGCATGCGCAGCACGATCAGGATGATCGGCGCGGCGATACCGATGCTGGCGTAGGTGGGCAACAGCCCGACGCAGAAGGTCGCCACGCCCATCAGGATGATGGTGACGAGGAAGGTGTACTTGCGCCCGATCATGTCGCCCAGGCGGCCGAACACCAACGCACCGAACGGCCGCACCACAAAACCGGCGGCAAAGGCCATCAAGGCGAAGATAAACGCCGTGGTGTCGTTGACGCCTGCAAAGAACTGCTTGCTGATCACCGCCGCCAGGGCGCCATAGAGGAAAAAGTCATACCACTCGAACACAGTCCCCAGGGACGAGGCGAAGATGACCTTTCTTGATTCGTTGGCGGTGCTTGCACTGGCCGCCGAGCCCAGGGGTTGAGCATGTTCTGACATCGGGTGTCCCTCACAGTGATTATTTATTGTTGTTCCACTGTCGGCGCCAGCCTCAGCGCCGCTATTTCTCAATTTCCATGTAGGAGCGAGCTTGCTCGCGAAAATCGTCAAGTGTTACGCGGGGTGCCCTGTAGTGCGCGGTGCAGATGGGTTTTTCGCGAGCAAGCTCGCTCCTACAGTAGTCGGTGAAAGGATCAGCTGCGCGGCCTTCTCCGCGATCATCAGCGTGGGTGAGCAGGTATTGCCGGAGGTGATGCGCGGCATGATCGAGGCATCGGCAACGCGCAGGCCGGGAATGCCATGCACGCGCAGTTGGCTATCGACCACGGCGTCCTGGTCATTGCCCATGCGGCAGGTGCCAACCGGATGGAAGATGGTAGTACCGATACGTGCGGCGGCTTCGTGCAGTTGTTCTTCGGTTTGCAGCGCATCGCCGGGCAGGTATTCCACTGGTTTGAACTGGCTGAGGGCCGGCGCGGCGACGATGCGTCGGGTCAAGCGGATAGCATCGGCGGCTACGCGCAGGTCCTCGGGATGGCTGAGGTAATTGGGTTGTATCAGCGGCGCATCCGCCGGATTGGCCGAGCGAATATCCACGCGGCCGCGGCTTTGCGGGCGCAAGTCGCAGACCGATGCGGTAAACGCCGGGAAGCCGTGCAACGGCTCGCCAAAGCGCTCCAGGGATAGCGGCTGCACATGGTATTCAAGGTTGGCCGAGGTCTGCTCCGGACCGGAGCGAGCAAACGCGCCAAGTTGGCTCGGCGCCATCGACAACGGGCCGCTGCGGTCATACAAGTAGCGCAGGCCCATGCCCATTTTGCCCCACAGCGTGCCGGCAATCTGGTTGAGGGTGCGGGCGTTTTCGAGCTTGTAGATCAGCCGCAGCTGCAGGTGATCCTGCAGGTTGCCGCCAACCCCAGGCAGTTCATGCAACACCTCAATGCCCAGCGGTTTAAGCACCCTGGCGGGGCCGATCCCTGAACGTTGCAGAATGCCCGGCGAGCCGACGGCGCCGGCGCACAGTACGATTTCCTTGCGTGCTTTCCAGCTTAGCTGCTGGCCGTGTTGACGGCCCAGCACCTGCGACGCGCGGCCGTTTTCCAGCAGCACCCGGTCAACCTCCACGTCAGTCAGCACGGTCAGGTTGGGCCGCTGGCGGACCGGCTTGAGAAACGCCTTGGCCGCATTCCAGCGCACACCGGCCTTTTGATTGACCTGGAAGTAGCCGCAACCTTCGTTATCACCCTGGTTGAAGTCATTGATATTGGCGATGCCGCTTTGGGCTGCCGCTTCACGAAACGCATCGAGGATCGGCCACGACAGGCGTTGTTGTTCGACCCGCCACTCGCCGCCATCGCTGTGGAACTCAGAACCGCCGGCAAAGTGGTTTTCGCTGTGCTTGAACAACGGCAGTACGTCTTTCCAGGCCCAACCCGGATTGCCTTCTGCCGCCCAGCAGTCGTAGTCCTGGGCCTGGCCGCGCATGTAGATCATGCCGTTGATCGACGAGCAGCCGCCCAGCACCTTGCCCCTTGGGTAACTCAAGGCGCGCCCTTGCAGGCCGGCCTGGGCTTCGGTCTTGAAGCACCAGTCGGTACGCGGGTTACCAATGCAGAACAGGTAACCGACGGGAATGTGGATCCAGGGGTAATTGTCGCGGCCACCGGCTTCCAGCAGCAGGACGCGGTGGGCGGGGTTGGCGGACAGACGATTGGCCAGCAGGCAACCGGCGGGGCCGGCGCCGACCACGATGTAATCGTATTCAGCAGTTGCAATGGGCATCTGGGGTCTCGCTTGTTTTTCTTATTGCCCCCATCCTAGTTGTTAGTTTTCGTCTTAAAAATGTTAGTTTTTACCCAGCTGCTGTGCGTTTTTAAACAGCGGCGGCCGGTTCAGGTAAGGGAGGCGACATGTTCGACTGGAATGACCTGCGGTTTTTTCTTGAGTTGCAGCGCAGTGGCCGCCTGCTCACCGCCGCGCAACGCTTGAAGACCACGCATGCCACCGTGGCCCGGCATATCGAGGCTATCGAGAAAAGCCTCGGCACTGCGCTGTTCGTGCAGCATGCCCAGGGCTATGAGCTGACGCCCTCGGGCGAAGCGCTGCTCAAGCATGCCGAAGCCATGGAAAACGTAGCGTTGCTGGCCGAGGACGAACTCACCCACTCCGCTGCGCCCCTGGGCAAGATCCGCCTGGGTGTGGCCGAAGGCTTGGGCGTGATGTTCCTGGCCGGTCGTATGGAGGGATTGTTCGAACGCTACCCGGGCTTGGAAGTGGAGCTGGTCGCGGTGCCGCGCTTTGTCAGCATCCTCAACCGCGAAGCCGAGATCAGCATCCATCTGGAACGCCCCAGCGTCGATCAACTGGTGACGCGCAAACTCACTGACTACCGCCTCGCGCTATATGCCAGCCGCGCTTACCTTGCGCGCAACCCGCCGATCGAAAAGCGCGAAGACCTCGCCGCCCATGCCTGGATTGATTACGTGGACGACCTGTTGTTCAGCCAGGAGCTGAAATTCCTCAGCAGCTTCTGCCGTAACCCCAAGGTGGTGTTCCACAGCACCAGCGTGATTGCCCAGCACCAGGCGGCGCGTTCGGGGTTGGGCATCGCCGTGCTGCCGTGCTTCATGGCGGTTGGCGACGCGGACTTGGTGCCGTTGCTGCCGGGGGAGAGCATCCAGCGCAGTTACTGGATCAGCTCGCGCCGGGAGCTGCACAAGTCGGTGCGGTTGCGGGTGTTGTGGGATTATGTGGTGGAGTTGTGTGCCCGGGAGCAGGGATTGCTGCTCGGCGAATCCGGCTAACGGAACGGGGAACAAAATGTGGGAGGGGCGGTGCGACGATTCGACTTGCTCCCGATGGCGGTCTGACAGCCAACCTGGATGTTGGATCAGACCGAGTACATATCCGTTGCTGCGGTAACGGCCACTTAGGGTTACGCCCTTACGGCGTGTCACTTTTGTAAAGGCACAAAAGTAACCAAAAGGCCTTCGCCCCAACACTCGGCACCTCGCTTAGGCTCGGTGTGCCCGAACGCAGGCTTGAATCCGTGGGCCGCCGCCACGCGCCATCCATGGCGCGGGGCGGCTAACCCGGCGTCCTGCCGGGTTACCCACGGATTCAAGCCTGCGTTCGGCCAGCGTGTTTGACGGGGCGCCTGAGATCAAGATCAAAAGCCAGAGCAACAGCAACAGCGCAAGAGCAAGCAGTTGTGTAGATACCTATGGCCATCGGGGGCAAGCCCCCTCCCACATTTGATCTGAGTTTGACTTTAGAGCTTCACTACTTGATGCACCTGCTCGGCACAGGCCCGAGCCTCTTCAATCATCTTGCCGAACCCATCACTGGCCACTTCCTCATGGGTCAGCCAGCGCTTTTTCTGGCTCAGGCGATAGTGATAGCGCAGCGAACCTTCCTCCAGCTTCCCATCCAGGTCGAGGTCGTACCATGGCGAGCGGACTTTGCAGCCGGGGACGGCTTTTTCCATCTTCCCGCCTGCCAGGGTATAGGTGTAGTCATAGGTTTCAGGGTTGCCCAGGTAGAGGTCGGCCTGTTGTCCGTGACGGCGATAGTTGATGTAGCCCTCCCAGCGGTCTTTCAACGACGGGTCGGTGTAGACGTAGTCATTGCCCAGTTTATCCAGGGCGCGCTGGTCGTTCATGCGGGCGTTGACGCTGTAACCGTCATGCACCACAAACCCGGTGGGTTCGCGGGTGATCTGGCAGTCGCTGATGTCATTGCCGAAGTTGGCGCAGATGTTCTGGTCGGTGGCGGTGGTGCCTTGCTGGCGGTCGGCGACGCTCAATTGCATCAGCCACAGGCGGCTGAAGGTGACGGTGGCCTTGACGGCGCCATCGCCCTCCTTACCGAACTGCACATGTTTGTCCAGGCGCACCGCGACCTCGGGGCGCTCCAGTGGGATGTGTTCTTCGCGCACCTGGCCCTGGGCATCGTTGACCAGTACCCAGCGGTCCTGGATATCCGGCATGGTCTGGCCGGGGGCGAAGACCGGGTTGGTCGGGTCGAGCCACCACACCTGGCCGTCCACGTCGGCACGCACGATGGCGTGGTTTGGCGCCTGGGGGCCTGGGATCAGCAAGGCGGCTGCCACATCGCCACGGCTCACCCACGCGGTTTCGGCCTTGATACCACTGGCCTTGAGCATGGCGGTCAGCAGGATTGCCAGGTCTTTGCAGTCGCCGTAACCGTGCTGCTCGATTTCCGCCAGGCTAAATGGCACGTAGCCACGCTCGGTGGCGCGCCAGTCACCCAGGTAGCGGTAGTGATCATTGATGTGCTGCATCAGCGCAGCCACTTGTTCGGCCGGCGCCAGGCTGCGTGCGGCGGACACGGCGGCGGCGGCTTGCGCCGGCAGGCTGGCCCCGAGGATCTGGTTGTAGCGCTGTGCAAAACCACCGAAGTAGGCTTGGCGTTCCACGGCGCTGCCCACTTCCAGGCGTGGGATTCGCAGCAGTGCGGCGGCGGAAGATTCATTGATGTAGTTGACGTAGATCGGAGCTTTAAGCACCACATCCAGGGTCTTGCCGTTGCTCGAAGGAGTGACCTTGAAACCGTCGAACATTTCACTGCGCCACTGGATCGGCCGTTCGGCGGTGAAGCGCGCCTTGAAGCGATCGCGGCGAGCCGCGCCGGGGCCGAACTTGAGCACATAGTGGAACTGGGTCACCAGCGGCTTGGCCGGGTAGTGCTGGCGTATGGTGTAGCGGATCTGCGTGCCCACCCGCAGGTTGGGGAAGGCCAGCGAGGTTTGCTTGTCACGGCTGAAGCCCTGGTCCGGGTTGGGGGCGGTGCGGGTGTCGATTTGCGTGTCGGCCAGGGCCACCGGCTTGGCGCCGGGCTGGGTGGACTGCGCGCTGATCACTTTAAAGGTGTCACCTTCGGAGTAATCGAAGTCGATACGCGAAAGCATTTCGCGGCCGCTGGGCTTGAGGATGGTGTAATGCTCGGTGGTGGTGCAGTCGGTGCTGGCGTCGCGGTTGAAGTGGCAGTGCAGCTCGGTGTCGCTGGCCAGCGGAGCTTCGGCCATGGGCTGCAGTGCAGCACAAACAGAATGGCTGACCAGCCCCAGGCTGATCGCAATCAAAGGGCGGTGAAACGAAAAACGGTACATGGGCGCCTCGGGTGACACATTGAAACAACTACCCTGCGGGTAGCGAGAAGGCGCCGGATGATAATGGGTCTCAAAGACGAAAGCCAGGATTGTTCGACAATTTATCCGGCTGAAAGGCCCGTGCTAGAGCCTTTTGTTTGATTCAGGTCAAGGTTTTAACAGTTCAAATTCCGCGCTGGCGAGGCGCTCGCCGTTGATCAGCACATGCACCCGGTGCGTGCCGGGATAGTGCTTGCGCGTGGTCAATTCGCGGATGTGCTGCTCGCGGTTGATACGCTGCCGTGCGCCTGCGCCCAGGGTAAAGGCTTTGAGCTTGAATACTTTGGACGCGCTATGGCCGGCGCTCTTTATGTAATCGATGGCGTAGTCCACCACCAGTTTTTGCGCTTGGGGAGCGGTGGATGTCAGGTTGAACGACAGGTTGATGCGCTCGCCCAGGCGAATCGCCGCCGGGGTGACGCTCAACTGGTCAATGGTCACCTCGGCCTTGGCCCCGGCGCCCATGATCGTCAGTGCGCGGGTGTTGCCTTGCTTGATCAGGCTGCGTAACGCATGGCGGGCGATCCAGGCGCTGTGCGGGTTATCCAGGTGCCAGCCTTCGATCAGGCTGAGCACCCACTCCGGGTGGTCCTTGGTGATGTCGTTGAGATGGTTGGCCACCGACTTGCGTACATAGAGGCTGCTGTCGGCCTTGAGGTTATCCAGGATCGACGCGCACAGCTCGGGACTGGCTTGCACGTTGGCCAGGCGAAATGACCAGGGCAGGCGAGGGCGTGAGCCTTCGCTGGCCAGGCGGCGTACGTGTTCGTTGGCATCCAGCGACCATTGTTGCATCACCGCCAAGGTAGGCTCGAAGTCGTGCAGCAAGAAATGACGAATGGCGAACTCGGCCGAGCCAAAGGTGGTGAAAAATTTCAACGCGGCCATGGAGCGCTTGAAATCACCCAGGCCATAGCTCGCCACGTAATGCGGCAAAAACAGACTGACAAAGCCGCTGTTGATGCGCGGCGCCAAGGCGTAAAGGTGCTTGAGGGTTTGCGCGTAATCCAGCGGGATGACCGCGTGCAGGCTCTCGCTGACCCGCGCCATGCGTTGCATCACCGACAGCTCGGCCAGCCCGGCTGTGGCGTGCGTGAGAAAGCCCCTGGCATCGAATGCCGGGTACACCGCGCTCATCTCGGTGGCGATGTGTTGCAGGCGTTCGACGTTGAAGAGTTCCTTGAGGGCCGGGGCGCTTTGGTCGGTCATCGGTGCTTCCATGGGGTTGAGTCAAAGAAACCAGCGGTATTCCCGCGCATTAATTTCCTGCTGAAAAGCCAGGTGATCCTGGCGTTTGTTTTCGCAATATACATCGACAAATTCCGCACCCAGCTTATCGCGCACTATCGGTTGCTGTTGCATGGCGCGTACGGCGTCGAGCATTTCCACCGGGAAGTCGGCGCCGCTGCTGCGGTCCTCGTTCAGCGGTGCGATGGGTTCACGCTTGGCTTCGAGCCCGTGCTCGAGCCCCGCCAGGATCGCCGCCAGTACCAGGTACGGGTTGGCATCGGCGCTGGCCAGGCGGTGTTCGATGCGCAGGTTGCGCGGGTCGGACTCGGGGATGCGCACGCAGGCGTCACGGTCTTCAAAGCCCCAGCTGGCACGTGTCGCGGCGTTGACGGTGCCACCCAGGCGGCGGAAGGCGTTGTGGTTGGGCGAGAAGATTGGCATGCAGTGGGGCAGCAACTCCAGGCAACCGGCCACCGCATGGCGCAACGCCTGCTGCTGATGGGCCGCAAGCAGGTTATTACCCGCAGCGTCGTAGAGGCTGACATGCACATGCATGCCGCTGCCGGGAAATTGCATGTAGGGTTTGGCCATGAAGCTGGCGCGATAACCGTGCTTGAGGGCTACGCCACGGGTGCTGCGGCAGAACAGGGCGGCCCAGTCGGCGGCGCGCAGGCCATCGTCGCAGTGGCCGAAATTGATTTCGAACTGGCCAGGGCCGATTTCCGCGGTGATCACCGTGATGTCGATGCCCTGGGCCTTGGCGGTCTGCGCCATGTCGTCCAGCACTTCGCTGAAACGCGAGAGCCGTTCGATATGCAGGTTGGGCTGGTCATCGGCGTCATCGCTCAGCGGGTCACGGGCAAATTGCGGCAGGCCGTTGTCGAGCTTTTTATCGAACAGGTAGAACTCCAGTTCAAACGCCACCACCGGGTGAATGCCCTTGTGCTGCAAGCGTTCCAATACCTTGGCCAGAACTTCGCGGGGTTCGAATTCAATCGGTGCCTCGGTGCCGTCCGAGGTGATGAGCATTTGCCCCAGCGGCTGCGCTTCCCAGCTCACCGGCTTGAGCGTGCCGGGCACCAGTCGCCGATTGGCGTCCGGGTCGCCGTCGTTGAAGCAGTAGTCGCCAATCTTGAACAACCCACCCTGGGCCCCCAGCAACACGGCGTTCTGCGGCAACTTCAATGGGCTGCCGGCGGCGACTTTCTCAAGCATCTCCACCGGGTAGCGCTTGCCGTAGAAATGCCCGGGGATGTCCAGGGCAATGAGGTCGACATAGCGCACGTCGGGGTGGTTCTGGCGAAAGCTCCGTACTTCGGCCAGCAACGTGGAGGAATGGCTTTTCACGGGTGCAGCTCCTAGTTGTAGACCCACAGGATGCGGGCGGGCAGGTCGGTCAGGTTGGCGTAGCGACAGTGGGCGAAACTGGCCAGGTGGAAGCTGTCGCCGGGGCCGAGGGTGACCGGGTCGGCCGCATCGTTCACCCACAGGGTCAACTCGCCCTCCAGCACAAAGCCGGCCTGTTCGGCGCGGTCGCTCATGCTTTGTTCGCCGCTGTTGGCGCCGGGGGCCAGCAGGCTATCGAGCATGGAAAACGCGCCGTTCATGCTCGGCGACACCAGGATGTCGGTGATGCCGTTGGCGTAATACACCGTGCGCCGCTCGTTAGGGCGGGTGACCCAGTCCACGGCCTTGGGTTTAGGCAGGCTGTAGAAATAGGTGGTGGGCACATCGAGGGCGTGGCTGATGGCGGTCAGGTCGGCCACGGTTGGGCGCGACAAGCCGCGTTCGACCTGGGACAGGAAACCCACCGACCGCTCGATTTTTCGCGCGAGTTGGGCCAGGGTGAGCTTCTTGTGCTTGCGCAGATCGTGGATCAGCGCTGCGAGGGCGGCGAGTTCTTCTTGTGGAGTCATGAAATTTGTATCGGATAATTTCATGAAAAATTACAGGATTAATTTCATGGAGGCAATGGGATGGAACTTGAGGCGCATTTCTTCGCGCTCGAACAGGAGCTTCAGGGGGGCGCGACCCGCTCTAACGCCAACCGGCTGGCGCAACTGCTGGCAGATGATTTCGTGGAGTTTGGTGCCAGTGGCAATGTATGGGGCAGTAAGGCCCAGGTGATTGCCGGGCTGCAAGATGAGGTGTTTTTACCGCGGCGCATGTCCGGGTTTGCGGTGAAAAAACTGAGTGACGGCGTTGCGCTGGTGACCTATCGCGGTCATCGGCAAGACGTGGGCGATTCATTGCGCAGTTCGGTGTGGCGCGAAGAGCACGGGCAGTGGCGGATGGTGTTTCACCAAGGCACACCCGCTTAGTCGCTGGCGCGAGATAAGTCAAACAGCTCTAATGGCGCTATAGTGACAAGAGCGTTTTTTTACTAGATTTCTACACACATCATGCTTTCCAACGCAGTCGGGTCCGCAGTAATGCCCAGTCACCAAGATAGAGGCTTATTGCTATGGAGCAATTTTCTGCTGGCCAGACTTCGGTTATTTCGCCCTTTATTGTGCGTACGCTTCGTTGTCCTACCCCCACGCGTATAGATGATGCATTGGGGCGAGAGGTCAACAATCGGTTGATGAGATGGATCAAGCGTATTGGCATCTTCGCTGGAAAACTGGACAAGATCCGAGCTTCGGATTTTGGTCGCTACGCAATGTTGTGCCATGTAGACACCGACGATCCTGACCGCCTCCTGCTGCAAGCACAGTGCCTGGCGGCCTTGTTTGCTGTTGATGACCATTATTGCGATGACCGTTCATTGGGCTGCGATCCCAGGCACGTTGCCCCCCGTTTATCATTCGCGATTGCCGCGATGGATCCCTCTTACCTGCCTAAACCCTTTGATGCCCAATTGGAGAGCCAGCTCAACGCTGATCCGGTTCTGGTGGGGCTGAGTGCCTACATGAGGCGAGTCAGCAAGTTTTGTACCCCCTCCCAGGTTGCCCGGGTTCGCCAGGTCAGCATCGCGATGTTTGTCGCCATGGCCGCCGAAGGCGCGTGGCGTGTGTATGGTACGCGGCCGACCGTGGCTGAATACCTTGGCAGCCGACAAGTGAACAGTTTCTGGCCATGCCTGGTCTTGATCGACCCCATCGGCGGTTACGAAGTACCGGCCAATGTGTATTCCCAGCCGGACGTACACCGAGTCACTGCCTTGGGGGCCCTGGCGACCACGCTGGTCAACGATATGTACTCTGCCTACAAGGAGCATTTGAATGAGGTGGGTACGTTTAAGTTGCCGTATTTGTTAGCGTCACTGCACCAGTGCTCCCTTCAACAAGCAATAGACATGATTGCCGATATTCATGACGACGTAATGCTCCAGTACGAACAGGCGGAGCATGCTTTGCTGGTTGGGGCGACCCCGCTGTTGCAAAGCTATCTTGCAGGACTTAAGGCATGGATTGCGGGGAATCTGGAATGGCACAAACACAGTGCTCGTTACCGGGCTGACTTTACGCGGTGAATGATTGCACGCCGCCGCGGTCGGACATTGGGTACGCACCATTAATTGAAGGAGCACCCATGAAGTCTAAAACCCTAGCCGCTTGCCTGCTGATCACCGCCGGCCTGTCCACTGCCAGCTTTGTCGTGCAGGCCGGTGATACCCCTCAGGAAACCGTGCAACCTTCAAATATCAATGCCCGGGACCTGAAAGAAGGTGATCGCGCCCCGGATATGCTGATGCGCAAGGAGTCGGCGGTCAGTGACTGGAAAAAACGCGGCCTCAAACAGCCAGAGGAAGACAGCCAATGGGCGCGGGTGGGCGACAAGTTCGTGCTGCTCAAGACCACTAACGGCACGATCCTTGAGATCACCCCGGTGAAGAAATAATCCACCACCACCACCTGCTGCTTTGCAGGTGTTCTATTTCATTGCCGCGTCGATGAAGGCAAATCATCGAGGGTGAGCTTGCCGACGTTGTTGCTCTGCAGCTCGTAACGCAGCTCATCCACCATCTTTTCCACTTCTTGTGGGGTCTGCAGGCGGTTAGTGCTGATGCCGGTGACCACCAGGTCGACCCGGCCGGTCTCGGCGTCGTAGACCTTGAGGGTCAATGACGCATCCCGGCACAAGGTGAATTCGCACGTCAGCGGTGACAGGCCTTCTTCGATGCAGTTACGCAGTTGGGAGAGGGTAAACATGCGGGTTCCTTCAAGGCAAAAGTACGATCCCTTGAAGGTTATTGATTGCACCCCCGCCCAATAAGGCGAATTCGCACTAGCTGGACTAGTGCATTTGTATGTTCAGCGCTTGTTTTTAACCCGCAATTCTCCGGCAAACAGCCCGCGTTCGCGGGCCCATACGATGGCCGCACTGCGGCTGTGCACCCCCAGCTTTGAATACACCGTGGCTACATGGTTACGCACGGTGTTGGGTGCCAGTTTCAGGCGCGAGGCGATTTCCTTGTCGGCCAGACCCTCGCAGATCAGGCCCAGCACATCACGCTCCCGGGCGGTCAGGTCGGTGAAGGCCACATTGGACAGGTTAGGGCTATTGACGCTTTTGGCGTTGGCCAGCTTTTCGATCAGGGTCTGGCTGAACCACGACGCGTCCTGCATCACTTCCTCAATGGCCGCCACCAGTTCAAGCTCCGAGCGTTTGCGTTCGGTGATGTTCATCAGCACCATCAGGTAGCAGGGGATGTCCTGAATGATCACGGTATCGGCGGACACCACGCAATCGATCACCTCGTTGCCTTTCTTGCGCACCTTGAGGTCCTGGCCGTCGAGGTTGCCGGCTTTCTCCAGTGTGGCAAACAGTTGCGCACCGGCCTGGGAGCTGTCGATAAAGTTGATTTCTTCGATGGATTTACCGATCAGTTCCTCACTGATATAACCGGTGATCGTCATGAAGGCTTCGTTGATATCCACTACCTGGCGGTTGACGGCGCTGCACATCAGGGTCGGCACTGGCGTCAGGCGGAAGGATTTGGCGAAGCGCTCTTCACTCTGGCGCAGGGCAATTTCCGCTTTGCGCCTAGGCTCCAGGTCGGTGAAGGAAAACAGCATGCAGTCTTCCTCGTTCATGTCCAAAGGCTGGCCGGCCACGATCACCAGTTTACTGCCGCCTTCGGGCAGTCGCAGCTCGGCCTGCATCTGCGGGATGGTCGCGCCTTCGCTTAGGCGCTCGATGGCCAGGTCCTTGCGCTCGGCCTGTTCCAGCACATCCAGTTCATACACGGATTTGCCGATGACCTGGTCGCGGTTGTAGCCGGTCATCTCCAGGAAGCCCTGGTTGACCTTGATATAGCGCAAGTCGCTGAGGCGACAGATCACTGCGGGCGCCGGGTTGGCGTTGAAGGTTTTTTCAAAGCGTTGCTCGGCACTGGCCCACTCAGTGGCGTCGCTGAGGATCAACACCAGCAGCTCCGGCTCGCCCTTGGCGTCAGTCAACACCAGGCTGCGCAAACGGTGTACCCAGTAACGACTTTCATCGGCGGCGGGGGTGACCTCCACCACCACATCGCTGAACTCTTCACCGGCCGCTACGCGGCTCAAGGGGTAGCTGTCCAGCTGCAACGGATGATTATTGCGATAGCGCAAGGCGAAACGCTTGGCGTACGCCTCGGTGTTGGCGCCGAGCTCCTCGACTTCGCTGACGCCATGCATGGCCAGCGCGGCTTCATTGGCCCAGAGGATGGTCTGGTCGACCTCGGCCAGAATCACGCCGTCGGACAGCCCGGAGATGATCTGCTGCAATTGACGGCGGTTGGTTTCTTTGGCGAGAACATCCTGGGTCATAACTTCTCCGTGAGGGCGTGTCTAGGGCGCATGGGACTACGACATCCCGGCTTCAGGATAGTGCAGAGCAATTAACCCAGGGGCAGTGCGAATGCACCAGCTGGCGTGGTGCATATGGGCCACGACTGAACGTATGTCGTTTCGCCACACTCCCACTCAACAAGGCGCCTTGCCTTGCTCCTGAAATTGAAAAGGACCTTTGTATGACCACTGTCTATGAAACCAATCGATCGCTATTCCGTGTGTCGTGGAGTTCGGTACTGGCCGGTAGTGCAATCGCACTGGTGACCTACCTGGTATTGAGTGTGTTGGGTACGGCTATTGGCGCCAGCGCTGTGGACCCTATGGAAGCGGGTAACCCCTTGAGCGGTTTCGGCACCGGAGCGGGCATCTGGCTGTTTGTCTCGACGTTGGTGGCTGTTGCACTGGGTGCCTTCGTGGCCGGGCGCACTGCACCCGACCGTGGTGGGCTGCACGGCGTATTGACCTGGACCTTGACCACCTTGCTCACCACCTGGCTGCTGGCCGGTTTGGCTGCCAGCGTTGTCGGCACTGCCGGCAATGTAGTAGGCAAAGGCCTTTCAGCTGCCGGCAGTGGCATCGCCGCCGCTGCGCCGGGGATCGGCAACAGCCTCAAGCAGCAGTTGAACGAACAAGGCATCCAACTCGATTGGAACAGCCTGCAAGGCCAGTTGGATACCTTGCTCAAGCAGAGTGGCAAGGCTGAGCTTGACCCGGCCAATATCGAGCAGAAAGCCGACCAGGCTGGCGCTGATGGCAAGCAATCGGCCACCGATGCAGCGACCAACCCAGCCCAGGCCGGCGATGAGTTGAAGCAGTGGTTCGAACGTGTCAAAGCCTCCGGCGAGCCGGCACTGAATGCGGCGGATAAAGAAGCACTGGTCAACATCGTTGCCGCCCGTACCGGCAAGAGCAAAGAAGAAGCCACGCAGATCGTCGATAACTATGCCCAGGCTTATCAGCAAGCCATGCAGAAGGTCGAGGAACTCAAGCAGCAGGCTGAGCAGAAAGCCCGTGAAGCCGGTGAAGTAGCGGCCAAGCAACTGTCCCGCGCTGCCTGGAGCACCTTGGCCATGCTGCTGTTGGGCGCGGCCTTGAGCTTCTTTATCGGCCGTATCGCGCTGACGACCCGTCGCGTGCCATTGGCTTAAAACTGTCTGCGGCAAGGACGCCGCCTGTGTGAACGGGTAAAATGCTGGCATTTTACCCGTATCCCGCAAAGGTGCCCCTTGAGCGCAGGCAAAGCCGTAGGACTGTTATTACTTACCTCTCTGTTGGCGGCGTGCGGCACCTCGCCGCCACGCACGCCCAATGATATCTGCGGCATCTTTCGCGAAAAGGATGACTGGTACGACGCCGCCAAGGTCACGCAAAAACGTTGGGGCGTACCGATCCAGGTGCCGCTGGCCATCATGTATCAGGAGTCGGGCTTTCGCCACGACGCCAAGACCCCGCGTAAATACCTGCTGTGGATCATCCCCTGGGGGCGCGTGTCCACCGCTTCGGGCTATGCCCAGGCCAAGGATGAAGTGTGGAACGATTACCGCAAAGCCACCGGACGTAGTGGCGCTGATCGTGAAGACTTCGACGACGCCATCGACTTTATCGGCTGGTACATGGACAAGACTTACACCATCAATGGCGTCTACAAATACGACGCCTACGGCCAATACCTGAATTACCACGAAGGCTGGGGTGGCTACCGCCAGCGCACCTACGCCAGCAAAGCCTGGCTGCTACCGGTGGCGAGCAAGGTTCAGGCGCGTTCACAGCTGTACGCACGGCAATATGCCGGGTGCAAGAATGAGTTGGGGCGTGGGTTCTGGAGCCGATTCTGGCATTGGTTGTAAAAGCTGATAGAACGACCTCTTAATGCACACCGATCAAAATGTGGGAGGGGCTTGCTCCCGATAGCAGGTTGTCAGCCAATGAAGTGGTGACTGATGCACCGCCATCGGGAGCAAGCCCCCTCCCACAGTAGATTGCGGTACGACGCTGGATCTGTGGCGAGGCTGTTGGCAGCCTGACAGCCGACGGCTATCTGGCTGATGCCCTGCGATTCAAATGTGGGAGGGGCTTGCTCCCGATAGCAGGTTGTCAGCCAATGATGAGGTGGCTGATGCGCCGCCATCAGGAGCAAGCCCCCTCCCACAGTAGATTGCGGTACGGCGCTGGATCTGTGGCGAGGCTGTTGGCAGCCTGGCAGCCGACGGCTATCTGACTGATGCCCTGCGATCCAAATGTGGGAGGGGGCTTGCTCCCGATAGCAGGTTGTCAGCCAATGATGAGGTGGCTGATGCGCCGCCATCAGGAGCAAGCCCCCTCCCACAGTAGATTGCGGTACGACGCTGGATCTGTGGCGAGGCTGTTGGCAGCCTGGCAGCCGACGGCTATCTGACAGATGCCCTGCGATCCAAATGTGGGAGGGGCTTGCTCCCGATAGCAGAGTGTCAGCCAATGATGAGGTGGCTGATGCGCCGCTATCGGGAGCAAGCCCCCTCCCACATTTAGTTTTGCATTAGCGCGGCAGTATGCATTCCAGCGAACGGTCCATCATCACGCTGGCCATTTCCACCAGGTGCATGACCGAAATCACCAGGGTGCGGGAAGTGCCATCCAACTGCTCACCCGCTGTCTGCGCGGCAACGGCGGCGCAACGCAATACGCTGCTGGCATGGGCCAGGGCGTCTTCGAAGCTGAGGTCGGGTGTGGTGGCGAAGAATTGCAGTTCTGGGGCGGGTGGTGCGGGGACTAGCTTTTCCATGGTTGACTCCTAATCTAAGTTAGAAGGCCACCACCATCGCTACCAAACGACTTTATAGGGTGGTGGCCGTACGCAGATTGGTAGACCGGTGATTAGGACCCGGTGCACCCGAAGGTGCCCTGCGCACGGCCGCCATAACGCAGGGCCGAAAAAAAGCGCCTTGCATAAGGGGGCGCTTAGCGCCTAATCATTCGCGGTCTACCAAACCCCGAGTCACTGAATTGGCAGTGACCGACGAAGACTAGCCACGCAATGTGAGCGGCGTAAGCGGTTGGGATTCTCTCGGAAACGTCCTTTAAGTTAAAGGGAAATGTCATTGTTCCGACTGTTCCTACACTTGCCAAACCCAGTCGAATCTGGGAAAACCCCAGCCTTCCACCCCTTCAATGAGACCCCCATGAGCAACGACGAACTGCAGATCACCGACATCCGCCCGGGCACTGGAAAAACCGTGGTCAAGGGCGCGCTGATCACGACCCAATACACCGGCACCCTGGAAGATGGCACCGTGTTCGATTCGTCGTGGGAGCGGGGCAAGCCGTTCCAGTGCGTGATTGGCACCGGTCGCGTGATCAAGGGCTGGGACCAGGGTTTGATGGGGATGCAGGTCGGCGGGGTACGTACATTGTATGTGCCAGCGCACCTGGCCTATGGCGAGCGTTCCATGGGCGCGCATATCAACCCCAACAGTAATTTGCGTTTCGAGATTGAATTGCTGGAAGTGCTGACGCGGGATGATTGAAGAGACTGAACATGGACGTTGATCCACAGGTGTTGCCTGGCTGCTCCCTCAAAGACGTTAGGGTGGTTGAACTGCTTGGCTGCGATGAGGCTGAGCTGCAGCAGTTTTTTGAACAGGCGCCGGGTTACTTCATCGCGGTGAATGGCGAACCGGCTACCCCGAGCGAAGCACGGGAAGAATTATACGGCCAGTTACCCGCTGGCTGGCATTGCAGCCGCATGTACTGGCTGGGCTACCGCGATACGCAGAACCAATTGGTCGCCGTGGTGAATATCGCCGCAGATTTGCTCGCCGCGGGGGTATGGCATATCGGCTTGCTGCTTGTGCATACGCGCTGGCACGGCAGCGGGCTGGCGCAGCGCTTGCACTCGGACCTTGAGGCATGGGCGGCGGCGAAGGGTGCCCAATGGCTGCGGTTGACGGTGGTGGTGGGCAATACCAGGGCCGAGCGTTTTTGGCCCGGGCTTGGGTATGTACAGGTGCGAACTCGCGAGGGCATCACCATGGGGCGCCAAGTGAATAGGGTGTCGATCCAGGTCAAGCCTCTCGGCAACGGGACCATTGACGGCTACCTGGCGTTGGTTGAGCGGGACCGGCCCATCAGCCTGTAGCACCTACCGCTCTCCTGGGCGCGCGGCGCCTGATTTCTCCAGCTCCTTGCTTTCAACCGTGATCCCAAATCTGCGGTACAGCTCCTTTCGCCCTTTGGGCGTCAATGCCAACGCACGACTATCAAGGTCCTGGATCACCCATTTGTGGCTTATAACGGCCTGTAGAACAGCGGCCCCCAGTGCGCCGGCGAGGTGAGGGCGGCGCATGCTCCAATCCAGGCATGAGCAAGCGAAACGACGTCGCTGTGCCCTTACGGTTTCTATCTCGACACCGAGCCCCGTCATCGCTTTTTCGCCCTCCACGCTGAGCTGATACGTACCGTCACCAGCGACCGGCATGCTCAACCAGCCGGCGTCGATGAAATAGTCGTGCAGTTGTACAGCCAGGGATCCTGCCATGTGGTCATAACAGGTCCGCGCCAACTGCAATCGACTGGGGGCCGTCGAAACGAACTGGGTTTGCGCGTTTCGGCTGATCACCATGAGTGCTTCAATAGCTTGGGCCACGTGCGCGTCTGCCAGGCTGAAGTAGCGGTGCCTGCCCTGCGTGTGCAGTTTTATCAAACCGTCCTCTTTGAGCCTTGCCAAGTGCGCGCTCGCCGTGGATGCACTGACGTCGGCGATGACAGCCAATTCGGTACTGGTACGGGCGTGACCGTCCATCAGCGAACAAAGCATTTTCGTCCTCGCGGGCTCCGCAATGGCGCCTGCGACACGGGAAATAGCAGTGTCATTGCTTTGGGAATCCATATTTCGTTCCTGAGCGAATTGTGGGGGTGAGGATTGCTCGATAGTAGCCGTTCTTTGTGAAAAGGACTGCCAAAATGACGCCGTTTGAAGCCGCCACGCATGTCGATCCCTACGTTTATTACTCACGCCTCAGGCAGCAAAGGGAATTGTTGTTCGATGCAGATCTTGGAGTATGGATTGCCAGTGGCGCCGGCGTTGTCGAGGCCATTCTGGAACATCCCGACTGCCTTGTACGTCCACTGCACGAGCCGATTCCGGCTGCCCTTGCGCAAGGCGCCGCAGGCCATATTTTTGGTCGTTTGATGCGCATGAACGAGGGGGCGCAACACCAGTGTCCGCGCAGGGTTATCGAGCCTATCTTGGCCTCGATGGGCACGCAAAACATCGCAGGCCTCGTGGCGCAGGTTGTCGAGACATTTGAGATGTCGGGCGATAACCCGAATGAGTGGATGTTCACGTTACCGGTTTCGGTCATTGCGACCTTGATAGGTTTCGCATCCAACCAGCTACAGGAAGTCGCGCAGATGACACGGGATTTTGTTGCCTGTCTGTCGCCGTTAAGTGACGAGGCTCAACTCAGTAAAGCCCATTGCGGGGCGGCACGGCTAAGCCAGATGCTGCAGGCGCTGCTGAGTAACGATGATAAAGGTAACTGCGTGTTGGGCCGTCTTTATAGCGATTACGACACTTCAGCCTGGGAAGACGATGATGCATTGATAGCGAATCTGATCGGACTATTGTCACAGACCTGCGAAGCCACTGCCGGGCTGATCGGCAACACCCTCATAGCGCTCCAACGAAACCCTGAGCTGTTTGAAGGCATGCAAGCCACACCGACGCTTGCCGCTGAGTGGGTGGCAGAGGTAGCGCGCCACGATTCACCGGTACAAAACACTCGGCGGTTTGTTGCCAAGCGATGCGCGATAGGCGACAGCGTTTTAGAGGCGGGCGATACCATTCTGTTATTGCTCGCTGCTGCCAACCGAGACCCCAGCGCCAACCCAGAACCCGACAGCTTCTTGCTCAAGCGAGCGCAACGACGAACCTTCAGCTTCGGCTCAGGAAGACATAAATGTCCAGGCCAGCCATTAGCATTGGCAATTGCTTCAGAGGTGGTTTTCGCGTTTTTGCATCGACAGCCAACCTCACCAGCTCCTGCTTATCGCTGGCGTTATTTGCCTTCGCTTAATGGTCGTATCCCGCAGTTCTGCCGTGATGGGGAGATTCAGCAATGATCGCCGTTATTTTTGAAGCCTGGCCACACGAGGAGCAATACCAGCGCTATCTCGACCTTGCTGCCGAACTCAAACCCCTGCTTGCTCAACTCGATGGCTTCATTTCAGTTGAGCGTTTCCAGAGTCTGAGTGAACCAGGAAAAGTGCTATCTCTGTCATTTTGGCGTGACGAGGAGGCTATCCAGCGGTGGCGACGCCTTGAACTACATCGAGCCGCCCAACTAACAGGTCGTAAGCAGGTTTTTGCTGACTACCACCTGCGTATTGCCCATGTAGTGCGCGATTACAGTCTCGAGGATCGTGTTCAAGCGCCGACCGATAGCAGACAGGCTCATGAGTGAAAGCAGCACACCGAATTCTTAGGTGCAGTTGCCTTAATGCAAGCCTGTTAAGTGGTCATCGTCTTCTGTAGGAGCGAGCTTGCTCGCGAAAAATGTTAATAATAACGCGTGCTTGCTGAATGAACGCGGCGCCTGTAAGTTTTTCGCGAGCGAGCTCGCTCCTACAAAAGATCCTTAACTGACTGGCATTACCTGAACCCATCCTGAAGAATTTTCTTATTCTCCATGCGGGCACTTTCCTACGGTTTACTCTGCCAACATCGCGGCGTAAGCTTCGCGCG
The DNA here is from genome assembly GCF_019145205.1 of Pseudomonas khavaziana. Taxonomy (GTDB): domain Bacteria; phylum Pseudomonadota; class Gammaproteobacteria; order Pseudomonadales; family Pseudomonadaceae; genus Aquipseudomonas; species Aquipseudomonas khavaziana. Next base: position 123,462 of record NZ_JAHSTT010000006.1, read on the forward strand.
TTTTCATCAATAGCGGAGACCCTCAGTGGGTACTTGTTCGAGTGACAGTTGTCGGCCGGTCTCGGTAACCGGCGCATACTTGGCAAGATAACGCGCATTTTCCAGATGCCGTTGTCTCGCCTCACAAAGCGAGAAGCGGCATCCCGGCAGTGGCCCGTCCTGGCGCCTGCCTGAATCCCTCTCATCGACGCTGACCAGCACCTGGGTAACGCCTGGATGCTACGGACGCGCCTGCCTTTTACGGTGGGCGGGCCAGGTTCGGCTGTGCCTGTGTGACGGGCGCGGTGCGGATGGGCAGTACCTGCACGACGGGTTTTCCTCGCGCAGGAGTAACACCATGAACTTCACGCTGCTCAAAGAGTTCTTCGCCGGCTTCCTGCGGACCCGGCATATCGCCCGGCATTTTCGCCGGCTGGCGATGCTCGAAACCGTGACCGACGCCAGCGTCAGCCGCGAAGTCCCGCCGAACCTGGCGCACACCCTGGTGGCTGCGGCCAATGGCAGTGCCGTGCAGTTGCTGGGTGTGCTGGGCAGTCATTCGGCGGGGCTCACTATTCAGGAGGCCGACGCCCTGCGTGTGCAATACGGCCTCAACGAGGTCGAACACGAGCAGCCGCTGCCGTGGTGGGTGCACCTGTGGCACTGCTACAAGAACCCGTTCAACCTGCTGCTGACGTTGCTGGCAGTGATCTCCTGGCTGACCGAGGACATGAAGGCCGCCACGGTGATTTTTTCCATGGTGGTGCTGTCGACCCTGTTACGCTTTTGGCAGGAGGCCAAGTCGAACAAGGCGGCCGACGCCTTGAAGGCCATGGTGAGCAACACGGCCACCGTATTGCGCCGCGATGCTGCCAAGCGTGTTGAACTGCCGATCAAGCAACTGGTGCCGGGCGACCTGATTGTATTGTCGGCCGGTGACATGATTCCCGCAGACTGCCGCGTGCTCAGCGCCAAGGACCTGTTCGTCAGCCAGGCGGCGATGACCGGTGAGTCCATGCCGGTGGAGAAGTTCGTCCATCAGCAGGATGCCCATACCCGCAACCCGTTGGAGCTGGAGAACATTCTGTTCATGGGCACCAACGTAGTGTCCGGCGCCGCCACCGCAGTGGTTCTGGCCACCGGCAACAGCACCTATTTCGGTGCGTTGGCCCAACGTGTCACCGCCACTGATCGCGCGACCACTTCGTTCCAGCACGGGGTCAACAAGGTCAGCTGGTTGCTGATCCGCTTTATGTTCGTGATGGCGCCGCTGGTGCTGTTCATCAATGGTTTCACCAAGGGCGACTGGACCGAGGCGCTGTTGTTTGCGCTGTCGATTGCCGTGGGCCTGACCCCCGAAATGCTGCCGATGATTGTCACCTCGACCTTGGCCAAGGGCGCGGTATTCCTGTCGCGCAAGAAGGTCATCGTCAAGCGCCTGGACGCGATCCAGAACTTCGGCGCCATGGACGTGCTGTGCACCGACAAGACCGGCACGCTGACCCAGGACAAGATATTCCTGGCACGCCATGTGGACGTGTGGGGTGAGGAGTCCGAAGACGTGCTGGAAATGGCCTACCTCAACAGCTACTACCAGACCGGCCTGAAAAACCTGCTGGACGTGGCGGTGCTTGAGCACGTGGAAATCCATCGCGAGCTGAAAGTCGGCACCGCGTTCCATAAGGTCGATGAGATCCCCTTCGACTTCAACCGCCGCCGCATGTCAGTGGTGGTGGCCGAGCAGGACCGGCCCCACCTGTTGATCTGCAAAGGTGCGGTGGAGGAGATCTTGTCTGTGTGCACCAGCGTGCGCCACGGCGACGTCAATGAAGCCCTGAGCGAGGAACTGCTGGCGCGCATTCGCCAGGTGACCGCGGCCTTTAACGAGGAAGGGCTGCGTGTGGTGGCGGTGGCGGCGCAGCCGATGCCAGCCGGGCGTGACACCTACAGCCTGGCGGATGAAAACGACCTGACCCTGATCGGCTATGTGGCGTTTCTCGACCCGCCCAAAGAAAGCACCGCACCCGCCCTCAAGGCCCTGAAAGCCCATGGCGTGGCGGTGAAAGTGCTGACCGGCGACAACGAGCTGGTCACGGCGAAGATCTGCCGCGAAGTGGGTCTTGCGCAACAAGGCTTGCTGATGGGCAACGATATCGAAGCCATGACCGATGCCGAACTGGCCCTGTCTGTGGAAACCACCAATGTGTTCGCCAAGCTCACTCCCAGCCACAAGGAACGCATTGTGCGCCTGCTCAAGGCCAACGGGCATGTGGTGGGCTTTATGGGCGACGGCATCAACGACGCACCGGCATTGCGCACGGCCGATATCGGTATTTCGGTGGACAGCGCGGTGGACATCGCCAAGGAAGCGGCTGACATCATCCTGCTGGAAAAGAGCCTGATGATCCTGGAGGAGGGCGTGCTGGAAGGTCGGCGCACCTTCGCCAACATGCTCAAGTACATCAAGATGACCGCCAGTTCCAACTTCGGCAACGTGTTCTCGGTGCTGGTGGCCAGTGCCTTTATCCCGTTCCTGCCAATGCTGCCAATGCATTTACTGGTGCAGAACCTGCTGTATGACATCTCCCAGATTGCGATTCCGTTCGATAACGTCGATGACGAAATGCTCGCCACGCCGCAACGCTGGCAACCAGGGGAGGTGGGGCGCTTCATGCTGTTTTTCGGACCGATCAGCTCGATCTTCGACATCACCACGTTCGCACTCATGTGGTATGTGTTCGATGCCAACACTCCAGACCACCAGACCCTCTTCCAGTCCGGCTGGTTCGTGGTGGGGCTGCTGACCCAGACCCTGATCGTGCACATGATCCGTACTCCGAAAATTCCCTTCCTGCAAAGCCGTGCGGCGCTGCCGTTGATGTTGATGACCGGCGTGATCATGGCCGTGGGGATTTTCCTGCCGATGGGGCCGCTGGCGCACTATTTCAAATTGCAGGCGCTGCCGTCGCTGTACTTCGTATTTCTGCCGGTGATCCTGCTGGCGTACATGGCACTGACCCAGGCGGTGAAGGGCTTTTATATCCGCCGGTTCGGCTGGCAATAACCCTGTAGGAGCGGGCTTGCCCGCGAGAATCGTTAACGATGACGCGGGCCTTCTGACGGACCGCGCCGCCCTCAGGTTTTTCGCGAGCAAGCTCGCTCCTACAGGCCATCAGGTCATGGAGATCTTTTTATGCAGGCAATCAACAACATCAACCTCAACTCCCTGGTCGACACCGTAGTCAGCCTCAGCGCGGCGTTTATCCTAGGTGGCCTGATCGGCTTCGAGCGCCAATACCGCCAGCGCACCGCTGGCTTGCGCACCAACGTACTGGTGGCGGTCGGCGCGGCAATTTTTGTCGACATGGCCAACCGCCTGGGCGGTGCGGAGGGTGCGGTGCGCGTGGTCGCCTACGTAGTGTCGGGCATCGGCTTCCTCGGCGCCGGTGTGATCATGCGTGAAGAAGGCAATGTGCGCGGGCTCAATACGGCCGCTACCCTCTGGGCCTCGGCGGCGGTGGGTGCCTGTGCCGGCGCTGACCTGATCCTCGAGGCGTTGCTGGGCACGCTGTTTGTGCTGGCGGCCAACACCTTGCTGCGGCCGATCGTCAATAACATCAACCGCCAGCCGTTGGACGTGGTGTCGGCGGAGGTCACCAACATCCTCTATGTGATTGCGCGGCGCAGTCAGCAACAGGCGGTGATGGTGTTGCTGGAAGCCGAGTTGGCCCGCTGCAACTACCCGGCCAGCGATGTCGACGTGCGCCCGTTCGGCAGCGAAGAAGTGGAAATCGAGGCCACCCTGGCAGCGACGTCGGTCGATGGCGACGAGCTGGATGCACTGGTGGCGCGCATCTCGACCTCGACACTGGTGGTACAGGCGTTCTGGAGCCCGAGTACCACTGACTGAACGTTATGGATAGGCCACGGCTGGCTAAACTTAATCGTGGAAAAATCCTACAAACAGTCCGGATTATCCCTTCAATCTAAATATTTATGCGTTGCTAAGGTTGGGCACTTACAACTGATGGGCCCATGGCCCGGCTGCTGGAAGTGTGGTGTTGCAATTGAATGGGCCAGGCATCGCTTGGTTATCTTCCTGAGTTTGCGCAGTGCCGTTGGTCGGAACTGTCATTTCTCACAGGTACCAAGGTCCGATGTGATGTGTAAGGGTATTTTGTCCGTATAGGGAAGTTTATGAGCAAAGCATTAATTGTGGATGACCATCCGTTTATCCGTGCAACGGTCAAGCATCTACTGCAGTTGGAAGGGTTCGACGACATTTATCAGGCAGGTGACGGTGCAGATGCCATGCAATTGGCAAGGGAACAACGTCCGGACTTGATTATCCTCGACCTGGCGATGCCGAAGCTGGGTGGGTTGGAAGTGATCCACCGCATCAAGACCCAGGGCCTGCCGTGCCGCATCCTGGTACTCACCTCTTACCTTGCGGTGTTTTTCTCCACCCGCTGTATGCGCGCCGGAGCCATGGGGTTTGTGGCCAAGACAGGCGAGCTGGACGAGTTGCAAAAGGCCATCAAGGCAATCATGTCGGGCTACAGTTGCTTTCCCAGCCTGCCGACCAGCTCGGTACGCCGTGACGATCTGCAAGAAACGGAGCGACAGATGATCGAATGCCTGTCTGACCGTGAATTGACCGTACTGCAAATGCTGGCCCTGGGGCTGGGTAACAAGGAAATTGCCGAGCAGATGCTGTTGAGCCACAAGACCATCAGCACCTACAAGACTCGACTCAAGGAGAAGTTGCGTATGTCCTCGGTAGTGCATTTATCCAAGTTTGCCCAGCGCAACCATCTGATCTGAAATGATCACCACCGCGTTTACGAGGTTCGCCACGATCCTTTGGATGAGCCTGTTACCCCTGATCGCGGTGGCCCTTGACGAGCCCCACGCTTTGCGCCTGCTGGGGCATTCTCGTATCGAAACTCCCGAAGTGACGCTGGACGAAGCTGATTGGCGTTGGCTGCGTGAGCGGCACACGCTGTTGATGGGGGTTTCGGCCCCCGACTACGCGCCATTTGACCTGACCAATAACAACCACGAACTCGAAGGCATAACTGCCGATTTTGCCGCACTGATCGGCCAGGCGCTGCATATCACGATCGAAGTCCGGCGCTACGATACCCGCGATGAAGTGATCGAAGCCCTCAAGCAGGGGGCCGTGGATTTTCTCGGGTCGGCCAACGGCTACGAAGCGGCCGACCCGCAACTGCATCTGTCTCGCTCCTACGCCAATGATCAACCGACACTGGTCACCCGCACCGGTGAAAGCCAGGTGTTGAGCGACGACCTGGCGGGCAAGCGTGTGGCGATGCTGTACCACTATATGCAGCCCGCCGCTGTACGCGCCTTTTACCCCGATGCCCAGTTGGAGCTGTTTGCGTCGACCTTCGAAGCCATCGGCGCCGTGGCATTTGGTCGTGCCGATGTGTATCTGGGCGACGCTATCAGCACCAATTACTTGATCAACCGTAACCACCTCAATAACGTGCGCATGGCCGATTTTTCGACCCTGGAAGTCAACCCGTTTGCCTTCGCCGTGGCCCGTGACAATGCACGTCTGTTGCCGATCCTGAACGCCGCGCTGGAGGCGATTCCTGCCAGTGAGCAGATGGAGATCCTGCGCCGTTGGAGTGGGGGCAACCTCGGTATCGTCGGCGTCGATCGGTTGCAACTGAGTGCCAGTGAGCAGCGCTGGGTGCAGAAGAACCCACGGGTCAAGGTCGCAGTGCTGAACAGCTTCCTGCCGCTGTCATTCATCAATGACCAGGGGCAGTTCGAAGGGTTGAGTGCCGAGGTGTTGGAGCGTGTCAGTTTGCGTACCGGCTTGAAGTTCGATGTGGTCCCGGGCACCTCGCTACCGCGCCAGATCAATATCGTCAATGCGGGCACGGCGGATATGCTGGCGGTCGTGACCCCCAGTGTCGAGCGCGCCGAGAAGGTGCGGTTTACCCGACCCTACCTCACCAACCCCTTTGTGCTGGTGACACGTAGTGGGGACTACAGCCCGGCCACCTTGGAAGATATGCTCGGCAAACGCTTGGCAATGGTGACTGGCAACGGCTTGCACGATGAAATCGCGCAGAATTTTCCAGGCATCACGTTTGTGGACGTGGAAAACCCGGAGCAAGCCATGGCGTTGGTGGCCAAAGGCGACGCCGAAGGCGCAGTAAACTCGCTGTTCAGCGCGCGTTATGTGATAGCCCGGGATTATCGCGACCGTTTGCGTATCGCCAGTACCGTCGGCACCGAGCCGGCACGTGTGACATTTGGGGTCAATCGCAGTCAATTGGAGCTTTATTCGATCCTGGACAAGGCGCTGCTGAGCATCACCCCGCAAGAAATGGATGAACTGATCGGGCATTGGCGCAGTGAGATCATCATCGAGGACAGCTATTGGTTGCGCCATCGCAACGTCATCCTCCAGGGCTTCGGGCTGGCGGCACTCTTGCTGGTGATCACGCTGGGTTGGGTCATCTATCTACGCAGTCTGATTCATAAACGCGTGCAGGCCGAGCGGGCGCTGAGCGACCAGATGCGGTTCATGAGCGTATTGATTGATGGCACCCCGCACCCGATTTATGTGCGCGACCGCCAAGGACGGCTGATGGCTTGCAATAACGCTTATCTTGACGTTTTCGGGTACAAGCTCGAAGACGTGATCGGCAGAACCGTGGTGGAAACAGACACCACCAATCTGCCCCAGGCCCACTCGTTTCATGAAGATTATCTGCGCCTGATGGCCGGTGGCGAACCGCAGATTCATGATCGGATACTCAAGGTGCCCAGTGGCGAGATTTTGACGATTTACCAGTGGATGTTGCCGTACCGCGATGGCGACGAGAAGGTAGTGGGCATGATTGCCGGCTGGGTGGATGTAAGCGAGCGACAACGCTTGCTTCGCCAGTTGCAGGAAGCCAAGGACGATGCCGATGCTGCCAGCCGAGCCAAGACGACCTTTCTGGCAACCATGAGCCATGAGATCCGCACGCCAATGAATGCGGTGATCGGCATGATCGAGCTGGCCCTGAAAAATGCCGAGCAGGGGCGGGCCGACAGGGATGCGCTGGAGGTGGCATCGGTGGCCTCGCGCGGCATGTTGGAACTGATCGGCGATATTCTCGATATCGCGCGAATCGAGGCCGGGCATTTGTCCCTGGCCCTTGAACCTGCCAACTTGCAAGAGCTGCTGGCATCGGTGGCTCGTGTGTTCGAAGGGTTGGCGCGGGCCAAGGGGCTGGCGCTGCAGGTTGAACTTGACCCATTGATTGATCGGGTGGTGCTGGTCGACCCGCTACGCTTCAAGCAGGTGGTGTCGAACCTGCTGAGCAATGCGATTAAATTCACGGCCAATGGCCAGGTAACACTTGGGGCCAAGGCAGGACTGGAGGGCGAGCGATTGCGCTTGCAGTTGTGGGTGCAGGACACCGGTATCGGTATCAGTGTCCAAGACCAGCAGCGTTTGTTCAGCCTCTTTATCCAGGGCAGCAACAACGAACAGTCGGCGCGTAGCGGTTCTGGGCTGGGTTTGGTGATCAGCCGCAATTTGTGCGAAATGATGGGTGGCCAGCTGCACTTGAACAGTGTGCTGGGGCAAGGTACCCGGGTGGATGTGACGTTGGCATTGGTCATGACCAATGTAGTGCCCGCGCAGGCAGCACCGATGGAAAACTTGCCCCCCCCGAACCGTGCGCTGAGCATTCTGGTGGTCGACGACTACCCGGCCAACCGTCTGTTGCTGGCCCGGCAATTGAGTTTCCTCGGGCACCGTATCATCACCGCCGAGGATGGTGTACAGGGGCTCGAACAGTGGCGCAGTGGTCAGTTCGATTGCGTCATTACCGATTGCAATATGCCCTACAAGAACGGCTATCAGTTGGCACAGGATATCCGTGCACAAGAGCGCGAGCGAGGATTGTCGCCTTGCCTGCTGTTGGGGTTCACCGCCAACGCACAACCGGAAGAAACCGAACGCTGTCGGCAAGCAGGCATGGACGGCTGTCTGTTCAAGCCTACCGGGCTTGACGATTTGCGCTCAGCGTTGGCGTCGCGCGCGGCGGACACTGCCCCGCTGCGCGTGGCGGCTTTTGACTTAAGTACCCTGATTGCGTTGACAGGGGATGACCGCCCCGCGCTTATCGAGTTGCTGGCGCCGTTGCTCGAGAGCCTGAAGGCCGATCGTGCCTTGCTGTCCCCGCTGCAAAGCCAGGCAGACTTCGCCAAGCTGCACGACCTGGCCCATCGCGCCAAAGGCGGCGCTCGGATGGTCAAGGCTTACGGGCTGATCAGCTGTTGTGAGGCATTGGAACAGGCGTGTGAACAGCAGGACCGCCAGGCGTTGGGGTCGACGGTCGAAGGCGTGGGTGAAGCAATTGATACCTTGCATCATGGCCTGAGCGTTTATTGCAATCAGCCTTGACTGCGGTTGATCGCCATTCGGAGAATTTGGGAGAACTCCTACGTGAACGGGGAATATGCCTGATTTTGTCGTCGGCATATGTCTGGAAAATGGGTCGCGCTCACTGCCGAGCACAGCCTGTCCAGGGGTTTGCCATGCCGAACAAAGCACTGACTATCCTGATTGCCGATGAGCAGCATCTGCAACGTTTATACATCGAGAAAATGCTCAACCAGTTGGGGTATTACCGGATCGTGCCGGTGCAAACGCTCGAAGAGGTACAGATTCTGACCGCCATTCCAGCCGAGCCCTTCGATGTACTGATCATCAACGCGAGGCTGATGGCCTATGCCTGTGGGCCTCAGGCCCAGGTAAGCCATGTACTGGTCTATGACCACCCGCAATCGAACGCACCCACGGGCGTAATGCCAGGGCTGCGGGTACGCCTGCCCGGGATGCCGGACAACCTCAATCTCGAACACTTCATGGACATCATCGACCCACCCGAGGCCAGTCAAGGCCTGCGGGTATTGCCGTGGCTGCGGGAGTTGTCCCGTATGCCGGTGGCCGGGGCCTAGTCCCACATCGGCGCGATGCCCTCGGGGCTAGTCAAGCGATGGCCAAGCTGCAGGGCGGCAATCTGCTGGCGCGTTCTGTAAGAGCGAACTTGCTCGCGAAAAAACGTCAACGATAACGCGTGCTTTCTGAATGGACACGGCACCGGTGAGTTTTTCGCGAGCAAGCTCGCTCCTACAAAAAGTTCTAAATGATTGACATCAGGGCACGCCGCACATTTTGCCCTGCGTCAATCCGCTGTTTTGTGGTGTTCGCGCAAGCGCTCTGCCGCACTGCGTAGCAGCTGCTCGGTAGCGTCCCACCCCAGGCAACCATCGGTCACCGATACGCCGTATTTCATCGACGCACTCAATGGCTGGCAACCCTCGAACAGGTGGCTTTCAAGCATCATGCCGATCAGCGATGTATCGCCCTGCAAGCGCTGCTCCAGTACCTCGTTGAATACTGCCGGTTGACGCAACGGGTCCTTGCCGCTGTTGGCATGGCTGCAATCAACCATGATCCGCGCTGCCACCTTGGACTTGGCCAGGTCATGCTTGATCTGGGTGACGCTTTGCGCGTCGTAGTTCGGCCCACGATGACCGCCGCGCAGCACCAAGTGGGTGTCGGGGTTGCCCGGGGTCTGGATGATCGCCGGATGGCCCTGGCTGTCGACGCCGAAGTGGCGATGGGGGTGTGAGGCAGAGCGCATCGCATCACAGGCAATCGCGACGCCGCCGTCGGTGCCGTTCTTGAAACCCACGGGCATGCCCAGGCCGCTGGCCATCTCGCGGTGGATCTGCGACTCGGTGGTGCGTGCACCAATCGCGACCCAACTGAGCAGGTCATCGAAGTAGCCGGCGGCCATGGGTTGCAGCAGCTCGGTAGCGACCGGCAGGCCCAGGCGCAGCATTTCGCGCATCAGCTCCCGCGAGAGGCTCAGGCCGGCGGCCATGTCATCGCTGCCATCCAGGTGCGGATCGTAAGCCAGGCCTTTCCAACCGATGGTGGTGCGGGGTTTTTCGACGTAGGCACGGATTACCAGCAGCATCTGGTCGCTGACTTCAAGCGCGAGCTTCTTCAGGTTGCGTGCGTATTCCATGGCCGATTCCGGATCGTGGATCGAGCACGGACCGACAATCACCAGTAAGCGTGAGTCTTGGCCATTGAGGATGGCGCGCGCAGCTTGGCGATGGGCGTGAATCTGTTCATTGAGGAACGGGCTGAGGGGCAACTGATGCTTGAGCTCCAGGGAGCTGGGCAGGCGCTGGGTCAAGGCTTCATTGGCGCTGTTCAGGGCAGAGACGGGCAAAGCGGCGACGGAGGAGTTCATATTCAAGGCTTCCTGGGCAAGCGGCGGGCGATTCCCGCACGCTTGGCCTACTGGGGTGTTCGACAATTGGCCGTATCGGCTGTACGTGTTGGCTTGCCACCAAGAGGTGACCGGTCGGAGGCGGCAGGCTGTCCCGAACGGAGCTGGCTAAATCGCCATGCAGTGCAAGTGTCGTAGCGGTAATAAGTGGTGTAGTTCATGGCGCGGTTCCTTTAAGTTCTTGATCAAACAAAATAAAAAGAGGCTGAAAAACAAAACCCCCGGTCGGGGAGCCGACCGGGGGTTTAGATTTCTCTGGTAGGCGACCCCTTGAGTAGTGGGCGCCGATTTCAGGTATCAGGCGCGCCAGTGGCTAAACCAATACCCAAAATAAAAGCCAGCCAGTGCGCTCGAACCGTTCACGCGGGTAGCCGACACCGAGCGCAAGGCGCTGGCAGCAGGGCAAACCTGAGTGTGGGTGAGTTGCAACATGAGTAGCTCTCCAAATGTTGGGGGGAGCTTACTAGAGGCGTATGGGTGGATTCAATCAGTAATTTCTATGGCGTGGGGGGACTTACGGCTATGGGTGTGTGCCGATATGCTGACGACACTTAAACAATGATTGCCAGGACGCGACCATGACTGCCTTGACCCTTGCTGCGGCACAAACCCTTTCCATCCCGGGCGACGTTGCGGCCAATATCCAACGGCACCTGGTCATGATGCAGGCTGCGGCCGAGCACGGTGTGCAATGGTTGGTGTTTCCGGAACTGTCGTTGACGGGCTATGAACCATTCCTGGCGGCGGACCTGGCTATCGCCCCGGAGAGTGACGTATTGGCTCCGTTGCGTGAAATGGCGCGGGAATTGCGTTTGACAGCTGTGGTGGGTATGCCGGTGCGGCTGGCGCCACAAGCGGGTGTACTGATTGGTGCGCTCGTGCTGGGAGCGGACGGTTCAATTGGCGTCTACACCAAGCAGCATCTGCATTCTGGAGAAGAACTGGCATTTACGGCCGGGCAGGGTGGCGAGATCCTTGATTGGGAAAGTGAGCGCATTGCGCTGGCGGTGTGCGCGGACTTTTCCCACGCCAGCCACCCACGCCTGGCGGCGGAATCGGGCGCCACGGTATATGCCGCCGGCGTGCTGGTCAGCGAGGGTGGCTACGCGGCAGACAGCGCACTGCTTCAAGGGTATGCGTCTGAGCATGGCATGCTGGTGCTGATGGCTAATCATGGTGGCCCTTCGGGAGGCTGGACCTGTGCAGGCCGCAGCGCGGTCTGGACCGCAGACGGCAATTTGCTTGCCGCTGCGCCCGGTGTCGGCGATGCGTTGGTGATCGCCCATCGCGAAGGCGGGTTGTGGACTGGCCAAGTGGTAGCCCTCTGAATGACGTTTCACTTGCGCCAGGCGACGGACCAGGACCTGCCCTTTGCCCGAAGCCTCACCTATGAAGCCATGAACCGCTACTACTTGCAGTACGGCTTGTTGTGGTCCAACGCCGGCTTTGACACTGCGTGGGCGGGTCGCGAGAACTGGCTGGTGTGCAACGATGATGGCGTAATGGGGTTTGTCAGCCTGAGTCGCGACGAAAAGGCGCTGTATATCCGCGAGCTGCACATGCTGGAGTGCTGCCGCAAGCAGGGGGCGGGCAGTTGGGTGCTGGAGCAGATGGCGCTCAAGGCACATACCGAGGGCCTGGGCTTGTTACGCTTGACCGTATTCAAGACCAACCCGGCAAGAAGGCTGTATCAGCGCCAGGGGTTGAGTATTGTGGGTGAAGAGGACTGCTTCTGGCGCATGGAGTGTGAATGCCGGGCACCCACCTCGGACTAAAACAGTCACGCCGTACGAATAAGCGCATACTGCCGTCAGTTAACGCCTTGCTGATCTTGGGTTCGAGCTTCGGGCTCATCCACGATAATCCCTTCTTTCATGCCCAACAGGACCGCCACCTTATGGGCTTCTCCACGCCGTCCCTTTTTTCGCCCAGCGAGCACTTGATAGGTGGTTGCCGGGTCCACGCCATGCTCCCGGGCAAACGCTTGAACTGATTTTCCTTGGTGTTCAAGCCAAGCCTTGGCTTGTGCAGCAGTGCGGATACCGGGCATAGTTCAAAACCGTTCAAGTTTGTTTAATGAAGTGATGGTGTGTCACCTCTTGGGGTGTGCCAATTTAGGATCATACATCCAAATGAGTGGAATCGGTTCGCGCTTAAGGCAAGAAAGAGAGCGGCTTGGCCTGTCGCAGAAAGTTTTTGGTGAAATCGGAGGCGTGGAAGCCAACGCACAAGGCAAATATGAAAATGGCGGTCGTGCGCCTAAGGCGGACTATCTGTCTCGTGTCGCCGAAAGGGGCGTGGATATCCTGTACGTGTTGACCGGCAGCCCAACGCCGATCCAATTGGATAACCTCAGCAAGGTCGAAGAAAAAGTACTGGGCAACTATCGCGCGATGCTCAAGGAAGACCAGGATGCAATCCGTCGCTTGACCAGCACATTGGCCGAGCATTCATCCGTATTGAACGGAAAACCCAAGCCCACCGCCCCGGATTCCTGACCTTTCACCCAGGAAATAGCGCTGTTTGCCCCCCGGCGAACAGCCGCAGCGCGTCAAAACTCTATATATATGCCACTTGCACCTAGGTCTGCGCCTTGGTTTTTTGCTAAGGTGTTCAGCAATCTATAAGACCATATCGCGAGGTGTCTGCTTGATTAGGGTGCTAGTAGTCGATGACCATGATCTCGTTCGTACAGGCATTACACGAATGCTGGCTGACATCGACGGCCTGCAAGTAGTCGGCCAGGCCGAGTCCGGGGAGGAATCCCTGATCAAGGCCCGAGAGTTAAAACCCGATGTGGTGTTGATGGACGTCAAGATGCCGGGCATCGGCGGCCTGGGCGCCACGACCAAATTATTGCGCAGCCATCCCGACATCAAGGTCGTTGTGGTGACGGTGTGTGAGGAAGACCCGTTTCCGACTCGCCTCCTGCAGGCCGGTGCAGCCGGTTATCTCACTAAAGGCGCGGGCCTGGCGGAGATGGTGCAAGCCATTCGCCTGGTGTTTGCCGGCCAACGCTATATCAGCCCGCAGATTGCCCAGCAATTGGCCATCAAGTCTTTCCAGCCCACCAGCGATTCGCCGTTCGATGCGCTGTCGGAGCGGGAAATCCAGATTGCCCTGATGATCGTCGGTTGCCAGAAGGTGCAGACGATCTCCGACAAGCTGTGCCTGTCGCCCAAAACCGTCAACACCTACCGCTATCGTATCTTCGAGAAGCTCGCCATCAGCAGTGATGTTGAATTGACCCTGCTCGCGGTGCGCCACGGCATGGTGGACGCCAGCGCCTGACATGACCACGCCGTTTGATCCAAGTGCCTTTCTCTCAACCTGCAGTGGCCGCCCCGGCGTGTACCGCATGTTCGACAGCGAGGCGCGCCTGCTGTACGTGGGCAAAGCCAAGAACCTGAAGAACCGTCTGGCGAGCTACTTCCGCAAGACCGGCCTGGCGCCGAAAACTGCCGCTTTGGTGGCGCGTATCGCCCAGGTCGAAACCACCATTACTGCCAATGAAACCGAGGCGCTGCTGCTTGAGCAGACGCTGATCAAGGAATGGCGGCCGCCCTACAACATCCTGCTGCGCGACGATAAATCCTATCCCTATGTGTTTCTATCGGACGGCGATTTCCCGCGTCTGAGCATTCATCGCGGGGCGAAGAAGCAGAAGGGCAAGTATTTCGGCCCCTATCCCAGCGCGGGCGCGATTCGTGAAAGCCTGAGCCTGCTGCAAAAAACCTTTTTTGTGCGCCAGTGCGAAGACAGCTTCTACAAGAACCGCACGCGGCCGTGCCTGCAATACCAGATCAAGCGCTGCAAGGCGCCCTGCGTAGGCCTGGTGGAACCGGCAGAGTACGCCGAGGATGTGCGCCACTCGGTGATGTTCCTCGAAGGGCGCAGCAATGCGCTCACCGATGAGCTGTCCGTGGCCATGGAGCAAGCCGCCAGCACCCTGGATTTCGAGAAGGCCGCCGAACTGCGCGACCAGATCTCTTTGCTGCGCCGGGTCCAGGACCAGCAAAGCATGGAAGGCGGCACCGGCGACGTCGATGTTATCGCCGCCTTCGTCAACCCGGGGGGGGCCTGTGTGCACCTGATCAGCGTGCGCGCTGGCCGGGTGCTGGGCAGCAAGAACTTTTTCCCGCAGACCGGTATCGACGAAGACGTCGCTGAGGTGATGGCCGCGTTCCTTGGTCAGTATTACGTCAGCAGCCCCGAGCGCGACCTGCCGTCGGAGCTGATCGTCAACGTGGTGCACGAAGATTTCCCCACCTTGATCGAGGCCATCCACGAGCTTCGCGGCCGTGAGCTGGACATCAGCCACCGCGTACGCGGCACCCGCGCGCGCTGGCAGCAACTGGCTGTGACCAACGCCGAACAGGCCCTGGGCGCACGCCTGGCCAATCGACAGCATGTTGCCGCACGCTTCGAAGCCTTGGCCGAGGTCCTCAACCTGGACGAGCCGCCTCAACGCCTGGAGTGCTACGACATCAGCCACTCCAGCGGTGAAGCCACGGTGGCCTCTTGCGTGGTATTCGGGCCGGAAGGGCCGATCAAGTCCGACTACCGGCGCTACAACATCGAAGGCGTTACCGCCGGGGACGACTATGCGGCCATGCACCAGGCGCTCACGCGGCGTTTCAGCAAATTAAAGGACGGGGAGGGCAAGCTGCCCGATATCCTGTTGGTAGACGGCGGCAAGGGCCAACTGTCCATGGCCCGTGACGTGCTCAACGAACTGGCTGTGCCCGACCTGATCCTGCTTGGCGTGGCCAAGGGCACCACGCGCAAGGCCGGTTTCGAGACGTTGTACTTGAATGATGCCGCCCATGAGTTCACTTTGAAGGGCGACTCACCCGCGTTACACCTGATTCAACAGATCCGCGACGAAGCCCACCGTTTCGCCATCACCGGCCACCGGGCTCGGCGTGGCAAAACCCGGCGAACCTCAACCCTGGAAGGGGTCGCAGGGGTTGGCCCGACACGGCGTCGCGACTTGCTTAAACATTTTGGTGGCTTGCAGGAGCTCTCCCGTGCCAGCATTGACGAAATAGCCAAAGCACCCGGTATCAGTAAAAAGCTCGCTGAGCTGATTTATGCAAACCTGCACAGCGAATAGAATGCCTTCTCACCTCGTAGCCAGTTGTGCCGATGAATATCCCTAATCTGATTACCGTTCTACGTGTCCTGCTTATCCCGATTTTCATTCTGCTGTTCTATTTGCCGTATGAATGGAGCTATGTAGCCTCAAGCTCCGTGTTCGCCTTCGCAGCCGCCACCGACTGGCTCGACGGCTACCTGGCGCGCCGCCTGGAACAGAGCACGCCCTTTGGCGCGTTCCTTGACCCGGTGGCCGACAAGCTCATGGTGGCCGTCGCCCTGGTGCTGCTGGTGCAGGAACACGGCAACCTGTGGCTGACCCTGCCGGCTGCGGTGATCATCGGCCGCGAGATCGTCGTCTCGGCCCTGCGCGAATGGATGGCCGAAATCGGCGCCCGCGCCCACGTCGCCGTTTCGAACATGGGCAAATGGAAAACCGCCGCGCAGATGCTCGCGCTGGTTATCCTGCTGGGCAATCCATCGGACTTCTCGTTCTGGGTCCTTACGGGCTACGCCTTGCTGCTGATCGCCGCCGGCTTGACCCTGTGGTCCATGCTCCAATACCTGCGCGCCGCCTGGCCGCATCTGCGCACCACCGTGGAAAAGAAATAAAACTTTTTTGAATCAAGGGCTTGACGGGTGCTGAGGATTCTATAGAATGCGCATCACCAAGCGGGAATAGCTCAGTTGGTAGAGCACGACCTTGCCAAGGTCGGGGTCGCGAGTTCGAGTCTCGTTTCCCGCTCCAAGCATTAAAGAAAAAAGCCACTCTAACGAGTGGCTTTTTTTTGCCTGCGATTTGGGGAATAGACGCTTTGGCGTCCGGATGTCGGGCTTACTTCGTGCAGGTCAGCCGCGAGTACGTCGGCGGCTCAAGCAGGATGCCCGGGGTCATGAATGTCGAGCAGTTGAATACGCGGCCCTTTGCTGTCGTGGCTTTAAATGTCAGTTCAGCACCACCCAGGAAGTCTTCCTTGCCTTTGGTCACTGGGCCCATGGTCAGCTCATCCGTTGAGGCGAGGCCGATCGCTTCGGCGGTGACTTTGTGCATTTGCAGAACATTGGGGGTGGTGGAACAGCCTGTTAGCAGGCTGGCCAGTACCAGCAGTAAGAGGGTGGTTGAGGTTTTGGTCACGGTTGGCTCCTTGCGAGTGGCGGCGGCAGCGAGCAGGGCATTCTGCTACATGCCGCCTGTTCGAATCTTCGAAGGGACAGGGATTTGCCCTACGGCTGCGGAGTCTAGGAACACGTAATTGCTCCCACAATCACTTGGACAAAATCGAGACGGAACCCACGGCAGATATTTCTGGATCTGTAGGAGATCAGCTACAGCAGGGTCTAGCGGCCCGTTGTTGCTTATCGGCCACGCGGGTGCACGCTGACTGATCAAGCTATGGACGCGGCCCCTGTTCGATTGAAATCAGCGCATTGTCGTGTTCAACCGACGGGGCTTTGCGGCATGGAAATTGGGCTAGGTGAGCGTCGTGTTTATACTCAGCGAGCCCACATTGTGAGCGGGGCAAAAAGACAGGGAGTTACACAAGGAGCAAGGAATGGCCTTTGGGCAAGGGAAAGAAGTGTGTACGGAGCAACAATCAATGACCCTCTGGGCTGTCAGCGCGGAATGCTCCGGGGCGCGTCTGCGGGTATTGTTGAGTGAGTGCAAGATCTCGCCAATGGATTTCGCACTGTTTTTGAAGATCAGCCCTCAGCGGCTGAACAACTGGTTTGCGCGGGGCATCCCACACTCGCAGCTTGATAGGATCGCACGACTGTTGAGCGTCAACGCCCACTGGCTGAAAACAGGGGGCTGAGGAGTGGCTCCTGGCGACAAGAGCTGGAGCGCACAGCAGAGAGGCCCAGGCGGGCGGGGGCTCAAAGTCTGCTATGTGATTGGCTTACGGCGTGACGGCTCGCAACGGCAATCAACTTCTGGACGGGAGGGTGTTGGCGACAGGCTCCCGGCAACTATCCAAGCCCGCGGGTACTTCATCGTCCGCCGTTCCATGACGGCGTCACTTTTTATGGGTGAGGGCATTCGGACCCGCTGGTTTCCCTGACCGCAAACATCAGGCATCGCACCGCTTCACGATCCTGTTCCGACAAGCAACGGTAGTAGCGCACCAGTTGCTCTTCCTCTCGGGTGAGCTGGTGGGGGTGCAGGGATGTACCGGGGGCGATATGTGGTGTGGGGGAGTGTGGAGTAATTGGCATGATCCTGGTTCTTCATGAGGTGAATGGAGACGTGGGCTTCTTGCCCAGAACAACTGAATACATAGCGTTTATTTTGGAAAAGGGCTCGTTATTTTTTGTGACTGTTGGGTATTTCAGATGGGGCCGTCGGAAGTGCTTGGCAAAGGTGTAGGAGCGATCTTTCAATGGAGGTGGAAAACACGCGATCGGGGGGACGCTACCGCAGATCGGGTCCTGTGCAGTGCCTGAGAGGTCCGGGTGCTGGCTTGCGATCAGGTAGTCGCGGGCGTCATACCGATAGTGAATGTGCTCGCCATGGGCGTTGATATTTTCGCTCAGCCGCCCAAAGCGGTCTTAGCGATAACGTTTGTCTTGATACACATGCACCCGGTTGTGCTTGATCAGGCCGCTGACACAGTAGCCATCGAACAGGTTGCCGGCTGCGTTGTAGTTGAGGCTTTCGATAGACGGGCCTCGGTGCACGCTCTGGATCTGCTCGACGGGGTTGTAGCCATATTGGGCGCTGCCTTGATAGGACTTGCCGGTTGTTGCCTGATTGTGAAATCGTCCGATCAGGCTGTCGTCATTGGCCGCCGTGGTCGGGCGGTTAGCGCCTGGGTAAGTATTTCTGCTATCAGATTGTCGCTGGCGTCGTACTGGTAGTCTTTCTGCAACAGCGGCAGCACCTCGCGGGCGACCTGCTGGTAGTGCAAAGCTTTCTGGCTGAGGCGGCCATAGGCGTCGTAGCCAAACTCAACGCTGTGGCCGAGGGCATCAACACGCTGGATTAGTCTTCCACTGCGGTCATAACGCAGGCGGGTGATGTGCTGGGCTGGGTCGGTATAGGCAGTCAACTGGCCGGCGGCGTCAATGTCATAGCGGTCGATTCGGCCGTCCGGGCGTTCGCTTTCGATCAGATAACCACGAGCGTCGTAACGGTAATGAGTGTGCTCGCCGCGCGCATTGATGCTTTCACTGAGGCGTCCGTCGGTGTCGTAGTGGTACAGCGTTTGCGCATTGGAACAATCGAGGTAACTGAGCAACTGGCCGTGCACGTTCCAGCTCAGGTACTTGGTCTTGTCCAGCGCGTCGGTGATGCGTACCACCCGACCTTCGGGGTCGTATTGGTAGTGGGTCTTGCTGCCCAGCGGATCCGCTTCCCAGAGCAGGTTGCCCTGAGCGTCGTAGCGGGAGCAGTACGTACGCCCCGCAGTGTCGGTGACTTCCACAGGCAAGGCCCAGTGCCGCAGGTAGCGGACGTGTTCGCTACGCCCCAATGGATCGCGCGTCTCGATCAGGCGGCCAATGTCATCATAGCTGTAGTGCCATTCGCCGCCCTGTGGATCGACACTCTTCATCAATTGCCCGGCGATGATTTCCTCTTGCCAGCAGTTGCCGAGGGGGTCGATGTGTTTGTAGATCTCGTAGAACGGGCCCCAATAGTAATGGGTCCTTACGACCGAGTCTGCCAGCACCCTCCAGTTGGTTCTCGCAAGTCTGCAAAAATGTTTTATGTCTGGAGAGCCCCTTTTAATATATCCGCCATGTTGAGTAGATGAACAGGTGTTTTGCTTCTACTCTACGAACTTAAGTCCGTTTAAGTTGTTGCTTAAGCAAAGATCTCTGAATCGTTGTGATACGATAATTCGCGTGAAATCTTCCTGGGCTCGGAAGACATCTGTGTCATGCGTGGTCATTTGGTCCAGTGAAATGCTCGTATATTTTCTAGGGCCGTCGGGTAAGTAGGGGATTAATGGTTCGAAGGATGACTTTTTTTCGTTGAAGCAGTTGCGCTTGTTTGTGACTACAAAAATATTATATCCGGTATGGATCTCCTTGTTTATTGCAATAGACGTTGCCATAAGCTGAAGTCCTGTTATTTGTTCAGAGCGAATCAGGTCACTAAATTTTGGAGAGATGAAATTAGGCCCATCGCTGAAGAAGAAATCATGCTCAAGTATTTTTGATGAGGTTTTTTTTGAATTCTTCTCAAATGTGGTTTCTATTTCAGTATCAATTTTTTTTGATTGGCTGAACTCAATAGCGTCAACCCCTTCGGGGTGTTTGAATTTAAACCAGTGGCTTTCTGGGTAGTTGTTAGATATTTCAAGTAGATAAAGTTTAGTCACAAGGATTGCCCCTTATTGAACGTGCGTTTAAATATGTTCTTCCTGTGCGTAAGCCTTTTCTTTCTTCCGAGATTATAGTGTTTATTGCTCTGGCGTAGTCTGCTTTTTTCCAGCCATTATTTTTCCCGTACTGATCGATAGCGTCCAGTTGTCGTTTTATGTTCGCTGTGTAGCCAGGGTGTGGGCCATTGTGGATTGTGCGTGTTTTATGATATTTACCGTCGGTTGGAAGGTATATGATATTGGATCTCTGATGAATGTTCATGCCAGATGCCTTCAGTGCATCGTGATCGGCAAGTTGGCGTGGAATTATATGGTGTTTTTGGTAGCCATCTTTTGATTCCATTGTGTTATAAGTTTTCCAGCCGAGCGGGTCGATCCAGGTAAGTGGATTTGGACTGTATTGGTAAAGATTAAGTCCGCCTGATAACCCAATCGGATCCGGCTGGGTAAACCGACCCACATCCGGATCAAAAAACCTAAAGGTGTTGTAGTGCAGCCCGGTTTCGCGGTCAAGGTACTGGCCCTGAAAACGTAGGTTCTGCTCACGCCCTGGCTGCTGATTATGCCACTCGTCCCGGCTCTTGCCCCAGGCTTGGAACTCGCTGTGCCACACCGTGGTGCCGGCGGTGTCGGTGAGCTGTTCCGGCAGCCCGGCCAAGTTGGTGTGGAAGTAGAAGATCGCCTCGCTACCGGGCTTGCCATCGACGCGTGCCAGCGGTTCATAGCTGTCCGGATCGGCATACACGTACAGGCTGGGCCGGCCGTCCTGCACCTCTTCCAGCAGGCGCAAGCCTTGCCAGTGGAACAGCGTGCGGTGGCTCGGTTCGCTGGCGTCGTCGTTGTACACCTGCTTGCTGATGCGCCGCCCCAGCGGGTCGTAGCCGAATACCACCCGTTGGCGCAGGGCGCCGTTCTGTTGATGTACCTCTATTAGTCGGTGTTCAGCGTCGTACTCGAAACGCTGGATGCGGTTGCTGCCACTGCGCTTTTCGCTCAGCCGCCCAAAGCGGTCATAGCGATAACGCTTGTCCTGATACACATGCACGCGGTTGTGCTTGATCAGGCCGTTGACCCGGTAGCCATCGAACAGGTTGCCGGCCGCGTCATAGTTGAGGCTCTCGATAAACGGGCCCCGGTGCACGCTCTGGATCTGCTCGACCGGGTTGTAGCCGTAGCGGGCGCTGCCTTGATAGGACTTGCCGGTAGATGCTTGGTTGTGAAAACGCCCGATCAGGCTGTCGTCATTGGCCGCCGTGGTCGGGCGGTTAGCGCCTGGGCGCTGCGTCTGGGTAAGTATTTCTGCTATCAGGTTGTCGCTGGCGTCGTACTGGTAGTCCTTCTGCAACAGCGGCAGCACCTCGCGGGCCACCTGCTGGTAGTGCAACGCTTTCTGGCTGAGGCGGCCATTACGGTCGTAGCGGGTGCGCGTGTGCAGGGCGCCCTGGGTGCGCAGCACTTCCTCGTGCAGCGCGTCGCGCTCGAAATCGCTGATCACCCGCCCGCCCAGGTTGATTTGATGCAGGTGGCCGCTGCCGTAATACAGATGGTTGAGTTGGCGCTGATCGGGCAGGGTCAGGGTTTCAAGGTTGCCCAACTCGTCATACTGGTATTGCAGGAGGCCGGCGCTGTTGGTCTCGCTAAGCAGTTGACCGAGGGCATCGTAGGTGTAGTCGAGCCGCTGCTCTTCACCTTGTTTGTTTATAAAGGCAATCGACAGCAGGTTGTCGGCGTTATCGTAGGCATACTCGGTGACGCCGTCGTCGGTGCGTTTGCGGACCAACCGTCCGAGGGCATCACGTTCGAAATAATGCTCTAGCGGCGTGTGCGGCTCGGTCGCGTCTTTGCCGTCCAGTTCCGGTTCGGCCAGCGGCGCGGGGATATGGCGGATGCCGGTGACCTCGCCCAACGGGTCGTACTGGTAGATATGCCCGCTGCCGTCCAGATCCTGCTGGGCCAGCAGGCGATCCAGCGCATCCCACTCGAAGCGGTAGCGTTCGCGGTTTTCATTGCTCAGGTGCAGCAGGCGGCCATAGGCGTCGTAGTCAAACTTGACACTGTGGCCGAGGGCGTCAACCCGCTGGATCAGCTGACCACTGCAGTCATAACGCAGGCGGGTAATGCGCTGGGCCGGGTCGGTATAAGCCGTAAGCTGGCCGGCAGCGTCGATATCGTAGCGGTCGATTCGGCCGTCCGGGCGTTCGCTTTCGATCAGATAACCACGGGCGTCATACCGATAGTGGGTGTGCTCGCCACGGGCGTTGATGCTTTCGCACAGGCGCCCGTCGGTATCATAGTGGTACAGCGTTTGCGCATTGGAACAATCGCGGTAACTGAGTAACTGGCCGTGCGCGTTCCAGCTCAGGTACTTGGTCTTGTCCAGCGCATCGGTGACGCGTACCACCCGGCCTTCGGGGTCGTATTGGTAGTGGGTCTTGCGGCCCAGCGGATCTTCTTCCCAGAGCTGGTTGCCCTGGGCATCGTAGCGGGAACGGTACGTGCGCCCCGTAGCATCGGTGACTTCGACAGGCAAGGCCCAGTGCCGCAGGTAGCGGATGTGTTCGCTACGTCCCAATGGATCGCGCATCTCGATCAGGCGGCCAATGTCATCATAGCTGTAGTGCCATTCGCCGCCCTGTGGATCGACACTCTTCATCAATTGCCCGGCGATGATTTCCTCTTGCCAGCAGTTGCCGAGGGGGTCGATGTGTTTGTAGATCTCGTAGAAAGGCCCCCAATAGTAATGGTCCTGGCGACCAAGGTTGTCGGTGACGTGGGTTTCACCCCGTTCCAGGTCGTATTCGAATCGATATTCTTCGCCGTCGCTGCCCCAGTGGCGGGTGACGCGCCATTCGTGGTCGGGTTGTGGCTCCAATAGCGGCGGAAGCTGGTACGACGTGCCGTCTGCACGCTTGGGTGTGGGGCGGTTCTCGGGGATGGCAAAGCGTGCCCATTCGTACTCGCGGACGGCGCCACTGGCGATCTGGTGGCTGTTCAGGTAGCCCTCGGCGGTGTAGGTGAAGCGGCGGACCACGTGGTCGGTGGCGTCCAACACTTCATGCAACTGACCACTGCGTGTGTAGCGATAGCTGGCCAGCGTCTTGTTGCGCTCGATGCTGGGGTTTTCGCCGGCCTTCAGGAATACACGAGACGCCTTGCTGACACGCTTTGGATGGTGTTGATCATAGTGAAGCTGCACAACGGTTTGGCTGTACTTGTCGACGAGGAAGTGCAGGCGGCCCTGTTCGTCGTACAGCATGTCGAGGACGTTGAGATTACGGTCGCCTAAGCGGATCAGTCGCGAGCGTTGCGGGTCATGCGGGTCAGTCTGGAAAACCTGATAGCGCCCTGCGTAGATGTCCTCGACAACGGTCTGACCATCCTCCAGCTGGAAGAAGGCCAAGCCATCGATGGCACTGACGAACGCATTGCCGGCCATGAGTTGGCCCAGCTCCAGGCGGTTGCCTGTCTCGTCGACATAGATCCATAGCTCGCCGCCGTGGGGATGCGGGACACGGACGATTTCCACCTCATAGGGAACGCTCCAGCCCCGACCGAAAATACCCTTGGTTCGGGAGTCGTTGCTGTCGTAGCTTCGGGCCCACTCGATGCCCAGCAACCCAGGTAGGCTGAAGTCGACGTCTTCTTCACCGCCGAGGATTTTGCCACCGGTGGAAACCTGCACGGGATTGCCTTTGAGCCCAGGGATTGTGAACTTAATTTTCGTTTCTGAACACCGACGACGACGAGCCCCCATTCGTCTGGATATAAGCAGTGCCGCTACAATCCCCACGATCTGCGCAGTCTTGCTTTTGCCATTGTGAATGTTCCGAACGGTCACCGTTCCGCCGCCAATACGCACATTGGGAGAGACGTTGGCGTTTACATCAATGGTGGCATCGCAGGTGGCCTTATCTCCCGAGCGTGCCGCCGGCCGACTATTGATCTGCACCTTGTCTGAGCCCTGTGCTATGTAGGTCTCAGGCATGGGGGGTGACGGGTGCAGGTGATCTTGTCTTCTTCCTTGGGGGTGAACCCCGGCGCTGCGGGGGTTGTTACTGGAGGGTTGAAAATTTGATGAACCGTGTCAAAGAAGTCTTTGACCAACTTGAAGGGAGGAAATGCAAATCCCAGAGCCGTTTGGGCTATCGCACTTACGTTCTCCAGAACTGAGGGCTCCTCGCCTTTTTCCTCTTCTTCAGACCCATTCGGGGAACTGATCGCCGCAGCGCGAGCGGCGGGTTTGCCATTGATAAAGATATTTTTGGAGCCGCTTTGATTTCGCCATAGACTTCCGGTGCGTCTATGGCGTTGCCAATTGAATCGCAGAAGTCGGAGATGGCGTCACCGATACTTCGATCCTCGCCTATGGGAATCGAACTCATGGCGCCTACCGCAACGCCTGCAGCTATCCCGATGACAACGCCGAGCGCGCCGCCCGTGAACACGGTAGTCGTAGCGTTCGTAGTCCTTGTGCTGATTGTTCAGGTCTTGGTCGCCGGTGGCGGTGTGCTGCTGGTTGTAGCGCGGGTGGGTGAAGGTGTAGTCGCGTTGCACCTGGCGTGCGGTGCGCACTTGTTCGGTGTAGTGGAAGCGGGTCAATGCCGGTTCCATGGAGTCACCGCCACCCATGGCCTGGTAGATCACCGGGCAATCGGTGTGGGTGCCTATGGTGCCGAGGCCGCCGACGCAGTCGGTGAGGACGAGAGTGTGGCCGTCGGCGCGGTGTTCGAAAGTGTAGAGCAGGCCTTCTTCGGCGGCGAGGCGGGCGATGAAGTCGAGGTCGGTTTCGCCGGCCTGTGCGCAGTATTCGCGGGGTTGGTGCTCGAAGCAGATATCGCTGCGGATATCGGTCAGTTTCTGCTCGGCCAGCATGCTGGTGATGATGTCGGGCACGGTCTGGGCCTGGAAGATGCGCCAGTTGGAACGTAGGTTGAAACGCGCCAGGGTCGGCTCGACTACGGCGGTGTAGCGGGTGCGGCGAAAGCCGGTGTCGCCTTGTTGGAACAGGCTGACCAACCCGTGGACGTAACGCACCGGGGTGTCGTCGCGCCAGATGGTGAACGGCGTACGCGCATCATTGATTGCGCGATTTACCACAGCTCATTGGTAACGATGCGAGCAAGTGATGTGCTCAATTGAGCGAGTAATTAGGTGCGTAAGTCGTTTCGATAACCTTCTCTGAGTACACGTATTGACTCAATGCAGTTGTCAAAATTGTCAAAATTAATCCAGACGAGTAGCCCAGGAATGAACCAGCGGGCTACGCCCCACATCATGAAGTCATCCCAATGATCAGCTTTTTTACCAATTTTATACTCAAGAACTGCTGGCGAGTCATCGAAATGCAGCGCGAACGGAAGCTCTCCCCTCCAAGGGGTTGAATCACCCATACGATCTCGGCACATGTTGATTCCGACAAAAGTGGGGCTGCCATCTGCCAATCTGAGTTTTGTATCAAAGTAAAGAGCAAACCCGTACTCGCGTTTTCGGTCAACTATTTCCTGTTCCGCATCAATTTCCAGCTGTTTGGGTTCAAAGTCATCAAATACTCTATGGAATAAAGGATTGGTCGCTGATTTGCCAAATAATGAAAATACTTCTTCCGAAGTAGGATATGAGCGGAGTGGGAGCGAGGGAGGAGATATGGGCATTGGTATGCCTAAACTTACATCGAATAGTCCGGGCTTATCTGGTCTATTGATATCGCCAGGTTGATATGTAAGGCGTACTCGATAGTTTTCCAACCACCAAGCATCACGTTTATAGGCATGCAGAGAACTTTCAAAGCCAAGTGATGCCATTTTTTTGCGTGCTTCAGTACGAGAGTCTTCCCACAGAAGATTGAAGGGAATATTGCCCTCATACCTGGAAAGTAATCCGGATATACCAGCTGAAAGTGCTAAATTTGTAAAAATTAGTATGCGGCTTTTACCGTGTGATGTAATTGGGAGGTTTTCCCAATAGTTTCGCTCGCTAAATGAAAAAAGCATACCCTTGCTTTTTATGCGGACAATTGCTTCGTACGGGCTTTTTGCTAGGCGCTGTAGTTCGGGCCGTGACTTTATGCCGAAACTATCGAACATTGCCTCTATCGCCGGGTCGGATGAGGGCTTTCCGAAGTTGCAAGTTATTTCTTCTGTATGCATAAGTGCTTCCAGTGTCGGCGACCTTTAAGTGCGTTTATGGATGAGGATGTGTATTTTTTTGTGATGTGGGTTTTGTCTTTATTCCAATTGGAGGGGGCGTGGTAATGATAATACTATGCAGCGAATAATCTGCTTGCGGGTGCTAAAGTCTACAAATATATTAAATTCATTTGAGTGCCATATGTCAATATTTTCTGAAAAACCGCCAACTTTTGGCGAGCCAAAGCCGCGAGTGTTCATAATGGTGCGAACATGTTCTCTAGTCATAGAAAACTGGATGTCATAAGGCGTCGGGCCTTTGTAAGTGTTTTTACTTTCTTCCTCAGACCATAGTGTTACATCTGTAAGTATCCATGGTCCTTCATCATCGTGTAGATCGCCATGCAGCAGAGAGCTGACGTCCTCAAGCTCCAGTTGGATCCCCTTATCCATGTCAGCCCAAAGTCGTTGGCCTGGGAGGTCGATTGGAAATTTTTTGAGACTTTTTTCACTGATGTTAAGCTGCTCCATTAACCTTTTGAGCTGAGAGGATTCTGTATTTTGCCCGATTGAAGTTGAAAGTAGTTCAAAGCTTGGGTAGTTCATGGCTCCTCCTAGAGTATTCCATTCCAAGGGTTGTTGGTTCGCTTTCCAGAGAGTGTGTCTGTGAGAAGCTTTTCTAGAAACTTATCATATTGTTTATTGGTTATTTTTCCAATGTCGCCCGTCGCTTTTTGAAGTGCAGCCAAGCAGCGGTGATTTTTGTCACTCCTTCGCATATTTTCTCTATGGCTTGCGCCCTCTTTGTGAGCAATTCCCTGTAGGTCTCTTGAGGCACTTCTGTTATTAGGGTTGCTGTTTGTAACGCCGCTTCTATGGATCTCTTTGGGAATGCTCACTGCTTGGCCATGCCGTTCAATCTTACCTGCTAAGGATTCGATTTGATTCGGGCTAAGCTTCACACCTTTTGCTAGGGCAATATCCTTGGCTCTCTGAATCAGAGCTGCTTGTGGAGGTATATGATCTCGTTCCATCTTGACGCTGGCTGCATCAAAGTCACTGAGTTTGCCATATGTGCTTCTTTGTCCGCATTTGAGTGGAGTTTTGGGTGTGCTTTTGCCTCCTGGGGTATCAGTGTTTTTGCGTGGGGCATCAGTGGCGGCCGTAGCAGGCTTCTTGCCACTTGTCTCCCCTGCTTTGGATGTAACGGTAGCTGCTTCCTCTGCTTTTTCACTCTTCTTCGCAGTGTCTGCAATATTGGTAGCTCTTCTTGCTAGCTTACCAGCCGTCCCGGCGTAGCCGACAAACGGGATCGCCGAGAGCAGCGAGAGACCTGCGCCCACGTAGTCCCCGCGAAAAAGGCTAATGATACCGCTGGCAATATCGGCCACTTCCCCGACCACGGGGATCAGGCCCACCACATCCAAGCCCAGCTGGATGCCATCCAGGATCTGCTCGCCGGTGATACCTTCCTCTTCGGTCTCGGCCTCTATCGGCGGGTTGGCCTGTGATGCCGGAACTGCCAAAGGCGCCGTCTCACCCACAACCCGCCCAATGGTATTACCGCTCTTGAACGAACTGAACGGCGGCATCGTCGCCAGTTCGGCGCGCAAGTAGCCTTTGCGCATTTCCTCGTATTCATCCTCCTGCATCTCCCGGCTTTCGTGCAGTTCATTACCTTGTGCATCCCGCCCAAACACGTCGACTTGCACGCCGCCGTTCTCGCCGAGCTGTAGCATCATTTCGTCCGGGCCGGCGATGCTGTTGGGAGGACGTCGGACGGGTACACTGACCGCATGCACCTGCATCGGGGCTAGATTGATCGGTTCGGCCATGCGTTACGCCCCATTCATCCAGAACTTGTCGCCATGGCGCACCACCAACTTGCCTTCGGCGCGGACGCTGCTGCTCTTCTCCAGCGGGTAGCACTTGCCGCCCACGGTGTTGCTCTTGATGCCCTTGGCGGCGCCAGCCGCATCCCCCTTGGTGGTCGGCACCAGGCTCTTGTCGAACACCACCACTGGCCTGCCGTTGGCACGTACCGATTTGGCGACGCCAGTGGCGGATTTCAGTTCGGCTGTGACCGGGTAGGGCACTGGCGGGATGGCGCTGCCCATCGGCGTCTTGCACACATCCGGGACGATGCTGACGACTTTCCATTTGCCCTGCTTACGGGCGATGACGTTATCGGCCATGTCAGAGCACCTCCCGGGCTGCGCGTTTGATCAGCGGTGCATTTGGATCCGTCTCAAAGCGCGCTTCCATTACGCGGATGCCCAGGTGATTGGGCAGGCTGATGCGATGGGTCAGCGCCAAGGTCATGGCTTCGGTGTCGATGCGCAGCGTATCGGTGAGCATGGGCAGCGGCAGCATGGCGCCGTTGTGCAGGCGCATTAGGACAAACGGGCGATGGCCGGGCAGTTCGACGCACAATGTGCCGTCGGGCGTAAGGCCAGGGGCGGTCAGGTTGAACAGTTCAAGACGAAACGCGGGCGGCGGAAATTCGATCTGTTGATCAACCGGCGCACCGTTCCAGTAGGCAAAGTCGAAATCCCGTGGCAAGCCCGGCCAGCGTTCGCGCTTCCAGGTTTCGTCGTAACTCCCGGCCAATGGCAGGCGCGGTGCCCAGGCGCGTCCCACTACGCCAAATCCCGCTGGTTGGTTTTTGTAGCTGGCCGCGACCTGTGCCATGCCGTGGGCGTCGAGTTCACCCTCGGGGTGTTTGACTCGATCCAGACGCCACACCGGTTTGTCGATGGGCTCGATCTGCGGCGCGGGGAGTTCGCGCAGCGGCTTGTCCAGTTGAAAACCGAGGTCTTCCTGGCGCTTTTCGATCCAGCCTCGGCCCAGCGGGTTGCTGTAATACACCTCGTTGAGCAAATACGGCGGAGTGTTTTCATCAACCGCATGTTCAGGATTGATTACTACGCTGCTGCCCCCGAACGCGTATTCCCAGCGCAAAGGCACCGAGCTGGCCGGTTGCGGTTCGGTCAATTGCCAGCCACCGAACAAGCTGTGGCGGAACTGGCGAGGGCCAGTGAATTTCAGATGCTTGTCCAGCAAGTAATGGCGCGTTGGCGCTTCGGCACGACGCTTAAAAGCTTCTTGCCGGGCGGCCTGCCAAGCAACCAGCTGATACTCGGTCAGTCGTTCGCCGGGACTCAGCGGCGTCGGCAGCGGCACGTCGATGCTGGGCGGCGGCGCCACCGGCGCACTGATGCGTAGCCCGGCAGTCCACTGCGTTGCTGGTTGACCTTGTGGTGCATGAGCATTTCCCACCACGATCACATCACAGCGCGGCTTGAACGGCGCCAGGTCACTTTCCTCGCAGACGCTGCTTGCCCCTTCCTCGCCGTAGTAGCGATCAGCGGCGCATAGCGCCAGTGGATCCTCATCCATCACCTCGGTGCGAAACTGCCCCGGATGCCCGTCAATCGGCAGCAGCCGATAGCCCACCTTCATGACCAGCACCGGGTACTCTTGATCGTCCATGCCCAGCGCGCTAAAGCACAACGCATCGAAGGGCGTCAGATTGCGAAATTCCATGTCCGCCCCTCAGTTGATATCGACGTCTTTGCCGTTGATCTGCACCGCGCCGCTGGCGCTGAAATCGAAGGTGCGGCCATTGATCAGTACGGTGCCGTCGGACTTCATCACTAGAGTGGATTTGCCCACAGTGACCTTGAATTCATCCCCGGCGTCGATGCTGAACTTCTTGCCTACCACCACCGATTTGTGAATACCGATCTGCTCGTTTTGGCTCAGGCCCACAGTGGTGTTCATGGCGGCGCCGACACTGGTCTGGTAGGCCGCACCGATGGTCAGCGCCTTGGCTAAACCGATGGTTTCTGCTTTGGCCAACTTGATGGTTTCGGCCTTGTTGCCACCGATGGTCACGCTGCGGTTGGCGCCGATGCTGATGGTTTCGTTCTGGCCGACATCCTCGGTGCGGTGGTCGCCAATAGAGACGGTTTCGTTGTGTTCAACCCGTTCCTTACGGTTGTTGCCGACGAAGATGCCGTTGTTGTTTTTGATATGGACGTTCTTGTCTTTTTCGGCATGAATGAACACTTCCTGGTGGCCCAACTCATCTTCAAAGCGCAGCTCGTTGAAGCCAGAGCCCTTGTGGGTGCGGCTTTTGATGGTCATTCTTGTTTTGTGTTTGGGCAGCTCGTATGGCGGCAGATTGGTTTGGCGGTAGGTGCGCCCCGTGGCGATCGGCTGGTCAGGATCGCCATCCAAAAAGCTGATGATCAGTTCCTGATTGACCCGAGGCACGGCCATGGCGCCCCAGGTCGCACCGGCCCAGCCTTGAGCTACACGGATCCAGCACGAACTCTGATCGTTGTTTTTGTCCGAACGGTCCCACGGGAATTGCACCTTGACCCGTCCCCATTCATCGCAATAGATCTCCTCGCCCGGTGGGCCGACGACTGTGGCGATCTGCGGACCGTCGATGCAGGGTTTGGGACGCAGCGGCGCTTTCCAATCCGAGGTCCAGCGGATGGCGCTGGCCTTTAACGAGTAAGACGTACCTAGGCCGCTACCAAAGGATTCTTCCTGCAAGCTGGTGTGCTGCTTGCCTTCGTGTTTGATGGCGATGGTGCGCCAACGGTCGTTGAAGTCCTCACGGGGATGATCATTGAGATCGAAGGCCAATCCCGGTTGCAGACGTTCATCGTCGCCTTCCACATGGGCCAGTTTGGCGTCGTTGCGCAGTGCGGCCAGACGGGTCTTGGTGAAGGGTTTTCCAGCGATGTCGCGTTTGTAGCGGCCAGGGTAGTCGTAGCGCTCGTAGTCCTTGTGCTGGTTGTTCAGATCCTGGTCGCCGGTGGCAGTGTGCTGCTGGTTGTAGCGCGGGTGGGTGAAGGTGTAGTCGCGCTGCACCTGGCGTGCAGTGCGCACTTGTTCGGTGTAGTGGAAGCGGGTCAACGCCGGTTCCATGGAATCGCCGCCACCCATGGCTTGGTAGATCACCGGGCAGTCGGTGTGGGTGCCGATGGTGCCCAGGCCGCCGACGCGGTCGGTGAGGACGAGGGTGTGGCCGTCGGCGCTGTGTTCGAAGGTGTAGAGCAGGCCTTCTTCGGCGGCGAGGCGGGCGATGAAGTCGAGGCCGGTTTCGCCGGCCTGCACGCAGTATTCGCGGGGTTGGTGCTCGAAGCAGATTTCAGTGCGGATGTCGGTCAGCTTCTGCTCGGCCAGCATGCTGGTGATGATGTCGGGTACGGTCTGGGCCTGGAAGATGCGCCAGTTGGAACGTAGGTTGAAACGCGCCAGGGTCGGCTCGACCACGGCGGTGTAGCGGGTGCGGCGAAAGCCGGTATCGCCCTGTTGGAACAGGCTGACCAAACCGTGGACGTAACGCACCGGGGTGTCGTCGCGCCAGATGGTGAACACGGCGGCGAGGTCGAGCATGCGGTAGAAGTCGATGGCCGGGTGGTGACTGACCAGTTCCAGCTCAAGTTTGAAGGGCTGGGACAGGCCTTCTTCAAGGGTGAACGAGACCACTTCGAAGGGATCGCCCCGCAGCGGTTGGAAGGTGTAACGCAGGTCGCTTTGACGGGGCATGAAACCTCCTTGTGGTGAGTATGGATCAGTTGATCAACCAGCTGGCGTCGCCGTTTTCCAGCACGCCTTCGTGGTCGGTGGTATCACCGACGCGGGCCACGGCTTTGCCGTTGACGGTCATCGAGGGCGAGCCGCTGATGATCACGGCACCGCAGCCCAGGGCGTCGCCGACACGGGCGACGGCGCGACCGTTGACGGTGACGTTGCGCGTGCCGCTGTTGATGGTGGTGGGGCCACACAAAGGGCAATCGTGGTCGTGTCCGACCAGAACGACGGCAGGCATAGAGCCTCCTTAATTAGATTTGAGTCAGTGAAGGTCCCGCCGCTGCACGCACTGCAGCGACGGAACGGGGTCCAGGCTTAGCCCGCTTCTGCCGGTTTGCGCCAGTCATCCGAGGCTTCGGTACCGGACACTTTGTGGGTCCAGCTGACCTTGCGATAAGACAGGCTGGTCTTGATCAGTTGGGTGTAGTTGGCGTTGTCGCTGTCCTGGGCGTGGGGCAGCACGGTGTGGATTTCGACGACGGTGGCATCCTCAAGCTTGGTGGTGAAGAAGTGCTCCTGCTTGCCGTCCCCCGAGGTGCGGAACCACTTCACTTCAACGGTTGGCAGCACTTCGCCGGTGGCCAGGGCTTGATAAAGCATCGGTGAGGCTTTGTTCAGTGCGCTGGTGAACGTCAGGGGTTTATGCACGCGCTGGCCAGATGGCTGGCCGCTTTGTGGGTCGGTGGGCGCGGCGATTTGGTGGTCGACTTCCTGAGCGAGGATTTCGTCTTCGTGGCCTTCCACATAAACGTTGCCCACCGAATCGGCGGTGAACGCACCTTTGGTGATATGGCCCTGTTTTTTGCCGTGGATGCTGATGTACGCAGGTGTTGGCATGACAAGCTCCTTGTCGCGATCAAGTGAACGACCCGTGGGGTCGCGGGTTATGGCCGATACGGCCATGGCTTTGCAGGCGCTCGGGATGAGCGCGCTGAAAATCGTTACAGGTGAAGCACCCGCTCCAGCGACACCAGCACCTGCTGAGTGATGGCGTTCAGGCGGATGGAGTAGATCGTGTAGGCAACCGTCAGCACGACGGCGGCCATGGCCCAGGGCGTCCACAGCGGCCAAGCGCGTTTGATCCGGTAGTTGCGCGGCGCGACGTTTTTCAGCGGGTCGGTCAGGCGCTTGGGCGTCTCGCCGCGCAAGGGACGCAGCAGGCCGTGCAGTTGGTCGATGATCTTCTGTATTTCGTCATCGCCCTTGATATGGGCGCCGTATTTGCCCTTGAGGCCGGAAATCAGGCACTGGTACATGAACTCCAGCACATGCTGGTACCGGGCGGCTTCGGGGATCATGTTGTTCATGACGGTGAAGAACTTCTCGCCGCCTTGGGTTTCCCCGTGGAACTGGCTGAGCAACGAGCGTGCGCTCCAACTGGAGAGCCTGCCCCACGTGGTGCGCATGACCACCTCGTCAATCAACAGGCATAGGCTGTAGGAGTAGGCCTTGAGCATGCCGGCGTCGTAGTCGAGCTGGCTGACCTCTTCCATGATGGTGGTGATCTGGTTGCTGACGCTCAGGTACAGCGCAGGTACGTCATCGTGGTGGTCTAGACGGCGCAGACGGATCACCAGGCCGATCAGCGGCGTGGCGGCATCGCACAGCGGGTTCCAGGCCACGCCGCGCAAGTCGTATTCAGGGTCGGCGAGCAGCACGGGCCGCTTTGGCTTGGCATGCTCTTCAACGAGGTTCGGGTCTTTGCTGCCGGTTGCCTGTTGCCAATACCCCAGGAGCTGATGGTTGTCCGCAGGTGGCGTGGTTTCGGTGGGCGTTACATCACTCATCTCTCTCACTCCTGATCGCCCAGAACTGCAACTCCAGCTCCGGGAATTCACCGGCAATATGGAAACCGAACCCGCTGCCGCTGCTCAGGCTTTGCCAGGCCGGGTGATGGCGGTCGAGCTCGAAGTAGCTGAAGCCGGCATGGAACGGCAGGTGGCGCGGCGCCACCGGCAGTGGCCGCAGTGGAATGCCCGGCAGTTGCAGGCTGACCAGTTGCTCCAGCCCTTCGGTGGAGGTGATCTTGATCTGCCGGGGCAGTTGCTGACGCAGGGTCTCGGCGGGCAGTTCGGCGCGCACGGCGAGGATGAATTCGGCGTTGTCCAGCAGGCGCTTGTCGTTCAACGCGGCGCTGCGCACGCCGTACTGCTGATCGACGATCGGCAACGACACCGCACGCGGTTGCAGCACGGTGCCCAGGGCACGGCGCAGGGTGTGCTCCAGCATCTGAAACGACTCGCGCAGGTTGTCGTGCTGATAGGCGGGGTATTCCTGGGGCAGGTGACCTTCATCGGTAAAAGTCACCAGTTCGCCGCAGGCTTGGGCCAGTGCAATGTACAGCCGCTCCGGGTGGACCTGACGTTGGCGCGCCAGGTGCTGGAACAGCGGGAACAAGCGGTTGAGGGTTTGCAGCAGGTTGAAGTCGGTGACGTCAGCCACCCCTGACTGCCCCGGTGAGCCGATGCGCTGGGCCAGGTTCTTGGCGCGCTCGCGCATCAGCCCGGCCACCTCGCCCAGGTAGCGATGCAACACTGGCACCGCTTGCAGGGACAGGCTGGTGGGGTAGAAATGCTCGTCCATCACCAGGCTGCCGTCCGGGCGTTTGTCCTTGATTTTGCCCAGGGCAATACCGGTAAAGGCGCTACGGTCGCTGCGTTCGAGCATCAGTTGCAGGTTGGGCACGGCCAGGTCCATGCCGACCTGGTCGCCGTCATCGCTGTGGGTGTCGCGGATTTCCTCGCGGCGGGCGATGTAGCGGCTGTTGCCGTACTGGTCGGGCCAGCGCACTTCGAGGGCTCCGTTGGAGCGCAGCGGCAGGGCCAGGTAGACGATCTGGCCGACCGCGCTGCTGTCAGCGATCTCCAGTGGGGAGGGCGGTGCCAGGTCGTGGGGAATGTCGAAGACGCTGCCGTCGGGCATGATTCCGCGTGCCCGGGTGATGGCGATTTTGCCGAAGCTCAGGTATTCGTCGTTCAACGCCAGCTCGCTGAAGCCATAGAGCGCATCGTTCAGGCTGTGCAGGCGCTGGTGCACGGCGGCTTCGGCGGCACGGGCCTGTTGCTGGAAGTGCTGGGGCTTGACGAACAAACCTTCATGCCAGATGACGGGGTTGCGTGAACTCATCGGTGGTTACTCGGGGCAAAAGCGGCTGAAAAAGGCGTCATCGGGTTTCTCCTTTGAGGCTGACCTGGGCGGCATCCAACAGCACCAGTACGGCGTACTGGCGGCCCTTGGGCTCGACACGCAGGCGCTGTTTCCACTGGCCGACATCGGTGCTGTGGTAATTGGCGATCACTGCGATAAAACGGGTGTCTTCATCCAGGGCGCGCAGGTCGATGAACTTGAATTGGCCGGGGTTGAGCAGGTAGTCGTCGGCGCGAATGTAGGTGCTGCCCAGGGCTTTTTTCAGGTCGTCGGCCATGGCTTGTGGGCTGGCGTTGACCAGCAGCGAGTCGTCGGTCAACTGCAAGACCTTGAAGGCAATGGGCGTGGCAACATGCGCCAGCGCCGGGTTGCCCCAGGGCGTGGTGAGGCTGACGCCTTGGGCGTCGTAGTCGCCCAACAGCGCGTCTTCGATAGGCGACATCGGCACGATGGTTGCTGGCTCCTCGCTCAGTGGCGACTGGGCCGGCACGCTTTCGTAAAGGTGGTTGAGCAGGGTTTGCACCTTGTCCGTCAGCGCCTGCGGGCTGGTTGCCTGCACGTTGAGGGTGTAGGGCGAGCGGCTCGCGTCTTCATCCAGTGCCGTGCCGGTGCTGATCAGGCGTGGGTTGACGTCGTCGCTGGCGTACAGGCTCAGGGAGTAGCGGCTGGGCTGATCGTCGGGGCCGCCGACCGGGATCGACGGCGTCCAGATCACCTGGCCGATCTTGCCGAGCATGGTGCAGCCGCCGAGGGTCAGGCAGGCCAGCAACAGGGTGCCCAGACGCAGGTTGCTGAATAGGCTGACGCTGCGCTTGTGTGCAGGCGCGCGAATATCCGCCAGCGCTTCGGGCGGCGGCGCCTTATGCATCGCTTGCAGCGGATCGCCTTGCTCGGTTAAATCCACCGGCCGGCAAAGACGCTCGAACTCCGGGCAGGTGGCAGCTCGCTTATCCACCTGTGGCCGACTCGGCAGGTCTTGCTGGTGCCACACGTGCATGCCCTCAGGATGCTCGCCGAGCAGCTCATCGAGCGAATGCTGCCCTGGGGCGTGCTCACCCAATTGCACCGCAACCTGATACGCACCAATCTGCAACCGATCACCGTCGTTGAGGCTGATCGCAACGTGCCGCTCAAGCGGCAGATCGTGGCCGTTGACGTAGGTTCTACCGCTGCGGTCGATCACGCAGAAGCGCCCTTCGATGACGCGGATGTCGCAGTGGTTGGGGCGTACACTGTTGTGGCGATCCTCCAGGCGCCAGTCCTCCGCGGCACTGCCGATGCTGCCGCCCTGGGGGCCAAATCGGTGAAGGGGCAAATACCCGTGCAGCAACTGCGCAGGATTGTTGATAACCAGGGTCAGCTTCATGCGCGCCCCCGAATCCGCACCACAGCGGGATGACGGTGTTCTTGATGTTCGATAAAACTGGTCCAGCCCAGGTGGGTGCCGCTGGCGCCTTGCAGATTGAACGGCGGTACATCTTCTTCGCGCAGCCCCAGTTCCAGGTCGTAGGCGGTGGCATCGCGCAGCAGAAAATCCATCAATTGGCGCAATCGCCCGAACTGATCGCCGCTGGGCAAAAACTGCCGAAATCGCGTCTGGGTCAGGTTGGGAATCACCAGGGTGAACTTGCTGGCGCGGGTCTTGCTGCGGTCGCCCACCACGAAATCATTGCCAAGAACACCGTTGGCCTTGCCCAGTGACAGGCGCTGGCGTTGATCCAAACTCACCGAGCGCGCCTCGAACTCACGGATGTGTACGCCGTGCAGGTCGAAGCAGTGTTCAACGATGCCGGACACCACCGAGGGCGAGCGGCTGCGGTTGGCGATCAACCCGGCAAAGCTCAGCAGGCGACCCCATGGCAACGGCGTCGCACCGCGCAGGTCGTTGTCGTTGAGTCCGACCATGGAGAATACGTAGCGCGAAAAGCGGTCGCTGGCTTCGGCCTGAAAGCGAATGTAGTAGCGGTACTTGCGCCAGCTGGTGTGCAGCAGGGTAAGCAAGCGATGATTGAAAAAGTCCATGAACGCCGGGCGAATTCCGCGCTCCTGGGCCTGCTCATAGGCCAGGCGATCCAGATAATAGCCGGGCAGTGGCGAGTCGGTACCGTGCAGGCCAAAGAAGCTGGTCTGCAGGCGATAGCGCACCTCTTCGCGGTTTTCCTCAATGCGTGCCGCCTCGACCACGTCGGAGGCTGGAAAGCCCAACCCTGCATGGCTTTGCAGGCGCACACGGCGGCGCGTCGCCGCACTCAAGGGCTGCGCCTCCAGGTCATCGCCGTGCAAAGCGTGCAGATGCTCCAGCAGACGGTGAAACGAGTAGTTCCGCGCGTCGGCCAGCAGCACATCGGCTAGATCACGGGTTGTCTGCCGGTCAACAGTGGCCATTCGTAGCACTCGTTGTTAGTGGTATTGATCACTTCCAGGCGGTGGAAGGAGTTGATGCTCGCGTAGAGGGCGAAGAAGTGCGAAAGCACACTGGCGAACAGGTACAGCTCGCCTTCGCAGAGAAAGGCGGTCTGGTCCAGTTGCAGGCGGGTCTGTACGCCACGTACCGGCTGGCCCTTCATCAGCCAGTCGATGGGGGTGGTCACGGCATTCTGGATACCGTTGAGGCGCTTGCGCGTGGCACGGGCCTGTTGCAGGTCGTGCAGGGCGGCGAAGTCATAGGCGCGGATCACCGCCTTGAGCGGCTCGGCCGACAGCAACGACAGGTAGTTCAGCGACAGGTTGGAAATCAGCGTCCAGTGCAGGCTGGCATCCAGCACCGGCCGGTAGCTTCGGGTCGGTGCGATCAGGTTGGTGTAGGTGGCAAACGACGGCGTGACTTCGGTGGACAGCGATACATCTCCCACGCCCAGCAACTGCGGTAAATCTCGGTTGCTGCAAGTCAACTCGATGGATGCTGCTTCATGCTCGCCGATGTACAGGCTTTCATCGCCGCGCACGAAAGCGATGCGATGACGCAAGCCCTCGCGGCCATGGGAATCTTCGATATGCGTACGGAAATACAGTGCCGTGCGGCCCCGCGCGTGTTCGATCTCGTGCTGGAACGACTCGAATGGAGTAAAGCGCCGCAACGGATCGCCCTTGCGTTCCTTGTCCGCGGCGTCCCAACCGGCCACTTGGTCGACGCTGAAAATCTCGTAGGCTTCGGGGCGGTTGCCGCTGGGGCTGATACGCCGTTCCAGGCTGCGTCCGTCCAGCGCAATCGGATTCGCGTCGTGACGAAACAGGTTGACCGCCGGCGCGCAGTACAGGTGCAGGTCACTGGTACGCAGGCGGATATCAGGCGGCATGGGCCGGCTGAACTGAAATTCAAAGCGTAGGCTGGTGGTGCTGATCGCCGGCCAGACGCGCGCCAGCTGGGTCAGGCTGAAAAAGTGAAAACGCTGCGGGAACACAAAATACTCCTGCAGGATCCGGTAGCCATCGAACACATTGCGCGGGTAGGGCAGGAGGGCTTCTTCAGCAGTGAAACCGGGAAAGCCGATAGCCTTGGCTGGCAGGCGATAGCTTTGCTTATCAATGTGCAACGTGACGCTGTCCAAGTAGTGGGCGAGCCACAGGTACAACGTCATGGCGGTGGCGTTATCTCCACCCAGATGAAAATCCAGCTGGTCGCAGGCCATGCTGGTCAGCGGTTGCTCGGTCAAAACCTTGAGGTCGATGCGCATCACCGAGGCCTCGCGGCTGTGGGCATCGCTGACTTCCTGCAATGCCAATGGGTACAGGTTGACGTCAGTGCAGGTACGAAACTGGCAGGAGATGCCATCCATCGGTTTGGCAAACAGCGGCGTGCCTTTTGGGATCACCTGGCGCTGGCTGATCGCATCCGGCAACGGTGTAAAACGGATGATGGTCGCGCTGGGCAGGGGCCGCAGGTAATTGGGCCAGAGCATCTGTAGCAGCGGATGGGTCAGCTCCGGCAAATCGTCGTCGATCTTCAGGCCCAGCTTGGCGGTGAGGAAGGCAAAGCCTTCCAGCAGCCGCTCCACGTCCGGGTCGCCGGCCTGATCACCGAGAAATTGCGCCAGTTGCGGGTTGTCCTCGGCAAACTCGCGGCCGAGTTCGCGCAGGTAGCGCAGCTCCTCGGCAAAGCGTTGTTTCAAGTCCATTGCATCCTCATCTCACGCGGGTGTAGCCGTCGCGGCCGTGCATGGCCACCTCGATCTGCACCTGTTCTTCCTTGTGGTTGACCTGCACCTGGCAATCCAAGTGAAAGTTCAGCTCCAGCGGCAGGTCCGGGTCGGGCTGAAAGCGCACGCCCGTGACCTTGATGCGCGGTTCAAAGGCTTCCACCGAACGCCGGATATCGGCGCTGATGGCTACCACCAGGTCACTGCTGGCCTGGGTGACGCCGTTGAAATCGCGCAGGCCCAGCTCAGGGCTGCTTTGCGAGCAGCCCTGGCGTGAGTTGAGCACCTGTTCCAAGTGGCGTTTGATCGCCTCGACACGCTGGCGTGCCTGTTCATCCGCGCTGCCAGGGCGGTAGCGCGGTGTGTCGGGCTCCAGGCGTTCGAACAGGCTGGCGCCCACTTACTGGGTGTCCAGCCGACCGACCAGGGAGATCTCGAAGTTGGCGCCCATGTACTTGAAGTGCGGGCGCACCGCCAACGACACTTGGTACCAGCCTGGATTGCCGTCAACGTCCTGCACTACGACTTTTGCGGCGCGCAAGGGGCGACGGCTGCGCACGTCGGACGAAGGGTTTTCCTGGTCGGCGATGTATTGTTTGAGCCAGTCGTTCAGCTCGCGCTCCAGGTCCTGGCGTTCCTTCCAACTGCCGATCTGTTCGCGTTGCAACACCTTGATGTAGTGGGCCAGGCGATTGACGATAAACAGGTACGGCAACTGGGTGCCGAGCTTGTAATTGGTCTGGGCTTCCTGGCCTTCGCGGGTCTTGGGGAAGTTCTTCGGTTTCTGTACCGAGTTGGCAGAGAAAAACGCCGCGTTGTCACTGTCCTTGCGCATGGTCAGCGGGATAAAACCGGCTTCGGCCAGCTCGAATTCCTTGCGGTCGGAGATCAGCACTTCAGTTGGGATCTTGGCCTGCAATTGGCCGAGGGATTCATACAGATGCACCGGCAGGTCATCCACCGCGCCGCCGGATTGCGGGCCGATGATGTTCGGGCACCAGCGGTAGCGGGCGAAGCTGTCGGTGATGCGCGAAGCCATCAGGAACGCGGTGTTGCCCCACAGATAGTTATCGTGATTGCCGTCGACGGTTTCGTCGTAGCCGAAGCTGCGCGTTGAGTTGTCGTCGGTGCTGTAGGGCGGGCGCAGCAAGAAGCGCGGCAGGGTCAGGGCCAGGTGGCGGGCGTCTTCGGATTCGCGCAGGCTGCGCCATTTGGTGTGGCGTGGGCCTTCGAAAATGTCGCTGACCTCCTTGAGGTCGGGCAGGCCCTGGAAGCCTTCGAGGTTGAACAGTTCTGGCCCGGCCGCCGAGACAAACGGCGCATGGGACATGGCGCCGATGGAGGCCACATAGCTGAGCAACTTGATGTCCGGCGAGCTGGGGCCAAAGGTGTAGTTGCCGACGATGGCGCCCACGGGCTCACCACCGAACTGGCCATAGCCGGCGGTGTAGACGTGCTTGTACAAGCCGCTGCGGGTGATGTCACCGGCGTTGTCGAAGTCGTCCAGTAGTTCCTCTTTGGTGACGTGCAGCATTTCCAGCTTGATGTTCTCGCGAAAGTCCGTGCGATCCACCAGCAGCTTCAGCCCGCGCCAGGCCGATTCCAGTTGCTGGAACTGCGGCTGATGCAGGATTACGTCCATCTGCTTACCCAAGGCTCGGTCGATTTCAGCAATCATCTGGTCGACGCGGTGCTTGTTGACCGGCTGCTGGTGATCGCCGCTTTGCAGGATTTCGCTGATGAACGCGGCCACGCCTTGGCGGGCGACGGCATAGCCTTCCTGGGAGGGGCGGATGGTGGTGTTGGCCAGCAGTTGATCGAGCAACGACGGCGGTTCGTCAGCCACCAATACTTGGGCGGCGGCGCTTTCCATAGGCATGGGGAGTACTCCGTTGAGAAGGGCGTTCAAGTCAGTTGTTGGGCGCGTCGAGCACCAGGTTCAGCTCACTGGCCAGGCGTTGACGGGCGGTTTCATCAGTCAGCAGGTTTTGCAGATGTTTACGAAAGGCCGGGACATTGCCCATCGGACCCTTGAGCGCAACTAAGGCTTCGCGCAGTTCCAGCAACTTGTTCAACTCCGGTACTTGGCGGGCGACTGCATCGGGGCCGAAGTCATTGATGTTTTTGAATTGAAGTTGCACATTCAAGTGGGTGTCTTGGTCGTTATTCAGAACAGACGGCACCGCCATGTCCAGAGCAACTTCGGCTTTGGTGAGGACTTCATTGAAGGTGTCCTTATCTATTCGAACGGATTGCCGGTCTTCAAGGGCGGTTAGTTCACCGTGGCCTTTGAAGTCGCCGGTAACCAACAGCTTCAGGGGAAGCTCTACTTCTGCTTGTTGATCGCCTGTGGCTGGGACGTACTTGATGTTGACGCGTTCTTTGGGGGCGACAGAACCATGAGTTTTCGACATGGGAAAAATCCTTTTCGTAAGGTCGGCGTATTAGAACCAGCTGTTGCAAGGTTTGTCTTGTAGGACGATATGGACGCGATTCGTGGGCTTTGGATGTAGGAAAAAGCATTCTGATAAGAGTTTCTAAATTTCCTACGCTTGCCGTGGAACTATCTGAAAGATGCCTCTTTTTATTCTCGATTTGGCTATGTGTTGCTCGTCTTTTACTTGCCTATCCATTGAGGGCGGGTGACGCTTTGCAAGTTAATAAATTTAACTTTCGGTCTAAGCCATGTGAGTTCGAAAGTTGAAAAATATCCGGTTTGGATTCGACGAGGCATATTCAGGAGGCGTTGATGCGCAACGGATGGCGAGGATGGAAATGGGCGCTCTGCCTGACGGTTGTGGCGGTAATGGAGGCGCAGGCAGCGACCCAGGATTGCCCTGCCATCGTCTCGCCCTTGAAGCGCCTGGAATGCTTTGATCTGGCGGCTGGCACGCCCATTCATCAGCCACCTGCGCCGCCACGTGCCCTGGGCCGGGTGTTGCCGATTGTCGATCTGGTACAACGCAATGAGGCCAAGCGTCCATCCGAGGATCAGCGTTTTCTGTTGTCGTCATTCCCGGAGCCGGACAACAACCAGCAACAGCGGCTGGTGATCTCAGCCCCAGCGTTGGGCGCGCTACCGCCTCGGCCTTACCTGGCCATCAGTTGCGAATCGAAAATCTCGCGCCTGCAACTGGTGCTGGATGAACCGGCCAAGCCCAACAAGATTCGCATCCAACTGTTCAAGGATGAGCGCCCGGTCTCCGCGGCCTATCAGTGGCAGGTGCTGGACGACGCGGGCCTGGTGGTCGATGCCGGGCGCGGGCTGCAGGCGATTGCCTTGCTCCGCAATATGGGCGGCGGCCAGCGTCTACGACTGGAGAGCGACTATCCGCGGCTGCACGGCCTGGTCTTCGACGCTGAAGGGCTGGGTGAGCTGATCGAGCAGGAGCGCCAAGTATGTCGCTGGTAATCGACGTGCCAGCGGACACCGTCAAGTTGCTGCTCACCCCCATCGACCCGGAGCAACCTGCCGGGCATTTCGATGTAGAGGACGAAACCTACCAGGCCATCGACCAGGAGATGGTCAAGCTTGGTGGCCTGCGTGAAGGCGACATCGACTGGCCGTATATCGACGAAGCGTCCCGCCAGTACCTGGCGAACCAGTGCAAGCACTGGCGCGTCGTCGCGCACCTGCAGGTGGTGTGGCTGCGCACCCGGCAATGGGCGCGCTGGGCCGATGCCCTGAGTTTGTTGGCTGGCATGGTCGAACTGTATTGGGACAGTGCCCACCCCAAGCCCGGCCCCACCGGTTACTTGAACAAGCGCAAGCAAGTGCAGCGCCTGCTGGGCGACCTGGGGCAGGTGTTGCCGACCCTGCAGCGCAGCAGTTTTGAACCGGCCTACCAAGCCGCGGCGGAACTGGCCCTGGCCAACCTGCAACGCTGTGTCGAAAGTGCCAAGCTCGACCCGGCCCCGTTGGACGCGTTGCAACGCCAGTTGGACAAATACAGCGAGCCGGTCGTCGCCACTGAGCCCGCCCGTGCGGCCACCTCCGACAGTGTGCTGGAGTCAGCCTTTTTCACCAGCCCCAAACCACAAGCGCCGAGCAATGAGCGCGAACAACGCCGCGCCGTGTTGAACATGGCCGAGCAGATCAACCAACAAGATCCCTATGACCCCACCGGCTACCAACTACGACGCTTCGGCCTGTGGTCGCATTTGCGTACTGCGCCGCTCATCACCCGCGACCGTCGCACCGAATTGACCGCCGTGCCCAAGGATATCGTCGACGGCTATCAGGACGCGCTGAACCACAACGCCATCGAGCCGAACCTGCTGCTGCGCATCGAAAAAAGCGTCTGCGCCTCGCCGTACTGGCTGCGCGGCAGTTACCTGGCCGCCGAGGTCGCCTCGCGCCTGGCGATGGAAGAAGTGGCGGCCGCCATTCGCCAGACCTGCGAGCGGTTTGTCTGCCGTTTGCCGGCCGTGCTGGAGTTGTGTTTCAGCGACGGTACGCCGTTCGTGGATGCGCAAACCCAGGCCTGGATCACCGGCGCCGACCAGGCGCAAACCACCGGCAGCCCGGTGCAGGAGTACGCCGGCCTGCGCGACGAACTGGCCAGTCAGCTCAATAGCGAAGGCGTGGAAGTGGTGCTGCTGCGCCTGCAGGAACTGCACGCCACCCAAGACGCCCCGCGCCAGCGCAGCTACGCCACGGTGATTGCCGCCGACCTGCTGGCATCCCGTGGCCTGTCGTGGCTGGCGGATGACCTGTACGCCAGCGTTGCGCGGTTGATGCGCGAGACCACGGCGCAGGGGTGGGAGCCGGAGTTGTACCGGAAAGTGGCGCAACCCATCGACGACAGTCATTTGATCAAAGCGGTTAAGGAGTAGGAGCGATTTATGGGGATGGTCTGGGGTTACCTCAAACGCTGGGGCCTGCCGGTGCTGCGTCAGTTCAACCAGGCGGTGCCCGTACTGGTGCTGCTAGGCGTGGTGTTTTTGTTGATCGCCATCTGGTGGCTGGGCCCGCAGTGGACCTGGCGC
Organism: Pseudomonas khavaziana; assembly: GCF_019145205.1. Taxonomy (GTDB): domain Bacteria; phylum Pseudomonadota; class Gammaproteobacteria; order Pseudomonadales; family Pseudomonadaceae; genus Aquipseudomonas; species Aquipseudomonas khavaziana. Next base: position 167,219 of record NZ_JAHSTT010000006.1, read on the forward strand.
GAGCGTCAGCCGCTGAGTGAACTGGCGATGCGCGTCTCGGCCAGTGTCGTGGTGCTGGTGGTGCCGCTGCTGATCTGGGCGTGGCGGGTGCGTAATCATTATCAGCGTCTGCAGGTTGAGCGCCAGCATGAGGCGGCGGTGCAGGCCGATCCTTGCCTGCCTTATATCGAGGCGCAGGAGCGGGCCCTGGATCGGAGCCTGGGCAACCTGCTGAACAACATGGAGCGCCGCCGTTCGCTCTATCAGCTGCCGTGGTACCTGGTGCTCGGCGAGGAAAATGCCGGTAAGACCAGTCTGATCACGCGTTCCAACCAGAGCTTCGCCTTGTCCCATGTGACCAAGGCCGGGGTCAGGGCCGATAAGGAAGAGCAACTGGCCTATCCGGTGGATTGGTGGATCGGTGACGAGGCGGTGTTGATTGATCCACCGGGTGAGTTCCTCAGCCACCCGGATTCACCCGCTGAAAACGTCGAGCAGCAGGGCAAGGTCAAACCGGTGCTGCCCACGGGCACCCACGCGCGCCTTTGGTCGCATCTGCTTGACTGGCTAACGCGCAACCGCAGCCGTCGAGCGTTGAACGGCGTGGTGCTGGTGATCGATGTACAGGCCTTGCTGGCGCAACGTCCCGAACAACGCAAGGCCCACGCCAATCTGCTGCGCACCCGGCTGTTTGAGCTGACACGACAGTTGGGCACGCGCTTGCCGGTGTACATCACGCTGAGCAAGTTCGACCTGCTGGAAGGCTTCGAAGAATTCTTCGCCCGGTTGTCGCGCAGCGGGCGCGAAGACCTGCTGGGCTTCACTTTCAGCCTGGATGCGGTGGATGATTTCGATGCCTGGCTGGCGGAACTGACGCGCCAATACCAAACCTTTGTCGACTGCCTGACCGAGCAGGTTTTCAATAGCACCAGGGCGTCGCGCACGTTGGATGAGTGTGATCGCTTGCAGGCGCTGATGCATCAGATGGCGGGCTTGCGCCCGGCCCTGTTCGGCTTCCTCGGCGAAATGCTCGGTAGCGACCGTTTCACCACCCCGGCGTTAGTGCGCGGGCTGTATTTCTCTTCGGTGTTGCAGCAGGGCACCCTCAGCAACGCCTTCGTCAAAGAAGCGGGACAAGCCTATCAACTGCCGCCACCGCCACCCGAAGTCAAACCCGCTGGCGGCACGGCGATCTACTTTGCCCAGCAACTGTTCCAGCGCGTGATCTACCCCGAAGCAGGCTTGGCGGGCGACAACATCAAGGTGGCCCGCAGCAAGCGGCGGTTGCTGATCGCCGGGTTCAGCGTCGCCTCCTTGGGCTGTTTGGTGGTCATCGGTACCTGGCAGTTTTACTTCAATATCAACCGCGACAAGGCGGCCAACGTCTTGGCCAAGAGCCAGGAGTTCAGCGAGCGGGACATCGACGCCAAGGTCGACCCCACCGGGCGCAACCTGTTGCTGCCCCTGGACCAGATCCGTGATGCGGTGCTGGTCTACGGCGACTACCGTGAGGCTTGGCCGTTGCTGTCGGATATGGGGTTGTACCAGGGGAGGGCGATTGGCCCTACCGTGGATGAGGCGTACCTGAATCTGCTGTCCAAACGCTTCCTACCGGCGATTGCCAGCGGAGTGTTGGATGCCATCAACAGCGCGCCCGCCGGCAGCAATCAACAACTGGCGGCCCTGCGCGTGTACCGCATGCTTGAAGAACGGCAAAACCGCCGCCCGGCCATCGTCGAAGAATGGGTCGCAAAGCAGTGGCAGCGCGCCTATCCAGGCCAGGGCCAATTGCAGGCCGATCTGATGGGGCACCTGGGCTACGCGCTGAAATACGCCGACGCCGACCTGCCGCACTACCGTGAACGCATTTCCCAGGTGCAACAGCAACTGCGCCAGTTGCCCATGGCCGAACGGGTCTACATGAGCCTGAAACAGGACGCCCTGGAACGTTTGCATCGTCCGTTGGACCTGCGCAACGAAGTGGGCCCGGCGTTCGATATCGTCTATCGCCCGCTCAACACTGATCAAGAGGGCAGCGGCCTGCAGTTGCCGCCGCTGCTCACCGCCAAGGGTTTCAAGGACTACTTCGAACCCGGCACCGAGGGCATCATCGAACTGGCCATGATTGACCAGTGGGTGCTCGGCGAGCGCCAACGCCTGGACTACTCCGACGAAGACCGCAAAGTGCTGACCCAGCGCATTCGCGCCCTGTACAGCGCCGACTACGTGGACAGCTGGCGGCGCGCACTGAATCAGTTCGCGGTCACCGACTTCGACGACCTCAGCCACGGCGTGGCGGTACTGGAACAAGTCACCGGCCCGGCCGCACCGCTACGACGGTTGCTGGAAACCTTGCGCGACAATAGCGTGATCTACCCGGCCGTGCCCTTGGCTGAAGGGCAAGCGCCGCTCAAGCTGGACAAGGTGCCAGAGGGGCAACAACAGGCAGCAGGGATTAGGCGTGCATTCTCCAGTCTTTCAGAGCTGATCAGCGCACGAGGCGAGCAGCCGTCCTATTACGAAGAAACCCTGCGCTCGGTCAGTGCCGTCTACGACTATGCCAAAACCGTGCACGACAACCCCGACCCGGGCAAGGCGGCGCTGAAAACCGTACTCAACCGCTTCTCCCTGGACGGCGCTGACCCGATTGCCAACCTGCAACGCGTCGCCGTGGGCCTGCCCGAACCGCTGAACCAGCACGTCAAGAAACTCGCCGACCAGACCTCACAGGTGTTGGTCATTGCGGCTTTGCGCGAACTGGAAAAACGCTGGGACAGCGAAATCTACAGTTTCTACCGCGACCGTCTGGCAGGCCGCTACCCCTTCAAGGCCAGCGGCGAGGACGCCTCGCTGGAAGATTTCGAAGCCTTCTTCGGCCCACAGGGGCGCCTGCAGCAGTTCCACGATCAGTACCTGAACGTGTTCCTCAAAGACAACCTCGACGCCCTGTACTCCGACAGCCTCGGCGGCTACCTGGTACGCAGCGACGTGCTGGAACAACTGAAAAAGGTCGAACGCATCCGCGACACCTTCTTCAACCATCGCGGCCACCTGGCCGTGCAACTCACCATCGAACCCCTGGCCCTGAGCGCCACCCGCCTGAGCAGCATGCTCAGCGTCGACGGCCAACTGATCCCCTATCAGCATGGCGCGCCGCAACGCACTGGACTGGTGTGGCCTAACAGTCTGGGCAACACCAATGGCAGCCAACTCACCTTGGTACACAGCACCGGCAACACCGCCAGCATGAGCTATCGCGGGCCGTGGTCGTTGTTCCGGCTGCTCAGTCGTGGGCACCTGAATGGAAGAACTGACACCAGTGTGGACCTGACCTTTTCTGTCGCCGATGGGTTGATGCGTTATCGAGTCGGCGCGGAGAAGGCCAACAACCCGATCACCCAGCGCAGTTTTGAAGGGTTTGTGTTGCCTAGAACACTGCTGGAAGAGCGTCAAACAAAGAGAGACGTAAACAAGGTTGGGGGTGTTGCCGCAACAACACTCAGCGATGGACGCTCATAAGTCAGCGATGACTGAATACGAAATAAATACACAAGAAACAGGACTGTTTACATGGCAATCAAGCTGCAAATGTTGACCGAAGATCCTAAAGAAATTGAGCTGATCGAGCGTTACTGGGCTGTTGATGAATCAGGGCAGTACCTTGAAAAGGTGAGTGCGCTGACGGACGTTATTGAAATGGCACCAGGCGTCACACTCGCCAGCTTCATACGGCAACGTTGCAATGCATTCGATGACAATCAGGTCTGTCCCAAGTGCGCAGAACTGATCGAAATCAAAAATCGCTCCGAGGCTAAAAAAGTCCCTCAACGTTCCTCCAAGCTTTGTACGCTGTGTCAGAACGATCAAGACGCGATTGCGCTTGCGGCTAAAAAGACGAAAGCCGCAGAACTTGAACGGCAGTTGGCCGAATACGTAGGCATGCAGTCAACCCGCACGGTGGATTACTCAGCACTACCGGACGCTCAGGTGTTGCTTCTGCTGGCGTTGAACAGGGCCGTTACCCCGAGATTAACCAATGGCGGCTTCAGATTAGGTGATTGTCGAGGGCTGGCGCCTTGGTATGTCGGGGACTTCATGCTGCAATTGCGTGAGACAGGGCTTGTCCTTGATGACCCGAGTAAAGCAAGTCCGGGTACCTACTATTGGGAGGGCGATGAGATTTGGGTGCTGGGGGATCAGGTTGTCTATCGTTTGGCGCCAGATGCTGCATCAAGGAGTGCGGACGAAGTCATTCGTAGTCTGCCGGATAGGATTTATACCGATGCTGACGGACTGTTCAACCTATGGCTTGATTATGCAGTCGCTGATGTCATGCGCTATTTGGGCGCTGAGTGCGAACTCTATAACCATGATCTGTCGGAACAAGAGCTGGCAGAAATTAAAAGTACGATGCGCGCGGCATTGCACACCTACAGCGTTTCACAACTGTGGTCGGTGGCGTGGAAGGTTGTCAGGGACGCTGCCAGTTTAGCGAATCGCGAGTACTACAACCGTTCCAAAGCGGCAGCAACCATTCCAGGAAAGATTCGGCGCAACTTGGAGAAGGTGCAGCGGGAGTCGATTGAACTCAAGGCGTGGAGCCGCCCGGAGCACCACCCCGCGGGCACATTGGGGATGGTGCTGGGTGAGATTTTGGGGGTTGATGAAAATACCTCTGGTCATAGAGTCTCTTCCCTTATTGCCTGGCTCACAGGGCAGGCCTGTTCACCTGCTATCGAAGCAGCGCTAGACGAGCCGATACGGGAATTGATGACCCTGGCGTTGTCCCACGACATCGGCGCTTCAGTAATGCTGCGGTTCGCAGAGATGATTCGTGCCGGTCATGAGGTCGGTTTTGCTATTGAAGAAATTGGTGAAGCGCTTCGGTCGTAAAGCGGGCAGGGTACTCCCGAGAATAGAAGTGGCAGCAAGCCCCAGCCTACATAGGGAGGCGCCCAACGCAAACGAGCCCGCCAGTGCCTCTGGCTGGCGTGGCAGAAACGTGACGGCTGATGCGCATAAACCAATCACAAAGCATCCTCCCTACACGCGCCGTCGAAATTGCCGGTTCTATTTCGAATGTACCGAGTGATGCCTTGCAACAACTGGGCAAACCGTTGGGCATAGATATCCCCCACCGATGGAAGCAACCAAGTGCTGTTGATTTCCAGCTGAACGCTGGGAACGCCGAGGGAAGAAGCAAACCGTGTCAGCGTCTGATTCTTGGTGGCAGGGAAGTAGTTGTCTGAGAAGTTCCGAAGTCCTTCCTTGCGCAATGCTTTACGCAGACCTGAGACAATATCGGTGCGTCCCAGTAACGACGCCCCCTCCATGGTGCCGAAGTCGACATCATAGGGACGCGAGGTGCTGCTGCCGTGGAGGTCAATCAATAACTGCGGCTTTTGCTGTTTGATCAGCTCGGCGACTTGTGCCTTGAAGGCATTGTCGTCGTAGTAGTTAGGGTCTGAGGGGCTGCGGTATTGGGTATATATAACGGTCGCGCAGGTCAGGCTATGGAGCAGTTTGGCCAGTGCGGCGGTAGCCGCCCCGTCCGAATAGCGATAGTCGCCTTCTCGATAGGGCTGCGTGGCGTGAGGCGCGGTGATGAGGACAGGTGTCGTGCCCTTGAGCACCACATACCAAGCGGTGTCGGTGGGGGCGGCAGTGGCACTTTGAGCCTCAATCGTTGTTTCAAGCGTTATCGCTTCCTGTATCTGCGACGGCTGGATGAGGGCGCGTTCTGCCTGCGCCAGCCCCAGGGTGGAGAACAAGCTGATAGCCAGGGTTACGCGGATGCCGCGTGAACGCACGTTCACGAGCCTGTGCTCAGGCAGGGCGTGGCCGCAGAATTTTTGTCATGCGCTCGCACGCTGCAATCTGTTCGAAGCGCACGTAGTGGGTTTGCGACGTCCGCTCTTCGATCAGGATCAAATATTCGGCAGGCGGATTGATCTGGCGCAGGTGACCGCAAAGCAGACACGAGCTTTGCGCATTCATCGGGTACCTTATCGTCAAGATGACGTTGTCGGCGGCGCGGCATTCAGTGATCTCCATGACTGCGGCCCTCATCGATTGCTGGCGGCAAACGAGCCAGCCCAGTATCAGAGGCTATATTTTCATCGCGTAGCGTTCATTTTTGGGCGAGGAGTCGCAGGCGTCTACTGTCATAGCTGACAGTTTTTAGTCGATTGTGTGTCGTTATGCACAGCGTCATAGAACGTTGCGGCCTAGTGAATGGCAGCACAGCACTTCACGACCCTCTCCCCACAAGCAACGGTAGTAATGCACCAACTGCTCCTCCTCACGATTGAGCTGGCCGGGGCAGGGATGTACTGCGCTGAAAGCCGGAGTTACAACGGCAGTTGTCGAAAACATAATAGGCTCCCCCAGTGACTGACACCCCCGGCTGACACCGCAGAAAATCCTTCCCATTCATCCCCTTCCGCAAAGCTCTCATCCGCTCGCGCAAAGACCTCGGCAGGCCTGCACCTCGATAATCTCCTTTCACTCAACCCTGCCGCTGCAACCGAGCACCGCGTACCATGAACCTGCGCACCTTCATCCGTCGCTACTGCCTCAACTCCAGGCTCGCCACGCATGCACTGACCCGCCTGCATAAATCGCTCTCTTTGCTGGCCTCCTCTCTGGCCCGGCAAGGCTTCGATTCCAACACCTGGCCGACCAGCCGTGACGAAGGCGCTTACGAGCGTCGCCTGAACGGCCTGTGCCCGGAGTTGGCCGCCACTGTGTTCAGCCACGCTCGCGACGGCATTATCCTCGTCGACCCGTTTGGCCGGGTTATCGCGGTGAACGAGGCGTTCACCCGGCTCACCGGCTACGGGCAGAACGAAGTGTTGGGGCGGGAGTTGAATGCCCATCGCCTGGTGCGTCGGCTCGCGACGTTTTATACACCAATGAAGAACGCGCTGGATTTCCACGGGCATTGGGCCGGTGAGATCCAAAGCAGCCATAAGAACGGCCGGGAGATGACCTCCCGCATCAACATCAGTGCGGTGCATGACCGGCACGGGAATGTGCAGCACTATGTAGCGCTGTTCAGCGATGTGACGCAGATGAAGCAACGCCTCCAGTTGCTGGAGCGTGATGCCCGGTATGACGCGCTCACGCAATTGCCCAATCGCCTGCTGTTGGCCGAGCGGATGCGCCAGGCGCTGGGCAAGGCGCGTCTGCATCAGCAGAAAGTGGCCATCGCGTTTATTGACCTCGATGGGTTCAAGGCGCTTAACGACAGTTATGGGCATGATTGGGGCGATCGGGTCCTGGAGATTGTCGCGGCACGGATCAATGCGACGTTGCGTGAAGGCGATACCCTGGCGCGGCTGGGGGGCGATGAGTTTGTGGCGGGGCTGGTGGGTTTACAGGCCGTGGAAGACAGCGAGCCTTTGCTCAAGCGGATGCTGCAGGCGGCCAATGCCCCGATTGTGATTGGCGCGCAGACGGTTGAGATTGCGGCGAGTATCGGGGTGGCGTTTTATCCTGAGCATGGGGTGGAGATCGAGGGGCTGATCAGCAAGGCGGATCAGGCCATGTACCTGTCGAAAAAGGCCGGCGGTAACCGTTTGGCGTTTTGTCCGACGCGGTTCATTTCGCTCAATAGCGAAGCCTGACGGTGGTGCCGAGGGTGCGTTCGCTGCCGGTCATGACGCCGTAGTCACCGGCGCCGAGCAGTGAATACACGGCGGTGATGTAGTGGCGATCGAAGAGGTTACGCACCCAGCCTTCCACCTCCCAGGCACGGTCCTGGCTGCGCAGCCCCAGGCGCAGATGGGTGAGGCCATAGCTGGGTTGATAGCTGCCTGCGCCGCCTTCGAGGGTGCCGTAGTAGCCGGACCTGAAGCTGTAATCGATGCCGCTGTAGGTTTCCAGCCCATGCGCCAGCGGGTGGCTGTGGTCGAGGCTGCTGCTGAGGTTCCATTGCGGCGCGTTGTAGAGGCGATCGCCACTGAGGTCGCAGGTCCATTGGCCCGAGGCGGGTGGGCATGGCGCGTTGGGGAAGCTGCGGTAGCGCGCATCGCTCCAGGCCAGGCCCAGGCGCCAGGTGAGTTGAGGCTGCAGTTGCCAGGCGGAATCCAGTTCGATGCCGCGCAGGCGGACTTTGCCGACGTTGATCAGGTTGTCGCGCAGCGGGGGCGCGAACAGCGATGTGGGCGGGCTATAGGTCAGCGCTTGGTAGTTGTCCACGTCGGTCTGGTAGACGGCGAGGTCGAGCATCGCGCGCTCGTCCCAGAAGCGCGTTTTAATGCCCAGTTCCAGGGACGTGGCACGCTCCGGCTCGAAAGTGGGGGCGGTGAACGGGCCAACCACATCGAAATTGATGCCGCCGGCCTTGTACCCCCGCGACCCGCTGATATAGCCCATCACGGCATCGTTGAAGCGGTAGCTGGCACTGAGCAAACTTGAGACGTTGTGCTCTTCAATCGCATCTTCACGGTAATAACCACCGCCCAGGGCGATGCCGCGCAGCAATTGGCCGCCCGCCTGGAAAACCGCGGGCAAGCCATTTAGCGGGGCGAGATTGCTGACGTCGCGGGAGACCCAGCCGTCTTTGCGATCCTGGCTGTAGCGCAGGCCGCCGGTGAGTTCCAGTGCGTCAATCGGGCGCCAGGAAAGCTGGCCGAAAATGGCCCGGCTGTCGCCCCTTTGCTCGCCGTCGTAACGTTGTTGGGCGCCTTCGAGCAGCATGGCCGGCACCTGCTTGGGGTCGGTGAAGTTGATGCCGTAGAGCTTTTTCAGCGGCTCCAGTTGATCGCCGACGAACCAGGGCGCGGCGTCCTTGCCGAATTCGACGTCGATCTTACGGTCAAGCTGCTGATGCAGGTAATAGAGCCCGGCGACATAATCGATGGCCGCGCCGGCGGTGCCGGACAGGCGCCATTCCTGGCTGAACTGGCGGTGACCCAGCTCGGTTTCGGATTCGGCCACCGACAGCGCAGTGCTGTCGCCGTCGCGAGCGGCACGGTAGTCCCAGTCGCGGTAGGCGGTGATGCTGGTCAAACGCAGCGCCGTATCGAGTTCCCAGTTCAGCTCCAGTGAGACACCGTTCTGCAAGGTATGCGGACGCCCCGGCGCGTCGATGCGGGCCTCACGTTTGTAAGGGGCGGGTTCTGCCAGCGGATAGCCGAGGAATTTGGCGCGCTGGCGAGTCTGGGCGCTGTAGTGATTGACCAGCAGCACGTTGCCGGCCTCGTTTTGCTCGGCATGGTCGGCGATCAGGCGCGCGCTGAAGTCCGGGCTTGGCGTCCACAATAATTGCCCACGCAGGCCCTGGCTGTCGGCGTCGCCGAGGCGGGTGCCATCTTGCAGATTGTTCACTGAACCATCGACCGAACTGTTGAAGACGTTCAGGCGCCCGGCCAATACGTCGTCCTGCAGGGGGCCGGAAATCGCCCCGCGATATTCCCGCAAACCGTGCTCGCCGTAGCGTGCTTCAAAGTTGGCCTCAGGTTGAAAGGTCGGCTGGCGGGTGATGATGTTCAGCGCCCCGGCGGTGGTGTTCTTGCCGAACAGGGTGCCCTGTGGCCCGCGCAGAATTTCGAGGCGCTCGATGTCCATCAATTCAGTGAAGGCCATGCCCTGGCGCGCCTGGTAAACGCCGTCGACGTAGGTGCCAACGCTGCCTTCCAGGCCATCGTTGTAGGTAGTGGCGCCGAAGCCGCGCAGGCCGAACCCGGCGAAACGCGCATCGTGACCGGACACCACCAGGCCGGGCACCCGTTGTTGGATGTCCTGAAGCCGATGCAGGCCGGCCTCGTCCAGTTGCTCGCCGTAAAGCACGCTTATCGGAATCGGCACGTCTTGTGGGGCTTCCTCGCGGCGTCGGGCGGTGACGGTCGTGTCGTCGAGCGTGAGGGTGCTGGGCGCCTGTTGTGCGGCATTCACCGACGCCCAGGGCCAAGCCGCAAGGCAAAGCAAGAGCAGCCGATAACCCGAGCCCGGCATGCTAGAACTCCCGAGCCATTGCGCGGCGCACTGTATCCGTGCAGGCCAGCATCTTGACCCAAGCCAGCAATTCTCGGCTGTCGACGGGCTTGAGCAGTACTGCATCGAATACCAGATTGTCTGGATAATCCTGCGGCCGGCGTGGCGGGACCGCGGAATACAGCATCACCGGCAAGTGGCCCCAGCGCTCGCGTACTTGCCGCAACAGTTCCCAGCCATCCATGCCGGGCATCATCTGGTCGCTGATCAGCAGGTCGACCGATTGTCCGGCCAGGCAGGCCAAGGCGTCTTCGCCGTTCGCCGCCATGCTCACGTCAAAACCGTAGCCGGCCAGCAGGTCATACAGCCATTCGCTGTTCTGCTCGACGTCATCGACCAGCAGAACGTGCTTGCCCTGGCCATTGAGCGGCGTGGCGTTGTTGTCGACGAGGCCGAGTTCCAGGTCATGTTCCTCAGCGCGTCTGAGTCGCAGGCGAAAACCGAAGTGGCTGCCGCCTTGCTCGGTGGCCCGGGGTTCGAGCCGGCTGTCCATGCGCTCCAGCAGTTGGGTGACGATCGACAAGCCCAGCCCGCTACCGTCGTAGCGCTGCGCATTACGGCCGCGGCGGAAGGGTTGCAGCAGTTGTTCGAACTCTTGCGGATCAACGCCGATGCCGGTGTCGATCACGCTGAAGCGCAATTCCACGTCATCGGCGTTTGCCCCCGGGTAACCGCTCACTTCGAAACGGATCTGGCCGTTGTGGGTGAATTTTGCCGCGTTAGCCAGCAGGTTCATGAGAATTTGTCGAAGACGTTTGAAGTCGGCCTCGACCAGAGGCGGCAGGTCATCGGCCAGCACCGCTTCGAAGCTGTTGCCCTGACGCGCGGCGAGAAAGCCGGCCTCGTCGACGATCTCCTTGAGGAAACCGTACAAATACCCCGGCGCGAGGGCCAGTTGCATTTGCTCCAGCTCGCCACGGGAGAATTCGAGCATTTCATCGATCAGCTCCAGCTGCTGGCGGGCATTGCGTTCGATCGTGGCTGGGTAATCGCGGTTTGGCCCGGCGTGCAACAGGCGCGCGTAGTCGATAATGCGTACCAGCGGCGAGCGCAGATCGTGGCTGATCCGCGCCATTAGCGCACTGCGGGCCGCCAGGGAGTCGCGCAACTGCGCGGTGCGCAGTGCCACGGTGCTTTCCAGGCGCTCGTGCTCGGCTTGGCGCTGTTGTTCGAGGCTGGACAGCGCGTGCTTTTCGCGGTCGCGGCTGCGGACCACTTCCATGATCAGGGTGCACACCAGCAGCGCCACGCCTGCCAACGTAGACGATAAGCTGTATTTGCTTTGCGCAGACTGCCAGGGCAGCTGTTCCTGAGGGAAGAAAATCCGCATCAGCAATTGGCCCAGCAAGAGTCCTGGCACCAGCCAGGCCATCCAGCTGTAGCTCAGGCGCCGGCACCAGGCCATGAATAACGTTGCGAGCAGCACCGCGTAGAAGCTCATCAGCGATACCTGGACCAGCTGCGCGCCCTGGATTGCATCGACTTTCAGCCACCAGAGTCGGCCGAGGATACAGCCCGACAGCGGCACCCAATAGCTCCAGCCAATGATGCGGGGCAGGCGGGACACCTGCAACAACACGCGCATGTAGGCCAGAAACAGAACGAACGAGACCGCGCTGGCGCAGGTCAGCAACTCGCGTGTCCAGCCCAGTGCGGTGGGCCAATAGACCAGGTAGCCGTTAAGGATGCAGGTGAGCAGGATGTAGCTCAGCACCGCGCCTGCGTTCACGGTCAGCAACGGGGAGCGCAGGATCCAGCCGACGATCAGGCCGAACGGCACCACCAGCAGGACAATGCCGAGGGTGAGTCCATCGCTCAGGTAGGTCTGTTGCTGACTGCGCAGCAGCGCCGGTTCGGACCACAGTTGCGGTTCCAGCAGCATTTGGAAATTGCTCGTCACGCGGACGAACACAGTGACGCTTTCCTGCGCCGCCAGTGAGATCGGGAACGCCGGCTGGCGCGCAGGTGGCTGGGGCCATTCGGCCAGGGGATGAGCGCTTCCCGCATGCGCATCACTCCAACGTCCGCCGGTGGACTGATAGACGCGGATGTCCTCCAGGCGCGGCGCCCCAACCACCAGCAGGCGCGAGCAGGCCGCATCGCTTGAATTGGTGAGCTGCATTTTTAACCAGAATGCGGATCGGCTATAGCCTTGGGGCGGCCAGTCCGGGGTCGGGGTGTTGAAACGCGCTGCTGGCAATCCAGCCACTTCGTCCAGGCTCAGGCTGGCCTGGGTATCCTCGAAAATTTGCAGCGTGGGCATCAGGTCCAACTGCTCGGCCTGGCAACTTTGCACAGGGGCGGCGCGCAGCAGGCCTGCGGATAACAACGCCAGCGTCAGCAGCAGGAGCTGTAGAACCCGCATCAGGTGCGTCCGGCCAGCTCTGCATCCTCAATGCCCAGGGTTTGCCGGCGAAACTGACTGGGTGTCATGCCGATTCGCTGGCGCAAGGCGGTGGCGAAGTTGCAGGCGTTGCGAAAGCCCACCAGCTCGGCGACGTCCTGCACGCTCATGGCGCTTTCGCCGAGCAGTTCCTGGCCGCGACGCAGCCGGGCATCGCGTATATAGGCGAACACGGTCAGCCCCAGGTGCTCACGGAAGATCGCGGTGAGACGTTTTTCATGAGTGCCGACTTTTTGGGCCAGCCAGGGCAGGGAGGGTATATCGTCCAGCTGGTTTTCAATCAATCGCATCGCCGCCCTCAGCACGATTTCATCACCTTGTGGTTGCGGATCGACCGGGCCGTCCTGAATGGCCGGTGGCGCTCGCCAAGTCAACTGCAGGTGAATCTTGATGCGTGCCAGGACTTCTTCGGGGGCGTAGGACTTGGGGATGTAGTCAACCGCGCCGACCGCCAGCCCCTCGAGGCGCTCCAGTGGCGTATTGGCCGACGACAGAAACAGGATCGGGGTAAGCCGGGTGGCCGGTGCCTCGCGTAAAAGCCGGCACAGGCTGAAGCCATCCATCTGTGGCATGTGAACGTCCAGCACGATCAGATCCGGGCGCAGGCTGAGTGCCCGTTGATAGCCCTGATGGGCGTCGCTGGCCAGCGAAAGGCGCCAAGGCTGGGTCTTTAGCAGAACGAGTGTGGCACGGATGTCTTCAGGAACATCATCGATCAGCAGAATATGCGGCAATGAGTCGGACGCCGCCGTCGCTGCCCGCCTTGCGTATTGTCCATTGTCCATTGGCCACGTTCTCTTATGGTGTTTCGCCAGGTCATTGCCGCGACATTGCCAGCGAGCCCCCCCGGAGACTCGCAGCAGGTATTCACTCAAGCGTTGTCTACCTGCCGGATTGCCTTTGACAGTTTGCAAGATAAGGCACGTTACGGACGGCGACAAATCGATATAGCAATAGCGGCAGATGAAGCGAGAACTGAAGCTATCAAATTTTTACTCGGCGATAAATGGTCGGCCCCGTTCGAGATGGGTGCGGTTGCAAGTATCTACCATAGACGCTGGGGTTTGAATCTTAAGCTCCCGGCTTCAGTGGTTCTCTGCAGCGGCAGGTGGGGGTTGGTTCGTTGGGGGGTATCCAAACCTGGGGTGCGAACGCGCATCAGGGTTCGAGGTGCGGCCCCATAAGGTCCTCGAACCACTCGATGAATGCGCCGAGCCGGCGGGTTCTCTGGCGCCGATGCGGATACAGCAAGGACACCGGCATGGCTGCGGCACGAAACGCGGGCATGACCTCGACCAGTTCTCCACTGTCCAGCAGGTGTTTCACATCGAAGCGGGGGATCTGGATCAAGCCAAGCCCGGCGCGGCAGCAGGCGATGTAGCTCTCGGCGTTATTGACGACCACCCGACTGGCTAGGTTGCGCGTCCGCTCCTGCCCGTCGGCCTGAACGTGCTCCCAGGGCAGCTCCCGCCCCGTGGTGGGTGAAGCGTAGCCAACCGCCCAGTGCCCGCGGGCCAGGTCCTCCGGCTGCTGCGGCATGCCGTGTTCATGCAGGTAGGCTTTGCTGGCGCAGTTGATCAAGGCGATAGCCCCCAACGGTCGCACTGCCAGGCTGCTGTCCTGCAGGGGCCCAACGCGTATCGCGCAGTCAACGCCTTCCTGCACCAGGTCGATGGCGCGATCGGTAGAGCCGAGCGCCAACTGCAGCCGAGGATAGCGACGCAGCAGGCCCGGCAATGCCGGCGCGATGAGACGGCGCGCAATGCGGCTGGGCGCATCGATCCTGAGCAGCCCAGCCACTTGCCGCTGACTGCTCTGGAATAGTTGCTCGACGTCCTCGGCGTCCGCCAGCAATGGACGCAAGCGCTCGAGCAGTTGGGTGCCGTCAGCTGTCAGGTGAACTTGGCGCGTCGTGCGGTTCAGCAGGCGGGCGCCGATTTTTTCCTCCAGTTGCTGGATCGCGGCGGAAACGGTGGCGCGAGGCAATTGCAGCGCATGGGCAGCTTTGATGAAACTGCCCATTTCGGCTACCCGCACGAAGACGCGGTACTGATCGAGTGTGTCCATATCTGCCTTTCAACCTTGGAAGCGGTGCCAACCCCGGACGCGGAATCGGCACCCGTGGGACTGGCGGATAATCACCCCGCGAACCCTCCTTGATCCACAAAGATTTGCTCCGCCTCGATTTTCCGCGCCCGTTGATGGGCTTCAATCCGGGTGCCTTCTTGCTCAACCCGTCAATTGAACCGCCAAATGCTTACTTGGTGGTGTAGCCACCGTTGATGAGAATTGTCTGGCCGGTGACCCACCAACCGTCGCTCACCAGATGGCGAATGAAGGGCACCACATCCTCGATGGCGGTCAGGCCAGTCTTGCTGGACGACGAGAGCGCGGCAGCCGTCTTGTGGTACGCCACGGCATCGGCGCCCTCGGCCGGGTAGAAGAACGGCGTGTCCATCGGGCCGGGGCCAACCGCAGTCACCGAGATGCCGCGCGCACCCAGCTCCTTGGATGCTGCGCGGGTGTAGTGCTCAACCGGTGCCTTGGTGCCCGCATAGGCCGCGTAGAAAGGCGTGAACGCGCCCAGCAGCGAGGTGACCACGGTGCAGATCTTGCCATTGTCGTTCAGGTGCTTGCCGGCTTCCTTGAGGAAGAAAAAGGCGGTCTTGGAGTTGACTGCCGTCATCTCGTCGTATTCGGCCTCTGTGATCTCGGCCATGGGTTTCTTAAGCACCTTGCCGACGGTGTTGATGGCGATGTCCGGCTTGCCTACGGCGCTGATGGCGTCGGCAAACAGCTTCTCGACGGCACCCGCTGTGGTCAGGTCAGCCTGCAACGCCACGGCTTGCGCACCACTGCCCTGTATGGCCGCGACGGTCGCATCGGCATCGGCCTTGGAGGAAGCGCTGTTGTAATGGATGGCGATGGCCTTGGCGCCTTGCGCGGCCAGGTCGCGAGCGATCAGGCCGCCAAGGTTCTTGGCTCCGCCGGCGATCAGTACTACTTTGCCCTTGATGGAGTGGTCTGCCATGGGAAATCTCCTGCACGAGTGTAAGGAGCTTCAGCATAGGCGCCTGCATGCGCTGGATAAATCAGGCTTGGCTGGATGGATTATCCATAAAACCTGTCTAATCCTGGGCCTTGTCTGGATTACTTGATTGACGTCAACCGCAGGCGTCGGCCCTGCTCTGTATCCTGTGCTGAAACCCACTCTGCAGGCTTGAACCTGAATGTTGGCGTGGTGGTGTTGCTTGTGCATCCCCCCGGGATGACCGCAAAGGTGTTGGCCAAGATCGCCGACGAAGCACGATGGGCTTGACGGTTGCCTCGCCGTAGGTCAGCCGTGTCCAGCTCAAATGAGAGCGAGTATCCCATGCTCTATCCGCTGTTTCTGACGTTGCATCTGTTTGCCGCGCTGATTTTCATTGGCACGGTGTTCTTCGAAGTCCTGTTCCTGGAAAGTATTCGTAAACAGCTGCCGGTCAAGGTCATGCTGTTGGTCGAACAGGGTATCGGTCGACGCGCGCGCACCCTGGTTCCATGGGTTTTGCTGGTGTTGTTTGGGGCCGGGGCGGGGATGGTCTGGTTGCGCTATTTGCCGGCCCTTGCCACACCATTGGCCTCATCGTTCGGCACACTATTGATGTCGAAGATCGCAGTCGCCGTCAGCGTGTTGCTGCACTTCCTGGCCGCCATGTATCTGTTCAGACGCGACCGGATGACTGCTCGATACCTGCATTTCATCCATGCCAGCCTGTTCTGCCACATGATCGTCATCGTGCTGCTGGCCAAAGGGATGTTTTACCTGACCTGGTGACCAGGCTTGCCCGGCGGTCTGTTGCGCCACCAGCATTGGCTTGCGCTTGATACAAATCAAGACGCATTGATCGACAGGCCCTGACACTGGTAGTGCGCAGCCAGTCTCGGAGACCCGTCATGCTCAACCCATCTCACAACCGCGGCGAGCTGAACGTTCGGTACGATCAAGGCGTGCTCGATCCCGACTGCCCTGTTGGCACTGAAAAGTTCCATGAAGGGATCGGTTCCCTGGATTTGCTTCGCGCTTTACGTGCCAGCCGCCAGAAATGCCGTCCGCTGTCGCTGAACGTGCAACTGCCGTCCAACCCTAGGCCTGCCTTGTGTTCCCCGGGCGATGTTTCATGCGAGCACAGGGGCGGTGAAAACTACCTTCGACGTCTGCAGCACGAGATTGACCTCGTCAGTTGTCACCTGGGCACGGGGCAGCGGGTCGAGCAGTTTCATCTGGGTGGCGGTATACCCGCAATCGCCCAGCTCAGAAGGCTGATGAGTCATCTTCGTGGCCGATTCAACCTTCTGGGGCATGAGTGCGGTGAGTACAGTATTGACGTTGACCTGCACCACACCGACTGGTCGACCATGGGCGTGCTGCGCGACCTTGGATTCAACCATGTCAGCATTGGCGTTCCGGACATCGGTGCCGACAGTGATATGTCGGTGGACTGCTACCAGAACCCGGCCCCCATCCATTCGCTTATCGATGCCGCGCGTACCTTTGGTTATCGTTCCATCAATGTGGATCTGGGGTATGGCCGTGCCTGGCAGACGCCGGAAAGCTTCGCACTGAAATTGGCCACTCTTATCGAACTGGAGCCGGACCGGCTGCTGGTATTTGACTACTCACGGCCACCCCATCGCTATCGGGCGATGGCCGGGGACAACATCAGAGCGCTGTGCAGCCTGGATGATAAAAGCGCGATGCGCCAAAGCTGTTTTGACCAGTTGCTCGGCGGGGGGTATCACTACATCGGCCTGGGGCAATTTGTCCGGCCCGACGATGATTTGGCGATAGCGCAGGAGCGCGGCCGGTTACGTCGCACCAGTGAAGGTTTTACCCGCCACGGGTATTGCGATCAAATCGGGTTCGGTTTGGGCGCCATCAGTCAGATTGACGAACTGTACGCGCAAAATACCGACCAATTGCAACGGTATCAGCAATGCCTGGACATCGACCAATTGCCGACGAGTCGTGGCTGGCGGTGCGAGCCACGCAGCCAGATCAGGCTCATGGTCATGGAGCGCCTGGCGTGTGATTTGGAGCTGGATATCCAGGCCATCGAGACGCGTTGCGGACTGATCTTTCGCCAGTACTTTTACGCCGCCTGGCCTGTGCTGGAGCAATTGGCCGGTGACGGGTTGATTGAGCTGTCTGAGCGTTTCATCAGTATCCTTCCGGCCGGTCGGCCGCACGTAGATGCCATCTGCAACCTGTTTGAAAAGGACTCGGGCGGCGCGGGGCGTGAACCCTATAGCGAGTGGATTGATCATGACACCTTCATTTGATTTCAATCGCGCCCTGGTCGAAAAATATGACCGACCGGGGCCGCGCTATACCTCCTACCCAACCGCACCGCAATTTCATCAGGCGTTCGCCGTCGATGACTATCATCGTGCCGTCACCGATAGCAACCTGGCGCCTGTGCCCAAGCCCCTGTCGGTGTACATTCACATTCCGTTCTGCAAGAGCCTTTGTTACTACTGTGCCTGCAACAAAATCATTACGCAGAAAACCCACCGTGCCGTCGAATACCTGACCTACCTCAAGCGCGAAATCGAGATGCAAGCTGCCTTGTTCGACCGTACGCGCAAGCTGACGCAACTGCACCTGGGCGGGGGCACGCCGACCTATTTGACCCGCGAGCAGCTGGCCGACCTGATGGGCTGTCTACACCAGGCATTCGACATGGACGACAGCGATGACCATGAGTTTTCCATCGAGGTCGATCCGCGCACCATCAGCACCGAACAGATCCAGTCGCTGCGCCAGCTGGGCTTCAATCGCCTGAGTTTTGGTGTGCAGGACTTTGACCCCGACGTACAGGCGGCAGTCAATCGCCAGCAAAGTGAAGCGCAGATTTATGCCCTGGTCGCAGCGGCGCGTGAGGCGCAATTCAAGTCGGTCAGCGTCGACCTGATTTACGGCCTGCCGCTGCAAACGGTGAAGAGTTTCGATGTCACCCTCGGCAAAATCATCGCGTTGCGTCCGGATCGTATTGCCGCCTACAGCTACGCTCATTTGCCGGAGCTGGTGCGCGCGCAACGACTGATTCGCCCAGCCGACATGCCGCCACCGGAACGCAAGCTGGAGTTGCTTGAACTGACCATCCGGCGCCTGACCGAGGCCGGTTATGTCTATATCGGCATGGATCATTTCGCCTTGCCCGACGATGAGCTGGCGCTGGCCCGGGCCAATGGCACGTTGCAGCGCAATTTCCAGGGCTACTCCACCCATGCCGACTGCGATTTGATCGGCCTGGGGGTGTCAGCGATCGGTAAGGTCGGCGACAGCTACAGCCAGAGTGTCAAGGAGCTCTCGCAGTACTATGCCCGTATTGATCAAGGCTTGCTGCCGGTGCATCGGGGTTACCGTTTGAGCGCCGATGACCTGCTGCGCCGTGACGTGATCAGTGAGCTGATGTGCCATGGCCGGGTCGACTTCGGTAAATTCGAAGTGGGTCACGGCATCTGCTTCACCGAGTATTTTGCCGACGCGCTGGGGCAACTGGACGAGCATGTGCGGGACGGGCTCCTGAAGATTCACCACGGCCAATTGCGCCTGTTGCCCCAAGGACATTTGATGATGCGCAGCGTCGCAATGGCGTTTGACGCCTACCTGGGTGACGCACAGAAGGGCCGGTTTTCCCGCACCGTTTAAGGCGTTGGAAACACCTGCAAAGAAAACCGATCGCCTTCAAGTCAGTAGGCTTGCACCTCTCACCTGGATGGGGAAAAGCGCGCCGGGTATTGCAGTGGTTGTTCGGCGAACAGATTGACCACGGTGCCGATCACCGTCAGCGTCGCAATTCCGGGCGGGCACTTAAGCCCCAGGGTCGGCAGTTGGTGCAGCGGGCCACGCACGACATGCTGGTCGGGCCGTGTGCCGTTGCTTATCAGTGCCGCCGGTGTGTCGGCGGGCATTCCGGCCTCGATCAAGCGCTGCGCGATAACCCCAAGATTCGCCAACCCCATGTAGAAGACCAGGGTTTGACTGCAGTCGGCCAGGCTGCTCCAGGGCAACGACAACGCGCCATTGTGTTGCAGGTGCCCGGTGATGAAACGGCAGGAGTTGACCAGGTCCCGGTGGGTCAGTGGGATCCCCGCATAGGCGCTGCAGCCGGAAGCGGCGGTAATGCCCGGGACCACCTGGCAGTCGATACCGCGTTGCAGCAAGTACTGAAGTTCCTCGGCACCGCGCCCGAATATGAAGGGGTCGCCACCCTTGAGCCGAACCACCCGTTGGCCTTGGTCGGCAAGTTCGGCGAGCCGTTGGTTGATCTGTTCCTGGGGCAAGCTGTGGCAGCCGCTGGCCTTGCCGACGTAATGCCGCGCGCAGGTCGGTGGGATCAATGCCAGCAGTTCGTCGCTGATGAGGCGGTCATAGACCACGGCGTCGGCCTGCATCAGCAGGCTCCAGGCGCGCAGGGTCAGCAGTCGGGGGTCGCCGGGGCCGGCACCGACCAGGGCGACTTCCCCCGGTCTGAACGCGCACTCAAGTGCGGCCGGTATAACAATGGATGCAGGCATAAGGCTTCCTTGGTGCGTCATATCAGAGGGTTTACCGCACGGACGCTTCAGTCTGTGGTGCAAGGGATCAGCGGTGACGGCTGCACGCCGATCTCTTCATCGCTTAGATGACAGCCGGGGTCCTGGCCCCAGAGGTCGCCCTCGGCCCAGGCGCGTGTGCGGGTATTGCCGTTGCAGATGGGCAACCAGCGGCATTGCGCGCAACGGCCGCCCACAGCACGGGGGTGCTCACGCAATCTCGACAGCAGCGCATCGGGCTGATCCAGCCAGAGCGTGCGAAAGGGCGTGTGCCGGACATTGCCCACCGAGTGCTGCCACCAATAGGTGTCCGGGTGCACTTCGCCGGTATTGTCGATATTGGCAATACCGCTGCCCGAGGCATTGCCGCCCCAGGCGCGAAGCATGTTTTCCAGGTGCGGGTAGTGCGCAGGCAAGCGGCTCGCGGCCCATTGCAGCAAGAGAATGGCATCGGCATCGTTGTTGCCACTGACAAAATCGGTGCCGTGGCCTTGTTGAATGTCTTCCCAGGCGCGTTCGAAGATCGAGGTCATGGCGTCGCGGCTCATCTGCCGCTGCGCATCGAGCTGGCGGCTGCGTTTGCCGCGGCCGCTGTAGTTAAGGTGCGACAGGTAAAACTTCTGTACGTCGTACTCGCGCATCAGTGCCAGCAGTTGGGGCAACTGCGTGTGGTTCTCCTGGGTCAGCGTCGTACGCAGGCCCACGCGAATGCCTCGTTCTCGACAGAGCCGGATCGCGTGCATGGAACGAGCGAAGCTGCCTTTCAGTTGCCGGAAGGCATCATGGGTGGCTTCCAGGCCATCGATGCTGATGCCCACATAGTCAAACTGCGCGGCGCTGATCCGCGCGATGTTCTGCTCATCGATCAACGTGCCGTTGGTGGACAGCGCCACAAAGAAACCCTTGGCGCGGGCATAGGCGCTGAGCACAAACAGATCCTCGCGCATCAGCGGTTCACCGCCGGAAAATATCAGTACTTTTACGCCGGCATCGTGCAGGTCATCGATCACAGTCAGGGCGGCGGGCGTATCCAGTTCGTCGCGAAAGACACTGTCGGCCGAGGTGGCGTAACAGTGTTTACACGTCAGGTTGCAACGCCGCAGCAGGTTCCAGATCACCACCGGTGGCCGGTTGCTGCCCGGTGGGCTGGTTCTTGGGGCGGGCGCCTGGCCGCTCAGGGCGCGCAGGTATTGGCTGATCCTCAACATGTAAATCTCCTTGATTCAGCTGCGTTCAGCGTGGCGCTTGCGGTAGCCGCACACCGGTTTTCTTCAGGATGCGGCTGCTCACCAGCATCTCGTCGGCGACACAGGCGTCACCCAGCAATTGGCGCAGGTACTCGCGATAGTGGTTGATCTCGTCGCTGCTGCGGCCATGGACCATGGCGAACAGGTTGTAGCGCCAGGCGGTTTGGCGCGGGCGTCGGTAGCAGTGGCTGACGAACGGCTGCGCGCCGATCAATGCGCCAAGGCGCGGCATGTCGGTGTCGCGCACGTCCCAGACGGTCATGCCGTTGTGGCGATAGCCCAGGCGATAGTGGTTGGGGACAGCCGCGATCCGCCGGATCGCGCCCTCGGCTTGCAGGCGCTTGAGCAAATCCAGAGTTGCCTCGACGCTCAGGTGCAACTGTTCGGCGAGCCAGGCCCATGGGTCGTTCACCAAGGGCAGGCCGGCCTGGGTCAGCTCGATCAGATGCCGGGCCAGGGCGTCCTCAGACCGGGAAATACACACCGACATGATAGGTCTCCTCTTTAGGCAGGTTAAGCAGTGGCAGGCCTGTCAGGTTTTCGATGTGGTGCAGGGTTTGGGCGATCGCCTGTTCTGTCGAGCAGGCGAGCACGAACCACATGTTCCAGGCGTGTTCGCGTCGATAGTTGTGCGCCACTTCGGGCAGGGCGTGCAGTTGTTCGGCTACCTGTTCGAAGCGTTCTTCTGGCACCGCCAACGCCGCGAGGGTGAACGCGCCGCCCAGCCGCTCGATGTCGAACAGTGGGCCGAAGCGCGTGAGTATTCCGTCAGCGAGCATTTGGCGCAGACGCTCGAGCAGTTGCGTGCTGCTGCTGTCCAGTTCGGCGGCCAGCGCCTGCCAAGGGTGGCGTACCAGCGGTAGACCCCGTTGCAAGCGGTTGATCAATCGGCGGTCGAGGTCATCCATGGCATGGGGCTCCCATTGGCGAGGCTGCAAAGCGTGCGCCGCACTGTTTGAAGGCGTGGGTGCTGAACAGCAATTGATGGGACAGGTCGCTCAGCAGGTGTTCGTCCAGCAATTGCTGAATCTGGGTTTCGACCTGTTCACGTTGACGTCCATGAACCATGCAGAACAGGTTGTATCGCCACTGCGGCAAACGCCGCGGCCGTTGATAGCAGAGAGTGATGCCCTGCGCTCGCCCCAGGCGCTGGCCGACCTCGTCGATCAGCGCGTCCGGAACATCCAGTACCAACATTGCGTTGGCGGTAAAGCCCAGGGCGCGGTGGTTGAGCACCAGGCCGATTCGGCGGAACAAGCCCTGCTCATGCCACAGATGCATCTGCCCCAGCACCTGGTCTTCGTTGGCGTTTATTCGCTCGGCGAGGCATTGGTAGGGGCGCGATACCAGCGGCAGGCCAGCTTCAAGGTGCCTACGCAGCGCCAGCGTTTGTCTGGGGGTCAAGTCGGTATTCATGGCGTTTCTCCCAGGGAAAAACCAAGGTCGATGCGGTAAGCGGTCAACATCGGCAGGTCCAGTGGCGTGAGGCCGGTGTCTTTTTCAAGTTCGTTGAGTACGCGTTGGATGTGTGGGCGATCAGGGCCGGTCACCACAAACCACAGGTTGTAGAAATGCTCCCGTGCATAGTTGTGATTGACCTCGGGATACTGGCTGACGCGCTCAGCGACCTGATGCAGGCGTGTGGCGGGCACGGCGAACGCGGCGAGGGTGCTGGCTCCGGCACGGCGGTGGTCGAACACCGCGCCGACCCGTGAGAGGGTGCCGGCCTGATCCATGGCGTGCAGGCAAGTCAGCACGTGCGCCTCGTCGCAACCGAGGGCGGCGGCCATGGTCTTATACGGTTCCGCGCACAGCGGCATTTCGTGCTGGAAGCGATCCATCAACTGGCGACTCAGCAGGTCCAAGTCCATTTCAATAGCCCATTTTTTGTGCGCGGCTGCTGAAGAAGATGCCGCTTGGCGCGCTGGCCGGCAGGGTGGCCAGCCGTTTGAGGGTGTACGGGTCCCAGACTTGGACCTGATCGCCGTCGCGGGCCGACAGCCACAACTGGTCGCCACGGGCGGTGAACTCCATGTGCAGCACGGCCGGGCCCGGTCGCAGGTCGGCGATCACGCGATGGGTTTCGGTGTCGATCACCTGAACCCGATCATTATCCGGGTAGGCAAAATTGACCCACAGCTGCCGGCCATCTGGCCGCGAGGTGACGAACACCGGCTGCCCAGCCACCGCAATGGTTGCGGTCTGCTGCCAACTGCGCGAATCCATCACCAGCACCTGATGGCGGCCGACGGCGGGCACAAAGGCCTGGTTGTCGGCGACGGCCCAGCCTTCCAGGTGCGGCATTTTGTAGACCGGGAGTTTTTCCTGGCCGCGACCGTAGTCGCCGAGTATTCGCTTCACGCCTCGTTCCGGATGCCAGAGATCGAGTTGGGCCATGCCGTCTTCGCCGAACAGCCCGGCCATGTAATAGCGCCCATCCGCAGTTATCAGTGCGTCGTAGGGTTGCTGTCCGATGTCTTTGAAGCGGCGGATCACTGGCGAGTTGCCCTGGCTGAAATCGGCGCTCCAGATTTCGCCGGTATCGAACAGGCTGAACACAAAGCGTTGTCCGGGGGCGTCCACCAGGCCCACTACACGAGAGCGTTTGCCATCGGCCAGCGCCGTGGCGGGGATGTCCGCTACCTGTTGCAGGGTGCCGGCATCGAACACCTTGACTCCGCCGGGGACGTAGTTGGACACCGCGATCAACCTGCCGTCCTGACTGATGGCGCCGCCGATGCTGTTGCCGCCCTGGATGACCCTGTGGTCGATGCGCTGGGTCAGCAGGTCGATTTTGCTCAAGCCCCCGTCGCGACCGAACACATAGGCATAACGCTGGTCAGGGGAGAACACCACCGAGGCATGGGACAGATCGCCAAGGCCTGTGAGGCGGGCCAGCGCGGTGTGTTTCTGGCTTTCGATGATCTGGATGCTACCGGTGCCGCGTTCCACCACGACCCCCAGGTCGCCCGTGCCCCGCAAAGGAGTTTGAGCGCAGGCGGATAACAGGAGGCCGGTCGCCGCTGACAGCAGGATTGAACGGATCATGGTGCGGGGTATCCCTGGAGAAGAAGATCGACCAGCCAACGGATGTCGTCGGCACTGAGCAGCGCGCCCCAGCCCGGCATGGCGGTGCCGGGGCGCCCTTGGGTGACGGTGGCGATCAGGCTGGCCCGCGACTTGCCGGCCAATGCTGTGCGGGTCAGCTCGGGGCCCAGCCCACCGGTCATATACAGCCCGTGGCAGGCACCGCAGTCCTGGGCCAGCAAATGTTCGAGCTGCGCCTGGCGCTTGGCGTCCGGCGCCGCAATCGAGCTTGCACAAATGAGCAGGAGGGCCGCCATAATCGCAGCGTGTCGATAGGTGTTCATGACGCCCTCCCGGTGGTTATTTGAGCGTCAGTACCCAGGTCGCAAGGGTCTTCGCTTCTTCTTCGGTAACCGGGTTGGCCGGCATCGGTATCGGCCCCCAATTGCCTTGCGTGCCATTTTTGATATGGCTCGCCAGGGTGTCCACGGCGCCGGCCGTACCGGCGCTCCTGGCCGCGACATCCTTGAGCGCCGGGCCGACCATTTTGGTGTCGATGGCGTGGCAGGCGGCGCAAGGCTTACTCTTGAACAGCTCCAGTGCGTCTTGCGCCAGGGCCGGCTGCACACTCAGCCAGGCAGCCAGGGCAAACAATGAAAGCAGCGTATTTTTCATGGCGATTCCTTGCATTGATGGAGCTCAATAGATGTCGTGCTGGGTGTTGTAGACGTTGAATTTGCCGGTGGGCGTAATCAGCCGCTTGTCTTTGATTACCGCTTTGAGCTTCAGGGTTTTGTCGTCGATCACCACCAGTGCCGACTCGTCTGCCTGCCCGCTCCAGACGGAGAACCAGACCTCGTCCCCGGCCTTGTTGTATTCCGGCTGCACGACCCGCATAGCGCCTTGCTTGATGCCCGCGTACTCGGCGATGGGCAGTACGGTGTAACCGGCGTCGAGCTTGTCGAGGTTGAATACCGCTACCGATTGGCTGAGCTTGGCGTCTGGGTTGAATGTGGTGTCGACGTACAGGTGGCGTGAGCTGGGGTGGGTTTTGATGAACAACGAACCGCTGCCCTGGCCTTTGAGCGAGGCGACCTGTTTCCAGGCGTATTGTGGGTGTTTGACCGGGTCGGTGCCGATCAGCGAGATACCGTCATCGCCCAGGTGGCTGGTGGCCCAGACCGGACCGTAGACCGGGTGCTCGAAGTTGGCGCCGCGACCCGGGTGAGGGATTTTGCCGACGTCCACCAATGCCGTCAGTTTGCGCTCCTTGGAATCGATGACGGCGACCTTGTTGGAGTTGTTGGCGGCGGTCATGAAGTAGCGATGGGTGCTGTCCCAACCACCGTCATGCAGGAACGGCGCGGCATCGATATAGGTGATGGTGAGGTTCTTGATGTCCTGGTAATTGACCAGCATCACCTTGCCGGTTTCCTTGACGTTGACGATGAACTCTGGCCATTCGTGGGAGGCGATGATCGCCGCGACTCGGGGTTCGGGGTGGTATTCCTGCGTGTCGACGGTCATGCCGCGGGTCGAGACGATTTGCTTGGGCTCCAGGGTTTCGCCATCCATGATGGTGAACTGCGGCGGCCAGTAAGAGCCGGCGATGGTGTATGTGTCTTCGTAGCCCTTGAACTTGGAGGTCTCGACCGAGCGCGCTTCAATACCCACTTTGACTTCGGCAACCTTGGTCGGCTCCGCCGGCCATAGGTCGATCATGTCGATCCGGGCGTCTCGACCAATCACCAGCAGATAGCGACCGGAGGCGGAAATTCGCGAGATGTGTACCGCATAACCGGTCTCGATCAGCTTGACGATTTTCTTGCTGTCGCCATCGACGAGAGCGATCTTGCCGTCATCACGCAAGGTCACCGAAAACAGGTTCGGCAGGTTGAGCGTGCTCAGTTGTTTCTTCGGACGGTCTTCAGGCTTGACCAACACTTTCCAGGTCTTGCGCGTCTCGGCCATGCCCCATTCCGGCGGTGTCGGCGGTGTGTGTTGAATGAACTTCGCCATCGCGGTGATCTGCTCCTTGGTCAGAGCGTTGGACGTTCCCCAATTCGGCATGCCCGCCGGTGACCCATAGGTGATCAACGCTTCCAGGTAGGGTTGCCCGCGGGACTGTGTGATGTCGGGGGTCAAGGGTTTACCTGTGGCCCCTTTGCGCAGGACGCCGTGGCAACCAGCGCAGCGTTGGAAATAAATCTCCTTGGATGAGTCGAACTCGTCTTGGCTCAGGTCAGGCGCCCCGGCGGTTTTCACCATGGGCGGGGTGGCCGCCGCCGTGGCGGGTTCGTCAGCGCCGGCGACCTGGCTTATCGCCAAATAGAGTGTGGCGACGGCCAGGGCAAACGTTTTTCTATTGCTGATCAGCATTCCATTTCTCCTCAGGCAAGACCTTTGCGATGTGCTGGAACGCCAGCAGAACGCAGGTTCTTAGTGCGTTGCAAGGCTATGCCCGAGCAGGCCAATGCTTGCTTGACGGCGATCAAGTTTGCCGGCCGTGTCACTTGCCAGGTTGTCGCAGGCGCCCGTAGCGTGTGCCTTGAATCCGCTTTTGGAACAGGCAGCCCATGGACCGTATTCCGTCGTGCGAACAGGTCGAACCTTTCTACCAACCGCTGAACAATGAGCAGGTACTGTTCGAGCAGGCCTGGCGTCACGGCATGCCGGTGCTGATCAAAGGCCCGACCGGATGCGGCAAGACCCGCTTCGTCCAGCACATGGCTCATCGCTTGAAACTGCCGCTTTACACCGTGGCGTGTCACGACGACCTGAGTGCCGCAGACTTGATCGGTCGCCATTTGATCGGCGCCAAAGGCACCTGGTGGCAAGACGGACCGCTGACCCGTGCGGTCCGGGAAGGAGGCATCTGCTACCTCGACGAAGTGGTCGAGGCACGCCAGGACACCGTGGTGGTGCTGCATCCACTGGCCGATGATCGTCGGGAACTGTTCCTGGAACGCACCGGCGAAGTGTTGAAGGCGCCGTCGTCCTTCATGCTCGTGGTGTCTTACAACCCCGGTTATCAGAACCTGCTCAAGGGCATGAAGCCCAGCACCCGCCAACGGTTCATGGCGATGCGCTTCGGCTATCCGCCAGTAGCCGACGAAGAGCGCATTGTCGCCCGGGAAGCCCAGGTGGACAGCGCGCTGGCGGCACAAGTGGTCAAGCTGGGGCAGGCCTTGCGCCGGCTCGATCAGCATGACCTGGAAGAAGTCGCCTCGACGCGACTGCTGATTTTCACTGCGCGCATGATCCGCTCCGGCCTGAGCCCGCGAGAGGCGTGCATGGCGTGCCTGGCCGAGCCGCTGAGCGATGATCCGCTAACGGTCGCTGCGCTGATGGACGTGGTTGATGTGCACTTCGGCTGAGCCCAGCGAGCTGTGCCGTGGCCACTTGCCGGGCGATCTGGCGATGTGGTTTTTCATTCTGGCCGAGTTGTCTGTGTTCGCAATCTTGATTCTGGCGTTTGCGGTGACCCAGGCCCTCAAGCCACAGATGTTCAGTGACAGCCGACAGTTGCTTGCCACGTCTACCGGTTTGGCGATGACATTGAGCCTGATCACTGCAGGGTTGTTCGCTGCACTGGCGCAGGAGCGCATCCGGCGCTCACGGCCCCGCCACGGCGCGGTTTTCCTGTTGCTCGCGTTGCTCGCCGCGAGTGTCTACGTAGTGTTGAAAGTCACCGAATACCGGCACTTGCTGGTCTCGGGGCTGGGCATGGAGCACAACACGTTTTTCACGCTCTACTGGATCCTCACCGGATTTCACTTTCTCCATGTATTGCTCGGCATGTTCATCCTCGGATGGCTGGCCGAGCGTTGCCGTCGAGGCCTGTACGACGCCGCAAACCACAACGGCTTTGAATGTGGCGTGCTGTATTGGCACATGGTCGATCTGGTCTGGGTGGTGCTGTTCCCGCTGGTCTACGTGCTCAATTGACGGGAGGATATATGTCCGCGTCCAGGTTACTGCTCCTCTGCTGGGCTGGGTTGGCCACGTTAAGCCTGTGTACGGTGGCGCTGGCACAGGTCGGCACCTCGAGATGGTTGTCGATGGTCATTTTGCTGGTAGCGGTCGGCAAGGCCTGGCTGATCACGGACGGCTTCATGGAACTGCGCCACGCCCCGCACCTGTGGCGTCGGTTGATGCTGAGCTGGGCGCTGGTGTTGGCGGCCGTTGTCGGGCTGACGCTCGTGTTGTTCCGTTGAAGAGCTCATTGATGAGCATGGGTATCCGCACTCGGTAAAAGTGTGGGAGGAGGCTTGCCCCCGATGAGCATAGGTATCTACACAACTTTTATATCAGCCGACCCGACCGTAACCACGATGCGAAGCGAGCCGCTCTTGATCTTGATCTGCTTTTGATTTTAGGCGCCCCGTTAAACCACGCTGGCCGGAATTCGACAGGGATTTGGGGGGTAAACCGGCAGGGATGCCGGTTTAGCCGCCCCGCGCCATGGATGGCGCGTGGCGGCGGCCCCCCAAATCCCTGTCGGATTACGGGCACACCGAGCCTGGGCGAGGTGCCGAGTGGTGGGGCAAGAGCGTTTTGCTTACTTTTGCGCTTTTCAAAAGTGAGCCGCCGTAAGGGCGGAACCAATAGCGGCCGTTACCCAAAAACGGATATGTACTCGATCAAACTACAACATCCCGATCGGCTGCCAGGCCGCCATCGGGGGCAAGTCGAATCGTCGCACCGCCCCTCCCACAGGGGCCTGCGGCGCACCTAAAGTTGTGTAGATCCCCATGCATTGCTATGGATTGTCGTTAATACCCGACCAAAACCATCTGGCTTTCTTGATCGCCATCAAGCAGGTTTCAAGCCCTCGCTTCCTATCATGGACGGGCCAAGCAACGAGGAAGCGACCATGTCAGAGACCTTCACAAAAGGCATGGCCAGGAATATCTATTTCGGAGGAAGCATCTTTTTCTTCCTGATATTCCTGGCCTTGACCTACCACACGGAACAAACCTTTCCCAAGCGCAGCAATGAAGCGCAATTAACTCAATCAGTGATACGCGGCAAAACAGTCTGGGAGCAGAACAACTGCATCGGCTGCCACACATTGCTGGGAGAGGGTGCCTACTTTGCGCCTGAGCTGGGCAACGTGTTCCAGCGCCGGGGCGGGGAGGACGGCTTCAAACCCTTCCTGCAGGCCTGGATGAAAATGCAGCCGCTGGGCGTACCGGGTCGACGAGCGATGCCCCAGTTCAAGTTGAGTGACCAGGAAGTGGATGACATCGCCGAGTTCCTCAAATGGAGCTCGAAAATCAACACCAATGGCTGGCCGCCCAACAAGGAGGGCTGAGAGATGAGCATGGCTAATCCGCATCTGAAATTCGCCTCGCAAGCCGTGGCCAAACCTTACTTCGTGTTCGCCTTGATCCTGTTTCTCGGTCAGGTGCTGTTCGGTTTGATCATGGGCCTGCAATACGTGATCGGGGACTTTCTGTTCCCGATCATTCCCTTCAACGTGGCGCGAATGGTCCACACCAACCTGCTGATCGTCTGGTTGCTGTTCGGCTTCATGGGCGCCGCTTACTACCTGATTCCTGAAGAGGCCGACCGCGAACTGCACAGCCCCAGACTGGCGATCATTCTGTTTTGGGTGTTTGCCGCTGCCGGTGTGCTGACGATCCTCGGCTACCTGCTGGTGCCCTACGCGGGCCTCGCCAGGTTGACCCACAATGAGCTGCTGCCGACCATGGGCCGGGAGTTTCTGGAGCAACCCACCATCACCAAGATGGGTATTGTGCTGGTGTGCCTGGGCTTTCTCTACAACATTGGCATGACCCTGCTCAAAGGGCGCAAGACCACGGTCAGCATGGTCATGATGACTGGGTTGATCGGGCTCGCGGTGTTCTTCCTTTTCTCCTTCTATAACCCCGGCAACCTGGCCCGCGACAAGTTCTATTGGTGGTGGGTGGTGCATCTTTGGGTGGAAGGCGTGTGGGAATTGATCATGGGCGCGATGCTGGCTTTCGTGCTGATCAAGATCACCGGTGTAGACCGCGAGGTCGTAGAGAAATGGCTGTATGTGATTATCGCCATGGCGCTGATTACCGGGATCATCGGTACTGGGCACCACTTTTTCTGGATTGGCGCGCCCGAGGTCTGGTTGTGGGTCGGATCAATCTTCTCTGCGATGGAGCCGCTGCCCTTCCTGGCGATGGTGATATTCGCCTTCAGCACGGTGAAGAACCGCCGTCGACAACACCCCAACCGCGCCGCGACGCTGTGGGCAAAGGGCACCACGGTGACAGCCTTCTTCGGCGCGGGCGTCTGGGGCTTTCTACACACCCTGGCCCCGGTCAACTTCTATACCCACGGTTCGCAACTGACCGCGGCTCACGGCCACCTGGCTTTCTACGGCGCCTACGCGATGATCGTGATGACCTTGATCAGCTACGCCATGCCGCGTCTGCGCGGGCTCGGTGAAGCCGCTGACGAACGCTCACAGACCCTGGAGATCTGGGGCTTCTGGATGATGACCCTGTCGATGGTGATGATCACGCTGTTCTTGACCGCTGCCGGTGTCGTGCAGGTTTACCTGCAACGTTGGCAGCCCGATGGGATCGCATTGCCGTTCATGGCCACGGTCGAACATTTGCAGGTGATGTTCTGGGCGCGTCTGGGCGCTGGGGTCGGGTTCTTCGCAGGGCTGCTCTGCTATTTGTTCAGCTTCAAGCAGCGGGGGCGCGCAGCCTTGCGTGCGCCGGCGGCGGTGGTGCCTTCATGAATCGGCATAACGGCTAGAAAAGGTCGGCCCGGCTGATCCAGCGGGCCGTTTTTTTGCTTTCCAACAAGGGCAAGTACCATGGCCTTTACCGTCGAACTGGAAGAGTGGGTAGGCAGCGTCTGGCATCGCTTCATCACCCGGCGCGCCAGCCCGGATTTCCCCGAAGCCCGGGTTGAACTGATCAGCCAGCAACGCCCGCTGGCGCTGTTGTTTCGTGCCATGGGCGGTGCCAATGGCATCGGAGTGGAAGCGGCCAGTGACCGCGACCTGTTACTGCGGCGCAATGTGCTGCAGCAGATCGCTGGCACCTGCAAACAAGTGCCATTGGCTTGGTGTGACGAGAGTACCCTGCGGCTGCCATCGAGCCTCGCGGTATTCCCTCAAGTCGCGCTGAATGAGGAACTCTATCGTTGGCTCGCGTTGCTGGCGGCGCAGGCCGGTCCGATGCGGCATTGGGGGCGGGACAACCAGCGCTGGACGCAACAGCTGTTGCGGCGTTATCCAGCGCTGCGTCCGCGCTACCAGCGCCTGGTCGAAGCCCACCTGCGATTGCGTCCGGATCCGGCTTCATTGAGCTGCGCTGAAGCGGCGCTGGAGCGCGCGTTATGTCAGGCATTGCGCCAGCCGGGCAGTGTCGAGGATTTTCCGCGCAGCGAGCGTGCGGTATGGCCGCTGCCGCTGTGGCTGTACCCGCCGCAACAGCTCGCCAGTCCCCTGACGGCCGATCTGGGCGATGAATCCGAAGACACCTTGACGACATCGCCCGGCGAGCAGAAAGGCGGGCGAAAACGCGCCAAACGTATCGATGACAGTCCGCGAGACGGTGGACTGTTGGTGGTGCGCCTGGAGAACCTGTTCAGTTGGACCGAGCACGTGGACCTGGACCGCTGGTCGGACGACAGCGAAGACCCGGATGCCGCCAGGGTCGCCGACGATCTGGACGAGCTGACCCTGTCGCGCACGCGACTGCGCAAGGGCGGTGGCTTGAAGCTGCACCTGGATTTGCCGCCCGCTGATGTCGACGATATCCCTTTGGGCGAGGGCATCAAGTTGCCCGAATGGGACTATCGCAAGCAGCGGATGCAGGACGCTTTCGTCAATCTGCAAATGATGGTGCCCCGTGACAGTCAAGCGCAGCCGCTGCCGCCACGGCTGAAGGTGTCGGCGCAGCGTCTGCGGCGTCAATTCGAGCATTTGCGCAATGATCGTCAGTGGCTGCGTCAGCAAACCCAGGGCTCGGAGCTGGACATGCAGGCCTGGCTGGATTTTCACGTTGAGCGCGAGCATGGGCAGTGCGCCGAGCGCGGTCTGTTCATGGAGCAACGCCAGACGCGCCGTGACCTGGCGTGCCTGTTGCTGGCCGATGTCTCGATGTCCACCGACGCGCACCTGAACAATGAGCATCGGGTCATCGATGTGATCCGTGACACGCTGTTGCTGTTTGGCGAAACCCTGTCGGGGCTGGGGGATGATTTCGCCCTGTACGGGTTTTCGTCGCTGCGCCGTCAGCACGTGCGCATGCAGGCACTCAAGACCTTCGCCCAGCGTTATGACGACCACACCCGGGGCCGTATTCAAGGGCTCAAGCCTGGGTATTACACGCGCATGGGCGCGGCTATTCGCCAGGCCACGTGCCTGTTGGGCAGCAGCAAGCGGCGCAGCAAGCTATTGCTGCTGCTGACCGATGGCAAACCCAATGACCTGGATGTGTATGAGGGACGCTACGGTGTCGAAGACACCCGCGAGGCGGTGCTCCAGGCCCGGCGTCAGGGGCTGACGCCGTTCTGTATCACCATCGATCGCGAGGCCGGGGATTATCTGCCCTACATGTTCGGTGCCAATGGCTACACCTTGATCCGTCAACCTGAGCAATTACCCCTGCGCTTGCCGCAACTGTATCGCCAACTGACGCAGCCTTGAGTCCAGGTCTGAATCCTGCGGCCTCAATTGATGCTGCGCGGCAACACGAAAAACATCGTAATGCAAAAGATCGTCAAGCCAACGCAGAACCACTTGAACCGGTGCAAACGGCGTGCCTGGGCGCGTTCGGCCATCACCGGCAAGGGCATGCCGCATTGCAGGCAATCGGATTGCCTGGACGGGTTGGTAGTTTGGCAATACAGGCAGACGGGCAGGGTGCTCATTCGAACTGTTCCAGGCGCAGACGATCAAGAATGGCGATCTGGCGGCCGTCCTGGGTGATGATTTTTTCATCGATCAGGCGGCGAATGATCCGTGAAAAGGTTTCCGGTTGGATCGACAGATGCCCGGCGATCAATTGCTTGGCCATCGGCAGCTCGAATTGGCTGTTGACCGGCTGCAGGCGCACCAGTTGCGTCAGCAAATAACGCACGACCCGGTGGGTGGCGTTTTTCAGCGACAGGGTTTCGATTTCATTGACCCGCTGGTGCAAGCGAACGCAGAGCTTGCCGAGTAACGCAAAAGTCAGCCGGCTGTTGCTCTGAAGCAGGCGCATGTAGGTGGCGTTGGATAGCCGATACAGTTGAGTGGGGCAGACCGCCTCGGCCGAGGCCACGTAATTGGGGGTATCCATCAACATCATCGCCTCGGCGCAGGTTTGTCGATCGCCGATGACCTCAAACACTTTTTCCTGCCCATCGGGCGTCAGCCGGTAGATTTTCACTGCCCCGGCAATCACGAAATAGAACGAATCGGCGGGCTCGTCTTGCCGGAACAAGGGTTCGCCTTTGTCGATGCTCAGCAAGTGACTGGTACTCATCAATTCATCCAGCTGTTCTTCGTTCAACGGCTCGAACAAATGATGACTGCGCAAAATCTGGTGGTGAACGCGATGAAGCACCATGGGAATTCGTCCTGAAGGTAAAGGAAGGGGCGGCCAACGAGTCAGACGAGGCCCAGGGAAAGGCCACTGGCCAGGGCCAGAACCGAGGCCAACAGCACGAACCAGGTCAGGGGTTGGATGACTTTTTTCATGACGACTCCCGCAGATCGAGGCTTTCATTGAATACCCGATGCTTGAGCAAGACGCGGGCCATGCCTGGAGGCCTTTATTCATGGGGATGGGAAGGCGCGGGGGTAAAAATGACCCTGGTCGATAGGGTCTTAATGACCATGCCAGGGTGATTTTTACCCTGATCCGTTCACCGTTGCAGCCGCGCAGGCCCGCACCGGCAATAAGTCGCCTCAGGGCACGGCCCTTGCACTCTTGATCTGCGACAACGGCGACTGATCGCCTATACCCGATGATGCATCCGGATTTACCTCGGCACTCGCGACTAAGTGTCAGGTCGGCAACAGGTTAGAGGAGTGGCGTTATGCAAGTGCTTGAGCGGCGTAAAGCGATGGCGATCCCGCCGCTGTTACGGCTGGCCTTCCGGCCTTTTTTCCTTGCCGGCTGCCTGTTTGCGGTATTGGCCATTGCGCTGTGGCTGGCAGCCTTCGGCGGTTCGATTTCCCACTGGACTCCCGCAGGCGGTTGGCTGGGCTGGCATCGGCATGAACTGCTGTTCGGCTTCGGGCTGGCGATCATTGCAGGTTTTTTGCTGACGGCGGTGCAGACCTGGACCAGTCGCCCCGGGCTCAGCGGCAAGCCGCTGGCTGCCCTGGCGCTGTTGTGGCTGTGCGCACGGGCGGCCTGGTTGCTCAATGCGCCCTGGCCGCTGCTCATGGTGCTGGAATTGGCATTCCCACTGGCGGTGGCGTTGCTCATGGGGTTGAGCCTGTGGAAGGTGCGACAGAAACGTAACTATCCGATTGTGATGGTGTTGCTGTTGTTAGCCGTGGCCGATGGGTTGTCGCTTTATGGCGTACGCGAAGGCCATGAAGGCTGGCAGCGCCAAGGCGTACTGGCGGGCATCTGGCTGGTGGCAGCGATGATGGGGTTGGTCGGCGGGCGGGTCATTCCGTTTTTCACCCAGCGTGGTCTCGGTCGGGTCGAGGGAGTTGCTCCATGGCCGTGGCTGGACGGGGTGTTGTTGATCGGTGCGCCGCTGGTTGCGTTGCTGTATGCAGCGGGGCCGGCCCTCACCCCCAATGTCTGGGTGGGCCTGCTGTTCGCGGTGTTGGCGGCGGGGCATCTGGTGCGCCTGGTTCGCTGGCATGATCGGGCACTCTGGCGCGTGCCGTTGTTGTGGTCGCTGCACCTGGCCTATGGCTGGTTGGCAGTGGCGTGCCTGGGCATGGCGCTGTGGCATCTCGGCGTGCCGGTCAACCCGAGCCTGGCGGTGCATTGCCTGACGATCGGTGCCATGGGGGGGTTGGTGCTGGCGATGATTGCACGGGTCAGCCTGGGGCATACCGGTCGGCCACTTGAGCCGCCCTCGGGCATGACCCTGGCGTTCATCTTGCTCAATCTGGCGTGTCTCAGCCGGGTTGTGTTGATTGTGGTCCTGCCCTTGCCGGCGCTGTGGCTGGCCGGCCTGTGCTGGGCGCTGGCGTTTGCATTGTACGCCTGGCGTTACGGGCCGATGCTGCTGCGCACTCGGGTTGACGGTCATCCGGGTTGAGCCGGCGAATGAATGGAGGTGGACAGTGATATACCCTTTTTTGCTGGTGACCCACTTGCTCGCGGCAATCGCCTTCATTGGTACGTTGTTTTTCGAAGTGGTGATCTGGCATCACGCCCGCCAGCAGTTGCCGGATGCGCCACAGTCGACGGCCGATCAGGCCATTGCCCTGCGCTCGCGCAAGGTCCTGCATGGCGTGGTGGTGCTGTTGTATGGCGCCGGCATCAGTCTGGCGTGGCAGTACCGGGGCGCCTTGAGCCAGCCGCTGGCCAGCAGTCTTGGCACGTTGTTGAGCCTGAAGATCCTGTTGGCCCTGAGCATCATCGGGCATTATTTGCTGTTGGCCTATTGGCTGAAAAACGCTCGGCTGAGCGCTCAGCGGGCAAGCTGGATTCGCCGCAGCATCCTCGGGCACATGGTGTTGATCGTGATCCTCGCCAAGGCCATGTTTTATTGGCAGGGCTGATCGATAAAGGTGCCCGGCAGACAAAACCCGCGGCAACCGGTGGGCTGGCGCGGGTGGGTTGCAAGCGGCAATCGATCAGTGCCTGGGGGTCAGGGCGTTTACGAAGAGCACATTGTTTTCCAGGTGGATGTGTTGCATCAGGTCGTCGCGAAACTCCAGCAGCCCGCGATACAAGGCACGCCAGGTGTTACAGGCATCCGCTGGCGGGGTGATGTTGTTGGTCAGGGCCAGCAGTTCCTCCAGTGCCTGGCCATGCTGGTCATGTTCGAAACGCAGCACCTGGATCGGCGGGGCGGCTTGGAGGCCGATGCCCTGTTGCAGCATCGGGAAGAGCACTTGTTCTTCCTTGAGCATGTGGCCTTCGAGTTCTTGTTGAATGTCGGTCAGCAGGTCGGCCAAGCCGTTGGGACAACTGCTGCGCGCCCCGTGGACCTGCTCGACCCGCCGGGCCAGGCGGATCAGTTCGGGCAGTTGCTCGCGGTGGCGAGCGTGGTAACGCGTGAGGAGGTGAGTGATCAACGCATGCGACGGCTCGTTGCGCCAGTCAAGTTGGGTTTCGCCGGCGTCTTGCAGGCTGTGCAGAGCCTCGGCAATCAGTGTCGGGTCGAGGTCCTTGCCCAGTGCCGCTTCACGCAGGCTTTTATGACCCCCACAACAGAAGTCCAGCTTGAAGGTGTGAAAGATCCGGGTGGCACCGGGAATGTCGCAGGCCAGTTGGCCGAGGCTTTGTTCCAGCAGGGTCTGGCTCATCAGGGTTCCTTGATTGTGTTTCAACGGTTCCCCAGCCTTGTTGCATCCGGCATGCCATGTTTAATGGATTGATAAATAACGATTAATTATTAGGTGTGGTGATAGTTACCCTGACGCTCTAGGGTGAATGCCACCATAGAGGGTGATGACTACCATGCTGCGAGAAAGCCTGGCCGCCGACTTGATCGTCGAGTTGCCCAATGCCGTACGGTTCCAACGCCTGGTCCAGACCCTGCGCGAATATTTCAACAGCGGTGCCGTGGGCTTGCTGCGCCTGGATGAAGACAGCCTCAGGCCTGTCGCGACAGTGGGGTTGGTGCACGAAGCGTTGGGGCGCCGATTTGTCATCGCTCAGCATCCTCGACTGGCTGCGATCATGGCGTCGCGCGAGCCGACGTGGTTCGAGCCGGACAGCCGCCTGCCGGACCCCTACGACGGCTTGCTCGACAACCACGTGGGAGAACCGTTGCCGGTGCATGACTGCATGGGTGTGAGCCTCTACGTGGAGGGGCGCATCTGGGGCGCCATCACCCTCGATGCGTTGCATGCCGGCACCTTCGACAGCCAGGCGCGGGAGGAACTCAAGCGTTGCACCTTGCAGATCGAAGCCGCCGTGCGCGTCACCCGTCTCGAACAGGAAAACCGCAGCTTGCGCTTGTCCCGCAGCGGCCTTCAAGACGTGCGCTTGCCCGCCGATGAAGGCGAAATCCTCGGCCAGAGCGAGGCGTTGCACCAGTTGCTCAATGAGCTGGATGTACTGGCCGATTCCGACCTGCCGGTGTTGCTGTTGGGCGAGACAGGTGTCGGCAAAGAGTTGTTCGCCCGGCGCCTGCATCGTTTGTCGGGGCGCAGCCACAAGCCGTTGATACAGGTCAATTGCGCCGCCTTGCCGGAATCCTTGGCAGAAAGCGAGTTGTTCGGGCACGTCAAGGGCGCCTTTTCCGGCGCCACCAGTGACCGCGCCGGACGTTTCGATGCGGCCAACGGCGGCACACTGTTTCTTGATGAAGTCGGTGAGTTGCCGCTAAGCGTGCAGGCCAAGCTGTTGCGCGCATTGCAAAACGGCGAGATCCAGCGGCTGGGGGCGGATAAACCGTTGCACGTGGATGTACGGATCATCGCCGCGACCAACCGGCACCTGCCCGACAGCATCCGCGATGGTCTGTTCAGGGCTGACCTGTATCACCGGCTCTCGGTGTACCCGGTGCCGATTCCGCCTCTGCGCGAGCGCGGTAACGATGTGCTGATGCTCGCCGGGCATTTCCTCGAACTCAATCGGGCACGGCTCGGCTTGCGCGGTTTGCGCTTGTCGCCCGCGGCCGAGCGGGCCTTGCTGGCCTATACCTGGCCGGGCAATGTGCGCGAACTGGAACATGTGATCAGTCGCGCTGCGTTGAAGCAACTCAGCCGCGGTACCAGTCGCGCGCTGATCATGACGCTGGAGGCGCAAATCCTTGATCTTGACAGTGCGATGGGGGCATCGGGAATGCTCGTCGAGCGCTCGCTGGAGCTGATGCCTGATGCGCCGTTCCAGGCCTTGGGCGCTGCGGTGGATGACTGCCAGCGCGAAAAAATTCTTCACGCCCTGAGTCTTTCTGCCCAGAACTGGGCGGGCGCCGCACGGCTGCTGGACGTCGACCCCAGCAACCTGCACAAACTGGCCCGGCGTCTTGGCTTGAAGTAAGCCGTGGCGGCGCCGCCTGTTGATGGCGATCAAGGTGAGGTCAGCCAGTGGCTTGCACACTGGGCCAAATCCCCACAGAGATCACCGTTATGCCACTTTCCCTGGCTCAGATGCGCCGTAACTACACCCTCAACGGTCTGCTGGATGAGGCTGCGCCGGACGATCCACTGGCCATGTTCCGCCAATGGCTGCAGCAAGCGCGTGACACCGAATGTGCGCCTGTCGAGGCCAACAGCATGATGTTGGCGACGGTCGACAGTGACGGGCAACCGCACTGCCGGGTCCTGCTGCTCAAGGGCTTGAGCGACGATGGCTTCACGTTTTTCGGCAATTACCAGAGCGACAAAGGCCTGCAACTGGCCGCTAACCCGAATGCCGCCATGACGTTTTTCTGGCCAGGTCTGGAGCGTCAGGTGCGCATTGAAGGCCAGGTATCCAGGCTCGATCCGCAACTCTCGGATGCCTACTTCGACTCCCGCTCAGTGGCTAGCCGCCTGGGCGCCTGGGCTTCACCGCAAAGCCAGCCGCTGGCCAGCCGGGCAGCGCTGGATTCGCGTTTGGCCGAAACCATCAAGCGTTTCGTTGGCCAGGCCGTGCCGCGACCGCAGCACTGGGGTGGTTACTGCCTGCGCCCGGCACGCCTGGAGTTCTGGCAGGGGCGTGCCGATCGCCTGCATGATCGACTCGACTATCGTTTGCAGAACGGCGAATGGTGTCGCCGCCGCCTGGCGCCTTGAGTCTGCATTCGCCCTGTGGAGGTACCTCGTTGGAGGAATAGGCCGGGCGGCGATTCCGGTTCAGGCTTGGCCAAACCCTCATCTACGGGAAGGCTTTTATATGGCCCATTTGGCGCAACGCACCTTTATTCCCCTGAACATCGCCGTGCTGACCATCAGCGATACACGCACCTTTGACACCGATACCTCGGGGCAGACCCTGGCTGGCTTGCTGCAGACCGCCGGCCATGTGCTGATCGACCGGGCGCTGGTCAAGGACGACATTTATCAGATTCGCGCCATTGTTTCCCGGTGGATCGCCGACCCCCAGGTGCAAGTGGTATTGATGACCGGCGGCACCGGTTTCACCGTGCGCGACAACACGCCGCAAGCAGTCCTGCCATTGCTCGACAAACAGGTGGAAGGCTTTGGCGAACTGTTCCGCCAGGTCTCCCTGGCGGAAATCGGCATGTCCAGCTTGCAGTCGCGGGCCCTGGCTGGAATGAGCAATGGGGTTTTGGTGTGTTGCGTCCCGGGTTCGCCAGGGGCGTGCCGGACAGCCTGGAACATGATCCTGCTGGAACAGTTGGACAGCCGCACCGGCCCCTGCAATTTCGCCCCGCATTTGAAACCGCAGCCGCAACAAGGCAATGAAGCCTGCGAGACGCGCTCATGACCGCTGGAGTGTGCGACCTCGGTCA
Organism: Pseudomonas khavaziana; assembly: GCF_019145205.1. Taxonomy (GTDB): domain Bacteria; phylum Pseudomonadota; class Gammaproteobacteria; order Pseudomonadales; family Pseudomonadaceae; genus Aquipseudomonas; species Aquipseudomonas khavaziana. The sequence goes on from NZ_JAHSTT010000006.1 coordinate 207,008, forward strand.
TCTGATGCCGGTGGACGAGGCCATCCAGCGTTTGTTGGATCAGGCCCCGACACCCCCGTTGGCGCAAATGATCGGCCTGGATCAAGCCTTGGGACGAGTGCTGGCAACCGACATTCATTCCCCGGTGAACCTGCCGGCCTGGGACAACAGCGCCATGGACGGCTATGCGCTCCGGGCAGCCGACCTACCATCCCAGGGGGGGTACTTGCCCATTGGTGGGCGAATTGCGGCCGGGGATCAAGCCGGCTCGCCGTTGCTCGCCCAGCAGACGGTGCAGATTTTCACCGGCGCGCCATTGCCTGCGGGCGCCGATACAGTCGTGCCGCAAGAGCGCTGCCGGATCGACGGCGAGCGCATCTGGTTCCCGTCCGTCAGTGCGGGCGATCACGTGCGCAAGGAGGGTGAAGAGGTTCGCCGTGGGGACCTGTTGCTCAAGGCCGGCAAGCGCTTGCGTGCACAAGAATTGGGCTTGCTGGCTGGCGCAGGCGTGGCGCGGGTCGCGGTTCATCGACCGTTGCAAGTGTGCTTGCTCAGCAGCGGCAATGAGCTGCGCGAGCCGGGCGATGCCTTGGCGCGGGGGCAGATTTGCAACAGTAACCGCTATTGCCTGTCTGCGTTGCTGCGCGGCTGGGGCGTGGAGGTGCACGACTATGGCGTCATGGCAGATGAGTTGGCGGCCAGCCGCGATGCCTTGAGCCTGGCGTCGTCGGAGTGCGATTTGCTGCTCAGTTCCGGTGGTGTGTCGGTCGGCGAGGAGGACCATCTCAAACGGGCGATTGAGGAGCTGGGTAGCCTGGATTTCTGGCGGCTGGCCATTCAGCCGGGTAAACCCCTGGCCTTTGGCGAAGTCGCCGGCAAACCCTGGATCGGTATGCCGGGCAATCCTTCGGCGGCCCTGATTACCGCGTTGGTGGTCGTGCGGCCGTTCCTGCTCCGGGCGCAGGGCGTCACGGACGTGATGCCTGTGCCATTGGCCGTGCCGGCCGGGTTCGACTGGTTGCAACGCAACAAACGCCGTCAGTACCTGCGGGCCAGGCTGACACCCGCTGCCGACGGCCGTTTGAGCGTGGCGCTGCACCCTCAGCAAAGTTCGGCAATGTTGACCGCTGCGTGCTGGGCCGACGGGTTGGCCGTGATCGAGTGCGAGCAGCAAGTGCTCAAGCACGACAGCGTGATGTTCCTGTCCTTCGCCGACCTGATGCATTGATCGCAATTGATTGTCGTCAAGGCCATGGCGGCTGGTCTAGCTAGACTGGCAGCGCCTTTCTGATCGGTGCACTAGCGATCCCGGGCGAGAGTCAAGACGCGTTTTTCATGAGGATTACCCATGCAACTGGTTTGTCCGGCAGGGAATCTGCCTGCGCTTAAAGCGGCGGTGCGCGAAGGCGCGGATGCCGTCTATGTCGGTTTTCGCGATGACACCAACGCCCGGCACTTTGCCGGCCTGAATATGGATGACAAGCAGTTCGACGCTGCGGTCGCCCACATCCGTCAGCACCAACGCAAACTCTACGTCGCGGTGAATACCTACCCGCAACCCAAGGGCTGGGAACGCTGGCAGCGGGCGGTCGATCGGGCTGCCGATTTCGGCGTGGACGCGCTGATCGCCGCCGATCCCGGGGTGCTCAACTATGCCAGCCAGCGGCACCCGCAACTGGCGTTGCACCTGTCGGTCCAGGGCTCGGCCACCCACGCTGCGGCGCTGCAGTTTTACGCCCAGCGCTACGGTATCCGGCGTGCGGTGCTGCCACGGGTGCTGTCGTTGGCGCAGGTGCGTCAGGTCGCCGCCACCAGCCCGGTGCCGATCGAAGTGTTTGGCTTTGGCAGCTTGTGCATCATGGCCGAGGGGCGTTGCCACCTGTCCTCCTACATCACCGGCGAGTCGCCGAACCTGTGCGGTGTCTGTTCGCCGGCCAAGGCTGTGCGTTGGAGTGAAGACGCCCAAGGCTTGAGCGCGCGCCTCAGCGAAGTACTGATTGATCGCTATACCTCTGACGAGCCGGCCGGTTACCCAACGTTGTGCAAGGGCCGCTTTCTGGTCGACGGCAAACGCTTTCATGCGCTGGAGGAGCCCACCAGCCTCGACACCCTCGACTTGCTCCCTGAGCTGAGCGCCATCGGCGTCGAGGCGGTAAAAATCGAAGGTCGCCAACGCAGCCCGGCCTATGTCGAGCAAGTCACCCGTGTCTGGCGGGCCGCACTCGATGCCCATCGCGGCTCACCGGGCAGTTTCCAGGTCAAGGCGCAATGGCGCCAGGTGCTGGCTGGTTTGTCCGAAGGCAGCCAGACCACCCTGGGTGCTTATCATCGATCGTGGCAATGAGGGACAGAACATGAAGCTCAGCCTTGGACCGGTCCTGTTTTATTGGGATAAAGAGCAACTCAGCAACTTTTACGCCGAGATGTCGGCCTTGCCCCTGGACGTGATTTATCTGGGGGAAACCGTGTGTTCGAAACGTCGGGCTTTTTCACTGGATCAATGGCTGGGGCTGGGGCGCGAATTGCAGGCCTGCAGCCAGGCGCAATTGGTGATCTCCAGCCTGACGCTGATCGAGGCCGCGTCCGAACTTTCCAGTCTGCGGCGGCTCTGCGACAACGGCCAACTGCTGGTGGAAGCCAATGACATGGGCGCGGTGCAGTTTCTGGCTGAACGCAAGTTGCCGTTCGTGGGCGGCCCGGCGCTCAACCTGTACAACGGGCATGCGCTGGCGCAATTGCTCGACTGCGGCATGACCCGCTGGGTACCGCCGGTGGAATGTTCGGCAGCGTTGATCGGCGATGTGATCGAGCAGGTCCGCGAGCTCGGCCGTGACGTGCCGGAAGTGGAAATCTTCGCCTATGGGCATTTGCCCTTGGCCTATTCCGCCCGCTGCTTTACGGCCCGCGCGGAAGACCGGCCGAAGGACGACTGCCAGTTCTGTTGCATCAACTACCCCGATGGCCTGGCGCTGGCCAGCCAGGAAGGGCAGCCGTTGTTCACCCTTAACGGCATTCAAACGATGTCGGCGCAGGTGACCAATCTGCTGGCCGATTATTCCGGGTTGGTAGCCTGCGGGGCTGATCTGTTACGCCTGAGTCCACGAGCCCAGGGCATGAACGAGGTGATCGAGGCGTACCAACGGGTTCGTCTGGGCCAGACACCGCCGCTGTTCGTCGACGGTTGCAATGGTTACTGGCATGGCCAGGCCGGCATGCTGCGCGTTGAGGAGGTCGGCCTGTGTTGAACCGCAAAGCGTGGCTATTGAAAGGCGCTGATCGCTTACTGCCGCTGATACGCCGAGTGCCCTTTGCGGTGCAGCGCCTGGCGCTGCAGCAGGCGCTGAATCGCTGCCTCGCCGAGCCATTGCGCGACGGTGAATTCGAAGTGCTGCGCGGGCGTTGGCTGTGCCTGCAAATTGCCGATCTGGGGTTGTCCTGGTACTTGACCCTGGGCCGCGAGGGCTTGCAAATTGCCCGTCAGGCCCAGGCTCACGTGACCATCAGCGGCAATTGGCGAGAGTTCCTGCTCCTGGCCAGTCGCCAGGAGGATCCGGACACGCTGTTTTTCCGCCGGCGCCTGGTCATCCAGGGCGATACCGAGTTGGGGTTGGCGCTGAAGAACCTGATCGACAGCCTGGACCCTGACGTCTTGCCGGTCTGGTTGTGGCGCAATCTTGAGCGGGCGGGCAAGGGGCTGGCGGTGCAGTAGAGGCATAGGTATCTACACCACTTTGCTACGCCGCTGCTCCCTGACAGCTTATAGCGATCTAACTGATGCACCGCGATCCAAATGTGGGAGGGGCGGTGCGACGATTCGACTTGCCCCCGATGGCGGCCTGACAGCCGACCAGTATTTGACTGATGGTCTCGGCCTAAGTGTGGGAGGGGGCTTGCCCCCGATGGCGGCCTGACAACCGACCAGTATTTGACTGATGGTCTCGGCCCAAGTGTGGGAGGGGGCTTGCCCCGATGGCGGCCTGACAGCCGACCAGCATGCCGGATCAGAGCGAGTACATATCCATTGCTGCGGTAACGGCCACTTAGGGTTCCGCTTTTACAGCGGGTCACTTTGAAAAGCGCAAAGTAACCAAACGCTCTTGCCCCACCACTTGGCACCTCGCTCAGGCTCGGTGTGCCCGTAATCCGACAGGGATTTGGGGGGCCGCCGCCACGCGCCATCCATGGCGCGGGGCGGCTAAACCGGCATCCCTGCCGGTTTACCCCCCAAATCCCTGTCGAATTCCGGCCAGCGTGGTTTAACGGGGCGCCTAAGATCAAGATCAAAAGCAGATCAAAAGCAGATCAAAAGCAAAAGCGGCTCGCTACGCATCGTGGTTACCGTCGGCTGCCACACAGTTGAGCTGGTATTGCGCATTCATCGCAGCCAATTGCGCCTATTGGAACGCAGCCAGATCCTTTTCGGCGAGGATGCTGATGTTGCGTCGTTGCATCTGGATCAGTCCGCACTCGACCAGGCGATGCAAAATCCGCGAAAAGGTTTCCGGTTGAATCCCCAACTTCGACGCCACCAGGCGTTTGGATACCTGCAAGACAATCTGTCCGGTAACCGGGTGGCGTTCCTGGAGCAGAAAACTGATCACCCGACGGCTCGCGCTCGCCATGGTCAAGGTGTCGATGTCCCGCAGGCGCAGGTGCAAATGGACGCTCATGCTCGCCAGGATAGCCAGGCAGACTTTCGGCTGGTCTTCCAGCGCCTTGCGGTAATGGTGGCCCTCGATACTGACCAGCACGCTGTCCTTGAGGGCGGTGCCGCTGACCGGGTAAAGCCGGGCCTGGCTGAAGAGCAGGGCTTCGGCGAAGGTCTGGCCGGGTTGAATGATTTCCACCAGGTTTTCCTGGCCTTCGCCGTTGAGGCGGTAGAGTTTGATCTGGCCGCTGACCAGCAGGAAAAAGCGCTTGGCCGGATCGCCCTGGTACATCAGCGTGGCTTGGCACGGCAGGCGCTTGAGCATGGCCAGGCCGCAGACTTGCTCGAAAACGTTCTCCGGCAATTGGCTGAACAGATGATGACGACGCAGCGTTAAGACGATGGAAGGGTGGGTCAGCATGGCGTACCTCCGCTGACGGTCATTGTAGAGCGCGCAGGGGGGTTGACCTATGCCTCTGCCGGCCTACCTCCAAGGAGGCATGCCTCAGCCTGTAATGCGCAGATGCTCCATGGCCCACACCGCCGCTTCGACCCGTGAACGCAAGCCGAGTTTGTGCAGCAGGTTCTTGACGTGGACCTTGACCGTTCCTTCGGTGATGCCCAGCTTGTGTCCGATAACCTTGTTGCTGTAGCCGCTGGCGATGGTCTTCAACACCTGGCGTTCACGCTCGGTCAGTTCTACCACCGCTTGACGCGGCGGTGAGCGCAACGCCTGGGCCATGACCTGCGTCAGGCCAGGGCTGATGACCAATGCGCCTTCGAGGGCATCGCGGATGTACTGGATCAGCAGCTCGGGCTCCATGTCCTTGAGCAGATAACCGTCGGCATCCAGGCGCAGCGCATCGCGAATGTCGTCTTCGGCATCCGACACGGTAAACAGCAGTACCTTGCCGGTGTAATGCATGGCCCGTAATCGACGCAGGGTCTCAATGCCATTCATCTGCGGCATGTTGTTGTCGAGTAGTACCAGGTCCGGTTGCAGTGGCTCGATCAGGGTGAGTGCTTCTTCGCCATGGTTGGCTTCGCCGACGATCAGGAAATCATCTTCGAGTTCAAGCATCTGGCGAATGCCGTGACGCATCATTGGATGATCGTCTACCAGCAGGATTCTATGGTGGGGGGACGGGGTCATGCGACGCTACCTTCTGTTTGCCGTTCGAGAAACTCGGGATGAAACTCCAGTTGGACGCGGGTCCCTTGCGGCGTCCTGGAAATTATCTGCAACTGGCCGCGCAGGCTGCGCGCACGTTCATCCATGATGTTCAGGCCGTGGTGTTCGCGTTGGTCGACAGTGCCGCTGAAGCCGCGCCCGTCATCTTCGACCGAGAGCCTGACGGTTTCGCCGTCCTGGCGCAGTTGCAGCCAGACGTTTTGCGCATGGGCATGGCGCAGACAGTTGGAAAGCGCCTCGCGGGTGATCTGCAAGATGTGGATTTGCTCGCTGGCGCAGAGCTGGAAGGCCAGCGCATCGACGTGCAGGTGGACCTTGAACTCGCCGCGACGGGAGAACTCCTCGGCGGTGTCCTTGAGCTCCTGCACCAGGCCTGCATCATTGATCTGCAAGCGAAAAGTGGTCAGCAGTTCGCGTAGCTGGCGGTAGGCATTGTTCAGGCCCTCGCGCAACTCAGCGGTGACGGTTTCCAGGGTTTCGACCGGTTCGCCGCGGCGCATCAGGGTTTGCATGCGGCTGACTTGCAGCTTCATGTAGGACAGGGCCTGCGCCAGTGAATCGTGCAATTCGCGGGCGATGATCGTGCGCTCTTCAAGGAGCAGCAGGCGATGGTCCTGTTCCCGTTGGCGTTTGAGCGAAAGCGAGGTGCCGATCAGGTTGGCGAGGGCCTGGATCAGTTGGGTTTCCCAGGCTTGCGCGGGATGGCCGTCGACAAAGTGGGCCTTGAGCTCACCCAGTTCGCTGCCCTGGTTGCTGATGCTGAAGGTTTGCGGGCTGGTTTTGTGGTGTTTCTGGCACGTGGCGCAATCGCTGCTGGCGCAGACATCCCGACTGTCGGCGCCGTGCAGGGCGAGTAATTGCTGGGCCGGTGCCTGCAAGTGTCCTTGCAGGCACAACGACAGCGCAAGCCGGGCAGGCGTTGCTGGAAGCGCCGGATCAACTCGTCCAGCCCCTCGGCATTGGCCAGGCGCGTGGCCAGGCTTCGGCTGCTTTGATAGAGCAGTTCCAGCGCCGCGTTGGCTTGCTGCAGGTTCAAGGTTTTTTGCTGGACCTGGCTTTCAAGCGTGCGGTGCGACTCCTCGATCGTCTCGGCCATGGCGTTGAAACTGGTGGCCAACTGGCCCAGTTCGTCATGGGACTGATGGTTGACCCGCACCTGGAACTCGCCGCGACGAAAGCGCTGGGTGGCGGCCACCAACTCTTGCAGCGGCGAGACGACGCCATACTGCAGTTCGTAAAGCCCGAGCAGCAAGACGATCAGCGTAGTGAACAAGGCCAGGCCTTGAATGACCTGTTGCCAGCCTTGCTTTTGCTCGCTCTGGCGCTGGAGCAGGCTGACGAACTGGTTCAGTTGTTCGACGAAGGGCAGGGCCATGGCCTGAAAAGCACTTGCATCGCCACGTTGAAGTGCCGGGTGCAAATCATCCTTCCAGCGTTGCTGGATCTGCCCATAGCTGATTTGCAAATCGGTGGTCGGGCCATCTTCCAGCACCGCCTTGAGGGAATGGCTATTGAGGCGGGTTTGCAGGCTGTCAGTGATGGCAGCGATTTCTTCGCGGGGAGCGCCAGCGGCCAGTTTCCAGCTCAGGTGGTAAGTCTCCATGCGCACCGAGCCAGCGGTATTGATGGCGGCGGCATCGCCTTGGCTGAACCAGGCGATCAATCCGGCGCTCAACGAGCTGGCCAGGGCGAGGATGGCGATGAGAATCACCGCCAGCCCGGCGCGAGCGGGCAGGGAGCTGCGCAACCAGCGCATCATCAGCGCTGATCCTGGGCAAAGCCACGAAAACTGAGCATACGGCGTCCCGGAACACGGTTTTGCATCCCGTCCCGGGTGCGCTACCTCTAAAGAGTTGCCGACCGCTCCCTGTCAGTAAAGGTGGGGCTGTAAAACCTTAAGAAGCTGATAAATAAAGGCTTTCCAGGTGTCCATGCACTACCTCCTTAGAGGTAGACAGGCTAAGCATAGGCCTATGCCCCCTTGGGCTTCGTTGACATGGGTCAAGTTTTTGCAGGGTTGGCGTCTCTAGTCTGCCGGCATGGCTAGCTGACTGGAGAACATTGTGACCCAACCCCGTGTACGACAAGGCTTGGTGCTTGGCATGAGCACACTGGCCTTCACCGTGTGTTTTATGGTCTGGATGATGTTCGCCGTGCTCGGCGTGCCGATCAAGGAACTGCTCCAGCTCAACGAAACGCAATTTGGCCTGCTGGCCGCCACCCCGGTGCTGACCGGCTCACTGGCGCGTCTGCCCCTTGGCCTGCTCACCGACCGCTTTGGCGGGCGCAGCGTGTTCCTGGTGCTGATGCTGACCTGCGTCGCACCGTTGTACCTGATCAGCCACGCCACTGCTTACTGGCAGTTCCTGGTGCTGGGCCTGTTCGTCGGCCTGGCCGGCGGCTCGTTTTCGGTGGGGATTGCCTACGTCGCCAAATGGTTCGACAAAGAGAACCAGGGCTTCGCGATGGGCATCTTTGGCGCCGGCAACGCGGGGGCTGCGGTGACCAAGTTTCTCGCGCCGGCCCTGATCGCCGCGGGTAGCTGGCAACTGGTACCGAAAGTCTTTAGCGCCATCCTCTTTGTCACGGCATTGCTGTTCTGGTTTCTCAGTGCAGAAAACAAGGACCACCGCAGTGCGACCGGCGCCAGTTTGCGCGAGCAATTGAGCGCCCTGAAAGACCCTGCGGTGTGGCGCTACTGCCAGTACTACTCGATCGTCTTCGGCGGCTATGTGGCCCTCGCATTATGGATGACCCAATACTACGTGCGCGAATACGGTTTCAGCCTGCAAAGCGCCGCGTTGCTGGCCGCCTGTTTCTCCCTGCCCGGCGGTGTATTGCGTGCCGTCGGCGGCTGGATGTCGGATCGCTGGGGCGCGCAAAGCGTGACCTGGTGGGTGTTATGGGTCAGTTGGATCTGCCTGTTCCTGCTCTCGTACCCACAGACCCAGCTGCAAGTGCAGTCCATCAACGGCCCGGTCAGTTTCCACATCGGCCTCACTCCTACGCTGTTCACCGTGCTGCTGTTTGTCATGGGCATCGCCTTCGCATTCGGCAAGGCCTCGGTCTTCAAATACATCGCTAATGACTACCCGCAAAACATGGGCGCGGTGTCGGGCATTGTCGGCCTCGCGGGCGGCCTCGGCGGCTTCGTGCTGCCGATCCTGTTCGGCGCCCTGGTGGACCTCACCGGCGTGCGCTCTTCCTGCTTCATGTTGATGTACGGCGTGGTCTGGGTCTCCCTCACCTGGATGTACTTCAGCGAAATACGCAAGCGCCCGCTGCTGGGCAAACAGCCGCCAGCGACGTCGTCCCCGTTTTCCAGCATTGCCCAAGGAGAAGAACATGTCCGTTCTGCAAAAGCCTGACAAAGGCCCGGTCATCCATGACTGGCGCCCCGAAGACCCTGCGTTCTGGGGAAGCAGCGGCAAACAGACCGCCACCCGCAACCTGTGGATCTCCATTCCTGCACTGCTGCTGGCCTTTGCGGTGTGGATGGTCTGGAGCACGGTGATCGTGCGGTTGAACGCCATCGGCTTCAGCTTCACCACCGACCAGTTGTTCTGGCTGGCGGCATTGCCGGGGTTGTCCGGGGCGACCCTGCGCGTCTTCTATTCGTTCATGGTGCCGATCTTCGGGGGTCGGCGCTGGACCGCCGTGAGCACCGCGTCACTGCTGTTGCCGTCGATCTGGATGGGGCTGGCGGTGCAAGACCCGAGCACCTCGTACAGCGTATTCGTGTTGATCGCCTTGCTCTGCGGCTTTGGTGGCGGCAACTTTGCCTCGAGCATGTCCAACATCAGCTTCTTCTATCCCAAGTCTCAGCAGGGCACAGCCCTTGGTCTCAACGCCGGGCTCGGCAACCTGGGCGTTTCGGTGATGCAGTTCTGCGTGCCGCTGGTGATTACTTTTGGCGTGTTCGGTTTCCTGGGCGGCCAGCCGCAAGTGCTGCAGGACGGCGCTCAGTTGTGGTTGCAGAACGCCGGGTTCATTTGGGTGCCATTCATTGTGTTGGTGACGGTGTTGGCCTGGTTTGGCATGAATGACCTGTCCAGTGCCCGCGCCTCGTTCAGCGAGCAGGCGGTGATCTTCAAGCGCAAGCACAACTGGTTGATGTGCTGGTTGTACCTGGCGACCTTCGGTTCGTTCATCGGCTTCTCCGCGGCGTTTCCGCTGCTGATCAAGACCTCCTTTCCGGACGTCATCGCCTTGAAATTCGCGTTCCTCGGCCCGCTGGTCGGCGCATTGGTTCGTCCGTTGGGCGGCTGGCTGGCGGACAAGCTCGGCGGCGCGAAAGTGACCCTGTGGAACTTCGTGCTGATGATCGTGATGGTCTTCGGTGTGCTGCACTTTTTGCCCCAGGACGGATCAGGCGGCAACTTCTACGGTTTCCTCGGCATGTTCATGCTGCTGTTCATCACCACCGGCGTGGGCAACGGCTCCACCTTCCGGATGATCCCGGTGATCTTCCGGACCCTGCATGAAAGATCCGCTGCTGGAAAACCCGCCGCCGTGCGCGAACAAGCGCTCAAGGATGCCGGCAAGGAATCGGCGGCCGTCCTGGGTTTCAGTTCGGCCATGGGCGCCTTCGGTGCGTTCTTCATTCCCAAATCCTTCGGCACTTCGATGGCCCAGACCGGCGGCCCGGAGATGGCCTTCTACATGTTCGTCGGCTTTTACCTGAGCTGCATCGTGGTGACCTGGTGGTGGTACGCGCGCAAAGGCGCCGCGACACCCTGCTGAGTCGAGCCCGAATCCAACCATTGCGTGGGCGGGGCACAGAACCCCGCAGCAAGCCTGAGAGGTGTACACCGTGAGTCATTTACTGGACCAATTGCGGTTTTTCAATCGCAAGCAAAACGAGTTTTCCGACGGTCATGGAGAGACCCGCAAAGAGTCTCGCGACTGGGAAAACGTCTACCGTTCCCGCTGGCAGTACGACAAGATCGTGCGCTCCACCCACGGGGTGAACTGCACCGGGTCCTGCTCGTGGAAAATCTACGTCAAGAACGGCTTGATCACCTGGGAAACCCAGCAGACCGACTACCCGCGCACCCGCAACGATCTGCCTAACCATGAACCCCGTGGTTGCCCGCGTGGCGCCAGTTACAGCTGGTACATCTACAGCGCGAACCGGCTCAAGTACCCGAAAATCCGCAAGCCGTTGCTGAAGCTGTGGCGCGATGCGCGCCAGACCCTGGCGCCGGTCGAAGCCTGGGCGAGCATCGTCGAGGACAAGGCCAAGGCCGAGTCCTATAAAAGCAAGCGCGGCATGGGTGGCTTCATTCGTTCCAACTGGGAAGAAGTCAACGAGATCATCGCGGCGGCCAACGTCTACACCATCAAGCAATATGGGCCCGATCGCATTGTCGGCTTCTCGCCGATCCCGGCCATGTCGATGGTCAGCTACGCCGCCGGCTCGCGTTACCTGTCGCTGATCGGCGGCGCATGCCTGAGCTTCTATGACTGGTACTGCGACTTGCCGCCGGCTTCGCCGATGGTCTGGGGCGAGCAGACCGACGTGCCGGAATCGGCCGACTGGTACAACTCCAACTACATCATTGCCTGGGGCTCCAACGTCCCTCAGACCCGGACCCCGGACGCGCACTTCTTTACCGAAGTGCGTTACAAGGGCACCAAGACGGTCGCCATTACCCCCGACTATTCGGAAGTCGCCAAGCTCACCGACCTGTGGCTGAACCCCAAACAAGGCACCGATGCGGCACTGGCGCAGGCGTTCAACCATGTCATCTTCAAAGAATTCCACCTCGACAAACCGAGCGCCTATTTCACCGAATACGCCAAGCGCTTCACAGATTTGCCGGTACTGGTGCTGCTCAAGCAAATGGTCGACAAGGCACCGGGTGCAGGCTATCAGCCGGACCGTTTCCTGCGCGCCAGTGACCTGACCGACAACCTCGGCCAGGAAAACCACCCGGAATGGAAAACCATCGCCCTCGACGTCAACGGCGAACTGGTGTCCCCTCAGGGGTCCATCGGTTATCGCTGGGGAGAGAAGGGCAAGTGGAACATTCTTGCCCGTGAAGGTGGCGAAGGTCGCGAGATCGATCTGAAACTGAGCCTGATGGGCGATGACGTCGCCGAAGTGGCGTTCCCGTATTTTGCCGGTGAGTCCCACGAACACTTCCAGCACGTCGCCGGCGATGCCGTGCAATACCGCCGGGTGCCGGTGCATAACGTGGTGCTGGCCGATGGTAGCGTCGCTAAAGTGGCCACGGTCTTCGACCTGTCGGCGGCCAACCTGGCGATTGATCGTGGCCTGGGCGGCGAAAACGTCGCCAAGGATTACGACGACGCCTCGGTGCCCGGCACCCCGGCCTGGCAGGAGAAAATCACCGGCGTGAGCCGCGAAAAAGCCATCCAGATCGCCCGTGAGTTTGCCGACAACGCCGACAAGACCAAGGGCCGCTCGATGATCATCGTCGGCGCGGCGATGAATCACTGGTACCACATGGACATGAACTACCGCGGGCTGATCAACATGCTCATGCTCTGCGGGTGTGTCGGCCAGACCGGTGGCGGTTGGGCGCACTACGTCGGCCAGGAAAAACTGCGTCCACAATGCGGTTGGCTGCCCCTGGCGTTCGGCCTGGACTGGAACCGTCCACCGCGGCAAATGAACGGCACCAGCTTTTTCTACGCCCACAGCTCGCAATGGCGCCACGAGAAAATGAGCATGCACGACGTGCTCTCGCCGTTGGCCGATAAATCCCAATTTCCCGAACACGCCCTGGACTACAACATCCGCGCCGAACGGGCCGGCTGGCTGCCCAGCGCGCCGCAACTCAATACCAACCCGCTGCACATCTGCCGCGATGCGGCCGCCGCCGGCATGGACCCGAAAGACTATGTGGTCAAGTCGTTGCAGGACGGTTCGCTGCGCTTTTCCTGCGAGCAGCCGGACAGCCCGGTGAACTTCCCGCGCAACATGTTTATCTGGCGTTCCAACCTGCTGGGCTCCTCGGGCAAGGGCCATGAGTACATGCTCAAGTACCTGCTCGGCACCAAGAACGGCGTGATGAACGAAGATATCGGCCAGGTCGGCGACTGCAAACCCGAAGAAGCCGAATGGGTTGACGAGGGCGCCATCGGCAAGCTCGACCTGGTGACCACACTGGACTTTCGCATGTCCTCGACCTGCGTGTATTCCGACATCGTCTTGCCGACCGCGACCTGGTACGAAAAAGACGACATGAACACCTCGGACATGCACCCGTTCATCCACCCCTTGTCGGCCGCCATCGACCCCGCGTGGGAGTCGCGTTCCGACTGGGAAATCTACAAGGGCATTGCCAAGGCGTTTTCCAGCATGTCCGAAGGGCACCTGGGCGTCGAACAGGACCTGGTGACCCTGCCACTGATGCACGACAGTGTTGGCGAACTGGCTCAGCCGTTTGGCGGCACCGACTGGAAAAGTGACGGAGTGGCGCCAGTGCCAGGGAAAAACGCACCGAACCTGCATGTGGTCGAGCGTGATTATCCGAACATCTACAAGCAGTTCTCGTCCCTGGGGCCATTGCTGGAAAAACACGGCAACGGCGGCAAGGGCATCAACTGGAACACCGAAGACGAAGTGAAATTTCTCGGTGAGCTGAACCACCACGAAGGCGATGCCGGCATCAGCCACGGTCGGCCGAAAATCGACACGGCCATCGACGCTGCTGAGGTGATCCTGTCCCTGGCGCCGGAAACCAACGGCCAGGTTGCCGTGAAAGCCTGGGCCGCGCTGTCGGAATTCACCGGCATCGACCACAGCCACCTGGCGCTGTCCAAGGCCCACGAGGCGATACGTTTCCGCGACATCCAGGCCCAGCCGCGCAAGATCATTTCCAGCCCGACCTGGTCGGGTCTCGAAGACGATCACGTCAGCTACAACGCCGGCTACACCAACGTGCACGAGGCGATCCCATGGCGCACCATCACCGGCCGCCAGCAGTTCTACCAGGATCACCCGTGGATGCAGGCGTTCGGCGAACAGCTGATGAGTTATCGCCCACCGGTCAATACCCGCACCATCGAAGGGGTGAAGGGCAAGCGCAGCAATGGCGAGATCGAGATCGTCCTGAACTGGATCACCCCGCACCAGAAATGGGGTATCCACAGTACCTACAGCGACAACCTGCTGATGCTGACCCTCAGCCGTGGCGGGCCGATTGTCTGGCTCTCGGAGAATGATGCGAAAAGCGCCGGTATTGAAGACAACGACTGGATCGAATGTTTCAACGTCAACGGTGCGCTGACTGCCCGTGCGGTGGTCAGCCAGCGGGTCAAGGACGGCATGGTGATGATGTACCACGCCCAGGAACGAATCGTGAACGTACCCGGTTCCGAAACCACCAAGACCCGTGGCGGCCACCACAACTCGGTGACCCGCGTCGTGCTCAAGCCGACCCACATGATCGGTGGCTACGCCCAGCAAGCCTACGGTTTCAACTATTACGGCACCGTCGGCTGCAACCGCGATGAGTTTGTCGTGGTGCGCAAAATGTCCAAAGTCGACTGGCTCGATGGTTCGTCCGGTGATGACCTGCCGCGTCCGCTGCCGACCGATATCGAGGAGAACTGAGATGAAGATTCGCTCACAAATCGGCATGGTTCTGAACCTGGACAAATGCATCGGTTGCCACACGTGTTCGATCACCTGCAAAAACGTCTGGACCAGCCGCGAAGGCATGGAATACGCCTGGTTCAACAACGTTGAATCGAAACCGGGCATCGGCTATCCGAAGGAATGGGAAAACCAGGACAAGTGGAAGGGCGGCTGGATTCGCAACGCCAACGGCACGATCAACCCACGCATCGGCGGTAAATTTCGCGTATTGGCGAACATTTTCGCCAACCCGGACCTGCCGAGCCTCGACGACTACTACGAGCCGTTCGACTTCGACTACCAGCACCTGCACACCGCTCCGCTGGGCGAGCACCAGCCCACCGCGCGCCCGCGTTCGCTGATCTCCGGCAAACGCATGGAAAAAATCGAATGGGGCCCGAACTGGGAAGAAATCCTCGGTACCGAATTCGCCAAGCGTCGCAAGGACAAGAACTTTGACAAGATCCAGGCGGACATCTACGGCGAGTACGAAAACACCTTCATGATGTATCTGCCGCGCCTGTGCGAGCACTGCCTCAACCCAACCTGCGCGGCGTCGTGCCCCAGCGGGGCGATCTACAAGCGCGAAGAGGACGGTATCGTCCTGATCGACCAGGAAAAATGCCGTGGCTGGCGGATGTGCATCAGCGGCTGCCCGTACAAGAAGATCTACTTCAACTGGAAAAGCGGCAAATCCGAGAAATGCATCTTCTGCTACCCGCGTATCGAAGCCGGGATGCCGACGGTTTGCGCCGAAACCTGTGTCGGCCGTATCCGCTACCTCGGGGTGCTGCTGTATGACGCCGACCGTATCAGCGAAGTCGCCAGCACCGCCAACGAGCAGGACCTGTACGAAAAACAACTGGAGATCTTCCTCGATCCGAACGATCCGGCGGTGATCCGCCAGGCCTTGGCCGATGGTGTTCCGCAGTCGGTGATCGACTCGGCGCAACGCTCGCCGGTCTACAAGATGGCGGTGGACTGGAAGCTTGCGCTGCCGCTGCACCCGGAATACCGCACCTTGCCGATGGTTTGGTATGTGCCGCCGCTCTCGCCGATCCAGAACGCCGCCACCGCCGGCACCGTGGGCATGAACGGGGTGATCCCGGATGTGGACAGCCTGCGCATTCCACTCAAGTACCTGGCCAACCTGCTGACGGCGGGCGATGAAAAACCGGTCAAGCGTGCGCTCAAACGCTTGCTGGCGATGCGCGCCTACAAGCGTTCCGAGCAAGTCGATGGCGTGCAGGACTTGCAAGTGCTGGCGGATGTCGGCTTGAGCGTGGCCCAGGTCGAAGAGATGTATCGCTACCTTGCGATTGCCAACTATGAAGACCGCTTCGTGGTACCGAGTGCGCACCGCGAAGACGCCATGAGCGACGCCTTCGCCGAACGCTCCGGTTGCGGCTTCAGTTTCGGCAGCGGTTGCAGCGGCAGTTCCGACACCAACCTGTTTGGGGCGAAGAAAGCCAACCGCCGCGACATCCTCAAAACCGTGCAGGTGTGGGAGCAATGAGCATGCAAATTCTCAAAGTGATTTCGCTGCTGCTCGACTACCCGACCGAGGCACTGACTGGCGGTCGCGACGAACTGGAACAAGCGATTGCCCAGTCCCGGGAAATCAGCCCGACGCAACGCGGCGCATTGTTCGAGTTGCTGGAACTGATCTGCGCCAATGACCTGATGGACGGGCAGGAGCACTACGGTGCGCTGTTCGGCCGCGGGCGCTCGCTGTCGCTGCTGTTGTTTGAGCACGTGCACGGTGAGTCCCGTGACCGTGGCCAGGCGATGGTCGACATGATGGCCCAGTACGAAGCCGCCGGTTTTGCCATTGGCGTCAAGGAGCTGCCGGACTTTATCCCGCTGTACCTGGAGTTCCTTTCGACCCGCGAAGACATTGAGGCCCGCGAAGGCCTGGCGGATGTGGCGCATTTGCTGGCCTTGCTGGCGGCGCGCCTGGAGGAGCGTGAAAGCGCTTACGCCAGTTGCTTCCGGGCGTTGCTGCAGATCGCCGGGGCCGAGCCCCATCAAGCGGTGGCTGACCTGCGCGAACAGGTCGCCGCAGAACCGCGCGATGACTCCCTCGAAGCCCTCGACAAGATCTGGGAAGAAGAGGCCGTGGACTTTCTGCAAGCCGAACAGCAGGACCGTTGCAGTTCGCTGCCAAGCGCGCCGGGCAAGGCCCGGGAAGAAAGCGCGGTGCCGCTGCACTGGGTCGATTTTCAGCATGAAGGGCTGGCCGCTGTGCCAGCCAAGGAGGTGGGTAATGTCTAAATGGAATCTTTTGCTGTTCGGGGTTTACCCTTATGTGGCCCTGGCGATTTGCCTGCTAGGCAGTTGGGCACGCTTCGATCTGTCGCAGTACACGTGGAAGGCCGGCTCCAGCCAGATGCTCAACCAGCGTGGCATGCGCGTGGCGAGTAATTTTTTCCATATCGGCGTGTTGTTCGTGCTGGCCGGGCACTTCGTCGGCCTGCTGACGCCGGCATCGGTCTACCACCATGTGATCAGCACGCAGAACAAGCAGTTACTGGCGATGGTTTCCGGTGGGGTCTTCGGCCTGTTATGCCTGGTGGGGTTGCTGATGCTGATCAAGCGGCGGCTGACCGACCCACGGGTTCGCGCCACTTCCAGCCCGTCGGACATCTTGGTCCTGCTGGTGCTGCTCGCGCAATTGCTGCTCGGCCTGCTGACGATTGTCGCGTCCACCGAGCACATGGACGGCTCGGTGATGGTGATGCTCGCCGATTGGGCGCAGAACACTGTGCTGCTGCGGCCAATGGAAGCGGCGGCGTCTATCGCGCCCGTCGGGCTGACCTACAAGCTGCATGTGTTTCTCGGCTTGACCTTGTTCGTGCTGTTTCCCTTCACCCGTCTCGTACACATGATCAGCGCACCGGTCTGGTACTTGGGGCGTCGCTATCAAATCGTTCGGCAGAAATTCTGAGGAGACAATCATGTCAGGTGGATGTGGATGTGGCGGCGGTAACGGGGGCAGCGGTGGCTGCGGTTCTTCAAAAAAACTCGAGGCCGATGTGGTGGATATCGCGCCGACCGGTGTGGTGCAGGTTGACGAGCTGCCGGTTGCGCCAGCGGCCGATGACGCCCCGGCGCAGTTGATCGCCAGCAGCGAGCAGGAGTGGCCGATCATCAGCGTCAATGAGGTGTCGATCACCCCACAGGCGCTGGCCCAGGAGTTGCAATATCACCCGGCGCCCACCCGCGAGGAGGCGGTCTATCAGGCCGCTCGAGCGCTGGTGATCCGCGAGTTGTTGCAGCAACGCATTGCCGAACTCGGTGTGTCGCTGCAGATCGGCGCCGGTGAGAACGAAGAAGAAGCAGCCACGCGCTTGTTGCTTGAGCGTGAGGTGCAGGTGCCGCAGTGCGACGAAGAAACCAGCCTGCGTTATTACGCAAACAACCGCGGGCGCTTTCACAGCGCGCCGTTGCTGGCCGTGCGGCACATCCTGCTTGAATGTGCGCCGGACGATGCCGAGGCCCGTGCACTTGCGCATGCCCAGGCCGAAATCCTGCTGCAACGGCTGGCGGACCTCCCCGGCAGTTTTGCCGAGTTGGCGGTGAAGTATTCGGCCTGCCCGTCGAAGGCTCAGGGTGGTTCCTTGGGGCAGATCAGCAAGGGCCAGACCGTGCCCGAACTGGAACGCCAGCTGTTCACCCTGGCACCGGGGCTGGCCAGTAAACCTTTGGAAAGCCGTTACGGCTGGCACGTGGTCAGTGTCGATCAGCGGATCGAAGGCATGCCGTTGCCCTATGAAGTGGTGTCGACGGCGATCCGCACGCAGTTGCAGCAAGGCGTCTGGCAAAAAGCCCTGGTGCAATACCTGCAAACCCTGATCGGCGCGGCGGATATTCGCGGCATCCATTTGCAGGGTGCCGACTCGCCACTGGTGCAGTGAGCCTTGGGGGCAAAGGGAGAAGTGATGAACGCGGTCATGCAGGATGGTTTTGGACGACAGATTGACTATCTGCGGATGTCGGTGACGGACCGCTGTGATTTTCGCTGTGTGTATTGCATGGCGAAAAACATGACGTTCCTGCCGCGTCAGCAGGTCTTGACGCTGGAGGAGTTGCAGCGCCTGGCGACGCTGTTCGTCGGCCTCGGTGTACGCAAGATTCGCCTGACCGGCGGTGAGCCGCTGATCCGTCCCGGCATTGTCGATTTATGCCGCAATATCGCCGCGTTACCGGGTTTGCGGGAACTGGTGATGACCAGTAACGGCTCGCAACTGGGCCGTTTGGCCCGGCCGTTGGCGGAGGCGGGCGTCAAGCGCATGAACATCAGCCTCGATAGCCTGGACGCGCAGAAATTCCGCGCGATCACCCGCAACGGCGATCTCGACCAAGTGCTGGACGGCATTGAAGCGGCGCGCAGCGCGGGGTTTGAGCGGGTCAAGCTCAACTGCGTGGTGATGAAGGGGCGCAACTTCGATGAAGTGCTGGGGCTGGTGCAGTACGCCATCCGGCAACGCATCGACATCAGTTTCATCGAAGAAATGCCCTTGGGCGACGTAGGGCGCTCACGGGGCGAAGCGTTTTGCTCCAGCGATGAGGTGCGAACGCTGATCGCCAGCCGGCATCGGTTGCTCGACAGCGCCGAAAACAGTGGGGGGCCGGCGCGTTACGTGCGCCTGGAACGCCATCCCGATACCCGCATCGGCTTCATCTCACCCAACAGTCACAACTTTTGTGGCAGTTGCAACCGGGTACGGATGACCGTTGAGGGGACGCTGTTGCTGTGCCTGGGGCAGGACGACGCGCTGGATTTGCGTGGCTTGCTGCGCCGCTATCTGCTGGACGATCAACCGCTGATCGACGCCGTGCACAAAGCCCTGCACGCCAAGCCATTGCGGCACGACTTCAACCCTGGCGGCGAGGTGCAGGTAGTGCGCTTCATGAACATGAGTGGCGGCTGAACGGGATACGCCGAGTCACCGTGAACCCTCGTTGGCCATGTATTCGTCACCGGTCCTGGGGGCGGTTTTTGCCTCACAATCTTGATATTGATCAATTGCAAAACCGCCTATTGCCCGTAGTCTTCACTGCATATTGTGTTTTTTGTTTATTAAATACCTATATGTAGTGTTTGGAGGCTTAATGCAGAGCACGCTGGTTTCAGTGGGATGTACCCGTTTGCACAAGCGCGACGGCACCTTGGTCGCCTTCGATGCGGACAAAATCCGTCAGGCATTGATCGCGGCGGGCAAGGCTACCGGGGAATATACCGAGGTAGAGGCCCAAGGATTGCTGCAGGCGGTACTGGCCCGGCTGGAAGGCTTGTCCAGGCTGCATGTCGAACAAATCCAGGACCGCGTTGAAAGGGTGCTGATGGACGCCGGTTATTTCCTTTCCATGCGGGCCTACATCGTCTATCGCGAACAACACGGGCGTTTGCGCCGTGATCGGCGGACCCTGGTCGAAGTGGCGACGTCGATGAACGAATACCTGGACCGTGAAGACTGGCGGGTCCAGGCCAACGCCAATCAGGGCTACTCCCTGGGCGGGCTGGTGCTGAATGTGTCGGGCAAGGTCACTGCCAACTACTGGCTGGACGAAGTGTACAGCGAAGCCATTGGCCAGGCCCATCGCGAGGCTGATCTGCATGTGCACGACCTGGACATGCTGGCCGGATATTGCGCCGGCTGGTCGCTGCGGACCTTGTTGCACGAGGGGCTCAACGGCGTGCCAGGGCGTGTCGAAGCCGGGCCGCCAAAGCACTTGAGCAGTGCCCTGGGGCAGATGGTGAATTTTCTCGGCACGCTGCAAAACGAATGGGCCGGCGCCCAGGCTTTCAGCTCGTTCGATACCTACCTGGCGCCGTACCTGCGTAAGGATCAATTGAGCTATGCGCAGGTTCGCCAGGCGATCCAGGAATTCATCTACAACCTCAACGTACCGTCGCGCTGGGGCACCCAGACCCCGTTCACCAACCTGACCTTCGACTGGGTGTGCCCGCAGGATCTACGCGAGCAGATCCCCGTCATCGGTGGTGAGGAAATGCCGTTTGCCTACGGCGACCTGCAAGTTGAAATGGATATGCTCAACCGCGCCTACATCGAGGTGATGCAAGCCGGTGATGCAAAAGGGCGGGTGTTCACTTTCCCGATCCCGACCTACAACATTACCCATGACTTTCCGTGGGACAGCGAGAACGCTGATCGCCTGTTCGAAATGACGGCCCGTTACGGCCTGCCGTATTTCCAGAACTTCCTCAATTCCGATCTGCAACCCAATCAGGTGCGGTCCATGTGCTGCCGGTTGCAGCTGGATGTACGCGAATTGCTCAAGCGCGGCGGCGGTTTGTTTGGCTCGGCGGAACAGACCGGATCGCTGGGCGTGGTAACCATCAACTGCGCGCGCCTGGGTTATGTATTCAAGGGCGACACCAGCGGTCTGCTCAAGCGGCTGGACTCGCTGATGGAGTTGGCGATGGAGAGCCTGGAAGTCAAACGCAAGGTCATTCAGCACCATATGGATGCCGGTTTGTACCCTTATACCAAGCGCTACCTGGGTACCTTGCGCAACCATTTCTCCACCATCGGCCTCAATGGCCTGCATGAAATGCTGCGCAACTTCACCGCTGACAAAGAGGGCACGCACACCGAACAGGGCCGCCAGTTCGCCCTGAAGCTGCTGGACCATGTGCGCGCCACATTGCTGCGTTTCCAGGAAGAAACCGGGCACCTCTACAATCTGGAAGCGACCCCGGCGGAAGGCACTACCTATCGTTTCGCCAAGGAAGACCTCAAGCGTTACCCCGACATCCTCCAGGCCGGCACGCTGCAAGCGCCGTATTACACCAACTCCTCGCAACTGCCGGTGGGCTACACCGACGACCCCTTCGAAGCCCTGCAACTGCAAGACGAACTGCAATGCAAATACACCGGGGGCACGGTCTTGCATCTGTACATGGCCGAGCGGATTTCCTCGACCCAAGCCTGCAAGCAACTGGTGCGCAAAGCCCTCGGACGCTTCCGCCTGCCGTACCTGACCGTGACCCCGACGTTCTCCATCTGCCCGGTGCACGGTTACCTCGATGGCGAGCACGAGTTCTGTCCCAAATGTGACGAGGTTCTGCTGTTGAAAGAACAGCAACCCGGCACCGCTCATTGATTTCGATCCACTCAATCGCAAGGAGCTTCACCATGACTGCATCGCAAACACTGCCCCAGGCTCAACGTCAACGCTGCGAAGTCTGGACTCGGGTAATGGGTTATCACCGTCCGGTATCGGCGTTCAATCCGGGCAAACAGTCCGAGCACCACGAGCGGGTGCACTTTACTGAAAGCGCGGCGCTGGCCGCTCGCCAATGAGTCGAACGCTGCGGGTTGGGGGCATGGTGCCCCTGACCACCATCGACTATCCGGGGCTGCTCGCCTGTGTGTTGTTTTGCCAGGGGTGCGCCTGGCGTTGTCGTTACTGCCATAACCCGCAGTTGATCCCGCCTCGCGGCACCGACGAAGTCGATTGGCGGCGGGTGTTGGCGTTCCTGCAACGCCGGCAGGACCTGCTCGATGCGGTGGTGTTCAGCGGCGGTGAGCCAGCCTTGCAAGAGGGTTTACTTGACGCCATGGACGAAGTGCGGGCGATGGGCTTTCGCATCGGTCTTCACAGTGCCGGCATCAAGCCAACAGCCTTTGCCAAGGCGCTGACCGGTGCCGATTGGGTCGGTTTCGATGTCAAGGCGTTGCCCGAGGATTGCCAGGCAATCACTCGGGTCGAAGGCAGTGGAGCGGCGAACTGGCGCAGCCTTGAACATCTTCTGGCCAGTGGTGTGGACTACGAATGCCGTACTACCGTGCATTGGCATCTGTTCAAGCCGGCAGGTCTGTTGACCCTGGCGCAGCGCTTGGGTGAACTGGGGGTCAAACGCTTTGCCGTGCAGCTGGTACGCACCGAGCAGATGTTTGATCCTCAGCTGCCGAGTGTGCTGGCACCTGCCTTGCTTGCGGATCTTTGGGCGGCCATGCGCGCGTTGTTTCCAGCGTTCGTGTTGCGGGGGTAATCGAGGCGACGGATAAAACCTTTATTCGAGGTTGATAGCTTGATATCCGTCAAGGATGGCTTCGCACGGAAGCTGTAGGTTGTAAAAACGCCTCTCAATGATTGGAGATCGGCATGGCCAAGCACTTCCCCGTCAACCCCAGCCACCCCGAACGAATCTGTTGGGGGTGCGACCGCTATTGCCCGGCCAAGTCATTGGCGTGCGGCAATGGCTCCGAGCGTACGATGCACCCAGCCGAACTGTTTGGTGAAGATTGGTGCGCGCCCGGTGATTGGGGGATCGAGCGATCTATCGTCACCGACAAGGCGGCGGATGAAAGCCAGTCGTAGGTCACCGCTCTCGGCAACCCTCGGACCGCAGGCTTTTTTACGATGGTCTCAGCTTGCTTTTCATCTGCAGGGCAAGTATGCCGATGGCCACCAACGCAGCACCTACGCCCGCAATCGGAATAAAGGCGAGCCCGAAACGGGTAATGATCCAGCCTGCGCCGATGCCACCCAATGCGGTGCCTAAGTTGAACGAAGCAATATTGAGTCCTGAAGCCACGCTACTGGATTGCGGAACATAGTGGTGTGCCAGGCGCAGCAGGCGCAGGGTCGACATGGTCACTATGGCGAAGAACACCACACCCAATAACCCCACCAGCATTAACGTGGCGATCAGCGAATCGCCCCACACGTACAAGCTCAACAGGTTAAGCATCAACGCTGTCAACCCACCGAGCAAACATCGATCGGCGTCGAATGCATCGACGAGATAGCCGCCAAGCAAATTACCGAGAATGGAGCAGACACCGAACACCAGCATCGCCAGGCTCAGAATTTGCGGCTGCACACGGGTGATATCCAGCAGGAACGGCGACACGAAGGTAAAGAATGAAAAAGTCGCCACGCTCACCAGCATCGCGATCGTGGCCGCCACCAACAGTTCGCGGTGCAAGAGGGCCGCGAGGCTTTGTTTCAGGTCTGTGGCTTGGTGGGTCGAGCAAAGGCGGCGCTGACGCATCAGAAGCGCCAGGCCTGCGGTGCTGATGAGGCCCAGGCCACCGATGGCCAGGAACACTATGCGCCATGACCAGTAGCTGCCGAGGAAGGTGCCGATAGGCACGCCAAAGGCGATCGAAAGGGTCAGCCCCGTCCACACCAGCGATAGCGCTCGCCCTGCGCGCATCGGGTCGACCAGTTTGACCGCGGCGTTGGAGGCCACGGCCATGAATACCCCATGGGCCAGGCCGATAATGAAACGTACGCCATGCAGGGTCAGAATATCAGGTGCCAGGCTGATGACCACGCTGCCAGCGGCAAGCACGCCGAGGGTCAGCAGCAATACGGTTTTGTCGCGCCAGTTGGCCAACAAGGCCGTGATGATCGGGGCGCCAATGGCGGCGCCCAAGGCATAGGCCGCGACGGCTGTGCCGACGTGCGAGATGGACTCATGCAGATCCACCGAGATGGCCGACACCAGGCCGGCCACGACGAACTCGGATAAACCGAATGTAAAAGTGCAGAGCGAAAAAATATAAATGACGGCTGGCATTCAGCGTCTCCTTGTCGGTGCATGAATCGGGGATCCTGCCGGTGCAAGTGCACTAAGTTGGCGTCGTCATGAACCGACTACCGTGGTGATGCCCGGAACTCGTTCTTGCAAAAGTGGCGGTGATAGTGCGGTGCTGACAGGGAGATGAGAAATACTATAAAAGTCTCTGTCTAAGACTATTGTCGGGCATTAGTCACGTGTTGATGACAGGAGTATCAATCCCGGGTGAACGGTTTGGTTAGTTGTAACACGTAGCAGGGTGGTGTATCGCGGGGGAGGGGGGGCACGAATATAACTAACTAAGATGCTCCCCCTCAACCTGGGAAACGGCATTGAAATCGAGCATGGAAATGAAACTGTCCATCAACGGTGATTCGTTGTGGGTGTTCCAGCTCATGTACAGGCCGATTGCCGGGTTGGGGGAGGCGGTCACGGGGTAAATCCGGCGGAACAGGACCTTGTCGCGCATGATTGAGTTGGCAATCGACTCAGGTACCAGGGCGACGCCGAAACCACAGGCCACCAAGCCGATCAGGGTATGGATCTGCGCGGCCTCCTGCACCACCCTGGGGTAAAAACCAGCGGCTTCACACAAGGCGATAAGCTGACTGTGATAGCCGGTACCCAGGGCTTCTGGGGTGAATACGAAGTCTTCCCCGGCGAAATCCCTCAAGTCGATCTGACCTTGCTTGACCTTGGGGTGATGGGCGGGCAGCGCCATCACTATCTCTTCATCCAGTAACAGGCGTGACTCGACGTTTTCTGCCGAGATCGGCAACTTGCGCATGAAGGCAATATCCGCTTCTCCCGACAGAATGGCCTTGGCCTGGCTGGAAGAGGGCATCTCCTTGATGATCAACTGGACTTTGGGGTAGGTCTCGCGGAACTGGCGCAGGGTACTGAGCAGTGACTCGTAGTAGGCGATCGATACCGCAGTCACCGTGAGTTTGCCGGCAATTCCCTCGGACACTTGGCGGGCATGTTCTATGCCCAGTTCCAATTCCTTCAAGGTGCTGTAGGCCGCGCTCAGGAATGCGCCGCCGGCCGGGGTCAGCTTGACCCCGCGTTTATTGCGGGTGAACAGACTGAACCCCAGCTTGTCTTCCAGGCGATTGATGGCCTGGCTCAATGGCGGCTGCGCCATGTGCAGGCGAATGGCGGCCTTGTGGAAATGCAACTCTTCAGCCA
The DNA here is from genome assembly GCF_019145205.1 of Pseudomonas khavaziana. GTDB lineage: Bacteria > Pseudomonadota > Gammaproteobacteria > Pseudomonadales > Pseudomonadaceae > Aquipseudomonas > Aquipseudomonas khavaziana. The sequence continues at coordinate 232,185 of NZ_JAHSTT010000006.1, forward strand.
CGGCGATAAATTGGCGCAGCAGGCGGGTTTCGATCATTTCTTCTGTTCCTTCAATTGAACTGATCAGTGGACTGGGGCTGCAATGGTACCTCATCAAGGATGACACGGATTTAACATCAACTTGATATGCGCCGAGTATCAACTTGCGCCGCCGTTAGTATTAAACAGCGTAGATAGACCTTGTTAAGGTGAGGGGGCACTCAAGAGGAAATAACCAATGAACTTTACAGGAAAGACTGCCGTTGTAACCGGCGCTGGCCGGGGGTTGGGTTTTAGTTACGCGCAAGCGTTAGCCTCGCTGGGCGCCAATGTGGTGATCAGTGATATCGGCGCCGATAAGCTCGGCGCGGGGGGCGATGGCTCCATCGCCATGCAGGCTGCTAAAACCCTCAGTGACCAGGGTTTAAACGTGATAGGGCACCATGGCGACCTGTCCAGCGAACAAGGTTGCGAGCAACTGGTGGCAACGGCCATCGAGGCGTATGGCCAACTCGATATTTTGATTCACAACGCCGGTTGGGTCGGCTACCAATCTATTGAAGAAGCCGATGCAACCTTCATAGGCCGTGCGGTGGATATCAATATCTATACACCCGTGTGGCTATGCAAACATGCCTGGAAATACCTCAAGCAATCTGCTGCCGCACGGGTCGTGCTGACGTCATCCGACCGTGCGATGTACCAGCAATATGCCCAACCGGGCCTGGTGGCGTATGCCGCCGGCAAGATGGCACAACTGGGCATCATGAATGCGTTGAGCATGGAGGGCGCGCAAGCAGGCATCCTGGTCAATGCGGTATCCCCAGTGGCCAAGACCCGCATGTGGGGCGTGATGGGCGAACCGGAGAATCTCAAGCCTGAATGGGTCACGCCTGGCGTGGTGTTCCTGGCGTCGCAGCACTGTCAGGACTCCGCTTATGTGCTGCGCGCCAGCAATGGTCAGTTTACGGCGACGCGGTTTGTCGAAAACCCAGGCGTCGACTACCCCGTCGACCTGGCCCGAGTGAAGGCCACCAGCGCCGAACAAGTTGCCCGGCTTTGGGATCAAATCAAGGCGTGTTGAATATTTCTGCTCAGGAAGAGCTCCATCTGTATTCACCGTGCCAGGCCGATCTGGATGAAAGCCCGTCTGGGATGACATCCATCGCTGTAAAAGCGGAATCCTAATTGGCCGCTACCGCAGCAATGGATATGTACTCGGGTTGTTGGGGTGTTGGGGCGAGTACATATCCGTTGCTCAGGTAACGGCCACTATAGGTTCCGCCCTTACGGCGGCTCACTTTGCAAAAGCGGCAAAGTAAGCAAAACGCTCTTGCCCCACCACTCGGCACCTCGCCTAGGCTCGGTGTGCCCTCTCTCCGGCTTGAATCCGTGGGCCGCCGTCCTGCCGGGTTACCCACGGCTTCAAGCCTGCGTTCGGCCAGCGTGGTTTAACGGGGCGCCTGAGATCAAGATCAAAAGCGACTCGCTGCGCATCGCAGATACGCTGGCGGCGCTTCTGCTTTTCTGTAGGAGCGAGCTTGCTCGCGAAAAACCTGAGAACGCCGCGTTCTTTCTAGTTTCCCGCGTCATCGTTAACGACCTTCGCGGGCAAGCCCGCTCCCACAGGGGTACGCGCAAGCTTCAACGATCAGGTCGGCTATAAGGCCGCCACAGGAGCAAGCTCCCTAGTTTGCTGCGCGACAGCGTCACATCGAAGATGTGGTGGGGACTCCCACATTTGACCGAGGCGTGTCACGTAGATGCCTGTCGATTATGAGGCTACAACGCCTGTTCCTGTATGAAGCGCACAGGGTAGCCAATACAATCGGTGATTTTCTGACCTGAAGACTTTAAAAGCACGGAATCACCAGGGATACGACTGTTGGATAATGAATTGGATATCGCTGAACGTTATGGACTGTTTTGGGCATTAAGCTTAGTGACGGAGGACGACGGGACGCCAATAGCAGACGGTACTTACATTTACCAGCCTGAGCGATTCTCTGAGACCTTCTGGGTTCTCTTCGAAAAACTTCAGCAGCTCAATGACTACTGCTTCCTGCAGCTCGTGACTGTCGATCAGCACCACTCGACACTCGTCGATCAGCGCGAGTCGTACATGGCGGGCTCTGGTCCCGGCGCTGAAGCGCTGGACTGGCTCGATGACCAGATTCCACGCTGGGAAGACAATCTGACCGTAGTCACTCAGGCGACCTCCATTGTGTTGCTATGCAGCTTTGTGGAGTGGGGGCTGAAGCGTGTGGTGAAGGATCTGTATGGAGCGATTGCGCGCAAACCTTCCGGGTCTCGCGTGAGCGATATCCAGTTCCTTTTGGAGCACCTTGAATCCTCAGGACTGCCTTATGTGGTAGATGCGCAAGTCCTGCATACCGTTCACAGCTTTCGAGGCATTAGAAATGCTTTTGCTCATGGTGAGTGGGCCGCTATCGAAGAGCAGCTATCCAATGTTTCGCTACGCGACTGTTTCGAAAACGTTTCACAACTGTTTGCGTGTTTAGAGGCAGCCTCGTGGGACGGTCCCTGGAGGAGCGACGTCTTGTCGTCATCCAAGCCTCCTGCTCCGTAGCCAGTTGCTTATGGCTTCAACCAGTTCCATCTTGCACTCCACCGGCAACCAATGCCCGCCGGGTAGGCTTGTCACGGTGAGATCTGCGCAGGCCGCCCGCATTGGATCGCCCAGCCGATTACCCTTGATGGTATTCATCTGGTCGTAATCGCCGTTCACAAACAGCACGGGTAAAGACAAGTGGCCGCCATTGGGCGCCCTTTGGGCATATTCAATGTTGGCAGCGTCGTTTAAATACCATGCGCAGGGAGCGCGGAAACCATGGGCCTCGAAGCTGCGCACCAAATGCGCGAAGTCTGCCTGCGGCCAGAGCGCAAGGTCTGGCTGGGTGAGTGGCGCCCGGTGCGCCTGGCCAAACCGTCCGCCTTTGCGGGTCACTTCGGCATTGGCTGCAACCCTGCCGGTACTCGCCGGGTCGCCTCGTCGATAAATCGACGCCAGCGATGCAGCTTTATCCGCATCAAGGTCAGCAATAGCGGATTCAAAGTGTGTGTTGTAGTAGCGGTAATAATCCCATTGACCGTCCGGATACTTGTCCGCCGGATAGATCGAGCGGTCAACCAGTGGGACGAGTGTCGGCAGGGCGTTAGTGGTGGGGAAGTACGGAACCGAAATCAATACAACACCGCGGCTGCGCTGGGGTTCATGAGCGGCCAGTTCACCCGCCACAACACTGCCCCAATCGTGGCCCACCCAGATGGCGGGCCTGCCACCGAGATGGTCGTGAAGTTCTGCCATGTCGGCCACGATGTTTTCAAGGGTGTACGCATGCGTGGGGGCTGGTGCAGAAGAGCTGCCATAACCGCGCATGTCGGGTGCAACGCAGTGCCAGCCTTGTGCAGCGAACGCTTCTATCTGTGCGCGCCAGATCAGGCTGAGCTCCGGCCAACCGTGCAGGAACAGCATCAATGGCCCATCGGCTGGTCCCATCTCTACATAGTACGTCGTATGGCGCGGGGTCTTGAGGACACGCGAGGTCAGCTTGGAAGTGGACACAGTCTCTCCTCATGCTACGTCGGCTGATAAACTCGAAGCGGCGACACTATACTGAGCGGTATGCTTAATGTTTCGTTCCCATTTTTAGCCTTCCAGCGCCTCTGGCGTCCCAGGCAAAGTCTTGCATGTGAATGAAATTTATCCACGGTGGAATGTCTTCTCAGCACATACACTCAGGGAAGAGCTGAAGGCGGCAGTAGCAGGCGCGTTTTTCAACACAGGTGCTGTGAGGATGGAAGTATGTTGAATGTTGACCAGTCCCCCAGAGCCACACGCGAATCCAGTGAGTACGAGAGCCTGGTCGCGATGGGGACTCACTTGCTCGATGTGATTCCTGGGGCGATCTACCTCTGTGACCGCGACGGGTGGCTTGTCAGGTTCAACAGCGAAGCAGTTGATTTGTGGGGACGAACACCTGCCCTGGGTAAGTATGGGGACCGCTATTGCGGCTCATATCGACTTTATACGACAGACGGCGCGTCATTGGCGGTCGACGAATGTCCGATGGCGTCGACGCTCAACGCAGGCCTGTGTGCGCGTAACCAGGAAGTCATGATTGAGCGCCCGGACGGGTCGCGATTCGTTGCGCTCATGAATATCCGCACCCTCAGAGATCGGCATGGAGAAATCCAAGGCGCGATCAATTGCTTTCAGGACGTCTCGGCGCACCACGCAATAGCCGAAGAACTGCGGCGCAAAAGCTCCGATCTCGAAGACTTTTTCGAAAACAGCGCCGTGGGCCTGCATATTGTCAGTGGCGAGGGCATTATCCTGCGCGCCAATAAAGCCGAGTTGTCCCTGTTGGGCTATACCGCGGACGAGTACATCGGCCGTCATATCACTGAATTTCATGTGGATGAACCGGTCATCGGCGACATCCTGCATAAACTCGGCAGCGGTGATTGCCTGAACAGTTACCCGGCGCGCCTGCGGGCCAGGGACGGCACTATCAGGCACGTCGCGATTACCTCGAATGGGCGATTCGAAGACGGTAAATTCTTCAACACACGTTGCTTCACCATTGACGTGACCCGCGTGCACGATGCTGAAACCGGACGTCAGGAGAGCGATGACCGGCTGGCGGCGACCTACGAGGCGGCGACCATCGGCATTGCCGAGGCGGGCGAGGACGGCCGTCTGCTGAGGGTCAATGATGCCCTTTGCACCATGCTCGGGCGTTCTCGAGAGCAATTGCTGGCGATGACCTTCCTGGACTACGCCCACCCAGACAGTGTCGAGCAGGACGCGGCGTTATACGCCCGGCAGGTGGCGGGTGAACTGGACAACTACGTGCTGCGCAAACGGGCGGTGAAGCTCGATGGCCAGGCGCTTTACCTGGATGTGCATAGCTCCTCGGTCAGGGCGCCCGATGGCCGGTTCCGCTATGGTGTGCGGGTCATCCAGGACGTCACGCTGGCCCGAGAAATGGAAAACCGCGTGCGTGAAAGTGAGCGGCACATGCGCGATCTGCTCGAGGCCATGCCGGCGGCGGTCTACACCACCGACGCCGAGGGGCGTATCACCTTCTTTAACCGTGCGGCCGTCGAGTTATCGGGACGCACGCCGCAACTGGGGGACCTGTGGTGTGTCACCTGGAAACTGTTTAACACCGATGGCTCTTTTCTGCCTCACGACCAATGCCCGATGGCCGTGGCGCTCAAGGAAAACCGCGCCATACGCGGCGTCGAGGCCGTCGCCGAGCGCCCGGATGGCACCCGCGTGCCTTTCACGCCATATCCGACCCCGTTGCACGACGCCGAAGGCAACCTGATCGGCGCGATCAACATGCTCGTGGATATTACCGAGCGCAAGCAGGCCGAAGACCGACAAAAGAACTTGATCGACGAACTCAATCATCGGGTCAAGAACACCCTGGCCACGGTCCAGTCCCTGGCGTCCCAGACCGCACGCAACGCGCAGGATGCCAAAGACGGCTACACCCGGTTCGAAGCCCGGCTGCTGGCCTTGTCGCGTGCCCACGACCTGTTGACCAAGCGGCACTGGGGCCTTACGCCGCTGGGAGTGCTGGCCCAGGAAGTGTTGGTGCCGGTGTTTGGTCATGATTCCGGTCGCGTGGTGATCGCCGGTGATGCCGTCGAGGTCGACACCCGCGTCGCCCTGAACCTGACCATGACGCTCAATGAACTGGCGATCAACGCCCTTAAATACGGAGCGATGTCCACCGACCCCGGGACACTCACGGTGGCCTGGAGCGTTCTACCGCAGCCGAGCGGCGCGCTGCTCACCGTGGACTGGCGCGAACAGGGAGGGCCTGCGGTGTCCACGCCGGAGCGCGAAGGCTTGGGTTCGCGGTTGATGAAGCGCTGCATCGAGCGTGATCTAGGCGGTTCGTTCGAACTCGACTTCGCCCGTGAGGGCGTTCACTGCCGCTTCTCGTTTATGCTCGCTGAGAACCAGACATGACCACATTCCCAGGCACCAAAGTGCTCCTGGTTGAAGACGAAGGCACCATCGCCATGTTGATCGAGGAAATGCTCGAAGACCTGGAGTGCACCGTAGTCGCCTCCGTGGCCCAACTCGCCAAAGCGGTGCAAGTGGCAGATGTGGTGGATGTCGACTTGGCGATCCTGGATGTGAACATTGCTGGAGAGCGGGTTTTCCCTGTGGCGCGGATTCTGCGGGCCCGCCACATTCCGTTTTTGTTCAGTACGGGCTACGGCGGCAGCGGCTTGCCGGAAGAGTTTAGTGACTGTCCGGTGCTGCATAAGCCGTTTGCGGAAAAAGACCTTCGGTTGAAAATTGCGTTGCTGTTGGAGTCTTAAGTAAACCCACGACCCGCTTGGGAACAACATTGCCGTTTTCCATAATGCCAAGCCATTTACGAACAGCGTTCAACCTACAAAAAAAGTCCGGGCAAGCGCAGCGGCATTCCCGGACCAAAGGTTGCTACATGCTCATCAGACTCCCCTAATCAAAACCTCGGCTTGACCGCCTTCCACGCCGGGTCATAACGCTGCATCTGCCGCACGTCGTCGCGCTGGCGAATGCCACAGGTCAGGTATTGATCATGCAGCTTGCCGAGCTGATCGTGGTCCAGCTCCAGGCCCAACCCCGGGGCCCGGGTGATTTTCACGCAGCCATCGACAATCGGCAGCTTGCCGCCCTTGATCACTTCTTCGTCCGGCTCTTGCCAGGGGTAATGGGTGTCGCAGGCATAATCGAGGTTGGGCACCGAGGCGGCGACGTGGGCCATGGCCATCAGGCTGATACCCAGGTGCGAATTGGAGTGCATGGACACCCCCAGGCCAAAGGTCTCGCACATTTTTGCCAGCACTTGGGTGTCGCGCAGGCCGCCCCAGTAGTGGTGGTCGGCGAGGACGATCTGCACGCTGTCCTGCGCCACGCTGCGGCGTAACTCTTCGAAATCGGTGACCACCATGTTGGTCGCCAGCGCCAGGCCGGTGCGTTTATGCAACTGGGCCATGCCCTCCAGGCCCGGCGTAGGGTCTTCGTAATATTGCAGGTCATCACCGAGCAGTTCGGCCATGCGGATCGAGGTTTCCAGCGACCAGTTACCGTTCGGATCAATGCGCAGCGGATAGCCGGGAAACGCCTTTTTCAAGGCCTTGATGCACGCCACTTCATGCTCCGGCGGCAAGGTACCGGCCTTGAGCTTGATGCTCTTGAAGCCATAGGCCTCGATCATCCGCCGCGCCTGGGCAACGATCTGCTCTTCGTTCAGCGCCTCGCCCCAGCTGTCCGGCCTGTAGGGTGAATCCACGTGTTGCGCATATTTGAAGAATAAATAGGCGCTGAACGGAATCTCATCGCGTATCGCCCCGCCCAGCAGGTCCACCAAGGGTAGGTTCAGGGCATGTGCCTGCAGATCGAGGAACGCCACTTCGAACGCCGAATAGGCATTGCTCACCGCTTTGCTCGCGTGGGAGCCCGGGGCCAGTTCGGCGCCGCCCAGGGTCGGCGGTTTGTTCGCCGCCACCGTGGCTTGGACAATGGCCCGCAGGTGATTGAGATTGAACGGGTCAAGACCGATCAGCTGACTTTGCAACTGCTGCTGGATCGCCAGCGCCGGAGCGTCGCCGTAGCTTTCACCGAGGCCGATGTAGCCGGTGTCGCTTTCGATCTCAATGATCGAGCGCAGAGCAAAGGGTTCGTGAATGCCGCTGGCATTGAGCAAAGGCGGATCACGGAAGGCGATGGGGGTGACGGTGACGCGGGTGATTTTCAAGAGGCTGCTCCCGTTGCATCAGATTTCAGGGCTGGGTGACTCATCGGCGGCTTCTTTGGCGCAGTGTCTTTGCACGGCGCGTTCGGAACCTCGCCACGCGGCGCGGTTCGGGCAAAAAAGATCACCACGGCAGCCACCAGCGAAACGCCGGCCAAACCGTACAGCCCGCCCTCGATGGACCCGGTGGTCTGCTCCAGCAAGCCGAACGTGGTCGGGGCCACGAAGCCGCCAAGGTTACCGATGGAGTTGATCAGGGCGATCACCGCTGCCGCGATGCGCGCATCCAGGTAGCCTTGCGGGATTGGCCAGAACAGTGCCGAGGCGGCCTTGAAGCCGATCGCGGCGAAACAGATGGCGACGAAGGCGAAGACCGGCCCGCCGAAGGTGGACATGAACATGCCGAACGAGGCGATCAACAGCGTCAGCGCGACCCACGCCTGCTGGTATTTCCATTTGCTGGCCATGGCGGCGAAGCCGTACATGGCGATGATGGAAATGATCCATGGGATCGAATTGAACAGCCCGACCTGGAAGTCACCGAGATTGCCCATCTTCTTGATCATGCTCGGCAGCCAGAACGTGGCGCCGTAGATGGTCAGGGCAATGGAAAAGTAGATGAAGCAGAACAGCGCGATCTGTTTGTCGGCCAGCAATTTGAACATCGACGGCTTGACCGTCTGCGTGGCTTCCCGGGCCCGCTGCTCCTGGTCGATGGCGGCGATCAGCGCGGCTTTTTCTTCCTCGCTGAGCCACTTGGCCTCCCGTGGGTGGGATTGCAGCCAGAACCAGACAAAACCGCAGAGGGCGATGGACGCAAAGCCCTCGACCAGGAACATCCACTGCCAGCCGTGCAGGTTCAAGCCATCGATGTGCAGCAGCGCGCCGGACACCGGGCCGGAGATCACCGAGGCGATGGCCGAGCCACTGAGGAAAATCGCCATGGCCTTGCCGCGTTCGGTCGAGGGCAGCCATTGGGTGAAGTAGTAAATGATGCCGGGAAAGAAGCCGGCTTCCGCGGCGCCGAGGACAAAGCGCAGCACATAGAAGCTGGTTTCACCCTGGACGAAGGCCATGGCCATCGCGGCGGCGCCCCAGGTGAACATGATGCGCGTCAGCCAGGCGCGGGCGCCATAGCGTTGCAGCAGTAGATTGGAGGGCACTTCGAAGATCGCATAACCGACGAAGAACAGCCCGGCGCCCAGGCCATAGGCGGCAGCGCCGATGCCCAGGTCGGTTTCCATATGGCTGCGCACAAAGCCGATATTGACCCGGTCGATGTAGTTGACGATGAACATGATCACGAATAACGGCAGGACGTGGCGCTTGACCTTGGCGGCAGCCCGGGCAAGCACGTTCGGGTCCGGTGGACTCTGCAGGGTATTCAATGAGCGACTCCCGATCGTTGTTTTTGTGGGGATTGCTGGTGACGTAGGTCGATCATGGACGCGGGTATTGATCCCGTCTAATCTAACTTGGCATTCGATTGATACCTGGATTAGATCAATGTTCGAACTGAGCCATCTGCGCTGTTTCACCACCGTCGCCACTGAACTGAATTTCCGCCGCGCTGCCGAACGGCTGAACATGACCCAGCCGCCGCTCAGCCGGCAGATCCAGTTGCTGGAGCATCACTTGGGCGTCGAGCTGTTCACCCGTAACACCCGCAACGTCGCCCTTACCGCGGCCGGCCGGGCGTTTTTCATCGAGGCGCAGAACCTGCTCGAGCGCGCCCAGCAGGCCGCAGTGACCGCCCGGCGTTTTGCCCAGGGCGACATCGGCTCGGTGAATATCGGCTTCGTCGGCAGCGCGGTGTACGAGTTCCTGCCCAAGGTCATAGCCGAGACACGCATCACCCAGCCCCACGTGCGAATCGACCTGTCGGAAATGAACACCTACCAGCAGCACGAGGCCTTGCGCGCTCGACGTATCGACCTGGGCATTGCCCGCGCACCGCTGCTGGAACCCGGGTACGCCACCGAATGCCTGGTCCGCGAGCCTTTTGTGCTGGCCGTCCCCAACACCCATCCACTGGCTGATGCCAAAACCGTGTCGGTCAAGGACCTCGACGGCCAGCCGTTCCTGATGTACTCCCACGCCGCCTATCCGCCGTTCAACGAACTGCTGACCGGCATGCTGCGCTCTGCCCGCGTCGCCCCGGATTATGTGCAGTGGCTCGGCTCATCCCTGACCATCCTCGCCCTGGTCAACGCCGCCATGGGCCTGGCGCTGGTCCCCCGTTGCGCCACCAGCGTAGTGTTCAAGAACGTGGTATTCCGCGATATCGACCTGGGCGAGGGCGTACAAAGCGAGCTTCATCTGATCTGGCGCGAGAACAACGACAACCCGGCGTTCGCGATGCTGCTGGAAGGGATTCGGCACGCGGTGCGCGACGGGTGGGGAGGAGGGTGAGGGGCCTGGTCTTGGCGAAAGCTGCGCAGCCAGGGGCATGGTTATCTACACAACTCTGACGTAGCGCCGTCAGTAACCACGATGCGAAGCGAGCCGCTCTTGATCTTGATCTTGATCTGCTTTTGATCTCAGGCGCCCCGTCAAACCACGCTGGCCGGAATTCGACAGGGATTTGGGGGGTAAACCGGCAGGGATGCCGGTTTAGCCGCCCCGCGCCATGGATGGCGCGTGGCGGCGGCCCCCAAAATCCATGGCGGATTACGGGTACACCGAGCCTAAGCGAGGTGCCGAGTGGTGGGGCGAGGACCTTTTGCTTACTTTTGGCTGGGCCGGCATTCCGGTCCTTCCAAAAGTGAGCCGCTGTAAGAGCGGAACCCTAAGTGGCCGTTACCGCAGCAATGGATATGTACTCGGTCTGATCCAGCATCCTGGTCGGCCCTGAGGCCGCCATCGGGAGCAAGTCGAATCGTCGCACCGCCCCTCCCACATTTGCACCGCTCGGCATCAGTTGAATCCCTGTCGTCCGTTAGGCCGTCACAGGAGCCGGTTCAGGCCCACGCCAAAGTCGTGTAGATACCCATGCCCCCAGGGGGCCAGGCACCCGGGTGCGTCACCTGATGGTCATAAAACAGACGGAAGGCACATCAGAATCCTAAAGTTGCGAGGTACTGGGCAGATACCCCCTATATCCGCAACACTGTTCAAGGATCGAACTCATGACCCAGCGTCAATCCGACCGCATTTCCCTTCCTGATTATCCGCGTTTTTGCTGGTTTGCCCTTATACCGGTCGTGCCTGCCGTTGGGTGGCTGCTGGCGCAATCAGCCTCCTCGGCCAATCTGCTGGCCAGCGCGGTACTGGTGCTGACGGGCCTGGGTGCTTGTGCCTGGAGCACACATTCGCAGCGCAACGCGGTGCTGCATGCGACGGCGCGGGCGCAGGCGGATCAGTCGGCGGTGGACGCAGCGCACCACGGCATGGCCTCTCGCGCACAGCTCGATGAAGTGCTGCTCGGTGCCATGCCAATCTGGGCCAAGCAGGTGGAAAGCTCGCGGCACCAGACCGAAGAAGCGATTGTGAGCCTGGCCAACCGTTTTACCGGGATCGCCGCGCGATTGCAGGAAACGGTACAGGCCTCGCAGCAGGCTGCCGGCGAATTGGATGGGCAGTCGGCCGACGGCGCGCTCGAGGTGCTGGCGCGCAGCGACAGCGAGCTGAGCCAGGTGATCAATTCGCTCAAAGCCACACAGACCAGCCGTGACCAGACCCTGGTCCAGGTCCGCAGCCTCACTGCCTATACCAAGGAACTGCGCGCCATGGCCGCCGACGTGGCGGCGATTGCCGCGCAAACCAACCTGCTGGCCCTCAACGCGGCCATCGAGGCGGCGCGTGCCGGTGAGGCCGGGCGCGGCTTTGCGGTGGTGGCCGATGCGGTGCGCAGCCTGTCGAACAAATCCAGTGAAACCGGCCAGCAGATGTCGGCCAAGGTCGACATCATCAATAACGCCATCACGCAATTGGTGCAGGCCGCGTCCAGCAGTGCCGACGAGGACAGCCACTCGGTGGCCGAGTCCGAAAACAGTATTCAGAAAGTGCTCGAGCGCTTCCAGAGCATCACCGGGCGCCTGGCCGAATCCGCCGACCTGCTCAAGCAGGAAAGCTACGGCATCCGCGATGAGATGACCGAAGTGCTGGTCAGCCTGCAATTCCAGGACCGCGTCAGCCAGATCCTCAGCCACGTGCGCGACAACATGCACGCCTTGCACGACCACCTCCTGCAGGCCAGCCAGGCGCCGGACCAGGCGGTGGGCGTCGACGCCCGGCAGTGGCTGGCGCGCATGGAAGCCACCTATGCCACCGACGAACAGCGGCGCCTGCACCACGGAGTGGCAGCCGCGCAGCCGAATTCCCAAGACATCACCTTTTTTTAAGGAGTACACCATGGCGAAGAATGTATTAGTGGTCGACGACTCCAGCAGCGTGCGACAAGTGGTCGGCATTGCCTTGAAAAGCGCCGGCTACGACGTGATCGAGGCCAGCGACGGCAGGGATGCCCTGAGCAAGCTCACCGGGCAGAAAGTCCACCTGATCATCAGCGACGTGAACATGCCCAACATGGACGGCATCACCTTCGTCAAGGAGGTCAAGAAGCTGGCCAATTACAAGTTCACGCCTATCATCATGCTGACCACCGAGTCCCAGGAATCGAAGAAGGCCGAGGGCCAGGCCGCCGGCGCCAAGGCCTGGGTGGTCAAGCCGTTCCAGCCGGCGCAAATGCTCGCAGCCGTTTCCAAGCTGATCCTGCCTTGATCATCCGGCGCCAGGGAGGCTGCCATGCCCATCAGCACTGAAACACTCGACGGCACCACCTGCGTGCGCATTGAAGGCGAGCTGACGATCTACACCGTGGCGGAACTGGCGGCTGCGCTGCTGCCGCAGATGGGCGCCACGCCGCGCCTTGAGCTGGACCTGTCACAGGTCACGGAAATGGATGGCGCCGGTTTGCAGTTGCTTGCAGTTGTCCAGCGTGAGGCGGGCGTTGCCGGTACAGCCTTGAGTGTGACCGGCCAGAGCCAGGCGGTCATGCACGCACTGCAACTGTGCCGTAGCGCAGGCTTGTAGTCGCCACTTCCCATGTTTTTTTGATCGACAAGGACAGTCCAGGTGAGCATCAATCTCGATCAGGCACAGCAGACATTCATCGTTGAGGCACGCGAGCTGTTGCAGGCCATGGAGCAATCCCTCTTGCAATTGGAAAGCGAGCCCGGCGACCAGGACGCCATCGGCGCGATTTTCCGCGCCGCGCACACCATCAAGGGTTCGGCGGGCCTTTTCGGTCTGGCGTCGATCGTGGGTTTCACGCATATCGTCGAAGACGTGCTTGACCGCCTGCGCGAAGGCAATGTGGCGGTGGACGCCGCATTGATCGCTCTGCTGCTCAAATGCGGCGACCACATGCTCGAACTGGTCGAAGTGGTCGCCAACCGCGGTGAGGCGCCGACGCCTGCCGCTCTGGAGCGCGGTGAGGCTTTGCGCGAGGCGCTGAGTGCCTATCAGCCGATGCGAACCGTCACTACCAGCGTCGAAACCGCGGAGGTGGCCGACGGCACGGCGGTCGAAGTGCTCTGGCACATCTCCCTGCGCTTCGGCGTGGACGTGTTTCGTAATGGCATGGACCCGCTGTCATTTTTGCGCTACCTCGAGACCCTGGGGCAGGTGCTGCAGGTCACCACCCTGACCGACAGCATTCCGCCCATAGACCGCTGGGACCCGGAGAGCTGCTACCTGGGGTTCGAGATCGGCCTGCGTTCGACGGCCAGTCACGCCACCCTCAACGAAGTGTTCGACTTTGTGCGTGACGACTGCGAGGTGCACATCAGTGCTGTCGACGAAGCGCCTGGGAGCACTGCGGTCGTTGCCGGCGACCGGGTCACCCAGGCAGAGCAGGGCGTCGTGGCGGCGACACCGCAGCGTTCTGCGCCAGCCACCGAGACGAAACCCCGCGACGGCAATTACGTGCGGGTCAACGCCGACAAGCTCGACGAGTTGATCAATCTGGTTGGCGAACTGGTGATCGCCAGTGCCGGCTCAAGCCTGTTGGCCCGCTCCTGTGACAACGACCCCCTGCAAGAGGCGACCTCGACGGTATCGGCGCTGGTGGAGGAGATCCTCGATGGCGCCCTGCACCTGCGCATGATCCCCATTGGTGACACGTTCAACCGCTTCCGCCGTGTGGTGCGCGATATCAGCCAGGAACTGGGCAAGGACATCGAACTGATCATCAGTGGCGCGGAAACCGAACTGGACAAGACCGTGGTCGAGAAAATCGGCGACCCACTGATGCACCTGCTGCGCAACGCCATGGACCACGGTATCGAAAGCGCCGATGCGCGGCAGGCGGCCGGCAAGCCGGGCAAGGGCCACCTGAGCCTCAATGCCTACCATGACTCCGGGAGCATCGTCATTGAAATCGCCGATGACGGCGCCGGGCTCAACCGCGAGCGCATCCTGCAAAAAGCCCAGGAACGCGGATTGGTGGCCAGCGGTGCGGTGTTGACCGACCAGGAGATCTACAACCTGATCTTCGAAGCCGGTTTCTCCACCGCCGAGGCGGTGACCAACCTGTCCGGGCGCGGCGTCGGCATGGACGTGGTCAAGCGCAATATCACCTTGTTGCGCGGCACCGTCGACCTGGACAGTCGCCCCGGCGAAGGCACCGTGGTGCGCATTCGCTTGCCGCTGACCCTGGCGATCATCAATGGGTTCCTGGTCGCCATCGACCAGTCCACCTATGTGATTCCCCTGGACATGGTCCAGGAATGCATCGAGCTGGATGAACGCCAGCGCCAGTCCAGCCGCGACGACGGCTATCTGGACTTGCGTGGCGAGGTGTTGCCGCTGGTGGACCTGCGCGAACACTTCAGCCACGAAGGGCCCGCTGCACGGCGCCAGAACGTGGTGGTGGTGCGCTATGCCGAACACAAGGCCGGGCTGGTGGTGGATGACCTGCTCGGCGAGTTCCAGACCGTGATCAAACCGCTGGGCAAGCTGTTCGGCGCACTGCGCGGCATCAGCGGCTCGACCATATTGGGCAGCGGCGCGGTGGCCCTGATCCTGGATGTACCGGCACTGCTCAACCAAATCGTACAACTGGAAGCCCGCACGCCCCTGGCGCCTCAATCGCCGCCGGTCGTTGCTCGCTGATGTCTTTGCAATTCCATGGAGGTTCCCCGATGAAATGGTTCTACGATCTCAAGATTTCCACCAAGTTGATCAGCTCGTTCCTGGTGGTCCTGGCGCTCACTGCGGCCATGGGTGGCTTCGCCATCCACCAGCTTGGCGCCGTCAACCTGGCCGCCCAGGATATCAAGGGCAACTGGATGCCTTCCATGCGCGCAGCGGCAGGCATGCGTTTTTTTGCCGCCAACTATCGCTTGAAGGAAAACCGCCACCTCGCGACCGAGATCGCCGAGGAAAAGGCCCAGGCCGAACGTGAAGCCGCCGACGCGCGCCAACAGTTCGAAACCCGCATGGGCACCTATGAGCAGTTGCTGTCGACTGATGAAGATCGTCAGCTGCTGGCCAGCGTAAAAAGCGCGTGGGACGCGTACCTGGCGAGCAGCAAGCAATTGCTCGGGTTTTCCCGGCAGAACCAGGAAGTCCAGGCACGCGGTTTGCTCAGTGGGGAGTCCAAGGGGCATTTCGATGAGGTGACCAGCCGCCTGCAGAAAATGGTCGAGCTCAATGACGCCGGCGCAACGGTCGCGGGTGACAAGGGCACGGCGCTGTACGAAAACGCACGCCTGTCGATCATCGCGGTACTGGTCGCGGCCTTGTTGATCGGTTTGGGCCTGGCGGTATTCATCGCCCGCATCATTTCCCGCCCACTGCGCCAAGCCGCAACCGCTGCCGAGCAATTGGCCGAAGGCAACCTCAACGCCCACATCGAACCGGGTGCCAAAGATGAAACCGGCATGGTGCTCAACGCCATGCGCAATATGGTCGGCAAGCTGGCGCATATCATCGGCGAAGTGCGCAACGCCGCCGATAACCTCGCCAGCGCCTCCGAGCAGGTCAGTGCCACCGCGCAATCGATGAGCCAGGCCACCAGTGAACAGGCCGCCAGCGTCGAGGAAACCAGTGCCTCGGTGGAGCAGATGAGCGCCAGCATCAACCAGAAC
Organism: Pseudomonas khavaziana; assembly: GCF_019145205.1. GTDB lineage: Bacteria > Pseudomonadota > Gammaproteobacteria > Pseudomonadales > Pseudomonadaceae > Aquipseudomonas > Aquipseudomonas khavaziana. The sequence goes on from NZ_JAHSTT010000006.1 coordinate 248,047, forward strand.
ACCGAAAACGCCAAGGTCACCGATGGCATGGCCAGCAAGGCCGCCAAGGAAGCCACTGAAGGCGGCGAGTCGGTACAGCAGACCGTGGTGGCGATGAAGAAAATCGCCCAGCGCATCAGCATCATTGATGACATCGCCTACCAGACCAATCTGCTTGCCCTCAATGCCGCCATCGAGGCCGCTCGGGCCGGCGAGCATGGCAAGGGCTTTGCCGTGGTGGCCGCCGAAGTGCGCAAGCTGGCCGAACGCAGCCAGGTCGCCGCCCAGGAAATCGGCGAGCTGTCCTCCAGCAGCGTGGACATGGCTGAGAAGGCCGGCAAGCTGCTCGACGAAATGGTGCCCTCCATCAACAAGACCTCCGACCTTGTGCAGGAAATCAGCGCCGCCTCCGAAGAACAGGCCGCGGGCGTCGGGCAGATCAACACGGCCATGACCCAGCTCAACCAGGTGACCCAGCAAAATGCCTCGAGCAGCGAGGAACTGGCGGCCACGGCCGAAGAAATGAGCAGCCAGGCCGAGCAACTGCAACAGGCCATGAGCTTCTTCGTGCTGGATTCAACCCCCAGGGCCGCGGTCCAGGGCAGCAGCGTCGACAGCCCCGGCAGCAAGCCCAACCGTCAGCCGCCACGGCCGAAACCACAGACGCCGCGCAAGGCCTTCGCCTACAGCCTGGCCAGCGCCCCGGACGAATCGGAATTCACCCGCTTCTGATCCCACGATCGATGCGGGCCTACAAGGAGAGTGACATGGGCGCAGTGATGACGACTCGGCATACCGCGGTTGCGGTGGATGAGGATGCGCAATACCTGACCTTCATGCTTGGCGGCGAAATGTTCGCCATCGGCATCCTGGGGATCAAGGAGATTATTGAATACGGCAGCCTGACCGTGGTGCCGATGATGCCGGCGTTCGTGCGTGGGGTGATCAACCTGCGTGGCGCGGTGGTGCCGGTGGTGGACTTGTCGGCGCGCTTTGGGCGGGCCAATTCGGCGATCACCCGGCGCTCCTGCGTGATCATCATCGAGGCGAATACCGAAGAGGGCCAGCCACAGGATATCGGCTTGCTGGTCGATACCGTGTCGGCGGTGCAGGAGATCCCGGCTGCGCAGATCGAACCACCACCCAGCTTCGGGGCGCGGATTCGTGCCGATTTCATTGGTGGCATGGCCAAGGTCGACGGTAAGTTCGTGATCGTGCTGGAGGTGGACAAGGTGCTGTCCATCGATGAGATGTCCAGCCTGGCCGAGGGTGGCCAAGCGCCGGCCCTCGACCTCGATCCGCGTTGAGTGCCGACCATGCCAGAAACCGCCTCCATCGACGATCGTGAATTCGGCCAGTTCCAGAGCTGGCTGTATCGCGCGGCCGGCATCAACCTGTCGCCGGCCAAGAAAGCCCTGGTTGCCGGGCGCCTGTTCAAGCGCCTCAAGCACTATGAGCTGCACAGCTATGGCGAGTACTTCAAGCTGATCATGAGTGACCAGCGCAAGGGCGAGCTGCAGGTTGCGCTGGATTTGCTCACCACCAACGAAACCTATTTTTTCCGCGAACCCAAGCACTTCGACTTCCTGCGCCAGCAGGTGCTGCCCCAGGCGGCACCGGGCAAGGTCTTTCGCGTGTGGAGCGCGGCCAGTTCCTCGGGCGAAGAACCCTACAGCCTGGCGATGACCCTGGCCGAGAGCCTGGGCACCACGCCCTGGGAAGTGATCGGCTCGGACATCAGCACCCAGGTGCTGGCCAAGGCGCGCAACGGCCATTACGCCATGGAGCGCGCCGGGACGCTGCCCCAGCCGCTGCTGACCAAGTACTGCCTCAAGGGCGCTGGCCGCCAGGAGGGCACCTTCCTGATCGACAAGGCCTTGCGTAGCCGGGTCAATTTTGTCCAGGTCAACCTTAACGAAGCGCTGCCGGCCCTGGGCGAGTTCGAGGTGATCTTTCTGCGCAATGTGATGATCTATTTCGACCAGCAGACCAAGAGCCAGGTGGTCGCGCGTCTGCTGCCACTGCTCAAGCCCGGCGGTTATTTCATCATCAGCCACTCGGAAAGCCTCAACGGTGTAAACGACACCTTGAAGCTGGTGGCGCCGTCGATTTACCGCAAACCATGAAGAAACCAGACGATGCGAGCGAAGTAGTCTTAGCGCCTGGCCAGGTCAGCTTTGCGACGCGGCCGACGCGCCTGCGCACCTTGCTCGGTTCCTGCGTGGCGATCACCTTTTGGCACCCGCAACGGCGGATCGGCGGCATGTGTCACTTCATGCTGCCGGGGCGCCTGCGCGATCATCAACCCCTGGATGGCCGCTATGGCGACGAAGCCATGGAACTGCTGCTGCGCCAGGCCCAGGCCAATGACACACAGGCACGGGATTACCAGGTCAAGTTGTTCGGTGGCGGCAAGATGTTCCCCGATCAGCCGCGCCGCTTGCCGACCCAGGACGTGGCCAGCCTGAATATTCGCGCAGCGCTGGCCCTCGCCGAGCGCTATCACCTGCACCTGACGGCCCAGGACATGGGCAGTACCGGTTATCGCACGGTCATGTTCGACTTGTGGAACGGCAACGTCTGGGTCCGGCACCAACCAATGGGAACACTTCATCAAGATGCCTACCAAAAAAATCAGTGTGCTGCTGGTCGATGACTCGGCCGTGGTGCGCCAGGTACTGCTGGCGATTCTCGCCGACACGCCGGACATCCACGTCATGGGCGCCGCCTCCGACCCTATTTTCGCCATGGACAAACTCACCCGGGAATGGCCGGATGTGATCGTGCTGGACGTGGAAATGCCGCGCATGGACGGCATCACCTTTCTCAAGAAAATCATGAGCGAACGGCCGACGCCGGTGGTGATCTGCTCGTCGCTGACCCACAAAGGTGCGGAAACCTCCCTGCAGGCGCTGGCAGCGGGCGCCGTGGAAATCATCACCAAGCCGACCACCGGCTTGAAGAACTTCCTGATCGAATCGGCGGCCGAATTGGTGACAGCGATCCGTGCCGCGGCGAACTCCAACGTCAGGAACCTGGGCAAGCGCAGCGTCAGCCCGTCGCCATTGGCCCCGGCCAGCAAGCTCAGTGCGGATGCGATCCTGCCCGCCGCCAACGGCCATGCCATGGCGCAGACCACCGAACGTATCGTCGCCATCGGCACCTCCACCGGCGGCACCCAAGCGTTGGAGGCGGTGCTGACGGCGCTGCCGCGGGTGTGCCCGGGCATGGTGATCGTGCAGCACATGCCGGAAAAATTCACCGCCTCGTTTGCCGAGCGTCTCAACAGCGTCTGCGAGATCGAGGTGCGCGAAGCACGCAACAATGACCGCATCCTGCCTGGCCTGGCCTTGATCGCCCCTGGCGGCAAGCACCTGATGGTCACCCGCAGTGGTGCCTATTACCACGCCCAGGTTATCGATGGCCCGCTGGTGAACCGGCACCGGCCGTCAGTGGACGTGTTGTTTCGTTCGGTGGCCAAGTTCGCCGGCAAGAACGCCACGGGCATCATCATGACCGGCATGGGCGACGACGGCGCGCGTGGGCTCAAGGAGATGCTTGAGGCCGGTGCCACCACAGTGGCCCAGGACGAGGCCAGTTGCGTGGTGTTCGGCATGCCCAAGGAAGCGATCAAGCTCAACGCCGCGCAGCGCGTCATGGCGTTGGAGGATATTCATCGGGCGATTTTGCATCGGTGAACTTGACTGCCAGGCTGCTTGTGCCGGTACACAACTTTTGCGTGACCCTGAACCGAGGTGGCTTGATTTCGTGGTGGTCTGATTGACTGCACGCGGTAAAAATGTGGGAGGGGCGGTGCGACGATTCGACTTGCTCCCGATGGCGGCCTTAGGGCCGACCGGGATCTTGGATCAGGCCGAGGACATATCCATTATTTAGGTAACGGCCACTTAGGGTTCCGCTCTTACAGCGGCTCACTTTTGGAAGGACCGGAATGCCGGCCCAGCCAAAAGTAAGCAAAAGGTCCTCGCCCCACCACTCGGCACCTCGCTTAGGCTCGGTGTGCCCGTAATCCGCCAGGGATTTGGGGGGCCGCCGCCACGCGCCATCCATGGCGCGGGGCGGCTAAACCGGCATCCCTGCCGGTTTACCCCCCAAATCCCTGTCGAATTCCGGCCAGCGTGGTTTACGGGGCGCCTAAGATCAAGATCAAAAGCAGATCAAGATCAAGAGCGGCTCGCTGCGCATCGTGGTTAGCGTCGGCTGCTACACAGTTGTGTAGATACCTCTGCCCCGATGAGGGCGTGTCAGTCAATACATCTGGGGCTGACGCACCGCCATCGGGTCAGTACTCATTGGGTGGTTTCATCTTTAGCTTTAGTTGGTTTTGGTGTTCGCAGCACTCGATTCAATTCGCCAGCGACAGCGATCAATTGTTGCTCCAGCGCTTCAACCTCAAAAAGGTTGATGCTGGTGATGCGAGTCTTGCCTTTGCTGCTGGCGATGGCGCCGCGCTTGCCGCTGCTGAAGTCGTATTCGTCTTTCATGGTTCAAACCTTCAAAAAACGTGATGGAAGTAACCGCTAGTCGAGAGGAGGGCGGAGCCGACGCGGTCTTACTAGAGCGTTTCCAGGAGCAGTGGTCACGCCATGACTTGCTCAATGAGGCGGGGGCTTATCTTGCCAAAGATGTGAAGGAGGAACCGCGCGTAAAGGCTGCGCTGTTACGTAGCCTGCTTCTGTTTGGATTGTCAGATGAGATCACGTAGAGCTGGAATGCTGAGGTGATAAAGGACGAGACCACATGAACGTGCGCTTTTCTGTTCGAGCTTGATACCCCCAAAAAAACTACACATCCACTGCGGCGGCGGCTTCTTACGCACTTTAAGCGCGTTACCGGTTCATTACCGCAATGTGGTATTGCGCAGGTAACGGGCCGGTGAGGTGCCCAGGGTTTTACGAAACATCGTGATGAACGAGCTGACAGACTCATAGCCGAGGGCTTCAGCGGTTCTCTGCACCGATTGCCCTTCGGCCAGGCTTTGCAGGGCGACGATGATCTGCCATTGCTTGCGCCATTGTCCGAAGGTCAGACCGGTTTCGGCTTTTACCAGGCGGGCCAGGGAGCGTTCGCTCATGGCCACGTGACGCGCCCAGCTCGCCATGGTGGTGCGGTTGGCGGGATCTTGCGCCAGTGCCCGGGCAATGGTGCGCAACGGGTTTGAAGCGGGTAAAGGCAGGTACAGCTGTTCGGTGGGCGCCAGTTCAAGTTCTTCGAGCAGTACGTGGGCCAACCGCGCACTGCGCGAATTGGCCGGGTAAGCCTGGGCCTGGCCGCTCAGGTGCAGGATCAGCTCCAGGATCAATGGCGTAAGCGCCAAGGTACAGCAGCGATCCGGCAGCGACGCAGCGCCGGGCTCCACGAACAGAAAACACACCTGCCCGTTGGCCGTCACGCGGTTGCTGTGGGCGACGCCCCCCGGAATCCACACGCCGAACCCTGATGGCACCATCCATACGCCATCTTCCACCGTGCACACAATGCCACCGCAATACGCCACCACCAGTTGCCCCTTGCGGTGCTTGTGTACGGCGGACTCGCTGTCGTTGCGCTGGGTTTCCAGCATCAGCGCTACGGCGGGCTGGGAAAGGGTGTCGTACTCAAACTGATCGACGTGGATTTCGGCCATGCAAGGTCATCCAGGGTTGTCCGAATTTGATTATATTTTGGCAGTGTACTCAATATCGGCAGTGGCAGTAATTGCCTAGCATTACCTGCAAGCCCCGCCTCCAGTGGGCGGGCGAATGCCACAACCTCCCGAATCCCGGTGCTTGCCATGCTCAGCGAAATCTCGATTGCCAACCTCTACTTTCCGCCCTTGCTGGTTTACCTGGGTGCGTCCGTCCTGGCCTACCAGCTGATCGAGCGCTTGAGCCGCCGCTGGTTGGACCGGGCGTGGCACCCGGCGCTGGCGCGTTTTTTCGTCTCGCTCATTGTCGTGTCGACGCTGGTCGTCCATTGCTGAGCGAGGCCGCGCATGTCTATCGTCAAACTCCTTAAAACTGCCGCCACCCTGGGGCTCGGCGTGTTGGCCCTGGTGTTCTGCCTGCAACTCTGGCGCGCTTATGTGCTGGCGCCCTGGACACGGGACGGGCGGGTGAGTGCCCAGGTGATCCGCATTGCCCCCGAGGTGTCCGGCCAAATTGATCAGTTGTGGGCCAGTGATAACCAATGGGTGGCAAAGGGCGACCCGCTCTATCGCATCGATGCGCGTGCTTATCGATTGACCCAGCAGCAACGCACCGCAGAGTTCGCAGAAGCGCGCAGTGTGTTCGAGCAGCGCAGTGCACAATTCAAGCGGCGCGTGCAGCTGGGCGGCGCCATTGCCCGTGAAGAGATCGACAATGCCGCGCGTGACTTGGCCGTGGCCCAGGCGCGCCTGGACGCGGCAGGCAGTCAGTTGGCCCAGGCCCAGCTCGACCTGGACCGCACCACCATTCGTGCGCCGGTGGATGGCTATGTCACGCAACTGCGCCTGCAGCCCGGTGACTACGCGCAGGCAGGCACCACCAACCTGTTTGTGGTCGACGGTCATAGTTTCTGGATCACGGGCTATTTTGAAGAGACCAAGTTGCCGGGTGTACGCATCGGCGCAGCGGTGTCGATCAAGCTGATGGGCTTTGACCCGCTGCTGCAAGGCCACGTGGCAAGCCTGGGCAGGGGCATTGCCGACACCAATGAGTTACGCAACGACAGCGGCTTGCCCCAGGTCAGCCCGACCTTCAGCTGGATTCGGTTGGCGCAACGTGTGCCCGTGCGCATCGAGTTGGACAAGGTGCCGGACGGGGTGGAGTTGGCGGCGGGCATGACCGCCAGTGTCGAAGTGACGCAGCCGGGCGGAGCACCGCGCTGGCGACTCACCCAATGGCTGCAGGCGTTCATGTGATGACTGGCCTGGCGACACGCGTTTTAGCGGCGATCCCTCGGCCCTGGACATCCGCCACGCTTGCCTACGTGCTGCGCAGTCTATTGGCGGCCGGCCTGGCACTGTGGCTCGGCTTGCAACTGCATCTGGATTCGCCGTTTGCGGGCGCTTCCACCGTGTTGCTGCTGGTGCAGCCTATCCAGGGGGCAGTGCGAGGCAAGGGTGTGTACCGGATGCTGGGCACCCTGGTCGGCATGGTCGCGGCCTTCGTGCTGATTGGATTGTTCGCGCAACAGATGCTGTTGTTCATACTGGGCGTCGGTATATGGCTGGGCCTGTGCGTCGGTGCAATGACGGTCTTGCGTCATTACCAGGCCACCGCAGCAGTGGTGGCGGGCTATACCGTCTGCCTGGCCTTGGGCCCTGCCATCGTCGCGCCGGAGCAGGGTTTCGACCACATCATCACCCGTGGCACGGCGGTAGCACTCGGCGTGCTCAGCTTGAGCCTGGTAGCGACGCTGTTCAGCGCCAAGACCATGGAGCATAAAGTTCGAAGCTCGCTCGTCGACGCCTGCGCGCGCAGTGCCCGGTTGCTCGCGGCAAGCCTTGTGGGCGAAGAGCCTGCGCAGCTGGCGACGCAACGGCACCAGCTCGCGATCGATATCAGCAAGGTGGACGACCAGCTGGGGCTCGGCCGTGGCGAGTCGTCGCTGATCCGCTCGCGGCAGCTGGCGATTCAGGCCGGCCTGGCGCATCTGCAATCGGCGGTGCTCGACGCGCACCCGGAGCACCCCTACCACGGAATCAACCCGGCGTTGCGCACCCGGGTAAGCACAGGGTTGCAGCAACTGAGTGCATACCTGGCGGATGCCCGCTGCGACTTTCGCGCTGCGGCCGATACGCTGGAGCCATTGCGTCGCTGGGCGGATGCTCGCGCCGACTCAAGCCCACAGGTGCGGTTGCGCAGCGATCGCTTGGACGACCAACTGACGGACCTGGGCGCGGCCTTGCTGAACTTCTCCAGCCTCGATCATGCCCGCCGCGGGCCGATACGCACCGTGGGCTATCACCGCAATTACGCGGATGCGGCACGAAACGGCATCCGGGCACTGCTCGCCACACTGAGTGCGGGTGCGATCTGGTATTTCAGCGGTTGGGATCAGGGGCCTACATTACTCGCGGTGCTGGGGCCGTGCTGCACACTGGTGGCGACCGCTGCCGCGCCGACCCAAGGCATCAACGGCTTTATCCGCGGCACGCTCTACGCGATTGTGGCGGCAGCGCTGTGCAAATTCCTGCTGATGCCGCAGATCAATGGCTTCCCTCTGTTGTTGCTGGTCATGGCAGGGTTCTGGTCGTTCGGCATCCATGCGACGAGCCAGCCGCGTCATGCCCTGCAAGGGGTGGCCTACCTGATCGGGTTCAACACCCTGGTGAGCACCGGCATGACCGCCACCTACGATTTCGTCGGTTTCGCCAACCAGGCGCTGGCCTGGATCGTGGCGATGCTTGTGTGCCTCTTGGCGTTCCAGATCCTGCCCAAAGATCCAGCCAGGCAGGTACGCGCATTGAAACGTGCGCTCCACCAGCACACACGCCTGCTGCTACGCCAGGCCAGTACAATCGATCATGCTCAATGGCAAGCCAAGCAACAACACCGGTTAGTGACGTTGAAGAGTTTGCTTGGCGCTGATCACCCGCGCGCTGACCCGGCGGGCTACTTGTCGCTGCAACTGAGCAAGCAATTGAATCGGCTACAGCGCAAAGCCAGCGGCATTGATCCGGCATCTCCCGTTGCCCGATGTGTGCAAAGCGGTGCGCGGCGGGTTGCACGCTATGCCGATCATCCCGCAATCGGCGCCGCACAGGCGCGGCGCACATCCCGCTCGTTGAGCAGGCTTGGCGCGCCTCATCTGGCGAGCGCTTATCAGGACTTGGCGTGGCTGCTGGAGCAGTACGCGAACCTCGTGCATTAGCGCTAACATGAGTCAGCGCTCATGCTCAGCGCTTGCTGCCCACTCGCCGGATACCCCACCTATGAGAGATCTGCCGCCCACCGCGACCTTGCGCGCCTTTGAAGCCGCCACTCGGCACCCGACCTTTACTGCGGCCGCCCAGGAGTTGCATGTCACCCAGAGCGCAGTCAGCCACCAGCTCAAGCATCTGGAGGCGCTGTGGGGCTTGCAGTTGTTCGAGCGTGGCCAGTCGTTACGCCTGACGGCCGCGGGGGCTACGCTGGCGCCCATCGTGCGTGAATTCTTCATGAGCCTGGAGGCCACCCTGGCCGACCTGCGCGAGCAGAAGGGCAGGGTACGGCTCAAGGTCAGCACCACTTATTCCTTTGCCTTGAAATGGCTGCTGCCACGCTTGCCGAACCTCGCGCGCCTGCACCCCGAGCTGTTGGTTGCGCTGGACACCACGGACGACGTCATCCACTTTTCCGACGCCCAAGCCGATGTCGCGGTCCGGCTGGGCAAGGGGACCTACCCGGGCCTGTATTCGGAATTCCTGTTCGGCGAGCAGGTGTTTCCGGTGGCCAGTCCCGAACTGTTGCGGCGTCTTGGCACCCCGGGCAGCCCCGCCCATTTGTTGGACTTCCCCTTGCTGGCCCGGGATGGCGCCGAGCTGGCGCCGAAATGGGAGGTCTGGTTTCAAGCGGTGGGGCTGGCCTTTTCGCCGCTCAGGGAAAGCGTCAGGTTTGGCGACACCAACATGACCGTCGAGGCGGCCTTGCTCGGCCATGGCATCGCGTTGGTGCGCAGCGGGCATGTGGAGCAGGAAATCAGCGATGGCCGCCTGGTGCGCCTGTTCGATGTGCCGTTCCCGTCACCGCTTGCCTACTATTTTGTGTGCCCCAAGGGCATCGAATCGCAACCCCATGTGGTCAGCTTTCGTCAATGGTTGCTCGCAGAGTCAATGAAACTGCAACGGGCAGTATGAGTAAATGTTCATGCTGTGATGAGGAGACTTTGCTGTAAGCCGGGGCCTTGGCTTGCCTAAGATGGCGCATGCCGACTCATATCATCTTTCTGGTGCTGTTCGCCGCACTGCTGCATGCCAGCTGGAACGCGCTATTGCGCGGTGGTGCCGACCGGCTGTGGTCGATGACGGTCATGTGCATGGCCATTGCCGTCACCTGTGTCATCGCCGCAACGTTCATGGTGCCGCCGGCGATTGAGAGCTGGGGTTATGGGGGGCTTTCGGCATTGCTGCATGTTGGCTACAACCTGTTCCTGGTGCGCAGCTACCGGGTTGGCGACCTGGGGCAGATCTATCCGATTTCCCGTGGCTCATCGCCGGCACTGATCACCCTGGGGGCTGCGGTCTTCGCCGGGGAGCGCATTGCCCCCGGCGAGTTGCTGGGGGTTGCGCTGGTGTCAGGCGGGATTATTTCCCTGGCCTTCAGCGGGCGCCGGCTTTCGGTTCCCAGCCTGCCCTATGCGCTGGGAACGGGCTGCTTCATCGCCGCCTACAGCGTCGTCGATGGCATTGGCGCCAGGCTCTCCGGCGCACCGCTGGCCTACACCGTATGGATGTGCGCGTTGTGGGGCGTGCTAATGCCAGCGGTGTACATCGGCCTGCGCGATGCCCGCAGTTTATTAAGCCCGCGTCCCGGAACCCTGGCCGCGGTGGTCGGCGGGCTGGTGTCTTTGCTGGCCTATGCAATCGTGATCTACGCCATGCACGAAGCGCCGTTGGGCGCGGTGTCGGCATTGCGCGAAACCAGCGTGTTGTTCGCGATGTTGATTGGCTACTTTTTTCTTGGCGAAACCCTTACCGCACGCAGGATCCTTGCGTGTGTAGTGATCGCCGGCGGCACCTTCATCATCGGCTGAAACAGCCATTTTCTAAGGAGGTATTTTCAATGGTTGACGTCTCGCAGGCACCGCTGATCCTGATCACCGGTGGCAGCCGCGGAGTGGGTGCCGCGACCGCCCGGCTGGCCGCCGCAAAAGGCTATGACGTGGCGATCAGCTACGTTGCCAACGAGCCGGCGGCGCTGGCGGTGGTTGCGGATATCGAGGCCATGGGCCGCAAAGCCCTGGCCGTAAGGGCCGATAGCGCCGAGCCCGATCAGGTCGCCGCCTTGTTCACGGCCATCGACCGCAGGTTCGGGCGCCTCGACGTACTGGTCAATAATGCCGGCGTGCTGGCGACTCAGTCGCGCCTCGAGGGCCTGAGCCTGGAGCGCATGCAGCGCATTTTCGCGGTCAACGCCATCGGCCCGATGCTCTGCACCCAGCAGGCGGTGAAGCGCATGGCGTGCCGGCACAACGGTGCGGGCGGCGTAGTGATCAATATATCCTCGGCCTCGGCGCGTCTTGGCAGCCCGAATGAATACCTCGACTACGCGGCGTCAAAGGGCGCGCTGGAAACCTTCACCATCGGGTTCGCCAAGGAAGTGGCCCGGGAAGGCATCCGCGTCAACTGTGTGCGCCCCGGGCACATCTACACCGACATGCATGCCAGCGGCGGCGAGCCGGGGCGGGTCGACCGGGTCAAGGACTCGATCCCCATGGGGCGTGGCGGCCAGCCCGAGGAGGTGGCCCGGGCGATTTTGTGGTTGGCCAGTGCCGAGGCGTCATTCGTGACAGGTACATTCCTGGATGTGACAGGAGGCAAATGAGTCAGTCATGCAGGCGTGTGAGCGCCGGCCAGGCCTGGCGCCGGTCTAGGCCAGCGCTGCCTGGATTTGATCATCAAAGCCGGCAAGAAAATCCTGCATGCTGATTTCTCCGAGCCGGTTTCCCCCTGAAGCCCCAACACGGATTCAACCTATGCGCTCACAGTAGCTGCAGCCACGCCAGACTGCTTGTATGCTTGCGCCGCGGAACATGTGGCCGCGGCTAAGCGCCGGCGTTTGAATGACGACTGGAATGGGAAGCCGGACTTTCCTTAAGGTACTGACGTGAAGCGTGATACTCGCCTTGTGATGCTTTTGCTGTTGGTGATCGGCTGTTCCCTGACCTCTCTGACCATCTGGAAAGTCCTGTCTTCCCGTGAGCGCGCGCTGGCGGAGGTGGACGTGCACGGCCTGAACCTGACCCAGGCACTCACCACCTACACCGAAGGTATCGTGCGGCAAAGCTCGCTGCTGTTGCTCGGGCTGGTCGAACGCCTGGAAACCGAAGGCAGTGGCCCGGCGCAGATCGAGCGTATCAATACCCTGATCGGTCGGCAGCAGCCGTTGATGCCGCAACTCAGTGGCATCACCGTCTACGACCATCACGGCCACTGGTTGATGTCGTCCAACCGTCCGATCCCTGTGGGCGCCAACAGCAGCGATCGCGCCTATTTCATTCATCACCGCGATGATCCGAGCCGTGAGCCTTTTATCGGCCCGCCGATCCAGAGCCGTGCCAACCAGGAGTGGGTGGTGACCGTCAGTCGACGTTTCAATGACGCGTCTGGCAACTTTGCCGGGGTGGTTGCGGTCACCCTGGGGGTGGAAAACTTCCTGCGGGTGTTCGGCAAACTCGACGTCGGCCAGGACGGCGCGATCGGTTTGTCGTATACCGACGGCACCTTGCTGGTGCGCTACCCCTTCCGTGAACAGGACATGGGCCGCAACTTTTCCAAGTCGCCTATCTACGCCAAGTACCTTGTCGACCAACCGGTCGGCACCGCTGCCTACACTTCCAGCCTGGACGGTGTGGAGCGGCTCTACGCGTTCCGCAAAAGCGAGACCCTGCCGCTGATCACCACGGTCGCGTTGGGCAAGCGCGAAGCCCTTGCGGCGTGGCGTATCGAGGCGGCATTGTCTGCTGTGGTGGTGGCGGGGCTACTGGGGCTGACGGGGGTGATCGGCTGGTTCCTGATCCTGGATATCCGCCGACGTACTGCGGCGGAAGAGGCGTTGCACGTGGCCCAGCAACAGCTGCTCGACTCCAATCGACAATTGGCGCTATTGGCCAAAAAGGATGCGCTGACCGGCCTGGCAAACCGCCGCTGCTTCGACGAAACACTGGCCCTGGAAGCACGCCGGGCGCAGCGCGACGGCACCTCGCTGGCGTTACTCATGATCGATATCGATTATTTCAAACGCTTCAACGATGCCTGCGGTCACGTCGCGGGAGATGCGTGTTTGCAGGCAGTCAGTACACTGTTGGAGGGCTGTGTGCAGCGACCATCAGACTTGGTGGCGCGCTATGGCGGAGAAGAAATAGCGATCATCATGCCGGCGACCGACAGCGAAGGCGCGACGGTGGTCGCAGAAAGGATCCTTGCGCGACTGCAACAGGCAAACATCCCCCATCCCGGCAGCCCGTTCGGGCGCGTGAGTGTGAGTATCGGCATTGCGACGCGCACAGGCTCACGGCTGGAGCCAGTATCAGGTTTGATCGAGGCGGCCGATGCGGCGCTTTACGGTGCCAAGGCTGCCGGGCGCAATGGGTTTTCCCGGCAGCCCACGGACATTGCTTCGGGCGGCTGAAACGCCCTGTACTTATGTGCTTGCCGGTTCACATCCCAAGTGTCGGCATCGTGAGTTCGCCGCACTTCATGAGCTGGCCAGCGGTGACTTGCAGCTCAGTTGTAGGTTTCGCGGCATAGCCAACGATGAAGCCGGCGCTGAGCAGTGAAAGGCAGAAGGCGGCTTTTATCAGGATCATGGGAGGTGGTTCTCACATCAGCTCAAAAGGGTGAACCACAGATTGTGTATTCAAGGAAAGGTTCCTGGGACGCCAGCAGCGCTCCAGCACATGACCTTTTCCAAGTGACCCGTATGTTCGTCCCATTGTTCGTTGAGTACGATGAACCCGTGCTTCTTGTAAAAGTGCAGGCTGGGTAAGTTTTGCGAGTACACGCTCAGTTGTAGAACTGATCGGGATTGCATTGCGTCTGCGAGCAACCGCGTACCCACGCCGCCGCCCTGATGCGCGGGCGCGACAAACAGCGCCGCCAGGGTGTCTTCATACACGCAGCTGAACCCGAGGACTTTGCCGTCGGCCTCAAACACACGTGTCACGGCGCTGGGCAGGTAGACGTCACGCATGGCGCCCAGTTGGTCATGCCAGAACTGGGGGGCGATGAAGTGGTGGGCGAGGATCGATGCTTGCAGCCAGATATCCAGCACCGGTTCAAGGTCAGTGTGTTGGAAGTCGCGAATCATGATGCCTCAACGGTTGAGTGAACAGGCCGAACCCCAGTGTGGCGGCCGACAGTACTGCGCTTGAACGCCCCTGCGGCAGCGATTTTGAGCAACCGCTGGAAATTTGGGCATTGCGCATGGTTGGGTGCAGGGCAGGCGGCGGCGTGACGTAAGCCTCGACTCATGGCCTTCAGTTGTTTGACCGTCGCATCGATCTCGTCGGCCTTGGCCAGCAGCACACTTCTATCCACCTCGGCCTGGCCATTGGGCGACAGCATGGCCTGTATCTCATCCAACGACAGTCCACCGGCCTGGCCGAGCGCGATTACCGCCAACTGTTCAACCACTGCCGGGGCAAACTGGCGGCGAGCGCCCGGTTGGCTGATCGAGGTGATCAAGCCCTTCTTTTCATAAAAACGCAACGTGTGGGCAGGCACGCCGGTGCGTTTGACCACCTCGGTGATATCCATTGGCAGACCCTTGACTTGAAGTTGACTTCAACTTCTATGATGCCTGCGCGGGTTCAATCGGTCCATGGATATGAGGTGGGTATGGCGGTGTTGGAAGTGGTTGCACAGGTGGTGTTGTTGGGCGCAGGGGCCACTCTGGTGATGGATATGTGGATGCTGCTGATGAAGGCCATTGGCGTGCCAACGCTGAATTTCGCGTTCGTGGGGCGTTGGGTTGGACATGCGTGCCAAGGCCGTTTCACTCATTCGAGCATCGGGCAGGCGTTCCCGGTTCGAGGGGAAGTGGCCCTGGGCTGGATCGCGCATTACGTCACGGGTGTAGTTTTTGCGCTGCTGCTCGTGTGGGTTAAAGGGGCTGACTGGTTGCAGGCGCCCACCTTTGTGCCAGCCCTGGTGTTGGGGGTGGTCACCGTGGCCGTCCCGCTGTTGGTGATACAGCCCGCCATGGGCGCAGGTTTTGCCTCATCCAAGACCCCTACGCCCGGTCAGAACTGCCTACGCAGCCTGATCAATCATGGGGTGTTTGGTGTGGGCCTCTACTTGGCTGCGTGGGTGATCGCCTGGGCGTGATCAGTCACAAATGGATCTGTAGATCAGCGAATGAATTTAACGTACACCCGCTCCGGGTCACCTTCGTCAAGGTTCTCGATCAGCCCGCTGGGGACAAACCCGGCCTTGGTCATGAGTGCCTGGGATGCGGTGTTGGAAGCGTTGGTCGAGGCGAAGAGCTTGGGCGTCTTGCAGGCCGTTTCGGCTGCCGCCAGCAGACGCAGGGCCACACCCTGGCGCTGGTGCGCGGGTGACACAACCACCAGCGCGACGAAGCCGTGATCGAAAAAGTCATGGGTGAGCACCAGGTAGCCGGCGCATACGCCAGCGTCGACGGCGACCAGGCATTGCTGGCGAACCACCGCGTCATAGATAAACACGCGACGGCTGGCGTGGGCGGTGGCGTAGGCATCCAGCTCGACCAGGGCATGCACATCATCGGGCATGGCCTGGCGGATCAGCCAATGTGGGGTTATCCAGCCATCTTGCCGATCGGTCACAGTAATGGTGTTGCGTACAGTGGCATGGAGAGGTTCCAGATAATAAGCGTTGGTAAACCTATCATACGGGGTTGCCCACTCTCAATCGGCACACACCAGCGAGGGCTTACGATGGCTTTTGCCCAAGTGCTCGTGGCGTGTGTACTCATGCCCAGTGATGTGCGTCGGCGCTGTGCCAGCGCTGATTGCCTGGTCATGCAACGCTGCTTCCAGCGCTTGAAGATGCCGCGAGAGGATCTTCACCGACCCACTCGGGTTGGCCGGGTCGAACGGGATCCTGCCATTGGCAATAAACACCATGGCCAGTTCCCAGGCGCGTTGTGAGTCGTTCATCAGGCCACCTCCTTGGCACTTTGGCAGGCCATCATCTGGGTGTATGTGTCGTTGTATTGCATGACGGAGCTCCTTGCTAAACGGGACTGATATAGATGTGACCCGCTCAAGAAGGCTCGGTATCAACTGGGTTGCCGTCGAAATTTCGATCATTTCAACGATTCAGTTCCGCCCAAACCATCTTCTTTTTAGATGGTGGCTGGGTTGCCCCGTGAAAGAATGAACCCGCGCGGCCCCACGCACACCTAAGAGGTTATGAACCGGACCCGGGGACAGGGGATGAAGCCGCCAGACCATCGTGACCTGCATAGCCGCAATTACCCGGTCAGCGAGGACATGACCTTGCAACGCAAGGTCTGGCGCTTCGAGCGATGGGGTTGGTATGCAATGGTGCTGTTGATGGGCTTGACCTTGGCCGGCCTGTTTTCCAAGGGCCCATTGAGCAGTGCCGAGGTACGCAGCGCCGATGGGCAGCTGCGTGTCGAGTACCAGCGCTACCTGCGCAATGGTGCTACCGATGCACTGGTGATTCATGTGCAAGGCCGGGCGCGTGAGCCCCTTGAGGTGGAGCTCAGTGGCGCGCTGTTGCAGGGCTTCAATGTGCAAATGCTGCAACCCCAGCCACTCAAGGCCAGTACCGCAGGCGATGGCATGAAGGTGTGGGTGCTGAGCGACAACGACGGTCATGCGATGCTTCACGTGACCCTCAACAGCGACGGTGTTGGCAGCTTTCAAACCAAGGTGGCGCTGGCATCGGGCGCTTCAGTGGGCCTTTCCCAATTCATTTATCCCTAGGGGCGACCATGGACTCTGTGTTGCGGGCTGCGGCGATTTACCTGGTACTGCTGGTGCTGTTCAAGGTGGCCGGCAGGCGCACACTGGCTGAACTCACCACCTTTGACCTGGTGCTGTTGATGGTCATCGGCGAGGCCACCCAGCAGGCACTGCTCGGTGACGATTTCTCGCTGACCAATGCCGTGATGGTGATCGTCACCTTGATTGCCATCGACATTGGCTTCTCGCTGGTCAAGCAGCGCTCAACCGGGTTCGCACGGGTGCTGGATGGTGGGCCGACGGTGCTGGTCGAGGAGGGCCAGGTACTGCACAAACGCCTCAAGCATGCGCGCCTGGATGAAGGCGACATCCTTGAGGCGGCCCGGTCCATCCAAGGGCTTGTCGAGATCCGGCAGATACGCTTCGCGATTCTGGAGCGCAACGGCAAAATCTCGGTTATCCCCTACGAATAACGCCCGGGTTGGCGCTTACTTCCCTTCGCTCGATGGATGCGCATCCATTCTTGATACGCCGCCGTGCGTTGCGCATCCGCGAGCTTCTTGGCTTCGGTGAAACGCAGCCAGGTGTTCGCGTCGCCGCTGTAGGACTCGATGATTTGGTACGCCAAGGTATCGAGCCGATCGGCTTCGAAAAACATCCGGGTGTTCTGCGCTATTTCGTCATCCCATCCCTCTGAAGGGGTGTAGTCGAGCGTCTGGCCGTTCATTGTGTCAAATCCTCCGCCCACTGGAGTTGCGCCGCACCGCACCAGCGCACATCAGTGATGCCGTATTTTTCCGCCATCGGTTTGGAAACGCGCTTGAGGTTGTTTTGCCCGAACCTCGGTATGACCGCCACACCGGCATCGCAACTTGCCCAATGCCAGGCGTCGGCATTATTCATCTGCGGCGCACGCAAGATGAACGATTTGGGCTTGCCGTGAAGTTGATACTCGATGGTAAACAGTTCGTTGGTTTTCATGAGGCCTCCCTAAGCTCATGTGCTACAGATATTTGACGCCAGAAAAAATTCAGAAAGATTGTCGGACACCTCGATAGCTGGTACTTCGGTGGTCAGCGGTCAGTGCCGGTGGGGAGTCTGGGTCGGGTCGTCGATCTGGATAATCCTGCCTTGGCGCCACGCATCCGCCCCTGGAGCAATGGCGGGAGTGGCGATATCCGCGCGTGCGGCCTTCTTCTGGTTGCTGTCCACGCCCAGGCGCTTATCCCGCTCGGCGACCATCTTCGGGTCGGCCTGGCCGTCGGCGGTAAACCCCATCATCAGTTGCGGCACGCCCAACGGCAGCTGCTTGTGAAGGTCCGTATGCCAGGTGTGCCAGGTCTTGCCATAGGTATGCACGAGTTTCTCCATCAGGGCATGTTCGGCCACCTGTGGAATGCCCGGTGCAACCAACTGGCCTGATTTGACCTCATGCACGTGGCTATGCCACAGCGCCTTCTCCTGCGCGGGCAGGGCGTTGAACAGCTGCTCACTGATGATGTATTCCACCCCCATCAGCTTGGCATCCTTGCGGTTGCCGTCGTAGATCACGCACTGGATCACTTCTTCATTGAGGATCGCGCAGTAGTGATGAGCTTCCATCTGCACATCGGGGTGGCCGTTGTAGAAATGGAAGCCGTCCAGGTAGGCATTCAATGCATCCACCGGCGGGCGCGATTGCAGCACCGCAGCGCCAGCATCCAGGGTGCGCGTGGTGGGCGACTTAGCATCACCGGGCGCAACCACATTGGACGGTGAGTTGTTGCTGGCGCAGGCGGTCAGCAAGGCAATGGACAGTGTCAGGCTGAGTTTTTTCATCGTGGATTCCCTCCATGGTCGGTGAGGCTGTACCGAGGGTTAGAAGGCTTGGCCGCGCAGGTGTTCAACCGGAATGGCGAGCGGCTGTCCAGAGGCCCCGCGTCGCCGGAGAGGCAGCCCAGTTGCTAAAAGTTTTGGAACACTGGTCAGCGCGACGGGTCATTTTTCATAAGTACCCAAGCGCGGCGGCGGGCATAGCGAGCAGCGTCGCCGATGAGCCGTCCGATATCGATTTCGACAAAGGAGAACCCGGCGGATGCAGCCCCAGCCATACGATGACCCTTCCAACGACGATGCGCAGGGCGTGGCAACACTGCTTGAACGGCTATTGCGCGCGCGTGGCCCCGGAGGCCAGGAAGACGAGGTGCGTGCGATTTGCCTGGAAAGCCTCGGGCCGTTGTGTGACGAAACCTGGGTCGATCCCGCTGGCAACGTGATTGGCCTGATCAAGGCGGCGCAGGGCAACCACGATCCCGGGCGTGCGGTGAAAATCATGGCGCACATGGATGAAATCGCCATGGTGGTCAAGCATGTCGAAGCGGATGGCACGTTGCGCGTGACGGCGCTGGGCGGCGCGAACCCGGTGAACTTCGGCATGTGCCCGGTGGATATTCTCGGTGATCACCAGTTTATCCCGGGTGTGCTGTCCTTTGGCTCGATGCACATGACGGCCAACGCGCCCCAGGGCGCTGATGTGTTGTCCGGGGATGTGCACTGGAATGATGTGCATGTCATCACCCGTTGCTCAAGTCAGACCTTGCGTGACTGCGGGGTGCGTCCCGGCAGTCGCGTAACCCTGAGCCAACACTGGCGCGAGCCGTTTCGGGTGGGGGATGCCATTGCCGCGCACTTCCTGGACGACCGTGCGCCCATCGCCGCGGTACTCTATGCCGCGCAGTGCCTAAAACGACGACGACAAGCGCTTTCCTGCGATGCGTACTTCGTCTTCACCACCCTTGAAGAAGAGTGCAATGCCGGCGCCATGTACGCTGCGGCAACGCTGCCGGGCGATACTACCATCGCGGTGGAAGTCGGCCCGGTGATGCATGAGTACGGTACGCGCCTGGGGGTCGATCCGATTATCAATACCGGTGACCTGAAAGGTTATTACACCCGCTCGGTAGTGAGCGGCCTGGCGGCTGCAGCGCAACGCTGTGGTTATGCGCCGCAATATGCCCTGCTGGTGGATTTTGCCTCGGATGCCAGCGCGGTCATGAGTAACGGCACCTCGGCCCGCGCCGGCTGTGTGGCGATTCCCACGGAAAACACCCATGGCTATGAGGTGATTGTCGACGGTGCGATCCAAGCGTGCGCACAGACCTTGGCCGACTACCTGGCCACGTACTGAACCAGCATCAGGCTCGCACATGACGTGCAGGAGGATAAAACCGTGTCTATCGCCGTTTCCACGATTGACTACCTGAAACAATACGATATGACCCTTACCACGGCCGAGTCCTGTACAGCGGGGAAAATCATCACCCTGCTGTCGGAAGTCGAGGGCGGTGGGGCGTGTATCGAGAGTGGGTACGTGGTGTATGCCCCTGAAGCCAAGCAGCGTTTGTTGGGCGTGCGTGCGTATACGATTGAGACCTTCAACCTCACCAGTTGCGAGGTCGCCCGTGAGATGGCCGCAGGCGCGATGCGTGACAGTCCCGCGGGCGTGGCCGTGGCCACCACCGGGCTGCTCGGCCCGGATGACGTGGACGGCATTCCGGCCGGGACCATTTGCTTCGCCTGGGCTTATCGGATGGGGCAGGGGGTGAGTATTTTCAGCCGCAAGGAACGCTTCCTGGGTTCCCGGGAGCAGGTGCAGCTTTACGCGGCGGAGCATGCCTTGAAGCGGCTGGCACATTTTCACCAGCGCGCCCTGGCCGGCGAACAAGGCTAGCTAAGCCTTATTTGACTGGCTGCGAGGCCCATTCGCCGCCGGCTTTTTCACAGTCGATCTTGGCTTGGACCAGATCATTGGCGGCGTAGTAGTAGGTCACTACGCGGGCATTCTTGGGCAGCAATGCGCCTTCGTGATCCGGCGACTTGGACGTCGAATGGGGGTTGGCCAGGGCCTCTTGGGTCGGCGTGGCCTTGCAGCTGGCGACATGGTTGCTGGCACAGGCCGCTACCTTGTTTTTCGTAGTAGGCATCATCTCCTTGTTCTCGTTGCTGCAAGACCAGTCGATGGCTTCAGGCGGCATGCCCTCGTAGCGGTAGCAGGTATGTTGCTCGACCGTCGGCACCTGGGCGCTTTGCCCGCGTGTAACCACATCGCAGGCGTCGGCCAGGGCCGTCGAGGACGTAATGATGAGTAGCAAGGTGATCGGCAGTCGGACGTTCATGAACTAATCTCCGCGCTTGCTTGAGGTGGCGGGCGAATGCGCCGCTTCATATGCATTTGAAGGGGCCATGGGCGCTAAAGTTTTAACAATTTGCACAGGCTTCGACGAGTGGCCGACCATTCGTCCAAGCCTGCACCGATTTGTTGAACGCCTGCGCCTTCGTTCCGGACAGATATATAACGGGCCCACGAACGTTGCGCTCGTCTGGCGCCCTGGATATCACTCACTCAGCAGCAGGTGAATCATCATGAAGAAGCTCTATATGTGCCTGGGATTGTGCAGCGCGTTCATGCTTCACGGCTGTTTTGACAGCTCCGACAACACCACCAAGAACAACACCAGCGGGACCAAGTCGTCGGTGCAGATGCAGGAAGGCAAGGCTGAGGAAAGCAAGTAGAGGCCCCTGGACTAAATGTGGGAGTCCCCACCACATCTTCGATGTGACGCTGTCGCGCAGCAAACTAGGGAGCTTGCTTCCGTGGCGGCCTGACAGCCGAGCAGGATGTTGGTTTTCGTCCTCGGTACATATCCGTTATTTGGGCAACGGCCACTTAGGGTTCCGCTTTTACAGCGGCTCACTTTTGAACAGCCGGAATGCCGGCCCAGGCAAAAGTAAGCAAAACGCTCTTGCCCCACCACTCGGCACCTCGCCTAGGCTCGGTGTGCCCTCTCTCCGGCTTGAATCCGTGGACCACGGCTTCAAGCCTGCGTTCGGCCAGCGTGGTTTAACGGGGCGCCTAAGATCAAAAGCAAGATCAAAAGCGACTCGCTGCGCATCGCAGATACGCTGGCGGCGCTTGTGCTTTTCTGTAGGAGCGAGCTTGCTCGCGAAAAATCTGAGAACGCCGCGTTCTTTCTGGTTTCCCGTGTCATCGTTAACGACCTTCGCGGGCAAGCCCGCTCCCACAGGGGTACGCGCACACTTCAACGATCAGGTCGGCTATAAGGCCGCCTCGCTGTGTTTTTGATCTAAGGCGCCCCGTTAAACCACGCTGGCCGGAATTCGACAGGGATTTGGGGGGTAAACCGGCAGGGATGCCGGTTTAGCCGCCCCGCGCCATGGATGGCGCGTGGCGGCGGCCCCAAATCCATGGCGGATTACGGGCACACCGAGCCTGGGCGAGGTGCCGAGTGGTGGGGCAAGAGCGTTTTGCTTACTTTGCCGCTTTTGCAAAGTGAGCCGCCGTAAGGGCGGAACCTATAGTGGCCGTTACCTAAGCAACGGATATGTACTCGCCCCAACAACCCAACAACCCGGTCACATCGTCGACGTGGCGCCGTCGCGCAGCAACCTGGACCGCCGCCAAAATATCCGGCGTTAGGACTAAATTTTAACTCTTTAAAATCAGTAGATTACTTGAAGTTTGATAAGAGGGGGCTTGCTCCCGATATAGGTGTGTCAGTCTATACAACTGTGACTGAACTACCGCTATCGGGAGCAAGCCCCCTCCCACAGTTCATACATCACTCAGCGCATATGCAGGATGATCGGGCTGCTACTCGCCGGGTCGGTATGCCCGCGCAGTTTACCCACGGCCTTCGCATCGACCGAGCCACCGCTGTTGCCCCAGGTGCCGCGCACGTAGCTCAGCACGTCGGCGATTTCCTCATCGGACAACTGCTCGCGAAACGCCGGCATGCGGTAGGCGTCGGGTACACCGGCTGCCACCACGCGTTGCGAGCCGTTGAGGGTGATGTTGATCGCCGAGGCGTTTTCCTTGGCCAGTGCCGAAGTGGCGCCGGCCAGGGGTGGCATCCATTCGGGCTGGCCTTTGCCGTCGAGGCCGTGGCACGAGGCGCAGCGGGTGGCATAGGTATGGGCGCCCGGGGTTTGCGCCGGGGCGTTGGCGACCGCCTGATACTGCCAGGGTGAGCCATCACGCTGCGGGTCGCCGGGCAGTGACTTGAGGTAACGGGCGATGGCGGCCAGGTCCTCGTCCTGCATGAACTGCGTGGAGTTGTTGAACGCTTCGGTCATCGAACCGTAGACCACCGCGTGGGCATTGCGCCCGGTCTTGAGGAACTGCACGATCTGCGCCTCGCTCCAGCGGCCCAGGCCGGTGTTGTGATCCTGGCGCAGGCTCGGCGCGTACCAGCCGTCGAGCAGGGCACCGGCAAGGAACGGCGCGCCGGACTCATCCAGGGCTTTCTCGTTGAAGGCCAGGCCGCGCGGTGTATGGCAACTGCCGCAATGGCCGGGGCCCTGGACGATATAGGCCCCACGGTTCCACAGTGCGTCCTGGCCGGGTTTGGCCGCATAGGTGGCGGTAGGCGCGAACACGCCGTTCCACAGTGCGTCCTGGCCGGGTTTGGCCGCATAGGTGGCGGTAGGCGCGAACACGCCGTTCCACAGGGCGATGGGCCAGCGCATATTGAGCGGCCAGGGAATGTCACTGGGGATGTTCGCCTGGCTGGCCGGTTGCACGCCTTGCATGAAGAACGCGTACAGCGCCTTCACGTCGTCGTCGCTGAGCTTTACATAGGACGGGTAGGGCATGGCCGGGTACAGCCGCCGCCCGCCTGGCGCTACGCCATGGCGTACGGCACGGTCGAAGTCGGCCAGGCTATAGGCGCCAATGCCATGCTCGCGGTCGGGGGTGATGTTGGTGGCGTGAATCGCCCCCAGTGGCGTGGCCATTTCCAGGCCACCGGCAAAGGGCTGCTTGCCGGCGAGGCTGTGACAGGCCACGCAGTCACTCACCCGCGCAACGTATTCGCCGCGACTGACCAAGGCGGGCTCGAAACTTGTAGCCTGTTGCTGTTCAAAAGGCGAAGCGGGCTGGCGTGTGACGTACCAGGCCAGCAGGCCTGCGGCGACCACACAGGGCAGCACCAGCCACCCTGCGGTTCTTGCGAATCGGCGGTTGTTCATGGGCGTTCCCTGTCGGTTAGCTAAAGGTGTAACGGCTCAATGGCAGACTGCGGATGCGCTGGCCGGTCAACTGCGCCACCGCGTTGGCCACAGCCGGCGCCACCGCGGGCAGCGGCGGTTCGCCGATACCGCCCATTTTTTCGCCACTCTCGACAATACGCACATGCACCCGCGCCATCCGCGCAGGCGGCAGCACTGGGTAAAGGTCGTAGTTGCGTGCCCGTGGCTTACCGTCCACGTACACCGCTTCCTCGACCAGTGTTTGCGACAGACCCAGGGCCACGGCACCGTGGACCTGGGCTTCAATGATCGCCGGGTTGACGATGCTGCCGGGGTCAATGGCCTGCCAGATGTCATGCACCTTGACCTGGCCGTTTTCAATCGACACTTCGGCGATCACCGCCGCATGGGAGCCAAACGGCGACGCCATGGCCACGCCACGCGCACGCCGGCTGCCGTCTTCGGCGGTGAAGGGGCCACGTTTCCAGCCACCCGACAGCTCGCCCACGGCTTGCAGCAGGGTGGTCAATCGTGGGTTATCACGTAGCAGGTGCAGGCGCAGGTCAAAGGGATCTTGACCGCCTTTGTCCGCCAGCTCATCGAGGAACGCTTCGTAGAAAAAATCGTTGAGCGAGTTGCCTACAGAGCGCCAGTAGCCCAGCATCACCGGGCCCTTGACGTAGATCTGCGCGATGCGTTTGTTGGGGATTGCATAGGCCTTTCCCGACAGCCCCTCCATGGCTGTGGGGTCGATTTTTTCACCCTGTTTGCCGGCGAGGGCTTCGGTCGGGCCTTCGGTGGCGCTGACCGCCTCGATGGCCACCGGCAGGCCATTGGCGTCCAGGCCGGCGCGGAACTTGACCACCGCCACCGGGCGCAGCACATCGCGCAGGAACTCTTCTTCCCGGGTCCAGATCAGCTTGATCGGGCGCCCCACGGCCTTGGCCAATTCGATGGCCTGGGGATAAGGGTTGGCCGACTCATAGAGAAAATGCCGGCCAAAGAAACCGCCCAGCAAGGGCGAGTGCAAGGTGATCTTGTCGGCGGCCAGGCCAGTGCGCTTGGCAATGTCGTCGCGGAACATATCCGGCGCCTGGTTGGGCAACCACACCTCCAGGGTGCCGTCCGGGTTGTAGCGTGCCAGGGCCGACGGCGGCTCGAGCTGGGCGTGGTTGAGGTATTGGTTGTGGTAGGTGGCCTGCACCTGGGTCTTGGCACCGGCCAGCGCGCCGGCTACGTCGCCTTCGTTTTCGTCATCGCGGGCCGGGCCTTGCTGGGCGGCGAGGAAGTCGCGGTGCTTGTCGCTGGAAAAATCTGCCGGCATCACCCGTACCGTCGAATCGGCAGGGGCTTCCTGCCAGTCAACCTGGATGGCCTCGACCGCGCGCTTGGCGTGCCACCAGCGCTCGGCCACCACCGCCACCGCGCCGGGCAGCACATGCACCGAGTGCACGCCTTGCATGGCTTGTACCTCGGCCTGATTGCGCAGGCTGCCCACGCTCATGCCCAGGCGCGGCGCATGCTGCACGGCGGCGTGGAGCATGCCGTCGACCTTGAGGTCGATGCAGTACTGCGCCTTGCCGGTGGATTTGTCGTAGGCATCGAGACGCTTGACCGGCTTGCCGATCCAGCGGAACTGGCTTGGGTCGCGCAGGGTGATACTGGCCGGGTCGGGCACCGGCATGTCCAGGGCGCGGCCGGCCAATTCACCATAGCCCAGGGAGCGGCCCGACGCGGTATGCACCACGCGGCCGGGTTGGGTGGTCAATTGCGCGACCGGCACACCCATTTGTTCAGCCGCCGCTTGCAGCAGCATCGCCCGCGCCAGGGCGCCGAGGCGGCGCATGGTCGGGTAGCTCATGCGCACCGACATACTGCCGCCGGTGATGCGCAGGCCGTTTTCCATCACTACATAGGCTTCGCCGGGCGGCGCACTTTCGACGATGAAAGTGGCCGGGTCGGCATCCAGTTCTTCGCCGACAATTTGCGCCATGGCCGTGTGGGTGCCTTGCCCGCCTTCCATGAACGGGCTGAGCAAGCGCACGCTGCCGTCCGGGCGAATCTCCAGGAACGCCGGCACCTGGGTGCCACGTTCGGCAGCGCTGGTGGCGGCTTGTACCCGAGCCGAGCCCAGGGGCAGGCCGAAACCGATTACCAGCGCGCCCACGGCGGTACTGGTCAGGAAGCGGCGGCGGGACAGGTTGATAGGCTCACCTGATGCCAGATCGAGCAGGCCTTGAGGAAGCTTGATGGGCGTATTCATCAGACGCTCTCCTGCTTGGCCAGGTCCTGCATGGCGCTCTGGATAGCGTTATAAGTACCGCAGCGGCACAGGTTGATCATCGCCGCGTTAATCTGCTCAGCGGTGGGCGCCGGGGTGTGCTTGAGCAGTGCAGTGGCCGCCATCACCTGCCCGGACTGACAGTAACCGCATTGCGCCACCTGGCGTTCGACCCAGGTGGCGACCACACGCTTGCCCACCTCATCTTCTTCGATGGCCTCGATGGTGGTGATTTCGCGGCCGACCACGCCGGCTACCGGGGTGACGCATGAGCGCACTACATTGCCGTCCACCAGCACCGAACAGGCGCCACATTGAGCCAGGCCGCAGCCGTACTTGGTGCCGGTCAGCCCCAGATTGTCGCGGATCACCCATAACAAGGGGGTGTCGGCTTCGGCATCGACTTGATAGGCCTTTTGGTTAATACGTAATTCCATGGCTCACCTGCTGATCAACGGTTGGTGGTGCTTTGTTTTTTATAAGGGGAGTGCGGCATGGCCTTCCCTCGGGGTCGCTCATGGGCGACTTGGTGTGGCGACGCGGTCGGGCAGGGTTTTCATCCCCACCCCGCGCGCATTATTGGACTCTAGACTACGGCGCAAGGGCTATCTATGGCAGGGGCTGATAAGTCGGAGGATCAGGCAAGTATTCGCGAGGAATGAGCTATAGCCTCCTCCCACATTTTCGCTGATGCCAGCCAATACCACCTTTGATCAAATGAACCGAAACCCTCCCGCCAGTTTCTCCTTCAAATACCCCACCAACGCCGTCACTGCCTTGGGCACATGGGGCGAGTACGGCCTGATCAAATAGATTTCATCGGCAAACGCACCCTTGAGCGTCCACCCCTTCAACACCTGCACCAACTTGCCGCTGGCTAAAGCGGCCTGGGCGCTGAAGTCCGGGAGCAGGGCGATGCCCAGGTGGTTGAGCGCCGCGTCACGCAAGGCTTCGCTGTTGTTGGTGGAAAAGCTGCCGGCGATGGGCACGGTGACGCGCTGGCTGTTTTTGCCGCCGCGCTCGAAGGTCCAGGCCGGCTGGTCGCTGCCCCGTGGGTAGTAGAGGCAGTTATGCGCGCTGAGATCTGCCGGGGTTCGCGGTTCGCCGTGGTGTTGCAGGTAGTCCTGGGTTGCGACCAGGACCGAGGTGGTGTCGCACAGCTTCCACGCCACATGGGTTTCCGGCACCTGGAAACCATGGCGCACCGCCAGGTCATAACCCTCGGCCGCCAGTGAGCTCAAGGCGTCGGACACATCGAGCTGAATGCGCACCTGCGGATACTGCTGCAAAAAACCGGAAAGGTGCGGCACCAGTTGTTGCCGGGCGAACGCCACCGGGGCGGTCAGGCGTACCAGGCCGCGAATTTCGCCGACCGAATCGCGTACCGAGGAAAAGCTGCGGGCGATCTGCGCGTAGGCGCTGCGCACGTCGCGGGTCAAGGACAACCCGGCCTCGGTCAGTCGTACGCTGCGCGTGGTGCGGGTCACCAGGCGCGTGCCGGTGGCTTTTTCCAGGTCGGAGATACGTTGGCTGACCGCGGATTTGCTCACCCCCAGGCGGGCAGCCGCAGCGGTGTAGGTGCCGTGTTCCTCCAGCACCGACAGCCAGTGAATGTGGGTCCACAAGCCTTCGATCTCAGCCTTTTCCATAATTGTATTGTTCGCATACAAGGACAATAAGTTCTGGATTCTGCTCTGGTTTGGAACAAATAGAAAGCCTATCGTATGTTCCAACGCTACCCACCGGGGATCCACTGCCATGACCACCACCATCGAACACTACATCAACGACCAGCGCGTCAGCCGCGATGACCGCTATCAGGACGTCTACAACCCGGCCACCGGCGAAGTGACCGGGCGCGTGGCCCTGGCCAGCCGCCAGACCGTGGCCGAAGCCGTCGCTGCCGCCCAGGCTGCATTTGCCGGCTGGGCCGACACGCCGCCGATCCGCCGCGCCCGTGTGCTGTTCGAATACCTGCACCTGCTGCGCGAACGCAAGGACGACCTGGCGCGCATCATCGTCGCCGAGCATGGCAAGGTGTTCACCGATGCCCAGGGCGAAGTCGACCGTGGCATCGATATCCTCGAATTTGCCTGCGGCATTCCCAACCTGCTCAAGGGCGAGCATTCCGACCAGGTCTCCCGTGGCATGGACAACTGGACGATGCGCCAACCCCTGGGCGTCGTCGCTGGCGTCACGCCGTTCAACTTCCCGGTGATGGTGCCGATGTGGATGTACCCCATCGCCATCGCGGCGGGCAACACCTTCATTCTCAAGCCCAGCCCCACTGACCCGAGTGCCGCGCTGTTCATGGCCGAGCTGCTGCGTGAAGCCGGCTTGCCCAAAGGTGTGTTCAACGTGGTGCAGGGCGACAAGGAGTCGGTGGACGCACTGATCGAACACCCCGACGTAAAGGCCGTGAGCTTCGTCGGCTCCACGCCCATCGCCCAGTACATCTATGAGAGCGGTGCCCGTCACGGCAAGCGCGTGCAGGGCCTGGGCGGGGCGAAGAACCATATGGTGGTGATGCCCGATGCCGATATCGAGCGTACCGTCGACGCGCTGATGGGCGCCGCCTACGGCAGTGCCGGCGAGCGCTGCATGGCGATCTCGGTGGCGGTGCTGGTGGGGGATGTGGGCGACAAAGTCATTGCCGCCTTGACCGAGCGCGCCAAGACGTTGCGCATCACCGATGGCCGCGATTTGAAAGCCGAAATGGGTCCGATCGTGTCGCGGGCTGCGCTGGAGCGCATCAGCGGCTATATCGAGCAGGGCGTACAGGCCGGCGCGCATTTGTTGCTCGATGGCCGTGACTACGTGCCCACCGAGCCTGGCCTGGAAAACGGCTTCTGGCTCGGCGCCACCTTGTTCGACCACGTGACCCGGGACATGAGCATCTACCGCGAAGAAATCTTCGGCCCGGTGCTGGCCTGCGTGCGCGTCAACGATTTCGCCGAAGCAGTGAAGCTGGTCAACGACCACGAGTTCGGCAACGGCGTCAGCTGCTTCACCCGCGACGGCAACATCGCCCGCGAATTCGCCCGGCGCATTGAAGTGGGCATGGTCGGCATCAACGTACCGATCCCGGTGCCGATGGCCTGGCATGGTTTTGGTGGCTGGAAGAAGAGCCTGTTCGGCGACATGCATGCCTACGGCACCGAGGGCGTGCGCTTCTACACCAAGCAGAAGTCAATCATGCAGCGTTGGTCGGAGAGTATCGAGCAGGGTGCGGAGTTTGCGATGCCTGTTTCAAAGTAAGGTTTAACCTGCGCCGCAGGGGCTTAATGTGGGAGGGGGCTTGCTCCCGATGGCGGTGTTTCAGGCACTGTATCTGAGCCTGAAACACCGCCATCGGGAGCAAGCCCCCTCCCACATTTTTATGTGTTTGCTCTGAATTGACGCGAAGAACATAAAAGTCCAGTATGGAATTATAAGTACAAAGTCATCGCCGCACGTTTTTCTTCACTCTTGCCAAACCAACAACAACCCGCGAGAACCCGATCATGAAGAAACGCCACCTTATCCCCGCCCTGGCCCTGAGCCTGTTCGCTGCCAGCCACTTGCTCGCCGCCGAGACAACCCTGCGTATCGGCATCGAGGCCGCTTACCCGCCTTTCGCCTCAAAGACCGGTGACGGCAAGATCGTCGGTTTCGACTACGACATCGGCAACGCCCTGTGTGCGCAAATGAAGGTCAAGTGCGTGTGGGTCGAAGGTGAGTTCGACGGCTTGATTCCCTCCCTCAAGGTCAAGAAAATCGACATGGCGCTGTCGTCCATGACCATCAACGAAGACCGCAAGAAATCAGTGGATTTCACCCACAAGTATTACTTCACCTCCTCACGCCTGGTGATGAAGGACGGTGCGGTGGTGGATGACCAGTACGCCAGCCTCAAGGGCAAGAACGTCGGCGTGCAACGCGCCACCACCACCGACCGTTATGCCACCGAGGTGTTCGAGCCCAAGGGCATCAACGTCAAGCGCTACAGCAATAACGAAGAGATCTACATGGACCTGGCAGCGGGGCGCCTGGATGCAATCTTTGCCGACACCATCCCCCTGAGCGACTTCCTGGCGATGCCACGCGGCCAAGGCTATGCCTTTGTCGGCCCGGAACTCAAGGATCCGAAATACGTGGGCGAGGGCGCGGGGATTGCAGTGCGCAAGGGCAATACGGCATTGGTCAGCGAGTTGAATGCGGCCATCGATGGCATTCGAGCCAGTGGCGAATACCAGAAGATTTCGCAGCAGTACTTCAAGACCGATATCTACGGCGACTGATCTCAGCTGCTCGAACCCTTGTAGGAGCGAGCTTGCTCGCGAAGGACTCACAGGCACCGCGTTTACCCAGAACACACGCGTTATCGTTGAGGTTCTTCGCGAGCAAGCTCGCTCCTGCAGGTGGTCAAGCCTTTAACTCTTTCAGGTGCTTGTAGACCGTCGCCCGCCCCATGCCCAGCACATTGGCCACATAGTTGGAGGCGCTCTTGCCCTTGAATGCGCCTTCGGCATGCAGCGCCAGCACCAGTTCACGCTTGTGGTCGCGGGTCAGCAGGTTGAGGCTCAACTGGCGCTCGCGCAGCCAGGCATGCAGGAACGTGTTGATGCGTTCCTGCCAATCATCGCGAAACAATGCATCCGGCTGGGCGATCAACTTGCTTGGCGACAGGAACAGGTCCAGTGCCGCCTTGGCGGTTTCAAACATCGAGATATTCAGGTTGATACACAGCACGGCCAGCCGGCGGCCTTTGTGGTCGTGCAGCACAGTGCTCAGGCTGCGAATTTTCTGACCGTCCCAGTTGAGTTTTTCGTAAGGGCCGATATTCACTTCGCTGATGTCACCGTCCAGCATGTCCTCCAGCGACGAATCATCACCCAAACTGCGTTTAGACAGGTTGTTGGCGATGTAGTCGACGGTTTGCGTACGCAAGTCATGCAGCACCACTTCCGCATGGGGAAAGAACAGGGTGGCGATCGCATCGGCGATGCCACGAAAGTTTTGCATGACGGTGTCTTGTTCGGCGATGGTCATCAATGGGGCTCCAGGCGGACGGGGGAGAGCATACCAGCGTCCAGGCCGAATCGCGTCAGCGCCTCGGGCAGCGGTGCGCCGCGCACCAGTGCGGCGCTGGCCTGGCCCATGGCCGGAGAGGTCTGGATACCATAACCACCCTGTGCTGCCACCCAGAACAGCCCTGGCACCTGCGGGTCAAAACCGCAGAGCAAATCACCGTCGTGCACGAAACTGCGCAGCCCGGCCCAGGTGCGCGTCGGGCGGCGGATGGTCAGGGTGGTGGCCTCTTCAATCTGGTAGATGCCCATGGCGATATCCAGTTCTTCGGGCTGCACGTCCTGGGGCTCCACCGGGTCGGCATTGGCCGGCGAGCCGAGGAACATGCCGGCATCCGGCTTCATGTAGAAGGCTTCGTCGAGGGCTACCAGCATTGGCCAATCATGGCTGTTCACCCCGTCGGGGCCGGCGAAGATAAAGGCCGAGCGGCGCTTGGGTTGCAGGCCGATGGACGCCGCGCCGGCCAGACCGCCGATATGGTCGGCCCAGGCGCCAGCGGCGTTGATGATGACTGGGGCGCTGAAGGTTGCGTCCTGGGTACGCACTTGCCACAGACCTTCGGCGTCACGACTCAGGCCCAGCACATGGCTGTCGGTGCGTACCTCTCCGTGGTTACGGCGGATACCGCGCAGATAGCCCTGGTGCAGGGCGTCGGTGTCGATGTCGCAGGCGGTGGGGTCATAGATGGCACCGTGGACTTTCTCGCGACGCAGGATCGGCAGCCGTGCACAGGCTTCGTCGGCACTCAGGCGTTCCACCTGGGCTACGGTGGCTTTGGCGCTCAGGTATTGGCTGTCCAGCTCCGCCGGATCGCCGTTGAAGTCGACGGTCATTTCGCCCCGGGGTGTGAGCAATGGATGCGCGCAGAAGCCCGCTGGCGGTTCATCGAAAAACGCCCGGCTGGCCAGGGTCAGCGCACGTACTTGCGGGGTGCCGTAGGCCGCCGTGTAAAGCGCCGCCGAACGACCGGTGGAGTGATAGGCCGGATGGTTTTCACGCTCCAGCACCAGCACCTTGCCGTGCTGCGACAACCAGAAACCGGTGGATGCGCCGGCAATGCCGCCGCCGATGATGATGAAATCTGCCTGCTGCATAAAAATCTCCGGGTTAGCGCTGCAGTTGGTACAAGGCATTGGCCAATGCAATATCTTCCAGGCCCAGGCCAATGGAGCGGAAAAATACCGGCCGATCGTAGTTTGGACGTTGCGCCATGTCGCAGAGCAATTCGGGCAAGTCACCGAGCACTGCGCGCGCGTCCCAGCCGTGCTGTTCGCTGGCGATCAGCATATCGCCGGCCGCGCCCGGCGTGGTCTGCCGATAGTCGCAGTACACCTGCATCTGGTTGAGGCACGCCGGGGGCACTTCATGGGCACGGGGTGCATTGGTGCTGATGGAGGTGATCAGGGCAGGCTTGCGCAAGCGCATCGGGTCGATCACCGGGCCTGCCGATGAGGTGCAGAGCATGATCACATCCGCGTCCTCTACTGCGGCATCGCAAGTGTCGGCGAGGGCCAGGCGCGGGTCCAGGCCGGTCAACTGCGCGCGGGTGTCGGCGCTGGCACTGTCAAGGCTGGGGGAGTACAGGCGGATGTGCTGCCAGTCGCGCAGGTTCTGCACATAACGCAGGTGCGCCTGGGCGACCTTGCCGCTGCCGATGATCGCCAGACGCTGCGCCGTCGCCGGTGCCAGAGCGTCCACCGCCAGTGCGGTGGTCGCGGCGGTGCGTGCGGTGGTCAGCTCAGAAGCGTCGCACAACAGCAACGGCTGGCCACTGTGCATCGACATCAACAGCGTCCACGCCGTCACCAGGGGCCCTTGCTCACGCACGATGTAGGGTGAGGTCTTGACCCCATACACCCCGTCCTCGGCCAGCACCCCCAGGTAGTTGATAAAGTCACCGGCACCGTGGGGGAACTCCACCCACTGCTGCGGCGGTTGCACGGCCTGCCCGGCGGCCAGGTCGCAGAACAGCTTGCGCAGGATAAGAGGTACATCGATCTGGGCGAGCAATGCCCGCGCCTGAACTTGATCGATGATGAGGGGGGAATTGGACATGGATGTCTCCAGGGAAACTAATTTGTCTATTATGGACATTTAGTTCTTGTACGCAATAACCCCTGGAAAAAATGGAGATCAATGTGGGAGATCAAAGTGGGAGGGGGCTTGCCCCCGATAGCGGTGTATCAGTCAAGCAGATACTGACTGACACTCAGCCATCGGGAGCAAGCCCCCTCCCACAGTTTCAACCGCGTTCTATGCAGTGGCTTTTGTGCAGGTCAGGCATTCGATGGAGCGATCCACGGTGGTCTTGGCAATTTCCAGCAAATGCCACACCGCCAGGATCTTCGCCCGCTCGGGGCTTTGCAGCAGCTCGCCGCAGTCCAGCGCGGTAGCGGATGCGCTGTCGAGCAAACTGGCGGTGTAGAGCAGGGCGTCTTCGAAGCTCAGGTCTTCGTTGACGCAGTGGAAGCCTTGGGTGGGCAGGTAGTGGTCGATGGCGCGGTTGAAGGCGGCGCGGTCTTTTGCGGGATCGATGGGTGGATCGGGTAAGACTTTACTCATTGCTTAGCTTCCTTTTGGATTCAAGGAGCCGAACCTTTCGCGACTAAACGTAGGGTGGCGGCTGTACGCAGGTTAGTCGACCGGCCAAAAGGCAAAATCCGGCGCACCCAAGGGCGCCCTGCGCACAGCCACCGTAAAACATGGGTGGTTCATGCGCCTTTTGGAATACCGGGCGACTAAACCCGATCACTGAATTGGCAGTGACGGACCGCAGACTAGCCATCGATTCCAGCAGGCACAAGGCGGCAGGGATTGTCTAGGAAACGTCCTGCAATTTAAAGGGACACGCCTTGCTGGCCCTTTAAAAACCATGACCAAATGCCACCAACCCCTCATTTGAAATGCAGATAAATGTGGGAGGGGGCTTGCTCCCGATGGCGGTGTGTCAGTCACAGATGTGTTCACTGACACTCCCTCATCGGGAGCAAGCCCCCTCCCACAGGGTTCTCCAGTATTGGCTTACCGCCGTCCCGCTCGCGTACTCACATCCACCCACACCGCCAGCACCAGAATGCTGCCCTTCACAATCATCTGCCAGTAACTGTCTACATCCAGCATCGACATGCCGTTATCCAGGCTGGTAATCACCAGGGCCCCGAGCAACGCGCCGTATACCGTGCCCGAGCCGCCGCGCATCGAGGTGCCGCCAATAAAGCAGGCGGCGATGGCGTCGAGTTCGCCCATGTTGCCCGCCGACGGTGACCCGGCGGCGAGGCGGGCGGTGTTGACCAGGCCGGCGAGGGCGCACATCACGCCCATGATGCCGAAGATCCACAGTTTCACCGCCTGCACATTGATGCCCGACAGCCGCGTGGCTTCCATATTGCTGCCCACCGCGTACACCCGCCGACCAAAAACGGTCTGGCTGGTGACGTAGCTGAATACGCCGAGCAGCACCAGCAACAGCAGCACCGGCACCGGGATGCCGTCGTAGCTGTTGAGGGTGGTGACAAACCCGGCGAGCACCGCGCCGATCAGCATCACACGCAGCCCGTCACGCACCAGCGAGTGCGCGGCCAGGCCATGCAGCGCGCGGTTGCGCCGTTGTTTCCAGGTCAGAAAAAGCGTTAGCGCGAACAGCAATACACCCAGCCCGGCACCCACCGTGTGAGGCAAGTAGCCCTGCCCCACATAGACCAGCGATGGCGACACCGGCGCGATGGTGGTGCCGCCGGTAATCCCCAGCAGAATCCCGCGAAATGCCAGCATGCCGCCCAGGCCGACGATAAATGAGGGGATGCGCAGGTAAGCGGTCATGTAGCCGTTGGCCAGGCCGATCATCAGGCCGCACAGCGCCACCAGACTGAGGTTGGCCAGCAGCGGCACGTGATAGACCACGTCGAGAATCGCCGCCAGCCCGCCCAGCAGCCCGAGCAACGAGCCCACCGACAAATCAATCTCGCCGCTGATGATCACCAGCACCATGCCGCACGCCAATATCCCGGTGATCGACATCTGCCGCAGCAGGTTGGACAGGTTGCGCGGGGTGAGGAAGCCGCCCTCGGTCTGCCAACTGAAAAACAGCCAGATGAACGCCACGGCGATCACCAGCGCGAGCATTTTGTAGCGGGTGAAAAGGTGTTTGACCTGATTCATCTACGCGGTCTTCCGA
Source organism: Pseudomonas khavaziana (assembly GCF_019145205.1). Classification (GTDB taxonomy): domain Bacteria; phylum Pseudomonadota; class Gammaproteobacteria; order Pseudomonadales; family Pseudomonadaceae; genus Aquipseudomonas; species Aquipseudomonas khavaziana. The sequence continues at coordinate 283,176 of NZ_JAHSTT010000006.1, forward strand.
TTGTTATTGTGTTGGCTGAGCGCAGCGGCGAGCACCTGCTCCTGGGTCAGCCCCTCGTTGATGAAGTCACCGCGCAATTGGCCGTCGCCGATCACCAGCACACGGTTGGACACGCCGAGCACTTCGGCCAGCTCCGAAGAGACCATGATGATCGACACGCCTTCGGCCGCCAGCGCGCCCATCAGCTTGTAGATCTCGTACTTGGCGCCCACATCCACACCCCGCGTGGGTTCATCGAGGATCAGCACCTTGGGCTTGGCCATCAGCATTTTCGCCAGTACGGCCTTCTGCTGGTTGCCCCCGGAGAGGCTGGTGATCGGCAGGAACGGGCTGGCGGTCTTGAGGTGCATACGCGCGATCTGCTGGTCGATGCTGCCCAGTTCGGCCTCGGCGTCGATACGGCTCAGGTGTGCGTAGCTATCAAGCACCGCCAGGGTGATGTTATGGCCCACACCCAGGTCGGGAATGATGCCCTGGCGCTTGCGGTCCTCGGGCACCATGCACAGCCCGGCGCGGATCGCTTTGAGCGGCGTGCGCGTGTCGATCAGTTGGCCGTCCAGCCATACCTCGGCGCTGTAGCGGCCCGGGTAGGCGCCGAAGAGTGCCGACACCAGCTCGGTGCGCCCGGCGCCCACAAGCCCTGCGATACCGAGGATTTCACCGCGCTTGAGCACAAAGGAAATATCGTCGACACGCTTGCGCTTGGGGTTATCGACGTCGTAGCAGGTGACGTTGCGCGCTTCAAAGATCACTTCGCCCACTGCATGGGGCTCGGTCGGGTAGAGGTTGCTCATCTCGCGGCCGACCATCTGCGTGATGATCTGCGCGATGTCCATGTCCGCCATGGCCGTGGTCGCGATGTGCTTGCCGTCGCGAATCACCGCGATGGTGTCGCACACCGCCGCCACTTCATCGAGCTTGTGGGAGATGTACACGCAGGCCACGCCCTTGGCCTTGAGGCCCCGGATAATATCCAGCAGCACTTCGATTTCCGAACGGGTCAACGCCGAAGACGGCTCATCAAGAATCAACAGGCGCGCCTGCTTGTTGAGGGCCTTGGCGATTTCCACCAGTTGCTGGTAGCCGCCGCCGTACTGCGACACCGGCAGCGCCACATTCATGTCCGGTACCTTCAGCTCGCGCATCAAGGCTTCGGCACGGTGCAGCATCGCCGGGTAGTTCATGCGCCCGCCGGGCAGGGTCAGCTCGTGGCCCATGAAGATGTTCTCGGCCACCGACAGGTCCGGCACCAGGGTCAGTTCCTGGTGGATGATAACGATGCCGGCCGCCTCGGTTTCGCTGATGGATTGGGCCTTGAGCGGCTGCCCATCCCAAAGGATTTCACCCTCCCAGGTGCCGTAGGGGTAGACCGCCGACAGCACCTTCATCAAGGTGGATTTACCGGCACCGTTCTCGCCGCACAGGCCGACGCATTCGCCCGGACGTACCTTGATATCGATGCCATTGAGGGCGTTGACACCGCCAAAGCTTTTGACGATGCCGTTCATTTGCAGCAGGTAGTGCGACATGGCGATGGCTCACACAAAAGGCCGATAAAACACGCTCACTGTAGGAGCGAGCTTGCTCGCGAAAATCGCGCAGGCGACGCGGGCCTGCCTGGCAGCGCTGCGTTATCGTTGGCGCTTTTCGCAGGCAAGCCAGCTCCTACAGGCCGATCTGCTCTTTGGTATAGAACCCGTCCTTTTCCAACAGGTCGATGTTGGCCTTGGTCAACGGCGTCGGGGTGAGCAGGATGGTGTCGACCTTCTTGCTGCCATTGTCGTATTGCGAGCTGTAGGTGGGTTTTTCGTTGCGCGCCAGTTGTACCGAGAGCTTGGCGGCTTCGGTGGCGATCAGCTTGAGCGGCTTGTAGACGGTCATGGTCTGGGTGCCGTCGATCACGCGCTTGACGGCGGCGAGGTCGGCGTCCTGGCCGGAGATGGGCACCTTGCCTGCCAGCTTCTGCGCGGCCAGGGCCTGGATTGCGCCGCCGGCGGTGGCGTCGTTGGACGCGACGATGGCGTCGATCTTGTTGTCATTACGGGTCAGGGCGTTTTCGACGATGCTCAAGGCTTCGGTAGGGTTCCACTCCTTGACCCACTGCTGGCCGACAACCTTGATATCGCCCTTGTCGATGGCCGGTTGCAGCACCTTCATCTGGCCTTCGCGCAGCACCTTGGCGTTGTTGTCCGTCGGTGCGCCGCCGAGCAGGAAGTAGTTACCCTTGGGCGCCGCCTGCAGCACGCCGTTGGCCTGCATCTCACCGACTTTTTCGTTATCGAAGGAAATGTACGCATCGATATCCGCGTTGAGGATCAGGCGGTCATAAGACACCACCTTGATCCCGGCCTTCTTGGCTTCGGCCACGGCATTGGTCAGCACGGTGGCATTGAAGGGCACGATGACGATCACATCGACGCCCCGGGAAATCAGATTTTCGATCTGGGAAATCTGCTTCTGCTCGTTGGCATCGGCGGACTGCACGAACACCTTGGCGTCGAGTTTTTCCGCGGCCGCAACAAAGTAATCGCGGTCGCGGGACCAGCGCTCCAGGCGCAGGTCATCGATGGAAAACCCGATCTTCGGATGGGCAGAATCGGCCATCACCGGCAGGGCAAGCAGGGCCAGGGCGGTAGCGAGCAGGGTGCGTTTGAATGATTTCATAGTGGTGCGTCCCTTTATTGTTGTTGGAAAGACACAAGGTGATGCGGGTAGAACTGTAGAGCGTCCCTTGACGCTCTGTGCATAGATTTGTCGTGCAAATGTCACCGATAGATAAACCGATTCACAACCCCCTCCAGCATTTCCTGCCGACCACTCACCGCCTGCGGGTTCAGCTCCTGGGCGAACGCATGCTCAGCCAGGGACTGCAGGCTGAACTCACCCGCCAGCACCGCCTGGCCCAACGGCTGCTGCCAACCGGCATAACGCTGGTCCTTGAACTGCTGCAAGCGGTCGTCCTGCACCATCGCCGCCGCACGCTCCAGGGCCAGGGCCAGCACATCCATGGCCGCCACATGGCCGTGGAACAGGTCCACCTCGTCCAGGCTCTGGCGCCGGACCTTGGAATCGAAGTTGTAGCCGCCATTCTTGAAGCCCCCGGCCTTGAGGATTTCATAGGTGGCCAGGGTCATTTCCTCGACGCTGTTGGGGAACTGGTCAGTGTCCCAACCGTTCTGCGGGTCACCGCGGTTGGCGTCGATGCTGCCGAAGATCCCCAGTGACACGGCGGTGGCGATCTCATGATGAAAACTGTGCCCGGCCAATGTCGCGTGGTTGGCCTCGATGTTCACCTTGATCTCCTGCTCCAGGCCGTATTCATGCAGGAAGCCGAACACTGTCGCGCTGTCGTAATCGTACTGGTGCTTGGTCGGCTCCTGGGGCTTGGGCTCGATCAACAGGTCGCCGGTAAAGCCGATCTTGTGCTTGTGCTCCACCACCATGCGCATGAAACGTCCGAGCTGTTCACGCTCGCGTTTGAGGTCGGTATTGAGCAGGGTTTCATACCCTTCACGGCCACCCCACAGCACATAGTTGGCACCCTTGAGCCGCAGGGTGGCGTTCATCGCACTGAACACCTGGGCGGCGGCGAAGGCGAACACTTCCGGGTCCGGATTACTCGCGGCCCCGGCGGCAAAACGCGGGTTGCTGAAGCAGTTGGCGGTGCCCCATAGCAGCTTGATGCCGGTCTGTTCCTGGTGACGCTCCAGATGATCGACCATCTGCGCAAAGTGGTTGCGGTACTCCTTGAGCGAGCTGCCCTCGGGCGCCACGTCGGTGTCGTGGAAGCTGTAGTAGTCGATACCCAGCTTGGAGAAAAACTCAAAGGCCGCCTCCGCCTTGCCGATCGCCAGCTCCATCGGATCGCCACTGCGCTGCCATGGGCGCTTGAACGTGCCCATGCCAAACATATCCGCCCCTGGCCACACAAAGGTGTGCCAATAACAGGCGGCCATGCGCAGGTGTTCGCGCATGGGTTTGCCGAGGATCAGTTTGTTGGCGTCGTAATGGCGAAAGGCGAGGGGGGATTCGCTGGCAGGGCCTTCGAAGCGAACCTTGTCGACACCGGGGAAGTACGGCATGGCGGTTTCCTTATTGTTCTTGGCGGTGCCTGGATACTAGCAACGGCACCTGGGGTGCTGATTATGAAAATCACCAAGGTGTAGTGCGATTTTGAGTGGGGCGTTCAGAACGGCTCAGGGAGTACGTGATTTAGGGAAACGTCTGACTTTACGGTGGGGATATGCCTCTTCAAAGTTTGGCCTGCCACTGACTTTCTCTTGCTCGTTTACCTCAATCGAAAGGCATTACGCGTCAGTTTTCTGATCGAGACGAGCAGGGAAGTACGGCCAAAAAACATGGATAAGAGGCAAAACAATGAGCGTAGGTCATTTCATCCGCCAAGGTGACTAAACCACCTGCGGCGGGGAAGTGCTGGACGGAGATCAAAGGACCCATATGCATGGCAGTCTTCGTGCGTGCGAAGGTGACACAGTCACCTGTGGCAAGGATGGGCAAACATATAAGATCATCGGCGGCATTTCTTTCATGCGAAGCAATGGCCGGCTTATTGCCGGTACGTTGGACAGCTACAGCGGCTGCCCCTGTAAAGCCGAGCTGATTGCTTCGGTGTTACTCGGCAAGTACCACGGCAGAGGTGGCTCGGCTGTGAGCGCCAACAGACAAGCCGTCGATCCGGTCCAGCCAGCGCCCCAATGGGCAGCCCCTTCTCAACGCACTTCCATCGTGCCAAGTTATGCGCCCCGGTCCGCATTTAGCGCATTTAAAGCTCTCTCAGGCGAGGAGCCAGGTTTTTATATCGTGCCCAAAAGCATGACTCGCGAAGCGATGGAAGCCACATTCGCTGTTGGCTATTCAGCAGGTGTGTAACGGGGATTCTGGGGCGGCGTGTGAGAAGGTTAAATTTACTGAAGGAGGGAAATTCGCTGGGTCTACTGCTATCGGTGCTGCAAGCGGATTGGCAGCCAGCTATGCCAGTACTGCAGTGTGCGTAGCCCTAGGCGTCACAACAGCAATCGGTGGTGTTATCTGCGTCGCTGCTGTTGTAGGCACTGGCGCCTGGGTGGGTACGACTTACGGTGGTAAAACGGGTGAGTACATAGGTGAAAAAATTTACGAGGCAAGGCAACCATGACCGGTATCGACACTTGGCCTCCCTGGATCGCAATCATCGTTACAGGGGGCCCAATTTTGCTTGCTGCTGCTGGCATTACTTTTAGTCTTTACCTTAGTCGTCGACACTTGGACTCTATGAAAGATGCGCTGAAAAACAGTCGTTTTATTTATGTATGGGGAACAAGCCTGGGAAAGAGAGGGGTAATCTGGTCGCTTCTGGAAATATCAAAAATTGCCGGAATGGTGACGTTGCCGAAGGCGTCTATTCGCATCGGAGAACTGGACCCTGTCGATCTTGAAAACTTCCCACCTCATCTAAAACGTCTGTTGACCATCAATATGATGATGTTGATCGGTTCCGTCTTTTGGGCAGCAGTTGCAGCCATGTTGGTGGAATTTAGGTAAGTTAAGCGGGCCTCATCCGAGGCCCGCTATCCTGAGCAGTCAGACCTTTGAGTACTCATCTGCACCCACCGGCCCCAGGACAAAAACAATGAAAACCCTACCGCCCGTGCACCGCATCGCCTTGCTCTTCAACGGCAGCAAAATCTACGACCGCGGCATCATCACCGGTATCGGCAATTACCTGAGCAGTACGCGCGCATCCTGGGACCTGTTCCTGGAGGAGGACTTTCTCTGCCGTCTGCGCGGTATCGAACGCTGGCAGGGGGACGGCATCATTGCCGACTTCGATGACCCGCTGATCGGCGAGGCGCTGGCTGGGAGTCGGATACCGGTGGTGGCGGTGGGGGGATCTTACGAGGACGCAAGCTCGTACCCCAAGGGCATTCCCTATGTCGCCACCGATAACCACGCCTTGATGAAGCTGGCCTACGAGCATTTGATCGAGGCCGGGCTGACGCGGTTTGCCTGTTTCAGCCTGCCCGAAGCCCAGGCCAATCGTTGGGCCCAGGAGCGTGAAAAAGCCTTTCGCCGCTTGATGCAACGCGATGGCTTGCAGGTGGAGATCTATCGCGGCCTGGGCACCAGCGCGCCGTTGTGGGACAGCGCGGTGGAGCAGCAGATTGCCTGGCTGCACAGCCTGCCCAAGCCTATTGGCATTATCGCCGTGACCGACGCCCGCGCCCGGCAATTGCTGCAAGCCTGCCTGACCGCCGGTATTGCCGTGCCGGAGCAAGTGGCGTTGATCGGTATCGACAACGACCCACTGACCCGCACCCTTACGCGGGTGCCGCTGAGTTCGGTGATCCAGGGCACGGAGACCATGGGCCGTACCGCCGCGGCCTTGCTGCACCAGATGCTGCATGGCAAGCCCTGCGCCGGCACGCAGGTGCTGGTGCCGCCGGATGCGATCAACGTGCAGGCCTCCAGCCTGCATCAGCCCCTGGGTAACCCTTATGTGATGCAGGCGTTGCTGTTTATCCGGCAATACGCTTGCCAGGGGATCAAGACCGACCAGGTCGCCGCCTATGTCGGGGTCTCACGCTCTTCCCTGGAAGCGCACTTTCGCAAGATGCGCGGCTGCAGCGTGCATGACGAAATCCTCGGCTTCAAACTCGCCGCTGCCGCCAAGGGCCTGGAAAACCGGGACCTGGCCATTGCCGACATCGCCGCCAGTTGCGGCTTCACCTCTGCGCAGTACTTGCATACGGTGTTTCGTCGTGAGTTTGGCTGTACGCCACGTCAGTATCAGCAGGGCAGGCCAGTTGCAGCGCCTGTTGCATGCTTGCCAGCTTGATCTGGGTTTCCTCGTATTCGTTGGCCGGCAGCGAGCCCTCGACGATCCCGCAGCCGGCAAAGGCATGGCAGTGTCTGGGCGTGATCAAGGCCGAGCGCAGTGCCACCAGGAAGTCGCCGTTGCCATTGGCGTCCAGCCAGCCCACCGGCGCGGCGTACCAGCCACGGTCGAAGCCTTCGTGTTCACGGATAAAACCCAGCGCAGGTGCCCTGGGCAAGCCGCCGACGGCGGGGGTGGGGTGCAGCGCCTGGACGCCGTCGAGCAGGCGCTTGCCGACATTCAGTTGCGCGGTGATGGGCGTGCTCAGGTGCTGCACGGTGGCCAGTTTCAACAGGCCAGGGCACGGCGCGGCGTGCAGATCGGTGACCTTGTCGTGCAGGGCCTGGGTGATGGTCTGCACCACCAGCCGATGTTCGTGCTGTTCCTTGGGGTCGGCCAAGAGCCGCTCACCCAGGGCTTGATCTTCATCCGGCCAGAGCCCGCGACGGGTGCTGCCCGCCAGGGCGTGGGTGGTCAGGCGACCCGCCGCGCAACTGAGCAATCGCTCTGGCGTGGCGCCCATGAAACAGTGCTCGCCACGGTGGATGGCGAACAGGTGCGAGGCGTTGCGGCGTGCGTGCAAACGGCCCATCACCGCGCCGGTATCGAGGGTGGCGTCCAGGTGATGGTCGATATGCCGCGCCAGCACCACCTTGTTCAACTCACCCCGGGCGATGGCATGCAGTGCGGTCTCGACCTTGGCCTGCCATTGATGCCGGGGCAGTGCACGGCGCTCCAGCACATCGGGTGTAGAGGTTAGTTGGGGGGCGGGGTTGAGCAACTGTTCGTAGGCGGCCAGGCTTTCGTGCACCAATGCAGCAGGATCGCTGCCCGGCTGGACCACACGCTGGCAACGCAGCCAGCGCCCCGTGGCGTCTTCGCTGAGCAACCAGTGGGCGAGGTGGAAACTGGCGTCGGCAAACGGCGCCCAATGGGATGCACAGGGTTGCTGCTCATCGAAGCGCATGCCGCCCAGCAGCAACGGCGGGTAGGGCCCCTGCACCAACGCATCGGCGCACAGCGCAAACCATTGGCGATCCACCTCGGCCATGCGCCCGGGGCCGCGGGCTTCGATCTGCCAGGCGCAGCCCAGGCCGAACAGGCTCAGGTCCGGCGAGTGTGCGCACCAGAAAAAGCCCTGCCGATGGGCTGCATACAGCGCCAAAGGCGCCAGCGTCGGCGCGGGGTGCGCGCTGACGGCAATCACCGGCCGTTGGTACGCCACCGCCCTTTGGTGCGCGGCCTGGAACACCGTGAGCAAGTCGGCGGCGTTCATACCGCCTTGCTCTTTTTTTGCAGCCAGAAGGCCGTCTGCTCGGCGATGTACCAGTGGATGATCTGGTTGAACAGGCTTTCGATAAATTCCCCATCCAGCCCCACGTCCTGCGCCCATTGCCGACGCTGGGGCAGCATCGCCGTGACGCGTTCCGGGGCGGCGATGCTGGCCTGGTCCGGCTTGAATGCCGAGGCGGCCTTGACGTACTGCATGCGCAGGCCCAGGGCGTCGATGATCTGTTGGTCGAGGCTGTCGATGGCATGGCGGATGTCGTGAAGGCCAGTGCAGTGTTCCGGGGTTTTCATTGTGAGTCTTCCTGAAGGTAGGCGCTGCGCTGCAACAGGTGGTGGATTACCGGTCGCGGCTGATGCTTGAGGTAAAAGTGGTCGCCGTCGAACCAGCGGATATCCGGGGTGTGGCGGCTCAGGTCGGCCCAGGCGCGGGCCTGCTCCAGGCTGACCTCGGCGTCGCCGTGCGCCAGCAGCACATCGAGCGGTGCGGCCAAGGGCAGCAGGTGGGCGGGGCGCCAGGTCTCGATGGCCTGGTAGTCGCTGCGCAACACCGGCAGGAACAACCCACGCAACTGCGGGTTGGCCCACAGGCCGGCGGCCTGGGCGTCCTGGCGCAGGATGTCGGCGATCAGCGTGGCGTCGTCCTGGCGGTGCAGGTCGCTGGGTGGTTGCCGGTGCGGCGGTGCGTGGGCCGAGACAAATACGTGGGCAGCCCCCATGCCAGCGGCTTCAAGCTGTACGCCCACGGCATAGGCAAGCGCTGCGCCCATGCTGTGGCCGAACAGCCACAGGGGCCGCGCAGGCAAGGCCAGCAACGCCTGGCTGATGTGTTCGGCGAGGCTCGCCAGGCACGGGATATGCGCCTCGTTGAAGCGCTCTTCACGGCCGGGATACTGCACCGCCAGCAGGTCGATATCCCCCGGCAGGTGCGCCAGCCACGGGCGGAAAAAACTCGCGCTGCCACCGGCATGGGGCAGGCACACCAGGCGTGCGCGGGGCTGCTGGCCCTCACGCAGCACGCGCAGCCACGGGCTCATGAGGCCAATACCTGTTCGGCCAGGGCCTTGCGGTTGACCTTGCCCAGGCGCGTCAGCGGGAACTCGCGCAGCACCTGCAAGCGGTCCGGCAACTTATAGGCCGCCAGCCCCCGCTCGCGCAGCCAGGCGTTGATCGAGGCCAGGTCCAAGGGTTCACCGTGGGCCAGTACGCAGGCGCAGCTGCGCTCGCCCAGTAACTCATCGGCCAGGGCCACCAGCGCCACATCGCGGATCAGCGGATGGCCGAGCAGCAGGTTCTCGATCTCTTCCACCGGGATCTTCTCGCCGCCGCGGTTGATCACATCCTTGCTGCGCCCCTCGACAATCAAATGGCCCTCGGGCAGGCGCCGGACCAGGTCGCCGCTGCGATAAAACCCGTCGGCGGTAAACGCCCGCTGGTTGTGCTCGGCGGCGTTGTAATAGCCACGGATGGTGTAGGGCCCGCGCACCAGCAATTCCCCCACGGCGCCGGGCGCCACCTGTACATCGTCGGCATCGACGATACGGATCTCATCCGCCGTCGTAAGGGGGAGGCCCTGGGTGTCGAAGACCCGTTCCTCGGGATCGTCCAGCGGCGTAAAACACAGCAAGCCTTCGGCCATGCCGTACACCTGCTGCAGGCCGCAGCCCAGGGCCGGGCGGATGCGGGCGGCGATCTCGGCCTTGAGCCGCGCACCGCCGACTTGCAGCCATTGCAAGCTGCTGAGGTCGTGGTCGGGCCATTGCGCAACTTCCAGCCACAGCAACACCAGCGGCGGGATCAAGGCGGTGTGGGTGATGCGTTCGCGTTCGATCAGTTCGAAGGCGGTGTCGGGGCTCGGCTCCGGCGCCAGTACCAGGGTGGCGCCGACACTGAACACCCCGAGGGCGCCAGGCGAGGCCAGCGGGAAGTTGTGCGCCACCGGCAGCGCTGCCAGGTAACGGGTGTGGCCGTCGAAACCGCAGGCCTGGGCAGCCAGCCGGGCATTGCATGCATAGTCGTCATGGGTGCGCGGGATCAGTTTGGGCAGGCCGGTGGTGCCGCCGGACAACAGCAGCACCGCGACGTCCCGGGCGTCCGGCGCCGGGAATTCGCGGGGCGCGGCGACGCAATCGGCCAGGGCCACGAACTCCTCGGGCGCGCCCACCACCCACACCTGTTGCAGGCTCGGCACCTGCTCACGCAGGGTGCGCGCCAGCGGCCGGTAATCGAAGCCCAGGTGCTGATCGACAATCACATAGGCCACCGCCTGGCTCAGGTGGGCCAGGTGCGCCAGTTCATGTTCGCGATGGGCCGGCAGCGCAAACACCGGGATCGCTCCCAGGCGCAGCAGGGCGAAGGTCAGGCTGAAAAACTCGGCGATATTGGGCAGTTGCACCAGCACCCGCTGGCCGGCGACCAGCCCGCGTTCGGCGAGGCCGGCGGCCAGTCGGTCGGCCTGTTGGTCCAGTTCGGCGTAGCTCCAGCGACGATTGCCATCCACCAAGGCTTCCTGCTGCGGCGTGCGTCGGGCTTGTTCGCGCAGCAGTTGGCCCAGGGGCACGCCTTGCCAATAGCCTTGCTCGCGGTAGCGGCGGATAAAGTCTTCGGGCCAGTCAGTGCAACCATCAAGCATGGGAATCTCCTTGGGCAGTCGGGCAGCCCAGCAACTGGGCGCCGTGCAGGGTCAGCGGTTGCGCCAGGCCGGCGATTTGCACCGCCTGTACGCCGGTATATTCAGCCGGATGCAGGTGCAACATCGGGTCATCGCCCGCCAGCAGGTCGAGGGCGGTGCGGTCGGAAGGGCTGACCCCCAGGTGAATCGCCGTCAGCCCGGTGGCGCCGTTGGGGTGGATCAACCGCTCCGGATGTTGGGAAGGCGTGTAGGGCGTGACCAGGAACGGCAGGCGCGCATGGCGCGGGTAGACGAAACGAAAGCGCGTCTGGCTGCCGTTGGCACAGGTGCGCTGCCACTTCACCACCCGGCCCATGGCCACGCCGCAGGCCGCGAGATCCTTGAGGCGCGGCGCCAGCAGTTGCTCATCGCACAGCAAGGCCAGGTCGCAGAAGCCTTCGCCGTGGGCGGCCCAACGCAACATGCGCTGCCCGGCACCTCGGCCGGCCAGGCAGTCGATGGGCCACTTGAATAGCCAGGCGTGGCGGGGTGTGGTGAGCAACTCGATGATCGGCCCGTGGCTGAACCAGATATGCGCGTGTTGGGCGCGAGCCTCGGCAGTGGCGTAAGTGACCTCGAACCCGGCGGCGCGAAAGTTCGCCACGGCCTGGTGCAGATCGCGCACCCACAACAACACATGGCTGCAGGACGAGCGGGATTGGGCAGTATTCACAAGGGCAGGGCTCCCAACAGTTGTGCGCCGGGGTCAGCGCTGGGCGGTTGCACCGCGTCGGCGCGGCGGTGCAGCTCGGCCAGCGGAAGGGCCCGGGGCATCGGCGGTTCAATCAAGGCGGGCATGCCGATCAGGCTGTTCATCTCGCGCCAGGCCATCGACACCTCGGTGGCCCACAGGCCGCTGCGCAGGCGCCGCGCCGGCTCGTCGATGTCGTCGCACAGCGCGTCGAGGGCGAGGCTGACTGCGTCCGGCCAGAGCTCGCTGAACACCTGGTGATAGCTGGCGGGTATCTGCGGGTCGAGCACCACCATGCTCGGCCCGGCCAGCCTCTCGCTGCCTTCGCCTGCCATGATCAGGCGGTCGGTGGCGTCCCGTGGCGCATGCAGGCGGGGGTTCCACAGCACCGGGCCGTGGGTGTCGCACAGGCTCAGCACGCCGCCTTCACAGCCGACTTCAAGGCGATGCAGCAGGAACGAGTGGTTGTCCGGGTCCTGGGGATGCACCTGGTTTTGCACGCGCAGGCTGATCGGCACGCCATTGAAGCTGGCGTTCAATCGTGTAAAGGGCTGCGCACCCACGCCAGCGGCCGGTGCCGCAAATGCCCAGGGCCGCAAACCACCGGCCAGGCGCCCGAGAATATCCAGCAAGGGGTAAGCCACCTGGCTGTTACAGGCCGCGTCGATATAGGCCAGGCCTTGTTGCTCACGCAGGTACGCGGCCACCGCCAGAAAGCGGCGGATCGCAAGGATATTCGGGTACAGCGTATTCACCGCGTAGGCCGCCTGGCCCTGGCGCGCCGCCTGCATGCACGCGGCAATTTCGCGGTGGTGCACCGGGTGTTCCTGCAACACGTGGATGCCGCGGCGCAACAACTGCTGGGCCAGTTCGCTGCCGGCGCCTCCGGTGGCGCCGGAACGCACCACCACGCAGGCGATATCCACCGTGTTGGGCACCTGCTCGACCGTTTCGAACAGCGGCACGCCGTAGTGGTCGGCGCAGGCTTGGGAATAGGCATTGCCCCGCGACAGGATGCCCACCAGTTCATAGCGCTCATGGGCACGGGCCAGGGCTTGCAGGTAGATGCGGCCGAACGCGGTGCCGGCGACGATCACGCGTTTACGTGCGCCACTCATGACCAGGTCACCGGCAGGCAATGGGCGCCGCGAAAGAACGTCGCGGTTTTCCACTGCACCTCACCGCAGCGTTGCAGGTTGGGCAGGCGTTCCACCAACGCCTGCAAGGCCTCCTGCAATTCCACCCGCGCCAGGGCAGAGCCGATGCAGTGATGCAGGCCATGGCCGAAGCCGAAATGGCCGCTGGCATCGCGTTGCAGGTCGAGGGTCTGCGGCTCGGCAAAGCGCGCCGGGTCATGGTTGGCTGCGCCAATCGAGGCGAATACTGCCTCGCCCTGGCGTACCAACGTCTCACCCACCTGAGTGTCCTCCAGGGCGTAATGCACAAACATCGCCGCCGATGCCAACGGGATATAGCGCAGCAGCTCTTCCACCGCCTGGGGGATCTGTTCGGGATGAGCCTTCAACTGTTGCCACTGCGCAGGATTGTCCAGCAGCACCTGGATGAAATTGGGGATCTGCGACGCGCTGCCTTCGTAGCCGGCGACAAGGATGGCGATGCACAACAGCAGCAGTTGGTCTTCGCTCAGGCGCTCGCCGTGTTCATCGGCCTGGGCCAGGGCGGTCATGAAATCGTCCTGTGGCTGGCGGCGGCGCTCGGTGATCAGGCCCTTGATATACGCCGCGAGTTCGCCCAGGTGTTGCTGGGTCAGGGCGGCGTCTTCGGGGCGGGTCGACAGCAGCGAGTCATTCCACAGCTTGAAGCGTTCGCGGTCTTGCAGCGGCACGCCGAGCAGCTCGCAGATCAATGCCAGGGGCAGCGGCAAAGCATAGTCATTGACCAGGTCGGCAGGCGGGCCAGCGGCGAGCATGCGGTCGATCAATTCATGGGCGTAGGCCCGGGCATGGGGGCGCAAGGCTTCGACGCGGCGCCGGGTAAACGCCTGGGCGGCGCGGGAGCGGATACGCGTGAGTTGCGGCGGGTCCATCATCACAATGCCTCCGGCAATCCGCGGGAATGCCCGTGGAGCGTCGTCACGACGAAACGCTTCGCTGCGGCTGAAACGCCGGTCACCCAGCACCAGGCGTACATCGTCGTAACGGGTGGCGAGCCAGGCGGGCGCGCCGATGGGCATCTGGATACGCAACAGGCCCGGTGCCTGCTGGGCATGGCGGTATGGCTCAGCCAGCTCCAGGTCGGTGAAGGCGTTGAACGGGTAGGCCAGCGGGGTCATGGCAAGTCCTTGACGTTAGGCAGGTCGGGCAAATGGTCGAGCAGTTCAAGCTGCAGGTCGGGGTGTTCCAGGTGGGCGGCCAAGGCGGCACGGCTCAGGCGCTGGCTCGGCACCTGGGCGACGAACACACGATGGCCCAGGCGCGCCAATGGGTGATCGGCAGCGGGCAGGCTGCGATTGCCCTGGAAGCCGGCGCGGGCCAGGGCGGTCTGCCACTGCTCGAGGTTGAGGAAGGTGCTGCGGCCCAGTGCACGCTCGTCACTGGCCTGGTTGAGCATGAACGCCTGGGACGCCATGACCCAGAATTCCTCCTGGGTCGGCTCGCTGAACACCAGCCAGCCGCCCGGCTTGAGCAAGGCCAGCAGGGTGGACAGCGAACGCTGGGTGTCGCGGGCGGCGTTGAGCACGCCACCGGCGACGATCAGGTCCCAACTCTGGGTGGGATACCCCTGGGCCACGGCGGGGCGGTCGATATCGAACACGCCGTGGCGCACCCACGGCCAGGCGCGCAGGCGCTCGGCGGCCTGTTCACTGAAGTAGCGCGACACGTCGGTGCACAGGTAGTCCACCGCTACATTCGCCAGGGCCGGCAACACCGCCTGTGTGGTGGAGCCGGTGCCAGCCCCCACCTCCAGCACGCGCAAAGGTTCAGTTGATTGGCGTGCAGCCCAGGCCCCGATCCAGTGGGCCACGGCGCGGTGCTGGTACTGCGCCGCCAGGCTTTCGCGATACAACGCCGCTGCACGTTCGGTGCGGCCTTCGGGAAACAGCAGGTGCACCGCCGCGCAGTCACCGCGCATCAGCGCCGGCAACTGGCGGGCATTGTCCCGCGCATAATCAAGGGTGGCGCAGCCGCCGGTGTTGTGTTCCCAGTCCCGGCTCAGTTGCGCCCAGATAGCGTCCAGTCTGGCGTCGCTCCAGGCGTTGGGGTCGAGGTTGGGATGCAGGTGGTCGCCTTGGCGGCGCAGCAGCGCCTGGGCCTGCAACACGTCCAGCCAGCGTGCGATCAAGGGCCGGTGGCCAGGGGCGATGCCGGCGTTGGCGAGGCTTTGCGCCACGTCGTTAAGGGGCGCCGGCAGCAGGCCGCATTGCTCAAGGCCGTTGAGCATCGACAGCAACGCGGCGTGGCTCAAGCGTTGGTTCAACTCCACCGCGTCGTGCAGTTGTATGGCGCTGAACTGCTGATTGACGGCGGCCCCGGTCGCGTCCAGATGATCCTCCACCGCCGCCGGTGCGCAAGGCTGGGGTACGGCGAACAGCGTCTGGCCATGCAGGGCGACGGCGCTGACCTGAGGATGCCCCAAGGCCCGCTCACACCAACGCTGGTGCTCACGCTTGACACTGGCCAGCTCGCGCCCGTCGTCGGTAAAGCCCTGTACGCGGCAATCGAGTTGCGCCGCGGCGCGTTCTGCCAGTTGCCAGTCGCCCGGGCGCGGGCTGACGAACAGCACCTGCTCCAGGTGGCTCAGGTCACTCAAGGCCAGTGCAGGAAAATCCAGCAGGCGTTCCAGTTGTTCGGCGCCCATCACCACCACCGCCGGGCGCTGGCGTTCGAGCACCGCCAGCAACCGGGCCGGGGCCTGTTGATTCACGCCCAGGTCGGTAAAGGCCGGTAGATGCCAAGGAAAGGCGGCGGGCAGGTCGATCAGCAAGGTGTCGACATTCATGTTGAAACTCCTCTGGCGTGGAACAAGCGTTGCCCAGCAGCGGCGAGCGGTTCCGACACAGCGGGCCATACCTCGAGCAACTCAAAGCCGGCCGCCTGCAAGGCCAGGCGCCAGGCGTCGGGTGCCATGAAGGCTTCATCGCTGGCGCGCAACGGTGCATCGGCGGGGGGCGACAACAACAGGTGCATGAAGGTCAGCATCGCCGGGTTGTCGGCGATGGACTCACTGAACAGCAAGGTGCCGCCATCGACCAGGCTGGTGCGGATCTGCCCCAGGCAATCGGGCAGGTTGCGGGCGTTGTGCAGCACATTGCCGGCGATCACCAGGTCCTGGCTGTGGGGCGCAATACCCTGGTTGCTGAAGCTGCGATCGAGGTCGAGCAGGCCGAATTGCATCCCCGGTTCGAGGCGATGCTGGCGCTGTGCCGCGCCGGTAAACAACGAGCTGATGTCAGTGAAGCGATAGTCCTTTTGCCGCGCTTGCAGCGCTGCGAGCACCGCGTCGGTGGTGCAGCCGGCACCACCGCCCAGTTCCAGCACCCGCAACGTTCCACCTGCGGCGCTGACTTGCCGCGCCCGTTCGGCCAGGGCTTGATTGATCGCCGCTGTGAAAGGGTTGTGCTGGTAAGCGCCCAGCACTTTGACCGGGTCCCCGCCGCCCATCAGCAAGTGGGTGAGGGTGAATTGATCGCGCAGCAGCTCGGGCAGGCACTCGATGACTTGGGTGTGCAGGCGCGCCATATTGGCTGGGAAGCCCAACTCGGCATACAGGCGCGGCAGTTCCCCGACCTGTGGGTCGAGAGGCGTTGCCGACCACCCCAGGCGTTCGCCTTCTTTGCGCAGCAGGCCGGTACGGGTCAACGCCGCCAGCCAACGCCGCACCACCCAGGCATGCCGCGCAGCCGTGCCCAGCGCTGCGTTGATCTGTTCGGCGTTGCGCCAGGCTTGCAACGGCAACGCCTGGGTGTGCAGCAGCACCTGGGCCATCACGCCCAGGCTCAAGTGTTCCAACTCGTTCAGGGCGGTGTTCATAGGCAACCTTCTTCGGCGGCATGCAGTTGATCGAGTGGGCCGTGCAGCAGGTTCAGGGCGCGGATCGCCGAGGTGCGCAGCAGGCGTTCAAGGCTGGCGGCGGGGGGCAGGGCCTCGGCGGCTGCATGGCAGCCGGACCGGATCTCGCCCTCCACCACGCTGATCACCGTGGCGGCGGCCATGGCACCGGTCAGCGCCGCATTGCCGGCGCCGCTGAGCACCAGGCTGCGGGTCAGGGTTTGCTCGTGGTACACGCCATCGAGTTGTAGCAGCAGCGTGACAAAAGGCGCTTGCCCGCTCAGATCCAGGCGACTGGCCTCGCACAAGCGCTGCACGGCGTCGGCCCGTGGCAGGCCGTGGGCCTGGTCGAGGGCCTTGAGCACGTAGCCATCGGTGATCACGTTGAACCAGTGGCCGACCTCCAGGTTCAGGTCCATGGCCAGGCGTTCGCCCTCGAGGTTCAGGTAGGGCAACAGGTGGACCTGGCCGGGGAAGCACGGCACCGACACCTGGCGCCGGCGCCGCAGTGCACGGCTGCAACGGCCGTTGCGCCAGGCCGCCAGTGGTTCGCTGCTGCCGTCCACCGCGCCGTGCAAAAAGTCGTCGGCGGCCACGGCGGTGAAGTGATCGCGCAAGCCGAAATAGCTGGTCAGGCTGCGCACCCGGGTGAATGCCTGCTCGGCCAACCAGCGCGGCAGCAGGCCGGTGAGCCCGGGTTGCAGGCCGGCATCCAGCACCGCGCAGCGGCCACGCCATTGGGCCGGGTCGAGGTGCATGTGGCCGGCGGCATCGACGTAATGGGCACCGGCCTGCAACGCGGCGTGTGCGGCACGCGCCCCTACGCGCCAGGACGGGCCGGCGCAGTTGAGCAGCACATCGCAACCACGGGCGAACGCGGCCATGGCGCTGGCGTCGGTGAAGTCCGCCGCAACCCATTGCAAGCGTGCCTGGGGCCATTGCTGCTGGAGCACCTGCACGCAGTGCGCACCCTTGACGGCATCGCGCCCGCCCAGTCGCAGCTCATTGACTCCCAGTGTCAACAACGCCTGGGCGCTGGCCAGCCCCACGTCGCCGCTGGCGCCCAACACCCCGATCAGCATGGCTGGGCCTCGGCATTCAGGCGCCAGCCACCGGCGCGCTGGCGGTCATGCCAGAACCCTGCGTAGCGACCGTTACGGGCCAGCAACTGCGCATGGGTGCCGGACTCCACCAGGCAACCTTCATCCAGCACCAGGATCTGGTCGGCGGCCATGATGGTCGGCAGGCGATGGGCAATCACCAGCACCGTGGAGCGTTGCATCAGGCTGCGGATCGCTGCCTGTACGAAGGCTTCGTTGTGCGGGTCCAGGGCCGCCGTGGCTTCATCCAGCAATACGATGGGCGCCCGCTTGAGCAGGGCCCGGGCCAGGGATACGCGCTGGCGCTCACCGCCGGACAGCGCCGCGCCGCCTTCGCCCACTGGCGTGTTCCAGCCCTGGGGCAGGCGTGCGACGATTTCATCCACGCCGGCCAGCCGTGCGGCTTCGGCGACTTGTTCGGCACTGGCGTCCGGGCTGCCGACGCGAATGTTGGCCTCAAGGCTGTCGTCGAACAGGTACACGTCCTGCATCACCAGGGACAATTGCGCCATCAGCGCGGCATTGGACAGCTCGCGCACGTCCACGCCGCCGACCTTGACGCTGCCCTCGCTGGCATCGAAAAAACGCATCAGCAGGCGCGTGACGGTGGTCTTGCCCGAGCCCGAGGCGCCGACAATCGCAGTCATGGAATGGGCCGGGGCGTTGAACGTCAGGCGGTGCAGCACCTTGGGCCCGCTGGGGTAAGCGAAGCTGACCTGGTCAAACGCCAGGCTGCCGGGCGCCGTCAGCGCTTGGCTCACCGCCGGCTCCGGCAACGACGGCTCGCGCAGGATGCTCACCAGTTGGTCGAGGTCGTTACCGGCCATGCGCAGCAAGCCGCTGCGCGCCGCCGCTTCGGCCAGTGGCCCGACAAAGCGCGCTGCCAGAGCCAGCAGGGCGACCAACTGGATGGCGTCGATGTCGCCGTGGGCGGCCAGGGCAATACCTACGCCCACCAGCAGCGCAAAGGCCAACTGCACGGTCAAGCCACCGGCCAGCAATTTCGGAAAGGTCTGGGACAGCATCGAGCCGCCCGCGTGTTTCTGCGCCAGGTTGGCGGCCTGCAACGGCGCGTACCCGTCCTGGGTGCGACCAAAGGCCCGCAGCACTTGCTGGTAGCGGGCGAACTCCACTACGCGGTTGCCGGCCAGGGTCGCGGCCGCTTCTACCCGTGCGTCGTTGCTGCCGATGGCTGCCGCCGACCAGTGATGGGTGAAGTAGATCAGCGGCGCACACAACACGGCCGTCAGGCCCAGGCGCCAGTCGAACACAAACAGGCTCAGCGCCACCGTGGCCGGTACCACCACGCCGGACACCACCGGCCCCAGGTAATGGGCAAACAAGCCGGTGACCATCAAGGTGCCGCTGGTGGCACTGCGCGACAGGCGTCCGACCTTCTCCGAATTGAACCAACCCAAAGGCAAGGTCACCAGGTGCTGGCCGAGGCGATCATGCAGGGTGGTCAACACCATCAGGGCCAGGGCAAACCCCTTCATGGCCTGCTGGTAGTGGGCAATGCAGTTCAGCACCACCATCGCCGCCAGGCCTGCCAGCCAATGGAAGGCGCTGTGCAGGTCGCCAGCAAACAACGCGTGCAGAATCGGCACCAGAAACGCCACGGCCACCCCTTGCAGCACGGCACTGGTCACCAGCCAGGCGAGGTAGCGGTACAGGCGTGCGGCATGGGCCGGGCCCAATAAAGTCACGAGGCTGCGGATCACAAGGACATCTCCAGGTCGGGGGCGGTGGTTTCGGCGCTGGCGCGCCACAGCCGGGCATAGGCGCCGTTGGCCTGCAGCAGTTGGTCATGGCGGCCGCTTTCGAGGACGCGGCCCTGGTCGAGCACGACGATCTGGTCGACGCCGCAGATACTCGCCAGGCGGTGCGCAATCACCAGCACCGTGCGACCGCGGGCCAGGGCAGACAGCGCGTCCTGGATCAAGGCTTCGGACTCGGGGTCGGCGTGGGAGGTGGCTTCATCGAGGATCAGCACCGGCGTATCGGCCAGCAGCGTGCGGGCGATGGACAGGCGCTGGGCTTCACCGCCGGAGAAAATCGCGTCTTCGCCAACCACCGATTGATAGCCTCGGGGCAGGGCCTGGATGCGTTGGTGGATCTGCGCCGAGCGGGCCGCAGCCTCGACCTCGGTATCGCTGGCCTCGGGGCGGCCCAGGCGCAGATTGTCGGCCACCGTGCCGTGCACCAGTTGCGCGTCCTGCAACACAAAGCCCACGTGCTGATACAGCTGGCGCGGGTCGATCTCGCGCACATCCACACCGCCCACGCAGACCCGCCCGGCGCTGACGTCGTGAAAGCGCGGCACCAGCTTGGCCAGGGTCGACTTGCCCGCGCCGGAGGCGCCCACCAGCGCGGTGACGCTGCCGGCGGGGCAGTGCAGGTCGACGCCATTGAGGATCATATGCGCGGGGTCATAGCCGAACTGCACCTGTTCAAAGCGGATGTCGCTGCCCTGGGGCGGTACGCAGACCTTGGGCGTCGGCAGCTCCTCGACGCCCAGCAGCGCTTCGATGCGGTCTGCCGCGGCGAGAGCGGTGCGTTGCGCGGTGAGGCTCTGGTTGATCACCAGCAGCGATTGCGGGATCACCACCGCCACCAGGGTTTCGGCGAACAACTGCAATGGCGTGATCCAACCCTGGGCCAGCAACAGGCTGCCCATACTCAGGCTGACCAACAGGATCACCGGCACACTCAAGGCCATCGACGAGAAGGCTTCCAGGCGCAGCAGCGGCTTGACCCAGCCGGCGTACTGGGTGCTGAACTGGTTGACCGCCTGCTGATAACTGCGATGGGCCTGGCCGACCTGACCGAACGCCTTGACCACGGCAATGCCGTGGACAAACTCGACAATCGCCGCGCTGACCCGGGTCATGCTCTTGTCGAGCAACTGCATCTTGGCGCCGAAGCCGCGCATCATCAGGCTGTAGGCTAGCGCGTAGATCGGCAGGGTCAGCACCGCCAGCAGTGCCAGGCGCCAGTTCAATGTCGCCAGCCAGATCAGTCCCGCCAAGGGCGTGACAATCGCCGCCGTCACTTCCACCGCGTGATGCGCAACCAGGTGGTGCAGGTCTTCGAGGTCGTCCTGCACCACCTTGCGCACGGCGCCGGAAGTGGTGTCGGTGTACCAGCCCAGGGGCACGCGCCCCAGCTTGCGCACCATGGCCTCGCGCAAGCTCGATTGCAGGCGGTGGTCGGCCAGGTGGGTCAGCCACAGTGCGACGCCGCTGGCCATCCAGCCCAGGCTCAGGGCGATCACCACCAACGCTGCCCACTGCCACAGGGTGGCGCTGTCGGCGTTGCCGGCGAGTAACAAGCGGCCAAGTTCAGTGAGGCCGATAAAGGGCACCAGGTTGACCAGCGCGCCGACGGCGGCAAACATCACGCCGAGGCGGATCAAGCGGTTGACCGGGTGTTTGAGGGTATCCAGGGCGGTGGTCATGAGTTTTTCCGAAGGGCCTCAAGCAGGTGCGCGGTGACGGTGTGCACATGGGGAGGTTCGATCACACTGAAGTGGTTGCCGGGCACGTCGATCAAGTTGAACTGGCCCAGGCACGCGTCCTCCCAGAACGGCGCCGCCAGGTGGCCGACACCGCCGGTGATGCCGAACGATTGCTGTTCCAGGCAGCGCAGGTAGGTCATGTTGCCGAGGAAAGGGGGTGGGTCGAACCGCGCCGCCCGCATGCTGTGGCGGCATACGCGAAACAGCGTCGGCACCAGCTCGGGGCCGATCGGCACCCCGGCCTGGCCGGACGCCAGGCGGGCGTACTCGGCCAGGCGCTCTTCCTGGCTGCGCGCCGATTGTTGCCGGACCGCCAGCGCCAGGGCTTCCAGGCCCGGGTCGCCGCCCAGGGCAGCCATGGCCCCGGCGGGCACGCGCCGGTTGTCGCGGGCCATCAGCAGGTCAATGGCGCGGTATACGTCGTAGTCTTCGATATGGGCGCCGAACACGGTCTTGACCGGGTCGAGGTTGAGGTTGGGCACGAAGATCGCCTCATAGGCCAGCTCTTCGTCGGTGTCGATAAACATCGGGATACTGTCGATCAGGCTCAGGTCCACCACCTCCATGCCGCGCTCCAGCAGGCGCCGGGCGACTTCGGTGGCGAGCAGGCCGCCAAGGCAGTAGCCGATTAGCTGGAAGCGTTGATGGCCGTCGGCGACCAAGCGTTCGGCATAGTCCTGGGCCACACTTTCGATCAGGCGCTTGGGTTCCAACGCCAGGTACTGCGCGGTGTCGGCCACCGCAAAGCCAATCACCGGCCCGGCCTGCTGGGCGGCGAGCGCACGGCCCAGGTGCTGGAAATAATCCAGGGTGCCCAGGGCGGCATGGAACATCACCCGCACCGGGCCAATCTCGCCACCGCCGAACGGCACTACCAGGGCGTTGCTGTGGGTGGCGCGCTGCGACGGGTCAGGCGCCGCGGCGGTGGGGGTGCTTTCATCGTGGTTGAGCAGGCGCGCCAGGGCGCTGACAGTCGGCTCGTTGAGCATCTGCCGCAGCAGGGTGTCGTAGCTCAGGCTGTGCGCCTGGGGCAGTTGTTCACGCAGTTGGCCGGCAACGCGGGCGAGGATCAGCGAATCGGCGCCTTTCTCGTAGAAATTGTCGTCGGCGCCGATCTGCGCCAGGCCGAGGGCTTCGGCCCACACCCGGCACAGTTGGGCCTTGAGCGGGTCGCTGGGCAGCGCCTCGTGGCTGCCGGCCTGGGCATCGATGGCGGGGCGCCAGTTGGCCAGGGTCTTGCGGTCGATTTTGCCGTTGGCGGTCAGGGGCAGGCGGTCGAGCACTTGCAGGTGCGCCGGCAGCATGTAGTCCGGCAGGCGTTGCGCCAGGGCGCGGCGCAGGCTGTCGACGCTCAAGCGTTGCAGCCCGGCCTTGAAGCGTGCGGCGAATACCTGCATGCCGAGGGCGGCCAGCGGGTGGTCGGCGTGGGGCAGCGCCGGCAGGCATTCGCCGCCGAATGCCTGGACCCGTGCCTGCCAGATATCGGCAGCGCGCAAACCGCTGCGGCCCACGTCGTGGTCGTCGCCCGCCGGGGTCATCATAAAGCCTTGGGTCAGCAGGATCGGCGGCCATTCGCCGGTCGGTTCGCTGAACACCAGCCAGCCACCGGGGCTGAGCAGTTCGGTGATCTGGCCGAGGGCGTTGTCGATGTCATTGACGCTGTTGAGCATGCCCGCGCACAGCACGATATCCACGCTGTTGCTGGCCAGGCCCTGGGGGCGGATATCCTGGTCAATGTCGAGCACGCCGTAGCGCACCCACGCGTGATCAGCAAAGCGCTGCTTGGCCGCCGGCAGGAAAAACGCGGTTATGTCAGTGAACAGGTAATCCACGTCCAGGCCGTCGAGCAGGCTGATCACCGGCGTGCTGGTGGCCCCGGTGCCCGCACCGATTTCAAGGATGCGCAGCGGGCCGTCGCTGTCATGGTGGGTGGCCAGGCGGTTGATCAGCGCGGCGATGCTGTGGTTGTTGTAGCGCGATACCGCATCCCCGCCGTATAGCTGCAACGCCAGGTCTTGCTGGCCCTGGGGGAACAATAGATCGAACGGGTTGACCTCGCCGCGCAGCAGTTGTGGCAGTTGTGCTACATGGCTGAGCTGGTAGTCGAGCAGCGCCTGGCTGCACAGCCCGCACGCCACTGCCTGTTCCACCCGGCCCCAGGCCAGCGCCGGGTTCGGCGCGCCATGCAGCAGGCGATAGCGGGATTGTTCGCGCTGCAACAGGCCCGCGTCACACAAGGCCAGCAACCAACGCCGCACCAACCAGTGATGGCGCGGTTGCACCTGCAAGGCACTGAGGATGGCAGCTGCATCCGGCTCGGCCAGCGCGCCGCTGAACAACTGGGCCTTGAGCATGACATCCAGCATCGAACTCAAGGCGGCGGCGTTGAGGTCAGCCTGATAGTCGCGTACCTGCTGCGCGTCAAAGTTGCCGACCTGGCTGTCGGCATAACGTTGCACTGCCGTCAGCAGTGGTGTGCCCGGCAGCGGCTCGGGTTCGACGCGCGCCGCCGTGACGAAGGCCAGCAGCTCGCCGCTGAGCAGGCTGACGGCGCTGTCCACGCCTGGGGTGGCGAGCAGTGCGGCGTCGATTTCCCCCAGCTCCACGCGGTGTCCGCGGATCTTGACCTGGCCGTCGTCACGGCCGAGGAACTCCAGTTCACCCCCCGGCAGGTAGCGCCCACGGTCACCGGTGCGATACAGGCGCTGGCCGTCGAGGGGGTGAGCGAAGAAGCGCGCTTCACTCAACGCCGGGTCGCCGAGGTAACCCTGGGCCAGGCCGACCCCGGTGATGTACAGGTCGCCCGGCACCCAGGTCGGCGCATCGCGCCATTGGCTGTCCAGCACGCGCAAGCCCTGGTTGGCCAGCGGCAGGCCGTAGGGAATACTGCGCCACGCCGGGTCGATCGCGCCGATGGGGTGCAGGTTCGACCAGATCGAGGCTTCGGTGGCACCGCCCAGGGCCACCAGGGCCAGGCCCGGCACCAGCGTTTGCAGTTGCGGCGGCAGGTTCAGCGGTATCCAGTCACCCGACAACAGCGCCAGGCGCAGGCTGTCCAGGGGCCGTGGCTCGGCTTGCAGGTAGTGGGCCAGCATGTGCAGCTGCGCCGGCACCGAGTTCCACAGCGTAACCTGATGGCGCTGTATCAGCTCGGCCCAGTGCGACGGGTCGGCGCCCCGCGCCGGGTCGGGCAGCACCAGGGTGCCGCCCACGGCGAGGGGGCCGAACAGGTCATACACCGACAAGTCGAAACTCAATTGCGCCAGGCCCAGCACCCGGTCAGCGGCGTTGACCGCAAAGCGCCGGTTGATGTCCTGCACGGTATTGAGGGCGGCGCGGTGGCTGATCATCACGCCTTTGGGCTCGCCGGTGGAGCCGGAGGTGTAGATCACATAGGCGAGGTCGTCGGGGTTGGCGTCCTGTGCCGGCAAGTCCGGCGTAGCGGCTGCCAGTTGATCCACCGCATGCCAGTGCACCCCCTCGGGCAATGGCGTGCCTGGCACTGCCTGGGAGTGGCCGAGCACATGCCGCACCTTGGCACTGTGCAGTACGCGGTCGCGGCGGGCGGCAGGGGCGCTGCTGTCCAGCGGCAGGTAGGCAGCGCCAGCCAGCAGCACGCCGTAGGCCGCCACCACTTGGTCGCGGCCTTTGGGCATCAGGATCGCCACCGGTTCCTGGGCGCGGCAACCGGCGGCACCCAGGGCTGCGGCGACTGCCAGGGCGCGCTCCATCAGGGCGGCGTAGGTCAGGTTGCCGTGGGCGTCGACCACCGCCAGGGCCTGTGGCCGTTCCCAGGCCATGGCCAACAGGCCGTCATGCAGGCGCCCGGTGGGCAGCGGCGCGGCGGTGGCGTTGGCGGCCAGGCGCTCACGCTGTTGCCAGGCCGGTAGCGGCACTTGCATGGGCTGGTCCCAGGTGGCCGGGTCGAGGGCCAATGCCTGCAATTGGGCAACGAAGGCCTGCTGCATGTCCTCGACCAAACCGTCGGGGAACACGCCTTGGCGCACGTCCCAGTGGATGTGCAAGCCGTTCGCGTCGTCCATCACCTGGCAGTCCAGGGTTACCTGCGGGGTCTGGGTAATGCCGTGGCCGACCCGGCGCTGGCTGGTGGCGGGCGGTTCAATCGCCAGGCCAATGGCACTGGTGAACACCACCGGCATGGCCGCCGCCTCACGCCCGCGACGGCGGCCGATTTCGCGCATCACTTGAATGCCGGAAAACAGCCGGTGCTCCAGGTCGGCGAACAATTGGTTGCCCAGTTGCCTTGCCTGGACAGTGAAATCCTGGCCCTGGGGAGCATTGACCTGCAACAGGCTGACCGAGGTGAAATCCCCCACCAGTTGGTTGACTTGTGGGTGCAGCGCCAAGCGGTTGAGCAGCGTGAGGTTGAGGCTGAACGCCGGTTGCTGGCTCCAGCGTTGCAAGGTGCCGGCATAGGCGCTGAGCACCACGATGGAGGGAGTGAGGCCGAGGGCGCTGGCGGCTCTTTTCAGGGCGGCCCATGGCTGCGCATCGAGGTGCGCCGAGTGGCGTTGGAAGCGTGGCACTGTGGTGTCTTCGCCGCTCAGGGGCGCCGGCAGTTGCGGGGCTGGGGGCAGTTCATCGAGACGCGTCAGCCAGTAGTCACGGTCACGCTGATGGCGGCTGCCTTCGAGCAGGCCGCGTTCGGCCAGCAGGTAGTCGCGGAAGGTGATGTCCAGGTCCGGCAAGCTGGACTGGGGATCGTGCAGCAGCTGCTCCAGCTCATTGAACAGCAGTTGCGCGCTGGCCCAGTCGGCGATCAGTGAGTCCATGGAAAAGTGCAGGGTGTCGCTGTTGTCGCTGCGGCTCAGGCGCAATTCGAACAGCGGCCAGGTCTCGGTGGGGTAGAGCTTCTGCTCCATGGCCTGGCGAATCTGTTGTACGCCATGCTGGTGCTGCTCGCCAGTGGCGCCGCGCAAGTCCGTGACCGCCAGCGGGTAATGGGCGACCTCGGCCAGCACGCGCTGGGAGCCTTCGCTGGCGATCACCGCACGCAACATGTCGTGGCGGGCGATCAGGCGGTTCCAGGCCTGTTCCACCTGCTGCGGGTCGAGGCTCGGCCAGCTCAGTTCGAGGTAACCGTGGCACGCCACATTGCCGTAGCCGAATGATGACTGGCGGCCGAGCAGGTAGGCATTCTGTACATCGGTGAGCGGGAAGGGCGCGTAACGTTGCAAGGGATCGGCCACCACCTCGGGCCGCTCCTGGGTTTGCAGCAGGTGCAGGATCTGCTGCTTATGCTCGCGCAATTGCGCCAGGCGTTCGGCGTCGAGCAGGCCTTGGGGGGCACGGAATTTGAGTTGGCCATCCTGGGGCCAGAGTTCGACGCCCAGGGACTTGAGTTCGCTTAACAGTTTGGCGGCGGGCATGGGGACAGCTCCTGGGATAAAGGGAGGTTGCACGGGCATCAGATGACGCCCTCTTCAACGGGGTGCGGGGCGGGCTGGCGCTCGAGGGTTTGCGCCACTTCGAGCAGGCTGGCGGCGCCGAACAATTGGCCCATGGGCAGTTCCAGGCCGATACGGCTGCGCAGCATTTCGAGAAAGCGCGTGGCCAGCAGGCTGTCGCCGCCGAGGCGGAAGAAGTTGTCGTGGCGCGACACGCAGGGCACGTTGAGCAACTGCTGCCACAGCTCGGCGACCAGCTGTTCAGTGGCGCTCAACGGCGTTTCATCCAGCGCGGGGCGTGAATGGGCAGCGGCGGCCAGCGGCGCGAGCAGGGCGCGGCGGTCGACCTTGCCGTTGCTGCTCAGGGGCAGGCGATCGAGCACCAGGATCTGTTCCGGGCGCATATAGGCGGGCAGGCATTGCTCCAAATGCGAGACCAGCACCTCGGCGCAGGTGCTGGCAGTGACGGCGGCGAGCAAGCGCTGGTCCGCGACCAACGCCACGGCCTGGTTCACGCAGGGGTGACCGGCCAGGGCCGCTTCGACTTCGCCCAGCTCGATGCGATGGCCGCGCAGCTTCACCTGGGTGTCGGCGCGGCCGAGGAATTCCAGCAAGCCGTCGGCGCGGTAGCGGCCCAGGTCGCCGGTGCGGTACCAACCGCCGACGAAGCGCTCGGCATTCAATTGCGGCGCATGGCGGTAGCCACGGGCGACGCCGGCGCCGCCGATCCACAACTCCCCCGTGACCCAGTCCGGGCAATCGCGGCCAAGGGCGTCCACCACGCGGTAAGCCTGGTTCGCCAGGGGCACGCCATAGGGGATCGAGCGCCAGCCCGGCAGCGGTTGCCGTACCTCGAAATGGTTGGACCAGATCGCTGCTTCGGTCGCGCCACCGAGGGCGATAAAGCGGCAGTCCGGGGCCTGTTGTCGCAGGCGTTGCGGCAGGTCGAGGCCAATCCAGTCGCCTGACAGCAGCGCCACCTTCAGTGCCAGGGGTTGCTGCTCCACCGCGTTGGCTTCGAGCAGCATGTCGAGCAACGCCGGCACGCTGTTCCACAGGCTTACGCCGTGGTGTTGCAGGGCCTTGAGCCAGGCGCGGGCGTCGCGGCGCTGGTCTTCATCAATCAACACCAGGGCGCCGCCCACTGAGAGCAGGCCGAACAGGTCATACACCGACAGGTCGAAGTCCAGCGCCGACAGCGCCAGGCCATGGTCCGAGGCGTCGATGCCGTAGACGCGGTTGATCTCGGCCACGGTGTTCATCGCGGCGCGATGGGTGATTTCCACGCCCTTGGGCTGGCCGGTGGAGCCTGAGGTGTAGATCACGTAGGCCAGTTGGTTAGCGCTCACGGGTAACGGCGCATGCAGCGGTTCGACGCTTTGCGCCTCGGACGGCTTGAGGTGCTTGACCCCGGGTAATTGCGGGTCGTGCTCGGCGAGGATCAGGCTGACGCCGGCCTGTTGCAGGATGCGCTGGCAACGCTGTAGTGGTTGGTCCACACCCACTGGCAGGTAGGCCGCGCCCGCTGCCAGCACCCCCAGCACACTGGCGATCTGTTGTGGTCCCTTGGCCAGGGACACGGCCACCAGGTCCCCGGCTGTCACGCCCGCGTCCATCAAGCTGCGGGCGATGCGCAGTGCTCGTTCGGCCAGTTCGCCGTAGCTCAGGCGGCCATGCTCGCCCCACAACAATGCCGGGCGTTGCGGGGCTTGCTGCGCGTGTTCGAAGAAGCCCTGGTGTAAGGTCGGGTCGCCTGGTACGCCGGGGCCGGGGGCATTCAAGCGGGCGCGCAGCTGGGCCTGGGCCACCGGCAGCAGATCCGGCGGGGCGTTGTCCCAGGGCTGTTCGGCGAGCCAGTGGAGGCTGCCCAGGTAGGCGTCGAACATCGCTTCGACGAGGCCGTCGGGGAACAGGCCGACCACCCTGTCCCAGTTCAGGGCGATGCCGCCGTCGGCTTCCACCACCTGATGGTCGAGCCACACTTGCGGGGTTTGGGTCAGGCCGAAGACCTGCCTGGCGAACGGGCCGTCCACCGGCGCGGCAGTGCCGTCCGGCACGCCCAGGGCGCTGGTGAATACCACCGGCATGCTCACCTGTTGTTCACCGCTGTCCCGCGCCAGTTGGCGCAACAGGCTGACCGAACCCATGCAGCGGTGCTCCAGGGCTTCGCCCAGATGCTGCTGGGTGCGCCGTGCACGGTCGAGCCAGCGTTCGCCCGCCACGGGCACATAACCGAGCAGGGTCAGGGAGGTGAAATCGCCCATGACCTGATCGATCTGCGGGTGCACCGGGCGGCGATCGAACAGCGTGAGGTTCAGGCTCAGGTCCGGGCGCGCACTCCAGCGGCCCAGGGTTTCGGCAAACGCACAGAGCAGCACTGCCGAAGCGGTCAGGCCATGCTGTTGAGCCTTGGCCAGGATCGCTTGCCACGCCCCCGCCTGGACCTGCCCTTGCAGGCGTTCAAAGCGTGGTCGGCCCAGGCTGGCAGGATCGGCCGCCAGGGGCAGTTGCGGATGTGGCGGCAATTGGGGCAAACGTGCCTGCCAGAAACCTTGCGCGGCGAGCCGTTCGCCAGGTTCCACGCGGGTCTGCAGCTGATAGTCGCGAAACGACAACTCCAGCGGCGCCAGGGCCAGCGTCGGCTCGCGATACAGCGCGTCGAGTTCGGCATAGAAGCGCAGGATGCTCAGGGCGTCGAGGATCAGGTTGTCCAGGCTGATCGCCAGCCGCGTATGCCGGCCCTGGGTCACTGCCTGCACATCGAACAGCGGCCAGTGGGCAGGATCGAACACGCGATGGGCACAGTGTTCGCGCAGGTCCTCGATGCAGGCGTAGCCTTGGCCGATCACGAAGGTGGGCACCTGGGGCAGGATGCGCGCCTGGCCCGCTTGATCGAACACCGCGCGCAGCATTTCGTGGCGTTCGATCAGGCGCCCGAGTGCGTGTTGCAGGCGTGGCAGGTCGAGGTCCTCGACGTCGTATTCGCGGTAGAAGTGGCAACTCACACCGCCGAGCACCAGGCTTGGGTCGCGGCCCAGCCAGTAGGCCTGCTGCACCTCGGTAATGGGGAAGGGCGCATGGCGCTGGGCGAGGTCCGGCACCAGGGTGCGTGGTGGCTCGATATGGGCCTGTTGATGCAGGCCTTCGCAAAACTGCGCCAGCACCGGCTGGGCAAACACCCGGGCGATGCGTGCGCCGCCCAGGCCTTGCTCGGCCAGCAGGCGCACCAGGCGCGTGGCGCTCAGGGAGTCGCCACCCAAGGCGAAGAAGCTGTGCTCACGACAAACTTCACCACAGCCGAGCAACTGTTGCCAGGCGTGGGCGACCTGTTGCTCGATGGGGCCGCAGGGCGGTGACAGCTGGCCCGGGGCGGCGCCGCTGTGTTCCGCCAGCCAGCCGTTGAGGACCTTGCGATCCACCTTGCCATTGGTCGTCAGGGGCCATTGCGCGCAGCCCAGGATCAGGCTGGGAAGCATATAGGCCGGCAGATGCTCGGCCAGGCTCGGGAATACCAGTTTGGCAGGTTGCGCTGGGCCATTCGCCAGGCGCACCACCGCCGCCAGGTGCTGGCCGTAGAGCAGCGCCACTGCCTGCTCGACGCCGGGGCAGGCCAGCAGCGCGTGTTCCACTTCACCGGCTTCGATACGGTAGCCGTGCAGCTTGAGTTGGAAGTCGGTCCGCCCAAGGAACTCCACCGTGCCGTCGGGGTGGTAGCGCGCACTGTCGCCGGTGCGGTACCAGCGCAGGCCCTGGTAGTGCACAAAGCGTTCGGCACTGCGCAGCGCATCGCCCCGGTAGCCCTCGGCCACCCCGGCACCGCCGATCCACAGTTCACCGGCCACCCAATCCGGGCAGTCGTGGCCGTGCGGGTCGACGATGCGC
The DNA here is from genome assembly GCF_019145205.1 of Pseudomonas khavaziana. GTDB lineage: Bacteria > Pseudomonadota > Gammaproteobacteria > Pseudomonadales > Pseudomonadaceae > Aquipseudomonas > Aquipseudomonas khavaziana. The sequence continues at coordinate 313,615 of NZ_JAHSTT010000006.1, forward strand.
AGGCTGACGTTATCCAGTGGCTTGCCGTAAGGCAGACAATGCCAGTGCAGCGCCTGGCCGGGCACGACTTCGAACAGCGTTGAGTGAATCGCCGCTTCCGTTGCACCGCCCAGGGCCATGAAGCGGCAACCGGGGGCTTGGGCCCACAGGCGCGGCGCCAGCTGCGGCGCGACCTTGTCTCCGCCGAGCAAGACGGCGCGCAAGGGCAGCGGCGCGTCGGCGCAGCCGAGCAGCATGTCGAGCAGCGCCGGCACGCAATTGAGCACGCTGGCGCGGTGCTGCACCGCCAGTTCGCGCCAGCGTGGCGCGTCGCGCTGGGCGTCGGGCTCGATCAGGATCACCGCCGCACCGCAGGCCAGCGGGGCAAACAGGTCGAACACCGACAGGTCGAATTCCAGCGCCGAGAGTGCCAGGAACCGATCATCGCGGTTGAGCTGCAAGCGTCGTTGCAGGTCCTCCAGGGTGTTGGCGGCGGCCAGGTGACTGATTTCCACGCCCTTGGGCTCACCGGTGGAGCCGGAGGTGTAAAGGATGTAGGCCAGGTCGCTGATTGCACCGGGGCGGGGCGCTTGCAAAGGGCTAGCAGCGTCCGGCAACTGGGTAAGCAGCAAGCGCGCACCGGCGCCCTCGCAGATTTTGCGGCAACGTGCGGCAGGCTGGTCGACGCCGATGGGCAGGTAGATGGCGCTGCACCCCAGGATGCCCAGCACCGCGATCACCTGCCCGGGGCCTTTGGGCAGTTGCAGGGCCACCACGTCACCGCGCTTCACGCCTTGGCCTTCGAGATAGGCCGCGACGCCCAAGGCTCGCTCGGCCAACTCGCCATAGGTGATGGTCTGATTGCCGTACAGCAATGCCGGCAGGGTCGGGGCCAATTGCGCTTGGGTGAAGAAACCTTCGTGCAGGCGCTCGACCGGCAGCGCGGCGGGCTGGCCCTGGGCGGCGCTGCGTACATCAAGCTGACTGGCGGGAATCAGCGCCGGTACCGGCTGATCCCAGGCCGCGGCGTCATGGCACAGGCGCTGCAACAGGCCGGTGTAGGCGTTGAACAGCCCGTCCAGTACACCCTCGGCAAACAGCCCTTCACGGGCATCGAGGTTGATCAGGATGCCGCCGTCCAGCTCGGTGACCTGGGCGTCCAGCCATACCTGCGGGCCCTGGGAAATGATCCACGCCGGCTGGCCGAAACTCTCCTGCACACCCTCGGCGAACAACTCCCCCAGGCCCAGGGCGCTGGTGTACACCACCGGCGCCAGTACTTGCTCACCACGATGGCGCGACAGTTCGCGCAACACCTCGAGCCCGGAGAACGCGCTGTGGGCCGCGTCACCATGGAAGCGTCGTTGCAACGCTGTGGCACGGGTGGCAAAGGTGCCGGCCACTCGGCCATCCCAGGCCAGCAGGATTGAAGAGGTGAAGTCACCCACCAGGCGTTCGACATCGGCATGTAACGGCATGCGGTTGAACAACGGCAGGTTGAGCAGCAGTTCGGGCGCCTCGCACCAGCCGCCCAAGGCCTCGCAAAACACCGCCGCCAGGGCCATGGCCGGGGTGAGGGCGTGCTCGCGGGCATGGCGTTCAAACGCCTGGCGCTGGGACGGCGATAACCAGTGGTGACGGCGGCGCACCTGGCCTTCATCGCCCTGGGGCTTGATCGGCAGGCGTGGGGCACCCGGCAATGTGTCCAGGCGCTGCAACCAGTAATCGCGAGCTTGGCGGTGGCGCTCACGGTGCTCAGGACTGGCCTGCTCCTCGCGCAGGTCGGCCAGGTAGCGGGGGAAGCTGTAGTCCAGCGCGGGCAGGGGCTGTTGGCGGTACAACTGCACCAGATCACCGAGCAGGGTGCGCAGGCTCAGAGCGTCGGCGGCGAGCATGTCGAGGTTCAGGTGCAGGCGTGTGCCCTGGGGCAACAGCGATAGCTGGATGTCCAGCACCTGGCCGTGTTCCACCGCCAACTGGCGATGGGACAATTCGGCGCGCAAGGCCTCCAGTTGCTGTTGCAGCTGTTCGGCATCGGCCTGGCGCAGGTCATGCACCTTCAGCCCCGGCCATGGGCTGTGGGGCAGGATCTGTTGGCGGCCATCGTCGAGGAACTGCGCCCGCAACATCGGATGGCGGGCCAGCAAGGCCTGCACCGCGGCTTCCAGGCGGCTTGGGTCAACGTTGTGACCGTCGAATTCGTTATAGAAGTGCGCGGCCACACCGCCCAGCGCTTGGCCAGGGGCGCGGCCGATCCAGTAGGCGTGTTGCATGGGCGCCAGTTCGAAGGGCAGGCCGTCGTCCGCACTGTGATTGGCGGGGGCCGGAGCGACGGGGGCGGTATCAAGCAGCGTCAGCCACGTGCACAGGCGTGGGTCGGCTACCAGCTCGGCGAAACGCGCGGCCAGGCCCTGGCGCCGCCATTGGCCGGCGAGACGGATCAGGGTGACTGAATCCAGCCCCCATTCAATCAGGTTGGCCTCCAGGGGAATCTGTTCGGCGGGCTGGCCCAGGGCTTCGGACAGGGTACGGCGCAGCAGGGTTGCGGTTGAGGTGCTGGGAGTGGCCATGGCTCAACGTCTTCTCATTGCTAGGGCCCGGACCGGGGTTGGCCCAGGCGCTGGGGGCAGGTCATTGTGTGGAAGCAGATGCTAGTCATTCTCATTGTGGCGACTACCCGGATCGAATCGTTTTTGCCCCGTATCCGTTTGCCCGATGCGGACCAGGCTGCGGCGGTGGTGGCAGATAACGCCGGTCACTGAGCGGGATACGGTTGGAAAATGACTTGAATCGGGTAGAACCGCGTTGTCGGCCTTGACTACCGTCGCTCGCCGCCCTTTTGCAGGGCTCGTCCTTGATGGAGTTGTGGATGTCAGTCGATTCAGGTTTACAGGTGCGCGGCTTGTGCAAGCGCTACAACAACGGTGTCGAGGCGCTGCGCGGTGTGGACCTGAGCGTAGGGCCGGGCATGTATGGCTTGCTTGGCCCCAATGGTGCAGGCAAGAGCAGCCTGATGCGCACCCTGGCGACCTTGCAGCAACCGGACGCCGGCAGCATTCACCTGGACGGCGTGGATGTGTTGGCCGATGCCGGGCATTTGCGCCGTCGCCTGGGTTACCTGCCACAGCAACTGGGGGCGTACCCTGGGGTGAGTGCGCGGGATCTGCTCGATCGGTTTGCCTGGCTCAAGGGGCGTACCGACACCCGCCAGCGCCGTGAAGAAGTGGAGGGCCTGCTGGCCAAGGTCAACCTGCAAGACGCCGCGCACCGGGCACTCGCCACGTATTCGGGGGGTATGTTGCGCCGCTTCGGCATCGCCATGGCCCTGATCGGCTCACCGCGTTTGCTGATTGTCGATGAGCCCACCGCGGGCCTTGACCCGGCCGAGCGCAACCGCTTTCACCGGGTGCTGGCGGATGTGGCGGCCGAGTCCATCGTGTTGCTGTCGACCCATATCGTCGAAGACGTCGAGAACCTGTGCAGCCGCCTGGCGGTCCTGGCCGGTGGGCGGATTATTGTCGAAGGCCGCCCGGCGGATTTGCTCGGCGCTGAGCAGGGTCGCTTGTGGGAGGCCTCATTCAACCGTGGTGAACCGCTGCCCGCCGCCTTGCACGTAGCCGCCAGCCCCGCCGGTAGCCGCGTGATCGTGTACGGCGAACGCCCGGCCGACCCGCGCTTCACCCCTCACGCGCCGCGCCTGGAAGATATCTATTACCTGGCGCTGGCCCAGGCCGGTGAGGCGCTCCAGGCATGAATACCTTTGCTCTGTTGATGCGCGAGGCCTGGGTGGAAGTCCGCGCCGGGCTGCGCAGCGGTATTCCGTTACTGGTGTTCCTGGGCCTGACCGGCTATTTGCTGATGTCCCTGGCCAATGCCGACTACGTGCAGAAAATGGGTGCCAGCGACATTGCGCGCAACGCGCCGAGCCTGATCTACCTGATGTCCTGCGGGTGCATGTTCTTTCTGTTTTTCGCCTGGGCCTGGGTGTTCGCGCAACCGGCCTTGCGCGACCGCAAGGCGCAGTTGGAAGAGGTGTTGCTGGCTTTACCGCTGTCGCTGCCCGCGCTGCTGTGGGGACGTTTTATCGGCGCGGCGCTGGTGGGCGGCTTGCTCGCCAGTTCGCTGATCGTCGGCTTCCTGGCCAGCCCGGTGCTGGGCTGGCTCGGCTGGGTGCCGGCCGCCAGTATCGGTGCGCCGATGTGGTCGGCCCTGGGGTTTGCCTGGGTCGCCTTACTGTTGCCGGTCAGCACCGGCATCGGTGCGTTGTATTACCTGCTGGCGCTGCGCAGCCGTGGCCTGGCGGCGCCGTTCGGGTTGGCGACGGTGTTGATGCTGTTGTGGATGTTTGCCGTGGTGGTGCTCAAGGGCGGGCATATCAACCCGCTGCTGGCCGCCAGCCTGGACCCGTCATTGTTCACCTTTGCCCAGGCCCAGGTGGAGACTTGGAGCGCCGCGCAAAAGTCCCAATCGCTGCTGGCCCTGACCCCGGGTTTCTGGCTTAACCGTGTGTTGTGGTGCGCAGTGCCGCTGCTGTTGCTGGCCGTCGTATTGGCCCGTACCACGCGCCAGGGCTTGATGGGCAGGCGTAGCGGCGCCGTGTTGGCCGAGCCGCCGATGTTGCTGGCGAGCGGCGTGACCTTGCCTGGCCCCCTGGTGGGCAGCCAGTGGCCGCGAGCCCTGTGGTGCGAGGCGCGTTGGCAGGTACGCCAGCTGTTTGCCCGGCGCATCTGGTGGGTGGCCCTCGGATTACTGTTGGTGATGGGCGTGCTCAGTGGCTTTGTCCACGGGGTGTGGCATGCCCGTGGGCCGATGGTGCCTCGAGCGGATCTGACCCTGCCGTTGCTGTCGAGCGCGTTGTTCCTGGTGATCGCCTTTATCGTCGCGGCCCTGGTCGGGCTGGTGTGCCGGCGTGATGACGTCGAAGGCTTTGGCGCCATGTTGCAGGCGACCCCGGCCCCGGCGTGGCTGCGCCTGTTGGGGCGGGTGGCTTGTGTGTTGATGGCGACACTGGCCCTGGCGTTGGTGCCGGGCCTGGCCAGCTTGCTGATTAGTGCTATTGCCGCGCCCGACAGCCTGGCGCCGGGTTTTGTGCTGGTCTATCAGGCACTGGTATTCGCGCCGCCGCTGGTGGAGCTGGCGATGCTCACGGTGCTGGTGCATGCGCTGGTTCGCCGCTCCGGGCTGGCTTACGCCACTTCGATGCTGCTGACGTTTTTCCTGGTGCTCAACCATGAGTTGGGGCTGGTGAGTTACCCGCCCTATGCCATGGCGATCCCTGCGCATGTGGGGGTGTCGTTGCTGACAGGCTGGGCGCCGTGGCTGGGGTTTCTGGCCACCTTGGCCAGCTGGAAACTCGCCGGTTGCCTGGTGTTGCTTGCGGTGGCGGCACTGGTTTTGCCCCGTGGGCCGGAGCGTCGTCGGTTGGGCGATGTGCGCCGCGGTTTGCTCGGCTTGCCCGGTGCGTTGCTGGCCTTGGGCATCGTCGGCTTGCTCGGCAGCGGCGTGCTGTTGCAGCGGCATTTGGTGGAGCAGGGCGATTACCAGTCCGTCGCCGAGCAACGTGCCGAACGTGCTGACTGGGAACAGCGCTGGCTGCCCGGGGCGAGCGCCTGGCAGGTGGCCGGTGGGCAGTTGCAGGTGCAGGTTGATTCGGCGGCGCGGCAGGTCTTGGGCCAGTGGACGTTGGATGGAGTAGTCGCTGCCCACCTGGACGCTGAGTTACCGCCGGGCCTGCAGATGACGGCGGTCAGCGTGATGGGGCGACCGGTCGCGTTTGAACAAGCCACCGCGCATCTGCGTGTGCCTTTGCAGGATTGCGCGGCGAGTGTTTGCCAGGTGGTGTTGAACTGGACGCTGAGTGCTGACGGCTGGCCTGCCGAAGGCGAAGCGTTCTGGCTTGGGCCCCAGGGTGTGTGGCTGGAAGCGCGCCGCGTGGTGCCGCGCCTGGGGCTGGACAGCGAGCGACTGTTGCGTGCGCCGGCCCAGCGCAGCGAAGCCGGCTTGCCAGTCGCGGTGCCCCGGTTGCCAAGGGGGGCTGAGGTGGCGGTGGATGCGGTCGCACCGGCCGGACACTGGCAATGGCAGCTTGAGGTCGATGGCCAGGCCTTGATCGGCAGCAGCCTGGGCTCACTGGACTTCGCCTACACCACGCCGCTTCGCAAGGATGGCAGCCGTGAGCACACAGCCCATGAAGTGCAGGAAGACCTGGACCTGATGAGCGCCTGTGTGGCGCGACGCCTGGGCAGCCGGCCCAACGTCGAACACCTGAGCCAGTGGCCGGCCGGCATGGGTGCCAGCCGCTTGAGCCACGGCCATCTGCTGCTCAGCCAGTCGCCCAATTGGGACGTCGCGCCAGCAGGCGTCGGGCGCTGGACACGCCGCGCCCATATTGCCGAACTGCTCGCCCGCCGCATGTTGACCGACGCCAGCGACCTGCGCCAGGCCCCCGGTTACCTGTGGCTGAGCCAGGGTGTGGCGGGGGCGCTGGGCCTGCTGTGTGTGGAGGATGCCGATGGCGCTGACGCCCGGGCCACGCTGGTCAAGCTGATGGCCGACGACCTGACCCGCGCCCTGGGCAATGACGGTGAACCCGTCGGCACCCTGGCCGATGCCCGCGAACAAGGCTGGGCCGCCAGCTATGCCACGCTGGTCAGCCTCGACTGGGTCGCCGCGCATACCCCCACACAACTCACGGCGATGACCGCCGACGTCCGTCACGGCCAGGGATGGCCAACCGCGATCCAGGGCCTGCTGGGCGCGCCCTCTGATCCTGCAATTGCCGCCGCGCTCAAGCGCTGGGGCCCCGCGCAATGAAGTTTGAACCATCCCTGTCTTTTGGAGCTTTGCCATGACATCTGAACTGTCTATCCAGCCGCTGCGTCGTCCTCTCGGTTGGCGGGCCAACGTATTGACCCAAGCCATGGCGCTGACCTTGTCCAGCCAGATGTGTGCAGCCTTTGCCGCTGACCATCAACCGGCCGCCAGTGCCGAGACCATCGAGCTGGCACCGGTGACGGTGAGTGCGCGGTTGAATCAGGAGAGTGCCAAGGACATTCCGTTCGGCCTTTCGGTGCTCGATGGGCAAACCCTGGAGACCCGCCGCCTGCGCACCCTGGAGGATGCCTTGCGCACCACGCCGGGGGTGGATGTGAACTCCTGGGGCGGCGCCAACGATGCCAACGTGCGTATTCGTGGGGTCGGCTCGCTGAACCAGATGAGCATGGACGACGGCTCGGTGGTGCTGAATGTGGACGGGGTGCCGATGTCAGTGCGCAACGCGGCCATGGCCACCCTCGACGTGCAGCAAGTGGAAGTGCTCAAGGGCCCCCAAGGCACGCTGTTCGGGCGTAACAGCGAAGCGGGGGCGATCAACGTCACCACCCGTAAGCCCACCCGCGAGCTGGAAGGGTATGTGCGCGGCGAAGCGGGCAACCAGGGCCAGTTCATGACCGAAGGCGCAGTGGGCGGACCGCTGACCGAGTCCTTGGCCGGGCGTATTGCGGTGCGGCGCAGCGGCTTTGATAACTGGATTGACGACCAACAGGACGGCGACCCCCTGACCAAGCCACGTGACCTGGCCCTGCGCGGCAGCCTGCTGTGGGACAACGACGAAGGCACCACCGGCCTGTTTACCGCCGAGCGCCAGCGCGCCGATCACTATGCCGGCTCGGAGATCCTGCGGCCATTCGGCAATCGTCCCAGCCTCGACTACACCCCCGGTACCTTCGATAGCAACAAGAAGACCAACGAACGTTATTCCTTCGAACTCAACCACGACCTGGCCCAGGCCCGGATTACCTCGATCAGCGCCTACACCAGCACCGACTTCAAGGCGATCAAGGGCTATGATCGCAACATCACCCAGGCGTTGTACGGCCAACCCTTCGAGTACCTGGTCGAAGACGCGGCCCATGAGCGGGTCTGGAGCCAGGACCTGCGCCTGGGCTCTCTGGCGGATGCCGAGGTGTTCTGGGTGAGCGGGGTGAACCTGTCCCGTTCCGAGCGCAGCTTCGATTCCACCAACTTCACCAACGGCGCCCGGCAAATGCGCGATTTCACCACCAACAGCTATGCCGCCTACGGCGAAGTGACCTTCCCGATTGCCGAGGACTGGAAACTCACTACCGGCCTGCGTCACACCTGGGACCGCAAGACTTATGGCGCCGACTACAGCAGTGGCGGCAACCTGGTCAGCGACAGCCGTCGCTTGCAGGACGACTACAACACCGGGCGCGTGGCCCTGAGCTACGCGTGGACGCCGCAGACCAATCTGTATGCGGTATTGTCGCGGGGCTACAAGTCGGCCGGATTCAACGATTACGCCACCTCGGTCAAGGACAGCGAGCCCTACAAGGCGGCCAAGGTGAACTCCGCCGAAGTCGGTTTCAAGCATGAAAGCCAAGGCGGTGCGTTGAGCCTGGAAGGCGCGTTGTTCATTACCCGTGTGCAGGATGACCACCTGTTGGGGTACGACTTCAAAAGCATGGCAGTCAGCGCCGTGAATGCTGACACCCGCAGCAAAGGCGCTGAGTTGTCGAGCACCTGGCACGTCACCGATGAGCTGACCCTGGGCAGTGCCATCAGCTACACCAACGCCGTGGTCACCTCGGACGCGCCGGGGGTTTCCGGTGGTGATGTTGCCAAGGGCAGCCGTGTACCGGATGTGCCGTTGTGGAGTGGCAATTTCAGCGTGGCCTGGAACAAACCCCTGGGTGAACTGCTGGGCTTGCCGGCGCCGCGCTTGAACACCTTGCTCAACTACCGCGTGCAGAAAAACCGCCCGGCTGATCCGCAGAACCACTATGACCTCAAGGGTTACGCCAAGTTGGACTTGCACCTGGGGGTGGAGAGCGGTGGCTCGGAAGTTTATTTGTGGGGCGATAATCTGCTGGATGCGCGGTATGACCTGTATGGCGCGTACTCCACCGACACGGTGCTGACCGGGATGCCGGGGCGCGGGCGTTCGGCGGGGGTGGGGTATAGCTATCAGTTCTGAGGCGGTCACTGGGTGCAATGTGGGAGGGGTTTGCTCGCGCTGGCTACCTGACAACTAACTGATGCCCCACGATCTAAATGTGGGAGGGGGCTTGCTCCCGATGGCGGCCTGACAGTTGACCAGGATGTTGGATTAGACCGAGTACATATCCATTATTTAGGTAATGGCCACTATTGGTTCCGCTTTTACAGCGGGTCACTTTGAAAAGCGCAAAGTAACCAAACGCTCTTGCCCCACCACTCGGCACCTCGCTTAGGCTCGGTGTGCCCGTAATCCGACATGGATTTGGGGGGCCGCCGCCACGCGCCATCCATGGCGCGGGGCGGCTAAACCGGCATCCCTGCCGGTTTACCCCCCAAATCCCTGTCGAATTCCGGCCAGCGTGGTTTGACGGGGCGCCTGAGATCAAAAGCAGATCAAGATCAAGAGCGGCTCGCTTCGCATCGTGGTTACTGATGGTGGCTGCGTGAGTTGTGTAGATACCCATGTCCCGATGAGGGAGTGTCAGTGAACATATCCGAGACTGACACACCGCCATCGGGAGCAAGCCCCCTCCCACATTTTTACCGAGTGCAGTCAATCAGACCGCCGCGAAATCAAGTCCTCTCCCACATTTGAACTCAGGACAGCTGGCCGAATCGCGTCAGTTCAGAATTGATAGGTATAGCCCACGCCCAAGGTACGCCGGCGCGATGGCCCACCATAGGCCACCGGGTCACTGTAGAAACCATAGGTGTCATACGTCTGGTTCAACAGGTTGTCGGCAAACGCATACACCTCGCCAAACTTGCTCTCCAGCCCCGCCCTCAGGTCAAGCTTTTCATAGTTATCCAGATTGAAGTGATTCTGCGGATCGGCTGCGCGTTCGCCCACCAGGTGGTAGTTGAGGCTGGTGTTGAGGGTGGTATCGCCGAGGCTGGCGAGGCTGCCCAAAGGATGTTTCCAGCTGGCGTTAAAGTTGCCGCTCCAGCGCGGCACATCCGGGGTGCGGTTGCCGGCGGCGACGTCGCCGGCCTGGATGCCTTGCACACCGCTGGTGATCTTGGCATCGAGGTAGGTCGCGCTGGCGGCCAGGGTCAGGCCGTAGTCGAAGCGCCAGCTGCCTTCCAGTTCGGCGCCGCGGGTGCGGGTGTCGGCGTTGAAGGCGTTGGTGGCGAAGGTCGCGGCGTCGTAGCCAAGCAAGTGGTCGTCGTGCACACGGGTGTAGAACAGCGCGCCGTTGAGGCTGCCGCGACGGTCCTCTGTTTCGCTCTTGAAGCCAAGTTCAGCGGCCTTGCTGACGGCGGCCTTGTAGGGCGCGCTGTCGCTGACCTGGGAGGCATAGTCATTGAACCCGCCGGATTTATACCCCCGCGCCAGTTGCACGTAGATGTTGGTCTGCGCGGTGATCGCGTAACTCAGGGCGGCGCGGCCGGTGCCGTAATGGTCGGTGAGTTTGCGCGAGTCATCCACGGCGCTCGAACCTGAGAAGTATTGGCCGTCGTAGGTCTTGCGGTCCCAGGAGTGGCGATAACCGGTGGTGAGTTTCAGGCGCTCGGTCAGCGGGAACGTCACTTCGCCGTAGCCGGCATAGGTGGTGGTGGTGAAGTCGCGGAACTTGGCGCCGGAGGTACCGTAGGTGTTGCGCGGGGTGTCGTAGCTGCGCTCGTTGCGGCTGGCGGCGACGCCTGCGACCCAGAACACGTCAGCGTCGGGCAGTGAGCTCAGGTGCAAGTCCTGGCTCCAGCTGCGCTCGAAGGATTTGTCCACCACCCAGAACTCGCCGGGCGTGCCGTAAAGCGCGCCCATCAGCTTGCTGTCGTAGGCGATCAAGCCGGTGAAGTCGGCGGTGCCAGTGGCCGTGGTGGAGGTCAGGCGGCTGTTGGCGAAGTCATGCTCTACCTTGATCGTATAGCGCTCGGTGGTCTTGTTGTTGTCGTCGAACAGGCCGGGGCTCAGGTCCAGGCTCGGGTGGCTGCCGTAGGGGCGCAGCACCAGGGAGTTGGTGGCGCGTTCGGTCTGCTGGCGTTCGGCGCTGAACAGTATGTGGGTGTCATCGTTGAGGTCCCACAGCAGGCTGCCACGATAGGCTTCATTGCGCGGTTTGGTGATGGGGTGGTGGGTCTGGTCGTTGTCGATCCAACTGTCGTAGCCGGCACGGCGCACCGCCAGGCGGCCGCTGAGGCTGTCACTGAGCGGGCCGCCGATGGCGCCTTCGGTGAGGAACTGGCCCTGCTGGCCGACTTCGCCACGCACATAACCTTCAAGTTCTCGGGTGGGTTGGCGGGTGGTGATATTCACCGCGCCGGCCTGGCCAATCGCACCGGACAGAGTGCCCTGGGGGCCCTTGAGCACTTCGATGCGGTCGACATCGAGGGTGCTGAAACCCAGGTTGCGCGACGATACCGGCACGCCGTCGATGTTGAACGCCACCGAGCTATCATCCATGGACATCTGGTACAGCGAGCCCACGCCGCGGATCAGCACATTGAAATCATTCGGTCCACCTGAGGAATTGACGCTGACCCCGGAGGTATTGCGCAGGGCGCTTTCCAGGGTGTCGAGACGTTGGCTGCGCAGCTCTTCGCCGCTGGTCACACTGACGCTGATCGGCACTTCCTTGGGATCTTCCTTGGCCATGCGCGCGGTCACCGTCGAGGCGGGCAATTGCAGGGGCTCGCTGGCGGCGGCGAAGGCTGGTGGAGACAGTGTCAGTGCAATCGCTATTGTTATAGTATTACATTTGTAGCAAGATTGGCGGGTAGCCGTCGTGTTGCATCGTGCAGACATGATGGGACCTTGACTGAAGAATGCTGATCGGCGCGCGGTGCACAGGGGCAGCGGCGGTTTGGCGCAGCGTTTGCGGCGCGCCAAATGCTAATAATTATCAATTGCGCACATCTACCCCGATGTGATCTGATTCGAGCCGTATCCGGTCAGCCAGGAGATTTACGATGTCAGCCGTTCAAGGAGGCGCAGGGGAGCCGATGCCGGTCTCGCGAATCATTACGGGAGGCTATGGAAGCGATCTCGGGCCAGGTGCCCATTGCCGGGTCACCCGCATGACGCTGCAGGAAGGCCTGGATATCGTGCGCTGGCAGAGTCGCTTCGAGCAGCCGATGGAACTGCCGTTGCAGGACGACAGCGAGTGCATTCACTTCAGCTTCACCAACCTGCTCAAGGGCAAGGCCGCGTGCAGCTTTCGCGATGGGCGTCGGCAACGGCGCTACGCGATTGACGAGGGCGCGGGCAGCATCAGCTATGGCCGTTGCCGCCATGGCCTTTATCACCAGCACGGCGAGATCGACAACATCACCGTCATGATCCGCCCCGAGCTGCTGGCCCAGTGGGAACTGAAACTCGACCCGCTGCTGCACAAGGCGCTGGCCTGCGAGCATTGCTTTCTCGACGGCCATCGCAGCGGTGAAATGAGCGCCACTGCGCATATGCTTGGCCTGGCCATGGATCAAGGCACCAGCCTGCCACCGGCCCAGCCACGCAGCAGCCTGTGGTTATACGGGCAAAGTGTCACGCTGGTGAGCCTGTTCCTGCAGGCACGCCAGGACGCTGAGTGCACCTGTCGGGTCAGCCACACTGACCGCCAGCGGCTGGTGCGGGCTCGGGATCGTTTGCTCGAGGATCTGGGCAAGGCGCCGAGCCTGTCGGAGCTAGCCCGCGAATCCGGCTTGAGCCAGCCCAAGCTTACCCGCGGGTTTCGCCAACTGTTTTCCAACAGCGTCTACGGCGTGTTCCAGCAGATGCGCATGATCCAGGCGCGCAGCCGCTTGATGAACGGCGATGAGTCGGTGATGCGCATCGCCTCGGACCTCGGTTATGCCAACGCCAGTCATTTCGCCACGGCGTTTCGCAAGCAGTTCGGGATCAACCCGTCGATGCTCAAGAACGGTGGCCGTGGCAAATCCCTGGGCGCGGGCTGAAGCAGACGTTAGAACACCGCTTTGACCTGCAGGCCCAGCACCAGCGCGTTGTCGATGTTGTCACCGGAAAACGCCCCCGGCTCGATGATGTATTGCACATCCGGGCGCAGGGTCAGCCACGGCGTGGCCTGGTAGCCATAACTGAGTTCGATCAACTGTTCGGCCGTGTCCAGGTCGGGATAGGCCGTGCCTGCATTGAACGCTGCCAGCTCCTGCACATCGCGGCTGCGGGGGTTGGGCACCGCACGGCCATAACCCAGGGCCACGGTATCCCGTGGGCGACCCTCGAACGGCTTGTACAGCACCACGCCTGCGCCATACCACTTAGTGAATGGCGACGCCGCCTGGCTGGCCGCGGAGTACTGGCCGAAGGCGTGCAGGCTGCGACCTTCCGATGACTTGGAAGCCCACACGGCCTGATCGATCAGCAGGTAGTGGCCACCACGCCCGCTGACCTTCTTATCGCTACCAATGCGCTTCACATCGGAGCTGTCGTAGTAATACCCCAGCTTGTATTCACCCGGCAGCGCGCCGGCGTGTTTATAGATCAACTCAATGGGCACCACGGTACCGGTGGTGTGCCTGGGGCCCACATGCCAGGCGCGACTGGCGTTGCCGTTACTGGACGGGTCGACATTGAACGCCGCCACGCGCAGCTGCCAGTTGGGCGAAAAGTCATATTTCACCCGCGCGCCCAGGTGCGCATTCGGGTAGTTGGCCCAACCGCTGCCGCCGGACATGTTCAGCGGATGCCCGCAGAAACCGGCGTTCATGAAGTTGCACAGGATGCCGCTGTCCAGGCCGCCCAGGTCGTTGCCCATGGCCATATAGCCGAGCTTCACATTCAGCGCGGGGGTGAACAGCGTGCGCTCGTAGCTCAGCTCGGTGAGGCGGGTGTAGAGGCCACCGTAGTTTTCCTGGATCGGCAGGCGGTTGCCGACCAGATCCTCGGAAGCACTGTTGCCGCGGCGGTCATTGATGGTCAGCTGTATACGGTCGCCATTGTTGAAACCATAGAGCTTGCCCAGGTCGAACTGCACGCCGAGCTTGAGGTTTTGCGAGTAGCGCGCCGAACGATGCTGGCCGCCGTGGGCGTTGTAGGCGGTCTCGCCGCTGTAGTCGCCGGTAAAGCGCACACCTTGTGCGTCGAGTTCGCGACGCAGGCCGCCCCAGTCGCCGGTCAGGGTCGTGTCGTCGGCTTGAGCGGGCAGGGCGGCAGCCAGGGCCAGGCCCAGCACCAGGCGGCCAAAGGAGGTATGAGAAGTAGGGGTCATGCGCAGGGTTCCAGGCACAGAGCGCGGTGCCGGAGCACCGCGCGAACAGAGGGGTTACGGCAGGGCGTAGGCGATCACGTAGTCGCCACGGTCGGTGGACTGGCGTGCGCCACCGGCGGTGACCACGATGTACTGCTTACCGGTTTTCGGCGACACGTAGGTCATCGGTCCACCCTGGCTGCCGACCGGCAGACGGGCTTTCCAGATTTCATCGCCGTTGCCGCTGTTGAAGGCGCGCAGGTAGAAATCCTGGGTGCCGGCGATAAAGATCAGGCCACCTTGTGTCGACAGCGTACCGCCCAGGGTCGGCAGGCCCACCTTGATCGGCAGGTGCATGCGGATGCCCAGGGGCCCTGTGTCTTCAACGGTGCCCACCGGTACTTGCCAGGCGACCTTTTGCGTCTTCATGTCGATGGCGGTCAAGGTGCCGAACGGCGGCGCCTGGCAGGGGATGCCGGCCACCGACAGGAAGCGGTTCTTGTTCACCGCGTAAGGCGTGCCCTTGAGCGGCACGGCGCCCATGCCGGTGTTCAGTGCTTCGCCACCGGAAGAGGCCTGCGCCTTGTTCTGCGACGGCACCATCTGGATCCACAGGCCCAGGCGCATGTCATTGACGAAGATAAAACCGTGCACCGGGTCGGTGGAGATGCTGCCCCAGTTCATGCCACCCAGGGAGCCCGGGAAGCTCAGGGATTTATCGGTGCCCGGTGCGGTGTACAAGCCGTCGTAGCGCATGCCCTTGAAGTCGATGCGGCACAGCAACTGGTCATACGGTGTGGCACCCCACATGTCCGATTCGGTCAGGGTCTGCGCGCCGATCTGCGGCATGCCCACGGATTTGGGCTGGGTCGGGGAATAAGGCTCGTTGGGGATGTTGGCGGCCTTGACCGGCACTTCCTGCACGTCGGTCAACGGCTTGCCGGTGGCGCGGTCGAGCACATAGATCTGCCCGGCCTTGGTGCCGATCACCACGGCGGGTACTGCCTTGTCGCTGCCTGGCGGGGTGAAGTCGATCAGGCTGGGCTGCATCGGCAGGTCGAAGTCCCACAGGTCATTGTGGACGGTCTGGTACACCCATTTTTCAGCGCCGGTGGAGGCGTCGAGCGCCAGCACCGAAGCGCCATATTTGTGGTTGAGCGCGGTGCGCTCCACGCCGTAGATATCGGTGGATGAGCTGCCCATCGGCAGGAACACCGTGTTCATCTGCGGATCGTAGGACATCGGCGCCCAGCTGTTCGGGGTGCTGCGCACGTAGGTGTTGTCGCCCGTCGGGGCTTGCTTGTCCTCAGGGTTGCCCGGGTCGAAGGCCCAGCGCATCTGGCCACTGATTACGTCGAAGCCACGGATCACGCCACCGGGCATGTCGGTCTGGACATTGTCGGCGACCCGGCCACCGACCACCACGGTGGTGCCGGCAATCAGCGGCGCGGAGGACAGCTGGTAGTAGCTGTCCGGCACATTGCCCAGGCCGGCTTTCAGGTCAACCTGGCCATGGGTGCCAAAGTCTTCGCAGAACTTGCCGGTGTCGGCGTCCACCGCGATCAGGCGTGCGTCGATGGTGTTGGTCAGCAGGCGACGCTGGCACTGCGCGCCGGCTGGCACGCTGGCGGCAATGATCGGCGAACTGTTGGGTTGGGTAGGCTGGGCAATGGGTGCAGTGGCGTCGAAATACGCCATGCCCCGGCAACGCTGCCAGACCGCCGATTTAGCGTTGACCTCGTTCTTCCACAACTCTTTGCCAGTGTCGGCATCCAGCGCGATCAGGTTGTTGTGCGGGGTGCAGATAAACACTTTGTTGCCGATCTGCAAGGGCGTCAGCTGGTCTTCGGCACCATTGCCGTCGCTGAGGGCCACGTCGCCGGTGTGATAGGTCCAGGCGACCTTGAGCTTGTCGATGTTGTCGCGATTGATCTGGTCCAGCGCGGCGAAGCGGCTGCCACCTTCGGTATTGCCGTAGTGCGCCCAGTCTTTCTGCGCATCGGCTGCAGCTACCGGGGTGATGCCCGGGCCAGCGCCGGTGGGCGCCACGCTCGGGTGGGCGACAAACATATTGCCTGCCGCTACCGCTACGCCCACGGCCAACACGGCGGCGACGCCATAGGCCCCCCGCGCACGTTGGTTGACGAGCAGTGGGTAAACCAGCGCGACCACCATGCCGATGACCGCGAACATGAACAGTCGCGAAAACAGCGGCCAGAACACCAGCCCTACATCCGCTATGGCCCAGATGGCCGTACCGACCAGGAAGGCCGCGAACAGCCAGGCGCCGGCCGGTTTGCGACAAGCGAGCAACAGCCCTGCAATCGCCATGGCCGCGCCGCCGATCAGGAAGTACCAGGAACCTCCCAGGCTCACCAGTTTGACGCCGCCGATGGCCAGCGCGAGGCCGAGCAGGGCGATGATGACGCCCAGGCCCAGCAGTAAGAATCTAGAGGCGCCAGCGGCGCGCGATGCTCGTTTCATGTCGATCAGAACTCGAGTGAGGAAAGGCAGGGGCCGGATTTTAGCAAGATAAGTAACCAGTTAGTACATTTAGCTCGGTAATGCACTCTTACAAATCCTGGGATTATCCCAGACAGCAAAAAGCCGCTTGCGCCAAATGGCGTAAGCGGCTTGAGTGGGCCAGTGCCAAGGTCAGAACTTGAAGCGACCGACCAGCCCCTTGAGTTGCCCGGAGATATCCGTCAATCGGCCAGAGCCGGTCTGCGCCGAGTGGGCAAACTCTTCGACCAGTTGTGCATCGGCATGGATTTGCGCGATGTGGCGGTTGATCTCCTCGGCGACCTGGTGCTGCTCTTCGGCGGCGGTGGCGATCTGGGTGTTCTGGTCGCGAATCGAGTCCACCGAGCCGCGGATCTTGTCAAAGCTGTCGCGGGCCTGTTGGATGCGCTCGACGCTGGCGTGGGACACCAGCAGGCTGCCCTGCATCTGCTGGGTGACTTCCTGGGTGCGGCGGGCAAGGTTGCCGAGCAGGCTGTCGATTTCACCGGTGGAGTCCGCGGTGCGACGGGCCAGGGCGCGCACCTCATCGGCCACCACGGCAAAGCCGCGGCCCTGGTCGCCGGCCCGCGCAGCTTCGATGGCGGCGTTAAGGGCCAGCAGGTTGGTCTGTTCGGCGATGGAACGGATCGTGTCGAGGATGGTGTTGATGTTCTTGCTGTCCTGCTCGAGCAACTCCATGGTCTGGGTCGACTTCTGCAGGTCTGCGCTCAGTTTGTGCACGCTGCTGGTGGCTTCGCCGATATGTTGCTGGCCGTTGTGGACATCGCGGTAGCCTTCATCGGCACTCGTCGCTGCCGCGCTGCATGAGCGCGCCACTTCGTTGGCGGTGGCCACCATTTCGTTGAACGCGGTGCTGACCAGTTCCACGGCTTCACGTTGGCGCCCGGCGGCCTGGTTCATGTTGCGCGCCACTTCGCTGGTGTCGGCAGCAGCGGTTTGCAGGTCGGAGGAGGCATTGCCGATGCGCTGCACCAGTTGTGCTATCACGCCCAGGAACTGGTTGAACCAACCCGCCAGACTGGCGGTTTCATCCTTGCCCTGCACCTTGAGTTGGCGAGTGAGGTCGCCTTCGCCTTCGGCGATCTCTTGCAGGCCGTCGGCCACGCCGCGAATCGGTCGCACGATCACTCGGGCAAAGCTGGCGCCGACAATCGCGAACACCAGGGCGAGGATCGCCGCGATGCCGGCGATCAACCAGGTCAGGCGGGTGGCGCCGGCCATGACTTCGTCGCGCTTGATCAAGCCGATAAAGCGCCAGCCCAGCCCTTGGGAGCTGACTACGTTGGCCATGTACGGCACGCCGTCGATGTCGATCTGGCTCACGCCGTCGCCGCGCTTGGCCAATTCGGCGTAGTTGGCGCCCAAGTCTGCCAGCGGCTTGAAGTTGTGCTTGGCATCGCTGGGGTCGACCAGCACGTTGCCGTTGGCTTCCACCAGCATCAGGTAGCCACTGTCGCCCAGCTTGATGTTGCGGACCAGCTCGGTCAGCTGCTTGAGCGACACATCCAGGCCGACCACGCCGAGGATATTGCCGCTGGCGTCGGCGACGGTGTGCACGGTGCCGATCAGGGAGACGTCGTCCGGCGCCCAGTAATAGGCGCCAGTGCGCACGGTGGTGCCTGGTGCGGCGATGGCGGCCTGGTACCAGGGGCGTACGCGCGGATCGTAATGAGTGAGCTTGGTGTCGTCAGGCCAACTGGCATAGCCGCCGTCCTTCAAGCCCAGGGACAGGTAGGCGGTGCTCGGATGGCTCTTGGCGAACTGGTCGAAAATCGCCAGCAGTTCTTGATTGGTCGGTGTCAGCGGGATTTGTGCAGCGTCGGCGCCGGCATAGCTTTTGAGGCCCTTGGCCGCGACAACGCGCGGGTCCTTGGCCACGTACTCGACGTTCTGGCTGATGCCGTCGAAGAACTGCTTCATGCCATTGTCGATCTGGCGGATTTCGCGGCCACTGCTATCGAGAAAATTCGCCAGGGCCCCCTCGCGCAGGTTCAGCACCACCAGGACGGCCACCAGGATGACTGGCAGGCACGCGATGGCGGCAAACGCCCAGGTCAGCTTTTGCTTGATATTCATGACTTCTCCCGCGGGTATTTATAATTTTGGCAAGGGGGAAAACGGTAGCGGTGAGCGTCGCATGTGTTGTTTTGCAGTCTGAGCGGCCCATGCTTACCCTTGTATATCGACTGCAAGGGCAAGCACTTGAGGGCAGGGGCCAGGTTTAACCGGTGTGCTCGGCACCCAGGGCATCACGCTGCATCGACTGCAGGTTCTTTTCGATGGTTTCGCAGATGCTCTCCATCTGGATCTGGTGTTCGCTGGAGTTGAACGGGCTTTGCAGGTCGGTGCCGATACGTTCGATGGCCAACAGCATGAAGCCCACCACCGTGGAGGCCAGCGGCGTGAACCAGCCCAGGGACTCCACCAGGCCCACTGGTACGATCAGGCAGAACAACGAAATGAACAGCCGCGGGAAATACACGTAGGGGTAGGGCAGCGGGGTGTTGGCGATACGCTCCATGCCACCCTGGGCATTGGACAGGTCCACCAGGGTCGACTCCAGCCGTGCCAGGCGAATGCTGTCCAGGCGCCCGGCCTGGTATTCGCGGGCCAGTAACGTAGCGGAGCCGGTGAGGATGTCATTGGCAAAGTTATTGGTGGCACCGTTGCGCGCAAATTCCTCGGCGGGGATAAATGCCCGCACTTCTTCCGGGCACGGCTGGCCCTTGAGGTGCGCAGCCAGGCAATTGACGTAGGCCACGTGCCGGCGCAACAGCGTTGACTTGACCGGGTTCACCTCACCGGAAGCGTCATCCAGCAGGGTCAATACTTGCCGGGCAAAGCTGCGCGAGTTGTTGACCATCGCCCCCCACAGCGTGCGCGCTTCCCACCAGCGGTTGTAGGCGCTGCTGTTGCGAAAACTGATCAGCACCACCAGCGCCGAACCCAGCAATGTCAGGGGCATCAGCGGCAAGTTGATCTTGGCGGTGAGAAACAGCATGAAGTCCACCGTCACTGCCACATCCCATAGCAACAGCCAGAACAGCGCCCAGCCCACATAGCCCATGGTCTTGATGATCAGGCGGTATTTCTTCAGGACGGCAGCTTTCAAACGAGCACCTCGCAGTGGGTGGTTGGCAACAATGCCCTGTTACGACGTCGCGAGAGAGGGAAGGTTCGCAGGGTGCTGAATCGATTAGTTGATAAGTCGCTATCCCGGGAGAATGTAACGAGAGGTGTCGCGAAACTGCGGACCACAGATGATTTGAATGTGGAACAACTTTGGTACTAATGACGTCTGGTGCGGCAATCGCTGTACATTGCGTTCGAGGCAAAAAGCCATTAATGGCAGGGTTTTTGACGTGATTTGTTTTTGGGGCCTGGCTGCAGGGATTTCGTAGCCGAGATCAGTGGAATAATTGGTTGATCAGGGCTCTTTCATGCGTGTCAGTTCGTTGAAGTCAGCTATGTGTAATACCGCGCAAGCACTCGAACGTCATAGGGATTTTGAAGCGTGCATGAGAGCGCATTACCACGTGCTGCTCGTGCCCTATTCAAGACGACCGTTTTTCTACAAGAGTGCACTTAAATACAGCCGCTTGATGGTGTCGTTTGCGTTATTGAGCCAGTACTTTTCCACCCCGCTGCCATTGTTGGCAGAAGTTAAGGCCCTGTGCGTGACGCGCAGGTATTGTTCGAAAAACAGCCTGGAATCAATCTTCCTGTTGTTTCGTGCCCTGGGTTTCATGGAGGTTGCACCGCACCCAGAAGACAGTCGCTTCCGGGTGTATTCACCCTCGGATGAAGCTTGCCGTGAAGCGCGCTTGATGCTGACGGCGCTTACCGAGTCGTTGGCGCTGCTGTACCCGGAGCGGGAGATTTTCCGGCAGATGCGCGACCTCGATGATCGCGGGTTCCTGGCCCTCTATTTCAAGGGTTTTGCCGTGATCCTCGCGTCTGAACTGACGGTGGATGTGTTACTGCCCGAGTGTTATTGGCTGGTGAAACGCGATGCCGGGCATCTGTTGATGCTGGCTATCTATAACGATGCCTTTGCGCCGGACAATGACCGCACTACCTTCAGGTCGTCGTCCTACCTGGCATTGGCCAAGCAACTTTCCGTGTCCAAGACCCACATTATCCGCATGGTGCAGGAGGGTGTGGAGAAGGGCTATTTCAAGGCCCACTCCAAGACCCGGCTGGAAGTCCTGCCACCTTTCGCAAGTCTGGTAAAGCGCTTCATGGCCTTTTCATTTGCGGTTGGCCTGCATGCTATTGAGATGGGAGCGTAGGGGATGCCTGCTAACTTGAAGTTGCGGCCCCGGATGCGCAGTTTGCTGTCGCCTGCGGTGACGCAAGCCGAATGGATAGGGATTATTGCCTGGGTCGGCATGTTGTTGATTCATCCGGCCCTGCAGTTGGATATTTATACGGTGGGCGTCACGCTTGGCCTGTTGGTTGTTTGCCGCGTGCATACCAGGACCGCCAACTTTCTGCTTTGGCGGGTGCTGGGGGTGACCTATATGGTGCTGTTGTCGGTCGGCTTCGCCTACATCATTTGCTTGAATGAAGAGTTGCGCATTTATGGCCTGCCATTGGCCGTCACCCTGGTGGTGGGCAGCGCCATCTTGTTTATCAGTGTCCAGGATTATCTGGCCGACGCGCTATTGGTCTGGCTTATTCTGTGGCCGCCGATGCAGGCCGATATATATGCGGGCACCGAGGTCTATCTGCTGATGTTTTGCGCTTCTTCGGTGTCTATTGGTTTTATCTTGAGTTACTCCTACTTGAAGAACCTGCGCTCGGTATTGCTGGTGGAAAGTGAGTTTCGCGCATTGGCCGAGACTGATTATCTGACCTCGATCCTCAACCGGCGCGCCTTTATGCAAAGTTTCGAAAAGTTGCTCAGTGGTGGTCAGGGTGGCTACTTCATCATGTTGGATATCGACAGTTTCAAGGAAAAAAATGACCTGTATGGCCACGATGTGGGCGACAAGATCCTGCGTGCCATGGCCGTGTGCCTGAAAAACGCCAAGGGCAGCCACAGTTTTGGTCGGATCGGCGGGGAAGAGTTCGGTGTGTTGTTGCAGGGCGATGACCCGGAACTGGCCTGCGATTATGCCCTGGCGTTACTGCAGTCGATCCGCGGCAGTGTCGCTGCACCGCATAACTACACGTGCAGTGCGGGCATGGCGCGTTTTTCAGCGGGCGACGACCTGTCGACGGTGCTCAAGATGGCGGACAAGAACCTGTATGGCGCCAAGCGCAACGGCAAGGACTGCGTGCATCTGGACGGTGCGCTGCTGCAGCCGGTGTTGTCCTGACGCACAGGCCTATCTACTGCTGCGACAGAATACTTGCCAGCAACCCGGGAAAGCGGCTCTCCAGCTCGTCGCGACGCAATGAGTTCATATGGGTGGTGCCCACATTGCGGGTGTGTACCAGGCCGGCATCGCGCAGTACCCGGAAGTGGTGGGACATGCTGGATTTAGGCCGCCCGCCATCCAGTTCGCCACAGCTGGCCTCGGGCACGCCGGCCAGGCAGCGCACGATGTCCAGGCGTACGGGGTCGCTCAAGGCGTAAAGCACGCGCTCAAGCGTCAATTCTTGCGGTGTAGGGTGTTTGAAGGCTCGCATGGGGCGGATCATAACAGGGGGGTAGCGTTCAATACCATAGTTCGATTACCATCGAACTATCGAATCACACACCCTTCCCCGGAGTATCTGATGTCCGCGTTGTTCGAACCGTTCAAACTTAAAGACGTTACCTTGCGCAATCGCATTGCCATCCCGCCGATGTGCCAATACATGGCCGACGACGGCATGGTCAACGATTGGCACCACGTGCACCTGGCCGGTATGGCCCGTGGCGGGGCCGGCCTGCTGGTGGTCGAGGCCACCGCAGTCGCTCCCGAAGGGCGTATCACCCCAGGCTGCGCCGGTATCTGGAGCGACGCCCATGCCCAGGCGTTCGTGCCCATGGTCAAGGCCATCAAGGCCGCAGGCTCGGTGCCGGGCATCCAGATCGCCCACGCCGGCCGCAAGGCCAGCGCCAACCGCCCATGGGAAGGCGATGACCACATCCCGGCTTCCGATGCACGCAGCTGGGAAACCATCGCCCCTTCGGCCATCGCGTTCGGGGCCAACCTGCCCAACGTACCGCGTGCCATGACCCTGGACGATATCGCCCGCGTCCAGCAGGACTTCGTCGACGCCGCCCGCCGCGCCCGTGACGCCGGTTTTGAATGGATCGAGCTGCACTTCGCCCACGGCTACCTGGGCCAGAGCTTTTTCTCCGAGCATTCCAACCAGCGCACCGATGCCTACGGTGGCAGCTTCGACAACCGCAGCCGCTTCCTCCTGGAAACCCTGGCCGCCGTGCGTGAGGTCTGGCCGGAAAACCTGCCGCTTACCGCGCGGTTCGGCGTGATCGAATACGACGGCCGTGATGAGCAGACCCTCACCGAGTCCATCGAGCTGGCGCGCCGCTTCAAGGACGGTGGCCTCGACCTGCTG
This sequence comes from Pseudomonas khavaziana, assembly GCF_019145205.1. Classification (GTDB taxonomy): domain Bacteria; phylum Pseudomonadota; class Gammaproteobacteria; order Pseudomonadales; family Pseudomonadaceae; genus Aquipseudomonas; species Aquipseudomonas khavaziana. The sequence goes on from NZ_JAHSTT010000006.1 coordinate 336,798, forward strand.
AGCGTCAGCGTCGGTTTCACCATTCCCGATACCAACATCCCGTGGGGCCCGGCCTTCATGGGGCCGATTGCCGAACGTGTGCGTCGTGAAGCCGGTATCCCGGTGACATCCGCCTGGGGCTTCGGTACCCCGCAACTGGCCGAAAGCGCGTTGCAGGCCGGGCACCTGGACCTGGTGTCGGTAGGGCGTGCCCACTTGGCCGATCCGCATTGGGCGTACTTTGCCGCCAAGGAGCTGGGCGTGGAAAAATCCTCCTGGACCTTGCCGGCGCCTTACGCGCATTGGTTGGAACGCTATCGCTGAGGCGGGCCAGGCATACACAAGAGCCACTCAAGTGAGTGGCTTTTTTTCGCCTGGTGTTTATGCACTACGGAGGGCCAAAGGCTTGAGCGAAAAATAACAAATGAGAATGGATGCCAAATGAGAATCGACTGGGCTATGATGCTCGCGAATTCTTGGCAGGTTTGCCGTCCCATCTGGCTCTTTCACTAGGTTCAACACCCATGCGTCGTACCCTGATTTCCATTTGTGTGCTTCAGGCGTTTTCCCCCTTTGCGTGGTCAGAGGATGCCCCGGCAGAAACAGCCAGTATCGAGTTGCAAGCCACCAACGTCACCGCCACCGCCGATTTCGAGTCGGCCCAGGGCCCGGTGCAGGGTTACCACGCCACACGATCAGCCAGTGCGACGCGTACCGACACCTCCATTCATGAGACCCCGCAATCCATCAGCGTTATCTCCAAGGACGTGGTCGAGGACATCGGTGCGACGCGCCTGCAGGATGCCCTCGACTATGCCGGCGGTGTCGGCCGCGCCAACAACTTCGGCGGCCAGGGCCTGACCACCTTCACCGTGCGTGGCTTTACTACCGGTGAGTTCTACCGCAATGGTTTCCCGATCAACCGCGGCTACCCGAACATGCCGGACGCCAATACCATCGAGCGTCTTGAGGTATTGCGTGGTCCGGCGACCATGCTCTACGGCCGTGGCGACCCCGGTGGCACCTTCAACGTGGTGTCCAAGCAGCCCCTGGCCGAACGCACCGTCACCCTGGGCAGCCAAGTGAATGACCAGGGCATGAAGCGCGGCACCCTGGATGCCTCCGGCCCGCTGGACGAGGAGGGCCGCCTGGCCTATCGCCTGAACGTGGTGGGTGAGGGCGGCGATACCTTCCGCGATCATGTCGAGACCGAGCGCTACGGCGTGGCCCCGGTGATCACCTGGCAGGCCAGCGATGACACCAAGGTGACCTTCGAAGGCGACTTCATGCGCAACAACCACCCGTTGGACCGTGGCCTGACGCGCCTGCCCAACCAGCGCAGCACGCCGTCGCGCGATACGTTCTGGGGCGACAAGGACGCCGGCAAGCTGCACAACGACAACAACATGGCGCAGTTGCGTTTCGAGCATGCGCTCAACGACAACTGGACCCTGGGCGGTGGTTTCCAGTGGTTGGACGGCAGTTTGAAAGGCAACGCCATCGAAGCCAATGGGATGGCCAGCCTGGGCGCCGATGGCCGCACCCTGCAACGCAACTTCAACTACCGCAAGCTGGAATGGACCGACAAGGATTACCAACTCAACCTGACCGGGCACTTTTCCACGGGCGGCTTCGATCACACTTTGCTCACCGGTATCGAGTACGAGGATTACGACTACAAGTCGATCATCCAGCGCTCCAGTGCGGTTCCGGGTACCTACCCGATCGACATTTTCAATCCAGCGTATGGCCAGGCCCGTCCGCCGCTGACGCGCACGCCGACCCACGACAAGGAGAACCTCAAGACCTATGCGGCGTTTATCCAGGATCAGGTGGCGCTGACCGAGCGCTTGAAGGTCTTGGCAGGGGCGCGTTTCGAGCGTTTTGAGCATGACTATGAAAGCTACGTAACGGGGGTAAAACCCTGGACCGCCGCTGACAACGCGGTCACCCCGCGTGTGGGCGTGATCTACGACCTCACCGACACCGTCGCGGTCTATGCCGACGCAGCCCGTTCGTTCAAGCCCAATACCGGCGCCAGCCGTGAAGGCGGTGGTTTTGCACCGGAGAAAGGCAAGTCCTATGAGATGGGGATCAAGTGGGAGGCGCTCGATCGTCAACTGAGTGTCGACGCGGCGATCTACCAGATCGAAAAGAAAAATGTGCTGACCAACGACCCGGCCGACCCCACCAACACCTTCAGCGTCGCCGCTGGGCAGGTACGCAGCCGCGGCTTCGATCTGAACGTGGCGGGCAACCTCACACCCGAGTGGCGCGTGATCGGCGGCTACGCCTACGTGGATGCCGAGGTCACCCGCGACAACACCTTCCGTGCCGGCACCCGCCTGATGAACATCCCGCGCAACAGCTTCAGCCTGCTCAACGTCTACGAGTTCCAGGACGGCGCGCTCAAAGGCCTGGGCCTGGGGGCCGGCGGCAAGTACGTCGACCAGCGCGCCGGCCAGACCGCCAACACTGGCTTCTCGATGGACGCCTACACCGTGGTCGACCTGCTCGGCTATTACAAGGTCAACGAGCAGGTACGCCTGAACCTGGATGTGAAGAACCTGTTCAACCGCGAGTATGAGGAAGGGGCGTTCGGTAATATCTATGCTTACCCGGGTGCCCCGCGTACGGTGCAGGTTGGAATTTCCTACACCCTATAACGCGCTATACACAGGCCCAAAATGTGGGAGGGCGGTGCGACGATTCGACTTGCTCCCGATGGCGGCCTCAGGGCCGACCAGGATGTTGGATCGGACCGAGTACATATCCGTTATTTAGATTACGGCCACTATTGGTTCCGCTTTTACAGCGGGTCACTTTTGAAAAGAGCCCAAAAGTAACCAAAAGGCTCTTGCCCCACCACTCGGCACCTCGCCCAGGCTCGGTGTGCCCGTAATCCGCCATGGATTTGGGGGGCCGCCGCCACGCGCCATCCATGGCGCGGGGCGGCTAAACCGGCATCCCTGCCGGTTTACCCCCCAAATCCCTGTCGAATTCCGGCCAGCGTGGTTTGACGGGGCGCCTAAAATCAAAAGCAGAGCAAGAGCAAGCAGCAAATCGGCACGGTCAGTTGTGTAGATACCTATGCCCCGATATAGGTATGTCAGCCAGGTATCTGGTGCTGATCCACCGCTATCGGGAGCAAGTCGAATCGTCGCACCGCCCCTCCCACATTTGGATCTGCATGACTGTCAAGGTTGACAGTAGACAGTGCAGGACCATGGAGAGATGTTTGCCATTACCGTGTCAGCCTAGTTGTCGGCGCCCATGCTTTTCGAAGCCACGCTTGATAGGGATATTGAAAATGGAGCGAGAACTCGTCAGTGAAACCGATGAACTGATTAAAAAGACCAACGACGCCGAGCGTCTCTTCACCCGTTACGCCACCAAGTGCTACACCTCAGCCCTGCAAAAGTACGTCAAGGAAATCAGCGAGACCTCGTACACCTATCTATTGGCCGAGCTGGCCGAGAGCTCGCTGAGTTCGGAGATACTCGGCCGGCCAGGCGCCAATATCAGCCTGGTCAGGATCGAGATAGAGGAGGTCATGCTAGAGGCCGAGGTGATCAAGAGATTGAAGCGCGCCGAAACCCATTACCTGGAAACGCTGGAGTCGGTGCGCAAGTTCGAAGACCTCAAGCGCTTCGAAAAAATGCAGGACACCTCCGATATCGTCCGCTCGATCAAACTTGGCGTGTCGCGCTTCAATATCCTCTTTGTCATTTTGCTGATCGGCGGGTTGACCTGGGCGGCGATCAATCTGCCCAAAGAAGCCCTGGCACTTATTTCCGCCGCCATCGGCGGGGCCATTACCCACTTGTTGTCCGAGCGCCAGGCGGTGCTGGCGCTGAAAAAAGACGGAGATAACACCTGCCCCAGAGCCAACGCCAATAATCAGGAATAGGTGCCACAGCGCCGGGTTACAACGGCGTCAGCACATTCATCACCGTATCCAGCGCCACCCGTGTGTCATCCAATTGCACCAGCGAGGCGTGCCGCGCACCCAGTGCATCGCGGTTCTGGATCGCGGTAAGGATCGCCTTGTGCCTGGGCAGGCTCAAACCCTGGATATCCGGACGGCGGTTGGTGATGTTGATCGACTCGCGCAATGGCAGCGAGAGCATGTTGCACATATAGGCGAGCAGGTCGTTACGGGTGGCGTCGGCAATCGCACGGTGAAAGTCCAGGTCGGCCTGCAAAAGCTGTTCGTGGGTCTGCGCGGTTTCCATGCCCTGATAGGCTTGTTCGATGGTGGCGATGTCTTCATCGGTGGCGGTTGTCGCGGCCATGGCGGCGATTTCCGGCTCCAGGATACGACGCACCCCGGCCAGGGTGTTGAAGAACTCGCTGTGGGGTGTGGACTGCATCAACCAGGACAGCACGTCCGGGTCGAGCAGGTGCCATTTCAAGCGCGGCCGCACCACCGCGCCCACCCGCGGCTTGGAATACACCAGGCCCTTGGCGCTCAGCACCCGCGTCGCCTCGCGCAATACCGAGCGGCTGACCTGGTATTCCTCGCACAGCGTGGCTTCCATGGGCAACCGTTCTTCAGGCTTGAAGCGACCGGAAACGATGTGCATGCCCAAGTCCTGGACGATCTGGGCATGCTGGCTCTTGCGCGGCTTGGGCGGCTGGTGATCCATAACGACGGATAGGCTCTGGCTTAGATTCGCCGCATCATAGCATCCCAATTAGTGGGAATGCCGTGGGACTTCGGCGCCACGGCAACCCACCAGGAAGTCGAAATCACAGCCCTGGTCGGCCTGCAGCACATGGTCGATGTACAACTGGCGGTAGCCGCCGACGATCAGGTTCTGCGCCGGCTTGAGGTCGGCCATGCGTGCCGCCAGCTCGGCGTCGGGGATGTCCAGGTGCAGGCGGCCACTGGCACAATCGAGCTCGATCCAGTCACCTTCCTGCACCGTGGCCAACGGCCCGCCGGCAGCGGCTTCCGGTGCCACATGCAAGACCACGGTGCCGTAGGCGGTGCCGCTCATGCGTGCATCGGAAATACGCACCATGTCGGTCACACCCTGGGCCAGCAGCTTGGCCGGCAAGCCCATGTTGCCGACTTCGGCCATGCCCGGGTAACCTTTGGGGCCGCAGTTCTTCATGACCAGGATCGAGTTGGCGTCCACGTCCAGGTCCGGGTCGTTGATGCGCGCCTTGTACATGTCGAAGTTCTCGAACACCACCGCACGGCCGCGATGCTGCATCAGCTCGGGACTGGCCGCCGATGGCTTGAGCACCGCACCCAGGGGCGCCAGGTTGCCGCGCAACACGCAGATGCCGCCGTCGGCGCGGATCGGGTTGTCGAGGGTGCGGATCACTTCATCCTGGCCGTAGATCGGCGAATCCTTGGTGTTCTCGCCCAGGGACTTGCCGTTGACGGTCAAGGCGTCGGGATGGGGGATCAGGTTGGCTTCACCGAGGCGCCGTAGCACCGCGGGCAAGCCACCTGCATAGTAGAACTCCTCCATCAGGAAGCGCCCGGACGGTTGCAGGTCGACGATGGTCGGCATGCCGCGGCCAATGCGGGTCCAGTCATCCAGGTCGAGTTCAACCCCGATGCGCCCGGCAATGGCTTTCAAATGGATCACCGCGTTGGTCGAACCGCCGATGGCCGCGTTTACCCGGATGGCGTTTTCAAACGCTTCCTTGGTGAGGATCTTCGACAGCTTCAAGTCTTCGCGCACCATCTCTACCGCACGCATGCCCGACATATGCGCCAGCACATAACGCCGCGCATCCACCGCCGGGATCGCCGCGTTGTGGGGCAGGGACGTGCCCAGTGCCTCGGCCATGCAGGCCATGGTCGACGCCGTGCCCATGGTGTTGCAGGTGCCCGCCGAGCGTGACATGCCGCCTTCGGCCGCGAGGAAGTCATCCAGGGTGATGGTGCCGGCCTTGACCTGTTCGCTGAGCTGCCACACCACGGTGCCCGAACCGATGTCCTGGCCCTTGTGCTTGCCATTGAGCATCGGTCCGCCGGTGACCACGATGGCCGGCACATCGCAACTGGCCGCACCCATCAGCAGCGCCGGGGTGGTCTTATCGCAACCGGTCAGCAGCACCACGCCATCGATGGGGTTGCCGCGAATGGCTTCCTCCACATCCATGCTCGCCAGGTTGCGGGTGAGCATGGCGGTAGGGCGCAGGTTGGATTCACCGTTGGAAAATACCGGGAATTCCACCGGGAAGCCGCCGGCCTCGATCACGCCGCGCTTGACGTGCTCGGCGATCTGGCGGAAGTGCGCGTTGCACGGGGTCAGCTCCGACCAGGTATTGCAGATGCCGATGATCGGCTTGCCATGGAACTGGTGGTCGGCAATGCCCTGGTTCTTCATCCAGCTGCGGTACATGAAGCCGTTCTTGTCGGCGGTACCAAACCACTGGGCGGAGCGTAGGCCGGGCTTTTTGTCAGGCATGATCGATTCTCTTATTGTATGACTATATGTTCTATGCGTGGTTAAACATAAGCGCAAAATCGATGCTTTGGAAGTGTTGTTTTGTAAATAGTCCTACTATATAGTCGATCTCAACTGAGGTATGACCCTGGCGGATTTCGCGAGAGGCGTCCCCCGAGCTTCTATAAAAACAACAATCGGAGATCGACCCCATGAGCCAGGAGTTGCGGCTTATTCGGCGCATCACGCTGAAACTGATTCCCTTCCTGATCCTGCTGTACCTGATCGCCTACGTGGACCGTTCCGCCGTAGGGTTCGCCAAGCTGCACATGGGCGCCGACGTCGGCATCGGTGACGCCGCCTATGGCCTCGGTGCCGGGCTGTTCTTCATTGGCTACTTCCTGTTCGAAATCCCCAGCAACCTGATGCTCGACCGCTTCGGCGCGCGGCGCTGGTTTGCGCGCATCATGATCACCTGGGGCGCCATCACCATCGGCATGGCCTTCGTGCAGGGCCCGCACAGCTTCTATGTAATGCGCTTTCTGCTCGGCGCGGCGGAGGCGGGGTTCTTTCCTGGCGTGCTGTACTACATCACCCAGTGGTTCCCGGTACGCCATCGCGGCAAGATCCTCGGTCTGTTCATTCTGTCCCAGCCCATCGCGATGATGATCACAGGGCCCGTGTCCGGCGGTCTGCTCGGCATGGACGGCATCCTTGGCCTGCACGGCTGGCAGTGGCTGTTTATCGTGATCGGCACCCCGGCGATCCTGCTGACCTGGCCGGTGTTGCGCTACCTGCCGGACGGCCCGAAACAGGTCAGCTGGATGAGCGAGCAAGAAAAGACCTGGCTCACCGGCGAGCTGGAAAAAGACCTGCAAGCCTACGGCCAGACCCGCCATGGCAATCCGTTGCATGCCCTCAAGGACAAGCGCGTGTTGCTGCTGGCGCTGTTCTACCTGCCGGTGACCCTGAGCATCTACGGCCTGGGCCTGTGGCTGCCGACACTGATCAAGCAGTTCGGCGGCAGCGACCTCACCACCGGCTTCATCTCCGCCGTGCCGTATATCTTCGGCATCATCGGCCTGCTGATCATCCCGCGCAGTTCCGACCGCTTGAATGATCGCTACGGCCATCTCGCGGTGCTGTATGTGCTCGGCGCCATCGGCCTGTTCTGCAGCGCCTGGCTGAGTGTGCCGGTGCTGCAGATGGCTGCGTTGTGCCTGGCGGCGTTCGCCATGTTTTCCTGCACCGCGGTGTTTTGGACCTTGCCGGGGCGCTTTTTTGCCGGGGCCAGCGCGGCCGCCGGTATCGCCTTGATCAACTCGGTGGGCAACCTCGGCGGCTACATCGGCCCGTTCGTGATCGGTGCGCTCAAGGAGTACACCGGCAACCTGGCCTCGGGCCTGTACTTCTTATCCGGCGTGATGGTGTTCGGGCTGGTCTTGACCCTCGTGGTCTACCGCGTGCTGGAGCGCAAGCACGTGCTGCCGGTCGACCAATTCGCCGCCAGCGCCCGTGGCGCCACACGCACTTAAATCCTGGAGAAAATGCATGCGTCTAGTTCAGTTCGAGTTGGGTAACGGTGAGCGCCGCGTCGGCGTTGTGGAAGGCGACACCCTGCGCGAAGTGCAGGGCGCACACAGCGTACGCGAGTTGGCGCTGGGCGCCATCAAGGCCGGCACGGGCCTTGTGCAACAGGTGCAGGGCCTGGGCCTGGGCGACAGCCATGACTACGCCGCGCTGCTGGCCGAGCTGAAGATCCTGCCGCCACTGGACCACCCGGACCCGGCCCATATGCTGATCAGCGGCACCGGCCTGACCCACCTGGGCAGCGCGTCGGCCCGCGACAAGATGCACCAGCAGGCCGGCGACGACAGCGCCATGACCGACACCATGCGCATCTTCAAATGGGGCGTGGAGGGCGGCAAGCCTGCGGCCGGCCAGGCAGGCGTGCAGCCGGAGTGGTTCTACAAGGGTGACGGCAGCATTGTCGTACGCCCGGGCGCCGCCTTCCCGGTGCCGCCGTTTGCCGAAGACGCTGGCGAAGAGCCGGAGATCGGCGGCCTCTACGTGATCGGCCACGACCGCAAACCCTATCGCCTGGGCTTCGCGGTGGGCAATGAGTTTTCCGACCATGTGATGGAACGCAAGAACTACCTGTACCTGGCCCATTCCAAGCTGCGCAGTTGCAGCTATGGCCCGGAACTGCGCGTGGGCGAGCTGCCCCAGCACCTGGCCGGCAGCAGCCGCATCCTGCGCAATGGCGAGGAAATCTGGCGGAACGAATTCCTCAGTGGCGAGGCCAATATGTGCCACAGCCTGGAAAACCTTGAGTATCACCACTTCAAATACAGCCAGTTCCTCAAGCCGGGAGATGTGCACATTCACTTCTTCGGCACCGCTACGTTGTCATTTGCCGACGGTATACGTACCCAGCCGGGCGACGTGTTCGAGATCAGTCAGGCTGAATTCGGCGCGCCGTTGATCAACGGTATCGGCAGCAGCGATGCGGCATTTGAACCCGGCCAAGTCACCCCCCTTTAAGGAGATCAACATGACCCAGTTCTTCGGCCACAACTACATCGGCGGCCAGCGCAGCGCCAACGGCAACGTCAAGCTGCAAAGCGTCGATGCCACCAGCGGTGAAGCCTTGCCGCAGGATTTCTACCAGGCCACACCGCAAGAGGTCGATGCCGCCGCCAAGGCCGCCGCCGCTGCGTATCCGGCGTTCCGTGCGCTGAGTGCCGCGCGCCGTGCGCAGTTCCTGGACGCGATAGCCGACGAGCTGGATGCCCTGAGCGATAACTTCATCGATTTGGTCTGCCGCGAAACCGCGCTGCCTGCCGCCCGCATCAAAGGCGAGCGCGGGCGCACCAGCGGCCAGATGCGCCTGTTCGCCACGGTGCTGCGCCGTGGCGATTTCTACGGGGCGCGTATCGATAAAGCCTTGCCGGATCGCCAGCCGCTGCCACGCCCGGACCTACGCCAATACCGTATCGGCCTGGGCCCGGTGGCGGTGTTCGGTGCCAGCAACTTCCCCCTGGCCTTTTCCACGGCCGGTGGCGATACCGCCGCTGCATTGGCCGCAGGCTGCCCCGTGGTGTTCAAGGCCCACAGCGGGCACATGGCGACGGCCGAGCAGGTGGCCGATGCGATCATCCGCGCGGCCGAGGCTACCGAGATGCCCGCGGGGGTATTTAACATGATCTTCGGCGGCGGCGTCGGCGAAGCCCTGGTCAAGCATCCGGCGATCCAGGCCGTGGGGTTCACCGGCTCGCTCAAGGGCGGTCGCGCCCTGTGCGACATGGCCGCGGCACGCCCGCAACCGATCCCGGTGTTCGCCGAGATGTCGAGCATCAACCCGGTGATCGTACTGCCCCAGGCCTTGCACGCCCGCGCCGAAAGCGTGGCCCGCGACCTGACCGCCTCCGTGGTGCAGGGCTGCGGCCAGTTCTGCACCAACCCCGGCCTGGTCATCGGTATCGCGTCGCCACAATTCACGGCGTTCACTCAACAGGTCGCGCAATTGATCGGCGCGCAACCGGCGCAGACCATGCTCAACGCCGGCACTTTGGGCAGCTATGGCAAGGGCCTGGAAAAACTGTTGGCTCACCCAGGCATCCAGCACCTGGCGGGTAACGCGCAATCGGGCAACCAGGCTCAACCGCAGCTGTTCAAGGCGGATGTACGCCTGTTGATCGACGGCGACGAAGTGCTACAGGAAGAAGTGTTCGGCCCCACCACGGTGTTCGTCGAAGTTGCCGACCAGGCTCAGCTCAGCACCGCCTTGCAGGGGTTGCACGGGCAATTGACCGCCACCATCATCGGCGAACCGGCTGACCTGCAACAGTTCGCCGAACTCACGCCGCTGCTGGAGCAGAAAGTCGGGCGCATCCTGCTCAACGGTTATCCCACTGGCGTCGAAGTCTGCGATTCGATGGTGCACGGCGGGCCGTATCCGGCAACGTCCGACGCCCGCGGCACGTCGGTCGGCACCCTGGCCATCGACCGCTTCCTGCGCCCGGTGTGCTTCCAGAACTACCCTGATAGCCTGCTGCCCGAGGCGTTGAAAAACGCCAACCCGTTGCGTATCCAGCGGCTGGTGGATGGCACGCCATCCCGCGATTCGCTGTAAGTCACCAGGAGGCTTCATGACAGTGAATGCAGTGACCCCACACCGTGCCCGGTTGGGCGAGGGGCCGTTCTGGGATGTTCGATCCCAGGCGCTTTATTGGGTGGATATCGCCGCCAAACAGGCCCTGCGCCTGATGGGCGGTGAGTTGCAGGTCTGGCAATTGCCCGAGCATGTCTCGGCATTCATCCCCTGTGAAAGCGGCGATGCGCTGGTGACCTTGAGCAGCGGCGTGTATCGCCTGGACCTGACCACCGAAGCGCTGACCCTGCTGTGCGTCGCCGACCCGCAACCCGGCAACCGCGGCAATGAAGCGCGCTGCGATGCCCAGGGCCGGCTGTGGCTGGGCACCATGCAGAACAATATCGGTGAGCAAGGCGAGGACCTGCCTATCACCCGGCGTTCCGGAGGATTGTTCCGCATCGATGCCGATGCCACGGTCACGCCGCTGCTCAGCGGCCTGGGTATTCCCAACACACTGCTCTGGAGTGAAGACGGTGGTCACGTGCATTTCGGCGACAGCATGGACGGCACGCTGTACCACCATGCAATTCAGCCTGACGGCCAACTCGATCCCGCGCGGGTGTGGTTCGGGCCACACGAGCGGGGCGGCCCGGACGGTTCGGCCATGGACGCCGAAGGCTACATCTGGAATGCCCGTTGGGACGGCAGTTGCCTGCTGCGCCTGACCTCCCTTGGCAAGGTGGACCGAATCATCGAACTGCCCGTCAGCCGTCCCACCAGTTGCGTGTTCGGTGGGCCCGACCTGACCACGTTGTATATCACCAGCGCCGCCAGCCCCTTGGGTCACCCCCTTGATGGTGCGGTATTGGCCATTGAGGTCGACGTGCCAGGTAAGCCCTGTCACCGCTTCGCCGGATAACCTGTAGGAGCGGGCTTGCCCGCGAAAAACGTCAACGATAACGCGGTCATGCTGGATGAACGCGTCGCCCTCGGGCTTTTCGCGAGCAAGCTCGCTCCTACAAAGTTCTACGTATGCCCCAAAACAACAACAAGGAGTCACCCGTATGAATCGTCGTCGTGGTTTGCGTTCCCTATGCTGCGCCGCTGTGGCGGTCTCGGCCATGAGCTTGAGCGGCCTGTTGCTTGCCGCTGAAGAAGTAAAGATCGGTTTTTTGGTCAAGCAGGCCGAGGAGCCCTGGTTCCAGACCGAATGGGCCTTCGCCGAAAAAGCCGGCAAGGAACACGGTTTCACCGTGATCAAGATCGCCGTGCCCGACGGCGAGAAAACCCTCTCGGCCATCGATAGTCTGGCCGCCAACGGCGCCAAGGGTTTTGTGATCTGCCCGCCGGACGTGTCCCTGGGCCCGGCCATCGTCGCCAAGGCCAAGGTCAATGACCTGAAAGTGATGGCCGTGGATGACCGCTTTGTCGACGCCAAGGGCAACTTCATGGAGGACGTGCCGTACCTGGGCATGGCCGCCTTTGAAGTGGGTCAGAAGCAGGGCGCCGCCATGGCCGCCGAGGCGAAGAAACGCGGTTGGGACTGGAAGGACACCTATGCGGTGATCAACACCTTCAACGAGCTCGACACCGGTAAAAAGCGCACCGACGGCTCGATCAAATCCCTGGAAGAAGCCGGCATTCCCAAGGATCACATCCTCACCGCCGCGCTTAAAACCCTCGACGTTCCCGGCAGCATGGACGCCACCAACTCGGCCCTGGTCAAGCTGCCCAGTGGCGCGAAAAACCTGATCATCGGCGGCATGAACGACAACACCGTGCTCGGCGGCGTGCGCGCCACTGAAAGCGCCGGCTTCAAGGCGGCCAACGTGATTGGCATCGGCATCAATGGCACCGATGCCATCGGCGAATTGAAGAAAGCCGACAGCGGTTTCTTCGGCTCCATGCTGCCGAGCCCGCATATCGAGGGCTACAACACCGCGCTGGCGATGTACGAATGGGTCACCAAAGGCAAGGAACCTGCTAAGTACACCGCCATGGACGAAGTCACCCTGATCACCCGCGAAAACTTCCAGGAAGAACTGACCAAGATCGGGCTGTGGAAATGACCGCTGCGGCCCTGCGTTTCGACGCGATCGGCAAAACCTTTCCCGGGGTCAAGGCGCTGGATGGCATCAGCTTCACCGCCCACCCGGGGCAGGTGCATGCCTTGATGGGCGAGAACGGTGCGGGCAAGTCGACGCTGCTGAAGATCCTCGGCGGCGCCTACATCCCCAGCAGCGGCAGCGTGCAGATCGGCGCGCAGGTCATGGCGTTCAAAAATGCCGCCGACAGCATCGCCAGCGGCGTCGCGGTGATCCACCAGGAACTGCACCTGGTGCCGGAAATGAGCGTCGCCGAGAACCTGTTCCTCGGGCACCTGCCGACGCGCCTGGGCGTGGTCAATCGCGGCTTGCTGCGCCAGCAGGCGCTGGCGTGCCTCAAGGGCCTGGCCGATGAGATCGACCCCGACGAGAAGCTCGGGCGCCTGTCCCTGGGCCAGCGCCAACTGGTGGAAATCGCCAAGGCGCTGTCCCGTGGTGCCAACGTGATCGCCTTCGATGAGCCCACCAGCAGCTTGTCGGCGCGGGAAATCGACCGGCTGATGGCGATCATCGCGCGCCTGCGGGATGAGGGCAAAGTGGTGCTTTACGTGTCGCACCGCATGGAAGAGGTGTTCCGTATCTGCGACGCGGTGACGGTGTTCAAGGACGGTCGCTATGTGCGCACCTTCGAAGACATGAGCAGCCTGACCCACGATCAGTTGGTGACCTGCATGGTCGGCCGCGATATCCAGGACATCTACGACTACCGCGCGCGGGAGCAGGGCGAGGTGGCGCTCAAGGTCGACGGCCTGCTCGGCCCGGGGCTGCGTGAGCCGATCAGTTTCCAGGTGCGCAAGGGCGAAATCCTGGGCCTGTTCGGGCTGGTGGGCGCGGGGCGCACCGAGCTGTTTCGTTTGCTCAGTGGCCTGGAGCGCGCCAGCGCCGGCAGCCTGGCGCTGTGCGGGCAAGCGCTGCAGTTGCGCTCACCCCGCGACGCCATCGCCGCCGGCGTGTTGCTGTGCCCGGAGGACCGCAAGAAAGAAGGCATCATCCCACTGGCCAGCGTTGCCGAAAACATCAACATCAGTGCCCGCGCGGCGCATTCCACCTTTGGCTGGCTGCTGCGCGACGGCTGGGAAAAAGGCAACGCCGACCGGCAGATCCAGGCGATGCGGGTCAAAACCCCGAACGCCGCCCAGAAGATCATGTACCTGTCCGGCGGCAACCAACAGAAGGCCATTCTTGGTCGCTGGCTGTCGATGCCGATGAAGGTGCTGCTGCTGGACGAACCCACCCGTGGCATCGATATCGGCGCCAAGTCAGAGATCTACCAGATCATCCATAACCTGGCGGCCAGCGGCATTGCGGTGATCGTGGTGTCCAGCGACCTGATGGAAGTGATGGGCATTTCCGACCGCATTCTGGTGCTGTGCGAAGGTGCCCTGCGTGGCGAACAACGGCGTGAACACGCCACCGAATCCAACCTGCTGCAACTGGCTTTGCCACGCGGCGCGGCGAACTGAGAGAAGACGATGACAACCCAACCCAACGCGTTGCCCTCGGCACGCAAACCCCTCGATATGCGCGCATTGCTCGACAACTGGGCGATGCTGTTGGCGGCAGTGGGCATCTTTGTGCTGTGCGCCTTGCTGATTGATAACTTCCTGTCGCCGCTGAACATGCGCGGCCTGGGCCTGGCGATTTCCACCGTCGGTATTGCCGCGTGCACCATGCTGTTCTGCCTGGCCTCGGGGCACTTCGACTTGTCGGTGGGCTCGGTGATCGCCTGTGCCGGTGTGGTCGCGGCGATTGTGATGCGCGATACCGACAGCGTGATGCTGGGCATTGGCGCGGCGTTGCTGATGGGCCTGATGGTGGGGCTGATCAATGGCATCGTGATCGCCAAGCTACGGGTCAATGCCTTGATCACCACCTTGGCGACCATGCAGATCGTGCGCGGCCTGGCGTACATTTTTGCCGACGGCAAGGCAGTAGGGGTGTCCGAGGAGCAGTTTTTCGTCTTCGGCAACGGCCAACTGTTCGGCGTGCCGGTGCCGATCCTGATCACCATCGTCTGCTTCCTGTTCTTCGGCTGGCTGCTCAACTACACCACCTACGGGCGCAACACCATGGCCATCGGCGGCAACCCGGAAGCGGCGCTGTTGGCCGGGGTCAACGTGGACCGCACCAAGATCCTGATCTTCGCCGTCCATGGCCTGATCGGCGCGCTGGCCGGGGTGATCCTCGCCTCGCGCATGACCTCCGGCCAACCGATGATCGGCCAGGGCTTCGAGCTGACGGTGATCTCTGCGTGCGTACTGGGCGGGGTATCGCTGAGCGGCGGCATCGGCATGATCCGCCATGTGATTGCGGGTGTGCTGATCCTGGCGATCATCGAGAACGCGATGAACCTTAAAAACATCGACACGTTTTACCAGTACGTAATTCGCGGCTCGATCCTGCTCCTGGCCGTCGTCATCGACCGCATGAAACAACGCTAACCCGAGCCATACGAAGATCCAATGTGGGAGGGGGCAAGTCGAATCGTCGCACCGCCCCTCCCACAGTTTTAATCGGCGGAGAACTTGAAGAGGGTGTGTTGGGTATAGGTCTGCCCAGGATTCAAACGAGTTGATGCAAAGCCTGGCTGATTAGGCGCATCCGGAAAATGCTGGGTCTCCAGGGTAAACCCGCTCCAGTGCTGATAGGTCTTGCCCGCCTTGCCCTTCACCGAGCCATCGAGGAAGTTGCTGGTATAGAACTGCACACCCGGTTCGCTGGTGTAGAGCTGCAAGCGCCGGCCCGACTCAGGGTCATGCACGTCCGCGGCGAGCTGCTTGATGTCACCCTTGGTGTCCAGCGCCCAGTTGAAATCGAACCCACCCTGTTTCGGTTCGGCGAACTTGAGCTGCGGATGGTCCGCCTTGATGTGCTGGCCGATAGGCGTGGGCTTCAGGAAGTCCATTGGCGTGCCCTTGACTGGCGCCAGTTCACCGGTGGGGATCAGGGTAGCGTTCACGGGGGTGTAGTGGCTGGCATGCAGGGTGGCGACCTGCTTGAGAATGTCGCCGTTACCCGCGCCGGCGAGGTTGAAGTAGCTGTGGTTGGTCAGGTTGAGCACCGTCGGTTTGTCGGTGGTGGCCTTGTAGTCGATGTGCAGTTCGTTGTTGTCGTTGAGGCGGTAAGTGACTTCGGTCTTCAGGTTACCGGGGAAGCCCATTTCACCGTCCTTGGACAGGTAGGTGAGGGTGACGCCCACCGAGTCCTTGTCCTTGACCGGCTGGGCTTGCCATACCTGCTTGTCGAAGCCTTGGGCGCCGCCATGCAGGGAGTTGGGACCGTCGTTGAGCGGCACCTGGTAGCGTTTGCCATCGAGTTCGAAGGCGCCGCCGGCCAGGCGGTTGCCGAAACGGCCGATGGTCGCGCCAAAAAATGCCGTGCCGGCCTGATAGCCCTGCACGTCATCGAAGCCCAGCACCACGTCGTCGACCTTGCCGTGTTTGTCCGGCACCTTCAACGACTGCAATACGCCGCCGTAGGTGATTACCGTGGCTTGCATGCCATGGCTGTTGCGCAATATGTACTGTTCGACGGCGGTGCCGTCATTGGTTTTGCCGAAGGGTTTGTGTTCGCTGGTCAGGCCGGCGGCCTGGGTGCCGCCGCTGGCGACCAGCATGGACAGCGCCAGACCGGACAGCAGGTAACGAGGGTGCTTCATGGTCGAACTTCCTTTTGTTGTTTTGGATGGAATAGTTCTACTAATTTGAGATATTTTGTCGTAATGACCCCGGATTTATAGCCTTTAACGGCGTGTTTGCAAAATAAAATAAGACTAATTAAGCAGAGCGATCACTGATATGACTACCCAGCAAGCGATTTATCCCGACCTCAAGGACAAAACCGTGCTGATTTCCGGCGGTGCCTCGGGGATTGGCGAGTTCATGGTGCGCGCCTTTGCTGCCCAAGGCGCCAAGGTGGGTTTCGTGGACCGTGCGCAAAGCCAGGGCGAACGCTTGGCCGCGCTGTTGAATTCCCAAGGGCTTACCGTGGAGTTCGAGTGCTGCGACATCACCGACGAAATTGGCTACCGCGCCGCCATCGGGCGCTTCGAGCAGTCGCTGGGGCCGATCACGGTGCTGGTGAACAATGCGGCCAATGACGTGCGCCACAGCCTGGAAGAAATCGACTCGCAAATGTTCGACCGGCTGATTGCGGTCAACCTCAAGCACGCTTTCTTCGCCGCCAAGGCGGTAGTACCGATGATGAAAGAGGCCGGTGGGGGCTCGATCATCAACCTGGGCTCGGTCGGCTGGATGATGGCCTCGGCCGGTTACCCGGTGTACGCCGCCAGCAAGGCCGCGGCCCACGGCATGACCCGCGGCCTGGCGCGGGAACTGGGGCCCAGCCATATCCGCGTCAATACGCTGGTGCCGGGCTGGGTGATGACGGAAAAGCAACTGGCCATGTGGGTTGACGATGCGGCCAGGGAACTCATTGCCCGCAGCCAATGCATGCCCGGCAGTGTGATGCCGGAACATATCGCCAATATGGCGTTGTTTTTGGCCTCGGACGCCTCGGCGATGTGTTCGGCGCAGAACTTCATCGTTGACGGCGGCTGGGTATAAAACGCGATTTTCAGAATGACGCACATCGAGTGTGGGAGCGGGCTTGCTCGCGAAGGCGGTGTGCCAGTGAACTTATTGGGTTCTGACACACCGCCTTCGCGAGCAAGCCCGCTCCCACATTTAAATTGTGGTGTTCACTCGATGGGGTAACGCCTGAACGCCGGGTGCTGCTCCAGGCGTTCAGCATGGCGCTTGAGGTTGGGGAATGCATCGGCCTTCACCACCGAGGTCACGGTGAACTGGCTGAACGACCAGGCGACCGCTGCGGTCAGGGAGGCCTGGGTCAGCGCTTCATTGCTCGCCAGTTGCTTGTCCAGTAACGCATAGGCCGCCAGCAATTGCCCGCTGACGCGCTCAAGCCACGGCGCATGCAGCTTTTCGGCTGGTCGCAGGTTGTGTTCATAGACGATCTGCACGCTTTTTTCACAGGCCGCCAGCGCCAGGCCGAGTAGTTGCAGGTCATGGGCGCGAGCGGCCGGTTGTTGGGGCAGCAGCTTCTTGTCAGCCGGCGCCAGCGCTTCCAGGTAATCGAGGATCAGGCTCGAATCCATCAACACTGTCCCGTCATCCAGCACCAGGGTAGGCGCCTTGACCACGGGGTTGACCTGGGAAAACTCCGCGAAGGTGCTGAACACCGACAGCGGCCCATGCACAAACTCCATCCCATACAGGTCCAGGGAAATCGCCACGCGGCGTACGTAGGGCGAGTCCAGCATTCCGACCAGTTTCATGCAGCCTCCATTGCTTTCGCGGTGTGAATGGCTGACGAGATTAAGGCTTCATGATCAGGGTGCGCAATACTTGAAGGGGCGGTTGCTACATTGAACTGCGGGCCGCTCCGGGCGGTTGCCCGGTGATGCGCTTGAAGGCACGGCTGAACGCCGCCTGGGAGGTGTAGCCGAGGCGTTGCGCGACGGTTTCGATGGGCATGCGCTCCAGCGTCAGCCACTGGCTGGCCAGGCGCATGCGCAGCTCCGTGGCGTAGCGTAATGGCGGTATGCCGAGGATCGCCTGGAAGCGATCGGCAAATACCGAGCGCGAGGTATGGCACTGCGCGGCCAGTTGCGCCACGCTCCAGTCGCGGCCCGGTTGCTGGTGCAGGGCGAGGAGGGCGCGGGCCAGGCGTGGGTCGCGTAGCGCCGCCACCAGGCCCGAGGTGTTGCCACAGGCGCATTCGACCCAGCCGCGTACGATCATCGCCGCCACCACATCGGCCAGGCGCGCCAGGATGCCGGCGAAGCCGATGCGGGCCGTGGAGACTTCCCGTTCCATCACCGCCAGGATCGGCATCAGGCCAGGGTAACGCTGGCCCCCGGCATCGATCAGCATCAGCGCCGGCATCAGGTTGCCGAGCCCCTGGATGCTGCCGAGTTCGAACTCCATGCAGGCACTGAACAGCAAAGTGTTGGGGACGGTCTCGGGTGACGCATCCACGGCGCAGACGGCGTCTCCCAGCGGTGCGCTGTCGAAATCGCCGATGTCTTGCACATCGATGCTCGCGTCGGATAACAGTGCATGCGCGCCGCCATGGGCGATGAACACCGCATTGCCCGCCGACAGTTCGAAAAGGTCGCCATCCTCGCCGCGCAAGGTCACGTGGCCGGCCGCGAGAAAGTGGAAATAGGCATGGCCGGGCTTGGCGCCAAATCCCATGCCGAAGGCCGGCCCGGCCTGGATGCGCCGGTACTGCACACCGCGCAGGCGCATACCACGCAACAGTTCATTGATCAGGTCGGAAGACAGGGTAAAAGCATCCGCGGCAGTCATGTTCGGGGTTTCGGTCAAAAACTCAAGGGTTTGCATCATAGATCATCCTGCCAGGCAAACCTAGACTGGCCGCCTTGCTAATGATCTGAGGATGACCTGTGATGAGTGAATATGCAGTCCAAGCCCCTGCCGGGGTGGTGACGGAGCCGGCGTGGCTTGCGGTATTTTCTTTGGCAATGGGGGTGTTCGGTTTGCTGACGGCGGAATACCTGCCGGCCAGTTTGTTGACCCCCATGGCCTTGGACCTGGGTGTTTCGGAAGCGCTGGCCGGCCAGGCGGTGACGGTGACGGCGGTGGTGGCGTTGTTTGCCGGCTTGCTGGTGCCCGGCCTGACCCGAAGCATCGACCGGCGCGTGGTGCTGCTGGGGTTCTCCACGCTGATGATCGCCTCCAACTTGCTGGTGGCGCTGTCTTCCAGCCTGACCGTGCTGTTGTTGATGCGCATCCTGTTGGGCATCGCCTTGGGCGGTTTCTGGAGCATGGCGGCGGCAGTGGCCATGCGCCTGGTGCCGGCGGCTTCCCTGCCGCGGGCGCTGTCGATCATCTTCAGCGGGATTGCGGCGGGCACGGTGGTCGCCGTGCCGCTGGGCAGCTACTTGGGTGGCCTGTACGGCTGGCGCAGTGCGTTTATCGCGGCGGCTGCCGTGGGTGGGGTGACCCTGGCGTTCCAGGCGTTCACCCTGCCGCGCCTGGTGCCCAACGGCACCGCGCGCCTGCGCACCGTGCTGGAGGTGTTGCTGCGCCCGGGCATCGCCATGGGCATGTTCGGCTGCGTACTGGTACATACCGCGCATTTCGCGCTGTTCACCTATATTCGTCCGTTCCTGGAAAGCACCACCGGCGTCGACACCCAAGGGCTGGCCCTGATGCTGCTGGGTTTTGGCGCGGCGAATTTTGTCGGCACCTTGCTCGCCGGTTGGCTGCTGGTGCGCCACCCGCGTGGGACGTTGGTGTTGATGCCGGTGCTGGTAGGCATTGCGGCACTGGCCCTGGTCTGGCTGCCGGTGTCACTGCCGGGCCAGGCGTTGCTCCTGGCGCTGTGGGGCATGGCGTTCGGCGGCGTACCGGTGGCATGGTCCAATTGGGTCGCCCGCGCCGTGCCGGACCAGGCCGAAAGTGCCGGCGGCATGGTGGTCGCCTCAGTGCAGTCGGCGATTGCCGCAGGGGCTGCCGGTGGCGGGTTGATGTTCAGCGTCAGCGGCATTGGTGGGGTATTTGTGGGCGCGGGCGTGTTGATGTTGCTCGCGGCCTTGCTTATTGCCCTGCGCGTACAGGTGCCTCGACGAGACGGGGAAGCCGGTGTGACGCACCACCCGTCTTTGGTTTAGTCTGGAACGCTTCGTTGATCACAATCCCTGAGGAGCAGTGGCATGGCTGACTATCTACCCCCAAAGGTCTGGACCTGGGACACCGAGAGCGGCGGCACCTTCGCCAGTATCAACCGGCCCATCGCCGGTGCTACCCACGATAAAGAGCTGCCGATCGGCAAGCATCCGCTGCAGCTGTATTCCCTGGCCACGCCCAACGGGCAGAAGGTCACGATCCTGCTCGAAGAGTTGCTGGCCCTCGGGCACACCGGCGCCGAATACGACGCCTGGCTGATCAAGATCGGCGACGGCGACCAGTTCGGCAGTGGCTTCGTGGCGGTGAATCCAAACTCGAAGATCCCGGCCCTGATGGACCACAGCGGTGCCACGCCGATTCGGGTATTCGAGTCCGGGGCGATCCTGCAGTACCTGGCCGAGAAATTCGGCGCGTTCTTGCCCAGCGAGCCTGCAGCCCGGGCTGAATGCCTGTCATGGTTGTTCTGGCAGATGGGCAGCGCGCCTTACCTGGGGGGTGGCTTCGGGCATTTCTATGCCTATGCGCCGAGCAAGATGGAGTACCCGATCAACCGCTTTGCCATGGAAGCCAAGCGCCAGCTGGATGTGCTGGACAAGCGCCTGGCGGTGAGCGAGTACATCGCCGGCGATGAGTACACCATTGCCGATATCGCCATCTGGCCCTGGTACGGCGGGCTGGTCAAGGGCCGTTTGTATGGCGACTCGGCGGAGTTTCTCTCGGTGCATGAATACAAGCACGTGCTGCGCTGGGCCGACGCAATTGACGCCCGGCCGGCGGTGCAGCGCGGGCGGCGGGTGAATCGGGTGTCGGGTGAGGAGCAGTTGCCTGAACGGCATGATGCGAGTGACCTGGACTGATTCAGATCCAGTATTGGAGGGTGCAAGCCCTAATGCCAGTCAGTTAAGGCTTTTTTGTAGGCGCGGGCTTGCTCGCGAAAAACTTACAGGCGCCGCGTGCATTCAGCAAACACGCGTTATCGTTGACGTTTTCGCGAGCAGGCTCGCTCCTACAGAAGGCGATGACCGCTTAACTGACTGGCATTAGGGCAAGCCCCCTCCCACATTTGGATATCCTTAGCCTCGGTTTACTTGTAGCGCTGTTCGAATACCGCCACCTGTTCGGGCTTGATCAGTTCAAACGGCACCCACACTTCGGCTTCAATCGGTTCGCCCTTGATCATCTTGATCGCCGCTTGTACCGCCTGGGTCGCCTGGGCCTTGGGGTCCTGGAACACTGAGGCAGCAAGCAGCCCACGCTTGATCGCCGCCAAACCGTCGGGCAAACCGTCGATGCCGACGATCGCAATCTCGCCCTTGGCCTTGCCCGCCTGCTGCAACGCCATGGCCGCACCGATTGCCATTTCATCGTTGTTGGCCACGATCGCATCGAACTGCGTGCCTGCCAGCAGCCAGTTGCTGGTCAGGTCCATGCCTTTGTTGCGTTGCCACTCGGCGCTTTGCTGCTCGACGATCTTGATACCGGGAAAGTCCTTTAGCACCTGCCTGGCGCCTTCGGTGCGGTCATGGGTGGCGTTCTGCGCAAGGTCGCCCATGATGATCGCCACGCTGCCCTGGCCGCCGAGTTTTTCCGCGAGGTAGCGCATCTGCAGTTGCCCGGCCTCGATGTCGTTGGACGCCACCGTAACCACGCCCTTGGGCAGCGTGCGTTCATCCGGGTGGCGGTTGACGTACACCAGTGGCGTCTTGGCCGCCACGGCGGCGCGGGTGATGTTGGCAGTGGCAGCCGTGTCGACCGGCAGTACGATCACCGCATCGACTTTCTGGTTGAGAAAACCTTCGACCTGGTTGAGCTGGCGCACCACATCGCCCTGGGCGTCTTCGAACTGGATCTGCACGTCCTGCTGTTTCGCCGCGGCCTCCAGACCGCCACGTACATAGGTCATGAAGTTATCGTCGACCCGGGCGATGCTCACGCCAATGCGGTACGCGGCGAAAGTCCATTGGCTGAACAGCAACAGCAGCGCGGCCACTAGCAATGAATAACGATGCATAAGGGTGTTCCTTTTATTGTTATAGGGTGAATGCCTGGCGGAAGCGCTCCAGGGCCAATTCGCTGGTGCCGCTGGCCCAGCCCTCCAGGCCGATTACGCCGGTGTAGCCCATGGCGTGCAGCGCACGGGCAATCGCCGGGTAGTGGATTTCGCCGGTGCCGGGCTCCTTGCGCCCGGGCACGTCGGCCACCTGGATTTCACCAATGGCGCTGCCGGCGCGCTGGATCAATTCGATCAGGTTTCCTTCGCCGATCTGCGCGTGGTACAGGTCCAGGTTCATCTTCAGGTGCGGGCTGCCCACGGCTTCGACCAGCGCCAGGGTCTCGTCGGCGCGGGCGAACGGCGTGCCGGGGTGATCGACGGCGGTGTTGAGGTTTTCCAGCAGGAACACGCGGCCAGCGTCTTCCCCCAGGCGCGCGATTTTTTCCAGGGTCTTGCAGGCGCTCAGCCACATGCGCCCCGAGGTCTGGCTGACCGGCTGCACCGGCAAACCGCCGTCGCCCAGGCCGGTGCCGTGCAGGTTGAGGCTGGGGCAATTGAGGCGCTCGGCGATGCCCAGGGATTCGCGGGCGCTGTCGAGCAGTTGGCGGCTGCCTTCGGGGTCGGTGAGGGTGCCGCTGATGTAGCCGGTCATCGAGGTGAAGTTCGCGCCGGTCGCGGCCAGGGCGTCGATGTTCTTGTCGGTCCAGCTCCAGATTTCGGCGCTGAACCCCAGGGCGTGGATACGTTTGACCCGTTCGATGAAGGGCAAGTCGAGGAATACCATCTCGGCGCTGACGGCCAATGTGAACGGCATCATGGCCGCGCCCCTTGCACGGCCACAGACTTGCCGGTTTCGTACGACTCGATGCAAGCGCGCGCAATCGCCAGGGCTGCGCGCGCATCTTCACCGCTGGCCAGGGGCTTGGCACCGCTGCGCAGGCAGTCGACAAAGTGGTTGAGCTCGGCAACATAGGCGTCGTGTAGCAGGTCAGTGTCCATTCGCTGGGTATCGGCCTGGATGCCCTCGGCCAGGTATCGCACGAGGTCGCAGTGATTGAGGCTGCCCATGCTCAGCATGCCTTCGCTGCCGAACACTTCACCGCGCACATCGTAGCCATACACCGCCTGGAAATTGGCCTCGGCGGTGGCGATGGCGCCGTTGTCGAAGCGGATCGTGACCACGGCGGTGTCGAGCAAGCCTTGGCTTTTATACGCAGGGGCGATCAGCGCGTCGGCCATCACATATACCTGCACCGCTTCGGCGCCGGGGTTGAGGTAGCGCAGGGTGTCGAAGTCGTGGATCAGGGTCTCCAGGAAGATCACCCATTGTGGTGAAGCGGCTGGGTTGTTCAGCGCCGGGTCGCGGGTCAGCGAACGCAGCAATTGCGGCGTGCCGATGCGACCGGCGGCGACGTCGAGATGGGCGGTACGGAAGCTCTTGGCGAAACGCCGATTGAAACCGACCTGCAACGGCACGCGGGCGTCGGCGGCAGCGGCGATGGCGCGATCGGCTTCGTCCAGGGTGATCGCCATGGGTTTTTCGCAAAAGATACCCTTGCCGGCGCGGGCGGCGCTGATCACCAGTTCGGCGTGGCTGCGGGCGGGGGCGGCAATGAGTACGCCGTCGATGTCCGGGTCGTCCACCAGCTGTTGCGGGTCGGTATAGACCTTGTTCACCCCCAGCTCTGCTGCCAGGCGTGCGGCCTGGCCGGGTGTGGGGTCGGCGATGGCGGCAAGGCAGGCGCCGGGGATGTGGCGGGCCGCCGTAAGGCCGTGGAAGCTGCCCATGCGACCGGCACCGATCAAACCCAGGCGGATGTTCTGTGTACTCATGAAAAGACCCCTTTTTATTGTTGGCCCGCAGGAAAATTCTGGCTGGCATAGGGGAAGGAGCAAGGGTTATGCCAACTCATAACTCACTGATTTGTAATGTGTTATTAAAATAAATAAACAAAATGTGTTCATTCGGATGACATGTCTATACTGACATGTCAAAAATGTGAACATGGATGCCTTAATGAGCCTTACATTCAGCGTGCAAGACCTCGAATACCTCACTGCTCTTGGGCCTGCTGCGCTGAATGACGGCCCCGTCGCTGCGTTGGAGCAGGGCTGGCGAGCGTGTCTGTCTGGCCAGCTCGAACGCCCGGCCGAGGTACGCCAGGTCATCTGGGATTCCTGGCGACGCAGCGTCGAGGCAGGTATCGATCCCGAGGACAGCCACTACCGTTTCGTGGCCGCCGAAGCGCTGGCGGCAACACTGGCCAATCACCGCGTATTGATCGCCGCCGCCGCGCAAGTCATGCACGGCTTGCTGGCCTATAACCCACGTGGCCATATCAACCTTACCGATGCCGAGGGCACCACCTTGTATTTCTGCGGGCTGGATATCACCCCCGTCGGCAGTCGCCTGTTGGAATCGGTACAGGGCACCAACTGTACCGGGTTGGCGCTGGCCGAAGACCGTCTGATGTACGTGTTGGCCGAGGAGAATTTCGCCGGCGCCCTGCGTCAGCGTCGCATGCACTGCGCCGCTGCGCCGATCAAGGATGCCCAGGGCCAGACGCTGGCCATGCTCACGCTGACCGCCGAGCCCGGCTGGTTTCATTTCCATACCCTGGGCACCGTCCAGGCGGCGGCCGAAGCGGTGTCGCGACAGATGGCGCTGCAGGTGTTGCTGGATGAGCAGCACGCCGTGCTCGAAGTGCTGAACGAAGGCTTGGTGGTGCTGGATGAGCGCGGCTGCATCAAGGCGCTCAACCGTTATGCGCGGCAGTTGTTCGGGGTAGGGCTGGAACTGATCGGCAGTCCGTTCCAGCGCCTGGGGCGCAGTGAGTTGGGTGGCGCGCTGGGTGAGCCGGTGCGCGACCTCGATTGTACCTTCGAGCTGCACGACCGCAGCCAGCTCGCGTGCCTGGTCTCGGTATGCCCGCTGGAGCAGGGCGGGGTGATCGTGTCGGTACGCGAAAACCGTCGCATCCGCGAAATCACCCGGCGCCTTATCGGCACCCAGGCTCGCTACACCTTCGATACCATCCAGGGCACCTCGCGGGCGATCCAGGACGCGTTGCACCTGGGGCGCATTGCCAGTCGCGGCGACGCCACCACCTTGATCCTCGGCGAAAGCGGCACCGGCAAGGAGCTGTTTGCCCAGGCCATTCATAACGCCAGCGAGCGTTGCAGCGGCCCGTTCGTGGCGGTCAACTGCGGCGCCATCCCCCGTGACTTGGTGCAGAGCGAACTGTTTGGCCATGTCGAAGGCGCGTTCACCGGCTCGGCACGGGGTGGGTCGGCGGGCAAATTTGAATTGGCCGATGGCGGCACCATCTTCCTGGATGAAATTGGCGATATGTCCTTCGATGCCCAGGTCAGCCTGTTGCGGGTGTTGCAAGAGGGAGAAGTGACCCGCGTGGGCGCGAAAAATTCGCGGCCAGTGGACGTGCGCATCATCGCCGCCACCCATCGCAACTTGAGCCAGGCAGTGGCCGAAGGTGCGTTTCGTGAGGATCTTTACTACCGCCTCAATGTGTTGAACCTCACCGTGCCGCCGTTGCGTATGCGTCGCGAGGATATTCCGCTGTTGGCACGGCATTTCCTGCAGCGCTGTGTGCGTTCGTTGCGTAAGCCAGTGCAGGGTTTCTCGCCGGAGGCGCTGGCGCTGCTGTCAGCCCATGGCTGGCCGGGCAATGTGCGTGAACTGGAAAACGCCATCGAGCGGGCGACCAACCTGGCGATGGGGGAGTTGATCCAGCCGGCTGATTTGCCGCTGGAAACCCAGCAACGGGAGACGCTGCGCCTTTACCAGCCCCAGCCCGCCCAGGATCTGAGCAGCCATGAACTGCACGCCATCGTCGCCGCGCTGAAAAACACGGGTGGCAATATTCGCCTGGCGGCCCGGCAACTTAACGTGTCGCGGGGTGGGCTGTATAACAAGATGAGTCGGTTTGGCTTGGATGCAGGGGATTTTCGCGGGCGGTGAATGATTGCCCGTGTGCAGATTAAAGGTGGGGGCTTCGATGGCGGCCTGACAGCCGACCGCTAACCAACGTATGCCCCGCGATCCAAATGTGGGAGGGGGCTTGCCCCCGATGGCGGCCTGACAGCCGACCTGGATGTTGGATTGGGCCGAGTACATATCCGTTATTTGGGTAACGGCCACTATGGGTTCCGCTCTTACAGCGGGTCACTTTTGAAAAGCGCAAAAGTAACCAAAACGCTCTTGCCCCACCACTCGGCACCTCGCTTAGGCTCGGTGTGCCCGTAATCCGACCTGGATTTGGGGGGCCGCCGCCACGCGCCATCCATGGCGCGGGGCGGCTAAACCGGCATCCCTGCCGGTTTACCCCCCAAATCCAGGTCGGATTACGGCCAGCGTGGTTTGACGGGGCGCCTAAGATCAAAAGCAGATCAAGATCAAGAGCGGCTCGCTCCGCATCGTGGTTACTGGGGGCTGCTACAGAGTTGTGTAGTTATCCATGCTGCGCTAGCGGTGTGTCAGCCTCTGAGTTTTTGGCGGGGCCGTCGCCATCGGGGTAGGTCGAATCTTCGCACTGTCCCTCTCACATTGTGTTCTTTGTGTCTCAAGTGCCCATGTTTTCCGGGGTCACTATCTGCGGTGGTATATGCACCCGATGCCGCACAGGATCGAAGCCTTCGTCATTCAGCAACTGCACCAGCAGTTGCACCAATGCCTGCGCCGTCTGACGCGGCTGCGAGTCCATCACTACATCGATCAAGCCGCGGCTCAACGCTTGGCGTGACAGTTCGGTCGACTCCTGCAGAATGCAACACAGCGCCGGGCGCTTGGGGAGTTGCGCCAGGGCGTTGATCACGCCGTCACCGCCGCCGCCCACCACGCACAGGCCGCGCAGGTCGGTGTGGCGGGCGAGCAGGTCGAGGGTGGCTTCTTCGGTGATGTCGCAGTTATCCAGGTTGATCAGCGGCTCCAACGGCTTGAGGCCCGGTGCGTGCTCGGCCAGGTAGCTGTGCAAGCCTTTGACCCGTGCCTGGTGCCCGAGGAAACGATGGCCGCCAAGTAAAATGCCAACGCTGCCTTTGCGTGCGCCGCAGGTGTGTGCCAGCAGCCAGCCCATGGTGCGCCCGACGACGTGGTTGTCCTGGCCCACATAGGGTTCGAGGGCCTGTTCATGGATATCCGAGAGCAGGGCAACCACCGGCACGCCGGCGTCACGGATCTGCGTCAGGCAGGCGTTGATCAGCGGATGGGCGAAGCTGACCACCGCCAGGGCGTCGCACTGCACCGCCAGTTGCTCGATCTGCGCCACGATGGCACTCGGGGAACGGTCGTTGATGTAGTCGAACTGGCAGCTCAGGTTGGCGCTGGCGTGATGCTGCGCGGCATCGCTGATGGACTGGGCGAGGTTGGCATAGAAGGCCTGGGCGGTGCCCAGCAACAACACGCCGAATCGGTAGGTGGGCCGGCGTTCGCGAATGCGCTGGCCGATCAGTCGCGCGGCGAAGTAGCCCACGGCTTCGGCGGCCTGGAACACCTGTTCGGCCGTGCCCGGGTTGACCGGGGCGCGGGCGTTCAAGACCCGGTCGACGGTGGCCACGCTGAGCCCCGCGTGGGCGGCGACGGTGGCGATGGTTGGGCGTTTATGGTTGTGCATTGGCAGGCCCCTTGAGCGTCTTGATAGAAAACTATCAAGCCCCGCTGGGGCTGGATGATAGCTTGATAGGGAATGGATTCAAGGCCTTGAGGGTGATTTGGCTGCGCTCTATGGTGGGTTCCGCAAAGCACCTGAAACCTCACGCTTGCGGAGAACAATAACAATGCCTGAACACACCGCTTACCGCGCCCGGCGCGACTACAGCCTCACTGGTCCCGAAGCGGCACGTGCCGCCGAAAAGGGCCTGGTCTCGGCCAGCTGGTATCAGTCGCCTATCTCGCGCAAACGTATGAAAGAACTGATGCAGCGCCGCGACGGCCCGGCCTTGCTCGATACGGCCATATGGGTTTCGACGCTATTGGTCACAGGCTTTGGTGGTTACTGGTTCTGGGGCTCCTGGGCCTGTGTGCCATTCTTCCTGGCTTATGGCGTGCTCTACGGCACCGCGTCCAACCCGCGCTGGCATGAAACCGGCCACGGCACCGCGTTCAAGACCCGCTGGATGAACGATGGGCTGTACCAGGTCGCGTGCTTCATGTGCCTGTTCGAACCCCACGTCTGGCGCTGGAGCCATGCCCGTCATCACACCGACACCATTGTCGTCGGCCGCGACCCGGAGATCGTCGAGCCGCGCCCGCCGAGCCTGTGGATGATGGCCCTCAGCCTGTTCAACCTGCCGCTGGCCTGGAAGACCTTCAGCGGCGTGGCTCGCCATGCGGTGGGCCGGATGAGTGCCCAGGAGCAGGACTTTATCCCCGAAACCGAGTGGCCCAAGGTGTTCCGTGCCGCACGTATATGGATTGGGGTTTATGCGTTGATCATCGGCACCGCGTTGTACCTGCACAGCTGGCTACCGCTGATGCTGGTGGGCCTGCCCAGTCTCTATGGTGCCTGGCTCGGCTACCTGTTTGGGCTCAGCCAGCATGTGGGCCTGGCCGAAGATGTGCTCGACCACCGCAGCAACTGCCGCACCATCTACATGAACCGGGTGCTGCGCTTTATCTACATGAACATGAACTACCACCTCGAACACCACATGTATCCGATGGTGCCTTACCACGCACTTGAACAACTGCACGAAGAAATCCGCAGCGACTGCCCGCCGCCGTACGCCAACCTGTTCGAGGCCTACAGGGAAATCATCGCGACGATCCGCAAACAACGCAGCGACCCGAGCTATTTCGTCCAGCGTCCGATTCGCCCGCAGGCGCAATCCGCCCCTGCCGCTCTGCACGCAGAAGCCTCTGCTGGCTGATCTTCATCCTTCGTACAAGAGAACAATGCCATGAACGATCAATGGATCGATGTCTGCGCCGTGGGCGCAATAGACCCCGAAGACGTACTGCGCTTCGACCACGGCGCGCACACCTACGCGGTGTTCCGCTCTGCCGAGGATGAGTTCTTCGCCACCGCTGGCCTGTGCACCCACGAGAAAATCCACCTGGCGGACGGCCTGGTGATGGACCACGTGATCGAATGCCCCAAGCACAACGGACGCTTCGATTACCGTTCCGGCAAAGCCCTGGGCGCGCCGGTGTGCGTCAACCTCAAGACCTACCCGGTGCGGGTCGAAGCGGGGCGGGTATTGCTCGCCGTCACGGCCGAAAGATGAGCCAGGCCCTGATCATCGTCGGCGCCGGCCACGCCGGTGGCCGTGCTGCATTGACCTTGCGTGAAGAAGGCTACACCGGGCGCCTGATCCTGATCGGTGATGAAGCGCACTTGCCTTATGAACGGCCGCCGCTTTCCAAAGGTGTGCTGCAAGGCTCGATCGACCTGGCAGGCTGCAGCCTGTGCGACAACGCACGGCTGGCAGCGCTGGGCATCGAGCATATCGCCGGCAACCCGGTGAGCCGCCTGGACACGCAGCAACACCGGCTGCAACTGGCCGACGGCCAATGGTTGACCTATACCGGGTTGTTGCTGGCTACCGGCGGCCGGGCGCGGCGCTTGCCCGAGGCGCAGGCGCCTGTGCTTTACCTGCGTACCCACGATGAAGCCTTGGCCCTGCGTGACAGGTTACGTCCCGGCACCCGCCTGGTCGTGGTCGGCGGTGGTTTTATCGGCCTCGAGGTGGCTGCGACCGCACGGGGGTTGGGGTGTGAGGTCACGCTGCTTGAAGCCGGGCCACGCTTGGCGGGCCGGGTGTTGCCGGCGCCGATCAGTGCAGCGCTGCTGGCGCTGCATCGTGAGCAGGGTGTGGACGTGCGCTTGAACGTCGCCGTGGAATGCATCCACGTCGACGCCGTACAACTGGTCGATGGGCAACGGCTGCCTTGTGACCTGGTGGTGGCCGGCATCGGCATGCAACCCAATATCGAGCTGGCGGCGGCGGCAGGGCTGGAAGTCGGGCAGGGCATTCGTGTCGACGCGCAATTGCGCACCAGCGCGGCGGATATCTATGCGGCGGGGGATGTCTGCGAGTTTCGTCTCGCTGGCGTCTATCAGCGTCAGGAAACCTGGCGCAACGCCGAGGCCCAGGGGCGGCACGCCGCGTTGAACCTGCTGGGGCGAGCACTGCCATTCGAGACGCTCCCCGGTTTCTGGTCCGACCAATACGACTGGGGTTTGCAGACTGTCGGGGTAATGACTGCACGCACGGTCAGCCGCGCGCTGCCTGGCGCAGGCCTGCTGCTGTTTTACCTCGACGCCGATGCCCGGTTGCAAGGTGCCTGCGGCTGGGCGCCGGGCAACGGTGCGGCCAGGGACATCAAGCTGTGCGAACGCCTGATTGCGGCGGGCACGGTGCTCAACCCGGGCAGCCTGGCAGATGCCGATGTGTCTCTCAAACCACTGTTGCGAGGCTGATATGCGTCAACTTCTGGTATTCCAATCGATGTGGGCCATGCAAACCGAGCCCGGCAGCCTCGACACGCAGCTGGACCGCATCGCCGCCGCCGGTTTCGACGGCATCACCGACCATTACTGGACGCCCGCCGCCGTCCCGCGCCTGCACGCTGCCGCCACGGCCAGGGGTTTGCAGATCGAAGGCCAGTTGTTCCCGCAATCGGTGGATGACCTGGCCGCTGCACTGGAGGTGATCAGCCGCTACGGTTGCCACCACCTCACCCTGCAAGCCGATGTGCGTCCGCGTACCCAGGCCGAGGCGGCCAGGCTGATCGAAGGCTGGCAACGCCTGGCCGAACAGGTGGACTTTCCGATCCTGCTGGAAACCCACCGTTATCGACTGACCAATGATCTGTTGTTCACCCTCGAACTGCTGGCGCAGATGCCCGACCTGAAACTGCTCGCGGACCTGTCTCACTACGTCGTCGGCCGCGAGTTGCCAGAACCCGGCGCCTTGCAAGACGACGAGCAGATACGCACGATCCTGCGCCATAGCTGGGGTTTTCATGGCCGCATCGCCAGCAGCGAACAGGTGCAGGTGGGCCTGGATTTTCCTCAGCACCAGCCTTGGGTCGAGCGCTTTACCAGCTGGTGGCGCTATGGGATCGACGACTGGCTGACCCGCGCCGACACGCCCCGGAGCCTGTCCTTCACCTGCGAACTGGGCCCGCCACCCTATGCGATCACCGATGCAAAGGGTCGGGAACTCACTGATCGCTGGGCCGAGGCGCTCAAGATGAAAGCGCTGATTCGCCAGGTGTGGGCCAGTTGTCACGGCTGATCTGCTAACCTGCGTCGGTTCAAACCGACCTTAGCCTATGGATCTGCCTGATGAAAACCTGCCCTGTCCAGCCACCGCTCGAACCGCAGTCTGTGTGCCACCCGATTACCAGCAGCGCGATTTTCATGGTCGCCACCCTGGCCCCTGATGCGGTTGAAAACGTGCGTGAGTGGTGTGCCGACATTGCCGGCCTTGTGCGTTCGGTGGGCAAGCGCGTGCCGTCGGGCAACCTGACCTGCGTCTGCGGCTTTGGCTCGGATGCGTGGGACCGGCTGTTCGGCGCCCCGCGCCCGGCAGCACTGCACCCGTTTCGCGAATTCGGGGTAGAAGGGCGCAAAGCGGTGTCGACCCCTGGCGATATCCTCCTGCATATCCGTGCCGAGCAGATGGACTTGTGTTTCGAGCTGGCGACCCAGCTGATGGCCGCCTTGGGCGAGAGCGTCAAGGTGGTGGATGAGGTCCAGGGTTTCCGTTATTTCGATATGCGCAGCATCATCGGTTTTGTCGACGGCACTGAAAACCCGGTAGGGCGCAAGGCCGAAAGATTCACCCTGGTCGGTGACGAAGATCCTCAATTCGAGGGCGGCAGCTACGTGCTGGTGCAGAAATACCTGCACAACATGAACGCCTGGAATAGCTTGACGGTAGAAGCCCAGGAGAAGGTGATCGGGCGCACCAAGCTGGCGGATATCGAACTGGACGAAGAAGCCAAGCCGAGCAACTCCCACAGCGCCTTGACCGTCATCACCGACGAGAACGGTGAGGAAGTGAAGATCCTGCGCGACAACATGCCCTTCGGCCGCCCGGGCGCCGGCGAGTTCGGCACCTACTTCATCGGCTACGCGCGCTCGCCGCAGCCGCTGGAGCAGATGCTGGAAAACATGTTCGTCGGCCGCCCGGTCGGCAACTATGACCGCTTGCTCGACTTCAGTACCGCCGTGACTGGCGGCCTGTTTTTCGTGCCCTCGGCCGACCTGCTCGAAGAACTGGCTGACCGCCAGTAACCTGTAGGAGCGAGCTTGCTCGCGAAAAGCGTCAACGATAACGCGGGCATCCTGAATGTACGCGGTACCTTTGGATTTTTCGCGAGCAAGCTCGCTCCTACAAAAAATGATCGCGTCAGGTAAGCAACCCGGTGCTGACCGCCACAATCAGGAAGACCCCCAGCAGCGCACGGTAGATCACGAACGGCCAGGTGGAGAAGCGCTCCAGGAACTTCATCAGGCCCCAGATCGCGAAGAACGCCGAGATGCTCGCCACCACCAGGCCGAAGATCAAATGCGGCCAGGCGTGGGCGGGCATGTCGGCGTGCAGCAGCACCCACAGTTCTTTCAAACCGGCCAGGGCGATGGCCGGCAGACCCAGCAGGAAGGAAAACCGCGCCGCTTCTTCGCGTTTGAAATTCAGGAACAGCGCTGCGGTCAGCGTGGAGCCCGAACGCGACACCCCGGGAATCAGCGCGCCGATCTGCGCCACCCCCACGATCAGCGCATCGCGCAGGCGCATCTGGCCGACGTCGCGGGTGTGGCGGGCGCGCACTTCGGCCAGGGCCAGCAATATCGCCATCACCACACAGG
This sequence comes from Pseudomonas khavaziana, assembly GCF_019145205.1. Lineage (GTDB taxonomy): Bacteria > Pseudomonadota > Gammaproteobacteria > Pseudomonadales > Pseudomonadaceae > Aquipseudomonas > Aquipseudomonas khavaziana. The sequence goes on from NZ_JAHSTT010000006.1 coordinate 369,895, forward strand.
CAATGCCGATCACCATCAGCCCGCGCAATGGCGAGTTGCAGGTATTCAAGGTCGAAGACAAGGCCAGGCCGGCAATGCCAATCGGGAGTGTCGCCAGCACAATCGCCACCGCCAGCTTGAACCACGGGTCGTTATAGTCGCCCCGGCGTACCGCACTGATGCTGCCGGTGGTGACCTGGCGCACATCCCGCCAGAAGTAACTGACCACCGCCGCCAGCGCCGCCAATTGCATGGCTGCGGAAAATGCCGAGCCCGGGTCTTGCCAGCCGAGCAGGGCGGGCACCACGCGCATATGCGCCGTGGACGATACCGGCAGCAATTCGGTAATGCCCTGGATCACCCCCAGGATGAAGATCTGCAGGTAATCCAGGGAGGCAAAGCCGACATCCAGGCCGGCGGTACAGACGTTGGTCAAAATACAAGTCCTTGAGCGAAAGGTGGAAATCGGCGAAGTTTATTCTAAATGTTTCAGGAAATTGGCCCGGGCAAGCGCTATCTGCAATCGGTTCAGCCAATAGAAAGGATTCGACAATCCATTGGCGTGACCGGCACTTTTGTGAACAATGGCGCCCTGCGTTTTTTCACCGAGAGCCCCATGCCTGAAACCACCGTTGAATTGATCCAGACCGGCCCCGAAGACGCCGAGCTGATCCGCAATCTCTACCAGTACTACGCCTACGAGTCTTCGGACTGGGAACAGGAAGATGTCGAGGCCGATGGCCGTTTCTATATCCATGACGAGCACCTGACGCGCTACTGGCACGACCCACAGTGGAGCGCCAACCTGTTGCTGGTCGATGGCTATATCGCCGGTTTCCTGTTGATCGAAGGCAGCGAACTGCCGGGCATCGACGCCTTGGAACTGGCCGACCTGTTTATCCTCAAGCGCTACCGCCGCAAGGGCATTGGCCGCGCCATCGCCAGCCAGGTGCTGTGCAGTGGCGAGTCCAATTGGCTGGTGCGTTTCTATGATCAGGACGAAGTGTCCCAGGCGTTCTGGCGCACCGTGCTGGATAACCTGCCGCGTCCGGTGCAGACGATTGAGCTGGAGGATGAGCCGCAGCTGGTGAGCTACCTGATTACCCGGGTTTCGCTGCATTGATGGGCGGGTTTTGCTGAGGTTGAAGGCTGCGCACCGTAATCAAAATGTGGGAGGGGGCTTGCTCCCGATAGCGGTGGGTCAGTCACCTGATGCTGGGACTGACCACCGCTATCGGGAGCAAGCCCCCTCCCACAGTTCGAACGCCAACAATTCGGCCACGCCCCTAGCCTGGATTGAACAGCACCTGCTGCATCGCCTGGGGCGGTTGCCCGAAGGCCCTGAGAAACGCCTGGCGCATGCGCTCGCGATCACCAAAGCCGGTTTCGCGGGCCACCACTTCCACGGGGTGGCGACTGGTTTCCATCATCGCCCGCGCCGCTTCCACCCGCAGGGCCTCGATGGCTTTGGCCGGGGTCTGCCCGGTTTCTTCGCGAAACACCCGGCTGAACTGGCGCGGGCTGAGGCGGGCGACGTCGGCCAGGGCTTCTACCGATAAATCGTGGGTGAGGTTCTCACGGGCATAGGCCAGGGCCAGTTGCACGCGATCGGACTTGGGGTCCAGTTCCAGCAAGGCCGACAGTTGCGATTGCTCGCTGCCACGGCGCTGGGCGATCACCAGCTTGCGTGCGATGCGCCGGGCGAGGTCGCTGCCCAGGTCGTTCTCGACCATGGCCAACGCCAGGTCGACCCCGGCGCTCATGCCGGCGCCGGTCCACACCTGGCCGTCCACCACGAACAGCTTGTCTTCTTCCAGGCGGATATCCGGGTAGCGCTTGCGAAACGCCGGCGCGTGGATCCAGTGGGTGGTAGTGCGCTTGCCTTCCAGCAAACCGGCCTCGGCCAGCACAAAAATACCCATGCACAAGGAGGCCACGCGCCGCGATTGAGCCGATGCCGCCTTGACCAGATCCAGCAGGTTGGCCTCCGGCAGGCGAAACTCCAGGTAACCGCTGACGATCAGGGTGTCGTAGCCCTTTGGCCGGATCGCCGTGGTGTTCACCGAAAAGCCCTGGGAGGTCATCACCGCGCCGCCGCTTTCCGACACCAGGTGAAACTCGTAGGCCGGCTCACCGCGCAGCAGGTTGGCGCACTCGAACACCGAGCCCAGGCTGAGGCTCAAGGATTGGAAATTCGGGTAAACCATCAGCGCAACGCTGTGCATTGCATCTCTCCAAGGGGCGGGGGAGAGGCAATTGTCGGCGTGTGCCAGGTAAACGGCAACCGACTTTGGCCCATGTCCGGAATCCTTGCGGATATGACATTGTGAGCGAATGCCTCGCTGCCTAACATGGCCCCAACGAACTAGACGACTGGTCTAATCGGATGAGGTCAAGCATGAACCACCCAAGCAAAAGTGCACGGCAGGCGATTCTGGAACGTGGGCAATCGATTGTCGGTGCCAAGGGATTTTCCGCAGTGGGCTTGAACGAAATCCTGCAGGCTGCCGAAGTGCCCAAGGGCTCCTTTTATCACTACTTCAATTCCAAGGATGCGTTCGGTGTGGTGTTGCTCGATACCTATTTCGACCATTACGTCCAAAGCATGCAGGATCTGTTCGATCAGCCGGGGTTATCCCACCACGCCAAGCTGATGCGCTATTGGCAATGCTGGATCGACAACCATACCGGCTGCACCGATGCCGGCAAATGCTTGGCGGTCAAACTGGGCGCCGAGGTCTCGGACTTGTCAGAGCCGATGCGGTTGGCCCTGCAACGCGGGACTGCACGCACCATCGAATTGCTCGCCGTAGCCCTGCAACGCGGCGTGGAAGACGGCTCGCTCACCTTCGGGCAAGCCCCCCAAAATCTTGCCCAACGCCTTTATGCGCTGTGGTTGGGAACCAGTGTCATGGCCAAGATTACCCGTACCACTGCGCCGTTCGCCGAGGCGCTGTTGCTGACCCGACAGTTGTTGGGTAGCTCTGAAAACCCTGTCATTCACTTTGATCGAGGCACTGGAAAATGAACGTATTAATGGTACTGACCTCTCACGACCAGCTTGGCGATACCGGGCGCAAGACCGGCTTCTGGCTCGAAGAATTTGCCGCACCCTACTATGCCTTCAAGGACGCCGGCGCCGAGGTGGTGCTGGCTTCCCCGGCCGGCGGCCAGCCGCCGCTGGACCCGGTCAGCGACCTGCCGGACTTCCAGACCGAGCAAACCCGTCGCTTCGCCGCTGACCCTGCGGCGCAACAGGCCCTGGCCAACACCGTCAAGTTGGACACCGTCAATGCCAACGACTTCGATACGGTGTTCTACCCAGGTGGCCACGGCCCGTTGTGGGATTTGGCGGAGTCGTCGGTGTCCATCGCGCTGATCGAGTCGTTCGAACGGGCCGGCAAGCCCATCGGCTTTGTCTGCCATGCCCCGGGTGCCTTGCGTCACGTCAAGGCGGTCAACGGTGAGCCGTTGATCAAGGGTCGCCGTGTGACCGGGTTCTCCAACTCGGAAGAAGCAGCGGTGGAGTTGACCGATGTGGTGCCGTTCCTGATTGAAGATGAATTCAAGAAGTTGGGCGGCAAGTATGAGAAGGGTAGCGACTGGCAATCCTTCGTGATCGTCGATGGCTTGCTGGTGACCGGGCAGAACCCTGGTAGCTCCAGCGAGGTGGCCAAGGCCCTGCTGACCCTCATCGCTTAAGTCAACCAACCGCTATGTGCATTTGGCGACTCCCAGGAGTCGCCACTGTTTTCGTTCGCCCTGAATTTGGAATAACCCATGCCTGACTGCATCTTGAATACCTCGATAAAACTGGGGCATCACCGCTTGAACAATCGCATCGTGCTGCCGCCCCTGACACGCCAGCGCAGCGCCCAACCGGGGGATATTGCCACCGACCTGATGGCCGAGTATTACCGCCAGCGCGCCAGTGCCGGCTTCATGGTCAGCGAGGGCACGCAGATCGAGCCCCGTGGCCAGGGTTACGCCTGGACGCCAGGTATCTACAGCCCGGCGCAGATCGATGGCTGGCGTAAGGTCACGACGGCGGTGCACGCCGAGGGCGGGGTGATCTTTGCGCAGTTGTGGCATGTAGGGCGGGTGTCCCATAACGCCTTGCAGCCCGATGGTGCGGCCCCGGTAGCCCCATCGGCGCTGCCGGCGCTGCAAGCCAAGGCCTTTATCGAAACCGGCCCGGGTGTCGGAGAACTGGTGCAACCGCCTGTGCCCCGGGCGCTGACGACGCTGGAGATCGAAGAGTTGGTCGGGCATTACGCCCAGGCCGCACGCAATGCCCTGGATGCCGGGTTCGATGGCGTGGAAATCCACGCGGCCAACGGCTACCTGGTCAACCAGTTCATTTCGGCCCATTCCAACAGTCGTGAAGACGAATACGGCGGTTCGCTGGACAATCGCCTGCGTTTGCTGCGCGAGATTGTTGAGGCCGTGTGCAAGGTGGTCGGGCCTGAGCGCCTGGGCGTGCGCTTTTCACCGTTGTTCAGTGGCACCGACCAGGACCGGGTCTACATCGGCCTGGTAGAAGAAGACCCGCATCACACCTACATCGAGGCGATCAAGGTGCTGGAAGCGTCGGGCATCGCCTATGTGTCCATCGCCGAAGCCGATTGGGAAAACGCCCCCGACCTGCCGGAGACCTTTCGCCAGGCGGTGCGCAGTACCTTCAGCGGCAGGATCATCTATGCCGGCCGCTACACCGCCGAGCGCGGTGCTCGACTGGTCGAGGCCGGGCTGGCGGACCTGATCGCGTTCGGCCGCCCGTTCATTGCCAATCCGGACTTGCCCCAGCGAATTTTCAATGGCTGGCCGTTGAATGCGTTGAAGGCAGAAGGGTTGTATGGCGGGACGCAGGCGGGGTATGTGGATTATCCGGTGTATGCCGAACCAGAGTGACACACGCATTATGTGGGAGGGGGCTTGCCCCCGATGACGGTGGGTCAGCCAACATCTTCGCGGGCAAGCCCTTTTTTGTAGGAGCGAGCTTGCTCGCGAAAAACTCACAGGCGCCGCATTCATTCAGCAAGCACGCGTGATCGTTGACGTTTTTCGCGAGCAAGCTCGCTCCTACAGAGGGCGATGTACGCTTAAGCCGGTCGCCAGGGATTGAGAAAGCACCTCACTCGACCCGCAACACAATCTTGCCAATATGATCCCCACCTTCCATCCGCGCATGGGCCTGGGCGGCGTCGGTGTATTCGTAGACCTTGTCGATGATCGGCAGGCAGCGTCCAGCGCTCAATACCGGCCATACGTATTCGCGCAGTTGCTCGGCAATCGCGGCCTTTTCGTCGCGGGTGCGGGCACGCAGCAGCGAGCCGGTGATCACTGCGCGTTTGGCCATGATGGTCAGCAGGTCGACGTCATGGGCCTTGCCGCCGCCGAGGAAGCCGAGCATCACCAGGTGACCGTCCATGCCCAGGGACTTCAGGTTGTCGTTCAGGTATGAGGCTCCCATGATGTCGAGGATCACATTCACGCCTTTGCCATCGGTCTGTTGGGCGATGACCTCGGCAAACGCCTGTTCGCGGTAGTTGATTGGCTCGGCTCCCAGCTTGGCAATCGCTGCGCATTTGTCAGCGCTGCCGGCGGTGGCAAACGCCTGGATACCGAACTCCTGGCAAAGCATCAGCGCGGTGGTGCCGATGCCGCTGGTGCCGCCGTGGATCAAGGCGCGCTGGCCTTTGTGCGCACCGCCCAGGCCAAACAGGTTGGCCCAGACCGTGAAAAAGGTTTCCGGCACGGCAGCCGCCTGGATCCAGTCCATGCCCGCCGGGATCGGCAGCGCCTGGCTGGCCGGCACCGCGCAAAACTGGGCATAGCCGCCGCCATTGGTCAGGGCGCACACCTTGTCGCCGAGGTGGTATTCGGTCACACCCGTACCCAGTGCCACCACCTCACCGGCCACTTCCAGCCCTGGAATCGGATTCATGCCCGGTTTCATCGGGTATTTGCCGGCGCGTTGCAGAGCGTCGGGGCGGTTGACCCCGGCGGCGTGCACGCGAATCAGAATCTCGCCAGGCCCGGCCACCGGCACGTCTGCTCGACGTGGCTGCAAGACTTCGGGGCCACCCGGGGTGGTGATTTCGATCAGGGTCATTTCTTGGGGAAGCGTCATGGAAGAGTTCCTGTAGCGATGAGCGTATGAGTTGGGACCGTGGCGCATAGTCGGCAGTTCAGCCAGATCATGCCGGGTTACGGTGGCAATGCAACCCTAGGGGGCGCACACGGGTGTCTTTCTTCGCTGCTTAGCATAGCGTGCTCTGGTGATGCAATAATGCAGCGAATAAGCAGCGCCATGCTGCAACTACGCATCGTTGGGGGGCGCTATGAATTGGGATGATGCGCGGGTGTTCCTGGCGGTGTGCCGTGCGACGACATCGCGCGGCGCCGCACGGGTGTTGGGGGTGGACGAGGCCACGGTAGGGCGACGGATCAATGCTTTGGAGAAATCCTTGGGTGCCACCTTGTTCCTGCGCACCAGCGACGGCTTTGCACTGACGGCTGTGGGGGAGGCCGCGTTGCGTTCGGTGGAGAAAATGGAGCGCTCAGCCCTGGACCTCGAGCGCCAGATCCAGGGCATGGATGACCGCCTCACCGGAACGGTGCGCGTCAGCACCACCGACTCCCTTGCCATTGATTTCCTGATCCCGGCCATTGCGCGGCTGCACGACCAGCATCCCGATGTGCGCGTGCAGCTGGACGCCTCCACCCAATTCCTCAGCCTGGCCAAGCGCGAGACCGATATCGCCGTACGCAACGCGCGCCCGGACAGCCCCGACCTGCTTGCCCGTCTTGTCGGGCGTTGGCCGGTGGGGTTGTTTGCCTCCCAGGCATATATCGACCGCCACGGCGCGCCGGAGCCGGGCAGCTTGTTCGATGGGCATGACCTGGTGGTTTACCAGCCGCACCTGCAAAGCCAGAAGGACCTGACCCTGGCGTGCGAACCTTTGGGTCGCGGGCGCATCGTCGCCGCTTTGAGTTCCAGCCTGTTGGTACGCCGCTCCATCGCCGCCGGGATCGGCATCGGTGAGCTGCCGATCCTCACCGGCGAGCGCGACGGCCTGGTACGCCTGTGGCCGCAACGCACGCGGCCGTTGCCCTATGACGTGTGGCTGGTCACCCACGCCGACCTGCGCCATACCGCGCGGGTGCGAGTGGTGATCGATGAAATTGTCGCGGGATTCGCGGCTGCGATGGTCTGAGGTCAGCACAAGCCTGCAAGCGCATGGGTGCGACTGTGGAGACACTGCGGTCAGTCATTGTCGACGGACACAGGTGGTCTATGAACGAAGCAAGAAATCAGGATATCGGGTTGTTGTTCCTGCGGGTCAGCGGGGCGCTGTTCCTGCTGTGGGTACATGGGTTGCCCAAATTGCTCAACTACGGCGAACAGTTGAAGCTGATCGAAGACCCGTTTCATCTTGGGGCCCAGGTCACCTTGCTGCTGGCGATTTTCGCCGAGGTGCTGTGCCCGCTGCTGATCATCGCGGGTGTGCTGGTGCGTCTGGCCTGCCTGCCGATCCTGGCGGTGCTGGTGATTGCCTTGCTGGTGGTGCACCCGGAGTGGACGCTGTTCGAGGGACAGTTCGGCTGGCTGCTGTTGATCATCTTTACCAGCATCCTCATTGCCGGGCCGGGCCGGCTGATAGTGGCTCAGCGTTTTGCCTGAGCAAAAAAAGGCCGGGCGAGCCCTAATGCCAGTCAGTTAAGCGGTCATCGCCTTCTGTAGGAGCGAGCTTGCTCGCGAAAAACGTCAACGATAACGCGTGTTTGCTGAATGAACGCGGCGCCTGTAAGTTTTTCGCGAGCAAGCTCGCTCCTACAAAAAAGCCTTAACTGACTGGCATTAGGGCGAGCCCGGCCAAACAAGGACAGGAGGTTTCAAGCGGTTCAGCGGTTCAGGAACGCCAGCAGGTCTTCATTGAGCTGCTGGGTGTGGGTCGCAGCAAACCCGTGGGGTGCATCCTTGTAGACCTTCAATTGCGCGTCTTGGATCATCTCGGCCGCGACCTTGCCGGTGGTCTCGAAAGGTACGATCTGGTCGCCGTCGCCATGGATCACCAGGGTCGGCACGTCGATCTTGGCCATGTCGGGACGGAAGTCGGTTTGCGAGAACGCGGTGACGCAGTCCACGGTGGATTTCAGCGAGGCTTGCAGGGCGATCTGCAGGGTTTGGGTGAGCACGCCCTCCGAGACTTCCTGGCCTTTGTTGAGGCCGAAGAACGGGGTGTTGAAATCGCTGATGAATTGCGCGCGATCTTTCAACAGGCCTGCCTTGATGCCATCGAATACGTCAGCGGGGACGCCCTGGGGGTAGTCGGGTTTCTGGCCAAAGATCGGCGTCACCGCCCCCAGCAGTACCAGGCCGGCGACACGGGCGCTGCCATGGCGGGCGATGTAGCGCGCCACATCACCGCCACCCATGGAAAAGCCCACCAGGGTCACGTCCTGCAGGTCCAGGTGTTCGATCAACTGGGCGATATCGTCGGCGAAGGTGTCGTAGTCATTACCGGTCCAGGGCTGGTCCGAGCGGCCGAAACCACGGCGGTCGAACGCAATGGTGCGAAAGCCGCGGCTGCTCAGGTATTCCATCTGGTATTCCCACATGTCGGCATCCAGCGGCCAGCCGTGGCTGAACAGCACGGGCTTGCCGCTGCCCCAGTCCTTGAAGTAGATCTGGGTACCGTCTTTGGCAACGAATGTGCTCATCTGAATCTCCTTGCTTGAGTGATAAGAGCAGTGAAAAATCCGCGTTACTATTGCCGTAAACCCAACCACAGGCTTGTACGGGTGTGCTTGCCTGGGCTTACCAACTGAACTTGAGCTCCATGCCCAGGTAGTTGCTGTCGTGCCCGCCGGCATCGCGCAGGGTCTGGCCGACGGCATAGTGCACAGCTTCGACTGCGCCGCTGAGGTTGGACGTAAAAGCGTAGTCGGTGCGCAGTTGACCGTAGGCGCCAGTCCAGCGTTCACCCTGGCCAGCGGTACCGGCGACGGCTAGGTTGGGCTGGGTGTAGACCGCGTCCGCGGTGGTCTGCCGCCAGAGCAGGCCGATGGCGGTTTGTACGCTGAGCTTGGCGATGGGCTTGACGGTGATCGACGGCTTGACGTGGATCAGGTTGCTGTAGCCCGTATAACCGGCCAGGGAAAAATAGTAGCCATTGGGGAACAGCGGGTTGAAGGTGCCGACGCGACCGTCACCGCTCTTGCGGTCACCGGAGGCAATATCCAGCTGCAGGCCGATGCGCGGTTTCCATGCCAGTGTGTCGAAGGTGTAGCCGGTGCGACTGCCGCCCGCCCAGGCACGGATAGTCTTGCTGCCCACCGAGCCCCTTTGCAGCATGGCTTCGATATCCCAGTCGAACCCTTGGGCCGCGCCACCCAGGCGTGTGTCGAGCAGCTGGCGGGTCTCGTCGCCGTCGGCGTCCAGGTAGTGCGCAGCCCTGCGTTCGTAGACGCCGTAATAGGCTGACAGCTCATTGCTGCCGCCCACCAGCCGCTCGACCCGCAGCATGTGAAAGCGCGCATCACGGTTGGATTTGTCATCGAAATGCCGGCCATCCTGGTACTGCACCGGTTGGCTGGCAATCCCGATAAAACGCCATTGCGGCGTTTCCCAGTCGGCCCACAACGCATCGAAGGACTGCCGCACATTCGGGCCGTCCCGTGACGAGATGAAGCGCTGCAAGTCGAAGGCAAAATCCTGGCGGCCAGCCCGTGCCTTGAACGTGCCGGCGCTGAAGGTCTTTACGTACTCGGCAAAGGCCAGGCGCAGGTCGACACGGTTCTGGTCGGCGCCGCCGATCGTAGTCTTGTCATAAGCCCGCACATCCTCCAGCTGGGTGAACAGCCGCCAGTGCTCGTCCAGATGCAAGTCGGCATGCACCTGGAAACGCTGGATCAGGTAGCGGTCACGCTGCACATCGCGCACACCGAACCCGCTGGCGTCGTTCATCTCGAAGCGTTCGCGCAACGTCGCACCCAAAGACAGATAGGTGAACGGGTTGGCGGCGGACAGCGGGATGTACTTGAGGTTGTCCAGCGGTTGCGTGCGCAGCGCCGGATCCTTGAGCACGGACCAATCCTCCTGCCAACGATTGGCCTTGATCGCCGGACGGGTCGGTTGCGCGTCGGCGTGGGCGCTGCCGGCAAGCAGCGGCCACAGCACGGCCAGGCCCCAGCCTGTACGGCGAATCATTTTGCCGCGGTGAGCTGGTGGATTTCCGCGACGTAACCGCCGGGAAATTCCACCAACGCGCTGCGCCGGCCTTTGCTGTCGAAGCTCGGCACCAGGACTTTGGCCCCGGAACCAGTGGCCTTGGCCAGCGTGGCGGTCAGGTCGGCCACCTGGTAACCGGTGGTTTCATGGCCAAAGGGGTAGGGCAGTTGGCCGTTGGTGACCAGCACCGTCATGCGCCCAAATGGCGACTCGATGTCGACGCGTCGGTACATACCGCTGGCCTGGCCGACGTCGACCCCGGGCGCCTGCTTGTCATCGGCAATGACTTTGCCATGGGAGAAGCCGACGAACGCCTTGATAAAGCGGTCGGCACGGTCTGCGCTGAGGTATACGCGGTTTTCCGGCACCGTCTGGAAGGCAGCGTAATCCGGGGTCTTGGTGTGCCAGTAGAGCTGCATGTTCACGCCGCCCGGCCACTGCACCACGGCGTCGCGACCGATAGGGTCGGGAAAGTCGCTGACGATCACCGCGGCACCGTTTTCCCGGGCGGCCTTGAGCGCTACGTCCATGTCCTTGACCAGGTAGCCATTGCGTTCCTGGCCAAACGGATGGGGAATGGGCGTGGTGAAGCCGAACAGCGACACCGTGCCGGCCGGGGTCTGCAACAGTTGCGAGGTGGTGCTGCTTGGCACCGGCAGCACATTGACCACCACCTGGGGCGTGCTCTTGCCGCCGAACGTAGCGAGGAAGCTCTGGGCAAAACGCTCCACATCCGCCGGTGCCACATACACATGGCTGGTGTCGTATTGCGGCGCTACGGCGACCATCGGCGTAGCTGCCCAGGTGTTGCCCATCATGGCCCCGGCCAGCAACGTCACTGCCAGGGATACCGCCCTCACTTGCCTACTCATGCCTAGTCTCCAGCGCTGTCAAGAAAGTCAAAAGCTTAGGGGCTCAGGCAGTGGTGCCGATTGTATGGGCGTGCTTGGTTGAACGGTTCAGCGTCTATGCGGGTCAACTGCTTCTCAACGTCAGATCACACAGGTGAACGAAATGGCCAAGACTTACAGCTATGCCGCGCAGAACGCCAAGGACACCCTCAAGCCCTACACCTTCGAGCGCCGCGCGCCGGGGGCTGACGATGTACAGATCGACATTCTCTATTGCGGGGTATGCCACTCCGACCTGCACACCGTGCGCAACGAGTGGCACAACACCCTTTACCCTTCGGTGCCCGGGCATGAAATTGTTGGCCGGGTGACGGCAGTCGGCGCCAATGTGAAGAAGTTCAAGGTCGGCGACCTGGCCGGTGTCGGCTGCATGGTCGACAGCTGCCAGCAGTGTGCATCCTGCGCCGAGGGCGAGGAGCAGTATTGCGAGAACGGCTTTACCGGCACCTATAACGGCCCGGTGTTCGGCGGCGAAAACACCTTCGGTGGCTACTCGGACAACATCGTGGTCAAGGAGCAGTTCGTACTGCGCATCTCCCACGATGCCTCGAACCTGGCGGCCGTGGCGCCGTTGCTGTGCGCGGGCATCACCACCTACTCGCCGCTGCACCACTGGAAGGTCGGCCCCGGCCAGAAAGTCGGCGTGGTCGGCCTTGGCGGGCTTGGGCATATGGCGGTCAAGATTGCCCACGCCATGGGCGCCCACGTGACGCTGTTCACCACCTCACCGAACAAACGCGAAGACGGTCTGCGCCTGGGTGCCGACCAGGTGGTGGTGTCCAAAAATTCGGATGAAATGGCCAAGGTCGCCAATAGCCTGGACTTCATCCTCAACACCGTCGCCGCACCCCATGACCTGGATGCCTTCCTCAACCTGCTCAAGCGCGACGGCACCATGACCCTGGTCGGCGCCCCCGACAGCCCGCACCCGTCGCCCACGGTATTCAACCTGATCTTCAAGCGCCGCAGCCTGGCCGGCTCGCTGATCGGCGGCATCCAGGAAACCCAGGAAATGCTGGACTTCTGCGCCAAGCACGGGATTGTCTCGGATGTGGAGATGATTGATATCCAGGGCATCAATGAAGCCTATGAGCGCATGCTCAAGGGTGATGTGAAGTATCGTTTTGTGATCGATATGGACAGCTTGAAGAGAGAAAACCACGCAGCCTGAAACGCCGCGGATCCAGTGTGGGAGGGGCGGTGCCCCAATGACCATGGGTATCTACACAACTTTGGTTACGCCGCTGGACCTGTGGGAGGGGGCTTGCTCCCGATAGCGGCCTCACAGCCGACGAGGATGTTGGACCCTGTACATATCCATTATGTAGGTAACGGCCGCCATCGGTTCCGCTCTTACAGCGGCTCACTTTTGGAAGGACCGGAATGCCGGCCCAGCCAAAAGTAAGCATAAGGTCCTCGCCCCACCACTCGGCACCTCGCCCAGGCTCGGTGTGCCCGTAATCCGACTTGGATTTGGGGGGCCGCCGCCACGCGCCATCCATGGCGCGGGGCGGCTAAACCGGCATCCCTGCCGGTTTACCCCCCAAATCCCTGTCGAATTCCGGCCAGCGTGGTTTGACGGGGCGCCTGAGATCAAAAGCAGATCAAGATCAAGAGCGGCTCGCTTCGCATCATGGTTACTGATGGTGGCTGCGTGAGTTGTGTAGATATTCATGAGCCGATGAGGGAGTGTCAGATGAACATATCTGAGGCTGTCCCAGCGTCATCGGGAGCAAGCCCCCTCCCACATTTTGACCGAGTAGGCTAAACAGCTCGCAGTTGGGTATCACGCCACCATAATGATCTTCGACACCAATTCCACCACGGTCTTGGCCTGCAGCTTCTTCATCAACCGCGCCCGATGCACCTCCACCGTGCGATGGGAAATCGACAGGCGCAGGGCGATTTCCTTGGACTTGAAGCCATTGACGATGTGCATGGCGATCTCGCGCTCCCGGGGTGTGAGGTCGCCGGTGCCCTGGTGCAGGCGGTCCAGGCGTTCGAAGTGCCAGATCATCAGTTTGAACGGATCTTTGGGGGTGAGGGTGTAGCCGTGGGACTTGGCCCAGAATACTTCGCCGTTATGGTGCTGCATGAAGCGCTCATCGGAGTAAAAGCCGTTGTCGCTGTCGAGCAGCCAGTCATGGCTGCGCTTGCCGATGGCGTGGTAGTCCGCCTGGGACGGGTAGATCAACAGGGTCAACTGATTGACCAGCGCTTCACGCGTATAGCCGAACAGCTTCAGGAAGGCGTCGTTGCAGTCGAGTATCACACGATTGCTCGTGACGATCTGGGGGGCAGGGGACAGCTTGAACGCCAGGCGTTCGAGGTCTTGGAATTGTCGTGCTAGCGCGTTCATGGGCGTCCTGCCTCGTTGTTCAATACCCTGGCGCGCTACTTACCTATGTAAGTAGTTACACGAATTGGCGCGCGACGAGGGGTGGGTCATTGTAGGTAAAGTCCGGATCAAGAACAGAAGAAATTGATTATGCCTGCTGATTGCGTGTCCATTGTTGCCGCTGGTCACTCCCGTTTCGGTCGCCTGGAAGGCACCACGCTGGAAGACTTGATCGTCCAGGTCACCCGTGAAGCCCTGAGCGACGCCGCGATTGACGCGTCGCAAATCGACGCGCTGTTCCTCGGCCATTTCAATTCGGGGCTGGTGCCCGATGGGTTTGCCGCCTCGTTGCTGTTGCAGGCCAACCCCGGGCTGCGCTTCAAACCCGCCACCCGCTGCGAAAACGCCTGCGCGTCCGGCTCGGCGGCGATCCAGGCGGGGGTCAATGCGATTCTTTCCGGCAGTGCCGAGCTGGTGCTGGTGGTGGGCGCCGAGAAGATGACCCACACCAGCACCGCCGCCGTCACCCAGGCCCTCGCTGGTGCCGGCTACCAGAATGACCCGGCCGAAGCCGGCCTGAGTTTCCCGCAACTGTTTGGCCGTGCTGCGCAGCAATATGCCGAGCGCTACCACTGCCCGCTGGGCTCGATGGCGGCCATCGCCACCAAGAACCACTCCAATGCCATGGCCAACCCGCTGGCGCAGATGCATCGGGAGATGAATTTCGAGCACTGCAACAACGTATCCCAAAGCAACCCGTTCGTGGCCGACTCCCTGCGCCTGACCGACTGCTCGCTGATCAGCGACGGCGCTGCCGCGATCATCCTGGCGTCGCCCAAGCGTGCGCGGGCATTTCGCCGCGATGTGCAGATCCGGGCGATGACCCAGGTCAACGACACCTTGCCCATCGCCCAGCGCGACATCCTGGCGTTTGAGGGCCCGCAGCGGGCGATCCATTCGGCCCTGCGCGGGGCGAATGTGACCCTGGCCGACCTGAGCTTTGCAGAAGTGCACGATTGCTTCACCATCGCCGAGTTGCTGATCTACGAAGCCATGGGCCTGGCGCCCAAGGGCGAGGGGCACCGCGTACTCGACAGCGGCGTGGTGCGCGCCGGCGGGCGCTTGCCGGTTAACCTCTCCGGCGGGCTCAAGGCCAAAGGGCACCCCGTCGGTGCCACCGGGGTTTCCATGCATGCCTTGGCGTTCCGGCAATTGACCGGCGAGCCGATTGGCCTGGCGGCGCCCAACCCGGAATTTGGCCTGGTGTTCAATATGGGCGGCATGGCGGTGGCCAACTATGCCTCGGTGCTGCAGGCACGCAGGAGCTGAGCCATGAACATTGCCAACTGGCTGCACGATACCCAGCGTCGTACCCCCCAACGCCCGGCGCTGTTCGACGGCCCCGTGCAAGTGGCCGACTACGCCACTTTCGCCGCCCATGTGCGCCAACGCGCTGCGCACTTGGTGGACCAGCACGGCCTGGTGCCGGGAGATGCGGTGGCACTGCTGATGAAAAACAGCTGCGACTACCTGGAATTGCTCTATGCCATCTGGTGGATGGGCGCCGTGGCGGTGCCGATCAACGCCAAGCTGCACCCCAGCGAAGCGGCGTGGATCGCGGACAACGCCGAGGCGCGGTTGATCTTTACCGATGGCGGCGGGGTGTTTTCATCGCGGGATTTGCCCCCGCGCTGCAAAGAACTGGACGGCCACCAGCGGCCGCCAGACCGTGGCTGGCCGACCCTGGAGCACCCGGTGCCGCGCCAGGATCAGGACCTTGCCTGGCTGTTCTACACGTCCGGCACCACCGGGCGCTCTAAAGGGGTGATGCTGTCCCATGGCAACCTGGTCGCCATGTCGCTGTGCTACGCCACCGATGTCGATGCGGTCAGCGCTGACGATGCGGCGGTGTATGCCGCGCCGATGTCCCACGGTGCCGGGCTGTACAACTTTATCCATGTGCGCTGCGGCGCACGGCATGTGGTGCCGGCCTCCCACGGCTTTGACGCCGCCGAGCTGTTCGGGCTGGCAGAGCAGGTGGGCCAGGTGTCGCTGTTTGCCGCACCGACCATGGTCAAGCGCATGGTCGAGCAGGCCCGACGCCAGGATTATCACGGCGCCGGCATCAAGACCATTGTGTATGGCGGTGGGCCGATGTATCTGGCGGACCTGCGTGATGCCGTCGACACCTTCGGCCCGCGCCTGGTGCAGATCTACGGCCAGGGCGAGAGCCCGATGACCATCAGCGTGTTGCCCCGTGCAGTGATCGCCGAACGCCAACGTCCCGACTGGGACAGCCTCGCCGCCTCGGTGGGCCATGCGCAAGCCTGTGTGGAAATCCGCATTCTCGATACCGAGCACCAGCCACTGCCCACGGGTGAACGCGGCGAAATCGCCGTACGTGGCGCCACGGTCATGCAAGGCTACTGGCGCAACCCGCAAGCTACGCGCCAGACCCTGGTGGACGGCTGGCTGCTGACCGGCGATATCGGCTACCTCGACGCGGCCGGCTACCTGACCCTGACGGATCGCTCCAAGGACGTGATCATCAGCGGCGGCAGCAATGTATACCCCCGCGAAGTCGAGGAAGTGCTGGCCCAGCATCCCGACGTATTTGAAGTGTGCGTAGTGGGCGAACCGGACGCGCAATGGGGCGAGTCGGTGGTGGCCTTCGTGGTGGCCCGCAGCGGCCATCCCCTGGATGAGGACGAGCTCACCGCCTGGTTCCTGGCGCGTATGGCTTCGTTCAAAAAACCGAAAAAGTATGTGTGGCGCAGCGAGCTGCCGAAGAACAGCTACGGCAAAATTCTCAAGACCGACTTGCGGCAGTGGTTGAAAGCAGCGAGTATCGCCGCGCTTTGACATGGATCGACAATCAGACAAGGAGTCCCCTCGATGGGCAATCCCGCACAAGACACTGTCCGCAAGCGCCGCCGTGCGTTTCTCGGTGCCACCTCCGGCCACTTGATCGAGTGGTACGACTACGGCGTCTACGGTTTTCTCGCCGTCTATATCGGCCAGGCGTTCTTCGTCTCCGATGACCCCACCACCAGCCTGTTGGCCAGCTTCGCTGCGTTTGCCTTGAGCTTTTTTATCCGCCCCCTGGGCGGGCTGTTCTTCGGCCCGCTGGCGGACAAGATCGGCCGGCGCAAAA
The DNA here is from genome assembly GCF_019145205.1 of Pseudomonas khavaziana. Taxonomy (GTDB): domain Bacteria; phylum Pseudomonadota; class Gammaproteobacteria; order Pseudomonadales; family Pseudomonadaceae; genus Aquipseudomonas; species Aquipseudomonas khavaziana. Next base: position 386,514 of record NZ_JAHSTT010000006.1, read on the forward strand.
CCCTGATCATGGCGCTGGTGATGATGACCGGCTCCACGGTGATGCTCGGCCTGTTGCCGACCTACGCCAGCCTGGGCATTGCCGCGCCGATCCTGCTGATCCTGGTGCGCTGCGTACAAGGCTTCTCGGCCGGGGGTGAGATCGGCACCGTCACCAGCTTTATCTCCGAATACGCCGGCCCCGGCCGTCGCGGTTTCGCCACCTGCTGGTTGATGGTCACCGCCGTGCTTGGCCTGCTGCTGGGCGGCGCCGTGGCCAATGGCATGACCTGGGTGCTGGGCGCCGACGTCATGCAGGACTGGGCCTGGCGCATCCCGTTCCTGATCGCCGCACCCCTGGGCTTTATTTCCATGTACATCCGCCTCAAGCTCGAAGACAGCCCCGAGTTTTTAGCCCTGCAACGCGCCGGGCAAACCTCGCGGGCTCCACTGCGGGACGTGTGGCAGTACAAGCGTGCGATTGCCCTGGTGTTCTTTATCATCACCCTGCACAGCTCGATCTTTTACCTGGTGCTGACCTTCGCCTCGACCTACATGGCCAAGATCCTCAAGTTCGACAGTGGTACGACCTTGCTCTACGTGTTCGTCGCCAGCTTCTCGGCGGCCTTCGTGATGCCGTTTGGCGGGGCATTTACCGATAAGTACGGGCGCAAGCCGTTTCTGATGGTGATCGGTACATTGGCGACCCTGGCGATGTTCTGGCTGTTCAAATCGGCCCCCACCGCCACCCCTGCGTCGTTCTTCGCGCCGTTGATGGCGGTGGCGATTTTGTTCGGACTGTATGCGTCGTCGACCTATGCGTTGATGAGCGAGCTGCTGCCGACGCGTATTCGCTCCACCGGAATTGCGGTGGCGTATAACGTGCCGGTGGCGGTATTTGGCGGCAGTGCGCCGTTGATTTCCACCTGGTTGATCAAGGTAACGGGGGATATTACCTCGCCGTGGTATTTCTACGTGGCAACCGGGGTGGTGTCGCTGGTGGCGCTGGTGGTGTTGCGCAAGGAGGACTTCGTCGCCAGCAGTCTGCCAGTTGCAGTGCCGGCGGATGCGGCATTGGCCTGATGCCAAAATGTGGGAGGGGGCTTGCTCCCGATGGCGGTGAGTCAGTCACGGATGCACTTACTGACACGTCCTCATCGGGAGCAAGCCCCCTCCCACATTTTGAGCTGCATACGTCTGGTTAATGGTTAATAGTGGGCATGCTGTAACCTACCGAAAACCGAGTGAGTTGCGATGCTGGCTACCCGTCTGACCCTGATCTGCCACGCCGTCACCCCCCTGCAAAAACAGGGGTGTTTTCCTGACGACGAATCCGTGGCCATGGACTGGCAGGGCGCGGCATTATCCCTGGCTGGGTGCTATAAAAAACAGCCACGCCTGCTCTGCGGCCCTGAGGCCAGGGCTCGTCAGACCGCCAGCTTGTTCGGCACTAACGCTGATGTTGAGATGGCGCTGCGCGATGCTGATTTCGGCTCATGGAAAGGCCAGGCCATCAGCCAACTCGATAGCGAAGCCTTGATAGCCTGGAGCACCGACAGCACCAGCGCACCCCACGGCGGCGAGTCGGTGGAGCAGCTTTGCGTGCGCGTGGGCCAATGGCTCAAATCCCTCGAAACCCATCCCGGCCACGTAGTCGCCGTGACCCACCCGTTTGTCATCCGCGCAGCGCTGCTTCACGTCATGCAATTCCCTATCTCGATGTTCTACCTGATCGACGTTGAGCCATTGTCGTCGGTTGAGTTGCGATTCAATGGGCGTTGGCGGTTGCGGTTAATGGCGTGAAGCACCAATGCCATACCGCTGAGTACAGGCGTGTGGCAAAATGGCATCACTCGTCGGCGCCAGTGCCTGGTCCATGAGATACGATTTTTTGAATTGGCCTAATGATTGACGGGTTGCGTAAAGGATTCTATGCAGATGAACAAGTTGATTGCGGTCAAGACAGGTACGAATAAATTTGAATTCGAAAATGAAGAAAGCCTGAAATGGAATGGCTTTTTCGATGTGGATACGATTCGGTTGATTCTGGGTAATAACGGCTCTGGTAAAACCGCCTTATTGTGTGACATGGCAGCGTATATTTCATCGCCTGTCTCTTCCCCTCGAAGAGCCGTATATGATGATCGAGAAACATCGTCGGAGAAACTGTCTGACGAAGAGCTTGAACGTATTGGTGTGATTTACTTCTCTCCTGTTCCCTACCGCCGCAGGCTACCGTTTCGTAACCGATTCTTCGATGCTTCGCCTCGGTTTGGAAAGGTAGAAGACTCTGCGCGAGTCGAGCAGTTCTACCAAGTGGCCAGTGATCTGGAACTGAACACAAGCTTGAGGGCAGAAGTATGTTATGAGTTTGAGCTGTTCAAGACCGTGTTGGCCCCTGCGCTTATCGCCATGAGTAAGCTTGCCGGTTTTCATACAGCGCATGAGCCGGTGACGACATTTTTATCTGATTACGCAAAGATTCTAAAAAAGCGCCAGTTTTTCGGCTCGGATTACTATGAAAATGAACGCTTGAACATCCAGATTGAGCGTTTGCTTGATACTTGTGTGCTTAGGTTGGAGCGGTTTGTTCTGTCGAAACTTCCCCGCGCCAGAAGCAAAAAATTAGTCATGCTCGCTGCCTTAACGTCAGTCGCAAAGAGAATTCCTGATCATATTCGTATTGGGCGATTTTTCTTTAATTATTTAGAGCTCGCCAGCGATGTGCGGTACGAACAAGATGAGGAAGTGTTCGATTTGCTGATGGCGACTTGTCGCGCCACGTTTAAGTCTATAAAGGATGGAGCCAAGGATGATGTTCGCAAACACCCGCGTTCCTATTCTTTTGCTATAAATTCGGCAGAAGAAATCAAGCAAATAAAAATGTCGACCGCTGCGGTGGAAGTACGTTGGACAGATCAAAGCTCGGGTGTAAGAGCTTTGGTTGACCAGTTTTTTTTGCTCCGCCAAGGTTTTGTAATCATGGCCGGTAAAAAATTAAACCACGTCATGGTGCTTATCGATGAGGGCGATGCCTATCTTCATCTGGAATGGCAGCGCCGTTATATTTATTTGCTGAATAAATTCTTGGCGGGGGTGAAATCGGAGTTTGGCTTGGAAATTGTGCAGGTAGTGGTTGCTACGCATTCCCCGGTGATAACAGGTGATTTTCCAGCGTGTATGGTCACTAACCTGGATCAGAAGGTCACGCCTCAGAATACGTTCGCGGCTCCATTGGAAGACATCATCCTGAACTCTTTTGGTACTGCTGCCATTGGTGAGTTTGCGGCGGAAAAGATAAATGCACTCAATGAGCGTCTTGAACAGGGCGTTTCTTCGGCATTGGATAAACTATTGCTTGAGAGCATTGGCGATATTGGCATCAAGAACGCGTTATATCGTGCTCCGGAGAGGCGATATTTATGATTATTAATATTGCGCGGGTGTGGGAGGATATCGCGGTCAGGCACAGGTTGTTCATGCAATGGAAGCTGCAACGGCTGACTGATGTCCTAAGGGAATTCGTCGGGCCGGGCATGATTCAGCATCGTCTTGTCGAGTTCTTGGATAAACACCGGGGCGCCATATGTGGGTGTGACCCCGTGCCGCTGCCGGGTGTGATTGTTGCCTTCAACCAGACTTTTACTCGTAGGGTTGATATTGACTATGTAAATGGGTTTTTCAAAAAACATCTGTGCTACAAGGAGTTTTCAGCCAAAGAGAAGGTTGTCTTGTTAAAAAGATGGGATGCCTACGCGTTGCTTATAACCAACCGATCAAGAATTTGTCCTTACTGCCATATATCACCCATTGATACTTATGTCAGTCCTGATGGGTTGAAAGCGTACAGGCCAAATATTGATCACTATTACCCGCACGCCGAATTTCCTTTGCTGGCATTAACCATGGGGAATTTTATTCCCTGCTGCGAAAAGTGTAACGGGCCGCAAATGAAAGGCACTACCCGGTTTGACTTGACACCTCACCTGCACCCCTTGGTGGATCCGGAGAACATATCTTTCAGGCTTGCCCATAAGGGCGGGAAGTTGGACTTGAATAAATTAAGACTTCAGGCCGACAGTACGTCCTATGAAATTGAGGTGATGGCAACCCATGGCACCTGCCAGAAGGTGGACAATTCAATCGCGACCTTTCGCTTAGTCCCTCGTTATCAGGTCTGCGTACCCGATGCGCTATTTGTGGCGAAACTCTCCAGGCTAGGGGGCAGATACAGGATGTTGACCAAGATACTGACCAAACTGAATTTCTCTGACAAACACCCCCTGGGCTTTAATGAAGCGGATGACAGTTATAAGAACGTGATCGCGGGTAAGCTCAAACTTGACATCGCCCGGCAGTTCAAGGTGATTTGACCCAGCAGGGCAACCCAGTAACATGGCAGCATTTTCACGCCCGGCACTGAGAGCACCCCATGAAACGCATCCTGATCATCGGCATTGGCGCCGGCAACCCTGACTACATCACGATGCAGGCCGTGAAGGCGCTGAACCGTACCGACGTGTTCTTCCTGATGGACAAGGGCCAGAGCAAGGACAAGCTGATCGACCTGCGCCGTGAAATCTGCGAGACCTACATCACCGAGCCCGGCTACCGATTTGTCGAGGCCGACTGCCCTGAGCGTGTGCGTGGCGAGGTCGACTACACCACTGCCGTGCAGGACCTTAACCGCGATAAGCAGCAGACTTTCGAACGCATGATCAACGAGGAAATGGCCGACGGTGAAGTGGGCGCATTCCTGGCCTGGGGCGATCCTGCACTGTACGACAGCACCATCCGCATTCTGCAGGCGATCCTTGCCAGTGGCCGTTGCGCGTTCGAATTCGAAGTGATCCCCGGTATCACCAGTGTGCAGGCCCTGGCGGCCCAGCATAAGGTGCCGTTGAACCGCATCGGCAAGTCCATCGAGATCACCACCGGGCGTCGCCTGGCGGCGGGGCAGGCGAGTGATGCCGATACCCTGGTGGTGATGCTCGACGCCGAAGACTCCTACCGCAGCGTGGTCGACCAGGACCTGGATATCTTTTGGGGCGCCTACCTGGGCACGCCGGACGAGATCCTGATCAGCGGCAAAGTCGCTGAAGTGGCGCAAGAGATCGAACGGGTACGCAAGGCCGCGCGCCTGGCCAATGGCTGGATCATGGACACTTATCTGTTGCGCAAACCCTGAGGACCCTTCCCCATGCTCAAACTGTTTGCCCTGGCGCTGACCTTGGTCGCAAGTGCCGTCCACGCCGATTCCACCTTGCACACCGACTTGCCGCTGGCGTACCTGGAACAGACCCAGGGCGATGCGCGCAACCAGCCGTTGGTGATTTTTCTCCATGGTTTTGGCAGCAATGAGGAAGATCTGTTTGGCATCAAGGACGCATTGCCTTCCACCTGGACCTACTTGTCGGTGCGCGCGCCGATGCCAGTGGAACCTCGGGGTTATCGCTGGTTTACCAAGACGCCCGGTGATGGTGAGTACGACGGAGTGCCCGCAGACTTGCAGAGCAGCGCCAGGCTGATCGGGGAATTTGTTACGAAGGCCACGGCTAAATACCACACACAAAGCGACCGGGTGTTTTTGGTGGGGTTCAGTCAGGGCGCGATCATGTCTTACGAAGTGGCGCTGCGTGATCCGGAGTTGGTACGCGGTATTGCGGCGCTCAGCGGCAGTGTGCTGCCCATGCTCAAGTCTGCGCTCAAGCCGGATGAGTCCATGGGCAAACTGGCGATCTTTATTGGCCACGGCACGTTGGACCAGGCGCTGCCATATACGTCAGCCACTCGCGCCTATGAGGTGCTGGCGGCGCTGGGCTTGAAGCCGGAGTTTCATGGTTATCCGGGGATGAATCACACGATCAGCGAGGCGGAAGTGCTGGATCTGAAAGCCTGGCTAGAGAAAAACTTGAAGTGAAATGCGGTTAAAAATGTGGGAATCCCCACCACATCTTCGATGTGACGCTGTCGCGCAGCAAACTAGGGAGCTTGCTCCCGTGGCGGCCTGACAGCCGAGCAGGATGTTGGTTTTCGTCCTCGGTACATATCCGTTATTTGGGCAACGGCCACTTAGGA
>NZ_JAHSTT010000060.1 GCF_019145205.1 Pseudomonas khavaziana
GGCGTCGTTCGCGGATCAGGTTGCCGAAGGCGTCGTAGTCGTAGTGGCGGTCACCCTGGATCACCAGGCGGTTGGCGGCGACGATGTCCGGGCCGGGGCGGTCTTGCATGAGCAGGTTGCCGGCCGGGTTGTGGGCGAAGCGTTCCTGCACGTCTTGGGAATGGTCGGCGCGGGTCAGGCGGGCGAGGGGGTCGTAGTGGTAGCGGTGTTCGCCTTTGCGGGTGTCGAGCAGGCGGGTGAGGTTGCCGGATTTGTCGTAGTCGTACTGGCGCTGGTAAAGATAACTTTCCTGCTGTGTGACGGCGTGGGCGTGCAGGCGATTCTGGTCGTCGTAGTGGTAGTGGCTGAGCAGTTGGCCTTGTTTGCGTTGGTGTTCACGACCGGCACGGAACAGGTGTGAGGTGAGCACTTCGCCGTTGAGC
>NZ_JAHSTT010000061.1 GCF_019145205.1 Pseudomonas khavaziana
AGTGCTCTTGTCGATGAACACGTCATCGGTAGGCGCCGGGACAGTCACGGTGCCAACAGTGTCGCCCGCCTTGATGGTGATCGACGAACCGTTGTCGAGTTTCAGCGTGACGTCAGTACCGGCCTTGTTGCTCAAGGTCGCGGTGTAAGTGATCTGTCCACCTTCGTTGACAGCGCTTGGTGCAGTCAGTGTGACGGTGGTGGTGTTATCGGTACCCGGGGTGTCAGTCACAGTCGTGGTGACTTTATCGGTTCCTGGAACCAGGTTCTCAAAATGCTCGCCGCCGGTGACGCCTTTGATGGCTGTGGTGACAGTCTGGTCGCCTTTGTACACATCATCCGGTGCCAAGACCGAAACAGTGCCGCTGGACTGATTCACACCGATAGTGATGGTTTGGCCGTTATCCAGAGTCACGGTCAGC
>NZ_JAHSTT010000062.1 GCF_019145205.1 Pseudomonas khavaziana
CTGAAGCTCGTCAATCCCTGTCGGATTGACTTCCGACGTTTCCAGTACCAGTGCTTGAGGGTCGGGTTTATAGGTGCTCGACTCAACCATCTTCTGCACGTCGGCAAGCACCTGAGGTTCGATCCCGTTTAACGACGCCACACTTCTCAGGACGCTGTCGATAAATTCGGGTTCCTCCATTTTTGCCATTGCCGATCTGGGGCTCATGCCAGAGAGAATTAGGGCTTCAAGTGTACTTTCGGCCAAGTCTTTGCCGGCCATGGCTTCTGCACGAGCATCCATCGGACGGCCCTGCATGGCTTCCACTCGATTGACTACTGCATGCAATGCCCCGGCGGCCTTGTTGAAGTTGTCCAGCGCCGCTTTATTGAAATTGAGTAACCCGTCAGACCATTGTTTCAGCGTTTCTCCT
>NZ_JAHSTT010000063.1 GCF_019145205.1 Pseudomonas khavaziana
TTGAAGTTCGTCAATCCCTGTCGGGTTGACTTGCGACGTTTCCAGCACTAGTGCTTGAGGGTCGGGTTTGTAGGTGCTCGACTCAACCAGCTTCTGCGCGTCGGTAAGCACCTGAGGTTCGATCCCATTTAACGACGCCACACTTCTCAGGACGCTGTCGATGAATTCGGGGTCGCCCATCTTCGCCATTGCCGATCGAGGGCTCATGCCAGAGAGAATGAGGGCTTCAAGTGTACTTTCGGCCAAGTCTTTCCCGGCTATGGCTTGCGCACGAGCATCCATCGGACGGCCCTGCATGGCTTCCACTCGATTGACTACTGCATGCAATGCCCCGGCAGCCTTGTTGAAGTTATCCAGCGCTGTTTTATCGTAATTGAGTAGCCCGTCAGACCATTGCTTCAGCGTTTCTCCA
>NZ_JAHSTT010000064.1 GCF_019145205.1 Pseudomonas khavaziana
CAGACCGTCCAGATCACCGACGCTTCCGGCGGCAACTTCGAAAAACTCGAAGTCGCAGGCGACGGCGCGACCACCACGATCAACGACACCATCGACAAGGTTGACGTTGTTCTGACCGCCACGACCACCGTGGGCGAAGGCGGCAATATCGTCTACACCGCGAGCCTTGTGGATAAAAACGGCGCGCCGGTGACCAACATCACCAACCCGCTGACCGTAACCCTGGACAACGGCCAGAGCATTACCATTGGGGTGAACCAGTCGAGCGGCACCGCTACTATTGCGGCTCCGGATGATGTCTACAAAGGCGACCAAACCGTCACCACCGCCATCAAAGGCGTGACTGGCGGCGAGCATTTCGAAAATCTGGTTCCAGGGACCGATAAAGTTACTACAACTGTGACTGAT
>NZ_JAHSTT010000065.1 GCF_019145205.1 Pseudomonas khavaziana
GAACGACTAGCCATCGTAACCCTGTGCAACAGCCCGATATACGCCCATTTACCGCCCAGCCAGATCGTGCCGCGCCTAGCAGACGAAGCGCGGTATCTGGCGTCGAAAGCTACGTTTTATCGCATCTTGCGAGCAGCCGGTCAACAACACCACAGAGGTCGTAGCCGACGGCCTCGGCGCATTGTAATGCCGACAACGCACGCGGCTCAGAGGCCTAACCAGGTGTCGTGGGGCATCACGTATCTTCCCTCGCCCATACGCGGTAAGTATTTTTACCTGTATTTGATCGAAGATATTTACAGCCGCAAGGCCGTAGGTTGGGAAGTTTATGATGAAGAAAGTGGTGAAAAAGCTGCTGCGCTGTTGCAACGCAGCGTGATCAACGAGAA
>NZ_JAHSTT010000066.1 GCF_019145205.1 Pseudomonas khavaziana
CGCACCGCCTACGCCTACGACCTCAACGGCAACCTGCAGGAAAAGACCGAATACGGCGACGACGGCAGTCAGCTCATTACCCGCTACGAGCGCGACCACGCCGGGCGTCTTGTAAGAAAAACCCTGCCCGATAACAGCGTGGTCGATTACACCTACGACCGCCAAGGCAACCTCCTCAGCGTCGAAGACGGCCACTGGGCGCTGGCCTACGAGTACGACCGCCAAAACCGCCTCACCGCCGAGCACCAAGGCTGGGGCACCTTGCGCTATGGCTACGACGCCTGCGGCCAGCTGAAAAACCTGCGCTTGCCGGACAATAACCGCCTCACCTTCAACCACGACAAAGGCGGCCACCTCGCCACCGTCGA
>NZ_JAHSTT010000067.1 GCF_019145205.1 Pseudomonas khavaziana
TGTGACATCGGCCACATTGGCCGCAGTGCCATGAACATGATGAACCAGTCCCGACTCCGCATCGGCGACGATATGCGCCTTCATGCCGAAGAAGTATTGGTTACCTTTCTTCGTCTGATGCATCTCGGGATCACGCTTTCCTTCCTCGTTCTTGGTCGAGCTGGGGGCATGAATGATGGTGGCATCGACGATGGTGCCCTGGCGCAGGGACAGGTCTTTCTCTTGCAGATAACCGTTGATGACCGCGAGGATCGCAGGGGCCAGTTGTTGCTTTTCCAGCAGGTGCCGGAAGTTTATGATCGTGGTGTCTTCAGGTATCGGGGCGCTCAAGGTCAGGCGTGCAAG
>NZ_JAHSTT010000068.1 GCF_019145205.1 Pseudomonas khavaziana
CGTCCTGACGGCCACTACCACCGTTGGCGAAGGCGGCAACATCGTCTACACCGCCAGCCTTGTGGATAAGAACGGCGCGCCGGTGACTAACATCACCAATCCGCTCACTGTCACTCTCGATAATGGCCAGACCATCACTATCGGCGTGAATCAATCGAGCGGTAGCGTTTCGGTTATTGCTCCTGATGACGTCTACAAAGGCGACCAAACCGTCACCACCGCTATCAAAGGCGTCACCGGCGGCGAGCACTTTGAGAACCTGGTCCCTGGCACTACGGCAGTAAACACCACCGTTACGGATACACCGGGTACCGACAACACAACGACTGTCACG
>NZ_JAHSTT010000069.1 GCF_019145205.1 Pseudomonas khavaziana
CCGGAAAGTGGGCCCAGCGCACGCAGCACAGTCATTCGCTTGGAGTTCAAGTCATTCGAGGGCCAAACAATCGACGCACCGGGAAGTGGCATTCAGAACAAGGCGATTTGTTCACGACAGCGCCGGTTACAGGTGGCTTTGTGGTTATGCCCAAGCGCAGGGTAGTGGAACGGACTCACGCTTGGAATGAGCGGGCCAGGCGCTTGATCATGCACCACGATCGGATGTTCGATGTGAGTGCAGCATGGGTGTGGCTGGCCGAGGCTCGCATGCTTGCTCGTCGACTTACTACTTGATTTTGTCTACAC
>NZ_JAHSTT010000007.1 GCF_019145205.1 Pseudomonas khavaziana
CGTCACCGCAGCTACATCTACGAGCCGAACAGCTTTCGCCCATTTGCACTACTGGAAGGCTTCGGCCCAAAAGAAACAAAGCCCTACCACTACCAACTCGACCACCTCGGCACACCGCAGGAACTCACCACGCCTGAAGGCGAAATCGTCTGGTCCGCCCACTACCGCGCCTACGGCCAAATCGCCCGGCTCGACGTACGCAAGATCGATAACCCGCTGCGTTTCCAGGGACAGTATTTCGATCAGGAAAGCGGTCTGCACTACAACCGCCATCGCTACTACAATCCGGATATTGGTCGTTACCTGTCACCGGATCCGGTGAAGTTGGCGGGTGGGATCAATGGGTACCAGTACGTGCCCAACCCGACGGGATGGGTGGACCCGTTGGGTCTAAATACGTGTCCAGGTAGGGATGGGTGTCAGTCAACAACCGGCCCAGATAGCCCAATAGCAAAGGCAAGAGTTGATGAGGGGCAACCCTCAGCGCCTCAACCGACCGGGGATCATAGACGGGCTAGAATAGAGGAGCTAAGTGAGGCAAATGCAAAACGTCGAATTTTGGAATACGAAGCAAAGTACGACATGCACATGGTTGGCAAGCATGGTCCAGAAGTTGAGCCATCTAAAATGAGTCAACGTTCGATAGATGGAACGGACCCCATAACAGGTAGCTTACCGCTTAAGAGAAAAGGGGTTCCCAGCTCACAATTTAACAGTTGGAAGCTTCAGCTTCAGGCTTGGACAAAGGCAACTTCAAGGGTTGAACGTGGACTCCCGCGTTACACCGGAATAGATGGTAACAAGAACAATATAGTCCGACTAGAACTGCCAGGTGCTGGGCGTGGCTACAGGCCAAATAAGATGGACCCGAACAATCCATTATTTAACCCTTCGATGAATGGTGCCGAAATGAAATTCCGTGAAGATGGCACGCCATTTACCCTATTCCCTATTAAGGAGTGAAAAATGCTATTTCATCCATGCTCTGAAAGCATACCTTTCGACGCGAGCTTACGCTATTTCGTGGGAGCTTTCGATATTTACGACAGAGAAGAAACCAAGGGAAAAGAGCTGTATGCCTATAACCCCAACAACGAGGAAGATAGGGAATACCTAATTATAAATTACTGCCTAGATCCTCATACCAGATACTCTTATCGTCACAAATACAAATTAATTGAAAACCTAGTTACTGCTCTAAACACTGAAAACTTTGACTTTGGCTCCTTCTTTGAAGACGACCCTGATGAGCATTCATCGATGGCCTGGGACGAAACAGAAATAGCCGACCCCCGAGGCTTCTTCGCGGACATCTATCGGCTAGCCAACGAGGTCTGGAAAGAAGATCTCCAAAAAGCCAGCCTCGAAGACCCCTCCACATGGTAACCCTCAGTATTGGATACACTGAATGCCCAGTGTGGGAGGGGGCTTGCTCCCGATAGCAGTAGTTCAGTCAATGCATATGCAAGCTGACCCACCGCCATCGGGGGCTTGCCCCCTCCCACATTTGGATTGAGGCATATCAGGTAAATATTCGGCGGCTGAGATATCGCCACTGCTGCAAGCCAAGCCCCCCACCACATTTATATCTACTTCGTTCTGTAATCCCGGATCTGATCAGCGCTTGGCCAGTTCCATAATCATCCGGCTCAACAAATACACCCGCGGCACTACACTCTCCACCTCGGCATATTCCTCCGGTGTGTGAATATTCCCGCCCACTATCCCAAACCCATCCAACGTCGGCGTACCTACCCCGGCCGACAAACTCGCGTCCGCCGCCCCACCGCTGCCTTCAATGGTCAACTTGCGTCCCAGCTCACCATAAATACCCTGGGCTATCGCCACCAACTTATCCGACTCGGCCGTCTGCGGCATCGGCGGTAAGCCGCGTTGCAGGCTGGTCTTCACGTCGGTTTCGGGGATCAGTTTGTTGGCTGAAACCCGGGCCAGGTCCTTTTCGATCCGGTCAAATTCTTCCGGCAAGGCGGCGCGTACGTCGGCCTTGGCGGTGGCCTGGTCGGGGATGACGTTGGTGCGGTCGCCGGCCTTGAGCACGGTGAAGTTGATGGTGGTTTTCTTGTCTTCATCGCCCAGCTTGCCCAGTTGCAGGATCTGGTGCGCGGCTTCCATGGCGGCGTTGCGTCCCAGCTCCGGAGCGACGCCGGCGTGAGCGGCCTTGCCTTTGACCTCGACCACGGCGGTGGCACTGCCTTTGCGCCACACCACCAGGCCGTCGGCTGGGCGGCCGGGTTCGAGGTTGAGGGTCACGTCGTGGCCCTTGGCAGTGTTGCGGATCAGTTCGGAGGCGGCTTCGGAGCCGGTTTCTTCGCTGGCGTCGAGCAGGAAGGTGATTTGCGCGTAGTCCTTAAAGCCCTGGTTCTTCAGGACTTTGAGTGCGTAGATGCCGGCGACGATGCCGCCCTTGTCATCCATGACGCCGGGGCCATAGGCGCGGCCGTCCTTGATGTGGAACGGGCGCTCGGCGGCCGAGCCTTCCTTGAAGACGGTGTCCATGTGGGCCATCAGCAGGATTTTGGCCTTGCCGGTGCCCTTGAGCGTGGCGACCACATGGCTGTTATTGGCGGCTTTGTCCGGCACCAGTTCAATGCTGAAACCCAACTGTTTCAACTCGTCCACGGCGATGTCGCGCACTTGGGTCAGGCCCGGCTCGTAGCCTGAACCTGAATCGATGTTCACCAGGCGTTCGAGCAGTTTCAGGGCCTCGGCCTTGTACTGTTCGGCCTCGGCCTGGATCTGCTTGTGGGGCTCGGCGCTGTAGGCCGGCAGGACGAAGGACAAGGCCAGGGTGGCGGCCAGGAGGGTACGCGGGAAGGTGAAGAGCATGGGCCGATCCTTGTTTTTGTTGGAAGGTGCGCCAATACCCTACCCCACTAGACCGAGCGCAACCAACTCCCCTGCCCCGCGCTGACGCGGTTGCGCCCGCTGCTCTTGGCATCGTACAGCGCCTGGTCGGCATCGTTGAGCCAACTGATGGCGTCGGCATGGGCCGGCTGATACAGCGCCAGGCCGATGCTCAAGCTGACGCGCAGCGCCGGGTCCTGAGCGTAGGCCAAGGCGTTGAAGCGATCGCGCAGCGCCTCCATGACCTCAGTGGCACGGTTGAGCGGCATGTCTGGCAGGATCACACAGAATTCATCGCCGCCGTAACGTCCGGCCAGGTCGGTGGTGCGCAGGTTCTGGCGCAGCACCTTGCTCAACTGGCGCAGCACGATATCGCCGGTCACATGGCCGTAGGTGTCGTTGATGGTCTTGAAGTGGTCGATGTCGATCAAGGCGATGGCTGCACCCGCCGGGCCTCGGCGGCAGCGTTGGAATTCGATGTCCAGGTGGTCTTTCCAGGCCCCGTGGTTGAGCAGGCCGGAGAGGCTGTCGGTACGGCTCAGGGCCAGCAGCTCGCGCTTGTGGCGGGCCAGGGTTACCGCCTGGCGATAGCAGATCCAACCCAGGGCCATCGGATACAGCATCAGGATCGGCAGGCAGGCATACACCTGGGCCTGGGTGGTCACAGCGATAAACGCCGGGGCGAATATCAGCAGCGCCGTGCCCAGCCCCAGCATTTGTGCCAGCCAGCCGGCGAGCATGAAGCGCGGGCCGCCGATAGCGACGTTGTTCATGCTCATCATCGACAAGGTGGTGACGCTGGGCAGCGGGTTGAAGTGCATCGCGCCGACCCAGAAGCCACCGCAGAAGGAATCGAACAGCAGGCTGCGGCGTTCACTGCGCAATGTGTGGGCCGCACGCAACGAAATTTGATAAGCCACATGCGGCCACACAAACGCGTTGATCAGCATCCAGGCCCACACCCACACGGAGGGACCCAGCGGATACATGCCAAACGCGACGCAGATAAAGCCGAGCGTCAGCCCCAGCAGGCGTGATTTGTACAAGCGCGAAGCGAGCGGAAGTCCATTTCCTCCGACGGCTGGCATGGTGGGGTGCGATCCTGGGTGAGTGCCTGGAGTCTATCAGGGTAACGGCAAATCGCCACTACCGCCTAGAAGCTGACGTCAGTGTGAAAAACCACGTGCCAGCATCAACGCCACGCCCAACAACAACACCGCGGTGATGCGCTGCAACAACACCCGCCGCTTGGGGTTTTCCAACACGTGCTTGATACGCTGGCCGAAATAGCAATACAGGCAGCCGCTGGCAAATTGCAGCAACAGGAACGTCAGGCCGAGGATGGCGATATCCGCCGCTGAACTGTGTTCCCCCGACCCGGCGAACTGCGGGAACACCGCACTGAACATGATGATGGTCTTGGGGTTGGAAAACCCGGTCAACAGCCCCTTGCCAAACAGACTGCGCGAGCCCTCCACGGTGCCGGCGTTGTTGATTGCCACACCGCTGCTGGTCCACTGCTTGTAGGCCAGGTACAGGATGTAGGCGACGCCGACAAACTGGATGGTCTGGGTAATGGCGAGGTTGCCCTTGATCAACTCCGAGAAGCCGACGGCAAAGATCAGGATGGAAATCAGGTACGACACGCTGGCGCCGATCTGCGCCGGGATCGAACTGCGCAGGCCGTCCTTCAAGCCCAGGCTCAGCAACAGCAGGGTCATGGGGCCGGGACTGAAGGTCATGGTGGCGCAAAACAGCAGGAAGTAGAGAAACGAAGACAGGGTTAACGCACTTGTCATGGCCGTAGACCTTGAGTGGATAGAAACAGCAACGGGGCGAGCGCCGCAAGCGCCCGCCCCTGGGCCCGTCAGGCGACAGCGATTTCGGTCGTCAGGGATTCGCGGTACATCACCGCCAGATCAGCCAGGGCTGCCTTGGCGGTCTGGTTGCGGGTTTCGAAGGCCACCAGGCCTTTCCAGTTGGTCTCGACGATGGCCTGCATGACGTCGGCATAGTCACAGTTGCCGTCATGGATGCCGAAGTGCTGATCCTGCACGCCGTTGTTGTTGCTGAAGGAAATGCCCTTGATCAGGTGGTGATACTTGCGCACCACTTCCGCCGGCAGGCCGTTCTCGATGTTGGCGTGGCCGGCATCGAGGAAAAAATACAGATTGCTGTGGGCTTGCAGGCGCTCGAAGACAAAGGCGTATTCCGCTTCATGGGTGAAGATGTAGTGGAACGGCCGGTAGTTGACGTAGTTGGACAGGTTTTCCAGGTAGATATCCATGCCTTTGGCCTCGGCGTAAATCGCCAGCTCCTGCACCGACTTCAGGTAATGCTCCAGGGCGACCTTTTTGGCCATCAGCACCATTTTCGGTTCGACGATGCAACCGCCATGAATGATCAGCGGCGCGCCCAGGCGGCTGGCGATATCGATTTCTTTCTTCACATATTCCACGGCCGCGGCACGGAACGCCTCGACGTCACTGGCCAGGGGCGCCTTGAAGTTGCCATGGAAGATCGGCTTGATACCGGTGGCCGCGATTTGCACCTGCAGGCTTTCGATGCGCGCATCGGACCAGTCGTCGACCATTTCACCAAACAGGCTGCCGTCGATGTACCAGTGGGTGCAGTTGCCTTCGATGGCGGTTTCCAGGCCCTTCTCGGCGCCCAGGTATTTCTGGTGGGCCACACCGGTGCAGAACGGCACGGTGGCGTTGATCAGTTTGCTTTCCATGGGGCGATTCCTTTCGTGGATGGAGCGTCAGGCTTCTAGAGATTCGGGGAGCTCGATGGCCATGAAGTCGGCCTTGGTCACGCCGCAATCCGGGCATGTCCAGTCTTCAGGTACCTCTTCCCAAGGGGTGCCTGCCGGTATTCCGTCTTCCGGGATACCCAATTCTTCTACGTACATAAAACCGCAGGGAGCACACATATAAGTCTTCATGAGAATGCAGAATCCATTGCCCGCTTGTAGGAAACTTCGCCAACTCCTGGCGAGATGCCGCGCAGTCTAGGGAACTGGCATTGCACAAGGCAGGTAAAGTAGTGCCTAATCCGGCCTAACTTCACCGGTAAAAGCACCAGCAAAGACAAGGAAGGTTTATGTTTGTATCGGCTATCGCCTTTGTGGATGGCACGCCCAAGGTGCAACAGATCGTCGAGGCGTTCAGCCAGTCCATCGAAAACGGCGAATGGGCACCGGGCAGCAAGTTGCCGTCGGTGCGTGAATTGACCCAGGTCCTGGGCGTCAGCAAGTTCACCCTCAACGAAGCGCTGGACCGCCTGCGCGGGCGCCACCTGCTCACCTCCAGCCAGGGTCGTGGGTATTTCGTGGCCATGGACAACGCCCGCCCGGCATCGGTGACCTGGGTCGACCTGTTGCCCCAGGACCTGCTCAGCGTACTGCGCCGCCCCTTGGTCACCGCCAGTGGCGAGCTGCGTCCCGGTGGCGGGCACCTGCCGGAGGAATGGCTCAATGGCGAGGCCATTCGCCAGGCCATGCGCAGCGTGGTGCGCGCGCCGTCGTTGCGCATCGCCGGGCTGGGCACGCCAGCGGGGTTGCTGCCGTTGCGCCAGGCGTTGCAACAGAAGCTGCATGGCGAGGGCCTGTCGGTACCTGTGGAGCAAATCATCACGACGCCCAATACCGTGCAGGGCCTGGACATGCTTATGCGCCTGCTCGCCCGGCCCGGCGACACCGTGCTGCTCGATGCGCCGTGCTACTTCAACTTCCACGCCAACCTGGCGCTGCACGGCGTCAAGGTCGTCACTATCGAGCGCCGCCCCGACGGCTTCGACTTCACCGCCCTCGAAGCCTTGCTCGCCGAACACCGCCCCAGCCTGTACCTGACCACCAGCGTGTTACATAACCCCACCGGCCACTCCTTCAGCCCAAGCCAGGCATTTCGCCTGCTGCAACTGACCCAGCAGTACCACTGCCATATCGTCGAGGATGACCTCTACGGTGACCTGCACCCCAACCCGCCACCGCGCCTGGCCGCCGTCGCCGGGCTGGACCAGGTTACCTACCTGTCAGGGTTCTCGAAGATCCTCAGCGCCAACACCCGGGTCAGCTACGTGGTGGCCGCGCCGCAACTGGCCGCCAACCTGACCAACATGAAACTGATGAGCGGCGGCGTGACCTCGGAACTGTTCGAACAGATCGTCTACCGCATGCTCAGCGAAGGCAGCTACGCCAAGCATCGCAAGCGTATGGTGCAACGCCTGATGGAAGCCGGTGGGCGCGTCGAACAATGGCTCAAGCGCTGCGGCTGCGAACTGCCGATGGCCTATGAAGGCGGGATGTTCATCTGGGCGCGCCTGCCGCCGGGGGTCAACGGTGAACTGCTGGCCCAGGAGGCATTGAAGCGCAGCATGGTGCTCGCGCCCGGCGCGCTGTTTGGCTACGACCCGGCCCATCGCGACTCGATGCGCTTCAATGTGGCCCACAGCGATGAGCCACGGGTGCAGCGGGTGTTTGAGGCGCTATTGAGGGGGGCGCCGCGCTGACTTGTTTTGATTCGATCTCTGAGAGCCTTAATGCGATTGAGGCACCGAGAAAAACAATAACAATGTTTTCTGCAGTGCGGTTTAAAAACCCACTCTATGAAACCCAATATTATTAACTAATTTTTATACCCACCCTAATACTGCGCCCCATATAAACACTATGCAACCGTAACAACAAACTAACACCCCCCTTCAACAGCATTTTGCAACACGTGCCTCTGGAACCTATTATTTTTTTCACCACTACCCTTTGCGATACAACTTCGCGTCTGCTGGGCACCGCAGTTAGTTCAGCTCGAAATAAAATATCATCATGGAAACGGTATGAACGAAATCTCCCCTTCCTCTGCTCCGCTACACCATTCGGCCGCTCGCGCTTCACAATATGAGCCTGACGAGGAAATCGACGCAGATAAAGATAAGAAAATGTCGCTGGATACTTTTCAGGCCGGTAGAATTATTTCACGTAACGGAGCCACATGGCACGACCGAAATCGAGACGGCCACACAACAATCTATTACCAGCTCAACCAACATCACCCTATTGATCAACACGACATCAACACCAACTTCAACAATTCGCAAAAGCATGGACTTAGAGTTGCGATGCAAAGTTGGTCCGATATTGCCAACGTTATCTACAAGGAAAATCCACGAGAAAGCGAATGGGTGGATGATCAAAAGTTCAGGGAGAACACACCGGACGCTGAAGCACCGCTCTCGATACACAAATTTACAACTCCCAACCCAGGTGGGCTAGCCGTCCCTGGAACAAGTTTTGTTGCCATAAAATTTGCGGACCCAAACGAAACCACACTTCCTAATACCCGGTTTGCCAGCGTAGCCATCCATGAGTTAGGGCATCATCTGGGCTTGCCTCACCCTGGGCACTACAATGATGCGCAAGCCAGTCACGAGAATGACGCCATTTACAAAGAGGACACTAGAGCCCATAACATCATGAGCTATTTTTCCGAAAAAAATAGTGGTCACGATTTCGGAAAGTCATTTATACGTACGCCCATGATGGATGACATCAGTGCAATCCAAAGACTTTACGGCGCAAACTATAACACTCGAGATACAGACACCACCTATGGCTTCAATTCAAACACCGAGCGCGAAACCCTGACCTTCAAGTCCCCCAAAGACCTCCCGGTACTTTGTATATGGGACGGGGGTGGAAACGACACATTGGATTGTTCCGAATTCACGGCTGATCAACAAATCAACTTGAACGAGCAGACATTCTCCAATGTGGCGGGTCTGAAAGGTAATGTTTCCATCGCCAGGGGCGTTACCCTCGAGAATGCTATTGGCGGCCATGGCAATGATCAGCTTCTGGGAAATGAAGCAGATAACCGCCTGACGGGCGGTTCTGGCACGGATCAGCTGACAGGTGGCAAGGGTAAAGACACGTTTGTCTATAACGCCGTTTCCGACTCGACCCCGGAAAAACCCGATTTAATTACTGACTTTATCAGTGGTACCGACAGCATCGATCTTTCCACCTTGCTGAAAAACAACGGTCTGAGAGGCTTGCATTTCGTAAGCCAATTTTCAGGAAGACTGGGGGAAGCTTTGCTGGATTTCGACGAGAGTCATAATCTAGGTCGCTTGAAGATCGATTTTACCGGCACAGGTCAAGCAAACTTCATGGTCCAGGCCAACGGCAGGATTTATCCCTCCGATGTATTAAGCGCTCCGTCACTGCGTAAAACCGTTGATACCTCACCGCCACGCTTTACTCCGGACGGAGCCCGTACCGATGGTTATGTACCACCACCACCGCTCATATTACCCCCCACGACCAGATTCATGACGGGCACTCAAGGCAATGATGTGCTGCGGGGTGATGATGGGGACAATAATATTACAGGCGGCGCGGGTGCGGACGTATTATTGGGCGGTGCAGGAAAAGATATCTTTATTTATGAAAAAATTAGTGACTCCAGCGTTAAGCGTCCTGATCAAATACTCGACTTTACAACGGGCACAGACAAAATCGACGTCTCCAATATTCTTAGGGCTGCAAATATTGAAAGCCTAAACTTCGTCAATCAATTCACCAGAAAAATAGGCGATACGATTATTCGCCACAACAAAAAAAACAACGAAAGCAGTCTCGCCATTGATATAACAGGCGATGGCAATGCAGATTTTTATATGACATCTCGGGGCGAAGTCAAAGTCGAGGACATTATAAGCAAACACCCCTAACACTTGCCTTCATACTTTGGAGAACCTCAATGACCTTATCAGCCAACTCTCACGCCCACGTTCCTCAATCAATGACGCGCCCGATAGCTCCACTGGTCAACGCGAAACCGTCGCTGACGACCGAGCAGGCAGCCAAACTATTGATTAATGGAGGCGTACGTGATTTAAATCAAGATGGCACTATCAAAGTAATTTATGAATTTTTTTCCAAGACAAAAAAGCCAAAACCATCACTTTCATACCCCGAGCGACCTAAACGAAAATCAAAAAGACCAGACTCGACGCGCACTACAATCCTGGGAAGACTTGGCGAACATCCGTTTTATGGAGCGACCAGAACCTACGCCTCCGGATGAGATTGAAGCCCTAATGGGGAAGCATACTCGCTATGACAAACGATTAGTTTTTTCCAACGGTAGTCAAACTACGCTTACGCAAGTTGGTGAAGGTCGGCATACGGTTGGGGTGGCATTAGACAACTCAACTGAGGCTGCCGATTATGGTCACGAGCACTTTCAGCGTGGTGTGTTAACTCGCGCAATTGGTAATGCCATCGGCTTGGATACTCCACTTCAAATCGCCACCAGAAGCCACATCGACTCAACCGGAAAAAAGGTCCATGGCGACACGGCATTTCACACCAAAGACAACCTTGACTACACGATAATGAGCCCGCATGCGGGTAAAAACTCGCATATCGGCTATCAGACGCGTACGTCTTCAGTGACCAATTCGACGTATTTGAGCGCGCGTGAGGAAACCCGGCCCGCAGCGGCCATGATGCACGACATAGCCGCTGTGCAGAAACTCTATGGCGCCAACTTAGAAACCAGAAACACTGATACTGTTTACGGTTTCAATTCAAATACCGATCGCGACTTTCTCAGCCTTAACTCTGCGAAAGACAAGCCGCTTTTCTGCGTGTGGGACGGGGGTGGTAATGACACCCTGGACTTTTCGGGGTTTTCTCAAAACCAAAAAATCAACCTATATGAACGCTCGTTTTCCGACGTGGGCGGCATGAAAGGCAATGTCTCTATTGCCAGAGGGGTAACGCTGGAAAACGCCATTGGGGGAACAGGCGACGATTTATTGATTGGCAATCACGTCGACAATCGACTCAAGGGCGGCGCCGGCGCGGACACCTTGGAAGGTGGCAATGGCGCGGACACTTTTATCTACGACCATGCCAGCGACTCCGCCCCCGACAACCCCGACCTGATCACAGACTTCAGCAGTGGGACTGACAAAATCGATCTTTCTGGCGTGCTAAAAAGCAGTGGAGTCAGCAATCCGGCTTTTGTTGAAGGCTTTACCAGCAAGGCGGGAGAGATCGTCCTGGATTATGACGCAAAAAGCGGTCGCGGCAGCCTTGCAATAGATTTGACAGGCAACGGCCAAGCCGATCTTTTGATCAAAACCGTGGGCCAGATACACCCCGAGGATGTGCTGGTTTCCTCGCTGCAGCAACCTCCTGTAGCTGCAATATCAAGCCAAGAACCGCCGTTGATTCATCCAGCGCCTGCCGGCTTATCAAAAGCGTTTCAACCGAGGCAGATACGCCAGAACATGATGTCGCCCCTCTCACAAGCTTCGACAGATGACTCGGTTGTAAAGCCTGATAACGTCGCCTATCGATTACTGCCGAATATCGAATTTGGCCCCACTGCAAGTGGTAGTTCGCGCGTGCCAGACACGGACTCGCCGATCACAATACTCTCAGTGAGAAATGGTAACTGGAACCGATACATTGATATGCCAGAGCACCCCAAGGATAACGACCTGGTCGTTATCAATATGACGGCACTGGATGCTACAAAGGTCATATACGACAGCTTGGAGGGTACACAGTATCTTGAAATCAAACCGGGTGAAAAACGTGCACTCAGGTATTCCAAATATACCGATACCTGGCGCCTTGAACCCGCTGGCGACGAGACGCAATGGGTTGGTTCAAAAATTCTGCTTGGCTCTTCCCTCCCCCGTATTTCACTGAGTTCGGAGGGAGGGCAAGTATTCAAGAACGGAGCGTGGCAAAACGTACCCACCCAATGGAGGCCTGAAGCCATATTGCCCAGCGAGGCCATAGACGGTGATGTTTTGACAGTGCATTCAGACTTGAAATTTCCCATCGACATCAAGACATCTGACATCAACGTTCCAACCGTATGGCAGTTGACCAAAGGTGACTCCATTGACTTTATCTACAGTGCCAAAACCGAGACATGGGAGATGAGGCGCCCTACTCAACAGTTTTACCGCGCACAGGCACTGGCCGATGGTGTACTGCCTACGCCCGTTTATAAACGAACCTATATTGAAGCAGACGAAAAAAACTGGCGGTCTTCCATTACCCTACCTACCAAAGGTTTACGCGAAGGGCAGCAAGTGGTGGTCAAATCAACGGCTGACAAAAACATCAAAATCAATACAAACCAAGTCACTTATACAATTGGCGCAGGAGAGACGGCTACATTCCGTGCCGATAAGAACGGGCAGTGGACCAGGGAACAGCCACCTTACAGTTACATGGGAAACCTCCATATGAGACAGAGACTGAATCACTTCGCCCGCTCGGGCGAGTGGACATGATAAGGACACCGCGTCCACACATGACGCGACTCGTTGCGCTTGAATGGGTATCACATCCTTGAACCAGCGGGCGCTGCTGGTGCCGAAGTGCATTGCGACGTTTTCTTGTGCTTGATATCCACCACCGTCCCTGTCTGTGCATCTTTGATCGGCGAGAGCAGGTGCGGCGAGATATTCCAACGCTGTCCATTATCAGTGATCACGGTAACGCTCTTGCGGTTGAACTTCATAATCGTTCCAGACAGGCGCCCACTGCTGGGTGAGTCGAAGCTGCGGTCTGTGTGCAGAGATTCGGCTGCAGCTATAGGCATGGGTATCTACACAACTCTGTGTGGGAGGGGGCTTGCCCCCGATGGCGGCCTGACAGCCGACAAGGATGTTGGATCAGACCGAGTACCCATGGCTATAGGTGGAGCATCACCCCGAAAGCGGAATCACCCGCAACGGTCGCACCGATTTATAGGAAAAGCTCGAGTAGATCTCCTTGACGCAGGGCAAGGTCTGCAACACTTCACGGGCAAACTCGCCAAACGATTCCAGGTCCTTGGCCACCACTTCCAGCAAAAAGTCATAGCGCCCCGACACGTTATGGCAGGCCACGATTTCCGGGATTTCCAACAGCCGCTGTTCGAACGCCCGGGCGATGTCCTGGGTGTGGCTGTCCATCATGATGCTGACAAAGGCCGTCACCCCGTAGCCCAGCGCCTTGGGTGAGAGGATCGCCTGGTAGCCACTGATCACCCCGCTGTCTTCCAGCGCGCGCACCCGCCGCCAGCACGGTGAAGTAGTCAAGGCCACGCGCTCGGCCAGTTCGGCCACGGTCAGGCGGGCGTTGCCTTGCAATGCGTTTAACAGCGCTTTATCAGTGCGATCCAGCTTGATGGGCATGACGTGCCTCTAATCCTTGTTTTTATCGGTGTTTGATCCACAAACGCGGCTTTTCCCGGCATTTTTTGCAAGATTCATCTGCAGTTATGAGCATAGCATTGTAGGAAATAAGGAGCGCCCGACATGAATAATAAACACCCCGCATCCGGCTTTTCTACCCGTGCGATTCATCACGGCTATGACCCCAAGGACCACCACGGCGCCCTGGTGCCGCCAATCTACCTGTCGGCCACCTTCGCCTTTCCCACCGCCGAATATGGCGCCGCCTGCTTTGCCGGTGAAGCCAGCGGCCACTTTTACACGCGCATTTCCAACCCGACCCTGGCCTTGCTGGAAACGCGCATGGCCAGCCTGGAAAACGGCGAGGCCGCGGTGGCGTTCAGTTCCGGCATGGGCGCGATTGCCGCGACGTTCTGGACCCTGCTGCGCCCAGGCGATGAGATCATCGTCAGCCAGACCCTCTACGGCTGTACCTTCGCGCTGTTGCACCACGGCATCGGCGAGTTCGGCATCCAAGTGCGGCATGTCGACCTGACTGACCTGGCCGCCCTGCAAGCGGCGCTGTCGCCGGCGACCCGCATGATCTATTGCGAAACCCCGGCCAACCCCAACCTGCGCCTGATCGACATCGCCGCCGTGGCCGAGCTTGCCCACCGCCAGCCGAATATCACCCTGGTGGTGGATAACACCTACTGCACCCCTTACCTGCAACGTCCGCTGGAGTTGGGCGCGGATGTGGTGGTGCACTCAGCCACCAAATACCTCAGCGGCCATGGCGACATCACCGCAGGCATTGCCGTGAGCAGTTATGCCCTGGCGCAGCGCATTCGCCTGCAAGGGCTCAAGGACCTGACCGGTGCAGTGATGTCACCCCAGGACGCGTCGTTGCTGATGCGCGGCCTCAAGACCCTGGCCCTGCGCATGGACCGCCATTGCAGCAGCGCCCAGGCAGTGGCGGAAGCCTTGCAGGCGCACCCGGCCGTGCAATGGGTAACCTACCCCGGCCTGCGGTCTTTCCCGCAGTACGAGCTGGCGAAACGACAGATGAAGCTGCCCGGCGGCATGATTGCCTTTGAACTCAAGGGCGGCATCGAGATGGGCCGGCGCTTCATGAACGCATTGCGCCTGTTCACCCGCGCGGTGAGCCTGGGGGACGCCGAGTCACTGGCCCAACATCCGGCGAGCATGACTCATTCCACCTACACCCCCGAGGAACGGGCGCAGCACGGTATCAGCGAAGGCTTGGTGCGTTTGTCGGTGGGGCTTGAGGATGTCGCGGACCTGCTGGCGGACGTGCACCAGGCCCTGGCCAAGTGCAGCCGCCCCAGCGTGCGCCGTGCCGCGACGGCAGCCCACGTCCTGAGATAACACCTCATCAGGCGTTATTCTTTCCTACAAGCGATGATCGGGCTTATCGGTCGTCGCTGTAGGCTTAAATCTGTTTTTTTTCGATTGGATCCCCCTCCCTTCGCCAGCCTGTACTAGCATGGGTTTCGGCGGGAAGCATTATCACTGCGGGTTATTCATATTGCTCACCTCGTTAAACCCCGTCGCTATATGGCTGGATGCCCCGCGCTCGATACTCATGGACGAATTGATGAACTCACACCTGTTCCCTCATATAGGCAAGGTCATCGCCAGCACCGGCAGCCGCCATTTCCCACGCATGCTGCATGACCTTATCCTCACTCAATTGGCAGTGGACGCCACCCATATCACCCAACTGCGGATCAGCAGCGAAGGCCACAGCCGCCGCAAGATCAGCCCGGTGTACACCGACTCGGTGGCTGCCCTGGGGCCTGAGCAACCTGCGGCACAACTGCACCTCACACGGCGCAAGGACGATGTGCGCTATGTGCTGTCGGTGTACCGCTCGCACCAATCCGAGAGTTTTTCCGCCCAGGAGCGCAGCATGCTGCAGGATTTCTCCACGCTGCTGCTGCCCATGGTGGAAAAGCACATCACCGCGATCCAGCCGTGCCGCCAGGACAATGAGTCGCCGGTACCGCAAAACCAGGGCATCGACACCCTGCGCCGACGCATCCAGGAACGCCTGGTGCAATCGGGGCTGAGCCTGTCCAAGCGTGAACTGGAAGTATGCGTGGGCCTGCTGGCCGGCCGCACCGCGCCGGAACTGGCCGAGCAAATGGCGTTGAAGGTCAACACCATCGAAAGCTACCTCAAGCGCGCCGCGATCAAGCTGGGCATCAGCGGGCGGCATTCGTTGTTGCGGTGGATGTACGCCACCGAAGACAGCACCCGCTTCTAATCCGGCATCGTTCGAAATGTGAGAGGGACTTGCTCCCGATGAGCATGAGTACCTACACGAAGCAGCCGACCGTAACCACGATGCGCAGCGAGCCGCCCTTGATCTTGATCTGCTTTTGATCTCAGGCGCCCCGTTAAACCACGCTGGCCGGAATTCGACAGGGATTTGGGGGGTAAACCGGCAGGGATGCCGGTTTAGCGGCCGTCAAGGCGGAACCCATAGAAGCCGTTACCGCAGCAATGGATATGTACTCGGTCTGATCCAACATCCTGGTCGGCCCCAAGGCCGCCATCGGGGGCAAGCCCTAATGCCAGTCAGTTAAGCGGTCATCGCCTTCTGTAGGAGCGAGCTTGCTCGCGAAAAACGTCAACAATAACGCGTATTTGCTGAATGAACGCGGCGCCTGTAAGTTTTTCGCGAGCAAGCTCGCTCCTACAAAAAAGCCTTAACTGACTGGCATTAGGGCTTGCCCCC
Organism: Pseudomonas khavaziana; assembly: GCF_019145205.1. GTDB lineage: Bacteria > Pseudomonadota > Gammaproteobacteria > Pseudomonadales > Pseudomonadaceae > Aquipseudomonas > Aquipseudomonas khavaziana. Next base: position 15,821 of record NZ_JAHSTT010000007.1, read on the forward strand.
TCCCGCATTCAGTCCTCATAGGCAGGTAGAAATCAATCCCGGGCCAGTGCCTCTATCGGGTCCAGGCGCGCCGCATTCCGTGCCGGCACAAACCCGAACACAATGCCAATCAACGTCGAGCAGGCAAACGCGGTAATGATCGAGCCCAGCGAAAACACCATTTCCCACTCCTTCACAAACAGCGAAAACAGATAGCCAATGGCGTAGGACAACGAGATCCCGATGATCCCGCCGATCAGGCACACCATCACCGCTTCCACCAGAAACTGCTGGCGAATATCCGACTGACGCGCACCCACCGCCATGCGAATACCAATTTCGCGGGTGCGCTCGGTGACCGACACCAGCATGATATTCATCACGCCAATGCCGCCCACCAGCAAAGAAATCACCGCGATCAACGACAACAGCAACGCCAGGGAACGGCTGGTTTTCTGCACCGTCTGCATGATGCTGTCGAGGTTGTTGGTGAAGAAGTCCTTGGTGCCGTGGCGTTGCAGCATGAGCTTGTTGACGTTGTCTTCCACCACCTTGCTTGGCTGGCCGTCCTTGATGCGTACGGTGATGCTGTCCAGGTGGCGCTGGCCCAGCAAGCGCCCCGCCGCCGTTTCGTAAGGCACCCAGACGTTCAGCGCCTTGCTGGCGGCGAACATGTTTTTATTGTCCGCCGTTACACCGATCACCGTGCACGGCAGGTTGCCCACCAGGATCACCTGGCCCAGCGGGTCGATGTTCGGCCCGAACAAACGGTGGCGGGTATTGTGATCGATCACCACCACTTGGGCCTGGCGTCGCGCATCGCTTTCACTGAAGGCGATGCCCGCTTCGAGCTTGAGGCCCTTGACCTTGAAGTAGCGATCGCTGACCCCGTTGACCTGGGCATCGAGGTCGATATTGCCGAAGCGCAGCAGCAGGTTGCGGCCCACCACCGGCGTGGCGCTGTCCACGTAATACAGCTGGTTCAATGCCTCCACATCCGAGGGCATGAGGGTCTCGATGGCCGATGCGCGACTGTCACCAAAACTGGTACCGGAAAAGATGTCGATGGTGTTGCTGCCGATGGCCTGGATGTCCTTGAGCACATAGCGCTTGGCCCCTTCACCGATGGCCGAGATCGACACCACCGAGGTGATACCGATGACGATGCCGAGCATGGTCAGCAAGGTGCGCATGCGATGGGAAATCAGCGCGACCCAGGCCATGTTGAAGGCTTCCTTGAACAACCCCAGGCTTGCCACCAGGCGCCGAGCGCCGCTGCGCCTGGGCTCGATCGGCGCCTCGCTGGGCAGCTCCAGGCCGACGCTGTCGTTGGTCTTGTCGCTGATGATCTGGCCGTCACACACCTCGACGATACGCTGGGCATTGGCTGCGACCTTGGGGTCATGGGTGACAATGATCACCGTGTGCCCGGCCGCGTGCAGCTCGGCGAGGATGCGCATCACCTCTTTGCCGCTGTGGGTATCAAGGGCGCCGGTGGGCTCGTCGGCCAGGATCACCTCGCCGCCGTTCATCAAGGCCCGCGCAATACTCACCCGCTGCTGTTGCCCACCGGACAACTGGCTTGGCCGGTGGCTGACGTGGCCTGACAGCCCCAGACGAGCCAGCAACTCACGGGCGCGGCTGTGCCGCTGGCTCTCCGGCGTACCCGCGTAGATCGCCGGCATTTCCACGTTGTGCAACGCGCTCAGGTGGGCGAGCAAATGGTAGCGCTGGAAGATAAAGCCAAAGTAGTCACGCCGCAGCTCCGCCAGTTGCTCATCGCCCAGGGAGCGGGTTTCGATGCCGTTGATCTTGTAGCTGCCGGCGGTGGCGTAGTCCAGGCCGCCGAGGATGTTCATCAGGGTCGACTTACCCGACCCGGAGGCGCCGATGATCGCGAGCATTTCCCCGGCATGAATGCTCAGGTCGATGCCCTTGAGCGCGATGAATTCGCGCTCGCCGGCCATGAAGCTGCGGGTGATGCCCTTGAGTTCCAGCAGGGGTTGGGTCATGGCTCAGCTCCCCGCCACGGCCGGTGTGGCATCACCGATCACCACCTTGTCGCCCTCGACCAGGCCGTCGAGGATCTGCACCTTGACGTTGTTATTGATGCCGGTCTTGACGTTGCGCGCTATGGCCTTGCCCTTGGCATCCAGCACCCGCACCGAGTAACTGCCATCGGCATTACGCGCCCCCAGTGCCGCCACTGGCACCATCAGCGCAGCTTGGGCGGTGTCGAGCACGATACGCACCTGGGCGGTCATGGCAATACGCAGCCGGTGGTCGGGGTTGGGCACGTCGAACAACGCGTTATAGAACACCGCGGTGTTCTGCTTGGGCGTGCCGGCGGTCTGGGTTTCGAGGAAGTTCTGCGGTGCCGGCTCAGTGCCACGCAGTTTGGCGTAATAGCGCTTATCCGCCTCGCCGAGGATGGTGAAGTACACCTGCTGGCCAGGGCTGATGTGAATCACATCCGCTTCCGAGACCTGGGCTTTGACGGTCATGGTGTCCAGGTCGGCCAGCTTGAGCAGCACCGGCGCCAGCTGGTTGGCGATCACGGTCTGGCCTTCCTGGGTGACGATACCCACCACATCGCCGTCGATGGGCGCATTGATGCGGGTATAGGCCAGGTTGACCTTGGCGGTGTCGATCTGGATGTGTGCGCTTTTGATCTGTGCATCCAGGGACAACAGGTTGGCCTGCTGCACCTGGAAACTTGATTCGGCATCTTCGAAGTCCTGGCGCGACACCGACTCATCCACCTGCAGGCCTTTGTAGCGTTCGTACACCGACTTGGCCTGCCTGAGCTGCGCCGCCGTGGCACGGCGCTGGGCCTGGAGGTTCTCTTCATCGACCTGGGCTTTGCGCAGGGTGTTTTGCAGGATCAGCGGGTCGATTTCGGCGAGCCACTGGCCCTTTTTCACCTTGTCGCCGACTTTGACCTTGAGGGACTTTAATTGGCCCGAGACCTGGGCGCCGACGTCGACTTGCTTGATGCCTTCGAGCAGGCCGGTGGCCAATACGGCGTTTTCGATATCGCCGCGTTCGGCGCTGGCGGTGAGGTATTGGGGAGCGTCGGCGGGGGCCTTTACGGTGTAGATGATCAGGCCGATGGCCACGGCCAACACTGCCAGAAGGCCGATTTTGCGAAATTTAGACGTTTGCATAGTTGGCTTCTTGATTGAGTACAGATCCGTTACTTGGGTAAACGTGGCTTACAATGTGGGAGGGGCGGTGCGACGTTTCGACTTGCTCCCGATGGCGGCCTGACAGCCGACCAGGATGCTGGATTGGTTTGCGTACATATCCATTGTTTAGGTAACGGCCACTATTGGTTCCGCTCTTACAGCGGCTCACTTTTGAAAAGCCCAAAAGTAAGCAAAAGGCCTTCGCCCCACCACTCGGCACCTCGCTTAGGCTCGGTGTGCCCGTAATCCGACAGGTATTTGGGGGGCCGCCTGAGATCAAAAGCAGATCAAGATCAAGAGCGGCTCGCTTCGCATCGTGGTTACCAGGGGCAAGCCCCCTCCCGCATTTCTTACGGTACCCGGCCTCACCACCCGGTCGGCTATAAGGCCGCCGCGCTTTGTTTTTGATCTGGAATCGCCCCGTTAAACCACGCTGGCCGAACGCAGGTTTTGGAGCGTGGGTAACCCGGCAGGACGCCGGGTTAGCCGCACTGGGCCATGGATGGCCCATTGCGGCGGCCCACGCTCCAAAACCTGCGTTCGGGCACACCGAGCCTGGGCGAGGTGCCGAGTGGTGGGGCGAAGGCCTTTTGGTTACTTTTGGGCCTTTCCAAAAGTGACCCGCTGTAAGAGCGGAACCATAAGTAGCCGTTACCGCAGCAACGGATATGTACCCCGAACGACCACCATCGAGGACAAGCCCCCGCCCACATTCGGACCGGTACACAGCCATCAAGACACCACCTCCCCAACCGCCACGCGCTCAACCCACCACTTAGCCAACCCCGACACATTCGGCGCCTTGAGCAAGGTGAAATGATTCCCCCCGCCATACCAAACCTCCAACCCACTCCCCTGCCTTCTCCACCCCTCAATCATCAATCCCTGTTCACGCTGGTTCCCCGCCGCATCCAACGCCGGATCCTGCGCCAACACCAAGCGCACCACACCATCAAACCGAGCCTGCGGCCGATAAACCGTACGCAACGCCGCCGCATACGTGCGCGCCGGCCCGTCCATGGCGTCCACGGCAGCCCGTGCCGGCAGCAACCCGACGCCGACCATCCCCGCATGCAACCATTGCCGCTGCGCCACCTCATCCCGCCCGGCAAAATCCACCGGATCAATCCCCAGGGACTCTCCTGCCGCCAACTGCATCGCCTCGATCAACCGCAACAACGCTGCCGTCGAGGTATACGGCTTGCCGGCCCGCCCCGGCGCCTCACTGTCGATCACGGTCAACGAGGCCACCTCGCGCCCCATGGCCTGCAAGCGCAGCGCCATCTCCAGCGCGACCCAGCCCCCAAACGAATGCCCGACCAGATGTACAGGCCCCTGGGGGCGCTCCAGCTCCAGCGCCGCCAGATAACACTGCGCTGCCGCCTCAACCTGGCTATGGGGTACGGCCTGCCCATCCAGCCCGCGGGGCTGCAAACCCAACAGCGGCCAGTCACGCCCCAGGGCCTCGCTCAAGCCCACAAACCCGGTCACGCTGTCACCGGCCCCCGGCACGCAGAACACCGGAGCATGGGCGGCGCGCCCACTCTGGATACGCAACAGGGGTTGATGCACCGCGCAACTTACCGGCGTACTCGCCGCCAGTGCCGCCGTGATCGCCCGGCCAAGGCCCTGGATATGCGGCGCCTGCATCATGCTCTGGTGATCCCCCGGCACCTCCACCTGGCGCAGTTGCCCTGGCGCCAGGGCGATATCCCACCCCAGCGCACTGCTGCGCCGCGACAACTCGGTGGGACGTTGCTCGGCGCTGAACAGGTGCACCGGTATCGGCAGCGGGAACAGGCTGTAATGGGCCAGCGCGTGCCCATGCCCGACTTCCCGCTGGATAAAGCTCAGCAGGTCAGCGTCCGTCGCCGCCGCCATTTGCGCGTATAGCAGACCTTCATCGCGACAGCGTTGCAGCACAGCCGCAAAGTCCAGCTGTCCAATCTGCGCCTCCAGTTGTTCAAGGCTTGCCAGCTCATTCACACCTCCCTGTGCTTTCCAATACGCGCTGCACTGCAACAGCAAATGCCGCGTGAATGCCTGCGGCCCGCTCCAGCGCGCCTTGCCCTGGTCGGTCATGCGCGGCACATAGCTGTCGATCAAGCCGAGGAAAGCCACGGTCTCGTCCAGCCCCAGCAGTTGCATGGCGATTTCATAGGCCAGCACACCGCCAAACGACCAGCCCGCCACACGGTACGGGCCGTGGGGCTGTCGCTCGCGGATCAGCCCGACCATGCGCGCCGCCAGGCCTTCCATGCTGTCCAGGTGCGCCTCGCCCAGCGCCAGGCCTGGCAGGCCATAGATCGGATAATCGCCGGGCAGGTGCTGGCCCAGGGCCGGGAAATACACGTCCATGCCGCTGAACTCATGTACCAGGAACAGCGGTGCCTGGGAGCCACTGCTACGCACGGTGATCACCGCCGTGTCAGGCAGTGCTTGATCCCCACGCTGGCGCAGCAACGCCGCGACCGAGGCCACGCTGGCATGTTCGAACAGTTCGGCCAACGCCAGCGGCAGCCCGGCTTCGTCGAGCAAATTGACCAGGCGAATCGCCAACAATGAATGCCCGCCCAGCTCGAAGAAACTGTCGTGCCGCCCCACGTGCTCAAGCTTCAATACCTCGGCCCACAACTGGGCCAGGGTCTGCTCCAGGGCATCGGCCGGCGCTTCAAACGTGCGGCTGGTCGAGGCTTCCCAGGCTGGCGCAGGCAAGGCTTTACGGTCGACCTTGCCATTGGCGGTCAACGGCAGCTGCTCAAGCGCCACGTAGGCGGACGGCATCATGTAGTCCGGCAATTGCGCCTGCAGATATGCACGCACCTGTTCAATGCCTACGGGTGCGCCTGCCCAGGTGAAATAGGTCACCAGGCGCTTGTCCCCCGGCACGTCTTCACGGGCCAGCACCACGGCCTCCTGGATGCCGTCGAACGTCGCCAGCCGGGCTTCGATTTCACCCAACTCAATGCGAAAACCACGGATCTTCACTTGGTCATCGTTACGCCCGATGCACTCCAGCAAGCCGTCGGCCGTCCAGCGTCCGAGGTCGCCGGTGCGGTACATAAGGGCGGTTGGGTTGAACGGGTCCTGCACGAACTTTTCGGCGGTCAACTCAGGACGATTCAAATAGCCTTTGGCAACACCGTCGCCGCCGATGCAGATCTCACCAGTGACGCCCAGGGGCAGCGCCTGCAACTGCGTATCCAGCACATACACCTGGGTATTGGAGATCGGCCGGCCCACCGGCACGCTGTCGGCGTCAGCGGCGAGCGCACGCACTTCATAGGTGGTGGCGTAGGTGGTGGTTTCGGTCGGCCCATAGCAATGCACCAGGCGCAGCGCCGGTGCCTGCGCCAACAGGTTGCGGAAGGCTGCCGGGTCGGCACGCTCGCCACCGCACAGCAGGATGCGCAAGCCGGCCAGGGCCTGTGGAATCAGTTGCACATACTGGTTGAACAGCGCGGTGGTGACAAACAACACCGTAGCGCCCTGCAAGGCCACGCCGAAGGCGGTCGGGTCGAGCAAGGTCCCATGGTCGATCACCTGCACCTGGCCGCCGTTGAGCAACGGCCCCCAGACGTCCATGGTGCTGGCATCGAAAGCCGGGTTCGAGGCGAAGGCCACGCGGTCACGGGTATTGAAATCGGCATAGCCGTTGTTGAGCACCAGGCGCGTGATGCCGCGATGGGGCACCAATACACCCTTGGGCGTGCCGGTGGAGCCGGAGGTGTACATGATGTACGCCACGCTGTCCGAGGACGGCGACAGGTCCGGGTTGTGGTGCGGTTGCGCGTCGAGGGCCAGGGTGTCCAGGTCCAGGCGGCGCGCGCCGTTATCTGCCGCACACTCGCTGCGGGTCAGCAGCCAGGCCGCACCACTGTCTTGCAGCATAAAGCCCTGGCGTTCTGCCGGTGCGTTGATGTCCAACGGCACATAGGCGGCGGCGCACTTGAGGATCGCCAGTTGGCTGACCAGCAAGTCCAACGAGCGCGGCAGCAGGATCGCCAGGTTATCGCCCGGTTGCACACCCAGGCCAAGCAGATGATGGGCCAGGCGGTTAGCGCGCCTATTGAGCTCGGCGTAGCTGACCTGCTGCTCGCCATGCAACACCGCCACGGCGTCGGGCCGCGCCTGGGCCTGGGCTTCGAACAGGCGCTGCACCGTATGTTCATGGGGGAAGCTGCGGTTGCTGGCGTTGAAACCCTCGAGCAGTTGCTGGCGTTCGGCCTCGGGCAGGATCGGCAAACGGCTGATGGCGATGTCGCGGTGGTCTTCCAGGGCCTGCACCAATTGCGTCAGCGCAATCTCCAGGTACGCGCACAAACGCTGGGCGCCCTGCCCCATGGCCGTCAGGCGGAAGCCTTCACCGAGGTCGTCCACGCTGATCGCGACCCCGTAATGGGTGTGCTCCTGGGCCTTGAGCAACTCGATGCCCTGCCACGCCACAGCTACACCACCCGCCTGGGTTGCGCTATGGCGATAGTTGAAAAGCACGTTGAACAATGGCGTCGCCAGGGGCACGCCGCTGCAACGCTGGGCCAATGCCAGGGGCGCGTGCTCATGGCTGAGCAGTTGGTTCAGGCGTCCATGGGTGGCACGCAGTGCCGCCAGCACCGAGTGCTCACCCAGGTCGACCCGCAGCGGCAAGGTATTGATAAACACACCCATGGCCCGCTCGGCGCCTTCGCCGCCTTGCAGGCGGCCGAGCAGCACCGTACCGAACACCACTTGCTCACGGTCGCAGACCTTGCCCAGCACATGGGCCCAGGCCAGATGCATCAGGCTGGCCGCACTGACGCCTGCCTGGCGGGCCTGGCCGCGCAGGCGCTGGCTCAGCGACGGGTCGAGGCTCAGTTGCGTGTGCTCATCGGCGCCGAGGTGAGGAACGTCAGTCGGTTCGTCGATATCAGCGAGCATCTCGCGGAAAAACCGCTCGTGATCAGCCGCACCCGAACGGGTCTGCACCACGTAGTTGCGATACGGCACGGGCGCGTCCAGGGCATCCTCGGTACCCAGCAGGAACGCCTGCATTTCATGCTGCAGAATCTCCAGGGCGATATGGTCCATCACCAGGTGGTGGAACAACAACGTCGCCACCACCCGTTGCGGTTCCTCGGCGTACACCAGTCGCATCAGCGGCGCCTGGCCGAGGTCCAGGCGTTGCGGCAAGGGCCCGCTTTCAATGCTGAGGGAGGCATGCCGCCACACCACTTGCACCGGTTCTTCCAGCCCGTCCCAATGCAGGGATGAGCGCAAAATGTCGTGGCGCTGGATCACTGCCTGCAACGCACGGGCGAATGCCTGCAGACGCACGCGGCTGTCGAAGGCAAACTGGGCCTGCAGCACATAGTCATCGCTGCCCTGTGCAGCGCGATGCTGATACAGGATGCCAGCCTGCAATGGCGCCAGCGGGTAAATATCCTGCACATTCGCCGCGCCGCCCGGGATGCAGGCAACGATGCGCTCAATAGCCGCTTGGTCGAGGTCGATCAGCGTCAGCATGTCTGGGGTGATGCGCACGCAGTCGGCCGCGATGCGATTGGCCGGCACCGCCACTTCACGCCCGCCGCCCAATGCCGCCGCCAGGGCCGACAAGGTCGGTTGGCCAAACAGCGCTTTCACATCCGCCGACAAACCCAGCCGCCGCAGGCGCCCCATCAGGCTGACCGCCAGCAGCGAGTGGCCGCCCAGCTCGAAGAAGTTGTCGTGCCGGCCCACGCGCTCCACGCCAAGCAACTCGGCCCACAACGCGGCCAAGGTGATTTCGGTGTCGCCCTGGGGCGCCTCGTATTCACGCACCATCAGGGCATCCAGGCCCGGCGCCGGCAGCGCCTTGCGGTCAAGCTTGCCGTTGGGGCTCAGGGGCAAAGCGTGCAGATGCACGAAGCTGGCCGGCACCATGAACTCCGGCAAGTGCAGCAGCAAATGGGCGCGCAGGTGTTCAACCTCGGTGGGCAGGCCGGTGTAATACGCGATCAAGCGCTGCTCGCGGGCAATCACCGCGGCTTCCTGGACCGCTGGATGCTCGGTCAGGCGCGCCTGGATTTCCCCCAGTTCGATGCGCAGGCCACGGATCTTCACTTGGTCATCATTGCGCCCCAGGTACTCGATATTACCGTCCGGCAAATAGCGCCCCACGTCACCGGTGCGGTACATGCGCCCCGGCATGAATGGATCATCGACAAAGCGCTCGGCGGTCAGCTCGGCCCGGTTCAGGTAACCGCGCGCCACTTGCACACCAGCGATGAACAACTCGCCTACCACGCCCAACGGCACCGGCTGCAACTGCCCGTCCAGTACGTACAAGCGCGTATTGGCAATCGGCTTGCCGATAGGCGTGTTGTCGGGCACGTCAGCGCCTGCGCAGTCCCACGCGGTAACGTCCACCGCTGCTTCGGTGGGCCCGTAGAGGTTATGCAACTGGCTACCCGGCAATTGCTGCTTGAAGCGCCGCACCAGGCTGCCCGGCAGCGCTTCACCGCTGCACATCACCCGCACCAGCCCTGCTGCCTGGCTGACATCGCCATGGGCCAGGAACACGTCGAGCATCGACGGCACAAAATGCAGGGTGGTGATGTTTTCTGCCGCGATTACTTCGCACAGGTACTCAGGGTCTTTATGCCCGCCAGGGCGCGCCATGACCAGGCGTGCACCCGTGCACAGCGGCCAGAAGAATTCCCATACCGACACGTCGAAGCTGAATGGGGTTTTCTGCAGCACCGTATCGCTGGCCGTGAGCCCGTATTCGTCCTGCATCCACAGCAGGCGGTTGACTACCCCGGGGTGTTCGTTGATCACGCCCTTGGGCTGGCCGGTGGAGCCGGAGGTGTAGATCACGTAGGCGGCCACACTGGCCACATCAAGGTTGCTGATGGGCTGGTGCTGCCAGGTGGGTTGGTCCAGATTGATCACCGGCACGTCACCCAGCAAACCCAGGGTGCTGCCTTGGGCCAGCACCACCGTGGGCGCGCTGTCGTGCAGCATGTAGGCGATACGCTCCAGCGGGTACGCCGGGTCCAGCGGCACATAGGCGGCGCCGGCCTTGAGGATGGCGTACAGACCGATGACCATGTCCACGCCACGCTCCACACAGATGGCTACCCGCGCCTGCGGCTGCACCCCGAGAGCTTGCAGGTGGTGGGCCAATTGGTTGGCGCGGGCGTTCAGTTCGGCATAGGTCAGCTGCTGCTCGCCCGCCTTGAGGGCAATGGCGTCAGGGCTGCGGGCTACTTGCGCTTCGAACATGCCATGCAGGGTCTGGTCGAGGTCGTAGTGCACCGCGGTGGCGTTGAAATCCACCAGCAATTGCCGACGCTCACGCTCATCCACCAGCGGCACATGCGCCAGCACCGCCTGGTCGTTAGCGACCATGGCCTGCAGTACGCGGGTGAAGTAGCCGACATAACGCTGCAGGGTCGACTCATCGAAGAGCGCCACGGCATATTCCAGCGCACCGAGAATGCTGCCCTGCACTTCGCCCAGGTTCAGCGACAGGTCGAACTTGGCAAAGTGGCTGTTCTCGACAATGCCTTCCAGGGCCAGGTCGCCCAGCGCCAAGGTCGGTGCGCTGCTGTCCTGCCAGCTCAGCAGGGTCTGGAACAACGGGCTATGGGCCAAGCTACGCGGCGGCCGGGTGATTTCCACCACCTGCTCGAACGGCAGGTCCTGATGGGCCTGGGCGGCCAGGGTCAGCGCCTTGACCCGTGCCAGCAACGCCTCGGTGCTCAGCTCGCCCGAGGTATCGATACGCAACGCCAGGGTGTTGACGAACAGGCCGATCAACCCTTCCACTTCGGTACGTGTGCGGTTGGCCACCGGCGTACCGATCACCAGGTCATCCTGCCCGGACAGGCGCGCCAGCAACGCGGCCCAGGCGCTCATCAAGGTCATGTACAAGGTGGTGCCATGGCGTTGGCTCAAAGCCTTGAGCCCGGCGGTGAGGCGTTCATCCAGGCGTACTTCGACGCTGCTGCCGGCGTAGTCCTGCTGCGCCGGACGCGGGCGGTCGGTAGGCAAGGTCAGCAATGCCGGGGCGCCGGCCAGGGCCTGCTGCCAATAGCTGCTCTGGCGGTGCAGGACTTCGCCGCTCAACCATAGGCGTTGCCATACGGCAAAGTCGGCGTACTGGATCGGCAACGGCGGCAGCGGGTCGGCGTGGCCGTGACTGAAGGCTTGGTACAGCGCCATCAGTTCGCGGGTCAGAACACCCATGGACCAGCCATCGGAGACGATATGGTGCAGGGTGAGCAACAGCACATGGTGATCGTCGGCCATCACCACCAGGCGCCCGCGCAGCAATGGGCCACGCTCGAGGTCGAACGGCGCCGAGGCTTCGCCGTGGATCAGCGCGTCCAGGGCTTGCTGGGGTTGCGGGTGGCGGCGCAGGTCCTGCACTTGCAGGGCTTGCAGTTCTTCGGCGGGCACGATCAGCACCTGGGCCTGATCGCCGTTCTGGGCGAAACGGCTGCGCAGGGTTTCATGCCTCGAGACGATGCGCGCCAAGGCCCGTTGCAGCGCCTGCACATGCAACTGCCCACGCAAACGCAGACCGATGGGAATGTTGTAGGCGGTGTTGGCACCTTCCATCAACGCCAGGAACCACAGGCGTTGTTGGGCAAACGACAGCGGCATGTCGTCATCACGATTGGCCGGCAAAATATCCGGCAAGGTGCTGCGCCCGGCCTGGGCCAGCAGCTCGGCGACCGCCGTCAGTTCAGCATTGGCAAACAAATCGCCCAGCGCCAATTCCACTCCCAGGCGCTGGCGGACCTGGGAAACCATGCGCATCGCCAGCAGCGAGTGCCCGCCCAATTCGAAGAAGTGGTCACGCCGCCCAACCCGCTCTACCTGCAATACCTCGGCCCAGATCTGCGCCAGCAGCGTTTCGATCTCGCCCTGGGGCGCGGCGTATTCGCGGGTGAACACCGCGGCCATGTCCGGCGTCGGCAGGGCCTTGCGGTCGAGCTTGCCATTGGCAGTCAGCGGCAGCGCGTCGAGCTTCATGAAAGCGACGGGCACCATGTAGTCCGGCAAGTGCGCCACCAGGTGGGCACGGATCTCGCTTATCGTCAGCGCATCGAGTTGCGGGTTCTCAGTGAAATAGGCCAACAGCCGTTCTTCACGCACCAGCACCACCGCTTCCAGGATGCCCGGCAATTGGTTGAGCCGGGTTTCGATTTCGCCCAGTTCGATACGCACGCCGCGGATTTTCACCTGGTCATCGTTGCGCCCCAGGTACTCGATCGTGCCGTCCGGCAGCCAACGCGCCAGGTCGCCGGTGCGGTACATGCGCCCCGGGTTGAACGGGTCGCGCAGGAAGCGCTCGGCGGTCAGCTCCGGACGGTTCAGGTAACCACGTGCCACGCCCTTGCCGCCCACGTACAGCTCACCCGCAACACCCAACGGCACCGGGCGCTGCTGGTCGTCGAGCAGGTACACCGCGGCATTGGCGATGGGCTTGCCGATATGCAACGGCTGGCCCGCCTCGACCTTGCCGGAAGTGGCCACCACCGTGGCTTCGGTGGGCCCGTAGTTGTTGATCAGCTCAAAGCGCTGCGCCCGGCCGAACTGGCGCAGGCGATCGCCGCCGACCAGCAGGGTGCGCAAGGTCGGGTGCTCGATGTTCTGGCTGAACGCATACTCGGCCACCGGCGTGGGCAGAAAGCTCACGTCCAGGGGCTGTGCGCACCACCAGGCCAGCAGCGCGTCGATGTCTTCGGCGCCGTCATGGGCGGGCGGCAGGTGCAAGGTGGCGCCCACACACAGCGCCGGCCACACTTCCCAAGCCATGGCATCAAAGCCGAAACCGGCGACGCTGGCGGTATGCCGTCCGGCGCGCAGGTCGAAGGTACTGCAGTGCCAGTCCACCAGGTTGGCGACGGTGTGGTGCTCCACCATCACCCCCTTGGGCAGGCCGGTGGAGCCGGAGGTGTAGATCACATAGGCCAGGTGTTTGGGGCCAACGCCAACCTTGGGGTTGCTCGCCGAGTGGTGCTGCCAGGTGAAACGGTCGAGGTTGATCACCGGCACCTCAAGCTCGGGCAGGCGCCCCAGCAAGGCATGCTGGGTGAGCACCGCCGCCGGCGCGCTGTCGCTGAGCAAGTAGTGCAGGCGCTCGGCCGGGTGAGACGGGTCCACCGGCACATACCCGGCGCCGGCCTTGAGGATCGCCAACAAGGCGGCCAGGGTGTCGAGGCCACGCCGCGCCACGATGGCCACGCGGTCATCGGGCTTGACCCCCAGCGCCAGCAGGTGATGGGCCAGCAGGTTGGCTTGCTGGTTGAGTTCGGCGTAGGTCAGATGCCGACCCTGGTGCACGGCGGCGATGGCGTCCGGGGTCAGCTCGGCCTGGGCTTCGATGCGGCCATGCAGCGTGGTGCCTTCGGGGAACAGCGCCTCGGTGGCGTTGAACTGCTCCAGCAACAGGCGCTGTTCGCTTGCAGGCACTACCGAGAGCTGGTTGAGCGCGGTGTGCGGCGCCTGCTCCAGCGCGGTGACGAGGTTTTCCAGCGCGGTGTGTAGGTAGGCGCACACGCGCTGGGGGTCGACCAGGGTGCTGGCCAGCAAACTCAGGCCGAAGCCCTCGCCGAGGTCGTCCACGCTCAGGGTCAGCGGGTAGTTGGTGCGCTCTTCGGCGCGCAACGCGGCGATGCCCTGCCAGGCCGACACAGCTTCGGCACTGGCGGCGGGTGCGCTGTGGCGGTAGTTGAGCAGCGCACTGAACAGCGGCGTCGGCGCGATCACGCCGCTGCAGCGCTGGGCCAGGGCTAACGCCGCATGTTCATGACGCAGCAAGGTGGTCAGGCGTGCGTGGGTGGCCTTGACCCCGCTGCGCACATCCTGGGCGTCCACATCCACGCGAAACGGCAAGGTATTGATGAAGATACCCAAGGCACGGTCGGTATCATGACTGCCCTGCATGCGTCCCATCAGTACGGTACCGAACACCACTTGGGCCTTGCCGGCCAACACACCCAGCACCTGGGCCCAGCCCATGTGGAACAGGCTGGCGGCGCTCACACCGAGCTGGCGGGCCTGCACACGCAAGCGCAGCGCCAGTTGCGGCGCCACCGGCTGGCTGACCTCGGCGATGCCCCGCGCATCCCCTTGCACATCCTGCAACCCGAACGGCAGGGTCGGCTCGCTGACATCGCCGAGCATCTGCCGGAAAAAGCTTTCATGCTCCTGTTCGCTGATACCCAGCCGCGCCTGCGCCACATAATTGCGAAACGGCACGGCCTGGCCCAGGGCGGCGCCCTGCCCCAACAGGCACGCCTGCATCTCATGGCACACCACTTCCAGCGCGCTATGGTCCAGCGCCATATGGTGAAACAGCAGCGTGGCGACAATGCGTTGGTTGACCGGGTCTTCAGCCCGCACCAGGCGCAGCAGCGGCGCCTGGGTCACGTCAAGGCGATGGTGGCGGGCATCGAATACCTCATGCAGTTGCGCGGCGATATCACCGTTGGCGGTGTCCAGCATCAAGGCTTGCACCGGCAGCCGCGCCTGGCGCCACACCACTTGCGAAGGTTGCGACAGGCCGTCCCAGACCACGCCAGTGCGCAGGATGTCGTGGCGGTCCATGACGCTTTGCAGCGCCTGGGCAAACGCCTCGAAGCGCTCCAGGCTGTCAAAGGCGAACTGCGATTGCATCACGTACGGGTCGCCCTGCTCGGCGCTGACATGGTGGAACAGGATGCCTTCCTGCAACGGCGCCAGCGGGTAGATGTCCTGGATATTCGCTACACCCCCCGGCACGGTGGCGACAATGCGCTCGATCTCGTCCTGGCTCAGACTCGAGAGGGTCAGCATCGCCGGGGTGATGCGTGCGGCGCCGACGGGGATGCCATTGACCGGCACCGCCACTTCGCCAGCCTTGGTCGCCGAGTATTCACCGGCCTTGATCAGCTCGATCAGCGCCGGTTTGTGCTCACGCAAGGCAGCCAATATTGCCGGGTCGCTCAAGGCTTGCTTGTTGCCGTTCACCGCCAACTGCTCGCCTTTGAGCGCCAGTTGCACGTCCTTGGTTTTCAGGGTTGCCAGCAGCTCAAGGATGTTCACAGGACGATCTCCATTCGTTCGGTCATTGCGGCGTAGCCGGCCAGGGTCGGTTGTTCGAACAACGCCCGTACATCGGCTTCCATGCCTTCCTGGCGCAGGCGCCCGATCAAGCTCACGGCGAGCAGCGAGTGCCCGCCCAGTTCAAAGAAGTGGTCATGCCGGCCTACCCGCTCCACCTTGAGCAGCTCGGCCCAGAGCCGGGCCAGCAGGATTTCGGTATCGCCTTCGGGCGCCTCGTATTCGCGTACCCGCAGCGCGTCCATGCCCGGTGCAGGCAGGGCCTTGCGGTCGAGTTTGCCGTTGGGGCTCAGGGGCAAGGCGTCCAGGTGCACGAACAGCGCCGGCACCATGAACTCCGGCAGGTGGTGCAGCAGTTGATCACGCAGACTCTGGATGTCGCTCGGCACGCCGGTGTAATAGGCGACCAAGCGTTCTTCGCGGGCCACCACCACCGCGTCCTTGACCGCCGGATGCTCGACCAGGCGTGCCTGGATTTCCCCCAGCTCGATGCGCAGGCCACGGATCTTGACCTGGTCATCGTTGCGTCCCAGGTACTCGATATTACCGTCGGCCAAATAGCGACCCAGGTCTCCGGTGCGGTACATCCGTCCGTGGTTAAAGGGGTCATCGAGGAAGCGCTCGGCCGTCAACTCAGGGCGGTTCAGGTAACCCCGCGCCACTTGCACGCCAGCGATAAACAGCTCACCGACCACGCCCAGCGGCAGCGGCTGCAACTGCCCGTCCAACACGTACATACGCGTGTTGGCAATCGGCTTGCCGATGGGGGTGTTGTCCGGCACGTCGGAGCGGGCGCAGTTCCACGCGGTAACGTCCACCGCTGCTTCGGTGGGGCCGTACAGGTTGTACAAGCCACTGCCCGGCAGTTGCTGCTTGAAGCGGCGCACCAGGCTGCCCGGCAACGCCTCGCCGCTGCACATCACCCGTACAAGGCCGGCGGCCTGGCTGACATCACCGTGGGCCAGGAACACATCGAGCATCGATGGCACAAAGTGCAGGGTAGTGATCTGTTCTGCCTCGATCACCTCGCACAGGTACGCCGGCTCCTTGTGCCCGCCCGGGCGCGCCATGACCAGGCGTGCGCCGGTAAACAGCGGCCAGAAGAATTCCCACACCGACACGTCGAAGCTGAACGGGGTTTTCTGCAACACCGTATCGCTGGCCGTAAGCCCGTACGCGTCCTGCATCCACAACAGGCGGTTGACCACCCCGGCGTGTTCGTTGATCACACCCTTGGGCTGACCGGTGGAACCAGAGGTGTAGATCACGTAGGCCTGGTGCCGGGCGGTGAGGCCTGGCACTTGGGGGTTGGTGGCTGGCTGCTGGTGCCAGGTGCTGTGGTCGAGGTCGATCACCGCCACGTCACCGAGCAAGGCACGGGTGGCGTCTTGGGCCAGCACCACCACCGGCGCGCTGTCGTGCAGCATGTAGGCGATTCGTTCCTGCGGGTAAGCCGGGTCCAGCGGTACGTAACCGCCACCGGCCTTGAGGATGGCGAACAGACCGATGACCATGTCCAGGCCGCGCTCCAGGCAGATCCCCACTCGCGAATCGGGCTGTACGCCCAGGTCACGCAGGTGATGGGCCAGGCGGTTGGCGCGCTCATTGAGTTGCTGATAGCTCAGTTGTTGCTCGCCCGCCTTCACCGCCACGGCCTGGGGTGTGCACAGCACCTGGGCTTCGAACAGGCTGTGCAGGGTCTGGTCGAGGTTGTAGTCCACCGCGGTGGCGTTGAACTCGACCAGCAGTTTATGGCGCTCCTCGAGCCCCATGATCGGCAAGCGATTCAATGCCTGGTCGGGTGCCTGCTCCAGCGCTTCGACCAGCCCGGACAACGCCGCCTGCATATGCCCGCAGACCCGCTGCGCATCCATCTGGGCCAAGGCGGTGATCCCATAGCCATCGCCCAGGTCATCCACATTCAAGGTCAGCGGGTAATTGGTGCGCCCGTCGTTGGCCAGGGTCTGCATGCCTTCCCACGCCTGCTGCGCATCGGCAGCACGGCCGGCGGCGCCGCGATGACGATAGTTGAGCATTGAGCTGAACAACGGCGCCGGTGCCGCCACGCCGCTGCAACGCTGGGCCAGGGCCAGGGAGGCGTGTTCATGGCCGAGCAATTGCGTAAGCCGCCCATGGGTGGCGCGCACGGCGGTGCGGGCGCCCTGGTCGTCGATGTCCAGGCGCAGCGGCAAGGTGTTGATAAACACCCCCAGGGCCCGGTCGGCGCCCTCGCCGCCTTGCAGTCGGCCGACCAGCACGGTGCCGAACACCACGTGCTGGCGGCCCGACGTGGCTGCCAGCACCTGCCCCCAGGCCAGGTGAAACAGGCTGGCGGTGCTGACACCCAACAGCCGAGCCTGGGCGCGCAGGCGGCGATTGAGGTCGCTGTCCAGGTGCAGGCTGTGTTCGTGGATATCGACACCGTCGCCGCGCACATCCTGTAAACCGAAAGGCAGCGTCGGCTCATCGATATCAGCCAGCATGTCGCGAAAGAATGCTTCATGTTCCTGCTCGCTGACACCCAGCCGCGCCTGGGCCACATAGTTGCGATACGGCATCGGCGCGGCGGTGGGCGCGGCGTGCCCCAGCAGGTAGCCCTGCATTTCGCGCAGCACCACGTCGAACGCAGTGTGGTCCAGGGCGATATGGTGATAGAGCAACACCGCCACCACGCGTTGGTTGGCCGGGTCAGGGGCGTACATCAGGCGGATCAGCGGCGCCTGGCTGATCTCCAGGCGATAGCGTCGCGCATCGAAGCGCTCATGCAGGCCGGCGAGTACGTCGCCTTGCAGCTGCAGCGCCTGCACACTCAGCTCAGCCTTGCGCCACACCACTTGCAGCGGTTGCGCCAGGCCTTCCCATACCACCCCGGTACGCAGGATGTCATGGCGGTCGATCACCTGTTGCAGCGCCCCGACAACGGCTTGCAGGCGCTCGATACTGTCAAACGCCAGGTGCGATTGCAGCAGATACGGGTCGCCCTGCCCGGCGGTGATGTAGTGGTAAAGAATGCCCTCTTGCAACGGCGCCAGCGGGTAGATGTCCTGCACATTCGCGGCGCCACCGGGCACCTGGGCGACCACCTGATCGAGGGTTGACTGATCAAGGGTGACCAGGGACAGCATGTCCGGGGTGATGCGTTGGCAGTCGGCGGCAATACGGTTGGCCGGTACCTGCACTTCGCGACCACTGCCGACGGCGGCGGCCAGCGCGGCGAGCGTCGGCTGGCTGAAGAGTATGCGCACGTCGGCACTGAGGCCGACCTGGCGCATGCGCTCGATCAAGCTGACGGCCAGCAGCGAATGGCCGCCCAGTTCAAAGAAGTGGTCATGGCGGCCCACTTGTTCCACCTGCAAGACCTCGGCCCAGATACGTGCCAGGGCGGTTTCGACCTCGCCTTCGGGGGCCTGGTACTCGCGGCTGAGCAAGGCCGACTGGTCGGGGTCCGGCAGTGCCTTGCGGTCCAGCTTGCCATTGGCGGTCAGGGGCAGCACGTCGAGGCGCATATAGGCAACCGGCACCAGCGCATCCGGAAGCTGCGCGTGCAGCTGCCCACGCAAGGTCTCGATATCCACCGCGCGCTGCTCGGTGAACCAGGCCAGCAAGCGGCCTTCGCGCACCAGCACCACCGCTTCGCGAATGCCGTCCAGTGCCGCAAGGCGGCTTTCGATCTCGCCCAGTTCCACACGCACGCCACGTACTTTCACCTGGTCGTCGTTGCGGCCCAGGTACTCGAGATTACCATCGGGCAACCAGCGCACCAGGTCACCGGTGCGGTACATGCGCCCGTGGTTGAACGGGTCTTGCAGGAAGCGCTCGGCGGTCAAGTCCGGGCGATTCAGGTAACCCCGCGCCACGCCGCTGCCGCCCACATAGAGTTCACCGGCCACGCCCACCGGCACCGGGCGCAGTTGTGCATCCAGGACATAACTGCTGGCATTGGCGATGGGCCGACCGATGTGCAACGCCTGCCCGGCGCGTACGCGGCCGGAGGTGGCAACCACCGTGGCTTCGGTGGGGCCGTAGTTGTTGATCACCGCAAAGCGCCGCTCCTGGGTGAACTGACGCAGGCGGTCACCGCCGATCAGCAGGATACGCAAAGTCGGGTGTTGCAGTGGCCGGCTGAACGCGTACTCGGCCACCGGCGTGGGCAGGAAGCTCACGTCCAGCGGCTGCGCCAGCCACCAGGCCAGCAGTTCATCGATGTTCTCGTTGCCCACTTCGGCGGGCGGCAGGTGCAGGGTCGCGCCGACGCACAAGGCCGGCCAGACTTCCCAGGCCATGGCATCAAAGCCAAAACCGGCCACGCTGCTGGTGTGGCTCACGGCAGTCACGCCGAAGGCTTCGCAGTGCCAGTGCACGAGGTTTTCCAGCGTGCGGTGTTCCACCATCACGCCCTTGGGTTGGCCGGTGGAGCCGGAGGTGTAGATCACGTAGGCCAGGTGCGCAGGCGTCAGCGCGGGCAGCTGTGGATTGCTGACGGCGTGGCGCTGCCAGTTGGGATCATGCAAGTCGACCATCGCCACCGGCCCCAGTAGCCCGCGGGTGCTGCTTTCGGCCACGACGGCCACCGGGGCGCTGTCCTGCAACAGGTAGGCGATACGCTCGGAGGGGTACGCCGGGTCAATCGGCACGTAGCCCGCACCCGCCTTGAGAATGCCCAGCAGCCCCACCAGCATCTGCGGGCCACGGCGGCAGCACAACGCCACGCGGTCATCCGCTTGCACACCCAGTTCCAGCAGGTGATGGGCCAACTGGTTGGCACGTTGATTGAGTTGCTGATAGCTCAGCGTATCGCTGCCTTGCTGTACGGCAATCGCATGGGGTTGGCGCTCGGCCTGCACCTCAAATGCGCCATGCAGGGTCTGGCCCCGGGGGAAGTCCTGGGTCGTGGCGTTGAACTCACCCAGCAGGGTGTCGCGCTCGGCGGTTGGCAGGATGGGCAGTTGGTTGAGCGCGGTGTGGGGAGCACTCTCC
Source organism: Pseudomonas khavaziana (assembly GCF_019145205.1). Lineage (GTDB taxonomy): Bacteria > Pseudomonadota > Gammaproteobacteria > Pseudomonadales > Pseudomonadaceae > Aquipseudomonas > Aquipseudomonas khavaziana. Next base: position 36,043 of record NZ_JAHSTT010000007.1, read on the forward strand.
AAGGCCGTGACCAACTGCGCCACGGCGCTGTGCATGTAGTCGCACAGGCGTTGTGCGCCGATTTGTGGCACCGCCAGCACGCTCAGGCCGAAGCCGACACCCAGGTCATCCACACTCAGGGTCAGCGGGTAGTTGCTGCGTTCCTCTCCGCCGAGCAGTTGCACGCCTTCCCAGATGCCGTGGCCGTCACGGGCCATTTCGCCGGGGTTGCTGTGGCGGTAATTGAGCAAGGCGCTGAACAGCGGCGTACTGGTCGGCACGCCGCTGCAGCGTTGGGCCAGGGCCAGCGAGGCATGCTCATGGCCGAGCAAGGCGCTCAAGCGTGCATGGGTGACCTTGACCGCCGCTGACGCCCCGGCTGCAACATCGACCCGCAGTGGCAAGGTGTTGATAAACATCCCCAGCGCCCGGTCCGCGCCGTCTCCGGCTTGCATACGCCCCATCAGCACCGTGCCGAAGACCACGTCATCACGACCGGACACCAGCCCCACCACCTGGGCCCAGGCCAGGTGCATCAGGCTCGCCGCGCTCACGCCCAACTGTCGTGCCTGCTGGCGTAGCCGCTGTGCCAGCTCGGCGTGCAGCTGCAAACCGGCTTCTTCGATAGCACGGCCATCACCCTGCACATCCTGCAGGCCGAACGGCAAGGTCGGCTCGTCGACGTCAGCGAGCATGTCGCGGAAAAATTGCTCATGCTCCGCCACACTGACACCCAGCCGTGCCTGGGCCACGTAGTTGCGAAACGGTGCGGCCTCGGGCAAGCCACGCCCTTGGCCGAACATGAAGGCACGCATCTCCTGGCCGACCACTTCCATGGCGGTATGGTCCAGCGCCAGGTGATGGAACAGCAGGATCGCCACGACGCGGTCAAGCGCCGGGTCCCGGGCATAGACCATGCGCAGCAACGGCGCCTGGGTGATGTCCAGGCGGTAGTGGCGGGCATCGAAGCGTGCATGCAGTTGTTCGATGGCACCGCCCTCGGCCGGGTCCAGATGCACCTCCTGCACCACCAGCCGCGCCTCGCGCCATACCACCTGGACGGGGCTGTCCAGGCCTTCCCAGACCACGCCTGTGCGCAGGATGTCGTGGCGCGCCACCACCTGTTGCAGCGCGCCCATAAACCCGTGCAGGCGTTCGAGGCTGTCAAACGCCATGCGCGATTGCAGCAGGTACGGGTCACCCTGCTCGGCGCTGATGTGGTGGTAGAGAATGCCTTCCTGCAACGGCGCCAGCGGGTAGATGTCTTGCACATTCGCCGCTCCACCCGGCATGTGGGCGACGATACGTTCGATGGCATCCGGCGTGAGTTGCACCAGGCTCAGCATCGACGGGGTGATCTGTGTGCAGCCCGCCGGGATGCCATTGACCGGCACCACGATCTCGCGACCACTGCCCACCGCTGCCGCCAGCGCCGCCAGGCTTGGCTGGTTGAACAGCACACGCACATCGGCACTCAGACCCACTTGGCGCATGCGTTCGATCAGGCTCACCGCCAACAGCGAATGCCCGCCCAATTCGAAAAAGTGATCGTGACGCCCGACGCGTTCGAGCTTGAGCACGTCCTGCCAGATCTGCGCCAGCAGGCTTTCCACCTCGCCTTGCGGGGGCTCGTAGCCGCGATTGAGCAAGGCGCTCTGGTCCGGTATTGGCAAGGCTTTGCGATCCAGCTTGCCATTGTTGGTCAAGGGCAGGTTCGCCAGCGGCACATAGGCCGACGGCAGCATATAGTCCGGCAGTTGACCTTGCAGATAGGCGTGTACCTGGTCAATGCCCAAGTCTGCGTCGGCCCAGGTGAAATAGGCCACCAGGCGTTTGTCCCCCGGCACGTCTTCCCTGGCCAGTACCGCAACGTCCTGGATACCTGGGCAACCGGCCAAGCGGGCCTCGATTTCGCCCAGTTCGATACGGAAACCACGGATCTTGACCTGATCGTCATTGCGGCCGAGGCATTCCAGCAGGCCGTCCGCCGACCAACGCCCGAGGTCGCCAGTGCGATACATCAAGGCGCCCGGTTGCTCGACAAAGGGGTTGCTCACAAACTTCTCGGCAGTCAACTCAGGACGATTCAAATAGCCCTTGGCGACGCCATCGCCGCCGATGCAGATTTCCCCGCTAATGCCCAGTGGCACGGGCTGCAGCTGCGCATCGAGCACATAGATCTGCGTGTTGGAAATGGGGCGCCCCACCGGCACGCTGTCTGTATCGGCGCCAACTGCGCGCACTTCATAGGTAGTGGCGTAGGTGGTGGTTTCGGTCGGTCCGTAGCAATGCACCAGGCGCAGCTTCGGTGCCCGCGCCAACAGGCTGCGAAAGGCAGCCGGATCAGCGCGCTCACCGCCGCACAGCAGGATACGCAAGCCGGCCAGGGCCTCGGGGATCATCTGCACGTACTGGTTGAACAGCGCAGTGGTGACGAACAGCACCGTCGCGCCTTGGAGTTCAGCGCCGAACGCCAGCGGGTCGAGCAAGGTGGCGTGATCGATCACCTGCACTTGCCCGCCATTGAGCAGCGCGCCCCACACATCCATGGTGCTGGCGTCGAACGCAGGGTTGGAGGCGAAGGCGACACGGTCGCTGGCATTGAAGTCAGCGTAGCCATTATTGATTACCAGGCGCGTAATACCGCGATGGGGCACCAACACACCCTTGGGCGTGCCGGTGGAGCCGGAGGTGTACATGATGTACGCCACGTCCTGCGCCGATTGCGGCCGCTCAGGGTTATGCGCCGACAGACCGTCCAGCTCCAGCTCGGCCAGGTTGTCGAGCACCTGGCGGGCGCCGCTGTCCTGCACCATGAAGGTCCGGCGTTCGAGCGGCGCGTTGACGTCCAGCGGTACGTACACCGCCGCGCACTTGAGCACCGCCAACTGGCTGACCACCAGATCTATCGAGCGCGGCAGTGCCAGGGCCACCGGCTCGCCCGGCTGCACACCACGGTTTAGCAAATAATGGGCCAGGCGATTGGCGCGACGATTGAGGTCGCGGTAGCTCAGGCTGAGTGGGCCGTGCACCACGGCTATCGCTTCAGGTCGAGCCAGCGCCTGGGCTTCGAACAGTTGCGCGACGGTAAGCTGCGACGGGTATTCACGGGTACTGGCATTGAAGCCCTCAAGCAGTTGCCGGCGCTCGGCGGGCGGCAAGATCGACACCCTGTGCAATGCGGTGGTCGGCGCCTGTTGCAGCGCGCTCACCAAATGACGCAGCGCGGTAAGCATGTAGTCGCCCACCCGTTGCACATCCAGCTCGGCGACGCCTTGCACGGTAAGGTTGAAGCCTGTGCCCAGGTCATCGACATTGAGCACCAGCGGGTAGTTGCTGCGCTCCTGGGAGCTGAGGATCTGGATACCGGATGCGGCAAAGGGATTGTCCCCCGGTGCTTCATCCGGCGCGCTATGGCGGTAGTTGAGCAAGGTGCTGAACAGTGGCAACGAACCCGGCACACCACTGCAACGCTGGGCCAGGGACAGCGAGGCATGTTCATGCCCCAGCAACTGCGCCAGGCGCGCATGGGTGGCGCGCACCCCGGCTTGTACGCCGACGGCGCCGAGGCTGACCCGCAACGGCAAGGTATTGATAAACATCCCCAGCGCCCGGTCGGCACCCTCGCCGCCCTGCATGCGCCCCAGCAACACGGTGCCGAACACCACTTCCTGCTGGCCGGACACCTGGCCCAGCACCTGGGCCCAGGCCAGATGCACCAGGCTCGCAGTGCTGACGCCCAGTTGCCGCGCCTGTTCACGCAGGCCCAGGCTGAGGGCCGGTTCCAGCGGCAAGTGAGCTTCATGGATGCCGCTGCCGTCGCCATTCACATCCTGCAAGCCGAAGGCCAGGGTTGGCTCGTCGATATCGCCAAGCATCTCGCTGAAGAAGGCTTCGTGCTGCGCCTGGCTCAGGCCCAGGCGCGCCTGGGCCACGTAGTTGCGGTACTGCACCGCGTCGGGCAGCTGCGCGCTGTTGCCGCTGAGGCTGGCGCTCATTTCTTCGACCAGCACTTGCAGCGCCGTATGGTCGAGCAGGATATGGTGCAGCAGCAGGATACCGACCAGGCCGCCAGCCTCTTCGGCATAAGCCAGGCGCATCAGCGAGGCGCGGGACAGGTCCAGGCGGTAGTGGCGTGGGTCGAAGCGCTGCTGCAACTGCGCCAAAGCATCGACGCCCTGGCTATCGACACGCTCGACGGCAAGCGGTGCCTGGCGCAGCACCACTTGCACCGGCTCCTCCAGGCCCTCCCAGAGAATCGCGGTGCGCAGGATATCGTTGCGCTCGATGACGCTGTGCAGCGCCTGGACAAACCCATCCACGGCGCCCTGGTCGTTGAAGCGCAACTGCACCTGCAACACGTAGGGGTCGCCCTCGGTGGTTGCCAGGTGGTGATAAAGAATACCGGCTTGCAACGGCGCCAGGCCGTAGATGTCCTGCACGTTGGCCACGCCACCGGGCACGGCCTGGATGATGTGATCAATGGCGGCCTGGTTCAATTCCACCAGCGGCAGCATGTCCGGGGTGATCTGTTCACTGTGTGCCTGGATCAGGTTGACCGGCACCTGCACCTCGTGTTGCCCGCCCACCGCCGCTGCGAGCGCCGCCAACGTCGGCTGGCCGAACAACACGCGCACGTCAGCGCTGAGGTCAACCTGGCGCATACGCTCGATGAGCTTGACCGCCAGCAGTGAATGCCCGCCCAGTTCGAAGAAGTTATCGTCGCGGCCAACCTGGTCGAGCTTGAGCAGCTCCTGCCAGATCGTGGCGATGGCGTTTTCCACCGCGCCCTGGGGCGGCGCATAACCGCGCCGCGCCAAGGCATAGGCGTCCGGTGCAGGCAAAGCCTTGCGGTCGAGCTTGCCGTTGGTGGTCAGCGGCAACTTGTCCAGGCGCACAAAGGCGCTGGGCACCATGTACTCGGCCAGGCTCAGCAGCAAGTGGTCGCGCAAGGCGGCGACGCTGAGTTCTCCCTCGGTGATCACGTAGGCCACAAGGCGCCTGTCACCCGGTTCGTCTTCCCGGGCGATCACCACCGCATCGCGTACGCCGTCGGCGCTGGCCAGGTGCGCTTCGATTTCGCCCAGCTCGATCCGGAAACCGCGGATCTTGACCTGGTCATCATTACGCCCCAGATATTCGACACTGCCATCGGCCAACAGCCGGCCGAGGTCGCCGGTCTTGTACATGCGCAGGCCGGTGGCCGGGTCTGCAAGAAAGCGTTCGGCGTTGAGCGCCTCGCGGTTCAGGTAACCGCGCGCCACCCCGGCACCGCCCACGTACAGCTCGCCGATCACACCCAATGGCAGCGGCTCGCGCTGTGCGTCCAGTACGTACAGCTGCAAATCAGGAATACGCACGCCAATCGGGCTGACGCCGACCAACTGGGCATCCGCCGCCTGCAATGCACGATAGGTCACGTGCACGGTGGTTTCAGTGATGCCGTACATGTTCACCAACTGCGTACCGGCATTCACCGCCCGCGCATACCAGGGCTTGAGCATGCCCGGTTCAAGGGCCTCGCCGCCGAAGATAACCTGGCGCAGCGAATGCGACCGGGTGCTGTGGCCCTGGGCGGCGATCAACTGGCGGAACGCACTCGGCGTCTGGTTGAGGATGCTCACCTCGGCGTCGCAGAGCAGCGCGTAGCACTCGTCCGGTGAGCGGCTGACCAGTTGCGGCACGATCAGCAATTGGCCGCCGTACATCAGCGCACCCCAGATTTCCCACACGGAAAAGTCGAAGGCGAAGGAATGGAACAGCGCCCATACATCGTGCTGGTTGAACCCGAACCAGTGCTGGGTGGCGCTGAACAGGCGCGCCACCTGGCGGTGCTCGATCATCACGCCCTTGGGTTGGCCGGTGGAGCCGGAGGTGTAGATCACATAGGCAAGGTTGGCCGGGCTCAGGTGCAGGCGTGGGTTGAGCAGGGACGCCTGGCCAAGGTTGTCGAGGTCCACCTGGGCCAGCTCGCCGACCAACTGGCGGGTGTTGGCCTGCACCAGCACGGCCACGGGTTGGCTGTCGGCCAGGGTGAAGGCGATGCGTTCCTGTGGGTAAGCCGGGTCAATCGGCACGTAACCGGCGCCTGCCTTGAGGATGCCGAGCAAGCCGATGATCATCTGCGGGCCGCGCTCCACGCAGATCGCCACGCGACTGTCCGGGCCCACGCCCTGGGCCAGCAGCGCATGGGCGACCTGGTTGGCGCGTTCGTTGAGTTGGCGGTAAGTGAGACGTTGTTGCTCAAAGCGCACGGCAATGGCTTCGGGCTGGATGGCGGCGTGGGTTTCGACTTGCTGGTGGATCAGCGCGGTGTCGGCGTAGTGCGTGGGACTGTGATTCAAGGTGTGCAGCAGGGTGTGGCGTTCAGCGTCGGGCAAAATGTTCAGGCCGCAGAGCGGCATTTCCGGTCGCTGCTCAAGCGCCTCGGCCAGGCTTTCCAGGGCGGTGTGCAGGTAACCGGCGACCCGCTTCGCGCCAATCGATGCATCGACCATCACCGTCAGGGCAAAGTCTTCCCCCAGGTCATCGACGTTGACGGTCAACGGGTAGTTGGTACGCTCCTCGGCGCCCAGCACCTGGATGCCCTCGGCGACCTCGATCACCGCCGCCATATCGGTGGCAGCACTGTGGCGATAATTAAGCATCGCACTGAACAGCGGGGTCGGCGCCGCCACGCCACTGCAACGCTGGGCCAGCGCCAGGGACGCATGTTCGTGATCGAGCAAACGCGTGAGGCGTTCATGGGTGATCTTGACGGCAGCGCGTACGCCTTGTTCGCCGACATCCACCCGCAGCGGCAAAGTGTTGATGAACATGCCCAGGGCCTGTTCACCGCCCTCGCCCGCGCCCATACGACCGAGCATCACGGTGCCGAACACCACCGCCTCACGCCCGGAGACCACGCCCAGCACCCGGGCCAGGGCCAGGTGCATCAGGCTCGCCACGCTCACCCCCAATGGACGTGCCAGGCTGCGCAGGCGGCGACTGAGTGTGCTGTCTACGGGACTGCGCGCTTCATCGATGCCCTGGCCATCGCCCTGCACATCCTGCAGGCCGAACGGCAGCGTTGGTTCATCGATATCTGCAAGCATGTCGCGGAAAAACGCTTCATGGGCCTGCTCGCTGACACCATGGCGCACCTGGGCGATGTAGCTGCGAAACGCCACCGGCGCGGCGGCCTGGGCCTGCTCACCGGCGAGGTAGAGCTGGATTTCATGGCGCACCAGGTCCAGGGCGGTATGGTCGAGAATGGTGTGATGGAACAGCAGCATCGCCACCACGCGCTGGTTGGCCGGGTCATCGGCGAACACCAGGCGCAGCAGCGGTGCCTGGCCCAGGTCCATGCGGTAGGTGCGGGCGTCATAGCGCGCGAGCAATTGGGCGAGACGGTCGCCGCTGCCCAAATGCGCTTCTTCGCAAGCCAACTCAGCCTTGCGCCACACCACTTGCAGGGGTTCGTCGAGTCGCTCCCACACCATGGAGGTGCGCAGGATATCGTGGCGGTCGATCACCCATTGCAGCGCCTGGGCGAAGGCCTCAAGGCGGGCGCGGCTGTCGAACACAAACTGCGCGTGCAGCACGTAGGGGTCGCCCTGCGCTGCCGAAAGGTGGTGGTAAAGCATGCCTTCCTGCAGCGGCGCCAGGGGGTAGATGTCCTGCACATTCGCTGCGCCACCGGGGATGGCCGCGACGATCCGGTCGATGGCCGACTGGTCCAGGTTGACCAGCGGCAACATGGCTGGGGTGATGCGATAGGCCGGGCTCAACCAGTCACCGCCATGCTCGGCGACCAACTGCAACAGCCGGGGTTTGTGCGCGATCAATTGATCCCAGAGCGCATCATCCAAGGCTTCGTCATCACCGAGAATGATCAGGTCGCCCTCTTCAGTTTGCAGACGGATCGCGTGGGTGGAAATCGCTGCCAGTAAGTCGCTGAACTGCATGGGGAACCTGCCTGATAAGTCACGGTTTTAGAGAATGTCCGTATTCAGTTTTTCCGCTAGGCGCGGCGCCCTTGAAAAACAACGGGCGCAGCCGGGGGCCAGGAGGGGCTTCCGGCAGGCTTGGAAAATTAAGGGATTTGAAGGGTGGGGGGTGACATGGGAAGCGGGGACAAGTGTGGGGCGGAAGGGTTCCCGTTTTTGCTCGTGGGTCTTCAAGTTAGCTGAGTTTTACCAGTACAGCGGTAATGACGTCCATGTCACACCTGTGGGAGTAGGCTTGCTCCCGATAGCAGTGGGGCAGTCAATTAATTCATACCTGACCCACCGCTATCGGGAGCAAGCCCCCTCCCACATTTTGGCCTGTGTCGCCTGCTCGACATGCATTGTTAAAGGCCAGCAATCCATATCCCTTTAATTTGCAGGACGTTTCCTAGACAATCCTTCGGCCTTGCGCCTGCTCAATCCACTGGCTAGCCTTCGCTTCGTCGCTGCATATCAGCGATCGGGTGTGGAAACCCGGGAATGAGTAGGCGTCATGATCGTATGCAAACGCTCAATGGCGGCTGTGCGCGGGCAGACTTCGGTCTGACTGGGTCCTACTCCCCGGTTTCCACCCCGCGTATGGCTGCCACCCAATCTGCCGTGTGGAAACGGCACCGGATGGCGCCCCAACTGAGTAGGAGCTATATCCATGAACAAAGTCGTCCCCGATCCACCCTATCCCGTTTTTGTCGCCCACGAAGACCTGAGCTTCGAAGACGCCATCGCCAGCATTTCCTCGCTGCTACGCTGCGCCACCACCACAGCAACCGAAACCGCCGAGGGCCTCAAAGGCACCCAACGCGACATGGCCTGCTCCACCGCCCACTTGATCGACATGGCCCGCACCCTCGCCGACCGCGCACTGGATTGCCTGCAACCCAAACCTGCCAACACCCCATAACCCCTGTGAGAGGGGGCTTGCTCCCTCCCACATTTTGGCCTGTGTCGCCTGTTCGACATGCATTGTTAAAGGCCAGCAATCCATACCCCTTTAATTTGCAGGACGCTTCCTAGACAATCCTTCGGCCTTGCGCCTGCTCAATCCACTGGCTAGCCTTCGCTTCGTCGCTGCATATCAGCGATCGGGTGTGAGATCCCGTGCATGAGCAGGCACCATGCGCTACAACCGTCTATGGCGGCTATGTGCGGGCAGACTTCGGTCTGGCCGGGTCCTGCTTCCGGTATCTCACCCCGCACATAGCTGCCACCTTTTGACGTGTGAGATCGGCAAAAGAATGGCTTCCAATCCAAGCAGGAGCTTCAAGCATGAACAAAGTCGTCCCCGATCCACCCTATCCCGTTTTTGTCGCCCACGAAGACCTGAGCTTCGAAGACGCCATCGCCAGCATTTCCTCGCTGCTACGCTGCGCCGCAACCACCGCCACCGAAACTGCTGAGGGCCTCAAAGGCACCCAGCGCGACATGGCCTGCTCGACGGCCCACCTGATCGACATGGCCCGCACCCTCGCCGACCGCGCACTGGTTTGCCTGCAACCCACACCTGCCAACACTCCATAACCCCTGTGGGAGGGGGCTTGCTCCCGATAGCGGTGGGTCAGTCAATTAATCCATATCTGACCCACCGCCATCGGAGCAAGCCCCACACATTCGGCGGTACAGACCCGGCAACCCCAGGGTAAACAAGGCCGGCGGGAAGTGGTACAACAGGGGTCCTTGCCACTTTCCTGGAGGCCACCACTCATGACATCCAAGCTCGAACAACTCAAGCAATTCACCACCGTGGTCTGCGACACCGGCGACCTGGAAGCCATCAGCCGCCTGCGCCCGGTGGACGCCACCACCAACCCGTCGCTGCTGCTCAAGGCCGCCGCCATTCCGGAATACGCCGAGTTGCTGCGCAGTGTCGTCGCGCAGTCCAAGGGCGACGTGGGCCTGGCCTGCGATCACTTCGCGGTGGCGGTGGGTGCGGGGATTCTCAAGGTGATCCCGGGGCGCATTTCTACCGAGGGCGAAGCGCGCCAGACCTTGACCGAAGCGCAATTTCGCTGGGCCTCGAATGAAGATGCGATGGCCACTGAAAAACTCGCGGAAGGCATCCGCCAGTTTGCGCGGGACCAGGAAAAACTGGAAAAGCTCTTGGCCAGCGCATGACATCATCCATCGCCCCGCTAGGCCAACCCCGTTCCCTGGTGTTCCTGGCCTATCCACAAATGGGCCTGCTCGACCTGACCGGCGCCCAAACCGTGTTCTGGGCTGCGACCAAGGCCATGACCGAGCGTGGTCTACCTGGCTACGTGGTGCACAACGCCAGCCTGGCAGGTGGCCTGATGCCGACTGCCGAGGGCTTGAGCGTCGATACGCTGGCGTTGGCCCAGTTTGAACCGGGCACCATCGATACCCTGGTGGTGCCCGGCGCGCCCGCCATTGAACAAGCCATGGCGGACAACACCGCCCTGGTGGACTGGCTGCGCAACGCCTCCGGCCAGGCTCGACGCACCGCCTCGGTGTGCAGCGGCACCTTCCTGCTGGCATCGGCCGGCTTGCTCGAGGGCCGCCGCGCCGCGACCCATTGGGCGATGTGCGACCTGCTCAGGCAACGCTTCCCGAGCATCGAAGTGGATATGGACGCGATCTTCGTGCAGCAAGGCCAGGTGTGGACCTCAGCTGGCGTGAGTGCCGGGATCGACCTGGCCCTTGCGCTGGTGGAAGCCGACTGCGGCCGTGAAGTGGCGCTGCAAGTGGCGCGGGAGTTGGTGGTGTTCCTCAAGCGCCCCGGTGGGCAGGCGCAGTTCAGCCAGGTGCTGCAAGCGCAAACCACCGACAGCGCCGGCTTCGATGCGCTGCATGTCTGGATCAGCGACAACCTGCAACACAGCGACCTCAGCGTAGAACGCCTGGCCGCCCAGAGCCATATGAGCCCGCGCAACTTTGCCCGGGTCTATAAGCAAAAAACCGGGCGCACCCCGGCCAAGGCCATCGAGCTGTTTCGCATGGAAGCGGCGCGGCGCATGCTCGAAGACTCCCAACGCAGCATCGACCAAATCGCCCGGCTGTGCGGGTTTGGCGACGAGGAACGCATGCGCTGCACCTTCCACCGTCATCTGGCCATCTCGCCCCGTGATTACCGGGAGCGCTTTTCTCGTTAGCGCTGACGGTTCTGGCAGTCATCCAGGGTTTTATGTACTTTCTGCCAGTCCGCGCTGCTTTTACAGTGATCAGGCAATGCCTTGCGGCTTATCTGGTCTCTGGAGCAACCCCATGAAACAACACATTCTCATCATCGGCGCCGGGTTCGGCGGCGTGTGGAGCGCCTTGAGCGCGGCCCGGCTGCTCGACAAACATGACCGCAACGATGTGCACATCAGCCTGCTCGCCCCGCAAGCGGAACTGCGCATTCGCCCACGCTTCTACGAGCCCGACGTACACAATATGCTGGCGCCCTTGGGCCCGCTGTTCGATGCAGTGGGGGTGACCTTCGTGCAAGGCGCCGCCGAAAGCATCGACGTCAATGCCAAGCTGGTGACCTACCGCAACGCGGCCGGCGTCCCCACCGCCCTTAGCTACGACCGCTTGGTATTGGCCGCCGGCAGCCGCTTGAATCGCCCCGACATGCACGGTATCCAGCACGTCTTCGATGTGGACCAGATCGAAGATGCCACGCGCCTTGAAGCCCATATCAAGGCCTTGAAAAACCTGCCCGACAGCCCGGCCCGCAACACCGTGGTAGTCGCCGGCGGCGGTTTTACCGGCATCGAGACCGCCACCGAGATGCCGGCGCGGCTGCGTGCGGCGCTGGGAGATGCTGCCGATATTCGGGTGATCGTGGTGGACCGCGGCCCGCAAATCGCAGGTTCCATGGGCGATGGCATACGCCCGTCAATCATCGAAGCCAGCCAGGAATTGGGACTGCAATGGATACTGAATACTTCGGTGGCCTCGGTGGATGCCGGCGGCGTGACCCTGGCGGACGGGCAGCGGATTGAATCGAGTACCGTGATCTGGACCATTGGCTTTCGCGCCAACCCCTTGACCGAACATGTCGACAGCACCCGCGACCCCCAGGGTCGCTTGCATGTGGACGCACACTTGAAGGTCAAAGGCCAGCCCGCCGTCTTTGCAGCCGGTGACGTGGCCTACGCCGCCACCGACGAGCTGGGTAACTTCGCCGCCATGTCCTGCCAGCACGCCATCGCCCTGGGCCGCTACGCCGGCAACAACGTCGCCGCCGACTTGATCGGCGTGGCGCCGATGGCCTACAGCCAACCCAAATACGTGACCTGCCTCGACCTCGGCGCCTGGGGCGCGGTGTACACCGAAGGCTGGGACCGCCAGCTGAAACTGGTGGGCCAGGAGGCCAAGGCACTCAAGCAGCAGATCAACAGTGTGTGGATCTACCCACCGGCGGCGGATCGGGCAGTGGCGCTGGCGGCGGCGGATCCGTTGATTCCGGTGGCGTAGAACTTCGCGTTGCTCACCACATTGACGGGGAGAGATCGATTCAATTTTTTGATGTCGTCCACTCCCCGGTTGCGATAGAGCATCCTCCAGGCTACTCTTCCAACTCGCAGCAAGTGCTGCGATTGGACTTGGCGGTCCGACCAGATATAGGCGCAACGGCGCCCCCAACACGATTGCAGGCGCTTTTTTTGCGCCCGTGATTTCGTGCAATGGCGGGTTGCGCAGGGACTTCTTCGGAAGTGCCGGGTCCTATATCCCCGGTCCGCCAACCTTGCGTAATCCGCCACCCTAATTCTGCTTGGCGGCAGAAGGTGACGGCTCACTTAGATATAGGAGCAAGAACCATGACCTCATCTGATCGATACATGCCCATCACGGGCCCCGATTGCACCATACCTACCCTGCTAATCGATACTCAGGCACCGCTAGATGCCTTGCATGACGCAGCTGTTTTTCGCATTCGGGCAGTCACTCAAGTTCTGGAAAACCTGGCACTTCGCGATGAAATAAACAGCGATACCGTTGTGTTGCAGGACTTCGCGTTGCTGTTAAGTATTCCATTGCGTGACGGCTGCGATTTACTGGATATGATTGGGCGTAGGCTAAGGGCAAGGATGTCGTAGACGAAAACGGGCGGCCTCGCGGTCGCCCTCTATAAGCATGGGTATCTACATAACTTTGATACACCGCTGCTCCCTGGCAGCTTATAGCTATCTAGCTGATGCAGCGATCCAAATGTGGGAGGGGGCTTGCTCCCGATGGCGGCCTGATAGCCGACCAGGATGTTGGGTTGGTTTGCGTACATATCCATTGTTTAGGTAACGGCCACTATTGGTTCCGCTCTTACAGCGGCTCACTTTTGAAAAAAGCCCAAAAGTAAGCAAAAGGCTCTTGCCCCACCACTCGGCACCTCGCTTAGGCTCGGTGTGCCCGTAATCCGACAGGGATTTGGGGGGCCGCCGCCACGCGCCATCCATGGCGCGGGGCGGCTAAACCGGCATCCCTGCCGGTTTACCCCCCAAACCCCTGTCGAATTCCGGCCAGCGTGGTTTAACGGGGCGCCTGAGATCAAAAGCAGATCAAGATCAAGAGCGGCTCGCTTCGCATCGTGGTTACTGACGGTCGCTACGTCAGAGTTGTGTAGATACCCATGCCTCTATAAGCTCAGCCAATCAGCAAAACCGCACTTATTCAGTGCGCCTTGTGATAGTTGGTCAAAGCATTCATATAGGCCGCTTTAACTGTCAGGCCTACAGTATCCAATACCTGCGCGTTAAGAGCAGCAACCTTGTCACCGATTAAGCTTTGCCCCACCTGCTTCAACTTGAGCCGGGAGCGCCCAGGGTATTTCGCGCCGGCGACGTCCACCGTCAGGGTAACCTCACAGGCGTAATAGTCAGGAGAGTTCCAAGTCTTGACGAAGACTCTGTCGATTTCGACGCTGGTTTTGAGTGTCGAAGTGGGAGAAGCGTCCACAGCACGTTTGGTGAACTCGGTCCAGTCGTCAACAGGAACGTTGGCGAACCCCTCGTAAAGGCCAACATTGTAATTCGCAGCATGCCAAACAATCTTGCTCGACTCCTTACAGCGCGTACACTTTTCACCGCCGGTCACTTGCACGATATCGGCCTGTACAACACGACCTTTGATTGCCGCCAACTCGGCCTCCGTCGAGTACGCCGCGAAGTGCAACTGGTTGGTAACGCAGCCACCGAGCGATAACAGAACACAAACAACCATTAAATACTTCATCAATCACCAGTCCCTGTGAATTTTATTTGTTGAACGGCACTCCCTGCCCAAACCGCCGAATCGCCAGGCAATATCCCACCAACGCCAGCGCCGCCAGCAACCCGCCCGCCGCGCCGATCCAGGCGAAGCCGAAGTGGCTGCCGACCCAGCTACCCATCAACGCGCCGCCGCCGATGCCGATGTTGTAGATACCGGAGAACATCGCCATGGCCACGTCGGTGGCGTCCGGTGCAAGCACCAGCACTTTGGACTGCATGGCCAGGCCAAAGCCCATGATCGCCATACCCCAGAAAATGCTCAGCACCACCAGGTAAGACTCGGCGCCGCTCAACGGCAGCATCAGGGCCAGGCATGCGGCGAGCAGGAATACCGTGCTGATCACGAAGACATGGGGGTTGAAGCGATGCACCAGGCTGAACAACAACGAACCGATAATGCCGGCACCACCGAACACCAACAGGATCACAGTGACCGCACTGCCGCCCAGCCCGGCGACGCCTTCGACGAAAGGTTCGATATAGCTGTAGGCGGTGAATTGCGCGGTGACCGTCATCGCGGTCAGCACGTAGAGGGCCACCAGCGCCGGACGTTTGAACAGCAGTGGCAGGCTGCGCAGGGAACCGGAGTTCTGGCTGGGCAGCGGCGGCAAGGTGCGCGCCAGCCAGAACACCAGGGCGGCGGCGAACGCGGCGATCACCAGGAAGGTGGTGCGCCAGCCCATGGCCTCGCCCAACAGACGACCTAAAGGAATGCCCAGCACCATCGCCAGTGACGTGCCGGTGGCCAGCAAGCCAAGGGCCTGCACCTGCTTGCCTTCCGGCGCCAGGCGTACGGCCAAAGAAGCCGTGATCGACCAGAACAACGCATGGGCCAGGGCGATGCCGACCCGACTGACCATCAGCAAGCCGAAGCTGGTGGCCACGCTGGAAAGGATATGGCTGGCGATAAACAGGCCGAACAGCACGATCAGCAATTTGCGCCGTTCGACGTTGCGGGTCAGCAGCATTACCGGCAGCGAGGTCAGCGACACGATCCAGGCATAGATGGTGAGCATCAGGCCGACGCTGGCTACGGGCATGTCGAAGCTGGCACCGATAGCGCTGAGCAGCCCGACAGGGACGAATTCGGTGGTATTGAACACAAACGCGGCCAGCGCCAGGGCGATGACCGGTTGCCAATTGGCTTGGGGGGTTGCGGCTGAAAGGCTCATTGACGGGCGCGGTACTCTGACGATGATCAGGCGCCGCCCAGGACAAGCGCCGCCGCCGAGCATTCTATAGGTTTCTCGGGCGGCTGTTGAGGCGGATCGTCGCCCCGGGAGCTATGGCGAGGTCATGGTAATCACGTAGTTGCCCGACTCGATGGCCTTACCCGCATTGTCCACCAGCAGATAGCGCTGGTCGTAATAGCGCCCCTCGCCGCTGTCCGCCACCAGCCGCACATGGGCCGCGTTGACGCTGGCAACCGACGCTACATTGCGCGCCTCGAAGCGGCTGCCGCGACTGACTCTGGCACAGCCGCGCAGCTCCATCACCGAACCGCTGCGCGCATTTGTCGCACACCCCGACTCGACGATGGCGCCGGTGAACCTGAGAGTGCCCTGCCCAGCTATCTCCGCTGCGCCGCAGGTGCTTGCCCATAGACAAAGGAGGCTCGCCATTACTGAAAAACGACCAACGTTCATGCCGACACTCCTTCTTGGGTTAGTAAGAAGTTAGTCGTCGGCGCGGCGGTTAACTTGAGCTTATTTACCCGAGAATGAGAGGTGGATCACGGATCCACCTGCCCCATCAACTCAGGAATACTTTCCGGACGCTGGGCATAGCGCTGGGCCAACGCCGCGCAGACCATCAACTGGATCTGGTGAAACAGCATCAACGGCAAAATCAACACGCCCATGCTCGCCCCGGCAAACAGCACCTGCGCCATCGGCACGCCGGTCGCCAGGCTTTTCTTCGAGCCGCAGAACAGGATGGTGATGCGGTCTTCCTGGTTAAAACCAAACGCCTTGCTCAGCAACGTGGAGGCCACCAGCACCAGCGCGAGCAATACGCAGCAGGCCACCACTAGACCGCCCAGTTGCCACAACGGAATCTGGTGCCAGATACCTTCGGTGACCGCTTCGCTGAATGCGCCGTAGACCACCAGCAGGATCGAGCCCTGGTCAACGAATTTCAGCCAGGCTTTGTTACGCCCGACCCAGCGACCGATCCAGCGGCTGGCGACTTGCCCGGCAATGAACGGCAACAACAACTGCACGCTGATTTTGACAATCGCATCGACTGTGGAGCCGCCATCACCGTGCACGTTGAGCAGCAGCGCTACCAGCAGCGGCGTCAGGAAGATACCGAACAGGCTGGAAGCCGCCGCGCTGCAAATCGCCGCCGGGATATTGCCGCGGGCCAGGGATGTAAAGGCAATCGCCGATTGCACCGTCGCCGGCAAGGCGCAGAGATAGAGCATGCCCATGTACAGATCTTTGCCGACCAGCGGCGACAACACCGGCTTGAGCGCCAGGCCCAGCAGCGGGAACAGCACGAAGGTCAGGCTGAACACCAGCAGGTGCAAGCGCCAGTGGCCGGCACCGGCAACGATGGCCTGGCGTGACAGCTTGGCGCCGTGCAGGAAAAACAGCAGCGCGATGGCCAGGTTGGTGACCCAGCCGAAGGCGACGGCGGTCTGGCCGCTGGCCGGTAGCAGGGAGGCGAGGATCACCGTGGCGATCAGGGTCAGGGTGAAGTTATCGGGTAGAAAGCGCGGGCGGGTCATAAGCAAGTCTTCCAGGGGTTGCCAAGAGCGTCGTGGCGACTCTAACGTAACCGCCTGTTACCGACTAACGCCAATGAGCCAGTAAATGCCGCCTAAAGGACATGAAAAAGCCGTGCGACGCAGTGTGCCCGGGCTTTCCAGCCTGCCACGGCCTGTGTATGGGCGTACTGAATCCTTACCCAATCGGGCGCTGACACGACGGCACAGTCACCCGTGGGTGCAGTTGTCCTATGCGATTTCCGGGGTGCTGGAGATCCAGACCAGCGTCGGCCGCTTCGTCGCGCCGCCGCAACGTGCAGTGTGGATCCCGGCGGGCATGCCCCATCGGGTATTCAGTTCGCCCCATACCGAAATGCGCAGTCTGTACCTCGATTGCAGCGTCACGGCTTGGGCGGCCGAGCGTTGCCAAGTGCTGGAAGTGAGCAGTTTGTTGCGTGAGTTGATCCGCAACTTCAGCCAGTTGCCGGTGGAATATGCCCAGGACGGGCCCGATGGACGCCTCGCCCAGGTGCTGCTCGACCAACTCGCCGCCGCGCCCCAGGTGGATCTGATGTTGCCGTTGCCCCATGACCCACGACTGCGGCAGATCTATCGCAGCCTGAGCCTGCGCCCGGAGCAGCAGACCACATTGGGGGATTGGAGCGCCAAAGTGGGGGTCAGCGAAAAGACCCTCAGCCGCGTGTTCCTGAATGACACCGGGCTGACGTTCCGCGCCTGGCGCCAGCGCCTGCGACTGCTGAGCGCCCTGCCCGCCCTGGAACGGGGTGAGCGGGTGACGGATGTGGCGCTGGGGTGTGGATATGAATCGACGTCGGCATTTATCAATGCGTTTCGTCAGCAGTTTGAAACGACACCGGGTGAGTTTTTCCGCTGATCCTTCGGGGCTGTGAGGATCAAAATGTGGGAGGGGGCTTGCTCCCGATGGCGGCCTGACAGCCGACCAGGATGTTGGATCAGACCGAGTACATATCCGTTGCTGCGGTAACGGCCACTTAGGGTTACGCCCTTACGGCGTGTCACTTTTGTAAAGGCACAAAAGTAACCAAAAGGCCTTCGCCCCAACACTCGGCACCTCGCTTAGGCTCGGTGTGCCCGAACGCAGGCTTGAATCCGTGGGCCGCCGCCACGCGCCATCCATGGCGCGGGGCGGCTAACCCGGCGTCCTGCCGGGTTACCCACGGCTTCAAGCCTGCGTTCGGCCAGCGTGTTTGACGGGGCGCCTGAGATCAAGATCAAAAGCCAGAGCAACAGCAACAGCGCAAGAGCAAGCAGTTGTGTAGATACCCATGCCCCGACGAGGGAGTATCAGCACACACAACTGTGGCTGACACACCGCCATCGGGAGCAAGCCCCCTCCCACATTTTTGACGGCATTTCATGTCTAGAACGGGGTTGGCTGCCTGCGCTCCATAGGGCCCGGACAGAATATCGGGATCTATTGTCATGCAAATAACCCACAAACCCGCGCTCGGCTGGTATTGTGCCGCGCGTTGAAATACCGCGACTGACCTGCGAGGAAATGGACGTTGAACACTGACGAAAAAATGACCGGGGACCTGTTTGAGGTTGATAAGCGCCTGTCACTCAAGCCCGTGGTGGACTTCAACGCTTACCTGCGCAGCGCCTTTGGTGACGGCCCGTGCACCTGCGTACGGTGCGCTGCCAGCGGTGGTGATGAAAGCGGCTATGAGTTCCAGCACACGTTCACCTTCGACGGTAAGCCAATGCACCGTCGCTTTGCTTCGACAGCGGGCAGTGATGTGTTGATGGCGTTGAAGAAGGCGTGGTTGTCGTACACCAAGGTCGAGCTGCCGCTCAGTGGCGTGCTGGTGCTGGAGATGGTGAAGGAGTTTGTCGAGCCGCAGTTGCACAAGCGCCTGGCGCCGTTGTTCGTGGCCAGCGGGCTGGTCAAGGATGTGGACGGCGAGTTGCGCATTCAGCCCCAAGCCATGGCCTGACACTGTAAATGTGGGAGGGGGCTTGCTCCCGATGGCGGCGTGTCAGTCAACCGATGTATGGGCTGACACACTGCTATCGGGAGCAAGCCCCCTCCCACATTTTTTAGTAGCCGGGCACGCCCTGCACGCGCAGCTCAGGGGTCAGTTCCTCTTCCAGCGGCTCGGTCAGTGGCCGATCACTGATCCCCGGCAGCAGGATCACCTTGCGGCACTCTTCCTCGGCTTTATCAAACAGTTCATAGCCCCGCGCCGCCTGTTCCAGGGACAGCCGATGGGTGACGATCGCCTCGGGGTTCAGGTGCCCCAGTTCGATATGCTCCAGCAGCTCGGGTAAAAAGCGCTGTACATGGGTCTGGCCCATCTTGAAGGTCAGGCCCTTGTCGAAGGCATCGCCGAACATAAAGCCGTGGATAAATCCGGCGTATACCCCGGCTACGCTGACCACGCCACCGCGGCGCACGGCAGCGATGCACTGGCGCAGGGCCTTGCCGCTGCTGCCTTCGATCTTGAGGGTGGTGAGGATGGTTTCCGTGGTGCTGCCCTTGGCTTCGAAACCTACCGCATCCACCACTCCATCGACGCCACGCATGCCGGCGGTCTGGCGGATGATGGTATCGGCCGGGTCATCGTCTTCTTCGAAGTTGATCGGGATCACACCGTACATCTTCTGCGCATAGGCCAGCCGGTAAGGGTGGTCGTCGACCATGAAGATTTGCCCGGCCCCCAGCATCAGCGCGCACGCCGCACTGAGCAGGCCCACAGGCCCGGCGCCATAGATCGCCACGCTTGAGCCCTTGCCGATACCGGCATTGGTCACCGCCTGCCAGGCGGTGGGCAGGATATCGGAGAGGAACAGCACCTTTTCATCGGCCAGGGTGCCCGGCACCTTGAACGGCCCGGTGTTGGCCTTGGGCACCCGCACCAACTCCGCCTGGCCGCCCGGAATGCCGCCGTACAGGCGGCTATAGCCGAACAGCGCCGCGCCCGGTGGAATGGCTTTTTTATTCAGGATCGCTCCGCGCCCGTCGTTGGTGGTTTCGCAGGCGGCGTATTGCTGGAGCTGGCAGAAAAAGCAATCGCCACAGGCAATCACGAATGGAATCACCACGCGGTCGCCGCGCTGCACCGCGGTGACCGCCGGGCCGGTTTCTTCGACGATGCCCATGAATTCATGGCCGAAGATGTCGCCGTGTTCCACGGTGGGAATCTTGCCACGGTACAGGTGCAGGTCCGAGCCGCAGATGGCCGTGGCGGTGACACGCAGAATGATATCGTCGGGTTGTTCAATGGTCGGATCGGGCACCGTGTCGACCTGCACCTTGTGTGCGCCCTGGTAAGTCATCGCTCGCATGCTCTGCGCTCCTGCTATTGAGGGGTTACTAGTTAAGGGCGGCGCGATTGCGTCAGTGTTCCTTCAACTTGGCGCAGCACCCGATCAGTGGTCGCCCCTGCCCTGAACCAGCAGTTGGTCGACCACATGGCGCAGGCATTCCAGCTCATCGGTACCGTCGGCCCGCGCCTGGGCGTGCCAGCGCAATTGTTCGGTGGCGCTGTTGCCGCGCCGCAGCAGTGCTTGCAGGGAATCGAACAACTGCGACTCGCCCATGGCTTCGGCAGTGGCGGCAAAGGTTTGTCGGGCGCATTGCAACCATTGCTCAGCGCTGCCCATGGCACCCGTGTCGTTCAACGCGAACCGGCCCTCAGCGCCGTAGCGTTTAGCCTGCCAGCGGTTCTCCTTGAGCAGCCAACGCGCTTGGGCGCTGAATTCGGCGCCGGGGCGCTCCAGGGTGCAGGCGTGGGTGACCATCACCCGAAACAGCGTGGCAAGGGCCAAGGCATCCGCCAGCCGTGGGCAGGCGTCGGTCATGCGCAGTTCAAGGGTTGGGTAACGCGCCGCCGGGCGAATGCCCCACCAGCCGTTGCCATCGGCCTTGATCGCGCCCACGCGCTGCAGCAACGCAAGGTAGCGCAGGTACTCGTTCCAATCGGCAAAATGTTCGGGCACGCCCATGCGCGGCCACTCATCACAAGCCGCCTGGCGGTAGCTCATAAAGCCGCTGGGCGCGCCGTCCCAAAATGGCGACGAGCAACTGAGCAGCAACAACAACGGCAGCCATGGCGACACCTGGTTCATCACGGCGATGCGGTCCAGTGTTTGCGGGACCTGCACATGCACGTGCAGCCCGCACAACACACTGCGCCGCGCCACATACTGGATATCATCGAACAGTTGCTGGAAATGCGCCTGCGGGGTTGGCCGCTGCATGCGCCAATCGGCCAGGGGGTGGCTGCCGGCGCACACTGCCCCGAGGCCGAATTCGCCCAGGGCCTCGGCCAGGTTGCCGCGCACTGTCGCCAGATAATCCGCCGCTTCGCCGCTGGTGGTGAAGACTGGTGAGGCGGCCTCGATCTGCCCTTGGAACATCTCATAGGCGAAGCCACCGCCAATCGCCTCACGGCAGGCCGCCAGCACCGCCGCCGAGGGTTCGGCGAGCATGCAGCGGGTGTGCAGATCGGTGAGCAGGTATTCCTCTTCGATACCAAAGGTGAGCATGGACGTCAGCGCAGCCGTGTGACGGTGAGCGCGACCACGGCGATGCGCTCCACACCTTCATACCCCGGTTTGTCGAGTTCTTCGCCAAAGACGTCGGGGTCCAATTCACGGTAGGTCCAGCCATAGGCATCGTTGGCCAACAGCGGCTTAACTGCCTTCAGGAACGGATCGGCACCGGCCACCATCGCCACGCCGGTATAGAGCACCAGGCTGCCGCCAAGGGCCAGGCGCCCGATGGACTCGCTGACGATGCGCACCGACAACTGCTCGCCCAACGCGCCGCCGCCATGGCGATAGGCGCGCTGGCCATCGTCATTCATGTACGGAGGGTTGGCGACGATCAGGTCGAATTCACCCTCGACGCTGGCCAGCACATCGCTATGATAGACGCTGACGTTACTCAGCCCGGCCAACTCGGCATTCACCGCAGTCATGCGCAGGGCGCGGGGGTTGATATCCACCGCCAGCACCTCGGCGTCATGCCGTGCGCGGGCAACCACCAGGGCGCCAACACCGGCACCACAGCCGATATCCACCGCGCGTTTGAGCGGCTCGAAACGCTGTTGCAGATGGGCTTCGATCACTTGGGCAAAACGGTAGCTGTCGGGGCCGAAAAATACCGCATCGGCTTGTACGGTGGGAAATGGTGAATGGGCAAAAAGCAGCCCATCGAGGCTCGACCAACGCACCGTGCTGCGCCACAAAGCGTCATGTTTTTCGATCGCGCCGGCTTGCAGCAACTCTTCACGAAACGCCTCTGGCAACAGCTCATTGTCGAACGGCATCGACCAGCCGAATACATCACGCATGTTCATCGCCAGCGGCGTCGCCAAACGCCGGTAGACACGCTCGTGGGTCAGGGGCGTTGGCGTGATAAAGCGATAGCCACTTTCCTTTAACCCTCGGCCCAGGTTCAGCAAGGCGCGATCAGCGAGTTGTTGTGCAGACATGGGCAAGTTCCTTAGCGCAAACGCGCACGCAATTGGATAAAGCGGCGGGTCGCGTACAACCCTGCGGGCGTACAGTGACGGCGCGCCGACATCCAGGGGATCAGCGCGGTGAGCTGCTGGTCATCGGGCAGTTGCCACAGTGAATCCACCAGGGCCTGGGTATCCGGATCCGCCGGGCGACGCTGTTCGCGGGAGAAACGGCTGCCACGTCCCGGACGAACTGGCAGCACGCGCTGGCTGCTGATCCAGTCCCCGGCGATCCAGTCATGCATCAGTTGTTTTTCATAGCCGCTGAACACGCCGAACATCGCCGCGCCGGCGCCATCGATCAGTTGCCAGAAGCGGCTCTCGGCGGGATCCTCATTGCGTTTGATCCAACCCTTGTCTTCCAGGGCCTTGAGGAAATCGCCGATCTGCCCCGGCTTGGCCAGCCACTGGTTGACGGTCTTGCCTTCGAAGCGGCAGTAGTCCGAATGCATGTGCTGGCCGAAGGTGCGCTTGCGTTCAAGCATGGCGACCACTTCGTCCTGCAGGTTGAATTGCTTGATTACCGCCGTGGTGCCCGGGCCAAGATCATTGAGGCGATACCCTTGCGCCACGCGCCGATAGAAATCCGCCCTGCCCTCGCCCAGCGGCAACAGGCTCAGCACCGATTGCGCCGCCTTGCAGGCATGGCCGCTGCTGGCGTTGTCGATGGTGACGTGGAGGGTGAAGTAATAGGGATCGATGCCCAGTTCGCTCAGCTCGTAGGCGGTGATCAACAGGTGCAGGGGCAACTGTTCGTAGCCCAGGTTGAAGCCGATGATCTCCGGCAGGAACTCTTCGGCGCACAGGCCCAGGGCTAATTGCAGCGCACCTTGCAGGTAGTGGTCATCGTCGAGGCCGGCTTCGCTGTCAGCATCGTGGTCACTGAGCAATTTGCGGTAGATCACCACATGGTTCTGCGCGGCCTCGCCATCGCCCAACTCTTCCAGGTAGGTGGTGAGCAGGCCATCGAAACGCGGGTCCTGCCAATAGCGCAGCAAGCCGTTGAGCCAGGCGCCATCCACCTGTTTGGTCGGGCCCACGCGCTGCAGGAAATACAACGCATGGGCCTTGTTCTGGAAATAGCGCCGAGGCCGGCCTTGCTGGCGTTGCTCAAGGTAGTCGGCGTAAGCCTGGGCCACGTCTGCGCAACGCTGTTCGATCCAGGCCGGCAACTGCTCGGGCATTTCGGGCAATTCACTGGGTGCCTCGCGTACCTGGGCCAATTGCGCTTGCAGGAAGTTGCGCGCAGCTTCTTCACAGCCATGGGTTTCCCCATACAGCTGCTGGTAAAGCTCCTGGTAGGGGCCGTGAGCCGATGGGGTCATGGAGGCCGGCTGGCCTGACAGCGCTGTAAGGAGTGTCATGATGGCAGTTTCCGCAAAGTCCGTTACAACGGGCCTCCCACAAGGTGGCCCCGCAAGAGCGCTCAAAAATGTGCGCTTCTAAAATGCAGAGCATTGGGATGTGCGAAAAATTCAAATGAGGTTGGGTTGGGGTGGATAAGCGGTCATTGATGGCACAACGCAGGTCCAAATGTGGGAGGGGGCTTGCTCCCGATATCGGTGGCTCAGCCACTCCATTTGTGACTGAACCACCGCTATCGGGAGCAAGCCCCCTCCCACATTCAGCACACTCTGATGAACTATTTACGCGCCGCCTCCCACTGCTTGAGCAGGTCGTTGTAGTTCACGGTTTCGCCCTTGGGCTTCTCATTGGCCAGTTTCGGCTTCGGTGCACCCGGCTGGTCGAACCAGTATTGCGCGTCACGCTCGGGGTTCATTTTCGGGCCGCATACCGGTTGCACCTTGGAGCGCTCCAGGCGCGTCATGATCGCGTCCTGTTCCTTGGCCAGGTTGTCCAACGCCTGTTGCGGGGTTTTCTCGCCACTGGCGGCGGCGGCGATGTTGCTCCACCACAGTTGCGCCAGACGCGGGTAGTCCGGCACGTTGGTGCCGGTCGGCGACCATTCGGTGCGGGCCGGGCTGCGGTAGAACTCCACCAGGCCACCGAGCTTGGGCGCCATGTCGGTCATCGCCTGGGAGTTGATATCCGACTCACGAATCGGCGTCAGGCCCACGATGGTTTTCTTCAGCGACACAGTTTTGGAGGTGACGAACTGCGCGTAGAGCCAGGCCGCGAGTTTCTGCTTCTCGGGGGTGGACTTGAGGAAGGTCCAGGAACCTACGTCCTGATAGCCCTTTTTCATGCCCTTTTCCCAGTAAGGTCCGACCGGTGACGGCGCCATGCGCCATTTCGGCGTGCCGTCGGCATTCACCACCGGCAGGCCCGGCTTGACCATGTCGGCGGTAAACGCGGTGTACCAGAAGATCTGCTGGGCGATGTTGCCCTGGGACGGCACCGGGCCGGATTCGGAGAAGGTCATGCCGGCTGCTTCCGGTGGCGCGTAGGCCTTCATCCAGTCCACGTATTTCTGCGTGGCGAACACGGCCGCCGGGCCGTTGGTGTCGCCGCCGCGGGTCACGCTGGAACCCACCGGGTGGCAGTCCTCCACGCGTATGCCCCACTCGTCCACCGGCAAGCCGTTGGGCAAGCCCTTGTCGCCGCCGCCGGCCATGGAGAACCAGGCGTCGGTGAAGCGCCAGCCCAGGGACGGGTCTTTCTTGCCGTAGTCCATGTGCCCGTAGATGCGCTTGCCGTCGATTTCCTTGACGTCTTCGCTGAAGAACTTGGCGATGTCTTCATAGGCCGACCAGTTCACCGGTACGCCGAGGTCGTAGCCGTATTTTTCCTTGAACTTGGCTTTCAGCTCCGGGCGTTCGAACCAGTCGGCACGAAACCAATAGAGGTTGGCGAACTGCTGGTCGGGCAGTTGGTAGATCTTGCCGTCCGGCGCGGTGGTGAAGGACAGGCCGATAAAGTCCTTGAGGTCCAGGGTCGGCGAGGTGAAATCCTTGCCTTCGTTGGCCATCAGGTCGGTGATGGATTCGGTCTTGCCGTAGCGAAAGTGCGTACCGATCAAGTCGGAATCATTGACCCAGCCGTCATAGATGTTCTTGTCGGACTGCATCTGGGTTTGCAGCTTCTCCACCACGTCGCCTTCCTGCAGCAGGTCGTGGGTCAGCTTGATGCCGGTGATTTCGCTGAAAGCCTTGGCCAGCACCTTGGACTCGTACTCATGGGTGGTGAGGGTTTCCGACACCACGTTGATCTTCATCCCACGGAACGGCTCCGACGCCTTGATAAACCACTTCAACTCCTCCAGCTGTTGGGCTTCGGTAAGGGTCGAGGGTTTGAACTCGCTGCCGATCCATTTTTTAGCGGCATCTTCATACGCATCGGCCCAGGCCGAAGCGCTCAAACCACTGAGGGCCAGTACGGCGGCCAATGAAATGCTATGTCGCAGCTTATTGTTTTTATTCAACATAGAGACCTCCTGGTTAATTTCAAACGGGGCTATCGGCAATCACCTCCCTTGTAGGAGCGAGCTTGCTCGCGAAGAACGCAAAGACACCGCGGGCTACCAGGAGCACTGCGTTATCGTTGACGATTTTCGCGAGCAAGCTCGCTCCTACAGGGGTGTGCGCAGCTAGCCCCAACGCATCACACTCAATAGCCATACCAGGGAGAGCGCGGACGCCACCCAGATGCTCCAGTCGGTAACGCCGATCACCAGCAAATGCAGGTAGGCGCTGCCGAGAAGTCCGATAAACAAGCGATCGCCACGGGTGGTGCTGATCGGCAGCAACCCGCGCCGGGGGATACTCGGCGAACGCAATTCCCAAGTGGTCATGCCCGCCAGAATCAGGGCAATACCGCCAAAGAACAGCGCAGTGGGGGTGGTCCAGGCCATCCATTCCATCATCGATTCCTCTAGACCCGGCCCAGGGCGAAGCCCTTGGCCACGTGGTTGCGAACAAACCAGATCACCAGCATGCCCGGCAGGATGGTCAACACCCCCGCCGCTGCCAGCACGCCCCAATCGATACCCGAAGCCGAGACCGTGCGAGTCATCACCGCCGCGATGGGCTTGGCGTTGACTGAGGTCAGGGTGCGCGCCAGCAACAGTTCGACCCAGGAAAACATAAAGCAGAAAAACGCCGTGACGCCGATGCCGGAGCCGATCAGCGGGATAAAAATCTTGACGAAGAACTTGGGAAAACTATAGCCATCGATGTAGGCGGTTTCGTCGATTTCCTTGGGTACACCGGACATGAAGCCTTCAAGGATCCACACCGCCAACGGCACGTTGAACAGGCAGTGAGCCAGGGCTACGGCGATATGGGTATCGAACAAGCCGATGGAGGAATACAGCTGGAAAAACGGCAGCAGAAACACCGCTGGCGGCGCCATGCGGTTGGTCAGCAGCCAAAAGAACAGGTGCTTGTCACCCAGGAAGCGGTAGCGCGAGAACGCATAGGCTGCCGGCAACGCCACGCTGAGGGAGATCACCGTGTTCAAGCTCACGTAGTACAGCGAGTTGAGGTAGCCGGTGTACCAGCTCGGGTCGGTAAAGATCACCTTGTAGTTGGCCAGGGTGAAATCCTGGGGAAACAGGGTCAGGCCGCCGAGGATTTCGGTGTTGCTCTTGAAGGACATGTTCAGCAGCCAGTAGATCGGCACCAGCAGGAACAAGATGTAGATCAGCAGTGGAATTAGCTTGCGCTTGCTCATGTTGGCGGCCTCAGCGGTTGGCGTCGGAATGGGTCATGGCGGTGTAGAACAGCCAGGAAACCAACAGGATGATCAGGAAGTACACCAGGGAAAACGCCGCCGCCGGGCCCAGGTCGAATTGGCCTACGGCCATCTGGGTGAGCGTCTGGCTCAAGAAGGTGGTGGCATTACCCGGCCCGCCGCCAGTGAGGACGAAGGGCTCGGTGTAGATCATGAAGCTGTCCATGAAGCGCAGCATCACCGCGATCAGCAACACGCTTTTCATCTTCGGCAATTGGATATGCCGGAACACCGCCCAGGCCGAGGCACGATCAATCCGTGCGGCCTGGTAGTACACGTCCGGAATCGCGCGCAGGCCGGAGTAGCACAGCAGCGCGACCAATGAGGTCCAGTGCCACACATCCATCACCAGCACGGTGACCCAGGCGTCCATGGTATTGGCCGCATAGTTGTAGCTGATGCCCATGGCGTTGAGGGTCGAACCCAGCAGGCCGATGTCGGCGCGACCAAAAATCTGCCAGATGGTGCCGACCACGTTCCATGGAATCAGCAGCGGAATGGCGAGGATGATCAGCACCAGCGATGACCAGCGGCCCTTGGTTGGCATGGTCAGGGCGATGGCGATGCCCAAGGGGATTTCAATCAGCAGTACGCAGGCCGAATAGATGAACTGGCGCAGCAGCGAGTCGTGCAGCCGTGGGTCGAGCAACACCTGCTTGTACCAGTCAGCCCCGACAAAGTAGCGGCTGGACTGGTCGAAAATATCCTGCACCGAATAGTTGACCACGGTCATCATCGGGATCACCGCACTGAACGCCACCAGCAGGAACACCGGCAACACCAGCCACCAGGCCTTGTTGTTCTGCACCTTGTTCATGGCGCCACCTCCACCAGGTAATCGTCGGCATAGAGCATCAGCCATTGCGCGGGGAAGCTGATCGACGCCCTGCCCTCCGGCACTGGCTTGTCTTCGGCCAGGCGCACTTTCAGCGGTGCGCCGTCGAGGTTGAGAGTCATGATCTTGTAGGTGCCGAGGTCTTCCACATGCACGATCTCGGCTTGCAGGGCGTCAGGGTTGTACTCGTCCCATACGTGGATAAATTCCGGGCGAATGCCCACTTGGAGCTTTTGGTAGTCGGTGGCGCTGATACGTTGCTGCAAGGCCTCGGACAGCGGCAGCTGCGTGTCGGCAAAGCCCACGCCGCCGGGCTTGGCCTGCACCTCAATCAGATTCATCCCGGGGCTGCCGATGAAATAGCCGACAAAGGTATGGCTTGGGCGCTCGAACAATTCACGCGGGGTGCCGAACTGCACGATCTGCCCGCCGTACATCACCGCGATCTTGTCGGCAAAGGTGGAGGCCTCCAGTTGATCATGGGTGACGTAGACCATGGTGATGTTGAACTGCTCGTGGATCTGCTTGAGCTTGCGCCGTAGTTTCCATTTCAGGTGCGGGTCAATCACCGTCAACGGCTCGTCGAACAGAATTGCCGACACGTCATCGCGCACCAGGCCACGGCCCATGGAGACTTTCTGTTTTTCGTCGGCGGTGAGGTTGCGGGCTTTTTTGCTCAGCAGGTTTTGCAGGTCGAGGACTTCGGCAATTTCCTGCACTTTGCTGTGGATTTTCGCCTCGGCCATGCCCTGGTTTCGCAGAGGGAAGGCCAGGTTATCGAACACCGTCATGGTGTCGTACACCACCGGGAACTGGAACACCTGGGCGATATTGCGTTTCTCCGGGGTCAGCTCGTTGACCACTTGGGTATCGAACAGTACCTGGCCTTCGGACGGGCTGAGCAGCCCGGAGATGATATTGAGCAGCGTGGACTTGCCGCAGCCTGACGGCCCGAGCAAGGCGTAGGCACCGCCCTGCTCCCACACATGGTTCATTTCCCGGATGGCATAGTCCTCTGGCCCAGTCGGCGTAGGACTGTAGCTATGGGCCAGGTTACGCAAATGGATCTCGGCCATCAGGCAACCCTCGCGATACGGCGTCCGGGGGCCTGGACCAAACGGCCCTGGCCATCGAACACAAACAGTTTATGGGTGGGGATATACACGCGGATCGGCGCGTCGACGTCGTACTCGTGCACCCCCGGCAGGTGCAGCACCAGCAGGAAATGTTCGCTGCGCACATGCAGAAAGGTTTCCGAGCCACTGATCTCGGCGACTTCCACGGTCACCGCCAGCTCCAGGTCATCGTCGTTGCTCGGTACCAGGCTGATATGGCTGGGGCGCACGCCAAAGCGAAATTCGCCTTCGCCGATGGCACGCAGGTCGACGTTCAGCGGGAAATGCACAAAGTTGGCAAAACTGACTTCGTTGCCGCTGATGCGCCCGGGCATCAGGTTGATCGGCGGCTCGGAGAACAGCTCGGCAGCGAGCACCGTCTGCGGCTGGTGATAGACCTCGGCGGCCTTACCGCTCTGGATCACCCGGCCCTCGTGAAGAATGGTGGTTGTGCCCCCCAGGGCCAGGGCCTCGTTGGGTTCGGTAGTGGCATAAATGGCGATGGTATGGCGCGCCTTGAACAGCTCGCGCATTTCCTGACGCAGCTCTTCGCGCAGTTTGTAGTCCAGGTTGACCAGCGGCTCATCGAACAAAATCAGTTCTGCGTCCTTGACCAAGGCACGGGCCATGGCGGTGCGTTGCTGCTGACCGCCGGACAGCTCCAGCGGATGACGCTGCAGGAATTTCTCGATGCGCAGCATTCTGGCGGTTTCCAGCACCTTGCTCTGGATCAGCTCGTTGGACACACCGGCCTGGCGCAACGGCGAGGCGATATTTTCAAATACGGTCATGGTCGGGTAGTTGATGAACTGCTGGTAGACCATCGACACATTGCGCAGGCGCACCGGCTTGTGCGTCACGTCCACGCCGTTCATCAGGATGCGCCCGCTGTCGGGCTTGTCCAGGCCGGCCATCAGGCGCATCAGGCTGGTCTTGCCGGACAGCGTGCGACCGAGCAAGACGTTGAACGAACCGGCTTCGAAACGCAGGTTGGCGTCGTCGATCCAGGTTTGGCCGTCGACAACGCGGGAGACATGTTCCAGGGTCAATGACATGACACGACCTTTTTATTATTGGAATGAATCTGGCCAGTCGTCAGAGCGAGTTTCGTGCCAAAACTGCAAGCGCTTGATGCGTAAGGAAATCGGTTAATTGGGATGTTCAGGAGTGAACAAAGTGGCTGAACAACTGAACACTTTCGGGGTTGACAATGAACAGTTCTGAACAACACTCTCATGACCAACAGAGGATAAAAATGTGGGAGGGGGCTTGCTCCCGATAGCGGTGTATCAGTCAGCATTTTTTTCACTGATATACCGCTATCGGGAGCAAGCCCCCTCCCACATTGATCTGGTTAGATCCGTTAGATTGTGCACATCCAATAACAATAAAAATGAAGGTCGCACCATGGCCGAACCACTGGCTCACGACACCCTTATCCAGGATTCCTGGCGCCGTTGCCGCGCCTTTGGCCTGGATCACCAGAGCGCTCCCAGCTTTGACCAGCTCCCTGCCGAAGGCATTCGTCAACTGTTGGAGAGCCAGCATTCACTGGTGCAGACCACCCACCAGGAAGTGCTGCCCTACTACGAGAACATCCTCAGTAATTCCAACTGCCTGATCATGCTGGCCGACAACCAGGGCCAGGTCCTGACCTCCTGGGGCACCCAGCGCTTTATCGAGCCCAAGCTGGCCCGTGGTTTCAGCCCCGGCGCCAGCTGGAAGGAGCGTTCCAGCGGCACCAATGCCATTGGCACCGCGCTGGCCTGCGCCCAGGCGGTGCATATCGAACACGATGAACACTTTCTCAAGGCCAACCGCTTCATGACCGGCTCGGCCGCCCCCATTTTCGATGCACAGCGCGAAATCATCGCGGTGCTGGATGTGTCCAGCGACAGCTACCTGCCGCCCTCCCACACCCTGGGCATGGTCAAAATGATGAGCCAGACCGTGGAAAACCGGCTGATCCTCAACCTGTTCCGCGGCGAACATTTCCAACTGACGTTCAACACCGGCTTGAGCAATCTCGACAGCCAGTGGGCCGGCCTGTTGATCTTCGATGAGAGCGGCCAGGTGCTGTCGGCCAACCGGCGCGCGGACAACCTGCTGGGTATCAGCCTGTCGCGGGTGATGATCGACCGTTTGTTCAAGGTCTCGCTGCTGGAGCTGCTCAACCAGCCGGAGGGCTTGCCGTTCTCGTTGCAGGCAGCGGGACGCAATCGGTTCCAGTGCCTGTTGAAGCGACCCAAGCAGATGCCGGTGCAAGCCCGGGTGTTCAATGAACCGACGCCGCCGCCAACCCCGGCCTCGATCAACCTCAAGACCCTGCATTTTGGCGATGCACGGGTGGAGAAAGCTGTGCGTCAGGCCGAGCGCCTGTTGGAAAAGGACATACCGTTGCTGATCCACGGCGAGACCGGCGTGGGCAAAGAGGTGTTCGTCAAGGCCCTGCATCAGGCCAGTTCCCGCAGCCGCCAGGCGTTTATCGCGGTGAACTGTGCGGCGATTCCCGCTGAGTTGGTGGAATCGGAATTGTTCGGCTATGAAAAAGGCGCCTTCACCGGCGCCAATCAGAAAGGCAGCATCGGCCTGATCCGCAAGGCGGACAAGGGCACGCTGTTTCTCGATGAGATTGGCGATATGCCATTGCCGACCCAGGCCCGGCTGTTACGGGTGTTGCAAGAGCGCTGCGTGCAACCGGTGGGCAGCAGCGAGGTGTTCCCGGTGGACTTGCGCATCATCTCGGCGACCAACCGGGCCCTGCGTGAGCTGGTGCAGGCTGGACGCTTTCGTGAGGACTTGTACTACCGCATCGGCGGCCTGACCCTGGAGTTACCGCCGTTACGTGAGCGTACCGACAAGCGGGCGTTGTTCCAGCAACTGTGGCAGCAACACCGCGAGCCGACCCAGTGGTCCGGGCTGAGTGCCGAGGTGCTGGGGTTGTTCGAGCAACATCCGTGGCCGGGGAATTTGCGCCAGGTGAGCAGCGTATTACAGGTGGCACTGGCAATGGCCGAAGAGCAGCCGATCCGTGCGGAGCATCTGCCCGATGATTTTTTTGTCGATCTAAAAGAGGCGGCGCCGCTGTCTACACGTGAGCGCCTGGATGACAACCTGGATCTGAGCCAACGCCTTGAGGCCGTGGGCGGAAATATTTCCCACCTGGCGCGGGAACTGGGGGTAAGCCGCAACACCCTGTACAAACGCCTGCGCCAGCACGAAGGCTGATTTAACGCCAACTCCAAGACACACCGGTGTAAACACCACGTCCATCGGCAGGGGTAGAGCGTGCTGCGTCCATGCCTTTGTCGTCGTAACCCGGCGTAACGGTATTGGCATAACGACGGTTGGTGAGGTTGCGCAGGTCGACCCAGGCTTGCCAGTCCTGTTTGGGCGCGTCGTAGCCGAAGGTGGCACCGAAGGTAGTGTAAGCCGCGGCATAGTAGGAATTGGCGTAGTCCACCGCGACC
Organism: Pseudomonas khavaziana; assembly: GCF_019145205.1. Taxonomy (GTDB): domain Bacteria; phylum Pseudomonadota; class Gammaproteobacteria; order Pseudomonadales; family Pseudomonadaceae; genus Aquipseudomonas; species Aquipseudomonas khavaziana. The sequence continues at coordinate 68,551 of NZ_JAHSTT010000007.1, forward strand.
CGTGAGGCATGTTCGGTGTTGAGGCTGGTGTAGAAACCCGTCGGGTGGCTGTAGCGCACCTGCGCCTGGTAATAGTGCTCGGGGATGCCAGGCAAGGTGTTGCCACCGAAACGTTCATCGTCGCGGTAGTGGAAATCGCTGAAGGTGTAGGCCTGGCGCAGGTCGAGCTTGCCGCTGGAGCCGCCGTCCCATAACGGGCTGAGCAGGCCCAGTTCCACACCCTGGTGCACGGTGGGGCTGGCGTTGGATTCGGCAATGATGGCATTGCTGGTGGAGGTCTGGGCCTGGGTTTCCACGGAGAGCAGTTCGTGGCGTACTTCGGAGCGGTAGAGGGCCAGGTCCCACTGGCCGAGCCAGGCTTCGCCGCGCCCGCCGATTTCCAGGGTGGTGGCGGTCTGATTGCGTAACTTCACACCTTCGCGCTGTAGCCCCGTGGCCGCGCCGTTGCCCGGACCGAAGTACTTGTTGGAACCCCAGATCATCGACCAGGCATGGGGCGGCTCCACCGAGCGGCTCAGGTTGGTGTACAGCTGCAGTTGCGGGGTGAAGTCGTAACGCAGGCCGATGCGCGGTGCGTAGTCCCAGTCATGCTGACTGAGCGGCGCCTGGCCTTCGGGGTAAGTCACCTGGGTTTCGCGGCGGGTGTAGATCGCGGCGAGGCCGGTGGTGAGCCATAGGTCGGGGACCAGCTCCAGGTCGTTGCCGATGTGCAGCACGGTGTCTGACCCCAGGTAGCTGTAGTCGCGGGTCTTGGTGCCGGGGGCGTAGTTGGCGGTATTGCCTGTGGGGGTGCGTACGTACTCGGAGGCGCCATTGTTGGGCATCGCCTGGGTGGTACGCAGGCCGACAGTGGTTTTGCTGGCATGGCCGAACAGGCTGTCCTGGCGGATGTAGTTGAGGGTGCCGCTGATATCGGTGTAGGCGACTTTCAGGCGGTTGCTGCCTTCGCGCAGGTCCATGGGGTAGTCGTGATAGGCCAACCCGACCTCGACCCTTGATGCGTCATCCAGTTGCAAGGTGGTCTTGTTGGCGATCCAGGTGGAGCCCGGTTGCAGGCGTTTGGAATCGCGAGCGGCATTCACGCTGTTGGCGGCACGTGGGTCATGGCTGATCTGGTAGCGCGTGAGCTTGCCGGGGGAATCGTTGGTGGTTTCGCGGTAGCGCAGGTAGAAACGCGTTTCCAGGTCCGGGTTGAAGCGGTAGCCGAAGTTGGCGGCAATGCCCTTGCCGGTGCCGGCGCTTTGATGCTGGTAACCGTCAGACTCTGAATCGGTAAGGCTGATGTAGTAGTCGGCATCCCCCAGCACCTGGCCGGAACTGATCTCGCGCTGGGCATAGCCGCGACTGCCGACCTCGTAGCGCACTTGCAGCTTGGGCGCGTCGTAGCCGGTGTGGGTGACGTAATTGACCGAGCCACCCAATGCCAACGCGCCCTGATCGAACCCGTTGGCACCGCGCAGCACTTCCACCCGGCTTTGCCACAGCGGGTCCTTGAGCTCATAGGGCGTGCCGCCGGGGCCAGTCAGCGGCAGGCCGTCGAACATCTCATACAGGCCGGAGCCATGGGCACCTGGGCTGCGGTTCAAGCCCGAGCCACGAATGGATAACTTCACCCCTTCGTTATTCGCCGCCTTGGCGTACACCCCGGCCTGGTACTTGAACACATCTTCGTTAGTGCTGACACGCCCCTGTTGCACGCTGCTCATATCGATGTAGTTGGTGCCGCCGGGCACGCTGTCGAGCTGCGCCTGGGCGATTTCGCCAGCACTGGCCTCAGCGGTAGTGACTTCGACCGGCGCCAATTGCAGGCCTTCGGCCTGTACCAGCGAGCTGAGGGTCAGGGCAGCAAAAAGGAACGGGGGTTGACGCAGCAGCATTGGGGCAGGTCCTTGGAATTCAGGAGCGTGGCAGGCCGGGCCCACCACGCGAACAGTGATGGGAAGGCAGGCACGCCCGCCAAGTCACGCCTTATTGACGGACCTGGCGGCGTCTAAAACAGTAGACAACTCGATTTAGCCGTCCGGCGCGGCCAATGCGCGCATCAGATCATCGGCTTCCGAACCTGCCGGGAAGCGGAAACCGCACATTTGCTCCGTGGCCAGAATCTCACCCAGTGCATCGCGCAACTGGGCCTCCGTGGGCGAGTCACGCAGCAGCTTGTGTGCCGGTAACAGCAACTCGGCAGAGACGCCCTGGACCGTCGCGGCATCGATCACGGCGAAGAGGATAAACCGCAAACGTATTTCGCGATCCGTGGGCCAAACCGTTTTTCGTTTACCCAAGGTAGGGCCTCGTGTTTAAGAAAAATCCGAGGCTATTGCCCACAGGCACGCGTTTCAAGCAGCAGGAGGCAAGATAGGCCGCTTCCTACACTGGAAAGGGAAACACCGCACCGTTTGAGCTATTTAAGCGCGCTGCCGCGTCTCACTGCACCGGCAGAAAATTCATCAGCAACAGGCTTTGTGCGTAATTGAGGCCGATGCGGCGGTAACGTTCATCGAGGATTTGGGTGAGCAGGTCGAGGCGCGCGACGATCTTGCCGAACTCGACAGCGAAACTGAGGTTGCTGCCCTCTTCCGATATCTCATTGGAAAACAGCAGCAATACACCGTTGGCATCCTGGCGTTGGCTGAGCAGCCAGGTGGCCTTCTCGATATTGCGGGCGGCATTGCTGACGAACTGCGGGTTGATCGAGTCAGTCACGTAAAACTGCGTGCGCCCGCCGTGGGCGGTCACGAGCATGCTGCCGATCGCGTAGATAAACGCACCGACCCGGTCGCCACGAAAGTCGGGACTCAAGGAATAACTCAGGGCAGCCAGATCACGCCGGTCTCCCAGTGCGGGCAAGGGTTGACGATTCTCGATGGCCTGACGGATTACCCGCGCCGCGCTCACCGCATCCGGGTAACCCGACTGGCGCCACTGGCTGGGGTTACGCAGGTAGAGCTTGCTCATCAGCAGGTAGAGGCTTTGCAGGTTGTCGCGCATGCCCAGGGTCGCCATGCGGTCGACGCTGGTCTGGAAGAACTCATCGGGCTTGCCGCTGCTGAACTGCCTGGCGATATCGCGGCCTTGTTGCTGGCTGCAACCCACTGCGCAGAGCGCGAACACCACGGCGAGCAACAGCGACCATAGCGAGGTAATAACAGTTGACGTTCGATCCATCGGCACCGGGTCTGATTCTGTGGGCCACCCTCGGAGTCGGGTGGCCGGGACAGGGATAGATCAACAGAATGGAAAAAAGTGCAGCCACACGGGTCAGATAAGCATAGGACTACAGGCGCTGATCTGACCCGGCACTGGATGAGCGGGGGCGTTAAAGCAGTATCGTGGCAAGCATGCCCAAGGCGCCCAGGCAGAACCCGACCAGCGCGCCGCGCCCAGGCGCTTCATGAAACAGCGACCAGACCACCACTGGTTCAAGTAGCAACAAGGACGTGACCGAGACCACGGTGACAATCCAGATGTCACCCACCGCCCTGTACCCCAGCCAATAGGCGCCCAGCAGGCAAAACCCGGCAAAACACATCACCACGACAGGCAGCACAAACGCTCCCCAGGAACCGCCGCCGGTGTGGGCCAGCCGGGCGGTTACCACCTCGCTGTAGATTGCACAAAACTCCCCGATCACCATCAACCCTAGAGCAAAAACTCCGAGTAGTTCTTTGGACATATCAAAAATTCCTTCGTATTCAGCGCGATATTTTTCAGCTCCCAGCCGGTGATGCTGGCGTCCAGGGAGGCATTGCCTTCATACGAAGTGCGTTTGAAAAGGCCTGAATTATCGAAGTACTTGTCCATGCTCGTATCCTTCAAAGGGGGTTGAGGCTCAGCGGCCCGATGCCGGGCGCGTGCTGATCATAGAGGCATCGTGATGTCATTCACAAATAGGGAATGCCGATATGTGTCTGCGGGGCTTTTAGCGCCTTGCTGACGGCAATGGCCTGCCACACAGCCACTGCCCATGCTAACCAAGCGCCGTGTCCAGAAACATCATCACCGCAAAGCCCAACATCAACCCCAAGGTGGCAGATGTCTGATGCCCATTGCGGTGGGTTTCTGGAATGACTTCGTGAGACACGACAAAAATCATCGCCCCTGCGGCAAGTCCTAATGCAATGGGATAACCCAACGCAAATCCACTTGAAATTCCCAGGCCGACCACAGCGCCCAGCGGCTCCATCAGTCCGGAGCCGATGGCAACAAGCGCGGCGCGCAATGCCGAAATACCGGTCACGCGCAGCGCCAGTGCCACTGCCAGGCCCTCAGGGATATCCTGGATGGCGATAGCGGTTGTCAGGGGCATGCCAACGGTCAGGTCTCCATGGGCAAAGCTGACACCAATGGCCATGCCCTCGGGCAGGTTATGCAGCGTGATCGCAAGAACAAACAACCAGACACGGTTGAAGCGCTCGGTCTGTGGACCTTGGCGTCCAATCTCGGCATGTTCGTGAGGTACGAAGCGGTCAAGTCCGACCATCAGCGCAACGCCAAGGGCAAGCCCCAACACGACGACGCCCGCGGCCAGCAACTGATTGCCACTGATGGCTTGAGCCGCGTCGATGCCTGGCAGGATCAATGAGAAGGAACTCGCTGCGAGCATCATCCCGGCGGCGAACCCCAGCATTACATCCTGCGTCCTCGCGCCAATATCACGCAAAAGAATTGCAGCGATGGCACCGGCTGCCGTGGCGACAAAACCACTCGCGCCCCCCAATACGGCGTAGCGAAGATGGTTTTTATCGGCATCCACAATCGCGCTATACCCGCAAACGAGCAGCAGGACAGTGACCGTCGCAAGAACCGTTCAGAATATCCTGCCTGTCCAGCCCAGTTGCGCAGCACGCCGGACGCAGCCATTCTTCAAGCCTTCAGGCGCCGTAGTCAGTTCCGACATCAGCCGCCCCGCTTGATTGAATCGCGCTGTGCAAGACGTTTCCTGAGCGCCAGTTGCTGAACGATACGCCCAGCATCACGCTCGAACGAAGCGGCTGCCGAGCGCAACAGAGCGTCCAATGCTGTTACTGAAGTCGAAGCCATATTCACGTGATCACGCCTCATGGGAATCTCCTGATTATAATTTTTCAGCTTGGGCCGCACGCCGTTATCGGCATCCAGGTTAACGCTCGCGGAACCGTCCCCTCCGTCGACAGCCAGCCCTGGCTGCTCGCCAAACTCCCAATCGTCCCCTGGCTTTAGGGCCCGCGCGCTTCTGCGACAATATTGAAGCGGAAGTCGGCCGTCGGCTCACCTCCTCACAGTTATCTGAAATGGCCCGTCAGGCAAAATTTCAAATAGATTTGGCGGTGGGTGACAAGCGGTCGAAGAGCCGAAGTAGAAAACCCAGGCAGGAAGACCAGCTGCATGCTGATCGCTACGTTGGGGATGGCGTCCACACTGGGCCAAACACCGCGCCGCTCCAGTCAGAGCCTGGGTTATCTGGTGTGCACGGCTCCACGCGATAGAAATGCTTTAATGCACGCGATACCCAGATAGCAAAGGAAAATGCGCGATGAACAAATACCTGCTGTGTTCGCTGTTGGCACTGGTCGCGGGGTGCAGCACGGGGCCCTACCTGCATCCAGAATCGTCGGTAGGCCAGAATGCCCTGCTCTCACGAACCTGCCCGGGTGCACACGCCGCAATCAGTTTTACGCCACTGTCCGAGGAGCTCAACTGGGTTCACGTGCTGGTGTATGTGGCCCCGCCGGGGACACTCAGTTGGCCGGGTAAGGTGAGGGCTACCGACACAGAACTTCGCCTGTTCGGTCGCCTGTATAAACCGCATCCGGGCAACCCCGCCACATCGCTTTGGGTAAGTGCGGCCTCGCCTGACGTAACCGTGAAACTGGCTTCGGGGCAGACGTATCAGGTCAGTATTGAGCAGTTGAAAACGGGGTTCGACCCCAAGCAAACATCCACGTCCTCGATTAAAGGCACCGCTTTGGGTAAAGGCGACATGGACGACTTCACGCTGACCTTTCCGGACATCTTCGTCAACGGTGAAAAAGTCCCCATGGCGCCGATTCACTTCAAAAAGCGCGAAGAGCGTTATGCGCCGGTGTTCAACTGCTGAATCGAATCGGTCGTGTTCATGAAGCGGAATTACCTTGCACAAAAGCCAGCTTGATCCCGAGCGCTACAAAGCGGCGGCGCTGGTATATTGAATGGTTGGCTCTTCGTCGTGTTCCCTACACCCGATGCCGCACAAGGAGCATGCGGCAACGATGGACCCTGTACATGCGTTTGAACGCCAGGTTCCTGACGTACTCGGCTGGGGTAAACATGCAATCAAACTGTGGGAGGGGGCTTGCTCCCGATGGCGGAGGGTCAGTCAGCACATCTGATACTGACCCACTGCCATCGGGAGCAAGCCCCCTCCCACATTTGGTCAATGGTGTGCTTGAGTCAGGCGCCAGACAGTGCCAGTACCACTTGCAACGAGACGGGGCCAGCAGCCTCGGGCCACCGAAAGGCAAAGGTTAAAATGCAAGGGTCTCAGATACTCCTGAACACAGCCGGGTTCACCCTCATGGAAAAACGCCCTAACCTGCTTTCATACTGTGATGCGTAGACAGCACCCCTTTCTTATCAAAAAGAAAAATCATCTGGTTGCCCCCAGAGTCCTGACAAACAACGCTCTCAGTTTCTCCGTCGACGATCCCTTGGCATGCCAGGTTCGATACATATGGACGGATTTGGCACTTCAGGGTTTTGCCATCCTGGATGATCAGGTGATGGGTGGCGGAGATGTCTTCTGGAGCAGGCTTGGGGCAGGAGCCGTCACATCAGGCACTGACGACCGAAGGTATGGCCTATCCATGATTACCTTGAGCTTGAAATAGTAGAGCGTTGCCGGTATTGATTGGAGTCACTCAGTGCAAGGAGCAGGACAGTGATCACGATTAGAGAGGCAACGATTGATGACCTTCAAACGCTCCAAGCCATCGGCATAGAGACCTACAAAGAACACTTTTCTGATATCTGGACCGATGCAGGGCTACAGACCTTCCTGAGCGAAGACTTCTCAGCATGTAAACTGCAGAAATCTATCGAATCGCCTGCCCATCATTGTTGGCTCATTGCACTCAACGAGAAGGAAGAGGCCGTGGGCTTTTCGAGGGTCAACTGGTCCAAGCCCATCCCAATGTCTGATCAGATTGGCGCCGAACTCCAAAAAATTTACTTCCTTAAGTCTCAGGCGGGTAAAGGCTACGGAAAGCAGCTTCTCCAGTTCATCCAACACGCGGCGCAAAACCGCAATGAAGGTTTCTTATGGCTGGACGTACTGAAGACCAATTCAAACGCGCAGCGCTTCTATGAGAGCTACGGATTTAGGGCGTTGAGCGAAATTCCCTTCAGCACCGACAAAGCCGAAATTGGAATGATCGTGATGTGCCACGACCTTTCCCGGTAGGCACATCATCGCTCACGCAACCAACCCAGTCCTTTGCCTGATGCTCAAGTGCCGGTCTAGCATGTGAACTACCCCACCTTGATTGAGTCAATTGCCCCTCCGAATGAACAGCGAAGACAACGGTGAAGACGAGTGAATCATCCAGGCTGATAATTGATTTGAGCCTACTTATTGGGCTCGAATTTCGCGAACATCATGCCGAAGAAAAAGCCCCCGACCATCGCCAGATAGACAGATTTATAACCGGAAACGTTATAGGCCAACCAGTAGTTGGCTGCGGTGATGACGGCGAATGCCAAGAAAAACTGCTTACGAGAAAATTGGCTTAAAAATCGACTTGCCGCCGCGTTCATAGCCTTGAGTTTATTCATTGCGCCTCCTTCCTTGAAAAATGCGGCAATCCTAACCTAGACACCTTTTGCCCGCCATGCTGCATCCGGTAACCGAAGGGCGACAGCTGCGTATGACTGCTACATGAGCATGTAACTAGGGCTTTACTGAGCTCTTGATCACCCAAACACCAACAAGAACAAACGCTGCTGATTTAGCCACGGCGAACAGAGAATCTCTTCCGGCAAACAACTCGAAAGCCGAAAATAGTAGCGAGATCGTCCCTACTACCACCAACCCATAGCCAACCGGGCGCACGTACCTGTGGAACATTTTTTCGTCTCCCTGATAAAAATGAAATTGTAGATTTCCTCACATCGTAACCTTATCAACCTTTGCGCCACCATCCGCGATCACGGAGAGCGACGCCTGAATGCACATAATCCATGAGCAACGACATGTACAAGGCCACCGCACCTGCTGTGGTTTTGATTGCGGCATCAACGACCAATAGCGGTCTATCCCAGCGTTAATCCACAATGAACAACTTCGCCCCCCTGGTGCTGAAAGATCGGTGCCCCTCAGCGTTGCTGCCCACCTGATAGCTCATCCCCGCAGTGAGTGTGAACTGACGACCATCTTCCAACTCCGTGTGCAACTCGCCTTCCAAGCACAACAGGATATGACCTCTCCAGCACCAGTGGTCGGCAAGATAACCAGGACTGTATTCAACCATCCGCACACGTGTCGAACCAAACTGGCAAGTTCGCCAATAGGCGGTACCCGTCTGTCCAACGTACTCGATAGGTTCGACGGTTGACCAATCGGTCGTACCAAACGGAACAGCGGTCAGGTCCATGTTTACCTCATCAATGAAAGGGGGTCTGCGGACCGTACTCATCCAGCGATCCTATCGATAGACACAGATGCCCCGCATTTATGAGATACAGGCGCCCAATCAAGCGTGCAACCCAGAAGCAAGCTCTCGGCCGAGGATGTGTGAAAACGTTTATCCCTGCAGAAAGGACATAACCGCTGGTGGCAGCACCTGCCTTCAGGTTATCCCAGGTCGTATTGACACCGCTTGCCGCAACACCGCCCAAGGTTTCCCCGCCGATTGAACCCAAGCCACCGCCGATATCCGTCATTGCAGCTTTAACCAGCACGGCCGTGTATGACTCATTGGCATTGAGACCATAGAAGTCCACCATGGCTCGACTTTCGGTGGTGCCATATCCGTATCGGCCGTTGAGCACACTGGTTGCAACCAAGGTTCCAGCCTCATTGAAAAGCTTCACGTTCTACGATACGTAGGTATTGTGGCCATTCGGGTTGAGGATTTTCAGGGGCAGGCTGGTGCCGGCGGCCACAGTATTGGTGTTAAGCCCCCACGCGTTCAGAGCCGAATACCTCGGCTACGGCTGCTACAACTTCCAATGCGAAGCGTGTGCGCTTCTCCACGCTGGCACCGTACTGATCCGTACGTTGGTTGGAGCCGCTCTGCAGGAACTGGTCCGGAAGGAAGCCGCCTCCACCGCTGATCTCGACGCCGTCGAAGCCTGCGATCATGGCGTTGATCGCGGCCTGATGAAATTGCTTCACGACATCGGCGACTTCCTCGGTCTTCAGCGCGCGAGGCGTGACCATTGCGATCTTGCCATTCCAGGTAAACACCTCGCCTTCGGCTTTAATCGTAGACGGCGCGACCGGTAATGCACCGTCATGAAAGTCCGGGTGCGAGATACGGCCAACGTGCCACAGTTGGAGGAAAATCAGGCCACCGGCGGCATGCACCGCGTCCGTCACCTTGCGCCAGCCTTCAATCTGTTCCTGCGAATGAATAAGCCAACGTCTTGTGGGCTTACCTGAGTTGCCTCGGACGCGAGGTATTTCCTACCAAGCCGCCCCGTGTCGAATATCGTCTTGCACCGTTGGGGCAGTCGATGCTCAATCCGTTAGGGGTGCTCATCCTTTGGGCGGATCGGCACCATGGTGATATCCACGCGGCAAGGCAGCGCTACGACGCGAACGCTGCCTTAAGCGACGTCGATAATGATGAGGAAATAGTCAGCCCTAATAACCCGGCTTAAATGACAGTAACCAGAAAATCACAAAGCGCGTTCACAGGAGGCTCGGCGCCACTGCCAAGCCTTCAAAATAGAAAAGTTTTGGAACGATTCCATAATATTTATGGGACGCCAAGCAAAAAAAGGGGGCAGCTTTAATGATATCTGGGCCTCATGTCGCACGATCAGCCTCCCAGCGCCTCTAACCCATTCCTGATAAACGGCCCGCCCCTCGCACTCTTCACTGCAGCCGCAAACGCCCTCAGTCACAATCACATCAAGCCCCGCCCCGCCGCTGTTTCCATGGCACCGATGACGGAAAAACGGTGGCCCTATCAAAAGGGACTTGCAAAGCTCGGAAGCGAAGGGCTTTAATCAGCAAGTTCAATAAACATTTCCAATTGTGACACGATAGAAAAGAACCTTTGGACACAGGTTTCATCTACTGGGGCAAGCAGTTTCCCATCTTCTCGACATGGAGGTTTACATCACATGACATTCGCACTATCCACTGATCCACACGAACTAGAATGGCTGGAAACAACTGCCATCTGCGCGCATTGCGACATCAGCGCCAATGGTGAATTCACTCAGGGTTTTGGCGTCAGGCATAAATCAACAGTTTCGCTTTTATTAGCAGAGACAAAGCACGCCAGTCTTTCTGAAAACAGCGGAAAGCTACTGCCGTTGTTAGGGGCGCTGAGTGCGATGGATCAATTCGGCACCTGCTACGATCCCTTCCCGCCGATATTTCCACCGGGAATGGAAAGCAAGTCAAGCATCATTAAGTCAGCTCATAATTTTCTCAACATCTCCGTTAACACGCCGGACAGTGATGCATTGTATGCGCTTCGGAACTCGCTTATGCACCAATCCAGCCTGATTTCCGTAGGAACACAAAGAACTCCAAAACATTATTGGTTCGAAATTAACAACACTATAGAAACTCTTTTTAAGCATGCAGAAACTGCTTGGGACGGAGAATTTAATACAAGAAACAGCAAAAACAGAACGATGGTCAACGCATCCAAGGTTTTGAATCTCGCCTTCACACTGACCACAACACTAAAAGAAAAACATGAAAAACGGGAATTAAAACTCGTTCTACCTGGCGGACTGAAAGAACTATTGACTACTTATGTAGAGCTTACGTTTGATATATCTTTTCGAGCATCCTATTTAGCGTATTTGGGCGAACACATTTATAGAGCGCTCAACACCCCTGCTGCGGGATCACAGCCTGCAAAAACTATCGTTGCTAATGCCCTACCAAAAGTAGTTAATGAAGCAGCCATCTTGTTAGCTAAAAAACTAAGCGGCGCCGAGTTAGCCAAACTGCAACAAGCTTACCCAACAGCAATGCCTAAACCTTAATAGGTTAACCGCGCAACACAGTGGTAGTGGACATTGCGCGGGAGAGGATATCTGCAGCGCCGTGTACGCAATCGCGGCCTCAGCGCTGCGTAATGCGATGGACCTGGCCTGCCTGGCTAACTTTACGCTGCGAGAAGGTTGTGAACGTTGCTGCGCAGCCGGGGTTCTTCTAAGGTAGCCCGCTTACTGACGCAGGTAAGCAAACATATGCTGTACATAATCGGCTTTCCCGAGAGGTACACCGTTATGGCGCAAGATGTTGTAAGCCGTGACCAAATGAAAGTAGAACTGTGGAGTAGCCCAGTTCACTGCGTATTCGCTACCGGTCATATCGAAGGCCATGCCGTTTGGTAATTCGATAGCAATTTTACGCTCGGCCCCTTCATCTATTTGAGCTCGGTCCGCCGACTCAAGAAGTGCCAACGTGCGTTCGATTATTACCTTCGCTGCCGTCAAGTCTTCGGGAGGAGTGAGCGATAGCGCAGGCTGTTGGGTAAGTCGCTGAACCGCTTCCTGCGCTTGAGTGCAAGCGTACTGAATCTGCCGGGCTAGATCGTGCATATCCGGGGCTAATCGAGCACCCAGCAGAACCTTCGGGTCATAACCGCTCTTTAGAGCAGCAGCCTCGCCCTTAGACAAGAGTGACGACAGCGCTCGCAGCATTTGCGCAAAACAGGGGATGGTAACTGAGTAGACCGACATGTCGTTTCCCTAAGTAGTCATTCCTAGCGGGCAAAAAGGATGTGCCTTTCACCCGGACAACAGCCTGAATACTAGCAGACTGTTGACATTCTTCCGCCGGCACGCCCCGCGGCCCCTTCTCAACCTCTATCACGTCAGCACACCTCCCGGCGTCCTGCCAACAAAATAATTTACTTTCAAACACGTTCAAGCGAATCTCATTTAAGAATCACCTTATTCCTGCCTAAGTTCATACTGTTACGGTCACTATGAACAACGAGGCTCACGAGGCATTCATCAAGCTGATTCTGGCGGTACTGATGGGGCCTGAATAACAGCTACTTGCAGGCTACAGACCAAAGCTGGTCCAGCTTGGTGGTGTAACTCTGGCTCATCATCTCTCGACGCATACCCCAGTCGGGATTGGTGGGCACGCTAGCAGAACGAAGCGTCCCCCTTCCCCACCTCTCGTTGATCTGATCAAGGACAGTCATAACCTGTGTTGCGTCGGTCGGCTGCGATACTGCAAAAAGATCATCGGTGTATTCGCCTGGCTGACATAGGTTGAGCAGCATCACTTCAGCCTTGCTGTAGTTGAAACCTGGCCGGAAGATCCGGTCAAGCGCGTCCACCACCGCCTTCGTGAGCAGGCGCACGTCATCGGTAGGGTATGGCATATCTACCACCACGCCATTGGCGTATTTGGCCTCCTGCGGGTTGAACATGCCTGTACGGATGCAGACGCGGACCTTTTTGCAAAGCGCGTTTTGGGCTCGCAGCTTCTCGGACGCCCGCATCATGTAGGTGGCCACCGCCTCCTTGATCGGCGGCAGGTCGGTCAGCCGTTTGCCGAACATCCGGCTGCAACAGATTTCCTGCTTTGGTGGGTCAGGCTCATCAAGCTCCAGGCACGACGTACCAGCCAGTTCACGCGCCGTCTTCTCGATCACTACGCTGAATTTCTTGCGCAGCGTCCAAGGATCCGCCTTGGCGAGGTCCATCGCTGATTTTATGCCCATGGCGTCAAGGTGGAGTTTCATTTTGCGGCCCACGCCCCACACTTCGCAGACGTCAGTATTGCGCAGTACCCAATCGCGCTTGACCGGATCGGTGATGTTCACCACGCCACCTGTCTGAGCTTGCAGTCGCTTTGCCGTGTGGTTGGCGAGCTTGGCCAAGGTTTTGGTGCTCGCTATTCCAACCCCCACGGGGATGCCAGTGCAGCGCAGCACCCGCTCCCTGATCTGACGCCCCAAAGCATCCAGCTCGGGAATACCCGATAGATCAGCAAACGCCTCATCTATTTAAGGGTAAGGTTGCTGCCTATGGACACCCTGTAGGCCTCTGTATTACAAGGTTTCGGCAGAACATCATATGCCCATGGGCACCAATATTTTCTTGTGCGAAATACTTCTTTTTGTCCATGGGCAGCGTTAAATCGAAATAAGAGCGCATGGGATGCTCGCCCATCCATAGTCGCTGGGCTAAATTGCCTTGGCGTTGTCAGAGCTTTGGGCATTTCAGAGTGCAACGCGATGCCTGAAAACCAAGCAACATCTCTCGACTCTGTACGAAAAGTATTGCCTTATGTACCGCATGGCACACATCCAGAGAAAACACGTTTGCTACGGTTTCGCTGGTTCGCGGTGGAGGATCGCAAGAAGCGTGGGGAAGGAAAACCGACTTCCTCGGGTTCACGCATTTCTGTAGTCAAGCCAAGAATGGGATGTTCGAGGTCGGACGAGTGACCATCGCCAAGCGTATGAGAGCAACACTCAAAGAGATACGCGGACAACTGCATAAGCGTAGGCACGAACCGATTCCCGTGATCGGAAAGTGGCTGAATCGACTGTTTACGGGTTGCTGCAATTACTACCATGTGCCCGGTAACACAAAACGGCTTGATGCTTTTCGCCGTGAAGTTATCGGAGCCTGGAGGCAGGCCCTCAAACGACGGAGTCAGCGACACCGACTGAATTGGGAGCGAATGACTGCGCTTGCAAGGTTGTTCATCCCGTATCCGCGTGAGCTAACAATGCATCCTTATCCCATAACTCGTTTCGGCGTCAAGACCCAAGGCAGGAGCCGTATGCGGTAATTCTGCACGTAAGGATCTGTGCGGGGGGGGTGGCAGGCGACTGCCATTCCTACCGCGACCTTTCGTACAGAGCCTAGGCTCAGTGGTCCCACCTTTCAAGGAACTGTGGATCGTGCAACACCGCCAATCCTCGCAAGCGTGAAGGGGGCGAGTAACTCGGAGCGGGAGCATTCCTCGATTCACTCAATCCATAAAGAGCGCTCACGGTCCCCATCCCAGCAAGACCCGGGGACGCGTCGGAAATCTTGGAAATAGGTCTGCTCAGGCCAGAGGAATAAAAAGAGCTGGCCGCAAAAGCAGATTTATATGTTAAGGCGGATTTAGATGCAGTAAATGAAGCAATAGGGTTTAAGGTTTTTTCTGTTTTCTGTTGAGATATATGAGCAGTTTTGAGAGACTCTTCTCGAATCATGCTATTCCGATTGTTTGATATCTCTTGGTCCCTAAGAAGCTCTTTCGACTTCCCATGCCGAACTGCTGCTCGGTGCTTAATCTCCCGGTAATTCTGAGACAATGTTTCTTTATAGTTCTTTGAACGCTGATATAGATAATCATTTTCCGCAAAGTGTGGTTGCAACCTCTCAAACATATAATCAAATGGATTAACACTAACCTTTTTTGGTTCTTCTCCCGAACTAAATCCCTCACGATACTTTAGCACGGGGTTCTCGATTAAAGCGTTACAATTGTGGGCTGATATGGCCTCCTCTTGGAGTTTTAGTAAGTTTTCTCCAAAATTTTGAAGATACTTTCTGTGTGAGGAAGGCCGTACATAGGCCTGCGAGCCGTTAATTCCAAATGCTTTAGTTAATCGCATGAAATTTTCACGATCACTTAGGCTAAGGTTTTTCAAGAAGCCTCTTTCACTTAACACGAGAATAGCATTAATTGAGGATTCAAGGCTTCCCGCGGTGCCTTTTATAACCTTGTCAAGGTATTTATTTATTTCGCCGACAAGCGTTTCGGGTCTTCCAAAAATGTCAAAGCGATTCATATTACTTCGGAGCGTATCCGTAATCAGACTATTGTCCAAACCATTCGACAACATGACCACCGTAGAGAGAGTATTACCGCCCCAGGCAGCATCCAGATTCTTGGCAGCGTCAATCATAAACTTGCTCATGGATTTAAATAGCGAGCCCCTTAGTTCGGGTGAAAAATTTCCATCTTTAGTGAAACGGCATACGTCGACACAACAATTGGTCAGCAGCACATCATAATGAGTTAGTGCTAGAGCCTTATATTTAGAATAAGGGCTGTCATTTAATCTTACGATACTGGAAATTTCACTCAGGATATTTTGTATGTTTTTTTCAATATTTTGAGGCAGAAACTTATCCGCAACACTCTGCAATGCTCTTACTACTGAGCTTGTTTGCACCGCCAGATGAGAATTGAGGTTTTCACCCTCCATATTAGGTGAACACATACTCGCCTCGGCTTTCACTGTAGACGATTTTATTTTATTTTCAGCATAGGTACGTGCTAAACCTAAGAGATTCGATCCGGATAACGTGACATATGGTGATAGGCATCCCGCTGGCAGGCCGTGGGCTCTTTCATACTCTGGGCGCTTTAGTCCATTAGGCTGCTTATTAAATACTATGGCGTGTTTACATAACTCATCGTCAGATTGAGAGCTGACCTCCGCCGCATTACCTGCCGTTGAGATAGCCCTATCACTTGTGCTTATAAGAATGCCCTCTTTGACAGCCGGTTTCAATACGTCACACTCAGTGATACTCTCAAAACTCAAGCGAGCTAAGCCACCGGTTATTTCTTGAATGTCTATTGTCTCCTCGAGCTCGATTTCAGGAATCTCACGTTTTCTACTTGTACTAGGCGAGAATGAGAGTGGTGAGCGCTGAAGATCCAGTATTTTTTCTGTCAATTTTACTTTTTTTTTAATAAAATCAAATTCCCTCTGTATATTGATGAGGAACCTGTGTTTTTAGCTAAGTAGTCCCAAGAAGTATCTATATTGTTGGTGACTCCACTAATATGATTTTCATTGTTGCGATCAACAACTAAATCTTGGCTTACTAATACAGTTCTACCTTCTAAAAGGAAGCTCTCAGCAGTTTGGCGAACACACACATCCTCTAATTGACCCATTAGCACGACTGGGTTGCATGGAAATTTTTCAATGAATTGCTCGATGCTTAAAATATTATCTGAGTTTTCTATTTGCTCCATATCATTGGGCGAAATATTAATGCTCGAGTTAAAAATACTTTCGCTGTCTTTAATCATTCTCCAGTTATTAGGGGCTGACCTGATAGCGTGCCTAAGCGTGGAGTAAGTACGTGTTTCGTTTGCAAGTTGCACAAGGGTTTTGTTCTTTGGCATTCCGTAAAAGCCGCTGTACAAATAATTCACATCGATTATGCTTAGTTTGTTTTCTTTTGCGAACTCAAGTGTTTTAAGGTGATTTTTTTCAGTTTTTGCGTTTGTTCTGATGTTGTTTTTTCTTGATAGAATTTTTTTTAATCCTGAACTAACATTTTTTAGTCGCTGCATGTCAATCATAATAAAAATGGGGGGCGCAAGATTATTTTCTTGAAGGTCTTTTGTGATTTCTTGGATTGTTTTGTACGGCTTAGCCGTCGATAAATTGTATGTATTCTCCCCGAGCGACGTGTCATTCCCATACTTACTTTTTAAGAAGCTAATTATCCAATTGTCCGGCCTGGTATTTGCGAGGTTAGCATTTTCAGTTCCACCAATTTTAGTTAGATTTACTGTGTTTTTATGTGGGGTATCTTTCTCGCTTTTCGTTTGTTTGTCTTTATATAATGGCATTTTTGTATCCGGCCTTAAGTGATGAGTGATAGTTAAGGATGGTCTGAAATAGCCGAATGTTTTCCGGCTATCGAGCCGTCAGTACTTTTCAAAAAACGACCCCGGTCGAAATTTGATCCATTATCTTCATTATTCAGCTCTTCCGGGCGCAGCAAGGCGCTTCGCAGCGCCCATTTGCTGCATTATGCGCGCACCTCTCCTGTGCCCGCCAATAAATGTCGACGAGCCATCCACAGGTTTGACAGGGCGAACAACGTCACCATCTGAGCCGTGTTCTTGGCCAACCCTCAAAAGCGCACCTTTTCATAGCCAAACTGGCGCTTGATCACCCGAAACGGGTGCTCGACCTTCTCACGAACCTGAGCCTTGGCTTTCTCGATCTGCGTATCGCTTTGTACAAGGCACTCTGTTTTCCATGCTTTTATAAGTGCTGCGCCGGGCTGCAATCTGCCAAATAACCTCACGCCCCTCGTGCTCTTCGCGCTTCTCGACCCCGGTATAACCCGCGTCGGCGCAGATTACGTTTTTTTCGCTATCCAGCAGTTTGTCGACCTGCGTGACGTCCGCCACGTTGGCCGCCGTGACCATCACGCTATGAACCAAGCCAGACTCATCGTCGACCCCGATGTGGGCCTTGGCGCCGAAGTAATATTGGTTGCCTTTCTTGGTCTGATGCATTTCCGGATCGCGTTTGCCGTTCTTGTTTTTGGTCGAACTCGGGGCGTGAATGATCGTTGCATCGACCACGGTACCTTGGCGCAGCATCAAACCACGATCACCCAAATAGCCGTTGATAACCTGCAAAATCCCGCCTGCCAGTTCGTGTTTTTCCAACAAGCGCCGGAAGTTGAGAATGGTGGTTTCATCAGGAATCCGATCCAGACTCAATCCCGCAAACTGGCGCAGGATCGTCGTTTCGTACAACGCTTCCTCCATCGCCGGATCGCTGTAGCCGAACCAGTTTTGCATCAGATGTATGCGCAGCACCGCCATTAACGGATAGGCCGGACGGCCACCGTCGCCCTTGGGTGAGGCTCGATCAGATTGATCAATCCCTTCCAGGGCACGAACTGATTCATCTCGATCAGGAAACGCTCTTTACGTGTTTGCTTGCGTTTGCCAGCGTACTCGGCGTCGGCGAAGGTCATCTGCTTCATCAGGCGTCTCGGCGGTTGAGATCAGGCATTCTGCCAAATTTGGAAGTCTTCTTCAGAGTTTCCTTAGCATCAAAGTGCTGTGACAGAGTTCTCACTGTTGACTCCTCTTCCGCT
This sequence comes from Pseudomonas khavaziana, assembly GCF_019145205.1. Lineage (GTDB taxonomy): Bacteria > Pseudomonadota > Gammaproteobacteria > Pseudomonadales > Pseudomonadaceae > Aquipseudomonas > Aquipseudomonas khavaziana. Next base: position 86,590 of record NZ_JAHSTT010000007.1, read on the forward strand.
GCCCCAGTGGCACAACGTTCGTGCTCGGAAGAGCGCGCTCCAGTTCGGCAACGCGATCAAGCAACTCAAGGATGGTGGCATCAGCTTCAGTCAGTAGGCTGGCAAGGTGATCGCGTTGCTGCACAATCGCGTCCATTCTTTCCCGGAGGCTGCGATTCTTTTTACGAGCAGACACTCTTACTTGATGCGCGGATTCCCGTCGATTATCACTATGGTCGTCGACATACTTTTGAATTTCAGCGATGAGCGTGGGGAAGCGCGTTTTTTTTAGCGCTGATGGATCGCTCCCTGCCTCCTTGGCGACATTGTTCTGACTGATCAGGGTGCCCTTTGGCAGGCGCTGAGGTTCATCATTTTTCAGGCGCTCAAATGCTGCGCGGTATAGATCTCGAGCGCTGACGCGCTGGTTGGGTTCAGCTAATGGAGCCTTGATTGATGACATTGCGATAATTCTCCGCGCTTCGTTTCTGGGCATTCAAGGAATCTCTCAAGGGGCTTCCAACTGGGGCGGTAGCCATACGATCATCCAAGACGCGTTCAAGCTCATTCACGACATCAAGTCGATCTCGATCATAAAGCACGTCAGAGCACGGCTTTGGTACTCCTGCGATATCACCGCCTCCACAGTGGGCAATGCTATCAATGCCGCCGTAGGGGCATGGCTCGCGGCTGGAACACACACCGAGTATTATCGGGCGATAAACAACGGCACCTTTTTTAGCCAGTTGAGTCATTTTTTCCATTTCACTGGGCTGAATCAGTCGAACAATCTCTGCCTTCCGCTTCTCTCCATGTGGACTGATAAACCGGTCTGTCACCAGCAGTTGCAACTCTCGGCCTAATGTCTCGTACATGGTACGGACGTAAAGCGTATGGGCCTTTTCTTCCAGCCGGAGGTGTGAGAAGTTTTGCCCATAGTAAAAACTCATCGCACGGGTGATATGTTTCAACTGAAACTGTAAGGACGCATCGCTTACCAGCCCTGAGGCTTGCATGTTGACAGCACCTGTGCGGCGCAGTTGATGCCATGCCAATGGCCAGATTTCCCCTACTGCAAACTCGTCCGGTAACGCTGGGTTCACCAAGCGCGCCAATTCCAGGTCACGAGGTGTGATCCGCAACTGTCCAGGGTCGAAAACCTTGGAGCTAGCACCAAATGCCGCGAGGTAATTGATAATCGAGGGTCGAATGGCTCGGTTCATCGTTTGCCTGACGGGTATCCAGGGCTCGTTGGCATAAGCGATCAGAAAATGGTCTTCCCCAATCGGCGCAGGAGTTTTACATGGGCCGTAACCGAACCCCTCGCCGCGAAGCTTGGCCACAGCAGTCATCGCCTCCACCGCTATTTTTGCTGAAGGTGATGTGATCCAAAAAGTGTCGGAGTCTGAGGTTGTCTTGGTTGTTCGACCTCGCAATAAAGTGATTTCACCGAAGCGGGGGTCTTTCTCCACTGTCAGGCAATTCGCTCGTAAATTCCAGGCCTCCTCTACGCGCATAAGGCTGAAATTCAACAGGTAGGCTAGCCCTGCACGGGTAACGATGGTCAAGTAGCTTGACAGGGCTTTGATGGTCAGTGTTGAGCCAGGAGTTCCAGCCCAGCGCTCAAGAACCTCAGCAATACCAAATCGGCTCGCGGTATCGGCAAAGGGGCCATGAAAACGCCGACCGGAATAACTCCCATTGCAACCGTCGGCGGGCCATTGAAAGGGGGCTGCGACGGAAAACCGGGTCTTGGGGATTGCGAGTTGATTGTGATGATAAGCACTCAAACAGAACCGAAAGCATGCTTCAATTTTTACTTGGTGCACCAGAAATTCATCAAGGCATTCACGTAAACGGGTGACTTGGTAGCGCCAAATACGCGGAGGTATAAAAGGCGTTTGACGCGTCTCGTGATTCGGTAGCGCGGCCGCAAGCCGCGTCAGAGCCTTCCGGTCGAGAATAGTAAAACCTAACGTTTCTCTTCGCTCATACAGCTCGTGCAGCAACATCAGAAACTCTCTAGCTCGCGACGACTGCAACACTTCTGGGATTCGGTCTGCAATGCGCGGGAAGCGGCCTAGGTCGGAAGCGAGAATCCCTTCTTGGGCGCAAAGGGCGAACAAACGGCGCATCTGATCGAAGCGGGTTTTGATTGTCCGATGCCCGCGAGCACCGTTGGGGCCATACAGCCACCATCCAATGATTATTCTTAATAGATTGGCGTTCTCGCTGTCGATAGGAGCGGCAATTTTTGTAATGGGGCCGTCACCAAAATTCAACGTCAGCGGTACTCCTGCCCATGGGTCTAATCGCCAGATAGGATCACCCCATCGGCTGACTACATTACCATTGGCATCAATGACTACGGGCCAATCGTCTTTCGGAGGCCAGCAGGGAGGGCGATAATTGGCGGCGTCGGGCACCGCCAGTACCGAGTCAATAGCAAGAGCCATCTTAGGTAACAGATTATCCATGAAGGTCTTCCCGGTGAGTTTCGACCAGTCGAATGAACCCATCCCAGGCAGGATGATAATCACCTTCTCTAATGCGAGCCTGAGCTTCCGCAACCCAGTCTTTTCGCACTGAACTGCTGTCCTCAAAAAACTTCAATTTCTCAGTCAGTCTCTCCACCGTGATCAAGGCGGGCTGCTTAATGGGTACCGGTTTTACCGGTGGTCGATATCTCGCCAATTCAAGCAGTTTGAGATGACGAAAACTGCTGAGAGACCACACATGATCCTCGCTCTCGATATCACGATGATGAGCGCAAAACAGGCAACCTGCGGCATTTATGCAGTCAGGTCTGGAAGCCTCGTCTGGTATGTCTGATATTGGTTCGGGGATGGGCTGTACACAGGAACCTGGCCCTGGCGGTGAAATGACTGGATCATTTTGCTGATGGAAACGAGTAATCTCCACCATCGCCAACTGCGGATGTGGGTCAGCGTACACTCGTATCAGTGTTTCGACTGAGTGTTGAGCCAGTTCTGCTGTTTGTTTTGGGCTGAGGGTTTCCCGGAGCAACCAATTGACTCGCGCCCCTCGCAGTTTTGCGGGACGAACCATCGTCATACTCAAGGATGAGCAGATACGAATCAGGCAAGTGAATTGAGGCGCTACGCCATCTATGCGACCGTTTCGGATGAGCGGAAACAATAGGGTTTCTGACTCATCAGAAAACCAAGCATTGCGCCATTTCAAATATCGGTCGAACCAATCCCTATAGTCGGAAAAGATTTCAAAAATGACTTCCCCGTGTCGACGATTTTTATAAGAGCGGACTTGATAACCGTCGAGGTGGCTGGTGTAGTGGTATTGATCCATCCGCAGCGTATGTGCTTGTTGAAGATTCATGCCCGTCTGGGCAATGAACATCAACAGTTCCGCCTCAATACGCAGATTCAACACCCCTATGCGAGTGCGTGCAGCCGGTTCCTCCTCCCGCGCAGTGCGCCTGGCAAGAGCGCTTTTTGCCAATTTTGCTGGACGCACGCCATTCGGCGCCACACGTGGTTGAGCCTGGAGGCCGCACCATTGTTCCAGTGTCTGCCCTGAACGAAATGATACAAGGACTGGGAGTGGCCCTCTTGTTGCCTCAAGCGTCAGCGCATTACAGATATCGGCCAAGGTATTGCCGAACGCGAAGCTCTCCTGGAGATTTTGTTTGTCCACTTGTGATGTGTGCAGCTTCCCTTTGCCGCGTGGTTTTCGGATACGCGTTTCTTTGATCAAGCTGGCATGGCGGTTCAAGACGTTATCGAAAAGTGTCGCTGTCACACTGGCAACATCGTAAACCGATCTTTCACTTACGGTGCGCTCGATTCGGATGCGGTGCAATTGATGATCAGCCCACTGCAAGAATGTGTCGCTGATGGAATCAAGTGATAGGCCTAGTTTTCCCCTGTCAGCCCATGCGAAGAACCGGCGTAGGCATTGCACTTTGTTGTCGATCGAAAATCGACTACCACCTCTGGCGAGATCATCTACCAGATTTGAATGTAATCGCTGTACTAGCTCGATTCGGTCTATCACTAAATCGCCGACCTCATTCTGGGCAGTTTCGATCGCGGCTGTTTTTTTATTTAGGCCCGCCCCACCAAGGTAGAGAAGTGGCTTTAAGTCCAATGGTGTCTCGGTCTTTCCATAAGTGAGCATCGGAAACGAGAGGTCAATATCCGGCTGCTTATTCTTCATGCTGAACCACCAGCGAGGAATGGAATCCGGTAAAAGAGGCCAAGAAGCTATCTGCGAGAGCTTGTTTGATCGGAGCTGCTTGAATGAATTTGATGTACTTGAACGTGGTCGCCTCGGAGTTGGGGCCGTGCAGCAGAGCCTTTCCTACGACGGAGATCGCGATTGCGACATAGCTACACGCACTTAGAGCCAGTCGGGCCAATTCAGTCCCGAATGTGCAGCGAGATTGGTGGAAGTGGAATGAGCGAAGGGCCGGGACACCAGCGGCGATACCTGTTTTTCGAAACGACGACATCTCTACGTTCACTGCTGATGATTGATCTGAACCCCTACGCCCATAGGAATTTCCGAAGCGTGTCAGAAAGAGCAGATCACGATTCTCTGGTGTCGCTGCGGCTTCTCGTCTCATCCGCTCAAGAGTCTTGGCATACTCCAACAACTCATCGCGAAGTGCTTCGGGTATCCAGACTTGGCCAGTGACATCGAACTTTGTGTGAACCGGCGGCGAAGCACCTGGCCCCAACGTCATGCGTAACAGCCCGTGAGCTGATGGATCAGGGATTGCTCGCTTCAGCGTTTCAATTTTCAGGTCGCAAATACTGCCAAGGCGCATTCCAGTAAAAAAGCCAAGGGAGAGCATGAGGTACAACTCACGGGTAACCTCAGTTTTCGCAAGGTTGAGAATTGCGTCGCGATCAGTCGCCGAGACAGGTAACAATCCGTCTTCCAGTGCCTCCCCGTGCCTGGCGCGATTAGGAATACCAATATCTGTAGTAACGCCGTTCAGTGAGCGCTCGAATCCAACGTGGTCGAAGTATGTAATGAAATATGGCTTGTCACGCCAGAGAGGCAGATCCGGTGATAGCAACCCTTTGCCTTTGACCCATCGATAAAACATAACGCAGTTGCGCATGTACTCTGATGCCGTCGATGGGCTGAGTTGACCTGAATCGCGCATCTTGATAAGCGCGCCGCGATACCGCACTAAGCACCGGTCAGCCTTGCGCACAGGAAAGGTCAGCCAGTGTAATGCGTGGTGTTCTAGAAATTTGGCGTAGCTCAGCAGTCCGTTCATGTTGCTTGCAACGGTCTTCAGTGAGGTATCACCGATGCTTACACGCTCTACAGCCCAAAGGTTAGCCTCCCTCCAAGGTTTACAGTCTGCCCAGAAGATCTGTGGCACGCCCTCGATAGCAAGCCGGTTGCTACTGGATTGGTATTGGGGCTTGCCAGCGATTAACTCAACGTAGTGCGGTGCGTAGCGGATGCGTTCAAGCGTGGCCAACAGGATCTCCAGCAAACAGATTCGATGTCCATAACATAGCATCATATGCCTTGGGCGTCCGTACCCATTAACTTACTCTTATCGATACTGTAAATCTCGACGGCAGGAACCATTGATTCAATCAGAGTCATCACTCGCTCGCTCATGTCGCCATAGAGCGCGTAGTTGGATGAGAAGTGAACGATGCCGTGCTGCTTCAGTTTGTGTTTGATTTGGAAATACGGCTCGCCCATCTTGATAAAAGGCTTGGCGTCGTAGCTGCGGGCAATGACGCAGCCATCGTTATATCTGAATGACACTAACTGTTAGTACGATCTAATCTGCTGATTTATATAACAATTACTTCGCTAACATTTTCCTGCTTTTTTGGCCCGATGCTCATCTTCGAATGTCCATTTTTCAGCATCCTGAGCGATGGCTTGTGCCCAATATATGGTCAGCCGCATCACAGAAGGTCATGCAGGTGATGGATCAAATCAATGTGAAATGGGGCCGGGGCACGATGCGACCGGCTTGTGCCCCAGTGGCCCCTGATTGGGGAATGAAGCGCGAGATGCTCAGTCCCAGCTACACAACCCGGATCGATCAGCTCTGGAAGGTCAAATGCTCATAGGGCTATCTGCCAGGCCTCTTTGGTAAGGCCACAACCTTGCCGCTGGAGACGGCTTTCAACTCAGCCACTTCAAATATCAGCCGTTGGTTTACAGAGGCAATTCGAGCGAGCTCTTCTAAGATTTGTTCGTTTTCTGCACGAAGAACCCTGTTTTTCTCCTTCTCGCTCATCAGCGCCTGATGCTTCGAATCCCGCTGCGCACGCACCGACTTTCCCGTCAAGGTGCGAATCTTCTCCGCCACTGCAGGGTAAGTATTATGGATGAGACCTGGCGTAACCCCCGCAGCTCGGGCAACCGAAGCGATAGAAACCTTTTCGTTTCCTGCGACCAAACTTTCAATGACCTTATCCAGAGTTTCCAAGGTCTTTGATCTTGAACGACTTGGGGTCTGCTCCTGCGACAACTTAGTCACCATTTTAGTCTTCGGCCTCATCATCGTTTATGGGCGAAAGCCCCAGGCTGGTGATGACGTCGAACGCTATTTGCAAATCGCGCTCTGCCCGCTGTCTCACTGCGGGGCCAGCATCCACAATCTTGATCAGCTCCAGCTGCTGGCCGTAAATGTCCTGCCAAGTAGCGGCAAAGAATTCATCGATCACTGAATTTTTGCACCCTGGACACCGCGTGGCTTCGTATAGACCTGCGCCGCCACAACCACGTTCCGTAGCAATGCACCAACCATGTCCAGTTGCACGAATGTTGGCATGTGGGGCCGTCTGAGCAAGTAAAGCGGCCCTGTCTTTGATCGGAATTGCCCTCATCTCCACAATCTTTTCGCCGGCCCCACCTGCCAGCGGCTGATCATCAAGCCACGACTCGATCAAGTCGATTTTAAATTCTGTCATCTGCTGGAAAATCTCATCAAAAAGGGAAAGATCTTGCTGCGGATTGGACGCATAAAGTTGGGTCATACTCATGCTGCTATGTTTGAACTGCCACTTCAGGTAGATGAGTGAAGTACGGCCCATTCGAGATTCTACAAAAGTTCTTGCATATGTACGCCTGCACTGGTGCGTCCTTAATTGCCAATCACTTCCAGCAGCCTTCGCTAAACGGTCAAACGCAACGTTGGAGGCAGCCCCACTAAGAGCCTGGACATGTTGATCCTCAATTTTTCCGTATGGAGCATGCCGTTCGAGAAATAGTTTTTTCGAGTCAGTTCGAGCTTTTTCAAGCCTCAAAAGATGCTCGGCTGGATTATCAGGACTTACAATTCTTGAAAGATACCTGATTTCTTGCTCCAACTCATTCCTGATTGTCACCGAATATTTGCCTAAGAGTTCCAGCGCATTCAGAGTCAACTCTGGCACAAGATATTCTACTCGGCCCTTTCCCGTTTTATGCTCGATTGTGGAAACCCAGCAAAATAGAACTCCATCCTTCAGCTCTCTGCGCCAAGCACCCACCTCAATACCAATGGCTTCATCATTGCGCATGCCGCTGGTGATTGAAACTATAAATAGAACAGCATCCCTGCAAATAGTTGACAGTTGATCATCACTAGGATGGTATCCAATGCCATTTGCCGCTAACTCAGACTCAATTCCCCAAACAATGCTTTCGCTGTGATTAAATATTTTGGCCAGCTCGTCAGGTGGAATGACATCCGTCCGCCCAACGTTTTTATTTGCAGCATCTATACCTTTTACTTTTCCAATGCCGCAAATTCGCCACAACGTAGAATTACCCCATGGATAATTTTGAAGTGGAAACAACGTATCGGTAGCAAACACCCAAAGGAAATCAATAACACGCAGGCGCCCATACAGCGGAAGTGGCCTTAACTTCAGCTCACTCTTGCAATGATGGACATAATTGCTGATATGGATCGGGCGAACATCTGAAAAGCGAGAAACACCAAGCTTGTCTAACCATCTAACAAACGGCATCACACTCGCAACAGCGAAAGTAGTAAGACCACGCGCAATTGGAGGTTTGGAACGAGGCATGCCTCTCTTAAACCAAGCATATGCAATTGCCTTACAGTCACCAATCAGTGTTTTGGGCATACTCATATCCCAATTGATAAACTTGAAGGACTGGGAAACATTGGCCTGATCAAAAAATGGTCGAAAATCCCACTGCGCATCGCCAAATCTGCTAAGAACCAGCGTCTCCCCGTGCTCATTAATGATTGCACTGATCACAATAGCATCGCGTTCTTGAGGAGTTAGGCCGCTGGCAGTAACTGGCTGAGCGATGAGGACATCATATGCCTTCAAGACCGCATTTGCGCTTCTCGCGTTCAAAGTTGGCCGTCCCGTTTCTTCTTCATAAATTCTATTTTCTTAGCCCAGAATAAATGCGGTGATAATTTGGCCTTAGCACGGGCTTGCGCAACCAAACCCGCGTCAAAATTCTTCAGAGTAAACTCATCTATCAATCGAATATAATCAAACTGCCTTCTGCGCCATGCCTCCCACTCATCCGTAAGGAAGTATTCAACTTCCGCATACAGAAATTGTTGATAGCTAAACAGTCGATATAGATCCTCCAGCGTGCCAACGATTGCATAGCTAGGACAGCCGAGGCAGTGAACAAACTCAGAACAGTGATTCACGCCATCCTTAGGCGCTAGGCTGCCGTAAAGGCTGTCCTTGCAGCCTCCTGGCGGCGTCGGTATGACATGGATGCCCCTAAGCTTGTCCGGGAAAGCTTCCCCAACAAATCTCGCGCCTTCAGCCTTGATCTCTTCATTTATCCTCAAGTAATGATTATCTGCGACACTTGAGGTATGCCCCATAACTGATGAGACTTCGAGAATGTCGCCTCCACTCAATTTCCATAAGCGGCTTTCCATGGTCTTCCGTAGCCGACTAAGTGTTACATTTAGCCGATTACCGCCATCATCCTGAAGGGCGTGGCGCTCACAAATACTCTTAGTGCTAACATATATAGCACTTCCTGATAGGCTGATAATGTTGTTTTCACCGCCACGCTGCCCTGAACGATACAGCCATACATATGAGCTAATCTCGTCTGATGCCAATGCCACAAGCGGCTTACTGATCTCAAGAGCCTTGTTTAAGACCGCAACGCCATCGAGTGGAATCGTACTATATTCATCAAGTAGGTTAGTTTGACGGATCGTTTTGCTCTGAGCACCTTTCCCTCGACGCTTTATCGTATTTATCAATCTGAGATTTGGCACAAAAGGATGTGGCTGCAGTGCGTCTCTAGTCATTTCAAGTAGCGGTGTGGTGTTAATACCAGATCGCGCTGCCGTAATCAGCAGCATCACCGTCATAGCCTCTGCCCCATTACCGATGAATGTTCCCTTATGAATTGCCACGAGGTCAGACTTTAATGCCCCAAGCAGCCTTTTCATTTCGTCCATGGTAAGTGGATTTGCATCCTTGGTATTTTGCGCATTGTTGGGGAATGGATTAGGCGGCAATAGATTATCAGTATCGGCTTCTACGAATCCATAATCAGCCAACACAATAACCAGTGACTTTAGGCTGGTGTAGTAGTTCTTGGCAGTCGTACCGTTGGGGTACTTTAGCTTCAGCCAAGAGACGTAGCGTTCCAAATGGCGTTTTGTGAGGCTGTTCGGTGTCGCAGGCGGCGACTCTATCGAACTTCCAGCTAAGAAACTAATAAAGAATCTAAGCCCATTCGTAGAGTATCCAATCAAAGTGGAAACGGAGAAATTTCCTCCTTGCAGAAGCGCCCGAATGACATAAATACTTTGGATCGCCCAAGCGTCGAAGCCAAGACCCAGATATTGAGAGTGGTCGATTTGCCTGTACTTTCTAGGGTTTCTGGGCAGGTCAATTTTAATGCTGTCGTCAACCGCCTCAAATCCCTTAGTAACGGATGGTAGTACCGCTTTGTAATTTTTTTGCCGAGCCAACGTAACTACCTCAGGTGCGTTTAGTAGAGCTAGCCATAAACATCATATCAATCTCATCCTCATACGCGAGGACGGATTGAGCCTCAAGCTGATTAATCAGGTGCAGGTAAATCATCGTTGTTTGAACATCTGAATGACCCAACCTGTCTCTGACATACAACAGCGGCTCACCTTCAAACTCTTTGCTTTTCCGAAGAGCAAGCAAGGTATAAGTCCCATAGGTGTGGCGTAGCATATGGGCCCGAACATAGAAGCCACACTTTCGCTCATAGGACTTCATAACGTCCACTACGGAATCTTTTGAATAATGCCTGCCTTCGTTAGTCAGCAGTAGAGCAGTAACACTTCCATCACCATTAGACTTACGAACCTCTCGCTGGTGAAGGGAATAAGACCACATGCTCTCCATCAGCGACCATGGCACGTCGATAGTTCTAGGGCGGTCGTATTTTATATGCATATCTGAAGGATCAAGAGCAACGCTGATCATTTGCCCTGGGCGCAGTCCCTTCTTCAACCTTGGGTTGAACACATATTTGAGAGGAAAAGACCTCGCTTCACAGGAGCGAAGGCCGGTACGCACCATGAGGTGGAACAATATGTTGTGGCTTGGATCGGTATCCAGGGCAAGGCATACCTTGACTTGATCCTTGGTCAAGAATTTGGTCAGGCGATTTCGCTCACGCACCATCACTGAAGCCTTCGTGCTCTCAGCTCCCGGTTGAGCGACATGACTGAGGAGGCCTGAATGTCGGGGCGCCCTTACCCTTTTCTCGCCGAAGGGCAATACGCTTATCATGTCGAGTTGCTTGGCCCAGCAGTAGAACCTAACGATCAAGGTGAGGCGACTGTTCACAGTCTTAGGATCAAGTGCTAATTCCCCGCTCGACCAATCTCTATACCTCGAAAGGATGCTTAGACCATGGGCTGGGCTTTCCTCGTTCCATGCCAACCCATTGGCTTCCAGAAAGGCGAAGTAATCGTACAGACGCCGCCCATAGGCTTCCCACGTCAGATCACTGAGAGACTCACCAGACTCGACAAGCGTGTGCCAGAGAAAGGACTGCGCTGGTTCGACAGGCCACCCATCTGAACCAATCAGTAACGGAAAGCCTTCGAAGGATCGACCTGCCAAGGCTAGGTCTTTTGTTGCGAATACAAGCCTCATTCCGCTGCCTTAAACCACTATGAATGGATTGCGTCCTGACGGCTCGATACGGTTGATCTAGAGCGTTTCAGAAGGTGGCGCGGACTGTACAGGAATTACTAACGGTTTCCACCCCTCAGATCGTTATTGCTCAGTACGACGATAGGCACCTTTGTCAGGTCTGGACGAAATACCCGTTCGCAGCTTGCATAGAAACTGTTGCAGTCAATCAGCGCGAAGACTGGCGCGTTAGACATGACTGCGCACCGTGCTGGTGATCACGCCCCAAATCGATAGCTCGTCACCCTCCAATACATACCGCGCTGGGTATTTCGGATTGTCAGATAAAAGAATCACCTCTTTCCCACGCCTGCACAGCCGCTTGCAGACAGGATCATTATTCAAGAGAGCCACAACAACGTGCCCGTGGACCGGCTCAATTGACCGGTCCACAACTGCCAGGTCTCCCTCAAAAATTCCCGCACCTTGCATACTTTCGCCAGTAATCGCGATCAGATAGACGTGCGGTGCCCTGATATTTAGGACTTCATCCAATGAGATGTGCTGCTCAATGTGGTCGGCCGCTGGTGATGGGAACCCAGCCGGCACACGAAACGAGCAAAAAGGCAGCTTCGTGCCGCCTTCGGATATAGGACCTAAAATGGTAAAGCTCATGATGCAGCCTTCTACAAATACTGTACGAATGTACAGTTAACTTTGCAGCCGGCTTGCGGTCAATTTTTCTGTAGGGGATTTCGACAGACGGAACGGTGCCCATGTGCGGAGGGCTTTCACAATACAGCGGCATACACGACTTCGTTGCAGCGCTGAGTATGTCAAACGCGATGGTAAGCTCCGTAGGCGATCAGCCGCTAGAGCGGTACAACGTAGCCCCCAAAACTGCGGTTGCGCTACTGCATCTCAAGGGCGACCTGCTACATGCGGACGCGGTGCGCTTGGGATGGCGGCTTCGTGATCATCACCGCCGACAGTGCAGTGAGTATGGTGGACATTCACGACCGCCGCCCCGTGGTGCTGACACCTGATCTGGCCCGTGAGTGGCTGGACCTGGCCACACCCAAAGAGCGCGCCGAGCGGATGATGTTGCATCAGGGCGCGCCAGCCGAGGTATTCGAGTGGTTCAAGGTCAATACGGCTGTGGGCAACGTGATATCTTTCTGATACGCCCGTTTTTATTGACGGATGGGGTGGGAATATAAATCCCGAAGATCAGGCGAGTTCGGGTTTTCGACTGTTCGTGGCGATAATGCGCAAATGATTAGGGGCAGTGGCCGCCGCCCAAAAAAACAGCCCTACTGCGATTGAATTGGAGAAGTGATAATGAGTAACTCATATCGTAGCCTGCTAATGAATAAAACAACCTCAACGCCAATAAAATATTTAGTAGGCCTTTCAGCCTTATTCATAAGCAGTTTAATTTATGCGAACGCCAGCGCATCGTTGCCTGATGACAATCTGGATATGTATGACGCCCCAAAACTCATAGAGCAGGGAAAGTACAACGAGGCAAAAACCCTACTGCTAAGAGAAGAAAAAACCATAACCGATATTAGCAAACTATGCACTATCTACAGTTCAATGCTAGGTCTGTCATCAATAAGCGACAATAAAGAAGAAGGAGCAAAATACGCTAGCTTATTTCAAAAATGCTATAAGGAAAACAGCAACCCTTATATTTTTCTTGGTGCCATGACCCTCTATTTTAAAGGAGAGCACGAAAAATCAATAGGCATTATGGACAAACTCTTAGTCAAGATAAACCATGAGCTTTCCGAAGAAAAACAATCAGAATTCCAAGTTTTTGCGGACAAAAATTTAATCTCTGCCATTTATAGGCTTAAAGCCTCCGACCTCCTGAACCGCCAAGACCCACAAAAAGCAAAACCCATGATTATTTCGTTCGCGGAACAATCTTACGAAGCCACACCATTTGGTGAAGCTGAAGTTTTCTTAGCTGCCATCTATAAACTATATGGCGATACTGAGCGCTCAAAATCAATTATAGAAAAGAGTGACGGAAGAACCACTGAGGCACACACTGTTGACGTAATATTAAACTCGATCAAGCAGAAAACAAATAATGCTTCAGTCTCGCCTTAGCAAGGTTGACCCGGCAGGTACCAACTGCCACCCACAAGTGGCGCTCGTACCCGATCCGCTGCCACCGCTTGCGCCTTGCACGGTATCAACACCGGCACCTCCACCCGTACAGTGCGTACTTCCAGCTTCCTGCGAGCACCAAGGCGAAACAGCTCAGGAATACTTTCTGGAATATCTTGCAGTGGGTTTTGTAGTACACAACCCCAACTCCTGATCCATGATCGCGCTGGTAGCCAGTGCGGGCTCGCCGGCGGTTTGCGTAACGCTATCAGTTCTTGGCTTCTGGGAGACTCCAATGCCCATGAAGACAATGCCGGGGATCCAGATACCGGGGATCGAGGTGGCGAGGCCTACGGCTAGAAGTGACGCGCCGACAATGAACATTGGTCGTTTGATTGTGTTGTCCATAACTCACACCCTCCATTAAGAATTCCTACCATTTAACCATGAGTCAGCCGCTATAGCGGCATACCGAAGCGACGCTAAAAATGCGTTGAGAGCCTAGATCTGGCGCTCAGGTTCATCGCTGCGGGGATCTTTTTCACCCCTACTATCTTGAAGCTTGGCTTCCGGGTCACCGCACTCAGCCATTTGAGACCCTAAGTCGGGGCTATGGGCAAAAATCCCCGAGGCTGTCCCGCGCAATTTGAACAGCATATTCAAGCAATTCAAGGGGAACACTTGGCTCAAATAGGGTTACCTCGAAACGCAGCGTTTCGTCATTCCGGAAGATCTCGAACATCTGAGCCCTCTCGCCTTCCCAGCACTCTAAAGCCAAGCCGTCATGACCTATGACGACGCTTGACGCACGGCAAAAACGGTATTCAATTCCATGTACGACCACATCTCACCTCCATTTCCAAGGAGGCAACGATACCTCTCCCCTCTATGAATTTGATAGCCGCTATAGCGGCAAGGATGAAGTCATGCGTGGAGAAAACAGAATCCCCGACGAAACCTGGCCAGCCAATGAAGAGCTGGTCAATTGCGACAGTCTTGGTGAGCTACTGGCCGAGAACGACGACCTTGAAGTCGGGGCAATCGTTTGGAAGGGAGAGAGATTCCCGGTAGCCCGACCTCCAGAAACACAAAAGCCCCGCATTCGCGGGGCTTTCGTGTAAATCTTGGCGGGAAACCAGGGATTCGAACCCTGGGAACGCTATTAACGTTCGCCGGTTTTCAAGACCGGTGCATTCAACCACTCTGCCAATTTCCCTTGTGCATCACAGGATTATAGTAGCTCATCCCGTCTCAGCGGGCGCCATAATACCCGAATGAAACACACTGTCAAACTCTCTGCATCGCTTGTTACAGGGCGTCTGTTATGATCTTTGCGACTGAACGTTTCAAAACTGAAGGAGTGTCGCCATGCGCGAACAGAATTACGCAGTGAATGGTAACGCGCAGGCTGAGCAGCTTGAAGTCAGCCGCGTGTTGCGCAACACCTACGGCCTGCTCGCCCTTACCCTCGCATTCAGCGGCGTAATGGCGTACGTGGCCCAGCAGATGCGCGTTGGTTATCCGAATATCTTCGTCGTGCTGATCGGCTTCTATGGTCTGTTCTTCCTGACCAACAAGTTGCGCGATTCGGCCTGGGGCCTGGTGTCGGCGTTTGCCTTGACCGGTTTCATGGGCTTCATCCTCGGCCCGATCCTCAACCGCTACCTCGGCATGGCCGGTGGTGCGGAAGTGGTCAGTTCGGCGTTTGCCATGACCGCCCTGGTGTTTGGTGGCCTGTCGGCCTATGTGCTGATCAGCCGTAAGGACATGAGCTTCCTGGGTGGTTTCATCACCGCGGGCTTCTTCGTGTTGCTGGCGGCAGTGGTGGCCAGCATGTTCTTCCAGATCAGCGGCTTGCAACTGGCGATCAGCGCGGGTTTTGTGCTGTTTTCCTCGGTGTGCATCCTGTTCCAGACCAGCGCCATCATCCACGGCGGTGAGCGTAACTACATTATGGCGACCGTGAGCCTGTATGTTTCGATCTACAACCTGTTTATCAGCCTGTTGCAGATCTTCGGCATCATGAGCCGCGACGACTGATCAGTCGTCACAATAAAAAATGCCCCGTATCGCGAGATACGGGGCATTTTTATTTCCAGGCCTGCACGAATGGTCAGTACTGGTTGGGCTCCATTTCCAGCTCGACCTTGAAGCGCTGGAAGATATCCTGCTGGATACGCAACGCCAGGTTGGCAATCTCGCGGCCTGTGGCGGTGCCGTAGTTGACCAGCACCAGCGCCTGCAGCTTGTGCACGCCCGCATCGCCCTCTCGAAAGCCCTTCCACCCTGCCTTGTCGATCAGCCAGCCGGCGGCGAGTTTCATTTGCCCGTCGGTCTGGGGGTAGGCCACCAGGTCCGGGTACTGGCTTTTCAGCTCATCAGCGAGGGCCTGGGATACCAGCGGGTTCTTGAAGAAGCTGCCGGCATTGCCCAGCTCTGCCGGGTCGGGCAGCTTTTCCCGGCGAATGCTGCAGATCGCCCGGCTGACATCGCTTGGCGTGGCGTCGGTAATACCCTGGGCGGCCAGGCGTTGTTGTACCGGGCCGTAGTCAAGTTTCAGCTGGCTGGCGCGGCTGAGGGCAAAGCGTACTCGCAGGATCAACCAGCGCCCGACCTCATGCTTGAACAGGCTGTCACGGTAAGCAAACCTGCATTCGTCCAGGCTGAAATCCCGCAGCTCGCCGGTCTGGCGATCCAGGGCGATGAGGCCGGCGAACACATCCTTGATCTCCACGCCGTAGGCACCGATGTTCTGCATCGGCGCCGCACCGACCGTGCCGGGGATCAGGCTGAGGTTTTCCAGGCCGCACAAGCCATGATCAAGAGTCCACAATACAAACGGGTGCCAGGCTTCGCCCGCTTCGGCTTCGACGACCACGTGCACGCCATCGTCGTGCACCACGCGAATGCCTTGGGTGGCCATGCGCAATACCAGGGCAGGCACATCCTGGGTCAGCAACAGGTTGCTGCCACCGCCTATCACCAATAGCGGCAGTGCTTGCGCGGCGGCGTAGGCCAACGCCTCGCGGACATCCGCATCACTGTGGGCCTCGGCAAACAATTGAGCGCGCACATCAATGCCAAAGCTGTTGAATGGCTTGAGCGATACCTGCGCAAGCACTTGCAAGGTCATAAGCGCCCCTTCAATTCGATCACCAATAAATCGCAGGCGCGCTCGATCAGGTCCAGGACCCGCTCGAAACCTTGCTCACCTTCATAGTAAGGGTCTGGCACCTCGTCCACTTCGCCGTCAAAGCGATGCAGGAACAAATCCAGTTCTGCCTTGCCCTGCCCCGGCTGCATGGCCTTGAGGTTGCGCAGGTTGCTGTGGTCCATGGCCAGGATCAGGTCGTAGCGCGCAAAGTCAGCGCGGCTGACCTGCTGGGCACGCTGGGATGACAAGTCATAACCACGCGCCAGTGCCGCACGTTGGCTGCGCTGGTCCGGCGGGTTGCCGATATGCCATTCGCCGGTGCCGGCAGACGCCACTTCAACCTGGCCGGACAAGCCTGCGTCGCGCAATTTATGGCGTAACACGCCTTCAGCGGTTGGCGAGCGGCAGATATTGCCCAGGCATACAAACAGCACTTCCATCAGGCGCCCAGCAGGCGACGGACGCGCTCCAGGTCTTCCTGGGTGTCGACACCTGCTGGCGGCGCCTCCAGGGCATCGCTGACATGAATGCGCACGCCGTGCCACAGGGCACGCAGTTGCTCCAGGGATTCGGTGTTTTCCAGCCAGCAAGGCCCCCAACTGACGAAGTCATGCAGGAAACCAGCCCGATAGGCGTATATGCCGATGTGGCGGCGATACGGCACGCCTTCCGGCAATACGTCGCGATTGCTGGCGAAGGCATCCCGCGCCCAAGGCAGGGTCGAGCGACTGAACGTCAGTGCCAGGCCATTGATGTCGCTGACCACTTTCACCACGTTCGGGTTGAACAGCGTTTCAATATCTTCGATCGGTTCGGCCAGGGTCGCCATGCGGGCTTCGCCATGGGCCGCCAGGTTGGCGGCAACCTGGTCGATGACGCTCGGCGGGATCAACGGCTCATCGCCTTGTACGTTGACCACGATGGCATCTGGTGCCAAACCGAGCTGAGTGGCCACTTCGGCCAGGCGATCAGTGCCGGAGTTGTGGTCTTCACGGGTCAGTACCGCTTCGGCACCAAAGCCTTTGCACGCAGCGATGATACGTGGGTCATCGGTGGCGACCACCACGCGCTCGGCGCTGCTTTTGCAGGCTTGTTCCCACACCAGCTGAATCATCGGTTTGTCGCCGATCATTTGCAGCGGCTTGCCCGGCAGGCGCGTCGAGGCATAGCGCGAAGGAATGACAACGGTAAAGGCGGTGGTCATTTATCCAGGCGCTCATCGGTGGTCAAGGTACGGGCTTCGCTTTCGAGCATGACCGGGATGCCGTCACGGATAGGGTAAGCCAGGCCGGCGCCCTTGCTGATCAGCTCGGTCTTGTCGGCGCTGAGCTTGAGCGGGCCTTTGCAGATCGGGCAAGCGAGGATATCGAGCAGTTTGGTGTCCATGAGTGTTTCCTGGAAAGAAGCGTTTTAAGGCAAGAGACGGTCGGGCAGCAGACGCATCAGCTGCGTGTCGAACCAGGCGACGAACGCCGGTGACGGCACCGCATCCACCGCAAGGTACCACCAGTCGGGCTGGGCAAAGGCGCGGCACTTCACCGCGTCCTTTTCGGTCATGACCAGCGGCAATGACGGGGTAAAACTCAAGACCTCGGCGCTGTAGGGCGCGTGGTCGGCAAAAGCATGGGGTATCGGCTGCCAGTGTAGCGTTTCAAGGGTATTGAAGAAACGTTGCGGATTGCCGATGCCAGCGACTGCATGCACCTGCTGGCCCTCAGGAAAGTAGGCTACCGGCTGGCGCTCGCCACTGTGCAGGTTGATCAGCGCAGTGGGTTGCAGGCGAAAGGCAAAGCCATCTTCACGGTCCGTCGCGGCACCGTTATACAGCAGCGCATCGACACTCTGCAGGCGCTCCACCGGCTCGCGCAACGGCCCGGCAGGCAGGCAGCGTCGATTGCCAAGCCCGCGGGCGGCATCGATCAGCACCAGTTCGAGATCGCGGGCCAGGCGGTAATGCTGCAAGCCGTCGTCGGAAAGAATCAGGTCCAGGGGTTCACTGGCCAGCAGGGCCTTTACCGCGCGACTGCGGTCGGGGTCGATCATCAGCGCTACGCCGCTGCGCTGTACGATCAGCAAGGGCTCGTCGCCGGCCACGTCGGCGCTGTGGCTGGCCTCGACCCGCCACGGCAGTTGCGGTGGCTTGGCGCCGTAGCCACGGCTGACCACACCCACGCGCAAACCGCTGCGCCGGCAGTGTTCGATCAGCCACAGGATCAACGGCGTCTTGCCAGTGCCTCCTACGGTGATGTTGCCGACCACCACTATCGGCACCGGCGATTGATAGATCTCGCCCTCGCCCGCCACAAAGCGCGCACGCTTGCGTTGCACTACCCGGCGATACAGTGACTCCAGCGGGCGCAACAACACCAGCGCCGGATGGCCCTCGTACCAGGCCTTGAGCAAACGATCGGACATGGCCATCAGGGTGGGCTCGCCGCCTCGACGGTGGTCATGCGCAAATGACTGAAACCGAGCTTGCCGGCCGCGTCCATGGCGGTGATCACGGCTTGGTGCTGGGTCTTGCCGTCAGCGCTGATGGACAGCGGCAACTGGGTGTCACCACCGGATTCCTTCTGCAAGGCTTCCATAAGGCTGGCGAGGTCGTTTTTCTCCAGCAACTGATTATTCACCGAAAACACGCCATCGGCGCTGATGGCGATATCCAGTTGCTTGACCTGCTGGTCCTCGGCAGGCGAACCGCTCACTGCTTCAGGCAAATCGACACGCAGCTGGGTTTCCCGGGTGAAGGTGGTGGTCACGACAAAGAACAGCAGCAGGATAAACACCACGTCGATCAATGACGCGAGGTTGATATCGACATTTTCCCGTTGCTTGCGGCGAAATTTCACGCTTTGCCCTCGACCAGGTCCACGTCACGGTCGCCCTGCACCACTTCCACCAGCTTGATGGCTTCCTGTTCCATGCCGACCACCAGCTCATCGATGCGCCGTTGCAGGAAGCGGTGGAAGAACACCGCGGGAATCCCCACCATCAGGCCCGCAGCCGTGGTGATCAAGGCCTTGGAAATACCGCCGGCAAGTACCGCCGCGTTGGTCGCCATGCCCGCGCCCATGAACGAGCTGAAAATGTCGATCATGCCCAGCACCGTGCCGAGCAGGCCGAGCAGCGGTGCCATGGCGGCGATGGTACCGAGGGCGTTGATGTAACGCTCCAGCTCATGGATCACCCGCGCAGCCGCTTCCTCAATGCACTCTTTCATGATCTCGCGACCATGCTTGGAGTTGGCCAGGCCGGCGGCTAGGATTTCACCCAGCGGCGAATTGGCGCGCAGCTCCTTGAGTTTTTGTTTGTCGAGCTGCTTGTTCTTGATCCAGCCCCAGACTTGCCCCAGCAAGTGCTCGGGGGTGACGCGACTGGCGCGCAGGGTCCACAGGCGTTCGGCAATGATGCCGAGTGCGGCGATGGAGCTCAGAATGATCGGCAACATCATCCAGCCGCCGGATTTGACCAATTCCCACACAGTGAATGTCCCCTCAAAAAAGTGCGCCACTTTACCATATAGGTTCGGCAGCGGGGTTCGTCGGCTACAGGCCCGCCCGTCGCGGCCCAGAGTCTTTGGTAACGCCGGATTACGGTAACGGTTCGCGCCAGAACCTGCGTTGACTGCGCGCAACAGTCGGTGGCAGGAACGTTCCCAGGCGCAGGCGCACAGCGCCTTGTTCAGCGCTGTCATATACCCGACTGCCCAAGGCCTGATAGCGCTCCATTACTTGTGGATGAGGATGGCCGAATGCATTGCTGCGCCCACGGGAGATCAGCACCGATGTCGGCACCAGCCGCTGCAGGAAGGGCCAGGACGAAGAGCTGCGGCTGCCATGGTGCGGGGCCTGCAGCCAATCGGTGGGCACCGCCAGCGGCGAGGCCAGGAATGCCTGTTCGGCGACGCGATCAATATCGCCGGTGAGCAGCAGGCGTTCGCCATTGGCCTCGACCTGCAGTACGCAGGACTTCGGATTGCCATCAATCGCACCGGCCCATTGCCACAGTTCAAAGGCCACGCCATCCCATTCCCACCGCTCGCCGCTGGTACAGGGCTGGGTACCGAGAAACCCTGGCAGGCCTTCGGTTTCGCCGCCCACCACGCGCTTGACGGGCAGCCCCCGGGCCACTGCCGCCGCACCGCCGGCATGATCGGCATCAGCATGGCTGAGCAGCATCATGTCCAACTGCCCTACCCCGAACTTTTTCAACGACGGCAATACGACCCGCGCACCCTGGTCGACAGGCCCCGACCGGGGCCCGGCGTCATAGAGCAAGGAGTGATGGCGGGTGCGCAGGATCAGCGCCTGTCCTTGGCCGACATCCAGCTGCACCACGTCCACCTGCCCATGGGGTATCGACTCCCTGGGTGGAAACACCGCCAACAACAGCATGGGCCAGCCCAATAACCGAAACGGGAGGCCCTTGGGCAATAGCAAAATCACTGCGCCGGCCAGGCTCACCAGCCAACAGCCCAGAGGTACTTCGGCCGGTATCCAGGCGGGCAGACGCACGGCAAGCAGCGCCAGGCCCTTGAACAAGCCGTCCAGCGCACCACCGGCCAACCACAGCAAACCGTCGCCGGCCAACGGCACCCACAGCAGCGCCGTGCCCAGCAGCGCCAAGGGAAGAACCACCAGGCTGATCCATGGCACGGCAACCAGGTTGGCCACGGGTGCACTGAGGCTGATGGGCAAACCCAACACCAGCAACAGCGGGAACAAGCCAATGGCGATCAACCACTGGGGACGCGTCCAGACCTGCCAGGCGCTCCACGGCCCCAGGCGCCCGCTGAATGCCAGGACCAGCGCTGCGACCGCCGCAAACGACAGCCAGAAGCCCGGTTGCAGACTGGCCAGGGGCTCAAGCACCAGCACAGCGTTCAGCGCCAGCAATAACGGCCACCACACACCCAAGTGACGAAAGCGCAAACGCCACAGCAACACCAGGCCCACCATGACGCAAGCCCGCTGCACCGGCACGCCGAACCCCGCCAGCAAGCCATAAGCCAACGCCCCGGCAAATGCCAGGCCGCACGCCCACGGCAGCCAAGGCCAGGTTCGGGGCCAGCCCCCACGGCGCGCCAACAAAGCGATCAAGCCGTAGATCAACCCCGCCAGCAAGCCAATGTGCTGCCCGGAAATTACCAGCAGATGCACCGTGCCGGTGTCCTGCAACACCTGCCAATCATCCGGCGCCAGCCCGGAACCGTCGCCCAGTACCAATGCAGCCAAGCCCGCCTCGCGGCCCTGGGCATCCACGGCCAGCAGGCGCTGGCGGACAGCGTCGCGCCAGGCATTGCGGGCCGGCGTCAGGCGCTCGCCGTCCTTTACCGTCGCGGTGGCGCCGATACGCTGGGCCAGCAGCCAGGCCTCATGGTCAAACCCGTGGAAATTAAGCAGGCCGGCAGGCCGCTTCAGCGTCAATGCCAGGCGCCAGCGCTCCCCGCTGTTAACCGTGGGCCCGCCGTGCCAGGACACGCGAATGCGCTTGGGCAGCCGCGCAGCGCGCGACCGGCTGTCGGCCAGTTCGAAGCGCACGCTTGTGCCCGTCTGCTGCGGCAGGCCGATGACACGCCCTTCGACCCAGCGCGTCTGCCCATCCAGCACCGGGCGCAAGCGGTCATCCAGCGCCCACTGCGCACTGATACAGGCCCAGCTCAAACCGAACAGGAAGAACGCCCCGGGATAGGTGCGAAAAGGCAGCAGCATCAACGCCAGCACCAACATGGCCAACACCCCTGCGCCAGGCGGCAACGCAGGTAACCAACGCAACGCCAGTAGCCCCAGCGCCAAGGCCAACATCGCTGTTTTCATGGATCATCCTTTTCCACTGATCCATCCAGTCTTAGCTGGCTGACCGGCAGCGCCTATGATGTTTTGTCACAAAGTCTGAATTTTCTGTTTATAGAATCCGGGCATACTTGCCTCTCAAATTGACCTGGACCCCTTATGCCCCGGCGCTTATTCAAACGGTACATGCCCGATCCCAGCAGTATCAGGGAACATAAGTCATTACAGTTTCTTGGCACCCTGCTGCATGATCCGAACCTCTGGCATCTGAACCGACACTCAGTGGCTCGCGCCATGGCGGTGGGTTTATTTGCGGCGTTTATACCGATTCCGTTGCAGATGCTGCTTGCGGCAGTCCTGGCGATCGTCGTGCGCGGCAATATGCCGATCGCCGTCAGCCTGGTGTGGCTGACCAACCCGATCACCATGCCGGTGGTGTTTGTGTGTACCTACATGACCGGCGCCTGGCTGATGAACGTACCGCCGCGCAGCCTGCCCGATAACCTCACATGGGAATGGATCAGCGGCCAGCTGAGCACGCTCTGGCAGCCGTTCCTGCTGGGTTCGGTGGTGCTGGGCCTGGTGTTGGGGGCGTTGGCCTATTGCTTGACGATGACGTACTGGCGCTGGTGGGTGGCACACCAGTGGAAAAAACGTAAATTGCGTCGGCGCTGAAAAGCTAACGCGCCAGCAGGCGTAGATGCACCCGCAGGCCCAGCCCGGTATTTTCCGCCCATAAGCGCCCGCCCTGGCGCTGCACGGCGTTGCGGGCGATGCTCAGACCCAGGCCGAAACCACCATCGCCGGGCCGCGAGCCGTCCAAACGGGTAAAAGGCGCGAAAATGCGTTCCAAATCCCGCTCATCAATACCGCCGCCCTGATCCTGCAGCCAGATATGCCAATAATCCCCCTCGCGACACCCGTCGAGTTGCACGCAGCCATCGTCGGGAGAGTGGCGTATGGCGTTGCGCAGGATATTTTCCAGGGCCTGGGCCAGTGTGTTCAGGTTGCCACGCACCCAACTGTCAGTCGGCAACAGGCACGGCAAGCGCGACGCCGGCCAGTGGCTTTCGAAACAGGCGTTTTCGCGCAACATGTCCCATAACGCCTGCATCTGAATGTTTTCCTGGGGCAGCGGCGCTGTTTCGCTGTCGAGCCAGGCCAGTTGCAGGCTGTCTTCCACCAGCCGTTGCATAGCGTCGATTTCCCGGCCCAGGCGCTCACGCAAACGGGCCGGGTCTTGCTCGCTATCGCAGGCCACCCGCAGGCGGCTCAACGGCGTACGCAGTTCATGGGACATGTCGCGCAGCAACTGCTGCTGCAAGCGCACCGTGCCTTGCAAGCGTTCGGACATATGGTCAAAGGCGCGCCCCAACTCTCCCAATTCATCCTGGCGGCTGGTCGCGTCACGGGACATCCGCGTATGCAACTGGTCCGCACGCCAGGCATTGGCCTGCTCGCGCAATTGATTAAGGGGCATGATCAGCAGCCGATAGAGGCCGATGCACAGCAACAGCGTGAACAGGCCCGGAATCACACCGTTGGTGACCACTCGCCAGAGCAGTTGATAACGCCCCGGCATAAAACGTTGTGGCAACTCGATCACCAGCGAGCCCACACCCGAATCGACCGGAAACGGCACTTTCATCCAGGGCAACCCTATGACATGCCGGCTGACCGGCCAATCCAGACCGCGCAAAAAGGTCAGGCGCTGGCTTTCCTTGTCACTCAGGGGCTTGCTGCCGAGGGATTGCAAATCGTTGCCGATCACGCCAACCCAGGTGGTTTCACGCTTGGCCATCAGTTGCAACCAGGCGTCCACCCCGGCGCGACCTTGTGTGCTCCAGGCCAGCTCGGCGCCTGCCGCATAACCACTGAGAATCTCCCGCGACTTGTCCGACAGGTACGCGCCCTGCTGCTCCATATAGCGGCCCCACGACCAACTGAGCCAGATCATCAGCAAACAGAACGCGATCAACAGGCAGGCCAGTTTCCAGAACAGCGAGTGCTTGCCCGGCAGCCGTTCAAAGCCCTTCATCATGACCGCTCAGCATATAGCCCTTACCCCACACCGTGCGCACTTCACGCTCGGTATAGCCGATGGCCTTGAGTTTGCGGCGAATCTGGCTGACGTGCATGTCGAGGCTGCGGTCATGGGGCGCATAACCACGCTGCAGCACCTGCTGGTACAGAAAGGCTTTGCTGAGGACTTCTTCAGCGTTGCGGTGCAAGGTTTCCAGCAGGCGGTACTCGCTGCGCGTCAGCCCGGCCCACTGTGCCTGGCAGCCCACATCACAGCGCTCATCATCAAAATGCAGCACCTGGGCATTCTCACGCGTCACTGCGCGCGGCGACTCAGGCCGGCGATCCAGGGCTACCCGGCGCAGGATGGCTTCAATGCGTACGCACAATTCAGCCATGCTGAACGGCTTGGGTAGATAGTCGTCCGCGCCCAGGCGAAAGCCGCTGATGCGGTCGGCTTCGGCGCCCAGGGCCGACATCAGAATCACCGGCATGGCGTGGCTCTGGCGCAAATGCGTGAGGATCGACAACCCGTCCAGCCCCGGCAGCAGGATATCCATCAACACCAGGTCAAATGCCTGGTCTCGGGCCATTTGCAGGCCTTGCTGGCCGTTGCGGCACCACGTCACCTGAAAACCACTGCGGCCGAGCTGCTCATGCACGTAGGCCCCCAACACAGGGTCATCTTCGATGGTCAGGATACTGGGTAGGCCAACTGTTGCGGGAGTCATTAGCGTCTGCAAGTCATTCTCAATCACTGATTATTCTAGATTAAATGGTTACAGGCAATCGCCACCCGGCACCGAATGGCCCGAAGATTGCCGCCTGTCATTAATTTGCGAGATTCCGGATCGTGCAAATGGCTACACTGCGCAGGTGGCGCGGGCTGGATGCCAGCGTGGATAATTGATAACAACGTAGCAGCAGGAGAGTGGCGTGCTTAGAAGAATGGGGATAAAAGGCCGCGTACTGTTGCTGACCTTATTACCGACCAGCCTGATGGCATTGGTGTTGGGAGGCTATTTCACCTGGATGCAACTGTCGGAATTGCAGAGCCAGTTGCTGCAACGCGGCGAAATGATTGCTGAACAGTTGGCGCCACTGGTGGCGCCTGCGCTGGGCAACAAGAACACCGAACTGCTGGAGCGCATCGCCACCCAGTCCCTGGAGCAACCGGATGTACGCACCGTGTCGTTCCTCGCGCCAGACCGCTCGTCCCTGGCCCACGCTGGTCCGACCATGCTCAACCAGCCGCCCACCGGCAACAGCTCGCGCTTGTTGCAGCGTACCGGCAACGACGCCACCCGCTACCTGCTGCCGGTATTTGGCCGCCATCGCAACCTGGCGGGCGAACTCATCCCGGATGAGTCTGACCGCCTGCTGGGCTGGGTCGAAGTGGAGCTGTCCCACAACGGCATGCTGCTGCGCGGCTACCGCAGCCTGTTCGCCAGCCTGTTATTGATTGCCGTCGGCCTGATGTGCACAGCTGCCCTGGCCCTGCGTATCAGCCGCACCATCAATTCGCCGATTGGTCAGATCAAGCAAGCCGTGGCCCAGCTCAAGGACGGCAACCTGGAAACCCGTTTGCCGCCGTTGGGCAGCCAGGAACTGGACCAGCTCGCGTCGGGCATCAATCGCATGGCCGAAACCCTGCAAAATGCCCAGGAAGAACTGCAGCACAGCATCGACCAGGCCACCGAAGACGTGCGCCAGAACCTGGAGACCATCGAGATCCAGAACATCGAGCTGGACCTGGCGCGCAAGGAAGCCCTGGAGGCCAGCCGCATCAAGTCGGAATTCCTGGCCAATATGAGCCATGAGATCCGCACGCCGCTCAATGGCATCCTCGGTTTCACCCACCTGCTGCAAAAGAGCGAGCTGTCGCCACGCCAGCTGGATTACCTGGGCACCATCGAAAAATCCGCCGACAACCTGCTGGGTATCATCAACGAAATCCTCGATTTCTCGAAGATTGAAGCCGGCAAGCTGGTACTCGACAGTGTGCCGTTCAACCTGCGGGACCTGCTGCAAGACACCCTGACCATCCTCGCCCCCGCCGCCCATGCCAAGCAGCTTGAACTGGTCAGCCTGGTGTACCGCGACACGCCGCTGGCGTTGGTGGGCGACCCGCTGCGCCTCAAGCAGATCCTGACCAACCTGATCAGCAACGCGATCAAGTTCACCCGCGAAGGCACCATCGTTGCCCGGGCGATGATCGAGGACGAACAGGAAGACAGCGTGCAGTTGCGCATCAGCGTGCAAGACACCGGCATAGGCCTGTCCAACCAGGATGTACGCGCACTGTTCCAGGCGTTCAGCCAGGCCGACAATTCGCTGTCGCGCCAACCTGGCGGCACCGGCCTGGGCCTGGTGATTTCCAAGCGCTTGATCGAGCAGATGGGCGGTGAAATCGGCGTCGACAGCACGCCGGGTGAAGGTTCGGAATTCTGGATCAGCCTGAACCTGCCCAAGACCCGCGACGACGTCGAAGACCTGCCCGCACCCCCGCTGCTGGGGCGCCGCGTGGCCGTGCTGGAGAATCACGAACTGGCGCGCCAGGCCCTGCAACATCAACTGGAAGACTGCGGCCTGGAAGTCACTCCGTTCAACACCCTGGAAACCCTGACCAACGGCATCACCAGTGCACACCAGACCGAACAGGCGATCAGCCTGGCGGTGCTCGGCGTCACCGCCAATGACATTCCGCCCGAGCGTCTCAACCAACACTTGTGGGACCTCGAACACCTGGGCTGCAAGGTCCTGGTACTGTGCCCGACTACCGAGCAGATGCTGTTCAACCAATCGGTGCCCAACCCCAACAGCCAGTTGCAGGCCAAGCCCGCTTGTACACGCAAGCTGCGCCGCTCCCTGGCCGACCTGATCAGCCCGCGCCCCTCGCGCAGCGAACCGGGAGAGCCGCTGTCCAGCCGTGCGCCACGGGTGCTGTGCGTGGACGACAATCCGGCCAACCTGCTGCTGGTACAAACCCTGCTGGAAGACATGGGCGCCAAGGTGCAGGCGGTGGAAAGCGGTTATGCGGCCATTGATGCGGTGAAGCAGGACACCTTCGACCTGGTGTTGATGGATGTACAAATGCCCGGCATGGACGGGCGCCAGAGCACCGAGGCCATCCGCCAGTGGGAAAGCGAACGCCACGGCACGCCGCTGCCAGTGGTCGCTCTCACGGCCCACGCCATGGCCAACGAAAAACGCGCCTTGCTGCAAAGCGGCATGGACGACTACCTGACCAAGCCCATCAGTGAGCGGCAATTGGCCCAGGTGGTGTTGAAATGGACCGGCCTGGCCCTGCGCAACCAAGGCCCCGAGCGCGTCAGCGACGGCCTGGCCCAGGGCGTGCAACTGCTGGTGCTCGACCACGAGGAAGGCCTGCGCCTGGCCGCCAACAAGGCAGACCTGGCCGCTGACATGCTCGCCATGCTGCTGGCCTCCCTGGAAGCTGATCGCCTGGCAATCACCCTCGCCCGCGAAGCCAATGACAACCACGCCCTGATCGAACGCGTGCACCGACTGCACGGCGCCACGCGCTACTGCGGCGTGCCGCAATTGCGCGCAGCCTGCCAACGCGCCGAAACCCTGCTCAAGCAGGATGATGCCAAGGCCATGGCCGCGCTGGATGAACTGGACATGGCAATTGCGCGGCTGGCCAGTGAAGCGAGGGTCAGCGCCTGACGCAATTCCATGGATAACACCACTCAAAATGTGGGAGGGGGCTTGCCCCCGATAGCGATGTATCAGTTACAGATATTTCGACTGACACACTGCCATCGGCAGCAAGCCCCCTCCCACATTTAGTCAGCATTTCCAACGTGTAAATTGCAGGGAGCCTTCTTGATGCGCGTCATTCTGTTCAGCAGCCAAACCTACGACCGTGACAGCTTTCTCGGAGAGCCGTGCCCCCAGGGCATCGAGCTGCAATTCCAGCCCGCCCGCCTCAACCTCGACACCGTAGCCCTGGCCGAACACCACGAGGTGGTCTGCGCCTTTATCAACGACGACCTCAGCGCGCCGGTGCTGGAGCAATTGGCCAAAGGCGGCACGCGCCTGATCGCCCTGCGTTCGGCCGGCTACAATCATGTCGACTTGCCGGCTGCCCAGCGCCTGGGCCTGACCATCGTGCGCGTGCCCGCGTATTCGCCCCACGCCGTGGCCGAACATGCCGTCGCGTTGATCCTGGCGCTCAATCGGCGCCTGCACCGGGCCTACAATCGCACCCGCGATGGCGACTTCAGCCTGCATGGGCTCACCGGTTTCGATTTGGTCGGCAAGACCGTCGGCGTGGTCGGCACCGGACAGATCGGCGCCACCTTCGCCAAGATCATGGCCGGCTTCGGCTGCCGGCTGCTGGCCCATGACCCTTTTCCCAACCCCCAGGTCCAGGCCCTCGGCGCCCGTTACGTGAGCCTGCCCGAATTACTGGCCGAGGCGCAGATCATCAGCCTGCACTGCCCGTTGACCGTCGACAGCCAGCACCTGATCAACGCCCGCTCCCTGGCGCAGATGCAGCCCGGCGCGATGCTGATCAATACTGGGCGCGGTGGCCTGGTCGATACCCCGGCGCTGATCGAAGCGCTCAAGGAGGGCCAGTTGGGTTATCTGGGGCTGGATGTGTACGAAGAAGAAGCCCAACTGTTTTTCGAGGATCGCTCGGACCTGCCCCTGCAAGACGACGTGCTCGCCCGCCTGTTGACCTTCCCCAATGTGATCATTACCGCGCACCAGGCATTCCTCACCCGCGAGGCCCTGGCAGCGATTGCCGGCACGACGCTGGCCAACATCGCGGCGTGGGCCGAGGGCCGGACGCAGAACCGGGTCGAGGGATGATCAGCGGTCACATACCAGGCTCATGATAGGCCGGCACCCGTGATAGGATGCCGCGCCTATTTGGAGGATCCATGGCCGAACACGATTTCCGCTTCAGCTTGCTGAGCCCGCAACACACCCTGATCGAATGCCGCGCCCTGGTGCCGGGCCGTTACCAGGTCACCGGCATCGGTGGTTCGATCAAACATGGCGACGTGCTGATCGTCACCTTGCGCGGCAGTAAAACCTTGTCGATGCGCCTGACCGTCGAAGGGGATGCGCGCTACTCCATCCGCCCGGCCGGCCAATGGGTCGCCATGGCCCAGGGGCCGAAGTTCGGTGAGCTGGAGATTCATACCTGGAAGGTCAATTGCGACAGCTGCGACACCGTGCTGGAATTTGAATTTGCGGTGGAAACCAAGCTGACCAAGGAGCCACTGCAGCCGGCTGCCAACGCACGCATCAAAGAACTCGGCTGGGCCAGCGAAGGCGACAAGCACCGCTGCCCGAAATGCCAGCAGGCTGCGCAATGAAAGGCGCGTTGTTGCTCGGCGCAATCGGTATGGGCCTGGCCGGCTGCGCCGCGGATGGCGCGAAGCTGGAGCGCGATCACAGCTATGTGGTGGAATGGATCGGTGAACGCCCACTGATGGACTACGCCCACCTGACCGTCACCCTCGGTGCCGATGGCCGTGCCTATGGCAATGGCGGCTGCAACCACTGGTTCGCGCCGTACACCGTCGAGGGCGACAAGCTCAGCTTCGGCCAGATCGGCAGCACCCGCAAACTCTGCGCCGAGGCCCTGATGGAGCAGGAGCAGCGCTTCTTCCAGGCGCTGCAAGGCGTGCAGCGCTGGGACATCTCGCCGATCGAACAGACGCGGTTCTGGCCGGCCGAGGGCAAGCCGATTCGCTTGTGGCTTGAAGAAGGCTGATATCCCCAATCTTCGGATTGATGGGATCTCAATGTGGGAGGGGGCTTGCTCCCGATAGCAGTGTGTCAGTCAATACATCAATTGACTGTTGCACCGCTATCGGGAGCAAGCCCCCTCCCACACGTTCTCTGAGGTGTTGCTTTAACCGCGCAGGGCCTTGAGCTTGGCCAGCACCCCTTCTGCGGTCTGTTCCCCCATCAACTGCTCCCGCACCTTGCCCTTGTCATCGATGATATAGGTCACCGGCAATGCCTCGCTGCGGGGAATCTCGAAGATGCCATCCGGGTTCTGGGCCAGGACCGTAAACTTGATCCCCAGCTTGTCGCTGGCGGCCTTCAATTCCTCGCCCTGCACATTGTCGAAGTTGACTCCGAACACCCCCACACCCTGCCCCTTCAACTGCTCGGCCAAGGCATTGAGCTCGGGGATTTCCGTGCGGCACGGTCCACACCATTCGGCCCAGTAATTGACCACCAGCCACTGCTTGTCCAGGCGTTCGGCCGCCACTTTCTGGCCGTATTGGTCAACGCCGTAATCGTTACCGCAGCCGCTGAGCAGCAGGGTTGTGATGATCGCCAATGCACCGATCAGTCGCCTTGTCATGGGGTATTCCTTCGCAAAAATGAACATGGGCTGCGGCCTATCGCCTCTTACGGTTTAAGGACAGGCGCCAGCGCAGGTAGAATACCCGCCACCTTACGTAAGATGCGACCCGCACATGACCGATCTGACGCTTTATCACAACCCGCGCTGCTCGAAATCCCGCGGTGCGCTCGAACTGCTGGAAGCCCGTGGCCTCGCCCCGACCGTGGTGCGCTACCTGGAAACCCCACTGGACGCGGCGCAAATCAAGGCCCTGCTGGAAAAACTGGGGATCAGCGCCCGTCAGCTGCTGCGCACCGGCGAAGACGAATACAAGACCCTCAACCTGGCCGACGCCAACCTCAGCGAAGCGCAATTGATCGCCGCCATCGCCGCCCATCCCAAGCTGATGGAGCGCCCGATCCTGGAAACCGCCGATAAAGCCATCATTGGCCGCCCACCCGAGAACGTGCTGGAGATCCTGCCGTGAGCGCGCCCTATGTGCTGGTGTTGTATTACAGCCGCAATGGCTCGGTGAGCGAGATGGCCCGGCAGATTGCCCGCGGCATCGAACAAGGCGGCATGGAAGCGCGGCTGCGCACGGTGCCGGCGATTTCCACCGAGTGCGAAGCCGTGGCGCCGAGCATTCCCGATGAAGGCGCGCTGTATGCCAGCCTGGATGACCTGAAACACTGTTCGGGCCTGGCCCTGGGCAGCCCGACCCGTTTCGGCAACATGGCCGCGCCGCTCAAGTATTTCCTCGACGGCACCAGCAACCTGTGGCTCACCGGCGCGCTGGTGGGCAAGCCTGCCGGCGTGTTCACCTCCACCGCCAGCCTGCATGGCGGCCAGGAGACCACGCTGATGTCGATGCTGCTGCCGCTGTTGCACCATGGCATGCTGATCACCGGCCTGCCCTACAGCGAGCAGGCGCTGCTTGATACCCAGGGCGGCGGCACGCCTTACGGCGCCAGCCACCATTCCGGGCCCGACGGCAAGCGTATGCTCGACCCCCATGAAATCACCCTGTGCCGGGCACTGGGTCTGCGCCTGGCCAAGACCGCCACGCTGCTGGAGAATGGCCGTGGCCCGCAAACCTAAAATCCTGCCGCCCCAGGCGTGGCTGGAACCGCGGGTCAAGGTTGCACGGGCACTGAGCCTGCTGGCGTTTTTTGGCCTGGTGGGCTTGTTGTGCGGGTACTACCTGTTCATCGCCGACCTGCATGGGGCGCGCCCATGGGTGATCCTGCTGATCGAACTGGTGCCGCTGCTGGTACTGGCGCCAGGGATGATCATAGGTAGCGCCCGCGGGCATTCGTGGATGTGCTTTGTGGTGAACCTGTATTTCATCAAGGGCGCACTGGCGGCGTACGACCCGAACCGCCAGTGGTTCGGGGTGCTGGAGATGCTGGCGAGCCTGGCGGTGTTCTGTACGGCGCTGCTGTATGTGCGCTGGCGGCATCAGTTGAACCGGCGCCTAGCCGATTGATTTGCCCTTTGTAGGAGTGAGCTTGCTCGCGAAGATCGTTAACGATAACGCGCTTATACTGACTTAACGCGTCGTCCTCAGGTTCTTCGCGAGCAAGCTCGATCCTACAGTGATCAATGGTTGACGGTGTAAGCCAGCATCATCGACAGCTGGCACATCGGCCGCCCGCTCTCGGCATGCCACTGGTTGAATGCGCCCTGCACCGTTGCCAAATCCCGCAGGCTGGTGGGTGCCTTATCGACGATCTTCTGTGCGTTCAACGCCGCCACCACGTCATAGCTCGGCACAAACGTATCCTTGCCCACCATCCGCAGAAACCGTGGCGCCGACAGCCCGCCCAACTGGTGGCCGTGTTTGCTCAGGTATTTCCATAACCCGACGATATCAGTCACCGGCCAATCGGCGACAAACGCACCGAAGCTGCCCTTCTCCTGCTCGATATCGAGGATCATCTGCGCATTGCGCGGCACACTCTTGAGCTTGCCCAGATGGCGGATGATGCGCGTGTCCTGCATCAGGCGTTCCAGGTGCTCGGCGCCCATCAGCACGACTTTTTCCGGGTCGAAACCGAAAAACACTTGCTCGAATGCCGGCCATTTGGCATCGACCACACTGTGCTTCAAGCCCGCACGAAACACCCGTAGCGCCAAGGTCGACAGGTAACGATCATCGGGGATCTTGCGCAATTGCGCCGGGGTTTTGGGCAAAGGCAGGTGGGCTTCCAGCTTGGCCGCCGAACCGAAGCGGTTCAGACAATATTCGTGCAGCCACTTGTAATCGCGCATGCCCTCTCCTGGCAGTTGAATTGAAAACGGCGCCCGCAAGCGCCGTTTACTAGAGCCTCGATGAGGCTCAGAGGTTCACTACATTGACGAAACGCGACGCGGCCGTCTCGTCGATTTTCAAGCTGGTGAAGTCGAACAGGTTGCGGTCGGCCAACTGCGACGGGATCACGTTCTGCAGGCTGCGGAAGATGCTCTCGGTACGCCCGGGGGTCTTGCGCTCCCAGTCCAGCAGCATGTCCTTGACCACCTGGCGCTGCAGGTTTTCCTGGGAGCCGCACAGGTTGCAGGGGATGATCGGGAATTGCTTGAAGTCGGAGTACGCCTGGATGTCCTTCTCGTTGCAATACGCCAACGGGCGGATCACCACGTTGCGCCCGTCATCGGCGCGCAGCTTGGGCGGCATGGCCTTGAGCGAGCCATTGAAGAACATATTCAGGAAGAAGGTCTCAACGATGTCATCGCGATGATGCCCCAGGGCCATCTTGGTCGCGCCGATCTCGTCGGCAAAGGTGTAGAGCGTGCCACGGCGCAGGCGCGAGCACAGCGAGCAGGTGGTCTTGCCTTCCGGGATCAGCTCCTTGACCACCGAGTAGGTGTCTTTCTCGACGATGTGGTACTCGACGCCCAGTTCTTTCAAGTAGGCCGGCAGCACGTGCTCGGGAAAGCCTGGCTGTTTCTGGTCCATATTGACGGCGACGATCTCGAACTGGATCGGCGCGACCTTTTGCAGGTGCAGCAACACGTCAAGCATGGTGTAGCTGTCTTTGCCGCCGGAGAGGCAGACCATGACCTTGTCGCCGTCCTCGATCATGTTGAAATCGGCGACCGCTTCACCGGCCAGGCGCCGCAGGCGTTTTTGCAGTTTGTTCTGGTTGACCGTAAGAGTGCCCATGGCGCTTGAATCCGCTGAAGGTGTGTGACGAAAAGCCGGGTATTTTAGCGATGTCGATTACTTACATTCAATGTGGGAGCAAGCCCCTCCCACATTTGACAGGCCCAGCGGCGATTAAACCCCAGGTTTACAGCGCAATTTGCTCTAAAGGCCCTACAGTTATTCCGGTCATCACTTCCTATACTGCGACTTGAGGTCGCACACATATATCCAGACCTTTCAGGCCATGTGGCCCGTGGGCGCTCCGATGGGGGGCGATGGTAATAACGACAGGAGTGACTGGCATGATCCATCACGTCGTGGGGCTTTTTACCCATCCCGACCAGGAATGGCGGGAAATTCGTGGCGATAAGGAAGAAAGCATCGGCCACATGTACCTCACTCATACCCTGATTCTTGCGGCGATCCCCGCCGTATCCGCCTTTATCGGCACCACCCAGGTCGGCTGGGTCATCGGCAACCGCGCGCCGGTCATGCTGACCCAGGAAAGCGCGCTGTGGATGACCCTGATGTCTTACGCCGCCATGCTCGGCGGCGTGGCAGTGATGGGGGCATTCATCCACTGGATGGCGCGCACCTACGACGCCAGCCCCAGCATGGCCCGTTGCGTGGCCTTTGCCACCTACACCGCGACCCCGCTGTTTATCGGTGGGCTGGCGGCGCTCTACCCGCATATGTGGCTGGGCATGGTCGTCGGCACGGCGGCAATCTGTTACACGGTGTACCTGCTGTATGTGGGGCTGCCGACCTTCATGAGCATCGACCCGGACGAAGGCTTCCTGTTCTCCAGCTCGGTACTGGCCGTGGGCCTGGTGGTACTGGTGGCGATCATGGCTTTTACTGTCATCGTCTGGGGCTTGGGCGTAGGGCCGATCTACACCAGTTGAACAAACAAGACCCTGGGGCAAGGCCACCGCAAGGTGGCTTTGTGCGTTATGCACGACCATTCGGCGCCTGACAGATTCGGAAACACCCCACTTTGCGGCATACTGGGCGTCTCTGGAGATATGTACAGCATGCCCGAGCAACTCAATACCCGCGTCGAAGATTGTTTCCTGCAAGCCGAATCCTTTTTCAAACGAAGCTTCAAACGCCCCCAGGTCAGCCTCAAGCTGCGGGGCCAGAAAGCCGGTGTCGCGCATTTGCACGAAAACCTGCTGCGCTTCAACCCCCAGTTGTACCGTGAAAACAGCCAGCACTTTCTCAAGCAAACCGTGGCCCACGAAGTGGCGCACCTGATTGCCCACCAGTTGTTTGGCGAACGTATCCAGCCCCATGGCGAGGAATGGCAGTTGATCATGCGTGGGGTTTATGAACTGCCGCCGGATCGTTGCCATACCTATGAGATCAAGCGTCGCCAGGTAAAGCGTTATATCTATCGATGCCCGTGTGCGGACAGTGATTTTCCGTTTTCGGCGCAGCGCCATGGTTTGGTGAACCAGGGACGGCGGTATGTGTGTCGGCGGTGTCGGCAGACCCTGGTATATACCGGGGAGACACGGGTGGAATAAGGGCCTCATCGGGAGCAACTACATTCACCCAACCACCTTGGCCTGCCGCAACTCCTCTATTCGCTGAGCACTGAACCCCAACTGCGCCAACACTTCATCACTGTGCGCCCCCACTGCCACACCAATATGCCGAGGCTCTGGCAAACCTTCGGAAAACTTCAGCGGGCAGGCCAATTGCGCTTGTGTCGAGCCATCCCCCCTGGGCACCTGGCTGACCAGTTCTCGAGCCTTCAACTGCGGATGTTCAAC
This sequence comes from Pseudomonas khavaziana, assembly GCF_019145205.1. Lineage (GTDB taxonomy): Bacteria > Pseudomonadota > Gammaproteobacteria > Pseudomonadales > Pseudomonadaceae > Aquipseudomonas > Aquipseudomonas khavaziana. The sequence goes on from NZ_JAHSTT010000007.1 coordinate 122,020, forward strand.
AGCCTCCGCCAGGCTCAACACCGGTTCCACACAAGCATCCACCCCGGCGAACAGCTCGCAAAGTTCCTCAAAGCTGCGCGTCTCAAACTCCACCCGCAGGGCCTGCTTAAGAACGGCCTGCTGTTCAGGCTTCACGCTGTAGGCCGCCAGCTCCGGCTGACCCAGTGCCTCGCATAATTGCTGCATAAACGCTGGCTCCAAACTCCCCACCGACATCCAGCGTCCATCACGACTGCGGTAATAGTCGTAGAAACTCCCACCATTGAGCACATGGTTCTCCCACTCAGGCATCACCCCGCAGGCCAGGTAACCGGCCCCGGCCATGGCGTTCAGGCTGAACGAGCAATCGGTCATGCTCACATCCAGGTACTGCCCCACCCCGCTCTGTTGCCTGGCAATCACCGCTGCCAGCAAGCCCACTACAGCATGCAGCGACCCGCCTGCCACATCGGCCAGTTGTACCCCCAGCGGCAGCGGCCCGCTGTCCCGGCGTCCGGTATGGCTGGCCACGCCGGCCAATGCCAGGTAATTGATATCGTGGCCGGCGCGGTCCTTGTAAGGGCCGGTCTGGCCATAGCCGGTAATCGACACATAAATCAGCCCGGGATTGATTGCCTTGAGCGCTTCATACCCCAAACCCAGGCGCTCCATGACCCCGGGGCGGAACTGCTCGACCAGAATGTCATGTTCCTTGACCAACTCACGCACGATCTCCACCGCCTCGGCCTGCTTGAGATCCAGGGCCAGGCTGCGCTTGTTGCGATTGAGATAGGCATGGCTCGCCGACGTGCCGCGGTCATGGGGCGGCAATACGCGCAGCAGGTCCATGCGCGTAGGCGATTCGATACGCAGCACCTCGGCGCCCATGTCCGCCAGCAGCAAGGAGGCAAACGGGCCGGGCAGCAAGGTGGAAAAATCCAGCACTTTAAGAGACGCCAAGGGACCTGACATACGGACTCCATCCGGGTTGCGAATCCCCACAGACTAGGCAGCCTTGCGCCTGCCGGCAATCGTCAGAACGATCAGCGGCAGTGACCGTTTTGATCACGGCGGGCTTTTTCGCGGCGGCGGCTTTATCATTGGCCCACGTTTGTTGGCAGAGTGTTCCATGAAGTTCGCGATTGCACTGTATAGCGCCGCCCACACGCCCTCCTCGCGCCGCGCCCTGTTGTTCGCCCAGGCAGCGCTGGCCGGCGGGCATGAGATTGTGCGGCTGTTTTTTTATCAAGATGGCGTGTACAGCGCGTCCAATAACGTCGTTGCCCCCCAGGATGAGCAAGACATCGCCCGCCAATGGCGCGAGTTTGTCAGCCAGCACCAGCTTGACGGCGTGGTGTGCATCGCTGCGGCCTTGCGCCGTGGCGTGCTCAATGCAGAGGAAGCCACGCGCTATCAACGCAGCGCGGTTAATCTGGAGGCACCCTGGGCGCTGTCAGGCCTGGGGCAATTGCACGACGCAATCCAGGACGCCGACCGCCTGATCTGTTTTGGAGGGCCATGACATGTCCAAATCCCTGTTGGTGATCAGCCGCCAGGCCCCATGGTCCGGGCCGAGTGCGCGGGAAGCGCTGGATATCGTGCTGGCCGGTGGCGCGTTCGATCTGCCCATTGGCCTGCTGTTTCTTGACGACGGTGTGTTTCAGCTGGCGCCGCATCAGGACGCCAAGGCCGTGCAGCAAAAGGACCTCGGTGCCAACCTGCAGGCATTGGGGCTGTTTGGCATTGATGACGTATTCGCTTGCAGCCATAGCCTGGCGGAGCGCGGGCTCACTCCGCCGGCCAGCGCCCAGCCCCTTGGCAACGAAGACATTTGCAGACTGATTGACCGTTACGACCAGGTGATAACCCTCTGATGTCGACTTTACATGTGCTGTCTCATTCTCCGTTCACCGATAGCCGCCTCGACAGCTGCCTGCGCCTGTGTGGCCGTGAAGACGCGATCCTGCTCTGCGGCGATGGCGCCTACGGCTTGCACAGCCCTGCCCTGCACACCAAGGGCGTGAAGGTGTTTGTACTGGCCGAAGACATGCAGGCGCGTAATTTGCCCCTGCCCGACTGGGCCGACAGCGTGGACTACCCAGGTTTCGTACAACTGTCGATCGACTACGACAAGGTCAACACCTGGCTATGAACACCCTGACCGTAGGCGCTCGCGCCCTGGAACTGGACAAGGACGGCTACCTCGTCGACCTGGATGACTGGTCCGATGAGGTGGCGCACGCCCTGGCCGCTGCCGAAGCCCTGGAGCTGACCGCGGATCACTGGGAGATCCTGCGGCTGCTGCGCCAGTTCTATGCCGAATTCCAGCTGTCCCCGGCCACGCGCCCGCTGATCAAGTACACCGCCTTGAAACTGGGCCCGGATAAGGGCAACAGCCTGCACCTCAACAAACTGTTCAACGGCACTCCCGCCAAACTCGCCGCCAAGCTGGCGGGCCTGCCCAGGCCGACGAATTGCTTATGACCGACTTTGCCCCCCTGACCCTCGCAACGCCCCAAGAGCATCCCTTTGCGCAGTTCGTGCGTATCCTCGGCAAAGGCAAGCGCGGCGCGCGCAACCTCACTCGCGAGGAAGCCCGGGAAGCCATGGGCATGCTGCTCGATGAAAAGGTCGAGGATACCCAGCTCGGTGCCTTCCTGATGCTGCTGCGCCACAAGGAAGAAAGCCCGGAAGAGCTTGCCGGCTTCACCGAAGCGGTACGTGAACGGCTCAACGCACCAGCCCTGAATGTGGACATCGACTGGCCGACCTATGCCGGCAAGAAACGCCACCTGCCGTGGTTCCTGCTGGCGGCCAAGTGCCTGGCACAAAACGGCGTGCGCATCCTGATGCACGGCGGTGGTGCCCACACGGCGGGCCGGTTGTACACCGAGCAGTTGCTGGAGGCTCTAGGGATCCCGCTGTGCCGCAATTGGCAGCAAGTCGAGAGCGCCTTCGAGCACGGCAACCTGGCGTTTATCCCCCTGGGCGACTGGGCGCCGCAATTGCAACGCATGATCGACCTGCGCAACACCCTCGGCCTGCGCTCGCCCATCCACTCCCTGGCGCGGTTGCTCAACCCGCTGAATGCGCGTTGCGGCCTGCAAAGCATCTTCCACCCGGGTTACCAGGGCGTACATCGCGATGCCAGTGGCCTGCTCGGTGACAATGTGATTGTGGTCAAGGGCGACGGCGGCGAGATCGAGATCAACCCCGACACCCTTAGTCACCTGTATGGCACCACTGGCGGCCAGAGCTGGGATGAAGAGTGGCCCGCCCTCTCCGACCAGCGCCACGTCAAGCCAGCGACCCTGGAGCCCGGGCATCTGAAAGCGCTGTGGCGCGGCGACGTTGAGGACAGCTACCCGCAATTGGCCCTGATCGCCACCATGGCCCTCGCGTTGCGCGGCCTGGGCCACCCACGGCAACAGGCATTCGAATTGGCCCAGCAATACTGGGACGCACGGGACAAATCGATTTAATCGATAATTAACCCCGGGTCTTTGCGCTTTTAGTTCGAACTCACCCCGCTAGACTGGCTCCAACGCTTATAGCCAAGGAGTCAGTCATGGGTTTGCTGATTGAAGGACACTGGAAAGACCAGTGGTACGAAAGTAGCGCAGATGGCGCATTCCAGCGGGAGCAGGCAAAACGCCGCAACTGGGTAACCGCCGATGGCCAACCTGGCCCCAGCGGCGAAGGCGGCTTCAAGGCCGAGGCCGATCGCTATCACCTCTATGTATCCCTCGCCTGCCCCTGGGCGCACCGCACCTTGATCCTGCGCAAGCTCAAGGGCCTGGAAAGCCTCATCGACGTCTCGGTGGTCAGCTGGTTGATGCTGGAAAACGGTTGGACCTTCGACAAGGCCCACGGCTCCAGCGGCGACAAACTGGACGGTCTGGACTTCATGCACCAGCGCTACACCGCCGAAACCGCCGATTACACCGGGCGCGTCACCGTGCCGGTGTTGTGGGACAAAAAGCTCAAGCGCATCGTCAGCAATGAATCGGCGGAGATCATCCGCATGTTCAACAGCGCATTCAACGGGCTGACCGGCAACACCCTGGATTTTTATCCCGATACCCTGCGCCTAACCATCGACGCCCTCAACGAACGCATCTACCCCGCCGTGAACAACGGTGTGTACCGCGCAGGCTTCGCCACGTCACAACAGGCTTATGAAAGTGCCTTTGATGATGTGTTTGCCGAGCTGGATCATCTTGAACAGCACCTGGGCAGCCATCGCTATCTGGCCGGCGAGTACCTGACCGAAGCCGATGTGCGCCTGTTCACCACGCTGATTCGTTTTGATGCGGTGTATTACAGCCACTTCAAATGCAACCTGCGACGGATTGCCGACTATGCGAATTTGTCGAACTGGCTAAGGGAGATGTACCAGTGGCCAGGCGTGGCCGAGACGGTGGATTTCGAGCATATCAAGGGGCATTACTATGCCAGCCATCGCACGATCAACCCGACGGGAATTGTGCCGAAGGGGCCGTTGCAGGGCTTTGCTACCGAGCATGATCGCCATGCATTGCACGGCAAAGGTGTGTGGAGCTGACGTAAACCGCCGCCTGTAGGAGCGAGCTTGCTCGCGAAGAACGCCAACGATAACGCAGCGCTATCAGGTAGCCCTTAGCGTCCTTGAGTTTTTCGCGAGCAAGCTCGCTCCTACAGTGGGTCGGTCGTTCAGACTTGGGACTGGGCGCCCTCGAACCATTTGAGCTTCTCGCGCAGTACCACCACCTCACCCACGATCACCAGTGTCGGCGCATGCACTTCATGCTCCGCCACCATGCGCGGCAAATCGGCCAGGGTGCCGGTGAACACGCGCTGGTTGGAAGTGGTGCCCTGCTGGATCAAAGCGGCCGGCGTGTCCGGCGAGCGCCCGTGCTTGATCAACTGCTCGCAAATGATCGGCAAGCCAATCAAGCCCATGTAGAACACCAGGGTCTGCGACGGCCCCACCAGGTCCTGCCAGGGCAGATCCGACGTACCGTTCTTAAGGTGTCCCGTGATAAAGCGCACCGACTGCGCATAGTCGCGGTGCGTCAGCGGAATCCCGGCATACGCCGCACAACCACTGGCTGCGGTGATCCCCGGCACCACCTGGAACGGGATGCCATGGGCCGCCAGTTCCTCGATCTCTTCACCACCCCGACCAAAGATGAACGGGTCGCCACCTTTAAGGCGCAGCACGCGCTTGCCTTGCTTGGCCAGGTCCACCAGTTGCTGGTTGATCTGGGCTTGTGGCACAGCGTGGTCAGCGCGGCGCTTGCCGACGTACACGCGCTCGGCGTCACGACGGCACAGTTCGAGAATCGCCGGCGCCACCAGGCGGTCGTAGAGCACCACGTCGGCTTGCTGCATCAGGCGCAGGGCGCGGAAGGTCAGCAGGTCCGGATCGCCCGGGCCAGCGCCCACCAGGTAAACCTCACCGGGCGCGTGCGGCGGTGCGCCGTTGACCTTGTCGATCAGCAGGCGCTCGGCCTCGTCGCCCTGCCCGGCCAATTGACGGTCGGCAATCGGCCCCTGGAATACCTCTTCCCAGAACGCCCGGCGTTGCTGCACATCCGGGTACAAACCTTTGACCTGGGCACGAAAACGCGCCGCCAACCCGGCCAACTGACCGTAGGTCGAGGGAATCCAGGTTTCCAGCTTGGCCCGGATCAAACGCGCAAGTACCGGCGCATCGCCGCCACTGGAGACCGCAATCACCAAGGGTGAACGGTCGACAATCGCCGGGAAGATCACGCTGCACAAGGCCGGCGCATCCACCACGTTGACCGGCACGCAGCGACGCTTGGCATCACTGGACACCTGCGCATTCAGCGGCTCATCGTCGGTCGCCGCGATGATCAGGGTGCAACCGTCAAGGTCGGCCTCCTGATAACCGCGCAAAATCAGTTCCCCGCCACTGCCCAGCACCAGCACGCGCAGCTGGTCTTCGATCTGGGGAGCAACCACCCGCAGCAATGCACCGGCATCAGCCAGCAGCCGGGATTTGCGCAAGGCAATCTCCCCGCCACCGACGACCAACACACGACTGCCGCGCAGGTTATGAAACAGCGGCAGAAATTCCATTTAGCCGATGACCTCAACGCCGCCCATGTACGGCTTGAGCACCTCAGGTACACGGATCGAGCCGTCAGCCTGCTGGTAGTTTTCCAGCACGGCCACCAGGGTACGGCCTACGGCCAGGCCCGAACCGTTAAGGGTGTGCACCAGCTCCGGCTTGCCGGTTTCCGGGTTGCGGAAACGCGCCTGCATGCGACGGGCCTGGAAGTCACCGCAGTTGGAGCACGACGAGATTTCGCGGTATTTGGCCTGGCTCGGCACCCACACTTCGAGGTCGTAGGTCTTCACGGCGCTGAAGCCCATGTCGCCGGTGCACAGGGCCAGGACGCGGTATGGCAGCTCCAGCAGTTGCAACACGCGTTCGGCATTGGCGGTCAGGCCTTCCAGGGCTTGCATGGAGGTCGACGGCTCTACCACCTGCACCATCTCGACCTTGTCGAACTGGTGCTGGCGAATCATACCGCGCGTATCGCGACCCGACGCACCGGCTTCACTGCGAAAGCACGGGCTGTGGGCAACCAGCTTCAACGGCAATTGCTTGGCATCGAGGATCTCGCCGGCCACGATGTTAGTCAGCGACACTTCGGCAGTCGGGATCAAGTACAGGTCAGCTTCACCGTCGCGAGTGATCTTGAACAGGTCTTCCTCGAATTTCGGCAACTGACTGGTGCCCATCAGCGCCGGTGCCTGGACCAGATACGGGGTGTAGGCCTCTTCGTAACCATGCTCACCGGTGTGCAGGTTGATCATGAACTGCGCCAGGGCACGGTGCATGCGCGCAATCGGGCCGCGCAGAAGTGCAAAGCGCGCACCGGACATTTTTGCCGCGGTCTCGAAATCCAGGCCACCGGTCAATTCGCCCAGGGCGACATGGTCCTTGATCTCGAAATCGAAGGCTTTGGGCGTACCCCAGCGACGTACTTCTACGTTGCCGTCTTCGTCTTCGCCCACCGGCACGGATTCGTGGGGCAGGTTCGGGATGCCCAGCAGGATCGAATCCAGCTCAGTCTGAATGCCTTCCAGCTCGATCTTGCCCTCGGACAACTCAGTGCCCATGCGCTCCACATCTGCCATCAACGGCGCGATATCTTCGCCGCGCTGCTTGGCCTGGCCGATGGACTTGGAGCGCGCATTACGTTCAGCCTGCAGTGCTTCGGTGCGGGTCTGGACGGTCTTGCGCTGTTCTTCCAGCGCTTCGATGCGCGCAACATCCAAGGCAAAGCCACGGGATGCCAGGCGGTCCGCTACGTCCTGAAGGTTGCTACGTAACAGTTTGGAATCGAGCATGTCGGTCTCTCGTTATCAAAGTTTGGTCAAGGACAGGCCGGCCCAGGTGGCGAGCAGCCCGCCGAATACGCTGATGGCCGCATAGCCAATCGCCAGCGGCACTTGCCCGCTTTCCAGCAGGCGCACGGTATCCAGTGAAAAGGATGAAAAAGTCGTCAGGCCGCCAAGAAAGCCAACCATCAAGCCGGCACGCACCTCGACAGGTACTTCCGGGCGTAACAAAAACAGGCCGTATAACACGCCGATCAGCAGGCAGCCCACGATATTAACGGCGAGCGTCGCCGTATAGAAGTGTTTCGGCCAATTGGCGTTGATCCAATTGCCGGTGGCAAAGCGCAGCAGTGTACCGGCGATGCCACCAGCCGAGACAGCGACGACCAAGGGAATCATGATTTTCTCCGCTGGCGGGGGCTTAAACGGTCGAGGGTAGCAAGGTGATTGAGCTTTTCACCAATCTTCAACTCCAGGCCACGGGGCACTGGCTGATAGAACGGCTGCGGCTCCAGCTCATCAGGGAAGTAGTCTTCGCCAGCTGCGTAGGCATCCGGCTCATCATGGGCATAACGGTATTCATCGCCGTAGCCCAGTTGTTTCATCAGCTTGGTTGGAGCATTGCGCAAGTGCATCGGCACTTCCAGCGAACCATGTTCAGCCGCCGCTCGCAGCGCCGATTTGAAGCCCATGTACACCGCGTTGCTTTTCGGCGCGCAAGCCAGGTAGGTGATGGCCTGGGCCACCGCCAACTCGCCTTCCGGGCTGCCGAGGCGCTCCTGCACCTCCCAGGCCGCCAGGCACAGGCTCAAGGCACGCGGGTCGGCATTGCCGATGTCTTCACTGGCCATGCGCACCACGCGACGGGCCAGGTACAGCGGATCGCAACCGCCGTCGATCATGCGCGCGAACCAGTACAGCGCGCCGTCCGGGTTGGAGCCGCGTACGGATTTGTGCAGCGCGGAAATCTGGTCGTAGAAGGCTTCGCCGCCCTTGTCGAAGCGCCGGCGCGTATCGCCCAGCAGGCTTTGCAGCAAGTCGACGCCAATTTCGCCGCCGTCTTCGGCCAGGTCCGAGGCATTTTCCAGCAAATTGAGAAAGCGCCTGCCATCGCCATCGGCGGCGGTGAGCAGGATCTTGAAGCCTTCTTCACTGACGCTCAGATGGCGCTTACCCAGGCCCTTGTCTTCATTCAAGGCTCGCTGCAGCAGCTTCTGCATCGCCGCTTCGTCCAGGCTTTTGAGCACGTAGACACGCGCTCGCGACAACAAGGCGTTGTTGAGTTCAAACGAAGGGTTTTCAGTGGTGGCGCCGATGAAGATCAAGGTGCCGTCTTCCACATACGGCAGGAACGCATCCTGCTGCGACTTGTTGAAGCGATGCACTTCGTCGACGAACAGGATGGTGCGCTTGCCGTATTGCCCGGCCTGCTGCTTGGCGACTTCCACCGCCTGGCGGATCTCCTTGACCCCGGCCAACACTGCCGAGACCGTTTCAAAGTGCGCATCCGAGACTTTCGCCAGCAGCCGCGCCAGGGTGGTCTTGCCCACGCCTGGCGGGCCCCAGAAAATCATCGAGTGCAGCGCGCCCTGCTCCAGGGCTTCGCGCAAAGGCTTGCCGCGAGCGAGCAGGTGTTCCTGACCGACGTACTCATCCAGGTTGGTCGAGCGTAGGCGCGCGGCCAGGGGTTGGGCAATCGGGTCACTTCGAAACAGATCCATGGGCAGCGCTTGAAACCTCTGGGCAGTTTATTCCTGGATCACGTCGGCACCCTTGGGGATGTCGAACTTGAACTTGGAGGCAGGCACCGGCTGGTTGGCCTTGACCCCGGAAAACAGGATATCGGTGCGCTGGCCAACGCTGTCGACCAGGCGCATGTTATTGATCACGCCGTTGCCGAACGACAGGGACAGCGTGTCAAACAGCGTGTCCTTGGATTTTGGCTTGAGGGTGAACTCGATCACGTTGCTGGTCTGCTTGGAAGTGATGTCGAAACTATCGTTGATTTTCGACACGTCACCCGAGAGCAGCAGCGCGGGGGTCTGATTCAGGCGCGGATCCAGCTTCTTGATGGTCGCCTGTTCCAGGTCCGGGTCCCACAGGGTGACTTTCTGGCCATCGGAAACGATGGTCTGCTCGGCCTTGCCTTCGGTATGCCAGTAGAACAAGCCAGGACGCTGCACCGCCATTTCACCGGCAGTTTCCTGCAGTTGGGTGCCACCGGCATCCAGGGTCAGCTGCGAGAAACGCGCGGTCAGGGTTTGGGATTTGTCCAACAGGTTCTTCAGGCTGGCGACGGAAGCCGGGTCAGCGTGGGCCGAGACAGCGGTCAGGGCCAGGGCCGGCAACAACAGCATGCGGATAAGGCGCATGGGAGTCCTCATTGAATGGTCAGGGCGTGGCGCGTGTTGCCACGCGCCACGGGGTCAGTCGCGCATCTGCCCGGGGGCGATGATTTCACGCGAGCCGTTGGTGTTCATGGCCGTTACGACGCCGGCGTGTTCCATGGCTTCGATCATGCGGGCAGCACGGTTGTAGCCGATTTTCAGCTTGCGCTGCACTGCAGAGATAGAGGCGCGACGGCTTTCCAGCACGAAGGCCACCGCCTCGTCGTACAGCGCATCGGTTTCGGCATCATCGTCGCCACCGCCGCTGCCACCGTCGAAGCCGCTGCCGGCCTCTTCGACGCCAGCGAGGATGTCGTCGTTGTATTCCGGCGCGCCGCGCAGTTTCCAGGCTTCGACCACGCGGTGTACCTCGTCATCGGACACGAAGGCACCGTGCACGCGGATCGGCAGGCTGGTGCCGGGCGGCATGTAGAGCATGTCACCGTGGCCCAGCAGTTGCTCGGCGCCACCCTGGTCAATGATGGTGCGCGAGTCGATCTTGCTCGATACCTGGAACGCCATGCGTGTCGGGATGTTGGCCTTGATCAGGCCGGTGATCACATCCACCGACGGACGCTGGGTCGCGAGGATCAAGTGAATCCCGGCGGCACGGGCCTTCTGGGCGATACGGGCGATCAGTTCTTCAACCTTCTTGCCGACGATCATCATCATGTCGGCGAATTCGTCGACCACCACCACGATGGTCGGCAGCTTGGTCAGCAGCGGCGCTTCATCATGGATGCTCTCGCGCTTGTACAGCGGATCGGTCAGCGGCGTGCCGGCATCCTGGGCTTCCTTGACCTTGGCGTTGAAGCCCGACAGGTTACGCACGCCCATCTTCGCCATCAGCTTGTAGCGGCGCTCCATCTCGGCCACGCTCCAGCGCAGGGCGTTGGCGGCGTCCTTCATATCAGTAACCACCGGGCACAGCAGGTGCGGAATGCCTTCGTAGATCGACAGTTCCAACATTTTCGGGTCGATCATGATCAGCTTGGCGTCATCCGGCCCGGACTTGAACAGGATCGACAGGATCATTGCGTTCACGCCCACCGACTTACCGGAACCGGTGGTACCGGCCACCAGCAGGTGCGGCATCTTCGCCAGGTCGGTGATCACCGGCTTGCCGCCGATGTCATGGCCGAGGGCCAGGGTAACCGGTGACTTGAAGTTGTCGTATTCGGGGGTCGACAGTACTTCGGAGAAACGCACGATCTGGCGGTCTTCGTTGGGAATCTCGATACCCACGGTGGTCTTGCCCGGGATCACTTCCACCACACGCACGCTGGTCACCGCCAGGGAGCGCGCCAAGTCTTTGGCCAGGTTGGAAATACGGCTGACTTTAACACCCGCGGCCGGCTGGATTTCGTAACGGGTAATCACCGGGCCTGGGTGGATCGAATCGACCGAGACTTCAACGCCGAACTCCTTGAGCTTGATTTCCAGCAGGTGACCCACGGCCGCCAGGGATTCGGGGGAATAATTGAGCTGTTTCTTTTCTGCCGGGTCGAGAATCGAGATCGGCGGCAAGGTGCCTTCCACGGCGCTGTCGATGAACAACGGTGCCTGTTTCTCTTTCTGCACGCGATGGCTGGGTTCCGGCGCCTTGGGCGGTGCCGGAGCGATCACCGGCGGCACCTGCTTCTCGCGGTCCGACATGTGCTTGCTCAGGGCTTGCTCGCGCTCGATCAAGCGCTCCTTGACCTTGGCCTGCTCGCGCCGGTCCGGGGTACTTGGTGCTACCACCTCGTTGACGCGAGTGTCCACCTCGCGAAGTTGCGCGACCATTTGCTTGCGCTCGACACGGGCAGCCCACCAGCGGTTGGCGGCGCCTTGGAACAATTCGAACAGGTCAAGGGTGATCTTGCCTGTCACGTCCATCACCTTGAACCATGACAGGTCGGTAAAGACCGTGAGGCCGAACAGGAACAGCGCGATAAACATCAGGGTACTGCCCTGTATGTTCAGGGTCCTGCGGGCCAGGTCGCCAAGGCTTTCGCCCAGGGCCCCGCCAGCACCCGCCGGCAGGCCGGTCGGCGCATGAAAGTGAATATGCGCCAGCGCCGCGCCGGAGAGCACCAGGAACACCAGGCCGATCAGGCGCCAGGAGAACAGCCAGCCGCTCCACTGCCACGGCTCATGGCGCTGGCGGAAGATCTGCCAGGTCTTGATCGCCAGCAGCAGCGGGAAAATGTAGGCGAAGTAACCCAGGATCATGAACAGGATATCGGCACTGTAGGAACCCACGGGGCCACCGAAATTCTGCACATCATCGATCTTGCTGTTATGACTCCAGCCCGGGTCGTCCTTGCCGTAGGTGAGCAAGGCCATCATCAGGAACAGGCACAGGGCACCGATGGCAATCAGTGCGCCTTCCTTGAGTCGATAATGCAGGTGCTGGCGCCAGGCCGGTACGACTGCTGCTTTAGGTGCTGCGGCGGATTTCTTCAAAACGGGTCTTTTCCTGCGCCTTTAGCGCGTCCATCTGTTGAATGACTACACATGACTGCTCTATCCCGAGCAGCTGAAAAATGAACAAATGTTGCTGAATCTACTTTTAACACCGGGTGATGGATAGGTGAAATGGCGATAACGCCACAATGGCCGCATTGTACGGGTTTGCGTGCGCGATGCCACACACTTGCCCTTCACCCGGCAGACTGGACAATTGCGTTGTCACAGCCTGTTCAATTTGAGCATGCATTGTCTTTGCTGACAAAGGCTTATGAGCTGTTTTTAGCAATCCAGGCAAGCTTGGCAGATGGCCGGCATGCCTCAGCCCCGATTACGACCACGCCTGATGCACGGAGTTGCAGAATTACCCGCTCATGCTAATCCTGGCCGATAACCTATTCGGGCTGGCCCCCTGGCGCCGGGTCGACAATAATCAACGCTTGCGGGGCAGGCGTCGCCTGCCACTCCCCTCCCCTGCCATAAGCCTGGATGCCATGCTGACCTGGTTACAACGCGACACCCTGACTTTCCCACCCTTGGCCAAGGCCCTGCGCGAACCCAATGGTCTGCTTGCCGCTGGTGGCGACCTGTCAGCCGAGCGACTGATCCAAGCCTATCGCCATGGCTGCTTTCCTTGGTTCTCCGAGGGCCAGCCGATCCTCTGGTGGTCACCCGACCCGCGTACGGTGATTTTCCCCGACGAACTGCATGTCTCCCGCAGCCTGGCCAAACTCCTGCGCCAGCAGCGCTATACGGTGACGTTCGATCAGGACTTCGCAGCGGTCATCCAGGCGTGCGCCGCGCCGCGCGCCTACGCGGACGGCACCTGGATCACCGAGGGTATCCAGAGTGCCTACCTGGAGCTGCACAAGCGTGGCTACGCCCATTCCGTCGAGGTGTGGGACCAGGGCGAACTGGTGGGCGGGCTGTATGGCCTGGCGATGGGACAACTGTTCTTTGGTGAGTCCATGTTCAGCCGCGCCGACAACGCCTCGAAATTTGGTTTCGCCACACTCACCCGCCAATTGCAGGCCTGGGGCTTTGTGCTCATCGACTGCCAAATGCCCAACGATCACCTGCATAGCCTGGGTGCCCGGGCCATACCGCGCAGCGACTTCGCCGACTTCTTGCACAAGCATCTGGACAATCCCAGCTCTGGACCGTGGGTTTCCTAGGCGACTTTCGCCCACCTGGCTTACACTTATTTCAAAGCTTTAACCCGAGGGTTGATCATGACCGAGCTGGCGCGCTTGAAGTTTTATGCCACTCAAGCCCACTCTTGCAGCTACCTGCCCGACGAGCAGGCCACCACGTTGTTCCTCGACCCCAGCCAGCCGATGGACGTGCATGTGTACGCCGACCTGTCCGAGATGGGGTTTCGGCGCAGCGGTGATCACCTGTACCGACCTCATTGCCAGAATTGCAATGCCTGCGTACCGGCGCGCATCCCTGTCACGCAATTTCTGCCGGATCGAAATCAGAAACGCATCCTCAAGCGCAACGCCGACCTGAGGGTAACGGCCACCAAGCCGCAGTACAGTGAAGAATATTTCGATCTTTACCAGCGCTACATCGAACAGCGCCACGCAGATGGCGATATGTTCCCGCCCAGCCGCGATCAATTTTCTACCTTCCTGGTACGCGACCTGCCGTTCTCGCGCTTCTACGAGTTCCGCCTCGACGGTCGCCTGCTGGCAGTAGCCGTCACCGACCTACTGCCCAACGGTCTGTCGGCGGTGTACACCTTCTATGAACCTACCGAGGAGCGCCGCAGCCTCGGGCGCTTTGCCATCCTCTGGCAAATAGGCGAGGCAATGCGCCAGGAATTGGGGGCGGTGTACCTCGGATACTGGATCAAGAACTGCAAAAAGATGAACTACAAGACCCAATATCGGCCCATTGAGCTGCTGATTAATCAAAGATGGGTCACGCTTAACTAGAACCCCTTGGCTTAAACACCCTTTTTCGGGCACAATGCACGCCGCTTTTGCCTGGCGCAGTTGCACCGGGCCATTCACTGGATACCGAGGGCTTTACTGCATGTCGAAAGAAGACAGCTTCGAAATGGAAGGCACTGTCGTCGACACCCTGCCCAACACCATGTTTCGCGTGGAGTTGGAAAATGGGCACGTCGTAACCGCGCATATCTCCGGCAAGATGCGCAAGAACTACATTCGTATTCTTACCGGTGACAAAGTGCGCGTCGAGCTGACGCCCTATGACTTGAGCAAAGGGCGCATCACTTACCGCGCTCGTTAAGCAAGTCAATACAAGACGCCCGGTTATGCCGGGCGTTTTTGTGTGCGCGCCATTTGCCCCAACAACACAAATCCCTGTGGGAGGGGGCTTGCTCCCGATAGCAGTGGGCCAAGCAACTAATCTGTTGCTGAACCACTGCTATCGGGAGCAAGCCCCCTCCCACATTGGATCTCGATTGTTCTGAGAATTGCATTTCAAGTCAGCAAAAAGGCGCCTTTCGGCGCCTTTTTTATTGCTGCAGAGCGATCAGGCCATTTCCGCCGTGGTCTCGAACTCGAAGGTCAGCTCGCCGTCCTTCAGGTCGATATGCACCACGCCGCCATGCTCGGAGAGCTCGCCGAACAGGATCTCTTCGGCCAGTGGCCGCTTGATCTTGTCCTGGATCAGACGCGCCATCGGGCGAGCGCCCATTGCCGCATCGTAGCCGCCCTCTGCGATCCAGCTGCGCGCCGCTTCCGTCACATCCAGCTGCACGCGCTTGTCTTCCAGCTGCGCTTGAAGCTCGGTGAGGAACTTGTCCACCACGCTTTTGATAACCTCATGACTGAGGCGACCAAACTGGATAATGGTGTCCAGACGGTTGCGGAACTCCGGCGTGAAGCTCTTCTTGATCACTTCCATCGCATCGGAGGAGTGATCCTGATGCGTGAAGCCAATCGAGGCCCGCGCAGCGGTTTCAGCACCGGCGTTGGTGGTCATGATCACGATTACGTTGCGGAAGTCCGCCTTGCGCCCGTTGTTGTCAGTCAGGGTCCCGTGGTCCATGACCTGCAGCAGCAGGTTGAAGACTTCCGGGTGAGCCTTCTCGATTTCATCGAGCAACAGTACGCAATGCGGCTGCTTGGTGATCGCCTCGGTCAACAGGCCGCCCTGGTCGAAGCCGACATAGCCCGGAGGCGCACCGATCAGGCGCGACACGGTGTGGCGCTCCATGTACTCGGACATGTCGAAACGGACCAGCTCGATACCCATGGCCTTGGCCAATTGCCGCGCCGCTTCGGTCTTGCCGACACCGGTAGGGCCTGCGAACAGGAACGAACCCACCGGCTTGTCCGGCGACTTGAGGCCCGCGCGGGACAACTTGATCGCGGTGGACAGCGAATCGATTGCCGCATCCTGACCAAACACGGTGAGCTTGAGGTCGCGCTCCAGGTTACGCAGCAGCTCCTTGTCGGAACTGGTGACGTGTTTTGGTGGAATCCGCGCGATCTTCGCCACGATATCCTCGACCTGAGGCACGTCAATGCGCTTCACACGTTTCTCGACCGGCTGCAGGCGCTGATAGGCCCCCGCCTCGTCGATCACGTCGATGGCCTTGTCCGGCATGTGCCGGTCATTGATGTAGCGCGACGCCAGCTCAGCCGCGGCACGCAGGGCCTCATCGGTGTATTCGATGCCATGGTGCGCCTCGAAGCGTCCCTTGAGCCCGCGCAGGATGCCAATGGTGTCTTCAACCGAAGGCTCGGACACGTCGACTTTCTGGAAGCGACGCGCCAGGGCACGGTCTTTCTCGAAGATGCCACGGAATTCCTGGAACGTGGTCGAGCCGATGCAGCGGATATCGCCCGATGACAGCAACGGCTTGAGCAGGTTGGAGGCGTCCATCACCCCACCGGATGCTGCACCAGCGCCGATAATGGTATGGATCTCGTCGATAAACAGGATCGCCTGCGGGCGTTTTTTCAGCTCGCCGAGCAACGCCTTGAAGCGCTTCTCGAAATCGCCCCGGTACTTGGTCCCGGCGAGCAAGGCGCCCAGATCAAGGGAGTAGACGACGCTGTTGGCCAACAGGTCTGGGACCTGATTGTCGACAATGCGCTTGGCCAGGCCTTCGGCGATCGCGGTTTTACCCACGCCCGCCTCCCCAACCAGCAACGGATTGTTCTTGCGCCGACGAGCAAGGATCTGCGCTACACGCTCAACCTCAAGCTCACGCCCCACCAGCGGATCGATCCGCCCCTGGCGCGCCAATTCGTTGAGATTGCTGGCATAGGCATCCAGCGGATTGCCCGAAGAAGAAGACTCACCGCCCTCGTCATCCTGCATTTCCTGCTCACCCTCGGACTGATCGCCGTGCCCAGGCACTTTGGAGATACCGTGGGCGATGTAATTGACTACATCAATACGGGCAACGCTCTGCTGCTTGAGCAGGAACACGGCCTGGCTTTCCTGTTCGCTGAAAATTGCCACAAGCACGTTCGCGCCCGTGACCTCACGCTTACCGGAGCTCTGAACGTGGAAAACAGCACGCTGCAATACCCGCTGGAAGCCGAGGGTTGGCTGGGTTTCACGGTCCTCGTCATGCACGGGGATCAGTGGCGTGGTGGAGTCGATGAACTCCTGCAGGTCGTGCTTGAGCTTGTCGAGGTTGGCGCCGCACGCACGCAGAACGGTGGCGGCAGCTTCGTTATCCAAAAGTGCCAGCAGCAGGTGTTCGACGGTCATGAATTCATGACGCTTCGAACGAGCCTCCTTGAAGGCAAGATTAAGGGTGACTTCGAGCTCGCGGTTTAACATAGCTTCACCTCATACCCAAGTGGTCGGCGTTAACCGTCCTTCTCGATTTCACAGAGTAGCGGATGCTGGCTTTCCCTGGCGTACTGGTTGACCTGCATGGCCTTTGTCTCGGCGATGTCGCGGGTAAACACTCCACATACTGCCCGTCCTTCTGTGTGAACGGCCAGCATTACCTTGGTCGCCAACTCGCGGTTCAGGTTAAAAAACACCTCGAGCACTTCGACGACGAAATCCATCGGTGTGTAGTCATCATTGAACAAAACCACCTTGTACATCGGCGGCGCCTGTAAAGCAGGCTTGGCCTCCTGGACAGCAATGCCTGCAGAACCGTCGTCATCATGTTCCTGATCCGGGCGATCCTGATTGAATGTTAGTCGAATCTGGCTATTTGCATGCATGGAAAGAAAGGTTCGTCAGTGGTTCAATTACAGTGGTGGGGGCGACCTGTCAGAATTTCAACTCTGACCGGCCGGTCGCCTTGACTATCGGCGAATCGGTGTTACAACCAATAGAACCCACAGTGGGTAAAAAAGGTCCGCGCAGTCAACCTTATTTATTCGGGTTAGGACGGATAGACAGGATGATACTCCAGTGATGGAGTCTGGTGCAGAGGGATATGGGAATGGCTAGTGGTAAGGTCAAGTGGTTCAACAATGCCAAGGGTTACGGCTTCATTATCGAGGACGGCAAGGATGAAGACCTTTTTGCGCATTACTCAGCGATCAAGATGGATGGGTATAAGACATTGAAAGCGGGCCAGCCTGTCTGCTTTGAAATTATTCAAGGCCCCAAGGGCAAGCACGCTGTGAATATCGGTACGGCCATCGCCCCTAAAGACACTGCAACAACGGAAGCGCCCGCTCAAAAAATCAAAAAAGCAACTGGCCTGATCAGCCACTGAGCATAGCCTTGAATGCCAAACCGGCCATTCTGAATCATCAGAACGGCCGGTTTTTTTTGCCTGCTTACATGTGCTTGATCAACGCATCGCCAAACCCCGACGACGACACCAACGTAGCGCCATCCATCAGGCGCTCGAAGTCATAGGTCACCGTCTTGGCCGAAATCGCACCATTGGTGCCCTTGATAATCAGGTCAGCCGCCTCGGTCCAGCCCATATGGCGCAGCATCATTTCTGCCGACAGGATCAATGAGCCCGGGTTGACCTGGTCCTTGCCCGCATATTTGGGCGCCGTGCCGTGGGTCGCTTCGAACATCGCCACGGTGTCAGACAGGTTGGCCCCCGGGGCAATACCAATACCGCCCACTTCCGCTGCCAGGGCGTCAGACAGGTAGTCGCCGTTCAGGTTAAGCGTCGCGATGACGTCATATTCAGCTGGACGCAGCAGGATCTGCTGGAGCATGGCGTCGGCGATGGCATCCTTGACCACTACGTTCTTGCCGGTCCTGGGGTTCTTGAACTGCATCCACGGACCGCCGTCCAGCAGGGCCGCACCGAACTCTTCGGCCGCCACTTCGTAGGCCCATTCCTTGAAGGCACCTTCGGTGAACTTCATGATGTTGCCTTTGTGCACGATGGTCAGCGAATCGCGGTCGTTATCCACGACATATTGCAGGGCCTTGCGCGCCAGGCGCTTGGTGCCTTCTTTCGACACCGGTTTGACGCCGATCCCGCAGTCCTGGTCGAAACGGATCTTGGTAACGCCCATTTCCTCCTTGAGAAACTTGATTACCTTGATCGCCTCAGGCGAACCAGCTTTCCACTCGATGCCGGCGTAAATATCCTCGGAGTTCTCGCGGAAGATGGTCATGTCCACGTCGCCAGGTTTCTTGACCGGGCTGGGTACGCCTTCGAACCAGCGCACCGGGCGCAGGCACACATACAGGTCGAGCTGCTGGCGCAGCGCCACGTTCAGTGAGCGAATACCACCACCGACCGGCGTGGTCAGCGGCCCTTTGATGGACACCACGTAATCCTTGACCGCATCCAGGGTTTCCTGGGGCAGCCAGGTATCCTGGTCGTAGACCTGTGTAGCCTTTTCGCCGGCATAAACCTCCATCCACGAGATCTTGCGCTTGCCGCCATAAGCCTTTTCAACAGCTGCGTCGACCACCTTGATCATCACCGGGCTGATGTCGACGCCGATACCGTCACCTTCGATATAGGGGATGATCGGTTGGTCAGGAACATTGAGAGAATGGTCTGCATTGACGGTGATTTTGTCGCCGACTGCCGGAACCTGAATCTTCTTGTATCCCATGCTGAACTCCATCTATGGATTGAACATCTGGCTGCGTTCGAGCCTACTCCAGATAAATGGCGACTGAAACCTCGCGCCAT
Source organism: Pseudomonas khavaziana (assembly GCF_019145205.1). Lineage (GTDB taxonomy): Bacteria > Pseudomonadota > Gammaproteobacteria > Pseudomonadales > Pseudomonadaceae > Aquipseudomonas > Aquipseudomonas khavaziana. The sequence continues at coordinate 141,274 of NZ_JAHSTT010000007.1, forward strand.
GCTCATTTGCATCGAAAACAGCGTAACTTGTCGTCTACAAGCCTGAAATCAAAGGTAAAAGTGCCAATCCTGAGCACAACGTGCGACTTTAGGCGTAAGCGGCACCTGCGACCTTTAGACCAATGGACGACCCGCCTTTTGTATGAAGGCTCGGCGTAAGCATAGCGACCTATGTATAATGCCGCCGCTGACCAAAGAGTCACGACGGCGGACCGCTCTAGAACATGGCCCTCCGCTGCAAAGCAGGACTAATACAATAGTCCACCCGCTTGACGCTCGACTGATGCAACCCAACATCACCGCGAAGAAACCTCGACCTTTCGCTCATGGATGACTTGAACGAACGCGCTCCACCCGGCGCATCTCGAGTTTCTGCGCACGCTTTCAGCAAAGAAGAGAGTTAATCCGAATATGCCCACCCGCTCGAAGATCATCTACACCTTCACCGACGAAGCCCCAGCCCTCGCCACCTATTCACTGCTGCCTATCGTAGAGGCCTTCACCGCTTCCGCTGATATTGCCGTGGAAACCCGCGACATTTCCCTCGCAGGGCGCATCCTCGCAAGCTTCCCCGAGCAACTGGGCGACAAGGCTATCCCGGACCACCTCGCCGAACTGGGCGACCTGGCCGTTACACCTGAAGCCAACATCATCAAGCTGCCGAACATCAGCGCCTCGACCCCGCAGCTGCAAGCCGCGATCAAGGAACTGCAGGCCCAGGGCTATGCCCTGCCGGACTACCCTGAAACCGTAACCACCGACGCGGAAAAAGAAACCCGTGCACGTTACGACAAGGTCAAGGGCAGCGCCGTGAACCCGGTCCTGCGCGAAGGCAACTCCGACCGCCGCGCACCGCTGTCGGTCAAGAACTATGCACGCAAGCACCCGCACAAGATGGGCGCCTGGGCTGCCGACTCCAAGTCGCATATTGCCCACATGAGCAATGGCGACTTCTACGGCAGCGAAAAAGCCGTGCAGATCGAAGCCGCTGACGCTGTCAAAATCGCGCTGGTTGCCCAGGACGGCACCACCACCGTGCTGAAGGAAAAGACCAGCGTCCAGGCCGGCGAAATCATCGACACCGCCGTGCTGAGCAAGAAAGCCCTGCGCAGCTTCATCGCCGCTGAAATCGAAGACGCCAAGCAACAAGGCGTGCTGCTGTCGGTTCACTTGAAAGCCACCATGATGAAGGTCTCCGACCCGATCATGTTCGGCCAGATCGTTGCCGAGTTCTACAAAGATGCCCTGACCAAGCACGCTGCAGTACTGGAGCAGATCGGCTTCAACCTGAACAACGGCATCGGCGACCTGTACGCCCGCATCAAGGCGCTGCCGGCTGACCAGCAAGCGCAGATCGAAGCCGACATCCAGGCGGTCTACGCCGTTCGCCCTGCCCTGGCGATGGTCAACTCCGACAAAGGCATCACCAACCTGCACGTGCCGAGCGACGTCATCGTCGACGCCTCGATGCCAGCCATGATCCGTGACTCCGGCAAGATGTGGGGCACCGACGGCCAACTGCACGACACCAAGGCGGTGATCCCGGATCGCTGCTACGCCACCATCTACCAGGCGGTCATCGAAGACTGCAAGGCCAATGGCGCCTTCGACCCGACCACCATGGGCAGCGTGCCAAACGTTGGCCTGATGGCCAAGAAAGCCGAAGAATACGGTTCCCACGACAAGACCTTCCAGATCAAGGCCGACGGCGTCGTCCGCGTCACCGACAGCCAGGGCAACCTGCTGATGGAACAGAACGTCGAAGCCGGCGACATCTTCCGCATGTGCCAGACCAAAGACGCGCCGATCCAGGACTGGGTCAAGCTCGCCGTCAACCGTGCCCGCGCCAGCAACACCCCGGCCATCTTCTGGCTGGACCCTCAGCGTGCCCACGATGGCGTCGTAGTCGAGAAGGTCCAGGCGTACCTGAAAGACCACAACACCGAAGGCCTGGACATCCGCATCATGGCCCCGGTCGACGCGATGAAGTTTACCCTGGAACGCACCCGCAAGGGCCTGGACACCATCTCGGTGACCGGTAACGTACTGCGCGACTACCTCACCGACTTGTTCCCGATCATGGAACTGGGCACCAGCGCCAAGATGCTGTCGATCGTGCCGCTGATGAACGGCGGCGGCCTGTTCGAAACCGGCGCTGGCGGTTCGGCGCCGAAACACGTGCAGCAACTGCTGGAAGAAAACTTCCTGCGCTGGGATTCCCTGGGCGAGTTCCTGGCCCTGGCCGCGTCCCTTGAGCATTTGGGTGTGACATACAACAACCCGAAAGCGCTGGTACTGTCCAAGACCCTGGACCAGGCCACCGGCCAGTTCCTGGACAACAACAAGTCGCCATCGCGCAAAGTCGGCAACATCGACAACCGCGGCAGCCACTTCTACCTGGCGCTGTACTGGGCACAAGCCCTGGCCGCCCAGACCGAAGACACTGCACTGCAAGCGCAGTTCGGCGAACTGGCCCAGACCCTGGCCGCGAACGAAGCAACCATCGTTGCCGAGCTCAACGCCGTACAGGGCAAGCCAGTGGACATCGGTGGCTACTACGCGCCGAACCCGGAGTTGACCAGCAAGGCCATGCGCCCAAGCAACACCTTGAATGCGGCGATTGCCAAGTTGAAGTAAGGTTGTAACGATGCAAAGAAGCCCCGGCCCAGTGCCGGGGTTTCTGTTTCTACCGCTCAACTGTAGAAACCGGATAAAAATGTGGGAGGGGGCTTGCTCCCGATGGCAGTGGGTCAGCCCCAGATGTATTTACTGACCCTCTCTCATCGGGAGCAAGCCCCCTCCCACACTGACTGTAATCCTGCTGTAAGACGCACTGCGTCCTGAATCGAGGCATCCCATGACCTGGCTCCCCCACATCACCGTCGCCACCATCGTCGAAGACAACGGCCGTTTCCTGATGGTCGAAGAACTCAAGGGTGGCCGTGCCGTGCTCAACCAGCCCGCCGGCCACCTGGACCCGAACGAAACCCTGACCGAAGCCGCCGTACGCGAAACCCTCGAGGAAACCGGCTGGGATGTCGAAGCCACCGGCATCGTCGGCATCTACCTCTACACCGCCCCCAGCAACGGCGTGACCTATCAGCGGGTCTGCTTCATCGCCAAAGCGCTGAAACACCACCCGGACTATCAACTCGACGAAGGCATCCTCCGCGCCCGCTGGCTGACCCGTGACGAGCTGATGACCGTGCGCGACGACTGGCGCAGCGAGCTGATCATCCGCTGCATCGATGATTATCTGGCCGGCCAGCACCACAGTCTCGAATTGATCCGCCCTTCTCTTTAGCCTTAGCGGCCCGGGCCTGATAGAATCGCGTCCTTTTTCAAGACACCCGTTGAAACCCTATGCGTGATCCAGCCCCTTCTGACACACAAAAGAAGCGCGTCATCGTCGGCATGTCCGGCGGCGTGGACTCTTCCGTTTCCGCCGTTCTGCTCATGGAGCAGGGTTATGAGGTGGAAGGCCTGTTCATGAAGAACTGGGAAGAAGACGATGGAACGGAATACTGCACCGCCATGGACGACCTGGCGGACGCCCAGGCCGTGTGCGACAAGATCGGCATCAAACTGCACACCGCCAACTTCGCCGCCGAGTACTGGGACAACGTGTTCGAACACTTCCTGGCCGAATACAAGGCCGGACGCACACCGAACCCGGACATCCTGTGCAACCGCGAGATCAAGTTCAAGGCGTTCCTCGATTACGCAATGATGCTCGGCGCCGACCTGATTGCCACTGGCCACTACGTGCGCCGTCGCGATATCGATGGCCGCACCGAACTGCTCAAGGGCCTGGACCCGAACAAGGACCAGAGCTACTTCCTGCATGCCGTCGGCGGTGAACAGATCGCCAAGACCCTGTTCCCGGTGGGCGAGCTGGAAAAGCCCGAAGTACGCAAAATCGCAGAGAAACATGGCCTGGCCACTGCCAAGAAGAAAGATTCCACCGGTATCTGCTTTATCGGCGAGCGCCGCTTCAGCGACTTCCTCAAGCAGTACCTGCCGGCGCAGCCGGGTGAAATCAAGACCACCGAAGGTGAAGTGATCGGCCGCCACCACGGCCTGATGTACCACACCATCGGCCAGCGCCAGGGCCTGGGCATCGGCGGCCTGAAAGACGCCGGCGAAGAGCCATGGTACGTGCTGGTCAAGGACCTGGAAAACAATGTGCTGATCGTCGGCCAGGGCAACGAGCACCCACTGCTGTTCTCCGGCGCCCTGCTCGCTTCCGAAATCTATTGGGTCAACCCGATCGACTTGAGCACGCCGCGCCGCCTGACCGCCAAGGTGCGCTATCGCCAGAGCGACCAGCCCTGCACCCTGGAAAAAACCGCCACGGGCTACCGCGCCACCTTCGATGACCCGCAACGCGCGGTCACCCCAGGCCAATCCGTGGTGTTCTATGACGGTGAAATCTGCCTGGGCGGCGGCGTGATCGAAGTCGCGCAAGCCTGGAGCAGCCCGGCATGAGCCCGACCCAGGAGCAATTGACCGCACTCGGCGGGGTCTTTCTCGCCGCCGTGCTGGTGGACAAGATCGCCAAGACCGGCCAGGTCACCGAAGCCGGCCTGACGTGCATGCTCGGCAGCCTGTTGATCCGCGACCCCAAGGACACCCTGGAGGTCTACGGCGGTGATGACCTGGCGTTGCGCGAAGGTTATCGCGCACTGATCGGCGCCCTCGAACGCGACCCCAGTACCTTGCAGCGCGAGCCATTGCGCTATGCCTTGTCGATGCTCGGTCTTGAGCGCCAACTGGCCAAGCGTGACGACATGCTCGAAGCCATCGGCAAGCGCCTGCCGCAGATCCAGTCCCAGGTGGAACACTTTGGCCCGGCCCACGAAAACGTGATCGCTGCCTGTGGCGCGCTGTACCAGGACACCTTGAGCACCTTGCGCCAACGTATTCAGGTGCACGGCGACATGCGCAACCTGCAACAACCCAACAATGCCTCGAAAATCCGCGCCCTGCTCCTGGCCGGTATTCGCTCGGCGCGGTTGTGGCGGCAGTTGGGCGGTCATCGCTGGCAGTTGGTGATCAGCCGGCGCAAATTGCTCAAAGAGCTTTACCCGTTGATGCGCAACGAATAAGTCGCAGCGACAGGCCTTTTCAAGCCGTTACGCGTAATACGCCGGTCAGTTGGCAACGGACCGGCGGATTTTTTCATGTATGATACGCGCCCCATTTCGTTGCCCGACTGTCCGAGAACACCCCATGCAGCTCTCTTCGCTCACTGCGGTTTCCCCTGTTGACGGCCGCTACGCCGGCAAAACCCAGGCCCTGCGCCCTATTTTCAGCGAATACGGCCTGATCCGTGCCCGCGTTCTGGTTGAAGTGCGCTGGCTCCAGCGCCTGGCCGCTCACCCCGCCATCAGCGAAGTGCCGGCATTTTCGGCCGAAGCTGACGCTGTATTGAATACCCTGGCGGAAAACTTCTCCCTGGAGCACGCCGAGCGTGTGAAAGAGATCGAGCGCACCACCAACCACGACGTCAAGGCCATCGAATACCTGCTCAAAGAGCAAGCGGCCAAACTGCCGGAACTGGCCCAGGTCAGCGAGTTCATCCACTTTGCCTGCACCAGCGAGGACATCAACAACCTGTCCCACGCCCTGATGCTGCGTGAAGGCCGCGATGACGTCATGCTGCCCCTGATGCGCCAGACTGCCGAAGCCATCCGTGAGCTGGCGATCCGTTTCGCCGCCGTGCCGATGCTGTCGCGCACCCATGGCCAGCCCGCTTCGCCAACCACCCTGGGCAAGGAACTGGCCAACGTGGTGTACCGCCTGGAGCGCCAGATCGCCCAGGTCGCCGCCGTACCATTGCTTGGCAAGATCAACGGCGCCGTGGGCAACTACAACGCCCACCTCTCGGCCTACCCTGAGATCGACTGGGAAGCCAACGCCCGCGCCTTCATCGAAGACGAGCTGGGCCTGGACTTCAACCCGTACACCACGCAGATCGAACCCCACGACTACATCGCCGAGCTGTTCGACGCCATTGCGCGTTTCAACACCATCCTGATCGACTTTGATCGCGATATCTGGGGCTACATCTCCCTGGGCTATTTCAAGCAGCGCACTATTGCCGGTGAAATCGGTTCGTCGACCATGCCGCACAAGGTCAACCCGATCGACTTCGAAAACTCCGAAGGCAACCTCGGCATCGCCAACGCCCTGTTCCAGCACCTGGCCAGCAAGTTGCCGATCTCCCGCTGGCAGCGCGACCTGACCGACTCCACCGTATTGCGCAACCTCGGCGTGGGCTTCGCTCATAGCGTGATCGCCTACGAAGCCAGCCTCAAGGGCATCAGCAAGCTTGAGCTCAACGAGCAGAAGATCGCCGCCGACCTGGACGCCTGCTGGGAAGTATTGGCCGAGCCGATCCAGACCGTGATGCGCCGCTACAACATCGAAAACCCCTACGAGAAGCTCAAAGAGTTGACGCGCGGCAAGGGCATCAGCCCCGAAGCACTGCAGACTTTCATTGACGGCCTGGACATGCCAGCCGCGGCCAAGGCCGAGCTGAAACTGCTCACCCCGGCCAACTACATCGGCAACGCCGTAGAGCAAGCCAAGCGCATCTGATTCAAGCAAGCCCCTTTGAGACGCCCGGCCGCGCCGGGCGTTTTTATTCCAGTCTGAAAAGTGCTTTTTTTCAATAGGTTACACATGAATCCTGACATTCCTCTTCAACTTCTGGGCGGCATCACGGCACGGGAATTCCTGCGCGACTACTGGCAGAAAAAGCCGCTGCTGATCCGCCAGGCCATCCCTGATTTCGAAAGCCCGATCGACGCCGACGAACTGGCAGGCTTAGCGCTGGAAGAAGAAGTCGAGTCGCGCCTGGTCATCGAACACGGCGAACGCCCGTGGGAACTGCGTCGCGGCCCGTTCGCCGAAGACGCCTTCAGCACCCTGCCTGAGCGTGAGTGGACCTTGCTGGTGCAAGCGGTTGACCAGTTCGTGCCGGAAGTGGCTGAGTTGCTCGAACAGTTCCGCTTCCTGCCGAGCTGGCGCATCGACGATGTGATGATCAGCTTCGCGGCGCCGGGCGGCAGCGTCGGCCCGCACTTCGACAACTATGACGTGTTCCTGCTGCAAGCCCAGGGCAAGCGCAACTGGAAGATCGGCCAGATGTGCAGCTCCGAGAGCCCGCTGCTGCAACACGCCGACCTGCGCATCCTGGCCGAATTCGAAGAGTCCGCCGAATGGGTACTGGAACCGGGCGACATGCTCTACCTGCCACCGCGCCTCGCTCATTTCGGTATTGCCGAAGATGACTGCATGACCTACTCGGTGGGATTCCGCGCCCCAAGCGCCGCTGAAGTGCTGACCCACTTCACCGACTTCCTCAGCCAGTACCTGACCGACGAAGAGCGCTACACCGACGCCGACGCCCAGCCGGTCAGTGACCCGCACCAGATCCAGAGCGACGCCCTCGACCGACTCAAGGGTCTTTTGGCCGAGCACATGAGCGACGAGCGCATGCTGCTGACCTGGTTCGGCCAGTTCATGACCGAACCGCGCTACCCCGAACTGGTGGCCGGCGAAGAACTGGGCGAAGAGGATTTCATCAGCAGCCTGCAAGATGGCGCGATCCTGGTGCGCAACCCAAGCGCGCGCCTGGCCTGGTCCGAAGTCGACGACGATGTGCTGCTGTTCGCCAGCGGCCAGAGCCGTTACCTGCCAGGCAAGCTGCGTGATCTGCTGAAGCTGGTGTGCTCGGCTGATGCTTTGCACAGCGAGAACCTCGGCGACTGGTTGGCGGACGAAGACGGCCGCGACCTGCTGTGCGAACTGGTCAAGCAAGGCAGCCTGGGGTTTGCGGATGAATAAGATTCACGTAAGTGTCGCGGACTGGCAAAAGGACATCGCCGAGATTCGGCGCATTCGTGAAGCGGTATTTATCGCTGAACAATCGGTTCCGGCCGAGCTTGAGTGGGACGCCGACGATGCCGGCGCCATGCACTTCCTTGCATTCGAAGGCGACTTCCCGATTGGCACCGCGCGCCTGCTGCCCAGCGGCGAGATTGGTCGCGTGTCGGTGCTCAAGGATTGGCGCGGGTTGAAGGTGGGCGACAAGCTGATGGAAACAGTGATTGGCGTGGCCGAAAAACGTGGTCAGACCAAGCAATTTCTCAGTGCGCAGGTGTATGCAGCGCCGTTTTATGAGCGGTTGGGCTTCAAGATTGTCAGTGAGGAATTCCTGGAAGTGGGGATTCCCCATGTGGATATGGTGCGCGAGGGCTGACTCAAGACCCAGTCGCCTGTATCGGGAGCAAGCCCCCTCCCACATTTTGGCCGCATTCTTAGGATGTACTCGGTCAAATGTGGGAGGGGGCTCGCTCCCGATAGTCCTATCAGCAACACCTCAAAATGCCCTGCCTGCCAGGGCATTTTGCCGTCTACGATTCAATTTGCGACCCACCAGGCCGACAAACTGGCACTATCAAGCAAATGACTCGCAGAGATAACGGACATGTCCCTACGCACCCTGCTCACCGCCCTCCTCCTGACCGCCAGCGTTTCGGCCATGGCCGACACCCAAGTCGTCAACCTGAGCAACCGCACCAGCGCCGACCTGCTGCCTGTAGCCCAAAACTTCATCGGCAAGGACGGCACTGTCAGCGCCTACGGCAACCAGTTGATCGTCAATGCACAGCCCGACAAGGTCGAGGGCTTGCGCACCTTGCTCTCCCAACTGGACACACCGGCCAAGCGCCTGCTGATCACCGTCGACACCAACGAAACCAACCAGCAGAACAGCGGCGACAGCCAGACCCGCACCATCAGCTACGGCACCGCCAGCCGCGATGGCGGCGTCCAGCAGATCCAGGCCAGCGAAGGCGTGCCGGCGCTGATCCAGGTTGGCCAGAGCGTACCGCTGACCACCACCCAACAGGATAGCTACGGCCGCCTGCAGAACCAGACCCAGTATCGCAACGTCACCCAGGGTCTCTACGTGACTGCCAGCGTTACCGGTGAGACCGTACACCTGGCCATCAGTACCAACCGTGACCGCATGAGCCAGGAACGTCCCGATGTAGTGAACGTGCAGAGTACCGACACAACCGTCAGCGGGCGCCTGGGCGAATGGATCACCCTGGCGGGCATCAATCGTGAGACCCAGGCCGATAAATCCTCTACAACCCGCAGCTACTCTACTCAGGGCCGCGATGACCTGACTTTGCGGGTCAAGGTCGACACCCTGAACTGAAGCACCGAAAACTGACTGACGAGTCGTATAAGACTAAAGATGTAGTGCCTTAAAAAAAGCACTACAAAACATTTGACGATCCAAAAAAGCATGGGCATGATGGCCTCGCTCCCGCTAATCAGGGGCCCTGGCAAGGGCCTTCGGATCGCTGCTCCAAGTTACCCACCTGAGCCGATTCGTGTCTGTACTGCCCACAAGGCGTGTTTGACGAGGTTGCGACTGGAACGAAGTTGTCCCGAGGGACGGAAGCTAACCAGGTAACCCGGCTACGCACTGATGGATCGTACAAAGGCCCACGACGCCCGAAGACCGTTCGCAGTTCGCCTTTACCTGCTCAACTCCGCCTTGAGCCACTCGTTCATCCGTCGCCTTCCCCGCCAAGCCCGGCTTGACCACTTGAGCTTCTGGTCAGCGAGCAGCCATCACCACGGATTCAATCCGTGGCTGGCAAATGGAATTTTCCACCTAGACCTATGCGACGAGGTTTTTCCCCATGGCACTGACACGCGAACAGCAAATTGCAGCCCTTGAAAAAGACTGGGCTGAAAACCCACGCTGGAAAGGCGTGACCCGCGCTTATTCCGCTGCTGACGTCGTCCGCCTGCGTGGCTCGGTCCAACCTGAGCACACCTTTGCAAAACTCGGCGCCGAGAAGCTGTGGAACCTGGTCACCCAAGGTGCCAAGCCGTCCTTCCGTCCCGACAAAGATTTCGTCAACTGCATGGGCGCCCTCACTGGCGGCCAGGCAGTACAACAGGTAAAAGCCGGTATCCAGGCGATCTACCTGTCCGGCTGGCAAGTGGCAGCGGACAACAACTCCGCTGAATCCATGTACCCCGACCAGTCGCTGTACCCGGTGGACTCCGTGCCGACTGTGGTCAAGCGCATCAACAACTCGTTCCGTCGTGCCGACCAGATCCAGTGGAAAGCCGGCAAGAACCCAGGCGATGAAGGCTACATCGACTACTTCGCGCCCATCGTGGCTGACGCCGAAGCCGGTTTCGGCGGCGTACTGAACGCCTACGAGCTGATGAAGAGCATGATCGAGGCTGGCGCTGCCGGTGTGCACTTCGAAGACCAGCTTGCGTCAGTAAAGAAATGCGGCCACATGGGCGGCAAGGTACTGGTACCGACCCAGGAAGCCGTACAAAAGCTGACCGCTGCCCGTTTGGCCGCTGACGTTGCCGGCACGCCGACCATCATCCTGGCCCGTACCGATGCCAACGCTGCTGACCTGCTGACTTCGGACTGCGACCCGTACGACCAGCCGTTCGTGACCGGCGAACGTACCCAGGAAGGCTTCTATAAAGTCCGCGCCGGTCTCGACCAGGCCATTGCCCGCGGCCTGGCCTACGCGCCATACGCCGACCTGATCTGGTGCGAAACCGCCAAGCCGGACCTGGACGAAGCCCGTCGCTTCGCCGAAGCGATCAAGAAGGAATACCCGGACCAACTGCTGTCCTACAACTGCTCGCCTTCCTTCAACTGGAAGAAAAACCTGGACGACGCGACCATCGCCAAGTTCCAGCGTGAACTGTCGGCAATGGGCTACAAGCACCAGTTCATTACCCTGGCCGGCATTCACAACATGTGGCACAGCATGTTCAACCTGGCGCACGACTACGCCCGCAACGACATGACCGCCTACGTGAAGCTGCAGGAGCAGGAATTCGCTGACGCCGCCAAGGGCTACACCTTCGTGGCGCACCAGCAGGAAGTGGGCACCGGCTACTTCGATGACATGACCACCGTGATCCAGGGCGGCACCTCGTCGGTGACTGCGCTGACCGGTTCGACCGAAGAAGATCAGTTCCACTAAGTACCGAGTACACGGCCATCGCGGCCCCACGGAAGACCTAACCGCAGTGCCGCACAACAATCACGCCCCGACTGGTTCGGGGCGTTTTTTTTGCCTCAAAAAAAGGCTCATAGCCCCCTGTAGGAGCGAGCTTGCTCGCGAAAAACCTGAGAGCACCGCCGGCTGGCTGGTTACCCGCGTTATCGTTGACGATTTTCGCGAGCAAGCTCGCTCCTACAGAGAGCACGCGTATGAGCTGGGTTTTTGCGCAAAACATTGATCCAGAGCGGTATCCGCACAGGCCCGATCGGGTAAAAGAGCCGTTGCGACAACTAAGCGACACTCAAGCAAGTAACGCTAACTTCCCGCGCCACATGAGAAACACTCGCTTAAACCCCGCGCAAACAATATTCATTATCATTTAGCGCTTGAAAACTTCGTTACCGCTTAAACAAAACATAATTGATGAAAAGCTCGCTAATGCCCACACCACAAGGGCTACAGCCCCAAGAAGGTGCACTATGTGCTTATTCCACCGAATAATTTCACCCCAGGAATTTTACTTGCCCGGTGTTTAGCCATAAAATCATCGCGATTGATTGCAGTGCGACATATCGTCACTGCATCGTTACTTTTTCGAGCTCAGAGACCTTTGCTCTCTGTTAAGGATTTCCAGCATGACCGAAGCGACAGGACTCATGGCCCACAACTGGGGCTTTGCCATTTTCCTCCTCGGTGTTGTCGGCCTCTGCGCCTTCATGCTCGGCGTCTCCAGCCTCCTCGGGTCAAAAGCCTGGGGCCGCAGCAAAAACGAACCGTTCGAGTCCGGCATGCTACCTACAGGTGGCGCCCGCTTGCGGCTCTCAGCCAAATTCTATCTGGTCGCGATGCTGTTCGTGATCTTCGATATCGAAGCCCTCTTTCTCTTTGCCTGGTCTGTGTCCGTCCGCGAAAGCGGCTGGACCGGATTCGTCGAAGCTCTCGTTTTCATAGCAATTCTGTTGGCAGGTCTTGTCTACCTGTTCCGAGTGGGCGCCCTTGACTGGGCTCCGGAAGCTCGTCGCAAGCGGCAGGCGAAGCTGAAACAATGAGGCTTTGGCAATGCAATACAATCTCACCAGGATCGACCCGGATGCTCCTAACGAGCAGTACCCCATCGGCGAACGGGAAACCGTTTCCGACCCGTTAGAAGACCAAGTCCACAAGAACATCTACATGGGCAAGCTGGAAGACGTGCTGAGTGGCGCGGTCAACTGGGGGCGTAAAAACTCCCTGTGGCCGTACAACTTCGGCCTTTCGTGCTGCTACGTGGAAATGACCACCGCCTTCACGGCGCCCCACGACATCGCGCGCTTTGGCGCCGAAGTGATCCGGGCATCACCGCGCCAGGCGGATTTCATGGTTATCGCCGGTACCTGCTTCATCAAGATGGCGCCGATCATCCAGCGTCTCTATGAGCAAATGCTCGAGCCGAAATGGGTTATTTCCATGGGTTCGTGCGCCAACTCCGGTGGCATGTACGACATCTACTCCGTCGTTCAAGGGGTGGACAAGTTCCTGCCCGTGGACGTCTACGTGCCTGGCTGCCCGCCCCGCCCCGAGGCATTTCTGCAAGGCTTGATGCTGTTGCAGGAATCGATTGGCAAGGAGCGTCGCCCGCTGTCCTGGGTCGTCGGTGATCAAGGCGTGTACCGCGCCGAGATGCCGTCCCAAAAGGAACAGCGCCGCGAACAGCGAATCGCAGTCACCAACCTGCGCAGCCCCGACGAAGTCTGATCCAGACCCGCTTCTTTTATAGAACGAAAACCTGGCTTCATTCTTTACGTTGACCGAAAGCGATAAAAAACCATGACTACAGGCAGTGCTCTGTACATCCCGCCTTATAAGGCAGACGACCAGGACGTGGTTGTCGAACTCAATAACCGTTTTGGCCCTGACGCCTTCACCGCCCAGGCCACACGCACCGGCATGCCGGTGCTGTGGGTGGCGCGTGCCAGGCTCGTCGAAGTCCTGAGCTTCCTGCGCAACCTGCCCAAGCCGTACGTCATGCTCTATGACCTGCATGGCGTGGACGAGCGTCTGCGCACCAAGCGCCAGGGGCTGCCGAGCGGCGCCGATTTCACCGTGTTCTACCACTTGATGTCGCTGGAACGTAACAGTGACGTGATGATCAAGGTCGCCCTGAGCGAAAACGACCTCAGCATTCCGACCGTGACCGGCATCTGGCCCAACGCCAGCTGGTACGAGCGCGAAGTCTGGGACATGTTCGGCATCGACTTCCCCGGCCACCCGCACCTGACGCGCATCATGATGCCGCCAACCTGGGAAGGTCACCCGCTGCGCAAGGACTACCCTGCCCGCGCCACCGAATTCGACCCGTTCAGCCTGACCCTGGCCAAGCAGCAGCTTGAAGAAGAGGCTGCGCGCTTCCGTCCGGAAGACTGGGGCATGAAGCGTTCCGGCACCAACGAGGACTACATGTTCCTCAACCTGGGCCCGAACCACCCTTCGGCCCACGGTGCCTTCCGTATCATCCTGCAACTGGACGGCGAAGAAATCGTCGACTGCGTGCCGGACATCGGCTACCACCATCGTGGTGCCGAGAAGATGGCCGAGCGTCAGTCGTGGCACAGCTTCATCCCCTACACCGATCGTATCGACTACCTCGGCGGCGTGATGAACAACCTGCCGTACGTGCTCTCGGTGGAGAAGCTGGCCGGTATCAAGGTGCCGGACCGCGTCGACATCATCCGCATCATGATGGCCGAGTTCTTCCGCATCACCAGCCACCTGCTGTTCCTGGGTACCTATATCCAGGACGTCGGCGCCATGACACCGGTGTTCTTCACCTTCACCGACCGTCAGCGCGCCTACAAGGTTATCGAAGCCATCACCGGTTTCCGCCTGCACCCGGCCTGGTACCGCATCGGCGGCGTGGCCCACGACCTGCCCAACGGCTGGGAGCGCCTGGTCAAGGAATTCATCGACTGGATGCCCAAGCGTCTGGACGAGTACCAGAAAGCCGCGCTGGACAACAGCATCCTCAAGGGCCGCACCATCGGTGTTGCGCAGTACAACACCAAGGAAGCCCTGGAGTGGGGCGTCACCGGTGCCGGCCTGCGATCCACCGGTTGCGACTTCGACCTGCGCAAGGCGCGCCCGTACTCCGGCTACGAGAACTTCGAATTCGAAGTGCCGCTGGCGGCCAATGGCGATGCCTACGACCGTTGCATCGTGCGTGTCGAAGAAATGCGCCAGAGCCTGAAGATCATCGAGCAGTGCATGCGCAACATGCCGGCTGGACCGTACAAGGCGGATCACCCGCTGACCACGCCGCCGCCCAAAGAGCGCACGCTGCAGCACATCGAAACCCTGATCACGCACTTCCTGCAAGTCTCGTGGGGCCCGGTGATGCCGGCCAACGAGTCCTTCCAGATGATTGAAGCGACCAAGGGTATCAACAGTTATTACCTGACGAGCGATGGCGGCACCATGAGCTACCGCACCCGGATTCGCACCCCAAGCTTTGCCCACTTGCAACAGATCCCTTCGGTGATCAAAGGCGAGATGGTCGCGGACTTGATTGCGTACCTGGGTAGTATCGATTTCGTTATGGCCGACGTGGACCGCTAAGCATGAACAGCACGCTTATCCAGACAGACCGTTTCACCTTGAGTGAAACCGAGCGCTCGGCCATCGAGCACGAGCTGCATCACTACGAAGACCCGCGCGCGGCGTCGATCGAAGCCTTGAAGATCGTGCAGAAGGAACGTGGCTGGGTGCCGGACGGCGCCCTCTACGCCATCGGCGAGATCCTCGGCATTCCGGCCAGCGATGTTGAAGGCGTGGCGACGTTCTACAGCCAGATCTTCCGCCAGCCGGTGGGCCGCCACATCATCCGCGTGTGCGACAGCATGGTCTGCTACATCGGTGGCCACGAGTCCGTGGTCAGCGAGATCCAGGCCAAGCTGGGCATCGGCCTCGGCCAGACCACCGCAGACGGCCGTTTCACGCTGCTGCCGGTGTGCTGCCTGGGCAACTGTGACAAGGCGCCGGCGTTGATGATCGACGACGACACATTCGGTGACGTACAGCCTGCTGGCGTGACCCAATTGCTCGAGGGCTACCCATGACCCTGACTTCCTTCGGCCCGGCCAACCTGATCAAGCGATCGGCCGAGACTCACCCGCTGACCTGGCGTCTGCGTGACGACGGCGAGCCGGTATGGCTCGACGAATACCAGGCCAAGAACGGCTACGCGGCTGCGCGCAAAGCCTTCGCCGACATGGCCCAGGACGATATCGTCCAGACCGTGAAAGACGCGGGCCTCAAAGGCCGCGGCGGTGCGGGCTTCCCCACCGGCGTGAAGTGGGGCCTGATGCCCAAAGACGAATCCATCAATATCCGCTACCTGCTGTGCAACGCGGATGAAATGGAGCCCAACACCTGGAAAGACCGCATGCTGATGGAGCAACTGCCCCATCTGCTGATCGAAGGCATGCTGATCAGCGCCCGTGCGCTGAAAACCTACCGGGGCTACATCTTCCTGCGTGGCGAATACACCACCGCCGCCAAGCACCTCAACCGTGCCGTGGCAGAAGCCAAGGCCGCAGGGCTGTTGGGCAAGAACATCCTCGGTTCCGGTTTTGATTTCGAACTGTTCGTGCACACCGGCGCCGGGCGTTATATCTGCGGCGAAGAAACCGCACTGATCAACTCCCTCGAAGGCCGCCGTGCCAACCCGCGCTCCAAGCCGCCCTTCCCTGCCGCCGTCGGCGTGTGGGGCAAGCCGACCTGCGTGAACAACGTCGAGACCCTGTGCAACGTGCCGGCGATCATCGCCGACGGCGTGGACTGGTACAAATCCCTGGCCCGTGAAGGCAGCGAAGACATGGGCACCAAGCTCATGGGCTTCTCCGGCAAGGTCAAGAACCCTGGCCTGTGGGAACTGCCGTTCGGCGTAACCGCCCGCGAGCTGTTCGAGGACTACGCCGGCGGCATGCGCGACGGCTACACCTTGAAAGCCTGGCAGCCAGGCGGTGCCGGTACCGGTTTCCTGCTTCCTGAGCACCTGGACGCACAAATGTATGCCGGCGGCATCGGCAAGGTCGGCACCCGCATGGGCACTGGCCTGGCGATGGCAGTGGACAACACGGTGAACATGGTGTCGCTGCTGCGCAACATGGAGCAGTTCTTTGCCCGTGAATCCTGCGGCTTCTGCACCCCATGCCGTGACGGCCTGCCGTGGAGCGTCAAGCTGCTGATGGCACTGGAAAACGGCGAAGGTCGCGAGGGTGATATCGAGACCCTGCTGGGCCTGGTCGGTTTCCTCGGCCCGGGCAAGACCTTCTGTGCTCACGCACCGGGCGCCGTGGAGCCATTGGGCAGCGCAATCAAATATTTCCGCTCGGAGTTCGAAGCCGGCATCGCGCCTACCAGCGCCGCCGTCCCGCCTCTGGCAAGGCCGATTGTAGTCGGCGCGTAACGCTTAAACAGGCGAAGGGTCCGTGCCCTTTGCCTGCTCATGTGCTGACGCCCTCAAGGCTGTGTAGATGCACATGAATAACAAGATTCCATTAGCCACGCCCGCTGACAACGGGCCAACGAAGAACTTTGAACCATGGCCACTATCCACGTAGACGGCAAAGCGCTCGAAGTCGATGGGGCAGACAACCTGTTACAGGCATGTCTGTCACTCGGCCTCGATATCCCGTATTTCTGCTGGCACCCCGCGCTCGGTAGCGTCGGTGCCTGTCGCCAGTGTGCGGTCAAGCAATACACCGACGAGAACGACACCCGTGGTCGTATTGTCATGTCCTGCATGACCCCAGCCACCGACAACACCTGGATCTCCATCGACGATGAAGAATCCAAGGCGTTCCGCGCCAGCGTTGTCGAATGGCTGATGACCAACCACCCCCACGACTGCCCGGTCTGTGAGGAAGGCGGTCACTGCCACCTGCAAGACATGACGGTGATGACCGGCCACAACGAGCGCCGTTATCGCTTCACCAAGCGTACCCACCAGAACCAGGACCTCGGCCCGTTCATTTCCCACGAGATGAACCGCTGCATCGCCTGCTACCGCTGCGTGCGCTTCTATAAAGACTACGCCGGCGGCACCGACCTGGGTGTGTTCGGCGCCCACGACAACGTGTACTTCGGTCGCGTTGAAGACGGCGTGCTCGAGAGCGAATTCTCCGGCAACCTCACCGAGGTCTGCCCGACCGGTGTGTTCACCGACAAGACCCACTCCGAGCGCTACAACCGTAAGTGGGACATGCAGTTCGCACCGAGCATCTGCCATGGCTGCTCCAGCGGTTGCAACATCTCGCCGGGCGAACGCTACGGTGAATTGCGTCGCATCGAAAACCGCTTCAATGGTTCGGTCAACCAGTACTTCCTGTGCGACCGTGGCCGTTTCGGCTATGGCTACGTCAACCGCGAAGACCGCCCACGCCAGCCACTGCTGGCCGATGGCGCCAAGCTGAGCCTGGACGCGGCGCTGGATAAAGCCGCCGACCTGCTGCGCGGGCGCAACATCGTCGGTATCGGTTCGCCGCGTGCCAGCCTCGAAAGCAACTTCGCTTTGCGCGAACTCGTCGGCGCCGAGCACTTCTATTGCGGTATCGAAGCCGGTGAGCTGGAGCGTATCCGCCTGGTCCTGCAAGTGCTCAATGACAGCCCGCTGCCAGTGCCGAACATGCGCGACATCGAAGACCACGATGCCATCTTCGTGCTCGGTGAAGACCTGACCCAGACCGCCGCCCGCATCGCCCTGTCGCTGCGCCAGTCGGTCAAAGGCAAGGCCGAGGAAATGGCCGACGCCATGCGCGTGCAGCCGTGGCTCGACGCCGCGGTGAAAAACATCGGCCAGCACGCGCTGAACCCGTTGTTTATCGCTTCCCTGGCTGAAACCAAGCTCGACGACATCGCCGAAGAATGCGTCCACGCCGCACCGGACGACCTGGCTCGTATCGGTTTTGCCGTGGCCCACGCCCTCGACGCCAGCGCGCCTGCCGTCGAAGGCCTGGACACCGAAGCGGTCGAACTGGCCCAGCGCATCGCCGACGCCCTGCTGGCTGCCAAGCGCCCATTGATCATCGCCGGCACCTCGTTGGGTTCCAAGGCGCTGATTGAGGCTGCTGCGAATATCGCCAAAGCCCTGAAGCTGCGCGACAAGAACGGTTCCATCAGCCTGGTGGTGCCGGAAGCCAACAGCCTCGGCCTGGCCATGCTCGGTGGCGAGTCACTGGACGCCGCCCTGCAAGCGGTGACCGACGGCGACGCCGACGCCATCGTGGTACTGGAAAACGACCTGTACACCCGCACCGACGCCGCCAAGGTTGACGCTGCGCTCAACGCCGCCAAGGTGCTGATCGTCGCCGACCACCAGAAGACCGCCACCAGCGAACGTGCCGACCTGGTGCTGCCAGCCGCCACCTTCGCTGAAGGCGACGGTACCCTGGTCAGCCAGGAAGGCCGCGCCCAGCGCTTCTTCCAGGTGTTCGATCCGAAGTACATGGACGCCAGCATCCTGGTGCACGAAGGCTGGCGCTGGCTGCATGCCCTGCGCGCGACCCTGCTGAACCAGCCGATTGACTGGACCCAGCTCGACCACGTCACCGCCGCCACCGCTGCGAGTGCCCCGCAGTTGGCACGCATCGTCGACGCTGCGCCGTCCGCCGCGTTCCGTATCAAGGGCCTTAAACTGGCCCGTGAACCGCTGCGCTACTCCGGTCGTACCGCCATGCGTGCTGACATCAGCGTGCACGAACCGCGTACCCCGCAGGACAACGACACCGCGTTCGCCTTCTCCATGGAAGGTTACTCGGGTTCGGCCGAACCGCGTCAGCAGGTGCCGTTTGCCTGGTCGCCGGGCTGGAACTCGCCGCAGGCCTGGAACAAGTTCCAGGACGAAGTCGGTGGTCACATCCGTGCTGGCGACCCGGGCACCCGCCTGATCGAAAGCACCGGCGACTCGCTGAACTGGTTCGCTGCGGTACCGCGTCCATTCAACCCGGCCCCGGGCACCTGGCAGGTCGTGCCGTTCTTCCACCTGTTCGGCAGCGAAGAAACCTCTTCCAAGGCCGCACCGGTGCAGGAACGCATCCCTGCTGCCTACGTGTCGCTGGCCAAGTCCGAAGCCGATCGCCTGGGCGTCAACGACGGTGCGCTGCTCAGCCTCAACGTGGCCGGCCAGACCCTGCGCCTGCCGCTGCGTATCAACGAGGAGTTGGGCGCTGGCCTGGTTGCACTGCCTAAAGGCCTCGCCGGTATTCCGCCTGCCATTTTCGGCAAAACCGTTGACGGTCTGCAGGAGGCAGCGCAATGACTTGGTTCACGCCGGAAGTAATTGACGTGATCATCTCGGTGGTCAAGGCCATCGTGATCCTGTTGGCCGTGGTCGTGGCGGGCGCCCTGCTCAGCTTCGTCGAGCGTCGCCTGTTGGGCTGGTGGCAGGACCGCTACGGTCCGAACCGCGTTGGCCCGTTCGGCATGTTCCAGATCGCTGCCGACATGCTGAAAATGTTCTTCAAGGAAGACTGGACCCCGCCGTTTGCCGACAAGGTGATCTTCACCCTGGCACCGGTCGTGGCCATGAGCGCCTTGCTGGTCGCTTTCGCGATCATCCCGATCACCCCGACCTGGGGCGTGGCAGACCTGAACATCGGCTTGCTGTTCTTCTTCGCCATGGCCGGTTTGTCGGTGTATGCGGTGCTGTTCGCCGGTTGGGCCAGTAACAACAAGTTCGCCCTGCTGGGCAGCTTGCGTGCCTCGGCGCAAACCGTATCCTATGAAGTGTTCATGGGGTTGGCACTGATGGGCATCGTGGTGCAGGTTGGCTCGTTCAACATGCGCGACATCGTCGAGTACCAGGCGCAGAACCTGTGGTTCATCATTCCGCAGTTCTTTGGCTTCTGTACCTTCTTCATCGCTGGCGTTGCCGTGACTCACCGTCACCCGTTCGACCAGCCGGAAGCGGAACAGGAACTGGCCGACGGTTACCACATTGAATATGCCGGCATGAAGTGGGGCATGTTCTTCGTCGGTGAGTACATCGGCATCATCTTGATCTCGGCCCTGCTGGTCACGCTGTTCTTCGGCGGCTGGCACGGTCCGTTCGGCATCCTGCCGCAGTTGGCCTTCTTCTGGTTCTTCTTGAAGACCGCGTTCTTCATCATGCTGTTCATCCTGCTGCGCGCCTCGATTCCGCGCCCACGCTATGACCAGGTGATGGATTTCAGCTGGAGATTCTGCCTGCCGCTGACCCTGATCAATTTGCTGGTGACGGCTGCCGTCGTGTTGTTGAACACGCCAGCTGCCGCGGTTCAGTGAGGATTTGACCCATGTTCAAATATATTGGCGACATCGTTAAGGGTACCGGTACCCAGTTGCGAAGCCTGGTGATGGTGTTCGGTCACGGCTTTCGCAAACGCGACACCCTGCAATACCCAGAAGAAGCGGTGTACCTGCCGCCGCGCTATCGCGGCCGTATCGTACTGACCCGCGACCCCGACGGCGAAGAGCGTTGCGTAGCCTGCAACCTGTGCGCCGTAGCGTGCCCGGTGGGTTGCATCTCCCTGCAGAAAGCTGAAACCGAAGACGGTCGCTGGTACCCGGACTTTTTCCGTATCAACTTCTCGCGCTGCATTTTCTGCGGCCTCTGCGAGGAAGCTTGCCCGACCACCGCGATCCAGCTCACACCGGATTTCGAGATGGCCGAGTTCAAACGTCAGGACCTGGTGTACGAGAAAGAAGATCTGCTGATCTCTGGTCCCGGTAAAAACCCTGATTACAACTTCTATCGTGTTGCAGGTATGGCCGTTGCCGGTAAGCCGAAGGGCGCCGCACAAAACGAAGCCGAGCCGATCAACGTGAAGAGCTTGCTGCCTTAAGGAAGAAAGATGGAATTCGCTTTCTATTTCGCATCGGGTATTGCAGTGGTGTCCACGCTTCGCGTGATCACCAACACCAACCCCGTGCACGCCCTGCTCTACCTGATCATTTCGCTGATCGCCGTGGCCATGACCTTTTTCAGCCTCGGCGCACCGTTCGCCGGTGTACTGGAAGTGATTGCCTACGCCGGCGCCATCATGGTGCTGTTCGTGTTTGTGGTGATGATGCTCAACCTCGGGCCGGCTTCGGTGGCTCAGGAACGCGTCTGGCTCAAGCCCGGCATCTGGCTCGGCCCGGTTGTCCTCGCAGCGCTGCTGCTGGGTGAACTGCTGTATGTGCTGTTCGCTCACCAGAGCGGCCAGGCCATCGGCCACACCACCGTGGACGCGAAAGCCGTGGGCATCAGCCTGTTCGGCCCGTACCTGCTGGTGGTCGAACTGGCTTCGATGCTGCTGCTCGCCGCAGCCATCACCGCCTTCCACTTGGGCCGCAACGAAGCCAAGGAGCAATGACGATGCCTGCTATCCCTTTGGAGCATGGTCTGGCGGTCGCCGGCATCCTGTTCTGCCTTGGCCTGGTCGGCCTGATGGTGCGCCGTAACATTCTGTTCGTGTTGATGAGTCTGGAAATCATGATGAACGCCGCGGCACTGGCGTTCATCGTTGCCGGTGCACGTTGGGGCCAGCCGGATGGACAAGTCATGTTCATCCTGGTGATCAGCCTGGCAGCTGCCGAGGCCAGTATTGGCCTGGCGATCCTGCTGCAACTGTATCGTCGCTTCCACACGCTTGATATCGACGCTGCCAGTGAGATGCGCGGATGAACATGATCTTTCTGACTTTCGTATTCCCCCTGATCGGTTTCCTGCTGCTGTCGTTCTCTCGCGGGCGCTGGTCGGAAAACCTCTCGGCCCTGATCGGCGTGGGCTCCATCGGCCTGTCGGCCATCGTGGCCGCCTACGTCATCTGGCAATTCAACGTCGCACCGCCCGAAGGCGGTCACTACACCCTGGTGCTGTGGCAGTGGATGTCGGTGGAGGGCTTCAAGCCCAACTTCGCCCTCTACATCGACGGCCTGTCGATCACCATGCTCGGCGTGGTGGTGGGTGTGGGCTTCCTGATCCACTTGTTCGCGTCCTGGTACATGCGCGGTGAAGCCGGTTACTCGCGCTTCTTCTCGTACACCAACCTGTTTATCGCCAGCATGCTGTTCCTGGTGCTGGGCGATAACCTGTTGTTCCTGTACTTCGGCTGGGAAGGCGTGGGCCTGTGCTCGTACCTGTTGATCGGTTTCTACTACAGCAACCGCAACAACGGTAACGCGGCACTCAAGGCGTTTATCGTCACCCGCATCGGTGACGTGTTCATGGCCATCGGCCTGTTTATCCTGTTCCAACAGGTGGGCACGCTGAACATCCAGGAACTGCTGGTACTGGCACCGCAGAAATTCCAGGTCGGCGACTTCTGGATCACCCTGGCGACCCTGATGCTGCTGGGCGGCGCCGTGGGTAAATCCGCGCAACTGCCGCTGCAAACCTGGCTGGCGGATGCGATGGCTGGTCCGACACCTGTGTCGGCACTGATCCACGCCGCAACCATGGTGACCGCCGGTGTCTACCTGATCGCCCGTACCCACGGCCTGTTCACCCTGGCGCCGGATATCCTGCATCTTGTCGGCATCGTCGGCGGCGTGACCCTGGTACTGGCCGGCTTCGCCGCGCTGGTGCAGACCGACATCAAGCGTATCCTCGCCTACTCGACCATGAGCCAGATCGGCTACATGTTCCTGGCCCTGGGCGTCGGCGCATGGGACGCGGCGATCTTCCACCTGATGACCCACGCGTTCTTCAAGGCCCTGCTGTTCCTCGCCTCCGGTGCGGTGATCGTCGCCTGCCACCACGAGCAGAACATCTTCAAGATGGGCGGCCTGTGGAAGAAACTGCCATTGGCCTACGCCAGCTTCATCGTCGGTGGTGCCGCCCTGGCCGCCCTGCCGCTGGTGACCGCCGGTTTCTACTCCAAGGATGAAATCCTCTGGGAAGCCTTTGCCAGCGGTAACCAGAACCTGCTGTACGCAGGCCTGGTGGGTGCATTCATGACCTCGCTGTACACCTTCCGCCTGATCTTCATCACCTTCCACGGCGAAGCCAAGACCGAAGCACACGCAGGCCACGGCATCTCCCACTGGCTGCCACTGTCGGTGCTGATCATCCTGTCGACCTTCATCGGCGCCATGATCACGCCACCACTGGCCGGTGTATTGCCAGAAAGCGTCGGCCATGCCGGCGGTGCAGACAAGCACAGCCTGGAAATCGCCTCGGGCGCCATTGCCATCGCCGGTATCCTGCTTGCGGCCTTGCTGTTCCTCGGCAAGCGTCGCTTCGTGACCGCCGTGGCCAACAGCGGCATCGGGCGCTTCCTGTCGGCCTGGTGGTTCGCTGCCTGGGGCTTCGATTGGATCTACGACAAACTGTTCGTCAAGCCATACCTCGCCATCAGCCATGTACTGCGCAAAGACCCGCTCGACCAGACCATCGGTTTGATCCCGCGCGCCGCCAAGGCTGGTCACACAGCCCTGAGCCGCAGCGAGACTGGCCAACTGCGTTGGTATGCAGCTTCCATGGCGGCGGGTGCCGTGCTGGTGATCGGCGCCATCGTCGTGGTAGCGGTCTGACTATGTTTAAGTGCACTGCGTACTTTGCGAACTTGCGAAAGGAAACGAGCCCGTCATGATTCTGCCCTGGCTAATCCTGATCCCCTTTATCGGCGGCCTGCTCTGCTGGATGGGTGAACGCTTCGGCGCCACCCTCCCCCGCTGGATTGCGTTGCTGACCATGTCCCTGGAACTCGCACTCGGCCTCTGGCTGTGGGCCCATGGCGACTATTCATTTGCTCCGGCACCGGGTGTCGATCCGACTTTCGCGCTTGAATTCAAGCACGTGTGGATCCAGCGCTTCGGCATCAACGTGCACCTGGCCCTCGACGGCCTGTCGCTGTTGATGATCCTGCTGACCGGCCTGCTGGGTATCCTCTCGGTACTCTGCTCCTGGAAAGAGATCCAGCGTCACGTGGGCTTCTTCCACCTGAACCTGATGTGGATCCTGGGCGGCGTTGTCGGCGTGTTCCTGGCGCTGGACCTGTTCATGTTCTTCTTCTTCTGGGAAATGATGCTGGTGCCGATGTACTTCCTCATCGCGCTCTGGGGTCACAGTTCTTCGGACGGCAAGAAAACCCGGATCTACGCGGCAACCAAGTTCTTCATCTTCACCCAGGCGTCCGGCCTGATCATGTTGGTGGCGATCCTGGGCCTGGTGCTGGTCAACTTCAACAACACCGGCGTGATTACCTTCAACTACGCCGACCTGTTGAAGACCAAGATGTCGCTGACCACCGAGTACATCCTGATGCTCGGCTTCTTCATCGCCT
Organism: Pseudomonas khavaziana; assembly: GCF_019145205.1. GTDB lineage: Bacteria > Pseudomonadota > Gammaproteobacteria > Pseudomonadales > Pseudomonadaceae > Aquipseudomonas > Aquipseudomonas khavaziana. Next base: position 165,632 of record NZ_JAHSTT010000007.1, read on the forward strand.
TTGCGGTGAAGCTGCCGGTGGTGCCGTTCCACTCCTGGTTGCCTGACGCCCACGCCCAGGCGCCGACTGCCGGTTCCGTGGACCTGGCCGGTATCCTGCTGAAGACGGCGGCCTACGGCCTGCTGCGTTTCGCCCTGCCGCTGTTCCCGAATGCCTCGGCCGAGTTTGCGCCGATCGCCATGACCCTGGGTCTGATCGGGATCTTCTACGGTGCGTTCCTGGCCTTCGCGCAAACCGACATCAAGCGTCTGATTGCCTTCTCGTCCGTTTCCCACATGGGCTTCGTACTGATCGGCATCTACTCCGGCAGCCAGCTGGCGCTGCAAGGCGCGGTGATCCAGATGTTGGCCCACGGTGTTTCGGCGGCTGCCCTGTTTATCCTCAGTGGCCAGCTGTACGAGCGCCTGCACACCCGTGACATGCGTGAGATGGGCGGCGTGTGGTCGCGCATTGCGTACCTGCCGGCGATCAGCCTGTTCTTCGCCGCAGCGTCCCTGGGCTTGCCGGGTACCGGTAACTTCATCGGCGAGTTCCTGATCCTGATGGGGGCCTTCGTGCAGACACCGTGGATCAGCGCCATCGCCACGTCCGGCCTGGTGTTCGGTTCGGTCTACTCGCTGATCATGATCCACCGCGCGTACTTCGGCCCGGCCAAGTCGGACACCGTCTTGCACGGTATGGATGCGCGCGAACTGATCATGGTGCTCGGCCTTGCGGTATTGCTGATCTTTATCGGCGTATACCCGCAACCGTTCCTGGACACTTCTGCCGCAACGATGCATGGCGTGCAGCAGTGGTTCGGCACCGCCTTCTCCCAACTCGCTTCGGCCCGGTAAGAGCGCTATGGAATTCACGATCCAACACTTTATCGCGCTTGCGCCGCTGCTGATCACCAGCCTCACCATCGTGGTGGTGATGCTGGCGATCGCCTGGCGCCGCAATCACTCGCAAACGTTCCTGCTGTCCTGTGCCGGTTTGAACCTGGCCCTGCTGTCGATCATTCCGGCCCTCAAGGTCGCGCCATTGGCGGTGACCCCGCTGATGATGGTCGATGACTTCGCGCTGCTGTATATCGCCCTGATCCTGGTGGCGACCCTGGCGTGCGTGACCCTCGCCCACGCCTACCTCGGCGAAGGCGGCACCGGTTACCCGGGTAACAAGGAAGAGCTGTACCTGCTGATCCTGCTGGCTGCGGCCGGCGGTATCGTGCTGGTCAGCGCGCAGCACCTGGCCGGCTTGTTCATCGGCCTGGAACTGCTGTCGATCCCGACCTACGGCCTGGTGGCCTACGCCTTCTTCAACAAGCGCTCCCTGGAAGCCGGCATCAAATACATGGTGCTGTCGGCCGCCGGTTCCGCGTTTCTGTTGTTCGGTATGGCCCTGCTCTACGCCGAAGCCGGCAGCCTGAGCTTCACCGGTATCGGCCAGGCCCTGGCCGCCACCAACAGTCCGGCGCCGATTGCCCAACTGGGCCTGGCGATGATGCTGATCGGCCTGGCGTTCAAGCTCTCCTTGGTGCCCTTCCACCTGTGGACCCCGGACGTGTACGAAGGCGCCCCGGCGCCGGTCGCAGCGTTCCTGGCCACGGCGTCGAAGGTCGCGGTGTTTGCGGTGATGGTGCGTCTGTTCCAGATCTCCCCTGCCGCCAACACCGGCGTGCTGAGCAACGTGCTGACCGTGATCGCCATTGCGTCGATCCTGTTCGGTAACCTGCTGGCGCTGACCCAGAACAACCTCAAGCGCCTGCTGGGTTACTCCTCCATCGCCCACTTCGGCTACCTGCTGATCGCCCTGGTGGCGAGCAAGGGCCTGGCCGTGGAAGCCATTGGCGTGTATCTGGTCACCTACGTGATCACCAGCCTTGGCGCCTTCGGTGTGATCACGCTGATGTCCTCGCCTTACAAAGGGCGTGACGCCGACGCTCTGTACGAATACCGCGGCCTGTTCTGGCGCCGTCCTTACCTGACTGCCGTGCTGACCGTAATGATGCTGTCCCTGGCTGGTATCCCGCTGACTGCGGGCTTTATCGGCAAGTTCTACATTGTCGCAACCGGTGTCGAAGCCCACGAGTGGTGGTTGGTAGCGTCCCTGGTATTGGGCAGCGCCATCGGCGTGTTCTACTACCTGCGCGTGATGGTCACCCTGTACCTGATCGAGCCAAACCTGCGCCGTGTGGATGCCGAGCTGCATTGGGAACAGAAGGCAGGCGGCGTGATGCTGCTGGCCATCGCCGTGCTCGCGTTCTTCCTGGGCGTGTACCCACAACCGTTGCTCACTCTGGTGCAGCACGCGGTGTTGGGCGTTTGATCGCTTAGGTTGATGCAGTCAACAGAACGGCGCCTTTGGGCGCCGTTTTGCGTTTCAGGGGCAAGACATTAGAGATGCAGTGCAACCACTGTCGTCTTCGCGGGCAAGCCCACTCCCACCTTTGGAATGCGTTCCCCTATAGGAGCGAGCTTGCTCGCGAAAAACGTCAACGATAACGCGTGCTGGCTGATGGAATGCGGGGCCTGGGAGTTTTTCGCGAGCAAGCTCGCTCCTACAGCACTAGACGGGGCGCTACAGAGCTGTGTGCCCCAACACAGGGATAGCCATTAGCGATGCAGTGCAACCATCACCGTGTTCTGGGCGGGCAAGTCTACTCCACATTTGGAATGCGTTCCTGTAGGAGCGAGCTTGCTCACAGCAACGCCAACGATAAACGTGCTGGCTGGAAGGGAACGCGGGGCCTGAGTTTGCCAGCCTGCCCTACAGCACTAGGTCGGGCGCTATGGAGCTGTCTGCCGCAACACAGGGATAGCCATTAGCGATGCAGTGCAACCACTATCGCCTTCGCGCGCTCGGCACTCCACCTGAATAGTCTTTAGAGCTACTTGCTCAGAAAACCTAACGATAACGCGCGCTGGCTGAAGGAACGCGGGGCCTGGGAGTTTTCATGAGCGCCTGCTCCTACAGCACTAGACGGGGCGCTACAGAGCTGTGTGCCCCAACACAGGGATAGCCACTAGCGATGCAGTGCAACCACTATCGCCTTCGCGGGCAAGCCCACTCCCACAATTGGAATGCGTTTCGTAGAAAGGAGCTTGCTCGCGCCCAACGATAACGCGCTATTGAAGGAACGCGGGGCCTGGGAGTTTTTCGCGAGCAAGCTCGCTCCTACAGCACTAGGTCGGGCGCTATGGAGCTGTCTGCCGCAACACAGGGATAGCCATTAGCGATGCAGTGCAACCACTATCGCCTTCGCGGGCAAGCCCACTCCCACAATTGGAATGCGTTCCCCTGTAGGAGCGAGCTTGAACTGGTCAAGTAATCTTGGACACTGATTAAGGTTCACGCCGCCAACCTTTCCTTCGAGACCGGCGACCGGTAGTCGTTGTAGCTATGAGGTCTGCTGATGTTGTAGCGCGAGACATAGCGCTGCACGTCTGCTCGGGCCTCATGTTCGAGTTTGTAACCCGCTTCAGGCACCCACTCCGACTTCAAACTGCCAAAGAAACGCTCCATTGGAGCGTTGTCCCAGCACTCGCCTTTACGACTCATGCTTTGCCTAAATCCATGTTTCAGCAGCAAATTGAATTTAGACTGGTACTGACAACCCCGGCCGAACAGAAACAACACATCCTGATAGAGCCGTCACGGCTCCACTGCTATGCCTATAAGCCGCAGGTCAGGTTGGTATCGAAATCATCGAGAACGATCAGCCCGGCGATCCCGCGAAACGCATGTAGATCCAAAATGGCTGGCGCTACATCCACCGCTTGCCGACTTGATGTAAGTCACGTCGCCACACCACACCTGACGTAACGCCGTCACGTCAAATTTCGCTTGAGTATGTGCGGCGCTACTTCGCGCTCCACGCCCGGCGACTTGTACTTATGGCGCCTGCGCCAACACTAGCGATGCTAGCTTCACGCATCAAACAGAGCTATGTAACGCCCGATACGATGCCTTGGCTTGTAGCCCTTGGACAAAGTACGTGCGCCGCCGACTCTGGACGCCTTGTGGTGCCTTAGATCAGCGGTGGCTTGAGCTTGTCCCGTTCGGGATTGCTCTGCTCTCGCGCTGGCGCGGTGCAGAAGCATTGCGGTTGATCCCGCAAACACCCGACAACACCTTTTAACGCCGTACTGCTCGTCCAGCTCATCGATCAGCGTGAATGATCTGGCGTCCAAAGCAGGAGAGCACTGGCCTTTTTTTAGGATTTCGATATCTCAGGTCTTTCAAGCAGAGCTTTGAGCCTCTGGATTTCTCGTTGATCATGGTAATTCTTCGCCTCACCGGAGTCGAGCCCAAGTGTTCTTTTGTACCTGATCGATCCATGCGTAGGGCCAGGGGCCGATATCCAGGCTGGCACAGACCTCAGTAACCGGCTGGCCTTCATCCAGCACCATGCTGGCAGCCTTGAGCTTGAACTCACTCGAATAAGATTTACGCATATCCAAACACCTCATATTTGGGCGCTATCATAGCGCCCGATTGAAGTGTCCAAAATCATTAGGCCAGTTCAGCTTGCTCGCGAAAAACTTCAACGATAACGCGCGCTGACTGATGGAACGCGGGGCCTGGGAGTTTTTCGCGAGCAAGCTCGCTCCTACAGCACTAGGTCGGGCGCTATGGAGCTGTCTGCCGCAACACAGGGATATCTTGGGCTGCCAGCCACAGGCAAAAAAACGCCCCGACTCATATCAGGGCGTTTTTTATTCAAATCGGGGATTGCACCAAGGCCGCCACCTTAGAACGCGATACCCACCTTGAAACCATACTCATCACGCTTGAGCTTGGTGTTATCGGCCACATAGGAGTCGTCGTCGAGCTTGTACTCGGTACGGGTGTAGTACAGGCCAGCCATCACCGGAAGGTCGCCCTTCTGGTTCATCAACAGGCTGACTTCGGCGTAGGGGTTGGTGCGATCCTTGAGATCCACGCTGTCGCTGCCAACGCCGTCTACCTTGAGTTTGGCACGGCCATCGATAGTGTGACGGGCGCCGGCTTCAACGCGCAGGGTCATGTCATCGAACTGGTGGTTGTAGCCCAGCGCAGCCTTGGCAAACGGCGACTTGTTGGTCAGTTTCATGTCGTAGCCATTGGTGTCCGGCTCATAGCGGGTCCAGGTATAGCCACCGCCCACGATCACATCGACAAAGTTGCGCGCATCCAGCGCGGCACGCCAGCCGAGGTCGAGGTCGGCCTGGCCTTCCTTGAGCTTGTTATCGCTCTTTTCGCCGTACTTGGCTTCGATACCGGCCTGGTAGATAAAACCGGACTCGGCAGTGAGCTTGTTGCCGAAGTTATAGAACAGGCCGGCTTCAGGCATGTGGTCTTTGTCGCTTTCGCTACCGCCTTCGAGTTTGAAGTCGTTGTAGCTGCCGAGGATCCCGAAGGTGGAAATCGGGTCGGTGGAAGGTGCAGCGAACACCACGCCAGGCGCAGCCACCAGGGCCAGCAACGAGGTGTTCTTGAGGAATTTTCCGAATAGTTTGGACATCGTTTTACATCTCCATTTTAAGGTGGGCAAAGTATTCAGGAATCGGTTCGAACCTTGGCGTTTGCAAAAAGTTCGAACTGATTTGCACCAAAAAGGAGAAAAAACGGTTCAGCGAAGGCTCTATCTCAATATTCTTCAGGATTCATACAGATAAGGCGTTCCACGGCTTCGCGAAGTTGAGGCTGATCCGGCAGCCGAATGCCGAAGGTGTCGCGCAATAGCCCCAGCAATTCATCGGCAGTCTGGAGCGTGAGCTTTTCACTGGGCCGATCCAGGTAATGGAGCGCATAGTGGGCGTTGGCTAAGGTATGACGTTTACCGGGTGCCAGCAGTGCGGCCTTCAACTGCCCCACAAACGGCGAACCCGGGTGCGTGGAGACGTACCAATTGCCGATTTCGTAGTCGATGTCTGCCTGAACTTGCAGGTCGAACACATACAGGCCGCGCCACTCTTCACCGACCTGGGCCCAGAGCGTGTAGCTGCCCTGATTGAAGGTCAGGCGATAGGGCTCGTGGGCAGTGGCCTGGGGTGCGTCGGTGTCCAGTTGCAACGGACTGCTGGGCACCATGCCGCCGAAGCCGACGTCGGTGATGTAGCGCACCCCTTCAAGCGTCACCAGGCTCAGGCGGTGGGTGCGCCCGGTGTGGGCGTCCGGTGGCCCGCCAATCACCACGCGTCCCGTGATGCCGCGGGCTTCGAAGCCCAGTTCCTGCAGCAGGGCCAGGAACAACTGATTCAACTCGTAGCAATAACCGCCGCGCCCCTGGTGCAGCACCTTGTGCTCGACGCTGGGCAGGTCGATCGGCACTGGCGCGTGCATCAGCGTCGACAGATTTTCAAAGGCAAAAGTGCACACGTGGCGCAGTTGCAGGTCATGCAGGGTTTGCAGGGTGGGCGGTGGCGGCGAATCGTAGCCCAGGCGTTTCAAATAGAGATGACTATGAGTGAGTCGAGGCATGGCGCGGTCCTTGGCACGAGGCGGAGCGTCACTATGCCGCGCCTGCGCGCACGTTGTCATTTTGAATGAACCTTTTTGAACACTGGCCTATCCACCTATAACAAGACAGGGAGGCAACATGAGTACCGCAAAAATCTACACCATCCACTATCAGCTACACGGTAAACCCAAGTCTTTCGTGGTGCGCGCCGAAGTGATGAACAACGCCGAGGCATGGCACTGGGCGGCCGTTGATGCCGACATTGCCCATGTCAGCCGCATCGGCCGCGTGGGTCACGAGCAAGTGAAAAAAACCACCCGGCCCTGGGCGGAAAAGTATGGCATCACCGACGTCAGCTGGACCCCGCCCAAATAAACAAAGCCCCGCACAACGGCGGGGCTCGGTTCACTTTTTCAAGTCGCCCAACGGATCGTAGGGCGGCTTTTTTTTCGCCTCTTCCTTAGCCTTTTTGTCTTTATCCAATGGCGCGATGGCCGGGCCTATCGGGTCGACCTGCGGGTCTGCCACATCCGGCGAGTCCGGGTCAAAACCCAGATCATCCCTGCCGCTGGCATGTTCATTGGAGTGGGGGCCATCGGTACGCTTGTTCATCAGATTCTCCTGTTAAAGTGGGCGCGCTCTGTCGTGGAGGTTTTCCAAGTCTTCTTCCACGCGCTCGACATCGTCGTCCGGGCCACGCTCTTTCGGATCATTGGGGCGCAACGCATCGTTGTCGCGCTCTTCTTCACCGGGCGTGCGGTTCGGGTCGGGTGTACCAGGTGGTGGCTGCTTGTGTTCGGACATGACGGCTTACCTCAAGGGGGCTTCACAAATTTAGAGAAACTGCCCGCGGCTATCGTTCAACTTCATTGCTGCAAGCATGAGAAGATGGCTGCCCTTTCTGGAGACCTTCCTCGGATGTTCGAGCTCAAACCCTGCGACCCCGTCACCTACCGTCAACAGACCCGCCGCAGCACGCTGATCGTCGCCGTGCTGTTCCTGGGCCTGGCCATGTTGCTGTCGAGCCTGGCGGTGATGCTGTTCGGTGAGCCCGGTGGCGACAACTTTCGCTTCAATGTCGGCGGCGTATTTGCCGGGGTGTTGATCACTGTCGCGCTGGTGCGTGGCCCGTTCTGGACCCAGCCCTGGCTGGCGCCGGCAGTGTATGGCTGGCAGCTAAAGCGCAGCCTGATGAGTGTGACCAACGTAATGCACAAGGTCACCGAGCGGGTCCAGGCCAACGACCCGGCGGCCATCAAATTGTTGCGCTTCTATCACTTGGGGGTGACGCAGATGCATGAGCTGGACGCCAACTCCAGCGCACAGGCGCAACTGGTCGGCGAGATCGAGGCTCATAAGGCAAAGATGGAGGCTCTGGGGATCGATACCGATCAAACCCGACTCGATACCACATGGCTGCAAAGCCTGAAAAGCGCTTAAGGCAACGTCAGTGGGCGACCTTGGCCCGCCAGCAGAACAGCGCGCTCACGGCAATTGCTGCGCCGGCCAGGCCAAACACCCAGGGCGCAGCGGCCACCGGCAGCAACAGGCCCGCCAGCAGCGGCCCGAGGCCGGCGCCGATGTCGCGCCATACGGCGTTGGACGCCAATGCCGATACGCGCATGGCACCCGGGTTGCGTTCGGCCACCAGCGTGGTCACCAGTGGCAGTTGCAGGGCACGCAGCACCAACACCGCCGCCGCGCCGACGATCACCCAATGGCTGCCGAAGGCTGTCAGCGCCAGGGCGCTCAGGAACGAAAACCACAGCAACATCGAGGTTGCGCCAAACCGCTGGGCCGCACGCCCGCCCAATGGGCTCAGCAGCAGCTCGGACAGATAACGCAAAGCCATCAGGCCCCCGGCCACCAGCACGGCATCGCCACCCATGATCTTCTGCGCCTGGATCGACAAGCCAAAGATAAACAAGCCATCCAGCGCGACGCCTTCGATAAACGACCACAGCGCCACACTGTCCGGCCACTTGAAGCGGCGCCCCGGGGCGCTATGCAAATCATGGCCGCCAGTGGGCAAGCCGCGGGCGAGCCACAGCCCCACCAGGCAGCAACCGGCGAGAATCAGGAAGATCGGGCGCGGCCCTGCCCATAACGTCAACAGCCCGCCCAGGGGCAAAGCCAGCATGGGCCCGAAGGCGATCAACGCCCGCGAACGCCCCGCCCTGCGGGCCGCGCCCTCCGGCTCGGAGGTCGCCAGTACTTGGGTCGACAGGTTCAGCGCGGCAAAACACAGGCCCCATACCAGCCGCAGGCCCAGCAGCGCGGCGAACCCGGACAACACCGAATTGCCCAGCGCGCAGAGCGCCGCGGCACCGGCGGCGATCATGCAGGTCAGACGGTCGCCGTTACGCGCATAGAAATTCAGTACATGCCGGTAGCCGAAGATCCGTACCAAGCGGTTGGCGGCCAACAGCACGCCGGCCTGGGCCAGGGTGATGCCGAACGCCTCGGACTCCATTGGCAGCAACAGATAGAGCAACACATCGCTGGGCAGGCAAAACCCCAGGGTCAAGGCGGCGCGGCGCGAGGTGATATCGGCAGTGCGTTGAGTGAGGCTGGGCATAAAGCTGAAACATTCAGAAATATTCAGACCGCCACACTAGCGTTGCCGCCATGTGTTTTTCAAGAACGCAGGTGCAGAAGCGTTAAAAAACCAAACTCAGGTCCAGGCGCCCTTCCCTGACCGGCGGGCACCAGTAGTAACCACCGGTCAGCGGCTTACTGACGCGATACAGACCATCGACAATCCCATCCTCCAACCCGCTCATACGTCGAAGCTGTGCCTCGAACGCATCGACGGAATGCCCGAACGCCAGGAACATCAACCCCGCCTGGCCGTTCTCGGCCCAGGGCATGGAGCGGCGCACCACGAATGCCTCCGGGGTAAAACTTTCCTGGGCTGTGCGCTTGGTATGGGCGGATTCTGGGGCGTCATCCAGCTCTTCGTTATCGCCATGGCGGCGGCCGATGATGTGGTCACGCTCCAGGGCCGGCAATGCGGCGAAACCGTCGAGGTCGTGCTGCCATTGCTGGATCGCGGCGAAGCTGGCGCCGCTGTCGGTCAAGGCGGCTGCCACAGCGGCATCGTCGTGGGGGTTTTCGGTGCCGTCTTCGTAGTCGGTCAGGTCAAAACCGGTCTTGTAGCGGAAGCCTTCGGTCGATTGCATCAGGCGAAAAGCCGGGGCCAGGGCTTTTTCAAGCGTGCGACTGCGCAGCAGCAACTCGCCGCGATCCACCCCGTGCAACCATACCCACAACGCCTGCTGGGTCGACGGGTTGTGTGCGCCGGGGCCGCTGACCACGGGGAATGTACGCAAGCCTTCAATCTCAACGCCCAGGGCCTTTGCCAGCGGCTCACCGAAACCGACCACGGCCGCCGCATCCGTCCACTGCACCAGTGCGTCCAGGGCAGCAGGCACGGCTTGCAGGGAATCGAGGGCAAAAAACAGATGGCGGGCCTGCAAAGGCACCGGGGCGGCAAGAATGCCCGGCTGGTACTGACTCATGTGAACTCCTTCTGAAAAGCCGCGCAGTTTACCCGGCGCACGCGACACTGCGAACAAGAATGCGCGTAAGCCTTGCCTTGGAGCTGCCAGTTGGGTGACTCTCTAGTCATGTTTTGCAACTATTCCAGGGGTAGCGACATGACCACCAGCAACCTGCTTGCCCAACTGTTTCCCACGTCCGTTGCCCAGATTCCCGAGCAATTTCGCCTGGCGGCGCCCATTGAGCAGCGTGATTACCTGGTCGATGGCCAACTGCGGGTGTGGGACGGCCCTCTCGCCCGCGTGCAAAGCCCCGTGCAACTGGGCGATGAACGCGTGCATATCGGCAGCACGCCGCTGCTGGATGCCGATACCGCCCTCACCGCCCTGGATGCCGCCGTGCGCGCCTATGACCGTGGCCAGGGTGAATGGCCGACGATGCGCGTGGCGCAGCGTATCCAGCATGTCGAAGCCTTCTTGCGGCGCATGCGCGAACAGCGCGACGCGGTGGTCAAGCTACTGATGTGGGAAATCGGCAAGAACCTCAAGGACTCGCAGAAGGAATTCGACCGCACCTGCGACTACATCACCGACACCATCAACGCCCTCAAGGAGCTCGACCGCCGCAGCAGCCGTTTCGAGCTTGAACAGGACACCCTCGGGCAAATCCGTCGCGTGCCCCTGGGCGTGGCGTTGTGCATGGGGCCTTACAACTACCCGCTGAACGAGACCTTCACCACGTTGATCCCGGCGCTGATCATGGGTAATACCGTGGTGTTCAAACCGGCCAAGCTCGGCGTGTTGCTGATCCGCCCCTTGCTGGAGGCCTTCCGCGACAGCTTCCCGGCCGGGGTGATCAACGTGATCTACGGCAGCGGCCGCGAAACCGTGAGCGCGCTGATGGCCAGCGGCAAGATCGATATCTTTGCGTTTATCGGCACCAACAAGGCCGCCAGCGATTTGAAAAAGCTGCACCCCAAACCGCATCGTTTGCGTGCTGCGCTGGGGCTGGATGCAAAAAACCCGGGGATCGTGCTGCCCGAAGTGGACCTGGACAACGCGGTGAGTGAAGCAGTCACCGGCTCGCTGTCGTTCAACGGCCAGCGTTGCACCGCGCTGAAAATTTTGTTTGTGCACGCGGATGTGGTCGACAGCTTTATCGAGAAGTTCAATGCCAAGCTGGCCACCCTCAAGCCCGGCATGCCTTGGGACGATGGCGTAGCGCTGACACCGCTGCCGGAAGTGGGCAAGGTGGATTACCTCAATGAACTGGTGGCCGATGCGGCCCGGCACGGTGCCAAGGTCGTCAATGCCGAAGGTGGCAGCAGCCGTGGTTCGTTCTTCTACCCGGCGGTGCTGTACCCGGTGAACCCGCAGATGCGCGTGTACCACGAAGAGCAATTCGGCCCGGTGGTGCCGATCGTGCCCTACCGCGACCTGGAAACCGTGATCGACTACGTGCTGGACTCGGATTTTGGCCAGCAGTTGAGTATCTTCGGCACCGACCCCGTCGCCGTCGGGCGCCTGGTGGACACCTTCGCCAACCAGGTCGGCCGCATCAATATCAACGCCCAATGCCAACGCGGGCCGGATACCTTCCCGTTCAATGGCCGCAAGAACTCGGCCGAGGGCACGCTGTCGGTACATGACGCCCTGCGCGTGTTCTCGATCCGCACTCTGGTGGCGACCAAGTTCCAGGAGAGCAACAAGGCGTTGGTCAGCGAGATCCTGCGTAACCGTGACTCGAGCTTCCTGACCACTGATTACATTTTCTAAGTACACCTCGGCTCAACAATGTGGGAGGGGCGGTGCGACGATTCGACTTGCCCCCTCCCACAATGGACCGAGTCAGCCCTGACGATTGAGGCTCTTTTAATACCGATGAACCTGCCCTTCTTTGCCCGGCGCCTGCTGCGCCCCCTGCTCGACCCGTACCGCCGCTATCGTCACGCCAAACTGATCCACGCCGTGCGCGTGTCCATCGGCTTGCTGGCGACGATTCTGCTGACCACCGGTCTCAACCTGCCCCACGGCGAATGGGCCTCGGTAACCATGCTGGTGGTGATCGGCGGGTTGCAGCACCACGGCAATATCGGCAAGAAAGCCGTGGAGCGCGCCTACGGTACGCTGATCGGTGCCAGCGTCGGTTTGCTGCTGGTGGTGCAGGAAGCCTACGTCGGCCAGCCATTGCTGACCTACCTGCTGATGTCGGCGATTTGCGGATTCTTTTCCTACCACGCCATCGGCAAAGGCGGGTATACCGCGCTGCTGTCGGCGATTACCGTATTTATCGTCGCGGGGCACGGTGACAATCCGCTGTCGGACGGGCTGTGGCGCACCGTAGACATCCTCATCGGCATCGCCTTGGCCCTGGCGTTTTCCTTCGCCCTGCCGCTGTACGCCGTGTATTCGTGGCGTTACAACCTGGCCAGTGCGCTGCGTGATTGCGCGCAGATCTACAGCCGGATCATCAATGGTCAATCGGTGACCGATGATGAACACCTCAAGTTGCTCAACCGCCTGAATGCAGCAATGTTGCAACTGCGCTCATTGATGCCGTCGGTGTCCAAGGAAGTGCGGATTTCCATGACCGAGTTGGACGCGATCCAGCGCCACCTGCGCATGTGCATCAGCACCCTGGAGATTCTCGGCAATACCCGGCCCGATCCTCGCGATGAGCAGGCGACGGCGCGCATGCAGGTGATGTTGAAGGCTGAGCATCGGCAAATCAGGGTGCAGTTGGTGGGGATGGCGCGGGCGTTGAAGTCGGGGGTGACGGAGCGGTTGGAACGCAACGGCCAGGCCAGCGGTGGTGAGTCCACATTGGATGCACCCGTCTACAGTGCACTGGATGGATATCGGTTATTGACCCTGCAATTGGCCGCGAATGTGGATGCAATGCGTCAACGCTTGGCCAAAAGCGCTGGCCGGTGGAAGATCTGAACGTATGGGGAGTTGATCTGATTACCAGGATCAACACATTCACACTTTCTCTTACATATTTTTCACGATTTGTTCACATCCCAAGACGTAGGGTGAAGCCTCATCCGTTACAAACGTTGTACATCAAGCCCGCCGCCCCAGCGGGCTTTTTTTTGCGTGCGCCATGGCAATCAGTGGTTTTTACCCAGACCATTCGTCGCGACTGTCATTTCTCACAGCTATCCCGTTCGCCTTCCGAGACGCTTAATTCCCCCAGTGAGCCAATTTACTTGCAGAGGGGGTTTTCCATGAGCCAAGACACTCACCTTTCCGTCGTCGCACACCCCGCGCCATTGCCCGTGATCGACTCAGGGCAATTGTCAGAGCCGGCGGAAGAGGCTACCGACTTGTCCGGCCCCCGGCGCCTTAACCGCAGCTATTTCCTACCACCACAGTCAATCCAGGGCACCATCACCTCCGATAGCTTTACAAACGTGCCGTTCGAGGTGTTGCCCCTCTATATTCCGGGCTTGACGCAAACAGTCGTCGGCTTCGATGGTGGCATAAACAAAGCGGCTCTGGAGGTTCATCGGGACCTGGGTCTGTTGTGCAACCTGTTGGCCTACCTGAATATGGCTGATGGTGACTTCATTGAGCTGTTCTGCGGTGACCTGCTAATCCCTGTCGCTATCTACAATGTCACCCAGGATGATGTCGACAAGAGTCGTATGATTCCGTTATACATCCCTCGAACCCGTCTTCCTGATGGCCCGGTCAACCCGGTGTTCTTGAGAGTGACTCACCTCGGTGGCACGCCCAAAGAAACCAAACGCTTCAATCTGAAGGTCGATACCGTGCCCCCCGCTGGTCGCAACCCGATCGGCAGCACGCTGCAAAACGAAAACCTGCCGGTTCCGGTATTCCCTGAGCACATCATCAATTTCGGAGTGACCGAGACCGACGCACAAAACGGGGTACCTGTTACCTTCAAGTTCTACCCGGACGATGCGACCCAGGAACCCAACACCTACCGGGCCACACGTGACCGTATTCGCTTACGCATTAATGGGATCACGGCGCCAATCCCTCCGCTCACCGAAAGCCAAGCCACCGGGCGTGAAGATATAACCGTCACGCTTTATTACGGTTTTTGGCAGCAAGTGCGCAGTGGTTCCCATGTGTGTGAATATGAAATCATCGACGAGGTCGGCAACGCGTCCCTCGGCTGGTCACCGGCACTGCGGTTGAATGTCAGGCTCAATGATGGGTCTGAGCCGCTCTTGCCCAAAGCGCTGATACTCGAAGCCCCTAACAACACCCTTGACCACGACCAACTCAATGGGCGCGATGCAACCATCTTTATCAGCACCCCTGGCCCGGACTTTGCCCTTGGGGATGTTGTGCGTGTAACCGTCAAGGGCCGTTCGAGCGGTGGCGTTATCACCATCAGCTACAACTCTCCACCGCTTACCTCACTGAGCTTTATCACCTTGCCCTGCCCGAATGCCGACCTGCGCCCCTTTATCAGCGGGCAGTTCCAGCTGTCCTATGAACGCATTAGCAACGGCGTGCCCAACGGCTATTCCGACGGCAACATTTTTAACGTCACCGGTACGCCCATCGATATGCGCCTGCCGCCACCGGTGGTGCCGGAAGCACCCGGAGGCGTCCTCGATCCACAGGTAGAATTTGTCAATGTGATCGTCAGGGCGTACCCCGAACTGGGCCAGGACCCCTTTGATCTGGTGATTCTGATCCTCGAGGGCACGTACGCCAACGGCACTCGCTACTACGACGAACTCTACGAGTCTGCAGGAGGGGGCGATGTGTTATTTCCCATTGCCAACGGCCCGAACGGCGTGATTGCCGGTCTTGAAGGCGGCACACTCAGGCTTCTTTATCAGGTGGACAATGGGGATGGCGTGCGCACTTCAATGGACGTGACGGTCAACGTCGGCAACGCAGTGGCCTCATTGCCGGAGCCTGAGGTCATGGAAGCGCCGGCACCGCTGTATCAATTCGACCCCGAACAATCCACCGAGCACGCCAATATTGTGGTCAAGAGCAACCCTGACTTCCTGCTCAACGATATCGTGACGCTTTATTGTGAGGGCACCGCGTCCGGCGGCACGGCACCTGAGCAGGCGTTTCCGATACGGGTTCAATGGGTTGGGCGAGACCTGCGCTTCAGGCTGGAACGTAGCTACATCCTTGCCAATATCGACAAGACCATGCGCATCTACTACACGCGCTGGCGGGACAACGTACTGACGCGTTTTTCTCACGCGGTGAACATGAAGGTGGGCTCAAAGCTCGAACTGAAAGCCCCCACCGTGCTCGAGGCGACAGTGACAGGCCCGGACCAGGCCAGCCTGGACCCATTGCACGTGCTGCCGCCTAATCGACCGGTGGTGACTATTCGCGTGGTATCGGACAAGTTCCCACCTGGGTCGGATATCAAAGTGTTCATCGTCGACAAGCCGGGTGTCGGCATGCCGAATATTGCGGCCAAACCCGCCACGCCCGAACCTGGAGAAAACTACGTCAGCTTTACCGTGCCACATGCTTTTGTGGCAGCGTATCTGGCCGATAAATGCACGATTTATTACAACCTTATCGAGACCGGCAAGACCACCAAGTCCGATGAATTGACGCTTGAGATTAAGGCGTTAGCCGTACAGGAGTGGGACCTGGTTAGCATCCCAGAAGCGTCAGGTGGCGGAATCAGTGCAGGTGAAAAAAACCATGTGGAAATTAGGGCCTGGCACTTTATGGATAAGGAACAGGCGGTCTTTATCGACCTCAAAGGACCGCCAGACTGGCCATTGCGCCAAGGGCGTGTGGTAAGTGCTTCAGAACTTGCGGCAGGCCGCATTCTGGAACCGATCCCATCAGAATATTTGACCAGCCTGCCCAATAACAGTCGATTGACGATCCAAGCCTATGTCTCGCTGGACAAGCGCGGGGAAATTATCTCGGCCCAACCATTCGTAGAAGTGAGTTACCGGGTCAGCGCGCTGGGGTTGCGCTTTGTAAACGGGCCGTACGCTGTGGGACCAGCAGGCCGTCTTGGGGATGTGCAACTCTTGCTGGGCACCAATACCAAAGCACCCGTGGCCATCACCCTGACGCTGCCGGCTGGGTTCACTTTCGAAGATGGAACGAGCGGGAGCAAGGCTTTTCTCTCGGATGAGAGCGGGGCCTTAAAAGTTGAAGGCATACGCAGCATAGGAGATGTTGGTACTTACGCTTTGAAGGCGATCAGTGGCGTTTATTCTGCCAGCAGCGAGATTGTCGTCAGGGCGCTGTTACCGGCAGGATCAGTGATCAACTTGAGGGGGGAGCCAAGCAAAATAGCCGTCACACCAAGCGGACTGTATGCCTATGTATGCGTTACAAGTATCAATCGCTTGGTGAAAGTCGACTTAGCCTCAGGTGAAGTAAAAGAGATAATCATTGGAGGAGGACAGAAATCGGTTTCTTGCTCGACAGATGGAAAAAAAGTATGCGTAACATTGAGAGATAGTCTCGTAGTAATTGACACAAAAAACGATGAAATCATTAGCAGCATAGCCATATCTACCTCCAATGGGATCAGCGACGGCAACTTCAGCCCCGACGGAAAATATCTTTATACGTCGAGCCAAAACTGGACTGGCAGCGGTTACGTTCTACGCATATATAGAATTGACGTTGCATCAG
Organism: Pseudomonas khavaziana; assembly: GCF_019145205.1. Taxonomy (GTDB): domain Bacteria; phylum Pseudomonadota; class Gammaproteobacteria; order Pseudomonadales; family Pseudomonadaceae; genus Aquipseudomonas; species Aquipseudomonas khavaziana. Next base: position 182,180 of record NZ_JAHSTT010000007.1, read on the forward strand.
AAATGATCATCAGAGAGTACACGCAAGGACAATACACGATTGAAGCATTTTGCAGTGCTAACGGGCAGAATATTTACACCGTTGGCTACGGCAATGGCTACTTGTACAGAGTGGATATTGAGACAGGCGGCGCAAGCATAGTTGGTACTTTTACCAAGGGCAATTATGCAGGTTTTATAATGAGCCCATACCGTGACCATATGTATAGTTGCTCGTGGGAGAACGCCTCGAGCGGGACAGCGTTCATATTTGATTTGGTGTCTGGCCAACGAAAAACACACAGGCTTCCCTACACCTACATACATACTTATGCTGCCAGCCCAGGCAACAATCGACTTCTTATTGGTTACGGTCCAAACGGCAGCTCTACTGCTAAAGCGCTAATAGATACGCAAACAGGGGCAACTATAAACACCTACAATATCACCGGAAATATCGGCGCGCACTTCAGCTGGAAAGGCGACACGCTCTATCTTTGCGAAACAAACAAGTCGCGCATCTCCGTAATTTCCATTTCTTAAACAACAATATGAACAAATAGGTCAACCAGGGCGGTTTCAACTTGAAACCGCCGTTTTTGTAGAGCTGGTCAACTAGCGCGCTGCTTTGCTGAGCACTCCCTCTTCACGTAATGCTCGCTGGGTATCCAGCACCTTCGCCAACGCCGTCTCAGCCTCAGCACTCTGCTGCGGCACCCGAATCGCCGCCGACACCAAGGTAATTAACTTGGCCATCACCTCCGCATCCGTCGCCGGGCGGCCCAGGCTCATGGAATTCATCAGCAGGCGCAGTTCGGTACCCGCCATCACCCCGGAAATCGCCTTGAGGGCAAATTGCAGGCGTACGCCCAGTTCATTGCGCGGCAGATCCGGCAAGGCCAGGGCGAAGGCTTCGAAGAAACGCTGGAACACCGGCTGGTAATGCACCTTGAGGTATTCCTGGATAAACGGCGAGGTGTCGCTGTAGACCCGTCCCAGGAAACGGATGAACGAACGCCCTTCCCCACTGGCCGGGTCGCTGCGTTCCAGGCCCATGGCCGGGGCGAACAGCACGCCGAGCAGGGTGTCGCAATCCAGCGGGCCGTCGGATTCGGCTTCGCAGCGGTCGAGCAATTCCAGGCGCTGCTCGTTGAGCGGCTCCAGGCGTTGCATCAGCAGGGTTTTCATCAGGGAGTCCTTGTCCCCGAAGTGATAGTTCACCGCGGCCAGGTTGACCTGGGCACGCTCGGTAATCTGACGTAACAAAACGGCGTCGTAGCCGTACTTGATGAAGAGTGCCTCTGTCGCATCCAGCAATCGAGTCTTGGTAACGTTTGGAGCGCTGAGTTTCTTCGCGGCCATAAGGGTTCCACGGCGGAAATATTGTTTTAAAAAATAATTTGATTTTTTATACCGGGGTGGTCCGTTGAAAGCAAGTAGTGACACTCCGCCATATCACTGAAAGCCTGTATAACCGGGCTGTACAGTCATGCCAAAAGGAATTTAGCCAGCCCGAGACCCTCAGTCGAGAAAACGTTTCATAGGGTAAAACCGCTCTACATCCACGGCTGGCGAAGCGTAAGGAACGCGGTTACTATTCAAACAATATTTTAAAAACAAGAAATAAAACCAGTCCGTGACGCGTACAGACAGCTCCTGAACTTGTTACAAGGATTTTCCGGGAGCACGCCGACACCGTCGAGACTGCAGGCGTAGTCATGATGACAGACACTCCCTCGCACCCAGGCTTGATCTCCCTGCAAGGCATCGGCAAGCGCTATCAGCTGGCCGGGCAGGAATTGAGCATTCTCAATGACGTGTGCCTGTCCATCGCAAGCGGTGACAGCTGCGGCATCCTGGGTGCCTCCGGCTCCGGCAAAAGCACCCTGCTCAATATCCTCGGCCTGTTGGACCTGCCGAATTGCGGCCAGTACCACTTTGCCGGCCACGACATTTTCACTGCCACCCCCGATGAGCTGGCGGCGATCCGCAACCGGCAGATCGGTTTCGTGTTCCAGAGCTTCAACCTGCTGCCGCGCCTCAGCGCCCTGGACAACGTTGCCCTGCCCTTGAGTTATCGCGGTGTGTCGCGGCATGAATCGGTGGAGCAAGCCCAGCGCATGCTCGAGCAAGTAGGCTTGGCCGAGCGCGCCCACCATCGCCCCGCCGACCTCTCCGGGGGCCAGCGCCAGCGCGTCGCTATCGCCCGCGCCCTAGTGGGCCAGCCCTCGGTGATCCTGGCCGACGAACCCACCGGCAACCTCGACAGTACCACCGCTCAGGAGATCATGGACCTGCTGCTGACCCTCAACCGTGAGCAACAGGTCACGCTGATCATCGTCACCCATGACGCGCACATCGCCGAGCGCCTGGAGCGCAAGATCCTGGTGCGCAATGGCGTGGTGCACGAGGCCGATCGCCTATGAGCCTGCGGGTCGAGCAGAGCCTCAGCCAATTGCTGCATGAAGCGTTCATCAGCCTGCGTACCCTGGGCAAGCGTTCGATCCTGGCGTTGCTGGGCATCGTGATCGGCAGTTCCTCGGTGGTAGCGCTGATCAATATAGGCCACAACGCAGCAGTGGACGCGGCGATGATTTTCAAGGACATGGGCACCGACACGCTGATCGCCCAGTTCCCGCCCAAGGGCAGCAGCAATGTGCAGATGCACACCCGGCTCGACCTCGACAGCGTGCGCCTGGCGGTGCCGGGCATTGCGCATATCGGCGCCCTCAGCCTGTTCAGCGGGCCCGTCGTGTTCCATGGCCGCACCACCAATGCCAACCTGGTCGGCAGCACCCCGGATATCTATGCGGCCATGCGCCTGAGCATGCGCGAGGGGCGTTTCCTGTCAGCCTTCGACGCCAGCGAAACCTACGCCGTGATCGGTGACCAACTCGCCCAGGCCCTCGGAGCACCGGGGGACCCACTGAGGCTGGGCGATCGCGTGCGCATCAACGACTACCTGTTCCTGGTCGTCGGCATCCTGCACAACCAGCCCCGGGCCATGCTGATGCCGGTGCAAGCCAATGAATCGCTGTTTATTCCCGCCGAGGGCATGCGCCGCATCTATGCCAGCCCGCAGATCAGCAATGTGATCATCCGTGCGATGCCGGGGCAGGACATGGAACGTATTGCCCGAGACGCTAGCGCTGCGTTGCAACCCCAGCTCACCGAGCATGACGTCGACATCATCGTGCCCCAGCAGATGATCGACGGCATGACGCGCCAAAGCCGCACATTCGCCTATCTGCTGCTGGCCCTCGGCGCGATCTCGCTGGTGGGCGGCGGCGTCGGGGTGATGAATGTGATGCTGATGAACGTCTCGGAGCGCCGCCGCGAGATCGGCATTCGCATGGCCCTGGGCGCGCGCCAGCGGGATATCCGCAACCTGTTCCTGCTCGAAGCCGTCACCCTCACCGCCGTGGGTGCACTGTGCGGCGCGGTATTGGGCATGACCGCTGCGTGGCTGTATGCCTGGCTGTCGGGCTGGGCATTTGCCCTGGCGGTGGCCGCCCTGCCCCTGGGGGTGGGAAGTACCTTGCTGGTCGGCTTGTTCTTCGGCATCTATCCGGCGGTCTCGGCCTCGCGGTTGCAACCGGTGGAGGCCTTGCGCGATGAGTAAATGGCTGTGGTTGCTGGCGCTGATCAGCCTGCCCGGCGTGGCTGCCGAGGTGGTGGTCAAGCCATCGGCGCCCAGCAGCACGCGCAGCGCCTACGACCGCGGGGTATCGCTCAATGCCCAGGTCACCAGCATGACTCTGGGCGACGCCGTGTACCTGGGCCTGCGCAATAACCCGGCGATCCGCAGCGCCTATCTGCAGCGGGTGGCGCAGAAGTTTGACCTGCGCGTCGCCGAAGACGTGTTCAACCCCAAGCTCACCCTCAACAGTAATTACCGCACCAGCCGGGGCTCCCAGGACAACGCCCGCAACGCCAGTGTGGCGCCGACCAGCAGCCTGCTCGGCGAATACGGCACGCGCCTGAGCATGGCCTGGACCCAGCAGTTGAACAATGCCAACCGCGCCGGCCGCTACCGCAGCGACGGCCTCGACCTGGCGATCATCCAACCGCTGATGCGCGGGGCCGGCTGGGACGCCACCACCGCGCCGCTGCGCCTGTCGCGCCTGGCCGAGCAGGCCAACCGCCTGAATCTGAAGGCCACCGTGGCGCAAACCATCAGCCAGATCATCGCCACCTACCGCGAACTCCTTCGCGCCCAGGAGCAACTGGTGATCGTCCAGGAAGCCCTCAAGCGTTCCAACACCCTGCTGGATGTGAACAAGGCTCTGATCAGCGCCGGGCGCATGGCCGAGTTCGAGATCGTGCAGACCGAAGCCGATATCGCCACCCAGCAATTGGGCGTGGAAGAAGCCCAGAACCAACTGGATACCAGCCGCCTGGCCTTGCTGCGCCTGCTGGCCCTGGACCTGTCCACACCGATTCGCGCCACCGAAGCCTTGGAGGCCAACCCCATGGAAATCGACAAGCGCCAGGCCTTCAACCTGGCGCAGAACCAGCAGCCGGAATACCTCGCCGCCTTGCTGGGTAGCCAGCAGGCCGATCTCAACCTGGTGATCGCCAAGGACTCCGGGCGCTGGCAGGTGGACCTGGTGGCCGGCGCCAACCAGGTGCGCGACGCCTACGATAACGACAACGGCCATACCAATAACCGCACCTGGGACAGTTACGCCGGCGTGCAGGTGCAGATCCCCATTGGCGACATCAGCACACGCCAGGCCGAAGTCCGCGCGCGGGTGAATGTGGAGGATCAGGAAATCCGCATTACCGACGCCCGCCAGGAGCTGGAGCGCAACGTCAACAACGTGGTACGTGACCTCGGCACCCGCTGGCGCCAATATGAGATTTCCAAGCGCGCCGTGGAGTTGTCGCGGCGCAAGATCGAGATCGAGCGGGAGAAACTCAGTGCCGGACGCTCCACCAACTTCCAGGTATTGAGCTTCGAGACCGACCTGCGCAACGCCGAAAACGCCCAGCTCAATGCGCTGATCGCTTATTTGAACGCCCAGACCCAGCTCGATCTGACTCTGGGCATGACGCTGGAAAGTTGGGAAATCGCCCTCAATGACTACTAATCAAAAACGCTTGCTGGCCTGTGCCTTAATCGTGCTGCTGGCCGGCGCGGCCATCGGCCTGCTCAGCCAGCGCAGCGACGCCGAGCAGGCCAGCACCGCCGAACAGTGGCTGGCGGTGAAGCCCGACCCGCTGGTACACCAGATCGGCCTGGTGGGCAAGATCGAGCCCGACACTACCGTTACCCTGACTGCGCCGTTCGACGGTAACGTGTTGGCCAATCTGGTCGAACAAGGCCAGCGCGTCGAGGCCGGCCAAGTGCTTTTGCGTATGGACCCGGCCACCCTTGAAGTGCAGCTGCGCGATGCCCTCTCCGCCCAGCTCAAGGCCCGGCGTGCCGTACAGGAAATGCAGGACTGGGACAGTAGCCCTGCCGTCAGCCGTGCCCGCCGCAGTTTGCGCACCGCCGAAATGACCGCCGGCAATACCCAGCGCAAACTCACCGAGAGCGAAAACCTGTTCAAGCGCGGCATCATTCCGCGCAACGAACTGGACGATCTCAAGCAGCAAACCCAACAGCAGCAACTCGACCTGGCAGCGGCGCGCAGCGAACTGCAACAGGCCCAGGACCAAGGCAGAGGCGAATACCGACAGATTGCCGAAATGGAGCTGACCAATGCCACGGTGAAATACGAAGCGCTGCAAAAACTCCTTGAAGGCAAAGAGGTCAAGGCGCCGTTCTCCGGCATCGTGGTGCCCGCCCCCGGCAGCACCAACACTGCCCAAGGTGGCGGCAACAACAACACGCCGGTGCAGGCCGGCAGCAAGGTCAGCCAGGGCCAGGTGCTGTTTGGCCTGGCCAATATCGAGCGATTGAAAATCGTCGCCAAGGTCTCCGAGCTGGACATCAACCAGCTACACCAGGGCCAGGCGGTGGAAGTGATGGGCGATGGCTTCGACGGCGAACGGCTGACCGGCTCGGTCAGCGTGGTCAGTGGCTTGGCCATCGCCAGCGACAACCAGGGCAGTGCGCAGTTTCCGGTGACCCTGTCGATCCCGAAGCTGACGCCGCAGCAGCTGCAGCGGGTGCGCCTGGGCATGAGCGCGCGGTTGACCATCGTGACCTACAACAATGACCAGGCGCTGGTGATTCCCAGCCAGGCGATTCATCCGGATATGACGGTAGAGTATCGGGCTGCGATGGATAAACCGGTGGAGCGGGTGAAGGTGACTACCGGGCAATCGACGCCCCAGGGCGTTGAGGTATTCGGACTCAAGCCAGGCTTTGTGAAAACCTCAAGCTAAGCGCAGATCAACCTGTGGGAGGGGGCTTGCTCCCGATAGCGGTGCATCAGCCACAAATGTATTTACTGACACGCCCTCATCGGGAGCAAGCCCCCTCCCACATTTGATTTTCGTTGCTTTGAGCATTGGCGTTCATTTCGCGGATCAGGGCTTGCTCACCTCCCTCACTTAGATCTGTGTGAGCTTGGTTGCCAGTGCCTTGGCCTGAAGCGCCACATCCGTCACCGCCGTACTCTCCCACCACATGCCCCGCAACGGCGGGCCCATGGCAAACAATCGCTGACTGGCCTGGCCCTGGGCATCCAGCACCGCGCCGGCCGCATCCGCCGCAATCCCCAACGCCAACGGCCCGGGCTGGATCAACCCACGCTTGAGTAGTTGCTGCGGCAATGGCCGGGCCACGCGGCGCCAGTCGTATTCGATGCCGCTGGAGTTGATCAACGCAGCGCCCGAAACCCGGGTGAGCCCTGGCTCGCCACGATGGCGCACCGCAATGGCGACTCCCTCATCCGACGGCACCAACCCCTTGAACGACGCTGCGCGAATCCGCAACCGCCCTTCTCCCTGCAAGCGCGCCACCAACTGCGCGCTCAATGGCGGCGAGCGGTGGTGATGGCTTTCCCACCATGGCCGCACATGCCGCACGAACTGGCGTTTCTCACGCTCACTGGCCTGGCTCCATAGACGCGCGATATGCACGCGCACTGTGTCCAGCGGCGCCTGCCAATCGATGCCTTGGTCGATTGCGAAGCGGCATTGGCGGCGCACCTCGCGCAGCAATTGCCGAGGGCTGCGCAGGCCGTGGTCCGCGGCCAGGAAGTCGTCCCAACTCGGCGGTTGCCGGCGCACATGGGGCAACAGGCCGTGGCGCGAAAAAATCTCGATAGGGCCGCGATGCCCGGCCTGTTCCAGGGACACCACGGCGTCGACCATGGTCAAGCCGGAGCCGATGATCAGCACCGTTGATTGCGAGTCGAGTTGGGCCATCGCTTGCACGTCCCATGGGTCCAGTGCGGCGGCGTTCAAACCGCTGGACTCGGTTAGCGGCGTGCGCGCTGCCGGGAACATACCGGTGGCCAATACCGCGAAATTGCCACGCACTTGCTCGCCGTTATCGAGGGTCAACAGCGTGGAAGCTGCGTCGACTTGCAGGTCCACCCCTTCGGCGCGGATATGCTCGACGATGGATGTAGATAACGCCTTGGCCTGGGCCAGGCGCTGTTGCGCGTACAGCCCGAAAATCCCCCGTGGCGGGAACAGTTCGCTGATGGGCACATGCTGCTGGTCCGACTCGGGCCAACCACCGCCAGCGATGTAGTCGGTGAGCCACTGGGTCAGGTCGTCGGCATTGTCCGGGTCGACGCTCATGCGCGCCGCGTTGCCGTTCAAGGTATGACCCAGCTCGACCGCACTGTAGGCCTCGCCGCGCCCCAGCTCGGCACGCGGCTCGATCACCAGGATGCGCCGCGTGCCCGGCAGGCGCAGCAGTTGCACGGCGAGCATGGTGCCGCTCAGGCCACCGCCAATGATCAGTACATCAGCGTTGCGGGTGGATTCATTCATGCTGGTTCGCCCTTATGTCTGCGCAGATAAATAGCATGCAGATCGCCGTGCGCCAACAGTTGCGCGGCACTTGCGCTCAAAACCACAGGCCCAGTATCCAGCACGTGGCCCCGGGACGCATAGTTGAGTGCGAAATTAATATACAGCTCGGAGTTTTTCACTGTTACGCAAGCAGCAGTCAAGCCATGGTCAACTTCAAGCTTTCTGCTTGATAGTTATTTTTGCAATTAAAAATCCGCAAATAATACCTGTCATCTTTGACAGTAGACGATAAGTTTCGCCCTTTCTAAACTCAATCATCTACCGCCTGCACAGGAAGAAACACCATGAATCCTCCATCCACAGAAATACCTAAATGCACCACCGGCAAAGCATCTGCATCCATTAAAGACAGCGACAATGAATTCAAGAATTTTGAAGGCAAGCGTTTTTCTTTTTACTTGGATGAATCAGCAAAAAAATGGCAGGTCACAGCCATAGGCGATGAGAGCGCCGCCATTTATCAGACGCTCGCGCTGCGGTTGCCCAATGATGGGGACGTATTCAAAAAGGTGTATGAAATTTCGAATAATGGGGCCGACCCACGCGCAGCCAATGCAACATGGACACGTGCCAGTGCCGGTTCATTTCGACCCTACCCTGCTGTCAGCGGGCGTGTAACGGTTACCCTCGACAGCACCCTTCAGACCGCAGAACTCACGTTCGACTTCGAGGGAGAAAACGGCACAAAAACGGTCCGTGTCACAGAAGGGAGCATGAGCGTCGAAGGCCTGACCGAAGAGAAGCGAATCAATACGACGGGCTCAGCCAGTTGCGTCCTCAGAGACACCATCAATGCACCCTACCAATCCACCACGACCGAGCTCTACAGCAGGCCTGCACTGGGTATCTTTCCTCCTCACATTCTGGCCCATACGCAGCAGTACGCCCCGAAACCCGAACTCATCAACTACGTGTTGAACATCCAGATTGCGAACGGACTGCCAAGCGGCACTTACCTGCTTAGGCCAGACAGCAAGCAAGTGCGCATCTCTTTCCAAAACTTGAATCAGTTCACTGGATGGTTCGCTGAAAGTGGTGAAATCACGCTTGATTCAATTCCGGACTTCGAGACACTTCAGGGCCCGCTGTCGGGGACGTTCAACTTTAAAGCAACGGCCATACAATCTGACGGCACCGTTCTTAAGCTAACTGCCGACGAGGGAATATTTGACATCACCACTGTTGCGCTGGAGCGTTCGTGAAGCGACGCCCTCGACCCTCCTCACCTGGCACAGACTTTCAATATTCAAGGCCATTACCCTGAATATTGAAAGTTAACTATCGGGAGCTTATAGCCGATCCAGCACCAAATATTTCTTTTCTTCAGAATAATTAATTAGCGTGCCGTCTGCGCCCTCCACTTAGCCTGATATGAGTCGATAATTGAGTGGCAATATCGACTCTACGTCCCCCACTTGAGCTATAAGGGGTGAAAGCTCACAGTTGACAAACAGGATATTAACGTTAGATCACCACGTTTCTCACAAAACGAACTGCCACCTCCCCTTCATTGCGATAAGCGTGGGGCTGGTGGCTAGGAAACATGAAGAATTCGCCAGCACCAACGGTGTATTCGGTGCTGCCTATCACCAGAGTCAAGCGGCCCTCAAAGACAAATAGCTGTTCACTCCAGCCCTCCAAATCAGGATCCGGGCAGTACCGGTCACCCGGCTCAAGGCGCCACTCCCATAACTCGACTTCACGCCGCGCTGTGGCTTTGGCCAGGAGCACCGCCTTGCTGCCAGCAATTTCACCCGCCCAGGCCAGCTCATTGATGCGGCTGTGATCACGTACATCCGGAGCCTGGATCAAATCGCTGAACGCCACCTCCAGTGCTTCGGCCACACGGTCAAGGGTGGACAGGCTGACGTTCTTCTCCCCCGCTTCAATCGCCACCAGCATGCGCCGGCTGACCCCGGACTTTTCCGAGAGTGCAGTCTGGCTCAGGTCGGCGGCATGACGCAGGCGACGGACGTTCTGGCTGACGTGCTGCAGGACCGAGGCCCGTTGCGGATTTTCTTTGTGCACTATATTGCTCAATTAGTGGGTGTGCGCAGTATACTGCCCAGCAGTGCGGCGCATTGTGCGGTCCGTGCTTTTCCCTTGCAAGACCGAGCCGCCATGACTGCCCCGAACTCCCCTTCGCGTTTCAATCGTTTCAGCAAAGCCGAATGCATCCTGGTGGTCATCACCATGTTCTGGGGCGGCACCTTTTTGCTGGTACAGCATGCCATGACCGTCAGCGGCCCGATGTTTTTCGTCGGCCTGCGCTTTGCCGCCGCCGCTATCGTGGTGGGCTGCTTTTCCTTGCGCACCTTGCGCGATCTCACGCTGTTTGAGTTAAAGGCCGGAGTGTTTATCGGCGTGGCGATCATGTTTGGCTACGGTTTGCAGACCATTGGCTTGCAGACGATCCTGAGCAGCCAGTCGGCGTTTATCACCGCGCTGTATGTTCCCTTCGTGCCGTTATTGCAGTGGCTGGTGCTCGGCAAGCGTCCGGGGTTGATGCCAAGCATCGGCATCATGCTGGCGTTTGCCGGGTTGATGCTGCTGACAGGCCCTGCGGGCGCTTCGCTGGATTTCAGTGCCGGGGAAATCGCTACCTTGATCGGCGCGGTGGCGATTGCGGCCGAGATTATTCTGATCAGCGCGTTTGCCGGGCAGGTGGATGTGCGCCGGGTAACAGTAGTGCAACTGGCGACGGCGTCAGTGCTGTCGTTCATGCTGGTGGTGCCGATGGGCGAGACGTTGCCGGGCTTTTCGTGGTTGCTGCTGTTCAGTGCGGTGGGCCTGGGCTTGACCAGTGCGGTGATCCAGGTGGCGATGAACTGGGCGCAGCAAAGTGTCTCACCAACCCGTGCCACCTTGATTTACGCCGGTGAGCCGGTGTGGGCCGGGGTGGTCGGGCGGATTGCCGGAGAGCGGTTCCCACCGATTGCGATGCTGGGGGCGGTGTTGATTGTGGTGGCGGTGATTGTGAGTGAACTGAAGACGCGAGGGCAGAAGGCCGTCGAATTGATCGATGAGATGGAACAGGAACGTCATGGTTGAGGTCCGAACTGCAGCGGCGCCCAACGGATAGCCATCGGGGCAAGCCCCCTCCCACATTGACCGGGTCGTTGGTTGGAAAGCGGCCACCTGAAACAATACCAAATGAGAGTCTTCGGCCTATTTTGTAGGATCCTGCCACATCTTGCCGTTTGGTGATCGTGAAAGCGGCACGTATGATGCATCCCAAACTCCCGCAGATTAGAAGCCTATGTCCCTGATAGTTCTACTGCTTCTGCCTTTTATCGGCAGCTGTCTGGCGGCCCTGCTGCCGCATAATGCACGTAACACCGAATCCCTGCTGGCAGGCCTCGTGGCGCTGGTCGGCACCATTCAAGTCGCCCTGCTTTACCCCCAGATCGCCCATGGTGGCGTGATCCGCGAAGAATTCATGTGGTTGCCCAGCCTCGGGTTGAACTTCGTGTTGCGCATGGATGGGTTTGCCTGGCTGTTCTCGATGCTGGTGCTCGGCATCGGCACACTGGTGTCGCTGTATGCGCGTTACTACATGTCGCCGGATGATCCGGTGCCGCGCTTCTTTGCGTTTTTCCTGGCGTTCATGGGCGCCATGCTCGGCCTGGTGATCTCCGGCAACCTGATCCAGATCGTATTCTTCTGGGAACTGACCAGCCTGTTCTCGTTCCTGCTGATCGGCTATTGGCACCACCGCGCCGATGCGCGACGCGGTGCCTATATGGCGCTGATGGTCACCGGCGCCGGCGGCTTGTGCCTGCTGGCCGGGGTGATGCTGCTGGGGCATATTGTCGGCAGCTATGACTTGGACCTGGTGCTGGCAGCGGGCGATCAGATTCGTGCGCATTCGCTGTACCCGGTCATGCTGGCCCTGGTGCTGGTCGGCGCTTTGAGCAAAAGCGCGCAGTTCCCGTTCCACTTCTGGCTGCCCCATGCCATGGCGGCACCGACGCCGGTTTCGGCCTACCTGCATTCGGCAACGATGGTGAAGGCCGGCGTGTTCCTGCTGGCCCGCCTGTGGCCGTCGCTGTCCGGCAGCGAAGAATGGTTCTGGATCGTCGGCGGTGCCGGCGCCCTCACCCTCCTCCTAGGCGCTTACTGCGCCATGTTCCAAAACGATCTCAAGGGCCTGCTGGCCTACTCCACCATCAGCCACCTCGGGCTGATCACCCTGTTGCTGGGCCTTAACAGCCCGCTGGCTGCCGTCGCCGCGGTGTTCCATATCCTCAACCACGCCACCTTCAAGGCCTCGCTGTTCATGGCGGCGGGCATTATCGACCACGAAAGCGGCACGCGGGATATCCGCAAGCTCAGTGGCCTGGTGCGCCTGATCCCGTTTACCGCGACCCTGGCCATGGTCGCCAGCGCGTCCATGGCCGGGGTGCCGCTGCTCAACGGCTTCCTGTCCAAAGAGATGTTCTTCGCCGAGACCGTGTTTATCTCCTCGACCCAATGGGTGGAAATCGCCCTGCCGCTGATCGCGACCATCGCCGGTACGTTCAGCGTGGCTTACGCCCTGCGCTTCACCGTGGATGTGTTCTTCGGCCCGCCCGCCACCGATTTGCCGCACACACCCCATGAACCCCCGCGCTGGATGCGTGCGCCGGTCGAACTGCTGGTATTTACCTGCCTGCTGGTGGGGATTTTTCCGGCCCAGGTGGTGGGTTCGATCCTTGCCGCGGCGGCGCTGCCGGTGGTCGGTGGCGTGCTGCCCGAATACAGCCTGGCGATCTGGCACGGCTGGAACGCACCGATGATCATGAGCCTGGTGGCCATGTGCGGCGGCGTGGTGCTGTACCTGCTGCTGCGCAAGCAACTCAAGCGCGGACGCTTCAAGTACCCGCCGCTGATCAGCTACTTCAACGGCAAGCGCGGTTTCGAACGCAGCCTGGTGGTGATGATGCGCGGCGTGCGCCGGATCGAGAAACGCATCAGCACCAAGCGCCTGCAAACCCAGTTGTTCCTGTTGGTGCTGCTGGCGGTGGTCGGCGCGATGATCCCCATGCTCAACAGTGGCCTCAGTTGGGGCGACCGGCCGAAGATCCCGGGCTCCATCGTGTTCGTCACCCTGTGGCTGCTGGCAATTGCCTGTGCCCTCGGTGCCGCCTGGCAAGCCAAGTACCACCGGTTGGCGGCCCTGACCATGGTCAGCGTGTGCGGCCTGATGACCTGCGTTACCTTCGTGTGGTTCTCGGCGCCGGACCTGGCCCTGACCCAACTGGTGGTGGAAGTGGTCACCACCGTGCTGATCCTGCTCGGCCTGCGCTGGCTGCCGCGGCGGATCGAAGAAGTGTGGCCATTGCCCAACACCCTGCGCAAGGCGCGCATTCGCCGGGTGCGCGACTTCCTGCTGTCCACCGTGGTAGGCGGCGGCATGGCGCTGTTGTCCTACGCGATGCTGACCCGCCAGACGCCCAACGATATCTCTTCGTTCTACTTGAGCCGGGCTCTGCCCGAAGGCGGCGGCAGCAATGTGGTGAACGTGATGCTCGTGGACTTCCGCGGTTTCGACACCCTGGGCGAGATCACCGTGCTCGGCGCGGTGGCATTGACCGTCTACGCCCTGCTGCGACGCTTCCGCCCGTCCAAGGAAAGCATGGAGTTGCCGCCACAACAGCGCCAACTGGCACCGGACGTGGCCACCGACCTGGTCAACCCACGCCAGGCCAGCGACACCGCCCTGGGCTTCATGATGGTGCCGGCGGTGCTGGTGCGCCTGCTGCTGCCGATTGCGCTGGTGGTCTCGTTCTACCTGTTCATGCGCGGCCACAACCAACCGGGTGGCGGTTTTGTCGCCGGCTTGGTGATGTCGGTGGCGTTTATCCTGCAATACATGGTGGCCGGCACCCAGTGGGTCGAGGCGCAAATGAGCCTGCGGCCGATGCGCTGGATGGGCTTCGGCTTGCTTTCTGCGACACTGACCGGGCTGGGCGCGCTGTTCGTCGGCTACCCGTTCCTCACCACCCATACCTGGCATTTCAGCCTGCCGCTGCTGGGCGACATTCACATCGCCAGTGCGCTGTTCTTCGACGTTGGCGTGTACGCCATGGTCGTGGGTTCCACGCTGCTGATGCTCACCGCCCTCGGCCATCAGTCGGTGCGGGCGCATAAACCGAGCAACCAGGCCAAAGTGGTCGTCACAACCGAAGGAGCCGCCTGATGGAAGAAGTCATCGCAATAGCCATTGGGGTCCTGGCGGCCTCCGGCGTCTGGCTGATCCTGCGGCCACGGACATTCCAGGTGGTGATGGGTCTGTGCCTGTTGTCCTACGGCGTCAATCTGTTCATTTTCAGCATGGGCAGTCTGTTTATCGGCAAGGAGCCGATTATCAAGGACGGCGTGCCGCAAGATTTGCTCAACTACACCGACCCTCTGCCCCAGGCCCTGGTGCTGACGGCCATCGTGATCAGCTTCGCCATGACCGCGTTATTCCTGGTGGTGCTGCTGGCATCCCGGGGCCTGACCGGCACTGACCATGTGGATGGCCGGGAGCCCAAGGAATGACGTGGATGAACCAACTGATCGTCGCGCCGATCCTGCTGCCGCTGCTCACGGCCGGGTTGATGCTGATGCTGGGCGAAAAGCGCCGTCCGCTGAAAGCCCAGATCAATTTGTTTTCCAGTGTGATCGGCCTGGGCATCGCGATCCTGCTGCTGTACTGGACGCAACAAGGCGGCCCCGGCTCGATTGGCGTGTACCTGCCGGGCAACTGGCAGGTGCCGTTCGGCATCGTGTTGGTGGTGGACCAACTGTCGGCGATGATGCTGGTGCTGACCGGAATCATCGGCGTGAGCGCGCTGCTGTTCGCCATGGCCCGCTGGGACCGGGCGGGCACCAGTTTCCATGCGTTGTTCCAGATCCAGCTGATGGGTTTGTATGGCGCGTTCCTGACCGCCGACCTGTTCAACCTGTTCGTATTCTTCGAGGTGCTGCTGGCAGCATCCTACGGCCTGATGCTGCACGGTTCCGGCCGTGCGCGGGTGTCGTCGGGGCTGCATTACATTGCGATCAACCTGCTGGCGTCATCGTTGTTTCTGATCGGCGCGGCAATGATCTACGGCGTCACCGGCACGCTGAATTTTGCCGACCTGGCGTTGAAAATCCCGCTGGTGCCGGAGGCTGATCGTGGCCTGCTGCATGCCGGCGCGGCGATCCTTGCCACGGCGTTCCTGGCCAAGGCGGGCATGTGGCCGCTGAACTTCTGGCTGGCGCCCGCCTACTCGTCGGCCAGCGCGCCGGTGGCGGCGATGTTTGCGATCATGACCAAGGTTGGCGTGTATACCGTGCTGCGCCTGTGGACCCTGCTGTTTTCCGGCCAGGCCGGAGCTTCGGCGCTGTTTGGCGGCGATTGGCTGGTGTATGGCGGCATGGCGACCATCATTTGCGCCGCATTGGCGATGGTGGCGGCGCAGCGCCTGGAGCGCATGGCCAGCCTGAGCATCCTGGTCTCGGCCGGGATCCTGCTGTCGGCAGTGGGGTTTGCCCAGCCGAGCCTGACCGCGGGGGCGTTGTTCTATCTGGTCAGCTCCACCCTGGCGTTGAGTGCGTTGTTCCTGCTGGCGGAGTTGATCGAGCGTTCGCGTTCGGCCAACGACCTGCCGCTGGATGAAGAAATCGATGCGTTGCCCAAGGCCATGGAGTCGCTGCATCCGCGTCCTGGGGTGAACCTGGATGATGAGCAGAAAGCCGTGGTCGGCCAGGTAATCCCCTGGACCATGGCCTTCCTGGGCCTGAGCTTTATCGCCTGCGCCTTGTTGATCATCGGCATGCCACCGCTGTCCGGGTTTATCGGCAAGCTGAGCTTGTTAAGTGCACTGATCAATCCGTTGGGCCTGGGCAATGCCATCGATGAACCGATTCGCCCGGCCGCCTGGGGGCTGGTTGCCTTGCTGATCCTCTCCGGGCTGGCCTCGCTGATCGCCTTTGCGCGCCTGGGCATCCAGCGCTTCTGGACCCCGGAAGAACGCCCATCACCGCTGTTGCGTCGTAACGAGTGCCTGCCGATCTTCTTTTTGCTCGGCCTCAGCATCCTGCTGACCTTCAAGGCCGAGCCACTGATGCGTTACACCCAGGCCGCCGCCGACAGCCTGAATAACCCGGAACGCTACGTGATGGCAGTGCTGGCGACACGTCCGGTACCCAGCCCCGAAGCCCAGGCCGCCGCGCTGGAGGTGCAGCCATGAAGCGCTTGTTCCCTGCTCCGTGGCTGTCATTGGCGTTATGGGTGTTGTGGCTGGTGCTGAACTTGTCGGTCAGCCCCGGCAACCTGCTGCTAGGCGCGCTGCTGGGCTTACTCGCACCGTTGCTGATGGCGCCGCTGCGACCGTTGCCGATCCGCATCCGCCGCCCCGGAGTGGTTGTCCGCCTGTTTTTCCTGGTGGGCCGCGACGTGATCCTCTCCAACCTGAATGTAGCCTGGGGCGTCCTGACCTGCGGCACACGAGCGCCGCGCTCGCGTTTTATCAAGATTCCCCTGGACCTGCGCGACGCCAATGGCCTGGCCGTGCTGGCGATGATCACCAGCGTGACGCCGGGCACCGTTTGGTCGGAACTGGCCCTGGACCGCAGCATCCTGCTGCTGCACGTTTTCGACCTGGATGACGAAGCGCAGTTTATCCAGCACTTCAAGCACGCCTATGAACGGCCCCTGATGGAGATCTTCGAATGAGCGCCCTGCTCTCCAATGCGATCCTCGCCAGCCTGTTCCTGTTTTCCCTGGCCATGGTGCTGACCCTGATCCGCCTGTTCAGAGGCCCCTCGGCCCAGGACCGGGTACTGGCGCTGGACTACCTGTATATCCTGGCAATGCTGATGATGCTGGTGCTGGGTATTCGTTATGCCAGTGACACTTACTTTGAAGCAGCGTTGTTGATTGCGCTGTTCGGCTTCGTCGGCTCGTTTGCCCTGGCCAAATTCCTGCTGCGTGGGGAGGTGATTGAATGATGCCTTTATGGGTTGAAGTGAGCGTAGCGGTGCTGCTGATAGTGAGCAGCGTATTTGCACTGATCGGTGCTATCGGCTTGCTGCGGATGAAGAGCTTTTTCCAGCGCATGCACCCACCCGCGCTCGCCTCGACATTGGGCGCATGGAGTGTGGCGTTGGCGTCGATCATCTACTTTTCGACGCTCAAGTCCGGGCCGGTATTGCATGGCTGGTTGATCCCGATTTTGCTGTCGATCACCGTGCCGGTGACTACCCTGCTGCTGGCGCGCACCGCGTTGTTCCGCAAACGCATGGCCGGTGATGACGTACCCGCCGAAGTCAGCAGCCGCCGCTGAGCGCTGAAGACAACATAATCCAAATGTGGGAGGGGGCTTGCTCCCGATAGCAGTGGGTCAGTTAGCTCACCTGTATCTGACCCACCGCAATCGGGAGCAAGTCGAATCGTCGCACCGCCCCTCCCACAGTTTAACCGCACTAGGCGAAAGACCGGATTCGCTCTGCCAGCTCAGCAAGTTCGGCATCATCCGCCCGCAAATGGTCGTGGGAAGAGATATAGCCCTCATAAGCCTCAAAAAACTTATCCACCTTCGAGCTCAACGGCTTGAACGTGCTGTCCTGCCCGGTCCCATGCATGGGAAACAACTTCGCATGCAGGTGGTCCACCCCATACCCTTCCAGAATCATCCCCGTACGCGCCACATCGGGAAATGCGCGGTCGATCTGTTGTGCGGTTTTCTTTGCTGCGACCGCGAGCCCTGCCAACACTTCATCCGACTGCGCAAACGCATAGCTGCCGTAATGCTGCTTGGGAATCACCACGCTGAAACCCGGTGTGTTGGGGAAGATCGACAGGAACGCCATATATTGGTCATCCTCCCACAGGATATGGGCCGGGGAGGTTTTGCGGACAATGCTGCAGAAAATACAATCCATTTGAATCACCGCCAGTTTCGTCTTGGGTTTGGTCGTCGCAATCATCTAAAGCCAGGATGGAATGAGCGTCAAACCCTACGGGCATTTTGGGAAATGTCCTAAGACCTGGGTATAGAGACAGGAGTTCACCATGGATAAAAACATCATTGTCATCGGCGGCGAGTCCAGCGAAGACATGACGCGCATGACCCGCATCGACGAATATATCGTCGCTTCGTCGGGCAAACCCCAGCCCACGGTGCTCTATATCTCCACCGCCAATGGCGATCACCGTACGAAGATTGCCGACTTCACGCTCAAATACCAAAGCGCCGGCTGCACCGTTGTGCCATTGACGTTTTTCATTCCGCCTTTTCCAGCCCCGGGTCATGTTGCCGCGCTGTTTGAGCAGGCTGACATCATCTACGTGGCCGGCGGCAACACCCGAGCCTTGCTGGCCATCTGGCGTGAATTTGACGTGACCGCCCTTTTGAAACAAGCCCAGGAACACGGCAAAGTGCTTTGCGGCGTCAGTGCCGGCGCCATCTGCTGGTTCGACCATGGGCATTCCGACTCAGGAGGCGTATATGCGCTGATCGACGGGCTGGGTTTTCTCCCTGGCGCGCTGTGCCCGCACTTCAGTTCAGAGGTGGGGAGAGAATCTTCGTTTGTTGAACTGGTTCGACTTGAAAACATACACCCCGCCTACGCGCTGGATGACGGCGTTGCCCTGCATTTCAAGAACGGTGAATACCATGCGACTGTCCATAACTACACGACTGGTAGTGCATATGAACTCAGCAGCACTTCGGAGCCCATTGCAAGGAAACGCCCTACAGCTCTTTAGGGTTGCCGCTCAGAAAATGGCCGCCTAATCTTTGGCGGTCGCTGCAAATTCAGCGACCGGGTTTCGCAGCTCGGTTAAACTCTAGACGCACAGCGTCCACCTCAGATAGCGGGCGCTTTTTAATGCCTGATGTTATGGCGGCTGTGCGCGGGATACCTTCGGGTATGCCGGGTGCTAGAGTCCCGGTCTGCGAACCTGCGTACAGCTGCCACCCAAATATCGTTTCGCAGCGATGGGTGGTGACTCCAATACTCTAGGAGCTACGCCATGATTAAAGACAGTCCGAATCCACCGTCAGATTCAACCGCATTTCACACTGCCGCTCATCGAGCGATAAATCACTACCTGAACCCGTCTGAAAAACCAGAGCCATCTGCTTAGGATCATGGTTTGTTTACCGTACGTGAAGGATTAGACGTCGAGACGCTGCTGGTCAACGCGTCGGAGGATCTTGCGTCGGTTCAAGCGCTGGCAAGCCATTTGGCTTTTGAGATCGAAGGCACCCCGCGTAGCGTAGCTCTGGGAATTTGCCGGATGCTGGAGGGGATTCAGCTGATGGTGGATAAAACGCTAAAACTCAAAGACAAACCAATTCACGGATAGATCTGATCCGAAGACCGAGCAAAGTGAGCACGGTCAAAAGTGGGAGGGGCGGTGCGACGATTCGACTTGCCCCCTCCCACATCTGGATCAGGCCTGATCAGCCAACCGCCACGTCGTCCCACCCTTCCCGTCTTCCAACACCACGCCCATCGCGGTCAGTTGGTCACGGATACGGTCGGATTCCGCCCAGTCCTTGTTGGTACGAGCAGCCAAACGCGCCTGGATCAGCGCATCAACCTCAGCCGCATCCACACGCCCTTCGGCGCCAGCCTGCAGGAAGTCATCGGCCTCCATCTGCAACACGCCCAGCACACTGGCCAACTCTTTCAAGCGCGCCGCCAGGCCCGCCGCTGCGTCGAGATCGCTCTCGCGCAAGCGGTTGATCTCGCGCACCATCTCGAACAGCACCGCGCAGGCTTCCGGCGTGCCAAAGTCGTCGTTCATGACTTCGGTAAAGCGTGCCACGAACGTTTCGCCACCAGCAGGCGCAACCGCTGGCAAGCCTTTCAACGCGTGGTAGAAACGCTCCAGGGCGCCCTTGGCATCCTTGAGGTTGTCTTCCGAGTAGTTGATGGCGCTGCGGTAGTGGCTGGACACCAGCAGGTAACGCACCACTTCCGGGTGATACTTTTCCAGCACGTCGCGGATGGTGAAGAAGTTGTTCAAGGACTTGGACATCTTCTCGCCATTGATGCGGATCATGCCGCAGTGCATCCAGGCGTTGGCGTAGGTCTTGCCGGTGGCGGCTTCGCTCTGGGCGATTTCGTTTTCGTGGTGCGGAAACTCCAGGTCGCTGCCACCGCCATGAATGTCGAAGGTCTCGCCCAGGCAGCAGGTGGACATCACCGAGCACTCGATGTGCCAGCCCGGACGCCCGGCACCCCAAGGTGACTCCCAGCTTGGCTCGCCCGGCTTGGTGGCTTTCCACAGCACAAAGTCGAGCGGATCCTGCTTGGCTTCGTCGACTTCGATACGTGCACCGATGCGCAGGTCTTCGATCTTCTTGCGCGACAGCTTGCCGTAGCCCATGAACTTGGCGACGCGGTAGTACACGTCACCGTTGCCTGGGGCGTAGGCATAGCCCTTGTCGATCAAGGTCTGGATCATCGCGTGCATGCCAGGGATGTGGTCCGTGGCACGCGGCTCCATGTCCGGCTTGAGGATGTTGAGGCGCGCCTCGTCCTCATGCATGGCGGCGATCATGCGCTCGGTCAGCGCGTCGAACGCTTCGCCGTTTTCGTTGGCGCGGTTGATGATCTTGTCGTCGATGTCGGTGATGTTGCGCACATAGGTCAAGTCGTAGCCGCTGAAACGCAACCAGCGGGTCACCAGGTCGAAGGCCACCATACTGCGGCCGTGGCCGATGTGGCAGTAGTCGTACACGGTCATGCCGCACACGTACATGCGCACCTTGTTGCCATCCAGGGGCTTGAAGACTTCTTTGGTCTTGCTGAGCGTGTTGTAGATCGTTAGCACGATGTTTCCCTTAAGACTTAATCACTGGCCCCACGAATCTCGCAAGGTCACGGTACGGTTGAATACCGGAGCACCAGGTTTCGAGTCCTTGATATCCGCGCAGAAGTAACCTTCGCGCTCGAACTGGAAACGGTCTTCCGGCTGTGCGTCGCCAAGCGATGGCTCGGCACGACAACCATTGAGCACTTGCAGGGAGTCAGGGTTGATGTTGTCGAGGAAGCTCGCGCTGTCTTCAGCCTTCTCGGGGTTCGGCGAGCGGAACAGGCGATCGTACAGACGCACTTCGCACTCGATGCTGGCGGCGGCCGGCACCCAGTGGACCACGCCCTTGACCTTGCGGCCTTCGGGATTCTTGCCCAGGGTGTCGGGGTCGTAGGAGCAACGCAGCTCGACGATGTTGCCATCGGCGTCCTTGATCGCTTCGTCAGCGCGGATCACGTAGCTGCCGCGCAGGCGCACTTCGCCGTTCGGCTCCAGGCGCTTGTAACCCTTGGGCGGCTCTTCCATGAAGTCATCGCGGTCGATGTAGATTTCGCGGGCGAATGGCAATTTGCGCACGCCCAGCTCTTCTTTCTGAGGGTGACGCGGCAGCTCGAGGTTCTCGACCTGGCCTTCCGGGTAGTTGGTGATCACGACTTTCAACGGGCGCAGCACACACATCGCGCGCGGGGCGTTGGCGTCGAGGTCCTGGCGGATGCTGAACTCGAGCATGCCGTAGTCGACCACGCCGTCGGAACGGTTGGTGCCGACCATCTCACAGAAATTGCGGATCGACGCCGGGGTGTAGCCACGACGACGGAAGCCCGACAAGGTCGACATGCGTGGGTCGTCCCAGCCATGCACGTGCTTTTCATCCACCAGTTGCTTGAGCTTGCGCTTGCTGGTGATGGTGTAGTTGAGGTTCAGGCGGCTGAACTCGTACTGGCGCGGGTGCGCCGGCACCGGCAGGCTGTCCAGGAACCACTCGTACAGCGGGCGATGGCTTTCGAACTCCAGGGTGCAGATGGAGTGGGTGATGCCTTCGATGGCATCCGACTGACCGTGGGTAAAGTCGTAGTTGGGGTAGATGCACCACTTGTCACCGGTCTGGTGGTGGTGGGCATGGCGGATGCGGTACATGATCGGGTCGCGCAGGTTCATGTTCGGCGAGGCCATGTCGATCTTGGCGCGCAGCACGCGGGCACCGTCCGGGAACTCACCGGCGCGCATACGGTTGAACCAGTCCAGGTTTTCTTCCACCGAACGGTCGCGGAACGGGCTGTTCTTGCCCGGCTCGGTCAGGGTGCCACGGTACTCCTTGGCCTGCTCCGGGGTCAGGTCGTCCACATAGGCCTTGCCGGCCTTGATCAGCTCGACGGCCCAGTCGAACAACTGGTCGAAATACTTGGAGGCGTAGCGCACTTCACCGGACCACTCGAAGCCCAGCCACTTGATGTCGCTTTCGATGGCGTCGATGTATTCCTGGTCTTCCTTGGCCGGGTTGGTGTCGTCGAAACGCAGGTGCGTGACGCCACCGAACTCCTGGGCCAGGCCGAAGTTCACACAGATCGACTTGGCGTGGCCGATGTGCAGGTAGCCGTTGGGCTCTGGCGGGAAGCGGGTGACGATCTGCGTGTGCTTGCCCGAATCCAGGTCCGCCTGGATGATCGGGCGCAGGAAGTTGACCGGGACGGCAGGTCCGGCCTTGGAATTCGAGGTAGGGTCGACAGTGGGCTTGCTCATAGGATCCTTGAACAGACAGGTTCGTGGCCGGGTCAGGCCAGATAAAACAAAGGGCTTATCATAGCCGAAGCTGTCAACCACCTGACAGAGCGCGGTCGAAAACTGCTGCTTTAATTGCTGCTTTAATGACAGGCGCGGTAAAAAACCACCTCGAAATTCTTGCAAGGCACGCTAAACTGCGCGTCTTGGCCCAAGTTTCGCCAAACCGGTCGTGGCGCCCAGGCGCCCAAACCCACGAATTCCCTGAAAAGAGTAGTGAACATGACTCAAGTCAAACTGACCACCAACCACGGTGACATCGTCATCGAGCTGAACGCCGACAAGGCGCCGATCACCGTCGCCAACTTCATCGAATACGTGAAAGCCGGCCACTACGAAAACACCGTTTTCCACCGTGTCATCGGTAACTTCATGATCCAGGGCGGCGGTTTCGAGCCCGGCATGAAAGAGAAGAAAGACAAGCGCCCGAGCATCCAGAACGAAGCGGACAACGGCCTTTCCAACGAAAAGTACACCGTCGCCATGGCCCGCACCATGGAGCCGCATTCGGCCTCCGCGCAGTTCTTCATCAACGTCGCCGACAACGGCTTCCTCAACCACAGCGGCAAGAATGTGCAGGGCTGGGGTTATGCCGTATTCGGTAAAGTCACCGCAGGTACTGACGTCGTCGACAAGATCAAAGGCGTGTCCACCACCTCCAAGGCCGGTCACCAGGACGTTCCAGCAGAAGACGTGATCATCGAGAAAGCCGAGATCATCGAAGCGTGATATTGCTGATTTCAGACTTGCATCTGGAAGAGGAACGCCCGGATATTACCCGGGCGTTTCTGGATCTGCTCCACGGCCGCGCCCGTGGCGCCCAGGCGTTGTACATTCTGGGGGACTTTTTTGAAGCCTGGATTGGCGACGATGGCATGACCCCCTTCCAGCGTTCCATCTGTGCGGCGTTGCGTGAACTGAGCGACAGCGGCACCCCGATTTTCATCATGCACGGCAACCGCGATTTCCTGATCGGCAAGGCGTTCTGCAAAGCCGCAGGCGCCACCTTGCTCAAGGACCCGAGCGTCGTGCAATTGTATGGCGAGCCTGTGCTGCTGATGCACGGCGACAGCCTCTGCACCCGCGACCTTGGCTATATGAAGCTGCGGCGCATCCTGCGTAACCCGATTGTGCTGTTTATCCTGCGTCACCTGCCCTTGGGCACGCGCCACAAACTGGCGCGCAAGCTGCGCAGTGAAAGTTCTGCCCAAGTGCGCATGAAGGCCAACGATATTGTCGATGTCACCCCCGAAGAAGTACCGCGGGTGATGCAGCAGTTCGGCGTACGCACCCTGGTCCACGGCCACACCCACCGCCCGGCGATCCATAAGTTGCAGATCGGCGACCAGGCGGCCAAGCGTATTGTGCTGGGGGACTGGGACAAACAGGGCTGGGCGTTGCAGGTGGATGAGCAAGGATTTCAACTGGCGGCGTTTGACTTCGTCAACCCGCAGTTGGCATTGCCTGGCGCCTGACTCTCAAACACCACTGGTCGAATGTGAACAGAGATTAAACTGTGGGAGGGGGCTTGCTCCCGATGAGGGAGGGTCAGTTGATACAGCTTTAACTGACCCTCCGCTATCGGGAGCAAGTCGAATCGTCGCACCGCCCCTCCCACAGTTTGATTGCATTTCAGCCTTGGCTATCAGTGGCCCGAGGCTGCTGGCCCCGCCTTTGCGGTAAATGGCGGTTTGGCCAGCCACACCAGTAACATCAAGCCCATGAACATCCACCCCAGCAACGTGAAGTAATCCACGGTGGACATCATGTACGCCTGGCTGGTGAGGACTTGATCCAGTTGCGCGTACGCCTTCTGCCCCGCTCCACCGAGCGCCTGGATGGCATCACGGGTGGCCGAGTCGTAGGGGGTCATGCTCTCGCTCATGTAGGCATGGTGCTGGTCGGCGCGGCGGATCCAGATCCAGGTGGTCAGCGAGGCCGCGAAGCTGCCGCCCAAGGTACGCAGGAACGTCGCCAGCCCGGCGCCGTCGGCAATCTGGTGCGGCGGCAGGTCGGACATCAGGATGCTCAAGGTCGGCATGAAGAACAGCGCCACGCCGATGCCCATGAACAGCTGCACCATGGCGATGTGGGTGAAGTCCACTTCGTTGGTGAAGCCTGCGCGCATGAAGCAGCTCAAGCCAATCGCCAGAAATGCCAGGCCCGCCAGCAGGCGCAGGTCGAATTTGTGCGCGTACTTGCCCACGAATGGCGACATCAGCACCGGCAGGATACCGATCGGTGCCACTGCCAGCCCGGCCCAGGTGGCGGTGTAGCCCATCTGGGTTTGCAGCCACTGCGGCAGGATCAGGTTGATACCGAAGAAGCCCGCGTAACCGAGGATCAACACGATGGTGCCAATGCGGAAGTTACGGTGCGCGAACAGACGCAGGTTGACCACCGGGTGCTTGTCGGTCATTTCCCAGATGACAAACACCGCCAGGGCAATCATCGAGATCACCGCACCGATGATGATGAAGTTGGATTCGAACCAGTCCAGGTCATTGCCCTTGTCGAGAATGATCTGCAAGGCACCGACCCCGACGATCAGGCTCAGCAGCCCAACGTAGTCCATCGGCTGGTAACTGGTGACCACCGGGCGCTTTTTCAGCTGCGCACGCACCACCATCACCGCAAAGATACCGATGGGCACGTTGATGAAAAAGATCCACGGCCAACTGTAGCTGTCGGTGATCCAGCCGCCGAGGATGGGACCTGCAATCGGTGCGACCACCGTGACCATCGCCAATAACGCCAGGGCCATGCCGCGCTTGGCGGGTGGATAGACCGCGATCAACAGCGTCTGCGTCATCGGGTACAACGGCCCGGCGACCAAGCCTTGCAGCACCCGAAAGCCGATCAGCTCGGGCATCGAGGTGGAGATGCCGCAGAGGAACGACGCCAGCACAAACAGGATGGTCGCCCACAGGAACAGCTTCACCTCGCCGAAGCGTCGGCTCAACCAGCCGGTGAGCGGCAAGGCAATGGCGTTGCTCACCGCGAACGAAGTGATGACCCAGGTGCCCTGCTCTGAACTCACGCCCAGGTTGCCGGAAATGGTCGGCAACGCCACGTTGGCGATGGTGGTGTCGAGCACCTGCATGAAGGTCGCCAGCGACAGGCCAATAGTGGCCATCAACAGGCTGGGTGGCGTGAACGAGGCGTTATTGCTCATCAGCGTTGCGCAGCCTTGGGAGCGGCGACGCTGTTGTCATGGATCAACTGATTGATCATGGCATCGGCCTCGGCCAACTGGCGCTCATACACGTTGGTGGTGAACGAGGCCTTTTGCGGCGCCTGTTGCGCCAGCACGGGGCCGCTCTGGTCGTGCAGGTCCACATTGACCACGGTACTCAGGCCCACCCGCAGCGGGTGCTTGGCCAACTCTTCGGCGTTGATATGGATGCGCACCGGCACCCGTTGCACGATCTTGATCCAGTTACCAGTGGCGTTCTGCGCCGGCAACAGGGCGAATGCACTGCCGGTGCCGGCACCGAGGCTGTCGACGGTGCCGCTGTACTTCACGTCGCTGCCGTAGATGTCCGACTCGATATCCACCGGCTGGCCGATACGCATGTCGCGCAGTTGGGTTTCCTTGAAGTTGGCATCGATCCACAGCTGGTCCAGCGGGATCACCGCCATCAGCGCGGTGCCCGGCTGCACGCGCTGGCCCAGTTGCACGGTGCGCTTGGCTACATAACCGGTGACCGGCGCGATCAGGGTGCTGCGCGCATTGGCCAGGTACGCCTGGCGCAATTGCGCGGCAGCCGCTTGCACGTCGGGGTGCGACGAAATCACCGTGTCATCCACCAGGGCATTGGTGGTTTTCAGTTGTTGCTCGAGGTTGGTCAAGGCGTTCCTGGCGGCAGTCAGGCTGTCGCGGGCGTGGGACAGTTCTTCCTGGGAGATCGCGCCGCCCTGGGCCAAGGTCTTGCGCCGGTTGTAGTTGTCCTGGGCGGTTTGCACGTCGGCCTTCTGTGCATTGACCTGGGCTTTCATGCCATCGACATTGCTGTACAAGCCGCGCACCTGGCGCACGGTGCGCGCCAGATTGGCCTGGGCACTCTGCAGGCCGACGGCAGCATCGTTGGGGTCGAAGTTGATCAGCACCTGGCCTTCATGGACCAGGTCGCCATCGTCGGCGCCGATGCTGACCACGGTGCCGGTGACCAGCGGGGTGATTTCCACCACGTTGCCGTTCACGTAGGCGTCGTCGGTGCTTTCATTGAAGCGCCCGTAGAACTCATACCACGCCCACACGCCCACCACTCCGAGGATGACGATCAGCGCCAGGCCGATCAGCATGACTTTGCGTTTGCGTGGGTTGTTGTCTTTGGGTTGTTCAGTAGCGTTGTTGCTGTCGGCAGTGGCCATGACAAATACCTCAAATTATTCCGTGCGTGTAGCTGGGGTGGTCGCGGCCACATTGCTGGCGTTGTACCCGCCACCCAGGGCCTGCATCAGTTGAATCGACAGGTCGATCTGCGCCGCATTCAAGGTCGCCAGCTGACGCTGGGCCTGCAGCAATTGCTGCTCGATGCTGAGCACATCCAGGTAGTTGCCGATGCCTGAGCTGTAGCGTTGCACCCCGGTGTCGTAAGACTGCTGCGCGATGTCGGCGGCATGTTGCTGGGCCTGGATCTGCCGCCCGGTGTCGCGCAATTGCGAGAGGGTGGTGCCGATATCACCCAGGGCTTGCACCAGGGTCTTGTTGTACTGGGCCACGGCCAGGTCGTAATCGGCGTCGCGAGCGTCGAGGTCGGCACGCAGGCGGCCGCCGTCGAAGATCGGCAGCGAAATCGTCGGTGCAATGTTGAAGAAACGGCTGGCCGAACCGAACATCGCGTCCCCCAGCAACGACTCGGCCCCGGCGCTCGCGCTCAGGTTGAGGTTGGGGTAGAAGCGGGTCTTGCTCGCGTCGATGTTCTTGCTCGCCGCTTCTACTCGCCAACGTGCTGCGATCAGGTCAGGACGACGGCCGAGCAGCTCAGCGGGTAACACCGAAGGTACGGCGACGGCGCTGGGTTTGAGCACCGCCGGGCGGGCCAACTCGTCACCCCGGTCCGGGCCTTTGCCGAGCAACACGGCGAGGGCGATCTTGGCGCTTTGCAGCTGTTTTTCCGCATCGATCAACTGCGACTGGGAGCTGGCTTCCAGGCTCTCGGTCTGCTGGTATTGGTATTCACTGTCGATGCCGGAACTCAGGCGGCGCTTGCTCAGGTCAAGCATCTGGCGGGTGCGCTTGAGGTCGTCGACCGCCAGGTCGCGCACGATATGCGCCTGGCCCAGGTCGCTGTAGGCCTTGGCCACGTTGGCGGCCAGGGTCAGGCGTGCGGCCTGTTGATCGACTTCGGCGGCGCGGGCCTCGCCCAGGGCGGCTTCCCAGGCGGCGCGCTGGCCGCCCCAGAGGTCGAAGTTGTAATTGAAGCTGGCGCCGATGTTGCGCACCGTCGAATAGGCATCGCCCTGCCCGCGTGGGTCCTGGTCCTTGGCCAGGCGCGAGCGGCTCACACCGGCGCTGGCATCCAGGGTTGGCATGCGCGCAGCGTTGGCGGCATAGGCAGCGGCTTCGGCCTGATGGGCACGGGCGTCGGCGACTTGCATGTCGGGGCTGTTTTGCAGGGCTTCGGCGATCAGGCTGTCGAGCCGTGGGTCGCCAAGGCTTTTCCACCAGTCGGCAGCCGGCCAGGCAGCGTTCGACAACGTCACGCCGCCGAGGGATTTACCGGTTTGCAGGGTATTGGCGTCGAGGCGCTGGCCTTGTGTGTCGAGACCGCTGTAATT
Organism: Pseudomonas khavaziana; assembly: GCF_019145205.1. Taxonomy (GTDB): domain Bacteria; phylum Pseudomonadota; class Gammaproteobacteria; order Pseudomonadales; family Pseudomonadaceae; genus Aquipseudomonas; species Aquipseudomonas khavaziana. The sequence continues at coordinate 210,446 of NZ_JAHSTT010000007.1, forward strand.
GGCGCAACCGGCCAACGTCATCGCCGCCAGCACCAGGCTGAATGCGCGTGTGTTCATGATCTACCTACCCGCTGGATCGTGATGGGGTCACCCGCAGCGATGAGCATTTTCTTCAGGATTCGCTCCAGGGTCTCCAGCTCGCCCGCCTCGAGGACGCCGGCCAACTGGTTGAGGGCCTGGGCGCCAATGTGCGGGAGCATGTCCGCCAGGCGCTGGCCCTCGGCGGTCAGCACCAACTGCACCTGGCGGCGATCCAGCTCGGAACGCTTGCGGCTGAGCAGGTCTTTTTGCTCCAGCCGGTCGAGCATCCGCGTCATCGAGCCGCTATCGAGGGACAGGTTGCGGCACAGCTCAGCCGGGGTGTCGACGCCGAACTGGGCCATGATGATCAACACCTTGAACTGCGCGGCAGTGATGCCGTGGGGTTCCATATGGGTGTCGATGATGCGGTCCTTGAGAATCGCGGCGCGCCCCAGCAACAGGCCGAGGTGGCAGTTGTGGAAGTTATCGGGGGTGAAGTGAGGCATCGAAAGTCACCTTATTACTGCCTAGGCAGTGAATGTGTGACGAGATGTTACTGCTTAGGCAGCGAATGTCAAATGGAATTATTAGGTTGCTTGGTAGTTGGCTGAAGGCTGGAGTGAAATAAAAACCAATGTGAGAGGGGCGGTGCGACGATTCGACTTGCTCCCGATAGCGGTATGTCAGTCAACTTGTTTGTAGCTGACCGATCGCTATCGGGAGCAAGTCGAATCGTCGCACCGCCCCTCCCACATTTTTTTACCGCGTACCGATCAGAAATCGCGTTTGTAAAAGATATCCAGGGAACTGGCTACGCCCGTAGCGACTTCCAGGTACACCTTCTTGCTCAACAAATAGCGCAAGGCAATGGTGTTAGCCGGTTCGAACACCCCGACCCCATAACGCAGGCTGAGCTTCTCGTTGATCTTGCCGCTCGCGACCACCGCCGTACTGTTGCCAGTGCCTTGGGTGTCCAGATCAAAATCCTGAATCCCCAGCTTATTGGCGATATCCGTGGTCACCCCGGCGCTGCCCATCAAGCCCAGGCCCAGGGCGGCTTCGGCGAGCATGTTGTTGTCTTCGCCAGTGTTGGTGCGCGAACGCCCCAGCACCAGGTACGACAGCGCATCTTCCTGGGCCATGGCCGGCTCGGAGAAGATCTGCGTGGTCGGTTGTTCAGCACTGCCGCTCAGGCGAATACCGGCGGTCACGGTGCGGGACGATTCGACCACCACGCGCACGGCTTCGATATCCAGGAACGGTTGGTCCAGCGGCCCGGCGAACAGCAGCCGCGCACGGCGCACGTTGAGGCGCTGGCCGTAGGCGCGGTAGCGACCGTCGTTGAGCCACAGTTCGCCACGGGTATCCATGTTGTCGCCGATGTGCACATGGCCCTGGACCTTGGCGGTGAGGCCGAAGCCGGCGAAGTTGAGCTGGTCTTCGCCTACCTCCACGTCGATATCCATGGCCATGGCCATCGGCGGCTTGCCCTCTTCGGTCTGGCTGCCAATGATCACGGTGTCGTCGGACACCTTGACCGTCGAAGGCGGCAGTTCGCGCACGGTGATGTCGCCACGGGGGATGTGGACTTTGCCGGCAATCGCCAACTTGTCGTCCTTGAGGCTGATCTTCAGGTCAGGCGCCACTTCCAGCTTGGCGTAGGGTTCCACGGTGACCGGCAGTTGCGAGCCTTTGAGGCTAAGGTCGACCACCAGGGCGCGGCCCCAGTCGATCTGGCCCTTAAGGCTGCCCTGCCCGGCCTTGCCGCTGTGCCAGCCGCCGTTGAGCTGCACGCTTTCGCCGGCGATCTGCGCCTGCAGGTTCAGGCCCTCGAGGCTGATGGGCAGTTCCGGCCCGGAGACTTCGCCGTCCACCAGGTTCAGGTTGCCGTTGACCAGCGGCGCGAGCAAGCCGCCGGAGATGCGGCCGCTGCCGTTGAGCTTGCCGGTGAGTTTTTCAACCATTGGCACAAAGGGCCGCGCCACGGCGAGGTCCAGGCCAGTAAGGCTGAAGTTGCCGGTGATTGGCTTGTTGTTCGGCAGCGGGTTGATCTGCGCCTGCAACAGCAATTCGCCGAGCTTGCCGCCATGAAAGTTGAGCTGAGTGTCGATGCGCTTGGGATTGAGGGTGGTTTCCAGCTTCAGGGTGTTGTAGGGGAAATCCAGCCATTGGCCCTTGTCGCGCACGCGCAAGGTGCCACCGCTGGCATCTACCGCTACCACACCCTTTGGGCCGCTTTCAGGCAGGTCAAGCTGCACGTCAGCATTGAGCTTGCCCTGCCAGGCGAAGTCTTTGGGCAAAAATGCCGCAAGGCTTTCGATGGGAAATTGCTTGAGGTGGTAACGCAGCTTCGGTTCGGGCATCAGCCGCTGGTCTTCGCCACACAGGCTGGCAGGGCCGGAAACCCAGCAGTGCGCACCGAAGGTCAGCTTGCCATCGGCCAGCCGCTCGATTTTTGCCGGGGCTTGCAGCCGCCAATCCTGGCCGCCTGCTTGTACGTTGCCGCTGGCCAGGCGCCCGCGCCAGTTGTCTTTGTCGAGGTTGCCATCCAGTGCCAGGGCCAGCTTGACCAAGGGGCCGGCCAGGTCCAACTGGACCTTTTGGTTCTTGATATCGCCCTGGGCGCTGGCGGTCAGGTTGCCGACCTGGGTTTCGCCGGCGTAGATGCCGCTGGCCTTGAGGTCGAGCCTGGCGCGTTGGGCGGTATCGAGGCTGGCGTCGAGGTTGAGCGATTGCAGGCGGTTGTCGGCAAATGCCAGTTGTTGGCCCTTGAGGTCGAGCTTGCCTTGCGGCGCTTTCAAGGTACCGGCTACATCGACACGCCCATTGATTTGCCCGCGCAGTTGCGGCCAGAGCTGGGCCAGGCGCGTCAGCTTGATGTCGATCTGCCCGGCCAGGCGTTGTTGCAGGCTGCCGCTGCCGTTGATGCGGTTGTCACCCAGGCGAATATCCAGGTTGGCGAGGGTCCATTGTTCGCCTGCACCTTCGGCCTTGGCCGCCAACACAGCGGTTTGCCCGCGCAGGCGGCCCTTGAGGTCGAGGTCAGCGTTGAGCTTGAGTTGTTCGTTCTTGAACTCGCCTTTGCTGCGAAGCGGTCCGGCCAGGGTGCCGGGTAACTCGGCCACCCAGTACGCCGGGTTCAGTGCCGACAGGTCCAGGGCGGTATCCCAGGCAATACCGTCGGCAAACTGCAGGTTCAGGTGGCCTTCGGCTTTACCCTGACCGGCCGTCAGTTTCAACTCGGGCAGGAAGACTTGCTTGAGGTCACCACTGAAGGGGGTGACCACATTGAACTTACCCGCCGGGCCGTCGAGGTCGGCCTTGAGATTGCCCAGGTAATTGCCGTCTTTATAGGAGATTTCACCATTGAAGGTACGCACTGCCACTTGTGGCTCGTCGATCAGGGGATAGAGGCGATGCCAGGGGAAATCCAGCCAGTCGATTTTGGCGTCAGCACTGAAGCCTTGTTGCCAATCCAGGTTCGCACTGAGCTTGAGGCTTTGCTGGTCACCGGCATTCAGGTCCAGTCCGGCGATCTGCGCGCCCTTGGCGTCAACCTTGCCTTGCAGCAGTAAATCCACCGGGCCTTTTTCCGCCGGTAGCACGGCCTTGCCGAGTAACTGGTAGCCGCTTTTCAGGTCGCCCTTGGCACTCAGGTCCAATTGGTTGAGTTGCAAGGTGTCGGGCAGGTCGGCGCTGGGTTTGAACGCCTCGGAGGTGATGCGCAACTGCGCCGGCAGGTTTTCTACCAGGGGTTGCAACTCGCCGCTGAGCTTGGCCGGCAAGTAACCGCTGCTGTCGGCGTCGAGTTTGAGGGTTTTGAGCAAGTCGCCGTCGATCTTGAGCGCAACGCTCCAGGGAGCACCGCCAGGGGCGTAGGGCAGGCTCAAGTTGCCGGTGGCGTTCAGCGGCCAGTCGCCGGTGGGTTGCAGCAGGCCGGCGAGGTCCAGCACCAGGTCGTCGCGCTGTAAATGTACCGAGTCGATCTGCATACCGGCGCCAGTCCAGTGCGCCGCCAGTTGCAGGCCCTTGAGTTCTTCGCTGCCGTTGAACAGCAGGCGACCGATGCGCACATCGCCCAACTGGATCGCAACCGGCAGTTTGAGCTCAGGCAGTTGGATCGGCCCGCTGTTGCTTTCGTCGGTACTGGGCGCAAATTCCAGGCTGACCTGTTCCACATCCAATTGGTCGATACAAAGGGTCATGCGAAGCAGGCAGCCGGGCGACCAGTCAAACTTTGGCGCATTCAGCTCGACGCGGCTGCCATCCTGCTGCCACAGCAAATGATCGGCACTCCACTGCCCGCCCAGGCGCCCCTGGAAATTTTCCACGCTCAAACCTGGCACCTGGCCCAAGGCCCAGCGACTGCCCGCCTGGGTACCAAGCACTGACCACAGCGCCAACAACAGCAAGACGAGGATGGCAACCAACGCCAGCCCTGCGATTTTCAAACCACGCATCACAGCTCAGGCCCCATGGAAAAGTGCAATCGAACGCCGCCCGGATCTTCGAGGGCATGGGCCAGGTCGAGGCGAATCGGCCCCACCGGCGATACCCAGCGCACGCCGACGCCCACGCCGGTTTTCAGGCTCGGCAGGTCGAGGTTGTTGAAAGAGTTGCCCTGGTCGATAAAGGTCGCGATACGCCATTTGTCGGTGATGGAGTATTGATACTCGGCACTCAAGGCCACCATGTAGCGACCACCGATGCGATCGCCGCGGTCGTTCTCGGGCGACAGGGTCTGGTACTCGTAACCGCGCACGCTCTGGTCACCACCGGCAAAGAAGCGCAACGACGGCGGCACGGATTTGTAGCCGTTGGTGGCACTGCCGCCAAATTGTGCGCGCCCCAGAAAGCGGTGGTTGTCCCACAAAGTGGTCAGGCCTTTGACGGTGGCCGTGCCGTAAAGCAGGTTGGTGTCAGACCCCAGGCCCTCTTTGGCGACCTTGGTGTCGAACATCAGGCGATACCCATGGTGCGGGTCGATTCGGTTGTCGCTGCGCAGGTAGGAATAACTGACCCCCGGCATCAACAGGTTACTCATCCCCGAGTCATTGCCCAGGCGGTATTCTTCACGCTGGTACTTGAGAGAAATCACCCGCGTCCAGCCACTGGGCAACTTGCTGTGCCATTCAGGGCCGACGGTGAGCAGCTTGCTCAGGGTGTCGGTGTTGGCGATCTCTTCATTCTGATAGCCGCCGGCGAAGCGCAATTTGTCGGTGAGCGGCGGGTCGAGCGGGATGTCGTACCACAGGCCGACGTTCTGCCGCGGCGCCGACAGTTCGGCTTCCCAGCCATAACTGTGGCCCTGGGGGTTGACCCAATGGCGAGTCCAGTTGGCTTTGCCACGTGGGCCGACGTCGGTGGAGTAACCCAGGCCCAGGCCCATGGTGCGCGGCTTGCGGGTTTCCAGCTGCACGGCAACCGGGATTACGTCATTGGTCGCGGCAGTGGGGCTGGCGTCCACCCGCACGCCTTCGAAGAAGCCGCTGGCTTGCAGGTTCTGGTTAAGTTCGGCGATCAGTTCGGAGTCATACGGCGTGCCGCTGTTGAACGGCACCATGCGTTGCAACAGCTCTTCATCAAACGGCGTGTCGCCGCTGAAGCTGACCTTGCCCATGCTGTAGCGCGGGCCGCTGTCGTAAATGAGTTCGATGTCGGCCACGCCCGCTTGAGGGTCAACCGCGAGCTTCTGGCTGGTAAAGCGCCCGCTGAAAAACCCGTAGCGCGAGGCCTGGTTCTGGATCAGGCGCTTGGCGTCTTCGTAATGGCCGTGGTTGAGCACCGCGCCGGATTTGAGGTCGTCGCTGGCAGGTACGCGAAAAACCTTGAGGCTCGCGGCCTGGCCATCCACCCGAATGGTCACGTCGCGCAAGTGCACTGGTTCGCCGGGATCGATGGTGAGAGTCAGACGCGGATTCTTGCCGCCCTTCACCTCGCTGGCAATCTGCGGCTGATAGAAGCCTAAAGCCTGCGCGGCTTTGCGCGCCTGCTCTTCGGCGCCACGGCTGAACCGCAGCAAGGCTTCTTCATCACGATCGCCCACCCCGCCGATGTAGCCTTCGATGTTGGCTTTCAGCGCGTCGTTTGAGGGTTTGATCCGCACGTCCAGTTCGCTTTGCGCGAATGCGCCGCAGCTTGTGAACAGCAGAATCAAGCCGCTGGTAAATCTTCCTGGAAACTTCATAGGCGCGGATGCTACACGAGCTGGGGAGAGTCTTTGAACCCGGATTTGTCTGAATAATTCTGTCTAAGCCGTTGCAGCATGTAACGCCTGGGGATTGGGATGGAAAAACACATGCTCCAGCACCGGGCCTACGGCGACTTCGCCGATCTCTTCATAGCCTTGGCGCTTGTAGAAATCCAGGTAGCGGGAGTTGCCGGTGTCGAGCACCACCCCGGAGGAATGCGGGTCGTCGGCGCACCAATTGTGTACGGCTTCCAGTAGTTGCTCACCGAAGTGCTTGCCCTGGAACTGTGGGTGAATACCCAACAGCGGCAATACATGCACCGACTCGCTGGGCAGGCATGCCAGGACCGCCTGATGGTATTCCAGGTAACGCCGCGTCCCGCGCACGCCGGTACTCAGCCACATGCGGATCTGCCACGCCCAACTCTCGGTGATGCCAAGGCGCCGCTGGGGCGGTGCAATCAGGGCGATGCCGATCAGCCGGTCGTTGACGAACAGGCCGATGGCGGGAAGCTTCTGGAAGAAGTGCTGCTTGACCAGTTCGCGCACGGTGGCGCGCACCCGTTGCTCATAACCCGGCCGCTCGGCTTCGAAGATGTAGGCGAAGGTCGGCTCGTGGCGATACGCCTGGTAAAGCAGGGATCGCGCCTCGCGGGAGTAACCGCTATTGAGCAGGCGAATGTCGGCAACGGCCGTCGAAGTGTCTGGCATAACAGTCAATCTCCTGGGCGCCACTCAAACATGGCGTTCTTATGGGTACGAACCTGTACAGCTCCAGTCGTTCCCAGACATTAGCAGCGCATTCACCCGACCGCCACGCTGGCCCCCGCCGGACTTGTCGGCTAGCATCGCCCTTTTGCCAGACTGGACTGCCGACCATGAAAATCGTCTCCTTCAATATCAACGGGCTGCGTGCTCGCCCTCATCAGCTGGCGGCGCTGATTGAAAAGCATCAACCGGACGTGATCGGCCTGCAGGAAACCAAGGTCCACGATGACCAGTTCCCCCTGGCCGAAGTGCAAGCCCTGGGGTATCACGTGTACTACCACGGGCAGAAAGGCCACTACGGCGTGGCCCTGCTCTCGCGCAAAGAAGCCCTGAGCGTGCACAAAGGTTTTGCCAGCGATGAAGAGGACGCCCAGCGGCGTTTTATCTGGGGCACCTTCGCCGATGAAAACGGCCACCCGGTGACTATCATGAACGGCTACTTCCCCCAGGGTGAAAGCCGCGACCATCCGACCAAGTTCCCAGCCAAGCAGCGCTTCTACGCAGACTTGCAGCACCTGTTGGAAAGCCAGTTCAGCAACGACCAGGCACTGGTGGTGATGGGCGACGTGAACATTTCCCCGGAGGACTGTGACATCGGCATCGGCGCCGACAACGCCAAGCGCTGGCTGAAAACCGGCAAGTGCAGCTTCCTGCCGGAAGAACGCGAGTGGATGGCACGCCTGAAGAACTGGGGCCTGGTGGACAGCTTCCGCCACCTCAACCCGGACGTGGCCGACCGCTTCAGCTGGTTCGACTACCGCAGCCGTGGGTTTGAAGACGAGCCCAAGCGTGGGCTGCGCATTGACGTGATCATGGCGTCCACCGGCTTGGTACCGCGGGTCAAGGATGCCGGGGTGGATTACGATTTGCGTGGCTTGGAGAAGCCATCGGACCATGCGCCGATCTGGTTGGAACTGAGCTGACCTCAAAAACAGATTGTAGGAGCGAGCTTGCTCGCGAAGAACTTGAAAGCGCCGCGTTAAAACAGATTCGCTGCGTTATCGTTGACGTTTTTCGCGAGCAAGCTCGCTCCTACAGGGCATCAGGGTTTGCCAGCGCCCGTGTCGGTCATATGGCTGCAATCCGACTGACTTAATCTCCCGGCACTCCCTTGGCTTGAGAAGGTGCCAGCATGAGGCTGCGCGTTCTGTTCCTGTGCTTTGCGATCTCCCTGCCCACCGTGGCCGCTCCCCTTCCCGTCCCAGGCCAAGGCCCGGCGCTGCGCATCCAGGGTTCCAATACCATCGGGGCGGCAGTCGGCCCGGCGTTGGTCAAGGGTCTGATGGAGCATCAAGGCCTGCAAGGTGTACACAGCGAACCGGGTGACGGAGCAAACGAACAGCGGCTGGTTGGCAAGACGCGCCAAGGCAAGACCGTGACCATCGAAGTGGCTGCCCATGGTTCCAGCACTGGTTTTGCTGCGCTGAAAAACAACCGTGCCGACCTCGCCGCGGCGTCCCGCCCGATCAAGGACAGCGAACTGGTAGACCTCGAGTCCCTGGGTGACCTGAAAAGCCCCGAAGCCGAACAGGTGATTGCCATCGATGGCCTGGCAATCATCCTCAACCCGCGCAATCCACTCAATACGCTGAACACCGAGCAACTGGCGCAGATCTTCAACGGCGAGGTCAGCACCTGGGAAGCGCTGGGCGGCATTGGCGGGGTCATTCATTTGTATGCCCGGGATGATCAGTCCGGCACCTACGACACCTTCAAGGAACTGGTGTTGAGCCGACGCGGCAAACCGCTTGCCGGGACCGCACAGCGTTTCGAGTCCAGCGAGGCGCTGTCCGATGCGGTCAGTCATGACCCCCAGGGCATCGGTTTTATCGGCTTGCCCTACGTGCGCCAGGCCAAGGCAGTGGCGATTGTCGACGGCGACTCACAACCGATGTTGCCGTTGACCAGCTTGATTGCCACCGAGGATTACCCACTGTCTCGGCGACTGTTCTTTTACCTGCCGCCCTCCTCCCGCAATCCCTGGGCCAAGGCGCTGGTGGACTTCACCCAAGGCAGCCAGGGCCAGGCGATAGTCGCCGCCAATGGCTTTATCGCCCAACAGGTGCAGGCGATTAGCGTGGCGCCACGCCCGTCAATGCCCGACGACTACCAGGCCCTCGCCCATGACGCCCAGCGTTTGACCGTGAATTTCCGTTTCGAGGAAGGCAGCGCCAGCCTCGACAACAAGGCGCGCCAGGATCTGCAGCGGGTGGTGGCTTATATACGAAGCCACGGCAAGCTCGATAAACAGGTAACCCTGGTGGGGTTTGGCGATGCCAAGAATGATCCGCAGCGTGCAGCATTATTGTCCAAGTTGAGGGCCATGGCGGTGCGCCGGGAGCTGGTGAAAAGCGGCGTAGTGCCGAGGGATATCCGCGGGTTCGGCGCGCAGATGCCGGTAGCGGCGAATACGGCGGATGAGGGGCGCATCAAGAATCGGCGGGTTGAGGTCTGGGTGTACTGAGCCTTGGAGTTTGAGGTGCCTGGACTGGCCTCATCGGGGCAAGCCCCCTCCCACACTTGGATTTGTGAATACAGTCAAAATGTGCGAGGGGGCTTGCCCCCGATTGCAGGCGACGCGGTGCTACTGCCCGCTACGCATCAACTCCCGCGGCACATACTTGCCGATCTCGAACTTGCCGATCGCCGCACGATGCACCTCGTCCGGGCCGTCGGCCAGGCGCAGAGTGCGTTGCATGGCGTACATATAGGCCAGCGGGAAATCATTGGAAACCCCGGCGCCGCCATGGATCTGGATCGCACGATCGATGACCTTCAAGGCTACATTCGGCGCCACCACCTTGATCTGGGCGATTTCGCTTTTCGCCACTTTATTGCCCACCGTGTCCATCATGTACGCCGCTTTCAAGGTCAGCAGGCGCGCCATGTCGATCTCCATGCGCGAGTCGGCGATCTTGTCGATATTGCCCCCCAGGCGCGCCAGGGGTTTGCCGAACGCGGTGCGGCTGACCGAGCGTTTGCACATCAATTCCAAGGCGCGTTCGGCCATGCCGACGGAGCGCATGCAGTGGTGGATACGGCCCGGGCCAAGGCGGCCCTGGGCGATCTCGAAGCCACGCCCCTCCCCCAGCAAAACGTTTTCGTAGGGCACGCGCACGTTGTCGAACAGCACTTCGGCGTGGCCGTGGGGCGCGTCGTCGTAGCCGAACACCGGCAGCGGACGCAGGATTTTCACCCCGGGGGTGTCCACAGGAACGAGGATCATCGAGTGCTGCTGGTGGCGCGGTGCATCCGGGTTGCTCAGGCCCATGAAGATCAGGATTTTGCAGCGCGGGTCGCAAGCACCTGAAGTCCACCATTTCTTGCCGTTGATTACCCACTCGTCGCCCTGGCGTTCGGCGCGGGCAGCCATGTTGGTGGCGTCCGAGGAAGCCACGTCCGGTTCGGTCATGGCGAAGGCAGAGCGAATCTCACCGCGCAGCAGCGGTTCGAGCCAGCGCTGTTTCTGCTCTTCGTTGGCGTAGCGCACCAGCACTTCCATATTGCCGGTGTCGGGCGCGGAGCAGTTGAACGGCTCCGGGCCGAGCAAGGACCTGCCCATGATTTCCGCCAGCGGTGCGTATTCAAGGTTGGTTAGCCCTGCGCCCAGTTCGGATTCGGGCAGGAACAGGTTCCACAAGCCCTCGGCCTTAGCCTTGGCCTTGAGTTCTTCCATGATGGCGGTGGGCTGCCAGCGATCACCTTCGCTGACCTGGCGCTCGAACACCGGCTCGGCCGGGTAGACGTAAGCGTCCATGAACGCAGTGACACGTTCACGCAGTTCCTGAACCTTGGGCGAATAGGCGAAATCCATGGGCAGCTCCCTTCTCTGAGAGGTTGTTTAGGTCATGCAATCGATGCTAGAACAGCGTTGATAATTTACCTAGCCTATTCTCGGCGTGTATTAACATTCATCACCGATATATGATCGGCGCATGGACCTCTAACAAGAAGAGCGCAACGAAATGAATCTGAGCAAGGTCGACCTCAACCTCTTCATCGTCTTTGATGCGATCTACACCGAAGCCAACCTGACCCGTGCCGGGCAGATCGTCGGCATCACCCAACCGGCGGTGTCCAACGCCCTGGCACGCCTGCGCGAGACCTTCAACGACCCGTTATTCGTGCGCACCGCCCAAGGCATGGTGCCCACGCCCATGGCGCAGAACATCATCGGCCCGGTGCGCAATGCGCTGTCGTTGCTACGGGTGTCGGTGCAGGAAAGCCGCATCTTCAACCCGCAGCAGGCGGCCAAGACCTACCGCATCAGCATGACCGACCTCACCGAGGCGGTGATCCTGCCGCAGCTGTTCCAACGCCTGCGCCGCCTGGCGCCGACGGTGGTGATCGAGAGTTTCCTGTCCAAGCGCCGTGAAACCACCAAGGAGTTGGCGGCCGGGCGCCTGGATTTTGCCGTGGACGCACCGCTCAACACCGACCCACAGGTGCGCCATGTCAAGCTCATGGAAGACCGCTACGTGTGCGCCATGCGCAAGGGCCACCCGATGGCGGGCAAGGACAAATTCAGCCTGGATGACTACCTGTCGTTGACCCATATCCATATCTCCAGCCGCCGTAACGGGTTGGGCCATGTAGACTTGGCCTTGGGCAAAATGGGCATCCAGCGCAAGATCGCCCTGCGTTCCCAGCATTACCTGATGGCTTCCCAGGTGTTGCAGCAGACCGACATGGTGATGACCGTGCCCGAGCGCTTCGCCCGCCGTCATGAACTGCACTGGTTCAATTTGCCGGTCAATGACGTACCGCTGGTGGAAACCCATCTGTACTGGCATGAAAGCACCGACCAGGACCCGGCGAACCGCTGGATGCGTGAGCAGATGATCGAGTTGTGCCAGCAGGTGACGGCCCATGAAAAGAAACTCGATAAACAACAAGCCTGAGCCCTGACGTCGTAGGAGCGAGCTTGCTCGCGAAAATCGTCAACGATGACGAGGGCTGCCTGGTTTAGCTCGGTGCTCTCGGATTTTTCGCGAGCAAGCTCGCTCCTACCGTGTTGATGGCGGCCTTGACGTTCACGTCAACCTGCAATTAGCTTAGCGCCAAGCCTTTCTTGAGCACCGCCATGAGCACCACCTACAGCATCTCCGACCTCGCCCGCGAGCTCGACATCACTACCCGTGCCATTCGCTTCTATGAAGAACAAGGCCTGCTGGCCCCGGAACGCCGGGGCCAGGAGCGCATCTACTCGGCGCGGGACAAAGTCAGCCTCAAGCTGATCCTGCGCGGCAAACGCATCGGCTTTTCCCTGGCCGAATGCCGCGAGCTGATCGAACTCTACGACCCCACCGGCGGCAACCAGATCCAACTCAACAGCATGCTGGCCAAGATCGCCGAACGCCGTGAACAACTTGAGCAACAGTTGCTGGATATCGAACAAATGAAGCTCGAGCTGGACACCGCCGAAGAGCGTTGCACCCAGGCACTCGCGCACACCATCAGCCAAGCCGGCCATTGACCAGAAGGTAACTGCCATGTCCCTCCCCTCACACGTACGCCTGGTGGAAGTCGGCCCGCGCGACGGTTTGCAGAACGAAGCCCAGCCCATCAGCGTGGCGGATAAGGTCCAGCTGGTGGACGCCTTGAGCGACGCCGGGTTGAGCTATATCGAAGTCGGCAGTTTTGTCTCGCCCAAATGGGTGCCGCAAATGGCCGGCTCAGCCGAGGTGTTTGCACAGATCCAGCGCAAGCCCGGCGTGACCTATGGGGCGCTGGCGCCAAACCTGCGCGGGTTCGAGGATGCGCTGGCGGCCGGGGTCAAGGAAGTTGCGGTATTTGCCGCAGCGTCCGAAGCGTTTTCCCAGCGCAATATCAACTGCTCCATCAGCGAAAGCCTGGCGCGGTTCGCACCCATCATGGATGCGGCCAAGCAGCAAGGCATCAGCGTGCGCGGGTATGTGTCGTGCGTGTTGGGTTGCCCGTATGAAGGCGATATCGCCCCAGCGCAGGTGGCGGCCGTCGCTCGCGAACTGTATGCCATGGGCTGCTATGAAGTGTCCCTGGGCGACACCATCGGCACCGGCACGGCGGGGGCAACCCGGCGGCTGTTCGAAGTGGTCGGTGCCCAGGTGCCGCGGGACAAGCTGGCCGGGCATTTCCATGACACCTATGGCCAGGCCATCGCTAATGTCTACGCCAGCCTGCTGGAAGGCATCCAGGTGTTCGACAGCTCCATCGCCGGCCTCGGCGGTTGCCCTTACGCCAAGGGCGCGAGCGGTAACGTCGCTACCGAGGATGTGCTGTACCTGCTCAATGGCCTGGGTATCGACACGGGCATTGACCTGGAGCGCTTGATTGGCGCGGGTCAGCAGATCTGCGACGTGCTTGGGCGGCCCACGGGTTCCCGTGTAGCGAGAGCGCGTAACGCCGGGTGAGTAGCACAGCTGTGACAATGTGTTACCGCACACCCGCACAACGGGTAACGAGGGAACAGAATTTATGGTGCGACCCAACAAATATATCTGGCTAAAAAATTAAATCATTGATTTTAAAGGAATTTATAAAGTTGGCACGCCTTCTGCTATCTCTATGGCATAACAAGAATAAAAAGCTCCAAACCTAATAAAAATAAGACGAAACGACTCTGACATAACAAAAACAACACGGCAGAGACGCAGCTAACAGATTTTTTTGGAGAAGATGTGCTTCCCAGGGTACGGCATGCCGCAACCCGCAACCGGATAGAGAAAAATAAAACTACCTCAGGTAGCTGCCCACTGGTTGGATCGTTTACGAAGAAGCAGGTCAGCGTTCAAAAAAATACGTTTGCTCTTGATCCCGGATGGGGTCGCCAAAAACAGCGGTACGGGCCACGGCTACCAAAAACAACAACAGGCCGCCCCTCAATAATAAGAAAAGAGCACGCAACGACAAATTAAAGGGGACCTTCGGGTCCCCTTTGTGCTTCCTGACGCACGGTTCAGAGGGGCACGGGTCGATCCAGGATTGATTGGGTAACAGCCACCAGAGCACGCTTTTCCTCTAAAACCCAGGCATCTCCCAATGCAATGCGTTGGGTTGATAGAAAGTCCCCTTGCGGCATCCCCGCAGGATCGACAATCTGCTGAAGCTCTAAACCGAAAAGCCTCTGTACTTCCTCCAACGCCTCGTTGACATCCTCTAGATGCGAGCGACGCGCCTCAGCATTCTCGGTTCCATAATAGTTCCCGACGCTATCTTCGAGGTCATCCAGTGCGGACGATTTTTCTTGAAGCATTTGTTTGGTTTGACTGAAGCGTTGCTCAATGTCATTGGCATAGAGCTTCCTCAGGTGATCCTCCCAAAAAGCCTCTTCCACCAAAAAACGCGCCAGCACACCCGGCACGGCCTCCTTGTGCTCAATTGTGTCGCCGGCTTGGCGTATGACCGGTTCGCTGACCGGGTAGATATCCCCAAACATGATGAGGCGCGGCTGGAGCGGCAGTTCGAGCCGATCGGCCAAGGAGGTGCGATAAACCAGATCCACCTCGAGACCTTCACTAAAGGGCTCTCTGGGCCAATCAACAATGCCTGCCGTATTCGCAATCTCGCGTGCCTGGCGTTCGGCAGCATCTGCGGCCTGGGCCCCTGGCGCCCCCAGTTGTGCCGCGGCCTCTGCGCTCTCTGCAGCCTCTGTTGCCGCCTGTGCGGCCTCGGCCAAATCGGCGGCATTTGGCAATGCTTGTTCCCGAGCGGCAGCCGCAGCCTCGCTCACCGCAGTAGCAGCAGCACGTGCGTGCAACGCCGATTGACGCGCTGCAATATCAGCGCTGACCAGTTTATCCAGCTCCACCAGACGAAAATGGCCCCTGCCCAGCGCTATCAGCCCCGACTCAACCTGCAAAGTACCGGCGTCAAGCCCAGCTTTATGAATTCGCACCTGTAGACGGAGCTTGAACAGCACATCGGTGCGTTGGTCCGTACAGGTACCTGGGGCGTCGACCGCCGCGAAAATCTCCCGACGAAGTTGCTCATCGTCCGCAACATCTTTTATCAGCGTCCAGACTTGCTCCGCGAGTCCGGCGCGTGCCGAGGCAGCCTTGTAAGTCGCCGAACGCGTCATATCCGCAATCAGCCGAAAAAAAGCATCGGCCCCAGGCTCTACCCTAAGGTCCTGCCATAGCTGTGTCAGTTGTACACGTTGAGCAACTGGCATTTCTTCAAGCCAAACCAACAAAGCAACGTTCTCAGTGACATACCTTGGCATCGCCCTGTCGAGCAATGCCACCCCGCTACGCAGTCTATAGGCTTCAATTCGGTCCAGGGTGTGCAGGGATAACTCAGGGTTCTCCTGCAACGTCGTCCCGCGGTTCTGCGCCGCGGTTCGCTGAAATAGCGTCCGGGGCAGCTCCACCAACAGGTTGCCACGCAAGTCCAGGCGCCTTAACCGACGCAGCTCAAGCACCCCGACGGGCAACACGTTCAACTGGCAATGGGCCAGGTAGAGCTGATCCAACTGCGCCATGGCGCTTACATCCGGAGCCAGCACCAGAGGGTTGTTCGACAGAGAGAGCACCCTTAAATGCTTCAAGCGAGCCAACGCCTTCACACTGTCCAGGGTCAACCGCAGTTGATTGCCCCCCAGGGACAATTGGGTCAGCCCGCTCATGCTGCCAATGATTTTTGGCAGGTCGGTCAGCCGGTTTCCATCCAAAACCAGGTGGCGCAGGCCCTTGAAGGCTTCCAGAAACTCCCCGACGTTATTGAGCAAGCCCATGCGTCGCAGAGACAGACTCGACACATGGGGCATTTCGACCGTCAACGTCGGCAAGTCTTCGACAAGCCAATTGCTGAGGTCAAGGGCATAACCTGTTACCTCACCTGCATTATTGTGAACAAGCTCGGTACGTCGCTGCCAGCACGCCTTGATGCTCTCTGCGACCTTTAACTTGCTGGGGTGCGTGTTTGCCCATCGCTTCAAGTCCTTGCCCAAGCGGTTAAATTCAACCTGCAGTCGGCGAATCTCCTTGAGCATGAACGCATCCCCCTGCCCCTTGACGTTCAGGTAGGCCTCAATTTGCTCCAGCGTAGAACCGGGATACAGGCTGTGAGCTTCGAAGCGGCATTGGAAGGCGCGCGTTGAGGGCGCTACCGCGCTAAGCCCCCGGGCACCTTGAGCCAATGCCATCGGCGATTGATAGCCCTGCCTGACGCTGGGCATATCAAGGGTATCGCGTAACTCGTCCGGGGTGGGTGCCTGTCGCTGCAAGGCTTGGCGCAAGTTCGTCCAGCGCGCTTCTCCAGGGTAAACCATGACCTCGACATCAGGCATCGGTACCATGTTAAACAGTGACTCGTAGAACCTTTCCGTGTCATAGGAGTGCCATGAACTCCCTACGCGACCGTCAGCACGTTTGATAAAGACACTGGTCCGCTCGGCCTTATTCGGCCCGATGCTGTCCAACACCGGCCCCGTAAACGAGCCGTCGCGTAATTCGATACGTACCGTGTCCGACCATCCCGGCATTTTTTCCAAGGTGTGCAGGGCGAGACGCGCTATGTCTTCGCTCGTGCCTTCATACAGGTAGAGGCCTTCGTAAGCTCGTTGCAGTCGAAAGGCATCCAGGTATTCGCGAGCCTCTTGGGAAAGCCGCAAGGGAGGACGTTGGGTGGTAGTCAATTGTTGACGCTGAGTCTCATCCATATGTTCCAGCAACTGCCCTACCGCAACCGCAGGCAACTCGGGAAACGCCTCCTGGACCCACCGCGCCGGCTCATCCGGGCTCTGAGGTACGGCGCTCAACAGCTCTTCACGCCTGGATCGCGCCGCCAGTACCAAACGCAGTCGCAACCTCGACAGCGTCGCTCCAGGATCACGGGGGCGGCGCAGCAATTTTTTCAGTTCTTGGGAGTACCCGCCTGAGTGCGAACTATCATCGCGCCCTTCGCGCAGTCGGGCTTCCTGTACATCCTCACCCAACAAGACCTTCAACTGCTCGTCACTCAGGTCCGCGATCACCGTGTCGAGCAGTTGTCCGTTGGCCAACGCTTGCTCGCTGATCGCCACTTGGGCCAACGTTTGCGATCCAGCAGGCGCCTGATAAATCGTGGTGCCTTGCTCGGTACCAATGACACTCAGGCCCCTGGAAGAGGGCCAAATACTTTCGTGGGTCATCAGTTCCAGCTGCAGATCAGGATCTGCCCGACTGTAGACCGCTGGGTCCGGGCTGCGCATCTGCTCAATAAAACCGCCGTAACGACGATCAATCTGAAAACGCCGGATGGTCTCAGCCACTAGCGGTGGCGGTGACGCCAGGTCGATGTACATCTTGCGCAACTGGTCTTCCTGGACTCCGCTGACCTGGTAAATCTGCTCTAACTGCTCGTCGTTGAGCCCATCCACAGCAGGGCCGATACGCCGCATAAGGGTGCGCCGGTCCCAACTGAGTGGTTGCTCAAATTCGTGTACCCAGGCGCCCATGCCGTTATGCGTGACGCGTGGCGCATAGCGTCGTACATCGCTGGGGTGACGGAGAGTGAAGGCGTCATCCGCAAACGCCAGCTCGTAATAACGCCCGTTCCGTGCCGGTAAGTAGCGTTTGCCGGCATGGGTATACAACCCCATGGAATCCGGGCGCGCACGCGATGGCATCGTCACCGATTGTTGATAATCGTCCACGTTCGGTCTCGCCAGACGTGTTTTCCCCTGGGGCGAGAGCACATGCACCCAGCCTTTGACATACTCAGACTCGCTGATGACCGGAATAAGCTTGTGCCCGGCAGCTGCAAGCGCCAGGTTCAGCATGATCCCCGACGCGTGTGCCCACCCCTCTTTCGTATCACCTGCCCTGAAGTTGGAAACGGTTTGCTCCAGCTCATACATTATCTGAATGGCACCGATCATCATCATCAAGGGACCTAGCCCCGGAACAACGAATGAGGCCAGGTTAAAGACGTCCAACGCCGCACTGCCGACCGCCTGTAACCATTCAAGCCTGGCGCGTGTGTCTTGATCTGCCGTGGACACCACCAGTGCCTTGGCGTTATCGCGGACGAGGGTCAGTTGCTGCTGCGACCAGTAATGCCAATCGACGTAGTAGGTTGTCTCAAATATCCGAGGCCGGTGATGCCCTGCGCTGCTGTCTAACGTGAAGTTGTCATGCAGCCCATAGATGTCTTCAGGATCCAGGGTCCGTTTAACCGCAGTAAAAAACTCACTTTGGTGCTCAACCGGAATAAATCGACTGAAAAACAGACGATACTCGGATGAGCACAGACGTTTGGCCAAATCATCGGCCACTGCCCATAGCGACGTGTATTCCATCAGGGGCTTGTCTGGGTCACCCGGTACGTAAAGCAGGTAGTTCTCGACACGGGGGGCGTCGGTGTAAAACAACATGATCTGCCTGGTTTGCACACGTTCGATCGTCGGAGAGGAGCACATCATATTCCCTCCCCTCCAGCTAACGGTTTTCTGCCCTAAACGGTAGGCTGCGTAATCCAAGATCATCTGGAAACTGTCCGGTGCGATGTGTTGACGCACCAGTGCGACCCGGGCCTGAACCTCCAATTGCTTTTTTTTATACGCAACCAATTCCCGCAGCAATGCGTTGACTGCCGTACCCGCGTCGGTTCCTGGTTCATCAACGGGAACAAGCACTGAGTCGACATGCGCCTGGTACTGCTTACCCAGATCAAGGCTGCGGCAAAGGTCCGCAAACCGATAGGCTGGCAGTGGCAGCACCAACTGCTTGACGGCAAATTCGGTGGACAATATTTCGCTGTTGCTATGGAAATCAAACCGCGTAATCAGTTGGCAATCGTCGCACGGCCCCTGAAGCGCTTCGCTAGCAGAGAAGTTACCCATTGCGGCTTCCAGCAACGTGATGCCTGAGTAGTAATAGTCCCTCTGTCCGCCAACATTTGTCGCAAACGCAAATGCGCCCCCCAAATCGCTGCGCTCATCGACACGTTTTCGGTAGTAAATTTTGCGCGCAAAAAAGGTTCGCCGGACATCCAGATCAAGATTGAACTGCTCTTTTATCGCCTTGACCAACAGGGGTTCGACATACTCGACGCTGTCCTTGAGCCCATCAAAAACCCGGTCGATCGCATTCAATGCAGCCCAACCGTCGGCATGGGCTGCATGGATCGATTCACGCGTTACGGTATCGGCGCAGCGGTAAAAGTCCGGCACCTCCAGTGCAAATTCAGCCAGTTCGCGCTTTCGGCGCAACGAAGAGTCGGTATACCAACCAGGGATGTGCTCCCTGATCGGACCGGTATGAATACTTTGCGCTTCTACCAGTGCGAATGCGGTGTCCATATCGCTCATATCAGGTCCAGTGAGAATTCTCAAAAGACCAATTTAAAGAGCTGCACCTGTTTCCTGGGCTAAGTAGTTAACGCGTCAGTTCCTCGATGCTGATCTCACGCATGCGAAACTTCTGAATCTTGCCCGTCACCGTCATCGGAAACTCGTCCACAAACTTGAAGTGCCTTGGCGTCTTGAAATGGGCGATGCGGTCCTTGCACCAGCTCAACAGCTCAAGCTCGTTGGCGGCATGACCCGGATGGAACTTGATCCAGGCGACGATTTCTTCGCCATAACGCTCATCGGGGACGCCGATGATCTGCACGTCGGCCACCGCCGGGTGGGTGAAGAAGAACTCTTCCAACTCCCGTGGGTAAACGTTTTCGCCACCGCGGATGATCATGTCCTTGTTGCGCCCGGCGATGCACACATAGCCGTGTTCATCCATGGTCGCCAGGTCGCCGGTGTGCATCCAGCCGGCGTCATCGATAGCCTCACGGGTGCCTTCGGGGTTGTTCCAGTAACCGAGCATCACGCTGTAGCCACGGGTGCACAGCTCTCCTATCACGCCGCGCGCGACGGTGTTGCCGGCCTCGTCGATAATCTTGGTTTCCAGTTGCGGTTGGGTGCGGCCCACCGTGGTGACGCGCCGCTCTATATCGTCATCCGCACCAGTTTGCAGTGACACCGGGCTGGTTTCGGTCATGCCGTAGGCGATCTGCACTTCACTCATGTGCATTTCGTTGATGACTCGGCGCATCACTTCGATAGGGCACGTGGCCCCGGCCATGATCCCGGTACGCAGGCTGGACAAGTCGAACTCGGCGCGGCGAGGGTGATCGAGCATGGCGATGAACATGG
The DNA here is from genome assembly GCF_019145205.1 of Pseudomonas khavaziana. Classification (GTDB taxonomy): domain Bacteria; phylum Pseudomonadota; class Gammaproteobacteria; order Pseudomonadales; family Pseudomonadaceae; genus Aquipseudomonas; species Aquipseudomonas khavaziana. The sequence continues at coordinate 230,536 of NZ_JAHSTT010000007.1, forward strand.
TTGGCACACCATATAAGCCGGTGGCTTTTTCTTCGGCGACGGCACTCAACGTCAGCAGTGGGTCGAAGCCATCGTTGGGATAGATCAGGGTGGTACCGTGGGTGATGCAGCCGAGGTTGCCCATCACCATACCAAAGCAGTGATACAGCGGCACCGGAACCACCAGGCGGTCCCGCGCCGTCAAGCCCAGGCTTTCGCCGACCATGTAGCCGTTATTGAGGATGTTGTGGTGACTGAGGGTGGCGCCCTTGGGGAAGCCGGTGGTGCCGGAGGTGTACTGGATATTCACAGGCTGGTCGAAGTGCAGGCTGGCCTCGCGGCTGTGCAGTTGCTCAGGCGGGACACCGGCGCCCAGGCCTGACAGCTGCGACCAGGGCATGAAGCCCGGCGGCGGGCTGGGATCGAGGCTGATAAGGCCGCGCAAATCTGGCTTCAGCGCCTGGAGCATGGCGTGGTAATCGGAGGTCTTGAACGCTCCGGCGCACACCAGCCACTGGCAGCCGGATTGCTTGAGCACGTAGTCCAACTCACTGCTGCGGTACGCCGGGTTGATATTGACCAGGATCACCCCGAGCTTGGCGCTTGCCACCTGACAGATCAGCCACTCGGCGCAATTGGGTGCCCAGATGCCCAGGCGGTCACCGGTTTGCATGCCCAAAGCCAGGAATGCCCGCGCATGCAAATCAACCGTCTCGGCCAGTTGCCGCCAGGTGTAGCGCCGCTGTTGGTGGCGAACCACCAAGGCTTCGCCATCAGGATATTGCGCGGCGGTGCGATCAAAAGCCTGGCCAATAGTCATGGCCAGCAAGGCCTTGTCCTGGGAACCACGGCTGTAGCTCTGATTAGGTGGATGCATAACGACCCCTGTTATCTTTTTTGTAGGTTGACGTATACGTAAACTACGATTGACAGCGCCGCAACGCAAGCTTACGTTAACGTAAAGGTGAGCGCCCTGCTCGTGCGCCCAACCCACACAACAACAAAGCTCACATTAAGGTGCCTGTCCATGAGTTACCCGTCCCTGAACTTCGCCCTCGGCGAGACCATCGACATGCTGCGCGACCAGGTGCAGGCCTTCGTGGGCAAGGAGATCGCACCGCGCGCGGCCCAGATCGACATCGACAACCTGTTCCCCGCCGACCTGTGGCGCAAGTTCGGGGACATGGGCCTGCTGGGCATCACCGTGCCGGAAGAATACGGCGGTGCCGGCCTGGGTTACCTGGCCCACGTGGTGAGCATGGAAGAAATCAGTCGCGGTTCGGCTTCGGTGGCGCTGTCCTACGGCGCGCACTCCAACCTGTGCGTGAACCAGATCAACCGCAACGGTAACCACGAGCAAAAACTCAAGTACCTGCCCAAGCTGATCAGCGGCGAGCACGTCGGCGCCCTGGCCATGAGCGAGCCGAATGCCGGCTCCGACGTCGTCTCGATGAAACTGCGCGCCGATAAACGCGGCGACTGCTACGTCCTCAATGGCAGCAAGACCTGGATCACCAACGGCCCCGACGCCAACACTTACGTGATCTATGCCAAGACCGACCTGGAGAAAGGCGCCCACGGCATCACCGCCTTCATCGTCGAGCGCGACTGGAAAGGCTTCAGCCGCAGCAACAAGTTCGACAAGCTGGGCATGCGTGGCTCCAACACCTGCGAGTTGTTTTTCGATGACGTGCAGGTGCCCGAAGACAACATCCTCGGCGTGCTCAATGGCGGTGTGAAAGTGCTGATGAGCGGCCTGGACTACGAACGCGTGGTGCTGTCCGGCGGCCCCACAGGGATCATGCAGGCATGCATGGATCTGATCGTGCCCTACATTCACGACCGCAAGCAGTTTGGCCAGAGCATCGGTGAATTCCAGCTGATCCAGGGCAAGGTCGCCGACATGTACACCCAGCTCAACGCCAGCCGCGCCTATCTCTACGCCGTGGCCCAGGCTTGCGAGCGCGGCGAGACTACGCGCAAGGACGCCGCCGGCGTGATCCTCTACAGCGCCGAGCGCGCCACGCAGATGGCCCTCGATGCGATCCAGATTCTCGGCGGCAATGGCTATATCAACGAATTCCCCGCCGGCCGCCTGCTGCGCGACGCCAAGCTGTATGAAATCGGCGCCGGTACCAGTGAGATTCGGCGGATGTTGATTGGCCGCGAACTCTTCAACGAAACCCGCTGAAGGAGCGCGTCATGGCCACCCTGCATACCCAGCTCAACCCACGCTCGGCGGAGTTCGCCGCCAACAGTATGGCGATGCGCGAACAGGTCGACGCCCTGCACAGCCTGCTCGCCCATGTGCAACAAGGTGGCGGCACCAAGGCCCAGGAACGCCACACCTCGCGGGGCAAGTTGCTGCCCCGTGAGCGTATCAATCGCCTGCTCGACCCGGGCTCGCCGTTTCTCGAGCTCAGCCAGTTGGCGGCTTATCAGGTGTATGGCGAAGACGTACCGGCGGCCGGAGTGATTGCCGGCATTGGTCGCGTGGAAGGCGTCGAATGCATGATCGTCGCCAACGATGCCACAGTCAAAGGTGGCTCCTACTATCCGCTGACCGTGAAAAAACACCTGCGCGCCCAGACCATCGCCGAGCAGAACCGCCTGCCGTGCATCTACCTGGTGGACTCCGGCGGCGCCAACCTGCCGCGCCAGGACGAGGTGTTCCCGGACCGCGAGCACTTTGGGCGGATCTTCTTCAACCAGGCCAACATGAGCGCCCAGGGCATCCCGCAGATCGCCGTGGTGATGGGCTCATGCACCGCCGGCGGCGCCTACGTGCCGGCCATGGCCGACGAAGCGATCATGGTGCGCCAGCAAGCCACCATCTTCCTTGCCGGGCCACCGCTGGTAAAGGCCGCCACCGGTGAAGTGGTCAGCGCCGAAGACCTCGGCGGCGCCGATGTGCACTGCAAGATCTCCGGCGTGGCCGACCACTATGCCGACAGCGATGAACACGCCCTGGCCCTGGCTCGGCGCAGCGTCGCCAACCTCAATTGGCGCAAACAAGGTCAATTGGTGCAACGGCCGCCAGTGGCGCCGCTGTACAGCAGCGAAGAGCTGTACGGTGTGATCCCGGCGGATGCCAAGCAACCCTTCGATGTACGCGAAGTGATCGCACGGCTGGTGGACGGCTCGGTGTTCGATGAGTTCAAGGCCCTGTTCGGCACCACCTTGGTGTGCGGCTTTGCGCATTTGCATGGCTACCCGATTGCGATCCTGGCCAACAACGGCATTCTGTTCGCCGAGGCCGCGCAGAAAGGCGCGCACTTTATCGAACTGGCCTGCCAGCGCGGGATTCCCCTGCTGTTCCTGCAGAACATCACCGGCTTCATGGTCGGCCAGAAGTACGAAGCCGGCGGCATCGCCAAGCATGGCGCCAAGCTGGTGACCGCCGTGGCGTGCGCCAAAGTGCCGAAGTTCACCGTGATCATCGGTGGCAGCTTTGGTGCCGGTAACTATGGCATGTGCGGCCGCGCCTACGACCCACGCTTCTTGTGGATGTGGCCAAACGCACGCATCGGCGTGATGGGTGCCGAACAGGCCGCCGGAGTGCTGGTGCAGGTCAAGCGGGAGCAGGCCGAGCGCGCAGGCAACGCGTTCAGCGCCGATGAGGAAGCTTCAATCAAGCAACCGATACTCGATCAGTATGAAACCCAGGGCCACCCCTACTACTCCAGCGCGCGCTTGTGGGATGACGGCGTCATTGACCCGTTGCAGACCCGCGACGTGCTGGCTCTGGCCTTGTCCGCCTCGCTGAACGCCCCCATCGAGCCGAGCCGCTTCGGCGTGTTCCGCATGTAACCTGCAGGAGCGAGCTTGTTGTGGCGAGGGAGCTTGCTCCCGCTGACTGCGCAGCAGTCCCGGCTTTTTTGGGGGCGCTGCGCCCCCCAGCGCAAGCAAGCTTGCTCGCCACAACAAGCGCGCTCCTACAGGAGGCCTCTTATTATCATGGAGCTCCTTGCATGAACGACTTCAACACCCTCGAACTGATCACTGACAGCCGTGGCTTTGCCACGCTGTGGCTCAGTCGTGAAGCCAAGAACAATGCGTTCAACGCCGAGATGATCCGTGAACTGATCATTGCCCTGGACCAGGTGCAAGGCGACCCGTCCCTGCGTTTTTTGATACTGCGCGGGCGCGGCAAGCATTTCAGTGCCGGCGCCGACTTGGCCTGGATGCAGCAATCGGCCGAGCTGGACTACCACACCAACCTGGACGACGCCCGTGAACTGGCGGAGCTGATGTACAACCTGTCCAAGCTGAAAATCCCCACGCTGGCCGTGGTGCAAGGCGCAGCCTACGGTGGCGCGTTGGGCCTGATCAGTTGCTGTGACATGGCCATCGGCACCGATGAGGCGCAGTTCTGTTTGTCGGAAGTGCGCATCGGCCTGGCGCCGGCGGTGATCAGTCCTTTCGTGGTGCAGGCCATCGGCCAACGTGCTGCCCGTCGTTATGCCCTCACGGCCGAGCGCTTTGGTGGCCAGCGAGCAAGGGAGATCGGTTTACTGGCAGAGAGTTATCCGGCCGAAACCCTGGATCAGCAGGTGGACCAGTGGGTCGAAAACCTGCTGCAAAACAGCCCGGCGGCGATGCGCGCCAGTAAGGACTTACTGCGTGAAGTGGGCAACGGTGCCCTCACGCCTGCGCTGCGACGTTATTGCGAAAACGCCATCGCCCGCATTCGGGTGAGCGCCGAGGGCCAGGAAGGTTTGCGTGCGTTCCTGCAAAAACGTGCGCCGAGCTGGCAAGCCCAGGAGCCGCGCTTATGAGCACACTCAGCACCATACTGGTGGCCAACCGTGGCGAGATTGCCTGCCGGGTCATGCGCACCGCCAAGGCCATGGGCCTGACCACCGTGGCCGTGCACAGCGCCATCGACCGCGATGCGCGTCATAGCCGCGAGGCCGACATCCGTGTCGACCTGGGTGGCAGCAAAGCCACCGACAGCTACCTGCAAATCGACAAACTGATTGCCGCCGCCCACGCCAGCGGTGCACAGGCGATTCACCCCGGCTACGGTTTCCTCTCGGAAAACGCTGGCTTCGCCCGCGCCATCGAGGCCGCCGGCTTGATTTTCCTCGGCCCGCCCGCCTCTGCCATCGACGCCATGGGCAGCAAATCAGCGGCCAAGGCCCTGATGGAAACCGCTGGCGTACCGCTGGTGCCGGGTTACCACGGCGAGGCCCAGGACCTGGAAACCTTCCGCGCCGCCTGTGAGCGTATCGGCTACCCGGTGCTGCTCAAGGCCACGGCCGGCGGCGGCGGCAAGGGCATGAAGGTGGTCGAGGATGTCAGCCAGTTGGCCGAAGCCCTGGCCTCTGCCCAGCGTGAAGCGCTGTCATCCTTCGGCAATGGGCAGATGCTGGTGGAGAAATATCTGCTCAAGCCGCGGCATGTCGAGATCCAGGTGTTTGCCGACCAGCATGGCCACTGCCTGTATCTCAATGAGCGCGACTGCTCGATCCAACGTCGCCACCAAAAGGTCGTCGAAGAAGCCCCGGCGCCGGGCTTGTGTCTCGAGCAGCGCAAGGCCATGGGCGAAGCAGCTGTGCGGGCAGCCCAGGCCATCGGTTATGTCGGCGCAGGCACGGTGGAATTTCTGCTGGATGCCCGTGGCGGGTTTTTCTTCATGGAGATGAACACGCGACTGCAAGTGGAACACCCGGTGACCGAGGCGATCACCGGTCTCGACCTGGTGGCCTGGCAGATCCGGGTGGCCCAGGGCGAGGCGCTGCCGATCACTCAAGAGCAGGTGCCGTTGATCGGCCATGCCATTGAAGTGAGGCTGTATGCCGAAGACCCGGCCAATGACTTCCTGCCGGCCACCGGGCACCTGGCGCTGTACCGCGAGTCCGGCCCGGGCCCGGGCCGCCGGGTGGACAGCGGTGTCGAGCAAGGCGACGACGTATCGCCCTTCTACGACCCGATGCTCGGCAAGTTGATTGCCTGGGGCGAAGACCGTGAACAGGCGCGTTTGCGGTTACTGAGCATGCTCGATGAATTTGCGGTCGGCGGGCTCAAGACTAACCTGGGCTTTCTGCGACGCATCATCGGTCATCCCGCGTTTGCGGCGGCTGAACTGGATACCGGTTTTATCCCGCGTTATCAGGATGAGCTGTTGCCAGAGCCCGGCGCATTGAGCGATGCGTTCTGGCAGGCGGCGGGCTGGGCATTTATGCACAGCCTGCCGACGGGCGATGGCCCGTGGGCCAATAACCAGGGCTTTCGTGCGGGGCTGCCGTCCGAGGTTTCGCTGCACCTGAGCTGCAATGGGCAGGATCGGCTGGTGACATTATCGGGGAACGCGCCACAGCTGTGCGGCGAGCAGTTGCTGATCGAGCGTCAAGGGGTGCGCCGTGCTCACCTGGCGGTCCGTAGCGCAGGCAGCCTGTACCTGCGTTGGGACGGTGAGATGCATGCCGTCAGCCTGTTTGATCCGATTGCGGCGGTAGAAGCCGGGCAATCTCCCCAGGGCGGTCTTAGCGCTCCGATGAACGGCAGCATCGTGCGCGTGTTGGTAGAGGTGGGGCAAGCCGTCGAGGCTGGCAGCCAACTGGTGGTGCTGGAAGCCATGAAGATGGAACACAGCATCCGTGCGCCCCAGGCTGGGGTGGTCAAGGCGCTGTTCTGCCTGGAAGGTGAAATGGTGGCTGAAGGCAGCGCGCTGGTGGAGCTTGAAACGGCCGGCTAGAACTTCGCCGTGGCTTGCACCACCACCCCCAGGATGCTGCAATCCTCGGTGAGCAGCGCCTTGGGGTAAGTGGGATTGAGCGGCACCAGGTAACGCCGGCCGCTTTCTTCCTGCAATTGGCGAAAGGTCGCCTGGGGACTGCCAGCCCATTGGGCAACCACCAGTTTGCCGGGGTCGGGCTCGATAGCCGGGTCCACCAGGATCATCATCCCGGCACCGATGCTCAGGCCCGTGGGCGCGGTCATGGCGTCGCTCGTCACCGGTAGCCAGAACGCCTTGCCTTGAGCGTGGTAATCGGTCAATTCGTAGCGACTCGTTCCATAGGCCGCACGCTCCTCGCGCAACTCGCACGCCTGCTTCCAGTCGCTGACCGGGTAGCGAAAATACGGGTTGTAGCGTCGTTCCAACGCCACCTCTGTTGCGGCCCGCTCGCGAATCTCGAGCGCCACTTCCAGGTCCCCCAACCCCAGCTCCGCGAGCACCCGGTTCATGTCCGCCAGGCTCGGTACACGGCGCTTGTTGAGCCAGTGGCCGACACCGCCCTGGGACATGCCCAGGCGCTCCGCCAATTCGCCTTGCGTGACCTTGCGGTCTTTCATGTTGGCTTTAACCAACGCTATCCATTTATCCATGGCGCCTGACGATACGACGTGTATTTTTCAGGGCAATAAACAGTTTGTAGTAATCCATAAAACGACATAAATACGATACGTACTATCATCAAGCCTAAGGATTTCGACACCCACCGGAGTACTGCCGCTTATGACGAACAGCCCGTATCCATTGCCCGAAACACCTGAACACATTGAATTACACGACATGCACAACAGCGGGGCGGCCCAGCGCGCGCTGGATTATTACTTGAAAGAAGAGATGTCGGCGCCGGCCCAGGATGACGCCATGTTCGTGATCAAACCGGGCATCAGCCAAGAGGAAGCTCTGGTGCATGCCTCGGACCTGTTGCGCAGTGCAGCGGCAACCGCCTATGAATCAGCGTGCAGCCATCAAGGCACTCAGCGCGACCTGGCGTTTTCCGTGGTGTATTTGATTGATATGGCCAAGGCGATGGTGGAGCGGTCGTTGCAAGGGCCAGTGGCCCAGGCAAGCGCATAAAAAGCGTCAAGGAAAAATATTTCTATCCCACGGATAAAAACATTTGACTTGCAAATGATAATGATTATTATTGGACCCAGCTGATCGCGAGATCAGTCGATAGACCAAGAGACCTTAGGTCGGACTCTTGGAATATCTCCTCATCAGGCTAATCACGGTTTTTGACCCGGCTCTTTGGCCGGGTCTTTTTTTTGCCAGTTTCCCTGGCGTGGCTTCAGGCTAATGAAGACTGTGTGTTGCTTGATGGCGCGCATGGTAGCAAAAGACTATCGCCTAAAGAAAGCCACTCGACTGCTCTAGCCCGGATCTTTGCGATTTAGCGCTTGAGAATCAATCTCATAGACCCTAAGCTGCCGCGGCGTCAGGGATGACGCCCCCTCCCCGTGCAACAATTTTGCATCCAGGTTTTGCCTGCCGCCTGTGTAATATAGCCACCACCTCACTCATATTCAGGCAACCAGACTATGACCGTGGCCTTGACGTCCATCAAGATCAGCACCGATTTCGACAGCGGCAACATCCAGGTCCTGGATGCCAGCGATGCCTATCAGTTGTTGCTGGCAATCAAACCCGATACCCGCAGCGATCACTTCCAATGGTTCCACTTCAAGGCCGAAGGCATGCACGTGGGGCATACCCACACTTTTCGCCTGAGCAACGCGGGTCGCTCGTCCTATCGACATGCCTGGAGCGGGTACAACGCCGTGGCGTCCTACGACCATATCAACTGGTTCCGGGTACCGACGCGCTTTGACGGTGAGATCCTGCATATCACCCTCCAGACCCGGGAAAAACACGTCTGGTTCGCCTATTTCGAGCCCTACAGCCGTGAACGCCACGACTGGTTGATCGATCAAGCCCTGAAGTACGCAGGCGTCACCCTGCTCGCCACCGGCAAGAGCGCTGAAGGCCGCGATATCCAAATGCTACGACGCGGCAAAGGGGGCGAAGGTCGCCGCAAGGTATGGATCATTGCCCAGCAGCATCCCGGCGAGCACATGGCCGAGTGGTTTATGGAAGGCGTGATCGAACGCCTGCAACAGGACGGCGACGACGAGCTGAAAAAGCTGCTGGCCGTGGCTGACCTGTACCTGGTTCCGAACATGAACCCCGATGGCGCCTTCCATGGCCACCTGCGCACCAACGCCATGGGCCAGGACCTCAACCGCGCCTGGCAAAACGCCAGCCAGGAACTCAGCCCGGAAGTCCTGTTCGTCCAGGAACAGATGGAAAAATATGGCGTGGACCTGTTCCTCGATATCCACGGCGACGAAGAGATCCCCTACGTCTTCACCGCCGGCTGCGAAGGCAACCCCGGCTACACACCGCGCATCGAAGCCCTGGAAAAACACTTCCGCCGCCATCTGAGCCACCTGACCCGGGACTTCCAAACCACCCACGGCTACACCCGCGACCTGCCGGGCGAAGCCAACATGACCCTGGCCTGCAACGCGGTCGGTGAAAAGTATGACTGCCTGTCCCTGACCCTGGAGATGCCCTTCAAGGACAACGACGACGCACCCAACCTGCGCACCGGCTGGTCAGGCGATCGCTCGAAACAGCTGGGCAAGGACGTCTTGAGCAGCGTCGCCGATATTGTCGGCCTCTTGCGTTAAGCACATGTGGCGAGCTTGCTCGCCACAAAAGCCATCAGTCCTTGGTGCCGGTCATGCTTTGCAAGACACCATCGCGGCGGATCAAACCGTGGAACAACGCCGCCGCCAAGTGCACCAGTACCGTAAGGAACAACAGGTAGGCAAGATAGCCGTGGGCATTGCGCAACAGCGCAAACAACGGCGCATTCGCCCCCACCAGCGCGGGCAGTTGCACGCTGCTGCTGAGCATTACCGGATCACCGGCGGCCGAAATCATCGCCCAGCCCAGCAGCGGCAACACCAGCATCAACGCATACAGCAGCACATGGGAAGCCTTGGCCGCCAGCACTTGCCACGCGGGCAAATCCGCTGGCAATGGCGGCTGTCGTGTGCAAAAGCGCACCACCAACCGCACGATCACCAGGGCCAGTATCGCGATCCCCAGCGGCTTGTGCAGGTGGATCAACCACTCATGGCGCTCAGACACTGACGCGGCCAACCCCGCGCCGATAAACAGCATGGCAATGATCATCAGCGCCATCAGCCAGTGCAGCAGACGTGCCAGGGGGGCAAAAAAGCGGGGCTGGGCATTCATGGCTTCGACTCCTGAGGGGCGCTGTGCAAGGGGCTGACTTCACCGGCGCGGCGCAGGTACGAACTGGCATACGCGGCAGAGCGGGCGGCCAGCAACGGGTCATTGGAGGCCTCGATGCCGCTGGGCAGAATCAGCGGGTCAAAGTTGATATCGCGGCAATCACCGTCTGCCTGGGGCTGGCTGCTTTGCAGCACCAGTGTGCCGGCGTTCAGCACCCTGTGCTCGCCGGCCCAGGTCTTGCTCGCGTCATCCAGCGGGTCGCCGGGGTTGGCCAGGGTCATGTTCAATTGCCAACGCAACGGCCCGGCGGCGAGGCGTTGCACCAGATCTTTCTCGAGGAAATCGGCGCCATCCGGCGCAGTATCGCCCGGTGCGTCCTGGCTGAGCGGCACCACGCCCCACCGCACGGCCTGGCGTTTGCCATCGGCGCTCACCAGGTAAAACGCATTGATGCCGTTATAGGTTTCAGTCGCGTAACTGGCCGATGGCTTGGCGGTCTTGACCCACGCCAGGAACGGTGCCGTCTCCGGATGCGCGGCAAAAAATGCCGGCATATTGGCCGGGTTCGGCTTGCCAGTGGCCGGATCGGGCGCGCCTGCCTTGAGCAACTGGTAGAACGCCTCGGGGGTGCCCACCGGGAATACCGGCATGCTGTTCATGCCGGTGCGCCACTGCTGGCCGTTGGCCTGGCTGAATTGCACGGCAAAACTGCGGATCGGCACACTGCTGTCCGGCGCATAAGGGTTGCCGCTGGGCAAGGCAAACCGGCCGATGACCGGGGTCTTGGCCGCGCTGAACACTTGGGCACTGGAGTACGCACGCGCCTCGGCACTGCTCTGGAAGTAACCGGCCACGCACACACCCTTGGCGTGGTTACGGCGAAAGCCTGGGTGCACGCCGTTATTGGTTTCCAGAGCATTGACCAAGGTTTTTGGCCGTAGGCGTTGTGGGTCAAGGGTGCCGTTGACGTAGGCAAATGCCCCAGCGACAACGGCAACCACGGCGCCGATACCCGCCAGACGTAGGATCAGGCTCGTAGTGCTCAATGGAGGACGGGGGGGTGATGAGTGATCTACCATGCAGGAACTCCAGGGCCAGTGGCCTTAGGGTGAAACATAAGGTCGGAGCATTAAGACGAACGCCGATTTGCTCTATTCCCTGACCTTCGAATTATTTTGCGGGCCGTGGAATAACCTTTAACGCCGGACGTCTTTCTAGTCCCAGCGTAGTGACCAGCCAGACACCCATGCATGAACTCGACGAACAGTTACGTGAACTCATCCCCAGGTTGCGGCGTTTTGCCGTGTCGCTGACGCGCAACAGCAGCAGCGCCGACGACCTGGTGCAGGCCACTCTGGAACGGGCGATCATCGCCTGGGCCGATAAACGTCTGGAAGGTGACCTGCGCGCCTGGCTGTTCTCGATCCTCTACCGGCAGTTCCTCGACGCCCACCGCCGCAGCCGACGCTATGCGCGCATGCTCGAGTTCTTCACCGGCCGCGATGACGCGCAGCCTTCGGTGGAGCGCACGGTGATGGCCCAATCCACCCTGCAAGCCTTCGATCAACTCACCGCCGAACAGCGTGCCCTGCTGCTGTGGGTGTCTGTCGAGGGCTTGAGCTACAAGGCCGTGGCCGAGATTCTCGACGTGCCCATCGGCACGGTGATGTCACGCCTGTCCCGCGCACGCCAAGCGTTGCGTCAACTCAGCGATGGCGAAATTGCCGGCCCTGCCCTGCGGAGACTCAAATGATCAGCCTGCCCCCCAGCGAACGCGACTTGCATGCCTACGTCGATCACCAATTACTGGAGAGTGACCGCCGAGTGCTTGAAACCTGGCTGGCCAGCCACCCCGAAGTGGCCGCCCAGGTCCAGGCCTGGCAACAGGATGCGCAATTATTGCGCGCGTCTTTAAGCGGCGCCCTGCAACAGCCGAACAACCCGGCACTGGACCCGGCGCTGATTCGCCAGCGTATCAAGCGTCAGACCCGCCGCCACTTCGCCACCGCGGCGCTGCTGCTGATTGCCGTGAGCCTCGGCGGAATAGGCGGCTGGCAGGCCAGAGAAGCCACCCAGCCGCCGCTATTGCCGATGACCGATGCCATGCAGGCCTACCGCCTGTTTGCCCAGGACGGCATCATGCCCGCCGACTTCAGTGCCGAGGGTAGCGGCACTATGCAGGCCTGGCTCGACCGCTATTTCAATCAAGCCCACCGCCTGCCCGACCTGAGCCAGGCGGGGTTCAAGCCGGTCAGCGGGCGCCTGCTCACCACCGACCAGGGCGCGGCAGCCATGGTGCTATACCAAGACCCGCAAGGCCGGCGCATCAGCTTCTATATACGACCGCCAGGCCCGAACAACGGTTTCCTGCCCCGCGGCAGCCGCAGCGCCAATGGCTTGCAGGCCGAATACTGGTCAGGCGGCGGCTATAACTACGCAATGGTCAGCCCGGTAGACCAGCCCACCACACCGTTGATGAAGTTCTAGAAGCCCACATCCAGCACCACGTTGTCGACATAGGTGCCGCCTGGTGGCGTGGGCTGGTCGGTGTAGATCCGCGCGTTGTAGTTGTAGACCTGGCTGCCGATGCCCAAGCCGTTGCCAGGGTTGATCTCGGCCGTGGAGCTGGCGCGCCGCGCCGCACCGACACTGCCCCAACGCGTGGTGCCGGCGCTTTTGAAAATGTCGTAGGCCAGGTAGCTCGTGCCGGAAATCATACGCCGGCGCCCGCCGACGCTGACCGGGTTCTGGCCGTCGCTCAAGCCCACGGTATAGGCACTGCCCTTGGTGCAGGCGATGTTGATGGTCTGTCCGGTCACCGCGGTAAACCCACTGACCACCGGCGCGCTGCCAAAGCTGATATTCGGCGCGGTGATCTGGCAGTCATTGGTCACGGTCATGCTGACGGTCAGGGACGCCGTGCCGCTGCCAATGTCGCGCCCCAGGCAGATGCCGCCAATGCCGATCCCCGAGCAATAATTCCAGTTCCAGGCGATGTTCAATGTCTCGGTATACAAGCCGGCCGCCACGTTGCTGCCGGTGATGCTGCTCAGGTACAGCGGTACGGTTTTCGCCCCGGGCCCGGCGATCAGGCCAATGCTTTGGGCAATCCCGCCGGCGCCACCAAAATCGAATTGGCTGCCGCGGGTAATCGGGTAACTGGTGCTGTTGTTGCCATAAATGGTGTAGCCGATCACATCACCGGTCGGCCCGACCATGCCCCCCGTGGCCGAGGTGATCGTGGCGTAGAAGTGGTCGGTGGACACCAGCAACGAAATCAACGCCGAGGTGCAGCTCAACCCGGCGTTGGTGGTGGAACTGGTTTGCGCAGCCGTGCGCACTGTCATCGAACTGATCGAGCCAAAACTGGCAGGTACGGTGGAAACCACCGAGCATACCGCCATTGCCTGCCCAGAAAACAACACCGCTGCTGCATACAGCCATGCCTTATGCCTCACCCGAAGCCTCCTTGCTCAGTTGCTCATTGGCACACTAACGGCCCGATCAGGGGCACGTCCTGTTGTTGCACATCGATATCGAATCTCACCTGGCAGGTCCGACCTTCACCGAGGGTAACCTGCAGGGTGTTGTGGCCACTGAGGTTTTCCAGATAGACCAGGCCATCCCAACCCACCACCGCCTGGGTGTTGCTTTGCTCATGCACCACCAGGCTGCCCAGCGGCAACTCCTGATGCTGGCGGTCCACCAGCGTGATACTGGCGGCGAGCACCCGGCGCAGCGGGAACTCCAGCAGATAGCCGCTGCCCCGGCGTACCGAGACGCGCTGTTCAACATTGGGGCTCTGCACATTCGCCGGCAGGTTCAGCGGGTCGATCTCATATTTGCCGCGGTAATAGGCACTGCTCCACGGCACCAGCAAGTGGCCATTGCGGTCGGTCTGGCCCACCAACTGGTTTTCGTAGCGCACCGGAATCCCGGCAAACCCTTGGGTACTGACCACCACAAACGCGTCATTGATGCGGTTGGCGGCAAAGGTCTGGCCGCCCATCCACACCAGTGAGCCGCTGGCATCCGCCCAACGCGTCTGGGCATCGCTGCTGCCGTACACCCCGGCCTGCAACTGCACCGACTGCAAGCGCCAGGTCAGGTCGGCTTGCCGATAGGTCGGACTATCGCCCTGGGCATAGCCGAGGTTGTAGCCGACGCCGCCTTCGCTGGGCACCGAGCGGCTGTAGTTGATGCGCTGGCGACTGGCACCGTCCTTGCTGCGCTCGGTACTCAAGGCCAGGCTGCCGTTGAGGTCGAACGGGATGACCAGTTGCGCTTGCATGGCCCAGTTGCTGTCACCGATCTCACGGTTGGCCGACAGGTAGAAGCTGGTGTTACGCCACAGCGGTTTGCTCCAGCTCAGGTTGAGCAGGCGCGTGCGCGAATCGTCCGCCGCCTGCACGTCGAAATAGCCCAGGCCCAGGCTGCCGAAACGCTCAAGGTTGAGGCTCAGGGTCGCCTGCTCGCTGCGCTTGCTGAGGCTGGCATAAGGGGTGTCGACCAGGGTCAGGTCGGCATACTCGTCGCGCCGTTCCACCCGTTGGTACATCAGGCTGTAGCGCGTGCTGTTGTACTGGTAGCCGAGGCTCAGTTGCCGGCCGCTGCGGCCGTCGAACTGGCTCTGGCTGACGGCGGTATTGAGCACGCCGAAGTTACCCAGGCGCAGGTTGCCGCCGAGCCCGCCGAGGGTCAGGTCACTGGACGCTTCGGCGTGGCTTTCCAGGGTCAGGTTGTCCGAATAGCCATAGCGAAAGGTGCCGCTGGTCACGCCCGGCCCGTAGCCGAAATCCCGCAGGGTGTAGTCGCGGCGCAAGGTGCCGGCGGCCACCGAAAAATCCGTCAAGCCTTGTTGCAGCAAGGTGCTGGTCACATAGAACGGCACTGTGGTCGAGACCTGGCGACCCAGCGCATCGGTGGTGACCACCACGGCCTCACCAGCACCGTTGATGAATGGGATGTTGGTCAAGGTGTAAGGGCCAGGTTGCAGCTGCGCGCTGTCGGATTTGTAGCCGTTGATAAACAGGTCCACCGACGAGGGCACCGCCGCCTCACCGGCAAACTGCGGCAAGGGGTAAGTGACCAGGTCCGGGCGTACAGAGAAGTCCCGAGACAGTTGCACCCCGCCCAGGCGCACCGAGCTGCTCCAGGGCAGCGAGCCGCTGATCACGTCGCCGGCCTCGTAAGTGAGCAGGCGCTCATCATCGGAAAACCGCCAAGTAGTGTCGTAGCGCCGGTAGCCGTTATTGAGGGGGCTGTCGATGATGCCATCGGCCAGGGTCTGACGCAGTTGCCCGGTGTTGGACAAGGTGCCCCAATTGTCGAACAGCCGCACCTCGTTCCAGGCGGCCAGGTAACTACCACCGTCGTCGGTGTCGTTGAAATACACGTCATAGTTGAGCAAGGCGCCGAAGCTGCTCATGGCCTGGGTGCGCGGGTACGTATTGCGGTGACCGATAAACTGTTCCTGCAACCATGACGGCGGCACATCCAGCAGCAGGCGCTGGCCATGGCTGTCATAGTCGCTGTGGAGGCCGGGCACCTGGTCGAGGGCCACGCTGCCGACGGGCTCACCGGGCAGCTTCATGCCCACGTCCTGCAGGGCGCTGGCGGGCACAAACAGCTGGCCAGCACGCTGGTCGACCGCGATGACCCGGCCGGTGTCCATCTGGTTGACCACCAATTCCAGGAACAGCTGCGCATCCGCGACTGCCTCCATGCTGCTCGGCGGCGGCGGCAATTCCCCCGCCACTGCGGCGCCCCACAGTCCGCTTGCCAATGCCACCGACGGCCATAAACCCCGAGCCCAGCCACGACTCTCGCTGGTGTTAGGTCCTTCCATGGACATCTCCATCCTGTCAAACCCGGGGCTTAAGCCCGTCCCGCTACAACCATCACCGCTTCGGCGCCAGGCTCTCCAATTGCGACGCGCCGTTGACCCGCACTTGCAACGGCTGGTCCGCCAACACCGTATCCGGCACTGGCCAACGCATGCTTGCACCCGGTAATACATAACCGAGCAACCCTTCCACCAGCGGTCGGGCCTGCCCGCCCTGTTTGAACGAGGCATCGGTGAGCCGCGCATGCACGGCGCCCTGATTGCGCACCTCGATGTAACTGCGCCCACCCACGTTGACCTTATGCCAACTCAGGTCCGGTTTGCCCGCGCCCTTGGGGTCACGTTGGCGGGTGGCGTCGTCCTTGCTCCAAAGGCCAGCGCCGTAGGCAAACAACGGCACCGAATAACGCATCTGGAAGCGGATCGCCGCCGCGGTGTTCTTGCCCTCCGGCGGTGCGGGCACCTGCAGCGCCGAGGGGATTTCATCGATGATGATGCGGTAGGCCAACTCCTGCCCCGGCGGCACTTCACGGGTGCGGGTCAGGCGCACCAGTTGCTTCTGGCCAGGTTCTATCCTGGCCACCGGCGGGCTGCCGATCACATCGCGCTGGTTCTGGTACTGCTCGTCGAAGCCGTTCTGGCTCCAGGCAAATACGCGAATCTGCAGGTTGGCGGTCTCGGTGCCACGGTTTTCCAGCCACAACGCACTGGCCTGTTGATCGGCCTCCAACACCGGGTCGATGGGCCAGATCAGCACCGAACTGGCTGCCTGCACCAGCCCCGCGCTGCACCAGAGCCCCAAGGCAATACCCGCGGCCCACCACCGCCGGGACGTTGAACGCATATCTGCACTCCTCAATACCGTTAGCCTTACCACGACAGCTGCACCTGCAACGTGTCGCTGTACGTCCCCCCGGGCTGATTGCCCGGCAATACCACCCGCCCGTAAATCGGCAGGCTGATGGTGTTTGCATCGCTGTAGCTCACACTGACGCTCTGGCTGATGCCCAGGCTTTGGCTGAATGCCGCATCCCGAAACAACTGATAAGCCACTCGCGCGCTGCCCGTGTTGAGCTGCAAATTGCGCCCGGTGCTGCTGTGCAGGCCGCCATTCACACTCATGCTCAGTGCCACTCCGGGCGTGCATTGCAAGGTCACCCCGCCGGTGATGGCCGCAGTAACCGTGCCAGTGGCCAGGGCCGAATAGCTGCCGTAGGCCAACGCGCCGTAGTTGGAGCCGCCGCCCACGATCAGGCAGCCTGGGGTAATGGTCGCGCTGACCTGGAAGCTCTGGCTGGTCACCGCCGCCAACGGCAGCGGCAACGCCAGCCCACAGGCCAACCACGCTCTGAGCCACATTGTTAGAACGTCAGCTCCACGGCCACGGTGTCGGTGTAGGTGCCCGCCGGCAGCCCCGCCTTACCCACCGCCCGCCCATACAGGCCCACGGTTTGCGCCACGCCGGTACTCGCGGCAAGTGTGATCACGCCATCGATGGCCAGCAGCGAAGAGAAACCGCTGTCGGTGTAGAAGTCGTACGGTACAAAGTTGCCCGCGCCATCGGCCAACGCACGGGTGCCACCCGGCGAGGCACCGTCATGGGCACCGGCGCGCACTTTCACCGCCGGCGTGGTGCCGGCCGAACACAGGATCGACAACGCCCCGCCGGTGCCGGTGCCGCCGAGTAATTGCGCATCGGCATTGGTAAACAGGCTGTTGGTGGTGCCGAAGTTCAGGCTACCGAAGTTCAGCCCGGTGGCCGCCCCGGAGCCGTTGACCTGGCAACTGGCGATCAAGGTCAGGCTGGAGGTGATCTGCCCGGTCACCGTGGTCGCCGCATTCAGGCTGGAAGCCATCGCCAGGCCCAGGGCACAGACGCCTATTCGCGATACAAGTACATGCATGATATTCATCCTCATGGTTTACCAATCCAGAGTCACCGTCAGGGTGTCTGTGTAGATGCCGGCCGGTAAGGCCCTGGTATTCGCCACCACGGAGCCGAATACCGGGATGGGTACTTGGGTGCCCTGGGTCACGACGAAGTTGCGTTGCTGGCCGATGCGATAGGCGCTCTGGCCCAAGGCATCGGCCGAAAGGCGATAGGGGATGGTCTGGCGACCGTTGCTCAGGCGGCGCGTGGTGCCGTCGCCGTGGGCACCGCCGTCGATGGTCACAGTGAAGCTGCTGACCACCGAAGGGTTGCAGGACACCGACAGCGGCGCCTTGTCGCCATCGGCAATGGTTGCGCCCAAGGTGTCGTTCCAGGTCGGCCCCTGACTGCCGAAATCGAGCAATGCGGTACCACCTTCGGGGGTTACCGGCGCACGCTCCACGCCTTTGCTGACCTCGCAACTGGCGGTGATTACCAGGCGTGCGTGGATCTGCCCGTTGACCGCGCCCGCCAGTGCATCATCGGCCGGCAACAGCAAGGCGCCCAAGGCCGCAACGGCCAGGCAGCGGCTTACCATGTGACCGTAACCTTGAGCAGGTCGGAGTAACGGCCGACGGTGGGGATATCTTTGAGCGGTTCGATGCGGCCATACAACGGTAAGTCGACCGAGCCGGAGTCCGGTACGCGGCCACTGATCGGCACGTCCACCGGCAAAGGGATCAACCGCGCAGCGTCAGCATAGATTCGATAGGGGATGGGTTTGCTTGAGGCGGCCGCATTGGCGAGGTAGCGCACCTCGCCTACGCCGCCATGCAGCCCGCCATCAACGCGCATCTGATAAGGCGTGTCAGGGTTGCATTCCAGGCGCGGCTGGCGCTGGCTGATCAGGGCCGCACTCAGGGGGCCGGCCAGATCATCCAGGCGCGGGCCGCTGCCGAAATTCAATACGCCCAGTTGCTCGATGCCCGCATTACGGGTGGTGCCCACCAACTGGCAGCCGCGCTGCACGTCGATACGCACCTCCACCTGGAGTTGCGCAGCGTCAGCCGGGTTGCAGAGCATCGCGCCCATGACAGCCAATACCGCCGATCCCTTCACAGCCCCAATTCCTTATACAGGGGTGACAACTTTGTATGAGGTTAGCCATCGAAAAAGAAACTGCCAGTTTGGATGGCTTCTTGGAGTGGCATGCTTTTTTGAGATAGCTGCTGGCCTTCTTCCCTATTGGTCAAATCGAGGCAGGCGTCCTAGAGTGAACGACCGCCGCAACACAGAGTGATACTCCATTGCCCGTGCTTTCCCTGCTCCACCGCCTGTTCGCGAAACAACCCAGTCTCTCGGACGCCTCGCCTATCCCGGCATACTTCCAAAAAAAGGCCGAGCAACAGGGCTATACCCTCAGTGACGGGCAAATCCGGGCGATTACCGCCCTGAATCGCGAGACCCAACGCCTGCTCAACGGCAAAGCCGCCCGTAGCCTGTACCTGCACGGCCCGGTGGGGCGCGGCAAAAGCTGGCTGCTGGACGGGTTCTTCCAGGCCCTGCCCATTGCCGAAAAGCAACGTGTGCACTTCCACGACTTTTTCGCCCGACTGCACCAAGGCATGTTCCTGCACCGCGGGCGTGACGACGCCCTGGCCATCACCCTCGATCAGCTGCTGGCCGGCTGCCGTGTGCTGTGCTTCGACGAGTTTCACGTCCACGATATCGGCGATGCGATGCTCATCAGCCGTTTGTTCAAAGCGCTTTTCCAACGCGGCATGCTGGTGCTGGTAACCTCCAACTATCCGCCCGAAGGGTTGCTGCCCAACCCGCTGTACCACGAACGATTCAAGCCGGTGATCGACCTGATGGCTGCGCGCATGGACGTGCTGGAAGTCAGCTCGCCCCAGGACTTTCGCAGCCTGCCCCAGGCCCACGCACAACAGCGCTTTACCAGCGGCCAATATGTGTGGCCCGGTACGCCGACCCAGCGTGAAAGCCTCGGGCTGCCGGCCCCGGATTGCCTGGCGCAACCCCTGGATGTTGGCACTCGACAGCTACTGTGCCGCGGCCACCAGGGGCGAACCATCGTGTTCACCTTCAACGACCTGTGCGAACAGCTCACGGCGGTCATGGATTACCTGCTGCTGTGCAAGGATTTCGACCACTGGATCATCGACGGCCTGCCGCATTTGGCCGAATGCCCAATTGCCGTGCAGCAGCGTTTTATCAACCTGGTGGACGTGCTCTATGACCAGGACAAACGCCTGACGCTCATCGGCCACCAGCCCCTGGATAAATGCCTGGAAGGTCAGGCCATCGACCTCGCCCGCACTGCCAGCCGCCTGCGCCAGTTGCAAACACCCTGCGCGCAAACCGCCCCCGACCCGGTATCATGAGCGCCTTTTACGCCCCCCATCCGAGTGCCGCGCTGTTCATGACTACCCTCGCCCAACTCAAGGCCGGCCAATTGGCCGGCGCCACGCGCCTGGACCTCGCCTGCGGGCTGACCGAGTTCCCCCGGGAAATCTTCCAACTGGCCGACTCCCTGGAAATCCTCAACCTCACGGGCAATGCCCTGAGCAGCCTGCCCGACGACCTGCATCGCCTGAGGCACTTGCGGGTGCTGTTCTGCTCGGACAACGCCTTTACCGAGTTACCACAGTGCCTGGGTCAGTGCGCGAAGCTGAGCATGATCGGCTTCAAGGCCAATCGAATCAGCCACGTGCCCGCCGCCGCACTGCCACCCCAGTTGCGCTGGCTGATCCTCACCGATAACAGCATCAGCCAATTGCCCGATGAACTGGGGCAGCGCCCGTTGCTGCAAAAGTTGATGCTGGCCGGTAACCAACTGACGCACCTGCCGCATAGCCTGGCCCAATGCAAAAACCTGGAGCTGATCCGCATCGCCTCCAATCGCCTTACACACCTGCCGGATTGGCTGCTGACGCTGCCGAGCCTGACCTGGCTGGCCTACGCCGGCAACCCGGTGGAAATGGCCGTGACCGTGACGGGCGATGATGGGACGCCGAACATTCCCTGGTCTGAACTGGAACTGGGAGAAGTATTGGGCGAAGGCGCTTCCGGGATCATTCACAAAGCAATCTGGAAACCCCAGGCGCTACCGGTCGCGGTCAAGCTATACAAGGGCACCATCACCAGCGACGGGTCACCGCAGCATGAAATGCAAGCCTGCATTGCCGCCGGGCTGCATACCAACCTGATCAAGGTGCAAGGCCGTGTCATCCGGCACCCGCAGGATCAGGCGGCATTGGTCATGAGCCTGATCGACCCGAGCTACCGCAACCTCGCGGCCCTGCCTAGCCTGGCGTCCTGCACCCGGGACATCTACGAACCCGAAACGCGTTTCAGCCTCGACGTGGCGCTGCGCATGGCACAAGGGATCGCTTCGGCGGCGGCGCACTTGCACCGTCAGGGGATTACCCATGGTGACCTGTATGGCCACAACATTCTGTGGAATGCGACGGGTGATTGTTTGCTCGCAGACTTCGGCGCGGCGTCATTCCATGCCACGGTCGACACCTTGGAATCCAGGGCGTTGCAGCGTATTGAAGTGCGCGCATTCGGGGTGTTGCTGGGGGAATTGTTGGAGCGGGCTGCAGGGGCAGTAAGTGAAGACCTGATTGAACTGCAAAAAAGCTGCTGCCAGCCCGATGTGTTGGCGCGGCCAAGCTTTGATGAAATTGAAGGCGTACTGAGCTCTATCTAACACCGCTGAAACAATGTGGGAGGGGGCTTGCTCCCGATAGCGGTGTATCAGCCACAGTATCTGTGTCTGAACCACTGCAATCGGGAGCAAGCCCCCTCCCACATTTTTGACCGTATTTGTCCAGTGACTAGCCAGCCAGGCCGACAAACATATCCTGCACATCATCATGGTTGTCCAGGCCTTCCAGGAACGCCTCGACTTCGGCCATCTGCTCATCCGTCAAGCCACTGACCGGGTTCTTCGAGAGGTAGCCCAATTTGGCCGACAGCACGGTAAAACCCTGCTCCGGCAAGGCCTTTTGCACGGCATCCAGGTCGGTGGTTTCGGTGATGAACAGGGTGGTGCCCTCTTCTTCACCGTCTTCAAAATCCTGGGCGCCGGCTTCAATGGCGGCCATTTCCGGATCCGCGTCCGGGGTATCCGGCGAGGCTTCGATCAGACCGACATGGTTGAAGTCCCAGGCCACCGAGCCAGAAGCGCCCAGTTGGCCCTTGCGGAATGCCACGCGGATTTCCGCCACGGTGCGATTGATGTTGTCGGTCACGCACTCGACGATCAATGGCACCTGGTGCGGGGCAAACCCTTCGTAGGTCACGCGGTGGTATTGCACGGTTTCACCGAGCAGACCGGCGCCCTTCTTGATTGCGCGGTCCAGGGTTTCCTTGGGCATCGAGGCTTTCTTGGCTTGCTCCACCACCAGGCGCAGGTGCGCGTTGGTCGCGGTATCGGCACCGTTACGGGCGGCGATGGTGATTTCTTTCACCAGCTTGCCGAAGATCTTGCCCTTGGCATTGGCTGCCGCTTCTTTATGTTTGACTTTCCACTGTGCGCCCATGACTCACTCTCTACTATCCATGGCGCCGAAACGTCTACTGGCCGGCGCTTTGGGGGCAGAGTTTATAGCGCAAAAACACTCTAATCCACCAAAAAACCGGCCAGGTGCCTCAGGTGCGCAGGGGTTTGCCTGTGACGTTGCGATCAGGGACGAAGTCCCCGACCTGGGCCAGTACCGCAGGCCTGGCGTTCCAGTAGGGCATCAGCACCAGCGACGAAAACAGCGCCGCGCCGGCAAAGACGATAAATACCGTGACCGTATCGAAGTAGCCCGGCAGCAAACCGCCAAGGATCGCCCCCACCGAACCGCAACCATTGACAAAACCTGCCGCCGTGGCGCCGGCCTTGGCGGTGCCGAAGTCGATGGCCGCCGTGCTGCTGATCATCGAATCAGGGCCGTACAGGGTCAGGCCCATCACAAACAGCAGGGCCATCACCAGCACCACGCTGCCGGTGTGCAGCGCGCCCATGAACAACGCCAAGGCTACGGTCAGCGCCAGCAGGCTCAGCACGCAGGCGGGCATGCGCCGGGCGCCGAACAGTTTGTCGGAGGCCAGGCCGATCAGCACCGGCCCGAGCAAGCCGGCCAGCTCAAACGCAGTAGGCACGATGGCCGCGCCAACCTTGCCCACCGATGGCATCTGCTCGTAGACGATCACCGGGCCCCACAACAGGATCGCGTAGCGCGCCGGCTTGAGCAGGAAGTACGCCAGCCCCAGGGTCAACACCGTGCGATTGCGCAGGATCGCACGCAGCGGTTCGAGCACGCTGATGCGCTTATCAGCAGCAGCCTCTTCAGCGCTCAAGACCGGCTCGGGCTCCACCGCCGGCAAGCCTACATCCTGCGGGGTATTGCGCTGGAACATAAAGAACAGCACGGCCACCACCGCCACCACTGCGGCGCTGGAGATAAACGCCGCGTGCCAACTGCCGATCAGCGTATACGCCCACCAGCCGGCAAACGGCGACGCGACCAAGCCGCCAAAGGCGTAGCAAGAACTCCACAGCCCCAACACCCGCCCCCGCTGTTGGGCCGGGAAGAAACTGCCAAGGTTCTTGCACAACCCCGACCAACCGGTGGATTGCGCCAAGCCCTGGATCAACATGCAGGTGACGAAGATCGGCAAGGTGGCGAACGTGCCCATCACCAGCGCCGCGGCGGCGGAAACCAGCAAGCCGCCGAGCACCACCACCCGCGGCCCGAAGCGGTCGGCGAGCATGCCCCAGGTGAACTGGCCCACGGCGTATGCGGCGAGGTAAAGGCCATCCAGGTTGGCCATCATCATTTTATCGAGGGGAAAACCCGGGTCGTCGCCAATCCCCAGCTTCGCTACGGAAAATGCTTTGCGGGTGAAATAGAAAGCGGCGTACGCCAGCCAGGTGATGGCGAAAATCTGCACGCGCCAACGCTTGATGCTACCCATAGGGATATTCATGGTGGTTCTGACCTCAGGTGTGAGTGTGCCGGCAGAATCGGAAGAAAACGCCTGTTGTTTTTATGGTTGAGCACTGCAATGCCGGGCCTTGGTGGCGCAACATTGGTCAGATGGGTGCGGTAGGCCTGCGCCCATGGCCACCGAGGTTGTAGGACTCAACCTACGGCGACTGAGGTGCATCAAAGCAATGGCTGACTAATAGGTAAAATCGATTTATCGTATTTCAAATATAAGCCCAGCTTGTAAGAGGATTGCGCCATGTCGGTTTCCCATGCCCAGCTCAAGGCCTTCCACGCAGTGGCCGTCCACGGCAGTTTTACCGGGGCCGCCGAGCGCCTGTTCCTGACCCAGCCGGCGATTTCCGACCAAGTACGCAAACTCGAAGAGCGCTTCGGTGTGCTGCTGTTTCACCGCAACAAGCGCTCGGTACGCCTGACCGACCTCGGTGAACGCCTGCTGGGCATTACTCAACGCCTGTTTGTGATCGAGGCCGAAGCCGAGGAATTGCTGCAGGACTCCCGCGCCCTGCTTACCGGCACCCTCACCCTGGCGGTGGATGCCCCGGTGCATGTACTGCCGCAGATTGCGCGCTTCTGCCAGCTGTACCCCGGGATCAGCGTGAAGATCGAAACCGGCAACACCGATGAATCGTTACTGCGCCTCTATAACTATCAGGCCGACCTGGCGTTGCTGGGGCGCGATGTCGACGATGCGCGCCTGTTGTCGCTGCCCCTGCCCGACGACCAGCTCCTGGCGTTTGTCGCACGCAACCACCCTTGGGCCGGACGCGAGTCGATCTGCCTGGCCGACCTTGACGACACACCCTTGGTATTGCGCGAAATCGGCTCGGTCACCCGTCAGACCCTGGAGCAGGAAATGAGCCAGGCCGGCCTGCGCATTCGCCCGGCGATCCAGGTGGAAGGCCGCGAAGCCGCCCGCGAGGCGGTGGTGGTGGGTATTGGCGTGGGCGTGGTGTCGGCAGCCGAGTTCGGCGCCGACGCACGGGTGTACGCCATGCCGATCCGCGATTGCACCCAGCGCATGAAGGAAACCCTGGTGTGCCTGAAGGAACAGAGCTCACGTCGGGTGGTGGCGAGCTTTTTGGAAATCGTGCGTGAGAGTCTTCACGCCAATTCGAAAAATGCCTGAATCAAGCGCAGCGAGCGGCGCCGTTCCATGCACCCGAGCATATGCCGGTTGAGCAGGCCATCGCCCAGGATCGGCACCGCTTGCACACGCGGGTCCGGGCTGACTTCCATCGACGACACCACACCCACGCCCAACTCTGCCGCGACCGCTTCAGTCACGGCTTCACGGCTGTCCAACTCCAGCAGCACCTTGGGCTGCACATGCGCCGCCAGGCAGGCGTCGTCAAAGGTGCGCCGGGTGATGGAGCTGGGCTCGCGCAGCACCATGATCACCTCGTGCAATTGCGTCAGTTGAATGCCTTCGGGCTGGTTTGCCCACGGATGTGCAATCGGTACTAACGCGCAAATCCGCGACTCACCCATGGGTTGCAAGTGCAGGCCATTGCGCGGCTCCACCTCGGTAAGCACCGCCACGTCCGCATGTTCGGACAGCAGCGCCGCCAGGGCTTCCTGGGCATTGCCCAAGCGCAGGTTCACGGTAATGCCCGGGTAGCACGAGCGCAGGCTGGCGATCATCGGCATCACCAAGTGCGGGCCATCGGCGGCCACTTCCAGGCGCCCGGTGAGCAACTGGCGGTTGGCCTCCAGCATGGTCTGCGCCTCGTCCACCAAACCGAAGATCGCCCGGGTAATGGCCGCCAGGCGCGCACCCTCCTCGGTCAACTCCACGCGCCGGGCGGTACGGCGCAACAACGGGATCTGGTAGTGCTCCTCCAACGCCTTGATATGCCCGGTCACCGCCGGCTGGCTGATAAACAGTCGAGCGGCTGCCCGGGTAAAACTGCCCTCGCGGGCCACCGCATCGAATGCACGTAGTTGGAACAGGTTCATAGTTATCGGCCTCACTGATAGCTCGCATAACAACAAACAATTTGATTGATAACAAGCCAAACTGCAATTTAGGCGCCGTAGCTTCAACCCCGACACCTTGCGAGGATTTGAGATGACCACTGCCGCGCCGATCCTGTTGACCCCTGGTCCCCTGACCACATCAAACCGCACCCGCCAGGCGATGATGGTGGATTGGGGCTCCTGGGATGACCGCTTCAACCAGCTCACCGCCAGCGTTTGCACGCAGCTGCTTTCGATCCTCAACGGTGCCGACAGCCATCATTGCGTGCCGTTGCAAGGCAGCGGCACCTTCGCCGTCGAAGCCGCCATCGGCACCCTGGTGCCCCGCGAGGGCAAGGTGCTGGTGCTGATCAACGGTGCCTATGGAAAACGCCTGGCGAAGATCTGCGAGGTGCTTGGCCGCGCGTTCAGCACCTTTGAAACCGCTGAAGACGAGCCCACCACTGCTGCCGATGTGGATCGCCTGCTGCGCGCCGACAGCGCCATCACCCACGTCGCGCTGATCCATTGTGAAACCAGCACCGGCATTCTCAACCCGCTGCCGGAGATCGCCCAGGTGGTCAAACACCACGGCAAGCGCCTGATCATCGATGCCATGAGTTCCTTCGGCGCGCTGCCGATCAATGCCCGCGAAGTCCCGTTCGAAGCGTTGATCGCCGCCTCCGGCAAATGCCTTGAAGGCGTGCCGGGCATGGGGTTTGTCTTCGCCGAAAAAGCTGCGCTGGCTGCGTCCCAGGGCAACTGTCATTCCCTGGCGATGGACCTGTTCGACCAGCACACTTATATGGTCAAGACCGGCCAATGGCGCTTCACCCCACCGACCCACGTGGTCGCCGCCCTGCATGAAGCCTTGCTGCAATACGCCGAAGAAGGCGGCCTGCCCGCCCGCCATCAACGCTACGCGGACAACTGCCAGGCCCTGCTGGATGGCATGGCCGCACTGGGCCTGCGCAGCTTTCTGCCGGCAGCGATCCAGGCGCCGATCATCGTCACCTTCCACGCACCACAAGACCCGCGCTACCAGTTCAGGAATTTCTACGAACGGGTCAAGGCCAAGGGCTTCATCCTCTATCCGGGCAAGCTGACCCAAGTGGAAACCTTTCGCGTGGGCTGCATCGGCCATGTCGACGCGGCCGGCATGCGCGCAGCGGTCAAGGCAATCGGCGACGTGCTGCAAGAAATGTGTAGGAGCGAGCTTGCTTGCGAAGACCGTTAACGATGACACGGGCATTCTGACTCAACGCGATGCCCGGACGTTTTTCGCGAGCAAGCTCGCGCCTACACGAGTTTCATTACCCACAGGATCTGAACCATGAACTATCAAAACCCCAACACCCTCCAGGCCGTTATCCTCGACTGGGCCGGCACCGTGGTCGACTTCGGCTCCTTCGCGCCCACGCAGATCTTTGTCGAGGCGTTCGCCGAGTTCGACGTGCAAGTCTCTATCGAGGAAGCCCGTGGCCCGATGGGCATGGGCAAGTGGGACCATATCCGCACCCTCTGCGACCAGCCGCAAGTTGCCGAGCGCTACCGCAAGGCCTTCGGCCGCACGCCGACCGATGATGATGTGACCGCCATCTACCAGCGCTTCATGCCGCTGCAGATCGAGAAGATCGCCGAACACTCAGCCCTGATCCCCGGCGCCCTCGACACCATCGCAGCGCTGCGGGCGCAAGGCATCAAGATCGGCTCCTGCTCCGGCTATCCCAAGCAGGTGATGGACAAGGTCGTCGCCCTGGCCGCCACCAACGGCTATGTCGCCGACCATGTGGTCGCCACCGACGAAGTGCCCAACGGTCGCCCGTGGCCGGCCCAGGCCCTGGCCAATGTGATCGCCCTGGGCATTGATGATGTGGCCGCGTGCGTGAAGGTCGACGACACTGTGCCAGGCATCCTTGAAGGCCGTCGCGCCGGGATGTGGACGGTGGCGCTGACCTGCTCGGGCAATGCCCTGGGCCTGACCTTCGATCAATTCCGTGCCCTGGACAGCGCCACACTGGCCAGCGAGCGCCAGCGTATCGAAGCGATGTTCGAAAGTTCGCGCCCGCATTATCTGATCGACACCATCACCGATCTGCCGACTGTCATCGCCGAGATCAATGCTCGCCTGGCCCGCGGGGAAATGCCGCAGAGCGACTGACCAGGATCAAGACAACGGCATTTGCAACGAGCGAACCGCTTGAAACGGGCATACAGTTAAACCACTCCGTCGCCAAAGAATGGAGGTATGCCCTGATGAGAGAGGAACCCAGCAATGCCGTGGAAAAATTCCGATTCACGCTACAGCAGCATGTCGATTGCGCTGCACTGGTTGATGGTGGTGCTGCTGGCGGTGGTCTACGCCTGCATTGAACTGCGCGGGCAATTCCCCAAAGGCAGCGGTGCGCGCACGTTGATCGTCGAAATGCACTTCATGCTCGGCCTGACCGTGTTTGTGCTGGTGTGGCTGCGCCTGTTTGCACGCAGCCTGGGGGTGGCGCCGAAGATCGTGCCGGCACCGCCGCCATGGCAGAGCCTGCTGGCGAAGCTGATGCATTGGGCGCTGTATGCGTTGATGATCGGGTTGCCGATTGCCGGTTGGTTGATCGTCAGTGCCAAGGGGCATTCGGTGATGTTCTATGGGATGGAGTTACCGCCGCTGATCGCAGAAAACAAGGCGTTGGCCGAGGAGATTGAAGGCTGGCATGTGCTGTTCGCCCAGGTCGGTTACTGGTTGATCGGGCTACATGCACTGGCGGGGATCTTTCATCATTATGTGATGCGCGATAACACTGCCTTGCGCATGATGCCGGGCAGGCACAAGCCCGCCAACTGATAGCCGATACCCTGTAGGAGCGAGCTTGCTCGCGAAAAACCCAAAGGCGCCGCGTGCATTCAGGCTACCCGCGTCATCGTTGACGTTCTTCGCGAGCAAGCTCGCTCCTACGGGAAGCCTCGGCGGCCTTGTAGGCCACCGGTATGGATGAAGATCAGGCGAGTGCCGAGGGTGAAGCGTCCGGCCTCGATCTGTTGCTTCAATGCCAGCAGCGCCTTGGCGGTGTAGAGCGGTTCCAGCGGCAACCCGCAGGCCTGTTCAGTGCACTGGATAAACTCGAGCAATACCGGATCGACTTTGGCAAAGCCGCCTCGGCTGGCCTCCAGTAGTTCATAACCGCCCTGCACCAGGGCACTCACATTTCGCGCCACTCCGTGGTCATCCGGCACCGCCATGGCGCCATACACCGGATGCGCGCCAGCCTCGGCCAACACCAACCCGGCCAATGTCGTGCCGGTACCCGCCGCCAACCACCAAGCGTCGTAATCCGCCCAACCGAGGTTGCTCAACTGCACTCGCGCCTGTTCGACCAGCACCCCGCAGCCCAGCGCACCAGCCGGCCCACCGCCACCTTCGGGCACCGGATGGAGGTGGGGATATTGTTCGCGCCAAGGCAGCCAAAAGCCCGGCTCGTGGCGTGCGCGATAGCCGCCATAACCGAGCCAATGCAGTTGCATGCCGAAGGTCTTGAGATCGAGCACGGTGGGTGTGTCTTGAGGATGACCGCGCAACAGGCCGACCGTGGGGAAATCAAAGCGCTTGCCTGCCGCCGCCAATGCGTGCAGATGGTTGGAGTAGGCCCCGCCGAGGCTGATGATCCCTGACGCTCCGGCATCGCGAGCCTGGGCCAGGTGCTCGGTGAGCTTGAACCACTTGTTGCCGCTGATCAGCGGGTCGATACGGTCCAGGCGCAGCACGGCCAACTCGACGCCGTTCAGCCAGTCCAGCTGCAAAGGTTCAAGGGGCGCGTGGGGCAGCCAGTCGAAAGGACCCATGGGGGGGCATCTGCATGAAAAAAGGGGCGGTAGTCTAACACCGCCCCTGTTGTCGTTTTACAACTCGGCCGCCAGGCGCGAGCCCTGGTTGATGGCGCGCTTGGCGTCCAGTTCGGCGGCCACATCGGCACCGCCGATCAGGTGCACGTTCTGGCCGGCGGCGACCAGGCCGTCGTGCAACTCGCGCAGCGGGTCCTGGCCGGCGCAGATGACGATATTGTCCACCGCCAGCACCTGCGGTTCGCCCTCGGCGCCGATGCGGATGTGCAAGCCTTGATCATCGATCTTCAAGTACTCAACGCTGTTGAGCATCTGCACCTGCTTGTTCTTCAAGCCGGTACGGTGAATCCAACCGGTGGTCTTGCCCAGGCCGTCGCCGACCTTGGAGGCCTTGCGTTGCAGCAGGAACACTTCACGGGCCGGTGCATGGCGCTCGGGCTTGATCCCGGCCACACCGCCACGCGCTTGCAACTGGGTGTCGATGCCCCATTCTTTCCAGAACGCCTCGCGATCCAGGCTGGTGGACACGCCCTGGTGTACGAGGAATTCCGATACGTCAAAGCCGATGCCGCCGGCGCCAATCACCGCTACGCGCTTGCCCACCGGCTTGCGCTCAAGGATCACGTCCAGGTAACTCAAGACCTTGGGGTTTTCGACGCCCGGGATCGCCGGGGTGCGTGGCGCGATGCCGGTGGCCAGGATCACCTCGTCATAACCACCCGCCACCAGTTGCTCGACATCCACGCGAGTATTCAGGCACAGCTCGACGTGGGTGATCTGCAATTTGCGCTTGAAGTAACGCAGGGTTTCAAAGAACTCTTCCTTGCCCGGCACGCGCTTGGCGATATTGAACTGGCCGCCGATCTCACTGGCGGAATCGAACAAGGTCACCTGGTGCCCGCGCTCGGCGGCCACGGTGGCAGCGGCCAGGCCCGCAGGGCCAGCACCGACGACCGCGATTTTCTTGATCTGCTTGACCGGTAAATAATTGAGCTCGGTTTCATAGCAGGCCCGCGGGTTGACCAGGCAGGTGGTCAGCTTGCCGCCGAAGGTGTGGTCCAGGCACGCCTGGTTGCAGCCGATGCAGGTGTTGATTTCATCAGCACGCCCGGCCGCGGCCTTGTTGACGAACTCCGGGTCGGCGAGAAACGGTCGCGCCATCGAGACCATGTCGGCATCGCCTTCGGCCAGGATCTGCTCGGCGACCTCCGGGGTGTTGATGCGATTGGTGGTGATCAGCGGGATCTGCACCGCGCCGCGCAATTTGGCCGTGACTTTGCTGAACGCGCCACGGGGCACCTTGGTGGCGATCGTCGGGATGCGCGCTTCGTGCCAGCCGATACCGGTGTTGATAATGGTCGCGCCGGCCTGCTCGATGGCCTTGGCCAACTGCACGACTTCTTCCCAGACGCTGCCACCTTCCACCAGGTCGAGCATCGACAGGCGGAAGATAATGATGAAATTCGGGCCTACGGCTTCACGCACACGGCGCACGATTTCCACCGCCAGGCGCATGCGGTTTTCAAAGCTGCCGCCCCAGCGGTCGGTGCGGTGGTTGGTGTGGGCAGCGAGGAACTGGTTAATGAAGTAGCCTTCCGAGCCCATGATTTCCACGCCGTCGTATTCGGCGACCTGGGCCAGCAACGAGCAGGTGACGAAATCCTGGATCTGCTTCTCGATACCCTCTTCATCCAGTTCCCTGGGCTTGAACGGGTTGATCGGCGCCTGGATCGCGCTGGGTGCCACCTGTTTGGGACTGTAGGCGTAGCGTCCGGCGTGGAGGATCTGCATGCAGATCTTGCCACCCGCCTCGTGCACGGCCTGGGTGACAATCTTGTGTTTCTGCGCTTCTTCGTCAGTGGTCAGCTTGGCGGCACCGGCATACACACCGCCTTCATCATTCGGGCCAATGCCGCCGGTGACCATCAGGCCCACGCCACCGCGGGCGCGCTCGGCAAAGTAGGCCGCCATGCGCTCGAAACCACCGGGTTTTTCTTCCAGGCCGGTGTGCATCGAGCCCATCAGGGTACGGTTGCGCAGGGTGGTGAAACCCAGGTCCAACGGGGCCAGCAGGTGCGGGTAG
The DNA here is from genome assembly GCF_019145205.1 of Pseudomonas khavaziana. Classification (GTDB taxonomy): domain Bacteria; phylum Pseudomonadota; class Gammaproteobacteria; order Pseudomonadales; family Pseudomonadaceae; genus Aquipseudomonas; species Aquipseudomonas khavaziana. The sequence continues at coordinate 262,129 of NZ_JAHSTT010000007.1, forward strand.
GCAGCAGCGGTCATGGTACAGCTCCACAACGGATCATCACGGGACGTGGCGCACTCGAACGGCGTGCCATCGGTTTATGTCCCACAGACTAAGAGGCAGCGGAGCACGGCTCAATGACTGAAACTGACAAGTTATTGATCCAAATGCACAGCGCCCCTTGGCAAGCCGCGCCATGGGCCCTACCCTAGTCGCGAACCCTGCACCCGGTCTGTTGTCTGTTGCCCCATGCGTAAACTTTTAGCATTCACCGTCACCATGGCCTTGGTTGCCGCCCTCGCCGCGTATCTGGTCTGGACCCAGGAGCGCCCCGTGGCGCATTACCTGTCGGACCTGCGCATCACCCTCGCCGTCAACGAGGGCCAGCCGGCCGAGCGTGGCAACCTGCTGGGCATCCAGCCCGAGCTGTTCCCCGCCGACTACCAGAGCCTGGAACGCCTGCACCTGAAGCTTTCGGCCTACCTGCAAAACGCACGGGACCTGGGCCTGATCAACCCCAAGACCATCGTGGTGCTGCCCGAACATATCGGCACCTGGCTGATGCTCAGTGGCGAAAAAAACGAGCTGTACCAGGCCGCGCATCTGAAGGACGCCATGCACTGGCTGTCGATCAGCAACCCGCTGCCCTTCATGCGTGCCTGGATCAGCGCCACCGGTGACAACCGCATGGACGACGCGTACTTGCGCATGAAAGCCCCGGCCATGGCCCAAGACTACCAAGTGCTGTTCGGCGGCCTGGCCAAGGAGTTCGGCGTGACCCTGGTGGCCGGTTCCATCGCCCTGCCCAACCCGACCGTCAGCCAGGGGGTGCTGCAGGTAGGCCACGGCCCGCTGTACAACGCCAGCCTGGTGTTTGCCGCCGACGGCCTGCCATTGGGCCAGCCGCAGCGCCAGCTCTACCCGATCTACGATGAACGCGGGTTTATCGCGCCAGGGGATGAAAACATCCTCAGCGTGGTCGACACGCCCGCCGGGCGCCTGGGCATTCTGGTAGGCAGCGACAGCTGGTACCCGGACAACTACCGCAAGCTCAACGAACAGGGTGCGCAACTGATCGCGGTACCAGCCTTTGTCACCGGGCGCGACACCTGGGACCGCCCATGGCGTGGTTTCAAGAGCGTGTCGACACCTGCTGAAGTCAGTCTCAAGCCCGAAGAAACCAGTGAGGGCGCTGCCTGGCGCCGCCTGACCCTGATCAGCCAGCAACCCGTCAGCCAGGCCACGGCGGGCATGAGCGTATTTTTACGTGGGCAGTTCTGGGACCTGGGCAGTGCCGGCCAGAGCTTTCTCAGCAGCAACGGGCAAGTGTTCGCCGACAGCGACGCCCGCGGTGCGCGCCTGCTGAACATCTGGTTGTAGCCCTTGAAGCCGGTGCGCCTGGGGGATTTGTCGGTGGGCTTCGTGCACACCCTGGCCGACGCCATCCACAGCCACGGCCTGGACCCGCAACCGCTGCTGCTGCAATACGGCCTCGATCCGGCACGCCTGGCCGAGGCCGGCGCACGCTTATCGATCCCGCGCTACATGCGCCTGGGTCACGCGGCCATCCAACTGACCGGCGACCCGGGCCTGGGCCTGCGTATGGGCCAGCTCAGTCGCTTGAGCCAGGCTGGCCTAGCCGGCGTCACCGCCGCCCAGGCGCCCAATGTGCGCGAAGCGGCGCGCGCACTGACACGCTTTGAAGCGCTGTACGGCTCCAATTATCGGGGGCAATCGAGTTTTCACGAGGATGCCAAGGGCGCTTGGCTGCGGTTCTATTCCATCAGTCCCTACAACGCCTATAACCGCTTTGTCGTCGATTCGATCATCGCCGGTTGGCTGCAGCAATTGTCTGGCCTGGCGCAGCAGCCGGTGCAGGCGCAACGGATCGAAATCGAATTCCAAGCGCCGGACTACCACGAACAATACAGCGTGCTGGGAGACGGCCTGGTGCACTTCGGCGCCGATGCCAATCAACTGCGCCTCAGCCAACCGACCCTGGCCCTGCGCAACCCACAGCATTGCCCCAGCACCTGGCACCTGTTGTTGCAGTTGTGTGAGAGAGAGTTGGAGCAGTTGACCCGCACCCGTAGCCTGCGCGAGCGCATCACCCAGTTGCTCGGGCCGATGCTCAATGGCGGCCGGGAACCCGACCTGGAAGAAGTGGCGGCACGCTTGAAACTGCCGACCTGGACACTGCGGCGCAAACTGGCCGAGGAAGGCACGCAGTTTCGCGCCATTCTCAACGACACCCGCCGCGACCTGGCCATGACCTATATTCGCGATACGGAACTGGCATTCGGCGAAATCGCCTACTTGCTCGGTTTTTCTTCGGCCCAAGCCTTCCAGCGGGCCTTCAGGCGCTGGAACAACCAGACCCCAGGGGAATTTCGCCGCAGTCAGCGGCATTGCGCCTGAGGTCGGTCTTACAACTCGGTGGCATCGTCGGCGGGATCCAGTGGATCCAGCTCGAATGCCTGGTACTCCAGCAATTCTTCCTGGTATTCGTCCATGGTGAACTCCTTGTTGAATTGAAAGCGGTTGCAGATAAATGACCTGTGAACCCAGCCTAAAGTGCCGTCATGACGAAAAAATGTCGACGTAATGACATTCCGGTATTTGAAGGTTAAACGCGCCAGGGTCGGGATGATTTAAACGCGAGGCTTTTCAGATGCAATTGCAATCATTGCAAATGCAACCACATTTCCATTAGGGTACGAGCATCCGTTGAAAGGAGCTTCGCCCCATGCCTGCTTCCACCGCGTATTCTGCGCAGCGCTGCATCGATGCGCTCGACACTGCCGCCAGCCCGGGCAACTCGCCGTTGAATACGGTCATGACTATCGCCAATACCTTGGAATCCGGCCGAGAAGCCTGGGTGATCCGCGGCCAGTCACGCAGCCGCCGCGTGGGCAACTGGCCCACCTGGTTCGCGCGCAATAACGGCGAAAAACCCCTGCTCTACCTGCACAGCGCGACATCGTCGGCACAGCTGTGTGCACTGTCGGACCAGATCGCCCAGCGTGGCATTTTGTGCAATGACATCGAAAACCAGCCCTCCCCATGGCCCAAGGGCGCGCACCCGTCGCTGCCGTTGTGGCTGGCGACCCATCCACGCTGCACACCCTACGATCCCGCCTCGGGTGACGAAGCCCGGGCGATTGTGCTGGCGGGGCTGCGCACGCTGTACGTCGACGGTCAGCCGGGCTTTTATTACCTGGCGCTGCATGATCAGGACGTTAGCACCGCGCTGGATAACCAAGACCGTGCAGACGCCCACAAAGGCATGTATCCGATCCAACGTGGCCAAGTGGCAGATGTGTGCCTGCTCGGCGCTGGCCGGGCGCTTGAAGAAGTCATGCTCGCCGCTCGGTTGCTGGCACAGGACTGGAATGTCACGGCGCAGGTATGGAGCTGCCCCAGCTACACACGGCTGGCCCGTGAGGCGGCGGCGGCCGAGCGCTGGAATCGCTTGCACCCCCTGGCCCCCACGCGCAGTTGCCATTTGCGTGAGTGCCTGGCGGGAAATACAGCGCCGGTGATTGCAGTGACCGGCTATCCGCAGGCGATTGTCGATCAGTTGAGAGCCCACGTAGATACGCGGTTTATAGCGTTGGGCGCGGGGTCGGTGCAGGCGACGGCGCCGAGTCGGTATTGGGTGGTGGTATCGGCGCTCAGGGCGTTGGCGGAGCAAGGACGGATCGATGCATTAGACGTGACGAAGGCAATGGCCCGCTACCCACTTGGATGAGCTGGAGTGTGGGAGCCGCCACCACATCTTCGATGTGACGCTGTCGCGCAGCAAACTAGGGAGCTTGCTTCCGTGGCGGCCTGACAGCCGAGCAGGATGTTGGTTTTCGTCCTCGGTACATATCCGTTATTTGGGCAACGGCCACTTAGGGTTCCGCTTTTACAGCGGCTCACTTTTGAACAGCCGGAATGCCGGCCCAGGCAAAAGTAAGCCGCCGTAAGGGCGGAACCTATAGTGGCCGTTACCTAAGCAACGGATATGTACTCGCCCCAACAACCCAACAACCCGGTCACATCGTCGACGTGGCGCCATCGCGCAGCAACCTGGACCGCCGCCAAAATATCCGGCGTTAGGACTAAATTTTAACTCTTTAAAATCAGTAGCTTACTTGTAGTTTGATAAGAGCGGGCATGCATTGGCTTTTGATTGTTGCTCAGCGCTTGCCGCGGCTGCGGGTCGGCACACCCGCCTCCATCGCAAGCCCCGCAGTGCGCTCCAGGGCATCGGCAAACGCCTGGCGTTGCCCAGGTTCGATCTGCGACAGGAACAACTCGTCCACGGTGCTTTCGTAGATCTTCCACATTTTTTTGCGCAGCACCCGGCCGGCGTCCGTGATCGAGGCAAACGCCGCACGACCGTCGCCGTCGGAACGCGAGCGCACCACCAGGCCGTCCTTTTCCAGGCGGTCCACCAGGCGCGTGAGGTTGTAACGCTCGATGGCCAGCACATCGGCCAACTCGTGCATGCGCCGGGTGCCGTCGGGCCCGCTCTCCAGGCCCCACAAGGCGTCGTACCAGGCATACGCCGGCAGGTCCGCCGCGGCCAGCCGCCGCTCGATCTCACGGATGACCGTCCTGTGGGCCCTGACAAAACGGAACCAGACATCCGGCTCTTTCGACGACATGCAACACCATCCGGGGGATTTCAAGAAGGTTGCAATAGTAGCTCATCCCGCGCTAGATTCCGCCATGTAGTTGCAATTGCAACTACATTTGCGTCACTCCCACAAGGAGCTTGCCGCTTGAATCCGCCTACCCTGGAGCCTCACATGACCTCGAATAACACAGCAAGACTCGACGATGATCCACAGGAAACCCGCGAATGGCTGGAGTCCATCGAATCGGTGCTGTCCACCGAGGGCCGCCCCCGCGCCCATTACCTGATCGACCAGTTGCTGGATTTCGACGTTGCGCGCCATGGCGACTTCTACGGGCGGGTCACCACCCCCTACGTCAACAGCATCCCGGTCGAACGCCAACTGCCCTACCCCGGCAACCTGGATATCGAGCGTCGCACCAATGCGTTTATCCGCTGGAACGCCATGGCGATGGTCTTGCGCGCAGGCAAACACTCAGGTGTGGGTGGGCATATCGCCACCTACGCATCGGCGGCGGTATTGTATGACGTCGGCTTCGATCATTTTTTCCGTGGCCGAACCGACACCTTCGACGGCGACCTGGTGTACATCCAGGGCCACTCCTCCCCAGGCATCTACGGCCGCGCCTACCTGGAAGGCCGCATCAGCGAAGCCCAGCTCGACAACTTCCGTCGCGAGGCCGGCGGCGAGGGACTGTCGTCCTACCCTCACCCACGGCTGATGCCCGATTTCTGGCAATTTCCCACCGTGTCCATGGGACTTGGGCCGATTACCGCCGCCTACCAGGCGCGGTTCATGCGTTACCTGGAGTTTCGCGCCCTCAAGCAACACCAGGGCCGCAAGGTCTGGGCATTTCTCGGCGATGGCGAAATGGACCAGCCGGAATCCCTGGCTGCCATCTCCCTGGCAGGCCGCGAAAAACTCGACAACCTGATCTTCGTGGTCAACTGCAACCTGCAACGCCTGGACGGCCCTGTGCGCGGCAATGCCAAGGTAATCCAGGAGTTCGAGAGCCTGTATCGCGCCGCCGGTTGGAATGTGATCAAGGTGATCTGGGGCGGCGGTTGGGACGCACTGCTGGAGAAGGACCAGAGCGGCCTGCTGCGCCAACGCATGATGGAGTGCGTGGACGGCGACTATCAGAACTACAAATCCCAGAATGGCGCTTATGTGCGTGAACACTTCTTTGGCAAATACCCGGAGTTGCTGGCGCTGGTTGCGAACATGTCGGACGACGATATCTGGAAACTCTCACGGGGCGGGCATGACCCGGACAAGGTCTACAACGCCTACGCCGCCGCCGTGCGCCACAAGGGCCAGCCCACCGTGATCCTGGCCAAGACTGTGAAGGGTTTTGGCATGGGTGAAGCCGGCGAAGGCCAGAACATCAACCATCAGCTCAAGAAGATGGGCGCCGACGCGGTAAAGGCCTTTCGCGACCGCTTCGGCCTGGAAGTCGCCGATGACCGGCTCGACGAAATCCCTTACCTCAAACCCGCCGCCGACAGCGAAGAAGCCCGCTACTTCGCCGCAAGACGCCAAGCCCTGGGCGGCTATGTACCGGCGCGCCACACGGCTGTCGCCCCCCTGCAGATCCCCGAACTGAGCGCGTTTGCCACCCAACTCAAAGACACCGGTGAACGCGCCATCTCCACCACCATGGCCTTTGTGCGCATCCTCGGCACCCTGCTCAAGGACCCGCACTTGGGCAAGCTGATCGTGCCCATCGTGCCGGATGAGTCGCGTACCTTCGGCATGGAAAGCCTGTTCCGCCAGATCGGCATCCACTCCGCCGTCGGACAGCTCTACACCCCACAGGACGCAGGGCAATTGAGCTACTACAAGGAGAGCAAGGACGGACAGATCATGCAGGAAGGGCTGAATGAATCCGGCGCCATTTCTTCGTGGATCGCGGCGAGTACGTCCTACAGCAATCATGGCCTGATGACTGTGCCGTTCTACATTTTCTATTCGATGTTCGGCTTCCAGCGCGTTGGCGACCTGGCCTGGGCCGCGGGTGATGCACGTGCGCGCGGCTTCCTGCTGGGTGCCACGGCCGGGCGCACCACGCTGATGGGCGAAGGCTTGCAGCACGACGACGGGCACAGTCATATCCTGGCGTCGGTGATTCCGTGCTGCGTGGCCTATGACCCAACGTTTGCCTACGAACTGGCGGTAATTATTCGCGAGGGCATGCGGCGCATGTATGTCGAGCAAGAGGACATCTATTACTACATCACCCTGCTCAACGAAAATTACCCGCACCCAGCGATGCCCGAAGGCGTTGAAGAAGGAATCCTCAAGGGCATGTATCCGCTGAGCACCCACCCGCAAGCGCAGGTGCAACTGATGGGCAGCGGCTCGATCTTGCGCGAAGTGATCGCCGCAGCCGAGCTGCTCGCCAAGGATTTCGCCGTGCACAGCGATGTCTGGAGCGTCACCAGCTTGACCGAGCTGCGCCGTGACGGGCATGCCGCCGAGCGCTGGAACCTGCTGCATCCGCAAAGCGAGCCGCGCCAGAGCTATGTCGAAACCTGCCTCGCCGGGAGAACCGGAGCAGTGGTGGTAGCGACAGACTACATGAAGTTATTTGCCGACCAGATTCGCCCCTTCGTGCACGGTCGCCGTTTCGTCGCACTGGGCACCGACGGGTTCGGGCAGTCGGATACCCGCGAAGCATTGCGCGAGTTTTTCGAGGTCGACCGCCACTTCATTGTTCTGGCGGCCTTGAAAGCGTTGGCGGATGACGGTGTGATTGGCCGGGACAAAATCGCCCTGGCCATCAGCCGCTACGGGATCAACGTCGACAAGGTAGATCCCGTAGCCGTCTGAGTCACTGCGCAGGCGCTGGAAGCGGCGGAATCGCCTCTGTCGGTGCCGGCAGGCTGGGGTTGCTCGGCGCCGGCGCAGGCTCGGTTACCGGTGTCGGGGCCGGCGCAGGTTCCGGGCTCGGCTCTGGGATCGGCGCGATCGGTGCGGCCTCAGGTGGCGGCGCAAGCGGTTGCGCGGCGGAAGGCTGCGGTGTGTCCTGCGGCGCCTCGACCTTCTCGGCGACCGGGGCGGCCTTGGGTTCGGGCATGCCCAGGTCAGCCTTGGGCTTTTCGGGAATATGCTCGGCCTGCTTCACCTCCTGGGGCAGGAACACATCCACCAGGGCGAAGTACCGTTCGTAGAACTTCGGCGCCGAGACGGTCTCGCTCGCCACCTTCACCATCGAGTCATCGGTGGAGCCAATCGGCATCGACACCGAACCCAGTACACCCACGCCCAGGCTGGCGGAGTTGTTGACCTTCTTCAACGCATAGCGATCCTGCAAGGCATTGGCAAACATCGTCGAGTGATGGCTGCCCTTGCCATCTGCAGCACACACCACATTGAAGCTGATCTGCAGGTGGGTCTCGCCGGTCTGCTGGAAGCTCTTGTTGCCGGCCACCAGCTTCGGATCGCTGCTGGTGATGATGTAGCCCTGGCTCAGCAACGCACGGCGCGCCGCTTCACAGGCGGCCACGTCGCTGACCGGGTAATCACGGGAAAACGTACCGGAGTCATCGAAATTCTCGTGTTCATAGATAGCGGTCTTGGGTGACGAGCAACCCGCTGCGCCCGCCAGCACCAGCGCCAATCCGAGGCTGCGCAAGTGAAATGATGTCGACATTGAAAATCCTGAGGAAAACGGTCCGGACGGTATTGTGCAACAGAACGAGCCTTGGAGGCGCGCATTCCTGTCGGTAAAACGTCACCGGCTCAGGGAACCGCGTCGGTAGGAAAAAGCCCGGCACACATATGGTCGATGAATACCCGCAGTTTGGCCGAGGCATGGCGACTGGCCGGCCACAACAACCAGAAACTGCCGCGGTGCTCGAGGTGCTCGTCCAGTACTCGCTGCAATTGCCCTTTGCTTACCGCCTGGTTGACCATGTAGTCCGGCAGGCACGCAATACCGAGACCTTCCTGCACCACATGATAGAGCGACTCGATGGTGGTACTGACCAATGGCGTGCGCAGGCTCGGCTCCGTTGAGCCCGGAACCTGACGCAGGGGCCAGGGCTCCAGCTTGCCGGTGGCGCAGAATTTATGCCGCAGGCAGGCGTGGTGATCCAGGTGTTGCGGCTGACTTGGAATGCCGTGCTGCTCAAAGTAGCCGGGCGTGCCGACGAGGACCAATTGGTAGTGCCCCAGATGGCGCGCCATCAAGCGCGAATCTTCGGGTTTGCCGGTGCGAATCACCGCATCAAAGCCCTCTTCGATCACGTCCACCATGCGGTCGGAAAAATCCACGTCCAACTCGATTTCCGGGTAGGCACGCATAAAGTCGCTGATCACCGGCATCAACAAACCACGCACCTGGGGCACGCTGATACGCAACTTCCCTCGAGGCGTGGCGCTGGCCTGGGTCAACTCCTGTTCGGCCGCCTCCACTTCCGCCAGGATGCGTCGCGAGCGCTCCAGGAACAGCGCGCCCTCACTGGTCAAGGTGATACTGCGGGTGCTGCGATGAAACAGCCGGACCCCCAGGCGCTCTTCCATCCGCGCGATGCTTTTGCCTACCGCCGAGGATGACACGCCCAATATCCGGCCCGCTGCGGTGAAGCTGCGGGTGTCCGCGACCTGTACGAATACCGAGAGACTGCCCAGGTTGTCCATGGTGATGCCTTGGCTGATTAAGGACAACAACGTCCGATAAGTTCGGAACCTTAGCCTGTTTTTCCGCACGCTGCAGCCCCCTACCCTGTTTTCTTGCCCCCTCAAGGAGACCCCCCCATGAACGACAGCCCTTTATTGGCCGCTACTGCCCCCCAGCATGAGGCCCTCCCCCTGGCAGGCTTGCTGGCCCTGGCCTCGGCTGGCTTTATCACCATTCTCACCGAGGCGATGTCCGCCGGATTGCTGCCGCAAATGAGTGCAGGGCTGGGCGTGTCCCAGGCCCTGGTCGGGCAGTTGGTGACGCTCTACGCCCTCGGCTCGTTACTCGCGGCCATCCCCCTGACGCTACTGACCCGAGGCTGGCGCAGACGTCCCCTGCTATTGATTGCCATTGGCGGCTTTGCCTTGGTCAATAGTGTTACCGCGTTTTCCAGCCACTATGGCCTGACCTTGATCGCACGCTTTTTCGCGGGTGTGTTCGCTGGGCTGCTGTGGGCACTGCTGGCGGGTTATGCCAGCCGCATGGTTGCGCCTCACCTGCAGGGCCGGGCGATTGCCGTGGCCATGCTGGGCGCGCCGCTGGCCTTGTCCCTCGGCGTACCTGCCGGCACGTTGCTGGGTACGCTGGTCGGTTGGCGCACCAGCTTCGCCATCATGACTGGCCTGACCCTGTTACTGCTGGTATGGGCGCGCTGGCAACTGCCGGACTTCGCCGGAGAACCGGCAAGCAAACGCCTGGGGTTGCATAAGGTGCTGACCTTACCGGGCATACGTCCGGTGCTGTGGGTGACCCTTACCTACGTATTGGCCCACAACATCCTCTACACCTACATCGCGCCGCTCCTGGTGCCGGCCGGGATAGGCGGCGACATCGACAGGGTATTGCTCGTGTTCGGCTTGATGGCCTTGTTGAGCATCTGGCTGGTAGGCATCTGGATTGACCGGCATTTACGGCTACTGACCCTCACCAGTTGTGCGATGTTCGCCGTGGCCGCCTTGCTGCTTGGCCTCTGGATCAGCTCGCCAATCAGCCTCTACATCAGCGTGGCGTTGTGGGGCCTGGCGTTCGGTGGTCTCGCGGCCCTGTTGCAAACCGCCCTGGCCAAGTCAGCGGGCCATTCGGCCGATGCCGCGCAATCAATGCTGGTCACAGTGTGGAACCTGGGCATTGCCGGGGGAGGATTGGCAGGTGGTTTATTGCTGCAAAGCTTCGGTGTCGAGGTATTCCCATGGGCAGTTTTAGGCCTGATGACCCTGGCGGTGGGCGCAATCCTGGGTAAGACAACCCACACACGATGACAAGTTTGTTTACAACTTATTCATCAGCTTCCTATCATCCCCCCTGGGTGCGTCGCTGCATGAAGTACGGCGCAGGTTAAAAGCCAAGCATTGGTCGGGCCGCCAATGGAGATTTGTCGTGCCTGATAAACACCCTGCGATCCCTCGCCCTCAACGTCTGGCTGAGGGCGCGTTGTCTGCCCTCGAGCGCTTTTCCCGTATCGAAGCCGTCAGCGGTATCGTCCTGCTGCTGGCGGCCATTGCGGCGCTGATCTGGGCCAACAGCCCCGCCGCGGCGTCCTACGAGCACTTCTGGAACACCCCCATCACCCTGGGGCTGGGCGACTACAGCGTCTCACGCTCCCTGCACTTTCTGGTCAATGACGGGCTGATGACTATCTTCTTCCTGGTGGTCGGTGCCGAGATCCGCCAGGAAATCAAGGACGGTGCCCTCGCCAACCTCAAGCTCGCCACGCTGCCGTTGGGCGCGGCGCTGGGCGGCGTGCTGATGCCGGCGCTCATCTACACCCTGCTCAACCACGGCACTGCCGCCGCAAGTGGCTGGGCCGTGCCCACCGCGACCGACATCGCCTTTGCCGTGGGCGTGCTGGCGTTGCTGGGCAAATCGATTCCCAGTGGCGTGCGTATCCTGCTGCTGGCCCTGGCGATCATCGATGACATCGTGGCGATCCTGATCATCGCTATCTTCTTCACCGCCAGCCTGGATTACATGGGGCTGGTGATTGCCGTAGGCGGCCTGGCCCTGGTGCTGGTGTTTCAGCGCATGGGCATCGGCAAGGCCGCGATCTATCTGCTGCCAGGCGCGATTGTCTGGTTTGGCCTGCTCAAGACCGGCGTGCACCCTACCCTCGCCGGGGTCATCCTTGGCTTGATGACGCCGGTCAATTCCAAGCCCACCACTGAACGTCCGCTGGAGACCATCGAACGCACGTTCAACGAACTGATGGAGCGTTTCTCGCAATCGTCAGAAGGCCCCCAACAGGTTGCCCAGCCCCTCAAGCAACTGCGCGAAGCCCAGCGGGAAATATTGCCGCCGGTGCAACGGGTGCAGTCGGCGCTGCACCCATGGGTCGCGTTCGGCGTGATGCCGCTGTTCGCGCTGGCCAATGCCGGAGTGAGCCTGGACGGTTTCAACCTGGATGACCCGCTGGCCCACGGCGTGTTCATGGGTGTCATCTTCGCCCTGGTGCTCGGCAAGCCGTTGGGCGTGATGCTGGCGAGCCTGGCCCTGGTCAAGCTCAATATCTGCAAGCTGCCCGATGGTGTGACCTGGACCGGGGTGGGCCTGGTCGGCCTGTTGGCGGGGATCGGTTTCACCATGTCGATCTTTATCTCTTCCCTGGCCTTCTCCGACCCGGCCCTGCTGTCGGCTGCCAAGCTGAGTGTATTGGCCGCTTCGACCCTGGCGGCGGTGATCGGTCTGACCTGGGGCAAGCTCAAGTTTGCCGGCAAGCCTACTTAAGGCGAGTTCAGCAGCGCTTTATCGAGGGCAAAAAAAGACCCCGCCTTTTCAGGACGGGGTCTTTTTATTCAGGCCGGCATCAGTACTTCTTGATGTCTGCCTGGGTTTCCAGCTGCTTGCGGTACGCCGCGAAGTCCTGCTGGCCGATACGGGAAGCGAGGAAGCGACGGTATTGCGCCTTTTCTTCGTCCGTAGGCGCTGCCGCTTCGTTGACGCCGTTCAAGCGCACGATCACCAGGCTGCCATCGCGCAGGGTCACGGTGGTGAAGGTCGGCTTGTCCTTGGCCGCAGGCTTGGGCATGCGGAACAGGGCTTGCAGCACGGCCGGGTCGATGGATTCCTGACCACGGGTCGCCGCTTCGGTGACCTTCCAGGCTTGGCCGTCGATCGGCTGGTCCAACGCGGTCTTGCCGTCGCGCAGGCTGGCGATCAACTCGTCAGCATGGGCCTTGGCAGCAGCACTCGCGCGCTCCTTGGTCATCTGTGTGCGAATGGCGGCCTCGACCTTCTCGAGCGGCAGTTGGGCCGGCTTGAGATGCTCCTTGGCACGCAGCACGATGATGGTTTCCGGGTCCAGTTCGATGGCGCTGCTGTTGGCACCTTCATCCAGCACTTCCGGGCTGAATGCGGCGGTGACCACGGCACGGTTGGCCGCGACACCTTCGCCACCTTCGCGGCCAAATGGCGCGGAGGTGTGCACGGTCAGCTTCAAGTCAGAAGCCGGCTGGGCCAGGTCGGACGCTTCAAATGCCGCATCTTCCAATTGCTTGGTCGCTTCGACAAACCGCTGTTCTACCTGCTGGGTCTTGAGCTCGCGGGTCAGCTTGTCTTTCAGGCTGGCGAACGATGGCACCTCAGGTGCTTCAACGCCCAGCAACTTGATCAAGTGCCAACCGAAAGCGCTGCGCACCGGCGCCGATACCTGGTCTTGCTTCAAGCCGTACAGGGCGGTTTCGAAATCAGGATCGTAAACGCCCGGACCGGCAAAGCCCAGGTCACCACCATTGTTGGCCGAACCTGGATCCTGGGAGAACTCCTTGGCCAGGGCTTCGAACTTCTCACCCTTGGCCAGGCGCGCCTGGATCTCTTCGATCTTGGCCTTGGCTTGCGCCTCGGTGACCTTGTCGTTGACTTCAATCAGGATGTGCGCGGCACGACGCTGTTCAGCGAGGTTGGCAGTTTCCTTCTCGTAGGCAGCCTGCAGCTCATCGTCCTTGACGGTGACCTGGTCGAAGAACGACGACTTCTTCAGTTCCAGATAGTCGATGACCACTTGGTCCGGAGTCATGAACTCCTTGGCGTGCTGGTCGTAGTAAGCCTTGACCTCGTCATCGGTGAGTTTCACCGTCGCAGGGTCAGCCATGATATTGACGGTGGCGAAATCGCGGGTCTGCTTTTCCAGACGGGCAAATGCCAGCACCTCGGCGTCGGTCACGAAACCGCTGCCGGCGATACCTGCGCGAACCTGGCCGATCAGCATTTCCTGAGTCAGCATCTGACGGAATTGCATACGGCTGTAGCCCAGCTGACGGATCACCTGGTCAAAGCGTTCGGCGCTGAACTTGCCGTCCACCTGGAATTCCGGCGTCTGCAGGATCACCTGGTCCAGTGCCGCTTCCGAGAAGCCGAACTTGGAATCCGCAGCGCCTTGCAGCAGCAGCTTGCGATCGATCAGGCCCTTGAGGGCGGCGTCGCGCAACAGTTTTTCGTCCAGCAGGGAAGCGTCGAAATCCTTGCCCAGCTGTTGCATCAGCTGGCGCCGTTGCATGTCGACAGCCTGGCTCAATTCGGTCTGGGTGATTTCCTCACCGTTGACCTTGGCCACGTCCTGCTTGTTGTTACCCGAAGCCTGGAAAATAGCCTCGATACCGGTGAACGCCATCAATGCGACGATGATCCCGATAATGGTCTTGGCAATCCAGCCTTGTGAATTGTCCCTGATATTTTGCAGCATGCGTCCCCCAGAAACGGTTGAACTTCAAATTTAGGCAACCGTGGAGCGTGGGTAGAGTCCGGATAGAAGAAAGGCGCATCCGAGGATGCGCCTTCTCGTAACTGGCGGAGCGGACGGGGGTTAGAACCCACACCCCCGGCATGGCGACCCAATGGATATGTGGGTCAGCTGCCGCTCCGCTGCCAGGCCAGACCTGCGTCTAACCCGGGTAGGTAAGGCAAGAACGAAGCTTAGTTAACCGCTTCTTTCAGGGCTTTACCGGCTTTGAAACCTGGTTTCTTGGCAGCAGCGATTTGCAGTGCTTTACCGGTCTGTGGGTTACGGCCAGTGCGAGCTGGGCGATCGGTCACAGAGAAAGTACCGAAGCCTACCAGTACCACGGAGTCGCCGGCCTTCAGAGCGCCAGTGACGGATTCGATTACTGCGTCCAGCGCACGGCCAGCAGCAGCTTTCGGGATATCAGCGGATGCGGCGATAGCATCAATCAGTTCCGACTTGTTCACTCTAAGTCCCCTTATATATCTATTGAGTATGATTCTAAGTTTTTTGGTAAAAGCAAAAACCAGTGCTGAATGGCCTACAGACACTTAAGAGCCGCTTTATAACAAGGGCTCTAAAAAGCTGTCAAGGAAGCCCCCAGGCTTTAACACATTAATGCGTGCTAATTCTTTCCTTGGAATCGGACTCGCGTTTTTCGTCCTTCGCGACTATCTCCGGAGCCACATCCGGCAAGGGCTCCGGCGCGTATTGCAGCGCAATTTGCAGGACCTCGTCAATCCATTTAACCGGTTTAATCTGAAGATCCTGCTTGATATTGTCAGGAATTTCCTTCAAATCGCGAACATTCTCTTCAGGAATGATCACCGTCTTGATTCCACCCCGGTGTGCGGCGAGTAATTTCTCTTTCAGACCACCGATCGCCAATACCTGGCCACGCAGGGTAATTTCCCCGGTCATTGCTACATCGGCGCGCACAGGAATGCCGGTCAATGCCGACACCAGAGCCGTGCACATGCCTACGCCAGCGCTGGGGCCGTCCTTCGGGGTCGCCCCTTCCGGCATATGGATGTGGGTGTCGTGCTTCTCGTGGAAGTCCAGGGGGATGCCCAGGCTGCGGGCGCGACTACGCACCACGGTCTGCGCGGCCGTAATGGATTCGACCATCACGTCACCCAGGGAGCCGGTCTTGATCAATTGGCCTTTGCCCGGAATCACCGCAGCTTCGATGGTCAGCAACTCGCCACCCACCTGGGTCCACGCCAGGCCAGTCACCTGCCCGACCTGATCCTGCTGCTCGGCCAGGCCGTAGCGGAATTTCTTCACGCCCAGGAAGTGTTCCAGGGAGTCGGCAACGACCTTCACCGAGAAGCGTTTTTCCAGGGCATGTTCCTTGACCGCCTTACGGCAGATCTTCGCAATCTGGCGTTCGAGGCCCCGCACGCCGGCCTCGCGGGTGTAGTAACGCACGATGTCGCGGATCGCCTCGACGTCAAATTCGATCTCGCCCTTCTTCAGGCCGTTGGCTGAAATCTGCTTGGGCGCGAGGTATTTCACCGCGATGTTGATCTTCTCGTCTTCGGTGTAGCCCGGCAGACGAATCACCTCCATCCGGTCCAGCAACGCTGGTGGAATGTTCATGGAGTTGGAGGTGCACAGGAACATTACGTCGGACAGGTCGTAGTCGACTTCCAGGTAATGGTCGTTGAAATTGTGATTCTGCTCTGGATCGAGCACCTCGAGCAACGCCGACGCCGGGTCGCCACGCATGTCGCTGCCCATTTTGTCGATCTCATCGAGCAGGAACAGCGGGTTGCGCACACCCACTTTTGTCATCTTTTGAATCAATCTTCCTGGCATCGAACCGATGTAGGTACGGCGATGACCACGGATTTCCGCCTCGTCACGCACCCCGCCCAAGGCCATACGCACAAACTTACGGTTGGTGGCGCTGGCAATCGACTCCGCCAGGGAGGTTTTACCTACACCTGGAGGACCGACCAGGCACAACACCGGGCCGCGGATTTTCTTTACGCGCTTTTGTACGGCGAGGTACTCGAGGATGCGTTCCTTGACCTCTTCGAGGCCGTAGTGGTCGGCATCGAGGATCTCTTCAGCACGGGCCAGGTCCAGACGCACCTTGGTCTGGGCCTTCCACGGCACCTGTACCAGCCAATCAATGTAGGAGCGCACAACGGTGGCTTCGGCCGACATCGGTGACATCTGCTTGAGCTTGTTCAGCTCAGCGGTGGCCTTGGTCAATGCGTCTTTCGGCAGGCCAGCGGCGTCGATACGTTTTTTCAGCTCTTCGATTTCGTTGTGGCCTTCCTCACCGTCACCGAGCTCTTTCTGAATGGCCTTCATCTGCTCATTCAGGTAGTACTCGCGCTGGCTGCGCTCCATTTGTTTCTTCACACGTCCACGGATGCGCTTCTCGACCTGCAACAGGTCGATTTCACCATCCAGCAGCGCCAGCACATGTTCGACACGCGCCGGCAAATCAATGATTTCGAGGATGTCTTGCTTCTGCTCGATTTTCAGCGCCATGTGCGCAGCCATGGTATCGACCAGGCGGCTTGGCTCATCAATGCTGTTGAGGGAAGACAGGACTTCAGCCGGGACTTTCTTGCCCAACTGCACATACTGCTCGAACTGCGAGAGCAGGCTGCGCACAAACACCTCGGATTCGCGCTCCGGGGCTTCGAGCTCTTCAATCAGCGCCACTTCGGCGCGCAGGTGACCATCCACCTCCATGAAACGCTCTACCGCGCCGCGCTGCTCGCCTTCCACCAGCACCTTGACCGTGCCATCAGGCAGCTTGAGCAATTGCAGTACAGTCGCAACGGTGCCGACACGATACAGGGCGTCTTCGCCCGGATCATCATCAGCAGGATTCTTCTGGGCCAACAGCAGGATTTGCTTGTCGCCCGTCATCGCGGCCTCGAGGGCTTCGATAGACTTCTCGCGCCCCACAAACAGCGGGATAACCATGTGCGGATAGACGACGACATCACGCAACGGCAGGAGAGGCAATTCGATGGTTGTCTTCATGATTTCGCCTCTATGACAGTTGAAAAGTAAGCTTGAAACCAAGATGGGGGTTCGATGCAAAAAAAACAAGCTCAATGCCAGCAGTTAAACGCATGAATAAACGCGAATTTAACCGCTACTCAGAGAATGCGCCCCAAAAAACAAGGGGCCCCTGAAGGCCCCTTGCTTGTACTGCGACTGCTTGACGCTTACGCGTCTGGCGCAGCCTTGGCAGCCGGCTCACTGTTTTCGTAGATATACAGTGGCTTGGACTTGCCTTCAATAACGCTTTCGTCGATCACCACTTTACTCACCTCGGACTGCGAGGGGATTTCGTACATGGTATCGAGCAGCACGCCTTCAAGAATCGAACGCAGGCCTCGCGCACCGGTCTTGCGCTCCAGTGCCCGCTTGGCCACCGACTTGAGTGCGTCAGTACGGAACTCGAGGTCTACGCCTTCCATCTCGAACAACTTGGCGTATTGCTTGGTCAGGGCGTTTTTCGGCTCGGTGAGAATCTGAATCAGAGCAGCCTCATCCAGCTCGTCCAACGTGGCCAGGACCGGCAGACGGCCAACGAATTCCGGGATCAGACCGAACTTGACCAAATCATCAGGTTCGACTTCACGCAGGGACTCGCCCACCTTCTTGCCTTCTTCCTTGCTGCGCACTTCTGCGCCAAAACCAATGCCGCCACGGGTGGAGCGTTGCTGGATAACCTTCTCCAGCCCCGAAAACGCACCGCCACAGATGAACAGGATGTTACGCGTATCAACCTGAAGGAATTCCTGCTGCGGGTGCTTGCGGCCGCCTTGGGGCGGTACGGAAGCAACCGTGCCTTCGATCAGTTTCAACAGGGCCTGCTGCACGCCTTCACCGGAAACATCCCGGGTAATCGACGGGTTGTCGGACTTGCGCGAAATCTTGTCGATTTCGTCGATGTAGACAATACCCATCTGGGCCTTCTCTACGTCGTAGTCGCATTTCTGCAGCAGTTTCTGAATGATGTTCTCGACATCCTCACCCACGTAGCCAGCCTCGGTGAGGGTGGTGGCGTCGGCAATGGTGAACGGAACGTTCAACAGGCGAGCGAGGGTTTCTGCAAGCAGGGTTTTACCCGAGCCTGTAGGACCGATCAGCAAGATGTTGCTCTTGCCGAGCTCAACTTCGTCGCCTTTCTTGTCACGCTGGTTCAGGCGCTTGTAGTGGTTGTACACCGCTACGGCCAGAACCTTCTTTGCACGCTCTTGACCAATCACATACTGGTCAAGGATGCCGCTGATTTCTTTAGGCGAAGGTAATTTATGCGCGCTGCTCTCGGCCTGGGCTTCCTGCACCTCCTCGCGGATGATGTCATTGCACAGGTCGACGCATTCGTCGCAGATAAACACCGAGGGGCCGGCAATCAATTTGCGTACTTCATGCTGGCTTTTGCCACAGAAGGAGCAATAGAGCAGCTTGCCGTTGTCCTCGCCGTTGCGGGTGTCAGTCATTCGTTCGATCCAAATCCGATAGGCTTGCAACACAAGATGAAGGCTTATGCGGGCTTTTTCAAGCCCGCCAGTGGTCGGACATGCCGACCAGCCCTATTTTGAGCGGCTTAATTAAGCGGGGCGCTTGTCGATCACTGCGTCGATCAACCCGTATTCTTTCGCGGCTTCAGCGCTCATGAAATTGTCACGGTTGGTATCGCGCTCGATTTCTTCCAGGGTGCGCCCGCTGTGCTTGGCCATCAGCGTGTTGAGACGCTCGCGAATGAAGAGGATTTCCTTGGCGTGGATTTCGATATCCGACGCCTGGCCCTGGAAACCGCCCAGTGGCTGGTGAATCATCACACGCGAGTTCGGCAGGCAGTAACGCTTGCCCTCGGCACCTGCGGTCAGCAGGAACGCGCCCATGCTGCAGGCCTGGCCGATACAGGTGGTCGACACGTTTGGCTTGATGAACTGCATGGTGTCGTAGATCGACATGCCCGCGGTCACCGAACCACCCGGCGAGTTGATGTAGAGATGGATGTCCTTGTCCGGGTTTTCCGCTTCAAGGAACAGCAGTTGCGCACAGATCAGGTTGGCCATGTAGTCCTCTACCGGGCCCACCAGAAAGATCACTCGCTCCTTGAGCAGGCGCGAGTAGATGTCGTAGGCGCGTTCGCCACGAGCGGACTGCTCGACAACCATCGGGACCAGGCCGCCTGCGGCCTGGATATCAGAGTTCTGCTGAATATAGGAATTACGGAACATGCTCTGCAGTTACTCCCAAATAGTCATGTCTTGAAAACGCATAAGCCAGCGCGAGGCTGGCTTATGGTTGAATTTCCAACGAGTTGGACAATCAGTCGGCTTGTGCTGCTTCCGCCGGTTTGACTGCTTCTTCGTAAGAGACCGCTTTATCGGTCACCTTAGCCTTCTGCAGAACAGTATCCACAACTTGTTCTTCCAGCACAACCGAACGTACTTCGTTCAGTTGCTGGTCATTCTTGTAGTACCAAGCCACGACCTGCTCAGGCTCCTGGTAGGCGGAAGCCATTTCCTGAATCATTTCGCGAACACGGTCTTCGTCTGGCTTGAGGTCGAACTGCTTGACCACTTCGGCCACGATCAGGCCCAGCACAACGCGGCGCTTGGCTTGCTCTTCGAACAACTCGGCCGGCAGCTGGTCAGGCTTGATGTTGCCACCAAACTGCTGCACAGCTTGTACGCGCAGGCGATCCACTTCGTTGGACAGCAGCGCCTTAGGCACTTCGATCGGGTTGGCGGCCAGCAGACCGTCCATGACTTGGTTCTTGACCTTGGACTTGATCGCCTGGCGCAGTTCACGCTCCATGTTCTTGCGAACTTCGGTGCGGAAGCCTTCGATGCCGGTTTCCTTGATACCGAACTGAGCGAAGAATTCTTCATTCAGTTCTGGCAGCTTAGGCTCGGAAACGCTGTTGACGGTCACGGTGAACTCGGCGGCTTTGCCAGCCAGGTCCAGGTTCTGGTAGTCCGCAGGGAAAGTCAGGTTCAGCACGCGCTCTTCGCCGGCCTTGGCGCCCACCAGGCCGTCTTCGAAACCCGGGATCATGCGGTTGGAACCCAGTACCAGCTGGGTGCCCTTGGCCGAGCCACCAGCGAAGACTTCGCCGTCAACCTTGCCAACGAAATCGATGTTCAGCTGGTCTTCGTTCTGGGCAGCGCGGTCGGCCACTTCAAAACGGGTGTTCTGCTTGCGCAGGATTTCCAGCATGTTGTCCAGGTCCGAGTCAGCCACTTCGGCGCTCAGGCGCTCGATGGCGATACCGTCGAAACCGGCCACTTCGAACTCTGGGAACACTTCGAATACGGCAACGTATTCCAGGTCCTTGCCCGCTTCCAGGGACTTAGGCTCGATCGAAGGCGAGCCAGCCGGGTTCAGCTTCTGCTCGACAACAGCCTCGTAGAAGGAAGACTGGATCACGTCACCCACAGCTTCCTGGCGTGCATCAGCACCAAAACGACGCTTGATTTCGCTCATCGGCACTTTGCCTGGACGGAAACCAGCGATCTTGGCCTTCTGGGCAGTCTGCTGCAGACGCTTGTTGACCGCAGTCTCGATACGCTCTGCCGGCACGGTGATGCTCATGCGGCGCTCGAGAGCAGTAGTATTTTCAACAGAAACTTGCATGGATATTCCTCGTTGCACAGACATTAGCCGGCCATTTCCGACCCCAATCAAGGGCATGCATTCTAGTGGGTCAAACTCAAGAAGTCACCCTACTGAGAATACACCGGGAAACCGCCGGCAATTTATCGGTACGAAGGCACTGAAGTACCTCGCCCCGGTGACAAATACCGCCAATTGCGCCAGGGCTCTGCGCCGCCTCTTTATATATAGAAGGCGAAGCCGTTCATCTCCCTGACGGCCCGCCCTGCGAACAGAGTGGGCAGGCAGCGCGGCATCATCGAGATACACAAATACGATGAAACGCCCTGCCGATGCGGCCCAGTACCTGCGACCGCCGAAATATTCAAACCGCTGAAACCAAAAAAGGCGCCAGACTGTTAAATCTGGCGCCTTTCGAATATGGGGTGGACGAAGGGGATCGAACCCTCGACAACGGGAGTCACAATCCCGTGCTCTACCAACTGAGCTACGCCCACCATATTGCGTTAACAAAGAAACCAAACCACTTCTTCTTTGTCGAGCCCTACTGACCTGACGGCCGAGTAAAGCTTAATTGGTGCGGATGAAGAGACTCGAACTCTTACGCCTCGCGGCGCTGGAACCTAAATCCAGTGTGTCTACCAATTCCACCACATCCGCGCTTGAAGCTCTTAAAGCAAAGGCGCCAGATGATTAATCTGGCGCCTTTCAAAATATGGGGTGGACGAAGGGGATCGAACCCTCGACAACGGGAGTCACAATCCCGTGCTCTACCAACTGAGCTACGCCCACCATATAGCGCTACTTGTGCCAAAGCTGCCTAATGGCGCACCCGGCAGGACTCGAACCTGCGACCATCCGCTTAGAAGGCGGATGCTCTATCCAGCTGAGCTACGGGCGCCTTATTAATCTGTACTCTTTAAGGATTACAAACTAAGTGCTTCCAGCCTTGCAGGACAACTATTCTGCTTGACCTTCTTAACCAGTGCTAGGCTGTGCCCGACAAGTGCGACGAATAGTATAGAGACCCCGGAAACCCGTCAAATCTTTTTTGAAAAAAACTGATTTTATTTAAGGGGTTAGGGCAATTTGCAGACCAAGCGCCTTTGCCCTGGCGACTTGGCGTGCGAGAATGCGCGCACTTTTCCTCCCCCTCTTGATGGTTAATCACGCGTAATGACTGCACAACTTATCGATGGCAAATCAATCGCCGCCAGCCTGCGCCAGCAGATCGCCAAACGAGTCTTCGAGCGTAGCCAGCACGGCCTGCGCACTCCGGGACTCGCGGTGATCCTGGTCGGCAGCGATCCTGCCTCTCAGGTTTATGTCTCGCACAAGCGTAAAGACTGTGAAGAGGTCGGCTTTATATCCAAGGCCTATGACTTGCCTTGCGAGACTACCCAGCAGGCCCTTACCGACCTGATCGACTGCCTCAACGAAGACCCGGCGATCGATGGCATCCTGCTCCAATTGCCATTGCCCGAGCATCTGGACGCCTCCAAGCTGCTGGAGCGTATCCGCCCGGACAAAGACGTCGACGGTTTTCACCCTTATAACGTCGGCCGCCTGGCCCAACGCATCCCGCTGCTGCGCCCCTGCACGCCCAAAGGCATCATGACCCTGCTGGAAAGCACCGGTGTCGACCTGTACGGACTCGATGCCGTTATTGTCGGCGCATCCAATATTGTCGGTCGCCCGATGGCCATGGAGCTGCTGCTGGCCGGTTGCACCGTGACCGTCACTCACCGCTTCACCAAGGATCTGGCCGGCCACGTCGCCTGCGCCGATCTGGTAGTGGTGGCCGCCGGCAAGCCGGGCTTGGTGAAAGGCGAGTGGATCAAGGAAGGCGCCATCGTCATCGACGTGGGCATCAACCGCCAGGACGACGGCAAGTTGGTCGGCGACGTGGTGTATGAAACCGCCCTGCCCCGCGCCGGCTGGATTACGCCGGTACCCGGCGGTGTCGGCCCGATGACCCGGGCCTGCCTGCTGGAAAATACCCTGTACGCTGCGGAAACCCTGCACGGTTAATAACCAAGCGTAATGAAGAAGCCCTGCCTTATCGCGGGGCTTTTTATTGCCTGCAAAAAAACTGTTTTTTGTTAGTTTTTAAGCACTTTCGTCTGGTTCTAGAAGAACATTCGACAGTTCTTCATCCATACTCCTAAAATGTAACGCCATTTATCATAAAACCCGTTCCCAGACGGTATTTCTTACTTTTTAGCGAGTTCATCCGCGTGAAAATTCGTCTCTCTATTGTCAGCCTGTTTTTCGCTTTCACAGGCACCTTCGCCCACGCCGCCGAATCCACCCTGGCCCCGCGTGACGCCTCCAAGCTGCAGATCGCCTCCGGCAGCGCCATGCTGGTGGATCTGCAAACCAACAAGGTCATTTATTCCAGCAACCCCGACGTGGTGGTGCCTATCGCCTCGGTGAGCAAGCTGATGACCGGCCTGATCGTCCTCGAAGCCAAGCAGAACATGGACGAATACATCGACATCAACATCACCGATACGCCCGAGATGAAAGGCGTGTTCTCGCGGGTAAAGATCGGCAGCCAGATGCCACGCAAGGAGATGCTGCTGATCGCGCTGATGTCCTCGGAAAACCGCGCTGCGGCAAGCCTTGCCCACCACTATCCGGGGGGCTACGCGGCCTTCATCGCGGCAATGAACGCCAAGGCCAAGTCCTTGGGCATGACCAGCACCCACTATGTTGAGCCCACTGGCCTGTCGATCCATAACGTGTCGACCGCCCGCGACCTGAGCAAGCTGCTGGCCTATGCGCGCAAGTTCCCGATGCTCAGCCAGTTGAGCACCACCAAGGAAAAGACCGTGGCGTTCCGCAAGCCCAACTACACCCTGGGTTTTTCCAACACCGACCACCTGATCAACCGCGCCAACTGGGACATCAAGCTGACCAAGACCGGCTTTACCAACCAGGCCGGGCATTGCCTGGTGCTGGTAACCAGCATGGGCAACCGCCCGGTTTCGCTGGTGATCCTGGATGCCTTTGGCAAGTTCACCCATTTTGCCGACGCCAGCCGCATTCGCAGTTGGGTCGAGACCGGCAAAGGCGGCGCGGTGCCGGACGTGGCGTTGCGCTACAAGGCTGACAAGAATCTGAAGAATCGGGGGAATGCGGTAGAGGTTCGCCGCTAACCTCGCCCGCATTACTGAAGCACCGCAAACCAAATGTGGGAGGGGGCTTGCTCCCGATAGCAGTGTGCCAGGCTATAAAACTTATCCTGGTAGACCGCTATCGGGAGCAAGCCCCCTCCCACTTTTTATTTGCGCTCTGCCAGGACCTTGAGCGCCTGGGCTGCTGCTTGCTCCTGCCCCGCCTGGCCCGTTGCATTCGCCGCATCACGCCAGCGCTGCGCATCCACAGCGGCCGGCAACTGGCTCGGCCGCTGAGTCAGGATGGCCCAGTGCCCCGCACTCTTCCACGCCGACTCGAAGTCGCTGAACCCCATGGTCAATCGGCGCTCGTTCCCAGAACGCAGCAACACCGTACTCTTCTGCTGGTTGAACCCCACCACCACGACATAGCGCGCCCCGGACCAGAAGCTGGAGTTGATTCGGGCCATTACCGGGTAACCGGCCGCCACCTGCGCAAGCAGCGCAGTCAGCTTGGCATCCAGCGGGTAGACCATCAGCCCGTATTCACGGGCCAGTACCTGCATGTTGCGTTCAAGACCCGCCTCAGCGCCCGGAAGACGCAGCGGCTTATCCAAAAGCCCGGGTGTCATGACAATGCCTTGTTGCGACAGCATGCTGGCCAATGCCGTAGGACCGCTCTGATAAGCCTCGCTGCGGAAGGTCGGCACGCCGTTGAGCTCAACGCGCTCCGGCAGGCCAGGCAGTTTCGACGACTGGCTGGAACAGGCCCCGAGCCCCAGGGCAACAGCCAGCAGAAAGGATGTTCTAACGTTCGACCGTGTGCGCAATTTTTTGACTCTCTTGATCAACTGCCGGTAAAGGCCCCGATCATAGCCCAATCGCGCTTTCTCTATCCTGTAGGAGCGAGCTTGCTCGCGAAAAACTTGCAGGCGCCGCGTTTACTCAGGAAGCCCGCGTCATCGTTGAAATTTTTCGCGAGCAAGCTCGCTCTTACAGTGGACCGCGCAAGACCGTACATCTATAGCTGACCAGCGCAGTAAAGCGCGGCTGATAGAGCAAACAAGTTGGACAGACTCGACCATTGGTCAATAGCAGGCAACCGCCATGTAGCTAGACTGTCCATTGAGAAGACTGTGTGTGCCCCAAGGGGCGAAAGGAGGCCCGAATGAGCCTTGCTACGACGATTTTCCTGTTGATCTGTGGTTGGCTGGCGGTCGCCGCCGCCATGCTGTGGGGCGTAATGCGCGTGACCCGCAGGCATCATCACCCCCACGTCAAACCCGCAGCCCCCGCCAAGCCTCCCAAGGCGACAGCGCATCACGCCTAGCCGGGCATGCAATTGAAGTCCTGGGTCGCCGCGATTTCCTTGCCGTGCCCATCCTCGAGGGTCGCACGCACGGTGGTGCCCAGGCTCGACTCCACCAGAGTGTAGTGTTCGCCCGCCTTGAAATGCTTGTACTCGATCCGGCCCTGGCAATCCTGCTGGTTGTCGTCGCCTGGCTCCTCTTCAAATAACGTCACGTCCAGGCGATGGTCCCCCGGGGTCACTTCAAAATAGCGGCCATCATCCACGCGCTTGCCGTCGACCCGTTCGGCCATCAGGTCATTCGGCGCTTCTTCCTTCAAGCCGATCCAGGCTTCGCTGGGGTCCGCCTTGGGGATTGGGCCGGCGCAGGCAGCTAGCAACAATACAACGCCAAGTGCGGGAATCAACATCAGTGGTTTAAGTGACATGGCAGGGCTCCAAAGGCATCAAAAAAGGGTGTATCCGATGGCTGACAAGCTTGATCAGCCCGCCTTTGTAGAACAAATGAATACATATGAAAGGATCTTCAGCCGTTAACTAAATCTTCCTTCACCTGGCTGAAAGGTGCGTGTTAGGTGGGTCGGGCAAGACTGCCGGGGTTTGCAACCCTGCTTTTCTCGGAGACTCACGCATGCTCGGGCTGGTAAAGACCGCACTGCAAAAGCCGTACACGTTCATCGTGTTGGCCATATTCATCTGCATCATCGGGCCCATGGCGGCCTTGCGTACACCTACTGACGTGTTCCCCGATATCGGTATACCGGTGGTCGCCGTGGTCTGGCAGTACAACGGCCTGTCCCCGGACGCCATGGCCGGGCGGGTGATCTACACCTATGAACGTTCCTTGAGCACCACCGTCAACGACATCGAACATATCGAATCGCAATCGTTGCCCGGCATGGGCATCGTCAAGATCTTCTTCCAGCCGGGGGTCGATATCCGCACCGCCAACGCCCAGGTCACGGCGGTGTCACAAACCGTGCTCAAGCAGATGCCGCCTGGCATTACCCCACCGCTGATCCTCAACTACAGCGCCTCCACGGTGCCGATCCTGCAAATGGCGTTCTCCAGCCCCAGCCTGTCGGAAGCCAGGATCCGCGACCTGGTGCAGAACAATATCCGCCTGCCCCTGAGCGCCCTGCCCGGCCTGGCCATGCCCACGCCGATGGGCGGCAAGCAACGGCAGATCACCCTCGACCTTGACCCACAGGCCCTGGCCGCCAAAGGCTTGTCGGCCCAGGACGTGGGCAATGCCCTGGCGTTGCAGAACCAGATCATCCCGGTGGGCACCGCCAAACTCGGCCCCAACGAATACACAATTTTGCTCAACAACAGCCCCAAGGCGATCGATGAGCTCAACGACCTGCCGATCAAGACCGTCGATGGTGCGCTGATCACCATCGGCCAAGTGGCCCACGTGCGCGACGGCTCACCACCCCAGACCAACATCGTGCGCGTCGACGGTCATCGCGCAGTACTGATGCCGGCACTGAAAAACGGCAGCATCTCGACCCTGTCGATCATCGACGGCATCCGCCAGATGCTGCCGCGCATCAACGAAACCCTGCCGCCTTCACTGAAAACCTCGCTGCTGGGTGACGCTTCGGTGTTCGTCAAGCAATCGGTGGGCAGTGTGGCCCAGGAAGGCATCATCGCCGCGTTGCTGACCAGCGCGATGATCCTGCTGTTCCTCGGCAGCTGGCGCTCGACCCTGATCATTGCCGCATCGATTCCCCTGGCGGTACTGTCGGCCATTGCGCTGCTGGCGGTCAGCGGGCAAACCCTCAACGTGATGACCCTCGGCGGGCTGGCGTTGGCTGTGGGGATCCTGGTGGACGACGCCACGGTGACCATCGAAAACATCAACTGGCACCTGGAACAAGGCAAGGCGGTGAAGACTGCGATCCTCGACGGTGCCGCACAAATCGTCGGCCCGGCGTTCGTCTCGCTGCTGTGCATCTGCATCGTGTTCGTGCCGATGTTCTTGCTGCAAGGCATCGCCGGTTACCTGTTCCGGCCGATGGCCCTGGCGGTGATCTTTGCCATGGCCAGCTCGTTCATCTTGTCGCGCACCCTGGTGCCGACGCTGGCGATGTTTCTGCTCAAGCCGCACACACCGGAGTCGGGCGTTGGGCATCATCCTGAAGATGAGTTCATCAACCACCATGAAGGCGAGCAGCACAAGCAGCCGCGCAATGCCGCGCTGCAAGCCATGTTGAATTTCCAACAAGGTTTCGAGCGCCACTTCTCGAATATCCGCGACACCTACCATGGCTTGCTGACGTTGGCCCTGGGTCATCGCAAGCGCTTTATCGTGGGTTTTCTGGCCTGTGTACTCGCGTCCTTCCTGCTACTGCCAAGCCTGGGTCAGGACTTTTTCCCGGCCACCGATGCAGGAGCCCTGGCGCTGCACGTGCGCTTGCCGCTGGGCACGCGCATCGAGGAAAGCGCCGCGGCCTTTGACCGCATTGAAGCGCGGATCCGTGAAGTGATCCCCGCCGAAGAACTGGACACCATCGTCGACAATATCGGCATCCCGCTCAGCGGCATCGACATGGCCTACAGCAGCAGCGGCACCATCGGCCCGCAGGATGGGGACATCCAGGTCACCCTGAAAAAAGACCATGCGCCCACCGCCGACTACGTGAAAAAACTGCGTGAAGCCCTGCCACAAAGTTTCCCCGGCAGCCACTTCGCCTTCCTGCCGGCCGACATCAGCAGCCAGATCCTCAACTTCGGCGCGCCGGCCCCGCTGGATGTAAAAATCTCCGGGCGCAGCGATGCAGAAAACCGCGCCTACGCCGTGGAACTGGAGCGGCGTCTGCGACATGTGCCGGGCATCGCCGACCTGCGCATCCAGCAGTCCACCGGCTATCCATCGTTGCAGGTGAATGTCGACCGCATGCGCGCCAATGGTCTGGGCATCACCGAGCGCGACGTCACCAACAGCATGGTCGCCTCCCTCGCTGGCAGCTCGCAAACCGCACCGACCTTCTGGCTTAACCCGGCCAATGGCGTGTCCTATTCCATCGTTGCTGCCACCCCGCAATACCGCCTCGACAGCTTGCCGTCCCTGGAAGCGCTACCCGTGACCGGCGCCGATGGCCAGTCGCAGATCCTTGGCGGCGTGGCCACCATTTCCCGTGTGCAAAGCCCGGCGGTGGTCACCCACTACAACATCGAACCGACCCTGGACCTGTATGCCAACGTACAAGGCCGCGACCTCGGTGGCGTCGCCCGCGACGTGCAAAAAGTCCTGGATGACACCGCCGCCATGCGCCCCAAGGGCGCGACGATCAGCCTGCATGGGCAGATCGATGCGCTGCATGAGGCGTTCAGTGGCTTGAGTTTCGGTTTGCTCGGCGCGGTGGTGCTGATCTATCTGCTGATCGTGGTCAATTTCCAATCCTGGGCCGACCCCTTTGTGATCATCACGGCCTTGCCGGCTGCACTGGCGGGCATCGTGTGGATGCTGTTCCTCAGTGGCACCTCATTGTCGGTGCCGGCCCTTACCGGAGCCATCTTGTGCATGGGCGTGGCCACCGCCAACTCGATCCTGGTGGTGAGCTTCTGCCGTGAACGCCTGGCCGAACATGGCGATGCATTGAAGGCGGCGCTGGAAGCTGGCTACACACGCTTCCGCCCGGTGTGCATGACCGCCCTGGCGATGATCATCGGCATGCTGCCCCTGGCGATTTCCGAAGAGCAGAACGCCCCGCTCGGCCGCGCGGTCATCGGCGGCCTGATCTTCGCCACCCTCGCCACCCTGTTGTTTGTTCCCGTGGTCTTCAGCCTGGTCCACGGTCGTCACCCTACTCGCGCTGCAGCTGGAGAAACCGCACATGTCGTCTGATCAAAAACCCTCGCGCAAGCGTCTGATGCTCATGGGTGCCGGCGGCCTGACGTTGGCCGCCCTGTTGGTCGCCAGCGGCCTGCACGCCCGCACGCTGCACAAACAATCGGTCACTGCCTGGACCGAGGCCGCCGCCATCCCCCAAGTGATGGTGTTTCAACCCAAGCAGAACGCCGCCGGCGATACCCTGCGCCTGCCCGCGCACCTCGAGGCCTGGAGCAAGGCGCCGATTCATGCGCGGGTCAGCGGCTACTTGAAGGACTGGAAAGTCGACATCGGCAGCCAGGTCCAGGCCGGGCAGATCCTCGCCGAAATCGACAGCCCCGACCTTGATCAACAACTGGCCCAGGCCCATGCGCGGCTGATCCAACAACAAGCGAATGCGCGCCTGGCCGCCACCAGCGCGACCCGTTGGCAAAACCTGCTGGCCAGCCACTCGGTATCGCGCCAGGAGGCCGATGAAAAAACCTCCAACGCCGCGGCGGCCAAGGCCAACGCCCAGGCCGCCGCTGCCGACTATGCGCGACTGTCGGCGCTGGAAAGCTACAAGACCATTCGGGCGCCATTCGCCGGCACTATTACTGCGCGCAACACCGATATCGGCCAGTTGATCAAGGCCGATACCGACAGCGACCCGGAGCTGTTCAACATTGCCGACACTCACCAGTTGCGCTTGTATGTGCCGGTGCCGCAGAACTATGCAGCAGTGATCCATCCTGGCCTGGAAGCCGAGCTGAGCGTGCCCGAACACCCCGGCGAGCACTTCAAGGCGCGCCTGATCGGTGACTCCACCGCCATCGACCGCCGCTCCGGCACCCTGCTCGCCCAGTTCGTCGCCGACAACCCGAACGGCGAGTTGCTGCCCGGCGATTACGCCGAAGCCACCCTGCCGATTCCGGCCGATACCCATGGCGTCAGCATTCCGGCCAGCGCCTTGATCTTCCGCGCCCAGGGCACCCAGGTTGCGGTGCTCGACAAGCACAATCATGTGCACTTGCAAGCCATTCATATCGGCCTCGACCTGGGCGAACGCCTGGTGATCGACCAAGGCCTGAAGCCCGCCGACCGCATCATCGACAACCCGCCTGACGCCCTGCGCGAAGGCGACTCGGTGCAACTGGCTGACGCCTCCGGAGGTGCCCATGCGCCCAAGGCTTAAACCCCTCGCCGCTCTGATACTGCTGGCATTGCAGGGGTGCTCGATGGCGCCCACCTACACAATTCCGAGGGTGGACCTGCCGACTCATTACCGCGAACAGACCAGCGACGGCCCGTGGCACAGCGCACAACCGTCCGATCAATTGGCGCCAGAATGGTGGAAGCGCTACAACGACCCAACCCTGGATAACCTGCAACAGCGCCTACTCGAGGCCAACCCGGACCTGGCGGCAGCGCTGGCGCATTTCGATGCGTCCCAGGCGTATGCCAGCCAGTTGCATGCCGGCCTGTTCCCGCAAATCACCGCCAGTGCACAACCGCTGCGCCAGCGACAATCGGATTCGCGACCGTTGCGCGGCAGCACGCAGCCGTCGGTGTACAACAGCAACACTGCTGGCTTTTCCCTGAGCTATGACCTCGACCTGTGGGGCAAAGTCCGCAACCAAGTGGCTGCGGGGGATGCCCAGGCGCAAGCGAGCGCCGATGACCTGGCGGTGGCGCGATTGAGCCTTCAACACCAATTGGCCAGCTTGTATGTGCAGCTCAACGGGTTGGATGCACAGGGCCGGATACTCGACAGCTCACTGGAGGATTTCAGCCAGGCGCTACAACTGACCCGCAGCCGTTATGAAGGCCAGATCGCTTCGGAGCTGGACCTGACACGCGCGCAAAACCAACTGGCGCAAGCCAAGGCCGAACGCGATGAAGTGCGCGGGCAGCGCAACCTGACCGAACATGCCATTGGTGAATTGGTGGGGGTGGCGGCCAGCGATTTTTCATTGCCGCCCAGCCCGCAGTTGCTTACGTTGCCAGGGGTTCCGTCGCAGTTGCCGAGCCACCTGCTGCAACGCCGCCCGGATATCGCCGCGGCGGAACGGCGGGTGTTTGCGGCCAACGCGAATATCGGCGTGGCCAAGGCCGCGTGGTATCCGGATTTCAACCTGACGGGGTTGATGGGCGGGCAAACCCAAGGCGTGGGTAACCTGCTGTCGGCAGGCAATCGCTATTGGGCGCTGGGACCGCTGGTGAATCTGCCAATCTTTGATGGCGGCCGGTTGAGTGCCAACGAACGCCAGGCCGAGGCCGAGTTTGAAGAGGCCTCGGCGCAGTACCGTAGTCAGGTGTTGAAAGCCGTGAGAGAGGTCGAAGATAACCTGGGCCAGCTGAGGGATTTGCAGCAGCAAGCGCAGGATGAACAAGCGGCGGCGGATGCAGCACGGCATACCCAAGCACTGGCGATGAACAGCTATCAGGCCGGAGCGGTGAGTTACCTGGATGTGGTCACCGCGCAGACGGCAGCGTTGCAGGCGCAGCGGACATTGCAGGCGGTGCAGACGCGGCAGTTGCAGGCGAGTGTGGGACTTGTGACCGCACTCGGCGGCGGCTGGCAGCCAGGGGCCTGACATCATTCTACGACCTAGCACAGCCCTAAATGTGGGAGGGGGCTTGCTCCCGATTGCGGTATTTCAAACACTGCATCATTGACTGACCGACCGTCATCGGGAGCAAGCCCCCTCCCACATTGGTTCTGCGCCAGACACACAATGTATGAACATCGCGGAACTCATGTGGGAGGGGGCTTGCCCCCGATTGCGCCCTTCCAGACACATCCGGCCAAAAGCCTGCCCAGCAGCTTCTTGCTCTGCGACCTAGCCTCTCTAGATACATCTGAGAGGGCCAGGGAATGGCAGATTTACCCGCTTCACACCGCCTGCGCATCGGTCGATTCAGCGAGCCGAATCGCATCTACCTCATCACCACCAACACCCATGAACGCCTACCGATATTCAACAACTTCCATCTCGGGCGCCTGGTGGTCTGGCAATTTCGCATCGCCCAGTACCAAGGGCTGGCGAAGTCTCTGGCATGGGTGATCATGCCCGACCACTTTCATTGGATCATCGAGCTACGAAAAGGCTCGCTGGCGGATTTGATGTGTCAGGTGAAATCGAAAAGCACGCGCACCGTGAATGGTGCAAGCGGCCGTAAGGGGCGGTTATGGCAGGAGAGCTTCCACGACCGTGCCCTGCGCAAGGAAGATGACTTGGTGAAAATGGCCCGGTATGTGGTGGCCAATCCATTGCGAGCGGGGTTGGTCGAGCGGATTGGCGACTACCCTCTGTGGGATGCCATCTGGGTATAACTTCAAATACAGTTCAAATGTGGGAGGGGGCTTGCTCCCGATAGCGGTGGTTCAGTTAATACACACGTACCTGACACACCGCTATCGGGAGCAAGCCCCCTCCCACATTTTTACCGCGTTTCAGGCCGCCAGCTTGCCACTGGCAATGGCTGCTGATGCAGCCACCATCGCACGCAACAACACCGCACACCCCGCCGCCAAATCATCCGGTGCGGCGTTCTCGATTTCGTTATGGCTGATACCACCTTCACACGGCACGAAGATCATCCCCGCCGGGCCCAGTTCGGCGACGAAGATCGCGTCGTGCCCTGCCCCGCTGACGATATCCATGTTCGACAGGCCCAGGCTGTTGGCCGCATCGCGCACGGCATCGACGCAGCCTTTGTCAAAGTACAGCGGCGGGAAATCGGCGGTGGGTTCCATCTCGTAAGTCAACCCATGTTTGGCACAGGTGTCATCGATCACCTGGCGTACCTGGGCAATCATCGAATCCAACCGCGCAGGCTCCAGGTGACGAAAGTCGAGGGTCATGCGCACTTCACCGGGAATTACGTTGCGCGAGCCCGGATACGCCTGCAGGCAACCCACGGTGCCGCATGCATGCGGCTGGTGCCCCAGCGCGGCCGCATTCACCGCTGCCACCACCGCTGCCGCGCCCACCAGGGCATCCTTGCGCAGGTGCATGGGCGTCGGCCCCGCATGGGCTTCCACGCCACGCAGTTTCAGGTCGAACCACTTCTGCCCGAGGGCGCCGAGGACCACACCGATGGTTTTCTTTTCATCTTCCAGGATCGGCCCCTGTTCGATATGGGCTTCAAAATACGCGCCAACCTTATGCCCGCTCTCAGGGCGTGTGCCCGCGTAGCCAATGGCGTTCAACGCCTCACCCACGCTGACGCCATCCACATCGACCTTGGCCAAGGTCTCGGCCAGGCTGAATTTCTTGGCGAACACCCCGGAGCCCATCATGCACGGCGGGAAGCGTGAGCCTTCTTCGTTGGTCCACACCACCACTTCCAATGGCGCCTCGGTTTCGATCTTTAGATCATTGAGCGTGCGCAGCACCTCCACGCCGGCCAACACACCAAAACATCCGTCGAACTTGCCGCCGGTGGGCTGGGTGTCGATGTGGCTGCCGGTCATCACCGGGGGCAGGTCGGGATTACGGCCCGGGCGGCGGGCGAAGATATTGCCGATGCCGTCGACGGTCACGGTGCAACCGGCCGCTTCGCACCACTGCACGAAGAGGTCGCGGGCCTTGCGGTCGAGGTCGGTAAGGGCCAGGCGACACACCCCGCCCTTGGGGGTGGCGCCGAGTTTGGCCAGGTCCATCAGCGACTGCCACAAACGGTCGCGGTTGATGTGCTGATGGGTCGATTGCAGAACGTCGATGGCAGCGTTCATGGGGATCTCCTCAGTCTGTATTTCTTATGATTGCAACAGGTGGAACGCGGTCCAAATGTGGGAGGGGGCTTGCTCCCGATTGCGGTGGGCCAGTCACACATGCATTGGCTGAATGACTGCTATCGGGAGCAAGACCGTCCCACATTTGGTTTGCATTTCACATTCACTGCAACGGTGATTTGGCAGTCACCGGGTTGATTGCACGCTTGGCATTCAAGCCGTAATACAACACTCCACCCAACGCCGAACCGGTGAACCAGCCATAGCTGTAGAACCAGCTGAACGCATCGCTGCCCAGAGACAGCAGCGTCAGCACCACCGGCACACCAAAGGCGATAAAACCGCTCCAGTTCCAGGCCGGGTACACGTCATCGCGGTACAGCCCCGCCAGGTCCAGCTGCTGTCTGCGGGTAATGAAATAGTCCACCACCATGATCCCGGCGATCGGCCCCAGCAGGCTCGAATAGCCCAGCAGCCAGTTGGAATACACCGTCTCCAGGCTCACATCGGAAACGATCAAGCCGAGTTTTTTCAGCAGCTCATGGGCCATCAGCGCCAGCCCGACCAGGCCGGTCAGGATCACCGCCGTGGTGCGGTTGATCAACTTGGGCGCGATATTCTGGAAGTCGTTGGTGGGCGAGACGATGTTCGCCGCCGTGTTGGTGGACAAGGTGGCGACAATGATCAACGCCATCGCCACGGCCACCCATACCGGGCTCTGGATATGGCCGATCAGGGTCACCGGGTCAGAGACACTGACCCCCACCAGTTTTACCGAGGCGGCGGTCATGATCACGCCGAGGGCGGCGAACAGGAACATGGTCAGCGGCAAGCCGAAAATCTGCCCGAGGATCTGGTCTTTCTGGCTCTTGGCGTAACGGCTGAAGTCGGGAATGTTCAGCGACAAGGTGGCCCAGAACCCCACCATCGCCGTCAGCCCCGCCATGAAGTAGCCGGTGAGGCTCGCGCCTTCGGGGCGCTTGGGTGGAATCGCCATCAGTTCGCTGAGGGACACATTCGGCATTGCCCACACCAGCAGGCCAACCCCCACGGCCACCAGCAGCGGCGCAGATAACGTTTCCAGGCGCTTGATCGACTCTGCGCCACGCAGCACCACCCACAGGTTCAGGCACCAGAAGATCATGAAACCGATCACCTCACCGGTGCCACCGAGGGCCTTCCAGCCGTCGAAAATCGAACCCAGGAACAGGTGAATCGCCAACCCGCCAAACATCGTCTGGATACCAAACCAGCCACAGGCCACCAACGCGCGAATCAGGCACGGCACGTTGGAACCGAGAATGCCGAATGACGAGCGCAACAGCACCGGAAACGGGATGCCGTACTTGGTGCCTGGAAAAGCGTTGAGGGTCAGCGGGATCAGCACCACGATATTGGCCAGCAGGATCGCCATCAGCGCCTCGCCCACCGACAGCCCGAAATACGCGGTGAGCACACCGCCCAGGGTGTAGGTGGGCACGCAGATAGACATGCCGACCCACAGCGCCGTGATGTGCCACTTGTTCCAGGTGCGCTCGTGCACCTTGGTGGGTGCCATGTCGTGGTTGTAGCGAGGGCTGTCGAGGACGTCGGGGCCGGCGTCGAGTTCGTACAGGCCGTTGCGCTCGATGACTTGCGATCTGTTCTGTTGCATGGCCGCTCCACGGTTTTTTTAAAATTATTGTTGCTCACCTGCACGTTGTGTCCAGGTGGCCGGAGTACCGCGTAAACAACATGACATCACGGGCTCCTGCCAGCCGCCACTGCACTCAATTACCGTGCCGACAACCCAACTTGAACCCGCACCGCTTATATAACGTGCTGATGTTATTCAACTTTCAGATTGAATTCCGGCGTCCGTCGACGTTATGCAGACTACATAACGCGAACGTTATCCGAACCGTCCGGACTCAATCTGGTGCAACACAATTATTTTTATTTGCCGACGCCGTCAAGAGGCATATCTCAAGCGTCTGATTTGCAATAAGAAATGTTGCTCAAAAGCAGAACCTGTCAAGTGCGTCAAAACGGTGAGGTATTGCTACATTTTGGTGACTTAGTATTTTTTACTCTATAAATCAGCAAGTTAACGTCAGAAAAAGCTGAAGAAAAATCTTCTTGCTCAATCTAAAAACTCGGGCTAGTTTCTATTCCTGTCACCGATGACAGGAATTAACCGACCATCGGCGTGCAGCATTACAACACTTAGAACTGGCACAAGCCGGTCAAGCCTGTGAGGAACTCGACATGTCGCTGTTGATCCGTGGCGCCACCGTTATTACCCATGATGAAAGTTACCGCGCCGATGTTTTATGCGCAGGCGGTCTAATTCGCGCCATTGGCACGGATCTGGATATTCCCGCCGGCACTGAAATACTCGATGGCAGCGGCCAATACCTGATGCCGGGCGGCATCGACCCCCATACCCATATGCAACTGCCCTTCATGGGCACAGTGGCCAGTGAAGACTTTTTCAGTGGTACGGCGGCGGGCTTGGCCGGTGGCACCACATCGATCATCGATTTCGTGATTCCCAACCCGCAGCAATCACTGATGGAAGCGTTTCACCAGTGGCGCGGCTGGGCGGAGAAGTCCGCCTCCGACTACGGCTTTCATGTGGCAATCACTTGGTGGAGCGAGCAGGTGCGCGAGGAAATGGCCGAATTGGTCAGCCATCACGGCATCAACAGCTTCAAGCATTTCATGGCCTACAAGAACGCGATCATGGCCGCCGACGACACCCTGGTGGCCAGCTTCGAACGCTGCCTGGAATTGGGCGCGGTGCCCACCGTACATGCCGAAAACGGCGAATTGGTGTACCACCTGCAACGCAAGCTGATGGCCCAGGGTATCACCGGGCCGGAAGCGCATCCGCTGTCGCGCCCGTCCCAGGTGGAAGGCGAAGCGGCCAGCCGGGCGATTCGTATTGCCGAGACCATCGGCACGCCACTGTACCTGGTGCATGTGTCGACCAAGGAAGCGCTGGATGAGATCACCTACGCCCGGGGCAAGGGCCAGGCGGTCTACGGCGAGGTGCTCGCCGGCCACTTGTTGCTGGATGACAGCGTCTACCAGCACCCCGACTGGCAGACCGCCGCCGGCTATGTGATGAGCCCGCCGTTCCGCCCGCGCGGGCATCAGGAGGCGCTATGGCACGGCCTGCAATCGGGCAACCTGCACACCACCGCCACCGACCATTGCTGCTTCTGCGCCGAACAGAAAGCCGCCGGGCGTGATGACTTCAGCAAGATCCCCAACGGCACCGCCGGCATCGAAGACCGCATGGCGCTGCTGTGGCACGAAGGCGTCAATACCGGGCGCCTGTCGATGCAGGAGTTCGTTGCACTGACCTCCACCAACACCGCGAAGATCTTCAATCTCTACCCACGTAAAGGCGCGGTGCGCGTAGGTGCCGATGCCGACCTGGTGCTGTGGGATCCGCAAGGCACGCGAACGATTTCCGCCAAGACCCACCACCAGCAGGTCGACTTCAACATCTTCGAAGGCAAGACCGTACGCGGCGTGCCAAGCCATACCATCAGCCAGGGCAAGCTGGTCTGGGCCGAGGGTGACCTGCGCGCCGAACGCGGTGCCGGGCGCTATGTGGAGCGGCCGGCGTATCCGTCGGTGTTTGAGCAGTTGAGCAAGCGGGCGGAGCATTCAAGGCCGGTTGCTGTGAAACGCTGAAACCGCAATCGGGGGCAAGTACAGGCAACAAAAATGCCCACTTAGAGGCGATCCAAAAAAAACCGTGAGGCCACCACCGTGATCCAGACCCTGACCCACCTCCCCCATCCCCGCGAAGACGGGGCTACCCTCGCCAGCCAATTCACCGACCTGGCACCGCCCCTCAACGCCCGCCAGGCCCAACTGGAAGCCTCGCGCTGCCTGTACTGCTACGACGCGCCCTGTGTGAATGCGTGCCCCAGCGAGATCGACATTCCGTCGTTCATCCGCAATATTCACACCGACAACGTCCAGGGTGCGGCGCAGAAAATCCTTTCGGCCAACATCCTCGGGGGCAGTTGCGCCCGGGTCTGCCCCACGGAAATCCTCTGCCAGCAAGCCTGCGTGCGTAACAACGCCGAAGAATGCGCCCCGGTGCTGATCGGCCTGCTGCAGCGCTACGCCACCGACAACGCGCACTTCAACGAACACCCGTTCCAGCGCGCCGCACCCACGGGCAAACTCATCGCCGTAGTCGGCGCCGGGCCGGCGGGCCTGGCCTGTGCCCACCGTGCCGCATTGCACGGCCATGACGTGGTGATCTTCGAAGCCCGGGAAAAAGCCGGTGGCCTGAACGAATACGGGATCGCCAAGTACAAACTGGTGGATGATTTTGCCCAGAAGGAACTGGATTTTCTCCTGCAGATCGGCGGCATCGAAATTCGCCACGGCCAGCGCCTGGGCGACAACCTGAGTTTGAGCGAACTGCACCAGCAGTTCGATTCGGTGTTCCTCGGCCTCGGCCTGGCCGCCAGCAAACAGCTCGGCTTACCCCACGAAGAGGCCCCGGGCCTACTCGCCGCCACCGACTACATCCGCGAACTGCGCCAGGCCGATGACCTCAGCCAATTGCCCCTGGCCGACCGCTGCATCGTACTCGGCGCCGGCAATACCGCCATCGACATGGCCGTGCAGATGGCTCGCCTCGGTGCCCGGGATGTGAACCTTGTGTACCGCCGCGGTCTGGCGGACATGGGCGCGACCCACCACGAACAGGACATCGCCAAGGCCAATCAGGTGCGGCTGTTGACCTGGGCCCAACCCGAAGAAGTGTTGCTCGACGATCAGGGGCGCGTACGCGGCATGCGTTTCGCCCGCACCCGCCTGGACAACGGTCGCCTGCTGCCCACCGGCGAAACCTTCGAGCTGGCCGCCGACGCGATCTTTAAGGCTATCGGCCAAGGGTTTGACGGCGACGCGCTGCATGACCCATTGGCTCAGCAACTGCACCGTGTGGGCGAGCGCATCTTCGTCGACGAACAGCTGCGCACCAGCATCCCTGGCGTGTATGCCGGCGGTGATTGCGTCAGCCTCGGCCAGGACCTCACCGTCCAGGCCGTGCAACATGGCAAGCTGGCCGCCGAGGCCATGCACGCTCAACTCATGCTGAATGTGGAGGCTGCGTAATGGCCGATCTCTCGATTGTATTCGCCGGTATCAAGGCTCCTAATCCATTCTGGCTGGCCTCCGCACCACCCACCGACAAAGCCTACAACGTGGTCCGCGCTTTCGAAGCTGGCTGGGGCGGCGTGGTGTGGAAAACCCTGGGTGAAGACCCGGCAGCGGTCAACGTGTCGTCGCGTTACTCAGCACATTACGGCGCCAATCGCGAAGTGCTGGGCATCAATAATATCGAACTGATCACCGACCGTTCCCTGGAGATCAACCTGCGGGAAATCACCCAGGTCAAAAAGGACTGGCCCGACCGTGCGCTGATCGTATCGCTGATGGTGCCGTGCGTTGAAGAATCCTGGAAAAACA
The DNA here is from genome assembly GCF_019145205.1 of Pseudomonas khavaziana. Taxonomy (GTDB): domain Bacteria; phylum Pseudomonadota; class Gammaproteobacteria; order Pseudomonadales; family Pseudomonadaceae; genus Aquipseudomonas; species Aquipseudomonas khavaziana. Next base: position 301,213 of record NZ_JAHSTT010000007.1, read on the forward strand.
TCCTGCCCCTGGTGGAAGCCACCGGCTGCGACGGTATTGAACTGAACTTCGGCTGCCCCCACGGCATGCCCGAACGCGGCATGGGCGCCGCCGTCGGCCAGGTGCCGGAGTATGTGGAGCAAGTAACGCGCTGGTGCAAGACCTACTGCTCGTTACCGGTGATCGTCAAGCTCACGCCGAACATCACCGACATCCGCGTGGCGGCGCGGGCAGCGTATCGCGGCGGTGCGGATGCGGTGTCGCTGATCAATACCATCAACTCCATTACCAGCGTGGATCTGGAACGCATGGTCGCCCTGCCGATGGTCGGCACCCAGAGTACCCATGGCGGTTACTGCGGCTCGGCAGTGAAGCCGATTGCCTTGAACATGGTGGCTGAAATTGCCCGTGATCCTCAGACCCAAAGCCTGCCGATCTGCGGTATCGGCGGTATAGGCAACTGGCGCGATGCCGCGGAATTCGTCGCTTTGGGCTGCGGCGCGGTGCAGGTATGCACAGCGGCGATGCTGCATGGGTTTCGCATCGTTGAAGAGATGAAGGATGGCTTGTCGCGGTGGATGGACAGCCAGGGTTACACCAGCCTGCAGGACTTTTCCGGGCGGGCGGTGGGCAATACCACGGACTGGAAGTACCTGGATATCAACTACCAGGTCATCGCCAAGATTGACCAAGAAACCTGCATTGGCTGTGGGCGTTGCCATATTGCGTGTGAAGATACCTCCCACCAGGCGATTGCCAGCTTGAAGCAGGTGGATGGCACGCATAAATATGAGGTGATCGATGATGAGTGCGTAGGCTGCAACCTGTGCCAGATCACCTGCCCGGTGGCGGACTGTATCGAGATGGTGCCGATGGACACGGGCAAGCCGTTTTTGAATTGGACCCAGGATCCGAGGAATCCCTACCGGGAGGCTGTGTAGCCCTTTAGACCTCTATCGGGAGCAAGCCCCCTCCCACATTTGACTGTATGGTCCAATTCAAAAACGGCTTGCCCGTGTCCATCGGCACCATCCCACTCAAGGCTCCAACCCAATCCCCCGCAAAATCACACTGGTCACGGTCTGGATCGCCTTCTCGAACTGCATGTCCGACAACGGCTGGTGGTCGTTCAGGATCTTCACCTGGTGATCAAAGTCGGCATAGTGCTGGGTCGAGGCCCAGATCATGTACAGCAGGCTTGAAGGCTCCACCGGCAGGATGCGTTTGTCTTCCACCCACTGGCGAATTTTCGCCTCCTTCATCTTGGCCCAGTCGTACAAGCTTTCATCCAATGCCTCACCGAGGGTCGGCGCGCCGTGGATGATTTCATTGGCCCAGACCTTGGAGCCATAAGGTCGTGTCCGCGAGCGCTGCATCTTGGCGCGGATATAACTGCTGAGCACCACCCGCGGGTCGTCGAACGTCTCGAAGCTCAGGGCGTCCTGCTTCCACAACTCGAGCAGGTCGAACAGCACCGCGCTGTACAGCTCGCTCTTGGTGGTGAAGTAGTAATGCAGGTTAGAGCGCGGCAGTTGCACCTCTTCGGCGATGTCGGCCATGGCGGTGCTGCCATAGCCTTTTTCGGCGAAGACTTTTTCTGCGGCCAACAGGATTTTTTCGACGTTGACCCGACGAATTCCACTCTTGTGATTGCCCATAAGGGCTCCCTGACAACAACACGGCCTAAAGACTACCATCGGCTCTAGATCGGGGCGACAGGCGCGGTGCAAACTTCGTACACTGCTTGTCCTTCCCATTGATTGGTATTGAACAATGTTGATCAAGAAAGCCCTGACTACCGTTACGCTGTTGGCATCCCTGCTGGGCGCTTCGGCAGCGTTTGCCCATGCCCACCTCAAGAGTGCAGAACCTGCGGCCGACAGCAGCGTCGCCGCGCCGAAAGACCTGCGCCTGACCTTCAGCGAAGGCGTCGAGGCGACGTTCACCAAGGTATCCCTGAGCAAGGACGGCACCGAAGTCGCCATCAAGGGCCTGGAAACCCCGGACGCCGACAAAAAGGTCCTGGTGGTCACACCCGCTGCACCGCTCGCGGCCGGCAATTACAAAGTGGTATGGAACGCGGTGTCGGTCGACACTCACAAGAGCAACGGTGAATACAGCTTCAAGGTCGGCCAATAACCCATGGCAACGTTGCTGGTGCTGTGCCGCTTCCTGCATTTCGTGGTGGTGCTGTTGATGTTCGGGGCCTGGGTGTTCAGGCCCTGGCTGCTCGGCACTCAAAGGCAGCCGGCACTGGACCGGCAATTGCTGCGCATTACCCGTGGCCTGGCCTGGGTGGGACTCGGTTCCGGCCTGGTTTGGTTGCTGTTGATCACCGCCAGCATGGCCGGCAGTTGGGATGCGGCGCTGCAACCGGCCACAGTGCAGCTGGTGTTGGGCAAGACCTTCTTCGGCCAGGTATGGGCCTGGCATCTGCTGCTGAACCTGCTGCTGGTGATCGCGCTGATCAAGCCCTGGCCAGTCTTGCGCATGCCATTGATCGCCCTGCTGCTGGCGACCCTGGCCCCCGTTGGCCATGGCGCCATGCTCGATGGGCTGAATGGGCAATTGCTGATCCTCAACCAGGTGGTGCATTTGCTTTGCGTAGGGGCCTGGCTGGGGGGGTTGCTGGTTCTGGTGCTGATCCTCAGACACGCGCAAGAGCACCGGTTGGAGCCGATTCTGCGCCGCTTCAGCGGTGCGGGTTATGGCCTGGTCGCAGGCTTGCTGGTAACCGGCTTGATCAACGTGCGCGTGCTCACCGGGCAACTGTGGCCCACGCCGTTGTTCAGTGGTTTCGCCCTGATTCTGTTGATCAAGGTGATGCTGGTGCTGGGTATGTTGGCGCTGGCGCTGCTGAACCGGCTGCGCCTTGATCGCTGCGAACAGCGACTGGGCAGCTTGAAAGCCAGTGTGATGGTGGAGTGGCTGTTGGGGGTCTGTGCAGTGGCCGCGGTTTCACTCCTTGGCACCCTGCCGCCGATGGTCCTGGCGGGATAAAAACCCAAGTCTGACTCGGTCAAATGTGGGAGGGGGCTTGCTCCCGATAGCAGTGTGTCAGTCACATTCATTCCAACTGATACACCGCCATCGGGAGCAAGCCCCCTCCCACATTTGACCATGCCCGCTTATATCAAGGCTCGGCAGGTCATCGTATAACTTCTGCTTGACACACCCCGAAAACCCCGCAAATATCCCGCTCAATGTTGTACGACGACGTATAACAAATAATAAAAACAACAAAAGAAAGGGAGCCTCACTGTGAGTCAATTCGCCCGAAATTGCTCTGCGCGCCTGGGCCTTATCAGCCTCGGCAGCCTGGCCGTCACCCTACCCCTGGCCGTCCAGGCCGAAGGTTTTATCGACGACACCAAGGCCACGCTCAACCTGCGCAACGCCTACTTCAACCGCAACTTCACCAACCCGACCAACCCCCAGGGCAAGGCCGAAGAGTGGACGCAGAACTTCATTCTCGACGCCAAGTCCGGCTATACCCAAGGCACCGTGGGCTTCGGGATCGATGTGCTGGGCCTGTATTCGCAAAAACTCGATGGCGGCAAAGGCACCGCCGGCACCCAATTGCTGCCGGTGCATGACGATGGCCGCCCCGCCGATAACTTCGGCCGCCTGGGCGTAGCGCTGAAGACCAAGCTATCGAAGACCGAATTGAAGGTGGGCGAATGGATGCCGGTGCTGCCAATCCTGCGCTCCGATGATGGCCGTTCCCTGCCCCAGACCTTCCGTGGCGGCCAGGTCACGTCCAATGAGATAGCCGGTCTGACCCTTTACGGCGGCCAGTTTCGCGGCAACAGCCCGCGCAACGACGCGAGCATGGAAGATATGTTCATGAACGGCAAAGCCGCCTTCACCTCCGACCGCTTCAACTTCGGTGGCGGCGAATACGCCTTCAATGACAAACGCACCCAGGTTGGCCTGTGGTACGCCGAACTCACCGATATCTACCAGCAGCAATACCTCAATCTCACCCACAGCCAACCCGTGGGCGACTGGACCCTGGGCGCCAACCTCGGCTTCTTCAACGGCAAGGAAGACGGCAGCGCCCTGGCCGGCGACCTGGATAACAAGACCGTTTCCGCCCTGTTCTCAGCCAGATACAACGGCCACACCTTCTACGTCGGCCTGCAGAAGCTCACCGGCGACAGCCTGTGGATGCGTGTCAACGGTACCAGTGGCGGCACCTTGGCCAACGACAGCTACAACGCCAGCTACGACAACGCCAAGGAAAAATCCTGGCAGTTGCGCCATGACTTCAACTTCGTGGTGCTCGGCATCCCCGGGCTGACCCTGATGAATCGCTATATCAGTGGCAGTAACGTGCACACCGGGGCGATCACCGATGGCAAGGAATGGGGACGCGAATCGGAGCTGGCCTACACGGTGCAAAGTGGTGCGTTGAAAAACCTCAATGTGCGGTGGCGCAACTCCACCATGCGCCGGGATTTCAGTAATAACGAGTTTGATGAGAACCGGATATTTGTCAGCTATCCGATTTCACTGCTTTAAATGCGGGAGAGCTTTTGTAGGAGCGAGCTTGCTCGCGAGAAACCTATGGGCACCGCGTTTATTCAGGAAACACGCGTTATCGTTGCCGTTTTTCGCGAGCAAGCTCGCTCCTACATTGAAAGTCACTTGTCTGGAAGGGCGTTGACAACACAGGGAATCCCTAACACTATTTCCCCATAGTCATACGACAACCTACAACAAAAATCTGGAATGCCCATGACCACCACAACGCCCGCTCCCTTTAACCGCCTACTGCTCACAGGCGCCGCCGGCGGCCTCGGCAAAGTCCTGCGCGAACGCATGCGCCCTTACGCCAAGGTCCTGCGCCTGTCGGACATCGCCGACATGGCCCCTGCTGCCGGCGCTCACGAAGAGGTACAGCCCTGCGACCTTGCCGATAAACACGCTGTGCACCACTTGGTCGAAGGCGTCGACGCCATCCTGCACTTTGGCGGCGTATCGGTGGAGCGCTCCTTCGAAGAAGTGCTTGGTGCCAATATCAGCGGTATTTTTCATATCTACGAAGCCGCCCGCCGCCATGGGGTCAAGCGAGTGATCTTCGCCAGCTCCAACCATGTGATCGGCTTCTACAAGCAGGGCGAACAACTCGACGCCCACTCCCCGCGCCGTCCGGACAGCTACTACGGCCTGTCCAAGTCCTACGGCGAGGACATGGCCAGTTTCTACTTCGACCGCTACGGCATCCAGACCGTGAGCATCCGCATCGGCTCCTCGTTCCCGCAACCGCAGAACCGCCGAATGATGCACACCTGGCTGAGCTTCGATGACCTGACCCAGTTGCTCGAACGCGCGCTGTATACGCCCGATGTCGGCCACACCGTGGTCTACGGCATGTCGGCGAACCTCGACACTTGGTGGGACAACCGCTACGCCGCGCACCTGGGCTTTGCGCCCAAGGACAGCTCCGAAGTGTTCCGCGCCCAGGTCGAAACCCAGCCGCCAGTGGCCGCCGATGACCCGGCTGCGGTCTACCAGGGCGGGGCCTTTTGCGCGGCAGGGCCGTTCGGTGACTGAGTGCATAGCAACCCAAGGGAATGAGTAGCCATGAGCGCTGAATTGATTGTCGACGCCCGCAACGCCGTGGGCGAATGCCCGGTGTGGGTGCCCGAAGAAAACGCCTTGTATTGGGTGGATATCCCCAACGGCGGCCTGCAACGCTGGGACGCCTCCACCGGCAACCTCAGCGCATGGAAGGCGCCACAAATGCTCGCCTGCATCGCACGCACTCAAGCGGGCAACTGGGTGGCAGGCATGGAAACCGGTTTCTTTGAGCTGACGCCCCACAATGACGGTAGCCTCGACACTAGGCTCTTGGCCGGTGTCGAACACCCGCGCCCGGACATGCGCTTGAACGACGGCCGCTGCGATCGCCAAGGCCGCTTCTGGGCGGGCAGCATGGTGCTGAACATGGGTTTGAACGCCGCTGAGGGCACTCTTTATCGCTATGCGTCTGGCACGGCGCCCTGTGCGCAGCTCGATGGTTTCATCACCCTCAACGGCCTGGCCTTCAGCCCCGATGGCCGCACAATGTATGCCTCTGATTCACACCCGTTGGTGCAGCAGATCTGGGCATTCGACTACGACATCGACACCGGCACGCCGTCCAACCGCCGGGTGTTTGTGGACATGCATGGTTTCCTCGGCAGGCCCGATGGTGCAGCTGTCGACGCGGATGGCTGTTACTGGATTTGCGCCAACGATGCCGGCCTGGTCCACCGTTTTACCCCGGACGGTCGCCTCGACCAGTCCCTCACCGTACCGATAAAAAAACCCACCATGTGCGCCTTCGGCGGCAGCCGCCTGGACACCCTGTACGTCACCTCGATCCGTGACGATGCGAGTGAACAGTCGCTGTCCGGCGGCGTATTCGCGCTCAACCCGGGCGTCAAGGGGCTGGCCGAACCACACTTCATCCTCTAGCTGTACTGCTGTGCCTTGAATACAACAATAACAAGACAGGAGTGACACCCCATGGACTTCAAACGCACCTTGCTCGCCGCCGCCCTCATCACCCTCAGCAGCGCCGCCCACGCGCTGGAAATCAAATTCGCCGACATTCACCCCGCCGGCTACCCCACCGTGGTCGCCGAAGAAAACATGGGCAAGGCCCTGACGCAGCAAAGCAACGGCGAGCTGACCTTCAAGTACTTCCCGGGCGGTGTGCTCGGTTCCGAGAAGGAAGTGGTCGAACAGGCCCAGGTCGGCGCAGTCCAGATGACCCGCGTCAGCCTCGGCATCGTCGGCCCGGTGGTACCGGATGTGAACGTGTTCAACCTGCCGTTCGTATTCCGTGACCAGGCGCATATGCGCAAGGTCATCGATGGCGAGATCGGCGACGAAATCCTCGCCAAGATCACCAACTCCGAGTTCGGCCTGGTAGCCCTGGCCTGGATGGATGGCGGCACGCGCAACCTCTACACCAAGAAGCCGGTGCGCAAGATCGAAGACCTCAAGGGCATGAAGATCCGCGTGCAGGGCAACCCGTTGTTTATTGACGCCTTTAACGCCATGGGCGCCAATGGCATTGCCATGGACACGGGTGAGATTTTCAGCGCCTTGCAGACCGGGGTCATCGACGGTGCGGAAAACAACCCGCCGACCTTGCTGGAACATAACCACTACCAGACCGCCAAGTACTACACCCTTACCGAGCACCTGATTCTGCCCGAGCCTATCGTGATGTCGAAAATCACCTGGAACAAGCTCACGCCAGCGCAGCAGGACATGGTCACGCAAGCCGCCAAGGCCGCACAGGCCGACGAGCGCGTGCTGTGGGACAAGAAATCCGCCAGCAGCGAGGAAAAACTCAAGGCTGCCGGTGTCGAGTTCATCACGGTCGACAAAAAGCCCTTCTACGACGCCACCGCCCAGGTGCGCGCCAAGTACGGCGCACCTTATGCAGACATGATCAAGCGCATCGACGCCGTTCAATAACCTCCCTGCTCCCTGCATAAGGCCCGGCGCGGTCGGCATCGACGCGCCCGGTCACGGTGAACGCCATGAAGAATCTACTGCTGCGCATCAACGACCGTATCTACATGACCTGCATCTGGGTCGCCGGCCTCTCGGTCCTGGGGGTGGCGCTGATCATTCCCTGGGGCATCTTCGCCCGCTACATCCTCGGCACCGGTTCCAGCTGGCCGGAGCCCACCGCCATCCTGCTGATGCTGGTGTTCACCTTTATCGGCGCTGCCGCCAGTTACCGCGCCGGCGCACACATGTCGGTGGCGATGGTCACCGACCGCCTGCCCCCCGCCCAACGCCGCATCGTCGGCATCTTCTCGCAATTGTTGATGGGCACCATCTGCCTGTTCATGACCCTCTGGGGCACCAAGCTGTGCCTGTCGACCTGGAACCAGTTCATGAGCGCCATTCCCACCCTGCGCGTGGGCATCACGTACATGCCGATCCCCATTGGCGGTCTGCTGACCCTGATCTTTGTGGTGGAAAAACTCCTGCTCGGGGACCAGAGCAACCGGCGCGTTGTGCGCTTTGACCTGGTGGAAGAAAGCGAAGGGGCTGCCTGACTATGGACGCATTGATTCTGCTGGGCAGCTTTATCGCCCTGATCCTGATTGGCATGCCGGTGGCCTACGCCCTAGGGCTGTCGGCACTGATCGGCGCGTGGTGGATCGATATTCCCTTCCAGGCCTTGATGATCCAGGTGGCGGGCGGGGTGAACAAGTTTTCGCTGATGGCGATTCCGTTCTTCGTGTTGGCCGGGGCGATCATGGCCGAGGGCGGCATGTCGCGGCGCCTGGTGGCGTTTGCCGGGGTGCTGGTGGGCTTTGTGCGTGGCGGCCTGTCCCTGGTCAATATCATGGCCTCGACGTTTTTCGGCGCGATTTCCGGCTCGTCGGTGGCCGATACCGCTTCGGTCGGTTCGGTGCTGATCCCGGAAATGGAACGCCGTGGCTACCCGCGTGAGTTCGCCACGGCGGTGACCGTGAGTGGCTCGGTACAGGCACTGCTGACACCGCCCAGCCATAACTCGGTGCTCTACTCCCTGGCCGCCGGCGGCACGGTGTCGATCGCCTCGTTGTTCATGGCTGGCGTGGTGCCGGGCCTTCTAATGAGCGCGTGCCTGATGGCGCTGTGCCTGATCTTCGCGAAAAAGCGCAACTACCCCAAAGGCGAAGTCATCCCGCTCAAGCAGGCGCTGAAAATCTGCGCTGATGCCCTCTGGGGCCTGATGGCCATGGTGATCATCCTTGGCGGCATCTTGTCGGGCATCTTCACCGCCACCGAGTCCGCGGCCATCGCGGTGCTGTGGGCGTTCTTCGTCACCATGTTCATCTACCGCGACTACAAGTGGAGCGAGCTGCCCAAGCTGATGCACCGCACGGTGCGCACCATTTCCATCGTGATGATCCTGATCGCGTTCGCCGCCAGCTTCGGCTACATCATGACCCTGATGCAGATCCCGGCGAAGATCACCACGCTGTTCCTGACCCTGTCGGATAACCGCTACGTGATCCTGATGTGCATCAACGTCATGCTGCTGTTGCTCGGCACGGTGATGGACATGGCCCCGCTGATTCTGATCCTCACGCCGATCCTGATGCCGGTGATCCTTGGCATCGGCGTCGACCCGGTGCACTTCGGTATGATCATGCTGGTCAACCTCGGTATCGGCTTGATCACGCCTCCGGTGGGCGCGGTGTTGTTCGTCGGCGCGGCGGTGGGCAAGGTCAGCATCGAGAAAACCGTGACCGCCCTGCTGCCGTTTTATGCGGTGTTGTTTCTGGTGCTGATAGCCGTGACGTACATCCCGGCGTTGTCGTTGTGGTTGCCACACTTGGTGCTGTAACCCGAACGTCAGAACAAAGGTGAGCAAATGTGGGAGGGGGCTTGCTCCCGATTGCGGTGTGACAGTCACTACAGATATGACTGATCCACTGCTATCGGGAGCAAGCCCCCTCCCACATTTTGCTCTGCACTGTGTCAGTGTCAGGGCGGTGAGTTTTTGAGGCGCCCGGCAGTATCGATACTCACCACCACCGACAACCCCGGCCGCAACCGCTCACTCTCGGCCTGATCCGGGTCTACGGTAATCCTCACTGGCACGCGCTGGGCGATCTTGACGAAGTTGCCGGTAGCGTTGTCGGCCTGCAACAGGCTGAACTCTGACCCGGTTGCCGGTGAGATGTGCTGCACCGTGCCATGGAATTTGCGATGGTTCAGCGCGTCCACGGTGAAGGTCACCGGCTGGCCCACCTGCACATTGTCCATCTGGGTTTCTTTCATATTGGCGATCACCCACAGTTGCTTGGGCACCAGGGCCATCAATTGCGCGCCGGAATTGACGTAGGCGCCCAGACGCACGCCGATCTGCCCGAGCTGGCCGTCGCGGGGGGCGGTGATGCGGGTATTGGACAAATCGATCCGTGCCAGTTCCACCGCCGCCTCGGCACTCGCCACGGCTGCTTCCAGGGAGCCGCGGTTGACGATGACGGTCTGCAGGTCCTGGCGGGCAATTTCCAGGCTGGCCTGGGCCTGGGCCACGGCGGCGATGGTCTGGGCATTGGCGGCGCGGGTCACGTCCAGCTCGCGCTTGGACACAGAGCCGTCGCTGATCAGTTCTTCGTTGCGGCGCAAGTCAGCGGTGCTTTTGCGCGCCTGGGCCTGGCTATCGACCAACGCGGCCTGGCGCAGCTTGATAGTTGCTTCGGCGCTGTTGCGTTGCTGCACCACATTGGCCAGCGACGCCTTCTGCACCGCCAGTTGCGCCAAGGCCTGATCCAGGCGCTGCTTATAGATGCGGTCGTCCAGGCGCACCAGCAGGTCGCCGGCCTTCACATACTGGAAATCCTGCACCGGCACTTCGAATACATAGCCGCTGAGCTGCGGGCCGATAATCGTCACCTGCCCGCGCACCAGGGCGTTCTCGGTAGTCTCCACCGCGCTGCTGAACGGTGGCAGCTGCCAGGCATACAGCACGATCAACACACCGATGATGGCAATCGCGGCAAAGCCCAGGGACGAGACGATACGCACCCGCAGGGAACGCGGCTCAGTCACCGTGGCGCCGGGGGGCGTGGTGCCTTCCGGGGTCGCGGCGATGGCGTTGGTGGTCGTGGTGGTAGAAGTCGGTTCGGTCATGAAGAAGCGCCGCTGGGTTGAACGGAAGGGGTCGCTGCCTTGGTGGTGCTCATCAACCACAGGCTGCGGGTAAAGATCCAAAGCATGGTCAGGATCGCGATAATCGCGATCAGCATGAAGACATCGTTGTAGGCCATGACGTTCGCCTCACGGGTGGCCGCCGTGGCCAGGCTGCGGATGCCCATGAGGTTGCGTAGCTCCGGGTCGGCGACGATCCCGCCATAGGCCGAACCACCGCTCTGCACCCGCGCTGCCACACGTGGATCGATCAAGGTCAGGTGCTCGACGATCATGCTCGAGTGATACTTCTCGCGCACGATCTGGAAGGTGCCGAGCAAGGCCGCGCCAATCAGGCCGCCAAGGTTCTGGCAAATCCCGAACATCACCGAGAAGCTCACCAGGTTGCGTGGGTTGGTCAGCACGTTTTTGGTGCCCAGCACCATGGTCGGCCCGAGGAAGAACGTGCCGCCAAAGCCTAGCAGGAACTGGCTGATGTAGAGGTTTTGCGGGCGGGTCAGGTTGCTGGAGAAACTGTCCATCACCGAGCCTGTGGCCATCAGCGCCAGGGAAATCACCAGGGGCATCAGCAGGTGCGCCGGGTTGATCGTCAATGCGCTGACCACCAGCCCGGCGATCGCGCCGGCCAGCATCACCACATACAGGGTATGCATCTGCTGGTAGCTCATGTTGAGCATCTGCATGAACCCCACCGCACCGGTGGATTGCTCGGACAGCACCATACGGATCAGCACCACCGCCAAGGCCAGGCGAATCATCGCGCCGCTGCCCAGCCAGCGCGTCATCAGCATCGGGTTGCTGCGGTTATGCTCGATGGCCAGCCCCGTCATGATCAGCACCAGGGAACAGGCCGAGGCCACGCCGATCCAGGGTGCTTCCAGCCACCAGTCGATACGCCCCAACGACAGCACCGCGCAGAGCAAGGCCACGCCGCTGGCGAGGATGGCGAAGGTGAGAAAATCGAGTTTTTCAAAGGTCTTGAAGCGGTCGCCGGGTGGCAGCTTGAGCAGGAACACACAGCCCAGGCAGATCAAGGCCAGGCCCAATTCGAACAGGTATAGCCCGCGCCATTCGGCGATCTGCAGCAAGTCTTCGGAAAACAACCGCGCCAACGGTAACGCAAGCTGCGCGGTGCCCAAGCCGAGCACCAGGGCTTTCAAACGCCACTTGGCCGGGAACGCCTGGATCATGTAGTACAGGCCCAGTGAACTCAGCGCCGCGCCGACCATGCCATGGGCGGCGCGCACGGCAATGGCCGAGTTGAGGTCGTTGACAAACAAATGCCCGAAGGTCACCAGCGCATAGAGCACCAGGAACACCTCGGTAAACGCGCGCAGGCCGAACTGCTGGCGAAACTTCACCAGCAGCAGGTTCATGCACACGTTGGTCATTACATAGGCGGCCGGCAGCCAGGCCATTTCCGCAGTGGTCGCGCCGAGGGCGCCTTGCAGGTATTGCAGGTTGGCGATGACCAGGGCGTTGCCCAGGCCACCGGTGATCGCCACCAGCACTCCGACCATCGCGTACAGCCAGCGCTTGTGGGTGGGGTGCAGCGGCGTCGACGGCGAACCGGGCAGGCTCGGGCGCTCGTGGGGCTGCCAGGTGTGGGGGGTGTATTTGTCCATTCGATGACCTAGATGACCCGACGGGTGAGGTCGGTAAAACCATTACTCAGGCACAGTAAACCTGAGCGGCGTTCATCTTGCCATCTCGGACGTATTGTTAAGCGGCCATCCAGCCAGTCACTCGCGGCTTTCTTTGCTCGACGACATGCGCATTTCAATCAGACCCAACCGAGCCAACTCCAATAAGTGGCCGCAAACACCAACATCAACCCATAACCAATCAACGTCACCAGGATCCCCACCTTGGCAAACTGCCGCGCCGTAAACGTCCCGGTGCCCAAACACACCATATTCTGCGGCGCATTGATCGGCAGGATAAACCCGTAGCTCATCACAAACCCCAGCAGCATCGTCATCCCCAACCGGTTGAACTCCGTCGGCAAGGTCTGCAACACCGCAATCAATATCGGCAGCAACGCCGAGGTCAGCGCCGTCGCACTGGCGAACCCCAGGTGGATCACGATCAAAAACGCCGCCAGGATCGCAAACACACCCAATGGCCCGACATGGCCCAACCCGGTATGCGTCACCACCTGCGAGCCAAGCCATTGCCCAGCCTGGGTGGTCAGCAGTGCGGTACCCAGGCTGATCCCCACGCCGAACACAATCACAGTGCCCCAGGGGATGCGCGACTGCACATCCTTCCAAGTCATTACACCGATGCCGGGCAGCAGCAAACAGACCAGGCCTGCATAGGTCGTCGAAGTGGTGTCAAATGCGTGCAGGCGGCCTTCGGTGGCCCAGGCCAGCAATAGCAGCACCGAGACCGCCAACAGACGCTTCTGCGCTCCGGTCATCGGGCCGATGTCCACCAATGATTGGGCCACCGCTTCCTTGCCGCCGGGGATGCTGTCGGTTTCCGGCGGCAGCAACTTGATCACCAGCAACAGCAATACCGCCGACATGATCACTGCCCACGGCGCGCCGGCGATCAACCAGTCGATCCACGACACGCGCTGGCCGAGCATCTTGTCCATAAAGCCCACGGTCAGCAGGTTCTGTGCAGCCGCAGTCTGGATCCCGACATTCCAGATGCTGGTGCCCTGGGCCACCACGATCATCAGCCCGGCGGCGATGTTCGAGCGTTTGTCGACGCCAAACGCGGCGACCACCCCCATCATGATCGGCACCACGCAGGCACTGCGCGCCGTGGCGCTGGGTACAACGAGGCTGAGCAGGACAGTCACCGCAATCGCCCCCAGCAAAATACCGCGCGTGCTGGTGCCGACCCGGGTCAGGGTTACCAGCGCGATGCGCCGGTCCAGGCCCGTGTGGGTCATGGCCGCAGCTATGAACAACGCTCCCGCCACCAACGCCAGCGCCGGATTGGAGAAGCCGGTGAGCGCCATGCTGATGGCCGGGCTGGAGCCGATCAGGTGCGTGGGATCCTGCAGCGACGGCGCGGTGCCCAGCAGGAACGCCATGAGCGAGGTGATCATGATCGCGCTGGCTTCATAAGACACCGCCTCGGTGATCCACACCACCACGGCGAACGCGAGGATCGCCAGCATGCGATGCCCGGCCACCGGCAGGTCGGCGGGCAGCGGCAACAGCAGGACGCCGACCATCACCAGCACGCCGACCACCAGGCCCAGGGGTAATTTGAAGGATGCCGTGGTTATTGCCGGGTCGCTCATGGGGGGTTCTCCGTCGGCCGGTTAATCAGGCAGACACCATGGACCCATTCGCTGCAGCAGGTGTTGACGGGCATCAACGCACCACGCCGCCGCCCCCCCTGAAGAGGTTCAGCGCAACGCGTTAACCAGCATCCCGGCCGCGACCACCACACACAGGCTGGCAAAACCCACCTGCAAGCTGCGCGCAGGGATCACCGAACACAACCGTCGTCCGGCCAGCATGCCGACGACGCTTGCGCCGATAAACACCCAGCCTACCGGCTCGATGCTAACCCCGGCATGAAACGCGCCCACCACGCCGATCAGCGAAAGCAGGCTGACCACCATCAACGAAGTCGCGACGATCCCACGCATCTGCACGTCGGTCAGTTGCTTGAACGCCGGCACGATCAGGAAGCCGCCGCCCACGCCAAGCAACCCCGACACCGCGCCGGTCACCGCGCCCAATGCAGCCAGGGTGGCCGTGCATTTGGCCGTCCAGGCCAGGCGCCCGGTCTGCTGGTTGAGCATGCAGTTCTTCTGGCCCCACGAGGCCGAGCCATGGTCGCTTGGCCCGGCTTCGACTTTCTCGCGCCGCAACATGCGCCAAGCCACCAGCACCATCAAGGCGCTGAACAGGCCCATCAGCAGTTGCTCCGACAATTGGTGGGCGACGAACACGCCCAAAGGCGAAAACAACGCGCCCAGCAATGCGATCAACAGCGCCGCGCGATAACGCACCAGCCCATGACGCAAGCCATCAATCGCGCCCACTGCCGCCGCCGCGCCCACTGCGAGCAGTGACACCGGGGCCGCCTGGGTCATACTCAAGCCCAGCCCCAGCACCAGTGCCGGCACCCCTAGGATGCCGCCGCCGGCGCCGGTCAGGCCCATGACCAGGCCCATCAATACCCCCAGGATACTTGCCAGCAGCATTCAGTCCACCTTGCTCAGACGGGTCAGCCACTCGCGGCCCTTGAGCATGCCGTTCCAGTAGAACCACGGCAGCAACGTGGCCTTGAGGAACCACATCGAGCGACGCGCCCGGGTCGGGTCGAGGGGAAAGGTCGGCAGCAGCTTGCCGCCGTAGCCGAACTCGGCGAGTACCACCTTGCCCTTCTCCACCGTCAGCGGGCAGGAGCCATAGCCGTCATACTTGAGCGGCAGCGGCGCCTGTTTGCGCAGGGCCAGCAGGTTCTCGGCCACCACCACGATCTGCTTGCGCACGGCGGCGGCGGTCTTGGCGTTGCTGGTGCCGCACACATCCCCCAGGCCGAAGATATGCGGGTAGCGCAGGTGCTGCAGGCTGTGGGGGTTCACCTCGCACCAGCCGGCGGCGTCGGCCAGCGGGCTCTGGCGGATAAAGTCCGGGGCCACCTGCGGCGGTACAACGTGCAACATATCAAAGGTTTTCTCTTCGACGTTCACCTTGCCTTCGGCGTCCTTCACTTCAAACCAGGCTGTGCGCGCCGGGCCGTCGACTTTCACCAGGTTGGAATTGAACGCCAGGCGCGCCTTGTATTTCTCCACGTATTCCATCAATGGCGGCACAAAGGTCGCTACGCCAAACAGCGCGGCGCCGGCCAGGTTGAATTCGACGTCGATGTTGTTGAGATTGCCCTGCTTGAGCCAGTGGTCGCACGACAGATACATGGCTTTCTGCGGCGCGCCGGCGCATTTGATCGGCATGGCCGGCTGGGTGAACAGTGCCTTGCCGCCCTTGAGTTGCTGCACCAGTTGCCAGGTGTAGGCGGCATGCTCATAGCTGTAGTTGGAGGTCACGCCGTGGCGGCCGAGGGTGTCCTGCAGGCCCTCGATTTTCTCCCAGGCCAGGCGCAGGCCGGGGCAGACGATCAGGTTGTTCCAGGTCACGCGCTGGCCGCTGTCGAGCACCAGGGTTTGCTCGTCGGGCAGCAGCTCGCTGACGGCGGCCTGTACCCAACTGACGCCGTTGGGCAATACGTCGGCCAGAGGGCGGCGGGTCTTTGCCAGGTCGTAGGCGCCACCGCCCACCAGGGTCCAGGCCGGCTGGTAACAGTGATAGTCGTTGGGTTCGATCAGGGTGATGTTCAGGTGCGGGTCGCGCTTGAGCAGGCTGGCCACCAGGCCGATGCCTGCCGAGCCGGCGCCGATGACGACGATATCGCCACTGATGGTGGGTCCCCAGTGTTGTTCGGTCATTGTCTACTGCCTTTTTGAGTCAATGCACACAAGGGTCGCTGCCGGATGGCGTCACGCCCAGCTTTTTATGACCGCGCCGCAATACAGGCCGGACAGGGTCTTCATTACTTGAATCACTTCGTGGCTGGCCAGGCCGTAGAAAATGTATTTGCCTTCACGACGGGTTGCGACCAGCCCTTCATCGCGCAGGATGCCCAACTGTTGGGACAGGGTGGGCTGGCGCACGCCGGTCAGGGCTTCCAGCTCGCCGACGTTACGCTCACCCTGGGTCAACTGGCACAGGATCAACAGCCGGTCTTCATTGGCCAGGGCCTTGAGCAGGCAACAGGCCTTGGACGCCGACGCACGCAACTGGGCGACTTCGCCCTCACTCAAGGTAGATTCCATTTGCTTCGGGTCCTTTATGTCACTTAAGCTCAAGACATTATGTTTAAACATAAACTGATTGTAACCACTTTTTTCTTCATCGGGGACAGCCGCCATGCCAGCGTTGATTCAAGCCTTTCTGGATGACGCATCGTCGACCTACACCTATATCGTCTATGAAGCGGATGGCGGCCCCTGCGCCATTGTCGACTCGGTGCTCAATTACGACCCGGCGTCCGGGCGTACCGACACCGCCCAGGCTGACAAGGTCATTGCCTTTGTGCGCGAGCACGGCTTGCAGGTGCAGTGGTTGCTCGAAACCCACGCCCATGCCGACCACCTGTCCGCCGCGCCCTATCTTCGTCGCACGTTGGGCGGCAAGATCGCGATCGGCGAGTCGATCAGCAAGGTACAAGGCGTATTCAAGCACCTGTTCAACCTGGAGCCGGAATTTCGCGTCGACGGTTCGCAGTTCGATCACCTGTTTGCGCCGGATGAAATCTTTCATATCGGCGGTTTGAAAGCCCAGGCCCTGCATGTGCCGGGACACACCCCGGCCGACATGGCCTACTTGATCGACGGCCGCTTGATCCTGGTGGGCGACACGCTGTTCATGCCCGACGTCGGCACCGCCCGCTGCGACTTTCCCGGCGGTGATGCGCGGCAGTTGTACGCGTCGATGCGCAAGCTGTTGGCTTTCCCTTCGGACACCAAGTTGTACGTGTGCCATGACTACCCGCCTGAGGGGCGTGAGGCCAAGTGCCTGACCACCGTAGCGGAACAACGGGCGGGGAATATCCACGTGCATGATGGGGTGGATGAAGCGACGTTTGTAGAGATGCGCACCACCCGTGATGCCGGGCTGGGCATGCCGACGCTGTTGTTGCCGGCGATCCAGGTGAATGTGCGGGCGGGGAACATGCCGCCAGCGGAAGAAAACGGCGTGACCTACCTGAAGATCCCTCTCAACCAACTGTGAAAATACAGTAAAAAATGTGGGAGGGGGCTTGCTCCCGATAGCAGTGGATCAGCTACACATAAGTTGACTGACACACCGCTATCGGGAGCAAGCCCCCTCCCACATTTGGTCCTGTGTTGAATCAGGAACCGAGGCTGATGCCATTGGCCGGCAATGGCAGTGCGGTTTTGTAGCGCACTTGCTTTAACGCAAAGCTGGAGCGAATGTTCGCCACCCCCGGCACCTTGGTCAAAAAGTCCATCATGAAGCGCTCCAGCGACTGGATCGTCGGCACCAGCACGCGGATCAGATAATCCGGATCGCCGGCCATCAGGTAGCACTCCATCACTTCCGGCCGGTCGGAGATCGCCCCTTCGAATTGCTGCAATGCCAGCTCGTTCTGCTTTTCCAGGCTCACGTGGATGAACACATTGACGTGCAGCCCCAACAGGTCGGCATCCAGCAGCGTGACCTGCTCACGAATCAGACCCAGCTCTTCCATGGCCTTGACCCGGTTGAAGCACGGCGTCGGCGACAGGTTGACCGAGCGGGCCAGGTCGGCGTTGGTGATCCGGGCATTCTCTTGTAGGGCGTTGAGAATGCCGATATCGGTACGGTCCAGTTTGCGCATGAGACAAAATCACCTGCTTATTATGTTTATGCAGTTTTTTTATCCTCAAATGGCTCTGGGCGCAATGAAACACAGATAAATATTCTTCTACGCCACGCCTATGATTGTTGTAGGACAGGATTTCTTCTACCCGAAGACTGACTGTCAGCTAGCGCGCCCACTACAAGAAATTCACAAGATAGAGCGTAGAAAGCCATGACCCAGCCGTATGCACCGCTGCGCCTGCACGTTCCCGAACCCTCGGGCCGCCCAGGCTGCAAGACCGACTTCACCTACCTGCGCCTGACCGACGCAGGCCTGGTACGCAAACCCGCCATCGACGTAGAACCCGCCGACACCGCCGACCTGGCCAAGGGCCTGATCCGCGTGCTCGACGACCAGGGCCAGGCCCTGGGTCCGTGGGCCGAAGGCGTGCCTGTCGAGATCATGCGCCGCGGTATGCGCGCCATGCTCAAGACGCGCATCTTCGACAACCGCATGGTGGTCGCCCAACGTCAGAAAAAGATGTCGTTCTATATGCAAAGCCTTGGCGAGGAAGCCATCGGCAGCGCCCAGGCCCTGGCCTTGAACATCGACGACATGTGCTTCCCCACCTATCGCCAGCAAAGCATCCTGATGGCCCGCGATGTGCCGCTGGTGGACCTGATCTGCCAACTGCTGTCCAACGAGCGTGACCCGCTCAAGGGCCGCCAGTTGCCGATCATGTATTCGGTCAAGGATGCGGGTTTCTTCACCATTTCCGGTAACCTCGCCACCCAGTTCGTCCAGGGTGTGGGCTGGGGCATGGCCTCGGCGATCAAGGGCGACACCAAGATCGCCTCGGCCTGGATCGGCGACGGCGCCACGGCTGAATCAGACTTCCACACCGCCCTCACCTTCGCACACGTCTACCGCGCGCCGGTGATACTTAACGTGGTCAACAACCAATGGGCCATCTCCACCTTCCAGGCCATTGCCGGTGGTGAAGCCACCACCTTCGCCGGACGCGGCGTCGGTTGCGGCATCGCCTCCCTGCGGGTAGATGGCAACGATTTTATCGCGGTGTACGCCGCCTCGGCCTGGGCTGCCGAGCGTGCGCGCCGCAACCTTGGGCCAACCCTGATCGAATGGGTCACCTACCGCGCCGGCCCGCACTCCACCTCCGATGATCCGTCAAAATACCGCCCCGCCGACGACTGGAGTCACTTCCCCCTGGGCGACCCGATTGCTCGTCTCAAGCAGCACCTGATCAAGATTGGCCAGTGGTCCGAAGAGGAGCATGCGGCGGTCAGTGCCGAGCTTGAAGCCGAAGTGGTCAAGGCGCAGAAGGAAGCCGAGCAGTACGGCACCCTCGCCGGTGGCCAGATCCCAAGCGCCGCGACCATGTTCGAGGACGTCTATAAAGAGATGCCGGAGCATTTGAAGCGCCAGCGTCAGCAGTTGGGGGTGTGACATGAACGACCACAACAACAGCATCGAACTGGAAACCGCCATGACCACCACCACCATGACCATGATCCAGGCCCTGCGCTCGGCCATGGATGTGATGCTTGAACGTGACGACAACGTGGTGGTGTTCGGCCAGGACGTCGGTTATTTCGGCGGCGTGTTCCGCTGCACCGAAGGTCTGCAGACCAAGTACGGCAGCTCGCGGGTATTCGATGCACCGATCTCGGAAAGCGGCATCGTCGGTGTCGCGGTGGGCATGGGTGCCTACGGCTTGCGCCCGGTGGCTGAAATCCAGTTCGCCGACTACGTCTACCCCGCCACCGACCAGATCATCTCCGAAGCGGCACGCCTGCGCTATCGTTCGGCCGGCCAGTTCACTGCGCCCCTGACCATGCGCATGCCCTGCGGCGGCGGCATCTACGGCGGCCAGACCCACAGCCAGAGTATCGAAGCGGTGTTCACCCAGGTCTGCGGCCTGCGCACAGTGATGCCGTCCAACCCCTATGACGCCAAGGGCCTGCTGATCGCCTCCATCGAGAACGATGACCCGGTGATTTTTCTCGAGCCCAAGCGCCTGTACAACGGCCCGTTCGACGGCCACCACGACCGCCCGGTAACGCCGTGGTCAAAACACCCGCAAGCCCAGGTACCGGACGGTTACTACACCGTACCGCTGGACGTGGCCGCCATCGTGCGCCCAGGTTCGGCTGTCACGGTGCTGACCTACGGCACCACTGTGTACGTCTCCCAAGTCGCCGCCGAAGAAACCGGCATCGACGCCGAAGTCATCGACCTGCGCAGCCTGTGGCCGCTGGACCTGGAAACCATCGTCAAGTCGGTGAAAAAGACCGGTCGTTGCGTGGTGGTGCATGAAGCCACGCGCACCTGCGGCTTTGGTGCCGAGCTGGTGTCGCTGGTGCAAGAGCATTGCTTCCACCACCTGGAAGCGCCGATCGAGCGCGTCACCGGTTGGGACACTCCCTACCCGCACGCGCAGGAGTGGGCGTATTTCCCAGGCCCGTCCCGAGTGGGCGCGGCGTTGAAGCGGGTCATGGAGGTCTGAATGGGCACGCACGTTATCAAGATGCCGGACATCGGCGAAGGCATCGCGGAAGTTGAATTGTCGCAATGGCATGTGAAGGTCGGCGACCTGGTGGTTGAAGACCAGGTGCTGGCGGATGTAATGACCGACAAGGCGATGGTGGATATTCCCTCGCCGGTCCACGGCAAGGTGATTTCCCTCGGCGGCGAGCCGGGTGAAGTCATGGCGGTGGGCAGTATTTTGATCAGCATTGAAGTGGAAGGCGCAGGCAATACCAAGGATGTGCCGGCGGCGGCCGAACCGGTAAAGACCGCGCCTGTGGCCGAAGCCAAACCGGCACCGGCACCGGCACCGGCATCGGTAGAAAACAAATCCGCGCCTGCCGTGAAAGCGCCGCAAGCACCCGTGGCCCGTGAAGCCAGTGAACGCCCCTTGGCCTCCCCCGCCGTGCGCAAGCACGCGCTGGATGCCGGGATTCAACTGCGCCTGGTCCAGGGCACGGGCCCGGCGGGCCGAATCCTCCACGAAGACCTGGAGGCGTACCTGCAGCAGGGGCCGGCCGCCGGTGCGAGTGCAGTTAACCCTTATACCGAGCGCAATGACGAACACCAGATCCCGGTGATCGGCATGCGTCGCAAGATCGCCCAGCGCATGCAGGACGCCACCCGCCGCGCCGCGCATTTCAGCTATGTGGAAGAAATCGACGTCACCGCCCTCGACGAGTTGCGCGTGCATCTCAATGAGAAGCACGGTGCCACACGCGGCAAGCTGACCCTGCTGCCGTTCATCGTGCGCGCCATGGTGGTGGCGCTGCGCGAGTTCCCGCAGATCAACGCCCGCTATGACGACGAAGCCCAGGTCATCACCCGCCTCGGCGCGGTGCATGTGGGCGTCGCTACCCAGAGCGACGTGGGCCTGATGGTGCCAGTGGTACGGCACGCCGAAGCCCGCAGCCTGTGGGGCACTGCCGAAGAAATCGCCCGTTTGGCCAACGCTGCACGCACGGGCAAGGCCAGCCGTGATGAGCTGTCCGGTTCGACCATCACCCTGACCAGCCTTGGCGCCTTGGGCGGCATCGTCAGCACGCCGGTATTGAACCTGCCGGAAGTGGCCATCGTCGGCGTCAACCGTATCGTCGAACGGCCGATGGTCATCAAGGGCCAGATCGTGGTGCGCAAAATGATGAACCTCTCCAGCTCCTTCGATCACCGCGTGGTCGACGGCATGGACGCGGCGCAATTCATCCAGGCCATCCGCGGCCTGCTCGAACAACCCGCCAGCCTGTTCCTGGAGTAAAGGCATGACTCAGACATTGCATACCACGCTGCTGATTATCGGCGGCGGCCCCGGCGGTTATGTGGCGGCAATTCGCGCCGGTCAGCTGGGTATCCCCACCCTCCTGGTGGAAGGCCAGGCACTGGGCGGCACCTGCCTGAACATCGGCTGCATCCCGTCCAAGGCGCTGATCCATGTGGCCGAGCAGTTCCAGCAAACCGTGCACCATAGCCAGGGCTCGCAGCTGGGCATTGAAGTGGATGTACCGACTTTGGACATCCGCAAGAGCGTGGAATGGAAAGACGGTATCGTCGACCGCCTGACCACCGGTGTTGCCGCGCTGCTGAAAAAACACAAGGTGCAGGTGATCCACGGGTGGGCCAAGGTGGTCGACGGCAAGACCGTCGAGGTGGGCGACCAGCGTATCCAGTGCGAGCACCTGCTGTTGGCCACTGGTTCGAAAAGCGTCAACCTGCCGATGCTGCCGATTGGCGGGCCAATTATCTCGTCCACCGAAGCCCTGGCACCAACCCGCGTGCCCAAGCGCCTGATCGTGGTGGGCGGCGGTTATATCGGCCTGGAACTGGGCATTGCCTATCGCAAGCTCGGTGCCGAAGTGAGTGTGGTCGAGGCCCAGGAACATATCCTGCCCGCCTACGATGCCGAGCTGACCTTACCGGTGGCCGAGTCCCTGAAGAAACTCGGGGTGAAGCTTTACCTTGGGCACAGTGTCACCGGCTTTGCCGACAACCAACTGCAAGTGCGCGCGCCCGACGGCGACGCGCTTGCGCTGGACACCGACCAGGTACTGGTGGCCGTGGGCCGCAAGCCCAACACCCAGGGCTGGAATCTCGAAGCGCTGAACCTGGACATGAACGGCGCGGCGATCAAGATCGACAGCCGCTGCCAGACCAGCATGCGCAATGTGTATGCCATCGGCGACCTCAGCGGCGAACCGATGCTGGCGCACCGGGCCATGGCCCAGGGCGAGATGGTTGCCGAACTGATCAGCGGTAAAACCCGTGAATTCAACCCGGCGGCGATTCCGGCGGTGTGCTTTACCGACCCGGAGCTGGTGGTAGTCGGCAAGACCCCGGACGACGCCAAGGCCGCCGGCCTGGACTGCATCGTGTCGAACTTCCCGTTCGCCGCCAACGGCCGGGCCATGACCCTGGAGTCCAAAGCCGGCTTCGTGCGGGTGGTGGCGCGACGTGACAATCACCTGATTGTCGGTTGGCAAGCCGTGGGGGCCGGGGTGTCCGAGCTGTCCACCGCCTTTGGCCTGAGCCTGGAAATGGGCGCGCGCCTGGAGGATGTGGCCGGCACCATTCACGCCCATCCGACCCTGGGTGAAGCGGTGCAGGAAGCGGCGTTGCGGGCGTTGGGGCATGCGTTGCATTTATAAATGACACAACACTTGTAGGAGCGAGCTTGCTCGCGAAAATCGTCAAGGATAACGCGTGCAACCCGGTTAAACGCGGCGCCCTTATGTTCTTCGCGAGCAAGCTCGCTCCTACAGGGGATGCGAACAGCCCTGCGAATGCAGTATTGTTGCTCCCATCCAGAAAAAAAACCGACTTGACCAGAGATAGAGGGTGTCATGGGTAACGAAAGCATCAATTGGGACAAGCTGGGTTTTGACTACATCAAGACCGACAAGCGGTTTCTCCAGGTCTGGAAAAACGGCGAATGGCAGGAAGGCACCCTGACCGACGACAACGTGCTGCACATCAGCGAAGGTTCCACCGCCCTGCATTATGGCCAGCAGTGCTTCGAGGGCTTGAAGGCCTATCGGTGCAAGGACGGTTCGATCAACCTGTTCCGCCCGGACCAGAACGCTGCGCGCATGCAGCGCAGCTGCGGCCGCCTGCTGATGCCGCAAGTACCGACCGAAGCCTTCATCGACGCCTGCAAGCAAGTGGTCAAGGCCAACGAGCGCTTCATCCCGCCGTACGGCAGCGGCGGTGCGCTGTACCTGCGTCCGTTCGTGATCGGCACCGGTGACAACATCGGCGTGCGCACTGCACCGGAGTTCATCTTCTCGGTGTTCTGCATCCCGGTCGGTGCCTACTTCAAGGGCGGCCTGGTGCCGCACAACTTCCAGATCTCCGGTTACGACCGCGCCGCGCCGCAAGGCACCGGTGCCGCCAAGGTCGGTGGAAACTACGCCGCCAGCCTGATGCCGGGTTCGGAAGCGAAGAAATTCGGCTTTGCCGACGCGATCTACCTGGACCCGATGACCCACTCGAAAATCGAAGAAGTCGGCTCGGCCAACTTCTTCGGGATCACCCACGACAACCAGTTCATCACGCCGAAGTCGCCTTCGGTATTGCCGGGCATCACCCGCCTGTCGCTGATCGAACTGGCCCAGACCCGCCTGGGCCTGGAAGTAGTTGAGGGCGAAGTGTTCATCGACAAGCTGGACCAATTCAAGGAAGCCGGCGCCTGCGGTACCGCGGCGGTGATCTCGCCGATCGGCGGCATCCAGTACAACGGCAAGCTGCACGTGTTCCACAGCGAGACCGAAGTCGGCCCGATCACCCAGAAGCTCTACAAAGAGCTCACCGGTGTGCAGACCGGTGACGTGGAAGCGCCAGCGGGTTGGATCGTCAAGGTATAAGCCAGCGACACCGCAATACCCTGTGGGAGGGGGCTTGCTCCCGATGGCGGCAGGTCAGTCAACATCTTCATCGACTGACACTCCACTATCGGGAGCAAGCCCCCTCCCACATTGGATCTCCAGTATTTTCAGGATTGAGGGATATTCCCGACAATCTTTTTGCCCATACTGACCCTCGGTTCCACGCCATACCCCAGCGCCTCATAGAACCCCACCACTACGTCATTGCCTCCGGTGATCTGCAGGTTGATCTTCATGCAGCCCAGCGCCGTCAACGCCTGCTCGGCATGGCGCACCAGCGACGATCCCAAACCATGGCGCCGATAGTCGGCATGCACAGCCACGGAGTACAGCCAGCCACGGTGACCGTCATAGCCGGCGAGTATCGTGCCGATCACGGCTTTCTTGTCGGTGGCGACGAAGAACAACCCATCGTTGACCGCCAGTTTCTTGTCAATCGCCAGGCTCGGCAGGTTATGCGCGGTGTCATAGCCAAACGCCTCGTGCCATAACTCGATCACTTGGGTGCGGTGCTGACGGTCTCGATAAGGGCCGATGGGATGTCGTGACAGCAGCGCCTTTTCCATCACCAGCGTGCGCTCGTTGCCATGGTAGACATCGCGCACGGTATGAAAACCCAGCCTGGTATAGAAGGGCTCCGCAGTCAGTGAGGACGGCACGCTGAGTATCGTCACGCCCGCCTCCCGGGCACGCAGTTCGATCTCGATCATCAACAACCGGCCAATGCCCTGCCCTTGCAACGCAGGGTTGACGAACACCGAACGTACTACGTTGGCGTCAAGGGCGGCGGTGGCGACGATCACCTGGTCCTGGGTGGCCACCAGCACGACACGGCGCTTGAGCAGGTCCAGCACGGCGTCGGGAGTGAAACTGCTGGCGACTCGCGCAATCACATCCGCCGGATAATCCCGCGCATTACTGCTGTGCAAGGCGGCCAGGATGACCTGGCTGATGCCCTTGGCATCGGCTGGCTGGGCGAGGCGAACGGCGGTAGACATAATTCCTCCTGGCGGACACAACGATAACTATCACCACAATACCAATGTGTGAGATGGCTTGCCTGCTCCCACAGGTTGATCGCATTTCAATCCGGCAGCCGATTCGGCTGTGCCGCCGCCGGTTTCAGCTTTCCCGGCTGAGCAGCACCGCTGTTTCAGCCGGGATCCTTCCTCGACAGCGCACAAAATAGCGCTACAAGATCCCCCATGGACCCGTGCCCCCATGCAAACCACCAACACCGTCCTGATGATCCGCCCGGCGCGCTTTGCCTTCAACCCGGACACCGCGATCAACAACCGTTTCCAACGCCCGCCGCTGGACCCGCTCAGTGCACAGCACAAAGCGCTGGAAGAGTTCGACGGTTATGTCGACACCCTGCGCAATCACGGGGTGGAAGTGCTGGTGGTGCAGGACACCCCGGCGCCTCACACCCCGGACTCGATCTTCCCCAACAACTGGTGGAGCAGCCACGCCGACGGCAGCCTGGTGCTCTACCCCATGGAGGGCCAGAACCGCCGATTGGAGCGCAACAAGGGCGTGCTGCAAGTCTTGGAGCAACGCTTTGCGATCAATACCACCATCGACCTCAGCCACTTGGAACAACAGAACATCTTCCTGGAAGGCACCGGCAGCATGGTGCTCGACCGCCAGCACCGCATCAGCTACGCCTGCCATTCGGGGCGCACCCACTACGCGGCGCTGCGCCAGTTTGCCGAACGCCTCGACTACCAGCTCTGCGTATTCCATGCCCTCGACCGCCACCACGCACCGATCTATCACAGCAACGTGATGATGAGCGTCGGTCGCGACCTCGCGGTGGTGTGCCTGCAAGCCCTGCCCGATGAAAGCGAGCGCCTGACGTTGGAGCGCTCCCTGCGCGACACCGGCAAAGACATCCTCGCCCTCGACTTCGACCAGTTGGAAGCCTTTGCCGGCAACATGCTCGAAGTCCACGACCGTGACGGCCAGCCACTGCTGGTGATGTCCGCCAGCGCCTGGGGCGCGCTGCAACCTGCCCAGCGCCAGCACGTGGAGCGCCACACGCGGCCGGTGGTGGTGAATATCGACAACATCGAACGCATCGGCGGCGGCAGTGCCCGCTGCATGCTGGCAGAAGTGCATCTGCCAGCCCGTCCCTCATTTCAATAAGGAGTCTTGCCATGACCCGTTACATCGACGTCAACGACCTCAGCTACCTGGTTTCGCAGAAAGGCCTGCAAACCTGCATCACCGAGATGGCCGACTACATTCGCGCCGACTACCTGCGCTGGCAGGATTTCGAAAAGTGCGCGCGCCTGGCCAACCATTCACCGGATGGCGTGATCGAGCTGATGCCGGTGTCCGACGCTTCGCTATATGCCTTCAAATACGTCAACGGCCACCCGAAAAACACCCTGGCGGGCATGCTCACGGTGATGGCTTTCGGCGCTCTGGGCGATGTGGACACCGGCAAACCGGTGCTGCTGGCGGAAATGACCCTGACCACTGCGATCCGCACCGCCGCCACCTCGGCCCTGGTCGCCCGCTACCTGGCCCGCGCCGACAGTCGCAGCATGGCGCTGATCGGCAACGGCTGCCAGAGCGAGTTCCAGGCCCTGGCTTTCCACGCCATGCTCGGCATTACTGAAATCCGCCTGTTCGATATCGACCCCAAGGCCACCGCCAAGCTCGCCGCCAACCTCAAGGCGTTTCCGGCGATCAAGGTGATCCTGGCCGGCAGCGTCGCCGAAGCGGTCAAAGGCGCGGATATCGTCACTACCGTCACCGCCGACAAGGCCTACGCCACCATTCTGACGAACGAGATGATCGAGCCCGGCATGCACCTCAACGCCGTGGGCGGCGACTGCCCAGGCAAAACCGAGCTGGACCGGAGCATCGTTGAGCGCGCCCGCGTGATTGTCGAGTACGAACCACAAAGCCGTATCGAAGGCGAGATCCAGCACATGCCGCAAGACTCGCCAGTCACCGAGCTGTGGCAGGTGATCAACGGCCAGAAACCCGGCCGCGAGAATGAGCGCCAAGTCACCCTGTTCGACTCGGTGGGTTTTGCCATCGAAGACTATTCGGCATTGCGCTATGTGCTGGACGTGGCCAACGCCCTTGATATAGGCAGCGAACTGGAACTGGTACCCGACCTGGCCGACCCGAAAGACCTGTTTGCCCGCCTGGCCCAGCAGCCGGTCGCACAGCACAAAAAGCGCGCCTGAGACCGCTCTGGCCTGCCGCTTTGCGCCCAGGGCAGGCCAGATTTGCAGAGGCAAAAAGCCGATTCAGCGGGTGCCGCAGCCGATTCCGCTGCATTGCAGGTTTTAACAGCGCAATTTGCGCTTTGCACACCGGGTAAACGACACAAAAAACGCACCATCATGAAGCATTCTCTGCTCCCAGTTATTCACTGCCCTGACATCAATTACAAAATAAAGGGACCTCCACATGACTCCACTGCGATCACTCTTCGCTGCCTTGCTGTTGCCACTGTGCGCCACCGCCGCCCACGCCCAGGATTGGAAAGAAATCCGCTTCGGCGTGTTCCCCGAATACCCACCCTTCGAATCCGTAGCCGCCGACGGTAGCCTGCAAGGCTTCGATATCGAGTTGGGCAACGCCATCTGCGCCAAGCTTGAAGTCAAGTGCACCTGGGTGCACAACGAATTCGACGGCATGATCCCGGCCCTGCGGGCGCGCAAGTTCGACGCGATCATGTCGTCCATGGCGGTGACCCCGGCCCGGGAAAAAGTCATCGATTTCACCGATCGGCTGTTCCTCAGCCCGACCTCGGTGATCACTCGCAAAGGCGCGGACTTCGGCGACACGCCCGAATCGCTCAAAGGCAAGCAAGTCGGCGTATTGCAAGGCTCGCTGCAGGAAGCCTATGCGCGGGCGCACCTGGCCAAGCTTGGCGCGCAGATCAAAGCGTACCAATCCCAGGAGCAGAACTATGCCGACCTGCAGAACGGTCGCCTCGACGCTACCTTGACCGACAAGCTCGAAGCCCAGCTCAACTTTCTGTCCAAGCCCGAAGGCGCCGACTTCAAGACCGGCCCGGCCTTCAAGGACCCGACCCTGCCCCTGGACATCGCCATGGGCCTGCGCAAGAACGACCAGGCATTGCGTGAGCTGATCAACAAGGGCATCGCCGCCGTCCAGGCCGATGGCACCTACGCGCAGATCCAGAAGAAATACTTCGGCGATCAAGATATCTACAACGAGTAACCAAGCCATCGCCTGCCCTGTGGAAGAAGCTTGTGTGGGAGGGGGCTTGCTCCCGATAGCAGTGTGTCAGTCACTGAAAATATTGACTGAGCTACAGCTATCAGGAGCAAGCCCCCTCCCACACAGGTCGGTTCCCGCAGAGATTGTGTGTGCCTTTTAGAGATCTTGCCCATGAACGAACTCTTCAACCTGCAAGGCTACGGCCCGATGCTGGCACAGGGTGCCTGGATGACGCTCAAGCTGGCCTTCCTGGCCCTGGCCCTAAGCCTCACCCTGGGCCTGATCGCCGCCGGCGCCAAGCTTTCCAGCGCCAGATGGCTGCGCGTACCGGCCACGTTGTACACCACGCTGATCCGCAGCGTGCCGGACCTGGTACTGATCCTGCTGATCTTCTACAGCCTGCAACTGTGGCTCAATGACCTGACCGAAGTGTTCGGCTGGGAATATTTCGAAATTGACCCCTTTACCGCCGGGGTGATCACCCTGGGATTTATCTACGGCGCGTATTTCACCGAGAACTTCCGCGGCGCGATCCTCAGTGTGCCGGCAGGCCAATTGGAAGCCGCTGCCGCCTATGGCCTGAGCCGCTGGCAGCGCTTTCACCTGGTGCTGTTCCCGCAACTGATGCGCTTTGCCCTGCCAGGCCTTGGCAATAACTGGCTGGTGCTGCTCAAGTCCACGGCGCTGGTATCGATCATCGGCCTGTCGGACCTGGTCAAGGCCGCGCAGAACGCCGGCAAGTCCACCAGCGAGCCGCTTTACTTCCTGATCCTCGCGGGGCTGGTGTACCTGGTGATTACCACCCTCTCCAACCGCATCTTCAAGCGCCTGGAACGGCGCTATAACCTGGGCATCAAGGGGATGGCGCCATGATCGAACTGTTCCAGCAATACGGCATGGCCTACCTGTTCAGCGATGGCGCGGGGTTGTCCGGTGTGGCCATGACCTTGTGGCTGTTCATTATCTCGGTGGTGCTGGGCTTTGGCCTGTCGATCCCCCTGGCGTTGGCACGCGTCTCAGAGCATTTCTGGCTGCGCTGGCCGGTGGAGCTCTACACCTACCTGTTCCGTGGCACGCCGCTGTATATCCAATTGCTGATTTGCTACACCGGGCTGTACAGCCTGGAAGTGGTGCAGGACAACGCCCTGCTCAACCAGTTTTTCCGCAATGCGCTGAACTGCACGCTGTTGGCGTTTGTGCTCAACACCTGCGCCTACACCGTGGAAATCTTCGCCGGGGCAATCCGCAACATTCCCCATGGCGAGATCGAGGCGGCGCGCGCCTATGGCCTGCACGGCTGGCGGCTGAACCTCTATGTGGTGGTACCCGCCGCCTTGCGTCGAGCGCTGCCGGCCTACAGCAATGAAATGATCCTGATGCTGCACGCCACCTCGCTGGCGTTCACCGCCACGGTTGCCGACATCCTCAAGGTCGCCCGCGACGCAAATGCCGAGACATTCCTGACCTTCCAGGCCTTCGGCATCGCCGCCCTGCTCTACATGCTGCTGTCCTTTGCACTGGTGGGCCTGTTTCGACTGGCCGAACGTCGCTGGATGCGTTTTCTTGTTCCTACCCGAGGCTAACCCATGAATCAGTCCGCGCAGGCCCTGGCCGCTTATCCGGTGGA
Organism: Pseudomonas khavaziana; assembly: GCF_019145205.1. Taxonomy (GTDB): domain Bacteria; phylum Pseudomonadota; class Gammaproteobacteria; order Pseudomonadales; family Pseudomonadaceae; genus Aquipseudomonas; species Aquipseudomonas khavaziana. The sequence goes on from NZ_JAHSTT010000007.1 coordinate 331,459, forward strand.
TGTACCCGTGACCAACGCTGCAACTGCCGCGATCAAGCTGCAAGTCGAAGGCATCCATAAACGCTACGGCGAACATGAAGTGCTCAAGGGCGTATCCCTCAATGCGCGCCAGGGCGATGTGATCAGCCTGATCGGCGCCAGCGGCTCGGGCAAGAGCACCATGCTGCGTTGCATCAACTTTCTCGAACAGCCGGACGCCGGGGTGATCACCCTGGATGGCATCAGCATCCAGATGCAGCCAGGCCGCGCCGGCAGCCGCGCGCCGCATCAGGCGCAACTGCAAAACCTGCGCACGCGCCTGGCCATGGTGTTCCAGCACTTCAACCTGTGGAGCCACATGACCGTGCTGGAAAACATCACCATGGCCCCGCGCCGGGTGCTGGACGTGAGCGCCGCCGAGGCGGAAAAACGCGCACGCCTGTACCTGGACAAGGTTGGCCTGCCAAGCCGCGTGGCGGACCAATACCCGGCGTTCCTGTCCGGTGGCCAGCAGCAGCGCGTGGCGATTGCCCGGGCGTTGGCAATGGAGCCGGAGATTATCCTGTTCGATGAGCCGACCTCTGCCCTCGACCCAGAACTTGTAGGAGAAGTCCTCAAAGTCATACAGACGTTGGCCGAGGAAGGTCGTACCATGCTGATGGTCACCCACGAAATGGGCTTTGCCCGCCAGGTGTCCAGCCAAGTGCTGTTCTTGCATCAGGGCCGGGTCGAGGAACACGGCGGCGCCGAGATCCTCGACCATCCCAACAGCGAACGCTTGCAGCAATTTCTTTCCAACCGTTTGAAGTGAACCCATGGATACCAAGGCCAACGGACCCCATTCTTCCCCTGCGCTGGATCGCATCGACGAGGCGATCATCGACGTGCTGCGGCACCAGGGGCGTATCACCTACGAAAGGCTCTCATCGCTGGTGCACCTCACCCCAAGGCCCTGCCTGGAGCGGGTGCGCAAGCTGGAGCGACGCGGGGTGATCCGTGGGTATGGGGCGATCATCGACGTGCAGATGGTCTCGCCGGGGCTGTCGCTGCTGGTGCTGGTGGCCTTGTCCAACCAGAGCGGGCGTTCGGCGCAAAAGGCCTTCGAAGCCTGTGTGAAGGCCTGCCCGCAGGTGTTCGAATGCCAACTGATCAGCGGGCCGTTCGACTACAGCCTGCGCATGCGCTGCCGGGACATGGAACATTACCGGGTGCTGACCGAGACCTGGTTGAACAATGATGAGTTGCACATTGATAAGTTGGTGGCGCATCCGGAGTTGGCGGTGGTCAAGAACACTGCGACCGAACTGGCCTGAGCCCCTTACCCCAGTCACAGAAGAACAAATATGGGAGGGGCGGTGCGACGATTCGACTTGCTCCCGATAGCAGTGTGTCAGTCAGCTCATCTATCACTGACCTACCGCTATCGGGAGCAAGCCCTCTCCCACATTTTTAGCCATGCCCACTTAAGATTTTCTTACCAGGCCTTGCCCCAACAAGCTTCGCCTGCCCATCCTTCTGCTTGCCCGTGCGCGCCTCGCTGATCAACCCCGGTATCAACTTGCCCTCGGGCAGATTCTTCCAGAAGCGGCTGGGCAAATGCCCTTCCATCACTTTGGGATTCAGCCGCGCCGGGTTGAAGATGTGGCTGTAGTAGGTCAACCACATCGCGCTGTGAGGATCTTCGACATTCTGTGCCAGTTGCCGCCAGGCCTCGGGGCACTGACGCTGATGAATCAGTTGCTCGCCGTCGTAATACACCCCGTCCAGGGGCGTGGCGATCATCCAGCGATGGCGGCCCATACGCCCGATGAAATGCTCGCTGGCGCTCTTGAGAATGTCATGGGCCGGCTCATGCCAGGCCACGTACTCCGGCAGTTGCGGCCCGGCCCCGGCCGGCAGTGCAATGAAGCGCACAAACGCGTGCAAGTGGTGGGCTTCGCGGCTGACTTGCTTGATGCGCCGCTGCAATTCGCTGCCCAGCTTGTCCCCCGCGAGCATGGCCGTGCGATCACCGTGGCTGACCCGCCACAGCACTTCATATAACAGGCTCCAGCGTTGATCACCGTGATAACAGGCGGCGGACTCCAGTAATTGCAACAGCGCCTTGGGTATGCGCGCCTGAAACGGCCCCAACCCCGGCGGGATCGGTTCATCGGTGGCGAACAGATCCGCCGCCTGCACCTCGCCCCAACTCACCTGGCTGGGGTCGACCTGATGGCTGAGCAGCCAGCGCGCCTGTTCGCGCCAGGTGCTGAACAGGTTGTCGCATTCCAGGCTGATCATCCCCACAGCCCCATCTGTTGCGGCTGCGGACGGTCACGCAGTTGTTCGCGCAACAACACACTGGTGCTGTCGGCCTGTTGCGGGTGGTAGTCGCTGGTGATGAAAAACGGCTTGGCCTTGGCCAGCACGCAGCGCATGCGTGCGAGGTCTTCGAAGCGGATCTTGCGTTCGCGGCGCAGGTCCACCAGGCGCTGGGTGGTGCGCAGGCCGATGCCGGGAATACGCGCAATCAGGGTCGGCTCGGCGCGGTTCAGGTCCAGCGGGAACACCTCTCGGTGCTCAAGGGCCCAGGCCAGCTTGGGGTCGATATCCAGGGCCAGGTGGCCGGGGCCTGTAAACAGTTCGTTGGCGCTGAAACCGTAGCTGCGCAGGAGGAAATCGGCCTGGTACAAGCGGTGCTCGCGCATCAGCGGCGGCGCGGCCAAGGGTACGCTTTTCGGGCTGTTGGGGATGGGGCTGAACGCCGAGTAATACACGCGGCGCAGCTTGAAATTGCCATACAACGCCTCTGCACCGTGGAGGATGGTGCTGTCATCGGTGTCGTCGGCGCCAACGATCATCTGCGTGCTCTGCCCGGCCGGGGCGAAACGCGGGGCACGGGGTTCGTTCAGCACCGTCTGCTCGCCGGTGTAGATGGTCTGCATGGCCTGCTTGATCGAGACGATCTGTTTCTCCGGCGCCAGGGTTTGCAGGCTGGCATCGGTGGGCAATTCGATATTCACGCTGAGGCGGTCGGCATAGCGCCCCGCCTCGGCGATCAGCGCCGGGTCGGCCTCGGGGATGGTCTTGAGGTGGATATAGCCACGAAAGTCATGCTCTTCGCGCAGCAGCTTGGCCACCCGCACCAGTTGCTCCATGGTGTAGTCGGCCGAACGGATGATGCCGGAACTGAGGAACAGCCCGCTGACGCAGTTGCGCTTGTAGAAATCCAGGGTCAGGGTCACCACCTCTTCCGGGCTGAAACGCGCACGAGGCACGTCGCTGGAACGGCGATTGACGCAGTATTGGCAGTCGTACAGGCAGAAGTTGGTGAGCAACACCTTGAGCAACGACACGCAGCGCCCGTCGGGTGTGTAGCTGTGACAGATGCCCATGCCATCGGTGGAACCCAGCCCAGCCTTGCCCTCGGAACTGCGCTTGGGCGCGCCACTGCTGGCGCAGGACGCGTCGTACTTGGCGGCATCGGCGAGGATGCTGAGTTTTTCGATCAACTGCATGGCGGGCTACCGATACTGGTTTTTTGTACAGTATCAATAGCCACACATTGTCACAAGTGCCGTCTGTAGGAGCGAGCTTGCTCGCGAAGACCGCAAGAGCGCCGCGTTAATCCAGACAGGACGCGTTATCGTTGACGTTCTTCGCGAGCAAGCTCGCTCCTACAGAGGGGCCGCTCAGCTCGCGGTGGCCAGCAGCAGGTCCTGCACCGAACGGCCCTTGTCATGGTTTCGATCGTTCTCATACAACGACGCGGCAATCTCATCGGCGCGAATCGGCAGCACCGACAGCAAGGTATCGCTCAAGCCATGGCTGGCCTGGCTGAAGCCCTGGATGTAGATGCCGGCCTTGCAGCGCTCGTCGGTGACGATGCGGTAGTCGCGGGCCACTTCGAAATCGCCCATATAGGCCTGCAGCGGCGCCAACAATTCGCGGTGCATCTGGCGCTCGTAGCCGGTGGCCAGGATCACCGCGTCGTAATGGTTGAGGCTGGTTTCGCCGGTGGCGTTGTTGCGCAGCACCAGTTCGATACCCAGCGGCCCGACGGTGGCTTTCTCCACCACGGTCATGGTGCGGAATGCCTGGCGGGCGATGCCGGAGACTTTCTGGCGGTAGAAAATCCCGTAGATGCGCTCGATCAGGTCCAGGTCCACCACCGAATAGTTGGTGTTGCGGTATTCGGCAACCAGGCGCTCGCGCTCGGCACCGACTTGCTGGAACACCAGGTCGGTGAAGGCCGGCGAAAACACTTCGTTGACGAACGGGCTGTCATCGGCCGGCTTGAGTGCCGAGCCGCGCAGGATCATATCGACCTGCACCGACGGGAAGCTGTCATTGAGGTCGATAAACGCTTCAGCCGCGCTCTGGCCGCCGCCGATCACCGCAATGCGCATGGCCTTGCCGTTCACGCAGGGCTGGCTGGCCATGCGTTCCAGGTAGTGGGAATGGTGGAACACGCGGGTATCGTCCTTGAGCGCCTTGAACGCCTCGGGAATACGCGGCGTGCCGCCGGCGCTGACCACTACCGAGCGGGTGGTGCGCACATGCTGCTCGCCCTGGGCATCGCGGGAGATCACCCGCAACGCCTCGACCTGCTGCTGGTGCAGGATCGGCTCGATGGCCAGCACTTCCTCACCGTAGCTGGCTTGTGCCTGGAACTGTCCCGCAACCCAGCGCAGGTAGTCGTTGTACTCCATCCGGCACGGATAGAAGGTGCCCATGTTGATGAAGTCCACCAGGCGGTCATGGGCCTTGAGGTAATTGACGAAGGAATATGGGCTGGTGGGATTGCGCAGGGTTACCAGATCCTTGAGGAAGGAAATCTGCAGTTCACTCTGGGTCACCAGGGTGTTGCCGTGCCAGCGGTAGTCGGCTTGCTTGTCGAGAAACAGCACGTCCAGCTTGCCCTGGGCCTTTTCACGTTCCTGCAGGGCGATGGCCAGCGCCAGGTTCGAGGGGCCGAAACCGATCCCGATCAGGTCATGAACCGCGGGCGAAGCAATTACCTGTGTCATTCCAGTGTCCTCTGGATAAGCCCCTTGGCGGTGGGGGCGGGAATACCTTTCATGGCCTGAACAACCGGCCGTGTGTTGATAGGAAACGAGGACAGTGAAATAAAATTTAACCAACAGCTGATCAGTGCGCTTCCCACTCGCGCATGCGCACCCGGCAATGCTTCATCGCGTTGACGATGTGTTTTTCCACCAGACTGCGGGAAATGCCAAGGCGCGCGGCGATCTGCAGGTGGGACAAGCCTTCGAGCTTGCGCAGCAGGAAGCTGTCGCGACAGGCGGCCGGCAACTCGGCCAGGGCGCGTTCGAGCATCTCCAGGCGTTGGCGCTGGTCGTGGCTGGTGTGGGGCGAACAAGGGGCGAAACGTTCTTCGCTGTCCAGCACCTCAAGGGGTTCGCACTGACGCAAGGCATTGCGTCGATGGCCGTCAATCACCAGGTTCAAGGCCGTGCGATAAAGAAACGCACGGGGCTGCTCGATCGGGGTATCGCTGGCGCGCTCCAGCACCCGCACATAAGCGTCATGCACCACATCTTCGGCCACCTGACGGTTGCCCAGCTTGGCGTTGAGGAAACACACCAGCTCGCGATAGTAGTTTTCCAACATGACTCCTGGCCCCATGGCCGTGGTGCTGACGATGCCCGTCCGTGCAGGAACGAGCCCATCGATGATGGCAGTTTGAGTGCGTGCAATTTATAGTAATTCTCATCTACTTTTAAAGAAGTCTTGCATCAACGCAGGTTTTTTTTCTCCGCAGACCTGTTTCTGCGTGTGTAACAGCCTAAATCCCCGGGGCTTTTTCTCGTTTAACTGTCAGCTTTGCGCAACTGCGCCCCGATCTTTCCTGGCTGGAACCTACCCATGAAACGCCCTCGACCTGCCCGACGCGCCCTGCTAGCGGTAGCGTGCCTGATTCCCATCGTTGCGTTCGCCACCTGGCAGGGCCTGGCACCGGGCCGCGACGCCCTGGCCACCGTCACCGTGACCCGTGGCGATATCGAAAACAGCGTCACCGCCCTGGGCACCCTGCAACCGCGACGGTATGTGGATGTTGGCGCCCAGGCCTCCGGGCAGATCCGCAAGATCCATGTCGAGGCTGGCGACCAGGTCAAGGAAGGCCAGTTGCTGGTGGAGATCGACCCCTCGACGCAACAAGCCAAGCTCGACGCCAGCCGCTACGCCATCGAAAACCTCGAGGCCCAATTGCAGGAGCAAAAAGCCCAGCACGCGTTGGCCCGCCAGAAGTATCAGCGCCAGCAGCGCCTGAGCGCCGGTAATGCCACTCGCGAAGAAGATGTGCAGACCGCCCAGGCCGAACTCAGCGCGACCCAGGCCCGGGTCGACATGTTCCAGGCCCAGATCCGCCAGGCCCGGGCCAGCCTGCGCAGCGATGAGGCCGAATTGGGTTACACGCGCATCTATGCACCGATGACCGGCACCGTGGTGGCCGTGGATGCGCGGCTCGGCCAGACCCTCAACGCACAACAGCAAACCCCGCTGATCCTGCGCATCGCCAAGCTGTCGCCGATGACCGTCTGGGCCGAAGTGTCCGAAGCCGATATCGGCCACGTCAAACCCGGCATGCGTGCATATTTCACCACGTTGAGCGGCGGCAGCCGGCGCTGGGCCAGCACCGTGCGCCAGATCCTGCCGATCCCGCCCAAGCCCCTGAACGAAACCCAGGGCAGCGGCAGCCCGAGCAGCTCCGGCAAGAGCGGGACCGGCCGAGTGGTGCTGTACACCGTGCTGCTGGACGTGGACAACGCCGATAACGCGCTGATGGCGGAAATGACCACCCAGGTATTTTTCGTCGCCGGCCAAGTCAAGGACACCCTGACCGTGCCCGTCGCCGCCCTGCAGGGCACGCCCGGCGCAGACACCCAAATCGCCCGGGTCGTGGCGAAAAACGGCGCCATCGAGGAGCGCAAAGTACGCCTGGGTATCAGCGACCGCCTGCGCATCGAGGTGCTCGAGGGTCTCAATGAGGGCGATCACCTGCTGATCGGCCCTTCCGACAGCAGTGGGGGTTGACGTGCCCACGCCGCTGATCGAACTCAAGCACATCTGCAAATCCTACGGCGGCGGCGACAGCCCGCAGGTCGACGTGTTGCGCGGCATCGACCTGGCGATCCATGCCGGGGAATTCGTCGCCATTGTCGGTGCCTCCGGTTCCGGCAAGTCGACGCTGATGAATATCCTTGGCTGCCTCGACCGCCCGACGGAAGGCGACTACCTGTTCGCCGGGGAAAACGTCGCCCACCTGGGCAGCGACGAGCTGGCCTGGCTGCGCCGTGAAGCCTTCGGGTTTGTGTTCCAGGGCTACCATTTGATTCCCTCAGGCTCAGCCCAGGAAAACGTCGAGATGCCGGCGATCTATGCCGGCATCAGCGCTGCCCAACGGCAGGCCCGCGCCAATGCCCTGCTCACCCGCCTGGGGCTGGCTGAACGCACCGGCAATCGCCCGCACCAGCTTTCCGGTGGGCAACAGCAACGGGTATCCATCGCCCGTGCCCTGATGAACGGCGGCCATATCATCCTCGCCGACGAACCCACCGGCGCCCTCGACAGCCACAGCGGCGCCGAGGTCATGACCCTGCTCGACGAACTGGCGGGCCAGGGCCATGTGGTCATCCTGATCACCCACGACCGCGAAGTGGCGGCGCGGGCCAACCGTATCATCGAGATCCGCGACGGCCAAATCATCAGCGACTCGGCCGACACCTGCACGGTCAAGCCAGCCCTGGCGGCCGGCGCCCTGCATGCCGTGGACCTGCGCCAGCGGCTGGCCGACGGCGCCGAGCACAACGGCGCATGGAAGGCCGAGTTGCTGGACGCGGTGCAAGCCGCCTGGCGGGTGATGTGGGTCAACCGCTTCCGCACCGCCCTGACCTTGCTGGGGATCATCATCGGCGTGGCGTCGGTGGTGGTGATGCTGGCAGTGGGCGAAGGCAGCAAGCGCCAGGTCATGGCGCAGATGGGCGCGTTCGGCTCCAATATCATCTACCTCAGCGGTTCTTCGCCCAACCCGCGTACGCCATCGGGTATCGTGACCCTCAAGGATGTCGAGGCCCTGGCGGCGTTGCCCCAGGTCAAGCGCATCATGCCGGTCAACGGCGCCGAAGCCGGCGTGCGCTTCGCCAATGTCGACTACATGGCCTACGTGGGTGGCAACGACACCAACTTCCCGCACCTCTTCAACTGGCCGGTGGTCGAGGGCAGCTACTTCACCGAGGCCGACGAACAGGCTGCCGCCACGGTCGCAGTGATCGGCGCGCGCATCCGTCAGAAACTGTTCAAGGACGTGCCCAACCCGATCGGCCAGTACATTCTGATCGAGAATGTGCCGTTCCAGGTGATCGGCGTGCTCGCGGAAAAAGGCTCCAGCTCCGGCGACAAGGACAGTGACGACCGTATCGCCATTCCCTATAGCGCCGCCAGTGTTCGCCTGTTCGGCAGCTATAACCCCGAATACGTGGTGATTGGCACCACCGATGCGCGCAAGGTGCATGAAGCCGAAGTGGCGATCGACCATCTGATGTTGAAGCTGCACAACGGCAAGCGTGACTACGAGCTGACCAACAACGCCGCGATGATCCAGGCCGAAGCGCGGACCCAGAACTCACTGTCGTTGATGCTCGGCTCGATTGCCGCAATTTCCTTGCTGGTAGGCGGTATCGGCGTGATGAACATCATGCTGATGACCGTGCGTGAGCGCACCCGCGAAATCGGCATTCGCATGGCCACCGGCGCGCGGCAGCGCGACATCCTGCGCCAATTTCTCACCGAGGCGGTGATGCTCTCGGTGGTCGGCGGCCTGTTCGGTATCGCCCTGGCGTTGCTGGTCGGCGGCGTGCTGGTGCTGGCCGATGTGGCGGTACAGTTTTCCCTGGTGGCCGTGTTCGGCGCATTTGGCTGTGCACTGGTCACCGGCGTCGTATTCGGCTTTATGCCGGCCCGTAAAGCTGCCCGGCTCGATCCGGTTAAGGCGTTGACCAGTGAATAATCGATCCATTCCCGCGCAGCTGTCAGCGTTCAGCCTGTGCCTGTTGCTCAGTGCCTGTACCGGCAACCCGCCCACACTCGACAGCGGCATCGCCCCGCCCGCCGCCTGGCAATACGCCGAACGCGCGGCGACCCAGGCCACCAACCAGCGCTGGTGGATGCAGTTTGGCAGCCCGGCGCTGAACCGCCTGATCGATCAGGCCCGGCGCGACAGTTTCGACGTGGCTGCCGCCATGGCCCGGGTGCGGCAGGCCCAGGCCACGGCAGTGATCGCCGGCGCGCCGCTGTTGCCGGAGGTGAAATTCAACCTCGCCAGCAGTCACCAGAGGCTGTTGCGCGGCCAGGGCGGGCCGGACCTGGACGCCTCGCAAAGCGACGAAACGGTGAATAATTTCGGCGCCAACTTCAGCGCCAGCTATGAAGTGGACTTCTGGGGTGGCCGCGCTGCCGCCCGCGACAGCGCACTCTACAGCCTGCGCGCCAGTGAGTCGGACCAGGCCACTGTGGAGCTGACCTTACTCAGCAATGTGGCCGACCGCTATGCGCAAACCCTGGCCGCACAGCAACGCCAACAGATTGCCGAATTCAACCTGGCCAATGCGCGCAACGTCCTCGGCCTGGTACAGACCCGCTATGACGCAGGCTCTGCCACCGCCCTGGAGCTGGCCCAGCAGAAAAGCCTGGTGGCCGGCCAGCAACGGCAATTGCCGCTGATCCAACAGGTGGCCGAAGAAGCACGGATCACCCTCGCCGCCCTCCTCGGCCAGCCGGTGCAGGCCCTCGACCTGGGCAGTGAAGCCTTCCAGACGCTCACCTGGCCAGCCATAGGCCCGGGCGTACCGAGCCAACTGCTGAGCCGCCGCCCCGACCTGGCCAAGGCCGAAGCCGAACTGGCCGCTGCCCAAGCGGATGTCAGCGTGGCCCGTGCCGCCATGCTGCCCGCCGTGACCCTCGGCGCCACGCTCGGCTCCGACGCCTACAAGGCTGGGCAAATCCTGCGCAGCCCCTACTACACCCTGACTGCCGGCCTGGTCGCCCCCATCTTCAACAACGGCCGTTTAAGCGCAGAGCGCGACAAGGCTCGCGCGCGCCAGGATGAGCTGCTGCAAACCTACCGCGCAGCAATCATCAACGGCTTTGCCGATGTAGAGAAAGCCCTCAGCAGCATCACCCGCCTGGACCAGCAACGCCAATGGCAGAGCCAAGAGCTGCAACACGCGCAGGCGGCCTTCCAGATCGCGCAAAGCCGCTATGAGGCCGGGGCCGAGGGCTTGCTCACGGTGCTGGAGACCCAACGCACCCTGTACGCCGCCCAAGACTTGAATGTGCAATTGCGCCTCTCGCGCTTGCAGGCCGGCATCGCCCTGTACAAGGCATTAGGGGGGGGTTGGAACACCGAAAGCTGATAAACAAACTCTTATTTCATACACGAGTTGTTTCTTCACCTTACATTTTCCAACTCGAGGTCCTTGGTAAAAAAGCCGTTATCACACGGCTGCCCTGGACCTCTTGATGAAACCCAGCGTTTTCGTAAAAAGCCTGGCCTGCATCGGTTGCTGGCTGATACCCAACCTGGTGCTGGCAGAACCCTTGATTGCCCCTACGGCGATCGACTGGCTGCTGGACTGCCCCCTTCCCACGACGGCGCGCCTGGACCCCGAGGTAGTCGGACGTACCCAATGCGGCCTGGTCAGCGTGCCCCGCGATCATGCCGCCCCCGAGCGCGGCCACATACGCCTGAGCGTGACCCGTGTCGGCGCACGGCAACCGCTCAACCGCGAGGGCGTGGTGTTCATCCAGGCCGGCGAGCCCTCACCGGCCAGGGAAGCGCCTTTCGCCCTGCATCTGGCCAGCCGCTGGGAATCCCTTGCCACCCGCGCCTATCGAACACTGGTCGACCGTTATGACGTCATCGAACTGAGCGCCCGCGACCTGCGGCAGATGAATGCGGTCGAGCAAGCCGCACGAGACATGGAATTCGTACGCGGGCAACTCGGCGAGGCACGTCTCAACTACCTGGGAAACGACACCGCCACCCGCCTCGGCAGCCGCTACGGCGCGCTGTTTCCCGAGCGCGTGGCGCGCATGGTATTGATCAATGCCGCGCCTGGCGAACCTATGGCCATCGGTGTCGAGCAACTCTTGCTCAAGGAGTCGAATGCCGACGGCTGTGTCAGCCGCTGGCTGGGGGACTTCCTGGCCTTCGGCAAACTACCACCGCCGTCCGCCCGTTGCCTTGACCTCGGCACCTGGCGTTGATCAGCACATTTACGACCTCCTGCCACCGAAAACGACACCCTGCGTTGACGCTCAAGCTCAATCGTTATTAAGTGCTATTTATCCGCATTAATACGATAAATCGCACCCATGCTGACTCGTCCGCTGCGCCGCAAACGCCAGAAGCTTTCCGATGTGATTGTCGAATCGGTCAAGCGCTCCATCGTCACCGATGCCTTGAAGCCCGGCGACCGCCTGCCCACCGAGCGCGAGCTGATGGAGAGCTTCCAGTGCTCCAAGGGCTCGGCCCGTGAAGCGCTCAAGGCGCTGGAGGTCGAGGGCCTGGTGAGCACGCGCACCGGTCCCAGTGGTGGCGCCTATCTGAACCAGGCCGGCACCGAGCCGGCCAGCCGTGCCTTGCGCAACTACCTGCACTTCCAGCATCTGGATGGCGAGCAGGTCTATCAATTGCGCAAGGTCATCGAAGTGGAACTGGCGGTTTCGGTACTTGGGCGCTTGAGCGAAGACGACTATCAAGCCTTGCAAGCCAACGTGGATTTCTGCAGCGCCCCCGAAGACAGCGAAGCCGGCCAGCGCGAACAGCGCCTGGCGGAACTGGAGTTCCACAACCTGCTGGCCAGGGCTTGCCCCAACCCGCTGCTGAGCTTTATGGCGCAGTTTCTCAACGACCTGCTGCGCGACCTGGTGGTGCTGAAAAAAGCCTACAAGCCCAAGCGCAAGCAGTTCGACGCGGCCAACCTCGACTATCACAAGCAATTGTTGATTGCCTTTCGTGCAGGTGATGAGGGCGCGGTGCGCAGCTTGATGCATGAACATATGTGCGATGCCGAACACCACATGACCGCCCTTGAAGGTCAGGTCAGCCCACACTTCCTTCTGGAGTTCGATCACTCTTAAGCACACCGACAATCCAATGTGGGAGGGGGCTTGCCCCCGATAAGGCCGGCACATTCAACAGGGATGTCGACAGGCACACCGCTATCGGGAGCAAGCCCCCTCCCACAGTTTGACCCTGTTCCAACCAAGCTAGCACGTTGTCCCAATAACAAGCCTGCCCACAGGCCCTTGCACCACCGTATCGCCCTTGCCGCTCCTGCCAATAACTAAACCAGGGAGTCACCCCATGCAGCGTCGTACGTTATTGAAAGCCAGCCTCACCGCGGCCGCCGCCCTCAGCTTGCCGCTGAGCGTGCGTTCGGCATTCGCCGCCGAGCCCTTTACCTTTTACGGCCTCAAGTCCATGTCTGGTGCCTTTGCCAGCTATGGCAAATTTGCCGACATGGGTTCGCGCCTGGCAGTGGACCAGCACCCCGAACTGCTCGGACGGCCGCTGAACTACAAGGTCATCGACACCGAAGGTAACGCTGGCAAGGCGGTGCGCAAGGTGCAGGAGGCGATTCAGCAAGACGGCGCACGGTTCTTCCAGGGTTGCACCTTGTCCTCCTCCGCCCTCGCGGTGGCCAAGGAAGTCGACAAGGTCGGCGGCGTGTTCATGACCCCGGTGGGAGCCGATGAAGTCACCGGCAAAGACTGCAACAAGGCGACCTTCCGCTGGTCGGTGCCCACCTACGGCGCGATCCGCGAAACCATGGTGCCGCTGATCAAGCTGCTGCCGGACGCCAAGCGCTGGTACACCATCACCCCGCAATATGTATTCGGCGAAGCCTTGCTCGAAGGCGCCAGGAACGTACTCAAGGAACACGGCCTGGAACACGTCGGCAACAGCTATCACTCGCTGCAGGAGCAGGAGTTCTCCGGCTACCTGACCAACGCCATTTCCACCCGGCCCGATGTGCTGGTGCTGCTCAACTTCGGCAGCCAGTCGTCCAACACCCTGCGCCAGGCGGTGAACTTCGGCATCAAGGAGCGCATGAAGGTACTGCTGGTGTGGTCGGCCGGCCTCGATCAGTTCCAGGAACTGGGCAGCGATGTGCTCGAAGGCGTGTACCTCGGCGCGCAGTACTGGCACCAGGTCGACACCCCGCTCAACCGTGAACTGGTCAAGCTGACCCAGGCCAAATACGGGATCAACCCCACCTACCCGCTGGCCGCCGACTACATCAGTACCAAGGTCATGCTCGACACCATCATTGCCACCGGCAGCTTCGACGGCGCGACTGTAGCCAAGGCCATGCAGGTTTGAGCTACGAAGGCCCGACCGGCAAGGAATCGATCCGTGCCGGCGACCATCAGGTGATCAAGGATTACTACCTGCTGGTCGGCAAGGCCAGCGGCGACATGGCCGACAAGGACGACCTGGCCAAAGTGCTCAGCGCCGGCCAATCGTTCCCTGCGGTCGAGGCCACGGGCTGCTCGCTCGGCTGATCCCCTGAATATGTAGCGCGGGGCCGCGCAAGCGGCGTCCTGCCGAGGGTTCCTGCATGCTTAATCTTTATCTGTTCCAGATCCTCAACGGCCTTGGGCTGGGGATGATCTATTTCCTGATCGCGGTCGGTCTGACGATCATTTTCGGCCTGCTCAACTTCGTCAACTTTGCCCACGGCGCGTTCTTCCTGCTGGGGGCTTACATCTGCTACACCGCCGTGAGCCTCACCGGCAGCTTCTGGCTGGCGCTGTTGATCGCGCCGCTGGTGGTCGCCGCACTGGCCTGGGTGATCGAGCGCTTGCTGATCCAACGGATCTACCACTTGCCGCACATGTTCCAGATCCTGGTGACCCTGGGCATCGCACTGATCATCCAGGAAGCCAGCGTGATGATCTGGGGCCCGGTGGGCAAGAGCGTCGCGGTACCGGAACTGCTGCGCGGTGTGCTGGTGGTGGGGGATTTCGTCTACCCCTACTACCGCCTGTTCCTCATCGTGTTTTCCGGGCTGGTTGGCCTGGGCCTGTGGCTGTTGCTGGAACGCACGCGCTTCGGCGCCCTGGTGCGCGCCGGCAGTGAGAGCACCGAAACCGTATCACTGCTGGGCACCAACATCTTCCGCCTGTTCTCCATGACCTTTGCCCTCGGCGTGGCCCTGGCCGGTGTCGCCGGCGTGCTGTTCGCACCGTTGCGCGGCGCCCAGCCCTTTGTCGGCCCGGAGATTCTCGGGGTGGCGTTCGTGGTGGTGGTGATCGGCGGCATGGGTTCCTTCAGCGGTGCGCTGGTCGGCGGTTTGCTGGTGGGCGTGGTGCAAAGCCTGATGACCACACTCTGGCCCCAGGGTGCGAGCCTGATGATCTACGGCGCGATGGCCGTGGTGATTCTGGTGCGCCCCTACGGCCTGTTCGGGAGAGCCTGACATGAGCGAGAAAAACCCCCTGCCGTTTGCCAAGACGCAATCCAAAGCCATGCTGTTGTGGGTATTGGCGGTGCTGGTCGGCCTGCCGTTACTATTGCCCTCGGCCACCCTGGCCACCGAGATCCTGATCTTTGCCATGGCTGCCCTGGCGTGCAACCTGCTGCTGGGCTACACCGGGCTGTTGTCGTTCGGCCAAGGCATCTTCTTTGGCGCCGGTGCCTATTGCGCAGCACTGCTGATGATTCACCTGCAACTGGGGTTGTTCACCGCACTGCTGGGTGCCGCCATCGCCGGCGGTTTCCTGGCGTTGCTGGTGGGCGCCCTGGCGATTCGTCGCACCGGCATCTACTTCGTGATGCTGACCTTGGCGTTCAGCCAGATGGCCTACTTCGTCGCCTACACCTTGAGCGATTGGACCGGCGGCGACAACGGCCTGCTCAGCGTGCCGCGCCCGGAAATCCGTATCGGTGACACCGTGCTGTTATCGCTGGCCGACGCTCGGGCCTTCTATGGTTTTGTCGCGGTGCTGTTCCTGCTGATCTTTATCGGCGCACGCCGGGTGATCGCTTCGCCGTTCGGCAGCACGCTGATGGCGATCCGCGAAAACGAAACCCGCGCCTCGGCCATCGGCTACGACACGCGGCACTTCAAGATCCTGGTGTTCGTGCTGTCCGGCGCGGTCACCGGGATTGCCGGAGCGCTGTACGCCATGTTGCTGCATTTTGTGCCGCTGTCGAACATCGACCTGGCGATGTCCGAAAACATCCTGATCATGACCATTGTCGGCGGCACGGGCTCGCTGTTCGGCTCCCTGCTCGGCGCCGGCTCCATCGTGCTGCTGGGGGATTTTCTCTCCGACCTGTGGCCGCGCTGGCTGATGCTGCTGGGGGTGATCCTGATCCTGGTGGTGATCTTCATGCGCGGTGGTTTGTGGGGCGGCCTGGCGTCGCTGTTCGAGAAGGTGCGCGGCAGCCGCAAACCCGCCGTCGTCACCAAGGAGCAAGAGCTATGAGCATCCTGCTGGAAACCCGGAACCTGGAACTGGCCTACGGCGCGTTCCATGCAGTCAATGGCGTCAACCTCAAGGTCGAGGCCGGCACCATCCACACCATCATCGGCCCCAACGGCGCCGGCAAGACCAGCCTGTTCCACTGCCTGACCGGCGAACGCCAGGCCACCGAAGGAGCAATGCATTTCGATGGCAAGAACCTGATGCGCAAACCGGCCCACGCCCGTGTCGGCCTGGGCATGGCGCGTTCGTTCCAGCTCACCAGCCTGTTCCAGAACCTGAGCGTGCGCGAAAACCTGCGCCTGGCCGCCCAGGGCCGTGACGGTGCGCGCGCCCTGAATTTCTGGCGCCGTGTGGACAGCAGGCGCGAACACCTGGAGATGGCCGACCAGGTGCTGGAACGCCTGCAACTCACCGCCCGCGCCGACACCCTGGCCGGCGAGTTGTCCCACGGCCAGCAGCGAGTGCTGGAGGTGGGCATGTCGATCTGTTCCAAACCGAAACTGCTGATGCTCGACGAGCCCACTTCGGGCATGGGTATCGACGATATCCCGATCATGACCCAACTGATCAGCGACCTGGGCCGCGACCACACGGTGTTGCTGATCGAACACAACATGAGCATCGTCATGTCCATCAGCCAACGCATCACGGTGATGAGCCACGGCCAGATCCTGGTGGAAGGCACGCCGGATTTCGTGCGAGCCGATGAGCGTGTGCGCACTGCTTACCTTGGGGAGGCCGCCTGATGCTGATCGTCGAGAATATCCATTCCTACTACGACAAGAGCCATGTGCTGGAGGGCGTGTCATTGACCGTCAACCCTGGCGAACTGGTGACTCTGCTGGGTCGCAATGGTGCCGGCAAGACCACCACTTTGCGCAGCATCCTGGGCATCATCTGCCCGCGCCAGGGCCAGATTCACTTCAACGGCCAGGCACTGGTGGGGCAGAAGATCTTTGAAATCGCACGCCAGGGCTTGGCGCTGGTGCCGGAGAACCGTGGGATTTTCCGTCTGCTGACCGTTGAGGAAAACCTGCGCATCGCCGCCCGCAAGACCAGCCGCTGGCAGTTGGAAGACGTCTACGCCATGTTCCCGCGCCTCAAGGAACGGCGCAAAAACGCCGGCCATGCGTTGTCCGGTGGCGAACAACAGATGCTCGCCATCGCCCGCGCCCTGCTGAACGATCCCAAGCTGCTGATCCTCGACGAACCCACTGAGGGTTTGGCGCCGGTGATTGTCGACGAGTTGGTGAAGATCCTGCGCAAGGTCAAGGAGGACGGCCTGCCGGTGCTGCTGGTGGAACAGAACCTGATGGTCTGCGACAAGCTCGCCGACCGCCATTACGTACTCGAACAGGGCCGCGTGGTGTACGAAGGCAGCGCCGCTGACTTGCGTGCCGACCCGTCGATCAAGAACCGCTATCTGGCCCTGAGTGCCTGACCGGAGAATGCCCATGAATAGTTTTGCGCAACCACTGCAGAGCAACGCCCCGCTGATCAACCGCGACCGCCTGTGGCAATCGCTGATGGACCTGGCCCGACTCGGCGCCACCGCCAAGGGTGGCGTGTGCCGCCTGGCCCTCACCGATCTGGACCGCCAGGCCCGCGACCTGTTTGTGCAGTGGTGCGAAGCGGCCGGGTGCAGCGTCACTGTCGACGCCATCGGCAATATCTTTGCGCGTCGTGCCGGACGCAACCCCGCCCTGCCCCCGGTGATGACCGGCAGCCACATCGACACCCAACCCACCGGCGGCAAATTCGACGGCTGCTACGGGGTGATGGCCGGGCTGGAAGTGATCCGTACCTTGAATGACTTGCAGATCGAGACCCAAGCGCCGATTGAAGTGGTGGTGTGGACCAACGAAGAAGGCTCGCGCTTCCCGCCGTGCATGATGGGTTCCGGGGTATTTGCCGGAAAGTTCGACTTGCAGGACACTCTCGACAAACGCGACGACCAGGGTCTTTCGGTAGGCGCCGAATTACAGCGCATTGGCTATGCCGGTTCCCGTGCGGTTTTGGGCAATCCGGTCGGCGCCTACTTCGAAGCCCATATCGAGCAAGGTCCGGTACTGGAAGACCAGGCCACCACTATCGGCGTGGTCATGGGCTGCCTGGGCCAGAAGTGGTTCGACCTGACCCTCACCGGCGTCGAAGCCCACGCCGGCCCCACCCCGATGCACCTGCGCAAGGACGCCCTGGTCGGCGCCGCCGAGGTGGTCAGCGCGGTCAACCGTATCGCCCATCAGCAACAACCCCATGCCTGCGGCACCGTTGGTTGCCTGAGCCTGCACCCGGGTTCGCGCAATGTGATTCCCGGCCAGGTGCAGATGACCATCGACTTGCGCCACCTGCACGCCGACAAGCTGCAAGCCATGGTCGATGAAGTGCGCGGCGTGATCGAAACCACGGCCGCCCGGCACGGCTTGACCTTTGAACTGACGCCCACCGCCGACTTCCCGCCGCTGGACTTTCACCCGACCTGCGTCAACGCCGTGCGCGAGGCTGCGAGCGCCTTGGGCTTGAGCCATATGGACATCGTCAGCGGCGCCGGGCATGACGCGATTTTCGTCGCCGAACTGGGCCCGGCCGGAATGATCTTCGTGCCGTGCGAAGGCGGCATCAGCCATAACGAAATCGAAAACGCCACACCCCATGACCTCGCGGCAGGTTGCGCAGTGTTGCTGCGGGCCATGGTCAACGCGGCACAGGGGGATCTGGCATGAGCGAGATTGGCCAACTGACAGCGGTGCAACTGCTGCAGCAGTTTCGCGACAAGCGCTTGTCACCGGTGGAGGTCACCGAAGATGCGTTGCTGCGCATCGAGCGCTACAACCCGGTGGTGAACGCCTACTGCCATGTCGATCCCGAGGGTGCATTGAACGCGGCGCGGGCCTCGGAACAACGCTGGTTAAAAGGTGCCCCTTGCGGCGCCCTGGATGGCGTGCCAGCGTCAATCAAAGACCTGACCCTGACCCTCGGCATGCCTACGCGCAAGGGCTCGCGCACCTCATCCGCCGAGGGACCGTGGGATGTGGACGCGCCCTTCTCGCACTTCATGCGCAAGGCCGGCGCGGTGCTGCTGGGCAAGACCACCACCCCCGAGTTCGGCTGGAAAGGCGTCACCGACAACCCGCTGTACGGCATCACCCGCAACCCGTGGGACATCCGCACCACGGCGGGCGGGTCCTCCGGTGGCGCCGGTGCGGCAGCGGCGTTGAACCTGGGTGTGCTGCACCAGGGCAGCGATGCCGGCGGCTCGATCCGCATACCCTGTGCCTTTACCGGCACGTTCGGGATCAAGCCGACCTTCGGTTATGTGCCGCAGTGGCCGGCCAGTTCCATGACCATCCTGTCGCACCTGGGGCCCATGACCCGCACGGTGGAAGACAGCGTGCTGATGCTGCAGACCGTGGCACAAATGGATGTGCGTGATGGCCTGATCGGGGCGCCAAGGACCACGCCCTGGCTCACCCCTGGGGCGGATCTGAAAGGCTTGCGCGTGGCCTATAGCCCGACATTCGGCTATGTGGATGTCGACCCGCAAGTCGCCAAGGTCGTCGCCCAGGCGGTTGAGGGCCTGGTGCAATTGGGCGCCCATGTCGAGCAGATCGACCCGGGTTTCAGCGACCCGCTTGAGGTGTTCAGCACCCTGTGGGCCGCAGGCGCCGCACGCCTGACCGGCTCCATGAGCGACGCGCAAAAGCAACTGCTGGATCAAGGGCTGCTGCGTATTGCGCAACGGGGCGAGCGTCTGAGCCTGGCCGACTTCAACGCCGCCTTGGAAGCGCGCGCCGCACTGGTCGTGCGCATGGCGGCGTTCCATGAGCACTACGACGTGCTGGTGTCGCCGATGATGCCGATTACCGCATTCGAAGCCGGGCACAACGTACCGCCGGGTTCAGGGATGAACGAGTGGATGGAATGGACGCCGTTTACCTACCCCTTCAACCTGACCCAGCAACCAGCGGCGTCGGTGCCCTGCGGGTTGGCGGCGAATGGGCTGCCGGTGGGGTTGCATGTGGTGGGTGCAAGGTTTGCCGATGACATGGTGTTGAGTGTGTGTCGAACCTACGCAAAGGCGTTCCCCACGGAGCATTTGCAAGTGCCGATCAACCCGACATGAAGAACTTGAAACTTTAACCTCGGGCTCGATGACTTTCCTCGATCAGCACTTATGAAAGCCCCAACAAGGTGGCCACTCGAGATGAGCCACCTTAGTTGATCTTTATGCCTCAACCGTAATTGACTTGATATCCACACCCAGATATTCGCTCGGCGAAGAAGCATCAAGAAATGAAATCCAAAGTTGCGTACGGCCAGGTTTTTTTGGCGTCCACTTAGCAATCGTGGTGTGCCATTCACCGTCAGCCGCAGGCACGGGGAACTGGACCGCACCACCGGTATCGCCAATAGCGGTAACAACAATACTTTTCACTTCGATACCCTGGGACAGGCGCATGACTAACGTCACCTGCACTTCCTCAGTTCCAAATTCCTGCGGGAATACTTTCCTCAGGTCTGCCGAAGAGTCAATGATCGGCGCACTGAAGTATGAGTCCACCCCATCCGGATCGTCTGCTCGGATAGCGTGCACCCCTGAGGTAGAGAACCAACCGTGCAACGGGGCAGGAGAGAAAATTGAAACATCATTGATAACGCTTGAACCGCTCATACTAAATTCCTTGTACTCAGTATCGGGGGGTTTAGTTTCAACAAGCGATTGGACGACACCTCAACCACTCTCCCGGCTATTCAAACGCGAGAAAAAAAAACCGTCTACTGTCAGAACTGACAGGTACCTTATCCTAGGCCTAACCTCACCGCGCAGCAGCTCGGCTATGCCGGCGCCCGTGCAGGTGACTGATCCAACATCCTGGTCGGCTGCCAGGCCGCCATCGAGGGCAAGTGGAGCGCCCCCCACCTTTTTGAACGCATTCCAATCCACCTGCCTCTACAATGTCCCCCATTCATCCCCGGGGGCTTCATGGACATCGAACTGGCACGCACCTTTCTGGAAATCACACGCTGCGGCAGCCTGGCCGCAGCGGCCGAGAAACTGCACGTCACCCAGACCGCCATCACCGCCCGAGTGAAGAACCTGGAGAGCCAGCTGGGCAGCACGCTGTTTATCCGCAACCGTGCCGGTGCGCGCCTGACCGCCGATGGGGAAGCCTTTGTGGTGTACGCCAACCAGCTGCTGCAAACCTGGGAGGCCGCACGCCGTGATCTGCCGTTGCCCGATGGCTATCGCAATATGCTGCATATCGGCGGTGAGGTAAGCCTGTGCAACCCGTTGATGCTCGGCTGGGCCCAGGCCCTGCGCCAGCAGATTCCCGGCCATGCGCTACGTACTGAAATCCGTGAGGGCGAGTACCTGCTGCGCCAACTCGAGTTGGGCGTGCTGGACGCCGCCCTGGTGTTTCAGCCTCAGTATTGGCCAGGCTTACAGGTGGAACAGGTGCTGGAAGAAAAACTGATCCTGGTACAGCTGGCGAGCAAACCAGAGCCCTACGTGTATATCGACTGGGGCCAGGGTTTTCGCCAGCAACATGACGCCGCCCTGCCCGACCGCGCACGCGCCGCGCTGAGCTTCAACCTCGGGCCGTTGGCGTTGCAGTACATCCTGGAAAATGGCGGTGCCGGCTACTTCCGTACACGGGTGGTGCAGAGCTACCTGGACAGCGGCGTGATGCAGCGGGTGGCCAAGGCACCGGAATTCAGCTTCCCTACCTACCTGGTGTATTCACGGGCGCGGGATTCGGCGGTGCTGCAACAGGCATTGGCGCTGCTGCGCGAAGTGGTCAAGGCTGAAAGTGACTGGTCGCAACGCTGGGATCCGCTGATTTGAAGCACCGGATGCCGCCGCGCATGCTAGCCTGCGGGTGTGTCCTTTTGCAGCCTTACCGATGAACAAGAAAAAGTCCGTCACCATCAGCGACATCGCCAAACGCGTCGGCATGACCACCATCACGGTGTCCCGGGCGCTGAGCAAACCCGACCTGGTCAAACCCGCCACCCTGGCGCGCATCCTGGAGGTAGCGCGGGAGCTGGACTATGTGCCCAACGCCTTCGCCCGTGGACTCAAGCGCAGTGAGAGCCTGATCATCGGGGTGATTACCGCGTCGGTGGACAACCCGTTCTACAGCGAGATGATCAAGGCGATTTCCCGCGAGGCGAAAAAGCACGGCTACACCATCATGCTGGTGGACACCGATGAGCTGGAGGAACTCGAGAGCAAAGCGGTGGATACCCTGCTGGGCTACCGCGTGGCGGGGATCATCCTGTCGCCGGTCTCCGATGAGCCGAGCTACCAGCCCGATTACCTGGAACGCCTGGGCAACGGCAAGACCCCGGTGGTGCTGCTTGATCGCACCATCCACGACAGCCCGTTCAGCCGCGTGGTGCTGGACAACTACCACAGCGGCCTGCAGGCCGCACACTACCTGCTGCGCCAGACCCCGAACTTCAAGCGCCTGCTGGTGCTGACCGGCCCGGAACATTCGCGAATCACGGTAGAACGTCTCAAGGGCCTGCGCGAAGTGCTGGCCGAACACCCGCACATTCAGGTCGAGGTGCAGGCCGGCGACTACACCTTGATGCCGGCGTATTTGCACACCCTCGACTACCTGGCCAGCCACTCGGCGCCGGATGCGATCATGGGTTTCAACCAGTTGATCACCCTCGGAGCCCTGCGCGCATTGCGCATGCACAACATCTCCCACGACAGCCTGACCATCTGCGGTATCGACCGCCTGCCCTTCGCCGATATCTTTGGCGTGCCCATCGCCTGCGTGGCCCACGACGCCTCCCTGGCCGGCAGCAGCGCGGTACGCCTGCTGCTCGACCGGCTGGAAGATCCCTACAAGCCACGGGACAAGGTTGTGATCGCCGGTCAGTTGGAAAACGGTTAGCGGCTGGTGTAGCCACCGTCGATAGGCAAGCTCACGCCGCTGATCATGCTCGCCGCATCGCTCAGCAGGAACAGCACCGGCAACGCCACTTCCGCCGGTTGCGCAAAACGCCCCAGAGGGATCGCCGCCAGCGCCGGGTCGCGCTTGGCCGGGTCGGACCAGGCCATGCTTGCCATCGGCGTCAGCGTCACGGTGGGGTTGACGCTGTTGACGCGGATGCCAAAACGGCCCCATTCGGCGCACTGCACGCGGGTGATCGCATCCAGGGCCGCCTTGGAGGCGCAGTAGCCGAGATGGTCATCCAGCGCCACCAACGACGCCTGGCTGGAAACGTTGACGATACTGCCGGCGATGTTCGCCGCGATCATCTTGGCCGCGACACGGCTGGCCACCTGGGCGGCGGCGCGGGCGTTGACGTTCATCACCTGGTCGAAGGCGTCTGCGCTGATGGCCGCGGCGGGCTCCAGGCGCGAAATGCCGGCGCAATTGACCAGGCCGTGCAGGGGCGGCAGGTCTTGCAGCACTTTATCGAGGGCGGCGTTGTCGGCGATGTCCACACACATGGAGTGGCAGCCCAGTTCGGCCAAGGCTTGGGCGTCGCGGCCGAGGGCAAAGACTTCGGCGCCGTTGGCAATCAACTGCCGCGCGATTTCCCGGCCGATACCGCTGCTGGCGCCGGTGACGAGGATGCGGTGGTGGGTGAAGTTGAAGACTGCGTTCATAGATAAAAATCTCAAGAACAATGAAGATCCACTGTGGGAGGGGGCTTGCCCAAATGCCAATCAGTTAAGCGGTCATCGCCTTCTGTAGGAGCGAGCTTGCTCGCGAAAAACGTCAACGATAACGCGTGTTTGCTGAATGAACGCGGCGCCTGTAAGTTTCTCGCGAGCAAGCTCGCTCCTACAAAAAAGCCTTAACTGACTGGCATTAGGGCAAGCCCCCTCCCACATTTTTTTCTGTGTTGAGTCAGGTAGCTTGCAGGTTGTGCATGATCGGTTTCAGGGCCGGGTATAGCTTCAGGTACTCGGCAAACCCTTGGTCGTAGACCGCGACATTCTCGCGCTTGGGCTGCGCCCGTTGCTGCAGTTGCACCCAGCCTGTATCCATCGCCTCATCACTCACCAACCCCACCGTATGCGCCGCCAATAACGCCGCGCCCAGGGCCGCTTCAACCTCCTGGACAATGGTGTAGACGGGGTAGCGGGTGACATCCGCGATAATCTGCATCCACAGGTCAGAATGGCTCGCCCCGCCCACTACAATCAGGCGCGGATCCAGTGCATGTGCGCCCTGGGTGCCTGCTTCGATATTGTGGCGCAGGGCAAAACTCACCCCTTCCAGCACTGCGCGGTACAGGTGGATACGGCTGTGATACAGGTTGAGCCCGACAAAACTGCCGCTGGCGCGGTCGTCCCACACCGGGCTGCGCTCACCCATCAGATACGGCAGGAACAACAGGCCTTCGCTGCCCGCCGGGATCTTCGTCGCGCTCTGCTCCAGCAGCACCAGGCTGTCTTGCCCCGACGCCTGGGCCTGTTGCTCTTCGGCCTGGCAGAACTGCTCGCGAAACCAGCTGACCGAGGCCCCCGCGGTGATCGCGCCGCCGAAGATGTACAGGTCGCGATGGCCGTTGTAGACGTGGGGCATGCTGACCAAGCCATGGCGGGCATCCACTTGCTGGTTGAGGTAACCCCAGCACATGCTGGTGCCGATCATCGCTACATGATTACCCGGCTGGGTCACGCCTGCGGCCAGGGTCGCCATGGCCGCGTCCACGCCGCCCGCGAGAATCGGCATGCCCGCCTGCAAACCCAGGCGTGCCGCCCAGTCCGGCAACAGCTCACCCACCACCTCGCCGGAGTACAACAGGCGCTCGGGCATCATGGCCAAGGGAATCTCCAGCGCCGCGAGCATCTCCTCGGACCAGCCGCGCTCGGCCACGTCATACACACCGCCGATATTGCCGGCGCTGCTGTGGTCCACCGCCAGCTCACCGGTCAGGCACCAGTTGATATAGCTGTTGGGCGGCAACAGGTAGCGGGTATTCGCCCACACCTGCGGCTGATGCTGCTTGAGCCAGAGCATCTTGGTGAAGCCGTAGTAGCTGTCCACCGAGTTGCCGGTCAGCGCAAACAGCCGGTCCAGGTCCACGTGCTCACGCACCCACTCGACCTGTTCGCCGGCGCGACGATCCATCCAGATCAGGCACGGGTGCAACGGCGTCATCTGTGCATCCACGGCAATCCCCGAGCCGCCGTACAGGCTGCTGATGCACAGCGCCTTGACCTGCTGCGCCGGCACACCAGCCTTGGCCATGCACTGGGCCACGCACACCTCGACTGCATCCAGCCACACCTGCGGCCATTGCTCGGCCCAGCGCACTTTCGGGGTATCCACCCGATAACCCTGGCTGTGCTGGGCGATGATCGTGCCCTGGGCATCCACCAGCAGCGCCTTGGTGCTCTGGGTGCCGATATCGACACCCATGACGTAGTGCATGCCGTTACTCATGGGCGGGCAGCACCGGCTTCAACAGCACCTTGATCGACTTGGTCGAGTTGGCCAGTTCGAAGGCTTCGGCGAAATCGTCCAGCGGGAAATCATGGGTGACAATGCCTTTGGAGGTGACCAGGCCGCGTTCGAACAGGTCGATGGCGATCGGGTAGCAATACGGCCCAAGGTGCGCGCCACGCACGTCGAGTTCCTTGCGGTCGCCGATGATTGACCAGTCGACACTGGTCTCGGCGCCGAACACGCTGAACTCGACAAACCGCCCGAGCTTGCGGATCAGGTCCAGGCCCTGGGTGACGCCGGCCGGTACGCCGGTGGTTTCGATGTAGACGTCACAGCCGTAGTTGTCAGTGAGGCCGTTGATGAGTTCGCGAGCGTTGTCACGGGCCGGGTTGATCACCACATCGGCGCCGAATTTTTTTGCCAGTTCCAGGCGCTCGTCGACCATGTCGATCACCACCAGTTTTTTCGGCGTCTTCAGCGCCGCCACCTGGACCATGCACAGGCCGAGGGTGCCCGCGCCGGCAATCACCACCACGTCGTCGAGCTGGATATCGCCACGGTTGACGGTATGGATCGAGCAGGCCATGGGCTCCACCAGCGCCGAATCCTCCAAAGACACTGCCTCGGGAATCCTGTGCACGATGGCCGTCTTGGGAATGCGCATGTACTGGGCCATGCCGCCTTCGGCCACTTCGCGCTGGAAGCCGAAGATGTTGTGCACTTCGCACATCCAGTATTTACCCGATTTGCAGAAACGGCACTTGCCACAGGGCACGATCTGTTCGGCGATGACCTTGTCACCGACCTTGACCTCGAAGTGTTCCTCGGCGCCCTCGCCCGCTTCCACCACGTAGCCGAAAAACTCGTGGCCCGGCACCACCGGCGCCTTGACCCAGGGGTTGTCGCCGCCCCAGAACATCGCCGCGCCCGAGTGGCACTTGCAGTCGCTGGCGCAGATGCCACAGGCGGCGATGCGGATCACCAATTCATTGGCGCGGGCCTGGGGCTTGCCGATGCGTTCCAGGCGGTAGTCTTTCGGCCCGTGGCAGACGACGGCTTGCATATGGGTGTGCTTGTCCATGGTGTTCGGTCCTGTGTAGTGAGGTATTTATCGATGACGCTGACGGCTGATAAAGATCGCCAGCAAAATGATCCCGCCCTTGATCACGCTCTGCACGTAAGGCGACACGCCGAGCATGTTCAAGCCGTTGTTCAATACGCCCAGCAGCATGGCGCCGAGCAAGGTGCCGACGATCACCCCGCGTCCGCCGGCAATCGATGCGCCGCCAAGCACCACGGCGGCAATTGCATCCAGCTCGAACGACACGCCGGCATTCGGCTGGCCGCTCATCAGGCGCGAGGTGAGCACCAGCCCGGCAATCGCCGCGGTGAAGCCGCTGATGCCATACACCAGCAGCTTGAAGCGCGCTGCGCGCACCCCAGACAAACGCACCGCTTCTTCATTGCCGCCGATGGCGTAGATGTAGCGGCCGATACGCGTGTGTTGCAGCAGCACATAGGCGGCCAGGTAAGTGAGCAGCATGATCAGGATCGGCACCTGCATACCGAACACGCTGCCGCGCCCGAAAAAGGCGAACCACTCCGGCAACCCGGAAATCGGGTAACCATCGGTGTACATCAGCCCGAACCCACGGGCGATGCCCATGGTCGCCAGGGTGACGATGATCGGCGGCATGTGCAGGTAAGCCACGAACAAGCCGTTACCGATGCCGAACGCCACGCCCACCAGCAACCCGGCGCCAATCGCCAGGCCGGGAGGCACACCTGCGACCATCAGCCCGGCCGTGAGCGTGCCGGACAGCGCCATCACCGGCCCCACCGACAAATCGATGCCCCCGGTAAGAATCACGCAGGTCATGCCCACCGCGATAATCGCGTTGATCGACACCTGGCGGGCGATGTTGGACAGGTTGCTGGCGGTGAGAAACGTGTCGCTGGCAAGGATCATCACCAGGGTCACCACCACCAGCCCCACAAACGGATAAAACGCCGGCGAGCGCAGCAGCCGCGCCAGGTTCAGGCGCAAGCGGCTGGTGCCTGCGGTGTTAATGGACGTATTCACTTGAGCCCCCTGTTGCATGGCGCATGACCTCTTGAGGATTGACGGCGGACGCTTCCAGCAGCTTGACGATCGCGCCCTTGTGGAACACGGCGACGCGGTCGCACATGCCGATGACTTCGGGCAGTTCGGAGGAAATCATGATGATGGCGTAGCCCTGTTCGGTGAGGCTGCGCATCAAGGCGTAGATCTGCGCCTTGGCGCCGACGTCGATGCCACGTGTGGGTTCATCGAACACCAGCACGTCGCAGTGGTGGTTGATCCAGCGTGCGATCACGACTTTTTGCTGGTTGCCGCCGCTGAGGTTGAGCACCCGGCTTTCGCCGCTGGGCGCCTTGATCGACAGCTGGCGCATCAGCGCTTCGACGCTGGCGCATTCCTTGGCCGTGTCGATCAGCCCGCTGGCGTTCTGGTACTTGGGCAGGTTGTTCAGGGAGATGTTTTCGCGAATGCTGAAATCGGTGATCAGCCCTTCGCTCTTGCGGCTTTCCGGCAGCAGGCCGATGCCATGGGCGAGTGCCTCGGCCGGGTCATTGAGGCTGATTTTTTCGCCGCGCAGCCACACGTCCTTGCTCACCGACGGCAGCGCGCCCATCATGCCCAGGGCCAGTTCGGTGCGGCCCGAGCCCACCAGCCCGGCGAAGCCGAGGATCTCGCCCTTGTGCAGTTGGAAACTGTTATGCGGGCCGTTGCGTACCAACTGGATGTCCTTGACCTCCAGCAACAGCGGGCCGCGCTCGCCGGTGGGCTTGGGCGGGAAGCTGCATGCCAGGCGCCGCCCCACCATCATCTCCACCAGGCGGTCGATATCGCTGTCGGCCACATCGGTAACGCCCACATTGCCGCCGTCGCGCAGTACGCTGATGCGATCACACACCTGGAAAATCTCTTCCAGATGGTGCGAGATAAAAATCACCGCCACGCCCTGGCGCTTGAGTTCGCGCATGATCTCGAACAGCAGCTCGGCTTCGCTGGGGGTCAGCGTTGCGGTGGGTTCGTCGAGTACCAACAGGCGCGCATCCAGAGCCAGGGCCTTGGCGATTTCGACGAACTGCTGCTCAGCTACGCTCAGGTGCTTGACCGCGCAATGCAGGTCGATACTCACCCCGAGACGCTGGAACAACGCCTGCGCCGCCTCGACCATTTCGCGCTTGCGCAACAGGCCGAAACGGTTGCTCAACTCATGGCCGAGGAAGATGTTTTCTACGGCTGTGAGGTAGGGAATCAAGCTGAATTCCTGGAACACGATGCCGATACCGGCGGCAATCGCGTCACGGTAAGTCGCAAATTGCCGGGCCTGGCCATCGATGAGGATCTGCCCTTCGTCCTGATGCTCGACACCGCCGAGGATCTTCATCAGGGTGGATTTTCCCGCGCCGTTTTCGCCGAGCAAGGCGTGGATTTCACCGCGCTCCACTTGCAGGTTGATCGACTTGAGGGCCTGCACGCCCGGGTACCGCTTACAGATGTTTTCCAGCTTCAGAAGACTGCTCATACCGCCGACCTCGCGTTCAGAAGGTTTGCCTGGGCCCCACGGCGAGCGTGGGGCTTGAGGGGTTTACCAGCTGAAATCCTTGGCCTTGGCCTGGTCGATCAGGGTGATGTCCACCGGAATGGTGGCGGGTACTTGCGAGCCCCACTTCTTGGCCAGGGCAATGCCCAAAGCCAGGCGGATCTGGTCACGGGGGTATTGGGCCGAGGTGGCGATGAAATGGCTGCCGGGCTTCTGGATCGCCTTGATCGCTTCCGGCGCGCCATCGACGCTGACCAGCTTCACATCCATGCCGCTGGCTTCGATGGCCGAGAGTGCACCGAGGGAGCCGTTGTCATTGACGCTGAAAATACCCTTGAGGGTGGGTTGGGCCTGCAACATGTTTTCGGTGACGGTCAGCGCCTGGTCACGTTCCTGCTTACCATTCTGGATGCTGACGATCTTGATGTCCGGGTGCTTGGCCACCGCCTCTTTGCAACCACGCACACGTTCGAGGATCGGCACCACGGCAATGCCGTCGAGGATGGCGATATTGCCTTTGTCACCGATGTTTTTCGCCAGGTATTCACACGCCTGGAAGCCGGCGTCGAAGTTCTTCGAGCCGACGAACGAATCCAGCGGGCCGTCCGCCTGGGCGTCCACCGCCACCACCACGACGCCCGCGGCATGGGCCGACTTCACGGCCGATTGCACACCGACCGAATCGGTAGGGTTGATCAGCAGGATATCAATGCCTTTTTGCAGCATGTCTTCGACGTCACTGACCTGCTTGGACACGTCGTGACGGGCGTCGGTAATGATGAGCTTTGCACCGATGGTCGCGCCGGCTTCTTCCAGGGCGTTTTTCATGGTGACGAAATAGGGGTTGTTGATTTCCTGGAACGAGGCGCCGATGCGAATGGGCGCAGGTGAGGTGGCGGCAAATGCCTGAGTGCCGAGGGTGATGCCGGCAGCCAGTAAACACAGGGTCTTCGAGAGCATTTTCATGGCGTGGGTCTCTGTTTTGTTTTTATTTTTAGAGCAAATGTTATCGTTAACATTTTGCCAGAAACTAACAATTAAATCGGACCTGCGCAAGCCTCCACTGGTCGGTCTCGATCAAAATGTGGGAGTCCCCACCACATCTTCGATGTGACGCTGTCGCGCAGCAAACTAGAGAGCTTGCTCCCGTTGCGGCCTGATAGCCGAGCAGGATGTTGGTTTTCGTCCTCGGTACATATCCGTTATTTGGGCAACGGCCACTATTGGTTCCGCTTTTACAGCGGCTCACTTTTGAAA
>NZ_JAHSTT010000070.1 GCF_019145205.1 Pseudomonas khavaziana
ACTGACCGTCGAGCAAGACCCGCTGGGTGCGGTGACAGCCTATCAGTACGACGAAGCCGGACGCTTGGTGGCGTTGTTTCCGGGGGATGACGAGCCGACGTCCTACGAGCATGACAACGGTTTCGTACGGGTTGTCAGGCGTGGCGAGGCGGTCTGGAAATATGAGCGTAATAGCCAGGGCGATGTTACGCGTAGGACCGATCCCGATGGACAGGTCACGGACTACAGCTACAACAAACGTGGGCAACTGACGGGGGTTTGGTACCCCGATCACAGTTGTCATCGGCTGGTGTGGAA
>NZ_JAHSTT010000071.1 GCF_019145205.1 Pseudomonas khavaziana
CTGACTGCGCCAAGTGCCGTTAACGAAGGTGGCCAGATCACCTACACCGCCACCTTGAGCAATAAGGCCGGTACCGACGTTACGTTGAAGTTGGATAATGGCTCATCGATCATCATTAAGGCTGGCGACACTGTCGGCACCGTGACTGTTCCGGCGCCTACCGATGACGTGTTCATCGATAAGAGCACCCAGACCGTCAAGATCACTGACGCTTCTGGCGGTAACTTCGAAAAACTGGAAGTTGCAGGCAACGGTGCGACCACCACCGTCAACGACACCATCGATAAAGTCGATGT
>NZ_JAHSTT010000072.1 GCF_019145205.1 Pseudomonas khavaziana
GAAGCAGCTTTAAGCTCCAAGCTGATAGCTCTTAGCTAATCAGTTGCGCTCGAAATTGGGTCTGTAGCTCAGTTGGTTAGAGCGCACCCCTGATAAGGGTGAGGTCGGCAGTTCGAATCTGCCCAGACCCACCAATTTTGTTATGGGGCCATAGCTCAGCTGGGAGAGCGCCTGCCTTGCACGCAGGAGGTCAACGGTTCGATCCCGTTTGGCTCCACCATTAACTGCTTCTGCTGTTAGAGTTTAGAAATGAATATTCTGAAGTGAATATTGATTTCTAGTCTTTGATTAGA
>NZ_JAHSTT010000073.1 GCF_019145205.1 Pseudomonas khavaziana
AAGAAGCAGCCCGAAATTGGGTCTGTAGCTCAGTTGGTTAGAGCGCACCCCTGATAAGGGTGAGGTCGGCAGTTCGAATCTGCCCAGACCCACCAATTTTGTGTGGGAAACGCCTGTAGAAATACGGGGCCATAGCTCAGCTGGGAGAGCGCCTGCCTTGCACGCAGGAGGTCAACGGTTCGATCCCGTTTGGCTCCACCACTACTGCTTCTGTTGTATAAAGCTTAGAAATGAGCATTCCATCACTGTGATGGTGAATGTTGATTTCTAGTCTTTGACTAGT
>NZ_JAHSTT010000074.1 GCF_019145205.1 Pseudomonas khavaziana
TTCCAAGGGCCATTGCGGGCAGTATTTCAATGTTCTAAACAGTGATTCCGAGTACGGGTTGTCATTGCTTACGCGTGGACGACCGCGAGAAGGCGTGATGCCAAGCTCATACATTTTGCTTAACAGCGTCACCGATTTCATTGGCGCTCCGTTATCAGAGGGCAATACCAAGGGCTCACGCAGGCATTTCTCGTTGATCACGCTGCGTTGCAACAGCGCAGCAGCTTTTTCACCACTTTCTTCATCATAAACTTCCCAACCTACGGTCGCGGTAGGAATGGC
>NZ_JAHSTT010000075.1 GCF_019145205.1 Pseudomonas khavaziana
CGTGACATCGGCCACATTGGCCGCAGTGCCATGAACATGATGAACCAGTCCCGGTTCCGCATCGGCGCCAATATGCGTTCTTGGTCGAGCTGGGGGCATGAATGATGGTGGCATCGACGATGGTACCCTGGCGCAGGGACAGGCCTTTCTCTTGCAGATAACCGTTGATGACCGCGAGGATCGCAGGGGCCAGTTGTTGCTTTTCCAGCAGGTGCCGGAAGTTCATGATCGTGGTGTCTTCAGGTATCGGGGCGCTCAAGGTCAGGCGTGCAAA
>NZ_JAHSTT010000076.1 GCF_019145205.1 Pseudomonas khavaziana
AACGGCGCACCGGTGACCAACATCAACAATCCGCTCACTGTCACTCTCGATAATGGCCAGACCATCACTATCGGTGTGAACCAGTCGAGCGGCACTGTTTCGGTCTTGGCACCGGATGATGTGTACAAAGGCGACCAGACTGTCACCACCGCCATCAAAGGCGTGACCGGTGGTGAGCATTTCGAAAATCTGGTTCCAGGTACTGCGGCGGTTAACACCACCGTCACCGATACTCCAGGTACCGATAACACCACGACGGTCACA
>NZ_JAHSTT010000077.1 GCF_019145205.1 Pseudomonas khavaziana
CAACCGAGATAGAGCCGCTGGATTGGTTCACGCCGATAGTGATGGACTGACCGTTATCCAGGGTGACGGTGAGCGGGTTGGTGATGTTGGTCACCGGCGCGCCGTTTTTATCCACAAGGCTGGCGGTGTAGACGATATTGCCGCCTTCGCCGACGGTGGTGGTGGCGGACAGCACCACATCGACCTTGTCGATAGTGTCGTTGATCGTGGTGGTGGCGCCGTTGCCTGCCACTTCCAGTTTTTCGAAGTTGCCGCCAGTGGTC
>NZ_JAHSTT010000078.1 GCF_019145205.1 Pseudomonas khavaziana
CGAACGTGGGCAGTTGCTCGAAGAACAACTGCCCAATGGCGGGATCAAGCGTTATCGCTATGACGATTTAGGGCGGCAAATAGCGCGTGAGGATGAACATGGCGCGCAGATTCTTTATGAATGGGACTCCGTAGGACGTCTGCTGAAACTGACCCAGCCCGGCGGCGCTTGCCGGGAATTGAGCTACAACCCCTACGGAAAAATCATCGCCGAGCGTGATGAACTCGGCCACGTCACCCGCTACGAATACGAAGGCGGCCT
>NZ_JAHSTT010000079.1 GCF_019145205.1 Pseudomonas khavaziana
TGTTCCCGATCCGGATTCAGCAGCACCGTTCCTACCGGTTCCCAGTTGCGTGTTTGCCCTGACCACCGTTCAGGTCTTTTTCGGCGCTCCCGCTCATACAGCTCATGGCGCAGCGCCAGGATCTGATGATCTTGCCCACCATGGCGCTCTGACGGGGTGACGAAGCGGATTCGGCTGTGCCTGTGTTCGCTGTTGTACCACCGCATAAAATCCCTCACCCAAGTCCGTGCCGCGTCTAAGCTGGCGAAGCC
>NZ_JAHSTT010000008.1 GCF_019145205.1 Pseudomonas khavaziana
GGTGAGGAGCTGAAATCGGGTGGATATCGACCTCAGCCCCTGCGGGGGGTATGGATTCCCAAAAAGAACGGAAAGCTTCGTTCATTGGGGATTCCTTGTATTCGAGACCGCGTTGTTCAAATGCCTGTCAATCTCACACTCCAAGCGATTTTCGAAGTGGATATGCAGCCATCGAGCGGTTACTAACGAAATTACGCAGGCTATATTTTATGTCCAAATGCTGCATGCAGACGTCGCAGCCTTCCTGTGCGGGCATACATGAACGGAAGAGAAGCAAATTGGCTCCGATAGTGGTGCAGATTTTGGTGAATATCCGAATATATCCTGCTGACTATAAATTATAGTCAGCAGGATATATTCGGATAATTCCGTCGGTAGCCACCTTCAGCACTGCAGCGCTGCCCTTACGGTCATCACCGAAGGATGGAGCCAAACTGGGTCGACTCGGGGGAGCACTGCAGCTCCCAGCCTTAATACTGGGCCTGCCATGACAGCGAATGGGTGCCTGCGGGGCGATGAAACTGCTTCAACGGCTCCATCACCCTGAACGTTCCGTTTTTGATTCCAACAGTGCCCGGCCCGCATCTCGGAACAATTTACTTCCGGATAGCTGAAGGTCCAGAAAGGACGAATCCTGCACTAGGCGGGATTCTCAGCCGTCGATGCATGCGTTCCACGGGGCAGGACGCTGTTGCCTGGCACTGAACCATCTGACTTTCATCAGAAGAGGGGCGATCTGAAGATATCTTTAATCACTCTATGGTTCAGCCCTAGGCGCAGATGAAATAGTTGCTATGTCAACCCTGCTGCCACATTCTGGATCACCTAGATCCCCCACGGATCATCCCCTCAGCCTCCGTCCTCGCAATAACTGGCTCTCCACCGGATCGCTAAGCAGCGGAAAACGGGGCTACGGCGATCTTGAGCTTGATCCAGTCGGCGCGGCTCAACGGGCATGATCCGTATGCCTAGCTAACGAGGGTATTGACGCCTTTGACTTCGGCTCCGTCGTAATGAACCCGACCTCGAGCGGCCCTGCAGTCATGTTCAGCAACGTTGTCTTATCGCACCCGAGGGTCGACCAAGGTAATGATTTCAGATCCACAGCAGTTTCCGACAATCCTCAAAGGCGGAAATCGGGCCGAAGGAGGAGGGCAGTCATTAGTCCTCAGCTGACCAGCTTCGAGCGACTGACGTGGCGGTCGTCTAGCAGCAGCCGTAGGTAGAGCGAGCACTCCTTCATGCACTCAAAGTCTTGAGGAGTACTGGGCGTAGAGTGTGAGAAATCCCGATGAAATGCGGGTTTTATAATGTCAAAGCCCATTGCAGCACGTCTCCCAGAAGGTCCAACGGTGGTATTACGGTGAAGCGGGAAACCTCTGCACATATCGGTGTACGATATCGTCTGAAATATTTCGATCGAGAACGGAGCTAGCACCCAATGAGTGATGCATTGCCAACTACTTTGATATGCCGGGATCCAGGTGATAGCAGCGGGGACATCGTCATAGATCTCACACCGGATATACTAGCGGCCATGGGCGTCGGTTTGGGTGATTTCTTAAGCATCGAGTTGGTCGACGGATCGATAGTGCTAAAGCCAATTTGTCGAATCAAAGCTGAAGGTCGGGTTGACTCAGATTGAGCAGGCCGGTAGCTCGCCCAACTGCTATAACAGCGTCACTAGATAACCGTATAAATCGTGTCTGAATCTCAGGAAGCTTCAGTAGCACGAAGAAAATATCCAAACGCGGGAACAATTCCGCAATTTAGATTTTACTTCTCTGAAACTTCGATCTTCACATCCGGGTACCCCAGCCGCAGCGAAGGTACTAACGACTAAAAGTCCATTCTTTGTGACGCATCCGACGAAAATTACACGAACTCTGTCCTAACACTACAAAAAGTCCAGGCTTTGTGTCGCTAAGACAGTTCTTATAGCTCAAAATGGGGCAAATAGTCCAAGAATGCTGTCGGTGCGGGCTCGTCATGCAGGGCTTCGAAGGTTTTCAGCAGATTAAGGTCGACCTGGGCGATATTCATTTGGCTCATATCATTTAGCACTGGAGTGGGCTTTATTCATGATCGAACCTGGCTGGAGAATGGGCAACCCCCACTATTGGAGTGATCCTGATGCCTGTTTCTATCGTCGCTGCCTTGCAAATCGGTTCCTTGCCCAGTGGCAAGGCTGAAACCCTCGCGCAGATCCTGACTTTTGAAGATGAGATTGTGCGCAGTGGCGCACAGTTGGTGGTCATGCCCGAGGCGCTGTTGGGCGGCTATCCCAAGGGCGAAAGCTTCGGTACGCAATTGGGTTATCGCCTGCCCGAAGGGCGTGAAGCCTTTGCGCGGTATTTTGCCAATGCCATCGACGTGCCGGGCGTGGAGACCGAGGCACTGGCCGGGTTGTCGGCGCGTACCGGTGCCAGCCTGGTGCTCGGGGTGATCGAGCGCAGTGGCAGCACGTTGTATTGCACAGTGTTGTATTTCGAACCGGCGGGCGGCCTGGTTGCCAAGCATCGCAAGTTGATGCCGACCGGTACCGAACGGCTGATCTGGGGCAAAGGCGATGGATCGACGCTGCCGGTGATCGACGCGGCAGTTGGACGTATCGGCGGCGCAGTGTGCTGGGAAAACATGATGCCGCTGCTGCGTACCGCCATGTACGCCAAAGGGGTGCAAGTGTGGTGTGCGCCCACGGTGGACGAGCGCGAGATGTGGCAGGTGAGCATGCGCCATGTCGCCCATGAAGGGCGCTGTTTTGTCGTGAGTGCCTGCCAGGTGCAGGCATCGCCAGAGGCGCTGGGTGTCGAGGTTGCCAACTGGCCTGCAGATCGCCCGTTGATTGCCGGCGGCAGCGTGATTGTCGGGCCCATGGGTGACATTCTGGCCGGGCCATTGCTGGGGCAGGCGGGGTTGTTGACGGCGCGGATCGATACGGATGATCTGGTGCGGGCACGCTATGACTATGACGTGGCGGGGCACTACGCCCGACCGGATATTTTTGAACTGACCGTGGACGAGCGCGCCAAGCCCGGCGTTCGCTTCATCACTGACTGAACGCTGTAAAAAATGAGGGAGGGGGCATGCCCGCGATGGCGGTGTGTCAGCTCCAAATGTATTTACTGACACTCCCTCATCGGGGGCACGGGTATCTACACAACTCTGACGTAGCGACCGTCAGTAACCACGATGCGAAGCGAGCCGCTCTTGATCTTGATCTGCTTTTGATCTTGATCTTAGGCGCCCCGTTAAACCACGCTGGCCGGAATTCGACAGGGATTTGGGGGGTAAACCGGCAGGGATGCCGGTTTAGCCGCCCCGCGCCATGGATGGCGCGTGGCGGCGGCCCCCCAAATCCATGGCGGATTACGGGCACACCGAGCCTAGGCGAGGTGCCGAGTGGTGGGGCAAGAGCGTTTTGGTTACTTTGCCGCTTTTGCAAAGTGACCCGCCGTAAGGGCGGAACCCATAGACGCCGTTACGTAAATAACGGATATGTACTTGGTCTGATCCAACATCCTGGTCGGCTGTCAGGCCGCAATCGGGGGCAAGCCCCCTCCCACAGTAGATCTTCAGCATTTGAAGGATCTGGTTTTCAGCCATTCTTCATGGGTGATTTTCCAGGTCTTCCGTGGGAGCGCCACCGCGACAGCAGCGTCGGTTGCATGAGCCTTACCACGTGGCGGTGTTGGGCAAGTCCAGGGTGCCGCGCTCAACAAAACGCATGGTACCGAACAATCCACCCGCCAGTTTGCCACGCAGCACGTAGGGCAGGTTATTCAGGCTTTGGGTCTGGCTCAGGCCCAGGGTCTGGCGCAACACCGAAAACGCCGAAACGCTGACCGGCACCATCAGCACCGTTTCGGAGAAACGTGGGATGCTGCCGGCCTGGTCACTCACGCCTGAGGCCAACGGCCGGCCATTGACCTCCAGGTCCAGGGCCACACCGTTGTAGTCGATCGCGGTTTCATTGGGGTTCTGCACCCGCAGCTTCACCGCGAAGCGTACTTCCAGGTCCTGGCTTTGCAGCGGCTCGATGCCCACGACGTTGATATTGACCGGGTCCCGGTTGGGGAACAGCGCGCAGGCGCTCAAGGTCAGCAGCAACAGCGATAGAACCATGAGCTTGCGCATATGAAAGGTGCTCCTATTGCTTGGTGACGTCCGGGTCTTGCATGACCTTGAGGGTAGAGGACTCCGGATCGAATTCATCTTCTTCCAGCTCTATGAACTCTTCGGGCAGGAAAATGTTCAGCAGGATTGCACAGAACGCGCCCACGGTGATCGGCGACTCGAAGATGTTGTGCAGCGCCTTGGGCAGGTCGCGCAGTACTTCCGGTACGGCGGCAACGCCCAGGCCCATGCCCAGGGAGATTGCCACGATCAGTACATTGCGCCGGTGCAGGCCGGCTTCGGCGAGGATCTTGATCCCGGCCACGGCCACGGTGCCGAACATGATCAGGGTGGCGCCGCCCAGTACCGGCTTGGGCATCAGTTGCAGCACCGCGCCGATCATCGGGAACAGCCCCAGCAGTACCAGCAGGCCGGCGATAAAATACGCCACGTAGCGGCTGGCCACGCCGGTCAATTGGATCACGCCATTGTTCTGGGCGAAGGTCACCATCGGCAGGCTGTTGAAAGTAGCAGCCATCGCCGAGTTGAGGCCGTCGGCCAGCAGGCCGGACTTGATGCGCTTGATATACAGCGGGCCCTTGACCGGTTGCTGGGAAATCATCGAGTTGGCAGTCAGGTCACCGGCGGCTTCCAGGGGCGAAATCAGGAAGATCACCGCCACCGGGATAAACGCCACCCAATCGAACGAGAAACCGTACTTGAACGGCACCGGCACGCTGATCAGTGGCACCTGGGGCAGGGTGGCCATGTCGACCCGGCCCAGCCACCACGCGACGAAGAAACCCAGGCTCAGGCCGATCACGATTGAACCCAGGCGCAGGAAAGGGTTGCTGAACCGATTGAGAACCACAATGGTCAGCAGCACCAGCGCCGCCAGGCCCATATTGCCCGCGGCGCCGAGGTCGCCGGCGCCATAGCCACCGGCCATGTCGGTGACGGCCACCTTGATCAGCGACAGACCCATCAGGGTAATGATGGTGCCGGTGACCACCGGGGTAATCAGCTTGCGCAGCTTACCGATAAATTGGCTCAGCACCACCTCGATAAACGCAGCGAAAAAGCAAATGCCAAAGATCGTCGACAGGATTTCATCGGTGCCGCCGCCCCGGGCCTTGACCATGAAGCCGGCGCTGAGAATCACGCTGATAAACGAAAAACTGGTGCCTTGCAGGCACAACAGGCCCGAGCCCACCGGCCCGAATGTACGCGCCTGCACGAAGGTGCCGAGCCCCGAGACAAACAACGCCATGCTCACCAGATAGGGCACCTCGCTTTCCAGGCCGAGTACGCCGCCGACGATCAGGGTCGGGGTGATGATGCCGACGAAACTGGCCAAGACGTGCTGCAGGGCGGCAAATATCGCGGCGGTGAAGTGCGGGCGGTCTTCCAGGCCATAGATCAGATCGGATTTATAGCGCGGGCGGGGGGCTTGAGCGTCAGACAAAATGATGGCTCGGGTCGGAAAATGGAGGCGAAGAATGCCAGAAACCGCCAGCCGTCAGAAGTGTAAAAAAATATTAATAAAGCCCCTGCGCAAAACCCCGGCCCCGGCCGATAGTGAATATAGGCCCACATTACAACGACAACAGTGGTGACCAAGGTCTGGCAGTGCGTTGACGCTGACGGATCGTTTCGCGGCAGGGATGCTCGCAAACACTACTTCTGAGAGCAGCCCTATGTCCCTTCGTCATCTGAATATCGCCCCTCGAGCGTTTCTCGGTTTTGCCTTTATTGCAGTGTTGGTGGTCATCCTGGGGGTGTTTGCGGTCAGCCGCATGACGCAGATCCGGCAGTCTTCCGTGGACATGAGCGCGACCCAGTTGCCCAGCGTTACGTCCCTGGGCAACATCACTGAAAACGTACTGCGCATGCGCATCCTGTCGTTCCGGGTATTGGTCAATCGAGAACCGGCTGCCCTGCAGGAAGCCGAAACCCGCATCGGCGTGCTGACCGACAAGGTCAAGGCTGCCCAGGCCCATTACGCCCAGTTACCGATGGGCATAGAAGAGGCGGCGGTGTACAAGACCTTCAGCGTCACGCTGGATAATTACCTCAAGGCCCAGGCCGACATGCTGGTGCTATCCAAGCAAGGCAAGGTCGATGAAATGCGCACGCTGATCAACAGTCGCATCAAGGACGGCACCGACCAGATGGGTGAGCAGTTGAACAAGCTGATCGCCCTCAATGCCGCCGATGCGAAGACCGCTGACGCGGCGGCTGGGCAAAGTTACGAGGGCGCAATCACCGGCGTGGTTGCGGTGTCGGTGGTGGCCGCATTGCTCACGGTGCTGTTGGCCTGGCTGCTGACCCGCAGCATCGTCACGCCATTGCGTAAAGCCGTGGAAGTTGCCGAAACCATTGCCGCCGGCAACCTCAGCAAAACCTTCGCGGACGATGGCAGGGATGAACCTGCGCGCTTGCTCATTGCCTTGTCGAGCATGCAGGCCAACCTGCGCCAGACCATCCAGCATATCGCCGGCTCGGCCACGCAGCTGGCGTCAGCGGCGGAAGAGTTGAGCGCCGTCACCGAGGAAGCCTCCCGCGGCCTGCAGCAACAGAACAATGAGATCGACCAGGCCGCCACGGCGGTCAACGAGATGACCGCAGCGGTAGAAGAAGTGGCGCGTAATGCTGTCTCCACCTCGGAGGCCTCCGGGCAGTCCAACCAGGCGGCGCGCGAAGGCCGCGACCGGGTGATGGACACCGTCGGTGCGATCCAGACCATGACCCAGGATGTGCAAAACACCGCCGTGATGATCGAAGGCCTGGCGACTCAAGGTCGGGATATCGGCAAGGTCCTCGACGTGATCCGGGCGATTGCCGAACAGACCAACCTGCTGGCACTCAACGCCGCGATTGAAGCCGCCCGCGCGGGTGAGGCCGGGCGCGGCTTTGCGGTGGTTGCCGATGAAGTGCGGGCCCTGGCCCATCGCACCGCGCAATCGACCCAGGAAATCGAAAAGATGGTTGCCGGCATCCAGAACGGCACCGGTGAAGCCGTGCAGTCCATGCAGCAAAGCAACCAACGCACCCAGGCCACCCTGGAAATGGCCCGTGCTGCCGGCGTGGCCCTGGAGCAGATCACCCAGTCCATCAGCCTGATCAACGAACGCAACCTGGTCATCGCCAGCGCCTCGGAAGAACAAGCCCAGGTCTCCCGCGAAGTGGACCGCAACCTCGTCAACATCCGCGACCTGGCCACCCAGTCGGCGGCGGGCGCCAACCAGACCAGCGCGGCCAGCCATGAGTTGTCGAGGTTGGCGGTGGATTTGAATGGGATGGTGGCGCGGTTTGTAATCTGACCTGATTTGAAACGCGGTCGAATGTGGGAGTGGGTTCCCTCCCACAGGGGGCATGGTGTGTCAGTGGGTTTGGGCAAAGGCAAACCAGTGCGCGGTTAGGCCATATCGATCAGGCGACGCAGGGCAAATGTGGGAGAGGGCTTGCCCTCGATGGCAGTGGGGCAGTGACAGATAAGCTGGCTGACCCACCGCCATCGGGGGCAAGTCGAATCGTCGCACCGCCCCTCCCACATGGGTTCACTGTTTCCAGACAGCTGCGTTCACCAGGTTTTGCGGCCGCTCACCCGACAAGGCCTGCAGCAGATTATCCACCGCACACTTGGCCATCGCCTCCCGCGTCTCATGGGTGGCCGAGCCGATATGCGGCGTCGCCACCACGTTGTTCAAACGCAGCAACGGTGAATCGTGGCTGAGCGGTTCTTTCTCGAACACATCCAACCCCGCCGCCCGGATGGTGCGTTGCTGCAACGCTTCGACCAGCGCAGCCTCGTCCACCACCTTGCCCCGGGAGATATTGATAAAGATCTTCTCCGGCCCCATCAGCGCGAATTCTTCCGTGCCAATCAACTTCTCGGTTTCAGCGGTCAGCGGCAGGGTCAGGCAGACAAAATCCGCCTCTTTGAGCAAGTCCTGGAGACTTCGGTACTGCGCGCCAAAGCGCGCCTCCACCGCCGGTTTGGGCGAATGGCTGTGGTAGATCACTGGCATGCCGAAGCCAAAATGACCGCGCTGGGCCAAGGCTTCGCCGATGCGGCCCATGCCGATGATGCCCAATGTCTTGCCATGCACATCGCTGCCGAAGTGGGCCGGGCCGATGTTCTTGTTCCACTGGCCGGCACGCACCATGTCGGCCAGCTCGACCACACGCCGGGCAGTCGCCATGATCAGCGCAAAGCCGGTGTCGGCGGTGGTTTCGGTGAGCACATCCGGGGTGTTGCTGAGCAGGATGCCGCGTTGGGTCAAATAATCGATGTCGTAGTTGTCGACGCCCACGGATACGCTGGCGACTGCCTCCAGCCTGGGTGCCAGGTCGAGCAACTGGGCGTCCAGGCGCAGGCTTGCACCCAACAGACCATGGGCGCTGGGCAGCGCATCGCGCAGTTTGGCCAGGCCGGTCCCATCCAGTGCATCGATCAGCGTGACCTCGGCCTGCTCATGCAGGCGGGCCATCAGTGGCGCGGAGAGTTTCTTGTACAACACAACGGACTTTTTCATGAGGTTTTTACCTTCAACTCCAGGGTTGGCGCCGGCGAGCGGTCACTGGCGCCGGGCTTGAGGAAAATCGTCAGCACCACCGACAGCAACAGCGCGCCGCTCATCAACAGGTACGAAGCGCCGGGAGAACCGGTGCTGCTGTTGAGGTAGCCCACCAAATACGAGCCGCCGAACGAGCCCAGCGCGCCCATGCTGTTGATCAGCGCCATGGCGCCGCCGGCGACGTTGGCTGGCAGGATTTCCGGGACGATGGCGAAAAACGGGCCATAGGGTGCATACATGCACGCCCCGGCGATCACCAGGAGGGTGTAGGACCACCAGAAATGTTCGGCGCCCAACACGTAGGACGCATAGAAGGCAATGGACGCAATCAGCAACGGCGGCCACACAAAGCGCTTACGTTTTTGCAGTTTGTCCGAGCCCCAGGACACCACCAGCATGCCGATCACCGCTGCCAGGTACGGCAGCGCCGAGAGCCAGCCGGCTTCGACCATGTCCATTTGCAAGCCGGCCTTGAGGATCGACGGCAGCCACAGCACAAAGCCATACACGCCGATGCTCCAGCAGAAGAATTGCAGGGCGAGGATGATCACCTTGGGAGAGCGGAACGCCTCGGCGTAGTTCTTCACCGCCTTGATACCGACCTGTTCGGCGGCGAGGGCGGTTTCCAGGTCTTTTTTATGCTGTTCACTGAGCCACTTGGCGTCGGCGGGTTTCTCATCCGCCAGTTTCCACCAGATAAACGCCCACAACACCGCCGGCAGGCCTTCGATGATAAACATCCAGCGCCAGCTGAAATGCTGCACCAGGTAGCCCGACACCACCGACATCCACAGCATGGTCACCGGGTTGCCGAGGATCAGGAAGGTATTGGCCCGCGAGCGTTCTGCACGGGTGAACCAGTGGCACAGGTACACCAGCATTGCCGGCATCACCGCCGCTTCGACGACCCCGAGCATGAAGCGGATGGCGATCAGCATATAGGCGTTGGATACTACGCCGGTCAGGGTCGCCAGGCCGCCCCAGAGGATCAGGCTGACGAAGATCAGTTTCTTGACGCTGCGCTTCTGCGCATAGATCGCCCCGGGTACCTGGAAGAAAAAGTAGCCAAGAAAAAACAGTGCACCGAGCAGCGATGACATGCCCGGTGTGATCATCAGGTCTTCGGCCATCCCGGAGGCGGCGGCAAAGCCGTAGTTGGCACGGTCCAGGTAGGCCAGGCTGTAGGTGATAAACACGATGGGCATGATGTACCACCAGCGGCGGGTGGCGAGTTTCACGGTTTCCATGGGGTTGCTCCTGAGCTTGTTGTAGTTGTGGCAACAGGTAATGGGTCAAGCAACGGATCGTGTGGGCAGTTCGCTGCGGCTGGGCAAGCCTTCCATATCGCCACGACTCTGCACGGCGCGGCTGCCGATCCAGTTACCGCGCTGCACCGCCTCGGGAAAGCTTGAGTTTTCCAGCAGGGCGCTGATCATGCCCACGGCAAAACCATCGCCGGCGCCGACGGTGTCCACCACTGTCTCCACCTTTACTGCCGCGACAAAACCCTGGTCCATGTGGGTGCGGTAATAGGCGCCGTCGGGACCGAGCTTGATCGCCACGGCTTCGGCGCCCTGGTCGAGGTAGAACGCGGCGATGTCGGCAGGGTCGTCGAAGCCGGTGAGCAGGCGACCCTCACTCAGGCCGGGCAATACCCAGTCGGCCAGGCCGGCGAGGGCGTTGATGTCGCGGATCATCTGCGCCTGGCTGGCCCATAGGGAGGGGCGCAGGTTCGGGTCGAACGACACGCTGCGTCCGGCCTTGCGCATCTGCGTCATCAGCTCGAAGGACAGTTCACGGGTGGCATCCGACAATGCCGGTGGAATCCCGGTGGCGTGCAGATGACGGGCTTGAAGCAGCGCGGGGCTGATATCGGCGATGGACAAATGACTGGCCGCCGAGCCTCTGCGGAAGTACTCCACCTGGGGATCTGCGCCGGCTTCTTCACGGGACTTGAGCTGAAAACCGGTGGGGTGCAGCGGATCGACCGCTACATGACGGCAATCGAGCCCCTCCTTGCTCAGCGTCTCGACCACAAAACGCCCAAGGGAGTCGTTACCCACTCGGCTCAGCCAGGCGACGTTGAACCCCAGGCGCGACAAACCAATGGCGACATTGCTGTCGGCACCGGCAATGCGCTTGTGGAACTGCCCGACCTGGGCCAGATCGCCGGTCTGCTCGGCGACAAACATCGCCATGGTTTCACCAAACGACAGGATATCGATCTCAGACATGGGCGTTCTCCACATGGGGTTGGCCAAGGTGGGCGAGGGTGGCGACCTGCTGCGCGGTGACCTTGATCAAGTCATCGCCCTGCAACGGAAATTCCACCGCCCGGGTAATACCTTGAGTCATGTGCTTGAGCAGTTGTTCCCACAGATGCAGGTCGGTGGCGCCGGGCGGCAAAGCCACCAGCTTACCGTCCGGGCGACGGGCCACGGCCTTGCAGTGCAGGTAATCCACATGCCGGCCCAGCAGGCGTGCGGCGGTGAGCGCGGATTGGTCCTGCCACTGCCAGTTGCCGATGTCGAAAGTCATCTTCACCGGCAGGCCCAGGCGTTCGACTTCGGTGAAAAACCGCTGCATCGGTTCGATGCGCCCGCCGTGCAGGGTCTGGTCGTTTTCCACCAGCAGCCTGACCGGGTGGCGATTGAGCAGGGCGTGCAAGCGTTCAAGGTCGTTGGTGTCGGTGAAGTAGCCGAGGGAGACTTTCAGCCAACCCGATCCGAACGCCTGGGCACGGTCCAGGGTTGCGGCAAGTTCGGCATTGGGCTGGGCCCGGCCGGCGACCCAGAGTTCCAGGGGCGACGAAAACACGCTGTCCAGGCCCTGCTCGGCGGCGGCCTGGGCCAAAGTGGCGGGGTGTTCATTGGTCAGCAGTTCTTCACGCCATTCGATGCGCCGGGCGCCGGCGGCGCTGAGCAACGCGACAAAACTCAATTGGCCCTGCTGGCGCACAAGCTCGGCGCCGTAGCTGGAAAGACTGATGGAGACGGGGTATTTATGCATTGTTGTTTACCTCTGAAACCGGTTTCATTTTCATGCGCAGAACAAATGTGGGAGGGGGCTTGCTCCCGATAGCAGTGGGTCAGCTAAAGATAAGCTGACGGACATGCCGCCATCGGGAGCAAGCCCCCTCCCACAGGGAGCTGGGTGGAGCCGCGGATAATCAGCTCGGGCAAGAAATCCAGGGTGCGGGCTGGTGCCGTGTCGCCGCGCAGGCGCTTGAGCAAGCAGTCGAAGGCGCTGGCGCCAATCGCCTGTGTCGGCTGGGCGAGGGCGGTGATGCCGTTGCCCACCAGCGGGTACCAATCCAGATCATCCAGGGCGATCAGACCGACATCGTTGAACAGCTCGCAGCCCAATGCCTT
This sequence comes from Pseudomonas khavaziana, assembly GCF_019145205.1. Taxonomy (GTDB): domain Bacteria; phylum Pseudomonadota; class Gammaproteobacteria; order Pseudomonadales; family Pseudomonadaceae; genus Aquipseudomonas; species Aquipseudomonas khavaziana. Next base: position 12,068 of record NZ_JAHSTT010000008.1, read on the forward strand.
GAGCGCGCGCGTGCAGGCCAGCGCAGCAATACCGTTGGCGCAAAAAAGCGCCTTGGAGCCGGGCTTGGCCAGAAAGGTCTGCAGGCGGCTTTCCAGTTCGTCATCCAATTCAACCACGGCACCGGTCAAGCCTGAGCGCCGGGCAAGCTCGGCCTTGAAACTCTCCAGGCGCTCCAAACGTGAGCTGGTGCCATCGGTGGTCTCGCTCACCAGCAGCACATTGCGGTAGCCCTGCTGTTCAAGATGTTCCACCGCGATACGTACCGCCGCCGGGTTATCCAGGCCCACCAGGTCGCTGTGCAAGGGTTCGACCTTGCGGTCGACCAGCACCAGCGGCATTTCCCGTTGCAGTTCCAGCAGTTGGTCGAGGTGGTGGCCGAGGGTGTTCACGATAAGCCCTTCGATGTTGTACGAGCGCAGCGCCGCCAAGTGCTGGCGCTCCTGTTCGTCATCGCGGTCGGTGTTGCACACCACCAGGCTGTAGCCGTGCTGGCGGCAGGCGGTTTCGACGCCGTGCATCACGGCAATGGAATAGGGGTTGCGGATATCAGCTACCAGCATACCGATCAGGCGCGTACGCCCACGCTTAAGGCCGCGGGCCATCTGGTTGGGGCGATAGCCGAGTTCGTCGATAGCCTGTTCGATACGCAGGGCGATGGCATCGGAGAGCAGGGCACGGTCATCGCCGATGAAGCGCGAGACGCTGGCCTTGGACACGCCAGCGCGCTCGGCGACATCGAGCATGGTCACGCGGCTGCGCTGGGCAGCGGAAAAGTTGTTCACGGCCATTGACCTTCTGTTCTTATTGGAATGACTGAAACCGGTTTCAGGAAACCATTAAAGTAGGAAAGTCGTCAAGAAATTGTAGGACGTGACCGGATGACCGGGTATTCAGCGAAACACGCTCACCCAGGTTGCAGCCAGCAGAACCAGCGCCATCGCGCGATTGAACCATTGCATGGCTTGGGCCGACCGCAGTATCCGGGCTGAACCCGAGCCCAGCAGTGCCCACAGACCCAGACAGGGAAGTGAAATCAGAAAAAACACCAAAGACAGGTACATCACCTGGCTCTCGCGCTGCGCGCCAGTACCCGCAAATACGCTCACCACTGCCAGCGCCATCACCCAGGTCTTAGGGTTGACCAATTGCAGCGCCGCGGCACCGGACAGGCCCAAGGGTTGCTGCCTGGCATCGGCCTGGATGGCTTGAGCCGGGGCGCTGAAGATTCGCCAGGCCAGAACACTCAGCCAGGCTACGCCGACCCATTGCATCGCGGTTTGCACCTTGGGCGTTTGCACCAGCGACTGGCCGATCCCGCAGCCCACCAGCAGCACGATCCCCGCAGCTCCCGCGCAGGCACCGAAAATGATCGGCAGCGCAGCCTTGAAACCGTAACGGGCGCTGTTGCTCAGCACCAGGATATTGGTGGGCCCGGGTGTAATGGAGGCGACGAATGCAAACAGCATGAAAGGGAACAAGGTGGACTGCATGGCGGGGAGACTCCGATGAACCAATCGATGGAGTCGATCTTCACAAGCCCTGCGGTCAACTGTCTGGAAGATTTGAGCAGCGCTTGCGATAGGCGGCGGGTGTCAGGCCGTAGGCACGCACGAACCAGCGGCCCAAGTGGCTTTGATCGGCGAAGCCCAGGGCCATCGCCACCGCTGCCGGCTGCTCGCCTTTGGCCAACAAACGCCGGGCGCGGGCCAGCCGCAGCTGCACCAGGTAAGCGTGGGGCGCCAGGCCGAAGGCGCTCTTGAAGGCGCGACTCAGGCGAAAGCGATCGACACCGCACGCCAGGGCCAACTCGTCCATGCCCACGTCCTGATGCAGGTGGGCGTGCAGGTAGTCCCGTGCCTTGTGGGCCACCCGCGGTAAACGGGGATCGTCGCGGTAGCGCATGCGCCAGTAGAGCTGGCCGGTCAGGCGTTCCAGCAATTGGTCCAGGGCACTTTGCCGCACGATCCGCAGTTCGCCGTGGTGCAAGCTGTGAAATGCCTGGCTGGTGGCCAGGGCCAGGCGTGGGTCGTTGGCCAGGGTGCACGCGAAGCTCAACTGATGGTGAGCGGGCGCTTCCTCGAATACGCTGCAGATCTCCCGCTCCAGCCAATGCGGGTCGAGGTAGAGCATGCGGTAAGTGAAGCCATCAACAGTAGGCGCATGGCCATCGTGGATCTCACCAGGCTCCAGCAGAAACACCTGGCCCGGCACGCTGTCATGTCGCGTGCGCCGGCAGTTGAATTGCTGCACGCCTTGTTCGGTGACGCCCACCAGATAGCTGTCGTGCCAATGGGGGTCGTAGGCATGGCCCTCGAAATGCGCGCGCAGGGTCTCGATGCCGGTGTCGGCGTCCTGGGACAGGTCAATCCAATTGTGCGCGGGCATACAACACCGAGGCTGAATGTAGTGTGTGCAATTGGCGCCGACAACGGGGAGGGCGTCTAGAAGATTTGTGCAGTCTAGCCAAACAAACCGGCGGCGATGTTGATCGAAAAGCCCAGAATTGCCGTGTTGAACAGAAAACCGATCAATGAGTGCCCCAGCACTACCTTGCGCAGGCTACGGGTAGCGACGCCCACATCCGAGGTCTGCACGGCCACGCCGATGGTGAAGGAGAAATACAGGAAATCCCAGTAATTGGGGGTGAGCAAGCCTTCGGCAAAGCGCAGTGCCGGCTCCTTGCCCTGCCAGGTGTAATAGAGCCTGGCGTAGTGCACGCTGAAAATCACCCCGATCAGCAGCCAAGAGCCGATCACCGTCAAGCCGGTAAAACCGTAGTGCAACAAGCGCTCGGAGCTGGCCAGGTCCTTGCTGCCCACCAGTTCGAAGGTGATAGTCGCCAGGCTGGCGATGGCGGCGATGCATACCATGAACAACACCAGCCCGGCGTTCTCGTCTTCGATCTCGGCGATGCGCTTGACGTCCTCGGCCTTGGCGCGAACGGTCAGCCACAGCATCAGTATCAGGTAGGTCCAGACCCCGGCGTTCCAGCCGATGAGGACTTTGCTCGTGAGGCTGTCAGCGGGTACCAGAATGCCCACGGCAAGTCCCAGTGCGGCTGCGGATGAGAGGCGAGGGTGAGTGCGGGCGAGGAAGGGCATGGTGGGTCACAGCTGACGATAGTTGAGCAGACTGTACCTGATCCTGTGGGAGGGGGCTTGCTCCCGATTGCGGTGTATCAGTGCCAAATAGGCTGACTGACACACCGTAATCGGGAGCAAGCCCCCTCCCACATTTTTAATTGTGCTTGGCTGGATTAATCTGTTTTGTGTCGCTTGCTCACCAGCTTCATGACCACCACAAAAAACACCGGCACAAACACCACCGCCAACGTCGCCGTGATCATCCCGCCGATCACCCCCGTACCAATCGCCTGCTGGCTCGCCGAGCTGGCCCCGGTGGCAATCGCCAGCGGCACCACGCCGAGGATAAACGCCAGCGAGGTCATGATGATCGGCCGCAGCCGCAGTCGCGCTGCCTTCAAGGTGGCTTCGATCAAGTCCTCGCCCTGGTCATACAGGTCCTTGGCGAACTCGATGATCAGGATCGCGTTTTTCGCCGACAGGCCGATGATGGTGATCAGGCCGACCTTGAAGAACACATCGTTAGGCATGCCACGCAGGGACACAGCCAGGACTGCGCCAAGCACGCCCAGGGGCACCACCAGCAACACCGAAGTCGGGATCGACCAGCTTTCGTACAAGGCAGCCAGGCACAGAAACACGATCAGCAACGACAGCACCAGCAGCAACGGTGCCTGGGAGCCGGACAGGCGTTCCTGCAAGGACAAACCGGTCCATTCCAGGCCCAGGCCCACAGGCAACTGGCTGACCAGGCGCTGGATTTCCTCCATGGCCTCGCCGGTGCTGTGCCCCGGCGCCGCTTCACCGCTGATGGCGATGGCCGGGTAGCCGTTGTAACGGGTCAACTGTGTCGGGCCTTGGGTCCACTTGGCTTCGACGAAAGCCGACAGCGGCACCATCTTGCCGGCGTTGTTGCGCACGTTGATCTTCATCAGGTCGGCGACCTGGCTGCGCTGGTCGCCTTCGGCTTGCACCACCACGCGCTGCATGCGGCCCTGGTTGGGGAAGTCATTGATATACGCCGAACCAATTGCCGAGGAGAGTACGTTGCCGACGTCGGCAAACGAAACGCCCAGGGCATTGGCCTGCTTGCGGTCGACTTCCAGCTGCACTTGCGGCGCTTCGGCCAGGGCGCTTTCGCGCACGTTGGCCAGGATCCGGCTTTTCGCCGCCGCGTCCAGCAATTCGGTGCGCGCAGCCATCAGTCCTGCATGGCCGACGCCACCGCGGTCCTGCAAGCGGAACTCGAACCCACTGGAGGTGCCTAGGCCGTCCACCGGCGGTGGCAGGACTGCATAGGCAATCGCATCCTTGAGTTCGCTGAAGGCCATATTGGCGCGGTCGGCAATCGACGCCGCCGAGTCATCGCTGCCGCGTTTCGACCAGTCTTTGAGCGTGGTGAACGCCAGCGCCGCGTTCTGTCCGGAGCCGGAGAAACTGAAGCCCATGATCATGGTGGTATCGCCCACCCCCGGCTCCCCGGCGTTATGCGCCTCGATCTGCTCGGCCACCTGCACCGTACGGTTCTTGCTGGCCCCTGGCGGCAACTGGATATCGGTGATGGTGTAGCCCTGGTCTTCCACTGGCAGGAACGAGGAGGGCAGGCGGCTGAACAGCAGCCCCATACCCACCAGCAATACCAGGTAGATCAGCAGGTAGCGGCCGCTGCGCTTGAGGGCGTACGCCACCCAGCCTTCATAGCGGTTGGTGAGTTGGTCAAAGCGCTTGTTGAACCAGCCGAAGAAACCGCCCTTGGCATGGTGCTCGCCCTTGGCAATCGGCTTGAGCAAGGTGGCGCACAGGGCCGGGGTCAAGGTCAGGGCCAGGAACGCCGAGAACAGGATCGAGGTGGCCATCGACAGCGAGAACTGCTGGTAGATCACCCCCACAGAACCTGGCATGAACGCCATCGGCAGGAACACCGCGACCAGTACCAGGGTGATACCGACGATGGCCCCGGTGATCTGGCCCATGGCTTTTTTCGTCGCGTCCTTGGGCGACAGGCCCTCGGTGGCCATGATGCGCTCGACGTTTTCCACCACCACGATGGCATCGTCCACCAGGATGCCGATGGCCAGCACCATACCGAACATGGTCAGTACGTTGATCGAGAAACCCAGCAGCAGCATGGTGGCAAAGGTGCCCATCAGCGCAATCGGCACCACCAGGGTAGGGATCAGGGTGTAGCGCACGTTCTGCAGGAACAGGAACATCACCGCAAACACAAGCGCCATGGCCTCAAGCAGGGTGTAGACCACCTTGGTGATCGAAACCTTGACGAACGGCGAGGTGTCGTAGGGGATCTTGTATTCCACATTGGCCGGGAAATAGCGCGACAGTTCGTCCATCTTTGCCCGCACCAGGGTTGCGGTGCTCAGCGCGTTGGCGCCCGGCGACAATTGCACGCTGACGGCGGTGGAGGGCTTGCCGTTCAGGCGTGTGGAGAACTGGTATTCCTGGCTGCCGACTTCGACCCGCGCCACATCGCCGATGCGCACGGTCGAGCCGTCGGGGTTGGCCTTGAGCACGATCTCGGCAAATTCCGCCGGGGTCGACAGCTGGCCCTTGACCAGGATTGCCGCGGTGATTTCCTGGGTATTGGTGCCCGGCAAGTCACCGATACTGCCTGCCGAAACCTGGGCGTTCTGGGCGCTGATCGCGGCGTTGACATCGGCCGGAGTGAGGTTGAAGCCGATCAGCTTCTGCGGGTCGATCCAGATGCGCATCGCGCGCTCGGCGCCATACAGCTGGGCCTTGCCGACGCCGTCCAGGCGCTTGAGTTCGTTCATCACGTTGCGCGCCAGGTAATCGCTGAGCGCAACGTCATCGAGCTTGCCGTCGCTGGAGGTCAAGGTCACCAGCAGCAGGAAGCCGGCGGAGACTTTTTCCACCTGCAAGCCTTGCTGGGTTACCGCCTGCGGCAGGCGCGGCTCGACCACCTTGAGGCGGTTCTGCACATCCACCTGGGCCATTTCCGGGTTGGTACCCGGCTGGAAGGTCGCGGTAATGGTGGCCGAACCCAGGCTGCTCTGGGATTCGAAATACAGCAGGTGATCAGCACCGTTGAGCTCTTGCTCGATCAGGCTGACCACGCTTTCATCCAGGGTCTGGGCCGAGGCACCGGGGTACACCGCGTAGATTTCCACCTGCGGTGGCGCGACGTTGGGGTATTGGGCCACTGGCAACTGCGGGATCGCCAGGAAGCCCGCCAGCAGGATAAACAGGGCCACCACCCAGGCAAAAATCGGGCGGTCAATAAAGAACTGCGGCATGACGGGTTATTCCTTTACGAGCGGGCTGTCGTCCACTTCAACTTTTTCACCGGGGCGTGCATGTTGCAGGCCCTCGACGATGATGCGGTCGCCGGGCTTGAGGCCGCTGGTGACGATCCAGCGATCCTCGATCACTGCACCCAACTCCACCGGTTGCTGGCTCACGGTCTGCTCGGCGTCCAGCAGCAGCACCATCGGGATACCGGCGCTGTCACGGGTGATGGCGCGTTGCGGCACGCTGATGCCTTGCTTGTCCACGGCCTGCTCCAGGCGCACCCGGACGAAACTGCCGGGCAACAGGTCGAGGTCCGGGTTGGGGAACTCGCTGCGCAGCGTGATTTGCCCGGTGCCAGGGTCGACGCTGATCTCGGCGAACAGCAATTTGCCCGGCAACGGGTACAGGCTGCCGTCGTCTTCGATCAAGGTGGCCTTGGCCTGGTCCTGGCCAACCTGCGTCAAGCTGCCGGCACGAAAGGCGCGGCGCAGGTCATTCAACTCTCGGGTGGACTGGGTGAGGTCGGCGTGGATCGGGTCCAGTTGCTGGATGATCGCCAGCGGCGTGGCTTCGTTCTGGCCGACCAGCGCGCCCTCGGTGACCAGGGCGCGACCGATGCGCCCGGAAATCGGCGCAGTCACGGTGGCATAGCCCAGGTTCAACTTGGCACGCTCGACGGCGGCCTTGTTGGCGGCGATTTCGGCGTTGGCCTGGCGCAAGGCGGCGCGGGCGTTGTCGTATTCCTGGCCGCTGATGGCGTTGCCTTCGACCAACTGGCTGTAACGCTGCTCTTGCAATCGTGCCTGGAAGGCATTGGCCTCGGCCTTGCTCAGGTTGGCCTGGGCGCTGTCCAGGTCAGCCTTGAACGGCGCCGGGTCAATACGGAACAGCACGTCGCCCTGTTTCACATCGCGCCCTTCGTTGAACACCCGCTGCATGACCACCCCGGCGACCCTGGCGCGCACTTCGGCAATCCGTGGCGCGGCGATACGCCCGCTCAGTTCGTTGGTGATGGACAGGGGCTTGGCCTGCAGGGTTTCGATGCGCACTTTGGCCAGGGGCATTTGTGGCGCCTCGTCCGCAGACTGACCACACGCGCCCAGCGCCAGTGTGAGGGCCAACAGGCAAAACGGCGCAAATAGATTCTTCGACATGCTCTTATCCCAATATTGACTGGCGCATCCTAAGGACACCTGCGCCGTGGTGCTGTGAAGCTGTGTAGGTCGTGTGTGAAGAAGTGTAAGGTACGGCGCGCGTGGCGTCGGCGGCGTATATCCTTGCACAACCTTGCTTACAATGAAGATCAAATGTGGGAGGGGGCTTGCTCCCGATGGCAGTGGGTCAGTGAATACATTGGTGGCTGACACACCGCTATCGGGGGCAAGCCCCCTCCCACATTAGATCCCTGTGCACCCAGCAAACAGTATTTATTGGAAACACCTCCATGCCCAACATCCTCCTGGTCGAAGACGACGCCGCACTCTCCGAGCTGATTGCCAGCTACCTGGAACGCAACGGCTACCACGTCTGCGTGCTCAGCCGTGGCGACCATGTGCGCGAACGTGCGCGCCTGAACCCGCCGGACCTGGTGATCCTCGACCTGATGTTGCCGGGGCTCGACGGCCTGCAGGTCTGCCGCCTGTTGCGCGCCGACTCGGCGGGCCTGCCGATCCTGATGCTGACCGCCCGCGACGACAGCCATGACCAGGTACTGGGCCTGGAGATGGGCGCCGACGACTATGTCACCAAGCCCTGCGAGCCGCGTGTGCTGCTGGCCCGGGTGCGCACGCTGCTGCGCCGCAGCAGCCTGTCCGAACCCCAGGTGGCCAGTGACCAGATCATCATGGGCAACCTGTGCATCGACCTGTCGGAACGCACCGTGACGTGGCGCGAGCAGGCAGTGGAGCTGTCCAGCGGTGAATACAACCTGCTGGTGGTGCTGGCCCGTCATGCCGGCGAAGTGCTCAGCCGCGACCAGATCCTGCAGCGCCTGCGCGGTATCGAGTTCAACGGCACCGATCGCTCGGTGGACGTGGCGATCTCCAAGCTGCGCCGCAAGTTCGACGACCACGCGGGCGAGGCGCGCAAGATCAAGACCGTGTGGGGCAAGGGCTATCTGTTCAGCCGTTCCGAGTGGGAATGCTGAGCCATGTTCCGTGTGCTGCTACGCCTCTACCTGATCACCATCGTCACTTATAGCGCGGCGATCTTCCTGATTCCCAAGCTGGTGATCCAGCTGTTCGAACACCGCTACATGGACTACAACGTCGAGCAGTCCCGTGGCCTGCAAAAACTGATGGTCAAGCAATACCAGCGCGCGCCGGTGGAGCGCTGGTCCCAGGTCACCGACCAGTTGAGCCAGGATTTTGCGCCGTTGAAGGTCGAGCTGCTGCTGCGCCAGGACGCCCGCTACACCCCCCAGGAAGAACAGCTGCTGGAGCAAGGCAAGCCGGTGATCCGCCTGGGCGAGTGGGGCTGGATGGAAGAAATCAGCTCGCCGATCAACCAGCAGTTTGCGGTCAAGCTCACCGTGCCGCCGGATCCGCTGGACATGAACCTGCTGTATTGGTCGATGAACGTGCTGATCGGCGCGGCACTGTTGGCGTGCCTGCTGGTGTGGCTGCGCCCGCACTGGCGCGACCTGGAACGCCTGAAAAGCACCGCTGCACTGCTGGGCAAGGGCCACCTGGGGGAGCGCACGCGACTGCCGCCCAGTTCCAGCATCGGCAGCCTGGCGACCGTATTCGATGCCATGGCGGACGATATCGAGCACCTGCTCAACCAGCAGCGTGATTTGCTCAATGCGGTCTCCCATGAACTGCGCACGCCGCTCACACGCCTGGACTTCGGCCTGGCCCTGGCGCTCTCCGAAGACTTGCCCGAGGCCAGCCGCGAGCGCTTGCAAAGCCTGGTGGCGCATATTCGTGAGCTGGATGAGCTGGTGCTGGAATTGTTGTCCTACAGCCGCCTGCAAAACCCGGCGCAATTGCCCGAGCGGGTAGAGGTGGCGCTGGACGAGTTTATCGACAGCGTGCTGGGCAGCGTCGACGACGAGCTGGAAAACCCGGAGATCGTCATCGATGTGGTGCTCGACTGCACGGTTGAGCGTTTCAGCCTCGACCCGCGCCTTACTGCACGGGCGTTGCAGAATTTGCTGCGCAACGCCACCCGTTACTGCGACAAGCGCATCCAGGTGGGCGTCAAGGTGTGCCCCAACGGCTGTGAAATCTGGGTGGATGACGATGGCATCGGCATTCCGGCGGATCAGCGCGAGCGCATCTTCGAGCCGTTCTACCGCCTGGATCGCAGTCGTGACCGCGCCACCGGCGGCTTCGGCCTTGGCCTGGCGATCAGCCGACGGGCCCTGGAAGCCCAGGGCGGCACCTTGACGGCCCTGGCGTCGCCCCTGGGTGGTGCGCGGTTCCGAGTGTGGTTGCCTACTCGAGCCGATTAGAAAAACCTCGGGGAAGGGCGCACACTGTGGCCCCGCTTTACCCGAGGAGAGAATGGCAATGACTGGTGTCCACACGTCTGCTCAACAGGGTTTCTCGACCCAGGCCGTCACCTACGCCCAAGGCCGGCCGGACTATCCCCGTCAGCTGACCGGTTGGCTGGCCGAGGCGCTGCAGATCAGCGCGCAGTCGACGGTGGTCGACCTGGGCGCCGGCACCGGAAAATTCACCCGTTTGCTCAGCAGCCTGGCGCCGACGCTGATTGCGGTTGAGCCAGTGGCAGAGATGGGCGCGCAGCTAGCCAAGCTGTTGCCGGATGTACGCCTGCTCGATGGCACTGCCGAGTCCATCCCCCTGGCGTCCGCCAGCGCCGATGCACTGGTGTGTGCCCAGGCATTCCACTGGTTCTCCACTCGCGCAGCACTGGCGGAAATTCACCGTGTACTCAAGCCCGGCGGGCGACTGGGGCTGGTGTGGAATGTGCGCGATGAGTCGGTGGACTGGGTGGCGGCGATCACTCAAATCATCACCCCCTACGAGGGCGACACTCCGCGCTTCCATAGCGGGCGTTGGCGCGAAGCCTTTACCGGTGAGTATTTTTCCGCCCCGCAGGTGACCTGTTTTGCCTATCACCATGTGGGCAGCCCGCAGGAAGTGATCATGGATCGTTTTCTCTCTGTGAGTTTCATCGCCGCGCTGCCACCCGCGGAAAAAGCCACGGTCACCGGGCAACTGCGCACCTTGATCGACACCCATCCGGCCCTGCAAGGCCGCGATACTGTGGCTTTTCCGTATCAGACCCAGGCTTATCGATGTGAGCGACTGAGCTAAAAGGCATAAAGTCAGATCACATTGGTATAAGTGGTTATAAGAAAAATCGCTATCCTGCGGCCAGAAATTTATAAGGCCGCAGGTAGCTGTAATGGATGCAGGTAATTTTGGTTTCGTGGTGGCCGGCCTGATCGTGGGGTTTATCGTGGGCATGACCGGTGTCGGCGGCGGCTCGCTGATGACGCCGATCCTGTTGTGGTTCGGTATCAACCCCGCCACTGCGGTTGGCACCGACTTGTTATATGCCGCCATCACCAAGTCCGGTGGCGTGCTGGTGCACGGCAAGAACAAGAACATCGATTGGACCATCACCGGCTGGCTGACCCTGGGCAGCGTACCGGCAGTGTTGTTGACCTTATGGTTCCTCGCCAGCCTGCACACCGACCCCAGTGCAATGAACGCCGTGATCAAACAGGCACTCGGCGTGGTGTTGCTGCTCACGGCCCTGGCGATACTGTTCAAGAAAAGCCTGTTGGCCTTTGCCCAGCGCCATGCCGGCGACGACTACCATATGCGCCCGCGCAACCTGAACGCACTGACCGTGGTCACCGGTGCGATCCTTGGCACCATGGTGGCCTTGACCTCCATCGGCGCTGGCGCCCTGGGCACAGTGGCGCTGTTTATCCTGTATCCGTTTCTGGCCACGCGGCGGCTGGTCGGCACCGAGATCGCCCACGCCGTGCCCCTGACCCTGGTGGCGGGCCTGGGGCATGCGAGCATGGGCAATATGGATTGGCACCTGTTGGGCTTTTTGCTGATGGGCTCGTTGCCGGGGATCTACTTTGGCAGCCATATGACCGGCCGAATTCCTGACGGCGTGCTGCGCCCGTGCCTGGCGGTGATGTTGATGGCCGTGGGTTACAAGCTGGCGTTCTAAGCTGCACATTTGCCCCAGTAAGTGTTGCTCCAGCAACAGCCTATCGACAAATCACTGTGATCCCCGACATTGGCCGCCGGATGATCCAAGTCGGCATTTCTACTGCAACACCCATGGCGCGGGCCTTTGCCTGAGTCTGGCACGCTTGCTGCTCCAGCACCCTTACATCCCTTTGTGTGAGGTAGTGTCCGATGAGCCAGCAAGCCGTGAAATTTGCCTATTGGGTGCCCAACGTCAGCGGTGGGCTGGTGGTGAGCAAAATTGAGCAACGTACCCATTGGGGCATCGACTACAACCGCAAACTGGCGCAACTGGCCGAAGCCGCCGGCTTCGAGTATGGCCTGACGCAGATTCGTTTCACCGCCGGTTACGGCGCCGAAAACCAGCATGAATCAGTAGCGTTCAGCCATGCGCTGCTGGCGGCGACTACCACGCTCAAAGTGATCGCGGCGATCCTGCCGGGTCCCTGGCAACCGGCGCTGGCGGCCAAGCAATTGGCGACCATCGATCAACTCACCAACGGTCGTGTCGCAGTGAATATCGTCAGTGGCTGGTTCAAAGGCGAGTTCCAGGCCATCGGCGAACCCTGGCTGGAGCACGATGAACGCTACCGTCGTTCCGAGGAATTCATCCGCGCCCTGAAAGGCATCTGGACCCAGGACGATTTCACCTTCAAGGGCGACTTCTACCGTTTCAACAACTACACCCTCAAGCCCAAGCCGTTGGGCCAACCGGAGATTTTCCAGGGCGGCAGCTCACGGGCGGCGCGGGACATGGCGGCACGGGTTTCGGACTGGTATTTCACCAACGGCAACACCCCCGAAGGCATCAAGGCCCAGGTCGATGATATTCGCGCCAAGGCCGCTGCCAACCACCATTCGGTCAAGATCGGCGTGAACGCTTTTGTGATCGCCCGCGATACCGAAGAAGAAGCGCGGGCCGTGCTGGCAGAAATCATCGACAAGGCCGACCCGGAGGCCGTCAACGCCTTTGGGGACGCCGCCAAACAAGCGGGCAGGGCATCACCGGAAGGTGAGGGCAACTGGGCCAAGTCCAGCTTCGAGGACCTGGTGCAGTACAACGACGGCTTCAAGACCAACCTGATCGGCACACCACAACAGATCGCCGAGCGTATCGTCGCGCTCAAGGCCGTGGGTGTAGACCTGGTACTCGCAGGCTTCCTGCACTTTCAGGAAGAGGTGGAGTACTTCGGCAAACGTGTATTGCCGCTGGTGCGCGAATTGGAAGCCGAGGCTGGGGTCCAGCGGGTGGCCTGAGGTCACTTGTCGACGTGGCGCTGGAGTTGTCATACCCATGCCTATCGCAGCATGGGTATCGGTACAACTTGGGTACGCCACTGGACCCTGTGGGAGGGGCTTGCCCCCGATGCGGTGAGTCAGCCCCAGATGTATTTACTGGCACTCCCTCATCGGGAGCAAGCCCCCTCCCACAGGGGCCAGCGGCATACTCAAAGTTGTGTAGAGACCTTTGCCTATGGCAGGCAAGCCAGTGTCCACGCAGGTGTGGTGGACTCAAGCGTTGGTTTGCAAGGTCAGCACTTCAAACCCATCTGACGTTACCGCCACCGTATGCTCCCATTGCGCCGACAGGCTGTTGTCCTTGGTCACCACCGTCCAGCCGTCCTTCAGGCTGCGCACCTTGGCGCTGCCCTGGTTAAGCATCGGTTCGATGGTGAACACCATGCCCTCGCGCAACTCCAGGCCAGTGCCGGAACGGCCGAAGTGCAGGATTTGCGGTTCTTCATGCATCTGCCGACCGATGCCATGGCCGCAGTATTCGCGTACCACGCTGTAGCCGTTGGCTTGGGCGTGGCTTTGGATCGCATGACCGATATCACCCAGGCGAGCGCCAGGCTTGACCTGGCGGATGCCGGCCCACATCGCCTCGAAGGTCATGTCCACCAGGCGCCTGGCCTTGGGAGTGACGCTGCCGATCATGTACATCTTGCTGGAGTCGGCGATGAAGCCGCCTTTTTCCAGAGTGATGTCGATGTTGACAATGTCGCCGTCCTTGAGGAACTGCTTGGCGCTGGGCATGCCGTGGCACACCACTTCGTTGATCGAGGTGTTGATGCAGAAGGGGTAGTCATACTGGCCCAGGCTGGCCGGGCGGGCCTTGAGTTCGTGGCGGATGAAGGCTTCGACGGCGCTGTCCAGCTCCAAAGTGGAGCGGCCGGCGACGACAAAGCCGTCGAGCATGTCGAACACCTGGGCCAACAGGCGCCCGGATTCACGCATCACGGCCAATTGCGCGGCGGTCTTGATCATCAGTTGCGCCCCCGGATCAGGTCGGGCTTGTCCAGTAACAGCTTGTTGATCAGCTCGTTGTAGGGCAGGTGCGGGTTGAGTTCGGCGAGCAGGCCGATCTTGATCCAGAACTCGGCCTGGGCGTTGATGGAACGGTCCATGGCGGCGCTGGCCAGGCGGAGCTGTTCGTGCAGTTGGTCGGTGATCTTGACGATGCCCATGAGGTTCACTATGTAGGACGAATATACAAAGCGTATACGTTTCGTATGTTCCGCGTAAACCCTATGGTGCAAATCAGGCGGTTGATAGTTGCGACATGTTGCCAAAAAGAGCTTCGCCCCAGGTTGCTGTTCAAACCGAGGTGCAGGGTTAAACGTTTAATCCCAGTGGTTCGACGATTATTTAGCCATTGCAGCCCGCTGCATATAACGCGACAGCTTGCTTATGAGGAAAAGTTACAACAATGCCGGGATTTGCCGAGTAGGCTTGGTGAGTACAGGCGTCTGCCAGGGTTGGCAAGACGGGGCAGGCGAGCGCCTGCCAGCCCATAGCAAACTGATTGGCGGTCTCAAAAAAGGAGAGGTTGGCCATGCTTTCGGAACTGGAACTTCGCAGCATTATTGAAGGAAGTTTTCTGCCTAAACGGTGCGAATGCACCAAAGCCGAGGATGCTTCGTTGACGATCAAGGTGTATGACGACCGTGACCGTGACCGGGTGGACTTGGAAGTCAAAGGTATAAACGCTGACAAACTCGACAGCAGTCGAGCCATTTGCCACCTGATCGCCGGTTTGCGTGAAGACCTCAAACACACCCAGACCCACACCCCCGCCCTGCGTCGAGCAGGAGCGCGCGGTTATTTTTAGTTAAGGCTTGAATTCAAGTTGACCCAGGGCCTGGCATTCGCCGGGCCCGTTGCTATGCGCGTCAGCCCAGCTGATGACGGTACGGCAGGTCGGGTCCGGTCTTGGTACAGGTCAACGCAGCGGCGCGAATCGCAAAGCCGAGCATGCTGTCAATTTGTGTGCGCGTCAGCTGCTGCAGACCCTCCAGCGAATCCAACTGTTGCTCGGTCAGCCAGGCAATCAGTGCCGCCTGGAAGGTATCGCCGGCACCCACCGTATCGGCCATCACCACCTTGACCGCCGGCTGAGACCAGTTGCCGTGCTGGCGACTGAATACCGAAGCGCCGTCGCCGCCACGGGTGAGAAACACCAATTGGCAACGATGCTGCAGCCAGCCTTGCACGACACTTTCCGGTGACTGGCCGGGGTAGAGCAGGTGCAGGTCTTCGTCGCTGACCTTGATCAGGTCGGCATGGCGCACCAGTTGCGCCACGCGCTCACGCCACAGCTGGATATCCGGCTGCGGGTTAAGCCGCACATTCGGGTCGAGGCTGATCAGGCGCTTGCCGCTCTCGCGCTTGACCAGGTGCAGCAGGGTGTCGCCAACCGGCTGCACCACCAGGCAAAACGACCCGATATGCAGCCCACGCACCTCATCACCCAAGGTTGGCAGATGCGCCGTTTGCAGTTGGCGGTCGGCGCAGCCTTCGCCACGGAAGCTGTACTGCGGCGAACCATTGGCGCCCACGGCCACCATCGCCAGGGTGGTCGGCGCGTCGAATTCCACCAGGAAGCGCTCGCTGACGCCTTCGTCCTTGAGCACCTGCAGCAAGCGGCGCCCGAGGTAATCGGTGGACACGCCGGCAAAGAACCCCGACTCAATGCCCAAGCGGCGCAGGCCCACCGCCACGTTGAACGGCGAGCCACCGGCAATGGCCTTGTAATTGAGCTTGGCCGGCTGCCCACTGGCATCTTCCTCGCTGAAAAAATCAAACAGCGCTTCACCACAAACCAGGTACATAGTCGTTCGCTCTTAAAGGGATGCCACGTGCTGTTGATAACGCTCATACGCCTGTTGATAGGCACTGACATTGGCTGACATTGGCAGGGTGCGGCTGGCCGGGTCGATGCTCACGCATTTCTCGCACAGGCTGGCCAGGGATTCGCCGCTCTGGCACCAGGCCGCCTGGATCGCCGCGCCCAAGGCGGCGGCTTCGCTCTGTTCGGTACAGACCACTTCGGTGTGCATGATGTCGGCGACCATCTGCCGCCACACCGGGCTTTTCGAGCCGCCGCCGATCAGGCGGATACTCTGGCTTTGCAGGCCGGTGTGGCGCAGCAGGTCCAGACCGTAACGCAGGCCGAACGTGGTGCCTTCAACCACGGCGCGGCACAGATTGGCGCGGGTCAGGTTGGTCATGGTCAGGCCATGCAGGCTGCCGGTGGCGTGGGGCAGGGCAGGCACGCGTTCGCCATTGAGGAACGGCAGCATGCTCACGCCATCGGCACCGATAGGCGCCTGTTCGACCAGGGCGTTAAAGGCATTCAGGTCCAATTCGAACAGCTCGCGAATCACGCCGGTGGCGTTGGTCAGGTTCATGGTGCAGATCAGCGGCAGCCAGCCGCCACTCGATGAACAAAAAGTTGCCACCGAGGCCTGCGGGCTGACATTGGGCTGGTCGGCAAAGGCATAGACGGTGCCCGATGAGCCCAGGCTCATGGTGATCACGCCGGGGGCGATATTGCCGGTGCCGATGGCGCCCATCATATTGTCGCCGCCGCCGCTGGACACCACGGCCTTGGGGTTGATGCCCAGGCGTTCGGCGATGGTCGGCAGGATCGTGCCCACTGCTTGGTTGGCTTCGATCAACTGTGGCAAGGCGGCTTCAAGGCGACCGCTGGGGTCGATGTGCTGGAGCAGCGCCACATCCCATGTGCGGCTGCGCACGTCGAAATAGCCTGTGCCGGAAGCATCGCCGTACTCGGCGCAGGCGCGGCCGGTGAGCCAGTAGTTGAGGTAGTCATGGGGCAGCAGGATATGGGCGATGCGTGCGAACACGTCCGGGTGCTGCTCGCGGGTCCAGAGCAGTTTTGACACGGTGTAGCCCGGTGCAATCGCCACGCCCAAGCGCTCCAGGGAGCCACTTTCCCCGCCCAGGTGGTGCATCAGGCGGTCATTCTCGGGGGTGGTTTCGGTGTCGCACCACAGCTTGGCCGGGCGCAGCACTTCACCTTGCTCATCCAGCAGCACCAGGCCATGTTGCTGGCCGGATACGCCGATACCGAGGATGTCCTGGCCATCCACGCCGGCCTGTTGCAGGGCGCGGTGGGTGGCTTCGGTAAAGGCGTCCAGCCATTCCTGGGTGTGCTGCTCACGGCGGCCATTGGCGCCGCTGATCAGCGTATGCGCGGCGGCGCCCAGGCCCAGTACCTTGCCGCTGGAAGCGTCGAGGACGATGGCCTTGGTGCCTTGGGTGCCGCAGTCGATGCCGAGGTAGAGGTTTTGCTGGGTCATGAGGATTTGCTCAGCAGTGTTATTTTTTTGGATTGGAAACCCGGACGAGTGTGGGAGGGGGCTTGCTCCCGATGGCGGTGAGTCAGTTACAGATGCATTTACTGATACACCCTCATCGGGAGCGAGCCCCCTCCCACAGTTTTAATCCGGTTTGTTCAGGAGTTGTCGCAGGGTTTGGGTGACGCCTTTGTCGCGCAGGCTTGCATAGCACCACTCAAACGCTGCCACAAACTCAGCGGACTTGGGAATAGCCGTGCCAAAAATCTCCTCCACGCCCAGCAACCGCTGGCTGATCAGTGCGTCATCACTCACCAGCCCCTGGCAGAACTCGGCCCTTGGATCGGGAATCGTGTAGCTCACGCTATTCTCATCCACACCCTTCAAATACAAGGCCCAGGCCGCGACCACCAGTGCCGCACGCTCCGTCTCGCGGCCACCGGCAATCAAACGATTGATGGTCGGCACGGTGAACTTGGGAAACTTCGACGAGCCATCGGAACACACGCGCTCCAACTGGTCGGCAATCGCCTGGTTGGAAAAACGCTCCACCAATGTCTGCTTATAGGCGGTCAGGTCGATGCCTGGCACCGGCGCCAGGTTCGGGGTGACGTCCAGGTCCATATACGCACGCATATACGCCACGAACAGCGGGTCGTTCATGGTCTCGTGGACAAACCGATAACCCTTGAGAAACCCCAGGTAGGTGAGCGCCAGGTGGCTGCCGTTGAGCAGGCCGATCTTCATCTCTTCGTAAGGCGTGACGTCATCGGTGAACTGCACGCCGACCTTTTCCCAGGCCGGGCGGCCGTTGACGAACTTGTCTTCCAGCACCCACTGCACAAACGGCTCGCACACCACCGGCCAGGCATCGTCGATGCCGTGTTCGTCATGCAATTGCAGGCGGTGAGCGGTGCTGGTCATCGGTGTGATGCGGTCGACCATGGCATTCGGAAAGCTGACATTGGCCTTGATCCAGTCATGCAGCTCGGCATTATGCAGGGCGGCGAAGGCCAGCAGTGCCTTGCGGGTGACGGCGCCGTTGTGGGGCAGGTTGTCGCAGGACATCACTGTGAACGCCGGAGTGCCGGCAGCGCGGCGCTGGGTCAGGGCGGCGCAGATGAAACCGAACACGGTTTTCGGCGCCGTGGGGTGCGCCAGGTCATGCTGGATCTGCGGCAGGTGGGACATGAATTCGCCGTTGCTGTCGTCGATGCAGTAGCCGCCCTCGGTGATGGTCAGCGAGACGATGCGGATCGCCGGGTCGGCCAGTTTATCGATCAGCGCCTGGGCGCCGTCTTCGGCCAGCAGCATGTCGCTGATGGCGCCGATCACACGTACTTCGGTGTCGTCGGTATCGCCCAGTTCGTACAGGGTGAACAGGTAGTCCTGGCCGGCCAAGTCGTCGCGGGCCCTGCGGTCTTCGGCACGCAGGCCGACGCCGCAAATGCTCCAGTCCAGGCCCTCGCCGGTATTCATCAGGGCGTCGGTGTAATACGCCTGGTGCGCACGGTGGAAGCCGCCGACGCCGATATGGGCAATGCCCTGGCGGGTGTCGGCAATCGCGTAGGCCGGGGTTTTCACTTCCGGCGCCAGCTGCGTGAGGTTGGCTTTATTCAGTTTCATCGGGAAATACTCGGGATCAGGCGGCAGCGCGCAGTGGGCGGGCCACGGCGACACCGTTTGTGTCGAACAGATGGCAGTGCGCCGGGTCCAGGTGCAGCTGCAGGGTTTCGCCGTATTGGCTGGCCATGTCGCCGCGGATGCGCATGGTCAGCGGCTCGCCATTGGCAGTGATGACGTGGCAGAAGGTGTCACTGCCCAGGCGCTCGCCGACATCGGCGGTGACGGTCAGGGTGGTTTGCCCCGGCGTGGCGATTTCCAGGTGCTCCGGACGGATCCCCAGGGTCACTTCACTGCCGACGCTCAAGGTGGCGCCGCTCAAGGGCAGGCTGATCAGGGTGCCGGCGTCCAGCTGAACTTCGCAGCCCTGGCTCTCGATGCGGGTGACCTTGCCCTTGAGGAAACCCATCTTCGGCGTGCCGAGAAACCCGGCTACAAACAGGTTGGCCGGCTGGTGATACAGCTCCAGCGGCGAGCCGACCTGTTCGATACGGCCACTGTTGAGCACCACCACCTTGTCGGCCAGGGTCATGGCTTCAACCTGGTCGTGGGTCACGTAGATCATGGTGGCTTGCAGCTCTTTATGCAGGCGCGCCAGTTCCAGGCGCATTTGCACGCGCAGCGCGGCGTCGAGGTTGGACAGCGGCTCGTCGAACAGGAAGATCTTCGGGTTGCGCACTATCGCCCGGCCGATCGCCACGCGCTGGCGCTGGCCGCCGGACAGTTGCTTGGGCTTGCGCTCCAGCAGCGGACCCAGCTCGAGGATGCGCGCCGCTTCGCTGACTTTGCTGTCTACCAGCTTCTTGTCGACGCCGGCCAGGTCGAGGGCAAACGACATGTTCTTGCGCACGCTCATGTGCGGGTACAGCGCGTAGGTCTGGAACACCATGGCCAGGTCGCGCTTGGCCGGGGTCACTTCGGTGATGTCGCGGCCATCGAGTTCGATGGTGCCGTCGCTGACTTCCTCAAGGCCCGCGATCAGGCGCAGCAAGGTGGATTTACCGCAACCCGACGGGCCGACGAACACCACGAACTCCTTGTCGTTCACTTCAAGGTCAATGCCCTTGATGATGGAAAAGCCTTCGAAGCCTTTTTGCAGATTCTTGATTTTCAGGTTGGCCATGATGGGCCTCCTTTTCGAATTATTATTTGACGGCGCCGAAGGACAAACCGCGCACCAGCTGTTTCTGGCTGATCCAGCCAAAGATCAGGATCGGCGCGCAGGCCAGGGTCGAGACGGCGGACAACTTGGCCCAGAACAAACCTTCGGGGCTGGAGTAGGAGGCGATCAGTGCGGTCAGCGGCGCGGCGCTCGACGAGGTCAGGTTCAGCGACCAGAACGCCTCGTTCCAGCACAGGATCAACGACAGCAGTACCGTGGACGCCAGGCCACCCTTGGCAATTGGCAGTAGCACGCGGACCATTTCCTGCCACAGGGTGGCGCCATCCAGGCGTGCGGCTTCGAGGATGTCCTTGGGGATGTCCTTGAAGTAGGTGTACACCATCCACACCACAATCGGCAGGTTGATCAGGGTGTAGATGATGATCAGCGCGATGCGCGTATCCAGCAGGCCAAAGCTCTTGGCCAGCAGGTAGATCGGCATCAGCACGCCCACTGGTGGCAGCATCTTGGTCGACAGCATCCACAGCAGCGTGCCCTTGGTGCGCTGGGTTTCGTAGAACGCCATGGAGTAGGCGGCCGGCACCGAGATCAGCAGGCATAGGGCAGTGGCGCTGAAGGAAATCACCACCGAGTTCCAGGCGTAGGCGAAGTAGTTGCTGCGTTCGTTGATGTGCAGGTAGTTCTCCAGCGTCGGCGTGAAGATGAACTGCGGCGGGGTGGCGAACGCGTCGATTTCAGTCTTGAAGCTGGTCAGCACCATCCAGAAGATCGGGAAGAAAATCAGGATCGCGATGGCCCAGGCCAATGTGCCGAGCAGCAGGCTTTGCAGGCGGCGGGATTGTTGAAGCGTCATGGCGCGGCCCTCAAGGCTTGTCAGTCAGGTTTTTGCCGATCATCCGCACCAGGATGATCGCCGCGATATTGGCGATGACCACGGCAATCAAGCCGCCGGCCGAGGCCATGCCCACGTCGAACTGCACCAGCGCCTGGTTGTAGATCAGGTAGGCGAGGTTGGTCGAGGCGTAACCCGGGCCACCGTTGGTGGTGGTGAAGATCTCCGCGAACACCGAGAGCAGGAAGATGGTTTCGATCATTACCACTACGGCAATCGGGCGGGCCAGGTGGGGCAGGGTCAGGTGCCAGAAGATCGCAATGGCGCCGGCACCGTCCAGGCGGGCGGCTTCCTTCTGTTCCTGGTCCAGGGACTGCATCGCGGTCATCAGCAGCAGGATCGCGAAGGGCAGCCATTGCCACGACACAATGATGATGATCGACAGCAGCGGGTAATGCGCCAGCCAGTCCACCGGCTCGGCCCCGAAGAACTTCCACAGCGCAGCGAGAATCCCCGACACCGGGTGGAAAATCAGGTTCTTCCAGATCAGCGCCCCGACGGTGGGCATGATGAAGAACGGCGAAATCAGCAGCACCCGGACGATGCCGCGCCCGAGGAACTCACTGGCCTCCAGCAGGGCACTGATCAACACGCCGAACACCACGCTGATCAGCAACACACTGCCCACCAGCAGCAACGTATTGGTGGCGCCGGGCAGGAAGCCCGAATCGGTGATGAAGTAGGTAAAGTTCTCCAGCCCCACGAATTGGTTTTCGCCGGGGTAAAGCAGGTTGTAGCGGATCAGCGAAAAGTACAGGGTCATGCCCAGGGGCACGATCATCCACAGCAGCAACAAGGCCACCGAGGGGCTGACAAGGAACCAGCCGGGGTTGGCCAGGCGGTTTTTGGCGGGTGTATTCATTAGAATCAAGACCAGTCAGATACGAATCGGAGCGCGGTCAGTGTGGGAGGGGGCTTGCTCCCGATAGCGGTGTATCAGTCACACAATCATCGACTGGTAGATTGCTATCGGGAGCAAGCCCCCTCCCACATTTGACTGTGGTGAAGGCCGGGGTTACTTGGGGTAACCAGCCCGCTTCATTTCACGCTCGGTGGTGGTCTGCGCAGCGGTCAGTGCAGCATCCACCGTTTGCTGACCGGTCAACGCACCCGAGAAGAACTTGCCCACCTGAGTACCAATCGCCTGGAACTCCGGAATGGTCACCAGTTGGATACCGATGTACGGCACGGGCTTCTCGGTCGGCTTGGTCGGGTCGGCCACTTTCAGCGATTCCAGGGTCACCTTGGCAAACGGCGCCGCCTTCATATATTCATCGCTGTAGGTGGATTTGCGCGTACCTGGCGGCACATTGGCAATGCCGTCGGTCTTGGCCACAAGCTGGCTGTATTCCTTGGACGTGGCCCAAGTGGTGAATACCTTGGCGGCATCCTTGGCTTTGGAGCTGGTCGGGATCGCCAGGGACCAGGAGTACAGCCACGACGTGCCCTTGTCAGTCTTCTCGTGGGGCGCGAAGGTGAAGCCGACATGCTCGGAGACCTTGCTCTGGCTCTTGTCGGTAACAAACGAGCCCGCCACGCTGGCATCCACCCAGATCGCGCACTTGCCGCTGTTGAACAGCGCCAGGTTTTCGTTGAAACCGTTGCTGGAGGCACCCGGCGGGCCAGATTTCTTCATGTTGTCGACGTAGAAGTTCAGCGCGTCCTTCCACTCGGGGCCGTTGAATTCTGGCTGCCACTTCTCATCGAACCAGCGCGCGCCGTAGCCGTTGGCCAGTGTGGTGATCAGCGCCATGTTCTCACCCCAACCGGCTTTGCCGCGCAGGCACAGGCCGTATTGCTCTTTGGACTTGTCGGTGAGCTTGGCGGCGAATTCGCCGATCTGGCTCCAGGTCGGGTGCTCGGGCATGCTCAGCCCGGCGTCCTTGAACAGGTCGGTGCGGTAATAGGTGATCGAGCTTTCGGCATAGAACGGCAGGGCGTACAGCGAGCCCTTGACCGACAAACCGTCACGCACCGAAGGGAACACATCGTCGAGATCGTAGGAGGCCGGCAGGTCTTTCATCGGCTCCAGCCAACCCTTGGCACCCCAGAGTGCGGCTTCGTACATGCCGATGGTCAACACATCGAACTGCCCGCCCTGGGTGGCAATGTCGGTGGTCAGGCGCTGGCGCAGTACGTTTTCTTCGAGCACCACCCAGTTCAACTTGATCTGCGGATGCTCGGCCTCGAAGGTTTTCGACAGCTTTTGCATGCGGATCATGTCGCTGTTATTGACGGTGGCAATGGTCAGGGTTTGCGCGCCAAAGCTGACGGCGCTGAGGGTCATGCATGCTGTCATGCAGGTAGAGGCAAGCAGTACTTTTGCTGTGAACTTCATCGCGCACTCCATTTCCGCGCCCGGGGGCTACGGAAGGACAGTTATTGTTGTTGTGTCTTCCTACAGGTAGCCAGGAAGAGTGTGCGTCGATTACAGCCTTGAAATGGAGTTGTGACAAATCCTTGGGCGCACGCTCACTGATACTTTTTTGCACTCGATGATCGTCCCCGTGGCGCGTGGGGACGATCGATGCCGTATTTAACGCTCGATATCAGCGAGTACCCGCTCAGCCAACAACCGAGACACCTCGATCAACTGGGCAATACCCAGCGCGCCTTCTCGTCGCGAGCCGTCGAGCTCAAAGGCAAAATCGCAGGTCAGGGCGTGGGCGGAGGCGAGTGATTCGCTGAGGTTGACCAGTAGGTCTTGAGTGCAGATGCCGTCTTTTACGGTGAATAGCACGCTGGGTGTTGGATCGATTGGGGGATTTGGGGTGGGTTTGATCATGGTGAAACTCCTGATTTAAGTGGAGCTACCACTGATCGCCGCGACGCGATTGGGTGGTAGCTGTACGCAGGTTCGCGGACCGGAATCAGGAAACCGGCATACCCGAAGGTATCCCGCGCACAGCCACCATAAGGCCGCACAGTAGACGATAAAAAGGCGTCAACTGAAAGCGGAAATGGCACTTTGCGCCTGATTACACCGGGCCGCGACGCCCAACCGCTGAGTGTGCAGCGGTGTACGGAGACTAGAGATTGAGTGTCCTAGGGACAACCTCAAATCCTTGTCAGACGTTTCTGCGTTTCCCAATACCTAGCCGAACGGTCAGTTGTTTGGCTTTGTACTAGTCAGCACCATCTTCCTTGCGCCATTTCGGCGCCATCCCTCTGCATAACTCAACGCCAAGACCGCGTTTGAGCACCCCTGCGCGCTAAAAAGGACGCAACATGAAGAACATTGATTTTCGAACCCAGCAGCCAATCGGATCGATCAACGCCCGCAACGACGACTGCGTGGAGAGCCAGATGTGAAGCGCTACAACATCACCACGGGTTCAACCACCACGGCGGGTGGCAAAGTAATCAGCGGTTGTGAACGCACCAGCTTCAATGGCGAATTGATCTCAAGGGAGGGTGACCGGGTCGCTTGTCCGGCCTGCGGCACTGAAGGCTTCATCGCGCTCACCGGCCCTCATCTGCACGAAGAATGGGACGGCAAGCAGGCGGCGCTTGAAGGGGATCTGTGTATCTGCAAATGCGATCCGCCGCCGGAGTTGATTGCCAATCAGCGCTTCAAATCTCAGCAGTTCGGCCCTCAGCCTCAACGGTTCACCGCCGCTGGAATGGGACCGACTGCATCCGTCTCGCCCCCTCCCAGCTTTTCCGCGCCCGTTGCGCCGAATCGTGCCGCTGATGCATGCGTTTTCGCCAAATCATGCGTTTCGGTGCCGGCCGGTTCTACCGCTGCGGGAACCGGCCCGGAAAACGCCAGGAACTTCGGCACCACGGCCGTCATGGCCTCGACCGGTACGAACGGCGCTGTCGGCAGGGTCGCAGGCACACTCGGCAGCGACCTCGGTGCCTGGGCCATACGAGGGTTGGCCGGAGCCAGTTCCGCGCTCAACCTCGTGCTGCTGGCATTCTGGCCTCGGGATATCGGTGATTCAACGCTATACACCCCCGAGCAGTTGGAGGGGATGGGTTCTGCCAGTACCCGGGTGCGTTTCCAGTTTCGCCAGGATGAGTCAGGGGAACTGCGTGTTTACGGCATACATACCCAGCCTGGAAGTGGCGCTGACCGTGTACCCGTTGTGCAAGCCAGATGGAATGCGGACAAAAGCGCGATGGTGGCGGTGCTGGATGGCATCAGCATCACTTGGACGCCGAATCATGGACCGGTGGTCAGTGTGCCGAGCCCGTATCCCAGCACACCGGAACGTCTGGATAACGTGTTTGTTCATCCGATTGCAGTGGGGCAAGATTCGGCAATCAGCCACTATCCAGGACGCGATGCAGAGAACATCACCTGGCAGGATACGATCATTTCGTTTCCGGCTGATTCGGGTGTGCCGCCGCTGTATCTGGTGTTTGCCAAGCCGGTAGTCAGGCCATTGGAAGTTGATACTTATGGTGCGTTCAGTGGACGACTGCGCAACGGGTTGCACGTGGACCACATACCCTCGCAGGCAGCGATAAGACGTCATCTCGAACGCTATGCGATAAGTTTTACAGAGAAGCAGCTCAAGGAAGCGTTAAATAATGCTGCGAGCATTGCGATTCCATCCTACATCCACCAAAAGTTTAGTGAGACTTACGGTTGGCGAAACACGGATAAAAAACAGACGTTAGATGCTGACGATCTGCGTCAGGCGGCAGACAGCAATTTCGATGCTATCAAGCCATACCTTCTAGATCACGGCTTCGCTGAGTCTGATCTCGAGATGGCACGCACCCAAATGCATAAAGTCAACGAAAGCCAGGGGTGGTACTAGGATGGAAGCAGTAAAAATTGATCGATTGGTAAAAGGCTTGGGGCGCACCTACGATAATTTTGTTGCTGAGGGTTTACTTCGTGCCGGGTCGATAAAATCACTATTTGAAAACAGTCAAAATTCCCATTTCATTCATAAACCAGAGCCAGGCGTTGAGCTTTGGTTTTGGGCCGAAACCATGAGATTGGAGCGAATCGTTTTTTGCCTGATTTCACTGGCACAGGGCGAGTCCAAGTATGCAGGTGAGCTGCCTGTACCCCTCGCACGGCCAATGAACCAAGAGAGCATCCGAAAAACACTTGGAAGGCCACACGAGTCCAAAGGGCCAGTGAAATTACCGTTACCGATTGGAGCTACAGGTGGATGGGACTCCTATCGCCTCAGTTTGGAAATTCACCCAAACGCGAGGGTTGCCATGCAGTATTTACCCGATAAATCCGTATGTGGTTTAGTGTTCACTTTGGTTGATATGGGCCGCGATTGAACCCTTATAAAACCCTACTGCCAAACACGCTTGGAGCCAAGACCGAGACACCAAGCGTGCAAAACAAATGGCAATTAAACTTGTGGCGAGGAATAACTCATGAGCGAATCCTTTACTCGTTTCGCCTTTGGAGATGGCCGCATATCAGGAGATGATCGTTCCCACGCTCCGCGTGGTAACGCCGCCCGTGACGCTACGCGAGGAGTACCAACTGAGACCAACCCCCCCGTAAAACTACCCGGTGGTATGGGGGAGAGGCGGGGCGGATATTTATTTTTTGGACCAGAGAGCACATTCCAACGTAATGGTCACTCTTAGCTATCTGGAGAATCTTAGGGTGAACAACATCAGTTTCTCCTTGATCAATTCTGGCCACGATTGACCTACCCCCACAGCCCTGATGTCCGTCAGCTAATGGAGTCCCATTACTGACGGACATCATGAAGGGGTTATGCCTTTAAGCTGCTGAGAGCGCTGATTGAAGTTTGAACATATAACTAAAAATAAAATACGTCCCTCATATTCATCCTTTTTTCACCCGATTTTTCTTTCAACCAGTCGAACAGGCGAAAAGCGCGCTTAAGCCTACGACGCCACGGTCTGACCGGCCCAATCACATTGATCGTATCGATCACCATAATCTGGTTGGATTTGAAGTTAAGCCGCACTGAAACCTCGCCTGTCACTGTGGACCTGAGGTAAAACCTGTAAAGGCTGGGCTTCCAAGGTGCGATGTTATGCAGTTCGTCTGAGCCTCCCGGATGGGTGGCAATAAGTGTTTCGCCGGTTCGGTCGCCCCGTAGCCGAATGGTCAGTTCAACATCTTCAAGCCCGGTCAATGGCCGGCCCCAGTCTCTGGTTACGCCTCTGGAAAACCAGCGTTGTTGACCGTCGTAGTCGTCCTCGTATATCTCGCCTTCACCGGTCCAGTTCCACGTGTCCCCGGGTTTATCGAAACGTATGGATTCGCTGATAGCAAAAGGAGTTGCCGACTTTTTCATGGGACGTGAAATCCGCTTGGATGCCTGAGCCCCAGCATGATTAACCTCCGGGCTGCGCGACACTGTCAGACTTGACAGTCCTGACCAACGGAAAGTCCTGCTTAAGCCAGGTTTTGCTCAGTCAGGCGCTGCACCGCCAAGCGCCGGTAGTGTGAGGGCGTCATGCCTTTAAGCTGCTGAAACCGCCGATTGAAGTTGGAAATATTGTTGAACCCCGACTCAAAGCACACATCCGTCACCGCCTTGTCGCCATCGGCCAGCAGTTCGCAGGATTTGCTGATCCGCAGCCGATTGACGAACTCAATAAACGTACGCCCGGTGGCCTGTTTGAATACCCGGGAAAAATACGTCGGCTTCATGTCCAGGTAGTGTGCAACTTCTTCCAGGGGCAACTCCCTCGCGTAGTGGGCAAAGATGTAGTCCACCGCCCGGTTGGTGCGATCGATGCTGTGTTCATCGGCTTGCTGTGGCGTGGTCACGCCGGAGAGCAGTTGGTAGTCGTCACAGGCGCTCAGCACTTCCAGCAAAATGAAAAAATGCCCCAGGCGCGCCATGCCTTGGGCTTCCTCAATGCGCTGCATCAGGGCCATGGCCTGGGCGATGGTTTTTTTGCTGCGGAATTCGATGCCATATTGCGCACGCTCCAGCAAGGGCGCCAGGCTCTTGAGCTCGGCAAACGTATGGCTGCCTTGCTCGAACAGCTCATCGGTGAAGTTCACCAACATGTCGCGCTTGGGCACTACTTCGCCTTCCTCCACCTGGCTGATCCAGTTGTGCGGCAGGTTGGGGCCGGTGAGGAACAGGCTTTCGGGGTAGAAGTTGCCGATGTAATCACCGATAAACACCTTGCCCGAGCTGGCGACGATCAGGTGCAGTTCGTATTCCTTGTGAAAATGCCAGCGCACCAGCGGGCAGGGGAAACCGTGCTGGCGATAGATGATGGACAGGCCGTTGTGATCGTCCATCAGCTCGTAGGAAGGGTCGGTGATACGCGTTGCTCGGGTCATGCTGCCGTCGCTTTATTGTGGTTGCGAGCCGAATAATGCCCCGTTGTGCACGGCCCTGCCAGCGTCAAGCGTCTGAGCGTGCGCCGCTGCATCCTGTACTAGTAGGATTACAGAAGATTTTTATCTGAAACAGGCATGAGTGAGGGCTTAATCATGATTCGTGATGCACGTTCCAGCGATGCAAATAGCATTGCCAGCGTTCATGTCAGTAGCTGGCAACAGGCTTATCTTGATCTGATGCCTGCTGATTTTTTGGCCTCGCTGACTGCGACCTTGCCTAAAAGAGAAGCTTATTGGGCTCATGCGATTGAAAGCAAAGCGTCTGACGTTTTAGTTTCAGAGGTGGATGGAAAGGTTACTGGTTGGATTTCAGTGGGGCCTTGCCGTGATGAAGATAAGGCTTGCGCAGAAGCGGGAGAGGTCATGGCCATCTACGTGTTGGCAGAATACTGGGGCAAGGGTATAGGCGCCCAATTATGGGCGTCAGGTTTAAAACGTTTGGTTGATCAGGGTTATAAGGTGATTACTTTATGGGTTTTAGCTGAAAACCAAAGAGCTGTGCGCTTCTATCAAGGGCTCGGGGGAAGGGAAGAGCTTGGCAGCCGTCGCACGCTCGTGCGTGGCGGGGTGTCCCTGGAGGAGGTGAGGTACGTTTGGGAGCGTTAAGGCTCAGGGATGTCCGATTCGACTTGCCGCGCAGCGGCGACAAGTCTGAATCACGCTTTTCATGTTCTTTGCGTCGATTGTCTAGATGTTGCGATTTTTCGCTTCGATCCACTGGGACATGTACTGGGTACTTTTATGCGCGTGATGGCGCAGCATGCTGCCGGTAAAGTTGTCCCGGCGATGAGCTGCGAGGTTGCGGCGGCATCGCTCCAGGCATTCGACCAAGGCTGGCCCGTGGAAGGCCTGGTCGTAGCGCCGAGCCAGGAGCTGACGCCCACGTTCCTGGGCCTGGGTCCAACCTTCGCGGTCTTGATAAAGAGCCACGGCAGCGGCCGCCAGGGCCGGGGCGTTGTGCTCGAGCGCACCGGGCCAGGGTTGATCATCGCCCATGGCCTCGGCACCGATGGGGGTGGTGACAGTGGGCGTGCCGCACAGCATGGCGTCCACCAACTTGCCCTTGATGCCGGCGCCAAAGCGTAGCGGTGCCAGGCAAATACGCGCCGCCGTCATGACTTGCAGCGCATCTTCGGCCCAGTTCATCACATGGAAACCCTGCGCCGGGTTGTGCAGGGCCGTGGCCTTGGGCGGGGTGTAGGCGCCGTAGATATGCAACTGCGCGCCCGGCAGTTGTTGGCGAATCAGCGGCCACAGGCTGTGCTTCATCCACAGCACTGCATCCCAGTTGGGCGCGTGGCGGAAGTTGCCGATGCTGAGGAAATGCGCACGGTCTTCAAAGGGCGCAAACGCGGCGCTGGGCGGTTGCAGCATCAAGGGGCACCAGTGGAGCAGGGCGGCCGGCACCTTGAACTGTTCGGTGAGCAGGCGGATTTCGACGTCGGAGATCATCAGGCTGATGTCACAGCGGTAAATCGCGGCGATTTCGCGCTTGGCCAGGTCGGTGTCGGCCATACGCTGGAATTCTTCTTCCAGCGCCGGAGCGAACAGGGCGGTGAAGTCGTCGCTGTCCGGATGGGCTTTCAACTGCTCTTTGAAACGCTGATGACGTGCATCGCGCAGGCTTTGCAAGTCGGAGGTCTCCAGCACCCGCAGGGCGTCTGGGCAGCATTGTTCCACGCGCCAGCCAAATTGCTCCTCCATCATGAAACGGTCGAACAGCACGATATCCGGGGCCAGTTCGCGGATAAAATCGTCGAAGCTGCTGTTATTCAGCTCAATGGCGCACTCAGCGATGCCGAGGGCGGGCAAGTCGGCCTTGTGCTCGCCGATGGTGGCCGGGCTGCTGAAGGTAATATCCCAACCTTGTGTAAGAAAACTCTCGAGAATTTGCATCATGTGCCCGCCTGCGGCCGATGAGCGAGGCTCCGGCCAGACATAACCAATGACCAGGACTTTGGTGGCGAGCTGATTCATCGACAACGGTTTCCTTGAAGGGGCAGGGGAAAAGCGCGCAATTAAACCACAACCGGTGGCATGACAATTTGTGTCTGGCGGTAGGTCGCCATCGTAGTTTGTGGTTAACTTCGGCCTCTCGAATTCGTTTAACCAAAACCCAGCATAAGGATTCCGTTCATGGCTCAAGTCACTCTCAAAGGCAATCCGGTCCAGGTTGAAGGCGAACTGCCGAAAGTCGGCGCCAAAGCCGCAGACTTCACCCTGACCGCCGGCGACCTGTCCAACGCCACCCTGGCTACCTTTGCCGGCAAGCGCAAAGTGCTGAACATCTTCCCGAGTGTCGACACCCCAACCTGCGCGACGTCCGTGCGCAAGTTCAATGCCCAGGCCAACGATGTGGAAAACACCGTGGTGCTGTGCATCTCCACCGACCTGCCGTTCGCCCAGGCGCGTTTCTGCGGCTCCGAAGGCCTGGAAAACGTGAAGAACCTGTCTGATTTCCGCGATTCGGATTTCGCCGTTGATTACGGTGTGGCGATCGCTGATGGCCCGCTCAAAGGCCTGACCGCCCGCGCTGTCGTGGTACTGGACGAAAACGACAACGTGCTGCACAGCGAGTTGGTCAAGGAAATCGCTGAAGAACCGAACTACGATGCAGCCCTGGCTGTGTTGAAGTAACTGTTTCTGCGCGTAACTGTCGTTTGGCAGTAACACGTATGATGCATGCTTGCGGCCTGGCCTAGTCCAGGCCGTTTTTATTTGCAGCTCAAATGCTTAGCGAAACAGCCGTCAGACTAAGCCACAGAAGTTAAAAGTTGTAAGCCCAAGGTAAATAGCCGGTAAAGGTGCTTTTCTTAACGCACCCCAGTGCTTATCTTTCAGCCTCCCCAAGTAGAAGCTCTCGCGCCCAATGGTTGATCACTCCATGCAATCCTCCCCCCGCAAATCCCGCCGCTGGCTGTTTGGCCTGCTCGTGCTGCTGGTTATCGCCGGCCTGTGCTGGAAATTCTGGCCTGGTGGCGCTGCCCATAAAGACGCGCCGGCCGGGCACACCGGTAAAACCGGCATGGCACGACCGGGCTTCGGCGGTTCCACCGGCCCGGTGCCGGTGCGTGTGGCGCCGGCAGTGCTGGGAGAGTTCCCGGTGTACTACAAGGCCCTGGGCACGGTCACTGCGCTCAACACCATTAATGTGCGCAGCCGTGTGGGCGGCGAGTTGATGAAGATTGCCTTTGAAGAAGGGCAGATGGTCAAGGCTGGCGACCTGCTGGCGGAAATCGACCCGCGCAGTTACCAGAACGCCTTGCTCCAGGCCCAGGGCACGCTGTTGCAGAACCAGGCCCAGCTGAAAAACGCCCAGGTCGACGTCGAGCGTTATCGCGGCCTGTACGCCCAGGACAGTATCGCCAAGCAAACCCTGGACACCGCCGAAGCGCTGGTGCTGCAGTATCAGGGCACGGTCAAGACCAACCAGGGCGCGGTGGACGACGCCAAGCTCAACCTCGAATTCACCAAGATCCGCGCGCCGATCAGCGGCCGCGTCGGCTTGCGCCAGCTTGACGTCGGCAATCTGGTCGCCGCCAATGACACCACGGCCCTGGCGGTGATCACCCAGACCCAGCCGATCAGCGTGGCCTTTACCCTGCCGGAAAACACCCTGGAAACCGTGCTCGCCCGTTACCACGCCGGCAACAAGCTGCCGGTGGAAGCCTGGGACCGTGGCGACACGAAAAAGCAGGCGGTCGGCGTACTGCAAAGCCTGGACAACCAGATCGATGTCACCACCGGCACCCTGAAATTCAAGGCGCGCTTCGATAACAAGGACCAGGCGCTGTTCCCCAACCAGTTCGTCAATGTGCACCTGCTCGCCGATACCCTGCATAACGTGGTGCTGGCACCGTCTGCGGCGATCCAGTTCGGCAATACCGGCACCTTTGTCTACAAGCTCGACGGCGACAATAAGGTCAAGGTCCAGCCTTTGGTGCTCGGTGACACCGACGGCGACAACACCGTGATCAAGGAGGGCCTGGTCGCCGGCGACCGCGTGGTACTGGAAGGCACCGACCGCCTCAAGGACGGCAGCGAAATCGAAGTGGTCAATGACAGCAGCGAAGTGCCGACCACGCCGACCGAACACCTGCAAGGCAAGCCTGCGGCAAAAGGGGAGACCGGCGCTGACGCCGGCAAGGCGCAAAAGGTCGGTTCATGAACCTGTCACGCCTGTTCATCCTCCGCCCGGTCGCCACCACGCTGAGCATGCTGGCCATTGTGCTGGCCGGTATCATTTCGTACCGCTTGCTGCCGGTGTCGGCCTTGCCCCAGGTGGACTACCCGACCATTCGGGTGATGACCCTGTACCCCGGCGCCAGCCCTGATGTGATGACCAGTGCGGTCACCGCACCGCTGGAGCGTCAGTTCGGGCAGATGCCCGGGCTGACCCAGATGGCGTCCACCAGCTCCGGCGGCGCCTCGGTGCTGACCCTGCGCTTCAACCTCGACATCAATATGGATGTCGCCGAGCAACAGGTGCAGGCCGCGATCAACGCCGCCACCAACCTGCTGCCCAAGGATTTGCCGGCGCCGCCGGTGTATAACAAGGTCAACCCTGCCGATACCCCGGTGCTGACCCTGGCAATCACTTCCAAGACCATGCTGTTGCCCAAGCTCAATGACTTGGTCGATACGCGCATGGCGCAGAAAATCGCGCAGATCAGTGGTGTCGGCATGGTCAGCATCGCCGGTGGCCAGCGCCAGGCCGTGCGCATCAAGGTCAACCCCGAGGCCCTGGCGGCCAATGGCTTGAACCTGTCGGATGTGCGCAGCCTGATCGCCGCTTCCAACGTCAACCAGCCCAAGGGCAACTTTGACGGCCCCACCCGCGTGTCGATGCTCGATGCCAACGACCAGTTGGTCTCACCCGAACAATATGCCGAACTGATCCTGGCCTACAACAATGGCGCACCGCTGCGCCTCAAGGATGTGGCGCAGATCGTCGACGGCGCCGAAAACGAACGCCTCGCGGCCTGGGCCAATGAGAACCAGGCGGTGCTGTTGAATATCCAGCGCCAACCCGGTGCCAACGTGATCGAGGTGGTCGACCGCATCAAGGCGCTGCTGCCGAGCATCACCGACAACCTGCCGGCCGGCCTTGATGTGACCGTGCTCACCGACCGTACCCAGACCATCCGCGCCTCGGTCAAGGATGTGCAGCATGAACTGCTGATCGCCATTGCCCTGGTGGTGATGGTGACCTTCCTGTTCCTGCGTCGCGTCAGCGCCACGATCATTCCGTCCATCGCCGTGCCGCTGTCCTTGGTCGGTACCTTTGGCGTGATGTACCTGGCGGGGTTCTCCATCAATAACCTGACGCTGATGGCCCTGACCATCGCCACCGGCTTCGTGGTGGATGACGCCATCGTCATGCTGGAAAACATCTCCCGCTATATCGAGGAGGGCGAGACGCCGATGGCGGCCGCGCTCAAGGGCGCCAAGCAGATTGGCTTTACCCTGGTGTCCCTGACCCTGTCGCTGATCGCGGTGTTGATTCCGCTGCTGTTCATGGCCGACGTGGTCGGGCGGCTGTTCCGTGAATTCGCCATCACCCTGGCGGTGGCGATCCTGATTTCCCTGGTGGTGTCCCTGACCCTGACGCCAATGATGTGTGCTCGCCTGCTCAAGCGTGAACCCAAGGAAGAAGAGCAGGGGCGCTTCTACAAGGCCAGCGGCGCGTGGATCGACTGGCTGATCGAAGCCTATGGCCGCAAATTGCAGTGGGTGCTCAAGCACCAGCCGCTGACCCTGCTGGTGGCCATCGCCACCCTGGGCCTCACGGTGGTGCTGTACCTGGTGGTGCCCAAGGGCTTCTTCCCGGTGCAGGACACCGGGGTGATCCAGGGGATTTCCGAGGCGCCGCAGTCGATTTCGTTTGCGGCGATGAGCCAGCGCCAACAGGAGCTGGCGAAGATCATCCTCGCCGATCCGGCGGTGGAAAGCCTGTCTTCCTATATAGGCGTGGATGGCGATAATGCCACCCTCAACAGCGGCCGCTTGCTGATCAACCTCAAGGCCCACGGCCAGCGCGACTTGAGCGCAGCGCAGGTGATCACGCGACTGCAACCTGAAATCGACAAGCTGGTGGGCATCCGCCTGTTCATGCAGCCGGTGCAGGACCTGACCATCGAAGACCGTGTCAGCCGTACCCAGTACCAGTTCAGCATGTCGTCCCCGGACGCCGAGTTGCTGGCGCTGTGGAGCGGCAAGCTGGTGCATGCCCTCAGCCAGTTGCCCGAACTCACCGACGTTGCCAGTGACCTGCAGGACAAGGGCCTGCAGGTGTACCTGGTGATCGACCGCGACGCGGCCTCGCGCCTGGGCGTCAACGTCGCGACCATTACGGACGCGCTGTATGACGCCTTCGGCCAGCGGCAGATTTCCACCATCTACACCCAGGCCAGCCAGTATCGCGTGGTGCTGCAGGCCCAGTCCGGCGAGACCCTCGGCCCGGCCGCGCTCAACCAGATCCATGTGAAGACCACCGACGGCGGCCAGGTGCGGTTGTCGAGCCTGGCCCATGTGGAGCAGCGCCAGGCGCAGCTGGCGATTGCCCATATTGGCCAGTTCCCGGCGGTGATGATGTCGTTCAACCTTGCCCCTGGCGTCGCCCTGGGCAAAGGCGTGGAGCTGATCAACCAGACCCAGAAGGACATCGGCATGCCGGTGGGCGTGCAGACCCAGTTCCAGGGCGCGGCCCAGGCGTTCGAGGCTTCGCTGTCGAGCACCTTGCTGTTGATCCTGGCGGCGGTGGTCACCATGTACATCGTGCTCGGTGTGCTCTATGAGAGCTATATCCACCCGATCACCATCCTTTCGACCTTGCCGTCGGCGGCGGTGGGGGCCTTGCTCGCGTTGCTGCTCAGTGGCAACGACCTGGGTATGATCGCGATCATCGGCATCATCCTGCTGATCGGTATCGTGAAAAAGAACGCGATCATGATGATCGACTTTGCCCTCGACGCCGAGCGTAACCAGGGCCTTGACCCGCAGACGGCGATCTACCAGGCGGCGCTGCTGCGCTTCCGGCCGATCCTGATGACCACCCTGGCCGCGTTGTTCGGTGCAGTGCCGCTGATGCTCGCCAGCGGTTCCGGTGCAGAGCTGCGCCAACCGCTGGGCCTGGTGATGGTGGGAGGCTTGCTGGTGAGCCAGGTGTTGACCCTGTTCACCACGCCAGTGATCTACCTGTACTTCGATCGTCTTGGCCGGCGCTGGCGCAAAGAACCGCAACGCCTGGAGCCGGTTGAACCATGAACCTGTCCGGACCCTTCATTCGCCGGCCGGTAGCCACCATGCTGCTGAGCCTGGCGATCATGTTGCTCGGTGGCGTCAGCTTCAACCTGTTGCCGGTGTCGCCGCTGCCGCAGATCGACTTCCCGGTGATCGTGGTGTCGGCCAGCTTGCCCGGCGCCAGCCCCGAGGTGATGGCCTCCAGCGTAGCGACGCCGCTGGAGCGTTCATTCGGTTCGATTGCCGGCATCACCACCATGAGCAGTTCGTCGAGCCAGGGTTCCACGCGGGTGATCCTCGCGTTTGATTCCGACCGCGATATCAATGGCGCGGCGCGGGAAGTGCAGGCGGCCATCAACGCTTCGCGCAACCTGCTGCCCAGCGGTATGCGCAGCATGCCGACCTATAAGAAGATCAACCCGTCCCAGGCACCGATCATGGTGCTGTCGCTGACCTCCGACGTGTTGCAGAAGGGCCAGTTGTACGACCTGGCCTCGACCATCCTGTCCCAGAGCCTGTCCCAGGTGCCGGGCGTAGGCGAGGTGCAGATCGGCGGCAGTTCCCTGCCGGCGGTGCGCATCGAGCTGGAGCCCAAGGCCCTCGACCAGTACGGCGTCGCCCTGGACGATGTGCGCAACACCATCGCCAACGCCAACCAGCGCCGACCCAAGGGTTCCCTGGAAGACGGTGAGCGTAACTGGCAGATCCAGGCCAACGACCAGTTGGAAAAAGCCAAGGACTACGAGCCGCTATTGATTCGCTACCAGGACGGCGCGGCCCTGCGCCTGCGGGACATCGCGAAGATCACCGATGGCGTGGAAGATCGCTACAACAGCGGTTTCTTCAACAATGACTCGGCGGTGCTGCTGGTGATCAACCGCCAGTCCGGCGCCAACATCATCGAGACGGTCAGGCAGATCAAGGCCCAGTTGCCAGCGTTGCAGGCGGTGCTGCCATCCAGCGTCAAGCTCAGCCTGGCCATGGACCGCTCGCCGGTGATCGCCGCCACCCTGCATGAAGCCGAGATGACCTTGTTGATTGCCGTGGGCCTGGTGATCCTGGTGGTGTACCTGTTCCTGGGCAACTTCCGCGCTTCGCTGATCCCGACCCTGGCGGTGCCGGTGTCGCTGGTGGGCACCTTTGCGGTGATGTACCTGTACGGTTTTTCGCTGAACAACTTTTCGCTGATGGCGCTGATTCTGGCCACCGGGCTGGTGGTGGATGACGCCATTGTGGTGCTGGAGAACATTTCCCGGCATATCGATGAAGGTGTGCCGCCGATGAAAGCTGCGTACCTGGGGGCCCAGGAAGTCGGCTTTACCTTGCTGTCGATGAACGTGTCGCTGGTGGCGGTATTCCTGTCCATCCTGTTCATGGGCGGGATTGTCACCAACCTGTTTCGCGAGTTCTCCATCACCTTGTCGGCGGCGATCATTGTCTCGCTGATCGTCTCGTTGACCCTGACGCCGATGCTCTGCGCCCGCTGGCTCAAGCCCCACGACAAAAACCAGCAGACCGGTTTGCAGCGCTGGAGCCAGAAGATCAACGACCGTATGGTCGCAGGCTACGCCACCAGCCTGGATTGGGTGTTGCGCCATCGGCGCCTGACCTTGCTCAGCCTGTTGCTGACTATTGGTTTGAACGTGGCGTTGTACGTGGTGGTGCCAAAGACCTTCATGCCGCAGCAGGACACCGGCCAACTGATCGGCTTTGTGCGTGGCGACGATGGCCTGTCGTTCAACGTGATGCAGCCGAAGATGGAGATCTTCCGCCAGGCGGTGCTCAAGGACCCGGCAGTGCTCAGCGTGGCCGGATTTATCGGCGGCAACAACGGCACCAACAATGCGGTGATGCTGGTGCGCCTCAAGCCGATCAGCGAGCGCAAGATCTCCGCCCAGGCGGTAATCGAGCGCTTGCGCAAGGACGTGCCGCCGGTGCCGGGCGGGCGCCTGTTCCTGATGGCCGACCAGGACCTGCAGTTTGGTGGCAGCCGCGACCAGACCAGCGCGCAGTACTCCTACATCCTGCAAAGTGGTGATTTGGCCGCGTTGCGCCTGTGGTACCCGAAAGTCGTCGCGGCCATGCGTGAGCTGCCGGAGCTGACCGCCATCGACGCCCGCGAGGGCCGGGGCGCGGCGCAGGTCACGCTGATTGTCGACCGTGACCAGGCCAAGCGCCTGGGCATCGATATGGACATGGTCACGGCGGTGCTCAACAACGCCTACAGCCAGCGGCAGATTTCCACCATCTACGACAGCCTCAACCAGTACCAGGTGGTGATGGAGGTCAACCCCAAATACGCCCAGGACCCGATCACCCTCAATCAGGTACAGGTGATCACTGCCGATGGTGCGCGGGTGCCGTTGTCGACCATTGCCCATTATGAAAACAGCCTGGCAGATGACCGCGTCAGCCATGAAGGCCAATTCGCTTCGGAGAATATCGCCTTCGA
The DNA here is from genome assembly GCF_019145205.1 of Pseudomonas khavaziana. Classification (GTDB taxonomy): domain Bacteria; phylum Pseudomonadota; class Gammaproteobacteria; order Pseudomonadales; family Pseudomonadaceae; genus Aquipseudomonas; species Aquipseudomonas khavaziana. Next base: position 49,858 of record NZ_JAHSTT010000008.1, read on the forward strand.
CATGGCCCCCGGCGTCACGGTAGAGCAGGGCACGGCCGCTATCGAGCGGGCGATTGCCAAGGTCGGCTTGCCCGAAGATGTGATCGCCAAGATGGCCGGCACCGCCGATGCCTTTGCGGCCACGCAGAAGGGCCAGCCGTTCATGATCTTGGGCGCATTGGTGGCGGTGTACCTGGTGCTGGGTATCTTGTATGAAAGCTATATCCACCCGCTGACGATCTTGTCGACGCTGCCTTCGGCCGGGGTGGGTGCCATGCTGGCCATCTACCTGACGGGGGGCGAGTTCAGCCTGATCTCGTTGCTGGGCCTGTTCCTGCTGATCGGGGTGGTGAAGAAGAACGCGATCCTGATGATCGACCTGGCGCTGCAACTGGAACGCAACGACGGTATGGGGCCGCTGGAGTCGATCCGCAGCGCCTGCCTGTTGCGCCTGCGGCCGATCCTGATGACCACCCTCGCTGCGATCCTCGGTGCCTTGCCGCTGTTGCTCGGCAGCGGCGATGGTGCGGAAATGCGTCGTCCCCTGGGCCTGACCATCATTGGCGGCCTGGTTTTCAGCCAGATCCTGACCCTCTACACCACCCCGGTGGTCTACCTCTATCTCGACCGCGCACGCCATCGCTTCAACGCCTGGCGCGGCGTGCGTACCGATGCTGCCCTGGACACTGCGCTATGACCGATTCAACCAACGCTTCTGCGACCCCTGTAGGAGCGAGCTTGCTCGCGAAGAACGCCCATACACCACGCTCATCTGGAAGGAACGCGTTATCGTTGACGGCCTTCGCGAGCAAGCTCGCTCCTACAGTGGGCCTGGTCATGTTGCTCAGCGCCTGCGCCATCGGCCCCGACTACCAGCGTCCGGAGGTCATCGAGCCGGTGCAATTCAAGGAGGCCCAGGGCTGGCGTCAGGCCAACCCCAGCGATTCCCTGGCCCGTGGCGCCTGGTGGGAATTGTATGGCGACCGCCAACTCAATGACCTGGTGGTACGCCTCAACACCTCCAACCAGACCGTCGCCCAGGCCGAAGCACGTTTCCGCCAGGCCAAGGCGCTGGTGCGCAGTTCACGTGGGGCGTTCTACCCCAGCGTCGACCTGAGCGTTGGTAAAACCCGCGCCAGCCAGGGCACTGGCAGCAGCAGCGCCAGCCTCAGCAGCTCCAGCAGCGGTATTCGCGACACCCTCAATGCGCAGTTGGGCGTGAGTTGGGAAGCCGATATCTGGGGCAAGTTGCGTCGTGGCCTGGAGGCTAACGAAGCCAGCGCCGAGGCCAGCTCGGCGGACCTGGCCGCGATGCGCCTGAGCCAACAATCGGAACTGGTGCAAAGCTACCTGCAACTGCGGGTCATGGACGAACAAACGCGCCTGCTGCAAGCCACGCTGGATACTTACCAGCGCTCGTTGAAAATGACCGAAAACCAATACCGCGCCGGGGTGGCCGGCAAAGACGCCATCGCCCAGGCGCAAACCCAGCTCAAGACCACCCAGGCCAGCCTGATCGACCTGATCTGGCAGCGTGCCCAACTGGAAAATGCCATCGCCGTATTGATCGGGGAAGCCCCGGCCAACTTCAACCTGGCCGTGAGCAAGGAAATCCCGGCACTGCCACAGATACCGGTGAGCCTGCCGTCCCAACTGCTGGAGCGTCGCCCTGACATCGCCTCGGCCGAACGTTCGGTGATCGCCGCCAACGCCAATATCGGCGTAGCCAAGGCGGCGTACTACCCGGACCTCAGCCTGAGCCTGCAAGGCGGCTATTCCAGCAGCACCTATGAGAATTGGATCAGCCTGCCGAACCGCTTCTGGTCGGTGGGGCCCAAACTGGCGATGACCCTCTTTGATGGCGGCCAGCGCTCGGCGGAAGTCGACCGCACCGTGGCCAGCTATGACGAGACCGTGGCCAAGTACCGCCAGACGGTGCTGGATGGTTTCCGTGAGGTGGAAAACTACATGGTGCAACTCAAGGTGCTGGCGGACGAGGCGGTGGTCAGTAATGAAGCGCTGGAGTCAGCGCGTGAATCGTTGCGCCTGACCGAGAACCAGTACAAGGCGGGGTTGATTGCCTATCTGGACGTGGTCACCGTGCAAGCGACGGCCCTGAGTAACGAGCGTACGGTGTTGAACTTGCTGCAGTCGCGGTTGGTGGCAAGTGTGCAGCTGATCGCGGCGCTGGGGGGCGGCTGGGACGGCCAGACCTCCCTGGCCGAGAAGGAGTGACCCGGCCCAAATGTGGGAGGGGGCTTGCTCCCGATGGCGGCCTGACAGCCGACCAGGATGTTGGATCAGACCGTGTACATATCCATTCCTGCGGTAACGGCCACTATTGGTTCCGCCCTTACGGCGGGTCACTTTTGAAAAGAGCCCAAAAGTAACCAAAAGGCTCTTGCCCCACCACTCGGCACCTCGCCCAGGCTCGGTGTGCCCGTAATCCGCCATGGATTTGGGGGGCCGCCGCCACGCGCCATCCATGGCGCGGGGCGGCTAAACCGGCATCCCTGCCGGTTTACCCCCCAAATCCCTGTCGAATTCCGGCCAGCGTGGTTTGACGGGGCGCCTAAGATCAAAAGCAAGATCAAGAGCGGCTCGCTTCGCATCGTGGTTACCGTCGGCTGCTACACAGCTGTGTGGATACACATGGCCCTCGGGGGCGAGTCGAATCGTAGCACCGCCTCTCCCACATTTTGATCTCCTTGGCGGCCAGAAACTGCCTCATGAGGTCATCCGATTGACGCCAAAAAATCACGAATGGCCTTCTGATAATTAATCACCTGCCCCAGATTCATTCTCGCTACAATCGCGCGCTTTGCCACCCGGCACGGGCTTTTACACCCCGGTAACCCGCGAGAAGTCCCATGCTGATCGGTAGCTATTCAACCTCCCTTGTCGTGATTTCCCTGTGCGTCGCTGTACTGGCGTCCTATACCGCGTTGGACCTGGCCGGGCGTATCGCTACCGCCAAGGGACGCGCGGTGTATCTATGGATCAGCGGCGGTGCACTGGCGATGGGCGTCGGTGTCTGGTCCATGCACTTTATCGGCATGTTGGCCCTGCGCCTGCCGTTTGCCCTCGGGTTTGACCTGGGCATCACTGCGCTGTCGCTGTTGATCGCGGTGTTATCCAGTGGCTTCGCCTTGTGGCTGGTCAGTCAGCCACGCCTGACTGCCTGGCAGTTGGCATTCGGTGCGTTGGTCATGGGGGCCGGTATCGCCAGCATGCATTACACCGGCATGGCCGCGATGCGCATGACCCCAGGTATCGACTATGACCCGACCCTGTTCGGCGCTTCGTTATTGATCGCGGTGATGGCTTGCGGTGCGGCACTGTGGATCGCCTTCAACCTGCGCCGCAACACGCCTTATGTGCGCCTGGCTCGAGGTGGTGCGGCAGTGGTGATGGGCGTGGCTATCGTTGGCATGCACTACACCGGGATGGCCGCGGCGCGTTTTGCCGATGGCAGTTATTGTGGTGCGGCGCTGACGGGTTTGAGCGGCAAGGGCCTGGATAACCTGGTTTTGGTGACCTCTTTGGCGGTGTTGGTCATTGCGCTATTGACCTCGCTGCTCGACGCACGCCTGGAAGCGCGCACCGCCGTGCTCGCCGATTCCCTGATCCTGGCTAACCAGGAACTGACCCATCTGGCCCTGCATGACATGCTCACGGGCCTGCCCAATCGCACACTGCTGACGGATCGCATCCAGCAAGGTATCCAGGCGGTGAATGAGCAGGGTGGCTGCTTTGCCTTGATGTTTATCGACCTGGATGGCTTCAAGCCGGTCAATGACGCCTTTGGTCATCACATGGGCGATCAGTTGCTACGCGAGGTAGGCCTGCGTCTGCGCGAGGACTTGCGCAGCCAGGACACCCTGGCCCGTATTGGCGGTGACGAGTTTGTGCTGCTGGTGCAATTGACCCAACCGGACGATGCCATGGGCTTGGCTGAGCGTCAGGTCGGCCTGATCAACCGCACCTTCAAGGTCGCCGAGCAGGAGTTGAACATCTCTGCCAGCATCGGCATCGCCCTGTTCCCGGGCAACGGCAGCAGCCCCCAGGAATTGTTGATGAACGCCGATGCGGCGATGTACCACGCCAAGGGTATGGGCAAGAACGGCTACAGCTTCTTCGATGTATCGATGAACACCAATGCGCGCAAGCAATTGCAGCTATTGCAGGACCTGCGCAATGCCCTCGAACATGGGCAGTTTCGCTTGTATTACCAGCCCAAGTTCGACGCCGTCAGCGGTGCAGCGGTGGGCGCCGAGGCGTTGCTGCGCTGGGAGCACCCGCAGCAGGGCCTGCTGTTGCCGGCCACTTTTATCGCACTGGCGGAGAAGACCGGGCTGATCATTCCCATCGGCGAGTGGGTACTCAACGAAGCCTGCCGCCAGATGAGCCTGTGGTACGCCCAGGGTTACGAGAGCTGGCGCATTGCCGTGAACCTCTCGGCGTTGCAGTTCTGCCACGCCGGGTTGGTCAACAGCGTAGCGGCCGCCCTGGAGCGTCACCAATTGCCCGCGAACAGCCTGACCCTGGAAATTACCGAGACCACCGCCATGAACGATGCCGACGCGAGCATGACAGTGTTGCAGCAGCTCTCGGACATGGGCGTCGATCTGTCCATCGATGACTTTGGCACCGGCTACTCCAGCCTGATGTACCTCAAGCGCCTGCCGGCCAACGAGTTGAAGATTGATCGCGGCTTCGTGCGTGACCTGGAACACGACAGCGACGACGCGGCGATCGTCTCGGCCATCGTGGCCCTCGGCCAGGCCCTGGGCTTGCGAATTGTGGCCGAAGGCGTGGAAACCGATGTGCAGCAGGATTTTCTCACTCGCCTGGGATGTGATTCGTTGCAAGGCTACTTGTTGGGGCACCCATTACCAGCCGATAGCTTCATGGCAGATATCCGGAGCGCCGAACAAACGGTAGCGCCTGACAAAAGCTACAAGTGACGGGTATTCTTGGATCCAACCCTAAACATCAGGTTGAATCTGGAGACCGCAGCCATGGATAAAGTCGTCGTCATCACCGGGGGTAGCCGTGGAATTGGCGCCGAGACGGCGTTGCTGGCCGCTCGCGAAGGGTATCGCATCTGCATTAATTATCAGTCTGACGAAAAGGCCGCCCAGGGCATGCTTGAACAAGTGCGTGGTGTGGGTGCCCAGGCCATTGCAGTGCGCGCCGATGTCAGCAGCGAAGATGAGGTAATCGCGTTGTTCAATCGCGTGGACGCCGAACTGGGCCGTGTCACGGCGCTGGTCAATAACGCTGGCACCGTCGGGCAGAAGTCGCGGGTCGATGAAATGTCCGAATTTCGTCTCCTGAAAATCATGAAGACCAATGTGCTGGGCCCGATCCTGTGCGCCAAGCATGCGGTGTTGCGCATGTCGCCCCGGTATGGCGGGCAGGGTGGCAGCATTGTCAACGTATCGTCGGTGGCGGCGCGCCTGGGATCGCCGGGTGAGTATGTCGACTATGCCGCGTCCAAGGGGGCTCTGGACACCTTCACGCTTGGCCTGTCGAAAGAGGTCGCGGGTGAAGGCATTCGTGTCAACGCGGTACGTCCCGGCTACATCTTTACCGATTTCCACGCCCTCAGCGGTGACCCTGACCGGGTCAGCAAGCTTGAGTCCGGCATTCCCATGGCTCGTGGTGGGCGCCCGGATGAGGTGGCGGAGGCGATTATCTGGCTGCTGTCGGACAAGGCTTCATACGCCACCGGAACCTTCCTGGATCTGGGCGGAGGACGTTAAACCTCGAGGCTTAGTGCCCCAGGTTTTGCAGCACGTCGTAGCCGTCTTGCGCGAATGCTACGAGTAGGCGCGCCTCGGAATTTTTACGAGTGGAATAGCCTGCGTTGTAAAAGCCGTTGATCTTGCCGTCATGCCGTTCACTGTTACCTACGCGACGATCATTCACGTTGTCGAGGACATTGATCACACGCGCCAGGTTATAGGCTGCGCGCGCCCTGGCCCTGGCATCAGGGTTGGCGGATGTCCAGTCGCCCAGTCGTCGCTTGAGCAAGTCGGTCACCGGATAGCTGTCCCTGCGCCTGAGCAGGTGTTTCACCCCTGGATTGGCGTTGATGATTTGCCTGGCGGAGCGACGATCCGCGAAAGGTGGCTCTTCGGGCGCTGCAGGCACCGCAAGCCAGTTGTTTTCCGGGCGGCCTTCGCCAAGCTGGTAGGCGGTCGATGTGGGGAGCATGTTGATGCGCATGGCGGTCTCGAAGTGAAGATACACACACCTGAGTGTCTCCTAAGGGCGCTGCGTTCCAAAGGCTGTGTATCCCATCGTTAAAACGACCGCACAATTCGCCCCAGCGTTTCCATGGCCTTTTCCGACGCCTCGGTCCAGGGGCTGCCATAGTTCAAACGAATACAATTGCTGAACCGTCGGGTCGCAGAAAAAATCGGCCCCGGGGCAATGCTGATGCCTTGGGCCAAGGCCATCTGGAACAATTTCAGCGAGTCGGTCTGTTCCGGCAGTTCCAGCCACAGGAAATACCCGCCGGCCGGCTGGCTGACCCGTGTCTGGGCCGGGAAGTAACGGGCAATGGCTGACAGCATGGCGCTTTGCTGTTCTTCCAGGGCATAGCGCAGTTTGCGCAGGTGCCGGTCATAACCGCCGTGCTGCAGGTAATCGGCAATTGCCGCCTGGGCTGGCATTGATGGGCACAACGAGGTCATCAGTTTCAGGCGCTCGACCTTCTGCGCGAAGCGCCCGGCTGCGACCCAGCCGACGCGGTAACCCGGAGCCAGGCTCTTGGCAAAGGAACCGCAGTGCATCACCAACCCTTCTGTATCAAAAGCCTTGGCCGACTTCGGCGCTTGCTGCCCGTAATACAGCTCTGCATAGACATCATCTTCGATCAACGGCACCTGATGGCCGCGCAGCAGTTCCACCAGCGCCTGTTTTCTCGCCTCAGGCAAGGTCGCGCCCATGGGGTTCTGGAAGCTGGTCATGGTCCAGCAGGCCTTGATCGGATAGCGCTCAAGGCTTTGGGCAAGGGCGTGGAGGTCAATGCCGTCGCGTGGGTGCACCGGGATTTCCACGGCCTTGAGCTTCAGGCGCTCCAGCACTTGCAGGCAGGCATAAAACGCCGGGGCTTCGATGGCAACCAGGTCGCCGGGTTCGGTCACGGCCTGCAGGCACAGGTTCAGTGCTTCAAGGGCGCCATTGGTGATCAACAGCTCCTCCATGGGCAGCATCAGGCCGCCGACCATGTAACGCAGGGCAATCTGTCGGCGCAGTTGCGGGTTGCCCGGCGACATGTCGGTGACGACAAGGCGCGGGTCCATTTCGCGGCTGGCACTGGCCAGGGATCGAGCCAGGCGGGGCAGTGGGAACAACATCGGGCTGGGGAACGCCGAGCCGAAGGGCACGGTGTTGGGGTCCTTGATGGAGTCCAGGACCGAGAACACCAGCTCACTCACGTCTACGCGGGTGGACTCATGCACCTGCGCACTCACCACCGGTTCGGAAAACGGGCTGGGCGCGTGGGTGTTGACGAAGTAGCCGGAACGCGGTCGTGCGCGAATCAGACCGCGGCGCTCCAGCAGGTAGTAAGCCTGGAACACCGTGGACGGGCTGACGCCGTAGGTCTGGCTTGCATAGCGCACCGATGGTACGCGCTGGCCCGGGCCGAGGACGCCGGAGCGGATGAGTTCTGCGATGTCGTCGGCGAATTTTTCGTAGCGTTTCATGAGGGCCTTAAACAGGTTTGTCTATGTGTACGCTGGGTAAATGTGGGAGGGGGCTTGCTCCCGATAGCGGTGTGTCAGTGAAAAGATGCTGACTGATACACCGCTATCGGGAGCAAGCCCCCTCCCACATTGGCCGATTGTCAGCGGTTCAACGGTGCGACGAAGCGACTGTCCGCCGCGCTATAAATCCAGGGTTCATCCACATCCGTCACCTTGAAGCGCAGGGTCTGCGAACTGCTCACCGGTTTGTCCGCCAGCAATGCCACAGAAACCGGTACATCGACGATTTCCCCGGGCGCCAGGCTGACCTGGGTTTTGCCCTGCAACTGGAAGCCGTCGGCATCCACCAGTTCCAGACGGTAATCCTGGCGCTGCTGGGTCTTGTTGATGACCTTGAGGCTGTAGATGTTTTCGATCAAGCCCTGGCTGTTTTCGCGGAACATACCACGGTCCTTGGTCACGTCCAGCGACACCATCGGCCGTTCGACCAAGGCCACCACCAAGGCTGCGATCATCACCAGCAGCACGGAACTGTAGCCGATCAGGCGGGGCCGCAGCAGGTGAGTCTTGCCACCTTGCAGTTGGTGTTCACTGGTGTAGCTCACCAAGCCACGGGCGTAGCCCATTTTGTCCATGATTGAGTCGCAGGCGTCGATGCAAGCCGCGCAGCCGATGCATTCCATTTGCAGGCCGTCGCGGATATCGATGCCGGTGGGGCACACCTGTACGCACAGTTGGCAATCGATGCAATCGCCGAGGCCGACCGCCGCGGGCTGCACCTCGCGTTTACGCGGGCCACGGCGTTCGCCGCGGGCTGTGTCGTAGGAAATGGTCAGGGTGTCTTTATCAAACATCACGCTCTGGAATCGCGCATAGGGGCACATGTGCATGCACACTGCTTCGCGCAGCCAGCCGGCATTGATATAAGTGGCACCGGTGAAAAACAGCACCCAAAACAGGCTCACTCCGCCCATCTGCCAGGTCAGCAATTCGGCGGCGAGCGGGCGAATGGGCGTGAAATAACCGACAAACGTCAGCCCCGTCAGCAGGCTGATACCCAGCCACAACGTATGTTTGGCCGAGCGTCGCGCCAGTTTATTCAGGCTCCAGGGTGCGGCTTGCAGCTTGATGCGTTGGTTGCGTTCACCCTCGGTGACCTTTTCACACCACATGAACAGCCAGGTGAACGAGCTTTGCGGACAGGTGTAGCCGCACCAGACGCGGCCGGCAAACACCGTGATCGCAAACAGGCCAAAGGCGCAGATGATCAGCAGCGCCGACAGCAGGATGAAATCCTGAGGCCAGAAAGTAGCACCGAAGATGTGGAACTTACTCTCGGCCAGGTCCCACAGCACGGCTTGGCGACCACCCCAGTTCAGCCATACGGTGCCGAAAAAGGCCAGGAACAGCAGGCCGGCGCCGCCGACGCGCAAGGTGCGGAACACGCCGGTGAAGCTGCGGGTATGGATCAGGTTGTCGCTGGATTTGGCCGTCACCTTCTTCGGGTGGTTGGGCTCAAAGGTTTCCACGGTTGGGATTCGTTCGCTCATGGTCGTTCGCTCATCAGCCTCCATCAGGCCGGGGAACTATGGGCGACAGGCTGTGAGCATAACAGGCTCAGGTATGGTGATAAAAACCGGATCAGATGGATTTGATTTAACCCTATTTGGCAATCTGCTGTACCTCAGGCTCACTGAGGTACAGGTGGTCTTTGACCTAAATTGATACAGATCAATTAAATCACCGAACCCGGTTTTTCGGCCTTTACGTGGTTACGACCATCCCTGGCGCCTTCTACTGTGAGGGCGTCGGCCTCGGCTTCGGTGATGTAGATCTGCTGGCCGGCCAACTCCACATACGACATGGCCTTGTCATTATCGGTCAGGATGTTTACCCGAGTAGCCGGCACGCTTTGTTCTTGGCCGTCCTCGTCGAGCGTGAAGTAGCACAAATGATTTTCGATGCGTACAGACATGGCGATCTCCGTTCATGGGCTATGTACGGTTAGGCGACAGTAACGCTGGCGGGTTCCAGGCAACTGACTGGCGGTCTGCGCTGTCTATCTTTCATTCACAATAAGAAGGGACACATCCATGGACGCCTGGTGGCATCAAGTGTGGCAAACCCTGCAGGCTGAATTCGCCGACATCGGCGACGCACGGCAGTTGACGCAAATCACTGTGCGCCTGCTGATCGCCGCGCTGTTGGGCGGCATCCTGGGGTTTGAACGGGAACAAAAGGGCAAGGCGGCAGGGGTGCGCACCCATATGCTGGTGGCCTTGGGCGCCGCGCTGTTTGTTCTGGTGCCGCAAGTGTCCGGCAGCCAGGCAGACGCCATGAGCCGTGTTGTGCAGGGGGTGATTGCAGGGATCGGCTTCCTCGGCGCTGGCACCATTCTCAAGGGCAGAGAGGACGAAGAGGGCCAGCATGTAAAGGGGCTGACCACCGCGGCCGGGTTGTGGATGACCGCCGCCATTGGCGTGGCAGCGGGGATGGGGCGGGAATCGACGGCGGTATTCAGTACGCTGCTTGCGCTGGTGGTATTCAGTGTGATGCCCCGGGTCGTCAAGCTGCTGGACAAGGATGAGTGACAGGGTCAGGTGGTGAGGTTGCTGTACCTGACCTCACCGAAGACTTTCACCACGAAGGGCGGCTCTCCCGGGTTGCCGGAAATCATTACCACGCTCGTATTATTGGCCGGGTTGTAGTGAACCTGCACTTCGCCACTGGCGCCTGAGAAATTTTCTACCAATTTCAACGGCTTGTTGCCGAGTTGGTTGCGAATGGCGGTTACATCGAGCTTGTCTCTGTTGTGGTCAAAATCCATCACTTCCTTAGGCGCATCGAAGTTTGAGTCGCGGGTACTGTGGAAGGTGAAGGTCTGACCAACGTCAATCCTGGAATCGTTGCTGTTGCTGTTGCTGTTGCTGTTGCTGTTGCTGTTGCTGTTGCTGTTGCTGTTGTTGTTGTTGTTGTTGTTGGGTTTGAGGCTGTCTGCCTCGGCCGATGAATTGTCCGGTTGCGGGGTCGGCTCGCCGAGGTCCACTTCCTTGCCGATCTCGAAGAGGGCCGAGGCGAGTGGCGTACTCTGGCGCACTCGCTGTTTGGCATAGGATTCCTCAACGCGTAGCTCATCAAAAACTTGCATGGATTGGCTGAAACTCTCCTCGGGGTCAGAGCTGGCAGTGCGGTCGCGGATCTCTTGAGGGCTCAAGCCCGGTCGCTCGATATGCGAGGATTGGTCATGAATCTTCTGCAGGCTTGACTGACCTAAACGCTCCTTCACTTCAGTAATCAGCTTGCGCGCTTCGTCTGCATCCGGGCCTTGCAGCATTGACTTGACATTCTCCTTGCTTAACAGGCTACGGATCTCGGCCAACTTCTGGGCGGTCTCCTGCGAGTTTGGCTCGCGCAGCATCTGGGTAATACTCTGCCGGCTGGCAAGCGCACGAAGTTGTGCGAGCCGGGGGGCGTCTGCACCGGGCGCCTGCGGCTCCACGTTTGTAGTAGGTGCAGTGCTGGGCGCAGTTGAGGCTTGCTCCTCGGGCGCATCGGTACCGGGCGCCTGCGGTTTCAGACTTGTCGAGGGGCCAGGGTTGGGTGGGGTAAAAGCTTGCGGCGCCTTGGGGAGGTCCGATGGATGCCTGTCAGGCTCTTTCCTGCGCATGATCCCGCTGGGGCCGGCCCTTAATAAATCGTTCAGTTTCTGTCGATCATCGCTGACCGACGGTTGTTGTACGCCAAGGATATTGGACGTTGGTGGCAGTAGTGAAATGGACATGGAAGGTACTCGCGTTACGGACGGAATAGTCTGGGCCAGCAACAAGGCGGGTCAGCGCACGAGCAATGAATCTATCTTGGCCTTCGAGGGAGTGATCTCGGTGATGTCTGTAAAGCGAGTGGGAAAAATCAGCATCGCTTGCCCACGATGTTTGGTTCGCAAGCAAGCGTTTGTGGGCCTGTAAATCAGACGATAACGGGCGGCATCGTTGCGGGGGGTTCCTGCACGGGCGGTGGCTCGTTTTCAGGCGGCTCTTGTTCAGGAACGGGTTGTGGTTCTGTGGGCGGCAGCGGGGGCTCGTCGATATTCGGATCTTCGGGTTCAGGTGGTATCGGGATATTCATGGGTATGGCCTCGTTTATGCTTTGCTCTATCGGTGGACCCTTGCCTGCGGGAAATGATTCCCGCCCGGTGGCGGTATATCCACCTGAACTTTTGAACAGCGCCCAGGCTCGGACCTTATACGGCCCTGCTCAGGGAGAGCGTCGCCGTTTCTGAATTCGGATCAAGCAAAGGGCGTCCACGGGGCGTAAGGGGAAGATGCTCGATGACTGCTGAAACACTGGCTCCAGAAGATTGCGCATTGCCGCTGTCCCAAGCGCTGTTGTTGCCCAGGATTGCAATCGAAAGCACCATGCCGGTGATCGACAATGGCGAGTTCGCCGTCAAGACGGTGGTTGGCCAGCGGGTCAATGTGACCAGCAAGGTCTTCGCCGATGGCCATGACAAACTGGCGGTGCTGATTCGCTGGCGAGCGCGGGAGGATGAAAGCTGGCACAGCGTGGTTATGACCGATGTGGGCAACAATGGCTGGGAGGGAGCGTTCAGCGTCGCCCAGCAGGGCCCGCATGAATACTGCATCGAAGCCTGGATCGACACCTTCGCCAGCTTCTGCTACGAACTGCGCAAGAAACATGAGGCCGGGGTGCCGGTCAGCCTCGAACTGCAGGAAGGCCGCAGCCTGGTGCTGCAGGCCGCCGAGCGCAGTGACAACGAACTGCGCGACCGATTGATGATTTTGCACCACGAACTCTCGGGCCTGTTGGAATCCGAGCAGGTGGCGCTGTTCCTGCACGAAGACAGTGCGCATCTGATGACCCAGGCCGATCACCGCGCCTATCTGAGCGTCAGCCCGGCGTACCCGATTGATGTGGAGCGCGAAGCGGCGCAATTTGCCAGTTGGTACGAGCTGTTTCCGCGCTCGATCACCGACGATCCGGGGCGCCACGGCACCTTCAACGATGTGCACTCGCGCTTGTCGATGATCCATGACATGGGCTTTGATGTGCTGTACTTCCCGCCGATCCATCCCATCGGCCGTAGCCATCGCAAGGGCAAGAACAATTCCCTGACGGCTGGCCCCGATGATCCTGGCAGCCCCTATGCCATCGGTAGTGAAGAGGGCGGTCACGAGGCTATCCACCCGCAACTGGGTAGTCGCGACGATTTTCGCCGGTTGGTCAAGGCTGCCGCCGACCATGGCCTGGAAATCGCCCTGGACTTCGCCATCCAGTGCTCCCAGGACCACCCATGGCTCAAGCAGCACCCGGGCTGGTTCAACTGGCGCCCGGACGGCACGATCAAATACGCGGAAAATCCGCCAAAGAAATACCAGGACATCGTTAACGTCGATTTCTATGCAGCAGATGCGATCCCCGGCCTGTGGACCGAGCTGCGCGACATTGTGGTGGGTTGGGTGGAAGAGGGCGTCAAGACTTTTCGGGTCGACAACCCCCACACCAAGCCGCTGCCGTTCTGGCAGTGGCTGATCAGCGACGTGAGGGCGAAGTACCCTGAGGTGATCTTCCTCGCAGAAGCCTTCACTACCCCGGCGATGATGGCGCGCCTGGGCAAGGTCGGTTACTCCCAGAGCTACACCTACTTCACCTGGCGCAACACCAAGGCCGAGTTGAGCGAATACCTCACGCAACTGAACCAGTCGCCATGGCGCGAATGCTATCGGCCGAATTTCTTCGTCAATACACCGGACATCAACCCGGCCTTTTTGCATCAGTCCGGGCGCCCCGGCTTCTTGATCCGTGCCGCCCTGGCGACCATGGGCTCGGGCCTGTGGGGCATGTATTCGGGCTTTGAGCTGTGCGAAGCCGCGCCGGTGCCGGGCAAAGAGGAATACCTGGATTCGGAGAAGTACGAAATCCGCCTCCGGGACTTCACCGCGCCCGGCAATATCATTGCCGAGATTGCCCAGCTCAACCGGATCCGCCGGCAGAACCCGGCGCTGCAGACCCATTTGGGACTCAAGCTCTACAACGCCTGGAATGACAATATCCTGTATTTCGGCAAGCGCAGTGAAGACGGCAGCAACTTTATCCTGGTGGCGGTCAACCTCGACCCCTTCAATGCCCAGGAAGCGCATTTCGAGTTGCCGCTGTGGGAGATGGGCCTGCCGGACGACGCCCAGACCCAGGGTGAGGACTTGATGAACGGCCATCGCTGGACCTGGTACGGCAAGACCCAATGGACGCGGCTTGAACCGCAGATGCCATTTGGGATCTGGCGTATCACTGTTTCCTAGGCAAGTGGAGATCAGCGTGTGGGAGGGGGCAAACCCCCTCGCGCATTGACTGCATTTGCGTCTGCAGAACTTCAGGAGTTTCCAATGGCGAAGAAACCCAAGGCAGCCACCTTTATCAAAGACCCGCTCTGGTACAAAGACGCGGTGATCTATCAGGTCCACGTCAAATCCTATTTCGATTCCAACAACGACGGCATCGGTGACTTTCCCGGCCTGATTGCCAAACTCGACTACATTGCCGACCTTGGTGTGAACACCATCTGGCTGTTGCCGTTCTACCCCTCGCCACGCCGTGATGACGGCTACGATATTGCCGAGTACCGTGGCGTGCACAGCGACTACGGGACCATGGCCGACGCCAGGCGCTTCATCGCCGAAGCCCATAAACGCGGGTTGCGGGTGATCACCGAACTGGTGATCAACCACACCTCCGACCAGCACCCCTGGTTCCAGCGTGCGCGCAAGGCCAAGCCGGGCTCGGCGGCACGGGACTTCTACGTGTGGTCCGACGATGACCAGAAGTACGACGGCACGCGCATTATTTTCCTCGACACTGAAAAGTCCAACTGGACCTGGGACCCGGTGGCGGGCCAATACTTCTGGCATCGCTTCTATTCGCACCAGCCCGACCTGAACTTCGATAACCCGCAAGTGATGAAAGCGGTGTTGTCGGTGATGCGCTATTGGCTCGACCTGGGCATCGACGGCCTGCGCCTGGATGCCATCCCCTACCTGATCGAGCGCGACGGCACCAATAACGAAAACCTTGCTGAAACCCACGATGTCCTCAAGCAGATCCGTGCCGAAATCGACGCCCATTACCCTGACCGCATGCTGCTGGCCGAGGCCAACCAATGGCCGGAAGACACTCAGCTGTACTTTGGCGACCGCAAGGGCGATGACGGCGATGAATGCCACATGGCCTTCCACTTTCCGCTGATGCCGCGCATGTACATGGCATTAGCCCAGGAAGATCGCTTCCCTATCACTGATATCTTGCGTCAGACCCCGGAGATTCCCGCCAACTGCCAATGGGCGATTTTCCTGCGCAACCACGATGAGCTGACTCTGGAAATGGTCACCGACAAGGAGCGCGACTACCTGTGGAACTACTACGCCGCCGACCGCCGCGCGCGTATCAACCTGGGCATCCGCCGGCGCCTGGCGCCGCTGATGGAGCGCGATCGCCGCCGTGTGGAGTTGCTCAACAGCTTGTTGCTGTCGATGCCGGGCACGCCGACCCTGTATTACGGCGATGAAATCGGCATGGGCGACAACATCTACCTGGGCGACCGCGACGGCGTGCGTACACCGATGCAATGGTCCATCGACCGCAACGGCGGTTTTTCCCGCGCCGACCCGGCCAGCCTGGTGTTGCCGCCGATCATGGATGCGCAATACGGTTATCAGTCGGTCAACGTCGAAACCCAGGCCCAGGACCCGCACTCGCTGCTCAACTGGACCCGACGCATGCTCGCCGTGCGCAAGCAGTCCAAGGCGTTTGGCCGTGGCAGCCTGAAAATGCTGTCGCCAACCAATCGCCGCATTCTCGCCTATACCCGTGAGTACACCGGCGAAGATGGCCGCAGCGAGATCATCTTGTGCGTGGCCAACGTGTCGCGCAGCGCCCAGGCTGCGGAGCTGGACCTGTCTGCGTTTGCCGGCATGGTGCCGGTGGAGATGCTCGGCGGTAATGCGTTCCCACCCATCGGCCAACTGAATTTCCTGCTGACCCTGGCGCCCTATGGCTTCTACTGGTTTGTGCTGGCGGCGGAGAACCAAATGCCCAGCTGGCATGTGGAACCGGCGCAAAGCATGCCCGACTTCACCACCCTGGTACTGAAAAAACGCATGGAAGAATTGTTGGAAGAACCTTGCCGCACCAGTCTTGAGCAAACTTCACTGCCGGCTTGGCTGCCCAAGCGACGCTGGTTTGCTGGCAAGGACATGGCTATCGACAGCGTGCACATCGCTTACGGCGTACGCTTTGGTGACCCGCAGCACCCGGTGTTGCTCAGTGAAATCGAGGTAACCAGTGGCGGCCAGGTCAGCCGTTATCAATTGCCGTTGGGCTTTCTGAGCGAAGACCAGTTCACCAGCGCCTTGCCCCAGCAATTGGCCCTGGCCCGTGTGCGGCGCACCCGCCAGGTAGGGTTGGTGACTGATGCGTTCAGCCTTGAGCATTTCATCCGTGCGGTGATCCAGGCCATGCAGGCCGGTACTGTGCTCAATTGCAATGAGGGTGATCTGCGCTTCGAGGCGACTCCACACTTGGCCGACCTGCAACTGACCGATGAATCAGCGGTGCGTTACTTGTCCGCCGAACAATCCAACAGCTCGGTGGTAGTGGGCGAGAGCCTGGTGCTCAAGTTGATTCGAAAAGTCAGTGCCGGGGTGCACCCGGAGCTGGAAATGAGCGCCTACCTGACCACTGCGGGCTATCCGAATATCTCGCCATTGCTGGGTTCGATGAGCCGGCGTGATGTGCAAGGGCAGGACAACCTGCTGATGATTGCCCAGGGCTACCTCAGTAATCAGGGCGATGCCTGGAGCTGGACCCAGAACAACCTGGAACGGGCGATCCGTGATGAGCTGGCTGAGGCGATCTCTGAACAGGAGCAGCACTACAACGCTCTTGGCGAATTGGCAGATTTTGCCGAGGTGCTCGGCCAGCGCCTGGGAGAGATGCACTTGGTGCTGGGCGCGCCGACCGCCGACAAGGCCTTCAAGCCCGAAGTGACCACGGCCAAGGATACCCAGGCCTGGGCCAAGGATGTCGGCACCCAGATCGACCGCGCCCTGCAACTGCTCAAACTTCATCAAAGCCAGTTGAACCCCGCTGATCAGGCGTTGGTCAGTGAATTACTGGCGCAGAAAAAAGCCATCGCCGGGCATGTCCAGGCGCTGGCAAAGGCCACGCTAGGCGGGTTGCGCATCCGGGTGCATGGAGACTTGCACCTGGGCCAAGTGCTGGTAGTCAAGGGCGATGCCTACCTGATCGACTTTGAAGGCGAGCCCGCGCGGCCACTGCATGAGCGGCGTGGCAAACACAGCCCCTATAAAGATGTGAGTGGTGTGTTGCGCTCCTTCGATTACGCGGCGGCCATGGCCCTGAATGTGCAAGGAGTGGATCACTCGCCGGAAGCGGACATTGCGCGCAAACGCGTGACTGATCGCTACCTGAATGAAGCCCGTCAGGCATTTACCCAGGCTTACCAGGCGGCGACGGCTACACTGGCGCATGACTGGCAGGATGCCAACGGCCAGGACGCAGCGCTGACGTTGTTCAGCCTGGAGAAGGCTGCGTACGAAGTGGCCTACGAAGCGGAAAATCGCCCGACCTGGTTGCCGGTGCCCCTGCAAGGGCTGCACGGTTTGCTCAGCGGGCTAACACCTAAATCGAAACCTGTACGCGGTGGGGAGACCTCATGAGTTTTACACATAAAGAACCGCTGCAGCCCAAGCTGACGGCATTGCCGGCGTCCAAGGACGTCGAAGCGCTGGTGCGCGCCGAGCACCCCGATCCATTCTCGATCCTGGGGCCCCATGACGACGAGCAGGGCGGCCAGTTTATCCGCGTCTTTCTGCCGGAGGCGCTGAGCGTCCAGGTGCTCAGCCGCGATGGCAGCGAGACCCTTGGCAGCCTGGAGGCGAACCAGGTACCGGGTTTGTTTGTCGGGCAGTTCAGCACGCGCCAGCCTTACCTGTTGAAAATCCAGTGGGCGGGCGGAGAGCAGATCACAGAAGATCCTTACAGCTTCAGTCAATTGTTGCTGGGGGAAATGGACCTCTACCTGTTTGCCGAAGGCAATCATCGCGACCTGGGTAGTTGCCTGGGGGCTCAGGTGACCAGCGTCGACGGCGTCGCGGGCGTGCGCTTTGCGGTATGGGCACCGAATGCACGGCGGGTCTCGGTGGTGGGCGACTTCAATATCTGGGATGGTCGCCGTCATCCGATGCGCCTGCGCCATCCGTCTGGCGTCTGGGAGATTTTTATCCCGCGCCTGCAACCGGGCGCCGCCTACAAATATGAAATCCTCGGTGCCCATGGAATCCTGCCGCTCAAGGCCGATCCTATGGCCCTGGCCACCCAATTGCCGCCCGACACGGCCTCGAAAGTCGCCGCACCCTTGCAGGTGGACTGGCAGGACCATGACTGGATGCAGGCCCGTGGCGACAAACAGAAATCCACTGCGCCGTTGTCGATCTATGAGCTGCACGTGGGCTCCTGGCAGTGCGAACTGGACGAGGCCGGCGAAGTCGCCCGCCAGTACGGCTGGCGTGAACTGGCCGAGCGCTTGATTCCCTATGTGCAGCAACTGGGCTTCACCCATATTGAGCTGATGCCGATCATGGAGCATCCCTTTGGTGGTTCCTGGGGCTATCAAGCCCTGTCGCAGTTCGCGCCCAGTGCACGCTTCGGCTCGCCGGAAGATTTCGCCTGGTTCGTCAATGCCTGCCATCAGGCGGATATCGGCGTGATCCTTGACTGGGTGCCGGCGCATTTCCCCACCGACACCCATGGTCTGGCGCAATTCGACGGCACGGCGTTGTACGAGTATGCCAACCCGCTGGAAGGCTTCCACCAGGACTGGGACACCCTGATCTACAACCTGGGTCGTACCGAGGTCCACGGCTTCATGCTGGCGTCGGCGTTGCACTGGCTCAAGCATTTCCATGTCGACGGTCTGCGGGTGGATGCGGTGGCGTCGATGCTGTACCGCGACTATTCGCGCAAGGCTGGAGAGTGGGTGCCCAATCGCCATGGCGGCCGGGAAAACCTGGAAGCCATCGACTTCCTGCGGCACTTGAACGACGTGGTCGCCCTGGAAGCGCCGGGGGCCTTGGTGATTGCCGAGGAATCTACCGCCTGGCCCGGGGTCAGCCAGCCGACCCAACAGGGTGGCCTGGGGTTCAACTACAAGTGGAACATGGGGTGGATGCACGACTCGCTGCATTACATCCAGCAAGACCCGGTGTACCGCGCCCACCATCACAACGAACTGAGTTTTGGCCTGGTCTACGCCTGGTCCGAGCGTTTTATCCTGCCGATCTCCCACGACGAGGTGGTGCACGGCAAGCACTCGCTGATCGACAAGATGCCTGGCGATCGCTGGCAGAAGTTCGCCAACCTGCGCGCCTACCTGAGTTTCATGTGGATGCATCCGGGCAAGAAACTCTTGTTCATGGGCTGTGAGTTTGGCCAATGGCGCGAGTGGAACCATGACCAGCAACTGGATTGGTACTTGTTGCAATACCCCGAGCACCGCGGCGTGCAGAAACTGGTGGGTGACTTGAACCGCCTGTATCGCGAGGAGCCGGCCCTGCACGAACAGGATGATGCACCCCAGGGCTTCCAATGGTTGATTGGCGATGACGCGATCAACAGCGTCTACGCCTGGCTGCGCTGGAGCAAGGACGGTAAGCCGGTGCTGGTGGTCGCCAACTTCACCCCGGTACCGCGTGAAGGCTATGCGGTGGGTGTGCCCTTCGGCGGGCGCTGGAGCGAGGTGATCAACAGTGATGCGGATACCTACGCCGGGTCAAACTTTGGCAACGGTGGAGAGGTGCTTGCCCAGGATGAGCCACGCCATGGGCAACCGGCGTCGTTGTCGTTGAACCTGCCGCCGTTGGGCGTACTGATTCTGCGCCCGCAGGGACTTTAAGAGCTCTACCTGGCTGGACGCAGTTGTCCAGGCTACTGGCAGGGTGCCACAATGGCGCCTTTGTCGTAGCAGTCCAAACAGGCGGTTTGCATGAATAGCTCCAGTCGTGCGCAGGACCAGGGCGACGTGATCGAGGAGCAGGTGCGAACTGATCGTTTGCATCAGCTGTTTCGCCAGTCGTTCTCCGCGGTGTTCGGCAGTTACCTGGGCGCGGCCATGCTCTGCTGGCTGTGCTGGGATCGCTTTGAGCACAGTGTCATGCTGGTATGGCTGGTGCTGCTGGCGGGTGCGTCGCTGTTGCGGCTGAAGATGTTCATGGACTGGTTTGGTTGCCCTCACAGCGAGCGCACCCCCGCTCGCTGGGAGCGTCGTTACTGGATCACACTGATGTTATCTGCCGGCATCTGGGGCGCTGGTGCGTTGGCGGTGATGCCCAGCGACGACCGGGTGTCCCAGGTGCTGGTCATGCTGTTCACTGTAGGCATGTCAGTCAGCGCGGTGTCGTGTTACTCGGCGTATCGCTATATGACGCTGGGGGCCATGGCGCTGGTGCTGCTGCCGTGTACGCTGTGGCTGTTGTTTCAGCCTTCGTCGATGCAGGTGGGGGTGGCGATCGCGGTGCTGGTGTTCTCGACCTTTGTGGTCAGTGCCACGCGCAAGCTGTCCGATGCCCTGGAAAAAGCTTTTCGCCTGACCCGGCAAATGGAACAGGCCCACACCATTTCAACCCATGCCGCTCAGACCGACGAACTCACCGGTCTGAAGAATCGTCGTGCTTTCTTCGAGCATGCCCAGTTGTTGTACACGCAGTGTCGGCAGAACCAGCAGCCGATGTGTGCGCTGATGCTGGACATGGACCATTTCAAATACATCAACGACACCTACGGCCACCAGGCCGGTGACCAGGTGTTGCGCCAGGTCGGCGGTGTGATCAGTGCTTCGCTTCGTCAGGCCGACGTGTCCGGACGTCTGGGCGGTGAAGAGTTCGCTGTGCTGCTGCCCAATACGTCCCTGGAGACTGCGCGGACCATCGGTGAGCAACTGATCGAGTCGATTGCCGGCTTGAACGCTGAACCGGTGCAGGGCCTGACCGCCAGCCTCGGGGTGGCGTTGACCCAGGGCAACGAACAGGACCTGCACGACCTGATGAACGATGCCGACCAGGCGCTGTACCGCGCCAAATCCCTGGGGCGCAACCAGGTCGTGGTGGCGCAGTAGGCTCAGTCTTTGAACATGGCCTTGGCCAACGCGTAGGCGACCTGTTCGGCAGAGTAGGGCTTGGCGAGGAATTCGAAACCTTCGTAGCCGCTGTCGGCCAGTTCTTCGCTGTAGCCCGAGGTAAGCACCACCGGCAGGCCGGCACGGCGTTCGCGCAGTAACCTGGCCATCGCCACGCCGGTCATCCCGGGCATCACCACATCCGAAAAAACCGCATCGAACGCGCTGGCGTCCGGGCCTGCGAGGGCCAGTGCCTGGCGAGCGTCGGTGGCCCAAGTGGTCTGGTAGCCCAGATCCTTGAGGATCTGGCTGGCAAAGCGTCCCACTTCCAGGTTGTCTTCCACGAGCAGCACATGGCGCTGGATGTTGTTCGGCAGTGGCACGAACTGCTCGGGCGTGGGCGATGGCGGTGCGTCCTGGCTATCCACCTGTGGCAGGTACAGGGTAATCACCGTGCCTTGGCCGAGGGCGCTGGACACATCGATATTGCCGCCCGATTGTTTGGCAAAGCCAAACACCTGGGACAGGCCCAGGCCGGTCCCTTTGCCCACCGCCTTGGTGGTAAAGAACGGCTCGAAAATGCGTTCGAAGGTGTCACTGGCAATACCGGTGCCGGTGTCCGCCAGGGAAATCGTCAAGTAGGGCAGGTGCGACCCGGCATCCCCGCGGATGCTTGGCAGGGGCTGGTGCCCGGCGACTTTCAACGTCAGCGTGCCCTGGCCGTCCATGGCATCGCGAGCGTTGAGGGCGATATTGATCAGTGCGGTCTCGAGCTGGCTCGGGTCAATGCGCGCGTAGCAAGGATATTCCGGTACTTGCACCTGCACATGAATACGCGCTCCGGTAACGCTCTCTAGCATTTCACCGATGTTGCGCACCCGTTGGACGACATCGAACACCTGCGGGTTCAACGGCTGGCGACGGGCAAAGGCGAGCAATTGGCTGGTCAGTTTGCTGGCCCGTTCCACTGTGTCGGAGACTGCACTCATGTAGCGCTGGCGACGCTCTTCCGCCAATCCCGGTCGGCGCAGAAAGTCCACCGAAGAGCGAATAATGGTCAGCAGATTGTTGAAGTCATGGGCCACGCCGCCGGTGAGCTGGCCGATGGCTTCGAGCTTTTGTGACTGGCGCAGCGCAGCCTCGGTCTGGGCCAAAGCGAGGGTACGTTCTTCTACCCGCTGCTCCAGGCTGGCGTTGAGTTCGGTGTACGCCGCCAGCCCCTCGCGTACGGCGGCATCGGCGCGCACGCGCTCAATGTGCGCCCAGGAGCGCTCCGTGACTTCGCCCAACAACGCCAGGTCGTAGGAAGACCAGTAGCGGGGTTGCTTGTCATGTATCGCCATCAACGCGGTGAGGCGCCCATCCTTGATCAACGGCATGCAGAGGGTGGCGGTGACGCCCAGGGCCTGGAAGGTCGCCGCCTCATCGGCTGGCAGTTCGGTCAGGTTATTGCAGATCACCAGAGGTTGGCCGGCGCGCAGGCAGGTCACGGCGCATGTGCCGAACGCTGCCAGGCGGTAATGGCCGATGATGCTCGGCGAGCCATCGGCTGCCCAGTCACCGCGGATGGTGAAGCCGTCTTCATCGGCATCCATATCTGCGTAAGCGCAAATAGACACCTGCAGATGTTGCGCCAGCAACTGGGTGGTGGCGGTCATGATTGTTTCGGCGTCGGTGGCGTTGGCTACAGTGCTGCCGATGGCATCCAACACTTTCAGGCGCCGGGCGAGAAACACAGTGGCGGTGGTCTCGGTCACCGTGTCGAGCATGCCGACCACCTTGCCCAGGGAGTCGCGGATGGGGCTGTAGCAGAAGGTGAAGTAGGCTTGTTCCGGTGCGTCATTGCGCTGGATCAGCAGCGGGAAGTTTTCGATGTAGGTGGCATGCCCATCGAATGCAGCGCTGGCGATGGGGCTGATATCGCTCCACACCTCATGCCACACCTCGTTGAACGGGCGGCCCAACGCCTCAGGCTTGTTGCCCAGGATCGGCGCGAACGCATCGTTATAAAGCGTAATCAACTCAGGCCCCCAAACGATGGCCTGGGGGAACCGGGAGGCGAAGCACAGCGCAGCGGTGGTCTTCAATACGTCGGGCCACAACTCCGGCGGCCCCAGGGGCGTACTGGCCCAATCATGCTGGCGGACCCGCTCGGCCATATCACTGCCGTCTTGCAGCCAGTTCATCATGGGGTCAACACCTTATTTGCCACAGTTCGACTATCGCCTGAAATATCAGCTCGCCAAGCAACAGACCTGCATGACCGCAACCAGTTCAGCGCAGTTACTCAGGTGATGGCAATTTGATCATCTATCCATAGGGATAGATAACAATTAATGCTATGTGGTCGGTCGCGCAAGGCTTATTGGGCGGCGAATACTCCGGTCCAGTAGATGCCCGCATCGCTCTTGGGATCCATCGCATAGGCGGCACCCAACTCGCGAAATTGCGGGTTCATCAGGTTGGCGCAATGGCCAGGGCTGGCGAGCCAACCGTCGACGACCTTGCGTGGGGTATCGAGGCCGGCGGCGATGTTCTCGCCGATGTTCTTCGCAATATACCCGGCCAGTTCGGCGCGGTCGCCAGGGGTACGGCCGTCGTGGTCCAGGTGGTCGAAGAAATTGCCGTTGGCCATGTTGCGCGTGTGGCTGTTGGCAGCGCCGGCCAGTGCATCGTTCCACGACAGCGGGGTGGTGGCGGTGAATGCCTGGGTGCCGCAAGTGCGCGGTTCTGCGCGCGCGGCGTTGACCAGATTGAGCAGTTGCCTGCCTTCGGTCTGCCAGTCGCCCAGGCCACTGGTCACCAGCGGGCGGGCCAATACGATGCGCCAGTCCTGGCCGCTGTTACTCACGCCGATGTCGACAAATTGCGGGTCCAGCACCACCCGGCAGAAGCTTTCGCGTACCGCTTTCATGGCGGCGTCGGCGTCCTTGGGCCCGGACAGGCTGATGGCCTGCACGTTGACCATCGGGTACGCGGCCCGCGCCAGGGACTGCTGCAAGTCGCCGACGTTGGAGGCCGGCAGCACCAGGCGTGTGTCGCTGGTCAGTGGCGGCAACTCCTGGGAGCCTTGGTCACCGCAGCGTTGCAGCTGGCTGCGGTATTGATTGATCTGTTGTATCAACTGACTTTCTTCATTCGCCATCGCGCTGGCGCAGAACACCGTACTGGCGACCAGCGTCGTAAGACCCATCATCAATGACAGAACGCGCATGGACGTTACCCTTGAGCTTGAAAGTGCCCATGATGCGCGATCCAGGTGCATCCATGCACCCGTTGGTCCGAACTTTTTTTCTTCAGTTCTTGAATGTCGAGTGTTTTGCGCCCTGATCGCACAGGGCAAACACCACCACCAACAGCGCAGAAATCGCGAGGATGATCACCACCCCATCGGTGGAATGGGTGGCCGAGGCCGCCACCATCGACAGCGCGCCCAGCGGTGCCAGGCCACCGGCAATGGCCGTGCCGATTTCACGCCCGGTGCCGAAGCCCGATGAGCGCGTCTGGGTCGGGAACTGCCGGCTCAGGAACGAGCCCTGGGGAGCGAACATCATTGGCGCGAGGATGCCGGTGCCTACGCCGATGGCAAGGTAGATCATCAGGCTTTCGCCACTGTTGAGCAGCGCCAGGAACGGGTAGGCGAACAGCAACGAGCACAGGCCACCGAGCATCAGCACGGTCTTGCTGCTCCATTTGTCGCACAGCCAACCGAAGCAAGGCACCGCAACGATGGCAACCAGGCTGGCGATGGTCACCGACAGCGAGGTGACATGCACGTCCACGCCTTTGAATTGAGTCAGGTACGCCAGGGAGAAGGTTTTGAAAATGTAGCTCAGGGCGTTGTAGCCAATGGCAACAAAGAACACCACCGCCAGGCCCTTGAGATCGTTCTTGAACAACGCTTTGAGCGGTGACGGCTTGGCCTTGGCGGCTTCCTTGCTCAGTTCCTGGAACTGCGGGGTTTCCGGAATGCTGTTACGCACCCACAGGCCCACGCCCACCAGCACGATGCTGCAGATAAACGGAATGCGCCAGCCGCCGGCCAGCAGGAACTCGTTGCCGTTGATGGTCAGCAGGTAAATGGTCAGCGAGGACAACAACAGGCCCAGGTTCAGGCCCAGTGCCGGCCAGGCACCCTGGCTGCCGCGCTTGCCCTGGGCTGCGTGTTCGTAGGACGTCACTGCGGCGCCTGACAACTCGGCACCGGCGCCCAGGCCCTGGATGATGCGGATGAACACCAGCAGGATCGGGGCCCAGATGCCGATGGAGGCGTAGCTGGGAATCAGCCCGATCAGCGTGGTGCACACGCCCATCAGGCAAAAGGTCAGCACCAGCACCTGCTTGCGCCCGAATTTGTCGCCGAGGTAGCCAAACAGGATGCCGCCGAACGGGCGGGCGATAAAGCCGATGGCGAAGGTGGAAAAGGCCATCAGCGTAGCCGTCTTCGGGTCGCTGTTATCGAAGAAGATCTTCGAGAACACAATGGCCGCCATGGTTGCGTACAAGTAAAAGTCGTACCACTCCAGCATCGAGCCAAAAATGGTGGCGGCCGCGACTTTGCGCAGGCGCTTGCGGGTTTGCACAGGCGTTTCGGTGCCGGGGATGGAGGCGGTTGCCGTCATGCTGGACTTCCTTCTGGGTCTTTGTAGTTATTGTTGGGTGAACGGGCAGAGCGGGTATTACTCGGGGTGGAACAGGCGGTCGGCGATCATCGCGCCGATGGGCATGGCTGACGTGGCGGCCGGCGAGGGCGCGTTGCACACGTGGAGCATTCGCGAGGTCTGTGCGAACAGGAAATCGTGCACCAGGCTGCCATCGCGCATGACCGCCTGGGCGCGGATACCGGCCTCGTAGGGCAGCAGGTCGTCGAGGGTCAGGGACGGGCAGTATTTGCGGCACTGCTCCAGATAGCCGGACTTGAACAGCGAGTTCTTCATCTCGATGGTGCCGGAGCCGAGGTTTTGCCAAAGGGTTTTCCAGAAACCCGGAAAACTGGCGTACTGCGCCACGTCGCGCCAGTTCACCGAGAACTTGCGGTAGTTCTCGCGCCCCAGCCCGAGTACGGCATTCGGGCCGACGGTGACGCTGCCGTCGATCATGCGGGTCAGGTGGACGCCGAGGAACGGCAACTCCGGGTCGGGAATCGGGTAGATCAGGTGGTTGACGATGTTGTTCTTCGATGCCGGCAGGCGGAAATACTCGCCGCGGAACGGGATGATCTGATGGTCGATGCTGATCCCGGCCAGGCGGGCCAGACGGTCCGATTGCAAGCCGGCGCACACCACCAGGTGGCGGGCTTGCCAGGTTTCGCCGTGGGTACTGACAGTGACTTTATCGGTGTCTTCGTCAATGGCGGTCACTGTGCGCTCCAGGCAGATCTGCCCGCCGCCGCGACGGATCACCTGGGCCATGGTCTCGCACACCTGGCGGTAGTCGACGATACCGGTGGCGTCGAGAAACAACCCGCCAAGGCCGACAATGTTCGGTTCACGCTGGCGCAATTGCTCGGCATCCAGGCGCTCGACCTGCATGCCGTTGAGCTGGGCGCGGGCGTGCAATGCTTCCATCCGTTGCATTTCCAGCGGGCTGGACGCCACCAGCAGCTTGCCGCACACCTCGAACTTGATCCCGTGATCACGGCAGAACTGCTTGGTGGCTTCGGCGCCGCGCTTGCACAGTTCGGCCTTGAGGCTACCGGGGGCGTAGTAGATGCCGGCATGAATCACGCCGCTGTTGTGCCCGGTCTGGTGCTTGGCCAGCACCGGCTCTTTTTCCAGGATCACCAACGACGCGCCTGGCTGGCGTTTGAGCAATTCCATGGCGGTGGCCAGGCCAACGATGCCGCCGCCGATGATGCAAAAATCGTGAATCATTGCAGGGGTTCCAAAGTCATACATTTCAGTCTGCTTATCAGGTTGTCAGACTAATGTTTTTGTTAAAAAAATGGCGTGTCCCTGGACACGCTATAAACAGAGTGGATCAATTCGTGGTCGGCAATTCCAGTTGCAGGCGGCGTGCTGCTGCACGCAAATGCGCCTCGGCGCTGGCGGCGGCGCGTTGAGGGTTGCCGTCGGCAATGGCCTGGTAGAGCTGCTGGTGTTCCTGGGTCGCATCGGCGGAGCCGGTAGCGAAGCGCGACGCGGAGTTTTCCCACGCAGTCTTGCGGGCACTGGCCAACTGGCTCCTGAGGAAATCATGAAAGGCCACGAAGTAGTCATTCTTGCTGGCGTCGGCGATGGCGCGGTGGAATTCCACATCGGCAAGGGCCGCGGCCTCGAAATCGTCGCGGTTGTCCTGCATGGCCTGCAAGGCGCTTTTCATACGTTGCAGGTCGGCAGCGTCACGTCGCTGGGCCGCAATCGAGGCGGCCTGGGTTTCGATCCACAGGCGCACTTCGAACATCTGCGCCAGGTCCGGTCGACGCCCGTTCGGCTGCGGGAAACGGAACACCGTGCCGGCAGGCGTCTGCGAAATAAATGATCCCAGGCCGCGGCGGGCGGTGAGCACACCGTCGGCCTTGAGCTGGGCAATGGCTTCGCGCACTACGGAGCGGCTGACGTTGAGCTGTTCAGCCAGTTGCTGTTCGGTAGGCAGGCGCGACTCCGGGGCCAATTGGCCGGATTCGATTTCTGCGCGAATCGCGCTGACAACCCGTACGACGAGCGAATCGGGGCGCTGGAGCTCAAGCATGATGAAACCTTGGTGATCAGGTTGTCAGACAATAGTCGCTACGATTTTAACTTGTCAATATTTGTCTGCTCCGAGCCCGCTCGCTTGCGCGCGCTATTCCAGGCAATTACACCGGCCAGCAGGATCAAACCCGCTGCTGCGGCGAAGGTGTTGTGCAAGCCGGCGGCCACGCTCAGTGGCGTTGCATAGGTAACATCCGGACTGCTGCGGGCGAATACCGCGCCCAGGGCCGATGCGCCGAAAATCAGGCCCAGGTTGCGCGACAGATTCAACAGACCGGCAACGGTGCCCCGGCGTGTGGACGGCACATCGCGCATGACCGCAGTATTGTTGGCCGCCTGGAAAAGGCTGTAGCCCGTCGTCAATACCATCAGTGCCGCGATGTAGGTGGCAAGTCCCGAGACTTGCGACAGCCACAGGGCAGCGCACAGCATCGTGCCTATGCCCACCAGGGTCAGGCGCCAAGTACCGAGGCGGTCGGTCAGGTAGCCCGCCGGTATGCCGGTAATGGCCGCGACCGCCGGGCCAACCGCCATCGCCAGGCCCATCCAGGCGGGGTCCAGGCCCAAGCCACGGGACAAGTAGAACGGGCCCACCACAAACGTGGCCATGATCACCGCCGACACCAGGGCGCTCATTGCCAGGCCGGCGCGCAACTCTGCATCGCGCAAGGGCGCCCAGAATGTATCCGGGACTGGCGCGTCACGGCGGCAAGCATCCACCGGCAAATAGCGATAGGCGAGGACGGCGGCCAACCCGGCCAATGGCATACCGATCAGGAACAACGCCCGCCACCCCCACAGACTGAGTAACAGCCCCCCGAGGCTGGGCCCCATGGCTGTGCCAAGCGCTGACATCGTGCCGAGCAGCCCCATGACCCGGCCAGTGTTTTGCTTGCTGACTGTGTCACCAACCATGCCCAGGGTCATCGCTATCATGATTGCCGCGCCCAGCCCCTGTAGCGCCCGTGCGCCAACCAGCCAGGGCAAGGAGGGCGAGACGGCACAGCCTGCGGATGCCAGGGCAAACAGCAACAACCCGGCCAGCAACAGGCGTCGACGACCCAGGTAGTCGCCCAGGCGCCCGGCGCTGACGATCACTGCAGTAATGGCCAACAGGTATGCAAGCACCACCCATTGCACCGCGTGAAACGAGGCCGCAAATGCGTGCGCGAGGCTTGGCAGGCCGACATTGGCGATGCTGGTGCCCAGCGCGGCCAACAACATGGATAACGACAAGGCGACAAGGCCGCCGCGTGAGGACGTCTGCATGAGCGTTTCCTTGAGTGAATGCGACTGTCACAAATCTACGGCGTCACCTAAGATGGCGGAAGACGCATGGGTTGCAGGTTATAGCTGCACAGAACGCCTCATCGGGGCATGGGTATCTACACAACTGTGTAGTAGCAGACGGTAACCACGATCCGCAGCGAGCCGCTCTTGATCTGCTTTTGATCTTGATCTTAGGCGCCCCGTTAAACCACGCTGGCCGGAATTCGACAGGGATTTGGGGGGTAAACCGGCAGGGATGCCGGTTTAGCCGCCCCGCGCCATGGATGGCGCGTGGCGGCGGCCCCCCAAATCAATGTCGGATTACGGGCACACCGAGCCTAGGCGAGGTGCCGAGTGGTGGGGCAAGAGCGTTTTGGTCACTTTTGCCTGGGCCGGCATTCCGGCTTTTCAAAAGTGACCCGCTGTAAAAGCGGAACCATAAGCGGCAGTTGCCCAAATAACGGATATGCACTCGGTCTGATCCAACATCCTGGTCGGCCCTAAGGCCGCCATCGGGAGCAAGCCCCCTCCCACAGGGGATCTGCGCTTAAGTGACTGGCATTAGGGCAAGCCCCTCCCACATTTAGAGCGTCGCGGGGCGAGCGTCTTCGGCAATACCCATACTCATCGGAGCCTGCATGACCGACTTCAATTTGCTGATCACCCTGGATGTTTTGCTGGCCGAAGGCAGCGTCGCCCGTGCCGCCAAGCGCCTGCACCTGAGTCCTTCGGCCATGAGCCGGGCCTTGGCGCGTTTGCGTGCGGCCACGGGCGATCCGTTGCTGGTACGCGCCGGTCGCGGCTTGGTGCCGACGCCACGGGCGTTGCAATTGCGCGAGCAGGTCAGCCAATTGGTGCAGGACGCCTACGCCGTGCTGCGTCCGGCTCACAGCCTGGATCTGGGTGGGTTGGTGCGTACCTTCACCCTGCGCACCAGTGAGGAATTCGTCGAAAGCTTCGGTCCGGCGCTGTTGGCGCGCATCGCACGTGAGGCCCCTGGCGTGCGTTTGCGTTTCGTCAATAAAAGCGACAAAGACAGCACGCTGTTGCGCGAAGGCGGTGTCGACCTGGAAACCGGCGTGGTCGATGCCGATGCCAGCCCCGAGGTGCTGACCCAGGCGCTGTTTCGTGACCGCCTGGTGGGCGTGGTGCGCGATGGCCATGCCTTGAGCCGCGGCAAGGTCAGCGCCGCACGGTTTGCCCAGGGGCAACATGTCTATGTATCGAGGCGCGGGCAGGAGCGGGGTCAGATCGACGCTGCACTGCAGGCCCTGGGTCTTGCTCGACAGGTCAGCACCGTGGTCTCCGGCTTCAACACCGCCATCGCCCTGGCCCGCGACACCGACCTGATCGCCAGCGTGCCTGAGCGCTACATCGCCGTACCGGCCCGAGGGCTGCACTGTTTTGAATTGCCGGTCAGGGTACCGATGTTCACCGTGGCGATGCTTTGGCACCCACGCCAGGATGCCGACCTGGCCCATCGCTGGCTGCGCGCTTGCCTGCGCGAGGTATGCGGGCCATGAGGGGGGCGCAACGGGTACAATTGCCACTGCCTTGACGCGAAACTCCAGGAATTTGCATGTTCAGCCTTACCCGCTACACCACGCCGTGCCCCGAATCGGTCAACAGCCAGATCCTGCAGATGGTGGTGGACAACCTCACCGACATCAGCAGTGTGGCGTTGGCGCCAAGCAACCTGCTGTACAACATCTACCAGTACGCCATCGGCTTTGAGGTGCATTTGTACCTAGAGGCGTTGAATGGCACGAAGGGCATTGCCGTCGAGTTGGTCGTGGCGATGCAGGCAGAGACCGTTATCGGTTTTTGCCTGTATCTGCCGGTGAAGGACGATCAAGAGGCGTGTGGCATAGCCTTCATGGCGGTGCAGGCGGGCTTTCGTCGCCGGGGTGTGGCGCGGGGCATGCTGGGCGAGGTGATGGCACGCTACCCCCATGCTGAACTGGCCTGTGCGGTGGAAAAGGTCCCGGTCTTCGAGGCCATGGGGTTCCGGTTGCGCGGGGCGCGGGGCACGCAAGTGTTGATGAACACCCGCGACTACGGCACTGACGGGCTGATGGGCGTGCTGGATGTAGCGCCGATCTATA
This sequence comes from Pseudomonas khavaziana, assembly GCF_019145205.1. GTDB lineage: Bacteria > Pseudomonadota > Gammaproteobacteria > Pseudomonadales > Pseudomonadaceae > Aquipseudomonas > Aquipseudomonas khavaziana. The sequence goes on from NZ_JAHSTT010000008.1 coordinate 80,825, forward strand.
GCTCGCTGGAAGTGCGCCAGATCCATACCTACCTGCTGCAAAAGCACGGCAAGCGCGCCATGATCGACGCGGAGAAGCAGCGCGACCGGCACCTGGATCAGTTGACCCGCAAGGTCCAGCTGTTTATCCAGAGCCGCTCTGCTACCGCCTGACGCGATTGACCATCCCCAGAATGGTCGCCAGCAATTCCTGTTGCGCCTCCTCGCGGCTGATCTCGCCATTGGCCGCCGCATGGGACAATGCTTCCGCCGCGCCTAGCATCGCCCGCAGGCCAGCCTGGGAAATACTGCCACCCGGGGCGAAGGGTGCCAGCGCCTCGCGGCATTTCTCCAGGAAGATTGCCTCATATTCGAGCTTGAGCGTCTCCAGCTCCGGCGAACCGCTCAGCGCTGCAATCACTCCTGGGATTTCCCGGCCTTGCAACAACACGCAATCGACATAGGACGAGGCGATCACCCAGGCCCGGTCCTCCAGGGTTGCGTTGCTGGTTTGGATGGCAGCGGTAAACACCTGGTCCTGACGCTCGTCGAAATCTGCATACAGCGCGGTCAGCAACCCCGCACGCGTAGTGAAGTGGTCGTAGACCACCGGCTTGGTAACGCCCGCCAGTTCTGCCAGACGGCCCAGGGTCAGGGCGTCGGTGCCCTCTGCGCGGACCAGTTGCCAGGCCACATCGAGTAACTGGCGCAGACGACCTTCACGGGATAAACGCCGACGCGGGGCAGGGGATTCAGTGCTTGACATGCTTATATACCAAAAGTAACTTAGTCGACGTAACTTACTAAAAGTAGATTAAGCCAAAAGGGAGTCAAAGTCATGCACGCACTGATTGTTGTTGCCCATCACGACCCGCAATCCCTCACCCACAGCGTGGCCGCCCAGGTCGGAGCCGGTTTGACCTCCGCCGGCCACACCTTTGAAATCGCCGACCTTGCCGCCGAAGGCTTCGACCCTCGCTACACCGCGGCTGATCACCAGGTGCACCGTAATCACGCAACGCCCCCAGCCGACGTGTTGGCCGAACAGGCCCGCATCGAGCGCGCTGACGCCCTGGTGTTGGCGTTCCCGATCTACTGGTGGTCAATGCCGGCCTTGCTCAAGGGCTGGGTGGACCGCGTGTTTGTCAATGGTTGGGCGATCGACTACGGCCCCGATACGCCCGTGGTGAAAAAGCTGCGGCATTTGCAGGTGCACCTGCTGGCTCTCGGTGCAGCGGACAACAGCGCTTTTGATCGACATGGTTACGCCAAGGCCATGCACACCCAGATCGACTACGGCATTTTTGATTACTGCGGGGCGCAGGTGCTGACCTCCGAGCTGTTGCTGGACTCGGAAAGCGGTGGTGCCCAGGCGCATTTGCAGGGGGCCTGGGCCGTGGGGCAGGGGATGTTTGAGCGCGAGACGGTCGCGGGATGATTCAAGCGTCGCGAAACAGGTCGTGGGCATCCAGCAAGCGGTAGGCAATCTCCGGGCGCTTCTCCAGGCCGCGGCGGATCGACGCCGGGATCGCTTGCCGGGTCTTGCGGCACATGCCCGGCAGTTCGTCGATGAGGATCTGGATCCCGCGCATACTCTTGACCTCGGTGTGCCCCGGCGCGATATGTACACGGATGCCCAGTTGCTCGTACATCCGCTGTTGCATATGTTCCAGGTCTTGCAGGCTCTTGAGGTTTTCAAGGCGCTCGAGCAGGATTTTTTCCTGCTGTCGCGTCAACTGGAGGATGCGCAGGTCAGCGCCGGCAGCCTCCAGCAGTTGTTCACGGTCGCAGACACAGGCGCCGGGTGGGCAAGGTTGGCGAATGCTCATTGACGCTCCCGGCCAGGTTTCACGGTCGGCGTTTCAGTAGGTCAATTGCACGCCCAGGCTGCCCAAGGCGTTCCAATACTCTGGGTAGGTCTTGGCCACGCAGTCGGGGTCCTGGATGCGAATGCCCGAGACTTTCAGACCGGCCAGGGCAAAGCACATGGCGATGCGATGGTCGGCGTGGGTATCGATCAGCGCCGTGCACGTAGTGCCGGCCAGGGCAGGGTCGCTCGCGACCAGCAGATCATCACCCTCGATGGTCGCCAGGCCTGGGCGGATCTCATTGAGGCCATCGTGCAGCGCCTGTACGCGGTCACATTCCTTGACGCGCAGGTTCGCCAGTTCAGTGAAACGCACCGGGGTGTTGTTGAATGCGGCGAGGACGGCCAGGGTCGGGATGGCGTCCTGCATTTGTGAGCCCACTACCGTGGCCTGCATATTCGGGTATTGGGCGATCACGGCCTGGGCCTCGGCGTCCGGCTGGGTGAAATCCTGTGCTGCGACACCGATATCGATACGGCCACCGGTCAACACTTCGGCGGCCCACAGGTAGGTGGCGGCGGACGCATCGGGTTCGATCAGGTAGTCATGGGCGGTGTAGCCGGTCGGGGCCACGCGCCAGGTGGTGTCGTCCACGGCTTCGACCTGGGCGCCGAATGCGCGCATGCAATCCAGGGTCAGGTCCACGTAGCCACGGGCGCCAATATCCTTGCCGGTCAGCGCCACTTCAATCGGCGCCTCACCACAGGCCGCGAGCATCAGCAGGGCTGATACGTACTGGCTGGACAGGCCGCCATCGATTTCAAAGCGCTTGGCTTGCACCTTGCCCACGCCGTGCACGGTCACCGGTGGGCAGCCGGTGGGGCTGTCGACCTGGATACCGTTCTTGCGGAGGGCTTCGAGCAATGGGCCGATCGGGCGTTTTTGCATGTACTCGTCGCCGTCCAGTACCACGGTGCCTTGCACGGTGGCCACGGCCGCAGTGAGAAAGCGCATGGCAGTGCCGGCGTTGCCGAGAAACAGCGGCTGGGCCGGCAATTGCAGCGAACCTTGGCTGGTGACGACGAAAGTGGTGTCGTCCGGTTCATCGATGTTTACGCCCATCTGGCGAAGGGCGACCGACATGTGGCGGGTATCGTCGCTTTTCAGCGCACCGCTCAAGAGGCTGGTGCCCTTGGCCAATGCCGCCAGCAACAGCGCGCGGTTGGTGATGGACTTGGAGCCGGGGGGCGCGACCTTGCCATTGAGGGGGAAGTCGGGCGGTGTAACGGTCACGGTTTTCTGCGAACTCAAGGGACAAGGCTCCTGGTCAGGGCAAGGTGGCATGGAGTGGCCGACGTGCGGACCCGAATAATCAGGCAAACACGCCATGTTTGTCGAGTGAGCAGGTGATCTGCATGACTTTTAGTGTGGTCCCCTCCCAGGTCTGCGGTCAGCGCTTGTAGCCGAAATAAGCCCGCCTCAGCGCTGGCTCAGCCAGTAGTCATGCAGCGCCCGCGCAGCCGGTTCGATTGCACTGACTTGCTGCTGATGGGCGTCTACATCCAGGTCCGCCGGCAATTCGAAATTATCTTGCTCGGCGCACCAGGAGATTTTCTCCAATTGCCCGGCTTGTTCGACGGGCAATTCAGGCCAGTTGCCGATCGTTACGCCTCGCACGTAGCCAAAGCACCATTCCTCGGCAAGGGTCACCGCCTGGCCCTGATGCTCGGTTTCATCGAAACGCGCCTTGAACGCCTGGGAATCGCTGGCCAACTGGGCGGCCAGGGTATTCATATGGCGCACGCACAGTTCCAGAAAGCCCTGGGCCTCGTCCATGCTTTCCCATTCCGGGTTCTGCCCACCCCAGATGGCTGGGAACCATTGAGCCACGTCAACCTGGGCCGGGCCGGACACCAGGGCGGTGAAGTAGCCATCGAGTTCGGCCAGGTTCAGCACCGAATGGTCATCGCCGTACTTGAGCAGGGTTTCGTCGATCAGGTCTAAATCGGCGGATGTGAGGGGCTGGGCGTGCATGGCATATCCTTCGAGCGTCGAACGCCGCTGGTAAGGCGGCTTAAAGCGCGCAGGATGGCGTGTACGCGGCATTTTATCCAGCGTCTTTTCCGCGGCCGGTCCCGCTTTTGGCCGATGCGCCGTGGCACACCCTTGATATAGTCTGGGCTTTCTCAATCGCCAGTCAGGGATCACTGCCATGTCCGAATACCAAGCCTTCGTTGTCGAACTCAACGGCAACGTTGCCCATGTGCAGATCAATCGCCCGGAAAAGATCAACGCCATGAACGCGGCGTTCTGGAGCGAAATCATCGAGATCTTCCAATGGGTCGAAGACACCGATGCCGTGCGCGCCGTGGTGCTCAGCGGCAATGGCAAGCACTTTTCCTCGGGTATCGACCTGATGCTGCTGGCCTCGGTGGCCAATGAGTTCGGCAAGGACGTGGGACGCAACGCACGCCTGCTGCGGCGCAAGATCCTCGAGCTGCAAGCTTCGTTCAATGCGGTCGACAACTGCCGCAAGCCGGTGCTGGCGGCGATCCAGGGCTATTGCATCGGTGGCGCCATTGACCTGATCAGCGCCTGCGACATGCGTTACGCCGCCGAGGGCGCGCAGTTCTCGATCAAGGAAATCGACATCGGCATGGCCGCCGACGTCGGCACCCTGCAACGCCTGCCGCGCATCATTGGCGACGGCATGCTGCGTGAGCTGGCCTACACCGGTCGCCAGTTTGGCGCCGAAGAAGCGCGCAGCATCGGCCTGGTCAATCGCGTGTATGCCGATCAGGACAGCCTGCTGGCCGGCGTTATGGAAATCGCCCATGAAATCGCCGCCAAGTCGCCGATCGCCGTGACCGGCACCAAAGCCATGATCAGTTACATGCGTGACCACACAGTCAATGACGGCCTGGAATACGTTGCCACCTGGAACTCGGCTATGTTGCAATCCAACGACCTGCGCGTGGCCATCGCGGCCCATATGAGCAAGCAGAAACCCGAATTCGTGGATTGACTGACATGACCCCAGGCTGGATTACCACAACGCTGCTGGACAACGACACCCCGGGCGGCTGGGCTGTTGCCCGCAGCCGCGAGGGCTTTTTGCACGACACCAATGGTCCGCTGTTCCCGCGTGAATGGCTCAAGCGCCAGGACCTTTCGGTGTTTGCCGAACACGGCATTGGCCACCTCGACGGCGAGCCGGTGTACCTGCTGGAGCTCAACGCGGCGGCAGAGGTTCCCGGGTGCAGTTGGCAAGGCCTGCGCGGCTTCATGCTGCAAGGCGATCACACCCTGTACAAGGTGCTGGGCTATGCCGCGCAGATCGGCACCTGGGCGCGAGAGCATCGGTTCTGCGGGAGTTGCGGCCAGGCCATGGTCCAGGTGCCGCGGGAACGGGCGATGTACTGCCAGGCCTGTGACCTGCGCAGCTACCCACGGATTTCGCCGAGCATGATCGTGCTGGTGACCCGGGGCGATGAGATCCTGCTGGCACGCTCGCCACGCTTTGTGACCGGGGTCTACAGCACCTTGGCCGGTTTTGCCGAACCGGGTGAGTCCGCCGAAGACTGCCTGATCCGCGAAGTGCGCGAAGAGGTGCAGGTGGAGGTCAAGAACATCGAGTACATGGGCAGCCAGTGCTGGCCGTTTCCCCATTCAATGATGCTGGGCTTTCATGCCGAGTACGCCGGTGGCGATATCGTGCCCCAGGCCGACGAGATCGAAGACGCGCAGTGGTTCAATATCCATGAGTTGCCACCGTTGCCGGCGTCACGTTCGATTGCCCGCTACCTGATCGACCTCTACGTGGCCCGCCGCCTAGGCCACGCTGAACCAGTGCTGCCAGGCTAGGCGCACCGTCAGTCCGAGGACCACGGTGATAAACACCGGACGAATGAATTTGGCGCCGCCGCTGATCGCGCTGCGGGCGCCAAAGAATGCGCCACCCATCACCGACACACCCATCGCCAGGCCGACAATCCAATCCACCGAGCCATTGATGATAAACACCGTCAGGGCCGCCGCGTTGCTGACGAAGTTCATGCTGCGCGCCACGCCGCTGGCCTTTACCAGGTCGATGGGGTGCAGGAGCATGGTGCTGACGGTCCAGAACGCCCCGGTGCCGGGGCCGGCCACGCCGTCGTAGAAACCCAGGCCAAAGCCCTGGGTGGCTTGCCACTTCTTCTTGATTGGCGCATCCACATCCAGTGGTGCCTTTGGCGTGCCGCCGAACAGCAGGTACACGCCACAGGCGAAGACGATCACCGGCAGCATCTTGTTCAACGCCTCGGCGGGCAGGTAGTGGGCAACCACTGCGCCGGCCAGCGCGCCGACCAACGTACCGACGATGGCGTGCACCCATTGTCGTGGGTGGAACAGCTTGCGACGGTAGAAGGTGAAGCTGGCGGTGGCGGAGCCGAAGGTGGAGCTGAGCTTGTTGGTGCCCAGCACCAGGTGCGGTGGCATACCGGCGGTGAGCAGCGCAGGGGTGGTCAGCAGGCCGCCACCGCCGGCGATGGCGTCGATGAAACCGGCAACAAAGGCCACGGCGGCGAGAATGGCGAGGGTGGTCAGGTCAACACTGAGTTCGAAGGGCATGGGCAGGGCTTATTGTTGGAGGTGCGCTATGCGAAAGGCCGCCATCTTACCTGCCGAATGCACGCATAACCAAATGTGGGAGGGGGCTTGCTCCCGATAGCGGTGGGTCAGTCGGCTTATTTTTCACTGATCCACCGCTATCGGGGGCAAGTCGAATCGTCGCACCGCCCCTCCCACATTTTTAATCTTGTTCGCTGGGTTATTTGTGTGTACCCAGCCACTCCAGCGCCGTACGCCAGATGCAAATCCCCAGGAAGTACGCCGACATCAGCGACCACAAGCCAAACGTCCACGGGTTGGTGTTGGGGTAATCCACCACCATCAGGAAGCTGCACAACAGCCAGATCGTGGTCACTGCGATATTGATCGGCATGAAGCGCTTGACCCGGAACGGGTGCAGGAACTTCATCGGTGTCACGGTCAGCAATGCCAGGCCGATCACGGTCAGCAAGGTGACCCAGGCGTCAGGCTGAATGATATACACGCACAGGGCGACCACGTTCCAGGCGGCGGGGAAGCCGACGAAGTAGTTGTCCTTGCTTTTCATGTTCACGTTGCAGAAGCAGAACAGCGACGACACCAGAATCACCGACACGGTGAACAGGTGGGTGAACTCCGGCAGGTCGATATAACGGTAGATAAACAGCGCGGGGATAAATACGTAGGTGAGGTAATCGATCACCAGGTCCAGCACCGAGCCATCAAAGCTGGGCAGTACCGTGCTGACGTTGACCCGTCGCGCGAGGGAACCATCGACGCCATCCACCACCAGTGCCAGACCCAGCCACAGCAGGCATGCCTTGGGGGAGTTTTCCAGCAGCGCCAGGGTGGCCAGGAAGGCCAATACCACACCGGTGGCGGTAAAGCCGTGGGCGCCCCAGGCTTTGAGTCTGGCTACATGCAGGGTCGATATCACGGGCGGTTCTCCAAAAGGTCAAACGGGGCAGCCGACAACGTAACGCTGTCGAGTCTGGCCAGGGAATGCAGGTATCGACCGGGAAGAGGGGGATAAGGTTCACCGCCCGGCGTATTCGTCAGCGTAGCAAGGGTCGGGCGTTTCGGCATCAGCCTTGGCGAAATACCAGGGCCTTGAGCCCACTCTGCAAATCAATGTCGGGAAATTCCGGTGGATTTTCCAGTCGCTGAACAAAGCGCAGGCCCGGTGCTTCGCGGGTTACGCCGTCGATCAGGAAGTCCTCGCCGAAGGCCGGATCGTTCATGCACGCCAGCACTGTACCTTGTGTCGTGAGCAGATCCGGCAAGCGCCGTAGCACACGCTGGTAGTCCTTGGTCAGCAGGAAGCTGCCTTTCTGGAAAGACGGTGGGTCGATGATTATCAAGTCATAGGGGCCGCTGTGGGTGACCTTTGCCCACGACTTGAACAGGTCGTGGCCCAGGAAGGTGACTTTGCCCAAGTCATGCCCATTCAGGCGATGGTTGTCGCGACCACGGCTGAGCGCGCCACGGGCCATGTCCAGGTTCACCACATGGTCGGCGCCGCCCTCGATGGCAGCCACCGAGAAGCCACAGGTATAGGCGAACAAGTTGAGCACGCGTTGGCCCTTGGCCTGTTCGCGCACCCAGTTACGCCCATAACGCATGTCGAGGAACAGTCCGCTGTTCTGTTTTCTACCCAGGTCGATCAAGTAGCTCAGGCCGCCTTCGGTGATGGTCAGCTCGTCAATGGCATCGCCCACCAGCCACTCGGTGGTGCTTTGCGGCAGGTAACGGTGTTGCAGGGCTACGGTACGCACCCCAACGCCGGCCCAGTCGATCTGCAGCAGCATCTGCCTCAAGGCTTCCAGTTGCTCGGTTTCCTTGAACAAGGCCACCAGCACCACGCCTTGCAGCCAATCCACTGTCAGTTGTTCCAACCCCGGCCAGCAGCGGCCACGGCCATGGAACAGGCGCCGGGTTTCCACCGGCGCGTCGGCCAGGGTGGTGAGCAGGTGGGCGTGCAAGGTAGCGAGTGCTTCTGGGTTCATCGTTTAGCGTCAGTCAGCGAGCGGGCGGCATTTTAAACACAATCGCGGGCTTTGCGGGGGCGTGAGCACAACGTGCTGGTCTGTATCGGAGACCTCCTGGATGCAGTTCTAAATGTGGGAGGGAGCAAGCCCCTCCCATATTGGTCCCTGGTGTTAGTTAGAACGTGGCGATCAGGGCCGGCCCGAATGCGTCTTTCAGGAAGACCGGGGCGATATAACGCTCGTAATGCGCCTCCGACAGCAGGAAAAACTCCCGATCTATCGCATCCCGCAGCTCCGCCAGGTGGCGCTCGCGAAACTCCGGCAGCAATGCCAATCCATAGGCATCCAGCTTGGAAATCACCCGCGCACCCCGGGCAATCAGCTGGTACGCCCAGCAATACGGCGACTGGTGCGGCATAAAGCGAATCTTGCGCGCTTCCAACTGCTGGCGCAGGCGCTGCGGGTCGAAGACTTCCAGCTTGCTGGCCATTACCTGCACCAGCAATTGTTCGAGGCGCAGCCACACCGCCTGTTTTTCCTCGGCGTTGTAGCCATTCCACTGGATCACTTCGTGGTGATAACGCTTGCAGCCTCGACAGACCAAATCACCGTAGACGGTGGAGCAGAGTCCGACGCAAGGGGTCTTGATGGTGTGCGGCATTTTCAAGCCTTTGAAGAAAGTGTAAGCGTGTTTAGTCAGTGTTTCTTCGTCGCCGGGTAGGCAATGATGGCCCGAATCCATTGCGAGCGACAACCGTGAAAGCAACGATCAAACCTTGGCTGTACGCCGTGATGTTCGCCTCTGTTGCAGGCTGTTCCAGCCAACCTACTCAAAGAGACATCGCCATGCACAAACCCCTGGTATCCCTCGCCGTACTCAAGGCCAAGCCTGGTCAACAGCAGGCTCTCAAGGCCGGCTTGCTGAGCCTGATCGAACCGACACGGGCCGAACCTGGCAATCTGGATTACGTGTTGTTCGAGCGGCGCGACGAGCCCGGCACGTTCTATATGCGTGAGGCGTTCAAGAACCAGGCGGCACTTGATGAGCATTTTGCCACGCCATACTTCCAGCGCTTTGCCGCCACGGCGGATGCTCTGCTTAGCGAACCGTTGCAGTTGATTTTCCTGGAGCAGGTGTCGAACTGAAACCGTTGATTGTAGGAGCGAGCTTGCTCGCGAAGACCCCGAGGGCGCCGCGTTCATTCAGGATAAGCGCGTTATCGTTGATGTTCTTCGCGAGCAAGCTCGCTCCTGCAGGGTTATGTTAGTCCCAGCTCAACGCGCCACCGGTCTGATACTCGATCACACGGGTCTCGAAGAAGTTCTTCTCTTTCTTCAAGTCCATGATCTCGCTCATCCACGGGAACGGGTTAGTCGTGCCTGGGTACTCTTCTTTCAAGCCAATCTGCGACAGACGACGGTTGGCAATGAACTTGAGGTAGTCTTCCATCATCGCAGCATTCATGCCCAACACGCCGCGAGGCATGGTGTCGCGAGCGTACTCGATCTCCAACTGAGTCCCTTGCAGGATCATCTGGGTCGCTTCTTCCTTCATCTCGGCATCCCACAAGTGCGGGTTTTCGATTTTGATCTGGTTGATCACATCGATACCGAAGTTCAGGTGCATCGACTCGTCGCGCAGGATGTATTGGAACTGCTCGGCCACGCCGGTCATCTTGTTGCGGCGTCCCATGGACAAAATCTGGGTGAAGCCGCAGTAGAAGAAGATGCCTTCCAGTACGCAGTAGTAGGCGACCAGGTTGCGCAGCAGTTCCTTGTCGGTCTCGACCGTGCCGGTTTCGAACTTCGGATCGGAGATCGAGCGGGTGTACTTGAGGCCCCAGGCTGCCTTTTTGGCGACCGATGGAATCTCGTGGTACATGTTGAAGATCTCGCCTTCATCCATGGCCAGCGATTCGATGCAGTACTGGTAGGCGTGGGTGTGGATCGCCTCTTCGAAGGCCTGGCGCAGGATGTACTGGCGGCATTCCGGGTTGGTGATCAGGCGGTAGACGGCCAGCACCAGGTTGTTGGCGACCAACGAGTCGGCGGTGGAGAAGAAGCCGAGGTTGCGCATGACGATGCGGCGTTCGTCGTCGGTCAGGCCTTCGGGGGTTTTCCACAGGGCGATGTCGGCGGTCATGTTGACCTCTTGCGGCATCCAGTGGTTGGCGCAGCCGTCGAGGTATTTCTGCCAGGCCCAGTCGTACTTGAAGGGTACGAGTTGATTGAGGTCGGCGCGGCAGTTGATCATGCGTTTTTCGTCAACAGCGACGCGGGCGGAGGCGCCTTCAAGTTCGGCGAGGCCTTCGGCGACGTCGAGTTTGTCCAGGGCGGCCTTGGCGCGCACGATGGCGGCCGAATCACTGGCGGTGACGGCGCGGGCTTCGATGGCGGCGGCGGCGCCGGCACCGTCGAGGCGGTCCATGTTGGCTTCGCTCGCATGGCCGGCGTTGGCGCCCTTGATCACCGCTGCACCGGTGTCTTCGTTGTCGACCTCATCCCAACTCAGCATTGAAATACTCCTTCCTGATCTGTTTCGACGATGTGTAAAACCGTGCAAAAAAATGTGCGGTTTGCAGGCTGCTAGGCATTGAAATACTGCGCATAGTGTGGTCGGTAAATACCGATACTGCACACTATGTAGTGGTCTGTTCTGTTTGTGGGCACACTATATGGGGTGTAACAAGGTTGGTCAACGCACAAGATGTGCGGTCATAGGTCGCTGCTGAGCGCGGGATCGGCTATCAGCGGGACGCGAAACGGAGAGACCACATATATCCTTAAAGAATAAATAAATAGTTATTTATTCCTTTTAAGATCTGTTCGCGCAGCGCATTTTGAAGGCCTGCGCATTCGTGCGGATTGACCCAACAGCCAAAAGGAAAGCCGACATGACCATCAAAGCGATCAACGTGCGCAACCAGTTCAAGGGCGTGATCAAGGAGATTCTGCTGGGGGAAGTGGTGTCGGAAATCGACGTGCAGACCGCATCCGGCATTGTGACGTCTGTCATTACCACGCGCTCTGTGCGTGACTTGGAATTGAAAGTTGGCAGTGAAGTGATCGCCTTTGTGAAGTCGACCGAAGTGTCCATCGCCAAGTTGTAGGCGCTGCCGCCTAGGCGGACAGGGCAGGCATGGAGGCAGCGAACCTCGTCAGTCAATCCGGTTGAAGATCTCCCTGACCTGGTCCACGGTAAATATGCCCTTGCCGGTGCCTTCGAGCAGCTCAAACGTGCCGTCGGCTTTGACCGTGATGCCCAGGGAACTGGCAAGCGTCACGGAAACGCCCGGTCGCGCTTGAAGCAAGTCCCTGAGCGGTTGGCCACCCTGGAATGATTGCCCGATGGTGGTGGCCATGCCTTGCAGGGAGTCTGAACTGATGCCTCCCACCAGAATAACGCGCCCACCGTTGTTCAAGGACGCTTGCAATTTGTCCAGCAGCGCTTGGGCATCCCCCCGTAACCCCAGTTCCAGATTGCTGCCGGTGAGGTGCATCAGCGTGCGGCTCCTGTAGCGGGCACCATCCCAGTCGCTGAGTACGGCAATGGCCGAGCAGTCGGTCAGGCTGCGGGTCGCAAGCGCCTTGTCTCCAGTGTTCAGGGTTGTTGATTCGCCCATGGCCACCTGCACGATATTGGCGGGCTGGAGCGGGAGTCGGACGGACGTCGGCTTGACGGGTTCAATCTGCGATGCATAGGGCTGCTTGGGTTGATTGACGAGCCTGTCGAGCCAGTCCGGATCCAGGGGGCTCATATCGCGCTTGATACCCTCACGGATTTTCCAGCCGGCCTTGTCCCATTTGGCCATGGTGGCTTTCAATTGAGCCATGTATTCCGGCGCCGGGCAGGCGATGTCGGCCCATGGGTCGACCACCCACGCGTTGGCCCAGGACGGCTCGGAGAAATCAACGGTGGGCTTTACATCGCCTGTCGGGCCACCGACCACCGCGAAGGCGTGTGCATCACCCACGTGCCATTCGGCGGCCCTGGCCCCACTTTTAGTGAGGATGTCATGGGCTAGAATGGCCATTTCGCCGCAATTGCCCGCGCCGGTCTTCATGATCATATCGCCCGCGTGGGGCGCTTTCAGGCTAATAGTGCGCCGTAACCAACCCAGGGTGATGGTTGCCGCATCGGCCCTGGCTATATCAGTGGTTGAGCGCACCAGGTTGCCGGGGCCCAGTCCGGTCGCCTTGAGGGCCTGGTTAACGGCGTCCTTGGCTTGCTGGGCGTAGAACTGGTTTTGTTGTCGGGCCGGCCAACGTACAAAATCGGGCGGTGTTTGCAATGGCGTGACACGACGGGGGCGCAGGGCGACGTCTGGTTTGAGAATGGCGTTGGCTTGCTGCAACTGGTACACCACTTCCCGCTTCTGTTCGGGGCTCATGCCCTTGCATTGCTGCTTCAATTCATTGATTTCGGTTTCGCGAAAACCGAACTGCCTCAATTGCTTGTAGGCTTTCTTGAGGGTGGGCAGGGCGATAAAGTCGGCCTCAACGGCTGGCACAGCGTGGTGTGCGCTCAAAAACTGGCGGTAACCCTGGGCGAGGCCCATTTCAAGCGGCCCGCACTTTCTGAAACTGATATCGCCGGTCTGTGCGCTGTCCAGCGGCGCGTAATAGAACTCGGCGGTGTCGGCTTCCACCACCAGGTATTGCTGGCTGCCACTGTGTACGACGACGCCTCTGACTTGGCGTTGATCATCGCTGGCCTTGCTGATGCTATTGAGCTTGACCACTCGCGTGTCTTCGGCAAAGCCACGTTCGTCCGCGCCTGCGTAAAAGCCGAAACCGGGGTCGGCAATGATCTGGCCTTGCACCTGTGACCTGTAGGTGATGCGTTCGCCATTATTGACCGGTACCAGTTGAGCGCCGGTCTCGCCGTCGATCAGTTTGTGCAGGCGTTTTTCGAAGACTACTGTGCGCTCACGCTTGAACAGACCGGCCTTGGACGGAAATAGCCGCACATGCTCCAAGGCCTGCAGCGGTCTTTCGGCCTCGGGCACGTTCGCTATGACTTTGGCGAAGCATTCTTCATTGGCGCCGCGGCGTACCCGCCCACTTGGCACGGGCGCGGGGCAAAACGCTTCAAAGCCTTCGAGCGGGGCAGTGTGCGCTGCTGATTCGAGGTTGGTGAGTTCATCCGGCCTGTTGTCCAGATAGCGATAGACCTGATTGCGGTCCACCAGATCGTAGCCATTGGCTCGCGGTAGGGTGTAGGCACTGGCGCTCAGCGGGTGATCGATGACCTGGGCCTGCTGACCGTCGGCGAACATTTCCTGGCGTATCGGAATCGTGGTGGGGCGCTCAATAGTAGATCCCCTCTCAGTGCCGCCTCCTACGGCAAACAGCTCATTCAGTGCACCATCCAGCGCCGCAGTACTACCGTGTTTTCGCTCAGCCTGAGTGTCGCCTGTGATCGATTTCTCGACGCCAACTTCGGTTTCCACGAAGCCGGTAGCAGCAGCTATCCCGATAACGATCGGTTCGCCAATCACCGCGAATTTGGCCGCCAGGCCTGCGGCCACAGTCAAATCGTTCAGCCAGGTGTCACGGGTGACCTCGCTGTTGGACTTGATCATGGTATCGGCATCTCGTGACATGCGTAGTTGCGTGGCGTCTTTGATCACGCTGAATACGTCGCCCTGAATGCGTACGTTGGCACTGTCGATGACGGTGCCTTCGATGCTGTCCCAATGGCCGTTGCCCAAGTCACGCAGGGCTGTGTCGACGCCTTTGTTCGATTGATGGTCGCCGGTGATGAAGGCCTTTACATCGCTCCAGAACCCGACGTCATTGTCTTGCCGGTCCCTGAGGGGGAAGTGGCTTTCCAGGGCCTTGCGCTTATCGGCGTCCCGGCCTTGTGCGACTACCCACTGGTCCATCGCGGTCAGGGAGTCAAAACGCAGGAACGCCGGTTGATGACCGGGTACATAGAGCAGCTGCACGCCGTCACGACGGTCACGCAGTTGTCGGGCTGGGCCGTCATCGACGGCGGTAAAGCGCAGGATATCGTTGGCGGGTAAACCGTTGATATCGAATAGGTGGGTCAGTACCACGCCTTTGACCGGCGCTTGTGCACGCAGTTGTTCGACGGTCAGGGCTTGGTCTTCGGCCAGCGGTAGGTTGGAGGCCGCGCCCATGACCAGGCGGTAGTCGTCCCGGGTAAAGCGCTGTTCGGCTGGCATCCGTGCGCGCTCGGCGGGCGAGGCACGCTCGTAGGCCTTGAGTTGTTGGCGGGCCTGGTAGACGAACTCGCCTTTCAAGCTGGTGCGGTAGTCATCGCCATGGTCGCGCCAGAAGCTCTCGAGCTTTTGGGTCATGTGCATTTGAAAGTCGCTTTTCCAGCTTTCATGCATCAGTTGCGATGGCATCAACGCAAACTGGTTGTGGGCGCCGTAGCCGCCTTTTGTGCTCTGCCCGCGGCCGGCCCTGTACAAGCCGGCTTGCTGGTCAAGCACGCCCGGTAGCGAGTCGTGTTCGTTGAAGTTGCCGAGCAGTGCGTCCGGCAGCGCCTGGGACACCGTCGGCTCTTCTTCCATATGCTCCCAACCGGTGGCAGTGTTGGCACTTTGGGCTTGCTGGAAGCGATTGAGGAAAATAGTGTCGGCATCTATCTTGCTACCGGTCAATTTGAACACCATGTCCTCGGCCCATTTCTTGGCCTCGTCGCGCACTCTGGGCAGCGCATTGTGCGTGGCGTGCAGCAGTTGTTTGTAGTCGGCTCTCTGGTTTTTCGGGGTTAGGCGGCTATCGGCCAGCTGGCGTCGCGGAGCGTCCACCAGCGCATAGGTCGGCATCGTCTCAGGCTTTTCGCCGGTGATGGGTTTGAAATCCCAGACGGGTAAAGGAGGGGGGTTGGGTGGCAGGATCATGGGCGGTCGGCTCCGGGGTTTCAAAGCACAGCAGGCAACTATGCCAGGTGTGTGTTGAAAAGCCCCGGAGGGGTTCCGGCCGGCCTCAGCGCTTTTGTAAGCTGATTTCCATACGCCGCACACCTTCCTCGAGCATCGCCCGTGGGCAGCCGAAATTCAGGCGCACGAACTGGTGGCTGTCATCGCCAAACTCGATTCCTGCACTCAAGCCGACCTTGGCCTGTTCAAGGAAAAACTGCTGCGGGTCGTCCAGGCCCAGGGCGCTGCAATCGAGCCACGCCAGGAAGGTGCCTTGGGGCGCGTGCATCACCACGCCGGGCAGGCGCTTTTTTACCGCGTCGAGCAGGTAATCGCGGTTGGCCTGCAGGTACTGCACCAGCGCAGCGAGCCATTCGCCGCATTGGCTGTAGGCGGCGCGGGTGGCTTCCAGGCCCAGCGGGCTGACGCTGTCGACCATGCCGCAGCGCGCCTGATTGAATCGTTCGCGCATCTGGGCGTTCTGCACCACGGCAAAGCAGGTCTTCAAGCCGGCGACGTTATACGCCTTGCTCGCCGACATCAGGGTAATGGTGCGCTGGGCGATCTCGGGGCTGAGGCTGGCGGTGGGGATGTGGCGGCGGCCGTCGAAGCACAGTTCGGCGTGGATTTCGTCACTGATGATCAGTGCGCCGTGTTCCAGGCAAGCGTTGGCCACCGCCAGCAGTTCTTCGCGGGGGAAGACCTTGCCGATGGGGTTGTGCGGGTTGCTCAGCAGCAGTGCGCCGGCACCGCTCAATGCCTCGCGCATGGCCGGCATTGGCGTGATGTATTCGCCGTTGATCAGTCCAAATGGCACTTCGATGCGCGGCAGGTCCCAATGGCCGGGGGCCAGGCGAATCGGCCGATAGTTGGGGGTTTGCAATACCACCGCCTGGCCGGGTTGGACAAAGGCATGCAGGGCCATGTTGAAACCAGGTTCGACGCCGGGCAGGAACAGCAGCTCTTCAGGTTGTACGCGCCAGGCGTACTTGGCCCACAGGTCGGCGACGATGGCGTCGCGCACGTCGTCGCCGGCCATGCTGTAGCCGAGGATCTGCTGGTCGAGTCGTGCATGCAGGGCTTGCAATACGGCGGGCGGCGCGGCGATGTCCATGTCGGCGATCCACATCGGCAGAACGTCTTGCGGGTAACGGCTCCACTTGGTACTGCCGGTGCCGAGGCGCGAGTGGAGGGTGTCGAAATCAAAGCTCATGGAAGGCTCATGTCAGGGCGGAGGCGAAAGAATGGCGCTGATTCTAGCGCCATTCATCTTATAGGCCAGCGCTGATTGCCGCGGACAATTGCCGGTGTGCCTGCTCCAGGGCGCGGTTGACGGCTGCTTCGCCGCGGACCATGGCGCCCAGGTAGACGAACTCCACGGAGTGAATACCCACGGTAGCCAGGATCGCGGTCAGGTAGGGCGTAAGGAAGTCAGGCTCATGCCCCTTGCGCGCATTGCCGGAACTCACCAGCACGAAGGTGCGCCGATCCCCCAGCAGGCCGACTTTGGCGAACTGCTCATTGAGCGTAAAGCTGCGGTGTATACGCACCACGTGGTCGATCCATGCCTTCAGTGCCGCCGGTACGGTGAAATTGTGCACCGGGGTACAGAGGATAAGCAGCTCGCAGGCTTGCAGCTCGAGGATCAACTGTTCGGACAGCGCCATTGCATCGGCATTCAGGCCGCCGGGTGTCGTCAGTGCATAGGCATACTCACGGGTCAGCGCTGGCAACGCCTGGCTACCGTAGTCGCGTTCGCTGACCTGGGCGTCGGGCACCAGGTCAGTGAGCAGGGCGCGGGCCAGCTTGAACGTCTGCGCGGCTTTGCCATGGGGGCTGAAACTGAGCAACAGGGCGCGGGTCATTGGCTGAGGTCCTGGGAAAAGTGCATGCCTAGCGGCAGCAAGCCCTGGCGGAAATAGAAGCGCTGGGCCAGGGCCATATGCATGCCGGTATCCAGCACCAGGTAACGATAGCCCAAGTCGCGGGCCGCCTGGCGTACCCGCTCAAGCAGCTGTTCACCCAGGCGCCTGCGTTGCAGGGGGGCGTCCACGACCAGGTCATCAACATAGATAAAGCGGCCGTAGAGGGTATTTTCCGTGAGGCGGTAACCGGCCAGGCCAATCACCCGTCCGTGCTCGCGGGCGGCCAGCAAGTGGTAGCCGTTTTCCCGTTGGCGCTGGACCTGCCCGGCGAAGGCACTGGCGTCGGTCAAGTGCGGACGCAATTGGCGCATGATGTCGAAACTGGCCATGCAGTCGGCCACGGTTTCCATCAACTGGAACTCGACGTGCTCATTCATGGTTGAGATTCTCCAGATGCGCCTTGATCGCTGCCGGTACCTTGCGAAAGCTGATGGCGACGCGGTTCAGCGCGTTCATCAAGGAAATTGCCAGGGTCAGGTCGGCGACTTCCTTGTCACTGAATACAGCCGCAACGGCGGCGTAGTCGGCATCCGGGACCTGGCTTTGCGCCACCTGCGTGACTACCTCGGCCCAGGCCAGCGCCGCGCATTCACGGGGTGTGAACAGCACTGTCGCTTCGTGCCAGGTGGCCAGCAACATGATCTTTTCCAGGCTTACGCCCTGTTTGAGCAGGTCGCGGGAATGGGAGTCCAGGCAATAGGCGCAGCCATTGAGCTGCGAAACCCGCAAGTACACGAGGTCGATCAGTTCTTTCTCCAGGCCGCAGCGGTGGATATAGCTGTGCACGGAGCCCAGCGCTTTGTAGCCATCGGGGGCGGCCAGGGCGTAATCGAGACGGTGTTTCATGGTGCGATCCTTGTAGGTGTGGGGGATGCACCATTTTCGCGGCGGCAGTCGCCCGTCGACAGGGGCATGATTGGACAAGTGGGTTGGGACATGATCAGACTCCCACCCGTCTTGCCAACGAGCTGAATACGATGCCGTCATTGCCCAAATACCAGGAAATCTATCGGCGCTTTCGCCTGGCTATCGACCAGGGCCAGCTGCTGCCTGGCGAGCGTGTGCCTTCGGTCCGCGCACTGGCCCAGGAACTCAAGGTGGCGCGGGGGACCGTGGAGGCGGCGTATCAGTTGCTGGTCAGCGAAGGTTTTTTCCAGGCCCGTGGGCAGGCCGGTACGGTGATTGCCGCAACGCTGGCACCGGTCAAGGTAAAGCCATTGCCCAGGGTGCCACCGCTGGTCAGCGGGCCGCGCCCACTGCAAATGGGCTTGCCAGCGCTGGATGCCTTCCCGCGTAAATTGTGGGCACGCCTGGTCACCCGGCAAGTGCGGCGCATCGATGCCGACAGCCTGGCGATGGGCGACGAGCAGGGGGCCCAGGCATTGCGGGTGGCGATTGCCAGCTACCTGGCGTTGTACCGCGGCGTGGAATGCACGCCCAGCCAAGTGTTTGTGTGTGCCGGCTACGCCGGGTGCCTGACACTGCTGTGCGATGCATTGGACATGGCGGGACAGGCTTGCTGGTTCGAAGACCCGGGCTACCTGCATGCGCGACAATTGTTGCGCCATCAGGGGGTGGCGCTGGTGGGGGTGCCCGTGGATCAGGATGGGCTGGATGTGCAGCAGGGCATTGAGCGCGGCGAGCGGGCGCGACTGGCGATCGTCACACCAGCGCACCAGAGCCCGCTGGGGGTGGCACTGAGCCCGACGCGACGACGGGCCTTGCTGGGGTGGGCTCGGGCGCAGGGCAGTTGGGTGGTCGAAGATGATTATGACAGCGAGTTTCGCTACCAGGGCCAGCCGTTGGCAGCGTTGAAAAGCCAGGACGCCGATGACCGGGTGATCTATGCCGGCAGCTTCAGCAAGATGCTGTTTCCCGGTTTGCGCCTGGGTTACCTGGTGGTGCCGGCGGCATTGATCGACACATTTCAGCACAGTGCCAGGGTGTTGCAGCAGCGCAGTGCACAGCTACTGCAACTGACGGCGGCGGACTTTCTGGAGCAGGGGCATTTCACTCGGCATTTGAAGAAGATGCGCGGCTTGTATGCGCAGCGCAGGGCGATGCTGGTGCAAGCACTGCAAACGCATTGCGCCGCGTTTTTGCAGGTGGACGAGCAGGCCGGCGGGATCAATTTGCTCGCGCGGTTGCGTGTGCAGGTGTCGGATGTGCAGGTGGCAGAGGCCGCCGACATGGCCGGCCTGGGCGTTCAACCCTTGTCCGGCTGGACCCTCGAAGCCGGGCGTGAGCAGGGATTGCTGATGGGGTTCACCAATGTGGCAACGCCAGGGCAGGCCACGGACCTGGCCCTGAAGCTGCTGGAGATCTTGCAGGCGTGTTCGGCTCACGCGCTCAACGGTTCACCAGTTTCGCTGGCAGCGCAATCACCAGCAAACTGCTGAGCATCAGGCAGCCGGCAAAAAACCACAGCGCGCCCGCACTGCTGCCGGTCACGTCGATCGCCACGCCCATCAGCGAGTTGCTCACCAGGCCCGCGATATTGGCAACCGAACAGGCCAGGGCAAACCCGGTGGCCGCGGCAGTGCCTTTGAGAAAGGTCGCAGGCAGGCTGAAAAACACCGGCACGGCACCGATGATGGCGGCCGACGCAATCGCGAACAACGCCACGGTGGCAGCTACGTTATGGGTGAAGAAAGTGCTGGTGGCCATCGCCGCCGCGCCGATGAAAAACGGCACGATGATGTGCCAGCGGCGTTCGCGGTGCTTGTCGGAACTGGCGCCGATCAGCAGCATGCCGAGCAATGCGGCCACGCTGGGCAGGGCGGTGAGCATGCCGATATGGAAGGTGTCGGTGACCCCGGCATTGCGAATGAAGGTGGGCATCCAGAAGCCCATGGCATAGGCACTGAGCAGGATCGAGAAGTCGATACCGCCGAGCATCCACACCTTGAGGTTGAAGAAACCGTCACGGAAGCTGTGCTTGCTGCCGGCACCATCGGCGTCGTCTTTGCGCAGCTCGTTTTCCAGCAGAGCCTTTTCCTCATCCGACAGCCATTTGGCTTGCTGGTAGCTGTTGGGCAGCGCCCAGAACGTCAGCACCCCCAGCAACACGCTGGGTACCGCTTCGATCAGGAACAGCCATTGCCAGCCACGCAGCCCGGCCATCTGGTCGAAGTGGCCCATGATCCAGCCAGACAGCGGGCCGCCGATCACGCTGGACAGCGGCAGGCCGATCATGAACAGCGCGATGATGCGCCCACGCCGGTGAGTGGGAAACCAGGTGGTCAGGTAGTACAGCACCCCCGGCAGGAAACCGGCTTCGGCGGCACCGAGGAGAAAACGCAGGATGTAGAACTGGGTGGTGGAGGTGACCAGCATGGTGCAGGCCGAGAGCAAGCCCCAGGTGATCATGATGCGCGCGATCCAGATCTTCGCGCCGACCCGCTCCAGCACCAGGTTGCTGGGCACTTCAAAGATGATGTAGCCGACGAAAAACAAGCCGGCGCCAAGGCCGAAGGCGGTTTCGCTGAAGTGCAGTTGGTCGAGCATCTGCAGCTTGGCGAAGCCGATGTTGATGCGGTCCAGGTAGGCGGCCAGATAACAGAAACACAGGAACGGGATCAGCTTCCAGGTGATCTTGTGGTAGAGCGTGGTGACGGGGTCAGCGACTGTAGTCGCGGGCACAGCATTCGCAATGGGCATGGGGTGTCTCCTGGCGGTGACTTATGGTTTTTATACAGCCGCTTTTGTTCCAGCACTTCGGCGTGCTGTTAAAGCGACGTCCAAAGGCAGTGTCAGAAGACTGAAAGCTGCGCCGAGGTTTTCAACCTCGGCGGCTCACAGTTTTGTGCAGGACCGCGCTCTATGGCGCGGTTCCGGGTGAAGCCTTATTGCTCCTTGAATTGGCGCATCGCCTCCTGCTTGCTCACCACATCACCGTACTTGCTGTCGATATCGAACAAGTTGGCTTCGTGGGGCGCCGGATGGCGGTCGCCGACGCATTCGCGCACGACAATGGTGCGAAACCCGTGTTGCACCGCGTCCACTGCTGTTGCGCGGATGCAGCCGCTGGTAGAGCAGCCGGCCAGCACCACGGTATCGATACCTTGGGCGTGCAGCATCGGGGCCAGGCTGCTGCCGAAAAATGCGCTGGCGTACTGTTTGCTGATCACCACTTCATCAGGCTGAGGCAATACCTCGGTGCAAAACGCCGCCAGTGGGTTGCCTTCGACCATGTCTTTCATTACCGGGGCCTTTTTCACCCAGATGCCGCCGTCGGCGAAATGGCCGGGATGGTAGCGGATATTGGTGTGCACCACCGCAATCCCGTGTCGGCGTGCACTGGCCAGCAGTTCGACGCTTTCAGCCACGGCGCTGACCACGCCGGGCGCGAACAGTGGCGCGCCTTCGCGGGTGTAGGCCTGCATGAAGTCGATCATCAGCAGCGCGGCTTTGTTGCCGAAGCCAATGCGGTTGCCCCACACGCCCTGGTAATTGGCGTCGGCGGATTGTTCGCTCATTTCAATTCCCTCAGTAGGCGCCGGAAAGCAGGGCACCGGCCCCGGGAACGATGGGTTCCAGGTCCAGGGCCTTGAGCATGGCGTAGGTGGTGGCGATGGCGGCGGTGAGCACCGGTTTGCCGGTTTGCGCCTCGACCTTGGCCACCACTGGCAGCGACTGCATCTGCACGCAGGCCGACAGCACGATCACGTCGACGCCTTCCAGGTTCATGCCAGCAACGATGGCCGGCAGGTTGGCGGGGTCGTGGCGGGCCACTTCGAGGTTGTCCGGGATCTCCAGGGCGCGCCAGTCGACGACTTCAAAGCCTTCTGCGCGGATGTAGTTCACCACCAGCTCGGTCAGCGGTTTCATATAGGGTGCAACAATCGCGATACGCTTGGCGCCCATCACCTTCAAGCCTTCAATCAAGGCGCCTGCGCTGGTGATCACCGGGGCATTGGCGTCGTTGTTGGCCGTAGCCTGGCGCAGGCGTAGTTCGGAGTTGCGGTGATAGCCCAGGCCCATGGCCATGATCGCCACCAGGCAGGCATACCCCAGCACGTCGACCTTGGCGTCTGACAATTCGATGGCGCAACGGTCGGACTCGCCATCCATCGCCGCCAGTTCTTCCTTGCGCACTTGCTTCATGCGCATGCGGCTGGAGTGGAAGGTGAAGCGCTCGGGGCGGATCGCCTGGCGCGCGTTGAGCATGGCCGGGATCTCGGTTTCCATGGTGGTGTTGGAACTGGGCACGATCTGGCCGATGCGGTAGGGCTTGAGCATGGGGGTGTCCTTATGGTTGGGTGAGGAAGTCGCCAAGGGCATCGAAAAAACCCTCAAGGTCGTCCCACGGGATCATGTGCCCGGCGTTCGGCACGCGCGCGACCTGGATACTGGGTTGCAGGGCCTGGATTTCGGCGATGTCTTCATCGAGGATTACCCCGCCGCGCCCGGCCACCATCAGCAGGGCAGGGGCCTTGAGGTGGGGCAGGTCCTGATGGAAGTCCACCGTATGGAAGTCATTGAAGGCGCGCACGATGGCCGGTTCGTAGCAGGTGTGCAGCCACTCGGCGCGCAGTTGCAGCTGTTCATCGCTCCAGGTGGCGCAGAAGGCGCGCATCGCCTGGGCATCCATGCCAGTCAGTGACTGGCGGATCGAATCGACATACCAGGGCAGTTTGCTCGGGTAGTCCCGCCGGCCAGGGCCGGACACCGGCGGGTCGATCAACACCATGCGGTTGACGCCTTGCGGGTGCTTGACCGCACTGCGCACGGCAAAGCGCGCGCCCATGGAGTGGCCGACCAAGTGGTAGCTGTCCAGGCCCAGTGCGTCGGCAAATGCGCCAATGTCCTCGGCGCAGGTGCCGGCGCTGTAATCGAGTTCCGGCCCGGTGGACGACAGCCCGCGCCCGCGTACATCCAGCACATAGGTATCGAACTGCTCACCCAGGCGCTCGGCGACGAAACCCCAGGTAATCGCCGGGCTGGTGATGCCCGGGACCAGGATCAGCGCCGGGCCTGTACCGCCGTAGCGCAGATAGTGCTGGCGAATGCCATTGGCCTGCACGTTGCCGCCATGGAGAAAGGTACTCATGCGGCCACCCCCGACTTCAGCTCCTGGGCATACAGGTCGTAACCGTAGACCCAGGCCGGGTCTTCCTGGGTGCGTAGCCAGGTGTTGGCATTGGACACCGCTTGCACCCGGGACGCGCGTTCCTTGCGGTTGGCTTCATACAGTTCGAAGGCGCTGCGGTAGTCGCTGAGCCCGGTTTCCTGCAGGCAGCGGGTGAGCATGGCGGCATCTTCGATGGCCATGCCGGCGCCCTGGGCCATGTGCGGCTTCATCGGGTGGCAGGCGTCGCCGAGCAAGACCAGGCGACCGCGACTCCACAGCGGCAGCGGGTTGCGGTTGCGCAGCGGCCACTTGGTCACGCTGTCGGTGGATTCGATCAGCGCCTGCACGGTGGGGTGGTAGCCCTTGAAGGCTTCGAGCATTTCCTCGCGGCTGCTGTCGACGAAGGCGCCCTGGAAGTCCCATTCGGCATGGGGTACGCCGGTCACGTAGTAGTACTCGTCGCGCTTGCCGGTGGTGTAGTAGACCATCATGTGGCGATCCTCGGTCCACCACTTGATGCAGTCTTCGAACTTGAGGTCGTACTTGGCCAGTTGCTCGCCTCGGATCAATGCGCGGTGCGCCACCCAGCCGCTGTACAAGGGTTTCTCCACCCCCAGCAGTTCTTCGCGGATCTTCGAATTGATGCCGTCGGCGCCGATCACGATGTCGGCATAGGTCACCGTGCCGTCGGCGAAGGTCAGGCGCACCTGGGTATCGGTTTCTTCGAGGGTTTCCAGGCGCTTGTTGAAGTGCAGGGTACCGGGCTGCAGCGTGGACATCTGCAACGCATGCAGGTCGCCACGGTGCACGGTGATGTAGGAGGCGCCATAACCGGTGAGTGGGATACGCGAGAGGTAATCACCACTTTCGCCGCAGCGGCTGAACCAGTGCTCAGGGTGCGAGCCCATCAGGTCCAGCTGTTTCTCGATGCCCATGCGGCGGAAGATTTTCATGATGTTGGGGCCCATGTGGATCCC
Organism: Pseudomonas khavaziana; assembly: GCF_019145205.1. Classification (GTDB taxonomy): domain Bacteria; phylum Pseudomonadota; class Gammaproteobacteria; order Pseudomonadales; family Pseudomonadaceae; genus Aquipseudomonas; species Aquipseudomonas khavaziana. The sequence continues at coordinate 105,060 of NZ_JAHSTT010000008.1, forward strand.
CGCGCCCAATCGGGAGAACTCCGGCGCCTGTTCGTAGACATCCACGTTGAAGCCGGCTTGCTGCAGCAGGGTAGCCGCAGCGGCACCGCCCAGGCCGGCGCCGACTATGGCGATTTTTTGTGTGCTTCCCATGGGCGTGATCCTCTCTTTTTTTGAATTCAGGCGGTGTCTGGTCCGCAAGGTTTTTAAAGTGTATACGCTCATTTTTTAAAATGGGAAGTCTGTGCGGGGAAATTTATTTTTCGGTCTTAAGAAGCTTGTGTAACTGGCAGTGTCTAGCAATTATTAGGTTTGTGTGGATTGGTAACGTTTTTAACTGGCGCTTGCAGTCCATCTTTAAATCAGGTCTCATCATCTTTAAGTGGTGTATACGCTATAAAAATGCACTAAGTTGAAGCGCGCTGCCCGAACAGGGTGCAGCCCTCAGGAGACAGGAAAATGCCGGTAAGCGACTGTGAATTGACCCAGATGTTTGAACACGTGTTGAAGCTGTCCAAGGTCGACCCGGCCCAGAGCGTCGCGGTGCTCAAGAGCCATTACTCCGATCCGCGTACTGTGCGTGCCGCCATGGATGCGGCGCAGCGCCTGGGGGCCAAGGTGTATGCGGTGGAATTGCCGTCGTTCAACCATCCGCGGGCGATGGGCAACGACATGACTGCCTACTGCGGCGACACCGCGCTCACTGGCAATATTGCTGCCCAGCGTGCGCTGGAGGCAGCGGACTTGATCGTCGACACCATGATGCTGCTGCACTCGCCGGAGCAGGAGCAGATCCTCAAGACCGGTACGCGCATCCTGCTTGCCGTCGAGCCGCCGGAAGTGCTGGCGCGCATGCTGCCCAGCGAAGAGGACAAGGTACGTGTGCTGGCCGCCGAACAGCTGCTGAAGAAGGCGCGCTCGATCCACGTCAAGTCCCGCGCCGGCAGCGACTTCCGCGCTGCTTTGGGCCAATACCCGTCGGTGACCGAGTACGGCTTCGCCGATGAACCGGGGCGCTGGGACCACTGGCCCAGCGGCTTCCTGTTTTCCTGGCCCAATGAAGAAACTGCCGAGGGCGTGCTGGTGCTGGACATCGGCGACATCCTGTTGCCGTTCAAAACCTACACCCGTGAAAAGATCACCCTGGAAATCGAAAAAGGCTTTATTACGCGGATTCACGGCGGGTTCGAGGCGCAGTACCTGAGCGACTACATGAAGTACTTCGATGACCCCGAGGTGTACGGCATCTCCCATATCGGCTGGGGCCTGCAACCACGGGCGCAATGGACGGCCATGGGCCTGCACGACAAGAACGACGGCATGTGCATGGATGCGCGGGCGTTCTATGGCAACTTCCTGTTCTCCACCGGGCCGAATACCGAAGTGGGCGGCACGCGCAAGACGCCGTGCCATATGGATATCCCGCTGCGCAATTGTGATGTGTATCTGGACGATGAGGCGGTGGTGCTGGGTGGCGATGTGGTCGCGCCAGCGCGATCACTGGCACGCTGAGTATCCGTGTGGGAGCTGATAGATATAGAGATCCAAGTGTGGGAGGGGGCTTGCTCCCGATGAGGGCGTGTCAGTGAGTGCATCAATACCTGACCCACCGCCATCGGGAAGCCCCCTCCCACAGTTTTTGCGGTGTGTCAGTTAAAGTGTGTATCTCTTAAGCTCATCCAGGCTGTACGGGTAAATAGCTCGATTTGCACAACACTGCAAAGCCAAATGTGGGAGGGTGTTTCTTCAAGGGCATCTTGAGTCCGTTCACTAACCCCGCCATCATGCCACCCATCCAAACCACGCACCGAGCCCGCCGTGCCTGATTCCTACGTTTTTTCTGAGCAAGTCGGCCACCTGCTGCGCAAGGCCTACCAGCGCCACCTGGCGATATTCCAGCAGAATGTCGGCGACTCCCAGCTCACCGCCGTGCAGTTCGTGACCTTGTGCGCGTTGCGCGATCAGGGTGCAAGCTCCCTCACTGAACTGGTCAAGGCCACCGCCGTGGACCAGGCGACCATCCGCGGTATCGTCGAGCGTCTCAAGGCCAAGGCGCTGATTACCCTGGAACCGGACCCTGCCGATAAGCGCAAGGTGGTGGTCGACTTGTCTGCCTCCGGCGCCGAACTGGTCGCGCAAACCGCACCGCGTGCGGCTCAGATCAGCGAATTGACCATGAGCAATCTCAACCCCGCCGAGCGTGTGGCGGTCCTGTTTCTGCTGCGCAAGATGATTGACGATCCCCAGGAATAACTTGCGCTGGCATCGTTTTTGCTCTGTGTTCATGTAGTAGCCACTTCATCAGTAGAGTGTGTCGCGAGGCCCCAGGTCCGCGGCGTTTTTTTTGATTATTTGATGTAGCAGGCACTTCACCAACCGGCACAGGCGAAGCGAATGACCAGCCAACTCATCACGGTAACGCTTGAGGTCAACGGCCAGACAAGCGAAGTCAGCGCCATGGCGGATACACCGCTGTTACTGGTACTGCGCAACGACCTGCAACTCAATGGCCCCAAGTACGGCTGTGGCCTGGGGGAGTGCGGTGCCTGCACCGTGATCATTGATGGCGTGGCCGCTCGTTCCTGTGTGTTCCCTCTGGCGGGTGCAGCAGGGCGCAGGATCGTCACCCTTGAAGGTCTGGGTACGCGCCAGGCGCCGCACCCGGTGCAGCAGGCGTTCATCGACGAGCAGGCCGCGCAATGCGGCTACTGCCTCAACGGCATGATCATGACTGCCAAGGCCCTGCTCGACCGCAACCCCAAGCCCAGTGAAACCCAGGTACGCAACGAGCTGTCGGGCAACCTTTGCCGCTGCGGCACCCATATCGAGATCCTGCGCGCGGTATTGCGTGCGGCACGCCTTATGAACGTGGACGGATGATCATGACCGAAACGACCCTTTCCCGTGAACAGTGGCTGGCCAAGGCCGGTGTATTGCTGGTTGTCGATGATGTATTGCCGCCCTCGGGGCCGGTGGCCAAGGGCGGCACGCCCACGGTCAAACCCAAGGAGCTGGGGCTGTTTATCGCCGTGAACGATGATGGCCTGGTGTATGCGTTCAATGGTCATGTGGACCTGGGGACCGGCGTGCGCACGGCGTTGGCGCAGATCGTCGCCGAAGAACTGGACCTGGGCATGGACCAGGTGAGGATGGTGCTGGGCGACACCGCGCGTGCGCCGAACCAGGGCGCGACCATTGCCAGTGCGACCTTGCAGATTTGCGCCGTGCCCCTGCGCAACGCAGCGGCAGAGGCGCGACGCTTTTTGTTGGCACGGGCGGCAGGACGCTGGGGCGTCGGTACCGCCAGCCTCAAGGTCGAGGCCGGTGTTATCCACGCCGCCGATGGGCGCACCACCACCTATTCCGAGCTGGTCAGCGGCCAGCATGACCAAGTGCGCATCAGCGGCAACGCGCCGCTCAAGGCCACCGCGGACTACCGCTTGGTCGGCCAGGACACGGCCCGCGTGGACATCCCCGGCAAAGCCACCGGCGAGCTGACTTACGTGCACGACATGCGCGTGCCGGGCATGCTCCATGGCCGGGTGGTGCGCCCGCCGTATGCGGGGCTCGACTGTGGGGAGTTTGTTGGCAATAGCCTGTTGAGTGTGGACGAAGCCTCCATCGCCCATATCCCCGGCATCGTCGCGGTGGTGGTGATCCGGGATTTTGTCGGCGTAGTGGCGTTGCGCGAAGAACAGGCGATCAAGGCTGCCGCCGAGCTGCAGGTGCAATGGAAACCGTGGGCTCACGCGGCGCCGGATATGCGCGACGTGGCGCAGGCCATTCGCGCCAACCCGCGCGTGCGCCGCACCGTGCTTGATCAGGGCGAGGTCGACGCCGCCCTGGCCAATGCCAGCCAGCGCATGCCGCGCACTTACCTCTGGCCCTACCAGATGCACGCCTCCATCGGCCCATCCTGCGCCGTGGCGGATTATCAGGACAGCGGCAGCCGCGTATGGTCCGGCAGCCAGAACCCGCACCTTCTGCGTGCCGACCTGGCCTGGCTGCTGGAATGCGATGAAGCCCTGATCGAGGTGATCCGCATGGAAGCCGCCGGCTGTTACGGGCGCAACTGTGCCGACGATGTGTGCGCCGACGCCTTGTTGTTGTCCCGGGCGGTGGGCAAGCCGGTGCGCGTACAACTGACCCGTGAACAGGAACATCTATGGGAGCCCAAGGGCACCGCGCAATTGATGGAGGTGGACGGCGGCGTGAACGCCGATGGCAGCATCGCCGCCTATGATTTCGAAACCAGCTACCCGTCCAATGGCGCGCCGACCCTGGCATTGCTGCTGACCGGCCGCGTCGAACCGGTGGCGGCGATGTTCGAAATGGGCGACCGCACTTCGATCCCGCCTTATGACATCGACAATATGCGCGTGACCATCAACGACATGGCACCCATCGTGCGGGCTTCGTGGATGCGTGGCGTGTCGGCCTTGCCCAACACCTTTGCCCACGAATCCTATATCGATGAACTGGCCTTCGCCGCTGGTGTCGATCCGGTGGAATACCGCCTGCGTTACCTCAAGGACCCGCGCGCCATCGACTTGGTGAAATCTACCGCCGAACGCGCCGCCTGGTCCCCACGCACCGCGCCGATGCAAACCGCCAGCGATGACCACCTGTTACGTGGCCGCGGCTTTGCCTATGCGCGCTACATCCACAGTAAGTTTCCCGGCTTCGGCGCGGCCTGGGCCGCATGGGTAGCGGACGTGGCCATCGACAAGCACACCGGCGATGTATCGGTGACGCGGGTGGTGATCGGCCATGACGCGGGGATGATGATCAACCCGGCGGGGGTTGAGCATCAGATCCATGGCAATGTAATTCAGTCCACCAGCCGTGTATTGAAGGAGCGCGTGACCTTCGAGGAATCCACGGTGGCGAGCAAGGAGTGGGGCGGTTACCCGATCCTGACCTTTCCTGAGGTGCCGAAGATCGATGTGCTGATGATGCCGCGCCAGGACCAGCCGCCCATGGGTGCCGGTGAATCGGCGTCGGTACCCAGCGCGGCGGCGATTGCCAATGCGATCTATGACGCCACCGGTATCCGTTTTCGCGAGTTGCCGATCACCCCGGAGCGGGTACTGGCGGCATTGAATGCCGGCACCTTGGCTGAGCCGGCCAAGTCGCCACAAAAACGCCGCAAATGGTGGTTCGGCGCGCTGTTCGCGACCCTCGGAGCACTGCTGGCCACGGCCTGGCCGTTGCACAGCGAAATCACGCCTATCGCAACGCCCAACCCCGGCACCTGGTCCAAAGCCACCCTGGAGCGCGGGCGCCTGCTTGCGGCGGTCGGCGACTGCGCGGTGTGCCATACGGCGCCGGGTGGGGCGCCCAATGCCGGCGGCCTGGCCATGCAGACGCCGTTCGGCACCTTGTACAGCAGCAACATCACCCCGGATGTGAACACCGGCATTGGCGCCTGGTCGTACCCGGCCTTCGAACGGGCAATGCGTGACGGCATCGGGCGCGACGGGCGTAACCTGTATCCGGCGTTTCCCTATACGGCATTTCGCAATATCAACGAGGCAGACATGCAGGCGCTGTATGCCTACCTGATGTCCCAAGCGCCAGTCAGCCGGGCAGCAACGCCGAACGCGATGAAGTTTCCGTTCAATTTCAGACCCTTGATGGCGGGGTGGAACGCACTGAACCTGAGGCGCGGCGAAATCACCCCGCAGCCTGAGCACAGTGAACAATGGAATCGCGGCAATTATCTGGTCAATGGCCTGGGACACTGCGCCGCGTGTCATTCGCCGCGCAACCTCATGGGGGCGGAAAAGGGCGGCAAGGCATTCCTCGCCGGCGGTGTGGTAGATGGCTGGGACGCCCCGGCGCTGACGGGGTTGTCCAAGACCCCGACGCCCTGGACCGAAGACCAGCTGTTTACCTATTTGAGCACCGGCTATTCCGACGCCCATGGTGTGGCGGCGGGCCCGATGGGGCCAGTGGTGAGCGAATTGTCGAAGCTGCCGAAGGCGGATATCCGTGCGATGGCGGTGTATCTGGCTTCGCTCAATCACGAAGCGGCAGCGCAGGCACAGGTTGCAGCAGCGCCTGTACCGAATCCGAACGGCCGGCGCGTCTTCGAAGGTTCGTGCAAAGCCTGCCATGCCGATGGGCTGGGGCCGAAACTGTTTGGGGTCAGCCCGTCATTGGCGACCAACACTAATGTGTTCAGCGACCAGCCGGATAATTTGATCAAGGTGATTTTGCAAGGCATCCCCCAGCCGGCGACCCGCGACCTGGGGTATATGCCGGGGTTCAGGGACAGCTTGTCAAATACCCAGGTGGCGGATCTGGTGGCCTACTTGCGCGGGCGATTTGCGCCGAACGCGCCACAGTGGCAAGGGCTGGAACAGAAGGTCGCCCACTTGCGCGCCAACCCCGGCAGCCATTGACTGTGGAAGAGGCGGCGCGACGATTCGACTTGTCCCCGATGGCGGTACTTCAGTTAATAAACCCCTCGGCTGACACACTGTCAGGCATGACGCCGCGCAGCACCAGGTCGCTGATGAATGCCAGCCAATCCTGCTGCTGTCCCTCGTTCGACAGGTCTTCACCCAGGAACGAACTGAGGGTATGGCGGTTGGAGTTGTAGAAGTAGCACAGCGAAGCAATCATCAAGTACACATGCTTGAGGTCGATGTCCTGGCGAAACACGCCCTGGGCCTGGCCGGCCTCGATGATCGGGCGTAGCACGCCGACCGCTTCACCGGACAACCGACGCATTTCGCTGGACTGCCGGGCATGCTTGCCCTGGTGCAGGTTCTCGATACTCAGGATCGCCACGAACTCGGGATGCTTGACGTAATAGTTCCAGATAAACGCCACCAGCTCGCGCAGGGCCTGGGCCGGTGCCGCAAGGTCCAGCTTGAGCTTGCCCTCGGCCTGGTTGAACTGCTCGTAGATATGTTCCAGCACGCAGGTGAACAGCTGCTCCTTGCTGCCGAAGTAGTAGTAAAGCATGCGGTCGTTGGACTCTGCGACCTTGGAAATGCTGTCGACGCGCCCTCCCGAATAGCCGTCGCGAGCGAACACCTTGACCGCCGCCTGCAGGATGCGCGCCCGCGTCTGGTCGGCCTGTTGCGCGCGAATACCAGTCTTCTTGATCGCCATCTCATAGGGCCTTGCTAGACACTCAGGGCGCGAAATATAACATGGGCTTTTTTGCGCCCGTTCTACCACCGACAAGTTCTGTAATAAAAACGCCATTGCGCTGGGGAATAAATCCGCAAGGGGCTATTTTGGTGCATCTCAATCACCAGAGTAGCCATGGATGAAATACCAACCTTTGAGCCGCACCTTGATTGCCACGGTGCTGGTATTGACGCTAGGCGGCGTGCACGCTGCGTCGCAAGCCCCGGTCGCCGGTGAAAATGGCATGGTGGTGACGGCCCAGCATCTGGCCACGCATGTTGGCGTGGATGTGCTCAAGGCCGGGGGCAACGCGGTGGACGCGGCAGTGGCCGTAGGCTACGCGCTGGCCGTGGTGTACCCGGCGGCGGGCAACCTCGGCGGCGGCGGTTTCATGACCGTGCAACTGGCCGACGGGCGCAAGACCTTCCTCGACTTCCGCGAAAAAGCCCCGCTGGCGGCGACTGCCGACATGTATCTGGACAAGGCCGGCAACGTGGTCGAGGGCCTGAGTGCCAAAGGCCATCTGGCGGTTGGCGTACCGGGCACCGTTTCCGGCATGGAACTGGCCCTGAGCAAATACGGCACGCTCAAGCGTGAGCAGGTGATTGCCCCGGCAATCAAGCTGGCGGAAAACGGCTTTGAACTGGAGCAGGGCGATATCGACCTGTTGCACACCGCCACCGGCGAGTTCGAAAAAGACCAGGACCTGCGCGGGATTTTCCTGCACAACGGCCAACCGCTGCAGGTGGGCCAGAAGCTGGTGCAGAAAGACCTGGCCAAGACCCTCAGGGAAATCTCCGCCAAGGGCACCGACGGCTTCTATAAAGGTTGGGTGGCCAAGGCCCTGGTGGACTCCAGCCAGGCCGGCAAAGGCATCATCACCCAGGCCGATCTCGACAGGTACAAGACCCGCGAGCTGGCGCCCATCGAGTGCGATTACCGCGGCTACCACGTGGTGTCGGCACCGCCACCCAGCTCGGGTGGCGTGGTGATCTGCCAGATCATGAACATTCTCGAAGGCTACCCGATGGCCGATCTGGGCTATCACTCGGCCCAGGGCCTGCACTACCAGATCGAAGCGATGCGCCACGCCTATGTGGACCGCAACAGTTACCTGGGCGACCCGGACTTCGTGAAGAACCCGATCGAACATCTGCTCGACAAGAACTACGCGGCGAAACTGCGTGACGCCATCGAGCCGCATAAGGCCGGGGACTCCCAGGCGATCAAGCCGGGGGTGTCGCCCCATGAAGGCAATAACACCACCCACTATTCCATCGTCGACAAGTGGTTGGTCGACCCCGAAGTGTTACACGTCGGTTGACCACCCCGCGTACCGCTTTTATAGTCCCCGGCCCAATCTCCACGGCCGCTGACGTGAATAAACAAATCAAAGTAATTAGTCATCGAGTCCCTTTACCAAGACTGATAGCACAAGTGTCTGCATTTACTAAAGTCCTTCTATGAAGCTCATCTTTTCTACCGAGAGCTTTGAGATGATGGGTAGGCCTTACCCAAAATTCCCGCTAATCCTTGGCTCAAATATGCACGTTGTTTCAGAGTCTTTCGAGTTTCTGATCGATGAGTGTGTCAAGCGTGGTCGCGTGCAAAGCGAAGGAAGTTGGCAAGTGTATGGAGGGGCAATCTATGACTTTCTCGCTTTCTGTGAGGCGAACGAACTTGACTGGATGGACAGCACTGACAGAGATAATCCTATTCTTGCAATCTATAGAGATTGGAGCCTAACCGAATGCGGTCTTGCACCACAAACAGTGAATGCACGCCTGAGGATAGTAATCAAACTCTACAAGTTTGCGTTGCGAAAAAAATGGATTTGCTCACTCCCTTACAGAATCGAAGAGATTAGAGTTCGCCAGCCAAAAGGGTTTCTAGCACATACCGATACCACGGGTGGTTATAAAATGACGCCAGACGTTTTGGCCAAGTCTCAAAAAACTAGGATTGGTGTTCTTACCCACGGGCAAGTTAGTCAGCTCCTCTCGTCCGTAAGCAACACGGAACACCTGCTTATTACGCGTCTCGCGCTAGCGACGGGCCTCCGCAAGCAAGAGTTGCTGACATTTCCTGTTAAGTACGTCAGAAACCCCGCGGAGTTCACCGGATCTAAGTACCATGTGAGAGTAGATCTCGATCCAGGCGATATGACTCTTAAAGGCGGCAAGCCCAGAGGAATCGATGTTCCAACTGCCTTGATGACAGAACTCTGGCGATATGTTCAATTGGAGCGGGGGAAAAGATCCTCTATAAGCGGCTTGCATCAATCAGTACTATTCCTTAATTCTTCTGGCCTCCCTTGGAGTAGCAATGGAAGGGGGCTAAATAAAGTGTACAAAGATCTTGGCCTTCCGTTCGACGTTCGGCCTCATATCTTGCGGCATACTTATGCTACTCATTCTCTGTATCTGCTCAGGAAGCTTAAGACGAGCTTTGATCCGCTTATGTATATTCGCGACCGAATGGGCCACGCTAGTCTTTCAACAACTGAAAAATATCTCCACTATTTGGATATTCTAGAAAGTAATGTAATGGATGAGTTTCAAAGCGAGCTTGATAACATGTGCAGGGGAATTGCTCAGTGAGCAAGGCGAAGGATTTCAAAATCCAAAGCCCATCTATTAAGCTTGCTGTTGAAGGCGGTGCGGCTGTGAGGCTGCATCCAAAAGTTCCGCCTGTGATACAGCATGTCGAGTTTCCGGCGAGTACGTCCAATCAAAGGGTGTTTAATTTCGCTCCATTTTATAACAAAGGGTTCGATGAGGTCGTTACTAACTGCCAGTCGACTATAGAGAGATATTTGGCCCTGGCAATTTCAAGTAATCAAACCGAGATTTCGATTGGTACTGTGGCTGGTTATTGTAACGGAGGACTTAATAAATTCTTTGCCTTCTGTGAGATTTGGTTGTCTGCTATGGGTGGCGGAAAGTTAATGTTGTCGGACATTGACAGAAACTTTATTGCATCTTTTAAGAAGCATCTTGAGTCTAAATTGGCGTATGGTGGTCAACGCACGGTTTATTTTAGATTAAAGTCAGTTCTCATGGGTATTAGGCAGGTAGACTTCAAGACAATATTGCCTGGGAATCCTTATCCGAATATTAAACAAAGAACAAAGTCCGAGAAAGCCTATTCCAAGGGAGAGCGGAAAAGGCTTGTGCAAGCACTATCCACAGAGATACACAGGATAAAGGCTGAAGCAGGGCCACTGTCAGCCAGCGAACTTGCGTATTGCATTTTTTGGATATCGACCTGTACAGGGATTAACACGCAGCCATTACTGGAGTTGCGTGTTGATGCTCTGCAGCCGCATCTTTTTCATCCGCACAAACGCCTTCTTGTTACTTACAAAAGACGCGGGAGAAATACTCATATCACCACACTTCGTGGAAGCACTGATATTGAGAGTGTTTTCGAAATGGCTCCGCGCGTGGATGCGATATTTAAGATTGTAGAGAGCAGAAATCGGACTCTGCGGTTAAACAGCTTGTTTCCTGATTCGCTATTCATTTTTCTACAGAGCACAGACATGGCTGCTCAGCCAACTCGAATAGCCTCCGGACAGGTTATTCGTGCTGCTAAACTGTTAGTCAGAAAATATGATCTGAAGGGAGATGATGGAACTCCTTTGGTTTTGAGTGTGGCGAAACTTAGGAAAACGTTTGTAAACAGAGTTTTCGAGTTATCTGGCTATGACCCTGTTGTGGCTGCAGCGCTGGCCGGGCATACGATACAAGTGAGTGATGACCACTATCTGGCCCCACCGCCTGATGCGGAGCAAAACCATGCGTTCATGGGGGAGATTCGCAATAAAGAGTTGCTCTCAGCAACCGTAGATCGCACATCTGTCGCCAGCTGCAAGGACAACGTCAGAGGCCACAGAGCCCCTAAGAATGGCAGTGTTTGCGTGGAGGTTTTTGGATGCTTTAAGTGCGAAAGCTTCGTGGTGACAGGAGACGATTTGTACAAAATTTTCAGCTTTTACTTTTACGTTATTTCAATGAGAAACGAGATGGGGGGGAAGCGGTGGGGGCAGGAGTACGCTTACATAATACGGGTTATTGATAGGGATATCGCGACAAAGTTTGATAAAAATGTTGTTGATCAAGCTAAGAGTCAAGCCATGAGCGAACCCCACCCAATGTGGCGCTCGACCAAAAATAACATGATGCTTTTAGATGTTGAGGAACTGTAATGGTAGCTGTGGCTGATCCGCGCATTCTAAATCAGAATATGACAAGGCAAGCAATTGATCAGAATAATTTTGCGCAAGTTATCTTCTCATATGCACAAACTGCTAGCGGAAACTGGTCTGTACTTAGCCGCTTTACAGATGATACTTGGATCATCCCTGACTCCTATTTCCCCACTAATGTTACCAGTTCGCATAAAAGACTTGAATTTGGACGGTACCCTGAGCAGTTTCGTCATGTGATGAAAGTATGTGTTTTGAAATATGCTCTTTTTGGACTTTATGATCAAGGTGCTCCAAGAGGAAATACAATAATCCATTTTTTTGTAGGCACGATTTCGTTCCTCACTTATATTTCGAAACATTCGGTGGATCTGCAAAGCATCAAGCCAATATTATTTTCCAACTATGTTTTTGATTCTAAAACTGTTAAAGGTCGAAAAGCAGATAAATTGTCTGTGGATGCTCTTCGGTCCAGATTTATCGCTGTGCAGACCTTACATCATATTAGTCAGGGTACCATTGATCCAATGCCGCATCCCTGGCCTGATTCTTCTGCATCAACACTTGCAGGAAAGAATGGCACAGCTTGGTATCTAAAGGGGAAAACTCCGATCATCCCTGATGAGGTTTTGGCACCTCTATTCCAGAGCGCGGCGAAAGATATTGAACGTGCCGAACATCTATTAGAACTGCGCGATGGGTGTCTTGAAATTCAACGCAGGATATCAAAGGCGAGTTGGACTCTCTACACCACGCAATACTTGCAGAGCTTGGGGTATGACGGTGGTCGTCGAAGGTTAAACGCCGAGCTGAGAAAAACATTTATTGCTTCCGCCATTATCATACTTACAACCAGTGGCGTTAGAAATCATGAGCTCCTTTCGATAAAAAAAGGGTGTTCGTTCACTAATATTGATGATGACGGTAACACTATAATCTGGATGAGAGGGCGATCAGAAAAGACTTATGAGGGGGACACCGAATGGATCATTACCGATATCACTAGGAAGGCAATAAACATTGCAACCCGAATAACTGAGCCGCTACGTAATGAGCTTGAAAGCGACATAAATAGGCGTTTGCATGCAGACCCAGAATGTACTGCGACTTGGCAAATGACCGCCTACAGGGAGGCTATATTTATCGGGCGAAATTTCGTTACCGGAAAAATACAGACTATCTCGAGTGGGTGGCTTGGAAGCTTGGTTAGTCAGTATTGTAAAGGCATCGGCTTGAAGTGGAAGATTTCCCCTCACCAATTCAGGCGTACTTTTGCCGTATACGTTGTTCGCAGTGCCAATGGTGACATCCGATATCTGAAGCAACACTTTAAGCACTGGAGTTTAGATATGACTGCGCTGTATGCCTCGCACGATGAGCGAGACTCTGAGCTGCTTGATGAGGTTATGGCAGCTTTCAGTGAAGCCAAATATGACGTTCTTGAGCATATCCTAGATGAGTCCACACCGCTTAGCGGAGGACTAGCGGAAAGCGTGAGAAAATTCCGTGCTGCAAAGATCCAGACATATAAAAGCCATTCCGCAATGGTTAAAACCGTTTCTGATTCGGTGTTTATCCGGGCAACGTCAGTTGCTTGGTGTACCAATGACTTAGTAAGTTGCGTTGGCGGTTCAGGTGTTGAAGCCACGCGCTGCGGAGACTGTGTCAACTCTATAATAGACGACACGAAAGTTCCCGTGTGGCAAGCCATCTACTCTCAGCAGCTTGAGTTGATCAAGCTGACCGATATTGGCGCCTCTGGTATCGAACGCGTAAGAAGGGATATGGCTCGTTGCACGAAGGTATTGTCTGACTTGGGCGCTGAAGTCGGAGGTGGGTTTTGAACGATGACGTAAAATCGGTAGCGACCAAAGGGGAAGCTACAAGGAAGGCGATACGGCTAGCCATTCTTGCGATCACGAAGGGGCGTCCCAGAGTAATTTCAAAAGACAGAAAAATATCCATCAAGGCGGTTGCGGATGAGGCAGGAGTAAGTAACGCGACTATTCACAATAACTATGCGGATTTGGCCGAGCAAATTCGACTGTTAGCCAACAAAGACGTTCGCCACCAAAGAGACGCTACTCAGCAGGTGCTTGTAGAGCAGCGCAGAAAGGCGTCTCAGCTCAGAGCGGAGATTATCCAACTCAAGGCCGAGGTCGCTGAGATCGCCTCCGTAAACGCTACGTTGATGCTTCAGAATGCAGAGTTGCGGTCGAGACTCACCAGCCCGAACGTCCATGAGCTGAAAAAACGGTAAAAATCGCTAGGAACTGTTACGTATCTCAAAGCCTCGTGGTTAGGGGCTCTCCCTCTAGTAACACTGTTACATCGTGTACTAAATTATTGGGGCAACGCGGTTTCGGTGACCTACACCCTCAACGACTGGTTCGGCGCCGGGGTGATGGCGAGCAAGACCGGGGTGATCCTCAACGATGAAATGGATGACTTCACCGTCAAGGTCGGCGTGCCGAACATGTATGGGCTGGTCCAGGGTGAGGCCAACGCCATCGCACCGGGCAAGGCGCCGCTGTCGTCGATGAGCCCGACCATCGTCACCAAGGATGGCAAGGCGGTGATGGTGGTCGGTACGCCGGGGGGTAGCCGCATCATTACCGCTACCTTGCTGACAATACTGAATGTCATCGACTACAAGATGAACATCCAGGAAGCCGTGGATGCACCGCGCTTCCACCAGCAATGGATGCCTGACACCACCAACCTGGAGACCTTCGCCGTCAGCCCAGACACCCAGAAAATCCTCGAAAGCTGGGGCCACAAGTTTGCCGGCCCCCAGGATGCCAATCACCTGGCGGCGATCCTGGTGGGGGCGCCGTCCCTGGATGGCAAGCCGGTGGGCAACAACCGCTTCTATGGGGCGAACGACCCACGGCGTAATACGGGCTTGTCCTTGGGGTATTAAAGGAACATCCGGGACCCTTCCAGGCTCTACCCCAAGAGCCCTGGAAGAGGAACCAAGCCGATGAAAGCGCTGAAAATCGCCACCTTCAACATCAACGGTATCCGCGCGCGCCTGCCTAACCTGTTGCAATGGTTGCAGCGCGAGCAACCGGACATCGTCTGCCTGCAGGAACTCAAGGCGCCGCAAAGCCTGTTCCCCTATGCCGAGTTCGAAACCGCCGGCTACGGCTCGATCTGCCTGGGCCAGGCGTCGTGGAATGGCGTGGCGATCCTGGCGCGGGATGCGCAGCCCTTGGAAAGCCGGCGTGGTTTGCCCGGCGATGACAGCGACACCCAGAGCCGCTATCTCGAAGCGGCGGTGCATGGCGTGCTGGTCGGCTGCCTGTACTTGCCCAATGGCAACCCGCAACCGGGGCCGAAATTCGACTACAAACTGGCCTGGTTCGAACGCCTGATCGACTATGCCAAGGCCCTGCAAGCCAGTGAGCACCCAGTGCTGCTTGCGGGGGATTTCAATGTGGTGCCCACCGACCTGGACATCTACAACCCGCGGTCCTGGCTCAAGGATGCCTTGTTGCAGCCCGAGAGCCGCGCCTGCTACCAGCGATTGCTGGAGCAGGGCTGGACCGATTCCTTGCGCCACCTGTATCCCGAAGAGCGCGTCTACACCTTCTGGGATTACTTCCGCCAGCACTGGCAGAAAAATTCCGGCCTGCGCATCGACCACCTGTTGCTCAACCCCGCGCTCAAGCCGTACTTGAAAGACGCGGGCGTCGATGCCTGGGTACGCAACGAGGCCCACGCCAGCGACCATGCGCCGACGTGGATTCAGTTGAGTACGCGCAAAAAGCGCTAACCTTCGCGAATGAACCCAAGGGCTTCGGTCTTGTTCAGCGGATGCTGCATGCGCTGGGACAGGCGTGCCATCGCCTGCGGGTATTCGCAGGCGACCACCGCTTCCACCTGATCGTCATGGCAGAGCAGGGCAATGAAGTGATGTCGCTGCAAGTCGCCCTCGATGTGCAGGCGGTTCCAGTGCTGTGCATGGCCGAGCACCTCGAACGTCTTGCCAAAGTGGTAGGTCCAGAAGAAGGGCACGTCGGCATAGGTCTGGGCGCCGCCGAGCATGTTGCGTGCCGCCAGCACCCCCAGCTGTTGGGCCAGGCGCCAGTGTTCGATGCGCGTTGGCTGGTGGTTCCAAGGGAAGGTCAGGTTATCGCCGGCCGCCCATAACCCAGGGGCGGCTTGCAGGTTGTGATCGGCCAGGAGCGATTGGTCTTCGGCTTTACTGACACCCTCGATAAAACCCGTGGCAGGCGTTACGCCGACGCCGATCACCACCAGGTCGGCCGCCAGTCGTTTGCCGTTTTTCAGCAGTACCGTACCGACAGCGCCGTGGCCGTCCAGGCTTACCGGCTCGGTATTGCTGTGGAAGATTACGCCATTGTCTTCATGCAACTGTCGCAGGGCGGCGCCGATGCGCCGGCCCAATTGCGCGGCAAGTGGAATGTCATGGCGGCTGACCACTTGCACCACCAAGCCGCGCTGGCGCAGGGCCGATGCGGCTTCCAGGCCGATAAAGCTGTCGCCGATGATCACTGCGCAGGCTGCCGACTCTGCGGCCGCGTCGATGCGTGCGGTATCTTCGCGGCTGCGTAGCACGAATACGTTGCTCAATACGGCGCCGGGAATATCCAGTGACTGCGGCTGGCCGCCGGTGGCAAGCAGCGCGGCGTCGTAGTCGAAGTGGCGGCCGTCGGCCAGCTCGATGCGCTTGGCAACGGCATCCAGGCGTTGCACCTTACCTTGGATACCGAGGGTTTCGAAGGGCGCGTCTTCCAGCAGGGGGGGCGTATCCTGCGGCGCCATTTGCCCTGCGATCACGAATTTGCTCAAGGCGGTGCGGTCGTAGGCCGGCGCCGATTCGCGGTCGATCCACAGCAGGCGCCCAGTAAAACCCTCGCGGCGCAAGGTGGCGACCGCTGCGGTACCGGCCGCACCCGCGCCGATCACCGCGAAGCAACGCGAGTCATCGACCACGGCCGTGGGTGCAGGGTCAACCGGCGCGTCACCGACACTGACCACACCATCGCGAACCTGCACCGGGTATTGCTTGAGCGCCACCAAGGCTGGCGGTTCGAGCACCGCCCCATTGGCCACGGCAAAGGTTGCCTTGTGCCAGGGGCAGACGATGCGGCCTTGGCAGATAACGCCTTCTTCCAGTGGCGCGCCGGCATGGGGGCAATCGGCCTGGAAGGCGCGTACCTGGCCTCCACTGCGTACCAGTAACAGCGGGTGCGCCGCCGTTTCGACGCGAACGCCACGGTTCTCGGGCAAATTGATCAGGCGGGCAACGATGCGCATATTCATAGGCCAGTCTCCTTTGAAAGGTTGACTGGCGGTCACAGCGATGGACTGCGTTGACCCGACGGTCGGTGCCGGTGGCGGTGCGTTGCTACACGGGTTGGGCGAGCAGTCGCTCTACCGCAGCAAATGCCGCCGTGCGGCGGTCTTGCCAGCTTCCGCGAATCACCAGCATCGGCTGCCGATGCTGCTGCATCCAGTCCAGGGTCGCCTGAAAAAATGCGCGGCGGTCCTCAAGTTCCGGCTGGCAGCGCTGGCCGTCGGCGCTCCATTGCACATCCTCGGGAGAGAGCAGCAGGTGCAGGTCGTAATGCCGTGCCAGCAGTTCGCTGTCGAGCCAGCCGGGATAGTCGCCGAACAGGGTCTGGCTCCACAGTTTGTTGGCCAGCAGGTGTGTGTCGAGCACCAGCAGGCCAGGGCGCTCGGCGCGGGCAGCGTCTTCCCATTCCAGCTGGCCACGGGCGATCGCCGGGATATCCGCCAGGCAGGTGTCACGCTGATGGTGATCAATGAAATAGCGCACGTACTCGCCGACCATCAACCCGCCGAAGTGCGCGTGCAACTCGGCGGCCAGCCAGCTTTTACCACTGGATTCCGGGCCTGCCAGCACCACCACCTTCATGGCTGCAACGCCGGGTCGGCGCGCCATTCACGCCAGCCTTGCACAGCGATGGCGGTGAACAGCCCGTAGAGCGCGGCGGTGAGGTACAAGCCTTTGTAGAGGAACAGGCCGACGAATATTACATCCACCACAATCCACAACGGCCAGCACTGCACGCGCTTTTGCGCCATCCAAATCTGCGCCACCAGGCTGAAACCGGTAAGGGCCGCATCAAGCCATGGCTGGGCGGCGTCGGTCCAGTGGGCCATGGCGGCGCCGAGCAACAGACTGCCAGCGGCGCCCACGGCCAGGCTGGCCATGATCGCAGGCATCCTCAGGCGGGTGACCTGGCGGCCCTGCTTGACCTCGCCGGCGCGGGTCCACTGCCACCAGCCATAGACCTGCAACGCGGCGTAGACCACCTGCAGCAGCATGTCGGAGTAAAGTTTTACCTCGAAGAATACCCAAGTGTAGAGCAGCACCATCACCAGGCCGATGGGCCAGCACCAGGGGTTCTGCTTGACCGTCAGCCAGACAGCGATCACCCCCAGGGCGGCGGCGAACAGTTCAAGCCCGGACATGGTGGATCCTTGGGAAGTGGGAGAGGGCGGTGATTGTACCTAGAGGTCAGCGATCTTCAAACTTGCGTGCAATGGACATACATCGCACCGCCCCTCCCACAGTTGCCGGCGCTAGATTCGGAATTGGCGCAGCAAACCATCAAGCTGCTCACTCAGCCCACGCAACTGCCCACTCGCCACGCTGGATTGTTCCGCCGCCAGCGCCGTGCTGTGGGACAACCCTGCGGCCTGGGTGACGTTCTGGTTGATATCTTCGACCACATGGGCCTGTTGCAGGGTGGCGCTGGCAATCGAGGCGTTCAAACCGTTGAGGTTGTGCAGCGCCTGGCCGATGGCGGTGAGGCTGGCCCCCGCCTGGCCGGCCTGCTCGATGGTCAGTTGCGAGGCGCTGTGGCTGTCGCTGATGACCTTGACCGCCGCTTCCGAGTGACCTTGCAGGCGCTCGATCATTGCCTGGATTTCGGCGGTGGATTTCTGCGTGCGCTGGGCCAGCAGGCGCACCTCATCGGCGACCACCGCAAACCCACGGCCCTGTTCGCCGGCGCGGGCGGCTTCAATGGCGGCGTTCAGGGCGAGCAGGTTGGTCTGGTCGGCGATGGAGCGGATCACTTCGAGGACGCCGCCAATCTGGGTGCTTTCGCTGGAGAGCGTGCGAATCACCTCTACGGCCTGGCTGATGGTACTGGAGAGCTGGTCGATCTGTTGCAAACTGCCGTCGATGTTGACCTGGCCCTGTTGCGCCTGGGCTTGGGCATCGCGCATTTCGCTGGCGGCATGTTCGGCATTCTTCGCCACGTCCTGCACGCCGTAGGTGACTTCATTGATAGCGGTAGCCACCAGCTCCATCTGCTGCGATTGCTGCTGGCTGCGGTCGTGGGCCTGGCTGGCGTTGTGGCCGAGCTCCGTGGACGACTGGCCCAGGGCGGTCGCGCATACCTGCAATTGGCCGACCACCTGGCGCAACTTGGCGGTGAAGCTGTTGAAATGCCGGGCCAGTTGGGTGAGCTCGTCGCTGCCGTGGGTGTCGAGGCTGCGGGTCAGGTCGCTTTCGCCGCTGGCGATATTGCCCATGGCGTTCACCGCCGCCTGCAACGGCTGCACGATACTGCGGGCAATCAGTGATACCAGCAGCCCCATGACCAGCACGATGCCCAGCACGATGAACGAGGCTTTCCACACCTGAGCGTTGAATTCGGCCTGCACATCATCCACATAGACGCCGGAGCCGATAATCCAGCCCCAGGGTTCGAACAGCTGGATATACGAAGTTTTCTCCACCGGTGCTTCGGCCCCAGGCTTCGGCCAGCGGTAGTTGACGATACCGGCGCCCTTGGCCTTGGCCAGGCTCACGAACTCGTTGAATACGGCAAAGCCGTCCGGGTCGCGAATCGCCGAGAGGTTCTGGCCATCGAGCTTGGGGTTGGCCGCGTGCATGATCATCACGGGGGTGAGGTCGTTGATCCAGAAGTAATCATCGTGGTCATAGCGCAGCCCGCGCACTGCGCTGAGGGCTTGCTGCTGCGCGGCATCACGGGTCAGTACGCCGGTCTTTTCCAGGTTCTGGTAATAGCTGAGCACGCCGCTGGCGGTCTGCACCACATGCTGGGTCTGTTGGCGCTTGGCCTGGTAAAGGTCGCCACGGATCTGGTTGAGCATCAGCAGCCCCAAGGCCAACAGCATCAACACGGCGACTATCAGGATCAGCCAAAGGCGGCGGCTGATCGACATGCTGCGCAAACTGTTCATCGTCCTGTCACTCCATGCTCTTTATAATTGTGGTGCTGCTTCGAGATTTCCGGCGTGTCTGATAGGCTTTCGGCCCGGAATCGGAAAACCTGAGTACTGCCTGATTTTTCACGGAATTTTTGCAGACCGGCGTTGAGAATCAACTGCGGGCGCTTGAGTGCGCTCGTCGTCAGTGAACTTTAAAAAAACTTAAGAGGCATGCCACGCGCGTGACCTTTGGAGACAGCATGGATTTTTGGACCGCCATACAGGCATTGATTCTCGGCATCGTCGAGGGGCTGACGGAGTTCCTGCCGATCTCCAGCACCGGCCACCAGATCATCGTTGCCGACCTGATCAATTTCGGCGGCGAACGTTTCGAAGCCTTCAATATCATCATCCAGCTCGGTGCGATCCTCGCCGTGGTCTGGGAGTTTCGCCGCAAGATCCTCGACGTGGTCACCGGCCTGCCGACCCAACCCAAGGCCCGGCGCTTCACCGTCAACCTGATCATCGCCGTGTTGCCGGCGGTGGTACTGGGTGTGATTTTTGCCGACCTGATCAAGCACTACCTGTTCAACCCGATCACCGTCGCCACCGCCCTGGTGGTGGGTGGCGTGATCATGTTGTGGGCCGAGCGCCGCCAGCACGCGGTGCGCGCTGAAACCGTGGATGACATTACCTGGAAAGACGCCCTCAAGGTGGGCCTGGCCCAGTGCCTGGCGATGATCCCGGGTACTTCGCGCTCCGGTGCGACGATTATCGGCGGCCTGCTGTTCGGCCTGTCGCGCAAGACCGCCACCGAGTTTTCATTCTTCCTGGCCATGCCGACCATGGTCGGTGCGGCGGTGTACTCGGGCTACAAGTACCGTGACCTGTTCCAGCCGGCCGACCTGCCGGTATTCGCCATTGGCTTTGTCACCTCGTTCATCTTCGCGATGATCGCGGTCAAGGCGTTGCTCAAATTCATCGCCAGCCACAGCTACGCGGCGTTTGCCTGGTACCGGATCGCCTTTGGCCTGGTGATCCTGGCGACCTGGCAGTTCGGCTGGATCGACTGGACAGCGGTCAAGCCATGAGCATCCAGCACCCACGCCTTAAAGCATCTATTTTTGTGCTGCTGTGCGCCGCACCGCTGTTGGGCTCGGCATTGCTGTGGTATCGCGGCGAGACGGTGATCCCGTTGGCGGCGTATGGCATGGTCAGCGTGGTGGCGTTTTTCCTGTACTGGAGCGACAAGCGCAAGGCCCAGACCGAAGGCTGGCGTACCCCGGAAAACATCCTGCATGCCGTCGAGCTGGCGGGCGGTTGGCCGGGTGCGTTGATCGCCCAGCAGGTGTTCCGGCACAAGACGCGCAAGGTGTCCTATCAGGTGCTGTTCTGGGTCATCGTGGTGTTGCACCAGGTGTTCTGGCTGGATCAGCTAGTGCTGGGCGGTACGCTGCTATCGATTCTGTAGGGGCCGGCTCATCGCACTGGCACGCATTGGGATAATACGAATGTCATGCTCTGATTCATTGCTACGCCACTCGGCGACTGAGCTTGCGACGCTGATCCAGCAACGCAAGCTCACCTCCACGGCTGTTGTGTCGGCCTATCTCGCCCGCATTGAAGCGCTCAATCCATCGATCAACGCCCTGGTGCAAGTACGCACGCAGGCGGCGCTGGCCGATGCCTGGGCGGCGGATCGTGCACTGGCTCAAGGCAACTGCCGGGGCCCGCTGCATGGTGTGCCATTTACCGTCAAGGATGTGTTCGATACCCAGGGCGTGATATCGGCAGTGGGTCTGACTGATCGGGCCGACTATCTGCCGAAGCAGGACGCCATGGTGGTCACACGCATGAAGGCCGCCGGTGGCATTCTGCTGGGTAAGAGCAACTGCCCGCCGGGTGGTGGCGGTGGGGTGACCGACAACCCTGTCTACGGCGCGACGCGCAATCCCCATGCGCTGTCCCATGGCCCTGGCGGCAGCAGCGGTGGCGAAGCGGCGGCGATTGCCGCAGGCCTCTCACCCTTGGGGCTGGGCAGTGATTCCGGCGGCAGCCTGCGAGTGCCTGCGCATTTTTGCGGTATCTGCACGTTGAAGCCCACCAGCGGCCGAGTTCCCAATACCGGCGTTTTTGATCACCCAGGCGGTTTGAGCGACCCTCGTAGCCAGATCGGCCCGATGGCCCGGCATGTGGACGACCTGGCGCTGGTGCTCCGGGTGATTGCCGGTGAGGATGGGCGCGATTCAGGGGTGATTCCAATGCCGCTGCACGATGCGCCTGTTCACGGCGTCAGAGGGTTGAGGGTCGCGTGGTACAGCGACGGCGGCATTGAACCCGTTGACTCGATCACTGAGGCCATGCTGCAAGCCGTCGCCGATCACCTGGAAAGCGCAGGCGCGTTGGTTGACGCGGCTTTTCCCTCGGCACTGAGTAGCGCTCGCGGTATAACCGAGCGCTATTGGTCGATGAGCGCGGGAACCGGCGCGCAGTCCATCCAGTTGTTCTCAGACTGGGACCGGTTTCGCAGTGCCATGCTGGGGTTCATGGCGAGCTACGACCTTATCCTGTGCCCGGTCGATGCTGCCGCGGCGCCACGCCTGGAAGAGCTCCGGCCAGGGCTGTTCAACCATACCTTGCCCTACAGCCTGGCCGGCTGGCCCTGTGTAGTGCTGCGTGCGGGAACGGATGCTGCGGGCCTGCCGTTGGGCGTGCAGATCGTCGCTCGGCCGTGGCATGAGCACCTGGCGTTAGCAGCGGCGCGGGTCATTGAGCGGGCGCTGCCGTTCACACCATGCGTCGTCGCCCAATCAGACATCTAGCCTGAGCCCAACCTGGGTGCGCTTGGGCAGCTTGCTCACCACCAATTGGTGGGAGCGCTGCAATAGGCTACGCAGCTCCTCTGCGCCCAGCGGGTAGGGCGTGTTCATGATGATCCACTGTGCCCGGGCCAGATACGGCGCCGGGTGGATGCCCGGGCGGTCGACGTGGCCCAGGAACAGGTCCTTGTCCACTTTGAATGCCAGCGATTCACCACGCAGGTTCTGCAGGGCGAACATCTTGTTGCCGGCAATCGAGAACACGCGCACGCCGCCCCATTTATAGTCTTCCCGGGCACCAGGCAGGCCCAGGCAGAACGCGGCGACTTGTGCTTCGCTCAGGCTCATAGCAAACGGCCTCCACAGCCTTTGAAGCCTTCTTCCAGGTAGTCGATCCAGGCGCGGATGGCCGGCAGCACGCCACGCCGATGCGGGTACACGGCCTGCAACCAGCCGCCCGGCAATGACCATTGCGGCAGCAATTGCACCAGGTGGCCACTGGCCAGTTCTTCCTCGCAATACATCATCGGCAGCACCGTGAAGCCCAGCCCCATAATGGCGCTGGCCTTGCGTACGATAAAGTCTTCAATGCCCAGCCGGGCCTCCATCACCAGGTCGTGGGGGGTACCCTGGGGGTCGATAATCCGCTGATGCACCATGCGGTCCGCTTCAAGTGCGCCGAGTACGGGCAGTTGTCTGAGGTCGTCGAGGGTATGTACCTGCCGCTCACGCATCAGCGCCGGGCTGGCGACCAGCACGGTCTGGGCCTGGCGCAAGCGCTTGGTCACCAGCAGCGGATCTTCATCGCCCAGTTCGCGCACGCGCAGGGCCACGTCAATGCCTTCGGCCACCAGGTCGACGCGGCGGTTGACCAGGGTCATATCCAACTGCACCAACGGATGCGCAGCAAGAAATCCGGCCACCAGTTCCGGCAGGATGTGCTGGGCCAGGCCCACCGGGCAACTGACCCGCAGGCGCCCACGGGGCTCGCTGGACATGCTCGCCACGGCCTCATCGGCCATCTCCGCTTCCAGCAACATGGCCTGGCAATGGCGCAAGTAACGCTCGCCGACGGCGGTCAGGGTCAGTTGTCGGGTGGTGCGTTGCAACAGGCGTGCGCCCAGGCGTTCTTCCAGCTCGGCGATGCGCCGTGACAGCCTGGACTTGGGAATCCCGAGTAGCCGCCCGGCCGCAGCGAAACCGCCGGCTTCGACGACTTTGGCGAAATAGTAGAGGTCGTTGAGGTCTTGCATGCTGGGCCTATTGTCCTGTCAGTGGGACAAACTATCGCATTTTAGCTGGCTTATCGACTATTGGTTTCATGCGTAGCATCACCCCCATCTGATCGCCACTGTCGATCCCACCTCGGAGATCCACCATGAAACTACTGCATATCGATTCCAGCATCCTCGGCGACAACTCCGCTTCCCGCCAGCTCAGCGCCGGCGTGGTCAAGGCGTGGCAAGCGGCTGAACCGGGCGTGGAAGTGACTTACCGTGACCTGGCCAGCGAAGGCATCAATCACTTCTCCGGCGCTACCCTGGGCGCATTGGGCACGGCTGCTGAACTGCGCGATGCGGAACAAAAACATGAGGCTCAACTGAGTGCAACGTCGCTGGCTGAATTCCTGGCTGCCGATGCCGTGGTCGTGGGTGCGCCGATGTACAACTTCACTATTCCTACCCAGTTGAAAGCCTGGATCGATCGCATCGCGGTCGCCGGCCAGACCTTCCGCTACACCGAAGCCGGCCCGGAAGGCCTGTGCGGCAACAAGAAAGTCATTATTGTCTCCACTGCCGGCGGTCTGCATGCGGACCAGGCCTCGGGCGCAGCCCATGAAGGCTACTTGAAACTGCTGTTTGGTTTCCTCGGCATCACCGATATCGAAATCGTTCGCGCCGAAGGCCTGGCCTACGGTGATGAAGCGCGCAGCAAAGCGTTGAGTGATGCCAACGCGCGCATCAACCAGCAGTTGTTCGCCGCTGCGTAAGGCTTGTGTAAATTGCACCTTGCCCGGTTTCATTCTGAAGCCGGGCGCCTAAACTCTGTATTCTGATCGCCTGAACGCGAGCGGAGTATGGAGTTTTTTCGTTTATGGCCCAGGTTATGCAACCATCGCTCCGATACCCTGGGCTTTTATTCGCCATGCCGGTTTTTGCGCAGCAAAGGTGGACGTCCCCATGATGCGTCTTTGTGCTGTTTTGGCTCTCTCCCTGCTCGGCGGCCTGGTTACAGTGCACGCCGCCCCGGCACCGCACCCCCATTGGAGCGTGGGCTTTCATCGCATGAGTGTGCTCGACCCGCTGGATTCGCAGCCGATGAAAGCCATCGCGTTTTACCCTTCCACCGAGGCCGAGCGCACCACGCCACTGGGCGCCTATCAAGTTGCCGCCAGCGAAGATTCCAAGATCGCCATCGGTCGTTTCCCGATGCTGATGCTGTCCCACGGCAATACCGGTACGCCCCTGGCCTTGCACGACCTGGCCACGTCCTTGGCGCGCAAGGGGTTTGTGGTGGTGGCCGTGCTGCACCCTGGCGACAACTACAAGGATCACAGCCGCCTGGGCACCGTGAGCAACCTGTATGGCCGGCCGATCCAGATTTCCCAGGCCATTACCGCCGCGCTGGCCGACCCGCTGCTGTCGCCTTTTGTCGATATCGATCAGATTGGCGTCATCGGCTATTCAGCCGGGGGTGAAACGGCGCTGATCCTCGCGGGCGCCAAGCCTGATTTCGAGCGCCTGCGCCGCTACTGCCAGCAACGCCCCGAGGACCGCGATGCCTGCACCACCAACGGCGAGCTGGTGGTCGACCGCGATGACTTGCAGCCCCAGGCCGACCCGCGTATCCATGCCCTGATGCTGATGGCGCCGCTGAGCCTGATGTTCGGCCGCCATACCCTGGCGGACGTGCACGTACCGGTGCTGCTCTACAGTGGCGACGGCGACCAGTTGGTAGCGGTGGACAAAAACGCCGCCGCCCTGGCGCGTAAACTGCCGCAGCCCCCGGACTTCAAGCTGTTGGCCGGGGCAGGGCACTTTGTGTTCATGGCGCCGTGTGACAGCGATCAACTGGCGACGATGCCGGCGACCTGCACCGATGCCGATGGGGTTGACCGGGAAGGTATCCATCGCGACATGGTCTCCGAGGCCGGGCGCTTTTTCAGCCATACCCTCGGCGAGGCGACCCGCGCCGGCTTGCAGACTGCTGATCAGTAGGCGCGGCGCCTGAGCAGTACGGTGAGGGCAAGTGCGCTGACCGACAGCAAGGCCGCGCAGAAAAAGATCCAGCCGTAGCCGAGGTTCAACGCCACGGCGCCCATCAGCGGTCCGGCAATCGCCAGGGCCAGGTCGAAAAACACCGCATAGGCACTCAACCCTGCGCCGCGGCTGCTGTCCGGCACCTGCTTGATAGCCTCCACCCCAAGCGCCGGGTACACCAGCGACAAGCCAAAGCCAGTCAGGCCGGCGCCGATCAAGGCCGCGCCGGTGGATGGCGCCAGCCACAACAGGGTCAGGCCCAGGGTTTCGATGAGCATGCAGCCGATGGCGGCGTTGAACCCGCCAAAGCGGCTGATGGCGGAGATAAACATCAGGCGCGACAGGATAAAACACAGGCCAAATACCGTCAGGCAGTACGCCGCACCGGCCCAACCACGATTGAGGTAATACAGGGTGATAAAGGTTGTCAGCGTGCCATAGCCAATCGAGGCCAGGCACAGGCTGGTGCCGAACGGTGCGATTCGCCCGAACACCGCCCAGAACGGCAGCCGCTCACCGCGCACCACCGGCACTGATGGCTTATTGCGGATCAGCACCAGGCCCAACGCCGCCAACACTGACAGCGCAATACCGAGGCTTATGTAGCCATATTCCGCGACCATCACCACGCCTAATGGCGCACCAATGGCAATGGCGCCGTAGGAGGCGATGCCATTCCAGGAAATCGAACGCGCGGTATGTTCGACGCCTACCGCGCCCATGCACCAGCTGATGGTGCCCACGCCGATCAGGCCCTGGGCCACGCCCAACAACAAACGGCCGACGATCAGAATCCCCAGGCTCAAGTTCGGCAGGCTTTCCAGCAGCGTGGCGATAAAGGTCAGCACACCGCTGATCAGGATGCCGGCCAAACCCAGCACAATCGCCCGCTTGGTGCCGACGTTATCCGACATCCGTCCGGCCATCGGGCGGCTGAGCAGCGTGGCCAGGTATTGCGAGCCAATGGCGATACCGGCCACTACCGCGCTGAAACCCAGTTGTTCATGCACATAGCCTGGAATTACCGCTATCGGCAGGCCGATGCAGATAAAGGCAATGAAGGTATAGAAGACGATGGAGACGATCTGCAAAGTGATCGACAGGGAGGAGGGGGCGGCAGGCATGGGCACTCGTTCGCTGGCGGGCGGTGAAAGCATCATGGCATAACCGGCACCCCTGTAGGAGCGAGCTTGCTCGCGAAGAGCGTCAATGATAACGCGGGTAGACTGATTCTCCGCGGCGCTCTCAGGTTTTTCGCGAGCAAGCTCGCTCCTACAGTAGTGGGTATGCAAAAAGCCCTGTCACATGGACAGGGCTTTTTCTTGCAGCTTGCAGCTAAAAACTAATGGCTGCCCTTAAAACACCACGCCCTGACTACGCAGGTAGTCGTCATAGGTGCCGCTGAAGTCGATCACGCCGCTCGGGCTCAACTCGATGATGCGAGTGGCCAGGGACGATACGAACTCACGGTCGTGACTGACGAAAATCAGCGTGCCCGGGTAGTTCTCCAGCGCCAGGTTCAGCGCTTCGATGGATTCCATGTCCAAGTGGTTGGTCGGTTCGTCCATGATCAGCACGTTCGGCTTTTGCAGGATCAGCTTGCCGAACAACATACGTCCTTGCTCACCACCGGAGATCACCTTGACCGACTTGAGGATCTCGTCGTTGGAGAACAGCATGCGCCCAAGGGTGCCGCGGATCACTTGCTCGCCCTGGGTCCATTGGCCCATCCAGTCGAACAGGCTCATGTCGTTTTCGAAGTCACTCGCGTGATCCTGGGCGTAGTAGCCCAGTTCTGCAGCATCGGTCCACTTGATGCTGCCGGCATCCGGGGTCAGTTCGTTGACCAGGGTACGCAGCAGGGTGGTCTTGCCGATGCCGTTGGGGCCGATGATCGCCACGCGCTCGCCGGCTTCAACCTGGAAGCTGAAGTCTTTGAACAGCGGCTTGCCATCAAAACCTTTGGCCATCTTTTCGACCATGACCGCCTGGCGGTGCAGCTTTTTAGTCTGCTCGAAACGAATGAACGGGCTCACACGGCTCGAAGGCTTGACCTCGGCCAGTTGGATCTTGTCGATCGCCTTGGCACGGGATGTGGCCTGCTTGGCTTTCGAGGCGTTGGCCGAGAAGCGGCTGACGAAGGATTGCAGCTCGGAGATCTGCGCTTTCTTCTTGGCGTTGTCCGACAGCAGCTGCTCGCGGGATTGGGTCGCCACGGTCATGTACTCGTCGTAGTTGCCCGGGAACAGGCGCAGCTCACCGTAGTCTAAATCAGCCATGTGGGTGCACACGCTGTTCAGGAAGTGACGGTCGTGAGAGATGATGATCATCAGGCTGGAGCGCTGGGTCAGGATGTTTTCCAGCCAGCGGATGGTGTTGATGTCCAGGTGGTTGGTCGGTTCGTCGAGCAGCAGCACTTCCGGGTCGGAAAACAACGCCTGGGCCAGCAATACGCGCAGCTTCCAGCCAGGGGACACTTCGCTCATCGGGCCGAAGTGCTGCTCCAGGGGAATGCCCAGACCCAGTAACAGCTCGCCGGCGCGGGACTCGGCGGTGTAGCCGTCCATCTCGGCGAACTCGGTTTCCAGCTCGGCCACGGCCATGCCGTCGTCTTCGCTCATTTCCGGCAGCGAATAGATACGGTCGCGCTCGGCTTTGACCTTCCACAGCTCCTCGTGGCCCATGATCACGGTGTCAAGCACGGTGAATTCTTCATAGGCGAACTGATCCTGGCGCAGTTTGCCCAGGCGCACATTCGGCTCCAGCATGACCTGGCCGCCGGATGGGTCAAGGTCGCCGCCGAGGATTTTCATGAAGGTCGACTTGCCGCAACCGTTGGCACCGATCAAGCCATAGCGGTTGCCGGCGCCGAACTTGACCGAGACGTTCTCGAAGAGCGGCTTGGCGCCGAACTGCATGGTGATGTTAGCTGTGGAGATCAATTACTTTACCTATCAATGGGTTGCGAGCGTGACGGCAGGTGCCTTCAGGCATGCGTCAACAGCGACATCAAGGCGCGAAACCCGGTCGCTGAGCGAAAAATTTGGGGTGTGTGTTGGAATTTGGCGCGCATTGTCGCATATGTCAGGCAACAGGTGTATGGCGAACGAAGGATGGTTTTGCCAACGTTTCCGGCATGGCCAGCCATAACAGCAGCAACGCAATACCTGCCACGCCGGCCAGCGCCAGGAAAGCCGCGTTGTAGCCAGCCTGCTGCACCACGAAACCGGCCAGGCTGTTGCTCAGCGCCGCGCCCAGGCCGAACACGGTGGAGAGGGCGCCCAGGCTGACGTTGAAGCGCCCGGTGCCTTGGGTCAGGTCCTTGACGATGACAGGGAACAGGGCGCCGAAAATACCGGCACCGATGCCATCGAGCATTTGCACTGCTACCAGCCAATAGGGGTCGCTGGACAGGGTATAGAGCACGCCGCGCAGCGGCAGGATCAAAAAGCCAGCCAGCAACAGTGGCTTGCGCCCCCATACATCGGCCTTGAGCCCTACCAGCCAAGCCATCGGCACCATCACCAACTGCGCAGCAACGATGCAGGCGGAGGTCAGCGGCGTCGCCATCTGCAGGTTGATCTGCGCCAGCTTCTGGCTGACCAGTGGCAGCATCGCGGCATTGGCAAGGTGAAACAGCGCGCAGCAGACGGCGAACAGCAGCAGCGGGCGGTTGGTCAGCAGGGCGTTCAGACCCGAGGGCTGCTCATGGTCGTTGTGATGGGCGGGGTCGAAGCCACGGGCGACCTCATGGTCAATCGCCCTGGCCGGCACGCAACTGACGGCGATGACACTGGCCACTGCCATAAATGCCATCAGGTAGAACACCACCACCGGCCCATACAGATAAGCCAGGCCTCCGGCCAGCAATGCGGCCACGGCGTTGCCGGCGTGATTAAAGGTTTCGTTGCGCCCGGTGCGCCGAGTGAAGGCACGGGGGCCGGTGATACCAAGGGAGATGGCAGAAATGGCCGGGGCAAATACTGACGCGGCAACGGCGCTGGCGGCTTGGGTCAGCGTCACCCAGCCAAATGAGCTGACGAAGGGCAGCAGCAGGCAACTGGCGGTCACCAGCAGCGCGGCGATGGCAATCACTGCACGCTTGCTGCGCGTTCGGTCGATCAACGCCCCCGCCGGGCCCTGGGTGACCAAGGCGGCGATGCCGGCGAGGGTCATGACCACGCCGATACTGGCCGGGTCCCATTTATGGACTGCCAGCAGGTAAATCGCCAGGTACGGCCCGAGACCGTCGCGCACATCCGCGAGGAAGAAGTTCAGGCTGTCCAGGGATAAGGCAATGCGCTGGTCTGAGGGATGGGCCACGGTGCGTTCTTCGAGAGCGGCGTCCGGGGGCCGAACACACGTTGGGGTAATGACCTGCAAGCTCGACGATAAGTTTCGCCGAAGCCGAGGGTTTCATCCTGCAGGTATTTGTCTTACTTTCCCAAGCCCGCAGTACTGACTTTCTGGAGAAGCAATGGACATGCCCTCAGCGCAAGAGGCGATTGCCAGCAACAAGAACGCCTGGGATGAGTCGGCCCGGCTGCACAAAGACACCGCGACCTGGTCGACGCTTCTGGGCCAGGTCGCCAAGCCTGATTTCTCCTGCCTTGATCCCACCATTACCGCGGTGCTGCAAGAGGTCGGTGTGGCGGGCAAGGATGTGGTGCAACTGGGTTGTAACAACGGGCGCGAAAGCCTGTCGTTGTATAGCCTGGGCGCGCGTTCGGTGGTGGGGATCGACCAATCCGGGGCGTTTCTTGGGCAGGCGCGGGAACTGGCTGCAGTCTCGCCCCATAGCCCCGAGTTCATAGAGAGTGACATCCACGCTTTGCCGGAGCGCTTGCACGCGCAATTCGATATCGCCCTGGTGACCATTGGTGTACTGGGCTGGATGCCGGATGTGGCGTTGTTCATGCAGCATGTCGCCCGTGTGCTGAGACCTGGCGGCACGCTGGTGATGTACGAAACCCATCCCTTCCTTGAGGTGTTCGACCCGCGGGCGGCCAACCCGTTGCTGCCTGCCAGCTCTTACTTCCAGCGTGAGCCTTTTGTGCTGCAGGAATCCATTGTCTATGAAGGGCAGGGCGAACTGGCCGGACCGACGTCCTATTGGTACGTGCACACCCTGGGCAACGTGGTCAGCGGGGCAATTGCTGCGCACATGCAGATTGGGCATTTGCAGGAATACCCGCACTCCAATCGGGAAGAACTCTACGATCAATATGAACATCAGGCAGCGCAATTGCCCCTGTGCTTTACCCTCACGGCCACCAAGCTGGTCGAATGACAGCGTTTGGCTCACGCAAAAAAAAGCCCGCGAGGAGAGGCGGGCCAAGTGATTCACTGGAGTAGGTAGGCCTGACTCTAACGGCCGGAAAGTGAAGGTCTTGTGAAAATACCGTGATCGAATCGGATAAACGCGACGATCACGACCGTCGCACGAAGGTGCGCATGGTTTGCCCAGGGCCGGTGCTGAATACCCTTGGCCTGGGCATGCCTTCGTCCGCTGCGATAAATACAAAATCATCGCCTTCGAGCCGGTAACTGGCCGGTAACCGCTTGCCTGCGTCATCACCGATGGTGTCAATCCAAGTGATGCTCTTGGGTGCGGTATCGGCGTCCAGCACAAACCGGCCAGCCAGCAATGTCTCTCCCGTTACCGTAACAACTTCGAAGCGGTCTGCGTTGATAGTCGTGATAGCACCCGGCGCACTGTGAGCGTCGTCGGGGTTGAGCACGCCAGCGTCTTCGAGGGCCGTTTGTTCCCAGGCACCTTGAAGAGCGTGAAAGTCAGCGGTTGACAGAGGCGACATGCAAATTCCTTATTGCTGAACCAAAAAGTATTCAATTGTACCGAGAGTGGGGCCACAAAGCGGGGATGCTGATTTTTTTCTTTATAAGACAGGTATTTGACAGCATTTTCATGTTGTATTGACTACGATGGTATCGAGGTTAGTCCGACATGGCTGTTTCATTTGGACTACTCATCGATATAAAACCGAAATAATCCCCCAAGCTGTGGGATATTTCAGCAGACTAAGTGGTCAGATCGCCATTGGTCCGCCGTAGCCAGGGCGTTGTCCCTGATTTTTGAAGTCATTCGGACTTCTGAGAATGATGGCCTTTTAGTATTATTTTAAGGTGTTCTTATTTTGAATCGAACTACCCCACTCCCGCCTTCCGCAGCGTCTGATGAAATTGATCTGTTTGAACTGTTTCACGCCATTTGGCGGCAAAAGAAGCTCGTCATCGGCTGTACGCTTTTGGCAGGTGTATTAGGTGCGGGGTATGCCTTCCTGGCGCCCAAGACGTATGAAGTCAGCAGTGTGCTGCGACCTGCGGCAATTAACGAACTGGATGCCTTGAACCGTTCGGAAGTTTATAAGTTGCCCCCCGCTGATGCGTTGCTGAAGGTGGGCGCCCAGTTGGACTCCTACGAGGCCCGCCTAGGCTTCTTCAAGGACCATGAAGAGTTGTTCAAGGCGTTCAAGAAACCTGGGCAGAGCCTTGAGCAGAGCTTTGAGGAGTTCAACCGCAATTCCGTCAATCTGATCCTTCCCGACCCGAAGAAATCCGATTCGCTGAGCAACTATATCCGCCTGGAACTGCAATACCCGGCCGACGTCGATGGCGTCGCGATCCTCAACGGTTTTGTGGACTACGCCATTGCTGCGGAACGCCAGCAAGTCGGTGCCGATCTCAAGGTCATCGTCAATAACCGCTTGACCGAGCTCAAGGGCAAGATCGACGCCGCCCGCTCCAACTACGATACCGACAAGGAGTCCAAGATTGCCAAGCTGCTTGAGGCTGACCGTCTCAAGCGCGCCCAGCTACAGGACGAACTCAGCGCGCTGCGCCTGCAGATGAAGATGGAGCGCACCAATCGCCTGGCCGAGCTGGCGGAAGCCATCAGCATTGCCAAGTCCATGGGTATCCGCACACCGACCACACCGTCTTCCATGGCCGACGCCACGCGCAGTTCGGGCCAGGTCATGCGCACCGAGGTGAACAATCAGAAGATCCCGCTGTATTTCATGGGCACTGAAGCATTGGAGGCCGAACGCGCCGCATTGCAACAGCGTACCAGCGATGATTTCACCAACCCGCGCATTGCCGAGATCGGCAAGGAGTTGCAACTGCTGGAAAGCAACCGCGAGGTCGAGGTGCTGCGCAAGCGGGGTAATGAAGACATTTTCCTGCAGGACGTAGAGCCGCTTCGCGCTGAAGTCGCCAGGTTGCGCGGCTTGAACATCGATATGAGCAACCTGAAGCTGGTGACGATCGACCGCCGTGCCCAGGAACCTTTGTCGCCGATCAAGCCGAAAAAACCGCTGGTGATCGCATTGAGTCTGGTCGGTGGCCTGCTGCTTGGCCTGATGATCGCACTGATCCGCTACTTCATCCGTAGCCGTAGCCAGGCGGTACCTTATACGGCATTGGGTGATAGCAGCTTTACCCGTCGCGAGGGTAAAGACGAGACCTTGTAAGTGTGACAAACGCCAGAAACAGGTGGGCACAAAGGCCCGCCTGCTCATACCCATAGCACAATCAGTGGACAGGTTTTCACAATTCTTAGTTAACCTTAGGTTACAAAGTGTGGCTAAATAACGGCCAGTGGTTCCACGCCGAAGGGTTGCCCGACCGGTCGTGCCGCCTGTATGTGAATTGTGATTTCAGGTGCTGCTTATCATCCTCGGCCGTTGTGGGCCCGCAGGTGCAGCCTGTTCTCTCCCTGACTTGTGACGAATCCCTTGAAACTCATCATTGTTGCTCTCTACGTTGCCTCCATTGCGTATGTACACCTGCGCGGCCGGGTGCGGCACAAGCTGGGGCGCCAGCTTAGCGATCACTCGACGTTCCTGGCGCCGGTCAACTGCTTCCTGTACCTGTTCTCCAAGCAGCCAGGCCGCCCCTATCTCTCACCCAGCGACTTTCCAGAGCTGAGCCCTTTGCAGGAGCATTGGGAGGAGATCCGCCAGGAAGGCCAGAACCTGATGAGGGCAGGGGAGATCAAGCGTTCGGATCAGTACAACGACGTAGGTTTCAATTCGTTCTTCAAGTCGGGCTGGAAACGCTTTTATCTCAAGTGGTACGGCGACAGCCACCCCTCGGCGATGAAGCTATGCCCACGCACCACCGAGTTGGTGCAAAGCATCGGCTCGATCAAGGCCGCCATGTTCGCTGAGCTGCCGCCAGGCTCCAAGCTGGTGCGTCACCGTGACCCGTACGCAGGCTCCTATCGCTACCACTTGGGGCTGGATACGCCTAACGATCCGGGCTGCTACATCAATGTGGATGGCGAGAGCTATTACTGGCGCGACGGCGAGCCGGTGATGTTCGATGAGACCTATATCCACTATGCGGAAAACACCACCGGGAAAAACCGCATCATTCTGTTCTGCGATATCGAACGCCCCATGAAGTACCGCTGGGCTGCGGCGTTCAATCGTTGGTTCAGTCGCAACGTGATGGCGGCGGCGGGCTCGCCCAATGACGAGGGTGACAAGACCGGTGGCCTGAACCGTGCCTTTACCCGCCTGTACAAGATCCGCCTGCGCGGCAAAGAGCTCAAGAAGCGTAACCGCACACGTTACTATCTGGAAAAATGGGTGATCTTTGCCGGCTTGGCGCTGATCTTCATTCTTATCTGAACCTGGCGCCGGGTGCGAATCACTGTGGTGGTTTCGCGCCCAGCCTGTCCCATATCTTTTTGCTGATCTTCTGTCGATTGGCGTAGCCGGCCCACGGATCCTCCTTCAGACCCTGCAGCCGCTCATGCAGGTTCGCCACCGTCCACTGCTGGGCGCCACGCAAGTCTTTCAATTCATCCCGACTGACCGGCACCGATACCGGCAAGCCCGGCCGCGCCCGCACGGAATAAGCTGCCACCGTACTGGCGCCCCGGGCGTTGCGCAGATAATCGATAAAGATCTTGCCCACACGGTTTTTGGGGCCGCTGGTGGCGGTGAAACGCTCCGGCAGCTGCTGGGTCATGAACTGGGCCATTGCCTTGGCGAATGCTTTCACAGTGTCCCAGCCATCGCGTCGGGCCAGCGGCACAATCAAGTGCAGGCCTTTGCCGCCGCTGGTCTTGACGAAGGCTTGCAAACCCAGCTCATCCAGTACTGACAATGTCAGCTGGGCCGCCTCCAGCATGGCTTTCCACGGCAAGGCCGGATCCGGGTCGAGGTCCAGCACGAACAGGTCCGGCGTTTCAATCTTGTCTGTCGTGGCGCCCCAGGTATGCAACTCGACGGTGCCCATTTGCACAGCGCCGACCAACGCGTCCTGGCTGTCGATTTCCATGAGACGCGCGTGGCCAGGGTCCAGCGCCTGGTCAAGTTGCTTGATGTGGGGAATGGTCATGCGCTCGGAGTGCTTCTGGAAGAACTGTTCGCCCTCAATCCCCTCCGGGGCCCTGAGCAGCGACACGGGCCGACCGTGCAGGAATGGCAGGATCCATTGGCTGATGCCGGCATAGAACTGTGCCAGTTGCTGTTTTTGCGTGCCGCTTTGCGTATCGATGACGCGCTCGGGGTGGGTGATATTCACCCCACTTTCGGTGGTTTTTGCCGTGGGTTTTTTGGGCTTCTCCAGGGATTTTGCCGCGCGCGGCTGTTCATGGATGATCTGTGCGGCAGGCTTGTCCGTGCGTAAGCCGAGAAACGCCGCCTGGCGCACCACACCCTCACGGGTCCATTCGGTAAATTGCACTTCGCCCACCAGCGTCGGTTCAACCCAATGCACGCCACGGGCCTGGGCGCTGGTCAGTGGTTTTCCCAGCGGCGAGGTTTTGCGCTCAAGGGCGGTGAGCTTGGCGTAGATGCTCTTCAGCGCCGCCTGGTCAAAGCCCGTGCCCACGCGCCCGGCGTAAACCAGCCCGTTGTCGTCGTTGACCGCCAGCAACAGTGCGCCAAACCCACTGCGCGAACCTTGCGGGCGGGTGTAGCCGACAATCACGAACTCCTGGCGCAAGCGGCATTTGAGCTTGATCCAGTCCGCGCTGCGGCTTGATACGTAGAGGCTGCCGGCGCGCTTGCCGATCACGCCTTCAAGGGCCAGGTCACAGGCACTTTCGAAAATGTCGCGCTGGTTGGCGGCGAACGCTTCAGAGAAGCGCAGCAGCTTGCTACGGCTGCCGGAAAGCGCGGCCTTGAGCGCGGCCCGGCGTTCTTCTACCGCAATGTGGCGCAGGTCTTGCCCATCGAGGAAGGGCGCATCGAACAGGTAATAGACGATATCCAGGCTGCGGCCAATATCGAAGGCATTCTGCAGCGCCTGGAAATCCGGCAGACCGTCGGCGTTGAGACTGACGACTTCACCGTCCAGCCAACTGTCCTTGAGCTTGAGCGCCTGCAACGCTTTCACCTGGCGCGGCAAGCGCTCGGTCCAATCGTTGCCGTTGCGGGTGAACAGGCGCACCTCACCGTCGCGGATACGCGCCAGCATACGGTAGCCGTCGAATTTGATCTCGTACAGCCAGTCGCCAGCAGGGGCGCGGTCGACCAGGGTTGCCAGTTGCGGGGAGAATTGCTCTGGAAGGGCAGCGGTTGCTTTCTTGGGTTTTGCAGCTTTCCTGGCTTTGCCGGCGGCTTTGACTTTGCCCACCGAGGCGTCGCTGAGCACACTGTCGGGCCGGGCCTGGACGATATCGTAGTCGGACGCTGGGCGGGCCTGCTGGTCCTTTTCCTTGATCAGCAACCATTGCTCCTTGTCGCCGCTGCCTTTAAGCCGGGTACGCACCAGGGCCCAATCCCCCGAGAGCTTCTCGCCGACCAGGGTGAACTTGAGTTTGCCGGCTGCGTAGGCCTTGTGCGGATCATCATGGGGTTGCCACAGGCCACGGTCCCACACGATCACATCCCCGGCGCCGTATTGGCCGGCGGGAATGCTGCCCTCGAAACTGCTGTAGCTCAGGGGATGGTCCTCGACATGCACCGCCAGGCGCTTCTGGGTCGGATCCAGGCTCGGGCCCTTGGGCACGGCCCAGCTCAACAGCACACCGTCGAGCTCCAGGCGAAAGTCATAGTGCAGGTTGCGCGCATCATGCTTCTGGATCACAAAACTCAGGGCCGAGGTTTTGCGCTTTGTGGCGCGTGAACTGCCGGCCGGTTCGGCGGTGATCTCAAAATCGCGTTTGCGGTTGTACTCGCTCAGGGGCTTTGCCATGTCATTCTCCAGCCAATGGCGGACTCAAGAGGCTTTTTTACCGGACTTTTTTGCGGCGGGCTTCTTCGCTGCCGGTTTGCCCGCCAGACTGCGCTTGAGCAACTCCGTCAGGTCGATTACGTCGGCGGATTTGCGCTCTTCGCTGCCCTCGGCTGTCTCTACATCTTCGATCTTGCCAGCCTTGGCCTTCTGCGCCACCAGGGCCATGATCTTGTCCTGGAAGCTGTCGCGGTACTCATCGGGCTGCCAGTCGGCGCTCATGTCTTCCACCAGGCGCTTGGCCATGTCCAGTTCTCCCTTGGCCAAGGTCGGCTTGGTCACATCGCTGCCCAGCTCCAGCTCGTCCAGGCTGCGCACTTCGGCAGGCCAGCGCAACATCACCAGCACCAGGGCCGACTCCAGCGGCATCAATGCGGCCAAATGCTGCTTGGTGTGCAGCACGACATTGGCCAGGGCGACCTTGCCGGTTTTCTTCAGGGTTTCACGCAGCAGCGCATAGACCTTGCCGCCGCGTTTGTCCGGGGCCAGGAAATACGGCGTGTCGATGTTTTGCAGCGGGATCTGGTCGCTGGCGACGAAGGCGATGATCTCTATAGTCTGGGTCGACTTGGGGTGGGCCGAGCGAATTTCATCTTCGCTGAGCACTACGTAACGACCTTTTTCATAGGCCACGCCCTTGACGATATTCTCCTTGGTGACGTCCTTGCCGGTCGTCTTGTTGATGCGCTTATAGCCCACCGGGTCCATGCTGCGCTTGTCCAGCCAGTCGAAATCGACACCTTGGGATGACGTGGCCGAGACCAGCGATACCGGGATGTGAACCAAGCCGAAACTGATGGCGCCTTTCCAGATTGCCCGCGGCATAGATGCAACTCCTTAACGAAGAGACTGTGTTCTGGTGACTCGTGGGCCAGGGCAAAAGTTTCGACGGGTAGATGCTCGGACAGATCGTGTTACACCTGATGAGAAACTATTTAGTGTCACAACGCGAACCCTCGGGGTAGCGTGTTATCGAACGCAGGTAGTACTCGGCATAGAGAGGTTTGCTCATGAACCGTTGTGTACGTCATCTTGCAGCACTTGCGCTGGGCCTGGCCCTGGCACCATTGGCCCAGGCGCAAAACCTGCCGGGCCGTTACGACACCAACAACAGCCCGATTCATCGGGCCAATCCCAACAGCATGCAGGGCACCCAGCCCAATGCGCCGGCTGTTCGTGGAATCCAGACCACCCCGACCAGCCCGCGACCGACTGTGGAAAACGGCGGCATCGGCAACCGTTATCCGAGGCAGGAAGCGGCGCCGAGTCGCCCGGCCACTGAACCCAAAGCGCCCACCTATGATGCCAACGGCAATCGCCGCTAAGGACTCGTCTTATGTTGCTACGCAAAACCTTGTTGGCCGCATTGTGCGCCACCGTTCTTGTGCCGTTGAGCACGGTACACGCCGCCGATAGCCAGCAATTTCCCAGTGAGCAAGGCAGCGTCACCGCCACGCCGATCGCCAAGGGCCTGGACCACCCGTGGGCGCTGGCGTTCCTGCCCGACCAGCAAGGCTTCCTGGTGACCGAGCGACCTGGGCACCTGCGCTTTGTCAGCCCGGACGGCAAACTTTCCGCGCCACTGTCGGGTGTGCCGCAGGTTTGGGCCAAAGGGCAGGGCGGCTTGCTCGATGTGGTGCTGTCGCCGGACTTCAAGCAGGACCGTATGGTCTACCTGTCCTACGCCGAAGGTGGAGGTGAAGGCGGCAAGGCCGGAACCGCCGTAGGGCGCGGGCGTCTGGCTGACGACCTGAGCGGCCTGAAGGATTTCAAGGTCATCCTGCGCCAGGAGCCCAAGCTGTCCACCGGCAATCACTTTGGCTCGCGCCTGGCGTTTGACCGTGACGGTTACCTGTTCGTGACCCTGGGAGAGAACAACGACCGCCCGACGGCCCAGGACCTGGACAAATTGCAGGGTAAGGTCGTGCGCATCTATCCGGATGGCCGCGTACCCGATGACAACCCTTTCGTCGGCCAGCCCGGTGTACGTCCCGAGATCTGGTCCTACGGCCAGCGCAACCCCCAAGGCCTGGCGCTGAACCCGTGGAGCGGCACGATCTGGGAAAACGAACACGGGCCCCGTGGCGGTGATGAAGTCAATATCATCGAGCGCGGCAAGAATTATGGCTGGCCGCTGGCAACCCATGGCATCAACTATTCCCTGCTGCCCATTCCCGAGGCCAAGGGCAAGACTGCGGAAGGCACGGTGGCGCCGCACCATGTGTGGGAAAAGTCTCCAGGCATCAGCGGCATGGCGTTCTATGATGCCGACCGCTTCAAGGCGTGGCAGCACAACGTGTTTATTGGTGCGCTGGTCAGCCAGGAACTGATTCGACTGCAGTTCGATGGCGACAAAGTTGTTCATGAGGAACGCTTGCTGGGCGAGTTGAAAGCGCGGATCCGCGATGTGCGGCAAGGGCCGGATGGCTTTCTGTATGTGCTGACCGATGAAGATGATGGCGTGCTGTATCGGGTCGGGCTCAATCAGGACTGATCAGGCTTGTGTGGGAGAGGGCAAGCCCCTCCCACAATTGGATCCCATCAGGTTGCAGAACGGGAATGTTACAGGCCCAAGTCCGACAACCCCGGATGATCATCAGGACGACGGCCCAGCGGCCAGTGAAACTTGCGTTCGCTTTCCTGGATAGGCCTGTCGTTGATGCAGGCAAAGCGGTTGGCCATCAGGCCGTTCTCATCGAACTCCCAGTTTTCATTACCGTAGGAACGGAACCAGTTGCCCGAATCATCATGCCATTCGTAGGCATAGCGCACGGCAATGCGGTTACCGGTGAACGCCCACAGTTCCTTGATCAATCGGTAATCCAGCTCCTTGGCCCATTTGCGTGCCAGGAACTGCTTGGCTTCCTCGCGGTTGTGGGCAAATTCAGCGCGGTTACGCCACTGCGTGTCCAGAGTGTAGGCCAGGGACACGCGCTGTGGGTCGCGGGAGTTCCAGCCGTCTTCGGCCAGGCGGACCTTTTCGATGGCCGACTCGCGATTAAACGGCGGCAGGGGCGGACGGGCTTCTGTTTGTGCTGACATTGGGCGGCTCCTGAATACAATTAAGTTAGATCGAAAGTTGCCTGGCCAGTGGGGTTCAAAGTTGCAATAACGTTCGCGCCATGCATTGCGCATTATCGGCAGCTGTTGAATCGCCCATGACCAGGGCAACGGTAATGGCGCCATCGATCAGGATCAGCAGTTGCGCGGCCTGCCGTTCCGGGTCGGGGATACCATGTGCTTGGCATAGTTCAAGTGCGTACTCGAACAGCTTTTGTTTATGCGCCTTGGCTAACAGGCGAACCGGGTCTTGCGCGCTGCCGGTTTCACCACTGGTATTGATAAAGGCGCAGCCACGGAAGTCCGCCGAGCCAAACCAGCCCTTGAGAGCACTGAACAGCCCCAGCAGACGCTCCCCACTGTCCTCGTTGCGTTCGACTTCGCTGCGCAACCACTGCATCCAGCGTTCGTCGCGGCGTTGCAGGGCGGCAATCACCAACTCGTCCTTGTTGGCGAAGTAGCGATAGATGCTTTTTCTCGACACGCCGGCGGTTTTCACCAGCAAGTCCATGCCGGTGGCGGCGATGCCGTGCCGATAGATCAACTTTTCGGTGACGTCGAGGATAATGTCGCGGGTTTCAGTGCTGGCTATATCATTCATGTCGGATAAAGTAGAACGATCGTTCTTCATGGTCAAGCGGCTTTTTTCATTTGTCGATGGCGAGACCTGGGCCGCCCCATGGTGTAAGCTCGGGGCCTCTTCGGATTCGACCCATTGCGAGCCTTATGCCGACGTTCTTCAAACGTTCCCTGTTGCCCAAGCTGCGCGGTTTTCCATTGTCCCCCGAGGCCATCGAGGTGCTGCCCAGCGCTGACG
Source organism: Pseudomonas khavaziana (assembly GCF_019145205.1). Classification (GTDB taxonomy): domain Bacteria; phylum Pseudomonadota; class Gammaproteobacteria; order Pseudomonadales; family Pseudomonadaceae; genus Aquipseudomonas; species Aquipseudomonas khavaziana. The sequence goes on from NZ_JAHSTT010000008.1 coordinate 145,743, forward strand.
CGTATCGTCGCTGCCTGCTGGAGAAAATCGCCCAGGCCACGCGGCGTATCTACATCGTTGCGCTGTACTTGCAGCAGGACGAAGCGGGCCAGGAAATCTACGACGCCCTGAACGCCGCCAAGGCTGCAAGACCCGAATTGGATATCGTGGTGATGGTTGACTGGCTGCGGGCCCAGCGCGGGTTGATCGGCGCCGGCAAGCAACCGGGCAACAGCGCCTGGTACCAGGCGATGACGCAAAGCCACGCCAGCGAAGTGCCGGTGTATGGCGTGCCAGTGCAAACCCGCGAGCTGTTCGGCGTGTTGCACCTCAAGGGCTTTGTCATTGATGACAGCGTGGTGTACAGCGGTGCCAGCCTGAACAATGTGTACCTGCACAAGTTCGACAAATACCGCTTCGACCGTTACCACCTGATCCACAGCCAGGCCCTGGCCGATTCGATGCAGCACCTGGTGGAACATGGTCTGGTAGCGTCCAAGGCGGTGCATCGCCTGGACCTGCCGAACCCGCCCACCACCCGCAGCCTGCGCAACGACATCGGCGACCTGCGCAGCCGCCTCAAGCATGCGGCCTATGACACCACGGCAGGGCAGTTGCCCAACGGCCACCTGTCAGTCAGCCCATTGCTCGGTGTCGGCAAGAACAACCCCCTGAGCCGGGTGATCCTCGAGTTGATCGCCAGCGCCCAGCAGCAACTGACCATCTGCACACCTTACTTCAACCTGCCATTGCCGGTGACCCGCGAGATCAACCGCGCCCTGGCGCGTGGGGTGAAGATCGACATCGTGGTCGGCGACAAGACCGCCAACGACTTCTACATTCCGCCCAGCGAGCCGTTCAAGGTGATTGCGGCATTGCCGTACCTGTACGAGATCAGCCTGCGGCGGTTTGCCAAGCGTCACCAGCCGATGATCGACAGCGGCCAGTTGAACCTGCACCTTTGGCACGATGGCGACAACACTTACCACCTCAAGGGGCTGTGGGTTGACCAGCGCTACACGTTGCTTACCGGCAACAACCTCAACCCTCGGGCGTTCCGCCTCGACCTGGAAAACGGCTTGTTGATAGACGATCCCAAAGGCCAATGGCTGGCGCCGCGGCGTGCGGAGTTGACGCAGATTTTCCAGCACACCACGCGTATCCAGGGTTACCAGCAGTTGCAGACGCTGGTGGATTATCCGCCAGCGGTGGGCAAGTTCCTGCGCCGGGTCAGCCGGGTGCGCATCGAGCGTTTGCTGTACCGCATCCTGTAGCCGAATAAGTCACGGGTAAAAAAACACCCAGGCCCCTTAACGGGACCTGGGTGTTTTTTTTTGCTCGAAGCGCTTAGTTCAAGCCCAACTTGCCGCGCAGCATCGACAGGTCTTCAGCCAGTGTGTTGACCGGGCCCACCAGCGCCTTGCGGTCGTTGTCCTTGACCTTGTCGTAGGTCTCGAAGCCGCCATCCTGGGTCTTGTACTTGGCCAGGATCTTGTTGACGGTGGCGAAGTTCTTGTCGACCTTGGCCAGGAAGGCCTGGTCTTGCTGGCCGATCTGGCCACGGAACAGGTCGACGATTTTCTTCGCGCCATCGATGTTGCCCTGGAAGTCATACAGGTCGGTATGGCTGTAGCGGTCTTCCTCGCCGGAGATCTTGGTGGCGGCGACTTCTTCCAGCAGCGCGGCGGCGCCGCCGACGACTTTTTCCGGTGGGAAGGTCAGGCCGTCGACGCGGGTCTTGAGGTCGTTCACATCGGCGTTGAGCTTGGCGGTCAGAGCCTCCAGGCCCTGGGTCGAGTTCTGCGCGAACAGAGCATATTCAATACGGTGGAAGCCGGTGAAGTCTTCGGCCGTCACACCTTTTTCATGGTCATCGACGCGGGAGTCGATGGACGCGTCGAGGTCGCTGAACAGCTCGGCGATCGGCTCGATGGCCTCATAGTGCACGCGGGTCGGCGCATAGAGCTGCCTGGCAGCGGCCAGGTCGCCTTTGTTGATGGCGTCGGTGAAGGCCTGGGTCTGGGTGACCAGCTCGCCGATTTCTTCGGTGACATAGATCTTATAGTCCGACACCGGCCCTACCAGATCCAGTGGTGCGGTGGCGGCGAAGGCTGCCAGCGGCGCAAGGCTCATTAACAACGGCAACGCGATAAACGACTTCTTCATGGGAGACATTCCGCTCTGGTTTGTTTCAGGTATTGGCAGTGGTTGGTGAGGACGTTGCGGCGAGCAGTGTGCGCCCAAGGAAATCCTTGGGTCCGGTGACCCCCGGCAAGGTGAAGAAATAGCCGCCGCCAACCGGCTTGAGGTATTCCTCCAAGGGCTCGCCGTTGAGCCGCGTTTGCACGCTGATAAAGCCTTTCTCCAGGTCGGCCTGGTAACAGATGAACAACAACCCCATGTCCAGCTGACCGTTTTTGTTGACGCCGTTGGAGTAGTTGAAGGGCCGGCGCAGGATCAGGTTGGCCTGGGTCTGCGGCGTGCGCGGGTTGGCCAGGCGGATATGGGCGTCGAGCTTGGTCAACTTGCCTTCCGGGTCTTTGCTGTAGTCCGGAACCTGGGTTTCATGCTGGCCATCCATGGGGGCGCCCGTGGGTTTAACGCGGCCTATTATGCTTTCCTGTTCTTGCAGCGGGGTGCGATCCCAACGCTCGACAAAGTTACGGATGATACGCACGGCCTGGTAACTGCCATGGGCGGTCCAGGCCGGTTCGTCGTTGCCGGGTTGGACCCAGACGATCTGGTCCATGGCCTTGGCATCGTTGGAGTCCGGGTTGGCCGAACCATCGCGAAAACCCAGGAAATTGCGCGCACTCTGCGCAGGCTCGCCGGGCTTGGCCGGTGCCTGGGGCGGCACGCTGCCTTCCTGTTTCCAGCGCACCAGCAGCAGGTCGGGCAGGTTCTTTACGATGTCGCGCAGGGCGTGGATATTGGTGTCCGGCGTATTGGAGCTGAACTGCAGGCTCAGGTCGCCGTGGCATTGCGCCGGTTCCAACGCATCGTTGGGAAAGCCGACCATGCGGCTAAGGCGCTTGGGCTTGACTGCCTTGAGGCCGAAGCGCTCATCGAACAACGACTCGCCCACCGACACGGTAATGGTCAAGTTATCCGGCGACACCACCGGACCGAGGATGCCGGAATCGGTAGGTGGCAATTTCGGATCGACTTGGGGCACGGTGCCACCGCTCATCAGGAACGCGATGCGCTCGTTCAAGGTACGCAACAGCCGCTCCAGATCTTCACGGTCGCTGGCCAGTACATCGAACGCCACGACCATGCCGCAGGCCGGGCGTGGTGTGACGATGCCGCTTTGGTGCTGGCCGAAAAACGCCTGGCGGTCATGGGTCTTGTCACTGCGCGGTGCGCTGGTCACCTGCTCTGCTGCTGCGGCCATGGCCGGGCAACTCAAGCTGCTGCCGGCAATTGCCGCGCCAGTGGCGGCCATGCCCAGCAGGACGCGGCGGCGTTGGAGATCAAACTGTGGTGTATCACTCATAGTGCGGTCGTCTTCACTGCAGGCCGGAAAGGCCAAGGGCGGGGTCGATTCCATCGAGTGCGGCGGCCACTGCCTTGGCCTTGTCGGCGATCTGCTTGCGCTGATCGTCGGTGACGCTGTCATAACGGGTGTAATGGTTGTCGACCTTCAATCCATTGAGCTCGGCATCGAAGGCATCGAGCGCTCTGTCGATGTTGGGCAGCAGGTCGGCGGCGGACTTGGTCAACAGTGGACGCATCAGGTCGACCACTTTGCGGGCGACCTGCAGGTTGGCGGCAAAGCCATTCAGGTCAATATGGCTGTAGCGCTCCTCTTCACCGCTCACCGCGCGCACATCCGCCAGACTGTTGAGGTTGCGCACCACAATGCTGACCAATTGCTCCGGCGGCAGGGACTGGGCCAGCAGCTGTTGCTTGAGGGTGGTGACGTCGGCGACCAAGCGTTGAGCGACAGGCGCCAGGCCATCGAGGCTGCGTTGCTGGAACAGGCTGTATTCGAGGCGGTGGAAGCCGCTGAACGCAGGATCCTGCTCGCGTTTTTCAAAGTAATCGGCGCGGGCGTTGATGGCGTTATCCAGCTCGGCCAGGCGTTGGGCTGCCGGCGCCAGGCGCTGATAGGCTTCACGGGCCGGCGCATACAGCGCCTGTGCCTGTGCCAGGTCGCCGGTGTCGATGGCCTGTTGCAGGGCGGCTGCGGCCTTGATCAGGGCGCCGCCCTGGCCGCTCAGGTACACACGGAACTCCGACAGCGGACCGATAAACGCCACCATTGACGGCTTGGCCTTGGCCTGGGCGTCGGACTCAGCGGTGGGCGTGACATGCAGCGTGCCACGGGGATTGCTCAGCAGGCCACAGGTGATCGCGTAGTCACCGGGCTGCAGATTGGCGTTGATCACCTGGCTCAGGCCCGGTGCGATATTTTCCCGCTCTTCGACCACCAGCACGCCATCAAGGATTTCCCACTCCACCGCACGGTCGGAGCGGTTGATGATACGAAAGCTCGCACGCCCGGCCGGTACGGTGAGGGCGTTGGGCTCACAGGCGTGGGCGTGGATCGTCACCGCGATTTCATTGTGATTGACCTGGCGTTTGGTAGCGGCCAGTTGCGAGGCGTAGTAGAACAGGCCACCGGCGGCGATCATCACCACCACCGAGCCGGCCACGCCCCAGCGCAAGGCACGGGACGGCGGGGCCGATTGAGGGGTTGGGTTGGACAAGGGACGGTCCTTACTGGCTGGAAACGGAAGAGGTCTTGGCGACGGGCTTGGCGGGGGGCGAGGGCAGGAAGAACATCACCAACGCCACCACCAGGTAAATCACATAGGCACCCAGGGTGCTGACCGTCGGCGCCTCCTGGTAGCCGAACATGCCGGCCAGTACCGAGCCCAAGGGGCTGTCCATCGGCAGCGCAGCGCTGAAATCGAACAGCACGGTCTGCCAGTGGTTCCACACGCCGGCCTCGTGCAGGGCTTGCACCGAGTTGGCGAGAATGCCGGCGGCCACTACGAGGATGAACAGGCCGGTCCAGCGGAAAAACGCGCCGAGGTTCAGGCGCATGCTGCCGGAATAGATCAGGAAACCGACGACGATGGCCAGGATCAGGCCGAGCAGGGCACCTATCGGCGCGCCCGGGCCTTCGCTCTGCTGGAACACGGCCAACAGGAAAAATACCGTCTCCAGACCTTCGCGGGCCACGGCGAAAAACACCATGGCAATCAACGCGATCACCTGATGCCTGGAACCTGCCAGCGCATGGTCGAGGGATTCGTGCAGGGTATGCTTGATCGAACGCGCCACCTTGCGCATCCAGAACACCATGGAGCTGAGGATGCCCACGGCAACCAGGCCGACGATGCCTTCGAACAATTCCTGCTGCTTTTGCGGAAATTCCGCACTGACCAGTTCCAGACCGCCGCCCACCAGCAACGCCAGGGCCGCGGCCAGGAATACGCCGATCCACACCGCCGGCATCCACTGGCCACGACCGGTCTGCTGCAGGTAACTGGCGATGATTCCAACGATCAAGGCGGCTTCAATGCCTTCGCGCAACATGATTAAAAACGGAACGAGCATCGGGCACCGGGGCGTAACTAGTTAGGAAGCTAAGTTGTAACATAATGATACTCATTGCTAAACAAGAAATATTGACCTTTGCTGAACCTGGGCTGAACGGTGGTGGCGAAGCGCAACCGCCTTTATGATGCACGCCACTGAAGTAGCCGTCGGATTGGCCAACAGCTCATGTCGGAAAAAGACACCATCTCCATCCACCTCGTGCGTGAAGCCCTGTTGCAGAGCTGTGCGCCTGGGGCGGCCACCGTTGAGGCGTTAAGCAAGGTCGGGATTGATCCCGCATTGCTGGAGCAGCCAAGCGCCCGGGTTGCGGCCACGGCCTATGCGCGGCTGTGGCGCTTGCTGGCGCGGCGCACGGACGACGAGTTCTTCGGCATGGACCCGCGCAAGCTCAAATCCGGCAGCCTGGCGTTCCTGTGTCGCGCCGCCATGGCGCAACCCAGCCTGGCCGCAGGCCTGGAAACGGGCTTGGGGTTTCTGTCGCTGATGCTTGAGCGCATGCCCGCGCAGCTGGTTCGCCAACAGAGCCTGGCGGAGATCGTCCTGCTCGAACCCGAGCCTGAGCCTAAGCGTGCGTTCACCTATTTCACCTACTGGATGATCGTGCACGGCGTTGCCTGTTGGCTGGCAGGGCGTCGAATCCCCATCCTCGCCATTGAGTTGCGTTGTGCGCAGCCGGACTTCTGTGACGATTACCAGGTGATGTTTTCCGATAACCTGCGCTTTGATCGACCCCGGACCCGCATGATCTTTTCTGCGGACTGCCTGGACCTGCCGATCAAGCGCAGCCCGCAGGAGCTCCAACGTTTTCTGGCCCATGCGCCGGCCAATATTCTGGTCAAGTACCGCGACCCCGAGAGCCTGGCTACCCGCATCAAGCATGACCTTCGGCAGATGCCTCCCGACGCCTGGCCCGAAACCGACGGGCTTGCGGCTACGTTATGCATTTCCGCCTCTACATTGCGTCGACGCCTGGCGGAAGAAGGCCAGACCTATCAGGGCCTCAAGGACAGCGTGCGCAAGGAACTGGCGATTGTTTGGTTGGCGGAACCGCAGATCAGCTTTGCCGAAATCGCCACGCGGCTGGGGTTTGCCGATGCGAGTTCGTTCTACAAGGCTTTTCGTAAGTGGTCAGGGTCCAATCCCGGGCATTATCGGAGTTTGATCTTGAACGAGCCGAGTCGGCTCTAACCGATGTGTAGACAGTGCGTCAAGATCCTCCTTAACGCACTGATAAAACGCCTTGGGCTCAAGCATTCGCATTGAGCTTTAAATTACTTCTGGAAGAAGATACCTCTTCAGATTGATGATTTTTTCATCAAGTTTGAGTGTGTCGGCGGTTACGGACTCTTCGGTTGCCAAGAGTCCATCCTCGGAGCTAAGAAATGACTCGAAGCGTCCAATCAACTCTTTCTTTACGGGCTGCCGACGACCAGTGCATGCGTCTGTCCGACGTTAGCGATGGGCGTCGAGCATTAAGTCGCCGGGTTTTGCAAAGGATGGTTGCTGGCAAGGTTTGGGAGCTTCTTAGTAAAGGGGGGATAAAGGGTGCTTACAAATTTCTTGTCTTCTTCTGATATTGTTTTCGGCCTAAAGACCGACTCTCCGTCACTGTCAGTCTCGAAGGTGTAGTGCATTATTGAATCGTTGTCATAGGGACTTAATGTGAATGAACCATCGTCGGGAAGAGGTGGCGTGTCTTCTAAATCAGGATCGTCCAGGTTTCTATATGGGTGCTCATGTTCATGCTTTAGGCCGAGCACATGCCCCCACTCATGCATGACCGTATCGGCTATGTGTTCCGGGGAGGCGTTTGTGCCGATGGTGACATGAGCTTTCGCGTCTGGATGAAGTGTATTTTCTGTGCCTATCCAGGCATACCCTTCTTCGCTATAAGGATCGACTTCAACTCTTACATCTGCGTCTTTGGGGTCGGCGACGAATTCAAAGTTTAGATTTACATAGGGAGCCCATTTGTTAATGTTTTCTCTGATCAATTCTTCTTCTTTTTGCGTCGTGCCAACCATGCCTATTTTTATCGTGGCGCCCTGTGGCCAAAGGTATGCTGTGTCAGCGACGCCACGCTTTTGCCTGCTCCTGGCCGAAGCTGTGGTTTGATCGTCATTTAGAATATCAGGCGAGTTATAGGTCGACGGGAGCGGTGGAGAGTGGGTTGCGTTAATGTTCAATGGTATCCCCTTAGTGAACCGTCCTGGTGAAGAGCCTACATGCCAGCGTCCTATGCAAGTACGTAATAGGTGGCGGTCACTTTCGAAATGGTTCCGTTGAGGCTTGGCTAATTCGCTATTGTGCGCGGGCAAATGCTATCGGTGCCGCAGGAAATTCCCTTGTGCCTCTCAGCTCGATAAGGTTTGGTTTTACGTGCTTCATTCAGATTTATAAGGCAGCATTATCGGAGTTTGATTTTGAACGAGCCAAGTCGGTTCTAACCGCTGTTATGCAGGACTAGGACATTTCTCACTTATTCCTTCATCTGGGTATGACAGAGCGGTCCTTCTATGTTTTAGGAAGCGGCTGGCATCTTTGGCGCTTGATTTCGTGCACCGTAAGCAACGTGTTCCTACCTGCATTAGTGGGTGCTTGATATCTGCTGGATTGATATCGAGTGTCGTGTGCTGGCAGCCGTTGCTTAACTGTGAGGTGCGCTTATGGGGAAATAAAAGATCAGATATTTCGAGTGAGTATTTATTCATTATTTACTGATTTGAGGTGAGATCATGAAAGGTCTTATTGCGTTGCCGTGTCTCGCGTTAATGCTTTTGTCTACTCAGGTGTCGGCCTTGTGTCTGTATATAAGTGATAGCTATAGCGGGCTTTTGCAGCCTGGTGTGGAAACGACAGTATATGGCCCGTTCACAATAACTTCCGCGAATGGATGTGCGGGTGCGACTATTGATGTTTCAGCTTCCACGAGCGGTGGCGGGAGGGCGCCACAGTTGATTATTCAAAAACAGGCGGGCGCTTCCTGGGGGGATGTTGCTGGAACCTTTGGAGGTACGACGTCCTACTCTGGTGTGTTTGGAACCTATCGAATCGTCATGATTAATTCTGGTTCGGAGGCGCAATCTTATTCTGGCACTGCTAGATACGGCCGCTGAGCCGTTAAGCCAAACAGTGCGCCACGAGGTTTATTGGCGCACTGTTTGCGAACATCTTAATCAAGCTTTTTCATCTACTGATAAAACGCTATTGGAAGAGTTTACAAAATAGGCCAGTGCCCCCATGGCGTGATTAGCGGCTACCATTCCCTGCCTCCATCTCAACGTATGCTCGTTTGCCCCCGCAGGGTTGTCTTCCAAGAATTCGCTGTACTCCACCAGTCGCTCGTTAAATAAGGCAATCGCGTTGAATTTTACGTGCGTTTCCGTTGGAACGCCGTTTGCGTCGGTGTGCAGATTGCCACCTATGAACATCCTGTATGCATAGATATCAATCATGTCGTGTTCGAACAGCGTGCGTCCCACCTTTCTTAAGTCGTCTGAATTAATAGACGTCATATCATAATCTTTCAGATAAGCCTTGAGTTGGGTGATTTGACTGTTGTCATTGAGCTGTAGGGTGTCAGCCGCTACGTTCTTCTTTGTAATCGTAAATGCATTGGTTGTCTGCTCTGGATTTTTGATCACGAATGCATTGGTTGCCTTGGTATACCTCATCTGCTCAGCAGTCAACATGATAGCCATGTCGCCTTCCTCCATTAGTAAGTGGCACTTGGTTGTCGACGTGTGGGCCAATTACTTTAACGTAGACGTAACGCTTGCCTACATGAAAATGCACAGTTGTTTGTGAGGCATTTAAACCTGAAAGCCAGGTATAGCGCGGTACTAGGAAACTACCTACGAAGGACTTCTTAATTGTCTTACAGAAATATCTTTCAATATTTTAGGAAGTCCTGGCAAAAAAAAGCCCCGTGACCGAATGATCCACGGGGCTAAAAATTGGCTGGATGCGACCAACCAAAGGAGCTCTTTACCTCACTTGCTGCTGGCGACTACCGTATCTGGCTGCCAGCCACCACCCAACGCCTTGTAGATCGCCACAATGCCGCGATACAGATCCACTTCGGCCTGGGCCTGGGAATCTTCGGCAGCCAGGCGTTCGCGCTGGGCGTCGAGCAATACCAGGAAGTCCACGGTGCCTTCGCGGTAGCGGATCGCCGCGAGGTCGGCGGCGGCGCGGCTGGATTCGCTTTGGCGGATCAGCGAGACCAAACGTTGCTGGCGCTTGCCGTAATCGCTGAAGGCGTTTTCAGACTCTTCCAGCGCCAGCAACACCTGCTGCTCATAGGTCGCCAACGCACCATCGGCTTCGGCATTCGCACCACGCAAACGCGCGCGCACGCTGCCCAGGTCAAACGCGGCCCAGGTAATGCTTGGACCCAGGGACCAGGCATTCGCCGCGGCCGAACCGATCTGCGAGCCCCGCCCGGCGGTGAAGCCGAGGAAGCCGCTGAGGCTGACCCGTGGGAACAGATCGGCCTTGGCCACGCCGATCCGTGCAGTGGCGGCAGCCAGCCTGCGTTCGGCGCTGAGAATGTCCGGACGACGTTGCAGCAATTGCCCTGGGTCGCCAATCGGCAACGCCTTGGCAATCGCCGGCAGGTCTTTGGGGCTCAGGTCCACGCTCAGCTTGTCGGGGCGCTGGCCGAGGAGGGTGGCGATGCGATTGCGCTCGCGCACTTGTTCGGCCTGCAGTTGCGGCACGCTGGCTTCCACCGCCGCCAGGCGCGCATCGGCACGTTCCACGTCGAGCTGATCACCGACGCCGGCATCACGCAGGCTGACGGTGATGGCACGCGATTCCTGCTGATTCTTCAAGTTGTCCAGGGCGATGCGTTCACGCAGTTGCGCACCGCGCAGTTGGCCGTAGGCATCTACCAACTCGGCAATCATGGTGACTTGCAGTTGATACAGGTCGGCCTCGGCCACCTGCTGGTCGGCGTCGCTGGCTTCCAGGTTACGGCGGATGCGTCCAAACAAGTCCACCTCCCAGGCCATGTCCAGGCCCAGGTCGTAGCGCTCGCTGTTGACGCGCTGGGTGGTCTGCCCGGGAATCTGGCCCTTGCCCACATCGCTGCTGGCGCGGGAGGTAACCACCGGCATGATGTCGTTGGCCGCATCATCGCGGATCGCCCGTGCCGCTCGCAGGCGGGCGAAGGCCACGCGCAGGTCGCGGTTACCGCTCAGTGACTGGGTCACCAGTTGGTCGAGGGTCGGGTCGTCGAACTGCTGCCACCAGATGCCTTCGTACTTGGCATGGTCGTAGCTTTTGCTGTCGGCGGCGGCCGTGATATTGGCCGCCTCCAACTGCTGGGTCTTGTAGTCCGGGCCTACGGCACAGGCGGCGAGCGCCAGTACCAGCAAGCTCGGCAGGAATACTTTCACACTCATTGCTGTGTCTCCAGCTTCAAGGCCTTGGCCGCTTTGCGCGCTTCCTGGCGCTCCACATAGCGCCGGATCAGTACGTAGAACACTGGTGTCAGCAACAGACCGAAGAAGGTCACGCCGATCATCCCGGAGAACACCGCCACGCCCATGGCATGGCGCATCTCGGCGCCGGCACCGCTGGAGAGCACCAACGGCACCACACCCATGATGAACGCGAACGAGGTCATCAGGATCGGCCGCAGACGCAGGCGGCAGGCTTCCAGTACCGCGGCGAGCGGGTCGAGGCCTTCCTGCTGTTTATCCTTGGCGAACTCGACGATCAGGATCGCGTTCTTGCACGCCAGGCCCACCAGTACGATCAGGCCGATCTGGGTGAAGATGTTGTTGTCGCCGCCCGAGATGATCACCCCGGTAATGGCCGACAGCAGCGTCATCGGTACGATCAGGATCACCGCCAGCGGCAGGCTCCAGCTTTCGTATTGGGCGGCCAGTACCAGGAACGCCAGCAGTACGCAGAGCGGGAACACGAACAGCGCAGTATTGCCCGAGAGGATCTGCTGGTAAGTCAGGTCGGTCCACTCGTAGGTCATGCCGTTGGGCAATTCATCCTTGAGCAGCTTTTCAATCGCGGCCTGGGCCTGGCCGGAGCTGTAGCCCGGTGCGGCGTTGCCGTTGATTTCAGCGGTGATAAAGCCGTTGTAGTGCATCACGCGGTCCGGGCCCGAGGTGTCGCTGACCTTGATAAAGGTCGCCAGCGGGATCATCTCGCCTTTGTTGTTGCGCACTTTCAGCTGGCCGATCTGGTCGGAGTCCTGGCGGAACTGTTGCTCGGCCTGCACGTTGACCTGATAGGTACGCCCGAAGCGGTTGAAGTCGTTGGCATACAACGAGCCCAGGTAGACCTGCAGGGTGTCGAAGATGTCGCTGATCGCTACGCCGTGGGTCTTGGCCTTTTCGCGATCGATGGCGGCATCGACTTGCGGCACGTTGACCGTGTAGCTGGTGAACAGGCCGAACAACTCAGGCACGCTGTGGCTCTTGGCGATGACGTTCTGCACTTCTTTATACAACTCGTCATAGCCGAGGTTGCCGCGGTCTTCGATCTGCAGGCGGAACCCGCCGATGGTGCCCAGGCCTTGTACCGGCGGCGGCGGGAAGATCGCCATGTAGGCTTCTTCGATATTGGCGTATTGGCCGTTCAGCGCACCGGCAATCGCACCGGCGGACATGCTCGCGTCTTTACGCTCGTCGAAAGGCTTCAAGGTCACGAACACGATGCCGCTGTTCGGGCTGTTGGTGAACCCGTTGATCGACAGGCCCGGGAAGGCAATCGCAGCTTCCACGCCGGGTTGTTTAAGGGCGATCTCCGACATGCGCTTCATCACGTTTTCGGTGCGGTCCAGGCTCGCAGCGTCGGGCAGTTGGGCGAAGGCCACCAGGTATTGCTTGTCCTGGGCCGGTACGAAACCGGTCGGGGTGTGGGCAAACCCGAAGAACGTCAGCACCATCAGGCCGGCGTATACGAACAGGGCAATGCCGCTGCCGCGAATCACTCGGCGCACGGTGCCCACGTAGCCATGGCTGGCCTTTTCGAAAAAGCGGTTGAAGGGCCGGAACAGCCAGGCACCGAAGAGCTTGTCGAGGAACCTGGAGAAACGATCCTTCGGCGCGTCGTGAGCGCGCAGCAACACCGCAGCCAGGGCTGGGGACAGTGTCAGCGAGTTGAACGCCGAAATCACGGTCGAGATCGCAATGGTCAAGGCGAACTGCTTGTAGAACTGCCCGGTCAAGCCACTGATGAAGGCGGCCGGGATAAACACCGCACACAGCACCAGCGCCGTGGCGATGATCGGGCCGGTAACCTCGCTCATGGCTTTTTCGGTCGCCGGGAACGGTTCCAGGCCCAGCTCGATATTACGTTCGACGTTCTCCACCACCACGATGGCGTCGTCCACCACGATACCGATGGCCAGTACCAGGCCGAACAATGACAGCGCATTGAGCGAGAACCCGAACAGGTGCATCACCGCAAATGTACCGATCAACGACACCGGCACCGCCACCAATGGAATGATCGAGGCGCGCCAGGTCTGCAGGAACAGGATCACCACCAGCACCACGAGGATCAGTGCTTCGAACAGGGTGTGCACCACGGCTTCGATAGAGCCGCGTACAAAGATGGTCGGGTCATAGGCGATGCGGTAATCCATCCCCGCCGGGAAGCTCTTTTTCAGCTCGGCCATCTTGCTGCGCACATCGTTGGAGATGTCAATGGCATTGGAGCCGGGACGCTGGAAAATCGGAATCGCGACGGCAGGCTGGTTATCGATCAGCGAGCGCAGCGCGTATTGGCTGGAGCCCAGCTCGACCCTGGCGATGTCCTTGAGGCGCGTGATTTCACCGTTGGCGCCGGCGCGAATCACGATGTTCTCGAACTCTTCCTCGGTGACCAGGCGGCCCTGGGTGTTGACCGACAGCTGGAAGCTGGTGTCACTCGGCGCAGGCTGCGCGCCCAGGGCACCGGCTGCCACCTGGCGGTTCTGCTCGCGGATCGCCGTGACCACATCGGTCGCGGTCAGGTTGCGCGAAGCGGTCTTGTTCGGGTCCAGCCACACGCGCAGGGAGTAGTCGCCCATGCCGAACAACTGTACATCGCCAACGCCGCCCAGGCGGGCCAGCTCATCCTTGATATTGAGGATCGCGTAGTTGGACAGGTACAACATGTCGTAACGCTGATCCGGGGAGGTCAAGTGCACCACCATGGTCAGGTCGGGGGAGGCCTTGTCCACGGTAATACCGATGCGCGTCACTTCCTCTGGCAGCTTGGGCTGGGTGCGCGTCACACGGTTTTGCACCTGCACCTGCGCGTTGTCCAGGTCGGTGCCCAGGGCGAAGGTGATAGTCAGGGTCAGCTTGCCGTCGGCGGTGGATTGCGAGGACATGTACAGCATGTTCTCGACGCCGGTGATGGCTTGCTCCAGCGGCGCGGCCACGGTTTCGCCGATAACCTTGGGGTTGGCGCCGGGGAAGTTGGCGCGTACCACTACAGTTGGAGGCACCACTTCCGGGTATTCGCTGATCGGCAGTTGGAACAGCGAGATCGCACCTGCGATCAGGATTAACAGCGAGAGCACCGCTGCGAAGATCGGCCGCGAAATGAAGAACTTGGAAAAATTCATCTTGAGTCGTATCCCTTAACCGCGTGGGGTCGCAGTGCTGGCGAGCTTGGGCGTGGCGGTTTGCGGCGCCACTTGCTCCAGGTTGCTGGCCTCAAGCGCTTGTCGTTGTTGGGCCAAGGCGGCGAGGGTTTCCTTGCTGGCCATCGGGATGGTTTCCGGCGCGACCGGCGAACCCGGGCGCACGCGCTGCAGGCCCTTGACGATCACGGTGTCGTCCTTGTTCAGGCCGCTGCGCACAATGCGCAAGCCTTCGATCTTCGGCCCCAGCTCTACCGCGCGGTAAGCCGGCTTGTCGCCTTCCATCACCAGCACGAACTTTTTGCCCAGGTCGGTGCCGACGGCTTCATCGTTGATCAGCACGGCGGAGTAGGTGCCGCTGCCGACCAGCTTCAAGCGTGCATAGAGGCCAGGGGTGTATTCGCCCTTGCTGTTGTCGAACACCGCACGGCCACGGATGGTGCCGGTAGACGGGTTAACCTGATTGTCGACGAAGTTCATCTGGCCCAGGTGCGGGTTGCCGGTTTCATTCGACAGGCCCAGGTACACCGGGGTGGTGGCGCCACGCCTGCCTTCACGGGCCAGTTCGGTGTACTTGAGGAACACACGCTCGTCGGCATCGAAGTAGGCATAGACCTTGTCGGTGGAGACCACGCTGGTCAGTGCGGTGGTATCGGCGGTGACCAGGTTGCCGGCGGTGATTTCCGCGCGGCTGACGCGACCGCTGATGGGCGAAGTGACGCGGGTAAAGCTCAGGTTCAACCTGGCCAGGTCCAGCTGTGCCTGGATCCCGGCCATGGCCGCGCGGGCTTCCTGGGCGGCGGTGGTGCGCGAGTCGGCCAGTTCGGCGGAGATCGCATTGCTCTGGCGCAGGCGTTCGCCGCGCTGCGCTTCGTTTTCACTGCGGGTGGCGGCCGCTTTGGTTTGTGCGAGCTGGGCTTCGAGACGACGCACTTCCGCCTGGAAGGGGCGAGGGTCGATCTGGAACAACAGGTCGCCTTTCTTGACCAAAGCGCCTTCTGTAAAAGCGACTTGGTCAATCTGGCCCGAGACCCGAGGACGAATCTGCACGGTTTCCGGCGCCTCGAGACGCCCGGTGAATTCGTCCCACTCGTTGACCGGTTGCTCCAGTACCTTGGCTACGCTGACCTTGGCCGGGGGCATGGCGGCCGCTTGGTCCGGGGTCTTGCCGCACGCGCTCATCACCACCACGGCCAGGATCGCCAAGGGGAAGCGCAAATGTTTGAGTGACTGTTCCATGAGGTGCATCCGCCAATGTATTTGAGATGGGCGGATCATGCGCGGCGAGGCGGTATGTCACGAATCGAATGAAGCAAAGGTAACTATCATTCGGAATGATATAAGCGCGTACTTAGCCGTCTAGCATGGGGGTTTCGTTAGGGAGCTATCAATGGGCTTGATGACAAAAGACTATTGCCGAGGGTGCAAGGAACCTTGAACGCCTCGCCCAGGAGGTCAATCAAGGACCGCACCGACGGCATCAGCCCACGCCTGGACGCAAAGACGACGGTAATCACACATTCGGCGGACTGCCACTCAGGCAGCAACGCAATCACGTGTCCATCCGTGATCTCATCGGCCGCGAAGGCGACCGGCAGGTTGGCGATGGCGGCACCACGCAGCCCCGCCGTTTCCAGGGCCTCCTTCTCAGGAATGCTCTATCACCATCACCGCCGTCGTATCCGCCTCAAGTGCTTCGAACATATGCGGCACATTTGCCAGGTAACTGATGTAGTCGCCAGCGTTCAGCAGCACAGGCCCGCTTGCCGGGCCTATATGGGCGCTGCCACTGCACAGCACCACGTGCTCTATGGTGCCCGAAGGGTGAGGCTGAGACAGCCGCACTTCGCCGGGCTGCACCTTCAGCCGGTAGATGTCGCGCTGTACCCCCGCAGGGCAATCGGCAAGCAGTGTCGCTGCGTAATTGGCCGTCTCGGCATAGGCGGTCATGCCCTCGTTGGCGCGGATCACCCGTAGCGTCTGCTGGGGTTGCTCGAAGAACCGGGTGACTTGCAAACCCATTGCCATCGCCAGCGCCCATAAGGTCTCGATGCTGGGGTTACCGATGCCCGCTTCCAATTGAGACAAGGTCGACTTGGCTACCCCGGCGCGTTTCGCCAATTCGGTCAAGGAGAGCCCGGCGGCCAAGCGTTCGCGTTTGATTGAGAGTGCCAGCAGGTCGATGCGGCTAGGGGTGTTTACCGTGACGGCGTTCGTTATGTCGGTCATTTGTTTTATAAAACATCCTTAAATGAGTTGACGCTCTTAAACGCCTTGTTCAGTATAACGTCCAATAGTTCATTATAAAGTTCGACTTTCCAGCCGGGCTGTCTATGGCGGGCTTAGGTTACGGCAATGTCGAGAGCAAGGAAGCAGTGAGTGATGAAGTCGCAAACCCGTGGGACCCTCGAAATGATCTCGGCCATGGTGATCTCCGGCACAGTGGGCTGGTTCGTCGTCATGTCGGGGCAGAGTCCGGAGGCCGTGGTGTTCTGGCGTTGCGTGTTCGGTGCCATGGCGATGTTGGTTGCGTGCCTCGTGCTCGGGGTGCTGCGCCGCTCTGTGATCAGCCTGCGGCAGTTCATGCTGGTGTGCCTGGGCGGGCTGGCGCTGATCCTCAACTGGGTGCTGTTGTTCAGTGCCTACAAACACTCCTCCATCGCCATTGCCACAGTGGTCTACCACGTCCAGCCGTTCATGCTGGTGGGCCTGGGTGTAGTGTTTTTTGCCGAACGCCTCAGCGCCGCCAAGGTCGGCTGGCTGCTGTTGGCCTTCGCCGGCCTGATGCTGATCGTATCCGCCAAGGGCAGTGGGCAGGCCACGGGTGCCGACTATGTGCTGGGCGTTTGCCTGGCCCTGGCTTCAGCCTTCTTCTACGCGGTGGCGGCAGCGATCACCAAACGCCTCAAGGACCTGCCCGCGCACCTGATCGTGCTGATCCAGATGGTGGTCGGTGCGCTGGTCCTGGCCCCGTTCGTGGATGTGGGCAGGGTCGATACGGTGGAGGGCGCCTGGACGTACCTGATCATTATCGGCGTGGTTCATACCGGGCTCATGTCCACCTTGCTGTACAGCGCCATTCAGAAAATCCCCACGGCGCTGGTGGGGGCTTTGTCATTCATCTATCCGATCGTGGCCATTCTGGTCGACTGGGTTGCCTTTGCGCATCCGCTCAGCGTCCTGCAAGTGATCGGTGCGAGCGCCATCCTGCTGGCGGCTGCGGGCATGAACTTCGGTTGGTCGCTGGGTCGCGCCCCGCGTCAGGAAGTGACGTAGGGGCGCACGCGACAGCACACGCCATCTGAACCATCGTTAAATCAAGGGAGTTGATCGTGACTGTGATTTTGTGTGGCCTGGGAGGCTGCCTTGCGCCTCAGATAATTGACAATCAGCAGATTTCCAGCGGGCTGGACACCACGCCTGAATGGATCGAGTCGCGCACTGGCATCCGCGAGCGCCGAATGGTCAGTGATGGCTTGAGCATGCTCGATCTGGCGATCAAGGCCGGTGCGCGTGCGCTCGCCTCGGCAGAGGGGCGGGCGGTGCAGGCGGTGGTCGTCGCAACCACTTCGCCGGAGCGCATCTGCCCAGCGGTGGCGCCGGAGGTAGCATCGGCATTGGGTCTGGGTGACATCGCCGCGTATGACATCACGTCTGCCTGCAGCGGCTTCGTGTATGGCCTGGCCACGGCGTCCGGGTTGATTGCAGCAGGTATTGCCAACAGCGTCCTGCTCATCGGTGCAGAAGCCTTTACCACCTTCGTCAATCCACGAGACCGCGCCACCCGGCCAATCTTCGGTGACGGTGCCGGTGCCGTGGTGTTGCGCCGTGGCGAGGCGGATGAACCCGGTGCCCTGGGGGGCTTCGACCTTGGCAGTGACGGTGCCCGTTCGGACCTGCTGGCCATCCCCGCGGGCGGCTCGCGACAACGTTCGGCCAGTGCCGGCCTGGGGCACGACAGGGTAGCACCGAGCGAGTTCTACCTGCACATGGATGGCCGCGCGGTGTATGAACAGGCCGTAGCACGCATGTCTGCATCGGCCCGCAGCGTGCTGGACCGCTCGCATTGGTCAATGGACCAAGTCGACTGGTTCGTCGGTCACCAAGCCAATGTGCGCATCCTGCAATCCGTGGCGTTCGAACTGGGCCTGCCCACAGAGAAGGTGGCGGTAAATATCCAGCGGCTGGGTAATACCCTGACGGCTTCTATCCCGCTGTTACTTAACGACATGGCAATGAGCGGCGACCTCAAGGCTGGCCAACGCGTGTTGGTGAGTGCCTTCGGCGCCGGCCTCTCATGGGGCTCGACCGTGCTGCAGTGGCCACAGCTGACTACCCGCAGCAGCGAGTGGCAGGACTGATTCAGATTTGTACCCACCTACAGTTCCACACAACAGGAGTCATGTGATGACCGTAAGTAACGAAGCTATCGCCCAAGCCATTGCCGCGCGTTTCAACATCGAACAAAGCCGTATCGTGCCGGAGGCTTCCCTTGAAGACCTGGGTTTTGACTCGCTGTCCCAGGTCGACCTGGCCCAGTTGTTGAGGAAGAAACTCGGTGTGCAGATCAGCGATGCGCAGCTGTCGGAAGTCGCCACGGTCGGTGACGTTCTGGCACTGGCCAACGGTAAGGCGTAATGGTCGCTGAAGCGGTGGTCGTGACCGGTATCGGCCTGGTCACCCCCGCCGGCATTGGCCTTGAGGCGAACTGGCAGCGGGTGGTGGCAGGTCAAGCCACGGCCGCGCCGGACCAGACGCTCGAAGCGATGCCGGTGGGGATCTCGTGCCGTGTGCCCAGTTTTGACAGCGTCTTGCTGGGCGTCAAGAACCCCTGGCAGTGGGACCGTTACGCGCAGTTCGCCTTGCTGGCTGCGCGTCAGGCCCTCGAGGATGCTGGCCTCGAGGCCGGCAGCTGGACAGATGCGAGCCGCGTCGCGGTGATCATCGGTTCCGGGGCAGGGGGCACCGCCACCCTGGAGCAGCAGCACGCCGTGTTGCTCTCCGAAGGGGCTGACGATGTGTCCTCGCTGACCCTGCCCATGGGTCTGCTGAACATGGCCGCCGGGCAGGTGGCCATTGAGTTGGGCGCGCGCGGCCCATGCCTGGCGCCGTGCTCGGCGTGTGCATCAGGGGCCTCGGCGCTGGGCATGGCCAAGGACCTGATCAACCGCGGGGTATGTGACATTGTGGTGGCCGGCGGTGCGGAAGCACCGATCACTCCCCTGTATGTCGCTGCCTTTGCCAAGATGCGGGCGTTATCGCGCAACCCTGATGCCAGTGGTGCATCGCGACCATTCGATGCGGCGCGTGACGGCTTCGTCATCGGTGAAGGCGCGGGGATGTTCGTGCTGGAGTCCCAGGCGCATGCCCGGGCCCGAGGTGCACGCAGCCGTGGCCGTTTGCTCGGTTATGGCGCATCGGCTGATGCTCACCACGTCACCACGCCTCATCCGCAAGGTCTCGGTGCCCGTTTGGCGATGCAGGCGGCGTTGCGCGATGCCGGTATCGAGGCCGGCGTCGTGGATTACGTAAATGCCCACGGTACGTCGACGCCGGGCAATGACGTGATCGAGTCGCATGCCATCGCCGAGTTGTTCGGTACCCGCATGCTGGTTAGTTCGACCAAAGGCGTGACCGGACACCTGCTGGGCGCCGCTGGCGCTATCGAGGCGGCCTACACCTTGCTCGCTCTTGAACACGGGCGGGTGCCACCGACGGCCAACTTGCGCAACCCCGACCCGCAGATCGCCGTTGATCTGGTCCAGGGTCAGGCACGCGTGCAGCCAATCAAGGTGGCGCTTTCCAATTCTTTCGGATTTGGCGGCCAGAATGTCTCACTGGTATTCGCCGCCTGAGACATCGCCGCTCACTGCACAGGACATGTCATGACTCAACCAAGCATCCCGGGAGCCGTCGCTCCCCTGGCGCGCGACGAACTGCGCGACCTGTTGTTTGCCGGCACCTTCGAGAGCCATCACCAGAGCATACGCCAGCTGCTGCTCGACCCGATCTTCGACCCGCAGCCAGGTCTGAACCTGGAGGAGGCCGGACGGCTGGCCTACGCCCGCAGCCGCCATCTGCACGCGGCGCTGGAACGTCCGCTGCAGATCCTCGCCAACCCGCGCAGGCTGTTTGCCCTGGCCGAATGGCCCAGTCTGCTGGACGTCGCCAGCTTCTCGCTGTTGATGGTCCACTACAATCTTTGCCTGGGCACGGTGTTTGATCACGCCCAGGGCCGTGACGACATCGCCGGGCTGACCGAGGCGCTGGACGAGCTGACCTCGTTCGGCCCCTACATGGCGACCGAACTGGGCTTTGGGAATAACGTCGCAGCGTTGCAGACTGAGGCGGTGTATGACCGCGACAGACAGACCTTTACGCTGAATACGCCGAGTGCCGGCGCGCAAAAGTACATGTCCTACAGCGGGTTCGGCGATATCCCCAAAGTCGCCACCGTGATGGCGCGCTTGAAAATCGACGGCAAGGATCACGGCGTATTTCCGTTTCTGATCAGGCTGTCCACTGAGGCTGGCTTATGCCAGGGCATCCGTGCGGTCATGTGCCCGGAGAAACCGGTGCAAGGGCTCGACAACGGCCTGACCTGGTTCGACAACGTGCGCGTGCCCCGTAGCAGCCTGCTGCACGGCGACATGGGCCACTTCAGCGAAGACGGTAGCTTCGTACTCGGCGCGGGCAATGCTCGTTCGCGCTTCCTGCGTGCCATGTCGCGAATCGTGCCTGGCCGCTTGTGTGTGGCCAGTGCCGCCCAGGGCGCCAGTCGTGCGAGCCTGTACATCGCATTGCGCTATGGCCAGCAGCGGTTGACCAACGCTCCCGGAACCAACGACATGCCTGTCATCGAGTACCGCAGCTACCAGCGCTCGCTGTTCTCGGCACTGGCCAGCACCTATGCAATGACGCTGCTGCTCAACGAAGCCAAGGCGCGTTTCTTGGCCAACACGGTGGAGCCGGCTGCCGATGTCGTCAGCCTGATCAATATTACCAAGGCGCTGGCGACCTGGGATGCCTCCAGCGTGATTGCCGAGTGCCGCGAGCGTTGTGGCGCACAAGGCATTTTCAGTGTGAACCGCATCGCCGATTACGGTTCGCTGCTGCAAGGCCTGGTGACCGCCGAGGGTGACAACCTGGTGCTGCTCGCAACCGTGGCTGGTCAATTGCTCGCGCAGGCCTGGCAAGGGCCAGTGCCGCTACGCCCGGCACGCGCCCGACGCCTGGCCGAACCGGAGTGGCTGATCACGGCCATCGCGTTCCGTGAGCATCAGCTGTGGCTGACGATCCGCGAGGAGATGAACGCTGATGAACGCGGCTATTTCGAGGTGTGGAACGACGCAATGAATCCGGGCCTGGAGCTTGCGCGGCTGCGCGGTGAGCGCATGGCCCTGGAGCAACTGTGGAGTGCTTCGCTGCATGCGCAGCAGGACGAAACCAAGGCGGCGCTCAATGGCCTGGTGTCGCTGTACGGCCTGAACCTGCTGCAGCGCGACGCAGTTTGGTTCCTGGCACATGAGCTTATCGACGCCGGCCAAGCCTTATCGCTGTCGGGGCGAATCGACCAGCAATGCACAGCCCTGCGCCCCCACGTGCCGACCCTGATCGAGGGTTTTGCCCTGTCACCTGAGCTGTTGCGCGCGCCCATTGCCCAGGACGACTACATCCAGGCTTTCTGTATGCAGGTACACGCCAATGTCGATTGATACTGCCAGCCCACGCATAGACACGTCGGCTACTGCACAGACTTCTGTGCACATCTATCAATGCCCCGTCCGCTGGTCCGACATGGACGTGTACGGGGTGGTCAACAATGTTTCGTTCCTGCGCTTGCTCGAGGAGGCGCGGGTGGACTTCATCTGGCGCCTGGGCGCGGAGCAGGGCGATGCCTTCTTCAGCGGCGGCTCCGTGGTGGTCAGGCATGGGATCGAATACAAGCGTCCGCTGGTGCATAAGCATGAACCCGTGGCCATCCATATGTGGGTCTCCGAAGTGCGTGCCGCCGCTGTCACGATCGAATACGAAGTGCGTGATGGCGACACGTTGTGCGCCCTAGCGTCGACCACCATGGCGCCATTCAATTATGAAGGGCGCTATCCGCGCACCATGAGCGATGAAGAAACGGCGTTCTTCGAGCGTTTCCTCAGCCCACGTAAGGCGTTGTCATGCGCCTGCTGAGGGTGGGTGCACCGGGGCGTGAGCGCCCCTGTGCAGTCGACGTCAATGGCTCGGTGCGTGACCTCAGTGGGTGGGTCGATGATTGGGCCGGGGCAACGCTGGCGGTGGCGCAGATGGAAGCGTTGTCGCGGCGTTTCACCCAGCAATGGGCGCAACTGCCGCAGGTTCATATCGAGCACGAACGCATCGGGCCGGCATTGCGGCCGGGACAGATCCTGTCGATTGGCCTGAACTACCACCGGCATGCGCGGGAGGCGGGGATGGCAGTGCCGGAAGAACCCATTGTGTCGAGTAAATCGGTGCATGCGTTGGCGGGCCCCTTCGATGACCTGGTGCTGCCACTGGACGGCGACAAGACCGATTGGGAGGTGGAGTTGGGTGTGGTCATCGGCCGGCGGGTCCAATACCTGGCCATGCCCGCTGACGCGGCAACCTGCATCCTGGGTTACTGCACCGCCAATGACTTGTCCGAACGCAGTTGGTTACTGGAGCGGGGCGGGCAATGGATCAAGGGCAAGTCATTCGATGGCTTTGCACCGCTGGGGCCTTATCTGGTGACGGCCGATGAGGTGCCGTCGCCCCAGGCGCTGGAACTGATTTGCCGGGTCAATGGTGAGGTCATGCAGCGCGACAGCAGCGAGGACATGATCTTCGACGTGTATCACCTGATTCACTACCTTAGCCGCTTCATGACCCTGCACCCTGGCGATGTGATCCTCACCGGAAGCCCGGGGGGTATGGCATTGGGGCGACCTGGCCAGGCGTTCCTGCGCGACGGCGATGTGGTCGAGGCCGAGGTCGCTGGCCTGGGCGCGCAGCGTCAGGTATGCCGCGCATTCAATAAGGAAATGACATGAGCCAACTTGCCCAGACCTTTGCCCGCACGGTATTACGTGAAGCGCCGGCTGAGCTTATCGAAGCCCTCGCGACACGTTTTGATGAACGTTGTTCGACCGCTACGGCCGTACGTGAGCAGCATGGCCGCGACGAGTCGGCGTATGTCGATGCACCGCTGCCCCAAGCCGTGGTGTTTGCCCGCAGCACCGAAGACATCGTTGACACCGTACGCCTGGTGGCTGCGCACCGCGTGCCGCTGATCGCTTATGGTGCCGGGTCGTCCGTCGAAGGTCATTTGCTGGCGGTGCAGGGCGGCATCAGCCTTGACCTCAGCCAGATGAACCAGATCCTGGCGATCCATGCCGAAGATATGAGCGTCACCGTGCAGCCGGGCGTGACCCGCCGTCAGCTTGAAGAGGCCTTGAAGGGCACCGGCCTGTTCTTTCCCATCGACCCGGGCGCCGATGCGTCCATCGGTGGCATGTGCGCCACGAGCGCCAGCGGGACCAATGCGGTGCGCTACGGCACCATGAAAGAGAATGTGCTGGCCCTGCAGGTGGTGACTGCCGACGGCGATGTCATCCGCACCGGTACCCGGGCCAAAAAAAGCAGCGCCGGCTATGACCTAACCCACTTGATGGTGGGAAGCGAAGGCACCCTGGGCATTATCAGCGAGATCACCCTGCGCCTGCACCCTGTGCCGGAGTCGATCTGCGCTGCCGTGTGTTCGTTTGACAGCATCGACCAGGCGGTGAACGCGGCGATGCAGGTGATCCAGTCCGGTATCGCCGTGGCGCGAATCGAGCTGATCGACGCCAATACCGTACGCATGGTCAATGTGCACAGCAAACTGGAGCTGCCGCAGGCGCCGATGCTGTTGATGGAGTTCCATGGCAGCGAACTGGGTGTGCGTGAGCAGGCACAAGCCGTGGAGACGATTGCCGGCGAGTGGGGCGGCCAGGCGTTTGAATGGGCGACCAGCGTCGAGGTGCGTCGGCGGTTATGGACGGCTCGACACCATGCCTACTTTGCCGCGATTCAATCGCAGCCCGGTTGCCGTGCAATCAGCACCGACACCTGCGTGCCGATCAGCCGCTTGGCCGAATGCCTGCTGGAGTCCATCGCCGAAGTCGACGCGACGGGCCTGCCGTACTTTCTGGTAGGGCATGTGGGCGACGGCAATTTCCACTTCGGCTACTTGATTGATCCTGACGACCCGGAGCAAAGGGCGCTGGCCGAGTCACTCAACGATCGGCTTGTGGCACGGGCTATTCGGCTCTCGGGCACCTGCACGGGCGAACACGGTATCGGGCTGCACAAGCAGGGCTATCTGATCGACCAGGCAGGCGCGGGGGCCGTGGCGATGATGCGCGCGATCAAGCGCACGCTGGACCCGGATAACATTCTCAACCCCGGAAAGATCTTTTCCATCGATACACCTGCCAGGGAGGCGCATTCATGACCGATAAATCCAACGGCCCCGATCATCCAATGCGTACGGTGCTGGTAACCGGCGGTTCACGCGGGCTGGGCGCCGCGGTGGTCCAGGACCTCGTGATACGCGGCCTGAACGTGTGTTTTACCTACCTCAATAATATCGAGCAGGCCGAGCAATTGGCGGCAACCCTGGGCACTGATCGGGTGCTGCCGGTGCGTGCCGATGGGCGTGATGCCAATGCTCTCGAGCAGACCGTCAAGGCGTGCGTAGCGCACTTTGGCTCCCTCGAAGGGCTGGTCAATAACGCCGGCATCACCCAGGACCGCAGCGCGCTGGCCATGACTGAGCAACAGTGGCACAGCGTAATCGGCAGTAACCTCGACAGCGCGTTCCTTGCCTGCAAGGCGGTGTTACCGCTGTTTATCGAACAGGGCTTTGGCGTAGTAGTGAATATGGCCTCGATATCCGGGCTGATCGGCGTGCCCGGGCAGGCCAACTATTGCGCGAGCAAGGCGGGCCTGATCGGCATGACGCGCTCGATGGCGGTCGAATTCGCCGCCCGTGGCGTGCGGTTCAATGTCGTCGCGCCCGGTTTCATCGACACCGACATGACCCGCAAGCTAAACGAACGACGGGTGGCCGACATGGAAAACCGCATCCCCATGCGCCGCTTCGGCACCCCGCAAGAGGTCGCAAAAGTCGTGGCCTTCGCGTTGTCGCAGGACGCGGCCTACATGACTGGCCAGGTCATGGTGGTGGACGGCGGCCTGACCTGAGTTATCGGAGCCGATCGACATGGCAGTGGAGGCCAGGCTTAGTGGAACCGTGGGTCGCCAGAAATGATCGGGGCGGTGTTTCAATTCAACTACCTGTGGCTGTGGTTGATATGGCAGGTCCTGTTCTATGACTTTGAGGGTTGGCGTACGCTGCTGGTCGCCACCCACTTGGCTCAGCAGCACTGCCTGGGGCTATTTTGCGGGCCGTTGTGAGCGCCTGTTCGGGTTCAAGCGCTGCGACGGTTCGAATGACTGCCGGTTTGGCAGTAAGTAAATCCGATAAAGTGGGGGCCATTGCCGGATATAAACCGGTAAAGCATGGATCAGGTGATTGGAAAATTGGTGGGACATGCTGAGCGGCCGGCTACCGTTCTAAAGCGGGGCTGCCGGCTCGAAGATGGACCTTCACGGCATCAGCTCAGTGTTGGACAGCCCATATTCCCCCAACGAATACAGCAAGGTTCCATACCCCAACTGATCGTAGCCACCGCTGTTCGGTCCGTAATCCCCGCCACCACCTTCAACCTGGACCTTCTGCGCGAAGGCTTTCACGTTCGGCGCCTTTAGGCCTTTAAGTACGACGTAGTGGTTGTAGAGCAGTTCCCAGATCGGACGGATGTCACCGCGATGTTCCGGCGAGATAACGGTTTGCTTGAAACCGCTATTGATGAAGGGAGTGAATGGCACGTCGTGGCCCAGGTTGTACTTGGCCACGTACTCGGCGCCTTGTAGCACGCGGTTGTTCTGGTAACCGAACAAGTCCTCACCCTGACTCCAGGCCATTTGGCAGAAACTCCCGAGCAAGGCGATGTCGAGCAATGTATGCGCCTGGTCACGCCCGCTTTCCTGGACCTGGCCCAGGCCATTGCCGTAGAGCTTCCAGACCACGTGCTCAATGGCACCGTTGCCAGCGCCATGTTTGAAATAGTTGACCGCTTCATTATAGATATCGCGGCGGTCGGTCAGTACGCCAATTGCCAGCATCGAGTTCATGTTGGCCAGGTCCCAGTTTGCCCAATAGTGGTCGACCCGCGCGTTATTGTGACGTACCAGGAAATCATGGTTCATCGGGTAGAAGACCGTGAGCATCATGCGTTGGAATTGATGAAAATCCGCAGCCGTCCACTTTGAATAACCGCGCAGTAACTCTGCGGCATTGGCGAGTTGATAACCATACAAACCGGATGCCAGGAAACGGTCCGATGTGCCTTCAATCGCCGTCAGGGTGGTGGACCATTGGTTCAACATCGCTACGGCTTTGTCGGCATACGCGGTATCGCCCGAAAGCTGCCAGCGCAGGGCCAAGGCGTACGCGGCGGCAGCGTCGTTGAATAACCTGGCGTAGTTTTCCGGATGTCGACCATCTGCCCCCCGATACACCACCGCGACCGCGCTTGGGTTCCAGGCCAGGGATGCGTGCCGGTTGGCGATCAGCTTCTGCCAGCCGGCCAGCCACGGCTGGTTATGGTTGGCCAGTTTTTCGCGGATGCGTATGAAGTCCTCCTCGGTCTGCAGCAGGCCCGGATGGACGAACGCCGAGGCTTGGGCACCGGTACTCAGCGACAGCGCGCCGAGCAGCAGGAGACGGCCCCAAGGACGGAGCAATTGAGCAAAACCCTGCATGCCTGGCGCCTCGTTATCAGAAGGTGTAGTTGATGGCGAACATGCCCTGGCCTGCGCTCTCACGCCGGACCAACGGGCTGTTACGGGCCTGGTCGGCGTACTGGGTCAGCGTCAGGCTGACCAGCGTCGACCAGTGTGCGTCCAGGCTGTGCTGCCAGTTCAAGGCGGCGGAGTAGGCGTAGATCCCGGCATCGGCGCTGTATTTTCCATAGAGCGAACGCTGGCTCTGTGCCTGGGTGACGCCGAAGAAGGTCTGGTTGTAGCGGCCATCGCCGGCATGGGCGTCAATGTCCAGGGCCAGGGTGTCGCTGTCGGTATGCACCAGGATGCCTTCCAGGCCGAAGCGGTAGCGGTTGCCACGGTGCTCACCGGCCATGCGCAGTTCGGCTTCGCCGCTGACCGACAGCCAGTCAAGCAGTTGCTGGCTGAGGGTGAAGTCGGCGACGGTGGCGCCGTTGACATCGCCCATGCCGTTCAGCTCACGGTCACCCGGGCGGCTGGTGCTGTCCTTCTCCTTGCGACCCAGGTCGTAGTTGATCGCCGCGCTGGCGCCAAAGCCGCTGTCGGATTGAAATTGCAGGCCCAGACCACGGGTGGTATCGGCGAACAGCACGCCGTGCTGGATGCTGAACATCGGCAGCACAAGCGCGTGGTAGCGGTCGGCGCCCATGTAGCGCGGCGTGACCCCCATGCCAAGGCCCAAGGTGGCGGTGGTTTCGTCGGCTGCCGGGCTGGCGTCGGCCGCCTGTGCCGGGGCCGCGAGCGTGCAGGCCATCAATGCGGCGGCGCCCCATAGCACGGTACGGGTAGGAGGAGTGGTCAAGTTCATGTTGAAACCCTTTCAGCGGAGAAAAAAAACGGTGCGCCGGACAGCGTGGCGACCAACAGCAAAACCGCGCCAAGACGTTCAGGCAGCTGGATAGGCTTGGACAGCGATGCAGTGGTCGGCATAGGATCGGCTCGCGAAAGCCGGGCGTAGGGCAATACTGCCCACGGACTTTCAATAAACCGTTCGTGAATTATCAAGGTTTCATCAAGAGGCTTCTTTGTGTCAGGAAAACGTATCCTCATCGTCGAAGACGACGCCGACAGCGCCAACATTCTCGAAGCCTATCTGCGTCGGGACGGTTTTGAGGTGGCCCTGGCCGAAGACGGCCAACGCGGCCTGGACCTGCACAAAAGTTGGCGGCCCGACCTGATATTGCTCGACGTAATGCTGCCGCGCTTGAGTGGCACCGAGGTGTTGTCCGCCGTGCGGCGCAGCAGTGATACGCCGGTGATCATGGTCACGGCCATGGGCGACGAGCCGGAAAAACTCGGCGCCTTGCGCTATGGCGCCGACGACTATGTGGTCAAGCCCTACAGCCCACGCGAGGTGGTGGCGCGGGTGCACGCGGTGTTGCGGCGTACCACGGGCAGCCAACCGGTGGAACAGTCACTGCGTCATGAAAACCTGCGAGTGGACCTCGTCGCCTTCACCGCGGCCATTGAACACCGCGATGCGCCGTCGCAGTTGCTGGACCTGACGCCGACGGAGTTCAAACTGTTGGTCACCTTGCTGAAGACCCCCTCCAAGGCCTTCACCCGTAATGAGCTGCTGGAAATCTGCCTGCCGGAAAGCGAAGCCCTGGCCCGCGTCGTTGACGCCCATGTGCACAACCTGCGGCGCAAGCTCGAAACCCATGGCATCGTCGGGGTACTGGTGACGGTGCGCTCCATCGGCTATCGATTCAGGTGAGCACCATGCTTGAGAACTCACGGGTCAACGACAAACCCCTGTGGCGCTGGGTCGGCATGCGCATGAGCCTGTTGGCGATCGGCGCGGTGGTGGTGATCGCCATCTGCATGTGGATCAACTTCAGGCTGTCGGACCGGTATTTTTTGCAGCACCTGCCGCCAGCGGCGCGCGAGGAGTTGCTGCAGCTGCGCGTCGAGCCGCAGCTCAATGAGACACGCTTGCGCCAACTGGTTGCCGAATACTATCCGCTGGAATTCTTCCTGCCGGACATGGCCAACCGCGACTGGCTGATTCTGGCTTGCCTGGTCCTGGCCGCAATTCCGATCATCATCACCTGTGGCTTGTGGTTTTCGCGCCCCTTGTCCAGCCAGTTCTCGGCAATTGCCCAGGGCGCGCAACGGGTTGCCGGCGGTGATTTCCTGACGCGCCTGCCGGTTCACCGCGACGCACCCGATGAGCTGCAGCGACTGATCGGTGACTTCAACAGCATGACCACGCAACTGGAGCGCTATGAGCGCGATGTACGCGAGTCCAGCGCGGTCATCGCCCACGAACTGCGCACGCCATTGAACGCCGCCATGGGCCGGGTGCAGGGCATGCTCGATGAGGTGTTCCCCAGCGATGCCGCGCAGTTGGGCATGGTCAAGCGCCAGCTCGATCAACTGCGAAAACTGGTGGATGACCTGCACCTGTTATCGATGGCCCGGGCCGGCCGGTTGGTGCTGGAGCGCAGCGATTTTTCCCTGGCGGCCCTGGTCGCCGAACGACTGGCCTGGTTCCAGCCGCAACTGGATGAGGCCGGCGTGCGCACGCAGGTCAGTATTGCCGATGGGTTTCGTCTGCATGCCGATCGCGATCGTCTGGGCCAGGTGATCAATATCCTGGTTGATAACCTGCTGCGTTACGCGGCTGGCGGGGGCGAATTGAGCGTCATGGCGCATCGAGTCGAAGACCGGATGGTGTTAGAGATCGGTGATCGCGGCCCAGGTATCGAGGCTCAGCACCTGGACAGCGTATTTGACCGCTTCTGGCGGGCGGAGCGCTCCAGGGCGCGTTATTCGGGCGGCAGCGGGCTGGGCTTGTCCATCGCCCGCGCAATCTGCCAGGCCCATGGCGGAGCCATTACCGCCAGCAACCGCGCCGAAGGGGGGACGCTGATCCGGGCGGAGTTTGCGCTGTAGTTTTTCGGGCTATATGTCTATGGCTGGATATAGGCAAATATGCCGTCTACGTCGGTCATTCGAGCGTCTGCATTGACGGGGCATTGCGCATGGAGTGGAAAACGTGGTGCGCACTGTCTTGGCGGTCTTGGCCTTGAGCGGGGCGGTAGGGGCGTCGGTGGGGGCAGCCTTTTCAAGCCCTCCAAAGCATGCCCTCAGATATGCCCCCAATTGCACAGGGTGGGCGAGCGATCGCGAATGGCGATTTCTGACCCGGAGCGGGGTGGCCGTGGCTGGTATTCAGTGCGCCTCCGTATACTGGATGACCAACCCGAATCTGGCAAATTCTTGGTCGTTAGATGAATCGATGTCCTTAATTGGAGTTGTCCGGGCTGTCTTTCAGCACCTGTCCTGAAATTGGCATCGTAAGATGCTCATGCTCTGCGAGATGTTGCAATGGCGCTGGTCGCCAGGGAGATCGATCCGCGTGTCCAACGGCTGACGGAGGGGAATGCTAGGCGCCTGGCCACCGAAAACGCCTAGGAAGCGGTTGTTCAGTATTCAATGTGGTACGCAACGCTGAGCATCGTGCCTCTGATCATGGGTCTCAATAGTCCGGTCGGCCCCAGAACCTCTCGCTTCAACGGGGTACGGAGCCGGATGGCAGCGAGGGCGCTCAGGTTGCATATAGATGCGGGCGCCTTACCTTCGCTGTTCATTGCCAGCTAAGCCTTTGAGCTCGCTCGGCGATCAGTCGTTGGGCAGGTGCAGTTGCCCTTCCATGGCGTCATGAAGGAGTCGGACGACCTCGATCACGTCGGCGGTTGCTACACGATAAAACACGAGATGGCGAGGGCTCTTGACCGCCCCATGGGGCTGTTTGGCCAGCTGTCGTGAATAGATGAGGTGATAGCTGCGAAGGCCCGGTGCCAGCTCATCGCATTCGTAGCTGCCAATGCGATAAGGTGTGTCGGCGATCGCTTGCAGCGCCGAGAGGATCAGCGCCTGATACGCTGGCGTGCTTGATCGCCGAACTGCATCTGGGAGAGTCTGAGGATGTCGACAATGTCGGAGCGCGCCGGGTTGGAAATCCGATACTGCGGCATGCTCAGTGTTTCTCTCTCGCGGGGAGGGTTGCCTCCAGGCTCAAGCCCTCGAGGTAGTGCTCCAGACCCTCTTCGCTCACCTGAGTAAAGCGCCCGTGCTCAAGATCCATGATGCCGATTGAGGTCGCCTGACGCAGGGCCTCAATTTTGGCAGTGTCTTCGGCGAGACGCTGTTCCAATAGCCGCAAACCTGCCCGCATCACTTCGCTAGCATTCTGATAGCGGCCAGACTGCACCAGGTCATGGATAACCTGCTCCTGATGAGGGGTGAGCACAACGTTTCGCGTCGCCATAATAAGCTCCAGCTTTCGATAAACAGTATCTTTCGAACTTTGGCATATTATGCCATTTTTTCTGGGTGCACACAGTTTTGGATTTGAATCTGACGAACTGTGTCGTACGGGGTCATCCTTTGTGGCATGCGCACAAAGTCAAAAGCGGGCTGTCGTAGCGGGACGTCATAGCCAGCTTGATTAGTGTAGGCCTTTGGCCTTCAGTTTGGCCAAGCCTAGTTTGATGTGTCCGGCGCTCTCACGCCGGCAACCAAATTCTTTGTTTCGGGATTGTCATGACGAATGAAATAACCCATAGGTGGTTCGTTACGACAGAGTCAATTATGCAATGAAGTGGGCCGGGGATGGAAATACTCTTGAGTGCTCAGTATGTTCGGTTGGGCAGTGGTGAGGCCTTGAAAGCTCGTGCAGCCAACGGAGCGGCAGAGTTTACGTTTACGTTTCCATAAAGACTGCGAAAAAGTTGAGACCTAAATGCTACAAATAGCTCATGACGAATGTTATTTCGGCATTTGCTGTACCCGGGCTTATCTTCGATCCACTTGCAATTCGAGTATAACGCGCGTTCAAAGGAATGGTGAAGCTTACGCCGGTCTCCGAATAATCATTGAGAGTGATGGGGGTATTTAGTGCTACAGGCTTAAGGTCGCCATCGACAATCTGCAGGCCTATACCTTTCGCTGTCGAGGTTTGGTTGAGTTTAATAATGCCCAGGCTGCTGTTCGATGACGGCGAGGATGAGGTGGGCGTGAGCGTATACAACACCTTCTTGATACCGGGCGGGCAGTTGTAGAGGTTGATATTGAATGCGATGTTTTTTTTTGAAGGCGAGCCATCTTTAGGCATATCGTCGAGTCGATGTTGGCCCATGTCGACCTGCACGCTGGGGGTTTGGCAGGCTGGGCTTGTAACGGTTGCAATGCTGGTCAGCCGAATGCTAGTTGTAAGAAGCCCTCCAAATGTCAATCCACCCATATCTCCGGCAGGAATGGTCGCCCCGCTCACGATCTTGCTAGTTTTTACAATACGCAGAGCGCCTGTCGAATTTGCTAATGAGCTAGTCGAGCCCGTGGGCGGGAGGTTGGTTATTGTATAGCCGTATCCTTTGACAGTTACGCGATTGTAGACATACTGCCAGGATAGTCCGGTGTCCCCGATAGGAAATAAATCTGTCGTAGTTGGGTTGCTTCCAAGATTGTTTGTGACACCGAATGGGGTTTGTCCGCTACAATGTATTAATGAATTACTATTGTGCGGGTAAGTTGCCGATTCAAACACCGTTGTGCCTAACGGAGTATCCCTCGGTAGCACAATTGTTTTTGGCAAATTAATTGATATCACACTTTTGCTATTTCCAGAAGGGAAGCTACAGTCAGCCATCAGGTTGCTGCTGATATACAAAAGGAAAAAGCAAGCTCCGCTCGCTACTGATAGCTTTTGAAAGCCTATTCTCATGGTTCACTGATTCCTTTAAATTTACTGTATTTTGTGTTTTTTTTGTGGTGAGCCTTTTCAATGACTGGAGCGATAAAAGGCGCGAAGGGATAAAGTGTTCAGGCTCTCAAAAGTGCGTTGAGTTGTTTTTCAGCCGATTGCAGTGATTCAATACTTCTGTGCAGCTCTTTTTCGCGTTGGCTCATTATCAACTCCTGATCTGTTAAAAATTTTTCTCGCCGCTCACACTCTCTTTCTCGCTCTTCAAGTGCTATATATTTTCCCAGTAATATTTCCTTGTGCTTAACCACGCTGGCAATGAGTGATTTCAAGTTCACTTCAATTTTTTCAGAGGTTATCTGTTCGCAGGGTTTTTCTAGTAACTCATTTGAAGAAGCCGATTCAGTCTTTGTTGCACTGCGCTCAGGCTCATCGCTGCCACTGGATTGAAAGGAGGGTGAATTTTCGTAAGTGCCAGGGCTATAGTGCAGAAGACTATTAAGCCACGTTTCGCTGATTTTCAAGTTGTAATGAGTGTTCTCTGAGCTGCACAGAATGTTTGTTTCTGTCAGGTCCAATACCCTATAGGTGTCGTCAGTCTGCGTGGCATCAACTGAGCAAGCATCGCGAATAATACTTTTTAGCACTTGTGTAGCGGTCGTCAGCGCTTCCGGTGGGGCGTTACACATATCAAGGCTACGATCATCTCCTTCGAGGGGTGTGAGATAAATCTTGATCAATTCATCGCCAGATTTTTCATTCAGGCTATAAACCAGAAACTTTCGGTTG
Organism: Pseudomonas khavaziana; assembly: GCF_019145205.1. Taxonomy (GTDB): domain Bacteria; phylum Pseudomonadota; class Gammaproteobacteria; order Pseudomonadales; family Pseudomonadaceae; genus Aquipseudomonas; species Aquipseudomonas khavaziana. Next base: position 179,276 of record NZ_JAHSTT010000008.1, read on the forward strand.
ATGTGCGTGGCGATAAAGCCACACAGCACTACAGCATTGTGTAGTTGGCCGTGGCCGTCAGGTACTTCGAGGGTTCGCAATAACATTTGGATTCCAGCTATTTAGATTGAGGGATTTAAGATTGAGACAATAGCCAGCCGACTCTGATGCGCATATCAGATAAATCGCACTTGCTCGTAGATATTTCGAAGCGCGCCAAGGGACAATCGGATTTATCACACTTGACCTTTCAGGGCCCTCATCCTGTGGTTAAGGTGCGTGCGAAACGAAGCGTGCACTCCTATGCGCTTCAACGCGTTTGCGCAGGTAATTCGATAGCCATGATTGATATAGCCCATTTAACCAAACGGTTCGGCAATGCTCTTGCAGTGGATGATGTGTCTTTCAGTGCAACCTCCGGAGAGGTGTTGGGAATGCTCGGTCCAAACGGCGCCGGCAAATCAACCACCTTACGTATGCTCGCCGGTTTCATATCGCCCACCTCGGGTACCGCCAACCTCTGTGGTTTTGATATCCGCCGGCAGTCGCGCCATGCTCAGCGCTTGATCGGTTACGTCTCGGAAACCGGTGCCTGTTACAACGAAATGTCCGTCGTGAGTTTTCTAGATTTCATCGCTCAAGTGCGTGGTTTGCGTGGGGGCGATAAGAAGTCACGGGTCACAGCCATGCTTGAGCAATTCGAGTTGATGGAGGTCCGTGGCCAGACTATTAATACGTTGTCAAAGGGCTTTCAGCGCCGTATCGGCTTGGCGCAGGCGATTTTGCATGACCCCATGATACTGATCCTCGATGAACCCACTGATGGCCTCGATCCCAATCAAAAACACCGCGTACGTGAGCAGATCAAAGACTTGGCCCGCGACAAGATCGTGATTATTTCCACGCATATTTTGGAAGAGGTCACCGCGTTGTGCAGTCGTGTGCTGGTCATGGATAAAGGGCGTCTGTTGGTGGACGGCACCCCACTGGAACTGGAAAGTCGTTCGCGTTATCACCAGGCCGTGACGCTTTATCCCAGACAGCCTCTGGATATGATGACGCTGGGTATGCTGCCAGGCGTTGCTGGCATCGAGGCGGGGCCTGAACTCCATAGCGTGCGGGTGCTGGCACGCACTGGAGTGGTGATATTACCGGCGATCAACTCGCTTATTCTGAGCCGCGGTTGGGATGTGCCCCGCCAGGAAGTCGAACGCGGCTCGTTGGGTGAAGTTTTCCGGCTGCTGACCCGGGAGCAACACGCATGAAGACGTTCTGGCCAGTGTTCAAGCGCGAGCTGTGCAGTTATTTCATCACGCCTATCGCCTACGTGTTCACCATGTTGTTGCTGGTGCTCAGCGGTATCAGCACCTTTTACCTAGGCGACTTTTACCAGCGCAACCAAGCTGACTTGCAGCCATTTTTCGACTGCCTGCCATGGTTATTCGCCCTGCTGTTGCCAACCTTGGCGATGCGCATGTGGTCCATTGAGCGGCAGACCGGTTCGATCGAGTTGTTGATGTGCCTGGCGGTGGGGACGGCGGAAGCGGTTGTAGCCAAGTTCCTCGCCGCCTGGGTAGTCAGCGCAATCGCGCTGGCAATGACGTTTCCGTTGGTTATCACGGTCAACTACCTGGGTGTACCGGACAACGGCGTAATCCTCTGCGGTTACTTGGCCAGTTGGCTGCTGGCGGGGAGCTGCCTGGCGATCGGCGGCTGTCTTTCAGCGCTGACCAAGAACCCATTGATTGCCTACCTTACAGCGATGGTGTTGTGTCTTGCATTCATGGTCTGTGGTACCCCGGTTTTGTTGGATGCCTTGCGTGGCTGGGCTAGCTTGCCGTGGCTGGATGGCGTGGCTTCGCTGAGTTTTCTCACGCACTTTGAGGGGCTCTGCCGAGGGGTGTTAGACCCGCAGGACCTGCTGTACTTTATCAGCCAGCTTGTCGCCTGGCTCGCCGCCACTGTCATCGCGGTTGAGCTAAAAAAGGCGGTATGAGGCCATGTCGTTCAAACCGTTGACACGTAGTTGCTTGTGTCTGGCGATTATTATCGTCGGTTTCGTGGCGGTCAATTTTGACTTGGCGCCGCGTCTGGCATCAATGCGGGCGGACCTTACCGAGCAGCAGCTTTATACCATCAGCCCGGGCTCCCGCCAGATTATCCAGGCCGTGACCGAACCCACGGACCTGTACTTCTACTTTTCCAGCCAGGCCGCTAGGGATCTTTTGGTCATGCGCAGCTATGCGGTGCGCATCGAGGCCCTGCTGCGCGAGTACGAGCGCGTCTCGAAGGGTCGGTTACGGATTCATGTCATAGATCCTGCGCCATTTTCAGCAGACGAAGCGCGCGCAGTGGAGCTTGGCATGCAATCTGCCCCTATCGGCAAGGCAGGGTCTGCGGTGTTTTTTGGCCTGGCCATGGTCGACGCCCAGGCACGGCACGCGAGCATCGGTTTTTTTGCGCTTGAACAGCAGGTGTTTCTTGAGTACGACATCAGTCGCACATTGCAGGCGCTGGCTCGAAACAAAAAGTCGGTGATCGGCTTAATGTCTTCGCTGCCGTTGGTGGGAGGCTTCGACGCTCAGTTGGGGCGAACCCGGCAGCCGTGGCGGATTATGCAGGAGATCGGTAACGCGTTTGACGTACGCGAAGTGCAGCTTGATGTTGACACTATCGACAGCGAACTCAAGGTCTTGATGCTGGTTCATCCCAAGCGGTTACCAAAGGCGACACTGCGCGCCATCGACCAGTTTGTACTGCGCGGTGGGCGATTGCTGGTGTTCGCCGATCCTTATAGCGAGCAGGATCGCGGCGATCATTATTTTGGGATACCCAGTAAAGACAAGTCCTCCGATCTCTCGCCCTTGTTTAAGGCTTGGGGTATCAAGTTGTTGAGCGATAGTGTGTTGGGCGACGGTCGTCATGGCCAATTTGTGGCTTTGGCGCCAGGCGCAGTACCGGTCTGGCAACCAACCGCTTTAGGGTTGCCAACTGCCTCGATGAACGCACAGGACGTGATTACAGCCGGCATTGGCAGCCTCAACCTGACAACCGTCGGTATTCTGAGCGCAGTGCCCGGTGCGACGACCACGTTGACGCCGCTGCTGCACAGTTCAGAACAGGCCATGGCTTTCAAGACGGCGCGGCTGGATCATCTGAAAAACCCTGATGACTTGGTCAAGAGCTTCAGGGCTACAGGTGAACGCTACTTGATTGCGGTGCGGCTGCAAGGGCCGGCACGTTCGGCCTTCACCGACATTGCCGGACCGCTTACCGAGGCGCAGAACGTCAACGTCGTAGTTGTGGCGGACACGGATATGCTGAGCGACAACCTGTGGGCGGATGTGCAGCAGCAAGGGGACCGGCTGGTAACCGTGCCATGGGCTGACAATGCGGTGTTTGTGCTCAATGCGCTGGACAGCCTGTCCGGGTCGGATGCCTTGATTAGCTTGCGCTCGCGCGGGCATTACAGCCGAACGTTCACTGTGGTCGAACATTTGCAGCAGCAATCCCGCGAGCGTTATCGCAGAATGAGCCTTGAGTTGCAGGGCAAGCTCGATGAAGCTGAAAAGCATCTCGCGCCATTGGCCGCAGAGCAGGGGCGCAATATGCCTCTGACGGCGGAACAGCAAACCGCCCTTGCACAATTTAACGCTGAAAAAGCAGGCGTTGAAATGCAGATGCGCCTTGTAGCGCGAGAGCTGACCCTTCAGGTTGAGCATCTAGGCCTGTTGCTCAAGGCGCTCAACATCCTGGCAATCCCATTGCTGCTTTCACTGATCTGCTTTTGCATATTCTTTTGGCGCGGGCGGTCGTGATGAAGGCAGGACGATTACTAAGCTTTTCTGGAGCATTGGCTATTAACCGGTTCCCGCCATCCTCTTAAGCTGGATTCACTGATTTTCAGCCTGCAATAGAAAGGAAGTGAACATGAACAGGTTACACAAGAAAGTCGCGCTGGTGACCGGCGCCTCCAAGGGTATTGGCGCGGCCATTGCCAAACAATTGGCCCAGGATGGCGCCACTGTCATCGTTAATTACGCCAACAGTCGCGAGGACGCTAACCGGGTGGTTGAACAGATCCTGCAAACCGGCGCCAGGGCATATGCAGTGCAGGCCGATGCTTCCAACAGCGCCGACCTCAAGGCGCTGTTCAAGACCATTGTGCATGAGCATGGTCACCTCGATATTTTGGTCAACAATGCCGGTGTCTACTCGACCAGCGCCTTGGCCGACATTACTGAGGCGGAGTTTCATCGCCAGTTCAACCTCAACGTCCTGGGACTGATCCAGTGTACCCAGGCAGCAGTTGAAGTGTTCAACGCTAAGGGCGGCAGCATCGTTAACATCAGCTCCAGCGTCACCTCGTTCACACCGGCCAACTCGGCGGTATACACCGCCTCCAAGGCGGCTGTGGACGCCATCACCCGTACCCTGGCCAATGAACTGGGCCCCAGAAATATTCGTGTCAACTCAGTAAACCCAGGGTTGGTTGTCACCGAAGGCGTACATGCCAGCGGTTTTTTCGAAGATGCGTTTCGCGAAAAAATAGAAGCCATAACGCCGCTGGGTCGCATTGGTCAGCCCGAGGATATTGCACCCGCAGTCGCCTTCCTGGCATCGTCGGATGCAAGCTGGATCACCGGTGAAACCCTGATAATCGGCGGCGGGCTGCACTAAGCCTGGGTGGCATGCTCGCGCACATAGTGGCGGGGCGACTGCAACATGACGCGCTTGAATGCCGTGCTGAATGCGCTTTCGGACTCATAGCCCAATGAGAACGCGATGGTAGACACCGAGTCATCGGAGTTCTTCAACCGATCACTGGCCAGCAACATGCGCCAGTACGTCAGATACTCCATAGGTGCTGCGCCGACCACCTGCTTGAAGCGCAGCGCGAATGCTGAGCGTGACATGGTCGCCAGTTGCGCCAGCTCCTGGACGCTCCAGCGATGGGCCGGGTCGGCGTGCATCGCGCTAAGGGCAACACTGAGGTTGCGGTTGGCCAAGCCGTAAAACCATCCGATGCCGCTGCTTTCCAGGGTCGCCAGGTGGGTGCGCAAGACTTCGACCAGCATCAGGTGCGCCAAGTGTTCGTTCATCAGCGAGCGGCCTGGGCGCTTCTGCTGCAACTCCGAGGTGAACCGCTCAAGCGCCCAGCGCAGGACCGAGGCCTGCGGATCATTGCCTTGTACGTGAACCAGCGAGGGCAGGCCGCTGAGTAGCAATTGAGTAGGGACACCGCTGAAGTCAAAACGGCCACCGACCAACTGAGTTTCATCGCCGCCGTAATGCAGGGCCAGTTCGTCCGCCGCGAGGGTTTGAAAGTGACCGTCGGAATTCATCACCGGCTGGGACATATCACTGTAGAGCGAAAAAGGCATGCCTCTGGTCATCAGAAAGCAATCGCCCTGATGCAGTCGCTGCGGTTGTTGTTCGCCATCCACTTGTAGCCAGCAACTGCCTTTGACTACCGCCGTGAACTTGATGCCTTCGCGTTCAGGAAAGGTGAAAGCCCAATCACCGCCCAAGGACAGCGTGGCGGAGTGGTAATTACGGATTCTTAACAATGAAAGGACGTCGGACAGAGGATCCATATATCACCCAATTGGACGGAAAATAAAGTAGTCTGGATTTTATAACATAGATCATCCAGATTTCACGTTTAAATATGAGGTACACCATGCAAATCAATTTCGATAAGTCCTATGGCCCACTGATCAATGGGGTGTTTGAAACTGACGATAAAGCGCACTCTTTTGCTGCGATCGACCCTGCCACGGGCAGGCACTTAGCCTACATCCGTTATTGTGACGCCGCGGACGTCGATCGCGCCGTTACTGCGGCGCATGCTGCGTTTCCAGCCTGGCGTGCCCTGGGTCAGCAGATGCGCGCACGTCTGGTAAATCTGCTGGCGGACGAGATAGAAGAGCACAGTGAACGCCTGGCCATGATCGATGCCCATGACGTGGGTCGTTGCATCAGCGAAGTACGCAAGGACTACCTTACCGCCGTTCGGCACTATCGCTATTTCGCCTCAGTGATCATGGCTCATGAAGACACTGGTCGGGAAATCGACGGTGGTTACGCCATCGCCAAGCGTGAACCCTTGGGCGTGTGCGGGCAGATTATTCCCTGGAACGCGCCGGCGATTATGGCTGCGTTCAAGCTCGCTCCGGCATTGGTGGCCGGCAATACTGTGGTCTTGAAACCCGATGAAAACGCCTCTTTATCGACGCTTGAATTAGGCAAGCTGATTAACGAGATCTTCCCGGCCGGGGTGGTGAACATGGTCACCGGGTTGGGGGAGGTAGTCGGTGCGGCGTTGAGCGAGCATCCTCTGGTCAGGAAGCTGTCATTTACTGGCAGTACGCAAGTCGGTCGCACCGTGGCCGGAGTGGCCGCCCGGCGTCTGGTACCCGCGACACTCGAACTGGGGGGTAAGAGCGCCAATATTGTGTTCCCCGATATCGACGACATTGATGCGGTGGTCGATAACGCCACCTTCGCAGCTATTCATAACAACGGGCAGTCATGCCTGGCCGGTACCCGCTTGTTTGTGCATGCCGCGATTTTTGAAGTGTTCAAGCAAAAGCTGATTGCCGCGTTCAATCGAGTGAAAGTGGGTTCTCCACTGTCCGAAGAGTCGCGGGTCAGTTGTCTGGTCAACGCGCAACAAGGTGAGCGTGTGTTGAGTTACATAACTATGGGCTTGGAAGAGGGCGCCGAGCTGCTCGCAGGTGGCGGTCGCGCAGCAGTACCAGGTAGTAATCACGGCTACTTCATCCAGCCAACCTTGTTACTTGCACGTAATGACATGAGCATCTGCCAAGAAGAGATTTTTGGCCCGGTACTGTCGCTGATCGTGTGGGATGATTATGAAACGATGATCGCCCAGGCCAATGACACCGAATATGGTTTGGCGTCCGGAATCTATACCAGCAACTTGCAGCACGCTATGGAAACCGCAGCAAGGTTGGAGGCGGGATCGGTGTGGATCAATCGTTATTCGAACATTACCGATGGCACCGCCTTTGGCGGCTATAAAAATAGTGGTATTGGTCGAGAGTTCTGTCGGGAGACCCTGAATGCCTACACGCAGATCAAAACTGTGACGGTACAAGCAAGGTTGCCGAAGGTATGGTTCACCGAAAGATAAAAACAGGCAATTCATTTGGGTAGTTGATTTTTTGCGCCCACCAGCACCTTGCGCATGTTGAGTGCTTTAGAATCGATAAAAACATGCAAGGTTAAAATGTAGAAGTTTAGGTTGGCGTTGCCTCACAGATGCACGCCAATTTTTTTGTCTCGGTACGGTCGAGCTTCTTATCCAATGATGATGTGACTCACTTCATGCCTGAATGTGAACTGTGTTAGAAATATCAATAATCCCTCTCGGAGTGTGATTGGTTTTCCGCTATCGGAATTCCCGTCCGAATATATTTCATCATATTTTATATGCTCTAATTCATTATGTTTTGTTGGGGTTGATGTCGGCTGAGAAAAATTATTTATGCTGTGTAGGAATAGTCCTACAAGGCCTGAGGATCTATCTTTGGTCTGTGTGGATCGTTGCGGTTGGCTGCTTCTGTGAGAAAGGTAGAATCCGGGAACTCTTAAGCATAGTGAACTTATCTATTTGTTGTTGCCAACCTAGAGGTACACAGTGGTGTCTATTCCATTCAAAATAATTCTCGCGTCGTCCATCGTTGGGCTTTTCGCTACATCTGCTATGGCTGCTGACGGTACTATCAATTTAGGGAGTTGATGTATGATAAGTTTGATTTGTATTTCCTCTTGGGCGATGTGGAGAGTGGTGTGAGAAAATTATGGTTTGTGTTTTTCTGTTTTTTTGTTCGCGTATGTAATGCGGAAATTGTATGCGCTCCGGTCTCGTCACCGTTGAAGATAATCTTACCGTCTGACATAAACTGGCAGAAAGAAAGCCATGCTGATGGTATGATTTCTACCGAGTGGCATACCGCATCCAATCAAAGGATTTGCAATGGTGTTGGTGTTTTTCAATTGAATAATACGTTCTTGGCCCCTCGTGTAGGCACGTTCTCATTTGGCAAAAGTAACTATTCATTGTTTTCAACACCGGTCCCGGGTGTAGGTTTTATTGCTGAGCTTATGTATATGATCGGGGATTGGGGGGCGGCTACTGATGTCACAGCTAGTGGTGGCGTGATGCTTACACATAGCTCGTCAGGTGCTCCGGTATCGTTTATTAATCAACATATCAAGATAGGTGCGCGAATAAGATTGGTGGCTATAGATAAGGGTCTCAAGTCAGGTATTTATACCGTTCCCCCCTTCAATGTAATAGCCTCGACGTTTGATCAAAACGGTTTTGCGTCGATTGATATGGGTATTGCAACTACCTCCGGCACGACAGTCACTGCAAAGTCAAAATCATGTACTCTTGAGTCGCCGGATGTTGTAAAGCTACCAAAGTCCAGCTTTTCACAGTTTAAATCGGTCGGTGATACCGCGGGCGACACCCAATTTAGTCTTTCGCTGGTTTGTTCCGATTCATTTGCTCCATACACGGTATCCTACTATATGACAGATGCCTATAATTCAGCAAATAACAGTGCTCTGCTCGCCTCTCCGGATGGGGCACGTTATGTGAAAGGAATACGCGTGCAAGTGATTGATGGATTTACTCCAGTGAATTTTAGCTCTGAACTTACCACGCTTAGCAGGCGCTATATTGGTGCTGTAGGGACTGCAGGCGCAAACTTAAGTAAGCAGTTTTTTGCTCGGTATAAGCGTGATGCTTCAAAAATGTCCCCAGGTCTCGTTGAGGCAGGTGTGGTTGTCACTCTGGTTTATGAATGAGGCGCGCTTAAATTATGGATTTTCTGTAAATTATGTATTGGCTTGCAGGCGCTTCTCCAAAAAAATAAACTTTGCATGAGGGTGGTGGTCATGTCTTTTGTTTGTTACTTGGACTTCACGCGTATTGCAATGATCGGGTAAGTGTTGCTATTTACGGTTGCTCCTTTGTTTGCGGGTGATGTGCTCAAGGTTTTTTACCTTCACCCTATCCATGCTCTATGAGCAAGCTGTTATTCTTTCTGCGTACTCGTAGTGCGTCGAGTATGCGATTAGTAGTGGCGAATGGGGAGGGGAGGGTTACAATAATACAGCCCCCGCGGGCCGATGTAGGCTTGAACTGTCATCAGCAGGCCTACCATCTTATCTCAACTGTAAGGAACTCATTAACTATGGGCAACATAGTCATCGTCGACGACCACCCCCTGATGCGTATGGCTGTGCGCGTGATGCTTGAGCAAGAAGGCCATTCGATTGTCGCCGAGGTCGACAACGGTGTAGACGCGGTAGAAGTCGTCCGCAAACTGCTCCCGGACCTGATCGTTCTTGACCTGAGTATTCCGAAAATGGACGGCCTCTCTGTCATCGCGCACTTGAAGGCTATCGGCATTTCTACCCGTGTGTTGATCCTCACCTCTGGCGACACTCGCAACTTCGCCATGCGCTCGTTACAAGCCGGTGCCGCAGGTTTTGTCTGCAAGGATGACAACCTGGACGAGCTGATAGGGGCGGTGAAGGCAGTGCTGTCGGGTTACAGCTATTTCCCGGTCAATACCATCCACCAATTACGCGACAATACCCAGGCCGCCAGCGAGGAAAGCCAGCTGATTGCGCAATTGTCAGATCGTGAGATCACCGTGTTGAAACTGCTGGCACGCGGCATGGGCAACCAGGCCATCGCCGATGAGTTGATGATCAATCACAAAACGGTGAGCACTTATAAAATCCGCCTGCAACGCAAACTGAGTGTAGAAAACCTGATTGCGCTCGGTGACCTGGCCAAGCGCAATGGCTTGGCGTAGTCGCTCACAGCCTAGGGCTCGAGCATGTTTTGAATGCGCCGTAACTCCTTCTTCACCTGCCTGACCTGCGCCGGTACGTCCTCAGCGCCGGTTCGGCAGCCATGCTCCAGTTCTTTGCACAGCCCAAGCAGATAGTCATTGCGCATCAATGCCGCGCTGCCCCTCAAACGGTGTGCCAGCTCCGCAATGCCTGCGAGATCCCGTGTCTCACTGAAGTCACGCAACTGCTCGATATCCTGTTGATTGCTGCGCATCAATTCAGCTAGCAGTTGTTGAATGATTGCCGGGTTGTCACCGGTAATCGGCTGGAGCAGATTCATGTCGAATTCAGGCCGATGCAGCGTCGGTCTGGTGCCTTTATAGGCCGGCTTATCCGCAGGCTCCAGTGATGCCAGGCGCTGTTCAAGGATGGTCAGGCTGATGGGTTTGATCAGACAGTCGCCCATGCCCGCATTAAGACAGCGGTCCATTTCTTCCTGCTGGGCGTCGGCTGTCACCCCCAGAATCGTCAATACACCGCTGTTGCGTTGCTGTTCTTCCTTGCGGATCGCCAGTGTCAGTTCTACTCCGTCCATGATCGGCATGTGGTAATCCGTGATAAGCCAGTCAACCGGAAAGGCACGCCAGGCCTCCAATGCCTCCAGCCCATTGCTGGCTTCAATCACCTTGCAGCCCAGGTACTCCAGCTGCGCGCGCAGCATTTGACGGTTCAAGGTATTGTCGTCTGCGATCAGCACTCGCATGGCCCAGCTTGGAGTGGCCTCGCAAGACGCAGCCAGCGGCGTTTCTTCTTCAGGCAGCGGTTCCAGAAGCTTGAGCTTGAGGGTTACATTGACCGTAGTGCCTTGCCCCAGCGTGCTGGTAAGTTCCAGGCGGCCACCCATCATCTCGCACAGCGACCGCGACACCACCAGCCCGAGGCCGCTGCCGCCATGCACCGATAGGTCCGACTGAGTCACTTGCGCGAAGGGGCGAAACAGCGTTTGCCGGTCTGCCTCACTGATGCCCATGCCCGTGTCCTGCACTTGCAGATGCATGTTGAGTGTCTGCCCCTTCAACACGCGGCACACCAAGCGGATGACGATTCGGCCGCGCTCGGTGAACTTGATCGCATTGCTCACCAGATTGGACAGTACCTGCTTGAAGCGCAGCGGGTCGATGGAGACATCAAGGGTGGTGCCGGCGTCGATCTCGAGAATCAGGTCCAGTTTCTTCTTTCTCGCCAGCCCTTCGAACACTCGCGCCACCATCTCCACCAGGTTCTTGAGGTTGGCCCGGCGTGGCGAGAAGCTCAAGTGCCCGGATTCGATACGTACGATGTCCAACGTATTGCCCAACAGCTCCAGCAGGTTTTTGGCGGCCGTGTAGGCCACGTCGATGTTCACTCGATCCAGTACGCCGTGGTCGGCGCGTTTGAGCGCCAACTCCAACGTGCCGATCACCGCGCTCATGGGGGTGCGGATTTCGTGGCTCATGGTCGCAAGAAATTGGGTTTTGGCGCGGCTGGCCTCGTCGGCCTGGGTTTTGGCCTGCTGCAGTTGTTCGATCAGGTGATGATGTTGCGAGACGTCTTGCCAGCCACAGATCACCCCGGCGATCGTGCCATTAGAATCACGAAACGGCTGAATCCAATGCTCGATGAAGTGGGATTGTCCCTCGATGGTGATCTGCAGTTGCTGTTCGATGGCATTGCCATCCTCCATGGCTTGCAGGTAACTCTGGTGGAGCGAGGGCGCCAGTTCGATATCGCCATGGTTCGTTTGCAAAGCAGTTTTACCCAGCACCTGGGATTGGCACAGTTTCATGACGTGTTCATAGCTGCGGCTGCATGACAGCAGGCGTCCTTCGCGGTCGCGTACATACACGGGAACGGGCATGGCATGGTTCAAGGTTTGCAAAAACTCCAGCTGATCATTCAGGGCTTTTTCAGCTGCGACCCGGCGCCGGATCTGACGGCGCAGTTGCACGATTCGGATGATCGAAATCAGCAGCACCAGCAATGCGCAGCAGATGATCTGCAGGATGACCAGTTTGTAGTCGCGCCAGTTCTGGCCACTCATGGCCGCATTTGCGCGCCAGCGAATGGTGATTGCATTAAGCTCGTCAGGTGGGATGCTCAGCAGAGCTTTATCCATGATCGACTGCAGCTCGGTTTCGCCACGGCGCATGGCGAAGTTGGCGGTGGCCGCCTGGCCGTCGACGACCCCGGCCACGCGCAGGTCTCTTTCATAGAGGCGCGCGGTGTAGTAGCGAGCCATGGACAGGGTCATCAACACTGCGTCGGCTTCGCCATTGACCACCATGCGCATGGCCTCAAGGTTGTTTGTTGGGGTGATCAACTGCACCGTGGGAAAGCCTTTGCGAATGCTGTCGATCAGCACATGCCCCTGGACTATGGCCAGGCGCTTGCCGGTCAAAGCATTGAGACTCGAACGCGATCGGCCCGATTCAGCCGTCGACGCGACCAGCGCAAACGAGCTGGTTGCGAATGGATGGCTGAAACGGAAATGGTTCAGCCGCTCCGGGCTGGCCGTCAACACGGCTAAATCGGTATCGCCGTCGCGTAAAGCGTCCTGAATGCCTTCAAAACTAGAGGCGCGTTGAATCTCGAACTTGAGCCCGGTGCGTTGGGTGATGATCTCGAACAAGTCGGATATCACACCGTTGAAGCGGCCCTTGGCGTCAAAAAACGCCGAGGGTGCCATGTCATCGTTAATCATGAAGCGCGCCACTGGGTGCTGGGCCAGCCAGCGTTTTTCCTGGGCGTTCAGATGCACATTATCGTCCGGCATTACTGTGCCGCCGCCGGTCCAGCGCTTGATCAGGTAGCTCATGCGCAGTTGGCCGAATGTGGTCAGCGAGGCATTTAGAATGCGTAGCAGGCGTTGATCTTCCTGCTTGAGCAGAAACCCATAGCCGCCTGCGTCGACTTTCACGAACTGGATAAATTTGAGATAGCTGAAAAAGCTATGGTTGACCAAGTAGTGGGTGGTTACCGAGTCGCCCAAAAACACGTCGATGTTCTGGAACGCGACGGCGGCCAAGGCTTGCGCGGTGGTGCCGTAGGTAAAAAACTGTGCATGAGGATAGCGGTCGGTCAGTAGCGCGTATGGCAGGTAGTCCTTGGAGACTGCTACGGTTAGCCCATTGAGATCTGAGGAAACCGCAATGTCGCTGTCCTGGCGTTGATAGAGTACGGGGGCATTGACGCTGTACGGCAGCGTCACCACCGTGTCAGAAGAGTCGCGATCATAGTCGCTGGACCGGCTGATCAAGTCGATTTCGCCGGCTCGCAAGGCGGCCATCGCTTGCCCTCGGTCAGCAAACCCGACGACTTTGATATCCAGGCCCAGTTGCTGCTTGAGCATTGTCGCCACGTCAGCGCTGATGCCCTCGTAATCACCGTTGCCGTAGACCATGTCGAAGGGCAGGGTGAACGGTGCGACAACGCCCAGGGTGAGGACACGCCGTTGGCGCAACCAGGCCCAGTCGGCTTCCGGTAATTGCAGCTTTTGTGGTTCCTGACTCACTTGGCTAAGCAAGTGCAGGGGCTGTTGCGGCATGGGTATCGTTGCGGCAGCGCCGTACGATACAGCCGGCAGCAGTACGGTGAAGAAAGCCACGAAGGCTCTGAGCGTGGACATGAAAACGTATACCTGACTGCAAAATGCCAAGTACGCCGCGCTGGCCGGCTCAAGGTCGACCACGGACGTGGCGGGTGGGGAGGGAAGTTAGAGCGATGTGAATGGGCGTTCAGACTGACGTCAGCACCACCTGTGAGCCCGCAATGTATTCAAGGATGTACGGCAGCAGCGCGGTATCCGCCATCGGCGGGGCGATGGCATATCCCTGCACAATGGATACGCCCAGGGTTTTGAGCCGCTTGAGCTGGGCCGGGGTCTCGACACCCTCGATCACCAGCGACACACCCAGGCTGGCTGCCAGGCTGACGGTATGGGCGACAATGGCGGTGCAGGCCGAGTGCGTGTCGAGTTTGTGTACGAAACCGGCGTCGAGTTTGAGCTCGGTGAAAGGCACATCACACAAGCGCTCCAGTGACGAGAAACCGGTGCCAAAGTCATCCATGGACAAACCGCAGCCCAACAGTTTGAGTTGCAACAGGTTGTTCATGGCGACACTGCACGGATTGAGCGTGCCGGTTTCGGTGATCTCGAAGATGATGCTTCGGGCAGGGCACTCATGTGCACGCAGCAGCACTTTAATCGCCTGGCTCAGTATGGGGTTGCTGAGTTGAGACGGCTGAAGGTTGAATGACATCGTCAATGGCAGGTTCAGGCTGGCCAGTTTCTGGCGCAGGATCAGCCCTTGCTCGAAGAGGCGCAGGAACAGCTCATCCATCAGGTCATGACGCGCTAGTGCTTGCAGGAAATAACCGGGCGTCAGCAGGCCTTTGTGAGGGTGCTGCCAGCGTGCAAGTACTTCCAAGCCGCTAATCGTACCCGTTTTCAACGAAAGCTGAGGTTGGTAAAAACCCACAAACTCGTGATCCGCCAACCCTTGGCGTAGCTCCTGGACGTCGGGCTCTTGAACCCTCGGGGCGGCTGGAATCTGACTTAGGCTGAGTGCGGCTGAGGTTTTCATGTAATGCCCTGCAAGGGATGGCCATGAGTTAATTTTGCGGGATATACGTAACCATAAATGTCAGCTCTTTCGAGCTGATATGTAGGACTAATCTTACTGGCTAATGAAAAGCCTATAGACTTGTCCGCAGGGTCCGTTGCTCGGTAACCGCACATGAATAATCAATGTCCTGGATTTCCCTGATGAACCGTGTAACTGGCATCACGTATGCGCTATAGGCAATCTACCGTAGGCAAGCTCGAGAAAGTCTCTCTACGCCTGAGTTTCGGCTTACTCGTGTCTTTGTTGTTGCTGGTATTTTTCGCCGTGGCCGGCTATTGGGTGACCTACAAGGTCATACGCGGTGAAGTGCTGAAAGTTGATTATCACTTCATGCGCTTGGTGAGCCGCGCCTACGATCATGAGATATTCCTACTGCGGGTGATAAAAGCCAGCAGTCAATTGGAATACAAGCCCGTCTTCAATCCCGCCAGTTATGTGGTCAATTCTGCATCCCAGGGCAATGTGCGTATTTACGAGGCCCAGGCTTCTCAGTTGCCGCTAACGTTCCAGGCGGCAGTGCCTACCGACATTTTGAGCCGCAACACGCGTGTGTTGGATCAGCAATTGCATCTTGGCAATGCGTTGACCAACGTCTACGGAGACTTTTGGAGCGGCTCGACCTTCCAGTCTCCGCAGATGTTCGTGTTTGACCTGATGAGCGATTACGCTTTTGCCGTGCCGGCATTCAGCAACGAGACCACCATGGCCCATGCTGGGCAAAGGTATTTTTCCCAGGTGCTGCACGAGGTCAGGCGAGCCGCACTGCAAATTCCACCGCGCAGCAGTGATTTGATCGTGCGCTGGCGACCCACTCATCGTTACCTTGGCGGCAAGGGTACGCAGATCCTGGGCTATATTTCGGGGCGCAGTGAGGCTCTTGCGTGGGAGCAAGAGGGCCCACCAAGAGAGTTGGTGGCTGCTACGTTACTCGATTGGGAGGAGTTCGATACGGCTGGCGTTCGCATAGAAAAACAATATTTTGACCTGCCGCAGTTCGATGCTGTCGACGTCGTTGCGCCGGATGGCACGAGGGTCGTGGGCGACAAGTCGCCGCAGATCTACCAGTACGAAAGTGGCTTTCACTTCACCCCCTCCGGCCTGTTGATCAAACGCAGTGCTGGTGATTTCGGTACATGGCAAGCCTTGTATCGCATCCCCTATGAGCAACTGATTCGGGATGCGCGGTGGCCGCTACTTGGGCTGGTCGGTTTGCTGGGTGTGTGTGTCCTTTGTGGCTGGGGCGTCATCCGGTGGTACCAGCGGCGCATCGTGGTGCCGGCGAGCAATGACTTTCGAGAGTTGTTGGTCAACCATGACTTCAACCTGTCTTTGCTGCAGACAGTACCGCTGGCGTTATGTGTGGTCAAAGGGCCGCAGATTGAACTGCTGACGCAAAACAGTTTGTATACGCAGTGGTTGGGCGAGCCAACCGAGTTTGCACAAATGATGGCGCTATGGCCGCTGTTTGAGCAGGATAAACCCCTTACCGGTGAAGGCTGCCTGCTGCTCGATCAGCGGGTCTTGCATGTGCGCTATACACCCACCGAGTATCTTGGCGACAGCGTGTTGCTGTGTACCTTCACTGATATTTCTTCCCACCGCGAAGCATCTGCATCGTTGCTCCTCGCCCGCCAGGCGGCGGATGCGGCAAATGAACAGAAAAGCAACTTCGTCGCCACCTTGAGCCATGAGCTACGCACGCCGTTATATGGTGTGCTGGGCACGCTTGAACTGCTGGGCATGACCTCTCTGGATGAACGCCAACGTGGTTATCTGCGTACAATCGATAGCTCATCCGCGGTATTGATGCATTTGATCAGCGATGTGCTCGACCTGTCCAAGATCGAAGCGGGCCAGCTGGTTCTGGAGTCCGTGGCGTTCCAGCCTCTGGAAATGCTTGAAGAAACCGTGCGCGGGTTCTCGGCGGTGGCGGCGAACAAAGGGCTGGCGCTTTACTGCTGCGTTGACCCGCGCGTGCCGAACCTTGTGCAGGGTGACCGCCTGCGTATCCAGCAGATCGTAGGCAACCTGCTCAATAACGCGATCAAGTTCACCCAGAGCGGGCATGTCGCAGTCTTCCTGTCGCCTATCGGAGTCTGCGCAGGCGAAGTGAGCCTGCAATGGTGCGTGATCGATAGCGGCCCAGGGATGTCCGAAGCGGTGCAGGCGCAACTGTTCGAGCGCTTTTACCAGGCTGACAGCAAGCATCACACCGTCGCCGGCACCGGGCTCGGGCTGCCTATCTGCTCCCATCTCAGCCAGATGATGGGGGGCGCATTGAGCGTGGACAGTGTGCTGGGCGAGGGCAGTACCTTCATATTCGAGTTGGCCCTGGAAATTCTAGAGGCCCGTCAATCTTCACTGCCGCAGTTATTAGGCAAGTGCATCGATGTTCGCACCCCCTATGCAACCTTGTCCGATAACCTTTGCGCCTGGCTGGAGTGGCACGGGGCACACACTACCGTGATGGGTGATGATGCTCGCGGAGCGCCTGATGCCGTGTTGACGGTCATGCCGCAAGAGGTTGAGGTGGCAAGCTCAGGCGCGATTAATGTCTTCGCCCAGCATGATTTCAGTAGTACGCCCCAGTTTATCGGCCAGGACGTGGTGGTGAACCAGAACAGCGTCGGGTCCATTTGCCGTGCGTTGGTGATGGCGATCACTGGCGAATCGGAGGCACCGTTACCGCAACCACCGGTGACGCATCTGCAACTGGAGCTGAATGTGCTGGTGGCCGAAGACAACCCGGTCAACCAGGTGCTGATGAAAGAGCAACTGGAACGTATCGGCTGTACGGTGGATGTCGTGCCCGATGGCGTCCAGGCGTTGCTGCAGTTGGAGTTGAAGGCTTACGACGTACTGCTGACGGATGTGAACATGCCGCTGATTGACGGCTATGAACTTGCCGATACATTGCGCCAGCGCGATGTGGATATGCCGATTATCGGCGTCACCGCCAATGCGCTGCGCGAGGAGGGCGAGCATTGCATCCGCGTGGGCATGAACAGTTGGTTATCCAAACCGATGGATATCCAGGGGCTCTATCTGTGTTTGCGCAGTGTGCTTGATCCTGCGGTCTTCCAGGCTTGCGAAATCGATACGCCGGTGAGCGATGTAGACGAGATCAATGTACCGGAGCGCATGCTTGAACTATTCCTTGAGACCATCGCCCAGGATATGAGTGAGCTTAAAGCGCTGGACAGGGGGCAGGGCCGTAATGAAACCGTCCGTTTGCTGCATCGGATTCGGGGTGCGTTGGCGGTAGGCAAAGCTAAAAGTCTGATCCAACTGTGTCGCGAGTTGGAGGTCGCTGTCGCCCGGGACGGGCTGGTCCATACCCATCCAGACGTGGCTGCTTTCATCCAGCGCGTCGAACGCGCTATTGCGAATGTATAAGCATTGAAAATGCCGCCCCGTTCAGGGCGGCTATGGGTTACTTGGATACCACTGATTCCGGCGCACGCCAGCCGCCACCCAACGCTTTATAAAGTTGCACCACATTGAGATACGACGCGGTCTCTGCCTGCGTCAGCGCGTCCTGAGCATTCAGTTGCGTACGCTGCGCGTCCAGCTCTACCAAATACGCCGCACTACCTGCTTCATAACGCGCATGTGCCAGTCGAGCTGCACGCTCACTTTGCGCAGCTGCCTCAGCCAGGCTACGAACCCGTTGCTGCGACAGGCTATAGGTCGTCAGCGCACCCTCGGTTTCCTCAATCGCATTCAGCACCACTTGCTCATAACGCGCTTGGGCACCCACTTCACGCGCCTGCGCCTCGCGCTGCCTTGCCTTGACACTGGCCAGGTGGAGAGCAGGCCAACTGATCGAGGGCATTACGCTGAACGCGCGGCTGCCGCTGTCGCCCAAATCCCCACCGCGCAAGGCCACGAAGCCGAGGAAGCCACCCAGGTCGATCCTTGGGTAAAGCTCGGCTGTCACGGCACCAATGTCCGCATTCGAGGCCGCCAAAGCGCGTTCGGTGCTGGCGACATCGGGACGCTGTCGCAGCAAATCGCTGACCTGGCCAATCGGCAGGCGTGTGACCAGTGCCGGCAAGGGTTTCAGGTCGGTCAGCGCTTGCAGCTCATTGGGACGCGAGCCCGTGAGTACGGCGAGTCGATAACGGCTGAGCGCTTGACGGGTTTCCAGACTCGGCAATGTGGCTTGCACCCGTGCGCGCTCGGCCAGGGCGCTGGCCAGTTCGTCGGCGGTGCCGCGCCCGGCATCCACGCGGCCCTGTACCAGCGCCACGGTTTTTTCCTGATTACTCAGGTTGGCCTGGGCCACCGCCAACTGCCGTTGCGCGCCGCGCAGTTCAAAGTAGTGACGCGCCACGTCGGCGGTCACTACGATGCGGGTTTGTGCCAGGTCTGCTGCGACGGCCTCGGCGCGTGCCGAAGAGGCCTGCGACAGGCGCTGCAGCCTGCCGAACAGGTCCAGCTCCCACTGCGCATCCAGGCCGGCCTGATAGGTCTTGGCCAGGTTGCGCTCACCGCTCGGGCCGGGGTTGGCCTGGGACAGGCTGCGGGAATAAGCCCCGCTGGCGGTCACTGTTGGCAGTTGGTCCAACTGACGCTGGTCCAGCACCGCGCGAGCCTCCAGCAACCGGGCTTGTGCAATGCGCAGGTCATGGTTTCGCGACAGCGCTTGATCGATCAGCGCATCCAGTTGTGGGTCCTGGAATTGTCGCCACCAATCCTGTTGTAGGCGGGTGCTGCTATACAGCGCGGTATCGGGGCTTTGAGTCAGCTCTACTGCGGGCTCGTTACTGGCCCGGTAGTCCGGGCCGACGGTACAGCCCGTCATCCAGGCCGAGCAGACCAGCAGCGCGAGCGGGCGAATCACGAAGGTATTGATAGGATGCATGTGTGTCTCCTTACACCGACTGAGCCGTGGCGGCGTCGGCTGCATCGGCAGCGGCCAGCGCACGGGCGCGCGGTGTGGTGGCCGCCATACGATGGTCGACGGCAATGAATGAATACATGGTCGGCAAAACCAGCAAAGTGAACAGCGTACCCACCAACATGCCCACCACGATCACCAGGCCCAGGTCATAACGGCTATGGGCACCGGCACCGGAGGCGAACAGCAGGGGAATCAAGCCCGCCACCATCGCCGCTGTGGTCATCAGGATCGGCCGCAGGCGCATCTTGGCGGAGTGCAGAATCGCCTCGCGACGATCCAGGCCCTGCTTGACCTGCATCTCATTGGCGAACTCCACCATCAGGATGCCGTGCTTGCTGATCAGGCCGATCAGCGTTACCAGGCCGATCTGCGTGTAGATATTGATGGTCGCCATGCCCAGGGCCAGTGGAATCAATGCACCGCATATCGACATCGGCACGCTGATCAGAATGATCAACGGGTCACGCAGGCTTTCATACTGCGCAGCGAGTACCAGGTAGATCACGATGATTGCGAACAGGAACGCCATGACCAACGCGCCACTTTCCTGATGGTATTGGCGAGCATCCGAAAGCCAGTCGTAGGTGAAACCCGGCGGCAGCAGTTTGGCTCGCGCCTCGAGGAACTTCACCGCGTCGCCCATGGCCACGCCTGGGGCAGGAATCGCCTGGAAGATCGCCGAGTTGAGCTGGTCGAACTGGGTCAATTGATTGGGCTCGACCCCGGTCGAGACGCTGACCAGATTGGACAGCGGTACTTGCCCACCCGTGGCGCTGGTCACATAAAAGCGCGACAGTGCTTCTGGCGTCAGCCGCTCACCACGCAGGCTCTGCGGGATCACATCATAGGAGCGGCCGTCCATGGCAAAGCGGTTGACGTAGTTTTCGCCCACCAGCACCGCCAGGGTGTCGCCCAGATCCTTCATGGTCACGCCCAGGCTATTGGCCTTGGTGCGGTCGACTTTGATCTTGATCACCGAGTTGTTGTAGTCCAGGTCGCTGTCGACCACCATGAACAAGCCGCTTTCACGCGCAGCGTGCTTGAGTGCTTCCATCGCCTCATAGACCACGCTGTAGTCACCGGCGCTCTTGATCACCATCTGTACCGGCAGGCCCCCGGTCGAGCCCGGCAGTGAAGGCAACTGGAAGGCAAAGACGTTGCTGCCCTCGATGGTGTTGGCGCGACTTTGCATATCGCCCTGGATCTGGTCGGCGTTGCGCTCGCGTTTTTCCCAGTCGACGAAGTTGACCCCGCCGATGCTGTTGGATACGCCGTTGCTGCCGTTGATCAGCCACAGGTTGCTCTGCTCCGGCAAGGTCACCATGACGTCGTTCCATTGCTTGCCGAACTTCTCGACGTAATCAATGTTGGCGTTCTGTGGTGACTTGATTGCGGTCAGCACGGTGGACTGGTCTTCGGTGGGCGCAAGTTCGGTTTGGGCACGGCTGTACAGCCACGGCACGCTGATCAACACGATGACCGCAATCGTGAACGTGACCCAACGGTGATGCAGCGACAGATCCAGCACGCGTCCGTAAGCGCTGCCGAGGCGATGGAAGAAGCTCTCGGCCTTGCGCGCCATCCAGCCCTCGTTCATCTGGCTGTTGAGCAGCAGTGAACTCATGACCGGCGACAGCGTCAGCGCGATGATGCCCGAGACCACCACCGAGCCGGCCAAGGTGAAGGCGAACTCTTTGAACAGCGAACCGGTCAGCCCGCCCATGAGGCCGATGGGGGCATACACCGCCGCCAGCGTCAGGGTCATCGCAATCACCGGCGCTGCCACCTCACGCGCGCCCAGCAGGGCTGCATAAGTGGGAGACTTGCCTTCTTCGATATGACGATGCACGTTCTCTACCACAATGATCGCGTCATCCACCACCAGGCCGATGGCCAATACCATCGCCAGCAAGGTCAGCAAGTTGATGCTGAACCCGAACATCGACATGAACGCGGCTGCACCCAACATCGACAGGGGAATGGTGACCACCGGAATGATCACTGCCCGCGCCGAGCCGAGGCTTAAGAAAATCACCAGCACCACGATGGCGATGGCTTCGCCCAGCGTGCCGAGTACTTCATCAATCGATGCGCTGATAAAACGTGCCAGCTCAAACGGCACAGCGACTTTCACGTCCGGCGGCAGGTTGGCGCGGATGCCCGGCAGCAGTTCGTTGAGCTTCTTGACGATCACCAGAGGGTTGGCATTGGGTGCGGCATTCAAACCGAAAAACACCGCTTGCACGCCGTCCATGGTGGCGCTGGTGTCGGTCGACGCCGCGCCCAGTTCCACCGTGGCGATATCGTTCAGGTGTACCACACCGGCTGCACTGGACTTGACCACCAACTGGCGAAACTCGGCGACATCCACCAGGTCGGTGTTGATCTGGATATCTGATACCACATACAAACCTTTGGCCTGGCCGGGCGCAGCCTGCACGTTGTTATTCAACAGGGCCTGGGCCACATCGCTGCCGGAAACGCCATGGGCGGCCATGCGATTGGCATCCAGCCAGATACGCATGGCCATTTTCTGCCCGCCGTTGAGGTCAATGCTGCCGACCCCTTCGATGGAAGACAGTTGCGGTTGCACCACGCGCTGCAAGTAGTCCGAGAGTGCAGCAGTGGACAGCGTTGGGCTGGAAAAACCCACATAGGCCACGGCTGTGGCTTCACCGGAGGATTTCACAATCACCGGGTCGTAAGCCTGCTCCGGCAAGCGGTATTTGACCTCGTTGACCTTGGCCATCACCTGGGTCATGGCCTTGTTGGAGTCGGCGTTGAGCTTCATGCGCACAGTGATCACGCTTTTGCCCTGGGTCGACGTCGAACTCATGTAGTCGACGTCTTCCACCGTAGCGACAGATTGCGCGATGGCCTGGGTGACGAAACCCTGCATCAGTTGCGGCGAAGCACCGGGGTACTGGGTGGTGATCGTCAGCGTGGAGCTTTCCGTCAGGGGGTACTGACGAATCGGCAGGTTGTTTATGGCCAGCAGCCCCATCAATAAAATCAGGGTGCTGACCACCAGCGCCAATACCGGGCGCCGCACGAACAAGTCGGTGAATTTCATTTTCAGATCCTTGGTGTATCAGCGGCTCGAGGCCTGATCGAGCCCTACGGTGTCCTTGAGCGCGATGCGTACCAGGGCGCCGCTGCTCAAGCGCAACTGACCGGAGGTGACCACGCGATCACCGGCCTTTACGCCGTCATGCAGCACGACCCGGCCTTCGGAGCGCTCACCGGTCTTCACGTAGACCTGGCGTACCGTGTTGGTCAGTTGTGTATCGGCGCCTTCGACCACGTAGACAAAGTCACCGTAGGCGCTGTAGCTCACAGCCGTTTCGGGCACGCTGATGACATCTTTTTTGGCTGGCAGATGGACTTCGCCATTGGCGTACATGCCGGGTGACAGCAGGTTGTCCGGATTCGCTAGCGTGGCCTGTACCAGCACCGTGCGGGTGCCTGGGTCGATACGTGGTTCGAGGGTACTGACGTGGCCCTTGAACAAGCGCTGGGGGTACGCGTCTACGCTGACGCTCATCTCCTGGCCCGTTTTGAGCTGTGCCAGGGCACGTTCGGGCAGGGTGATATTGGCGTACAGCGTCTGTGCGTCGGTCAGCGACACCATGGCATCGCCGGCCTGCACGAACTGACCCAGGTTGACCTTGCGCACACCCAGCACGCCGGTGAAGGGCGCCTTGATGCGTTTTTGATCGATCAGCGCCTTGATCCGCACGATATCGGCCTGCGCCTGGGAGTAGGCGGACTGCACTTGATCCAGTTCCTCTTGCGTCGCCGCCTGCTGAGGCAGCAAACGCTGGGTTCGCAGTAACTGGGCCTTGGCGTTGGCGGCCTGGGCCTGAAGCCTGGCCAGTTCGCCTTGTTCCGGCGCATCGTTGAGCTGCACCAGGGTTTGCCCGGCTTTCACCCGCTCGCCGGGTTGGAATGCAATGGCACGTACCAGGCCACCGCTTTCGGCGGTGACCATGACTTGGCGGGTGGCTTCCAGTTCGCCGATACCCGCCAGAGTGTTGGGCATATCGGCTTGCGTGGCGGTGGCGACGGCCACCTGGATGGCCGGCGCAGCCGTTCCGGCCGACGTTTGGGTAGGTTGGGCAGAGGTGGACTGCCGGTACAGGCCGACGGCGCCGCCAATGGCGAGCACCGCAGCAATCGTGACGCACACTTTAAGTTTTTTATGCATGGTTCCGGTACTGACGTAAGGCAAAAAATTAAGAACCCTGAGGGTTCAACGGTGACGAGCGCTCAACCGGGTTGTTGATGCGCATGAGGGAGTCGGACCCGTGCAGCGAGAATCGCCAGCACGGCACCGAGCCCCAGAAAAAAGACCAAGGCGGCGAGCACGCTCGGGGCAAGCCCAATCGAGTCCACCAGCAGCCCAAGTGGAATAGGCACAGCGTTGAACAGGTAGATGGTCATATAGAAATACGCCACCAACTTGGCGTGGCAGTTGGCGGGAGCCAGCTGATTGATCAGCCGCGCACTGCCGACAAAAATGGCCCCGTAGGCATAGCCGCCGATTACCAGGGCCAACGCGGCGAGCGTCAGCGAATGGACCGAGAAGGCCGTCAGCAGGAGCAGGAAGGCTGCACACTGGGCGAGCAGCCCAGAACGCAATGCACGCGCTGCATCCAGGCGTTTGCAATACAGCTGGCTGGCCCCGGCGATCAACAGGTACACCGCCATGCTGTAGCCAAACATCCCGCGGTCACTCAAGCCCAGTTGCTGTTCGGCAGCGCCGGGGCCAATCACGAAGACGCAGGCCGTGAACGACCAACTGAAAAACACCGACCATGCGCACAAGTGGAAGGGCCGACCAATACCGCGCAGGCCTTCACGTAACGACGCTTGTGCAGTGTGAGCGGCGGTGTGGGCCTGGAGGGCGCGGCGCGGCCAGAGCGCCAGTACGCCGAGGGCGGCGATGGTGACCAGGGCCATGATCGACCAGAAGGGCAGGCTGGCCGGGTACAGGTTCAGTTGCAACGCCACGCCGCTGAGTACCGGGCCGAAAGCCAACCCCAGGATCATTGCCAAGGTGGCCAGCGTCGCCGCCAGCTTGCCGTTGTCGAGCGGACCGAACCGCACCAGCGTCACGTTCACCGCGGTGGTCATGATCCCTGCGCCAAGCCCCGAGATGGCGCGGGCTGCACACAGGGCCCACAACGAATCGCATTCGGCGCACAACCATGCGCCGATCAGCACTAGTGCAATGGCTGGGAGCAGCAAAAAACGCTGGTCTTTGACATGGCCGGCGATGCGCGCCAGGGTCATCAAAGCCAGCAAAACACCGGCACCGTAGGCGCCGAATATAAACGTCAGGTCCACAGCGTTGATCTGCAGATGTTCTTGGTAAAACGGGTACAGCGGCGTGGGTGCGCTGCTGTTCATGAGCGCTGCGGTCAGTGACAGCGCGAGAAAAAACAACAAGCCTTTTGAGCTGTGTTTAGTGATATCGACGGACATGTGTCTCCCAGCCCAGCGCTCAGGGCTTTTGCCGAGTGAATGTTTGCAAGCGGGATGTGAATGCGGTTTAGAGGGCTTTGCCCATTGGCAAATGATACGGACCGGTGCGATTGGCACCATGCCCGAAACCCCAGGCTTCATTCGTCATCGTCCAGGCAGCCGCGTCAGCGAGGCTTGAGAGGTGGCCGGGTGGGTGTGGACCACCGCGCCCGGCTGGAGCGGTTTACCAGTAGCGTGGTTGCGGGAGGATGCGGGTCGGTTGTTTCAGGCTTGTCGCAGTGTTAAACGCGAACGACGGATAGGCGCCCCAGTTGAACGCTGGGTAGCTCGCCACCGGCTTGCTCCATACAGGCGGCGCGACGACATAGGACGGGCGCGAAGCGATCGGTCGATTGATCACCACACCCGTACCATTTTGAGCGCCTGTGGCGGCGGCTCCGCCCGTCACAATAGTGCCAGGTTTGAGGTTGTTAACCGACCCAGCCGTGCCGCCGAAGTGAATCGGGCCCTGGATGTCGATATTGCCGACCATACTCAACGGGCCGCCATTGCGCAGCACGCCCTGATTGTTCAGATCGCCAGCGATCGACAGCGCCTGCTTGGCGTCCAACACGCCCGTTGAAGCGATCTGTACCTTGCCATCGGCGGTGACCTTCAAGTCGCCGGTCAGGGCCTTGACGTTGCCTTGAACGTTCACGCCTACGCCGGCCGACTTGCCGAGCAGACGGATCGAGTCGGCGTGCATGCTGCCCAATTGGGCCACGTCGATGGCGATATCGGCTTTGCCATCGGCGCCAAGGTGCTTGAGAACAGTGGTTGGGTCCATCGCGTCGACTTCGCCTTTCAAGGCCACGGCGTTGAGCTTTTTGGCTTGCAGCTGCGCATTGATCTGCAGGGTACGTGCGACGAGGTCGACCTCGTTGGCACCGGACGCGTCAAGGCCAGCACCTTCCACGCGGATCTGGCCGTGGTCGGTTTGCAATCGAGCTACTTGGCCGTTGGCGTCCAATACCGCCGTGCCCGCTACCAACGACACGCGATTGGCGTTGATAAAACCAGCGCCGCTGGCGGTGATGCCATTGGGGTTGGCGATGATCACGCGGGCGCTCGGCCCTGCGACTTCAATCATGCCATTGAGACTTGAGGCGGTTTTACCGGTGACTTCATTGAGAATGACGCCGGCAGAGGTTCCGTTGAGCAGGCTGTTACCGGCAATGGCGCCGCCCAGGGTGGTTTGGGCGCCTGCGGCGCTATTGTTGAGGATCAGCCCGGCAGTGCCGACATTGAACTCGGTGAAGCGGTTGTGGGAAACACCTGCGGCATTCGGCGCGGCAATGTTGACCACCGGGGTGTCGTTGATCTGCGACAGTGCTGCATTGCGCGCAGCGCTCGGGTCCAACGTCAGGGCGGGTTGCGCTTGCGCGTTATTTTGCAGCAGCGGCAGGCTGCCCATTAAGGCGAGGGCCAGCAGCGTGCGCTTGGACGGGCGCCGAGTGGGTTGAATCATTGGGTTCATACAGACCTCGAGGGTTGAAGGTTAAAGAGGCGTCCCGCAGCAGTGACTGCGGGCGCCGGGCGGGTGCACTGGGTGGCACTCGGATTCCCATCCCTGGGAAAAAGTGTTCGCCTAGAAGCGGCTGCTCAGGGAGAAATCGAGGGTTGGCGTGGTGGTGTTCATCTCGTCGTTGCGCTTGATCGGCATGCCCAGGGCCAGGTCGTAACCAAAGCGGCTGACATTACCGCGCAAGCCGACAGCTGCGCCGATCAATGGCTGTCGATCTTGCCGCTGGCCGCCCACCGGCGACGCCGCACCGGCATCGAGTGCCGCATACGCCTGGCTGCCACTGAAGGCGGTGATGGACAGCTCATTGCGCAGGGTCCAGCCAGTGGGGCCGGCGAGGGTGGTGTTACCGTCAAAGCCGCGCACGCTGTAGCGGCCGCCGATCTGCATGTATTCGGTCGACGGCACTGGCACCGGCGCATATTGGTAGACCAGCGCGTTGCGATAGCCCAAACGCATTGCGCCCAGGTCAAACGGAATCTCAAACGCCGCCTTGGCAGTGAACAGGTGATAGCGACCGTTCCAGTCCTGTTGCTCATAGAGCGCGCCGGGCGTTTTGCTGAGTCCGGGCAGTGAGCCGCGCACACCAGCCTGCACCGTTGACTTGCCAAAGCGCAGGTTGGCTCGGTGGGTCAGGCCAAGTTCATAGCTGGTGATCTGCCGGTGCAATTGCTGCAGTTCGGTCGAGGCTACCCAGGCGCGATCCTCACGATTGACCAGGCGAGCGTTGAGCACACTTTTGCTGCGATTGGAGCGACTCACCACGTAGTCCAGCCCGGCATCTATACGTCGGGTGCGGGAGCTGAATGTAATGCTTCGTCCGCCGGGGTCTTTGAATAAGGCTTGCTTGCTGGTCCACTCGCTGGCACCGAACGACAGCAGGGCATAGCCTGCGGGTACGTTCCAGGCCAGGCTTTTAGCCGAAGACCCACGGGTGTGGTTATTGAAGTCTGTGTCGGTGCTGTAGGTCAGCAGCAGTTGGTCGTAAAGCCCGGTCGGAGAATCGACGGCGACAATCCCACCGAGTTGGTGACGGCCCGTGGCGTCGATACCGCTGTTATCGACGGTCAGCAAGCCAAACACCCGGCGCGCCTGCGGCGGTTGCTGGATGATCACATCGCTTTCACCCAGTTCAACGCCTGGAATCAGATTCAGCGTTGTCGCGGCTTGGCCTGGCAGGCGGCGCACATTTTCCAACGCCTGGTCCAGGTCGCGCACGTTCAGCAGTTCGTCTTTGGCTGCGGGAAAGGCCATGCCTGGCCAGCCAAGCGATTCCGGTTGCTGATCAATGTTGCCCATGCGCCCAGGGATAAGTTGGACGATCAAGTGGCCGCTGCTCAGGTCTTGAGGCGGTATCAACACCTGGGTGGTGATGTATCCGCGCGCCATCAGTTGTGCTGCTAACCAACGGCGATAAACCGTCAACCCTTCGCCGCCCACACAGTGCCCCAGGATCGCCGGCGCGCGCTCCAGCCAGTCGAAATCATCTGCACCTTTCCACTCCACAGTGCGGATAACGAAACATGGTGATTCTTCCGGCACCTTCAGCGCATTGGCGGAGGGCAGGGGTGTTGCGGTCAGTGCACCCGGGGTTCCAAGTGCCTGGGATTGCAAACTTTTCATTTGGAGGTCTTGCAGGCGTTGGGTGCTGGTGACGATATCGATCGGGCTGGCCGCTCGCGCGAGCTGAATCGCCGTAAACAGCCATAGCGTCGTTAGATACAGGGTGGTTGTGATACAGGCGTGGGGGCCGAGCTTGCCGGACGTTGATTTCATCCGCCTATGCTAAGAAGACCGAGCGCAGGAAAAAATAAGATGAAGCTCGGCGGTCCAAGGAGATTACGCTCAATGGGGCGGGTGCAGTCGTATAGGTGCTGCGATAAATCGTACGAATAGCCTAACGTCCCGAGGGTAACCACAGGAGGTTATCGTCACGCAACCGCCGCCAACTTAGACTTCACGCACGTTCTTCACTCGACTATTGAGAGTTAAAACATGCGCTTACGAGACCTAGGCATCTCCATTGGTACCGGCACACCCGGGGCGTTCAACGCCATCACCGACGTGCCCGGCGTACGCGTTGGCCATCACACCCTCAACGCCGAAAGCTCGGAGGGCTCGATGCACACCGGCGTGACAATCATCGAGCCACGCCCGGTCGCCGCCCATCTGGCGCCGTGTTTCGCTGGCGTTCACGTGCTCAACGGCAATGGCGACGCCACCGGCCTGGAGTGGATTCGCGAAGCAGGTTTGCTGACTACGCCCATTGCCTACACCAACACCCATAGCGTTGGCGTGGTGCGTGATGCATTGGTGGCTGCCGAGCGCGAGATGGGTAAGCAACATACCTATTGGTGCATGCCGGTGGTGCTGGAAACCTACGATGGCATTTTGAGCGATATCTGGGACCAGCACGTCACTGCCGAGCATGTGTACGCCGCATTGACGGATGCACGCAGTGGCCCGGTGCAGGAAGGCTGTGTGGGCGGTGGCAACGGCATGATCTGCCATGAATTCAAAGGTGGGATTGGTACGTCGTCTCGCGTGCTGAGCGCCGAAGAGGGCGGCTGGATCGTAGGTGCATTGGTGCAGGCCAACTACGGCGTACGCAGCGCCTTGCGCGTGGCGGGTTACCCGGTGGGCAGCGTATTGCAGGACACGCCTTCGCCTTATGACGGGCCGGTTAATGTCGGCGTACCCGGCATGGGTTCCATCGTGATCACCATCGCGACCGATGCGCCGTTGCTGCCTCATCAGTGCACGCGTCTTGCACAGCGCGCAAGCGTCGGCTTGGCGCGGGTCGGTGGCGGCACCGAGGACGACAGCGGCGACATCTTCATTGCGTTCTCGGTGGGCAATACCGACTTGCCGGTGGCCAATCTCGGGCAACCCGGCCCGCCGACCACGGCCTTGCAGATGGTCAATAACGACTACATCTCTACGTTATTCGTTGCCGCAGCGGACGCCGTCGAAGAGGCAATTCTCAATGCGCTATTGGCCGCTAACGACCTTGAGGGCCGTGGCCGGCACGCGCTGGCGCTCAAGCCTGAGCAACTGCTGGCAGCGATGGCGAAGGTGGGCTGGACGGCCCCGGTTCACTCCTGAGCCTGAAGGAATAACAGGAACAGCTCGGACTGGGATTTGATCCCCAGCTTGTTGTACATATGCTTGCGATGCACCTTGACCGTTTCGGCAGAGATCGCCAGCTTGCGGGCGATCTCTTTGTTTGAGCAGCCGCTGAGCATCAGTTGACCCACTTCCATTTCGCGGGCAGACAATGAAGCGCTGATCTGTCGCGTGGTTGCGTGGAGGCGCGCCTGCCAGTCAGGTGCCTGCTCCGGTGCGTACTTCAAACTCTGTTCGAACGTGCAACGTTGGCGCATCAAGCCGGCGACCCATGGCTGTACCAGGGCCAGCAACGCGATCTGCTGCTGGCTGAAGCGGCTACTACTGCCTAGCGACAAGCTCAAAGTGCGGCTGGTGTCCAATTGCACATTGATATGAATCTCGTCGGCGACCACATTCAACTTAAAGTAGCGCTGGTAATACTCTGTCTGCTCAAAGCACTCCGGGGCGACGTCGTCCAACTGGAACAGGCCGCTTTGTGGTAACTCGCGGTTGGCTAGGTAGAACGGGTCTAGCAGGTACAGGCCCTTGAGGTAATCTTGGAAGAGTGAGTCGGACTCGTTACCCTCTGCGGCAGACTCGGCGAGTACCTGTGGCCTGCCCGTGCTGAATATCAGCACCACCCAGTTATCCACCGGTACGTAGCGCCCCAGCAAACGCGTCAACGATCGCCAGAAGTCTGGGCGGTCCAGGGCCTCGATCAGCTTGCCGACCGCGTCATGCCACGCTACATCCTGCAATGTCAGGTTCATTTCACTGCCCATCGGTGCTCCTTTCGACGTTATCGCTTGCCCTTGGCCGTGCGCCACTGGCTCGTGTCTCGCGCGTATATTGTAAGACGGGCCAGTCTACAGACCGTATTCGCCGTTGTATCAAAGGTTATTTGAGTACTCGTCAACTTTGTAGGATTTATCTGATGACTTGTAAGGATTCGTCTAGGGCTAGGCATGGATTCTTGCGATTGTTGCTGAGGGTGTACTGGGTAAACTTAGCCGACTCTTTTATAGGGTCGATTACAAGTATTAACCTCCTGTACAACCTAAAGGAAATTGATTGTGGCTATCCAAAAAAGGCATATTCTGGCAGCGGCTATCACCGCGTTGATTACAACTTCCGCTTTGGCGGCAGACGGGACTATCAATTTTACCGGTGAAATTACTGCCGCTTCCTGCAAAGCCTCTTCAGGCGCCGGTACCAGTGTGGGTGGAGCCGCCGGTGCGCAGATAATTGAAGTGCCGATGGGCAAGGTCAGTATTGACTCCCTGAGCACGAAAAATCCTGGGATTGTTTCGGGCACGGCGATTAATATTAATCTGGACTGTGGTAATACCGCTGCTGGGTTGACCACTGTTAAGGTAATGTTCGACCCTAGCTCTGGTTCCGGTGTGGATGGGTCGAATAATAACTTGCTCAAAACCACCGGTGCTGCGAAGGGCGTGGGTATTGGTATCTTCGATAGCAGCAATAACTTGATTAATCTGGCAGGTAACGGCTCTTTTGACGCGCCGTTAGTCAAGGCCGGTACTGACCCAGCCTTCACGTATACCGCTAATTTAAACATGCGTGCCTCTTATGTGGCTAACGGTGTTAGTCCGATTGTGCCTGGTCCAGCCAATGGCACGCTGCCATTCACTCTGACTTACCAATAAGTCTTTCATTAGAGAAGCATATTCATGCTTCTCTACTTTATCGCAGGTAACTAAATGAAGAACGTGTACTCCAGGTATTGGCTGGCGGGGATCATATTGCTCTTCAGTGGTATCGCACAGGCCGGTATTACATTGGGCGGCACGCGGGTTATCTACCCGCAAAAGCTCAAGGAAGCCTCCATCATGGTCAAGAATGACGCCGACAGGGACGTCATGATTCAGTCCTGGTTGGAGCCGGATTCAAAAAAAACGGATCAGGATGTACCGTTTGCGTTAACCCCTTCGCTGAGTCGCCTGGGCGGCAACAAGCAACAAAGCCTGCGCATTTTTTATGCGGGGAAAGGTTTGCCCTCAGACAAAGAATCGGTGTTCTGGCTCAGCGTGCAGGAGATTCCCCAAAAGTCTGAGGCCGATAACACTTTGCAAATTGCAGTGCGCCAACGGATCAAGCTGTTTTATCGGCCGACGGGTTTGTCCGGTACGCCTGAAGAGTCTGTCAAGTTATTGAAGTGGCAGTTGGTAAATGAAGGCGGAAAACGCTGGCTGTTGGTCTCCAATAACTCTGTTTATTACGCATCCTTTGGCGCTGTTTCCCTTGAGTATAAGGGCGCTCGTCACCCGGTCAATGCGGAGATGGTAGCGCCCGGTACGACAGGTAAGTTTCTGGTGGAAGGCGCCGGTGCAATACCTGCTAATGCTCAAGTTGTCGTTGAATTTAATGCCATTAATGATTATGGCGTTCC
Source organism: Pseudomonas khavaziana (assembly GCF_019145205.1). GTDB lineage: Bacteria > Pseudomonadota > Gammaproteobacteria > Pseudomonadales > Pseudomonadaceae > Aquipseudomonas > Aquipseudomonas khavaziana. Next base: position 211,234 of record NZ_JAHSTT010000008.1, read on the forward strand.
TGTTAAGAGTCTCGCCAATATTTCAAGCTGATTGGCTTTTAAAAAAAGAACAGACAGCTCTGCACCTAAAACAAGTCGAGCGGTAACGATTGAGTAATGAGGCAGAATTCTTATGTGGGCACTTTGTTTTGGGAGTTGTACTGGTACCCGTCTGTTTGGTCGTTTTGGCGCCTCTGGTCTAGTGCTGGCAAGCGCTTCCCTGCCGCTTGCCGCCCATGCCGTGGAGTTCAATGATGCCTTTTTGAACAAGCATGGCGCCACGGCCGAATTGAAGTACTTTGAGCAAGGAAGCACGATCGCCCCTGGCACGTACAATGTTGATATTTACCTCAATCAAGTCTTGATACTACGTGAATCTATTAAGTTTGCCGTGCAGGGCGGGTCGGAAGTCAAGCCGGTCATACACCTGGGCCTGCTCAAGGCGATTGGGGTGAACACTGCACGGCTTGAGCAAGAAGGTGTCATCACTGCGGGCAGTGCCGACGATACTGTGATCAATCTGTCGGCGCTGGTGCCGGGAGCCGACGTTGAGTTTGACGTGACGGCGCTGGCGTTGCAGATCAGCATGCCCCAAGCCTACGTAAAGAGGCAGTCCAGTGGTTATGTCGATCCGTCGTTGTGGGATAACGGCATTACCGCCCTGTACACCAATTATCAGACCAACTTCAGTCGTAATATCAGCCGTGGTTACAGTAGCGACTACCGCTATATAGGTCTGCGTAACGGCTTCAACCTCGGTGCCTGGCGCTTTCGCAACGAGTCGTCGATCTCCGGCGGCACCGGTATGCGCGACACATTCAATAGCAACCGTACCTATGCCGAGCGTGACGTCATCAGCCTGAAGAGCAAACTGGCGGGGGGTGAGCTGTACACCCAGGGCGATATCTTCGACAGTGTGCGTTTTCGCGGCGCTCAATTGACATCGGAACTCGGCATGCTGACCGATGATGAAGTCGGTTTCGCACCAGTGGTGCGCGGTATCGCTGAAACCAACGCAACAGTGGAGATCAGCCAGAACAACTACGTGATCTATTCGGCCAGCGTTCCGGCAGGTGCTTTCGAGATCAGCGACATTTACCCCAGCGGCTCCAACGGTGACTTGAGCATCAAGATCATCGAGGCCGATGGGCGCGAGCGTCAATACTCCCAGGCCTATTCATACTTGCCGGTGATGACACGTCGAGGCAGTACCCGCTACAGCCTGGCCGCCGGCCAATACCAGACAGAAGGGCAGGCGGCGCCCAAGTTTACGCAAGGCACGCTGGTGTATGGCGTGACCGACAACTTCACCGGCTACGGCGGGTTACTCGCTTCCCAGGCCTACAATGCTTTGAACTTGGGCATAGGGGTTAACTCGCCGTGGGGCGGTGTGTCGTTTGACGTCACCAACAGCAACTCCAAGGATGCATCCGGGCGCAAGAACGTGGGCCAGAGTGCGCGCTTTTTGTATTCCAAGACCCTGAGCAGCACCGATACCACCTTCACCATGGTCGGCTATCGCTATTCCACCGAGTCTTATCGCACGTTCAGCCAACATGTGGATGAACAGGATCGCTTCACAACCCCTTATTACGGCCGACAAAAAAGCCGTTTTGACATGAACGTCAACCAGTCCTTGGAAGGGCGTGGGTCGCTGTTTCTAAGTTTGGGCGAAACCAGTTACTGGAACGGTCAGGGCAGCACGCGGCGTTGGCAGTTCGGCTACAACGGCAGCTATGCCGATACCAGCTACAGCTTTGCCGTGTCCCGTACAGAGGGGCAGGGTGGCAGTCAACGAATCGATAACCAGGTGTCTGCGTCCTTTAGTATTCCGTTCGGTGACAATCGTCGCGCGCAGCGGCTGTATACCAGCGCTACTTCATCGTCCCAAGGTGAGACGTCGATTCAAACGGGCCTGTCCGGCAACATCGACGAACAAAATACCTTGAGTTATTCGGTACAGGGCAGCAAAAGCAAAACCAGCGGTGCCTCCGGCAGCGTCGGTATGAATTGGGACACGCCTAACGCAAAAGTCAGTGGCAACTATGGGCAGGGTCGGGATAACAAGCATTTTGACGTCGGGGCGAGTGGATCGGTAGTGGTTCACAGCGGCGGGTTGACGTTGGGGCAACCGGTCGGTGAAACCTTCGCATTGGTTGAAGTACCCGATACCAAGGGCGTCGGCGTCGAAAGTGGGACTGCGGTGCGTACCGATAAAAAAGGCTATGCGGTCGTGCCCTATGCACAACCCTATCGTTACAACTGGATCAACTTGGATACCAATACTTTTGGTAGCGATATCGAAGTCGCAGAAAGTTCGCAGCGGGTGGTGCCGACGCGTGGCGCTGTGGTTAAGCGTCGGTTTGAGGTTGAGTCGGGGCGCAGGTTACAGTTTTCATTGCAGTTGAGTAATGGTAAAAAAATTCCGTTTGGTGCTCAAGTTTATGGGAAAAATGGAAATGTGCTTGGCGTAGTTGATAATGTATCAAGGCTTCTTGTTTTCGGTGTGACGGACAAAGGCGAACTCACTGTCGGCTGGCACGGTGGACAATGTAGTTTTAGTTATAATTTGCCGCCTGCAAAAAAAGAGTTAATGTATGAGGTTTTTGATGCCGTTTGTGTTGGAGGTGATAGGTGAATTTGGTTTATAAGTGTATGTGTCTTGTGTTTTTTTTTCTTTGCAATAATAACGCGTGGGCCTCCGCTAATTGTATAAAGCAATCTCTTAGTGCGGCGTCGAGTGTGAGTCTGAAAGTGCAGCAGTCGAAGGGGCAGACTGGGCGGCAGATGCTTTCGAGTATTTGGCATGAAAGAAGCACCCTTGATTTTTTGAGTTGCAGTGAGACTGATCCAAAGTCGGTCTTTACTATAACTTTTGCCATTACTGCGGATCCTAGTTCTACATATGAATTCGAGGGCAAATCGTATTCATTGGCGTCTACTAATAATCCCAATATTGGTTTGATTTATGAGCACGCTTTTACAGGTGAGGCTTACGTGCCTGTAAATTATTATACTCGGAAGCTTTCCATTCCAGGCAATGGCGGAATACTGAAAAAAAGTTATAGCTATAGATATCGTTATGTGTCTCTTAACCGATTGCCAGTTGGTGAGCTAGTAGTAGCAGGTATAAATCGATTTTTTTGGATATCAGTTTTCGAATTGGGTTACCCCCAATTTTCCGCTAATGGATATTTACCCTCAGCTAATATTTCTGTGAACAATACGTCCTGCACGCTAAGTGCGCCATCTGTGGTGGGTCTAAAAAAGACTAATTTGTCGTTACTCTCCTCAGTTGGTGAGACGACCGGAAGAGTAAATTTCAATCTTGGCGTGACGTGTGCCGCTTCCTATGCAGCGTACAAAATTCTTTATTCGTTGGAGGATGTGAATACTCCGGGCAATACAACTTCAAATCTAATGCTAAATTCAGCAGGCAATTCGGCCTCGGGCGTGTCCCTGCAAGTGCTTGATGGCGAGACGCCTGTGGTCTTCGGGGCTCAAACGTCGGCTTCTACACTCAAAGGAGAGTTCGGGGATATGGGGGTTCAGGGCGGAACTATTAGTAAACTCTTTGGTGTTCACTATATTCGTACCGGGAAAATGACACCAGGAAAAGTAAACGCTGGAGTCACCGTAACGCTCTCTTATGAATAATTTTTAACCGCAGTTGCATTGGCGAAAGTAAACGAGCAGGCCTCAGGCGTGTGGTTGCAGATCATGGCGGGGGTAACGGCAGTGACGTTCGGAGGCTGCTTCCCCGCGCACGTTAGGCGCTATGCCTAAAGGCGCTGGGTCGATCAGTAAGCCCCTAAGCGTGCGCTACATTTGCACGGCCGTGAACGCACACTCAGGGCCGGTGAGCGCGGGTGTAACGATGATATTGTCTTATGAACGGTCTGCTTTGATCTGAGTGTTATTTGATCTCACTACCCCTACGGGGGTACCCCATCGACGTGATTTTTCGCTTCGTCAGCGCCGCCCATACTCTTTCAGAACTTGCTGAGCTGCGCGGAAGAATCACCGATGAAAATTGAATTGATACAGTTAGCCGGTCGCGATGGCGACACGCCGTCTAACCTAGCTTGCGCATTGAAGGCCATCGTCAATTGCAACGCGGACACCGACCTGCTGGTATTCCCGGAAACCCATTTGATGGGCTTCGTCGGTGGCGAACAGTTGGCCAGCGTCGCCGAGCCCCTGAAAGGGCCGACACTGCAAGCCGTGCAACAGGCGGTGCGTGAGCGCAACGTGTCAGTGGTCATCGGTCTGGTCGAGCGTGACGCGGGCAACTACTACAACACTTCGGTCTTGATCACCCCCGACGGCATTGCCCTGCGCTATCGCAAAACCCATCTGTGGCCCTCCGAGCGCGCCGACATCACACCCGGCGATCGCTTTGCCACTACGCTGTGGAACGGCGTGCGTGTCGGCCTGCTGATCTGCTACGACATCGAGCTGCCGGAAACGGCGCGGGCGCTGGCGCAACTGGGTGCTGAATTGATCATCGTCACCAACGGCAACATGGACCCCTACGGTCCGGTACATCGCACCGCGATCATGGCCAGGGCCCAGGAAAACCAGCTGTTCGGCGTGATGGTCAACCGCGCCGGGCAGGGCGATGACGGTTTGGTATTCGCCGGCGGCAGTGCGGTGGTCGACCCGTTTGGACGCGTGTTGTACGAAGCCGGGCGCGAAGAAACATGCCATGTGATCAGCCTGGACCTTGCTCAAATCAAGGCGGCTCGCAGGGATTATCACTACCTCAATGATCGTCGACTGCAACTGCAAGGAGAGGCTGTCGAGCACCCCGACGGCCGCCGTGAACTGCTGATTCGCTGACCGCGTTTGTACCCTCCATAACAATAATCAGCTGGCGCGCAGGTGCCGGCCCAGGAGTTCGTGATGATCGCTATTCGATGTATGCAATGGGGACTGGCTGCCGTGATCAGCGGCGTAATGGCTTGCGCTCAAGCGGCGGAGTCAAAGGTCAATATCTATAACTGGTATGACTTCATCGCGCCCACTACGCTGAAGGATTTCCAGGCGCAGACCGGCATTCAATCGGCCTACGATGTGTTCGACAACAGCGAGGTCATGCAAAGCAAACTCATGGCCGGGCGCAGCGGCTATGACGTGGTAGTGGCTACCGGCGACCTGTTGCCCAACCTGATCAAGGCCGGCGTGCTCAAGGAGCTGGATCGCTCGCAACTGCCCAACCTGTCCCATCTGGACCCGGACATCCTCGCCAAGGTCAACCGCAACGATCCTGGTAATCGCTTTGCAGTGCCGTATCTGTGGGGCACCACCGGCATCGGCTACGACGTAGCCAAAGTCCAGGCGCTGCTGGGCAATGACGCACCGGTGGATTCCTGGGACCTGATTTTCAAGGAGGAGAATCTCGCCAAGCTGGGAGGGTGTGGCGTAGCCATGTTGGATGCACCCGCTGAAATCATCCCGATCGCCTTGCACTATCTGGGGTTGCCCTATAACAGCCAGAACCCGGACGACTATGTGAAGGCCCAGGCCCTGCTGTTGAAACTGCGCCCGCACATTCGCTACTTCGACTCCTCGCGCTTCATCACCGATTTGGCCAACGGCGATATCTGCGCCGTCGTCGGCTGGGCGGGCGGCGTAATGGACGCACGCAAAGCTGCCGATGCCGCCGGCAATGGTCGCCGGATCCAGTACAGCATTCCCAAGGAAGGCGCGCCGATCTGGGTGGAAAATCTGGTGCTGCTCAATGATGCGCCGAACCCCCAACAGGGTTTGGCGTTTATCGATTACATGCTTCGCCCGCCGGTGATTGCCGCGTCGTCTAACTATCTCAGCTACGCTAATGCCAACAAGGATGCCAAGGGTTTGGTGGATGCGAAGGTGCGCGAAAATCCAGGGGTTTATCCTTCCAAAGCGGTGCTCGATACGCTGTTTGCGCTGGAGCCGCTGCCCTTGAAACTGGAGCGGGTGCGCACGCGGGTCTGGAGTAAGGTCAAGAGTGGGACCTGATTGTGTGGTGGACAATGGTAGGTCTGACGAACGGGTGGCTACTGCATTCAAATGGAGTCTTGATATGCCGCTGACCGCCTTCTCCGCCTCTCGTCAAATGGAATTGGATGTAGATCAGCTTCTGCAGTATCTCGCCGACAGTCATCAGCGGGGTAAGTTGAAATCAAGGGAATCCATTCCGGATACTTGGAAGCAGGCCACTCATAGTGATCTCGAATGTTCGGAGTGCTTTTTGAAGGGAGCCGCGAGGTCGCTAGAGCTTCAAGTTCGAAAGTGACCGAGGAGGCAGTGAAGCAGGCGCACTTCCGTTTTCCTAGTGGGCACCACCCATTTTGCGACTTCGCCATTTTGCCGCCTGGCGAAGCTCCAGAAGGGCTAGTTCAATTTATCTCGACTGCACGTGACGGGATATCTAGGGCGATACGGGATTTGGTGTGTAAAGCAATTCAAATCGGCGCGCTGGATCAAGTCAAGATGAGGAGCGCGCGTGAGTGGTTCCATCATAAAAAACTCACCTCCCAGTTAGACGTAAACCTAGATCAGCAGGTACTGCAGTGGGTCGCTACGGTGCAGGCCGGAGCTTGGCCGGTTAAGTACCAGTCGCAGTGGCTGACGATTAACCAGGAGCTCCTGAGTATTCCTGGCTTTGATCTCGGGACGGCCACGAACGTGATGCTGGCCCGCCGTCACGAGTCGCCGCTCGGGTATCTTTTCTAGCGTAGGGGCATGATTAGGCGGTTGGTTTCTCGAATCGCAAAGCTCGTGAGTGATCATCAGGGGCAGCCAGCTTTCGACCCAGCCACATCAAAGATGGAGTACGACGCCACGCTTGCACTGTCGCACTTCATATCACATCACTACGATCCACTGCGCAGAGCAATCGGCAGGGGGTATGGTGCAATGCGGGGGAGTAAACGCTTGATGGCGTTTACCGCACTGTTGCTCTTTCTCAGCGATTGGAATCTGAACCATGCTGCGGCGTTTTTGCTCGGATAGCCAGTTACCAAGGGTATGTCGGTCAGAGCCTCCATAATGTCATGGGTCTCAACCCGTTTCATGACTATGAGCCGTGGTCGGCGGTCAAGGTGATCCAAAAAACATTTTGACTTGGCTCTAGTGTGGTAGTTACAGCCTGAAAAAATCGAATTATGCCCCAGGTTTGCCCCCATTTGCGCCGGATGGGTTAGCAATCGCGAATGGCGATTCCTGATAAACACCAGCGTGGCTTTGGCTGGCTCTCAGTGTAATTCCACATTTGATCCGGACGGAGGGTCCAGAACTCAATCGTCAAGAGGCCGGCTATCAGCGAGGCTAACCGGTAAATCCGAATTGGCTGACGGTCATGGATCTTTTCTAGCCGGTTATCCAATCCTCAAGCTGATTAGCGTCTGATGGCGCTCGTTTCCCCGAGGATCCTCCCGGCATCTTGTGCAGGAGGAAGTCCAAACACCCGTAAATAATCCCTGCTGAATTGTGTCGCACTTTCATAGCCGACCTCGAGGGCAGCCGCCATGACACTCTTGGCGTGGGCCACCATCAGTGTTCTAGCCTGGAGCAGGCGAACCCGTTTTTGATACTGCAAAGGACTCAGGCTGGTGACTGCCTTGAAGTGGCGATGAAATGCCGAGACGCTCATTGAAGCTCGTTGCGCCAAGCGTTCCACCCCAATCGGCTGCGCGAAGTCACGGCGGATCCACTGGATCGCCATGTTGACTCGGGCCATCGCCGTATCTGGCGCTGCGATCTCTCGCAACATCCAGCCATGGGGGCCCTGGAGCACACGGAAGATGATTTCCCGTTCATAAACCGGGGCCAGGGCTGCGATGGCGTCAGGATCGCCCATCAATCGCAGCATTCGTACCCACGCATCCATCAAATTGGTTGTGACTGGCGCGACTGAAAACCCGAGATTGTTCTCAGGGCGGCTGACAGGTTTGGGCAGGTCTTCAAACAGCGTCGACAACACAGTTGGATCAAGAGTAAGGCTGACTGCCAAATAAGGTTCTCCCGATACGCTTGGATGAACAGACCCCACTGCCGGCAAATCAATGGACATGACGAAATAGGTCGCAGGGTCATACCGAAGCGTTCGATCCCCCACGCTCATGCTTTTACTGCCTTGCAGGATCAGATTGATCATCGGGTCATAGACCGCCGCCAGCATGTGTTCGGGGATCTTGCCCTTGACCATGGCCACGCGCGGGATGCCCGTTTCGGTGCGGCGATTTTCAGCCTTGGCCGCGAGCGACCTGAGTTCATTCAGTTGATTGTCCATGCTGAGCATGCTGACGGCAGAACGCTGCGCCATGCAAGCGAAAAGCAGAAACAGGCAGGTTTCAAGTAGAAATGGGTACGACTCTGGCGATCGTGATGAGTACTGTGGGGCCATCTATAAGCCACAGAGGAACATCAAATGAGCGTCATCGTCATTACCGGCGGTAGCCGTGGAATCGGTGCCAGTGCCGCCGAGCACATTGCTCGGCGCGGTAGGGGTGTCATTCTGACCTACAACGCTGATTCCCAGGCCGCTGCCTCAGTCGTGGAACGCATCGAGCGCGTCGGTGGCAAGGCTGTCGCCCTCAAGCTCGACGTGTCTGATGTGGGCAGCTTCGAAGCGTTTCGCGAGTCAGTGGTGCTGACCTTACGGGACACCTGGAGCGCCACCCTGCTGAGTGGCCTGGTCAACAATGCCGGGTACGGCCTGTTCAATCCATTGGCCACTGTGACCGAGGCGCAGTTCGACGGCTTGTTCAACGTGCACCTCAAAGGGCCGTTTTTTCTCACTCAAACCCTACTGCCGCTGTTCGCGGAAAATGCCAGTATCGTCAACCTGACCAGTGCCACGACCCGCGTCGCCACTGCTGGCGTGGCGCCCTACGCCGCCTTCAAGGGCGGGCTCGAGGTGCTCACCCGTTACATGGCCAAAGAATTCGGTGATCGGGGCATACGGGCCAACGCGGTATCACCCGGCGCCATCCGCACCGACTTGGGCGGGGGGCTGAACGCTGAGCTCGAGGCGAAGCTGGCGGCGCAAACGGCACTCGGCCGGGTCGGCGAGCCGCAAGACGTCGCGCACGTTATCGCCATGTTACTGTCAGAGGAGGGCGCCTGGATCAATGCCCAGACCCTCGAAGTGGCCGGCGGCTACAACATCTGAATCATGAGGGTTTTGCCATGCTGGATCATATCTTTTTGTGCGTGAGCGATATCGCACGGTCTATCCGTTTCTACGAAGCTGCTCTGACCCCGTTGGGTATCACCGCGCGCCTGGACTACGACGGCAAGGATGGCCCACCGGGCCATCCTGACCTGAAAGGGTTTGGTGCCAACGGCCGGATGTTTTTCTGGTTGCGTGAAGGCGTTGTGGAAGGGCGCGCGGTACATGTTGGTTTTGTCGCAAGCAGCCAGGCTGAAGTTGATGCCGCTTATACCGCCGCCCTGCATCAGGGTGCGGTCGACAACGGCCCACCTGGGGCACGCTTGCATTACGACCCCGATTACTACGCGGCCAATGTGCTGGACCCGGACGGGTACAGCCTCGAATTCGTCTACAAGAAATGGCAGCACGTCCAATGAGTACGCTACTGATTTACGGAGCTACAGGCTATACCGGTCGGATGGCTGCTGATCGAGCAAAAGCGCTCGGTCTGGATTTCGAAATCGCCGGGCGTAATGCCAAGCGTCTCGAAACGCTCGCAGCGCAGTTGGACGTGCCTTATCGGGTGTTTGATACCCATGATGCCGAAGACTCTTTGTCTGGCATCTCAGTATTGCTGAACTTCGCCGGGCCGTTCGCGCAAACGGCCGAGCCGTTGATGCACGCCTGTATCAAGGTCGGCGTGCACTATCTGGACATCACTGCCGAGATCAATATTTACCGCATGGCCGAGGGGCTGGGTGCTGAAGCGGCTGCTAACCACGTCATGCTGTTGCCGGGTGTCGGCTGGGATGTCGTTCCTACCGATTCGCTGGCGGTACATGTTGCCAAGCGTGCAGTAAAACCGGTTGCGCTGAGTATCGCGCTTCAGGTCCCCGGTTCGATGTCTCGCGGGTCTGCGATGAGCGTCAGCGAAATCATCGGCGCAGGCGTGCTCGCCAGGGTTGATGGCGAACTGGTTGCGACACCGGATGCCGCGCCGCGGCTTTTTGATTTTGGCCAGGGACCGGTCCTCTGTGCGCCGTTGTCATTCGGCGATCTGGTGACGGGCTGGCATTCGACCGGCATCCGCAACATTGCGATGTTCGTGCATATCTCGGGCGACGCGTTTCCCGAAGGTGATCTGTCGCAGTTGCCTGATGGTCCCACACCCGAGCAAAGGGCTGCTTATCGCGCGCGGGCAGTGGTTGAGGTCACCGGGACTGATGGCGCAATCGCGCGCTCGGTGATTGAAACCGTGAACGGCTATTCCTATACGCCGCTGGCGGCGGTAGAAGCTGCGCGGCGAGTAATGCACGGTGAGCAGCAGCCGGGTTTTGCAACGCCTGCCAACGTGTTTGGTGGTGGGTTTGCCGAGAGTATTGCCGGCACGGTGATCACCGACTTCTGAGGTGAGTGTTGGCTGTTCAAGAGGCTGTTATAAATCTTGGGTCGGGGCGGGCGTCGTGCATCTGGCCGCGTCCCGTGCCGGAGGCAGACCGAATGGTACCCAGGTGCTGTTCCAGATCCTGGAGCAGTTTACTGACGGAGGAGCGGGGTATGTTCAGCGAATCGGCAGCTTTCGTAAATGAGCGAGCGTCCGCAATTCGGATGAAGACCCGTATGGCGAGAAGTTGATCCAAGGCTGCGCTCCATGAAGGGGGGAGGGTCGAAATTAACCCGACGGTTAACGCTGCGTTGCCTCAATCTTTCGTATCAAAGGCCGTTTGGCGTCTATGAGCGTTGTTCAAGCCGACGAACGCCCGGAGTCGAAGATTTTTGGAAGATGCGCAGTACTGAGTGGCTCAGAAGTCTGCGGTGGCTCGTGTTCTGCCAATACCAGAGAAATTGCTTTGCTGGCAACTTGGGCTACTTCCATCAAGCGTTTTCGAGACAGGCCACTGCATGCTGCAGCGGATAGGCCCCGCAGGGTAATCAGCACGTAGTCGGCCAGCGTCTGCGCGGCTTGCGGGCAAACCTGGTCGAGATAACGACGGATCGTCTGAATCGCGGCATCACCCAATGTCTCTGCCATCTTTCGGGCAATCGGGTCGTCCGCCCGCATGCCCTCGGTGATCAAGCATCCACGCAAGGTTTTATCTCGTCCGTATTGCGTCGCAGCGCTAACCAACAGGGCAGTCAGCGCTTGAGCAGGAGGTCGATCCGGCGCCAGAAGTCTGTCTAAAGGAAGCGCGCTTTCACCGGCGTAACGACGCATCGCCCGCTCGAAGAGCTCTGCCTTGCTACCGTAGGCGGCATAAAAGCTCGGGGGTTTGATGTTCATGGCATTGGTCAGATCGGACAGGCTCACGGCGTCAAAACCGTGTTGATGAAACAGTGCCTGAGCGATGGCTATCCCTTGCTCGCGGTCGAAGGCGGGACGGCGCTGCCGGTTGTTTTCGTTCATGGTCATCTCGCTGAGTCGATACGGCAACTGTAGCGACCGCTACAACGTATATCAATCGCCGCGTGCAGGTCTTTTTATATAGTGGTCGCTAAAAAACTTGTGGGTGGGCGCAAATCTATATAGTGTTCGCTACATAAATTCCTGGAGGTGTTTCTCATGCTGTTCAACAATAAAGTCGTTTTGGTAACCGGTGGCTCTTCGGGCCTTGGCTTCGCGATTGCAGAAGCGTTCGCCAACCAAGGTGCCACTTTGATCATAACCGGGCGTCGCCAGGCCCAACTCGACGATGCCGTGAGCCGCCTCGGTGCAAACGCATCTACCGTATGCGCAGACATTTCGGACCCCGCCGACCTTGACGCGCTATTCGGTCACATACAGGCGGTCCATGGCCGTATTGACGTGCTGATTGCCAACGCTGGGACAGGTGCAGTCGAGCCCTTGGGAGCAATCACCGTCGCAGGCTTCGATAAGCTGTTCACAACCAACGTCAAAGGCACGACGTTCACGGTACAGGGTGCGCTACCTTTAATGGGCAAGGGGAGCAGTATCGTCATCATTGGCTCGACCGCATCGATCAATCCTGGCCCCGGCCTGGGTGTCTATGGGGCTACCAAGGCAGCGCTACGGGCGCTGGTGCGCAGTTGGATCCTGGATATCAAGGGCTCTGGCGTTCGTATCAACCTGCTCAGCCCCGGCCCGGTGAACACCCAGTCTCTGCGCGATGTACTGGGCGATAACGCACAGCAGATCATCGATGTTCTCAGTGAGAAGAGCACACTTGGTCGGATCGGTCAGGCGCACGAGATCGGCCAGGCCGCGCTGTTCCTAGCAAGTGATGCGTCAAGTTACGTCAATGGCGCTGAACTGTTCGCCGACGGTGGTGCGTCCCAGGTCTAGGCGGGTACGGAACAGTCCTTCCCTGTGGTTAAAAGCTGTATGCGATGCCAATGAATTGGCATTTAAGGAGTTACCTGATGAGCGACTTTACTGGTTCGGCAATAGATCATATGGGCATCGCTGTTTCGGAAACTTCGTATTCTCAAGCCTTCTACGAATCGGTGCTCAGGCCGTTAGGGATCACCCTGTTGATGAGTATCCTGGCGGATCCGCCAGGGCCGAAGCCTCGACGACTGGGGTTTGGTTCTGGAGGAAAGCCATTCTTTTGGTTGTATGGCGCGTCCGTCGCCAGTCAGGGGGTGCATATAGCACTGATCGCCCCAACTCGTGAGTCGGTTGATGCTTTTCACGCGGCCGGCATTGCTGCCGGCGGACGTGACAATGGGCCGCCGGGCATCAGGCCGCACTACCACGCCGATTACTACGCCGCTTATGTGCTGACACCTGATGGCGTGAATCTGGAAGCCGTTTGCCAAGTGGCCTCTTGATCGAGGCACACATCAGATCCATCCCAAATACCAGGGTACAGCCTTAATTTGCAGAAAATGCATCGGCTACCAACGGCAGCCCCGCCGTCGTTGCGCGAAAGCGCCAATTACTGCGTTTGCGGGTCGAACTGTCTGCCAGCGATGCCGCTTGAAGCTTTGACGGAAGCGGGTGACAGGCTGATCGAGGGACTGCAGCAAATGATGCCAGGTGCTCAGATCGAAAGCTCACTGATTGGTCCTGGGGCCAAATAGTCGATAGACAACCGTATGAGTGATGCCGATGTTAACCGGCCCTAGTGCATTTCCTCTGACACCTATGCAGTGGCTGACCTTGTGTCGGATTATCGTTGGCGAGATATAACTCAGGGACGCCAAAAAACATTTTGACTGGGCTCTAGGACACTGTTTTTAGGTCGGTAACACTTTTGTTTGCCCCCAAGTTTGCCCTCATTCGCACCGACTGTGCGAGTGATCGCGAATGGCGATCTCCGGCGGACTTCGCTATTTTTGGCCAGTTAAGCCGTTGGGCCAGGTCGCTATCAGTCGTTAGGCAAGTGCAACTGCACTTCCATGGCGTCATGAAGGAGTCTGACAACCTCGACACGTCGTCGTTTGCCACACGATATGGCGTGGGCTTTTGACCGTTCCATGGGGTTGTTTGGCCTGATGATGTGAATAGATGAGGTGATAGCTGCGAAGGTCCGGTGCAAGCTCATCGCGGTCGTGGCTGCCAATGCGATAAGGCGTGTCAGCAAGCGCTTGCAGCGCCGCGAGGATCAGCGCCTGGTAGCACTGGCGTGCTTGATCGCCGAACTGCGTCTGGGAGAGCCTAAGGATGTCGACAATGTCGGCGCGCGCCGGGTTGGAAATCCGATATTGCGGCATGCTCAGTGTTTCTCTCTCGCGGGGAGGGTTGCCTCCAAGCTCAAGCCCTCGAGGTAGTGCTCCAGATCCCCTTCGTTCACCTGAGTAAAGTGCCCTTGCTCAAGATCCATGATGCCGATCGAGGTGGCCTGACGCAGTGCCTCAATTTTGGCGGTGTCTTCGGCGACGCGCTGCTCCAATAAACGTAAACCTTCTCGCGTCACTTCGCTGGCATTCTGATAACGGCCGGACTGCACCAAGTTATGGATAAGTTGATCCTGCTGAGGGGTGAGCACAACGTTTCGCGTCGCCATAACTAGCTCCAGTTTTATGCAAACAGGCACTTTTGCTTGTTGGCATATTATGCCATTTTAGCTCAGGGGAATAACTTGGGGCCTACATCCGGCGATCAGGTGATGGCTGATTCGGCGCCAACCAGCAAGGTTAAAAGTCATCCGCCCATACCAAAGCATGCCTTCAGATATGCCCCCAATGTAGCCATCCACTGGACGTGAACGGAGCTCCATGGTTTGTCGAAAGGCAAAATTGATCAGATAAACAGCACGCCAGACGGCTCCTATAGACTCTCAGGATCCCCGAAAAACATCTGAATCCGCGACCTCAACCACCGCTCACCCGGATCATTGTCCTGCGACCCACGCCAGGCCATGTGCAGCTCAAACGAACGCACAGGCAGCGGCGGGTCTTCGGCGCGTAAGCCACCTGCCGAGGTCAGCGCCTCGGCGGCGTAATCCGGCACGGTGGCCAGAATGTCCGTTCCCGCCAGCAACGTGCCCAACCCGTTGAACTGAGGTACCGCCAACACCACATGGCGTTTGCGGCCGAGTTTCTCCAGCTCTTCATCAATAAACCCGCTCAGGTCGCCGGCGAAGGACACCAGGGCATGGGGGCGCGAGCAGAAGTCGTCCAGGCTCAATGAGCCGGGCACGCTGTCGGCGCGCAGCAGTTTCGGCAGGCTGCGGCGCAGTACCTTGCGCTTGGCGTTGGCCGGCAGGTCGGCGGTGTAGCTGACGCCGATGGAGATTTCACCCGAGGCGAGCAAGCCGGGCATCAGGATGTAGTTGACGCGGCGCACCACCAGCACGATGCCCGGGGCTTCGGCGCGCAGGCGCTTGAGCAATTGCGGCAGCAGGGCGAATTCCACGTCGTCGGACAGGCCGATACGAAACACCGCAGTGCTGGTGGCCGGGTCGAATTCGGCGGCGCGGCTGACAGCGGTGGAAATCGAGTCCAGGGCCGGGGAGAGCAACTCAAAGATTTCCACGGCGCGGGCCGTGGGTTCCATGCTGCGCCCGGTGCGTACAAACAGCGGGTCATCGAACAGCCCACGTAGACGCGACAAGGCCGCGCTGATGGCCGGCTGGCCGAGGAACAATTTCTCGGCGGCGCGGGTCACACTGCGCTCATGCATCAAGGTTTCGAATACGATCAAGAGGTTAAGGTCGACACGACGCAGGTCGTTACGGTTCATCTTGTGTCCTGGAAGAGTCTGTAAACTTGACGTGAGCGGCCATATAGCACGATTCAGCAGCATGACCGGCATGAATCTTACGGGGAAAGGCTGGTACTCTGCACCGGCTAATTGATTTTTCCTACGATAGTTGAGTTCTGCTCCTCCTTTGCGAAATCAATGACAGACATGTCGACTATTAATGGCGACCGGTGGCCTTACCTGGAAAGCCCAGATAAAGTTCATGGCATTAGAGGTTACTTTGACGAGGTTTGCGATGTCCCGCACGATCCGTTTTCACAAGTTTGGTCCGGCCGAGGTGCTCAAATGCGAAGAGCATGCAGCCGCGCAGCCCGCACCGGGCGAAGTGCAGGTGCGTGTCGAGGCGATTGGCATCAGCTGGTACGACATTCTATGGCGCCAGAACCTGGCGTCTTCCCATGCTCGCCTGCCTTCGGGCCTGGGGCATGAAATGGCGGGTGTGGTTGTCGCCTTGGGTGACGGCGTGGATGACCTGGCTGTGGGCGACAAGGTGGCTAGTTTTCCGGCCGAAAGCCCCAACGATTACCCGGTGTATGGCGAGCAGATCATCTTGCCGCGTTCTGCCCTGACCCGTTATCCGGATGTCTTGAGCCCGATTGAAGCCAGCGTGCACTACACGCCGTTGCTGATTGCGTATTTCGCCTATATGGATCTGGCGCGGGTCAAGCCCGGGCAGTTTGCCCTGGTGACCGATGCCAGCCACTGTTCCGGCCCCTCGTTTGTGCAACTGGGCAAGGCCCTGGGTGTGCGGGTGATTGCTGCGACGAAAAACAGCGCCGAACGCGAATATCTGCTCTCCCTTGGGGCGGAAAAAGTCATTGTCACCGAAGAACAAGACCTGCTGATGCAGATCAACAAGTTCACTGACAACCGTGGCGTCGACGTGGTGTTTGATGGCCTGGGTGGCCCGCAGATGTCGTTGCTGGGTGACGTCCTGGCGCCCCGTGGCAGCCTGGTGTTGTATGGCTTGCAAGGTGGCAACCAGACGCCATTCCCGGCCTGTGCAGCGTTCCAGAAGAATATCCAGTTCTTCGTGCACTGTATCGGCAACTTCACCGGCAAGCCGGAGCTGGGCATTGTCCAGGATCAGGTGGCACTGCAGCGTGCCTTGCGTGATATCAACCAGTTGACGGCCGATCGTGTGCTTGTGCCACTGAAAACCACGGTATTTGCGTTCGATCAGTTCGTAGAAGCCCACCGCTATATGGACGAATGTCCATGCCGCGAGCGTGTCGCCTTGCAGGTTGAAGCTGTTTGAGCTGTAGGAGAATTCGCAAATGAATACGCTGGCGTCTGAGCCGATGAGGCAAATGCGCCATTTGACAGGGCTTAACCCACCCCCGGGGTTGAGCCTGTCCAGGGGGACCCCACCCCGCAAATAATACCTTTTTCCCCTTATGCCGCCCTGAAACTCAGTGCGGCGCTGTCGTGTGGGCGCCATTAATGTCTCTGACCTGGCAAATCTGAACGGGTTTTCGGCGATCGTCTGTATCTGTTAATCATTACTTGAGCGCCGATAATTGTGGCTACCCTGTCATCTCAAGGACTGAGCAATGATTGATTACCTGATATTCCCGCCGCGTACTTCAGGAACTAAGGAAGGCGTCACTGTGCACCCTGAAAGTGTACTGAAAACGCCCGGTTGTTTTGCAAGGAGCAGATTGAAATGGGTGATTAATACTCGTCAGATGTGTCCCTGGTTTTTTAGTTAAAACAGTGTAGGAAGTTGTCGGAGTATTCCTAGGGCCGGTAACCCAGCGCGTCTATGTCAAGCTGGAGCGCGATTTTCCCGGAGGTTGGGCCACGGTGGGAAGGCATGGGGGCGCCGGTGCTTTTATTGCAAGGTGCTAATGTTTAACTGTCTTTGCGCCGTGTGGCACCCGACACACCTACAGTCGTAATGGGTCGAGCAATGCATATTGATAGTTGCTTGAAACTGACACTTCAACTCAGGTAGTAGAATAATGAGCGCAATTCATGAGCAAGCCATGAACTATGTTTACCAACAAGTTCTGCAGCGGATGATCGGGCATTTCACGCGGGCCGAGCGGACGGTACTTCAATTGTTGGTCCAGCGAATTGTGGTGGCAGCCGGCGGCATGGAGCAAGTGGGGCACTACAAGGTGCTGATCACCCACGGCGGCGGCGAAGTCAGCAGTTATACACTGGCGATGCTACGAGCCGCGCAACTGACCATCGCAGGCCGTGCGCCCAAGACGTTTCACCTGCGGGTTGCTACCCTGCGCTATGCCGGCATGACCCAGGCCACCCTCGACAACTTGAACCAAGGCTATAGCGCGCTGTTTTTTCATGACGACCCGCGTGTGGAGTTGTTGATGGTCGAGAACCGCGACGTCCAGCCCTTCAATCCGCAACGCCCGGCTTCCAGCGTCGGGCGTGAGGTCAGTCAGCGCAATATGCTGCTGCTGGGCCACCTGACGTCCGGCGATATCCGCGCCACGCTGTGCAACGACACCTACCTGGCCTTCGGTGAGTTCTACCAATGCGTTGCCACCTGGAACGGCGGTGTGCATGCCATGGTCAGCGGTGACTCGCCACGCAAGCAAAGCCAATACCTGGCGTGGCTGAAAAAAACGGCGCTGGCAACCGGACTTGATTTCGCGCCTGGCAAACCGATGTCGCTCAACCGGCTGTTTGCACGCATGGAGGAGTGGAGTATCGCTTGCTACCGTGACCTCTATGGCGAGCATTATGTGGGTACAGAGGAGCCGGGCCGGGGCGGGCACCGTCATCTCGCCTATATCGGCATTGCCGACTTGCTCGATGATGTGGATGTACCCCGCTCAACGCTGCTGACTGACTTCCTGGCGCACAAGCAGGACCCGTTTGATTTTCACTTCAGCCATCCTGCCGCCCCCAATCCATTACTCATGGCACACTTGCACGGCTTGCAGGCCCAGTGCCTGCGTGAGCTTTCTTATGAGCATGGCGTGGAGAGTTTTATTCGCCAGGCAATGGACTGCATGCTCCATCGGAAAATCCCAAACGCATTGATCGTCGAGGCCTCAAGCGAGGATGGGCGCATCCTGTCCACCACCTACGCCCAGCAATTCTTCGGCTTGGACGAGGGGCAGCTGACCTGCCTGCTGTTCGCCCCCTTCATTGAGCACGGCGAGCGGCTGGAGGGCTTCTTGCGTCAATGCCACCCCGGCATGTTGGTGGCGCTCCCCGAACTGCACAAGGCGCTTCAAGGCAAGCCTGCAGCCGACATGCTGCAACAGTGGCTGGTGGATACCAGTGGGTTGCCATTGCCGCTATTGCAGCACGTGTACCGCAAGCGCCCGCTGCAGGTGGAGCGTGGCATCCTGTCACGCAAGCCGCGATTCACGCAGTCCGAAGTACCGACTGCACGGTTATCGGGGCGTTAGCGTGTATTTGTTTGTACAGGCCGGTGCGCGGCCATGAACCTGCGGGGAGAGCGGCAGGCAGATTTTGCCTATCAGGCGGTTTACCGCTACATGATCAACCTGATCAACGAAGTCAGCCTGGAAACACCGGTCAAGTTGCCATCCTTGCGGCAGCTGTCAACACGCTTGAACGTGTCGATCTCGACGATCCAATACGCCTACTCGCTGCTGGAGAAGGAAGGGCGGGTGTACTCGGTGGCCAAGTCCGGATACTTCGCCTGGCCGGTAGCCGCCAACCCCCAGCTGACGGGGGGCGCTGACCTGCTCGAAAGGCTCTACGCGGCGGCGCGGCGGCCGGCCATGGTCGTGCTCAGTGGGGATGAGCCGGCGCTGTTGGGCTCGCTGGATGGTGACTTGCTGGCGCTGGAGCGCAAATTGGTGCGCCGCTACCCGCACCAACTGCAACCCTGGTCGCAACCCTGCGGTGTATGGGAGCTGCGCGCAGCGCTAGCGGCACGTTATACCTCATCGCCTACGCGCTGCTGGCAGGCCGACGAGGTGTATGTCGGTGCCGATCTACAGGGTGTGCTGGAGATACTGATTGACGCCCTGGGTCTCAAGGGCACCGTGTTGGTGACCGAATCACCCTGTGATTATCGGGTCTTGCGCCTCTTTCAGGCTGCTGGTGTACGGGTGATCGAATTGCCCTGGCTCGCCGATGGCCGCTTCGACCTGGCGATGTTCGAGCACCTGTTGCGCCACGAACCCGTGCACCTGGTGCTGCTGTCATCGGTGGTGAGCATGCCGTCAGGTACGGCGTTATCGGTTCCGGAAAGGTTGCAGATTGCGCATTTGCTCGAGCAATACGGTTGCTGGCTGCTGGAGAACGACACCTTTGGTGAGCTGAGCTACACGCCATCCCAGGCCGCCCTGCGTCACTTGGTCAACCCGGAGCGGCTACTGGTGTTCTCGTCGTTCGAGAAAGTGTTGGGTCCGGAAGCGCCCTATGGCTATTTACTGTCGCATCAAATGAGCAGTGAATTGCAGCGCCAGTTTTTATTGCGCTCATTTCGTTTGTCGTCAATCCGTCAGCGGGCCATTGCCCGGCTTTATCAGAGCGGGCGCTTTGATCAGCACCTGCGGGCATTGCGCCAACTGCTACAGGAGCAAGCGCAGGCCATGAGCCTGCGGTTGGACGCACGCATGCAAGGGCGCGTGAGCTACCGGGCGCCCATCGCCGGGGCGAGTTTCTGGTTGGAGTCGGTGGCGCCAGTGGATATGCGCCTGATCTTTCAGCGGATGCTCACGCAACAGGTCGTGATAGCGCCGGGAGAGTTATTCAGCCTCAGCGGCTTGCACCATCAGCATATGCGCTTGAGCCATACGTTCGCGGGGCAGCCCAATCTGGATGTCACCTTGGATGCGCTGGCTCAGGCGTTGCTCGAGGCGCAGACCGCTTAGAGTTTGAAATTTCTCTTCAGGTTGTAGGATCGATACCGTCGCGCGGTAGTCCAAGTCCCAGTAAACTGACACTTTTCCGAATCCTTCTTTTCGAGGTTTATGCATGACTATCAGTCCTTTTGCGGGCAAACCGGCGCCGGCCCAGTTGCTGGTGGATATCCCGCGACTGGTCACGGCCTATTACACCGGCCAGCCTGATGCAGCAATCTCTACCCAGCGCGTGGCCTTTGGCACCTCCGGGCACCGTGGCAGCTCATTCGAGCTGAGTTTCAACGAATGGCATGTACTCGCGATCAGCCAGGCAATCTGCCTGTACCGCGAAGCCCAAGGTATCAACGGGCCATTGTTCGTGGGCCTGGACACCCATGCGCTGTCCACGCCTGCCGGGGCCAGCGCCCTGGAAGTGTTGGCCGCCAATGGCGTACACGTCATGCTGGCCGAAGGCGATGAGTACACGCCGACCCCGGCGATTTCCCACGCAATCATCTGCTACAACCGTGGTCGCACCAGCGGCCTGGCGGACGGTATCGTGATTACACCGTCCCACAACCCACCGCAGAGTGGCGGTTACAAGTACAACCCGCCTAATGGCGGCCCGGCTGATACCCACGTCACCAAGTGGATCGAAGCCAAGGCCAATGAACTGCTCGCCAACAAGCTGGCCGGGGTCAAGCGCATCACCCACGCCCAGGCGCTCAAGGCGGACACCACCCATCGCCATGACTACCTCAACAGCTATGTGGCCGACCTGGTCAATGTGATCGACATGGATGCGATCCGCAGCGCCGACCTGCGCCTGGGCGTGGACCCGTTGGGCGGGGCCGGGGTGCGCTACTGGTCGGCGATTGCCGAGCACTACCGTCTGAACCTGGAGGTGGTGAACACCGAAGTCGATGCGACTTTCCGCTTCATGAGCGTCGACTGGGACGGCCAGATTCGCATGGACCCGTCGTCCAGCTACGCCATGCAGGGCCTGATCGGCCTCAAGGAGCGTTTCGACGTTGCGTTCGCCTGCGACCCGGACCACGACCGCCACGGCATCGTCACCCCATCCGGCGGCCTGTTGGCGCCGAACAACTACCTGGCGGTATCCATTGATTACCTGTTCCAGAACCGTCCTGACTGGCGCGCCGATGCTGCAGTGGGCAAGACCGTGGTCAGCAGTGGCTTGATTGATCGCGTCGCTGCGCGTATCGATCGCCGTTTGTACGAAGTGCCGGTGGGCTTCAAATGGTTCGCCGACGGCTTGTTCGAAGGTTCGTTGGGCTTTGGTGGTGAAGAAAGCGCCGGTGCCTCGTTCCTGCGCAAGGACGGTACGGTGTGGAGCACCGACAAGGACGGCTTGATCCCGGCTTTGCTGGCGGCGGAAATGACTTCGCGCAAAGGCCAGGACCCGAGCCAGATCTACCGCGGCCTGACCGACGCGCTGGGCGAGCCGTTTGCCATACGTGTCGACGCCAAGGCGACCCCGGCGCAGAAAGCCCTTCTGGGCAAGCTCTCGCCGGAGCAGGTGACGTCCACGCAATTGGCCGGGGAGAGCATCCAGCAGATTCTCAGCCATGCACCGGGCAATAACCAGGCAATTGGCGGTTTGAAGGTCATGACCGAAAACGGTTGGTTTGCCGCACGGCCATCGGGCACCGAGGACATCTACAAGATCTATGCCGAGAGCTTTATCGGCGAAGATCACCTCAAGCGGCTGGTGGAGGAGGCGCAGGTACTGGTGGACGGTGCAATCGCCCAGTAGTAACGCCGAACCCAATGTGGGAAGGGCCGTGCCCCGACGGCGGTGAGTCAGTCACAGTTGCGTTGACTGACACCGCCTCACCGGGGCATGGGTTTCCACACCACCCTGTGGGAGGGGGCTTGCTCCCGATGGCGATGGGGCAGCCACAGATGCATTTACTGATACGCCCTCGTCGGGGCATGGGTATCAACACAACTTTTTAGCAGTCAACAGTAACCCTGGATGGGGCGTATATGTACTCGGTCTAATCCAACATCCTGGTCGGCTGCCAGGCCGCCATCGGGAGCAAGCCCCCTCCCACATTGGATCAGGGCGTCAGTCAGATAGCGTTCTGCTGTAAGGCCAGCATCGGGCGCAAGCTCAGGCCAGGTCAACCAACACGATCTCACTGTCCTCGACCGCCGTCACCCGCAATACCTGCTCATCCTCAACCGCCACGCCATCTCGCGCCTGTGCCCGTAAACCATTGACGTCAATCACGCCCGTGGCCGGCACCAGGTATGCCCGGCGGCCGCTGTCCAGCCGATACTCAGCGCTTTCCCCGGCTTTCAGATTTGCCGCCACCAAGCGTGCATCGGCACGAATGCTCAGTCTTTCACTGTCGCCGGCCTTACCACTGGCAAGCGTCACAAAACCCTCACGGTTACCTTGTGGAAACGGTTTGGCGCCCCAGGACGGCGGTAGCCCAGCCTGATTCGGGATAATCCAGATCTGGAAGATCTTGGTCGGTGTAGCTTCAAGGTTGTATTCACTATGGGCGATCCCGGTGCCCGCACTCATCACCTGCACATCACCAGCCTCGGTGCGACCTTTGTTGCCCAGGTTATCAGCATGACTGATCGCGCCTTCACGCACGTAGGTGATGATTTCCATGTCGCGGTGCGGGTGCTGGGGGAAACCGCTGCCCGGGGCGATGATGTCGTCGTTCCATACCCGCAGGTTGCCCCAGTGCATGCGCTCGGGGTCGTGGTATTCGGCGAAGGAAAAGTGGTGATGGGCGTCAAGCCAGCCGTGATGGGCGCCGCCCAGGGTGCTGAAAGGTCGAAGTTCAAGCATGATCGTCTCCTGTTGATGGGTCTATCATCCAGCAGCGGATCATCGATAAAAAGCGTAAAAAATGCCTAATTCCTATCCGTTAATTCGATATGTTTGGTCTATATCAACTTTCACTTCATCGCCTAACTGCATGACAGCAAAGCAATTGGCTGGAACTGAGCGCCGATTCCGGCGACCATGACGCCCCTCATCACAGCCAATCTCATCGCAGGAGTCCGCGTGCCGCAACACAAGCCTGATCTGCCCCCCGAACTGCGCCCCTTGGCCGAGATGCCGCTATTGAAACGACTGGCCGCTCGCCTGTTTGGCCACGGCCTCACCCGTTTGCGCGCGCAGCACCGGTTCTCCTGGTTGCATGGCCAAGCCGACGGCTTTCGCAGTGGGCATGAGGCGGGTGTGGAATATGGTTATCGCGAGGGCAAGGCCGATGGGATTGAGGAGGGCCGGCAGGTCCTGTTGATCCGCGACTTCCGTGCGGACGGACACCCTGCGCCGGGGGTGGATGACAGCCTGTTCGATGACTGGCGGCTGCCGCTCACGGCGGAAGTGAAAAAACGCATGAAGGCGGATGTGGCGCGGCTGCTGCCGGCCCATGCGCAGCCAAGCGCGGCGCAGTGGAAGATGATCTTCAGCGATACGCCCTCGACTTCGGTGATCGCCGGAGCCGGCGCGGGTAAATCCACATCCCTGGTGCTGCGCATCCTGCTGCTGAGCCATTATTTGGGCTTTGAGCTGAGTTCGATGACGGTGGTGACCTTTACTCGCGAGTCGCGTAAGGACTTCATACACAAGCTCATGGACATTCTCAGCTTGTGGGGCCAACCCCTTGGCATGAAGGAAGCCCAGGCTGTGGTGCGTACCTTCCACTCGCGCATCCTGCCAATGGTGCGCAGCCTGCCGGGCTTTGAGCGTCTGCAAGCCTTTGAAAACCTCAGCGACGGTTCTGCGGACGCCGACAGCAACCCCTTCGACCTGCGCATCGGCGACGCCCAGCGTCAACAGATGAATGCCTGCTATCACCGCCTGCATGGCCGCCACCAGCGTTTTCGCGAGCTGATTGCGCCGCTGGCCCGCCAGGGCCTGCAACTCAAGGAGCTGGAGCGCGATCATCCGGACGTGCAAAAACGCATCGCGGTGACAGAACTGGCGGCCAAACGTGATGACGAACTTTGCGATGTGATCGAAGATCTATGGTTTCGCGCCGGGGCGTGGCCGATCAAGGGCATAGAGCCCAGCCGCCAGACTTTTGAAATCAACGGTGCGCAATTTCATTGTCACGGCTATATCCCGGCGCTGGATGCATGGGTGATGCTGGGTTTCGATGCGCGGGAAAACGCCCAGCTCAGCCGACCGAATTCCAAACTATCCGTACGTGCCGAGTGGGCGGTCAAGCGCACACTTTTTCAAGCTTTTTGTCGTAAGCCTTTGATATGGCTGGATAACTATGAGGCTTCAAAGCGCTTGATCAGCAGTCTGGCCGGCGATGCCACGGCCGGGCCTGGGTTTGATTACAAGGTCAAAGGCGAACTGGCCTCGACGCCGCTGTTGGATAGTTTTGTCATGGCTGCCGGGTTTATCGAGAACCTCGGGCTGGACGTACCGACGGCCGTGGGCCAGATGCGCTTTGCCAAGGACGATCCGGATCGGTTGTTCTTTGAAGCCCTGAGCATTTTCTGGAAGGCCCTGGAAGATCACCTGCTGGATCAATCGCCGCCGATCATGACCTACAACCGGATGTTCTCCCTGTTCGGTGAAAACACCCCGGAAAACCTCAAGTTGCTCAGCGATCCGCTGCTGCGGCCGATGTCGCACTTGATGATCGACGAATTCCAGGATGTTTCGCCACAGATTGTCTCGTGGATACGCGCAAGCCTCAGGGAGATCCGCAGTCGCGGCCCGGCGATGCATGTGGGGCGCGGCGCACAGCGTTCTTCATTGCTATGCGTAGGGGATGACTGGCAATCGATCTATGGTTGGCGTGGCAGCTCGCCCAAGTTCTTCATGCACTTCAATAACGAATTTGCCTCGCCAACTACCACCCGCGTGATGCTGGCGGAGAACTATCGCAGCCACCAGTACATCATCGACGCGGCCGAACATGTCGTGCGCAGTGCTCCGGCGATTCCCGGCAAGAAGGCCAAGGCCAGTGGCGCGCCCAAGGCATTGGTGCCCGTGATGGTGCTCGAACGCGACGACGCGGCGCTGGGCCGGCGATTGCTGGAGCACTATCAGCGGGGCGAGACAGTGTTAATGCTGTATCGAAAAAGCAGCGATAAGTTACTGATTCAAGAGCATATCCAGGCTGTAGTTAATGTGGATTCTAACTTGCCGTCCCACGAGCGCAGGTTGAAACAGCTGACCTATCACAGCGCCAAAGGATTGCAGGCGGATGCGGTATTTCTACTGGGGGACTGCCAGCATCTCACCAGCTCGCCGTATAAGAATCAGGTCTACCGCATGGCGGGCCTGGGCAAGGACGGTGATAACGAACCTTATGACACTGCGCAGAAAGACGAAATATTGCGCCTGGCCTATGTCGGCATTACCCGAGCGGTCAGCCACTGCTATTGGTACGTGGAAAAGCCGGAAGGCCAGGGCGTGAATGTGCCCAAGGCCTCAGAGCGGGTGGATGGCAGAAAAGCCTTCTTCAATGACCAGCGCTGCCCCTCCAACTGACACAGAGACAAATGTGGGAGCCCCCACCACATCTTCGATGTGACGCTGTCGCGCAGCAAACTAGGGAGCTTGCTCCCGTCGCGGCCTGACAGCCGAGCAGGATGTTGGTTTTCGGCCTGGCTACATATTTGTTGTTTAGGTAAACGACCCGGTCACATCGTCGACGTGGCGCCGTCGCGCAGCAACCTGGACCGCCTCCAAAATATCCGGCGTTAGGACTAAATTTTAACTCTTTAAAATCAGAAGTTTACTTGTAGTTTGAGGGGCTTGCCCCCGATTGCAGAATGTCAGTCACCGGATGTACCGGCTGACACACCGGCATCGGGGCAAGCCCTCACCCATATTAGCCAATCGGTGGCTGCCCAAATAGTATTCAGGCCCGCAACGACAACGGGGGCACAAAACACTCCAGCTCATCCTCTACCGCTTCGATGATGCGCTCCACATCGGCAGCGTTCATCACCGTGGCGCAAGGGATGCCGGCGATGGCGATCAATGTCTCGCCGCTGGCCCGGTCAAACAGGCGGGCGATCATGCTACCGGGGGCGTCCATGCTGCCCTCGAAGCCCATTGGATGAAAATGCCAGCGCATCAGCTGGCACGCGTTGGGAAACGTCACTTTGTTCATATTGCCCACCTTGTTCATTGAGCGCTTCCTTTAGCTCGCGGCAGGGGTCAAGACCTCGCTGGTCATGACAGTGAAGAGCTTAAAAATAGCATTCGTTCGCAAGTACACGTGGACTTTTTTAGCTCCGTTCGGCGGTTCTTTTCGCTAATTTTGACGTGGGTCATGTCCTACGCAAATTTAGGCAAAAGGCCATTAGTCTGCTGCCCGCTCTGACCATTGAAGGGGCGGGTAAACTTCGGCATCCTCAAGCATTTTCCCCGCTGCAGAGCCCTTTATGCCTGACATGATCCCAGATGATGATTGTCGGAACACCCGAGCCACCCGTGAGCTGGTGCTGCGCCATCACCTGTGCTGGCGCCATCGCGATCTGGACGGCGTAATGGGTTACTACCACCCCGAGATCCAGTACCACGATTTCTTCCAGAACCGCGTGGTGGGTTACGCCGAGCTGCGCGAGTACCTGCAGGCCAGCATGCCCCGTCAAGCGCAGGAGGCGATTGAACACACCGATCGTATCCGTGCCGATGACGACACCGCGTTCATCCAGTACCGCATCACTTTGCGTGGCGGTCAGGGCCTGGTGTCGTTTCGCACCAGCGAAGCCATCACCGTGCGCGACGGGTTGATCTGGCGGGTCAATGAATATGCATCCCTGGTGCATGAGCCGGCCCAATCCATGCGGCCCACGGTCAGTCGCCTGGGCTTGTCGCCCCAGCAATTGGGACATATGGCGAATGACCTGCAGCAATACTTTGAAACCAGGCAACCCTATCTGGACCCGGAGCTGGACCTGCAACGGGTCGCGAAGGAGTGTGGCTACAGCCGCAATCAGATTTCCTACCTGCTCAATCAGGTGCTTGGCCAAAGCTTCTACCGTTACGTCAATCAGGCGCGGCTCCAGCATTTATTGGCCGCACTGGACGGTGCCACTGCTCCTTTGAAAGTCGATGACCTGGCCTTTGCCGCCGGGTTTAATTCACTCTCGGCGTTCTACAGTGCTTTCCGCCAGCACACCGGCCAATCGCCCAAGGCTTACGTCAAACAAATTTCCCTGCGTGCACGCGCGCAAGACAGCCCCTGACGCCGCGCTCTAGGATCGACCCTATCGAAACGAGGTAGGGGCACCTGGCATGCCGGCATGGCGCAATATCAGTCTATGGATGGACCAACTGGACGACCCGCTGGAGGCGCGGCCGTGTCTGGAGCATGACTTGGATGTCAATGTGGCGATCATCGGCGCCGGCTATACCGGCCTATGGACCGCCTATTACCTTAAACGCCAGGCTCCGGAGCTGAAGATCGCCATCATTGAGGCGCAGACCGCCGGCTTTGGCGCATCCGGGCGCAACGGTGGCTGGCTGATGGGCAATCTGCTGGGCGAGGACCGCCTGCTGGCCGGCCTCGCTCCGGAGCAACGGCGCGCTTCGTTTGACCTGCTGCACGGCATTCCTGATGAGGTAGCGCAGGTGTTGGCCCGCGAAGGTATCGACTGCGACTACCGCAAAGGTGGCGCGCTGTATTGCGCCGCACGCTACCCCGAGCAGGAGGGCAGCCTGCGCCGGTACCTGGACAAGCTGTATGCCCAGGGCCTTACCGAAGATGATTACCGCTGGCTCAGCCCGCAGCAGTTGGCCGAGCAGATTCGTATCGCCAAGCCCTATGGCGGTATCTATGCACCCCATGTCGCGACCATCAACCCGGCCAAGCTGGTGCGCGGCCTGGCGCGGGCCGTTGAAAGCCTCGGCGTGAGCATCTACGAGAACAGCTCGGTGACCCATTGGCAATCCGGCAGCCTGCGCACGGCCAAGGCCAGTGTGCGTGCCGCCTGGGTAGTGCCGGCAGTGGAGGGTTACGCCAATACCTTGCCGCTCCTGGGCCGTTACCAGTTGCCAGTACAGAGCCTGATCGTCGCCACCGAACCCTTGCCCGCCAGCACGTGGGATGAAATCGGCCTCAACCGGGGCCAGGCATTTGGCGAGAGCAGCCGACAAGTCACCTACGGCCAGCGCACGGCCGACAATCGCTTAGTGTTCGGCGCCCGCGGCGGCTATCAATTTGCCGGTAAGTTGCGCCACAACTTTGATCTCACCGACAGCGAAGTGCAGCTGCGTCGCTACCTGTTTGGCGAACTCTTCCCACAGCTGAAGAAGGTAAGGATTACCCATTCCTGGGGCGGCAACCTCGGCATGTCGCGCAATTTCCGTCCGCACATGCTCTGCGACCATAAAACCGGCGTTGCGCTTTCCGGCGGCTATGGCGGGGAGGGCGTAGGCGCCACCAACCTTGGCGGCCGCACCCTGGCCGATCTGATTCTGGGCCTTGATACGCCCCTGACCCGTCAACCCTGGGTGATTCGCGAACGCGGCCTGCAAGCCCTCAAGGCCTGGGAGCCCGAGCCGTGCCGTTGGCTGGGCTATAACGCGATCATCCGCAGCTTTGTCCATGAGGACCAGGTATTGGCCAACCCCAATACCGCGCCCTGGCGCCGCAGGTTGGCGACCGGCGTCGCCGGGTTCATGGAAGGCTTCATGCACTAAGTCGTTCCACTCACACGGGAAACCCCCCATGAGCATCACCCAATTCAAAGACGCACTGAACACCCGTCTGCCGGACTCGTCACCGGTCGCCGCGCCCCTGGGCGAGCCTATCGCCGTGGCCTCGACCTTGAGCGTGGAACGCCATGATGGGGTTGAGACCGGTATCTGGGAATGCACCCCAGGGCGCTGGCGTCGGCAGATAAAGTCCCAGGAGTTTTGCCATTTCATCCAGGGCCGCTGCACCTTCACCCCCGATAACGGTGAAACCCTTCATATACAAGCCGGCGATGCACTGATGTTGCCGGCCAACAGCACCGGCACCTGGGATATCCAGGAAACCGTGCGCAAGACCTACGTATTGATCCTGTAACGCTTTGATCCTTGATCGCCTGCCATAACAACAGCCCTAAAACCGCCAGGAAATCGAACCATGAAAGCCATTGCCCTGTTGCCCTTGATGTTGCTGGCCTCCGTCAGCCAGGCCGCCGAGACCGTGAAGATCTACAACTGGTCGGACTACATCGCCCCGGACACCACCAAGAACTTCCAGAAAGACACCGGCATCGGTTTCACCTACGACCTGTACGACAGCAACGAAACCCTCGACGGCAAGTTGATGACCGGCAAATCCGGTTACGACGTGGTGTTTCCGTCCAACCATTTCATGGCCCGTCAAATCCAGGGCGGCGCCCTGAAAAAACTCGACAAGCGCCAGTTGCCGAACTGGAAGAACCTCAACCCGGTGCTGCTCAAGGCCGTGGAAAACAACGACCCGGGCAACGAGCATGGGTTCCCATACCTGTGGGGTAGCACCGGCATTGGCTACAACATCGACAAGGTCAAGGCCGTATTGGGCGATAACGCGCCGGTGGATTCCTGGGACCTGATTTTCAAGCCGGAAAACATGGCCAAGCTGCAAAAATGTGGCGTGGCCATCCTCGACAACGGCCCGGAGCTGCTGCCGGCAGCGCTGAACTACCTGGGCTTGCCGCACCACAGCAAAAAGCCCGAGGACTACAAAAAGGCCGAAGACCTGCTGATGAAAGTGCGGCCTTATGTGGCGTATTTCCACTCCTCGAAATACACCGCCGACCTGGCCAATGGCGATATCTGCGTGGCCGTCGGTTTTTCCGGCGACATCCTGCAGGCCGAAAGCCGCGCCAGGGAAGCCAAGAACGGTGTGAAGATCGGCTACAACATTCCCAAGGAAGGCGCGGCCATCTGGTTCGATATGGTCGCCATGCCCGCCGACGCGCCCGATGAAAAAGCCGGCTATGCCTTCATGAATTACCTGCTGCGCCCGGAGGTGATGGCCAGCATCACCAACTACGTGCACTACGCCAACGGCAACGCGGCGGCCGACAGCCTGGTTGACCCGGCGATCAAGGCGGACACCAAGGTGTATCCGAGCCCGGATATGATGGGCAAGTTGTTCGCTTTGGAAGCCATGCCGTTGAAGATTGATCGGATTCGCACGCGAGTGTGGAATACCATTCGCACGGGGCGCTGATTAAGTAGGCTGGCTTACGCTGTAAGCCAGTCTTTTGCATATCCATTGGCAGGCATTAACCGCCGAATGCACTTGAATAGATAATGACGTCATATTTAAGACATTTGATGTCAAATATTACGCATGGAAAGTGTTGTTTGCAGTGTGAGAGATTTCGGTCCGCTGCATGTAACACATTCACATAAACGCATTATCTAAAAGGTGATTTAAATGTCCTCCATACAAAGCCTTCCAGCAGGTGGCACGTGGACCCAGCCAGAAAATAGCCCTCCCGTCTTGCGCGGTACAGACCAGCGCGAGAGCCTGGAAGCCCAGCGCGGCGAGCCCTCAGTGCTAATTGGCGGCGGCGGCGCCGACCAGCTGGTGGGCCGGCAGGGTGAAAATACATTCAAATATGAGCACAGCACCGACTCCCTCAGTGATGATCCGGACACAATCTTGAACTTCAATCCAAAGGAAGACGAGATCGATGTGTCATTGGTACTAAAAGATCACAATATATCGGCCATCAACATTCAACCGGGTCCACCCGTGGACGTCGGTGACGTGCAGTTGAGTCATGAGTTTGGCGTGAGTACCTTGAATATCAAAGTCACCCCTGAGGGCCCGAACTTTTCTGTGCGCGTTGACGGTGTCAATCTATTGCCGGAGCACATTAATTTCTTTCATTCGGATTGAACCTACGGATTATCCAGATCGTGCCCCAATGATTGGATGAATAATGAAAACAACTCGGGCTGGGACGAGATGTCCAGCTTGGCGTACAAATGCCTACGATGCACTTTCACCGTGTCCGGCGAGATCTTGAGGCGTTCGGCCATGGCCTTGGAAGAAAAACCGCGCAATACCAGGCGGGCGATTTCCAGTTCGCGGTCCGAGAGCACACCACTGCCAAAGTGGCTCAATGCGTCTCGGATCTGGCTGTCCATCGCCGGAGCCCGCTGAGTACTTTGTTGCCAGTGCTGCTGCATCAGCGGCAGCACCCAGGCCGCCAGCGTGGTCAACAGCCCGGTCTCTTCGAAGCTGAAGCGCCGCTGCATACCCAGTGACAGTGAGAGCGTGCCCGCGCCGGGCAATTGCAGGATAAATTGCACCTCGTCTTCCAGCACGTTGTCGTGGAAGTAGTTGAGGAAGTACTCACTCTGACGGAAATGGTCCGGCGCCACTTCCTCCAGGCGGTAAACGCCGCTGGCATAGTGCTCGCGGCACGCCTGGTAAAACGGATCGAGCAGGTACAGGCCATTGAGGTACACCAGCATCGAAGCCGGTTTGCTGCTGGGTTGGGCGTCGTACTCCTCCAGGGCCTGGGGCGGGCCATCCAGCGGGTAGAAAATCGCCAGGGCGTTATCGAAGGGCAGGCATTGGTGCAGCAACAGCACCAGCTGTTTCCAGAACCGCTCGGTGCCGATCTGTGACAGGGTGCGGCCCAACCCCGCGTGCATGCCGATTTCCCTGAACAGATGCATGTACCTGGCTCCATCATCGAAATATCGGCCAAGAGTTCGGCTTTTAGCGGGCATCGTCAAGGGGAGTACGCCAATAGGGGAATTGGCTGATAGATCCAGGGCCGATAACGTCGCAGTCATCCAACGGGAAGCATATCCCGCAAAAACATCATTTTTCGTTTCTGCCTCACACCAAAAACAACGACAGAGGATAACGATATGAGCGCTTCTCCCGCGCCCGATGGCGTGCTCAAGCCCACCCTGAGCGTCTTTGATGTAGTGGCCATTACCGTTTCCGCGGTAACGCCGGCCAGTTCCGTATTCGTGATCGCCCCGTTTGCCATCCAGCAGGCGGGCAGCGGCGTGTTCCTCGCTTTTGTGATGGCCGCGTTGCTCGCACTGATGTTCGCCTTCTGTTACGCGGAACTGGGCCGCGCCCATAACAGCGCTGGTGGCGAGTATGTGTATGCCAAGCGGGTGTTTGGCGGCATGGCCGGCTACGCGACGTTCCTGACCGTGCTGGTGATGTTGTTGTTTATCCCGCCGGTGCTGGCAACGGGGGCGGCGACTTACCTGAATAATGCCCTGGGCACGAACTTCGATTCACAGACCGTCGCCCTGGTGATCGTGGTATCCAGCTACGCCCTGGGTATTCTCAATATAAAGCTCAATGCCTGGATCACTGGCACGTGCCTGCTGTTGGAAGTGGCGGCCCTGCTGGTGATCGTGGTGATCGGCTTCGGCAACCCGGTACAACCGGCCAGTGTGTTGTTCCAGCCGCAGATCGTCGAAAACGGCGTGTTGCACCTGGCGCCCTGGGCCCTGGTAATCGGCGCGGTTGGCATCGGCCTGTTCTCGTTCAATGGCTACGGCCCGGCGGTGTTGCTGGCCGAAGACATGAAATGCGGCGGCAAGGGCGTACACAAGGCGGTGTTGTGGTCCCTGGGCCTGGTGGTGGTGATCGAACTGGTGCCGATCACGGCATTGTTGATTGGGGCGCCGTCCCTGAGCGCGATGATCAGCAGCCCCGACCCCATCGGTTACCTGTTGACCAGCCACGGCAATGAAACCCTGTCGCGGCTGGTCAGTGCCGGGATCTTCCTGTCGGTGTTCAATGCCATTGTCGCCATCGTCATCCAGATTGGCCGGGTGGTGTTCAGCAGCGGTCGCGATGCGTTGTGGACGCCGAGCATCAACAAACTGTTCACGCGTATTCACCCGCGCTGGGATTCGCCGTGGCTGGCGACTCTGTTCCTGGCGATTCCTTCGGCGCTGTTGAGTTTCAGCTCGAACCTGGCCGACCTGACTTCGTTCAGCGTCTTGCTGATCATGCTGGTGTACCTGGTGGTGGCGCTGAGTGCGCTGATGAGCCGGGTACTGTTGCGTGATCGCGAGCATCCCTATCGCATGCCGTTGTGGCCGTTGCCGGCCTTGCTGGCGGTGCTCGGCGCGGGGTACCTGTTGGTGACCTTGATCCTTGAGGCATCGGTGCGCGACATCATGATCATCATCGGCTTGCTGGCCCTGTCGGTGATTCTGTATTGCATCAGTGGCCGGTTGAGCCCGGCGTTCCAGAAACTGTAAGGAGTGGGTATGCGAGCACGTCAATTGGGCATCACGTTGGGGCTGGGCACGCCCGGCGAATTGAATGCCATCACCGATGTTCCCGGGGTTCGCGTGGGTCACACCACGCTCAAGGCAGAGATCGACGGCAAGCAGGTGCGAACCGGGGTCACGCTGATCCAACCGCGCGCCGGGGAGACGCGGCACCAACCTTGTTTCGCCGGTTACCACGTGCTCAATGGCAACGGCGACGCCACCGGCCTTGAGTGGATCAGCGAGGCGGGGCTGTTGACCACGCCGATGGCGATTACCAACACCCACAGCATCGGCATTGTGCGTGACACCTTGATCGCCCTGGAGCGCGAGCGCCTGGCGGACCCTGCGGTGTACTGGTGCATGCCGGTGGTCATGGAAACCTACGACGGCTTGCTCAACGATATCTGGGGCCAGCACGTACAACCTGAGCATGTACGCCAGGCCCTGGAAAACGCTGAAAGCGGCCCGGTGCAGGAGGGCTCGGTGGGCGGCGGCACCGGCATGATCTGCCATGAGTTCAAGGGCGGTATCGGCACGGCGTCACGGCGTTTACCGGCGGAGCAGGGCGGCTGGACAGTCGGCGTGCTGGTGCAGGCCAACCATGGCAAGCGCCAGGAGCTGCGGGTCGATGGTTATCCAGTGGGGCGCCACTTGATGGATATTGCCTCGCCTTTCGCCGAGCAGGGTACGCCTGGCATGGGGTCTATCGTGGTGATTATCGCCACCGACGCACCCTTGCTGCCCCACCAATGCCAGCGCCTGGCACAGCGTGCATCCATTGGCATCGCGCGCACCGGGGGTGGCACCGAGGATTCCAGTGGCGACCTGTTTTTAGCCTTTGCCACCGGTAACCAGGATTTGCCGCCGGCAGACTACGGGCGTAGAGACCTGCCATTGCAAACGGCGCTGCACATGGTCAATAACGATCATATCTCGCCGCTGTTCAGCGCTGCGGCCGAGGCGGTGGAAGAGGCGATCATCAACGCGATACTGGCGGGCGAAAACATGAGCACGCAAGAGGGCGTCAGGGTGCCTGGGCTGACCGGCGAGACGCTCTTTGAAGCATTGCACAAGTGCGGGTGGTGTATGTCCCGGTAATAGGGGACAACGCACTTTAATAGTGCGAATGATGGCTCTTTAATGCTGCCATTGACACCGTGACAATATATTGGATCCATTATTCAAGTGCGCCGCTCAAATCGAGCGGCTTTACTGCTATTTAATATTTAAATATCACGGCGTCAAACGAGGCAGCTAAAAAGCAAGGGTTCCCTGTAAACACTACGTGCGACTTACTCAAGTTGAACCTGCGTCACATTTTAGCCGTGGAAATAGTGGTGGACGAAAGATTTCAAGTTGTGTCAGTTTTCTTACGCCTTCAAAAGAGGTGAGTGATAGGACTATCCTCGCCCGCGAGGTTCCTATCGAACAAAGACTGATGCACTTGCAAACAAGGAAGTACGTTTATGTCAAAAGTAAAAGACAAGGCTATTGTATCTGCCGCGCAAGCCAGCACTGCTTACTCGCAAATCGATAGCTTCAGCCATTTGTATGACCGTGGCGGTAACCTCACGGTCAACGGCAAACCGTCCTACACCGTCGACCAGGCAGCTACCCAGCTGCTGCGGGATGGCGCCGCGTATCGGGACTTTGATGGCAACGGCAAGATCGATCTGACCTACACCTTCCTCACCTCGGCTACCCAGAGCACCATGAACAAACATGGCATCTCAGGTTTCAGCCAGTTCAACGCCCAGCAGAAAGCACAGGCCGCACTGGCTATGCAATCCTGGTCGGATGTCGCCAACGTGACCTTTACCGAAAAGGCTTCCGGCGGTGACGGTCACATGACCTTCGGCAACTACAGCAGCGGCCAGGACGGCGCGGCGGCGTTCGCCTACCTGCCCGGCACCGGCGCAGGCTACGACGGCACCTCGTGGTACCTGACCAACAACAGCTACACGCCGAACAAAAGCCCGGACCTGAACAACTATGGCCGGCAAACCCTCACCCATGAAATCGGCCACACCCTGGGCCTGGCTCACCCTGGCGACTACAACGCCGGGAATGGCAACCCGACCTACAACGACGCGACCTATGGACAGGACACGCGCGGCTACAGCCTCATGAGTTACTGGAGCGAGAGCAACACCAACCAGAACTTCAGCAAAGGCGGCGTCGAGGCTTACGCTTCCGGCCCGCTGATCGACGACATCGCCGCGATCCAGAAGCTCTACGGTGCCAACTTCAACACCCGTGCCGGTGACACTACCTACGGGTTCAACTCCAACACCGGGCGTGATTTTCTCAGCGCCACATCCAATGCCGACAAGCTGGTGTTCTCGGTGTGGGACGGTGGTGGCAATGATACCCTGGACTTCTCCGGTTTCACCCAAAACCAGAAGATCAACCTCAATGCCACCTCGTTCTCCGACGTTGGCGGGCTGGTGGGCAACGTGTCCATCGCCAAGGGCGTCACCGTCGAAAACG
Organism: Pseudomonas khavaziana; assembly: GCF_019145205.1. GTDB lineage: Bacteria > Pseudomonadota > Gammaproteobacteria > Pseudomonadales > Pseudomonadaceae > Aquipseudomonas > Aquipseudomonas khavaziana. The sequence goes on from NZ_JAHSTT010000008.1 coordinate 247,041, forward strand.
CCTTTGGTGGCGCGGGCAACGACCTGATCATTGGTAACCAGGCCGCTAACCTCATCAAGGGCGGGGCCGGCAACGACCTCATCTACGGTGGTGGCGGTGCAGACCAACTGTGGGGCGGCGCCGGCAGAGATACCTTCGTGTACGGTGCCAGTTCCGACTCCCGTCCAGGCGCTGCGGACAAGATCTTCGACTTCACCTCGGGTTCGGACAAGATCGACCTGTCCGGTATCACCAAGGGTGCGGGTGTGACCTTCGTCAATGCATTTACCGGGCATGCCGGCGATGCTGTTCTGTCCTACGCCTCAGGCACCAACCTGGGTACGTTGGCCGTGGACTTCTCCGGGCACGGCGTGGCGGATTTCCTCGTCACCACCGTCGGCCAGGCAGCGGTCAGCGACATCGTAGCGTGATGTAAGCGCGCGGTGCCTCGGCACCGCGCTCTATGATGGAGCTTGAAATGCCGCGTTTTTCCCATTTGATCGCCTGTGTATCGCAGGTGTTGTTCGTGTCGGCAGGAGCCCATGCAATGGCGAGCAGTCTCGTTCTACCCACCACCGCGCAATTGGCCGGGCATTGGGAGTTGAAGCAGCAGGATAAGGTGTGTGCCCTGGAATTGCTGGAGCAGGCCAATTCCCTGGATGGCGATATCGCGTGTGCCGCGCAATGGCTGGGCGATAAGCCACTGACCTGGTCGCCCTCACCGGATGGTATTTGGCTGTTTAACGCTGAGGGTTCAGGGATTACGCACTTGAATCGCCAGAAAGAGGGTGAATATCAAGCCCGTACTAAAGCCGGAGAAGTTGTTGAACTGAAACGGATACCTTAGTTCAAGTTATAAGCATATAACTCGATTTAATAGTTGGCCGAGTCCTGTTAGGGGCAAGGGTGATTATTGCGCGTCATTCGCTCCAAGGAAGATCAAATAATATGGCGAAGTCCCATGGGGTTGCGCCCTTATTCAGGGCGTTGGGTGAATACAAGAGTATTTTGATCAGCATCGGCTGCTTTACGGCGCTGATTAACTTGCTGATGCTGGTGCCGTCGATTTACATGCTGCAAGTGTATGACCGTGTGTTGTCCTCCCAGAATGAAACCACGCTGGTGATGTTGACGCTGATGGTCGTGGGCTTCTTTGCATTTATCGGCCTGCTGGAAGTGGTACGCAGTTTTGTCGTGATCCGTATTGGCAGCCAGTTGGAGCGGCGGTTCAATCTGCGCGTCTACAAGGCTGCGTTCGAACGCAACCTGCAGCGCGGCCAGGGGCACGCCGGGCAGTCCCTGGGCGACCTGACCGCTATCCGCCAATTCATCACCGGACCTGCGCTGTTCGCATTCTTCGATGCACCGTGGTTTCCGATCTACCTGTTCGTGATTTTCCTCTTCAACGTGTGGCTCGGCGTGCTGGCCACGGCCGGTGCGGTGCTGTTGATTGGGCTGGCGTGCCTGAATGAATACCTGACGAAAAAGCCGTTGGGCGAGGCGAGTATCTTCTCCCAGCAATCCACCCAGTTGGCCACCAGCCACTTGCACAACGCCGAGACAATCCAGGCCATGGGCATGCTCGGCGCACTGCGCCAGCGCTGGTTTGGTGTGCACGCGCAATTCCTCGGTTTCCAGAACAAGGCCAGCGACACCGGTTCGGTGATCAGCTCCCTGAGTAAATCCCTGCGCCTGTGCCTGCAATCCCTGGTATTGGGCCTCGGCGCCTTCCTGGTGATCAGGGGCGAAATGACCGCCGGCATGATGATCGCAGGTTCCATTCTGATGGGCCGCGTACTCAGCCCTATTGACCAGCTGATTGCCGTGTGGAAGCAATGGAGCTCGGCCAAACTGGCCTACCAGCGCCTCGACGAACTGTTGCGCGAATTCCCCCCGGAAGTCGAGCAGATGGCCTTGCCGGCACCCAAGGGCCAGGTCAGTTTCGAGCAGGTCAGTGCCGGCCCTCCGGGGCGACGCATGGCAACCTTGCATCAGGTCAGCTTCAACCTGGCGGCCGGGGAAGTGCTCGGTGTGCTGGGCGCGTCGGGCTCCGGCAAGTCCACCCTGGCCCGGGTGCTGGTGGGCGTCTGGCCGACCCTGGCCGGCACCGTGCGCCTGGACGGCGCGGATATCCATCGTTGGGACCGCGACGACCTCGGCCCGCATATCGGTTATTTGCCCCAGGATATCGAGCTGTTCAGCGGCAGCATCGCCGAAAACATCGCGCGCTTTCGCGAGGCCGACCCGGAGCGGGTGGTCAAGGCCGCGCAACAGGCCGGTGTACATGAACTGATCCTGCGCCTGCCCCAAGGCTATGACACCGTGCTGGGGGACAACGGCGGCGGTCTGTCCGGTGGTCAGAAACAACGGGTGGCCCTGGCCCGCGCCCTGTACGGCGAGCCGCGCCTGATTGTGCTGGATGAGCCCAACTCCAACCTCGACACCGTCGGCGAAGCAGCGCTGGCCAGTGCCATCGTGCAGATGAAAGCCCAGGGCAGCAGCGTGGTATTGGTGACCCACCGTTCCTCGGCGCTGGCCCAGGCCGACAAGCTGCTGGTGCTCGGCGAAGGCCATTTGCAAGCGTTCGGGCCCAGCCAGGAAGTGCTGCGCGCATTGTCCGGCCAGCAGGAAGCGCCGAAAGAAAAAACCGGAGTCAGTTTCAGTCGTCAGTACCAGGCCGGAAGGAATCCAGGCGCATGAGCAGCATGACCGTTGAACCTCGTTTTAAAGAACACGATGCTGGTTTCTTCGTAAAAATGGGCTGGCTGCTGACCATCGTCGGTGCCGGTGGGTTTTTCCTGTGGGCCAGCCTTGCGCCGTTGGACCAGGGCATTCCTGTCCAAGGCACCGTGGTGGTGTCCGGCAAGCGCAAGGCCGTGCAAACCTTCAGCCCCGGCGTAGTCAGCCGGATCCTGGTGAAGGAGGGCGAACTGGTCAAGCAGGGCCAGCCGCTGTTTCGTCTCGACCAGACCCAGAACCAGGCTGACGTGCAGTCGTTGCAAGCCCAGTACCGCATGGCCTGGGCCAGCGTGGCGCGTTGGCAGAGCGAGCGCGACAATCTTGCCAGTGTCACCTTTCCCGCTGAGCTGAGCGCCAACCCCGACCCGGCCCTGGCGTTAGTGCTGGAAGGCCAGCGCCAACTGTTCAGCAGCCGCCGCGACGCCTTCGCCCGTGAGCAAGCCGGGATTCGCGCGAGCATCGAAGGCGCCACCTCACAGTTGGGCGGCATGCGCCGTGCCCGCAGTGACCTGACTGCGCAGGCCCAATCCCTGCGCGATCAGCTCGGCAACCTGCAACCTTTGGCCGACAACGGCTATATCCCGCGCAACCGCCTGATGGAATACCAGCGCCAGCTGTCCCAGGTGCAACAGGACCTGGCGCAGAACGCCGGGGAAAGCGGACGCATCGAACAGGGCATCCTCGAGTCGCGCCTCAAGCTGCAACAGCACGGCGAGGAATATCAAAAGGAAGTGCGCAGCCAGTTGGCCGATGCACAACTGCGCAGTCTGACCCTTGAACAGCAGCTGACGTCCGCAGGTTTCAACCTGCAACACAGCGAGATCAACGCGCCAGCCGATGGCATCGCGGTCAACCTCAGCGTACACACCGAAGGCGCCGTGGTGCGCGCCGGTGAAACCCTGCTGGAGATCGTGCCCCAAGGCACGCGCCTGGAAGTGGAGGGGCATTTGCCGGTGCACCTGGTGGACAAAGTGGGTCCCCATTTGCCGGTGGACATCCTCTTCACCGCCTTTAACCAGAGCCGCACGCCCCGGGTGCCGGGAGAGGTCAGCCTGATCTCGGCCGACCAGATGCTCGATGAAAAAACCGGTGCGCCGTATTACGTGCTGCGCACCAGTGTGAGCGAAGCGGCGATGGAAAAACTCCATGGCTTGGTGATCAAACCCGGCATGCCCGCCGAGATGTTCGTACGCACTGGCGAGCGATCATTGCTCAATTACCTGTTCAAGCCGCTGCTGGATCGCGCCGGCTCCGCGTTGACTGAGGAATGAGCATGAAGTCAGTGTTCATTTCGCTGGTGCTGGTGAGTGGCAGTGCCCAGGCCGCCATGGGCCCGTTCGATGTGTACGAGCAGGCGCTGCGTAACGACCCGGTATTCCTCGGCGCCATCAAGGAGCGCGACGCCGGCCTGGAAAACCGCACCATCGGCCGCGCCGGGCTGCTGCCGAGGCTGTCGTACAACTACAACAAGGGCCGCAACAATTCCGAGGCGCACCTGCCCGATGGACGTGGTGGCAGCTATCGCGATGATCGTAACTACAACAGCTATGGCTCTACCTTCAGCCTTCAACAACCGCTGTTTGATTACGAAGCCTATGCCAACTACCGCAAGGGCGTGGCCCAGGCGCTGTTCGCCGATGAAAGCTTTCGTGACAAGAGCCAGGCGTTGCTGGTGCGGGTGCTGAGCTACTACACCCAGGCACTGTTTGCCCAGGACCAGATCGACATCGCCCGCGCCAAGAAAAAGGCCTTCGAGCAGCAATTCCAGCAGAACCAGCACTTGTTCAAGGCCGGCGAGGGCACGCGCACTGACATCCTGGAAGCCGAATCGCGCTATGAACTGGCCACCGCCGAAGAGATCCAGGCCCTGGATGAGCAGGACGCCTCGCTGCGGGAATTGGGCGCGTTGATTGGCGTGCAAAGCGTCAATATCGACGACCTGGCGCCGCTGAACCAGAGTTTTGCCGCCTTCACCCTGGCCCCGGTCAATTACGACACCTGGCATGAACTGGCGCTCACCAATAACCCGGTGCTGGCCTCCCAGCGCCAATCCCTGGAAGTGGCGCGCTATGAGGTAGAGCGCAACCGCGCCGGGCATTTGCCCAGAATCACCGCCTATGCCACTTCGCGCAAACAGGAATCCGACAGCGGCAACACCTACAACCAGCGCTACGACACCAACACCATCGGCGTCGAAGTGAGCATGCCGCTGTATGCCGGAGGCGGCATCTCGGCCTCCACCCGCCAGGCCAGCCGCGCCATGGAGCAGGCGGAGTACGAGCTGGAAGGCAAGACCCGCGAGACCCTGATCGAATTGCGGCGTCAGTTCAGTGCCTGCCTGTCGGGGGTGAGCAAGCTGCGCGCCTACCAGAAAGCCTTGGTCTCGGCCGAGGCCCTGGTGGTGTCGACCAAGCAGAGCATCCTCGGCGGCGAACGGGTCAACCTCGATGCGCTGAATGCCGAGCAGCAGCTGTACAGCACCCGCCGCGACCTGGCCCAGGCGCGGTATGACTACCTGATGGCCTGGACCAAATTGCACTACTACGCGGGCAACTTGCGCGACACCGACCTGGCCAAGGTGGACGAGGCCTTCGGCCCGGATAGAAAACTGTAGGAGCGAGCTTGCTCGCGAAAAATGTCAACGATGACGTGGACATCCTGGCTGTACGCGGCACCAGTGTTCTTCGCGAGCCTGGGGAATAACAATAATTAGGAGTGTGTCAATGATTACTGATTCACCGCGTTTCAAACCCTTCACCGCCGGCTCCTTGCTGCTGCTGTCCGTTGCGGCACAGGCGCAATACGCCGAGACCGGCCAACCGGGTAACCCGGCCAGCTGGCGTTCGGCCGAGTACCAGAGCGACTGGGGCCTGGGGCGGATGAAGGCCGATGAAGCCTACGCTGCCGGGATCAGCGGCAAAGGTGTGAAAATCGGCGCGCTGGACTCGGGTTTCGACCCCAACCACCCCGAAGCCGCCACGGACCGCTTCCATGCGGTGACCGCCACCGGCACCTATGTCGACGGCAGCGCCTTCAGCACCACGGGCGCGCTCAACCCCAACAACGACTCCCACGGTACCCACGTCACCGGCACCATGGGCGCCGCCCGCGACGGCGTGGGCATGCATGGCGTGGCCTACAACGCCCAGGTCTATGTGGGTAACACCAACGCCAACGACAGCTTCCTGTTCGGCCCGACCCCGGACCCCAAGTATTTCAAGACGGTGTATAGCGCCCTGGTGGATTCCGGCGTGCGCGCCATCAACAACAGCTGGGGCAGCCAGCCCAAGGACGTCAGCTACCAGACCCTGGACAACATGCACGCGGCGTACGCCCAGCATTACAACCGAGGCACCTGGCTGGACGCGGCAGCGGACGTGGCCAAGGCCGGCGTGATCAATGTGTTCAGCGCCGGCAACAGCGGTTATGCGAATGCCAGCGTGCGCTCGGCCTTGCCGTATTTCCAACCGGAGCTGGAAGGCCATTGGCTGGCGGTGTCGGGGCTGGATAAAGCCAATAACCAGAAGTACAACAAGTGCGGCATCGCCAAGTATTGGTGCATTTCCACCCCAGGTGCGCTGATCAACAGCACCATTCCCGACGGCGGCTATGGGGTCAAGTCCGGCACCTCGATGTCGGCGCCCCATGCCACCGGGGCGTTGGCGCTGGTGATGGAACGCTATCCTTATATGACCAATGAGCAGGCGCTGCAGGTGCTGTTGACCACCGCCACGCAGCTCGACGGCTCGATCACCCAGGCGCCCAACGCGATCGTCGGCTGGGGCGTGCCGGACCTGGGCCGGGCGATGCATGGGCCGGGGCAACTGCTCGGGGTCATGGATGTGAGCCTGGCAGCCGGGCAGGGCGATGTGTGGAGCAATGGCATCTCCGACCAGGCCTTGCTCCAGCGTCAGGCCGAGGACCGCGCCGAGCATACCGCCTGGCAGCAGACCTTGATCGACAAGGGTTGGCAAAACGGCGTGGGCGCCAATGCCAGCCAGCAGGACCAGACCGACTACGCCATTGGCAACGCCCGCGACCAGGCCGCCGCCAACCGCGTATACGAGGGCAGCCTGATCAAGTCCGGCGCCGGCAGCCTGGTACTCAGCGGCGACAGCACTTATCGCGGCGCGACCACCGTCAATGGCGGCCTGCTGGCGGTTAATGGCTCGCTGACCTCGGCGGTCACGGTGAACAACAGCGGTACCCTCGGCGGCTCCGGGCGCATCGCCGCGCTGTCGGTGAACAGCGGCGGCCGCGTGGCACCGGGCAATTCCGTGGGCACCTTGCAGGTAGCGGGAGATGTGAACCTCGGTGCGGGCTCGACCTATGCAGTGGAACTGACGCCCACCAGCAGCGACCGCATTGTTGCGGGCGGCAAGGCGGTATTGGGCGGCGGCACCGTCACCCTGGCGATGGAAAACAGCCCGACGCTGCTCAGCCAGAGCCAGGTGCAAAGCCTGATTGGCCGTCAATACTCGATCCTGGAGGCGGCGGGCGGTATCCAGGGCCAGTTCGGGCAAGTGCTGCCCAACTATGTATTCCTTGGCGGCACCCTCGACTACGCCACCAATGCTGTACAGCTGAACGTCGGGCGCAACGACGCGAGTTTTGCCAGCGTTGCTGCTACCCGCAACCAGCGCAACGTAGCGGCGGCTGCCGAGCAACTGGGCGCCGGCAACCCGGTGTATGAAAGCCTGCTGCAGTCGCAGTCGGTTGCCACCGCGCAACAGGGCCTGCAGCAACTGTCCGGTGAAATCTACCCTGCCGTGGGTGCGATGCTGATCAACGACAGCCTGCAACTGCGCAATGCCGTGGGCGAACGCCTGCGCCATGTGCCGGTGAGCGGTGAAAGCAACCTCTGGTTCAAGGCCCTCGGCGCCTGGGGCAAAAGCGACATCCGCAGTGAAACGGCGGGCTCAACCACCTCCATCGGTGGCCTGCTGGCGGGCGTGGATGGTGCGCTGGATGAGCAGACCCGTGTGGGTGTGGTCGCCGGCTACAGTGACAGTTCGTTGAACATGGGCAGTGGCACGCACTCATCGGCGTCCATCGACAGCTACCACTTCGGCGCGTACGCCGGGCGCGAGCTGGGCGATTGGCGCCTGAGCGTCGGCGGTGCCTACAGCTGGCATCGCGGCGATGTGAAGCGCGACCTGCAACTGGGGGACGTCAGCGGCAAGCAAAAAACCAAGCTGGATGCGACCACCGCGCAACTGTTCACCGAAGCGGCGTACCGCATACACCTGCAACCGCTGGCGTTGGAACCGTTCGCCAACCTGGCCTACGTGCATCTGGACAGCGAATCATTCCACGAAAAAGGCGATGCCGCCGCCCTGGAACGCGGCAGTGACCGGCGCGATGCGGTGCTCAGCACCCTCGGCGTGCGTGCCTTGAAAACCCTGGCCCTCAATGACCACCAGCAACTGGAACTCTCCGGTTCGTTGGGCTGGCAACACAGCCTGACGGCGGTTGCGTCCGAAGAACACTTAGCGTTTGTCGCAGGCGGGCCTTCGTTTGCCGTGCGCAGCGCGCCGCTTCTGCGTGACGCAGCCTTGGTGGGCGTACAGGCCAGCCTGGCGCTGAACGCGTCGACACGGGTCAACCTGGATTACAACGGCCAACTGGGCGGGCGCGAGAAAACCCAAGGCGTGGGGCTGAGCCTGAACTGGCAGTTCTGAAGAAAATGTGGGAGACGCAGCCCTAATACTTGTAGGAGCGAGCTTGCTCGCGAAAAAACCATAGGCGACGCGTTTATTCAGGAAGCACGCGTAATCGTTGACGTTTTTCGCGAGCAAGCTCGCTCCTACAGTCATCCCACAGGGAAAGTGATTCACCTACCAGCAATAAGAAAACTAAGGAAGGTCACCGTGAAAAAACGCAAGTCAGGGTTAACCACCGCCATCCACACCGGCCCGGGCTACCCGCTCAAGGCGCTGAGCTGCGTGCCATACGGCGCGCTGCTGTGTTGCCTGGCCAGCCTGGGAACCGCCCAGGCCGCACCCTACGTAGAAACTGGCAAGCTCGGCGACGCCGCCAGTTGGCGCAGCAATGAGTTCAAGGCCGACTGGGGCCTGGGCGCCGTGCACGCCGACACCGCGTATGCCGCCGGCTACACCGGCAAGGGCGTCAAGCTGGGAATCTTCGACCAGCCGGTGTACGCCCAGCATCCGGAGTTCGCCAGCCCCGACAAGGTGGTGACGATTGTCACTGAAGGCATCCGCCAATACACCGACCCGTATATCCCAGTGAAGGCCGGCGATGCATTCCGCTACGACGGCACGCCGTCCAAGGACTCCAACGGCAAGCTGGGTAACCATGGCACCCACGTCGGCGGCATTGCCGCGGGTAACCGCGACGGTGGGCCGATGCATGGCGTGGCGTTCAACGCGCAAATCCTCACCGCCGAAAACGGTGACCCGGGCCCGGAAGACGGGATCATCCTCGGCAACGACGGCGCGGTGTACAAAGCCGGCTGGGATGGGCTGGTCGCCAGTGGCGCACGCATCATCAACAACAGCTGGGGCATCGGCATTGGTGATCAATATGCCAAGGGCGGCCGCGATCCGGCGTTCCCCAATTTCACCGTCAATGAAGCCCAGGCACAGTTCAATACGATCCGGCCGATTCTCGGCACGATCGCAGGGGGGGCTTATCAAGGCGCGATCGATGCGGCCCGTAGCGGTGTGCTGACCATCTTTGCCGCCGGTAACGACTACAACCTTAACAACCCGGATGCGATTTCCGGCCTGGCGTATTTTGTGCCGCAGATTGCGCCGAACTGGCTGTCAGTGGCGGCGTTGCAGCAGAACCCGGACACCACCAGCGCCAATCCCTATGTGATCAGCACCTTCTCCTCGCGCTGCGGCTATGCGGCGAGCTTTTGCGTGTCGGCCCCCGGCACCAAGATCTACAGCTCGATCATCAATGGCACCGACCTGAACAACCTGACCACCGACTGGGCCAACAAAAACGGCACCTCCATGGCCGCGCCCCATGTAGCAGGTGCAGCAGCAGTGCTGATGGAGCGCTTCCAGTACATGAGCGGCGACCAGATCTCCACGCTGCTCAAGACCACCGCCACCGACCTCGGCGCGCCGGGCATCGACTCGCTGTATGGCTGGGGCATGATCAACCTGGGCAAGGCGGTCAATGGGCCGGGGATGTTTGTTACCGCAGAGGATATTCCCGCCGAGTTCCGTATCGATGGCGCTTACGGCAGCGGCCAGTTCGTGGCGGACCTGCCAGGGATCGGCGCAGTGGTAGATGCCGGTAAGCCGACCCAGCGCATTTGCAACGATGTGCACTGCGGATTGGATGTGTGGAGTAACGACATCTCCGGCCATGGCGGCCTGACCAAGCAGGGCATCGGCAGCCTGGTGCTGACCGGCACCAACACCTATAGCGGCCCGACCCTGGTCAACCAGGGCTTGTTGGCGATCAACGGCTCGCTGACTTCCGACGTCAGCGTCAGCCAGGCCGGCGTGCTCGGTGGCTCGGGGCGCATCGGTTCGCTGACCGCAAAAAGCGGTGGCACCGTGGCGCCGGGTAATTCCATCGGCACCTTGAACGTGGCGGGTAACGTCACTTTCGATGCGGGCTCAACCTACGCCGTGGAATTGTCGCCCACCAGCAGCGACCGTATCGTCGCCGGTGGTACCGCCACGCTTAACGGCGGCACCGTGACCCTGGCCCTGGAAAACAGCCCGACCTTGTTGAGCGCGACCCAGGCCCAAAGCCTGATCGGCCGCCAATACAACATCCTGCAAGCGGCAGGCGGGGTCACCGGCAACTTTGGTGCGGTATTGCCCAACTACCTGTTTGTCGGCGGCACCCTGAACTATGCAGCCAACGGCGTGCAGCTGGACGTGACGCGTACCAACAGCTTCGCCAGTGTCGCCGCTACGCCGAACCAGCGCGCTGTGGCCGCCGCCGCCGAGCAATTGGGCGCGGGCAATGGTGTGTATGAAAGCTTGCTGCTGGCACCCACGGCCGCCTCGGCCCAGGGCGCGTTCCAGCAACTGAGTGGTGAAGTCTACCCAGCGCTGCAAACCGCATTGGTCAATGACAGCCGCTACGTTCGCGAAGCGGTAGGCGAGCGCCTGCGCAATGGCGAGATGGGCGCCACCAGCCAAGCCATCGACACCCGCGGCAACGTGTGGGTCAAGGCCCTGGGCGCCTGGGGCAAGACCGACAGCCGTAGCGACACGGCAGGCTATAACACCTCCATCGGCGGCATGCTCGCCGGGGTGGATGGGGCGCTGGACGACGCCACGCGCATCGGCTTGGTGGCGGGCTACAGCGACACGTCGCTGAACATGGGCAGCGAAACCCACAGCCGTGCTTCGGTCGACAGCTACCACTTCGGGGCCTATGCCGGGCATGAAATCGGCGCCTGGCGCCTGAGCGGTGGCGCAACCTACAGCTGGCACCGTGCGGATGTGAAGCGCGACCTGCAATACGGCGACGTCAGCGGCAAGCAAAAGGCCAAGGTCGATGCACACAGCACCCAGGTGTTCACCGAAGCGGCGTATCGCATCAACCTGCAACCGCTGGCCCTGGAGCCGTTCGCCAACCTGGCCTACGTGCACCTGGACACTGACAGCTTCAAAGAGAAGGGCGATGCCGCTGCGCTGAAAAGTGGTGATGACAGCCGCGACCTGGTGTTGAGCACCTTGGGTGTGCGTGCCTTGAAGACCTTCAATGTCAACGACCACCAGCAACTGGAGGTGTCCGGCACCCTGGGCTGGCAGCACAACCTGAGCAGCACCGATTCCGAGCAGCACCTGGCGTTCGCCTCCGGCGGTCCTTCGTTCAGCGTGGAAAGTGCGCCGATGGTGCGCGATGCCGCGCTGGTAGGGGCGCGGGTCAGCCTGGCGTTGAGCAAGGAGGCGCGGGTGAACTTCGACTACAACGGCCTGCTGGCCAGCAAGGAGAAGGTACACGGCGTCGGTTTGAGCCTGGATTGGGCGTTCTAACGCAAACACTGTAGGAGCGAGCTTGCTCGCGAAAAACTCAATAGCGCCGCGTTCCCTCAGGCAGGGCGCGTTATCGTTGACGATCTTCGCGAGCAAGCTCGCTCCTACACGAGATAACGGATAACAGGTGTTTTGGCTTTCTCTACAAATCCAACAACAGAGAGGCACTACCAATGGGTATCTTTGACTATAAAAACCTCGGTACCGAGGACTCCAAGGCGCTGTTCGCCGATGCCATGGCGATCACGGTGTATGCCTACCACAACCTGGATCACGGCTTTGCCGTCGGCTACCAGAACAATGGTCTCGGCCTTGGGCTGCCGGCCACACTGGTCGGCGCGCTGATTGGCAGCAGCGATTCCCAAGGGGTGATCCCCGGTATCCCCTGGAACCCCGACGCGGAAAAAGCCGCCCTCGATGCGGTACAGAAAGCCGGTTGGTCCCCCATCAGCGCCGATACCCTGGGTTACAGCGGCAAGGTTGATGCGCGGGGCACTTTCTTCGGTGAAAAGGCCGCCTACGCTACGGCGCAGGTCGAGGTGCTGGGCAAGTACGATGACGCTGGCAAATTGCAGGAAATCGGCATCGGCTTTCGTGGCACGTCGGGGCCTCGGGAAAACCTGGTAACAGACGCCATCGGCGACGTGATCAGCGACCTGCTGGCCGCGTTCGGCCCCAAGGACTACGCAAAAAACTACACGGGCGAAGCCTTTGGCAACTTGCTTGGCAACGTCGCGGCCTACGCCACGGCCCAAGGCCTGAGCGGCAACGACGTGGTGGTCAGCGGCCACAGCCTGGGCGGCCTGGCGGTCAACAGCATGGCCGACTTGAGCGACGGCAAATGGTCGGGGTTCTATAAGGACGCCAACTACGTGGCCTACGCTTCACCCACCCAGAGCGCCGGCGACAAGGTGCTGAACGTTGGCTATGAAAACGACCCGGTGTTCCGCGCCCTGGATGGCTCGTCATTCAACCTGTCGTCCCTGGGGGTGCACGACATGCCCCATGAATCGAGCACCGACAATATCGTCAGCTTCAACGACCACTACGCGTCAACGCTGTGGAACGTGCTGCCATTTTCCATCCTCAACCTGTCGACGTGGGTTTCACACTTGCCCACCGGTTACGGCGACGGCATGACCCGCATCCTCGACTCCGGCTTCTACGAGCAAATGACCCGTGACTCCACGGTGATCGTCGCCAACCTGTCCGACCCGGCACGGGCCACCACCTGGGTGCAGGACCTGAACCGCAACGCCGAGGCGCACAAGGGCAACACCTTCATCATCGGCAGCGACGGCAATGACCTTATCAAGGGCGGCCGGGGCGCAGACTTTATCGAAGGCGGCAAGGGCAATGACACCATCCGCGACAGCAGCGGGCATAACACATTTTTGTTCAGCGGGCAGTTTGGCAATGACCGAGTGATTGGCTATCAAGCAACCGACAAGCTGGTATTCACCGATGTGCAGGGCAGTACGGATTATCGCGAGCACACCAAGGTGGTGGGCGCAGACACGGTGATCAGCTTTGGCGCGGATTCGGTGACGCTGGTGGGTGTGAGCAGTGTGTCGGGGGAGGGGATAGTGATCAGTTAAATTGGAATACGGTTGAAAACTGTGGGAGGGGGCTTGCTCCCGATGAGGGTGGGACAGTCACAGATGTGCTTACTGACCCACCCTCATCGGGAGCAAGCCCCCTCCCACATTTGATCCCGATTCGCCTGGAAGGATTAGTTTTCCTTGCGCACCGTGGCCACGTCATCCGCCTTGATGCGAATGCGCTTGCCCGCAATATCGGTGAACTCATAGAAGCCGTCGGCTGTCTTGGCGTTGGGTGTGTCCTTGGTCAAATACTGCGTACCATTTTGCAATGTCACGACGGTTTGCGTGGAGCAACCGGCCAATACCAGAAAAGTGAGCGCAACCAGTGGAAGCCCCAAATTCTTCATGTTCATTACCCTTACCTTAACCCTGAAAAGTCCCGCCACCCATGGCTGGGGGCGATAAATATTACGCGATCAACTCCCTCATCTGATCGCTTTTTTACAAAAAGTTGCAGGGACCATTTATCTATTACCGATTGCATCAAGCGCTTAGCAGCGGCACTCTGTATGCATAACCAGTATTTGATTGCCTTGCGCCATGGTCAACACTCTCGAAAACCCCTTGTATTACTTGCATAACTTCCGCCAGGTGCTGGCTTGGCTGGGGCAGCGCTATGCCGATTTGCTCGAGGCGCACGAAGAGCATTTCATTCAGCAATTTGACAGGTTACCCCAGGCGTCCCAGGCGTTATTGGTACGCATGGTGATGCGCAAGGGCGTGCATTTCCGCGGCGCCAAGCTCAATTACCTGGAAATCGGTTGTCCCCATGCAGCGGCGGGCCCGTTGCGCGAACTGGGCTGGGTGGACGACCAAAGCCCGCTGCCGTTTGCGACCTTGTTCACCTTGCTGCAAAAGGGCGAAATCCTGAATGCGTTCAGGCCCTGGATCGACCAGCCCAAGGCCAACAAGGCCGCCTGGCTCGAGCCACTGGCCGCGCAGTTCAGCGAACAGCGCAGTTTTGCCCAATGGTGTCCCGATGTAGACGATGTGCTCTATAGCCTCACGGTGATGGAGTTGTGTGATCGCCTGCGCCTGATGTTCTTCGGCAATCTGCATCAGGACTGGTCGGAATTCGTGCTGGCAGACCTGGGCATCTACACCTATGAAAAAGTCCCGTTCTGCGCCGAGTCACGTGGTTTGCGCACCCGTGACGACGTGCAGGGTTTCCTGTTCCTGCACCAATGTCAGCAAGCCTTTGAAGCCGGTGAGGCGCTGGATGCGGTGCTGGCACAGGTCGCCACGCTGTATACCGATAACCCCTGGCTGGAAAAACGCCGCGCCAAACTGCTCTTCCAGATCGGCCAGTATGGCGAGCGCTGTGGCGAGTTGGCGCTGGCTGAACAGGTTTACCGACACTGCACCTATCCCGGCGCACGGGCGCGGTTGATCCGTGTATTGGAGCGCCAGGAAGATTACGCGCAGGCCATGACCCTGGCGATCGCCGCCCAACAGGCTCCGGAGAGTGCCGCTGAACACCAGCACCTGCTACGGGTGCTGCCCCGCTTGCGGCGCAAACTGGGCGAGCCGGCGCAGCCCAAGGCCAAGCCACAGGCCGTTGCGCGCCTGGACCTGGCGCTGGAGCCGGAGCCGATGATGTCGGTGGAATTTTGCGTGCAGGCGCATCTGAACGAGCCGGACGCACCGGTGTATTACGTCGAGAACGGCCTGATCAATTCGCTGTTCGGGCTGTTGTGTTGGGACGCGATTTTCGCGCCGCTGCCGGGGGCGTTCTTCCACCCGTTCCAGCGTGGGCCGGCGGACCTGCACAGCGAGGACTTCCATCAACGTCGAGAAGCTTTGTTTACCGCGTGCTTCGAGCAACTGGAGGATGAGCGCTACAAGGCCACCATCCGCCAACGTTACACGGACAAATGGGGCATCCAGTCGCCGTTCGTGTTCTGGAACCTGCTCAGTGAAGAGCTGCTGGAACAAGCCCTGGCCTGCCTGCCCGCCGAACACCTGCGCCATTGGTTTGCGCGCCTGCTGCTGGATATCCGCGCCAACCGCGCCGGCATGCCCGACCTGATCCAGTTCTGGCCCGCACAAAAGACCTACCGCATGATCGAGGTCAAGGGCCCCGGTGACCGTCTGCAAGACAACCAATTGCGTTGGCTGGCGTTCTGCGCCGAGTACCAGATGCCGGTCACCGTTTGCTACGTGCGCTGGGCGGAGCAACCCGCTTGAGTTACAGCGTGGCCGTGCGGGCTTTGTGTGAGTTCACGGCCAAGGTCGGTGATCTTGACCTGCGTTTTACGCCGTCGCCCAGCGCCCAGGAAGGGATCGTCGGTCACCGCACGGTGGCTTCCCGGCGTAGCGCGCACTATCAGAACGAGGTCGCCCTCGAGGGCGAATACCTGCAGCTCAAAGTGCGGGGCAGGGCGGACGGCTACGACCCGGACGCCAACCGTCTGGAAGAGGTCAAGACCTACCGTGGCGATCTCGCCGCCCAGCCCGCCAACCATCGGCAACTGCACTGGGCCCAGGTCAAGGTGTATGGCTGGCTGATGTGCCAGAAACTCGGCCTCGACGACATCGATCTGGCGCTGGTGTATTTCGATATCGTCGGCGAAGGCGAGACCCTGCTGAACCAACATTTCAACGCGCCAGACCTGGAGCACTTCTTCAAGCAGCAGTGCGCGCTGTTCCTGGACTGGGCCCGGCAGGAAATGCAACACCGCAGCGCACGTAACAGCGCCGCCCAAGCCCTGGCGTTTCCCCATGCCGAGTTCCGTCCCGGGCAACGTGCCTTGGCTGAATCGGTCTACAAAGCCGTGAGTACCGGCCGTTGCCTGATGGCCCAGGCGCCCACCGGCATCGGCAAGACCGTTGGTACGATTTTCCCAATGCTCAAGGCCCTGGCGCCGCAGCAACTGGACAGGCTGTTCTTCCTCACCGCCAAGACCCCAGGGCGCAAGCTTGCCCTGGACGCTGCCCAGGTGCTGTACGCCAGCAGCCCCGATCTGCCGCTACGGGTACTTGAATTGGTGGCCCGGGACAAGGCATGCGAGCACCTGGACAAAGCCTGCCACGGCGATTCCTGCCCACTGGCCAAGGGCTTTTACGACCGCCTGCCCGCCGCGCGCCAAGCCGCGTCCCAAGTGCGCCTGCTCGATCAACGCAGCCTGCGCGATGTCGCCTTGGCCCATGGGGTGTGCCCGTACTACCTGAGCCAGGAAATGGCGCGCTGGAGCGATCTGGTAGTCGCCGACTACAACTATTTTTTCGATTTTGGCGCCATGTTGTTCGGCCTCGCCCAGTTGAACCAGTGGCGCGTCGCGGTGCTGGTGGACGAAGCGCATAACCTGGTAGAGCGCGCCCGTTCGATGTACAGCGCCAGCCTTGACCAGTACAGCCTCAAGACCCTGCGTGACACGGCACCCGAGGCGCTGAAGAAACCCTTGCAGCGTCTGAACCGCGAATGGAACACCCTGCACAAGGAGCAAGTCGCGCCGTACCAGGCCTATGCCACCCGGCCCGAAAAATTGCTGCAAGCCCTGAGCCTGTGCATCAGCGCCATGGGCGACTATTTCAACGATCACCCCGAAGCCCTCAGCGGCGACCTGCAAGCTTTCTACTTTGAAGCCCTGCAATGGGCCAAAGTGGCGGAGCTGTTCAATGAACACTTCATCTTCGATATCAGCAAGCGCCAGTTCAACGGCAAGCGCAGCAGCTCAACCCTGTGCCTGCGCAATGTGGTGCCGGCCGAGTTCATCCGGCCTCGATTGACCGCAGCCCGCAGCAGTGTGCTGTTTTCCGCAACCTTGAGCCCGCGCCACTATTACGCCGACTTGCTCGGCATGCCAGCGGACACCGCCTGGGTTGATGTGGAGTCGCCGTTCAGGGCCGAGCAATTGCAGGTGCGTATCGTCGATGCCATCTCCACCCGGTTCGTGCATCGCCAGGCGTCGCTTACGCCTATTGTCGAGCTGATTGCGCGGCAATTTGTCGAGCAGCCGGGTAACTACCTGGCGTTCTTTTCCAGTTTCGATTACCTGCAACAGGTGGCGCAGTTGTTGGCCGAGCGGCACCCGCAGATTGCGCTGTGGCTGCAATCCCGGGGCATGGCCGAGGCCGAGCGCCAGGCCTTTCTCGACCAGTTCACCCAGCACAGCCAGGGCATTGGCTTTGCGGTGCTGGGCGGTGCGTTTGGCGAAGGCATCGACTTGCCCGGTGCGCGCTTGATCGGCGCCTTCATTGCGACCCTGGGCCTGCCGCAACTGAACCCGGTGAATGAACAAATGAAGGCACGCATGGGCGCGATCTTCGGCGCCGGCTACGATTACACCTACTTGTACCCCGGCCTGCAGAAGGTCGTACAAGCCGCGGGCAGGGTGATCCGCAGCCAGCAGGATCGCGGTGTGGTGATGTTGATCGATGACCGTTTCGGCGAAGCGCGGGTACGGCAATTGCTGCCGCGTTGGTGGGTGATCGATAACTGACAGACGTACGGCGGTCAAAATGTGGGAGGGGGTTTGCCCCGATAGCCATGGGTATCTACACAACTTTGGTAGGCCGCTGCTCCTCTGGCAAGGGGGCTTGCGGCCTGGCAACTTATAGCTATCTAACTGATGCACCGCGATCCAAATGTGGGAGGGGGCTTGCTCCCGATGGCGGCCTGACAGCCGACCAGGATGTTGGATCAGGCCGAGTACATATCCATTCCTGCGGTAACGGCTGCTATGGGTTCCGCCCTTACGGCGGCTCACTTTTGAAAAGCCGGAATGCCGGCCCAGGCAAAAGTAAGCAAAACGCTCTTGCCCCACCACTCGGCACCTCGCTTAGGCTCGGTGTGCCCGTAATCCGCCATGGATTTGGGGGGCCGCCGCCCCGCGCCACCCATGGCGGGCGGCTAAACCGGCATCCCTGCCGGTTTACCCCCCCAAGTCCCTGTCGAATTCCGGCCAGCGTGGTTTAACGGGGCGCCTAAGATCAAGATCAAAAGCAGATCAAGAGCGGCTCGCTGCGCATCGTGGTTACCGCGGGCAAGCCTCCTCCCACATTCAAAGCGTGTTCGTTCCACCCTGGGCGTGAACAAACTTGAACTTCATCGAAGCCCACGTCTTCTAACCAGATTAGTTATCGTGTGGAGCCCCGTCGTGCCCAGAATCATCTCTCCAAACACGCCCGAAGCAGCCCTGACCGACCACAGCGAGCACAACGCGAAGATCTTCGGCTCGCCCAAGGATCGCCTCGACTTCTACCGCCGCGAGATCCAGTACGAAACTTCCATCCTGGCCAACCGTACTGACGCCTACCTCACGGCGCAGTCATTCCTGGTCATCGCCTTTGTCTCCGGCATGGGCAACCTTAACCCGGAGTGGGGCAAGCTGTTCACCCTGGTGGTGCCGGTGATCCTCGCCGCGCTGGGTATCTTAAGCTCGCTCAACGCCTGGCCTGGCATACGTGCCGCCTATGAAATCATCGACCACTGGCACTACAAGCAAAGCGAGCTGCTGCGCAGTGAGCCGGTAATGGGCATGGCCTACGATGAATCACCGTTGTTCTCCGAGATGGAGTCGACGCACAAGGGATACCGCAAGTCGCTGCTGTTCTCCATGCGTGCGCCGTGGCTGTTCATGGTGTTCTGGCTGGTATTGGGGATCTATGCGTTTTACATCCAGGTCGACAACCCGTTGCGCTGAGCTATTGGAATGAACTTCACGGCCTGAAGTGGCGCCTTACCTCTATGCCGAACAGTTTTCCCCAGCGCTGCAAAGAGGTGCGCCATGACCAACAGCAAAGACCCTCAGCTCGACAATCGTAATGATCCCGCCATCGACCGTGGCGAGCCGGCTCCCGGCACCTCTGCCGATGCCCCCAAAGACCCCAAGGCCGATAGCGACCCCAAGGCCAAGGAAAACGACTACAGTCCAGACTTCAAGCCTGAGCGCGAGCCCAAGCCTGAAACCGATGCGGATATCGATACCCAGGGCGGCTAGAGGAGAGGCTCATGTCAAAAGAACTCGACGACGAACTCAACGATCCGGGCAATGAAGACCCGGGTTCATTGATGGACGATGCCGAAGTCCCGCTTAATGATCTGGATGAAGCGGCGGACGTCGGCAATACCGAAAATCAGGACTGACCCTTCGCCCCGGCACGTCGTTCATACCAGCCCAGCATCGGCTGGGTACTCAGGCCGTGAACGACGATGCTCAGGGCGATCACCGACAGGGTAAGGTTCACCGCCACCGTGCTGCTGGTGCCGATCAGCCCATGGTTGAGCGCATAGAACAGGTAGTAAATGCTACCGATTCCGCGAATCCCGAACCAACTCATCAGCCCGCGTTGCCGATGGTCCAGCAGGCCGCCCCAAGGCACGGCAAACACACTGACCGGGCGAATCACCCCAAACAGCAACGCCGCCACCGCCAGCGCGCGCCAGTCCCAGTGGCTGACCAGCACGATGCCCAACAGCGTTACCAGGAACACTTCCATGGAGCGCTCCACCAGGCTGCCGAACGACAGCATGTCGTTCATCATCACCCCGGCGGCGATTTGCGTGTCCTGCAATTGGCTGACGTCGCCGTGCAGGGCCTGTTCAGGTTCCACCTCAAGGTGACCCACCACCGGTTGCGCCAGGTGTTCGGCCGGTGTATCGGCGTTGCCGGTGGATTTGACCTCGGCTTGGCGCAGGCCCAGGCCCGCCGCAAACACGGCAAGGAAGCCGTAGCCGCCGACGGCTTCAGCTGCCACGTAAGCCAGGGCGATCAGTGCCAGGGTCAGGTAATCATTGGGCGACAAAGTGCTGTCCGCATTGGTGATGCGCATGCGCAATGTGACCCGGCCGATGCCGCGACCCATCCAGTAGCCAATCAGCAGTCCCGCCGGCACCGCCCATAGCAGGTTCTTCAATATCCAGCCGCCTAGCCAGTCGCCGTCAAACCCGCCGTGTTGCATGAACAACAGGCCGAATATCACAAAGGGGAAGGCTGTACCGTCGTTCAAGCCGGCCTCGCCGGACAAACCGAAGCGCAGGGCGTCATAGTCCTGGGCATTGTTGACCTGCACCAGGCCGGCCAGCACCGGGTCGGTCGGCGCGAGCATGGCGCCCACTAGCAGCGAAACGCCCCACGAAAGTTGCAACAGGTAGTGCAGCACCAGGCAGGTGCCGAGGATGGTCAGCAACATCACCGGCCCGGCCATGCCAAACGCAATGCGCCAGGTGCGATGGCGCAGAGGCAGGCGTAATTTCAAGCCGCTGACGAATAGCGAAAACAGCACTGCGACTTCGGTCAAGTGCTCCATCCAGCGCGCCGAGCCCTTGATGTCCAGGTGCAACAGGTCCACGCCCAACGGGCCGATGGCGATGCCCAGCAGCAGGCAGACTGCCGAGGTGGTCACGGGCATCCAGCGCAGGTAGGAGGAGGTGAGGGCGAGGGTGAGCAGTACGGCGCCGAGCACAGCCATCCAGAGAATAAAAGTCATCGAGCGCGTTCCAGGGCCTTGGTCTATGCAGGTTTGAGGACGGTCGAGGGATGCAGGTTCAATGTGATTACAGCCACATGTTGGCCGTTGAAGGAGCGCTGGGTATGCACTATGTTGAATCCTCCTTCCCGTTCACCTATCAACGGGTTCACGTCTTTTCATTTTGAACCAGAGGCCCTGGCATGCGGTTTTCCCCCTTCGTCGAACAAATTGCAGGGCAGGGCGTCGCCGCCTGGGACATCCACCACGCTGCGTTCCAGGCCGCCAGCCAGGGCGAAGACATCATTATCCTCAGTGTCGGCGACCCGGATTTCGCCACGCCATCCTTCATCACCGACGCCGCCGTCAAAGCCCTGCACATGGGCGATTCCCATTACACCGAGATCCCCGGTCGCCCGGCCCTGCGCGAGGCAGTCGCGGCGCGCTACAGCAATACCCTGGATCGCCCGCTGACTGCCGATAACGTGATCATCGTGGCCGGTGCGCAGAACGCGTTGTTTATCAGCTCGCTGTGCCTGCTGCAGGCTGGCGACGAGGTATTGGTGCTCGATCCGATGTACGTCACCTACGAGGCCACGCTCAAGGCCAGCGGCGCGACCCTGGTGCGAGTGCCATGCAGTGCGCAATCCGGCTTTCGCCTGGAGCCACAGTTGCTCGCCGCCGCGATCACCCCACGTACGCGGGCGATGTTCTTTTCCAACCCGAACAATCCGACTGGGGTGGTGCTCAACCTGCACGAACTGCAAGCCATCGCCGAACTTGCGATCGCCCATGACCTGTGGGTGGTGGTGGATGAGGTCTACGAAAGCCTGGTGTTTGACGGCCAGTACCACAGCCTTGCGGCATTGCCCGGCATGGCTGAGCGCTGCATCGTCATCGGCAGCTTGTCAAAGTCCCATGCCATGACCGGATGGCGTATCGGCTGGCTCATCGCCGCGCCGCAGATGGTCAAGCACGCCGAAACCCTGATGTTGAGCATGCTGTACGGCTTGCCGGGCTTTGTGATGGAGGCGGCGACGGCGGCGGTGTTGGCCCATGACCAGGTGACTGATGGCATGCGCGAGATCTACCGGCGCCGACGTGACCTGGTGGTGGCTGGCCTGAGTGCTTGCCCAGGCATCCAGGTGCATGCGCCGCAAGCGGGTATGTTTGTGCTGGTGGATGTACGCGGTACGGGCCTCAGCTCCCTGGAGTTTGCCTGGCGCCTGTTTCGCGAGGCCGGGGTGTCGGTGCTGGACGCGGCGGCCTTTGGCGAGCCGGCCCAGGGGTTCGTCCGGCTGTCGTTTACCTTGGGTGAGGAGCGTCTGGCCGAGGCCTGTCGGCGGATCGCGCAGTTTGTCGCTAATCAGCCAAGGGCGGTAAACGCCGTTTCACCGGGGTTTTCTTGACGATCGCTGTGTTGGTTTCGGCATAGGTATTGAGCCGGTCGAGCAGGACGTCCAGATGCTCCATCGTGCGCACATGCAGGCGTGCGATAAAGCAATCCTCACCGGTGACCTTGTCGCATTCGGTGAACTCGGGTATCGCCTGGATCTGGCGTTCCACCTCCTGCAATTTGCCGGGCAGGGGGCGGATGCGCACGATGGCTTGCAGCAGGTAGCCGAAATGCCTGGGGTCGATAACGACGGTGTAGTGAGTCAGCACACCGCGTTCTTCCAGGCGCCGCAGGCGTTCGCTGACGCTCGGTGAAGACAAACCGGTGATGCCCGCCAGCGCCTTGAGGGACAGTCGCGAGTCGTCCATCAAGGCCGCGATCAATTGCTGGTCGATTGTGTCGATCATGCTATCCGCCTAATAAGGAAAGGTGATTTCTGGGTTCTGCCTTTTTTTGTCGCTGTAGCCGTGTCGAGCAGATTGCCATAATTGAGCCTCACTTGAGGAGTTTCAATCATGGATTCATCCATCCGTCGCGGGTCGTGGGAAATGGTCGCCGCCATGCTGATCTCGGGCAGCATTGGCTGGTTTGTGCTGGTGTCTGGCGTGTCGGTGATCGAAGCGGTGTTCTGGCGCTGCGTGATCGGCGCGCTGACGTTGTTGCTGGTGTGCGCTTGGCTGGGTTATCTGCGCCTGGACCTGCTCAACTGGGCGACGCTGGGGCTGGCAGTGCTCAGCGGCGTGGCTATCGTCGGTAACTGGCTGCTGCTGTTCGAATCCTATTCGCGCGCATCGATTGCCATCAGTACGGCGGTGTACAACGTGCAGCCATTCATGTTGGTGATGCTGGCAGCGCTGTTTCTCGGTGAAAAAATCACCGTGCAGAAACTGGCGTGGTTGAGCGTAGCCTTCGTGGGCATGTTGGCGATTGTCACCGCCCACGGCGAGCAAACGAGCGGCGGCAATTACCTGGTGGGTATTGCATTGGCCCTCGGCGCGGCCTTCTTGTATGCGATAGCCGCGCTGATCATCAAACGCCTCAAGGCGGTGCCGCCGCATCTGATGGCGCTGATCCAGGTGGTCACTGGCGCGGTACTGCTGGCGCCGCTGGTGCCCTGGAATGGCTTGCCGACATCCACCAATGCCTGGGCCGCACTGGTGACGTTAGGCGTGGTACACACAGGCCTGATGTATGTGCTGTTGTATGGCGCGATCCAGAAACTGCCAACCGCGATCACCGGAGCACTGTCGTTCATCTACCCGATTGCGGCGATTTTCGTCGACTGGATTGCCTTCGGGCATCGTCTGGGTTGGCTGCAATGGCTGGGGGTGGCGGCGATTCTGCTGGCGGCGGCAGGGTTACAGCGGGGCTGGTGGTGGCGTTCAAAAACTAAAAGCATTTTGGCGAGTCTTGATTAGTTTTAATCTTAGGGTATTTTAAATGCGCTAGTCCTCGGTTAATAAAAGTACCTCCAGCAATACCCAGGCAAAGCAAAAATTAATTTTAATTTATGGACGGGTTATTCAAGAAATGGAAGTGGAGCGTTTGGAAAATCTCCGAGAGTGGCCGATTCATCGGGGTTTTGACCCTGAAAAATCACTCTCTTCAGAAAAAGCAGGTCGTTTCTCGGAGTATGAAAAGTTTTCAGAGCGTCTGATTGACTACATAGAAAATTTTTTTAGACTTCCGTCTGGGTGTTTAGGGTTGGACAAGCGCGGGAGATTAAAGGCTACGCTTCAGACATTGAAGTTTCTTAGTGAAAAAGAGCTGCATGTCTTTTATGTTTGCTTCCCGGGAGGAGAGGAGGGTGTCAGGCTCCTTCAGATATTCGAATGCTTAGGAACTGTTCGATTCACGCAATGTACGTTTTCCGTGAGTTGTGTAGATCTGCATCATCCAAGACTGTCTTTTTTTGATTGCGAATTTACCGAAGCCTATAATGTTAATAATTTGAAGTTGCGAAAAGATAAAGCCTATGACGACAGCCTTTATCAGCGATGTCAATTTCTTGGTGATGTCAGGTGTGGGAGCGAGGAAGAAAAAGAAACACTACTAATAAAATATCCAATTTTTTCTGGGTGTCTTTTCAAGGGTAGAGTTGTACTGGAGAACGTCGAGCTGGAAGGATATCTTATCGATGGTGATCGGCGTTTCGTATCTGAAATCCTCAGGCTGAAAGCGAAGAACTGCATATTTCATAGTGGGACCTATATAAATTCTCAAATCATGGAGTACGCTTTCTTTGAATCTTGCTTGTTCAAGGGGAAATTTGAATTTAAAGAGAATATTGTAAAACGCTTAAGGATTGATAACTGTAATTTCCAGGAGGTAGCAGATTTTTATAATACATCTCTGCAGCGGTTTTATTTGCGGAAAAGCATATTTGATACATTCGTTGGATTTGAGGAGTGCCGGTTTTCTCCTCCCCAAAGCGACCGTTCTCGAACCAAGTCGAGATTATTACGGTCGAGAGTCGCGCATTTTGAGTATGTCACTTTCTTAGCGTTTGCGAGTTTTCGTGGTGCTCAGTTTTATTCAGGCCTTGATCTTGAGAAAATTAATACGCTAGAGCAACCTAATTTTCATCGAGTATTCGTTGCGTTTGAGGGCACCAGAAGAGAGACGTTCAGGGTGATAAAGCATGCTCTGGATAGTCATGGCGCCCATATTGAGGCAAATGCATTTTTTGCGCTAGAGATGAAGCAACGTCAACAAGAACTACGCGCTCAAGGGGACTGGGCAGATAAATTCGTATATAAAGTGAATTCATATACGTCAAATTTTGGCCAAAGCTATATTCGGCCTACAATGCTGACATTTGTATTTGCCGGGCTGTTCTATGCGCTCAGCAAGGGCCATCAAAATAATACGCTGTACAAACTATTTCCATCGTATGGCTCAGGTATTGAGCGAGGCTCAAAAATTGCAAACGAAATAGCGACGAGCATTATTCCGTTTAAACAGTTTTTGCATCCGGGTATGGAGCTTGTCAGTTTAACTTTTTATGTGATATTTGCCACGTTGATCTGGCAAATTGTTGTTTCTTTAAAGCGTAAAATCAGGCGCTAGAGCCCTTCTCGTATGACAGACGGACCCTTTTAAACTCAAACTGGAAATCGTGTATGGAGAGGAGCAAGTACGGCATTAGGTGCCGTACTTGCTTGGTTCTCAGTGCGGTCCGCGAGTGATGGTCTTGAGCAAGTCATCGGGGCTGATATAGCCCACCACGCTGCCCGGCTGCGGCAACCCAAGGATATGCCCCTTGATCTTGCCCACCACATGCATTTCGCAGGGCTTGCAGTCGAACTTCAAGGTCAGCACTTCGTCGCCGTGAATCAACTGCATCGGCGCTACCTTGGTTTTCACCCCGGTCACGCCCTTGGCCTGTTTTGGGCACAGGTTGAACGAGAATCGCAGGCAATGCTTGGTGATCATCACCGGTACGTCGCCGGTTTCTTCGTGGGCTTCAAAGGCCGCGTCGATCAGCTTTACGCCGTGACGGTGGTAGAAGTCCCGGGCTTTCTGGTTGTAGACGTTGGCCAGGAACGACAGGTGCGCCTCGGGGTAGACCGGTGGCGGCGAGGTTTCGGCCTTGCGCCCGCCCCGTGGGTGCGCCTCGATGCGGGCAGCGGTCAGCGCCTCGATCACTTCACGGCGCAATGCCTTGAGCTGCGAGTTGGGGATAAAGAACGCCTGCGGCGCATCCAGCTCGATGCGGGTGGCGTGGTATTCGGTGGTGCCAAGCTGGCCAAGCAGGTCGCGCAACGTGTCGAGCGCCTGTTCCGGCTTGTTGGCCACGCCAAACGGGCCGGGCAGGGTGACGCTGGCGCTGATACCTTCTTCGCTGGTGGCGGTGACTTGCAGCTGGTCTTCACGCAGGCGTGCCCCCCATGACAGGCCGATACGGCGCTCGGCCGAGGTCTTCAACAGCGCCTGTTGCCAGTTATGGTCCAGGTTGCGGTTCAGCGGGTGGTTGGGGCGCAGCTGATGCAGGCCGGCGGGCATTTCATTCGGTTCGACGCGATAGCGATAGCGCTTTTCGCCGTCTTCTTCGAACTCGCCTTTAGGCTCGGCGATATTGGCGCGGAACCCCACCACTTCACGCTTGACCAGCACATTCAAGCCATCGCCGTTGGACAGCGGCTCTTGGGTGACCACCTGCAAGTCACGCTTGCCGGCTTTTTCCACCACCCCCACCGGCAGGCCGGTGAAGGTCGGGGTGTCGAACGCGCCGATGTCGATCTTGCGGTCGGTGACGAAGTAATCGGTGCTGCCGCGGTGGAAGGTTTTTTCCGGGTCGGGCACGAAGAAATGCGCGGTGCGGCCGCTGGAAGCTCGGGCCAGGTCCGGGCGGTCTTCGAGGATTTCGTCTAGGCGCTGGCGGTAGTAGGCGGTGATGTTCTTCACATAGCCCATGTCCTTGTAGCGACCTTCGATCTTGAATGAGCGCACGCCGGCTTCGACCAGGGCACGCAGGTTGGCGCTCTGGTTGTTGTCCTTCATCGACAGCAGGTGCTTTTCAAACGCGACCACGCGGCCCTGGTCATCTTTCAAGGTGTACGGCAGGCGGCACGCCTGGGAGCAGTCACCGCGGTTGGCGCTGCGGCCATTTTGCGCGTGGGAGATGTTGCACTGCCCGGAGAACGCCACGCACAGCGCGCCGTGGATAAAGAACTCGATGGCGGCATCGGTCTCGTCGGCGATGGCGCGGATTTCTTGCAGGTTCAGCTCGCGAGCCAATACCAACTGCGAGAAACCGGCCTGGTCGAGAAACTTGGCGCGGCCCAGGGTGCGGATGTCGGTCTGGGTGCTGGCGTGCAGCTCGATGGGCGGTATATCCAGTTCCATTACGCCCAGGTCCTGCACGATCAGCGCGTCAACACCGGCATCGTAGAGTTGATGGATCAGCTTGCGCGCAGGTTCCAGCTCGTTGTCATGCAAGATGGTGTTGATGGTGGTGAACACACGGGCATGGTAACGCCGGGCAAACTCCACCAGCTGAGCGATATCGCTCACCTCGTTACAGGCATTATGGCGAGCGCCGAAGCTCGGCCCGCCGATGTAGATGGCGTCGGCGCCATGCAGGATCGCCTCGCGCGCAATAGCGACATCGCGGGCAGGGCTGAGCAATTCCAGGTGATGCTTGGGCAAGGACATAGTTTTTTTAGTCAGGCTTGTCACGGTCGAGGCGCGCATTGTAGCCGTGAAATGCCTGGGCGGCATCTACCGCAGGGCTGTGGGCCCTCAGGCTACCCCGGACTCAATAGGTGAGCGCCGGGCCGGATTGGCCAAACCAGTCAGCCAGGTTGAAGGATTTGACCATTGCCGCTGCGACGCTCTGGAGCGACTATTCCAGCTGATTTATCGAGTCAAAAAGTCCTGAAAATAAAAATACAGAAGGATTGGAAACGATGCGTGAGTATTTGGCTGCCACCTCCGGGTTTGATTACCAGCACACCGTCGACGCCGCGCTGGCCGGCAACCTGCAGGCGTTGAATGCCTGTGTGGAATGCTGTGACCGCCACGCGCTGCCGGGGCGTATCGCGTTGTTCTCGGAGGGCAAGGACGGGCGCAGCGCCACGTCGACCTTCACCGAGCTGCAGGAACAGGCCGCACGCTTCGCCAACTTCCTGCTGTCCCAGGGCGTCAAGCGCGGTGACAAGGTCGCAGGCCTGTTGCCGCGCACGGCTGAGTTGCTGGTGGTGGTGCTCGCCACCTGGCGCATCGGCGCGGTGTACCAGCCGCTGTTTACCGCCTTTGGCCCCAAGGCCATCGAGCATCGCCTGAACAGCTCCGGGGCAGCGCTGGTGGTCACCGACGCGGTCAACCGTCCCAAGCTGGCCGAAGTCACCGGCTGCCCGACCATCG
Source organism: Pseudomonas khavaziana (assembly GCF_019145205.1). Classification (GTDB taxonomy): domain Bacteria; phylum Pseudomonadota; class Gammaproteobacteria; order Pseudomonadales; family Pseudomonadaceae; genus Aquipseudomonas; species Aquipseudomonas khavaziana. The sequence goes on from NZ_JAHSTT010000008.1 coordinate 275,015, forward strand.
TCACGGTGGCCGGGGCCAGGGGTGAGGGCATCGTGCGCGGTGACTACAGCTTCTGGGCCGAACTGCCCAACCATGCCAACGTCTGCGAGCCGGTGATGCTGGGCGCTGACGACCCGTTCCTGCTGATGTTCACCTCCGGCACCACCGGCCCCTCCAAGGCGCTGTCGGTGCCACTCAAGGCGATTGTCGCGTTCCAGGGCTACATGCGCGACGCCGTGGACCTGCGCCCCGAAGATGCGTTCTGGAACGTCGCCGACCCGGGCTGGGCCTACGGCATCTATTTCGGCGTGACCGGGCCGCTGGCCATGGGGCATCCGATCACTTTCTACGATGGTCCGTTCACCCTGGAAAGCACCTGCCGTGTCATCAATAAATATGGGATCACCAACCTCGCCGGTTCGCCCACGGCGTACCGCCTGCTGATTGCCGGGGGCGAGCAGTTCGCCCGCTCGATCAAGGGCAAGCTGCGCATCGTCAGCAGTGCCGGCGAGCCGTTGAACCCGGAGGTGATCCGCTGGTTCGCCGATAGCCTGGGCGTGACCATCCACGACCACTATGGCCAGACTGAGTTGGGCATGGTGCTGTGCAATCACCATGGCCTGGCGCACCCGGTGCATGTGGGGTCGGCGGGCTTCGCCTCGCCCGGGCACCGCATCGTGGTGCTGGATGACCAGAATCAGGAACTGCCCGCCGGCCAGCCCGGCATTCTCGCCATCGACCGTGAACAATCGCCGATGTGCTGGTTCGCCGGCTATGAGGGCGTCAAGACCAAGGCGTTTGTGGGCAAGTACTACCTCAGTGGCGACACCGTGGAGCTGAACCCGGACGGCAGCATCAGTTTTGTCGGGCGCAGCGATGATGTGATCACCACGTCCGGTTACCGCGTTGGCCCATTCGATGTGGAAAGCGCGCTGGTCGAACACCCGGCGGTGGTTGAAGCCGCCGTGGTCGGCAAGCCTTGCCCGGAACGTACCGAACTGGTCAAGGCCTTCGTGGTGATCAGCGAGCAATACCGCGCCACCCCGGAATTGGCCGAAGAGCTGCGCCTGCATGTGCGCCAGCGCCTGGCTGCCCATGCTTACCCACGAGAAATCGAATTTGTCAGCGACTTGCCCAAGACCCCGAGCGGCAAGCTGCAACGTTTTATTTTGCGTAATCAGGAAATTGCCAAGGCCCAGGCGGCCGTGGCTTGATCCCTTTCAAAGGAAACAATGATGCAGATTGAAAACAAGGTATTCCTGGTCAGCGGCGGTGCTTCGGGCCTCGGTGCGGCCACGGCTGAAATGCTCATTGCGGCCGGCGCCAAGGTGATGTTGGTGGACCTGAATGCCGACGCCGTGGCGGCCAAGGCCACCCAGCTGGGCGACAACGCTCGTAGTGCCGTGGCGGATATCAGCCAGGAAGCCGCTGCCGAAGCGGCCGTTAACGCGGCTGTCGAGGCGTTTGGCGGTTTGCACGGGTTGATCAACTGCGCCGGTGTAGTGCGCGGCGAGAAGATCCTCGGCAAGAATGGCCCCCATGGCCTGGCCAGCTTTGCCCAGGTGATTAACGTCAACCTGATCGGCAGCTTCAACCTGTTGCGCCTGGCCGCTGCGGCCATCGCTGAAACCGAGGCGAACGCCGATGGCGAGCGCGGTGTAATCATCAATACAGCCTCTGTAGCGGCATTCGACGGCCAGATCGGCCAGGCGGCGTATGCTGCCTCCAAAGGTGCGATTGCCAGCCTGACCTTGCCCGCCGCCCGGGAATTGGCGCGGTTTGGCATCCGCGTGATGACCATCGCCCCAGGCATCTTCGAAACCCCGATGATGGCCGGCATGACCCCGGAAGTACGTGACTCGCTGGCTGCCGGCGTGCCATTTCCGCCGCGCCTGGGCAAACCCGCCGAATATGCCGCGCTGGTGCGACATATCCTTGAAAACAGCATGCTCAATGGTGAGGTGATCCGTCTCGACGGCGCCTTGCGTATGGCCGCCAAGTAAGGAGCCACCTGTATGAATGACCCAATCGTTATTGTCAGCGCCGTGCGCACCCCCATGGGTGGTTTCCAGGGCGATCTCAAAAGTTTGACCGCACCACAGCTGGGCGCGGCCGCGATTCGTGCCGCTGTCGAACGTGCCGGTATTGCCACCGATGCCGTCGACGAAGTGCTGTTCGGCTGCGTGCTGCCGGCCGGGCTCGGGCAGGCACCAGCGCGCCAGGCCGCCCTGGGCGCCGGATTGGACAAGGGCACCCGCTGCACCACTCTCAACAAAATGTGCGGTTCCGGCATGGAGGCGGCGATTCTTGCCCACGACTCACTGCGTGCCGGCAGCGTCGACGTGGTGATTGCCGGTGGCATGGAGAGCATGTCCAATGCGCCGTACCTGCTGGACCGCGCGCGCAGCGGCTATCGCATGGGTCACGGCAAGGTGCTCGACCACATGTTTCTCGACGGACTCGAGGACGCCTACGACAAGGGCCGCCTGATGGGCACCTTTGCCGAGGACTGCGCCGAGCACAACGGTTTTACCCGGGAAGCCCAGGACGCCTTCGCCATTGCTTCCCTGACTCGTGCGCAGGAAGCCATCACCCATGGCAGCTTCGCCAGCGAAATCGTCCCGGTACAGGTCACCGTGGGCAAGGAGCAGAAGACCATCCTGCACGATGAACAACCGCCGAAAGCCAAGCTGGACAAGATTGCCAGCCTGAAACCGGCGTTCCGTGAAGGCGGCACCGTGACGGCGGCCAACTCCAGCTCGATCTCCGATGGCGCTGCCGCGCTGTTGCTGATGCGCGAATCCGAAGCCCACAAACGCGGGCTCAAACCGTTGGCGTTAATCCACGGGCATGCGGCGTTTGCCGACGAACCGGGGCTGTTTCCGGTGGCACCAGTGGGGGCGATCCGCAAACTGATGAGCAAGACCGGCTGGAACCTCGATGAAGTCGACCTGTTCGAAATCAACGAAGCCTTTGCCGTTGTGAGCCTGGTGACCATGAGCAAGCTGGAGATTCCCCACGACAAGGTCAATGTCCATGGCGGAGCCTGCGCCCTGGGCCATCCGATTGGCGCCTCCGGCGCACGCATCCTGGTAACCCTGTTGTCGGCCCTGCGCCAGAAGGGCCTCAAGCGTGGCGTCGCCGCCATCTGCATCGGCGGCGGTGAAGCCACGGCCATGGCCGTCGAATGCCTGTACTAAGGACTGCTTATGCTGCCCAATGACGAACAACTGCAAATCAGCGACGCCGCCCGGCAATTCGCCCAGGAACGTCTGAAACCCTTCGCCGCCGAATGGGATCGCGAGCATCGCTTCCCCAAGGAAGCCATCGCTGAGATGGCCGAACTGGGCTTTTTCGGCATGCTGGTGCCCGAACAATGGGGCGGTTGCGACACCGGCTACCTGGCCTATGCCATGGCCCTGGAAGAAATCGCCGCGGGAGATGGCGCCTGCTCGACCATCATGAGCGTGCATAACTCGGTGGGCTGCGTGCCGATCCTCAAGTTCGGCAATGACCAGCAAAAAGCCCGGTTCCTCACGCCCCTGGCCAGCGGTGCCATGCTCGGCGCCTTCGCGTTGACCGAGCCCCAGGCTGGTTCCGATGCCAGCAGCCTGAAAACCCGTGCCCGTCTTGAAGGCGATCACTACGTACTCAACGGCTGCAAACAGTTCATCACCTCCGGGCAAAACGCCGGGGTTGTGATTGTGTTTGCGGTCACCGACCCGGCAGCGGGCAAGCGTGGCATCAGTGCGTTTATCGTGCCTACCGATTCACCGGGCTATACCGTGGCACGGGTTGAAGACAAGCTCGGGCAACATGCCTCCGACACTTGCCAGATCCTGTTTGAAGACGTGAAAGTGCCGGTGGCCAACCGCCTGGGCGAAGAGGGCGAGGGCTACAGGATCGCCCTGGCCAACCTTGAGGGCGGGCGCGTCGGCATCGCGTCGCAGTCGGTGGGCATGGCCCGGGCGGCCTTCGAAGCGGCCCGCGATTACGCCCGCGAGCGCGAAAGCTTTGGCAAGCCGCTGATCGAACACCAGGCGGTGGCTTTTCGCCTGGCGGACATGGCCACGCAGATTGCCGTCGCCCGGCAGATGGTGCATTACGCCGCTGCCTTGCGCGACAGCGGCAAGCCGGCCCTGGTCGAGGCGTCCATGGCCAAGCTGTTCGCCTCGGAAATGGCCGAGAAAGTCTGCTCGGCCGCCTTGCAAACCCTGGGCGGTTACGGTTACCTGAGCGACTTCCCCTTGGAGCGGATCTACCGCGATGTGCGGGTCTGCCAGATTTACGAAGGCACCAGCGATATCCAACGCATGGTCATCTCACGCAATCTTTAAGGAGCCGATACATGAGTTACGAAACCATCTTGCTTGACGTCCAGGGCCGTGTCGGGCTGATCACCCTCAACCGCCCCCAGGCGTTGAACGCCTTGAATGCACAACTGGTCAGTGAGTTGAACCAGGCGCTGGACGATCTGGAAGCCAACCCCGAGATCGGCTGCATCGTGCTGACCGGCTCGAAGAAAGCCTTCGCTGCCGGTGCCGACATCAAGGAAATGGCCGAGCTGACCTACCCGCAGATCTACCTGGACGACCTGTTCAGCGACAGCGACCGCGTGGCTAACCGCCGTAAGCCGATCATCGCGGCGGTAAACGGCTTTGCCTTGGGCGGCGGCTGTGAACTGGCGCTGATGTGCGACTTTATCCTGGCCGGCGACAGCGCCAAGTTCGGCCAGCCGGAAATCAACCTTGGCGTGCTGCCAGGCATGGGTGGCACCCAGCGCCTGACCCGCGCAGTGGGCAAGGCCAAGGCCATGGAAATGTGCCTGACCGGTCGCTTTATCGACGCGGTGGAAGCCGAGCGCTGCGGCATTGTGGCGCGTATCGTACCGGCCGATGAGTTGCTTGAGGAGGCGCTGAAGGTCGCTACCCTGATCGCCGCCAAATCCGTGCCGATCAGCATGATGGTCAAGGAAAGCGTGAACCGCGCCTTTGAAGTCAGTCTGTCCGAAGGCGTGCGTTTTGAGCGCCGGGTGTTCCATGCGGCGTTCGCGACCCAGGATCAGAAAGAAGGGATGGCAGCGTTTGTGGCCAAGCGTGCGCCGCAGTTCAAGGATAAGTAATACCGTCTCTACCACACTGGAGATGCAAATGTGGGAAGGGCGGTGCGACGATTCGACTTGCCCCCGATGGCGTTGGGTCAGTCATAGATGCATTTACTGACTCTCCCTCATCGGGAGCAAGCCCCCTCCCACAGTTTTATGCGGTGTGTCAGTCAGAGCTGAGCGGCATTCGTGGCCAAGCGCCGTCTCTATCACACTGGAGATGCAAATGTGGGAGGGGGCTTGCTCCCGATGGCGTTGGGTCAGTCATAGATGTGTTTACTGACTCTCCCTCATCGAGAGCAAACCCCCTCCCACAGTTTTTATGCGGCGTGCCAGTCAGAGCTGGTAGTTTTTCAGCTCCCTGGCTATCACCATCCGCTGGATTTCGCTGGTCCCTTCATAGATCTGTGTGATCCGCGCATCCCGGTAGTAGCGCTCCACCGGGTAATCTTCCAGGTACCCATACCCACCATGGATCTGCATAGCCTTGGAGCACACGCGCTCGGCCATTTCGGAGGCAAACAGCTTGGCCTGTGAGGCTTCCGATAAGCACGGCTTGCCGGCACTGCGCAGGCGCGCAGCGTGGAGGATCAGCAAGCGCGCTGCATTCAGCTGGGTTTGCATATCGGCCAGCAGGTTGGCCACGCTCTGGTGTTCGATGATTGCCTTGTCGAACTGCACCCGATCACGGGCATAGGCCAGCGCCGCTTCAAAGGCGGCGCGGGCGATGCCCAGGGCCTGGGCGGCAATACCGATGCGCCCGCCTTCAAGATTGGACAGGGCGATAGCCAGGCCCTTGCCGCGCTCACCCAGCAGGTTGGCCTCGGGAACGCTGCATTGGTTGAGGGTGACGGCGCAGGTGTCCGAGGCGCGAATGCCCATCTTGTGTTCGGTGCGATCGACCACAAAACCCTGGGTATCAGTGGGCACCAGGAACGCTGAAATACCCTTCTTGCCCAGTTCCGGATCGGTCACCGCAAACACAATGGCCAGCTTGGCGCGCTTGCCGTTGCTGACAAATTGCTTGGCGCCGTTGATCACCCACTGGCCATCTTTCAACTCAGCACGGGTACGCAGGTTGTGGGCTTCGGAGCCGGCCTGGGGTTCGGTCAGGCAGAAGCAGCCAATGGCCTGGCCACTGGCGAGTTCGGCCAGCCAGGTTTGTTTCTGCGCTTGTGTGCCGTAGTTGAGGATCGGCCCGCAACCCACTGAATTATGGATACTCATCAGGGCGCCGGTGGCGCCGTCACCCGCGGAAATCTCCTCGACCGCGAGGGCATAGGCCACGTAGTCCACATAGGTGCCGCCCCATTCTTCCGGGACCACCATGCCAAGCAGGCCCAGCTCGCCCATCTTGGTGACCAGGGCGTCGTCGATCCAGCCGGCTTTTTCCCAGGCCTGGGCATGGGGGGCGATTTCGCCACGGGCAAAGTCCCGTGCCATGTCGCGGATCATGACTTGTTCTTCTGTGTATTCAAGATCTTGCATGGCTTATTTCTCAATCTGCACGAAGTCGCGGAAGAAGCTTTTGACATGAGCGGCGTCCAGCTCATTAACGCTCGGCGGATTCCAGCGCGGGGTCTTGTCCTTGTCGATGATCAGCGCACGAACCCCTTCGATCAGGTCGCCGCGCTCGAACCACTGGCGGTCCAGGTGCAGCTCCAGGTCAAAGCACTGTTCCAGCGTCAGGTGGCGACCACGGCGGAGCATTTGCAGGGTCACGGCCATGGCCAGCGGCGAGCGGGTCTGCATCAGGTGGGCGGTGGTCAATGCCCATTCATGGGTATCGGCGATAGTGACTGCCTGTAACTGCTCGATAATGCTCGGCACATCCGGCAAGGCGAAGAAATGGTCGATGACCGGCCGCAAGGTCGCCAGTGGCGCATCGGGCAATTGCTGCGCGGCCAGTTTGGCGAGCACGCCCTGCAGGTCCTTGAGGGGCGAGTCGTGCCATTGCAGACGATCAAGCTGCTGGTCCAGTTCGGGGAGCGTGGCGCTGTCGATATACCAGTCGGCCAACCCGCAATACAGGGCGTCCGCCGCGCGGATCTGCACCCCGGTGACGCCCAGGTAAGTCCCCAGTTCACCGGGAATACGCGACAGGAAATAGCTGCCGCCCACGTCCGGGAAGTAACCGATGGCCACCTCCGGCATGGCCAGGCGGCTGCGCTCGGTCACCACTCGCAGGTCCGCGCCTTGTACCAGCCCCATGCCGCCGCCGAGGACGAACCCATCCATCAGCGCCAGCACCGGTTTAGGGTACTGGTGGATGGCCAGGTCGAGCGCATATTCCTCGACGAAGAAATCCTCGTGCAGGGTGTTGCCGTTCTTGAAGCTGTCATACAGGGACCGGATGTCGCCGCCGGCACAAAAGGCTTTGTCCCCGGCGCCGCGCAATACAACGGCATGGACCTGCGGATCATCGGCCCAGGCCCGCAACTGCGTGGTCAGCAGGCGCACCATGTGCAGGGTGATGGCATTCAAGCCGGCGGGGCGATTGAGGGTGAGGTGGCCAATATGGTTGCGCACTTCAGCCAAGACATCTTCCTGAAGGCCCTCGCTGCGGTTTGCTTCGGATAAAACCTGAGCAGTCATGTGTAACTCCCTGCTTTTATTGTTCTTTATCTAAATGTTCGCGGACGAACCATCCCGTGATCGTACCAGTGCAAATTTGCCCCGTACAACCCGGAATCATGCAGGTCGTTTTTGCATTTATGCAGGGTTGGGGCCTGGGGGCGTCCCGCCGCCAAAATGCTCCGCCAGGGCGTGCGCACACTGGAGGATGGCCTTGCGCGCAGCGAGGTGTTCACCAGGGTAGTTGATAAAACCGTGGTCCATGCCTGGGTACTCTGTGTGTCTTACCTGCACGCCGGCTTTTTTTAACCGGTGTGCATAAACCCGGCCCTCATCACGCAGTAAATCGCAGCCGGCGGTGAGAATCAGCGCTTTGGGCAAGCCCTGTAACGAAGCCCGGTGCGCAGGCGACAACCAGGGGTGGTCCAAAGATTGTCCTTCGCCCACATACTGGCCCAGATACCATCTGAGCATTTCAGCGGTCAGGCCCGATCTACCCGCGAACTCGGCCCGGGAACGAGTGCGCGCCAGACAATCGAGAAGCGGATAAAGCAGCATTTGGAAACCAATGGTGGGACCGTGGCGTTCATAGGCGATCTGACAGATAACCGCCGCCAGCCCACCGCCGGAACCTCCACCGGCGACTGCGATCCGGTGGCTGTCCAGCCCCAGGGCCGCGCCTTGGACGGCCACCCATTCGGTGACGGCGTAGCAATCTTCCACGGCGGCGGGAAAGCGGAATTCCGGTGGCCTGGCGTAATCTACGGCAACGACCGCGCACCTGGCCCATTCGCACATGATCCGACAGAAGCTGTCATGGGTATCCAGGTCACCAGCTACCCAGCCACCGCCATGAAAATACAGCAGGACCGGGGCAGGCGCGGTTGTCGACTGCCGGTAAAGGCGTATACGCACCGAGCGCGGCGCCGTCTCGACCGAGCAGTCCTGCACGCTCATCACCACAGCGCCACGTACTGCGGCGCGGACTTTCTCGGCTGTCATCACTGGCCGGTCCATGCCTGGGCCTCTATTTCTATGAGATAGGCAGGCGCGATCAACTGATTGACGCCCAGCAGCATGGTGGTCGGTGGACAATGGCTGAAAAACTCCTGATGAGCCTTGGCGATTTGTGGCCACCAGGCCACATCGGTGGTGTACATGCGTGTGGCGACCACAAGTGTCCTGTCGACGCCCAACTGCTTGAGCGCGGTTTCGATGATTTCCAGGCAGCGTCTGGTCTGGCGGTATACATCACCGGGAGCGTAGGGATTGCCCTGCTCATCGAACGCCACCGTGCCACTGGTGACAATCAGGTTGCCTGCGCGTAGCGCTCGACAGTAGCCGCCGTTCTTTTCCCACGGTGCTGCGGAAAAGCAACGCGTGATCGCCCCGCCAGCCGGTTGCAGCGCAACACGGATGTGGCTTAATCCCCGAAATTGCAGACTGTTGGTGCGCCATGCTGGCGGTTGCTCGTCTATCAGGCGCACATCGGGAAAGCGTTGCAGCAGACGGGTAAATGCGATCTTTGCTTCGAGTTTGAAGAGCAACGTGCCCATGCAAAAATGCGGACCACGGCCGAACGCCAGGTGGTCGTGCTGCTGGCGATGGATGTCGAAGCGATCAGGATCGTTGAAGTGCCGGGGGTCACGATTGGCCGCGGCGCGGACCAGGTACACAAGGTCACCCTTGTGTAGGGTCTGGCCATGCAGCGTGACGTCTTCGGTGACGACGCGATGACTCAGCTGCCCGGCGGGGCAGATGCGCAATGCTTCCTCGATGGCATTGGGGATCAACCCCGGGTTGGCCTTGAGTTCGGCCAACGCCTGCGGGTGGGTGAGCAAATAGAACAGGATAATGCCCAACTGATCGGCGCTGGTCGTCGTGGCCGCTACCAATATAAAGGCCAACTGCGCCACGAAGTCGTCTTGGGTCATCCCGGCCTGTTCGCCGGCGGCAATCACTTGGCTGACCAAATCAGCGCCAGGTGATTGGCGATGTTCATCGACGAGACGCGAGAAGTACTCGTACATCTCTTCCATCGCCTGCAAGGCCTCTCGCGGTCCGAATGCCGGATCGGTGCTACCCACCATGAACACGATGATCGCATCCGTCCAACGCCTGACCTTCAGTGCTTCCTGCGCAGGTATGCCGAACATGTGCGCCAGGATCAATGCGGGAATCTTGTTGAACAGTTCAGTCATCAGCTCTGGCTGGGAGCTTAATTGCGTCAGCAAGTCATCGACGATCTGCTCGATGTCATCTGCCAGTGCGTCAATTTAGTCGTCAGCCGCCTGGTCGCAAGCGGCGTATTGCACCATTTGTCGCATGGTGCGGATTAGGCCTCAGCCCACACGAGTTGCCAGCACCTCGCCGATACTGCGTCGCCGCGCATGGACTTCGGCGGCATGAATCAGCTGTTCCAGCTCCGTGGGCTCGACATCGAAGAATTGCTCCATCTCGGCCAGCGCCAGCTTGAGATCGGCAGCGGTGATAGCGGGATCGGTCATGGGGGGGCTGTCGATGAAAACCGGCGCAGGTTCAACAGGGCCTTTGGGGTAACGCGTGCGCGTGGCGTTGTTGTAGGCCAGGGCACAGGCCAGCAGGGCGCCGGCGCCGAGCATCACCGGTGCCAGCTCGTGCCAGCCCAGTGCGATCGAGGCCGGGTCGGCCAACACCAGGGTCATGGCCAGGCCACCGGCTGGTGGATGCAGGCAGCGAAGCCAGCAGATCAGGATCACCGTCATGCCGGCCGCCAGGCAAGCACTGCCCAAGGTACGCCCCAGCACCCGTGCTACCAGCAACGCCACGATGCCGGCGCAGAGATAACTGCCCATGATCGACCACGGCTGGGCCAAGGCCCCCGATGACACGGCAAACAGCAGCACCGCCGAGGCGCCAAGCGGGCCCAGCAGGTGCAGGGCAACCTCCATGCCGAACACTTGGGCACAGGCCCAGACACTGAACATCGTGCCCAGCGCCATGCCGATTGCGGCACGGCTCCATTCGGTCGGGCGGGTATTGATTGCAGCGGGTAACCAACGAGCGAGCATTGAAAGACGGTCCATAAACAGCGGGCGAAAAAAAAGGCCTGCCGGTTTTCCCGGAACAGCCCTTTGAAAGGTTCCAACATTTGGGGGAGGAACCTGCGCAGTGTGCCGCTGATATTGCATTGGCGCCACTGCATATTAATGAGGTTTAAATGCAAAAATTATGCAGTCAAATGGCATCGCCGTAGGTAATCGGCCCTGCCGGGTTTTGCGTGGCGGCGTTGATCTTACCCAGCACGCGGCTGTTGGCCTCTTCATTGAACAGGCGTTCTTGCACGTCTTCGCGTAATCTGGGGTCGTCGGCCAACGGGCCCTTAAGTGCCACCAGTGCGTCGCGCAGCTCCATCAAACGATCCAGTCTGGGTAAGGGTACAGTGAACAGTTCCTCTCGCACGGCATTGTCCTCTCAATGAAGTAAGCCATCGCGTGGGCAGCCTACAGCGTCCTTGTTGTTATGGAGTGCCTTGGTCCGAACGCCAGCAGGTGAGCGCTGACGAGCGGGTGGTAGATATTGATTGCACGTGGCAGCGAGTCTACCGTTGGGTTCCAGGCGCAGGAAGGGAAAGTGCACCAGCTATTACGCAAAGGAATGTAGGTGTTTTCTTGGTGCCTATGATGAAAGTCGCCCACTGGTTGAAGAGTGGGCGTTCTTTCTTACGATGCCATGGGAAAAGCACTCAAGGCGCCGAAGTGGCTGCCAGATGCAGCAGTACATAGGGGGTCTTGTCGAACTCGCCGGTGAGCATCGGCGTGATCGAACGCAGGCGTGGATCATCCAGCGTTTCGAAGTCTGCCTGACTCATGACGACCCATGCCGGCGCCTGGATCGGTTTCAAATCGACAGGCAATTGGGTAAACAACGGCACCTTGTCACAATCGTAATTGACCATGAACTTGATGGCTTTCGCGTCTTTGCCCAAGGCGTGCAGCACCAGCGGGGCCGGCTGCTGCAGGACCTTGGCCTTCACGGCAAGGCTGAACGTGCGGGTGTCGTACAGCCGGCGTTCCAAGGGTTCAACCACCATGATGTAGGTGGTCCAGAGCGCGAGCACGGCGGCCAAGGCGGGACCATAGTGGCGTAGTCGCGCCTTGAGCAGTGCCAGCAAAGCCAGGACCTGGAGCAGCCCGAGCACAACGAAGATCAGCTCGAGGCTGGCCAGCGGCTCTGGATAACGCCGCCGCGCCACCACCAGGCCAATCGCCAATAGCGTTGGCAACAGCGTCCAGAGACCCAGTGTCAGCCCACGCAGCCAGGTAAAGAGACGGCCCTGGGAGACCTGGAAAGGGTACGCGGCGATGATGGCTGCAAACGGCAGCATCGGCAGGATATAACGTGCCTTCTTGGCCTGGGGCACCGACAGGCCCAGCATCACCAGCAAAGCCGCGGCCGCGCAATAGCACACCAGCTTCAACGCCGGGTCCGGCCCGCGCCGGCCGCCAATCACCACGGCCAGCAGCGCCAGCAATGCCAGCGGATAGGCCATGGCATAGTTGCCCATGGAGCTGGTGAAGTAATACAGCACGCCGCCGGAGCCTTCGCTGCCATCCATGCGCCCAAGGAACTGCATACGAATCACATCATGCATGAAGTCTTCGCCGCCGCTGAGCTTGGCCAGCAGCAACAGCAGGCCGACACACGCCGCCAATAGCGCCAGTGACAGCAAGCCGAAGCTGAACAACTGGCGCCATTGGCGGTTGATCAGGTAATAGCTGCACAACACCCCGGTGGGGATCACCAGGCCAATCGGCCCACGGATCGCAAACCCCAGCAGCAGCAACAGGAACACCCAATGCAGGCGTTTGGCTGCACTGAAGTGATCATGGGCATACCCCAGGTAAAACACGGCCAGGGCCACGGCAGCGAGCATCTGGTCCAGGGAGACCGAGCGGGTTTCGCTGACAAAAGTGCTGCTGAGCAGCAACATCGTAATACTCAGCAAGCCCCAGCGCCGCGAGTAGGGCGCGATCAGGCGATACACCAGCACCACGATCAGCGCCGATGCGAGCGCGGTAGGCAACCACGCCGTCAGGCTGGTGACCTGGCCGAAAGGCAACGACAACAGCCAGGTCAGCAGGGTCGACGTCGCCAGGTAGTCGGCATAGGGCTGACCGTAGGTGGTGGGGAAAAAGCTTGGCCCATGGCGCAGCATTTCCTGGGCAAAGACCACGAAGCGCGAATCGAAGCCGATGATCGCCTGGTGCCAGTTGCCGGCAATGAACAGCACCAGCGCCAGAAGCCCAAGCCCCAGCGACTGGCGGCGGATCGTGGCACTCTGCAGGGACGGAAAAACCTTGTTCACCTAGCCGACATCCCTGACCTGTTCCACCCAGTTTTGCTGGGGGATCGGCAACTCGCAGGAATCGCCACGGCCGATGGGGAAATACTTGAAGCCTTTGCGTGTCAGGCGCTCACCGTCATACAGGTTGCGGCCATCGAAGATCACCGGGGTTTTCAGGCGCTGGTGAATCAGGTCGAAGTCCGGTGCCTTGAATTGCTGCCATTCGGTACACACGATCAGTGCATCGGCGCCGCCCAGGGTGGACTCCGGGGTGCCCATCAGCATCAACCGCGGGTCATCGCCGTAGATACGCTGGGTTTCCTGCATGGCTTCCGGGTCGAAGGCGCGCACATTGGCGCCGGCAGCCCAGAGGGCTTCCATCAGTACACGGCTGGGGGCGTCGCGCATGTCATCGGTATTGGGTTTGAAGGCCAGGCCCCACAAGGCGAACGTCTTGCCCTTGAGGTTGCCCTTGAAGAACGCGTTGATACGCTCGAAGAGCTTGCTCTTCTGCCGCTGGTTGATGGCTTCCACGGCTTCGAGCAGGTCGCTGGAGCAGTTGGCTTGCTTGGCGCTGTGGATCAAGGCACGCATGTCTTTGGGAAAGCATGAGCCGCCATAGCCGCAGCCCGGGTAGATGAAGTGGTAGCCGATCCGCGAGTCGGCACCGATTCCCAGGCGCACCGCTTCAATATCGGCACCCAAATGTTCAGCCAGCTCGGCGATCTGGTTGATGAAGCTGATCTTGGTGGCCAGCATGCAGTTGGCGGCGTATTTGGTCAGCTCGGCGCTGCGCAGGTCCATGAAGATGATGCGGTCGTGGTTGCGGTTGAACGGTGCGTACAGGTCGCGCATTACTTCACGCACTTGCTCACGTTCGCAGCCGATGATGATGCGGTCCGGACGGCGGCAGTCGGCAACGGCCGAGCCCTCCTTGAGGAATTCCGGATTGGAGACGATATCGAAATCCAGGTGGCGGCCTGCAATATGCAGGTTCTTTTCGATATGGGCACGCAGGGTGTCGCCTGTACCGACAGGCACGGTGGACTTCTCCACCAGGATCACCGGCTCCACGCGGTGGCGAGACACGGCGTCACCCACCGACAGCACGTATTTGAGGTCGGCCGAACCGTCCTCGTCGGACGGCGTGCCCACGGCGATGAACAGCACTTCACCGTGCTCGACGGCGAGTTTTTCGTCGTAGGTAAAGTGCAGGCGTCCACTTTCCAGGTTGTCCTTGACCATCGCGGCCAGGCCCGGCTCGAAGATGGTCACGTGGCCTTTTTGGAGTGCCTCGACCTTGCTCTTGTCAACGTCCATGCAAATGACATCGTGACCGACTTCGGCGAGTACAGTGGCCTGTACCAAACCAACGTAACCACTACCAAATACACTGATTTTCATGGGGTATTCCTGGGACTTGAGGTGCTAGCACGACGAGAGTTGATAACCAGTACACCGAGGATGACCAAGGCCACCCCCAGGGTTTTTGAAAGCGAGAAATCTTCGTTGAACACCGGCAGGCTGGCGGCCAGCAGGTAAACCAGCGCGTAGCTGATGCTGAGCAACGAATAGGCGCGGCCGAGGGGCAAGTCCTTCAGCGCGCCGAGCCAGCAGAGCATCGATAGCGCATAGGCGCTGATCGCCAGGATCACCACGCCCAAGGCGCTGAGGTCGATGCTGTTGCTGGTGAAGGCTGCCAGCCATTCGGCGGGCAAGGGCAGGCGTGTCATGCTCCAGCGCATGCCCAACTGGGCGCCACTCACCAGGCCGACACTGCCCAAGGCCAGGGCGAAACCCCGTACGCGGCTCATACCTGGCGCCCCAGCAAGGCGACACCGACAATCACCAGCGCCACACCCAGCCAGTGACGGCCATCGATGGGTTCGTGAAACACAAAGCGCGCCACCAGCGTGACCAGCACGAAATTCAAGCTGAGCATGGGGTAGGCAATGCCCACTTCCAGGCGCTGCAGCACCAACAGCCACGCCAGCAGACCCAGGCCCAGGCACACCAGCGCCGACCATAACCATGGTGAGCGCAGTTTCAACGCCCAACCGTCCGGCACGTCACGCCAGCTTTCTACGGCGAACTTTTGCGAGACCTGGCCCATGCAGGTGAACAGGCAGGCTGTGAGTAACAGCAGCAGGGTGATCATGGCGCGACCTGGGGGAAAATCAGGATCACGATCTTGCCCTGTGCATAGCGCTTGCCATCGGCAGGCAGCAGCGCGAGTTCTTCCTTTTCGCCGGCGCTATTGACCCGCATCACCACGCCAACAGCGCCGGTACGCCGGGTTTGCTCCATCCATGCCTGAATCGCGTTGCGGTCCACCAGGCGCGGGGCCGTATCCGCATAAGTCAGGCCGTACTTGACCTCTCCTGAGGTGTTGTACAGCGTGATATCAGGGCGTTTCAGACGCCATGACAGCGCTGAGGCGGCGCCAAGGTCATTGCTCAACAGGGCGACGGTGGGCTGCAACTCGTCGATGTGATCAATGATGAACTGGTCCGGGGTCTTGTTATAAACCACCGAATGGGGCAACGCCGCAGGCACCAGGACCACCAGCAAGCCACTGCCGATCAGGGGCGCGGCCCACAATGCCAAGGGGCGCGCCGCTTGCAGCAGATTGATGACGATCCAGCCGAACAAGAAGGTAAACACCAGCACCAGGCTGAGGGTTTCCTCGCCGGGTTCGTACACCGGTTTCTTCAACTGGAACCAGCTGAGGGCCAGCAAGACCAGCACACCGATCACCAGGTTCAACCAGCCATTGATACGCAGGACGCGACCGTGGCGCTGAGTGAGTTTGTCGCTCAGGGTCGAGCCCATCAGCAGGGCCAGGGGCAACATGCACGGCATGATATAGGAGGGCAGCTTGCCCTTGGCCAGGCTGAAAAACGCCAGGGGCATCAGCAGCCAGAGCAGCAGGAACGCGGTCTTTGGTACGCGCTTTTGCAGCCACGCCTCTTTGGCTGTAGACGGCAGCAGCGCGACCCATGGCAGCGCGAACGCTATCAGCAGCGGTAGGTAGTACCAGAACGGTTCGGCGTGCTGGGCGTCTTCACCGGCGAAGCGTTGGATATGCTCGTGCCAGAAGAAGAAGTGCCAGTAGTCCGGCTCTTGTAAATGCACGGCCAACGCCCATGGCACGCTGACCACAATCGCCACCAGTACGGCCACAACGCCGAACTTGAACAATTCGCCCATGCGTTTTTGCCAGAGGGCGTAGGGCAGGGCGACCAATACCGGCAGCAACCAGGCCAGGAAGCCCTTGGTCATGAAACCCAAGCCGCACGCGAAACCCAGCAGGGCCCAGGACCACAGGCGGCCACGCCGCGAGCTGCTGTCGAAGCAGAACCACAACGCCACACCGGTCAGGTTGACCCAGAAGGTGAACTGCGGGTCCAGGTTGGCATAGCCGCCGAGCGCCGCGACACTGACGAAACTCATGTACAGAACGGTGCTGACCAGGCTTTTCTGCGGGTCGTTCCACAGCCGGCGAGAGACCAGGTAGACCATCAGGATGCTCAAGCCGGTGCTCAACGCCGAGGCAAACCGTACGCCGAACAGGTTCTGCCCGAAGAGCGCCTGGCCCAGCGCGATCATCCAATAGCCTGCGGCGGGTTTTTCGAAGTAGCGGATGCCCATAAAGTGCGGTGACGCCCATTTGCCGGTCAGCAGCATTTCCTGGCTGATCTGCGCATAACGGGTTTCATCCGGGATCCACAGGCCGTGGGTAGCCAGCGGCAGCAGATAGACCACGGCAAACGCCAGCAGGAGCAAGGGCAGGGCCCAGCGGCGGATCATGCTTGTTGTACTCCGAGCCAACCCTCGCGACCGCTCAAGGCGCCGCGCACCAACCGTTGCTGGGGCAGGGTGGTCACATCCGCGGGCAACAGGTCGCCCAGGGGCGTAAAATCAATGCCGCGTTGCTTTGCCTGAGTGAGCAACTGGCGAAAATCATTGGCCATCAGAATCCCTTCTACCTCTGCGTGGACCGTGTAGACGTTCAGTTTTGAGGCGCTGAACCGGTCCAGGATGTAGTTGTTGAAGTCTTTGGCAGCCACTACCGGTCCGACGACTTCGTCGAAGGTCGGCAGGTCTACCGGAATTTGTGGGGTGCCGGCGCTGCCATCGGCCAAGGTCGGTCGAAACAGGCTGGTGCCCCGGCAATCACTGTTGTAGCGGAAGTTGAACCCTTGCTTGGCTTGCACCACACGCTCATCGGCACGCCAACCGGCAGCCGCTGAACAATCGATAGGTTCGCCCAGGATGTCGCTCAAGGTCTGCACGCCTCGCCGAACCTGCTTGATCAACTGCGCCTCGCTCCAGCGCCCGGCGTTGGCCTGCCAGCCATGGTGATCCCAGGCGTGCAGGCCGACTTCATGCCCGGCAGCCTTGGCCTGGCGCATCAAATGCCCCAGGTCGCGGCCAATCGGCTTGCCTGGCCAGGCAGTGCCGGCCAGCAGGATGTCCCAGCCATACAGGCCGGCAGCATTGGAACGCAGCATCTTCCACAGGAATTGCGGGCGGATCAGGCGCCACAAATGGCGGCCCATGTTGTCCGGGCCGACACTGAAGAAGAACGTCGCCTTTACCCCGGCTTCAGCCAGGGATTCGAGCAGCCGCGGCACACCTTCACGGGTGCCACGGTAGGTGTCGACGTCGATGCGAAGACCTGCCTGCATTATTTCTTGTCCGCTATTTCAAGCATGGCTTCGCGCAAGAAGAAGTCGAGCGTGTTGCCGATGGTTTCGCTCATCTGCACGGTCGGCTCCCAGTTCAGCAGGCGCTTGGCGTTTTCGATGCTGGGCTTGCGGTGCGCCACGTCCTGGTAACCGGTGCCGTAGAACGCCTTGCTTTCCACGTCGCGGAAACCGGCAAACGGTGGGAAGTTATGGCGCAGCGGGTGGGCCTCGAACTGACGCAACAGCTCTTCGCCCAACTGGCGAATGCTCGCTTCGTTTTCCGGGTTGCCGATGTTGATGATCTGGCCGTTGCAGGCATCGTTGTCGTTATCGATGATGCGGGCCAGGGCCTCGATGCCGTCGGCAATGTCGGTGAAGCAACGTTTTTGCTCACCACCGTCGAACAGGCGGATCGGCGTGCCTTCCACCAGGTTGAGGATCAGCTGGGTGATGGCGCGGGAGCTGCCGATACGCGCCGAGTCGAGGCGGTCCAGGCGCGGGCCCATCCAGTTGAAAGGGCGGAACAGGGTGAAGTTCAGGCCCTTGTCGCCGTAGGCCCAGATCACGCGGTCCAGCAGTTGCTTGGACACCGAGTAGATCCAACGCTGCTTGTTGACCGGGCCGACCACCAGGTTGGAGGTGTCTTCGTCGAAGTACTGGTCCTGGCACATGCCATAGACTTCGGAGGTCGATGGGAAGATCACACGCTTGTTGTACTTGACGCAGTAGCGCACCAGCTTGAGGTTTTCTTCGAAGTCCAGCTCGAACACACGCAGCGGATTACGGGTGTATTCAATCGGGGTGGCGATGGCTACCAGCGGCAGGACCACGTCGCATTTCTTGATGTGGTACTCGATCCACTCTGAGTGGATGCTGATATCGCCTTCCACGTAGTGGAAGTTGGGGTGGCTGCGCAGGCGCTCGATGGCGTCGGAGCCGATGTCCAGGCCATAGATCTCGTAACGGTCGTCACGCAGCAGGCGCTCGGACAGGTGGTTACCGATAAAACCGTTTACCCCCAGGATCAGCACGCGGGTACGGCGTGGCTTGCGCCCGGACTCAGCGCCGCGCAGTACGGAACCGTCCACCAGGCCCAGCTCATCGGCCAGGGCCGGGCCGGCCAGGTACAGGCCATTTTCATTGCGCTGGCCGAACTTGATCACCAGGGAGTCTTCGCCGCAGGCAATACGCAGCGGGCTGACGCTGATCACGCGACCTGGCGCCAGGCCTTCGTTGCCCTTGACCACCTCGGCTTGCCAGACGATCAGTTTGTGCTCGCCGACGGCGCAAAAGGCGCCTGGGTACGGCTGGGTCACGGCGCGAACCAGGTTTAACAGGGTTTCGGCTGGTTGTTTCCAGTCCAGCTTGCCATCGGCGGCGGTGCGGCGGCCGAAGTAAGTGGCTTGGCTTTCATCCTGGGCGGTTTCAGCCAGCTTGCCCTGGGCCAGCTGTGGCAGCGCATCGCGCAGCAGAGCAGCGGCGGCATCACGCAGCTTGGCGTGCAGGCTCAAGCCGGTATCGGTGCGGTCGATGCTGACGCGCTGCTGGGCCAGGATGGCGCCCGCATCGGCACGCTTGACCATGCGATGCAGGGTGACACCGGTTTCAGTCTCACCGTTGACCAGCACCCAGTTGGCCGGTGCGCGGCCACGGTATTTGGGCAGCAACGAGCCGTGCAGGTTGAACGCGCCTTTGCGAGCGGTGGCCAACAGCGCTTCGCTGAGCAGGTTGCGGTAGTAGAAAGAGAAGATGTACTCCGGATTCAGCTTGGCGATGCGCTCGATCCACAGGGGGTGATTGGCGTCTTCCGGGGCGTGTACCGGGATGCCATTACGTGCGCAGAGCTGAGCGACGGAGCCATAGAAGTTGTTTTCCCTGGGGTCATCGGCATGGGTGAACACGGCGGCAATTTCGTAGCCCGCACTGAGCAGGGCTTCAATGCCTGCACAGCCAATATCGTGGTAAGCGAAGACAACAGCTTTTGAACTCATGACTGGACCTGATCGGAAGGAGAAGTAGAAGTATGGGAAGACACCAGGCCGTCAACCACGACGACTGGAGCCGGTGCTGCCGGCTGGTTGCGCAGCACTTTTTCAATAAAGAAGCGTGGGCGGGCACGTACATCGCTGTACATGCGGCCCAGGTATTCACCCAACAGGCCCATGCCGATGAACTGGCCACCGGTGAACACGAACAGCACGGCGAACAGCACGAACAGGCCGTCACCAGCCCAGTCGGCGCCGAAGGCCAGGCGCATGATGATCAGTGCGAAGGCAAACAACACACCCAGCGCCGCCAGGCTGAAACCAACAATGGACAGCAGGCGCAATGGCGTGGTGGTCATGCAGGTCAGCAAGTCGAACATCAGGCTGATCAGGCGCATGGCGCTGTATTTGGATTCGCCGTGTTCCCGCTCGGCATGATGCACGAGGATTTCCGTGGTGTGGCGGGCGAATCCGTTGGCCAGGATCGGGATAAAGGTGCTGCGTTCACGGCAGGCGAGCATGGCGTCGACGATGGTGCGGCGGTAGGCGCGCAACATGCAGCCGTAATCGCTCATGGCCACGCCGGTAGAGCGTTGCACGGCGAGGTTGATCAGCCGCGACGGCCAGCGACGGAAGGCGGAGTCCTGGCGGTTGTTGCGCACGGTGGCGACCACGTCGTAGCCCAGGGCGGCTTGTTCCACCAGGCGCGGGATTTCTTCCGGCGGGTTCTGCAGGTCAGCGTCGAGAGTAATCACCACGTCGCCACGGCACTGCTCGAAGCCGGCCATGATCGCAGCGTGCTGGCCGTAATTGCGGTTGAGGATCACCGCTACTACGTTGCTGCCTTCTGCAGCGGCGGCGTCTTCGAGCAGTTGGGCCGAATCGTCGCGACTACCGTCATCCACCAGGATGATTTCGTATTCGTAAGCCAGTTGCTTGCAGGCTGCGGTGGTACGACGCAGCAATTCGGGCAGGCTCTCTTGTTCGTTGTAGACCGGGATAACGATCGACACGCAATCAATAGGGTAGGGTTTCAACGTTTCATGACCTCGGGCTGGAGCAACTTGATGCGTGAAAACAACAGCAATTATTGGGCGAAATTACAGCCCGCAGACTACAAGGCGGCGCTAAAGATAAAGCGTAATCAACAGGTTAGTCGACAAACCGCGGTTTGCTCTGAAGTATTGCCTACAAGGTTAAGCGCAAAAATGTGCAACGAATATGAAAGGCGGATGAAAAACTCGTTTATTTGACAGGTAGACAGCTAGGGTTCAGCTAAGTAACTAAGGCATTACAAGTACAAGGGCGTGGGCAAGATGGGAGCGCCCGACAGGGGGGTTGGTTCAATTTTGGCGCGGCGGCCCGGGCGAAGAGGCTTATTCAACAATCTTCTCTGCATTGGCGCTCAAGTGCCGGTAAAGTAAGCCATCTCTTGCCAGGGTAGTCGGATGAATAGCGTGCAACTTTTACGCGGCCAGTTACGGCCCGCGTTGATGGGACTGTTGATGACGGTGGCCTGTGTCACCAGCGTGCGGGCCGATGACGGCGTTGCGCTGACCAGCATCGAGCAGGTGCCGGAAGGCGTGGAAGTCCGCGGCAGACAAGTCGCGGCCTATACCTGGGACGACCGCCAAGGCAAAAACCTGCTGGTGCTTGCCGAACAGGTCAGCGAACGGGATGACGATGGCACCCAGTCAGCCTTTGTTTACGCGGCACAGTACCTGCTCGGCGGCGACCATCCAAAGCGTGTGTGGATGCTGTACGACGACGTGCAGCACTGCGAATTCGACGCCGGGCTGCGCTTTGACCGTGCGGCCACCAAGGTCACTGATCTGCTGGGCGACGGCAATACCCAGGCCACGGTCGGCTATTCGCGTACCTGCACCAGTGATGTCAGCCCTAACGAATTCAAGCTGATCATGCACGTCGGCAAGTCCGAGAAGTACCGCCTGCGTGGCCTTGACCGTGTGGGCGCCAGTTGGTGGGATGAGGACGCCGGAGCCTTGCGCGGCATGCCATTGCCCACCGACTGCAGCGTCGCGGCCCAGCAGGCGCTGGTCAGCCAATACAAGGAGCAGGGCACCGAACTGCCACTGCCAGGCTGCTATGGCGACGAGAAAGACTTCGCCAAGGCGCCGGACGGCTACCTCACCTTCATGCGCAAGCATTGGTTCGCGCTGATGCAGCAGCAGGACGCCGACTGGAGTCAGTCCCTGGCCCAGCCTCAGGATTCTGGCGAGGAGGACGGCGTGGAGCCGTGATGCCCGTATTATCAATGATATTCGCCGCTCAAAATATGGGAGGGGCTTGCCCCCGATGGCGGCGGGTCAGCCGCAGATGCATTCACTGACAGGCCGTCATCGGGGCATAGGTATCTACACAACTTTTGTAGCCGCAGCCGACCGTAACCACGATGCGAAGCGAGCCGCTCTTGATCTTGCTTTTGATCCTAGGCGCCCCGTTAAACCACGCTGGCCGGAATTCGACAGGGATTTGGGGGGTAAACCGGCAGGGATGCCGGTTTAGCCGCCCCGAATCCATGGCGGATTACGGGCACACCGAGCCTGGGCGAGGTGCCGAGTGGTGGGGCAAGAGCCCTAATTTTGGTTACTTTTGGGGCTCTTTTCCAAAAGTGACCCGTTGTAAAAGCGGAACCCTAAGTGGCCGTTACCGCAACAATGGATATGTACTCGGTCTGATCCAAGATCCTGGTCGGCCCGGAGGCCGCCATCGGGAGCAAGCCCCCTCCCACAGGGTCCAGTGGAGTACCAGAAGTTGGGTAGATAGCCATGTCGATCATGGGTTAGACTTTGCCTTCGCCAATTCACTAAATACATCGATTAATCAACAGGTTGAGCGATCTATTTAATCCAAAGGCTGATCTACCTTGACTGAGTCTACCCGCAACCCACTGACCCTCTACCTCACCCGCCTGGCACCTTCCAGCCAACTGACCATGCGCTATGTGCTGCAGGATGCCGCCGATCGCCTGGGCTTCGAGGACATCAACCTCGAAGAGATCGACTGGCACCTGCTGCAACCCGAGCATGTGATCGCCCTGGTCGCGGCTTTGCGTGAGGACGGCTATGCGCCGAATACCTCGTCGCTATATGTGAATGCCGTACGCGGAGTGATGAACGAAGCATGGCGCATGAGCTTGATCAGCCAGGACCACCTGTTGAAGATGCGCTCGGTCAAGGCCACACCGGGTACACGCCTGGGCCAGGGTCGTAACCTGCGTCGCACCTTGATCCGCGAGATGCTCGAGGTCTGCGCCGCCGACCCACGCCCCCAGGGCCTGCGGGACGCCGCAGTAATTGGCTTGCTATATGGCTCGGGCATGCGCAAGTCAGAGTCGGTCAACCTTGACCTGGCCCAGATAAATTTTGACGAACGCAGCCTGCGGGTGATCGGCAAGGGCAACAAGGAACTGGTCAAGTACGCGCCGGACTGGGCGTTTGCCAAATTACGGACCTGGCTGGAATTTCGTCGCGGGCAACTCAAGGACGGCGAACAGGACGACAGCTTCCTGTTCAACCGGATTCGACGTGGCAGCCATATCACTCGCGAACGCATTACCAAACATGCGATTTACTACATCGCCCGCCAGCGTGGCGACCAGGTGGGGGTGAAGATCATGCCCCATGACTTCCGCCGCTCGTTCATCACGCGGGTGATTGAAGAGCATGATTTGTCGATTGCACAGAAGCTGGCGCATCACACCAATATCCAGACCACCGCCAGCTATGACGTGCGTGACGACAACGAGCGGCGGCGGGCGGTGGATCGGTTTGATTTGTAGCCTCAGGATTAATGAAAATTAAATGTGGGAGGGGCTTGCCCCTCCCACAATTGGTCTTTCAGAGGGCTCAGAGAATCGGCTTGCCGCCAGTTACCGCATAGCGTGACCCAGAGATATAGCTGGCCTCATCCGAAGCCAGCAACACATAGATCGGCGCCACTTCCACCGGCTGCCCCGGACGCCCCAGCGGGGTTTCGCCACCGAAGTTCTTCACGTCGTCATCGGTCATGGTCGCGACAATCAGCGGCGTCCAGATCGGGCCCGGCGCCACGCTGTTGACGCGAATACCCTTGTCACCCAACAACTGCGCCAAGCCACCGGTAAAGTTGGCAATCGCGCCCTTGGTCGCGGCGTAGGCCAGCAGCGTGGGCTTGGGCATATCCGAATTGACCGAGCTGGTATTGATGATCGAACTGCCCGCCTTCATATGGGGCAAGGCAGCCTTGCAGATGCGAAACATCGCGGTGATGTTGATATCGAACGTCTTGACCCATTCCTCATCCTCGATCTCTTCGAAGGTTTCGTGAGTCATCTGGAACGCGGCGTTATTGACCAGGATGTCGATACGCCCAAACTGTTCGACGGTCTTGTCCACCAATGCCTGGCAAGTGGCTTTTTGCGCGATATCGCCAGGCAGCAGCAGGCATTGGCGACCGGCTTCTTCAACCCAGCGCGCGGTTTCCTTGGCGTCGTCGTGCTCATCCAGGTAAGCAATGGCCACATCGGCACCTTCACGGGCAAAGGCAATGGCAACGGCGCGGCCAATGCCGCTGTCGGCCCCCGTGATCAGGGCAATCTTGTTGGCCAGTCGACCGGAGCCCTTGTAGCTCTGTTCGCCACAGTCGGGGTACGGATCCATTTTTTTCTGGGAACCGGGCACGGCTTGGGCTTGAGGGGCGAAAGGCGGGCGTGGATAGTCAGTCATTTCAGTCTCCATAGGTTTCCAAAGGTGCTATGGAGTTAGTAATTACGTGGCCGGCGATAGTTGTAATGGATGCCCGCGAGGCCCGACGAATGGTTGGCGTCAAGCCTCAGGAGGAGGGCGGGACGCTGGAGGCCAGGTGCGCCGGCAAACGGCGTAAGGTCCACAGCGTGGTGAGCATTGCGGCGAGCGCACACAGCGCGATGCCAATCAACATCGGCGCCGGGGTATGGTCGGCGAATATCCCCACCAGGGTCATCGCTACGGCGGCAGTGACCATCTGGATGGCGCCCAGCAGCGCCGATGCAGAACCTGCCACTGCGCCATGATCTTCCAGCGACAGCACCCCAGCTGCCGGCAGCAGCAGGCCGAGGCAGCCAAACCCGGTAAACAGCAGCGCCATCATCAAGACCAGGCTGTCCCCCCATAGCGTGGTGGCCGCCAGCACGGCCATGATCGCGGCTACGCCCATCACCGACCAACGGATCAGTGGCGCCAGGCCGAACCGCGCGCTCAGGCGTGCGGTCAGCTGGCTCATGGCGAAGAATGACGCCGCGTTAAGGGCAAAGCACAGGCTGAACTGCGTCGGAGTCAGGCCGAAATACTCGATGTACACGAAGGGCGCACTGCCGATAAAGACGAAGAAGGTAGCGAGGCCGAAACCGCAGACCACCGACAACCCTGTGAATACCGGATCGCGCAGCAGCGCTCCGTAGCTGCCAAACGCATTGCCCAGAGTCTTGCCCAGGCGACGCTCGGCTGGATGGGTTTCCGGCAGTTGCACGATGGTCATCACCAGGCACAGCACGGCCACCACCGCCAGCACCGCAAATACTTCACGCCAACTCCAGATCGAAATCACCAGGCTACCGGCCAAGGGCGCGAGGATCGGCGAAACACTCATCACCAGCATCAGCAAGGCCATCAGCCGCGCGGCTTCATGGCCGGTGTACAGGTCGCGCACAATCGCCCGCGGGATCACCATCCCCGCACAGGCCCCGAATGCTTGCACAGCACGAAAGCCGATCAGCACTTCGATATTCGGCGCCAGGGCGCAGCCGATACTGCCGATGGTAAAGATCACCAGGCCCGCATAGATCGGCAACTTGCGCCCGAAGACATCGCTGATCGGGCCGTAGAACAGCTGGCACACGCCGATGATCATGAAGAACACCGTCAGGCTCATTTGCACCGCCGCCGGCGAGGCCTGGAGGCTGGCGCCCAGGGTCGGCAGCGCAGGCAGGTAGATGTCGATGGCGAACGGGCCAACGGCGGTGATCAAGCCCAGCAGCAGGGCGAGATGGGCAATACTTCGAGACATGGGTAGATCCGGGGCGCAGCAAAGGTCGGTTAGCTTAAGGGATCGGTGCAAATCCGCAAACTTAGGCTTCACTAACCAGAGACTCTGGCCGATAACGGTAGCAGGGGCGGTCAAGCGGTTGGGTTCCCAACCGGCAGTCCAGGTACGGGGATAAGAGCATGACGATCAAATTGCGCTTGATGTTGTTGATTGCGACCGGATTGCTCACTGCGTTGGTCATGAGCGTGGCCGGTTACCTGGGAAATAACCGGATGGGGGCAGCGGTAGAGGACAATGAAGTCAGCATGACCGTGCTGCGCAATCACATGGAAGCCGACATGATGCACGATGCCCTGCGCGCCGATGTGTTGTCGGCCATGCTGGTGGGCCTGGGGAAAAGCACCAGCACCAGGGATGAGGTCAACACTTCGCTGAAGGAGCACGCCGAGCACTTTCGCCAGGTGCTCGCAGACAACCTTAAGCTGCCGGTGGAAGACACGATCAAGGACAGCCTGGAAAAAATCAAACCCAGCCTGGACACCTACATCAGCGCCGGCGAGCGCATCGTCGTTTTGGCGCTGGATAACCCCGAAGCCGCGCGGGGGCAATTGAATGCCTTCCATACCGCCTTCAGCCAGTTGGAAGATCAGATGGCTGCCCTGAGCGAACTGATCGAAGGTCATACGCAAAAAACCAGTGCCGGCACGCAACATACCATCAGCAACGCTAACTTCACCCTCGGCGCGGTATTGATTGCCAGTCTGGTGTTGCTGTTGGGCCAGGGCCGCTGGGTGACCCTGAGCATCATGGGACCACTGCAAACCGCCAGCCGCATCGCCGCGAGTATCGCCCGGGGCAATCTGAGCGAGCCGATTGTGGAACCGCGTCGCCAGGATGAGGCCGGTTTGTTGATCAGCAGTCTGGCCACCATGCAGCGAGACCTGCGCGGCATGATCGAGGTGGTGCGCAGCAATGCCCATGGCGTCAATGGCATGAGCGAGCGCCTGAGCCAGGGTTGCCATGAAGTGGCCGACAGCAGCCAGCAACAAAGTAGCGCTGCCAGCACCATGGCGGCGGCCGCAAGTGAAATGACCGCCAGCATCGAGGAAATCACTCGCCACGCCGGGCGCGCCCTCGACATGGCCAACCAGGCTGAAAATTTGGCCAAGGACGGTGGCCGTGTCATTCACCAGGTGGTCAAGGATATGGACGGCATCGCCCGTTCAGCGCAGCAGTCGGCCCAGGTCATCCGCACGCTGGATAAGGAGTCCGAGGCCATCTACAGCATTATCCAGGTGATCAAAGGCATTGCTGACCAGACCAACCTGCTTGCCTTGAACGCCGCGATCGAGGCCGCCCGTGCGGGTGAGCAGGGGCGCGGTTTTGCCGTAGTGGCCGACGAGGTGCGCAGCCTGGCGGGACGCACCAGCGCATCGACCCAGGAAATTGCCAGCATGGTCGGGCGTATCCAGCAAAACACCCGCGAGGCGGTGACCAGCATGGAGGAGGGCGTCTCCCAGGTGGACAAGGGCATGGCCGTGACCGCTGAGGTGGAGCGGGCCATTCGCGACATTCTTCAGGCCACCTTGAATACCACCGAGTTGGTCAACGATATTTCGCGCACCATCAGTGAACAGAGCCTGGCCAGCAACGAGATCGCCCATCAGGTGGAAATGATTGCCGGCATGTCGCAAACCAATAGCCGCGTTATTGGTGAAACCGCCTCGACCACCGATGAACTGGCCGGTTTGGCGAGCAAGTTGTCGCAGTCCGTGGATCGGTTCAGCCTTTAGCACAGGCGTTTTTTTTGCCGGCTCCTTGTGGGCCGGTTTTTTTTTGCGTGATCCCATCGTTCCGCAACGGCTCAAGGTCGCGCCCCGCGCTTGATGCCCGGTCCTTGCCCGTGGCTATTCGTACAATACGTTGACTCATCTTCGCAAAAAAAGATTGAATATTCACACTTAATGTTATTTAAATAACAAAATAAAAGCGCTACGACCTGCCTGGTCGTGCCGCAACAAGGTGGAATAGCAATGAGCAAGATCGCAGTCATCGGCAGCAACATGGTGGATTTGATTACCTATATCGACCGTATGCCGGCCCAGGGCGAAACCCTGGAAGCGCCTGGCTTTGTCATGGGTTGCGGC
Organism: Pseudomonas khavaziana; assembly: GCF_019145205.1. GTDB lineage: Bacteria > Pseudomonadota > Gammaproteobacteria > Pseudomonadales > Pseudomonadaceae > Aquipseudomonas > Aquipseudomonas khavaziana. The sequence continues at coordinate 302,845 of NZ_JAHSTT010000008.1, forward strand.
GGCAAGGGGGCCAACCAGGCAGTGGCGGCCGCCAAGCTTGGGGCTGATGTCCTGATGCTGAGCAAGGTCGGCGACGACATGTTTGCCGACAACACAGTGGCCAACTTCCAGCGCTTTGGTATCGACACCCGTTATGTACAGCGTGTGCCTGGGGTTTCCAGCGGCGTCGCGCCGATTTTTGTCCGCGCCGATTCCCACAACAGCATCTTGATCGTCAAGGGCGCCAATGCGCATTTGCTGCCGGTGGACATAGACGCGGCCGCCGCCGACCTGCGTGACTGCACGCTGATCGTGCTGCAACTGGAGATCAATCTGGAGACGGTCTACCACGCCATCGAATTCGCTCACCGACAGGGTATCGCGGTGCTCCTCAACCCCGCACCGGCCGTGGCCGGCTTGAGTCGTGAGCACCTGGCGCACCTTGACTTCCTGATTCCCAACGAGTCGGAACTGGCGTTGATCACAGGCCATGTCGTGGACTCGCCTGAATCGGCCCGAACCGCCGCCCACAGCCTGGTGGCCAGCGGCATTCGTCACGTAATCGTCACTCTCGGCGAGCACGGTGCGCTGTACGTGGGGGAGGAGGGGGAGTTCCAGGTGCCGGGGGTACGGGTTGACGCCCGTGACACCACCGGTGCCGGCGATGCCTTTATCGGTTGCTTTATCCACCACTGGAACCGCGACCGCCATATTCGTCAGGCCATGGAGCAAGCGGTGGCGTACTCGGCTTGCTCGGTCATGGGGCTGGGGACGCAGAGTTCCTATCCCGACAGCGAAACGTTTGATCGCTTTAAGCAACAGCGCTGACACCCTCACCCAGCCCGGAGAACAATAATGAACAAACCTGCGCTGCAACAAACCGCCGATGGTTTCTACCTGAACCGCACGCCCTGGTTCGCCTTTATCCTGCTGTGCAGCATCTTTGCACTGTGGGCCGCAGCGGCGAGCATGAACGATGTGCTGATCGCCCACTTCAAGAAAGCGTTTTTGCTGAGTGATTTCCAGACGGCCTTTGTGCAGTCGGCGTTTTACCTGGGCTACTTTTTTGTAGCGATTCCGGCCGCGATGGTGGTTCGTCGTTTCAGCTACAAGAGCACGATCCTGGTGGGCCTGCTGCTGTACATGCTGGGCTGCCTGTTGTTTTTCCCGGCCGCGTCCACGGCCAAGTACGGCATGTTTCTGCTGGCGCTGTTTGTGATCGCCGCCGGCCTGTCGTTCCTGGAAACCGCCTGCAATACCTACTCGACACTGATGGGCCCCCGGGAAACCGGGACCCGGCGCTTGAATATCTCGCAGACCTTTCACCCGTTCGGCGCCATGGCCGGGGTGTATGTGGGCAGCTTCGTGATGTTCAAGGACACCGACGCCACCACTGAACAACTGGCTCAGATGAGCGCTTCCGACGCCGCGGTGCAGCAATTGCAGATGATTCAGTCCACGCTGCTGCCCTACAAGTGGATGATTGCGGTGCTGGTGCTGATGTTTATTCTCGTCGCGATCACCCGGTTCCCTGCATGCAAGGGCAACAAACCTGCCGACAGCAAGCCGGGCAGCGTGCGTCAAAGCCTGGGACGACTGTGGCGTAACCCGCGCTTTACCTTTGGCGTATTGGCGCAGTTTCTTTATGTGGGGGCGCAGGTCGGGGTATGGAGCTTCACCATTCGCCTGGCCATGCAGATGGGCGGTATGAATGAACGCAGCGCTTCATGGTTTCTGCTGACCACCTTTGCCGCCTACTTTGTCGGCAAGTTGATCGCCAACCTGTTGATGCGGCGCCTGCACCCCGCCAAGGTACTCGCGATCTACGGGGTGCTGTGTATCGTGCTGCTGGCCTACACCATTCTGGTGCCGAACATTTCGGCGGTATATGCAGCGGTCGGCGTGAGTATTTTCCTCGGTCCTTGCTGGCCGACCATCTACGGCCTGACCATCGATGGCCTGGGTGAAGACACCGGCGTGGGCGGTTCATTGCTGGTGATGAGCATTGTCGGCGGCGGAGTGATCCCCATCTTCCAGGGCCTGTTGTCCGACGCCAGTGGCGGCAACATGCAACTGGCTTACAGCGTGCCGTTGCTGTGCTTCATTGTGATCGTGATGTATGCACTTAAGTGCATGCGCCAACCCGGCTCCTTACCGGCGGGCGCGACCGGGGCGGTGGCCTCATGAAGACACGTATCGCGTTGTACCCTGCGGTGTTTGGCGAGCAGGAGAAAATCCTGCTGCAATCGTCGGCCTTCAAGGTCATTGCCTGGACTTACCCGTCCGGTGTGCTGGCCGTGAGCCTTGAGAATAGCCGTGGCCGATTGGTGATACTGCCTTATCAGGGACAGATGATCTGGTCAGCCGTGTTCGACGGTTGCGACTTGACCATGAGCAACCTGTTTGAGCAACCCCGGCCCAGCCCGACGATTATCGATACGTACGGCTGCTTCATGTTTCACAGTGGTCTGCTGCGCAACGGCTGTCCGGCACCGGATGACACGCATGCCTTGCACGGCGAAATGCCCTGTGCGCCCATGGAAATGGCCTGGATTGAGGTGGACGAGGGCGTTGTACGCCTGGGGGGCTCGTATGAATATGCCAAGGGTTTCGGCGATCGCTACCGGGCAAGCCCCAGCGTGACACTGCGCGCCGATTCGGCCGTGTTCGATATCGATATGCAGGTGACGAACCTGGCCGGCAAGCCCATGGACCTGATGTACATGGCCCACATGAACTATGCGTACGTGGATGGCGCGCGGTTTGTCGAGCCTTTGGGCACGCAGCGCCAGCGTTTGCGCAGCAGCGTGCCGGACCATGTCAAGCCGACGCCGGCATGGAGCGCCTACATGGCGCAGTTGGCCGAGCAGCCTGCGCAATTGGCCTGCCTCGAGCAGCCGGCCTTGTACGACCCTGAGATCGTGTTTTTCTTCGACGGCGTTGGCACAGACGCCACGGGCCAGGCGCACTTTTTACTGGATCATCCCAGCGGTGCGGCGTTCTACACCCGCTACCGTCCCGAACAATTCGCCCACGCCGCCCGCTGGATCCTGCACACGCCGGATCAGCAAGTGGCGGCGTTCGTGTTGCCGTCCACCTGCGAACCCGAGGGCTATAACGCCGAGAAAGCCAAAGGCCACGTACGTGTGCTGGCGGCCGGAGCCAACGTTTCGTTCAGTGTCAGCACCGGTTATTTGAGTGCGCAGGAACGGCAACGGTTGCTGGATTAAACCAGCAACTGCGCGCCATTGGCCTGGATGACGTCTTTATAGCTGCGGGGGATTTTCTTGTCGCTGACCACGTACTGAAAGTCTTCCAGGGCGGCGAAGTGCGCGGTGCGCACCGTGTCGAACTTACTGAAATCGGCAAGCAACACGCGTTGCTGAGCCTGGCGCATGACCTTTTGCTTGACCTCGACTTCATTGAAGTTGAAGCACGTTACGCCGAACGCCTGGCTGACGCCGGCGGCAGTCACAAAGGCCCACGTCAGGCGCACGCTGTCGAGGATGCTGCTCTCGGCGCTGCTTTCAAAAACCTGGTTCTTGCGGTGAAAGGTGCCGCCGCACAACACGATGTGGCAATTGGGCTTGTTCTGCAGTTTGAGCAGCACGTTCAAGGAGCTGCACACCGCAGTGAATTCCAGCGCATCAGGGATGAAATCAACCACAAAAGGCGAGGTGGTGCCACAGTCGAAAAATACCGTATCACCGGCCTGGATCAACGCGGCGGCGAGTTTACCGATGCGGCGTTTTTCCTCGACGTGGCGGGTGTCCTGCTCGACCACACGGTAATCGCCGCTGTCATTGCCGATGCGGGTGATATAGCCCCCCAGCAGCCGCAGGTGATCGCTGAAGTGGTTGAGATCGCGGCGCAGGGTCATCTCGGACACGTCCAGCAGTGCCGCCATTTCCTTCAGGTGAATGGCGTTCTGGTCTTGCAGGGCTTGTTGGATAAGCTTCAATCGCTCGGCTTTTCTACTGTCCACGAGTATTCCAGGGCTTGATTGTTGGTGTTAAATAAGTAACATTAATTGTTATTATTGTAACGAATTAACGTGGGCACTATCACAAGCGCCTCACAATCATTGGCAACATACAGGCAAGGGCCCATTAAATGAACAGTCTCCCACCCGCCGCATTGGCCAAGTACATCGATCACACCTTGCTGGCGCCCGACGCCTCCCGTGCACAGATCCGCACCTTGTGCGAGGAAGCCCGCGAACATGGCTTTTATTCGGTGTGCCTCAATTCCGCACAGGTGCCTTACGCCGCTTCGTGCCTGACCGACGACAGGGTGGTGATTTGCGCCGTGGTCGGCTTTCCACTGGGCGCCGGCCTGAGTAATACCAAGGCGTTCGAAGCCCAACAAGCGATTGCCGCCGGGGCAGGGGAGATCGACATGGTGCTCAATATCGGCTGGTTGAAGGACGGGCTGCTGGACGCCGTGCGCGAAGACATCGCTCTGGTCCAACAGGCCTGCGGCGCCGTGCCGTTGAAGGTCATCCTGGAAACCTGCCTGCTCGATGACAAGCAGAAGGTCCAGGCCTGCGAGATCTGCCGTGATCTGGGTGTGGCCTTCGTCAAGACGTCCACCGGATTCAGCCGAAGCGGGGCTACGGTTGAAGACGTAGCACTGATGCGCAGAACTGTGGGAGCTGGGGTTGGGGTAAAGGCATCCGGCGGCGTGCGCGATTATCCGACGGCATTGAAGATGATTGAAGCCGGGGCAACACGCTTGGGCAGCAGCTCTGGGATTGCGATTGTGGGCGGGGCAATGACGGCGGCGAGTGGTTATTGAGATTTTTTGTCAGAGTGATAAAGCTGCACATATATAACTCAACTAAATAGTCATTTAGTCGAGTTATAGGCATTAGTTATATTACCGGGGCTGAGCCAGCTCATCTTTTACGCTAGTGTGGGTACATGCACGAGACTTAACATTTGAGCATCATAAAGGGACGGTCCATATGCGGGGAAGGCTTACGTCAGGTCTATGGGTGGCATGTTTCGTGACCAGTGCCACAGTGCTGGCGGATGAACTGCCGCGTAGCGAGCAGATAAAAGCTTTCCGCGCTGCTGGATTTAACCAAGAGACGTCGGAGTGCGAAATCGCGACAACAGGGAGCTACACGCCGGTAACCATGGAGTTGATTGAGGACCTGAACGGTGACAGTCGGCCGGACGCGTTGATTACCGAAGGCAGCACTGACTGTTACGGGCAAGCGGGTACCGGATTTTACCTAGTCAGCCAGCAGCCTGACGGTGACTGGAAACTCATGCTCAATGAAAGCGGCGTCGCTGAGTTTCTTGCAAGCAAAGGCAGTAATGGTTGGCCTGATGTCGAAGTCGGCGGCCCGGGCTTTTGTTTCCCAGTACTGCGTTATGACGGGCAACGTTATCGATTTCACCACAGCGTTGGTGAACAGTGTGATGACTCGCCGTAAATCCGATGGCCAAGGGTCAAACGCAGACAGCTCAGCGAGGCGGCGATGGCTGCTTTGAATCTTGGGCACGGTGGTCTGGGTCGCTTAGTGAAATGCGACGAGCAGAGCCCCTGAAGGACGATTCAATTGGTTCGCATAATGTATATTATGTTAAATTGGATATTGTGAAGGAACCCCGTCACTCGCCCCCTGATGTTTCTGTAAGTATCTGCAGTTCAATGGATCATCAGTGATGCGTCACAAAAGCAGTGATATCTAGTTCGATCACCTATGCAGATCAGGCACAGATGGCCGACCTGGTTTTTCCTCACCATGCTCTACAGGATGCAAGATTAATTGCCGACACTGGTCACGGCGCGAATGCTGCTGCCCGAAGACCGCACTCGGCTCGTCATGGAAGCCCAGGATAAAGGCGTACGCAGCAGGCCTTGAGCGCGCGCCTTTTGAGAGCGCGGAGAAACAACGCAAAGGGTATCAATAGCAGGCGGGTTCAATCACACCCGGCTGAGCTGAGCCGATCCAGCATGATATTGCGGGAGCTGTCGAAGACGGTATTCGATCAGGCAGCCCGAATCTCATTGAATTACCGATCATGCCCAGATGAACAGGGAGCTTGCCCCGTTGGGGGCATAGCCGCCCTCGCCTTCAGGCTGCTCCAGATACACATCAACGTTTAGCACTCACGCCGATTGCCCAAGCAAGAGCAGTGTCTTGCGGTCCGGCTCACCTGAATAAAACTGCTCGAGCGCCTGCTGATACACAGCGGGGTCGGACGGGACACTCTTGAACAGCGTAAGACAGGAGCGAAATTTCAGGTCATCGGGCGAGCCGAATATCTGCTCGGCACTCACCCCTCGGTGCTGCAAAACGGCCGCGACGCACGCCTCCAGTCGTGGCCCTAGCAACTCGTGCTCGAGGTAGGCACGAGCCTCGGCAAGGCCGGTAATCGCGAAGCGTCCGGCCATATCGGAGCGACCCAGCCCCTGCAATTGCGGGAAGACGAACCACATCCAATGGCTCGTCTTGCGGCCCGCGCGCAGCTCGTCCATGACTCGACTGAACACCGGGCGCTGAGCCTCGACGAAACGGGACAGATTGAACGTATCCTGCATAATTGGCTGCTCCTACGATAAGCGTGTCGGCAATCTCAGTTCAGCGCACAGTCCGCCGCCTTCGCGATTTCTCAAGGTCAGGGTGCCGCCGAGGGCTTGTGCCAGTTGCTGGGCGATAGCCAGGCCCAGGCCCGTGCCGCCGGTGCTGCGGTTGCGCGAATTTTCCACGCGGTAAAATGGCTCAACCACACGGGCCAGCTCCTCTTCGGCGATGCCGGGACCACGATCCATCACGGTCACCGAGAGGCTGTCGCCGTCCTTCGATTCGACCTGCAGCTGCGCTGCACCGGCGAATTTGAGCGCGTTATCCGTGAGGTTTACCAGCACTCGGCGCAGCGCTTGGGGCCGCGTGTGAATCACCGCGGCGCTTTTGCCGCTGAGCTGCACGTCCTTGCCCATGTCCTGGTAGTCGAACACGAGGCTGTCGAGGAATGAATCAAGATCGGTACAGCGGCTTTCCTCGGTGGCGCCATGCACGCTGCGGGCATAGGCAACGCCTTCACGCACCAGATGCTCCATCTCGCCGAGGTCATTCCACAATTTGTCTTTGTCGCCGCACTCATCCATCAATTCGGCACGCAGCTTCATGCGCGTGATCGGGGTTTGCAGGTCGTGGGAAATCGCCGCCAGCAGTTGCATGCGCTCTTTCAGATAGGCCGCAATGCGCGCCTGCATGGCATTAAAGGCGATGGCAGCGTGTGCGACTTCGGTCGGGCCTTGTTCATCCAGATGCACCGGGTGAGTGTTGGGATCAAGGTTTTCCACGGCCTGGGCCAGCCGGGTCAGCGGGCGTATGGCAATACGCACAGCCAGCCACGCGCATAGAATCATCAGGGCCAACTGGCCCAGCAAAACCACCGGCAGCCACGGCGACAACGGCACCATCGAGGGGCGCACGTCGATGGTCACCGGGCTGCCGTCGGCCAGTTTCAGATGGACCTGGAAATGTTTGATAGGCCCGGGAATGTCTGTCACGGTCATCGGGTAATCCTTGCCGATGGCCTCCTTGATCGAGGTCACTGCAATCGGCGTGTCACGCAGAGCGACGCCTGGCGAGCCTTCATCGAGCAAATAGCGGTAATTGCGTCGATCCAGTTGTTTCAACCAACTCATGCGTTCCTCGGCGGGCAAGCGGTCAAGGATGGCAATGGACGTTGACACATCGGTTTCCAGATTACCGAGCATGGTGTTCTTCGCGGTTTCAAAACGCTCGTAATACTGCACGCCGAAGGACAAGGCCTGCGCCAGGGTCAGCCCTACCAGAAAGATCAGCGCCAGCCGCGAGACGAGGGTTCGAGGCCAATGCAGCGCAGGCTTCATGCCGGAGCTCCAAGCACTTGCACCGGAAGCGAGAAGACATACCCTTCGCTGCGCACGGTCTTGATGTAAGCCGGCTCCCGGGCATCGTCAAGCAGGCGTTGGCGCAGGCGGCTGACCAGCAGATCAATGGAACGGTCGAACAGGTCGGCGTCACGGCCCTGGGTCAGGTTGAGCAACTGGTCGCGATTGAGTACCCGTTGCGGATGGTCGAGGAACACCCGCAGCAGGCGATATTCAGCGCCGCTGAGGGCGACCATGGTGCCGTCTTCATCAAGCAGATGACGGGCGGATGTGTCCAGGCGCCAGCGCCCGAACTCCAGCAACCTTCCGGTTTCGGTAACGACCAGGTTGGGCGGCAGCATGCGCGTACGGCGCAGCACAGCGTTGATGCGCGCCAGCAGTTCGCGGGCTGCGAACGGCTTGACCAGGTAATCGTCGGCGCCCATTTCCAAGCCGATGATGCGATCGGTTTCATCGTTGCGGGCGGTCAGCATCAGCACCGGTGTGGCCTTGTGTTTACCGGCGCGAATATCGCGGCAGAGCACCAGGCCATCGTCGCCGGGCATCATGATATCCAGCACGATCAGGTCCACCGGCGTGGACTCGAGAAACGAGCGCATCTGGCGGCCATCCGCAACCACGGTCGTGCGCAGGCCGTTCTTCTTCAGGTAGTTGCCTACCATCTCTCGAATCTCACGGTCATCGTCCACGATGAGGATGTGATCAACGTGTTCCATGGGCCAAGCCTCTGTCAATGGGAATTGCGGCTCAGTCTATAGAGACTGAGTCCGTTCGCCCGCGGCGGTTTGTATTGCAGTGTATCTGCTCTGGCGAAGGATACATGCAGAGGTAAAAACAACAATTTCCGGGGTTTTGTATGGCTGTGTATCGGGACGGGGTCTTGATACGAACCGATTTATCCGAGCCTGTTTTTGACACAGACGAGATACCTCGCGGGCTTCTAATGAGCCATATCGAGGCCAACCCAAGCGCCTCGGCTCAACTGAACGACCCAACCATTGAAGCCTTGAGGAAACGACCATGAACACCAATACCCTCTTTGCCACTTGCCTGTTTGCCGCCCTGAATATCTGCACCTTCTCGGCCCGCGCCGAAGCCGACGTCACGCCGCAGACCTACACCTACGGCACGCACCTGGACATCCGGAAAGTGGTGGCATTGACACAGGATGCCGGGGCTTCCTGCGGCATTGTCGATGCCCAACTGACCTACCTGAATTCGCAGGGCAAGACCGAGATCCTGAACTACCGCAAATTTGCCGAATGCCAAAGCGATAACTGAGCCCGGCCCACACATTTCATCAGGAGACCCTTATGTTCCTCATCGCATTCCTGGGCGGCTTATTGACCGTCCTCAGCCCTTGTATCCTGCCGGTCGTGCCATTTCTGTTCGCCGGTATCGACCGCACACGCTTATCGATCCTGCTTACCCTCGGCGGCATGGTCCTGACCTTCGCGCTGATTTCCAGCCTGGCCGTGGTCAGCAGTGAATGGGTGATTCAGGCCAACAACACCGGGCGTCATGTGGCACTGGTGGTGCTGGCGCTGTTTGCCTTGTCGCTGATTTCGGCGCGAATCAGTGGCTGGCTGGCCAGCCCGTTCGTGTTACTGGGCAATCGACTCGACCCCCAGACGCGCAAAATGTCCGGGCCGCTGGGTTCGCTGATGATCGGCGTCGCCACCGGCCTGCTCTGGGCGCCGTGCGCCGGACCTATTCTCGGGGTGATCCTTACCGGCGCCATGCTGCAAGGCGCCAATGCGCAAACCAGCCTGCTGCTGGCAGCCTACGGCCTGGGCAGTGCACTGTCGTTGGGTACGCTGATTTTCGCCGGACGCGGTTTAGTCAATCGGCTGAAGGCCACGATTCCGCTCACCGGCTGGCTGCGGCGCGCCACCGGTTTTGCGGTCCTGGCCGCAGCGCTGATGATTTCTACCGGTGCCGACAAGACGCTGTTGGCCGGGGCGTCGTCCGAAGGCGTCAGCGTGCTGGAAAAAGGCGTGCTGGAACGCGTCCCCAAAGTCGTCGAATACCTGGTAAGCAAGGCCAAGGCCGAACCCACCCTCGACAACGCCCAAGGCCCGATGCCGTCGCTGTCCGGCGCGGTGGAATGGCTCAATTCGCCGGCACTGACCAGTGAGTCGCTCAGAGGCAAAGTGGTGCTCGTCGATTTCTGGACTTACGACTGCATCAATTGCCAGCACGCGCTGCCATATGTGAGGGACTGGGCGCAGAAATACGAGAAGGATGGCTTGGTGGTAATCGGCGTCCACACTCCGGAATACGGATTTGAACGCATCATCAGCAATGTCAGGGATGAGGTGAAAAAGCTCGGCATCACTTACCCGGTGGCCATCGATAACAACTACGCGATCTGGCGCAACTTCGATAACCAGTACTGGCCCGCGCACTACCTGATCGACGCCAAAGGGCAAGTGCGTTTCACCCACTTCGGAGAAGGTGGCTACGAGACGCAGGAAAAGATGATTCAGCAACTGCTGCAGGAGGCGAAAGCTCCAGCCGCGTAACCCTTGAAAATCCATGGCCCACAGGCAACGCGCTGTGGGCCATTAGCTTTTTCTCCTGCGGCATGGGTTGCGCGACCACACTCTCCGGCCGACACCGGACTGCTTTACCCCGCCGAACGGCGCCAGCAGCTCTGGCGAAATTCTGTTGATCAACACCGAGCCGGCGTAGAGCGCTGAAAACGCCGCTTCGCCCTTGGCGTGTCATTTCGCCGTGGCGGCTTTTTCGATCAGGCGGGCAACCGGTTCCGGGTTCGAAACCATCACGACATGTGAAGCGCCCTTGACCACTTCCACGGCTTTGGCAGCGGCGCGCTTGGCCATGAATGCCATGGCTTGCGGGGGAATGTTCTTGTCCTTGTCGCCGTAGATGTACCAGGACGGAATATGCTTCCAGGCAGGGTTGCCGGACGCTTCGTTGAGCGCCGCTTCCGTTACCGGACGTTGGGTGGCGGCCATCAATGCCGCCTGTTTCGCGGGGACGTCAGCGGCGAACTGGTTGTGAAATTTGTCCTGCTGGATGTACAAGTCCTTGCCCCCATCGGCCAGCGGTACAGGCGCAGCCAGCGTTGGGCCCAGTGTGCTGCCCGGGAATTTGCCGGCCAGCCCGGCGACGGTTTCCCCGGCCTCAGGTGCAAACGCACTGACGTAAACCAGGGCTTTGACGTTAACATGATCGTTGGCCGCATCACTGATAACGTTGCCGCCATAGGAATGGCCGACCAACACCACCGGCGAATGAATGCTCGTCAGCAATGCCGAGATTGCCGAACCATCGCTCTTTACACCGCGCAATGGATTGGCAGCAGCAACCACCGGGTAACCGTCCTTCTCGAGAATCTTCACGACGCCATTCCAGCTCGACGCATCGGCAAAGGCGCCATGCACGAGCACAATCGTGGGTTTTTCAGTTTGCGACCAGGCGTGTGTCGCCATGCTCAGGCTGACGGCGACGGCCAGTGCGGTTAATACTTTTTTCATTGTTAACTCCGGGTTTGACGGGAATCAGGGAGCGAAGCGAGTGAAGACAAAGTCGTGATTACGCACTCGCGCCTGGTGACAGGCGAAGCAGGTTTCGTGTTGGGCTTCATCGGCCGGTTTACCGTTGATAAACCGCCCGAATCCCCAACCACCGGTTGCTGCATATTTTTTTGAGTCCTTGACCATCACCTGCACGGTCGTGGCCGGCCCCGGGATGGACGCCGGCTCGAATTCCGGGGACTGCACATGTTTCCAGGCGAGCTTTACCAGCACCGTGCCATCGGGGAATGGCAGCGTTGAGTCCTGATAAGCCTTGATGGCCGAGTCATTTCCGAGCACGGCTCGCAGTTCATTCAGGGGGGCCGCTTCCTGCGCCGGCGCAATCAACGGCCATAGGCGGTAGTTTTCAGGCAATTTCACGCCATAGATCGGCGAGGCGTCGCCCGAGGCAACACCGGTAGCGGTCAACGCTGCGATTGCAATGGCAGCCGACATCGCGGCAAGAAATTTCAGCTTCATCATCGCCCTCCTCTCATCCGGTTTTCAAAGATGATCGGCGTCGATCACTGCCTGGGCGAAGGCTTTTGGCGCTTCCTGCGGCAAGTTGTGACCAACACCACCGGTGATCAATCGGTACTCATACTTGCCAGTGAAGCGCTTGGCGTACGCCTCGGCAGGTGGGTGCGGTGCGCCGTTCGCATCACCTTCCAGGGTGATGGTGGGCACGCTGATGGATGGAAATGCCGCGAGTTTCTTTTCCAGTGCGTCATATCTGGCCTCGCCCTTGACCAACCCCAGGCGCCAGCGATAGTTGAAAATCGACACGGCCACGTGATCAGGGTTTTGCAAGGACGCCGCGCTGCGCTCATAAGTGGCGTCGTCGAAATTCCACTGTGGCGACGCCAGCTTCCAGATGAGCTTGGCGAAGTCATGGGTGTTTTTCTCGTAGCCCAGGCGCCCGCGCTCGGTCGCGAAGTAGAACTGGTACCACCACTGCAGTTCGGCGGCTGGCGGTAATGGCGCCTTGCCCGCCTCTTGGCTGCCTATCAGGTAACCGCTCACAGCGACCAGGGCTTTCACTCTTTCCGGCCACAGTGCGGCAACGATATCTGCAGTGCGGGCGCCCCAGTCAAACCCACCCAGCACCGCCGTCTTGATCTTCAGCGCGTCCATGAAGTCGATCAGGTCGGTCGCCAGCGCAGCAGGTTGACCATTGCGAACTGTCTTGGCCGAGAGAAAATGCGTATCGCCATAACCACGCGCAGAAGGGATCAACACCCGATATCCCTTGTCCGCCAAAGCAGGAGCGACATCAGCGTATGCGTTGATATCGTAGGGCCAGCCGTGCAACAAAATGACCACAGGGCCTTCGGCTGGGCCGAGTTCCGCGTAAGAAACGTCCAGCAGCCCCGCTTTCACATGCTTAAGAGCACCGAGAGAGTTGTGAGCTCCCGGCGTGATAGCCCCAATGGTGGACGCGGGTACATCAGCCGCGCTGGCTTGGGAAAAACCGACAGCCACTGCTGCGAATTGCAGCACCGCTGCTGCCAACAGTGATGGGGCAAGACCCCGCAGGCGGCTGGATTTATGTTGGTTGTTCAGCAAGGTCATCTCCATGGTGTTTCTCCGTAGCGAGCCGCCGAATAGCGGCCCGGTGTGTTGACTCGATGGCGTGTGAGCTACTGGGCTGTGTTCGTTGCGCTCAGCTTGGCGCGCAGCGGCCGGAAAGCCTCCCGCAACTCTTCGCTGAACAATTGAGGTTGCTCCCAGGAAGCGAAGTGGCCGCCCTTGTTAACCTGGCTGTAGTAGGAAAGTGATGGGTAAGCGCGTTGCGCCCAGCTTTTTGGCGCCTGATAGATCTCGTGCGGGAAGACCGTGATCGCCACCGGCACCTTGATGCTTGCGGTGTTCTGCGCGGCAGCGCTGAAATTGTTGTTGTTGTTTTCCCAGTAGAAACGCGATGACGATGCGCCTGCGTTCGTCAGCCAGTACAGGCTGATATCGTCCAGCATCTCGTCACGGGTCAATACCCGTTCAGGCTGACCGTCACTGTCCGTCCACGCGGCGATTTTTTCGTACATCCACGCCGCAGTACCGGTAGGCGAATCGGCCAGCAGGTAACCGATAGTCTGCGGGCGCGTAACCATCATCGCGCCGTATGCTGCATTGCGGCCGAAGAAGGTGCTCAAGGAATCAAACGCTTTGCGTTCAGGCTCAGTGAGCCCGACAGGGGCCGGGTCACCACTATTGATCGGCTTGACCAATTCGGGCGGGATGGTGGCCGGCATGTTCAAGTGAATGCCCAACAGACCCGGCGGATTCAGGCGGCCCAAAGCATCCGATATCACCGAACCGTGATCTCCGCCCTGGGAAACATAGTGGGTATAACCCAGACGCTTGATGAGCACATCCCAAGCCTTCGCGACTCGATCCGGTCCCCAGCCCAATTCAGTTGGCTTACCGGAAAAACCGTGTCCCGGAATCGATGGGATGATCACGTCGAACGAGTCTTCAACCTTGCCGCCGTAAGCAACGGGATCCGTCAGCGGGCCGATGGTCTTCAGGAACTCAAACTGTGAGCCAGGCCATCCGTGTGTCAGAAGCAGCGGCATCGCGTTGGGGTTTGGCGAGCGAACATGGATGAATTGAATATCGACGCCGTCAATAGTCGTGATGAATTCAGGCAGCGCATTGAGCCTTGCTTCGGCCTTGCGCCAGTCATAGCCGCTGCCCCAATACTTCACCAGCGCCTGGACCTGGGCCAACTGTACGCCTTGGGAAACATCATTGACGGTCTCTTTGTCCGGCCAGCGGGTCGCCGCAATGCGCTTTTTCAGATCGGTCAATTGAGCTTCATCGACGTGAATTCGATAAGGTCTAATCGATTCGGGATTGGTCGAGGCCGAGCTGGCAACTGACGCATCGGCGGCTGGGCCAGCAGCCCAGGCACCACCGCTGCCGGCTATCAGGGCCAACCCCAAAACGCCCCTCCTCACGGAAGAAACCAGACAATGGCGCCAGGTCAAACCGAACGTAGCTGCAGGCATTTTGAATTTCCTATAAGTCATTGGTCGACAACGTCGCGAAACGCGCAGAGGTAGCCGCGAGTTAAATGAGTCATCCATTGGAAAAGGTTTGCGCCTTCTCGATGGCTTCATTTAAAGCCCCGCAGGTATCCCGTATGTGTCATCAACCGACTTAAAAGAATCGCTGTGTATCTATCCAAAGCGCAGATACAAAACGATACAAACCCACCACTCGCTCATAAGAAAGCCAATGCCCCGACTTGTCGGGGCATTGGCTTTTCTGGGACGTGGAAAATATAAGGGCTTTTCAGCCCATCAAGCCCGGCAAAGGGCATCGAGGCCGCAGGAAGCGTCCCTGACGGAACGCCCTTTCTCTATGACTCAGCGGCGAAAGAGACGATCTAGAACCAGCAGCGCCACTGCACCAATCGCGATTGCAGCAACTGGTTTTTCTTTAACGAACGTAGATACGCCGTCCAGTACGTCGCCGTAGGTCTGGGTCAACTGACCGGCAGCTTGACGACCAGCGCCTTCTGCTTCCAGCTTGGAATCACCAAACAGCTTGCCGACGACGCTCTGCGCCTTTCCAGCAACCTTTTCTGCAACACCTTCAACTTGTTCACTCTTCATAAATCACCAAACCTTTGCGTGTAATTAGTGAGCTCAGGTTCAACCTGAGCCAGGCGCTAGCTGCACAGCATTAGGGGGATGAGCGTCAGCATAAGTTCAAAGTGGTTGAGGCTCTTGAGGTGACCGCTGGATTACTGCTCGAACTCCTCGCGTTTCGTTTGCACTCCAGCCCCGCCGACCACACCAGCCCGCCCTACAATATCTTGTAGTCGCTAACCCTCCACAAGTCCTCTATAAAAAACCGCACTTCTCCCCTCCCCCAAGGAACCCCCTGCCATGCACATGGAAGAGCACGCGCTGAGCGCAATGGACGACGAGCTTAAACTCATGCTGGGTCGCTTTCGGCATGAACAATTCGTCGAAAAACTAGGGTGGCGATTACCTATTCCACCGCACCAGGCCGGTTATGAATGGGATCAATACGACACCGAGCACGCCCGCTACCTGCTGGCGTTCAACGGGCATCGTTCAATCGTCGGCTGCGCCCGGCTGATACCTACCACGTTCCCTAATCTGCTGGAGGGCGTATTCAGCCATGCCTGCGCAGGCGCACCACCCAGGCATCCCGCCATTTGGGAAATGACACGCTTCACCACCTGCGAACCGCAACTGGCCATGCCTTTGTTCTGGAAAACCCTCAAGACCGCCAGCCTGGCGGGTGCCGATGCCATCGTCGGAATCGTCAACAGCACGATGGAACGCTATTACAAGATCAACGGGGTCAAGTACGAACGCCTGGGGTCGGTTATCGAGCATCAGGACGAAAAAATCCTCGCCATCAAACTCTCGGCTCACCGCGAACACCACCGTGGCGCCCGCTTACCTTCAGCCTTCACGTCTGAGGCGTTATTGGAAGAGACTGCTTGATAACGGCCGAGTCGTCCTCTTGGGCGACTCGGCGCAGCAGATGAACCTCAGATATAGCCCAGCGCGACGGCGTAAGACACGGCCTGTACGCGGTTGCTGGCGCCGATTTTGCGTTGGATGTTGCGGTGATGGTAGTTCACGGTGTCGGTGCACACACCCATGATCACGCCAATTTCCTCCGAGGTCTTGCCATCGGCGGTCCAGCGCAACACATCACATTCGCGCTCGCTGAACTCTACATCCGTGTTGAACGCGCGAACATCGGTCTCCAGCGCGGAAATTTTCTCCAGGGCCGCCGCCGCAAACGCTTTGGTCACTGGCTTCAATGCTTCGAATTCCTGAAGGCTGATGGCGTTGTCCTTGCGTGCCAGGCTTAACACCCCGACCCGGCCCTGGGTGTTGAACGAAGGTTGGGCCAGGCCATGGCATAGACTTGAGTCGTTGGCTTCTGACCACAGGTCCGGGCAGTTTCGGAACAACTCGTTGCTCCATAAAATGGGGGCCGACGAGACCTTGCTGTGTTTCACGGTGGGGTCGATCAGCGCATAGTTAGCGGCTTGATAGCGTTGTAGCCAGTGCTCCGGATAGTTGCCGTACATATAGGTCTTGGGCCGCATGAACGGCGTTACGCTGCACATGCCATAGGCAAAAAAGTCGAACCGCAGTTCACGCAAGGCTCTCAATGCAACAACAGTAAACTCCTCCATGTTCATGGCTTGTGCAAAGATACTGTAAAAATAAGCATCCCATCCCAACAGCTGTCCTAATTCCATTTTGAACACCTATAACACTCCAAGGGAGTCGTGAGACTAAACCAACCTGAGCGCCTGTCAACTCCCAAAATCAACGGTCATAGACTGCTTCGCACTAGCGACATGTTTTTTATGTCTAACCCAACTAACTAGCCATAGGCCACTGTTTATCAGCCGACGAATGAGCCTGCCTATTCATAATAATGCAACACTCCCTCCGATCGATCGCGCCCGCCCTGGGCCACTACAAGATCTGGTAGTTCCAAGCCCGAGAAACGCAGGTGTATAAACGACACCGCACAAAACGATCAGTGCAAAACAGTTCAAGCATTCAATTTCGTCGCATGCAATTAACTAATTATTTAATTGATTGTGCGCGATTTCAGTCAACTAAGGAGAACACTGCCTATGCCCGGTTCGCTTTCATCTGGCGGCTTTAATGACCATCTTGAACTTCGCCGAAAAAACCGCGCCACGGTTGATCAGTACATGCGCACCAACGGCGAAGATCGCCTGCGCCGCCATGAGTTATTCACGCCGAATGGCAGTGGCGGCTCCTGGAACACCGAAACCGGTGAACCCCTTGTCTTTAAGGGTCACGCGAAGCTGGCCGCACTCGGCGTATGGCTGCAACAGTGCTTCCCGGACTGGCAATGGCACAACGTCCGGGTGTTTGAAACCGACAACCCCAACCACTTCTGGGTGGAAAGTGACGGCCGCGGCACCACTCGAGTTCCTGGTTACCCGCAAGGTTATTGCGAAAACCATTACATCCACTCCTTCGAGCTGGACAACGGCAAGATCACACAAAACCGTGAATTCATGAACCCGTTTGAACAACTTCGCGCCTTGGGCATCCCGGTGCCAAAAATCAAGCGGGAAGGTATCCCCGCCTCATAAGTCCTTTATCCATTGGAGATTGAACATGCCTGATAGCACAGTGCAACAACCCATCACTGATGATACTGAACTACGCCGCAAGAATCGCGCCACGGTTGAACAATACATGCGCACCAAAGGCCAGGACCGCCTGCGCCGGCATGAACTGTTTACCGAAGACGGTTCAGGCGGCTTATGGACCACCGACACGGGTGCGCCGATTGTAATCAGTGGCAAAGCCAAGTTGGCCGAACATGCTGTTTGGTCACTCAAGTGCTTCCCGGATTGGGAATGGTACAACGTCAAGGTATTTGAAACCGATGACCCCAACCATATCTGGGTCGAGTGTGATGGCCACGGCAAGATTCTCTTTCCTGGTTACCCGGAGGGTTATTACGAGAACCACTTCCTGCACTCCTTCGAGCTGCAAGACGGCAAAGTAAAACGCAATCGCGAATTCATGAATGTCTTTCAACAATTGCGCGCCCTGGGTATTCCAGTGCCGCACATCAAGCGTGAAGGCATTCCTGCCTGATCCTTTTGGGAGAGCGATCGCATCATGGAAGACTTACTGAAACGGGTTCTGAAGTGTGAAGCGTTGCAGCAGCCTCAATGGAGCGAACCCTCGCAATTGCATGACGCGCAGGCCTACCTCAGGGACAGCGCGTCACTGATTCGTGTCGAAGATATTCTGGTTTTGCGCGCCACCCTGGCCAGGGTCTCGGCTGGCGAAGCGATGATCATCCAGTGCGGCGACTGCGCCGAGGACATGGATGAAAGCGCTGCCGACCATGTGACCCGCAAAGCCGCGCTGCTGGATATGCTGGCGGGGACGTTCAGGCTGGTCACCCAGCAACCGGTGGTGCGGGTGGGGCGAATCGCCGGGCAGTTTGCCAAGCCTCGCTCCAACCACAGCGAACGCATCGGCGATGTCGAGTTGCCGGTGTACCGCGGCGACATGGTCAACGGTCGCGACGCTGTCCTCGGCCATCGCCAGCATGATGCGCAACGCTTGGTACGAGGCTATCGCGCCGCCCAGGACATCATGCAACACCTGGGATGGAAGGAACCGTCCGGCCAGGAGCAGCTCACCGGCTCCCCTGCCTGGACCAGTCACGAGATGCTGGTGCTCGACTACGAACTGCCGCAAGTACGCCGGGACGAACAGGGCCGCACATTTCTCGGTTCTACCCACTGGCCGTGGATTGGCGAGCGTACCCGTCAGTTGACGGGCGCTCACGTAGCGCTGCTCAGCGAAGTGCTCAACCCGGTGGCCTGCAAGGTCGGCCCGGATATCACCCAGGATCAGTTACTGAGCCTGTGCGAGCGCCTGGACCCCAGGCGCGAACCCGGCCGGCTGACCCTGATTGCCCGCATGGGCGCCCACAAGGTGGCCGACCGCCTGCCACCGCTGGTTGAAGCGGTGCGCCGTGCCGGCCATAAGATCATCTGGCTCAGCGATCCGATGCACGGCAATACCATCGTCGCGCCCTGCGGCAATAAGACCCGCATGGTGCAGACCATCACCGACGAAATCACCGCCTTCAAACATGCGGTGGTCTCGGCCGGTGGCGTGGCCGGCGGCCTGCATCTGGAAACCACTCCCGATGACGTCAGCGAGTGCGCCTCCGATGCCGCCGGCCTGGGCCAGGTTGGCAGCCACTACAAAAGCCTGTGCGACCCGCGCCTGAACCCCTGGCAAGCCATTACTGCGGTGATGGCCTGGCAAGCCTGCCCTCCTCCCTCTTTTGTTTCCCTTTGACTGGAGTTTGTCGCCATGACCGGCATTCCATCGATCGTCCCTTACGCTCTGCCTACTTCTCGCGACCTGCCTGCCAACCTCGCGCAATGGCACATCGACCCCGAACGTGCCGTATTGTTGGTGCATGACATGCAGCGCTACTTCCTGCGGCCCTTGCCGGATGCCTTGCGTGACCAAGTGGTGGGCAATGCCGCACGCATTCGCCAGTGGGCTGCCGACAACGGTGTGCCGGTTGCCTACACCGCCCAGCCGGGCAGCATGAACGAGGAACAACGCGGGCTGCTCAAGGACTTCTGGGGGCCGGGCATGAAAGCCAGCCCGACCGACCGCGAGGTCGTCGACGCCCTCGCCCCCCAGCCCGGTGACTGGCTGCTGACCAAGTGGCGCTACAGCGCGTTCTTCAACTCCGACTTGTTGCAACGCCTGCACGCCAGCGGGCGCGATCAGTTGATCCTGTGTGGGGTGTATGCCCATGTCGGGGTATTGATTTCCAGCGTGGATGCGTACTCCAACGATATCCAACCCTTCCTCGTTGCCGACGCCATTGCCGACTTCAGCAAGGAGCACCACTGGATGGCCATGGAATACGCCGCCAGCCGTTGCGCCATGGTCATCACCACCGATGAGGTGGTGCTATGAGCCAAGCCGCCGCCCGCCTCATGGACCGCATCCTGCAACCGGTACCCGAACCCTTTGCGCTCTTGTATCGCCCGGAATCCAGCGGCCCCGGGCTGCTGAATGTGCTGATTGGCGAGATGTCGCAGCCGCAGGTCCTGGCCGATATCGACCTGCCCGCCCCCTCAATCGGTGCCCCTCGCCTGGATGTACTGACGCTGATTCCCTACTGCCAGATCGCCGAACGCGGCTTTGCGGCGGTGGACGACCAGTCGCCGCTGCTGGCGATGAACATTACCGAGCAGCAAACCATCAGCATCGAGCAGATGCTGGCGTTACTGCCCAACGTGCCGATCCAGTTGAATAACGAACGCTTCGACCTCAGCGACGCCAGCTATGCCGAGATCGTCAGCCAGGTGATCGCCAACGAAATCGGCTCCGGGGAAGGTGCCAACTTCGTGATCAAGCGCACCTTCCTGGCGGAGATCAGCGAGTACCAGCCGGCCAGTGCGCTGTCGTTCTTTCGTCATCTGCTGGAACGGGAGAAAGGCGTCTATTGGACATTCATCATTCACACCGGCAGCCGCACCTTCGTCGGTGCGTCTCCCGAGCGCCACATAAGCGTCAAGGATGGGCTTGCGGTGATGAACCCCATCAGCGGCACTTACCGCTACCCTCCTGCCGGCCCCAGCCTGACGGAGGTCATGGACTTCCTGGCCGACCGCAAGGAAGCCGATGAGCTGTATATGGTGGTCGATGAAGAACTGAAAATGATGGCGCGTATTTGTGAAGACGGCGGACACGTCCTCGGTCCCTACCTCAAGGAAATGACCCATCTGGCGCACACCGAATACTTCATCGAAGGCAGGACCCGCCGCGATGTGCGCGAAATCCTGCACGAAACCCTGTTCGCCCCGACGGTCACCGGCAGCCCGCTGGAAAGCGCCTGCCGGGTGATCGAGCGCTATGAGCCGCAAGGCAGGGCGTACTACAGCGGCATGGCCGCGCTGATTGGCAGCGATGGCAAGGGCGGACGCTCCCTGGACTCGGCGATCCTGATTCGCACCGCCGACATCGATAACTGCGGGCAGGTTCGGATCAGTGTGGGTTCGACCATCGTGCGGCACTCCGAACCGCTGACCGAAGCCGCCGAAAGCCGGGCCAAGGCTGCGGGCCTGATCGCCGCGCTGAAAAACCAGGCGGCCTCGCGCTTCGGCGACCACCTGCAGGTGCGCGCGGCATTGGCCAGCCGCAATGCCTACGTCTCGGATTTCTGGCTGATGAACAGCCAGCAACGGCAACAGACCCAGTCCGACTTCAGCGGCCGCCAGGTGCTGATCGTCGACGCCGAAGACACGTTCACCTCGATGATCGCCAAACAGCTGCGGGCTCTCGGGCTGGTGGTGACGGTGCGCAGTTTCAGTGACGAGTACAGTTTCGACGGTTACGACTTGGTAATCATGGGCCCTGGCCCTGGCAATCCGAGCGATGTGCAACTGCCGAAAATCGACCACCTGCATGTGGCCATCCGTTCCCTGCTCAACCAGCAGCGACCGTTCCTCGCGGTGTGCCTGAGCCATCAGGTGTTGAGCCTGTGCCTGGGCCTGGAATTGCAACGCAAGGCCATTCCCAACCAGGGCGTGCAAAAACAGATCGACCTGTTCGGCAACGCCGAACGAGTGGGTTTCTACAACACGTTCGCGGCGCGCAGCTCCAGTGACCGCCTGGACATCGACGGTATCGGCACCGTGGAAATCAGTCGCGACAGCGAGACCGGCGAGGTACATGCCCTGCGTGGGCCGGCGTTTGCCTCCATGCAGTTTCATGCCGAGTCGCTTTTGACCCAGGAAGGCCCGCGCATCATCGCCGACCTGCTGCGGCACGCCCTCATCCACACGCCTGTCGACAGCAGCGTTTCGGCCGCCGGGAGATAACCATGCACAACTACGTCATTATCGACGCCTTTGCCAGCGTCCCGCTGGAAGGCAATCCGGTCGCGGTGTTCTTTGACGCCGATGATTTACCGCCCGCGCAAATGCAACGCATCGCCCGAGAAATGAACCTTTCGGAGAGCACTTTTGTGCTCAAGCCGCGCAACGGTGGAGATGCGCTGATCCGGATTTTCACACCGGTCAACGAACTCCCTTTTGCCGGGCACCCGTTGCTGGGTACGGCGATTGCCCTGGGAGCACATACCGACAATCACCGGCTGTATCTGGAAACCCAGATGGGCACCATCGCCTTTGAACTGGAGCGCCAGAACGGCAGCGTCATCGCCGCCAGCATGGACCAGCCGATCCCGACCTGGACGGCCCTGGGCCGCGACGCTGAACTGCTCAAGGCCTTGGGCATCAGTGACTCGACCTTTCCCATCGAGATCTATCACAACGGCCCGCGCCATGTGTTTGTCGGCCTGCGGAGCATTGACGCGTTATCGGCCCTGCATCCTGACCACCGTGCACTGTCCAACTTCCATGACATGGCGATCAACTGTTTTGCCGGTGCGGGACGGCGTTGGCGCAGCCGCATGTTCTCACCGGCCTACGGCGTTGTGGAGGATGCGGCCACAGGCTCCGCCGCCGGGCCATTGGCGATTCATCTGGCGCGCCATGGCCAGATTGAGTTTGGCCAGCCCGTGGAGATTTTACAGGGTGTGGAAATCGGCCGCCCCTCACTGATGTTCGCCAAAGCTGAGGGCCGCGCAGAGCAGCTGACGCGAGTCGAGGTATCAGGTAATGGCGTTACATTTGGACGGGGGACCATCGTGCTATGAACGGCTCAATACAAGGCAAGCCGCTGTTGGGTAAAGGCATGTCGGAATCCCTCACCGGCACATTGGATGCGCCCTTCCCCGAATATCAGACACTGCCCGCCGACCCCATGAGCGTGCTGCACAATTGGCTGGAGCGTGCGCGCCGCGTGGGCATCCGCGAGCCCAGGGCGCTGGCGCTGGCCACCGCCGACAGCCAGGGCCGGCCCTCCACGCGGATCGTGGTGATCAGCGAGATCAGTGACGCTGGCGTGGTGTTCAGCACCCATGCCGGCAGCCAGAAAGGCCGTGAACTGCTCCACAACCCCTGGGCTTCGGGCGTGCTGTATTGGCGCGAAACCAGTCAGCAAATCATCCTCAATGGCCAGGCCGTGCGCTTGCCGAACGCCAAGGCCGATGATGCCTGGCTCAAGCGCCCTTATGCCACGCACCCGATGTCATCGGTGTCTCGCCAGAGTGAAGAACTGCAGGACGTGCAGGCCATGCGCAACGCCGCCAGGCAACTGGCCGAGCTGCAAGGTCCATTGCCGCGTCCCGAGGGGTATTGCGTGTTCGAGTTGCGCCTTGAATCGCTGGAGTTCTGGGGAAATGGGCAGGAGCGCTTGCATGAGCGGTTGCGGTATGACCGCAGCGATACAGGCTGGAGGGTGCGGCGTTTGCAGCCCTGAATAGCCGTGACCCATCTCGGCCAAATGTGGGAGGGGGCTTGCTCCCGATGAGGGCGTGCCAGTAATGCATCAATAACTGAGCCACCTATATCGGGAGCAAGCCCCCTCCCACAGATTCCGCGCCGTACCCAAAGGTTATGTAGATACCTGTGCCCGCCACCTGCGTCCTAACGTCGCAGCAGACAGCTCTTGGAAAATCCCACACAAGCCTTAGAATCGCGCGCTCGCTTGCGGTCGTCGGGGTCGATGACTGGAGGCTAGCAACGCGTACCTGAATGACTGACCACATATTCGTCAATGTGTGTCCGACTCAACCACCCTCATTTGCACAACACACTTCGGTTTGGCAATCGCATGCACGCCTGTGCCTGTTTCGCTGTTCGATTCTAGAGGTCTATATGTCTCCGCGTTTGCTGGCCATGGCGCTGGCGCCCCTGCTCGGGCTGTTCATTGTTGCTTTGGGCAACGGCTTTCTTTCATCCCTGACCACCCTTCGACTGGACGCGGCCGGTGCCTCGGCAACCATGATCGGTATCGTTTCCTCGGCGTATTTCATTGGCCTTACGCTGGGCGCCGTCTTTAATGATCGATTGATTCTGCGCATCGGCCATATCCGCGCCTACGGCAGCTTTGCCTCGTTGATCGCGGTGAGCATCCTGCTGCAAGGGTTGTTCTATGACACGTGGGGCTGGTTCGCGCTGCGTCTGATCAACGGCTGGGCCACGGTCGGGGTGTTTCTGGTGATCGAAAGCTGGCTGCTGCTGGCCGGCGACGCGAAGATCCGTGGGCGCTTGCTCGCGCTGTATATGATCGTGCTGTATGGCGCGGGCGTGCTGGGCCAGGCAGCGCTGGGCAAGATCACCGGTTTGAGCGATAGTGCGCCGTTCATGGTGGCCGGCATGCTTGCTTCGTTGTCGGTGCTGCCTATTGTGATCCTGCCACGGGTGTCGCCGCTGCTGGATCAGGTTGAACCCCTCAAGCCACGGCAACTGCTGGGTGTGACGCCGACCGGGCTGATCGGGTGTTTTGGCTCGGGGGTCAGCATTGCGGCGATTTACACCTTGCTGCCGCTGTACCTGCAACGCGCCGGCCTGGACATCGGTGAAGTCGGCAGCATGATGGCCTGGACAATCCTCGGCGCCATGCTCCTGCAATACCCGGTCGGGCGCTGGTCCGACCACAAGGATCGCTTGCAGGTGCTGACTATTCTGGCGATGGCCTGCACGGTCTTGTCGCTGGTGATCGTATTGCTGCCGTTGTCGTCGCTGATGCTGGCCGTGCTGCTGTTCCTGCTCGGCGGCGCGGTGTTTGCGCTCTACCCGGTTGCCGTCAGCCATGCCGCCGACCGCGCCCCTGCCGAAGCGCTGGTACCGATGATCCAGGGCCTGCTGCTGATCAACTCGTTGGGCTCGGCGATCAGTCCGATGATGATCTCACCGGTGATGAATTCGTTCGGCCCAAGTGGACTGTTCTGGGTGTTCGCGCTGGTCAACCTGTGCATGGTCAGCTTTTTCTTATGGCGCCGTAACAAACGCCCCGCCCCGTCCAATCCAGCACCTTTTACCGCTGCGGCAACCTTCTCGCCGACCGGTGCTGAATTGCGCGTGACCGAAGATCTGCGCCAGGCGGCGCAGGATCATCCGCCCATGGTCGATGCATTGAGTGGCGAGCCCACCCACTCCCAGTCCTGAACCACACCCAATCGCCCCCAGCCCGCGCGGCTGGGGTGATTCGCGCTTATGCGCTTTCCCGCTTCTCTTGTACTGCCGACTGTGGGCTCAACGCCCACGCCGCCATCAACCGCTGCGGGCTCCGGCAAGTCTTACGCTTAAGCACGAAGCCCTGGCACTTTTGCGCAAACTGTTGACGGTCATGCACCATATCCATCTGCATTTGTGCCAGCTCCTGTTCGCGACAGCGCTTAACCTGCTGAATATCCATCGCCGCTTTACGTGCGCGTGCGTGAAGGTATTTCTCATCGGTCAACGCACTGCTGGCCTGCTGCATGAGCCACCGAGCGAATGCATCTGGGCATCGCGGCCCGATGCCTTGGATCATTGCGTATTGCTGGGCTTGGAGGGCACTGATGGGCAGGCATTCTTCGGTGAGTTTGTGCGCGATTTCACTGCCGACGGCCCGTGGCAGGCTGTAGGTCCAGTATTCGGAGCCATAAAGTCCCATGGTTTTGTAATGCGGGTTGAGCACGACACCCTCACGGGCCAATACAACATCGGCGGCCAGCGCCAGCATCACGCCGCCCGCGCCAGCGCTGCCGGTCAGGCCGCTGATTACCAGTTGCCTGGCTGTTAGAAGCTCCAGGCACACATCGTCGATGGCCTGGATGTTGGCCCAGGCTTCCAGCCCAGGCACCGTGGCGGCCTGGATGACGTTGAGATGAACGCCATTGGAAAAACTGCCGCGCCCGCCCTTGATCACCAACACCTGGGTATCTCGCGCCTTGGCCCAGCGCAATGCAGCCACCAGGCGCTGGCATTGTTCGGTGCTCATGGCGCCGTTATAGAACTCGAATGTCAGTTCGCCGACGTGCCCGACTTCGCGGTAGCGAATCGGTTGATAGACCAGCGCGTTAAACGCTTGGTGGGCGATGGAGCTATCGAGCACCGGCACGCCGGCCAACCGCTCAGCGAGGACCTGCCGTGCCGGCAGCTTGAAGGTCTCCTCCCCTGGCTGGGCTTTGCGTTTGAGCGAGCCGATCCACAGGCAGCGGTCGCCGGCCGCCACCAGCACGGCGTCGTCCTGTACCGCGAGGATTGCTCCCGGCGTACCCTGGCGTGAATCCAGGTGTGCGTCGTACAGGTAATACTGCCCGCCCTCTAGGCTTGCCAGCACGCCGGGCTGGCCATCGGCGGCGTCGATGCTACGTTTGATGAAGCTTGCGCAATCGAACCAACTGAAGGTTCGGTCGGCCTGGGTCATGTTTGGCTGCAAACGCCCGATGACGTTGGGTTGTGTGTAGTCGAGCGGCACCGGGACGAAGCCGTTGGCAAACTTTTGCACCACATCGCGGATGCACACCATCGCGGCGTCACTCACCGGGCCGTTGTACAACTCGGATTTGCGCACATCAGTGGGCATGTCGAATTCGCAGGTGGACCAGATCGGCCCGGCATCCATCTCCTCCACAGCTTGCAGGGCTGTGACACCCCAGCGGCTGAGCTGCCCGGTGATGGCCCAATCCAGTGCACTGGCGCCACGGTCGCCGACAATGCCCGGGTGGATGATCACTACCGGGCGCTGCACATCGCTCCACAGCTGCCGTGGCACACGGTCCTTGAGAAAGGGGCAGATCACCAGGTCGGCGCCTGAATCCTCGACCTGCCGGCACACCGAGGCTTCATCGGTGAACACCACCACGCTGGGGTCGTGACCCGCCTGGCGCAAGTCCAGCCAGGCGCGCTGGGTCAAACCGTTGAACGCCGATGATAACAAGAGGATCTTCAATGATCGCATGGCTGACTCTTCCTTGAGAATGCGCGGCCAGAGACACTCCTTGAGCCGTCCCTGGCCTTTGATGGAATCACAAGATTATAGCGCTCGCCGGTACGGTCACCTGATCAGGATCAATCTTGCGTGCCCAGCCCGGCGATCAACGCATCGAGCACCACGCGAACCTTGGGCTGCTCCTGGCGGCTCTTGACCCAGGCCAGGTTGATCTCAAACCCTGGTGTCGCCAATTGCGGCAAGACCTGGACCAATGTCCCGTCGTGCAACTGTTGCTTGGCCAGCCACGTCGGCAACTGGACGATACCGCAACCAGCCAACGCGGCCATCAGCAGCCCTTCACCATTGCCCACCACCCACTGCGGCGCTGCATGCTTGTGCAGCGTCATACCCTGTTCGCCGGTGTAGCGCCACGGGCTGATACGCCCATCTACCCAGCCATAGGCGATGCATTGATGGTGTGCGAGGTCGTGCTCCGACACCGGTGTGCCATGCCGGGCCAGGTACGCCGGGGCGGCACACAAGACATGCCATTCATGGGCGAGCACCTTGTGCGCTAGCGTCTGCGGCCACTCATTCGCATTGCCGATGTGCACGACGATGTCGGCGCCTTCCCGGAACGGGTCGACCAGGCCATCACAGAAGGTCAGGTGCGGCACCAGCAGTGGATGCGCCTGCATCCATGGAACAAGGAATGGCAGCACCTGGGTGCGACCGAATGTGCCTGGCAGGTCAATGCGCACTCGTCCACGCGGCTCGGTATTTTCCGCTTGCAGGGACAGCTCGGCTTCTTCCAGGTCAGCCAGCACCCCGGTGCAGGTACGCAGGAACGCCGTGCCCGCATCGGTCAATGCCAATACACGCGTCGTACGCTGGAACAGTCGGGCGCCCAGGCGTTTTTCCAGCCTGGCAATGGATTTACTCACGGCAGACGCGGTCAGGGCCATGTTTTCGGCAGCCGCGGTGAAACTGCCGCATTGCGCAACGCAGACAAACACGTCAATGCCCTTCAAACGTTCGGAGGCAAACATAGACGGTCCTTATTCATGAATTCAATTCCTGAGTCGTTGTAAAAAGCATCCTAAATCAGAATTCATGGCACCAGTAAACTATGTCTATCCATACAAGCGGCTCATGGCGCTTGCACTTGGTCAATGGACGATGAGGCTCGAATGCTCGCCACGCTTAAAACCTACCCCGCTACCCTCAACCTGCTGCTGTGCGCTTCATTGGTACTGACCCTCGCCCGGGCAGTCACCCTGCCCTATCTGGTGATCTACTTGTCGGGCAATTTTGGCCTGGGCATTGCCGACATCGGCCTGGTCATCGGCAGCACGCTGATCATCGGCTCGTTACTGAGCCTGTATGGCGGATTCCTGGTGGATCGCGTACGCAGTTACCCGCTGATTCTCACCTGCTGCGCAGTATTCACCCTGGCTTTTCTTGGCGCGTACGGCGCGTCCCAGCTTTGGCTGTTCTACCTGTGCCTGGTATTGATCAACTTGGCGTATGCGGTGATTGATATCGCGGTCAAGTCCGGATTCGGCAGCCTGCTCCCCGTCGATCAGCGCAGCGAAGCGTTTTCGATCAAGTACACCCTGACCAATATCGGCTATGCCGTCGGGCCATTTCTCGGCGCTGGGGTGGCCAGCCTGGACACCAGCCTGCCGTTCCTGCTGTCGGCGGGGCTTGGGGCCGGCTACTGGCTGATCTACTGCGTAGGGGGCGACAAAAACCTGGCGACTGTGGAAACGGGCCAACCAGCCACGCCATTCCTGGCGGTCGGTAAGGTATTGCTGCGTGATTACCGCCTGGTGTGCTTTACGCTGGGTGGTTTATTGAGTGCGGTGGTGTTCGGCCAGTTCACCGCTTACCTCTCGCAGTATCTGGTGGTGACCACCACGCCCGAGACCACCTACCGGATCATCAGCACCGTGGTGGCGACCAACGCCTTGATGGTGATCAGCCTGCAATACAGCCTCGGCAAGCGCATCTCCCGTCGGCACCTGAACGCCTGGCTGGCGGCAGGGCTGAGCCTGTTTATCGTTGGGTTGGGCGGCTTTGCCCTGTCGACCACGCTGGTGGTGTGGGTGATTGCCATGGTGATCTTCACCCTCGGTGAAATCATCGTCTTCCCAGCCGAATACATGTTCATCGACAGCATTGCGCCGAACCACCTGCGGGGCATGTATTACGCGGCGCAGAACCTGGGCAACATCGGCGCCGCGCTCGGGCCGGTGCTATGCGGCCTCGTGCTGGCGACGCAACCGGCGCAGTATATTTTCTACATGCTGATGCTGTTCATCGTCGCCGGTGGGTTGTTCTACTGGCTGGGCGGTCGCATTGCCAGTGATAGGAACCTTGAACCGCTAAGGTGAGGCGCTCAATTAGCCCCTCTCAGAGTTAAGGTGTCGCTATATGGGCGGCTGACCGTTTAGCGCCAGTGCTCTGCGCAGTCGCAGGATTAAAGGTATCCAGGAGTATGGCCAGCAAGTGTTCGTATGCCAATAGATGCTGACTCATAAAAACACAAGTCAGCATCACATTTCAGATATTAAGAGTACGAGTACTGCGCCTCTTTGACCATTGCATATAATTGATCAATTTTCTTGATCTCAGTATATTTGTCATTTGCAAGAAGCTCGCAGATAGCCATTCGAACCAGAGCATTAACAACAATATAATCATCATTTAATTTTTTATTGCCACCATGCACTAGGGCAGAGCGCATTTGATAAACTTTTTTCAATGTAGCATTGACATGCAATCTCGCCTCTTTGTCCTTGGCCACAATAAATGCCATTGTATCAGCCAACCTGTCAGCTATGCTTTTCTGAAAAAGACTACCGTCATCAAACGAAAACAGTATTTCAAGAGCAATGCATGAGTAAAGTATGGAATTTTTTATATCGCGACTTTTTGCAGATTCACCAACTGCAATCGCCGCATTTATGATTCTATTCTCAAAATCTGTTATTTGCTCCCCCGCATGCCTCTTTGCATACAAATTCAACAACTTCTCAAACTGTAAATTTTTGCAGAAAAAAGGATTGTCGACGGGAATCTTTTCAAGCGTTTTGTTACTTACGCTTCCGCTCTCCAGTCGACCTTCAGTATCCGTTATTTGGTAGGACGACGTCTGAACATACATAAGCTCACGACTCATACTTGGAAACGCTGGAAGCCCAGTTTTTATCTGAATCGTTTTGTCATGTTTGCCAGATATAAATATTATTATTCTTACAAAATCTAGAAAAGACTCCTCGGCAATCTCAATTACTCGCTGATGGTCATATGCTTTTACAACGTCTATTTTTATATACAGCTCCCCTGATTCAGGGGACGCATTCGAAAGGGGTAAAGCTAACTTTTTGGATGGGCCAATTTCAAAAGCCGAAATAGTGACTTTTTCGACGCTATCCAACCTCACTCCTGATATTGGCGCAAAAACACTTAAGCAGCGCGGCAGCACCTTATGTTGCTCTGAAAAAATATTACAATCATCTTAGGATACAAACGACTCTCCGCGACGCTTATAGCTAACCAATCGTTCTTCAATGATTTTGAAAATCGTTTTTCTACTAAACCTTTCAGATATTTTTTTATCTGACAAATATAGCTCTTCCACTATCTGCGCAAATCTATCAGTGTCAGTTACCGCAACGATATCATTCGGCCCGACCCAAGCTTTCTGGCTGGCGCCGGCATGATCCTTATGATGCATTTCAAGTAAACTCAATGCCTCAGCTAATAAGTCTTTAACTACCTTGTTCATTAACCTCTCCAATAGCTTCAATTCAATTGTGAGCTTTCATCCGCTGTTCAGTGAAAGCCACCAATAATGGCACAACAATGTCGTCGGTAGCCATCTCCAAAAATCAGTCATGTATCATCCGCCACTCCACAGGCTGTACCGCCGCGCCGGAGATCGCATATGGACTATTTCGCCGCCCTCACCGCCTTCGTCGAAGCTGCCGAAGGCAACAACTTCTCCCGCGCCGCCGAGCGCCTGGGCATCAAGGCGTCCACGGTGTCGCGCTACGTGAAGGATCTTGAGCAAGACCTGGGCATCGCGTTGTTCAACCGTTCCACTCGCACGCTGCATCTGACGGAAGGTGGCCAGACCTTCCTGATGCACGCTCGCAGGGTGCTGGATGAGCTGGAACACGCCAAGGCTGCCACCTCGGCGTTGAACCAGCAGCCCCGAGGCTTGTTGAAACTCAACCTGCCGCCGGCATTTGCCCGGCATCACATTCTGCCGGCCTTGAACGATTTCCGCGTGCGCTTCCCGCAAATCAGCGTGGAGCTGGTGCTGGATAACGCCCAGGTCAACCTGATCCATGCCGGCGTCGACCTCGCCGTTCGCATTGGCGCGCTGGCCGATTCCACGCTCAAGGCCCGTAAACTCAGCGACGGCCGGTACTTTGTGGTGGCCAGTCCGGCGTTCGCGATGCAGTACCCGCCCCCGTCAACGCCCACCGACCTGGCCGGTTTGCCTGCCGTGGTGGGTAAGACTTCCAGCGCTATCACCTTTGTGAACGGCGACCTGGCGTTACCATTGATGCATGACGCCTGTATTCGCATCAACGACCTCGACGCGCAGTTGATCGCTGCGCGCCAAGGCCTGGGCTTTGCGCTGCTGCCGGATTGGCTGGTGGCCCGCAGCATCGACACCGGCGAGCTTGTGGTGTGGTTGCCGCAGTGGCGCGTTCGCGATGTCGAGCGGGTGTTTGCCGTGTGGTTTGTCTACCCGCCCAAGCGCATCGTGTCGTCCAAGGTCAGGTGTTTTATCGACTTCATCGTTGAGCGACTGGGCCAGGCACCTGACTGGACATGATTCAGCTGAAACGAATATCCAGGGAGCGCAGGTAGGTTTGCAGCCCGGCATCCTGGATCGGGATCAGGAACGCCTCGGTGTCTGATTCATTGAAGTGCGCGTGCCAGTACCCAGGTGGTGTGACAAACGCCAGGCCCGGCGACCAATCCACCCGCTGCGGGTTGCGGATCTGCCCATCCGCATCCAGCTCGGTGCCTACCAGGGAGTAGCACCCCACCGGGCAATCAATGATGAAGTCCAGCGCAATCGACTGATGCCGATGGGGTTTCTGCACCGAGCCCGCCGGCAGGATCCCGTACATCGCCCACAGCACATGGGTCACCGTACGCGTCTGCGGGAAGTGGCGATTGCCCAGCAGAATGCTGATGCGGCTGCGGTCCTGGGCACGGGGATCATCCGCCGCTTCACGCAGTTTTGCGTTGGCCAGGGCCGCGGGGTACAGCGTCGGCGTAAAACGATCTGCGCTGCGTGTCACCCCCAGGTACCGCAATAATGGTTCATCGTGCACATAGTAAAGACGCGCATCCAGGCTTGCGCGAAAGTGCGCCGCCTGCAAGCCGGGCAAGGCGATGAAGCAGCCTTTGGACCATTGAATCTCATACGTCCCCTGGACCACGCTGCCCTCCCCGGCAATCACGTAGAACACCTGGGAGGTCGCATTCGGTTGCAGGCTGAGGCTGTCGCCCCGATTAAGGCGCATGAAATTCGCGCTCAGCCCGGGCCCGGTCGCCGGCCCTTCACAGCCCAGGGCGTCGCTGAGGTCCAGCGGTATCACCCGCGAGGGGCCGCTGGCACACAGCGAGGCAGGAAAGCTGTGGTAGGGAATCCGCGGGATGAGATTGGCGCTGATGGGGTTGGCCGCCTTGCTGTATTCGAAGTACTCGGCGTCCACTTGGTTCATGTCGCTTGGTGCGGGTTGCAATTCACGGTTCATCAGGCTCACCTCGGTCTGCGCTAGTGAGGGAACTATAGGCATGGCGGCTCAGCGGATTAACCCCTGGCGCTGCACAGCAGTTGTGCAAGATGGGAACGCTGGCAAGCGTTGTAGCGCCTTTCGGTCATTTGGATTGAACGATCATTTACCCAACCTCCTCTATCGCAGGACATGTAAATGGAGGAAGTCATCATGATCGACTCAGCAACCGGAATGAGACCCGGCCAGCGCTACACCGTGCAAAACCTGGAGCGCACGAAGAATTTCGGTGGATTCTTCCTGGATGGAAAGTACTACCTCGGTCCCGAGCTGATGACTGCGGTGGGCTGGCTGGAAGGCCAGAAGTTCCTGTATGACGAACTGGATGCCAACGGCGAGCCGGTGTTTCCCGATCGGGTCGCCGGCACTATCGAAGACTTGACCCTGGTGTTGAACGATGGCGCGCGCCTGAAACTGCAGGAAATGCAGGCCGATGCCCCCACGCAGGCGCCTGAATCCGCACCGGCCAGTCAACGCCGGGAAGCGACCGGCAGGCGAAGAACCAGTCAGCCCCCCTACTTACTGATTGCAACAGGCGCCGCCTTGCTGGTCGCCGGCATTGCGATTGCGCGTGCCTGTCGGATGAGCACCCAGCGCCGCAGATAACTGACTGCGCCCCCGCACTTTTACTACGAAAGGTACGCAAGTATGTCTTACAACTATGAAGGTTCTGCAAGTGTTATCACCGCATCGCGCCATCTAGGCACCGGCTCAGATGAATGCCTGAATGACTCGGTAGACATCCACATGAGCAGCAGCGGTAAACCCACCGTCGTGCACTTGGCATTCGATACCCCGCTTGAGTGGCCAGGCCACCCGAACTTCGTGACGGTCAATTTGCCCGACGGCACCTCTGTGAGCGGGGTGATTGTTGAAATTCAAAGACCCACCGAGGGGCCGGGCTGGGTCACGTTCACTGTGGACGATTAAAACCGCTGCTGGCGGCCCTGCCCCTACGGGGCCGTCGGTCATGCGCCTGATTCAGGGTCCTTGGACGGCCCGCCAGGGGCTACGCCGCCCTGGTCCACATCCGCTTCCCAAGGGCGCTCGACACTCGGGTCTTCGGACTTATCGTTTCGTTTTGCCGTATCAGGGCGTACTTTTTGCCCGGCATGGGTGCCTGGGCCTGGCGATGTAGGCTTGTTCATACCTCCCTCCTCGAGCGCAGAAATGCGCCTGTCGATTGCATTTACGGGGCATACAAGCCTGTGGAGGACAATCGATGTCCCGGGGTTCACTTGCGATAAACCTGCACAGACAAACGGCAGTCGCCGTCCGGCAATCGGCTCGAACCTTTGCGGTATTTATCCCGTCCCAAGGTTATCCAGCCGAGTACGGGCAAGGCGCAGTTCATTACCCCGGCCACCCTGGCCGAAGATG
Organism: Pseudomonas khavaziana; assembly: GCF_019145205.1. Lineage (GTDB taxonomy): Bacteria > Pseudomonadota > Gammaproteobacteria > Pseudomonadales > Pseudomonadaceae > Aquipseudomonas > Aquipseudomonas khavaziana. The sequence goes on from NZ_JAHSTT010000008.1 coordinate 336,844, forward strand.
ATGACGTGAACTTGCGCAACAAGGATAAACACCTCACCACCGGCGTTTCATGGCCCTGTCCTTAGCTACGCCTGCGCCGATGCACAGGCGTTTATCAGGGTTATTGCCGGTGCCCGTCTATTTCTTCGCGCCGCCCGGCAAAACGCTGGCCAGCACCTGCTTGGCGGTTTGCACAATCACCCCGGCCTCGTCCGGATCACCCTGGAGCAATGTAGAGGCGAACTTCTTCGCCTGCTCCAGCTTGATATGCGGCGGCAACGGCGGCACGTTGGGGTCGGTCTTGAATTCGAGTAATACCGGGACATCCGATGCGAATGCCTGCTCCCACGCTGCGGCGACATCCTCTTCGCGCTCGACGAAGATGCCTTTGAGCCCAAGGGAAATGGCGAACAGGTGGTACGGCACGTCGGGAATATTCTGCGAGGCTTCGAACTTCGGATCGCCTTCCATGACCCGCTGCTCCCAGGTGACTTGGTTGAGGTCTTCGTTATTGAACACGGCGCAGATCCACCTCGGGCTTTGCCACTGTCGCCAATACTTGGCCACGGTGATCAACTCGGCCAGGTTGTTCATCTGCATCGCCCCATCCCCTACCAGCGCCACGACGGTGCGTTGTGGATGGGCAAATTTGGCCGCGATGGCGTAGGGCACGGCGGCGCCCATGGACGCCAGTCCGCCGGACAGCGAGCATTGCATACCCCGGCGGATCTTCAGATCGCGGGCGTACCAGTTGGCGCAGGAGCCGGAGTCGCAGGTGATGATCGCGTGGTCGGGCAGACGTGGTGACAGTTCATGCACGACGCGCTGCGGGTTGATCGGCTTGGCCTTGGCCAGGGCGCGTTTTTCCAGGGTCTTTTCCCAACTGCCACGCCAGCCTTCGACCTGCTTGCGCCACTTGCGCTGGCTCTTGCGTTCCAGCAACGGCAGCAATGCCGCCAGGGTTTCCTTAGCGTCACCCACCAAGTTGACCTCCATGGGGTAGCGCAGGCTCAGCATGTCCGGTTGCAGGTCGATCTGCACACCACGGGCCTGGCCTTCCTTGGGCAGGAATTCGGAATAGGGAAACCCCGAACCGATCATCAACAGGGTGTCGCACTCGGTCATCAGCTTATAACTGGGCTCGGTGCCGAGCAGGCCAATGCTACCGGTGACCCACGGCAAGTCGTCAGGCAGCACGGCCTTGCCGAGCAGGGCTTTGGCGGCTCCGGCGCCCAGCGCCTCGGCAATGGCGATGACTTCATCGGTGGCTCCCAAGGCACCGGCGCCAACCAGGATGGCGACCTTTTCGCCGCCGTTCAGCACCTCGGCGGCGCGCTCCAGGTCATTGGCATAGGGCAGTACCCTGGGCTTGGTGTAGCCGACGCCGGAATGCGCAGTGCCATGGGCTCGGGCTGGCGCTTCGTAAGGCTGCTCCTGCAGATCGTTGGGCAGGATGATCGCGGTGACCCTGCGCTCGCCCACAGCGGTGCGCACCGCGCGGTCCACTAGATGGCGCACCTGCGCCGGGACCGAGGCCTGTTGCACAAAAGCCCCGGCGACATCCTTGAACATCGAGAGCAGGTCCAGTTCCTGCTGGTAATGACTGCCCAGTGCGGCCCTGGCCTGCTGCCCAACAATAGCCAGCACCGGCATGTGGTCCATACGCGCGTCATACAGGCCGGTGAGTAAATGCGCAGCGCCCGGGCCGGAGGTGGCGATGCATACCCCCAGTTCGCCGGTGAACTTGGCATGGGCCGAGGCCATGAAAGCGGCCATTTCCTCATGGCGCGCCTGGACGAATTCGATTTTGCCCTTGGCCCGATTCAAGGCACCGAACACCCCGTTGATACCGTCGCCGGGGTAACCGAAAATACGCGTTACGCCCCACTCGCTGAGCCGTTCAACCAGAAAGTCGCTTACTGTCATTGTCATCGGATTGTTTTCTCCTTTATTTCAGAGAATAGAAGGCCCTGCCGTCGCGCATAGTCTTGCGAGGGCACGCTGCCAGGGTTAGTTCAGCTTCATTTGCGCATATTCGGATCAGCGCGCCGTTACCGCTTTCACCCCTTGCTGTGTTCCGGCGACGACGGGCCTTTGGTTACGCCACGGGGGCCGGCCACGCTCCATATCACCGCGCCGACAAATGGCAGCACCACCACGAGCGCAGTCCATCCGGCCTTGGTGCCCGAGGTTTTGTCGCTGCGCCATACGCTGTTGATGATCCACAGGTCGAGTAATACGAGGATGACTGCCAGGCCTATCCAGAAATACGTGGTTTGCATGCTGCACCTCCAGGTCAGTGATGCAAGTTAGGTCAAGGGCGGGTGCGAGAGGTTCAATATAAAAGGCAACTAAGCGAAGCGGCCGTTGAGCCTATGGGTTCGGTTTCGGCGCGCTTGAGCCGGTCACAAAAGTTATACGAAGCAGCACGAATTAACGCTGCCTTGTAAAAGTTTTTTGACGTGCACTACCATTCATCGCCGCGCGGAAAAATTTTCAAAACGTTTTCGCGGTCGCTCTTCTCGAAGTAAATGCCCGCTGCATCAATGGGCAACTAGCGAAACGACACTTACTTTTGGAGAACGATCATGACCACAAGTAATAAAAACCCTGGAAACTTCGCCAACGATCAACAAAAAGCTTCCGAGGCGGGTAGGAAAGGTGGCCAGGCATCTGGCGGCAACTTTGCCAACGACCGTGAAAAGGCGTCGGAAGCCGGCCGTAAAGGTGGGCAGCAGAGCCATGGCGGCGGCCGCAAGTCGTAATTGACGCGACGGTGGGGGCGGCAATGCCGCCCCTTCTTTTGACAGCAAGGAGTTGAACATGCGAGCGCCAGTTGATGTGCAGCCTGACGACTTATCTCGTGAGGCTATTATGGAAGGACGAACCGAACCGAAAACGGCAGTGCGTTCGAACCCGCACTCATGTTATGAACATTTGCAGGTTGCCAAACAGGCTGAAATCACTGTTGGTACTGAGCGTGCGCTACCTTTATGCGAAAAGCGCTTATAACCACCGCTCATAAAAGCGGCACATTTTAATTAGTCTGAGCAAGACTGCAAAACAGCCGTTAACTTGATAGTTAATGCGGTTAATGCAGGTTTCATTTGCGAGGGACAACATGCCTCTACACGCTATCAACTTCACCGGCCCGATCAATGCATCGACCTGTAGCCAACTCATCGACAAGGCCACGGTTGCCGTACAGCAGGGTGCCAGCTGCCTGCTACTGAATATTGCGACCATGGGCGGTGAGTGCAGCTACGGTTTTACGATGTACAACTTTCTGCTGGCCCTGCCGATTCCCGTGCATACCCACAATCTGGGCACGGTGGAGTCGATGGGCAACATTATTTTCCTGGCCGGTGAGCGCAGGACGGCCTGCGCCCATAGCAAATTCCTGTTTCATCCGTTTCATTGGCACCTGCAAGGCGCCGTCGATCATTCGCGCATGTCGGAGTACACCATGAGTCTGGACTACGACCTGCATCTGTACGCACGCATCGTGGCCGAACGTACCCACGATGCCATCGAACAACTGGAAACCGAAAAGTACCTGATCGCTGCGCCGCGCATCTTCGATCCGCACCAGGCCATGGCCTGCGGTTTGATCCATGGCATTGAGCCGACGCTCATCAAGGCAGAATTCGTCACCAGCTTCATTCACTCCTAGGGCGCCTGGACCCGGCCCGGCGTACAGGTTGGAATCGACAAACCCAGGCTCTCACGCGGCGCCCAGGTCACGGCCGGGCTCTGAGTCGCCTGCCTGGAAGATCACCGGCTGGCCCTGGGGTGAGCGCTGGATATTCAGCGGCCCGACCACGGAGAAGTGTTCGCCCTGATGATTCAGGCTGTGCAGTTTGCTCGGATCAAGAAACTGGCCAGTAGCCCGGTTGCGCACAAAGGCATCTTCCTCATAGGAGTTCCACAAGCCCTGCACCACTTGCACATGTTCAGCGGCGCGGCCATAGCGCGTGGCATAGTCATAATGTTCGTCGCGGCTGTAATTGCCCGCGGTGCCGGCATCGCCGCTGGTCACCACGTTCCAGCCGGCGCGGCCTTTGCTGATCAGGTCCAGGGACGCCAGGCGCCGGGCGACGTTATAGGGTGAGTTGCAGGAGGTGGTCAGCGTACCGACCAGGCCGATATGCCGGGTGCCCACCGCCAATGCCGATAACAGCGTCAGCGGTTCCGGGCGATCGAGGTAATGGGACAGCGAGCCTTCGGTGATGAACTGGCTGTCGACGATAAACATCAGGTCGAACAGCGCCGCCTCGGCCTGGCGCGCAATGTCGATGTACCAGTCGACGTTGACGCTGGCATCGGCCGGCAATTGCGGGTCAAGCCACAGGTTATGCCGAGCCGGCCCGTCGCAACCCATGGTCAGGGCGCCGAGTTTGAGCTGTCTTTGAGTCATTGTGCAGGGGTTCCTTGAAGAGTGCGCCCAGGAACAATACCGGCGCATCCCCCAGCAGGCCTATATCCAGGCTGCCGACGTTGAGCGCCTCGGCCACCGGGGAGCCGGCGGTGAATTGCTTCCAATCCAGTGTGTAGGGCAGATCATCCAGCACCCCCGCCGCTCCCATCACGGCCTGGGCGTTGTAGCTCTGGTCGCCGACGACCAGGGTTTGTGCCTGTGCCGTCAGGCACAGTAAGGCGGCGGTGAACCCCGCCGCCAGTGTTGTCAGGTAACGCACGTTCGTCTCCAGATGCCCGGTCAGGGCATTTCAAGTCGATCCGCGCGCGCGGTCTCGGCAATGGTTGTCAGGGTCGATACGATGAGGTTGCAGTGATCAGGTTTAAAATACCCATAATGCATAACGTAAATCTTTAATAATGCAGGCATTGCATCTAATCGATCTTCTGGCCGGTTTCTCCATCCTCAAGCCTTTAACCGACCCGTCATGGGCCTGCTACGCGGGCCACGCTCAAACGTCATAATCCTGCGGGCGTCTGCGTGGTAATCTCACGCCACCACGAATAGACATTGATCGTCACTTGACGATGACCAAAGCCAGGAAAGAACATGCCCAAGATTTCTCACTCAGCGCTACGCCGCAACTTCCGTGACCTGCTTGCAACCCCCATCTGCGTTGAAACCGCTTCCGTATTCGACCCCATGTCTGCCCGCATCGCGGCCGACCTGGGTTTTGAAGTCGGGATCCTGGGCGGCTCAGTCGCCTCCCTGCAGGTACTGGCGGCCCCCGATTTTGCGTTGATTACCCTGAGTGAGTTCGTTGAGCAGGCCACCCGCATCGGCCGTGTCGCCCAGTTGCCGTTCATTGCCGACGCCGACCATGGCTACGGCAATGCCCTGAATGTGATGCGCACCGTCGAAGAGCTGGAGCGTGCCGGCGTCGCGGCGCTGACCATTGAAGACACCCTGCTGCCTGCACAATTCGGGCGCAAATCCACGGATCTGATTTCGGTTGAGGAAGGCATCGGCAAGGTCAAGGCCGCCCTTGAAGCGCGGGTTGACCCTGAGCTGTCGATCATTGCCCGCACCAACGCAGGTGTGCTGCCCACCGCAGACGTGATTGCGCGCACCAAGGCCTATGAAAAGGCCGGTGCCGATGGCATTTGCATGGTCGGGGTCAAAGACTTCCAGCACCTGGAGCAGATCGCAGAAAACCTCACCGTCCCGCTGATGCTGGTGACCTACGGCAACCCGCAACTGCACGACAGCGAGCGCCTGGCCAGCCTGGGCGTACGCATCGTGGTGGCCGGACATGGCGCTTATTTCGCCGCGATCAAGGCCACCTACGACAGCCTGCGTGCGCAACGCCAGCTGACCCACAGCACTTCGAACCTCAGTGCAACGGAACTGACCCACACCTACACCTTGCCCGAAAGCTATGTGGCGTGGGCCGAAGAGTTCATGGACGTTAAAGAGTAATTACCGCAGCGGTACTGCCTCAATCATTCAGGGGCCAGCCGCTTGCGCATGCGTGCGCTGGCGGCCGGACCGGCCTGTACTCGGTTGTCGCCATTCACCATTCCGTCGTTTTTAAGCAACATGGCCGCCGGGCACGTGTCGATCAACTACGGCCTGAAGGGCCCCCTGGGCGCGCCGGAGCATGCTTCACGGCCTTTTGACCAGGCACGCGATGGTTTCGTGATTGGCGAAGGCGCCGGCATCCTGGTCATCGAGGAACTGCAACATGCACTGGCCCGCGGTGCGCAGCCGATTGCCGAGCTGGTGGGATATGGCACCAGTGCAGACGCCTATCACATGACAGCCGGGCCCGAAGATGGTGATGGCGCGCGCCGGGCGATGACCCAGGCGTTGCGCCAGGCAGGCATCGACGCGTCGCAGGTGCAGTACTTGAACGCCCACGCGACCTCCACGCCGGTAGGTGATAAAGGCGAACTGGCGGCGATCAAGACAGTCTTCGGTACCGGCAGCGGGCCGGCCATCAGCTCGACCAAATCCGCCACCGGCCACCTGCTCGGCGCGGCCGGGGGTATCGAAGCGGTGTTCACTGTGCTGGCCCTGCGTGACCAGATTGCACCGATGACGCTCAACCTCGAAAACCCGGACGCCCTCGCCGACGGCCTGGACATGGTGCGCGTTGCGGCGCGGCCGATGCCGATTGAATATGCGCTGTCCAATGGCTTCGGCTTTGGCGGTGTGAACGCCAGCGTGCTGTTCCGACGTTGGACATGATCAGGGGTTTGCCCCTGGGGTAAATTTCGCGGACCATGGCGCCTTTGTGTTCCTGCCAACAAGAGGTGCCCATGGCCAACCACGACCTGTCCTACACCCCCGACCCGGATGCCGATTCAATTTCCTCCGACGTAATCGGTTTCAACGGCATTCTAGTCTCCACCCAAGTGCCAACCCGCGCCGACGGCAGCCTGGAACTGGGCGATATCACCCTGCAAAGCGAATGCACCCTGCAAGCCTTGAAAGTCGCGCTGGAAAAAGCCGGCAGTTCCATGGACCGGGTCATGCACCTGACCATCTACCTCACCGACATGGCCGACCGTGGGGCGTTCAACGAAGTCTACAAGCGCTTTTTCGCCAAGCCATGGCCGGTCCGCGCGGCGGTGGGCGTTGCTGCGCTGGCCGTGGAAGGCATGCGTGTTGAAGTGACGGCAATGGCGGCCAAGGCCTGACAGCCACCGAGTATTCGCATGGTGCGCCGCGAACGAAATGTCGGAGAGGGCTTGCTCCCGATGCCCACGGGTATCTGCACAACTGTACAGCAGCCGACGGTTACCACGACGCGCAGCGAGCCGCTCTTGATCTTGATCTGCTTTTGATCTCAGGCGCCCCGTTAAACCACGCCGGCCGGAATTCGACAGGCATTTGGGGGGTAAACCGGCAGGGATGCCGGTTTAGCCGCCCCGCGCCATGGATGGCGCGTGGCGGCGGCCCCCCAAATCCATGGCGGATTACGGGCACACCGAGCCTGGGCGAGGTGCCGAGTGGTGGGGCAAGAGCCCTTTGGTTACTTTGGGCTCTTTTCCAAAGTGACCCGCCGTCAGGGCGGAACCAATAGCCGCCGTTACCGCAGCAATGGATATGTACTCGGTATGATCCAACATCCTGGTCGGCCCTGAGGCCGCCATCGGGAGCAAGCCCTCTCCCACATTTGGACCG
>NZ_JAHSTT010000080.1 GCF_019145205.1 Pseudomonas khavaziana
ATCCGTTGCTTAGGTAACGGCCACTATAGGTTCCGCCCTTACGGCGGCTCACTTTGCAAAAGCGGCAAAGTAAGCAAAACGCTCTTGCCCCACCACTCGGCACCTCGCCTAGGCTCGGTGTGCCCGTAATCCGCCATGGATTTGGGGGGCCGCCGCAACGCGCCATCCATGGCGCGGGGCGGCTAAACCGGCATCCCTGCCGGTTTACCCCCCAAATCCCTGTCGAATTCCGGCCAGCGTGGTT
>NZ_JAHSTT010000081.1 GCF_019145205.1 Pseudomonas khavaziana
TACTGCCCCTGAAAACGCAGTGGATTGTCGATCTTGCCTACGTCGAGTCGGGCGATCTGGCCGTAGGCGCGGTAGTGGGCGGACCAGACGATTTCGCCTGCGGTGTCGGTGAGTTCTTGTGGGGTGCCGAGGTGGTCGAGTTGGTAGTGGTAGGGCGTTGTGGCTTGTGGGCCGAAGCCTTCCAGCAGTGCCAGTGGGCGGAAGCTGTTCGGTTCGTAGATGTAGCTGCGGTGACA
>NZ_JAHSTT010000082.1 GCF_019145205.1 Pseudomonas khavaziana
GTCCAGGGTGACGGTGAGCGGATTGGTGATATTAGTCACCGGCGCGCCGTTTTTATCCACAAGGCTGGCGGTGTAGACGATGTTGCCGCCTTCGCCAACGGTGGTAGTGGCCGTCAGGACGACATCGACCTTGTCGATGGTGTCGTTGATCGTGGTGGTTGCGCCATTGCCTGCGACTTCGAGTTTTTCGAAGTTGCCGCCGGAAGCGTCGGTGATCTGGACGGTCTG
>NZ_JAHSTT010000083.1 GCF_019145205.1 Pseudomonas khavaziana
CAGACTGTGTGAAAACCTAGCAATCTGCCGGCCGGTTAAAGAAAATGCCCGTATCGCAAGATACGGGCATTTTGCTTATGCGCTATATCCAAGGTGAAGACCGCTCCCAGAGCGCTCTGTTTCCACTTTCGTTGGACGAACTTATCCCCGATGACCATCTGGTTCGGGTGATCGAGGCCTACATTTCCCTGCTGGACCTTGAGCAGTTGGGTTTCGACAAAGCCAG
>NZ_JAHSTT010000084.1 GCF_019145205.1 Pseudomonas khavaziana
GGCAGTACTCACCTAATTCAAGTTGCGTCAGGCTGGCTGTTTCAATGACAGCGGTCAACCGGGCCTCAGCAGACCATTTATCAGAAAGCGGTATATCTTCTGGCACTTTGCTTCCTTGGACACTGGCCATCTTGCGCCAGGTATACAGCGATACATCGCTGACCCCTTCACGGCGACAAACTTCGGCTACCGTCAGGTTCAGCGGGGGAAGCAACATCT
>NZ_JAHSTT010000085.1 GCF_019145205.1 Pseudomonas khavaziana
TCAGTGATCTGGACGGTCTGGGTGCTCTTGTCGATGAACACGTCATCGGTCGGTGCAGGGACCGTTACCGTCCCAACGGTATCGCCCGCCTTGATGGTGATCGACGAGCCGTTGTCCAGCTTCAAGGTGACGTCAGTACCCGCCTTGTTGCTCAAGGTGGCGGTGTAGGTGATCTGGCCACCTTCGTTAACAGCACTCGGTGCAGTCAGT
>NZ_JAHSTT010000086.1 GCF_019145205.1 Pseudomonas khavaziana
GAAAACCTGGTGCCGAGCACCACGCCTGCGGTCACCACCATTACTGATTCGGTCGATACCACCACCGTTACCCTGACAGCCGACGGCAACGTCACTGAAGGCGGCCAGATCACCTACACCGCCACCCTGACCAACCCGGCGCAGAGCCCGGTGAATGTCACCTTGAGCAATGGCTCGGTGATCACCATCAAGGCCGGCGAGTC
>NZ_JAHSTT010000009.1 GCF_019145205.1 Pseudomonas khavaziana
AGCGCAGACGAACGCGCCGCTATCGCCGAAATCGAAGCCACAACCAACATCCTCAAGCTGGTCACGCGCTTGACCGGCATGAGATTTGCCGGCATCGCCAAATTTACTGACCTGGAATGGGTGGTCTGCTCGGCCTACGACCCTCTGCAAATGGGCATCAATGTCGACGATGTACTTGACCTGGAAACCACCCTATGCAGTGAGCTCTGCATCAACCCCCAGGCCTTGTTCATCCCGCAGATAAGCCAGAACGGGCGCTTTGCGGCGCGCCCAGTGGTCAAGCAATACGCCATCGAAAGCTATGCCGGCGCGCCGATCTTTCTGCCCGATGGGCGCCTGTTCGGAGCGCTGTGTGCGCTGGATTCGCGGGCGATGCTGTTCGACGACCCCAATCTGCCCGAGACCCTGAGCCTGTTTGCGCGGCTTATCGGCTGCATTTTCTACGCTAATCTGAGCCCGGCGGATCACTGACATCCGACCTGCCCCGTAACAAGGCGATATCGCGCTTGGGCGCCAAGCCAAACAGCCGACTGTACTCACGGCTGAACTGTGACGGGCTCTCATAGCCCACTTTGAACGCGGCGCTGGACACGTCCCGGTGCTCGTTCAACATCAAGCGTCGCGCCTCGTTCAAGCGCAGCCATTTCTGGTATTGCAAAGGACTCATTGCGGTCAATTGCCGGAAATGATGATGAAAGGTTGCCGCGCTCATCTGCACGCGGGCTGCCAATTCTTCCACACGCAGTGCGGCGGCAAAATTCAATTTCAGCCAATCGATGGCCTTGGCAATGCGATAGCCCTGCCCGTCCACCGAGCAGATCTGGCGCAGGCGAGCGGCCTGATCGCTTTTCAATAGGCGGTAATGAATCTCGCGCTGGATCAGCGGCGCAAGCACCGGTATCGCTTCGGGCTCGTCCAGCAGCGCCATCAGACGCGCGAAGCCAGCCAGCATGCCGCCAGTCACCGAGCCGATACCAACGCCCTTCATCATTGTCCGTTCACGGGTCGGCGGCAGATCACCCTGGGCAATCAGCTCGGCCAGCATGCGCAGGTCCAGTTTGAACGTCAGCCCCAGGCAGGGTTGCTCGGGGCTGGCAACCAGCACTTGCGAATTGGCCGGAATGTCCAGCGATGTCACCAGGAAGCGGGAGGCGTCGTAGGGGTAGCCCTCACCGCCGACCCACAACTGCTTCTCGCCCTGCACCACCAGCACGATGCACGGTTCGACCATGCATACCACCGGCGCAGCAGGTTGGTCACGCCGATAAAACCCCAGCCCGGCAATCGACATCGAATAGTCACCGGGCGCCGGGGTGCGCGAATCAATGGACTGAATCAGCGCATCCAGCAGCGATTGAGTGTTGGTCATGGCAGGCCCTTGCAATTCTTCATGCAACTTTACCTGCGTACATCCAGGGCGTCGCCGCAAATGGCTGAAACTCAGAGGATCAGGCAAGTAATCCGCTGAAACGCACTACAGAAGCCTTGCCTGCCTGGGGAAAATGGACCGATACCTCGCCAAGGAACATTCCTATGAAACACCTGCTGAGCCTTTTGCAATGATGTCCAACGCCTGCGAACCGCAACGTTGGGGCGCAGTGCTGGCGATGTCGCTTGCGGCGTTCGCACTGGTCGCCTCCGAATTCATGCCCGTCAGCCTGCTGACGCCCTTGGCCGCCGACTTGCACATCAGCGAAGGCCAGGCCGGCCAGGGCATTTCCGTATCGGGTGTGTTTGCCCTGCTCACCAGCCTGGTGATCGCGTCGATTGCTGCACGGGTGGATCGCAAGCGCCTATTGATGGCGCTGACGCTGCTGATGATTATCTCCGGCACGGTGGTGGCGCTCGCGCCCACATACTGGGTGTTCATGCTCGGCCGTGGCTTGATCGGCGTGGCGATTGGCGGCTTCTGGTCGCTGTCTGCAGCCACGGCCATGCGCCTGGTGCCGCCGGGCCAAGTACCGCGAGCCTTGGCCATCGTCAACGGCGGCAACGCCCTGGCGACGGTAATTGCGGCGCCGCTGGGCAGCTTTCTGGGCGGCATAATCGGCTGGCGCGGAGCATTTTTCTGCGTGGTGCCAGTGGCTGTGATTGCACTGGTGTGGCTGCTGGTCAGCCTGCCAGCGTTGAAGCCCACCGGCAAAGCGAAAACCGGCAACGCATTGCGCCTGATGAAAAATTCTACGGTGGCCCTGGGCATGCTCGCCGTCAGCGTGTTCTTCATGGGCCAGTTCATGTTGTTCACCTACCTGCGCCCGTTCCTGGAAAGTGTCACGCGGGTCGGGGTGTCCACGTTGTCGTTGATACTGCTGGTGCTCGGTCTGGCAGGTCTGACGGGCACGTTCTTGATTGACCGTCTCCTGAAGCACAACCTTTACCCGACGCTGATTGCCATTCCATTGATCATGGCAGGCATCGCCCTGGCGCTGGTGGCATTCGGCAGTTCAACGCTGATGACTACGCTGCTGCTGGGCAGTTGGGGTCTGGTAGCAACCGCCGCGCCCGTAGGCTGGTGGACCTGGCTGGCAAAAACCTTGCCCGACGACGCCGAGGCCGGAGGCGGATTGATGGTCGCCATCATTCAATTGGCGATTGCAGCCGGCGCCACCGTCGGTGGCGTGGCGTTCGACCTGAGCGGCTACCAGGCTACCTTTGAACTGAGCGCTGGATTGCTGATAGTCGCCACGCTGCTGGCCTGCCTGGCCTCACGCCGCCCAGCGCGCATGCACGTTATCAAAGGCGTTATCTGAAAAACTGGCTCGGCGTTCTGCCAAACTGCTTCTTGAACATACTGGTAAACGCACTCGGGCTCTCATACCCCAGTTCAAACGCCACATCGATAATCTTCTCCCCCACCGCAATGCGCTCCAGCGCCAGCAGCAGCCGCGCCTGCTGGCGCCATTGGCCGAAGGTCATGCCGGTTTCCCTGCGGAACAGGCGCTGGATGGTGGTTTGGTCCAGCCCCAGGCGCGCACTCCAGTGTGCAACGGTGGAGGCATCTCCCGGTTCGTTCTGCAACGCCAGGCAGATCTGGCTCAGGCGCGGGTCGGCAGGTTGTGGCAGGGACAGTGGCAAGGCGGGTAGGTTGGCCAGTTCGTCGAGGATCAGGTGCATGATCCGGGCATCGCGTGAGTCCTCGGCATAGGGCGGTTTCAGGCTGACCGAGGCCTTGATCAGCTCGCTCAGCAATGGGGAAACCGTCACCGTCTTCGGCTCGGCCGGCAGGTTCGGGAAGCTGTCCGGGCGCACGAACACGCTGCGCATCTTCAATGTGCCCACGCAGCGCAATGAGTGAACTTGACCACAGGGCATCCAAAAGCCACGATTGGGCGGTACCGTCCATTGCCGCAGGGCCGAATACACCACCATCACGCCACCTATGGCATACAGCAGTTGATGCTTGTTGTGGCTGTGTTCAGGGATCACCCAGTTTTCCGGATAATCGGTGGCCGAGCTGATGACAGCCCAGTCGCCCTCATCGATATCCCGAAGAAATTTATCCAGTGATCTGATCATTTTGCCCTTTTTGCGATGGTTTCTGCCCGAATTGCGCGAGACAGGCTTTTTCTTCGAATCTAGCATAGCTTTCGAAACAATTAGAAATGGCTGCCAGCTAAAGTCCTGTCTGCCCCTGTTTGCTGCCTTGTATGGAATGCCTGCATGTCGAGTCTCACCGCGACACCCGCCGCTGCCACAGCCACGCCCCAGATAAGCCCCCTGGTTATGCGCGTCCTCGGCGCCTGTGCCCTGGCGCATATGATCAATGACCTGATCCAGGCCGTGCTGCCGTCGGTCTACCCGATGCTCAAGGCCAACTACGGCCTGAGCTTCACCCAGGTCGGCCTGATCACCCTGACCTTCCAGTTGACCGCATCCCTGCTGCAACCCTGGATCGGCTATCACACCGACCGTCACCCCAAACCCTGGCTGCTGCCGGCGGGCATGGTGTGCACCTTGATCGGTATTTTGATGCTGGCGTTTGTCGGCAGCTTCCCGGCGATTCTGCTCGCGGCAGGGCTGGTGGGCGTCGGCTCGTCGACCTTCCACCCGGAAACCTCTCGCGTCGCCCGCCTGGCCTCCGGTGGCCGCTATGGCCTGGCGCAATCGACCTTCCAGGTCGGCGGCAACACCGGCAGCGCCTTCGGCCCGCTGCTGGCGGCGGCCATCATCATTCCCTACGGCCAAAGCCATATCGCCTGGTTCGGCCTGTTCGCGGTGTTCGCGATCCTGGTGCTGTACGGCTTGAGCCGTTGGTACCGCCACCACCTCAACCTGTTCAAGCTCAAGCAAGGCAGCCAGGCAACCCATGGCCTGTCCAAAGGACGCGTGACCTTTGCCCTGGTGGTCCTGGCCGTGCTGGTGTTCTCCAAATACTGGTACATGACCAGCCTGACCAGCTACTTCACCTTCTACCTGATTGAGAAGTTCCAGCTGTCGGTTTCCAGCTCGCAGATGTACCTGTTCCTGTTCCTCGGCGCCGTGGCGGTCGGCACCTTCGCCGGTGGCCCGATCGGCGACAAGATCGGCCGCAAGAAAGTCATCTGGTTCTCGATCCTCGGCGCCGCGCCGTTCACCCTCGCCCTGCCCTACGTCGACCTGTTCTGGACCGCCGTGCTCAGCGTGGTCATCGGCTTCGTCATCGCCTCGGCGTTCTCGGCCATCGTGGTATTCGCCCAGGAGCTGGTGCCCGGCAATGTGGGCATGATCGCCGGGATATTCTTCGGCCTGATGTTCGGTTTCAGCGGGATCGGTGCGGCGCTGCTCGGCATGCTCGCCGACCATCATGGGATCGAGTATGTCTACAAGTTGTGTTCGTTCCTGCCGTTGGTGGGCATCCTGACGATATTGCTGCCTTCGACCAAGGGGGTGTGATCGCTGGGTGCACCCAATCCAAATGTGGGAGGGGGCTTGCCCTAATGCCAGTCAGTTAAGCGATCATCGCCTTCTGCAGGAGCGAGCTTGCTCGCGAAAAACTTACAGGCGCCGCGTTCATTCAGCAAACGCGCGTTATCGTTGACGTTTTTCGCGAGCAAGCTCGCTCCTACAAAAAAGCCTTAACTGACTGGCATTAGGGCTTGCCCCGAAGAGCATGGGTATCTACACAACTCCGCCGTAGCGACCACCAGTAACCACGATGCGGAGCGAGCCGCTCTTGATCTTGATCTGCTTTTGATCTCAGGCGGCCCCCCAAATCCATGGCGGATTACGGGCACACCGAGCCTAAGCGAGGTGCCGAGTGGTGGGGCAAGAGCGCTTTGGTTACTTTCGCGCTTTTCGAAAGTGACCCGCCATAAGGGCGGAACCAATAGTGGCCGTTACCTAAACAATGGATATGTACTCGAACCAATCCAACATTCCGGTCGGCAGTCAGGCCGCCATCGGGAGCAAGCCCCCTCCCACATAATAAGTCCCACCACAGGTCATAACGAACCGCCACATCAGCTCAGTTACGTGGCCGACGGGAAAACCCATTGACCACGATGTAAAGCAACGGCCCCACCGACACAAACACCGCCGTCAACAAAAAGTACGGCAACACCGACGCCAGCGACCGCCCTCGCCCACGCGCGTCGCGGTACATCCACACACACGCCAGCACCGCCATCAGATACAGGTCGATCACCACCTGCGCCGTATCGGGCCGCGACATCAGTTCCCGTCCAAACGCCAACAGCGATTGCTCGGCCGTGAGCATCGTCCCCACCGTGTAGAGGGTAAATCCCAGCAAGGCAGCCAGGGCGATATAGGGTCTGTGCATGGTCTCTTCCTTGAAGTGCAATGGTCGTCATCGCGGCCACCTTAGCGACAAAGGCCCGCCGCTCGCAATCGCGTTGACGTGCTCATCTGGCCAATCATGCACGCCGCCTACCCGGAGCATGCCACGCTGGTTTTGTGAAATATCTGTACGTAGACTGCCGCCATACCCCCACTTGAAGGCGGCGAAAAAAACCTGATGCAAGTTACTGAAGTCTCCATTGCCCAATTGCGCGCTGCGCTGGAAGCCGGTCAGACCACGGCAGTTGAACTGGTCCAGGCGTACCTTTCGCGGATCGATGCCTACGATGGCCCGCACACCGCCACCGCACTGAATGCCGTGGTGGTACGCAACCCCGACGCCCTCAAGGAAGCCGAGGCCTCTGACGCACGCCGTGCCAAGGGCCAGACCCTGGGGCCGCTGGATGGCATTCCCTACACCGCCAAGGACAGCTATCTGGTCAAGGGCCTGACGGCTGCGTCCGGCAGCCCCGCGTTTGCCAAGCTGGTCGCCCAGCGTGACGCCTTCACCATCGAGCGCCTGCGTGCCGGCGGCGCCATCTGCCTGGGCAAGACCAACATGCCGCCGATGGCCAATGGCGGCATGCAGCGTGGCGTGTATGGCCGCGCCGAAAGCCCCTACAACGCCGACTACCTCACCGCGCCGTTTGCCTCCGGCTCCTCCAATGGTGCCGGCACCGCCACTGCCGCCAGCTTCGCGGCGTTTGGCCTGGCCGAGGAAACCTGGTCGAGCGGTCGCGGCCCGGCCTCCAACAATGGCCTGTGTGCCTACACGCCCTCCCGTGGCGTGATTTCGGTGCGCGGCAATTGGCCGTTGACCCCGACCATGGACGTGGTAGTGCCCTATGCACGCACCATGGCCGACCTGCTCGAAGTGCTCGATGTGGTGGTGGCCGAAGACCCTGACAAGCGCGGCGACCTGTGGCGCCTGCAGCCCTGGGTGCCGATCCCTGGCGTCACCTCGGTGCGCCCGGCCTCGTACATTGCGCTGGCGGCCAGTAGCGAGAGCCTGGCCGGCAAACGCTTTGGCGTGCCGCGCATGTACATCAACGCCGACCCGGATGCTGGCACCAGCGAAAAACCCGGTATCGGCGGGCCGACCGGGCAAAAGATCCACACCCGTGCCACGGTGATCGAGTTGTGGCAAGCCGCGCGCCAGGCATTGGAAGCGGCGGGTGCCGAAGTGATCGAAGTGGATTTCCCGCTGGTTTCCAACTGCGAAGGCGACCGCCCCGGTGCACCGACGGTGTTTACCCGTGGCCTGGTTTCCAAGGAATTCCTCCACGACGAACTGTGGGAACTGTCGGCCTGGGCTTTCGATGATTTCCTGCGCGCCAACGGTGACCCGAGCCTGAACCGCCTGGCCGATGTGGACGGGCCGAAGATCTTCCCCCACGACCCCGGCACCCTGCCCAACCGAGAAGACGACCTGGCCGCCGGCATGGACGAATACGTGCGCATGGCGCAACGCGGCATCACCCCATGGGACCAGATCGGCACCCTGCCCGACGGCCTGCGTGGCCTTGAGCAAACCCGGCGCATCGACCTGGAAGACTGGATGGACAACCTCGGCCTCGACGCCGTGCTGTTCCCGACCGTGGCCGATGTGGGCCCGGCGGATGCCGATGTGAACGAAGCGTCTGCCGACATCGCCTGGAGCAACGGCGTGTGGGTAGCCAACGGCAACCTCGCAATTCGCCACCTGGGTGTGCCCACCGTCACCGTGCCGATGGGCGTAATGGCGGATATCGGCATGCCGGTAGGGCTGACGTTTGCCGGGCGGGCCTATGACGATTCGGCACTGCTGCGCTTTGCCTCGGCGTTCGAAGCCACCGGCAGTAAACGGATGATCCCGCCGCGTACGCCACCATTGGCAGCCAGCTAAACGCAATTCAACTGTGGGAGGGGGCTTGCTCCCGATAGCGGCAGTTCAGTCAGCACATCGGGTACTGACACACCGCTATCGGGAGCAAGCCCCCTCTCACATTTTGAGCGTATTTTCACATCAAGCACCGTGGCTCAGGAGCGCGGAGCCTCGCGACGCCGCCACTCGTCCACCACATCGCCCATAGTCTTGGGGGCGCCATTGCGTATCCATGCCATGAATGGACGGTTGAACTTGAACGTCGGCCCGCACTGCTCAAGCATGAAACGGCGGACGTTCTGAGTGTTTTTGTAGTTTGGAGTCACGGGTGTAGCGCGGGTGAGACGGTCGCTATGCCAGTCAAAATCCATTTTGCACCTTGGCTTATGGAGGCGTGTTTACCCACCCTAACCTCTAATCACATCACACCGCTGCAAAATTTCACTTTCCTTCCCCGTCGAAACTAATGCATGGTTGTACGACGACATACCTCGTCGTGTCCACCCCAACAAAAACAAGGAAACACCCATGCCCAAGCTCAAAGTGCTGATCGGTTTTCTGTGCCTGTTCTGCGGCTATGTCGCCGCCGCGCCTGCTACCGCAGAAAAGGACGTGGCCCAGGCAGTCGATCAATTGACCCAAGCCATGCTGCACCTGGACCTCAAGCAGCTTGACGCGTTGACGTCTGATAAGCTCACTTATGGCCACTCCAGCGGCAAGGTGCAGAACAAGGCGCAATTCATCGCCGATCTGGAATCCCATACCAGCGCCTTCAAGACCCTGGAGATGCAAAACCAGACCATTACCCTCAGTGGCGATACCGCCCTGGTGCGCAACCACTTCCACGCCTTGGCGGTGAACAGTGGCGTGGATACACCCACCGACATCGACAACTTCCAGGTCTGGCAGAAGCAACACGGCAAATGGCTGCTGATCGGGCGCCAGGCTTACAAATACTGAGGACAGGTCACCACGCCACCACCTTGCGCACCTTCTCCAGGGCTTCACGCAACTGCCCCATCGACACCGAGCCAAGGGCCAGGCGCAGTGCGTGGGGCACCTGGGCCGAGACCGCGAAAGGCTCGGCGGTGGAGACGCAGACGCCGTCGCGCTGCAAGGTCATGGCCACTTGATCGGCGCGCGCATCCTCCGCCAGTGGCAACCACAAAAAATACGATGACGGATGGCTGATATACCTCACCCCCGCCAGCACCTGCGCCGCCAACACCTGGCGGGCCTGGGCATCTTCGCGCTTTTGCGCTTCCAGTTGCGCCACCGTACCGTCTTCGAGCCAAGCCACCGCAATCGCACTCATTACCCCCGGTACGTTCCAGGTGGTGGCCATGATCGTGCGTTCCAACGTGTTCACCCAGGCCGACGGCGCAGCGATAAAACCAACGCGCAAACCGGTGGCAACGCTCTTGGACAACCCGCCGATATACACCGTGCGCTCCGGGGCCAGCGTTGCCAACGGCGCGGGTGCGTCCTCGGCGAGAAACGCGTAGGCGCCATCTTCGATGATCATCAGGTTGTGCTGCCGTGCAACTGCCACCAAGCGCTCGCGCTGTTCCACGCTCAGCACCCAGCCCAGCGGGTTATGCAGGGTCGGCATGCTGTACACCGCACGTACCGGACGCCTGCGACACAGGTTGTGCAGGTGATCCAGGTCCGGGCCGCTGGCGGTGACCGGGATGGCGACAATTTCCAGATGCAGGGTTTCAGCCAGCACCTTGAAGCCTGAGTAGGTCAGCGCATCCACCGCGATCACATCCCCAGGCTTGAGCAACGCCATCAGGGTCACCGCCAAGCCATGCTGGGCGCCGCTGACCACCAGCACTTGCTCGGCATCCACCACCAGCCCTCGGTTCAACAAGTGTCGCGCCACAGCGGCGCGCTCATGCACACGCCCGGCATGGGGCTGGTAACGCAGCAGCGCCTCCAGGTCGCCGGAAAGCGCCAGTTGACGCAACGCCGTGCGCAACAGTTCGGCCTGGCCCGGCAAGGACGGGTAGTTGAAGTTCAGATCCAGCAGGCCCGCCGCCACCGTCATCTGCCCACTGCCCTGCCCCGGCGGCAACGCAATCTCGCGCACGAAGGTGCCACGCCCGGTCTCGCCACTGACCAGGCCCATGGCTTCCAACTCGCTGTACACCCGGCTGGCAGTGACCAGCGCCAAACCATGCTCGGCGGCCAATTGTCGGTGGGTGGGCAGGCGCGTACCGGGTGACATCCGGCCGCTGCGAATGGCCTCGGCGAAGGTATCGACCAGCGACTTGTAGCGGGCACGGGGCATAGAACTGTATCCATGACAATTTTTTGATTGCCCTAATCTTCGACCCTAGGATAGCCGATACGCAACCTCCCTTTTTTGGACAGACCCTCATGGAACGTACCTTCCCTCTCCGCACCCTGGACAGCAGTACCCAGGGCTGGATCAACGGTTTTATCGGCGTGGTGATTTTCAGCGGATCGCTGCCGGCCACGCGCCTGGCGGTGATGGAATTCGACCCGGTATTCCTGACCATGATCCGCGCGACCCTCGCCGCCTTGCTGGGCATAGGCCTGTTGTGGCTGTTCAAGGAGAAACGCCCTGCTCGCCAGCAATGGGCACCGCTGATCATCGTCGCCCTGGGCGTGGTGATCGGCTTCCCACTGCTGACGGCCCTGGCCCTGCAATACGTGACCTCGGCCCACTCCATCGTCTTCATCGGCCTGCTGCCACTGGCCACGGCGGTGTTCGGCGTGCTGCGTGGCGGGGAGCGGCCCAGGCCGGTGTTCTGGTTGTTTTCGATCCTGGGCAGCCTGTTGGTGATGGGCTATGCCTTGGCCCAAGGCTTGAGCGCCGCCCCTGCGGGCGACTTATTGATGCTGTTGGCAGTGCTGGTATGCGGCCTGGGTTATGCCGAAGGCGCCAAACTGTCGCGCAGCCTCGGCGGCTGGCAGGTGATCTGCTGGGCGTTGGTGGTGTCGCTGCCGGTGGTGGCGCCGCTGAGCCTGCTGCTGGCGCCTTCGACCTTCCACGGCATCAGCCTGCCGGCGTGGCTGAGCCTGGGGTACGTGTCACTGTTCAGCATGTTGATCGGCTTTGTGTTCTGGTATCGCGGCCTGGCACAGGGCGGTATTGCTTCGGTCGGCCAGTTGCAGCTGCTGCAACCTTTCTTCGGCCTGGGGCTGGCGGCGGGCCTGCTGCACGAACAGGTCAGCCTGGGCATGGTGCTGGTGACGGTGGCAGTGATCGGCTGCGTGGCCGGGGCGAAGAAGTTTGCTCGCTGACGCGCAGCCTGCTAAACAGAGGCGTCGCCCCAAGAACAACAAGGACTCTACATGCACAGCGCATCTCTGCAGGACACTACCGCGCCTGAAGGCATCTGCTACGGCTGCGGCAGCAGCAACCCCCACGGCCTGCACATCAAGAGCCGATGGGCCGACGATGGCGTGCACGTCATCTCCGAGCATCAGCCCGAGGCCAAATACAGCGGCTGGCCAGACCTGGTCTACGGTGGCCTGATCGCCATGTTGGTGGACTGCCATTCCAACTGGACCGCCATGGCCTACCACTACCGTGCCGAGCAACGTGAACCCGGCAGCCTGCCGCGCATCGATTGCGTCACCGGCAACCTGGGCATCAAGTTCATCAAGCCCACTCCCATGGGAACACCCCTGACCCTGCGTGCCCGGGTCGAAGGCGAGGTCGGACGCAAAAGCCGCGTGGTTTGCGAGGTATATGCCGGCGATGTACTCACCGCTATCGGCGACTCGGTGTTCGTGCGCGTCGACACCGGCCAACTGGCCGCGACCGCCCATGGCCGCGAGGCTTGATCCTGGTCTACAGTGAATGCGACCGCTGACCGAGGACTGCACAATGACCCGTCTCACCGCCAAGGACTTTGCCCCCGAACTGCTGGAGCTCTACGACGGCTACGCCCACGGCAAGCTCAACCGCCGCGAATTTCTCGACCGTGCGGCGCTGTTCACCTTCGGCGGCATCACCGCTTCGGCGCTGCTGGCAGCCCTGAGCCCCAACTACGCCCTGGCCGAACAAGTGAAATTCACCGACCCGGACATCGTCGCCGACTACATCACCTACCCGTCGCCCAAGGGCAACGGCACGGTGCGCGGCTACCTGGTACGCCCGGCCAAGACCGCAGGCAAGCTGCCCGCCGTGGTGGTGGTACATGAAAACCGGGGCCTGAACCCCTATATCGAAGACGTTGCGCGGCGCCTGGCCAAGGCCGGCTTTATCGCCTTGGCACCGGACGGCCTGACTTCGGTGGGTGGCTACCCCGGCAACGACGAAAAAGGCGTGGCACTGCAACAGACCGTCGACCCGACCAAACTGATGAATGACTTCTTCGCCGCCATCGAATGGCTGATGCACCACGACAGCAGTACCGGCAAGGTCGGCATCACTGGTTTCTGTTATGGCGGTGGCGTGACCAATGCGGCGGCGGTGGCCTACCCGGAACTGGGCGCGGCGGTGTCGTTCTACGGGCGCCAACCCGATGCCAAGGATGTACCGCGCATCAAGGCGCCGATCATGCTGCATTACGGTGAGCTGGATACGCGAATCAATGAGGGCTGGCCGGCGTATGAGCAGGCATTGAAAGCCGCCGGCACCACCTATGAAGCGTTTATCTACAAAGGTGCCAACCACGGCTTTCACAACGATTCGACACCACGCTATGACGAAGCAGCAGCAAACCTCGCCTGGGAGCGTACCCTGGGATGGTTCCACAAATACCTCGCCTGACAGCACTCTAATGCCGATCAGTTAAGGCTTTTGTAGGAGCGAGCTTGCTCGCGAAAAACTCACAGACACCGCGTTGATTCAGGAAACACGCGTTATCGTTGACGTTTTTCGCGAGCCAGCTCGCTCCTACAGAGGGCGATCCCTCTCCCACATCAGGCAGCACTGGTCTGCAACCATCCTTTGAACGCAAGCATCGCCGGTGTCTCATTGCGCGACTGCAAACGGGTCAACCAATAGCTGCCAGTCGTAATTCCTACCTGGAACGGCTGGCGGAACACATCGCTCTCCAGCTGTCGCGAAAACATCAGCGCCGGCGCCAGCGCCACGCCGCTGCCTTGCAGGGCGGCTTCCATCATCGCCAGCGAGGAGTCGAACACGATACTGCGCGGCACCCGCGTATCGATGGGCAAACCGGCGGCCTGGAACCACAGGCTCCACTCATCGGCACGGTAGGAGCGCAGCAAGGTATGCTTCAACAGGTCCGCCGGACTGTGCAGTTGCTCGGCAATCTGCGGTACGCACAACACCGTCAACGGCGCCTCCAGCAATGGGCATGCATCGGTGCCGTGCCAGGCGCCGGCGCCAAAGCGGATCGCGTAGTCAAGGCCTTCGGCGGCCACATCCACTCGGTTGTTGTGGGTGGACAGGCGCAGGTCGATAAACGGGTAGCGACTGTGGAAATCCGCCAGGCGTGGCAACAGCCAGCCCACCGCAAAGGTGCCGACCGCCCCCACCGTCAGCACTTCACGGTAATGCCCGCCCTCGAACTGGCCCAACGTCAGGGCAATGCGATCAAAGGCATCACGCAGCACCGGCAGCAGGGTTTCGCCTTCGCTGGTGAGCATCAGGCCCCGAGGCAAGCGCTTGAACAACGTAACATTGAGTTGGGCTTCGAGACTTTTAACCTGATGGCTGACGGCCGCCTGGGTCACGCACAGCTCAATGGCCGCACGGGTAAAGCTCAAATGGCGCGCCGAGGCTTCGAAGGCACGCAGGGCATTGAGCGGCAAGTGGGAACGCAGCAAGGCTTACCCCAATTTTTCTAATGGCTGGTGCGAGATATCATCGTTTGCCCGCGTCCTGAAATCCACCTAGATTTGCCACGCCTGCGCAGGTTCTGATCGTCATCACTCTTTTACATGGAAGCGAGTCACCATGAAGCGCAACTTACAAACACTGCTGGTTTCCGCGTTATTTCTGGGGTCTGGCAGTTGCATGGCCGCCGTCGATATACGCCAGGTCGTGGACAGCAACGTCAAAGCCTTGATGCAGCAGCAAGCTATCCCGGGCTTGTCGGTGGCCGTCGTCAACCAGGG
The DNA here is from genome assembly GCF_019145205.1 of Pseudomonas khavaziana. Taxonomy (GTDB): domain Bacteria; phylum Pseudomonadota; class Gammaproteobacteria; order Pseudomonadales; family Pseudomonadaceae; genus Aquipseudomonas; species Aquipseudomonas khavaziana. Next base: position 13,706 of record NZ_JAHSTT010000009.1, read on the forward strand.
CAAGGTGCAATACTTTAACTACGGCGTCGCCGCCAAGGACACCCAGGCCCCAGTCACCGAAGACACCCTGTTCGAAATAGGCTCGGTGAGTAAAACCTTCACCGCCACCCTCGGCGGTTATGCCCAGGCCACCGGCAAGCTCAAACTGTCGGATATGGCCAGCCAACACTTGCCCGCCCTGGCCGGCAGCGCGTTTGACCGCATCAGCCTGCTGCAACTGGCGACCTATACCCCAGGAGGCCTGCCGCTGCAGTTTCCGGACGCCGCCGACCGTGCAGCCTCAATGCTCAGCTACTTCCAGCACTGGAAACCCACGTATGCCCCGGGTGAACAGCGTCTGTATTCCAACCCCAGTATCGGCCTGTTCGGCTACCTGGCAGCGCAAAGCCTGGGCCAGCCATTCAACGTCGCGATGGAGAAGACCCTGCTGCCCAAGCTGGGCTTGACCAACACTTATGTCCGCGTGCGTGCCGACAAAGCCGGCCAATATGCCCAAGGCTATGACAAGCAGCAAAATCCCGTACGCGTGAGCCCCGGCGCCCTGGACAGCGAAGCCTACGGCATCAAGACCAGCAGCCAGGACCTGGCTCGCTACGTGATCGCCAACATGCACCCGCAGACCCTGGAACAGCCCCTGCAACAAGCCATCGCTGCCACTCACGCCGGCTACTACAGGGTCAACGACATGACCCAGGGCCTGGGTTGGGAACGCTACCCCTACCCCATCACCCTGCAAGCTTTGATCGACGGCAACTCCACGCCGATGGCGATGGAGCCGCACAAGGTCAACTGGCTGAGCCCGGCCCAGGCGCAACCGGCCAACGTGCTGTACAACAAGACCGGCTCCACTGGCGGCTTTGGTGCGTATGTGGCGTATGTGCCAAGCAAGGACATGGGCGTGGTGATCCTGGCGAACCGCAACTACCCGAATGCCGAGCGGGTGAAAGTGGCGCACGCGATCTTGAGTGCGCTGGATAAATAACACCGAACACAAAACCCTGTGGGAGGGAGCTTGCTCCCGATGGTGGTGGTTCAGTTACAGATGCATTACTGACACTCCCTCATCGGGAGCAAGCCCCCTCCCACATTTTTGACTGCGTTTACATTCCGAGCCACTGCGGCAGTGCGAGGGAAATGAACGGCAAATAAGTGACCATGATCAGGAACACCAACAGGATCATCAGCCACGGCATCGCCGCGCGAATGGTTTGCCCCAGGGTCAACCCCGTCACCGCCGAGGTCACAAACAGGTTCAACCCCACCGGTGGATGCACCAGACCGATTTCCATGTTCACCACCATCACGATGCCCAGGTGAATCGGATCAATGCCCAGCTTCATCGCAATCGGGAAGAAGATCGGCGCCAGAATCAGCACGATGGCCGAGGGCTCCATGAAGCTGCCGGCAATCAGCAGCACCACGTTGACCATGATCAGGAAACCAATCGGCGTCAGCCCTTCAGAGATCACCCACGCAGTGATTTCCTGGGGAATCTGCTCAGTGGTCAGCACATGGGCAAACAGCATGGCGTTGGCGATAATGAACATCAGCATGATCGACAACCGCCCGGATTCCAGCAGTACCTTGGGGCAGTCGCGCAGCTTCATGTCCTTGTAGATAAACAGCGCCACAAACGCCGAATACACCGCCGCCACCGCCGCCGCTTCGGTGGGGGTGAACATGCCGCTATAGATGCCGCCGAGGATGATCACCAACAGCAACAGGCCCCAGAAAGCCCGGCGGGCGCAACTGAGCCACTCGCGGAACGTCGCCCGTGGTTGCGCCGGCAATTTCTTGATGCGTGCGACGATGTAGATCGCGATCATCAGCATCAGGCCCAGCAACAGTCCCGGGATCACCCCGGCCATGAACAGCTTGCCTACCGAGGTTTCGGTCGCCGCCGAATACACCACCATCACAATCGACGGCGGAATCAGGATCCCCAAGGTCCCGGCGTTGCAGATGATCCCCGCACCAAACTCCTTCGGATAACCGGAACGCACCATGCCTGCCACGGCAATCGAGCCCACCGCCGCCACCGTGGCCGGTGACGAGCCGGACAGCGCCGCAAACAACATGCAGGCCAGCACCGCCGCAATCGCCAGGCCGCCACGGATGTGGCCGACACAGGCATTGGCGAAGTCGATCAGCCGCTGGGCTACGCCGCCGGTGGTCATGAACGCGCCGGACAGCAGGAAGAACGGAATCGCCAGGAAGGTGTAGGCGTCGGAGGTCTCGAACAGCTTGATCGCCAGGGAACTCACCGAGTCCTGGCTGAACATCAGAATCGACACCGCACCGGACAGCCCCAGGGAAATCGCAATCGGCACGCCGAGGAACATGAACACAAACAACAGCAGAAACAGACAGAGCACGGCCATCAGTGACGCTCCTCATGGCTGCCGGCCAACTTGCTGGCCTCACCGGCCTCGTCGGCCAGCCCCAACCCGACCTGGCGGTGGGTAAAGATGCGATAGAAAATTTCCAGGTAGCGGATGAATACCAAGGCAAAGCCGATGGGCACGATCGCCACGATGTCGCCCACATCGATGCCGAACTGGTCGAGGTCTTCGGCGCCGATATGCGCGGTCATCACTGCGCTCACCCACTTGTAGCTGGCCACCATGAACAACCCGGCATAGGCCAGGCAGCACAGGCAGGCGAGCAGGCCGAGCAGGCGTTGCACCGGGCGCTTGGTCAGCCTGACCAACGCGTCCACGCCGAGGTGGCCGGCGGTGCGTACACCGTAGGAAATGCCGAAGAAAATCAGCCAGCCGAACATGGCCTTGGTCAACGCCACGCTCCAGGTCATGTCCTGGGCCCAGGTCATGGTGCCGTCGCCCAGGGCGTTGAAGAAATTGCTGCTCCAGGCCCATTTATCCGCCAGGGCGAAGAACAGGGTGTAGATGTTGTTGAGCATGACGTAGACGAATGTCACCAGGGTCATGGCGGCGAGCAGGAAGGCAATAAAGCCTTCCTCCAGGTGCTCCCAGACGCGCCTTAGCGTTTGCATGGCAAAACCTCGCGAGGCAAATGAAATACCAGGGTGGAACTTGCCCGAAATGTGGGAGGGGGCTTGCTCCCGATAGCAGTGTGTCAGCTTGCAGATCTGCCTCTGATCCACCGCTATCGGGAGCAAGCCCCCTCCCACATTGGATCTCAGTACACCCTGGGGATTACTGGTTGGAAGCGTCCGCCGCCTTGATCAGGTCAGCCCCGATCTCGCCTTCGAACTTCTGCCACACCGGGCGCATGGCCTCGCGCCAAAGGGAACGTTGCTCTGGAGTCAGTTCGATGATTTCACTGGTCTTGGCGTCGATGATCTTCTGCTTGGCCGACTGGTTCAGCGCTTCGGCCTGTTTGTTTACCTCGACGGTGACCTCGGCCATGATCTGCGCAAGGGTACTGCGGATATCCGGCGGCAGGCCGTTCCAGAACTTGGCGTTGGTGATCACCATGTAGTCAATCAGGCCGTGGTTGGATTCGGTGAAGTATTTCTGCACCTCGTTGACCTTCTGGCTTTCATAGTTCGACCAGGTGTTCTCGGTGCCATTCACGGTGCCGGTCTGCAGCCCTTGATAGACTTCGGCGAAGCTCATCTTGCGTGGGTTGGCACGGATCGCCTTGAACTGTTCCTCGAGCACGCTGGAGGCTTGCACGCGGAACTTCAGGCCACGGGCGTCCTTGGGTTCATGCAAGGCCTTGTTGGCGGAGAGCTGCTTGAGGCCGTTGTGCCAATAGGCCAGGCCGAGGATGTTCTTGTCCTGCATCGAGGTCAGCAGCTGCTTGCCCTCGGCGGCCTGGAAACGGTCGACCGCGGCCAGGTCGTTGAACAGGAACGGCAGGTCGTAGATCTGCACTTGCTTGGTGTACTGCTCGAACTTGGCCAGGGACGGCGCCAGCATCTGCACATCGCCCAGCAACAGCGCTTCCATTTCCTTGCCATCGCCGAACAGCGATGAGTTGGGGTACACCTCGACCTTGACCTTGCCGGGCAGGCGTTCTTCAGCGAGTTTTTTGAACAGCAGCGCGCCCTGGCCCTTGGGGGTGTTTTCGGCGACCACATGGGCAAACTTGATCACAATCGGGTCCGCCGCCTGGGCCAGGCCTGCGGCAAACAAGGTGGCGGCGCACAGCAGCGCCCGAGAAAACTTGAGCATGGGAAATCACCTTCTTATTGTTGTGTTGTCAGGCAAGGTGCCTGATGTGATGCGTGTTGAGAATTTCGAATTTTAGATACCTGCGTTCGGCCTGGCCGAACACTCCCCCTAACGGTAGTTAGAGTTGGGCAGCCAGTAGTCTTTGTGCCCGCAACAGCACCGGCGCATCCACCATCTGCCCATCAATCTGATACGCCCCTGCCCCATGGGCACCGGCCTCCACCACGCGCTTGGCCCAGGCCAGGTCTTCGGCGCTGGGCGCCAGCGCCTGGTGAATCACCGGAACCTGCTTGGGATGGATACACAACGCCCCGGCAAAGCCCATTTCATAGGCATGCCGGATCGAGCGGCGCAGGCCCTCAGGGTCGTCGATGGCGGGGTGTACGCCGTCCAGCGGTGCGACCAGCCCGGCGGCGCGTGAATGCACGATCAACGCCAGGCGCGCCTGGTCGAGGGCAAACTCAGCGGCGCGGGAATGGCTGCTCAGGTTGAGGTCCAGGGCCAGGTCCAAGCCACCGAACGACAGCCGCTGCACCAGCGGAGCATGGGCAATGTCGGCCACGGCCAACAAGCCGCGAGCGCTTTCGATGATCGGCCAGATGGGTTTGCCGGTGGCAGCCACCACGGCGACCTGGGCTGCGCTCTCGACCTTGGGTAGCAGCACACCCGCGACATTTGCATGGGCCTTGCAGAACGCCACATCCTCAAAATGCTCGGCGTGCTCCGGCGCATTGATACGCACCCACACCTGGGCCCCGGGATGGGCGTGCAAAAACGCCCCCAGGTTGTCCCGGGCCTGGCGTTTGAGCGGTTCTTCCACCGCGTCTTCAAAATCCACGATCACCGCATCGGCGCCGCTGGCCAGGGCCTTGGCAAACCGCTCCGGGCGGCTGCCCGGCACAAATAACGCTGAACGTACTAGGGGCTTTGGCATCGCTGAAATTCCTGGTTAGATAACGCCGCGTGCACGCAGGCTGTCGATGGTGTCGGCGCAATAACCCAGCTGGTCGAGGATGCCCTGGCTGTGTTGTCCCAAAGCCGGCACGCCATCCATGCGTGGGGTAAACGCGGCATTGCGGGCCGGTGGCAACAGCGACGGCAACGGCCCGGCCGGGCTGTCGACTTCGCGCCAGCTGTCACGGGCCTTGAGTTGCGGGTGGTCCCACACGCCTTGCATATCGTTGACCCGGGCGCTGGCGATCTGCGCGTGCTCCAGGCGCTGGATCAGCGCCTCGGCGTCCAACTGGGCAAAGCTTGCGACAATGATCTGGCGCAGCGCGTCGCGGTTGGCCGAACGCTTGAAATTGGCGCTGAAACGTTCGTCCGTCGCCAGCGCAGGGGTGAGCAATACCTTGTCGCAGAACGCCGCCCACTCACGCTCGTTCTGCAACCCGAGCATCACCGTACTGCCGTCACCGGTGGGAAACGGCCCGTAGGGGTAAATCGTCGAATGCGCCGCGCCGGCACGCGGTGGCGGTGGCGCGCCGTCGAAGGCGTAGTACATCGGGTAACCCATCCACTCCACCAGGCTTTCGAGCATGCTCACGTCGATGCGGCTGCCTTTGCCGGTCTTGCCACGCAGCAGCAGCGCCGAAAGGATGCCGCTGTAGGCGTACATGCCGGCGGAGATATCGGCGATGGAGCAACCGGCCTTGGCCATTTGCTCGTCACCCGGGCCACCGGTCACCGAGAGAAAGCCGCCTTCACTCTGGATCAACAGGTCGTAGGCTTTCTTTTTCTCGTAGGGCCCGCCTTCGCCGTAGCCGGAAATATCACAGACGATCAGCCGCGGGAAACGCTCATGCAGCGCCTCGAACGACAAGCCCATGCGCGCCGCCGCGCCGGGGGCCAGGTTCTGCACCAGCACATCGGCATCGGCGAGCAACGCCTCGAGAATGGCGCCCGCCTCGTCCTGCTTGAGGTCCAGGGTCAGGCTCTCTTTTGAACGGTTGGTCCAGACGAAATGCGACGCCAGGCCACGCACGCGCTCGTCATAGCCCCGGGCAAAGTCACCGGCACCGGGGCGCTCGACCTTGATCACCCGGGCGCCGAGATCGGCCAGTTGGCGGGTGCAGAATGGCGCGGCAATCGCGTGTTCCAGGCTGACGACGGTAATGCCGTCCAGCGGTCGTTGGTTACTCATGACAAATCCCTCAAAGCCAATGGGCCATGGACGCGGTGTGACGCAGGTTCCACACCTGCTCGATCAGGCCATTGGCCTGGGCCGGTGTGCGGGCACCGCTGAAATGGGTCAGGCGCTGGAACTTGTCCGCCAGTTCGGCGCGACTCAGGCTGTTGCCTGGGTCGCCCTTGGGCTCGTCGATGGCGCCGTGCAACGTGCGGCCATCGGTGGTGGTGACGGTGACGCGGCCCAGCCAGCGTTGCGGGTAGGCAGCATCGACCTCCGGATCGAGGGTCATGCTGACCTTGTCGCGAAAGGCCGCGACGGCGGGGTCGTTCAACGCCAGTTCATGGAACTCAGGCAAACCCGCCTTGCCATGCACGGCGATCAGGCCGAGCACGGTGCCCATGGAGAATTTGGCCTGGTGCACCGTGGTCGGCACCGTCACTCGACCGAGCACATCGATGGCGCCTTGGTGCACGCGGGTCTGTACCCGAGCAATCTGTGGGGCGCTCAAGCCTTCGCGCTGCATCACCGCCAACAGCGCATCGGCGGCGGGGTGGGTGTGGCGGCAGGAGGCGTGGAATTTAAACGAGGTTTCCACCAGCGCCCAACGGCTGCCCAGGCCGGCGGATAATTTGCCGGGCTCGGCATCAGTAGACATGCCCGCCGCCAGGCCCTGGTCGCCTTCCAGGATATTGCGTGCGCCGGTCAAGCCATCGGCGGTGAGATAGGCCGCCAGCAAGCCGTCCGCCGCGGCCTTGGCCGTATGCAGTTGCTTGGAGTCGGCGGCATCGCGCAAGAACTCCCACAGCCCTGCCGCCTGGGTGCCGGCGCTGCCGAGCAGGTTGATGAACTGTTCCTGGTTGAAATCGAGCAACTTGCCCACCGCGACCGCCGCCGCCAGGGTGCCGACCGTGGCCGTGGTGTGAAAGATGCGATAGTGGGAGCGCCCCATGAATTCACCGATGCGAATCCCAGCCTCATAACCGGCCACCGAGGCCAACAACAACTCGCGGCCTGACTTGTTGAGGTCCTGGGCAGCGGCCAAAGCGGCAGGAAACACCACCGTGGCCGGGTGCAGCACCGAGCTGTTGTGCAGGTCATCCTGCTCCACCAGATGGGATGAGGCCGCGTTGACCAACGCGGCAAAATACGCGCTGGTGCCGGTGCCGTTGACGATCACCTGGGCCGCTCCGCTGCTCGGCCCCATCTTCTGCGCATAACGTTCGAACAGTGGAATCGGATGGGCGCCCTGGCTGGCCAGCGCCGAAGCGAGCCAATCCAGATACAGCTCTTCGATGCGCGCCAGTACCGGCTCGGGCACCTGTTGGTACGTCAGATCGGCGAGAAAACGGCACAGGGCCTGGGTATCACGCATGCTCAGGCCCTCAGAAGCTACGTGGCAGTTCGAGCAAATGCTCGGCCACGTAGGACAGGATCAGGTTGGTGGAGATCGGCGCCACCTGGTACAGGCGGGTCTCGCGGAATTTGCGCTCCACGTCGTATTCGCAGGCAAAGCCAAAACCGCCGTGGGTTTGCAGGCAGGCGTTGGCCGCTTCCCAGGACGCCTTGGCCGCCAGGTACTTGGCCATGTTGGCGCTGGCCCCGGCGTGCTTGCCGCTGTCGTATTCCTCACAGGCGCGCCAGCGCATCAGGTCGGCCGCTTCGATCTCGATATGGGCCTCGGCAATCGGGAACTGCACGCCCTGGTTCTGGCCGATGGGCCGGCCAAACACCACGCGGTCGCGGGCGTAGGCGCTGGCCTTTTCGATAAACCAACGACCGTCACCGATGCATTCGGCGGCGATCAGGGTGCGCTCGGCATTCAGGCCATCGAGGATGTACTTGAAGCCCTTGCCCTCCTCGCCAATCAGGCTGTCAGCGGGCAACTCGAGGTTGTCGAAGAACAGCTCGTTGGTCTCGTGGTTGACCATATTGGCGATGGGCTGCACGGTCAGGCCGTTACCGATGGCGTCGCGCAGGTCGACCAGGAAGATCGACATGCCTTCGGACTTTTTCTTCACCTCGGCCAAGGGCGTGGTGCGCGCCAGCAGGATCATCAGGTCGGAGTGCTGCACCCGCGAGATCCAGACTTTCTGACCGTTGATCACGTATTTGTCGCCACGTTTGATCGCGGTGGTCTTGATCTTGGTGGTGTCGGTGCCGGTGGTCGGCTCGGTGACGCCCATCGACTGCAGGCGCAGCTCACCGCTGGCCAGCTTGGGCAGGTAGAAGCGTTTCTGCGCCTCACTGCCGTGACGCAACAGGGTGAACATGTTGTACATCTGGCCGTGCACGGTGCCGGAATTGCCGCCGCAGCGGTTGACCTCCTCGAGGATCACCGAGGCTTCGGCCAGCCCCAGGCCGGAGCCGCCGTACGCCTCGGGAATCATCGCCGACAGCCAACCGGCGTCGGTCAGCGCCTTGACGAAGGCTTCGGGAAAGCCCTTTTGTTCATCGATACTGCGCCAGTAGGCGGCATCGAACTCGGCGCACAAGGCGCGCACGCCTTCGCGGATGGCATTGAGTTCTTCATTGTCATGGGGGTTCATTAACGGCTCTCCGCCTGTTGTTCTTGGATTATTCGAAATGCACCTGGGCGGTCTGCGCCAGGCCTTCGGCATTGCCGGCCCAGAGTTCTGCGACCCCGGGTGCGCAGATGCGCCCGCCCACCTCAAACGGTTGCGGCGCAATCAATGGGCGTACGCCGCGATAGCTGAAACGACGCAGCGTCGCGTCGGGATGCGCCCGGCAGAACGCCCGCAGGTTCAAGGTGGCGATCAGCGGGCCATGCACCACCAGGCCGGCATAACCTTCGGTACCGGTGACATAGGGGTAGTCGTAGTGGATGCGGTGGCCGTTGAAGGTCACGGCGCTGTAGCGGAACAACAAGGTGGGCGTCGGCTCGACCGTCTCCGTCCATTCGCCCTGGGCCAGGGCATCGCCACTGCCGGTCTTGGGCGGTGTGGGTTCGCGGTAAACGATGTCCTGTTCCTCGCGGATCGCCAGACGACCGTCCTGGGAGTAGTCATGGCGCACGGTGACAAACAGCAACGCGCCGGTGCGCCCGGCCTTTTCTTCGACCTGGGTGATGGTCGACACACGGGCGGCCGCCTCGCCGGCACGCAGCGGGTGCAGGAATTCGATACGCCCACCGGCCCACATGCGATTGCGATTATCGGCCGGCGGCAGGAAGCCGCCGCGGGCCGGATGACCGTCGCTGCCCAAGGCCGATTCCGGCAGTGGGTCCTGGAAGAAGCACCATTGCCAAAGTGGCGCAACGGCTTCGCCCTCGGCAGGCACGCTTTCCCCCAACGTAGCGGCGATACGCTTGAGCAGGTTATGGCTCAGGTGGTCGTGGGCGGTTTCACTTCGGCCGATCCAATCAGTGGCACTCATCGGGTGCAGATCCTCAGGCAGTGGGTATCTGCTGCCGATCATGCAAGGGCCTGGCCGTTCTGAGAATTTGCATTTCAATAATCCAGCGTTCGGTTATGCTGAACGCCAACTTACAAAAAAACGCCGCATCCCCAATGTGGGAGGGGGCTTGCTCCCGATGGCGGTGGGTCAGTACCCAATGTGCTAGCTGATACACCGCTATCGGGAGCAAGCCCCCTCCCACCTTGGATTTTCATGGTGATGAGGTTGGTGTTCCTATCCGGAGTTTTTATGCATTTTGATCTCGCCGACCTGCGCCTGTTTATCCATATCGCCGAATCCCCCAGCCTGACCCAGGGCGCCAAGCGGGCTTTCCTCTCGCCGGCCGCCGCCAGTGCGCGAATCAAGGCCCTGGAAGGCCAGCTCGACACCCGCCTGTTGTACCGCGACAGCCGTGGGGTGGAGATCACCCCGGCAGGCGAACGCCTGTTGCACCACGCCCGGTTGATCATGCGCCAGGTCGATTACCTGAAAAGCGAGTTCACCCAATACGGCGTGGATTCGGCCGGGCATATCCGCATCTTCGCCAACACCACGGCGGTCACCGAGTTCTTGCCGGAAGTGCTGGCGGGCTTTTTGTCCCAGCGGCCGGGGGTGACCGTTGACCTGCAGGAGCGCCTGTCCCGGGATATCGTACGCGGCGTGCTCGATGGCACCAGTGACATGGGCATCATTGCCGGCCCCGTAGAAGCGTCGGGTTTGCAAGTGCTGCATTTCAGCACCGATGAACTGGTGCTGATGGTGCCGGTCGGGCATCCCCTGGCAGACCAGCCGTCGGTCACCCTGGAGCAGACCCTGGCATACCAGCATATCGGCCTGCATGAAGGCAGCACGCTATTGAGCTTTTTGCGCGAACACGTCGAGCGCCTGGGCAAGCAGTTGTCGCTGCGCATCCAGGTCTCGAGCTTCGAAGCGATCTGCCGGATGGTCGAGGCCGGAGTGGGCATCGGCATCATTCCCGAGTCCGCCGCCCTGCGCCACAGCCGCACCATGCAGTTGGTGACCGTGAAGCTGGACGAGCCCTGGGCAATTCGCGAACGCAGCATCCTGGTGCGCGAATTGGAGGCGCTGCCGGGGACCATTCGCGCACTGATCGCTACCTTGATGCCGGAAAACGCCTAAGCTTGAACGTCACCTTGCCAGAGGAGACGCCCCATGCAACTCGAAGGATCCTGCCATTGTGGCGCTGTGACATTCAGCCTGACCAGCGCCCACCCCTACCCTTACCAGCGCTGCTACTGCTCGATCTGCCGCAAGACCCAGGGCGGCGGCGGATACGCGATCAACCTGGGCGGTGACGCCAAGAGCTTGAAGGTACGCGGGCGCAAACAGATTTCCATCTACCACGCCAAGCTCAAGCCCGAGGGCGCCAGCCGTGCCCATGCGAGCAGCGCCGAGCGGCATTTCTGCTCCCGGTGCGGCAGCGGCCTGTGGCTGTTCAGCCCGCAGTGGCCGGAACTGATCCACCCGTTTGCCTCGGCCATCGACACGCCGCTGCCGGTGCCGCCGGAACACACGCACTTGATGCTGGGCTCCAAGGCGCCGTGGGTGGAGGTCAGTGTGCGCAAGGGTGACTTGCGGTTCGATGAATACCCTGATGAATCGATTGCCGATTGGCATGAGCGTTTGGGGCTTGTGGGTTAATAGAGGTTTGAAAATGTGGGAGGGCAAGCCCTAATGCCAGTCAGTTAAGGCTCTTTTGTAGGAGCGAGCTTGCTCGCGAAAAACTTACAGGCGCCGCGTTCATTCAGCAAACACGCGTTATCGTTGACGTTTTACGCGAGCAAGCTCGCTCCTACAGAAGGCGATGACCGCTTAACTGACTGGCATTAGGGCAAGCCCCCTCCCACAGGTGTTGCGCCATACTCAAGTAATGTGGAGCAGTAACCGTTAACAGTCTTTGACAGTTTCCCGACAAAGCACTCAAAGATTGTTGGCCAGCGCCGCCCTAGCATTCGAGCATCCAAATACCACTCGGGTGCTCTTCCATGTTTCGCAGATTGCGCGGTATTCCGCTGTTGGGTTGCCTGCTGGGCAGTATCGGTTGCCACTCGCAGCCACCTGCCCCGCCGACGATTCAAAAAGGCGATTACGGCGCGATCATCCGTTACCTGCAAGCCCGCATTCCCAAGGACATGGCGCGGGAAAATGTAGCTGGCTTGTCGATTGCCCTGGTCAATGGGCAGGAACTGATCTGGGCCCGTGGCTTTGGCTTGGCCGACAAGGCCCAGGGCGTGCCGGTCACGCCCAACACGGCGTTTCGTGCCGGCGGCATTTCCAAACTGCTCACCGCCACCGCAGCGATGCAACTGGTGGAGCAACAACGCCTGGCACTGGATGCGCCGATCCAGCATACCCTGCGCGAATTCTACGTACGCTCACGCTTTCATAGCGACCAGGCCGAAGCCGATCACGCGATCACCTTGCGGCGTTTGCTCAGCCATCAGTCCGGCTTGCCCAGCGAACACCTGCGCGACCTGCGCAGCACCTACGCCATGGGGCAGATGCCGATGCGCGTGTCGGGCGTGTGGCTGAGCAGCCTGCCAGGTTCCCAGGTGGCTTATTCCAACCTCGGTTATTCACTGGTGGGCGCCGCCATCGAACGCAGCAGCGGCAAAAGTTTCGAAGCCCAACTGCAAAGCAGCCTGTTCAAACCCTTGCAGATGAACCAGTCCAGTTTCCTCGGCACCGGCGCGCACTTGAGCTTTCGCGCCCTGGGCTATGAAGACGGCAACGCGAGCACCGATGCGCAGGTGCGCGACCTCGCCGCCGGCGGCCTGTGGGCCAGCCCCAAGGATCTGAGCCACTATGTGCAGATGCTGTTCGCCAAGGGCAGCTACAAAGGCAACCAGGTGCTGGACAGCACATCGATTGACACGATGTTCACCCAGCAGAACACCGGCAACGCCCTGGATTTCGACTGCCAGATGGGCCTGGGCTGGTTCCTGGCGCCCTGCGGTGACGAGCCGATTGGTCCGGGCGTGCGTACCTATCAGCACAGCGGTGGCGGTGACGATTTCGCCGCGCAATTGACCCTGCTGCCGGACCAGCAACTGGCCGTGATCATCATGGCCAACGACAGCAATGCCGAAGAGATGGTGATGTCGCTGTCCACCGACAGCCTGCGCCTGATGCTTGAGGCCCAGACCGGCAACCCCGTCTGCGCCGACGACTGCCAGGCCCCCAGCCACGGCCTCAAACTGCGTCAGGTACCGGCAGCCGTTGACCGCAAACGCCTGGGCGGGTTCTACGCGACCGCCTGGGGAGTGTTCCGCATCAAGGATGACCATGAGCGCTTGTTCGGTGAACTGGCCGGTTATGATTTCGAGCTATTGCGCGATGACCAAGGCTGGCTGCGTGCGCAGAAAAAGGTACTCGGTTTCTGGCTCAAGGACCTGGGCGACCTGGGCCGCATCCAGCTTGATGTGGTGAAAGTAGAAGGCCGGCAGATACTCACCGCGCGCAGCCACGGCCAGCGCATCGCCATTGGCGAGCGCATTGAGGCGCCGCCTTTGTCTACGGCTTGGGCCGACACCATCGGCACCTATCAGGTGCTTAACACCCACGAACCCGACGCACCATTGAGCGGCATCAGTGTGCGCCTGGAAGAAGGTTTCCTGGTGATCCGCGGCCAATTGCATGACGAACCGTTGACCGACTACATCCTGCTGCCCGTGGACAACGCCCATGCGGTGTTGGCCGGCAGCGGCTACGGCCTGGGCGACACCGTCAGCCGCCAGATCAACGGCCTGAGTGCTTCGGGCTACTCCTTCAAACGTACGCATTCCCCCCACACCCCCCTGAATTTCTAACCAGGAGCATCCCCTGATGTACCCAAAGAACCTGTGCCTGTCATTCACCTTCTTGTGCCTGCTGGCCACTGCCGGCACGGCCCTGGCCGAAGACTGGCAATACAGTCTCAATGCCGGCGTGGCCAATGCGCCGCGCTACAGCGGCAGTGACGAACGCATGACAGCTCCCGTGCTGGGCGGCAAAATCGTCAGCCCCTGGGGCATCTTCCTCGACACCGACACGGGCCTGGGCTGGGGCTATGAAGGCAATGCCTTGAGCCTCAGCGCCTACGTCGGTGCAAGCGATTCTCGTAAAGATAAAAACCAAAGCATGCATGCCGGCTCCAAACGCCTCAAAGGCATGGGCGAGATCAAGTCACGCCCGCAACTGGGGGGGAGCGCGGCGTATAACCTCGGCGGCGTGATTATCGGCGCCACCCTGGAACATGCGCTCAAGGAAGATGACCACAAAGATACCGGCAAGGCCTACACCCACCTGGAGCTGAGCCTGGGCACCAACCTGTATGAGGGCCGCTTCGGTTCCGTCGATGCCAGCCTCAACAGCCACTTCGGCGACCGCGACTACCTGCAGACCTGGTATGGCGTGACCACCGGCCAGGCCGCACGCAGCCGCTTCAAGGAATACAAGGCCGCAGGCGGCAATATCAGCAATGGCATGAACCTGGTGTGGAGCTTGCCGATCAACGAGCACACTCAGTTCTCCACCTTGCTGGATGTGCAGTACCTGGCGGATAAAGCGGGCAAGAGCCCGATTGTGGAGCGGCGCTTGCAGACATCGGTAATGGGGATGGTGGAATACACCTTCTGATTCAAGTTGGTAACCCAATCAAAATGTGGGAGGGGGCTTGCTCCCGATAGCGGTGGGTCAGCTAGACACCTGTCACTGATACACCGCTATCGGGAGCAAGCCCCCTCCCACATTTGGCCTGCGCAGTATTCAAGAAGTGTTACTCGGCATACGCCCAGGTCATCCGGAATGAGGCCCCGCCCCACTCCGAATCCAGCACTTCCACCTGCCCGCCATGCCATTGGCTCACGCGCTTGACCAGCGCCAGCCCCAGGCCAAACCCACCGGTGCGGCGGTCGCGGCTGCTGTCAAGGCGCAGGAAGGGTTCAAAGATCTTGGTGCGCCCCTCCAGCGGCACACCCGGGCCGTCGTCATTGACCCGCACTTCGTAACCGCTGCCGAACTTGACCAGCGACACTTCCACACGGCGGTCGGCATAGCGAATGGCGTTGCGCAACAGGTTGATTACTGCGCGCGCCATAAAGCGTGGCTCGATCCGGATAAAGTCGACCTCACAGGTGCGCAGTGACAACTGCACCCCTTCCGCCTCGGCCTCCAGGGCCACGCTGCCGATGACGCTGTCGAGCCAGCTGTGGGCCTCGATATTCTCGCGGGTCACCTGGCTGGCGCCGCGCTCCAGGCTGGCATAGGTCAACAGCTCGGAGACCATTTCCTCCAGCTCGCCGAGGTCGGAATACATATCGCTGATCAGCTCACGGCTCTGGCGTGGATCACTTTGCTGCCTGAGCTGATCGAGCTCGAACGACAAACGCGCAATCGGTGTGCGCAATTCATGGGAGACGGCATTGGTCAGTTCGCGCTGGTTGGCGATCAGGCTTTCGATGCGCTCGGCCATCTGGTTGAAGTGCCCGGCCAGTTCGCGCACGGTGGAACGACGCGGCAACAGGATGCGCGAACCAAGGTCGTTGTCACCAAAGCGTTGCGCGGCCAGGCGGATGTGTTCCAGGTCGCGCCAGTGCGGGCGCACCCAGAAATACAGGACGATGGCCAGACTCACGCCGAGGAACCCATAGGCCCACAGGTACAGCCATTTGGGCTCTTCCGGCAGTTGGATCTCGAGCAATTGCGGGCCGCCGTCGATAGGCGCCAGGAACTTCATGAAGTCTTCGCGCACCACCACCTGGTCATTGGCCAGGAGCTTCTGCTCGCGCTCGCTCAGGTGCTGGGCGTCGCGCGGCACCAGTTGCAGGCGTAAGCCATAATGCGGTTGCAGCTCGTCCAGGCGTGCCTGGCGCGCTTCACCCTGCACCGGCCGCAGTTGCTCCACCAAAGCCCAGGCCGGGCCGCGCAGGGCTTCACGGTTATAGGTCTCGTTGGACTCGGGTATGTACGCGTCCAGGCCGTAGTTGACCAGCCAGATCGACCCGGCCAGGCCGAGCGCAAGAATGACATAGAGGCGCAGATACAAGCGCAGCATCTAGGCCTCCCACGCGAACGGATTGAACAGGTAGCCCTTGCCCCAAATGGTCTTGATGCACACCGGCTCGCGTGGGTTGTCGTTGAGCTTGCCGCGCAATTTGCTGATATAGACGTCGACGCTGCGGTTGAGGCCGTCGAAGGCAATACCGCGCATGCGATTGAGAATGTCATCGCGCGAAAGAATCTTGCCCGAGCTGCTGGCCAGCAACCACAGCAGCTCGAACTCCATGGTGGTGAGGTCGATGTTCTCGCCCCCCAGGCTGACCACCCGGCAACTGCGATCAATCGACAAGCGGCCGAACTCCAGGGCACCGCGTACCGTGGGTTCGGGCACTTGTCGGCGTTGCAAGGCGCGCAAACGCGCCAGCAATACCGGAGGTTTGATCGGCTTGATCACGTAATCGTCAGCGCCGGACTCAAGGCCGAGGATATGGTCCAGGTCATCTTCCTTGGCGGTGAGGATCACGATGGGCGTATCCGACACATTGCGAATCTCGCGGCATACATGCAACCCGCTCTGGCCCGGCAGCATCAAGTCGAGCACTACAATCTTCGGCTTGAACTCAATGAACGCCGCCAGGGCTTTATCACCCCGGTGGACCTCCCGTACCTCAAAACCATGTTGCGATAGAAAATGTGCGATCAGCCCTGCCAGCTTCTCATCGTCCTCGACGAGCAGGACCTTGCCCAGACCCAGGTTTTCCATAAATTCTCAGTGTGGATAGGCGGATTGAAGTGTGGGCATTATAGGTGGCAAGCTGGCCAACAGAAGCCGCTGGCCAGTACGTGCCGACGAAGCTTCATGCTTTTAAGAGTTTTTAACAAATAACCTGCAATCTTTTACGTCATTCACAGGGAGTTCCATGCGCAAGGATTACCTGGCGTTCTTCGTTTCGCTGTTCCTGTCACGGTTGGGCGACCAGATCCTGTTGTTCATCGTGCCGCTGATCGTGTTCCAGACTACCAATAGCGTGTCATGGGCAGGCCTGGCGTTTTTTGTCGAGTCGCTGCCTCGCTACCTGGCGTTTCCGGTGTGCGGGGCGCTCTGCGACAGGTTTTCAGCGGTGCGCATCCTGCATATCAGCCAGGTGTACCGGGCATTGGCCTGTGTGGTGGCGGTGGCGCTTTACGGGTTGTTTGACGGTATCCATTGGTTGGTGATCCTGTCCGCCGTGTGCGGGGTATTGACCACCCAGGGCATTATGGCGCGCGAAGTGGTAATGCCACATGTCTTCCAGCATTACACCTATGCCAAGACCTTGTCCTACTCACAGATCGCCGACCAGAGCGGGCTGGTGCTCGGGCCATTGCTGGCAGCGCTGATGCTGGAAGTCTGGGCGTGGCCTTGGGTAGTGCTGGGTGTCGCCGCACTGTTTGTGCTGGCAGACCTGGCCATGCTGACCTGGCAGCGCAACACCACGGTAACCCTGCAGGTCCATGAGCAGCACCCGGGTATCTGGCTGCAACCCCTGCGCACCGCGTTCGGCCACATCCGCAGCCGGGTGGAGTTGAAGCGTATCATCACCCTGGCGGTCGGCGTGAACCTGATTGTCGGGGTGACGCTGGCCACTTCGGCCGCGATGGTCACCGGCCATTACGCCGCCGACAAGGATGCCTACGCCCTGCTGCAAGCCGCCGGCGCGCTGGTCACCATCGTGATTCTGTTTTATCTGGCGCGCTCATCATTGCCGCTGAAGGTGATGGGCGGGCTGTCGTATTCGATGATTGCCGTCGGCGCGCTGATCACCGCGATCAGTCCCGGCGTGTGGGTCTACGCCGTGGGGTTCCTGCTGGTGACCGGCTTCGACAAGATGTTCAACGTGTACCTGCGCAGCACCCGTCAACGGGTCATTCCAGTCCAGGATTTCGGCAAGACGGTGGGTGTAATCACCTTGCTCAACAACCTGGCCCAGCCATTGGCGGGCCTGATGATTGCCGTGCTGGCAGCGCCCCTGGGCATGCGAACGGTGATCCTGCTGCTGGCCGGCATCACCGCCTTGCTCGGTGTGGCCGTGGCCTCAGGCTGGCACGCCACTGTGAAAGCGGAATTCGATGTCGGGTGATTCGATCAGCTCCTGCTCGGCCGCCCTCACCCGCTCGATAACCAGGGCGATGTCCTTGGCATCGCCATACTGGTATGCCAGCTTCAAGTAGCCCTGGAAGTGCCGCGCCTCGCTTTTCAGCAGGCCGAAGTAGAACTTGGCGAGTTCTTCGTCCAGGTGCGGCACCAACGCTTCGAAACGCTCGCAACTGCGTGCTTCGATAAAAGCGCCGACCACCAGGGTGTCCACCAGCTTGACCGGCTCATGGCTGCGCACCACCTTGCGCAAGCCCGACGCATAACGGCCGGCATGCAGTTGGCGCAGCTCGACCTTGCGCTTTTTCATCAGGCGCATGACTTGCTCATGGTGCACCAGCTCTTCGCGGGCCAGGCGCGACATCATGTTGATCAGGTCAACGTGGGCGTGATACTTGGCCATCAGGCTCAGGGCGGTGCTGGCCGCTTTGAATTCGCAGTTCTTGTGGTCGATCAGCAGGGTATCCTGATCGGCCAGGGCAGCCTGCACCCAGGCGTCAGGGGTGCGGCAGCCGAGGAATTCATGGATTTCGGGCAGGTTCATCGGGCTCACGGGCAAAGGATCACAAAAGGTCGCCGATTATACCGACCCCGTCGCAGACCACCAGCCACTGGCCTTGATGTGTATCAACATGACGTCTGGCGGGCAGCAACTATAGTTGTTGCATGCCCCTTCCTGGAGATCCTGATCATGCAAGCCATCCGCAGCATCCTGGTGGTCATCGAGCCCGAGCATTCGGAAAGCCTGGCCCTCAAGCGCGCCAAGCTGATCGCCGGGGTGACCGACGCACACTTGCACCTGCTGGTCTGCGACAAGAACCACGAGCATTCGGCACTGTTGAGCGTGCTCAAGGAAGGTTTAAGGAACGACGGCTACAGCGTCTCCACCGAACAGGCCTGGAACGACAGCCTGCATGAAACCATCATCGGTGTGCAGCAATCCGAGGGCTGCGGCCTGGTGATCAAGCAACACTTCCCCGACAGCCCGCTGAAAAAGGCCCTGCTGACGCCGGCGGACTGGAAGCTGCTGCGCTATTGCCCGACGCCGGTACTGCTGGTCAAGACCGCCACGCCATGGGCCGGCGGAGTGATTCTGGCAGCCATCGATGTGGGCAACACCGACGGCGAACACCGCTCGCTGCACAATTCGATCATCGACCACGGCTTTGATATCGCAAGCCTGGCCAAGGCGCAGCTGCATGTGATCAGCGCCCACCCATCGCCGATGCTGTCGGCGGCGGACCCGACCTTCCAGCTCAAGGAAACCATCGAGGCGCGCTATCGCGAGCAGTGCCGGGCGTTCCAGGCTGAGTTCGACGTGGACGAAAGGCACCTGCATATCAAGGAAGGCCCCGCCGATGTGCTGATCCCGCACATCGCCCATCAGTTGCAAGCGGCAGTGACCATCATCGGCACCGTGGCGCGCACCGGGATTTCCGGGGCGTTGATTGGCAATACGGCCGAGGTGGTGCTGGATGCGGTGCAAAGCGATGTGTTGGTGCTCAAGCCGCAGGAGTTGATGGATCACCTGCAAGAACTGGCAACCAAGCCCTGAAGCACAATAGAGGGCAAAATATGGGAGGGGGCTTGCTCCCGATTGCGGTGGGTCAGCGAAGGATGGGCTGACTGACACACTGCTATCGGGAGCAAGCCCCCTCCCACATTTGGATGCACGCTGTCAGGTATATAGCGAGTCTTTCAGGAACGCCGGGGCGATATAGCGCTGGTAATGCGCCTCGGACAAGATAAAGAACTCCCGATCAATGGCATCGCGCAGGTCCGGCAAGGGCCAATCGCGAAACTCCGGCAACAGCACCATGCCATACGCCTCCAGGTTGTTGATCACCCGCGCCCCGCGCGCAATCAGCTGGTAGGCCCAGCAGTACTCGGACTGGTGCGGCACAAAGCGAATCTTGCGTTGCTCCAACTGCCCGCGCAGGGTCTTGGGGTCGAAGACCTCCACTTTGCCGGCCATGACCTGCACCAGCAGTTGCTCAAGCCTGCGCCAGACTGCGCGTTTTTCCTCTTCGTTATAGCCGTTCCACTGGATCACTTCGTGGTGGAAGCGCTTGCAGCCACGGCACACGAGATCGCCGTAGACCGTGGAGCACAGGCCGACGCAGGGGGTCTTGATGGTTTGGTTGGGCATGGTCAACAACACGCAAATCAGCGAAACAGTGCGCCATGTTAGCCCTTTGTCTAAGGTTGATCACCCAGCAAACTTGGCCAGGCAACTTACCTTTAGATTTTTTTTGCCGTAGAATCACCCGGCCTTGTAAGGCGCCAATAATCCGCTGGAAGCTGTTTTCAAAGCGTCACGAGCACAGTCGTTCCTTCAGAACGGTGTTGGCGCGGGCTCGACCCGGTAGGTCAGAACCCGCGCCAACCCTCATCAGCTCCGTTCTGCAGGCGTAAAACTTTGAAAGCAGCTTCTGTAAAGGAATGACGGCAGCGCTGGCTTTGCGGCTCAAAAAGCCCCCGAGCGCATGCGTGCCGTTCATTCCTGGATGAGCGTCCCGTGGGACCACTGATGAGGGTAATAACTGTGCTTGAAGCCTACCGCAAACATATCGAAGAGCGTGCCGCCCTGGGTATCGTTCCCCAGCCGCTTAACGCCGAACAAACCGCAGGCCTGGTCGAGCTGCTGAAAAATCCTCCGGCTGGCGAAGAAGAATTCCTCGTTGACCTGATCACCAACCGCATTCCACCGGGCGTTGACGAAGCCGCCTACGTCAAGGCCGGTTTCCTGTCTGCCCTGGCCAAGGGCGAAGCCAGTTCCCCCCTGATCGACAAGAAACGCGCTGTTGAACTGCTCGGCACCATGCAAGGCGGCTACAACATCGTGACGTTGGTCGAGCTGCTGGACGACGCCACCCTGGCGCCCGTCGCGGCCGCCCAGCTCAAGCACACCCTGCTGATGTTCGATGCGTTCCACGACGTGGCTGAAAAAGCCCGCAATGGCAACGAGCATGCCAAAGGCGTGATCCAGTCCTGGGCTGACGGCGAGTGGTTCCGCAACCGCCCTACCCTGGCCGACAAGATCAGCCTGCGCGTGTTCAAGGTTACCGGCGAGACCAACACCGACGACCTGTCCCCTGCGCCTGACGCCTGGTCCCGCCCTGATATTCCGTTGCACGCCCTGGCCATGCTGAAAATGGCCCGTGAAGGCATCGTGCCGGACGAGCAAGGCAAGACCGGCCCGATGAAGCAGATCGAAGAGATGCGCGGCCAAGGCTTCCCGATCGCCTACGTTGGCGACGTGGTCGGTACCGGTTCGTCGCGCAAGTCGGCAACCAACTCGGTACTGTGGTTCTTCGGCGACGACGTGCCTTACGTGCCGAACAAGCGTGCCGGCGGTTTCTGCTTCGGCAGCAAGATCGCTCCGATCTTCTACAACACCATGGAAGACGCCGGCGCACTGCCGATCGAATTCGACGTGACCAACATGAACATGGGCGACGTGATCGACCTGTACCCTCATGCTGGCAAAGTCTGCAAGCACGGCACCGATGAAGTCCTGACCACCTTCGAAATGAAGACCCCGGTGCTGTTGGACGAAGTCCGCGCCGGCGGCCGTATCCCGCTGATCATCGGTCGTGGCCTGACCGACAAGGCCCGTGCCGAACTTGGCCTGGGCCCTACCGACCTGTTCAAGCTGCCCGAAGCGCCTGTCGACACCGGCAAGGGCTTCACCCTGGCACAGAAGATGGTCGGCAAGGCGTGCGGCCTGCCAGAAGGCAAAGGCGTTCGTCCTGGCACCTACTGCGAGCCGAAGATGACCACCGTGGGCTCCCAGGACACCACTGGTCCCATGACCCGTGATGAACTCAAGGACCTGGCGTGCCTGGGCTTCTCGACCGACCTGGTGATGCAGTCGTTCTGCCACACTGCGGCCTATCCAAAGCCGATCGACGTGACCACCCACCACACCCTGCCTGACTTCATCATGACCCGTGGCGGTGTATCGCTGCGTCCAGGCGACGGCATCATCCACAGCTGGCTGAACCGCATGCTGCTGCCGGACACCGTCGGTACCGGTGGCGACTCCCACACCCGTTTCCCGATGGGCATCTCGTTCCCGGCAGGTTCTGGCCTGGTAGCATTTGCCGCCGCCACTGGCGTGATGCCACTGGACATGCCGGAATCGATCCTGGTGCGCTTCAAAGGCAAGATGAAACCTGGCATCACCCTGCGTGACCTGGTACATGCCATTCCTTACTACGCGATCCAGGCTGGCCTGCTGACCGTAGAGAAGAAAGGCAAGAAGAACGCCTTCTCCGGGCGCATCCTGGAAATCGAAGGCCTGAACGACCTGACGCTGGAACAGGCTTTCGAGCTGTCCGACGCCTCGGCCGAACGTTCGGCTGCCGGCTGCACCATCAAGCTGTCCAAGGATTCGGTCACCGAGTACCTGAACTCCAACATCACCCTGCTGCGCTGGATGATCGGCGAAGGCTACGGCGATGCACGCACCCTGGAACGTCGCGCCCAAGCGATGGAAGCCTGGGTTGCCAACCCGGAGCTGATGGAAGCCGACGCCGACGCCGAATACGCCGAAATCATCGAGATCGACCTGGCCGAAATCAACGAGCCGATCCTCTGCGCACCAAACGACCCGGACGACGCCCGTCTGCTGTCCAGCGTTGCCGGCGAGAAGATCGACGAAGTGTTCATCGGTTCGTGCATGACCAACATCGGTCACTTCCGTGCTGCGGGCAAGTTGCTGGAGCAGGTCAAGGGCCAGCTGCCAACCCGCCTGTGGCTGTCGCCGCCGACCAAGATGGACGCGCACCAACTGACCGAAGAAGGCTACTACGGCATCTACGGCAAGGCTGGCGCACGCATGGAAATGCCGGGCTGCTCGCTGTGCATGGGTAACCAGGCACGGGTAGAGCCGAATTCGACCGTGGTGTCGACTTCAACCCGTAACTTCCCGAACCGCCTGGGTGATGGTGCCAACGTCTACCTGGCGTCGGCTGAGCTGGCGGCCGTGGCCTCTACCCTGGGTCGCCTGCCGACCGTTGAAGAGTACATGGGCTACGCAGCGAAACTGGACACCATGGCCAGTGACGTCTACCGCTACCTGAACTTCGACCAGATCGCTGAGTTCCGCAAGATCGCAGCAAGCGCCAACATCCCGGTGATTCAAGCTTAACGGTGTGTTGATGTGAAAGACGCCGCGTATCGCAAGATACGCGGCGTTTTTTATGCCCGCAATTACCCTTTACGACCAACACAAAACAAATGTAGGAGCGAGCTTGCTCGCGAAAAACTCAGCGGCGCCGCGTTTCTTCAGGAAGCGCGCGTTATCGTTGACGTTTTTCGCGAGCAAGCTCGCTCCTACAGACTGGCATCAGAGCTGCCCTCTCCTACACGTGGTTCTCCACAGTGCTTGAAGGCAGTGTCAGAACTCAAGCAACCAGCGAATACACCAATGCCGTAATGGCAACCAAGCCGACTGCCGTAACAAACACATTCGAAGCCTGCCCACGGTACTTGGCCATGGCCGGCACCTTGCGGATCGCGTACATCGGCATCAGGAACAGGATCGACGCAATCACCGGCCCACCCAGGGTCTCGATCATGCCGAGGATGCTCGGGTTGAGCGTGGCGACGATCCAGCACACCACCAGCATGAACGCGGCGGTCATGCGGTCCAGAGTCTTCGGTGCCGGGCGGCGGCCAGTCTTGACCACCAGGCCCTTGAGGCCCTCGCTGGCACCGATGTAGTGGCCCAGGAACGACTTGGCAATCGCCACGAATGCAATCAATGGCGCGGCAAAAGCAATGGTCGGGTTGTCAAAGTGGTTAGCCAGGTACGACAGGATCGACAAGTTCTGCGCTTTCGCCTCGGCCAACTGCGCGGGCGACAGGGTCAGCACGCAACTGAACACGAAGAACAGCACCATCGCCACCATCAGCAGGTGCGCGCGGGACAGGATCTGCGAGCTGCGCTCCTCGGCATGTGCGCCGTACTGGCGTTTCTGGTCCACCGCAAAAGCCGAGATGATCGGCGAATGATTGAACGAGAACACCATCACCGGAATTGCCAGCCACAGCGTGTTGAGCAACGCCGAAGGGGCCGGCACTTCGCTGGCGGTGCTGAGAATGCCGCCGTTCCAGTGCGGCACCAGGTACACGGCCAGGAACAGCAAGGCGACGATAAACGGATACACCATCAGGCTCATGGCCTTGACGATCACCTGCTCGCCGCAACGCACCACGGCCAGCAAGCCGAGGATCAGCACGAACGCCAGGATCGCCCGGGGTGGCGGCATGATGTGCAGCTGATGCTCCATGAAACTGCTGACGGTATTGGTCAGGGCCACGCTGTAGATCAGCAGGATCGGGAAGATTGCAAAGAAGTACAGCAACGTGATCAGCGCACCGGCCTTGATACCGAAATGCTCTTCGACCACATCGGTGATATCCGAGCCTTCACGGCCCGACAGCACGAAACGGGTCAACCCACGGTGGGCAAAGAATGTCATCGGGAAAGCCAGCAGCGCCAGGATCACCAGCGGCCAGAAGCCCCCCAGGCCGGCGTTGATCGGCAAGAACAAAGTACCGGCGCCAATGGCGGTACCGAACAGCCCGAGCATCCAGGTCGTGTCCTGGCGGCTCCAGCTTGTGAGGGTTGCAGGTGTCGTTGCATAGCGTTCGTCGACGCTATTGGCCTGATCATTCATCCGGTCGGATCTCCGCATTCACACGGCCAGGACGAGTCAGAAAAACCTGACAGGCAGCGCCCTAGCCATAACTAGGGCCGGATTGTCCGGGATTCTCTTGAATAAGCAAAGACTTAGCTGAGGAATGGTCAGGCTTCCGCGCGCATGGGCCAAGTGCGCAGTGGCCTCGACACTGACCATTCAGCGCAATTAAACAGCTGCCAGCACAGGCATTGGCATAGTTGACTCTATTAACCAGATACTGATCGACGCGACGCTCTAGAAAAAATATTTAAACTTTAATCACCTAAAAAAGCTGTAAGAAAAAACCTACTAACAACGCATTGAAATAATATTTTTTAATATGTTTTTTATTATTAATTCAAGCTTTTGTTACAAGGATTTTCCCGAGCATTGAGCGACCAAGTTATCACGCTTATATTCCAGACCACCAAGCCGTCAACACCACCACATCCATACTTTGCCAGGTCAATTGCCATGCAAAAACGCAAGTTGCTCTTCACCGCCGCTCTTCTCGCCGGACTGCTTAATCCACTCGTGAGTCAGGCACAACAAACAACCGAACTTCCCGACAGCCACGCACTGGGCACGTCACCTCAATGGCTGACGACAAAAGTTTATATAGAAGGCGCCGCCGACGTTGACGTCAAGGACAAGTACCCGGGCGTAGTGGGTATTTCGATGTGGGACCCCAATCGCAACCGCTACGAGTTCTTCTACCCCGACACCGGGCTGTCGAAGTATGAACAGGGTGGTGGCGGTTATTTCCTCGTCACAGGCGACAGGAAGACCCATATCCTCGTGCCCGACAAAGGTCCGCACAGGTCCATCGTGAGACGCCTGGAAGCACTCAACAACGAGGAGTTCACCTATTCCCGCGTCGTACCTCGCGACATGGTAGAAACCAATGAAAACGTCAGGATCTATGTCGTGCACGCCCCGTATAAAGGTCCGATAAAAACCACCAGAACCCACTGATGATTTCCAACGCTAATGACTGAATTGATGCTGCCTCGCATTGATTATTGACTGACGCACTCATAAAACACCAACAAGAAGACATTCTCCTGTGAAAAACCCACTCAAATCACTATTGATTTCCACGGTAGTTGCATCGGCCTTTATTTCTACCGGCGTGAGTGCCCAAGCCCCTGCACCTGTTGCAGTCAAAGAGACCGTGGTCACGCCCGACAATGCACTAATGCTGACTGTATTCCTGAAACATGATCAATCACGCCCACTGGGGGAACTAAGGGCTCAACTTGAAAAGCAGGATTTCTTCAAGACATTTCCTCCTGCAGGGGTAGAGATTGTCAGCTGGAATATCACCATGGGCATCGGCCACGTTATCGTGCTGCGCTTACCGGCGTCGCGACTGGCGGCTGTAAACCTGGCGCTGGAAAATACTGCCTGGGGTCCTTACAAAACGGAATTCTTTCCTAGCTACGACTACCGGGAAATCTTCCAGGCAGCACAAAAGAAAGCGCGAGAAAGCAAATAACCTGTCAGCGCCTCCTGGGTACCGAGGCGCTATTACCTGTGCTGCCAGCCGGGTCGGCGCCAGCGGCACGCCCCCCCATTCAACCAGGCAAACATTCTTTTGGCGACGCGGTTTTAGTGCCACAAAAATCCCGCATAATCCCAGGATCGAACCCCACAGTAAGAGCTGCCCCATGCCCAACACTGTCCTGGTCCTGGTTGAAACCATCAACGAATACCTGCAAATCATCGAGAGCAACGACTTTCACGTGATCCTGGCGCCGACGCCCGCAGAGCGGGCGCAGGCGATCAAGGCCCACGCAGGGCAGATCAAGGCCGTACTGACCCGCGGGCCGCTGGGGCTGTACGCCGAGGAAATCGCCGCGTTGCCGTTGCTGGAGATCATCTGCGTGATCGGTGCCGGCTACGAGCATGTAGACCTGCAGGCGGCGAGCAACCGTGGGATCGTGGTGACCAACGGCGCCGGGGTCAACGCGCCCTCGGTGGCCGACCATGCCATGGCATTGCTGCTGTCACTGGTGCGCGGCATTCCCCAGACCGATGCAGCCGTGCGGCGCAGTGAATGGCCGAAGGTCATGCGCCCTTCCCTGGCAGGCAAGCAATTGGGGATCCTCGGCCTGGGCGCGGTGGGCATGGAAATCGCCAAGCGTGCCGCCCTCGGCTTCGGCATGGAGGTGAGTTACCACAACCGTCAGCCCCGCGATGACGTGGATTACACCTACTGCTCAACTGCAGTGGAACTGGCTCGCACTGCGGATTTCCTTATCCTGGCCACGCCCGGCGGAGCCAGCACGCGACACCTGATCGATAAACACGCCCTGGATGCGTTGGGCCCTAATGGCTATCTGGTCAATATCGGCCGAGGCAGCGTGGTGGTGACCGCCGACCTGGTGGCGGCGCTGGAACAACGGCGTATCGGCGGCGCCGCGCTGGATGTATTCGACGATGAGCCCAAGGTGCCGGACGCCCTCAAGCGCCTGAGCAATACCGTGCTCACCTCCCACGTGGCCGGCCTGTCACCGGAAGCGACCCACGACACAGTGCAGCGGGTGGCCGACAACCTGGTGGAACACTTTGCCGGTCGCCCGGTCCTGACGCCGGTCACGTTGCCAGCGCCCGCAAAATGACCAATCAGGCACGCTGATCACCCTTCAACACGCTAACCTATTAAACCGCCCCGACCTTGTCGCTGGGCGGTGGTGCGCATTAGATTAGGAAATAGTCCAAGGCCTTTAGAATAAGCAGAAGGGATAAGCATGGCGCTGAACGACCAATCGACCCAGATTCGCCCCGGCGAAGAGCTTGATGCCAGCCTGATCGATCCCTACCTCAAGGCTCATATCCCAGGCTTGCAGGGAACGCTCAAGATCAGCCAATTCCCAGGCGGTGCGTCAAACCTGACCTACCTGCTGGAATACCCGGGCCAGGAGTTCGTGCTACGCCGCCCACCGTTTGGCCACAAGGCCAAGTCCGCCCACGACATGGGCCGCGAATACCGCATTCTCAATCAACTCAAGGATGGCTTCCCGTACTGCCCCAAGGCTTACGTGCACTGCACCGATGAGTCAGTGATCGGCGCCGAGTTCTATGTGATGGAACGGGTCAACGGTATCATCCTGCGTTCCGACCTGCCGGCCGAACTGGGGCTGGACGCGACCAGGACCGAAGCCTTGTGCAAAAGCTTTATCGACAAGTTCGTCGAACTGCATCAGGTCGACTATGCGGCCTGCGGCCTGGCCGACCTGGGCAAGCCCGAAGGCTATGTGGCAAGACAGATTCGCGGTTGGAGCGACCGCTACGAAAAGGCCCTGACCCCAGATGCGCCAAAATGGGAGACGGTGCGCGCCTGGCTCAATGACAAAATGCCCGCCGACCACCCGACCTCCAGCATCGTGCACAACGACTACCGCTTCGATAACGTGATCCTCGACCCACACAACCCGATGCAGATTATCGGCGTGCTGGACTGGGAACTGACCACCCTGGGCGACCCGCTGATGGACCTGGGCAATACCCTCGCCTACTGGATCGAAGCCGCCGACCCGGCGCCGGTGCAACTGATGCGACGCCAGCCGAGCAACGCCCCGGGCATGCTCACCCGCCGCCAGTTCGTCGACTACTACGCCGAACGCTCCGGCATCCAGATAGACAATTTCGATTTCTATTACACCTACGGCCTGTTCCGCCTGGCCGGCATCGTGCAGCAGATTTACTACCGCTTCTTCCACGGCCAGACCCAGGACAAACGCTTTGCACAGTTCATCCATATGAACTCATTGCTTGAGCAGATGAGCCTGAATGTCATCGGCAAATCCGTGCTCTGATTGCAAACACAAGGAACCCTCATGTCCAAGACCAACCTGTTCGACCTTGACGGCAAGATTGCTTTCGTTTCCGGCGCCAGCCGTGGTATCGGCGAGGCCATCGCCAAGCTGCTGGCCCAGCAAGGCGCCCATGTGATTGTTTCCAGCCGCAAACTGGAAGGTTGCCAGCACGTGGCCGATGCAATCATCGCCGACGGCGGCAAGGCCACCGCCATTGCCTGCCACATTGGCGAAATGGAGCAGATCGCCCAAGTGTTTGCCGGCATCCGCGAGCAGTTCGGCCGCCTGGATATCCTGGTCAACAATGCCGCAACCAACCCACAGTTCTGCAACGTGCTGGACACAGACCTGGGTGCATTCCAGAAGACCGTTGACGTGAACATTCGCGGCTACTTCTTCATGTCGGTGGAAGCCGGCAAGCTGATGCGCGAAAACGGCGGCGGCAGCA
Source organism: Pseudomonas khavaziana (assembly GCF_019145205.1). GTDB lineage: Bacteria > Pseudomonadota > Gammaproteobacteria > Pseudomonadales > Pseudomonadaceae > Aquipseudomonas > Aquipseudomonas khavaziana. Next base: position 42,506 of record NZ_JAHSTT010000009.1, read on the forward strand.
TCATCAACGTGGCTTCGATCAACGGCATCTCGCCGGGTGTGTTCCAGGGCATTTATTCAGTGACCAAAGCCGCCGTGATCAACATGACCAAGGTATTCGCCAAGGAATGTGCGGCGTTCGGCATCCGTTGCAACGCGCTGCTGCCGGGCCTGACTGATACCAAGTTCGCCTCGGCACTGGTCAAGAACGACTCGATCCTGAAAACAGCCCTGGCCCAGATCCCGCTCAAGCGCGTGGCCGCCCCCAGCGAAATGGCCGGCGCGGTGTTGTACCTGGCCAGTGATGCGTCGAGCTACACCACCGGCGTGTCGCTGAATGTGGATGGCGGCTTCCTGTCCTGACATCGCCTGGGTTTCTTCGGATCGGTTTGCGCGTAACCTTGGCGCAGATCGATCTGTCCCAGGATGAAACATGGAACTGCACCTCGTCATCACCGGCCGCAAGGACCTGGCTGCCCAGCTTTACCAGCAGTTGCGCGAAGCCATCGCCACCGGGCGACTCTCGGCCGGTGCACAACTGCCCCCCAGCCGGCTGCTCGCCGAGCAATTGGGTATATCGCGCAAAACTGTCTCCGACACCTACGCCACCTTGACTTACGAAGGCCTGCTGGTCGGCAGGATTGGCCGGGGCACCTTCGTCAATGCCTGGGCGCCACAGCCCGACCGCGTGCAGACCGCCACCGACCTGGCGTGCGCCGCCAACCTGGGCAAGTGGGCGGCACTGCCCTCACCCATGCGCCACCCCACCGACGACAATATCCTGCGCTACGAATTTATCGGCGGCGCCACCACGCGCAATCAATTCCCCCAGGACGAATGGCGGCGCTGCACACAGCACGCCCTGCGTCGTATCGCCCAGCACAGCGGTTTCTACAGCCAGCCCGAGGGCTTGCCCGCCTTGCGCAGTGCCATCGCCGGGCATATCGCGTTCTCCCGCGGGGTCAAATGCCTCGACCGCGACATCGTGGTCACCAATGGCGCCCAGCAGGCCCTCGACCTGATCGCCCGTGTGGTGCTGGAGCCGGGCAGTATCGTGGCGATGGAAGACCCGGGCTACAGCCCCGCACGCCAACTGTTCGTGGCCATGGGCGCGAGCGTCGCCAGTGTGCCGGTGGACGACCAGGGCATCCGGGTCGAGGACATTCCCGAGGGTACCCGGCTCATCTACGTGACCCCGTCCCACCAGTTCCCCCTCGGCATGCCCATGAGCCAGCCACGCCGCGAAGCTCTGCTGGAACGGGCCATCGAGCTTGGCGCGATCATCATCGAAGACGATTACGACAGCGAATTCCGCTACGCAGGCCGCCCCACCGACTCCCTGCAAAGCATGGACACCCGTGGCGTGGTGGCCTATGTCGGGACCTTCTCGAAAACCTTGCTGCCGCAGTTGCGCCTGGGCTACGCGGTGCTGCCGCCGGCGATTTATGCCGCGGTGCTCAAGGCCAAGCAACTGACCGACCAGCACTGTTCGACCCTGCCGCAATGGGCACTGGCCAAGTTCATCAGCGAAGGCTATTTGCTCAAGCATATCCGCCGTTGTCATAGCGTGTACGCCGGGCGCCGCGAACGCATCCTGCAGCGCCTGGCCGGTGATCTGTCGCCCTGGTTTGAAGCAGTGCCCACGGTGGCCGGCTTTCATATGGCAGCGTTGTGCAAAGTGCCGGTGGATATCACGCTGCTGATAGAAATGGCACGCCAGGCCGAAGTGGGCTTGTATCCGCTGGACGTGTTCTACCACGACGCACCTGCCCGCCCGGGCCTGATCATCGGTTTTGGCGCCATTGAAACCCTGGACATCGACCCGGCGCTGGATAAGGTCCGCGACATCCTCCAGCAGATTGGCTAAGGGTTTTTCCGGCGCATTGGTCATTGGTAGCGTGCAGGCTACGGCGTAGGGTGAAGAGGTCTCGAACTACCTGGAACCGTCACCATGAAACGACTGCTCGCCACCACGCTGATACTCGCGTCCCTCAGCGCCCACGCCCACGACCCGACCTATAACAAGGAAACGCTCAAGGTGCTGCAAGAGCATGCCTTGAGCAACGTGCCCGGCAAGAAAGTCCTCATGCTGACCGTGGACTACGCCCCCGGCCAGGCCACCGTACCCCATAGCCACACCGGTACTGCCGTGGCCTATGTGCTGGAGGGCCAAGTCACATCGCGGGTCAACGATGAGAAGGCGATCACCTACAAAGCCGGGGAGTCGTTCTACGAACCGGCGGGCTCGCGGCACTTCGAGTCGAGCAACGCCAGCCAGACCCAACCTGCCAAACTGCTGGTGGTGATGGTGATGGATGACAAGGCTGAAGTGCTCACACCCCTGCCACAGTAAGCCGCCGCACCACTGAACCAATGTAGGGGCTCGCCCCCGATGAGCACGGGTATCTACACAACTTTGTAGCAACCGACCGTAACCACGATGCGCAGCGAGTCGCTCTTGATCTGCTTTTGATCTTAGGCGCCCCGTTAAACCACGCTGGCCGGAATTCGACAGGGATTTAGGGGGCAAACCGGCAGGGATGCCGGTTTAGCCGCCCCAAATGCATGTCGGATTACGGGCACACCGAGCCTGGGCGAGGTGCCGAGTGGTGGGGCAAGAGCCCTTTGGTTACTTTGGGGCTCTTTTCCCAAGTGACCCGCCGTCAGGGCGGAACCAATAGTGGCCGTTACCTAAACAATGGATATGTACTCGGTCTGATCCAACATCCTGGTTGGCCGTCAGGCCGCCATCGGGAGCAAGTCGAATCGTCGCACCGCCCCTCCCACGTTTGGATCGCGGCCATCAGTTAGATAGCTATAAGCTGCCAGACAGCAAACGGGACCAAGTCGAATCGTCGCACCGTCCCCTACAGCCCGATTCAAGGGCGTTTGAACGTGCGTCTTAGCGCTTCGATACGCTGGCGGCAAACGCAACCTTCCAAGTGATCATTGACCATCCCCATCGCCTGCATCAACGCATACATAGTGGTCGGCCCCACAAAGGTCCAGCCACGCTTCTTCAGGGCCTTGGACAGGCGCACCGAAGCCGGTGAGGTCGGATTGGCCGTCCAATACGCAATGTCCACCACCGCCGGGCGCTCTTGCTCGGCGGGCTCGAATGCCCACAACCAGTGGGCCAGCGAGCCGGTTTCATCTACCAGCTCACAAGCCCGCCGCGCATTATTGATTGTGGAAACGATCTTGGCCCGATTGCGCACGATGCCCGGGTTACGCATCAAGCGCTCGACATCCGCCTCGCCGTATTGCGCCACCCGACGAAAATCAAAGCCCTCGAACGCCTGCCGAAAGCTTTCACGCTTGCGCAGGATGGTGATCCACGCCATCCCCGCCTGAAAGCCCTCCAGGCAGATCTTCTCGTACAACTGGATGTCATCGGCCACCGGCACGCCCCATTCGTGGTCGTGGTAATGCGGGTATTCGGGTGCAGCATTGCGCCAGGTGCAATGGCGATGCCCTGCTGCGTCAGTGGTCAATCCTGATTGGTCCATCCATCACCTCATGTGCCAAGGGCGGATGATACGCAAAAAAATTTAAACCCCGCCAACCGCTCAAGCACCGGACTTACCGACTCACTGGTCAGACCGGAACCCGCCGACCGCCGAATATTTGCTTGTGATTTGAAAAAAGCCAAGCGTAGACTGGCTGCGCACTGGACTTACCGGTAAGACCACAACAATTAAGCCCTGGAACCACCAGGGCACCGAATAGAGATCCTTCCCATGCTCAGATGGTGCTCGCGTTCGATTTTCCTGCAAGTCGTGATTGGCCTGATCCTGGGCATAGTCTGCGGCCTGGCCCTCCCCGAATTCTCCTCGCAACTCAAACCCCTGGGCGACGGCTTTATCAAGCTGATCAAAATGCTGATTGGCCTGATCGTCTTCTGCGTGGTGGTCAGCGGTATTTCCGGCGCCGGCGACTTGAAGAAAGTCGGACGCATCGGCCTCAAGTCGGTGATCTACTTTGAAGTGCTGACCACCGTCGCCTTGGTGCTCGGGCTGATCATGGCGTTCAGCACCGGCATTGGCAGCGGCGCTAACATTCATCTGGAGCAACTGTCGTCCGCCGGCTTGAACGAACTGGCCGACAAGGGCCAGCACATCAAGGGCACCAGCCAGTTCTTGATGGACCTGATCCCCAACTCGGTGATCGGCGCATTCGCCGACAACAACGTGCTGCAAGTGCTGCTGTTCTCGGTGCTGTTCGGTAGTGCACTGAACCTGGTGGGCGAAGCGGCCAGCGGCATCTCGCGACTGATCAACGAGCTGAGCCATGTGATCTTCCGCATCATGGGCATGATCGTACGCCTGGCGCCGATTGGCGTGTTTGGCGCGATCGCGTTCACCACCAGCACCTACGGCCTCGACTCCCTGCAACATCTGGGCAGCCTGGTGGGGCTGTTCTACCTGACCTGCTTTGCTTTCGTCGGGCTGATCCTCGGGCTGGTGATGCGCCTGTCGGGCCTGCGCATGCTGCCCCTGCTCAAATACCTGCGCGAAGAGTTGCTGATCGTGATGGGCACCGCTTCTTCCGATGCCGTGCTGCCGCAGATCATGCGCAAGCTGGAACACCTGGGTATCGGCAGCTCCACCGTGGGCCTGGTGATCCCCACGGGGTACTCGTTCAACCTCGACGGTTTTTCCATCTACCTGACCCTGGCCATCGTGTTTATCGCCAACGCCACCGGCACCCCCTTGTCGATGACCGACCTGTTGACCATTCTGCTGGTATCGTTGATCACCTCCAAAGGCGCCCACGGTATTCCGGGTTCGGCGCTGGTAATCCTGGCGGCGACGCTCACGGCGATCCCGGCCATACCGGTGGTCGGCCTGGTGCTGGTACTGGCAGTGGACTGGTTCATGGGCATTGGCCGTGCGCTGACCAACCTGATCGGCAACTGCGTGGCTACCGTGGCGATTGCCCGCTGGGAAAAAGATATTGATATCCAGCGCGCCAACAAGGTGCTGGACGGCCAGCAAGGGTATGCCTTCCAGGCCAAGAAACCGGTACTGCCGGCGCATCAGGAATTCTAATGTGTGAGGGGGCTTGCTCCCTCCCACACTTTGATCTTCAACAGTTTGAACCTCGTATTCGCAACTTAAGGAGCGCACGACGTGATCAGCACCTCAACCGTCGTCAATTCAGTCGTAGAAAAACTGCGCGCCGCACTCAAGCGCGGCCAGTGGCGGCGCGGCGAAATGCTGCCCGGCCAGCGTGAATTGGCTGAACAGTTGGGCATCAGCCGCCCGAGCCTGCGTGAAGCCGTGATCGTGCTGGAAACCCTCGGCCTGGTGCGCTCCATGCCCGGCAAGGGCGTGGTGGTGCTGGAAACCAACATCAGCGAGCCACACGCAAGCGACGCCGTTGCCGACGCCAGTCTCGAAGATATCCTGCAACTGCGCTACACCCTCGAACCTTTTATCGTCGGCCTGGTGGCGCAGTCCATCAGCAGCAAGGAAGTCGGCCAATTGCGCCTGACCCTGATGGACATGCGCGAAGCCTTGGACGCAGGCGATGCCGAAGCCGGCATGAACGCCTATATCGATTTCCACGAAGAACTGTTCGCCCTCACCTCCAACCCGATTTTCCAGAATGTGGTGCAGCAAACCAGCACCGCACTCAAGCAAAGCGCACAAGTGCTGCGCAACTCGCCTGAACACCTGGCCGAGCGCCTGCAGGAAAACGAAGCCGTCGTGCGCGCCATCCGCAACAAAAACAGCGCCCTGGCCAGTGCCGAAATGCGGCGGCACATCCTTCAGGAAGGCCTGCGCATGGGCATTCGCCTGAATATCCCGGACGACCATCTGGGCAGCTGAATTTTTGGAGGCAGGCCATGAATGCTCACGCTATGCACTACGAAACCATCCTTGCGCCCCTGCGCCTGGTCGGCAGCAAAAAGTCTTCGGTGGATGACATCTACCCTCGACTGTTCGACGCCATCCTGGAACAACGCCTCGCCCCCGCCAGTCGTTTTACTGAGGAAGGCCTGGCTGAGACCTTTGGTGCGAGCCGCAGTGTGATCCGCCGCGTGCTGGCAAAGCTATCCCGGCAGCAAGTGATCATCCTGCGCCCCAACCAACGCGCCCAGGTGGCTGCGCCGGACGCCCTGCAAACCCGGCAGATCCTGGAGGCGCGGCGCATGGTCGAAATAACCGTGGTTCAGCTGGCGTGCGCTCAGTCAACGCCTGCCCAGGTATACCAATTGCGCGAACTGATCAACCGCGAACGCGACTGCATGGCCCGTGGACAACGCGGGACCGCGATCCGCTTGTCGGGGGAATTCCACTTGCAATTGGCGGCAATGGCGAGGAATGCGCCACTGTCGCAATTCCTCAATAGCCTGGTGCCTTTGACGGCTCTGGCCATTGCGCAATGCCCAGAAACAGCCCATACGGCCTGTACCTGGGAAGAGCACGCCGCGATTGCCAATGCCGTGGAGCAGCATGCTTGCGCCACCGCTGTAGAGCGAATGACCCAACACCTGGATCACCTCCAATGCCGCCTAATCGCCCCTGCCCTAGATATATAGCGCCGGCTTGCCGGCATCTTCCCATAGCCTGGATTTCGCACTGATTGAGTGCTTCATGACTGGCATTGAAGATGATCATTGATCCAAAAGTTTACGAGAACCTGTACACCCTCATCAGCCAATTAAACGAGCAAAAAGCCTCCCTGCCAGAGCCGCTGAAAACCTCGTTGACCGAACTGACCAATACGTCGAAAGCGATCGGTACAGCGTTGTTCCATCAAAAACGCTATGAAGAGGCCGAATTCTATTTGACCTTCCCTGGGCTGGCGGGCGAGGCCGAAGCGCAATACGCCATGGCTACCTGCACCGGCTACCAACTCGGAGGGTTCCGCTACCCATTTGCGCAGACTCTAGGATGGCTCAGGCTCGCAGCGGCACAGGATCACGTCCTGGCCTTGATGTGGCTGGGTGACAGCCAATCGCTGGCAAAGGCTAAGGCACTGTCCACGGCGGGTGCTGCCCAGGGTGACATACAGAGCATGTTCAACCTGTATGCCCTGACCCAGGACATCACCTGGCTGACCAAGGCTGCCGACACCGGCAATCCCAGGGCCCTCTATAAACTCGCCCAAACCTACCGGGAACACCCGGGACTGATGCCCAACGCCGTAGAGCGCACGGCCGAAATTGAAGTGCTGTGTCAAAGAGCCGCGGATAGCGGATATCCATGGGCACTCGCGGACCGTGTGTTCTCCCCGACCTCAACCGCCACAATGGTCGAAAAGCAGCGAAGGCTTGCTCAATTGGCGTGGACAGGTGACCCGGACGGGTTGCTGGAGTATGGCTATGCTCTTGCCGCCCTTGCACGGGACAAAACCAAGCCTGCTCGTACCTATGGCATGGACAGAGACCTGCCCAAGGCCTATGCCGCGCTGAAATTCGAGTGGAATAGAACGGCTACCACCAGGCCTGTCCCGGGGCTGGAAGAGGCGCTCAATTTCATCGATCATCAAATGAATGTGGCTGACCATGAAGCCGTCCCAGCTAGTCAGTCGGAGCTGGCAAGTAAAATAGCCTCGGCTCCTAAATACTATGAGCCGAAGGTAGTTGTAGGTTACTCACCCCATTGACCGCGCCTTGGCCTGAAACCTGATCAGCGCGGCTGCAAAAAAAATCCTCGTGTCTTTCGACACGAGGACTTTTCTGGGTTTAACGCTCTGCCAGCACTTTTACAGCACTGACTGACCGCTCAACGCCAGGTCCAGCAACTCACGGTTGGCCACCGCGTACATGGCGTAGTCCGTGCCCACAGCTGCACGGATTTCCACCATCATCGCGCGCCAGCGATCAGCCATGTCCTGGTGTTGCTCAAGCCACAGGGCCACGCGGGCTTCCATGTCTTGTGGCGCGTCGGCCATCTGCAACACCGAAATGGTGATCGCCCGTTGCTGCCAGTCCACGTCGTCGCGGAAGGCTTCGCGGGCCTGGGCCTGCCAGTTGTTGGCTACCGGCAGGTCGCTGATCTGCTGCAGGTACCACGGCAGCTCCAGGGCGCTGCCAACCGCGAAGTAGGCCTTGGCTACTTCGGCAGCATCATGCCCGGTCACATCGGCGGCTTCGATGATCGGCAGCAAGGTGTACAGGTGGGTCGTACCGGCCACCATACGCGCCAGCAACTCCGGCACGCCGGCTTCGGTGTAGGCCTGGTAGCGGGTCTGCCAACCTTCGCGGGTCGGACCTTCCAACAACTCGTCGAGCTTGAGGCCCAACGCCGCCAGGTGCGGGCCGAAGTGCGCGGTGTCACGCCCGGCGTCCTGCTCGTTGCGACGGCTGCGCAGGAACCAGCGCGTAGCGCGGCGGCCCAGGCGCATCAGCTCATCCATCAGCTCCAGTTGCACATCGGCGCTGACCTGGTGGTCCAGGGCTTCGATCTGACGGAACCAGTGCGGGAGGTGGAAGATGTCACGCACGATCACATAGGCGCCGGCCACGTTCGCCGGGCTCATGCCGGTGGACTCCTTGAGCCGCTGCACGAAGGTGATGCCCATGTGGTTGACCAGGTCGTTGGCGATCTGGGTGCTGACGATCTCGCGCTTGAGACGGTGCCGACGCATGGCCTCGGAGAACTTGGCCACCAGGCTCGGCGGGAACGCGGTCTCCATGTCACGGGTCAGGTACTCGTCATCCGGCACCAGCGACTTGAGCAGCGCTTCCTTGAGGTCGATCTTGCTGTACGAGATCAGCACCGACAACTCCGGACGGGTCAGGCCCTTGCCGGCAGAGGCGCGCTCGCTGAGCTGCTCTTCGGTCGGCAAGTATTCGATGGCGCGATCCAGCTTGCCTCGGCCTTCCAGGTCGCTCATCAGGCGCTTGTACTCGGCGGCACGCTCGTAGGCACGGCGCGCCGCCAGGGACAGGGCCTGGGTCTGCTTGTAGTTGTTGCCCAACACCAGGTGGCCGACTTCGTCGGTCATGCTCGCCAGCAACTGGTTGCGTTGCTTGTCGGTCATATCACCGGCCTGCACCACTTCGTTGAGCAGGATCTTGATATTCACTTCGTGGTCGGAGCAGTCCACGCCACCGGCGTTATCGATGAAGTCGGTGTTGGAACCGCCGCCATTGAGGCCGAATTCCACACGCCCCAGCTGGGTCATGCCGAGGTTGCCGCCCTCGCCCACTACCTTGCAGCGCAACTCGTTGCCGTTGACGCGCAGCGCGTCGTTGGCCTTGTCGCCCACATCGGCATGGCTCTCGGTGCTGGCCTTGACGTAGGTACCGATGCCGCCGTTCCACAACAGGTCCACCGGCGCCTTGAGCAAGGCGTTGAGCAGTTCGGTCGGGGTCAGCTTGTCGGCCTGGATGTCGAAGCGTTCCTTCATCTGCGCCGAGATGGCGATGCTCTTGGCACTGCGCGAGAAGATACCGCCGCCTTCAGACATGATGCTGGTGTCGTAGTCGGTCCACGAAGAACGCGGCAGCTCGAACAAGCGCTTGCGCTCGACAAAGCTGGTGGCCGGGTTCGGGTTCGGGTCGATGAAGATATGCAGGTGGTTGAAGGCTGCGACCAGTTGCAGCTTGTCGGACATCAGCAAGCCGTTACCGAACACGTCACCGGCCATATCGCCGACGCCCACCACAGTGATGCTGTCTTCCTGCACGTTGATGCCGCGCTCACGGAAATGACGCTGCACACCGACCCACGCGCCCTTGGCGGTGATGCCCATCTTCTTGTGGTCGTAACCGGCGGAACCGCCGGAGGCAAACGCGTCACCCAGCCAGAAGCCGTAGTCGATGGCAATACCGTTGGCAATGTCGGAGAAGGTCGCAGTGCCCTTGTCCGCCGCCACCACCAGGTACGGGTCATCGTTGTCATGGCGCACGACATTGGCCGGCGGTACCAGGGCGCCATCCTTCAGGTTGTCGGTGATGTCCAGCAGGCCGGAAATGAAGATGCGGTAGCAGGCGATGCCCTCGGCCGCAATCTCGTCGCGGCTGCCACCCAATGGCAGGCGACGCGGCAGGAAACCGCCCTTGGCGCCCACCGGCACGATCACCGAGTTCTTAACCTGCTGGGCTTTTACCAAGCCCAATACTTCGGTACGGAAGTCTTCTTCACGGTCGGACCAGCGCAGCCCACCGCGGGCGACATTGCCAAAGCGCAGGTGCACGCCTTCGACACGCGGCGAGTACACGAAGATTTCAAACTTCGGCACTGGCTTTGGCAGCTCGGGGATCGCGTGCGGGTTGAACTTGAAGCTGAAGTACGACTTGTTCTGGCCGTTGGCGTCGGTCTGGTAGAAGTTGGTACGCAGCGTGGCCTTGATCAGGTCCAGGTAGCGACGCAGGATGCGGTCTTCGTTGAGTACCTGAACGTCGTCCAGGGCGGTGAGGATCGCTTGTTCCAGGCGCTGCTGCTTGTCTTCCAGGTCGTCGGCGGTGAGTTTGCGCGCGAGATAAAAGCGGGTCTTGAACAGCCGGGTCAACTCGCGGGCGATGTCGGTGTGGTTGTTCAGGGTACTGGCGATGTAGCCCAGGTCGAAGCCCAGGCGGATCTGCTTGAGATAGCGAGCGTAGGCACGCAGCAGCGCGACATCGCGCCATGGCAGGCCGGCGGTCAGCACCAGGCGGTTGAACGCATCGTTCTCGGCATCGCCGTGCACGATGTGCACGAACGCGTCCTGCAGGGTGTCGTTGAGCTGCTGGATATCCAGGTTCACGCCTTCGGCGGCGATGAACGCGAAGTCATGGATCCAGAACTCGCGGCCATTGGCATGGCGCAGGCGATACGGGAACTCGCCCAACACGCGCAGGCCGAGGTTTTCCAGGATCGGCAGCACGTCCGACAACGCCAGCGGGGTATCAGCGTGGTAGAGCTTGCAATGCAGCTCACGCTGGCCGGAGACCTGGCCCAGCGGCTGATAGAAGCTCATCACCAGCGGGTTGGCTTCGGTGAGGCTGTTGAGGTGTTGCATGTCGACCACGGCCGAATGCGCGGCAAAACGCTCGCGGTAGCCGGCCGGGAAGCCTTTCGGGAAGTCGGCCAGCACGTTGGTGCCGTGGGCTTCGCCGAAGCTCTCCACCACAAGGCTGGCGTAGTCGTCCTGCCAGCTGCGGCAGGCTTGCACCACTTCTTTTTCCAGCTGCAGCGGGTCGATGTCCAGGCGGTTCTTCGGATCGACCCGCAGGATCAGTTGCACACGGGCCAGTACCGACTCGGAGAAGAAGGTCCAGAACTCGCAGTCCGATGCTTTCAGGCGATCCATCAGCACTTGCTGGATCTTCTGGCGCACTTCGGTGGAATAGATGTCACGCGGCACGTAGGCCAGGCAGTAGCAGAAACGACCGTACGGGTCTTTGCGCAGGAACACGCGGATCTTGTTGCGTTCCTGGATCTGCACGATGGACATCACGGTGTTGAACAGCTCGTCCACCGGGGTCTGGAACAGGTCGTCACGGGGCAGCACTTCAACCACCTGGGCCAGCTCCTTGCCCAGGTGCGCCTTGGCCTGGAAGCCCGAACGACGTTCGATCTCAGCGACCTTGCGACGGATGTAAGGAATCACCCGTACGCTTTCACCGTACACCGAGGAGGTGTACAGGCCCATGAAGCGGTGTTCCTTGATGACCTTGCCGTCGGCGCTGATTTCACGGATCGACACATAGTCCGGGTAAGCCGGGCGGTGCACGCGGCTTGGGTGTGCAGCCTTGGCGAACGACAGCACGGTCGGTTCGCGCAGGTAGGCCACGGCGTAGTCTTCGATGCGCAGGTCTTCGGCGGTGAGGCCGGCGCGCAGCAGTTTGGTCAGACCGAGGAAGGAGCTGGCGTCATATTCGATATGACCGCCGTCCGCCTCGTCACGTACCACAAACTCTTCGTAGCCGAGGAAGGTGAAGTGATTGCCCACCAGCCATTCGAGGAAGTTCTTGATCTCGGCTTTTTCTTCGCCGTCGATGGCAAACGGGCTGGCGTCGATACCGGCCAGCAGGTCCTGGACCTTGGCTTTCATCGGTTCGAAATCGGCCACGGCCACGCGCACTTCACCCAGCACCTGCTCAAGCTCTTTGCTCAGCACGTTCAGCTCGGCGGCGTTGGCGCAACGGTCGATTTCCAGGTACATCAGCGATTCTTGCAGGATGCCGTCGCCCTGGGTGCCTTTTGGCAGGATTTCCAGCAGCTCGCCCTTGCTGCCACGACGTACGCTGAGCACGGTGGTTTGCAAGGTGTGGATGCTGTAGCCGCGGCGGTTCAGCTCGGTGCGTACCGAGTCGACCAGAAATGGCAGGTCATGGTGCAACACTTCGACCGCGGTGTGGGTCGATTGCCAGCCATGACGTTCGTAATCAGGGTTGTAGACCCGCACTTGCGGTTGGGTGTGATCAAAGCGCTCAAGCAGGCGCCAGGCAGACAGGGTGCAACCGGCCAGGTCGGAAAGGCGACGCTGGGTCAGTTCGTCCAGGGAAATGATGCCGAAGAATTGCTCAGCGAACAGCGCCACTTGTGGCAGTGCCTGTTCACTGATGTGCTGCGCCAGTGCCGCTTGCAGTTGATGCTGGAAGTCGGCCTTGCTGGCTGCGGTGAAGAACGCCATCTGTGGTACTCCGCTTGGGCTTGTTATTGATGGAAGCGTCGTGTGTTATCCCCTTACGGGGAGACCCGTCGGCTCTGTTCGTGGGACACGATAAACGAATCAGGGCGACAGGTGGGTGAAGCTGGACAAGACAGTCAGGTCACATACAACGTCCATAAGATGTGCCCCTGCCGGGTGACGGTACGACGGGCAGGTCAAGCGCCTGGCGCGGGGCACATACGTTGCGCAGCTTAACGAGTGTAGGAAGACCGCTGCTTGCGACGCTGCGACATATTCGGTCATCGGTAAGCAGGCAATAGGTTGCAACTTGGGCAACCGCGTTTTTCCGTGCTAAAAACCTGCGTTTTTCAACCCCCGAGTACCGAAAATGACTGATACCGCCCCCCAGGTCATGCCCGGGGTCTGACACACCCTGCAGCATAAAATTCGCCGCAATGGCACAATTGCCAGCGCAACGCCCTCCTCCACACAGGATTTCCCATGCTGCAGTTGAAAACCGACGCCCTGATGGCAACTCCGTGCGACGAAGAAGAAGACAACATGGCCATGCTCTGCTGCCATGGCAGGAACGGCGAGATGTTCATGCTCAGCCGCTACCCGGATGAAGATGAAGTGGAACTGACTTGGGATTACGAGCCGTCGACCCTGGATGGCCTGAAGGTCACCCTGAGTGACACGACCTTGCTGGTAGATCTCGCCGCAGGCGATGCCGATGCATTGGGCGGCAAGGATCATCTGGAGATCACCCACGCCACGGCCGCATCCGACCTGGCCGAAGTGGAGCAAACCTTGCAGAACATCCTTAAGGGCACTGGCACTTTCATCCGGATTTAACCTGCACTATAGATTTAGTGTGAGAGGGGGCTTGCCCTAATGCCAGTCAGTTAAGCGGTCATCGCCTTCTGTAGGAGCGAGCTTGCTCGCGAAAAACGTCAACGATAACGCGTGTTTGCTGAATGAACGCGGCGCCTGTAAGTTTTTCGCGAGCAAGCTCGCTCCTACAAAAAAGCCTTAACTGACTGGCATTAGGGCTTGCCCCCGATAGCGGCGCGCCAGTTAATACATCTGTGACTGACACACCGCCATCGGGGGCAAGCCCGCTCCCACATTGACGGTGTTCCCACACAAAAGTCCTACAAGTTTTTCTGAAAATACCCGTGACGTCGTTAGTCGCCACCCCCCTCGATGCATTAAAGTAAGCCTCCCAAGCCTGGCGCTCGCGCTCGACCATCAGGCCCATCTTTCCAGGAACCGTCATCGATGGAACATCGTGAAGCGCTGCTCGCGCTGCGAACCTTTCTTTCTACGCAGATTCTCGGCCAGGAAAAACTCATCGATCGCCTGCTGATCGCCCTGCTTGCTGACGGCCACATGCTGGTCGAAGGCGCACCGGGGCTGGCCAAGACCAAGGCGATCAAGGAATTGGCCGAAGGCATCGAAGCGCAGTTCCATCGTATCCAGTTCACCCCCGACCTGTTGCCCGCCGATATCACCGGCACCGAGATCTATCGCCCGGAAACCGGCAGCTTCGTGTTCCAGCAGGGGCCGATCTTTCACAATCTGGTATTGGCCGACGAAATCAACCGCGCCCCGGCCAAGGTCCAATCGGCCTTGCTTGAGGCCATGGCCGAGCGCCAGGTCAGCGTGGGCCGCAGCACCTATGAGCTGTCGCCGCTGTTCCTGGTGATGGCTACCCAGAACCCGATCGAGCAGGAAGGCACCTACCCGCTGCCCGAAGCCCAGCTCGACCGTTTTCTGATGCACGTCAAAATCGGCTTCCCGGACGCCGGCGTCGAACGGCGCATCCTGCAACAGGCGCGGGGCGAAGCACTGAATGGCGAAACCAAGCCCGAGCGCCGCGTGAGCCAGCAGGCAATCTTTGCCGCGCGCAAGGAAATCCTCGGTTTGTACATGGCCGATGCGGTGGAGGAATACTTGGTACAGCTGGTGATGGCCACCCGTACCCCGTCCAAGTTCGACCCGGAAATGGCCGAGTGGATCGCCTACGGCGCCAGCCCCCGCGGTTCCATCGCCCTGGACCGTTGCGCCCGCGCCCATGCCTGGTTGGCAGGTCGTGACTTCGTGAGCCCGGAAGATATCCAGGCGGTGCTGTTCGACGTACTGCGCCACCGCATCATCCTGTCATTCGAGGCCGAAGCCGCCGGGGTTGACCAGGACCGCGTGGTACAACGCATTCTTGACGTTGTTGCCGTCGCTTGAAGTCGATGAGCCCGGGCGATGGCATCCGCGTAACCCTCAGCGAACTGATTGAGATGCGTCATCGCGTGCGTGAAGTGCAGTTGTTTTCCACGCCGGGCCAGCGCAGCCCTTTGATCGGCCTGCACCACTCCAAGCTGCGCGGACGCGGCGTCGACTTCGACCAGGTGCGCGTGTACCAGGCCGGCGACGACGTGCGCACCATCGACTGGCGCGTCACGGCGCGGACCCAGGAGCCGCACACCAAGTTGTTCCACGAAGAACGCGAACGGCCGATCTTCATCATGGTCGAGCAAAGCTGCCGGCTGTTTTTCGGCTCGGGACAAATGTTCAAGTCGGTGCTCGCCGCCCAGGCCGCCAGCCTGATCGGCTGGGCGGCGCTGGGGCATAACGACCGGGTCGGCGGCCTGGTCTTCGGCGACAACGAGCACTACGAGATCAAGCCCCGGCGCAGCAAGCAAAGCCTGCTGCAGTTGCTCAACCGCCTGGTGCGGGTCAACCAGAGCCTGAACACCGAAAGCCGCCCGGAGGCCGACGCCCTGGGCATGGCCCTGCGCCGTGGCCGCGAAGTGCTGCGCCCGGGCAGCCTGGGGATTGTGATCTGCGATGAGCGCGCACTCACCGAAGGTGCCGAGCAACAGCTGAGCCTGCTGTCGCGCCATTGCGACCTGCTGTTGCTGCCGATCTCCGACCCACTGGATCATGCCCTGCCCGCCGCCGGGCTGCTGCGTTTTGCCGAACGTGGCGCGCAGCTGGAACTGGACACGCTGAACATCGATCTGCGCCACGCCTACAAGGCCCAGGCCGAGGCGCGAATCGCGCGCTGGGAACGGCTCGCGCAGAAATTGCGCGTGCTGCTGATGCCTTTGAGCACCCAGAGTGAAATGGTCGAGCAACTGCGCGAATACCTCAACCCGCAACGCCCGGTTAAAAAACAATGAGCAGCCTGGACCAACTGCAACCGCTGATTGCCCCGCCAGCCATTGGTTTCTGGCCTCCGGCGCCGGGCTGGTGGCTCTTGCTGCTGGTCATCCCGCTGCTGGGTTGGGGCCTGTGGTCCCTGCGTCGCTTGCTGCCGACCAGCCGCCCTGTCGCCCGCGCCGAACAACCGCTGGACCCGTTGCGCATCGCCGCCCTGGCCGAGCTGGCGCTGATGCCCAAGCCTTACGACGGCGCCCCCGCCGGCGCTTGGCTGCAGCAACTCAACGGCCTGCTCAAGCGCCTGTGTCGCAACGACTACCCTTACAGCCAGAGCCACACCCTCAACGGACGCAAATGGCTGGCCTTCCTGGATAACCGCTGCCCCGCGGCCGGCCTGACGCGCTGGATGGTGCTGGTGGAAGGCGCCTACAAACCCGAATGCAAACTTGATGACAAAGCCATCGCCGGCCTGACCCAGGCCGTCGACACCTGGATTCGCAAACATGTTTGAGTTCGCCTGGCCGTGGATCTTCGCCCTGTTGCCTTTGCCCTGGTTGATGCGCCTGGTGCTGCCGGTGGCCGACAGCGGCGAGCCGGCGTTGAAAGTCAGTTACCTCAGCGACCTCGAAGGCCTGGCCCGCCGTCGCGCCCGCGCCAACCTGCCCGGCTGGCGCCAGCAAGCGCCGTTCGTGGTGCTGTGGCTGTTGCTGCTGACCGCCGCCGCCCGCCCGCAATGGCTCGGCGAACCCTTGCCGGTTGCCGCCAGTGGACGGGACTTGCTGGTGGCGGTCGACGTGTCCGGCTCCATGGATTTCCCCGACATGCACTGGCAGGGCGACGACGTGAGTCGCTTATCGCTGGTCAAGCACCTGCTCGGGGATTTTCTTGAAGAACGTGAAGGTGACCGAGTGGGCTTGATCCTGTTCGGCACGCAAGCCTACCTGCAAGCTCCGTTGACCTTTGACCGGCGCACCGTGCGCACCTGGCTGGATGAAGCGCGCATCGGCATTGCCGGCAAAAACACCGCTATCGGCGACGCCATTGGCCTGGCCCTCAAGCGCCTGCGCCAGCGTCCGGCGCAGAGCCGCGTGCTGATCCTGATCACTGACGGCGCCAATAACGCCGGGCAGATCGACCCGCTGACAGCGGCGCGCCTGGCGGCCGAAGAGGGGGTGAAGATCTACCCGATCGGCATCGGTGCCTACCCCGAGCAAACCGGTTCCCTGGGCGTCCTCGGCGTGAACCCGAGCCTTGACCTTGACGAGCCGGCGCTCAAGGCATTGGCCGAGGCCACCGGGGGCCAGTATTTCCGTGCCCGTGATGGCGAAGAACTGCAACAGATCAAGGACACCCTCGACACCCTCGAGCCCGTCGAACAACAACCGACCCAAGCGCGCCCGGCCCACGCCTTGTACAGCGCCCCGTTGGCACTGGCGCTGATCCTGAGCCTGTTGCTGGTGATCCAGGAGCGCTGGCCGAACAACGCCCTGCAACGCGGGTTCAACAAACTGTCGAGCAAGGGGATTTTCCTGCAACAACACCCTGAATGGCGCCAGCGCCTTCAGCGCCTGCGTTTGCGGAGGCGCCGATGATTGCCCTGTGGCCGCATTGGTTGCGCCCGTGGTGGCTGCTGCTGTTGCCGCTGCTTGGCTGGTTGCTGTGGCAGTTGTGGCACCGGCAAAAACGCGCCGGGCGCTGGCAGATGATCCTGCCGCCGGCCTTCCATGCCGTATTGCTCAGTGGTGGCAACGGTCGCGAGAGCAAATCGCCCTGGGTGGTGCTCGGTATTGCCTGGCTGTTGGCCGTACTGGCGCTGCTTGGCCCTAGCTGGCAACGAGTGGAACAGTCCAGCCAGAAACCCTCCGACCCGTTGGTGATACTGCTGGAGCTGACCCCGCAAATGCTCGCCACCGATAGCCCGCCCAACCGCCTGGAGCAGGCGCGGCGCAAGCTGTATGACTTGTTGCAAGCACGCAGCGACGCGCAGACCGCCATCATCGTATATGCCGGCAGCGCCCACACCCTGGTGCCGCTCTCGGATGACCTGGCCACCAGCCGCAACCTGCTCGAAGCCCTGCGCCCCTCGATCATGCCCGAGCCCGGCCACCGCGCCGACCTGGCCGTGGAAAAGGCCCTCGGCCTGCTCAAGCAAGGCGGCCTGGGCCAGGGGCGCTTGCTGTTGGTCGGTTCTTCGCTGTCGAAACAGGAACGCCAAGGTATCCGCCTGCAACTGCAAAGCGCCCATGCACCACCCTTGTCGATCCTCGGCATCGGTAGTCGCGAAGGCACGCCAGTGACCCAGGAAAACGGCGAGTTCCTCAAGGACGACCAGGGCGCGATCCTGGTGCCGCGCCTCGACAGCCCGACCCTCAAGGCCTTTGCCAGCGAAATGGACGGCCGCTACCGGGCGGCGCGCCTGGATGACAAGGACCTGCGCCAGCTCGGCCTGCTCGACAGCACACAAGTCCTGCGCGACGACGGCCAATTGCTGCTCCTGGATACCTGGGCCGACCAGGGCTACTGGCTGCTCCTGCCGCTGTTGCTGCTGGCTGCCTGCGCCGGGCGGCGCGGCTGGTTGTTCTGCTTGCCGTTGCTGCTATTGGGCGCGCCGCAGCCCAGCTATGCCTTTGAACTGCAAGACCTGTGGCTGCGTCCCGACCAGCAAGGCCAGTACCTGCTCAAGCACAAGCGCCCGGCCGAAGCCGCCGAACGCTTCCAGGACCCGCAATGGCAAGGCGTGGCGCTCTACGAAGCCGGAAATTACGCCGAGGCCATTAAACGTTTTGCCCAGGGCAGCGACGCCTATTCCCACTACAATCGTGGCAATGCCCTGGCCCGGGCCGGTGAACTGGAAGCCGCCATTGACGCTTATGAACAGGCCCTGGAAGCCCAGCCTGACCTGCAACCTGCGCTGAAAAACAAAGCCTTGGTTGAAACGCTGATGCAAGCACAGGCGCACTCCGAGCCGGCCGAACCAACCAAAAACGCAGATGACGAAACCGCCCAACCCGGCCAAACTCCACAGCCGGGCGCCAGCGGGCAAACGTCTCAGGTTGGCGAGGAGTCGTCCCAGGGCCAGGGTGAAGCCGGCACCGGCGAAACCGAAGCCAGCGCCGCACCACAGCCAGGTGGTAACGAAGTGCCGGGCAGCGAACTGGGCGACGAAAACACCACCACGCCGCCCCTGCGCCCTGCCGATACCCGCCTTGAAGGCGAACGGCGCCAGGCCTTGGAGCAATGGCTGCAAGAGATCCCGGACAATCCCGGTGAACTGCTGCGGCGCAAATTCTGGTACGAACAGCAACAACATCAGGACACAACTCGATGAGCCGCCGTACCACCCTTCTGCTCCTGCTCGCGATTTCGGCAGGCCACGCCCAGGCGGCGAACCTGGTCGCCAGTGTTGACCGCAGCCGCCTCAACTCCGGGGAAACGGTGGAGCTGACGGTGGAATCCAGCGACGTCACCCAATTCGGCAAGCCCGACCTGTCGCCCCTGGATGCGCAGTTCGAAGTCAGCGGCACCCGCCAGATCAACCAACTCACTACTCTGGGCGGCGATAACCACGCCACCACGCGCTGGATCATCACCTTGCTGCCCAAGGAAAACGGCACGGTGGTTATTCCACCGCTGCAAGTCGGCGCACTCAAGACCCAGCCGATCACCCTGCAAGTGGTCGAAACCGCCAGCCAGAACACCAGCGCCGAACTGGCCCCGGTGTTTATCGAAGCTAACCTCGACCAGACCAGCGTGTACGTCCAGGCCCAGGCGCTATTGACCGTGCGCGTATATCATTCGGTATCGCTGTATGACGACAGCAGCCTCACGCCCTTGCAGATTCCCGATGCCCGTGTCGAGCAACTGGGCGAGTCGCGTACCTATGAAAAGGTCATCAACAGCATTCGCCATGGCGTGATCGAGACCCGCTACGCCCTCTACCCGCAACACAGCGGCACCCTGATGATTCCGGCGCAGACCTTCAGCGCCACGCTGGTGGAGTCGCGCCCGGCCCAGGAAAACACGCTGCAAGGCACCAAGCCGGGCAAGATGATTCACGTCAGCTCCGCGGCCCTGCCCTTGACGATCAAGCCCAAGCCAGACCTCTACCCCGCCGACGCGCCTTGGCTGCCGGCACGCAATCTGACCTTGAACGAAGGCTGGAACCCCACGCCGGACCATGTACAAGTCGGCGACTCGTTGACGCGCAGCCTCACCGTCGAGGCCGAAGGCCTGTCCAGCGCGCAGCTGCCAGCGTTGCCCAGCACTGAAGTCAATGGCCTGCGCCGCTACCCCGATCAACCGGTACTCGGCAACCGCACCAGCGACCGCGGCCTGACCGGCAGCCGTGAAGACCGCGAAGCCCTGGTACCAACCCGCGCCGGCGCCCTGGAACTGCCGCCGGTTGAAGTGGTGTGGTGGAACACCCACGAAGACCACCTGGAGCGCACCAGCCTGCCGGCGCGCACCGTGCAAGTGGCGGTTAACCCAAGCCTGGTGGTGGATACACCTGCCACACCGACCATCATCACCGCCCCCGACGATGAGCGCCTGTGGCAGTGGCAATTGAGCACGCTGCTCCTGGCCTGCACCACCCTGCTGGGCTTCGCTCTCTGGTGGCGTGCCCGCCGACAACCGGCCGTTCAGCGCGCCGCGCAAACCGGCCCAAGCCCACGCACCTTGCTCGACGACCTCAAGCGCGCCACCCAGGCCAACGACCCCCAGGCTACGCGCCAGGCTCTCGACGCCTGGGCCAGGCAACAGCCAGAAACCCTGGCCGACATGGCGGCGCGGTTTGTACCATTGTCAGATGCACTGGATGGCTTGAATGGCGCGCTGTACAGCGAAAGCGGCCAGTACTGGCTGGGTGACGACCTGTGGCGGGCGATCAAGGCCATCCCCGTGGCCGAGCGCGGGCAAGACCCGGCTACCGACACCACCAGCTTGCCGCCGCTCTATCCGAAATAACCCAAGGTCCCTGACACTACTCAAATCAACTGTGGGAGTCCCCACCACATCTTCGATGTGACGCTGTCGCGCAGCAAACTAGGGAGCTTGCTCCCGTGGCGGCCTGACAGCCGAGCAGGATGTTGGTTTTCGTCCTGGGTACATATCCGTTATTTGGGCAACGGCCACTTAGGGTTCCGCTTTTACAGCGGCTCACTTTTGAAAAGCCGGAATGCCGGCCCAGGCAAAAGTAAGCAAAACGCTCTTGCCCCACCACTCGGCACCTCGCCCGGGCTCGGTGTGCCCGTAATCCGACAGGGATTTGGTGGGCCGCCTGAGATCAAAAACACAGCGAGGCGGCCTTATAGCCGACCTGATCGTTGAAGCGTGCGCGTACCCCTGTGGGAGCGGGCTTGCCCGCGAAGGTCGTTAACGATGACGTGGGAAACCAGACAGAACGCGGCGTTCTCAGGTTTTTCGCGAGCAAGCTCGCTCCTACGAGAGAAGCAGAAGCGCCGCCAGCGTATCTGCGATGCGCAGCGAGTCGCCTTTGATCTTGATCTCAGGCGCCCCGTTAAACCACGCTGGCCGAACGCAGGCTTGAATCCGTGGGTAACCCGGCAGGACGCCGGGTTAGCCGTCCTGGGCCAAGGATGGCCCATGACGGCGGCCCACGGATTCAAGCCGGAGTGAGGGCACACCGAGCCCGGGCGAGGTGCCGAGTGGTGGGGCAAGAGCGTTTTGCTTACTTTGCCGCTTTTGCAAAGTGAGCCGCCGTAAGGGCGGAACCTATAGTGGCCGTTACCTAAGCAACGGATATGTACTCGCTCCAACAACCCAACAACCCGGTCACATCGTCGACGTGGCGCCGTCGCGCAGCATCCCGGGCCGCCGCCAAAATATCCGGCGTTAAGACTAAATTTTAACTCTTTAAAATCAGTAGCTTATTTGAAGTTTGATAAGAGGGGGCTCCCCCGATGACGGTGGGTCAGTGACCGATAAGCTGGCTACCTCCCACATCAGATCTGGGCCACCCGCAGGCATCCCGAGTGCATTTACAGGTAAACTCCCCTCCTTTTCATCTTCTCCACGGAGTTCGCCTTGCGTCTGTTCCACACCTCCGACTGGCACCTGGGCCAAAACCTCCACGGCCAGGAACGCGACTTCGAACACGCCTGTTTCCTTGAGTGGCTACTGAGCCAACTCAACGCCCAGCGTCCGGATGTGCTGTTGATCGCCGGGGATATCTTCGACACGGTCAACCCGCCGCTCAAGGCCCAGGAGCGCCTGTATGACTTCATCATCAGCGCCCACGAACAAAACCCGAAACTGACCATCGTGATGATCGCCGGTAACCACGACTCCGGTTCGCGCATCGAATTGCCCGCGCCGTTGATGCGTCGCCTGCGCACCCATGCCCTGGGCCGGGTGTTGTGGCTGGACGACGGCCAGTTGGATGCCGAACGCCTGCTGATCCCTTTGCCGGATGCCAAAGGCAAGATTGCCGCCTGGTGTCTGGCATTGCCCTTCCTGCGCCCGGCGGAAGTCACCGGTGCACAGCTGGGTGACGACTACCTGCGCGGTATCGGCCAGGTGCATGAGTGGCTGATCGCCGCCGCCAACGCCAAACGCAAGAAAGGCCAGGCGCTGATAGCCATCAGCCATGCGCATATGGCCGGCGGTTCGGTGTCGGAAGACTCCGAGCGCAGCCTGATCATTGGTAACGCCGAAGCGCTGCCGGCCAGCCTGTTCGATAGAACTGTCGGCTATGTTGCCCTCGGCCATTTGCACAAGCCGCAAAAGGTCAATGGCGAAGAGCGCATTCGCTATAGCGGCTCGCCGATTCCGCTGTCGTTTTCCGAAATCGGCTACAAGCACCAGGTACTCGACGTGATGTTCCAGGGCGAGCGGCTGGTCAGCGTCGAGCCGTTGCTGATTCCACGCTCGGTCAACCTGCAACGTCTGGAAGCCGCGCCCCTGGCCGAGATCCTCACGCAACTGGCCGCGTTGCCGGACATCGACCTGCTGGCCGAAACCCAGCGCCACCCCTGGCTGGAAGTGCGCGTGCGCCTTGACGAGCCGCAACCCGACCTGCGCCAGCAGATCGAAACCGCCCTGCAAGGCAAGGCCGTACGGCTGGTGCGCATCGCCGCCGAATATGCCGGCCAGCGCGGCAACACCGAAACCGACGACGAGCGCTTGATCGAACTCGACCAGCTCACGCCCCAGGAACTGTTCAGCCGCGCTTGGCAGGACAGCTATGGCAGTGAAGTGGATGAGCAGACCTTGAAAGACTTCGCCGTGCTGCTCCAGGAAGTACAACAAGCGGGTGAACAGCCATGAAGATCCTCGCCATCCGCCTGAAAAACCTTGCCTCCCTGGCCGGCCCGTTCGAAATCGACTTTACCGCCGAGCCCCTGGCCAGTGCGGGCCTGTTCGCCATCACCGGGCCGACCGGCGCCGGTAAAAGCACCCTACTCGATGCATTGTGCCTGGCGCTGTTTGGCGCGGTGCCGCGCCTGGGCGATACCGGCCAGGCGAAGATGCCGGATGCCGACACCGACATCTCCATCGGTGACCCGCGCACCCTGATTCGCCGCGGTACCGGTGGTGGCTACGCCGAGGTGGATTTCGTCGGCGTCAGCGGCCGTCGCTACCGTGCGCGCTGGGAAGCCAACCGTGCCCGCGACAAGGCCAGCGGCAAGTTGCAGAACAGCCGCCAAAGCCTGATCGACCTGGACAGCGAGCAACTGCTGGCCAGTCAGAAAACCGAATACAAGACCCAGCTGGAACTGGCCCTGGGCCTGAACTTCGAGCAGTTCACCCGTGCGGTTTTGCTGGCGCAAAGCGAGTTCAGCGCCTTTCTCAAGGCCAATGACAATGAGCGCAGCGAACTGCTGGAAAAGCTCACCGACACCGCGCTGTACACCCAGCTTGGCCGCCGTGCCTTCGACAAGGCCAAGGACGCCAAGGACGCCCACAAACAACTGCAAGACCAAGCCACCGGCGTAGTGCCCCTGGCCGCCGAAGCCCGCGCCGAGCTGGATCAACAGCTGGCAGACGCCCAGCAACAGCTAAAGACCCAGCAGGCCCAGCTCAAGCAACTGGAGTTGCAGCACACCTGGCTCAAGGAACTGCGTGAATGGCAGGAGCGCCAGCTCAGCGCCGTCGAACAGCTGCAGCAAGCCCAGCAACACTGGGACAGCCAAGGCCCGCAACGCCAGGACCTGGGTCGCCTCGACCAGCTGGCGCCGCAACGCCATCACTTCTTGCGCCAGGCAGAACTCGACACCTTGCTGACGCCACTGGCCGCGCAGATTCAGCAACATATCGATCAGCAAGCCGCACTGCACGTCCGCCAGGAACAGTCCCAACAACAGCAAGTAGCCGCCCACGCGGCATTGGCCGACGCGCTGAAAAACCAGGCCGACGCCGCGCCCTTGCTACGCCAGGCCGTGGAAGAACAAAACACCCTCGCCCACTTGACCCGTGAACTGGCCAAGCGCGCGGAGGAAAAACAACGGCACGCAAACGCCTGCGTCGAGGGCCAGGCCCTGCTCGAGGGTTTGCAGGAAAAACAGGCCCAAGTCGCCGAGCGCCTGCAACGCCTGGCCTCCGAGCTTGAGCACAGCGCCGCCCTCGCCCCCTTGAGTGAGGCCTGGAATGCCTACCGCGACCGCCTGCAACAGCTGATGTTGACCGGCAGTCGCCTCAATCAAGGCCAGGCCGAACTGCCACAGCTCGAACAGCGGGCCAGCACTGCCGCCGCACAGTTCACCCAACAGCGTGAAGCCCTGGACCTGCTCTATCAGGAGGCCGGTGCCGAACCTCACGCAGTGGCCGAACAGATTCAATTACTGGCCAGCCTGCTGCAAGACAATCGCAAACAACAGCGCGCCTTCGAAGAACTGGCGCGCTTGTGGGACAGCCAACAACAGCTGGATCAACAGGCTGCCACGCTGACGCAAAAACTGGCTGACGCAGCGCAACGACGCGAGCAGCTGAACCAGGCTGGCCTGCAAACCAAGGCCGAGCTTAACGTCGCCGAGCAAGCCTTGTCGGTGACCAAGCAGCTGTTGGAACGCCAACGCCTGGCCCGCAGTGCCAGCGTCGAGGAACTACGTGGGCAATTGCAGGATGACCAACCCTGCCCGGTATGCGGCAGCCACGAGCATCCGTTTCACCAGCCCGAAGCCTTGCTGCAAAGCCTGGGTCGCCATGATGAAAACGAAGAGGCCACGGCACAGAAAGCCGTCGACAGCCTCAAGGAAAAACTCACCGAACTACGCGGTGAAGTGGGCGGACTGATCGCCGAACAAAAGGAATTCCTGCGCCAACAGGAACAGCTGGCTACACAGCAACAGGGCCTGGCACTAAGTCTGCAAGCCCATTCGCTGTCCGCTTCGCTGTTCAATCAGGACGTCGCCCAGCGCAGCACCTGGCTGGCCCAACAATTGGCACAGCTGACCCAAAGCATCAGCCAGGACGAACAGCGCCAAAGCGCCCTGCTCAACCTGCAACAAAACGCCGGTCGCTTGCAGCAACAACTGCAAGCGGCCCAGGACGCCAGCCAGCAAGCCCGGCAATTGCTGCTGGACCAGCAGCGCGAACTGGCTAACGACCGTGAACGCCTCGACACAGAACTCAACGCCTTCGCCGGCCTGTTGCCCGCCGACACCCTTGAAGGCTTGCGCAGCGACCCCACGACGACCTTCCTGGGCCTCGACCAACAGGTCAGCCAGCGCCTGGAACAGCTAGGCCATCAACGTGATGAACTGGCGGAACAGCAAGAGCGCCAACAAGCCATCGAGAAACAACAGACCCACCAGCAACACCGTCAGCAGCAGCTCGACGCCCTGACTCTGCAGGTCAACGAGTTGGCGGCGCAGCAACAGGTAATCCAGGAAAAACTCAGCGCCATGTTGGGTGAGCATCCCAGCGCCGAACACTGGCAGCAGCAGCTGGAGCAGAGCGTCGAGCAGTCACGCCAGGGCGAGAGTGACGCCAACCAGCAACTGCATAGCGTACACACAGCCCTGGTGCAGGTAGCGGCGGACCTCAAGGCCCTGCAGGAACGCCAGCAAGCACTGCAAGCTGAGCAACAGGACCTGGCAACGCGCGTCACGCAATGGCGCGGGTTGCACCCCGAACTGGATGACGACGGCCTGACACGCCTATTGGCCTTCGATGAGGCCCAGGTCGCATTACTGCGCCAGCAACTGCACGCCAGCGAGAAAGCCGTCGAGCAGGCCAAGGTACTTCTACAAGAGCGTGAACAACGCCTGGCCGAACACCAGGCATTGCACAACGGTCATCTGGAAGCCGAGCAACTGGACAACAGCCTGGCGACACTGAATCAGCAACTGGCCGACGGCGAGAAACACTGCGCGGAACTGCGCGCACGTCAATCTGAAGACCAGCGCCGCCAGGACGCCAACCAAGCCCTCACCGAACAGATCACCAAGGCTTACGAAGAGTGGCAACGCTGGGCGCGCCTGAATGCGCTGATCGGCTCGGCCACCGGCGACACCTTCCGCAAGATCGCCCAGGCCTATAACCTCGATTTGCTGGTGCACCACGCCAACGTACAACTGCGCCAACTGGTGCGCCGCTACCGGCTTAAACGCGGCGGCAGCATGCTCGGCCTGCTGGTGATGGACACCGAGATGGGTGACGAACTGCGCTCGGTGCACTCGCTGTCGGGTGGCGAAACCTTCCTGGTGTCGTTGGCGCTGGCCCTGGGCCTGGCGTCCATGGCGTCGAGTACCTTGAAGATCGAGTCGCTGTTTATCGACGAAGGTTTCGGCAGCCTCGATCCTGAGTCGCTGCAATTGGCCATGGATGCCCTGGACGGCCTGCAGGCCCAGGGCCGCAAGGTGGCGGTGATCTCCCACGTGCAGGAAATGCACGAGCGCATCCCGGTACAGATCCAGGTCAAGCGTCAGGGCAATGGCTTGAGCACCCTGGAGGTCAAGTGAGCGAGGCGCTGCTGTATTCGTTCCGCCGCTGCCCCTATGCGATGCGGGCGCGGTTGGCGTTACGTTATTCAGGCGTGGCGGTGCGTATTGTCGAAGTCAGCCTGAAAGCCAAGCCGGCCGAGATGCTGGCGCTGTCGCCCAAGGCTACGGTGCCGGTGTTGAGCCTGGAGGGTCGAGTGCTCGAAGAAAGCCTGGACATCATGCAATGGGCCCTGGCACAGCACGATCCTGATGATTGGCTGCTCGAGGGCAACCCTGAGGTATTGGCGCTGATAGCCGAGAATGATCAGGTGTTCAAACATCATTTGAATCGATACAAGTACCCTGAACGCTATCCGGAGCAACCGATGGAACATTATCGGGCCGAGGGCGAGGTGTTCTTGCAGAAGCTGGAGAATTTGCTGGCGAATCGGGAGTATTTGCTCGCCGATCACCTGAGCCTGGCGGATGTGGCGCTGGCGCCATTTGTACGGCAGTTTGCTCATGTGGATCGAGAGTGGTTTGCGACTACGCCCTATCGGCGGTTGCAGGCTTGGTTGCAGCGGTTTCTTGAGTCGCCGTTATTTATTGCAGTAATGGCAAAATCTTAAAACCGCACAATCAACCTGTGGGAGGGGGGCTTGCCCCGATAGCCATAGGTATCTACACAACTCTGACGTAGCGACCGCCAGTAACCACGATGCGAAGCGAGCCGCCGTTGATCTTGCTTTTGATCTCAGGCGCCCCGTTAAACCACGCTGGCCGGAATTCGACAGGGATTTGGGGGCTAAACCGGCAGGGATGCCGGTTTAGCCGCCCCGCGCCAGGGATGGCGCGTGGCGGCGGCCCCCCAAATCCCTGTCGGATTACGGGCACACCGAGCCTGGGCGAGGTGCCGAGTGGTGGGGCAAGAGCGTTTGGTTACTTTTGCCTGGGCCGGCATTCCGGCTTTTCAAAAGTGACCCGCTGTAAAAGCGGAACCCTAAGTGGCCGTTACCGCAGCAATGGATATGTACTCGGTCTGATCCAAGATCCTGGTCGGCCCGAAGGCCGCCATCGGGAGCAAGCCCCCTCCCACAGGTTGATCTTCGTTAGTGCTGGGTCTTGTGATCCAGCGCCGCATAGAAGTTGGCGCTCTGTTGCAGGTATTTCTGGGTATAGGCCGTGACGCTGGATTTTTTGCCGGTGACTTCCACGCTGGCAGCGGCTGGCAACGCCACGGTGGCGGAAACAGCAGAAGCAGCGATGATGGAGAAGAGATTCAAATTCATGGCGGTAACCCTTGTGTTCGTTTGGTTGAGTGGCCGCTGGAGGCCTTGGAATCAAACTTACGCCCGAGGGTTGAACCTTAGAAATGCTTTGAAACAGTAGCTGTTATCAATGCAATTAATACAAAAGCTCAGGCCCCGCAATGCGGGGCCTGAGGCCTATTGACGCACCAGGAACTTGATGTCGCTGGGCGCATCGATCGGCAATTTCTGCACGGTTTTACCCAGCAGGCCAGTCTTGGGGTCGCGTTCTATCACCACGATTTCATTGCTTTTCTGGTTGGCGGTCAGCAGGAACTTGCCGCTGGGGTCGAGGCTGAACTCGCGTGGGTGATCACCTTCGACGGAGCGGCGCTGGACTTCCTTGAGGTGCGCAGTGGCCGGATCGATGCTGAACACCAGCAACTGATTGGCCGTGCCACGGTTACTCACGTAGAGGAACTTGCCATCGCTGGAAACATGCAACGCGGCGCCGGCCTTGTCGGATACCGGTTGGCCGGCGGCATAGTCCAGCAACTGGGTTTGCGTGAGCTTTCCGTCGTTGTAGTCGAACACGGCGACCTGGGCGCTCATCTCGGTAGTCAACCAGGCGTGCTTGCCGTCAGCGCTGAACAGCAAGTGACGCGGACCACTGCCAGGCGGCAACTGCACCGAAGGCGGGTTGGCCGGGGTCAGCGGCAGCTCGTGATTGGCCTTTGGGTCGTATTGGTAGACAAACACCTTGTCCGCGCCCAGGTCCTGCACAAACACATATTTGCCATCCGGCGACGACACCACCGAATGCACATGGTTGGAGGCCTGGCGCTCAGGGTTCACCCGGCTGGCCGGGTGCCCGCTCAACTGCACCGGGGCCGACAGCTTGCCCTCGCCGTCGACCGGCAGGATCGCCAGGCTGCCGCCCGGGTCTTCCAGCACCGAATAATTGGCGACGAACAGGTGGCGGCCACCGGCGGCGACGCTGGAGTGGGTCGGCTCATTGCCCAGGCTCTGTACCTGGTTGATCAGGGTGAGCTGATAGTTCTTCGGGTCGATGCGGTAGCTGCTGACACGACCGACAGGGTCTTTCTGGCCCGGGCCGTTCTCGTTGACCACAAACAGGTACTTCTGGTCCCGGGAAACCGTCAACCACGAGGGGTTGGCCGTTTTGGCAGCCAATACGGGCTTGCCGCTGAACTGGCCGGTGCGGCTGTCAAACTGCAGGCGATAGATCCCTTCGCTGGTACCGGCGGTGTAGCTGCCTACCAGCAGTTCATAGGTGTCAGCCGGCGCAGCCTGCACCGACATGGCACCGACGCTGCCCGCCATCAACAGGGGCCAGAATTTACGCATCAACATCAGCTTCATCCTCATCGTTATTGTTGCCAGTGAAAGCGCTCATGCAGATCAGGCGGTGCTCGCCCGAATCACCGGTCAGGGTCCAGCTTTGCAGGGTGTCGTCAAACGTGGCCGCCTGCACCTGGGCCGAGCTGAATGCCCAGCGCTTTTCGGCACGGCCGTCCATGGCGGTGATCAGCAGCTTTTCGGCGTCAAACGTGAAGTCAAAAGCGTGCAGGCCATCGATTTCAAGCATGTCGCTGGTGGCAAGGACGGTGGTCAGGGTGTCGGCAGTCATGGCAGTCAATCATCTACGGGAAAGCCTCGATGATAGCGCACGGCAGCGCGTGCGGTCCCGCTTTGCCGCGCGCGCCGGTTACAAATACGAGGACATACACCGGGCGGCTCCAGGGAACACGGGGCTTGGGCACGCTACGGCAATAGCTCCTAACGCAATGTCGATTTCGCGCGTCTGCCAACGCGATATTTTTCTTGCTCGATTTCCATCCCAGCAAAGGAATTGCTCCATGCAATCGATCAGAAACAACCCTCGCATGTTTACCGCCACGCTACCCGCCGAACCTGCGCCACTCCCCCTTGAGCCAAAGGTCGACCAGCCATCACTCGCCGGTCCGCAGCCCCGACGCTCGAACTTGCCGACACCGATACGCGCGCCCTCTACCCTCCAGAGCAGGCTCAGCGAAATGCCGGCGCTACCGGCCAACTCACCCGCCGAGGTGGTCGCCAGCCAGTTCGCCAGCCGGCCAACGGTGCGTTCAGTGGTTGCGGGCATGCTGGACGAGGCCCTCAAGCGCCATTACCCGACGCTGGACTTCAACAGCGCCAATACTTCCCTGGCGACCCGCCTGCCGACCGATTCGGTGCAGTACAAACTGACGCCACTGCTGGACCTGGCCCTCGAACACCTGGCAACCGGCAGCGAGCTGGGCTTCACGGCGCAGAGTCAATGGGTCGAATCCCACTCCGCCAACCCCCTGAGCGTCGTCGATGCCAGCAAGCGTAGCGAACCCCTGGATACGCGCATTGTCGAGCTGGCCATCCGTAGCCTGCGCCCCCACCTTGTGGACGCGTACGCAGAGGCCCTGACCCGGTTCTGGAGCCAGGATACCGCCAGCGCTACCAGCCACTGGCTTTGGCTCAGCGACAGTCTCAATGACACCGTACGCGTGGCGGGCCTGCAACAACCGGGCCTGAGCGCGGTGCAGCGCGAGACCCTCGACCAGATCGTACGTTACCCCGATAGCGCGCAGCGCCGACAAGTGGTCGGCACCGACGCTGCGCAGGTCTTCATGGTGCAGACCACATTGAAACAGGCCGCTACCGCCGCCACCCTTGTGAACCCCGACCTGTTGATCACCCGCCAGGTCAACGGCCAGAACCTGATATTGCAGGTGACGCCCGCGGGTGTGGTGACGCCCCATGCCTCGATGGAGGCGTTCGCCGCGGCCCTGTCCAAGCAGCTCGAAGGGCAACTGAGCTTCGATCATCTGTCCTGGAAGCGCGTCGAGCCAGACGGCAATATTTTCGACACCCAGGCCGCTGTGATCCTCAATCGCCAGTTGCACAACCTGCAGGCCATCCACCTACCGGCGAGCATGCAGGTGGACGACCTCGAGCAACTGTTTTCCCAGGCCACCGACACGGCTGAGCTGTTCAACAGCCAGCCGAGCACAGCGCCAGGGAGGCTGGCGCAAATGAAGCGTAACCTGCCGGCGTGGCTTAACAACGCCAGCGCGGCCGAGCGGCTTGCCTACCAGCGCAACACCCTCGCCCTGGCCAGCAGCGTAGCGCGTCATCAGGGGCTAACCTTTCTCAACGATATCCCTGATATCCGCACGTATGCCGAACAACAGCTCAATGCCCAACTGGCCTCCAAGGGCTATAGCGCAAGCGACCTGGAGATCACTTTCAAGGTTGCCGTAGGCACCCTTGCCGGCGGCTACATTGAGCCGATCAAGATGAGCCTGGTGGACATGGCCCTGGCTAACCTCGCCGGCCTGCCAAAAGGCAGCATGGATATTCGCCTGCGCGGGCAGCCGATGACCGACCCCCAGATGCCGCAGGAGCTCAAGGACCTGATCAGCACGGTCAACATCGGTGAGCGCTACCCCGCCCTGCTGAACCAGCGCCTGCTCAGCGACACCGCAGTCGCCCGGGAGCGCGCCGCATTGTTTGCCGAGCAGGTGCCGCTGCAACTGAACATGCAGGCCCTGGAACTCAAGCTCAAAGGTCAAGCCGGTATCACCGCGCAAGGCTACCGCTTTGTCGAGGCCGTAACCCGGCCTGGCACCGGCCCGCGCAGGGTCGACGAACAGGAGATAACTGTGCGCCCCCTGGCGTTCCTGCGCAAACCTGGCGCGACACCGGATGAGGTGGCCAATATGTTCCTGATCGAGCCACTGGACCCGGCCCGCGGCCCGCATCTGCTCTATCGCCCGATGCTCTCGCCGGCGCTGCTCGAGTTCGCCAGCCGTGACGCGCTGCTGGCTGCCATCCAGGCACCGGGTGAGTTGCAACAGAGTATCCTGGCCTGGCTGCCCGACGACAAAGCCCGCGCGGTGTACGGCAATGGCGGTTTCAAGACGCCCCATGTCGCCCGCTACGGTGTGTTCAATGAGTTCGACGCCCCGCCGACACCAG
The DNA here is from genome assembly GCF_019145205.1 of Pseudomonas khavaziana. GTDB lineage: Bacteria > Pseudomonadota > Gammaproteobacteria > Pseudomonadales > Pseudomonadaceae > Aquipseudomonas > Aquipseudomonas khavaziana. The sequence continues at coordinate 74,342 of NZ_JAHSTT010000009.1, forward strand.
CCCCGACGGCATTGGCCCTCGAGGATTTTGCTGCGGCCCGCACGCTCAGAAGCGACCTGCTCGACGGCAATCTGATGCAGTACCTGTACAACAGCAATGCCCAAAGCCTGGTGACCCTTGCCCAAGGCCAGTCCACCTCTGACGCCCAAAGCCGCTGGGCGCTGCACAAGGAATTGGGCTGGCTGTTGTTCAATACCCTGCTTCCGGTGCTGCGCGGCCCAGGGGCCATGGCCGGCTGGCTGCTGCAACTGGCCAGTGTTGAAAACGACATCAAGCACGCCACTGAGTCGACCAATGCCGACACCACGCAGGCGATGGTGGACCTGCTGGTGAATGTCGCTACATTGTTGAGTCATTCCACGCCCAGCGAGGCCGCCGTGCGGCCCTTGGGCAAGGTGCCCTTTATCGAGCGTGCGCAAGTGTCGATCCCGCTGCGGCGCACTGACGACACTCCGCCGCCCACCCAGGTGCTGATCGAAGAAGACGCGCCTGCGCCCAGCGGGTTGCTCGACAGCAACCAGCCGTTCGACTTTGCCTTCTCCAGCCTGCGGGGCCTGAGCCCGGCCCAGCGCGCCTATATCAACACCTTCAGCGTGCCGGCACCGGCCCGCGAGGTCACACCGATTCAAAGTGGGAAGACCCAAGGTCTCTACCTTATCGACGACAAACTGCATGCTCATATCGATAACCACTGGTTCAGGGTGGCCAGGGATCTCGACGGCTTTTTTGTAATAGATGAGCACGACAAGGCGCGCACCGGTCCATCCTTGAAGCACGACGGCCAGGGTCATTGGCAGTTCGATATTGCTCCTCGGCTCAAGGGCGGTATGCCCGTCAGTGACCGGATACAAACCACCCTCGAGGCAAACGCCACTCAGGGTGAAGCCATGCTTAAAAGCTTCGCGTCCCACAGGCAGCGTGTGCTGCCCATGGAGGTACTCATGATGAGTGCCCGAGAGCGTCTCCAGCAAACCGAGCAGAGCCTGAAAAAGTCAGATAAAACCCTCAGAACGCTCTGGGGCCTGGTCAACAGCAGTGGGCGCGCCGCCGACTTCACCGATCGCTACCAGCAGGAGCTGAGCAACAACCGCAACCTGACCGCATTGCTACGCCAGCGCCTGGATGACTATCAACGCTACGCCAGCTTCACGATTGATGGCCGCAAAGACGCGATCCAGGCAGTACGCAGCGATAACCCCGCCATGGATCTGGAAGTGTTCAGAGAAGTGCGTGGTGGCGAATACCGGGCAATCGCCGAAATCCTGCGTTCGATCTATGTCGATCATTTGTACGACGCCGATGAGTTTACCCATGCCCCCTCGGGTGAACCGATGGCCGCCCTGGCAGACAGGGTCCGCGCCAATCAGCCGGGGGCCTACGCTGAAATGGTGGAAGCCATGAGCCTGCGCGAGATGCGCCTGGCCCGCTTGATGAAGGCGGGCAACGCCTATGAAGCGTTTCTCGATGAATGGAAAAACGACTCGCCGGTCAACAAGAAACAGGCAGAGATCTTTATCAGGAGCACTCAACAACCACCGGCAGATCTGCTGCTGACGAGCCGGCTGGAGCAACTGAGCACGCTGCGCGAGTTGAGCATCGACCGTATGGTCCCGACTAACGCTCCCGAGAAAAGGTTCTTCCTTGATCGCTTCAACCGTGCCGAGCTCAATGCGGTGTCCATGTCCCACATCGAGTTGCAGCAGCACGAGGGCTATACCGCCGACGAACGTATCGCGGTACTCAGCAACTTGATCGACAGATACCAGGCCGAGCTGCGCAACACCCAGGCCCTACAGGACATCAGCCCCGAAAGCGTCAGGCCGGTTTATGGCGAGTTCTTCGTTCAATGCCTGCAAAACGTCATCACCCAGGCCCAGGCTGAACTGGCCGACCTGATCCGCGAAGAACAACACCTGCCACCTTTGGTGCTCCGCCGGGAAGATCGGGCACGCAAGTCGGCCAGCAAGCGAGTGTTCAAGACCCGCGACAAGCAAACCTTGGTCGGCACCCTGCGCGACAAGCAACCTGGGGAGACGGTGCCGATCATCGACGTACTTGACCCCCAGAGCGGCCAGGCACTGAGGACCTACAGCTGGCATCAGGACGAAGGCGAATGGGTGCAGGTGGTCAAGCCAGTAGCGCTCAAACCAACTTCGGTACCCGCGCCTAAACCTTTGTCGGCGTATATCGGTACGGCGCGCAAGTTGATGGATGAGCAGGCGCCCATCGAACGCTCGATTCAATTCCAGAAAAGGAAGCTCGATGACCCGGCGCAACGGGAATCCGTCAACCCCCAGGACTGGAGCGACATGCTCGAAGCCCAGGCGGATCGTCTTGAACAGGTAGTACGGGAAGCGCAGGCCAATCACAAGGCCGATAGCCAAACCGCAACCCTGGTGGAGCAATGGCGCAACGCGGTGGAACACATGCGCCAGCAGGCTATTGCCCACCGGTGCGATGGGTATCTACGCCAGGCGCCTCGGCCGGAGAATATCGATTACCTATGGACCCATGGCCGCGTTGATATCGGCCTGGTCAAGCGCCATAAACCGCTCAAGGGCGGCGACGTTCTCACCGAGTACGCGATACGCGATAAAAACGGGCTCAAGGACTTGTGGTATGCGCACTTCCATTACCCCAAGGCAAACTCGCCCGTGGAAAACTACAGCGCTGCGCACTTGAAGATTCCGGAGCAGCGCTACCTGACCCAAAAGGACCTGGTGCGCCAGGCCGGCCAGGATAACTCGTCCATCGATCGCATCCTGCGGACCCAGATCAAGCCACCGCTGGATCAGAAACTGTTCCTGAAGCTATAACCCTGGCGCTGCAGGAGCGAGTCTGCTCGCTCCTGCAGCACGAGCCTTGAAGGGGCTCAGTGAGCAAACAACGAATTGCCCTTCTGCCCCGCCAGCTTCTCCGGCTTGATCAGGAACCGCGCCAGGGCCGGCAGCAGCCACAGTGCGCCGAACATGTTCCACAGCAGCATGAAGGTCAGCATCAGGCCCATGTCGGCCTGGAACTTGATGGCCGAGAAGATCCAGGTGCATACACCGATGGCCAGGCACAGGCCGGTGAACAGCACGGCCTTGCCGGTGGATTTCAACGTCTGGTAGTACGCCTCTTGCAGCGGCAAGCCGGCACGCAGGAAACTTTCCAGGCGACTGTAGATATAGATGCCGTAGTCCACGCCAATCCCCACGCCCAGGGCCACCACCGGCAAGGTCGCGACCTTCACGCCGATGCCCATGAACGCCATCAGCGCGTTGCCCAGTACCGACGTCAATACCAGCGGCAGCACGATGCACAGGGTCGCCGCCCAGGAACGGAAGGTGATCATGCACATGGTCGCCACGCACAGGTACACCAGGATCAGGATGATCAACTCCGACTCCTTGATCACCTCATTGGTGGCCGCTTCGATCCCGGCATTGCCGGCGGCGAGGATAAACTCCAGGCCGTCCTTGTTGTTCTCCTTGGCGAAGTCCTGCACCGCATGCACGGCGCGGTCGAGGGTTTCGGCCTTGTGATCGTTGAGGAACACCAGCACCGGCGCCAGGGAGCAATTGTTGTTGTACAGACCATCGGCGCGGGCGATGGAGTTATTGAGCACGTCCGGGTTACGCGACAGGGTTTCCCATTTCAGGTTGCCTTCGTTCATACCCTTGATCATCTGCTTGGACACGGTCACCAACGAGATTGCCGACTGCACGCCCTCGGTGTTCTGCATCTTCCACATCAACTGGTCGATGGGCGCCATGGCTTCATAGCGCGAGCATCCTTCGGACTTGGTCTTGACCATCACCACCAGCACGTCGGAACTGGTGGAGTAATTGCTGATGATGAAGTTGTTGTCTTTGTTGTAGCGCGAGTCCGGGCGCAGTTCCGGGGCACCTTGGTCAAGGTCGCCGATCTTCAGGTTCTGGCTGTACCAGAGACCGCCGCCAAAGGCGATCAGGGCGAGGAAGATCGAGACCGGCGCGACTTTAGGGCTGGCGAACTTGGACAGCAGCCGCCAGAAACGGTGTTCGCGGTGCGCGTCCTTTTTACTGCGCTCAATCGCGCGCTTGCTGATACCCACGTAGGAGATCGCCACCGGCAGCAGGATCAGGTTGGTAAACACGATCACTGCCACACCGATGGAAGCCCCAATGGCCAGCTCGCGGATCACGCCGATATCGATGATCAGCAGCGTGATAAAACCGACAGCGTCGGCGAGGATCGCAATCATTCCCGGCAGAAACAACTGGCGGAAAGTACGCCGTGCGGCGGTCAGGGCGTTATCGGCGTCACTGGATTGCAGGGCGATACCGTTGATCTTCTGCACGCCGTGGGAAATACCGATGGCGAAGATCAGGAACGGCACCAGCATTGAGTATGGGTCCAACCCGAAGCCGACCGCGTGCATCAAGCCCAACTGCCAGACCACCGCCACCAGGGTGGTGATCAACACGGCGATGGTGCTGCGGATGCACCAAGTGAACCAGTAGAGCAGCACCAGGGTGATCATGAAGGCGATGCCAAAGAACAGCACCACCATGATCAAGCCATCGATCAAGTCGCCGACTTTCTTGGCGAAACCGACAATGTGGATTTTTACATTAGGGTTTTGCGCCTCGAACTTGTTGCGGATCTTGTCCTCAAGTTCATGGGAAAACTTCTGGTAGTCCAAGGCCAGCAACTTGCCCTGGTCCTGCGGGTCCGGGTAGGACTCCAGCAGCGGGATATCGACGATACTCGACTTGAAGTCGTTGGCCACCAGACGCCCGACCTGGCCGGACTTGAGCACGTTGTTACGCAGCTGGTCGAGGCTTTGCGGCGAGCCGTTGTAGCTCTGCGGGATGACTTCGCCACCGGCAAAACCTTCTTCGGTCACTTCGGTCCAGCGCACGCTGGGGCTCCACAATGATTTGAGGCCCGAGCGATCGACGCCGGAGATGTAGAAGACCTCGTCGTTGATCTGCCGCAGGGTCTCCATGTACTCCTTAGTGAAGATGTCGCCGTCCTTGGCCTCCACCGAGATACGCACGGTATTGCCCAGGTTGGCCAGGTCGTTGCGGTGCTCCATCATCTTTTCGATGAAGGGGTGCTTGAGGGGGATCATCTTTTCAAAGCTGGTGGACGGGCGAATCAAGGTCGCCTGCCAGAACAGGAACACGCTCACCAGCAGGCAGATGACGATCACCGCCGGGCGATTGTTGAAGATCAGGCGCTCAAGAAAGGTCGCTTTATCGTTGTGATGACTGCTCATGCTTTCCCCGCCCTTATTATTGTTTTACGAGTTCGGCGCCAGCGGGCGTGGCGACACGAACGCCACCCTGCCCGACCAGAATCAAGTTGCCGTTGCCTGCAGCCGTGACCGCCGAGAGTGATATCCGGTCCGGGCGATTGAATACGCTGAACGTCTGGCCGTCGTCATGACTGACCACCACGCTGCCGCCGTTGCCGACGACGACAATGGAGCCATCATCGAGCAACGTCGCCCCAGACAAGCCGAACTCCAACGCACCGCGTGTGGCATTGAGCTCGACCTGATCCCAGGTGCTGCCAAAATCGGTAGAGCGGTACAGGTTGCCGCGCAAACCATAAGCCAGCAGGGTCTGCGGCTGCGCCGTGCTGATCACGCCAAACAGCGAGCCCTCATAGGGGCCTTCGAGTTTTTCCCAGGTCTGGCCGTCGTCGCCGGAGCGGAACATGCTGCCTTGCTCGCCGACGATGAACAGGCCGGCGTCCTTGATCGAAGCAATGGCGTTGAGGTGGAACTGGTCTTCGTTATCGAGACGGTCACTGACGTCGTTCCAGGACGTGCCGCCGTCGGTGGTTTCGATCAGCGCACCATAGGCGCCCACGGCGAGGCCATGGTTGGCATCGTTGAACCACACATCGAGCAACGGGGCTTCGCGCTTGAGGTCTTGATATTGCTGGGCCCAGGTGGCGCCGCCATCGGCACTGGCAAGGATTTGCGCATCATGACCGACGGCCCAGCCACGTTGGTCGTCGACGAAAAACACCGCCGTGAGCAGTTGCCGGGTGGGCACCTTGGCTTGAGTCCAGGTGTTGCCCTGGTCATCGGAATAGAGGATATGCCCGCGATCACCGACCGCCACCAGACGTTTGCCTGCGTGGGCTACGTCGATCATCAAGCCTTTGGCAGCCTTGGGTGATTCAATCGCCGATACCGCGGCGGCGGTGGCATCGCTGGCGGCCAGCACCGGCGTCGACAACACGGCACCGGCAAGCAGCGAGAGCGCTGTGGCCAGCAACGCAACCCTGCGCGCGGCACGTGGGCGGCAAACAACCCAACCCATGACAGGCTCACTCATAGACCTTTCTCCCATTTATTATTGTTAGGTCATCTCATCTTCCAGGGCCGTGAAACCTGCAATCTAGAGCGCCTGGAGTAAGCAGGGGCCATCCTATCGGGCTTTGGAATCGTCTGACAATCGGCGCTGCGTTATCTTTTGTTAACTGGCGGCATTTGGCCAGGGGTGAATATGGCTTTATCAGCAGAAATGATGAACCCAAGGCGCGTGGCACACTTACTGACGAAAAATGAATTTTTATTCCACCTATTGAATTAAACGAAGATTTATTCCATTAATAGCCATCCTGAAAACAATAATCCAAAGGACCACGGCTATGCGTGAACTCGGAATCGGCCTGATCGGTACAGGCTTCATGGGCCGCGCCCACGCGCTGGCGTTCAATAACGCGCGGGCGGTGTTTGAACTACCGGTGCACCTCAAGCTGGCCGCCCTGGCCGATGCCGACACCGAACGCGCCCAGCGGTGCGCTGACGCCTGGGGCTTTGCCCGGGCCCATGGCGACTGGCAGGCACTGATCGACGACCCCAAGGTCGACGTCGTAGCCATCACCACGCCCAACCATTTGCACTATCCCATGGCCATGGCCGCCATCGCGGCGGGCAAGGCGGTGTATTGCGAGAAACCCCTGGCCGTCAGCCTCGAGCAAGCCGACGCCATGCGCCGCGCCGCCAGTGCCGCCGGGGTAGTGACGCGAGTCGGCTACAACTACCAGCACAACCCGATGATCGTGCTGGCAAAGCAAATGATTGCCAAGGGCGACCTCGGCGAGATCATCAGCTTCCAGGGTGAATTCAGCGAGGACTTCATGGCCGACCCGGGCTCCCCCTGGTCGTGGCGGTGTGAAGTCGAACACGCCGGTGGTGCCCTGGCCGACCTGGGCAGTCATCTACTGTCAATGGCGCGCTATCTGGTCGGTGATGTGGTCAGTGTGTGCGCCGATACCCAGACCGTCCACGCTCAACGGCCCGTCACCCAGGGCAGCAGCACTTTGAAACCGATTGCTGTGGATGACCAGGTGCATGCCCTGCTGCGCTTTGCCAACGGTGCCCGCGGCACGGTAAGCAGCAGTTGGCTCAAGCACGGCTACAAGAATCACTTGGGCTTTGAGATCAGCGGGACCAAAGGCACCTTGGCGTTCGACCAGGAACGCTTGAATGAACTGCGCCTGTACCGCATCGGCCAGGACGGTTTCCAACGCCTGCTCGCCGGCCCCGCCCTGCCCGGCTATGCCGCATTCAGCCCGGCGGCGGGGCACCAGTTGGGCTACAACGAGCTGAAGACGCTGGAGGTGCAGGAGTTGATCATGGCGCTGGCTGGCCAGGGTGCCGATGGAACGGACTTCGAGGCGGCGTGGGCAGTCGAGAGGCTGGCGACGGCAATTCGTACGGCGGCGCGCGAAGAACGCTGGGTCAAGGTCAACGAACTGTAGAGCACGCTGATCTGCCGGTTAAACGCCGCCCTTACCTACAGGGTCGGCGTGCACTGTCCGGCCTATCCATCAGTGTGTTCGCAGGGATGAAGCGCTGACCATTATTCAACTCAAGTAAAAACTTGTTTGATCGCACTTCAATCAGTCACTTTTCCTAACTTCAAATAGCTGTATACCCCCTTCAAAAAAACACACTTCACACGCAGCCAGCGCACACACACCCGCCTTTAAAAACTCTAAACTTTTAATCACACATCGACATAAATACCCTCTGGCCTTCCGTAAAGAATCACGCCACCTTAATCCGCGCCCGACACTCAAACCCCTCTTACGCACTCATACAAACCAAACATCTGCGAGGCATAAACATGCTAAGTAACGAAACTCACGCGCCAATGCACCTGCACCGACAAATCCAACCCCCTACTGGCGACACTCCACTGCAAGCCTCGTCCTCTCTATCAGACAAAGTTGCCCAGCAACTGACCCGCGACAACTTTAAATTAAAGGACAAGAATGGCGATGGCCAATTATCCGTTTCTTACAAGTTCTTCGACGCCACAGACCCGCAAACAGCCTGGCTCAAGGGCGGTGGTGCACTTGAATTCAGCCAGGCCAGAAAGAAAGCGTTCAGGAGCGCGATCAAGGCTTGGGAAGACGTGGTCAAGGTCAAGTTCACCGAAAACGCCAAGCATGCAGATGCATTTTTTGTCCTTCACGCCAACAATGGGGTCGGCGGGTACGCGACCATGCCAAATGACCAGGGAACGGCAAATATAGGCATCGGGGTAGGCAACAGGAACTCTCCCCCTCATTCGTCGATGATTCATGAACTTGGTCATAGCCTGGGATTACAACATCCCAACCAGAACTATCCCGAAAACAGCCAAACGCACACGGCCATGAGTTACAAAAACAAATGGTGGCGCCCCGCCGACGAGCGCGGCGCGAGTGTTTCGGATAGCAACTTGACCCCGGCCATGCACGATATCGCAGCCGTTCAACGCTTATACGAACCCAATTACGAAACTCGAAAAGGAAATACAACTTATGGTTTCAACTCCAACACTGAGCGTGACCACTATACGTTGACCTCAGCCGACGAGTTGACCAACTTTTGTGTCTGGGATGGGGGTGGCGAAGACACCTTGGATTTTTCCGGTTTCAAGCAAAATCAAAAGATCAACCTGGGCGCCGAGACACTCTCGGATGTGGGCGGTCGCATGGGCAACGTCTCCATCGCCAAGGGCGTGGTCATGGAAAATGCCATCGGCGGCTCCGGGCACGATGTGTTGATTGGCAATCACGTCAACAACCGCATGACGGGAGGGGCAGGAGGCGACACGCTGACAGGGGGTGGAGGCGCAGATACCTTTGTCTATAACCGGGCCAGCGACTCACCGGCTGAAAACCCGGATATGCTCACGGACTTCACAAGCGGTATCGACAAGATCGATCTATCTGGGTTGTTGAAAAAAGCGGGCCTCCAGACTCCTCAACTCGTTGACCAACACACGGGGCGCAAAGGTGAACTGACGCTGGACTACGATGCAAACATCAAGCTGTACAGGCTGATTCTAAATGTGAATGGCGACCCTGGATCCGCGCTGGTGATCCTGAGCAAAAGCCCGATAAAACCTGGCGATATCTTGACAGGGGCTACGCCCGATATACCCGTTACACCAGATGCGCCGGTTACACCTGTCGTGCCGCCAAAACCAGAACCAGAACCAGAACGTAAGCCTATTCCTGTACCCAAGCCGGCCCCCGCGCCGCCGCTTCCTGTCACGCCCCCACGCTCAGAATGCGATGCGGCCGACACCGTTTACGGCTTCAACGCCAATACCGGCCAGCGTGAAACCAGCCTCTCGTCGCCCACAGACAAACCGGCTTTCAGCGTGCATGACCTAAAGGGTAATGACACTCTGGACTTTTCCGGTTTCGCGCAAGCCCAGCGAATCAACCTGGCGCCGAATTCGCGCTCAAGCGTCGGTGGCTTGACTGACAATGTGTACATCACGCCCGACACCCTCATCGAAAATGCCATTGGCGGCAAAGGCAGCGACCGTATTGCCGGAAACAGCGGCGATAACGTGTTGATCGGCGGGGGCGGAGCCGACCACCTGGCCGGTAATGGTGGCTTCAACACGTTCACCTACCAGACCGCCAGCGACTCCACGCGCAACAACCCGGACTTGCTCATGGACTTCACCACAGGCCAAGACAAGATCGACTTGAGCAGTCTTAGTAAAAACACACAGGTCACTCTCAACCACGTCAGTCAATACAGCGGACGACCGGGCGATACCCTCCTGACCTTCAACCCGAATACCCAGCGGTACTTCCTCGCCATTGATCTGACGGGTGATCGCAAGACTGACTTTCTGATCAAAAGCACTCGGCCGATCTACAGCGAGGATGTCATTGGCCTCAACATTCAGGATGATGGTTACCTCTGACCATTGCTGACAACGTCGAGAGTGTCAGCGCAACGCCCGCCGCAGTACCTTGCCAACCGTCGTCTTGGGCAGCTCGGTACTGCGAAACTCCACATACCGCGGCACCTTGTACCCCGTCAAGTATTCCCGGCAGTGCGCGAGGATCTGCTCCTGGGTCAGGTCCGGGTCCTTGCGCACCACGATGATCTTGACCTTTTCCCCGCTCACCGCATCGTCCACGCCAATGGCGGCCACTTCGCTGACACCCGGGTGCATCGCCACCACATCCTCGATTTCATTGGGGTACACGTTAAAACCCGAGACCAGGATCATGTCCTTCTTGCGGTCCACCAGGCGGATATAGCCGCGGGCGTCCATCACCCCGATATCACCGGTGGACAGCCAGCCCTCGGCGTCCAGCACCTCGGCGGTTTCCTTGGGGCGCTGCCAGTAGCCCTGCATCACTTGCGGGCCGCGTACTTGCAGTTCGCCTTGCTCGCCGATATCCGCCAGCTCGCCGTCTTCGCGCATAAAGCGCACCCAGGTCGATGGCAGCGGCACACCGATGCTGCCGGTGAATTCCATCTCGCGCATGCGTGAAATATCGATGGGGCTGATGCTCACCACCGGCGAACATTCGGTCAGCCCGTAACCTTCGACGATCGGCAGCCCGGTGACTTCTTTCCAGCGCTTGGCCACGGCGGTGTGGGTGGCCATGCCACCGGCGATCACCAGGCGCAGGTCGGAAAAGTCCCTTGCGCAGAACTCCTTGTTCTCCAGCAAGCCGTTGAACAACGTATTGACCCCGGCAATCCCGTTGAAGCGCTCTTTGCGCAGGATCATCTGCACGCGCTTCACGTCCCGCGGGTTGGCGATCAGGATATTGCGCCCGCCCAGGCACATGAACATCAGGCAGTTCACCGTCAGGGAAAAGATGTGATACAGCGGCAGCAGGGTCACGTTGGTTTCCTGCTTGTGCTGGTCCAGTTGGTCGCCGACCCAGGCCTTGGCTTGCAATAGGTTGGCGATGATATTGCGATGGCTGAGCATCACTCCCTTGGCATCGCCAGTGGTGCCGCCGGTATATTGCAAAAAGGCGAGTTCGTCGCGATCCAGGGTGACCGGCAGATGATTCAGCGCCCTGCCCTGTTTCATCACCTGATTGAAACGCAGCGCGCCGGGCAGCTTGAAGGCTGGCACCTGTTTCTGCACACGCCGCAGGATGAAGTTCATCGCCGCGCCCTTGAAGGTGCCCAACAAATCACCGATCGCCGCGACCACCACGCGCTTGACGCTGCTGCCTGCCATGGCTTTTTCCAGGGTGTGGGCAAAATTCTCGAAGATCACCACGGTCTCGGCGCCGCTGTCCTTGAGCAGATGCTTGAGTTCATGGGCGGTGTACAACGGGTTGACGTTGACCACCACTGCCCCGGCCAGGATCGTACCCAACAGGCAAATCGGGTACTGCAAGCAGTTGGGCATCATCAGCGCCACGCGGTCGCCCTTCTTCACGCCCTGGCCCTGCAGCCAAGCCGCAAACGCAATGCCCTGGACCTGCCAGTCGGCGTAGGTCATTTCGGTGCCGATGCTGACGTAGGCGACCCGCTCGTGGAATTTTTCCAGGTGTTCCAGGAACACTTCACGCAATGACGGGTAGTCTTCGATCCCGGCATCGATGTCGGCCGGAACGCCGGGCAGGTAAGCGTTCAACCAGATGCGTTCGCTGTGTTCCAGGCTGATAGCGTTCATGGCAGTGTCCTTATTGTTGTTTTTGACAGCGTTACTTTTCGACGATGGCGGTGATGCCCAACCCGCCCGCCGCACAGATCGAGATCAGGCCGCGACCACCACCGCGTTCATGGATCGCCTTGGCCAGTGCCGCCAGTTGCCGGCCACCGGTGGCGGCAAAGGGGTGGCCGCAGCCCAGTGAGCCGCCGTTGACGTTCATCTTGCTGCGGTCGATGGCGCCCAGGGGAGCGTCCAAGCCGAGGCGCTCGCGGCAATACTCGGGGTCTTCCCAGGCCTTGAGCGTACACAGCACCTGGGCGGCAAAGGCTTCGTGGATCTCGAATAAATCGAAGTCGGCAAAACTCAAGCCCTCGCGCTCAAGCATGCGCGGTACGGCGTAGGCCGGCGCCATCAGCAGGCCCTCGGTGCCGTCGACAAAATTCACCGCCGCCGTCTCACCCGTGCGCAAATAAGCCAGCACCGGCCAGCCGTTGGCGCTGGCCCATTCTTCACTGGCGAGCAGCACCACCGAGGCGCCGTCGGTCAGCGGCGTGGAGTTGCCGGCGGTGAGTGTGCCGTTGCGCCGGTCGAATGCCGGCGACAGGCCCGCGAGTTTTTCCAGGCTGATATCGGCGCGCAGGTTGTTGTCGCGGGCCAGGCCGCGATGGGGGCTGATCAGATCGTCGAAGAAACCGCGTTTGTATGCCGCATCCAGGCGCTGGTGACTGCTGAGGGTCAGTTCGTCCTGGGCCAGGCGTTTGATTTGCCAGCGCTTGGCCATTTCCTCGCAGTGCTCGCCCATGGACAAGCCGGTGCGCGGCTCGCCGTTACGCGGTAACAACGGCTTGAACAACATCGATGGACGCACTTTCAGCAAGGTCTTGAGCTTGTCGCCCATGCCCTTGGCCCGATTGGCGGCAAGCAAGGTATGGCGCAAGGTTTCGTTGATACCGATAGGCGCGTCGGAGGTGGTGTCGGCGCCACCGGCAATCCCGACTTCGATCTGGCCGAGGGCGATTTTATTCGCCACCAACAGCGCCGCTTCAAGCCCGGTGCCACAGGCTTGTTGCACATCATAGGCCGGAGTTTGCGGCGACAGCGTGGTGGACAATAAAGACTCACGGGCCAGGTTGAAATCCCGTGAATGCTTGACCACCGCCCCGGCGGCAAACTCGCCCAGGCGTTGGCCGTGCAGGTTGTAGCGGTCTACCAGGCCTTGCAGAGCGGCGACCAATAAATCCTGGTTGCTGTCGTGGGCGTACACCGTATTGGAGCGCGCAAACGGGATGCGGTTGCCGCCGATGATCGCCACGCGGCGGGTCGGGGCCGGGTTGAAGCTGTAGTCACTCATGCCTGGCTCTCTTTCCAAATGAATAGCCCGCGCATATGGGGTTTGTCCCCAGCAAAATTGCGCACTTCGAACTCACGCCTTGGGCCGGTCACCGGGCGGTTCCACAGGGCGACCTGACCGGGCAGGAAGATCGGCAACTTGAAGTCGCAGTGGGCCTGGGCCTGATCCAAGCCTCCGGGTGGTTGTTGCGCCGCCAATGCTCGCCCCAGGGTCCACATGCCATGGGCGATGGCACGCCGGAAACCGAAGAGCCTGGCGCCGATGACCGAGGTGTGAATCGGATTGAAGTCCCCCGAGACCTTGGCAAAACGTCGCCCCAGATCAGCCGGCAATACCCAGCGTTGGGTGCGCAATAAACCGTCTTCCTGCAGCGGCAAAGGGTCACTCCAGGCTTCACCCACAGGGCTGTCGACGTCGCGACGCAGGTACAGGCTGTCGCTTTCCCACACCAGGGCGTCAGCACCGTAGGCACGGGTGGCGATACTCAGCGCCTGCCCTTTTGGATGGGCGACCCAGCGCTCGCAATACACCTCCAGACGCAGCGCCTGGCCCTCGTGCAGGCGTTGGTGCTGGCGAATGCGATTGGCCAGGTGCACCATGCCGCTGGCCGGGTACGGGAAGCTTGGCCGGGTCAGCAGCATCAAATGCAGTGGGAATGCCAACACATGGGGATAGGACAGTGGCACGCCCTGTTCACGCCGAAAGCCACAGGCCCGGGCGTAAGCGGCGATACCTGCGGGCGACAGCTCCACCGCCGAGCGCACCAGTCGCGCCGTGGGCAACGACGGCGCGCCGTCGAGCTTGGGCTTGCGCAAGGCGCGCATGCCATCGAGCAACAACTGCGTGCGCGAGGGCGCTGGGTCGATAATCTGCGTCACGTAATCCATCGACTCAGGCTCCCAACAGGCTTTGGCCACACACCCGCACCACCTGGCCATTGACCCCGCCGGATGCGGGATGGGCCAGCCAGGCGATGGTCTCGGCCACATCAATCGGCTGCCCGCCCTGGGACAACGAGTTCATGCGTCGCCCCGCTTCGCGGATCATCAGCGGGATTTTTGCGGTCATCTGGGTTTCGATAAACCCGGGGGCCACCGCATTTACCGTGACCTGCCGAGCCGCCGCACGCGGCGCCAGGCCCTGCACCAGGCCTATCACCCCGGCCTTGGAGGTGGCGTAGTTACTTTGCCCCAGGTTGCCGGCGATACCGGAAATCGACGACACGCACACGATGCGCCCACCTGGGTTCAGGCCCTGGCTGTCGAGCAAGGCCTCACTGAGCTGCAACGGTGCCTCAAGATTGACTGCCAATACACTGCGCCAGGCGGCTTCGGTCATCTTGGCGATGGTCTTGTCACGGGTGATGCCGGCATTGTGTACCACCACATCGAAGGCACCGTATTGGCTGACGTGGGCTTGCAACAGCGCAGCGGTGTCGGCGGCAGTGATGTCCAGGGGCAAGGCCGAACCTGCGACACTGGCGGCGGCCTGCTGCAACGCATCCTGGGCCTGGGGCACATCCACGCACACCACATGGGCGCCGTCCCGCGCCAGCACCTGGGCGATGGCCAGGCCGATGCCCCGGGAGGCGCCGGTGACCAAGGCACGTCGACCGGCGAAGGGTTTGTCCCAATTGACGGCAGTGTTGCCATCGACCGGTGTTTGCAGGCGCACCACCTGCCCCGATACATAGGCCGAACAGCGCGACAGGAAGAAGCGCAGGCTGCTGTCCAATGCCTCCTCGGCACCTGGCGCCACATAGAGCAACTGCACGGTGATCGCCCGGCGCAGTTCCTTGGCCAGCGAACGTACCAAGCCTTCAAGAGCGCGCTGGGCGATGGCCTGGGGCAAGTCCCTGCAATGTTCCGGCGCTGTGCCGAGCACCACCACCCGGCCATGTTGGCCGAGGCGCTTGGCGTTGGCATGGAAGAACACGTAGAGCTCATCCAGCTGTTGCAGATCGGCGATGTCACTGGCGTCGAACACCGCGCCTTGCACCTTAACGGTAGACGGCGCCATGAGGGTCGCCGGGGTGGCGGCAACGGTGTCGGTGGCGCTGAAAATGCGCTGCACCGATGCCACCAGGCGCCCGGCCCCGGCGATGATCACCGGGTTGGCCAGCCCGGCCTGGCCACCGCGATGGCGTTGCAGCGGCAAAGGCTGCGGCAGGCCGACAGCCTGGGCCAGACGACGGCCCCAGGGGGAATTGACGAATGAAAGGTAGTTGTCACTCATAGAGGATTCCACTCACAACACTGATCCTGCCTTGTGAACCCGGTCAAATGTGGGAAGGGGCATGCCCCCGATGGCGGTCTATCAGGTAAATCTGCTTGGCTGACACACCGCTATCGGGGGCACGCCCCCTCCCACATTTGGACCGCGTTCTTCTTAGTTGACCGGGGCGTTTTCGCTTTGATTGCTGCGACGCTTGGCGCTCGGCTCCAGCGCTTGCTTACGTTGCTGCAAGGCCTCCAGCAAACCAAAATCCTGGGGAAAATCATCGACCTGGATGCCGTGGTCGGCGTACTCCACATAGCGCGCCAGCAAGGTGTCTTCGTCATCGCTGATCAAGTCCAGCGCCCGCGCCTTGACGCGCCAGACGGTGAAAGCCATGGCCGAGATCGGCAGCGGCTCGAGCAAGCCTTGCTTGATGGAGGGCTTGAGCCGGGCCTCGATCAGCTCCACTTGCGGCAATAAACGGAAGCCGAGTTCGCCATAGGCCAGCTTGTCGATTTCCGGGCGCGGGATGTAGGAATTGGCCAGCAAACGATCGCGGGTTTCCCCCGGGGTCTGCACCACATCCGCCACCTGGGCCAACAGGCGATCCGAGGGTTTGCGCAGTGGAATGCCCAGCGGAAAGCTCAAGCCACGCATCACCGCCGCAGCGGGTTTCGAGGGGTAGTTATCGAGCACTTCGGCCAAGGCTTCATGGGCGCGCAGCAATGCATCCTGGGCCGCCCAATGCACCAGCGGCAGGTCGGCCTGGGGCTGGCCATCATCCTCAAAACGCTTGAGCACGCAGGACAGGATGTACAGCTGGGAGAGAATATCCCCCAGGCGCCCGGTGATGCTTTCCTTACGCTTGAGGGCACCGCCCAACACGCCCATGGAAATGTCCGAGATCAACGCCAGCACCACCGACAGCCGATTGGCCTGACGGTAGTAGGACGCCAGCGCCGGGTCGGTCTTGGCCGGCGCCGAAATCAGCCGCCCGCCAGTCAGCGCATGCACCGCTGCGCGTACGGTGTTGGCCAGGACAAAACTCACATGGCCGAACATCGCGCTGTCGAACTCTTCCAGCGCCTTGCGCCGATCCGGGTTGCGCGCCGCTTCCATCTCGCGAAACACGTAGGGATGGCAACGAATCAAGCCCTGGCCAAAGATGATCAGGCAGCGGGTCATGATGTTGGCGCCTTCCACCGTAATGGCGATGGGGCTTTGCTGGTAGGCGCGGGCAAGGAAGTTATTGGGGCCCATGCAGATGCCTTTGCCGGCGACGATATCCATGCCGTCGTTGACGATGATCCGCGCACGCTCAGTGACGTGGTACTTGGCGATGGCCGAGATTACCGACGGTTTCTCGCCGGCATCCAGGGACGCCACCGACACCTTGCGCACCGCATCGCAGGCATACAAATGCCCGGCCATGCGTGCCAACGGTGCCTGCACCCCTTCAAACTTGCCGATGGGCAGGCCGAACTGCTTGCGCATCGCCGCATAGGCGCTGGTACCACGCACCGCGACTTTACCCAGGCCGACGTTGGCCGATGGCAGGGAAATCGCCCGCCCCGCCGCCAGGCATTCCATCAACATGCGCCAGCCGTTGCCGATCTGCTCGCGGCCGCCGATTACCCATTCCAACGGAATGAAAACATCCTTGCCGGTGGTAGGACCATTCTGGAACACCGCGTTCAGCGGCCAGTGGCGGCGACCGCTGTTCACACCTGGGTGGGATGTGGGGATCAGCGCGCAGGTAATACCCAGTGAACCGGGCGCGCCGAGCAAGCCGTCCGGGTCTTCGGCGCGGAACGCCAGGCCCAGCACCGTGGCAATCGGGCCGAGAGTGATGTAGCGCTTGTCCCAGGTCACTTTGAAACCCAGCACTTGCTCGCCTTCGTGCAGGCCTTTACAGACGATGCCCAGGTCTGGAATCGCGCCCGCATCGGAGCCGGCATAGGGGCTGGTCAGGGCAAAACACGGGATGTCTTCGCCCCTGGCCAGGCGCGGCAGGTAGTAATTGCGCTGGGCGTCGGTGCCGTAATGCAGCAGCAGTTCAGCCGGGCCCAGGGAGTTGGGCACCATCACCGAAATCGCCGCCGCCGAGCAGCGGGTCGACAGCTTCATCACTACCTGGGAGTGGGCGTAATGGGAGAACCCTTTGCCGCCGTACTGCTTGGGAATGATCATGCCGAGGAACCCGGCATCCTTGGTGTACTGCCAGCATTCGGGCGACATGTCTTGCCAGACCTGGGTGGTTTCCCAGTCATTGGCGATGTCGCACAGGTTTTCCACCTCGTTGTCGAGGAAGGCTTGCTCCTCGGCACTCAGGCTGGCCGGCGCCGCTTGCAGCAGGCGCTGCCAGTTGGGCTTGCCGCTGAACAGCTCCGCATCCCACCACACAGTGCCCGACTCGATGGCCGCACGCTCGGTATCAGACATCGCCGGCATGATTGTACGAAACAGGCCCAGGGCCTTGCTGGTCAGCAGGGCGCGGCGCAGGGGCTTGATCGCCAGCACCAAGGCCGGCAACACCACCAGCACGGCTGCAACAGCAGTGCCCAGGCCGGCCACTGCATTGAACAGGTAGCCAACCGCCAGCCAGATTAGCCCAGCGCCGAGCCACAGGGTGGCGGCGGCTTGTCGATACGCCAGGGCAATCGCTGCGGCGAAACCCACCAATAACCAGATAAGCATGGGGATACCTCTACTTGATTCGGGGTGTGGCCAACACACAGGCAGGTCGAAATGAGCTGCGGCGTAAAACCACACTACAAACTTGAAAGACTAAATTCAAATTTTGTTTTGAAATTTTTATTTAATCCATAAGCAAAAAAAACGGCTGACCAAATCAGCCTGATCGTTCACCAGTCAGATCAATCACAGCACTGTTACGGGACCAATCTGGGAGGGCAGCAAGATGCGCTTGCCACCCTCCTCCTTATGCCTCGTTAGAACGCATAGGTCGCCGACAAACTCACCACGTCCCCTGAAGACTCGGCCTTGCCATCCAGGCTCGCGCCGCCCAGGCGATCGACGTTCTTGGTCTTGAGGTTGACCTTCTGCACGAACTGGTGGGAATAGGCCACATCCAGGCTCAGGCCCTTGACCGCTTTCACGTCGTAGCCAGCCCCCAACGACAGGAACGTGCGGTCACCGTCCGGAATCCGAGGATCACGGGTGGAGTTGCGCGTCGGGGTCTGGTCAATCGCGACACCTGCTCGCAAGGTCAGCTCATCGGTCGCACGATAATCACCGCCGAGAGAGTACATCCAGGTGTTCTTGTAGTTGTAGGGAATGGAGACAATGCGCATGTCTCCGGAATTGAGCGTCAGGTCCTTGAACGACGACCATTCGGTCCAGGTCACGCTCGCGCCCATGGTGAAACGATCATTGAACTGATGCACCCAATCCAGGCCGGCGGTGGCGGGAATGTCCAGCTGAACACTGGCATGGGCGCCGTCCGGGGCCAGATTCAGGCCAGGATAGGCGGTGTTGACCAGCGTACCGTTGCCACCGAATGGGCTGGGTTGCGTCATGAGGTTGTAGGAAAACTGATCGGCATACAGATTGTATTTACCGGTCATCTTGTTTTTGATCTTGGCGTGGTAATTGAGACCCAAGGTGTCTCGTTCAGTGGGCTTCCACACCACGCCGGCAAACCAGCCGGTGGAAATATTGTCGACCTTGACGCGCATCAAGGCGTGTCCCACATCGGATGGGAAATTGATACCGCCCAGTTCGGAATCGGACACCGCCGCCGCGGAGAGCAAGTCAACGTTCTGGCTGACGAAGCCCTTGCTGTGTTGCACGATCAAGCCGCCACCGACGGAGAACTGGTCGTTGACTTTGAAAGACAACGAGCCCGTCAAGCCGACAGTTTCGATTTTCGTATCCACGGCAAAGTCGCGCACTTTGGAGTCTTCATCCCAGGTGGAGCGCATGCCCTGGGGAACCACCTGGCTCAAGCCGAAGGCAAACCGGTCGCCCAATGGCATTACCATGAAGCCGGTCGGTAGCCAGGCGGTGAAGCCACCCTGGCCACCATCGTTGTTATTGACAGTGGTCGCGGCACCATCGGGAAAACCATTCTCGTCCAATGGCGTACTGGAAATCGGGTTGCCTGCATAATCGGAGGCGTTGCCCTTGTACTTGATCTTGATCCGCGCATAGTCGACGGTGAATTGCGCGACATTATGTTCGACAAACGCCATGGCCGCCGGGTTGTTATACGCCGAACTCGGGTCGTTCTTGAATAACGAACCACCGGCAAAGGCCCGGCCCCAACCGGGCGCACCGTAGGTAGGGGTAGAAAAACCGCCAGCCTGCACAGGCGCTATGACGCCGGTCATGCCCCCCATCAACGCCAGCCCCAGCAAAACTTGCACATGTGGTTTCTTATTATTCATGCGGCACTCCTTTTTGTTATCCCTGTGAACCGGCCCCGCCAGTTCGTCTTGCTGCCTGGCACTGCATGAACTGGCGCCTGGTACACAGGCGCCAGTCTTTCAGCAGGTGATCAACGCGGTGCTCCGACCTGCCATCAAGGCACGATGGTGAAGGTAGGGCTTGGGGTCACACTCAGGCTCACAACGGTGCAGGAATTGCTGAGGCCTTGATTGGACGCTGTGAGTACGCCACCGGCGTAGCCAACGTTGATGGTCGAAGGCCCACAATTGGACGCTGGGTACAGCACTGAGGAGGCAATGGTGTAGCCGACGTTGGCGACCGAACCTGTGGCAGGGCCTGTGGCGGTCAATGTCCATGGCAATCCGGTGATTTTCGGCAATGCACAAAGGCCGCTACCGCTCACGGTTACCCCGGTAATTTTTGCCACACCAGTGGCATCTACATTACCGGTAAAGTTCGCGGTGCAGTTAACAGTGGCCTGGTAGGAAGAGGGTGACTTCACCGAAATGGTGCCTGGTGCAGTGAAGCTCGAGTTAACCGGACTGATGCTATAGGCATTGGCCATGGAAGCAGCACCCATGCAAACAGCCAAGGCAGAGAGCGACACGAGAGTTTTCAAGCTTTTCATTGTTTTTCCTCACATGTTATGGCGATTCATTTCGCCAGGGGTAATGGCCATGATCGAGAGGTCACGGTGAAACTGCAGAACTTCCCTTTCCAGCCAAATTTCAATGCATCTACCGCTATAACAGTCAAAACGCTTTATTCGACAACTTTGAAGTTGGCCGGCATCTTGATCGACACCGTGTTGATCTTGCAGTCTTCGCCAATAGGCACATCGGCAGCTTCCAACTTGCCGGTGGCGTTATCCCACGTACCGTCGGCCGTCGAAGGCCCACACTTGCCGCCCAGGCCAAAGGCGTGCACATCCACGCTGATCTTCGACATCGAGCCACTTTTGGTATCGTTGGCGACCAGCACCCAGGGCAGGTTAATTGCTTCAACGCGGCTGCATTTGAGGCCGCCGTCGAATTCGACTTTATCGACATTCACTGATGAACCATCGGCAGCGACCTTGCCTGCCACCTTGATGGTGCAGTCGGCGCTGATCAGCTTGCCCTTGGAAAAACTGATAGGCCCCTGGGCAGTGAAGGCACTGCCGGCGGGTTCGATACGGGCAGCCTGGGCCTGGTGATAGACAATCAGGCCCATCGCGGCCAGCACGATGTGGGCGGTGAACTTGGCAGAACTTTGCATGGTGGACGTCCTTCCCTTAAATTATTTTTGTAGGGTCAAACCACGTTCTTGCAACTGAAACTGGGGGCGATAAGGACCTGCGCGATACACAGATCCCGAGTAAGCCCTGACTGCTTACTTCATCTCAAAACGGCTTCGCGCTGTTGCTGTATTTCTCCAGATACTTCAAACGTTGTGACGGTTGAAGATTGGTCAGGCTGATATCCCCGGCATAGTGATTGAGTACGCGATGATCCATGCGCCGCCGCCATAAGTACGGCACATAGGCCCAGACAATCATGCTCGCGTAGCCATAGGGCAGTTGCGGTGACTCATCGAAGTGACGCAACGACTGATAACTGCGCGTCGGGTTGGCATGGTGATCGGAGTGCCGCTGAAGTTGGAACAGAAAGATATTGGTGACAATCCGATTACTGTTCCATGAATGGCGCGGCGAGCAGCGTTCATAACGGCCGTTGGGCAACTTCTGGCGCTTGAGCCCGTAGTGCTCGACATAGTTCACCACTTCCAGCAACGAGAACCCGTAGATACCCTGGATTATCAGGAACGGAATCACTGCCGCGCCCAGCCAGGCAATCATCGCGCCCCACAACACCACGCTGTACATCCAGGCACTGAGTACCGCGTTTTTCCAGTGCAGCGCCGGCAGGCCGAGTTTGCGCAGGCGTTCGCGCTCCAGGTTCCAGGCCGACACGGCGCTGAACCACACCGAGCGCGGCAGGAACGCCCAGAAACTCTCACCCAGCCGCGAGCTGGCCGGATCCTCCGGGGTGGCGACTCGTACGTGATGGCCGCGGTTGTGTTCGGTGTAGAAGTGCCCGTAGAACGTCGGCGCCAGGGTGACCTTGGCCAGGAACACTTCCAGGGGCTTGGGCTTGTGCCCCAGTTCATGGGCGGTGTTGATTGCGATGCCGGTGGCGGCACCGGTGGACATCGCCATGCCCAAGTAGGTGAACACACTGATTTCGCCGTGCAGCTCGGTACGGGCTGTAATGAATGCTGCGGTCCTTGCCAGCCAGCTTGAGGGCTCCAGCGCGGCAGTGGCGTGCAGCAGGCCGCCGTTGATGATCCAGTCGATGCCGCCGGCGGCCAGCCAGCCGGTGATGACCACTGAGGCGATCACAAACAGCACGCCGGTGTAGACGATCCAGCGGTAGTAGCTTTGGGATTCGAGGTTGCTGACGGCCGATTCAGGTGGGTTGCTGACGTCTTCGCCGAGCAGGCCATCGATCAACGGGATCAAGCCGAAGATCACCAGCACGCCGACCCACCAGAGTTGCTGCACGCCGGTGCCGATTGCCAGGGCGCCGGAAAGTAGCGGAGTTGCGAGGGGCATGATGCCCAGCCACCACAGGTGGCGCTTGCCGTCGGTCCAGACTTGCGAGGTTGCCAGGGTCTGATTCATGGCAACCTCCACACGCATTCACTGAATGCTCGGGCAGCTGAGAGGTTCACGGAGCGCTGACAGCTCCGAGACATTGACCATGCGATAAAAGGCGTTTTTTTCATTATTTTATTCGCTCTTAGGCATTTCAAAAATAATTTCAAATTACACATTGAAATAATTTTTTTAAATAAATAGCGCGGAATCGTTAGGTCGTCAACTAGTTTCTCCAGCCCTTTTTTCCGTGACCGTACAGTCTCTTTTTCAGCCACGTGGTCAGGTGTCTAGGGCAGGCATCAACGCCGTTGAACCGCGAGTCGGGTCGCACACTTATTTGCTCGCCAGGGCTACAGGTGAGTGCAACTGCCTGACGTTTTCGCCGGGTCGAACGCGCTTGGCAACCTGATCTACCAGCGCCGCCACTCGCTGCGTCGCGGTGATCGGCAACATGTGTCCACGGCCTTCCACCACCTGCATTTTCAATCCTGGCACCTTGCTCGCCAGGGCCTGGCCGTGTTTCTGGAAGTCGAGCACCTTGTCTTGCGCGCCATAGATCAGCCCGATAGGCAGGGTCAGCTGCGGGTAGCGTTTGACCATGTCCGGCAGGTGATCGTTGACGCGGTTGATCTCGGTGGAGGCGGCGTAGAAGTTGTCGGGGCGCATGCCCAGCAACCCGCCGCCACGGGTGGCAAAGTCCGGCGGCGCAGCATCGGGAGCGAATACCCCCCTGACCACCGCGTTCTTGGTCAGCAGGCCAACGGGCATGGTCAACGTGTGGGCCATCCAGCGTCGCAACCAGGCCGGGCGTACCGCCAAAGACAGGAACACCAGCGGCAGCATGCGTTGGGGATGGGTCAAGGGCGCGACCAGCACCAATCCGGACACCGCATGGGGATGGTCCAGGGCCAGCGCCAAGGCTATCGCACCGCCCAGGGAATGCCCCAGGACCAGCGGCTTATCCAAGTCGAGCGTGTTGATAAAGGCGGCAATTTGCCGGGCCTGGGCCGGCAGGTCTGGCGCCGTGCCACGGCGCCGGGTGGAATAGCCCGAACCCGGTCGGTCGAGGGTGATCACGCGAAAATGTTCACGCAGTTGGCCGGACAAGGCATACGTCAGGTTGCGACTGCTGCCCATCAGCCCGTGGATCATCACCAGCGGTGGGCCCTTGCCCTCTTCGACATAATGAAAGCGCTCGCCCTGTACCTCGACGAAGCGCCCGTTGCTCGGAACGGCCGCTTCAATGCGTCGCGTCATCCAGGCACTCAAGCCCCATAACGCCGCGCTGGCGCCCACCAGCACGCCCGCAGCCACTACCCATTCGACAGCCATAGCTCGGTCCTCTGCTTCCCTGCGGCTGGCGACCTGACCGGAATTGATCAGGGCCTCAGCCATCGTCCACACCCTGGACCTAGACTTGATGCATGGCGTGCTCGCCCGTCGGACAAATCCCACATGCGCAACAAGATCCTAGCGTAGGCGATTTTTTCAGGTAGATTATTTAAAATCTTTTTTAAAATAAATAATTCAATTTTCCTTTGCAATGGTGTTCTATCTAAAAGACAAAACAAAAACAGGAGCAGATTCGATGCCCAAGCCTTCTACTAATGAGGCAGCCCTATGAATGCCTGCAGTGATTCAATCGACATCGCCATCATCGGCTCGGGGTTCGCGGGCTTATGCATGGCGATCAAACTCAAGGAAGCCGGGCTCACCGACTTCTTTATCGCTGAGCAGGCCGAAACCCTCGGCGGTACGTGGCGCGATAACCATTACCCGGGGTGCGCCTGTGACGTGCAGTCCCATGTGTATTCGTTTTCCTTTGCGCCCAACCCGGACTGGACGCGGCAGTTCGCGGCGCAACCTGAGATCCGCGCCTACCTGGAACAATGCGCCACGCGCTTCGAGCTGGCGCCCTACCTGCGTTTCGGCATGGGCCTGCAACGTGCGGAGTTCGATGAGCAGCAGCAACGCTGGCACCTGACCTTCAGCAATGGCCGCCAGGTCAGTGCACGGGTGCTGGTATCGGGCATGGGCGGCTTGTCGCGCCCGGCGATGCCGGACATCCCGGGCCTGGAAAGCTTCAAGGGCAAGCGCTTCCACTCCCAGCACTGGGACCACGACTACGCCTTGAAAGGCAAGCGCGTGGCGGTGATCGGCACCGGCGCCAGCGCCATTCAGTTCGTGCCGCAGATCGCGCCGCAAGTGGCGCACCTGGACCTGTTCCAGCGCACACCGCCGTGGATCATGCCCAAGCCCGACCGACCGATTTCAACCTTCGAGCGCTGGCTGTTCAAGCACCTGCCGTTCACCCAAAAGCTGGTGCGCAGCGCCCTCTACTGGGCGCTGGAAGGCCGGGTGGTGGGTTTTGCCTTGCATCCACGGCTGATGAAGATGGTGCAGAAAATCGCCCTGCGTCACCTGCGCAGACAAGTGGCGCGCCCTTCCCTGCGCAAGATGCTGACGCCGGACTACACCATTGGCTGCAAGCGCGTGTTGATCTCCAACGACTACTACCCGGCTCTCTCGCGCAGCAATGTCGAGGTGGTCACCGACAGCGTGCTGCGCATCGAAGCTGATGGTGTGATCACCGCCGACGGCATCAAGCATCCCGCTGACTGCCTGATCTTCGGCACGGGTTTCCAGGCCAGCGACCCCTTGCCCCGCGGTTGCATCATCGGCCGCGACGGCATCGACCTGATAGACGCCTGGGGCGACGGCGCCCATGCCTACAAAGGCACCACCGTGCCGGGCTATCCGAACCTGTTCCTGATCGTGGGGCCCAACACCGGCCTGGGGCATAACTCGATGATTCTGATGATCGAAGCCCAGGTCAGCTACATCCTCGACGCACTGCGCCAAATGCAGCGCCAGCGCATTGCCACGGTAGAGGTCAAGCCCGCCGTGGAGCAGGCCTACAACCGCCAGTTGCAGGACAAGCTCAAGCGCACCATCTGGAACACCGGCGGCTGCCAGAGCTGGTACCTGGACCCACGCACCGGCAAGAACACCACGCTGTGGCCCGGCTCGACCTGGCGCTTCAAGCAGGTCACCCGGCATTTTGCGCTCAAGGACTATCTTGCCAGCCCACTGCCGACGCCCGCCACACCGCGCCCGCTACCCGCACCCCACTCCGCCACAGAAGGCAGCCTGTCATGAAGTCATTCAACGGCCGCGTCGCGGCGATCACCGGTGCGGCCTCCGGCATGGGCCGCGCACTGGCCCTGGCCCTGGCACGGGAGGGCTGCCACCTGGCCTTGGCGGACAAGAACAGCCAGGGGCTGGAGCAGACCCTGACACTGGTGCAGACTTCGACCTTGGCGCCCGTAACCGTCACCACCCAGGTGCTGGACGTCTCCGACCGCCAAGCCATGCAGGATTGGGCGGCCCGTTGTGCCGCCGAGCACGGCCAGGTCAACCTGGTTTTCAATAATGCCGGGGTGGCACTGTCGAGCACCGTGGAAGGCGTGGATTACGCCGACCTGGAATGGATCGTCGGCATCAACTTCTGGGGCGTAGTGCATGGCACCAAGGCATTCCTGCCCTACCTCAAGGCCAGCGGCGACGGGCATGTGGTCAACACTTCCAGCGTGTTCGGCCTGTTCGCCCAGCCCGGCATGAGCGGCTACAACGCCACCAAGTTTGCCGTGCGCGGCTTTACCGAAGCCCTGCGCCAGGAACTCGACCTGCAACGCTGCGGGGTCTCAGCCACTTGTGTGCACCCCGGCGGCATTCGCACTGATATCTGCCGCAGCAGCCGCATCGACGCGAACATGACCGGGTTCCTCATCCACAGCGAGCAACAAGCCCGCGCCGATTTTGAAAAGCTGTTCATCACCGATGCCGACCAGGCCGCCAAGGTGATCCTGCAAGGCGTGCGCAAAAACAAGCGTCGCGTGCTGATCGGTCGCGACGCCTATTTTCTCGACCTGCTCGCCCGTTGCCTGCCATCGGCCTATCAAGCGCTGGTGGTGTTGGCCAGCAAGCGCATGGCGCCCAAGCCACGCAGGCCGGTATTTGAAACCAACGACGAGCCCCGTCTTTGAACAGGAGGACGCACCATGTTGCCGATCCGTCGCGATATCCGTTTTGCCTTGCCTGCCGAGCGCATCAAGGACTGGCATGAACAAGGTCCGGTCATCAGTCATTTCTTCAATGCCCTGTCGCTGTTGTTTCCCCAGGGCGAGCTGTTTTTCATGGACAGCGTGCGCCACTACCGTGGGCAGATCGACGATCCAGAACTGAAAAAGGAAATCCAGGGGTTTATCGGCCAAGAGGCCATGCACAGTCGCGAACATGTGGCCTACAACGACCTGCTGCAAGCGGCCGGGCTACCGGCGCACACCCTCGACGGGCGCCTGAAATTCTTCCTCGACCTGCAGAAAAAACACCTGCCGCCAGCGTTCAACCTGGCAGTAACCATTGCCCTTGAGCATTACACCGCGATGCTCGCGGAAATCCTGCTGAGCGACCCCTCGCGCTTTGGCGACTCGCTCAAGGGTTACCAGCAGATGTGGTACTGGCATGCCCTGGAAGAAACCGAACATAAAGCCGTGGCGTTCGATGTCTGGAACCGCGTCATCAAGCCCGGCCCTGCACGCTATCTGCTGCGCACCGGGACCATGCTGACCACCACCCTGATGTTCTGGCTGGTGGTACTGGATTTCCACGTACGCCTGTTGATTGCCGACCGCACCTCGGGCGGCAAGCTCAAGGGGCTGTGGCGCATGATCAAGTATTTGTATGGCCCCAAGGGCGTGTTCCCGCGCATGCTGCGGCCGTGGCTGCATTATTTCAAACCGGGGTTTCATCCTTGGGATCATGACAACCGGGCACGCCTGGCGGGGATAGACGGGTTGGTGGAAGAGATTGAGCGGACGCGGCGCGGGTATGAGTCGGCGTAGGAGCCGAGTGTAACCACGATGCGCAGCGAGCCGCTCTTGATCTGCTGTTGATCTGCTTTTGATTTGAGGCGCCCCGTTAAACCACGCTGGCCGGAATTCGACAGGGATTTGGGGGGTAAACCGGCAGGGATGCCGGTTTAGCCGCCCCGCGCCGAGGATGGCGCGTGGCGACGGCCCTATCCCGGATTGCAGGCTGACCCGGGCGAGGTGCCGAGTGGTGGGGCAAGAGCGTTTGGTTACTTTGCGCTTTTCAAAGTGACCCGCTGTAAAAGCGGAACCAATTGTGGCCGTTACCTAAATAATGGATATGTACTCGGTGTGATCCAACATCCTGGTCAACTGTCAGGCCGCCATCGGGAGCAAGCCCCCTCCCACATTTGGACCGAGACCATCAGTCAAATACTGGTCAGCCGTCAGGCCGGGATCGGGGGCAGGCCCCTCCCTCATATGAATCAAGCCAACGCCGCCCGCTCACGCACAAACCCCGGCAATTGATCCCCCGGCAGTGCCTTGCTGAAATACCACCCCTGGATAAACACCTCGGGCCCCGTACTCAGAAAACCCAACTGCTCGGCAGTTTCCACCCCCTCCACCACCACCCCCAGCTTCAAGGCCTCGCAAAAACGCAACATGCCGGTCAGCACCTGGGCGCCCTTGGGGTCGCGCTGGGCAACCACAAAACTGCGGTCAATCTTGATGAAGTCCACAGGAAACTGATGCAGGTAACTCAATGCAGAAAAGCCGGTGCCGAAATCATCGAGATACACCTTGGCGCCCGTGGCCTGCAGTTTCTCGATGGTCTGGCGCGTAGCCGGGATATCACTGACCAGCGCGTCCTCAGTGATCTCCACCGATACCCAGCCATGGGCCTGGGCAAGAATGTCCACCAGACGATCAGCATAGGCCGCGTCCTTCAAGGTGGCGCTGGAAATGTTAATGGTCATCGGCAGTTCAAAATCGTCCTTCTTCCACTTCTGATACTGGCGCACGGCCTGGGACGCCACCCACACGTCCACATCCGGCATCAGCCTGGCCTGCGCAAGCCATTGCAGGAACTCCCAGGGTGAATGCACCGTGCCTTGGCTGTCCCGGGCACGCATCAACGCCTCGCACCCGGTGCACAGGCCGGTGCGGGTCGACACCTGGGGTTGGAACTCAAGGTAGAACTCGTAATCGCTGATCTGCTGGATTCGACTCAACTCCACGGCCTGTCGTGCCGAAGCCCTGTGGGAGGCCAGCACCGGATCGAACTTCAGCAGACGGCCTTTTTCTTCAAGACCGCGAAAGGTCATATCCAGGGACTTCAAATAAACCGTGCCACCCTCGCAGGTTTGGCGATGAATTGCCCGCACGTAGGGCGCATACACCAAAGTACCCACACCTAGCAGCGCCAGCTGCAGCAGCACCGCCGCCAGATCACCATGGGTGCTGAGGTAGGCATTGAGCAGTAGCGGCGCGGTAAATGGCACGCTGGCCACCGCCGGTGAGACCCAGCCCAACTGCACTGCCGTCAGCGCCACCACGGTGTTGAACGCCGGCACCAGCACAAAGGGGATGAACAAACGCGGGTTGAGAATGATCGGCAACCCGAACAACAGCACCTCGCTGACGTTGAATAACGACAGCGGCAAACTGGCAATAGCCAGCAACCGCATGGATTGGCTCCTGGAAAACAGCAGGATCGCCAGCAGCAGACACAATGTGGCGCCGGAACCGCCGATAAACGCAAAACTACCCAACAGGCCGCTGTTGAGCAGGTACAGGACTGGCTCCCCCGCGGCCTGCGCCGCGCCGTTGAGCACCACGGCCTTATCCAGCACGTCGAACAGCGGCTGCATCGCATACACGCCGTGAATGCCGAAGAACCACAGCAGCGAATTCATCAGCGTTACAAAGAGTCCGCTGCCGTAGGGCGCTTGCAATGCATCGAGCACCTGGGGCCCCTGCCATTGCGCCACATAGGGGATCAGCAGCAGCAACGACAGCAGCACCGCCAACGACACCGCCGTAATCGCACCGGGGAGCACCATATTGATGGTGCCCTTGAGGTTATGCCCGACCAGGTCTTCGTTGACCAGTCGCGTCCAACGAAAGCGGTGCAGCCAGGCGATGGCGGGCACATTGACCAAGGGTGAGGCGATAGCTATAAACAGCAAGAAAGTGGCCGAAGCCCTGGGGTATTCGCGCAGCACAAAAGTGGCAACCACCACATGGGCGAGGCACAGGAATGCGACCGGCAACTGTGGAAGGCGGTGCTGGATCGCCAACATGTAACCGATGGAGGCCGCGACCAGCAGGGGAATCACCGAACTGATCTGGTTGTGCAGCCCTGCCAGGAACGCTACCACCTGCGGGCTGAATCCCAGTACCCGGGCGCATTCGGACAGGATCAGGAAACCGGCGGATACCAGCAGGCAAGGCAGGATCCATAGCAGTCCTTCACGAATCGCACGCAACGATTCGGCGCTGGCCAAGACTGCCAGGCGCTGGGTAAGGAAAAGTCTGAACAGCCTTTGTGCCATGAGCCGTCCTCTGCCCGTCGCCTAACTGCCGCTGAAAACCAGCGCCGGAAACCCTCGCTAACGCTACACGTCCTAATGGTTGGAGTGAAAGCCTTTTGCCCACAGTTCTCGGGCTTTTTCGCCACTATCTGCTGGGTTACTACACGAATTCTCTAATGAATTATCGAACTTTCTGACTTGAGTCATCCTCTAAGGCTGTCTGAGTCGGTATCATCCGCGCCTTTCTGCGTGTCAAAGGATGTTACAACCTGCGTAACAGCGGGTGCGCTCAGGGAATCTAGCCTGGAACGACAACGGGCACAAAGGAGCCTTACTATGCAAGACAAGCGACCAAGCACCATGCGTCCCTTATTTGTCACCATCCTGCTGTGGTTGTGCAGCGTGGTGCTGCTGTTCGTGATCAAAAACGTCATCGAGCTGTTTACCGGACCCGTTGCCGAGACCTGGGTGGACTTGGCATTGGTGCTGGTCGCCTACCTGACATTCTTTCTGCTCGCGCCGTTGCAGAACTGGATGCAGCGCAGGGCGCGCAAACGGGCTCGGCGCCAGGTCAGCAGCCATACTTCCGATGCCGAGATCCGGCCCTCCAATTAAGGTGCATAGCGTTGTCAACACCCAGTGATACCTACCAGCTTGCACTGGACAGATTCCTGCGCGAACACCCGCACATCGCCAGTGAGCTGGACAACCTCAATCCACTGGCGGCCCAGGCCAGGGGCGAAACCCTGGCGCAGTATCGCGCCGAACGCCTGCACGCAGCCTTCGAAGCACAAGCAGAACAACAGCATCTGTTCGCCTGGGAACTGACGCTCAAGCTGACGGCCGAGTCCAGCGAAGCCTTCGAGGCGCAACGCCGCGAGGTGCATAAAGAAGTCGCACAGATGGCCGGCATGGACTGGGTCGAATACTGCCAGTTGCATGACTTGAAGGTTTGATTCTCGCCCTACAGATACCAACGCGGCCGTTTGCAACTCATGGCCCTGCCTAGTTCGGCGACCGTGATGGTTCGCTGTTGCGGGTCTGTCGCCAGCGCCACACGCAACGCCGACCAGCAGCGCCTGGGCAGTTGCCTCGGGCAGGTCAATCTATCCATCGGCGCGTGCTTGCCAAGACGCGTGCCATGGGCCAGCTCGTAGATAATGCAGGCCACGCCATACACGTCGGCGGCAGCGGTCAACGCACCGCCCTCGCGCAACTCCGGCGCTGCATAAGCGGGCGTCCAGGCATTGATCCGGCTGCGACTCAGGCTCGGCAGGTTCGCCACCTGCGCTTGTGCACACCCCAGCCCAAAATCGAACAAGCACACCCCCTCCTGTCCCACCATGACATTGGCCGGCTTGACATCGCCGTGCAACACATTCTGCTGATGGGTGGAGGCAAGGGCATCCAGCAACTGCAGGGCCATGGGTTGCAGCTCCCGCCAGGGCAAACCATCGGGACACTCCAGGAGCAGCCGGTCCAGGGTCACGCCCTGCAGCCACTCCATGGTGAAAAACGCGATTTGGCTCTGGGTGTCGACCTCGAACGAAAACATCCGCACCACGCGCGGATGTCGCAGGCTACGCGCCAACGCAAATTCGCTGAACAACAACACATGTGCATCCGGGCACTGGGCAAAAGGTTCGCCCAATAGCTTGAGTGCCACAGGCGAACACGCCTCGCCTAATTGTTCGTGCAACAGGTCACGAGCACGATACACCACACCCATCCCGCCTTTGCCCAGTACGTACTCAAGGTGATAGCGCCCGCCCAGCAAACGAGGCGGCTCGCCCGTCGAGCTCAAGGCTGCACCACTACAGCGGTCAGGTCATCCCGTGCCGCCCCACGCAACGCCGCGGCAAACAGGCGCTCAACCGCCTGCTGCGGCGCACCCAAGCGCAGCGCCCGGCCCAGGTCTGCGTGACTGAGCGTCTGGTAGAGACCATCACTGCACAGCAAAAACACATCGCCTGGACGAGTGCTGAGTTCCAGTACCTCCAGGTGCAGTGGCGAACGTGCACCAATGGCCCGGGTCAGGGCCCGGGCGCCAGGGTAAGCCCGGGCCTGGGCCGCACTGACCTGCCCCTCGTTCATCAGGCCTTGCAACAGCGAATGGTCCCTCGACAATTGGTAAAGGCGTTGCCCACGCCACAGATAGCAGCGACTATCCCCCGCCCAGAGACAGGCAGCACGGCCTTCTTCCAGCAACAAGGCGACCACCGTACTACCAATTGTGGCGTCAGCGCTCGCGATAGGCCCGGCTCGACAACTCCTCAGGCGCTGGTTGACGCTGTGCAAACTCTTGCGGACCGCGTCGATGCGTTGATCGAGGTTGCCTCGGGCCGACACTGAAGCGAGGCTGCTGACCACCCAGCGGCTGGCGACATCCCCATGTCGATGTCCGCCCATTCCGTCCGCCACTGCCCAACAGCCATGCTGCGGGCAGTCCAGAAACGCGTCTTCGTTGCGCAATCGCGCCTGCCCGCGCTGGGTGCGTCCGGCACTGCGCCACCGACCAGGCCCCTGGCTCACAGTTGCTGCGCCAGTCGGAAGGCGCGCCAGGTGCCGATGTCAAACGGGCCAGGTGTACGCTGGCTGGTCAGCAGGTAATTGGCACGCAGGCCGGCGAGGTCCGCCTTGAAAATCTGTGTGTTTCGCCCGTTAGCGGGCTCTTTGTGCAGCAGGTCCAAAAAGCGGAACAACGACCATGCGCCTGCGTTCTTCTCGATTCCCAGTGGCCGCTGGCCCCCTCCTCTCTCCAGGACAAGGCTGCTGCGCCCATTGTCTGCATCGGTTGGCCAATGGAACGCCATGGGCACGATCGGGCCGTGGCGATATTCCAACTGCTGGTCGCCAAAGCGCAGGATCGCCCGGCTGACTGACTGATCCAGGCTGTAGGGCGCCAAGGTAAACCGAACCGACAGTTCACCCTGATCCGGGGTGAAGAAGCCGCGCCGGATAACCTGGGCCTTCATCAGTTGATCCAGCAACGAGTGCGACACCGGCAAGCTCTGACCATCCAGGCCACGCAACCGATAGCGGGCACCGTCGACACTGACGAATGGCCGCAGATACCCGTCGTAAAAACGAGCCATGACCCCATTCGGTTTGAAAAACTCATGAAAGTCAGTAAGAGCAACTTCGCTGGCCGCATGGGCATTGAATGGGTATCGCTGGCGAATCGCCTTGGCGTACAGGCTATAAACCTCGCTCTGGTAACGCTGGTTGACGTGCACATAAGCCTGCTCCAACAAATGCCGCCAACTGACATCGGCCACCCCTTCAAACCACCCCGCAAGTGGCAACGGCAAGCGCGCTGCAGCATCACGCAGGTTCCCTATCACATCCTGCTGCCCCTCCATACGACCCTTTACCCTCCGGAACGCTGCCTGCTCCGGTGCGCTATCGCGGTTCAATGCCGTCAGTTGCAGGTGCAGCTCATCCAGCAGGCGCAACGCCTGGGACAACGCCGCGCCGGGGTCCTGCTGCTCGTCCAGCAACTGGTGCAAGGGTTCAAAACGCCGTTGCAACGCTCGTCGCCCGGCGTCGGGAAGGCCCGCCTGCCCCAGCGAGGCCTTGGCTATTACCCCCAGTTCACCCGAGCGCTTGGCCACCTGATCCAAAAGTTCGTGACCCGGCAGCAGACGAGTGTTTTCACGCAGTTGCTGCAATAGCAGGATCAGGGGTGACTGGGCCGATGTCAGGGCCGTGAGTTGTTCGGCATCTTCGCGCAGGTTGTCGGTTTGCCGCAGCCTGACGCGGCCGAGCGCCGCACTCCAGGCATCGGCGTATTCACCGAAGTAACGCTGTTGCAATTGGATCATCAGCCGGCGCAAATCCTCAGGACTCAAATCGGTGGCCTCCCCCAGCACCCAGTTGTCCTGGGCAATGGCATTTACCAGCCTCGAACCTTGAGCATCAAGGAACTGCACATAGCGCTTGGTATAGAACCCGGGAATCGGTGGGTCGAGCGCAGCAAATACCTTGCCTTCGGCCAGGCGCAAGGGCTCCAGGTCGCGTGCCTGCTCGCGCAGCACCCGATACACCACATCGGCCAATGACTCACCCCTCAGGGCTTCCCGGGCCTGGGCCACAAGGTCGTCATCAAGGGGGGTTACGAATGGCCGTTCAAGCAAGCGCGCCAAGTGTTGCCCCAGGCGTTTGCGGGTCGACATGTCTGCGGCAAAACGTACCGCCCAATGGTTCGTCAGATGTTGTGCCAACCAACTGTTATCGCGACGCTCACGCGCATTGAGCATCAGGTATGCGCGCAGGTGATCCAACAACTGCTCGCGGTCTCCAAGGTTGGCACGCACCTGCTCTTCGAGCTGGGCCGTTATCCACGCCAGCATGTGCTGTTGCAGCGCCTGATCATAAGCCTGGGTAACCCATGGGAGGCTCGGCTCCCCTTGGTACAATCCGGCGCGTTCAATCAGGCGCACCTCTGCCGACGCAGGAAAGACCTGGGTCGCCGCCAGGCGTGCATCCAACAGCTGCAATAGCGACGACGCATCATCATGGTCCTGCAGGACCGGCAAGACGGCGGTTGTCAGCGCCGCCATTTGCTTCAGCCGTTGGTGGTTGACGGCATAACTGTGCATCCATAACGCTGCGGCACAACCGAGCACCAGTGCTACAGCCATTGCCAGCAGCCCCTGGCGTCGCCGGATACGCTGCTGCTCCGGCGCCTGCAAACCTGCAAGGTCGGCCTCGGCAAAGATCACCCGGCTGAACAGGCCCTGGACAAAACGAGCTTGCTTGTCACCGGCGCAGGTCAGGTAGAAGCCGCGCAGTCCGTTGACGCGCTGGTAGCGATGAGCAGTAAAAGCTGACTCGATGAACAGGCAAATACGCTCACCCATCCGCGCAGCCTGTTGCGGGAAATCAAGCATCAGGCCGCGGCGCTCGACATTGCGCTCCTGGTGCAGGCGGCTGATCAGTTCAGCGTTCAAACGTTGCAACAACTGCTCGACGGCTTGACGGACCTGCGTGACGTCAGTCGGGCAGCTGCCATCAAGGGGTTGGCCCAGCACATCGTCGGGGGCCTCCCTGAGCGGCACGTCGAAAAACTCGGTGAAGCCCGGCAGCCGATCAGCCTGGGTCAGCACCAGGTAGATGGGTACGTCCACATGCAATGACTGCTGGATGTCCTGCATGCGCGACTGTACATGTCGCGCATGCTGATCCAGATCGTACTCGGTGGTGGTCAGCAACGCGTCCACGGAAAGCGTCACGATCACGCCACTGAGTGGGCGCACGCTGCGCCGACACCGGAGCCTGTCCAGCAAAGTCGCCCACCCTGCTGCATCCACGGCACTGTCGGGTTGGCTCAGGTAGCGTCCAGGGGCATCGATCAGCACGCCGGCATCGGCGAAGTACCAGTCACAGTGGTTACCCTGTGCCCGTGTGTCGGCATGGTCGAGCGGCCACTGCAAGCCGCCGGCTGCCAGCAGCCGCGTCTTGCCACTGCTCTGGTCTCCGATCATCAGGTACCAGGGCAGATCATGGCGCCAGCGCGCGTTATGCATCCCGTAACGGCGAGAGGTCTTGAGCACCTGGAGCGCTTCCTTGAACCGACTGCGCAGATGTTTCTGCTCGTCCTCCACCCATTTCAACGCTTGAGCGGGCGCCAGCCGCTCAGGTCGTTCGCGCCCACCGGCCCGTCGTCCGCCGACCATCACCATCGCCAAACCCCACAGCAGGAACAACACACTGATGCTGGCGAGGCGGGCCGTCGGTCCTTGCCAGAAGCGGTGATCGGCCACCGCCAGCAGCGGCCCGAGACACCACACCAGTACAGCGCTGCAAAGCACCAGTAGCAGACTCCAGACCCAAACCCGACTCAGCACGGCGCCAACGCCCTTGAAAAATGCGCTCATTGATTGCTCCAGCGTTTACAAGGGCGTGCGGATCGGGTCCGACGCCAGGAATTGAAGGGCTTGCAATGCATCCGCGCGCTCCTGGCTCAGCAACCAGGCAAACCCTGTGTACATCGCAAGCAGGCAGGCCAGGGTGGCGGCTACCCACCAAGTGGCCGGAATCACACGCAGCCGCCTGCCCCTCGCCAGCCCATGGGGTGCCGGTAATACGGGCCCTGTCGGCGCATCCCCACGCACATGCCTGATCTGCCGATACAAGGCATCGCGAACGGCTTCGACTTGCAACACACCTCTCTCCATGACCCGATATTTGCCTTCGAAACCCAAGGACAGGCACAGGTACATCAGCTCGAGCATGGCCAGGTGCTTGAGCGGATCACGGGAGAGTCGCTCCAGCAGTTGAAAAACCTTCTCGCCCCCAAAGGTCTCGTTATGGAAGCGACTCAACAAGCTCATCTTCGACCAGTCGCTCTGCGCTCCCCAAGGGGTGGTGACGACAGCCTCATCAAGCACGCTGCACAACACATAGCGCGCGGAGATGACCTGGTTGTTTTCAACACCCCCCTGCAAGGCACGGGTTTCGAATTGAGTCACAGCCAATGACAACCGGTCGTTGAGCATGCCCAGGTCTTCGCGCTCGGCGCTGACCTTGAGTCGCACGATCTCCGACAATAACTCTCCGGCTGCGGCGACCACCGGGTTGAGCCCCGCGTTGAAACTCTGCGCGTCAAGCAGATGACCCGCGTAGATCATGCGGTCCTCAAGTTGCTCGTAGCGCGGCGGCGACGGAAAGTCCGTCAGCGGTCCCTGTACAGGCCCATGGCTGTCGCGGTCGAGCAGGACGGTTTTTTCATCTTGTGAGTAGTCGCTGTCCATGACATTCAGTTCCTGATGGCCCAAAAATCCAGTTCAAGCCCGACGAACTCCCCTCCCACATGGAAAGCGAAACCACCAGACTGCTCCAGCTGCGCGATATCGCGGGCGCTCATGTCAAGCATGAAATAGGTCTTGGTGGCATGAAACGGAATTTGCCGCGGCGCCACCGGCAGCGGCTTGACCTTGACCCCGGCCAGGTGCAGGTTGACCAACTCCCGTATGCGCTCTACCGGCCCAACCTTCAGATGAGCCGGCAGGCGCTGGCGCAGTTCCTCTGCGTCACACTGCGCCACAGCAGCCAGGATGAATGTGGCCGCACCGAGCAATTTCAAATCGCTTACCGGACACACCAGGACGCCGTACTGGCGTTGCTGCAGGATCAATTCGATAGCGTGCTGCTCCAGCACCATCGACAACACCGCTCGCACGGGCTCCATCAGCCCACGAAAACTCGCCCCCTGGTCGCCATGCCGGTAATGCACATCCAGTTGCGCACGCTTGTTATCGCTCGCGAAGGTCGATAACTCGCCAAGCATCGACACCAACGCGCGGAACACTGCTTCAGGGCGCACCCGAGGCTGGCTCAGGCGGTGACGCAGTTCCAGCTCTGTGCGATTGATCACTTGCAGCATCAACAAGTCACCGATTTGCGCGCCAGCGCCTGTGCCTCCGGCGCGGATCCGCGCCGAAATGGCGTCGCCTCGGCTGGCAAGCAGGCCGATCACTTCCTTGAGACACGAGGCCACATAGCCGTGCGCCTGCACAAAAATGAACGACGGGAGGAAGTCCGTATCCAGGCTCAGGCCTCCCTCGATGCTGCAGTTCAGCACCTGGGCGACCTTGAGTTTGACGAAGCTCTGGTCGCTCTGGTGCTCGCCCAGCAGCAGACGCAAATCGGGGCGCGCGCATTGGACCTGACAACGCGAATCAACCCCCACGTTACTGTCCCCAACCTCCATGTCGAAACTCAGGTAACGCGCCAGGACATCGCTGTGCTGCGGATGGCGCACTTCAACCTGATTGCCAGTCGCCAGGGGCAGCGCCAAGTAGATCCCTTGCTTATCCGTATTCGGAGGCACCTGCAATACCAAGGGTTCCATGGCTGCGCTCAACTCAAACAGGCTGCCGTCCGGCAAGACGCCGCTGGCCTGATTGACCACCAGCTTGCCCAGGTTCAGGTACTGCACGTTGAGGTCCAGCGTCAGGAAACCCCAGGCGTCACTGCCCAGCAGGCGCGTCTGGTCAAGTTGCTGATGGTAATAACGGTCGCTGTGCTGCAAGTGCTGTGGGCGCAACAACATGCCTTCCTGCCAGATGACTTTATGGATAGGCATATCAGCGCGTCTCCAGGTCAGGCAACTGGCCGGCCACCCGAATGCCGGCCTGGTCCAGCACCAGCTCGGCCCGTGTCACTTTCTGGGCGGTGACGGGCACCAGCATCCGCCAGCGTACATGGGGCAAGTCTCGATAAGCCGCGAGCATCCCCACGAAGCGACTGTCAGGCCCGACCCTGAGCTTGAGCGTCAGGCGGTCACCGGGGCGCAGTTCAACTTCCTCACTGCTCACCCAGTCCTTCGCCAGCACCTGATCGGCATGGTCATACAGGCTGAAAAAGTCGGCATTCTCGAAGGCCACGCCATGGCGCAGTTCAATCAGGTGCACCACCACTGGAGAAGGTCGACCGTGCAGGTCAAGGTTGACCTGTTCGCTGGCGGTCAGCACCAGATCCAACTTGGTCAATGTCGAAAAAGGCGAAATCGCGCTGCAGCCTGCCAACAGACCGAACAGCAGCAGCACGGCTGCAGAGTTAATTCGATACATGACGTTCATCCCGGGAAATCCATATGCAGAGCGCCAATCAGGCGAACCTGCTCTTCATAGGCCTTGGCAAAATCACCGTCCAGCGGACGCCGGATCAGTTGCTCATCTGCCGCCAGCCGCTGGTAGTAACGCTGGTAAGCCCGCCAATGCCATGCATCCGCGAAAAATCTGGGTGGCCTGTCCTGGGACTCAAAGCACCCCATCAGGTAGCTGGGCTCGAAGGCGGTCCTGGCGTTACGCAGCGCGCTTCGGCATGCGGTCAGCAGGGCTGCTTGACGCACTTGCAGGTCTCGGTAAGCCTGGACGATCGCACGTTCAGCGGACAGCTGCCCCAACACCTGCGAACCCAGCATGGCGGCAATCGCAGCCCCCGTATCGGGGCACACCTTCAATGGGTTCTGGGACAGGTCCAGGCTGGTGCCGCACGCCGAGGCCAACTCGCTGTTCAGTTCGTCACAGGTGCGCAGCGTTTGTTGCAAGCCGTTCACTCCCAGGTGGAACAAGCGCGCCACCTTGATTGCCAGTGCTTCCCGACCGGGCCTTTCGAGGGTAGCCAGGTCGATGCCCAAGGCTGTTGCAAACTGCACCCAGAACAGCTCGTCCAAGGGCACGGCTATCGGGTCCACCGCGCCAGGTGCAACAACGGGTTCGACCGGGCACGGCACTATCAGGTGTTCCCGTTCGGCACCCTGGCTGTCAGTCCAGATGCCGGGCTCATCGACTCTCTCGCTCAATGCCTCCAAGTCCTCCGAGTTGGCTTTACGCGGGTGATCAAGGTCCAGCGCATGCACAGGATCCAAGGACAGAAACGCATCATCCGGAATTGGCCCTCCCGTGATAACCCGCTGTTCGCTACCGTGGCGCGGCGCTTGCAGCAATTGCGCACGTATCGTCACGGGCCCGAGGTCAAATACATCGCCATCGCTGATCAAGCGCGCCTGCCCTTTACGCAGGCGTTCGGCGCTGCCCGGCACCCCGATTCCATTGCGGCTGATATCCGTCAGGAAATAGCGGGCACCACGATAGCCGACCAAGCCGTGATGACTGGAGAGCACCCGGCTCGGATCGGGTATTACCCAGTCACACCCGCAGCCGCGGCCGATCACACCACCTGTACCGTCAAATACTTTGCGGGCCAGGGGTACGTTTCTCGTGCGCCCGACCTCACAGACCTCAAACACCAGCTGCATCCTCTGGCTCCCTCCATTCATCGGCCACGGGTGATCGCCTGAGGGTCGCCCAAAGGACGGTACTCGGCATCATCAAAGACGGTGTTGGCGTTACAGCCGCCTAACAAACACAACACCAGTAAAACTGCTTGCCACGGACGATCAGGCATTCGGTTTCTCCCTCAGTAAAAATCAAGTGCGCCACTCAACGCTCTTCCCTGGCACTGCCAACGGGAATGTTCAAGCGCGCCAGTCGGTAGAGCAGCGTGCGCCGTGCCACCCCCAGTTCCCGTGCGGTACGGGTGCGGTTGCCGTGATTCTTGTGCAGGCAATCGAGCAGGAATACCCGCTCTACCCGCTCCATACGCTGGCGCAGCGTCACGTCGTCAGCAGTCGGCATCGTCGCCAGTGGCATCGATAGATGCTCCGATAGAATCAAGTTGCCATCACACAGCAGCACGGCGCGCTCGACCAGGCATTTGAGCTCGCGCACATTGCCGGGAAAGCTGTGGCTCGAGAGCTGGTCAAGGGCAGCACTCGACCACTCAACCGGCGCCCTGCCCAACTGCCCACAGGCCTTGTCGGTGAAATGCCGGGCCAGTTGCAGCACATCGCCTTCGCGCTCACGCAGGGCGGGCAACTGGAGGGGGAACTGCGCAAACCGGTAATACAGGTCTTCGCGAAAGCGACCCTCGGCGACCATGGCCGCCAGGTCGCGATGGGTCGCGGCGATGATGCGCACATCGACCTTGTGCGCCGCACTGGCGCCCAGCGGACGAATTTCGCCGTCCTGCAGAACCCGCAACAGCTTGGCTTGCAATAGCAGCGGCATGTCACCGATTTCATCGAGCAACAACGTACCGCCGTCGGCAGCGTCAAACAGCCCCGCATGATTGCGGTCCGCACCGGTAAACGCGCCTTTGCGATAGCCGAACAGTTCACTCTCCAGCAACCCGTCGGCAAATGCCGCACAGTTCTGCACGACAAAAGCCTTGGCATTGCGCGGGCCCGCCGCGTGAATCGCTTGTGCCACCACTTCCTTGCCGGTGCCGGTCTCGCCGCGCAGCAACACGGTGTAAGGGGTATGCAGCACTTTGCTGATCAACTCGCGCGTCTGGGCCATGGCTGCACTGCTGCCGATCAAGCCGTATGCCCCGGCCAACGGCACAGCCTGCCTCGGCGTCGCACCCACCCTTTGGCGCATGCCACGTAGCAGGAGCAGCCGGCTCACGGCAAAACTACCCAATTGGCCCAGGGAGATTGCGTAGCTGTGCAACTGGAGCGGGCGTTGGCTGGCGCACAACAACACGCCGGTCAGTCGATCCGTTGCGCTGAACAGAGGCATGCTCAGCAGCGCACGCCACGGTGTCGGCGACACAGGCAGGAAGCGGGTGTCATAGCAACTGGCTTGTACCTCATCGAGGCTCAGAGCCGCGCGCCGGTTCAAGGTGTAGTGCAGCAGTTGTTGATTGCGCAGGTCGGCGGGTGTGCTTGCCAAGTCCGGTGCAGGCCCGTCGGGAAAATGTTGGGCGACCAGCTCTAATCGGTCGCTCGCTTCATCGAGCAGATACAGCTGGCTGAGCTCGCACCGGGCCAGTTGCGCGACGTCCGCAACGCATTTTCCAGGCAGCACGTGTTCATCATTTTCAAACCCCAGGCGGGTGAAGCAGGCGGCCAGCGCATCGACAGTGAATGCACAGGCACCGGTCAGCGCTTGCATGTCCTCATTAAGCATGGTCATCAGTCCCTAATAAAGATTGCCGGCGAGCGTCACCACGCCATCGGCTCGCTCATAGTCCAGCCAACTGGTCCAACCCAGGCGGCAAACGTTGTCCTGGCCAATGTGCAGCGCCTTGATTTCGCTGTGCGCCAGCACCAGGCGCAGGTCATAGTCCAAAGGGTCTCCCATGGCCATGCGCACCAGTGCACACAGCGGCTGATGGGCCTTTCCAGTCGGCAGGAAGTCGTGAAACCGTTGCCAGCCCAGCGCCTGCAACTGCACCCGGAACTTGCCGCAGCGGTCCGCAACCTGCTGCCCCAGGACCAGGTCTTCACCGAGTGCACAATTGGCACGCCCCAGGCCGTTGCGCTGCACAGGATTGATACCAACCCGGCGTTCGACCCATTGCTCGATGAACAACGCGTCGTGCTTGAAGTAGTGGCGCAGCACCGACTCGATCACGGCAGCCGAGCGCGTCCGCAGGCTCAGCAGCCCCAGGTAAGGCAGCAGACGTTTGCAGTCCAGTTGCGATGCTCGTCGTATCGCGTCGCCGCCCAAGCCGATCAGCGCAAACATCTGTGCGGAGAACGCATCGTTGGCACCCGTCTGGAAACACGCCCGGTAGCGATATTTACGCCAGATCGGCAACATCAGGCGGTGCAGGCGGTGGTGAAACAGATCCAGGAAGTCACGGGTAGAATTGCCCCCTGGCTGTTCGGCAAGCGCCTGTTCAGCATAAAACGCCGGCAGTGGCGAACCCGCACCGAATAGCCCCAGCACGTTGAGGCGCAGGCGGGCACGCAAACGCCCGTGGTCCGTGAAGAACTCCACCCGATCAATATCGTGTGCCGCAAACCCCAGGCTCGGATTGGCCTGGAATTCCAGTTGGTCATACAACGCCTCTTCGTCCAGCAGCGGATGCGCTTCGCGCAACCGTTCGGTCACCTGCAAGACCGCCTGGTACAGCGTGTACTCACGGATGACACGGCAAAGCTGGGTCAGAGCAAGGGTTGCTGGCCCGTCCGGGATGGCCATAGATACACGTCTCCTTGTGTGCTGAGGACTCGTAACTCGTGATAAGAATTAAGGCTGGCATAGAGCGCAAAGAACTGATTGATGACAGAGGCGAACAGAAACAGGTCGCCGTGGCCGACGAAGCCTTGAGGGTCGACGGTCAGGTCGATGCGCAGACCCCGAATGGGCAGCCCACGGTGCAGCCGGTCCACCGCCTCGTGGCGAATGGAACGCAGCGCGCCCAACCTTTTCTGGCTGACCTTGAGCGCCTGTCGATCGTGATGGCGCGGCAGGTCGTAGGTTTCGAGCACCATTTTCAAGGCGTTGATATCGGTCAACGATAGATAGTTGAGCGACATGTTGCTGATCAGCCTCCACAGGAAATCCTTCTCCAAGGGCGGCGTGAAGCTCGCGGTAGGCGTGGTGATATTGTGAAACGTCAACGACTCCGGCGTGTGCTCGCCGGGCTGGTTGATTTCGCCCGGACGGATCTGCTGCGCTAGGTTGCTATTGGTACAGGTCAGTTCAATCGACAACGTTTCCTGGCCCTGTGCGCGCCGAGTGCCAAAGCCCATCCAGGTGTCCAGCCCGCCATGTTGCACCGACGAGCGTTGTCGAATGCTGTAGCTGGGAGGTGCAGCCAGCGATTCGTGGAGTGTGTCATGTTCAAAGGACTCGAACGGCACGTAGGTTTGGTGACCCAACCCGCCAGGGCGCCACCCGGTGACCCGGTCCACGGAGAACACACTGGCGTGCCCCGGCGCATAGCCACCAGGCATCAGGAGGTACTCATCCTGCTTGCCATCCAGGCGAATGGGAATCGCATCTTGATTGAACAGGTTGGCGATAGGCGTGCAGTACAGCTTCACGTTATCCAGGGACGGGCGCAGGCCATCGCGCCCCTGCGTGCGCAATTGGAAGCGCACAACCATCCCGTGCGCCTGACTGAGCAGCTCGCCAGGCAGTGTGTGCAGTACATTCAGACCTTGAATATCGACAAACAGATACTTCTCAGGAAAGGCAAAGTACTCCTGCAGGTGACGATAACCATCGAACGTATTTTGCGGATAGGGCATCAGCGCCTGCTCCGGGGCAAAACCCACGGGCTGAACCTGGTCGGCACTGAGGCGTAGCGTCACGGGGTGTCCATCGGCTGTCCCGACCGGCAAGCCGTCGTGCCCCGACAACGACAATTGGATGCCGTCAAGATGGCGCAACAGGCCAAGGTACAGGCCTTGGCTGACGTAATCGTCGCCGGCCAGGTGCAACCGTAACGAATCAAACGTCAGGTCATTGAAGCTGCCTTCGGCGCTCATGGTCAGGCACAGGTCCAGCCACGCCACGTCGCCTTGGCACCGGTACTCCAGGCCGCTGAGTTGCAGGGGCATGACGTCGGTGGCATAGCAGGTGCGAAAACGGCAACGCTCACCTTGTATCGGCGTGCTTTCCACCG
The DNA here is from genome assembly GCF_019145205.1 of Pseudomonas khavaziana. Classification (GTDB taxonomy): domain Bacteria; phylum Pseudomonadota; class Gammaproteobacteria; order Pseudomonadales; family Pseudomonadaceae; genus Aquipseudomonas; species Aquipseudomonas khavaziana. The sequence goes on from NZ_JAHSTT010000009.1 coordinate 118,213, forward strand.
CAGTGTCCCGTGCCACTCGGACGCTGGGGCCTGCACGCTTCAAGGGGTCAAACTGCAGGATGCTGAAGGCCGGGATTGGCCGCATATAATTGGGCCACAGCAAGTGCATCAACGAATGCGTCAACTCCGGCAATTCATCATCGAGTTTCTGGCGCAGCCGCCCGGTCAGGAACGCAAAGCCTTCCAGCAAGCGCTCGACGTCCGGGTCCTGGCCGGCCTCTGCGAGAAACGGCGCCAGGGCGGGATTGCGCTCGGCAAAGCGCCGCCCAAGTTGGCGCAGCGCACTGAGCTCGTGTTGAAAGTAGTGGTTAATGGTCATCGACACAGACCTTGATTTGTCCAGCATCCATCAGGCGCGCCTGGAACACCACAGGCTGGGTGGTACCGTCGATGACCAACCCGGCATCGATGGCAAATGCCAAGACCAAAGGCTCTTTGGCTGCGGGCAACAACCTCACACGCACATTCACCAGCCGCGGTTCATAGGCCTGAATGAACCGCTCGATCACCAGGCGCGACCGGGTCAGGGACTCATGCAGGCTCAGCTGCATATCGTTGAAGTCAGGCAAACCATAATCGGGCAGCGCCTGGACACTGCCTGCGCGGGTGCTGAGCATCCTGCCCAAATGTGCGGCGACGGACACAACGGTGCACGTGTGGGTCGATGCATCGCCTTCAAGGCGTTCGAACAGGCTATTGTGGTGGGGCATGCCCTGGCCTCTGCTCATTCTTTATCGAGCTTACCGACCAGGGACAAAGTGAAGTCCGCCCCCATGTACTTGAAATGCGGGCGCACGCTCAGGTTGACCCGATACCAACCAGGCTCGCCCTCGACATCGCTGACGACGATGCGCGCAGCACGCAAGGGGCGCCGTCCGCGTACTTCGGCACTGGGGTTTTCCTGGTCCGCCACATACTGGCGAATCCATTTATTGAGTTCCAGCTCCAGGTCCGTGCGCTCCTTCCAGGCCCCCAGTTGTTCGCGTTGCAGCACCTTGAGGTAATGGGCCAGGCGATTGACCACCATCATGTAGGGCAATTGAGTGCCCAACCGGTAATTCAACTCCGCGGCCCTGCCCTCTTCACTGGCACCAAAAAACTTGGGTTTCTGCACCGAGCTGGCCGAGAAGAACGCGGCGTTATCGCTACCCTTGCGCATGGTCAAGGCGATGAAACCTTCTTGTGCGAGCTCGTACTCGCGCCGATCCGACACCAGTACCTCAGTAGGAATCTTGGTTTCTATTTCTCCCATGCTCTGGAAGTGGTGCAGCGGAAGATCCTCGACGGCGCCTCCACTTTGCGGGCCTATGACATTCGGGCACCAGCGAAAACGCGCGAAGCTGTCGGTCAGGCGCGTAGCAAAGGCATAGGCGGTATTGCCCCACAGGTAGTGCTCGTGGCTGTTGACCACGTTCTCCTGATAGGTAAAGGTCTTGACCGGACACTCAAGGGGGTCGTACGGGGTGCGTAGCAGGAAGCGTGGTACGGTGAGGCCAATGTAGCGGGCGTCTTCGCTCTGGCGAAAACTTTGCCACTTGGCAAACTGCGGCCCCTCGAAATGATCCCGCAGGTCTTTGAGGTCTGGCAGCCCGGTGAAGCTTTCGAGGCCAAAGAAACTCGGACCCGCGGCAGCGATAAAGGGCGCGTGGGCCATGCTGGCGACGCTGGATGCGTATCGCATCAGCTTCACATCGGGGGCACTGGGCGAAAGAAAGTAGTCGGCAATGATCGCGCCCACCGGCTGGCCGCCGAACTGGCCGTATTCGGCACTGTACACATGCTTGTAGAGTCCCGACTGGGTAATTTCCGAAGAGTCCTCGAAATCGTCCAGCAGGTCCTGGCGCGAGACATTCAGCAGCTCGATCTTGATGTTTTCGCGAAAGTTCGTGCGCTCGACCAACAACTGCAGCCCTCGCCAGGAAGCCTCCAGCGCCTGGAAGTCGGGGTGGTGCAGGATCTCATCCATTTGCTGGCTGAGCTTGGTATCGATCTCGGCGATCATCCGATCGACGAGGCGCTTCTTTACTGGCTCTTCACTATTGTGCGGCTTGAGTAGCTCGGCGATAAATGCCGACACACCGCGCTTGGCGATGCCATAGGCCTCGTCGTCAGCGCTCAGCAATGTCTGGGCAATGATGTTATCGAGGATGCTCCCGGCTTCTGAGGTTTGTACCGTTTGCAGTTCGTGTTGGATCGTGGTCATGGTCTCAGTGTCCTTTTACTGAATATGTCCGGCGTGAGGACTGGGTAGCCCCAGTTCAGCCAGCACCCGAGCGCGGCAATCGCCGTTGGCCAGGGCCTGTTCAATGGCTTTGCGAAAGTTCGGCGTGTTGCCCAGCGGGCCCTTGAGCGCCACCAAGGCTTCACGCAATGCCATCAGTTTCTGCAATTCGGGGACCTGCTCGACCAGGTTCGCGGGGTTGAAGTCCTTCATCGTGTTGATCCGCACCTGGATCGCCAACTCCTCCATGCAGGCTTCATCCTGGAGGCGATTGGGTACGCTCAGTGTCAAGCTCAGAGCTTGCTTGGCCAGCACGTCGTCGAAGGTGTGCTTGTCGATGCCAATGGGCTTGCGATCTTCGAGCTTGCGCAGGTCCTCGCGCTGGGTGAAGTCCCCCAGCACCAGCAACTTCAGCGGCAGTTCGACGTCTTCTTGTGCGTCGCCAATGGCCGGTTTGAAGGTGATATTTATCCGTTCCTTGGGTGCTACTGAACTGCCTTTAGCCATGGTGTTACTCCTTTTTGACAGGGCTTATTCAAGTACTGCTTCGAGATCAAGCTGGCACAACCGTCGATGGAGGGCCTCCTTGCATTCGCGCACGCCGTGGCCTTGCGGCAACAGGTCATAACATCGGTACAGGCGCTGGCCCACTTGCACGGCCAGCTCCGGCTCCCAGCACTCAACGCCGTTACGCTGCAATTGATCGTGCAACTGCTCCAGCTGCACCCTGGCCAGGTCGTGCTTGCCGGCTATCCCACACAACCTGGCAAGTGCCAGGCGCCAGTGAAAACGCGCCCGCTCACTGGGCGCGGCATACAAGCCCTGCTTGAGCACCACGACCGCAGCCTTGAGTCCGTTCTTGCGCAGGCAAGGCAGCACCGCTTCCAAGGCAGCTTCCCAGGGTTCGGGGGAGGTACCCGCCACGACGGCTAAGGGCTCGCTGCGTTGCAGGTGACGCCGGACATGGAGAGAGATCCACTCACAAGTGGTAGGGTCGGCAAAGGGTGTGCCATCGTCGAACCGGTATTCGGGCAAGTTCGGCAGACGTTGCAGCAACAGGGCGAAATGCATTTCCAGCTCGGTCATGGCCAGGTCTGCGTGCAGGCCCTCAAGGCACTCCCAGGCCATGCGCAAACCGTCGAACCAGAACATTGCCCCCGCCAGGCTGGCTTCAAGCTCAGGCAGCAGCTCGGCGTGCTGGGCTTGGCCCAGGCGCTCCTGGTAGCGTTTGAGTTTGTCAGCGGCCGGTGGGCGCAGCGCCGTGACTCGCTCATTGTTGGCATCGGGATAATGGATGAGCGTCATCCACACCAAGGTCCGGCTCAGGCGCAAGGCACGCGGATCGGTGGTGTCCTGGCGCAACCACCAGGCACACAAAGGACGGGCCTGCTCTTGTAATGAACGCAACAGCTTGTGTGCGTCCTTCTCGCTGTCAATGCGTTGCCCGGGCTGGGGCAACTGGGTAGTTGCCGGCTTGACGTAGGCGACGGCACCCGTGGCGCCCTCAGGTTTGGCAGCTTCGTGTACGGTACGAGCCAGGTGCTCTGCCAGTTGCCTGCGGATCGGCACCAGCTGGGGCGCCTCATTGCCAAGCTGTTGACCCCACAGTTGATCGAGGCGCACCAGGTGCTCAAGCAGCGCCTGGAACACAGGCAACTGGCCAGAGACACAGAGGTTCTGCGCAAACAGCGGTTCAAGGCGCGACACCAGCCAACCCAATGCAGCCACGCGAGTACGCAACTTGCTGGGGTAGACCTGTGCCCAATGATGCTCACAGAGATCGTGCAGCAACCCGAGACCGGCCAGCAACCCCGTGAATGAATGACATTGATGCAACGCCCAGGTCAACCAGACGGCAACGCGCAGATCCTTGGAATGGTCGCGCAATAGAGACTCGCTCAACTGGCAGACCTTGTGCCAGTCCGGCGGACCTTCAGCATGAATCGATCGGGTCTTGCCCAACTCGTCTTCGAGGGCTTCAAACTCCGCGGAAAAACGCATGTCGCTGCCGGCAAAACCGTCAGGACGACAAGGTAGTTTCGCAACTTCCTGATAATAGTCGAATAGCTCTTCTGAATATTCCATTTTTTCGAACACATCACCTTCCAAGGCAAGACAAGCAAACTTTTAATATTATTAACAAAGTATCAGGGAGGCCTTTAACTTCCGTAGAGCGCTTACTGAAGTGCGTGAACCTTAGCCGTAAAAAAAACGCCCAGCAAGTAACCGAGCATTACTTAAGGAATGTCCTACGCCCCGCTATAGGCAGTGTGCTGCGCAGTTATTTGCACGGTTCAGCCGCACAAAATCCCGCGCACCGCTGTACTTGCTGGCCCACCGATGCGAGCAAATAACTGCACACATCTGCGCAACTACCAGGACTAAAAAAACCGATTATTTACGAAGCGCCTTACTTGTTTTTATTACAGCCTGCGATTTCATTACCCGCCACACCTTCAGGCACGCTTCTTGTAATAGGCAGCTGTCCGTCCGGCAACTTAGCCGTTCGGCAACACCTACTCAACCAGGCAAGGAAAACCATCATGCCAACACCCGCGTACCTCTCCATCACCGGCGTCAAACAAGGTTTGATCACGGCAGGTACATTCACCCAGGACTCGGTAGGCAACATTTATCAGGAAGGTCACGAGGACCAGATACTGGTGCAAGCGTTCGCTCATCAGGTAATCATTCCGCGCGACCCGCAATCAGGGCAGCCAACCGGCCAACGCGTGCATAAACCGATGATGATCAGCAAGGTCTTCGACAAATCATCACCGTTGCTGTTCAGCGCACTGACCACCGGTGAAGAAGTGTCATGCCGCCTGGAATGGTTACGCACTTCTTCGGCCGGTACCCAGGAGCACTACTTCACCATTGAACTGGAAGGCGCGACCATCGTGGACATCCAGTCGCGCATGCCCAGCTGCCAGGACCCGGACAACGCCCATTTCACCCATCTGGAGGAGGTGTATTTCACTTATCGCAAGATCACCTGGACCCACGAAGTGGCCGGCACGTCGGGCTCGGACGACTGGCGTAGCCCGGTAGCCGGCTAACGGCGCTTGAAGCAGGAACGGCCGCCAGGGACGGCGCCGTTCCTGTTGAAGGCCTAGACCATCGCCAGCGAGTGCTTACGCTTGGGCGCGCCGAACACACGATCAATCGCGTCAAGGTCATGCTCATCCAGCGCCAGGGTGGCCGCCCTGGCATTAAGTCGTATGTGTTCGGGGTTGACCGCCTTGGGGATAGCAATCACGCCATCCTGGCGCAGTACCCAGGCCAGGCACACCTGAGCTGGTGTCACTTCATGGCGAAGAGCGATCTGCCTGAGGGTCGGGCTCGACAGCAGTTCACCGCCCTGGGCGATCGGACAGTAAGCCATCAGTGGCAAATGGTGCTGTTGCCACCATGGCAGCAGGTCGAATTCGATCCCGCGTTCTTCGATGTTATAGAGCACCTGGTTGGTTGCGCACGCTGGGGATGCGAGCTCCTGCAGGTCCGCCACATCGAAGTTGGATACACCCCACCGGCCGATCTTGCCTGCCTCGCGCAAGCGTTCGAAGGCTTCGACGGTTTCTTCCAGTGGGTACTGGCCGCGCCAGTGCAGCAGGTACAAGTCAATGTAATCGGTGCCCAGGCGCTGCAGGCTGGCTTCGCAGGCACGGGGCACGCCGTTGCGGCTGGCGTTGTGGGGGTAGACCTTGCTGACCAGGAACACTTGGTCGCGCTTGCCGCGAATGGCCTCGCCGACCACCTCTTCGGCACCGCCTTCGCCATACATCTCGGCGGTATCGATGAGGGTCAGGCCCTCGTCCATACCCAGTTGCAGCGCGGCGACTTCGGCGCGGCGCCGGCTCGGGTCTTCGCCCATGCGCCAGGTCCCCTGGCCGATGACAGGGACGGGAACGCCGGCCAGATCAATGGTACGCATGACAACCTCCTGGTGAATTCGCGGATTAACACTGTGGCACTGAGCGGACAAAAGGGTTCAATCCCAGTATGGTTGCCCTCTCGCCAGTCGTCAGGAATTACCTGCAATGCTGTTTGTCGTCATGCTCGGGGGCAAGCACCCACGGGCCAAAATCGAGGTGCACGATGTGGTGTTCGCAGTGGCAGACACCTTGCAGGCCACCTACCCGCAACTGCGCGAAGCCTGGTTCGGCAGCTCCAAGGGCGTACACATCGACTCATGGATGGCAGTGGATGGCGTCGACGGCTGGAAGATCGAACTCAGCCCACTCGCGCCCCACAGCGACGCCCATCACCTGTACTTCATCAACCTCGGCGGTTATGAGGCCAATCGTTTTGGAGAAGATCACCACTATCTCCTGGTGGTCGCCCGTGACAAACGCGAAGCGATGAGCATGGGCAAACGGCAGATGTTGCGCCACTGGTCTCAGGCCCACACCGATGCGGTCATGGATATCGACGATTGCCTGCCCATCGATCTGGTGGACGGGCGTTATGTCCATCTCGTACAAGGCCCGCACGCCCCTGTCGTCCAGCGCAATGACTACATCGTCTTGCCCTGAGCCCTGGAACGCTTTTGGAGTGACTCAAGCAAGTGATGGGAACTTTGCCAGGAAATAACCGACTGAATCCGGTAGGCTCACCGTTTTTTACTTTAGGAGTTATTCCCCATGGCCAAAGCCACCGCCCGTCACATCCTCGTTGCCACTGAAGACAAGTGCAATGAACTCAAGGCCCAGATCGAAGGCGGCGCTGATTTCGCAGAAATCGCCAAAACCAATTCCAGCTGCCCATCCAGCCGTCAAGGCGGTGACCTGGGTTCCTTCGGCCCAGGCCAAATGGTCAAGGAATTCGACACCGTAGTCTTCAGCGCGCCGGTCAACACCGTGCAAGGTCCAGTGAAAACCCAGTTCGGTTATCACCTGCTGGAAGTCACCAGCCGCCAGGATTGATTCAATCCGCGCTGATGCTATAAACAACGGCCCGCCCTTTGGTGGGCCGTTGTGCATCTGATGACTGGCGATGCCCAGGCCGTTAGCGTACAAATCCTTATTCTTCTTCACCCGGCGCTCAAGGCTGTTATGCGATTGGCTTTTTCATCTCTGCTCTCTTCTACTTTGGCCCTGCTATTGGCCAGCACTGCGGTGATCGCGGCCCCGCAAACCTACCTGACGGTCTACGGCGAGCCGGCCAAGTACCCGGCCGGTTTCAGCCATTTCGACTATGCCAACCCCAATGCCCCCAAGGGCGGCAGCCTGCGACGCTCGGCGCTGGAGGTCGGGCGGTTCGACCATGTGCTGCCGTATATCGACAAAGGCATCGGCGTTTCCCAGGTCGACGGCTGGGTGTATGCGCCCCTGGCACTGCGCTCGCTGGATGAGCCCTACACCGTCTACGGCCTGGTGGCAGAAAAGATGGAGCGCGCCGACGACGGCCTGTCGCTGCGCTTTTATCTGAACCCCAAGGCACGTTTTGCCGACGGCACGCCGATTACCGCCGAAGACGTGCGCTACAGCTTTGACTTGCTGATGACCCAGGGCAGCCTGCGCTTTCGCACGTTGTTCGCCGACGTCAAGCACGTCGAAGTCGAAGGCGAGCGTCAGGTGCGCTTCGATTTTTCCAGCAACGAAAACCGCACCCTGCCCCTGGATATCGCCACCTTGCCGGTGTTCCCCGAGCACTGGTGGAAGACCCGCGACTTTGCCAACGGTGGCGGTTACGAGGCTCCACTGGGCAGCGGTCCGTACAAGGTGGGCAAGATCGATTCCGGCAGCACCATCACCTTTACTCGTGATCCCGACTGGTGGGGCAAGGACTTGCCGGTCAGCCGTGGCCTGTACAACTTCGATCACCTGAGCCTGGAATACTTCGGCGACACCGAGGTGGCGCGCCAGGTGCTGCGCGGCGGCGCCTACGATTTCAACCGTGAGTTTTCCGCCACCGGTTACTCCATCGGCTACAACGGCCCGGCCCTGGACGATGGCCGCCTGCAACGCGCGCACCTGGCCAAGGAGATGCCGCAACCGGCCCAGGGTTATGTGTTCAACGTGCAAAAACCGATATTCAAGGATCGCCGTGTGCGCCAGGCCCTCGCGATGCTGTGGGATTTCGAATGGGCCAACCGACAGATGATGCGCAACCTGTACATCCGTCAGCAGAGCTACTTTTCCAACAGTCCCTTGGCGGCCACGCAATTGCCGACCCAGGAAGAACTGGCGATCCTCGAACCATTGCGCGGGCAGATCCCCGACGAGGTGTTTACCCAGGTGTTCAAGGCCCCGGTCACCGACGGCAGCGGCATGATCCGCGATAAACAATTGCAAGCCCTGGCCCTGCTGGAAGAGGCCGGTTGGAAACCGCTTGGCGACAAACTGGTCAATGCCGAAGGCGAGCCGCTGGAGTTCACCTTCCTCAATGTCCAGAACGGCCTTGAGCGCCTGTTGCTGCCTTACAAGCGCAACCTGGCGCAGATCGGCATCACCCTCAATATCCGCCGCATCGACTCCGCGCAATACGTCAACCGCCTGATGGCCCGGGACTACGACATGATCGTCACCGGCTTTCCGGTCACCACCTCGCCGGGCATGGAGCTGTACAACTACTTCGGTTCCGCCGCCGCGTTCGATTCGGGCGCCAACAACTACATCGTGCTCAAGGACCCCGCCGTCGATACGCTGATCAATGGTCTGGTCAAGGCCAATACCCAGGCGCAGATGCTCACCTACGCCCATGCCCTGGACCGCGTGCTGCAATGGAATTACCTGTGGATCCCCAACTACTACCCGCCTGGCACCTCCGCCGCGTGGTGGAACCGTTTCGGCCGCCCGGCCATCGAGGCCAAGAACGACGAAGCCCTGGAAACCTGGTGGGAGGTCAGCCCCACCCCGCTGACCAATGAGCAGATGCAAGCCGAGCTGAAAAAACGCGGAGGGGCCCGCTGATGCTTGCCTATACCCTACGGCGCCTGCTGCTGATCATCCCGACGTTGGTGATCATCCTGCTGGTGAACTTCGTGATCGTGCAAGCAGCGCCCGGCGGGCCGGTGGAACAGGCCATCGCCCATCTGCAAGGCATTGGCGGCGGTGGTGTCGCCGGTGCATCCGGCGAAGGCATCAGCGGCTCGCGGGCCAGCCGCGGCCTGGACCCGAAGCTGATCAAGGACATCGAAAAACAATATGGCTTCGACAAGTCCGCGCCGGAACGCCTGTGGCTGATGCTCAAGAACTACGCCCAGCTGGATTTCGGCAACAGCTTCTTTCGCGGCGCGACGGTGACCGACCTGATCCTGGAAAAGATGCCGGTCACGATTTCCCTTGGCCTGTGGGCCACCTTGATTACCTACCTGGTGTCGATCCCTTTGGGCATACGCAAGGCCGTGCGCCATGGCAGCAGCTTTGATATGTGGAGCAGCACCGCCATTGTGATCGGTTATGCGATGCCGGCGTTCCTGTTTGCGATGTTCCTGATCGTGGTGTTCGCCGGCGGCACCTCGCTAAACTGGTTCCCGGTGCGCGGGCTGGTCTCGGAAAACTTTGCCGAACTGAGCACAGTGGGCAAGATTGCCGACTATTTCTGGCACCTGGTGCTGCCGGTGACGGCGCTGGTGATCGGTGGGTTCGCCACCTTGACCATCCTCACCAAGAACTCGTTCCTCAATGAGATTACCCGGCAGTACGTGGTCACCGCCCGCGCCAAGGGTTTGAGCGAACGCCGGGTGCTGTACGGGCACGTGTTCCGCAACGCCATGTTGCTGGTGATCTCGGGCATTCCCCAAGCGTTTATCAGCGTGTTCTTTGCCGGCTCGCTACTGATCGAGGTGATTTTTTCCCTCGATGGCCTGGGTCGCATGAGCTATGAAGCCGCTGTATCCCGGGACTACCCGGTGGTGTTCGGTTCGCTGTTTATCTTTACGTTGTTCGGGCTCTTGATAAAGCTCATCGGTGACCTCTGCTACACCCTGGTGGATCCGCGTATCGACTTCGCCGCGAGGAACGCCTGATGCTTAACCTGTCTCCCGTAGCCCGTCGGCGTTTCGAGCGGTTCAAGAAAAACCGTCGCGGCTGGTGGTCGCTGTGGTTGTTTATCGGCCTGTTTATCATGAGCCTGGGCGGCGAGTTGATCGCCAACGACAAACCGCTGGTGCTCAGTTTCAAGAACGAGCTGTATTTCCCGGTGTTCAAGCGCTACACCGAGCAACAGTTCGGCGGGCAACTGCCCTTCCAGGCCGACTACCGCAGTGACTACGTGCAAAAGCTGATCAAGCAGGACGGCGGCTGGATGCTGTTCCCGCCGATTCCGTTCAGCGACGACACGCCCAACTACGAATTGACCCGTCCTGCCCCGAGCCCACCGTCGGCGGTAAACTGGCTGGGCACCGATGACCAATCCCGCGATGTGCTGGCGCGGGTGATTTTTGGCGCGCGGGTGTCGATCCTGTTTGCCCTGGCCTTGACCGCCATCAGCGCCGCCATCGGCATCGCCGCCGGAGCCTTGCAGGGATACTACGGCGGCTGGGTGGACTTGCTCGGACAGCGCATTCTCGAGGTGTGGTCCGGGCTGCCGGTGCTGTACCTGCTGATTATCCTGTCCGGGTTTGTGGAGCCGAATTTCTGGTGGTTGCTGGGTATCATGGCGCTGTTCTCCTGGCTGGCGCTGGTGGATGTGGTGCGTGCCGAGTTCCTGCGCGGGCGCAACCTGGAATACGTCAAGGCCGCACGCGCCCTTGGCCTGGGCGACGGCAAGATCATTCGCCGGCATATCCTGCCCAATGCCATGACCGCCACCTTGAGCTATTTGCCGTTCATCCTCACCGGGGCAATTTCGACCTTGAGCGCCCTGGACTTCCTCGGCTTCGGTATGCCTGCCGGCAGTGCTTCGCTGGGTGAGCTGATCGCCCAGGGCAAGCAAAACCTGCAAGCCCCGTGGCTGGGCCTCACGGCGTTTTTTACCCTGGCGCTGATCCTGTCGCTGCTGGTGTTTATCGGCGAGGCGTTGCGTGACGCCTTCGACCCTCGCTCATGAGTAATTGCCTATGAACCTGATCGAAATCCGCGACCTGTGCGTCGCGTTCAGCGGCCAGACCGTGGTGCGCAACCTGAGCCTGGACGTGCGCCCCGGCGAGTGCCTGGCGCTGGTGGGGGAATCGGGCTCGGGCAAGTCGGTGACGGCCCATTCGATCCTGCAACTGCTGCCCGAAGCCGGCACATTGACCACCGGCTCGGTGAAGTATCGTGGCCAGGAGCTGATGGGCGCGTCGCCGGCCACCCTGCAAAAGCTGCGCGGCAACCGCATTGCGATGATCTTCCAGGAGCCGATGACCTCCTTGAACCCGCTGCACAGCATCGAAAAGCAGATCGGCGAAACCCTGCTGCTGCACAAGGGCATGGGCGGCAAGGCGGCGCAGGCGCGCATCCTCGAACTGTTGGAACTGGTGGGCATCCAGAAGCCCCAGGAACGGCTCAAGGCTTACCCGCACCAGCTGTCCGGTGGCCAGCGCCAGCGGGTGATGATCGCCATGGCCCTGGCCTGTGAGCCTGAGCTGCTGATTGCCGACGAACCCACCACGGCGCTGGACGTGACCGTGCAGCGCAAGATCCTGCTGCTGCTCAAGTCCTTGCAGCAACGCCTGGGCATGTCGCTGCTGCTGATCAGCCATGACCTCAACCTGGTGCGCAGCATTGCCCAGCGTGTCTGTGTGATGCGCGCTGGGGAAATTGTCGAGCAGGCCGACTGCCAGACCCTGTTCACGGCCCCGCAGCACCCCTACAGCTGCCTGCTGCTTGACGCCGAGCCCACGGGCGATGCGCTGTGCGGTGATGAGCGCGAAACGGTGCTCCAGGTGGATGACCTGAGCGTGAAATTCCCCCTCGGCGGCGGATTGTTTCGGCGCAAGACCTACCTGCATGCGGTGGACGGCATCAGCCTCAGCGTGCAGCGCGGCAAGACCCTGGGAATTGTTGGCGAGTCCGGTTCGGGCAAGTCCACCCTCGGCCAGGCGATCCTGCGCTTGCTCGATTCCAGCGGCAGCATCCGCTTCCAGGGTGAGGCCCTCGACCCGCTGAGCCCGCAGCAAATGCGCCCATGGCGCAAGCAGATGCAGGTGGTGTTCCAAGACCCCTATGGCAGCCTGAGCCCACGCATGTCGGTGCAGCAGATCATCAGCGAGGGCCTGGAAGTGCACGCGCCGTGCAGCCTGGCCGAGCGCGATGCGCAGGTGATCCAGGTGCTCAAGGACGTGGGCCTCGACCCCACCAGCCGACATCGTTACCCCCACGAATTCTCCGGTGGCCAGCGTCAACGCATCGCCATCGCCCGCGCCCTGGTACTCAAGCCGGCGCTGATGCTGCTCGACGAACCCACTTCGGCCCTGGACCGTACGGTGCAGAAACAAGTGGTGGCGCTGCTGCGTGAACTGCAGGACAAATACGGCCTGACCTACCTGTTTATCAGCCATGACCTGGCCGTGGTGCGTGCCATGGCCCATGACCTGATCGTGGTCAAGGATGGCAAGGTGGTGGAACGCGGTGCCAGTCATGCTGTATTTGAATCGCCCCAGCACCCCTATACCAAAGAACTGCTGGCTGCAGCGCACATCCCTTTGTGATGATCAACAGGATTCTGCCTCCATGAGCACCAGCCTCAAGGACTACCAGCACGTTCGCGGCCTGGCCATCCAGTCGCTGTTCGAGATCATCGAGCAGTCCAGCGAAGGCACGGTCATCGTCGACCGCGACGCGAATATCGTGTGGATGAACGAGCGTTACGCCAAGCGTTTTGGTCTCAAGAGCGCCGACCAAGCCATCGGCCAGCCGTGCGAGCAGGTGATTTCCAACAGCCTGTTGCGCCAGGTGGTGCGCAACGACCGGCCGATCCTGCTGGATATCCAGGACACCCCCAAGGGCCCGCTGGTGGTGATGCGCCTGCCGATCCACGACGACGCCGGGGCGGTCATCGGCGCAATTGGCTTTGCGCTGTTCGATGAGCTGCGAAACCTGTCGCCGCTGATCGAGCGCTACCTGAGCATGCAGCAGGAGCTGGCCTCGACGCGCTCGCTGCTGCGGTCGCGGCAAAGCAAATACAATTTCGCGCACTTTATCGGCACCAGCGCCGCCAGCCTCGAGGTCAAGCGCCGGGCGCGGCGCAGTGCGAGCGCCGAGTCACCAGTGTTGCTGCTGGGGGAGACCGGCACAGGCAAGGAACTGCTCGCACAGGCCATCCACGGCGCGTCACCGCGGGCGCACAAAGCTTTCGTGAGCATCAATAGCGCGGCGATTCCCCATGACCTGCTCGAGGCCGAGTTCTTCGGCACCGCCCCCGGCGCGTTTACCGGCGCCGACCGCAAGGGCCGCCCCGGCAAGTTCCAGATCGCCCAGGGCGGCACACTGTTCCTCGACGAAATCGGCGACATGCCACTGCCGCTGCAAAGCAAACTGCTGCGGGTATTGCAGGAAAAGGAATTCGAACCGGTGGGTTCCAACGAGATGCTGCACAGCGATGTGCGGGTGATTGCGGCTACGTCCATGGACCTGGAAGCCGCGATCAGGCGTGGCGAGTTTCGTGCGGATTTGTATTACAGGCTGAACGTGCTGCCAATCCAGGTACCGCCGTTGCGCGAGCGCCTGGAAGATATACCGGCCCTGAGCGAGGCGATCCTCGAAGAACTGCGCAGCCAGCATGAGCTGGATCGTGAGGCCTTGGCGCTGTTGGCCCAGCATGCATGGCCGGGGAATATCCGCGAACTGCGCAATGTATTGGAGCGGGCGGCGTTGTTGAGTGACGACCTGGTATTGAACGCCAGTGAGATTCGCGCAGCGATTGGCACGTTCAGCCCGGTGGCCCGTGGCGCGGTGCCGGCGGTCGAGGGTGAAACCTTCGCGGCGGCGCGGGAGCGGTTTGACCGGCAGGTGATTGGTACGGCGTTGAGGATGTGCGAAGGCAATGTGGTGGAGGCCGCCAAGCGGTTGGGGCTGGGGCGGTCGACCCTGTACAAGAAAATGGTAGCGCTGGGCCTCACCAATTCTCTAAATTGAGATAATATTCTCAATATAAAGACAATCTAATGTGGGAGGGGGCTTGCTCCCGATAGCAGTGGGTCAGGTACAGATTCTCAACCTGACACACTGCTATCGGGAGCAAGCCCCCTCCCACATTTTGCATTTGGTTGTCTCAAAGTAGAGATAAAATTTCAAAGTGCTGTCAAAGATCCTGAAAATATTGTTGTTTTTCAATTAGTTAAAAATATGGCACATATCTAGCTATAGCCCTTCCCACCGCTTCACCCCACAACAATAACAATCCAATGGAGACACACCATGAGTGTGATCATTGCCCTGGCCGCGCTCGCGCTGCTGATGCTGGCGGCCTACCGTGGCTATAGCGTCATCCTGTTTGCCCCCATCGCCGCCCTCGGCGCGGTGCTGCTCACCGACCCATCAGCCGTCGCCCCTGCCTTTACCGGGGTGTTCATGGAAAAGATGGTCGGTTTTATCAAGCTATATTTCCCGGTGTTCCTGCTTGGCGCGGTGTTCGGCAAGCTGATCGAGTTGTCGGGCTTCTCACGGTCCATCGTCGCCGCCGCGATCCGCTTGCTCGGCACGCGCCAGGCGATGCTGGTGATCGTATTGGTCTGCGCCCTGCTCACCTACGGCGGCGTATCGCTGTTTGTGGTGGTGTTTGCGGTGTACCCGTTCGCTGCAGAGATGTTCCGCCAGAGCAATATCCCCAAGCGCCTGATCCCGGCGACCATTGCCCTTGGCGCGTTCTCGTTCACCATGGACGCCCTGCCCGGCACGCCGCAGATCCAGAACATCATCCCCAGCACCTTCTTCAATACCACCGCCTGGGCGGCGCCGTGGCTGGGGCTGATCGGCACGATCTTCGTGTTCTGCACCGGCATGCTCTACCTGGCGCGCCAGCGCAACAAGGCCCTGCGTGCCGGCGAAGGTTATGGCACCGAGCTGCGTAACGAGCCGGAAACGGCTGAAAACCTCACCCTGCCCAACCCCTGGCTCGCGCTGTCGCCGTTGATCCTGGTGGGGGTGATGAACCTGTTGTTTACCCACTGGATCCCGCAGTGGTACGGCAAGACCCACAGCCTCAGCCTGCCGGGCATGAGCACGCCGGTAACCACCGAAATTGCCAAGCTCACCGCCATCTGGGCGGTGCAGGCGGCGTTGCTGATAGGGATTATCGTGGTGCTGGTGTTCGGTTTCTCTGCAATCAAAAGCAAGCTGGCCGAAGGCAGCAAGAGCGCGGTGAGCGGTGCCTTGCTCGCCGCCATGAACACCGCATCGGAATACGGCTTTGGTGCGGTGATCGCATCATTGCCAGGCTTTCTGGTACTGGCGGACTGGCTCAAGGGCATCCCCAACCCGTTGGTCAACGAAGCGATTACCGTGACCCTGCTGGCCGGCATCACCGGTTCTGCCTCGGGCGGCATGAGCATCGCCCTGGCGGCGATGTCCGAGAGCTTTATTTCGGCGGCCCACGCGGCCAATATCCCCCTTGAAGTGCTTCACCGGGTCGCGGCCATGGCCAGCGGCGGCATGGACACCCTGCCCCACAACGGCGCGGTGATCACCCTGCTGGCGGTCACCGGGCTGACCCACCGCGAGGCCTACAAGGACATTTTCGGCATCACCATCATCAAGACCCTAGCGGTGTTCGTGGTGATCGGTACTTTCTATGCCACTGGCATTGTGTGAGGTTTTCATGACGACGTTGAATGGCAAGACCGCCCTGGTCACCGGCTCCACCAGTGGCATCGGCTTAGGCATAGCCCTGAGCCTGGCCAAGGCCGGTGCCAACCTGATCCTCAATGGCTTCGGCGACGCCAGCGCGGTGATCGCCCAGGTGCAGGCGTTTGGCGGCAAGGTCGGGCACCACCCGGCAGACGTCAGCGACCCGGCGCAGATTGCCGACATGTTCGCCTACGCCAAGCGCGAGTTCGGCGGCGTCGACATCCTGGTCAACAACGCCGGCATCCAGCATGTGGCGGCGGTGGAAGACTTTCCAGTGGAACGCTGGGATTCGATCATTGCCATCAACCTGTCCTCGGTGTTCCACAGCACACGCCTGGGCTTGCCGGACATGAAGGCCAAGGGCTGGGGACGCATCGTCAACATCGCCTCGGTGCACGGCCAGGTCGGCTCAGTGGGCAAGGCCGCGTATGTGGCGGCAAAGCATGGGGTGATTGGCCTGACCAAGGTGGTGGGTTTGGAGACTGCCACCAGCAACGTGACCTGCAACGCTATCTGCCCGGGCTGGGTGCTGACGCCATTGGTGCAGAAGCAGATTGATGATCGGGTGGCCACGGGGGTCGACCCACAGCAGGCGCAGCAGGATTTGCTCGCGGAGAAACAGCCGTCCCTGGAGTTCGTCACGCCTTCGCAACTGGGCGAGCTGGTGTTGTTTTTGTGCAGTGAGGCTGGCGCCCAAGTGCGCGGTGCGGCGTGGAATATCGACGGTGGCTGGCTGGCCCAATAACCCCCCCAGGCACCGGAGATCAAAATGTGGGAGGGGGCTTGCTTCCGATAGCGGTGGTTCAGTTACAGATGCTCGCCTTGCACACTGCTATCGGGAGCAAGCCCCCTCCCACATTGGAACGCTATTGTTTTAAAGACCGATACAAGAACAAGAGATTTCGCTATGTCCGACATCCTCTGGCAACCCTCCCCCGAACGCATCGCCAACACGCGGATGGACCAGTTCCGGCGTTTTATCAATGATCGCCACAGCCTGCACCTCCACGACTACCCTGCCCTGCACCAATGGAGCATCGACCAGCGCCCGGACTTCTGGCAGGCGATTGTCGCGTACTTCGACGTGCAATTTCGCAGCCCACCCACCACGGCCCTGGTCGAGGGCGCTGCAATGCCCAGTGCCCAGTGGTTCCCTGGCGCGACCCTGAACTTTGCCGAACACCTGTTGCGCCGCCGCGACGATCACCCCGCCGTGGTGGCGATCAGCGAAGACGGCCAGCGCGAACAACTGAGCTATGCCGAACTGGGCGCCCACGTCGCCGGCCTGCAACGCAGCCTGCGGGCGGCAGGTGTGGGCATAGGCGATCGGGTCGCGGCGTGTATGCCCAACACCTGGCAAACCCTGGTGGGCATGCTGGCTACCACCAGCCTTGGTGCAATCTGGTCATGCTCCTCGCCGGACTTCGGCACCCAGGGCGTGATCGACCGTTTCGGCCAGATCGAACCCAAGGTGCTGATCACCTGCGCCGGCTACCGCTATGCCGGCAAGACCATCGACCAGAGCGCCAAGCTCAATGACATCCTCGAACGCCTGCCGTCCCTGCAACAGTTGATCATTGTGCCCTACGCCCGGCCCCAGGCGCAGGTCGGGGACTACCGCACCCAAGCCCGGGTCGCGCTGTGGAACGACTTCTACCAAGCCGGTGGCGAGCCCGAATTTGTCGCGGTGCCGTTCGATCACCCGCTGTATATCCTCTATTCCAGCGGCACCACCGGTGTGCCCAAGTGCATCATCCATGGTACCGGCGGCGTGCTGCTCACCCACCTCAAGGAACACGGCCTGCACGCCGACCTCGGCCGCGAAGACTGCCTGTTCTACTACACCACCTGCGGCTGGATGATGTGGAACTGGCTGGTGTCGGTGCTGGCGCTCGGTGCCACCGCGGTGCTGTACGACGGCTCACCGTTTCATCCCGGCCCCGAGCGCTTGATCGACCTGATCGATGCAGAAAAAATCAGTGTGTTCGGCACCAGCCCCAAGTTCCTTGCCACTTTGGAAAAAGCCGGGCTGCAACCGCGCCTGAGCCACGACCTGGGCAGCCTCAAGGGCCTGATTTCCACCGGCTCGCCGCTGTCGCCCCAGAGTTATGACTATGTGTACCGCGAGATCAAGGCCGAGCTGTGCCTGTCGTCGATGTCCGGCGGCACCGATATCGTCTCCTGCTTTGTGATTGGCAATCCGGTACTGCCGGTGCGGCGCGGTGAGATGCAGTGCAAGAGCCTGGCCATGGCCATTGAAGTATGGGACGACCAGGGCCGGCCCTTGGTCGCAGAGAAAGGCGAACTGGTGTGCACCCGGCACTTCCCCGCCATGCCCGTCGGGTTGTGGAACGACCCGCAACAGACCAAGCTGCGCGCCTCGTATTTCCGCCAGTATCCCGGCGTATGGGCCCAGGGGGACTATGCCGAACAAAGGCCCAATGGCAGCCTGTTGATTCATGGGCGTTCGGACGCCGTGCTCAACCCCGGTGGCGTACGCATCGGCACCGCCGAGATTTATCGCCAGGTGGAAAAACTCCCCCAGGTGCTGGAAAGCCTCGCCATCGGCCAGCGCTGGCAGGATGATGTGCGCGTGGTGCTGTTTGTGCGCCTCGATGACGGAGTCGAACTGGATGAGGCGCTGCAACAGCAGATCCGCCAGGTGATCCGCGCCAACACCACGCCGCGCCACGTACCGGCCAAAATCCTCGCTGTCACGGATATCCCCCGCACCATCAGCGGCAAGATCGTTGAATTGGCCGTGCGCAACGTGGTGCACGGGGAGCCGGTGAAGAACACCGATGCCCTGGCTAATCCCCAGGCGCTGGACCAGTTTCGCAATCGAGCTGAACTGGATTATTAGATGAAAGGTTTCAGCGCTGACGCAGCGTTTTGAAGAAAAACCCTCAAGGCATGCTATTTTTCGGGGGTAGTCACCCGCTGTTATCCCTTGGGACAATGGGTGTTGTCATTTTTTCAAAGCGTCATGCTCAGGGCTTTTTCATGAATGGAACATCCACCGGTAGCGAAGCCGCTGCATTGATCAAGCGGCTGGACTGGGCGCAAAGCCCCCTCGGTGAGGCCGCTGATTGGCCGCAAAGCCTGCGCACCGCCGTCGATATCGTCGTGCATTCGCCGATGCCGATGGTGCTGCTGTGGGGGCCGCAACTCACTCAACTCTACAACGATGCCTTTGCCCTGCTGGTGGGCAACAAGCACCCCGGCGCCCTTGGCCAGCCGGCGCACCATACCTGGCCGGAGCTGGAAAGCTTCGCCGGGCCGGTCTACGACGCGGTCCTCAGCGGCCAGGTGCGCACTTTCAGCGAGCAGCGCTTCGTGGTGCAACGCCATGGCCGCGACACCGACATCTGGCTCGACCTGACCTACAGCCCGGTGCGCGATGAAAGCGGCCTGGTGGCCGGTATCCTGGTCACCGCCATCGAAACCAACGAGCGGCGCAGCAAAGCCCTCGAACTGCAGCAGCGCTCCGAAGAGAGCCTCAAGGCCCAGCACAGTACCGAGCAGCGCCTGCAACTGGCCCTGGCAGCCACCGATGCGGTAGGCACCTGGGATTGGGATATCGGTGAAGACCGCTTTATCGCCGACGCCCATTTCGCCCATCTGCATGGCGTCGACCCCAATGACGCCGGCCTGTTGCCCATCAGCGCCTACCTGCAAGGCGTGCACCCCGAAGACCGTGGCATGGTGGCGCGCAGCATCAAGCATTGCATCACCTTCGGCACCGAATACGCCGAGGAATACCGCCTGCTGCAAGCCGACGGCCAGGTGCGCTGGGTGTTCGCCCGTGGCCGCTGCTACAAGGACCAACAAGGCCGCCCTGCGCGGTTCCTCGGCGCCGCGCTGGACCTTACCGAGCGCAAGCACACCGAACAGGCCCTGCGCCAAAGCCAGACCGAGCTGCAACTGATCATCAACGCCATGCCGGTGCTGATCGGTTATGTCGACCATGAGCAGCGCTTTCGCTTGAACAACAGCGCCTACCTCGACTGGTACGGCATGACCCCCCAGGAGCTGTACGGCAAGTCCATCCGCGAAGTGCTCGGCGACGAGGTGTATGCCGGGCGTGCAGACAAGATCGAAGCCGCCCTCAACGGCAAGGCGTGCAGTTTCATGACCATCACGCCCCATCGCGACGGCCGCCCGCGCCACGCGCTGATGAAGTACCTGCCGCGCTTCAGCAACGACGGCTCGGTCAATGGCTTCTACATCTTTGTGATCGATGAGACCGAACGCAAGCTCACCGAAGAAGCGCTGCGCCATCTCAACGAAAACCTCGAAGAACGCGTGGCCCAGCGTACCCAGGCCCTGGCCGAAGCCAACCAGCGCCTGCAAAACGAGATGTTCGAGCGCGAGCGCGCCGAAGATGCCTTGCGTCATGCGCAAAAGATGGAAGCGGTGGGCCAGCTCACTGGCGGCATCGCCCATGACTTCAACAATATGCTCACCGGCATCATCGGCAGCCTCGACCTGATGCAACGCTACATCGCCGCCGGACGCAGCGACGATATCGGCCGCTTTGCCGACGCCGCCGTCGCCTCCGCCCACCGTGCCGCTGCCCTGACCCACCGCCTGCTGGCGTTCTCCCGGCGCCAGTCGCTGGACCGGCGCCCCACCGACCCCAACCAGTTGGTGGCGTCCCTGGAAGACCTGTTCCGGCGCACCAAGGGCGCGCATATCACACTCAATGTGCAATTGGGCAAGGACATCTGGCCGGTGAACACCGACGCCAGCCAATTGGAAAACGCCCTGCTCAACCTGGTGATCAACGCCCGCGATGCCATGCCCGATGGCGGCGAGTTGCTGATCGAAACCGCCAACAGCTATTTGGACGGCACCGATATCACTACCCTGGAGCCGGTCAAGGCCGGCGACTATGTGATGCTCGGCGTGAGCGACAATGGCAGCGGCATGGCGCCGAAAATCCTCGCCAAGGCCTTCGATCCATTTTTCACCACCAAGCCCATCGGCCAAGGCACCGGCCTGGGATTGTCGATGATCTATGGCTTTGCCCAGCAGTCTGGAGGCCACGTGACCATCCAGAGCGAACCGGGCCAGGGCACCTGCGTGCGCCTGTACCTGCCGCGCTTGTATGGCACCGCGCTGGAAAGCCACCTGCCCGCCAGCCTGGCCGAAGCCCCCGTGGCCCAGGCCGGTGAAGCCGTGGTGGTGGTCGAGGACGACCCGGCAGTGCGCATGCTGGTGGTCAACGTGCTCAACGAGCTGGGCTACACCGCCCACCAGGCGGCGGATGCCCGCGCGGCGCTGCCGCTGCTGGAGTCGGATCTGCGCGTCGACCTGCTGGTGACCGACGTCGGTCTGCCGGGCATGAACGGTCGGCAACTGGCGGAAATCGCCCGTCAGCATCGCCCGGGCCTGCGGGTGTTGTTCATGACCGGTTATGCCGAGAAAGCCGCCGAACGCCAAGGCTTCCTGGAAGACGGCATGGACATGGTGGCCAAGCCGTTTTCCATCGACCTGCTGGCCACCAAAATCCGCAGCATGCTCGGCGTCGAGGCATGAGTTCAGGCATAATCGCGCGCCGTCGCTCTGCTGGTAGAGACCAATGAAAGCCCAAGCCCGTCATATCCTGGTGAAAACCAGCGAAGAAGCCGAACAACTCAAGCAGCGCATTGCCAAGGGCGAAGCCTTTGATGTGCTGGCCAAGAAGTATTCCACCTGCCCGTCCGGCAAGCGTGGCGGCGACCTGGGTGAAGTGCGGCCCGGGCAGATGGTGGGGGCGATTGATGCGGTGATTTTCAAGAAACCGGTGAAGGTGGTGCACGGGCCGATCAAAAGCAAGTTCGGGTATCACCTGGTACAGGTGTTTTACCGGGACTGATGGGCTTGGCTTTACACCGCCATCGGGAGCAAGCCCCCTCCCACAGTTGAGCCTATTCCAACTGAAGGAATGCAGTCTAATGTGGGAGGGGGCTTGCTCCCGATCCGCCACAGGCGGCCATTCACCTCGTTATCAGCGCCCCCGGCAGCTGAATCACCCGACTCGCCAACCGATGCCCCGCCAATGCAGCCGCTTGCGGCGAGCCACCTTTGAGCCGCCCGGCCAGATACGCCGCACTGAACGAATCCCCCGCAGCCGTGGTATCCACCACCTTCTCCACCTTCAACGCCGGCACTGCAAAGCGCTCCCCCGCACAACGAATCAGACAGGCATCCGCCCCACGCTTGAGCACCACCTCTGCAATCGATGGATACGCCGCAAACACCTGCTCGCTGTCTTGATAGCCAAACAAGGCGCGCTCGTCGTCCTCGGTCAACAGGGCGATATCCACTTCGGCCAACACCGTGCGATAAGCCTCACGGGCCGCTGCCACATCGGCCCACAGCCGTGGCCGGTAATTGTTATCGAACACTACCCTGCCACCGCGACTACGGGTTTGCACCAGGGTTTGCAGCAGGCGCTCGCGCCCCACTGCTCCCAGCACGGCCAGGGTAATGCCGCTGAAATACACCACGTCATAACCCGGTAACGCCGCCAGTATCGGCTCGGCCGCCGGCGTGGTGAAGCAGTCGCGCACCGCCGCTTCGTTGCGCCAGTAGAGAAACTTGCGCTCGCCATTGGCGTCGGTCTGAATGCAGTACAAACCCGGCAGGCGCCCGGGCAGGCGCTGGACCATGCCTAGGCCAATGCCCTCTTCGTGCCATTGCTGGCACATGGCATCGCTGAAGCTGTCATCGCCCAAGGCCGTGACGTAGTCGACGCTGCCGACCTCGCCCAGTTCGCGGCGCAGGTACACTGCCGTGTTCAGGGTGTCGCCGCCGAAGCTCTGGTGCAGGCTGCCGTCGGCGCGGTGTTGCAGTTCGATCATGCATTCGCCGATGAGGGCGATGCGCGGTTGGTTGGTCATGGCTGCTGTCTCGGTGGGGCTGATGGCCTCATCGGGGGCAAGCCCCCGATAGGAGCGACTCGGTCTAGAAGCAGGTACGCAGGGACTCGATCACCTGCAACTGCTCATCCACCAGGCAGCCCACCTGCCATTTGTCGAAGGTCAGGCAAGGGTGGGAAGTACCAAACGAAATGATGTCGCCGATGCGCAATTCAACCCCCGGTGCCACGCTCATGAACGCATGCTGATCCATCACCGCCGTGACCTTGCACCCGCTCACATCATCACCTTGGGCCGGCACAATCCCGGCCTTGTAGCGCTTGAGCGGCACCGGCAAACCGGCGTCATAAGCCACGTCGCGCTTGCCCAGGGCAACCACCGCAAAGCCCGGCTCCGGCAGCGACTGCACATGGGCCCAGACTTCCAGCGCCGGGCGCAGGCCCTCGTCGAGGTCGCTGCGGCGCTCGAGCACACAGCACTGGGCTTGTTTGTAGATACCATGGTCGTGAGCCACATAGCTGCCGGGGCGCAACACACTGAGGAAACGCCCGGCGGCATTCTGCGCTTCGAACGACTCGGCGATCAGGTCGTACCAGGCCGAGCCCGAGGCCGTGACGATCGGCTTGGGCAGGTCGAACAGGCCGTTGTCTTGCAAATCCACCGCCAGGCGCACCAGGCTGGCGGCGAAGTCACGAATGCCGCTGATGGCATGCTCACCGTGGATCACCCCTTCGTAGCCTTCGATACCGGTCAGGGCCAGCGCGGGCTGGGCCTTGATTGCCTTGGCCAGCTCGCGCACCTCGTGCTCGCTGCGGCAACCGCAACGGCCGCCGACCACGCCGTATTCGATCATCACGTTCAGGCGCAGGCCACGGGCGGCGAAGAACAGGCCCAGGTCGGCGACGCTATCCGGGTGATCGACCATGCAATGGAAGTCGAAATCCTTGTCGGCCAGCAGCTCGGCGATCAACGCCATGTTCGGCGCGCCCACCAACTGGTTGGCCATCAACACGCGACGCACGCCACCGGCATAGGCAGCCCGGGTCTGCACGGCGCTGGCCAGGGTGATGCCCCAGGCGCCGGCGCTGAGCTGGCGCTGGAACAGCGCGGGCATCATGCTGGTCTTGCCGTGGGGCGCCAGTTCGGCACCGCTGCGGCTGACAAAGTCCTGCATCCAGCGAATGTTGTGTTCCAAGGCGTCGCGGTGCAGCACCAGGGCCGGCAGGCTGACGTCGCGGACCAAGTGGGCACCGATAGCGGCAGCGCCTTTTTCAACGGCATTTAGGGCAGACATGGAAAACTCCTAATCGTTGATACGCCGGGCCAGGCTGTTGGCGCTGTCGATCAGCACCCGGCGATAGTCGTGGTAGTTTTTGCTGGCATCGGCCCGGGGGGCGACGATGCACAGGGTCGCAATGCTGACGCCCTGGGCGTCCCGCACCGGGGCGGCAAAGCAATGGGTAAAGGTGTCGGCCACACTGTCGAAGGAAAAAAATCCATCGAGGGTGGCCTGGCGGATCTGCGCCAGGAAGATGTGTAACGGCAGGCGCTGGCCGTCCGGCAGGATGAAATCGTCGGGATCGATCAGGTCAATGATCTGCTGGTCGCTCAAATGCCCGAGCAGCAGGCGCCCGGAGGCGGTCCATGGGATCGGTGCGTTTTCACCGATATCCGAAGAAATCCTGAAATGCCGCTGGCCCTCGCGCATCAAGGCTACCGTGTATTTGCGCCCATTGAGCAGGCACATTTGCGCGGTTTCGTGGGTCTGGCTGACGATGTCCTGCAAGGCGTGGTCGGCCTCGCGGGTCAGGTCGAAGTGGCGCAGGTGCGCCTGGCCGAGGAAATACAACTGGCGGCCCAGATACACGTGACCGTCCTTGCCTACGGTTTCCAGGATGCGCCGCTCCAGCAGGGAAGCGACCAACTCGTAGACCGTGGACTTGGGGCTGCCAATGCCGCTGGCAATGTCATTCGGGCGCAGGGGCTGGCCGATCTCCTTGAGAAAATCGAGGATATCGAACGCACGGTCCAGGCCTTTGGCGCGGCGCTTGATGGTGTCTTCGGTCATAGTGGACTCGGTCCCGAGTGGTATGAAGTCTTCTGTAGGAGCGAGCTTGCTCGCGAAAAACTTCAGGACAACGCGTTCATACAGAATACCCGCGTTATCATTGACGATCTTCGCGAGCAAGCTCGCTCCTACAGGGTTTGAATATTCAGCCCTTTTTCTTGTAGGCCACGCAATCGATCTCAACCTTGCAATCGACCATCATATTGGCCTGCACGCAGGCCCGCGCCGGGGCGTGTTCCGGGGTGAAGTATTCACCGAAGACTTTGTTGAAACTCCAGAAGTCCCGAGGGTCTTCCAGCCATACGCCAACGCGCACCACATCCTTGAGTTCGTAACCGGCCTCTTCGAGGATCGCCACCACGTTGCGCATGGTCTGCCGGGTTTGCTCGATGATGCCGCCACTGATGATTTCGCCGTCCACGGCGGGCACCTGGCCTGACACATACAGCCAGCCATCGGCCTCCACCGCGCGGGCGAAGGGACGTGGCTGGCCGCCACCTGCGGTGCTGCCGGTACCGTAACGAGTAATGCTCATGCAAGTTGCTCCTTGTTAAAAACGAATGTTCTTGAGGAATTCCGCCAGGCGCGGCGACTGCGGCCGTTCGAAAATGTCTTTGGCGGTACCCTGCTCTTCAATGCGGCCCTGGTTCATGAAGACGATTTGGTCCGAGACTTCATAGGCAAAGCGCATTTCGTGGGTGACCAGCAACATGGTCATACCCTCTTCTGCCAGCCCCTTGATCACACTGAGCACTTCGCCCACCAGCTCCGGATCGAGGGCAGAGGTGACTTCGTCAAACAGCATCAGGCTAGGGTTCATGGCAATCGCCCGGGCAATCGCCACGCGTTGTTGCTGGCCACCGGACAATTGGCCCGGGAAGTGATTACGGCGCTCCAGCAGGCCGACGCGGTCCAGCCATTTCTCGGCCAGCGCCACGGCTTCATCCTTGCCCATCTTCTTGACCTTGAGCAAGCCGAGGGTGACGTTTTGCAGCGCGGTCAGATGCGGGAACAGGTTGAATTGCTGGAACGCCATGCCGGTCATTGCGCGGTGCTGGGCAATCACGCGCTCCGGATGGCGCACACGCTTGCCGCCGACCTCGCGGTAGCCGATGGACTCGCCATCGAGGGTGATCTGCCCGCCCTGGAATTCCTCCAGCAAGTTCACGCAGCGCAGCAAGGTAGTCTTGCCCGACCCGCTGGAGCCGATCAAGGTCACCACATTGCCACGCTGCAGGGACAGGTCCACGCCCTTGAGCACCTCCACTTCGCCGTACTGTTTACGCAGGCCGCGAATGTCCAGCAACGCTGGGTTGGTTTGAGCTTGGTTCATGGCAAGGCCACCCGCTTTTCAATGTAGCGCCCGAATAATTCAATGGCGTAGTTGATGACAAAGAACAGAAACCCGGCGAACAGGTAGAACTCCAGGGTCATGAAGGTGCGGGCGATCACCTGCTGGGTACTGAGCAGCAACTCAGCCACGCCGATCACCGACAGCAAGGTCGAGGCCTTGACGATTTCCGTGGAGGAATTGACCCAGGTCGGCAGGATCTGCCGCAGCGCCTGGGGCAACAGCACGTAGCCCAGGGACTGGTAAAACGTCAGGCCAATCGCCTTGCCGGCTTCAAGCTGCCCCCGGGGAATGGCTTGCAGCGCGCCACGCACGATTTCCGACACATGGGAGCCACAGAACAACGTGAGCCCAACCGCACCGGCCTGGAATGCGCTGATCTGCCAACCCAGGGCCGGCAGCATGTAGAAACACGCCAGCACCAGCACAAACACCGGTGTGCCCCGGATCAAATCGACGTACAGGCGAAACGGCGCGCGCATCCAGAACTTGCCGTAGGTCAGGATCAACCCGGCGACGATGCCGATCAGAGTACCGAAGATAATCGCCAGGGCCGACACGTACACACTGGCCTGGAAGCCGGCCCAGAGCGTATCGCGGGCGACCCATAATTCATGCAGCCAACTGGGGGATTCGTACATGGAAACCCTCCTTAACGACGGATCGCCAGGCGCTGTTCCAGGTAACGGAGCAGCATGGCAATGAGGTAACAGGCAGCCACATAGAGCGCGGTCGTGACCAGCCAGGTTTCAATCACCCGGTAGCTTTCGACGTTGATCTTGCGGGCGTAATAGGTCAGCTCCGGCACCGCAATCGCCGCGGCCAGGGAGGTGTCCTTGAACAGTGAGATAAAGTTGTTCGACAGCGCCGGCAGCACGTTGCGCAGCATCACCGGCACGGTGATATAGGCGCGGATCCGCCATTCGCCAAGTCCGATGGCCAGCCCGGCTTCGCGCAGGCCCTTGGGAATATTCAGCAGCCCGGCGCGGAACACTTCGGTCAGGTAGGCACCGGCGTAGAGCGACAGGGTGATGATGAACGAGGGGATCTTGTCCAGGCGGATCCCCAGGGACGGCAAGGCAAAGTAGATCAACAGAATCAGCACCAGGATCGGCGTATTGCGCACCACCGTCACGTACACCGAGGCCAGGATGCGCAACGCGCGGTGCCGGGACAGCATGGCAAACGCCATCAGCAGGCCGATCACGCAGCCGATGGCAATCGACAGCAAGGCCAGCTGCAGGCCCAGGCCGAGCCCCGCCAGCAAGGTGTCGAAATCACGCCAGACGGCGGCAAAATTCAACTGATAGTTCATGGTCAGCAGTACCTGAGTGGGGCGTGTTCAGGCACGCCCCTATAGTTGCGGATCACTTGAATTCCACGGGAAAACCAATCGCCGGTTCTGGCAGGTCCACCCCAAACCACTGCTTGAATGAAGCTTTGTAGGTGGGGAATTCTACACCGGTCATGGCTTCGTGAAGCGCGGTGTTGACGAAGTTCAGCCAGTCCTGGTCGCCGCGCTTGACCGCGCACGCATAGGTTTGCGGGCTCCAGGCGTACGTGGGGCTGCGGTAGCGGCCAGGGTTCTGCACCATCAGGTACTTGACCGAAGACTGGTCGGTGGCGGCGGCATCAGCGCGACCGGAGTTCACGGCCTGGTACATCAGGTCGACACTGTCGTATTGATCGACCTTGGCCTTGGGCAGCGCCTGGTGCACCAGCTCTTCGGCATACACGTTTTGCAGCACAGCCACGGTGACGTCATCGCCCGCCGCCTGCAGGTCTTCGATTTCCTTGTACTTGCTGTTGTTCGGCAGCAACAAGCCGACACCTTCGCGGTAGTACGGCAGGGTGAAGGCCACCTGCTGCGCACGGCTGGCGGTGACGGTGATGAACTGGCAGCTCATATCAACCTTGTCGGTGAGCAGGTTGGGAATGCGTGCATCGGACGACTGCACCACAAACTCGACCTTGCTCGGGTCATTGAACAAACCCTTGGCCACCATGCGGCCGATGTCGATATCGAAGCCCTGCAACTTGCCATCCGCTCCCTGGAAGTGCCACGGCGCATTGGTACTGCCTGTACCCACGATAAGGTGCCCGCGCTTGAGTACGTCATCGAGCTTGCTGTCCGCCGCCTGCACCATGCTGGTGAAGGGAGCCGATGCGACAACAAGAAAAACACACGCTTTGAATACGGAAGGTTGGTGATGCATGACAAGCACTCCAGGGATTGTTAATTCCGCTATACCGGAACTTGGTATGTAACAACGGAATAGACAGCAGAAAGTGTGCCACAGCCACGGGAGGAAAAATATGCTGTCGGGAAACTCTTTATGGTTCAGTAAGATAGGTATTGAAGCGCTTAACGGCGTTGCACCGAAGGCGTAGGGTTTTGCTACGCAACGCCCCACAACGGTGTTACTGCGCACCTATCTGGGTGCCTGGATGACGCTCCAGATGCAAGGCGTGTGAAGACAGACCTGTGAAGGTTGACAGTAGACCTGGACGATTTTCCGACTTAGCGTAAGCCAAAGAGTGACAGGGAGATGCCCGATGGATTACGTCAATGCAGTGATCGCAGATAAGGCGCAATTTGACCGCGAACTCGATACGAAGCAGCCCGTATTCGTTGTATTCATTTCCCATGGTTGCGCGGCATGCACTGATGCGATGCCACGCTTCATGCGCATAAGCCAGAGGTACGAAGGCCAGGTCAAGATCATGATCCTTGATTGCGCCGAAACACCGCGCCATCCAAGCGTGGACCGGATTCCAATGCTGCTGATCTACCTGGACCAACAGCTTCAGGAAACCGTTCCCGGACTCGGCGAGCAAGCGCTTGAAGACACGTTCAAGCGGTTCGCTCGCCTTCAGATCAAGGGGCCGTAAGCGGCGACAAACAAACCTGCGTCACCCTCCGCTCTTCCACCGCGGCCACAGTCAGGCGCCACCCCTCGTATTCAAGACTATCGCCCACAACCGGCAAGCGGTCCAACAGGCTCATCACCAGGCCGGCCAGGGTCTGGTAATCTTCCGTCGTTACGGCCTTGAAGCCGGTGCGTCGGCTCACCTGATTAAGATTCAAGGCACCATTGGCACGAAAGCCCGCGCCCTCCTCGACAATGTCCGGGCCTTCGATTTCACTGGCATCGGGCAATTCACCGGCGATGGATTCCAGAATATCGGTCATGCTCAACACGCCCATGAAATCCCCGAACTCGTTGATCACGAAGGCGATGTGGGTGGATTCCTGACGCATCTGTTCCAGGGCATTGAGGATTGAAAAGCTCTCCAGCAGATTGATCGCCCGGCGCGCCAGGTGCTCCAGGTTCGGCTCGTTACCGGCCAGGTACTCCTTGAGCAGTTCTTTCTTGTGCACAAAGCCCAAGGGCTCATCCACTGCGCCGTTGCGGATCAATGGCAAACGCGAGTAGGACGAATGCATCAGCTTCAGGCGGATCGTGTCGGGATCGTCCGCCAGGTCGATGCAGTCAACCTTGGCCCGCGGTGTCATCAGGGTACGAATCGGCCGTTCGGCCAGTTGCAGCACACCGCTGATCATCACCCGTTCACGCCGATCAAACAGTGGCCCCTGGTTGGCATCCGGCTCGCCCAGCAGGTCGGCAACCTCTTCACCCACTTCTTCCACCGCCAGGCTGCGACCACCGAGCAGACGCATCACCGCATGGGCCGTACGCTCACGTACCGGCAGAACACCTTGTGCCGATTTCTTGCGACGCGAACGGGCGATCTGGTTGAACACCTCGATCAGAATCGAGAAGCCAATGGCCGCGTACAGGTAGCCCTTGGGAATATGGAAGCCCAAGCCTTCGGCGGTCAGGGCGAAACCGATCATCATCAAGAAGCCCAGGCACAGCATGATGACCGTGGGGTGGGCGTTGACGAAACGGGTCAGCGGCTTGCTCGCCACGATCATCAAACCAATGGACACGATCACCGCGATCATCATCACCGCCAGCTCTTCCACCATGCCCACGGCGGTAATCACCGCGTCAAGGGAGAACACCGCATCCAGCACCACGATCTGCGCGACAATCGGCCAGAACATGGCGTAGGCCACACTGCCCTTGTGCTGGGCCACATGGCCTTCCAGGCGTTCATGCAATTCCATGGTGGCCTTGAACAACAGGAACACACCACCAAACAGCATGATCAGGTCGCGACCGGAGAAGCTCTTGTCGAACACTTCGAACAGCGGCTGGGTGAGGGTCACCAACCAGGAAATACTCGCCAACAGGCCCAGGCGCATCAGCAAGGCCAGGGACAAACCGATCAACCGCGCACGGTCACGCTGTTCCGGCGGCAACTTGTCCGCCAGGATTGCGATAAACACCAGGTTGTCGATACCCAGCACCAGTTCCAGCACAATCAAGGTCGCAAGGCCGAGCCAGGCCGTTGGATCCGCTAACCATTCCATTTATAGAGTCTCTGTATTCAGTTTTTTAGAATGCCGGGCACGGCAATGCGCGGTCAGTGGACCGGGACAAGGTTAGTTGACGGAATACGGGGTGCTTCAGCGGGAACAGCGACAGCGGTTGTCTTGGGGAAAGACGACTGGGAGGCTCCGAGAGGGTGTTCATGCAAGTCCTGAAATGAAAAAAGGACTTGAATCCTACAGCCCAAACACAAAACTCCCACAGGGCAAAACTATTACAAAACCTGTCTTCCAGCCGATGCAAAACCAATGTGGGAGGGGCGGTGCGACGATTCGACTTGTTCCCGATGGCGGTGTGTCAGTCAATATATAAGCTGGCTGACACACCGCTATCGGGAGCAAGCCCCTCCCACACAAGCCCCCATTCCACATTTGGAACGGTGTGGGATCAGGACTTTCGGGTGGCATCATCCAGCGCCAGGATGGTATGCGCATTGGTCACCGTCGTCGCCAGCGTATTGATCACCCCCGAGCGCAACGCCCCCAACGTCGCCGCCGCCTTGGTGTTTTCACTGGCAATCGCCACCACATCCGGGATACGGAACAGCTCCTGCACGGTCAACCCGATCACCCGGCCCTGGATGGCGTTGACCGCCGGCTGGCCGTGAATGTCGATGAAGTCATAGCCCATCATGTCCCCCACGGTGCCGGATAACCGCGCCTGGGCGATCTCCTGGGGCGAGAACCAGCCCATGCGCACCATGTTGCTGTTCTCGCTCATGTCGCCGATGCCGATCAGGGCAATGTCGGCTCGCCGTGCACGGTCGAGGGTGGAGCGCACCGTGTCGTTATTGATCAGCACGCCACGCAGTTCCGGGTTGGCCACCAGCGCAGGGGCATACAGGCTTTCGCTCTCGCCGCCAAAGCGCAGGGCCAGGCGCCGGCAGATATGGTCGGGGTTCATGTACTCGCCGGCCTTGAGCGAACCGCCAATGGCACACACAAAGGTGCAGTTGCGCGTCACCGGCAGGAAGACGTTGTCGGCCACCGCGCCGACGTTACGGCCCATGCCGACGGCGACGATCATGCCGTCACCGAGGGTCTTGTTCAGGTAGTTGGCCACCAGGCTGGCGACCGCCGAGCGCTGGGTGTCAGGGTCGCTGTGGTCGACCGCGATCAAGGCACGGTCAAGCTTGAAGCGCTCCACCAGCGCCCTCTCCAGCTCATTATTCATCGCCGGGTGCTGCAATACGCGCACCTCGACAATGCCTTCATCCCGCGCCCTCTTTAGCAGGCGACTGACCTTTGCCCGCGACAGGTCGAAGCGCTTGGCGATGGCCTCCTGAGTGACGTTCTCAAGGTAATAGAGCATCGCCACTTCGGTCATCTGATCGATATCACTGGCCATGCGCTGGGTACTGTCACTCATGGGGACGGGCTTCCGTTTCGGCGTCAAAGGCGCATTCTCCCGACTCTTGCCCCGTGCCGTCCACTACTGATGCCCATCGCGCTCGATCGCATTGATGCGTTCGACCTTGGCCCCCGAACGCGCCACCTCGAACTCCGAGGCCAGGAACGCAGTGACGATGCTCTTGGCCAGTTCTGCGCCGATCACCCGCGCACCGATGGACAGGATCTGCGCATCGTTGCTCTTGCGTGCCCGCTCCGCCGAATAGGTGTCATGGGCCTGGGCCGCACGAATACCCATGACCTTATTGGCTGAGATGGCCATGCCGATCCCGGTGCCGCACACCAGCACGCCCAGGCGCTGCTGCCCGGCGTTGATGGCATTGGCCACGGCCAGGGCGATGTCCGGGTAAAGCACTGGCGCGGTGGAGTGAGTACCGAAGTCGGTCACCGGGTAACCCAGCGCTTCGATATGGCGCCTCAACAGCTCTTTAAGCTCAAAACCCGCTTCATCACATCCGATAGCCACCGGGAAAGGTGTGTTCATAGCGTCTGGCTCCGCTGCCAAGATCCTGATTAAGACTGATCATATGATCACTCAATGAAATTTCGCTCAGTCATTTCGCGGGCATTTCAGCCTTTCTGTCAAGCTTGATTTAACTGACCTCCCAGTCAATGCGGCCTGATAAGCCGATATAGCCGCTAAAGATGAGAATCATCGCTTTTAGGTGAAAGAGATTGACTGATCAGAATTTCATTTGATACACATATGCTCACAGCGAAACATGACTGTGCGACCTAATAAGAATTCACAGCACGAGGACACGCCGATGGCCACGCCATTACTGCTCCAGGCTGAACACGTCGCCAAGGCTTACGCCGGGGTGCCCGCCCTGCGTGACGGGCGCCTTTCTCTGCGGGCCGGCAGCGTCCACGCCCTGTGCGGCGGCAATGGCGCCGGCAAGTCGACCTTCCTGAGCATCCTGATGGGCATCACCCAGCGTGACGCCGGCAGCATCCTACTCAACAGTGCGCCGGTACAATTCAACCGCCCGAGTGAAGCCCTGGCGGCGGGAATCGCGATGATCACCCAGGAGCTGGAGCCCATCCCCTACATGACCGTCGCCGAAAATATCTGGCTGGGCCGCGAACCACGCCGCGCCGGCTGCATCGTCGACAGCAAGACCCTGAATCGGCGTACCCGCGAACTGCTGGAAAGCCTGGAATTCGAGGTCGACGCCACCAGCCCCATGCACCGCTTGAGCGTGGCGCAGATCCAACTGGTAGAAATCGCCAAGGCGTTCAGCCATGACTGCCAGGTGATGATCATGGATGAGCCCACCTCGGCCATCGGCGAGCGCGAGGCCGAAACGTTGTTCAAGGCCATTCGCCGCCTCACCGCCCGCGGCGCCGGCATCGTGTATGTGTCCCATCGCCTGAGCGAACTGGCGCAGATCGCCGATGACTACAGCATCTTTCGCGATGGCGCCTTTGTGGAAAGCGGGCGCATGGCCGATATCGACCGCGACCACCTGGTGCGCGGCATCGTCGGCCAGGAGCTGACGCGCATCGACCACAAGGTGGGCCGCGAATGCGCCGCCGACACCTGCCTGCAAGTCGACAGCCTGAGCCGCAACGGCGAGTTCCACGACATCAGCCTGCAACTGCGCCAAGGCGAAATCCTCGGCATCTATGGGCTGATGGGCTCCGGGCGCAGTGAGTTCCTCAATTGCATCTACGGCTTGACCGTGGCGGACTCCGGCAGCGTCACCCTGCAAGGCAAGCCCATGCCGATCGGCATGCCCAAGGCCACCATCGATGCCGGCATGTCCCTGGTCACCGAAGACCGCAAGGACAGTGGCCTGGTACTGACCGGCAGCATCCTCTCGAACATTGCGCTGTCGGCCTACAAGCGTTTGTCGAGCTGGTCGCTGATCAACGCACGCAAGGAAACCCAGCTGGCCGAGGACATGGTCAAACGCCTGCAGATCAAGACCAGCTCCCTGGATTTGCCGGTGGCGTCCATGAGCGGCGGTAACCAGCAGAAAGTGGTGCTCGCCAAATGCCTGTCCACCGAGCCGGTGTGCCTGCTCTGCGATGAACCGACCCGGGGCATCGACGAAGGCGCCAAGCAGGAGATCTACCGCCTGCTCGACCAGTTCGTACGGGCTGGCGGCGCGGCCATCGTGGTGTCGTCGGAAGCCCCGGAACTGCTGCACCTGAGCGATCGCATCGCCGTATTCAAGGGTGGCCGGCTGGTGACCATCAGCACCGACACCGCCCTTTCCCAGGAAGCCTTGTTGAGTCTTGCCTCATGAATGCCAAAACCATCGCCGCACCTATTACTACCGCCCGGCGCAGCCGCCTGCGCCTGTCCCTCGACCGCTTCGGCCTGCCGCTGGTGTTTATCCTGCTCTGCGTGGTGATGGCGTTTTCCAGCGAATACTTCATGACCTGGCGCAACTGGATGGACATCCTGCGCCAGACCTCCATCAACGGCATCCTCGCCGTGGGCATGACCTATGTGATCCTGACCAAGGGCATCGACCTCTCTGTGGGTTCGATCCTGGCGTTTGCCGGGCTGTGCAGCGCCATGGTCGCCACCCAGGGTTACGGCCTGTTGGCAGCGGTCAGCGCCGGGATGTTTGCCGGGGCGATGCTTGGCGTGGTCAATGGCTTCATGGTCGCCAACCTGTCGATCCCGCCGTTCGTGGCGACCCTGGGCATGCTCAGCATCGCCCGGGGCATGACCTTTATCCTCAACGACGGCAGCCCCATCACCGATCTGCCCGACGCCTACCTGGCCCTGGGTATCGGCAAGATCGGTCCGATAGGCGTGCCGATCGTCATCTTCGCCGTGGTCGCGCTGATCTTCTGGATGGTCCTGCGCTACACCACCTATGGCCGTTACGTATACGCGGTGGGCGGCAATGAAAAAAGCGCGCGCACCTCCGGCATCGGAGTGCGCAAGGTGATGTTCTCGGTGTACGTGGTGTCGGGCCTGCTCGCCGGATTGGCCGGCGTGGTGCTGTCGGCACGTACCACCTCTGCCCTGCCCCAGGCCGGGGTTTCCTACGAGCTGGACGCAATTGCCGCGGTGGTGATCGGTGGTACCAGCCTGTCGGGTGGCACCGGCAGCATCGTCGGCACCTTGTTCGGTGCGCTGTTGATCGGCGTGATCAACAACGGCCTGAACCTGCTCGGTGTGTCCTCCTATTACCAACAGGTCGCCAAGGGCCTGATCATCGTGTTCGCAGTACTGATCGACGTGTGGCGCAAGAAAAAACGCTAGAGAACGACCCACAACAATAACCGGAGTTCTACTCATGAAACTTGGTACCACTTTGGCCGCTGCGGCGACCCTCACCTTACTTGCCAGCAGCATCGCCCTGGCTGCCGATGGCAAGACCTACAAGATCGGCGCAGCCGTCTACGGCCTCAAGGGCCAGTTCATGCAGAACTGGGTGCGTGAGCTCAAGGAACATCCGGCGATCAAGGATGGCACCGTGCAGTTGACCGTGTTCGACGGCAACTACGACGCCCTGACCCAGAACAACCAGATCGAAAACATGGTGACCCAACGCTACGACGCGATCCTGTTCGTGCCGATCGATACCAAGGCCGGTGTCGGCACCGTCAAGGCCGCCATGAGCAACGACGTGGTGGTCATCGCCTCCAATACGAAAGTAGCCGATGCCAACGTGCCGTATGTCGGCAACGACGACGTGGAAGGTGGCCGCCTGCAGGCCCAGGCCATGGTCGACAAGCTCAACGGCAGGGGTAACGTAGTGATCATCCAGGGCCCGATTGGCCAGTCAGCACAGATCGACCGGGAAAAAGGCGAGCTGGAAGTGCTGGGCAAACACCCGGACATCAAGATCATCGAGAAGAAAACCGCCAACTGGGACCGCGCCCAGGCGCTGACCCTCACCGAAGACTGGCTCAACGCTCACCCCAAGGGCATCAACGGTGTGATCGCACAGAACGATGACATGGCCCTGGGCGCCGTGCAGGCCCTGAAGTCCCACGGCCTTACCTCCAAGGACGTGCCCGTGACTTCCATTGACGGCATGCCGGATGCGATCCAGGCGGCGAAAAAAGATGAAGTCACCACTTTCCTCCAGGACGCCCAGGCCCAGTCCCAAGGCGCGCTGGACGTGGCCCTGCGCGCCCTGGCCGGCAAGGACTACAAGCCGCAGTCGGTGATCTGGGAGCGTTATGCCAAGGACGTGAAATGGGCCGACGGCACGGCGAAAAATTACATCCTGCCATGGGTGCCGGTGACCAATGCCAATGCGGATGCGCTGTACAAGCAAGTCAGCGGAGCCAAGTAGTTGTTGACTTGAAATACAGCCAAATGTGGGAGGGGGCTTGCTCCCGATAGCGGTGTGTCAGCCGACCGATTTATCACTGTTAAATCGCTATCGGGAGCAAGCCCCCTCCCACACTTGACCTCCACCCTACTCAAAATGGAGTCTGTTCATGTCTGGATTCTGGAACCAAGCCTTCGACCTCAGCGGTCGTTGCGCGGTGATCACCGGCGGTGCCGCCGGCATCGGCCTGGCCTGTGCCACCCTGCTGGTGGAACGCGGTGCCCGCGTGGCATTGCTGGACCGTGACCCGGCGGTGGTTGAAGTCGCCGCCAGGCTGGGTAGCGGGCACCTGGGCATCGCTGTGGACCTCGGCCAGACCGGCCAGATACAACCCGCCATCGACCGCGTATTCGCAGACTTTCAACGCCTGGATTACCTGATCAACAGCGCCGGCGTGGTGCTGTTGGACAAGGCCATCGAGGTCAGTGAAAGCGCCTGGGACACCACCCTGGACATCAACCTCAAGGCCAGTTTCTTCGTGACCCAGGCGTGCGCCAAGCACATGCTGGCCCAGGGCAGCGGGCGCATCGTCAACCTCGCGTCCCAGGCTGCCGTCATTGGCCTGGACCGTCACGTCGCCTATTGCGCCAGCAAGGCGGCCATCGTCGGCATGACCAAGGTCCTGGCCATGGAATGGGCGCCGCAGATCAACGTCAACGCCATCTCCCCGACCATCGTCGAAACCGCCCTGGGCAAAAAAGCCTGGGCCGGTGAAGTGGGCGAGCGGGCCAAATTGCAGATCCCGGCGGGGCGCTTTGCATTGCCTGAAGAAATCGCCGGGCTGGCGCTGTACCTGCTCAGCGATGCCGCGCAGATGATCACCGGCGCCAACATGGTGATCGATGGCGGCTACAGCATTCAGTAATTCCATCTTTATGTCGTGAGGTCCTGTCATGTCCACCGTCACCGAACGCACACCGCAACAACTCGCCCCGAGCATCCCGAAAACCATGCAGGCCGTGGTCTGCCATGGCCCGGAAGACTATCGCCTGGAAACCGTCGACGTGCCCACGCCCGGCCCCGATGAGATCCTCACCAAGGTCGAGCTGTGCGGCATCTGCATGGGCGATATCAAGACCTATCGCGGCGCGCCGTCGTTCTGGGGCGATGCCGAGCAACCGCGTTATGTGAAGCCGCCGATGATTCCCGGGCATGAGTTCGTGTGCCGTGTGGTCGCCCTTGGCCCAGGCGCCGAAAAGCGTGGCGTGGCGGTCGGCGACCGGGTGATTTCCGAACAGATCGTGCCGTGCTGGGGTTGCCGCTTCTGCAACCACGGCCAGTACTGGATGTGCCAGAAGCATGACCTGTATGGCTTCCAGAACAATGTGCAGGGCGCCATGGCCCAGTACATGATCTTCACCAAGGAAGGCATCATCCACAAAGTGCCTGAATCCATCGCGCCCGACGAAGCGATCCTGATCGAGCCGCTGGCCTGCTCGCTGCACGCGGCGGAGCGCGCCAACGTCGACCATGACGACATCGTAGTGGTCGCCGGCGCCGGCACTTTGGGCCTGGGCATCATCGGCGCGGTGCGACTGCGCAACCCGAAAAAACTCATCGTGCTGGACATGAAACCCGAACGCGCCGCCCTCGCCCTGCGCATGGGCGCAGACGAAGTCTGGAACCCGGCTGAGGTGGATGTGCTGGCGAAAATCCGCGCGATCACCGACGGTTACGGCTGCGATATCTATATCGAAGCCACCGGGCACCACAAGGCGGTCAACCAGGGCCTGGCGATGCTGCGCAAGCTGGGGCGCTTCGTCGAATTCAGCGTGTTCAACGACGAAGCCACGGTGGACTGGTCGATCATCGGCGACCGCAAGGAATTGGACATCCTCGGCTCGCACCTGGGGCCCTATATGTACCCGCGAGCCATCGACTTCATCGGCAACCGCAAGATCGACATGCGCGATGTGGTGACCCACAAGTTTGCCCTGGCGGATTTCAAGGAGGCGTTTGCGGTGATGGAGCGTGGCGACAAGTCGCTCAAAGTTGTGCTCGAGCCTTAAGAACACCAAACATCCAAATGTGGGAGGGGGCTTGCTCCCGATAGCGGTGTGTCAGTCAACTGATTTATCTCTGTTGCACCGCCATCGGGAGCAAGCCCCCTCCCACATTGAACCAACAGAACAACAACAGGAACCCGCGTTATGAATCGAGTCATCAACGATCCCGACCAAGTGGTCGAGGACATGCTGCGCGGCATCCTGGTCGCGCACCCCGAACTGCGCCAGTACGAGACCAACCCACGGGTCATCGTCAAGGCCAGGCCGTCCGCCCAGGGTCGTGTCGGCATCGTCACCGGTGGCGGCTCCGGGCATGAGCCGGCGTTCCTCGGCTATGTCGGCCCGGGGCTGGTGGATGCCGTGGCCGTCGGCGAGATTTTCTCCTCGCCCACCGCTAAGAGCTTTTTCGACGCCTTCCGCGCCGCCGACCATGGCGCGGGCGTAGCCTGCCTGTATGGCAACTACGCTGGCGACAATATGAACGTCAAGCTGGCGATGAAAATGGCCGCCAGCAAAGACATGCGCATCCGCACCGTGGTGGCCAACGACGACGTGGCCTCGGCGCCCAAGGCCGATATCGCCAAGCGTCGCGGGGTCGCCGGGGAAATCTTCATGTGGAAGATCGGCGGTGCCGCCGCCGCCCAGCATTACGACCTGGACGGGGTGATTCGCGTCGCGCAGAAGACCGTCGACCAGTGCCGCTCCATTGGCATCGGCCTCACGCCGTGCACCATCGCCGCCGTGGGCAAGCCGAACTTCCAGATTCCCGACGGCCAGATGGAACTGGGCATCGGCCATCATGGCGAGCCAGGCATCGAAGTCATTCCGATTGAACCGGCTGCGGCCATGGCCGAGCGCATGCTCGCCCCGATCCTCGCCGACCGCGATTTCAGCCAGGACGACAGCGTGGTGGTGCTGGTCTCCGGCCTTGGCGCCACGCCTGTGATGGAGCTGTACATTTTCTACGCCGAGGTGGAAAAACAGCTCAAGGCCAAGGGCTTGAAGATCCACCGTTGCTACGTCGGCAACTACTTTACCTCCCTGGAAATGATGGGCGTGACCCTGACCCTGCTCGGCCTCGACGCCGAGCTGAAAACCCTGATCGACCAACCCTGCCGTTCCATCGGCATGACCCAGGCGGAGTAAACATGAGCCAGCACTTTTCCACCCGTGACGGCAGCGCCATCGTCGCCGACCTGGTCAGCGTCATCTTGGCCAATCGCGAATACCTCAGCGAAGTCGACGGCGCCATTGGCGACGGTGACCACGGCATCAACATGGCCAAGGGCTTCGCCCACTGCGGTCGCACTATCGAAGGCCGCCAACTGAGCCTGGCCCAGGCCCTGGATGAACTGACCCTGAGCCTGATGGAAGGCATCGGCGGCTCCATGGGCCCGCTGTATGGCAGCCTGTTTATCGGCATGGCCGACGAAGTGCGCAACTGTGAAGACATCGATGCTGCCACCTTCGCCCACCTGTTGCGCGGCGGCTTGACCTCACTGCAGGACATCACCGAGGCGGGCGTGGGCGACAAGTGCCTGATGGACACCTTGATTCCTGCGGTGGAGGCATTTGAACAGGCGCATGCATCCGGGGCGTCTTTCAACGATGCGCTGGAGGCAATGAAAAGCGCCGCCTCCCAGGGGCGCGATTCGACCAGGGACCTGGTGGCCAAGATCGGCCGCGCCAGTCGCTTGGGCGAGCGTTCCCTCGGGGTACTGGACGCCGGGGCAGTGTCGTGCTGCCTGATCCTTACGCGCCTGGCCGACTCGGTGCAGCCGCGACTGACTGCTTGACCTGCTGGATATACCGCGCCACCGCCGGCGCTTTTTCAAAGCGCCGGTAAATCAACGACAACCACGACGACGCCTCATTACCCTGGATAGTGCGATACACCACGCCCGGCAGGCTCACATGCCCGACCATCGATGCCGGCACTACCGCAACCCCCTGCCCCAACGACACCAGGGCCACCACCGCCACCAACCCGCCCGGCTGCGCGCCCAGACGCGGTGCGTAGCCGCCCTGGGCGGCGACATGCAAGGTGCCGCTGATTTGTTCCGGCAGGATAAACGTCTCGTTTTCCAGGTGCTCGCAGGTGATTGCCTTAAGCCCCAGCAGCCAGGAATCCTGGGCCAGCGCCAGCACAAAGCCTTCGCTGTCCAGGCGCACCGCCTCCACGCCGTCCGGCAGGGTCATCGGCGAACGGATATAACCGATATCGCAGCGCCCATCGGCCACCGCGCCCGGTAGCGCAGCCATGGCCCATTCGCGCAGGTTCACGTTCACATCGGCAAACGCCTGGCTGAACCCCCTCACCTGGCGCTGCAACAGCCCGCAGTAAAGCGCCGAGGCCACGTAACCCAACTCGATATGCCCGATCTCGCCGCGCCCGGCGCGCTGGGCATTGCGCTGGGCGAACTCGAACTGGCGCACGGCGGCTTCGGCCTCGCTCAGCAGCGCGGCACCCGCTTCGGTGAGGCTGACTTCGCGCTGCCGGCGGATAAACAAGCGTGTACCCAGGCTGGTTTCCATGTCCTGGATTTGCCGGCTCAGGGTCGGCGGCGCAATGCCCAATTGCTCGGCGGCGCGGGTGAAATTGCGCTGCCGGGCCACGGCCAGGAAGTAACGAAAATGGCGGATCTCCATGGCAGCATTAGCTCAAAGGTAATGAAGTGCTTGCCGACGCCTAACAAAGATCTGAATGGCCAAGGCTAAGCTCGCAGTACCTGAACACTAGATAGCCCTTGAGATGCAAGTCAACCAAAATTTACGTATTGCCTGCCAGGTAATTAGCCTATGAGCCGGAGCAGTCCACGCCTGACCCTGGTGACCGCCTCCGCCGTCTGCTCGTTGATCGTGCTGGATACCAACATCGTTGCCGTCACGCTGCCAAGCATCGCCCGCGACCTGGGCGCCAACTTTGCCGATATCGAGTGGGTCGTCAGCGCTTATATGCTGACGTTCGCCGCCTTGTTGTTGCCGGCCGGGAGTATCTCCGACCGCTTTGGCCGCAAGAAAACCCTGGTCTGGGGCCTGGGTATTTTCATCTTCGCCTCCCTGGGCTGCGGCGCGGCATCCACCGCGCTGTGGCTGGACATCGCCCGAGCCGTGAAAGGAGTGGGTGCGGCGCTGTTGCTGACCTCGGCACTGGCGTCTATCGGGCATACCTTCCACGATGAAATAGAACGCGCCAAGGCCTGGGCGTTCTGGGGCGCGTGCATGGGTGTGGCGATGACCGCCGCGCCGACCCTGGGCGGCTTGATCACCGAGTACCTGGGCTGGCGCTGGATTTTCTATCTCAACCTGCCGGTAGGCCTGGGGCTGATGGTGCTGGTGCTGCGGGCGATTCCCGAGTCTCGCGATACCCAATCGGCGCGCCTGGACCCCTGGGGCAGCCTGGCGTTCAGTGGCAGCTTGCTGTGCCTGATCTGGGGGCTGATCGAGGCCAATCGCATCGGTTGGGATAGCCCGCTGACCTACGCTCGCCTGCTCGGCGGTGGGCTGCTGATGGGTGTGTTTGTGCTGGTCGAGCACCTGCAGCAGCGACCGATGGTGGACTTGCAGCTGTTTCGGCACCCACGCTTTATCGGCGCCTTGCTCGGCATGTTTGCCTATGCCGGGTGCGCCCAGGTGATGATGACACTGCTGCCGTTCTACCTGCAGAACGGCCTGGGTTTCTCCGCGATTGCCTCGGGCCTGGGCATGTTGCCGTTTGCCTTGACCATGCTGATCTGCCCGCGCGTCGGTGTACGCCTGGCGGCACGCTTCACACCGGCGACCATGATGGCGAGTGGCTTGACCCTGGTGGGCTGCGGCAATCTGTTGAGCGCGTGGGCCGTGCAGGCCGGCGGCTATCTGCCCTTTGCCCTGGCGATCGCCGTCACCGGCGCAGGCGCGGGGTTACTCAATGGCGACACGCAGAAAAACATCATGGCCTGCGTGCCGCGAGATCGCGCAGGCATGGCCTCGGGCATGAGCACCACCATGCGTTTCAGCGCAATCATGTTGGCCATCGGCGTGTATGGCGCATTGCTGAGCAGCCACAGCGAACAGTTGCTAAGCACGAGTATCGACCCGCAATGGCTGGCGCAGGTGGCGGGTATTGCTTCGCGGGTGGTAGCCGGTGATATGCCCGCGGCGCTGGACCTGGTGCCCGAGGCGGCAAGGGTGACGGTGCAACCGCTGGCGCGGCAGGCGTTTGTGGGTGGGTTCAGCGGGGTGTTGTGGGTGGCGGGGTTATTGGGGTTGCTGGGCGCGCTGGTGGTGGGGAGCCTGATGCGCAAGCCGGTACCCACACACAGCTGAATGTGGGAAAGGCTTGCCCCGATGGCGGCCTTAGGGTCGACCCGGATCTTGGATCAGACCGAGTACATATCCATTGCTGCGGTAACGGCTGCTATGGGTTCCGCCCTTACGGCGGCTCACTTTTGAAAAGCCGGAATGCCGGCCCAGGCAAAAGTAAGCAAAACGCTCTTGCCCCACCACTCGGCACCTCGCCCAGGCTCGGTGTGCCCGTAATCCGCCATGGATTTGGGGGGCCGCCGCCCCTGTCGGTTTACCCCCCAAATCCATGGCGAATTCCGGCCAGCGTGGTTTAACGGGGCGCCTAAAATCAAAAGCAGATCAAGATCAAGAGCCGCTCGCTTCGCATCGTAGTTACGGTCGGCAGCTAATAAGTTGTTTGGATACCTATGCTCATCGGGGGCAAGCCCTAATGCCAGTCAGTTAAGCGGTCATCGCCTTCTGTAGGAGCGAGCTTGCTCGCGAAAAACGTCAACGATAACGCGTCTTTGCTGAATGAGCGCGGCGCCTGTAAGTTTTTCGCGAGCAAGCTCGCTCCTACAAAAAAGCCTTAACTGACTGGCATTAGAACAAGCCCCCTCCCACAGGGGGCCGCCTACAACCTGAGGATGGTTACCAGAACCGCTGCTGGGTCAGCCGGCTCCACCAGGTCAGCAGCACCCGGTCTACCGAACCGCTGGCCGCCAGGCCCACGCGCTCTTGCAGGCTTTTACGCTCGGCATAGTGCAGGTGGAACACGTCGGC
This sequence comes from Pseudomonas khavaziana, assembly GCF_019145205.1. GTDB lineage: Bacteria > Pseudomonadota > Gammaproteobacteria > Pseudomonadales > Pseudomonadaceae > Aquipseudomonas > Aquipseudomonas khavaziana. Next base: position 161,665 of record NZ_JAHSTT010000009.1, read on the forward strand.
AGTCTTGGCCTTGGTGGCCAGGTATTCGTCGCTGGTCTGCAGCTCGTCGACCAACTGTTTGTCGAGGGCGGCCACACCCAGCCACACTTCACCGGTCGCTACATCGTCAATCGCCAATTGCGGGCGGTACCGCGAGACGAAGTTCTTGAACAACTGGTGGGTGATGTCCAGGTCTTCCTGGAACTTCTCCCGGCCCTTCTCGGTATTTTCGCCAAACACCGTGAGAGTGCGTTTGTATTCGCCGGCAGTCAGCACTTCGAAGTCGATATCGTGTTTTTTCAGCAGGCGGTTGACGTTGGGCAACTGCGCGACCACGCCGATGGAGCCGAGGATGGCGAACGGTGCGCTGATGATCTTCTCGCCGATGCACGCCATCATGTAGCCGCCACTGGCCGCCACCTTGTCGATGCACACGGTCAATGGCACACCGGCCTGGCGGATGCGCGCCAGTTGCGACGAAGCCAGGCCATAACTGTGCACCATGCCACCGCCGCTTTCCAGGCGCAGTACCACTTCATCCTTGGGTGTGGCCAGGCTCAGCAGCGCGGTGATTTCATGGCGCAGGCTCTCGGTGGCCGAGGCCTTGATGTCGCCGTCGAAATCCAGTACGAACACTCGCGGCTTGGGCTCGGGTTTTTTCTTGCCCTTTTTCTTTTCAGTCTTGCTCTCGGATTTGCGCAAGGCCTTGAGTTGGTCCTTGTCGAGCAGGCTCGACTCCAGGCGCTCGCGCAGCCCCTTGTAGAAATCATTGAGCTTGCTGACCTGCAACTGGCCGGCGGATTTACGACGACCTTTGCTGCGCAGGGCTGCGAAGCTGATCAGTACCACCAGAATAGCGACCACCAGGGTGACGGTCTTCGCCAGAAAGCTCGCATATTCGGCCAAAAAATCCATATATCTCCTTAAGAATGCACTGCGCCAGGCGCGGATGGCCCCAGCATACCGACGCCATCGCGCCGGAGCCAGTGATCAAACCGCCAGCAGGCGGGCTCCAACGAGCTTTTAAAACAAGCGTATGTTTTTTCATTGACAGCTCGCAGGCATCCTCATAACCTCGCCAGACTTTCAACGTACCGGGAAAACGGACGTGGGCAGCATCTATCTGATTCGACATGGCCAGGCCTCCTTCGGTGCAGACGACTATGACGTCCTGTCGCCCCTCGGCGTGGAACAGGCGCAAGTGCTCGGACGCCATCTGGCAGACCTGGGCCTGACGTTTGATCGCTGTATAGCCGGCGACCTGCGTCGCCAGCAACACACCGCCAGCGCCACGTTCGATCAATACAGCGCCCTTGGCCTGCCGGTTCCGGCGTTGGAGACCGACAGCGCATTCAACGAATTCGACGGCGAAGCGATCATCCGCGGCCTGTTGCCCGACCTGCTCGGCAGCGAGCCCGATGCCGTACACATCCTGCGTAACGGCCCGCAGAACCGCAGCGAGTTCCAGCGTATCTTCGCGCTGATCGTCGAGCGCTGGCTGGCCGGCACTTATGACCCACCGGGGCTGGAAAGCTGGCTGGGGTTTGTCGAACGCGTCCAGGGCGGCTTGCAGCGTATTCTCGAAGCCGCCGACAACGCCGACAAGATCGCCGTATTCACCTCCGGCGGCACCATCACCGCCCTGCTCCACCTGATTACCCGAATGCCCGCCGCCCAGGCGTTCGAAATGAACTGGCAAATTGTTAACACCTCGCTCAACCAGCTGAAGTTCCGCGGTCGCGAGGTGGCACTGGCTTCCTTCAACAACCATGCCCACTTGCAACTGTTGAAGGCGCCGCAGCTCATCACTTTCCGATGAACTGCGGCCAACCGTGACCCCAAGGTCACTGGACTCACCATAAAAGGATCGAAACCATGACTGACGTAGCCAAAGCTGTAGAAGCAATGAAAGCCAAATTCAACCCAAGCGCTGCCGAAGGCTTGGACCTGGTATTCGGATTCCGCATCGACGACACCAAGAACTTTTCGCTGGTGGTCAAGGACAAGACCTGCGAATTGAAAGAAGGCGAAAACCCTGACGCCCAAGTGACCCTGGTCATGGACAGCGACACCCTGGAAGGCATCGTCGACGGTTCCACCGACGGCATGCAGGCATTCATGGGTGGCAAGCTGCGCACCGAAGGCGACATGATGCTGGCGATGAAGCTGAGCGAGCTGTTCCCTTCCTGATCCAAGAGCAAGCCTGGATCCCTGTGGGAGGGGGCTTGCTCCCGATCGCGGTTTGTCAGTCGCCTCTCAGTTGACTGCCCCACCGCTATCGGGAGCAAGCCCCCTCCCACATTGGGTCTGCGGTGGTATTCAGATTCTGGGTTGCAGCAACAACGCCACCAATGCACTCCACCCCGTCTGGTGTGATGCCCCCAACCCCCGCCCCGTCTCCCCATGAAAATACTCATGGAACAACACCAGGTCACGGCTGGCCGGGTCCGCCTCCAGTTGCGCATACCCCGCCATTGAAGGTCGCAGGCCATTTTCATCGCGCAGAAACAACCGTGTCAGACGCTCGCTGAGGCTGTCGGCCACTTCTTCCAGGGACGACAGGTAACCGCTGCCCGTCGGGTATTCCACGGAAAAATTATCTGCGTAGTACCGATGAAACTCCCGCAACGATTCAATCAGCATGTAGTTGACCGGCATCCACAGCGGCCCGCGCCAATTGGAGTTGCCGCCGTACAAGCGTGAATCGGATTCGCCGGGCTGGTAGCTGGCACACAGGGTGTCACCATTCATCTTCAGCGCCAGAGGCTGTTCTGCGAAAGCCTTGGACAAGGAACGCACGCCAAAGGCCGACAAGAATTCATTGTCATCCAGCATACGCCGCAGCAGATCCTTGGTCCGTTCGCCGCGCAGCAACGCCAGCAACAGGCGGTTGCCCTGCCCCGGTTCGTTCCAGCGTGAGACCAGTTTGGCCAGGTCCGGTCGGTGATGCATAAACCCCAGCAGGCGCTCGCGCAACCCTGCCAGCCCCTCATGCTCGCGCTGCTCCAGCACCAGCACCGCGAACAACGGCATCAGGCCAACAATCGAACGCAAACGCACCGGTTCATTCTGGCCGTCGGGGTGATGCAGTACGTCGTAGAAGAACAGATCCTGCTCATCCCATAGGCCTTCGGCGCTGTCGTCGACGCGGTTGATGGCGCCGGCGATATACAGGAAATGCTCGAAAAACTTAACCGCAATGTCCACATACACGGCATTACGCTTGGCCAACTCCAGCCCGATGCGCATCAAGTCCAGGGCATAGGCCGCGACCCAGGCGGTGCCGTCGGCTTGATCCAACTGGTAACCCGGTGGCAGCGCGGCGGAGCGGTCGAACAAGGCGATATTGTCCAGGCCCAGGAAACCACCCTGGAACAGGTTGCGGCCCTCGGCGTCCTTGCGGTTGACCCACCAGGAAAAATTCAGCAGCAGCTTGTGGAAGATCCGTTCGAGGAAGTCCATGTCGCCGACGCCGGTCAGCGCCTTGTCCTGCTGATACACGCGCCAGCTGGCCCAGGCATGCACGGGTGGGTTGGCGTCGTCGAAGCGCCACTCATAGGCGGGCAGTTGGCCGTTGGGGTGCATGAAGCGGTCCTTCACCAGCAACAACAGCTGCTGCTTGGCGTAGCCCGGGTCGATCAGCGCGATGGCCACCGCCTGGAAGCCCTGGTCCCAGGAGGCGTACCACGGGTATTCCCAGGTGTCGGGCATGGACAGGATGTCGAAGTTGGACAGGTGCCGCCAATGGGTATTGCGCATATGCAAACGCTCGGGCGGCGGCGCAGGCTGGGCCGGATCGCCGTCGAGCCACTGGTTGACGTCGAAATAGTACAGCTGCTTGGACCACAGCAAGCCGGCCAGGGCCTGACGTTGCACATTGCGCGCATCGTCATCGGCGATGCCTTGTTGCAAGGCTGCATAGAAGTCATCGGCCTCCTGGCGGCGCTGTTCGAACAACTTGCGTGCGTTGACCTCGGGGGCGCCCACAGGAGCAAAGCGCAGATAGAGGCTTTGGCTTTCCAGGCCCGCCAGCTCCAGGCTGAATCGCGCCGCCACCTTGGTGCCCGCGTTACCGCGGATGGCCCCTTGATCACCCTCCACCACGTAATCGTTGATGCCATCCTTGAACGGCCCGGGCGTCGGCTGCCCGCCCAGTTTGGCGAAGTTGCTCTCGTTTTCGCAGAACAGCCATTGCACGCCGTCCCGGCCCCAGGCGCTGAAATGACGATCGTCCAGTTCATGATGACGGGCCAGCACGCGGTCGCCCTCCAGTGTCAAGCTGGGCTTGGGCGCATCGAAGGTCCAGCTCCAGTCATTGCGCGCCCACAACTGGGGCAGCACCTGCAGGCGTGTTGGTTGGGCCGAGCGGTTGTGCACGGTAACGCGCATGAAAATATCGTTGGGCTGGTGCTTGGCATATTCGACAGTGACGTCGCAGTAGTGGTTGTCTTCAAACACACCGGTGTCGAGGATTTCATACTCGGCATCGCCCAGCCCGCGGCGGGCGTTTTCGGCGATCAAATCGGCATAGGGAAAAGCGGCATGGGGGTATTTGTACAGCATGCGCATGTAGGCATGGCTCGGTACGCCATCGACGAAAAAGTACAGCTCCTTGACGTCTTCACCATGGTTGCCCTCGGCGTTGCTGAGGCCGAACAGGCGCTCCTTGAGAATCGCGTCGCGCTCATTCCATAGCGCCAGGCCCAGGCACCAGCGTTGCGCTTTATCGCTGAAACCGGCCAATCCGTCCTCACCCCAGCGATAGGCGCGACTGCGCGCCTGTTCATGGGGAAAGTAGGCCCAGGCGTCTCCATCGGCGCTGTAGTCTTCGCGCACCGTGCCCCATTGGCGTTCGCTCAGGTACGGGCCCCACTCGCGCCAACGCTCGGCGTCTTGCGGCGCCAGGCGCTGGCCTTCAATCGTGTCCAGCAGGCGGGTTGCGGGTACGGCCGTCATTGAGTCCTCCATCACCTACACAGTGAGGAGCAGTGTAAAACCCAATGACGCCCGGTTGCACATGAAGACTTGAGAAGTGGGTGTAGTTGAAGATCGGGCGGGTTGATTTTCTCATGTACACCTCATCATTCATTTGCAGAATGAAGTCCAGAGGAATCTTCGTTTGCAAGCCGGGCTGCGGCTCAACAAAATCAGGTAAAGGCCACTTTCATCGCCATAGCCATCAGGAATTTTTCTATGCACGCCACTGCACATGTCAGCCCCGATGAGATCCGCAAGGGCTTTTCCAAGGCCATGTCCGACATGTACCGCGATGAAGTTCCGCTGTACGGCGCGCTGCTGGAACTGGTGGCCGAGACCAATGCCAATGTGCTCGACCACGAACCGCGCCTGGCGCAACAGTTGCAACGCACCGGGGAAATCCAGCGCCTGGACAGGGAGCGCCACGGCGCTATCCGCCTGGGCACCGCCGCGGAACTGGCGACCATCAGCCGCTTGTTCGCGGTCATGGGCATGCAACCGGTGGGCTACTACGACCTCACCCCCGCCGGGGTGCCGGTACATTCCACCGCCTTTCGCGCCGTGCATGAACACGCACTGCAAACCAGCCCGTTCCGCGTGTTTACCTCATTGCTGCGCCTGGAACTGATCGAAAACCCAACGTTGCGCACGTTCGCCGAAAACGCCCTGGCCAAGCGCTCAATCTTCACCCCCGGCGCCTTGGCATTGATCGAACAAGCCGAAACACAAGGTGGTCTGAATGCCAGTGACGCCGAAGCTTTTATCAGCCAGGCCCTGGAAACGTTCCGCTGGCACGACACCGCCACGGTAACGCGCGCGCAGTACCAGCAACTCAGCGACCAACACCGCCTGATTGCCGACGTGGTGGCGTTCAAGGGTCCGCATATCAACCACCTCACCCCGCGCACCCTGGACATTGACCAGGTGCAAGCTGCCATGCCCGGCAAAGGCATCACGCCCAAGGCGGTGATCGAAGGCCCACCGCGGCGCCAATGTCCGATCCTGCTGCGCCAGACCAGCTTCAAGGCCCTCGACGAACCCATCGCCTTCACCGATGCCCACGGCAGCCACAGCGCACGCTTCGGCGAAATCGAACAACGCGGTGTCGCACTGACGCCCAAGGGCCGTGCGCTGTACGACCAACTGCTGAACGCTGCCCGCGACGAACTCGGCGCGTTCCCCACTGAAACCAACACCGAACGGTATGTGCAATTGCTGGAACAGCACTTCCAGGCGTTCCCCGATGATCATGGGCAGATGCGGGAACAGGGCCTGGCGTACTATCGCTACTTCGTCACCGACAAAGGCCTGGCAGCCCGCGGCCAGGCCGACCAGCCGCGTGAGTTGCAAGCGCTGGTCAACGCCGGTCACGTGGCGGTGGAGCCATTGGTGTACGAGGATTTCCTGCCGGTGAGTGCGGCGGGGATCTTCCAGTCAAACCTGGGGGATGCGGCGCAAAGTCATTACGCGGCCAACGCCAACCAGGCGCAATTCGAACAGGCGCTGGGGCGCAGGACGATTGATGAGCTGCAGCTTTACGGCCAGACGCAGCAGCGTTCCATTGATGAATGTTTGGGCACACTGGTGGCATGAAATAGGGCGTCCTACCCGGCTCAGCAGCACAATCCTTGCGCCACAACAGTCCCCAGAGCCGGGTGGACGGGGCGCATCATAAAGACTGAGTCCTACAATGTCCCGCAGGTAAATCTGAACAAATATTGCCGCGTTGCTGTTAACCCAAGCGCCCTGCAATCTCGTCTTTGATCAGCAGCCGTTTCTTCTTCAGGTTTTCCACATCCTCATCGCTGGCACTGGCTTTTTCTGCCTTGAGCACCTCCCCGTCCGCAACGTCATATTGCGTGAGCAACGCGTCCAGCCGCTTGTCACTCGCCCTGCGTTCGTGAACGGCTTCCTTGCTCAAACCCAAGTCCTGATACAGGTCGTGTTTCACTGGCATGGCGTACCTCCACAAGTTATTCAATGGCCTACGTCCTTGAAGCTAGCCCATTCCAACCGGTCTTGTCATGTGCCAGGTCAATACCCGCCCGTTCGTCGTAACCCTGGCGATGGGATCAAACCTTTGCTGTGCCCTGCCCTCCACTGTAGATCGCCACTCGAGGGAGAACGGTTTTATGAATCACGTTGCCACTGCTGCCGACACCCAATGCATCAACACTATTCGCACCCTGGCCATGGATGCCGTGCAGAAGGCCAACTCGGGCCACCCGGGCACGCCCATGGGCCTGGCGCCAGTGGGATACACATTGTGGAGTCGCTTCCTGCGCTATCACCCTGAGCATCCGGACTGGCCTAACCGCGACCGTTTTGTGCTGTCGGTGGGGCATGCGTCGATGTTGCTGTATTCGTTGTTGCATCTGGCCGGTGTGGTGGAGATTGACGCCCACGGCAAGCGCTCCGGCCAGCCGGCCATCAGCCTCGACGATATCAAGCAGTTCCGGCAGATGGGTTCCAAGTCGCCAGGCCATCCCGAGTACCGCATGACCACCGGCGTAGAAACCACCACCGGCCCGCTGGGCCAGGGCTGCGCCAACAGCGTCGGCATGGCCATGGCCGAACGCTGGCTGGCCGAGCGTTTCAACCGCGACGGCCAGGTGCTGTTCGACTACGACGTGTACACCCTGTGCGGTGACGGCGACATGATGGAAGGCATCAGCAGCGAAGCGGCGTCGATGGCCGGCCACTTGAAGCTGGATAACCTGTGCTGGATCTACGACAACAACACCATCAGCATCGAGGGCCACACTGAGCTTGCGTTCAGCGAAGACGTGATCAAGCGCTTCCAGGCCTACGGCTGGCACACCGTGCACGTCACCGATGCCAATGACTTGCACGCCTTGAGCGTGGCCCTGGAAACCTTCAAGGCCAACACCGGCGCACCGACCCTGATCGTGGTCGACAGCGTGATCGGCTACGGTTCGCCACACAAACACAACACCGCCGCCGCCCATGGCGAGCCGTTGGGCGAAGATGAGATTCGCTTGACCAAGGCTACCTATGGCTGGCCGCAGGATTCGAGTTTCCTGGTGCCCGAAGAGGCCCGCACGGTATTGCGCGATGCCCTGTACGAACGCGCCAAACCGCTATACGCCGAGTGGAACCAGACCCTGGCGTCCCTCGACCCGCAACGGGCCGATGAACTGCAGCGCATGCGCGCCGGGGAAATGCCCGAGCAGTGGCAAGCGCACCTGCCGAGCTTCGCCGCCGATGCCAAAGGCGTCGCCAGTCGTGCCTCGGGTGGCGAAGTGCTGAATGCCTTTGCCCAACAGATTCCGTGGTTGCTGGGCGGCTCGGCGGATTTGTCGCCTTCGACCAAGACCAACCTCACCTTCGACGGCGCCGGGCGTTTCAGCGCCGACGACTACAGTGGGCGCAACCTGCACTTCGGTATCCGCGAACACGCCATGGGCGCGATTGCCAACGGCATGGCGCTGTCCTACCTGCGCCCGTACACCTCGACTTTCCTGGTGTTCAGCGACTACATGAAACCGCCGATCCGCCTGGCGGCGATCATGGAGCTGCCGGTGATCTTCGTATTCACCCATGATTCCATCGGCGTAGGCGAGGATGGGCCAACGCACCAACCTATCGAACACCTGACCCAACTGCGCGCCACCCCGGGGCTGCTGACCCTGCGCCCGGGCGACGCGAATGAAACCCTGGAACTGTGGAAAGTGGCCCTGGCACAAACCCATCGGCCGAGTTGTGTGGTGCTGTCACGCCAGGCGCTGCCTACGCTGGATCGCAGTAAGTACGCGCCAGCCTCCGGCGCGGCCAAGGGTGCGTATGTACTGGCCGGTGCGGATCAACCTGAGGTTATTCTGATCGCCACAGGCAGTGAGGTCAGTCTCGCAGTGGCCGCTTATGAGCAGCTCAGGGGCGAAGGCGTTGCCGCGCAAGTAGTATCGATGCCGAGCTGGGAACTGTTTGAAGACCAAGACCAGGCTTATCGCGACAGCGTTTTGCCGCCCGCAGTAAAAGCTCGGGTCGTGGTGGAGCAGGCAGGTCCCTTAGGGTGGGATCGCTATGTCGGGCAGACTGGGGCCAAGGTAGTAATGAACAGCTTCGGCGCCTCGGCACCGCTGGCCAAGTTGCAGGAGAAGTTCGGGTTCACCGTGGAGAATGTGGTGAAGCTGGCCAGGCAACAAATCCAACTGACAGAACAATGATCTAAATGTGGGAGGGGCTTGCTCCCGATGGCGGTCAGTCAGATACAGCTTTGCAAGCTGACACACTGCTATCGGGGGCAAGCCCTAATGCCAGTCAGTTAAGCGGTCATCGCCTTCTGTAGGAGCGAGCTTGACGCGAAAAACGTCACCGATAACGCGTCTTTGCTGAATGAGCGCGGCGCCTGTAAGTTTTTCGCGAGCAAGCTCGCTCCTACAAAAAAGCCTTAACTGACTAGCATTAGGGCAAGCCCCCTCCCACATTTGAACATCATCAGCCTTTAGATCAGCTCTCGGGCCAGATAGGGCGCGGTGCGGCTGCTCTTGCTCTTGGCGACCTTCTGCGGCGCGCCACACGCCACTACCTTCCCGCCCAAGTCCCCTGCCCCCGGGCCAATATCGATCACCCAGTCACTCTGGGCCACTACGCGCATTTCATGCTCCACTACAACCACCGTATGCCCCGCGGCCACCAGCTGATTCAACTGGATGAGCAAGCGGTCGACATCCTTGGGGTGCAGCCCGGTTGTGGGCTCGTCGAGCACATACAACGTAGCGCCGCGGGCATTGCGTTGCAGCTCGGTGGCGAGCTTGATGCGTTGCGCCTCACCACCGGACAATTCGGTGGCCGGCTGGCCGAGGCGCAGGTAACCCAGGCCGATATCGCGCAGCACTTGCAATGAACGCAACACCCCAGGCTGTTCGGCAAACACTTCTACTGCCTGCTCCACGGTCAATCCCAATACCTGGGCGATGTTCAAGCCCTGCCATTTGATCGCCAGGGTGTCGGGGTTATAGCGTGCACCGTGGCAGGTCGGACATGGCGCGTACACGCTGGGCATGAACAACAGTTCAACGCTGACAAAACCTTCACCTTCGCAGTTCGGGCAACGCCCCTTGGCGACGTTGAAGGAGAATTGCCCGGCGTCGTAACCGCGCTTCTTGGCCGCTGGCGTGGCAGCGAAGAGTTTGCGCACATTGTCGAACAGCCCGGTGTAGGTCGCCAGGTTGGAACGCGGCGTGCGGCCGATGGGTTTCTGGTCCACCTGTACCAGGCGGCGGATGTGTTCCAGCCCGGCGCTGATATGCCCGCCACTGGCTTGCGGTGCGGCGTCTTCCAGGTTCGGCTCGTCGTCGTTTTCCAGCACACGGCCCAGGCCGGTGCCCACCAGTTCCAGCAGTGCCTGGCTGACCAGGCTGGATTTACCCGAGCCGGAAATACCGGTTACTGCTGTAAAGCAGCCCAGCGGGAAATCCACTTTCAGATCGCTCAGGTTATTGCGCGTCACGCCTTCCAGCTTCAGCCAGGCACTAGGTTCACGGCGCAGCGGATTCGAGGGGCGCTGTTCGGCGAACAGGTATTCGCGGGTCTGCGATGCCTCGACCTGCGCCAACCCCGCAGGCGGGCCGCTGTACAGCACTTGACCGCCATGTTCACCGGCGGCGGGGCCGACGTCGATCAGCCAGTCGGCGCGGCGCATGGTTTCCAGGTCATGTTCCACCACAAACAGCGAATTGCCCGCGGCTTTCAAGCGCTTAAGCGCGGTGAACAGCGCTTCGCCATCCGCCGGGTGCAGGCCTGCCGAGGGTTCATCCAGCACATAGATGACACCGAACAACTGCGAGCCCAATTGGGTCGCCAGCCGCAAACGCTGCAGCTCCCCGGACGACAAGGTCGGCGTGCTGCGCTCCAGGGACAGATAACCCAGGCCCAGGTCGATCAGGGTACTGACCCGCTCGAGCAGGTCCTGGGCGATGCGCTGGGCCGCCAGGCGTTTTTCCACCGACAGCTTCATCTTGTCCTGCCCCGCCGCTACCGGGCGCAGCAATTCGGCCAGTTGCGCCAGGGACAGTTGCGACAACTCACCGATATCCACCCCGGCAAACTTCACTGACAGTGCGGCTTGAGTGAGGCGTTTACCGTTGCACAACGGGCAGGCACTGCCCTGCATGAACTGCGACACGCGCTTTTTCATCAGCGCGCTCTGGGTATGAGCGAAGGTGTGCAGGATATAGCGCCGCGCGCCGCTGAACGTACCCTGGTAACTGGGCTCGAGCTTGCGCTTCAACGCATCGCGGGTCTGCTCTGGGGTGAAACCGGCGTACACCGGCACGGTCGGGGTTTCTTCGGTAAACAGGATCCAGTCGCGTTGTTTTTTCGGCAGCTCGCGCCACGGGATATCCACGTTGTAGCCCAGGGTCACAAGGATGTCGCGCAGGTTCTGGCCCTGCCACGCCAACGGCCAGGCCGCCACTGCACGCTGGCGGATGGTCAGGGACGGGTCGGGCACCATCAGCGCCTCGGTCACTTCATACACCCGGCCCAGGCCATGGCAGTGCGGGCACGCGCCCTGGGGCAGGTTTGGCGAAAAGTCCTCGGCATACAGCATGGCCTGCCCCGGCGGGTAACTGCCGGCGCGGGAATAGAGCATGCGGATCAAGCTCGACAAGGTGGTGACGCTGCCCACCGAAGAGCGCGCACTCGGCGTGCCGCGTTGCTGTTGCAGGGCCACGGCTGGCGGCAAACCTTCGATACTGTCCACATCCGGCACACCAACCTGGTCGATCAAGCGTCGCGCATAAGGCGCCACCGATTCAAAATAGCGGCGCTGGGCCTCGGCATACAAGGTAGAAAACGCCAGGGACGACTTGCCGGAGCCGGACACGCCAGTAAATACCACCAGGGCATCCCGGGGTATGTCCACATCAACGTTACGCAAATTATGTTCGCGGGCGCCACGCACCCGCACGAAGCCCGACGGCTGGGCGGTGATCGGTGGGATGTTGCGCTGTGAAGTCATGGGCAACCTTGTCTTGCGTTAAGCACCGTGCGCACGCGCTGCGTCAGGGCATCGGGGCTGTAGGGTTTGCTCAGCAGATGGATATCGGCGCTGAGCAGATGATTGGACGACAGAATGTCGCGGGTATGGCCGGAGGTGAACAACACCGCCACCGGCGGGTGCTGCGCCCGGGCCCAGTCAGCCAGGTCGGTACTCTTGACCCGGCCGGGCATGACCACATCGGTGAAGATCAGGTCGGGCGCCAAGCCATTGTGCAACGCTTGCATGGCGTGATCGCCATCCTCGGCGGTAAGTACGGTGTAGCCCGACTGCTCCAGCAACTCGACCACGGTCAGGCGCACACCCTCATTGTCCTCGACCACCAGGATGGTTTCCTGGCCGCCGCCCTGCAGGTCCAGCTCACTCTGGGCGTCGAGGCATTCGGGTTCCAGGCTGTGGGGAAAATACATCTGCACCACCGAGCCCTTGCCCTCCTCGCTCCACATGTCCACATGCCCGCCACTCTGGCGCACAAAGCCGAACACCATGCTCAGCCCCAGGCCGGTGCCCTGGCCTTCACGCTTGGTGGTAAAGAAGGGTTCGAACGCGCGCTTGAGGGTCGTCTCGGACATGCCCACCCCGGTGTCGGCCACCGCCAGGCGCACGTACTCGCCGGGCTTGATGCTTTTACCGATGCAATCGCCGGGGTTGAGGATGATGTTTTCCCCGGTGATACGAATCACGCCTTCGCCCTGCATGGCATCGCGGGCGTTGATCGCCAGGTTGAGCAGCGCGTTTTCCAACTGGTTACGGTCGACGTTGATGCACCAGGAATCCTGGGGCAACTGCACATCGATATGGATGGTTTCCCCCAACGCCCTTTGCAGCAGCTCGCCCAGGCCGGCGTAGATGCGTTGCGGGTTGTACACCGCCGGCGACAAGGGTTGGCGCCGGGCAAACGCCAACAGTTGCGAGGACAGCTTGGCGCCACGTTCCACCGCGGCAATCGCGGCGTTGACGCGACGTTGCACCTGGGGGTTGTCCGGCTCATGGCGGGCGAGCAAATGCAGGTTGCCGGCGATCACTTGCAGCAGGTTATTGAAGTCATGGGCCACGCCACCGGTGAGGCCGCCAATTGCCTCCAGCTTTTGCGACTGGCGCAACTGGTCTTCGGCAGAGGAGCGCGCTTGCACTTCGGCGGCCACCCGCTGTTCAAGGTTGTGGGTGAGTTCCTGGCGCACGTGTTCGGACTTCACCAGTTCGGTGGTCTCGACCACGATCGCCAGTACCCCGGCCGGTTTCTGGTCGTCGCCGGCAACCGGGCTGTAATAGAGGTCCAGCCACACGGTTTCCGGCTTGCCGTTACGCGACAGCACCAGGTCCTTGTTATTGAAAGACAGCGTGCCGCCCGCCAGGCAGGTATCCACCACATGGCGGTTGAACTCGGCCACTTCCGGCCATCCCAGTTCCACCGGTGTGCCAAGCAGGTAAGGATGACGACCACCGGCAAAGGCCGAATAGCTGTCGTTGTAGATCATGTAGCCGGCGCGCCCCCACAGCATCACCATCGGCACCGGCGAAGCCAGCATCATCTGTACGGTACAGGCCAGGCTGGTGGACCAGGAGCCAATGGGGCCAAGGTCGGTGGTCGACCAGTCAAACGCGCGAATACGCTGGGCCATTTCGCCGGCCCAGCCTTCACAGCCGTGAGGGTTGGATAAAAATGGCATGGTTCAACTCTGCGCAAAAAGGACAATCGCAACTTTTGGAGCGCACCGGCGCGAGATGGTTTCATCTTGGATGAATTAGCGTGAGGGCACAAACCAGCGGGCTCAATGAAAATCCCGGCTGCGCACAGTGATCCCTGCCAGCAGCGGTGTCAGGTCGGTCAGGCGCCCGGCGATCAAGTGCCGCACCTCGCCTACCGCCTCCCAGCGGCCGTCCACCTTGAGCAACCGTGAGCCCACCAGCGCCTGGCGTTGGCGCTCGGCCAGGTCACGCCAGACCACCACGTTGAGGTTGCCGAATTCATCTTCCAGGGTGACAAAGGTCACGCCACTGGCCGTACCGGGGCGCTGGCGACCGGTGACCAGCCCGGCAATACTGACGTTGCGCCCATGCTCCACCGCCAGCAGCTCCTGGGAACTGCGGCAACGTCGCTTGCGCAACTCGCTGCGCAGCAGGGCCAAGGGATGCGGGCCAAGGGTCGTGCCCAGCGTGGCGTAATCGGCCTGCAAGTCCTCACCTAAGCTGGGCGCGGGTAACGCCACCACCGCTTCCTCGGGACTCGGCAGCCCGGCAAACAATCCAAGCTGCTGGTGCACGCCGGCCACATCCCAGCGCGCCTGATGCCGGTTGCCGGCCAGGGCGCGCAAGGCACCGGCATCCGCCAGCAGCGCCTGGGCCCGGGCATCCAGGCCGGCGCGTGCATCCAGATCGGCGATGTCGCTGAAGCATTGCCGCTGGCGGACGGCTTCGATACGCCGTGCGTCTTCCTCTCGAAACCCCGAGATCATGCGTAAGCCCAGGCGTATCGCCGGTTGCTGGCCGTCGATGGATTCCAGGCTGCAATCCCAGGCGCTGGACTGTACATCTACCGGGCGGATCTGCAAGCGATGGCGCCGGGCATCCTGCAGGATCTGGTCCGGGCTGTAGAAGCCCATGGGCCAGCTGTTGATCAGGGCACAGGCGAAGGCTGCCGGTTCATGACACTTGAGCCAGCAACTGGCGTAGGTCAACAAGGCGAAACTGGCCGCGTGGGACTCAGGGAAGCCATAGCTGCCAAAGCCCTTGATCTGCTCGAAAATCTGCGCGGCAAAGGCTTCGGTGTAGCCGTTCTTGAGCATACCGTCGCGCAGGCGTTGCTGGTGCGGCTCCAGCCCGCCATGACGTTTCCAGGCAGCCATGGAACGACGCAACTGGTCAGCCTCACCGGGGCTGTAATCGGCGGCGACCATGGCGATCTGCATCACCTGTTCCTGGAACAACGGGATACCCAGGGTCCGCTCCAGCACCGCTTTAAGTGCGGGCGAGGGATAGGTCGTGGGCTCTTCGTTGTTCCGCCGGCGCAAATACGGATGCACCATGCCGCCCTGGATCGGCCCGGGCCGCACAATGGCGACTTCGATCACCAGGTCATAGAACGTCTGCGGCTTGAGCCTGGGCAACATCGACATCTGCGCCCGCGATTCAATCTGGAACACACCGATGGTATCGGCCTTGCTGATCATCGCGTAGGTCGCCGGGTCTTCCTTGGGAATGCTTGCCAGGCTCAAGTCTTGATTGCGATGACGGCGCAGCAGGTCGAAACAACGGCGGATCGCGCTGAGCATGCCCAGGGCGAGGATATCCACCTTGAGCAGGCCCACTGCGTCGAGGTCGTCCTTGTCCCACTGGATGATGGTGCGCTCGGCCATGGCGGCGTTTTCCACCGGCACCAGGGTATCCAGTGGGTATTCGGAAATCACGAAACCGCCGGGGTGCTGGGACAGGTGCCGGGGAAAGCCGATCAATTGCTGGGTCAGCGTCAGCACACGGCGCAACAGTGGGCTGTCCGGGTCGAAGCCGCTTTCACGCAGGCGCTCCAGGGGCGGCGCGTCGTCACTCCAGCGCCCGCAGCAGTCAGCCAGCGCATTGATCTGGTCTGGCGGCAACCCCAGGGCCTTGGCCACATCCCGCACCGCGCCGGTCGCGTGGTAGCTGCTGACCACCGCCGTCAACGCCGCGCGGTTGCGGCCATAGCGCTGGAAGACGTATTGCAGCACTTCTTCGCGGCGTTCGTGTTCGAAGTCGACGTCGATATCCGGCGGCTCGTTGCGCTCCTTGGACAGGAAGCGCTCGAACAACAGGCTGGTCAGGCTCGGGTTGATCTCGGTGATGCCCAGGGCAAAGCACACCGCCGAATTGGCCGCCGAGCCTCGGCCCTGGCACAGGATCGAACGGCTGCGGGCAAAGCGCACAATATCGTGCACCGTGAGGAAATAGCTTTCGTAGCCCAGCTCGCTGATCAGCTTCAACTCTTTATCGATCTGTTCCAGGGTCTTGGCATCGACGCCCTTGGGCCAGCGCCGGGCGATGCCTTCTTCGGTGACCGCACGCAGCCAGGAGGCGGCGTCATGGCCGCTGGGCACCAGCTCCCGCGGATAGTGGTAACGCAGCTGGCTCAGGTCGAACGTGCAACGCCGGGCGATCGCCAGGGTTTCGTCCAGCAGTGCTTGCGGGTAAAGCCCGGCCAGGGCATCCAGGCTACGCAGGTGCCGCTCGCCATTGGGGTGCAACAGCGTGCCGGCGTCGGCTACCGTTACGTGGTGGCGGATGGCGGTCATGGTGTCTTGCAGGGCGCGACGCCCGCGAGCATGCATATGCACATCGCCGCAGGCCACGGCAGGGATGTGCAGGCTGGCGGCCAATTGCAGGCGCTGCTCCAGATGGCGTTCGTCGTCCTGGTTGCAATGCAGTTGCACCGCCAGCCACAGGCGCTCGGCGAAGGTATGGCGCAGCCATTGGATCGAGGCCTGGGTGTCCTCGTCCTGTGCCACCCACAGCGCCAGCAGGCCGGGCAGCGGTTGCTCGAAATCTTCCTGCAGCAGGCGATAACGGCCTTTTTCGGCGCGACGCCGGGCCAGGGTGATCAACCGGCACAGGTGCTGATAGCCGCTGAGGTCCTCCACCAGCAGCACCAGTTTCAGGCCGTTTTCCAGGCGCATCTCGCTGCCGATAATCAGCGGCAAGTCCACGGCCTTTGCCGCTTGCCAGGCTCTTACAATGCCCGACAGTGTGCATTCGTCGGTGATCGCCAAAGCGCTGTAGCCTTGGGCTTTGGCCCGCTCGAACAGTTCCAGGGCGCTGGAGGCACCGCGTTGGAAGCTGAAGTTGGACAGGCAGTGCAGCTCGGCGTAACTCATGCGCTACTTACTCCTGTAGGAGCGAGCTTGCTCGCGAAAAACGTGAAGCCGCCGCGTTCCTTCAGGATGCCAGCGTCATCGTTGATGGCCTTCGCGAGCAAGCTCGCTCCTACAGAAGCCGACCTGTGAAGGCTCATGCGAACCAGCCTTGCAGCCACAATCCATCGCTGTTCCCGACGTTGCGGTAGGCCCAGCCTTGCTGGCCGGCGCGGGTCTGGATCAGGTAGTAGTCGCGGCGCACATCGGCGCCATCCCACCAGCCGGTTTCGATGCGCTCAGGGCCCATCAGGATGCGCACGCCCTGCTCGCTCAGCAAGGTCGGTTCGTTCAGCAACCAGCCGGGCCGCCGGACCTTGCTCAAGTTCGGACATGGTCGGCTGTCGGTCGCCGCTTGCCAGGCACATTCGGGGCGGTGATCGGCGTGGAAACGCAGGCCCTGCACGGCGTCATCCCCCAGGCGCGCACGCAGGCGTTCGCGCAATTGTTCCCACGGCAGGGTTTGTTGCGGGCGGTCGTCGAACAGGTCCTGGCGCTGCGGCACGAACACCGGCAGGTCCTCGGCCACCAGGCGCAAGCCGCGCACCGGCGAGGTGACCTGGACCTGCTCCAGGCGTCCGCGGGCCAGTTCGAACAGCATCAAGGGCTCGCGTTCGGCGCTGAGCAGGCCAACCTTGATCACACTGTCGGGTGCCTGGGCATGTTCCAGATGCAGGTCGAAGCGCTGCACGCCACTGTCGCGCCCGCAAAGGAAGGCCGACAAGTCGCCGGTCAAGCGGCGCAAGGGAAACAGCAGGGCCTGGTGGGATTGCACATCGAAGTTCAACTCGATGCGCGCATTGAACTGATCCGGGGGCTGATAGAACTCCAGGGCCAACGGCCGTTGCCCGCTCAAGGCGTCAAGGTGCTTGAGCAGGCTGGCGTCAAAGCGCCGCGCCAGAGTGTGCCGGGGCAGTGCCTGCACCTGGGCCAGGGTGCGCAGGCCCATGCGTGACAAGGCCGTGGCGGCCTGGGATTCAAGACCGGCACGGTCGATGGGCAGCAGCGCCAGGGCCTGCATCAAGGCGTTGTCATCGGCGACGGCCAGGCCATCGTAAAGGTTCGCCAACACCCTTGCCGCCGCAGGATTGGGCGCAGCGACGATGCGGTGACGAAAGCCAAGCTCGGCCAACTCCTTGCGCAAACGCGCCTCGAACTGCGGCCAGGGCCCGAACAGGCCCAGGCTCGACTCGATCTCGAACAACAAGGCCCGTGGGTAATACAGGCTGACCTGGGAGCTGAAACGGTAGGCCCAGGCGGCGAGCAACTGCTGCAGGCGCTCGATCTCCAGGGGATCGTATTCGACGCAGGCAAAGCTTTTGGCCAGGGCATGGGCCGCCGTCAAGGATTGGCCGGGGCGCAGGCCCAGTGCGCGGGCGGCGGCATTGACGGTTTGCAGCACCCGCCGCTGCGGAGTGCCGGCCAGCAGTGCCAGCGGCTGGTCGGGCTCGGGATGCACACGCTGGGCCCCGTCCAGCGCCAATTGCGGGAAGACAATACACACCCAACGCATGGCAACCTCAATGCCCCGCCAGGGCAATCGGCGCCGGGTGGGCCAGCCCGCCCCGGCATTTGAGCACCCGCACTTGCGCGGGCCTGGCCTCGACCGCCAGGCGCAATGCCGCGGGCGATGCATTGACCGCTTCACTCAAGGAGCGCCAGGCAAACGCCAGGGTCTGGCCGGTTTCCGCCGCCACCTGCAAACGCCGCAAGGCCCGGTCATCGGCCTTGCGCGGCCAGCACAACACCGCACCGCAACTGCCAGAGCGCAGGCACTGCTCCACCGCCCACAGCGCGTCGCGCTCCTCGGCCTGGATGATGCAAAGCTTGCGCACATCCACCCCGGCGTTCTGCCAGGCGTGGGGGTACGGCGTATAGGGCGGCGCCACCAGCACAATGCGCTCGCCCAGGGTCGACAAGCGTGCCAGGGTCGGCAGTACCAACTGCAACTCGCCCACACCGTCCTTGGACATGAGGATTTCACTCAAGGCCGCTTCTGGCCAGCCGCCACTGGGCAGCACCGCATCCAGCGCCGCCAGCCCCGTAGGGTGCACGCTGGCCGGTGGCGCGGCGGGCCGGCCCTTCCAGACTCGCCCGCCATTGAACAGCGAGTCCAGGGCAACCACGGCGCCCATCAGCCTTGCCTCACCAGGCCGCAGAACACCCCTTCGATGGCCAGGTCCTGGTCGGGACCAACCACGATGGGTTGATACGAAGGATTGCGTGGCAACAGGCGAACCCGGTCGCCGCTGCGCTCGAACCGCTTGATGGTGACTTCACCGTCCAGGCGCGCCACCACAATCTGCCCGTTCAAGGCTTCGACGCTGCGGAGCACGCCCACCAGGTCGCCGTCGAGAATGCCGTCTTCGATCATCGAATCGCCCTGCACCCGCAGCAGGTAATCGGGGGTTTTCGCGAAGGTGGCTGGGTCCAGTTGCAAGCGGCTGTGCACTTCGGCATCGGCGCCAATGGGCCGGCCTGCGGCCACTCGCCCCAGCACCGGCACATCCAGCCACTCGGGACGCGCGGGTTGATTGAGCAGACGAATACCACGGGCCTGGTTGGGGTTGACCTCGATAAAGCCAGCGTCGGTCAGGGCCACCACATGCTTGCGGGCGACGCTGGGCGAGGCAAAGCCGAACGCCTCGGCGATCTCGGCGAGGCTGGGGGGCTGGCCTTGTTGCGCGATGCGGTCGCGGATAAAGGTCAGGATGGCGGTACGGCGGGGGGTCAGGGTCGTCATGGAGTACATTTGTACTCCTTTGGGAAATTTCTGACAATTGCCGTCAGTCGGGGGTGAGGTTAACTAGGTGGGTGCGCGACTCTGAATCTGGGATGGGGGCTTGATTTCATGACGGTCTGATTGGCTGCACTCGGTAAAAAATGTGGGAGGGGGCTTGCTCCCGATGGCGGTGGGTCAGTCCCAGATGCGTTGCCTGATACTCCCTCATCGGGAGCAAGCCCCCTCCCACATTGGATCGCGGGCGCATCAGTGGGATCATCGGCGGCTGTCAGGCCGCTGCGGGAGCAAGCTCCCTCACCAGCCTTCTTTCAGCATCCGCAATTCAAGATGCTGCAACAACATGATCGTCTTGCCATCCACAATATCCCCACTTTGCACCCTCTCCAATGCCTGCTCGAAACCCAGTTCGAGCACCTCGATATCCTCGCCCTCCTCCGCCAGGCCACCGCCGTCCCCTACCCGATCGCCTGGTTGGTATTCACCGATAAAAAAGTGAATCCGCTCAGTCACCGAGCCCGGACTCATGAACGCCGCGTAGATTTTCTCCACATGCCCCACGCGATACCCGGTCTCTTCCTCGGCTTCCAGGCGGATGCGTTCTTCGGGGCTGGCGTTGTCGAGCAAGCCGGCCGCCGCTTCGATCAGGTAGCCGGGGTAGTCGTTGACGAAGGTGGGCATGCGGAACTGGCGGATCAACAGCACCGTGCGTTGCCCGCGGTTGTACAGCAGGATCGTCGCGCCGTTGCCGCGGTCGTACACCTCGCGGGTCTGGGCTTGCCAGCTGCCATCCCGGCGACGCAGGTCGAAGCTGTATTTTTTCAAGAGGTACCAGCTGTCCGAGAGGGTTTCTTCGGCGGTGATGCGAACGGGGCTGTTGTCCATAGTGGGCCTATGCAGGTGGGAACAGGTTCAGTGGCGATGGCTGCCGTTGAGCCGACCACCCTAACAACCTGCGCCTGGATTGTTCAATGCTGTAACACTTTGCTCTGTTACAACCGTCGCATTAATGCCTGCGCGCCCGGGCCATCTGGTAAAACCCGTGCTTCGCTTTTGTCCTGGAGCTTTCATGTCTTCTCGCTTTATCGCCCGCCTGGGTCTGCGCTGGCTGCCCTTGTTGTGCATGGCTGCGTTGATCGTCGGCCTGCCCGTCGGCTGCGCCGTGCTGCAACATAAGGAACGCGAGCTGGTGTTTCGCATCGAACCGGGGACTGCCGGCTGGTACACCGGCCTGCCCAAGGCGGTGCAGGAGTTCGAACTCAGGCCTGCCAGTTTCAAATCGGGACAGAACATCCATGGCTGGTGGTACCCGGCTGCGAACAAGGATGCGCCGGCCATCCTCTACCTGCACGGGGTGCGCTGGAATCTCACAGGCCAGCTGTTTCGCATCGAACAATTGCATGCCCTGGGCTTCTCGGTATTGGCCATCGACTATCGCGGCTTTGGTCAAAGCCTTGGCGACCTGCCTTCGGAAACCACGGTGTACGAGGATGCACGCATCGCCTGGGAGCGCTTCCAAACCCTGCAACCGGACCCCGGCAAACGCCTGATATACGGGCATTCCCTGGGTGGCGCGGTGGCCATCGACCTGGCTGCCGAACTGGGCAAGCAGGCGCCGCTGCCGGTACGCGGGCTGGTGATCGAGTCCACCTTCACCTCCCTGGCGGATGTGGCCACAGCCGTCAGCAACACCTCGTTGCCGGTGCGCTGGTTGCTGTCACAGAAGTTCGACTCCATCGACAAGATTGCCGACATCCACATGCCGTTGTTGGTGGTTCATGGCCTCGACGACCGTTACGTGCCACCGCGTTTCAGCCAACAATTGTTTGAAGCCGCCCAGGAGCCCAAGCATCTGTTGCTGGTACCGGGCGCCAGCCATAACAACAGCATGAGCCTGGCCGGGCGCAGTTATGGCCAAGCACTGGACAGACTGATGCGCACCAAGATGCCCGACCCGGTGGTGAGTCACTCCACAGCGCGCGACAACGCGTCATAAACAGGCTTTTCGGCACTGGGTTCGCGCTTGGCTGTCAAGCGCAAACCCTGCCCATACTGGCCCGCAACAGAAGTTGATCAAATAATGACCTGCATTGAAATCGCCAATGCTGCCGGGTCTTCGTAAAGTTATCCACAGAGATACCCACGGTTTTCGTGGACAACTCTTTTTATATTTTTACGGTTTTTTTGCTCAGGCAACACATTCAGGAAAGCTCCCGGGCAGCAAAATCTCGCGGTTCACGTCACGTATATCGTTATAGCCACACAGCGCCATCGACACGTCCAACTCTCGGGCAATGATATCCAGCGCCTTGGTCACGCCCGCCTCACCCATCGCTCCCAGGCCATACAAGTGCGGGCGACCGATCATGGTGCCCTTGGCCCCCAGGGCGATGGCCTTGAGTACGTCCTGGCCGGAGCGAATGCCACCGTCGAGCCACACCTCAATGCGCTTGCCCACGGCCTCGACAATCGCCGGCAGTTGGCTGATGCTCGACGGCGCGCCATCCAGCTGACGACCGCCGTGGTTGCTTACCACCAGCGCATCGGCGCCGGAATCTGCCGCCAGCCGCGCATCCTCCACATCGAGGATGCCCTTGATGATCAGCTTGCCGCCCCAGCATTTCTTGATCCATGCCACATCGTCCCAACTCAGGCGCGGGTCGAATTGCTGGGCGGTCCAGGATGACAGCGAACTCATGTCGGCCACGCCCTTCACATGCCCGACGATATTGCCGAAACCACGGCGCTGGGTGCCGAGCATGCCCATCACCCAGCGCGGCTTGGTCATCATGTTGAGGATATTCGGCAGGGTCAGCTTGGGCGGTGCCGACAGGCCATTGATCAAGTCCTTGTGGCGTTGCCCGAGGATTTGCAGATCAAGGGTCAGCACCAGCGCATCCACCCCCGCGGCCTTGGCGCGCTCGATCAAGCGCTCGATAAACCCGCGGTCGCGCATCACATACAGCTGGAACCAGAACGGCTGGCCAACATGCTCGGCAATGTCTTCCAGGGAGCAGATGCTCATGGTCGACAAGGTATAGCGCAGCCCGAATGCGGCAGCGGCACGGGCGGTGAGGATCTCGCCATCGGCATGCTGCATGCCCGCCAGGCCGGTGGGCGCCAGGGCCACGGGCATGGCCATGTCCTGGCCGATCATCGTGGCGCGGATCGAGCGTTCATCGATATTACGCGCCACCCTTTGGCGGAATTGGATGCGCGCAAAATCACGCTCATTGGCGCGATAGGTGCTCTCAGTCCAGGAACCGGAATCAGCGTAGTCGTAGAACATCCGTGGCACACGTTTCTGCGCCAGCTTGCGTAAGTCTTCGATGGTTGTGATCAACGACATCGGGTCACCTCTCCCTGAACTGAGGGAAGAGATTAACCGGCGATCGGCTGCGCAGCCAACCACTGGCTCGCAACCAAGGTTTTATTGGCTAAGAGGTGCCGCGTGCGACATAGCCAGATGTTCGCTGTTCACCATCAAAAGAGCGTCCATCACCGCATGGCCGCTGGCCGTGTTATCGAAGATGCACCAAGTGGGAACACCCGCCGCAGCCGACGACTCCAGCAACCGCGCATAGGCCTGCACACGCTGCGGGCCGTAGGCGCTGTGATAAATGCGCGGCGAGCCGTGCAAGCGCCAATACTGCACGCCTTGCCAGCCGGCGCCCGGGTCGATCACGGCCGGGTCGGCGTTTACCCGGCCTATCTGCATGTCCAGCAACATGGCCTCGGCATCGAGCCAACTGGGGTGACGCGGCTCCAGCACCACGGCGCCGGCAAAACGCTGGCGCAGTGCAATGAAAAAACCTGTGGCCAACGCCGGTTCATAGCGCAACGAAGGCGGCAGCTGTACCAGCAGGCAACCCAACTTCTGCTCCAGGTGCAGGCACTGTTCAAGAAATTCATCCAGCGCGGTAACGCACCCTTGCAAGCGCAGTTCATGGGTGATGCGCTTGGGCACCTTGACCGAAAAACGAAATGCCGATGGCACCGATTGCGCCCAGCGTGCATAGGTCTTGGGCAGATGCGCACGGTAAAACGAACTGTTGATTTCCACCGCGTTGAAGCGCGAGGCATAGCGCTGCAGGTGAGTGCCCTCTTCGACAAACGCCGCCCAGTGCTCGCGCGGCAGATTCCACCCTGCACATCCCACATACACAGGTGCCGTCAAAACAGCACCTTGGCTGCATCGCGCATGAAAATCTCGATGGTCTTGGGCCCGACCCCGTCAAACTCGCCGAGGCGCTGTTCGAAAGCGTGACGATCCTCGCTGGCGTGTTTGATCTGGGTGATCTTGCCGGCGTACTCGGCATTCAATTTGGCACTCAGGTCCAGCAGGCGCTGGGCGGTGGTTTCGTCGTAACGTACGTAGTGGGCACGTCCCAACATCGAAACCAGTTCACGGGAGGTGCAATGCTGCAGCTTGCGCGGCGTATCGCGGCCCTCTTGCTCGACGATGACCTTGTAAGCCTGGGCAGCGATGGGCGCCTGAATGCGTTTGCCCATCAAGAAACTGGCGACAAACCATTTGAACAGGCTGTTGTCATCGTCGGGTTTGAGCTCGATGCCCAACTCAGACGCACTGATCGCACGCGCCATGTTCAATGCCCCTTGCGGAGCGTCTCATTGATCGCATCTGTCTGACGCTCAATGTCCTTGATCGACGTCGGCGTCACGAGCTTATCGATGGTTTCGGTCTTTGGGTTCGGCCGCTCCAGCGTCTGCCCCTTGGTGCCGTCAGCCTTACCCTTTTGCGCGTCTTCAGAGCTGATGGGTTCAGGGGTTTTGTCAGCGTTCTTGTGTTCGCTCACCGTTCAATCTCCTGGTCATTACGGTCGTCCAGACATTGGCGACCCTATGCAGCAGAGCCCGACGAAATTCGATAGTTCAAGGAAATTGCCCTCGTCACCGCTGGCGAAAAAACGCAAAAAAAATTTAAACCTTTTGCGCGGCCGCCGGCTCAACACTCAGGTAACGACATCACGTCATCCATAAGGAGATTCACCATGACTAGCAAGCTGATGAAACAGATGGGCCTGACTTTCGCACTGGCTGCGGGTTCGATTTCCGTTGCCATGGCGGCGACCTCCAATGACTTCGTCGACAAGGCTGCGCAGAGTGGTATCACCGAAGTCGAGGCCGGCAAACTGGCCCTGCAAAAAAGCAGTTCGGCTGACGTGAAGACCTTCGCCCAGCACATGGTCGACGACCACACCAAGGCCAACCAGGAACTGATGGCACTGGCCAAGAAACATGATCTTGAAGTACCGGATGATGCCGCGCTCATGGACAAGGCCAAGAAAGCCATTCTCGAGATGCGCGACGAATCCTTCGACAAGGCCTATGCCAACAACCAGGTCAACGCCCATGAAGAAGCCGTCGAGCTGTTCAAGAAAGAATCGACTTCCTCGGACAACGCCGAGCTGAAGGCTTTTGCCAGCGAGAAGCTGCCGACCCTGGAAAAACACCTGAAAATGGCCAAGGAGCTGCAAAGCAAATACGCCAAGTAATTCACTCACCCACACAGGAGATATCCGCTCATGAGTGCACAACTCAACGGTAAGAAAATCCTGATCATCACCTCCAATACCGGTATCGAGCGCGACGAGCTGCTCAAACCCCTGGAAGCCCTGCGGGGCTATGGCGCCACCGTGACCCACGCATCCAGCAAAGGCGGTACCACCCAGACCTTTGTCGGCGATACCGAAAAGGACGGCACCGTGGAGTCCGACGTGCAACTGTCGGATGTGGTCAGCGGCAACTTCGATGCGCTGGTCATCCCAGGCGGCACGGTGAATGCCGATACCTTGCGCCAGGATGCCGCAGCGCTGCGCCTGATCAAGGACTTCGCCGAAGCCGGCAAAACCATCGCGGCCATTTGCCACGGGCCATGGGCGCTGATCGATGCCGGCGTGGTCAAGGGCAAGACCCTGACTTCCTATAAAAGCGTGCGCATCGACCTTGAAAACGCAGGTGCCGCAGGCGTGGTCGATGCCGAGGTCAAGGAGTGCAAGGCCAACGGCTGGACCTTGATCACCTCACGTACGCCGGACGACTTGCCGGCGTTCAACGAGGCGATTGCCAAGGCTGTCGCCGGCTGATCACCAGATAAAAATCTCCAGGACGCTGGAGATGAAAATGTGGGAGGGGGCTTGCTCCCGATAGCAGTGGTTCAGCTAGCCTATTTTTCGCTGCCCCATTGCTATCGGGAGCAAGCCCCCTCCCACATTGACCTGCGCTGCTTTGAGCATTTCGTTCGCTTAACTGGCCGGCATCAGGGCAAGCCCCTCCCACATTTGGCCCTGGGCAGCATTGTGCAATCCTGCGGGAGCCCGACCATGCAAGCTGCACGAAAGCCAAGCCTTGCTTAACTTATATCTAGTTGATTTTAAACATAAATATTTCGAAGAGAAAGTTGGTACGCCTGATGCAATAGCCTGACTACGAGGCGTGCATTTCGACACGCCCGTCCACTACCGTGAGGTTCTACATGAATGCCATCGACCTTCTCAAAGCCGACCACGAACGCGTGAAGACCCTGCTGACCCAACTGAGCGAATCCACCGAGCGCGGGGTTAAAAAACGTACCGAGTTGCTGGCCAAGCTCGAGATGGAAATCACCCTGCATACCCAGCTTGAGGAAGAAATCCTCTACCCCGCTTTCCGCAAAGCCGGCGGCAAGGAGCAGGACATCATGTACCACGAAGCCAAGGAAGAGCACCGCACCGTCGACTCGCTGGTGCTGCCCGACCTGAAGCAGACCGACCCATCATCCACCGAGTTTTCCGGGCGGGTCAAAGTGGTCAAAGAGTTGCTTGAGCACCACATCGAAGAGGAAGAAACCGAGATGTTTCCCCAGGCCAGGAAATTGCTCGGCAAGGCGGTGCTTGACGAACTGGGCGCTGAAATGGAAGCGATGAAAGCGGCGTATAAAAAGGCCCACGCCAGTAAACCGTTGGCCGCCTGAGGTCCAAGGCAAAGTGCCAATCCATGGCGGCAAAAGTAATCAGAGGCCTGCGGCCCACTAACTCTGCGCGCTGTGGTTTTTCTACCGCTATCACAACAATGCCCCGTATCTAGCGATACGGGGCATTGTTAAACATGGGATGTAGCCACCCTGCACCTCAGTCTTTACGCGCTGAGGCCATCTCGCGCTTGGGTCCGAACAGCGCCCACACAATCAAGCCCAGCAACGGCACGAAGATCAGGATCACCAGCCACAGCCCCTTGCTCTCCCAGCCACCGGTGCTGCGCAATACGACGTTGATTGCCCACAGTTCCGCCAGCAGCAGAATCACCGCCAATACGATCCAGATATAGTCTACTTGCATGAATCACCTCCTGAGGTCTATGTATTAGGTCAAGTATCTGGCCTCAGGGTTCCATCCGATTTCAACGACCCTGCCTTCTCCCAGGGTTGATTACACCCTCATGTCGATGCTCACGGCAGCGGGAAGTTGCGGTAACTCTGTGAGCAAGGGTCAATGCCGGAACCGGGACCAGCCGTGCTCAGAGCCCTCCGGGTTTGCCAAGCATGCGCCGCAACACTCGGGAATCCCCCCGTAGGGAGTGCAGGATCACGGCGCCGATATGACCGACAATCAACACCAGCATCGCCCATCCCAGTTCGCTATGAAAATCTCGGCCCAGGTCGATCATCCACTGTATTTTCTCACCCTCCAGGCCTGACATGATCGTCAGGCCAAACGCCGAGAATTCGCGCCCGGAACCGTACTGGCGCAGCAACCCGATAGCGGGAATCAGGAACATCAATACATACAGCGCACCATGCCCGAAAGACGCCAGGCTGTTCACGCTCGGCGGACGGTTATGGCGGTGCAGCAGATTCCAGCCGGCCCGCAGTATCAGCAGCACCAGCAATAGCAGACCCGCAGGCTTGTGGTAGGGCCATAGCAGTTTGTCCAGTGTGGAGTCGGACGCCAGGTAATGGGTCACTGCAGTGCAATAGCTCCAGGTGAAGAGCAAGGCCATCAACCAATGTAGCGTTCGGCTGACAGCATCGTAGTGAGCATCAGGGGAATGGGGAGTCTCGAAAGTATTCTTCATCGCGGCCTCTTTTTTTTGATATCGAAGATGAACATCGCATTCCTGCCGGTAAAAAAACACCGATCCCACGGGAAGTAGGAAAAATCAGGGGATTCCTACAATTTTATGAAATACCGCCCGGGCGACGCCATTACCCACGTCGCGCGGTGCCTCAAGGCACGGGCAACCAACCACCGAAACGCGCCTGGCGGGTCAACGGACACCAGGCAAAGTCCCCTGCCGGGTCTGGCAACGCCTGGCGTTCGGCGCCCAGTGATGCTGCGCCCTTCCAATCGAAAACCCTTGTCCCTTGCCAGGCCAGCACCACGCCCTGGGCCTGGCTTTGATCGGTATTGACCCAACACGCCGCCGAGGCCGTCATAAAGGCTTCGATGGGCTCGTCGCCGATCTGCGCACGGTAAGCCGAGCCCAGTAGCCAGCGACACACGTTCAGGTGATAGGTCCAATCCAGCGCTGGCCGATTACGATAGGCCCAGGTCATGAAACTGCGGAACAGGTTCAGCCCCTCCGGTGGGTCAAGCTTGAGCAGTGCCGGGCAGATATCAAACAACGTGTGCCAATGGGGCAACAGGCGTGCATCCAGGTGCACGAAACAGCGGGAGTTACTCGGGTAATCGGGCAGCACCAGCTCCGCGCGCAGGCGGCGAGATGCCTTGCTGACCAGGCGGTTGGCGCCTGCAGGCAATTGATGATTCATGGGTCGCACTCACAGTCGTGACGATAGAACGTCCCCCTGGTCACAGGGGGCCCAAGGCACACGTCAGAAGTCTGGGGAAGCGCGGGGGTTGGCCGAGGGCCAGGAGTAACGCGGTGGCGCCTTATTGCGCCGCTCATGGGCAGGACGCGGGGTTTGCGCCAGGCCCAACAGCCAGGCCAGGCCGATCAGGAAGACGATGGCGACGGTAACGGCGCTGCACACCGGGCAGGCAAAGTAGTTCGAGATGTTGCTGGAATTCGGGTTAGCCAACCCTTTATCGGAAATCGGCGGCTGGCCGCCGTCCGCTGAACAGAACAGGCCACCGATGCCATTGAGTTGCTGGCCCATCATCTGGCCATGCCCTAAACCGCAGGCGAACAGGTTCATCAGCACGCAAAAGTACAGGGCCCAGGCGATCAGCGAACGGTCACAGTGGCGCAATTTCATGGCGGCGACTCTACCACCGAAGCCGCAAAAGGATGAAATACGGCGCGCCCCTGTGGCAGAACGTCGCAGATTACGCCGGCCAGCCAGGGTTGCTAGACTGTGGGCCCTCCTCGTTTCTACGTTTCAAAGCCTGGCTTTCAAAGCCTGATGTGTAGATCCAGAGCAATGCAGGCGTTTCACAGGATGCACAGTTAATGAGTACGTTATTCACCCGCCGCAAAGTGCTGACCGGCATGGGCCTGTTGGGCCTGGGCAGCCTGCTGGGCGGCTGTGACTACAGCCCCAAGCTGAATTTCAAATACGGCAAGGACCTCAGTGACAAGATCATGGGCCGCACCTTCAAGCTCAAGAACACCGACGGCGAAACCGTCACCCTGAGTTCGTACCGTGGCCTGATGCCGGTGGTGTTCTTCGGCTTCACCCAGTGCCCCGCGGTCTGCCCCACCACCCTGGCCCGCGCCGCCCAGGCCAAGAAGCTGATGGGCCGCGACGGTGAGATCATGCAGGTGGTGTTCATCA
The DNA here is from genome assembly GCF_019145205.1 of Pseudomonas khavaziana. Taxonomy (GTDB): domain Bacteria; phylum Pseudomonadota; class Gammaproteobacteria; order Pseudomonadales; family Pseudomonadaceae; genus Aquipseudomonas; species Aquipseudomonas khavaziana. The sequence continues at coordinate 191,001 of NZ_JAHSTT010000009.1, forward strand.
CCCTGGACCCCGAGCGCGACACCCCTGAAATCCTCGACAAGTACGTCAAGGCCTTCGACCCCAGCTTCGAAGCGCTCTACGGCACCCCGGAAGAAATCGCCGTGGCCGCGAAGGAGTTCGGGATCTTTTATGAAAAGATCCCTGCCGGCGACACCTACACCCTATCCCACACCGCCACCAGTTTCGTGTTCGACACCCGTGGCAACCTGCGCCTTGGCTTGCAGGCATCCCTTACCGCTCAAGAGTGCGCAGAAGACCTGCTCACCGTCATGGAGGTCTGCTAATGACTGCCGTTCAACACCTCAAGCGCCTGACACTCGGCCTCACCCTGCTGGGCCTCGCCGCCCACGCCAGCGCCCAGGTGCTGGTCACCGACGCCTGGGTGCGCGCCTCCGTGCCGGGCCAGCCGTCCAGCGGCGCGTTCATGACCGTCACCGCCGACAGCGACAGCCGGCTGCTCAGCGTGGCCTCGCCGGTGGCCAAGGACGTGCAGATCCATGAAATGAGCATGAAGGACGACGTGATGCGCATGGGTCCGGTGGACTCGGTGGCCCTGCCTGCTGGCAAAGCCGTCAAGCTCGACCCGAACGGCTACCACGTGATGCTGATGGGCCTGACCGGCCAGATCAAGGAAGGCGACCAGGTGCCGCTGACCCTCACGGTGCAGGATGCCAAGGGTGAAAAGCAGACGGTTGAAGTAAAGGCTGCCGCCCGTGGCCTGGATGGCATGGACCATAGCAAGATGGACCATAGCAAGATGCATTGATTGGGCTGCGGGAAAGGGCCCTCTGTAGGAGCGAGCTTGCTCGCGAAAAACGTCAACGATAACGCGTGCTTCCTGAATGAACGCGGCGCCTGTGAGTTTTTCGCGAGCAAGCTCGCTCCTACAAAAGCCTTAACTGACTGGCATTAGGACAAGTCCCACATTTTGACCGGATACAACCAATCCAAAGATACTTGTTATCCTGCCGCTCCAACCCACATGGACGCGCGCCTATGCAGATCGCCCCCGCCTTCATCCTGCACCAGACCGAGCACTGGCTGCTCAATCACCACCAGGCGTCAAAGCTGCCGGGCTACCTGATGCTGGGCGCCAAGGCACCGATCGATTCGCTCGCCGATATGCCTGACGCCGCACTGGCCGAACTGGGCGGCTTGCTCGCCAATATCCAGCGCGTGATGCAAGCCCGACTCCAGCCAAAATGGTTGTACATCAGCCGTTACGGTCATATGCCAGGCTTGCCGCTGCACTTTCACTTCATCCCCGTCTATGCCTGGGTTGAACAAGCGTTCTGGCAGGATGAACGCTATCGCACATTGCAGCGTCTTGGCGCCCAGGAACTCCAGGAAACGCTGACCGATGGGGCCGAACTGACCCTGTTTGTATGGCGCGAATTTGGCGAAAGCACTACACCCCCGCAGATTCAAGGGCCGGGGGTTGAGCAGGTGATTGAACAATTGCGTGCGGCATTCAAGCTCCAGGCATGACACGCAGCCGCTTCACCATCGGAATACACGCCAGCACCAGCCCCGACGGCGAGCGATACACCGCCTGCTCATCGCCCACATAACCACACCCCCGATAGAAACCCACCGCATTCAAGGTTGCATCCAGCACCACCTCGTCAATGGCCCGTTGCCGCGCAACGTCCTCCAGGTGGTCAAGCATCGCCTTGCCATATCCACGCCCGGTGAACCCAGGCCGCACGAACAATGCCCCCACTTCATTGTTATCAAGGTCGAGCATGCCGGTGGCGACGGCCTCGCCGTTCACCCAGCCCAGGTAAAACAGTTTGTCCATCAGCACGTCGTAGCCATCGGCGGCCTTGCCCCGCGTCCAAAGCGCCATCTGCTCGGCACTGTAGGCGCCGATGCACTGGTCAAGGATGGCGTCGCGGCGGATGTCAAACGCGCAGTTGGCGTCCTCGGGTGACGCGCGGATTATCTCCAGCATTGCAATGTCCTTGTGTGACCTCAATTTGCCATTAGCCCATTTGTGCTAATCGACCCTTCCCAACTGCGGCGCTATATTCCCCGGCACTTCCAACGCTCGTCCGGCACCGCGCATCCATTGCGCGCGGGTTCGTTGTGCGTTGGAAAAACCATAACAACCCCAAGGAAGAAGCACCATGAAACTCCACTCCCCCGTTACTCGCCTTGCCCTGCTGGGCGCCCTGATGATCGGCGTAGCCGGTTGCAGCAATATCAAGCCCACTGAAGACCATCTCAAGACGCTGTCGGAGACCAACCTGGGCGAGCCGGTAAAACGTATCTCCAATGTGCGCAGCGACTCCATGACCACCTACTATGTGGCCAACACCGCATCCGGCGAATACAACTGCTCCGTACCCAGCGGTGCCAGCGGCGGTGCGTTCGCAATCGCCAGCTTTGGCCTGATGAAACCTGCCGCCTACTGCCAGCCCAAAGGCGCACGTGGAAACGGGCTGACGCCATTCATGCAGTAATGTTTTCCCGTCTGAGGTCGCGCAACCTGCCGCGCAGTTCCGCAGGGCGCACCGGCTTGGAGAGTATTGCGATCTGACGGTCGTGCAACGCAGCCTGGATTTTCTCCACGTCATGACCGGTGAGGATCAACGCCGGCACCGCCCAGCCACGTTGCTGGCGTAGCTGATCGATGCATTCGATACCGGTGGCGTGGTTGCCCAGGTCATAGTCGGCGACGATGATGTCGCAGTCGCTGACCAGGCCCTGCCCACTGGACTCGGCCTGCACCTCGCAACCCCAGCGCTCCAGCAGGGCCTGGGTGGCGAGCAGTACGTTGTGGTCATCTTCCACCAGGCATACTTTCAAACCCGTGAGCAGGCCGGCCTGGCGCGCATCGGCGCGCAATGCCGGTTGAACCGGCGCAGTGGCGAGTGCCAGGCCATGCAGGCTTACTGAGGTGCCACGGCCCACCCGCGAACGCAGGCTTACGCGCAACCCCATCAATTGCCCCAGGCGCTTAACGATGGACAGCCCCAGGCCGACGCCTTCGACGTCCTTGTCGCGCAATTGACGCACGCGGTAGAACTCCTCGAAAACCTGTGACAGATGCTCCCTGGCAATCCCCCGCCCCTGGTCATGCACCTCCACCACCAGGCCGTCATCGCGAATACGCACGCCGACCAGCACTGGCCGTTGTGCCGCGTATTTGAAGCAATTGGAGAGCAGGTTCTGCACCATGGTCGCCAACATACCCGGGTCCACCAGTACCCAGTGGGTGCAAGGCCGCAAGCGTAGCTCCACGCCGGCCCAGCGTGCGGCTTCGGCGTTCTGGCGCATCAGGTCGGCGAGGAAGTCGCCCAGGTGGATCACTTGGTATTTGGGCAGCAGCCGGCCATTGTCGAGGGTATAGAGATCAAGAATCGAACGGAACAGTTGCGACACGTTGAGCAGCGAACGGTCGATGTTATCCACCAGCCGCCGCTCGTCGTCCCCCAGCCGGGCTTCGCGCAGGCAGGCGGTGAACAGGCCGATGGAGTGGATCGGCTGGCGCAGGTCATGGCTGGCCTGGGCGAGAAAACGGGATTTTTCCAGATTGGCGGCGATGGCTTCTTCGGAAGCCTTGCGCGTACGCTCCAGCAGGATATGGGCGTACACCGGGATCACCGTGCTGGTGATCATCAGCATCAGCACCATGAACGGCTGCGCCTGCCACAGCGGCGTGAGCTGGTACACCACCAACAGCGCCAGCAACGCCAGCCCCGTGGCAATCGCCAGGTAGCGCGAGCCGTAGCGCATGCCGTTGCCCAGGTTCACCCAAACCATCACCGCATACAGCGGCAACGCCGCTTCACCGCCCACCACCAGGCCGAACGAAGTGCCGGTGTAGTCGTGGAGCATGCCGAAGATGCGCCGCGCCGGGTAATGCCCGGGCCAGCGCGCGATGACTTGGCGCAACACGATGGACGCCAGCAGGAACAGGAAGATATACAGGATCACCGGCAGGTAGGTGTCCAGCGAGTGCCCGGGCAGGAAACCCAGTAGGCTGATATACACAATGGCGATGGTGGCCACCACAATGCGCAGGTTAGCTTGGTCGAGTTCAGAGTTGGTCTCGAGACCCATAGTCATATCCTTGACATATCCACTGTAGGAGCGAGCTTGCTCGCGAACAACGCTAACGATAACGCGTGTTGTCTGATAGTGCGCGGTGCCTGTGCGTCCTTCGCGAGCACGCTCGCTCCTACAGTATTGAGAGGGGTAAAGTAGCATGCCTCAGCACACCCTTGCCCCAGGAAGGAGCACACCATGACCGGCCGGATCATCATCGCCGACGACCACCCGATGTTTCGCGAAGGCATGGCGCGTACCGTGCAACGCCTGTTGCCCGATGCCCAGGTGCAAGAGGCCGGCGACCTTGCCACGGTGAACGCACTGCTGCGCGAGGCCGGCGAAATCGACACCCTGATCCTCGACCTGCGTTTCCCCGGCCTGACCTGCATCAGCCAGTTGGCCGAACTGCGCCAGCAACTGCGGCGCACGACCCTGGTGGTGGTGTCGATGGTCGACGACGCCGCGCTGATCGAACAGGTCATGGCCCTGGGCGTGGACGGGTTTATCGGCAAAAACATCACCCCTGACGAGATAGGCCAGGCGCTGCTGGCGATCCGCGACGGCGAAGTGCTGGTCAAGTTCGCGCCGTCGGGCCTGCTGCCGCTGGGCACCCACACCCTTACCACCCGCCAGCGCGAAGTGCTGCGCATGATTGCCCAGGGCAAGACCAACAAGGAAATTGCCAAGGCCCTGGATATCTCGCCGTTTACCGTGCGAATCCATGTGTCGTCGCTGCTGCGCACGCTGGACGTGCCGTCGCGGGCGGCAGCAGCGGTGAAGTATTCCGGGGAGTTGTAGGTCAAATGTGGGAGGGGGCTTGCTCCCGATGGAGGAGTCTCAGTAAATGCATCTGGGACTGACCCACCGCCGTCGGGAGCAAGCCCCCTCCCACATTAAACCGAGTCGCATCAGTCAGGCGTCGCTCTGCATCCGATATTTATGCTCACTTCCCAGCTTAATAATATTTTATTAATCACCGCCCGCCGCCTAACTTGACGTCATGCCCAAGCTGAATCCAACTGCATTACGCAAGGACAGACACATGACTCAAGCAATAACAAAAATAGACACGCTGGTAGTAGGAGCGGGTCAAGCTGGCGTAGCCATGAGCGAGCACCTGAGCAAGCAAGGTGTGCCGCACCTGGTGCTGGAGCGCAGCCGCATCGCCGAGCGCTGGCGCACCGGGCGCTGGGATTCGTTGGTCGCCAACGGCCCGGCCTGGCATGACCGTTTCCCTGGCCTGGAATTCATTGATGTGCCCGCCGATGGCTTCGCGCCCAAAGAGACGGTGGCGGATTATTTTGAAACCTATGCACGCAAGTTCAATGCACCGATCCGCACCGGTGTGGACGTCACCTCAGTGGTGCGCAACGTCGGCCGCCCCGGTTTTACTGTGCACACCAGTGAAGGTGTGATCGAAGCCAATCGCGTGGTGGCTGCCACCGGGCCGTTCCAGAAGCCGGTGATTCCGGCCATAGCGCCGAAAGACACCGCGCTGCACCAGATCCATTCCGCCGATTATCGCAACCCCGGGCAATTGCCGGCGGGCGCGGTATTGGTGGTGGGCGCCGGTTCTTCCGGGGTACAGATCGCCGATGAATTGCAGCGCGCCGGGCGCCAGGTGTACCTGTCGGTCGGTGCCCATGACCGCCCGCCCCGCGCCTATCGCAACCGCGACTTCTGCTGGTGGCTGGGGGTGTTGGGTGAATGGGATCAGGTGGCGATGAAGCCCGGCCGCGAGCACGTGACCATCGCCGTCAGCGGCGCCCACGGTGGCAAGACCATCGACTTCCGTGAACTGGCCCAGCAAGGCATGACCCTGGTCGGCCTGACCCAAGCCTTTGACGGCAACGTGGCCAGCTTCCAGCCCAACCTGGTGGAAAACCTGGCGCGCGGCGACGAAAACTACCTGGCCCTGCTGGATGCGGCTGACGCCTATATCGAACGCAACGGCCTCGACCTGCCGCTGGAGCCCCAAGCGCGTCGCATATTTCCCGATGCCGAATGCATCAAAAACCCGATCCTGCAACTGGACCTGGCCCAGGCCGGCATCACCACGATCATCTGGGCTACCGGGTTTGCCACGGATTACAGCTGGTTGAAAGTCGATACCTTCGACGCGGCCGGCAAGCCCCAGCACCAGCGCGGGGTGTCCAGTGAAGCGGGCATCTATTTCCTCGGTTTGCCGTGGCAATCGCGGCGTGGTTCGTCATTCATCTGGGGTGTGTGGCACGACGCCAAATACGTGGCCGACCACATCGCCATCCAGCGTCAGTACCTTGAGTACCGCGAACCCGCACCGGTTGTCCAGCACACCCCTGTCAGCGCCTGAGCACTTTTTCCTGGAGTTTTTTTGATGCCTACCCACACTCGCATCCGCATGTTCAACACCAAAGAAACCTACCCCAACCAGAGCCTGGACAACGACCTTTGCCAGGCCGTGCGCGCCGGCAACACCGTGTATGTACGTGGCCAGGTGGGCACCGATTTCGACGGCAACCTGGTGGGCCTTGGCGATGCCCGCGCCCAGGCCGAACAGGCGATGAAAAACGTCAAGCAACTGCTTGAGGAAGCCGGCAGCGACCTCAGCCACATCGTCAAGACCACCACTTATTTGATCGACCCACGCTACCGCGAGCCGGTGTACCAGGAAGTCGGCAAATGGCTCAAGGGCGTGTTCCCGATTTCCACCGGGCTGGTGGTCTCGGCCCTCGGCCAGCCACAGTGGCTGATGGAAATCGATGTGATCGCGGTTATTCCAGAGTAAGGAGGCTAGCCATGACCTTTTCCATCGTCGGCCGTTGTGCTGAAACCGGCCAACTGGGCATCGCCATCAGTTCATCGAGCATTGCCGTGGGCGCCCGCTGCCCGTGGCTGCGGCCCGGTGTGGGCGCGGTGTCGACCCAGAACATCACCCTGCCCGCCCTCGGCCCGGACGTGCTCGACCTGCTGGAACAGGGCCTGGCCCCGGCCGAGGCCCTCGACCAAGCCCTCACGCGCAACGGCTACAGCCAATACCGGCAAGTGACGGCGATTGACCACCTGGGCCGCAGCGTGCATTTCAGCGGCAGCCAGACCCTGGGCACCCATCATGCGGTATCGGGCGAGCAATGCGTGGCGGCGGGCAATATGCTTGCCGACCGCGAAGTCATCACGGCGATGGTCACCGCCTTTGAACTGGGCGAAGGGCAACTGGCAGACCGGCTGCTGGCGGCGATGCATGCCGCCATTGCCGCCGGTGGCGAAGCCGGCCCCGTGCACTCTGCCGCGCTGGTAGTGGTGGGCGAGCTGACCTGGCCGATCATTAATCTGCGCGTGGACTGGGCCGATGAAAACCCCATTGGCGAACTGCAAGCACTCTGGGACGCCTACCGCCCGCAAGTGCAGGACTATATCGACCGCGCCCTCGCCCCCGACCGATCCCCCGGCTACGGCGTGGCCGGAGACGACCGATGAGCCGCAGCCGCGAATTGCTGCGCACGCTGGTGGGGTTCGATACCACCAGCCGCGAGTCCAACCTGCAGTTGATCGAGTTTGTGCGCAACTACCTCGCCGGATTTGATGTAGCCAGTGAACTCGTCTACAACGCGCAGCGCAGCAAGGCTAACCTGTTTGCCAGCATCGGCCCGGTAGAACTGCCAGGCATCGTGCTGTCGGGGCACACCGATGTGGTGCCGGTGGATGGGCAACCCTGGACACTGCCGCCGTTCGAGTTGACCGAGCGTGACGGCAAGCTGTTCGGGCGCGGCACTGCCGACATGAAGGGGTATATCGCCTGTGTGCTGGCGTTGGTGCCGGAGCTGGTCAAGGCGCCTTTGCGCCTGCCGGTGCATATCGCCCTGTCCTATGACGAAGAAGTCGGCTGCCTCGGTGTGCGCTCACTGCTCGCGGTCTTGGAGCAGCGCCCGGTAAAACCCATGCTGTGCATTATTGGCGAGCCGACCGAACTCAAACCGGTGCTGGGCCACAAGGGCAAATTGGCTATGCGCTGCGATGTGCAGGGCCATGCATGTCACTCGGCGTATGCGCCCTCAGGGGTGAATGCGATTGAACACGCCGCCGAGTTGATCGGCGAGCTGGGCCGTATTGGCCAGCGTTTGCGCTCGCACCAGGACCCAAGGTTCGATCCGCCGTTCAGCACGGTACAGACCGGCATGATCAGCGGCGGCAAGGCGTTGAACATCGTGCCCGCCGATTGCCGGTTCGACTTTGAAGTGCGCGCCCTGCCCGCCATGGACCCAGGTGAAGTGGCTCAAGAGTTGCAAGCGTACGCAATGCAGCAGGTGCTGCCGAAGATGCAGGCCGTGAGTAAGCAGAGTTCGATTCTGCTCACCGAGTTGTCGGCCTACCCGGGATTGGTCACAGATGAACGCAGCCAAGCCGCGGAGTTGATCGCCGCGTTCTCAGGCTCGCGGGACTTTGGCACCGTGGCGTTTGGCACCGAAGGTGGGTTGTTTGATGCCGTGGGTATTCCGACCGTGGTGTGCGGGCCGGGGAGCATGGACCAGGGGCATAAGCCGGATGAGTTTGTGAGCCTGGAACAGCTCGACGGCTGCGATGCCATGCTGCGAAGGATGCTGGACTCGATTCAGACTTGAAGAAAATACGGGTCCAATGTGGGAGGGGGCTTGCTCCCGATGAGGGAGTGGCAGTGAAAGCAGCTGTGACTGACACACCGCCATCGGGAGCAAGCCCCCTCCCACATTGGGTCCTGCATTCAGCCGAGTAACCGTGCGAGCTCTTCACGGCAGTAATCCACAAACAACTGCACCGGCTTGGTCAGCGGGGCCCGCCTCAGCCACACCGCCGACAACCCCGACCCCGTCACCGTTTCCGCCAACGGAATACACACCACCTTCTGCCCATCATAGGTGTACTCACTGAACGGCTTGGTCACCAAAATCGAGAACCCAAACCCACGCCCCACCATGCCGCGCACCATCTCGATGGACGGCGAGCTGAACACGATATTCGGCGTCAGCCCGCGCTCTTCAAAAATGCTCACGAAATAGGTCCGGCTGGGCAGCACATCGAGCAAGATCATCGGCTCCAGCACCAGGTCGGCCAGGGACACCTTGGCTTGTTGCGCAAAACGGTGATCGGCCGGCAGCAACGCATAAGGCTGTTGCGGCGGCATCAGTGGCGCGGTCTCGATGGTGCCGCCCAGATCGTGTTCGAACAGCATCGCCACATCGATACTGCCTGCCGTCAGCGCCTGCACCAGCTCCTGCTGCTCGCCATCGCGAATACGGATCTCCACCCCTGGCCAGCGCGCCTTGAAGCCGGCAATCAATCGCGGCAGGTACAGCGGCGCCACGGTTTCAAAGCAGCCGATATCGATCTGCCCCGCCACTACATCGTTGTCCGCCAGGGCGTTCTGCTCGAATTCATGGGCCACCCGCAACAGCTCCAGGGCCTTGCGATAAAAACGCGCGCCACTGGGGGTGAGCGAAACGCCCTGGGCGTGATGGCGGATAAACAGCTGAACGCCAAAACTCTCCTCCAGGTGCTTGATCGCCGTGGACACCGACGGTTGGGCGATATACAGCTTGCGCGACGCCTCGGCGACGCTGCCGCATTCGGCCGTGGTCACAAAATATCTGAGCTGGCGCAGGTTATAGGCAGCCATCGGCACCTCCATAAACGTGGAATTTCGCCCCAAACAAGTGCGAAAAAATCGCGCTTTTTTCATCGATTCGAGCCCATGCAACATACCGGAGCAAAAATCTGCGCGAGATACTTTTTTTAAGGTCTATAGCAACAAACTTACTAATTTACCTCCCCGCGCCCATTGCAGATGATCACTCCAACAACAAAGCGCCGCCCCGTGCAGCGCATAGCGAAGTACGTCAACGTACTCACCTTGCCTTGGAGCTCGTCATGGTTACCACTGCAACATCCAGCGCCCCACTTATCGAAAAACACACGATTGGATACGTGCCCCCGGAAGATCGCCATGGAAAGGTAAGAGACCTGTTCACCCTGTGGTTCGGCGGCAACATCGCGCCGTTGCCGATCGTCACCGGTGCGCTGGGGGTGCAACTGTTTCACCTCAACCTGGTGTGGGGCATTATCGCCATCCTCGTCGGCCACCTGGTTGGCGGTGTGTTGATGGCGTTGCACTCGGCCCAGGGCCCGCAGATGGGCATCCCGCAGATGATCCAGAGCCGCGCCCAGTTCGGCTCCCTCGGTGCGTTGCTGGTGGTGGTGATTGCCGGGGTGATGTACATCGGTTTCTTCGCGTCCAACATCGTGCTCGCCGGTAAATCCCTGCACGGCGTGGTCGACGCGGTACCGGTGCCGGTGGGCATTGTGATCGGCGCCATCGGCTCCGGGATCATCGGCATCATCGGCTATCGCTTTATCCACGTGCTCAACCGTATCGGCACCTGGGTGCTGGGCGCCGGCATCGTGCTGGGCTTCGGCTACATCTTCACCCACGTGCAGACCACCGACTTCCTGACTCGCGGCAGCTTTAACATCTCCGGTTGGCTGGCGACAGTTTCCCTGGCCGCGCTGTGGCAGATCGCCTTTGCGCCGTACGTGTCGGACTACTCCCGCTACCTGCCGGCCGACGTGCCCGTCGCCGCCACCTTCTGGACCACCTACCTGGGTTCGGCCCTGGGTTCGAGCCTGGCCTTCATCTTCGGTGCCGTCGCCGTGCTCGCCACCCCGGTAGGCATGGACACCATGGACGCGGTCAAGCTCGCCACCGGCGCCATCGGCCCGTTGATGCTGGTGCTGTTTTTGCTCAGCGTGATCAGCCACAACGCCCTCAACCTGTACGGCGCAGTGCTGTCGATCATCACCCTGGTGCAGACCTTCGCCTACCGCTGGATCCCCACGGCCAAAAGCCGCGCCGTGATCTCCATCATCGTGCTGGCCGCCTGTTCGATTGCGGCGGTGTTCGCCTCCAAGGACTTCATCGGCCACTTCGTCGACATGGTGCTCGTGCTGCTGGTGGTGTTGGTGCCGTGGACGGCGATCAACCTGATTGACTTCTATGCGATCCACAAAGGCAAGTACGACATCGCCTCGATCTTCCGCGTCGATGGCGGCATCTACGGCAAGTACAACCCACAGGCGCTGCTGGCGTATGCGGTGGGGATTGCGGTGCAGATTCCGTTTATGAACACACCGCTTTACGTAGGCCCGATTTCAGAACACATCAACGGCGCAGACCTGTCCTGGGTGGTGGGGTTGCTGGTGACGTCGCCGCTGTACTTCTGGCTGGCGAGCCGCGACAGTGCGTATAAGCGCCGCATGGATGGGGGCAAGTTGGTGGGTGGGGTCTGATACATCCTCTATTCGGATCTGCCGGGGATGATTCTTCCTGGTCTGCGAACCCGCGCACAGTTGCCACCCAATCTGTTTCGCAGCAGCAAGGCTGTGAGGAAACCCGCCTCGGCGGGTTTTCTGGTTTTTGAAGAACTCAAACCTACCGCCAGGCTATGTCGAACTCGGTCAACTGTGGGAGGGGGCTTGCCCCGATACGTAACCACGATGCGAAGCGAGCCGCTCTTGATCTTGATCTGCTTTTGATCTCAGGCGCCCCGTTAAACCACGCTGGCCGGAATTCGACAGGGATTTGGGGGGTAAACCGGCAGGGATGCCGGTTTAGCCGCCCCGCGCCATGGATGGCGCGTGGCGGCGGCCCCAAATCCATGGCGGATTACGGGCACACCGAGCCGAAGCGAGGTGCCGAGTGGTGGGGCAAGAGCGTTTGGGTTACTTTTGCCTGGGCCGGCATTCCGGCTTTTCAAAAGTGACCCGCTGTAAAAGCGGAACCATAAGTGGCCGTTGCCCAAATAACGGATATGTACTCGGTCTGATCCAGCATCCTGGTCGGCCCCAAGGCCGCCATCGGGAGCAAGTCGAATCGTCGCACCGCCCCTCCCACATTTGGATCGCGGCGCATCAGTTAGTTGGCGTTATGATATGACCTTTCGCTCAACGCCCCAGGAAACACCCATGCCCACCCTCACCTTGCGCAACGCCCTCCCCGCCGACGCCGCCCGCTGCTTTGAAATCGAAACCAGCGCCTACGAAGGCGACGAAGCCGCGACCCTGGAAAAGATCGCCACGCGCATCGCGCAGTATCCCCAGGGGTTTCTGATCCTGGAAGCAGACGGCGATGTGGTCGGGTTTATCAACTCGGGCTGCGCCCATGAGGTAGTGATGTCGGACGAGGCCTTCAAGGAATTGGTCGGTCACTCACCCGAAGCACCGAATGTGGTGATCATGTCGGTGGTGGTCGACCCGGCGCATCAGGGCAAAGGCTATGCAACAACCCTGATGACTGAGTTCGTGCAACGCATGGGCACAATGGGCAAGCAGACAATTCACCTAATGTGCAAGCAACAGCATGTGCCGTTGTACACCCGCATGGGCTACACCTATGTGCGCCCTTCGCCGTCGGACCACGGTGGAATGGCCTGGCATGAGATGGTGATGGTGCTGTAGCGCCCTTCATGGAATCATCGTATTTATGTTGCCCAGTGTAAAACCCGGTTGGGTAAAAGCCTAACTCAGGCCTTAAAGCCTGGGCGGGCTACAAACCCTGCCAGAGCCGAATCACAGCCTGAATGTGGGCGCCAGCTTGCTCGCTCCCACGTCTGAATTGGGCATCAACCAACGCGTCACCAACTGCCGGACGCCCCACCACCGCCACTGGAACCACCGCCACCAGACGAACTGCTGCTGGAGCTGGAGCTGCTGGAACTCGAACCGGATCCGCCGCCCGAGCCAGATCCCGACCCCTCGCCAACCTTGCCAAAGATAATCAGCGCGACAAACGATGCGATGGGAAACGCCAGCAGCCAGCCATCGCGCCCGCCATCGATCACCAGCCCGGCGACCACGTACACGGCCACTACCGCCAACAGTCGCACGCTAAATCCTGTACGGCTGCTCCTCCAGGTGTGCCTCATGATCAGCAGCAGCACCAGGTACAAGCCCAGCACTACTCCTACGCACAGCGGCCATAGCAGCCAATGGATAAAACTGACGTCCACGTAGTGGTCCGCCACCACCAGCCCGACGCTATAGGCCAGCAGCCCGATCACGCCGTAGAACAGCGGGCGTACCTGCCACAAGGCACCAAATGTGGCGCCGCCAATCAACAGGGTCAACGGCATGACAAACAGGAACATCGGCCATTGCTGACCGCCACCGAGCAGTGCCAGCAACAGCGTGGCCGCCACCGCGAGGATCAAGCCCTTGCGCCAACGCAGCTTGCCGGCGGCGATCAGCACGCCACCCAGGCCACCCAAGACAAACGCCGCCAGTATCGCGATAAATTGGGGGTTGATCCCGGGCCCGGCCACCTTGGGCAGGTCGCCGCCGTCCACCAACACGATCAGCGCATCCACACCTTGTTGGATACCTCCGGCAAAGTCCCCCTGGCGAAACGCCGGGGTGATGCGCTCTTCGATGATGCGGTGGGCCAGCAGGTCGGTGACCGTGCCTTCCAGGCCGTAGCCCACTTCGATGCGCACCTTGCGGTCGCCCCTGGCCACCACCAGCAGGATGCCGTCGTCGACGTCCTTGCGCCCCAGCTTCCACGCGCGGAACAGTTGGTTGGCATAGTCCTCGATGCCGTCGCTGCCGGTGGTCGGCACCAGCAATACCGCGACTTGCGCACCTTTGCGCTGTTCAAGCTCGGCAAGTTGGTTTTTCAAGCGTTGGGTGGTGGTGGAGTCGAGGGTGTTGGTCAGATCAATCACCCGTTGGTCCAGGGCCACCCCGATAGGCGAAGTGTCAGCCCGGGCCAGGCTCATCACACCGACAAGTAACAGGACCAGCAGGCTCAACACCGATTGCCGCAGAATCATCACCATGCTTTGTTACCTGAAGTTTCTTCCTGAAGGCGCCGACTTTACCTTATCGACGTATAACACGTGACCCCAGGCTTGCGACTATCTAAACTGCCGCCACGCCCACATAGCTATTTGCCATCTACGAGAACGCCATGGATCTATGCCAACGCAACAATATCAGCGTGAAGGGCCATGGGCCTTCAACCCTGGTGTTTTCCCACGGCTTTGGCTGCAACCAGGCGATGTGGAATTACTTGGCGCCGCACTTTCTCGAGCGCTTTCGCGTGGTGCTCTATGACTTGGTCGGCGCCGGCCGGTCGGACCTGAGTGCGTACGACAAAACCAAATACAGCCGCCTGGATGGCTATGCCCATGATCTGAACGAAATTATCGACGCCTACGCCGAAGGCCCGGTGATTCTGGTGGGCCATTCAGTCAGCGCGATGATCGGCACCCTTGCCGACCGTTTCGCCCCCGGGCGCATTGCCGCGCATGTGATGATCGGCCCATCGCCGCGCTATATCGACAGCGAGGATTATGTCGGTGGCTTCAAGCACGACGATATCGACGACCTGCTCGACACCCTGGACAGCAACTACCTGGGCTGGTCCAGCGCCATGGCCCCGGTGATCATGGGCGCGCCCACGCAACCGACGTTGAGCACCGAACTCACCGAAAGCTTCTGCCGCACCGAGCCGGACATCGCCAAGCAGTTCGCCCGCGTGACCTTCCTCTCGGATAACCGCCACGACGTGCAGGGCCTGGCCACTCCGGTACTGATCCTGCAGTCGAGCGACGACCTGATCGCCCCCGTGGCCGTGGGTGAATACCTGCATGCCGTGATGCCCAACAGCACCTATTGCCTGGTGGACAATATCGGCCATTGCCCCCATATGAGCGCGCCCCAGGCGTGCGCGGCGGCGATGGACGCGTTCCTGGCGCCATGGGCAGTTGCCGATGCCTGACTCGCTGTTTGACAGCGCCGCCTGCGCCCTGGCCGTGACCCAGGAGGACGGTACGATCCTGCACGTCAACCCGCGCCTGAGCGACTGGCTCGGGTTCAGCGCGGCCGAGTTGCGGGGGCGCAGGTTCCAGGATCTGCTGACCATGGGCGGACGGATCTTCTACCAGACCCACCTGGCACCGATGCTGCGCATGCATGGCAGCGTCACCGAGGTGAAGCTCGACATCCGCCATTGCGCCGGGCACAAAGTCACCGTCTTGCTCAACGCCAACCAGCGCCAGCAGCCCGACGGCGTGGTGCATGACCTGGCGCTGTTCGGCACCACCGACCGTGACAAGTACGAGCGCGAACTGCTCAATGCGCGCAAGTTGGCCGAAGCCCTGCTCCAGGAAAAAACCGCCACCGAACTGGCCTTGCAACAGGCCCAGGCCGAATTGAGCGAGGCCTATGCCATCGCCCAGCGCCGGGCGTTGTTCGCCGAGCAGATGGTGGCGATTGTCAGCCACGATTTGAAAAACCCGCTCACCGCGATCCGCATGGCCTCGGACTTTCTCCAGCGTGGCGAGCGTACGGCCAAGGAGCGCCAGTTGCTGGGGCATATCGGCCAATCGTCGGAACGCGCCCATCGCATGATCGCCGACCTGCTGGACTTCACCCAGGCCCGGGTCGGCCAAGGCATCACCATCAAGGCTGTTCCGCTGGATCTGCACAATGTGATCCAGCATGCGGTGGACGAACTGCGCGTAGCCTTCCCTGCCGCCACGCTGGTGCATCACGCCGAGGGCCTTGGCCAAGCGAGCCTGGATGCCGACCGGGTGCAGCAGATCATTGGCAACCTCGTCGCCAACAGCGTGGCCTATGGCGACCTGCTGCAACCGATCACCATCACCTCGCGCCTGGGCGACAACGCCTGTGCTGTCGCCGTGCACAACCATGGCCCGGCAATTCCCGAATCACTGCTGGCGGGGCTGTTCGAACCCATGACCCGTGGCACCGACCAGGGCAGCGATGTGCGCAGCGTCGGCCTGGGCCTGTATATCGTGCGCGAACTGGCCAGGGTGCACGGCGGTGATGTGGCAGTGCGTTCCTGTGCGATGGCCGGCACCACCTTTACCGTGATGTTCTAGTAAAGGTGCGCGGCGCCCTGCATGACAGGTTCGACACGGCCGGTCAGCAGTAATGGGGTTATCTTGGCCACGGCGGTCGATGATGATGAAGTCGTCGCCGTGGGCGCGCATCTTCACAAACGGCAAGGTCATGGGGACAGGTCCTGTTGTCGAAGTGACGCAGTTCTAATCACACTGTAGGAGCGAGCTTGCTCGCGAAAATCGTGAAGACGACACGTTTTACCTGCAAGTACGCGTTATCGTTGACGTTCTTCGCGAGCAAGCTCGCTCCTACAAAGGATTGATGGTCATGCTTATCGTATTCAGCGGCCTGCCCGGCAGTGGCAAGACTACGATTGCCAGCCAACTGGCGCGACAGACCGGCGCGGTTTACCTGCGCATCGATGTGATCGAACAGGCACTGCGAGACGCAGCGGTACTGATGGGCGATGTGGGTGCCAGCGGCTACGGCGTGGCGAATGCGCTGGCGCTGAGTAATTTGCGCTTGGGGCAACGGGTCATTGCCGATTGCGTGAACCCGGTCAGGGAGAGCCGCCAAGCCTGGCAGGCGGTGGCGGCGACAGCGGGGGTAGAACTGATCAATATCCAGGTGGTGTGTTCAGATCAGCAAGAGCACCGGCGCCGTGTGGAAAACCGTGTGGGCGATGTTCCCGGGCTGGCGCCGCCGACCTGGCAGTCGGTGCTGGTACATGAGTATGAAAGCTGGGATAAACCGGCGTTCAGGCTTGATACCGCGCGAATGACGCCGGCACAGGCAATCGCGACAGCCCACGCACATCTGTTCAATGCGGGAGCTGTCGAGCTTTAGCCGGATTCAGACGGGGAAATTGCCGCGCAACGCCTCAAGACCACCGTTATAGACGCCGGCAAACAACTCCTCCACCGCCGCGTCCGTAGTGTCTGCCACTGGGGTGAACACGCCAGACCAGGTCACTTTCGCCGACGTCTCCGTCAGCGCTTCAACCTGCAAGGTCGCCAGATAAGCACTCACCGGAAACGGCGACGCCTCAATGGTGTAGCTGTAAGTGCGCGCCACGTTGTCGAAGCTCTGCAAGCGCTCGACGATCTGGCCGCCGTCAGCCGTGGTCAGGTGACGCACACGACCACCTTCGCCTGGCTCGCTCTTGGCGATGAAGGGCAGCCAGTCGGGCAGGCTGTTGAAGCCGCCGATCAGTTGCCAGACCTGATCGGCCGGTGCCGGGATTTCAATTACAGAAGATGCTGTTGCCACGATAAATACTCCAAACAGAGAAAAATCAGATCGCCATGCTGTCGACAAC
This sequence comes from Pseudomonas khavaziana, assembly GCF_019145205.1. Classification (GTDB taxonomy): domain Bacteria; phylum Pseudomonadota; class Gammaproteobacteria; order Pseudomonadales; family Pseudomonadaceae; genus Aquipseudomonas; species Aquipseudomonas khavaziana. Next base: position 208,246 of record NZ_JAHSTT010000009.1, read on the forward strand.
GCCGCCGTCGACCCGCAACGCGGCACCGGTGGTGGCAGACGACAGCGGTGAAGCAATGTACGCCACCAGGTTCGCCACTTCATCCACATTGGCGGCGCGTTGGATGATCGAGGTGGGCCGCGCATTACGCACGAACACATCGGCCTCTTCCCGCGCACTGCGCCCGGACTGGGCCGTAGCGTCCTTGAGCATTTGCTCCAGGCCGTCGGTAAAGGTCGGCCCCGGCAGGATCGCATTCACCGTGACCCCGGTGCCCGCCAAGCGCTTGGCCAAACCGTGGGATACCGCCAGGTTGGCGCTTTTGGTCACGCCGTAGTTGATCATGTCGGCCGGCGTAGCCACGCCGGACTCCGACGACACAAAGATCACCCGGCCCCAGCCCTGCTCGACCATGCCCGGCGCATAATGGCGCGACAGGCGCACGCCGGAGATCACATTGACCTCATAGAAGCGAGTCCACTCGCTGTCCGGCGCCTCGAAGAAATCCACATCGTTAAAGATGCCGAGGTTGTTGACCAGGATATCGGCGCGAGGTTCGGCGGCGAAGAGTTTCTCGGCGCCCTCGAGGGTGCCAAGGTCGGCCACCAGCCCACGCAGGTCAGCGCCGGGCACCACCTGACGGATGCTGGCCAAGGCGTCGTCGACCTTGCCCGCGTCCCGACCGATCACTACCACTGTGGCCCCGGATTGCGCCAGGGCCTGGCTGATGCCCAGGCCGATACCAGCGGTGCTGCCGCTGACGATGGCCACTTTGCCGCTCACATCGATGTTCATGCTTAAACTCCTTGGGAATTAGAGGGGCAAAGGCGCACGGTCCGATATCAATCGGGCCTCGCGCAACGCTTGCCAGAAGGCTGCTGGAATCTTCTCTGACAACGCCGCGACATCTTCGGCAATCCGTCCCGGACGACTGGCGCCGGGAATCACCGCCGCCACGGCCGGGTGCGCCAGGGAAAATTGCAGCGCCGCGGCTTTCACGCTCACCCCAAACACCTGGGCGATCGCCTTGATCTGCTCGACCTTGCTGATGATCGCCGGGCTGGCTGGTTGGTATTCGAAATGCGTGCCGCCGGCGAGAATGCCGGAGCTGTAGGGGCCACCGACGACAATTTCGACGTGCTGGGCCAACGCCGAGTCCATCAAGCGTTGCAGCGCGCGCTCGTGGTCCAGCAGGGTGTAGCGCCCGGCCAAAAGGAAACCGTCAGGCTGGGCCTCAGTCAGATCCAGGGTCAGTTCACAAGGCTCGACGCGATTGACACCCAGGCCCCAGGCCTTGATCACGCCCTCTTCACGCAAGCGGGTCAGCACTTTGAACGCGCCGGTACGGGCCTGGTTGAAGTGCTCCAGCCATTGGTCGCCGTAGAAGTCCTGGGCGATGTCGTGAACCCAAACGATGTCCAGGCGATCGGTCTGCAGGCGTTCGAGGCTGTCTTCAATAGAGCGCAGAGTGGCGTCGGCGCTGTAGTCATTGAGCATCTTGTTCGGGCGACCGTGTTCGAACACGCCGCTTTTTTCGCCGAGGTCGCGGGAGCCGGCCTCGACTTCATCCAGAATCACCCGGCCGACCTTGGTGCTGAGCACGTAGTCATTGCGATTGTAGTTAGACAGGGCCTGGCCCAGGCGGATTTCCGACAGGCCCGAGCCGTAGAAGGGAGCGGTGTCGAAGTAACGCACGCCGCGGTTCCAGGCGGCCTCGACGGTGGCCTGGGCTTCGTCCTCGGGAATGGCGCGGAACATATTGCCCAGGGGCGCGGTGCCAAAGCCCAGTACGCCGGGCAGTTTGTCTTTCAAGCTCATGGTGGGGTCCTCAATCGGTTCAGGGGGGTTACCGTTGAGCAGATCCTAGATTGCGTTAATCAGACCGTCCAAGACATACTGCGACCAACTTGAGTCCCCATAGGTCTTACATGATCGATCTACGCCAACTGCGCTACTTCGAAGTGGTCGCCGAGGAAGAACACGTCGGCCGCGCCGCCGAGCGCCTGCATATCTCTCAATCGCCCCTGAGCCGCCAGATCGCACAGCTCGAAGAGCGGCTGGGCCTGACCCTGTTCGAACGCAGCCAGCAGCGCATCCGCTTGACCCGCGACGGCCAGACCTTCCTGGCCGAAACCAAAGCGCTGCTGACCCACGCCAATCGCCTGGAATCCCTGGGCAAGCGCCTGGGCCGTGGGGAAGAAGGCGGCTTGTGCATTGGCTATATCGAAAATGCCATGCATGCCGGCGTACTGCCCAATGCCTTGCGCATCCTGCGCGATGACCGGCCCACCGTGCACATCAAGCTGTATAACCTGCCGTCCCTGGAGCAATTGGAGGGCCTGCGCCAACGCAGCCTGGACATCGCCCTGGTGGGCGAACCGCCGGCCTCCGACGACCCGAACCTGACCGCCTTGCAAGTGCTCGACGACCCGATGCTGCTGGCCCTGCCCGAACAGCATCCGCTGACCAGGCAAAGCGAATTGTTGCCTGAACACCTGGCCGAACAACAATGGATCGGCGTGCAGCGCAAACCCGGCGCCAACCCCGCCGATGATTTCGTCGCTGCCTGCATCCGCGCCGGGTTCACACCGCAGATTCCCATGGAAGCCAGCGAACCCTTTACCGCATTGGGCCTGGTGGCCTCGGGGCTTGGAGTGGCGATGGTGCAGAAGGGCCTGAGCCGCAACGCACCGCCCGGCGTGGTGTTGCGTGAGCTGCCATGGCTGAGCTACACCACACCGCTGTGGGCGGCATGGCACCGGGTCAACCTGCGACCATTGGTGGAAACGTTTCGCAAGGTGCTGACTGAACCACCGCTATCGGGAGCAAGCCCCCTCCCACATTTCAACCGCGTTTTGCCTGAATAAATGCGATCAACTGTGGGAGGGGGCTTGCCCCCGATGAGGGCGTGTCAGCAAACATATCCATGACTGACCCACCGCCATCGAATCATCACACCAGCCCAACATTTCTAGCGCGCCAACCTCGCCATGATCCCCGCCGAGTTGACGAAAATCGCAATCCCCACAAACACCAGCCCAATCGCAACCCACTGCCCCAGGCTCAGCTGTTCGCCGAAGAACACATAGGACGTGAACAGCCCCGACACCGGTACCATCAACAACAACGGCGCCACCCGCGAAGCCGGGTATTTCTTCATCAGGTTGTTCCATACCCGGTACCCGACGATGGTAGTGATATAGCACTGGAACACAATCGAGAAGCCCGCTCCCCAGGTCAGGTCGGTGACCAGGTGCGTGAGCGGCTCGGCCCCCTCGAACCACAAGGTCATCAGCAACAGGACGGGGATCGAAAACAGACTGGACCAGACAATAAAGGCCACCATGTCCTCAGGCTGGTTGACCTTGACGATCAAGTTGCACAACGACCACGACAGCGCCGCCAGCAACACCAGCAGGATGCCCAGCGTGGTCGAGGCGTGTTCCGACAGGTGCAGGATCATGAACAGCCCCAGCGCAGACAACAGCATTCCCGCCCCGTGGCCCCTGCTTATGGGTTCCTTGAGAAACAACCGGCTCATGATGAGGGTGAAGAACGCACTGAACTGCAGGAACACCGAAGACATCCCCGCCGACAGCCCGTTGTGCATGGCGACGTTGACCACGCCCCACAGCCCGGCACCGAACAGCACGCCATAGGCAGCCAACAGGACATAGGAAACACCCTGCGGCTTGGGAATGAACATCACCAGGGGCAGCGCACAGAAGGTGAACCGCAGCAGGGTCAGCACAAACGGGTCCAAATCCTCCAGGCCCAGGCCAATGACCGAGAAGTTGGCGCCCCAGATTATCGTCACCGCCAGCCCTGCGATTAGATCGGATTTACTCAGGCGCATGGCCCTTCCCCCCGTTATGCCAGCGTCTTGGGCGGCATGGGGACTGTCTATAAGCGTCTCCCTGGACCGCAGCTTATGCGGGGCGCAATTTACGCAAAGATTTGCACGCGGGTAACTAACCGTACGGTCAGTAGGCAAGGGACGGAAAAAGTGTCTTGAAAAAAGCCCTTCCGCTTTTCGCCACACTGCTCCGCCCCTTTAAACACCACCTGGGGTCAGAGCATCTCGCGTAACCGATACCACAACATGCCCAGCGCCAGCAGCGGCGAGCGCAGTGCCTTGCCGCCCGGGAAGGTCATGTGCGGCACCTGGCTGAAAATATCCAGGCCGTGGCTGCTGCCGGCGTGAATCGCTTCGGCCAGCAGCCGTGCGCACCAGTGCGTTACGTTGAGGCCATGGCCGGAATAGCCCTGGGCATAGAACACATTCGGGTACTGCTGCAGCCGCCCGACCTGGGGAAAGCGGTTGGCGGTGATGCCGATCTTGCCGCCCCACTGGAACTCGATGGCGGTGTCGGCCAGTTGCGGGAACACCTTGAGCATTTTCGGGCGCATATACGCGGCGATGTCCTGGGGATCGCGCCCCGAGTAATGGCAGGCGCCACCGAACAACAGGCGTCGGTCAGCGCAAAGCCGGTAGTAATCCAGCCCGACCTTCTGGTCGCACAGCGCCAGGTTCTGTGGGATCAACTGTTGCGCCACGTGCTCAGGCAGCGGCTCGGTAGCGATAATGTAACTGCCGGCCGGCAGCACCTTGCCGCTCAACCGCGGCTCCAGGTCTTCCAGATGCGCATTACACGCCAGCACCAGTTGGCCGGCGTGTACAGTGCCCGCGGCGCAGCGCACCTGCACGGTGTCGCCATGGATCAGTTCCAGCACTTGCGTGTGCTCGAAGATCTTCACGCCAAGGGTCTCGGCCACCTGGGCCTCGCCAAGCACCAGGTTGAGCGGGTGCAGATGCCCTGAGCCCATGTCGACCAGGCCACCGGCGTACACCGTCGAGTCCACCACCTGCGCCATGTCCTGGGGGCCGACCAGTCGCGTTTCATGGGCGTACCCCATGGCCGCCAAATGTGCCTGTTCGCCCTTGAACGCCGCGAACTGCGCCGGCGTGTTGGCCAGCTCACAGAAGCCCCAGCGCAGGTCGCAATCGATGCCATGCTCGACAATGCGCTGGCCCACCAACGCCACCGAGTCGATGCCGGCCCGCTCCAGATAACGCACGCCCTCCTCACCCACGTATTTGGCAAACCCCGAGACATCATGGCCGATGCCGCGGATCAACTGCCCGCCGTTGCGCCCACTGGCCCCCCAGCCAATGCGCCGAGCTTCCAGCAGGATCACCGAGAGCCCGCGCTGGGCCAATTCGATGGCGGTGTTGACGCCGGTAAAACCGCCACCGATCACACACACATCGGCGCTCAGGTCTGTACCCAGGGCGGCGCGCTCAGGCAATGCGTGGGCCGAGGCGCGGTAATAGGACTGGGCGTGGTCATGGGACAGCATCATTTGTTGGTCTTCACTTTGCTCCAGGCGCGGGTCATCAGGCGCATGGTTGCCGGCGTCGGCGTGGTGGAAATATAGAGTTTGTCGAGCACTGCCTGGGGCGGGTACACCTCGGGGTTGTCCACCAGTTCCGGGGCCATGAACGGCTTGGCAGCCGGGTTGGCGTTGGCGTAGCCCACCGAGGCGCTGACCTTGGCGATCACTTCGGGGTCGAGCAGGTAGTTGATAAAGGCGTGGGCCTGCTTGGGGTTGGTGGCGTCTGCCGGGATCGCCAGCAGGTCGAACCATAGGTTGGAGCCTTCCTTGGGGATCGAGTAGGCGATGTTCACGCCGTTCTTGGCTTCCTTGGCGCGGTTGGCGGCCTGGAATACATCGCCGGAATAGCCGAACGCCACGCAGATATCGCCGTTGGCCAGGTCCGAAATGTACTTGGAGGAATGGAAATAGGTAACGTACGGCCGCAACGTCAACAGCTTGGCCTCGGCTTGCTTGTAGTCCTCGGGGTTCTCGCTGCGTGGGTCCTTGCCCATGTAGTTGAGGATCGCCGGAAACAGTTCGTCCGCCGAGTCGAGGAAGGCCACGCCGCACTGGTTGAGCTTCTTGATGTTCTCGGGCTCGAACAGCACCGCCCACGAATCGATATGATCTATGCCCAGCACCTGCTTGACCTTGTCGACGTTGTAGCCGATGCCATTGGTGCCCCACAGGTACGGCACCGAGTGGGCGTTACCCGGGTCATTCTGCTCCAGCAACTTGAGCAGCTTGGGGTCGAGGTTCTTGAAGTTGGGCAACTGCGCACGGTCGAGCTTGAGGAACGCACCGGCCTTCACCTGGCGCGCCAGGAAATGGTTGGACGGCACCACCACGTCATAGCCGGTGCGCCCGGCCAGCAACTTGCCCTCCAGGGTTTCATTGGAGTCGAACACATCGTAGATCACCTTGATCCCGGTTTTCGCCTGGAAATCCGCCAAGGTGGTCTCGCCAATGTAATCAGTCCAGTTATAGACGCTGACCGACGGCGCGGCCTGCCCTGCACTGCTGAATGCCGCCACCAGGGCCAGCGGGAGAAGCTTGTTCACAAGACGCATATCGTCACCCCTTTTATGATTGTTTTTAGACACTCAATAGCAGGAACTCACGCTCCCAGGAACTGATCACCCGCTTGAAATTCTCGTGCTCGGCGCGCTTGACCGCGACGTAGCCGCGCACGAATTTCTCTCCCAGGTACTGCTTGACTGTGTCGCAGTCCTCCATGCGGGCCAGGGCATCCTCCAGGGTGAACGGCAGGCGCAGGTTGCGCCGTTCATAGGCGCGGCCTTCCACCGGCGCACTGGGTTCGATCTGCTCGATCATGCCCAGGTAGCCACACAACAGGCTGGCGGCAATCGCCAGGTACGGGTTGGCATCGGCGCCCGGCAAGCGGTTTTCCACGCGCATTGCCTCCGGGCTGGAGGTGGGCACACGCAGGCCGACCGTGCGGTTCTCTTCGCCCCACTCGACGTTGACCGGCGCCGAAGTGTCCGGCAGGAAGCGGCGGAACGAGTTGACGTTGGGCGCAAACATCGGCAGCAGCTTGGGGATGTATTTCTGCAAGCCGCCGATGTGATGCAAAAACAAGGCGGTCATGCGGCCGTCGGCATCGACGAACACCGGCTTGCCGGTGGCGATCTCCACCACGCTCTGGTGCAGGTGCATGGCACTGCCCGGCTCATCGGCCACCGGCTTGGCCATGAAGGTCGCGGCGACGTTGTGCTTGAGCGCGGCCTCACGCAGGGTGCGCTTGAATACGGTGATCTGGTCGGCGAGGTCCAGGGCATCGCCGTGGCGAAAGTTGATTTCCATCTGCGCCGGGCCGTCTTCGTGGATCAGCGTGTCGAGGTCCAGGCCCTGGGCTTCGCACCAGTCATAGACGTCTTCGAACAGCGGGTCGAATTCGTTGGCGGCGTCGATGGAAAACGATTGGCGCCCGGTTTCGGCGCGCCCGGAACGGCCTATAGGTGTCTTCAACGGCAGGTCCGGGTCTTCGCAGCGCTGGGTCAGGTAGAATTCCATTTCCGGCGCGACAATCGGCTGCCAGCCCTGGTCGGTGTAGAGTTGCAAGACTTTCTTGAGCACATTGCGCGGCGAAAGTTCGATGGGGTTGCCCTGTTTGTCGAAGGTGTCGTGGATCACGATGGCAGTGGGTTCGATGGCCCAGGGCACCACGTAGGTGGCGTTGGCCACCGGGCGGCAGATCATGTCGATATCGGCCGGGTCGAGCAGGTCGTAGTAGATATCGTCGTCGACAAAGTCCCCGGTTACCGTTTGCAGCAACACACTTTCCGGCAGGCGCATGCCTCGCTCATGCAGGAACTTGTTGGTGGGTGCAATCTTGCCGCGCGCGATGCCAGTCAAATCACTGATCACGCATTCGACTTCGGTAATCTTGTGTTCTTTCAGCCAGGTGGAGAGCTGATCGAAGGGGGCGTTCATAAGGACCTCGTCTTGGGTGGGATGCGACGCCGGCTTGTACTTGCGGCGCATTGAGGTCTATCTTGGGCCAGCCTTCAAACCGCATCTATCCACTTTGCACGCAGCACAACGCACCAATAGAGTGCGCACGGATCACCCATGACACAGGCAACCGCTTTGCGCGTACAGGCCTTCGCTACCGGCGATGTGGCCGCCCAATGCAGTGCGACACCCGGTTGGGTGCAGCAGTACCAGCAGATGTCCCCCGGGCATTTTGCCGGGCGGGTACGCTACCTCGACCTGCAAGGCGTGCAGGTGTACGAGGAGTGCATGAACACCCGTGTGGAACAACACTTCAACGCACCACCCGGGGCCCTGGCGTTCTGTTTCGACGGCAGCGACAACAGCCTGTATATGCTCAATGGCGAAAGCCGCAACACCTGGATCACCCCGGAAAACTACCGTGAAGTGGCGGTGGTGTTCGGCCCGCAGTTTGTACAGCGTCATGGGCTGGACGTAGCAAAACTTGAAGGGTTGTTCATGGCACCGCTGAGGTGCCAGCAGAACGCACTGTTCACCCGCTGGCTCAGTGGCACGCTGACGCGTCTGTCGGCACTGACCGACCCCATCAGCCGCGACGCCCTCACCCAGCAACTGCTCGACGACTGCCTGTTTATCCTCGACAACGCCTGCGTATGCCTGGACCGCGGTTCATTGCAAAAGCGCAGCGAGGCACGCCGGTTGATGGCACGCATCGGTGAATGGGCGGCGGATGCGCCGGATGAAAGCGTCAACCTGCTGGAACTGGCGCAGATTGCCGGCGTGCCGTTGCGCCAATTGCAGCAAGGCTTCAAGACCTTTACCGGGATGAGCCCGGCGCAGTGGTTAAGGATGCGCCGTTTGAATGGGGCGCGGCGGGAGCTGTTGAGCGCGACGAACACGACGGTTGCCGAAGTGGCGATGAACTGGTCGTTCTGGCATTTGGGGCGGTTCTCCAACAGCTATCGAGGATTGTTCAAGGAACTGCCCAGCGAAACCCTCAAGCGCTCACTTTGAAATGCAGTCAACAATGTGGGAGGGGGCTTGCTCCCGATGGCGGTAGATCAGTCACCTGATACTGAGACTGACCCACCGCTATCGGGAGCAAGCCCCCTCCCACAGGGGATCGCATTTCAAGGCTGGGATTCGAGGAAGGTTGCGATCAGCTGGTTGACCTGTTCCGCCGCTTCCAACTGCACCATATGCCCCTGGCCGGGCAGGACCTCCACCTGGGCCTCCAGGCCCTGGGCATGGCCGGCCGGGATGATTGCATCGTCACTGCCCCAGATCACCAGGCTCGGTTGCTGCCCCACCACGTTGCGCAAATCCAGGCGCTGGCGCCCGCCTTCAAACAACTGCGCATTGAGTTGCTTCAAGGCCTGATCCACGCCTTCCAAGCGCTTGAACTTGAGCATGTCCTCCAGCATCTGCCGCGTCACCAGCGCCGGGTCGCTGAACAGTTGCACCAGTTGCGGCTTGAGCGCATTACGGTTGTTGGCCTCGGTAAAACCGTGCAGGTAATCGCCATTGATAGCCGCACCCAACCCGGCGCTGGCGATCAGGGTCAGGGAGGCAACGCGCGCGGGTGCCTGGCGCGCGACCGTCAGACTGACCAGCCCGCCCATGGAGTGCCCGGCCAGGTGCACACGGTCGAGTTGCAGGTGATCGAGCAAGGCCAGTACGGCCTGGCTCAGTTCCTCGGCGTCCCCCGTTTGCAGGGCCTTGCCCGACTCGCCATGCCCTGGCAGGTCCAGGGCGATCACCCGGCGTTCGGCGGCCAGGGTCGGTTGGTTGAACAGCCAGTTGTTCAAGTCGCCGCCAAAACCATGCACCAGCACCAGCGGCGTAGCGCCTTCGCCCAGGTCGAGATAGCGCAACAGGCGCCCGCCCACCTCGATCTTCTGCGCACTCGGCCCGCAGGCTTCGGCTTCGGTGCGGCTGGAGACAAAGCCGGCGTTGAAGCTTTCGATCACCGCATCGATCTGCGCCTCGCTGGCCTCACCTTCCACCACGATCCCCAACAGCGCGCCCACCGGCAAGGTCTCGTCGCTCTGCGCCAGCACTCGACGCAATACACCGCTGAACGGCGCCTCGACACTGCTGGAGATCTTGTCGGTTTCCACGTCCAACACCTCCTCGCCCTTCTCCACCCGGTCGCCGGGCTGCTTGAGCCAGACATCGATGCGGCCTTCAGTCATCGACAGCCCCCACTTGGGCATGGTCAAGGTATGGATCATGCGGCATTCCTCCTGTCGGCGATTTTCAGCACCGCGGCCTCGATCTTCGCCGCGTTGGGGATGTACAGGTCTTCCAGTGCATCGGAAAACGGCACTGGCGTATGCGGCGCAGTAACCATCTCGATCGGCGCACGCAGGAAAGAAAAGCCCTGCTGGGCCACCAACGCACTGATGTCGGTGGCGATGGAACAACGCGGGTTGGACTCGTCGATCACCACCAGGCGCCCGGTTTTTTCCACACTCTCAAGGATGCTGTCTTCGTCCAGCGGGCTGGTGGTACGCAGGTCCAACACCTCGCAGTCGATGCCCTGGCGCGCCAGGTTGGCGGCGGCTTCCAGGGCGACGTGCACCATGCGCCCGTAGGTCACCAGGGTCACATCGCGGCCTTCGCGCACAAAATTGGCCTCGCCGAACGGCACGGTGTAGAGCTCTTGCGGCACTTCACCTTGCAGGCTGTAGAGCATCTTGTGTTCGAGAAAGATCACCGGGTCGTTGTCGCGGATCGCCTGGATCAACATGCCCTTGGCGTCATACGGCGTAGCCGGACACACCACCTTGAGACCGGGAATGTGCGTCCACATCGAGGTGAGCATCTGCGAATGCTGGGCGGCCGCGCGCAGGCCGGCGCCGTACATGGCGCGCACGACCAGCGGCGTGGTGGTCTTGCCGCCGAACATGTAGCGAAACTTGGCGGCCTGGTTGAGCAACTGGTCGAGGCAGCAGCCGATAAAGTCGACAAACATCAACTCGCACACCGGGCGCATGCCACGGGTGGCGGCGCCGACGGCCATGCCGACGTAGCCGACTTCGGACAACGGCGCGTCGAGTACGCGCTCCGGGAACTCAGGGTAAAGGCCTTTGGTCACCCCCAGCACACCACCCCAGGCGTCCTGCTCGCCGGGCGAACCGGTGCCGCCGGACACATCCTGGCCAATAATGAACACGCTCTGGTCCCGGCGCATTTCCTGGGCGAGGGCTTCGTTGATTGCCTGCTGATAGCTGATTTTGCGAGCCATGGGATTTTCTCCACCTGTTGTTGTTATTAGCGGTAAGCGACGTAGACATCACTGAGCAGGTCGGCGGCCTGGGGCTTGGGATCGGACTTGGCCAGGCGCACGGCGTCGTCGATCAACTGCGCGACCTCGCCGTCGATACGTTCGAACTGCGCGGCATCGAGCCAGCCTTCGGCATTGCAGCGCTGGCGGAACAGGACGAGGCAGTCGTGGGATTCGCGCAGGTTCTTGACTTCATCCGGGCCGCGGTAGGTTTGCGCATCGCCTTCGAAGTGGCCATAGAAGCGGCTGAGCTTCACTTCCACCAAGGTCGGCCCTTCGCCCTGGCGTGCGCGCGCCACCGCCACGCCCAGCGCCGTGTGCACCGCGAAGAAATCATTGCCATCGACAATCACCCCCGGCATGCCAAAGCCTACTGCCCGTTCGGCAATGTCCTTGCACGCCACCGACCAGCCGGAACCGGTGGCCTCGGCATAGCCGTTGTTCTCGGCGACGAACAGGCACGGCAGCTTCATGATCGACGCCAGGTTCATCGCCTCGAAGACCGCGCCCTCGTTGGCGCCGCCGTCGCCGAAGAACGCCACGGCCACGCCCTGGCTGCCCTTGAGCTTGGAGGCCAGCGCAGCGCCTGCCGCCAACGGCGCACCGGCACCGACAATGCCGTTGGCGCCGAGCATGCCCTTCTCCTGGTCGGCAATATGCATGGAGCCGCCCTTGCCGCCGCACACGCCGGTTTTCTTGCCGTAGATCTCGGCCATCATGCCGAACACATCCACGCCCTTGGCGATGCAATGGCCGTGACCACGGTGGTTGGAGGCGATGCAGTCTTCATCGTTAAGGTGCGCCATGACCCCGGCGGCGCTGGCTTCCTGGCCGGCATACAGGTGCACGAAACCGGGGATCTCGCCGGTGGCGAATTCCACATGCAGGCGTTCTTCGAAGTCACGGATGGTGCGCATCACCGTGTAGGCATGCAGCAATTGATCAGTGGACAGGTGAGTGGACATCTTGTTGTTCTCCAGGTTGTCTCGACACACAAAAGGCTGGCTGCGGCCAGCTGTAAGCGCTTGAGCACAGGCTGTGCCAAGGCCCACGAAAAACCGGCAAAGCCTTGACCCAGAGCAGTGCCGCGCGGTTGTGCCGCTGCGCCATGCCAGCGCAGAATGAGACCCGGCATTGCACGGTGCAGGCTCCGTCTCAGGCGCACTGAGACGCTGCGTCTCAGCGCTGGCTGTTGGTCAGGCCGACCTTGTCGGTCGGCGCCCATGGGCGCTTAATGACGGGCATAACAACAAGGATCGAGAACCGGAGGCCTTATGCTCGCCGCGAACTCCAGAGAACACGTCGACTGCGTCAGTCGCGTGGTCCGCAATGCCGATCGACTGCCCCAGGCGCCGGTGCCGTCACTGATTTTCGATTCATGGCGCCGTTCCATGGAGCAATACCACCTCGACCCCGGGTCGCTGCAGGGGCCGCGCATTCTCACCGAGCCCTTGCTCAAGGAATGCCGCGAGCGCGCCGAGCTGTTCATGCGTATTGCCGGCGAAGAAGTCGGGCAACTGCACCACCGTGTGCGCCACGCCGACTACTGCGTGATGCTCACCGACGCCCAGGGCCAGACCCTCGACCACCGCGTGGACACCGCCATTCGCAGCGACTGTCGCAAAGCCGGCCTGTATCTCGGCACCTGTTGGTCGGAAGCCGAGGAAGGCACCTGCGGCGTGGCCACGGTGCTGACCAGCAAAGCCGCGGTGACCGTGCACAAGCGCGATCATTTCCGTGCCGCCTTTATCGGCCTGACCTGTTCCGCCGCCCCGATCTTCGACCCCCAGGGCAACCTGCTGGGGGTAATGGATGCTTCGGCGCTCAAATCCCCGGATGACCGGCGCAGCCAGCACCTGGTGCGGCAGATGGTGGCGCAGAGTGCGCAATCCATCGAAAACGCCTTCTTCATGCACAGCGCCCGCGAGCATTGGGTGCTCCAGGCCCACAGCACACCGGGCTATGTGGACAGCCAGCCGGACCTGCTGTTGGCCTGGGATCAGGACGGTCGGCTACAGGCCCTGAACAGCAAGGCGCGCCAGGCACTGCGCCGGCGTTTCGGCCAGGTGCCCGACTACATCGGTGAAGTGTTCGACCTGGATGCGTTGCGCTCGGTGACGGACCAGTCGACCCAACACCTGCAATGGCTGGGCGAGCCTGGCGTAATGCATGTGCGGGTCAATACCCCGCGACGCAAACCGCCGCGAGCCATTGCGCACACTCAAGTCGACCCGCGGGTGGAAGAACACCTGCGTCTGGCCGTACGCGTCAAGGATCGCAACCTGCCGGTGCTGGTGCAGGGGGAAACCGGCGCCGGCAAGGAAGTTTTCGCTCGCCAACTGCACGAACGCAGCGCCCGGCGTACGGGGCCCTTTGTCGCGGTCAACTGCGCAGCGATCCCCGAGAACCTGATTGAAAGCGAGCTGTTCGGCTACGTGGCCGGGGCTTTTACCGGTGCATCCAGCAAAGGCATGGCGGGGCTGTTGGTGCAGGCCGATGGCGGTACGTTGTTCCTCGATGAAATCGGCGATATGCCGCTGGCGTTGCAGACACGCCTGCTGCGGGTGATGGCCGAAGGTGAAGTCGCGCCCCTGGGCGGGGCCAAGAGCCGCACGGTGGACATCCAGGTGATCTGCGCCAGCCACCGCGACCTGGCCGCGCTGGTCAGCGACGGGCGTTTTCGCGAAGACCTGTACTTCCGCCTCGGCTGCGCGCGCTTCTGCCTGCCGCCGCTGCGCGAACGCAGTGACAAGCTGGCATTGATCAACCGATTGCTGGAGCAGCAAGCACGCGGCGGCGTCTCGGTGGGCATCGGCCAGGCCGCACTGGAACGGCTGCTGGGCTACGCCTGGCCGGGCAACGTGCGCCAGTTGCACCACGTACTGGCGTATGCCTGTGCCGTATGTGAGGGCGGGACTATCCAGTTGGCGGATCTACCGGTGCAGGTGCGCGGCGAACAGGTTTCGCTGGCTGCTGAACCTAGCGTGAGCCCGGAACGTCAGGTGGTGCTGGACGCGTTGATCCGGCACCGCTGGAAGCCGTTGCCGACGGCCCAGGCGCTGGGTATTTCCCGGGCGACCCTGTACCGCCGGGTCAACCAACTGGGCATCGACATGCCCGGCAAGCACTGACACAAGGGGATCAGACCTGTGGGAGGGGCGGTGCGACGATTCGACTTGCTCCCGATGGCGGCCGGGCAGCCGACCAGGATGCTGGATTGGTTTGCGTACATATCCATTGTTTAGGTAACGGCCACTATCGGTTCCGCTCTTACAGCGGCTAACTTTTGAAAAAAGCCCAAAAGTAAGCAAAACGCTCTTGCCCCATCACTCGGCACCTCGCCCAGGCTCGGTGTGCCCGTAATCCGCCATGGATTTGGGGGGCCGCCAGAGATCAAAAGCAGAGCAAGATCAAGAGCGGCTCGCTTCGCATCGTGGTTACCGGGGCAAGCCCTAATGCCAGTCAGTTAAGCGGTCATCGCCTTCTGTAGGAGCGAGCTTGCTCGCGAAAAACGTCAACGATAACGCGTGTTTGCTGAATGAACGCGGCGCCTGTAAGTTTTTCGCGAGCAAGCTCGCTCCTACAAAAAAGCCTTAACTGACTGGCATTACGGCGAGCCCCCTCCCACATTTGACCGAGCAGGCCTTGAGAGGTCAGCGGTAGACAAGGCCACCGTCGATCAACGGCGCTTGCCCGGTCATGTAGTCCGCATCCGGCCCGGCCAGGTAGGCAACCAACCCCGCCACATCCTCCGGCGTTTGCGCACGGCCCAAGGCTATCCCGTCCACGTACTTCTTGTAGGTCGCCCCCACTTCGGCCCCGGTAATCTCGGCCATGCGCTTGTCGATCTCCACCCACATATCGGTGCCCACCACACCAGGGCAGTAGGCATTGACCGTGATCCCGGCGCTTGCCAGTTCCTTGGCCGCCGCCTGGGTCAGGGCACGCACGGCGAACTTGGTGGCCGAGTACACGCCCAGCAGCGCAAAGCCTTCATGGCCGGCAATAGAGCAGGCATTGATGATCTTGCCCTTTTGCTTGAGCGCCTTGAATTTCTTGGCGGCGGCCTGGATACCCCACAGCACGCCTTGCACGTTGATTCCGAGGGTGCGCTCGACCTGTTCCGGGCTGACGTCCAGCAGCGAGTCGATCTGCGCGACCCCGGCGTTGTTGACGATGATGTCGAAACCGCCAAGGGTCTGGTGCGCATGCTCGACCGCCGCTGCTACCTGATCACGCTTGGACACGTCGGCGATAAACACCGAGGCCTTGCGCCCCAGGGCCAGCACTTCTGCGGCCACGGCTTCAAGCTTGGCGCCATTGATGTCCACCAGGGCGATGTCGGCACCGTCCTGTGCCAGGCGCAGGGCGATGGCCCGGCCAATGCCCTGCCCGGCGCCGGTCACCAGCGCGACTTTTCCAGCAATACTCATGACAATCTCCTGCAACGATTGAGAAAGCCTTGTCTATCGCAGATGCCCGCAGGGGCTGTCGAGGCGCAAGGGGTTTGGCGTAGGGGTTGAGACGCAGCGTCTCAGCGCACGCCCGCATACCGAACGCTTGTAAAAGCTGGCCGTTATGCCTAGCTTATGCGCCCCCGCCCCGCGCTATAAGGCCCTGCCCCATGGTTTTGCGTTTTCGTCCCGTCGTCAGTACACGTTTGGCTCTCGGACTGCTGCTCAGCGGCGGCATCGGCAGCAGCCTGGCCGCGGAGATTGAACTGCCGACGGTCAAGGTCCAGGGGCAGGATGAATCCGGCTACCGTAACGAAACTGCCTCGGTGGGCGGTTTCGATGAAGCACCGTTGCTGGACACGCCGGCCTCGATCACGGTGATCAACGCCGCCCTGATCAAGGACCAGCAAGCGCGCCTGCTCAGTGAAGTGCTGCGCAACGATGCGTCGGTGGGCGACAGCTATGCCCCCATCGGCTATTACGAAAACTTCGTGGTGCGTGGCTTCTCGCTGAATGCGGCCAGCAGCTACAAGATCAACGGGCGTACCATCACTGGCGAGCAGAATGTCGCCCTGGAAAACAAGCAGCAGGTGGAAGTGCTCAAGGGCCTGGCCGGGTTGCAGAGCGGCATTTCCGAGCCCAGCGGCGTGATCAACTATGTGACCAAGCGCCCCGAGGATGTACGCTCGGTAACCGTCTCTACCGATGATCGCGGCAGCGGCTATATCGCCACGGACGTCGGTGGCTGGTTTGGCAGCGAGCAGCAATTGGGCCTGCGCGCCAACGTCGCCCATGAAGACCTCAATTCCTATGTGGAACACGCCAATGGCCAGCGCGATTTTGTGTCCCTGGCCTTGGACTGG
Organism: Pseudomonas khavaziana; assembly: GCF_019145205.1. GTDB lineage: Bacteria > Pseudomonadota > Gammaproteobacteria > Pseudomonadales > Pseudomonadaceae > Aquipseudomonas > Aquipseudomonas khavaziana. The sequence goes on from NZ_JAHSTT010000009.1 coordinate 224,685, forward strand.
AACATCAGCCCCGACGCCCTGCTGCAACTGGATGCCGAATACCAGAACAAGCAACAGCGCTCGGTGCCGGGTTACCAACTGCTGGGTGGCACCGAAGTGCCCCACGACGCCTCGCCAAAGAAACTGCTGGGGCACCAGAGCGGCGGCAAGCAGGTGGGGATCGATTCACTGAACCTCAACGGCAAGTTCGAGTACCGTTTCAGCGACCTGTGGAAAGGCAATATCAGCGCGGCGCGTAGCAAGGTGGTGATTGATGACTACAGTTCGTTTGCCTGGGGCTGTTATTACGTCAGCAACTGCAACGCCAACACCTTCAGCCCCGAAGGCGACTACGACATCTACGACTACCGCAGCCCCGACGACACCCGCCGTGATGATGAAGTCCAGGCGGCCATGACCGGGCTGTTCGACACCGTCGGTCTGGGCCATGAGTTGACCTTCGGCACCAGCGCGTTTCGCCGGGTGATCGACAAGCGCGACTCGGTCAATGAATACATCGGCAGCGGCAATATCCATCAGGATGCGCCGAGCTTCCCACCCACCGACAAGCCGCTCAATGATAGCCATCGCAACCTCGACAGCCGCCAGTACGGGTTGTTCGTCACCGACCGAATTCGCTTCAATGAGCAATGGCAAACCATTCTGGGTGGGCGTGAAGTGCGCCTGGACGAAAAGGCTTTCGACAGGAACGGCACTGAGTCACGGCATACCCAGCAGTATGTATTCCTGCCCCAGGCCTCGCTGATCTATAAGCCGATTGAGAACATCTCGCTCTACACCAGCTACAGCAAGGGCCTGTCCCTGGGCGGCACTGCGCCGTGGTTCGCCACCAACAGCAGCGACACCCTGGCGCCCACCACTTCACGGCAGATCGAAGCCGGGGTGAAGTACGATTGGCGCCGCATCAGCTTCGCCGCCGCGGTGTTCCAGACACGCCAGGCCTACCAGTATTCCAAGCCGGATGGCGCGGGCAACTTTACCTACGTACAACAGGGCCAGCAGAAAAACACCGGCCTGGAACTGTCCGCCAACGGCTGGGCTACCGAGCGCCTGCAAATCGCAACCAGCGTGGCGGCCATCCGCGCACGGGTGAACGGCAGCGGCACCCCGGACTATGAAGGCCACCAGGCGATCAACGTGCCCAAGCTGCGCGCCAGCCTGTACGCCGACTATGCGTTGCCGTGGGTCAATGGGCTGGCGGTGCTGGGCGGCGTGCAATACAGCGCCAAGAAGTCGGCCAACCGCAATGGCACTGTGGAGGTGGGCGACTATGCAGTTGTCAATCTCGGCAGCCGCTACACCACCAAGGTCGATGGGTATGAAACGGTGTTTCGCCTGAGCGTCGACAACCTGTTCGACAAGCGCTACTGGCGCGACGCGGGCGAGTACATGGGCGATGACTACCTGTTCCAGGGCGCGCCGTTGACGGCGCGCTTGAGTGCATCGGTAAATTTCTGATTCACCCGCCCTACAGAAATTACTTGGGCATCTTGCGAAAGCCCACCGCCAGGCGGTTCCAGCTGTTGATGGTGGCGATGGCCACGCTCAGGTCGACTTGTTCCTGCGGGCTGAACTCGGCGGCCAGGGCATTGAAGTCTTCATCCGGGGCGTGGGTCTGGCTCAGCAGGGTCAGGCTTTCAGCCCAGGCCAGGGCAGCGCGTTCACGCGGGGTGAAGAAGGGGGTCTCGCGCCAGGCCGACACGGTGTACAAACGCCGCTCGGTTTCGCCACCCTTGCGGGCGTCGGCGGTGTGCATGTCCAGGCAGAACGCGCAGCCGTTGATCTGCGAGACGCGCAGGCGCACCAGTTCGAGCAGCGGCAACTCGATGGAGAGTTTGCCGACCGCCGCTTCCAGGGCAAGCATGGCTTTCATGGCGTCGGGGGAAGCGGTGTAGAAATCAGTACGGGTTTGCATGGTGTAGCTCCAGAACGTTGGGATTGGTGAGCAGGTTAGTCACCAAGGCGTCCTGGAGGAATAGCCAATCCGGGCGAAGAACAGGTGACCAATCTACAGGCCACGCTTGCGCAGCCATTGCAGGAAACCCTTCTTCACCGGCACCACGGGCGCGTCTTCGGTCAGGGCCTGGGCGGCATGCCGACGGAAGTCCAGCAGCGCCTTCATGGCTTCGCCGATGTCATGCCGTGCGTCCAGGCAGGGCTTGAGGTATTCATTTTCGATGCGATAAAGCGTGCAGTAGGTCTTGGCGGAAAAATCCGCCAGCGCTGCCTGTTCCGACAGCACGCCGGATTCGCCGATCACCTCCCCCGGCCCCATGCGCCCGGCCTCGAACGTGTGCCCGTCCTTGACCAACAGCACCGAGACCACCCCGGATTCGATGATGAACAAGTGATCGCTGACCTCCCCCGCCGCCAGGATCATCTCGCCGGCGCGGTAGGTGTGCAGGGTCATGTTCTGGCTGAAGGTGTCTTTTTCTTCCTGACGCAGGGTGGAGAAAATCGACGAGCGTTCAAGCAACGCCCGGGCGCCGGACACCGCTGGCGGCGTGCTGCCCTCGGTGGCAGACAACAGGCCCACGCCCGCCGCCTGCAAGTGACGGTAGGCCAAATCGTAAAGCAGGTTGCGGGTTTCGCGCTTGAGCCCCATGGCCGGTACGAAGCCGCTGATTTCATATTCCACACCGCCACTGGTCGAGGCTTTGAACGCCACGCTCGGGGCCGGTTGGGCCAGCAACGGCCGGCAGCCCTGCATTGCCCGCTCCAGGGCCTCGATCACGGTTTGCGGGCGTGCATGGGGGCTGACTTGCAGGCTCACCGCCAGGCCGAACATATCCGCTGGGCGCGAGAAGTTGATGATCTTGGCCTTGGCCGCCAGGGAGTTGGGGATTACCGCCAGGCTGCCCTGGGAGGTTTGCAACCGCGTGGCGCGCCAGTCGATGTCGGTGACACGGCCTTCGGTGCCGTCGATGGAGATCCAGTCATCGATCTGGTAAGGCTTGGTGGTATTGAGGACGATCCCCGAAAACACGTCGCTCAGAGTGCTTTGCAACGCCAGGCCGACAATGATCGCTACCGCACCGGAAGTGGCCAGCACGCCCTTGACCGGCAGGTCGAGCACATAGGCCATGGCGGCGATGATCGCGATCAGGAAGATCACCGCGCCCATCAGGTCCTGCAGCAAGCGCCCGGTATGCCCGACCCGCTGCATCATCACCGCGCCGAGCAATACCGTCAGGGTGCGTGCGGCGAACAACCACCAGCCGATCTGCAACGCCGTGGCGGCCAGGTGCAAGGTGGTGTCGTCGGCATAGGGCGCCGTTTGCATGGGGTTCATGCCGTCGTTGAACAACACGACACTGAATACCGCGAAAATCACCAACCGCGCGGCGAGTTTCCAGTTGGCCAGGTCGGCGGAGATGAGACGCCACACGGCGATGTCGATAAAGATCAACGCCACGGCGCACAGCATCGGGTGATCAGCGATAAATGAGGGCATCCAGGCGACTCCAGGGCGAATGCCGAGAAGATCGCATGAAATCGATAAGACGGGTATAGCGCAGGAAAAAATGTGAGAGAGGGCAAGCCCCCGCCCACAAGGGTTATTTAAACCTACCCGGCATTCAGGCGTGCATCTGCCCGAACTTGCCCGACTGGAAATCGGCGAACGCCTGGTGGATCTCCTGCTCGGTGTTCATCACGAACGGACCGTGGCCGACGATGGGCTCGTCGATGGGTTCGCCGCTGAGGAGCAACACCTTGGCGTCGTCATTCGACTCCAGGGTGAGCTGGTCACCGTCACGCTCGAACAGCGCCAGCTGCCCTTGGCGCGCAACTTCCTCGCCATTGACCAGCACAGTGCCACTGAGGATCACCAGCGCCGTATTACGCCCGGCGTGCAGGTCCAATGTGACCGCCTTATTGGCATTGAGGCGCAAGTCCCACACGTCAATCGGCGTGAAGGTATGGGCCGGGCCATGAGCACCAGCGAATTCACCAGCGATCAGGCGCAGGTTGCCAGCGTCGTTCGCCAGTGGCAGCACCGGAATATCGCCATCGACGATGGTCTGGTAGCCGGCATCGGCCATTTTGTCCTTGGCCGGCAGGTTGACCCACAGTTGCACCATTTCCAGCGCCCCGCCGCGACGGGCGAAATCCTGGGAGTGGAACTCCTCGTGGAGAATGCCCTTGGCCGCGGTCATCCATTGCACATCGCCGGGGCCGATCTTGCCGCCGGCACCGGTGGAATCGCGGTGCTCGACTTCGCCGTCGTACACGATAGTCACGGTTTCAAAGCCGCGATGCGGGTGTTGACCGACGCCACGGCGCTGTTCGGTGGGCGTGAATTCGGCCGGCCCGGCGTGGTCCAGCAACAGGAATGGGCTGATGTGCTTGCCCATGGTGTCGTAGGAAAACAAAGTGCGTACCGGGAAGCCATCGCCGACCCAGTGGGCGCGAGGGCTGGTGTAGATACCAATCAGCTTTTTCATGTGTACCTCCAAAGTGGGTACACAATAAATCGCCTCATCCCTGAGCACTAGACGGCAAAACCGGCCCTGATCGTTCTATGTATAGGACAATGCTTTAACCTGACGCTGACGCAACAGCTGGAATGCAATAAAGGCTGACAGCGCAAACCCGGCTTGAATCATCACCATCGGTGCAGCACTGCCATCGCGCAGCTGGCTCAACAGCAAACCGCTGCAGGTGGCACCGAACATCTGCGCGAACCCCATCAGCCCCGCCGCCAAACCGGCACGATGTGCGTTGGGCATCACCGCGCCGGTAACTGCGCCTGGCAACACCAGGCCACCGCCGAGGGTGACCAGGGCAATGGGCACGTCCAGCCCCACCACCGACAGCCCGAACAGTGCGTAAATCACCAGCGCTGCCACCCCGCCGAGCGCGACCATTGTCACGCCCATCGCCACAATCCGCTGCGGCCCCAGGCGTTGGATATTACGCCGGGTATAGGTGGAACCCACGATCAGCATCGACACGATCAACCCGAAGTTGAGGCCGTACTCCAGGCTGCTGAACCCCAGCAGGTTGATAAACACCGCCGAGGAACCGGCGATCACCGCAAACATCGCGCCGTAGGTGCAGGCCAGGGCCACGGCATAGGCCCGGTACTGGCGGCCCTTGAGCAAGTCCAGGTATTGCCCGCCGAGGGTACGCCAGTGCGCGGCCTTGGGATCGAGGTGGTGGTTGCTCTCGCGAAAGAACAGCAGCGCCAGCACCAGCACCAGGCTGCCGATCACCAACGCCAGGCTGATCGGTGCGCGCCAACCCAGTAGCTTGATCAACAGGCCGCCAAGCATCGGCGCAACGACGATGGCATACAGCATGCCGATCATGGTCAGCGCCAGGGCCGGGCCCGCCTCGGCTTTCCACACATCCCGCACCACCGTGCGGGCCAACACCAACGCGGCGCAGGCGCCCAGGCCCTGGAACACGCGGGCGAGGATAAATTGCTGGATATCGCTGACCAGCAGCATCGATAGCGTGGCCAGCACATACAACGCCAGGCCGGCGATCAATACCGGGCGTCGGCCGATACGGTCCGACAGCGGCCCGAACAGCAACTGCCCCAGGCCAAAGGCACCGACAAACGCCGACAGCGCCAGCAGTGCCGAGCCCACCGGCGCCGCCAGCGCCTGCTCGATGGCGCCCAGGCCCGGAATGATCAACTGGGTCGAGACTTCACCCAAGGCTGTGAGGGCAACCAGTAATAACAACAAGCTGCGTGAAGGTGCCGGGGCGATTGCCATGGGGATTATCCGGGGGCTGGATTAATTTATATTTCGACCATAATATGCGTAAAAAATTATGTCCATAATTTTTTGCCCGATGGTTACCCCCTGGAGCCCGCCATGCCCCCTCTCCCCCTGCGTCTTCTCACGCCCCTGGCCCTGTTGATGGTGCTCGGTGGCTGCCACAGCCAAGCTGACAACGCCGCTCAAGCGCCGCAGCCACGTCCCGTATTGGCGGCCACCGTTGAAGCCGCCGGCACCCAGCAAAGCGCATATACCGGTGTGGTCGCTGCCCGCACCGAAAGCGACCTGGGCTTCCGGGTCAGTGGCAAGGTGATTGAGCGCAAGGTCGACCCCGGCCAGCGCGTTGCCCGTGGCGATACCTTGCTGGTGCTGGACATCGGCGACTTCGAACTGGCGCTGCGCTCGGCCAAGAATCGCGTCAACGCCGCCCAGGCCCAGCTGCGCCAACGCCGCGACGATGAAAACCGCTACCAGCGCCTGGCCAGTACCGGCGCAGTGTCACGACAAATCTTCGACCAGTCGGCCACCAACCTGCGTGTTGCCGAGGCGGAACTGGCCGCGGCGCAATCGGATGCCAGCCAGATCGAAAACCGCCGCACCTACTCGGTGCTCAAGGCCGACGGCGACGGCATCATCACCGACGTGCGAGCCGATCGCGGCCAAGTGGTGGCCGAAGGGCAAATCGTCGCGCGCCTGGCCCACGACGGCGCCCGTGAAGCCATCGTCAACCTGCCGGAAAACCAGCGCGGCCTGGCCGCGCAAAAAGCCCTGGCCTTTCCCTTCGGCGCCCCCGACCAGGCCGTGGCCGCAAGCCTGCGCGAGCTGTCCGCCAGCGCCGACCCCATCACCCGCACCTACCGCGCCCGCTATGTGTTGCACGGCGCCGTCGAGCGTTTCGCGCTCGGTTCCACCATCACCGTACGCCTGCAAGGCAACGGCCAGGCCGCGCAAACCCGCGTGCCGATTGGCGCATTGCAGGACGCAGGCCAAGGCCCCGGCGTGTGGCTGATCGGCGATGACAACACACTGACCTTCGCGCCGGTGAAAGTCGCCCGCCTCGGCCAGGAAGACGCCTTGCTCGACAGCGGCGTGACAGCGGGGCAAACCATCGTCGCCCTGGGTGCGCACCTGCTGCACAGCGGTGACAAGGTACGCTTGCTGCCCGCCCAGGCCCTGACCCTCAACCGCAAGCAGGACCAATAACCATGCGCGGGCTCAACCTCTCTGAACTGGCGGTCAAACACCGCGCAGTGACGCTGTTCTTGCTTATTGCAATCCTGGTCGCCGGAATGTTCGCGTTCGGCAAACTGGGGCGCGCCGAAGACCCCTCGTTTACCGTCAAGGTCATGACCATCACCGCCGCCTGGCCCGGTGCTACGGCCCAGGAGATGCAGGAACAGGTGGCCGACCGCCTGGAAAAACGCCTGCAGGAACTGGACTACTACGACCGCGTCGAGACCATCGCCCAGCCGGGTTTTGTGTCGATGCGCATGACCTTTCTCGAATCCACGCGCCCGAGCGAAATCCAGGCACTGTTCTACCAGACCCGCAAGAAGCTCAGTGACGAAGCCGCGCAATTGCCCAAAGGCGTAATCGGCCCGTTTTTCAACGATGAATACTCTGATGTGTATTTTGCGCTGTACGCCCTGGAAGCCGAGCACCTGCCCCATCGCCAGCAAGTGCAAATGGCCGAGGCCCTGCGCCAGGGTTTGCTCAACCTGCCGGGGGTGAAAAAGGTCAATATTCTTGGCGAGCAGGCCCAGCGGGTGTTTGTCGAGTTTTCCTATGAACGTCTGGCGACCCTGGGCATCAAGCCCGAGCAGATTTTCGCCGCCCTCGCCGCGCAAAACGCGGTGGCGCCCTCAGGCTTTGTCGAGACCGCCGGTGCCCGTGCGTATATCCGTATCGACGGTGCCTTCGACAGCCTGGCACTGATTGAAAACGTGCCCCTGCAAGTCAATGGCCGGGTGCTGCGCATTGCCGATGTGGCCAGCGTCAGCCGCGGTTATGAGGACCCGCCCAGCTACCGCATCCGCCATCAGGGCGACCCGGCGTTGATGCTCGGGGTGATCATGGAGAAACACTGGAACGGCCTGGAGCTGGACCAGAGCCTGCAGGCCCAGGAAACCAAAATCCGCGCCGACCTGCCCCTGGGCGTGAACTTCGTCAAGGTCTCCGACCAGGCGAAAAACATCAGCCTGGCGGTGAATGAGTTCATGCTCAAGTTCTTCGTCGCCCTGGCTGTGGTGATGCTGATCAGCCTGCTGGCCCTGGGCTTTCGCGTGGGCCTGGTGGTGGCGGCAGCCGTGCCGCTGACGCTGTCGATCGTATTCGTGATCATGCTGGTCACCGGGCGCGAATTCGACCGCGTCACCCTCGGCGCGCTGATCATTTCCCTGGGTTTGCTGGTGGATGACGCGATCATTGCCATCGAGATGATGGTGGTGAAACTCGAAGAAGGCTTTGATCGTATCCATGCGGCGACCTATGCCTGGAGCTCCACGGCTGCGCCCATGCTGACCGGTACGTTGGTGACGATCATCGGTTTTTTACCCGTGGGGTTTGCGCGCTCCGGTGCAGGCGAGTACGCCGGGAATATCTTCTGGATCGTCGGCTTTGCATTGATTTCATCGTGGTTGGTGGCGGTGGTGTTCACGCCCTATCTGGGCGTGAAGCTGTTACCGCAGATCAAGCCTGTGCCCGGTGGGCATGATGCGATTTATGCCGGGCGCTACTATCAGAAACTTCGGCGTCTGGTAGAGGCCTGCGTGCGCGGGCGTTGGTTGGTGACCGGGCTGGTGGTGGCCGCGTTTGTGCTGTGCGGGCTGGGTATGGCGGTGGTGAAGAAACAGTTCTTCCCCGATTCCGACCGTTCGGAGCTGATTCTGGAAGTGTATATGCCGCCCGGCAGCGCCTTCAAAAGCACTGAGGCGGTGGCGGCGCAGGTGGAGAAAGCCCTGCTGCAAGAGCCGCAGACCAGCATGGTCGACACCTATGTAGGCGGCGGCGCACCGCGGTTTTTCCTGTCGCTGAACCCGGAAATGCCTGACCCGGCATTCGCCAAGTTGATCGTGCAAACCCCGGACTCCCACGCCCGTGACGCATTGAAAGTGCGCATGCGCGAGCGCATCGCGGCGGGTGAGTTTCCAGCGGCGCGGGTGCGTGTCACCCAATTGGTGTTCGGCCCGCCTGTGCCGTTTCCCGTAGTGTTCCGTGTGTCCGGGCCGAACCTGGACGAGTTGCGCGGGCTGTCCGAGCAAGTGCGCCAAGTGGTGGCCGCCAATCGGCTGACCCGTGACACCTTCCTCGAATGGGGCGAGCGCACCAGCGGTTATCGCCTGGTGCTGGACCAGGATCGCCTGCGCTTGCTCGGCTTCACCCCCGATGAGGTCAAATCCCAGCTCAACGCCCTGCTCAGCGGCAACCCGATCACCGAAGTGCGCGAAGGCAACCGCACCGTATCCGTGGTGGCCCGCGCCCAAGGCAGCCAGCGCGAAGACCTCGCCAACCTCAACAACATGACCCTGACCAACAGCGCCGGTACGTCGGTGCCGCTGGCCCAGGTCGGGCATTTCCAGGCGGTGATGGAAGAGCCGATCCTCAAGCGCCGTAACCGTGCAACCACAGTGGAGGTGCGCGCCGACATCATCGATGGGGTACAACCGCCCGATGTGGAAATGGCCGTGTACAAAGACCTGCAACCCCTGATCGCCAAGCTGCCTACCGGTTACCACATCGACATCGGCGGCCCGGTGGAAGAAAGCGCCAAGGCCAACGTGGCGCTGGCGGCGTTGTTCCCGATCATGATCCTGCTGACGCTCACGGTGATCATGTTCCAGGTGCGCTCCTTCGGCGTCATGTTGATGGTCTTCGCCACCGCGCCCCTGGGCCTGATCGGCGCGGTGCCGACCTTGCTGCTGTTCAACCAGCCGTTTGGGTTTAATGCGATCCTGGGCTTGATCGGCATCGGCGGCATCCTGATGCGCAACACGCTGATCTTCACCGACCAGATTCGCCAGAACCAGGACCACGGCATGGCGATTCGCGAGGCAATCATCGAAGCCACGGTACGTCGAGCGCGACCGGTGATCCTCACCGCACTGGCGGCGGCGCTGGCGTTTATTCCGCTGACACTGTCGGTGTTCTGGTCGTCCCTGGCCTATGTGTTGATTGGCGGGGTGTTGGTGGGCACGGTGCTGACGCTGTTGTTCCTGCCGGCGCTGTGCAGCCTGGTGCTGCGCGACGCAGTTGCCGAAACGTCCCACGCAAGCGCCGGATAAGCTCTACTCCCCCGCCCTTAAAACCTCTGCAAAGTCCCTCGCCTGATCAACAGCGCGAGGGATTGCAGATGGTTTTTTTGGTTACAGCCCTGGTTGA